>CAVUHC010000001.1:0-127281 GCA_963741135.1 uncultured Acidobacteriota bacterium
AAGGGTTCGGGCCGTAAAGTCAACCAGATGAGCGCTCGTGTCGAGGAGCTGTGCGCGCAGTTTGGCGATCTGGCGAGCGAGATTCAGGCAATCTCGGATCAGTCGTCCCGCAAACTCGAGCTGCTCGGACTCGCGGCATCAGTCCGGACCTTCTGCCAGCAGATGTCCGCGCGCCACGGTGTCACGATTGACTTCCGCCATGAGGGTGTGCCCGACGATCTCCCGAACGACGTTGGGCTGGCCATGTTCCGCGTGTTAGAGGAGGCGCTCTGCAATGCCGTCAGACACGCCGCGGTGCGTCGCGTGTCGGTGTCGCTCGGTGGCAGCCGCGATGAGATGCGACTCGACGTCGCCGACCAGGGCGTCGGTTTCGATCCCGAGGCCGCCATGAGAAGTCACGGGCTCGGATTGATCGGCATGCGGGAGCGGCTGAGCCTGGTCGACGGTGAATGCCTGATCGAATCGCAGCCTGGTGCCGGGACCCGGATCCGCGCTCGCGTGCCGTTACGTCGAAGCGACTGACTCCTTTCAGCCGATCGTGAATCTCCTCCACCGATCGCTTCGGGAGCTACGACCGCCTCTTTGCAATACAAGCGGTGGCACTGGGCGCAAATGCGCAACAGAAGTTGCGCCGATCCTGCGTAGTGGTGATCGGAGCGGGTGGCGTACCCAAACCTGCCGCCTCCCGGTCGCGATGCGTGTGCGCTAAAGTCCCGGTTCTTCGACCGGTACATTGAACGCGACGGTGTTGACGACGCCGAGGCGCTGAAACTGTACCCAGATGCGATAGACGCCACTGCGCGGAAACGCCATGTCGAACTGGAGCTCTTTTGCGCCGCCGCCGGAGTTGTCGATAGCGGCAATCGGGTGCCCGTGCACCATGTCGATCAAGTCCGCGCTGGCCGCCAGCATGTGTCCCCAGGCTCCGAGATACGTCTCGAGCCCTTCTGCCGGCGTCAGGCGGAACCGCAGCGAGGTGCGTTGCCTCGCCACGACACGTTCGGGGATCGTCCGTAGCACGACGTGCGCGTTCTCGGTGTCTTTGGGTGTTCGGTCCGCAGTGGTCACCGTCGGGGCAAGCGCGATCTCTCCACCAGGAACGATCACGGTATTCGTGATCAGTTGTGGTGTACCGCCAGTGGGATAAAAATCGCTCAGCACACGATACATGCCTGCCTTCGGAAACCGGATGTCGAGGTGGAAATCCTGGTCGGGGGCTCGCTCGGGATGCGTATGCAGGAAGAACGTGAGGTCCTGACTCACCAGAAAGAGGTGGTACAGGCGCTCGTGCACCACTTCGAAACGACGCACCGGCCGCAAGGTGCGCGGATCGGTGAGACCGAAGGTGAGGCGGGTCGTTTCGCCTGCGCGCGGAATCGGCGGGCTGACCTCGAGATCGAGCGGATACTCCGAGATATCGGGAGCGCCCTCAACAAGCGTCATGCGGCAGCGCGGACACGTCCCGGGCTTCACCGACCGCACATCCGGATCCATCGGGCAGTAAAAGCTGGCGGCGACGCCGCCGTCCAAATCATGGACGTGACCGGCCAGTGCGTCGAGCGCCGCACGCACGCGCGGGTCGGGTGCCTTCGCCGTCAACAGGCAGAAGACCGCCACCGCCAGAATCACGGAGAGTCGAAGCATTCGCTCAGAAACAGCAAGCCCCGGCCGCACGCGTGCGCGCGGCCGGGGCGGTCGTTGCCCCGTACTGTAAAGCTACTTCTTATTCGCTGGCCAGGGCGCACCCTCGTGCGGCGCGGTAACGGCAGCGAGGCCCTTGTAGGTGAACTTCTGCACCCGCTGGCCGCGGTACGTCTCGGTCGTGTAGAGGTTCCCCTTCGAGTCGGTGACGATGCTGTGCAACGCGTACCACTCGCCGGGCTGACGACCGCCACTACCAAAGCTATAGATCTCCTTCATGGCGAGGCGGTCGAACACGTGAATCTTGTGATTCGCGCCGTCGGCCACGTACATGTACTTTTCCTGGGGATCGCGTGAAAACGCGATCTCCCACACCGAGCCGTCACCCTTGGTGTTGGTCTCGAGGAAGGTCTCGCTGACGTAGGTGCCATCGGCCTTGAAGACCTGGAGGCGGTCGTTGACGCGGTCGCAGACATAGATCAGTCCGTCCTTCGACGGCTGCGCGCAGTGCACCGGGTTGCGGAATTGCTGCGGCGGCGGCTGACCGGGCTGGTACGCCGGGAGGGTGTTGTCGGTCGGCGGCTTGCCGTATGCGCCCCACGCGCGCTTGAACTTCAGCGTGTCGGGATCCCACACCGACACCCGATGGTTCCCGTAGCCGTCAGCCGCGATCAGTTCGTTGGTCTTCGGGTCGAAACGGATCTGGGCGACGCCGCGGACGTTGTCGTTATCCAGGCTGCCCTTGCTGCCGTTCGCCTTGCCGATCTGGCCGAGATACTGCCCGGTCTTGCTGAACTTCAGGATGAAGCTGTCGTGATAGGTGGTTACGCCGGGAAGTCCAGCGCCCGGATAATCGCTGACCGGCCTTGGCGCCGCCGGCGGCGGGGGCGCAAACTGGGCCGCGCTGCCTGGCGCGGCTCCTGGCTGACCGGCGCCGTTGGCGCCCAACCAGACGTTGCCCCTGCTGTCGACCGTGATGCCGTGGTTCGACGTCGGCCAATCGTGCCCTTCCACCTTGCCCCAGTGTTGAATCAGATTGCCGTTGGTGTCGAAGGCGAGCACGTCAGGAGCTGCGCTGCAGCAGTCGGCTTCCTTGCGCGTGAGGTACGACTCCTTGAGTTCGAGCGAACCGGGCCGATGAACGATCCAGACATTGTCCTGCGCATCGACGGCAACGCCAATCGTCTGACCAAGCACCCATCCGTTCGGCAGTGGCTTCGGCCAGAACGGATCCACTTCGAACTTCGGCGCCTGCTCGCCTGCCGCCTCGACGACGGCCTGCTTGCGGAGCAGCATCGAGCCGGCGCCAAGCGTCGTCGCCAGCGTCAGGACGGCGACACCCACATATAGATTTCGCCTCATAGACAGCACGCCTCCTTTCGTCTTCCTACCTTTAACCCGCTCGCCTGAGGCCTTTCAGTGCGTGCGCACTTGCACTATAAAGGGCTCACGCATGTTGTGTCGGGACACGCTCCGACGGCGCACAGGATGGTCTTTTGTGTGCGCGACTGTGTTCGTTTTGCTGCCATTTGTCAATGCGGCAACCCGTCCCATTCCGGAAGTCGTCAACATCACCGTGTTCAGCCGGGTCGAGGCTCGACGTCTGGAGCTGCTCGTCCGCGTTCCTCTGGCCGCCATCAAGGACATTCAACTCCCGACACGTGGCGACGCCGACACACTCGACCTGCCGATGCTCAAATCCATGCTCCCGGGTGCTGCCAAGTACTGGGTAGCCAGGGCTTTCGAGGTATCGGACAAGGGCCAGGCGCTGCCGGTGCCACAGGTCGCCGACACCCGCGTGTCCATCAGTGGCGACCAGTCGTTCGACTCGTATCGGTCGGCCGCATCCCACTTCGGCGACCCGGAACTACCGGCGGATGAGCAGTTGTTCTGGCAGCAGACCTGGTTCGACATTCGATTTCTCTATGAATTGCCCGCGGGCGAACCACGGGTGGTCGTCACGCCGCGCGTCGCCGGCCTTGGCGTCAGGGTCTCGACGCGTCTCACGGCGATCGGTGCCGCCGGCCGGTCGCACACGTTTTCATTCGACGGCGACCCGGGTCCGATCGATCTCGAACCGTACACGGTTGATACCCTCACGCAGTTCGTATCGCGCGGCGCCCGCTTTGTTGCCGGCAGCGCCGACATTCTGCTCCTGCTCTTCTGCCTGGTGCTTCCGTTCCGCCGGTATCGTCAATTCTCGCCGGTGCTGATCTCGTTTGCCGCGGCGCTCGTCGTCGCCCTCACACTGGTCGCGGCCGGCGCGACGCCCCGCACCGTGTGGTTCGGCCCGCTCGTCGAGGTTGTGGCGACGATCTGCATTCTGCTCGCGGCGTTGGCCAACATCGTCGGTCGTGTGACGCCCAGGCGGCGGGCGCTGTTCGGCCTCGGCGCCGGGGCTGTCTTTGGATTCTTCACCGCGGCGGCGCTCGAACCACAGCTCCAGTTCGGCGGAACACATATCGCTGCGGCGGAACTCGCCTTCGGCGCGGGGGTCGTCCTGGCGGTGACGCTGGTCGTCGGCCTGCTCCTGCCGGTGACCGTGCTGCTCTTCTCGTTCGCGAGAGTCGAACCGCTCGAACGGGTGATCGTGTCGGCACTCGCCGCCGACACGTCGTGGTCGTGGCTGGTCGACCGCTGGGCCCTATTCCGCAAAGTACCGCTCGAACCGAACTTCGACGCGACGATGACGGCCTCGGCGCTGCAGACCCTGGCCGTCGTGGTGCTGATCGGCGGCGCCGTATGGTTTGTGAGCGAATGGCTGAAGTCGTTGCGCTTTACCGACGAGGAAGTGGCGCCTCGCCAGAGCCAGGAACCCGCGCCGTGAAACGGCTCGCTCTCGTGCTCGCGGCGCTCGTGCTGTGCCAGCCGACGAGGATGTCCGCCCACGACGTTCCGGATCGCGTAGACATCGCAATCCTCATCAAAGCCGAACACGATCGGCTGCGAATCCTCGCGAGGGTTCCCGCCAACGCGCTGATCGATTTTCTGCTGCCGACGCAGGACTACGGCAACTGGGTCGACCTGACCAATGCCGACGTGCTCGCTACCGAGGCCGCGCGCGTGTGGATTGCCGGGATGCTGTCGCTTCGTGAGAATGGCGCGACGCTTCCGACACCGCGGTTGTTGAAAGTGCGCCTCTCGCGGGTGAACGATCCGTCGTTCCTGACCTACGATGGCGCGTGGGGGCGGGTGAACGGTCCGCCGCTGGCGCCGGGGACGCTCGTCCTGCAGGAACAGGTGACAGTCGATGCGCTGCTCGAAGTACCGATTCGGTCGCCGGCCGCCGACATCGAGTTCCGACCGCGCTTCGGCCGACTCGGCGTGCTGGTCTACACCACGCTTACCTACCTGCCACCCGACGGCGAGAGTCAGCGCTTCTATTACGAAGGCGATCCGCCGGAGTTTTCGCTGAATCCGAGAACAGGAGACAGCGCGCGTCGGTTCTTCTCAGCAGGCCTCTGGCACGTTCTCGGCGAAACCGACTATCTGATGTTCGCCCTGTGCATCGCCATGGCGTTCAGACGGGTGAAATCGCTGGCCGCATTTGCCGCGCTTGTCGCCGGCGCCGAGCTGGCCGCGCTTCTCGCGGCGCGCCTCTGGCTGTCGGCTGCACCATGGACGCCGGTGTTGTGCGGCGCGCTGGTGGTTGCGGTCACCGCCTGCGCAGGCATCGAAGCGATCGTCTCGGCTCGCAGTGAGCGGCGTGGATTTGCGGTGGTTGTCGGCGCGGTCTTTGGCGCGGCGTTCTGGTCGGCGCTGCAGCCGGTGGTGCAGTTCGGCGGAGCTCACACGCTGGTCGCAGCCCTTGCCTTTGCGTGCGGCCTGGTCGCGACACAACTATCGGCGCTGGCAGTTGCGGCTTTCATCGTTTTTCTGATCATGCGCGTGTCGCGTGTGCCCCGCGGCATCATCATCGTGGTTGCGGCGCTCGTCGTGCATGTGTCGTGGCAACAGATGCTCGATCACGTCCACGCGCTGACGCTGGTCGGGCTGCCACTGACAACACGTCAGCTGGCGCTGTCGGCCGCGCTGGCCGCGGTGATCATCGTCGCGGTTTCGTGGGGCCGGCCAGCAGCTCGAGCGCTGCGCCAGCCGGAATACCCCGCAGCACGGCTCCCGGCGCGATAGCGAGCGGTCGGCGCAACAGGAACACGTGCGCGGTCGACGCCGAGTAGTCGTGCAACCAGACGAGGGGCGTAACGCGCCCGTCGGGGAACGCCACCGTAATCTTCGCGCTCTCGATTTTCCCGGCGTGGTCCACGCGGAAACCGTCGAGGACGAACGCACCAGCGAAGGTGAACCTGTCGCGTGCGATGAGCGCGGCAGACGTCAATGTCTCCGGCGGTACTGCGGCGATGCGCGCGCTCGGCGGCAAATCGTTCGGATTGCCTTCAGGTGCGCCACCATTCACCCAGTTCTCGACCAGCCCGAGTTCTTCCTGCGACAGGGCCTGTTCGTTGCGAAAGGTGCCGAAGCCTTTGACTGCGCCCCAAGGCGGCATGGTACGCCGCAGCACGCTATCTCTGATCGCCTGCGCCCAGGGATTGGCGTCCTGAAAGGTAACGAGCGAAAAGGCGCTGCTTCCCGGCTGATGGCACTGCGCACACCGCGCGTAGACGATGCGCGAGATCTCGCGATTCCAGGTCACTTTTGTCGTGACGTCATGCCCGGACAACGTGACGGTGCCACAAACGGCTATGGCTATCGCGCCCGACAGACACACCAGGCTGCGGCCTCGCATAGTGTCGGTTATACCCTACCTGGCGCTCTCTCTCATACGCCCTGAACGGGGGCGCCCTCGGACGATCGAGTTAGACACCAGACGGAGGCGGACGGCGCCAGACGGGGTCGTTCCTGCCTTCTGTCAGGCGAACGGCCCAGCCGCGTCATCCTTGTAGCCGCAAAACAAACATCGGCCGAACTTCGGCGAAATCATCGCTTCACACTTGGGACACTTCTTCGCCCGCGCGGTCATCCCGTTGTCCGCCTGACCGTCACGCAGGTCGACCTCTACGATCTTCTTCCGCAGCTGCTCCTCAGAGATCCCGCTCGACTCCTGCATCAGTTCGAACATGGCACACGAGATCAACGCCAGCTTGTCGACCTTCTCCTCAAGGCGAGACGCAGCATCACGGGCAACGCCGTCCTGAGTCCGTGATGCCTGAACGTCGCCGATTCTGTTGCCCAGCTCGGAAATCTGGCGCGACTGATAAAGATCCCAGATGATGCCAATCATGCGATCCTCCCTTGTTGCCGGTTGTATCGGCTTGGGGCCATCAACAGGCCAACCAGGACGTCCGGCGGCGGACGCTCGTGATCGCCGAGTACCTCGAGCACTATCATCGTCTCAACTATTACGCGTCGGTTTCTCCTCGGAGCCTTTATGACCAGGTGGATTCGCAGATGGGTCGTAGCCGGCGGTGTCTTGGCCATTCTCGCGGTGCTTGCCCTTCCCGCGCTATCCCAGCCCGGGGACGACGACGTGCTGAAGGTGATCCCCGAGAACTACAAGTTGCTGTTCCAGAACACCTTCGTCCGGGTCATCGATGCGCGTATTCCCCCGGGCGCTGAAGAGAAGCCCCATCGCCATCTGCGCGGCGTTAGCGTGTACATGACCAACAACATGACCGAAACGCGCATTCTTCCCGATGGCCAATGGGTCCGGTCAGAGCCCAAAGCCGGAACCGTCAACTGGAGCGATGCCAGCCTGCACGTCCTGCGCAACGTCGGCAAGTCGGAGATCCACACGATTCGAGTCGAGTTGAAGTGAGCAGAACATGAACGCTGTCGGACTCGCCTGCGCCCCCTGGGGGACACTCGTCGCAGCCCGACGGAGTACATCGGGGACGTCCGGCACGCTTTCTTGCCGGCGCACCGTCTACTCCACTGCATTGCTCGATGATGTCATTGCGTCGATACGAGACCAGCAAGGGGGATGAGCGGCGTTCACCCAGCCTTTGGTCAGGCGCCGAAGACGCCGCGGCCGGCGGCGGGTGCCGCCGCCGAGCGAAAGCTCCGTCGACGAAGCCGGGCAGGCCGATGAACGGCGGGTTGTCGTTGTCTGCATGTACCGTTCATCGCCGCATGTCTGAGGAGGGATTCAGCGTCGTCGTCTTCGGCGGACAGAAAAGGCAGAACATTGAAGCTGCGCGCCGGACCCGCATGCGATCGCGGAGCCGATTGCGTGTATCCAGGCCCGCGGAAATGAACTCGCGGCGGACGGAAGCAATCACGAACGAAGTGTCATGCTATCGCCGCGCAATGTCATGGAATCGGCGCTCCGCAGCATGGCAACGCCCGTCACATCGCCCCGATAACAGGGACCGAGCGCCGGCTGCAATGGCATCTCGCCACTCCAACATGGCATCTCAAGGCGATGGGTACCAAGCGCGAGCGCAGTCATGGGTTTTTGATAGCAAAGACAGGGGATGCGGCCGCTACAACATGGCATCACGGCGGTGACGGCGTCAGAACGACAGCTGCAACATGGCATCTCACGGCGATGACATGGCAACCGTGCGCGTCAACATGGCATCAAGCGGTAAACACAGGGGACGCGGTCTGCTACGCAATCGCATCGTGAGGACATTCACGCCATAAATGCGAAGAGGTCGCCCGAGGGCGACCTCTTACTGTTACTGCAAATAGCGATGGTCGCGGGGGCTCTCAACCAACATTATCTGCAGCTGTGGCGCCCGGCGGCTTGAGAGACTTGATTGCGGTACATTCCGCGCTTCTCGGCTCCTCAGGCTGGATTCGGACCAGCAACCGTCCGGTCAACAGGCGGAAAAGACGGCGTTAGCCGCCCTTTGCGGCCATGTGCTGGACCGTGCCGGATCGCGCCCCATCGCTCATGGAATCGGGCGATTCTCGACTTTCGGTTTGTGCCGCCACTTGCTGCCGTTTGCCGTTCCTTGTTGCACCGAAAGGGCAAGAAAAGGGCAACGTCCCGAAGGAAGGTATATAGGTGGCGCCGATCTGAGTTTTGGAGAAGGACAGGCGGGCCGGTCGCGCGTCGAAGCGGCGGCAGATTGATTTTCTGACAGCTATAGCTGCGAAGCTCATTCCTCCTCTTCTCAGCGAGCTGCGGTTACCGTCCCGCCGCCCACCGGCTTGAACCGCTGGATCCGCCGACCGTCCAGCGACTCCGCAACGTAAACATTGCCTTTCGAATCTACGGCAATACCGTGCGGGCTGGCGATGCCCCCCAATTGGTGGCTCCCCGGGCGGCCGAACTGCGACAGTTCCTTCCCAGAGACTCGATCGAAGACCCGAATGAGTTTGTCGCTGAAATCGCCGACGTACATATACTTCTGGGCAGCGTCACGCGAAAGGGCGAGCGACCCGGCCCCGCCGTTGCCCGTATAGGGCGCCCGGAAGACGAGCGGCGTAGGAATATTTCGTTTGAAGGCACCTGTCTTGTCGAAGACTTGGATGCGGTCGCCGTTGCGGTCGCACACGTACAGCAAGCCGTCATTTCCCATCACGACGCAGTGCACGATATCCACGAACACGCCGCCCACGCCTGCAGCGGCCTCGGCCGTCGTGCCCTGGCGCCCCCACTGCCGTAGGAACTTGCCGGTCTTATCGAAGACGGCGACGCGCTTGTTGCCGTAGCCGTCGGAGACGAACACCTCGCCGTTCACCGGGTCCACGGCGACGAGGGTCGGAGAATAGAACGCGACTGGACTCGCGTTCAGGAAGCGGGATTTCAGCGTGCCGTCCGTGGAGTCGACTTTGCCCTTGACGCCGATCTGCAGCAACAGCTTGCCGTCGCGGGAGTATTTCTGGATGAAACCGTCGCCGTTGCCGGCGATCCAGACATTTCCCTGTGCATCGAAGGAGCATCCGTGCAGCGCCTCCGCCATCACCTGACGATCGCCCCAGGAGTTCACGACGTTGCCCGTCTGGTCGAATTCCATGACTGGCGGCGCGGCTTGCGCGATTTCCGAAATTCCCGGGTACAAGTTGGCGCGCGACAGGACGAAGATGTGGTCGTTCGCATCAACGCACACGCCGCCGAGCTCTCCCGTAACCCACCGCTCGGGCAGCGGCTTGGGCCAGGACGGATCGACCTCGAACTGTGGGCCGTTGAGGGCGGGTCGCGCGGATTGCGCACTCACCTCCATCGAGCGCCAGAACGGCGAGGAAAGGACCACCACCGCAATCAGCGCCAACGCGCCCACGCACCTTTTCGTTGTCATTGAGCCCTCCCGAGTTGCCGAAGATGGAGCGACCGAGGTGCGAGCGATCAGCACCGGAACGGTTCAGACCGGGATGTGAAGGATCGTCGACAGCCTAAGGCAGAAGACCGTGAATTATCGGCCCAGTCTTGGTACTCGTCAAGCTGGTTTCTCCCTTCGGCAGCCACAAGATGCAGCGAAACAGCCGGCCCGGGTTGACGAGAACGGCGGTAACGTGTTCGTCGATGAAGACAGTTCCTTGAACCCCTTGTATCCCATCAGTGGGCCGAGCCGTCGAATTCGGCACAAACTGCCGAGGCATCTTTCTGCGTGAAGGTGAATTGGCGCGAGAAATGGACGTCCGTGTGGCGAGACCCGGTCTCATCGAACCGGACGTGCCGTTTTCCCGCATCCGGCTCTCCGACTGGTTTCACGTCAGACTCACGCAGTCAGCCGCACGAGTCGCGATTCCAGACGGAGCACGCCTAACTCGGCAAAGACGTGCTGCGGCCCAAATCGGCGCGTGTCTCGCGTAGGCACCTTTGCCGCCGTATGAGAAAGTGTTGCACGGCATCAGCAACGTAATGGTCGATGGCTCGGTAGGCCGGCACCCGGTCACCGCGATCCGCGGCGCCCGGAGAGGCCTGACCTGTGCTTGCGTACGTCGACCGGCGGTCGGAATTGCCCCCCTTGATCGCCGCGCCGGCGGCCGGGTACGAGGCGGAGGGATCGCCTTCAGCAGAATCGCAGCCGGTATTCGCGCGGCGTCAAGCCCAGGTTTCGGTCGAAGACCAGCCGCATTCCGTCCGCGGTGCTCTAACCACACGGTGGGCAATCTCGCCGATGAACATCGTCGACTGTTCGAGGTATCGGCCCGCGCTCTCGAGCCTCGACAACTCGACGAACTTCCCGGGGGTCATGCCGATCTCGTGCGTTGGTGCATGAATCCTGCGGCCTGAGAAGTCCACGACTTGGATTCGCTCGATCGTTGTGACGCCGCGACCACACTGAAGGGATGAATTCGAGAGTCCATCCCACGTACAAGACCAAGTACCGCGTCGCGAACTGGGCCTCCTACGATCGTGCCCTCGTCGGACGCGGCGACGTCACCCTGTGGGTGTCACCGGAGGCGATCGCCACCTGGGAGCCCGCGGGCGTCGGCACTCGCGGAGGGCAGCAGAAGTACTCCGACATCGCCATCGAAACCGCACTGACGCTCCGTCTCCTCTTCCACCTGCCACTCCGTCAGACCGAGGGGTTCCTGCACTTCGCTCTTCGGGATGATGGGCCTCGAGCTCTCCGTGCCCGATCACACGACGCTCTCACGGCGCGGCCAGCTCCTCGACCTCACGCGTGCGTCGAGTCCCGACCGGCAAGGGCCTGTCATCTGATCGTCGACAGCACGGGACTGTCGATCGTGGGCGAAGGCGAGTGGGCCAGGGCGAAACATGGCGTACGCGGTACGCGCGGCTGGAAGAAGCTCCATCTGGCTGTCGACCGATCGGGTGTCATCATCGCCCACGCGCTGACCGAGGGCACTGTCGATGACGCGACGACGGCCATCGAACTGATCAAGGCGGTCGACGGTGACGTCGCCAGCGTCACGGGGGACGCGGCCTACGACTCGATCGCCTTCTACGATGCTGCTGGGTGCGCGTGGCGCGACCGTCGTGGTGCCACCGACCAAGACGGCAAGAGTGTCTCGACGGAAGCGGCGGTCGAGCGCTCGCGATCGCACGATTCGGAAGGTGACGCCGATCGGACGACGACAGTGGAAGAAGGCATCTGGCTACCATCGGCAGGCCCGCGTGGAGAACGCCTTCTTCCGGTACAAGTCGATCATCGGCGAGAGGCTTCGCGCGCGCAGTCCGGCAGGGCAGGGGACGGAGGCCGTCCTCGCATGCAACATCCTCAATCAGATGACTCAGCGTGGCAGGCCTGCGTCGTACGCCATCGGGAGGTGACCGGCATGGGCTGGGATCGTTGCGGGCCCGCTCCGATTCATGCACCAACGCCGGAAATAACGAAGGAGATGTTCATGAAAACGGTACTTCTTGTGGGCGGGACGGGCAACCTTGGAACGCTGATTGGACGCGAGCTGCTGAAGAGAGGCGCTCGACTCCGCCTGCTGGTTCGACCAGGCAGCCGCTCCAAGGTGCCAGCGGATCTCGCACAAGGCGCAGAGATTGCCGAGGACGAACAGGCGGCATTCCAGGACGTCTTCAGCGTGGTGTCGGCGGTGCAGGGAGGTCCGGAGACGATCGTCGACGCGCAGTTGCGGTTCCTGCGTGCAGCGCGTCAAGCCGGCGTGCGACGCTTCATTGCGTCTGACTACTCGATGAATCTGTTCACTGTACCAGAAGGCGACAACGTCTCATCTGATCACAGGCGCGAGTTCGCACGCCGTGCAGACGTCGAACGCGGCGACGTAGAAGTAGTGCACGTGCTGAACGGTGCGTTTCTGGACCGTCGCGTGCTGTTCGGATTCCTCGGCGCCGTCAATCTCCAGAAGCGTGAAGCGTATGGCTGGGGCGACGGCCATGCGGAGATGCAGTTCACCACCTACGACGACACGGCTGCCTATACGGCGGCAGCGGCGCTGGACGACCAGCCCGTGCCCGACAAACTGTTCGTCGCCGGGGACTCGCTGTCGTTTGATCGCCTGGTCAAGGAAGTCGAGGCGGGCTTGGGTGCGCCGATCACAGTGAAATCCTTGGGATCGTTCAGCGAGCTCGATGCCGAGATCAAGAATCGGTACGCCGCCGAGCCGGCGAACGTTCCCGCGTGGCTACCGTTGATGTATTGGCGCGCCATGCTGAACGGCAGCGGAAAGCTGGGGCCGTTGATGAATGACCGCTACCCGGACATTCGACCGACCGGTGTTCGCGAGTACGTGTCGCGTCTGGCGACCGAACGCGCACCTCATGGAGCGCAGTGATGACCGTCTGACAGCGCTTCATCGGCTACGAATCCTGCGGATGTCTGTCCTTCGATCGCCACTGACAGCAAGCCTGACGTGCCCCTAATGACCGGTGACCTTGTGATCGTCGGGAGCGGTGAACTGATAGTCCTGAATAGTCAAAGGAAGGCTGCGACCGTTGCGTCGGATGGCTATCTAACCGAGGCGCGAGGCGATGTGCTGTCCTCGTCTGGGCAGCCAATCTGACAGCCAATCGCTTCGTCCATCCGCTTTGCGGCTTCGGCCTGCAAGTTCGGCAGAACGTGCGAGTAGGTATCGAGCGTGAGCGCGAAGGTGGCAGGTGGCAGGCGGCAGGTGGGGTGGCAACAGGAGGAACAGCTGCTAGATTGGGACGCACCGCTCCACTCCCTTCACCCGAAAGTCCACTCGCCCCGTTAAGGCGCTCGAGTCGTGGAGGCATTGGCGAATACCGCTTTGATCGCGGCTTGCGCGCATTCGTCATCCTGGTTCCCGATGCCTCCGCCAGCGCCGATCGCGCCCACCATCTCGTTGCCGATGAAGATGGGAAACCCACCCGGCTGGGCAAAATCGCCCATCCATTCTGGGGCGCGGTTGATCTGCTTGTTCACGCGTTCCCATAGTTCGATCGTCGGGCGCCGCCAATGCGCTGCCGTCGTGGCCTTCAATTCGGCCGTCTTGAGCGCTGTCGGGCTTGCGCCTTCCGTCCCCTGGAACGACACGAGCGTTCCATCGGGATCCACCACCGCAATGCCGAGTGCGGTGTACTTCTTCTGACCAGCATAGGTGACGCACGCATCCACGAGCGCGCGCCCGGCGGCGGTCGTGATGGCCTTGCGGGTAGCGAGCAGCGGCTGCGGGCTGGCCGGCGGCAATGTCTTGCCGTCGCCGAAGACGGACTTTATGGCGTTTTGCGCGCAGTCCTCATCCCTGCCGCCCGATAACCCCGCGGCCCCTGCGCCGATGGCGCCGACGACTTCGCCCTGAACAACGATGGGAAAGCCACCCGGGATCGGGAAATAGCCCATCCACTCAGGAGCGCGATTGATCTGCATATTCACGCGTTCGTAAAGCTCGCTCGTTGCGCGGCGAAACTTGGCGGCGGTCTTCGCCTTCAACTGCGCGGTCACACCTGTGTTCCCTGTCGCCCCATCCGTCGATTGATACGACACCAGGTAGCCCGCGGAATCCACGACCGCTAGCGCGATCGGGTAGTGGTCGCGCGCTGCCTGCGCCAGACACGCCTCGATCATCTTTCGCGCGGCAAAGCCGGTGATGTCCTTCTTGTCGGATAGCAGCGATTGGGCATGTGCGTTTGCGGCGGTCAGAGCGGAAAGGCACGCGAAAGATAGGGCGGCGAGCGAGCGCTTCGGCATCGGCGTTTTCCTCATCCTGGTTGGATGCATCATAGTGTTGCCACCACGAAAACGACAGAGGACTGCCGCGAGCTGCAGCGCCATTCAGTTGGTCGGCACGAGGCGCTTCAAAGCCCGGGCACGCGCGCGTCGAGACTCCGGGCGGCGAACTCGAGCACGGCCGTGACCTGCTCCCACGTAACAGGGAACTGCTCCAACACCTCGTCAATGCTAGCCGTCTTCCAGGTTCTCGAAGACGATCGCCACACAGCCGGCAATCTGGTTCCAACTGGCGAAAGTTAGGCTCACCAACCCTCATTTCATGAGGGTTGGTTGAGCCCGGACCGGCTTCAGCCACGCGGCTCCGACCTTCGGCCTCGCCAACGTGGACGATTCCCACCCGGCTCACCATCTTTCCAGAATGCTTTCGATGTCCGGCGTCGGTGTTCGACGTCGTCTGACACACTCACTGACACACTGGCGCGCGTCTCGATCAGCGCAGCCAGTTATGATCGAACCCACCCGCTAGCTCGAACGGCGGTCATGGCGCTCGGCGCGAACAGGGCTGAACCGGCCGAGAGACTGTGGGATTCCTAAGGAAGGCCGCGACGATTACGAGTACAACGGATCGATAGCAATACTCACGTTCGATCCGAGCTTCAGTCCGGCGGCCGCCGCAAATGCAGCCGCCGTCATTTTCTCGCCGCCGTCGGCCCGCACCTTGAACACTTCCAGGCGTCCGCCCTGCACGGCGATCTGCAAGCTCTGATCGCCAACGGCGCAAATTTCGCCGATCTTTCCGGCGACGTCGCCGAAGCGGCGCGCGACATGTTTTCGAGCATCGAACAGGCGGACACGACATCCGCCGATGGTCGTCCACGCGCCGGGTGACGGATTGCAGCCGCGGATGAGATTGTAGATGGCGTCCAGGTGGGCGTACCAGTTGATCTGCGCCTCCGGGTCCCGGCACCAGCCTTCGTACGTCGCCTGCGTTTCGTCCTGGGGACGTTCGCGTGACTGCCCCGACGCGACCAAATCCGCCGCCTCGAGCAACGCGGCAACGCCCATCGGAAACAGGCGATCGAAGTAGACGGTTCCCAGCGTGTCGTCGGAACCGATCTCGACGGTCTTCTGCAGGATGATCGGGCCCTCGTCCAGTCCGTTAGTCGGTCGAAAGATCGTCAGGCCCGTCTGTCGATCGCCCTTGATCAATGGCCAGTTGATCGACGACGGGCCGCGGTACTTCGGCAGGAGCGACGGATGGTACTGGATGGTTCCATGCTTGGGGACATTGATGAAGTTTTGAGGCGCGAATTGAAGGACGAAGGCCATGACCGCCAGATCGGCGCCGAGCGCGGCCAACGCCTCTTCGGCTGCGGCCGCCCTGAGCGTGGGGAACGTGACAACCCTTACGCCGAGTTGCTGCGCCGCCAGACGCAGCGGATCAGGTCGCGCGCCTTCCTTCTCAGGAGCGCAGAACACGCCGACAACCTCGTCGTCGCGAGCGACGAACGCCTCCAGAACGCTCTTGCCAAACGCCTGCTGTCCAATGATCGCGACGCGCATGATCGAATTCTAGAGGATAGAGAGAACGGTCGTGTAGAGGCCCGAGCGCCACGTTCGGATCGCGGGAAGGACTGTTCAAGGGAACGATGAACGCATTGTTCTTGAAGGATCTCGCCGATAGGACCCGTCGGGGCCTCCGAGGACGAGTCGAGGCGAGAAATCCGGCGGCGCATTGTGCTACGGCTACCGGGTAGTGAGGTCGGTCGCCGGCGCAACCATCGCGACAGGTGAGCGAGAGATTGAGCCGGCCCAAGCGGCGGTCATCGAACGCATATTTCGCGAGTTTGTAGGCGGAGCATCGCCAAAGGTGATCCGAAAGTGTTACCTATGTCTCCGGAAGGGACCCTACGGGTCCATCGGCGGCCGGCGGAGCTGGAAATTCTTGCGGTGTGCTACGACCGCACTGTGATCGCGCCGTTCACCGAGCCGCCGGGGGCGGAGTCGACACCGGCTGCGGCCACGTCGCCGCACCTTCGCTGACGCTCGCCTGAACTACGGGGCTTGTGCTCCCCGTCCCGCCGCTGCTCCCCGTCCCCCGCGCGGGGCTTGTGTTCCCTGTCGCGCCGGCGATGCCTCAGGAATGCCGTACATGTTCATGTAGTTGTCGGGGTAACGCACGGCTTTCCCGCCTGCATCGAGAAACCGCGGCGACTGCTGAAACAGTCCTGGCTCGGGCGCACGCGGCGGAACAGTGGCCTCGAAGATATACAGACGATTCTCGAGCATGTGGATCTGGACGAATGTCCTCGACTGGTCCGGATTGGTCAGGTGAATCTGCCGGCCCACGATCCGATCGATCGTCGCCCAGGCGAAGTACGTCACCTTCGCGTTGCGCTTGAGGAACGCTTCGCTCGCGTGGTCGAGGGCGCCGAGCACGTCGTACTTCCAGGCGCCGATACCCTGCGCCGCCGAATCAGCGCCGGCGATCGCAGCGGTGCACTGGCCTTGCGGCGCGCCCGGTAAGCAGTTCAGGGCCTTGGCCATCTCGGTGTGGACACGTTCGGCCTGCGTATAGTCGACGAACGTAACCGAATACCGCTCTGCGCCACGCTCCACGGTATATACCCGTGCCGGCAGCTTGGCATCGAGCCACGACGTGTAGGTGAACTCCCGAATCGTTGGCTGTGCGGGCAAATTGACCGTGAAACGGTCCTGAGTGTTCGTGTACTCCACCCATTCCTGCGCAAAGGCCTGCGTTGAAATCAGGAGCGCGGCCGCCGCAATCGTCAGTTGGTGCAAGCGCATGATGCTCTCCGTTGAATCGCCACATTGTATACTCCGCCCGCCGGTCACGCAGGTCGCAAGAGATCGGCGAACTCGAACACCGCGGGTGTTCTCAGGACGGAGGAGGCATGATGATACGGCGTGTACTGTGGTTGGCGACGTCGTTCCTGATGCTGACATCAGGACTCGTCCTTGGACAGACGACGAGCACCTTCAACGGACGCGTGCTCGATCAGGGTGACGCGGTCCTACCCGGCGTCACGATTACGGCGACGAATACGAACACCGGCGTGGTCCGCACCACGGTTACCAACGCCGAAGGCGGGTACCTCATGCCCGGGCTCGAGCCCGGCACCTACAGCGTCAAGACCGAGCTCGCCGGCTTCCAGCCGTCCGAACGGCGCAACGTGACGCTCGGCATCAACGCGACATTGACGCTGGACTTCAAGCTCGCGCTTGCCGGCGTCAACGAGACGCTGACCGTGACCGGTGAGGCGCCGATGATTGAGGTCACGCAGTCGAAGGTCGCCTCCACCATCCAGGCCACCGAGCTGCAGAACCTCCCGATGATCACGCGCACGATCAGCGGCATGCTGGAGCTGCTGCCGGGCGCCGCCCCCATCGAGCCGATGCACCGCAGCAAGCAGAACGTCGGCAGCGTCTCGTACGGCGGCTCCGCCGGCACGAACGTCATTGCGACCGTCGACGGCGCCGACAATCGCGACAACGCGTACGGCGGACCGCTCATGAGCTACACGGTCGAGGGGCTCGAGCAGTTCCAGCTCTCGACAAGTCTCTTCAATGCCACCGACGGGCGTGGCGCGGGCGCTGCGCTGCAGATGGTCACCAAGTCCGGCACCAACCAGTTGCACGGATCGGCCTTCGGCTACGAGCGCGATCGCAAGCTGAGCGCGAAGGACTATTTCACCAAGCGGGCCGGGACCGACAAGGTACCGTTCAGCCGCCAGCAGTACGGTGGCTCGGTGGGCGGCCCGATCATGAAGAACCGGATGTTCTTCTTCGGCGCGATCGAGAAGGTCGAGGAAGACACGTCGTTCCCGGTGCCGAACTCCTCGCCCACCGACGCCTATGGCCAGTTGAACATCCTCGTCAACGCGATGAAGGCGGGACAAATCCCCTCGGGCCTCGTCAACCCGGACCACCCGCTCTTTGCGCCGACGCCGGGCCGTTTGCTGATGTTCACGGTGAAGGGCAACGCGCAGCTGACCAACACGCAGTCCGTGATGCTGCGCTACGCCGGCCAGCACGACGATCGTGACGCCGTCACCGTGGCGACCAACAACGATCAGCGCGAGCCCGAGAACAGCCGCATCCGGATGTACAGCGTCGTCGGCCAGCACAGCCTCGTGCTCGGCAACAAAGGCCTGAACCAGATCACCAGCCAGGTCAATCATCTGAGCCGTGTGAGCGACGTGACCAGCAACATCACGGGCCAGCACTACACGCGCGACTTCCCGAACGTGAACATCTTCCCGCCGCGGCTCTCGTTCCCGACGGTCAACACCGGCGCCGGCGGCTCGGGCGGTTCGCTTACCGACGCGTACGTGCTGCAGCTCCGCGACGACGTCTCACTGCTGATGGGCAGTCACGCGCTCAGGTTCGGCGGCAATTACAACGCGTTGCGGCACATCGGTAATTACAACAACAACGAGCACTTCGCCACGCTGACGTTCTTCGACGACCCGTCGGTCATCGCCGCCAACAGCAACGGCCGCTATCCGCAGGGCTTCCAGACACCGGGCATCGTCCGGCAGTGGCAGCAGGCCAACGGCGGCGCGATGAACGGCGTGGGCTCGGCGGCGGAGTCGCGCAAGAACGCCGCGCAGGTGATGGGGTGGTTCCAGGATGACTGGCGCGTCAACTCGAAGCTGACGCTGAACCTGGGCATCCGCTATGACGTCGACATCCACTTCCTCGACCAGCAGCACTGGACGAACAACGCGACAATGCTGCTGCTGCGTGACCTCGGCGATCCGAACGGCGCGCTGCCGAAGACACCGAGGAACGACATCTCGCCGCGCCTCGGCTTCGCCTACGACCTGTCGGGCGACGGCCGGCGCGTGATCCGTGGCGGGTACGGACTCTACTTCGACCAGTACAACACCTCGGCGGCGTCGGGTGACCTCGAGTCGCAGAACCGCCGTCCGTTGAACATCCTCGCCACGCTGGTGAACACGGCGGTCGGCGTCGGCCAGCTCGCCACGTACCGTCTCGGCATCGATCCGGTGCCGGCGCAGCCGACGGAAGGCAACAGGCTGGGGCCGAACTCGACGGGGCAGTGGTACGGCAATCACTACGCCGACCCGTACTCACACGTCGCGCACGTCGGCTACGCGCACACGCTCGCGGCGAACACGGTCGTGACGGCCGACTTCACCTACTCGGTTGGGCGCAACGGCCTGCGCAATCTCAACATCAACCCGATCATCAACGGGCAACGCCGGCTGGTGCCGGCGCTCCTGGCGCACGGCTACCCAGCGAACCAGTTCTCGAACGTGAACATCCTCTCGGCGATCAACAAGTCGCGCTACGACGCGACGACGGTGATGCTCCAGCGTCGGTTCCCGCGCGCGACGTTGCAGGCGCACTACACGTTCGCGCATGCCATGGCGTACGGCGGCTCGACCGGCGCGCGTGGCGGCGCAGGGGCGCCGATGATCTACGACCAGCCGTTCGGTCCCGGCGAGTGGGGGCCGACCGGCAACGACGAACGCCACCGCCTCGTGGCGACCGGCGTCTTCGATCTCGCCTACGGCATCCAGCTCTCACCGGTCTTCCAGACGGCGAGTGCCCGTCCGTTCAACCTGACGGCCGGCAGCGACCTCAATGCCGACGGCAACAACAACGATCGCTACATCGATCCGGCGACCGGCCAGCAGGTGTCGCTCAACGCCGGCCGCGGCGACGCGACCTACGTCTTCGACCTGCGCGCGACGAAGTTCGTGTCGCTGGGCTCGACTGACCGCAGGGTGGGTCTCTTTGCCGAGTTCTTCAATCTGTTCAACACCGTGAACTTTGGTGGGAGCTATACCGGCAACGCGCGCAGCGCAACGTTCCGCCAGCCGACCGGGTTCATTCCCGGCATCGGCTACCCGCGCCAGGCGCAGTTGGGAGTGCGATTCCTGTTCTGATATGGAAAGACCGCCCGGCCCTCTTGAGCCATCCGGGCGCGGGCGGTCTTTGAAAACCAGTCAGCTGATCGGCCGAGCGACAGCAACGATGAATCACTCTGATATTCGCGGGTCGAAACCGCGTGACGGTGGTTCGTCGGGAGCTCGTACCGTCCCATTACTCAGCCGACGTCGATTCGCTCAGAAGAGACTCGGGCCGTGATCAACCTCTCGTCCCTCCAGTTTCCGACGTCACCAATTCAAGAGAGGTCGACGCCGACCGAGGGCCGCGCCGAGTCGGTGGCGAAGGACAAAGCGCGTTACTGTCCGCGGCCGGCTCGTCCACCGCGGCCCGCCGCCGGAGGCGCAGCCGGCGGCGCGATGCCTTTGGCGCGCAGATACACGACGGTGATGCCGTAGGACTCGAGGCCGTGCGAGAGCAGCGCCGAGACCACTGCGCCGCGCGCGGTTTCGCCATCGCCCTGCTTGATCATCTGCAACGCATCCTGATCGGTCAGCGCTGACAAGGCACCGTCGCAGAACGCGAACGCGTCCGCCAGAGCTTTGACCAATTCGGCCTTGGTCGCCTTCTTCTCGTTACTCTGGGCAGGGCTCGGGCTCGTCACGCCCTTGAGCGTGGCGCAGTTGGTGAACTGATTGTCGGCCTGGTGGCCGATCCACTGACCATACGTCCGGAGCTCCGGGTCGGGCGCTGGCTTGAATCCGTAGTTGGCCTCGGGCATGGCCTCGGCCGCCCGCGTGAGGTTCCCCTTGAGAGTCCCATAGGTGTTTTGCAGGTTGGTCGCGAAGCCTACTTTCTGACCAGCCGTCGGCGCCTGGGCTGCAGAAGACACCGCGAACGCCATTAGTCCCGCCACGACGCAAATGACTCGCTTCATCGGTCGTCTCCTTTGAACATCACATGTTGACGCTGTGTCATTATCGCTGAGAATCCAACACGGGAAATCCTCTAAGCGCTAAGCGCACTCGGAGCCTCTCCTCCATGGTGAGACGGACGCGGTCACGCCGAGTGGGGCTGAACGGCGCGCGCGGGGCCGGCTCTGGGCCGACCTGATGCGGCGCGCCTTCGGCTTCGATTGCAGCACCGCGCCGAACGCCAACGCGCACGCCGAACGTTTCGTGCGGTCAATCAAGGAAGAATGCCTGAATCACCTCGTTTCCCTGGGTGACCGTCACTTCCGTCTCGTGATCGCCGAGTACCTCGAGCACTGTCATCGCGAGCGGAACCACCAAGGGCTCGACAACGAGCTGATCGCCGATGCTGCCGCGATGCGGACGATCGGTCCCATTCGTCGCCGCGCGCGACTCGGTGGGCTTCTCAACTATTACGCGCGAGCTGCATGAAGGGACTTCGGTTGACCGATGGGACAGTACGACCTCAACGTGACTGATGAGGAGTTGCGAAAGGCGATGCAGGAGAAGCTTTGGAGCCGAGGCTCGAGAAGATAAGGGCGAGAACTCCCCTATCGAGATGTCAGAGCGCGCCCGGGGCGCCGCGCCCTCTTAAGATGAAGGCGGTCAGAAAGAGCCTTCCCGGCATCGTGCATCTTGTCTAAACGGGACGCGGCAAGGGCCTTCGATGATCGCGTCGGGCGCCCGGCGACACGCCGAGTCCGTCCTCTGGGTACCGAGACCTTATGCGATCGGGCGGCCGGCTGCTGGACTGGGAGGCCACGCGGGTTGTGGTTTTCCAAACCTCGGGTTACGCCCACGTACCGACTTCTCGATAGGCACAGGACGATTTCCGCAACTGGTTGATCCGAGACGCAGCGTAAATGGCCTCATATTGAAAGGTTCGCCAAGGTTTCGCGAGGTGAGTCTCAGGTGAAGGACTCGCTGCACGCGTTCCAGCTCTCGCAGTTTCGCGGCATTTCACTCGAATCTCATCGGCCGCTCACGGTTTGGTGAGGACTCCGCGGCGGGGCCTCGGTCACACTGCGGGCATGAAGATCACTGTGATGAACCCCGTGAAGGCATTCACCTTGATCGCCCTCGGCCTGGCCGTCGCGGCCATGGGAATCTATGTGGCCGACGCCGACGACGCGCCAGGGGCCGCGATCATCGGCATGCTGCTGATGGTGGTCGGAGTCGTGCTCGGTGTCAGGGCCGCGCGCAACCGGCTCCCCATCTGGGCTGCCCGCACGACGCTTGCCGTTGGCGTCGTCGTCGCCGCGTTCGCGGCATTTCTGATCCACGGGGTCGTTGTGACCGCGCCTCTCTTCCCGCAGTCGCAGGCGGTGCCATCGGTCGTCGACTCGGCGCCGTCGCCGCAATATACGGCGGCCGTCGAGCGCGCGCGGGAACTCGTGCGCGCAGCCGTATTGGAGCAAAACCTGCCCGGCGTGTCCGTGGCGGTCGGGGCCGGCGGCACCATCGTCTGGGCAGAAGGTTTCGGATGGAGGGACGTCGTCACGCGCACGCCCGTCACACCAGACACGCGATTCAACATCGGCACCGCCGCGTCCGTGGTCATCCCCGCTCTTGCGCCGCTCGGGCTGACCAATACCGGGGCGGATGCGGCGAAAGAATGGAGCCCTGAAGCGATCGGCGAGGAGGGAGAGGACTTCCCGCCCCTCACGCTCCTCCGTCACGTCATCTGGCAGCCGCTCGGTCTCATGCCCGCGGAGTACCCGCTGCCGGGTGATCGCGCGACGTTCTATGTCCCGAGATCCGATGACGATCCCGGTCGTGGACGACGACTGATGTACATGCGCGACCTGGCCTGTTGCGCGAACGGGATGGCGTTCTATTCCACGCCGTCCGATCTCGTGCGCGTCGCGCTGGCGACGAACCCCGGCAGCGTCAACGGTGAGCTCGCCGGCGGCACGGTGATGTCGTTGATGATGGGGCGCGACGGCGGCATCGTCATCGCGGTCACGTCAAACATGGCGCACGCGAACACGTCCTCGCTGGCGCTGCGAGTCGGGGACGCGTTCGCGGAACAGACGCGATGATCGCGCAGGTCTGCGGCGGAGTCCGCGCGTCGCGCGAGGCAAGCCTGCAAGGCTTGCCCCACAGATCCATGCGAGCCGATCGATAGCGTTACTTCTTGAAGCGCTCTCCAAAACGCGCCCCCGTTAGGAACTCTTTATCCAGTTCGACGCATGTGGGAGCAGGGGGGAGCAGGGCCCCGGGGTTTGTTTGACGTTCCATCGGAGTGAGTACCCACGGCCGGATAAATGCCGGATCATCGACCGTCGTCTCGAGCCTGAGCACGTCGCCCTTTCTGGTAAATCGCTCGGTGACTTTTGTGTCCGGGCTCATGGGCCACCCGCGTTCGCTGTACCAGACAAGATCGGGGGCAAAGTCTACGGTCTCGACGACGAGAGTATCGCCTTCCCAGCGGCCGACGGTACTGCCCCCCAAAATATTTGCGCCTTCGTATTGATCCTCTGATCGCAGCGCTCTGCCGTCGGTCGCCACTTCACGAATTGCTGAACGGGCCCCGCCGTACCGCAGCAGCACCTTGTGCGGGAACTGAATGATCTCCGCTGGGAAACCTCGCTTGACGATGCCTACCTCTTGACACCCCCAGCCGGGATCGGCCGGCCTCTCATACCCGAACTCTTCGTTGTCTCGTACCTGCTCCCAATGTTCGGGCTTGTAGAGAGGCATGTTCTCGCGGTTGGACTTGATGATGATTTCCTGATCGATCTCCAGCCAGAAAAAGTCCCCGTCTCGCACTGCCCACGCGCTTTCATTGGCATTGGCCTGGTTTGGAGTGTTACCGTCATAGAGATAGAACGCTCTCGGCCCTCCGGCCGCAGCGGCGGCGGCTGGGACCTGTCGGTTCCAGACACCGTTCAGATCGGGATGGCCTTGTGCCGTGCGCGGTGTAGGCGCGCTCAGCAATTGCTCACGCGTACGAGGTGCTGCGGGGGAAGGAGCCTGCGCCAAACCCTGCTGCGCCAGAGCGGCAGCGATTCCAACGGCAACAAGCGCTTTCGACACGATACGCATTTCGATTCTCCCGCTAGTTTTTGCGGCTCAACGTCATCAACGTTAGATCGTACCCGGACAGAAAGTCCGTCGGCCGTGCCTCGAGGCCCTGCGCCGTGTTGATCTCCAAACGACCGTCCGATTGGAACCGATAGATGCCTTCCCACACGTCACCTTCGTGTGGCCGTATAAGGTTCTTGCCGCGGAAGGCCAGGTCAATGGTCCGCGCTTCGGGGTTCAGGCGGTACGTGCCCGAATAGGAACTTCGCTGTGGCCGCTCGATCGCGAACGTCTGGTCGGCGTTGAAGGTCACCGTCGCTCCCACCATCTCCTGAGGGGGTAACGACTTCCTTACGGACTCTGTCACCACCCATGTCCCCACGATGCTTTGAGATTGGGTGTACGCGACACCCCCAGGGAAGCACGAGAACATGGCGAGAACCGCCATGAACGCCGCCGTAGATTTCGGTCCCCTCAGTGACATGATGCCCTACGCGGTGGGATCTCCGGACCAGACAATATGCGATTTTCCATTCACGACAATTTCCGCCAGGAAGCCGCTCGGCGCCCCGTTATGGGCCCGCAAGCCGCGAATCGTGTAGGTCTCCCCCACTTTCAAGGTCTCCTTGCCGAGTCCGAGGCCGTTGAGTCCCCGGATTCCGACGGTGGCGATCTCCCACTGTTCGACTTCACCTTTCTCGTTCTTGACGGTGAAGTAAAGATGCACGTGCGGATTCACGAAGCTCGCCTTGGTCAGCACGGCATTGTCGAACTTGAACGGCCAATCGTAATCGTACTGGGCGGACAGGGAATGGTGAGCATGCGTGGGATACGCGACGCCGGCCACGAGGGTCATAGCCAGACACACGCGCAAGCACAACTTGTTGTAGCTCGATTTCCTCACTGGCTCCATAGCATTGACTCCTCTAACGATCATCGCCTCAACGTGTTTCGCATCGGCGCGTGTTCACATCCCATCATCGACCCGCCGAGGTCGAGATGATATTCGCAGGAATCGGAAAAATGACATAGGGGTTGGTGCACCAGCAGGTTTTGACTTGTACATCGAGGATCGTGCGGCCATTGAGCTTGTGCACGATGCGGCTCGGGAAGGTGAACCCGCTGAACGCTTCATCGCTCCGCAACGGATCAATCGGTTCGTAATCCCGATACCCGGAATATTCTGCCGTCAAGGTCGCCCGGCGCAGGACGGGGTGATCCACCGTCATCTCCACCAGCTCGGGATGACGGTCACGATCGAGTCGAATCTTCGTATTGTTCGTGGGAAAACTCAGTTCATAGGTCCGGTTTCCCAGGTCCGTCACTTTCACCTGTTTGACATTCTGATGCGCCAGTTTGATCGCGCCACCGGGGGTGATGGCCAGCAGTTTCTGCCGCCAATCGCGAAGCTGCGGTGCGGGGGTCTGCGACTTCCCCACCGGCGGGCCCTCGGCTGCAACATCCTGCTCGTTCCAGGAGGAATCGCCGGCGACAGCCCACACTGTGCGCTGGCCCTTGGACGTGGTGAGATCGGAACGGAGCCCCGATTCAGGGTCGTAGGCGACTTCGACATAGTACCGGCTCAACTCAATCCGGGGCCAATCCGCCGGGTTTGTGGTGGTGCCCTCCCACATCGCCCCGGAGCCTTCGTAGCGCAGACTGGACCAGACGTCGTATTCCCCCACCCCGCGCAACATGCCCATCGCCCGCGCGGAGGTATAGATCAGTCGGGCCGCTGTTGGCTCAAAGGTGCGAACCACCCAATCGCTCGCCCGCGGGTTCGCCGGCGGCGCCCCCTGCCCGTAGATAAGGTGGCTGAACCCGACGAAGCACGCACAGAACAAGAGGATGAATGTCGGCTTCAAAGGATGGGTTCTTATCGTCATGACGTGTGAATCCTAAAGGAAACGCAACAGACCAACAAGTCAGACTGGTTACCAAGGACGATCAGGCACAGTTTGCTTTGGTGTGGATACGCGCAGACCGGGCCCCGTGAGCGGGTCACGCGCCGAGGACCCCACAACGCCTCGGTTTAGGTCTCTCGTCGAACTGCACGTGCCGGCTTATCCGATCGAAGCCCGATAAACGACCCGTGTCTCAGCAGCCCTTCAGCCGTCCATTCCACAAATCGAATCTGCGCGACTGATTTTGGCCGCAGCCACTGCATATCCTTCATCTCCTCGCGTGTGACGCCGCTTCCCCAACGACCGGTCTTGCTCGCCGGGAGATCCGCAAACGGACACCTCGCGGAATGCAGGGGCTTCAGTGCGTCGTACACCTCGCGTCTGACGTGCGGCATAGCCTCGCGTCGTGACGTCCGTCGTCGTCTCGCTGCTCCACTCGCTGCGCCTCCTCGTCAAGTCACGAGCCGCGCTGCACCTGGAAATCATCGCGCTCCGACACCAGCTCACCGTCGTAAATCGATCGCGCCGCCAACACCTCCGTTTGACGTCGGCAGACCGGATGCTGTGGGCGTGGCTCTCGCGAGCATGGTGCAGCTGGCGGTCGGCTGTTCACATCGTCAAGCCGGAGACCGTCATCGCCTGGCACCGACGCGGCTTTCGCCTGTTCTGGACCTGGTGGATCGGATTAACAGCACCGATGGCATCGTGTACGTCTCGGAAGGTCAGTGCGGCCATAAGGTGCGGGCCTGCCTGTCGAGCACGATGACGATGGCCGGCCCCAACCGAGTGCTCCGAATCCTTATCGACCCACGGAAGGTGGATCTCGAAGTCATGGGATCCATCGGGCATGAACTGCAACATGCTGTGGAAGTCCTCAGCCATCACAACATCAGGAGCGGCGGCGCCATGACCTCGCTCTATCTCCTCAATAGCGGTTGCCACTGTGGCGATCGGTTTGAAACCTATGCGGCAATCGTGGCGGGTAATGCCGTGCGTACTGAACTGCGAGACGCGCGGCTGCAGAGCGTCGCAAAATGACGGGCGCCCCTATCCAGAAGTGTGGCGGTCCCAGTCTCGACGTGTTCCCGCTCGATGGATCGCAGACCCGCTGCGCCGACACTCCACAGATCGTTGGAGTGAGTGGCGCGGAGCGGACTCTCAGCCCGAAGACGGTGTCAGTTCCGGTGTCAGTTCGTTTCGCAGTTGGCTGCGTTTTTCTGGCAACATCATTGAGTGAACATCTTCCTAATTCGAATAAAAACATGCTGTTGCGGGTTGCCGCACTTTGGTGCGGCAACGCCTGAGCGCCTCAAAAGGTCGGTGCTCTATCCACCTGAACTACCGTCGCAAAAACTATTACTTTTCGTAGCGAATGCACCGCGCGGTTTGCGCTTCGAAATCCAAATGCCATGTACGGCGCGAAGAGGCGTGTGACCCACTGTTCTCGGCCGGCCTTAAATGCCTGAGAGTCCTGTGTCGAGCCTGGGTCAAGGCCGCCAGCCCCGCGCGGCGGGGTCGAGCGCCGCGAGAGCCTTGAGGCGGGCGAGCACAGGATTAGGCTACCGAGGGCCGGCCGGGCGTGACCCCATATCACCGGATCCCCGGGAGCCGGGTATAATTGGACAGGTGATTCAATCGTTTGGTGATCCGGCTACCGAACACATCTTCTACGATGAAGATACGAAGCGGGCGCGAACGATTCCGAAGGCACTCTGGCCGATCGTGCGGCGCAAACTGTCCTACGTGCACGCCGCTGCGACCTTGGCTGACCTCCGGGTCCCGCCGGGCAATCGGCTCGAAGCGCTCAAGGGTTCACTCGCTGGCCGGTACAGCATCCGCGTGAACGACCAATACCGAATCACGTTTCGGTTCGACGCCGGCCATGCTTGGGAGGTGAGCTGTGAAGACTACCACTCGTAAGACGACGCGCGTCGTCGATCTCCGACGGATGCGCCGGCCGCCAACGCATCCCGGCGAGATGCTCCTCGAAGAATTCCTGAAGCCGCTCGGCCTCACTCAGGCGGAGGCTGCGACGCGCATGCAGATGACGACGAATCGCTTGAACGAGATCATCAAAGGCAAGCGCGGCGTGACCGCGGACACAGCGTGGCGACTGTCGGCGCTACTGGGCACGTCTCCTGAGGTGTGGATGAACCTGCAGATGAACTGGGATCTGTGGCACGCGGCCCGGACCCGCAGCATCGCCTGAACCGGCCCGATCACCAGCGACTCGACGAGATTTTCTGACCGTAGTTTTGACCACAGTTCGCGCTGTCCAGGGTGTGTGACCAAGTCCGATGGCGTCTGTATTTCCCAATGAATCGACGCGGTTGCAAGCACAGGCCGACCTGGCACTGCCATCAGACTTTGCTGCGGCCGGGGCGGTGAACCGTCTGCACGATGCATTCGAGGCGTTCATGGCGGCCGTGTACAGGCACTTCAACGGGTCAGATACGTGGGTGAACTTCGATGCGTACCCAGAGAAGATTCGTCAGACCACGAAACGGCGGCTCGCCCACGATCAAGTTGTCAACGAGCTGAATACGCTTCGTGTCAGTGCCAAGCATCACGGAAATTGGCCTCGGTATCAAGACGTTCGAGCGTTGGCCGTGCGCTGTACCGCCTTTCTCGAAGAGAACTGTAGTCAATTCTTTGGTGTGCCATTTTCAGATGTTCGGTTGTCGTCGTTTGTCGAGCATGAAGAGGCGCGCGCGTTTCTTGCTCAAGCCGAAGACACGATGCGTGATGCCCACTACGTTCAGACACTGGCGTTCCTGCAAGCTGCGTTTCAAACCTTTATCGGAGACGCCACCGGCGAGCGATTACCGAGGGGACAAACTGCGCTTCTGCCCGCATGGTCGCTCCCGACGCGAGGCGATCTTGAAAGAGTATTTCCTGAGCAGCGGGCGCGTGACCTCATGGTCAAGCTCGTGTCGGAATTGGAGAAGACTCAGGAGCTGGTGCAGCTACAAGCCATTGGGGTCAACCCATTGGAGAAGGCCGTATTCGATGCGATCACTCCCGGCGTGCATCTGAGCGAGGCGGGGACGATCATCGGAGAGCCGTACTATCAAGCAGGCGAGTCACTGTTGGCCACACCGGAAAATGGACACTGGGCGATGAACTATGTCCTCGGCGCAATTTTGCGGTTCCAGACGATTCCGGCGCCGTTTGATGCATGGGGCAAGTACAAGTTGAGAGTCGTTGCAGATTGCCCCGTCGTCGATGGAGAGGGCTCCGAGGTCGGACGCCTCAATGCGGGGGCCATCATTGAGGACTGCCGCCCTGAAAATCGAACCACACGTAAAACACACGCGGCCTGGCGGCCGGTGTGTTTCGATCAAGGTTTATCGATAAAAAAGGTTGGTTGCGGGGGCGCGCAACCATCTGTATTTGGAGTTTGCCTGGGCGGCTGCTTGACGCACACTGGCGTTCATCCGCCTCCTCAGGCTGGATTCGAACCAGCAACCCTCCGGTTAGCAGCCTGTTGTGCGCCGCCTTGGCGACGCTGCTGAGGCTTGCGGCAGATGGCTCGCTCTTATTCATGTTACCTGACCGTCGCCGCGGCTCCGCGTGAACGGAGCCAAGTTCAAAGTTAGGTTTCCTTGAACATCAGCTTTTTGGCCTTGGCCTTGACCCTCAATATTCTGGTCGACGAGGCGAGGTAGAGGTAGCCGTCTGCGCCGAGCTCGCAATTGGATACGCCCTCGTCCGTACTGATAGAGCCGATCAGCTCGCCTCCCGGCGTGAACACCGTGACCGCTCCGCGGGTTGCCGCCCACATGTTGCCGGCTGTGTCGATTTTCAGGCTGTCGCCGCCCATCACGACACTGCGGGCCACGAAATTGCGGCGGTTCGAGGCGTTCCCCTGCTTGTCGAGGTCCCACACCACCCAGCCTGTGGGGCCGTCGGTGTGATAGAGCTTTGTCCCGTCCGGCGAGACGCCGATCCCATTCGGCGCACTCATGGTGTCGATCAGGTGCAGGCTGTTGTCGGGTGCAAGACGGAAGACCCCCGCGTAGTCGAGCTCACGGTCGGGGCCAGTGCGGTTGACCAAGGCGGCGGGAGGATCGCTGAAGTAGATTGAGCCGTCGGGGCCGAGCACGACGTCGTTGGGCGAATTCAACCGCTTTCCCATGTACTTGTCGACCAGCACGGTCTTCTTCTTGGTGGCGAGGTCGATGCGGAGAATGGAACGTGCGCCCGATCCGGCGGCGATGAGACCGCCGCGTCCCAGGATCAGGCCGTTGGTACCGGGCTCGCGAAGGTGGGGGGCCCAGCCTACTCCGTTGGCGTCATAGCCAGAATTCTCCAGCCAGATCGAACGGCCCTCTGTCGGCGACCATTTGACGATGTGGTTGACCTGGGTGTCGGAGGTCAGCAGGTAGCCGTTAGCGCCGCCAACCCAAACCGGCCCTTCGGCATGCAGGAAGCCGTCACAGACCTTCTCCACCTTGGCGTCGGCGTCAATGAGGGCGTCGAGGCGGGGATCAAGCCGGTTGACCTTGCCAGCCTCCGGGTAGGGCGGCTTGAAGTCTGTGGGAGGAGCCCCGAACACTGGGCCTTTCATCGGCTGGGGCGGTGCAGGCGGTGTCGCGGGCGCTTGAGCGCCGACGACCCGGGCCAGGGCGGCGGCGGGGCCGGCGGCCACGAGGGCTCCGAGCAAGGTTCGGCGAGAAAGCTGGTTCGGCATCGCGTGTCCTCCTCCTTGTTTGCTATAGGTGCGTAACCTAGGCTGAGAGTGCGAAGCGAGTCAAATGCCATTCGTCGTTGAAATTCGTGACGGCTACCTAGCTTACGCGGCCGACTTCTTCCCTTCTCGACCTACCGGTGCAGGGCCTGCTTGCAACAGCGGAAGTGCCTCATAGCGTCTTGTGGGCCGGGTTGCTCGCCAGGTCGACCTTCGCAACGGGGCTCATGTGCTGCGCCATACGTTCTCTTCGCATCTAGGGATGGTGGGGCGGTGCCAGGGCCATTCAAGAGTTGGCAGGTCACCAGGACTTGTCCACAACTCAGGGATACATGCACGTCCGTCCAGCGGCAATCGAGAGCGCCATTCGATTGCTCGACTCCCCTGCTGTGCTCCTCAGTCTGGGAAATAGTGGGGAGACGACCACAGCTACTCCCTAAAAACGGCAAATTTATTGGTGATTTTGGTTGCGGGGCTCGCAAGCATCTGAATTTGGAGTTCGCCTGGACGGCAGCGTAGCTCGAATCAGATGAATTGTCGGCGCTGTTGGCTGAAGTGAAGAAGGCTGCGCCTTACGTGCGCGCGGTGCAGCGAGTGAAAGAGGCGGAGGAGCTCGTCGCCGTAAAAGCGCGCTGCCTGTCTCGCGGCTCCATCGACGCGCTGCTATTACGCGCGAGCTGCATGAAGGGACTTCGGTTGACCGAGCTACTCGGTGCCAGACTTCGCACTGGGCCGCCATCCGACTTGTCGCCCCTTCTCCATCATCTCCTCTGCGACGCTCGTGATCGTGATTCCGCGGCTCCGCCCCTTTCCTGCGCGTGGATGTGTCAATCGCGCGCCGAGTGCAGCCTCCGCGCGCCGGAGATAGCCCCACGCATGGCGATACGACCAACCCACAGTCTGCGCAGCACCTGTAAGTGATCCCGTCGTCGATACCGCATTCAGAAGATCGAACCCGCCTTCGCCGATCACGAATTGTCCGTCCACCTCGAACCACACCTTGCGGCAGACGGCGAGCTTCTTTAGGCATGACGAAACCGTTTGACCGGAGCCGCGGCGCTTCGCAGGATGGGACGGCATGGAATCAGTGTATCGCGCGACAGGAGAGAGCCGTCCGTCGCTAGCGTTGGTGGCTGCGGTGTTCGCTCGTGACTCAAATCTGACCTTCGGAGGCGGAACCGCCACAGCCGAAACGCTGCGGCGAGAGGTCGTGGCGAGGCGAGGGTGGGTGCTCGATTCAGATTTCAGACTGGCCTACGCTGCGTCTCGATTGACGCCTGGGACGAACCTGTTAGCGATATGCGCGGCGCTAGGATCGCGGATCAGAGGCCTTGAGGGGGCTCTTATAGCGCTTCTTGCGTCGTCGATTCCGAGCGCGGCAATCGTGGCAATGATGATGGCGAGTTACCAAGATGTTGCACAGTATCCGGGCGTAGCCAATGCGGCACGGGGAGCGGTTGCCGTTTCCGCAGTTTTGCTTCTCTCGAGCGTGTGGGCGCTAATCCACCCACAACTCGCATCAGGGAAGCGATTCCGCGCGGTGCTGTTAGTCGCCCTTTGCTGGGCCGCATACGACTTGTTCCAGTTCAGTGCCTTGACCGTGCTGCTTGCCGCTGCCCTAGTCGGCAGCCTGTCGTCTGAGGGTTCCGCCTCGTGAACCTCGGCGTACTCCTCGCGATCCTGCTCAAAGCGACCCTGCTTTCATTCAGCGGGTTTGGATCCCTGCCGGTTCTCCGCGACGAACTGGTCACCAATCGTCGTGTTCTATCGGATGAGGATCTGAATCGGGCCGTTGCTGTAGCGCGGTTGACTCCGGGCCCGATGGGTTCGTACGTCGTTGCGGTGGGCTATGCAGTTCATGGCTGGACCGGTGCTGCAGCTGGCTGGGTGGCGATCAGCACGCCCGCATTCTGCGTACTCCCTCTCCTAGCGCTTCTGCGCGGTCGGGTTCATTCCGAGCGATGGCGCAATGCGATAGAAGCCATCATTCTTGCCAGCGCCGGGCTCGTCCTCGCGACGGCGACGTCACTGATTCCGACAGCCTTAATCGACTTGCCTACATCCGCCGCTGCAGCAGCCGCACTGGTCATCGTCTGCTTCACTCGCATTTCTACAATCTGGTTGATTGTCGCGGGAAGTGCGGTCACCTGGCTCTCGGCGGCCCTGGTGCCATGAACTTTCGCCTTTGCGAAAAATGCTCCCGGCTTTTGCGAGCGTGATCATCGTCATCGGATCGACGGGGCACTCGTAAAAGCCAGCCTGAACATAAAAGCGCCTCGCGTGTTCTGACATTGCGTGCAGGAGCACCGCGCGGATATGGGCTGGAGCGACTCGCGGCGTGATTTATCGCGGCGTACAAGGGTGGAATCGCAAGTTGACTCCCAGGCACGTGGGGTTCAAATCCTGCTGCGCTGATCTGGTCGCTGTAAATCGTTCAAAGCGCGGGCCTTAGGAGAGAGGGATTTGCGGGGGCCCCGCAACCATCTGGATTTGGAGTTCGCCTGGGCGGCAGCGTAGCTCGGCGTTGGTGCATGAATCGGAGCTGACCCGTAATGATCCAGCCCCATGCCGGTCACCTGTGGCTGTTGAAAACACCGTACGCGTTGCGTCGATTGAGGTTACATACGTTCTCCGATAGCCTCGATTCGTGGCGTCCGTCGTCTTCTCGCTGCTCTACTCGCTTCGGTTCATCGTCCGGTCACGGGTTTCGCTGCACTTGGAAATCATCGCGCTCCGACACCAATTGGCCGTCGTGAATCGATCGCGCCGCCCACGTCTCCGCTTCACGCAGGCCGATCGGAGGCTGTGGACGTGGCTCGCGCGCTCATGGCATGGCTGGCGCTCGGCCATTCACATCGTCCAGCCGGAGACCGTCCTCGCGTGGCACCGGCGAGGCTTTCGCCTGTTCTGGACGTGGAAGAGCCGACATCGCACTGGCCGCCCGGCGGTGCCGCACGATGTCCGCGCGTTGATTCGTGAGATGTCCACCGCGAACCCGCTTTGGGGCGCGCCGCGGATTCACGGGGAGCTTCAGAAGCTGGGAATCGCGGTGAGTGAATCCACTGTTGCAAAATACATGCGACGGCATCCGCGTCCATCGTCACAAACATGGCGCACCTTGCTCACCAATCACGCGAGCCAGATCATGGCCGCCGACCTCTTCGTCGTCCCGACGGTGACCTTCCGGCTGCTCTTCGTCCTCGTCATCCTCGCTCACCACCGCCGACGAATTGTCCACGTGGCGGTCACCGCGCATCCAACAACGGCCTGGACGGCACAGCAACTGCGAAACGCCTTTCCAGAGAACGAGGCGCCCCGGTATCTACTCCACGATCGCGATTCCGTCTTTGCGCACGTCGCGACCACTCTCGAGGGGATGGACATCCAGGAGGTTCGAACGGCGCCGCGATCGCCGTGGCAGAACGGCTACGTGGAACGCGTGATCGGCTCGATCCGACGCGAGTGCCTCGATCGCGTAATCGTGATGAACGCCGCGGGCCTTCAACGCGTGTTAACAGCGTATGTCGCGTACTACATGCGCTCGCGCACACATCTCGCCCTCGGCAAGGACACACCGGTCACGCGTCCTGTCTCACCGCTGTCGGCCGGACGCATTGTCGCCACACCGGAAGTCGGTGGTCTACACCACCGTTACGACCGCATCGCCGCGTAGCTGTCACACCACGTCGGTCCCAGCGATAGCCCGGTCCCAATCGCCGTGCGCTGAACTCTTTCGCCTTGCGGTGAAGTGCTGCTGCGGACGTTTGCATTCCCGAAGTTAATGCCTGCCGCTCGCAGCGAGGAATCACTCGCTGGTTGCGGGCGGGCTGGCCTCGGAACCGATGGACCGTCTTTTCGACTGGTCTGCGGTCGTATCGCCTTTTCGATAGCCTGCTGTCTCGCTCGGCTCTTGAAGCGGCGCCGTTTCCTGGGCCCGAAGGCGTACGTGTTCGGCGGATCGGCAGGGGAATATCAGGGCACAATCCGCACAGCGTGGGAATCACTCGTGCTGCTCGCTCACGGGATCGAGCCAACGCGTACGAAGTCACGCGGGCGTGTGAATCGCCAGGAGCTCGCAGAGATCGATCTGCACTGGCACGATCTACGGCACGAAGCTGCATGCCGCTGGCTCGCCCGCGGTCTCGACCTGCGTGCAATCCAGCTTCTACTCGGACACGCGGACCTGAAAACGACGCAACGGTACCTCAACGTGACTGATGAGGAGTTGCGAAAGACGATGCAGGAGAAGCTTTGGAGCCGAGGCTCCAGGAGATAAGGGCGAGAACTCCCCTACCGAGATGTCAGAGCGCGCCCGGGGCGCCGCGCCCTCTTAAGATGAAGGCGGTCAGAAAGAGCCTTCCCGGCATCGTGCATCTTGTCTAAACGGGACGCGGCAAGGGCCTTCGATGATCGCGTCGGGCGCCCGGCGACACGCCGAGTCCGTCCTCCGGGTACCGAGACCTTATGCGATCGGGCGGCCGGCTGCGGGACTGGGAGGCCATCCTCTCGCAAACCCGCAATGTGGAGCTGGATTGCGCCTTCAACCAGACGCTTGACCTCGGCCACCGATCGTCCCACCACCCCGACGCCCGGAAGGTCCGGCACGTAAGCGCCGACAGACGCGGGACCTCGTTCGATGACGACCAGGTATTCCACGGATCTATTTTAGCCCTGCCTGCTTCAGGATGCTGTTGAGTGTGCCTCTCGGCACGTCGAGCGACGGATGACCGCTGACGGTCACGCGACCTGACTTGGTCGGATGCTTCAACTGACGATGGCTACCTTCCGTCACGACCACGAGCCATCCATCTTCTTTGAGCAGGCGGAGGACATCTCGAACCTTCATCTCTGGTGACTGAACCGAAATCCCGTCGCCAGATTGTACGGCTCCGTGCGGTGCGAAATGAGAGTGGACTCAACCCGGCGCCGAAACACCCGGCGAGTCTCTACCGATTGTCAGCCAATTGTCAGCCGACGCTTGAAAAGTTGGTTGCGGGGGGGGGATTTGAACCCCCGACCTTTGGGTTATGAGCCCAACGAGCTACCGGACTGCTCCACCCCGCGACAGGCCCGCAAGACAGGACTTCTGCCTGCGGCGGAACACTCAGACTAACACGCGCAACGACCAAGCACCAAGGCCCACTTGTAATGCCTCACTGAAATTCGGCGCGACCTTGGCAGTTGGGAGTTGCCATTGGGGAGTTGAGTCACGTTGAATCATGCCTCCCGTCGGTTCAAGGCAAGCACTGCGACTCCGATCAGCATGAGCGCAAGCGCGACAAGATGCGCGACCGTCAACGGTCCAACGACTCGGACGTTGACGCGAATGAATTCGATCGCAAACCGGATCGATCCAGCGAGGACCAGATACCGGCCAACGACGATCGCATCCGGCACCTTCCGCCGCCGCCATCGAATGAGCAGCCAGGCGACGACGACAAGTGCGAGCGCTTCATAGAGCTGGGTGGGATGCACCGGCACGTCGGTTGGCGGCAGACCTTGCGGGAATGCGACCGCCCACGGCAAATCGCTCGGCCGGCCGTAGTCGTCGCCAACCAGAAAACAGCCGATCCTCCCGATCGCGTGCCCGATCGCCAACGCCGGTGTGGCGGCCGCCAGCGTCGCGACGATCGGCAGGCGCTGCCGTCGTATGACGATCAGCGCGGTGCCGACCCCACCCAGAAGGCCGCCAAACCAGCTCATGCCGCCGCGGCTGAAAAGCAGGTCCCTGAACGGCTCCTCACCAAGATGTTCGGTCACCCAGAGCAGCTTCGCGCCAAGAAGGCCCCCGAAAACGCCGGCCATCGCCGCATCGCCCGCCGACGGCGGCAGGCCACTGCGCGCCAGTTCCCGCCCGAATACCCAGAGGCCGACCAGGGCGCCAATCGCGACCAGGACGCCGAAGCTCGTGATCTCGAAATTGCCGACTATCGGCACGTACGGCGGAACGCGAAAGAACGTCGGATACATCTCTGTGCAAATTATCCGTGAACGGTCTTGCATCCGCTACGGTCCAGGTTATGATCGTCGACCTCGCCCCAAGACAACTGAAAGAGGTCCCCTATGGCGCGCCCACGCAAGGCGACTGTTGATCCGTTCACCGATCTGCAGAAGAAAGCGGCCATCCTCGAACGCGAGATGGAGAGGCAGCGCGCGGCGATGGAGCGCCTCAAACGGCCCGCCGCTCCGGAATTTCATGCGACGCACGGCCCCCCGAGCAAGCTGGACCAGCGGTTGTCCCGCTGAGGCATCGCCTGTGCATCCGGCGCGGGAGGCCATGCCGACCCCGCAGGACGTCCTCCTTGCCTGGCACCGCCTCAGGAACGCGCTCGGCGCCGCGGGCGTGGGCACGTGGCACGTGGACCTGCGCACGAACATCGCCATTCACGACGAAAGCCTGAATCGGATCCTCGGCCTTGACGCCGTTGAGACCGAGGGCTCGCTGGACGACCCGGACTTCACCAGAATCCATCACGACGACAACGCGCGCGTCGTGGGCGCGATCAAGGAAGCCGTAGCAGAGCGCCGCGAATATGGCCTCGAGTACCGCATCGTCCGGGCCGGCGGCGAGATCCGCTGGCTGCAGGACCGCGGGCGGATCGTCCTCGACGATGACGGCGTCCCGCGCTTTGCGACGGGCGCCGTGATCGATGTCACCGAGCGCCGGCAGCTCGAAGATCACGAGCGCGCACTCGCCCAGGAACGCGCGCAGCTGATTCGCGACCTCGAGCAGGCAAATCGCGTGAAGGACGACTTCCTCGCCATGCTCTCCCACGAACTGCGCACGCCGCTCAACGCGGTGCTCGAATGGACCCGCATGCTGCGCCGCGGCACGGTGCCGCCCGAGCGGACGGCGGCCATCCTCGAGACCATCGAGCGCAACGCGGCGGCGCAGATGCAGATCGTCGAAGAGCTGCTCGAGCTGTCGTCGATGGCCACGGGCAACCTTCGCCTCAACGTCACGCCGGTCGATCTCCGCGATCTGATTGGCGGCGCGGTGGAAACGATCCGGCCCGCAGCCGACGCGAAGACGATCACCGTCCAGGTTTCGATTGCCGAGGGGGTCCGCGAATTTGCCGGCGACGCCTCGCGGCTGCGCCAGGTCGTGTGGAGCCTCCTCGCGAACGCCGTCACGTTCACGCCGTCAGGCGGGCGCGTCGAGGTCAAAGCGGTCGAAGGCCCCACCGATGTCGAAATCACCGTGAGCGACACTGGCCCGGGGATTCCACCTGATTTTCTACCGCACGTCTTCGAGACGTTTCGCCGCGGCGAATCGCTCTCCACGCGCACCGTTGCCAGGCTCGGTCTCGGCCTCGCGATCGTCCGGCACGTCGTCGAAGCGCACGGCGGCACGGTCACTGCGGACAGCGACGGAGCTGGAACAGGATCGGTGTTCGTCGTCCGCCTTCCGACGGGTCGCCCCGCGCCGCACGACGCCGATCCGACGCTGCGTGGCCTCACACTTCGCGGGCGGCGCGTCCTCGCGGTCGACGACGACGAGTCGACCCAGGAACTGGTAGCGACAATGCTTCTGATGTACGGCGTGTCGGTGAGGACGGCCGGTCGCGCGTCCGACGCGATGCGGATCCTGTCGGAATGGCGCCCCGACGTGTTGCTGACCGACATCGCGATGCCGGGCGACGACGGCTACGCGCTCATGCGGCGCGTGCGCGCACTGCCCTCCGCGCTTGGAAACATTCCAGCGGTCGCACTCACCGCGTTCACCGATCCGCAGAGCGTGCAGCACGCGTTCGCGGCCGGCTTCGATGCACACCTCGACAAACCGCTCGAGCCGCACGTGCTCGCGGACGCGCTCACCAAAGTACTGCGGATCAGGCGATCTGCGTAGCCCTGGCGTCGATGTTCAACAGCCGGCGGAGCGCAGAGGCGATCGCCTTGGGCGGGCACGGCTTGATCAGCACGTGTGTGATGCCTGTCTCGGTGAAGCGGTCGGGTTGATCGAGATATTTGGAATGACCGGTGACGGCGAGGATCGGGATGGCCCGCGTCGCCGGCGCCAACTGCAACGCGCGACAGAACTCGAATCCGGTCATCCCCGGAAGGTTGAGATCGGTCAGCACCGCGTCGGGGCGAAGATCGCGAGCCTTCTCGAGCGCCTGATGGCCGTTGTGGGCATCGACGGTGCGAAATCCGTGGTGCTGGAGGTATTCGCGGTACAGGATCCGGGTGCTGAGATCGTCTTCGACGATCAGCACCAGTGGAGTGAGCGGTTGCGACCCTCGTAGCTCGTTCTTCATGTTGACCCTGGCCCGCAGGACCGAAATCTAGTCCTCAAGGAAATGATTTCTTGCCATCAAAGTTGGCGGCGGCCGAATGCGCGCGCACGCGCGTTCGGAGGACCCACCAGACTCGGAATCCCAGCAACGCGGTCAACGCCACGGCCCAGTACGTCACTTCAGTCAAAAGCACCTTCCCTACCAACCAGAAATGCGTCAGCGCCGTGATTGAGGCGACATAGATCAGCCGATGAAGCTGCGTCCATTTCTGGCCAAGCCTTCGCATCGACGCGGTGGTCGAGGTCACGGCGAGCGCCAGCAGCATCAGGAACGTCGCCATGCCGAGGGTGATGAACGGGCGCATCACGATGTCGTCGGCCATCGATCGGACATCGAAGAACCAGTCCAGCACCGACCAGGTGAGAAAGTGCAGCGTCGCGTAGAAGAACGAGAACAGACCGAGCATGCGGCGCAGCTTGATGATCGGGTTCCACCCGGTGATGCGGCGGAGTGGTGTGACACACAGCGTGATCATCAGGAAGCGCAGCGCCCAGTCGCCGGTCCTGTCGGTGATGTAGTCGATTGGATTGGCGGTGAGCGTGCCCCTGAAGGCGTCGACGATGAGCGTCGCGGCGGGGATGAGCGCCGCGACGAAGATGACCCGCTTGAGGATGACGATCGGCTTCAATAGTTCTTCTTCAGGTCCATCCCCGCGTACATCGACGCGACCTGATCGGCGTATCCGTTGAACGGGAGCGTCTTGCGCCTGAAGAACTCGCCGATGCGCCGCTCGCTCGCCTGGCTCCATCGCGGATGGCTCACGGCGGGATTCACGTTCGCAAAAAAGCCGTATTCGCTTGACTGCATCACCTGCCAGGTATTCTTCGGCTGGTAATCGACGAACCGGATCTTGACGATCGATTTGATGCCCTTGAACCCGTACTTCCACGGGGTCACGAGCCGGATCGGCGCGCCGTCCTGGTTCGGCAGCGTTTCCTCATACAGACCGACCGCCAGAATCGCCAGCGGGTTCATCGCTTCGTCCATGCGCAGCCCTTCGACGTAGGGCCACGGCAGCGACCGCGTGGTCTGCGCCGGCATTTGCGCCGGGTTCATCGCGGTGATGAATTCGACGTACTTGGCCTGCGAGGTCGGCTGGAGCGTGTTGATGACGTCCTTCAACGGGATGCCGACCCACGGAATCACCATCGACCAGGCCTCGACACATCGCATGCGATAGACGCGCTCTTCGAGTGTGTAGGGCTTGGTGAACTCTTCGAAGCCGAACGTGCCCGTCTTGGCCGCGAACCCTTCCACCGTGATCGTCCAGGGCCGCGGTTTCAGACGCCAGGCGTTGGCCTTCGGATCCTCTTTGTACGGCCCGTACTCGTAGAAATTGTTGTAGCTGGTGATGTCGTCGAACGACGTGAGATCTTCTCCGGTGGTGCTCAGGGGACTCTTCTTGACGTTCGCAAGCTTGGCCCCGTGCGCGCTGGTTTGCCCTTGCGCCTCGGCCTTCGCCGCAAACGGCGGGACGATGGCGGTGGCCGCCGCGCCGAGCGCAGCGCCTGCCGCGGTCCGCAGAAACTCACGCCGCCGCACGTACAGCGATTTCGGGGTAATGTCCGAGTAGCGGAGGTCAGGAGCCTTTCGTATCAGCATGCGCACATTATGACGCGGAAACACGAATATAGGCCGGCCGAGTGGCGCGAATGAATGCGAGCCATACGCCCGCAGAAACGCGGCCCCCGGCCGAACTTTCCTAACCGTCCAACCTCAGTTTCAAGGGATATGCCATCCCGGAAATGGAGCTATTTTTTCCGCCGACGAGCGTACACAGCCGAGGTTGCCCCATGGTGCATGCGTGATAGCCTCCGGTTGGAGGAGGACACCGGCGTCGCTGCGTCGGGTTCTTGACGATATCGAGACCATCCACGAGCCTCTTGAACACGATCGCTTTCCGCGCGCCATGTCGCTTGCGGTGCACGAGCTCCGCACGCCGGTCACGGTCGTCTGCGGATACCTGCGGATGGTGTTGAAGGAGCACGGCGGACCGCTCACCGACAAACAACGGAAAATGCTGGAGGAAGCCGAACGTTCGTGCGCGCGCATCAGCGCACTCGTCGCGGAGATGAGCGACCTCGGTAAGCTCGAAGCGAAAGAGCTCGCCGTCTCTCGCCACGAGGTGGACCTGGCGGCGCTTGTCGCGGAGCTGGCGAGCACTATGCATGAGGGCGAAGACCGCGGGGTGCATCTGAACGTTCGCGTGCCAAATCGGCCGATCGTGGTGACAGGCGACCGTGGGAGACTCTCCGCGGCGATCAGCACGTTGCTTCACGCAGCCTTGCGCGAGCGCGGCGAACCGGGTGTGATCGTGGCGGAATGCTCTGTTATGGCCGACACCGCCCCCGCGTGGGCGATCCTGACCGTCGGTGACGAAGCGACGCTTCCCTCATTGCTGCAGGCCGCACGCGGCGCGCCACCACCCTTCGACGAATGGCGCGGCGGCCTCGGTCTCGCCCTTCCCGTCGCACGGCGCGTGGTCGAAGCGCTCGATGGCGCGCTCTGGTCGGCTCCGGGCGAGCGGCCGCGCGCAGGCTCCGCACTCCGCTTACCTCTTCGAACCTAAGGGACAGGACAACGAATGTCGACAGTGGCCAATACGGGGCCTGACGCGGGCGGAAGCGTGACCAACGATCGCCGCCCGGCGACGATCGCGGTCGTCGATGACGATTCCGGCTTCGCGGGATACCTCCGCACCTTTCTCGCGCTTCGCGGGTACGAAGCGCGCGCCTATACGCGCGGCGACGAAATCGTCGCCGCGATCCGCCAGGGCGAGCCGCCCGACATCGTGCTGCTCGACGTCGCCATGCCCGGCATGGACGGCCTGCAGACGCTCAAGGCGCTCAAGGCGGCGCGCCCCGAGCTGCAGGTGATCATGCTGTCGGGCCGCGAGCAGGCGCAGACGATCGTCGAAGCCGTGCGCCTCGGCGCCGCCGACTACGTCGTCAAGCCGGACGATCCCGAGGGTCTCGGCGAGATCGCGCTCGACGCGGCGATCAAGCAGGCATTCGAGCGCAATCGCCTGGTCCACGAGCTGACCGACCTGCGCCGGCAGCTGAGCGACGATCAGAGCGACGCGTTCATCGGCTGGAGCGACAGCCCCGCCATGCGCCAGGTCGCGCTGATCATCGAGCAGGTTGCCGACAGCGACGTGACCGTGCTCATTCGCGGCGAGAGCGGCGTCGGCAAGGAGCTGGTCGCGCGCGCGATTCACCAGCACTCGACGCGGAAGCAGCAAGCCGTTCGTGAAGGTCAACTGCGCGGCGCTGCCCGCCGAACTGCTCGAGAGCGAGCTGTTCGGCCACGAAAAGGGCGCGTTCACCGGCGCGGCGACCACGCGCATCGGCAAGTTCGAGCAGGCGCACCTCGGGAACGATCTTCCTCGACGAGATCGGCGAGATGAAGCCGCCGCTCCAGGCCAAGCTGCTCCACGTGCTGCAGGACGCGGAGTTCACCAAGCTTGGCAGCAACAAGAGGATCAACGTCGACGTCCGCGTGGTCACCGCCACCAACCGCGACCTCGAAGCAGATGCTGACGCGCGGCGAGTTCCGCGAGGATCTGTACTACCGCCTCAAGGTCATCGAGGCCTACGTACCGCCGCTGCGCGAGCGGCGTGACGAGATCCTGAAGCTCACCGACTTCTTCATCGCGAAGTACTCGCAGCGCTACAACCGTCCCGTGCGGACGCTCTCCGACGACCTGCGCGAGCAGTTTCCTGCACGTACGAGTGGCCCGGCAACGTCCGCGAGCTCGAGAACATGATCAAGCGGTTCGTCATCCTGCAGGACGAACAGCTGGTATCGCGCGAGCTCAGCAAACCCCGCTTCGTGGCGCATCTGCCTCCGGTCGAGCCCGCGCCGCCGGCGCTATCACGCACCTCCGACACATGCCCCCGCGACGTACGGCACGCCGCCGTCCGCGGCCGCCGCGCCGCCGCCTGTCGACGAAGACGAGGATGACGATCGGCGACGATGTGGCACCGCCACCGAGCGCAGGATGGCCGCCGCCTCGTCCGACGTGGCACGCGAAGCGGCGCTCAACGCCGAGCGGACGGTGATCGCTGACACGCTGCGCCAGGTTCACTGGAATCGCCGCAAGGCGGCCCAGCTGCTTGGCGTCAGCTACAAGACCCTGCTCAACAAAATCAAGGAAACAGGCATCGAGCGTCCCTAGTACGTAAGAGGCCGACCCAGGTCGGCCTTAAAAGAGGAACGCGCTTCCACAATGACAGCGCGTTTCCACTTTCGCCCCTCGCCGATTTCCCTTTACCCCCGATCTTCCCTTCTGTTCCAACAATTTTCTGTTGTGGCATTTCGCTTGCTCCATGGACCCCCGTCCGGGAACAGCGGGACAGAAGGACAGGGGAACAGGGGTAATGAGTCAGAAATCCCAGGTGCTGGTCGTCGACGACGATCTCGCGATGTGTGGCTTCCTCCGCACGTTCCTCGGCGCGCGCAGCTACAACGCGCTGACGGTGACGAACGCGGACGAGGCGGTGCGCCGCTTCCACGCCGAGCGCCCTGCCGCGGTGCTGCTCGACGTCGTGATGCCCGGCAGCATGGATGGCCTGGCTGCGCTCGCCGCGTTCAAGAAGATCGACAAGGACGTTCCGATCATCGTCATCTCGGGGCAGGGCCGCACGAGCGTCGTCGTCCAGGCCATGCGGCTCGGCGCCACCGATTTCCTCTGCAAGCCGTTCGAGGAGGACGAGCTCGAGGTGGTGCTCGACAAGGCGCTCAAGCAGCACCAGCTGACCCAGGAGGTCGCGACTCTTCGCGCGCAGCTCAAGGAGCAGTCGCGCTACACGATGCTGTTCGGCCACAGCCAGCCGATGACGGAAGTGCGCGATCTGATCGAGCGCGTCTCCGACACCGACGTCACCGTGCTCATTCGCGGCGAGAGCGGCGTGGGCAAGGAGCTGGTCGCGCGCGCGCTGCACGAGCAGTCGCTGCGCAAGGACAAGCCGTTCGTCAAGGTGAACTGCGCGGCGCTGCCGACCGAGCTGCTCGAGTCGGAGCTGTTCGGATTCGAGAAGGGCGCGTTCACCGGCGCCATCCAGCACAAGCCGGGCAAGTTCGAGTTCGCGAACCACGGCACGATGTTCCTCGACGAAATCGGCGACATGAGCTTCCCGCTGCAGGCCAAGCTGCTGCAGGCGCTGCAGGACGGCGAGTTCTCGCGTCTTGGCGGCAAGGCCGACGTGCACGTCGACGTTCGCGTGATCACGGCAACCAACTGCGACCTGGAATCGGCGGTGGCCTCGGGCAAGTTCCGCGAGGATCTCTACTACCGCCTCAACGTCGTCACGATCACGCATTCCGCCCCTGCGCGACCGTCGCGAAGAGATCCCGTGTCTGACCGATCACTTCCTGAAGAAGTATTCGGTGCAGTACAACAAGCCGTTCCCGCGGTATCAGCTCCGACCTCGCCGGCCTGTTCATGGAATACGACTGGCCCGGCAACGTCCGCCAGCTCGAAAACCTGGTCAAGCGGATGGTCGTCCTCGGCAGCGAAGCGCCGATCGTTCACGAGCTCCAGCAGCCCGTCGTGCAGTTCAACCACTGGCCGCACAACGCCCCGTCTTCCGCTCCGCGTCCGACCAGCCAGCCGCTGCAGCCGGTCATGCCTCCGCCGCCGCGGCGGCGGCCGCGCCGATCGCCGTCGCGTCCGCGCCTGCTGACGTCGGACCGCGCCACGGGCGCCCCGTCCGGAGAGCCCGCTGGCGCAAGCGCATCGGGAAACGTGTCGCTCAAGGACATCTCGCGCACCGCGGCGCGCGAGAGCCGAGCGCGAGCTGATCCTCCGCATGCTGACGCGGACCCGGTGGAATCGCAAGGAAGCGGCGGAGATCCTCGGCATCAGCTACAAAGCGCTGCTCTACAAGATCAAGGAAAACGGCCTGGATAAGGCCTCGTAGGATGGCGCGACGCATTTTTCGAAGACGAGCTCGCGCCTGCTCACGCCGCACGCGTTTGAGTTCGTCCTCGACGGCGAGATGAAGCGCGCGGTGCGTTCGCAGAACTACCTGACACTCGTCGTGCTCGAGACACGTCGCGAATGGGACGGGATGACGATGACGGCCGACGATGGGACGATCGATGAAGTCGCGAAGATCGTCGGCCACGAGGTGCGCGATACCGACCTGATCGGCAACACCGAGACCGGCGTACTGTCGCTCGTGCTGCTCGACGCCGACTACGACAACTGCACCAAGGTGATCGATCGCCTCGTCCAGCGCATCGACAACTACGACTTCGCAAGGCCGCTCCGCATCTCCGTTGGCGCGGCGTGCTATCCGACGCACGCCGTTGACGTCGACTCGCTGAAGCATCGCGCCATGGCACATCCCGTCGTCAACTGGCGCGGCGGCGAGCCAGATTCACCACGCATCCGCCACTAGGCATCCAATGTCAGGGCCGGCGATCTCCCGATCGATCAATCGATCGGGCGACTCAGACTCCGTGGCTCGCACTTCATCCGTTTCCAGACCGCACCGCTGTGTCGTCGGCCGGCTCGTGCGCGATCGAGAAGGGAAGTTTCTTGCCCATCGCGCGCGGGAGAGTGGCGACGGAGAGGCGTGAACGCCCTGAAAAGTGCGTCGAGGAGGACTTTTTGGAAGTGCGATGGCCAGAAAGGTGAAAGCCGTGCTCAGGGAAAAATGTGAACAGTTATTGCACTTCAGCCGCGACGTGAGTGAGCGGTTAACGAGGTGCCGGACATGAGAGCCGCAGCCGTCACGACGTTGTTCATCGCCGCCATCGTGTTCCAGGCGGTCGGCGCTGCGGCCCAGTCGCACGTTGAGGCGGTGCCGTCGTTGACGATCGGCAGCTTCTACGACGACAACCTGTTCGCACAGACGCAAGGCGACGCGGGACACATGCTGACGTTGAGGCCCGGCCTGGGCACGGCGATCGACACCCCACGTTTGAGTCTGTCGAGCCTGTTCACGTTCGACGCGCAACGCTCCAACCATCGCGACCTCACGATGATCGACGCGCGGCGTCACGGCGACGCCAGGCTGCTGTATCGGACCACCCACGCGACGACCGTCGGTCTCATGGCCCAGTACGACCGGACGGAAACGCCAGGCGAGATCAACATCGGGACCGGCATCCTGACCGACCGCCGGCAGGCACAGCGGTGGGAGGTGTCGCCGAACTTCGCCCACACATTCGGCCCCCACACGAGTATCACGGGCTCATATGACTGGATGGCCGAAAGTCTCGTGGACAACGGCACCGGACGTATGCAGGTCGTCCGCATGGGCCTATCGCAAATCTATACCGCCCGTTCGGCGGTAACCGGGTGGGTACTGGCGCGGCATTTCGCCGATCCGAGCGACGCCACCAACGGCAGTGACTCCGTTGCGGTGCTTGCCGGCTGGGATCACCAGTTGTCGCCGGGCTCGCGGTTCTCGATCCAGGCGGGGCCGCGCGTCTCCTCGTACCGCGGCCTGCTGCCGGAGGTGATGGCAAGTCTGATGCGCGACACACCGCGGCTCACAGTCGGCGTCGACTACGCCCACAGCGAAACGATTATCCTCGGCATCCGCGGACCGGTCACCTATAACGGCGGCGGCGCGCGCATCACGTTTCCGTTCCGCCGCACGATCGAAATCAGCAGCCACTCCGCGGCAACGGCGATTGACACGCTCGACGCGCATCGCCTCACGTCCTATCGCCAGACGTTCATCACGTCGTGGACACCCGGCGGTCTCTATACCTTCAACGCCTCCTACGGCGTCGACTTCCAGCAGGGAAACATCCGGCGCAACGTCTTCACCGCTGCCGACGTCTGGCGGCATGTGTTTGGCGTAGGTGTCACCGTGGCTCCTCGATACAGCCGTTCCATCAAGGGGCCGGACGATCCGGCCGTACGCGCGAAAGGGGTATTGCAATGATCAGCCGTCTTCCAGTTCTTGTTCTCTCGGCCGTGTGCGTCGCGTCACTCGCGCACGCCCAGGAGGCGCCGCCTGGACTACCGTCGGCGGCGGAGGTGACCGCGACAACGGCGGCGGCCGCAACCGCCGCGGCGGCAACACCCGCGGTGGAAGCGGCAACTGCACCCGCAGCGCCGGCGCCCAGCCCCGCTCCGCGCATCGCACCGGTGGTCCGCAGCGCCAACGCGGTCGACATGTCGAAGGAGTATCTGATCGGACCCGAAGACGTCCTCGACATCACGGTGTGGAAGAACTGCCCGGACTTGTGCCGCACGGTGCCGGTCAGGCCCGACGGCAAGATGTCGCTGCCGCTCGTCAACGACGTTCAGGCGGCGGGGTTGACGCCGATGGATCTGCGTCAGCACCTCACCCAGCAGCTCGCCGAATACCTGCCGTCTCCCGAAGTCTCGGTCATCGTGCGCGAGGTGCACAACTTCAAGGTGGCGGTGGTCGGCTCGGTGAAAATGCCGGGCGACTATGAGATCAAGAGCCAGGCAACGGTACTCGAGCTGCTGGCGCGGGCGCAGGGACTGACCGAATTCGCCAACCGCGATCGCATCGTCATTTTGCGCCAGAGCGGTTCGGCGACCACGCGCATCCCGTTCAACTACCGCAAGGTCGCTGAAGGCAACGACCAGGACAATTTCTACGTCCGGGCCGGCGACATCATCGTGGTTCCGTAGGAGAGGATTGCAATGGCCCGTGACCTGCTCGCATCCAACGCTGACGACTCGCTGGCGCTCCGTGCGCTCGACATCCTCCGCCGCCGGCGGACCCTCGCGTTAACGGCATTCGCGTCCGTGGCTGCGGCGGTGATTTCCATTCGCCGTCTATCTACCGGACCTGTATCGCGCGCAGGCACTCGTGCTGGTCGAACGGCCAGTGGACGAATCATTCATCCGCCAGTCGGTCAGCGGTGAGCTGGAGAGCCGTCTGCACATCATCAAGCAGGAAATTCTCAGCCGCGATCGGCTCATGACCCTGATCACACGGTTCAACCTGTATCCAAAGCTGCGCGAGAAGGGGTCCATCGAGGATGCGCTCAACCAGATGCGCACCGACGTCGAGGTCAATCCGTCTGGACCCGAACAGGTCAACGGCAAGACCAAGACGGTGTCGTTCACGCTGAATTACACGGGCGCGTCCGCGAAGGGCGTCGCGGAGGTCACGAACGCCATCGCCTCCTTCTACGTGCAGCAGAACGACGAGATGCGGTCGAGCGAGGCGCTCGGCACATCACAGTTTCTGCGCGAGCAGCTCGGGCAGGCGAAACGGCAGCTGGATCAGCAGGAAGCAGCCGTGACGCGGTACACGACGCGATACACCGGACAGCTGCCGCAGCAGGTGGGCGTCAACCTCGCGACCCTCGAACGGATGAATACGCAACTGCGGCTGAATGGCGAGCAGCAGATCCGCCTGATCGAGCAGCGCGAAAAGCTGTTCGACGGCCTGCGCGACACCAGCGTCATCGCGCGCGCGGAGAACGCTGACGCCTCCCCGCAGACGATCGAGCGTCTGAAGCAGCTCGACAAGCTGAAGCAGGACCTCGCGCAACTGGAAACGAAAGTCACCAGCAAGCACCCCGACGTGCTGCGCCTCAAGGAGCAGATTGCATCGCTCGAGCGCGAGCAGGCGCAGGCGGAGGCCGCGGAGAAACAGAAGAGCGAGGCCGCCCTGGCCGCGGCGCTCGCCGGGCACGCCGCCGACGAGGACTCCAAGGCGCCGCGCCGCCGCACAATCGAGAGTCTCGACGGGGAGCTGGCGAAGCTCAAGGAAGAAGAAACGGCGATCCGCGCAACGATCGCCTCGTTCGAGCAGCGGCTCGAGGGCGCGCCGGAACGCGAACAGGAATTCGCGCTCGTCACGCGCGATCGCCAGGCGGCGAAAGATCTCTATGACTCACTGCTGAAGCGCTACGACGAGGCGAAGCTCGCGGCCAGTGTTGAAACCGATCGCCAGGGCGAGCGGTTCCGCGTGCTCGAGCCCGCGCTGCCACCTGAAGGCCCAACCGCGCCGAACCGCATCCGCCTGATCATCATGGGCATCCTGCTCGCCTTCGCCGCGGCCGTCGCGGTCGTCATGGCCGCCGAACAGTTCGATACCTCGTTCCACGGCATCGACGAGGTGCGCGACTTCACGAACGTGCCCGTTCTCGTCTCGATTCCGCCCATCGGTCCGACGCCACTCCGGCGCCGCCTGGTCGTCGGGCTCGCCACCGTCTCCGCGATTGCGATGATTGCCCTCATCGCTACGCTCTCCGCCTACTTTGCCCAGGGCAACGATCAGTTGGCCCGCATCATCGAGCGCGCCGGTTAGGCCGCCAGGATATCTGTCATGGCTCATAGAGATAAAAGACTCGACTCGCATCTGGTGACGCTGACCTCGCCGGGCTCGTTCGCGGCGGAACAGTACCAAGGCCTGCGCCTCACGATTGAACGCCTCGGCCGCAACCGCACGCTGCAGGTGATCGCGGTCACCAGCCCGGCAGCGGGCGAGGGCAAGACGTTGACGGCCATCAATCTGGCCGGCGCGCTCGCGCGGGGATCCGACAACGCGCGCGTCCTGCTGATCGACGCCGATCTGCGCCGGCCCGCGGTCGCGCGGCAGCTCGCCATGGAGGACGGCGGTGGAGGGCTGGCCGAAGTTGTCAGCAACGCCGCCGCCACGCTCGACGGCGTCACGCAGAGGCTCGCCACCCACAACCTGTCGGTCATTCCCGCAGGGACGCGGAGCGGCGCCGTGCACCACATTCTGCGTTCGCCGCGGCTCGATCAGGTACTGGCGGAGGCGCGCCGGCGCTACGACTTCATCGTGCTCGACACTCCCCCGCTTCTGCCGGTGTTCGACTCGGCGCTGCTGGCGAACTCCGTGGACGGCGTGTTGATGGTCGTCGCGGCCAACCAGACGCCACGCAAGCTGCTGGGTGAGGCGCTCAACATGCTCGATCCGGCCAAAGTGCTCGGCATCGTCTTCAACCGCGACGCACGGCCGATGTTCGGCTACTACAACGCCTACTACAAGGACTACTTCCCCGACGTGTCCCGAGTGGCGACCGGAGCCTGAAGCGTACGTTCCAGGGCCCCCCCATGGTGACCACACTTCCGGCGGCAATCGAAATCGCTCCCATCGTGCTCTTCGGCTGGCACGTGGCGGCGAGCGGACTACAGGTGCTGATCGGCGCGCTCGTGGTGGCGGCGGTGTTCGCAACCATCCGCCACATGACACGTGGCATGCGCGAGAAGTCGCGCCGCGTGCTGATTCTCGGATCGGGGCCGCTGGCCGCAACCCTCATCGAGGAGATCGAGTCAGCGGGCAGCCCGCGGTACTGCGTGGCAGGCACCGTCGACCTCCTCATGCCCAACTCGGATTCACCCGAGCGTGCGCGGTGGCTTGGTCCGTCAGATCGCCTGAGGGAGATTGTCGAGCAGGTGCATCCGGCAATCATCGTCGTCGCAGTCGCCGATCGCCGCGAAGGACTGCCGTTGCAGTCGCTGCTCGAAGCGCGCGTGGGCGGCATCATCGTCGAGGATGCGCTCGAGTTCTCCGAGCGATTGATGGGCAAGATGGCAATCGAAGCGCTGCGACCGAGCATGCTGATCCTCGGCGAAGGGTTTCCGAAACCACGGCTGCGGCCGACCTCACCGCGCGCGTGGTCAGCATTGTCGGCGCCGCCATCGGCCTCGTGCTGTGTGCCCCGCTCCTCGTGGCGATCGGGATCGCCGTGAAGCTCGATTCGCGCGGGCCGATGTTCTTCATCCAGCGGCGCGCCGGCAGGAATGGCAAGCCATTCGGCCTCCGGAAGTTCCGGACCATGCGTCCGTGCGACGAGCCGACATCCGAGTGGGTGTCCGACAACGTCGGGCGGATCACGCGCCTGGGTCACTACCTGCGTCGCTTCCGGCTGGACGAGCTGCCGCAGCTGGTCAACGTCCTGCGCGGCGACATGAATCTGGTGGGGCCGCGGCCGCACCCGGTCACCAATCAGGTCGTCTTCATGGAACGAATCGCCTACTACGGACTGCGTTCCACCGTTCGTCCCGGCGTAACCGGGTGGGCCCAGATCCGGTACGGCTACGCGAACAATCTTGAAGAAGAAACGGAAAAGATGCGGTACGACCTGTACTACATCAAGAACCGGTCGCTCTGGCTCGACCTCCGGATCATGGTCGAGACTGTCGGGACCATCCTGTTCGGCAAGGGCGCGACCGAGGTCAGGCGTCGCCGCGCCCCACTCCGGCCCCAGGTCACGTGGACGACGTCCCGCACGCGTGCCGAGAGCGTCTATATGCCGTGGCTGCCGGGGTCGACTCCGACCCCTGCCCGGCCAGCTGCAGGGCGACAGTGAATACGATCGCCGCTCCTTTGAACGCCGGGGCGACGTGGTGGAGGCCGCGGTCCGCAGCGCGCCGCGTACCAGCCAGCCTCACAGGAAGCCGCACGGCGTTTCTTGCGCTGGTCTTCTTCACATGCGTGCTGCTCCTGTCTCCGCAGGCATGGTTTCCGATTCTCAAAGTGATCCGGATCGCGTTTCTCGCCGCCGGTGTCGCGATGGCGGCCCACGTTTTCGAGCGCACGGCCCACAAGCAGCCGATTACCCCGATGGCGCCGGAAATCGGCATCGCGCTCGCGCTCGTCGCGTGGTCGGTGATTACGATTCCGCTCTCCGTCTGGCCGACCGGGAGCATGAGGCTTCTCACCGACCAATATCTGAAAGCGATCGCCTTTTTCTGGTTGCTCGCCACGATCATCACGACGCCGACACGTCTGCGCGCGATCGTCTGGGCGCTGGTGCTGTGCTCGATCCCGCTTGCGGGCACAGGCATCTGGCACTACTTCTCCGGCGCCGTCATGTCGACCGGCGTCCAGGGCCTGGTGCGCATCGTCGGCTACCAGGGCAGCTCGGGGCTGACGGGGAATCCCAATGACCTGGCGTTGATGCTGAACCTGATCATCCCGCTCGCTGGCGCGCTGGCGCTCAGCTCGCGCGGGATCCCACGACTGATCGCCACCGGCGCACTGCTCCTGAGCGCCGCTGCGGTGATCATGACGTTCTCACGCGCGGGCTTTCTTGCACTGGCGGCCATCTTCATCATGTTCATCGCGGTGCTGGCGAGACGAAAGTCCGGAGGGGCCGCCATTGCCCTCGTTCGTCGTCGCGCTCTGCGTACCCGCGATGCTCCCTCAGACATATCTCGATCGACTGAGCACGATCACGAACATGAACGAGGACAAGACTGGATCGGCACAGGGGCGCTATCAGGACTTGTACATCGCCGTCGACGTGGTGGAGCGCAATCCGATCATCGGCGTGGGGCTTGGCCAGGACATCATCGCGCTCAACCAGGCGCGCGGCCGGTCGACCTGGCGGTCGGTGCACAACGCCTATCTGCAGTACGCGGTCGATCTGGGCGTGCCGGGATTCCTGCTCTTCGCCTGGCTGCACCTGCTGTGCTTCCGCAGCGCCCGCGCCGTGGAAAAGCGCGCGATGCGTGACCCGGCGCTCGAGGAGCTGGCTCCGCTCGCGACCGGTGTGCAGGTCTCCCTCGGCGCCTTCTTCGTTGCCGCGATGTTCCATCCAATCGCGTATCAGTTCTATTTCTTCAGCATCGCGGGATTGGCCGTGGCGCTCAAGAACACCGTACGCGCAGAGATTGCTCGGGGGCGCGTGCTTATCGGCTGTCGAATCGTGACGACCGCACGCGTGTTGAACGTCGTGCCGACCCTGATGTGCGGCGGCACAGAGGGCCAGTTCATGACACTCGGACGACAGCTCGATCGCACCAGGTTTGACCTGGAGTTTGCGTGTCTGCGGCGGTGGGGGCCGTTCGTCGATGAGCTCGTCGAGCGGCGGATCCCGCTCACCGAGTACCAGGTCTCGACCTTCCGCAGCGTGAACGCTCTGGCGCAGCAGGCCAGGCTCGCGCGGCATATCACGAGGCGTGGCATCCAGATCGTGCACGCGTACAACTTCTACGGCAACGTATTCGCCATCCCGCCCGCGCGGCTCGTAGCACCGGTCGTCATCGCGTCCATTCGCGACCGCGCCCCGTACCTGACCCCGATGCAGAAGCGTGTGCAGCGGTACGCTTGCCACTTCGCGGACCGCATCCTCGTGAATGCCGACGCCGTGAAGGAGTGGCTCGTCAACGACGGCTACGACCCCGCGAAGATCGTCGTGATCCGCAACGGCGTGGATCTGACCCGATTCGACGCGACTCCCGAGCCCGGGCGGCTTCGCCGCGAGTTGGGTCTGGCCGACGGCACACCACTCGTCGCGGTCGTGTCGCGACTCACGAGACTGAAGGGTCTCGAGTATTTCCTGGAAGCCGCAGCGATCGTCAGCGCCCGCATTCCTGATGCGCGGTTCCTGATCGTCGGTGAGACGAGCCCGGTGGACCGCGACTATCTCGGTGAGCTCGAGCGGTTCGCCGCTCGTGTGGGCGTCGCCGACCGCGTGATCTTCACGGGGCTGCGGACCGACGTGCCCACGCTGCTTGCCAGCGTCAACGTGTCGGTGATGCCCTCGCTGAACGAGGCGCTGTCGAATGTGCTCCTCGAATCAATGGCTGCAGGCGCTCCAACCGTCGCGACGCGTGTCGGCGGGACCCCAGAAGCGTTGATCGACGGCGTCACCGGTCTGCTCGTGCCGGCAGGGGACGCCGATGCGATCGCGACCGCCATCATGCGGATGCTGAACGACGACGCCATGGCCGCTCGAATGGGACACTCGGCACGTCAGCGGATTGCGGAGATGTTCTCCGTCAAGCGGATGGTGCGCGCCACCGAAGACATCTACCTCGAACTTCTGGACCGGAAGCAGCGCAAGCGGCTTCCGTCAGCAGCATGTTAGGCACTCGTCCACGGGATCAGGCTCGGGATTCGGGATCGATCGCGGACTCGGGAGTCGCGACCTCGGAGTCCGACTCGCGAATCCCCGATCTCGAATCCCGAATCCCGGTTGAGCGTCACCGTCGTGACCGAGTACGACGCCTTCGTCGCGCTCGAGGCGGATTGGAATGACGCCGTCGAGCGCGCGCACATTCCGCATCCGTTCCTGCGGCACGAATGGGTCCGCACGTGGTGGGACAGTTTTGGGACGAACCATCACCTGCACATTCTTGTCGTCCGGGACAACGGGCGGATTGTCGCCATCGCGCCACTGATGCGTGAGTCGGCGACGGTCTATGGCGTTCCCGTTCGCCGCCTCGCCCTCCTTGCCAACGACCACACGCCGCGCACGGACTTCATCGTCGTGGAACGGGCCGAAGACGCGTATCGCGCGATCTGGAACTCACTGCGTGAAGACGCCCACCGGTGGGACGTCGTGCAGCTCACGCAGCTTCCGCGGGCGTCGAAGACCCTCGACGTCATGTCGAAGCTGGCGGCCGCGGAAGGGCTGGCGGTCGGAACGTGGCACAGCAGCGATTCGCCGTACCTCGAGCTCGTCGGCACGTGGGATCGGTACTGGGCAAGCCTGCCGGCGAAATTCCGCTCGAACATCAGGAACCGCATGTCGCGCCTCGCGCGAATGGGCGACGTGGCCCTCGACATTCTTCGCGACAGAACGGCGATTGAGGCCGCATGCGACGACGCCTGGCGGCTGGAGGCATCCGGGTGGAAGCAGAAAGAGGGCACGTCGATCTGCTCCGATACCGCAGTGCATCGCTTTTACACGCTGCTCGCCGAACGGGCTGCGGAACGCGAATGGCTTCGACTGCTCTTCCTGACAGTTGGAGGGCGCCGCATCGCGGTTTCCTACGGCGCGTGCTACGACGGGCGACTGTTTCTGTTCAAAACCGGGTACGACCCGGAGTACCACACCTGCTCGCCGTTCAAGCTTCTGACCTATTTCGCCACCCAGGATGCCTTCGCCAACGGCTTGCGTGAAGTCGACTTCCTCGGTGAGTCGGAGCCCTGGAAGCAGGAATGGACGCCGTCGACGCGAGGGCACGACTGGTTGTTCATTTTCTCGAACACCAGACGAGCCCGGCTTTTGCATTCGATCAAGTTTCAGATGGCGCCGGAGCTGAAGAAATGGCGAACGTAATCGGAACCTTCGTGCCGACGTATCAGGGGCTGTCCGCCAGCCACTTCGTGCGGCCCGTCGTGTCTGGCGCAACGCCGTTTCCATTCAACGTCGCCCACCGGCTGCCCTACTATCGCGCGCGCAACGCGATCTACCACCTCTTTCGCGCGCTCCTCGAGGCCAATCCCTCGCTCACCGTCCTCGCGCCGGATTACTACAGCGGGAACGAGATCATGGCGATCCGCGCCGCAGGCGCGAAGGTTCACTACTGCCCCGTTGGCGCCGACATGCAGTGGGATCCAGCCGACGTGGAGCGCCTGTGCCGCCTCCACAACCCGGATCTTCTCTACGTCATTCACTACGTTGGATGGCCGCAGCCGATGGCCGCGCTGACCGATCTGTGCCGGCGTCGCGAAATGCTGCTCGTCGAAGACTGCGCCCTCTCGCTCCTCAGCGAAACCGCCGACGGCCGCGCACTCGGATCGTTCGGACAGTGGTCGGTCTTCTGTCTGTACAAGACGCTTCCGCTTCCCAACGGTGCGCTCCTCGTGCAGAACGAGCAGCGGCTGGAATCGCTGGAGCGGCTGAAGCTGCGGCGCGCGGGTTCGGCGTCGGTCCTCGGACGTACTGCCGAACTCGTGGTGCAGCGGATTCGCGGCCGCGTCAACGGCGTCGGTGCCGCGCTCCAGGTGGTCAAGCGTGGAATGGGTCGCGCCGCGGGTGCCTTTGACGTGCAGCGCGCGAACGTCGGTGACATCGGCTTCAACCTGGACGAAGTCGACCTCGCGATGTCGCCCATGTCCGAGCGGCTGCTCGAACGACTGGACTTCGAAGATATCCGCCGGCGCCGCGTCGAGAACTATCGGCAGCTCCTCAGGCAGCTCCGATCCCGACGTCATTCCGGTCTTCCCCGAGTTGCCTACCGGCATCTGCCCGCTGTTTTTCCCGATCATCGTGCCGAACAAGGCTGCGGCGGCCACGGCCCTGCGGGACGGCGGTGTCGATGCGCTGGAATTCTGGAACGACGCGATCGGCTCCGGCGACGAGATGTCGCCGAATGCACGATTCTTCCGGCAGCACGTCCTCGAGCTGCCCATTCACCAGGATCTGTCACCGCGCCACATCGCCCATGTCGCGCGGCAGGTGTCGAGTCTGAACCTGAGGATGGTGGCGTGATGTTTCCTGCGGCAGAAGCGGTGAAGCTCCGGCCATCGATCGCCGGCGCGCTCACGGTCGAATGCATCGACTCGTCCTGGGGATTCACCGCTCTGCGCCCCGAGTGGAATGCCTTGCTGCGCGACAGCGCATCTGATTGCCCCTTCCTCACGTGGGAATGGCTCCATACCTGGTGGACGCACCTCTCCGGATCCTCCCGGTTACGCATCGCCGCCGTTCGCGCGGGTAGCGAGCTTGTCGCGCTCGCACCGTTCTATATCACCAAGAGCCGGGTGGCACTCCTGTCACGGCTGGACATGCTGGGCACCGGCGAAGCCGGCTCCGACTATCTCGACGTGATCGTGCGCCGTGGATGGGAGACGGAAGGCATCCGCGCGCTCGCCCGCTTTGCCCGATCCCAGAACGTGACGCTTCGTCTTCCCCATCTGGCGCCGACGGCTATGGCGTGCGATCTCGGAGACCGGCTCGCGGCCGATGGCTGGACCGCATCAACCGCGCCGGACGGCGTGTGTCCCTGTATCCCCCTGGCCGGTCACACGTGGGATTCGTATCTCGGAACGCTCGGGTCCTCGCATCGCGCCAACGTCCGCCGCAGGATCAAGGCCCTCGGCCAGAAGTTCACGATGCGCTGTGAGCGCGTCACGACGGAAGCGCAGCGCAGCGAGGCGCTCGCCGCGCTCGTCACGTTTCACGAACGCCGGTACGTCGGCCGAGGCGGATCGACGGCCTTCATGACGCCCGCGCTCCGCGCGTTTCACGACGAGATCACCAGACGCGCGCTCGGTCGCGGCTGGCTGCGGCTGTTCGTGCTGCGCGTCGACGACGCGCTGGTGGCCGTGATGTACGGCTTCATGTACAACGGCCGGTTCTATTTCTATCAACACGGCTTCGACGATCAGTACCAACAGCACAGCATCGGCCTCGTCGTGATGGGACTCTCGATTCGGGCCGCCATCGACGAAGGCGCGGACGAGTTCGACATGCTCTGGGGCGTCGAGCCCTACAAGTGGCTGTGGGCGCGCGAGACGCGCGAGCTTCGCAAGATCCATCTGTTTCCCCCGCATGCCGGGGGCCGCATTCACCTCGGCGTTTCCCGCGCGCGCCGGAGCCTCGGGACACTGGCGCGGCGCATGCGCACCCTCACCCGGCGAGAGAGTCATGCCGCGTAAGGGCGTTCGGCGGCTGCGCGGCAATCTGAAGACGGCGATTGCTGCCGCGATCACCAAGGCGCACGACCATGGCCTGGCGGGACCGCTCGCGCGCCGCACCTACCGGCCGCTCGTCCTCGGATATCACCGCGTGGTCGAAGACTTCCAATCGGAGTCGCGCGTCGAGATGCCGAGCATGCTCACCAGCCGCGCGATGTTCGAGCGTCACCTCGATTGCCTCGCGACGTCGTTCCGGTTCGTCACGCTCGACGAGATCGGCACTCACCTCCAGAGCGGCATCCCGTTCGAGAAGCCGGTGGCCGCAATCACGTTCGACGACGGATATCAGGACGTCTACGACAACGCGCTGCCCGTCCTCGAACGCAAAGGCATTCCGGCCGCGATGTTTGTCGTGACGGATCTTGTCGGCCGTCCGTTCTGGCAGATCCACGACAAGCTGTATCACCTCGTCGCCAAGGCGTTCGCGTCCTGGAACAACCCGCGCCGCGAGATGTTCGGGCTGCTCAGCGATCTCGGCTTGCCCGCCCACGATTTGACGCGTCGCTCGGCGCTCGCCAGCCCGATGCTGGCGGTGTCGACGCTGCTGCCCTCTCTGCCGCAAGCCGACATCCGCCGCGTCATGGCTGGACTCGAGTCGAGCGTCGGGAATGGATTTCACAACACGCCGCTCGCCATTACGTGGGAAATGGCTGCCGATATGCGGCGGCGCGGGTTCATCATCGGCTCCCACACGCGCACCCACGTGTCGTTGCCGATTGAGAGCCCCGAGACCGTGGCCGAGGAGCTCGAAGGTTCCAAGCGGGAGCTCGAACGGCGGCTTGGCGAGACGATCCGAGCATTTCGCGTATCCCGGCGGACAGTTCACCAGCGACATCGTGGGCGCGGTGGCGCGCGCTGAGTACCGGTACGCGTACACGGCTTGCCCGCACGACGTGGCGCGCCATCCGACCCTGACGATCGAGCGACTGCTGCTCTGGGAGGGCTCCTCCGTGACCGCGGACGGCGAGTTTACGCCAGACATCCTGAGCTGCCTGGCGCACGATCTGTGGCCGCCAGCCCGCCGGTGCGAGAGGGTGCATCAACTGTGAGCGCAATGGCCAGGACCGACGTGATGCGCCCGGCGGCTCTCCTCGTGACAGGTCGCGTCATTGGGCTGGTTGCGTCGTTTGCGGTCGGGATCGTGCTCGCGCGCCTCTTCGCGCCTGCCGCGTTCGGCACCTATAAACAGTTCTTCCTCGTGTACGGAACGCTATACGGGCTGGCGCAGCTCGGAATGGCTGAAAGCCTCTATTACTTCGTCCCGCGCAACCCAGGCCGCACAGGCAGATATGCCTTCAACGCGCTCGTCACGCTGGCACTCGCCGGCGTGGGGTCTCTGGCGCTGCTCTACGCATGGCGAACGCAGATCGCCGTCCGGCTGACCAACGCGGGACTCGCCGATTACATGGTGCTCATCGGCCTGTTCCTCACCTTCATGCTGATGTCGACCGTGCTCGAGATCGTGATGGTGTCGCGCAAGCAGCACCTCATGGCCGCGATCACGTACGCATGCTCCGACATTGTCCGGACGCTGTTTTTCATTGCGCCAGCGCTACTGCTGGGCAGCCTTCGCGCTGTCTTCATCGGTGCAACGGCATTTGCGGCGCTGCGGCTGGTGCTGCTCCTGGCCGCTCTCTGGCGTGAGTACGGTCGCGACTTCCGCGCTGATGTGACGCTCTGGCGGGAGCAGCTGGCCTATGCGCTTCCCTTCGCGCTGGCGGTGGGCATCGAGGTGGTGCAACTCAACTACCACCAGTACGTCGTCGCCTCGCGGTTCGATACCGCGACGTTTGCAATCTATGCCGTCGGCTGCCTGCAGATCCCGCTCGTTGACATGATCATGACCTCCACGGTCAACGTCCTGATGGTGAAGATGGCGGAGGAAGCCAGCCACGGCGGTGCGGCGGTGGCGTTGTGGCACGAGACGATCGGCCGGCTCGCGTTCCTGATGGTTCCGTTGTCCGTGTTTCTATTCGTCGTTGCACACGAGCTCATCGTGACGCTCTACACCACCACCTATCTCGCCAGCGTGCCGATTTTCATGATCTGGTCGCTGACGATTCTTCCGTCGATCTTCGCGGTGAACGCGGTGCTGAGGGTCTTTGCGCAGACGCGTTTCCTGCTGGTCATGAACCTGATACGCCTGGCGATGGTGGCCGCCCTGATCGGCTGGTTCCTCGCGAGCTTCGGCATGAGTGGCGCCGTGCTCGTCACGCTCCTGAGCACCGCTCTCGTGAACATGCTCGGCGTCGCACGCATCGCACGGCTCCTGCATCTAACGTTCAGCAAGTCGCTGCCGTGGTCGCAATTGGGCGGCATCGCCGCACGCGCCGGTATCGCCGCCCTTCCCGTCCTCTGGCTCACGCGCGAGACAACGCTTTCCCCCGTTGTGGGGCTCGCGACCGGCGGGGTGGTATACGCCGCGATTTATTTTGGTCTCAGCTACGGTTCGAACATCACCGCGCGTTTCATGCCCTCAACGCCGGGAGAGGCGGTCGCGCTGCAGGCGGATCAGATGTAGCGCGTCCACGTCCGCCTAAAGGCGGACACTACCGACCATTCATCGGTAGCGTCCGGCTGCTCCGGTCCGGACCGTGATCATCGGTAGCGTCCGGCTTCAGCCGGACATCTGGTAAGGAGAGACTCCCGTGTGCGGCATTGCAGGCATCATTCGCTGGGACGGACGGCAGGTTCGCGAGGACGAGATCCGCGCCATGTGCGGCGTCATTGCGCATCGCGGCCCCGACGATGAGGGCGTGTACATCGGCGATGGCGTCGCCATCGGCATGCGCCGCCTGAGCATCATCGACCTCGACAACGGGTTCCAGCCGATCTCCAACGAGGACGGCACGGTTTGGATCGTGTTCAACGGCGAGATCTACAACTATCGCGAGCTGCGACGGGATCTCGAGAAACATGGCCATGTTTTCCGCACCGCCAGCGACACGGAAACCATCGTTCACCTGTACGAGGATCTCGGTCCGCGATGTGTGGATCGGCTTCGTGGGATGTTTGCCTTCGCCATCTGGGATACGCGCAAGCGCCAGGTCCTGCTCGCACGTGATCGCCTGGGCATCAAGCCGCTGTACTACTCCGAACGCGACGGCGAGTTGCTTTTCTCGTCGGAGCTGAAGCCGATCCTCCAGATTCAGAACGTCGAGCGTACGCTCGACTGGGAATCGGTCGGCCATCTGTTCACAACGCTGGCGACACCTTCAACGCGCAGCATCGTGAAAGGCGTCTCCAAGCTGGAGCCGGCGCGGGTCGCCGTGGCAGGCCAGGGCCGCAGCATTCGCGTGGAGCGGTACTGGGACGTCGATTTCGAGCCCAACGAGCATGCGACGGAAGACGAGCTCGTCGAGCAGCTTCGCGAGCGCCTCGCGGAGTCGGTCACGCTCCACCAGGTCAGCGACGTACCGGTCGGCGCGTTTCTCAGCGGCGGACTCGATTCAAGCGCCATCGTCGCGATGATGTCGCGTCCCGACGATCGGCAGCTGAAGACATTCTCGATTGGTTTTGCTGAAGCCAGCCATGACGAGCTGCCGTACGCGCGCCAGGTGGCGGCGAAGTTCGGCACCGACCACTACGATCTCGTCCTTCGTCCCGATGTCGTCCAGATCGTCGAGGATCTCACGTGGTATCTCGACGAGCCGTTCGGCGACACGTCGGCGATTCCCGACCTACATGGTGTCGAAGCTGGCGGCCGAGCACGTGAAAGTCGTGCTGAGCGGCGACGGCGGCGACGAGCTGTTTGCCGGTTACGACAAGTACGTCGTCGAGGGGCGCGAGCGGATGTACGACCGCGTGCCGCGCGGCGATCCGCGAAGACGGCCGGCGCGATCGGCGCCATGATGCCGCACGGTATGACGCGGTCGGCGCTTTCTGCGGCATCTCGCGCTCGACGGGCCGGAAGCGCTATCTCGACGCCTCGACCATGTTCCACGCCGACGAGATGACGAGCCTGTTCCAGCCGGAGGCTCGCGCGCAGATTGCCGCGCACGACCCCTGGTCCGACGCGCTCTCGGACTGGCGCGAGCCGGGTGGCGACTGGCTTGCCGCCGCGCAGTACAACGACATCAACCGCTACCTGCCGCTCGACATCCTGACGAAGGTCGATCGGATGACGATGGCGCATTCGATCGAAGCCCGGCCGCCGCTGCTCGATCACAAGCTGGTGGAGTTTGCGGCCACCGTCCCCGCCCGGTTCCGGCTGCAAGGACGGGACAACGAAGTACATCTTCAAGAAGGCGATGCGCGGGATCCTTCCTGACTCGATCATCGACCGTCAGAAGCACGGGTTTGCGGTCCCGCTGGCTCGGTGGTTCCGAGGCGAGCTGGCCGGATTCTCACGCGACATCCTGTTGTCCGGCACCTGTCGCAACCGTGGGATCTTCGACATGAAAACGGTTGAGCGCCTGTTCGAGCTGAATGCGCGGGGGCGCGAGCTCGATCTTCAACTCTGGACCATGCTCTCGTTCGAGTTGTGGTGTCGCAGGTTCCTTGATGGATCGACGTCACCGACGTGGCGCCCCAGCGCGTACCCGGCAAACGATGCGTCGCCTGTCGCCCGCCATCTTCGCAACGGCGGCACGCTAGTCTACGGTCCAGTCGGTAAGTTTTTTCCCTTTCCTCCCACGGCGCTGCCGCGAGCAATCCAAATGTGGGCGCGCGTCACCCACTCGTGCCCGTATCTCTCTCTAATACGGCAATTTGCAGCGGCACTGATATTGATCACCCATCACCCGTATGCGAATCCTCTGGGTGAAGATGGGTGGCCTTTGGCCGGCAACGACAGGCGGCCGTGTACGCAGCTCTCAACACGATTTCCGAGCTTGCCCGCCGCCACCAGGTCACGGTGATCACCACGCATGGTCATGGGCGACGACCCTGACGGGCTAGACCAGCAACTCGCGCACTGCGAACGCGTGATCTCGGTGCCCTACGCGGTGCCCAAGCGCGGCAGCACGGCGTTCTCCGCGGCCGTCGTCGGCTCGTGGTTCTCTCGACTATCCCGTCGATCTCTGGAAGTGGCGTGTCGCCGAAGTTCGTCGCCAGGTGCGGTCCGTGATCGCCGGCGGCGGTGTCGATCTGTGCGTCGCTGATTTCCTGTTCGCGGCTGCGAACGTGCCGATGGACGGCCCGGTCCCAGTCGTGCTCTTCGAACACAACGTCGAGTACCTGATCTGGAAACGGCTCGCGACGCTCGAGACAAGTCCCTGGAAGCGGGTGCTGTTCGAGATGGAATGGCGGAAGGTCCGTGCCCGCGAGGCTGACGCCTGCCGGCAGGCCGACCTCACCGTGGCCGTGTCAGAGGATGACAAGGAGCGGCTGCTGGAGCTCGGAGCTGACATCCGCGCGACCGCCATCCCGACCGGCGTCGACACGGCTTACTTCAAGCCCGGCGGCTTCACCGAAATCCCCACGCGGCTCGTGTTCAGCGGCTCGATGGACTGGCATCCGAACGAGGACGCGGTCTGCTACTTCGTCGACAACGTATCCTGCCGCGCATCCGGCCGATGTGCCCGGCGTGTCATTCACCATCGTCGGCCGCAACCCGGGCGCCCGTGTTCGCGATCTGGCCAGCCGGCCCGGCGTCGACGTCACGGGCACGGTCGACGATGTACGGCCCGTCTATTGGCGCAGCGAGCGTGTACGTCGTGCCGCTGCGAGCCGGCAGCGGCACGCGGATCAAGATTTTCGAGGCGCTTGCCATGGGCAAAGCGGTGGTGTCGACCACCGTGGGCGCCGAAGGCCTCGCGCTCGAGTCGGGTCGCCACTTCCTGGCGGCGGACACCCCACACGATTTCGCGCAGTCGGTCGATCAGGCTGCTTCGCGACCCGGCCCGGCGGCAGGCGCTTGGAGACGCGGGCCGCGCACTCGTCGAAGCGAATTACTCCTGGGCGACGGTTGCGCGCCAGTTCGAAGAACGCTGTGAAGAGGTTGTTGCGGAGCATGCATATGCAGGACGACAAGCCGACCGTGGTGCTCATCTGTCACGAGCAGGATCGCCTCGACACCGAGGGGCTCGCGTCGTGGCTGGCGAGCACCATGAGATTGGCTGGTCTCATCATCATTCGTGACCCGCGGAACCGGCTCTGGCGCGCGGCCAGGCGCGAAGTCCGCCGCGTCGGCTGGCTGCGATTCGTTGATGTCGATCGCATTTCGCGCCTTTGCGCGGCTGCGCCTCGCCCGCCGCGATGCAGGCGTGGAAGGAATCCGAGCTCGCAGCGGCTGCGCCAGCGCTATCCCGCCGATCTCGAGTCGGTGCCGAGCATCGTCGTGTCGTCGCCGAACTCGGACGAGTCGCGCGACATTCATCGAGCGCCTTCGGCCCGACATCGCGATCGCGCGCTGCAAGGTCATCCTGAAGCGCGCGATTTTCGAAGTGCCTCGCGCGGGTACGTTCGTGCTGCATCCGGGCATCTGTCCCGAGTACCGCAACGCGCACGGCTGCTTCTGGGCGCTCGCCAGGCGCGATCTTCGATCGCGTCGGCATGACGCTGCTGCGCGTCGATCCGGGCGTGGACACCGGGCCCGTCTTTCTGCACGGCACGCTACGACTTCGACGAGGTCGCGGAATCGCACTCGGTCATCCAGTACCGGACCGTGTTCGAGAACCTCGATGCCATTGGCGCACGTTCTCACGCGCTCTGCCGCGGCGAGCACGTCGAGCCGGTCAACCGCGACGGCCGCGAATCAGCGGTCTGGGGTCAGCCGCAGCTGACCGCGTACCTGCGATGGAAATGGAACGCACGCCGGAGTCGACATGAAAATCGTGTCCCTGCTCTTTCATGACGTGTACGCGTCGGATCCGCAGCGAGAGCGGCTTCCGATCGCACGCCGCCGATCGCTACAAGCTGTCGATTCCGGCGTTCGAGGCGCAGCTCGACGGCCTGTCCGAGTAGGCGTCGACGCGCCCTCCTCGCGACCGCATTTCTCGCGTCGAGCTGCGGCGAGCCTCGAATCCCGAATCCCAAGTCCCGAATCCCGGCATTGATCACCTTCGACGACGGCGGCGAGTCGTACTACACCGCGGCCGCCGATCGGCTCGAAGCGCTCGGCTGGCGCGGCCACTGCTTCGTCACGACCGACTTCATCGGCCAGCGTGGATTTCCTGACCGCGCGCGCAGATTCGCGAGCTCGATGCGCGCGGACACGTGATTGGAAGCCATTCGGCCTCACATCCGGCTCGATTCAGCGCGCTGAGCCCCGCCGAGATGCGCCGCGAGTGGTCCGACAGCCGGGTCGTGCTCGAGGACCTGCTCGGCCGTGCCGTGACCGTCGCCTCGGTGCCGGGCGGCTATTTCTCGCCGGCCGTCGCGAACGCCGCCGCCGCCGCCGGACTGCGCGTGCTCTTCACATCCGAGCCGACGACAAGGGTGTCGTCCGACGAGGATTGCACCCTCATCGGCCGCTTCACGATTCGCCGCGGGCACGCCCCTGACATGGCGAAGCGATTCGCGCTCACCGCGCCATGGGCGCGCTGCTGCGCGTGGGCGGGCTGGAACGCGAAAGCGATCGTCAAGCCACTGCTCGGACCGTCGTACGCGCGTATCGCGGATTGGCTCCTCGCGCCACGAAGGCATCGCACCAACCATGGTTAGGCTCGTGAAGGACCTTGTCATCGCGGCGATGGCGCTGCTGCTGACGGGCACGCACGTCCCGAACGTGGCGTCTTCGGGACTGGCCGCAGTCGGCGTGGCCGCCGAACGGACGTCGGCGCGCAGAACTTCCGCGGACGAAGGTCGACATCCCCGAGCTCACGACAGCAGGGCGCACGATTCAGCGTGCCAGCCGGCGGTGACCTGCAGAAGGCGCTCGACGAAGCGAAGGGCGGCGATCGCATCGAGCTCGAGCCGCGGGCGACCGTACGACGGTCCGTTCCGGCTGAGAGCGAAGGACGGCGACGAGTGGATCGTGATCACCTCGTCCGGCGCGCCGCCCAAGCCAGGCCATCACGTCCAGCCGTCGGAGGCCGCGCAGATGCCGAAGCTCGTCTCCGCCGGATCGACTTCGTCATCTTCGCCGAACCCGGCGCGCATCACTACCGACTCGTCGGCCTCGAGATCGCGCCGAAGGCCGGCTCGTTCGTGAACACGCTGGTCCAGCTCGGTGACACGGATGAAGACCTCGGCGGACGCCGTGCCGCATCACCTGATCATCGATCGCTGCTACGTGCACGGCGACGCCAAGATCGGCGGACGCCGCGGCGTCGCGCTGAACGCGCGTCACGCCGCAGTCATCGATTCGTATCTCTCCGATTTCAAGGAGGTCGGCGCCGACTCGCAGGCCGTGTCGCGGCTGGAACGGCCCCGGGCCGTTCAGGATCGCGAACAACTACCTCGAAGCGAGCCGGCGAGAACATCATGTTCGGCGGCGCGGATCCGACGATTCCCGGACCTCGTGCCCGTCCGACATCGAGATCGTCCACAACCACCTCGCGAAGCCGCTGCGCTGGAAGGCAAGGGCGATCCCGACGTTCGAGGGCATCGAGTGGACCGTCAAGAACCTCTTCGAGCTGAAGAACGCGCGGCGCGTGCTCGTCGACGGCAATCTGTTCGAGTACAACTGGCCGCAGGCGCAGAACGGGTTCTCGATTCTCTTCACGGTGCGCAATCAGGACGGCGGCGCGCCGTGGTCGACGATCGAAGACGTGACGTTCACGAACAACCTCGTCCGGCATGTCGCCGCCGGCATCAACATGCTCGGGCGCGACGACAACCATCCCAGCCAGCAGGCGCGGCGCATCACGATGCGGAACAACGTGTTCCTCGACGTGGGCGGCACGTGGGGCAACGGGCGGCTGTTCCAGCTGCTCGACGGCGACGAGCGACGTCACCATCGATCACAACACCGCGTTCCAGACCGGCAGCATCCTGTTTGGCGGCGACCATGCGCCCCACACCGGATTCGTCTTCCAGAACAACATCGTGCATGCGGAACGAGAACGGCATCATCGGTCGGGCACCGGCGAAGGCACCGACACGCTCACGCGCTACTTCCCCGACGCGGTCGTTCCGTCGCAACGTGATCGTCGGCGGCAATGGCGGGCCGGTATCCGATCGGACAACTTCTTCCCGGCATCGCTGCAGGATGCGGGACTGGCGATCCCGCGCGACGGGGACTTCCGCCTGACGCTGGTGCGACCGTACTCGCGCGCGGCGACCGACGGCCGCGACCCCGGCGCCGACCTCGACGCCATCGCCAAGGCGCTCGACGGGCTCGCGGCTGCCGGTCTGCGTCCGCGCGCACGACGCCCACGCCGATGTCGATGGGAACGCATCGGTGCGCTGCCGTGGTGGCCAGGCAGCGCAGCCGGTGTTCTGGATCGTCGCTCGCGCTGCTCGGCTACGTGTACCTCGGCTATCCCGATCGTGGCGGCGCTGCGCGCGACTGCTGCTGGCCGAAGCCGCGCCTCCGGGCGCCGATCGAGCCGACGGTCTCGATCGTCGTCATCGCGCACAACGAAGCGGAGCGAATCGGCCCGCGCATCGAGAACCTGCTCGCGCTCGACTATCCGCGCGACCGGCTCGAGATCGTCATCGGCTCGGATGGATCGACCGACGAGACCGTCGCAGCGCGCGCTCGACGGTACGCGGCGATCGCGGCGTGACCGTGCGCGCCTTCCGCGAGCACCGCGGCAAGCCGGCGATCGTCAACGCGCTCGTCCCGATCGTGCGCGGCGAGATCGTGGTCTTCGCCGACGCGCGCCAGCGCTTCGATGCCGAGACCGTCCGCGCGCTCGTGGCCAACTTCGCCGACCCGCCGGTCGGCGCGCCAGCGGCGAGCTGGTGCTGACGGCCGACGGCGGCACCGCCGCCGCCGGCCACGGCACCGCGTTCTACTGGCGCTACGAGAAGTTCATTCGATCGACGGAAGGACGCGTCGGATTCGACCATCGGCGCGACCGGCGCGATCTACGCGATCCGCCGCGAGCTGTTCGAGCCGATTCCGGACGACACGCTTCTCGACGACGTGCTGATTCCGCTGCGGATCGTCCGCCGCGGTTACCGCGTCGTGTTCGAGCCCGGACGCGCGCGCGCTACGACGCGGCGTCGGCGACCGCGCGGCAGGAGTTCGTCCGCAAGACGCGGACGATCGCCGGCACGTTCCAGCTGTTCTCGCGCGAGGCGTGGCTGCTCAATCCCGTTCAGCAACCGCCTCTGGTTCGAGACGGTGTCGCACAAGGTGCTGCGGCTCGCGCTGCCGGTGCTGCACGCGGCGCTGCTCGTGTCGAACGTCGCGCTGGCCGATGCGGGATTGTATCGGATTGATGCTCGGCGGGCAGGTGATCGTTCTACGCCGCCGCGATGGTCGGGCTGACCCAACGCCAGGCGCGGCGGCGATCGATTGTCTTCACGGCACCCTGTGCGATGTGCCTGCTCATCTGGGCGACCGTCGTCGGGTTCGTCCGCTTCGTCACCCATCGTCAGCAGGTCACGTGGGAGCGCGTTCCCGCCCCGCTGCGACGACGCGACGTGGCGGCCTAGCGCTTTCCCCTGACCGGCTTCGAGCCTGCCGAGGCGCGGGACGCGCATAGCCGAGTGCTTCGGCTAGGTGTCAGCCGGACGCCGCTCGCGTGACGGCCTGCCGCTGACGGTCGCCGGCGAGGCAGCCGTCGCCTGCGGCTGCCGGCCGCCGCCGCCGCCGATCGTCGACGTTGCGGATCGATCCGCTTGGCATCGAAGAAGATCGCGTGCAGCGCGCAGCGGCAGACGTCGCCTGTGCTGGCGCTCGTGTAGAAGACGCTGCCGTTCTTCGCGTACGTCACCGCACCGTTGCTGACGGTGATCGCTGAACGTGTCGCCGCGCGCGAAGCCCATCTCGGTCTTGTAGGCGCCGGACTCGCGCACTTCGGCGACGCCGCCCTGCAGGCGAATCGCGAAGTTGATGTCGCCGGCGCCGTGCCGATTCCGCCCGAGCCCAGGCCGACGAACGCGGAGCGAGCTGGTGTCGTCGGTCGCAGAACTGCAGCGTGCCGCTGCCGCTGATCTGCTGCTCGGACACCGCGCGTGGCGTCGGGACAGCCGCTGCAGCCGCCGGTCTTCGTCAAGCGTCGCGCCGCTTGCGGTCGACGTTGATCAGGCTCATCCAGGTCGCGCTGCCGGTCGACGGCGTTGGCGCTGTCGGCGCCGGCGTGGTCGGTGCCGGTGTCGGCGCCGGCGTCCGGATTCGGCGTTGGCGTCGTCGGCGCGGGTGTGGTCGGCGCTGGCGACACCGGTGAGGGCGTCTGGCGCACCGGGCGTCACGCCGAGCTTGTCCTGCGGAATGCGGACGATGAACGCATCGAGCCGGCTCGATGCCCGCATTGCGCGTCCAGATGAAGTACTCACCGGTCACGTCGATGTTGCCCTTCGGCATCTTCCAGTAGTCGTCGCTGCCGCCGCCCGACGCGTTCAGGTCGGTCATGTTCGGCGCGACGACGAGCGCGCTCATCGATCCGTCGAGGCGGAAGCAGACGATTTCGTTGACGCGCGCCAGGTTCTTGCGCGGTCGACATTGCTGACGCACGCCATCTGCCCCGACGAGTGCGACCCCGGTTTCGCAGTTGCTGTGCGCGATGTGGCCGAGGCCGCCGTCCCAGGAGGCGACAGCTCGTAGACGAGCGTGCCCTGTCCCGGCGGCCTGTGCAGGTCCTGCCCGAGCTGCCAGACGCGAACCGCGCCCGGCTTCGGGTAGAAGTTGTCCTCGGCCACCATGTAGCCGTAGCCGAGGTCCGAGTGACCGGCGGCGCCGTCCTCGTCGAGGAAGACCGTTTCCGCGCCGGTCTGCAGGTCGATGATGCGGTTGTCTTCGCCGTTCTTGCCGTCGACGTTCTCCTTGATCACGAGCCAGCGGCCGCTCTTGTCGATCTGGCACTCGTCGAAGTCGCCCTTGGCCGCGACGTAGGTCGCGCGAATCCCGGATGCTCTCGTCGTAGGCGACGCAGCCAAGCATCGCGTAGGAGCTGCTGTCGCGAACGGTCGCCGAGTGCACGCGGTCGTCGTTGCTCGAGTGCATCTGCCAGATGACCTTCCCGCTGCCCAGCGGATCGCTCGACGTTGTAGACCGCGCTCATCGCGTGCGTCATGACGTCGTAGCGCAGCATGCGCGGACCGTCGTTCATGTAGAGCGTGTTCGGCTGGCTCGCGCTGAAGTACCAGCCTTCGCCGGTGGCTCCAGCTGTACGGGCTGTCGGCCGAGAACATCGGACCGAGATTCTTCGTCTCGCCGGTTTTCTTGTTGTAGCTGAACAGCGTCGGGCCGCCGCCGCCCTTGCGGCGCTCGAGGCCGAGGAACACCAGCATCGTGTCGCTGCCGACGTGGTTGTTGATGTTGTTCCAGTAGGAGTAGCCGACGGACAGCACGCAATCCTGGCCGCCACAGTCGCTGGCATTCGTCAGGCGAACGCCGGTCGTGGAATACGGCGAGGGAAACGTGAACGTGCCGCGTTGCGGCAGGAACGGTCTGATATCTCGCCGGCCGACAGCCTCGGCCTGAGGCCGTTGCTGGTGGCCGAATCGAGAAGCCTCCGACGGCTTGCTGCGCCCAGGCGACGTCTACGGTGGTCGAAATCGACAGACGAGCAACGAAACGCGAACGCAGCAGAATCGAGATGAATGCGACGGGTACCCACGAGCATGCTTCCTCCCCCGCAGCTCCGGTGTCCCCCGCAGGCACACTCCGCCGTTCTCGCGACGCCACTGAATTGGGAACTTGTGGAACCCCAGGGACTTCGGCGAGTGGTCGACTCATTCCCTCACCGTCCGCGCGACGACGACACCGTGCGGCGAGCGACCACCTGAAAGTGGTTCGATGAGAGCGAGCTAACTAGTTGGGAATGCCGAAACTGCTGGTGGACCTAAGCGCAAATGAAAGACCGTGCAGCTCTGCCCATGGACTCGATGCGAAATCGTTCGGGAATTCGCGCGATTCTGACGAACGCGCTCCGATGAAAACCCCAGAAAATCGTCAGAGAATTGGCGCTCGAAATTCAAAATCTGTAAGTGGCCCGCAGCTACACCACTATCCATTTCGCGGCGATCGCGCGATTGGCAGAACCCGATTAGCTGGCGAAAAACTCGCATCCCGGTGGCCTGATCGCCGGTGCGCGGCGTATGCCTTGCACTGGACAGGCGCAGCGGAATACCTCTGCCGTATGCAAGATTCCGTACCAGCCTCCCTTGCGCGTCGCCATCGTCGTCGCCTCGCTGCGAATTCTCGGGGGGCCAGTCGGTGCAGGCGCAGCGCATGCTCGATGGGTGGCAGGGCGACCACGCCGTGGAGGCGTGGCTCGTGCCGATCGATCCAGTGCCGCCCGCGCCCTTCGATCGGCTGCTCGCAGCATCAAGTACGTGCGGACGCTCGTGACGCAGCTTTGGTACTGGCCGCTGCTCCTCCGCGAGCTCCGCCGCGCGGACGTCGTCCACGTCTTCTCGGCGTCCTACTCCTCGTTTCTCCTCGCGCCGCTGCCCGCCATCATCGTCGCGAGGCTGCTCGGCAAGCCGGTCATCCTGAACTATCACAGCGGCGAAGCGCCGGATCATCTCCGCCGGTCGGCCATCGCCCGCCGGGCGATGCGGCATGTGGGTCGATCTGAACGTCGTCCCGTCGCCATTTCTGCGCGACGTGCTCGCCTCGTTCGACATCGAGGCGCAGGTCGTCGGCGAACACGATCGACCTGCGGCAGTTCACGTACCGGGCGCGCGACCCGCTGCGCCCGCGGCTGCTCTCCACGCGCAATTTCGAGCCGCTCTACAACGTGTCCTGTGTGCTGCGGGCGTTCGCCCGCATCCAGGCGCGCTATCCCGACGCGACGCTGACGCTGGTCGGGGCGGTTCGCAGGAGGCAGCGCTGCGCGCGGAAGCGGCGCGGCTTCGGCCTGCAGCATCGTCACGTTCGCCGGCCGCGTCCCACCGTCGGAGATCGCCGCGCTATTACGCCGACGCCGACATCTACGTCCAGACACCGTCGATCGACAACATGCCGCTGTCGGTGCTCGAGGCGTTCGCGAGCGGACTGCCGGTCGTCTCCACAGGCGTTGGCGGTGTGCCATCGCATCTTGAGCGACGGCGTCGACGGACTTCTGGCGCCCGACAACGACGACGAGGGGATCGCGGCGCACGTGCTGAAGCTGCTGCGACGAGCCCGCGTACGCGCGGCAGCTGGCCGCGGCCGCACACGCCACGCTGTGCGGCGTACGAGTGGCCCGTCGTCCGCGAAGGGTGGCTGCGCGCCTACCGCCAGGTGGCTGGCGGACCACCGCGAGGTCGTTGACGCGCGCCCGGTCACCACTGCCCCGTCCAATCCCGCATGACCCTCGGCCGATTCAACCGTTTGACGCAGATGACGTTCGACGAATGCGCGTGGCGCGCACGCGTCGTCGCCCGCACGGCCGCAGACCGGTTCGCATGTCAGGCTTCGCGCTCCGCGATGGGAACGCGAGGATCTCGCAGCACGCGCTGGCGCCGCCGCGTCATGGACACGGAGATGCGCGGCGCCATCGCACGAAAGGACTGGGCCGCGGTTCATGACAGCCTCGCGCACCGTCTGCGACACCGCGAGCCGCGCTTCGCGCTCGATCCGGCGGCCGCACGCGGCGTGCGCGACGCCGTGCTCGTCGCGCTGGCCGTCTGCCGCCGCAGACGCGGCGGCACGCGCGGATCGCATCCTCGACGGCCGCTACGACCTCCTCGGGTATCGCGGTCTGACGTTCGCACTGGCACCATCGAGCCATCGCACAGGCGTGTCCAGTGTCGACTGGCATTTCGATCCCGTGCACCGGCGCCGCGCGCCGCAGATGTGCTGGGCCGACGTGCCGTACCTCGACCCGTCCGTCGGCGATCACAAGATCATCTGGGAGCTGAATCGTCACCAGCACTGGCTGCAGCTCGGACGCGCATCGTGGCTCACCGGCGACCCGCGGTACGCGGCGGCAATCATCGAGCAGCTCGGAGAGCTGGCTCGCCGCGAATCCGCCGCTCGTCGGCATCAACTGGGCGAGCATGCTGGAGATCGGCTTCCGCTCGATCTCGTGGACGTGGGCGATCCAGTTCCTCCTGGCGGATGTCGCTCGCGGAACCGGAGGGTCCGCGCCGAAGGATCAGGACACCCCCTGGCTCGTCGACATGCTCGTCGCAATCGATCGTCAGCTCACGCACGTCGAGCAGAACCTCTCGTACTACTTCAGCCCCAACACACATCTCACGGGCGAGGCGCTGGCTCTGTATGTCGTCGGTCATGCGCTGCCGGAGCTTGCGGCAAGCGCTCGATGGAGTAGCAACCGGCCGCCGGATCCTGCTGCAGGAAATCGATCGGCAGATCCTCGCCGACGGCGGCCATGCCGAGCGGTCGACGCACTACCAGCGCTACACGCTCGACTTCTATCTGCTGGCGCTGCTCACGCGCGCAGCGAGGACGGAGACGCCGAGGCGGTTTCCCGCTTTGCCGACGCCGCGACGCGGCTCGCAGAGTTCACGCGCACGATGGCCGACGATCACGGACGGCTACCGCTGATTGGCGACGATGACGGCGGGATGCTGTGGCCAATCGCGGGCCGCGAGTGCCACGACGTGCGCGACTCGCTTGCAGTCGCGGCGCTGGCCCTCGGCGCGCCCGGACCTGGCGCCCATGGGGCGTTCCCGAGGAAGCGTTCTGGGTTGCCCGAGCCTGACGCTCGAAAGGGCTCCGGCGATCGAACATGCACGACCGGACCCGGCAGCCTGGCAGTCCCGCACGCTCCCTGACACCGGCTACGTCGTCTCGCATGACGCGGCGGGTGGACATTCGGTGTTCGACGCGGGCGTGCACGGCTACATGAACGGCGGCCATGCGCACGCGGATGCACTGTCACTGACGATCTGCTCTGGCGCAATCGTCCGCTGCTCGTCGATCCCGGCACATCGACCTACACGATGGACACACGGCTTCGCGACCGGATGCGTGGGACAGCTGAATCACAACACGGTCACGGTCGATGGCCGGCCGCAGTCAACGCCGGCGGGGCCGTTCCACTGGCGGACGACCGCCAACGGACGGCTGCACGCGTCGCGGCACAACGCCGGGTTCGACTGGGTCGAAGCCTCACATGACGGCTACTCGCCCATCGAGCATCGACGGTCGATCGTCCGGGCTGATGGCGCCGGATGGCTGGTCGTGGACGAGATCGTCGCCGCCTCGCCGAGCTTCCGAAGGCCGGCCTCGCCGAGGCCGTCACGCCATGCCGCGGGCCGTCATTCGGCTGCGACGCATTGGCACTTCGATCCGGGGTGGACGCTGAAAGCGGAGGCGCCGGACGGCTGCGCGCGACGCATGTCGAAGGCGACGAGGCGTGGCTGCTGAACGATGCGGGCGATCTGTTGCTGACACACGGCGACGACGAGTCGGGTCTCGGATGGTTCGCGCCCGTCTACGGCACGCTCGTTCCGACGTGGACGGCACGCGTCACACGCGAAGGTGTCGCGCCGTTCTCGATGCTGACGTGGATTGGCGCGGCGGCTGAGACGACGCACGGTGCGCCGTTGCTCGAACGCATTGCGGCTACGCCCGACCCGGCCGGTCGCGCGATCGCCGCGCGCATCGTCACCGGCGACCATTCGTCGTATTTCTGCTGCGGCCAGGGGAGCCATCCTCCCGCGAGAGCCGCGCGTGCGACGTCGGCGAATATCAAACCAACGCCCGGATGCTTCATGTCCGGACGAACGGCGATTGCCTGCTCGCGCTCGATCTCGTTGACGGGAGTCACGCGCTGACGCTCCACGATGGATGGATCAGCGTTGAGGCGGATGGACCCGTCGCCGATCTTCATGTCGCTCTCGCTGACGGCGTCCTCAGTCTCTTTGCGTCGACGCCGCCTCGGCAGCTACGCATCCAAGGCCATCTCATCGCGCGAGTGCGAACCGTCTCACTCAATGGGCGTCCGGCTCCGGACCCCGCAGGCCTCACCGAAACTCTGCTTATTCCCGGCGCTGATTGGGGCGCTCACCCGCTCTTCCATTCCGGTGCGCATTTTGCGTCGGAACTTCACGCGCCTCGTTGGGTGTGAAGAATTTTGCCTTTAGGGAGAGTTCATGGTGATCAAATCGACGACGCTTCGACGCAATTGGGTAATGTCGGTATTCCTCGGCGCCCTCGCGGTCGCAACGACCACCTGCGGCGGCGTCGAACCGTCACCGACTGCACCTTCGCACGGCGACTGCGCCCGCCCCGGCGCCGGCACCCGCGCCTGCCCCGGCGCCAACACCGGCGCCTACCCCCACACCGACTCCAACCCCGACGCCGACTCCGTCGCCGTCGAATGGCGGGGTACTGCAGGTCACGATCTCACCGAACCCGGTTCCGTACAGCAGTTCGCCGATCCCGAATTGCTCGTTGGCCAATACCTGGACGTATACCCAGACTCTGGACAACGTCGGAGGCGCGGAAATCACGCTCAGCGATCGCACTGACTACTTCGACGGCGCGTTATTCAGCACGAGGAGTGGCCTTGGCATCGTGATTCCCGCGGGCTCGAAGACAACGCTGACGACTCGGTTCTGCAGCGCCAACTCGTTCGAGCATCACACCCGCACCGACTTCACCGGTACCGATGCGAGAAACAACCGCATCAACTACAAGGGACCCGAAGTCACTTTGCGGGGGAAGTGACCTCGCACGCAGTTCATTGAGACGGGACACGGAGACACGGAGAAATCGAATCTCTCCGGTCTTCGTCTCTCGGTGGCAACTAATTGCCTAAAAGTCCCCATCCCACCGCCGGTCCACTGCCTTTCCCCTGGTCTTGAGAAGAAATCTGGGAATTCAAAGCGAAATTACTGGCATTTCGCTTGCTGAACAGACGCAGCGTGAGCCTCATCTGGTTCTGGAAATCATCGACGGCGCGATGCGGGCGCCGGCGAACCGTGGAATACGCCGTGCTCGTGAAGGCAGCCTGACATGTGTGGAATTGCCGGAATTGTCCGCGGATCGCGTGGCGCCCGACGACCGCGCGCGCGCCGTCGCCATGCGCGACGTCATGAGCTACCGCGGTCCCGACGGCGCGGGCCTCCACGCCGATGCGCAGGCCGTCCTCGCCCATCGCCGTCTCAGCATCATCGACCTGGCAGGCGGACATCAGCCGCTGTCGAACGAGACTGGCGCGATCTGGGTCACCTACAACGGCGAGATCTACAACCATCGCGACGTGCGCGCGCAGCTCGAAAGCTGCCGGTCATACCTATCGCACACGGTCGCGATACGGAAACGATCGTCCACGCGTACGAACAATGGGGCGACGAGTGCGTGCAGCGCTTCCGCGGCATGTTCGCGTTCGCCATCTGGGATGTCCGGCGCCCGCCGCCTGCTGCTCGCGCGCGATCGCCTGGGCGTCAAGCCGCTCTACTGGGCGCTCGCCGGCGATCGGCTGCTCTTCGCGTCCGAGATCAAGGGGATTCTCGGAGAGCGGCCTCGTCGCCGCGCAGACCGAATCACGCTGTGCTCTCGGAGGTGCTCGCCACGCGCGGGACCGCCGGCGTCGAGACGATGTTCGAGGGCATCTACAAGCTCCTCCCCGGGCATCGGCTGATCTTCGAGGACGGACGCGTGCGCACGGAGCAGTACTGGGAGCTGCCGCTCGACGGCCCCGATCCGGAGCTCGACCGCGTGCGGCGACGCCGCAGCTCATCGACCGCTTCCGCGAACCTGCTGCAGGAATCCGTCCGGCTGCGGCTGATGTCCGACGTGCCGCTCGGCATGTTCCTCTCGGGCGGCATCGACAGCAGCGCAATTGCGGCGCTGATGGCGCGCGAGATCGATCGTCCCGTCGACACCTTCTCGGTCGCGTTCGCCGATCGGCGCTTCAGCGAGCTCGAATACGCGCGCGCGGTCGCGCGGGCCATTGGCGCCAACGCGCACGAGATCGTCATCGACGACAACGACTTCTTCGCGGCGCTGCCGCGAGCTGATCTGGCACGAGGACGAGCCGATTGCCCACCCGTCGAGCGTGCCGCTCCATTTCGTCTCGACGCTCGCGCGCCAGCACGTCGACGGTGGTCCTCACCGGCGAAGGGAGCGACGAGCTGCTGGCGGGATATGGCAAGTATCCGCGCGCCGTCATCAACTGGCGCGCAGGCGGCGTCTACGAGCGCCTCGTGCCGGCGGCCGTTCGCGCGACGGTGGCCGAATCGATCGTGCCGCGGCTGCCCGGCCAGGCGGGCCGCTACGCGCGCCGATCGTTCCTGGCGATGCCGCGCAACCGTCGGCGATGTTCCTCGACAACTTCGCGGGCATGCCGCTGCAGCCAGCAGCGCGAGCTGCTCGCGTCCGCGGCGCTGGCCGGAGGCGACCCGTACTCGTCGTCGCTCGCCTACTTCAAGGAGGTCAACGGCGCGAGCGGCATCCTCGGACGGCTGCTGCACACCGACATCAAGACGTACCTCGTCGAGCTGCTGATGAAGCAGGACCAGATGAGCATGTCGGCGTCGATCGAGAGCCGCGTGCCGTTTCTCGATCACGTGCTCGTCGAGTTCGCCGCCCGGCTTCCCGATCGGCTGAAGCTGCGCGGCTTCACGACCAAGCGGATCCTGCGCGAGGCCGCTTCGCGGCCTGCTGCCGGACGAAATCCTCACGCGCAAGAAGATGGGGTTCCCCGTGCCGTTCGGCCAGTGGACGCGAGGCCGGTGGCAGCCCGTCGTGCGCGACGTGCTCCTCGATCGCCGCACCCGCGAGCGCGGCCTGATCAACCCGGCCGCGGTGGAGCGCCTGCTCGACGCGCATCGCGACGGCACGCGTCGCCGGCGGCGACGCGATCTGGGCGCTCGTGAATCTCGAGCTCTGGTATCGCACCTTCATCGACGGCGAGGGCGTGCAGACGCTGCTCTGAGCCGCGACACGGGCGGAATCGCTCGCGCCCGCCGAATCGGCGGCAGCGGCTATCTCCAGATCCCGACTGCGTAGCAGCGGAGAGGACACGGTAACGCATGAAAGTCGCCGTATTCGGTCTGGGTTACGTCGGCAGCGTCTCGGCGGCGAACTTTGCCGCCGACGGCCATGACGTCATCGGCGTGGACGTCAATCCCGAGAAGGTCGCCGCGATCAACGGCGGCCACAGCCCCATCGTCGAGCCGGGACTCGAGGAGCTGCTGCAGCAAGGCCGTCGACGACGCGCCGGCTGCGCGCGACCACGAGCACGGCGGAGGCGATTCGCCGACACCGATCTGTCGCTGATCTGCGTCGGCACGCCGAGCCGCAAGAACGGCAGCCTCGATCTGAGTTACCTGGTTCGTGTCTGCGAGCAGATTGGCGACTGCGCTCAAGGACAAGCCGACGTATCACGTCGTCGTCGTTCGCAGCACGGTGCTTCCGGGCACGACGCACGAGCCACGTCATTCCGACGCTCGAAGCAGCACTCGGGCAAGAAATACGGTGAAGGGATTCGGTGTGTCCGTCAATCCCGAGTTCCTTCGCGAAGGGACGGCGCTGAAGGACTTCCGCCAGCCGCCGCTCACGCTCGTCGGCCACAACCATGCGCACCGACGCGGCGCCGACCAAGGCGCTGTACGACAACGTCGAGGCGCCGCTCTACAGCACCAGCATCCGCGTCGCCGAGATGATGAAGTACACGAGCAACACCTGGCACGCGGTGAAGGTCGTCTTCGCCAACGAGATCGGCAACCTCTGCAAGCGCGTCGGCAGTCGACAGCCACGAGGTGATGGACATCTTCTGCCGCGACGAGAAGCTGAATCTGTCGCCGTACTACCTGAAGCCCGGATTCGCGTTCGGCGGTTCGTGCCTGCCCGAAAGACGTGCGCGCCCTGCAGTACCGCGCCCGGGAGGTCGACCTCGACATGCCGATGATCAACGCGCTGCTCGGGAGCAACCGGCAGCAGATCCAGCACGCGATCGATCAGATCGTCGAGACCGGCAAGAAGCGGATCGGCATCCTGGGATTCAGCTTCAAGGCCGGCACCGACGACCTGCGCGAATCACCGATGGTGATTCTCGAGCGAGGCGCTGCTCGGCAAGGGTTACGAGCTGTGCATCTACGACCGCAACGTGTCGCTGGCGCGGCTGATGGGCGCGAACAAGGAATACATCGAGCAGCAGATTCCCCATCTGTCGCGGCATCTGTGCGACTCGATGGACGACGTCATCGCCCGTAGCGACGTCATCGTCATCGGCAACGGCGCGCCAGAGTTCGCGGAAGCGGTCGCCCGATGCCGGCCTGACCAGACGGTCATCGATCTGGTCCGCATTCCGATCGATTTCAGCACGCTCCAGGCGCAATACGATGGCATCTGCTGGTAATGGGCCTTCGCCAGCGCCTTTGGCTTCTTCCTGACCTGGTGGGGCGCCTACCTGCTGGCGCACTTGACGCGACGATGCTCTTCTTTCTTCCGTTCGGCATCGACGCGCTCGTGATTTACCTGTCCGCGCGCAGACGGCATGTTCTTCTGGCTTTATCCAATGCTCGCGACGGCGGGATCGGTCACGGGCGCAGCCGTGACGTACTGGATCGGGACGCAAGATTGGCGAGATGGGCCTCGAGCGATTCGTGCCCGCCAGGCGGCTCGAGCGGTTTCGCACCCGCGTGCAGAAACGGGCGCCGTGGCCATGGCCTTCGCCGCGATGCTGCCGCCGCCGTTTCCGCTGACGCCGTTCGTGCTCACGTGCGGCGCACTGGAAGTCGATCGCTGGATTTTCTTCGGGACGTTCGCCGCCATGCGGCTGATCCGATTTGGCAGCGAGGCGGCTCTGGCGCGTGTCTACGGAGCGAGCGTGCTGCGCCTCATCGAGTCCGATCCGTTTCAGACGGTCATCATCGGGTTCATCGTCATCGCCGTCATCGGTACGGCGATCTCCGGAATGATGCTGTGGCGAAGCACGCGTCAGCCGCGTCTCAGCCCGCCTGATTCAATTCGTGATTGCTGATTCGTGATTGCAATTCGTTCAAGCAATCACCAATCACCAAGGAGGGTACTTTCAGACGGTCTCGCGACGCTTTGTGATCTGTTTTCCTTCGTGACCTTTGTGACCTTCGCGGTCGACCCCCTTCTTTGTGCTCGTCGTGGCTACCGCACGGCGCGCCAGTCCCGCACCTTCTCGAGCTCGCGCGCAAAGCAGGCCCACGCCCGCGCTTCCGCTTCACGCTGCGCTGGAGCTGATACGGCAAGCATCAGCTCCGCATCCGAGGGGCACGGCGTGCGAGGCGAGACGGGGCGGGGTGCGCTGGTACCAACCTGGGAGAAGTAGCGTGCGGCGCCGACTCGCACCCAGACGGGACGACCACCGAGGGCTCCGGCAACGAGGAGCTCGGCAACCGCCATCCGCACGGATGCCTCCAGTCCCCCACGTTGTTCGAGGACGGCAACCGGGGCGAGATCGATCCTCATCCCGTCGGCGACCTCGCTCACCCACCACGGCCGGTTCGTCGCCATGCGGAAGGCGTCGAGGGTGTCGTGAAGGCGGATCGTGATCGGAAGAGCCGACGTCCCGAGCGTCTTTGCCAGATCCTCGTGCGCCCGCACCGCCATTCGTTCGAGATCGGATGCCGATACCGGCGAGGTACGCGGCACCATGACGGAAATGCCGGTCGTTCCACGCGGCACCACGGCCGCGGCCGCAGGCGCCGGGATCCCCGCTCGCGGCGGCGACGGCGATCAGTGCGGCGGAAGGTGTCACGGCTGACAGCGGCGTCAGGTCGAGTCCCGGATAGTACTGCGCCAGGATCGCTCGTGCCGTTTCACCGCGCATCGCGCGGCGCCCGCGCGCCGATGACGCACATCCCGACGCCATGCCCGAACCCATGGCCGGTGAAACGCAGGCTGCTCACCGTTTCTGTCAACGCTGAACGCAGTGCTTCGCAGATTCGACCGCGCCAATCGCCAGCCGGAATTGTTCGCCGCCGATGACGTCGGGCCGCAACCCGGAAAGTCGGAGACGCGCAACACGTCCCGACGACGTCCGCGCATCGACGCGAATGTTCTCCAGCCGCTCGCCTTCGAAGCCAACGCGCTCGAGCGGCCGCCTGCACGTCCACGCAGCGTGAATTCGGCCGTCCACTCCGGATCGTCCTCGCACACGTCGTCCTGGCGGGAGACGAGGTACGGATAGTCCGCGCCTGGCCAGACGTCCGCCGGCGCGCTCGGACCGTCCTCCGCACGACGCCGAGTAGAACACCTCCGCGATGTCGCCGCGATACGTCAGCACCTGCCCGATCGTGGCCATCGCGGCGCGGCGTGAGGACGGGTGTCGACGGACGCGGCACCTGGCAGTGCGTGCTGTCGCAGAGGTCGTAGCCGTCGCGCGCGTGGCGATCGACGTTCTTGAGCGTGTAGGTGCGGATCGCGATCGCGAGCGCCTGTTGCGCCGCGTCAGCCGCGCGTCGGCTCGCCTTCCCCGGCGAGGACGCGCGAGACGTACGACCTCGAGCGGGATCAGCGTGACGTGACCGTCCACCGTCGATCCGATGCGAAGCGTGCGGCCGCCGCTGACAGCGACAAGATCGGGCTCGCTGATCTCAGTCTGCGCGGGAACCTGCGCGACAAGGCCACGAAGAAATACAACCACGAAGGTCACGAAGTCACGGAACGTCAAAGCAAAACAAACTACTTCGTGTCCTTCGTGTCCTTCGTGGTTTAACCGTCTTCGTGTCCTTGAGCGGAATTGTCATAAGCGTCGTCTTGCACCCCGGCCGGCATCGGCACTCGAATCATCTTCTCGCCATCGGTGTAGTAGTTGTAGGTCAGCTCTTCGCCCGGCTCGATGTTGCGTCGCCGCGCGGATCCAGATCGTCTTGCCGACGATCTGGCTGTAGCAGTTCGGCTTGCACGCGTGGTTGATGAATCGCGCGAGATTGCCGTCGACGTTTGCGTCGCGCACCCAGCGGCGATTGACGGTGAAGCACCAGATGCAGCCCTGCTCCAGGTATTTCGTTTCGCGCTTCAGGCTCTCCTTGTGGTCGATCAGTTCTCCTGCGTAATCGATGATGCGTGTGTTCTTGTTGATCGGATCGCGAGTGAAGACGCCCCACCCATGAACTTTCGAACGGCGGCGCACGATTCGCGGAAGTTTTGTGGCAGGTGGCATTGCCTCAGAGAGGATAACAGAGCATAATAGTCGTCGATATGAGTGCGCATGGTGTTGGCGGCCGCGAAATCGTCCACGCATGGGGGCGTATCCTCGCAGGTTATCGACCGAACATTTCGATTGAGATCACGCGCGAGTGCCCACTTCGTTGTCCCGGGTGCTATGCGTACGGCGATGATCACCTGGGTGGCGACGTCACGCTTCGAGGCCTCGCCGACTACAAAGGCGACGAGCTGGTGACCCGCTTCATGGCGCTCGTCGACCGCCATCGCCCGCTCCATGTCTCGATCGTCGGCGGCGAGCCGCTCGTCCGCTACCGCGAGCTGGAACAGATTCTTCCGCAGCTCGCCGAGCGAAGGATCCATGCGCAGCTCGTGACGAGCGCGGTGCGGCCGATTCCGCGGGAGTGGGCGGCCATACCGAAGCTTCAGATTGTGACGTCCATCGACGGACTGCAGCCCGAGCACGACGCGCGTCGGACGCCCGCGACCTACGACCGGATCCTCAAACACATCGAAGGACACCAGGTCACGGTCCACTGCACGATTACGCGGCAGCAGGTGCGGCGGGACGGCTACATCGAAGAGTTCCTTCGGACGTGGCAGGAAAATCCGAATACCCGGCTCATCTGGATCAGCCTCTACACGCCCCAGAATGGGGAGATTTCGCCAGGAGCGCCTCACGAAAGCGGATCGCGCGAAGGTCATCGCCGACCTGCGCAGGCTGATGCCGCAGTTCTCGAAGCTGCAGATTGCTCGACGGCATGCTCAAGGTCTTCGAGAAGCCGCCGGAGTCACCGGAGGACTGCGTCTTCGCGAAGACGACAGACTGCTATTCTGCCGACCTGGAGCGCCGCATCATGCCGTGCCAGTTTGGAGGTAACCCGGACTGCTCGAACTGCGGGTGTATGGCATCGGCGGGGCTCGAAGCGATCGGTCGCCATCGGCTGGGCGGCGGCATCCGCGTCGGACGCATCTTTTACGCGTCGCTTCGCGTGGGACGCGCGGTCGAAAGGCTTCGAACGACCGGGAGTTCCGCCGCAGGGATTTAGCGGGTTGCGACGTCGGCGACTTCAGATTGCGCTGCGAGTTTCTTCTGTTCCTTCTCCTCTTTTTTCTGTTCCTTGACCTCTTTCTTCACTTCTTTCGCTTCCCTCGCAGCCAGGTCGGTCCTCGACCAATCCTCCTCGAATGATTCGACCAGCCGCTTGACCGTCTTCGACTCCTTGACGATCAGACCGACTTCGCGGCGGGCGTCGAGTTCCAGCGCACGCAGGCTCTGGCTGCCAACGAACGCCGCGTCGCCGTCGCGCATCATGCCGCGCACGTGCAGGCGGATCCCCGGAAGCTTTTGCACACGGATGCCCGCTCCGCGCTTCCCCACCTTGCCGAGAATGCGGACGTCCACTCCCGCCTTGATGCGTTGATTGATGAGGCGGATCATCTGCAGGTCCGTGACCTTCGGGTCGTAGATGAGCAGCTGTTTCTTCGCGCGCTTGATGAACGTTGCGAGCGACTCGCGCGCGTTTTCAGGGCTGACTACCAAGGAACCTTCATCATCCTGCGGCTCGTAGTCCTGCCTGAGCGTATCGGCCTCGAAGACGCGAAGCGCCTCCATCACCGCCTTACGGTCCTTCGTGACGATGCCGAAACTGCGGCTCTTGAGATCGAGAGACGTGAAGTTGAACCCGTACACGTGCAGCTCCTGCCGGTCGACGATCATCATCTTGCCGTGGTACCGCACGAACGCGTCGCTTGTGCGCGCAACGATGATGCCCTTTTCGAGCATCCGCATCTCGAGCTGCCGTAGCCGTTTGTCGCCTTGGGAACTCTCCCGGGCGATCAAGGCGCGGATCACGACGCCGCGCGACGCCGCCTCTTGGAGTGCCTTCTCCATCGGCATCAGATCGAATCGGAAGATCATGATGTCGACTGATTTCTGCGCGGCCGCAACCGTCTCGAGCAGCGGTTTTATTCCGTCGGCGGGCTGAACGATGAGCTCCACGAATCCTCCGCAGGACGCCAACCTCAGCTGCATGTGAGACGGCTGTCCGAACCTAGCACCGAGTCATCAGCAAAGATCCCGCCGTTTCCGGTCAGGGCCTGAAGCGTCCGCGACCGCGCACCGCTCAAAGCCTACAGATCGTTGCCGGAGTACGACTGATTAAACGACTTATTACAGAGCGGAAAGTCCGGGACGATATTGTCCTCCAGGGCGCGCGCCAGTGCCGGCCAGTTGAAGAACGAAGGGTCGACGATCTTGACACGGTGCAAGCGGCCGCTCTCATCGGCCATCACCATGTGAACAAGCCGGCCCCGCCACGCTTCGACAATCCCGAAGCTCGGCGCGAATGCCGGGAGAGATGGGATGTCGACGCGCAGCGTCGACGAAGCCGCCCGGGCCAGCGCCTGCTCGATGACGAACAGCGTCTGGCGCGCCTCGCGCACGCGCACCTGCAGACGCGCGCGGACATCGCCGCTGTCCTCCACGATCGGTGCGAAGTCGAACCATTCGTACGCGCCGGACGGCAGATCGCGGCGTGCGTCGTGCGACAGTCCGCACCCACGCGCGACGTAGCCGACGACGCCGAAGTCTCGCGCAACTGCGGAATCGAGCCATCCCGTTCCCTCCAGCCGGTCGGCCACGAGCGTGTTGTCCCGACAGATCTGAACGACTTCTTCGAAATCGGCGAGAACAGATTCGATCTCATCAGGAATGGCAGATGGGTCCGTCACACCCGAAATCCCTCCCAGCACGATAGCTCCCCGCAGTAGCCGGCTCCCGGTGATCCTCTTGTTCAGCCGGAGGATGCGCTCGCGAAGCCGCATGCAATGTGCCTGGCCGACAGGGAATCCCGTGTCAGCGATGATGGCGCCCGCGTCGGTGATGTGGTTGTAGAGACGTTCGAGCTCGAGGAGCACCGCTCGCCAGGCCTTCGCGCCATCGGGCACCTCGACACCGGCGAGCGATTCCACGGCTTGGCAAAACGCCAGCGCATGGCCGGCGCTCGTATCACCGGATACACGTTCCGCAAGCGCGACCGCGTCTTCGGGCCGCCGCCCGGCGAACAGCCGTTCGGTGCCCTTGTGCGTGAAATACAGACGGGCGCGCATCTTCAGAACCGTCTCGCCCAGGACGTTGAAGCGGAAATGACCTGGCTCGATGACCCCCGCGTGGACAGGGCCGACTGGAATCTCATACACGCCGTCGCCTTCGACTGCGGTGAACGGAAAGGGACGCCCGTCGTCGGTGAAGTCAGGTGTGACCGCGTCGTAGCGCAGCGGGTGGAACGTCTCAGGCCAGAAGCCGTGCCGGACGAGCGGACGCGGATCGGGATGTCCGGTCGGCGTGATGCCAAGGAGATCACGCATCTCGCGCTCGAATCGCGACACGGGAAACGATAGCGCCGCGAGGCTGGGAATCGCGGGAGACTCGCGAGGCAGTGCAACGCTGATGTGCCGAAGCTCCCACGGCGAGCCTCTGAGCGCCAGCAGATAGTGCACGTACATGTTGTTCGTCCGGGCTCGATCCTCTCCGGCAACGAGCAGCACGACGGCGCCGCTCTCGGCGAGCAGCAGCCGCATGGCCTCTACAAGCTCCGCGGCATGGAGGTCGGTTCGCACGATCATGGTCGCACCGTCATCGCGGCGTGACTGAGGAGGATCTGCAGCGGGGCAGGGATCGACACGCCAAGCCATACGAGCATCAGGACCGGAACCGCCAGCAGCGCCAATGGCACACTCGCGCGCTCGCCTCGTTTCATTTCCGGCACGGTTTCGCCCAATAACATGCGATGGACCTGAACGAGCATCGACCCGAACGCGATCAGCAGCAACACGAGCACGCCACCGGTCACCGCGGGATGCCCTGCGGCCCACCCCGCCTTGACAATGAGAATCTCCGATAGAAACAGACTGAATGGAGGAAGACCGCCAAGCGCGAACACACTTGCGGCGAACAGCACGCCCGTGTGCGGTGCGGTCGCCAGGAGTCCCGGCGCGCCGGAAATATCTCCCGAACCATACCGCTGCAGGACGCGGCCTGACAGCAGAAATGCCGCGCTTTTCGCCAACGCGTGGCCGGTCAGATGCAGCAGCGCCGCAAACACGCCGAGCGGTCCGAGCGCGAGACCAAAGCACGCGAGACCCATGTGCTCGATGCTCGAAAAGGCAAGAAGCCGTTTGAAGCGCGTCTGCGACAGCAGACTCAGGCTTCCGACCGCAATCGTGGCGACACCGACGATCAGGAGGAGCGAATCGGTGAACGCGGAACCGAGCACCACGTCCATGATCGCCTTCCATCGGAGGATGGCGTACAGCGCCACGGCGAGCAGGACGCCGGACATCATGGCCGACAACGGCGACGGCGCCTCCGAGTGCGCGTCGGGTAGCCACGTGTGAGTCGGTGCGAGTCCAGCCTTGGTTCCGAACCCGACGAGCAGAAACACAAACGCCAATCGCGCAACCTGCGGATGAAGCGCCGTCGCCGCGTCTCGAAGCGTCGTCCAATGGAGCGCGAGATTGATGTCCGCGCCAGTTGTGGCGTAATCGACGTACGCCAGCACGGTGCCCGTGAACGCAAGGGCGATCCCAACGGAACCGATGAGCAGGTACTTCCACGACGCGTCGACGGACGCCCGCGTTCGGCGGAGCGGAATCAACAGCACCGACGTGACGGTACTGGCTTCGATGGCCACCCACATCACCCCGAGGTTGCTGGTGCTCACCGCGACAAGCATCGTGAAGGCAAACAGATTCGCGTACAGACGGAACGCGCGGATCTCCGCGGCCGGCGCGGGATGCTCACGATCGAGTCCTGGTCCAATCGACACGGCCAGCGTCGCCACCGCCGAGACCAGCAGCGACAGGAGCGCGGACAACGCATCGAGGCGCCACATCTGTCCGACGACGACCGGCGCGCCTCCCGCTGCCAGCCGAAGCGCAATCGCCACTGCGGCAGCAAGCGACACGGGCATGGTCGTCACGTTGAACCAGACGACGCGTACCGGATCGCGGCGCGTGACGAGCGCCAGGGCTCCGGCAGCCAGCGGCGGCGTCAACAGCGCAAACACAAGGAGCAGATCCACGGTGCTCTGATCCGTCACTCGGCCGATGCTTCGTCAATGTGATACACGATTGCCTGCATCACCAGGACACCGAGCAGCACATCCAGGAACACGCCCAGCTCGACGACGAGCGGCACGCCGTACGCGCCGAGCAATGCCAGCAGGGCGATGCCATTTTCGAGCATGAGGAAGCCGACGATCTGCGCGACTGCCTCACGCCGGCTCACAACGATGAACAGGCTCACGAAGATGAGCGCGAGCGCCAGGGGAAGACCGCCGCGTGTCGTCAGGTTCATGACGTCCGCCAGCGGCCTCGAGATCTCGTAGGCCGCCACGGCCAGCGCGCCAGACACCAGCAGCGATGTTTCCGTGTTCACGAGCGGCTGCAGTTCGCGCGCGGCATGACGACGGGCTTCCATGCCTGAAAGGACCCGGGGCACGATCCAGCCCTTGAGGACGAGGATCATCGCAGCCACCCCGAACAGCTCCGGCACGTGGCCATACCAGGCGACGACGGTCCCGACGAACGCAAGTGCGATCGACTGCGTACGGAATGCCGTGATGTACGCGGTCGCGTGACGCCTCCACATCACGACAAGCGTCAACAGCAGCATCACGCTGGCCGCCGTCATCGTCAGACGCGAGAACGTGGCGTCCATGTCTATTTCGTGAAGAACGAAGACGTGGCAGCCAGCAGCGCGAGCGTGAACGACAGCGCGAGCAGCTCTGGGACCCGGAACAGTCGAAGCTTGGCCACGCGGGTCTCGAGGACCGCGAGAAACGATCCGAGAACCCCCAACTTGATCACGAGAGCGGCGAGCCCTCCGGCGATGGCCGCGGGCGCCAGCGACGTCGCCATGCCCCAGGGGACGAACAAATTGGCAGCGAGCGTCAGCAGCAGGGTCAACCTGAACGCCGCTGCCCATTCGATTAACGCCAGGTACGGCCCCGAGTACTCAAGGAGCATCGCCTCGTGGATCATCGTCAGCTCGAGGTGCGTCGCCGGGTTGTCGACCGGCAGCCGTCCGGTTTCCGCAAGCATGGCGATGAGGAACGCCGCGAAGGCCAGGGCATGTCCGGGTCCGATCGCGAAGGCAGGCGTCTTCAGCACGGAGCCGGCAATCACACCAAGGCTCGACGACCCGGTCGTCAGAGCCAGCGCAAGGATCGCGATCGCGAGCGTCGGCTCCGTCAGCGCCGCCACCGTCATCTCGCGGCTCGAGCCCATGCCGCCGAACGCGGTACCTGGATCAAGGCCACCGAGCGCGAGGAAAAAGGTGCCGAGCATCAGCAACGCCGTGAGCACGAACAGATCGCCGAGCTGGTCGGCCGGCTGGATAGTGGACACGACGGGCACCAGCGACGCCGCGGCGATCGTCGCGCCGACGACCGCAAACGGCGCCACGTGAAAAATCCACGAGGCCGTCTCGGCGATGACCATGCCCTTGCCGAAGGTCTTGCGCAACTCCCAGTACGGCTGCAGCACACCCGCGCCGCGACGGCCCTGGAGGCGCGCCTTCACGAACCTCACGTAGCCCACGACGGCAGGGGCAAGGACGGCGAGCAACACGGTCTGCGCGACAACGATCAGGACGCCCGTCATCGGATCCACCTGGCAACGAGAAGCAGAATCAGGAGCGCACCGGGAAGCAGCGCGAGGTAGAAGTGGATCGAGCGACTGTGGAGGCGCCCCATCTGGTTGGAAATACGTTCAGTCGCGCGAATCAAGGGCGCGTAGAGAAGCTGCTCGATCCAGGGTGCCAGATCGGCACGCAGCTTGATAGTGCGCACGAAATAGCGGGAGGCGGGGTGTACCTCCACCGTGACTTCCTGCATCGGACGATAGAAACCCGTGAAGACGCGCTTCAACGGCTCGGCAAACGCCGCCGCGGTGTACTCGCTGCGCGGCGACTGCGTGATACGCCCGCAGTTCCAGGCGGCACTTACGCGGGACTGATACGCACGACCGAACAACCTCACCGCCAGGGCAGCGGCGAGGCCTGTGACGGCGATCACGACAGCGATCACGACCGCCCAGAGACGGCTTCCCACGAGCGGCAGCGACAGCGCGAGTCCGGCATCGAGACGGCCGGCAGGCTGACCGAGATCGCTGACGATACGCGACAGACGAGACAGTACCAGCGTCGGCGCAACGCCGAGCACCAGGCACGTGACTGCCGGTATCACCATGGCCGTCAGCATGATCCCCGGGGTCTCGTGAGCATCCTGCGCCCCTTGCGATCGCGGAAGCGCGAGAAACGTGATTCCGAACAGACGCACGGCTGACACGGCGGCGAGTCCCGCAACGAGCGCGACGCCCGCCAGCGCCAGGGGCAGCACGATGGCAAGGGCCGGCGCCGTGTGCTGCGCGCCCGCCACGAGCAACTGGAACGTCAGCCACTCGGACGGAAACCCGTTGAGCGGCGGCAGACCGGCCAGCGCAAGCGCGCCCACCAGAGACAGCAGCGCCGTCCGAGGCATCCGCTTGATCAACCCGCCGAACGCCTCGAGCGAGCTGCCGTGGGCGCCATGCACCACGGCTCCCGCCGCCAGGAACAACAGGTTCTTGAAGACCGCGTGATTCAGCGTATGAAGCAACGCAACGAGTAGCCCCATCGCGGCCAGCGGACCGTATCCGTAGCCCCGCATCAACAGCGCGAAGCCGAGGGCGACAAACACCAGGCCCAGGTTCTCAACCGTGCTGTACGCGAGCACCCGTTTGAGATGCGTTTCGGCGACGGAGTAGAGGACGCCGGTCAGCGCGGTGATGACTCCAGCGGTGAGCAGCACGCCTCCCCACCACGGCGGTCCCGGCGGTAACAGATCGAACTCGACGCGCGCGATGCCGTAGACGCCGAGGTTCACCATAGCCGCCGACATCAACGCCGAGACGTGGCTGGGCGCCGCTGGATGCGCGCGTGGCAGCCACACGTGCAGCGGCACCAGGCCCGCTTTCGATCCGAACGCCGCCGCGATCAGCACAAACACCGAGGCACGGGCTGCGGGTGTCAGCGCAGCGCCGGCATTGCGAAGCGCCGAGAATTCCCACGATCCGCCCTGGCTGAGAATCGAGAAGGCCGCAAGCAACGCGAAGAATCCCGCGTGCGTCATCACCGCGTACCAGATGCCGGCGGACGAAGCGTCTTCCTGTTCCGGATCGCTGATGACCAGCAGGTAGGAGGAGAGCGCCATCACCTCCCACGCAAACAGGAACGTGGCCGCGTTGTCCGCGCACGGGACGATGCACATGCTTGCAAGGAAGACGTTGAACATGGCATGCGTCGACCGGCTGCGAATCCGTCCGTCCAGGTTCCGGAGATAACCGATCCCGTACACGGACGCGGGCACGCCGGTAAAGCCGACGATGACGAGGAAGAATGCACCGAGAGAGTCGAGTCGAAGAGAGACGCCGCCGAGCGGCTGGAGGAGCGCATCCGAGCGCGCGGTCCATGTCGCTCCCGCCGTCAGCACGTTCATGCCGAGGACCAGCGCGGCACCGGAGCCAATGCATGCCGATGCCAGCGAGAGCCGGCGTACCGCAGCGCCCAACGGCAGCACGACGGCCGTGACGGTACCGATGGCAAACGCGGTCATCATGACCGCAAACAGGCTCGTGAACGTCACGCCCGCCGCACTCCGGCCTGATCGAGGCGGCCGATGGCTGCGAGAATGCCCTGCAGAATCTGTGTCGGCTCCGGCGGACACCCATCGATGTAGGCATCAACGGGGATGATGGAGTCGACGGCCCCCGCCACCGCATAGCTGCCCGCGAACACGCCGCAGGTGCGCCCACAATCGCCGACCGCGACCACCAGCTTCGGATCGGGTGTCGCGTCGTAGGTCATCCGAAGCGGGACGGCCATGTTGCGCGTCACCGGACCCGTGACGAGAAGCATGTCAGCGTGACGCGGGGAGGCAACGAAATGGAGCCCGAACCGCTCCATGTCGTACACAGGACCAAAAAGACCGATGATTTCGAGCTCGCAACCGTTACACGAGCCGGCATCGACCTGACGGATGGCGAGCGCACGTCCGAACAGGGCGCGCGCGCGCTGATCAATCTCTCTCGCTACCGTGATGGCATCAGCGCCATCGCCGGAGAGCGGTTCTGTGACGATCCCTGTGCGCCGGATCTTGGCGAACAGCTGCATTAGTGGCAACTATCTTCCCACGTTCCGCCTTCGCCTTCGGCTACGGCGAGACAGGCCCTGCCTTCGGGGCTCACGATGCTCGCCGCTGCGGCGAGGCAGGCCAGAGCCATGCGGCACCGCGCACGCCGCTCGCATCGCCGTGACGGGCGCGCACGAGGCGCGTCTGCACTCGGGATTCGGGATTCGGGATTCGGGACTCGGGACTCGCGGCGGCAAACACAAATTCTCCCCAGAGTCGCGGCACGTTGACATAGAGACGCTCGATGTTGGACATGCCGCCCCCGAGCACGATCACGTCTGGATCCAGCACGTTGATGACGCCTGCCAGCGCGCGCGCCATCCGCTGCTCGTAGCGCGTCAGCGTGATCTCGGCTTCTCGTTCGCCGGCCGCCGCACGCTCGACGATCTCCGGAGGCGACAACCGCTCCCTCGCGCGTCGTTCGTGGTCCGTCGCCATGCCGGGGCCGGACAAGAACGTCTCGATGCAACCGCGCCTCCCGCAGTAACACGGCGGTCCCGGCATCTCGTCGGCCTCGGCCCACGGCAGCGGGTTATGTCCCCACTCACCTGCAATCGCATTCGGGCCTGTCACGAGCTGTCCCCTGACGACAATGCCGGCTCCCGTACCGGTCCCGACGATGACAGCAAAGACCACCTCGGCGCCGGCGCCGGAGCCGTCGGCGGCCTCAGACATCGCAAGACAGTTGGCGTCGTTGGCAATCCGAACGGGTCGTCCCAGGCTCGACTCGAGATCCTGCTGGAGCATCTGTCCGATGAGCCAGGTCGAGTTCGCGTTCTTGACACGGCCAGTCGAGGGAGACAACGCGCCCGGAATGCCGACACCGACACTCGGGCCAGGGGATCCGGGATCGGGGATCGGGGATCCGGAACCTGGGGCTCGGGACTCGGGATTCGGGGTTCGGGATTCGATGGCCTGCTGTTCAAGGGTCGCGACCAGGTTCGACGATCGCCTCGAGCGTCGCCTCGTAGTTCTCGCGCGGCGTCTCCACGCGAATCCGTGCGATCTCCACGCTGCCGTCGAGCGCCACGCCTTCGATCTTCGTCCCGCCGACGTCTATTCCGATACGGATTGGCACCCGGTGAGCTTACAATCCCCGCATGTCAAGACGACGCTTTCTCAAGGCCTCAGCGCTCATCGGCGCCGGAGCCGTCGCCAGTGGCTTCCCCGTCGCCCCGGCGTCCGCCGCTCAGCAGAAGGCGCCTACCAGCGCGACGAAGAAGCCAATCAAGATCCTGATGGGCGGATACGGTCCGCCGACGACCGGTTTCAGCCTGGCGTTGAAGATGATGGGCGATCGTCTCCAGGCGAAATTCGGCAAAGACGTCGAGGTCAAGTACGTCTACAACATCCTCGACCTCGGGTACAAGGGCGAGGACATCCTGTGGCTCGTCGAAGACGGCGTGCTGACGATTGGTTATCAATCGAGCAGTTACCTCACCGAGCGCGTGCCCGATCTCGGCATAGCCGACCTCCCGTTCATCTTCTCGGACAATGACGGCGCGCGCGCGGCCATGGACGGCCGCTTCGGCCAGTCGCTGGTGCAGCGCATCGAAGCGAAGATGGATTACCGAATCCTCGGCTGGTTCGAGAACGGCTTCCGGCACATCTCCAACAGCCTTCGACCCGTGCACGTGCCCGCCGACATGAAGGGCATGCGCATGCGGGTGCTGCCGAGCAAGGTGCAGGAACGCACGTTTGCGCTGCTCGGCGCCAGCCCGAAGATCATGGATTTGTCAGAGCTGCTCCCCGCGATCAAGGCGGGCACGATTGACGCACAGGAGAACCCGTTCTTCAACACGGTCACCTACGGCGTCCACAAGCTGCACCACTTCCACTCGGCGAGCAACCATTTCTACCTCTCGCGTCCGATCTTTTTCCATCGCGCGTCGTTCGACGCCTGGCCGAAGGCGGTGCAGGAGGAGATGCGGGCGGCGGTCCGCGACGCAGTGGCGTTCCAGCGCGGACTGCACGTGAAGGAGGAAGAAGATTCGATGACCGCGATCCGGGCCGAGGGGGGGACGATAGTCGAGCTCACGGCCAGCGAGCACAAGGCCTTCGTGGACGCCGTCACGCCGATGTATGGAGAAGCTCGCGGCCAGTACGACCGCGAACTCCTCTCTTTAGTAAATCTGTAGGGGTTAGGGGTTAGGGGTTAGGGGTTAGGGACCAAGAGCTCTTGATCCCTGATCCCCGATCCCTGATCCCTATTTCGTTCCCTTCGATCCCAGCTCTTTGTACGCCAGCGTGGCGTTGTTCTTCACGCGGTTCTGGTCGGCGGGAGTCGCGATCGGCGCGTAGCCGTTGTACTTCGCGGGAATTTTCCAGCTCGCCGCCACGTCTGCAGCGGACTTCCCTGCCTTCATCCCCGCCTGCACATCGCTGATGAACTCACGGTTGAAAGCGATGTACTCCCGCAGATCAGCCGGCACCATCTCCGTCGAGTGGCCGGTGATGATCGTGTCGTACTTGCCGTTGAGCGCGTTGGCCGCCTTCTCGAGGGTATTGGCGATCTCCACCGCGCTGCCGCCGTTGTTCGCGTCGAGCAGCGGGATGTTCTTGCCGGAGAAGATGTCCGCCGCGTGCAGCACGCGCAGCGACGGGAACAGGACGAACGCGTCACCGTTGGTGTGGCCGCGGCCGAAGTAGAACAGATCGACTTCGTCCGCTCCCTTGCCGAGCGTCATCTTGTCCTTGAACGTCCGCTTCGGCAGTCCCTTGCCACCGTTCTTCTGGAAGATGGTCTCCGTCGGCACCGTCTGATCTGCCGCGGTGCTGTTCGGGATCATCTTCTTCATGTTCTCCGCGGTGTTCGCCTGGACGATGATGTCGACCGTCGCCGGGAACTCGACGTTGCCACTCACGTGATCGCCGTGCGTGTGCGTGTTGATCAGCGTCGTCACCGGCTTGTCGGTGAGCGTCTTGATCTTGTCGAGAATCGGCTGGCCCCAGCCGGGGTTCTTCGAATCGACAACGACGACGCCATTGGCGGTGATGAAGACGGACGTGTTGCCACCGCCGCCGTTCGTCAGCGCTTTCAGCACGTACAGATTGTCTTTGAGCTTCGTGACTTCGAGGGTCTTCGGCTGCTGTTGCTGCTGGGCAGCAATCGCAATCGACAGCCCACCGACAACAAGCAACGAGCTCAGGATGATGCGTCGTTTCATGCTCTGCCTCCGAAGCGCGGATTATAGGTCATTCATACGTACTTTCGATACATTCCTCGGCGGAACAGCCACCCCCCCAACGGGCCGAGCCAGTTCAGCACGTGGTACATGTAGCCCAGGTCCATCAGCTCGATCAGATTGCCGTCGAAATCCTTCGCGAAAAAGAAGGTGTGGCCGCGAGGCGACCGTTCCGGCCTGCTGACGCACTCCACGCCCTTGCTGACGAGGTAGTCGTACCATCGCTGCGTATTCCTGACGTTGAACGAGATATGCGTAAGGCCGACCTGGTTCCACCGGACGGCCGCCGGCGGCAGCTGCGGCTGGAACTCGAAGATCTCGAGGACCGCGCCGCCCGGCACGCGAATCCAGCCGATTTTGCACGACGGCGCTGTGCCCTCGACGCCAAAGAACGTGCGCACGCGCTCGGGCGGCGTGTCGGCGACACCCACCAGCGGACACCCGAAGACGTCCCAGTAGAACTGGACCGCCCTGTTGAAACTCGACACGGTGATGCCGCAATGGCTGAACGAGCGTGCTTTCATGCGCCTCCACGCCGGGTCCAAAAGGACCCGTCCTACGTCAGATGGGTCTCTTTGATGTGATCCGCCACCCGGAGTGCCTGCGCCGCGATTGTCAGACCGGGATTCACCGCCGCAGACGAAGGGAAAGAACGAGGCGTCGACGGCAAACAGATTGTCGATGTCGTGAGAGCGGCAGAACGGGTCGAGCACCGATTCGCGCGGGTTCGTCCCGAAACAAAGTGTGCCGCACTGGTGTGTCGTGTTCTTCTCCTTGTGGGAGTGCGCGACGACGACCCAGAAACCGAGGCGCCGGAGAATCCGCTTGGTTTTCGCCACGAGCTGCTCATGAGGCGCAACGTTGTTTGGACGGTACTGCAGGCGGATGCGTCCGTCGCGATCCACCGTTACGCGGTTCTCGACCCTGGGAAGATCTTCGGAGATGGCGAGCCAGTCCACCCCGCGCGACACCCACGCTTCGTACGCCCACAGCGGGATCCACGGAACGACGGTCTGTGCCATGACGCCGTGTGTTCTTCCCTGCGACTGAATCTGCCCGAGCGGGTACGGCGTCGCCGGACCCCGCAGGTAGAAATCGTTGATCGCGACCGTCTTCTGAAAGACCGTCTCGTTCCGGCGGAACGGATGGAAGCCCTGCATCATCGTTGCGAGATGCGCCATGTACCGCGTTCCAACCAACCCTGAGGAATTCGCCAGGCCGTTCGGATGCGCGTCGTTCGCGGATCGCAGCAACAGCGCGGCGGAGTTGACCGCGCCGCAGGATACGACAAACAGAGGCGCCTCGACCCGAAACGTCTCACCATTCCGCTCGACTTCGACGGCGTGGACTTTACGCCCGGCGGCATCCGTGATCAGGCGACGGGCGTACGTATTGGTCCACAACCTGACATTTGGCCGCTGTATCGCGTGACGGATACAGCACACATCGGCGTCGCTCTTGGCGTGGACCTTACAGGGGAACGAATTGCAGGTGTTGCAGAGGACGCAGCCGTCCGGCTCGCCTGGCCGGAGCAATCCGAGCGGGAGCGGCGACGGGTGCAAACCCATGGCCTGCAGCTTGGTAACAATGTTCGCCATGCCGTCCGAGTGCGGGACCGGCACGTACGGAAACGCTCCGCGAGGGACTTCCGTGGGATCGATGCCATGCTGTCCGCGAACGTGGTAGAGGCGCTCGGCCCGCCCGTAGAACGGCTCGAGCGTCTCGTAGTCGATCGGCCACGCCGGCGAAACACCGTCCATGTGCTCCATCGCCTCGAAGTCTTCGCGGCGAAGGCGGTAAAGCACGCTACCCCAGAACTTGGTGTTGCCGCCGACACAGTAGTGGGTGTACGGGCGGAACTCACGGCCGCGCTCGTCGAGCCAGTGTTCAGCGATCCGGTAGCGGAGATGTTTCCAGACCGCTTCCGGGTTCCAGTTCTCGTCTTCCTGGGGAACGAAGTCGCCGCGTTCGAGGATGAGAATGCGCGCCGACGTGCCCGCCAGTGACTGCGCCAGCGTGCCGCCCCCTGCCCCGCTCCCGATGATGATGATGTCGTAGCGTTCGTTCGGCATCGATCAGGGAGCGACCGCCTCGTAAATCTGGTCCATGAGCCTCTGGTCCTCGATGGCCCGCTCGAGGCTCATCTCCGGCACGCCTTGTTCGTGAATCGCCCGCGCGAAATCACGGTACATCGCCTGGTAGCCGCGGATGTCGCGAAAACCGGGAAAAAGCAGCGACGGTATCCCTTCCCCGCGGACAAACACGAACAGCCCGTTGGATTCGAAGGTGATGATGCGCCGGCGGCCGAACAGCTTGGAGAGCCGAAGTCCCCGGAGCAGTGATGGAATCTCGCGCGAGTAGTAGAGCGAACCGACGGCGCCGTTATCGTACCTGAAGGCGACCAGCATGCTCTTGGGGCGCGTATCCGGCCCTTCCCTCGACACCAACGGCCGATACCCGTGGATCGTCTCGATCCGGGGCCCGAGGCTGCCCGCCAGATGGAGCCAATGAATCCCTTCCTCGAAGAAGGCGTCTCCCCCGGCCATCGTTTCGTCGTTGCGCCAGTCGTCGGCGCTCTTGAACTTGCGCGCGATGGTCGTGAAATGCGCGAAGACCATCTCGCCAAGGACCCCTTCCGCCAGCAGCCTGCGCAGACAGACCGCGAGCGGCTTGTAGTGATCGTTTTCGCCGACGAGCACGACGCGTCGAGATCGGTTGCGCGCCTCGACGACCGTGTGGTAGTCGCGCATGCCGCACGTAGGCGGGCTTTTCGACCAGGACATGCTTGCCGGCGTCGAGCGCCTGCAGCGTCAGGTCGAGATGAAATCGCGGAGGAACGGCGATGACGACTGCGTCGATGTTCGGGTCTTCAATGGCCGCGGAGTAATGCGAGTAGCTGCCGGCTCCACCATGCTCGCGGCAGAAGGCGTCCGCCCGGGCGCGATCGCGGCTCGCGTAGCTGCAGGACATCTCCCCCCTCAACGATCTCAGCTGCCGGCTGTGTACGCGGGTGATGAAGCCGCAGCCGAGAAACGCTATTCGCAAAGGGGTCAAGGATTGATCAGTTTACGACAGCCGGGATTCAGGACTCGGGATTCGGATTCGGGACTCGGGATCGGCGGGTGCAAACCCTGCAATCTTTCACTGCGACGGCATTGCAGAAAATGCAACGCGTAGTGTCATCCTCAACGAGTTCCGCCCGATTTGATGCCGTCACGCAGATTGCTGTGTTGCGATGGCATGACAATCACTTCATATCGAGATCTCGAAGCATGGCAGTTGGGAATGACGCTCGCCGAAGATGTCTACGCGCTGACACGAACTTTTCCGCGCGAGGAGATGTGGGGTCTTACCTCTCAAATTCGGCGCTCGGCGGTTGCGATACCGTCTAACGTCGCTGAGGGGCACCGACACGGAACAAACGCGTACCACCACTACGTGATCATGGCGCTTGGATCGCAGGCCGAATGTGAAACGCAGCTCGAACTTGCGTCCCGCTTACAGTTCGCTCCAGCTGACAAGGTTGCGACGGTACCATTCTCGCGGCCCGGGTCGGACAGGTGCTTCACGGCTTGCGCGGAGCCTTCCGCGAACCTAGGTTCGCCGCAGGGTGAGCCCCGAACTAGAACGTCGAATCCCGAATCCCGAATCCCGAATCCCGAATCCCGTCTCAATAGAAGTCGTGCGCGTCGACGGAGGCCCCGCCGTCTATCGCCTGCAGCCGCTCTGCCTTCACCGAGAGCACACCGTCCTGGTGCTGCAGCACGCCTTCGACGAGCAGGAACGGCTGGCGGATCACGGTCATGCGGTCGCGATCGAACAGATCGGGGCGGATGATGATGTTGGAGATGCCGGTTTCGTCCTCGAGGGTGAGGAAGACGAACCCCTTGGCAGTGCCGGGCCGCTGGCGCGTGATGACCATGCCGGCGACACGCACCCGGCGTCCGTCGCGCGCCTGCGACAGATCCGAGGCACGCAGCACACCGCGCAGCGCCAGATCATCGCGACGCAATGACATCGGATGCGGGCCTATCGTCAGACCCATGCCCGCGTAGTCGGCCTGCAAACGCTCGTTGTCATCCATTGATGGCAACGGGCTCGGGACTCGGGACTCGGGACTCGGGGCTCGGGGTTCAAGGTTCGAATCCCGAATCCCGGATCCCGAATCCCGGAAGAGTTCCCCTGCAGGGCGGACAGCGCGTTCCACTTGCCATAACGCGCTGCGGCGCTCGTGAGTGAACGCGTTGAGCGCGCCGATGTCGGCCAGCGTCGTCAGCTCGTCGCGGCGCAGCCCCGTGCGCTGCACGACCTGCTCGATCGAGGCAAAGCGGCCGACGGGCTGCAGCTGCACGGTCCACTCATGCGCGCAGGTGTTGCAGAAGTACGTTCGTACCGGGACTCGGGACTCGGGACTCGGGATTCGCGAACCTCGAACGTCCCGAATCCCGAATCCCGAATCCCGAATCCCGTCTCGAACCACCTCAATCATCGAATCGTCGTCTGACCCACATTTCGGGCACAGCAGTGGAGGCGCGAGTGTCTTTGTGCGGTCGAATGCAGCCATCGCCTGACCTACCTCTTTCCGCAAGCTGTTCACGTACATGAAACCGAGCCGAATCGCGCCGTCTTGTTCGACGCGGCACAGCCAGTCCGACTGCTGCACGTCGATCGGGTGAAAGCGAAGGCCGCGCCGCTGCGCATCCTTGACGAGCGACGCGGGGTGATAGAACCCCATCGGCTGGTTGTTGAGGAGCGCCGTGTAGAACGCGGCGGGATAGTGGACCTTGAGATAGGCGCTCGCGTACGCGAGCAGCGCGAAGCTGGCCGCGTGCGATTCCGGAAACCCGTACAACGCGAACGACGTGATCGAGGTGATGATCCGCTGCGCGGTGTCTCCGGTGATGCCGTTGCGCGCCATCCCCTCGCGCAGCTGCCCTTCGATCTGCTTCATGCGCTTCTCGGAGCGCTTGAACCCCATCGCGCGGCGCAGCTCCTCCGCCTGCCCTCCGGTGAAGCCCGCGGCGACCATTGCCATGCGCAGCAGCTGCTCCTGGAACAACGGCACGCCGAGCGTGCGCGCAAGGATCGGCTCGAGGCACGGATGCAGCGGCACGACCGGCTCGCGTCCCGCGCGGCGATTCAGGTACGGGTGCACCATGTCGCCGACGATCGGTCCGGGCCGGATGATCGCCACCTGCACCACGAGGTCGTAGAAATGCGTCGGCTTCAGCCGCGGCAGCGTCGCCATCTGCGCCCGCGACTCGACCTGGAAGACGCCAATCGTCTCCGCCTTCTGCAGCAGCTCGTAGACGGCCGGATCGTCTGGGGGTAAATGTGCGAGATCGAACTTTGCCGGGAATCGGGATTCGGGATTGGTGATTCGAGTCCCGAGTCCCGAGTCCCGAGTCCCGGCATTGACCAGCTCAATCGCGTCCTGCAACGCGGCCATCATTCCTAACCCGAGCAGATCGACCTTGACGATGCCCATCTCGGCGCAATCGTCCTTGTCCCACTGGATGACGACGCGGCCGGGCATCGACGCGGGCTCGAGGGGAACGACGGCATCGAGCTCACCCTGGCAGATCACCATCCCGCCCGAGTGCTGCCCGAGATGCCGGGGCAGATCCTGGATACGCATCCAGAGATCCGCAAACGTCTGCATCCGCGGCATCGCCAGCGACAGGCCCGCCGCCACCATGTTGCGCCCGAGGGTGTCGTTCGGATCGGTGAACTCGAACTGGTTCATCACCTTCGCAAGCCGGTCGATTTCATCGTCCTGAAGCGAGAGCGCTTTGCCGACCTCGCGCGCGGCGCTGCGACTGCGGTAGGTGATGACGTTGGCGGTCATCGCCGCGCCCAGCCGCCCGTATTTCTCGTACACGTGCTGGATGACGCGCTCGCGCCGATCGCCGCTGGGCAGATCGAGATCGATGTCCGGCCACTCGCCGCGCTCCTCCGACAGGAAGCGCTCGAACAGCAGTTCCATCGCGATCGGATCCACCGCCGTGATCCCGAGGCTGTAGCACACGGCGCTGTTGGCCGCCGATCCACGTCCCTGCACGAGGATGTCCTGCTGCCGGCAGTAGTTGACGATGTCCCAGACGATGAGGAAGTAGCCGGCGAGATCGAGCTTCTCGATCAGCGCGAGCTCGCGCGCGATCTGCGCGCGCGCCTTGTCGTGATACGGACGGTACCGATCGCGCGCGCCCGCCTCGGTGATGTGGCGGAGGAACGATATCTCCGTCTCCCCTGCCGGCACCGGGTAGGTCGGGAAGCGGTAGCCGAGATCCGCCATCGTGTACTCGAGCCGCGCGGCGAGCGCCGTGGTGCCGGCGAGCGCGTCGGGGCGATCGCCAAAGAGCTTCGCCATCGCGTCTGGCGACTTGAGGTAGCGCTCGGCATTGCGCGCCAGCTTGCGGCCGGCGGCGTCGAGCGTCGTATGGTGACGCACGCAGGTGAGCACATCGAAGAGCGGCCGATCCGCGGGCTCGGCAAACCGCACGTCGTTGCTCGCGATGACCGGCACGCCGAACGCGCGGGCAAGCCCCGTTAAGGCGACGTTTTCCGCCTCTTCATCGCGCATCAGGTGGCGCTGCAGCTCCACACAGACGTTGCCGCGCCCGAAGATGCCAACGAGGCGATCGAGCAGTCCGCCGACGCCGTACCGCCGCGCATCGAGCATGGGCCGGCCAGCCAGCGCCACGAGCCCTGTCGTGTACCCCTCGAGCTCCTCGAGTGCCAGCGCGCCTTCAAGCGCTTTACCTTTTGGTGCGCGCATCTTCATGCGAGTGACCAGGCGGCATAGGTTCCTGTACCCGTCCGCGCTTTCAACAAGGACGGGAAGGCGCCATGTCGGGATTCGGGATCCGGGATCCGGGATTCGACGGTTCGAGATGCGATCGTCTCGAGTCCCGAATCCCGAATCCCGAGTCCCGATTGTCAGTTCCGCGCCGATGATCGCGCGGAGGCCGGCCTGTTTTGCCGCTTTGTGAAAGCGCGGCGCGCCGTAGACGCCATCGGCGTCAAGCAGTGCAATCGCGGAGTAACCGAGTGCTGCCGCGCGCTCCACGAGCGTTTCGGGCAGCGACGCGCCCTGGAGAAAGCTGAAGGCTGAGGCCGCGTGGAGTTCGATATACATAGCCGGCAGCTGGCAGTAGCCGGCAGCTCGCAGCAAGTTCTCGGGCCGACTGCCCGCAGTCTGCTGCCCGCTGCCAGCTAATCAACCACGCCCTCGATAAACCAGGCATCCGTGTCGCGCTCGCGGAAGATGCGATAGGTCGCCCCGTCGCTGAGCGTCACATCCCACTCGTCGCGCTCCCACGCTTTCACTTCCACGGGCCACGGAGAAGCGGAAACGCCTCCGGGTCTTCGTGGCTTGTCTCGGTGAACATCGGCGGCATCGACCCACCATCCGCCAGACGAGCGCCAGGGGCCGGCATACGTCTCGACGTGTCCCCCACTCCATCCACGTCGATCGGAGATCACCCGCACGGGCGCGCCGCGATCGACGCGCACGCGCGCGGGAACAGGGAACCGGAAACGACGAATCGCGACGGTCGGCACATTCGCAGCTTCTTTCACTGCTACGGGCCACGGAGACACGGAGACACGGAGGTCTTTTTCTCCCGCCCCAGCAGTGCTTGATATCTCTGTGCCTCCGTGAGCCTCTCTCGGGATCGGGGATCGGGGATCGGGGATCCGGGAGTTCACAGGTTCTGCGTTCTTGATCCCTGATCCCTGATCCCTGATCCCCGATCCCTGATCCCTGATCCCCGCATCATTCGGCGCGAACGGCTTCATCGCAAACGCCCCGGGTTCCCACGAGTCCACGGCGACCGCGGTGCCGCAGCGTCCTTCGCCCATGAGCGCGTTCAGACGCGCGATCAGCGTCGAGACCTGCTCGGGAGACGGCAGCGGACGCGTCAGCAGAGAAAACTGGACGACGCGTCCCGGCGTCGGGTCGATGGCGACCACGACGCGATCGATGGCGGCTGATGGTGGATGCGACTCGAGATCGAGCAGCGCGAGGGTACGCAGCGTGCGCGCGTCGCGGATCGGCGCCGGCAACTGCAACGACCGCTCGTGCATTTCGCGTGTCACGAGATGCAGGCGCACATGGAGGACGGCGCCGCCGCGATCGCGTCGCTCGAGATGCGCCGAGAGCGGCTCCAACAACCGTCCGAGCACGAACGACAGCGGCTCGAGCCCCTCGATGGGCCATTCGAGATCGAGCGCCTGCTCGAAGCGCTCCTCCGGCACCGCCGGCAGGAGCGGACGCCAATCCTCGCCGCGAGCCAGGCGCTGCCACTCCACACCTGCCTGCCCAAGGCGCGCGGCCACTTCGTCCGGCGGCAGCGATGCCAGGTCACCAAGCGTTCTCAATCCCCAGCGACGCAGGGTGATCGTGAAGGGATCGGGGATCGGGGATCGGGGATCGATGATCCGGGATCGGGATCGGGGATCGGGGATCCGGAATTTGGGGTTTGGGATTTGGGATTTGGGATTTTGGATTTGAGCGCGACGGGGCCAAGTATGGCGAGCAACTCGATCGGAAGATTCGCCAGTGACGCCGCCTCAGTGCCTGGATCAATCACGATCACATCGTCGTAGGGCGGACCTTTACGGTCCGCCGAGTGATGCGCCAGCAGGCGCGCGGCCGTGCGCGTGCCGGCGATCGCGACGCGCACGCGCAGTCCGCGATCGGCCGCGGTGCGGCGAAGCTCCGCGGCAATCGTCTTCTCGTCGCCGAACAGCCGCGCGAGCCCGCTCAAATCGAGCGTGACCTCTCGCGGTCCACACGCCTCGACGCGCGGCGAGAAATCGCGCGCGACCTCCATCAGCACATTGGAGGGGCTTCCTTCCGGAGCATATACAGCAGCAAACACTTCTCCACTCCTTCAACTTCACCGAGACGAGCCACGGAGCCACGGAGACACGGAGTTAACTTTCTTCAATTTCAAAAATTGCGGTTTGAAATGGAATCTCCGTGTCTCCGAGACTCCGTGGCCCGTATCAGTGGCTGGCTGTCGCTTTCAGGCTGACCTCGCCCATCGACGCGCCGCCGCGGCGAGACGACGCGCACGGTGAGATCGGCGCCAATCACATGACGGCTGCGATCGGTCTCGCCCGCCCAGCGCGCACACGCGGTCAGCGACAGCGTCAACCCGCCCGCGCTGCGCGCGAGCGGCTGCGGCGCGACGAGCACGCACGCAGTGTCGCTGCCTTCGATGATGCGCTGGACGCGGAGCCACGTCGTAAACGGAATCCGCGTGAGCGCCGAGCGCGGCACATCGGCGAGATCGATCGCGACATACGCGAAGCCGCCGGCCTGCAGCACGAGGTTGAGCGCCTTCAGCGCCCGGTCGACGACCGTTTGTTCGAGCGAGCCTTCGCCGAGCCACGGCTTGCCCGCCGAAGCGCAACGCGCGAAGGTGGGAGACGCGGAGGCGTGACTCCGTGGCCCGTGTTCGCACATCGTCTGCCCGCGAATCCAGAGCAGGCGATCGGGATCAATGCCGGCCGCACTGGCTGATGCGACATCGAGACGATCGAAGGTATCCACCATCGCGGCGATCTCGCCGCGCTGCGTGGCGGCAGCCATCATCTGCAGCAGGAGCGTCGTCCGCCCCGATGATCGCGGTCCGACGATTTCGGACAATTGTCCGCGCGGCAGTCCCCCGTGCAGGCAGGCATCAAGAGCGGCGATGGAGGTGGGGATGAGGGCCGATTCGTCGCGCCGCTCGAGCGGCGGCAGCGCCGTGGTCAGCGTGCGATCGAGCTTACGGGCGCGAAGAGCAGATTCCAGAACAGCCAGCGCTTGATTCGCCATACTTTCGTCCCAAGGGCGAAAATATAGCGAAACTGCGTTCATACGTCAAGCCCGGTAAGATGAACCTTCACGTGTGACCACCGCGGCTGCTCCGAAAACCCCCACGCCCGCTGCCGAAGCCCAGGCCTCCGCCGAGACGGCGTCAACTCCCTCATTCGGCACCCGGACGCTCATGCGGACGCTGTCGGCGTTCTCCTACCGCGACTTCCGCGTGCAGTGGTTTGGCGCGTGCACCTCGAGCATCGGCACGTGGATGCAGATCGTCGCGCAGAACTGGCTCGTCCTGTCGCTGACGCACTCGGCGTTTTTCCTCGGCCTCGATGCCTTCCTGCAGCAGCTCCCCATCATCCTGTTCTCGCTCGTCGGCGGCGTGCTGGCCGACCGCCACGATCGCCGCCGGACGCTGATCGCCTCGCAGTACATCCAGATGGCGACGTCCGCCACGCTCGCAGCGCTCATGTACTTTCAGGTCGTCCAGGTCTGGCACATCCTCACACTGTCGTTCGTGACGGGCATCGCGCAGGCGTTTGGTGGACCCGCCTACCAGTCGCTCATCCCCTCGCTCGTCGACAAGAAGGACCTGCCCAACGCGGTCGCGCTCAACTCGATCCAGTTCAACGTTGCGCGCGTGCTGGGTCCGCTGCTCTTCGCGGCGACGCTGACGGTATTCACCAGGTGGGGCTACGACGAACCGCAGGCGATGAACGCCTGCTTCCTCCTGAACTCGCTGTCATTCGTCGTCGTGATCAACACGCTGATGGCGCTGCACGTGAAGCACATCCCGCCGGCGACATCGACAGGGATGCGCGCCGATCTGCGAAACGGGCTGTCGTACGTCCGGCATCAGGGGATGCTGCTCGGCCTGATCGTGCTGGCCGCGGCGACGACGTTTCTCGGATTTGCCGTGCTGACGTTTCTGCCGCTCTTCGCGCAGCAGGTCTTTCACGAAGGCGCCAGCACGTACAGCCATCTCATGGCGTTTTCGGGCGCCGGCTCGATCGTCGGCGCGCTCACGGTCGCGTGGCTTGGCAAGTTCAAGCGGATGGGTCTTACGGCGCTGTCGATGCAGGCCGTGTACGGTCTGCTGATCGTCGCGTTTGCGTTGTCCCGCACGCTGATCCTCAGCGAAGTGCTGCTGTTCCTCACCGGCTTTGCGTTGATGATGGTCTTCTCCACCGTCACGTCGCTCGTGCAGCTGATTGCACCCAACGAGATGCGCGGCCGCGTAATGAGCATCTACATGCTGGCGTTTCGCGGCGGGATGCCGCTCGGCAGCCTCGTGTCCGGCTGGATTGCCACGCTCACGTCCGCTCCCACTGTGCTGATCATGAACGGGCGTACTGCTGAGCCTCGTGGCGGCATGGTTCCTGCTCAGGAAGCACGGCGTCAGGGAACTCTAATGGGTTCCCGCGCCGTTCATGATGAACCATCGTTACGCCGCACATGCGGTGACTCTCCTCCTGCTCCTGTCTTCACCCGCGTGGGCCCAGCAAACTGCGAATCCCGACACGGTGGAGATCAAAGCCGACGAAACGCCCGCGCCCCCCGAACAGACGGCCGATAAACCAACCGTTGTCGAGAAGCTCCGCATGTACGTCGAGAAAAGCCCTCTCGCACGGCGTGGCGGGGGACGGCTTCTTTCCGCGGTTTGGTGGGCTCAACACCGGCGGCGGGATCGCGGGAGGCGGGGGCTATCGCCATCAGTTCGACTGGCTGTACGCGGATATTTCCGGCGCCATCTCCACCAAGATGTATCTCGGCGTAGATGCAAAGGTGCGCTGGCTGCGGACGTCGGAGGCGCGCTTCGAGGTTTGGACCGAGTTCAGGTACCGTGACGACACGCAGGACGATTTCTATGCCCTCGGGCTCGACTCGCCCAGTGACTCGCGGGTGAACTACGGTATTCGAAGCAACGACGTGGCGGTGCGGGCGCTTGGTCATGTCCGCCCCTGGTTCCGCGTCGGAAGCGATATCGGGTATTACACGTCCAACCTGCGGCGCGGCCGCGACACAAAAATACCCTCGATCGAACAGGTCTACACCGACGTCGCGGCGCCCGGCCTGGACCGGCAGCCGGACTTCCTTCACAGCAGCGTGTTTACCGAGATCGACTCACGGGACGTGCGTGGCTTTCCACACCGAGGCGGACTCTATCGACTGACATACGCCTACTGGAATGATCGGTCGTTTGATGAGTACGACTTCCGCCGGTTCGACATTCAAGGATCGCAGTTCGTCGGCCTGACATCAAAAGATGTCGTCGCTGTCCAGCTGACGTTGAGCTACGCGAACAATGCGCGGGGCGACCGGATACCGTTCTTCATGCTGCCGTACGCCGGTGGCGGACATAGCATGCGGGCGTTCCATGAGTTCAGATTCCGGGATGAAAACGTTGGCGTGTTCAACGCCGAGTTCCGTCACCGCGTGCATAAGTGGGCCCACGTCGCCGGTTTCGTTGACATGGGGAAGGTCGCGCACGACTGGCAGGACATCAATCTCAGGAACGTGAAGACCGGGTATGGATTCGGCGTCAGGGCGGGCAACGACAACCGTTCGTTCGGCAGGCTGGATGTCGGCTTCGGTGGCGGCGAAGGCACGCGCGTGTTCCTGAAGTTCAGCCCGTCCTTCTAACCCCTAACCCCTAACCCCTTCCCCCTTCAGGGCCGTACAAAAAAGAGGCCAGGAGTGTGAGCTCCCGGCCTCTCTCGGTTAGCGGCGAGTGGCTTCGTATATGGAAGCTGCGCCGCCGCCGATTGCTGCGCCAAGCAGTGCGCCTTTCTTGCCTCCGACAATCCCGCCGACGCCCGCGCCGGACGCCGCCGAGCCGCCGATGATGAGCGCCGTCTTCGCCACCGAGCGTCGCGGCGTCGTTTCGACGTTCCGCACGGCAACTGGTTCGACCGTGCGATAGACGGTTCGCCGCGGCGCTACAGCCGTGCGCCGAACGACCGGCGCCGCCACAGGCGCGGTGGCGGTGTAGTAGCTCATGCCCGGCTGCGCGACCTGTGCCCACTGCCCATCAACCGTTTGCACATACGCTGGATTTCCCACCAGCCGGTCTTGCGCATGCGTGCCGACCACGTACATCCCCACGCCCGAAATCAGGGCGCCTGTGAGTGCAGCTGCCATCGGTTTCACGTCTGTCACCCTCCTCCCAAAGTTCCTGCAGCGCCAGAGTCCAAACGTCGTGCCACGAGACACAACCTTATAAGTGGCGTCTTTGCTGCTGTTTGTGCTGATGACCTGGTCCATCCTGTCCGGGAGTGTCCTCCATGCAGTTCATCGATCCGGGCCATCCGCCCGCGCGCGATGACGTGCGGCGATAGCGGGCTTCGTGTAACAGGCGTGTAACGGATTGGTTTCGCCATCTGCTACGATTGCCCGTTTGCCTGAGGTGCGATGACCGCTTTCAGTCTGGTTCCACGCGATAAACATTTCTTCAAAGAGTTCCTGATCCTGGCCGAGGAGATTCGCTCCGGCGCGCGTCTGCTGAAGCAGATGCTGTCGACCAACCCTCCCGACATGAATAAGGCCGAAGAGATCAAGGAGATCGAGCACGCGGCCGACCGCTGCACGCGAAACATCATCGACCGGCTCAATCGCACATTTGTCACCCCGCTGGATCGCGAGGACATTCACGCGCTTGCCGGGTCGCTCGACGATGTGATGGATGCGATTGACGCGGCGGCGGCGGTGATACGCCTCTACAAGATCGCGCACGTCAGAGATGGGGCGAAGGTGCTGGTCGAGATTGTCTGCGACTCGATCGACCGCATCGCCGAGGCGCTCGCGGCACTGGAGCGCCGCGACGGCGTCCTCGAGCTGGCCGCGCGCGTCAAGCAGCTCGAGCACGAAGCCGATCGCGTGCACCAGGATGCGATCGTCGAGCTGTTCGATCAGGAGCCTGATCCGATCTCTGTGATCAAATGGAAAGAGATCTTCGACTTCCTCGAGGCGGCCACCGATCGCTGTGAGGACGTCGCCAACCTGCTCGAAGGCGTCGTCGTCAAGCACGCGTAGATGGACCCCACGCTCCTCTCGGTTGTGGCGCTGATCGGCGTCGCACTCGCGTTCGACTACATCAACGGCTTCCACGACGCGGCGAACTCAATTGCCACGGTCGTCTCGACCCGCGTGCTGACACCGGGACAGGCGGTCGTGTGGGCCGCCGTCTTCAATTTCCTCGCGGCATTCACGTTCGGGACGGCGGTCGCCAGCACGATTGGGACCGGAATGATCGACATCAGCGTCGTCACGTCGACGGTCATCTTTGCGGGCCTGCTCGGCGCGATCGTCTGGGACCTGATTACCTGGTACGTGGGACTGCCCACCAGTTCCTCTCACGCGCTCGTGGGCGGATACGCGGGTGCGGCCATCGCGAAGGCGGGCTGGACCTCGCTGATCGCCGCCGGGTGGACGAAGACACTCGTGTTCATCGTCCTCTCTCCGGTCATCGGCATGAGTCTCGCGCTGATCATTTCGGTGGTGACGCAGTGGATCTTCCGGAACTTCAGGCCGGCACGGGTCGATCAGTGGTTCCGCAGGCTCCAGCTCATTTCCGCGGCGGCATACAGCCTCGGGCATGGGACCAACGACGCGCAGAAGACGATGGGGATCATCGCTGGCCTGCTGTTCACGGCGGGCTACCTCCGGGAGTTTGCGATTCCCTTATGGGTGATCCTCGCCGCGCACGCCGCGATCGCGCTAGGGACGTTGACGGGTGGATGGCGGATCGTGCACACGATGGGTTCGAAGATTACCAAGCTCCAGCCGTTCGGCGGTTTTGCCGCTGAAACGGCCGGCGCGATCACGTTGTTCACCGCAAGCAGCTTTGGCATTCCCGTGAGCACGACGCACACCATTACCGGCGCGATTATCGGCGTCGGCGCCATCAAGCGTCTCTCCGCCGTACGCTGGGGTGTCGCGCGGCAGATCGTCTGGGCCTGGGTGCTGACGATCCCTGCCGCCGCCTTGATCGCCGCGCTGACGTACCGCACGCTGGCGCTCTTCGGCTACCAGTAGACCGCATGGGATAATGGCGGCGCTCACCGCCATGAAAATCCTCGTCGCCGAAGACGATCGCGACATCGCCGATCTGATCGCGCATTACCTTCGCAAACAGGGTTGGACCCCGCACATCGCGAGTACCGGCGATGACGCCCTGACGTACGCGCGGCGCCAGCCGGTGGACCTCGTCATCCTCGACGTGATGCTTCCGGGTCTCAGCGGCCTCGAAGTCTGCCGCGCGCTGCGTGGCGACAAGGCCACCGAGCCGATTCCGATCATCATGGTCACGGCCCGCGCCGAAGAGACCGATCGTATTGTCGGACTCGAGATCGGCGCGGACGACTACCTGGCCAAGCCGTTCAGCCCGAACGAGCTCGTCGCGCGCGTGCGGGCGCTGATGCGGCGATCGAAGCGGGCGGACGTCCAGCCTGCGACGCTCAGCCTGGGTCCAATCGTGATGGACCTCTCTCGACACACCGTGTCGGATGAGGGGCGCGACGTGAAGCTCACCGCGAAGGAATTTCTCCTGCTGCAGTACCTCCTCGAGCATCGCGGACGTGTCCTCTCCCGCGATCTGCTGCTCGGGGACGTCTGGGGGTACCGCTATACCGGCGGAACGAGGACCGTCGACGTCCACGTCCGCAGGCTCAGGGAGAAGCTGCCAGCGCTGGTGGACGCGCTCGTCACGGTGAAACAGTTCGGGTACAAGCTCGCGGAGAACGAGGTGACGTGAGCCTCGGCTTCCGCTCCAAGATCTTCCTCACGTCACTCGGCGTGGCCGCGGCCGCGCTTGCGTTTGTCACGGTCATCATCGTGCTGCAGCGCCGCGGCGACGAGCGCACCGCGATCGAAGCGCGCCTCGTCAGCCAGGCGCAGCTGATCGCGGAGCTGCTCTCGCAGAGTCCCTCACTCACGTCGGACCAGGCACTGGACGACGAAGCCGATCGCCTTGCGCAGCTGCTGAACACGCGGGTCACGATTATTGCCCCCGACGGCCGTGTCCTTGGCGATTCGGATCTCGACGGGCAGGCACTCGCCGAGGTTGAGAATCACCTCCAGCGACCGGAGGTACAAAACGCTCGCGACCACGGCGTCGGCGTGGTCACCCGCTACAGCACGACAGTGCGGATCGAGATGCTGTATGCCGCGGTGACGGCGCGGCACCCGCGCATTCGCTACGTACGGGTCGCGCTGCCGCTGACGGCCGTGTCGGATGAAATCCGGCGCGTGGGGCTGCAAGCCGTCCTGGCATTCGCATTGGCGTCGCCATTCGCGCTTGCGCTTGCATGGCTGGCATCCGCGGTCCTCAGCAAACGGGTCAGGGCGATCGGGGACGTCGCGCTGCGGTACAGCAAGGGAGATCTGACGCGTCCGACCTACGACTACGGCGGTGACGAGCTTGGCGCGGTGGCACGCGTCCTCGATGGATCCGTGCAGGAGCTGGGACATCGGATCAACGAACTGTCGCGCGACCGCGCGCGGATGGAAGCGATCCTGTCCGGAATGATCGAAGGCGTGCTCGTGGTCGACGGAAACGGCCGGCTGCAGCTGGCGAACCGCGCGGCGCAGTCGATGCTCCGCATGGACGCAACCTCCATCGGCCGGCCGTATGTCGAAGTGATCCGCCATCCCGATGTCGTCCTCGCAACTCGGCACAGCCCTCCGCGGTGAAGAGGCCGACAACCGCGAGCTTGCGCTGATGCGCGACCCAGGACGCACGTTCGTCGCGCGCGCGGCGCCGGTCGCGCGCAGTGGTGGCGGCGGCGCGGTGCTCGTCCTGCACGACATCACGGATCTTCGGCGCGCGGATCAGATCCGGCGTGACTTCGTTGCCAACGTGTCGCACGAGCTGCGGACGCCGCTCACGGCGATCCGCGGCTATGTGGAAGCGTTGCTCGACGATCGGCCGGACCCGGAGGACACCAGGCGCTTCCTGGAGATCATTGCTCGCCACAGCTTGCGCATGGAACGGCTCGTCAGCGATCTCCTGCGCCTCGCCCGTCTCGATGCGCGCCAGGAAGCGCTCGATCTGGCGTCGTGCGACATGCAGCAGCTCTTCAACACGGTCGTCGCCGACGTCGCGCAGACCCTCGAAGCGAAGCGCCAGCGCATCACCACGGCTGTCGATCCGGAGGCGTGCCGTCTCAGCGCGGACCCGGCGAAGCTTCACGACGTGCTTCGCAACCTCGTCGAGAACGCGGTGAACTACTCACCCGAGGAAGCCGCGATCCATCTCGAGGCAACGAGGCGCGCCGGCACGGTTACCATCTCGGTCTCGGATTCCGGCCCGGGGATCCCGTCTGAAGATCTCTCGCGTGTATTCGAGCGGTTCTATCGCGTTGACAAGTCACGATCGCGTCCCGGCGGCACCGGCCTCGGGCTGGCGATCGTGAAGCATCTCGTAGAGCTGCATGGCGGCGAGGCGGCTGCAGAGAACCGGCCGGAAGGAGGCGCGCGGTTCGTGATTACCCTTCCCGCGACGCCTCCTCCAGCGTGACGATCTAATCGTCGTCGTAATCACGATCTCCGCGACGGCCGAAGTAGAAGACACGCGGATTCTTCGTGTCCCATGCGCCGTGTGACCAAGTCCAAGGCTGCCCCGACCCGCGCAATTTGCTCGTCCATCCAGTCGACGACAGGAACGATGAACGGCACAGCCCCTCAGTCCGAGTTTGCGCAAACGTTGCACCGCGTTCATCCGAAGACCACACCCAGCCGGTAACAGTCTTGATCCAGTTCGTCGTGAACATCCAGTGTCCAGTGATGTTCGCTTTTCGGCTCGCGACAGTCTCATGGAGTGTCACCGAGCCTCGTCGGATCAGACGGGAGAGAGTCAGATGCGAAAGTCATTTTTGAGAACGTCTCTTGAACGCGCGAGATCGGTTGTTGTCGCTGGGGGGTTGCTGTTTGTCGGGACTGGCCTGATCGCCGACGGCACCCGTTTTTCGGATTTCACGCCGCTGAACAGTTCGGCCGGCCCGACCCTCGACGAAGCCGCGCCTATTACCCTCAGCAATTTGGAATTCCGGCAGGAGTCCATTGCGGACCGCACGTTTCAACTGGCGTCGGGCAAGCCCAACTCCGGCAGTTGGGACATGAACACTCTGAATGAGACCGGCCGTCGCCGGGGTCGCTACCTGTTCACGGTGTTCGAGACGGGGATATCCGGAGTTCAGCGCCATGACCTGCGAACCGGGGCGACCGAAACAATCTGGCAAAGCATGCCCCCATCAGTCCCCGCGGCACGTTTCGATCCTTCGTTCTGGACGCCATGGGGAACGTTTGTTACTGGAGAGGAAAACTGGGGTGATTGCAGTGCCCCCGCTTACACGTGCGGCCGCCTGTTCGAGTTCAAGAACCCCACCAAGGCACCGGGCATCTTCAATCCAGTGGGCCCAACCAGCAATGACGGAGCGGACTTTGCCCCCCAGTACATCATTCCACGCATGTCCCACGAAGGCATTCAGTTCGATTCAGCCGGGAACATGTACATCATCGATGAGCTGAACGGCGGCAACATCTACAGGTACACGCCGAAGGCCAAGTTCTTCTTCGTGCTGTTGGGGTGGGCCGACTACTTCGCGGCTGGTCAGACCTCCGTGTTGCGAGTCGGTGACGGCAACACGTTCGGCGCCGTTGGCCCGTATAAGTGGGTTCCCATCACCGACGCCAATGGTGTTCCGCTGCCGGGGGCGCTGACTGTTACAGACAGCAACGGCGTCAAATCGGTCGACGGTCGCAACACCACCAACCTGGCGGCTTTCAAGGGCACGGATTACAACCGCCCTGAGGATATGCAGATCCAGACGTTGCATGGTCGCCAGTATCTCTACGTTCCGACGACCGACACACACCAGGTCTTCCGGCTCGACCTGAAGAACCAGTCGATCTCAGTCTTTGTCGACAGAAACACCATCGACCTGGCCACGGGTTTTCCTGTGGGCTCAGCGTTCGCGAATCCTGACAACATGGCGGTCGATCACGACGGGAATATATACATCATCGAGGACCGCAACGGCGGCGTCGACGACGATATCTGGTTTGCCAAGGATCTGAACAAGGACGGAGACCTGCTGGATCCCGGAGAAGGCATCGGGCGTTGGGCCAGCAACGGCACGGTCGGGTCAGAATTCACGGGGCTGTACTTCGATCCATTCAACAAGCGTCGGGCATGGGTCAACATTCAACACCCGAGCAGCGGCAATGACCGGACCATCGAGATCACGATTCTGCACGATCATCACGACGGTGATGGTGATGACGATCATGACGATCATGGCGGTCATGACGACGATGATCGATGGTGAGAATTAGTTAAAGGATGAAGGGGTTCAGGCAAACCAGCGCGCCACGCGCGGCTTGCCTGAGCCGCCAAGGCCAGCACCCTTGATCTATAGGAAGATCAAAATCCGATTCCTGATGGGTATCGGGACGAACGGCCACCGGAGTCCACGAGAGGGCGGAGTTAACACGTTTGTAACGCTGGCGACTCAATGTGTTCGAACGAGCGATCGACAGTCACACCGTGAGAGACGATCCAATCGACAAACGCTTTAACGTGTTGTTCCTGTGCACCGGGAACTCGGCTCGCAGCATCATTGCGGAGGCGCTGTTGAACTACCGGGCCAACGGACGCTTTCATGCGTTCAGCGCCGGAAGCCACCCTACAGGTGACGTTCATCCACTGGCGCTCGAGATCCTGAAGCGCAATCACATCCCGGCGCAGGGCTTCCGCTGCAAGAGCTGGGACGAGTTCGCCAGCGCCGGGGCGCCTCAGCTGGATTTCGTGTTCACCGTCTGCGATCGCGCGGCGCAGGAGATCTGTCCGACGTGGCCCGGTCAGCCGATGACAGCGCACTGGGGTATTGAGGATCCGGCCGCCGTTGAAGGAACGCAGGAAGAGCGGGAGCGCGCCTTCAACAGGGCATTCACGGAGCTCGACGCCCGGCTGAAGATCTTCACGAGCCTTCGGCTCGAGGCGTTGGACTCGCTGTCCCTGCAGAAGCACCTTGACGCCATAGGCCAGCGGCGCGATCCATAAGCGCCGTACAAACGAACGGCGTCTCCCGAAGAAGACGCCGTTCGCGTGGGCCATCGCCCCTTCGATTCTAGAAGCTCAGACGCATTGCGAACTGAACCTGACGGGGCGTCCCCAGGCCCACTGTTCGTCCCACCGTGCTCGTCAGGCGGCCGAACGTACCAGCAGCCGCCGCCGTGTAGGGCTGCCCTGGCTGCACACGGTTGGCTTCGGTAAGGGCGGCGCCGGGAAGAGCATTCGGCAGCGTGCCCACCGCGTTCGAGAAGTTCGTGACGTTGAAGGCGTTGAAAATCTCCGCGCGGAGCTCGACGTTTGGGCCGTTGCTGACGCCGATCTTCTTCGCAATCACAAAGTCGATCTGGCGGAAGCTGGGCCCGTGAATCTGGTTTCGCGTGAGGTTACCGAACGTACCGGGCTTGGGCGTCGCGAACGCGGCTGGATTGAGGAACAGCAGCCCGCCGCTCTTGAGGTACGGATCCACACCGGAAATCAGATCCGGTCTCCGCTGATTGCGTGACGATCCGCCGCCCGGCGTATTGATCACTGCCGTTCGATCGGAGGCCGCATTGTTGAAGACGTTGCCCGCCCCGTCCACGTAGACGATGTCGTTGCGCTGAATCAGGACGGGAATCGGAATGCCGCTGCGGGCATTCATGATCCCTCCCACATTCCAACCGCCAAGCAGCGGACCCTGGCCCGGGATGGTGTAGATGGCGCTCAGGTTGAACGTGTGGCGCACGTCGAAGTTGTTGTAGCCATCGTCATAATCGAACTCCGACATTGCGCGCGCATTGTTGTTTGCCGTCACCGCCTCGTTCGACCCACCCGTATTGCCCTTGCTGGCGCCGAACGTGTACTGCGCATTCATCGTCAAGCCGCGACTGGAGCGTCGGGTCAGCGAGAGCTGCATGGCGTTGTAGTGGTCGTGACCGCCGCTGGTCTTGTAGTCGACTTCCGCGAAGGGCCTCAGAATCGTCGCGATGGATCCATCAGCGTTTCTCGTGACGATGTCGAATTCGCGAATCTGCGTGGCCGCGCTCGCGCCGTTCGACTGGACGCCAATCGTCCGGTTCGCGATGCTTCGCAGGAAGAGGTTCCGCCCCTGGCTGCCGACATAGGCGACCGTCGCAGCCATATTTCCCGGCAGCTCCTGCTGCACCGAGGCGGTGTACTGATAGACCTTCTCCGGCAGCGTGTATTCGTTCGCGTACGCACGCGGCTGGTAGGACCGGTTCAATGGGGTGTTGACGAAGTTGGCGCGAATCAGATTCGGATCGACCGGATAAGCGGCGCCGGGCGCACCCGCCGACAGCGTCGTGCTAATGCGCTCCGCTTCGACCGGCTGAACCTGGTCTTCGGTCTGCCCTGGGCCCACGAAGATGCCGAACCCTCCACGAAACACGGTTTTGTCGACGGGCGTGAACGTGGCTGAGAGCCGCGGCTGAAAGTTGTTCTTCTTCGACTGGTAGAGCGGGGTCGTGTCGGGATCGATCTGCCCGTTGTCGATGTTGAACTTGACGATGCGGTTGTCGCGCTCGCGCAACGGCGCATAGTAGTCGTACCTGAGGCCGTAATTGAGCGTGAGGTTCGGCTTCGCGTGCCACTCATCCTGCGCAAACGCCACGTAGTACTCCTGCTCGATGTGCTTCATGCCCGTGGCGCCGTTATGAAACGGGCTCGGCTCGCTCAAGTCTCCAAAGTACTGAATAGTCGCAGGTGTGTTTGCCAGGAAGGCGGCAAGGTTTGCAAAGCTATACGTGATGCCACCCTGCTGATCGGTGCTCATGCGAATCATCCGCACGTCACCTCCAGCCTTCAAGAAGTGATTGCCGGACACCATGTTCACGGAATCGGCAAAGGTCAGCGAGTACGGATTGTACGGCGCCGATCGACCGTTGCCGGCGCTGTTGACGCGAACAAGCCCGCCCGGAAGGGCCAGCCCTGACGTGGCGCCCTGTCCGGCGATGCCGGTGTTGGCAACCGATCCACTCAGATTGAGGATGATGTTTTCGAAGCCCGCTGGGGCAACTCCCCGCGAGGTCGACGGCGCCGCGTTGTAGCCGACCTTGACTTCATTCGTCATGCCGGTGCCAAGCAGACCCTGCAGAGCGAACACAGCGTTTGAGGGGTTCGCCGTCGTGCGGAATTCTCGACCGGTCACCCCCTGCGGCTCTCGGTTGGTCCCCTGGTCATGAAACACACGGACGTAGCTCGACCAGTCCGTGGTCATCTTGTAGTCGAACCGGGCGCTGAATGCGTTTTCCGTGACTTTCTGAAGGGCCTGGAGCTGCGCGATGTCAAAATCGGGGTTCGCCGACGCAGCATTCAGGACGACCGCACCCGGGGCTAGGAACCCCGACCGCAACCCGGCCACTGCGGGCACCGCCCGCGCCCACGCGGCGGCACTGGGAACGCCCTCGATGAAGTTCTGGCCGGCGTCCAGCCGGTAACCTTCGTAGCTCCCGAAGAAGAAGGCGCGGTCCCGCATCAGCGGACCGCCAATCGACCCGCCGAACTGATTCTGCTTCAGTTTCGATTTCGGCAGCTTTTCGATCACGCTGCCGTCGATGTTGCGCGTCGAATCGAAGTAGTTCGGCGCGTCGAATTTATCACTGCGGAGGTACTCGAAGATCGAGCCGTGGAACGCGTTGCTGCCGGACTTGGTGATGACACTGATCTGACCGCCGGTGCCGGTGCCGTACTCGGCCGGGTAGCCGCTCGACTCGACCCGGAACTCCTGGACGTTTTCGAGGCTCGCCTGCAGCTTGAATGGCGTGTTGTTCTCGCCGTTCACGTTGCCCGGCGCCGCATCGATGATCGCGGAACCTTCGATGCCGTCGTACTTGATCACGTTCTGCTCGACCGCGCGGCCGCTGAAGCGGATGTCCTGCCATGTGCCGGTGCCCGCGTTCTGGGAGCCCGGCGCCTGCAGCAGCAGCTGAGACATCTGGCGGCCGTTCACGGGGAGGGCCTGGACCTCGCGTTCGCTGACGTTGGCGCCGATGCGCGCAGAACTGAGATCGAGCACCTTCGTGTCAGCCGTCACCGTGACCGTCTCGGAGACACCCGCGGGACGCAGCTCGAGATCGAGACTGAACTCCTGGCCGGCCGCGAGTGTCATGTCCGTGTACTCCAGCGGCGCGAAGCTGCCGAACATTGCACGGATCGTGTAGACCGACGGCTTGAGGTTCGGTACGACATACCGCCCTTCGCCCGTCGTGGTCACGATACGCTCCTCATTGGTCCGCTGGTTCTTGACCGTCACGGTCGCGCCGGGCACGAATGCACCGGTCTGATCCAGCACGGTTCCGGAGAACCGGGCATCGCTCTGGGCAAGGACCACCGCCGGCAGGGCGAGGATGATGGCCGCCAACGTCAATCCCCGTAACGCCTTGAAAATGTTCTGCATGATCTCGGTTACTCCTCCACGAGTCACGAATCGTTGAGCCTGCATCGGCTTCCGGGTTCGAGCGTAGGGGGAGGATGTAACGGAGGCGTGACAGGCACGATCCGGTCGGGTTAAAAGAAGCTCGGCCCCTGAATGAGCACCCGAAATACGTGCATCTTAAGGGCTTCGGCCAATTTACGATTCAATCATGTCGAGCGTCGTCTCCGGATCGGTGACCGCGTTTTTCCTATTTGACGTCGCCGAGGCAATCAACCTGCCGGCCGTGCAGAGCGACGATCGGCGCGGGTGTCGCGGCGCGGTTTTCACCGAAGCCGACCACACCCCCATACGTGCAATACCGGCAACCGCCCATCGCCTTCGATGGCCACGTCGTTGGTATGCCGGAGACCGACGGCTGCACGGTGCGGTTCAAGACGTTCGACTACGGGGTCATCTCCGTGGCGCTGACGCGGGCCCTCTCGGGTAGCTGGGAATACTGGCTCGAGCAGGGGCTTGCATTTCACGAGAACGGGGCGCTCGCACAGAACGCCGAGCGCTTCGCCCGGCGGCTCGTCGAGCGGATCGGCGCCGCCATTACGCGGCCGCGCGACGAGTTCCTCGCGGAGGACTATCTCGTGTTCGCGGTGACGCAGACCGACGATGCCCTGACGGCAGACGCACTGATGGCGGCGCATGGCGACACTATTGCGCAGCTCCTCAGGGGCGAGCGCAACAGCTTGAGCGCCGAGGAACGCGACGAGGTTCTTCGACACCACATCTCCTACTTCGCCGACGATCTGGTGATCCCGACATGGAGCAGCGCGTTCATCCGCGACACCGAGACAGGAGCGCTGGCCGCACTGGAGATTTTCGAGTTCGCCAACTCGCAACTCCTCGAGTTCCGGTACTACGACGGCCTCCTCGATGCGGAACTGGAACGAATCTACCCGCAACTGCAGCAGACCGGTTGGCTGTACAACTGGCTCGCGCGGCGCTATACAAGGGCCGCCCGCCAGGTCCATTCCCTCTTCATCGACGTCAACGAGCTGACTGACAGAACTGAAAACGCGCTGAAGATCGTGGGGGACGTCTACGCCGCGCGCCTCTTCGGTCTGGCCGCCGCGCGCCTCGGACTCAGCGAGTGGAAAGGCAGCGTCCATGAAAAGCTGAAGACCCTCGACGATATCTATCGATTCACCGTCGAGCAGACGGCCATGGCGCGAGGCGAGTTCCTCGAGCTCACGGTCGTCATCCTCATCCTGCTGGAGTTGGTCCTGCTGCTGTAAGTTGGGCGAGCGTTTGGGCTCGCAGCGCGGACAGCTCTATCGTGTGTGTTGCACGCTCGGCGCGATGTGCACGAGCGCCTCGGTGAGTACACGTCCTTGCGCGCCAGGAAGTGTCACGCCGGAGAGAGATGCGAGCGTCGGCGCCACATCCGCGGGGCTGGCGGGCTCCGGATACTCACCAGGCGCGATCCCTTTTCCCATGAACAGCAGCGGCACGCGCGTATCGAACTCGTACGACGTACCGTGCGTCGTGGCACCGACATACATCAGCCAGTACGGCCGGAGCACAACCGTCATGTCGCCACTTCGTTCGCAATCGTAGCTGTGGGCGAGGCGCCGTCCGATCGGATCGTCGTCGAACTGATTCGCTTCGATTCGGTCGCGCGTGTAGACGTCCAACACGCCAGGAATTGCTTGCACGCTCCGACGAACGGCGGAGCGAGCTGCAGGATTACTCAGCATACGTTCAAAGGCGTCGTCCTTGAGGTAGATCTCGCCACCGACGATACCCGCGACGTAACGGCCCTGACCAAGCGTCCGCTGGAGGGACGTTTCGATGGCGGTCGTAACATCAACCATCGCCACTCTTCCCGCGTCCACTCCTGCCGCTTTCATCCGTTCCGGAATCGGTGAGACCCCATGGTCGGAGGTGAGAGCTACCGTGTAGCTGTCCGGGCCGACGAGGCGATCGAGACCCGCGAGGAAGACACCGAGCGTCCGATCGAGACGGATGAGGACGTCCTGAATCTCATGGCTCTCGGGGCCGAACTCGTGTCCCACCCTGTCGAGCGCTGAGAAGCCGATGGCAATCAGATCCGTCTGTTCGCCCTGGCCGAAACGCATGCGCGTCGCCACGTCGAGCGCCATCTCAGATAGGTACTCGTCGGAGTACGGGCTGCTCTGCCACTGGGCATAGAACGCGCGGTCAGGTCCGTTCGACGCGCCTCGCAGCGAGTGCGGAAACGTGGCGGTCTTGCCCACAGACGCGTGGACGCCAATGGCAGGAGCTTCGTAGAGGTACGCGCTCGAAGGCAACGTCCGCTCCCAGCTCTTGCCATAGTCGTCCTCAACGGGATGGCGCCCTATGAACGCTGCTACCTCTGGGACTGGGGCACTTGAGAACGCCGTCGATGTGACCCAGGTGCCGGAGTCGTCAAACCAGGTTACGGCGTCTGGTCGGCGCCCAGCCAGCGGGATGGCGGCGCGGGCCTTCAACGAGAACCCGATAACGCGCGCGGAGGGGCTGAGTTGCACGCGAAGCTCGTCCGCCAGCGTCGAGGTGCGCAAGGCCGCCGCGCTGTCGCCGTAGCCGGGGACGGGCTTGCCGTACGACACCACCGCGGTGGAGGTGTCCCGGGTGCATGTGACCTCGGCCTGTCGCTGGCGATCCCACCACGTGTTCATCACCATGCCGTGTGTCGATGGCAAATTGCCGGTCGCGATCGTGGCGTGGCCGGGGCACGTTACAGTGTCGAAATACGGGTAGTCGACTCGACGGAACCGGGCGCCATTGGTGAGGAGGCGGTGCAAGCCACCGGTCCACTGGTACTGGAACTTATCGATATAGTCGCCGCGGAACTGGTCGACCACGAGCAGCACGATCAGTCTCGGCCGTGGCTGCTGGGCCCGCAGGGGCGTGGCGACCAAAGCCGTTACGAGTGCGACGATCAGGATCTTCAGCGTTCTGACCACCACTCTTTTTACCGAAGCTGACATCACAAGCCTTTTTACCGGGCCAACATCACAAACGTGTAACGTCACGAAGCCGTTGCATGCGCGACGCTAGTCGGCGCGGATGAAGGACGCGTTGCGCGATTGAACCAGAAAGCGCGTCTCGACCAGGGCCGCAAGGACAGCGTCGCACAACGCTCGATCGATCGCCCACAACCGCTGAGCCTGGGCGAGTGTCAGACGCAGTCCAGGCATCTCCATAAACTCTGCCTTCGCCCTGCCGAGCGCTGCGGCGAATGTGTCGTCGGCGGGATCGTGTGCGTTCGTTTCAGGATTGGCATTCATGACGTTCGTCCTTACAGCGGGAGTGACCCGGCCGCTGCACGAACAACGCTACCCGCCCCGCGTGTCGGTAGCGTGTCGCCCGCGTGAAATCGAAACCTCCCTGCGGCGCTGGACCACCAGCATTGCTCCTCACGCTGTCATACGAAAAGACGGGCCAGGCGCGGTCGCCTGACCCGTCACGACCATGGGTTCATGCGTTAGTCGCCTGCGGTGCGGTTGGCGTGAGTGCCCCGCCGGCTGATGGTGGTGTCGCCGCCGCGCCAGTGGCAACCGCCACGGAGGGCACGGTGCTGGCCCTCTTCGTACCACCGTAGTGCTCGATTCGCCGTGCGACCGCCCAGCTTGCCGTCGCCGCCGCATCGTCACCGAGCACATTGCCGACGATTGCGTCCAGCCGCTGGACGGCGGCAAGACCCGATTCGAGCGCGGCGTTCATCGACGCACGTGACGATGCGTTCAGCTCTTTCCGGGCCTCACGCTCGTGCAGCACCTGCTCAAAGCCCGCGATCTTCGCCTTCAACTGCGCGACGAAGTCCTCGGGCATGCCGTGCGCGATGAACTGGCTGGCGAGCGGTTCGGCATCGCGTGCGAACGCCCGTGCCGCGTTCATGATCCCCCGCCGTCCCTGCGCCTTGGTCACGCGGAACCGATCCTCCGCGCCGGGGGTATCGAGCGCCACCGCCCGTCCGGTGCGGCTCATCGCCTCAACCATCTCGACGAGTGCCCGGTACGCGGCTGTGTCGGTGCTCGCGCCGCCGCGCGCTCCACGGCGGCTCGAGAACTCGGTTGCGGCATGCTGATTCAAGTTGTTCACGGCCGCGTCCACGGCCGCAAACGCCTCTCCTCCCCGCGTGGACTTGGGGAACCGATCGCCTCGCGCAAGTCCAAAGTCACGGACCCGCACGAGCATTTCGTGTCTACGTTTTTCGCTAGTCGTCATATCGCTATCCTCCTTGAGGCTGAATTGCCTCGTTGACGGGCCTATCCTCGATCGGCCGGGCGGAGGAAGTCCTTACCTGCGGACTGAAGAATCCTTGAAAGGTCTTGAAAGTGCGCTAGGCAGCGCCCTGCCGGAGCGTCGCGAGCGTCTGCGCCCACTCCTCGCGATGCGCGGTGACGTGCAGCAGCGGGTCGACGGGCAACAGCCATCCCGCCGAACCGGGCTCCGCCCTGGCCAGCGCATCGCCACACGCCCGCGCCGCGGCGTCATGCTTACCAGCCACCGCGAGGATCGCCGCCTGTGCGATTGCGCTGTCAACGGCTTGTCCGCCGAAGCCTGGGCGAAGGCTGGGGTTCGCGCCGCGGAAATTGGCCGCCGCCTGCGGTGGCGGGGAGATCGCCGCCAGGCCGATCGCGGCCAGCGCATGGCTCGGCATGCGTGTGAGCGCCTCGTGAAACGCCGCTTCTGCGTCGCCGCGGCGACCCTGGCGAAGGCATAGCGCGCCCCGCGCGTACCAGGTGGTCGCGGCGCATTCACGTGCGTACAGGTGGCCGTCATCGATGTCCGCGAGCTCGCGCGCACACTCTTCGAGCGCGTCGTCGACTGCGCCGCGTGCGCCGAGCACGAGGCCGTACAGGAGGTGCAAGCCCACGGCATGGAATCGCTTCGCGCCGTGGCGTTGCGCGTCCTGCGCCGCGCATCCGTCGCGCAGGTGCTTGATCGCCGCGTCAAACGCCTGGCGGGCGACAAACACCGTCGCGGCGAACCAGTGCGCAAGTGCGAGCTCAGGACACAGCGTCAACACCCGTTGCGCGGCCCGAACGCGCTGGTCGCCCCAGCTCACGAATGCGAGGCGCAGGGAATGCTGCCAGACGTCCGGTTCGAGCGTCAGGGCGTTGCGCGCCGCAGCGATTGCCTCCGAGTGATTTCCAGTGCGATTGAGCACGAATGCGAAGGTGCTCCACGCTTCGCCGGACGAGGGATCGAGCCGGCAGGCCTGGCGTGCGTGACGGTCCGCCTGCTGCAACGACGCTACATCGGGAGCGGCGTTCGTTCGCGTCGATTCGAACGCAAGCACACAAGCGTTCGCCATGCCGATATGCGCGGCGGGATTGTCGGGCGTGGCGCGCAACGCATCGTCGAACGCCTGCCGCGCCCGGACCACCGCGTGACGATCCAGGGTCTCGAGCGCCGCCCGTCCCTCAACGAACGCGCGATATGGCGCGAGCAGCGCGTCGAGCGCAATATTCGACTGGCGCGGTTTGCCGCGTTCAACGGCCGCCACGAACCGGTAGCCAAGCCGCACTTGGGTCTCGATGTAGGGGGAGCCGTCCGGCTGGCTGCCTAGGGTCTTTCGCAGATTCCAGATGGCGCGTTCGATGGTGTTGTCGGTGATGGGCACATCCCGCCAGATGCCCGCCATGAGCGCCTCTTTGGAGACGATGTGGCCGGCATTGGACGCCAGCAGTACGAGGACGTCCGCGTGCCGGTCGGGCAGCGCGACGGGCTCGCGTCCGCGCAGCAGACGACGATGGGCCGAATCAAGCTCGAAGGGGCCAAAGCGGTAGACGTCGCTTCCGCCATGCATGATCGAACGCGCCGATTATGCGGGTGTGAACGGTGAATTAGGAGCGATTTGCCGCGGGAGATGCACACTTTTTGAGACGATCCTGTTGCTTCAAGGGAGTGACGCCTCGCCGTCGTGCTGTGACGTCAAGCGTTGACGCGTAGATGCGACGCTGATGGACTGGACTGCCTCCCTTCGGCGCAGAAATGCTGTCCTCAACAATGGAAATGCTTACCTTTCGGGTCCACGAGGCCTCCGTGAGCCCAGAAGCGCATCACTGCGGCGGCTGTTTGCGTCGCTACGGACTCGTGAGGGTTGGCTCGCGGCCCTGATCAGTTCTGCCGAGGCAGTACTACGTCAGGTGCGGACTCTGGCAGCGAAGGCAGGAGCCATCGGAACAGCAACGTCGCCGCGGCAGCTCCTGTCAGCTCGGCGGCCCAGAACATGGGGACGTCCTGCGGTCGTATCCCCGCGAATGTGTTCGTGAACGCCCGCGCCAATGTCACAGCAGGATTGGCGAAGGACGTTGATGCCGTGAACCAATAGGCAGCAACGATGTACGAGGCCACTGCGAATGGCACGGCCGAAGATCTTCTGCGTGAACATCCCCAAATCACGGCGAGCAGCCCAAACGTCGCAATTGCTTCGCTGAAGGCCTGTGCCCCTCCATTCCTTACGTGAGTGGAGAATGCGTACGCCGGTTCATCGAACATCACGTCCGCAACGCCGACTCCCGCAAAGGCTCCAAAGAACTGAGCGAGCACGTAAATCAACGCCTCGCCCCATGACAAGCCTCCTTGCGATGCATCGGCGATCGAGACAGCCGGATTGAAATGCGCGCCGGAAATTGGACCAAAGGTCAGGATCAGCGCGATGAGTGCGCCGCCTGTGGCGATCGAGTTCGCGAGGAGGGCGATGGCAACGTTTCCGGAAGAAAGTCTGTCACCCATGATTCCCGACCCCACCACCGCAGCGAGCAGGAGGGCCGTGCCGAAGAACTCGGCGGTCGCACGTCGTCTCAAATCCATTCCTGAAACCTATCGAGGCAGCAAATTATAGATGGCTCGGGTCAATCAGACGTCACTTCACGCGGCCCATGATCCGTTGCGAAAGAGCGTCAGCGCGACGTCGACGTTGCTCTTCAATGCCTGCTTGACGGCGGGCCACGTCTTCTCGCAACGCACCAGCGTCTTCCACGAGTAGAGGTGCTTCGGCTTGTGGAAGTCGCTGTTCGCGACGTACGGAAAATGTTTGAGGCTGGTCACCGGAAACAGATCGTCGCGGTTGGCCGCTTCCCACACATCCACCAGATCCGACAGTTCGTCGCGGTGATCCCACAAGTAGCAGGTACTGATTTCGAACCGGCGCGGAGCCCGGTGGTGCGGATGACACGCGACGCTCAGGGCGCCCTGGCGTCGAATTTCGCGGAGGATGGCATCAGCCGACTGATCGGCGCTGATGAACTTCTTGATGTCGAGCGCGATGATGTGGGAGTTCTTGCGTCCGCGGAGACGATTCTGCGTGACCTCCGCACCAGAGACAAGCAGCAGGCCGTACTGCTGCATCGCCCGCGCCGCCTGGGTGCGGATGTCGGCGAGGTACCCCTCGAACTCCTCCTCGCGGACCCCGAAGGCGCGGCGTCCCAGCGTAGCAATCCGTCCGGCGCGCGCAAGCAGGTCCTTCTTCATCAGGATGTGATCGGTAATCGCGATCACGTCGAACTTCCCCGTCGACCCGTACAGGTCCACTACCTCCGCGATCGTCAGCTTCCCGTCGCTCCAGCGCGTGTGGACGTGAAAGTCGCAGAGCAGGAATGGTTCGTACCCGGGCATCAGGTCCTCACGTCGAGGTGCACGGTATCCTTCGGCCGGTGGTGCAGCAGCTCGGACGTGAAATTCCGCACGTACAGACGGAACACCGCGCCTTTACCCATCGCCACGTAGCGGCGCGCGGACGTGTTCAGGTAACAATCGTGGAACAGCCCCACCTTGCCAATCGCAAACAGCCGCCGGCCGACATTGGTGTCTTCGCCGTGAAACTCGATCGAGGTGTCGAAGCCACCGATCCGCTCGAGCGCCTCCTTCCGGACGGCGAAATTGCCACCATAGAAGATCGTGCCGATCCGGAGCAGGTGCTTGACCAGCAACTGCGTGGCCGGAGCCAGCGTGAAATCGTAGGCGCGGATCAACGCCCGCCCCGTCCAGTCCCAGTCGTAGTACCGATAGGGACCAGACAACGCGAGAAGCGCGGGGTCACGGTCGAATCGCCGTTCGATGCGCTCCAACCATGTCAGCGGTGCACGGCAGTCCGCATCGAGATAAATCAGAAGGTCGCCCCGCGCGTGACGGCGCCCCGTTTCACGCGCGACCACCAGGCCTTTGCGCGGCTCGTCCACCACACGCACGCGCGGGATCTGCGACGCCACGAGGGGCGTCTCATCGGTGCTCGCATTGTTGATGACCAGAAGTTCGTCGGGGATCCGGGACTGGGCGAGAACGGAATGAAGGCAGGCCGGAAGATAGCGCGCTTCATTATGCGCGCAGACAATGACGCTGATGGTCATCCCCTTGACTCCGCCCGGACGAACCGGGCATCGTCGACGGTCAGCGCCATCGCTGCGCGAGTGGTGCGTCGAAACGCCGTGGTATACCCACGTGCATACTTGCACACTGTAAAGGGGTCGCGTGACGGCTAGATCTCGAACCCGCAACGGATGTGTTAAAAGAGGTCGAGTCGCCTGATGAATGCGCCATTCGAGTTCTTTGGATCGCCGGAAGGCGCGAGCCGCGATGAGCTGCGCACACGCCTTCAGCGGCTGGAAACGCTGATCTCGCACGCCCCTGTGCCAATCGCGATTGCGCACGACCCCGGCTGCCGCGTGATTTCAGCGAATGCGGCCCTCGCCGAGCTCCTCGGTGTGCCCGCCGGCGCGAATATTTCGCTGACGCCGCCGCCCGGCGAACAGCCGCGGTACCGGATTCAGCGTGACGGCAAAGACATTCCGACCGACCAACTGCCGATGCAGTACGCGATCGCGCATCGCACGTCCATCAGGAACGACATCGAAATCCTGCGGGCGGACGGAACAGTGCGATACATCCAGAACGACGTCGAGCCCTTGTACGCCGCGAACGGCGAGGTATCCGGGTGCGTCAGTGTGTGCGTCGATCTGACGGAGCAGAAGCGCGCCGAGCGTCAGCTCCTCGAGGCAGACCGGACGAAGGATGAGTTCCTTGCCATCCTGTCCCACGAGCTGCGGAATCCGCTCACACCGATCCGCAATGCCCTCGAGGTGCTGCGGCGCTCGGGACACGATCCGCTCGTGGCCGGCCGCGCGTACGCGGTCATGGAGCGCCAGGTGTATCAGCTCGTCCGGCTGACCGACGACTTGCTCGACGTGTCGCGCATCACGCGCGACGAGATCGACCTGCGCCGCGAGCGGATAGATCTGCGACTCGCGCTGCAGGGCGCGGTCGAAACGACGCAGCCGCTCGTCGACGTGGCCGGACACCTTCTGAGCATCGAGCTGCCGCGCGACCCGATCTGGGTGCATGCCGATTCCGCGAGGATGACCCAGGCATTTGCCAATCTGCTGAACAACGCCGTGAAATACACCGACCGCGGCGGCCGCATCACCGTCCGCGTCTCGGTCGAGAGCGCGCAGGCCATCGTCACCGTCACCGACACGGGCATCGGCATCGCGGAGGACGTGCTGCCACGCATCTTCGACATGTTCATGCGGAGTGACGACTCGCCGGGTCGGGTTCGCGACGGCCTCGGAATCGGCCTGACGCTCGCGAAGCGGCTGATCGAGCTGCACGAGGGCACCATTGAGGCCAAGAGCGACGGTCCCGGTCAGGGGACGACGTTCGTGACACGGCTGCCGCTCACGAGGCCAATGACCGAGACACCGCCGGGCTGATCGGGCTGCGCCCGGTGATGTGCACCGCGTGGACGAAGTTCATGACGAACGAGACGCTCGCGATCATCCTCGGTGGTGGCCAGGGGTCCCGCCTGTTTCCACTGACCGCGACACGGTCGAAGCCGGCAGTGCCGATCGGGGGGAAGTACCGGCTGATCGATGTACCGGTCAGCGAATGCCTGCACGCCGACATCCGGCGCATTTACGTCCTGACGCAGTTCAACTCGGCGTCGCTCAACCGGCACATCTCGGCCACATACCGGCTCGATACGTTCTCGGAGGGATTTGTCGAGATTCTCGCGGCCGAGCAGACCCCTGACAATCCACACTGGTTCCAGGGAACGGCCGACGCCGTGCGGCAGGCGGCCCGGCACTTCGCGCAGCACGAGGCGAAGTACTACCTCATCCTGGCAGGTGACCATCTCTATCGGATGGATTACACGGAGCTGATCGCCGCACACGTGGATCAGCACGCCGACATCACGATCGCCGCCCAGGCTGTCGATCCCGCAATCGCCACGCAGATGGGTATCTTCCGTTTCGACCGCGACGGCAGCATCGTCGCCTTCGAAGAAAAGC
>CAVUHC010000002.1:0-427500 GCA_963741135.1 uncultured Acidobacteriota bacterium
CGGCACGTGCACGACCTGTCATGACGCACCGAACGCAGGTGACCACTCGGTGAAGGCACCGCTGAACATCGGACTCACCGCCGCGTCGCAGCGGACGTCGGATCTGCCGCTTTACACGCTGCGCCGCATTTCAACCGGCGAAGCGGTGGAGACGACAGATCCCGGCCGGGCGATGATTACCGGGAAATGGGCCGACATCGGGAAGTTCAAGGGGCCGGTCCTGCGGGCGCTCGCGGCGCGTGCGCCGTACTTTCACAACGGCTCGGCTTCGTCGCTCGACGCTGTGTTGGATTTTTATGAGACGCGATTCAAACTGGGACTGACACCTCGAGAGAAAGCCGACGTCCTTGCGTTCCTCCGCGCGTTGTAGGCCGCCCCTTGGTCAATCGCGAAGCGTGTCGTCCGTCGCCGTGAATCCCCGGTCGGGGCGCGGCGAATCGCTGGTGCTCTTCAACACCGGCAGCGGGTACAAGTATCTCGAAGCCTGGCGGGCGGCGCTGGCCCTTTAGCTCGCGAGCTAGTATCTCAGCGCCAGCAGCGTGTAGGTGAACAGCGTCCTCACGCGTATTGTCACAACATGTCTGACGACGTCCACGGCCTGTCCGGAACTTTCGCGCTCCGGATCTCCCGTTTCACTACCGACCATCGAAAGACGCCCGTTGGGACGCAGTTGATAGATGGCGACGGACCCTTCCTCGAAGCCCGAAGGAAACAACGATGGGTCGTACGGCAGGGTCACGGTCACGGGCAGGTCGAGGGGACCCTTCGACTCAACCGCATATATCCCACCGACGCGAGCCGAACTCTGGGGCAGTTGAAAACCCGACGGCGGCGCCACTTCACGGAGCGAGATAGACGTTGGCGAACGGAACGCTCCAGCGGGAACGACAACGCTAGCCCCTCCACGCAGGGCGAGCATGCCACCCGCGGGGCCTATGATGCGGGTCACAGCGGCGTTCGCAGCCCCTGAACGCCCGGCGCCAGTATCTCGCTGGTCCGCCAGGACACTTTGAGACGGGATCAGCCACCCCCCCGCAGCCATGCCGAGCGCGACGATCGACGCCGTCACGACCGATGAGGGAGCGGCGAGCCTGCCGCGTCGCCTCACTTCACGAGTCCGGTTATCGGCGCTCCGGCTCCCATGATGCCACCGAGTCCTGGACTCCCCGTGCCGTGCCCGCTCGGTATGCCTCCACCGCCCCCCAGAGCCGTGCTGCTCGCGTCGATCCGAAGCCGGTAAAGGTTTCCGGCGGCGTTCGACGCCGCCTGCCTCGTGAAACCGATCACGAAATCAAGCAGAGGGTCGTCATCGGCGTGCGGCCGTTGACCGTTGAAGCCGATGACGTCACCGTTATCGAACAGACCGCCAATCGAGGTGACGGTGTTGACCGTCGGATTCAATGTTCCTGTAACAGCGATTGCTCCGGCAGCGCCCCCGGGACCACCTCTGCCCCCACTCGTCCCGCCCGTGATCGTCCCTCGGCCTCCCAATGATCCGGCTGCTGCGAAAAATTGATGTGACAGCCCGTCGTCATTGATGAAGATATCGGAGACCACCATCTCCACATCAGCCCCGGTCGTGAAATCGACGTCACGGAACGTGATGACTCCGGTTGCGCCCGCGTTCAAGGTAATAGCGCCACCGGGTCCGCCGGGACCGCCCGCCTGAAGTCCTGCGCCGCCCGTACCGGTGCCGCCCATTCCGCCCGATGTCAGAATGCCGCGGGTGAACCCAATCTGGAATGCGGCCTTCTTCAACGGGACCCGCTGCCCGGCGGCCGGCCGCGCAAGCCCGATGCTTCCAAGATTGAACGGCGGCGGTGGCGGGAGACGGTCGCCTACATGTTCTGGTGGCGCAATGAGGAACAATGCGGGGTCGACCTGCGTGGAGCGAATCGCAGGTCGTGCATCGGCACCGACACCGCCGCCCACGAACAGATGGCTGTTGGCCGTCACTTGCACGTTCACGGCGCCTCCTGTGCCACCGAATCCGATTGGCGGCCCGATGTTGGGAGCGTTGGCAACGTCTGCGTCGCCACCGCGTGCAACGATGGTGGGGAGGAGGAACGGACCGGACGCGGACGAATAGATCTCGACGTTACCGCCGTTTTCACCCTGCGAATCAGCGAGAACGTCCTGTGCCGCTGTCTCGAGCAAGCCCTGAATCAGTGGAAGACCCCGCGTGAAAATCTGCACGGTCTGGCCGATGTTCCCATTGCGCGCAATGATTCGCCCGCTGGGTCCGATGAACAGCGTTCCCGTCACGCGGAGGTTCACCGCGTTCGTCACATCGAGCGTGCCGAGGATGATCGCGTCGGTGAATACCTGATTGGCCAGCGCGTTGTTCGTCTGCCCGGCAGGAACCAGCAAGGGCGTATTTTCGGTGCGGAGTGTCTGTGCCCCGGCGCCGGCGTTGGCATCCACCTGCGCGGCGTCCTCGCGCCAGGTGACCGTGCCAGCATTTCCGCCGTTGAACTGGCCAAGCGAGTCTCCGCCGGACGTGTTGATCACACCGGTATCACGGTTCGTTCGACCGAGCGCAAAGATGGCGTCGGCAATCACCTTGATCAGCGTCAGTCCTGCCGCACCATTGGTCACGTTGGCTTCATGGTACGGGTACGCATCGTTCGGGCCCGTGAGATAGACCATGATGTCGGAATGCTGGAACGTGCCGATCGGGTCGCGCTTGTGTGTGCCGTCGGTTTCGTAATGCGTGACGATGCGGTCGCCGCCTGCGGTGATGTCAGAGACATTTCGATTGATTGTCCCGTCGGCGTTTCGCTGCGGCCGCGGGAGGTTGTATCGCTCGGTGAGGTAGTCGAGCAACCGGATGAGTGACGCGATCATGCGGCCGTCGTACGGCTCACCCACGTTGTTGAATATCTCGATGCCGATGGCGTTGTCGTTCGAGATCCCCAGTGCCGCGTTGGGCGCCGTGTGTAAGGCCACAGTGTTGTCATCGACAACCTGGAAGATTCGACCGTCTCGCGCGAGGTAGTAGTGCGCGAAGAACTTGGTGCAATCGTTGGTGGCCCAGCCAAGCTCTCCATCAAAAGTATTGGTCGAGTTGCCGTTGTTCGTGCTGTGCAGGACGATTGCGTCGACCGTCGTGCCCGCCGCCGCGCGAGTCGTCATGTTCTCTTCGCCAGCATCACAGTCGTCTTTATCCTTTGCCTTCGTGGTTCGGAGGCCTCCGGCTGCGGTCGGCCGTAGCACGGTTACCGAGGCGTTGCCCTGAGTTAACGTGGTAGCGACAAACGCTGCCGCGGAATTCACCGCAACGGTTCCATACTGCGAGAAGCTGCCGTTCATCACTGAGACAGTGTTCGCCACCGGATCGATGTCCTGCCCCGCGCTTTCAGGCTGTGGATCCCCATGGTTGCTGCCCACCATCTGGAGCTTGTTCGTGACCGGCGACAAACGATAGACACCCACGGATCCTTCCTGATACCCAGCCGGAAGCAGCGACGGATCGTAGGGGAATGTCATCTTCACCGGTTGATTGAAATGCAGACCATGTGGTTCGAACGAGTACAGCTTCCCGACGACCACGCCAGTCGGGGGCGCTTCCGCATTCGCTGGAAGGGGAACCGGGGTGACGGTGATTTGCGTTGGAGCACCTAGCGCCCCAGCGGGGATCTCCAGTTTGGCGCCGTCCGCCAGCTGAATAGTCCCGCCCGTTGCGCCGATCACTGCCGTGCTGCCGCCGGCTCCTGTCACCGTCACGCCGGCAGACAGGTCGCTCTGGATTCCGTTCACTGTCTGTCGGGCTGTCACGACGTTTCCGGTCGCGAGGGCAGGCGCCAGGCTGTTCACCTGCCAGCTCCCATTTGCTGCCGCGACTGCCGCCGCCCCTCGTGCCGTCCCATTGACAAATATCTGGACGCTGGCGCCTGCCTGAGCTCCGGTACCTGCGACACTGGTTGCGCCGTCGACGATCGGCGCCGTTACTACGGGCGCCGCCGGTTTGGGCACGACCGTGATAGACACCGTTGCGATCCCACTCTGGTCCGTACCATCGGAGGCGCGGTATTGGAAACTGTCATTTCCCGTGAACCCGGCCGACGGAGTGTAAGTGAACGATCCGTCTGCGTTCAGGGTGAGCTGACCGTGGCTGACGCCCGTTGCCACGACGGCCGTCATCGAGTTGCCGTCCGGATCGGAATCGTTGGTCAGCACCCCAGGAGCAGCGATCGTGAGAACGCCATCCTGAGGAACGTCGAACTGGTCGCTCACCGCAACCGGCGGCCGGTTCTGCTGGTTGGCAGTCACGGTAATCGTGTCGGCGGCGCTGTCCACCGTGCCGTCGTTGACGGTCAACTGCGCGATGAACGCGCCGGGACGGTCGGCAGTGAACGTTGGCTTGATCGCAGTGATGTCCGAAAGCACGGCGGGTGAGCCTGCAGGCGCCGACACCAGCTCCCATCGCCGTGTCAGAGCATCGCCGTCGGGATCGCTCGAGGCGGAACTATCCAGCGTCACCAGGGCACCCACCGGTACCGATTGGTCAGGTCCGGCATTGGCCACCGGCGAGCGATTCGCCGTTCGCACGTTGATGGTGTCTGGCGCACTGCTCACGAATCCGTCATCGACGATGAGCTGAGCCACGTAGAGCCCTGCAACGTCAACCGTGAATGTCGGATTGACGCTCGTGGCATTGCTGAGGATGGCCGCGCTGCCAGCCGGCTTCGACGTGAGCGACCACTGATATGTGAGGGGGTGGCCGTCGGCGTCGCTCGACAGGCTCGCGTCCAGCGTGACAAGCGATCCCACCGGGGCGTTCAGGATGTCCGATCCCGCGTTTGCCACGGGTGGCGAATTGGTCGTCGTGATCTGCACCGTGTCCGGCGCACTGTCGGTGGTCGCGTCCCTCACGATGAGCTGCACCACATAGGTGCCCTGCTTGTCTGCAACGAACGACGGACCGAACGAAGTGGGGTTTGCTAACGTCGCGGTGCTCCCAGGGGGTCGTGACGTGAAAGACCAGACCGCGGTCAGAGGATCCCCGTCGGCGTCACTCGAAGCCGTCCCATCGAGCAGCACGAGCTGCCCGGCAACCACGGACTGGTCGGGGCCTGCATTGGCGATGGGAGGCGAGTTAATCGTTGTGACAACGACGGTGTCAGGCGCGCTGAACACCAACCCGTCGTTCACGATCAACTGTGCGATGTAGGTGCCGGGACGGTCGACGACGAATGTCGGCATGACGGCGGTGGGTACGTTCAACGTGGCATTGCTGCCGTTGGGAACCGACGTGAAGGACCAGCTGTACGTCAAGGCGTTGCCGTCGACGTCACTTGAACCGCTGCCGTCGAGCGTTACTGTCTGCCCAACCATCGCTGTCTGGTCGGCGCCGGCGGCGGCCAATGGTGCGGAGTTCTGCGTCGTAATCGTGACCACGTCCGCGAGGCTGTCAACGAAACCGTCGTTGACTATCAGCGCGACGTCGTAGCGTCCAGGCTTGTCGGGGACAAACGTTGGATGGACGGCTGTCGGGTTGACGAGCGTCGACGAACTCAACGCCGGGCGGGACGTGAAGCTCCATCTGTAGGTCAGGGCGTTGCCGTCAACGTCCGTGGATCCGGTGCCGTCCAGGGTGACGGTTTGTCCGACGAACGCTGTCTGGTCCACGCCCGCGTTGGCAACCGGTGCGGAATTCTGCGTGCTGATGACGACCGTATCGGCGGCGCCATCGACGGTCCCGTCGTTGACGATCAGCTGAACGGTGTACGTCCCTGGCACGTCGATCGTGAACGTCGGTTTCACGGCGGTCGAATTCATCAGGACCGCCCCGCTCCCCTGCGGCCGCGACTGAAAACTCCACCGGTACGTCAAAGCGTCACCGTCGACGTCGCTCGATCCAGTGCCATCCAGCGTCACGGCATCGAAAACCGCCGCGGTCTGATCAGCACCGGCGTTCGCTGTCGGAGGCGAATTCAGCGTCGTGACAGTAACCTCGTCAGGGCCGCCGCTGGTGGTGCCGTCGTCGACGACGAGTTGCAGCACGTAACTGCCGGCGCGATCGACGAGGAACGTCGGACTGGCGGCGGTCTCGTCCGAAAGTGACGCGCTACTCCCTGGAGGCCGAGACACGAAGCTCCATCCGTACGTGAGCTGATCAGCGTCGGCATCAGTGGAGGCCGTGCCGTTCAACTGGGCCGTCTGGCCAACGAATCGCGTGAAGTCCGTTCCGGCGTTTGCCGTGGGTGCCGTGTTGCCGACTGTGACAGTCACCTGGTCGGCCGGGCTCGCGAGCGTCGCGTCCCTCACTGTCAGCTCAAGGACGTAGGTTCCCTTCTTGTCGGGTATGAACGTCGGCGTTGCGGTCAAGGGACCTGTCAACGTCGTCACGCTGTTTGCGGGCCGCGACACGAACGTCCACTGGTACGTCAGGGCATCGCCATCCGGATCGCTCGATTGAGAGCCGTTGAGATGCGCCGTCACTCCAATCCCCGGAAGGGACTGATCTGCGCCGGCATTCGCGATCGGCGCTTTGTTTTCTCGAGGCGCGAGAACGTTCACGATCAACGGGCTCGATGTGGTGCGCAGCAGCACGCCTTTGAACGCCGCGGATACGCGGAAGGTGATTGGCCCTTGAACGGACTCGTTGAGGATCAGGCCCAGCGTGTACGTGCGATCGCCAGCAACCAGATCGGCTCCGCCCCCGTCGTCCCGAAGGACGCCGACAATTTGCGGCGCACCGACTGCGGGATATCGGAGCAGGTTGACAGTCGTGGAGATTACTGATGGATCCAGGATGACGGCTGTGAACGTCACTGCCGTCGGCACGTTCGCTGTTACTGCAGTCGGAGCGACCGCAGCGGACGTGATGTTCGGGGCGGCGTGTATTCGCTCAGAGTCCAAGACACCGAACAGGACGCTGAACCCGACCGCAGCAACGACTGCGAGTATTGCCAAACGAAGGTCGCTCAGAGGACGAGATCCCCGTCGAGCACGTCGTTCGGCGCGACGGCGGGACAGCCGTTTCGCGCGCATCCCCCGCTTGTAACTCTGTGCAGTCTGCTGCGAATGTGTGTCGTCTGGATTTGCAACGCGACGCGACATGTCTGACCCTCAAACGCTTTCGAGGCGCCCAACGAACAGTTCGTGGCCTCGTCGAGAAGCACCGGGTGAGTACTTAAACTTGTTGGGACGTTGATCGCCTGCGAATCCGTCGGTACGCCTCGGCAACGCCGAAACCGAGCAACATGAGAGTGGACGGTTCGGGTACCGGCGTGGCGTCTTGAAATGGGGTAACGGTAAGGTCGTCCAACGTGAACGACAGACCCGCTGGGTCCCCCAGAATGACAATCGATGCGATGCCCAGGGGTGAGAGGAGCTCGAGGAACTCATTGGGACTGCTGCCCGCGTCGCCGGAGAGTGCGGCATTTGCGTTGAACGAGGATGCTGCGGTGCCGATTAAGTTGTTCGTCGAATCGAATGCGCTGAACAAAAGCGGCACGCCGTAAGTGAAGAACCCAGATACGGCGGCGACCGGTGTAGCGAACGCGACGGTGATCGGGCCGCCCGCGTCAACGACGACGTTCGTCCCGGAGTGAGGGGGGAACTCAGTCTCGTTCAGATTTATCCCTGCCGACACGACAACGGTATTGGCGAGAGTCAGTCCGGCTATCTGGTTTGTCAGCGCGTCTCCGTCCGCGAACGCCTCGAACGTAATTGGCGACGCGTCAAGATGTCTCGCGGAGACGAGCACCAGCCCGAGACTCACGACGAAAACACTCAGCGTTTTCGACACCACGACTCCCTTGTTGTGGAAGGCAGTTCAGCCTTGTTGTGGAAGGCAGCTCAACCAGCAACCGATGTGCCACCGGTAGCCAACGCGGAGTCGCGATTTCGCATTGATTTCGGTGTGTGGCTGCCGTCGCCTTGCGATCGCAGAGAGGTTTCGGCGACTTTTGTCGCCGCCGAACGTCGCCAGCCCTTAATGTGGCGTACGAACGCTCAAACAATTCGCAAGCGATCTCTGTTTAGGCGCATCTGCTTGCGCTTGACGACGCGCGTGCGCACGGTGAACGGTGAACCACACCACCACACGTTCATTCGTCCGCTCGACAATGAGCAGTTTCTGATTCGGGTGAAGGAGTTCGGTCGTGGCAGTCTATTGCGACTGCTTCGGCGGAGGCGGCAGCGTTATCCTCAAATGGTCGCCCTTGTCCGGCCTTCGAAGATCGCGATAGACGAGTTGGGTTGGACTCAGGCGTGTTCCAGGCTTGTCCCAATACACAGTCGATCCTTCAAATGCCTGGAGGACCGCGGGCGTTGGTCCCGCGCCCGAAAGGGTCACGGTATAGATCTGCTTCTCCTCAGCCACAATGCGCGGTACTTGCCACACGGCAACATCGCCCCCCAGATCAGGCTTCGGGCGCTCGGGGATTTCCGAAGTGAACGCACCTGGCGCAGCCTGCAAGGCCGGTGTCAGCCCCAACTGTGCGAGCGGGCGCACGCCCTTGTAACCCGTGCCCGTGGCGCTGACGACCGTGGTGCCCGGAGGGACCCGGACGAAAATCGTCAGGTCCTCGACCGTTGGGCCCTTCGGCCGGCCGACGTTGGCGACGGTCAGTGTATAGGTGGTGTTCGCGCCCTGCTGCGTTCCGACCGCAAGGGCGGCCTCCATCCGTACGCGTAGCCCGGCGTCCAGCATGAAGCGATAGATCTCCCGCAAGAGAACTTCCGGCAGCCGATCTCTCGAGAAGCTCCCCATGGTCCCCTTCGGGTACTTCTCGCTGTGGTCATAGACCATCTTGGCGAAGTACGAAAAGCCCGCGTCCTTGCTCACGCCGAATTCCGCGTCCGGTACTCCACCAGGCCGGTCATTAGCCAAGAGCCACGCACGAGGCACCAACATCTCTGGTCCGTGACATTGGCCACAGCCATAGGCGCTCTGGAGCCGCTGACCCTCCGGTGCGCCGGGCGGCGGATGCCGCCAGCGCGGCGGGGCGAGCTTTTCGACTCTGGGCAGGCCGGTGAGAAACGCATGGAGATCGGCGATGGACTGGTCGCTCACCTGTGTATCGGTGTACGCAGGCATCAAACCCCACGGCTCACGGAGTGCCCGTTTGAACTGCGCCACGCTGAGCGCACGACCGGCGAGATCCGGTCCCCAGCCGCCTTCACCCGCCGTGCCGTGACAGAACGAACACATCTGCCCCTGCCAGAAGACCTTGCCCGCATCGGCCTTTCCTGCCGGGACCGGTTCGGCCTGAAGCATCGGGACCAGCAGCAGCAGCGCGACCAACCATGTGCTCATATCTGACCTCGTTGACGTGGACAATGCTCATCATTCAGTGGAATTCTGAATCTCACTCCAACAAGTCCCAACGATTTCCGTAGTCGACTGTTCGTAGGCTTGTACACCGGCTCGCGCATTTCGGCCAATATAATCCCTGCCATGATGATGACTCGACGAGATGCCGTCGCCTCGTTCGCGCTGTTCGCCGAACTGTTCGCGTCCGGCCGTCACGCCGACGCGCAGACGCAGGCCGGGCCCGCCACACCACCCTCTCTCCCGCCAGTATTCAAGCACGACCTGCCGAATCTGACGATGGATGACTGGGAAGTGACGGTCAGCTACGTCGACTACGCGCCTGGACGCGTCGGCGCGGCGCATCGCCACCCCGGCTTCGTGCTGGCCTATGTCCTGGAGGGCGCCGTCATCGCCAGAATCTCGGGACAGGGCGAGGAAAAAACGTACACCGCCGGACAGATGTTCTACGAACAGCCCGGCGCGACACACGAGGTCTCGAAAAACGCGAGTCAGACGCAGCCCGCGCGGCTGCTGGCGATGATCTTCGCGAGGAAAGGGTCGACGCTGACTACGCCCGTTCAGGGCCGCGGCGTGTAGAGCCCACGCGCGCCCTCTCAACCGCGTGAGCAGGAACAGTCACGTGTGAGTGACGCCCGAGCCATAGCTCGTGCAGGTCCCAGTCGGCCTGGAGACGCATCCAGAACTGTGGCGACGTTTTCAAAAGGCGTGCGAGCCGGAGCGCGGTATCCGCCGCAATGCCACGCGTGCGGCGCGTGCGCGTGGATGCGAATCTTCAGTGCAAGCCCTTGTCAGTTGCCAGGGTTCTCTTGGCCTGGCGGCACTCCTCGCGGCGGCGCCGGGAACGCGGGGTGGTACAGCGACTGGTAACGCAGCTCCTTGCCGTTCTCGTCGAGCCACCCGAACGACTGCTGGAAGAGCGCCGGCTCCGGATACCCTGCGGGAACCGTCCCCTCGATGATGTACAGCTTCTGATTGTGCATGTAGACCGCCGCCATCGTGCGCGATCCGTCACGGTTCGTCAGATGCACCTGATGACCGCCAACCCCATAAGTGGTGTTCCATGTCAACTGCGTCACCTTCGCGTCGCGCTCCACGAACTTCCACGTCGCATGGAGGAGCGCGCCCTGATAGTCGAGCCGCCAGTGTCCCACACCAGAAAAACCAGTGCCTCCATAGCACCCTTCGGTGCGTACCGGGCACGACTGCGCCTTCTCGGTCAGGATCTTCTCAATCTGGCTGTAGTCGACCACGGTCATCGAGTAGCGACTCGACCCCTGTTCGGCCCTGTAGACCCGCGCCGGCAGGTCGGCGCCGTACTGCGACTGGTAGGTGGTCTGCGTCACCTTGGGCTGGCTTGGGAAGTCGCCGGTAAACCGATCCTCCCGGCTGGTAAATTCGATCCATTCCTGAGCGAGCGCAGAACCGGAAAGGGTCAGGGTGAGTATCGCGGCGACAAGTGGAGTGAAACGCATCGTACTTCCTCGACTTTCAGGTCCGGCCCAAGCCGAACACTACGTACACTACGCCCTCTTCGCCCGCCCCCGCTCTAGTCCCGGGCCTTGCCCCTGCCATCTGCAGCCGCTCGGAGGCGGCGGGAATGCGTGATGATACAGCGTCCGATGACGCATCGGCGTAACCGATTCCCAGGCGGCGACTCGAGGTCGTCAACTCGCGCCGCGACGTCGATCATCTTCAGCTTGCGCTGCACGATTCGCCACAGGTCCTTGGGAATCTGCCGGGCGGCCTTTGTGTTGCGCTCCGGAAGGATATCGGCGGTCGCCTCGTTGGCGAACGACTGAACCATCGCAGCGATTCATCGTTACACGAGTAGCGTGTCGTCGAGCGGGATCGGCCCGCGCGCGATCCGCTCGGCGAGGTCGTCACCCTCGACGAGTTCCATGACCAGGGCGCGCAGACCACCGCTCTCCTCGAGGCCGTGGCTGAGCGCGATGTTCGGATGGTTCAGCGACGCAAGGACCTCCGCTTCTCGCTGAAACCGCGCGCGGCGATCAGGATCAGCGGCGAAGGACTCCGGCAGGATCTCCAGCGCGACGTCGCGCTTCAGAATCGATAGCGGGCGACGAGTCGTCTCCGCAGTCGTCCTTAAAGGTGCCCGCGAAGCGGTCGCCCATCACCAAGCGACAGCACGAGCGGTAGATACCGCCTCGATCACAGTGTTCGCCGGACGCTTACGGTTGTGTGAGCAATCTCCGGTAGACACGACCCGAAACACACGTCATTGCTCACCATGTCACTGGCACATCGCTTGGAGCGTAGCCGTGGAACGCTGCGGACCCCCCGCGGCGTGCCGAGGCACGAGTGCCCGGCGCGTTGGACTCGTTGAACGGGCGGCGTTCACGCACGGTTCGTCTTGCGGACCGGAAAGGCTTCGTGATGCTGCTCATTGGTCGCCTCCAACCATGCTGTGTGTTGACGCTCCTTCTGGTCACGCTGGCGCTGATCCCCACGATCGTCTCCGCACAGGATCTCGTCACTCCTTCGTCTAGTGCCTCGCCCCTCGACCTCGTGCGGCCCCCCGCTGCAGCAATCGCGGAGACGGCTGCGCGACTGGCGCCCGCTGCGACGAGTTCCCGCCGCGGGGTCCTTGTCCCGTTGTATGCGTCGTTCGCCGCACTGCAGGCGCTCGATGCGCATTCGACATTGCGCGGGATTCACCGCGGTGCCGTCGAACAGAACCCGATGTTGCGCTCAGTCGCCAATAACCCGGCCGCGCTCTTCGCAGTCAAGGCCGGCGTCGCCGCATCGACCATCGTCATCGCCGACAAGATGCGCGACCGCAGCCGCGTGGGAGCGATCGTCCTCATGGCCGGCTTGAATTCGCTCTACGCAACGGTCGTCGCCCACAATTACGCGGCAGTCCGATAGCCGCGCGCTTCGCCGTGCAGCGCTCCGCCGCGCTCAATCCACTGCAGGTATGAAGGTTGGTTGGGATCAGTAGGGGCGGTGCCGCGAGGGCGTATCCGATGTGGGCATGCGATCTCGTCGCATGTGGAAGCGCGGATCGTGATGAAGGGCGATCCCGCATAGCACGGCACACAAAGCCGCGTTGCCGGGCATCTGCAGACTGAAATCAACCGTCGTCTGGACCGCAATCGCGACGAGCCCCATCACCGCACCAAGACGAATCCAGTAGCTCGAGCCGGACGACGTCCGAAACTGGCGGCGCACGGCCACCGCAAACGCGGCGAGCGCACCTGCGATCGGAATGCCCAGCAGCAACCCACCCTCGGCATAAAGCTGGAGATAGTCGTTGTGGGCTTCGCGCAAGTGGAACCCTTGCATGCTGGTCTGATAGAACAACGTGGCAACTCCGTAGGTATTCAGGCCCGTACCCGTCAGCCAGAAATCGCGCATGATCGCGAACGTATCGCGCCAAATCGGCAGCCGATCATTCACCGTGTTGGCGTTGGCAGTGCTGAATCGCGCCGCGATCGTGTCCGCGCCCGCCCAGGCGACGACGAGCAGCGTGAGAGACGCCAGGTAGACCGCCGCAACGATGCGTGTCGATCCGGCGGGCAGCCGGCGAATGGCCCACCCACTGACAACTGCGACCGAAACCGCGAACGCAAGGATCCCCGACCGCGACATCGTCATGACCAGCGAGAGCGCCATCACCGTCGCCGCCGCCGCGAGGAGCAGCGTCCGGTTTGCCTCCGGCGAAGCCAACCAGATGATGCGCCGACGCCAATCGGACTGGAGGCGATCGGCCGCGCGCGTCACTGCCGCGCACAGCAGTCCGAACGAGAGCGGCAGGGCCATCAGCATCCAGCCGGCGAAGTGGTTCTTGTTAACGAACGGACCGAAGGGAGTCCCCGGCATCCGCGGTGTCCAGAAGCCGTAGATCTTTCCGGCGTAGAACGGCTGTTGAAGGATGCCGACGAGCGCCATCACCACGCCGAGAACAGTGATGACTCCAGCCAGCCATCGCGGCCCAGTGATGGAGACAGCTCTGGCGACGCCAAGCGTCATCACTCCGAACGCAACAAACAATGCCAGCGCCGTCAGCGTCGCCGTCGGCGCGATCGATATCGCGTGCCGGGACACGAGGCCCGCCGAAAACAGGATATCGAGTTGTGAGACGAGGCCGCTGGCGCGGGGTGACACGACGGCGAGCAGATCGAGAGGGATCGGCGCCAGCTGCAATAAGACGGCGACCGCAATCACCGCCAGCCACAGGGCGAACGGTACGCATGTCAGGCGCGCAGATTGCGAAGGAAGGACCAACAAGCCGACGGCACCGCAGACAACCGCGGCAACCGCCAACGGCCAAAACGCCCACGGATAGTTCGCACCGAACGCGAGCGCGCCCCAGGCCAATGTACACGTTTGGAGGACCAGGAAGAGGCGCGCGGCTACGTCTCGCCGTCGCACGATTCGGCCGATGTCTCCGTCAACGAGACGAGATTCCGGGGAACGAAGCTTGGGCGGCCCGGCGTGGCTTCGGCTTCGACGAGCGCATCGAGCGCCGCCAGGTCGACAGAAGGCGCGGAGGGTACTACTTCGCCAAACTCGAGCGGGATCAGCCACCCGCGCCAATGGCAGTCAGGGCACTTGAACAGGCGAACCGCGTGCATCCGCCTGCGCGCGCGCTCCAGGAAGGACCGCGGCCTCGAACGATGCACACGGGAGGAATGACACCGAGGGCAGAACTGCTCGATCACGGACACGGACTTCCGATGCTCGAGCGACTGCTGGACGGCCTCCGGGTCTACGATGGCGCCGGAACGTGGATTCGCCGCAGACCCGAACTCTGGGATCAGGCTCTTGATACCATCGAGAAGCGACTGCGTGCTGCCGCGAACGGCGTCGTCTTCGACGTGTGCGATACCGTCGAGCATTTCCGCGCTTGGCGTCGTGCGGCTCGTGACGCGCAGCACGTTGTCGACCATCGACGGGCCGACCGTTTCGTAGCTTCCGACCAGTTCCTCGTGCAGCTTTTCACCGGGACGCAGTCCGATGAATTTGATGGAGATGTCTTTGTCGGGAACGAGACCCGACAACCGGATCACGTCTCGCGCCATATCGAGCAGCTTCACCTGCTCGCCCATTTCGAGGACGTATGTGACGCCGTGCTCGGCCTGCGCCGCCGCGTGCAGCACCAACTGCACCGCCTCGGGAATCAACATGAAGAACCGACGCATCTCGGGATGCGTCACCGTGACGGGCCCGCCGGTGCGGACCTGCTCGACGAAGCGCGGGATCACGCTGCCGTTGCTGCCGAGCACGTTGCCGAATCGCACGGTCGCGAACGAGGTTCCGCTGCCAACCGCCTGAGCCTGCAGGACGAGTTCAGCCAGACGTTTGGACGCCCCCATCACGTTGGTCGGGTTGACCGCCTTGTCGGTAGAAATGAAAATGAAGCGATCGACACCGTGCCTTTCGGCGAGCTCGGCCAGTATCCTCGTGCCCCGCACGTTGTTTTTGATGGCTTCGCACGGATTTTCTTCCATCAGCGGGACGTGTTTGTGCGCCGCGGCGTGGAAGACGATGTCGGGTTGATATCGCTGAAGCACGGCTGACACGCGCTGGGCGTCGGTGATGTCGCCGATCACCGGATGCAGACCGCAGCCCGGCTGTTGATCGTCGAGTTCTATCCGAATCGCGTGCAGGCTGTTTTCGTATCGCTCGAACATGATCAGCGCCGCCGGTTCGAGCTTGGCGATTTGGCGGCACAGTTCCGATCCAATCGAGCCGCCGGCGCCGGTCACCATCACCCGACGCCCGTCAATCAGTTGTTTCAGCGAACGCGAGTCGAGGCCGACGGGCGAACGCGCGAGCAGGTCTTCGAGGGCAAGGCTGCGAATGTGCGCGATCCTGATGTTCCCGTCGATGAGATCGCGCAGCGCCGGCAGCGTCTTGATTGGAACCATGAAGGGCTGAAGCGAGCGCAGGATGCCGCGAATCTGCGATGCATCGGCGGCGGGAATCGCGATCAACACCTCGTCGGGTTTGTAGCGCGCGAGGATGCGAGGCAGGTCGCCACGCGTGCCGAGCACGGGGATCCCATGGATCCGCCGCCCGACCTTCGCGGTGTCATCGTCGACAAAGCCGATCGGCTGATAGCCGTGCTCAGGGTTCGCTTTCATGTCGCGAACCACCAGTTCCCCAGCCGCTCCTGCCCCGAAAATCAGGATTCGCCGGCCGGCGTGACCGGTCGACAACTCCCGATAGAGTCGCCGCATCATCCGAACGCCACCGAGTCCGACGATCGTCAAGAGCGCATCCATCACGAGGACCGAGCGCGGGTATAGCGGCGGACCCAGCGGGCTCATCGTGAAGGCCCCGAACACAACGGAACTGACAGCGACCGCTGACGCGAGGCTCCTGAGATCGTAGATGCTCGTATAGCGCCAGAGGCCTTCGTGCAACCGGAACAGGACGAAGGTGACCGCGCGAATGACGACCAGCCACGGCAGCGCCTGCCACCATGCCCGCAGAGCCCACTCGGGCTCCTGGCCATCGAACCGAAGCGCGAGGGCAATCCGGCTGGCTCCGACGACAATGAGCAACTGCCCCGCGATCGAGAGATAGCGTCGAAGCCCAAGGAGAGAAAACCTGAATTCGCGGGTCATGTGCTCATCCGACGGCGACAGGGCCGAAGGTCCCGGCGTTCGCACGGCATTCCTCGATCACGGCGATGACCCTGCTCTGTTCCTCTTCAGTGAGCGAAGAGCCGCTCGGCAGGCAGAGACCCTTTTCGAAGAGTTCCTCAGCCACCGCGCCGCCCCTGATGTCACAACGCTCGAACGCCGGCTGCAGGTGCATCGGCTTCCACACCGGCCGCGATTCGATGTCGTGACGTTCGAGATGCTGCCGAATCTGCTCGCGGCTGACGCCGAAGAGGGATGGCTCCACGGTGGTACAGGTCAGCCAGCAATTCGAACGACCGTAGTCTGCCTCGGGCATGAACGCGATACCTGGCCATGCTGCGAACGCACGCCGGTACGACTCGTTGACCAGGCGTCGCCTCGCTAATTTATCGGAGAGGGTCTGCAGCTGCCCGCGACCGAGCGCCGCAAGGAGATTGCTCATCCGGTAGTTGAACCCCACTTCGTCATGTTGATAGTGGGGCGCTTGCTGGCGCGCCTGTGTGGACAAGTGACGAACGCGGTCGGCCACATCACGGTTGTGCGACACCAGCATGCCACCGCCGCTTGTCGTGATGATCTTGTTGCCATTGAAGGAGAACGCCGCACAGGCACCGAACGCACCGGCGCTGCGACCGTGATAGGTGGCGCCGAGCGCCTCCGCGGCGTCTTCGACGATCGGCACACCGCGCCGCCGGCACACGGCTTCGATGGGGTCGTAATCGGCACACTGGCCGTATAAGTCCACGGTGACCACAGCGGCGACGCGTGCGCCGTTCCGGGCGCTCATCGTGAGCTCCTCGTTCAGCAGCTCGGGGTCGATGGTCCAGGTGTCGCGCGACACATCAACGAAGACCGGCGTCGCGCCGACGTAGGCGATGGCGTTTGCCGTGGCAGCGAATGTCAGCGTCGATGTGATCACCCGATCGCCGCGACCGACGCCAAGTGCCAGCAGCGCAAGATGCAGGGCGGCGGTCCCACTCGAGAGCGCCACGGCATGCGGCGCCCCGACCTCGTCGGCGAATTCGCGCTCGAATGCATCGAGGTCAGGTCCTTGAGGAGCAATCCAGTTCGAGTCGAAGGCGGCAAGGAGCAGGCGACGCTCCAACTCTCCCGCATGCGGCGGAGACAGATAAATCCGCTTCATTGAACTGGGTCCGTTGAGAGGTCTCTCATCTCACCCGGGTTACCGGATCTGCCGTGCGGGAACACCGACGACCGTGGCACCTGGCGGGACGTCCCGCGTCACCACGGCGCCGCCCCCGACGATCGCTCCGGCGCCGATCGAGATTCGGGGCAACACCACGGCGCCGATCCCGATCAATGCGCCGGCGCCAATTGAGACCTCGCCGCCGACGTGCACACCGGGAGCGATATGCGCGTAATCGCCGACGATGGCGTGGTGGTCGATCGTGGACGCGGTATTGAGAATGATCCCGCGGCCAAGGCGGCTTCCCGTGATGACGGCCGTTCTCGCGCCAAGAACGCTGCCGTCTCCGGGCTGGACGTCCTCGCTGAGGATTGCCGACGGATGACGCGCCGTCACGAAGCGTTCGCCGGCTCTCGCCAGCGCGCACATGATCCGGGCGCGCATCTCGTTGTCGCCGATGGCGACCACCACCGCGTCATGCGGGAACTCCGAGAGTTGGGCGACGGTGCCCAGCAGCGGCTGATCTGGTCTCAATGATGGTTGCGGACTTGGTCGATCGTCGACATATCCGATGGCCCGCACGCACTCGCCGCAACGACCGGCCGCCAGCAGAATGTCGGCCACCACCTGACCGTGACCGCCCGCGCCGACAATGACGACATTCATGGAGAAGGGGTCCCCATGAATTCCTGTGCCGTGGCGTGCCCCGGCTGGTTGACGTTCCTCCTCGCGAGGACGTCACGCACCGTGCGGGCGAGAATCGTGACATCCAATCGCCACGAACAGTTGTCCACGTACTCGATGTCGAGCGCGAACTTCTGCTGCCACGTCAGCGCATTGCGGCCGCCGACTTGCGCCAGACCCGTCATTCCAGGCCGTACGTCATGTCGGCGCGCCTGTTCCGTCGTGTAGCGCTCGAGGTACCGCATCAACAGCGGCCGCGGTCCCACCAGGCTCATGTCTCCCTTCAACACATTCCAGAGCTCCGGCAACTCGTCGAGGCTGGTAGAGCGCAGGAAGCGACCGAGCCGCGTCAGGCGATCGGCGTCTGCCAGCAGGTTGCCAGTCGAGTCACGCGTATTGCGCATCGTGCGGAACTTCAGCAACGTAAATGGCGTGCCGTTCAGTCCCGGTCTTCGATGCCGGAACAGAACGGGCCGACCCACGTCCAGGCGTACAACTGCAGCGATCGCGAGCAGCAATGGAGCACACGCGAGCAATGCCAGAGTGGCGAGGATCAGGTCCCCGATCCTCTTCCCAATCGACGTGTAAACGCGAGGCATGTCAGCTGGCGATCCTGTCGGTCGGCTGCCGCTCCTCGATCAGCGTTTGGTAGGCGCGTACCTGCTGCGCCACGAAGATCCGGCGGTCGAACCGTTGGCGACCAGCCAGCGCATTCCTGCCGAATGTGCTGCGTACCTCCGGACTGGTGGCCAGCTCTGAAATCGCGCGCGCGATCTGTGAGGGCGCACAGTCGGCCAGTACGAAGCCGTCCACACCCTGCCGAACGACGTCGCGACAGCCGCGAGTGGATGCGGTAATGACCGGGACGCCCATCGCAAGGGCTTCCATGAGACAGACCGGCATCCCTTCGCGCACGCTGGGCAGGACCGCAACATCGCTGATCGCGAGAAACGTGTCAGTGTCGTTCCGCCATCCAACATTGACCACTCGATCCGAGCGAGCCAGCTCGTCGTGTTCGCTGGGCGTGAGGCCGGTCGGGTGCAGTGGGTCTTTGCTCCCGACGAGCAGCAGGCGAATCCGAGAATGCGAACCGGCGGCTTCGAGAAACCCCTTCGACACGGCGTCGAAGCCCTTGAAGGCGGTGAACCGGCCGATAAAGGTCACCACGAAATCAGCCTCGCCAAAACCAAGCCGGGCGCGAAGCGAAGCCCGCGCGTCCGGGGTGAAACGCGACGGGCTGAAGCGGTGCAGATCGCATCCGACTCCGAAGCCGGACTGCCGCGTCACCCGTGACGCGCCGGCAGCTCGTGCGAGCGCATGCCGATCGTCGTCGGTGAGGACCCAGGCGTGCGTGAGGCGGCGGGCCGACCATGCCTCAATGGCACGCATCACCGGCCGCTTCCATCCCGATGCCACGGGGAACCTGAGGCCATGAAAGGTGCCGACGGTCACAGGCCATTCTCGCGTGCGTGCCAAGGCGGTTGTGAAGATCGCGGCGGAGAAGTGCGCGTGAACGAGCGCGGGCCGCAGCTCATGAACGATGTGCCTGATGCGCAGGGCTGTTGCCCAGTGCGCCCACACGTTGATACTCCTGGGCATCGTCACTGAATGGAACGCGACACGCTCGGCAGCGAATGCATCTGATCTGCCCCACAGCGCGCGGGTGTCGCAAATGCAGTGTGCCTCGACTCCCAGGCGCTCAACTTCGCGTGCGACTTCGCTGAGAAAGGCACCGTAGCTCGTGATGTTCGGTGCGATCAGCAGCAGCGGACCGGCTTTCGCGAACCGGGGCATGCTAGACATCGGCCGGAGTCGTCCAGACCCGCACGTCGGCCGAGCCTCGGAGCCATCCGTCGGTGGCATCGCGAACGTGCCGATAGAAACGGCGACGGCGTTCGCCGAGCAGGTTGGCGTGAAACTCCTTCGCCTTGGCGTAGTCCCTCTGCGCGACCCTTTGCCGACGATTCGGATCCGTCAGCATTTCCGTGATCGCCAGTGCAAGCCCTCCTTCGTCGCCGGGAGCGACGAGGCGATCGGCTTCGAGCAGCTCCGGGATCCCGCCGACACTCGAGCCAATGCAGGCCACGCCGCGCGCCATGGCTTCGATCATGGCCCTGGGCAGTCCTTCCGCCCGCGAGGGCAGGACAAAGAGATCGGATTCGTCCAGGCGCTGGCGCACGCCTCCCTCGCGCAGGATGCCGGTGAAGATGACTCGCTCCGCGATGCCAAGCGCGGCCGCTTGTCGCGCGAGCGCCTCGCGGTAGGCGCCGTCACCGACAACGACCAGCTCGATATCGTGTCCGTCCCGAACCACGCGCCCGAGGGCACCAATCAGCACGTCGGTACCCTTGTACAGTCGATCGAGGGATGCAACCGTGATGACCCTGAATCGATGGTTCCGCTTCTGCTCGTTGGTCGAGGAAAGCGTCTTACCTGCTCGATGACGGTCGCCGCCTTGGCTACCGAGCTCGGCCAGCGGAAAGCCGTTCTCGCCGCCTATCTCGACGTCCGAAACGCCGACTTCGAGCCGGTCGCAAGGATAGCGAGACTGGAGAACCCGTTCGGTCACGTACGACGTGGCGCAGGCGTTCGCGCACTGTTTGGCTTGGAGGTAACTGAAGCACTTGCGAACGAGCGGCCGAAGCGGATGGTTGATGACGCCCGGCGCAAAGACGTCGTGCGGGTCACAGACAACCTCCACGCCGTAAGGACGCTTCTGGCGCTGAAGGTGCCGATGCACGCAGGTGGCGAGGGCCGAGCTCACGCGAAGAATGACGGCGTCGTTTCCATCGACCGCACTGCGCACCGATGACAGGATGCCTCTGGCTTTGCGGAGACACTCCCATGCGCCAATGTAATGAGGGACAGCGATCACCGTCGCGCCGTCGCCATCGACCCGCTGCATTTCCAGACCGACGGCGTCGACATCGCGGACTCTCGCCAGGATCCTGATCGCGTCGAAGACTTCGAGATAGCGTCGCCAGAACCTGTACGAGAACTGTGCCGGAGTCCAGACTCTCCCGTCCGGTGTGCGTAGTAGTCGTTGCTCGATCGTAACGACTACAGTCATGGGCGAGTGACCACGACCATGCGCCGGCCTGACAACAGGAGGAGAAACGGCATCATGCCGTTCTGGGCGACGAGGAACAAGAGGTTGTCGGCGTCGGAGACCACCATCGTTACGCACAGGCTCACCAGCAGCGGCAGCAGCAGCACCCGGGTGTCTTTCTCGTGCAGTTCAGACGCAAAGCGCCGCACGCGCCGGACCAGCCATCCCAGCACGACGTAGCTAAGAGGCACCGCGAGAGGACCGAAGTTGATCAGCGCTTCTCCTGCCAGGCCGTAGACGCGCAACGACTCGAACCTGCCCAGGGCGTACGAACCAGACCCGTACTGAAAGTCGGTACCGACCTCGATCTTGCCCGCGAGCCGATCGGGCCAGACGAACCGCGGCACCAGAAGGGCTGCCGCGCCGAGATAGGTTCGCCCCCAGGCAAACTCGGCATCCGATGGCGTCACACTCCGGTACAGGAGAAGGGCCTGCACGTCACTACGGGCAAGATCACCCAGCAACGTCGACTCGATCGATCGGCGTGTCTTTTCCTCGAGCTCCGTTATCACCGCGCGTCCCTGGAGAATGTCGATGACGGCGCGGCCGGAGCCTTTGTATAACCCGTAGAAGTACATGAACACGATGAGGAAGGCGATGCCGGCCAGCAGCACGCGTCTAGGGAGCGCTCTGAGCCACAAATGCATGACGCCCACTGCCCAGAACATCGACCAGACGATCGTGCTTCTACTCCCTCGGAGTCCGCCGAAGAAGAATCTGAGTGCGAGAAAGAGCAGCATGACGCCCAAGACGACGAGGAGAGATCGCGTCCGGCGGGAGTCAGCGCCATAGACCACGAACCCGATGAGCGCGAGCGCGGGAAAACTTTCGGAGACCAGGAACAGAACTCCCATGTTGCGAAAGGCTTCCGGTCCCTCGCTCGCCATGTCGATGTACCCCGCAATCCCACCGTACATGCCGTAGATCCAGAGCTGAAGCATGGGCGTGACGACGAGCAGGAACCCCAGGAAGAGGCCGAACCGGGCGCGGCAGATGCCCCACCGTCGCTGCGGAACAGGGGCAGGTCGGGATCGTCGACGCGTCTCGGTTCGCGCCCACCGGTACAGCAGCAGGCCGGTGGCATTGAGGACGGCCATCAGGCCGAGCCACACCCGCCAATCCGCCGGGCCCTTCACGTCGTCAATCCAGTACCCCCAGTAGACGTGCAGCAGCGGCGCCAGAAAGAAGAAATGAAGCCCCAGAAGACCGATCATCCCGATGGGATCGAAGATGTCGCGCGTCCCGGTGACCAGCCCCATCGCGTCCGCCCCGATCAGCACGCCGCAGATCAACACGGGAGCAACAAACCAATGGCGCATGTCCGGCGTGACTGCGATGAAGGCGGACAGTACCGCCACGCAGAATGCGGTTGCGTACAGGAGGTGAGCAACTTCGGCGCTCACGGTCTGGAGCACCAGACGCCTCGGATTGCTCGGCGCCGGCAGGACCGCGGTGTTAGCGTGCGACGACCGCATCGGCCCTCGGCGATGGCTGTCCGGCGGCATAGCCGGAAGAGTAGATGTCCTCCAGCCCGCGCACGCTTCGCGTAATGTTGAATCGGCTGGCTTCCATGAGCGCGCCCGCTTCCTGGGGACTCACTCGCCGTGGATGGCTCAACGTTCTCAGGATGGCGGTGACCCATGCGTCGGACGTCGCGGCAGGCACCCATGTCATCAGCTCGGGGATCACGCTGACCTCTTGAGGGTACTCCCTCGGACGCAATGACCGGCACGCCGGCTGCCTGCGCCTCGAGCGCCACAAGACCAAGACCCTCGCTGAGTGACGGAAACAGGAAGACGTCCATCGCTCGCATCAGTCGCGGCACGTCGCGCCGCACTCCCGTGAATACGACCTGCTCATCACACCCCAGCGTCCGCGCCAGTGCACGCATCGACCGAAAGAGTGGACCGTCCCCGACGAGCAGCAGCCGCGCGTTCGGCACCTGTCTCTGCAGGCTCGCGAACGTGCGCAGCAGGAGCTCGTGATTCTTGACCGGGGTGAAGCTGCCGACGTGACCTGCAACCATTGCCGTCGCTGATATGCCCCATTCGGCGCGTACGCTGGCACCGTCTTCGCGACAACGGAATGGCTCGAGATCGATGCCGTTGTAAAGCACCTGGTAACTGCCGTCGGACGCCGGGCCGCGCCCGAATAATGCAGGCGCCGACGCGTGGCTTCCGGAGAGTTTGTGCGTCGCGTGGCGACGGATCCAGTGGCCGGCGAGCGAGGTGTACAGATGACGCGGCAGGCTCAGGTACCTGCTGCGGGGAAGACCGGCAGTGTGACAATGCGCGATTCGCACCGGCACGCCAGCCGCCCGCGCCGCCAGCAGCACAACGCCGCTGAAGTGCTGGACGTGACTGTGCACGACGTCGAACGGACCATGGCGTTTCAACGTGGCGATAAGCGATGGCAGATACCTCAGCGGGTTTCTTGGCGAAGGGCAGTGGTAGATCGCTCCGCCGAGGGCCGTCACGATGTCGGTGTAGTGCGACCGGCCCGATGTGTGGACCACGTAGTCGATGTGAAATCGCGTGCGGTCGACGTGCCGGTGAACGTGCGTGAGCCAGGTTTCGACGCCGCCAGCCGCCAGACTGCTCACCACCTGCAGTACGCGGATACGTGCGCTTGACATGGGTCTAAGATGCTGAGGTGTTGGAGTCGCGGCGCGCCAACAGATGCCGGTGTCGATGAACCGCGCTCAGTCGAAGATTGAAAAACGGGACGACCGGCGTCGCAATCGCTTGGCCGCGGGGTAATCGCCGACACTGGCGCGTATGCCCACCGGAACGTGCTTGTGTGATGCGCCGCGCGTTCTGCCGTAAGCGCCCCGCCGTGCGAGGGCGTGGCGATAGGATTCCAGCAGTGTCTGGGCACTGACCGCGATATCGAACGGACTGCCGCTCAGCGCCGGCGCGGCGCCGCGCGACCGGGGCGGGATCGTGAAGGACTCCACATTTGCGTTTGCCCACGCCTCTGCGTCACCGAGGGGCACACGTGAGACCCGGTCCGCGACGACAATGACCTCGCGGGTAATCGTGTCGCTCATGATGACCGGCAGGCCTGCCGCCTGCGCTTCGAGGCAGGACAACGGCAGCCCTTCATACAGGGACGGAAACACGAACACGTCAGCGGCGCCGAGAAGGCGGGCAACATCCGCACGCGATCCGCAGAACCTGACGCGGTGATGCACGCCGAGCGCCTTGGCGCGCTCCGCGACGGACTGCTCCAGCAGACCGGAACCGACCATCACCAGGAAGGCGTTCTCGCGTTGACGCACTGTCGCGGCCAGGACGTCGATCAGGAACGAATGGTTCTTCTGCAAATCGAACCGCCCGACGTGAATCATCACCGAGGCGTCCGCCGGCAGCGCCAATTCGGCCCGCACTCCGTCGCGATCGGAATGCCGGGCGTAAAGCGTCGTATCAATACCATAGTACAGACGGTGCCATCGTCCATCCTCGGTCCAGCCCTCACCGAACAGGGCACGGCCGGCTTCATCACTGCAGGCAAAACCGTCGGTGGCGCAGCGCCGTATCAGCTGCTTGGTGAGTTGCAGGTACGCTCGGCGCCGATACGAGCGACTTCGATCGACCACCCTCGTGTCGTTGTGGCTGTGCGCGACCCTCACCGGAACTCGCGAGAGCATGGCCGCGGCGAGCACGACACCCGAGTAGTAGTGCACGTGACTATGCACAATGTCGTAGCGCCGCGACCCGCTTAGGATGTGGCGAAGACGGAGGCCGTACCGCGCAAGCTCTCTCGTCTGTGAATTGCGATGAATGGTCGCCCCCATCGCTTCCACTTCGTCGTCGTACGCTGCGCGTTCGTCGGTGTGGACCATCAGGTCGATTGCGACGTGGTCGCGTGATAGCCGTCGCATCACGTTGAGCAGCCACGTTTCGACGCCGCCTCTGTTCATGGCGCCGACCACATGAAGCACTCGTATGGGTCTGGTCACGCCTGCTTCCGAACGAGCGACCCCAACACGGCGGCGAACCATAGCCCCTGCACCAACGTCCCGAGCGATGCTGCGATCGCCGCGCCCATGAGCCCCAAGCGGGGAACGAGGGTCATCGCGGCGAACGCAGTGACCACGGTGCTGACCGCCAGAATAGGCATTTGGACACGGATACGACGAGCAGCGGTCACAGCCGAGCCAAGAACCGTTACGCCACAGCTGAGGGTGCCCCACGCAATTAGCATCAGAAAGGTACGCCGGTATCCGACGTATTCTGCCGAGTAGATCAACGTGATCAGCCGGTCGCCGAGGAGGAGCGCGATCCCCGCCATGCCCGCTCCGATCCCTGCGGCGACGATCAGCAACTGACCCGCGGTTTGGCGGAACCCTGCGCGATCGTCCTGGTAATAGGCGCGCGCCATACGGGCACTGGCGGCCTGGCAGAGTGGATTGACGATGATTGTCCCAATCAGGGGAATGGCCGCCAGGCCGGCGAAGATCCCCAATCCGTGGGAGCCCAGCGACGCTTCGATGAAGTATCGCGGCAATTGAATATTGAGTGAAGACAGCGCCATGACCACGCCCATAGGCGCAGCAAAGATCGCCAACCTGAGCACCGGTGCGATGCGAACGCCGCTGAGCGTGCTGCCGCCGTTCCACACTGCACGTCCTTCGATCGCCGCGTAGGAAATCGCCCACCACAGCGTCATCACCGCGATCGCGGGCACGAGCTCGCGCGCGATCGCAAACGCAACCACAAACGCGATCGAACCGCCCACTCCACGCGATGCGAAGGACATCGCAATCGCGCCAAGGCGTTCCATCTGCTGCAACCGCCCATGCGCCACGTCGGCAATGCTCTCGATCGCTTTGGCGACCGCCATCGCCAGGACGACCCCTCGTTGCGGCCCTGTCTCGGTCGCCAGGACGACGAGAGCGACGACAACCAGGACGGCAGCGGCGGTCGTCGCCACTCGCAACGAGAGGTATTCGGCGAAGGAGTACTCGCCAGCGGCATCGGTCGCCTGCAGACCGCGCAACTGCAGTTGGGAGAGGATGAAAACTGGAGTCGTCATCGCCAGGGCATACGCGAACTGCCCCACCTGCACGACGCTTCCGAGCTTTGCGATGATGATGACGAGGGCCAACTGCGAGGCGGCGTAGATGGCATTGCCGCTGACCAACGCCACCGCGTCGAGGTCGACCGCCGGTCGCCGCCAGACGGCCTCGAGCGGCAAGGCGGATCCCACCGCGGCACACTCGGTGGCTACCGCCGGATTGTCCCGACTGGTCATTTCAGCCAGGTCGACCGGCCAATCCCCGAGGCCGCACCGCGCTCCATTGAGCCCCGTCGGCGGCGACCGAGCGGCGAGCGGATGACACGTGCGCGGGGCTCGCGCGCCTTCGAAACGTCACGGGCCTCGTAGTACGAATAGCCCGAGTCCACATAGTCCGAGTAGTAGTAGCCGTGGGCCTCGACGTTGACCTTGTTCAGCACTCCGCCGAGGAACCGCGCACGGCCATTGGCCAGGTGCTGGACCGCAGTTTTGGCCGCATGCCGACTGGCCATCTCAGCCTCAACCACGAAAACTACCCCCGACGCGACGTGTGCCGCCACGACGGCGTCGGTGACCACCATCACCGGCGGGGTGTCGATGACGATGTAGTCGAAGTGCTCGCCCAGCGATCGGAGGAGGTCACGGAACTGTCTCGACGCCAGCAATTCCGCAGGGTTCGGTGGAATGTGCCCGGACGCCATCACCCACAGGCCGGGGACGTCGCTCTTCTTCATCGACTCGCTCGGCTTGGCATTGCCCACCAGCACGTTCGATAGCCCGGGCTCTCGTTGACACTTGAACACGTCATGCACACCGGGCCGCCGCATGTCCGCATCAACCAGCAGGGTTCGTTCACCAGCCATGGCAAACCCGGTCGCCAGGTTGCTCGCCACAGTGGTCTTTCCTTCACCGGGTCCGGTGCTCGTCACGACGAGCGTCCGCGGTCCCTCCTCGGCAAAGGAAAAGAGGACGTTCGTGCGGAGGGCGCGGAACGCCTCCGCAAAATTCTGCGGTACACCGTTGCTGATGAGTGGTTCTGAACCGTGCCAAGTCTTTCCGAGCGTGGGAATCAGCCCGAGCGGAGACAGTCCGAGATGGGTCGTCAGCTCGTCTGGTGACTTGATGCGGCTGTCCATGTACTCGAAGAAGAATGCCAGACCGCACGCGAAAACGATGCCGCTGAGCAGCGCCAGCGACAGGTTGAGGAGGGGCTGCGGAGTCACCGGCTTGCGCGGCCGTTCTGCCTGATCGACGACGCGGACGTTGCTCGCCTTCAACTCACCGGCGATGCCGGTCTCCTTGGCACGCTGCAGGAGGCCGTCGTACATCTGGCGACTGCTCTTCACGTCGCGGTCGAGGACGCTGTAATCGATCGCCTTGCGATTCATCGCCTGCGCCTCGAGTTTCTGCTGGTCCAGGGCGGCAATGAGGCTCCGCTCCTGGGTCAGCGCCGCCTCGTACTCGGTGCGTATGGCCTGCCCGACGTTCGCAATCTCCCCCTGCAGCTTTGCCTGCGCGGTCTGGATCGCCGACTGGATCTTGATCATCTCCGGATGGCGATCGCCGAGCTTGTCGGCCAATTGCGCCTGTTCCCGCTGCAGGTTCGCCAACTCGCTTTTCTGTTGCTGGATGAACTGATTCGCCAGGATGGCGGGGAACGTATCGAGCGCTGCCTGGTTGTTCCCGATGGCTGTGATCTGCCGATAGACCGCCTCCTTCTGCAGGCGCTCGGTCTTCGCCTTCGTCACGGCAGCGTTCAGGTCTCCCAGTTTCTGTACGACGATGTTTTCACGATCCTCGAGCGGAATCGCGTCGTGCTGTTCCCGATACTGCTGCAGCGCCGCTTCAGCCTTCTCGACCTGGGCGCGCTGCTCGGCAAGGCGATCCTCCAACCAGCTCGTCGCTTCCTTTGACGCGCCGAACTTGTAGTCGAGATTCTGATCGATGTAGGCCTTCGCCAGTACGTTCGCCACACGCGTGGCAACGTCTGGATCTGACGAGCGGAATGTCACATCGACAAGACGGCTGTTGCGAATGGGGGCAATCGTCAGCTGTTCGAGGAACAGATCAATCGCGCGCGACTGCGCCAGCGTCTCGGTGACGCCCGCGGAGCGCCCTGGACCCGGCTCGTGCCCGAGCGCGGTCCAGACCGATGATGCGGCGCGCTCGAAAATCCCGCCTATTTCCCATCGCGAGTCCTGAAGCAGCGGAGACTGCCAGAGTCCCAGCGTGTCGATCGTCTTCCGGGCGAGCGCCCGGCTCTGGAGGATGGTGTACTGAGTCTGGTAGTAGTCAGCTTTCGATGCCCCCTCCTCGATGACTTCCTTGAAGCTGACGACGTTGGGGTCATCGCTCTCGATCAACAGCCTCGTTCGCGCTTCGTATCGAGGCGTGACTGTGAACGTATAGACGAGCACGCCCAAGAAAATGACCAGGAACGCCGTGGCAGCCGTCCAGCGGCGCATATACAGCACCTTCACGTAGTCCAGCAGATGCACGTCGTCGACGCCGTCGCTCACGACGGGAGGGCCGGGGGGCGGAGCACCGCCGGCCTGCGCGGCGCTTCCCGATCGTGGACGCTCGGGGACGACGGAGTCGAGATGCTGAAGCTCGCTCATTAGAAGAACCTTTCCGGAACGATGATCGTGTCGCCCGGCTGGACGACGTCCTCGGGCGTCGCTTTCAGCTCGGTCCTCTTGCCCGCGACGACGCGCGCGATGCGGATCCGTCCGGTGGCACCTCGATCGGTGACGCCGCCGGCGAGCGAGAGGGCCTGAAGCACCGTCGTGCCTTTTCGCAAGGGAAAGCCACCAGGATCTTTCACTTGGCCGAACACGTACACGAGTTCGGCCCGCGGGATGAAGATCGTGTCGCTGTCGCGAAGCTGCGCGTTCTGAGACAGGCGGCCACTCTGGAGCTCTTTGATGTCGACGTGGATGACCTCGGCGGCGGGCTCCCGTTCGGGCGAGAGCGGGCCGTCGACCTTGGCCGCAGTCCGTGACCGCACGATCAGCACCTCGCCGGCGGCGTTCTCGGTCGTCGATCCCGCCCGCGCCAGCGCTTCGATCAACGTGGTGTCACCGGTGAGCGGGTAGGTGCCTGGCATCCGCACCTCACCAACGACGAACACTCGCTGACTTCGGTACTGTTCGACCGCGACACTCACTTGCGGGTTCTTGAAGAACCCGTTCGACAGCTCCTTCCGCAACGCTTCCTCGACGCTCCGCAGCGTCAGGCCGCCTGCCTTGACGCGCCCGATCAGCGGAAACGTGAAGGTGCCATCGGCCTCGACGGTGTACTTTCCACTCAGGTCCTGCTGATCGAAGAGCGAGATCATCAGTACGTCTTGAGGCCCGACGACGTAGTTGTTGACTTGCCCGTGGAGTTGGCCGCCCGTGAACGCGAGGATGAGAAAAGTCGCCCATGCAGGGACAACGCGCAGCCGAAAAAGAGATCGTTCAGCGTCCATATGTCACCGAGATACCGGTTCGATAACCCAGATAATCGCGCCGCTGAACCGGTGATTCACGGCGCTCCCGATCGACGTTGAAACTAATCCGCATGTCACGCCCCATCCGGTATCCCACGCCGACGCCGATCACCCGAACACGGTCGATCCTGTTGCGGATGAGGTCCGAGATGCCCTCGACACCGCGATACGCGAGCCGCTGGACGCCGATGCGCCCCTGGGTGTCCCACCGCTGAGTGAGGCGCGGTGTCACGGCAGCGGTTGCCCCGGTCAGGAGGAAGTACGGATAGGCGAACTCGATTGAGTAGTTGACGTCACGTTCGGTGGCGACCTCCACGTGCGTACGTCCTTTGATCGTCGAACCGACGGCCACCGACGCAACGAGGCCCGAATAGTCCGGCGTCGTGCCGTGGCCGTTCAGCGCACGATACCCGACTCGTCCGCGGCCTGAGATCAGCGCGAACGGTGTCAGATCGAACCCGGTCTCGACACGCACGCTGTTGCTGTTGCGAGACGGAATGAACTCGAACCCATCACGAATGGTCTGCGTGGACGCCACGAACGTGGTCAGCGGTGTCAGGTCGTAGCGCAGGTCGAGGCCGACCGACTCACTCCGACGATTCAGCACTTCTTGAATGCTGGTGCCGAGAAACACGGCGTCGGCATCGTGCTCGGTACTGGGTGCGATGGGCACTTGCGAGCACGCGCGTCCGGCCAGTGAGACGGGCCTCGACGCCGGCGCCCACATCCCTGGCCACTCGCCTGAACCGGAGATCGATTTCGTAGCCGAACCGCTGGCGACCGGACGACAGTGAGGCGCCGACCCACGGCGTGATGCGAGTGCCGCGAAATTCGAGCCTGGAATCTATGGCGGTGTCAGCGCTGCGTTCGCTCGAGTACTGGTGAAAGTACACGAGGTTGCTGCGCGCCATGACCTGCAGCCGGGCGCGGCGCACGCGCAGCGACGCGTCCACCTGCGGTGAAACGGTAAAGGTGAAGTCCCCCTTCGGATCGTCGACGTCATTGAAAACGTTCGTATCGATCCCAAGGTTCGTCAGCGCCACAGAAGGTGTGAGACCGAGCGGGCCGAACTGCACTCGCGCGCGGGCAGCGCCCGGATCCGGCGCCGTGGACTGCGCGCCCGCCCGCGAGGCCGCGGCGCAGACGCACGTCATGATCACGAGGAGTAGCCCGACACGCCCGGTCATCTCCACGCTCCCCTTGACACGGAGACGCCGGCGCGAGGCCCTCTCGCGGTTGCAGTCAGCGTGCAGTGCCGGACGGCTGCGCGACAAATATTCCGTCACCATCGGGATCGATCTCAACTCGCTGGACCGTTCCGTCGTCGGCGAAGACGAGGCGACGCGTCGCAGTTCCACGATAGGCGTCGTCAAAGGCCACCGACGTGACGCTCGATGGCGGCTCGCCAGGCGATCGGCTGGCGACAGGGCGATACAACTCCCACTTGTCGACGCGGCCGTCGCCGTCCGCATCCTCCTCGACGCGGGCCAGGATCCCGCCCGTGTAGAATTCGACGCGGTCGAAGCGGTTGTCGCGCCGCGTCGACACTTCGATGCGCGTGATAATGTCGTCGTTGCCGTCGCCTTGGCCGTAGAACTCGAAGGCATCGATGATGCCATCGTTCTGACGGGAGACTCCCACCTTCACCAGGCGTCTGCCGGCGCCGTAGTACTCCCAACGGTCGACTGTGCCGTTTTCGTCGGTATCGAGCTCGATGTGGTCGATACGCGTGCCGTCCATCACGCTGACGGCATCATTATGGCCGTTCTGATTCGCATCGAACGTGAGGCGGCGGAGCCGTCCGGTCGCGGCGTCGTAGTCAGCCTTCGGTCGATCGGCAGCCGTGGAATCGGCACTGGAGCACCCGGCGACCAGGTTCGTGAGCGCGAGAGCACCAATGCACAGCGTGAAGAGAATCGGAGTGACGCGCATGACGCGTAGCTTTGCCCCTTGACTCACAGTCCGCCGCGAGCCGCGACAATCGAATGTGCCGAAAGGCTGAAGGAGGGTGTGCCCGCGAGAGGTCGAAGGCACCCAGCCGCACGGCGCATTGTACGGGAGAGGTACCGAGAGTCAACCTGGGAAAATAAGTTGGCGTCACCGAATCGCTGCACTTCTCACACTGCGCGCGCAGCAGCGCGTTCAGGGCCTTGATCCCATCGGGCGAGAGAGACCTCTCATGGCGGGCCAAAGGCGAAGTGAGTGACGTACGGCCCCAAGTCGACGTGCGCAGAGGCCTCATCGAGGATGAGTCGATTGGCGATGTGGAGGTTGAGCAACCGGAAGTTGTCGATGTTCTGTGTGGCGCTCCGACCAACAAAGACATTGCGGAAGGGTCCGAAGTCGTCGAATGCCACGTGGTCGAACGTCACATCCCGGATTGAGCCGCTCCGGGGATCGACCATTCCATTGGCGGTTCCTCCCCAGGCGGTGAAGTCGATGCTGAAGCCTCCGAAGTTGGCGTATTCGCTCTTTTCCACCCTTACGTTTCGGATGGTGACCCCGCTGATGGCGACGAGGCCGTTCGAAGCAAAGAAACCGAAAGCCGTGCCCGTGACCACGCCGTCGACGTTCTCCACGAGCACGTTTCGTATGTACGCGGGGGAGACGTGCGGAACGATGCTCAAGAGATGACCGATCGGCCCGGTCCATTCGGTCGATGGCCGGTGATGAAAGACCGAGTTCTTGATCGTCACGCCATCGGTCGGACTCGCCACGCCATAGTTGAAGGAGTCGGTTCCAGAGCCCAACGCGACGTTGTCGTCGGTGCTGAACACGAAGCAGTCGTCGATCGTGAAATTGCTCAGGTCCTCGATGTCGATCCCGTCGGAAAGGCGAGGCGCGTTGGCAATCACCTTGATGTTCTTGACCCCCGAGTTGCGCGCCCCCACGACCCTCAGCGGTGTCGTGTACCCATCCAGAATCATGATGTCTTCGACCCAGAAATCATCGACGTTGTGGGTGTGCACCAGATTGAAGAAGAGGCTCTGGTCCGTTCCGTTGCCATCGAGCACGCCGCGGCCGCTGATCCTGGCCCCGGTGGCGTTGACCACCGGAATCACGACGCGGCTGTCGAAGCAACAGCTCGTGTTCTTCGGAACGGCGAGTACTGCCCCCGGGGCAAGATAAAGATTGGCATTGCTCTTCAAGTAGACGGAGGCAGAGATCTCATGGACCCCCGGGGCCACGTAGGCAACACCGCGTGCGGATGATGCTGCATCGATGGCCGCCTGCAGCGCCGACGCGCCGGTGCCGTAGTCCGCCATATTGAAGACGCCTGCCTCACCGGGAGTGGGATGTATTCGTTCAGGCGCGTCGGCGAAGATGAAGAGCTCCTCCGCCAGGTTGCTTACCTGGCGGAGCACCAGCTTTCGCGGTCCCGCGAGGGTGAAACGGATCTCGTGTCCGCTACGTGTCGATAGCACGGGATTCCGCAACGGGCTCAGGACATAGCTCAGGACCGCCTGGGCCACTGTCACTCGGACATCCGCTGTCCCCGAGAAAGCGAACCAGGCGATGCTCTTGCCGTTATAGAGCGTCACCGGGACCGAGGTTCCGTTGACGGAGACCGAAAAGGTAGGGCTCGCCGGGAGCCGTGGAATAGCCGGGTAGGCGACGACCACAGTGGGTGGCGAAGGCAGCGTTGCGCGGCTCCCATAACAGGCGGTGCCCATGGTGGAAGCGACCAATGTGAGCAGCGACATGAACCTTCGAATGGTCGAAGCCCGGAGCGTCGTCTGCGTCTCGCCGCCTGGCACGCGCACATTCACCTCGCCGCTGCTGACGCCGTGTTGACACGCACCGTAGTCGATGGAGCAACGGCGTTACAATCCCCCCCGAGTCCCGCAGGTTGAATCAAATTGTAGTGGGACGAGGTTCACCCCTCAACGAGGCCATCCGACATGCCTTTCGCGCACTGGGACAAGCTGCTCTACGGAATCGAGAGGGGCGAGTGCATCCTGTTCCTGGGCCCCGAGCTTCCAACGAAAGCTCCGAACGGTCTGGAGCAGGTTCCCGCGCAGTCCCTCGCCCGCCGGTTGTTGGGAGCGCTCGACGACGAGAGGCTGACCGGCACTAATCCGCAGCCGGACGACCTGCCGTGGATCGCTCAACGCTATGTCGCGCAGGAGGACCAGCTCAGCCTCGAACGAGAGATCGAGTTGTGGCACCAGGAGTGGCTGGAGCAACCGGCAACCGTTCACGACGACCTCGCGGCGCTTCCGTTTCGCCTCATCGTCACGACCGGGCTCGATCCGCTGATGGAAATCGCGCTCCGCCGCGCCGACAAAACGCCGGCGGTCGGGCGGTATCACTATCGCGGTCGCAACGAGGAACTGCTCCCCGAGGCGACAATTGATGCGCCGGTACTGTTCCACCTGTACGGACGCGTGGACGAGGCGGCGTCGGTCATCCTCACCGAGATGCAGCTCCTCGACTTCCTTGCCCATCTCATCGCGCGCGACCCGCCCCTGCCCAACGATTTGAACGAGGCGCTGACCAACGGACGACTGTTTCTGTTCCTGGGCTTCGAGCTGAGACAGTGGTACTTGCGCATCCTTTTCCACGTGCTCAAGGTGCTCCGCGCCGACAGCCGGGGCTTTGCCATCGAGGCTTTCGAGGAGAGTGCGGGCGGGGAGGCAAGCGTGACCGATCACGCCATCCTGTTCTACCGCGACAACTTCAAGAAAATGGACATCTTCCACGCCAGTCCCGTGGATTTCGTCCGGGAGCTGCATCGTCGGTACGTGGACTCCGGTCGCCCGGCGCGTGCGACGATCCCTGCTTCGGCGGGCGATCGATCGGCTGCGGTTTCCGCGCCGGCCGGCGCCCCCACTGTGTTCATCTGCCACGCGAGTGAGGACAAGGAGAAGGCGAGCCAAGTGCACGAGGCGCTGAAGCGCGCAAGGCTGGAGCCGTGGCTCGACAAGGACGCCCTGAGGGGCGGCGACTGCTGGGACGACCTCATCGAGGCAACCATCGCGAAGGTCGACTACTTCGTCGTCCTGAACAGCAAGGCACTCGCCCTCAAGAGCCGCGAGGCCTCGTACGTCAACAAAGAGATCAATCGAGCGCTCAAGGCCGACGAAATGCGTCTCGTCGGTCTCGGTCGCTTCATCGTGCCTGCCAGCATCGACGACACGCCGCTGCTCAAACCGCTGAGCAAGTATCACGCTGTCGATCTCCGGTCACCTGATGGTCTGAGCGAGCTCGTCCGGGCCATCAAGCGTCAGGTCGGCGCAGCGTAGTCGAAGGATACGTCGAGGAACCTTGATGACGAGGCTGAGACCGAAGCGGGCCATCGTCCTGCGCTGGCTGGCATTCCTGCCGACCGTGGTCGGCGTGGCTGCGGCTGGTCCGTTCGGAGCGCTCGCGCTTGCCGGTGTCGCCGGAGATTGGCTGTCCCTTCTCGTGATCTCGCTGGCAACGGGTGCCTCGGTTTACCTCGGCTCGCGAGTAGCGCCTTCGCGCCGCGGCTGGCCGACTATCGTGGCGGCCAGTCTGCCTCTCCTGACGCTGCTGCTTGTGCTGTCTCAACTCACCGACGTCGACTCACGGGCGGTTCAGCTGCTGGTAATGGCCGTGGTCGGCGGAGTTGCTGTGGGCACGTTCCTCGCCTGGCGGCGAATCCGTAGAGAACCACCGCAGGCGGTGAGAACCCCAGAGGGCAGGTCACTTCGGTACAAGGGAACGGCTCCGTTCCAGCACGATGACATCGATCGCAGCATGTTCTTCGGCCGCGATCGCGAGATCCGCTCTCTGCTCAGCTTGGTGCTGGCCGAGCGTCTCGTAGTGCTGTTCGGCAGGTCGGGGATGGGCAAATCGTCGCTGATCAATGCGGGTCTCGTCGAGCCACTGCTCCAGCGCGGCTATTTTCCAATGACAATCCGCATCGCGGATCGAGCCCGGGGACCTCTCGGAGGACTCCTGGATGGTGTCCGCACGGCAGCGCATGCGGCTGGGGTCGAGATCGTGAATGGCGACGAGTCCGATTTGTGGAGCTTCTTCACGACGACCGAGTTCTGGTCTCGGAACAACGATCTCCTTCAACCGGTGCTAATCCTCGACCAGTTCGAGGAACTGTTTACCCTTCACGAACAGAAGTCCCGCCACGACTTCATCGTCCAGCTCGCGGAGCTCTTGCGGGGGCGCGGTGCAACCGGCCGCTCGCCCGCGCCTTCGAGTGCGCCGAACGTCGCCGCTCGCCCTTCCAAGCTCAAGATCGTGCTGTCGCTGAGAGAGGACTACCTGGCGGACCTCGAGGAGCTGGCCCGCGATATACCAGGCATTCTTCAGCATCGATTCCGCATAGGAGCGTTGACCCCCGAGAACGCGCGGGACGCCATCGTGAAGCCTGCGATGCTGGAGCGCGCAGCCTTTGAAACCGCACCCTTCACGTATCGGGAAGACGCGGTACAGGGGATCCTCACGTTTCTGGCGAGCCGCCGACACGGATCGGAAACCGTGACGGGTGACGAGGTGGAGCCCGCCCAGCTTCAGCTGGTCTGCCAATACGTTGAGGATCTGGTGCGGACCCGCTTGGCGGCCCGACATGCTGGGACACGGGTCGAGGTTTCAGAAGCCGACCTCGGCGGGGAGAGACAACTTCAGCGCGTGCTGGAGGACTTTTATGACCGGAGCCTCGCCTCAATCGCGTCGCCCTGGGAGCGCCGCAGGGTACAGCGGTTGTGCGAGCGGCGCCTGATCAGCGGCGCCGGCCGGCGCTTGACCGAGGCCGAGGAGGAAATCGAGAAGCGACACGGGGTGTCAATGGAAACGCTCCGGCAGCTGGTCGACACGCGCCTGCTGCGTCCAGAGCCGCGCCTGGGTGGAGTGTTCTACGAGCTGAGCCACGACACCCTGGTGGGTCCGATTCTGCGTTCGCGAGAAAAACGGATCGCACATACGAGAAGGGTCGGCGCCAGCACCCTCGCGCTCGTGAGTGCCGGTGTCGGTTTGTGGTGGGTGCTCATCGGTCGTGAGGCCTTTACCCAACAACAGACGGCTCAGGCACAAGCTCTTGTCACGGCGAGCGTGCCAGACCGGAACGATCCGGGCGTGTTCCTGGCGCTGCTCAACGCAAGACTCAGCGCGATCGAAGAGCGGCGCAGGGACGGTCTCGGGTCCCGGGAGGGCTACGGGGCGGTATCGTTCGCCGCCGAAGACGTCGGCCTTCGCTATCCAGAGGTGAGAGCAAACGCACTGAAGCTCCAGTCAGACATCGCCGAGGAGTTTAACCGTCGGTTCGGAGTGAAGCCCGTAAGCCGGCAAGAGGACGAGGGGCTCAACCGGCGCATCTTGATCCCAGGCGGCAGTTTTGAGATGGGAAGCCCCGAGGCGGTCGGAGCGTCGGACGAAAGACCGCGGCATCACGTGACGCTGTCGCCGTTTCTGATTCAGGAGCACGAGGTCACGAACGAGGAGTACCGGCGCTTCGATCCGACCCACGGTCGCTTCGCTCCAGACCAGCAACCCGTGGTGAACGTTTCCTGGTATGAGGCGGTCGCGTACGCGGCCTGGCTCGGCGGCGGCCTGCCGACCGAGGCGCAGTGGGAATTCGCCGCGCGCGGCAAGAACGGGCGCACGTATCCGTGGGGCGAAGAGGATCAGACCTGCGACCGCGCCAACTCCGACGAATGTAGGGATGGATTGCGGCCAGTCAAGGTGGGTCGCGACCAAGGGAAGACACCCGAAGGGATCTATGACCTGGCCGGCAACGTCTGGGAGTGGTGCCGCGACTGGTACGGGCCTTATCCTGGTCAAGAGCAGACCGATCCACTTGGGCCTCCAACTGGGTCAGTTCGGGTGATGCGCGGCGGGTCCTTCGACTACGACCCGATGTCGGTGCGAGCTGCGTACCGCGACCGCTACAGCCCCGAGGGCCGCGACGGCGGCGGTGGTTTTCGCGTCGTCTGGTCGCCGGATGTTGTTGCCGCACCTGAGGGACGCAAGGCAAGGTCTCAGGCCGGGCTCCCGTTACTAGATGGCCAACGATGATGCACCCAGTCCGATCGCGACGTGGGACCGATCGCCCTGGCCGGGCTGATGCTGGTTGAGACGGCTTCAGTGATCGCCTATGAGGCGGCGCAATCGACAACTCTGAGCTGAAATGCGCTGATGGTCACTCGCTGGCGGCAGGGCTTCGAGCCAGCTACCACGATGAGATGCTCACCGACGGAGGCAACGACCCGACGGTCGGTCACCTCGCCCCTTCGCCGGCCGTCAATCGTGACCGGCATTTGGTCCGGCATCGAGCTGACCAACAGATACCCGACGGCCTGCTGCATCGTGAAGTGGCCAACCAACTGGGAGAGGAACTCCGAGAACGACAGCCGGCGTACCTCGCTCGGGGTGATCTCCAAGCCGCCTGCCTGGTTTTGCCTGAGCGCCACCAGCATGATGCCGGCGCCGGCGGCCGCGCCGCCCGTCGCGCGTCGCCGCGACCGACCGTCGTCTCGGAGATCAAAGCAGTAGTGCGAGAGCAGGGCGACGAACACGCTCTGGATATCGCCGTCGTGGACCTGCTGTTGCCCGAGAAATTCGTCCAGAAGCACTCGGGTCTCGAGTACCGAACGCTGAATCAGGGCGCTCGCAGCCGGAGTGATCGGGACCCGAGTCTTCGCTTGCCAGTCGGCGAGGGCGCGATTCATCGTGCGTTGTACGTCGAACTGCGCAAGCGGGGGTTTGCTCACGCTCGCAACGATCTGATACCGGCCGGGCCTCACGCCGGTGATCCGTCGGGTCACGACGAACGTGCCCTGGCGCGTGACTTGACGCGGCTCTATCGTGATGGGTCGATCGATGTTCTCTACCCGCACCGTGGCCGCCGACCGGTTCAACATTGTCAGCTTCATTGGCTCCGTGATGCCGTTCAGCCCGAAGACGGTGACCGTCAGCGTGGCTCGCTGGCCGCCGATCAGTTGTTCGTTGGAGGCTTTCAGCCGGACCTCGAGCACGCGCAGCGTCCCCTCGATGACCCGGTCGGCGAACGCGAAACGGACCGGGAGTGGCCCAGGGGGCGTCGCCGGCACGAGGAACGCAAGCTGTCGAGGAGATGCGGCCAGCAGATCGGCCTGGGTCCCACCGACACTCACGGTCCTGCCGGTGATCCTGCCGTCGGACGGACCCCGGATCACGGCGTTCTTGCTGACCTCGCCGCTGGTTGGAAGCTCAAACGCCTCGGCCGGCGACGGCGCTGGGAGGTACTGGCGCTGGGACCGGATCGATCGGCAGAGACGCCTGCGACAGGAGCCGCCCTTCCCTGTCGCGCAGCAACAGCGCTCCAGAGCCCGTCCGAAGGGTGATCGGAATCAGCCATTCATAGCGGCGCCTCGAGACGGGTGTCTGCTGCCCTTGCCAATCCACCACGAAGCCGTTGAGCTGAGCGAGGTTCGCCTCTTTGGCCTGTGGCGTCGCCCCGGTCGGCTCGGCGAGGACCATGCCGGAAATCGTGTCTCCCGCCGCCGCATCGGACGAGACATGAACCCGAATGATGCCGCGAGGAGTTTCGAACGCAACAATGTGGACAGTGCCAGTCGTTTGAACACTGGCGTCCGCGGTCTGGGCTCGCGTGAACGTGGATGCGCTCGAGGCAAGCGCAACGACACTAGCGCAGACTCGGAGGAGTCGCATGTACCCTCTCATTTCTCGAAGGGGTTTTGTCTGCAAGTTATGTACACGAAGTCGGCGAAAACTACAACGCGCCGGCCAAGAGGCTGGTCGGAATCCATCCGCGAGGGTCTGTGGGATTCAAGGACGGACACGACTTCCGTTGGACGCTTGATCGACGCCTGCGGTATAGTCCCGGCGGCAGCATCCTCGGCGTGGAGATCGACCCCGCTCCTCACAACCGACTCGCGTACGGACTCGGATCCGGCCCCGGAGGACCGACATGAAAGGAATCCTGTCGCTGGCGTTGATGTACTCGTTGCTGTGCGCCCCATTCGTGGGGCTCCAGGCGCAAGGCCAGCCCTCCGGCGTCCTCGCCGGCGCCGTGCGCGACTGCACCGGCGTTATCTCCGGGTCCGTTACCTCGCAGATCGGGAGGCCGCTCTCCGGGATCACGATGCAGTTGCTCGATTCGAGCGGCGCCATCGTCGGCAAGGCGGTCACAGCGCGAAACGGCGAATTCAGCATCCCGGGGGTCTCGTGCGGCACCGATACCCTGCAGTGCCTCGATAAGGACAAGGTCCTTGGCACGTCGAGCGTGACGCTGACGGGGGCGTCGCAATCGGTCAGGATGACTTGCACCTCGGACGTCGTTCCCTTCTGGAAGACGAAGGTGGGTGTCCTGACGGTACTGGGCGCGGCCGCGACCGCCATCGGCACAGCCGCCGTGGTCTCGACGGGCGCAGACGCGAGTGGTGCCCGCTAGTGCAAATGTCAAACGAATAGCTGGACATAGTCCGGTGGAGCGACGGAATAAGTCTGCCGGCCGGGAGACTGACGTGGCGGCCACACGCAGCCAATTCAGACAATTCCCGCTTTCACCGTCAAATTACCGCAGTTCGTGGCGTGAATGACTGCGCACGAACCTTGCACAGTTCCGCTTTTTCCCACGAATATTCAGTCGAGGAGCAACACGTGAGACGAACGGTAGCAGTGGCAGCAACCCTGGTCCTCTGGCTGAACGGGACCGCTCAGGCCACTCCGATAACCGGCAGTTTGTGGGCCGTGCCCGAGGCTATTGCCCAGAATGCCATTCCCGCAAACGTTCCACTGATCGCCCCTGACGTGACCTTCGCCGTGAATGCGCCGCTCGACTTCAACCCGCTCCACATCGGTCCGCAGACCGTCAATGAGTGGTTGTTGAGCGGGGGTGCCTTCAACATCAACGGAGGCATGAACGCACTGAACAGACGGATGGAGGAGCCCGGGATCATGGGGACCATCGTCCAGTTTCTGGGGCTTGTGAGCGTCACCACGGGCCAGATGATTACCGTGACACATGACGATGGACTTACGTTGATCGTTGGAGCGACGAACCTGGGATTCGGCCCCGGTCCGACCGGCCCAGTCACGTCCACCGCGATCTACGCCGGGCCCTCGGGCACCCTCCCGTTCCAGTTGGTCTACGCGGATTGCTGCGGACCTCCGGCTGTCCTGCAGCTGAATCTGCCGCTGCAGCCGCAAGCCGTTCCGGAGCCCACGACCCTGGCGTTGCTCGGCAGTGGATTGGTGCTTGCGGGCCTTCGCCGTCGCTTTCAACGGGGCCGCTGACCCCTGGCCCCTTAGTCGTCCGCACGCCGTCGGCCGCTCGAACTGACGTTGCGCTCGCGAGCGCTGCGCTAAGAGTCCGGCCCGCACCGGAATCAGCCTCGCCGCGACGCGAAGGTGAGGAACCCTCGCGTCGTGCTCCTCCAGCGGATTACGCTGGCATGGCTGTGCGCGTCGCCATCGACAGCATCAGTCGGGTGACGCCGCTGCACAGCATGCCGACACCGACGAGGGTGCCCGTGGCCCACACGCTGCTCGACGGCCACGCGTTCCAGATCATGAACGCCAGGATCAAGGTGACGATGCCGTCGAAGTACAGCCAGCCCGAGCCTTCTCTCGAATGCAGCCGGAACGCGGCGAAGATTTCAACGGCGCCCGCTGCAAAGAAGTAGAAGACCAGCACGAACGTCAGCGACGCCAGCCCCGCGAGTGGATTGAAGAGCAAGAACAGCGCGGCAATGCCATAGATCGCGCTGATCAGCACTTCGAGGAACAGCCTGCCGTGGCCGCGCGCGTGCCATCCATACGCGAGATGGGCCGCACCGCTCGCGACGAGCAGCCAAGCGATCCAAATGACGGTGCTAATGCCGGCCACCAGCGGCGCCGCGATGGCGAGAACGCCCGCCAGTATCATGACGATGCTCAGCCCAATCGACTGCCCATGAGATGCCTTTATGTCGGTCGCCGATAGTGAGTCCATGGTTCAGCCTCCTGTCGGAAGATTCTGATTTCCATGGTGATCGAGGGCAACGAAGGGGCCACCGCGGATTCGTGCGATGGCCCCGTACGCCGAGCAGATCGATCGCTCGCCGGGCGAGGAACGGTGGAAGCAGCCGGACGTTCACGGCCGGCTGGGAGTGCGCTCGCGGAGCGTTGAATCGGCTTGGGAGCCGCCGCTGGACCTCAACTGATGGTGGCGAGTTCCCTGTCGAGGTTCTTGGCGTCGATCTCCATCTGCTTTTCGATCGTCTTCTCCGCCCGGGTCACCGCCTTGGCGAGCTTCTCTGCCAGCGACGTCTTGCCGATCACCACGAGCGCAGCCGTGCCGATGTCGAGCGTCTCGCCGAGCTCCTTGAGATCGGCGCGCGACATCCCCGCCATGATGTGGCCGAGCAATCCGCCCGTGAGGCCGCCGGCCGCCGCCATCGGGATAATCGCGGGAGGAAACAGCACGGCCACCACGGCGCCGACGATGGCCCCGGTCCACGCCGCCTTCTGTGTCGGCTTTTCCCGTTTGCTGACGTGCACGGTGCCGTCAAAATCCTTGTTGATGACCGCCGCGTCGTACGTGTCGATCACGCCGCGGCTGTAGAGATCTTTCACCTCCGTGTAATCCGCCGTCGCATCCTCCACGTCCTCGTAAGCGCCGATGAATACGAACACTCTTGCCATGAACTGACTCCTTCGTGTGTGTGAATGGTGTCGTCACGCGATCCAGTTGTTCACAGTAGGAAACCCGGGCGGAGCGCCGCTATGCGATTTCGGCACGTAGCCGTGGCGCGAGGCCGTAGTAGATCCAGAGAAGCACCAGATTCGCCCCTGTCACTTTTGACAGTTCGGTTTCGGCGTCACGTCGCCGGGCGTCGCCCGATTCCCCCACTGCTCGCGGTACCCCACGTGCAGTACGCGCGTCTTGTCATGAGACGAGCCACGCTCACATTGGCAATCGCATGCTTCGTGCTGTCGTTGAAGCCAGCAGCCGCACAGACGAGCCAGCCGCAGCCGCGTTTCGAGGTCATTGGCCAGTTCACAGGTGTGACGTCCAGCGAGTTCGACGGCGCCGATCTCGGCGTCGGCGGCCTGGTCGCGTGGCGCCGCGCAGCGTTGCTGGACCTGGAGGCCGAGACGAACGTCTACCCGGCAAACCTGAAGGCGAAGCACGGATCGCCGTACAGCCGCGGTCGCCTGGAAGGGTTGATTGGTGTCACGGTTGGACCGGTTCGCGGCCGCATGCGGCCGTTCGGCACGTTCCGCACCGGGTTCGTGAAGTTCGGGAGCGCGCCGGGGCCGCTGGCATGCCCCGCGATCTTCCCCCCATCCTCCCCTGCTCGCTGGCAAAGGGCGAGGCGGTGGTGACCGTCATTGTCGGCGGCGGAATGGAACTGCTGCCGACGCCTCACGCGGTGTTGCGGTTCGATCTCGGGGATCGGCTGATGGACTATCCGGGGCCTGCGATTGACGCGAACGGCCAGGCGCACAACATGGCGTTCTACAAGAACGAGTTCCGATTCACCGTGGGTGCGGGCGTGCGCTTCTGACTGTCACTCCGCGTCTGTCCGGCAAAATGCTCCTTCGACGCCATCGCGTCGGCCTTGGTGGCGTGCACGGTGGCATCCGCATGCTCGGGCGGCCCGTAGATCATGTCTTCGATGTCGCCGACGAAGCCTTTCATGCGCAGGCGTGGCACGCCCCGTGCTCCAGTGACGCGTCAGTCAACACAAGGAGACGCCAATGGCTGCTTACCTAATGGCTGTGTTCGCCGCCTCGTTTGCCGCAGCGAGCGCCCTTACGCTGATCTACACCGTCAATCACTTCGATCCGCCGCAGTCGCGGTCCTGATCCAAGGGACGGCGCGGCGCGAAAATTCCCAGGGAACAGTGGAAATTTCCCGGGCTACGGCTCTGGTACATCTTGATGCCCTGCTCGGTGACCTCCGCGCCGTAGAAATTGCCCGGCGGCATCCGCGGCGACGCCTTCGGACTCGGATGGACGCCCTGTCCAACGATTCATGAGCGAGCGGATTTGTTGGTGCGCACTGAGGCGTTCGCCTCCTTTACCGTGACCGGTTCCGTGCTACGGCAAGCCGCGTAACCTAGATTCAACACTTCGTCGGGATAGTCGACAATGGTTGCCTGAGATGATCGCGAATCCACCTGGAGAGCGCGATGATCTCGTTCGGCGCTGCCTGCCCAGGAGCTTTGGCGCGAAAAAAGGCTCCATAGAACCCCTCCAGACACGTGTACGCCAAGCCCACAGCTCGGTCGTACTGAGTTGCCGCGATGGCAGTATCGATTTCGCCGAGAGGCCTGTTCAGCCTCGAAGGCGGCGAGCACATGGTTTGCCGTCAAAAGGTGGAACTTGTCATCCAGGGTGGTCGCGCAGTTGATGGGTCACGCCAACGTCGGAACGACGTTGAACGTGTATACGCAGGTGCTCGATGGGTCGATGCGTGATGCCGTCGAGAAGGTCGGCGGCGAATTGTTCACTGTTGTTCACAAACCTGAGAGCACGAACTCGGGATCGGCGGCGTAAGTAGTTGAAAGTATTGGTGCGCCCTGCAAGCCGCCTTCGCGGCGCTGACCGATGCGCTGCCGCTTCGGCGCCCAAGGACTCGTCCACCGGTTCGCCGAGCGGAGCAAGGCGAGAGTCGAACTTGCGACCTCCTGGTTCGTAGGCTGATGCGGGTGCCTGGCCTCGTTGGTTCTTCGTGTGTGTAGCTCGGATTGGACCCTGCTGTTACCCCGTGTTCGGGAGCCGATTGTTCACTGATTGTTCACAGGTGCTACTCAGGACGCCTTGGCGGCCCTAGCCATGGCTCGATGCAGGTCCCAGTCGGCCTGGAGACGCATCCAGAACTGTGGCGATGTCTTCAGGAGGCGCGCGAGCCGGAGCGCGGTATCAGCCGTGATGCCACGCTTGCCCAACACGATCTCGTTCATCCGGTTGAGCGAGATCTCGAGCCGGCGTGCGGCCTCCACCTGGCCCAGCTCGAGCGGCTTCAGAAACTCCTCGAGCAGGATTTCGCCTGGGGCGATCGCCGGCCCGAGCCAGTTCGAATTCCTAGTGATAGTCTTCGACCGCGACTTCGAAGGCATGCCCGTTCTCCCATCGAAACGTGACGCGATATTGCTCGTTCACGCGAATGCTGTGCCGCCCCTTCATCTGGCCCTTGAGTATCTTCAACCGATTCCCAGGCGGCGACTCGAGGTCGTCAACTCGCGCCGCGACGTCGAGCATCTTCAGCTTTCGATGCACGATCCGCCACAGGTCCTTGGGAATCTGCCGAGCGGCCTTCGTGTTGCGCTCCCGAAAGATGTCGGCGGTCGTCTCGTCGACGAACGACTGGATCATCGCAGCGATTCATCGTTACACGAGTAGCGTGTAATTGTCAAAGGCGGCATACCAGGGTCGAGGACGGGAACCGCCGGCTAGGAAATCGTCGGTCTGCTCAGGAGGTAGAAAAGACATGCGAATTGCCGCGTCGTTCGTCGCTCTCTTCGCCATCGTCGTCGGCGTGGTGGGCATCTTCATGCCCGATAGTCTCATAACGATTGGGCGGTACGTGGCGACGCCTGCCGGACTCTACGCGATCGCCGCGATTCGAGTCGCCATCGGGCTCGTGCTGATGCTGGTTGCGCCAACCTCTCGGGTGCCCAGGACCCTTCGTGTAGTTGGAGCGGTCGTGCTCGTGGCGGGACTCGCGACGCCACTCTTCGGAGTTGAGCGCACGCGAGCAATCTTGGACTGGGAGTCCACGCAGGGAACCGCGCTCATACGCGTCGTAGCCGGCCTGGTGTTGGCTATCGGCGGCTTCATCGCGTTTGCGGTTGCGACCGGCCGCCGTCCCAAGAGCTGAGCAAAGTGGCTGCTAAGCCCTTGACAGGTGTATAGAATAGTCATATACAGCGCCCATGAGCGTCCTCGAGGAGTTCCTCGCCGGACTCGAGGGGTTCGAGTGGGACGCTGGCAATTCAGATAAGAATTGGCAGAATCACCGGGTTCGCCAGGCCGAGGCCGAACAGGTGCTGCTCAATCGACCGGTGGTCGTCGCTGCCGACGCCAAACATTCACGGACCGAGCCGCGGTTCTTCACGCTCGGGCGGAGCGACAGCGGCCGGTATCTTGCGATTGTGTTCACGACTCGCGGCACGTTCGTGCGAGTGATCTCGGCTCGGCCGATGAGTCGGGCAGAGCGAAGAATTTATGGCCAGATCGAAGCGACCTCTCAAGCAGATTCCTAGATTCGCGTCCGAAGCTGCGGAGCGCCGGTTCTGGGAGACGCACGATTCGGCTGACTATGTGGACTGGTCGAAGGCGGCGGTGGTGTCGTTGAGCAATCTGAAGCCCTCGACCGAGACGATTTCGCTGCGATTACCGGCGCCGTTGCTCAGCGATCTGAAAGCGCTGGCCAACAAACGTGACGTACCGTATCAGTCGCTTCTCAAAGTGTTTGTGGCGGATCGCGTCGCCGCCGAATGGCGGTCATCGATGAATCGTGGCCCTCAAACTCACAAGGCGAGCCGCGCACGGCGAAGAGCCAAGGTGAAGCGGGTGTCACGCGCGGCTCGCGACTGAGCGCCAAGCGTTCGCGCTCGAAGGGGACCAGCCGTTCCGGATCGTGCACGAACGCGTCAGGAACTTTTAGCGCTTCGGCAACCCAGCCTGCCGGTTCAGCACCACGGTGACGGGCGGCGTCCCGGCCGCCTCGCCACCGGCCGGGACGTTGACCAGGAAGCGCTGGCCGTCGCGCGAGGGCGCGTAACCCACGGTGCTGCCGTTGCCCAGAAGGACGGGGCCAAGGATAGTCACCGGCAGCGGCTGCGGCGTACCCGCTTCGACGCTCGCGGCGGTTCTCTACGGGCACGGCCATCAGCTTCTGATCGGGAGCCACGTAGAACAGCTCCGTGCCGCCACGCCGCCACTTTGGAGCGGTACCACCGGCGGATGAGATCTGCGACTTGGCCCCGATCGCGGGAACCGACTGTACATAGATCTGATAGCCGCGAAATAACCTCGTATGGACAGAGTTTGGTACCGGGACCAGAGTTCATCAGTTGTGAGTGTGGACCGCGTTGGCGGCAGAAACGCGCCTGATCGTGGCGCGCTGGCCTTGGTGGCGAAAAGACTCGTCTACGTTCGTGGCGAGCGGGGCGCATTGCCGCTTCGGCGCTCAAGGACTCTTCCACCGGTTCAACGAGCGACGCGAGTTGAGAGGTGGCTGAGGAGTGCAGGCGTGCGCCACCCAAACGAAGTTTGGGTGGTGCGCCCTGCAAGACTCGAACTTGCGACCTCCTGGTTCGTAGCCAGAAAAAACGCCGTTAGCCTCGCTTTGCCGACTCTTGTTGCCGCTTGCCGAACCGCGCATGGCGGCGAGCAAAATCAGTCGATTCCAGCCTTTCGCTTTGTGCCGTCGTGCGACGCCCTTTGCCGGTCTTTGGTGCGAGCAAAGGGCAAGAAAAGGGCAACGTCCGGGCACGGCTCCCATCTCCAGCGCCTGTTCGATGTCCCCCGCATGTCATTCGACGCGAGTCGCTCAGAGGAACTCGACCTGATTCACCATCTCGTCGGCAGTTAGGACCTCGGCAATCAACATCGCACCTCCGATGATCAGCCCGATGGACACATCGGACGGTGCGAACACGATCCCTGCGTGAGGGATTCCGGAGGCGTGCAGTCGCAGATAGTCGGCGTCGCCCGTGATCAGAACTTTGCCCTCCGCTCTGGCGTACGCGAGGAGCGAAGCATCAGCGGCGCCGAGCTGTCCCGTCTCGGCCGCGGTTGAGGCCTCGATGCCGCGCGCACGCAGGCCTTTCGCGACAGCACTTGGTACGTGTTCGTCGGTGAGAAAGCTAATCCTCGCCACGCAGCGAGCTGAGCTTCTGTGATCGCTTCGACGGTGAGCGGGCGCGAACCGCCTCGGCGAAGGCGCGGTCCTCTGTCATGCGTGCGTCGATCGCCTCACGGTGGTCGAAGTAATAGGCGAGCGCCGCGTAAATGTCGGCGAGCGTCAGTCGTACTCCGCAGCGATTTCGTCCGCCGTCCGGCCGCAAGCCGCTCGTGCCAGATCACAATGTCCTGGACCCTGATGCGCCGGCCACGGATGCGAGGCCTACCGCCGGCCGTGCCCGGCGTCAGCTCGATGTGTTCGTCCAGCGTCTTGCTCGACATGATCGCTATTCTAGCCCGCCGATCGGGCGCAAGCACTGTGAAGGCCGTTCACGCCGGCAGCACGGTGCCACAATCGAAGCCAGGGGCATTCAGAACGGCGCCGCTGACGGGAATCACGCATCGACCGGATGCGATCGGCGAGCGTCTCGCCCTCGACGAGTTCCGCGATGAGCCCACGGGTGCTGTGGGCTTCCTCGAGGCCCACAGATCCGTGCGATGTGCGGGTGAGTGTGGTTCCTCAACGTGTGGCACGCGTGCGATAGACCGCCCATGCCGCCCGCGCCGAGGGCAGACTGTATTTCGTATGGGCCGAAACGAGCGCCAACGCTCAGCGACATCTCACTTCATTGCCTGGTTGCCGGGGCAATGCGCCGCAGTTCGTCGAAGAAGTTGAGGATGAAGACAACCTTGTCCTGCTTGACGACGGTAGCAGGATTCTGCGCGACGCCAACCGCAAACCGTTCGCCGTCGGGATGCAGATCAAAGCTCCACTGTCGTAACCGCTGGCCAAAAGGGGTCGGGAGACCAGACCCCCGGCTTACCCGTCTGAAACGAGTCGCCGTCCACCGTGTACGTGGTCACCATGATCCGATTGTCGGTGGCCGCGTAGAACAACTCGTGCCGCGTGCGCGACCAAATCGGAAATGTGCCACCCGCCGTTGACACCTGCCACTTGCCGCCAGGGCCAGGAAACGGGCGTCACGTAGACTTCGTTGCGACCGGACTCATTCGAAATGTACGCCAGCCATCGTCCGTCCGGCGAGAACATCGGCCACCGCTCGCTGAAGGGACTCTTCAAGAACACTGTCGGCGAACCGGGTTTCCAGCCGGACGCCTCATCGCCGTTCATTGGCAGGATCATCAGGTCATTCTGCGTCTGCGGCGTTTGCTCATCGAACGCGAGAAACTTGCCGCTCGGATGCCACGACGCCGCGGTGTGGAGGTTCTTGCTTTCGGTGAGCCGCTGCGCCTCACCGGTGCCGTCGGCCCGTTGCCAATAGAGATTCGGCGCTCCGCCAGCCCGCGGCGACGTGAACACAATGCGGCGCCCGTCCGGTGTCCAGACCGGGGTATAGTCCGGGGCCGGATCGAAGGTCAAACGTGTCAGGGTGTCGCGCGCCCACTCGTAGATCCACACGTCCACTTGCTGGCTCATGCCATCATCGATCTCCAATGCCAGCCTGTGGCCATCGGGTGCGAAGTGGGGGTTGCTCCAGGCCGCAGATGCAGTTCGCAACTGGGTTGTCTTCCCATCGCGATCCATCCAGTAGATCGAATTGTCCAGGATGGTGCTCTGACCTGGCAGGTACGCCATCGTGCCGGTGTCCGACGCGGCAAACTGCGCTGAGCCGGTGGCGGTGAAGGTCGCCACGCCGTCGAGCACCGGGGTGGGGAGGACCGATCACGTCCAGCCTTTCGAGATCGAAAGGCGCCGCGAACAGCGTTCCGCTGTTGATGTAGACCAGATGCCCGCTGGGTAGGTACCGGCCATAGTGCGCACCCCGCTGCACAATCCGACGCGTACCCGCCGGAAGTGGCTGCACCACGAGGTTTGCACCTTCCCCTGCCGTCATTAGGCTACTTCGCGGTGCAGAAATGACCGCGTAACTCGTTGACTGCTAGCGACAGCCGGCGGCCGGCTGTGACCGAATGGTTCATTCTGCATTGCCTCGATCGATCCGTCGTACTACACTGCCCGCGCGTGATCCTTCATCAAAGGAGCGGGCATGGTTCAGCGTCGTCAGCGCGAGCGCAGTCTGTTCGAAGTGTTCTTGCCCGACGGGCACAAGCTGTGGCCCGACTGGTTGCGGCGGATCGACACGCTGCTCGAGGACGAGGCCGTGATTGACACGGTCGTCCAGGCGCTCGAGGCGCGCTGGCCCCAGAGTCGGCGCCGCGGGCGCCCCGGGACACCGGCCGATGTCGTGCTGAGGATGCTGATTCTGAAACATCTCTTCGATTGGAGCTATGACGACCTCGAGCGCGAGGTGCGGGCCAATTTGGTGTATCGGATGTTCACGCGCATTGATGCGGGCGAGGTGCCGGACGCGAAGACGATCCTGAAGATTGCGCGGGCGCTCGGTCCGGAGGTCATTGAGCAGTTGCATCGGCAGGTGATCGAAGTGGCGAAGCGTGCCGGGGTCACGCACGGTCGCCGATTTCGCGTCGACACCACGGTCGTAGAAACCAATGTGCACTACCCGACGGACAGCACGCTCTTGCAAGACGGGGTGCGCGTGCTGACGCGGACCATGCAACGGGCGAGCACGGCGTTGGGCGATCCCGCCGGGCGCGTTCGCAATCGGCTGCGGAGCGTGACCCGGCGCGTGCTGATCATTGGGTATGAAGCCCGATCGCCAAAGACGCGGGATGCGATGGTGAGGAGTTACCGCACACTGATGGCGACGACGCGTGCGGTGCTTCGTGACGCGGCGACCATGGTCCGGCGGCTGCGTCAGCGTGCGCGCAGGGCGAGTCCGCCGATCCGATCGATATTGCAGCGCGCCCAGGACGGGCTGGCAGCGATGCGGCCGCTGGTCCAGCGCGTCGTCGAGCAAACACGCGCGCGCATACTCGGCGGCGACACGCACGTCCCCAGCAAAGTCCTCAGCCTCTTCGAACGGCACACGGTGACGATCCGCAAAGGCAAGATCGCGAAACCGAACGAGTTCGGAAACCTGGTGACCATTCAAGAAGCAGAACATCAGATCGTGACCGCCTTCGAGATTCATGCGGGGCGGCCGGCTGACGTTACGTTGTGGACCCCGGCGCTGGATCGGCATCAGGCGATCTTCGGGCGCGCGCCGGATCTGGCCGCGGGCGACCGCGGTTTCAGCTCGGCCCGCAACGAACAGGCAGCGGTTGACCGCGGCGTCCGACGCGTGGTCTTGCCGCGGCCCGGCGCCAAGTCGCCGGCGCGGCGCACCCATGAACGTCAACGCTGGTTCCGTCGTGGGCAACGCTGGCGCGTCGGGTGCGAAGGTCGCATCAGTGTGCTCAAACGGCGTCATGGCCTGCGCCGCTGTCGCTACCATGGCGTCGACGGCATGCACCGATGGGTCGGGTTCGGCGTCATCGCTGACAATCTGATGAACATCGCGACCTTTACAAACGCGCGAGCCACCGCATAGAGAAACGAGAACAATGGAACGATCGGTCAGCGAACCGGCCGCTCGATCGCAGACAGGACAGCCCACAAGCGGTCATTTCTTCACCGGAAAGTAGCTAGAACTGGTGTAGAGAACCGCCTTGCCACCCGGCAGTACACTGCGGCCAGCGCTGCCAGACTTCGCCTTTGTCCAGGGTCGTGATTGGACTTGGACTTCCCCCGGCCGACGACACGCGCCACAAGCTGGTCTCCGGCGCGTTGTTGGGCGCGAAGATGATCGTGCCGTCCTCAGCCCAAGTCCCACCCCGGTCGTTCGGCGCGTCACAGATCGTCACGGGGGCTCCTCCTGTTACCGAGATTTTCTGAAGCTTGCCGTTCGCAAAGAACGCGATCCATTGCCCGTCTGGAGAAAAAAAGGGATCGCGGGCACCGTCGGTTCCTGACAGCGGCATAGCCGATAACTGCCCGAGTCGTCGCACGTAGAGCTGAAAACTTCCGCCGGCCTTCTGTGCGACGAACGCGAGCACCGTGCCGTCTGGTGACAACACCGCACTGGCTCCGGATCCAGTCAACAGCGACGCGTCCGCACCCAACTCGGTGCTCATACGTAGCGCCCGTTGCGACGGCACAGCGCGCCACGGTGCCCACAGCGTGAGTACCACGGCAGCCGCGGCGAGCACACCGTCGCAACCGCCCACGGCAGCGCACGCCGCAAGCCAGATGGCTGTGCGTCCAGAGCAGGCTGTGAACTGATAGTCTCGAACGCGCCCTCCAGCGCGAGCCGCACGTCACCAATCGCTTGCACTCGCTGCTTCAGGTTGCGTTGCAGGCATACCCGCATCGCCTGACGAACCCTCGCGGGTGCCTCCGCCGGTAGCGCGGACCAGTCGGGATCATCTCGAAGCACCGCAATCAAAGTGTCTTGGACATCGTCGCCGGCAAACGCCCGCTTCCCGGACAACAACTCATAAAGCACGGCCCCGAACGCCCAGATATCGCTCTGCTTGTCGGCAGGACTTCCCTTCGCCTGCTCCGGTGACATGTAGGCAGCCGTGCCGAGCAACACTCCGACACCGGTCATCAACGCGGGCGACGTGATGGTCGGCGACGTCGACACTGCTGATGGACCAGTCGCCGCTGCCTTGGACGGTTCCGCAAGCTTCGCAAGTCCGAAGTCGAGCACTTTGACGGTACCGTCAGGCCGGACCTTGATGTTGGCCGGCTTCAGATCGCGGTGGATGATGCCCTGCTCGTGCGCCGACTCGAGTGCTTCGGCAAACTGTCTCGCGATCCGCAGCGCTTCGGCAACGGGCAGTTTGCCGCGCGCGATCCGGTCAGCGAGCGTGTCACCTTCGACGAGCTCGAGAGCCAGCGCGGAAATCCCGTCAGCTTCAGCAAAGCCATAGATCGTCGCGATATTCGGGTGGTTGAGCGATGCGAGCAGCCGCGCCTCGCGCTCGAAGCGCGCGCGCCGATCGGGATCCGCGAAGAAGGCCGCCGGCAGCGTCTTCAGCGCGACGTCGCGATGCAGCTTCAAATCTCTGGCGCGATAGACTTCCCCCATCCCGCCAGCGGCCAGGAATGCGGTGACCTCGTAGTCACCGATTCGTGTGCCTGGCACGAGCTGTGAGGCGACACCGGTCATCGTCTGTGGCTCGTGCGCGGCGACCAGTGACTCAATCTCCGCGCGCAGTTCCGCGTCATCGCCGCACTCGGCGGCGATGAAACCCGGACGCCTCGCCTCTGGGAGGAGAATCGCGCGCTGGAAGACGTCATTGACGCGGGTCCACCGCGGTGAGTTGTTTCCCGGCGGCACGGAAGATCGACTCGTCGTCACGTCACTTCGCCGGCACGAGCCGCTTCAATTCGTCGGACCAGTTCTGCACGACCACGATGCTCGGCGAGTCTGAGGATCGACGCTCTGCCTCGTTCTGTTTGATGAAGAGAAAGCGATTTCCGTCACGGGAAATGTCGTACCGACGACCCGCCGGTGTTTCAAGCGATCGGACGTCGAAGACTGTCGTCGGTGTTCCCCAGCGAAGCGGAGTCCCAACTTCCAGTGGCACTGACATCAGAACGCCGTCGTGGATATAAAACAACGCGCGACCGTCCGGCGCGAATAGCGGCTCGACTGCTCCGTCGCTCGAAATCTGCCATCGGCCGTCGGCCACTCGCGGAAACGGCCGGACGTAAATTTCGCTGCGGCCGGTTTCGTTTGAGTCGTACGCCAGCCAACGCCCGTCAGGAGAAAGCGCCGGGTTCCGAATGGTATTAGTCGCGCGGACGAGCGGTTCGACGTGAGGAGCCGGGCCAACCATCAACACCGACACAGCCGAATCCCCGACTGAACCTCCGTTCAACACGATGCTCCGAGCATCGGACGTGACCGCTTTCGGAATGTCTTCGGTGGTCGCCAGCGTTTGGGGTGTACCAGTCCCGTCCGCGCGTTGGACCACGATTTCACCGGTCGTCGCGCCGTAGACGACACGTTGGCCGTCCGGCATCCAGACGGGGTTTCGCGCGTTGCCGGTGAAGGTAAGGCGACCGAGTGTCTTTCGCTCGAAATCCCACATCCATAAGTCGCTGTCGTTCTCGCGGATATCAACGACGGCCTGCGTGCCATCGGGCGAGATCCTCGCGACGCCATACCTCCTGAATGGCATCGCAACAGGTGTCTGGCGACCGGATCGATCGACCCACACGAGCGATCGACTCGACGACTCACCTGCTCCTGACGGGATGTAGGCAAGCGTGCCGTTGCGTGCGACCGCAAAATCAATAGTTGCGGACAGGCCCTGGTCGGCGACAGCGACAGGATCGCCGACAATTTCAAGCTTCGTGTCATCGAAACGTACAGCCCGAACAACGGTGCCATCGAGATAGAGAAGGTGGCCGTTTGGCAAGTACTCGGCGCGACGCCCGCGCAGCAGCCGCTTGTACCGGCCGCTGTCGATGTCGAGCACCGCAATGTTTTCGTCGCTGTCGTTCGGCGACACAATCGTGAACAACAACGCATGCCCGCCAGGTAACGCCGAAGGGAAGATATGGTCTCCCTCGCCCTTCGACTTGTCGGGACGAGTCAGCACCGCCACGTCGCCTCCGCGCGCCGGAATTCGAAGGAGACCGGTGGTCGTGTCGTTCGTCGTGAAAACGATCGTTCCATCCGGGAGCCACGCGGCACCCCGCGCCCCGCCGATGCGCTGAGACAGCGTGGTGGCGGTCCGGTCGCCAATCGTGATGCGTTTCAGCTCGCTCCGCGTGTAGAAGCCGATGGATTGACCATCAGGAGAGAAGAACGCGCCGCCGGCTCCAGCTGTATCGGGCAGCTCGGTAATCGTCAGGCTGTTCAGCTTTCGAACAAACAGCGATCCGGTCTCGGTAAGACCGCCGTTGCCGGCGATGTACGCCAGCGATGAACCATCGGCAGATATTGCCACTGATGAATTCGCATTGTCAGAGAACACCTGCCCCGGGAGAGGGGAAATGGCGAATCGCGCGGGTATGCCGCCAACCCTGCAGCTTCTCGCGCGAGGTCGAGTCCAGCTCGCGCGCCGTCCACCGAATCGGTACCGCTTTCGGCCCGAGATGTCTCCCTCGCCGCAAGGTAGCGGAACACGCTTTGTGCCGCACCCGCGAGGAGGACGATGGCCACAATGATGGCAGCACGGCTGGTGCGATTCTGGAGCAGGCTCGAGGTCCACGTGCGCCAGCTCGCGTCGGGTACGCGGCCGGGTCGCTCGTCGAGCAGGAACCGCGCGATCGATACGTGAGAGATCCGCGTCACGCGGTCCTTCGACAGGCAGCGCGCGATCAAGGTGCGCACCGTATCCGGCAGATGCTTCGGCAGCGCATCGAGCGGCGGTTCGCTCGCCAGTACGTTGGCCATCACGTCTAGACGCTATCGCCGCGGAAAGCACGCTCGGCGGTCAGCATCTCGTAGAGCACGCAGCCGAACGCCCAGATATCGCTGCGCTGATCCGCAGCTTCGCCGCGTGCCTGCTCAGGGCTCATGTAGGCTGGCGTTCCGAGCAGCACACCGATTCCTGTTGCCATGATCGTCATCGCACTGCCCGTCGTGGGCTGCCCGCCGCCAGCTGACTCCGCCAGCTTCGCCAATCCGAAGTCGAGCACTTTGACCGCGCCATCTCGGGTGAGCTTGATGTTGGCCGGCTTCAGATCGCGGTGGACGATCCCCTGCTCGTGCGCTTCCTCGAGCGCCTCGGCAATCTGCTTCGCTATTCTGAGCGCCTCGGCCACCGGGAGCTTCCCGCGCGCGATGCGCCCAGCGAGTGTCTCGCCCTCGACCAGCTCCAGCGCGAGGGCCGAGCACGCCTCCGTCGTCAACCAGGCCGTGGATCGTCGCGATGTTCGGATGATTCAGCGACGCCAGGAGCCGCGCTTCACGCTCGAAGCGCGCGCGGCGATCCGGATCGGATACAAACGCCGCCGGCAGGATCTTGATCGCCACGTCCCGGCCTAATTTCCGATCGCGCGCGCGATAGACTTCCCCCATCGCCCCCGCCGCCAGAAACGCCGTCACCTCGTAGTCGCCCACGCACGTGCCGACCCCGACGCGAGCCGCGCTCACCGACACAGCCACCGCCTCGTGCGCCACCAGCAGCGACTCCACCTCCGCCCGCAGCGCCGCATCATCGCCGCACTCCGAGACGACAAATGCCTGGCGCTCTCGCGCCGGCCGCCCGGCGGCTGCCCCAAAGATCTCGTTGAGGCGTTGCCAGCGTCCGGTGTCGTGCGCACGTGAGGAAGGAGGCTCAGTCGCCATAGATCAGTTCGCGGGGAGGCGGCGTTTGAGCTCTTCCAGCCAGTTCAGCACGACGACGAATCCCGGTTGTTTCGACTGAGCGGCTGGGTTGGCTTTCAGAGCAGGAAGCGTTGCCCGTCTCGTGACACATCATAGACCCGAGCGCCGATTCCCGAGACGTAGCGCGTGTTCAGAACTGGCTTCGCCGTGCCGGCGATGAAGGTCGATCGTCCTCAAACTCAACCGACGAGAGTACCCGCTCGGAGTTGAGAAAAAACAACTCGCGCCCGGTTCGACTCCACTGTGGCATCACTCCACCGCCGTTGGAGACTTGCCACCGCGCGTTGTTCACGTTCGGAAACGGACGGACGTAGACCTCGATGGTTCCGGACTCGTTGGACTGGTAGGCGAGCCAGCGCCCGTCCGGCGAGACGTCAGGATTGTTGTTTTGATGGTCGGTGGCGATAAGGGTCTCACCCTGCGTGGTCTTGCGGTCGAGCGGCAGCATCTTCAGATGAAGCACGCCTGGCCGGATGATTTCAGTGGCAAGAATCTGCTTACCGTCGGACGTCACGGACTTTGGGTTGTACGACGCCGTGGCCAGACGTTCTGGCACTCCCGAACCGTCCGCCGATCGCCGGAACAGCCCAGCCAAACCATCGTGCGTCGAATGAAAGACGACGTGCCGGCCGTCGGCAGTCCACACCGGATTGTCTTCCGAGACCTGGTCGAGGCTCAGCCGCGTTAGGAGTTCGCGCTTGAAGTCCCAGATCCAAATGCTGTTCGATGCTCCGCCGCGGACATCGAGTGCCAATCGGCTGTCGTCAGGTGAAAGGCGAATGACGCCGTAGTCACGCGCCGGCACAGGGATAGCCGTTTCGCGCCCATCGCGGGCTACCCAGACAAGCGTTCGCGATCCCGGCGAATCGCCCGATGTCCCGGGTGCCGGCGTGAGATAGGCGATGGTTCCACCCGGCGAAACGTCGTACTCGCCGGTCGCCGTGATGTCGCCGTGCATCTCGATCGATTCGATCATGGGAATCGGATCGCCATGCGTCGCGGGTCTTGACGTGTCGAGCCGAACGGCCATCAAGGCTCGCCTCGCCATAGAGCAGGTAGGGACCGACCGTTTGCGGAGAGCTCCCGCCGCGCACGAGGACGGTGGCGCGACCACTGTCGAGGTCGAGGAGGGCGATCTGCCCGGCGTCGCTCTGGCGGACAAAGGGTTGAACCGAGAACAAGATCGCGTGGCGCCCAGGCACTGCGGCCGGCGAGCCGTAATGGAATCCCGCGCCATCAAGCGGCGGATCGAATTTCACGTCAATCGGTTTTGCCTCGCCCCCGGCCGCAGACACCCGCCATAGTCCTCGCTCACCACTGAACACAATGGTGTCGTCTTGCATCCAAACCGCGCCGTCAATTCCTTGCGCGCTCGTAATGGTCAGTGCCGGTCCACCGGATGCGGCGATCTTCCGCAAGCCTCCGGGCGTCGCATACCCGATCCACTGACTGTCGGGCGAGACAAAGGGCACCCGCGCGCTATCTACACCGACGACGCGGGATGGCGACAGCTGGTCGAGCGGACGGATGAACAGCTCGCCGTCCCCGCCATAGACGACGAAGGCGCCGTTAGGCGCAAGCGCAATGCTGCGGCCCACCGATGACAGCATGATCGGCTCGTTATCGGTCGGCAGAATCGCAAACCGGACGGTCCGCACGGGTTCAGTCGATGGCAACAGCCAGCGCCAGGCGAGCAAGCCGAGAATGGCCAGCACGGCCACCCCGACCGCTGCGGCCACCGGCCAACGCATCGATTGCGATCCCGCCGGCGCGGCGACGAGTGCCGTGACGTCTTCGTCGAGCTCGGCGAATGCGTCGCCAATATCACGCAGCCGCCGGTGCACGTCGCGTTCGAGACAGCGCGCGAGCAAGCGGCGCACCCCTGTAGGAGTGGTTCCTGGCAGCGCGGACCAGTCGGGTGTGTCGCGCATCACGGCGGTGAGCGTGTCGGTGACATCTTCGCCAGCAAACGCGCGTCGGCCGCTGAGCATTTCGTAGAGCACGCAGCCGAACGCCCAGATGTCCGCGCGCTTATCGACGGGCTTCCCTCGCGCCTGCTCCGGCGCCATATACGCCGCGGTGCCCAGCAGCATTCCAACCCCGGTCAGCATGGCGGGACTCGTGATCGTGGGCGACCGCGACATGTTCAGTGTCGAGGCTGTCGGTTCCACCGCTTTCGCGAGGCCAAAGTCGAGCACCTTGACGGTGCCGTCGTCTCGCACCTTGATGTTCGCCGGTTTCAGATCGCGATGAACGATCCCTTGCTCGTGCGCCGACTCCAACGCCTCCGCGATCTGCTTGGCAATCGACAGCGCCTCGTCAATGGCAATTGGTCCGTGTGCGATGCGATCCGCCAACGTGGGCCCTTCCACCAGCTCCATGACGAGGGCCGTCACGCCATCCGATCGCTCGAGGCCATAGATCGCCGCGATGTTCGAGTGGTTTAGTGAGGCAAGCACTTCGGCTTCACGCTGAAATCGCGCCAGCCGATCTCGATCGCCCACGGATGTCGAGGAAGGATCTTCATCGCGACGTCGCGACCGAGCTTGATCCTTCGCTCGATAGACCTCGCCCATCGCGCCCGCGGCCAGGAATGCCGTGACCTCGGCATCACCAATTCGTGTGCCTGGGACGAGCTGTGAGGCCGCACCGGTCATCGTCTGTGGCTCGTGCGCCGCGACTAATGACTCAATCTCCGCGCGCAGTGCCGCGTCATCGCCGCACTCGGCCGCAATGAAGCCCCGGCGCTTCGCCTCTGGCAGAAGGATCGCACGCTGGAAGACGTCATTGACGCGGGTCCACCGCGGCGAGTTGTTCTCCGGCGGCACGGAAGATCGACTCGTCGCCATGTCACTTCGGCGGCACCAGCCGCTCCGAATTCGTCCAGCCAGTTCTGCACCACCACGATGTTGGACGGCGCCACGCTGTCCTTCTTGTCGTCGACGATCTTGATGATCGAAATCCGCCCGTCGGGCACCAGGTCATACGAAATGGCTCCGCCGTTCGTCGGAAACGGTCCTTCGACTGCAACCGTCGGCGCCGACACCAACAATGATGCCGCTGGTTCGACCGAAGCGCGCATAACACCGCCACTCTGATTGCGAAAGTAGAGTTCCCGCCCATCCGACGACCAGCGCGGCTGTCTTCCACCCTCGAATGAGACCTGCCATTTCCCATCACTCAAGTTTGGAAAAGGACGCACGTCGAATCTCATCCCGGCCGGAGTCATCCGCTTGAAAGGCGACCCACCGACCGTTCGGCGAAACGTCAGGATTGTTTTCGGACGCCGCAGTCCTCAGGAGCACGTCGGCACGCGGCGGCCCCATCAAGAACGCGTCTGAGATCCTTGTCTGAAGCAGGCACAAGCACGCTCGTGCCATCAGGTGTTGTCGCCTTGGGGAGCCTCGACAGCGGTCGTCAGGGGTGACGGAGTGCCGCCGCCATCGGCAAGTGTCCAGTACAGCTCATTGTGCCGCCTCCTTCAAAATCGAAGATGATCCGCCGACCATCGCGGGTCCAGACCGGATTGAAGTTGGTGCCGCTGAACGTCAGCCTCGCCAACGTGTGTCGCATGAAGTCCCACACCCAGATGTCGCTTTCGGTCGCGTTGCTCAGTAATCGAAACCGCGGCTTTCGCGCCGTCAGGTGAGAGTCGGAGGACGACGTAGTTTCGAAAAGGCGCTCCTGTAGGCTGTTCCCGGCCTGCTCGATCGAACCAGACAAGCGTTCGCAAGCCCGCCTTCTGGACCACGGAGACGTAGACGAACGTCCCGTTTCGAGAAACCGCAAAGTCGCCCGGGCCAGTCGGATTGGTTTGTGGCAATACAGAAACCGGGTCGCCCACAACCTCCAGTCTGGCTGCGTCGAAACGCACGGCATTGAGATTCCCCGCATTGTCTGTGTAAAGCAGGTGCTCCGAATCAGGGAGTAAAGGATGGCCGGCATCTAGAAGCAGCTTGCGTACACCGGTGTGCACGTCGACTGCTTCGATGCGATCGGGACGGGAATAGCCCTCCGTGAGCACAACGTCGCGTCCGGGCACCAGGGCAAGGTCCTGATCCCCGATCTCTCTTGCTGCTGCATCGGCCGCCGCGACGACCTTTGGCACTCCGCCCCCAGCAGGGATGCTCAACACGCCCTGCTGGGAACCAAAATAGATCGTGTCATCGGGTGCCCAGGCGGCGCCCAGAACGGGAGATTGGTGCCTTCCAATGGTGACCACGGCACCACCGTCCGTTGGGACCTTCCGGATTTCGTTGCCGACGATGAATCCGACCCACCGGCTATCCGGAGACAAGAACGGCTGTCCCCCCCGCACTGCCTGGAATCGGGATCGATTCCAGGCGGTCGATGCGGCGTTGCCACAGTTGCCTCGCGTTGGAGGTTCCGGCTGCGTAAACCACATGTGCGCCATCGGGAGAAATGGCGATCCTTCGCGTTCCATTAAAAAAGTTGTCCACCTGAATTGGAGAATCAGCTGGTGGCGTGATCTCGAAGCGAGCTGCCGGCGACGAAAAATCCGCGACGGAACGAGGGTAAAGCCATGACCAGGCCGCGATCGCCGCCGCCAGCAGGGTGACGGCTGACAACGACGTCGGAAGAAGCCGGCATTCCAACGCTCTCGCTCGGACGGTTGCCACCCGCCGCTCGCGGTCGGTCGGCTCAGTTCGACGCGAGCCTCTCCGATGTCGCGGAGACGCCACTTCGGATCCTTCTCCAGCGTCCGGGTCAGGACGTGGCGAATAGCGGTTGGCGCGCGAGGTGGCAGCGCTTGCAAGTCAGGCTGTCGTTCGAGGACGCGGGCGAGGACTTCCGTCACGGAATTACCATGAAAAGCTGGCGCACCGGTGAGCATCTCGAACAGCACGCAGCCGAATGCCCAGATGTCCGTCCGCTTGTCGACCGCCTCCCCGCGCGCCTGTTCGGGACTCATGTAGGCGGGCGTACCGAGCAGCACACCGATGCCCGTCCGCGGCGCGGTGATCGTCGGCGAGATCGACCCTGCTTCAACACCAGCGCTAACGGATCCCCGGATCCCCGATCCCGGATCCCTTCTCGATGAGCTTCGCCAGCCCGAAGTCCAGCACCTTGACGACGCCGTCGCGTGTGATCTTGATGTTCGCGGGCTTCAGATCGCGGTGGATGATCCCCTGCTCGTGAGCGGCCTCGAGCGCCTCCGCGATCTGCTTCGCAATGCGCAACGCGTCGTCGACCGGCAGCTTGCCTCGCGCGATCCGCTTCTCCAGCCTCTCGCCGTCGACGAGTTCCAGCGCAAGCGCGGACACGCCGCCAGCTTCGCAAAGCCGAAAAATGGTGGCGATGTTCGGACGGTTCAGCGAGGCAAGCAGCCGCGCCTCGCGCTCGAAGCGCGCGCGGCGATCGGGGTCGCTCACGAATGCCGCCGGCAGGATCTTAGGGCGACGTTGCGACCGAGCTTCGTGTCGCGGGCACGGTAGACCTCGCCCATCGCACCGGCAGCGAGAAATGAAGTGATCTCGTAATAAGGAGTCTGAGTGCCCGGGACCATCCGTGAAGCCGTGCCGGTCACGGTGTCTTGATGGGCAGCCACCAAGGACTCGACTTCGTCTCTGAGCTTCGGATCGTCGCAGCACTCAGCCGCAATGAAACCTGAGCGCTGCTGCTCGTGAACGAGGATTGCGCGCTGGAAAACGTCATTGATGCGAATCCAACGAGTGTTCTCCGACGACGACGATGCACCGTCCGGCATCACTTCGGCGGCACCAGACGCTCGAGTTCAGCCGGCCAGTTCAGCACGGCGACAATGCTGGCGGCTGAAGTCCCGTTGCCGCTGGCGTCCTTCAGCATCAGAAAGCGCCGATCGTCTTTGGCGATATCGAAGGCTCTGAAGCCGTTCCCGGGGTAGTAGTGCGTGTTGAACACCTTCACCGGCCGACCAGCGATGAGCGATGACGCGGTCTGGATGGGAACGTTCATCAACGTGCCATCGCGGTCGAAATAGAAGAGTTCACGTCCGCTGTGAGCCCAGAGCGGCCGCGATCCACCATCCGTGGAAAGTTGCGCCATCGACCGCTTCGACATCGGGAAAAGGACGAACGTCGAATCTCGCTTTGCCCCGACTCGTCGGACTCATAGGCGAACCAGCGGCCGTCTGGCGAAAAATTCGCATTGTTCTCGGACGCCGACGTCTGCATCACTGGCGTCGGCGGCGCATGCTCCCCGAGCCGAAGGAGCAGAAAATCCGACCGGCTCTGGGGATCCTGGTGGATCAAGATTAACGGAGGAGCCGTCAGGAGACATGGACTTTGGAATCGGTCCATTTCCGCTCCCACTCTCCTCGACGAAAAGTTCCGACGGCATACCCGCGCCGTCGGCGGAAATCGAGAACAGCCCGGGCACGCCAGTACGCAAGGAGCGAAACAACACGCTTCGTCCATCCGTGGTCCACACAGGGTTGTCGTCGGCCGCCGGATCGAATGTCAGACGTGACAGGGCTTTCCGTCGGAAGTCCCATGTCCAGATATCTGACGCTGACGCGCCGGCCGCACCCTCGCCTCGAATGTCCAGGACCGCCCGTTCACCGTCCGGCGCCAGCCGGACCAATCCATAGTTACGAGGCGGAGCGTCGATTGCCTCTTCATTCCCATCGCGGTCGACCCAGACGAGGGAGCGCGGCGCAACGCCGGACGCGGCACCGGCAACGTAAATCAACGTGCCCTGGCGCGAAACATCGAAATCAGCGGCCCCGTCAGCCGTCACACGCACCGGCGAGACGACAGGAACCGCATCTCCCGCAACCTCGATCCGTGCGGAATCGAAGCGAGCGGCCCGCAGAACGCCGGCTGCCACGTAGACGAGAAAACCGGGCTCGACATATCTCGCATTACTCCCCCCACGCACAAGCACCTTGCGTTCCTGCGTTTGGAGGTTGAGGGCGACGACTTCGGAGCTGTCGCCGGGGCCGCGGAGCCAGCGCGTATAGAGCACCCAGGGGCTATTCGGCACTCGCGAGGGAAAAACGTGGTCCACCTCACCGGCTGCGGCCGAAGGCGTCGTCAATTGCTTTGGCTCGCCACCAGATGCGGGCACCTGAAACAGACCGGTTCCCCGTGTCATCGTCGCGAAGACGATTGCGCCGTCTTCGCCCCACGTTGCGCCTGCGGGGTAACCGCTGTATTGACAGATTCGAACCGACGGCCCGCCATTGACTGGGACTCTCTGTAACTGCCCGTCCGAGAAGAAGCCGAGCCATTTGCCGTCGGGCGAGAAGAACGGGAAGCCGCCTCCAAGGTTGACTGCAAGCGGATCGAGACGATCGACGCTCCGAACCATCAGCGTCGATCTGCTTCCGAGAACGACATACGCGATTCGAGAGGCGTCGGGCGAAACGGCGATCAGACGCTGGCCACTGTCAAGCGCGAGCGGCGGTTGCGAAACGTCCAACGTGAATCTGAAGGGCAGTGACGGCGCGGCCAGCGGGGCGCCAGCCTCGCGTCGGACCAGAAGCATCCCGATCGACAAAACGGCTACAACGGCGGCCGCCGCTGCGACGAGCCACGCTCTCGACGGAGACCCGTACGGTTGTGGTCTCTGGCGCACCGTCCTTTCCCCTGAGCTGCACACGCGCCTCACCGATGTCACGCAGGCGCGTTCGCGGATCCTTGTCGAAGCAGCGGACCAGCAGGTCGCGGGCTTGGCGCGGCGTGGCCGGTGGCAGCCGGGTCCAGGCCGGCGACGTCTTGAGAATTTCGACGAGCACAGCCGTGACAGTGGTTCCTTCGAATGCAGGCTTCCCCGTCAGCATTTCGAAAAGGACGCACCCGAAGGCCCAGATGTCGGCGCGCTTGTCGACTGAAACTTAGTTCCCCGCGTGCTTGCTCGGGCTATATACGCAGGCGTGCCCAGCAGCACGCCGATGCCCGTCCGCGGCGCGGTGATCGTCGGCGAGATCGACCCTGCTTCAACACCAGCGCTAACGGATCCCGGATCCCCGATTCCGGATCCCTTCTCGATGAGCTTCGCCAGCCCGAAGTCCAGAACCTTGACGACGCCGTCGCGCGTGAACTTAATATTCGCGGGCTTCAGATCGCGATGGATGATCCCCTGCTCGTGCGCCGCTTCTAGCGCCTCAGCAATCTGCCGAGCGATGCGAAGTGCCTCGTCAATCGGAAGCCTGCCGCGCTTGATCCGCTCCGCCAACGTCTCGCCCTCGACAAACTCCAGCGCGAGCGCGGACGCGCCACCGGACCCGACGAAGCCGTAGATTGTGGCGATGTTTGGATGGTTGAGCGAAGCGAGGAGCCGTGCCTCGCGGTCAAATCGCGCGCGACGGTCGGGATGGTCACGAAGGCGGCGGGCAGGATCTTGAGCGCGACCTGGCGACCGAGTTGCCGTATGGCTGTGCTCGCGATAGACCTCGCCCATTGCACCGGCGGCGGAGCCGGTGATCTCGTAATCGCCGAGGCGCGACCCGGCAGCCACGCGGACGTCACTGCTCCCGATACGACGAGGTGCCGCCGCGAGCAACGATTCGACCTCCGCACGCAATGCAACATCATCGCCGCACACCGCGTCCATTGAGAGAAGACAGACGCTCAACAGACGGCCGCGCGACCGCGTCGGCAAAGACACGATTGACGCGTTCCCAGCGAAGCGAATCGACATCTCGGTTGACATCAGTTCGCCGGCACCAAGCGTTTCAACTCTTCGAACCAGCTGAGGACAACCTGAATCTGCGGAGGCCCTGGCGTGCCGGCGGTCTGGTCAGCACGGACAACTTTGACCAATTTGCCATCAGGCGTTATGTCGACGCGTCTTACGGAAGTGGGACCGCCACTAGTCCAGGGTGGCGGCAATGGCAATGGATTGCCAAACGTGAAACTCGGCTGCGTCGTAACGCGCACGACGACGAGCCCCCCTCGCGCCGGGGAGTAAAAGAGTTCTTTCCCATCTGGTGACCACATCGGTTCGTGGGCTAGCCCCGGCGAGATTTGATACTTGACACCAGTTGCCGGATACGGCTGCACATAGACGGCATTGTTAAAAGGTTCACCTGCTTGGTACGCAACCCATCGAGCGTCGGGTGAAAAGACGGCATTGGTTGGAAGAGACGACTGCACGTCACCGAATGGTGTCGCCGTCTTGTCTGGGAGCGACCAGGTCCACAGCGACACCCTGGTGCCCTTGGCCATGCTGAACAGGAACCGATTGCCGTCGTGAGACCACGTGTCAGGGAAGTGTGCGATCCCCGACGTCGGCATCGTCAGGCGTTCGGCTGCGCCTGTGCCATCGGCGCGTTGCCAGAAGATGCCCAAATCACCTTCACGGTCCGACTGGAACGCGACCCGCTCTCCATCCGACGTCCAGATAGGAAACCGATTCCGACCGCCAAACGTGAGCCGCCGTGCTGCGCTTGCGCTCGACAGTTCGTAAATCCAGACGTTTGCGTCCTTGCCATCGTCGGATCCAAAGGCGACTCGCGTGCCGGTCGGGCGACATGCGCGGGAACTTCGTACGGTCCTGCCGGGAGCTTCAATGGTTCGACGGCGCCCTTTCTGTCAATGACTGCGAGAGTCGCCGCCAGGCCCGTCGAAGGCGGACCTGGGATGTAGATCAGCGACCCACTGTTTGAGAAACTGAATTGCGCTGCACCCGTAACCGGGTTGGTTCTTACGCCTTCGACGATTGGCGTCGCTCCTCCCTTGACCTCCAATCGGCGCACGTCGAACGGCACGGCGAGGAGCGTTCCACCGACGGCGTACACTTAGATGTCCAGTTGGCACGTAACGGGCGTCGGCGCCACCATCCACGAGCATCTTTCGCTCCCCGGACTTCAACAGTTGAACGACGATGTGCGCCTTGTCCCACGCCCAGTCAGCATCTACGGCGTTCGCGAGGGTAAACAACACGGCCTGCCCACCCGGCAGGACCTGCGGGCCGTAGGCCAGCTCGCCTTCCTTCACCCGAACGAGAACTTCTGGTTTGCCGCCGTTGGCGGAAACACGCATGATGCCGGTGCTACGCTGGCCGAAGACAATCCCGTCCGCGTCCAGCTCATTCCGAAAGGATTGTCTACTGGATACAACGTGACGGCGGTTCCGCTGTCGACGCTGATTTTCTTGAGTGTGAGGTCCGCTGACGACCAGAAGACGATGAATCGGCTATCGGGCGAAAAGATGGGGTGAATGGCGCCATCGGTACCTGCCATGGGCCTCGCATCGATCTGTGACATCCACCGGAGTGGTACAACCGCTGGTTGGCCACGTAGACCATTTGGGTGCCATCCGGAGAAATCGCCACTGACTGTCGATTGGCGTTGCTGAATTGTTGACCCTCTCCGAGTATGAAGGGGAACCGCGTAACAGCCGGTGATGACAGTGCTGAGGGTCTGAGACTCCACACAACAGCGCCGATGAACACGCCGCCCAGCATCGCGGCAGTCACGACTGAGAGCGTGCGTTTCCACAGCGGGTGCACTCCGATCGCGGTGGAACCTGACGGCGTAGCATGCAGTGGTCCAGCCAGCACATCCTCGATCTCCAGCCGCGCCGCGGCTGCGGAATCGATCCGCCGCTTCCGATCTTTCTCCAGACAACGGCGCAGCGATCTGCGGATCGATGGTGGCGTATGGGCCGGGATAGCGTTCCAATCGGGCTCGCCGCGCAACACTGCGGCGAGCGTGTCGGAGACGTCTTCGCCGTGGAACGCTCGTTTGCCGGTCAGCGTTTCGAAGAGGACACATCCAAATGCCCACATATCGCTGCGGCGATCGCCGGACTTGCCGCGTGCCTGCTCCGGCGACATGTACACGGCCGTCCAGAAGGACACGACCCCGACGCCATCATGGCGGGCGATGTGATGGTCGGCGACATCGACAGGTGCGCTGCCCCACCCGCCTCACCCGCCTCCGCGAACTTCGCCAAGCCGAAGTCGAGCACCTTCACCGTCCCGTCTGAGCGGACCTTGATGTTTGCGGGCTTCAGGTCGCGATGGATGATGCCCTGGTCGTGCGCCGCTTCCAGCGCCTCCGCGATCTGCCTCGCGATGCGCAGCGCCTCGTCCAGTGGAGTGGTCCGTGCGCGATCCGGTCTGCGAGCGTCTCGCCATCGACGAGTTCGAGCGCGAGCGCCGACGTTCCTCGTCTTCGACGAAACCGTGGATTGTCGCGATGTTCGGGTGATTCAGTGATGCGAGCAGCCGCGCCTCGCGCTCGAATCGCGCACGGCGATCCGGATCGGTGACAAACGCCGGCGGCAGGATCTTCAACGCGACCTCGCGACCGAGCTTCGTATCCGGGCGCGGTAGACCTTCGCCCATCGCGCCGGCCGCGATGAACGCGGTGACCTCGTAGTCGCCGAGCGCTGCCCATGCTGATCGCTGGGGAGCTCGAGGGTGCGGTGGCGTTACGGTGCGCGGCGATCAGCAGCTACTCCTTCGCGTCGTAGCTGCGCATCGTCGCCGCACTGGGCGGCCAGAACGCGTCACGCTCCTCGGCCACACGCGCAGCCGCCGCGTGAAACAGCTCGTTTACCCGTTGCCAGCGCGCATCCGCGGCGCTCATTCAGCCGCCCACCCGCGTCCGTCGACACCCTCAGCACCCGCACGGTGTCCCCTTCCGTCACGATTCGCTCGTCGAATTGTTGCGGAGTTGGCCGAATTCTAGGCGACGGGGATACCCGATGCAACGCGATCCGCGCAATTCCCACCCTCACCCGCGCGTCGTGAGAGGTTTCGTCGAGGTTTACGCCTCTCGGTATGGGGAGGCCGACAGGGAATGGCCCCCCTCACGAGCCGCGAACGCGACGTGCTTCGTCTGGTGGTCGAGGCTCACAAACGGCGAAATCGCGCATCGACTCGCAATTCGTGAGCAAACGGTGAAGGATCACGTCTCCGCTCTGCTCGAGAAGTTCCACGCACCAACCGCGTGGCGCTGGCGGTCGCCTCGATTCGAGCCGGTTTGTGATGAGGGACCCCTACGTTCGTAGGGGGTCAAGCGCTCGATCCTGATCGCTCTTCACGTCGCAGCCACGCCTTCGCGACGTCCACTCACGGCCCGACGGTCTGCGGCGAGACCTCCGCCGCCGCGGCTTCTTCGACGGTGAGTCCTGCCAAAGAAGCGGAGCTCGACGATTTGCGCCCCTTACGCGCGTCCACCTTCTCCGAGGCTCGAGCGCGTCGTTGAGGGCGACGGGACGTCCCCGCCGAGGCCATCGCGGACGCGGCCGAGCGCCTCGGCGAGCGATCACCCTCACCACGTCCCCGCCCCGCTTCTCGGTCCGCTTCGCCCGCGCCGAATCGACCAGCACGCGGCGCATCAGGCGCGCTGACATGGCGAGGAAGTGGACGCGGTTCTGCCAATTCACCTGACCGAGCATCCACGAGCCGCAGGAATGCCTCGTTCACCAGCGCCGTCGCCTGCAGCGTGTGACCGGCCCGCTCCCCTCTGAGGCAGCGGCGCGCGATCTGCCGCAGCTCCGCATAGACGAGCGGCACGATGCGGCCGAGCGCCGCTTCGTCACCGGCCCGCCATGCCAGCAGAAGCGCCGTGACGTCGGGAGCCTGATCCGGAATACCCGGATTCTACGCTCGAAATTCGTCGTAAGAGGTTTTGCCGTCCGTTTCCGCCTCTCCAAACAGGGAGGCATCAGACGTGGCGCATCGGCAGTGGCACACGATTGTCGGGCTCGTCGTGGTCTCGACCCTCGCATCCTGGAACGATGCTCTTGCGCGCGAGCAGGGCCTCGTCTCGGAGCCGGTGGTCGCGGCGCGGGTTCGGATCGAAAATCGTGCCGGCGTGGACGGGGCCACGCTGGCGTTGGCAAAAGCACGCACCAGCGACGTCTTCTCGTTGGCCGGCGTACACATCGATTGGGCTGACGCGGACTCCGCGAATAGCGGCACGATCGCTGCGCCATATACGGTGCTCATCATGGCCGACGCGCCGGCCACGGTGAAGGCCGCCGCCGGAAACCTCAAAGACGGCCTCATGGGGCAGGCAGCGCCGTTCATCGGCCGCGCCTACGTCTACTACGACGGCGTGCTGGCGGAAACCGTGCCACTGCGCGGCCCGGCCATCACGCTCGGTGACGTCATCGCCCACGAGCTCGGGCATCTGCTGTTGGGTTCGGGTCATTCTTCACACGGCATCATGCGGTCACACCTCGATCGGACGACGCGTCGAGTCGAGACGTTCCGCGAAGGTCAGGCAGCCGCAATCAAGCAGCGGTTGCGCCTGGACGTGACGACGAATCCATGAAGCGATGAGAGCTTTCGCCACTCGTTTCCGCCTCTCCAAACGAGGAGGACGGAAGCGTGGCGAAGACAACCAGGGTCGTCCTAGCGGTCGCGATCGCGATATCGACATCTGGCAGCGTACGAGCTGCCTCGAGACAGGACACGCACGAAGGCAAGAGGAGGATCGAGGCCAGCGTGATCGTACGAGTCGATAACTATGCTGGTGTTCCCGAAGACACCCTGAAGTTCGCAGAGGCGCGCGCCGCGGAAATCTACGAGCGGATCGGCGTCGGACTGACCTGGATCGATGGTCAGGAAGCCATCCGGCAGAAGAGACTGTTGCCGTACACCGTTGTGTTATTGAAGCCTCGAGAGGCGCAGCAGAAAGCTGCCCGAGACGGTGTCTCGGACGGCGTCGTCGGAGAGGCCGCGATGGTCGCCCGCCGGGCGTACGTCTACTACGAGCGAGTCGTCGCGATGTCGTTGCCGCCCGATCGTGATGTTGTGACCTTGCTGGGTGATGTCATCGCACACGAGCTCGGCCATCTCACGCTGCCGCCGCAGAGTCATGCGCAGACCGGCATCATGCGCGCGAATTTCGATTTGAATTCACGATTGATTGAAACGTTCACGGACCGGGAGGCGACTTCCATCCGCTTGCGCCTTCGAGAGGACGCGCGCACCTGGAACTCCGCATCGCGAAGCAAGGCTCGGCAATCGGTAACAGACACGAAGTAGAACGTTGTTTGCCCACCGCCGCGCACCCCTCATGGTGCCTGCGTCGTGATGTCTCCCGTGGCTGGCGGCACTTGCGCCAAAAGGGCGCCGATGGAAGCCGATGGAAGCCGATGGAAGCCGATGGAAGAGGGCAAAAAAAGGGCAACGTGCCAAAACGCGCCCGACGGTCAGAGCGAAAGTGCGCGAAATGTCGAAGGATTGGTGCGCCCTGCAAGACTCGAACTTGCGACCTCCTGGTTCGTAGCCAGACGCTCTATCCAACTGAGCTAAGGGCGCGAAAGGGATGCGGCCAGCGGCGCCCTCCTCGATTCGTTCGAGAGCGCACAAACAAAAACTATAACACTCTTCGAACGGCCACGATTTTCCGGCCCTGCAGAATCGCCTCGGTGATCAGCAATGGAACCGCCCAGCAGAACCAACTCGCGACCGCAAGCTGCTCTAGCAATGTCCCCACGTTCGCCGCACTCAACGCGCCCTGCAGCGCTCGAAATGTCACGAACGCAAACGTCACCACATAACTGCGAATCATCCATTCCTTGTGCTGGTCGTAAAGCTGTCTCTTGATGGCCACGAACGCGAGCCCTGTCGTCACGAGCCATGCGACCCCAAGGCCGGTGAGACCCGCACCAAACACCCAGCCGCCCTGCGTATGCGATGCAAGATAGAAGGCGCCGATCGAGCCGGATATCACGCTGGCGATGTACACGAACCCAAGCGACCGGTGAAGACCCATCCGGCGATCGCTCAAGCCAAGCCATAGCTGGACGGGCCCGGTGAGCAGCGCGACCGCACCGCCGCCAATATGGAGCAACAGCCAGTTTCGCAACGCCCAATATGGTCCGAACCGTGCCTCGTTCAACGAGAGGTACGGAACCGCCGCAATGATGAAGAACGTGACCGCGATGACGGCAGCGATCGCGAGGAGCACGCTTGTGCCCGTGCGCGACTGGCGCGATAGGGCGGGGGGGTCGGCAACAGTGGCAATACTCATGATGGAATCCCTCAGTTGCTGATGACAATCGCGGCCGCGGTCGCTGTCCCGGACGGCGCGCCGGATCTTATAGCACGTCCGTGAGGCGTCGATATAATCCGAACGTGAGCCAGGAAGAACACAAATCGCACGCGCCCAAAGCGGTGGGGTGTTTCGTGCTGACGGTCAGCGACACGCGCACCGAGGCGACCGACACCGGGGGGCAGGCGATCCGGGATCTCCTTGAATCCGCAGGCCATGTCGTCACCGGCCGCGCCATCGTGCGCGACGACCCCGATGCGGTCGCCACCGCCATCGCCCAGCAGCTCTCAGACGCGCGCACACAGGTGATCGTGACGACGGGCGGCACGGGCATCACCTCGCGTGACGGTACATTCGAAGCGATCGATCGCCTGCTGGAAAAGCGGCTCACGGGATTCGGAGAGCTGTTCCGCATGCTCAGCTTCGAGCAGATCGGCGCCGCCGCGATGATGAGCCGAGCGACGGCCGGCACGGCGTCGGGCAAAGCGATTTTCGTCCTCCCCGGATCACCGGATGCCGTCCGCCTTGCGATGACGCGGCTGATTATTCCCGAGCTTGGTCACGTCGTGCAGCAGGTGTCACGGTGACCAAGGAAAATGCAAAATTCAAAATGCAAAATGCAAACACCGAGTAGCGTGAGTCAACCAGCTGATTCCGCGGCGAATTCGACCCGAGTGCTTCCCGTTTACACAGTGTTTGCATTTTGCATTTTGCATTTTGAATTGACTGTATGACCACCAAGATGCGGCCGTTCAAGGACACGATCCCGCTCGATCAGGCGCGTGCATTGATTGACGGCGCCATCCATCCGATCGATCGCACGGAGCGCGTGGCCCTCGACGCCGCACACGGACGCGTCCTGGCCGGGGACGCGGTCGCGACAGCCGACGTCCCACCGTTCTCGCGCGCGGCGATGGACGGATACGCGGTCCGTGCGGGAGACACATCCAGCGCCACGCCTACGCGTCCGACAACGCTCACCTGCATTGAAAAAGTGTTCACCGGTCAGATGCCCACGCGGACGGTCGGTCCGGGCCAGTGCACCGAGATAGCGACGGGCGCGCCAATGCCTTCCGGCGCCGACGCGGTCGTCATGGTCGAACAGACCGAGGCTGATTCGTCTCAGGTCCGCGTCTTCACAGCCGCTGAATCTGGACAGAACATCGGGCGGCAAGGCGCCGACATCAAGACCGGCCAGACGGTCATGCGCGCCGGCGAGGTGCTGAATGCCAGCCGTGTGGGAGCGCTTGCCGCGCTGGGCCTTGCGCACGTCGACGTCTATGCGCGCCCGCGCGTCGCGATCCTCTCGACGGGCAACGAGATTGTCGATCCAGGCCAGCCGCTCGAGCCCGGGCATATCTACGACATCAATCGGTTCACGCTCTCGGCCGTCATCGCTGATCATGGCGGCGTGCCCGTGCCTCACCGCACGGCCGTCGACACGATCGCGGATCTATGCCGGGCAGTGGACGAAAGCCTCGCGGACGACATCCTCGTGTTCTCGGGCGGCAGTTCCGTTGGAGAGCGCGATCTGATCCTTGACGTGCTGAGCGACAAGGGCGAGGTCCTCTTTCACGGCATCTCCGTCAAGCCGGGGAAACCGACCGCGTTCGGCGTCGTCGGAGGCAAGCCGTTCTTCGGGATGCCTGGCTACCCTTCATCGTGCCTGTCGAACGCCCACATCCTGCTCGTGCCGGCACTGCGCCGGATCGCGCGGCTGGCACCGCACGCGGTCAAGAAGGTTACCGTCCCGCTCGCCCAGCGCGTCGTCTCTTCCCCCGGCCGTCACCAGTTCTACACGGTGCGCGTGGTCGATGGCGTGGCGGTGCCGGCATTCAAGGCCTCCGGCGACATCACCAGCATGTCGCAGGCTGATGGCTACATCGAGATTCCCGCACAAACCGACAGCGTCGAGAAAGGCGAGGTCGTGGAGGTCACGCTGTTTTGACCGAGTCCCAACGCGAAGTCGCCGCAACGATCGGCATTCCAGTCGCGCGGCGTCACATTTTTCTCTGCTGCGATCAAACGAATCCGAAGTGCTGCGACAAGGATCGCAGCCTGGCCGCGTGGGACTTTCTGAAGCGGCGCCTCAAGGAATTGAAGCTGTCGGAGCAGGGCGGGATCCTGCGGACAAAAGCGAACTGCCTCCGGATCTGCGAAGGCGGCCCGATTGCCGTGGTCTATCCCGAAGGCGCGTGGTACGGCGAATGCGATCCGCCCGTCCTCGAGCGAATCATCCAGGAACACCTCATTGGCGGCCACGTCGTTCACGACAATCTGATCGCCGCGCACCCGCTCACGCCTGAGGCGTAAACACTTCCGTCCGGGCGCGCGTATCACCAGGCGTAGGATCTCGCGCGCTTAACCTCTTTCTTCAAATCAGACGGAGAAATCCATGAAGTTGAAAATCTGCATCTTATTCATCTGCATCGCTGCGCTCCCGTTTCTCGCCCTCGCCCAGGGCTCGGTGGATGGCAAGTGGGCAGGGGAAGTCCCGGGGGGACGCGGACCTCAGCAGGTGACGCTCACGTTGAAGGCGGACGGCGGAAAGCTGAGCGGCTCGGTGGCCGGTGGGCGCGGCGGCGAAATCCCGATCGAGGAAGGGACGATCGCGAACGGCATGCTCAAATTCAAGACCAAGCAGATGGGACGCGGCGGCGAAGTCACGCTGAACTGGAGCGGCACGCTGAAGGGCGACGCGATAGCGTTCACACGGATGGCCGAAGGCGGCCAGGGCCAGCCAGTGGAGTTCGCGCTGATGCGACAGAAGTAAGGAGGCCGGCTGAAGCCGGCCGCACGTACGAAGAGGCGGGTCCGCCAAACCCGCCCTCCTAACACCTTCCCGCTGACCCCTAACCCCTTCCCCTGATCCCTAACCCCTAACCCCTACAGGCTCTTGTTCACCTCAGCCCAGTTCACCACGTTCCACCACGCAGTGATGTAGTCGGGCCGGCGGTTCTGATACTTCAAGTAGTAGGCGTGTTCCCATACGTCACAACCGAGGATGGCCTTCTTTCCTTCCATCAGCGGATTGTCCTGATTCGGCGTGCTGACGATGGAGAGCTTGCCGCCATCGTTGAGCAGCCACACCCAGCCGCTGCCGAAGCGGCCGACTCCTGCCTTGCCCCACTGTTCCTTGAACGCATCAAAGCCGCCGAAGGACGAGCTGATGGCATCGCCGATTTTTCCGGTCGGCGCGCCGCCCGCGTCGGGCGCCATCCACGTCCAGAACTGACTGTGATTCCAGTGGCCGCCGCCGTTGTTGCGCACCGCGGTGCGGATGTCTTCGGGAACGCTGTTGATGCCCCGGCACAGGTCCTCGATGCTCTTCGACTGCAGCTCGGGATGCTTCTCGAGCGCGGCGTTCAGGTTCGTGACATATGCCTGGTGGTGCTTCCCGTGATGGATTTCCATCGTTCGCGCGTCGATGTGCGGCTCGAGCGCTGCGAAGTCATACGGGAGCTTGGGAAGTTCATGCGCCATGCGTCCTCCTCGTCGGTCGGTCGAAAGAACGAATCGTACATCACAAACTCCCAACGCCCAACGCCCAACTCCCAAGATGACCTTCGCTTTCGATCGCCGTGGGAGTTGGAAGTTGGCGGTTGGGAGTTGGGAGTAGCCGAGCTATCGGATAGACAACATCCGATCGAGGGCGACACGGTTCCAACGCTTCTCGTCCTCGGGTACGACGACGCGGTTGTGCACGCGGCCCTCGACCAGCTCTTCGAGAATCCAGAGCAGGTGGTTTGGCGAGACACGGAACATCGTCGAGCACAGGCAGCCGAACTGATCGAGCGACACGACCGTGCGCTCTGGCGCGACCTGCCGCGCAAGACGGTTGACGAGATGCACTTCCGTGCCGACGGCCCAGACGGAGCCCACCGGGCTTTCCGTCACCGTCTTGATGATGTATTCAGTGCTGCCGCTGTCGTCGGCTGCCTGGACGACGTCCCACGGCACTTCCGGGTGAACGATGACGCGAATGCCCGGATTCTGCTGTCGGAGCGCGTGAATCTGCGCCGCGGTAAATCGAATGTGGACCGAGCAGTGCCCCTTCCACAGGATCATCCGCGCGCGCTGCACGTCGTCGGGATCGAGGCCACCAAAGATCTCGTTCGGATCCCAGACGACCATCTCGTCGAGCGGAATGCGCATCTTGTAGGCAGTGTTGCGCCCGAGATGTTGATCGGGAAGAAAGAGAATCTTTTCGCCGCGCTCGAACGCCCACTTCAGCGTCGCCGCCGCGTTTGACGAGGTGCAGACAGTTCCGCCCCGCTCGCCGACGAATGCTTTGATCGATGCCGCGGAATTGATGTACGTCACCGGGATCACGCCAGGCTGCCCCGAACGACGTTGAAGAGTGACGCCCATCTGCGTGAGTTCTTCCCAGCACGTCTCCAGCTGGTCCGGAGCGGCCATGTCCGCCATCGAGCACCCCGCGGCGAGGTCAGGCAGGATCACCTGCTGATTCGGAGCGCACAGGACGTCCGCGCTCTCCGCCATGAAATGCACGCCGCAAAACACGATGAATTCGGCTTCGGGACGCGATGCGATCTGGTTCGCGAGCCGATACGAGTCGCCCGTGTAGTCGGCAAACCGGATCACTTCGTCGCGCTGGTAGTGATGCCCAAGGATGACGAGCCTATTGCCGAGCTTCGCGCGTGCCGCAGCAATGCGCGCGTCCATCTCGGTGTCGGAAAGGCCCAGGTACTGATCCGGCAGGGCCTGCCTCTCAGCGATGTGCTCTTTCTCGAACTCCGTGAGCAACGGAATCAGTGATGCCATTAGCCTAGGAAAAAGTATATACGCCCGGAACGGTCGGCGATAGGTGAGCAGGTGGCGGCCAGTGAGGCGAACGGAGGCACACCGCTCCAGACGGAGTCCTATGGAAGCGTACGAGTCATCCGTCTGTCAGCGCACGGTTCTGCGCGTAATCACCACGTTGTCGAACACAAGGTTGACCGACCAGATCCAGCGCGCGCCCGAGAACAGCTCAGGATAGCGAGAGTAGGCCGGCAACGCCGTCGTACCGATATCGGTGTCCGTGTACTCGTACGCGCGCGGCCAGGTCGAGTCGTTGAATGTCGAGGACTGCCAGCCGGAGGGGATCGGGTAGTGCACCGCGTAGCACTTCTCCTGGCAGTCCGGCTTCCTGGCGACCGGGTGAACGCGCCCGAGTGCGGTCGTGTCGTGCACGTTCCCCCGCTCTACCACCTCGTCCGGAGAATTGAGCGGCGCAATGTAGAAGGACTGCGCCTTCCAGTTGCTGTCGGTCACGGTGCCATCGCTGAAGTGCGCGATGAGGCCGGCGTCGCCAGGGTACCAATCCTTGCCGGCAGGCGTGTTGGGAAACACCTCCATCCCCTGGCCAAGGTGCGCGTCCCAGTCCACTACGAGAAACGCGAGGGTGTACGGCCGCTTGGCCCTGAACTTGACGATCGTCGAGTTGAAAGGGGTGTAGGGCGTGTTGTCGACCGACACGAGCGTGCCGTTCACGTACATCTCGTAATAGTTGTCCGCGACGATGTAGCCGGTGATCAGTTCGCCGTCCTTGTCGACCTCGATGATCGGCACCTTGGCGGTCGAGACGTCGGCCGACTTCTGCGGCGTGACCTGCGTGCATTCGTTGTAGAGATCGGCACTCTTTGGTCCCAGCCCTTTTTGAAAGGCCGTCACGACCGGCATCGTGATGACCGTCCCATCGGTCGCGGTGATCTGCCCCACGCCTGACGGACGATAGTTCTCGACGGTGACCGGGCACTGATACATGTTCTCGACCACAACTTTGGCGGGGCCTTGAGTCACCATCCGCTTCGGTGCGATCGTGTTGGTCTGGGCGGCGGCGCTGGCGGGTTCGCTCATCTGGTAGGCGAGGAGTGCCGTGACACCGGCCACGACAAGCACGGTCGTGCGGACAACCGCCAGGGCCTGATGCTTGGTCTGCATGAATTCTCCCGTTGGTTGGACGTCGCTGCAGGACCGCGCGTGGCCAATGCAGCGACTACGTGGAAACGACAACCGATTTCTCCGGATCGATCAGAAACGTCCAAATGAGAGCGCCGGCAAACATCACCGCGGCAGACACGAAGAACGGAGCTACCCAGTAACCCCTATCAAATAGTCCGCCGTACACCAGCGGAGTCATCGACGCCGCCAGGGCGCCTGCCATGACCATGACTCCGGTCACCGTGCCACTGAACTGCCCGCCCACGTCCATAGGCACGGCCCACGCGGGGCCGATTACGAACTCGAGAAAGAAGAACGAGAGGGCCAGGCACAGGATGGAGATCCCGGGACTCTCCGTCATCGCTGCAGGAACAACGAAGACCCCCGCCAACAGAAAGCCGGGAGCGGCCACCGCTCGACGGGCCAGCGTGGCGTTCCCCGTGCGCTTCAGCAGCATGTCGCTGAGGTACCCGCCAACCACGTCTCCCAGCATGCCGGCAACAAGGGGAAGCGAACCGATCAGTCCCAACGCCTGCAACGTCAGTTGGCGATGTTCCCGAAGGTACGTTGGATACCAGGTGAGATAGAAATTGGTCCCGAAGAAGAAACAGCAGTACCCGAGCGCGATGAACCACATGTTGCGCGAGCGACAGATCGTCCCCCATGGGACGGAGAGTCGCGTGATGTTCGGGTGTTTGATGGAGCCGTCCGGGTTGACGCCTCGAATCCGCGCGAGCTCCGCGCGGTTCACCCCGGCATGTTCTTCCGGCAGGTTCCTGTAGACGATCACGAACAACACGGCCCACGCCAGACCGACCGCGCCAAGGATGTAGAAGATCGCGCGCCAGCCGAAGGCGACCATGATGCCACCGGCGACGAGCGGTGTAATCGCCACGGCGAACCGGCTGAAGAAGTGGGTAATCCCCTGGATGCGACCGCGCTCTGCCGGTGCAAACCAGAGCTGCATCCCGCGGCTGGCGACCGGGAACGCCCCCGCCTCGCCGATGCCGAGAAGCAGTCGGGCGCTGAACAATGACGTAAGCCCAGTCGCCGCGCCGGTCATCAAGGCGGCAGCCGATGTGAACGCGAGGAGTGCGGTGAGCACCTTTCTCGGCCCGAAGCGGTCTCCAAGCCAACCGGCTGGAACCTGACCGAAAGCATACGCCCACGTGAACGCCGCGAGCACCAGGCCCATGTCGCTGAGGCTCAGGCCGAACTGCGCTCTGATCTCCGGCTGTGCGACCGAGATGATGCCGCGGTCCAGATAGGAGATGAGATACATCAGGCTGAACAGGCTGAGCATCCACCACCGGGTCTTCGTGGGCCGTGCCGTCGTCGCTTCGACGTCCCGCACGGCACCCACGACGGTCAGTGTGTCCACGCCCCTCGCCTGCAGCTGCATTACGCGAACGTCGGTTCGGACGTCGGCGCCGAGGACGAAGCCACGGTCAGGTCAACCGGCTGCCCCGTCTCAGCGGACAAATCCGCCGCCCGGTAGACCTGCATGACGAGCCGCGCCTGTTCACCGGTTACGAGGGGCTGTTTGCCCATCGCCACACACTCCAGGAAGTGCACCGTCTCGGCCTCCATCGGACCCGCGTACACATGATTCACCTTTTCGCCGGGCATCGACGAAATCGGAAACTGGATGCCCTTGTTCATCGTGGTGGTGTACACGTCGCGATGGGTGTCATCGACCATCACCGCGCCTTCGGTGCCGACGAACTCGATCCAGGTGGACGAGAAATTCGGATACGCCGGCGGCAGCACCCAGCCCGCACCAATCGTGAACGCCGTACCGTCGTCCATCGTGACGATGATCCAGACGCAGTCGGGCACGTTGTACTGCCCCTTCATGATCTTGTGGACTTCCTGCGCGTAGACGCGAATCGGCTTCCGGGGCGCGAGGCACCAGAGCACGAAGTCGATGTCGTGCGTCGCTTCCATCGCGGCGGGTGACAACTTCACGCGGCCGCCGATCTTCTTGCCAAGGTTCCGGGTGATGTGGCGGCTGACCATCGCACTGCACGGCTCGCCGATCGTGCCGTCTTCAATCGAGCGCTTCACGAACGCGAACTTCGGGTTGAACCGCTGCGAATAGCCGATTGTGAACGTCAGCTTCTTCGAGTGCGCCATCGCGATGAGCTCGTCGGCCTCGTGGAGCTCCATGGCAATCGGCTTCTCCAGGAATACATGCTTGCCGGCCAGCAGGCTCTCTTTGGCAATCGGATAGTGTGTCGGCTCGGGGGTCGTCGAGATCATCACCGCGTCGATCGATGGGTTCTCCACCAGCACGCGGTAGTCGGTGGTGGCGGTCACCGGCGTAGTCAAGGCGGCGACCTCTTTGAGACGCTCTTCCTTGATCTCAGCGATATGGAGTTCGTTGACCCACGGGCTCGCCGCGGCGGCTACGGCGCGGATGCCGCCACACCAGCCGGTTCCGATTATGCCTACATTGATTCGTGGCTTCATGTCTGCGTCCTGCCCTCCGTGGGACTCCCGCATCAGGAGGAGCGTTCCCTCTCTATCGCAGAGTGTAACGGGGAGAGAGAGTCCCGTCGTAACGATCTCGGGATTGATGCACGGCGATCAGCAGGCCGCGGCCGGAACGTTGACGATGTTGTAGAGCGTGTCGCGCTCGAGCGGCTCGCGGCCGGCGGCACGGACGAGACGCGTGAGCTGGGCCGTCGTCATCCCTTCGGGCGTCGGCGATCCGGCCATATGGTAGATCTTCTCTTCCTGCACGGTGCCATCGAGGTCGTCGACCCCGAACCACAGCGCCGTCTGCGCCACGTCCACACCCGTCGCAATCCAGAACGCCTTGATGTGGGGGATGTTGTCGCACATCAGCCGCGCGACCGCATGCACGCGGAGGGTGTCCGCCGCGCTCGGCGCGGGCAGCTTGCGCATCTGATTGTTGTCGGGGTGAAACGCGAGCGGGATGAACGCCTGGAAACCACCCGTCTCGTCCTGCAGCGCGCGCGACCGCATCATGTGGTCGACGCGCTCCTCCATCGTCTCGATGTGACCGTACAGCATCGTCACGTTCGTGCGCAGCCCGAGACGATGCGCGATGCGATGGATGTCGAGGTACCGATCGGCGCCGCACTTGTCGTGGCAGATCTTCCTGCGAACGCGTTCCGCGAATATCTCCGCACCGCCACCGGGAAGGGAATCCAGGCCGGCGTCAATGAGCTCGCGCAGCACCTGCTCGTCCGACATCTTGTAGAGATCCGCGAAAAATGCGATCTCCACGGCAGTGAAGCACTTCAGATGAATGGCCGGCCGGATCTGTTTGAATCCGCGCAGCAGCTCCGTGTAATAGCTGAACGGAAGGTGCGGATTGAGACCGTTGACGATGTGCAGCTCGGTGAGCGGCTGATGTGCGCGGCGACGCAGTTTGTCCCACGCCTGCTCGAGCGACATCGTGTAGGCCGCGGAGTCGGACGGCTGCAGCCGCGCGAACGAGCAGAACAGACAGCTCGCGACGCAGACATTGGTCGGCTCCAGTCGCAGGTTGTAATTGAAATACGTGCGCGCAGCGTGGCGCTTCTCGCGCTCGCGATTCGCCAGCGATCCCACCGCCAGCAGATCTGGCGAGTTGAACAGCGCGACGCCATCGTCGAACGTGAGTCGCTCCGCAGCGCGGAGCTTCGCGTCGATCTCAGCCAACCCGGCTGCTTCAATACGTGACCGCACCCTGTCTCCCGCAACGCCTCGGCGGCGTTGCTCGTGTCTGTCTCCCGCAACGCCTCGGCGGCGTTGCTCGTGTCTGTCTCCCGCAGCGCCGTAGCGGCGTTGCTTGTGTCTGCCCTGTTCGAAAAATTCTACGTGCTATACTCGCCGACCACAACCGACTCGGTCCGGGTAATCGTTCAACTCCCATAGAGGCCTATCTTTAGGTCGCCTTGGGGAGAGCAGGGGAAGTGGGTGAAAATCCCACGCGGTCCCGCCACTGTAAGCGAAGCGACGCTTCGCGAGTCAGGAAACCTGCCCCGCGGCTCTTGTCCCTTTCACCGGCGCGTGAGACGCCGGAAGGAGACGCAATGGCTCTTTCAGCGGCAGGCATGCTGCGCGCTGAGGCCGTCTCGTTCGGCTATGCGGGTGAACGCACGGCGTTTTCGCTCGCTGACGTCAGCGTCGAGATTACGCCAGGATCGCTTACGGGACTGTTGGGTCCCAACGGCTGCGGCAAGACAACCCTCCTCAAGCTGCTCTGCGGAGTACTGCGACCGCATGGCGGCGCCGTCATGCTCGACGATCGGCCGCTTTCGTCATTCACGCGACGGGAACTGGCACGGCACATAGCGGTCGTTCCGCAGGAAACACACCCGGCCTTCGATTACTCGACGATGGAGATGGTGCTGATGGGGCGCCATCCTCACCTCGGCGCGTTTCAGCTCGAGGGACCCTCGGACTTCGCTATTGCGCGCGAGTCGCTCACTGTGACCGGTACGGCGGACCTCGCCGATCGCAACTACATGACGCTCAGTGGCGGCGAAAAGCAGCGCGTGATCATCGCAAGCGCGCTGGCGCAGGCCACCGAACTGCTCCTGCTCGACGAGCCGACGGCGTCGCTCGATCTCGGCTACCAGCTCGAGGTCGCGTCATTGCTTGCGCGCCTCAATCGCGAGCGGCAGGTGACGATGGTCCTTGCGACGCATGATTTGAATCTCGCAGCGTCACTGTGCGATCGGCTGGTGCTGCTGCGCGGCGGGCGGGTACTGGCTCAGGGTCCGACAAACGACGTGCTTACCGGGACCATGGTGCAGCAGTTGTACGACGTGGACGCTGACGTGCAGTTTCATCCGCGCGCCGGCCACCTCACCGTCATTCCCGTGAGCCGGACCCGATGAACATCCCGACCCTGTGGCGCGGACGATGAGTACCTCCACAGTGCGGCGCGGACCCTTTCCTGGCTCGCCGAAGCCGCAGAGCGGCGAAGGCGGCGGGTCCGTGGAACAGGCCGAGGGCCCTTCGATTCGTACGCGGCTTGCTGTCACGATCGCCGGCTACGGCGCGCTCGCCGTCGTCACCTGCGTGCTGGCGCCGCTGGTCGGAAGCACACAGATCAGTCTGGCGCGCGTATTCGACCGGTCGATCCCATTTGCCGACAACGTCGACGCCCAGATCTTTTTCGTCGCGCGAATGCCGCGTGTGCTGTCTGGCGCTGTCGTGGGCGCGACGCTGGCATCGGCCGGTGTTGTGATGCAGGCGCTCCTGCGGAATCCTCTGGCGACCCCGTTCACGCTCGGCGTGTCGGCCGGCGCCGCGCTTGGCGCGATCCTGGTGATTACCTTCAGCACCGCCGTGAGCCTGGGCGCACTGTCGCCGGTGCCCCTTGCGAGCCTCGCGGGAGCGCTCCTCGCGTCTGCAATCGTCTACGGTCTCGCGACCCGGCCGGGGCGCACGATGTCGACGATGGTCTTGCTGCTCGCAGGCGTCACGCTCAATTCGTTTTTCTCCGCGCTCATCCTGTTCGTCCAATACATGGCCGACTTCGCGCAGACGTATCGGACTGTGCGCTGGTTGATGGGCGACCTCGACGTCGGAAGCTTCGGTCCGATTGTCGCGTCGCTCCCGCTCGTCCTGATCGCGTTCGCGATGTTCGCGGTTCTGCCGCGATCGCTCAACTTGCTCAGCGTCGGGACCGACGCCGCCTCGACGCGCGGCGTCGACGTCGGCCGGACGCAGCGACTGGCGTTTCTGAGCTCATCGCTTGCCACGAGTGCGGCGGTCTCGCTCGCCGGTCCGATCGGCTTCGTCGGCATCGTCGTGCCCCACCTCGTGAGATTGATGGTTGGCGTTGATCACCGGATTGTGCTGCCGGCATCCGCGCTTTTTGGGGCAGCCTTTCTCGTCGGCTGCGATCTGGTTGCGCGCACGGTGCTGGCGCCTGTCGAGGTGCCGGTCGGTGTCGTCACCGCCATGCTCGGAGGGCCGTTCTTCTTATGGCTGCTCGTGCGACGGAGTTAGCCACAATGGCCGCCAAGACGAATCAGCCACGAAGAACACTAAGGACGTTCTTGGCGTTCCTTACGTTTCTTTGTGTCCTTTGTGGCCAAAACGTCTTTGTGGCTCTCGTGGCGCAGGAGCGCGTCGCGACGCGGATCGTGTCGCTCGTCCCCGCCCTGACCGAGATGCTCTTCGCTGTCGGCGCGGGATCTCAGGTCGTCGGCGTCAGCAGCTACGACGATTTTCCACCCGAGGTGCAGTCGCGTCCCCGGGTCGGAGCACTGCTCGATCCAGACGTCGAGCGGATCCTCTCCCTGAAGCCGGACCTCGTTCTCCTGTACGGCTCGCAGACCGACCTCGAGGGACAGTTCGCACGCGCCGGCATCCGCGTCTACAAGTACCGCCACGCGGGCATCGCCAATGTGCTGCAGACCATTCGCGAGATTGGCGCGCTGAGTGGTCACAAGGTCGAAGGCGATCGCGTCACTGCCGAACTGCAGGCACAGCTCGATGCAGTTCGCGCGCGGGTACGCGGCCGACCGAGGCCGCGCACGATGCTGGTCATGGGCCGCGATGCGATGGCGCTGCGCGGCGTCTATGTGAGCGCCGGCGTCGGCTTCCTGCACGAACTTCTGGACGTGGCCGGCGCGGAGGACGTGTTCGCCGATGTGAAACGTGAGGGTATCCAACCGTCGAACGAGACGATGATCGTCCGCGCGGCGCAGGTCATCATCGAGCTGCACCCGGGCGATGAACCGGCGCCGGAGGTCCTCCAGAAGGAGCGATCGGTCTGGTCTCTGCTCTCCTCTGTTCCAGCCGTCCGGAACGGACGGGTGCACCTGCTGTACGGCGGCTACCTCATGTCGCCGGGTCCGCGTCTGGCGGCCGCGGCGGGAACGCTCGCACGCGTTCTCCATCCCGACGCCTTCGTAGGGGAGGACCTGAAGGTCCGCCCCTAGAAATGCCACGCTATCCCTCACGTATCGTCTGCCTGACCGAGGAAACGACTGAAACGCTGTATCTGCTGGGCGAAGGCGATCGGGTGGTGGGCGTATCCGGGTATACCGTCCGGCCACCGGAGGCGCGTCACAAGCCGCGTGTCTCGGCGTTCATCAACGCGCGCTTCGACAAGATCGAAGCGCTCAGTCCCGATCTCATCCTCGCCTTCTCCGACTTGCAGGCGGACATCGCAGCGGAGCTCGTTCGGCGCGGGTACAGCGTGGTTGTGTTCAATCAGCGCAGCGTCCCGGAAATCCTGCAGATGATCAGGATGCTCGGCGGGCTGATCGGGTGCAGCGATCGCGCGGACGAGCTCGCGTCGCGGCTCGAGGCAGATCTCGATCGCGTTCGTGCAGCGGCCGCGCAGTCTCCGCGCCGGCCGCGTGTTTATTTCGAGGAATGGGATGACCCGCTCATTTCGGGCATCCAGTGGGTCGAGGAGCTGATTGAGATTGCCGGCGGCGACCCGATTTTTCCGGAACTGCGGCACGCAAAGCTGGGCAAGGACCGCATCATCACCGCCGAGGAAGTCGCGCGGCGCAATCCTGACGTGATCGTCGCGTCGTGGTGCGGCAAGGCCGTGCGGAAGGACAAGATCGCGTCGCGTTCGGGCTGGGAGAACGTCACCGCGGTCCGCAACGGCGCGATTCACGAGATCAAATCCGCGTTCATCCTGCAGCCCGGTCCCGCCTCGCTGACCGAGGGGCTCCGGCAGCTGCAGGAAATCATTGTCGGGGTCAGACTCGCGTGATGCCATGCAGGCGAGTCAGACTTGGGTGACGCCTTGTAAGCGAGTCAGACTCGGGTACACCCCGACTCAAGGTTTGCGATCTGGCGATCGTGCACGCGCGCCAGCAGGACCTGCGCGGCGATGGCGCCGATCAACGCCATGAACATGTCCGCCTGCGTGTCGAACGGATCGCCCTGCGTGCCGAGAAACGCGTCCGCCGAATCACCGCCAATCAGCGCCGACCACCATTCGATGAACTCGTAACACGCGCTGATCGCCAGGCACACGCTCAGAACGATGAAGAAGAGCCACTTCCCTGGCTTCAGAGGAGAGCGTCTGAGCAGGATCTCGCGGGCGATCACCGCCGGCACGAAGCCCTGCGCAAAATGGCCGATCCGATCGTAGTGGTTGCGCGTGAACCCAAAGACGCCCTGGATCCAGAAGCCGAGCGGCACCTCCGCGTACGTGTAATGACCGCCAAGCATCAGGATCAGCGCATGCACGAAGATGAGGCGGTACGCGAGCGGCGTGAACGGAAATCGCCGCGCGGTGACGACGAGCAGCGGCACCGCGATGAAGATCGGCGCGACCTCCAGGATCCACGTCGTCCGATCGGCGGGATTGATCCCTGACCATACCAGCAGCGCCGAACCAATGACGAGAAGCGTGATGAGCTCCGTGCGACGGGTCGCAGATGGTTGAGACACGCGTCAGGCCGCGATGAACAACGACTGCTTCACCTCTGGAATGATGCCGCCAGCCGCAGCGCGCTCGAACAGGAGCTCCACGGCGCGCTTCCCTTCGACGCCGAGATCGATTGAATACTCGTTCACGTACAGGTCGATGTGCCGGTACATCACGTCTTCGCTCATCTCCTGGGCGTGCTCGCGCACGAACGGCAGGCTCGCGGCACGATGGGCAAACGCATATTCGACACTCCGACGCAGCACGCGGTTCACGGCGCGCTGCACCTCGCCTGGAAGAGAGCGATTGACGACGATCCCGCCGAGCGGAATCGGCGCGCCAGTTTCGCCTTCCCAGAATTCGCCGAGGTCGATGATCTTCTTCAAGCCCTTCGCCGCGTAGGTGAAGCGGTTCTCGTGAATGATGAGCCCCGCGTCGAACCGCCCGTCGAGCACGGCGGTCTCGATGTCCGAAAACAGCAGCTCCGTCCTGTTCAGCGCCGCCGGGAACGCCAGGCCGAGTAGGAAGTTCGCCGTCGTGTACCTGCCAGGAATCGCGATCGCGAGCGTCCCCGCCGCGACCTCGTCCAACGGGATCGACCGCTTCGAGATCAGGAGCGGACCGCAGTTGCGTCCAAGCGCGCTGCCGGCATCCAGCAGGACGTAGTCGCGCGTGCAGTACGCGTACGCGTGATAACTCAGCTTCGTCACGTCCGCCTGGCCGGCAAACGCCGCCTTGTTCAGCGCTTCGACGTCCGCCATGCGGATCGAAAACTCCAGGTCTTCGAGATCGATCCGCCGATTGACGATGGCGTCGAACATGAAGCAATCGTTCGGGCACGGAGAAAAGCCGAGGGACAGTTTCATGCGTGATCGAGAATCTTGAGCGCGGTCTCACCCAGGCCGCGAATTGCCTCCGCGATCTTCCATGCGCCGCGATTCCGTTTCTCGACCACGTTCGAGACCGCGCGCACCTCGGCGCACGGGAGGCGGTGGATCAGGCAGGCATACATGAACGCGGCGCCTTCCATGCTTTCCACGTGCGGCCTGAAGCGCTGCACGACCGCGGCGATCGATCGCTCGTTGCCGTGAACGGTGTTCACCGTGATGCCGTCCACCGACGGCAGGCCGCGCAGCACGGAGTTCGGAGGCGGCGCGACGTTCAGCATCCGTCCGCCTTGAAACGGAAACTCGTCCTCGCCTAGCAGCGTCAACTCCTGGATGGTGAGGAACGCTCCATCGTCTTCGGCGCCAAGCTCGGAAAGGCACTCCGAGACGACGTGCACAACGCTTCCTGGCGCAAGGGTACGATCGAAGCTCCCGCACACCCCGAGGTTGAGCGCCATGTCGAAGTGCTCCGTGGCCAGGACGCGCGAGCACCACGCCGCGGTCGCGACCATGCCGACACCCGGCGTCAGTACGTCGACGCGGTGCGCGCCGCGTGTGTACCTGCTCACGCGCGAGTCACCTTCCGACTCGAAGCGGAGCCCTGCGACAAACGGATCGATTTCCGCGCGGGTAGCCGCCACGACCAGGATTCGCATCCAGGTCGAAATTCTATTTCTTGTTGCTGCGATCGGCGAGCCAGCGAAGGAGCGCGCTGAAATCAGCGATGGGTGCGCTGAACTCCTGGGGCGTGACGTGGTAGATCATCTCGCCGTGCGTGGGAGCCCCGTACGGTACTGGTCCGGTCTGGAGGTTGTCTTCCTTGGTGAAGAACTCGATCCGCGGCGCGGCTCCGTAGACGTCGATCGTGTAGCGGATGTGCAGGCCGTTCCGCGATTCAGTGCTCTGAGTCTGTCGAAGCTCGCGCGTGATCTTGGCAAGGTCTATCGGCAGGCGACTCACATCGACCGGGATCGCCGGGCGGCTCACGTCGGCCGAGGTCTGCTGCGCGGCCGCCGTATGCGCGACGCCGATGATGAGCAACCCGATGAGTGAGGCCCGCTTGAGTTGCATGGCTGTTGAGACGTCAGTCTAAACCTACTGGTTGTCCTTCCATTCTTCGTACCAAGCCATCTGGATAGCCTCGAGCTTCGGCTCGTTCGACGTCTTGGGGTCGTCGTCGAACCCGTCGAGCTGAAGCACCCGCTCGCGCAGGTCGGTGAATCTTACGGTGAGGGGGTCGATATCGGGGAATTTTTCCTGTAACGCGATGCCGATATCTTCAGTATCGGTCCATTTCACGGACGCACCTCTGCCTCTTTGGTCTCCTCTTCCTTACGATCCGACTTGCCGAGCTGAATCGCGCCGCCTTCCTGTACGTAATTGCGCGTATACATCGGGAACTCGACCACGACGTCGCCCTTCACAACCGCCTGGCATCCCAGTCTCGACGTCGTCGTCAGCTCCCATGCCGTGTCGAGTCGATCCGCTTCTTTGTCCTCCATCTCGCTCAGGTTTTCCATGCCCTTACGGACGATGACGTGGCAGGTCGTGCAGGCACAGCTCCCGCCGCAGGCGTGCTCCAGGTGAACTCCGCGGTTCATCGCCACATCGAGGAAGGACTCGGGCAGCCCGTGCTCCTTGTATTCGAGCTTGCCGTGCTCGAACTCCACGGTCTGCTCTTTCCCGTCGATGATGAAAGTCACTTTGGGCATCACACGTCCTTCACGTTCCTGCCGGCGAGCGCTTCGCGCACCGAGCGGTTCATCGTCACCTCTGCGAGGTGCTGCGTCGCATGGTTGAGCGCGTGCGTCTTGTCCTGGATGACGGCGCGGTCCGTGCTGTCCATCGACGCTTTCAGCGCCGTCAGGGCCGCATCGATGCGCTCGCGTTCGCCCGCCTCGAGCTGCTCGGCCGCGATGGCGGCGAAATCGGGCCGCCGCAGGACCTTGTCCGTCGCCTGGATCACGCTTTCGGCTTCGTTGCGCGCGTCGATCAGCAGCCGCGCCTCGAAGTCGGCCTCCGCATGCTCGAACGATTCGATCAACATGCGCTCCACTTCCTCGTCCGTCAGCCCGTACGACGGCTTCACTTCGATCGACTGTTCGATGCCGGTTCGCAGCTCGCGGGCGGCGACGCTCAGGATCCCGTTGGCGTCGATCTGGAACCCCACCTCGATGCGTGGCAGCCCTGCCGGCATCGGCGGAATGCCCTTCAGGTGGAGGTGCGCGAGCGACCGGCAGTCGGCCGCGAGCTCCCGCTCACCCTGCAGCACGTGGATGTCGACGCCGGTCTGGTTGTCGACGCCGGATGTGAACATCTCGCGGCCGCTGGCCGGGATCGTCGAGTTGCGCAGGATGATCTTCGACACGACGCCGCCCATCGTCTCGATGCCGAGCGAGAGGGGCGTGACGTCGAGCAGGAGCATCTCGCGGCGCCCGCTCAGGAGAATATCGGCTTGGACGGCAGCACCAAGGGCGACCACTTCGTCGGGATTCAGCTCGCTGTGCGGCTCGCGGGCGAAGAGCTCCTGGACGACGCGGCGAACCAGCGGAATGCGCGTCGAGCCGCCGACGAGGACCGCTTCGTCGATGTCCCGTGCTTCGAGACCCGCATCCGCCAGTGCCTGGCGGCACGGGTCGAGCGTCCGCTCGACAAGCGGCCGAATCAGTCGCTCGAAGTCGGCGCGGGTGATTCGCTTCCGATAGCCGGCGGGTACGCCAGGCGACGGCTCAACCCTGATCTCGGCTTCCTCGACATCAGACAGATCCAACTTCGCCTGGATGACCGCCTTTCGGATCTCCTGGATTGCCTGAGGAGACAGTTGCGGTCGCGGACGACGGTTGCGGCGCGGACCCTTTGGGTCCGCGAGACGAGATCTCCGCGATCACCTGCTCGACCAGCAGCCGATCGATGTCGTCGCCGCCGAGGTGCGTGTCGCCATTGGTCGCCAGCACCTGGAACACGCCATCCTCGACCTTGAGAATCGAAATGTCGAACGTTCCGCCGCCAAGATCGTAGACCGCGATCGTCCCGCGGTTACGCTTGTCCAGGCCGTACGCCAGCGATGCCGCTGTCGGCTCGTTGATGATGCGGAGCACTTCGAGACCCGCGAGGCGCCCGCCGTCGCGCGTGGCGGTCCGTTGCGCATCGTTGAAGTACGCGGGCACCGTGATGACCGCGCGGTCCACCTCGAAATCGAACTCACCGCGCTGGCGGAAATGCTCTTCGGCTCGATGCTTCAGCTCGCGAAGCACGAACGCGGAGATTTCCGGCGGCGTGAACTCGCGATCCGCGATCCCGATGCGGACGACGCCGCCGGTTTCGCCGCTGATCCGGAAAGGCAACAGATTCGCTTCGCCGCGGACGTCCTCGATGCCGCGGCCCATGAAGCGCTTCACCGAGTAGACGGTGCGCGTCGGCGCCGTCAGCAGGCGGCGCTGTGCCTCGCGACCGACGAAGATCGTCCCGTCTTCACCAACGGAGACAATCGACGGCACAAGGGCATCGCCGCTGTCGTCGCGGATGACCACCGGCACGCCGCTATCGACATAGGCGACAAGGCTGTTGGTGGTCCCGAGATCGATGCCGACGACTTTGCCCACGTCTACTTACTGCCGGCCGCCGGCTGCCCGCTGCCGGCTGAAAGGTTCGCGACCTCACGTTCGATGGTCGCGAGCAGGTTGTTGATGTAGTTGCGCTCGAGGAGACGCTCGCGCAGCGCGTCGAGGGTCTCTCGCTTCTCGGCTGCCGGCGACTGCTCCTGGCTGTCCCAGCGGGCGCTCAGCTCCTGTAACTGCCGCTCGTGCTCTTCCCGTTTCTCATCGATTGGCTTTCGCGCGGATTCCAGCCTGACGCGAAGCGGCTCGGGATCGGTCCCTGACTCACGCAGCTCGCGAATCTCGTCAAGCTCCTCATTCAACGCGAATACTTCCTCGAGAAGCGACGGCGGAACTTTCGCGGTGCCCTCTTCAGATTTCGCGGGGGGCAATCCTTCGATCGCGAGCAAGTGTTCGACGCGCGAGACCGGATTCTTCAGCGCGCGATACGCATCGTTGAGGTATGACGACCGTTCGAGACTCGCCAGGCGCTCCGTTGGCGTGGCGTTGTAGTAATAGTCCGGGTGGAACTTGCGGCTCAGATCGCGGAAGCGCTTCTCGAGGTCCTGCGCATCGATCGTCAGGCGTCGGGGAAGGTCGAGGAACGCGAAGTAGTCACCATGGCGGCCCAACGCCAGGATGCGGCTGCACTGCGGGCAGAAATGCTCGTCGACAGGGGCGCCCGCGCCGCAGCTGCGGCACTCGAGCATGGAAGGCGAACGGACAGGAATCGGTTCGGGAGTCATGGTGAAGCAGGCAGCTGGCAGCAGGCAGCTGGCAGGCCCGATTACCTTCTTTTTCCGGCTGGATGCTTACTGCCGGCTGCCCGCTGCATGCTGCCGGCTGTCATGCGCCGAAGGAGCTTCCGCAGCCGCAGGTCGACTTCGCGTTCGGGTTGCTGAAGACGAAGCCCTGGGTCAGCAGCGCGGTGTCGTAGTCGAGAGTCGTCCCCTTGAGGAAGAGCAGGCTCTTCTTGTCGACGAAAATTTTGGCGCCGGCCGGTCCCTCGAACACCTCATCGCCCAGACGTGGCTCGCGTTCCCACGAAAAGGTGTAGCTCAGGCCTGAACAGCCGCCACCCTTCACGCCCACACGAAGACCCCCATCGCTGATGCCCTGCTTGGCCATCAGCGACCTGATCTTCCGTGCCGCGCCTTCGCTGATTTCGATCATGGTCTCCTGTCCGCCTAAAGGCGGACACTACCTACTACGTACGACGCTTTGCCTATGCGCTCGGTTGCGCGTGCTGAGCTGCCGGCTTCGCGCCCTTCAGCTCATCCTGCTTCTTCTTGTAGTCGGCAATGGCCGCCTTGATCGCATCCTCGGCAAGAACCGAGCAATGAATCTTCACAGGCGGAAGCGATAGCTCGGCGACGATCTCGGTGTTCTTGATGGCGAGCGCCTGGTCCACGGTCTTGCCCTTCAGCCACTCGGTCGCAAGGCTTGAGCTGGCAATCGCGGAGCCGCACCCGAACGTCTTGAACTTCGCATCGTCGATGACGCCGGTGTCGGGATTGACCTTCACCTGGAGCTTCATCACGTCGCCGCATTCCGGCGCGCCGACGAGCCCGGTACCGACGTTCGCGTCATCCTTCGGCAGCGACCCGACGTTGCGCGGATTCTCGTAGTGATCGACGACCTTGTCTGAGTAAGCCATTTTCTTTTTCTCCTGCGGCGCGGACCCTTCGGGTCCGCGGTAGCGTGGACCTTGTCAGGTCCGCGTCAGTGCGACACCCACTGCATCTTGGAAAGGTCCACGCCTTCCTTCACCATCTCATACAGCGGCGACATCTCGCGGAGTCTCCGCACGACTTTCGTCAGCTTGTCGACCACGTAGTCGACCTCTTCATCGGTGGTCCAGCGACCGAGACCAAAGCGGATCGACGAATGCGCCAGGTCGTCGCCGGCGCCAAGCGCCTTGAGCACGTAGGACGGCTCGAGGCTGGCCGACGTGCACGCCGATCCGGACGACACCGCCACGTCGTTGATGCCCATCAGCAGCGACTCGCCCTCGACATACGCGAAGCTGATGTTCAGGTTGTGCGGCAGCCGGTGCTCCATCGAGCCGTTGATGTAGATCTCGTCAAGACTCTTGTGGAGCTCAGCGTTCAGGTGATCGCGCAACCTGCGCAGGCGCTCGGTGTCCTTGACCATCTCCTGCTTGCACAGCTCCGCGGCCTTCCCGAGGCCGACGATACCGGTGACGTTCAGCGTCCCTGAGCGCATGCCGCGCTCGTGACCGCCGCCGCTGATCTGCTCCGCGAGCAGCACGCGCGGATTCCGGCGCCGCACGTAGAGCGCGCCGACGCCCTTCGGGCCGTAAATCTTGTGGCCGCTGATCGAGACGAGATCCACTTTCAGCGCGGTCACGTCGAACGGCACTTTGCCGACCGCCTGCACACCGTCGGTGTGGAACAGGATCCCTTTCTCCTTCGCGATCGCGCCAATCTCCGCGATCGGCTGAATGACACCGATCTCGTTGTTGGCCGTCATGATCGTGATGAGGATGGTCTTGTCCGTGATCGCAGCGCGGAGGTCGTCGAGGCTGATGCGGCCGTCCTTCTGGACCGGCAGATAGGTGACGCGCAGCCCCTGCTTCTCGAGCTTCTTGCACGTGTCGATCACCGCCTTGTGCTCGGTGACACAGGTGATGATGTGATTGCCCTTCTCGCGGTACATCTCGGCGGCGCCCTTGATCGCGAGATTGTTCGATTCGGTCGCACCGCTCGTGAAGATGACTTCCTTGGGGTTCGCGCCAATCAGGTCGGCGACCTGCTTGCGTGCGGCCTCCACCGCTTCCTCGGCTTCCCAGCCGAAAGGATGGTTGCGGCTCGCCGCGTTGCCAAACTTCTCGGTGAAGAACGGCATCATCGCCTCGAGCACCCGTGGATCGACGGGCGTCGTGGCGTGGTAGTCCATGTAAATCGGAAGCTTCATCGTCTTCTCCGGCAATCCGAAAGATCCGCCCTTACGTTCGCGCGTTATGCAGCACCGCGGCGCGCGAAACCGACACCGGCGAAGGCACATTCTCCGCCGCGATCTCCGCAAGCGTCACGGTTCCAAGAGCTGCCGCAATCCGTTCGCGAATCTGCCATAGCGGATCGCGGACGCTGCACTTGCTGTACTGCTCGCAGTCGTTCTTTTCCGTCGAGCACGCAGTCACGGTGAAGGGGCCGTCAATCGCCTCGATGACATCCGCCACGCTGATCGTCGTGGGCGGCCGTCCCAGCGTGTATCCGCCGCGCGTCCCCTGCGTCGAGGCCAGCAGGCCGATCCGGACCAGACGCTGAAGCACCTTCGCCATCAGCTCGATCGGGATGTCGTACTGCTCCGCGATCTCGCGGGCACTGGTAGACGAGGGGCTGCTGTTCTGGGCGAGATGTTTCATCGCCATGAGCGCGTAGTCAGCTTTTTTTGACAGCCTCAGCATGTGGTTCTGCTAAATCCGACTGCAGTAGTCGTATATTAACCGATCCCACCGCGCCCGGATCGAAAAACGTCGTTTTTCAGCTCGGCAGGTCCCAAACTCCATGCACCACGGCATCGGCGCCCCTCGACGAGGCGCCTCAATACTTGGGCTGGGACGGGTCGACCTTGTCGATCCATTCCAGGATTCCGCCACGGAGGTTCTTGACCCGCTTGAACCCCACTGATTGGAGAAATTCCACAGCTTTCGCGCTGCGGCCGCCCATCTTGCAATGCGCGACGATGTCCTTGTCCTTCGACAGCTCCGCGTAGCGACGCGGCAACTCGCCGAGCGGAATCAGGACCGAACCCGGAATCCGGTTGATCTGGTACTCGTTTGGCTCGCGCACGTCGAGAACCAGCACATCTTCGCCCCCGTCCAGCCGCTTCTTCAGATCGACCGGCGTAGTCTCCCAATCGCTCACACCTGCTCCTGTCGTTTGGCCGGCTGCCGGCTCCGGCCGGATGCCGCAGAACTGCTCGTAGTCGATTAACTTCGTGACCGTCGGATGGGTGCCGCATACGGGGCATTCCGGATCCTTCCGGAGCTTCAGCTCGCGGAAGCGCATCTTCAAGGCGTCGTAGATCAGGAAGCGGCCGATCAACGGCTCGCCAATACCAAGGATCAACTTGATCGCTTCAGTTGCCTGGATGACGCCGATGATGCCAGGCAGCACGCCCAGCACTCCGCCTTCGGCGCAACTCGGAACGAGTCCCGGCGGCGGCGGCTCCGGATAGAGGCAGCGATAGCACGGCCCTTCCTTGGTGGCGAACACCGACGCCTGGCCCTCGAAGCGAAAGATGCTGCCGTACGCGTTCGGCTTGCCGGTCAGAACGCAGGCATCATTGACCAGGTATCGCGTTGGGAAGTTGTCGGTGCCGTCGAGAATGACATCGTACGGGCGAAACAGCTCAAGCGCGTTGTCCGATGTCACCGTCGTCTCGTACGTGTCGATCTGAATGTGCGGATTCAGCCCGTGAAGCTTGTCCTTGGCCGACGCGAGCTTCGAACGGCCGACATCGGACGTCGAGTGGAGCAGTTGGCGCTGCAGGTTGCTGAAGTCGACGACGTCAAAATCGACGATGCCGATGCGGCCGACACCTGCTGCTGCGAGATACATCGCTGCCGGAGACCCCAGGCCGCCGGCGCCGATGCAGAGCACGCTGCCGGCCTTCAGCTTACGCTGACCGTCGATGCCGACCTCCGGCATGATCAGGTGCCGCGAGTAGCGTCTGATCTCGTCTTGCGATAACTCGGTGGCCGCGGCGCGGACCCTTGGGTCCGCGGTTGGTGTCTCCGTGGGCACCCCCCCAGCTACCGACGGCACGATGCTGAGCGAATCGCCCGGCTTGACCGGCGTCTTTTCCTTCTGGAGGTACCGGATGTCCTCGTCATTCAGATAGACGTTCACGAAGTTCCGCAGCCGGCCATCGTCGGCGTACAGGTGCTTGCGCAGACCTTCGTGCTTCGTCGTGAGATCGGCGAGCAGCTCGCCAACGGTGCCGCCGGTGACCTCAACCGACTCTTTCTTGTCGGTAAACGGACGCAGCGGGGTCGGGATGTGAATGGTGTTAGGCATAAGTCAGCTGTTCAGATCTTCCTGGTCGAAGACGGAGCGGTCCTCGCGAAGGCGCCACGACGTCATGTCTCCTGAGACGCCCTCGCGGACAGAAACGATTACATACGAAAAGTAGGGCCAGGCGTGGTCCAAATCGTATTGCGACGGACGCGCCGGGTGGTCCGGGTGCGAGTGATAAAACCCCATCAGCTCAGCGCCGACGTCGCTCGCGCGCCGCTCGGCCGCCTGATAATCCCGCGGACGCACCAGAAACCTCCTCCGAGGCCCTTCTTCCGTCATGTTCGGCAGCGCGAAGGTATCCGAGACGACGCCGTCGCGGCCAATGAGGGCGCCGCAACACTCGTTCGGATACGTCTCCGCGCCATGCGCGCGAATCGCCGCATCCACGTGCGGCTCAAGGTCCAGCCCCATTGTTATCGCGGACCCCCGCCTTCGCCGCCTCGCGGCTTCGGCGCGGCAAGCGGGTCCGCGCCGCTCGACTGGGCATCCGCGCCGCTCGCATCGGCTTCGTCCCAAAAACGCTCGGACAAGTATTTCTCGCCGCCGTCGGGAAAGATCACGACCATTACTGCATCCGGGGAGCGCCGCGCCACGCTCATTGCGGCGCCGAGGTTCGCGCCGCTCGAGATCCCGACGAAGAATCCGTCCCGCGCAAGGCGGCGTGTCAGCTCGAAGGCTTCTTCAGTGGAGACTCCGAGATCTTCGTCTGCCACCGACGGATCGTAGATGCCCGGCACGATCGCCGTTTCCATGTGCTTGAGGCCTTCAAGGCCATGCAGCGGCGAGTCCGGCTGCACCGAGATGAGGCGAATCGCGGCATTGAACTCCCGCAGGCGCCGTCCGGCGCCGACGAAGGTCCCGCTGGTTCCCAGCCCCGCGACAAAATGCGTCAGACGTCCGCTCGTCTGCTCGATGATCTCGGGCGCCGTCGTGTCGTAGTGGGAGCGCCAGTTGCCAGGATTGTTGTACTGGTCCGCATAGAAATAGCGGCTCTGATCAGCCGCGTACATCTCCCGCGCGCGAAGGATGGCGCCGTCCGACCCCTGCATCGGATCGGTGAAGACGATGTCGGCGCCCAACGCAAGCAGTATCCGCTTTCGCTCCGGCGTAACGTTCTCAGGCACGCACAGCCGCACCCGATAGCCGCGCGCGGCGCCAATCATGGCGTAGGCGATGCCTGTGTTGCCGGATGTTGCGTCCAGAATGATCTTGTCGCGCGTCAGCGCGCCCGACCGCTCGCCGTCGGCAATCATCCGCGCGGCCGGACGGTCCTTCACCGATCCGCCCGGATTTCTCCACTCAGCCTTCGCATAGAGCTCCACATTGTGAAGCCCCGCCTCGAACGTCGAAAGCCGGATCAGTGGCGTATTGCCGATCAAATCGACGATGGACGTAGCGGTACGGGGAGGCCCTGGGATGGCGACAGGCATATCCGACTAGGAGAGTCGGATTATAAATCCCAAAGCCCAAACCCCAAATCCCAAATCAAAACGTGGGCGTTTCGTTGGAACTTGGGATTTGGGCTTTGGGATTTGGGCTTTGGGATTTGCTAACTGATTGGCTTGCCCTCGGCGTCGCGGATCTCGACAGCGCCAAGATTCAGCTTTCGGAGCTCCGGCTCGATCTTCGCGCGATCGCCGACTGCGATGACGACGAGATGGTCCGACACCAGATACTTCTTCGCGACCGCGAGCGTTTGGTCGTTGGTAACGGCGTTCACCTGCTGCGCGTAGAGCGTGTAGTAGTCGAGACCGAGGTCGTAGATGAACACGTTCGAGAAGTTGTTCACCGCGTTCGCGCTGCTGTCGAATGCTCCGGCCAGCGAGTTCGTCAACGAATCCTTGGCCTTCTTCAGTTCGTCGTCGTTCATCGGCGTTTCGACCATTCCGCGAAGCTCCTTCAGGATCTCGCTGACGGCGGGCGCCGTAACATCTGTCCGAATTCCGGACGCGACCTGGAACGGGCCGGGCGTGCGACGGAAGACGAACTGTGAATTCGCTCCGTACGTGTACCCGTGCGCCTCGCGCAGGTTCATGTTGATGCGGCTCGAGAAGAGACCGCCAAGCGCGAGGTTCATGACCTGGACGGGGCGAAAGTCGGGCGATGAGCGTGCAAGGCCGATGACCGCCACGCGTACCTGTGTCTGGGGACTGCCAGGCTTGTCGACGATCACGACGCGCGCCTGGGTCGTCACCGGGCTTCCGAGCGCCGGAGTGACTGGCGTCCCGCGGGGCCATACGCCGAACGCTTTCTCCGCCAGGCCACGCAGCTCCGCCATCGAGACGCCGCCGGCAACGACCAGCGCCGCGTTGTTCGGGACGAAGTTCTGTTTCCAGAACGCCAGCATGTCATCGCGCGTGATGCTCTTGACGGCGGCTTCGGTGCCCACCTCGCTGTAGCCATACGGGTGCCGCGTGCCGTAGAGCGCGGCGGCGGTCACCTGCGCGGCGACCTGTGCCGGGTTATCGCGCTGCTGGACCAGCTGTGCGAGCCGGCTCGCACGCTGACGATCGACCTCCGCCGCCGGAAACGATGGGTGCAGCGCGACGTCCGCGAGGATGTCGAGTGTCGCCGCGAAGTTTTTCGACAACGAGCGCGCCGAGAGCGTGGTCGCATCCATGGAGCTGTTGGTATTCAGCGACGCCCCAAGCTGCGAGAGATCATCGGCAATCTGCAGTGCATTGCGCGTCGTCGTTCCCTCATCGAGCATGGCCGCCACGAAATTGGCGAGGCCCGGTTTGTCGAGGGGATTCGCGTCGCTGCCGGTCTTGAGCACGAGGTTGGCCGCGACGATGGGCATGCCCGGTCGCTCGCTGAGGAGCAGCGTCAGCCCGTTCGGCAACGTGACCGACTGCGGCGTCGGGAGCCTCAGCGTCGTTGCCGTTCCCGCCTTCGGCATCTCGTTTCGCCATGGCTCGTCGGCGTTGATCGCTTCTGCGCCCGCCCCTTGCGCCGACTGCGGCGCCGGGGGTGTCGCGACGGGTGGGACCGACGCGGGCGTGCCGGGGATCGCGTGCAGCACGACGCGCGCGCTCCCCGCGAGCTGGTTCCGCGCAAAAGTCTGGATGTTCGCGGCCGTCACACCCCGGTACCGTTCAATGTCCTTCTGCAGGTAGTCGGGTGTCCCGAGAAAATGGTTGTAGGAATTCAGCCGGTTCGCCACGCCGCCGGGTCGCTCGAGGCTGCCGACGATGTTGGTTTCGATCGTGTTGCGCGCCTGCTCGACTTCGCGCGCGGGCGGCGGCGTCGCGCGTAACCCCGCCAGTTCCTCGTCGATCGCCTTCTCGAGCTCGTCCACCGTGTGGCCGGGTCTTGCCGTCGCCTCGATCTGGAAAATCGACCCGAGAATCAGCGAGTACTGCTGCGCGGTGACGGCCTGAGCGATCTGTTTTTCGTAGACCAGCTTCTTGTAGAGGCGGCTCGAACGGCCCCCGCCAAGAATCTCGGCGGTCATGTCCGCATCGGCGTCGCCCGACTTGAAGATGGGCGACGTCACCCACGCCATATACACGCGCGGCAGCTCGACGCGCGCCGGAACGACGAGGCGCCGCTCAGCGGTGATCTTCGGAGTGTCGGCGTTAATCGGTGGCACCGCCGGCCCGCGCTTCAACGTGCCGAAGTACTTCTGAACCAGCGTCTTCGTGCGCGCCCGATCGATGTCACCGATGATGACGAGGCTCGCGTTGTTGGGTGCGTAGTACTGCCTGAAGAAATTCTTCACGTCGTCGAGCTTCGCCGCCTGGATGTCCTCATGCGACCCGATGACATTGCCGTAGTACGGATGGGTCCTGGGAAAGAGCGCCTGCACGAGCGCCTCTTCGGCGAGGCCGTACGGCTGGTTCTCGACGCTTTGACGGCGCTCGTTGCGGACAACATCCTGCTGATTGGAGAGCGCAGGCTGATCTACCTTGTCCAGCAGATAACCCATGCGATCGGACTCGAGCCACAGGGCGAGGTCCAGCTCGTTTGCAGGGACCGTTTCGAAGTAGTTCGTGCGGTCGTAGTCGGTCGTGCCGTTGAGATCGCTGGCGCCGGCCGCCTCGAGCAGGCGGATATGCGAATCGCACGGCACGTGCTTCGAGCACTGGAACATCATGTGCTCGAAGAGATGCGCGAAGCCGGTGCGACCCGCGGCCTCGTTCGATGGACCGACGTGGTACCACACGTTGACCGCGGCCAGCGGCAGACGATGATCCTCGCTGAGAATCACGTCGAGGCCGTTCGGCAGCGTGTACTTCTCGATCTGAATCTTCGGAATGTCCGCCGCCTGCGAAGGGCGGTTCTGCGCGGTCAGCGATACCGCGAGAGCGGAAAGAGCTACAGCAAAGACGAGGCTAGAAAGCGTTCGTATGTTCATGGTGCGTCAGTCCTTCGTCGGGGCGTTGTTCAGGCTCGCCCATAAATACCAGCACGCCACGGATCGGTAGGGTCGCCACGCCTCCCCGATCCGCGTCAAGCGATCCGGTGTCGGCGCTTTGCGGAGTTTATACACTCGTTGAACCGCTTTCACGATCCCCAGGTCGCCGACGGGAAGGACGTCCGGGCGCTGCAGGCGGAAAATCAGGAACATTTCCGCCGTCCACCGGCCGACGCCCTTCACTTGCGTCAATGTTTCGATCACTTTCTCGTCGTCCATCCGGTCGAGCGCCCCGATCGGCAGGGCGCCCTCCTCGATTAGGCGGCACAGATCCCGAAGGTAGCTGGTCTTCTGCGTGCTGAGGCCGACGCCTCGCAGGCGCTCATCCGGCGTCGCCATCACCTGCGCCGCCGACGGGAAGGCGTCGAACAGGGCTTCGAAGCGCGAAAAGATGGTCGCCGCGGCCTTGGTAGAGAGCTGCTGCCCCACGATCGCGCGAATCAGCGCCTTGAACGGATCGGTGTATTGACGATCGGCGAGCTTGCAGGGTCCGTGCTCACGCATCAGATCGCGCAGGATCGGATCGCGGCGCGCGAGCAGCCGCCGAGCCTTGGCGTAATCAACAGCCATCATTTGAGGAGCGATGTCACCGTGACGTGCGCCCGGACCTCGATCTGACCGGAGGCAATCGGCGGCGCTCCCGATTTTTGTTCCGCGAGCGCCGCGCGAAAGGGCATCGGCGGCGGTGAGCTTACACCTTGTTCCTCGATCCTGAGGATTCGATCGAAGCTGCGCCCCGCTCCCGCGGCTGCGGCGACGGCGCGTTCTCGCGCATCCGACACCGCCAGCCTCAGCGCTTCGCGTTCGAGCTTGCCGCGATCCTTCAAATCGAACCGCACGCCGCCAACCGATGTCGCCCCGGCAGTCACCACCATCTCGAGCAACTCGCCTATACGATCGACGGCGTCAACCCGGATGTCGATTGTGTTGCGCGCCACGTAACCGCGCAACATGCGGCGGTTGTCCGTGTAGTCCCAGTCGGGTTGCAGGTCGTACTCGGTCGTCCGAATCGCGTCGACGGGAATGCCGGCCGCGCGGAGGCGATCCTGTACCGGCTTCATCGCCTCGGCGTTCTTCTTTTGAGCGTCGCGGGGGGTGGCGGCGCGCGACTCCGCGGTCACCGATATCCAGGCACGATCGGGGACGGCCTGGACGACACCATCGCCCGCGGTCACAACCACCGGCTCGTCACGTGGAGGCGGCGGTGGCTGCTGCGCGCCCGCCGCCACCGGCAGCACGAGAAGCACGGCAGCGGCGAACGATTTCATGGAGAAAGTCACAGCATTCCTTCCGTTTCTTGAGCAGGCGGCGCTACCTCGCGGACCTCGCAAGGCGCGCTGCTAGAAAGACGCCGGACCGGTCCTGCGGGCCGGGATCGACGTGACTACAATTATCCGCGAGGCACAGGTGGAAGTATCCGAGGTCATGAAGCAACTCAAGCATGCAATCGAGCGCGCCCGCGCGCGCGCGCAACAGCGACGACAGCACGTCGCGGAGGCGGAACGCACCTACGCCGCGTTCCTGGAGGAGGTCGCAACCCCGACGACGCGAATGATGGCCAACGCGCTGAAGGCCGAAGGCCTTCCCTTTACTGTGTCGACGCCGAGCGGCGGTCTTCGCCTGGCGTCGGATCGCGGGCGGGATGATTACGTCGAGTTCGCGCTCGAGACCAACGGCGATCGTTCCGTGGTCGTCGGGCGGATTCGATACACACGAGGGTCGCGGACGTTGGAAGACGAGCGCCCAATCAAGGCTGGCGCGTCTCCACAAGATCTGTCCGATACGGACGTGCTCGCGTTTCTGGTGAGCGCGTTGGAGCCGTGGCTTGAACGCTAATGTCCGCCTAAAGGCGGACATTACGATTATCGGTAGTGTCCGGCTTCAGCCGGACTTGCGCGCAACATGAATCGCCATCAATCCACCCAGCAGCGGAACCACGCGAACATCCGTGAAGCCGCGCCGCTCGAGCAAGCCCGCCACGCCCTCGGCGCCGGGGTATTTGCGAATCGACTCCGGGATGTACCGGTACGTATCGGGATCGCCGTGAAGCAGCAAACCCAGCGTCGACCCGACGACGGTCAGGTACGACAGATAGGCAGCGCGGACAAAGAGGTTCGACGGGCGATTGAAGTCGAGCGATAGCAGTCGTCCTCCGGGTGCGAGCACGCGGTGGATCTCGCTGATTGCCTGTTCGATGTCCGGCACATTCCGCAAACCGTAGCCGATCGTCACGACGGTGAAGCGCGACCCGCCAAACGGCAGGGCAAGCATGTCGCCGGCGATGAGCGGCGCATGAGGACGCGACGGTTTCGCGGCAGCGAGTTTCAGCATCTGGAAGGTCAGATCGAGGCCGGCGGCACTCCGTGCCATCCGGGCAGCCGCGAAAAGAATGTCTCCCGTTCCGCACGCGAGATCGAGCACGTCATCGTCTGACGTGATCTGCGCGAGCGAGATGAGTCGCTCCTTCCAGCGGCGATCGCGGCCGTATGAGAGCGCAACGGTGATGAAATCGTAGCGGTGGGCAATCGTGGCGAACAGCCGGCGTACGTAGCGGCGTTTGCCTTCGGGGGTTGCGATCGTGGAGCGGAGGCTCATCGTCCGGCTGAAGCCGGTCACGTCCGGCTGAAGCCGAGTCACGTCCGGCTGAAGCCGAGTCACGTCCGGCTGAAGCCGGACACTACCATGACTGTTACTGGGCGCGAAGCAGGAGGACTGGAACCTTCACGAGATGCCTGACGCGGTTGACCGTCGTGCCGCGTACCAGGTCGTTCAGGAAACGATGGCCGTGGGTGGACATTGCGAGCAGATCGACCCCGCGCGCTTCGGTGAGGCGAATCAGCTCGCTCGCGGGATCGCCCAGTGCCAATTCGGTCGAGACCTTGAGACCGTGCGACGCGAGATCCGCTGCCAGCTTCTCGAGATATTCGCGGTCCACCTTCATCTCTTCCGACTCACGCAGCTCCAGTCCATCGAAGTTGCGGGCCGCCCAGCCATCGGCGACGTGGACGAGGTGCAGCTCCGCGCCCGTGAGCGCCGCGAGCTTGCGCACGTGCTCGATGATCGCCCGATCGGCTGGTGAGTTTTCGACGGCTACGAGAATGCGGCGATACATGTTCAGGCCACCGTCTGGTAAAGCAACCAGGCGTTCAACGCCGCAATGATAACGGCGACGGTCCAGGCGAGCACTTTCATCCACAGGGGCGCGACGAAGGGACCCATCTTGTTCCGGTCACAGGTGAACAGCACCAGCGGGAACACGGCAAACGACAGCTGAAGGCTGAGAATGACCTGGCTCAGGATCAGCAGAGCCCCCGTGCCTTGTTCCCCGTACAACGCGACCACGATCACCGCTGGAATGATCGCCACCATGCGGGTCATGAGCCGCCGCAGCCACGGCCTGACGCGGAGATTGATGAACCCTTCCATCACGATCTGGCCGGCCAGCGTGCCGGTCAGCGTGGCGTTCTGACCCGAGCAGAGGAGCGCCACCGCGAACAGCACACTCGCTGCGCCTGTTCCGAGCAACGGCGACAGAAGCTGGTACGCATCGCCGATTTCCGCCACGTTGTCGTAGCCCGTGCCGTGAAACGTCGCCGCCGCCATGATGAGAATCGCCGCGTTGATGAACAGGGCGAACATCAACGCCGCGCTCGAGTCGATTGTCGCGAACCGGATCGCTTCCGCCTTGCTCGCATACGTGTCGACGTACTTGCGCGTCTGCACGATGGACGAGTGCAGGTACAAGTTGTGGGGCATCACCGTGGCGCCGAGGATCCCGATTGCGATGTAGAGCATGTTCGGGTCGCGCAGGATCCCCGTCGTTGGAATGAACCCGAAGGCAACCTCCGGCATGGCGGGCTTTGCCAGCCACAGCTCGATCGCAAAGCACCCCGCGATCATCGCGATCAGCGCGACAACGAGGGCTTCGACGTAACGGAATCCGCGATTCTGCAGAAACAGCACGATGAGCACGTCAAACGCGGTCAGGCACACGCCCCAGATCAGCGGCAGGCCGAACAGGAGATTGAGGGCAATTGCCGCACCGAGCACTTCGGCGAGGTCGCAGGCGGCAATGGCAATCTCGCAGAGGATCCAGAGCCCCACCGTCACTGGCCACGAATAGTGATCGCGACACGCCTGCGCCAGGTCGCGCCCGCTCGCAATCCCGAGCCGCACCGCAAGCGACTGCAGCAGGATCGCCATCAGGTTGGAGATGAGGATGACGCTCAGCAGCGTGTAGCCGTAGCGTGCGCCGCCAGCCAGGTCGGTGGCCCAGTTGCCCGGATCCATGTAGCCGACCGCGACAAGGTAACCCGGCCCCGCAAAAGCGAAGAACTTGCGCCAGAAACCTACGTCGGCCGGGACCGCGATCGAACCGTGGACTTCGCGGAGGCTCTTCTCGCCGCGCGGCAGCCGCCAACCCGTGCTTGGAACCTGATCGAACTCGCTCATCTTTGACCCGTCAAAAATACAAGCACGCCCAATCAAAAGTCAATTTATTCTGACTCGAAATTCGGCTACAGTAGAGTCCGAACCACGAACATGCTGCCGTCGAGCACCGTTGAAAACTATCTAAAGCACATTTACCTGGGGTCGACCGCCCCGGGAACCACGCAGCGCCTTCTTCCGATGGGCCAGCTCGCCTCCGCGCTCGGTGTGACACCCGGCACGGCAACCACAATGATCAAGGCACTCGCGGAATCAGGCCTCGTCAAGTACGCGCCCTACTCCGGCGTCGCCTTGACGCGCGCGGGCGAAAAACTCGCCGCGCGGGTCCTGCGCCGCCATCGACTCGTCGAACTCTTCCTCGTGCAGGTGATGGGGCTGCGGTGGGACGAGGTACACGATGAGGCCGAGCTTCTCGAGCACGCCGTCTCCGATCGCCTCATCGATCGGATGGACGAAATGCTGGGCCGCCCTGACGCGGATCCACACGGAGACCCTATTCCGGACGCTGAGGGCGTCGTAAAGCCCCAAGAAGCCCAGACGCTTCTTACGTGCCCCTTGAATACTTCGGTGCGCGTGACGCGCGTGCTCGATCAGGACAAAGCGTTTCTGCGGTTCATCGAGGGCCATGATCTGAAGCCCGGACAGTCGATTCAGGTGGAAACGCGCGATCAGGCGGCTGACAGCGTCGTCGTCCGCGGCCGAAACGATCGGCAGCTCACCATCGGAACGCGGGCCGCGTCGAAGCTGCTCGTTCAGGTCGGCGACGGCGACACGCCGAAGTAGCAGGAGGTTTGTCGCCCCGCCCCCCAACTCCACGGTCACCCCTGCCAAACTTCTTGACTTGAAGCATCAAAATCTGTATTTAGACTAGTCAAAATATGACTGGGCTATATCGTGCGAGGCGAAGAGGACGTGTCCTGATTGGTTTGCTGACCGTCGTGGCGCTCCTGGGCAGCGGACCCGCGCTGGCGCAACAGTCAGACCCCGAGGCGGGTTTCCCTTCTACGGGACCGCTGTCCGGCTACATGGAGTTCCACTTCAACAAGGCAGACGGCGAAGACGGCGTTCTCGATTTCCACCGCTTCGTTCTACTCCTCAGCCACTCGTTCTCCTCGAAAATTCGATTTGTCGGAGAGCTGGAGGTCGAACATGCCTTTGTCGAGGGGCTCGAGGAAGCAGGCGAACTGGAGCTCGAGCAGGCCTACGTCGACTTTCTCCTTTCCCGCCGCCTGAACGTCCGGGCAGGCATGCTGCTGATGCCCATCGGCATCATCAACGAGCGCCACGAGCCTCCGGTGTTCAACGGCGTTGAGCGGCCCTTCGTCGACACCGTCATCGTGCCGACCACGTGGTTCGATGTCGGGGCCGGTATTCATGGGGAGCTCGGTCGCGGTCTCCGTTACCGCGCGTACGTGGTCGCCCCGCTCAATTCGCTGGAATTCAACGCCGAGGAGGGCATTCGAGGCGGACGACAGAAAGGGTCCCAGGACAACGTCCGCAACGTCGCATTCACGGCGCGAACGGAGTATCTCGGCCTCCGCCATCTGACCCTTGGCGCCAGCGTCTGGAGCGGTGAGTCCAACTTCGCGACGCCCCGGCTTGATACGTCGGTGACGGTCGGCGAGCTCGACGCCCGGTATCGTCGCGACCGCCTCGAGTTGCGCGGCGAGTTCGCGCAGGTGCACATTGGCGACGCCGCGCGCCTCAATGACAGCATCGGCCGCGCGGTAGGCGTCTCTCCCAACATCGCCAGCGCGCTGCGCGGCTTCTATGGCGAGGCCGCGTACCGCGTATGGAACGCCGGGGCTCCGCGCGACCTGGTCGCGTTCTTCCGCTACGAGAACTTCGATACCCAGTTCCGAATGCCGGCAGGTTTCCTGCCGTTGAAGGAATTCGACCGCGATGCGTGGGTCACCGGCGTCACCTACTACCCCGACCCTGACGTGGCCGTAAAGGCTGACTACATCTACCTTCGGAATCAGAGCGGGATCTTCGCAAATCGCCACCTTGTCAACGTTGGGCTTGGCTGGTGGTTCTGAGGAACGCCATGTTCATTCGAGTGCTGCTCCTTCTGCCGCTGCTCGCGCTCACGACAACGTCGCCGGGCGCGGCACGTGCTGCGCAATCTCAGGGCCCGCGGGTCATCGAGATCTCCGCCGAGCGCTTCGAGTTCTGGCCATCGGAAATCACGGTGGCCGAGGGAGAAGAGGTCGAGTTGCGGCTGAGGAGCGACGATACGATTCACGGCTTTCGCATCATCGGTACGGGTACGAACCTGGCGATTCCAAAACGCGGAAAAGGCTTCGCGACGGCCAGGTTCGTCGGCGCCGTGCCCGGCCGGTACACGTTCGAGTGCAACCGGATGTGCGGCGCTGGTCACAACTTCATGCGCGGGGTGCTGATTGTGCGGCCGTCTTCGATAGGAACGGCCCCATGACGCGTCCCCTCATCGGTGCGCTGGTGCTCTGGACCACGCTGGTCATGTTCCAGACGACTGCCGAAACACAGACTCCTCAGATGGCGCCGGGCGGAGCGCTCACCGGCCTGACGCCGGTCGAGTTCAGCGAGTTTCGTCTGGGATTGACCGACTTCAGTGAAGTGGAGACGGCAGAAGAGGGCCTCGGCCCCGCCTTCAACGGCACGAGCTGCGCGGTCTGCCACAGCGTGCCGGTCATCGGCGGTGGCGGCGTGATCCTTGAAGTCCGGGCCGGGTATCGCGATGACCTCGGCGAACACACCGGTTTGAACCCGGCCAACGACACGCTGATCCACATGCTCTCGACTCCGTCGCATACCTGCCAGCCGCAGATTCCCGATGACGTGAACGTCATCGCGAGACGCGCGCCGATACCGCTGTTCGGCGCAGGGCTGGTCGAAGCGATCCCGGACGAGCTGCTGCTCGCCCTCGAAGACCCGTTCGATCGCAACCGTGACGGCGTGAGCGGCCGCGCGGCGATCGTGGTCGATGTCGCGACCGGGCATCGTCGCGTCGGGCGGTTCGGGTGGAAGTCACAGCACGCGACATTGCTCGCGTTTGGAGCGGACGCCTACCGCAACGAGATGGGGATCACGAACGATCTCTTCCCCCTGGAATTCGCCTTTGGCGTGCCTGCGGCCCAGATGCGGCTGTGCGACCCGTTTCCGGATCCCGAAGACAAACGGGATCTGCGCACTGGGCGCCGCGGCATCGATAACTTTGAATCGTTCATGCGGTTTCTGGCGCCTGTCGCACGGAGCCAGGTCACCGACGTCACCCTCGCAGGTGAGCGCCTCTTCTCCGCAATCGGGTGCGCGACCTGCCATGTCCCTCGACTGACGACGGGACCAAGCTCCCACCCCTCATTCAACAGACGCGATGTCGACCTCTTTTCAGATCTTCTGCTGCACGATGTGGGAACGTTGGACGGCATTCGCCAGGGTGCGGCCGAACCGTCCGAGATCCGAACACCCGCGCTGTGGGGTCTGAGGTTCCGCAGGCCGTTGCTCCACGATGGCAGCGCGGCGACGATTGCCGAGAGTATCGAACGTCACGGCGGCGAGGCTGACCTGGCCAAGCGCGTGTTCATGGCGTTGCCCTCCGCCGAGCGGGAACGCCTGCTCACGTTTCTGCGATCATTGTAAATAGCCGCGGACCCGCGTCCGCCAACGCGCGCGCGATCGTCGCCAGATCACTCCTCGCTGACGAAACGGCCGATCACCTCCGCCAGCCGCGTCGCATCCGGGACGACCGACGCCTCGCCGGTCGGCACGCCGTCGAGCGTGTGATGGCTGAAGCCGTACGCGACGAGACAGCATCGGGCCGATGCGTTGGTCGCGGTTTCGTAGTCGACCCGCGAGTCCCCCACCATCAGCGTGTGATCGGGCGTGACGCCGGCCCGCTCCATGAGCGCGCGCAACCCCGCCGGATCCGGCTTTCGCGGAAACGGTCCATCACCTCCGATGACGTCGTCGAAGAGATCCCTCAGCCCGAGCCCTTGGAGCACGCGTTCGGAGGGCTGCAGCGGCTTGTTCGTCAACACCGACACGCGGGCATGCTCGCGCGCCCCGCGCACGATATCGGCGATGCCATCGTAGGGACGCGTGTGGTTGAGCAGCCGGGTGTCGTAGATTTCCAGGAACCGCGCAATGGCATCCGGCGTTTCCGGAAGACGCGCCGCGGCCAGCGCGCGCCGCACGAGCACCTTCGCGCCTTCGCCCACCATCTTCGTGATCGTGTCGTGCGGCAACGGCGCCGCGTTGAGCTCGGCGAGCAGATCGTTGACAGAATCGGCGAGGTCGCGGGACGAATCGATGAGGGTGCCGTCGAGATCGAACGCGATCAGGCGGCTGAATACGTGGCCCACGACGTAGGCGTCTCCCATACGGTGACGCGCACGACGGGCAGACCCTGCTCGCGCGAGACCTCGAAGATCAATCGCGCGATCCGCTCGACGGTGGGATTGCTGTCGATGACGTAGACCGGCTCCCCGAGCGTTTGCAGTGGCTTCACGAGCGGATCGTCGTGCCGCAGGATCATCTTGTGGTCGAGCTCGCGATCGATCCACCCCTTCACCACACGCTTGATGTCGCTGAAGTCGACGACCATGTTGCGGGTATCGAGCGCGTCGGTGCGGACTTCGATCTCCGCGACCGCGTTGTGCCCATGCGGGTGCTTGCAGACGCCGTTGTAGTCGAGGAGCCGATGCCCATAGCAGAAGTCGATGCGCTTGGTGACCGAGTACATACCCGCTAATCTTAATGCTTGCACTTCGACAAGCCACGGAGACACGAAGACACGGAGAGAATCAATCAAAAGCCTCCGTGTCTCCGCTCCTCCGTGGCCCGTCGCGAGTGACACACGCTGCGATGATGACGCAAACAGCTGTTCTCATTTCCGCGGGACTTGACAGCGCCGTGCTTGCCGCATCCGAAGCGCGCACGTCTCACGTGCATCCGATCTACATCAGCGCGGGTATGGCCTGGGAGCCGGAGGAGCTGGCCGCGCTCGATCATCTCCTCCTGTCGCCCCCGTTTGCGGCGCTCGAGCCTCTTGCACGACTGACTTTCACCGTCCGCGATCTGTATCCCCCGACGCACTGGGCGCTCCGCGGTGAGCCGCCTGCGTTCGACACGCCGGATGAGGATGTCTACCTGGCCGGCCGCAACATCATCCTCCTCACGAAAGCGGGGATCTATTGCGCGCAGCACGGGATCGCTCGCATCGCGCTGGGGCCGCTGGCGGGAAACCCGTTTCCGGACGCGACGCCGGACTTTTTCGATTCGATGGCTCGCGCGTTGTCGCTCGGCCTCGCGCAGTCGATCCGCATCGACGCGCCCTTCGCGGGAAAGCACAAAGCTGAGGTCATTGCGATGGGGCTCGAGCTCGGCGTTCCGCTGGAGCTGACGCTTTCCTGCATGAACCCGAAGGGCGGGCTGCATTGCGGCGTGTGCAGCAAGTGCCGCGAGCGACGTGACGCGTTCAACGAGGCCGGCGCGGCGGATCGGACACGGTACGCCGTTCAACCGGCGCGATAGATTTCTTCTCCGTCTATGAACGTCTTCGCCACGCGAAAAGCGCGATCGAGCACGACGATATCAGCCGTATTTCCTTCGGCGATCACGCCAAATCCCGTGAGGCCCACCGCACGCGCCGGCGTCGTCGAACACATGATCGCGGCTTCCGCGATTGACGCGTGAAACATCGTGACGATGTTCCGGAACGCGCGATCCATCGTCAAGGTGCTTCCAGCGAGCGTCCCGTCGTCGAGCACCGCCGCCTGATCGGACACGCGGATCGAACGTCCGCCGAGACGCGCGGTCGAGCCCGGAGCCAATCCGGATCCACCCGTGCCATCGGTAATGGCCAGTACGCCGTGGACACCCTTCGCCGCGATCGCGACGCGGCACATTGCCGGGTGCACGTGGAACCCGTCGCAAATGAGCTCCGCGTTGACGTCGTCGTGTGACAGGACCGCGCCGACGAGACCAGGTGCCCGATGCGTCATCGGCGTCATCCGGTTGAAGAGATGCGTCGCGTGGCGCGCGCCGGCGTCGATGGCCGCAACCGCCTGCTCGAAATCCGCTCCCGAGTGACCAAGGGATACGCGGTGACCGGCGCGAATGAGGGTCGGCACGAGATCGAGGGTGCCCGGCAGCTCCGGCGCAATGGTGATGATGCCGACGTCGGCACGTCCCGATTCGATCGTCGCGAGGATGTCGCGGCCGGTGAACTGGCCTTCGCCGCGGTCGTCGTTCGGCAACCGAAGGCACGCTCGCGGCTGCGCGCCGTTGTAGTCGGGATTGATGAAATTGCTTTCAAGGTGTGCTGGCAGGACGCGTGCGCTGCCGTGCGGACGGCCCGTCCGGGCGCGACCGATCTGGTCAAGCACCGCGCGCAATCCCGCCGGATCACAGGCGACGGTCGTCGGGCAGAACGCCGTCACGCCGTACCGGGGCAACCGGGAAGCAATCGACGCGATTGCGTCGCCGCCGTCGAGCGTGTCGTACCCCTCGACGCCATGGACGTGGACGTCGATGAAACCAGGCACGACAAACGCGTCACGAACGTCGACGATCGAGGCTCCGGACGGCAGGCTCCGCGTCGTTTCGATCGCCGCGATGCGTCCCCGGTCGATGACGAGCGATGCGTTGGTGAGGATGCGGTCCGGCAGGACGATGTCGCCGCCGGCGAGTACGATCATCGGTCGAGCATGGCCGCGCGCGCAGCGCCGAGCGCGCCGCCGTCTTCGCCGAGCGTCGCAGCGGCAACAGTCAGCGACCCCGCGATGGTCCGGGGGACGCGGCGCAGCGTCTCGGCCTGCGACGGCTGCAGGAGCTGATCCGCCGCGTCGGCGATCAGGCCGCCCAGGACCACCATGTTCGGATCCGTGATCACGACCAGGTTGGCGACCGCCATCCCAATGTAGCGCGCCGTGTCTCGAACCACGGAAATCGACACACCGTCGCCGGCCCGCGCCGCGTCGAAAATCTGCTGGAGGGTAATCGCCCCGATGTCGCCGCCCGCCATGCCGAGCACCCGGGACTCATCACCCGACTTGATTCGCCATACAAGGCGACGAACGATGCCTGCGTTGCCGATTTCCGCCTCGAGGCAACCGAACCGTCGATAGTCCTCCCTCTCGACAGGATTGAGGGCCATCCACGAGGCGACGCCCGCAACGCCATGGGCTCCCTCGAAGGGTCGGCCGTCGATGATCAGGCCGGCATGCACACAGTCGGCCGCGGTCAGCGAAGCCACGTAGGAAATCCCCTGCGCGACGCCCACCCAATGCTCGCCAAGAGCCACGGCGCAGCCGCGCGTCACGATCCGCGGCGGCTTCGACACGCCGGCGGCGCCGGCGGCTGCTGCAATAATGCTGGAGATGCTCTCCTCGAGCGGATCGCGTACGGCGATTCCCACGGCGGACAGCGACATGCCTGATACCGCCGCACGTACGGCGTCGGCGGCAGACGTTGGATTCGAGCCCTCGCGTTTGCCGCGCGCGGTGATGACGCCACGGTCGTCGGTGACAACGGCCACGATGGCATCTTCGCGAACCTCGACCCCCAGGATCACGGCGCGATCTTACCGGACTTTCGCCAGGGCCTCATCCGTCGGACCTATCCGGTATGCCCGGCCAGTCGACGTGCACGTGGAGCTTGCGACCTTCGAAGGGAAGCGTGCTGGTACCGAGCGAGGGCTGGAACACTTCAGCGTCGAGACGTTTGAGCAGCATGACGTATCCGCGCTCTTCCGGGGCGGTCATGATCACCACGCCGCCGCTTTCGGCGGGCGGGAACTTCCGATCGTCCAGGTAGTCACGATCGAAACTGATCAATGTGCGGCGGAGTTGACGAGCGAGCCGGAAATGCTCTCCGTCGCGCGCGCGCCGAAGGTCATCGTGCTCGATGACGAAAAGCGCGTCCCAGTGCAGCGTGGTGCGCATGAACGAAACGAGGCCCGCGGGAACATTCGCGTCGACGTACACGCGCGGATGTTCTGTGATCCGTTCAGCGTGAGGTCCTAATTCGGACGAGAGTGTTCCCATAACTCTGTCAATTCAAAATGCAAAATTCAAAATGCAAACATTGCGTACATCGATGCAACGAGCTGGTTGTCGAAACGACGGACGTTGTTTGCATTTTGCATTTTGAATCTTGAATTGCCTGCTTATCGATTACCTGTGTCGCTCCAAATCTGGCATCGTGTCGGTAGCGCCGTCAGGCTCGGGATGATCGCGCGTGGCATTCTTCGCTTCGCGCTTCAGCTGTGCCACCAGCTCGTCGCGCTTGTGCATCAACTCCTTCCGCGGCCGGCGATTGTGCTCCGACCCTACGGCGTATTCGCAGAACAGCGGGAAGGCGATCGTCGAGTCGCAGTAGGCGACCACCGTGTCGGGCAGGACCCCTGGATTCACTTTGCCCCAGCTCACGGCTTCTGCAGGCGTGGCACCGGAGAGGCCGCCCCACACGACCGAGTCAGTCGTGATCTGAATGAAGTAGTCGTTGCCGCCCTTGGGGATGCCGTATACCTCCCAAAGCGTTGGCTGTCCCTGGAGGTAGAAGTTCTTTGGTGAACCGCCGCCCAGGATCACGCAGCCGTTCTTCTTTCCAGCAAGGATGAACGCGCACACCTCGTTGACGTCCTTGTTCGGATCGATCATGAGGTGGCTGTCGTTCATGAGCTCGTGATAGGCGATGTTCATTCCGATCGAACTGTCGCCAGGCGATGACGTGTAAATCGGCACCCCCGCAGCCGCAGCGGCGGCAACGACCGAGTACGCTTCGCATCCAGGCTGGCGCGTCATGAGATCGCGGCCGAGCGCGTAGTGGAGCTCCGCGGTCGACACCGGCCCGTTCATACCGCAGCGGACCAGGAACTCGCGAACATAGAGGTCGGTCTCGAGCAGCACCGTCGATGGGAACAACACGTCGTAGATGCGGATGACCCCTTCCTGGTAGAGCTCCACGTCATTGACGAACGGCGACCCCCGGTGGAGGGTGAAGTTCAGCGCGTAGTGGAGGTCGTGGTAGAGGTTGGCACCGGTGCTGATGACGAAGTCGACGAGCCCGCGCTCCATCATCTCGACGATGCAGCCCCCCAGGCCAGCCGGAGTCAGCGCCCCCGCGACCGTAAGCCCGATCGTCGTGTCGTTCTCGGGCAGAAGCATCTTGTCGGTGAAGATCCGGCACGCCTCACCGAGGCGCGCGGCGTTGAATGCCTGGAATCCTTCGTCGATCAGGTGGTGAATGTCGGCGCTTCCGCGCGGACGATAATAGCGGATTGGCTTTCCCGACAGGTACTGCTGGCGGGTCTTGCCCGTCGAACCGGGCGCGCGATGCGGCATGGGGCCTGTGATCTGCCTTGAGAAACGGCTCGCGGGTAGCTTAGCATCCCCGGCACAGCCGCGGACCTGGGAAGGTCCGGGCCGCACGCCATGAATATCGGACAGCTCGATTTCAACTCACCGTGGATCATCGCGGCCGCCGTCGCGGGTGGCGTCCTCTTCCTGGTGCTGCTGGTCATCTGGCGGAAAGGACGGCCGTTCGCGACCGCCCACCTCTTCCGCGCCAGCCGCCTGAGTTCGGGCAACCGATTGTTTCCCACGCAGGTCAACATCACGCCGACGACCATCGTCCATTTCACGCCACATTGGTTCGGCCGAAGCGAGCATTCCATCCACATTACACACGTGGCTTCGGTCCGGATCGACACTGGCGTGCTCTTCAGTGATGTCTATATCGAGACGTCCGGCGGCGCCAGCCCGGTGAAGTGCCACGGCCACCGGAAGCGAGACGCCTTGGAGATGCAGCGCCTTATTGAGCAATTTCAGTCGGCCTATTATCGTCAGCAGCCACCCCCGCCCCCTGTGGTTCAGGACGGTACGCGCCGATAGACAGGTGGGCCTTACCGCCCACCCTAATGCCTGTGGACGAACTGACTTTTGCCGCTCGGCGTGCCGTTGCGTCGCTTCCGAAACCCGGCGAGGCGCCGGATCTCGAGACGCGCTTTCGGAACCTCGTACAGTCCCCGCTACGAGCGGGCCTGCTTCGGTTCCTGAGCGCACGCCCCGACGAGCTCTTCGACGTCGAAGTGCTGATGTCGACATTCGGCCGTCTGAGGCTCGACGTCGAGAACTGCGTGAACGAGCTCGTGGCGTTCGGCGTGGTCCACAAGGTCGCGGGGACACCGCCAAGGTTCGGCGCCGCGCGCCCGTCCGAAGAAGATTCTGCGCTGCTCCTCGACCATTTCTTGGAGCGGCGTGCGGCCATCAGCACCGAGGACTCGGCGCCGTCGGTCCAGCGCTTCCGCGAGATGATCGGCCGCGACGAGAAAATGCTGATCGTCTTCGAGTGGATCCGCACGGCGGCGAAGTCTGACATCGCGGTGCTGATCCTGGGGCCGACCGGCTCGGGCAAGGAAGTCGTGGCGCGCATGATCCACGAACTGAGCCGCCGCGGCACGGAGAAGTTCCAGGCCGTGAACTGCGCAGCGCTGCCCGATACGCTGTTCGAATCGGAAATCTTCGGTTTTGAAAAGGGCGCGTTCACCGGCGCCCACGATCGGAAGCCTGGACGTCTCGAGCTTGCCGACCATGGCACGCTGTTCCTGGACGAAATCGGCGACCTCTCGCTGGTCGCGCAGGCCAAGCTGTTGCGCGTGCTGGAGGATCGACGTTTCGAGCGCCTCGGCGGACAGAAGTCGCTGCAGGTGGACTTCCGGCTGATTTCCGCAACCAATCGCCCGCTCGATCAGTTCGTGCGCGACGCGCGTTTCCGCGAGGACCTCTATTACCGGGTCAACGCGTTCTCGATCCGCCTGCCCTCGCTCCGCGAGCGGCCGGTCGATATTCCCGTCCTCGCGAATCGATTCCTGGGGCGGTATTGCGCGGGCAACGGTCTCGCGCTCGACGGCAAGACGCTTTCAACGGAAGCGATTACCCGGCTGCAGGCGTATCCCTGGCCCGGCAACATCCGTGAGCTCGAAAGCACGGTGTCGCGCGCAGCCCTGTCGGCGCCCGGTCGCGTCATCCGAGAAAGCGACATCGAGTTCCTTCACGCCGGCGTGTCGATGCCGGTCACCGATGGGCCCCCGCGCCTGCCGACATTGCGCGACGCGGAGCGTGCCCATATCATCCGCGTGCTGGACGCCGTCTCCTGGAACAAGAAGGAAGCGGCACGGGTGCTGGAGATAAGCCGAGGCACCCTCTACCGGAAAATCGTCGAGTACACCCTCGAACCAGAGACAAGAACGTCCCGGAACAGAACACCTGAATAAAATCGATGTTCCACCTCAGGACATAGGCTTCTTAAGGGTTTTCCCTAACAAAATCGCGATTCCTGCACTGACGTCGCTTACAACCTGTGCAGTTCCTGAACACAAATTGAAATCGCGGTTCCACGCGCGCGCCAACGCTCGGCGTCCATCCCGTCTGTAACTACTTAAAATTGCTTGACTTAGCTCATCCATGCGAATTGGCGCCTGGTACGGCAGACTCTTTGCCCCTCCGTTACCGCCGACTCCGTCAAAGAACCGGAGTGTTCAGCTGCTGAGAGGCGGAACAAATTCGCCGGACAGAAGTCCGCGTATTGAGGATGTGCATGAGAACCCGCGTCACGATCATCTGGCTCCCCTGACCGACACGTCCGCCTCCGTGCGGGCCACTGCTTCCTTGCGATTGCGCGCGGATACAGGCGCCGGTGTGGTACGTTTTCAGTACTCCCGTCGGCCTGAATTACCCGTGCAAGTTGCGTCACGGCGTACATTGGTCATCGTAAGGTCTTCGTTGCGGTAGCAGGCAGTGGAGGAATCGATCCGACAATCACCGCGTGAGGTGATCAGGCACCTCCTCTGGAGCCGATCAGGTTCCATCGCGGTCGTGTGTACGGCGCTGTTCGCCGCCTGGGCGTTGTTTCCCTCGAACTTCTGGCTGATCCCGATCGCGGGCCTGCCGCTCTATTTCGCATTTGGCGTCTACCGGCGTGCGGAGAAAATGTCGGATCTGCATCTCTCAACGATCGAGGCGCTTGCGCTCGCCATCGATGCGAAGGATCAGACCGCGCACAATCACATCCGGCGGGTCCAGATTTACGCGATCGGCCTCGCGCGCGCCGTTGGTTTGCCCGAGGTGGAGATTCAGGGCGTGAAGACGGCGGCGCTGCTTCACGACATCGGCAAGCTGGCGGTGCCGGAGCACATTCTCGCGAAGCCGGGTCCGCTCACACCCGAAGAGTTTCAGAAGGTGCGTATCCACCCACAGGTCGGCGCGGGCATCATCAGCGCCGTGCGGTTTCCGTATCCCGTCGCGCCGCTCATCCTGAGCCATCACGAGCGATGGGACGGGCGGGGCTACCCGGCGGGCTTGAAAGAGAACGATATTCCACTCGGGGCCCGCATCCTCTCGGTGGTCGACTACTTCGACGCGCTGACCTCGGAGCGCCCGTATCACCAGGCGATGTCGATCGAGGGCGCCGTGGGGCTGCTGCAGCGGGAATCCGGCAAGGCGCTCGACCCGCACGTCGTCGAGACGTTCCTCCGCGAGCTGCCGCGACTCCGAGCCCAGATTCAAGCACTCGACCTCGAGACAACGCGAGACATCGCGCCGGTGTTTCCCGCCGACGGTCTGTCGTCTGGGAGTCGCCCAGCCGAGGCTGCGCAGCCATCCGTATTCGAGGACATCGCGCTCGCGCATCGCGAGATCTACGCGCTCTACCAGATTGCCCAGACGATGGGCACGAGCCTCGGCGTGGCTGACACGATGGCGGTGATTTCATCGAAGCTCACCGAGCTGGTCCCGTTTTCGGCGTGCGCGCTCTTCCTGCACACCGAGGCGACCGACATGCTGCAGTGCCGCTTCGCGACCGGCGTCGACGCCGAGATTCTCGAGCACCTCTCGGTCCGCAACGGGCAGGGCCTGACCGGGTGGGTCGCGCGCAATCGCCGGGCGCTGGTGAATGCGCGGCCGGCTGCGGATTTCGAAGCCACTGGATCAGACCAGCAGACGACGCTGCAATCGGCGCTCGTCTGCCCGCTGATCGTCCACGATCGATTCATCGGGACGCTCGCCGTGTATCACATCGAGCCGAGCTTCTACCGCGACGATCACCGGCGGCTCCTCGATCGCGTCTCCGAGCAGGCTGCGGCCGTCATTCACAATTCGATCATCTTCGAGCAGACCCAGGAAGACTCGCTGACCGACCAGCTGACCGGCCTGCCGAACACGCGGTTCATGTTCCTGCACCTCTCGCGAGAGCTGGCCCGCGCCGATCGGCTGAAAGCAGAGGTATCGCTGATGGTCATGGACCTCGACGATTTCAAGGAGATCAACGACACCTTCGGCCACCACGTCGGCGATCTGGCGCTTCGCGAGGTCGCAAACGCCCTCCGCACCGCCATCAGGCCCTACGACATCTGCGTGCGTTACGCGGGCGATGAGTTCATCGTCGTGCTCTCCGGCTGCGGCCGCGAAGAGGCGGAGGGCAAGCGGGTCGAGCTGCAGCGCGCCGTCGACAACGTCGAGCTCGAAGTGCGGCCGGACCTGCGGATCCCGATGCTGATCAGCGCCGGCACGGCCGTCTTCCCTCATGACGGCGACAGCTACGAGACGCTCCTCGCAAAGGCGGACAGCCGCATGTATCGCGACAAGAGCCAGCGCAAGGCCGCCCGCGCACAGCTGCGCAGCACCGAGCCGGGGGCAGAAGCGGCACCTGCGTCTCGCACCCGCGCAGCCATTTAGCACCCCTCGCACCCCGTTGCAACCCTCGCGTAGACTTCACTTCGTGTTGACCCTCCCGCTGGCGCAGGTCGATGCCGCTTCGGTGCGACAGCGTCTCCTCACCATCGACATCAGCGGGCACGCCTTCGAGTACCTTGCCGGGACAGGCGGTGCGGCTCGCACCGCACGGAGGCGCCGATCAGCGCCCGTACTCCATCGCCTGCTCACCGGAACGGGCGGCGGAGATGCGCGCGATCCAGCTGCTCATCGCGACTGGAAAGCGGCGCGGAGGATCTCGATTGGGCGAGGCGAGGCGCGCTCGTGGATGTGGACGGTCCGATCGGGACGTTCACGTTTCCCGCCTCTCTCGACCTCCCGTCGTGCTGTTCGTGGCCGGAGGGACTGGTATCGCGCCGGTTCGTGCGATGCTCGACCATGCGCTGCGCTGCCATCCGTCGCGGAACCTGTCGCTGCTCTACAGCACGCGGCGGAGCGACGAGTTCGCGTTCGTCGACGAGCTGCGCGAGCACGAACGACGTGGAAGACTCGAGCTGCATCAGACGGTGACGCGCGACGAGAGCACGTCGTGGGGCGGCAGGCGGGGCCGCATTGGACGGGATCATTTCGAGGCCGTGCTGCACGAGCCTGCCTCGACGCTCTGTTTCGTGTGCGGGCCGCCGTCGCTCGTCAGCGACTCAGCGGCCACGCTTCAGGAACTCGGCGTGCCGGTCGGATCGATCAAGACTGAGCACTGGGCGAAATGACTTACTGCCCTTCGGGAATGACCTGGAGCGCGTCTTTCACTTCCGTCACGCCATCGACCTGTCGCGCGAGCGCCAGCGCCTGATCGTGCTCCGCCTGGTTCTTCACGCGGCCTGACAGCGTCACGACGCCCTTGTAGGTGTCGACATCGATCTTCATGCCGCCGACGGCGGGATCGTTCAGCATCGACGTTTTCACGCGCGTGGTGATGGTCGTGTCGTCGATCGTCTCGCCGATCGTCTTGCCGCAACCGATCGTCGCGAGCGGCGCCGCCAGGATCACCGCGAGAATCGTGGTCTTCCAACAGCCGAGCTTCATCATTCCAGCCTCCGTGACTCGAGGCGAACGTTGCCCCGGGTCCCGGACGGCTGCAACCTACATGCCCGTGATGTGAAATCCCGCGTCGACCATGAGCACTTCGCCGGTGATGCCCCGGCCTGCATCGCCAAGGAGGAAAGCCGCGGCGTCGCCGACCTCACCCGTCTCGATGTTTCGACGAAGGGGCGCGCGCTCGCGATACACCGTCAGGATGCTCGAGAAGCCGGAGATGCCGGCCGCGGCGAGTGTCTTCACCGGACCGGCCGAAATCGCATTCACGCGGATGTTTTTCGGGCCGACATCGGCGGCGAGATACCGGACGGTCGCTTCGAGCGCCGCCTTGGCGACGCCCATCACGTTGTAGTTCGGAAACACCCGCTCGCTTCCGAGATAGCTCAGCGTGAGGACGCTCCCGCCACCGCGCTTCTCCATCAGCGGCACGGCGCCGCGCGTCAGCGCGATCAACGAATAGGCGGAGATGTCGAGGGCCATGCGGAAACCGTCGCGCGTCGTGTTCGTGAATGGCGCCGACAGCTCTTCGCGCGACGCGAACGCCACGCCGTGCACGACGAAGTCGAGACCGCCGAACTCCTGTTCAACTTTCGTGAAGACTGCCGCGATTTCGTCGTCGGAGCTCACGTCGCAGGGGAGTACGAGCGCGCGGCTCCGACAGGCCCTGCGAGAGCTCGTTCACGTGTTCCTCGAACCGCCCTTGATATGTCAGCGCGAGCCGTGCGCCGCGGCTCGCCGTGGCCTGCGCGATCGCCCACGACAGCGAGCGCTTGTTGGCGACGCCGACAATGAGGCCATGCTTTCCCGTGAAGTCGCTCACCTTGGGATTTGGATCTTGGGATTTGGGATTTGGGATTTACTCACCGCCCGCGTTTTCGCCCGGGCGGGCGCGGCCCACGGGGCTGTCCCTGTCCCTGACCCGGACGTCCGCCGCCACCACGCTGACCGCCCGGCGGGCCGGGACGGTTGCCGTTCTGGTGCTGTCCCTGCGGGGAGCCGTGGCGCGGGCCGCCGAAGCGAGGCGGCTGTCCGCTCGACTGTCCTGGCTGGTTAGGGCCACGCATGGCGCGGCGCCCGTGGTTATGCCGCTGCTGTCCGCCGCCACCGCCGCGATTGGCGTCGAAGTCGCCGCGGCCGCGGCCGCCTGGCTGACGGATCGTAAACTCCGGAATCTTTCGCTCCGGCGACTGACCCTCCGGCCGCGGCAGCGTCGCGCGAATCAGCCGGCGGTGCACGGGTCCGTCATCATTGCCAGCGTCGTCGCCAGACGGGGCCGCATCATCATCAACGCCAACATCGGCGCCCTCGCCGTCCGCCTCGGTCTGGCCGCTCGCGGAGGCGGTGGCCTCCACCGGCGCGTCGTCAGACCCGATTACGTCGTCTGGGATCTGCTCTTCGTCGGACATGTCGATATCGGGCACCGCCGCACGGGGACGCGCGGCATCGGCAGGGTCGCCCGCCAGCACGCCGTCCTTCTTGCGGCGAGGCGCAGGAACCCTGGCCTGCTTGTATTCGTGATCCGCGTCGCACGTTGTGCAGCGAGTCTGCTTCACCTGGTCCTCGATCATCGCGACGATCGCGTGATTGGTGATGCGGCGCTCGCGCGGACAATAGTCGTCCAGAATGTCACCGAGCCGAAGCCGGCGTTGCTGCATGAACTCCCCCGGAGCCGTTCCTTTTCAGGCGGGATCGTGCCCCTCGACGACGCTCGGGACACCCTGAGCCTGGCCGAAGGGTAAAAAGGCGGCGGTAGGTCAGAGTTTACCCAGAAAGTCCCAAAACCCAAACTAGATTTGGGACGTGCGATTTTCCGCGTCGATCCACTCCCGGCACTCGCGCAACGCGGCCTGCACGGCGTCCGGATTGGTCGATTGCGGCGTGCGGCGGGCCTGCACGGACGCCAGCGCGGTGGCCGCGCGCGGCGCATCGTCACCGAACATCTCGCTCGCCGTCACTCCACTCCTCGATCGTCAGATCACTGAAGTCGCGCCCCTCGCTCAGCAACCGCCGCACCATGGCGCCGACGACTTCGTGCGCGCGGCGGAACGGGACGCCGCGCGAGACGAGGTAGTCGGCGACGTCGGTCGCGAGCAACAAGCCCGACGCGGCGCGCTCCGTCCGCTCCGCGTTCAGCGAGAGACGCGAGATGACGGCGTGCGCCGCCGTGAGGCGAAACGGCCAGCGTGCGCTCGGCGTCGAAGACCGCCTCTTTGTCTTCCTGCAGGTCCTTGTTGTATCCGCTCGGCAGCCCCTTCATCGTCACGAGCCAGCCGGTAAGTCGGCCGACCGCGCGACCGGTCTTGCCGCGTACGAGCTCCAGCGGATCCGGATTCTTCTTCTGCGGCATCATGCTGCTGCCGGTCGCCGACGCGTCCGACAGCTCGAAGAACCCGTGCTCTTCGCCAGTGAAGATGATCAGGTCCTCTGCGATGCGGCTGAGATGGACCATCGCGAGGGACACCGCGAAGAGAAACGACGCGACGAAATCGCGATCGGACGAGGCGTCCATGCTGTTGCGGACGACGCGCGAGAAACCAAGGCGGCGAGCGAGCAGGGCGGTATCGACGGGATAGCTGGTGCCGGCAATCGCGCCCGAGCCGAGCGTCAGCGCATCGGCTTCGTCAGCGTGCCGCCTGCAGTTTCGCGAAGTCGCGGCGGAGGGCCGCCGCGTGAGCCAGGAAGAAATGCGCCACCAGGACCGGCTGCGCGCGGCGCATGTGCGTGTAGGACGGCATCAGGGCCGCGCCTGCCTGCCCGGCCTGGTCGGCGCAGGCGGCGACGACCTTCGCGAGCGCCGCCTGCAGCAGAGGAATGCGGCGGCGTACGTACAAGCGCAGATCCAGCGAGACCTGCTCGTTGCGCGAACGGCCGGTGTGAAGCCGGCGCCCGGCATCGCCGATCCGTTCCACCAGTTTTCGCTCGACAAAGCTGTGCACGTCTTCGTCGGGACCGGACACCCACGAGGGATCGCGGCGACCTTCGTCGAGAATCGCCTGCAGGCCATCGGTGATGGCGCGGGTATCGTCAGCCGACAGCACGCCGGCGGCACCGAGCGCCTCGGCCCACGCAAGGCTGCCGGTCACGTCGTCTTCGAACAACGCGCGATCGAAGCCGAAGGAGATCCCGAAGTCGAACGCCGCAGGATCGGGCGCCGTATCGAAGCGGCCGGACCAGAGTGTCATGAATGATGTGCGGAGACGACCCGGTGCAGAGCCTCTGAAGAGCTCCACGCGGACGGTCGCGTCCAGCGCACGCATCGCCTCGACGCCGAGGGCGGCATGCGCGGCGTGCAGCACCACCGCGGCCGGTGCCTCGCACGCCGTGCCAGAGGCGTCGTCGGTGACGCGACCGACGCCGTGAGTGCCGGCGATGGTCGTGACGCTTTCGATCAGCTCGGTCAGGGTCATCGGAACGCCGTTGATCGCGACGGGCAGACCACTCTCGAACGAGATCTCGAGGTGCGCGGCCGCATCAGGCGCGCGCGTGGACGACGTCGTGAGCGAGTAGATTTCTTCCGGCAACGCATCGCCTGCGTGGCGGGGTCCGCGTTCGAATGATCGCCCCCACAGGGTCGTGTGGACGGTATAGCCATTGTCTGCCACGGTCGCGCCGGCGACAGCGATCACGCGCATCGACGGCTCGATCGCACGTGCTGCGGCTTCAATCGCCTCGTGGTCGCCGGCATCTCCGCCATGCGCGATCGCCGTCGCCGCTTCGATCCGGGCGATCTCGATGAGCTTCCGGGCAATGAGCGGACGCGCGAGCGCGTCTGCGCGTGGATACTCCGCGGCGTCCTGCCGAAGGGAGCCGAGTATGCAGTCTCGGGCGAACTCCTCGCGGACGTCCAGCACGTGGGCGCGAGCCGCGCCGGCAGCCAGGGCAGCCTGGCGAACGCCTTCGAGCTCGCGTCCCTGTCCGACGTCGAGCGTCATCGCGACAATCTCCGCTCCGAAGGTTGTCGCCAGCCACGGAATGGCGGCGCAATTCTGCGGGCTCCCCGAGCAGGCGAACACGATGCGTTCTGTCAACTCGTCTGCCCCTCCCCCGCAATAGTTTCCAGCCGCTTGACGAGCGCGCGCGCGCGGCGGACATCAGGCGCAATCACAAGAATCGTGTCGTCGCCGGCAATCGTGCCGACGATCTCGGGCAGGCGCGCGCGATCGAGCGCAACGCCGAGCAATTGAGCCTGCCCGGCGCCCGTCCGTAGCACGAGCATCTGCTGGACGCGATCGACGCGCGTGAGGTACTCGCCCAGGCCGCGGTGCAGGAGCGACTTCGTGGCGTGCCCGTTTGGCGCCGGCTGGTCGGGCGCCTGGTAGGCCCCGTCCGCTCCTCCCTTGACGAGCCCGAGCTCGCGGATGTCGCGCGAGAGGGTCGCCTGGGTCACGTCGAACCCCGCGCCGCGCATCGTGCGCCGCAGCTGCTCCTGGCTGCGAACGGGCGCGCGCTGGATGGCTTCGAGGATAGCCGCCTGACGACGCGTTTTCATAAATCCCAAATCCCAAATCCCAAGTCCCAAATCCCAACCGCGGAACCCTCAGCTTTGGGGTTTGGGGTTTGGGATTTGGGGTTTGGGATTTTCACTTCAAAAGGATACATCAAAGTCTTGACTGATTATGCATCCGACTGTATAAATATTCTTTCCTGGATCGACCTTAGAGAATGGCCATAGCAGTCCCGTTCGACGCCACCCAGTCCTCCCCTGCCGGCACGGCACGCCGCACGCGTGTCGCCGTGGCCGGCGCCACCGGCTACGCCGGGCAGGAGCTGGTGCGCCTGCTCGCGCGGCATCCGGCGGTCACGCTGACGACAGCGATGTCCTCGGGCGCCTCGAGCACACCCCGGCCGCTTCCGGCGCTCGCGCGCATCTGGGATGACCCGGTCGTCCCGCTCGACGTCGATCGCCTCGTGGCGTCGGCGGACATCGTGTTCCTCGCGCTTCCGGAGACCGCCTCGGCGGAGCTCGCGCCCACGCTGCTCGAGCGCGGCGCCCGCGTCATCGATCTCTCAGGCGCGTTCCGCATCCGCAGCGACGCGGATCGGCAACGGTGGTATCCGGCGACCGCCACGCTTCCTGCGGGCGTGGTCTATGGGCTGCCGGAGCGCGATGCTTCGGCGATCCGTGACGCACGTCTCGTGTCGTGCCCCGGCTGTTATCCGACGGCGGCGCTGCTCGCCCTGGAACCGCTGGAGGCGGCAGGCCTTATCGAAGGCACCGTGATCGTCGACGCGAAATCGGGCATCTCCGGCGCCGGCAAGGCAGCGAACGACCGTACGCATTTCTCCGAGAATCACGGCAGCGTGGCCGCATACGGCCTCTTCTCGCACCGCCACAACGCGGAGATCGAACAGGAGTTGAAGCGCGACGTCACGTTCGTTCCCCATCTGGTGCCGCTCGACCGCGGGATTCTCGAAACGATCTACGTCTCGCTGACGCGCGGCACGACTGAGGTGCAGGTGTCCGGCGCGCTGGAGGAAGCTTATCGGGACGCCCCGTTCGTCCGTCTCACCGGCGCGGCGCTGCCCGAAATCAAGCACGTCGCGCATACGAACTTCTGCGACATCGGGTGGAAGGTGGATGACACGCGCGACAGGCTCGTGTTGATCGCCGTCCTCGACAACCTGATCAAAGGCGCCGCCGGACAGGCCGTGCAGAATCTCAACATCGTGCTGGGGCTCGACGAGCGGACGGGACTGCTTTGATGGCCGCTCCAAGAGCGAAGGCCCCGTTCGTCCTGAAGCTGGGTGGCGAGCTCCTGGAGCAACCGGACGATCTCGAGCGAATTGCCCATTCCATCGCGGCGCTTGCGCAGCGCACCTCGCTGGTCGTGGTTCACGGCGGCGGCCGCGAAATCGACGCGGCGCTCGTCACGGCGGGGATCGAAAAGCAGCAGGTGGACGGACTGCGCGTCACCGATGCACGCACGCTCGATGTCGTGGTGGCGGTGCTGGCCGGCGCAATCAACACGCGCCTGGTCGCCGCGATCAGGAAGGCGGGCGGGCGCCCGGTGGGGCTCACTGGCGCGGATGCGTCGGTGGCGACGATGAAGCGTTCGGCGCCAATCGCCAGCGTGGCCGGTCCGAAAGTGGATCTCGGGCTCGTCGGTTCGCCGATCAACAACGGCTCGCCGCAGCTGCTCACCGATCTCCTGTCGCGCGGATACGTGCCGGTCGTGGCCTGCATTGGCGCGACGCGCGACGGCCAGCTCCTGAACGTCAACGCCGACACGCTGGCCGCGCATCTGGCCGCTGCCGCTCGGCGCGCGGCGACTCGTGATTGCCGGGGGCACGTCCGGTGTCCTCGACGGAGCTGGTCAGACAATCGAGCGCCTCGACTCTCGCGGGGCGGCCCGAATGATCAAGGCGGGAACCGCGAACAAGGGGATGGTCGCGAAGCTCGAGGCGTGCCGAGCCGCCTTGCGCCGGGGGGTCGGCGATGTGGTCATCGCCAACGGCCGGGATGTTCCGCTCGAGACGCTCGTCGCGCGAAAGGGGCCGCTTTCTGGATGCACGCAGGTGGTGAGATGAAACTGACACTCGACGACATCAAGGCGCGGGAATCGCGCCATGTGGTCCAGACGTACAAGCGACAGCCGGTCGCCTTCGTGCGCGGCAGCGGCTCCCGTCTGTACGACGTCGACGGGCGCGAATATCTGGACCTCGTCTCCGGCATCGGCGTCGCGTCGCTCGGACACGCGCATCCGGGTCTTGCCGCAGCAATCGCCGACCAGGCATCGACGCTGATGCACGTGTCGAACCTGTACTACCACCCGCTGCAGGGTGAGGCGGCTGCGCGGCTCACGCAGATGTCCGGCCTCGCCCGCGTGTTTTTCGCGAACAGCGGCGCCGAAGCTGTCGAGGGCTGTCTGAAATTCGCGCGGCGCTACTGGTACACGCAGGGCATCACGTCGCGCACCGGTTTCGTCGCAATCGAGGGCGGATTCGGGGGACGCACGTTCGGCGCACTGTCGGTCACGTACGACGAGCACTACCGCGCGCCGTTCCAGCCGCTGCTCGGCCCGGTGACCTTCGTCGCGCCCGGCGACACCGCGGCGCTAGAGGCGGCGGTCGGCGACCGCACGGCTGCCATCATCGCGGAGCCGATCCAGGGTGAAGGCGGCATTCGCCCGATGTCGCGCGAGTTTGCCCAGGCCATTACCGAGGTCTGCCGCCGTACCGGCACGATCCTGATCGCGGACGAAGTGCAGACCGGCCTTGGGCGCACGGGCCATCCGTTCTACTTCCCGGCGCTCGGCCTTCAGCCCGACCTCGTCAGCGTCGGCAAGGCGCTCGGCGGTGGCGTGCCGGTGGGCGCGATCCTGATGTCGGAGCGCGTGGCTCAGGCGATTGCGCCCGGCGATCACGGCAGCACGTATGGCGGCAACCTGCTCTCGTGCCGCGCGGCGGTGTATTTCCTCGAGCAGCTGATGGACAAGGGGCTGCTGGACCACGTGAAGACCGTGGGCGCCCATTTCGAGCGCCAGCTCCGTGCGCTCGCGTTGAAGCACCCGGTGATCGTGGAACGACGCGGCGTCGGCCTGATGCAGGGTCTTCAGCTCGCCATCGATGCGATGCCTATCGTCGACACGGCTCGCGAACGCGGGTTACTGGTGAATCGCACGAATGAGAAAGTCGTGCGGATGCTTCCGCCGCTGACGATCGAAGCGGCGGATCTCGATCGGGCCATCGACATCCTCGACGGTGTGTTCGCGGCCGTCGAAGCTGAGGTACACGCATGATGCCGTTGCAACTGGTATCAATCGCAGGGATCGGGGATCAGGGATCAGGGATCAAGAACGCTGTTCTTGATCACGAATTCCCGGTGCTTGATCCCCGATCCCCGATCCCTGATCCCGACGCGATCACGCTCCGCACCGCCGACGTGAACGAAGCAGCGGCCGTTCACGACCTGATCGTCGAGCATCTGGCGGAGGGCCACCTCCTCCCGCGCGAGCTTGATGAGGTCGCCGTGCACGCGCACCGCTTCGTCGTCGCCGTGCAGGGCGACGAGGTCCTCGCGTGCGCGGAGCTGGCGCCACTGAGCCGCTCGGTCGCAGAGGTTCGTTCGCTGGCCGTCAGCTGCGGGGCGCGGAGTCTCGGCGTCGGACGCCGCCTGATCGACGAGCTCCTTCACCGCGCGTCGATGGCCGGCTTCGACAAGCTCTGCGCGTTCACGCACTCGCCCGGGTATTTCGTCCACCTGGGGTTCTCGATCGTGCCGCACGCGTGGCTGCCCGAGAAGATCGTGACCGATTGCCATGCCTGCCGCCATTTCCGACAGTGCGGGCAGTACGCGGTCGTGCGCTCGATCGAGCGCAGGCGGCACGCCTGCGTCCCGCTGGCGGCCCTGCATGGCTGACGTGATGCCGTTGACGCGGCCGTTCACGGTCACGCCGATCGACGGCGGCATCACGGCGCCCACCGCCTTCCGATCCGCCGCCGTGCATTGCGGCATCAAGGCGAAGGCGGGCGCGCTCGACCTCGCAGTGCTGGCGGTCGATACCTTCGCCTCGATGGCGGGACTCTTCACGACGAATCTCGCTCAGGCGGCGCCGGTTCTCGTGTCGAAGCGTCATCTCGAGGTCACTCACGGCGTCGGGTGCGCGATTGTTGTCAACAGCGGCTGCGCCAACGCGTGCACCGGTGACGATGGTCTTGCCAATGCGGTCACGATGGCATCGGCAGTCGCTGCCGACCTCGGATGCGCGCCGGAGCAGGTCCTCGTGGCGTCGACCGGCGTCATCGGCGTCGGGCTCAAGATGGATCGCCTGGTCCCTGGCATCCACACCGCGTGTTCCTCGCTGGCGCACGGGAACGCCGGCGACGCGGCCCGCGCCATCATGACCACCGATCCGTTTCCGAAGGAGCACGCCGTGCGCGTCGACACCGCGCAGGGATCGTTTTCCGTCGGGGGGATGGCCAAGGGCTCCGGGATGATCGAGCCGAAGATGGCGACGATGCTCGGCTTTCTGACGACCGATGCCCAGGCCACGCCCGGTATGCTGCACCGCGCGCTCGAGGCGTCGGCTCGCGATACCTTCAACGCCATCACCGTCGATGGCGAGTGCTCGACCAACGACTCGCTCTTTGCCATGGCATCCGGCACGAGCGGCGTGGTCATCACCGAGGAGCTCTACCCTGCTCTTCTCGAAGGACTGCTGGCCGTTTCTCGCACCCTCGCCCTCGGCATCGTCCGCGGCGGCGAGGGAGCGACCCGGATGATCGCGGTGACCGTCCGGAACGCGCGGACGATCGACGATGCGCGTCAGGTGGCGAGGACGATCGCGAATTCGCCGCTCGTCAAGACCGCGGTGCACGGCGCCGATCCCAACTGGGGCCGGATCGTCGCGGCCGCCGGCCGCGCGGGCGTGCTGTTTGACGTCGACCGCGCGACCGTCCGCGTCGGCGGGATTCTCCTCTTTGAAAACGGGCTGCCGCACGACGAAGCAGCGCCAAAGGCGGCGGAGATGCTCCGACACGATACGGTGGACATCGAGGTGAGCCTCGGGGCAGGGGACGCGGCCGCGACCATCTGGGGATGCGACCTTAGCGCGGAATACGTGCGAATCAATGGCGAGTACCGGACGTAGGAGCCTCGACGTGCCACTGACGAAGGACTTTCTGTCAGTCCTCGATCTGTCCGCAGCCGATCTCGCGCGGCTGCTCGATCTCGCGCAACAGCTGAAGGCGGATCGCCGGCTCGGCCGCCAGGCGCCCACGGCAACGGCGCTCGCCGGGCGGCACGTAGCCATGCTGTTCGAGAAGCCCTCGCTTCGGACGCGCTCGACCTTCGAGATAGCCGTGAAGGAGCTGGGCGCCGAGACCCTGCACGTCCCCTCTGAATTTGCCGACGGGTCGCGTGAGCCCCTTGACGACGTCGCGCGCAACCTCGAACGGTGGGTCCACGGCCTGGTCGTAAGGACGTATGCGCAGGAGAAGGTCGTGAGTATGGCCGCCGCGGCGCCGTGCCTGCACGTCATCAACGCGCTGAGCGACGAGCAGCACCCGTGTCAGGCGCTCGCCGACATGCTGACCCTGCAGGAGCGGTGGGGAACACTGCGCGGCAGGCGAGTCGCATTCGTGGGGGACGGGAACAACGTGGCGACGTCCCTCGCGCACGCGACGGCGCTGGCTGGCGTTTCCCTGCACATCGCATCGCCGCGCGGGTACGAGCTGCCGGAACAGGTGGTCCACGCCGCGACGCGCGTCGGGCAGGGAGGCACGATCCGCCTCTTCACCGATCCGCACGATGCCGTGGCGGGCGTCGACGCGATTTACACAGACGTCTGGACCTCGATGGGACAGGAACGCGAGGCGGACCGGCGGAAACAGATCTTTGCGAACTACCAGGTGAACGCGCGTCTGATGGAAGCCGCGGCGCCGCGTGCCCTCTTCATGCATTGCCTTCCTGCGCACCGCGGCGAAGAAGTCACCTCCGAAGTGTTCGATTCGCCGACGTCGGTGGTGTTCGACCAGGCCGAGAACCGGCTGCACACCCAAAAAGCGCTGCTGCTGATGCTCTTGTCGTAGGCCGACCGCCGGACGCCTTCGGCGAAGGCGGAAGGTCGCCTCTACGGCAATAGAGAGGTCGGCCTCCACGGCGACGGCAATAGAATTGGCGCGTGCCCGACAAGCCGTGGCTGGCGCACTACGACGCGGATGTGTCGCGCTCGCTCCAGCCGTACCCCGACAAGACACTTCTCGATTACCTGACGCCGCTGGCGCGCGACCACGGCTCGAAAGCCGCGCTCCTTTTCAAAGGCACGTCGGTTTCGTATTCACAGCTGGACGCGGAAAGCGACGCGTTCGCCGCGGCACTGGCCGCGATGGGCGTACAACCCGGCGATCGCGTGGCGCTCGTGCTGCCGAACTGCCCTCAGTTCTTCGTCGCCGAATTCGGCGCGTGGAAGGCGGGCGCCATCGTGGTGCCGGTGAATCCGACGTACACCGAGCGCGAGCTCGAATTCGCGCTCAAGGCCACGCAGGCGGTCTGCGTTGTGGCCCTCACGCCGTTTTACGGCAGGCTCAAGGCGATTCAGCCACGGACGAACGTGAGGCATCTGATCGCGACGTCCATCAAAGAATACCTGCCGCCGGCACTGCGCGTGCTGTTCACGGTGTTCAAGGAGAAAAAGGACGGCCACCGCATCTCGATTGCCGGGGACGACACCTGGTTCCAGGAGCTGCTCCAGCGGTATCGCGGCGCTCCGCGGCCGTCAGTCGTCGTCCGTGCTGACGATCGTGCGGTGATCCTGGCGAGCGGCGGAACAACGGGCACACCAAAAGGCGTGGTCGGGCTGCACCGCCATTACATCGCCGCCGGATTGCAGTTGTACGAGTGGACCAAGTCCGCGAAGCGCCCGTGGATTGACGCGATCATGCTTCCGTTGCCGCTGTTTCACGTCTATGCCAACGTCGGGGTGCAACCGCTCGCGTTCATCGGCCCCAACCCGGTCTCGCTCGTCCCGAACCCGCGCGATATCGACGACCTGCTGAAGACCATCAAGCAGGTGAAGCCCGCTTTTTTCAACGGGGTGCCGACGCTGTACACGGCAATCCTGAATCACCCCAGGGTGCGAGCCGGCAAGGTGGACCTCAGCTCGATCAGATTGTGCTTCTGCGGCTCCGCGCCACTAATGGGTGAAACGAAACGACAGTTCGAGGAGCTGACAGGCGCCAGGCTGATCGAGGGCTACTCACTGACGGAAGGCATGATGGCGTGCTGCGTGAACCCCGTGCAGGGCACGAACAAGCTGGGATCGATCGGCGTGCCGCTGCCGGATGTCGAGGTGCGCATCGTCGATGCCGACGATGCAGAGCGGCTGATGCCCACCGGCGAGGTCGGAGAGATGCTGCTGCGCGCGCCGCAGCACATGGTCGAGTACCTGGAACAACCCCACCGAGACCGCTGAGACCCTGCGCGCCCATGGTCCCGGCGGGCCCTGGGTCCACACCGGCGACCTCGCCCGCATGGATGACGACGGCTTCATCTTCATCGTCGATCGCAAGAAGGACATGCTGAAAACGAGCGGCTTCCAGGTGTGGCCGCGCGAGATTGAAGAAGTGCTGACCATGCATCCCGCGGTCATGGAGGCCGGAGTGGCAGGCGTACCGGACGCGGCTAAGGGCGAAGTCGCGCACGCCTGGGTCGTCCTCAAAGCCTGGAAGCAGTGCCACCGCCGAGGAGCTGCGATCGTTCTGTCGCGAGCATCTCGCGCCGTACAAAGTGCCCGCGCACGTCGAATTTCGGACTGAGTTGCCGAAGACAATGGTCGGCAAAGTCCTCCGCCGCGCCCTCAGGGAAACTCCCAGAGCTTGACCACGAAGGCCACGAAGTTTGGTCAAACCACGAAGAACTCGAAGAACACGAAGTTAGAAGGATTCTTCGTGACCATCGTGTCTTCGTGGTTGATATGACTTCGTCAGCTGGCAGGTAGGCCGGGTCACGGTTTTCCGATCGATTTCACCTCAATTCCGCTCGCGGCGAGCGTCGCGCGGATCCGCGCGGCCAGCCCTGCGGCCCCGGGGTGTCTCCGTGTACGCAAATCGTGTCCAGCGTGATCGGCACTCGCGTCCCATCGATCGCGATCACGGCGCGTTCGAGCGCCATTGCGGCGACGCGCGTCAGGACCTGCGCCGCGTCATCGATTAGGGCGCCCGGCTGCGTGCGCGGCACGAGCGTGCCGTCCGATCGATACGCCCGATCGGCAAACGCCTCGCACGCCGTTCGGAGCCCCGCCGCTTTGCCCGCGGCAATCAATTCGGACCCCGGCAGACCGAACAGAATCAACGCAGGGTCGACCAACGCGATGGCACGCGCGATCGCGTCGGCCACGGAGCGATCGCGGACAGCGACGTTGAACAGCGCTCCATGCGGCTTGACGTGCTGCAGTCGCACGCCTTCCGCTACAGCGATCGCTCCGAGCGCTTCGATTTGGGATATGACGAGGTCTTCGATCTGCAGCGGCGGGAGTTGGAGATCACGGCGGCCGAAATCCCTCGCGATCGGGAAACGACGGATGCGCGCCTACCGCGACGCCGTGCTCGCGCGCGAGGAGCACCGTCTCGCGCATCACGGCCGGACTCCCGGCGTGGACTCCACAGGCGACGTTGGCTGACGTAATGTGGGGCATCAGCGCGGGGTCCTGTCCGCACCCCCTCGCCTACGTCAGCATTGAGGTCGATCCGCATGCGTTGGATGACGAACACCCTTGTAATTCTTCCCACACTCTTGCCGGTCTCGGGAACCCAGGATCGTCGATTTTCCCAAGGAACTCGTGCGGCACACCCGTTGCCCTATGGGAAGCCGTCGGCCTGTGGTTTACGGCAGGGCGCCGTAAATGCTGGGGGGAGCCAGGCTGACACTACCAGGAATGGGGCGCCCTTCGGGCGCCCTTTCCGGTTTCAATTTTGGTCTAAACCCCCGCGCCTTCCGGATATTCCAACGCCAGCTTCAGCTCACGGGCCAGCGAGTCCACGGTGGTGCCCTGCGCGCTTCCACGCGCCTTCGGTCTCGAAGCGCAGGTCTCCGATGCGGCGTCCCCACGGTGCGATGACGCGGCCGATGGCACGATAGTCGCCGCGATCTGCGTGCTCCTGGTCGAGGCGGCGGACGACGTCCGGCGCCACCCTGATGAACGCACGCAGCGCGGTGGCGGACTTGATGCTGTACTTCCGGCCGCCCCACGCGGCACCGAACACCACCGAGATCTGCTTGAAATAGTTCACGAAGAACCGCTTGCAGTCCTCGCGAAAGTCGGCCGCCTTGCGCGGTCCGCCGAACGCGTCGCTGGCAAAGAGCTTCTTGAGCTCCTGGGCGAGAGGCGCCTGCGCGACGCGGCCGCGTCCCACGCCAAGGAGCTTGATCTCGCCGTGGAGCGGCGAGTCTTCCTTGTCGTTGAGCGCGCGCACGACGTCGTGCGCCGCTGCCAGCGAATCGTCGCGGTACAGCTGGCGGCCTGACAGGCTCACGAGGTGCGAGGCATTGAGGCGCGTGTGTTTGGCGTTGATCGTGACGAACATCTGCACGATGTGGTCTTCCGGGACGCGGTCGAAGATGATCGCGGGCACCGTAAAGTCGTGGTCCTTGATGTTCTCGATGTCAGCGTGCAGCGCGAGCAGCCGGTGCTGGCCGTCGATGGCGCGCAGAATCCCCTCGCGCTCGGGGACCTTGAGCCGGCCGACCGTCGAACCTGATTCAACGGGCTCGAACGTGAGCTTCTCGTCGCAGGAGATGATCACCGCGCCTGGAATCGACGGCAGGTCCTGTGCCTGGCGACACTGCTCGTAATACTGGACCAGTTCGTCGATCTTTCGCCTGATGATCTGGCGTTGGTACGCCTTCTCGCTCGACGCGATGCGCCGTTCGAGCAGGTCCCAATTGACCTTCGACGGTGTCTTCTTCTTGCCGCCCGCGGACGGGTGGCTGACCCGACTCGCCGTAGCTGAGGACCTCGAAGCGTACGAGCTTGTCGATGTCACTGGCCGTCAGAGACGCCTGGTAAAACTGCACGCCAAACTGCTGCATTCGAATCGCAGCGACGTTGATCATTCGGGTTTCCCCTCCGAACCGGGAGCAACTGGTCTATGAAAGAGGCGAATTGTAGTCATCTGCCCGCGCGAATCTCAATGATTTTTTGCACTTCTTTTCGCAGTCTTATCGCCTCCACCACCCGGAACGTCCTTTTGAGCAGACACTTAACAAGGTATAATCGCGGCTTCTCATGCATAGATTATTCGCCGCTTGCGTTGTCGCTACTGCTCTGCTCGCTGCCGCGCCCGGCTACTCCCAGAACGTTGCGACCGGATCGGTCACCCTCCCGGCTGCAGGCCGGTCCGATGGTGCCGCCCGCCCCAGTTCCGAACTGCCACCTGGCTGAGGCCATCAATTACGACACGATTCACCTGGAGAAGCGGCTGTCCGCCGTGCGCGCCAGCGGCAACATCATGCTGGACGGGGCGCTCGACGAGCCGGCCTGGAACGAAGCGCCCATTGCGAACGGGTTCATCCAGAACGACCCGCGCGAAGGGACGGCCGCGACCTACGATACCGAAGTGCGCATGCTGTACACAGACGACGCGCTCTATTTCGGCGTCTGGGCGAAGGATGCGGAGGCATCGAAGATCATCGTCAGCGACCTGAAGAAGGATTACAACACCGGCAGCAGCGACGGTTTCCGCGTCGTCCTCGACACGTTCCATGACGGCCGCAACGCCTACCAGTTCGCGACCAACCCGTCTGGTGCGAAATGGGACTCGCAGATGGCCAACGAGGGGCGCGACAACAACTCGAACTGGGACGGCATCTGGGATGTGAAGACGCGCGTCACTGAGACCGGATGGTTCGCCGAGATCTGGATTCCATTTCGCACGCTCAAGTTCAGTGACGCCGATCCGCAGGTCTGGGGAATCAATTTCGAGCGCAAGCTGCGGCGGCTGAACGAAGACAGTTACTGGTCGCCGATCCCTCGTATTTACGACGCGCAACGTGTGTCGCTGGCCGGAACTCTGGAGGAGATGCGCGGGTTGCGGGCGGGGAAAAGCCTCCGCGTGAAGCCGTATGCACTGACGAGCGGGAGCCGGGTCACCACAAAACCACTGGCTGGCGATTTTCAGGGCGGCGTGGACGTCAAGTATGGCGTCACGAACGGTCTCGTCTGGGACTTCACGGTCAACACGGATTTCTCGCAGGTCGAAGCAGACGAACAGCAGGTCAATCTGACGCGATTCAACCTGTTCTTTCCCGAGAAACGCGATTTCTTTCTCGAGAACCAGGGGATCTTCAACTTTGGCCAGGAGGGCGGCGGAGGCGGCGGCGGCAACTTCGGCGCCGGCCGCACGAACCAGACGCAGGATATGCGGCTGTTCTTCACGCGCCGCATCGGACTCTCGGATGCTGGCCAGGCGCTTCCGATCCTGGGCGGCACGCGCCTGAGTGGACGGCAGGGTGCCTATTCGATAGGCGTGCTCAATATTCATCAACGGGAAGACCAGGGCGTTCCGGCCACCAATTTCAGTGCCCTGCGGCTGCGCCGCGATGTCCTCGCGAATTCAGACGTCGGCGCCGTGCTGCTCGACAAGGAAGTCAACGGTCCGAGTTTTAACCGCCTCGCCGGCGTTGACGCGAACTTCCGCTTTGGAAACTTGCAGTTCACCGGTTTCGCGGCAAGAACGTTCTCGCCTGCGACCGCGATCGCCTCAAAGGGCAGTGAGCTCACGTCCCGAGCCAGCTTCGACTACCGGAACCGGCAATGGCGAGCGGCCGCCAAGTTCACGACCATTGGCAATCGATTCAACGATGAGCTCGGTTTCGTTCCACGCATCGGAGTCAATGAGACGAATGTGCAGCTCAACCGGACGCTCAGGCCGAAGTGGCTCCCGCGTGCGGTCCGCGAGTTCATGCCGCACTGGGTTTTATCGCAGTTCAATCGTCAGGATGGAGGCGCGCTCGATCAACGGGTACAGGACTTTCATTTTGCGATCAACCTGGCGAACGGGTCGTTCATCGAGCCGGGCGTAAACACCAACCTCGAGATCATTCGCACGCCGTTCACGCTGAACAGCGGGCGCGGAGTGCAGGTCGTCAACGGTCAGTACGAGTACTCGGAGTATTTCATCACATACCGAGCCAATGACTCGGCGCGCCTCTCATCGGGTCTCCGGTTTAGCGTTGGAAAGTTCTACGACGGATACAAGCGCAACTACGCCTGGGGGCCAACCTTCCGGCCCAACGAGAAGCTGAACATATCGCTCGTCATGCAGCTGAACGACATCACGCTGCCGACAGTGTCGTATCTGTCGACGCTGACGACGACTCGCCTGAACTACAACTTCAACACGAAGGTGTTCGTCAACGCGCTGCTGCAATACAGCACCGACTCGCATCAACTGAGCTCCAATATCCGGTTCAACGTCATCCACCGGCCGCTCAGCGACTTCTTCTTCGTCTATAACGAGCATCGCGACGAGCGATACGGTCTGATGCAGGATCGTTCGCTCATTGCCAAAATGACCTACATGGTCGCGTTCTAGTGAGGCGCCGCTTCCCAGCAACGCTGGCGGCGGCGCTCCTCTTCACTCCGCTGCCGGCGATCGCCCAGAACCTCCCCGCCCCGAAGGTCGACTCCAGCGCCGTACAACCGGCTCGCCGGATGTCGGCGGCGCGGACCTCATCCCCCATCACGCTCGATGGCGCGCTCGACGAGCCGGCGTGGGGCGAAGCGCCGATTGCGACCGGGTTCATCCAGAACGACCCGCGCGAAGGGTCGCCCGCGACCTATGACACTGAAGTCCGCGTGTTGTACACAGACGACGCCCTCTACTTCGGCGTCTGGGCGAAAGACGAAGAGCCCGCGAAGCTCATCGTCAGCGACCTGAAGAAGGACTACAACACCGCCAGCAGCGACGGCTTCCGCATCGTCCTTGACACGTTTCATGACGGCCTCAACGCCTACCAGTTCGCGACGAACCCCGCCGGCGCGAAATGGGACTCCCAGATGGCCAATGAGGGCCGCGATAACAACCCGAACTGGGACGGCGTCTGGGACGTCAAAACGCGCATCACCGACACCGGATGGTTCGCGGAGATCTGGATTCCGTTCCGCACGCTCAAGTTCGGCGACGAAGATCCGCAGGTGTGGGGGATCAACTTCGAGCGCAAGCTGCGCCGGCTCAATGAAGACAGCTACTGGTCGCCGCTGCCGCGCATTTACGATGCGCAGCGCGTGTCACTGGCGGGCACACTCGAGGGGATGCGCGGGCTGCACGCGGGCAAGAGTATCCGCGTGAAGCCCTACGCGTTGACCAGCGGCAGCCGGGTCACCGCGAAGCCCATGGCAGGCGACTTCCAGGGCGGCGTCGACGTCAAGTACGGCGTCACCTCCGGCCTCGTTTGGGATTTCACCGTCAACACCGATTTCGCGCAGGTCGAGGCGGACGAGCAGCAGGTCAATCTGACGCGATTCAACCTGTTCTTCCCCGAGAAACGCGATTTCTTTCTCGAGAACCAGGGGATCTTCAACTTTGGCCAGGACGCAGCCGGGGTCGGTGGTGGCGGTGTCAACTTCCGCTCCGGCCGCACGAACCAGACACAGGACTTGCGCTTGTTCTTCACACGCCGCATCGGACTCTCGGACGCCGCCCAGGCGCTTCCGATTCTTGGCGGCGCGCGCCTCAGCGGACGGCAGGGTGCCTATTCGATTGGGGTACTGAACATTCAGCAGCGTGAGGACCAGGGGGTTCCGGCCACCAATTTCAGCGCGTTGCGGCTGCGCCGCGACATCCTCGCGAACTCCGATGTCGGAGCCGTCCTGCTGGACAAGGAAGTCAACGGGCCGGCTTTCAATCGCCTCGCCGGCCTGGATGCGAACTTCCGCTTTGGAAACCTGCAGGTGAATGGGTTCGCGGCAAGGACGTTCTCACCCGCGAACGCGATCGCCTCGAAGGGCGGGGAGCTCACGTCGCGCGCGAGCTTCGACTACCGGAACCGGCAATGGCGGGCGAACGTGAGGTTCACGACTGTCGGAGAGCGATTCAACGACGAGCTCGGGTTCATTCCCCGTGTCGGCGTCAACGAGCTATACGGACGGTTTGACCGGACGCTGCGGCCGAAGTGGCTTCCGCGCGCCATACGCGAATTCCAGCCGCACTGGGTGCTCGCTCAGTTCAATCGTCAGGATGGAGGCGCGCTCGATCAGCGGGCGCAGGACTTCCACTTTCCGGCTAACTTCGCGAACGGTTCCTTCCTGGAAGTCGGTGAGAACACGAACCTCGAGATCATTCGCACGCCATTCGCACTGAACAGCTCGCGCGGCGCGCGGGTTGCAAACGGACGTTACGAGTACACGGAGTACTTCATCACCTACAGTGCCAACGACGCGGCGCGTTTCTCCTCGAGCGCCCGGTACGCGATCGGAAAGTTCTATGACGGGTACAAGCGCAACTATTCGTGGGGGCCGACGTTCCGCCCGAACGAGAAGTTCAATGCGTCGTTGAATGTACAACTCAATGACATTACGTTGCCGACGGTGTCGTACCTGTCGACGCTGACCACGACTCGCCTGAACTACAACTTCAACACGAAGGTGTTCGTCAACGCGCTGCTGCAATACAGCACCGACTCGCATCAACTGAGCTCCAACATCCGGTTCAACGTCATCCACCGGCCGCTCAGCGACTTCTTCTTCGTCTACAACGAACACCGCGACGAGCACACAGGCCTGATGCAGGACCGTTCGCTCATCGCGAAGATGACCTATATGGTGGCCTTGTACGAAAATCCGCAATTTGGGTTTTGGGATTTTCTACAAGGCGCCCGACGGCTGAAGGCGCCCGATGTTCCACCACACGACGACGCGGTCCCTGAGCTTCGCGGCCCCGAACATCGCGACGCTGAACAGCGCGTACGCGACGAGAGCCTGGTTCAGCGTCAGGCTCTTGTGCAAGGGTCCACTCAGCACACCGTAGACCAGCTCTACGTGAATCCAGTAGACAAACAACGAGGCGCGGCCGAACTCCTGCAGCATTGACCGCCCGGTCCAGAACGCGTTCCACGCGTAGGCAAGCGGCAGCGACGCGATCAGGATGCCCAAGCGCAGGAAAAAGAACGTCGGCGACGTCGTCCAGAAGCTGGTCTGCGCGTAGATCGGGGGAAGGAAGGACGCGGCGTAGGCCCCGGCCGTCAGCGTCACGCCGCTCATGAGAAGCATGATGTTGACGCGGCGCTCCTCGGGCGGCGTCCTCGCGGCGTCCAGCCAGACACCTACCGCGCCTCCAGCCAATAGAAAGGCCGCCCACGGAAAGAGCGTGAAGGTCCCGCGCCCGGGAATCGGCCGGATGTACCACTCGATCGGGTCAGGCAGCGGTGTCAACAGCGGCGACGCACGGATGATCGGTGTCAGCATCGCGATGACGACCGTCCCGGCAATCAGCCATGCCGCGTGCTCCTGGCGCTCACGTCCGAGACTCCAGAGAACCGCCGCGGCCAGCATCGACAGGCCCATGACGTTGAGGATGTCGACCTTGAGGAGGGCCTGGGCAGGCCCGCCGCCGCTGATCAACCAGGACTGCAACCGGAACAGGAAAGCGAGCCCGAAAATCTGCAGGCTCCTGCGCGTCGCCAGGGAGGCCGTTTCCTTGGCGGTCGTTCCCCGCCGCAGCCTGGAGCCCGCCGCCAGCGCCATCGAGAGCCCCGCCAGAAACAGAAACCCGGGGGCGGCAAAGCCGCCGACGATCATCGCCCAGCCGTAGAGCGTATTTCCCCGTTCCGACAGTCGGGTCCACGCGTCGAGGGTATGCGCCTCAATCATGATCAGCACGGAGATGCCGCGCAGCCAGTCGATGTACCCGCGCCGGTTCATGGAGTGATGTCGAAGGTCGTGGAAAGCTCGATGTCCTGCCTGAACGAGTGCCACACCGAGCAGTACTTCTCGCGCGAGAGAGCAATCGCCCGCTCCACCGCCTCGGACGGCACCGCGCCTTGGATCGCAAACCGAAGGGAGATAGTGAGGAATCGGCGAGGAGGCGAGTCGGCGCGCGTTCCCGTGAACGTGACGCGCAGCGCTCGCAACGGATGCCGGCCCTTGCGGATGATGTCGACGACATCAGCCGCCATACAACCCGCAAGACCCATGGCGGCGTATTTCGTGGGCGAGGGCCCGGCCTTGCCGTCGCCGTCCACGACCGCTGCATTCGCCCCGCTCGTCGCGTCGAACCGAAGTCCGTCGGACCACACCAGCTCGGCGACGAGTGGCGGCTTCGCGTCGGCCATGACGCGTAAATCGTAGATCAGCGTGCCGTGGCGGTGTGCGGGGGCGGTCCCGACTTGTGATGCGGGGCGAGCAGTCCTCTCAGCACCAGCCAACCGGCCGGCAGCAGCACCAGCATGTAGGTCAGCGCGTGACCGAAGGCGCTGTCGGGTCCCCATGATTCGGTGGCCTCGTGGATCGGCCCGCTGAACGGCAACAGATTCTGCTCGGACATCTCGTGGACGCCGAAAATCAGGAGCTGGATGACAAAGACGAACAGGAAGATCGCGGTGACCTGGAAAAACAAACCGAGATTCACGCGGTGGCCGTATTTGGACCAGAGGGCGGCAAGAGCGGCGGCACCCGCGACGCCGAGCGCCGCGCCAATCACAAGGTTCAGCGTCTCTTTGAGCTGCATCAGCAACAAAGCCGTCTCCATCCCCTCGCGCGTCACCATCAGGACCGTGAAGAGGAACACGCCGGCAAACGCGCCTGCCGCGGCTTTCCCGGTTGACGACGCCAGGCGCCCCTCGATGTCGCCCTTCATATGCCGTCCTGCGCGCCACATATGGATCACCATCCACGTGACCGACACCGCCGCCAGCAACGCAAGAGGCCCTTCGAAAATCTCCTGGTTGGCTGCGCTGAAGAGGAGATAACCGCCGAGGGCGCTGAGGATGACCGAGGCGACGATACCGAGGTGGACCGCACCTGTCAGCTCCCGGCGCCCGGATTTCCGGAGGTAGGCGAGGCTGATGGCAACAATGAGAAAGGCCTCGAGCCCCTCCCGCAACGTGATGACGAAGGCCTGTAGCATGGCGTTTCCGAAATGAGATTGAGTCGCAGGAAAGTCTAACCCGACCAGTTTGGTCGGATCAAGAGGGAACTCTTACGAATTCCGGATCCCAAGGCCCGAATCCCGTATCCTGGGATCCGGATTGTGGTTGGCGGCTGCGGAATGGTCCAGAGGTAGATGGAACGGCCGCTCACCGTTTGTGTCTGCTGCGGCTTCCAGTCGCCCATGTCGAACGCGTGCGAGACGATGCGCGTGCCCGGCTTGAGATCCTTCATCAGTTTGCCCGCCAGCTTCAGGTTCAGCGACGGCAGCAGGTAAAGGGTGACGACGGTTGCGGGGCTGATGTCGGCGGTGAAAAGATCCTCGGCGCGGAATGTCACCTTGTCGGTGACGCCGCTCGAGCGGGCGTTCCCCGTGGCTTCGCGGATGCGCTCCGGGTCGATGTCGATGCCGACGCCGCGCGCGCCGTACGTCTTCGCGGCGGCAATCGGGATCCGCCCGTCGCCGGACCCGAGGTCGTAGACGACATCAGTTGCCGAGACCTTCGCGAGCCTGAGCATCGCGTCGACAACGTCGGGAGGCGTCGGGACAAAGATGACGTCGGGCTCGCGCTGCAGCGCAGCGGTCTGCTGCGCGATTGCGGACGCGACCGATGCGACGGTCATCGCCACGACCAGCACCAACGTTTTCAGCGCCATGCTCTCCCTCCAACTTCCATGTTACCGCGCTATGCTCTGGCGATGGCGATTGTCGTCCAGAAGTACGGCGGCAGCAGCGTCGCCGACGTCGACAAGCTCAGGCGTGTGGCAGAGCGGGTGATGCGGACCCGCTCGCAGGGGCACTCGGTCGTCGTCGTGGTTTCCGCGATGGGTGACACCACCGACGACCTCCTCGCAATGGCGAAGAAGGTGTCTCAGAATCCCGAGCGGCGCGAGCTGGACATGTTGCTCTCAGCCGGGGAGCGGATCTCGATGGCCCTCCTGTCGCTCGCGATCCGCGAGCTTGGAGGCGACGCGATCAGCTTCACCGGCAGCCAGTCGGGCATCATCACCAACGATCGCCACGTCGACGCGCGCATCATCGAAGTGCGTCCCTTCCGGGTGCAGGACGAGCTTGCGCGCGGAAAGATCGTGGTGATCGCGGGCTACCAAGGAGTGTCGTACAAGAAGGAGGTCACGACGCTCGGACGTGGAGGCAGCGACACGACCGCCGTCGCGATGGCGGCGGCGCTCGACGCCGAGTACTGCGAAATCTGCTCGGACGTCGACGGTGTGTACTCCGCCGATCCGCGTGTCGTGGGGCCGGCGCGGCGGATCGGCACGCTGTCGTACGAAGAGACGCAGGAAATGGCGGAGGCCGGCGCGAAGGTCTTGAACGCCCAGGCCGTGGAATTTGCGAAGGAGAAAGGGATCGCGATCTATGCACGCGCGACCAGCGGGCCGCTTCCGGGCGCCGATCCCTCCAGCGACGGAACGGTCGTCCGCAAATCGGCGCCACGGCATGCCCGGCACGGTCGTCGGTGTCGCCAGCGAGCGTGAGGTCATTCTGCTCGAAAGCGAGGCGAAGCTGCCGGAGCTGCTCGCCCTGCTGGACGAGCGCGGCGTCGCCGGCAAACAGCTTCACGTCTTCAACGGTCGCGTCGACATTGCCATCTCGCGCGAGAACCTGCATGACGAAGAGCGGCTTCGCGACGCGCTGCTCACGCGGCTCGGCGGCCGCGCGCGACTGATCGACGGTCTCGGGGCCGTGAGCGTCGTCGGTGCGGGGATCAACGCCACCTACGCGAACGTTCGTGCCGGATCGAGTCTGCTCGCAATCAAGGGCATCACGTTCGCCATGATCTCGACGTCGTCATTCCGCATCACGTGGATGGTGCCGCGCGACCGGACCGAGGAGGCCGTGAAGATCCTCCATCATGGCTTCATCGAGGCGCCGCAGGCACTGCTGCCCTGAGCTCGGCGACCCGTGACGAATCCCGAATCCCGAATCCCGGATCCCCGATCCCTGATTGGAGTCTAGTTAGTGTGCGCTGAGCGCACCGCGCGCTCGCTCCTTGCGGGGCGGAGATTGCGCATCACGCGGAGTAGGTGATCGCGCCACGTTGAAGGCTTCTCGGTCGCATCCACTGGCGACTCGATCGCATTGACTGGCGACTCGATCGCATCGACTGGCGACAACGGGCGCCGGCGGTCACCCTCCTCGGGATGTCCGGGCTCGTCCTGGTACGTGGATGGGTGCGCGATGATCGCCGCGAAGTCGCGGAACGTTCCTTCCGCGCGGCGATCGCCCTGCGGAAACAGCCTGCAGAACTCATCGACCGTATCGCTGGGGTCAAGCCCGATGACACCGGCGTAGCCGCGAATCCACGCGCGCGCGTAGATGCCGCGAGGCCATACCGTCAGGTCGCCGCTCTCGAAGGCTTCGAGCTGCTCTCGCTTGATGCGCGTCGCGCTGACGATTTCATCGAGGGAGATCCGGTTCCGCTCGCGATGCCGTCGAAGGCGGGTAATGAAGGTCTCCTGAGGGGTCATTCTGGGTTCTCCGTGACCCGAGAACCTCAGCAATTAGCGCGCCCGCCCTCCGCGCGAGGGGCTTGAGCGCTATCTGTTCAGGGCGTGCAATTTAGCGTATGCACACCTTTTCTGTGATCCCAAGCGCCGTTACAGAATCGCCATTTCGATCACAGATTTGTGAGGACCCGTCACCCCGTGACTACGCCTCAGGGTGATGTGAAATCGTCAGAGTGTCGGAACCTGTCCATCCAGGAATGACGCGAGCTGACCGGGGGCGAACTGAAGCCCGGTGTAGAACGGACCAAATTCGGCGAACTTCGCGCTCGCCTCGTCGAATCGCATCTCGTAGATCAGCTTCTTGAAGACGAGCGGATCCTGCGCGAAGAGGTCGACGCCCCACTCCCAGTCATCGAACCCGATCGACCCCGAGATGACCTGGGTCACCTTGCCGGTATAGTGGCGGCCGATCATGCCGTGCTCTCGCATCATCGACGCGCGCCGCTCGAAGGTTTCAGAGTACCAGTTGACCGCTTCGCCGCGCCGCTTGTTCATCGGATAGAAGCAGACGTAGCGCGCGCCTGGAAGATCGAGAAAGAGGCGGCTCATCACGCGTTGGCGCTGCGTCTCCATCTCGCCGTCGAATGCATTGTCGAATTCGTCGGTGCCGGGCTTGTGGACGGCACCTACCTGCGCGTGCATCTTCGCGGTCATCTCGTACATCCCGAGCTCGACGATCGACACGTACGACGATGTGGCCTCGAGAAGATCGTGCAGCGCGGTGCGGGAGAAGTTGAGCTGCGCCTGGGCAAGCTGCTCGAATCCGCGTCGGAAGCAGACGAGCATCAGATCGGCTTTGTGGCCGAGCACCTGGACGAAGGCGGTCGATCCGGCGTCCGGCACGACCAGCGCACCGGCGGCTTCCTCTGCCATCCTCTGGCGATCGGTGTTCGCCAGGGGGCGGATGCGATCCCACCGCACCCGGTACATCAGGTGCAGAACGCTCCAGCCTTCGAGCGTTTCCGGGACGAACGGGTTGTGCATCAGGAGATGGTAGATCCCAAATCCCAAATCCCAAACCCCAAATCCCAACGTTCCTTATTCCCGTTCGGCGAGAAGCTGTTCGATCGACGGCAGGATCTCTTCGGCCGGTCCGAGCAGCGACAGATCGACGCGTGACGAGGCGGGCGTCTTCTCCGTGTTGATTTCAACAGTGAAGGCCCCTCTCGCCCTCGCCTGGTCGACAAATCCGGCGGCCGGGTAGACGACCGCGGACGTGCCGATCGCCAGAAATACATCGCACGTCGTCGCCTCGAATGCCCGATCGACATCCGCGCCGTCCAGCGATTCTCCGAACCAGACGACGGCGGGGCGCGCCTGGCCGCCGCAATGGGGACACAGCGGAGGGAGCTCCGGGAGCGGCACGCGCTCGTCGCGCCAAGGCAGCGCGCCCTTCGGGCAAGCCTTGAAACACTTCAGCTCCCAGAGCGAGCCGTGGAGGCGAACCAGGCCACGTGTCCCTGCGCGGCCGTGCAGATCGTCAACGTTCTGCGTAATGAGACGGAAACCGTCGTGTTGTGACCACCGCGCCAGCACGTCGTGCGCCGCATTCGGACGGCAGGCGGCCACCCTTTCCCGCCGCCAGGCGTACCATTCCCAGACAAGCGAGGGATCGCGTGCGAACGCCTCCGGCGTCGCGAGATCTTCCGGCCGGTAGCGGCGCCACAATCCATCGGGACCGCGAAAGGTCGGCACGCCACTCGCCGCTGACACACCGGCGCCTGTTATTGCTGTCACACGGCGTGCGGATGCAATGCGCGACGCGAGTTCAGTAAGGGCGCTATCGGGCATAATTTGCAACGTGCCTGGCTTCAACTCGGCAGCGCTCCTCGAGGAGTACGGCGATCAGGGTCTCGTGCGCGAGCTGGCGCAGCTGCTCGTCGACACCACACCCTCTCAGCTGGAGGCCATCCGAACGGCGGTGGCTGCAGGCGACGCCGTCACGCTGCGTGCAGCGGCCCACCGCCTGCGAGGATCCCTTCTGGCGTTCGGGGTCTCCGACGCCGTTGAAGCCGCGAGGACGCTGGAATCGATGGGGTCGGCTGGCGATCTGACGGGCGCCGAGGCGTTGAGCACGTCGCTGGCCAAGGATGTTCAGTCGCTACGCGAAAGCGCGCTGGCGTGGCTGATCGATCATCGATCGGCGGATGAGAACCCCGCGTAGTAGATTCCGTTGAACAGGAACTTGAACGTGCCGTGCGACTGCGCGCGGAACGTGATCTCGGGACCGAACAGCAGCACGCGGCCCTTGCCGAGGGGCGCGTCGACGACCGCGGCGCTTCCCTTCAGATACGACTGACCCCACGCCCATCCGCTGCGCAGCGGCGAGTCGCTCTCGTACCAGGCGACTGGGGAGACACCACTGGCAACGGCGTTCGGCCCGAGGGTGAATGCGGGACTATCGTCGAAAAACACGTCCACCTGATGCCCGAATCCGTACGCGAGCGGCGTCATGTTGTCGACGCTGACACGCAGCACCGATCCGGGCACGTAGAACCTGCTGCGCGGCAGGGGCTGCGTCGAACCGTCCGCGCTCTTTGCGACGAGCGCGCTCGTCAGCGGCACGCCAAAATGCTTCGCGAGACTCGTCGAGCTCCCGATGCCCAGCACGGTGCCCCCCTGCTCGACGAACACCCTCAGTTGCGGAATCGTGCGCGACACGGTAACGCTGCCCGTACGATCGCGATATTCAACGGGTAGATTCGCCGGCGACTGCGCGACGTTCCCGTCGCGTTCCGGGATTGCCTCGGTCGGGAAAATCAACACGTCGTACGTTGCGCGGAGGTTGCCGGCATCGAGCGTCTGCGGGTACACGACGTCGAACGGAAATTCGTATCGCTCCAGTAGCCACCGGGTCCATCCGCTTTCGACCGACCCGCCGTATCGATCCCACAACCCGATACGAACGGCGCGCAGCTTCATCCCGTCTACGGGGGGCCGCGATGACACGCCGGTAAACGTCAATCCGAGATCGGTCGCCGCCCTCTGCAGAATCGGCAGCGTCGTCGCCTTCGCCGCGATATAGATGGAACCGGTCGCGTCAGGCGCACCGCCGAGCGTCCGGTCCCGGAGCCAGTACACGTCCTCGCCTGCCTTCAAGAGCCGATTGACGGCAATCGACGCGTCGTTCTGCTGATGCCCGACCAGGTACCCGGTCACGTTTTCCGTTGCCACGACGCGGCCTGCGAGCGGTCTGGCCATTCCGGTGATTGTCTCGAACGGCCCATCGAATCCATCGAGGATGCGGTCGAACTTCACTCCCATCTGGAACGCCAGCGTCCACCCGGCGCTGTCGTAGGGCGGGGTCGGAGGTGCGCCTGGATACGGAATGTCGTCCGGATGGTCCTGCGGCTCGAACATGTCGAGCACGTGCGGCCGGAACGCCTGGCTGTCTTGACGATGAACGAACCGGCCGGATAGCGGGTGCCGTTCACCGTAAACGGCGCGGACGCGCGCAGGACCGTGATGCCGTTCAACAACAGTGCGTTCACGAACTTCGTTGCGGTGGGAAAGTCCGGTTGATCGGACGGCAGGATGTAGCCTCGCGGATCGCGGAGCTGCGGATCGTGGAGCTTGTCCCGATCGAGACGCGCCGCCGTGCCTGCCGCGCTGCCGTTAGCGGCCATGCGATGGGGCGACACCGTCCACGTATCGCGGCTGCCGCGCTCGATCGAATTCTTCCCCATGCGGTAGATGTTGAAGAGGAACGTTTCGCGATATCGTGACGCCGCGTCGAGGACCGCTCGATTGGCGGTCAACTCGTACTCGATCGACTGGCGGAAATGCCAGCGCTGGGGCGCGATCGGATACGGGAGGTCGGCGCGCGGCAGCTGCCGCTCGGCGACGTAGGGGATATCGACCGGCGTCGGGTTGCCGATCGCCTCGGTCAGCAGCCCCAGCTCGTTGTGAAAATATGCCGTCGTGCGCAGCCCGCCGTTCCACCACGTGGAGTACGTCGAACCGCTCCGCATGGTGACACCCGGCTTCGCCTCAGCCGCGAAGCGGCCGTGAATCGCCGCGCCCAGCAGATCGATGCCGACGGGGATCAGCGGATCGAAGACGTAGTTGAACGGGTCGCGGAACGGCGGCGCGAACATCACGGTGCCCGCAGGTCCGGTCTGATGGTGGTTGTAGACGATCTGCGGGAACCACTCCTGGTACAAGACGCGGTTCATGTTGATCGTCTCCGCCTGCGTCGACATGTAGAAGTCGCGGTTATCGTCGTGCCCCGTGTACTTCTGATAGAGGCGCGGCAGGCCGTTGAGCGTCCGTTTCAGCGGATCGGGTTCGCGCATGTACCAATTGGCGGTGAGCTCCTCCCCGTCGGGATTGCAGTTGACCAGCAGGATGATGTCGTCCCGCAGGATGCGCATCGTCTCTGCATCGTTGCGGCTGACAAGCTGGTACGACCGTTTCGATCAACTGCTGCGTGCCGAGCACCTCGTTCGCATGGAGGCCGCCATCGATCCATACGATCGCCTTGCCTTCCGCGGCCAGCGCGCGCGCCTGGTCGTCGGTCAGTCCTTCCGCGCGCGCCAGGCGCCGGGAGATGTCCTTGTACCGATCGAGCGCGCGGAAATTCTCGGGCGCGGTGACAACCGCCATCCACTGCGTCCGACCCTCTTCCGTCCTGCCGATGTCGACGAGCGACATGCGGTCGGACTGCGCGTCCAGCTTCTTCCAGTACGCTTCAATCTGCGTGTAGTTCGCGAGGAAGTAATCGTCGCCGACGTTGGCGCCAAATTGCTCTTTGGGCGAGGTGATGACCGCCGCGACCGGCGACTGGGTACTGCCCATCGCGAGCCCGAGACGACGAGCACGACGGCCAGCGCGGCGGCGCGCGCCCTGCGGTTCACCATGGCGACGCCAATGATAGTCCGCCTTCGCTGGGCGTAGTCGCCCCTTGCTACGGGGCGACAGGCCGCCGCAATGTACCCTGTTAGCCTCGATGAAGATCGCCACTTGGAACGTGAACGGCATTCGCGCGCGGCAGGCGGAGGTGCAGGAATTCATCGAGCGCGAGCAACCCGATGTCCTGTGTCTGCAGGAGATCAAGGCCGGCCTCGATCAGCTGCCTGTCTGGCTGTGCGAGCTCGAAGGCTACTGGTGCTACTGGCACGGCGGCAAAGGCTACTCGGGCGTCGCCCTGCACGTGCGCCAGACAACGTACCCGGAACGGCCGGCATTTCATCATCCCGACTTCGATTACGAGCACAGGATCGTGACCGTGCGCCTGCCGCAGGCCACGGTTGCATCGATCTACGTGCCAAACGGAGGCAAAGACTTCCCCGCCAAGATGCGCTTCCTCGAGGCGATGGATGCCTACGCCGCCGAGTCTCAGACCTCGGGAACGCCGCTCATCATGTGTGGAGATCTGAACGTCGCGCGCACGGAGATGGACGTCCATCCGAAAGAGCGCAAGCCACGGGCGATCGGACAGCTTCCGGAGGAGCGAGCCCTGATCGAGCGGATCGTGAGCCGCGGGCTCGTCGACGTGCACCGCGCGCTCGATCCCGATAACGCGGAGCTGTTCACGTGGTGGGCGCCGTGGCGCAACATGAAGCAGCGCAATATCGGGTGGCGGCTCGACTACGTGCTTGCCGCGCAACCGATCGCCGCGCACGCCTCTTCGTGCGTGGTGCAGAGAGAGGTGGGTACGAGCGACCACGGTCCGGTGATCGCGGTGTTCGACATGTAGTCAGATCCGTTCGGATCCGCTTGGGATCTCTACGACTCCGCGCTCGACCATGCCTCCGCGAGTTCGTCTCCACTCGCCAGGTGATTGAGCGAATAGTCCGCGTACCTGAACGCCTCGCGCATGAGCGCTTCGTCGAGCGTCCGGTTCGCATCACGGCATTGACGCGCGGCTTCGACGCGGACAAGCGCGAGCGCCGCGTCGAGGCCGCGCACGATCGTCAGCAGGCCGCGTCCCTGGTAGGCGGTCCAGGAGGCAAATGCCTTCGCCGCCAGGTATCGCTTCAACGGTGCGTGCCATTCCTGCCAGCACGGCCGGACGTGGCGCTCGAAGACTTCCGGGAGGCCGTGTTCGTCCGCCTCGGGCTTCCATTCGTCCGGCACCGCCGCCATGACTTCCGCGTGCCGCGACAGGCTCACGTCGAGGGTGTCCGGGATCGCGGCGGACACACCGTCCCGCGGAAGTATCTCGATCGCGAGCGCGATCGATTCTCCTTCCGACGCCTTGACGCGCCGTACGAGCCGCGCGTCTCGCTCCAGTGTCGCGATCACGCCTTCCGGCGTCAGCGCGGCGTCGGCGCACCTCGACACCATGTGGCGCTCCCAGGCGGCATACCCGTCGAGATCGGTGAGCATCCCCGGATGCAACAGCGGCGGCCACGCATCAGCCTTCACGACGAGCCCGTCGTACTCGCCCTGCGGAAACGCGGGCGGACTCTCGACAATTTCGATCGGCACATCGACACGGAACAACGACGCCGCCGCGGTCGGACAGTAATGGGTCAGGGAGATGAAGGTTCCGCGCGCGTCGCGGACCGCCAGGCGTGGAAAGTGCCGGCATGTCGACGGCAGCATTGGCTCTCCGAGATCGCGGTGAATCACGCAGAGGCCCGAGTGACGGTGATAGAAGACGCAATCGCCCGTAGCAGTTCGCGCCACCATTGCCGCGGCCTTGTCCGGCAGGTCTTGTTCGACGATCAGCGGCGGATCGGCCTCGTCCGGAATCCCCGAGGGAGCGATTTTGCCTGAGCTCAGCGCCTCGTCCAGCGAGCGATACAGCGGCACCTCAACGGGCACATCCCAGTCGGACGTGCAACAGACGCCGGAATGGCGACAGCGATAGTCGGCGTGGATACTCAGCGAAAAGACCAGGCTTTGCGCTGGTGTCTCGACCGCGCTCATGGCTGCGCTTCGGGGCGGCAGGCGCTCACCTCTGCAGCATAACGGGGAGGACCGTCATTTGCAGCCTTTGACCGCCATGAGATCTCTCGCGCTGCTGTGCTGCGTGCTCTGCTTTACATCGCCGATGCAGGGGGGCCCCGCGCCTGTCGTCAACGAAGTTCTTGCCGCGCAGGTCGCACTCGATCGCGCGGGCTTTTCACCGGGCGAGATCGACGGGCGGTCCGGGCAGAACCTTGAGCGCGCGCTCACCGCATTCCAGAAGGAACACCAACTGGCCACGACGGGACAGTTGGACGATGCGACGTGGAAGCAACTGACGGAGGCCGCCGGCGGTGCGCAGCCCCTGGTCGAGTACTCGGTAACGGATGCTGATATTGCTGGACCGTTCACGACGAACATCCCGCCGACTCTGCCCGAGCAGGCCTCACTCGATGCGCTCAACTACGGCTCGCCACTCGAAGCGATCGCGGAGCGCGTTCACAGCAGCATGGCGCTGTTGCAGCGGCTGAACCCTCGAGCGACGTTCCAGCGGACCGGCGAGCGCATCATGGTGCCGAACGTAGGTGCCACGGCGCCGGCAGCCGCGCCATCCGGGGCAATCACGATCTTTGTCACGAAAAGCAGCGGCGCGCTCGCGATTGAAGATGCGGGCGGGCGCGTGCTCTTTCATGCGCCGGTCACGAGCGGCAGCGAACACGATCCGCTGCCGATCGGCACATGGACGGTCAACGGAGTCCAGCGCAACCCCACGTTTCACTACAACCCGGATCTGTTCTGGGATGCGACTCCCGGCGATTCCAAGGCGATGATTCCGCCTGGACCAAACAATCCCGCCGGCGTCCTCTGGATCGACATCTCGAAGCCGCACTACGGCATTCACGGCACGCCGGAGCCTTCGAAGATCGGCCATATCGAATCGCACGGTTGTGTGCGGCTGACGAACTGGGATGCTGAGCGCGTGGCGCAATGGGTGAAACCGGGCACGCGCGTGGTATTCCGTCAGTGAGGCGGATCGACCGGCGGCGTGTCGATCGGCTGCGCGGCCGCGTGCTCGTCGTCGGCCTGAGCTTCGCGCTTGGCGCCCTCACCGCAACGGCGCTGATCGCGCGCGCGAATCGTTTTGAGGATCGCCAACCGCTGAATTCGGCCACAGAGGGCGAACCCGCTCCGGTCTCGACGAGCGGACCTGTGACACAGGAACCCTCGTCGCCCGCCGTCATTCCCCGCGCCCTGGCAGTGGAGGCAGCGCCGCCGTCGATGGTCGAATCCATCTCATCGCTTCGTAAACACGATCTCAGGATCCCGGTCGAAGGGACAAAGCGTGACGAGCTTTACGACACGTTCGCGGATGCCCGCGGTATCGGCCGGGGGCACGACGCGATCGATATCATGGCGCCGCGCGGCACCGAGGTACGCGCCGCAGACGACGGCACCATCGCGAAGCTGTTCACGAGCATGGCGGGCGGTCTGACAATCTATCAGTTCGATCCGACGGAGACGTTCTCTTACTACTACGCGCACCTCGATCACTACGCGAGCGGATTGCGCGAGCACCAGGCGGTCACGCGCAGTCAGCTTCTCGGCTACGTCGGCAGCACCGGTAACGCCTCAGCCAGCGCACCGCACCTGCATTTCGAGATCTCCCGGCTCGGTCCCGACAAGAAGTGGTGGAAGGGCGAGGCGATCAATCCGTATCCGCTCCTCGCAACCCCTAATCCCCTAACCCCTAATCCCTCCCCCAACCCCTTCCCCCTTCCTAACCCCTTCTCCCTAACCCCTAGCCCCTTCCCATTCCTTCCAACTAACCCCTAATCCCTCAGCAGTTTACAGCCATTACAGAAGTATTACAGTCGGCGAGCGCCCGGATTGTTATTGTTCAGACGCTCTTTCCCGATAACACACAGCAGGGGGACGACACTCGTGGTGCAGCCGACGCTCATGTACGGGCGCAAGTATCAGAAGGGAACGAACTGGATCACCGCCACGGCGATGATCGGGTTTCACATTGGCGCGATCGCAGCGCTGTTCTTCGTGACGAAGGGCGCGCTCATCGCCGCACTCGTTCTGTACTTCGTCGGAGGCATGCTCGGGATCGGCATGTCGTACCACCGCCTGCTGACGCACCGCGGCTACAAGACCTACAAATGGGTCGAGTACTTCCTGACGATCTGCGGCACGCTGGCGCTCGAAGGCGGCCCGATCTTCTGGGTCGCGACCCACCGCATCCACCATCAGAAGTCCGATCGTGAAGGCGACCCGCACACGCCGCGGGAAGGCACGTGGTGGGCTCACATGGGATGGATCATGACCGGCGAGGGGCTGCACCACGATGCATCGGTGCTTTCGAAGTACGCCCCGGATCTCTGCCGCGATCGCTTCCACGTCTGGCTCTCCAAGTGGCACTGGCTCAGCAACGTTGTCGTCGGTTTGGGCCTGCTCGCGTTCGGAGGGATTCCGTACGTGCTCTGGGGCATCTTCTTCCGCACTACCGTCGGCCTCCACACCACGTGGCTCGTGAACTCGGCCACGCACCTGTGGGGCTCGCGCCGTTACACGACGCGTGACGATTCCACGAACAACTGGTGGGTCGCGCTCCTCACCTTCGGCGAGGGATGGCACAACAACCACCACGCTCATCCGGTGTCCGCGCGTCACGGGCTGGCGTGGTACGAGCTGGATCTGAACTGGATTGGCATCAGCACGCTGCGGATGCTCGGCCTGGCATGGGACGTCAAGGTCGCGAAGATCGCGCAGATCGTCCCCTACGAGGAAAACGACCGTCTCGCGGGCGAACCCGACAGCGGCCCTCTCGTGCTCGAAGAGCAAAACGAGGCTGTCGCGTAATCAATTCAAAATTCAAAGTTCAAAATGCAAACGCGCGGTGTTTGCATCGCAAAGGAGGTGAAAATGCAGCGTTTTCACCTCTTTGCCGCGTACAGACTGCGTGTGAATTTTGAATTTTGCATTTTGAATTACCTAGAATGACCAGGTGACACGGCGCCAGAAGGCCATCGCGTTTTTTGTCGCCCTCTGCGTCCTGCTCGTCGCGGCCGCGATCTCGCTCAACATCGGGTGGATCGTCATCACCGCGGAGCGCACTCGCCTTAGCGTCCTCATCTTCGGCATCGTCACGTTCGGGTTGATCATCGCGGGGTTGATCATCTACACCGTCTTCCTCGTGCTCGAAATCCGCCGGAATGAGGAACACGACACCTTCATCAACGCCGTTACCCACGAGCTCAAGACGCCAATTGCGTCGATCCGCCTTTATCTGGAAACGCTGCAATCGCGCTCGCTGACCGACGACCAGCGGCGCGGCTTCTACGACGTCATGCTCGCGGACGCGGAGCGGCTGCACCGCACCGTCGACCAGGTGCTCAAGGCCGGCGCCTTGAGCCACAAGCCGAAGGCCGTCGCGCGCGCGCCGGTGGACATGTCGACCCTGGCGCGCGAATCCGTTGAGCTCGCCCTCGCGCGTCATCACCTGCACGCGGACGCGATCGTGCTCGAGTCGCACGACGCGGGTCCGCTGATGGTGCGCGGCGATCCCGAAGAGCTGCGCACGGTGATTACGAACCTCCTCGACAACGCCGTCAAATACTCGAACGACGTCGTCCGCGTGATCGTCGCCGTCGCCGCGCCCTCACCCGACACGGTGTGGGTGCGCGTGCAGGATCGCGGCGTCGGCATTCCTCGTAAGCAGCTGAAGCGGATCTTCAGACGCTTCTACCGCGTGCAGACGCGAGGACTGAAGCAGGTGAAGGGGACGGGTCTCGGACTGTACATCGTGCGCTCGATCGCGCGCGCCCACGGCGGCCGCGTGTTTGCGCAAAGCGAAGGCGAAGGACGCGGCGCCACCTTCACGCTCGAACTCCCCAGACAAGCAGGGATTCGTGACTCGGCGTCAGCGATTCGAGTCCCGAATCCCGATTCCCAGGTCCCGGGCCAATCGTGAGCCGCATCCTCGTCGTCGAAGACGAGCAGCACATCGCCCGCGGCCTTTGCTTCAACCTCGAAGCCGAGGGTCATGACGTTGCCGTGGCGACGAACGGCGAGCAAGCGCTCGCGTCGATCCTGGACGAGCACCGCCCGTTCGACGTCGTGGTGCTCGACGTCATGCTTCCGGGACAAGACGGCTTTGCCGTCGCGACCGCTCTCCGCAGTGCCGGGCAGTTCGTTCCAATCCTGATGCTGACCGCGCGCAACCGCCCCGAGGACGTGCTGAAGGGATTCGAGGCAGGCGCCGACGACTACCTGCCGAAGCCGTTCGAGCTCGCCATCCTGATCGCTCGGATCAACGGGCTGCTTCGGAGGGTCCGCTGGAATGAAACACAGCCCGTGGGGGCGGCTCCGCGACCGGCGGCGCCCGACGTCTATTCGTTCGCGGGACGCACGCTCGATTTCACGGCGATGGAACTGCAGGCGGGCGGCACGTCGTACCGGCTGACGCTCATGGAGTGCGACCTGCTTCGGTATCTCGTGACGCACTCCGGCCAGCCCGTTTCGCGGCGCGCGATTCTCGAGAATGTCTGGGGCCTTGATGAGAGCACCGACACGCGGGCGATCGACAACTTCATCGTTCGCCTGAGGCGCTACCTTGGCGATCGCCCCGGTTCGCCGCAGTTCCTGCAGACGGTCCGCGGCGTCGGCTATAAATTCGTTCCCGACGGGAAGTAGGAAATCCCAAAACCCAAATCCCAAACTCCAAATCCCAAGGCTGGAGCTTGGCGATTTGGGCCTAAGGTTCTTGATTTGGGTTTTGGGATTTGGGTTTTGGGATTTACGGACGAATCTCGGTGACGTGGAGGTACGTCCCAGATTCCTCGATGAGCGTGGCGGTCGCCGGCGACACATGCCACTGCATGACGGCCTCGGCGGCTTTCGGCACCGGGCGGACGATCCCGATGAGGGTTACGCGCCCACCCGGTTTTAGATCGACGGGATGCTCGGTATCAACCTTCACGTCCTCGTCTAGCACCGCGAACACCGGGGCCTCATCGCCACCGCCGATCCACAGGTAGCGATCGGCAACGCGCTCCCGGATAGACACGTGCTCGAGCGCGGCTTCCCGACCAACGGCATTGTTGGTCAGCATGTCCGCGACTGCCGTGAGCGGCGCCGTGACGCCGTCTGGCACTGCTGCACCGGTCGTCGCAACCTCACCAGTGCTCACCGGCGGCGGCCCGATACGCCACAGCGCAATCACGGCGAGCGTGGCCACCACCAGCGCCGGAATCCCAAGCCTCACCACCGCGCGTCGTGACATATCGATCTCCTTAAGGTCGTCATCCGCGGTTCCCGATCCCGAATCCCGGATCCCGGCCCTTGTTCACCTTCAGCAGGAACCGTACCGCTAGAATGGGCTGCCATGGCTGCCACCGACACGATAGAGGCCGAAGGACACCTGATCGACTCCGGCCACCTGTCGGCAATCTTCGACAAGATCATCGAATATCGAGCTCAGTACGAAATCGTCAAGTTCGACATCGGCCGCACCAACGACGACGCCTCGCGCATCGAGATGCGGATCACGGCGACGGACGCGCAGGTGCTGGATGAGCTGCTTCAACAGCTCACGTTGTGGGGCTGTCACCCCCTGCGCGAAAGCGACGCGCTCGTCAAACCGGCCGAGAAGGATCGCTGCGTCCCCGACGATTTCTATTCAACGACCAACCACCGCACGCAGGTGCGCGTCGCCGGACGCTGGATGGAAGTCGAGAAGCAGCGGATGGACGCGGTCGTCGTCGTCTCCGGCGGTAAGCCCGTCTGCAGGAAGCTCCGCGACGTAAGGGGCGGCGAGGCGATCGTCTGCGGCCACGAAGGCATCCGTGTCACGCCCGAGTTCCGCGAGCGCGACCGTCTCGGCTTCGCGTTCATGAGCAACGACGTCTCGTCGGAGCGTCGGGTCGAGGGGAGCGTCGCGCGCATCGCCGCGATGATGCGCGAGGTCAAGAAGGCTGGCGGCCGCATCGCTGTCGTCGCGGGACCGGTCGTGGTGCACACGGGAGGCGTGGAGCATTTCTCCGAGTTGATTCGCGCCGGATACGTGCAGGCGGTGCTCGCCGGCAACGCGCTGGCCGTGCACGACATCGAATTCGCGGTCTCTGGAACGTCTCTCGGAATCGACCTCGCCGCCGGCGCACCTGTCGAGCAGGGGCACCGCAATCACATGGCGGCCATCAATACCATCAACCGGGCAGGCGGCATCCGGCCCGCGGTCGAGAGTGGCGTGCTCAAGTCAGGTGTGATGTACGAGTGCGTCAAGCACGGCGTTGAGTACGTCCTCGCCGGAAGCATCAGGGACGACGGGCCGCTGCCGGATACCCTCATGGATCTCATCGCGGCGCAGGAGCGCTATGCGGAGGTGCTCGGGGACAACGTGCAGCTGGTGCTGATGCTGTCGTCGATGCTGCACAGCATCGGCGTCGGCAACATGCTCCCGTCATGGGTGCGGGTCGTCTGCGTGGATATCAACCCAGCCGTCGTCACGAAGTTGAGCGACCGGGGATCGATGCAAACGGTCGGCGTCGTCACCGACGTCGGACTGTTCTTACATCGCCTGGCAGAAGCGCTGCGCTCCTGAAATGCAAGATTCAAAATGCAAAATGCAAACATTGCTTGATGGCACAGCTGGGGTGAAAGCCGTTCCGCTTTCACATCGGCGTTTCGTCAGACCTTGTTTGCATTTTGAATTTTGCATTTTGAATTTCTCAACAGTCACACCACAGCCCTGGCAGCAGGCGCGCGTTCAGCGAGGGTGTCCACGATGCGCGTGAGCGCCTGCTCGAGGCCGGCGCGCGTGCGTGGTGTCCCGACGCAGAGTCGAACCGCGCGTGGAGGCGGCTGATCGCTGACGCTAAACGCGGTTGACGCGTTCACCAGGACGCCCCGTGAACGCATCTCGGCGGCAAAACTGTCTGCCGTCCAGCGCGGCGGAAGCTGCAGCCACGCATGCGGGCTTGCCGCATGCGTGAGCACACGCTGACCCTCGAGAAGGCGCCGCGCCATCCCCTGCCGCGCGGCAACCTCGTGGCGCTTCCAATCGACGATACGCGCTGCGGTCCCATCCTCGAGCCATCCGCAAAGCAGGTCCGCGCCGATCGGCGACGCCATGATCGTCGTCGCCCAGACGGCCGCGTTCAGGCGTTCCACGAAAGCCGGTGCGGCGACCGCGCATCCCATGCGGAGACCCGGGAAGAGGCTCTTCGACAGACTCGTCACGAAAACCGTTCTCTCCGGAATCAGCGTCGCCAGGCATGCTTGCTCCGGCGACAGGAATCCGTACGTGTCGTCCTCGATCACGGTGAGTCGGTACTTCTCCGCGATTGCGGCGATCTGCCGGCGGCGCCGCTCCGGCATGATTGCGGACGTCGGGTTCTGCAGCCTCGGCATGCAGTACAGGACGCGGGCACGCGTGGCGCGGCAGGCGGCGTCGAGCACGTCAGGCCGTAAACCCTCGCCGTCCATCGCGACCCCGCGTAGTTTCAAGTGGTAGAACTGCGCGAGCGACTTCATCCCCGAGTACGTCAGGTCCTCGACCAGAACCGTGTCGCCTGGTTTGGTGGTCGCGCCAAACGCCACTGTCATGGCGTGCTGTGCGCCGGCCGTCAGCACCAGGCGATCGGGCGATGCCGGCATCCCGAGCATTGTCAGCCAGTCCGCGAGCGCCTGCCGATGACGATGATGGCCTGGCGTCGGCACATAGCCGAGCAACTGCGTCCAGGGAAGGACGCGACGCTGGAACAGGCGCGGCTCGAATGACGCCACTTCCTTGTCGGGCATCAGGATGTTGATACTGAGATCGATCGGGTCGTGCGCGGACGACTCGTCGACCTCGTGACCGCGGATGAACGTGCCTCGACCGACGTGACCCGAGATGAGGCCCCGGCGCGCCGCCTCCGTGTACGCGCGCGTGACCGTGGTGACCGTGACACCCAGGTGATCGGCCATGTCACGGTGGGGCGGAAGCCTGGCGCCCGCACGGAGGCTCCCCTTCTGGACCTCGTCGTCGATCGCGTCGGCGATGCGGCGGTAGACGGGGCCGCGACGTCCTTCGAGATTCGGCACCCACATTGTCATGGCGAGATTTTGATATTGATAGACCTGACAATGCAAGTGTGCGCCGATTGATTGTCATACATGTGTGCGGGGGGGAGGGCCACACTGGGAGGGAGTTGCAATCGAGGACAGCCGCGCTGTGTCAGGCGCTGAAGCCTGTCCGGCCAACCGCGCGTCTAAAGACAGTGGAGGTGCTATTCTCAGCCTATGGGTAAGCGAATTTTTCTGTTCCTCGTGACCAACCTCGCCGTCGTCCTGACACTGTCGATCGTCCTGAGCATCCTGGGCGTCGGCCGGTACGTCGGACCAGGCGGCCTCGATATTGGCTCGCTGGCGGTCTTCTGCTTCGTCTGGGGCATGGGCGGCGCGTTCATCTCCCTCCAGATGTCGAGGTGGATCGCGAAGCGCGCCACGGGCATGCAGATGGTCGACGGCCATACCGGCGACCCCTCGCTGGATCGCGTGTACGCCACCATCGCCAATTTGTCACAGCAGGCAGGACTCCCGATGCCGGAGGTCGGCGTCTACGACTCACCCGAGGTGAACGCTTTCGCCACGGGACCGAGCAAGAGCCGCGCGCTCGTGGCCGTCTCCACAGGACTGCTGCGCTCGATGCGCGAGGACGAGGTCGCGGGCGTACTGGGTCACGAGATCTCGCATATCGCCAACGGGGACATGGTGACGATGACACTGCTGCAGGGCGTCATCAACGCGTTCGTCATGTTCCTGGCACGGCTGGTCGCGTACGTTATCGCAAACCGAGGGGATTCGCGGGACCGGGGTGGCTCCTTCCTGGTGGTGATCGTGCTGCAGATCGTCTTTGGGGCGCTGGGTTCGCTCATCACGGCGTGGTTCTCGCGCCAGCGCGAGTTCCGGGCGGACCGTGGCGGCGCGATGCTGGCCGGCCGGGACCGCATGATTGGCGCGCTGCGCCGGCTCGCCGCCAACCGCGACATGGTCGATACGCAGCATCAAGCGCTGGCGACACTGAAGATTAACGGCACCCGCGGCTGGATGGTGTTCTTCTCGACGCATCCGCCGCTCGAGGAACGCATCGCCGCGCTCGAGCGTACGTAGCAAAGCCCAAATCCCATTTGGGATTTGGGTTTTGCCTAACGTCCAATCACAAAATCGAACTGCGCGTCGAGATCACTGTTGTTCACCTCCGTCTGCGGGGGCTGCGTGGCAATCACGTCGCCGCCGCGCAGCTCGACCTCGAGCCGGTATTTCCCTGTAGGCACTTTGATCGTGTAGCCGCCGCTGGCGGCTGTGGTGGCGTCGTAGTGCGCTTCGGTCGCCATGTCGATAACACTCACTCGGCGTCCGCCCAGTGGGGAGCCGTCCGTCCCGCGCACGGTGCCCGATATAGTGCCCGTTCGCTCAGGTGTCGTGCTCCCCCCAAGGACGGGACCGCCGTGTCTTGCTGCGCATCCGCTGCCCAGCATCAGCAGCACGACCATTATTGCGGGTGCTCTTAACTTCATAGATCACTCCCGACGCCATCCGTGCAATGCGAGAGCCACGACGCTTGGTAAGCTACGCACGTGCCGGCTCATACGACGCTCATCTCTACCGAAACGCTCGCGGCCCAGCTCGCCGACTCGTCCTGGCTGATTGCCGACTGCCGATACAACCTCAAGGATGAAGACTGGGGGCGAGCGCAGTACCCTCAGCGGACATATCCCGGGCGCCGTCTTCGTCGACCTTGCGCATGACCTCGCTGGGGCAAGAACAGGCACCAACGGACGGCACCCGCTGCCGTCGCCGGAAACGATGGCCACAACATTTGGACACCTCGGCATCGGCGCCGGCACGCAGGTGGTTGCCTACGACCAGGATGCGGGACCGTATGCAAGCCGTCTCTGGTGGATGCTGCGCTATGTCGGGCATGATGCGGTCGCGGTGCTCGACGGCGGGTGGGCCAAGTGGCTTCGCGAGAAGCGACCTGCTCGTTCTGGCGAAGAGCAACGCCCGGCTGCCACATTCACCCCGCGCCTTCGACCAGACATGCGCGTCACGGTTGACGAGGCGGCGACGCGCATCGGCAATCCCGGCGTGTTGTTCGTCGACGCACGCTCGCCGGAGCGATTCGAGGGGCAGCCCGATCCACTCGACAACGTGTTTGGGCACATTCCGGGCGCCCGCAATCGTTTTTACAAGAACAACCTGGCCGAGGATGGAACAATGCGCCCACCGGACGCGCTCCGCGCCGATTTCACGCGCGTCCTTGGCGACCGCTCAGCCGATCAGGCCGTGATGTACTGCGGCTCCGGCATCACCGCCTGTGAGAATCTTCTGGCGATGGAACATGCCGGGCTGCGCGGCGCGAAGCTGTTTGCCGGTTCGTGGTCCGAGTGGGAAAGCGATTCAAAGCGGCCGGTTGAAAGAAGTTCGACGTACGAAGGTCAAAGCTCGAAGTAAGTTGGAAGTAACACGGATGCACTTCGAACTTACTTCGAACTTCGAACTTCCTCCTTCGAACTTTGTATGGTGACGGTGAAGCCGTCCTGATTCGGCGCGGCGTATTGACGATGATGGCTGATGCGCGAGTAGGGAATCTTCACGAGCACGTTCGCGCCGGGTTCCGGCTCGGGGTGAATCTGAATCGTCTGCTCGGCGGACGCTGATTCGAGTTTGGCCGATGTTTCCACGTCGGCAAACCCAATCACGAAAACCTCGCCATCGGCCAGCTTGTGCGTCTCATAGCCCCGATAGCGGCGCACGGCCCAGACCGGCGCGTTCGGCAGCGCAGGCGAATACGTGAAGCCGTAGACGCCACCCGGCAGCGCGTTGACCCCTATCCCCTCTTCCGCTGCCGTGACGACCCGCACCCCGTGAGTCGATCGCAGCGTTTCCTGGTCAAGGGTCGCCGGCGTGTTCGCATACGTCACTCTGCTCATAGGCGGATTATACAGTTCGCTCTTCTAGGTTCTCTGAAGCGTGAACGACTAGCGAGGCTGCGCCTCAGACCGCCGAGCATGTGGCTCCGCCTCGCTAGTAGCAGTATCTCTTTGCCCCGCTTCGCGGGGCGAGAAAACTTGACTCAATTGGCTGGAATTCAGGTAGTCAAGTTTTCTAGGCATTCACGCCTACAGGACAAGTCACGCCAGTTCCGCCAAGGCCGCAATAGCCAGACGGGTTCTTCGCGAGGTACTGCTGGTGATAATCCTCGGCGTAATAGAACGGCGGCGCGTCGGCGATCTCGGTCGTGATGCGACCGAAACCTGCCACGGTCAGCCGATCCTGGAATACCTGCCGCGACACCTCAGCTGCACGCTTCTGTTCGGGTGAATACGTGTAGATCGCAGACCGGTACTGCGTGCCGACGTCGTTGCCCTGCTGCATGCCTTGCGTCGGATCGTGATGCTCCCAAAAGATTCTCAACATCGCGTCGTACGACGTGACCTTCGGATCGAACACGACGAGTACGACCTCGGTGTGACCGGTCATCCCCGAACAGACCTCGCGGTAATTCGGATTCGGCGTATAACCCCCGGCATAGCCGACGGCGGTCGAGTAGACGCCCGGGGCCTCCCAGAACTTCTTTTCCGCACCCCAGAAACAACCCATGCCGAAGACGGCCAGCTCCAGTCCTGCGGGAAACGGCGGCGCGACGGGATGGCTGTTCACGTAGTGAGCCGCGGGAATGGGCATCGCCTCGGCGCGCCCGGGAAGTGCCTGCTCCGGCTGTGGCATTCTGAGCTTCATATCGTGATTATTCACTTTACCGCCGATCGGGGCGATTCGTGCCTGCGGCTCGACCAAATCCTGGTGCGGCACGTAACCGACGTGTCGCGGATGTCGCGGACGCGCGCGCAATCTTGGATCACGGACGGGCTGGTGAGCATCGACGGTGTCCGGGCCGTACGCCCATCAGTCAAAGTTCGGCTGGGCGCGGCGGTCGTGGTCACACTGCCCGCCGCCACACCGCTTCGCGAGGCACCGCGCGCGGAAGAGCTGCCACTGGAAATCATCTATGAGGATGATGACCTTCTCGCGGTGAACAAGCCGGCAGGGATGGTCGTGCACCCGTCGTTTCGAAACGTGTCGGGAACGGTGCTGAACGGGGTGCTGTGGCGGCTTCGGAATAAGCCGGATGTGCGTCCCGGGCTCGTCAACCGTCTCGATAAGGACACGTCAGGCGTGCTGTTGATTGCGCTGTCGTCCGGCGCCCACGCGCGGATTCAGCGTGACGCAAAGGCGGGCCGCGTCACGAAGGAGTACGTCGCGATCGTGCGCGGAACGCCGCGCCCTCCCCGAGGCACGATCACGCTTCCGTTGAAGCACGACACAGCCGATCGGCGCCGCATCGTCGTCGCTGACGATGGAGCTCCCAGCGAAACCCGCTACCGGGTCGTGTCGAGCGGCGATGGATGCTCGCTTGTCGAATGCGAGCTGGTCACCGGCCGCACCCATCAAATCCGCGTGCACCTCGCCGCCAGCGGGTGGCCGATCGCCGGCGATCGCGTCTACGGTGCCGCTGATCCATCCATTGCGCGTCAGGCGCTGCACGCCTGGCGGATGACGCTGCCGCATCCCGTGTCCCGCGAGCCGTTGCGATTGGAAGCGCCGTTGTCCGGCGACATGCAGGCGCTGGCGGACAGGTGTCAGAGCGCGATTCGCGGCTGAACTCGCCTTTGCCCCTCCCGTCCCTTAAGATTGTCAGACCGACTCGAGAGAGCCCGGCCGTTCCGATACAAACTAATTTTCGGCTTTGCCCGTCTACTTACAGAAATAAGGCGGAGCTATAGAACTTACGGCGGAGCTACAGAACTACCGCGGAGCTACAGAACTACGGCGGAATTACGAACCCACGGGGGAGCTACCGAAAGACGGACGAGCTCCCGACGTTTGATACAGAGAGGTCCAGTTTCATGGCTTTGAACAAAATTCGCATCCGGATATTCGGAACATTGCTTTGTGTGCTGTCGGCGGCCGGGCCGGCACTCGCCCAGACCGATTCGCATGGGGCCCCTGTCACCTCGGCGGCAGCGCTCAGCCGTATCCGGATCGACAACTTCGGCAAGATCAACGACAACTACTTCCGTGGCGCACAGCCGAAGGCCAGAGACTACGCAGACCTCTCCGCGATGGGCATCAAGACTGTGATCGACCTTCAGAAGGACGGCCGATCCGATGAGCCCGGCCTCGTGCAGCGGGCGGGCATGCAGTTCTACCGGATTCCCATGACGACGAGCAATGCTCCGACGGAAGCGCAGATCGCGCAGTTCTTCAAAATCGTCAACGACCCGGCGAACCAGCCGGTGTTCGTACACTGCGCGGGAGGGCGCCATCGCACCGGCACGATGACCGCGCTGCTCCGGATGACGCAGGACGGATGGAACGCCGATCGCGCCTACAGCGAGATGAAGCAGTTCCACTTCGAGGGCTTCCTGGATCATCCTGTGCTGCGGAGGTTCGTCTACGCCTACAAGCCGGTCCCGGTGACGGCGCCGCCAGCCGTGCTCGCGACGACGGTCGTTCCGGCAGCAGTTGGCACCACGAAGTAGATTTCAACCACGAAGGCTGCCATTTTGGCAGCCTTCGTGGTTTCATTGAACGCGTGACGCCGCTCACGCGACGCCAGTTTCTCTGGACTTCGGCCGCATCGAGCCTCGCGTGGCCCCTGCTCGCGCAGCAGCAGCGCGCAACAGCCGCCCGCGGCGGGCGATTTCAGCATGGCGTGGCAAGCGGCGACCCGCTTGCCGACCGTCTGATCCTCTGGACGCGGGTGACCCCCTCCGACCAGTCAACCACGCAACCGGTCGACGTTCGCTGGCGAATCGGCGTCGATCCCGAGCTTCGCCGCATCGTCTCGAGCGGGACTGCGCAGACGTCGGTTGCTCGCGACTATACGGTGAAAGTGGATGTCGGCGGCCTGGTACCCGGCGCGACGTATTACTTCGCCTTCGACACGGCGGGCGAACAGTCACCCATTGGCCGCACCAAGACCTTTCCGCTCAACGGCGCCGACCGTATGCGCTTCGCGCTGGTGTCGTGCTCGAACTACCCCGCCGGATTCTTCAACGTTTACCGCTGCATCGCCAACCGCCCCGATCTCGATCTGGTCGTTCATGTCGGCGATTACATCTACGAGTTCGGCGAAGGCGAATACGGAGCGGGCGCCGCGATCGGTCGCGTCCCGGAGCCGCCGCGGGAAGCGTATACGCTCGCCGACTATCGGCTCCGCTACGCCACTTACAGGACCGATCCGGACCTGCAGGAAGCGCATCGTCAGTTTCCGTTCGTCCTCGTTTGGGACGATCATGAGATGACCAACGACGCCTGGTCGGGTGGCGGCATCAATCACAATCCCGAACGTGGCGAGGGTGACTGGGCCACGCGCAGGGCGGCGGCCTACAAGGCGTACCTCGAGTGGATGCCGATCCGAGAGTCAAACGACACCGGCATTCACCTCTATCGCACGTTTCGTTACGGAACGCTCGTCGACCTCGTGATGATCGATACGCGCGGCCTGCGCGATCGGCAGGTCGCCGGCAATGACGTCGCCGCGCTTACCGATCCAAAGCGCACGCTCATGGGCGAGGCGCAGCAAGCGTGGATGTTCGATCAGATTCGCGAATCGCAGCGGGCGAACACGGCGTGGACGCTGCTCGGCCAGCAGGTCCTGTTTGCCCGGGTCACGCTTCCCGGCACGCGGGTGGCGAATACCGATGCCTGGGACGGCTATCAGGCGCAGCGCGATCGTGTGTTCGATTTCATCGAACGCGAGAAGGTGCGCAACCTCGCGATTCTGACGGGGGACGCGCACAGCTCGTGGGGGTTGGATGTGCCACGCAATCCGTGGAACGGCTACCGCAGCGCGACCGGCGAGGGATCACTCGCGGTAGAGCTGGTGACGCCGGCGATCAGCTCGCCGCCTCCAGCGATGTTTGCCGCGGGCGACGGGGACATGACTGCTGCCATCCGGGTTGCGCTCCCCCATCTGAAGCTCCTCGATGGCACCCGTCGCGGCTTCGTCATCGTCGACCTGTCGCCACAGCTGATGAAAGCGGATTGGTATTTCGTCCCGGATGTGCGGGTGCGGTCGGATCGCGAAATGCCCGGCGGAAGCGTGGTGTGCGAGCGCGGCTCGGCGCATCTTCAGCAACCTTGAGTCGGGTCGTCACTGGAGTCTGACTCGGGAGCAACCTGTCACCCGAGTCTGACCCCCTAGAAACGGATGGTTCGGACAATCTTGATCGAGCCCTTTCGATCGAACGTCTGCAGCGTCGCGCGGTCGGTCCAGTTGTGCGTGTAGACGAAGAAGATGTCGTTCCCCGGTTTGGTGATCCATCGGAAGCGCGACTGCCATCCAAGCTGGCGCGTAACGGTGTCGAACTGGAGGCGGTTCACGAGCGACACGAACGGGTTGAGCTGCGTGTTGACATCGTTGGTCCACACGCGGGTCGTGAATCGCCCTTCAGTCAGCGCGATTTCGTTGTAGTCCGCGCCGACGTTGATCAGCCAGCCGCGATGCGGCCGGATGCTCAGCGTCCCGGTCACCTGTCGCCGCTGACCGGAGTAGAACGCGCCGTCCTCATAGACGGCATTCAGCGACACTGGCCGGTTGGTAGCTGACTGCACCTGGTAGCGCCGGCGGAGAAAGCTGTACTGACCGCCGGCCGGCAGGACGACTCCCGGAAAGATCTGAAAATCGCGCGGCAGCCGCTCGTAGAGGGGCAGGAGGTGAAACTCGATCAGGTCGCTCGACTGGAGGTCGATCCTCATCAACTGCAAGTCGGGGCGTCGCGTCTCCAGCTTCCCATCGAGATTGAAGATGTAATTGAAATCCCCCTCGAACGAAAACCGGCGGACGAAGCGGCTGCGTTCGGTGTGGACGGTGTATCGAAGCCCGGGATCAATCAAGCGGTAGCCGCGCCGATCGACGAAGCCGGCCGCGGGGTCATAACCATCCTGCACTTCGCGCACAGCGATCCGCACGTTGATCGGATCGTTCGGCATATTGACGCGGGCGCCGAAGGCTGCGCCGCCGCGCGACCCCGGCAGCTTCGTCGTATTCAAATAGAACCCGCTGACCTCGAGGACCTGCCGACGAAGGAACTCCGAAGTCGAGAGCGCGAGGTCCACCCCCGCGGTCTGTCGCGCGGGCGCCGCTGCATCACTGCGCGTCGTGAAGATGCCGCCGATGTACGACTGACGCCAGAAGCGGCTCAGCGACCGCACCACCGTGAAGTCCTCGCCCTGCGCCGGGCCGCGGTCACGCGTTTTCACCTGGAGCACCCCGACGTCGAAGGCGCCCGCATGCCCGGTCAGCTTTGCGCCGTAGTCGATTGGTTGAGGCACACCGGAATCATCAAGACCGATTCGGCGGCTGAAGAACGGCACAATCGCGTTGCCAGGCTCACGCGAGAAGTTGAACACGCTCGCCCCCTCGAGGAAGAAGGCGCGCTTCTCCGGAAAAAAGAGTGGGAAGCGCGTGAGGTTCACCTGCCGCTGATCGACTTCCGTTTCTGCAAAATCGGTGTTGATCGAGAGGTTGGCGCGCAGACCTGACGTGACGTTGTAGACGACGTCGCCGCCAAATGCACCGTTGGCCACAGACGCAGGCGATCCGCGTCCGGGCGCTGCGGAGGAACTCCCGACGACGTACGGAAGCAGATCGAGTCTCAGTCCCTGACTGAGTCCCGCGAGGCCCTCCAACCGCCCCGCTGTCGCCATGTACGTCAGCCCCTGGTTGCGCGCCCAACCGCTCCAAAGCGTTTCCTCGGTCTTGCGCCTGATCGTCCGCTGAAAGTTGATGCCCCAGCTCGAGGCGTTCGGATCGAAATTGATCGTGTGGAGCGGGATCTCGATTTCCGCCGTCCATCCCATCGAGCTCCGTTCCACGCGAGCGGTCCAGATGCCGTCCCACGAACGGTTGACGGAGATGCCGTTGCCCGGGAGCACGAGACCGTCGCCCATCGCGCCCGACGGATTGATCTCGAAGTAGTAGCCGGAGCGGCCGTCCGAATAGGTATCGATGGAGACCATGAACCGATCGTCAGCGGCCAGTGACTGATCGCGTTGCATCTGGTTGCCAAGGAGGCGGTCCGGCTCGGAATCCACGCACCGGACGCCGAGCAGGATGCGATGGTCGTCGTAGAGCACGCGCACTTCGGTCGCTTCTGTGGCCGGCTCGCCATTGTTCGGATCCTGCTGCCGAAAGTCAGACGCCGCCTCGACGCTGTGCCACGGCTCCTCGGTCAGCTGACCGTCGATCGCCATGCGATTACCGGGCTGGAGACGGATAGCGGTGATGCTGCGAATCGACGGGGTCGGAGATTGGCCGCTCGCAGAGACGGCCGCCGTGGCCGCAACCAGCATCAACGCGAGCATCGTGAAACGCTGCATCGAGGTTCCGGCGAACATTACTCCGCGCGACGCCGCCATCGCCGGATTTTCCTATGAACGCGGCTCTGGACGGGGTGAGTGGATTCTTCAATCCTTCGTCCCGCTATACTCTCCAAATGCGCCGTTTCTGTCTCGTCGCCGCCGTCGCGTCTCTCCTGGCGTCCGGCGTCCTCGTCCGTCCAGGACTCGACGCCCAGGTTCGTCCCATATACGACATGGGCGCCGCCGGGCTGACGCAGGTGCTCGAGCGCCTGCAGACGACGGCAAGCGTGCTCCACACCGGCGCTCACCCCGACGATGAGGACTCGGCGTTCATTGCGCGGACGGCGCGCGGTGACCATGCGCGGGTCGGGTATCTGTCGCTCAATCGTGGTGAAGGCGGCCAGAACATCATCGGGCCCGAGCTGTTCGACGCCCTTGGCGTGATCCGCACCGAGGAGCTGCTCCAGGCACGGCGCCTCGACGGCGCAGAGCAGTTCTTCGGCCAGACGTTCGACTACGGCTTCTCCAAATCCCGCGAAGAGGCGACCGCGAAATGGGACGCGCGCGAGACGCTCGGCGACGTGGTGCGCGTGATTCGCATGTTCCGTCCGCTCGTCATCTATTCGCGCTTCAGCGGCACTCCTGCCGATGGCCACGGCCATCACCAGATGGCAGGTTATGTGACGCCCCTCGCGTACAAGGCGGCGGCCGACCCCAGCGAATTCCCCGAGCAGCTTCGTGAGGGACTACGCCCGTGGCAAGCGAAGAAGCTGTATCGCGGCGCCGGGTTCGGCAGGCCCGATCCCGCAAACCCGCCGACGGTGCAGGTGCAGGAAGGGCTCCTCGATCCGGTCTCGGGACGAACCTACGCCGAGATCTCATTCGAAGGACGCAGCCAGCACAAGACGCAGGCCCAGGGTGGTATCGAGCCGAAAGGTCCGCAGGCGTCGGGTCTTCTGCTGCTCCAGAGTGGCGTGCAGAGCCGACGGCCTGAGCCGTCAATCTTCGATGGCGTCGACATCAGCGTTCCTGGGCTCGCGAAGCTCGCCGGGCTTCCGGACGGCACGATTCGCGCTGAACTTGCCGCAATGGACGCCGCCGCAAAGAACGCGCTCGCCGACTACGACGCGCTTGAGCCGTCGCGCATCGTCCCTGCCCTCGCCGACGGTCTGCGCGCGACACGGGCTGCGCGCGCGGCGGTGAGGTCGTCGGGCGGAAGCGTCGACGCGCGTGCCGACGCCGACTTCCTGCTCGCGTTCAAGGAGCATGACTTCGCAGACGCGTTGGTGCGCGCAGCGGAAGTTGTCGTCGATCCGTTAGCCGATCGAGAAACCGTCGTGCAGGGTGGAACGCTTGACGTCGCGGCGCGCATCTTCCTCCCGGAAGGATCGACGGTGAAGGTGGCGGGCGCCGCGATCGAAGCGCCGCCAGGATGGCGCGTCGATGCCGAAGCGGCCCCAGGGAACAACGCCAGCACCGCCTTTGCTGAAAACCCCGCTTTCGGCCGTCGCGAGACGCCGACGCAATCGTTGCGGTACCGAATCACCGTTCCCGCAAACGCCGCGCTGACGCAGCCTTACTTCCTGAAGCAGCCACGCCAGGGCGACGTCTACCGCTGGACGGACGGCGATCCGAAGGGACTTCCCTTTGCGCCTCCCCTCCTTACGGCGGCCATCGCCATGAACATCGGTGGCGCTGACATCACGGTGTCTCGACCAGTTCAGTACCGTGCGGTCGATTCGGTTCGCGGCGAGCTGCGGCGGGACGTCAACGTCGTGCCTGCCGTCGGGGTAGGACTCGATACGAGACTGCTCGTCGTCCCGCTCGGCACCACGGTAAACCAGCAGAAGCTCGTCGTTCGCGCCATGAGCTTTTCGCCGCAACCTGTGAGCGGCACGCTGCGGCTGCGCCTCCCGCAAGGGTGGACGTCCGTGCCAACCGAGGCGCCGTTCATGTTGAAGGCGAGCGGCGACAAGACGTCGACTTCATTTATCGTCACGGCTCCGGCACGGCGAACCGCGGGAAGCTTCGACATCGCGGCCGAAGCGGTTGTTGGAGGGGCGACATTCTCGCGCGACGTGCAGACGATCTCGTATCCACACATCCAGACGCATCGCCTGTACTGGCCGGCTACGAGCACGGCGCAGGTGCTCGATCTGAAAGTGGCGCCCGTGAAGGTCGGCTACATCATGGGCAGCGGCGACCAAGTCCCTGACGCGATTCGCCGCATGGGTGTGGACGTAACAATGCTCGACGCGGACATGCTGGCCACGGGTGATCTCTCGCGCTTCGATACAATCGTCGTCGGTATCCGCGCCTCGGAAGCGAATCCTGATTTTGTCGCCAACAACGGCCGCCTGATCGAGTACATGCAGCAGGGAGGCACGATGATCGTGCAGTATCAGCAGGCGGAGTACGCCAACCGGATGCTGCCGCCATATCCAGCGAGTCCACCGACCGCCGCGAACCCGCGCGTGACCGACGAGAATTCGCCGGTCAGGATCCTCGCGCCGACGCACCCGGTCTTCACGTTCCCGAACACCATTACAGACGCGGACTTCAACGGCTGGGTGCAGGAGCGGAACGCGTACGCATTCAGCATGTTTGACAGCCGTTATGTGCCGCTGCTCGAGTGTGCGGATCGAGGCGAGCCGCCGGTTCGCGGCGCAGAGGTGTACGCCGAGGTCGGCAGGGGACGCTACATCTACACGGCGTACTCATGGTTCCGCCAGCTGCCGGCAGGTGTTCCCGGCGCCTACCGCCAATTCGCGAATCTGATCAGCCTGTCAAAGGCACCGCGCTGACAGGCCCTCAAGTGCACAAAGACGATGTGAACCGTCTTCGTGTCCTCGGCGATCAAAGGCTCATCGCAGCGATCATCCCCACAGCGCCGACAACGAGCGCCAGCAGTACGCCGACGATCGCGAATCTGATCCATCCGGGAAACGGCACGCCCGCCGCGAGCAGGACCGCCATCAATCCGCCGTTGGTCGGCGTGAGCAGCTCGGTCAACCCGGCGCCCGTCTGATAGGCGAGCACCGTCACCTGTCGCGAGATGCCAAGCAGATCCGACAGCGGCACGAGGATCGGCATCGTCAACACCGCCTGACCGCTGACGCTCGGCACTCCCACGTGGACGATCGCGTGAAACGGGATCATCAGCATCGCCGCGGTCGCCGCGGATGCGCGCGAGAGCGGCGTCGCGAGCCCGTTCAGAATCGTGTCGGTCACGTGGCCGTCGGTCAGCACCAGCGACAGGCTGCGCGCCACGCCGACGAGCAGCGCGGCGGGCACCAGCGCCTGCATGCCTTCGAGGTACGCGGTCGTCGTGCCGGCTACACCCAGGCCGCCAAGCAGTCCCGCCGCGCACCCCGCAATGAGGAATCCTGCCGACAGCTCATTGAATCCCCAGCCAAGCGCCACCGCGCCGTACACGTATACGGCAATCGGCGTCACGGCGATGAGCAGGATCAGCAGATCCTTCGCGGTCGCACCCGGTTGCATCTCGAACTCCGAGGACGGCTCCGTCCGCCTCTTTGCAGCCCACCACGTCGTCCATGCGACCCAGAGGACGAAGGCCGCGGCAAACATCGTCCATCGGAGCGATCCGCCGGACATCGGAGGCAGCTGCGCGAGCTTCATCGCAATGCCGGCCTGGAAGGGATTCGTGGGACCGAACGCGCTGCCGATGGCCGCAGCGCCGGTGGACATCGCAACGACCGTGACCGCGTCGACGCCGAGTCCTCTGCCGAGCAACAGCAGCGCGGGCACAAGTGGAATGATCTCTTCCTGCATGTTCTCCAGCGCACCCCCCATCGCGAAGAAAAGGGAAATGACCGGAATGGCGATCAGGCCGCGCCCCCGGAATCTCGCGACCAGCGCGGCGATCAATCTCCCGAGCGTGCCAATGCGGTCGATGACGATCCATGCGGCGCCGACGAACAGGATGACGGCGATGACGTCTGCCGCTTCTACGAAGCCGCGCGGAATCGCGACGACCGCCGCGAACGGACCGACGGGCGCAGGCGCCACGCGGTGATACGTACCCGCGACGACGACGCTACGGCCGGTGGCCGGATCATCGCGCCGGTCGTACTCGCCGGCCGGGAGTGTCCACGTCAGAATCGCGGCGATGCCCACGCCGGCGAGGAGAAGCAGCAGAGGATGCGGGAGCTTCATCGGCGGCAATTATGACGGGAGCCACGGAGGCTACGAAGACGAATCGGCTAATCCGTCTTTGTGGCGCTCGTCGCGAAGCGCGGGTTGACCAAAGCGGGATGACGTTGGCCGAATCGTCGTAACGCGTCTACCGGCAGTCGCCCGTACGCGTCGGTGCCGCTGAAGCTCCAGGGCCACGCGCCCAGATAGCCGCCGGTCAGCGCGAACTCCAGATAGTCATCCAGCGTGTGCTCCGACGGCGACGCGCCCGCAGGATGCTGCTCCGACGCGTTGCCCGGGAACTCGCCCAGAATCACCCGCCGTTTCACGCCAAGCTGAGACGCCGGTATGTCGAATACATCCGCGTCTCGAGAGGGGTGAAGGACATCCGGATACGAATGAAGCTGCAGTATGTCGAGTCCAAGCGCGTCGTCATCCCACGCCCACAGGTTGTGCAGGCGCGCGCCGCCAACCGTCACGAGCGCCCGCGAGTGGCGGTGAACCAGATCGCTGAAGCGGGACAGCACTTCGGCGAACACGGCAAACGGCAGTGGGCGCGCGACGCGTGAGCTGAGGTCGCGCTCCCATTCATCGATGACGAAGTCGGGCTCGTTCATGAACTCGAAGGCGAATATTTGAGCGGCGAGGTCGGCACGCAGGCCGTCGTCACCGTAGCGGCGTATCAACGGTTCCAGCACACCGTCAAACAGCGCGTCGCGGCCGAGTTCGGAAAGAAGGACCCGCGCGCGGCCTTCGGGCAGCCTGGCATCGAGAAGCTCGCCGGTCACCGCATCCGCGAGCGGCTGGCTCACACCCCGAAAGAACCAATGATGATCGAAGAGGACGAGGTTGATCCGGATGCCGGCGTCGCGCGCAATCTCGAGGCCGGCGTCGACATCGGCAAAGAACTGCCGATCGAGCCCGCGCGGCAGGCCGCGGTCGTCGAAGACAATTCCGGCGCGACCGTCGCAGAACAGGAACCACCGGACGACGACGAACCCGAGACGCGCCATCTCGTCGAAATCGCGGGCGATTGCATCACGGCGTGTCGACACGCCCAGATGTGATCCCCACACGTTGGCGCCGAAGTCGAGGCCGTAGAAAACCGCGTGGCCGTCAGTCGACCAGGGGTAGTTGCAGCCGTGAATAAACGTCATCAATGATCATATGTATCCCCGCTCCAGGGCTTTGAGAACCGCGCGCGTCCGGTCGCGAACGCCGAGCTTCGACAGGATGCACTGCGTCACACGAACGATGTCGCAGGCGAACAGCAACAGTCTTTCATGGATATCGAAGGGTTTTCCGGATGGCGTGAGTTTCGTTTGCTCCATATAAAAGCAAACGAGGAACCGCTCCGCTCAACCCTCACGTTGGGCATTGAGCTTTGGGCATTGAGCTTTCGGTTTCTACCGGTTTACACCCATTGATGACAGGTACTTCGCGAGCAGTGCTTGTTGCGGACCCTTGTAGGCCCTCGCGTATTTCGCGACCTTCGCGCGATCGGTCGTCGACAGTTCCGCGCCGCCGCTTGTCGCCACCTGGTAATGCGACAACACGGCTGCAAAGAGCGCGTCCGGATCCGTGGCGTGACGCGTGAGGTAGACATCGAGGATCGGAAGCGCATCGCCGTACGCTCCGGTCATCAGATAGGCGATCGCCAGGCGCTTGCCAAGATCATCGTCGGCGGGGCGCTCTGCGTACGCGGGCTTCAGGATGGCGATGACGGCTGCAGGCTGCCCCTCGCGCATCCGGGCGTCCGCCAGTAGCGTGTACGCCACCTGCGGGCGCTGCTCGGTGCCAAGCGCAAGCTGCCAGATACCAGCGGCCTCGCCGATCGCGACCGCCGGCAGCGAAGCACGCGCCGAGCAGGAATGCGGCGGGATAAAACTCGCGCCGCGGCCCCGCGGCAATCGAGAGCTGCGTCGCCGCCGGATTGATTTCCCCCTTCGCGTACAAGTCCAGACCTTTCAGGAAGGCGGCCGCTTGCTGATCGCCGGCGGTCAGCGCTTCGAGCGCAGCGGGACCGTACCGGCCCGCGCGCGCCTCGGTCATCGCGCTCTTCAGGGACGGCGACCGCGCCGCAATCGACTCGAGCATGCTGTTGAGGAGCGCCGGCTGCAGGACGGCGTTGCGGTCGAACACGGCGACTCGCGCGAATGCCGCCGGGATGAGAATCGGACCGCCCTTCGACGCAGGCGCGGCCTCGAGAATGAACGGCCGCACAAGAACGCCCGCAAGCTTCTCGCCCCGCATGATGCGCGCCCGTGCGACGTAGCGGCCCGCCGGAAGCGGCTCGGCGCCGATGAAGCCCTGCGCCACGCGCCACGTGTCCTGCGCGGATGCCTTCAGGTCAACCGGAACCGAGATCAGCGCCGGCGCGTCCGGGTCATCGGCAATCTCGAAGTTCACCGCGACGTCCTTGAACGTATCCGCCGACGCGGCGTACAGCTCGACGTACGCCGCCAGACCGTCAGGCTCGACGTGCGGCTCGACATCCGGCCGCAATCCATTCCCGGCGGTGGCCGCGTGATTGACCACGAGATCCGCGTAGGTGAACTCCTCGCCCGCCATCTTCCACGCGTTGATCTCGCGGACCACGCTGCCGTGGCGTCCCTCCGCGTCAACGGCGGCAAGCCGCAGCTCGTAGATACCAGGCTCGAGCGTCGCGTATCCGAGGTACGACAGCGACGCGTTCGTTCGCCCCTCGAGCGGCTCGAGCTTCATCTTGTCGCTGTTCGACGCGACCACGCGCCCTTCGCGGTCGACGACGATGTAGCCCATCGTGTATTCGGCGGCGGGCGTTCCCGCCTGGCCCACATCAGCCGCCATCACGATCCGGAGCTTCCCGGACGTCTTCGGATCCTGATAGACGAAGGTCGTCAACCGCAGCGGCACGCCGGGCACGCCGAGCGGCGAACGAAGCGACTCGATCAGCGATTCCTGGGTCGTCCTGCTGCGCGAGAGCGAGTCGAGCACGAACGCCTGACGGGAGCGCAGCGTCACACCGCTCCGCCGCACCGACACGTCGATGCGGTGATTGCGGCCGTCGCGGTCGCTTGGCGCCTCTTCGACGCTGAGGAGGTAGTACGCCGAGATTTCCGACGCGAGGCGATCGAAGGCGCGATCCGCCGTGCCCACGACCTGGAAGATCGAACCGCGCGTCAGCGACGCCATATCGTTCAGCCCACGAATCTCGAGCTCGCGATCCTCGGTAAAAGTCGGCGGCAGCGGCCCCTGCGTGGCGTCCGAGCGCGGCACGTCCATGAGCAGCACATTCACCGAGATCCGACCGCGCATCGCGGTGCGCACGACGTCCTCGAGATCGGCAGGCGTATCGGTGACGAGCCCCTCGGACAACAGGATCAGCGTCTTCTGCCCTTCGGTCTCACCCAGATGCTGCATCCATTGACGCAGGCCGCGCAGCGACGCCTCGGCATCGCGCCTGGTGGTCCACAGAATCGAGTTCGATTCGTCGACGATGTCGCGCTGGCACTGGTCGAGCGCCATGTCGAGCAGGCCCCGGCACTCGCGGTTGACGACCTCGAGCAGGCGCCGATCGTCGCCTTTCTGCGCGATGTCAATCGCCTCGATCAGCCCGATGTTGCGGCGGCCGACGAAACGCGACTGCGTACCGATGACCTTCTCCATCGCCAGGCGGATGCGCTGGCGATCTCCCGTGAAATCGATGGTGACGCCGGGCTCGGGATAGGAGACGAACGCAACGCGGTCGGCGGGATTCAGGCGGTCGAGGAATCGCGCAGCCGCATCGAGAATCGGACGCGCGGCGCCCGGCCGGATGTTCATCTGATCGACCGCGATCATGATCATGCGCCCTTCGGGCTGCGTGATGTTCGTCGTGTACAGGGTCTCGAACAGTTCCTGCTTCTGGGTGCGGGGACGCTGCCGACCGTCGTTCGGGGTGTACTGGTACTTCACGAGGTCGGCAGTGACGACGCGCCGCACCTGCCCATCAATCTTGACGGTGAACTCCGGCGCGTGAAGATCGGTGACCGGCTGCCCGTTTCTGTCGATCGCGCCGACGTCAACCGTGATGACTTCGACGCCGGTACGGAAGGTCGGTTGCGGCGCCTGTTCCTGGGCCTGGGCCTGCGGCTGCCCCTGGGCGGCAAGCGGGGTGGCGACAAGAACGGTAGCCAGAGCGAGGAATAGCTGCTTCATGGCATCGCGAATCTTACTAGATGCCGTACTCCTCCGGGTCCCATTTCAAGCCGAGTTCGGACGGCGGCGCCATGTAGCCGGCAAGTGCTGAGGCGGCCACTACGGCGGGGCTGGCGAGATAGCCCTCGCCGCCGACACCCATGCGGTTCTGCCAGTTCCGATTGAACGACGTAATCGCGCGCTCACCGCGCGTCAGCGCATCGGGCCCCTGACCAAAGCAGGGCCCGCACCAGGATGCGCGGATCTCGCCGCCGACAGACCGGAAGACCCCCGCAATCGACTCGCCGCCGAGTCGCGGATCCGGGCGCTCAATCTGCTTACCGACACCGCCTGAACCGGGGAACACGATGAAGGTGCGCGCCGTCCTCATGATGCCTTGCCGGCGGGCGTTGTAGATGACGAGCGCCGCCTGCATCAGGTCGTCGTAACTGCCGTTGGTGCACGACCCGATCAACGCCTTGTCGAACGGAATCCGCTCGCGGGCAACCTCCTCGGCCGGATAGGCGTTGCCCGGGCTGAACGGCTTCGCGATCATCGGCTGCACGTCAGCGAGTGAAAGCGCTTCGTCGATCTGGAAGCGCGCGTCGGCGCCAGGGGCGATGCGTGGATACGGCAGGTCGCGCACCCCCTTCGCCTCGTACCAGGCGTATGTGATGTCATCGGCTGCGAAGATCCCGTTGAGCGCCTCCGCCTCCGCCATCATGTTTGCGATCGTGTTCCGATACGCGATCGGCAGCTGCTGATTGGCGTCGACGAATTCCACGGACATGCCCTGCGACTGCTGCGCGCCCCACCGCCGCAGCAGCTCCAGCACGATGTCCTTGCCGCTCACCCACGGCTGCAGCCGCCCGCTGAACGTCACGCGGCGCGCCTGCACCAGCGTGAAGTACACGTAGCCGGTGGCCCACCCGAACCCGAGTGTCGTCGATCCGACGCCCATCCCGACGGCGCCGTATGCACCGTAGGCGCGGCTGTGCGAATCGGCGCCGGGTATGAACTGACCCGGAGCGACGAGCCCCTGCTCGGGAAAATAGAAGTGGAAGATGCCGTCGCCGGGTGTCGCGTAGTACGGCCTCTCGAGCCGCTGCTCCTTCGCAAAGGCACGCCCGATGGCCGTCTGCCGCTCATCGTCTTCGCGGCCAGTGAAGACGAAGTGATCGTTCGCGATTGCTGCCTGCCGCGGGTAGATCGTATTGCCGCCGGTGATCTGGTTGAACGTGTGAATGGCAAAGGGCGCGGTGCCGTCCGACGCCGGAAGGAGATCCGCGTAGACCTGCAGCGTGTCGCCAGGGCGAAGTTCACGATACGTCTTGTCGACGCGGTGCGCCCAGACAATCTGCTCGGTCGTCGTCATCGTCCGCGCAAGCTGCGCGTCCGGGAACTCGATGAACGGGCGACGTTCTACAGATGCCCGGAACTCACGGCGTCCCATCGTGAAGATGCCGCCGCTTTGCCGAATCTCATCTTCCTTCGGAGTCAGCGGCAACGGGCCGTACGTCTTGCCTTGGGTGATGTTGGTCAGGCGGCGCGATGAGGGATCGAATTCGAACTCGTCGCCGTCTTTCGCGTCGGCGACCGCGGCCGGACTCTGCGCCACCTGCAGCCCGAGGTTGAGCGCATTGCGGCGGAAGATATCTCCCATGTTGTTGCCGCACACGATCACCATCTCGAGACCCGCTTCCTCGGCGACGCCTTTGAGGCCCGCGGGGCTCATCTCGCGGGATGAGCCGATCGCAAAGCGATCGCCGGCGACGACAAACGTTTCCCCGCGATGCACGCGCTCGCGAAAATCGGGCATCAGGTAGCGGAACGATCCGGCCTTCCACCGCTCGTCGAGCGTATCCAGGCTCTCAGAGACACAGTCGGCCGCGGGGGTAATCTGATCGGTATCGATCGCGTCGAGCTTCTTCCCGTACTTCGTTCCCGGAAGTTTCGGGTCCCAGAAAATCAGCGCCTTGCCGCGAATCACCCGGCCGCCCGGCCCGGTGGCAACAGTGGACGACTGGTCGGGCGCCAGATCCGCAATGCGAACGCCCGGCTTCAGCGTGGCTGGACCGATCCGATGCATCTCCTTTGAATGGTATGGCATCGAGGTGCCAACCGGCCGAACCAAGAGCGGTAATCGAGGAGAAATACGCAGCAATTCCGGTGGCGAAATGCGGCATCCGTCCTGCACAGGTTCCGGTGAGGTTTACGTGGAAAAAGCGGAAGCTCAGCCTTGTCACATCGGTCTGCTATGATCCCCGGCCTCCTTTCCCAGCCGACTCGTTGATATGGATTCGCCCCGCGAAAATGCAGCCGCCGAACGCCGGCAGCGCAACGAACGACGCACACCAGCCACCACACGCGCAAAGCCAGTCCTGCGCGTCATTGCACCTCGTGCAATCAATCCCGAGATCGACCCTGCCGATCTCAAGAATCCGGCGCTCTACATCAACCGCGAGCTGAGCTGGCTCGAGTTCAATCAGCGCGTGCTGGCCCAGGCGACCGACGCCGCGCATCCGCTTCTCGAGCGGGTGAAGTTCCTCGCGATTGTCGGCACCAACCTCGACGAGTTCTTCATGATCCGCGTCGCGACGATGCTCAAGACGCTGCGCGAAGGGATCGAGGACGTCGCGCCCGATGGCTACAACACCGAGCAACAGCTCGACGCCATGCGGACGCGGGCCAGGCAACAGCTCGAGGATCAGGCCGCATGCTGGAACGAGTTGCGCCGGCTGTTCGCGGCCGAGCACATCGAGTTTCTCGAGCCCGACGCGTGGACCCCGGAGATTCGTGAGTTCCTCGGCTCGTACTTCGCGCGCGATGTCTGCCCGGTCCTGACGCCGCTGGCGTTCGATCCAGGCCATCCGTTCCCACTGATCTCGAACCTCAGCAAGAACTTCGCGGTCGTCGTCCGCCATGGCAACCGCACAAAGTTCGCCCGCGTGAAAGTGCCGGACGTGCTGCCGCGCTTCATCCCGATCCCTGAGGCTGTCAGCAAGACGCCGGGGTGCACGTTCGTATTTCTCGAGGACGTCATCCACGCAAACATCCAGGAGCTGTTTCCTGGTACGCAGGTCAAGAGCGCCCACCTGTTCCGCGTCATCCGCGACGCGGACCTCGCCATCGAGCAGGACGAAGCCGACGACCTCCTTGAAACGGTCGACCGGAGCCTCAAGCAGCTTCGTCACGGCGCGATCTCCCTGCTGCAGGTCGACGGCACGATGCCCGCACGCGTGCTGAACATCCTGGCGGAGAACTTCGAGGTCACCGACGATGTCATCCTGAAGACGCACGCACCGCGTCGGTTTCGGCGACTGGCTCCAGTTGACGAAGATTCACCGCCCCGAGCTGAAGTACCCGCCGTTCTCACCGAGTACGTCGTGGCGCCACGACGAGGATCCGGAGGTCATCTTCGACCAGCTTCGCTACCAGGACGTCCTCGTCCATCACCCGTTCGAGTCATTCGGGTCGATCGAAACGTTTCTGCGAGCGGCGGTGCAGGATCCCCACGTCATCGCCATCAAGATGACGCTGTACCGCATCGGCGCGAACTCGCATCTGATCAATTTGCTGATCCAGGCAGCGGAAGCCGGCAAGCAGGTCGCGGTGCTCGTCGAGCTGAAGGCGCGCTTCGACGAACGGAACAACATCATCTGGGCGAAGCGGCTGGAATCGCACGGCATCCACGTGGTGTACGGGTTTGCCGATCTGAAGACCCACGCGAAGCTATGCCTAGTCGTGCGACAGGAAGCGGACGGCATCCAGCGGTACGTGCACACGAGCACCGGCAACTACAATCCCGAGACGGCGAAGGTCTACACGGACCTCGGATACTTCACCGCGGATCAGGAGATCGTCAGCGACGTCTCCGACATGTTCAACTACCTCACGGGATATTCGAACCAGAAGGAGTTCCGGGCACTGCTCGTCGCACCGGTGCAGCTCAGGACCCGGCTGTGCGAGCTCGTCACGCGTGAAGCTGACCACGCGCGGGCGGGGCGCCCCGCGCGGATCGTCATCAAGGTCAACGCGATCACCGACGACCAGATGATTCGCGTCCTGTACCGCGCATCGCAGGCCGGAGTCAGCATCGACCTGATCGTGCGCGGCATCTGCAGCCTGCGACCCGGCATTCCTGGCGTCAGCGACAGCATCCGCGTGCGCTCCATCGTCGGGCGCTTCCTCGAGCACTCGCGCATCTTCTGGTTCCACAACGGCGGGCACGAGGAGCTGTATATCGGCAGCGCGGACCTCATGGAGCGCAACCTCGATCGGCGCCTGGAGACGCTGACGCCGATCCGCGATACGGAGGTCCTGGAACACCTCCGCGACATCGTGTTGCATGCCTACCTGCAGGACACGGAGCGGGCGATGGTGCTGGATTCGACAGGACGCTACGCCAAGCCGGCACCGGGGAAGGGCGCGTTCGACTCGCAGCAGTTCCTGCTGCAGCACTATACCGAGAGCAGAAACGACTGACCACGCAAGGCCACGGTGACTTCGCGACTTTCGTGCGCTTCGTGGCTGCGTCTACCGGAGCGTCCAGCCACGCCGCGATGACCGCAGCCAGCGCGACGCCAAAGACGGGAAACGCGATCGCGGCTACGACCAGCAGGCCCGCGACCGTTGCGAGGAAGGCGAGCGGGCCGAGCGGCCACGCGAGGGCCAGGCCGATGCGCGCGGCGAGACCGCCATCGATTGCCAGCAACCCGACCAACACTCCCACCACGTACACGATCTCGATCGCTATCCACATAGGTAGGCGGTAGTCCTACAGGCGCTCCCTTTCATACGGCGGCGCGTATCTTAACGGTTGTTCAGCGGCGAAAACGTGCAATTCTGTGCAGGTCATAGGCAGATACTTTGCCCCGGGTTTGCCGATAAAGAAAAAGCACGGGATTCTCGCGGCGTCAACCATCAGGCGCCACGCCGACCCCCCTCGGAGGACTTAATGGCGACGCTTGCACGTGTGCTGGCTGTCTTGGCGTTGACGCTGGCCGCATGCCCCTCATTTGCTCAACAGACCACCGGGACGATTACCGGCCGTGTGATCGACCCGCAGGACACTGCCGTGCCCGGCGCGACGATCACGGCGACGAGTACGGCGACCGGGCTGGTCCGGGTTGACGTCAGCGATGGCCAGGGCCTGTACCGCCTCACCGCGCTGCCGGTGGGGACGTATGACGTAGTCACGGAGCTCCCAGGATTCACGAGTCTGGCGCGCAAGGACATCGCGGTCAACGTCTCGGAGACGACGAACCTCAACCTGACGCTGCGCATCGCGCAGGTCGCGGAGACGATCACGGTCGTCGGCGACTCGCCGCCCATCCTGACGACGTCATCGTCGGTCGGACAGGTGGTGGACCTGACGCGGATCGAGCGGCTGCCGCTCAACGGCCGTCAGTTCGCGAACCTGGCTGCGACCGTCCCCGGCGTCGGCATCGGCTTCCATTCCGACCCGACCAAGAGCACCCAGTACACGCCGCAGATCAGCGGCGGCAACGGACGCAACATCAACTACGTCGTCGACGGCGGCGACAACAACGACGATACCGTCGGCGGCCTGCTGCAGCTCTTTCCGCTCGAGGCCATCCAGCAGTTCAATGTCATCACGCACCGCTTCGACGCGCAGTACGGGCGCAGCGACGGCGGCGTGCTGAATGTCGTCACCAAGAGCGGCACCAACGTCACGCGCGGCAGCGGGTTCACGCTGTTCCGCGACAGCGCGCTCAACGCCCAGACGATGACCGAGAAGATCAATAACCTGCCCAAGCAGGACTACCGCCGCTACCAGTACGGCGGGAGCCTCGGAGGGCCGATCGTCGAGAACACGCTTCACTACTTCGCGGCGTTCGAGCGCACGCAGCAGGACACCACGCAGACGGTCAATACGATGGGCCTCTTCCCGAGCGAGGATGGCACGTTCGCGACGCCGGTTCGCGAGAACCTGTTCACCGGCAAGCTGACGGCCAACGTGCGCCAGACTCACTATCTCGCCGGCCGCTACGGCCGCGACACCAACTCGCAGCCGAACGGCCCCGCGCTGCGCGCGGCGCCGTCGACGTGGTCGACCAGCGAAAACACGTTCAACTCGGTGAACGTCAACGACAACTGGGTCATCGGAGGCACGAAACTCAACGAGTTCGTCTTCCAGTTCGCCAACTTCAGGAACGCGATCCCGGGCAGCAGCCCGCGCCCGTTCCTGATGTTCCCGAACACCGTCACGGCCGGCGCGAATCCGAACGCGCCGCAGACGACGGAGCAGGACAAGTGGCAGTTCCGCGACGACATCAGCTGGACGGCGACGGGTTTCGCCGGGCTGGCGCACAACTTCAAGGCGGGCGGAAACTGGGTCCACGAGCCGCATCTCTTCATCAGCACGAAGTCCGGCACAAGCGGCTACTACACGATGGGCGCTAACGACGTGAACGGACCCGTGCAGCAGGTGCAGGTGATTGGCGGCGCGGCGCAGGTCAACATCCCGCTCGACTTTTACTCCGTGTACCTGCAGGACGACTGGCGGGCGACGAACCGGCTGACGTTCAACCTCGGCGTGCGCTGGGACTACGTCACCAACATGCCGATTAACCAGGACAACAACCCGAACTTCCAGGTCATGCAGGCCGCGGGCGCGGCGGGCCGCTTCGCGGGCACGCCGCTCGAGGATTTCGGGAAGTCTCCCCGAACGGACAAGAACAACATTCAGCCGCGCCTCGGGTTTGCGTACGACCTGCGGGGCGACGCGCACGACGTCGTGCGCGGAGGCTGGGGCATCTATACCGACTTCGCGTACACCGGTGCGAACGCGCTGAACGCGGCGATCGATGCCGCCGGCGGGACCGGCGTCGTGTTCCTGGCGGTGAATCCGACGGGCCTTCGCAAGCCGGACGGCTCGCTGTTTCTCGCGTCCGACCCGTTGTCGACGATCGCGTCGCTGAACACCGTCAACACGAGCGTGCCGCCGCTCGGCGGCCAGGTGCAGTCACCGCGCCTCCAGCAGCCGTACACGCGCCAGGCGAACATCGGCTGGGCGCACCAGCTCAATCCGGCCACCGCGTTGACCGCCGACTACGTGCACGTCGACGGGCGCAATCTGAACGTCCGGCTCCGCGTGAACCCGCTGGTCAACGGGCGCCGCAATCTCGCGGACCTTGCGATTCAGCCGAACAACATCTTGTTCCGGACGGCGATCAGCAGAGGCGAGAGCCTGTATGACGCCTTCATCGTCGGGGTGAACCGGCGCATGTCGCATCGGCTCGACCTCAGCGCGTCGTACACGATGTCGAGATCGACGAGCGACATCGGCAGCGCGTCCGACGAGATGGACGCGAACCTCGTTCAGGACATCAGCAATCCGTTCGGGTCGGTGCAGGACGCGCCGTCAACCCGCAGCGACGCGCGGCACCGCGTGGCGCTCAGCGCGATCGTCGAGGCCCCGGCGGGCATCAACATCGCGCCGATCTTCCTCTACCGGTCGGCGCTGCCGACGCACACGTTCGAGGGGCTCGACCTGAACGCCGACGGCAACGTCATCGACAAGACGGCGTCCGCCTATCGGTACACCGGTCTCAACGCCAACGGGTCAGCGACGTTCAAGGACGTGGGGACGTGCGACACGGTCAACTGCAGCCGGCGCACGCCGTACTCTCAGTTGAACCTCCGGATCAGCCGCGCGTTCCGCGCCGGCGGCTCTGCGCGCATCGAGGCGATTGGCGAGATCTTCAACCTGTTCAACGCGAAGAATCCGTTCATCCCCGTGAACACGCGACGCCTCAGCGGCGCCGGGGCGCCGCTCACGTCGTTCATGCAGCCGACCGCCTTCGCGGGTGATTTCCAGCAGCCCGAACAGCGCGTCGGTCAGGTGGGATTCCGCATCACCTTTTGAAAGTGTGAAGTTCGAAGGTCGAACGAAGAAGTAAGTTCGAAGCAGACCACTTCCTACTTACTTCCAACTTCGAACTTCGAACTTCTCACTTGTTCAAACTGCGGCAGATGATGCCGCTCGTGCCCCGCAAACATCACCATGATCCATTCGACGTCGATACGCCCGTGTTCCGGGTGCGTCACCGGCCTCGCGCGTTGCTCGCGCGTCAGGGTCCGGCAGAGAGCGAGGGTCATGCGACGCATCGCCAGATACGCGGCCAGCGCGGCGTCGGCCGTCGCATCCGGCTCGATTGCCATCCAGTCGTCCTGGTCGTAGGGACGCACCACATAGTCGTCACTGGCGAGAGCGAATCGCAAGCGCGTCGCAAACACCATCTCGGAGTGCGCAAGGTGCGCGAGCAACTGACGGGCGGACCATTTTCCCTGCGCGTAGCTACGCTCGAATTCCGCTGACGACCAGCCGCGTACTGCGGCGTCGATCAGACGAGGCGTTTCCTCGAGGCACTTCACAGTATCCTTGCCTTCGACGTACTTGCCGTACGGATTCTCCGTCACGTGGCCACCTCCACAAGCGAACTTCGCCCATTATTGCGCCTCGCAGGTCCCGTCGTTCTCGCGGAGATCGGCTGGATGAGCATGGGCCTCGTCGACACGCTGATGGTCGGACGGCTCGGCCCGGCCGCTATCGCCGCGACCGGAATGGGGAGCGGCGTCTTCACCGCGATCGTGATTTTCGGAATGGGATTGATGCTCGGCCTCGATGCGCTCGTGTCGCGATCGGCGGGCGCAGGGCGTCTCGACGAATGCGTGCACTGGCTGCATCAGGGCGTCGTGCTTGCGCTCTGCGTTGCGCCATTCGTGATGCTCGTGACCTGGGGCGCCTTTGCCACGATCGACGCCTGGGGACTCAACGAGCAGATCCGAACGCTCGCCGGACCGTATCTGCAAGTCATCGCGCTCAGCGCGCCGCCGCTGCTGCTCTATGCCGCCTTCCGCCGGTACCTGCAGGGCATCCACGTCGTCCGGCCGATCATGTTTGCCCTTGTGTCTGCGAACCTGGTGAATGCCAGCGCGAACGCGATGCTGATCTACGGGAGGCTCGGCGCGCCAGCGCTTGGCGTGACCGGCTCGGCCTGGGCCACGTGTATCGCCCGCGTCTACATGGCCGCGTTCCTGTTCGTCGCCATCCGGCGCGAGCATCGGCGGCAGGGCACGGCTCGCCCGCATGTGCCCTTCGCGTTCGATCCGGTCCGGTTGCGGAGACTCCTTGCGCTCGGAGCGCCCGCGGCATCGCAGATCACGCTCGAGGTCGGCGTCTTTGCGCTGGCGACGGCACTGGCTGCGAAGCTCGACCCGGTGTCCTCCGCGTCGCATCAGATTGCGCTCAACATTGTGAGCGTCGTGTTCATGGTGCCACTTGGATTGGCCTCGGCCGGCGCCGTGCGCGTGGGTCACGCCGTCGGCGCACGCGACATCCATCGTGCGCGCCGTGCGGGATGGACGGCACTGGTGCTCGGAGGTGTGGTGATGACGGCGCTTGGCTTGGTGCTGTTCCTCTTCCCCGTCCCGATGCTCGGCGTGTTCACGACCGACGCACGCGTCGTCCGCATCGGCACGACCCTTCTCGCGATCGCCGCAGCATTTCAGTTGTTCGACGGCACACAGGCGGTGGCGACCGGCGTGCTTCGCGGGCTGGGCGACACGCGGACGCCGATGGTGATGAACGTCATCGGCCATTGGGTCCTGGGATTGCCGGTTGGATATGCTCTCTGTTTCAGCTTTGGCTGGGGCGTGGCGGGCCTCTGGATCGGACTGTCGATCGGACTGGTATTCTGCGCGATCGTACTGATGGTTGCGTGGATCCGCCGAACCCGCCATGCCACGTTGCCGCCCGACGCTCACCCGCCGGAGCTGCCGGAGTTACTGTGACGTTCGACACCAGGATCAACGACGCGCACTGCCATTTTTTCTCGCCGCAGTTCTTCACCGCGCTTGCGCGCCAGCGCGGCCGAACCCCACCTCAACTGGGAGCCGACGTGTGCGGAGAGTTGCAATGGGATGATCCCGGAACGCCCGAAGCGCTCGCCGACCGATGGGTCGCGGAGCTCGATGCGCAGGACGTCGCGCGAGCGGCGATCATTGCGAGCGTGCCTGGCGACGAGGAGTCGGTTGCCGTCGCTGTCGGCCGTCATCCCTCGCGGCTTGTCGGTTTCTTCATGGTCGACCCGTCCGCATCGGACGCGGTCGACCGCGTGCGCCGGGCCATCACCGATCTCGGCCTCCGCGGCGTCTGCCTGTTTCCCGCGATGCATCACGTCGGCCTCGGCGACGAACGCGTCACACGGCTCGTGGAGATCGCGGCGTCGCAGCCGGCCACCCCGGTGTTTGTTCATTGCGGCGTGCTGTCGGTCGGCGTGCGCGCGAAGCTTGGACTGCCGAGCCGGTTCGATCTGCGCCTCGGCAATCCGCTTGACCTCTCCCGCCTCGCGCTGACGTTTCCTTCCGTGCCGTTCATCGTTCCCCACTTCGGCGCGGGCATGCTTCGCGAGGCGTTGATCGCCTGCTGACGTCTGCAAGAACATCCATCTGGACACCTCAAGCTCCAATAGCTGGATCCGTTACACGCCGGGTCTCACCCTCGAAGCGGTGTTCAAGGCGACGATATCGGTGATCGGAGCGTCGCGCCTGTTGTTCGGCACCGATTCCTCGTTCTTTCCACGAGGATGGCAGCGTGGTGTTTACGAAACGCAGAAGAAGATCGTGACCGAGGCGGGCGTGAGCGCAGCGGACGCCGCGCTCATCTTTGGCGGAAACTTCGATCGTCTGTTCCCGAACGTGGATTAACCACGAAGAACACGAAGTCGTTCTTCGTGGTTGAAATTCTTAACTGTTCACTACTTCGTGGTGCGCGCGAGCTCGTCGTCGATGATGGTCTGAAACACGTCGATCGGCTGCGCGCCGTTGATCATCCGGCCATTGACGTACACCGTCGGCGTCGACGTAATGCCGAGGCGGTTGCCCGCGCCGAGCGATTCCTGGACCCGCGCTTCGTACTTCGAGCTGTCGAGACACTGCGTTGAACTTCGCGGTGTCGAGCCCGACCTCCCCCGCGTACTTCTTGAGGAACTCCGGCTGCAACGCCTGCTGATTCGCGAACAGGCGGTCGTGATACTCCCAGAACTTTCCTTGCTCGCGCGCGCAGTTGCCCGCCTGCGGCGGCCACGAACGCCTGAGGATGAATCTGCGTCAACGGAAAATCCTTCCAGACGATGCGTACCTTGTCACCGTATTTCGTCCGGAGTTCCTTCAGCGTCGGCATGACGCGCCCGCAGAACGGGCACTGGAAATCCGAGTACTCAACCAATGTCACCGGCGCGGTCGCGCTGCCCTCTGACGGATCGTCGCCAGTGACGGCCACCGACGTCCTCGGCGCGTCCATCAGGACACGGATGGGCGGTCCTGCCTTGCGTAGCTCGTCGATCAGACTTTGACGCGCAGTGGTCTGCTGCTGCTCCTCCAGGTACTGATGGATCGCGGGATTCATCTGCTCGAACGAGCGCCCCTGCATCCTCTCGCTGTTCTGGACGTAAAAGGTGCGGACGTCAGCATCGGTCACCGGCTTGACCCGCTGGCCGACTTCGGCCTGCAGGAACGCTTCCGGGGTGAGGTTCTTCGCCTTGGCCGCCCCGGCGACGAGCATCTCGGCAATGATCGCGTCGAGCGCGGCCTTGCGGCCGTCATAAAGCGCCTGCTCGGCCTGCGCTTTCTGGCCTGGATCCTCGATTTTCCACCGGTCGTCGAGCTCGCGAAGCGTGACGGTACGGTCGCCAATCCGCGCTGCGGCATCCTGGCCGGCCTGGGGCACGGCCGTCTGTTGCGCCTGGGACGAACAGGCCAGTGAGATGACAAGGCCAACGGCGATGAAGGCAATGCGCATGCGGAAATCATACTCCGGCCGAAGCCGTCTCCGATGCGTCTGAAGATCAGATAAGCTCATTCCATGCGGACCTTTACAACCCTGGCCCTCCTTGGCGCTGCCGTCCTCACCGCCTCCGCCCAGCAGGAACCGACGTTCCGGGCAACAACGCAGATCGTGTCGGTGCCAACGACCGTGACCGACGCTCAGGGGCGCCTGGTGCCAAACCTCGAACAGGATCAATTCTCAATCCTCGACAACGGTAAGCCGCAGCAGATCACGTTCTTCCAGAACGAGACGCAGCCCTTCACCGTCGTCGTCATGCTCGACTTCAGCGCGAAGCATGACCGCGAACCTCGAGTTCCTTCGCAGAGCAACCGAACAATTCCTGCTTCGCATGCTCCCGCAGGACAAGGGGATGGTCGGCGCGTTCAGCGATCGCATCGAGTTCAGCGGTGAGTTCACCAGCGACCGGGACGATCTGATCTCGGCGCTGAAGGAGCTGCAGTACGGCAACCCGACGCGGCTCTGGGACGCGGTGGATCAGAGCATCGACATGCTGAAGCCGGTCGAAGGACGCAAGATCGTCCTGGCCTTCACCGACGGTGACGATACCTACAGCAAGACCGGGTTCGGAACGGTGCTCGACCACGCGCGAGAGGAGGAAGTGATGGTCTACGCGATCGGTCTGCAGTCCGAGTACTTCAACGGCCAGCGGATGGTTCGCTCACAACCAGACCGGTCTCTTCGGAAACTTGCCGAAGAAACGGGCGGCGGCTACTTCGAGCTGAAAATGACCGATGAACTTGGGCCGACCTTCACGCGCGTGGCGCAGGAGCTTCACAGCCTGTACACGCTCGGCTTCGCGCCGACGGTGCTTGACGGCAAGGTGCACAAGCTCGACGTGAAGATGAAGACCTCCAGCCAGATCGCGCGCGCGCGCAAGACCTACGTCGCATCAGCCGCGCGGCTGTCGAATACCAATTGATCGAACCACGAAGGCTGCGAAGAACACCAAGAGTCAGGGCCACCCGCCGGAAATCGCCGGCACGATTTCCATGACATCACAATCCCTGATTAGATGGTGATCGACCCGGTGCGTCAGCATCTCGTCGTTCACCGCTTGTCGCTGCCGAATCCCTTGCGCTCCGCCGTCATGAACAGGAGCTTCTCGACAGTCTGCACCCGCCTTCGCCGTAACGTGCTTTGGCGGGCAAGACCGGTGTGCGAGCTCCGGCGACCCCGGTGTCTAATAGTTGAATGGCTGAAACGCTGAGCGAGCAGGATTTCCGCCTCCAGGCCGATCACGCGCTGGAGCACGCGGAGCAATCGCTCCTGCCGCTGGCCGATCAGGCCGGATTCGAGTTGGAGCGGCAGAACGGCGTGCTGCAGATCGAGTTCGAAGATCCGGCACCAGCGAAATTCGTCGTCAGCCCGAATGCGCCGGTGCGCCAGGTCTGGGTGTCCGCGATGTCGCGCAGTTATAAGCTCGCCTGGTCTCCAGTGTCTTCACGGTTCGAGCTCGATGGTGAGCCGCTCGACGCGCTGCTCGGCCGTCTCGTCCACGAATATCTCGAAAGCTAGTCAGCCGAGCCAGGTCTAAGACGGCTTGGCCGCTATGCCGCGATGTCCCGCGCGATCAATGCGCCTGCCTTCGACATTTCCTCCAGCGCGCGATCGGCGTCCCCGGGATGAATGTCGATCCCGGCTGCGGCATCCGGGAGCACGGTAACGCGCAGACCGGCGCTCAGCGCGTCCAGGACTGTTGCCTTCACGCAGTACTCGGTCGCGATCCCACTGACATACAACGAGTCGATCTGACGATCGTGCAGATCGACGAGGAGCGTCTTCCCCTGCGGCGTCCGCCCATCAAACGCCGAGTAGCCGGGCAAGTCCGGGTTGTCTCCCTTGCTGATCACGACGACGTCAGCCGGAAGCATCAGCTCGGGATGAAACTGCGCGCCTGTACTTCCCTGCACGCAGTGCGGCGGCCACTCCCCTCCGTAAGCACTAAAGTGGCGTGTGACCGGAGGATGCCAGTCGCGGGACGCGTATACGGGTATTCCGAGCGCGCGCGCGTTCGCGAGGTGGCGGTTGAGCGCCGGCAGGATGCGGTCGCCGCCGGGAGCAGGAAGGGCACCGCCCGGGCAGAAATCGTTCTGCACATCAACGACGAGCAATCCCGCATTGGTCCTCGCCATCGGCGCACTAGGTCGTCACCCGGCGGTTACCGAAACCCGCCATGTCCGCACCCTTCGCACCTCTCGCACCCTTCGCACCTCTCGCACCCTTCGCACCTCTCGCACCCTTCGCACCCCTCGCTCCCCTCGCACCCCTCGCACCCCTCGCTCCCCTCGCACCAACAGCCGAATCATGATCACACCGACAGCCGAATCGACGCTCGCACCGAGATCGACAGGGCGACGTACGTTTCGATGGCGACCGAAAGCCGTTGCTGCGTCATCATCAATTTATTCTAGAGTTGGAACCCGTCCTTGAGCGGATCATCTTCGTCGACGTAAAACGTGTGCTCGCCGGTGATCCAGGCGGTGCCCTCGATCTCTGCGACGATCGCCGGCAGCTCGCCGACCTGCGTGCGGCGCACGACGCGCCCGCGGTGCAGCGTGCCAAGCACGCTCTCGTGTACGAACGACCGATCGTCCTCCAGCAGGCCCATGGCGTCGAGCACCGCCATCACCGCTGACGTGCCCGTCGCACTCGGCGATCTGTCGGCGACGCCGTCGCCGAAGATCGTGATGTTCCGCAGATGGGCCTCGGGATCCTGCGCGGGTCCCGTGAAGATTACACCTGCGATGCCTGACAAGGCGGCGTCCGCGGGATGCGTGACGGCGCCTGCCGCGTTGATCGATGCTCGGATGTCGGCGCCAAGCCGGCGAAGGTCGGGCAACCGCGAGCCGGTTAGCGGAATGCCGATCGCTTCCGTATCGGCAATCGCGTAGAACACGCCGCCAAATGCAATGTCCACGCGCAGTTCGCGCGCGCCGACGCGCACAGGATGGCCGCCGCTGAGCACAAATGCCGGCACGTTCGCGAACGCGACCGAGTCAACGCGGCGCCGGTCGCCATGCGATTCCACGCGGGCGCGCGCGTGGACGGTGCCGGCAACCGTGTCAAACAGGAAGCGAACCTCAGGAGCGGCATCGCGCGAAAAGCTTACCCCGAGCGAAGTCGAGGGGCCTGTTCCGAGCGAAGTCGAGGGAAACAGCCCGCGTTCCAGCGCGATGGTCGCGACGGCAATGATCCCGTGGCCGGAAATCGCGCTGTAGCCGTCGTTCTGCAGGAATATGACGCCGGCATCGGCGCCGGGCGAGACCGGCTCGGTGAGCAGCGCCGCGCACATGTCGCGATGGCCGCGTGGTTCGAGCACCAGCGCCCGGCGAAGCTGATCCGCATGGCGCTTCATCCAGTCGCACTTCTGTGCCATGGTCTTACCAGCGGGCCGCGGCAGCCCCTCGGTGATGAGCCGCAGCGGCTCCCCAGCAACGTGCGCGTCGATGGTCTTGAGAACGTGGAGCATGCGCCTCTCATGAAGTCAGAACGGATCGTGGCGTTGGCGCTGAGCGTCGTGCTCGCCGCGCCAGGCGTCGTCGCCGGCAATCCGGAATCGTCGCGTCTCCGCGCGCGCGCCTACGAGCACGCGCTCAACCTCGATTATGACGAGGCGACGCGCGACATGGAGGCGGCGGCCAAGGCCGACCCGAAGGACCCGGCCGTCGAGCGCGGACTCGCCTCGATCCCCTGGATGATGATCTCGTTCCGCCTCGGCGCAGCCACGGTGGATGAGTATCTGGGTAGCGTCACGCGTCAGAACGTCGCGATGCGCGAGCCTCCCTCCGATCTTGCTTCCCGCTTCAGCACGCACATCCAGAGATCGATCGCACTCGCCGGCGCGCAAGCCGCGGCGAGACCACGCGATCCGGACGCGCACCACCAGATCGGCGCGACGGTGGGACTGCAGGCCTCCTATATCGCCACGGTCGAGGGACGCATCCTCGGGGCGTTCCGCGCCGCGCGCCGCGCGTACGACGAGAGCGAGACGGTCCTCGAGCTCGATCCCTCCCGCAAGGATGCCGGGCTCGTCGTCGGCATGTACCGCTACGTTGTCAGCCTTATGCCGCTGCCGATGCGCATGATGGCGTACGTGGCCGGTTTTGGCGGCGGCAAAGAACGTGGGCTGCAGATGATCGAAGAGGCCGCTGCGTATTCGTCGGATTCCCAAGCGGACGCTCGCATCGCGCTGGTGCTGCTCTACAACCGCGAGGGGCGGTTCGGTGATGCGCTGCGACAGCTGACCGAGCTGCAGCGCCTGTTTCCCCGCAATCGGCTGTTGTGGCTCGAGGCGGGCGCCACGGCACTGCGCGGCGGACGCCCCGCCGAAGCGGAGCAACAGCTCACGACCGGACTCCGGATGCTGGCGGCCGACACGAGGCCGCGGATGTTTGGTGAGGACGCGCTCTGGTATCAGAAGCGCGGGGCCGCACGTGTCGCGCTGAACCAGCTCGAGGAGGCGGAACTGGACGTCCGGCGTGCATCAAACGGCGAGGCGCGGCCGTGGGTCCAGGGGCGGGCGTACGCGGAGCTCGGCAAGATTGCCGACCTGCGGCGCAATCGCACGGCGGCACGGGCGAACTTCCAAAAGGCGCTGGTGCTCGGCGAGCAGGATAACGATCCGATTGGTGCGGAATCAGCTCGCCGATGGATCAACACCCCGTACAGCCACTGAACCTTGAGTCGGGTCGTACCGGAGTCTGACTCGACACCGAGCCGTCACCCGAGTCTGACCCCGGAACAGGCCATCACCGGAGTCTGACCCCAGCTCACCGCAATGAAATCGGCCTCTCTTCGGTGGCTCATCGTTTGCAGTTTCAGGTGTTTGCCTGCGCCAGGGTCCCATCATGTTGTGCCGGTTTGTTGCACTCTTCGCTGCACTTGCCATTGCCGGAACTGTCACCGCGACCGCCGCCCAATCCGTCACCGCGTTCGGGATCTTCGAGGTTCAGAACGGCCGAGGGAGAAGTCTGGCTCGGGACGGCTACGACCGTGGATATCGCGAAGGGCTGCGCCAGGGAGAGTTCGATGCCCGTCGCGGTCTGACGCTCGACTTCCAGCGCGACCAGATATTCCGCGACGGCACCCGCGGCTACGAGCGCCGCTTCGGCAACCGTGACCTCTACCGCGACGACTTCCGACGCGGGTACATCGACGGCTATCGCTCCTCCTACGCCAGCCTGCGCCGTACTCCACCGCCGCCATACCGCCAGCGCAACGCTCCGGGTGTGTTCGGGCCTCAGCAGCGATCCGGCGGCTACCAGGAACCGGCGTACGCACGCGGCTACTCGGACGCCTATCGGCAGGGGATGGACGACGGCCGGGATCGCGACCGGTACGATCCGGTTGGTCAGCGCGCCTATCGTGATGCGGACCAGGGGTATTACGGGTCGTACGGCTCGCGCGACGCGTATCGCAACAACTACCGCTCCGGTTATCGCGAAGGCTATGAAGAGGGCTATCGACAGGGAAACGGACGACGGTAGGAAATAGATCGCTCCACACCTCTCAGATTCACTCGAACTCCTTCAAAAACACTCGGGTACCCTCCGTCGCTGTTTGATTGGCGACGTCCGCACGTTGATCAGGTGCAAGGGGAGGGAGTTTGATATGACATTTCCACTCGTCGGCGACAAGACTCATGCGGCGCCTCGATGCCTTGCCTTGATAATCCTGGTCGCGCTGGTGACGGCTCCAGACGCATTTGGTCAGAGTGTGGGCGGCGTGGTCAACGCCGTGCTCGCGCTGCGACAGGCCGATGGCGATAGCCCCGTCCAGCGATTCGACGGACGTCTCTATGGCGGCAGAATCGTCGATACAACGATCACGAACGCACCCGGCGACTCAGACCCGCTCAATTTTGCCGGGAACGACATCATCGCTTTCACAATCGTCCCGCGCAGCGGAGACGCGAATCCGGTCACTTGCCAGGGGACACGGGCCGAGTTCGACAGGTGCGTCAGAGACAACGCGAGCGAGCTGCTCAATATTCTGTTCCCGAGGAGTCTCTCCGAGAGCCTCGCGGGCGGTGACCTCGCGCTCAATCACGCGCAACAGCTCATGTTCACGACCGTGCTGGGGGGCGCTGCGGCGCCGGAAGTCGGGCGGGTTCGCCGCTCTCAAACCGGCGGGCGCTTCGAGCACGAGTGGTTCCGGCGTGAAGGGTATTCAGAGGGCGATTCAGGAGACGCCTGGCAGGGGATGTACCAGTTTGACGCGATCAACATGTCGCTGGAAGGTCGGTATGCACACCAGAGGGAGGACATCGAGACGCGTTCCACCTCGTTTTCGGCCGACTACCATCCATCGGTAGAAATCGACCCGACAGTTGCCTGGCGTGTGGGCGTCGATGCTCGCTCAGGCTTCCTCTACTCACGATCCAACGCGTTCGATTTCGGCTCCTTCGATATCGGCGGCGGCGTCTGGACGTCGGCACGGAAGGACTTCTCGCGCGTGCGGATCGGAGGCGGAAGCATGTTTCAGGGATCGAAGAGCTACCTGCCATCGATGTTCGTCGGTGACGATCTGTCGTGGGCGACGGATGCCGTCGGGCGCCGGGCGATCGCCTACGACCTGTCGTACGGCGGCCTCGCGGGTTATCTCGTCTCTGAACGCATGTCGCTGAACACGAAAGTGATGGAAACGCGTGTGGTCCATTCCGAGCGGGATCGTCCCCCGACGCGGCTGCTCATGGTCGGCGTCGCATATTTGTTTGGCGGCCATACACCGATCGACTTCGGCTACAAGGTGTCGAAGGGTGGCGGCCTCAACGCCCAATCACTGTTCGTGCAGGGCAACTTTCGTTGGTAGGTGCACCAATGCGAACGTTCTGTCCATTGGCTCTCCTGATCGCGCTCCAGTTCGTGGCGGCGCCCGCACACGCACAGGAGACCCGCACGATGGCGTTCGTCCTGGGAGCAGCGCAGAGCGAGCTGGCCGTCGACATCAGCTATCGGGATCCGTCCGAGGTTGATCGTCGATTCAAAGGCTCACGGCTGCTCCCGGTGGAGCTCTCGGTTCGAAACCTGTCCATGCGTTCGCTGCCGTTCAACTACGAGGACATCAGACTCGGACTCAACGGTCAGACGCCACTGGCTCCTGTGGACGCGGCTGCCGTGCTGAACGAAATGAGGCGCCTGGGCAAGTACACGCTGCTGGATCGGGTATTGAGCTCACAGTCCGACGCGTTCTTCCCGAACTTCTACCCCAACATTCAGGCGCGTCTGCGGGAAGCGCGCTTGCCTGATGGCAACATCGGACCGGGCGGGAGAAAACGCGGGTTCGTCTACTTTCTGCGCGGCCCGAACTCGGATGACACGACCTTCAACGGCGTCATGACGCTTGAATGGCGGGCCCCGCTGGGCGACCAGCGGCAGATGCTGGAGACGAAAGCGGTGATCGTGCAGACAAAAGAGGCGACGAAGCCCGGCATCAGCGACATCCTGGCCCAGGCCTGGACCGACATCGTCGGGCCCAAGCCGTCCTATCACAAGAGCTATGCGCTCCTTGTGGGTATCGGAAAGTACCGGCATCTGCCGCCGCTCTCATCGCCAGAGATCGATGTGAGGAAGATGGCCGGGTATCTCAAGGCACAGGGATTTGACGAGGTCATTTCGGTCACGGACGAATCGGTGACCGCAAAGACGCTCGAGTTCCCACAGAAGTACTTCACCGCCAAGATTCAGGACGACGATCGCTTCATCTTCTACTACTCCGGACACGGCGTGAGCGGCGTGCGCGGCACGGCGGCGACGGGCTATCTGCCGCTGGTGGATGAGGAGCGTGGCAGGACCGACCACTCGATCGTCATGAACGATCTCGTGGAGTGGATGAGCGGTCTGCACGTGAAGCACCTCCTGATCATTCTGGACTCCTGTTTCAGCGGCCTCGCCGTCCAGGGTCTCGAGATGAAGAGCGACAAGCCGTACGACCTGAAAGTCGATCCAGGGGCCCTGAGCCGTCTCTCCAGGGAACCTGCACGGTATCTGCTGATGGCCGGCAACGAACGGCAGGAATCATTCGGGGACAAGAGATGGAACGGCAGCCTGTTTACAGAGCAGATCCTCACAGGACTGCAAACGGCTCCGGATGCAGACATGCACCGCGACAGGATCATCACGATGCGTGAGCTGTACGCCTGGCTTCCGGAGGCCGTCAGCCGAGAGGCGCAGAAGGTTCACCGCGAGCTCACGCCGCTGCTCAAGGATCTCAGTCCGAACGGCGTCAGCGAGGGCGATTTCGTCTTTGTGCGTTAGTTCCAGGGAGCCATGTCATGTCATCCGTACTTCTCCTGATTATCTTCGCGTCTCTCCTCGGACTTGCCGTCGGCGTCGGGTACGTGGACCTCGGCAGACAGCCCAGACGGTATGGCGCGACCGCAGTACTTCTCGTCGCGGCGTTGGCCGCCTTTGCCTTTGCGCTCCGCGATACCGTGGAGTCCAAGGGGACCGTCGACGAAACGGCGCCGGTGGTGTTCTGCTACCTCGCTATGCTGCTGGGGATGTTTGCGGAGTACGGATATTCGCAGGCTGAGCACGGACACACGAAACTGACGTTCGCGCTGATGGATTTTCTAATGCCGATCTTCGCGTCTCCGATCGTGTTCATTCCATTGCTCACCATCACGGCCGACATGTCCGACGGGGGCGCGTTCACACGATCGAAGCTGATGGTGTACCTCGTCGCGTTCCAGAACGGTTTTTTCTGGAAGAGCTTTTTCGAGCAGCGGAGGAAAACTGTGGAGGAAGGGTTGCACAACGCTATTTCTTGACGGGCGCCGCGTTCGGCGTCAGCACAACCTTGTCGAAGGTCTGCTGCTCCTCGGGGACGCAGTATGTCTCGTCGAGTTCCCACCGCCGTTCCCTTGGTTGCCGCCGGAAGTTTCCGGTGAGCGTCCATTCGCTTTCGTAATAGTCCGGATCGATCAGTCTGAACTTGATCTGCAGATTGTCGCGATCGACGCGCTTGAAGCGCTCGATGACGCGGAGCTTCGTGCTGTGCATAGAGCCTTCGCCCAAGAGCAGCCACGTCTTGTCGTTGAATCCCGCGGTTTCGACGACGAACTCGTCGCCTTCCCAGTGGCCGACTGAATATCCGAGCCAGAGGTCCTCAACGTCGTTGGGTATCGAGCGTCCGTCTGTCCACACCGTCCGCCAGGTCCGGTCAGCCTCATAGAAGATGAACGTGCGCGCGGGGGTCTGGAGGATCTCGAACGGGTGGATGCCGTTGTTATAGATGTGCGGAATCCCGACGGGTGTGCACCAGAATGCCGGATCTTTCGTGACTGGGACCTTCCGCCGAAGTTCCTCGGTATTGTCGTCAAAGAGCTTCTGTGCAACCGGCTTCATCTTCGGCTTCGAATCCACGCGGAAGTTCCCCGACCAGACTTCCTGTAGATCCTTCGGGTTTTCCGCGGGTGGTGCCGGCGGGCCAGGCGGCGCAGCCGCGCCTCGGCCGCGCCCACCCCCCTGCTGGGCCGGGGCCGCCCCCTGGGCCGCGATCGACGACGTCAGTATCAATACGGCGACAGACGTGAGGAACCATGCAAACAGACTGGTCCCCGCCTGGTAGCTGCCCTTCATGTTGGTGTCCTTCAACGGATGAAGACTGTCCTTGGTCTAATAGTCGTTGGCGTTGGGATTGTTCACGTCGAAGTGCAGCTGTTTACCGTTGAACATGATTTTTCCGTCGTTGTTGCGGATATACCCGTTCGTCGTTCCGTTGACTGCCGGGTGGAACGTGATCGTGAGCTTGTCACCCGCCTTCAACGTGTCTTTTGTCCAGCCCGCTCTCCGCATCACCGACGGGTTGTTCGTTTCAATCGCCCAGTGCTGAATTTCGCCACTCTCGGTCTTGGCGTCGAAGTGGAGCATCACATGGGGATTGGTGAACACGACTGACGCGACGGTCACGTCGAGCGTGAGGCTCTTCGAAAGGTCGTATGCCGAACTTGAATGGTGCGCCAACGCGGGCGACCCGGTCAGGACAGCAAGCACAACCGCCGCGCAACACACCTGAATCTGCCTTCTCATGTTGGTCCTCCGACATGAACGTCTCCGCGCCAGGCTCCGGTCTCCATTCCTGGATGATATCGGGGTTATATCTCTAAACCCCTGGCAGGAAAGCCGCAAGTTGTAGCAGACGCGCTCCGCGCCGGCCTGGGTCGGGATTTCGCTGATGTTTCGCCAGCCGCACACAAATTCAGTGCGTCCTGGCCCGTACCCACTTTCCCCACGTCTACGCCGTGCGAATGAGCGAGAACTTCGGGTCCGCGCCCAAGCTCTCGATCACCGGGAGCCGCAGCTCCTTCCGTACGATATTCGCCCCCTGTACGAGCGCCACCATCTTGTAGAAAGCGTGCCGGCGGCTCATCCCCTCACGCCCCATGCCGCAGTCGGACGAAAGGACCAGCCGCTCGACGGGGATCACCTTCAACGACCGGCGAATCAAGTCCGCGACCTCCTCTGGCGACTCGACCTGTAACGTGTGGTGATCGATCACCCCGATGCACACCTTCTGTTCCGTGATCACCTGCCCCACGGCGTCCAGGTCTATTGCGTTCGAGCTCTTCATCTCGAACGTGATGACATCCGCATCCACCTGCTTCAACAACTCGAGCGCCGGCTGGTACGACTGCACGGTCGCAAACATCCGCTGCTGGGACGGGTTCCCCCAGCACGTGTGGCACCACACCTCCGTCTTGGCGCGAAGGCCTTTGACGGTGTTGTTGAACACCTTCAGCATGAACTCCGGGTTGATCACCTTGTCCACGTACCCGCGCGCAGCGAGAAGATGGATCTGCGGCTCCTCCAACTGAATCACCTGGCACCCGGTGTCCGCCAGGTCGTGCAGCTCCTCGTTGAAGGCGTCGCTCAAGGCCATGATGCGGGTGGGCATGTCCTTGTAGTATTCGTCCTGCACCGCGAAGGCAACCAGCTCCGGGGTGACAGTCCCGAACTTGACGGGCTTGGTCGTCAGCCGCTGGGCCGTCTTGAACAACTCTGCATACTGCATCTCGCCGCGCCCGACCGGGCCCACCAGCTTTGGCATCACCCGCGCTTCCAGGTAGTCGTGCAGGATGTGCCCCCGCGGAAACGCAATGCCTCCTGCCCCGGCTTTCGCCAGCTTCGGGTGCAGCGTCTCGAACCCCGACATGTGGTGAGGTGGATAGCTCGTCCAGCTCTGCCCGCCCACGTCCTGATCGAACCGGCAGTCGCCGTCGGTCACGATATCCAAACCTGCCACCTCCTGGTCCCGCAGATACACCGACAGGGCGTCGACGTACTGCTCGCGGAAACGCGAGGTGACCATCGCGTCCAGAAACGACCGTGTCCCCAGGTTCTCCGTGTACCAGCTCGGTCGTGGGAGCGACCCGGTAATGGTCGTCGGCAGCAGCTTCCCCGCAGTCGCCTTCAGCATGCGCGTGTCTCCATCAGGTGATACAAGAAACCAAACAGTACAGTGCGCCGGCCGCCAATGCGGCGATCGCTCGAGCTTCCCGCTCGAATCGTTCCCTCCGCGTCGGGTTGAGGCGTGTGTCTTTCGTCTTGTACACCTCGTACACCTCGGCCATGCCGCTGGCGCCGATGGCGGAGAGGATCACACCTATGGCTCGCGCGGAAGGGGCCGGAAGGCCGGTGGCGGCACACGGCGCTTCGAGGCCGACTGGTAGGCCGAGGCTGCCTTCAGCGCCAGGTGCTCCATCCCCGGCTCCACCAGGAAATTGATCGAGAACGGGATGCCGGGCGCCGGCGCTTCGGTCGGCGTCGTTCCGGTGCGGCCGCGGTAGAACTTCCGGCCGTTGGCATCGGTGGCGAGCTCGAACACCGGGTCGTATGCGACCCTGACGTAGCCGGCCGGGATCAGAATTTCGGTGATGCCAGCGTTCGGGCCGAGCGGGTACGAGATCGCGCGATTGTTCACGTTGGGCTCCGGCGCCAGCCCGATCTTGCCGGGCGGCAGCGCGGTGTGGAGCTGGATCAGCAGATCGAGCTTGTTGTCCTGAATGACCTTCATCATCACGCGCTGCAGGAACTCACGCCGCTGCATGTTGTCGGCAATGCCCTTGGGCGGCTCGTACAGGTTGTCGATCTCTTCCCAGTTCTTGAACGCCGCACGCTGGTCGTCGCCCCAGAACTTCGATCGCGCATTGAGCGACGGCCAGTCGACGAGTGTTTCCGTGTATCCCCGGTCGGCCCAGTCCTTCGCCCGGCGGCTCAGGTACTGCGGAATATGGAAGCGGAACGTGCGCGACTGCGCCTCGCCGCCAGCGAGCACGCTGCGCAGGGTCAGGTTGCGCGGCGACGGCTCGAGCCCTTCCGCCCACCGGACCATCCAGTCGGCCGCCGCCATCGCTCCCGTGCCCCTGGTCACCCCTGGGGCGAACTCGGTCGGCTTCACCTTCGCCGCGAAGTCCGGATAGAAGGGCTCGTTGGCCGCAGTCAACCGGAGGAGCAGGTCCGGATAGAGGACCGGCGCCAGCTGCGCGATCGCGCGATCGATCGTGGTCGACATGTTCTCGATGTCGGGATCGTCCACCCAGCCCGGCGTCACCGACTCGACAAGCGTCGCGCCGAGGTGACCGCCGAGCATCGCCTTCATTTCGGCGGCGGCCGCCTCGACGATCGGCTCGTCGACCTTTGCGTGTTTCACCATGAACTCGCGGATGATCCCGATCCGCATCCCTTTGAGCGCGCCCGGCCTCCCCTCGGTCACGGCGCGCGCGTAGGGCTCGGACGGCAGGCTCGAGCGCGACACGGTGGTGAAGATGTCGCGAGGGTCGTAGTACCCGTTGACGGGATTCTTGAGCGCGTCGAGCACCTTCGCGGCGTCGCCGATGGTGCGGCAGTGAATGCCTGCGCGGTCGTTGTAGATCTCGGCGCCGATCGCGCCGCCCAGAAACGACAGGTGCGCCTTGTGCGGCAGGATGAGCGCCACCGAGTTGTGATTGGCTGGCCCGCGGCACGACTGCCCCGTCTCTTCGCAGATACTGCACATCACGAGGTTCGTGCTCACCGAGACGCCCGACCCCGAGCTCGACCCGATCGATGCGGCGCGTGTCTGGTCGTACGAGTTGCACGGGTTGCCGGCCCACGTGCTGCGCTGATAGCCAAGCGTCGACGGCAGCACTTTCGTCGGATAGTTCCTGCCCCCCGGATCGCCCGGGCCGCGGCCGTTGTACTCGGTGGTGTTGGCTTTCGCGTAGATGATGGCGCCCTTCTGCCGGAGCTCGGCGACGAGCGTGTGATCGCGCGCCGGGAAATCGATGTCGTAGCGCGCGTCGGCGCCGCCGGTGGACCGCAGGTCCTTCACGTCGTACGAGTCCTTGAACGAGAACGGAATGCAGTACATCGGCAGGTTCTGCAGGTCCGGATTGCGGCCGTACTGCGCGTCCAGCTCCGCCGCGCGCTCCAGCGCGTCCGGCTGGCGGCGGAACTCCTCGCACACCTTCGGCGCCCCCGCCGGCAACGGACCGGCCGAGGGATGCCGATCGAAATCCCCCTTGCAGGTGACGGATCGCTCGCCGCGGATGTTGATCATCCCCAGCGCCCGCACCTGGCCTGCGTTCGGGATGCCGACCGTCATGCCGAACTGCTGCTGCACGGTCGGGTCCGAGGCCGTCGGCTCCATCCGCCCGAACTCGATCGGCGGCGTCTTCCGCGGGTCGCCCGGCGGCAGGCTCGCCGTGGCCGCGACCGCCGCCGCGTATTCACCGTAGCCGGGCAGAAACGTCGGCGCCATCGCCTCGGTGACGAGCTGATTGCACGTCCCGTTGTACGCCCTGGCCCTGATTGATGTACGCCTGCACCAGGGCCCGGCAACTCACCTGACCCAGCTGAATACCGCGGTGCACATCGGCAATCGTCGCTTCGAGGAGATGAAACTGGAACGGCGGCGCCTGCTGTGTGTGCACGCGGTCGCCACTAATCGCGACCACAAGACTGAGCACAAGGAAACACCCGACGATTCTGGCGATAGACATGGGCCTCTCCAGTCGTTCGGATAGTGCGGACTCAACGCCTGCTGTGTGGCTCTCGTTCGCCTAGAACTCGGCCAGGGACGTATGAGATTCGTCTCCCCCATGCGTCGTAAGGAAGAGCCGAGCGGATTCTAACGCGCCTTGGGATTGGATCTTGGGAACGGGATTTGGGATTTTTTGGTACCGGTGCGGCGTTGTGACAAAGGTTGGACCGGGCAGCACGCAAGTCGACGAAGAAAGTGGCGTGATTCGGCGCGCGCCGGGTTGACTGCGGGCCGAGGCCGCATACAATCCGCCGCATGTCGTCACCGGGCCCCCACAAACCGTCTCACATTCGCGAGTTCACACCGCGCTCCGTGGTCGTGGGCCTGCTCGTCGCGCTGGTCATCGGCGCGTCCTATCCCTACATGGTCCTGAAGTTCGGCTTCGGCCCGAACATCTCGGTCGTGTCGGCGTTCTTCGGGTTCCTTGCGCTCGGCCTGTTCTCAAAGAGCTACAACCGCTGGGAAAACAACGTCGTCCAGACTGCGGGCACGTCCGCGGGCCAGGTGGCGTTTCTCTGCTGGCTGCTGGCCGCGTTCGACCTGCTACGGCTCGAGCCGGGGAGCGGCTTCGACGTGAACCTGAGCTTGGGCCAGACCTGGGCGTGGCTCACGGCGTCGGGGTTGCTCGGTGTGTTCCTCGCGGTGCCGCTGCGCAAGCACTTCATCGACGACGAGAACCTGCCGTTTCCCGACGGCATCGCCGCTGGCGAGACGCTGATCGCGCTCGACGCCCACGGACCCCAGGCGCGCAAGTCTGCCTTCGCGATGATGGCCGCGCTCGCCGCGTCAGGCTTCGTCTTCCTCGCCACCGTGCTGCAGTGGGTGCGGGACACGATTCCGCTCGTCCTCAACGACTTTTCCGCCCGCGTCGGGCTCGGTTTCGGCGTGTCGCTGCTCAGTATCGGCTCGGGCATCATCATCGGCCTGCGCATCAGCGCCAGCATGCTGCTCGGCGGCATCGTCGCGTGGGTGCTGATGCCGCCGTGGCTGGTTACGGAGGGATTGCTCGCACCCGGCGGCCGGCGGGTGGACGTGCTGCTGCTCGTGATGTGGCCGTCAGTGGGCATGCTCGTCGCCGGCGGCATCTGCGCGCTGTTCCTGCGCTGGCGCGCGCTGATGTCGACGTTCCGGTCGCTCGCTGCCGCCGACGCGACAAGCGGCGACTTGCCGCTGCGCTGGGTGGTGATTGGTGCGAGCCTCTCGAGCGTGGCGGTCGTCGCCGTACAGATGTTCTTCTTCGCCACGCCGGTGTGGCACTCGGTGCTGGCCATTCTGCTGTCAATGCCCCTTGGCCTCGTGGCGCTGCGCGTGCTCGGCGAGACCAACTGGGGCCCAATCAGCACCATGACCAACGTGATGCAGGCGATGTTCGCGGTCATCGCACCCGGCAACCTGCGCGCGAGCATGGTGTCGAGCGGCATCACCGGCGCCGTGGCCGCCGAATCGGAAGGCCTGATGCAGGACTTCCGCGCCGGTGCCATGATCGGATCGACGCCGCGCATCCTCACCTACATGCAGCTGATTGCCGTTCCAGTCGGTGCGCTGGCATTGGCAGTGATGTATCCCCTGCTCCGCGACACCTACGGCATCGTCGGCGAGAACGCGCAGCTCCTCAGCCCGACGTCGCAGCGCTGGGTCGGCTTCGCGAAGCTGGTGACGCAGGACCTGTCGGGCGGCGGGCTCACCGCCGAAGCCGCCGCGCGCCTGTCGTGGATGCAGACCTCCACCGGGGTCGGCGCGCTGATCGGCATCGTGCTGACGCTGCTCGAGCAACGCAAGTCGTGGCGGCCGTTCATACCGTCGCCTGCAGGCGTCGGCATTGCGATGCTGATTCCGGTCAGCGCGGTGACCGTCATCTTCATCGGCGCGGTGCTGGACCGGGTATGGGCGCGCGTGTCGCCCGAGACGGAGAAGACCTACGCGATTGCGAGCGCGTCGGGCCTCATCGCCGGCGAGGCGATCGTCGCCGTGATCATCCCACTGCTCGTGACGCTCGGCTTGATGTCGCTACCGTAGAGAGTAACCTGGTCGCGCTCACGGTTCTTGGACCGAGGTTGGCACCGGTACGGGGTTATGAGGAAGGTTGGCAGGTCTCGTTGTACGCCCTGGCCTATTGATGTACGCCTGCACCAGGGCTCGGCAACTCAACTGACCCAGCTGAATACCGCGGGCACACCGGCAATCGGAATTTGGGAATTGGATCTTGGGATTTGGGATTTGGGATTTGCTGGTAGCGGTACGGGGTTATGACAAAAGGCGTTCCCTCGAGAACGTCGAATTTGGAGGCATCGCCGCGTGATCCTGCGGTCCAGACGCAGTTATCAGGACTCCAGGCAATTGGCGGGAATGCGAATTTCTGCGGGATCGTCTGCCGAGGGAGACGCCTAGCGACCGCTCAGCTATGAGTCTGAGCACTCACGGGGCTAGACCACAGCTGGAGGCAGCTTCTCTTTCATCATCGAGTGGGATGAGTGAATACGTTCGCTGCACTTTTGCTTCGAGCGCAGCTCGTCCGGTCGCCGGTGCTGCCGCAATCCGCGCGCGCAGCTTGTTCCGCTTTTTCACCCGATGTTGACGCAGATGTGTGTCGGTGGGTTTATGGCTTGCACTCATGATCATGCTCCTCTGAGCAAGCGTATCTCGCCGATGTTCCCGGCAGCTATTCACAAGTGCACACTCAGCCTACCGATTCTCTCGGACGGTTGATTGCTTGAGAGCTGGCCAGCCGTGACTTCCAGACAGGAATTTCTCGAAATCGATTTCTGGTAGCGGTACGGGGAATCGAACCCCGATTTGATGGTTGAGAACCATCCGTCCTAACCGTTAGACGATACCGCCATCGCGAACCGTTTACGCACCGTCTGCCGTGGCTGAGAACCACGTGTCCTGACCCCTAGACGATTCCGGCGCGTCTTGCGGGAACCTGAAAATGTTACCACGGGCAGTATCATGACTAGGTGCGAACACTCGGCAAGTTCCTCGCCTTCCTGATCCTTCTCGCGGTCATCTGCGGTGGCGTCGCGTGGATCTGGGCGGGCCGCCAGCCTGGTCCAACAGTCGAGTTCCGGCAGCCCGATCGCTTCGTCGGCCAATCGAGCGACGCTCGAGCTGATGGTCCAGGCGCCGCAGGGACGGTTCTCGCAACTCGAGGTCGCGCATCGAGCAGGGCGGCAAGTCGTATCCGGTCTTCAGCCTCGAGCAACCGACGCAGGCGACGACAAGGCAGGACGCGGCCGATCGCTTCTACGTCATGCGGCCGATCGGCAAGACGCGCGATCCCGGCGCTGCAGCAGGGCCCGCGCGGATCGTCGTGCGCGCGGCGCGGCCGGTGCTCTACGGGATGCGGAACGCGTCGAACCGAGGCGACCCGCGACGTCCAGGTGCGGCTCGAGCCGCCGCAGGCGTCCGTCCTGTCGACGTTCCACTACGTCAATCTCGGCGGCGCGGAGTTCGTCGTCTATCGCGCCACGCCCGCCGACGTCGAATCAGGTGTTCGCGTGGGCGATCGCACGTATCCGGGCTTCCCCGCCACCGCCGTCGGCGTGCAGGACGATCCGGCGCTGCACGTCGCGTTCTTCGCGCTGTCGTACGACCAGGACGTGAACACGCCGATCTCGGTTTTCGCGACGCGACCCGGCCGGCAACACCGCGCGTCGCGGCCGTCGATCACATGGCGTTCACGAAGCCGTTCTCGCGCAGCACGATTCCGATCGACAACTGGGTCGCGCGCGTCGTGCCGCCCATCGTCGCGAATACGCCCGAGATGAAGCTGTCGACGACGCCGGAGGATGTCGTGCAGACGTTTCGTCCGCATCAACGGCGATCTGCGCCGCCAGAACGCGCAGACGATCGCGGCGCTGGCGAAGAAGACCGCGCCGGAGATGATGTGGAAGGAGCCGTTCCAGCCGCTCGGCAACGCCGCCGTCGAGGCGAGGTTCGCCGACTTCCGGACCTATACGTTCATGGGGAAGGAGATCGATCGCCAGGTGCACCTCGGCTTCGATCTCGCCGTCACCCAGCACGTGCCGATCCTCGCGGCGCAGCGGGGCGTCGTCGTCCATGCCGCGTATCTCGGCATCTACGGCAACTGCGTGATCATCGACCACGGCCTCGGCGTGCAGACGCTCTACGGACACCTCTCGTCGATCGGCGTGAAGGTCGGCGACAAGGTCGACAAGGGGCAGGTGCTCGGCCGCAGCGGCATGACCGGCCTCGCGGCCGGCGACCACCTGCACTTCACCGTGCTCGTCAACGGCACGGCGGTCAATCCCGTCGAGTGGTGGGACATCAAGTGGATGCAGGATCGCGTGTTCCGCAAGGTCAGGGAAGCCGGCGGCGCGTGACATAATCAGTGGTTTGGAGACCCTCGAATGAGTCGACTGTCTGACAACGGCTGTCGTGCGCGGCGGCGTGCGCGGCGGCGATGCTCCTCGTTTCCTGCGGCGGCGGAGCGAATGAAAGCACGGCGCCCGCAAGCTCCGGAGCAGCCGCGCCCGGCGGCCACTCCGATCGATCCGGCAACGACCGGCAACGTGACCGGCAAGGTCACGTTCGAAGGCACGCCGCCGGCACCGCAGCCGATCAAGTTGAGCTCCGATCCGTACTGCGAGACCGCGAACTCGGGTCTCACGACGGAAACCGAGGTCGTCGGGGCCAATGGCGCGCATGCGGAACGTGTTCGTCTACGTCAAGGACGGTCTCGGCGACCGCACGTTCCCGGCGCCGTCCGAGCCGGTCATGCTCGATCAGAAGGGCTGCCACTACACGCCGCACGTGCTCGGCATCCAGGTCGGTCAGCCGCTGCAGATCGTCAACAGCGACGACACGCTGCACAACGTCCACGGCCTGGCCGAAAGCGAACAAGGAATTCAACGCCGGCCAGCCGATCCAGGGCATGAAGATGACGCACACCTTCAGCACGACGGAGGTGATGGTGCCCTTCAAGTGCGACGTCCACAGCTGGATGAACGCGTGGGTCGGCGTCCTCGATCATCCGTACTACTCCGTGACCGGCGCCGGACGGGACGTTCTCGCTCAAGGGCCTGCCGCCCGGGACCTACACGATCGAAGCGTGGCACGAGAAGCTGGGCACGCAGACGCAGATGGTCACGATCGGCGAGAAGGAAACCAAGGACGTCGCGTTCACGTTCAAAGGCGCCGTCCCGGAAATGCTGCTCCGCTCTTCGCCGCGCTCGTTGCGGCTTCCACGGCCGTCCTGATTTTCGCCGGCGGGCTCGTCACGAGCACCGGCTCGGGCCTCTCGGTCCCTGACTGGCCGAATACCTACGGCTGGTTCATGTTTGCGTTTCCGATGAGCAAGATGGTCGGCGGGATCTTCTACGAGCACGCGCATCGGCTGATCGCGAGCACCGTCGGCTTTCTGATCGTCGTGCTGGCCGTCTGGCTTGGGCGCGCGGAACCGCGACCGTGGGTCCGGCGGCTCGGATACCTGGCGCTCGGCGCCGTCATTATCCAGGGGATTCTCGGCGGCATTACGGTGCTCTGGTACCTGCCGGATGCGATCTCGATTGCACACGCCAGCCTTGCGCAGATCGTCTTCTGTCTGACGGTGACAATTGCGCTCGCCACTTCGACGGGATGGCAGCGAGCTTATGCGAAACAGAACGGGGAAGGGGTACGGCGAAGGCGGAAGAGACTCCGGACGACCGCACGCTGCAGCACATCGCGATCGCGACGACTGTCGTGATCTACGCGCAGATTCTGATTGGCGCCACGATGAGACATACGGGAGCGGGGCTGGCGATCCCGGACTTCCCGCTCTCGTTCGGTCATGTCATTCCGCCGTACTGGGACTCGAAGATCGCCATTCACTTCGCGCATCGCGTCGGCGCGGCCGACTGTGACCGTGCTCATCGGCGCAACGACAGGCCACGTGTTCTTTCACCATGCCCGCCGGGCTGAGCTGCGCAGGCCGGCGATTCTGTTGCTCGTACTGCTTGTCCTGCAGATCACGCTTGGGGCGATCACGGTGCTGGGCAACAAGCAGTTCATCATCAACTCGCTGCACGTCGTCAACGGCGCCCTCGTGCTCGTCACCTCGCTGGTGCTGACGCTGCGCGCGCATCGGTCCCGGTTTGCCCATGTAGCGCGGGCCTTCCTGCCCGACGACCTGTCCGACGAAGCGCCACGCGCGAAGTCGGACGCTCGCAGAGCAAAGTCAGGTGAGGTCCACGATGCCACCAGGTACGGCGGGGCCCGCGCATGAAAACCGGCGCACAGGCGGCGGTCGTGTCCTCAGTCGTCGCGGCCGCGGATGTGAAGCCGACCTACCGCACCAGTGACTTCGTCACGCTGACCAAGCCACGACTCAATTTCCTCGTCCTCTTCACGACCCTCGCCGGTATGTACATCGGAGCGCCAGAGGGCGTTCCGGCGGCAATCCTGCTCCATGGGCTCGTTGGAACGGCCCTGGTGGCGGGCGGCGCCGCCGCGCTCAACCAGGTGTGGGAGCGCGAAACCGACGGGCTCATGCGCCGGACGCAGACGCGCCCGATTCCGGGTGGGCGCCTGCGGGCTTTTGACGGGACGCTGTTCGGGACATTGCTCTCGGCCGTCGGCCTGATCGAGCTGGGGTGGCAGGTCAACCTGATTTCCGCCGCGGTCGCTGCGGCCACGCTTGTCAGTTACCTGCTGATCTACACGCCGCTGAAGAAGCGAACGTCGCTGGCCACGCTCATCGGCGCCGTTCCTGGCGCTTTTCCCCCGGTCATCGGATGGGCCGCGGCTACCGGAACAATCTCACTGCCGGCGTTCGTGCTCTTCGGGATCGTGTTCCTCTGGCAGATGCCGCATTTCCTGGCAATCGCCTGGCTCTATCGCGAAGATTATTCGCGCGCCGGCATCCCGCTCCTTCCGGTGCTCGAGCCCGACGGACGGCGCACCGGACAGCAGGCGCTCATTTACGCCGCCGCGCTGTGGCCCGTGAGCCTCCTACCGGCGCTCGTGGGCATCGCGGGCGCCCCCTACAGCATCGTCGCCACGGTGCTTGGATTCGGTCTCATCGCGTTGTCAGCCCTCTTCGCGCGCGACCGCACCACCAGGACGGCACGTCATCTGTTTCTGTACTCGATCACGTATTTGCCTCTCCTCTGGGGGGCGCTGGTGATCGACCGCGTCTGGTTGTAAAGACGCAAGTTCAAAGTTCGAAGTCCGAAGTTGAAAAGTAAGTCAAAAGTACAATCAGCTGATTCGATTCTTTCGATGATCCATCCCAGCCGTCGTCGCAGATCGAAGGGAACCGGCTGAATCAGATCGCGGCGCTTCTTACTTACTTCCCACTTTCAACTTTCCACTTTCACCTTGCCGTGATCCACATCACCGACCTCCCCGCACTCAACGCCACACTGAACGCGACATCGGCGGCGTTTCTCACCGCGGGATATCTGTTCATCCGCCGCGGCCGGGTCACGCCGCACAAGCGATGCATGCTCGCGGCGCTCGGGGCGTCCACGCTGTTTCTGATTTCGTACGTCATCTACCACCTGAACACCGGCTCGCGACCCTTTGCAGGCGTAGGAGCCGTGCGTTACGTCTATTTCTCGATCCTCGTTACTCACGTTTCCCTGGCGATGACCATCCTGCCACTCGCCCTGATCACGGCGGCTCGCGGGCTGCGGGCCCAGTACGAGCGGCACGTGAAAATCGCCCGCTGGACGCTCCCGATTTGGCTCTACGTGTCGGTCACGGGCGTCGTTATTTACCTGATGCTGTATCGTCTCTACTGAAATCCGCCGCCAAACGATCGGCGGTTGACCGTCAGTTGTTCTGCTATAAGATCCGGGAACGAGGAGCCATCATGCGACGCCTTCAGCTCATTCTCTTTGCGGCCGTCACGCTCGCCGTCGCGGCATCGGCCGCGGCACAGGCGGGACGCGTAACCGGCACCGTCAAGGACGCCGATGGCAAGGCCATCAAGGGCGCGACCGTCCGCGCCTCGAGTGAAATAGCCGCCGCCCGGATTACCTCGACGACCGACGACAAGGGACGCTTCGCGATGATCGGGTTGCGCAGCGGACCATGGAAGATCGTGGTGGAAGCACCGAACTTCCTGCCGCTCGACGGACAGGCAGCCGTTAGCGCGGGGAACAGTCCAGTGCTTGCCCTCGTTCTGCAGCGCGACCCCGGCCCCATGCCGGGAGCACTCGCCAAGTCGATTGGTGACGATGTGAACGGGGCGGAAGCGCTGCGAAAAGCGGGTCGCTATGACGACGCGATTGCTGCGTATCAGACGATCCAGTCGAAGAACGCGCGGTTGACCAGCGTGAATCTGATGCTGGCCACTCTCTATCGCGAGAAAGCGCAGCAGGAAAAGGATTCCGCCGCCCGGCAGGCACTGCTTGGGCGCGCCATCACGGCCTACAGCGAAATGCTGAAGAGCGACGAGACGAACACGCGTGCGCGGATTGAACTTGGCGTCACGCAGATCGCGGCGGGCAACCCTGACGCCGCGGCGAAGGCGTTCCAGGACGTGATGGCCGCGGACCCGAAGAGCCCCGCGGCCACTGAAGCCGCCGCACACCTTCAAGAGATCAGGAAATAACCGGGGGGGCGCAGCCCTCCGGAGTACCACATGGCGAACCGAACGCCCGCCGCGCGAAAACGGTGGCACGTCACGCTCATCGTCACGCTCTTCACGCTGGCGGTCGCCGGCGCCGCGTTCACCGGCTGGCGGTTCGCGCGCGAGTCCCCACCTCACCAGGGTCCCATCGTTCTGATCTCGGTTGACGGCTTGCGAGCCGATCGGCTGGCGGCGTACGGCGCGCGTCCGGGCGCAACGCCCGCCATCGATGCGCTCGCCGCCGAGGGCATCGTCTTCGACCGCGCCTACACGCATTCCCCACAGACGCTTCCATCGCACGCGGCGCTTCTGTCAGGCCAGCTTCCCTTCGACAACGGTGTCCGAGACGAGGGGGGGTATGCGCTGAAGGACCAGGTCCGCACTATCGCGGAGTTGCTGCGCAATCGCGGCTTCAACACCGGCGCGGCCGTTTCCTCGTTCCTGCTCCGCCGCGCCACCGGAATCGCGCAGGGTTTCTCGTTCTTTGACGCTGAGATCCCCGATCAGCCGCTCGAAGAGGGCGCGCTGCCTGAGCGCGATGGGCTCGCGACCTTCGAGGTGGCCGATCAGTGGCTGAAGACGCAAAGCAGTCAGCGGTACTTCCTCTTCCTCGAGGTCAACGCGGGATCCGCGGACACGGTCGTTGGCCGGATCGTCGACGAGCTGAAGCGGACGAAACGCTACAACGATTCGACGATCTTCCTGACCGCCGATCACGGGGACGCCGGTTCCGGAGCGACGCTGAACGACGCGTCCCTGCACGTGCCGTTCATCGTGAAGCAACCGGGTGATGCAGGGGGCGGACGTCGTGTTCTGCAACCGGTGCAGCATATCGACGTGCTGCCGACGTTGCTCGATCTGGTTCGCGCACCGATGCCGTCGGGCCTTCGCGGACGGTCTTTGCGCGCGATTCTCGACAAGACGGGCGGCTTCGTGCCCGATCAGCCGATCTACGCCGAGCTGCTCGCCCCGCAGTTCCGCTTCGACGGCCTTCCTGTGTTTTCCCTGTCGACCGGAGCTTATCGACTCGTGCGCGGCAACGATGACCAGCTGCAACGTCTGGTTGCCGATGTTTCCGATGCCGATCCGGCCCGCGTTGAAGCTCTGAAAGCGTCGCTCGATCGCCTGGTGCAGGGGCGCGCGATTGACCCGCCGACACCGCCCGCGCAGGCTGACGAGGATCGACTCGCGGCATTCGGCTACCTGCAGGGTCTCCGTCAGGTGGCACCCCTCGCACCCCTCGCACCCACCATGAATGCGGCGGAACAGGCCGAGTTGGTCGCGTCGCATCGCGCTGCGGTAGCACTCATCGCGCAGAAACGATATTCGGCGGCGCTCGATCGCCTGCGCGCCATTGTGTCGAAGCATCCGGATCTCGCAAGCGTGCAGTACCAGGTCGGGGTGCTGCTCGCGCGCACGGGCCGTCTGGACGAGGCCGCGAAAACGTTCGGTGCTATTGCAGTATTGCGACCAGATGATCCGCAACTCCCAATCGCGCTTGCATCTGCGATGCTGCGTGCGCGTCGCGTCGACGATGCGGCGAAGCACGCCGATCGCGCCGTAGAACTGGCGGATGCGGGCAGCGATGCGCGACTGAAGGCGACCGCGCATGAAATCGCCGCCCGGGTCGCGCTCGCGCGCGAAGACGCTGACGCTGCGAACGTGCAGGCGCTCGCGGCGCAGAAGGCCGACCCGCTGCTGCCGCTGCCGCAGTTTGTCCGGGGACGACTCCTCTATGACGACGCGAAGTACGAAGAGGCGCTTGCCGCGTTCCAGGAGGCGCAGGTTGCATTGAAGCCGGGAAACGGCGTGCTCGCCGAGTTGCACCTCTATCTGGGAAATTCGTTTGCGCGGCTGGACCGGTACGCGGACGCAGAAGCGGAGTTCCAGGAGGAGCTGCGCGAGTTTCCGCAGAACATCGGAACCTATGCGAGCCTGGCGATGCTGTATCGCGCGTCGAACCGCGACCAGGCGGCGGAGCAGATCATCGGCGATCTCGTTGAAGCCGCCCCGACGCCCGAGGGATATTCCATGGCCGCCCGGCTCCTGACGATCGTGGGCGAAAAAGCGCGCGCCGAGGCGCTCCGATCGGACGCGCGCCGCCGGTTCCGCGGCGATCCATCGCTCGCGCTGCTCGGCCGCGGACGCTAGCCACGAAGGCCACGAAGACGGATCGGCCACAAAGAACACAAAGGTCACGGGCCTGAGGTGCGAGCACGCGTCAGAGCAGGCTGAAGTCAACAGGCTTGAACTGCTGCTGCGAAAAGCGGAGTGACGCAGGCTTTCTCTTAGTGGCCCTTTGTGCCAAAAAGAATCTTCGTGTGCTTAGTGGCTAAATCGTCTTCGTGGCCTTCATGGCGGCGTTAGCCTCGGCGGGATGGGCGGCAACCAGGATCAGCCCGATCGCGGCCCAGAACAGGTTTCTGACCTTCCGAACGACTGCGAGCGCGACGCCAGTTGCTGGATTGACCGCCAGCAGCGGCGCGAGCGCCCCTGCGGAGACTTCATCGACACCGACGCGGAACGGCACGAACTTGAATGCGACGGTGATCACGCGGTTGAGCGCCTCGAACGCGATCGCTTGCGGCAGCGTCGGGCTGCGATCGCCGAGCACCCACCGAAGGGTGAGGAAGACTTCGAGGACGGCGAGCGCGTGAAACGCCAGGTCGAGCGCGAAGACCCGCCATAGCCGCCGCGGATAACCACCCGAGAACAGGAGCACCTCCTCGCGGACTGCGGCCAGCCGCTCCCGCCAGCGAGGACGGGGCCCGCGCCGCGAATCCCATGTACCCCGCATCGCGCGGAACACGACGATCCCCCCGACGCCCATCGCCATCAGCGCGGCCACGATCGTCGTGAGCCAGAGGCGTGGCAGCGGCACGGTTGCGGCAACGACAACGAGGCCGACGGCCACCATCGCGATCACCGACGCCGCATAGACGAGGTTCTCGACGGCGAGCGACGACACCGCCTCGCGCGTCGCGAGGTGGTGCCGCGTCAGAAGAATCTTGGTGGGCTCGCTGGCGAGCAGGCCGAGTGGGGTGACGTTGCCGACGGCATCACCTGCGAGAAACGCCGCAAGCGCGCGCCGTAACGGAAACGACGTCGCCGGTGGCAGGCACCATCGCCAGCATTCCGCGCGGATGAGAAACCGGAGACCGGCAAGTGCGAGGATGGCCAGCAGTCCCCATCCCACCCGCTGGATGCCGTCGAGGATCTCGGCGACGCCGGCGCGGCGCACCGCGTAGGCGAACAGCGCCAGACCGGCCAGTGCGGCGGCGATGGCAAGAAGATGCTGGCGACGCCTACTGGGCATGCTGAAACGGGCCACGGAGACACGAAGACACGGAGATTCTTGTGATCCGTGCCTCCGTCCCTCCGTGGCTTGTCTCAGCGAAAGTTATCACGCGCGCGTGTCTCGCCGAAGCCCTTGGCGAAGGCGGATCAGCGTGCGGCCCGCGTCGTTTCGAGCTGTTTGAAGGTCTCTTCGATCAGGCGTTCGTTGTCTTCCTTCGACACGTTCCGCTGGAGGAGCTTCGAGGCAATGTTGATCGAGATGTCGATCGCTTCCTGGCGGATTTGCTGCAGGGCGCGCGTCGTCTCCAGCTCAATCTGGCGCTCCGCGTTGCGCATCAGCCCGGCCGCCTCTGCCCGCGCCTTCTCCTTCATCTCCTCCCTGAACCGATCGGAGTCGGACCGGCTCCGCGAGATGATCTCCGCGGCCTCCGCGCGTGCCTGCGCGAGCAGCTTCGCCGACTCGACGTGCAGCTGCTGGAGCTCCTGCTTGGCCTGCCGCGCGTCGTCGAGCGCCTGGCGGATCGACTGCGCGCGGCTTTCGAGCGCCTTCAGCAGCGGCCCCCACGCGAACTTCGCGAGCAGCCCCACCAGGATGATAAATGTGAGGATGGTCCAGATGTAGAGTCCCGGATCGGGCTGGACCAGCGGGTTATTCATCGCGACGTCCTTTCCTGCCTATTTGAAGACGATGAGCAGCCCGAACACCTCGGCGAGAATGGCGACGCCTTCCAGCAGGAAGAGGGGCAGGTAGGCCGCGCCGGTGATCTGCGCCGAAGCGCTCGGCTGGCGGGCGACGCCTTCGGCGATCGCCGCCGCGAGTCTTCCGATGCCCAGACCCGCACCGATTACGGTCAACCCGAATCCGATGCCGGCCCCCATGTACGCGAGTGCTAAATCCATTCGTCTACTCCTCCGTGTTGGGTGCTCAGTGGTGAGCGTGGATGGCCATGCCGATGAACACGGCCGTCAACAGCGTAAAAACGTATGCCTGAACGAGGATCACGATCAGCTCGAGCGCAGTCAGGCCTACGCCGATCGGCAGCGACAGCACCATGCCGACGCCGACGCCGGCGATCGCACGGCCGAACACCTCCGTGAAGATGAAAATCAGAGAGAGCAGCGCGAGGATCGAGATGTGGCCCCCCGTCATGTTGGCTGCAAGTCGCATCGTCAGCGCGAAGGGCCTGACGAACATGCCGAGGATCTCGATCGGAATCAGCAGGATGTAGATCGGCCAGGGCAGCCCTTTCGGCACCATGTTCTTCCAGTGCTGAACGAACCCGTGGGCGCGCGAGCCGGCGACGATGATCGCGATGAACGAGATCGTCGCGAGCGCTGCAGTCACGTTGTAGTTGCCCGTGGCGGTAACGCCGCCATGCAGCACACGCGAGAAGAACGAATCGGGTGACGCGTGGATCACGGTCGAATTGAGCAGTTCGAGCACGTCGAACACGGGAATCACGCCGATGAGATTCGCAGTCAGAATAAAAAGAAACAGCGTGAGGAGCAACGGGGTCCAGGCCGCCACCCACTTGTGACCGACGTTCGGCTCGACGATGGAGTCGCGCACGAACTCGATGGCGATCTCGAGCAGGCTCGTGACACGGTCGGGGATCAGCCGCTCCTGTTTGAGGTAGCGCCGCACGAGCCACGTAAGGCCGAAGAACAGGATGGCGGCGACGATCCAGAGCATCAGCACGTGCTTGGTCACCGACATGTCGATGCCGAAGACGCGTGGCAGATGGATCAGCGGATGGTCGAGGCTCGTGTTGGAGACGTGCTCGATGATGACTTCGCCGGCGTTGAAGCCTTCTCTGGCGCCCTCGGCGGCCTCGCCGACGGCCTGAGAGGCTTCGGGTGGTGGTTGCAGCAGCATCGACTCTCAGTTCGCGTTCGCAAAGAGGCGCCGCATGAACAGCGCCTCCATCATATGCAGCGCGATGAAATAACTCGTGAAGCTCGCGATGAACGGCCCCGGGCGCAGCGCGAGTATCCGCAGCATGACGACGACGTACGCACCGAAAAACACCGCCTTGATCGCCATGCCCGTGATCAACACGCCCATCAGCCGCTCGGGAGAAGCGGTGTACGTCCGTTTCGTAATGATCCAGCTCACAGCCGCGACCGCGAGCGGACCCACCATTCCGTAGAGCACTTCGGGGTTAGCGCGACCGCTCGTAAGACCGGCAACGGCGACCCACGACAGGACGCTCATCGCAATCATCCATTGTAAGGCCGACCTTCAGGTCGGCCTTTCATCGCCGCCCGAAGGTCTTCACCAGCTCGTAGAAACCGACGACGATTCCGAGCATCAAGCCGATTAGCAACCCCCAGGGTGCGCTGCCCTGCCATCTGTCGACCGCGTACCCGATCCCGCCAAGCAGGATGACGGCGCCGACCAGCGTGTAGCTGGCGCCGGCGGCCGCGCCGGCATTGCTGGCGTTCTCCTGAAGGGACTTCGCAGACCGCGAGAATGGGAAACTGCGGTTTTTGTTGGCCATCTCCCCGCCCCCGCGCGCTAACCGTGGGCTGAACACTCGACCCGGCCCATGCCGAGCCCGACGCACAGGCGCGGTTCTTTCGCGTGTCGACCGCCCACCAGTATAGCCAACTTTGTGAAATGGTTCACGCAGCGTCAGAAGTTCAATCATTTCAATAGTTTCACCACCGCTCGACGGCTTGACGCTTCTCTTTCGCGGGTCCTATACTGCCCTTTACTGATCGCCGCGCGTTTTCAGACGATCCATGCGCACAACTTTCCGGCTTCAGCGGGCCTGCGCTGTGGCTCTGGCTCTCGCCTTCGCGTTTGCCGCCACGCACCTACCACTACGCGCTCAGAGTCCGCGCGAGCGGACGATGTTTGTCAGCGCGGTCGACGAGAAAGGCGAGCCGGTGGACGCACTGGGCCCTGCCGATTTCGTCATTCGCGAGGACGGCGCCGCCCGCGAGGTGCTGCGCGTGTCTCGCGCGATCGATCCGATGGACATCGCGTTCCTCGTCGACACTGGCGGCGCATCGGAAGGCGTTCTGCCCCGGATCCGCGAGGGCCTCACGTCCTTCAATGCCAAGATGGCGATGGGTAACCAGATCGCCATCGTGGGACTGGCCGATCGGCCGACGATCCTCGTCGACTACACGTCGAACCCGAAACGTCTGCAGGATGGAATTGGCCTCCTGTGGCCGCGCTCGCAGTCCGGCACAACGCTGCTCGACGCCATCTACGAGGTCTCGCGCGGGCTGGGGAAGCGTGAGGCGTCGCGCGCCGTCATCGTCCCGGTCATCACCGACGGTGGCGACTACGCCAACCGCCAGTACAAACAGGTCGCGGACGAGGTCAAGCAGGCGGGCGCGTCTATTCACGCCATCACGATCGGGATGTTCGCGCCGGCGGATGATGACGACCTGCGGAACCGTGCGCGCATCCTATCGGAAACGACGCGCGTGAGCGGCGGCCAGCGGGTGACCCTCCTCGTCCCGAGCGCCGTGCAGCAGGCGCTCGAACGGCTGGGCCGTGAGCTCTCTTCCCAGTACAAAGTCGTATATGGCCGGCCCGACTCGCTGATCCCGCCGGAGAAGATCGAAGTCAGCGCACGGCGTCCCGGGGTGACCATGCGAGGCACACTGGAGCGCGGAACGGGGAACGCGAAGTGAAACGTGCTGTCGTCCTTTTCGCCGTCGTTTCGATTGCCGCGCTCGCGTCCACGCCGTCGGCGCAGGGGACGTTCAAGGCAGCGATTGACATCGTGTCGCTCAACGTGACCGCGATGGACCCCTCGAACCACTACGTCATCGACCTCGAAGAGAAGAATTTCTCGGTGTTCGAAGATGGCGTGAAGCAGGACCTGTCGTTCTTCACGCGCAAGCAGCAGTCGATCGCGATGTCGCTGCTGCTCGACAGCAGCGCCAGCATGGAAGACAAGCTGCCAACACTGCAGACCGCGGCCACGAACTTCGTTCACCGCCTGAAGCCGAACGACCTCGCGCAGGTCATCGACTTCGACAGCCGCGTCGAGATCCGTCAGGCGTTCACCTCCAAGCAGAACGAGCTCGAATCCGCAATTCAGCAGACGACGGCGGGCGGCTCGACGTCGCTCTACAACGCCATCTACATCTCGCTCAAGGAGCTGGCCAAGATTCGCGCCCAGGGCGAAGAGGACGTCCGGCGCCAGGCGCTCGTGCTGTTTTCCGATGGCGAGGACACGTCAAGCCTGATCTCCTTCGACGAGGTGCTCGAGCTCGCCAAGCGAAGCGAAACCGCGATCTTCACGATCGCGCTGCGCGGCACGGATACCCAGAGCAAGGGTTTCCACGAGGCGGAGTTCGTCATGCGCCAGCTCGCGCAGGAAACGGGCGGCCGCTCGTTCTTCCCGGCAAAGATCGACGACCTCAACGGCGTCTACGCGGAGATCGCCGACGAGCTCGCGAGCCAGTACACGCTCGGGATACTCCTCGAAGAACAACAAGCGTGACGGCGCGTTTCGCCGCATCGTCGTCCAGGTCGACAAGCCCAACGTCACGCCGCGCACGAAGCGGGGCTACTACGCCCCGACGTCGCGTTGAACACGCTCCCGCTGATCCTGTACGCGGCCGCCGGGGTCGCGTACGCGATTCATTTCGCGCGGCGGGATCCCTCGGTCGGCCGCACGGCCACCACGCTCCTTCTATTCGGCGCACTCGTCCACACCTTCGTCATCGGCATGCAGACGATGGAGGTGCGCCATGTGCCGTTTGCGAACCCGTCGCGCGCCGTCTCGACATTCGTCTGGCTGCTCACGCTGTCGTACCTGTATCTCGAGCTCACCACCGACGAGCGTTCGATGGGCGTGTTCATCCTTCCGGTGGTGGTCGCCCTGCAGGTGATTCCGGCGATCTATCCCGGGACGGAGTACGTGGACCCCGTGCTCGACAGCCCGTGGTTCTGGGTCCACGTGTCTTCGCTCCTCTTCGCCTACGCGAGCTTCGCGCTGGCCGGCGTGCTGGGCGTGACCTACATGCTGCAGTTCAAGGAGATCAAGAAGAAGCATCTGGGCTACTTCTACACGCGGCTGCCGTCACTCCAGATTCTCGACGTCATGAATTCACGCGCCGTCACGGTTGGCTGGCTTTTCCTGACGATTGGCGTCATCGTCGGCGTCGTGTGGACGGCACAGGCGCGCGCGCTTTCACCCGGCGAGTCCGAACCTGCAGGCGATGTCGCTCGACGATCCGAAGATCTTCGTGGCGATCCTGACGTGGGCGGTGTACTCCTTCGCGGTGTTCGCGCGGCGTACGCTTGGATGGACCGGGCGACGCGCCGCGCGGCTGTCGGCGCTCGGCTTTACGTTCGTGATGCTGAACCTTCTGGCGATCAATTACTTCGTGACGACGAGTCACACATTCTACTGACGTGTATTTCTTCCTTCTCGGCGTAAGCCACCGGACGGCGCCAGTCGATCTGCGGGAGCGTCTGGATTTCTCCAGCCGCGACCTTGGCGCCGCGGTGGAGGCGGTTGCCGCGCGCCCGTCCATGGCCGAGTCCGTGGTGCTCTCCACGTGCAACCGATCGGAAATTTACGTGGCGAGCACGGATCCCGCCCTGGCGCGGGACGAGCTGGTGTCGTTTCTCAGCGACTACCATCACGTGCCGCGGCAGATATTTCAGCCGCACCTGTTCGCGCTGGAAAACAGCGCTGCGGTCGCTCACCTGTTTCGCGTGGCGGCCGGGCTCGATTCTCTGGTCGTCGGCGAGCCGCAGATTCTCGGCCAGGTGAAGGACGCGTTCCAATCGGCGGCGGACAAGCGCTGTGTCGGGCCGGTGCTGAGCAACGTCTTCCGCTGGTCGTTCGGCGTCGGCAAGCGCGTGCGGACCGAAACGGCGCTGGGCGAAGGGGCGGTGTCGGTGAGTTTCGCGGCCGTCGCGCTTGCGCGCAAGATCTTCGGCCGCCTCCAGGGGCGTCACGTCCTCGTGGTTGGCGCCGGTGAGATCAGCTCGCTGACCGCGCAGCACCTGCGCAGCCAGGGCGTGGGGGACATCGTCATCACCAGCCGCACACACGCGCATGCCGAGACCCTCGCAGCCGAGGTCGGCGGGAGGGCCGTCCCGTGGGACGGGATGATCCAGGCGCTCGGGGCCGCCGACATCGTCCTCACCGCCACCGGATCGCCGAGGCCCATCGTCACGCGCGCACAACTCGAGGCCGTGCAGGGGCGCCGGCGCAGCAGCCCGCTGTTCATCATCGACGTCGCGGTGCCGCGCGATGTCGAGCCCGCCGTCGGCGACATCGAGCAGGTGTTTCTCTACAACATCGACGACCTGCAGACGATCGTGCAGGAGAACCTGTCGCGCCGGGCCGCGGAAGTCGAGCACGCGGAATCGATCGTCAACGAGGAAGTCACCAAGTTCATGGCGTGGCAGCGGTCGCGCGGCGCGGCCCCCACGGTCGTCGCGCTCAGACAGCGATTCGAGGCCATCCGCCGCGCCGAATTGCAACGCCTGGAAGGCAAGTTGGGCTCGTTGCCGCCGGATGCACGCGCGCGTGTGGACGAGATCACCCGTCTGATTGTGGAGAAGCTGCTGCTCGAACCCACCGAGCAGCTCAAGGCGCTGCCAGATGAGGAAACGCAGGCAGCCTACACGGAAGCCGTCAACCGGCTGTTCAAACTGCACGACCCGGTCGGCAGTGAAGCGTCCCGTCCGTCGTCGTCAGAATCGGATTCTGCGGAGCGGCGCGGCCGATGACCGAGCCCGGTCGAGGGGTGAGGCTGAAACTCGGGACCCGCGGCAGCCAGCTCGCGTTGTTTCAAGCCAATACGGTCTCCGCACTCTTGCGCGCCAACCCCGGTATTGAGTGCGAGATCGTCGTGATCAAGACCTCGGGGGATCGGCTGGCGGAGGCAACGATTGCGCAAATTGGCGGCAAGCGTCTCTTCGTGAAGGAAATCGAGGACGCGCTGCTCGCGGGCGAGATCGATCTTGCCGTCCACAGCAGCAAGGACATGCCGGTCGTACTCCCCAGAGGCCTCGCGATCGGCGCGGCGCTGCCGCGCGAAGACGCCCGGGACGCCGTTGTGTTACCCGCCGACAGCGCCAGGGTGCCCGCCTCCGCTTCCAGTGAATCCGCGGAAGCTTCGGCGAGGGATGCGTCTGACACGAGCGTGACGTTCGATGAGCTCGTGGCTCGGCTTGGCAGCTGCCCGCGAATCGGTACGAGCAGCGTCAGACGGATCGCGCAACTGACCCGACTCTTTCCCGCCGCCCAGTTTCTCCCGATCCGCGGGAACCTTGATACGCGCCTCCGGAAGCTCGACGAGGGCGGATACGACGCGCTCGTCCTCGCGTCCGCCGGCCTCGTTCGACTTGGCCATCGCGCGCGTATCTCCGCCGCGCTGCCGATCCCCACGTGCGTGCCTGCGCCGGGCCAGGGCATCATTGCGATCGAAGCGCGTGCCGCAGACGGCCGTATGATGTCGCGGGTGGCTGCCATTGACGATCAAACGTCCCGCGCCGCACTCGACGCCGAGCGGACGGTCGTGATGCGCCTTGGAGGCGGCTGCCAGATGCCGATCGGCGCGTACGCCGACGTATCGGGAGGCGCACTCGCGCTGGTGGCGATCGTGTTGTCGCTGGACGGCGCGCAGGTGCTTCGCGCAGAATCACGCGGACCGATGAGCGAAGCCAATGCCGTGGGCAACGCAGTCGCCGAAGACCTGCTCGCCCAGGGGGCCGACTGGGATCCTCGCCGACATCGAGCGCGCGCACGCAGCCGTGGAAGGTCTGCAGCCGTGAGACATCCGGCGGTCTATCTGATTGGCGCAGGCCCCGGCGATCCGGGACTCATCACCGTCCACGGCCTCAACCATCTCCGTGCTGCCGACGTTGTCGTCTACGACCACCTCGTTCCCACGCGGCTCCTCAGATATGCGCGCCAGGGCGCCGAGCTGATCGACGTCGGCACCGCGTCACCGCAAGCCATGGCAGCAGGAAGCCATCAGCTACCTGCTCGTCGAGAAGGCACGCGACGGGAAGCTGGTTGCGCGCCTCAAGTGGGGCGACCCGTTCGTGTTCGATCGCGGGGGCGAGGAAGCCCTGTTCCTCCACGAGCATGCCGTCCCGTTCGAAGTTGTGCCCGGCGTGGTTGCCGGTCTTGCCGTGCCAGCGTATGCCGGTGTGCCGGTCACGTATCCGGGTGGCGGCGACACGATCACGCTGGTTCGCGGGTTCGAGGACGAAAGCCGCACGGTGCCCGACATCGACTGGGCGAGCCTTGCGCGTCTCGAGGGCACCGTGGTGTGCTACGCGGGTTCGCAACAGCTGCCGCGCATCCTCGAAGCGCTGATGGGCAACGGCTGGCCCGCCGACAGCACCGCGGTCATCGTGTACAACGGCACGCTTCCGAGCCAGGAGACCGTGTCGGGGACGATGCGCGAGCTGCTCGAGGGGGTGCGCGAGACATCCGCGACGCGAGGCGGCCATCCTGGTCGCAGGACGCGTCGCCGGACTGCGTGACCACCTTCGCTGGTACGACACGCGTCCGCTGTTCGGCAAGCGCGTGCTGGTGACGCGTCCGCGCGAACAGGCGCCGGAGCTGGTGGATCTCCTGACAGCGCTCGGCGCCGATTCCATCGAGGCCCCGATGATCCGGATGGCGCCGCCCGGAGGATCCCGATCCGCTGCTCCGCGCGGCCGCGAAGCCGGAAGTCGTTCGATTGGATCGTCTTCACGAGCGCCAACGCGGTGGAGGCGTTCATGACGGCGCTTCTCGACGGTGAGCGAGACGTGCGGGCGCTGAAAGGTCCGCGTATCTGCGTCGTCCGGCACCGCGACCGCGGACAAGCTCGCCGCGTACGGCATCAAGGTCGATCTGATTCCCAGCGAGTTCCGTGCCGACGCCGTCGTCGCCGCCCTGCTGGCGACCGGATCGATGGACGGGGTGCGCGTGCTGCTGCCGCGAGCAGACATCGGCCGGGAAGTGATTGCCGATCAGCTGCGCGAAGCGGGCGCCGCGGTGACGGAGGTCGTCGCGTACCGCACGATCCTGGAAGACAGCCAGCGGGAGGGCGACCCGGATATCTACGGCATGCTGCTCGAGGGACGCATCGACGTGGTGACGTTCACGAGCCCGTCGGCGGTGCGCAACTTCGCCAAGATCTATGGCGCTGACCAGGTCGCCGACCTCCTGAAAAACACCGTCGTCGCCACCATTGGCCCCGTTACGGCCGACGCCGCGCGCCAGCTCGGCGATTCCTGTCACGATCCAGCCAACGACCTACACCATTCCAGCGCTCGTAGACGCGATCGCCGCGTCATTACGCGCCTGCGAAGAGCACAAAGACAGCTTGAACCACCTCTTCGTGTCCTTCGTGGCAAGATCGCAGACATGGCAACACAAATATCCACCGCGCGCCTTGCGCTGACGCGCCGTCCGCGGCGCCTGCGGCGCACGGAGGCGATCCGCAGCCTCGTGCGCGAGACGCGGCTGACACCCGACTGCTTCATCCTGCCGCTCTTCGTCTGCGAAGGCCGCGGCGTGCGACGCGAGGTCAGCTCGATGCCCGGGCGTCTTCCAGCTGTCGGTCGATGAGGCGGTCAAGGAAGCGGCGGCGGCGAAAGCCGATGGCGTCCCCGGCGTGCTGCTGTTCGGCCTTCCCGACAGCAAGGATGCGACCGGGTCGAAGGCGTCGGATCCCGACGCACCGGTGCAAAGCGCAGTACGCGCGCTCAAGCGCGAGGTTCCCGATCTGATCGTCATCACCGACGTGTGCCTCTGCGAGTACACGTCTCACGGGCACTGCGGGATTCTCGACGGCGAGGAGATTCTGAACGACGTGACCGTTGCGCACGTCGCCGACGCCGCGCTCTCGCACGCCGTGGCCGGCGCCGACTTCGTTGCGCCGTCCGACATGATGGATGGGCGCGTGGCCGCCATCCGAACGCTGCTCGACGAGCGCGGGCTCGACCGCGTCGGCATCATGTCGTACGCGGCGAAGTACTGTTCGGCGTTCTATGGACCGTTCCGCGACGCCGCCGATTCGGCGCCGCAGTTCGGCGATCGCCGCAGCCACCAGATGGACCCGTCCAACGTCGAGGAGGCGCTCCGCGAGGTCGAGACCGACATCGAGGAAGGCGCCGACATCATCATGATCAAGCCGGCGCTGCACTATCTCGACGTGATCTCGCGCGTGAAGATGCAGTTCCGGCAGCCGACGGCGGCGTATCACGTGAGCGGCGAGTACGCGATGCTCAAGCTCGCGGTGGCGCGGGGCTGGATCGACGAGCGGCGCGCGATGCTCGAGACGCTCACCGCGATCAAGCGCGCCGGCGCGGACATCATCATCACCTACTATGCACGGGATGCTGCGCGGATCCTGTAATGCAAAATGCAAGATTCAAGATGCAAACAATGCGCGGCTGGCTGCGTTTGCATTTTGCATTTTGCCTTTTGAATTACGCGAGACATGAAAACCCCCCGGCGCAGTAAGAAGCTCTTTGCCGAAGCCAGCCGGATTCTTCCCGGCGGCGTGGATAGCCCTGTTCGAGCGTTCAAGTCCGTGGGCGGTACGCCGCTCTTCGTCACACGCGGCTCGGGCGCGACGATCGAGGACGTCGACGGCAATCGCTTCATCGACTACGTGATGTCCTGGGGACCGCTGATCCACGGCCACGCGCCCCGCGGGCTCGTGAAAGCCATTGGCGTCGCCGCGAAGCGCGGCACCAGTTTCGGCGCGCCGAGCCCTCTCGAGCACCGGCTCGGCGAACTGGTGCGAACGCTCATGCCGTCGATGGAGCGCGTGCGGTTCGTCAGCTCGGGAACCGAGGCCGCGATGAGCGCGGTGCGAGTCGCGCGCGCATTCACCGGGCGCGACCGGATCGTCAAGTTCGAAGGGTGCTACCACGGGCACGCCGACGCGTTTCTCGTCAAAGCAGGATCCGGCGCCACGACCCTGGGCATTCCGACGAGCCCCGGTGTTCCCGCGGCAGTCACCAACGACACGCTGCTCGCGCGCTACAACGACCTCGCGTCCGTCGCGGCGCTCTGTCAGGCGCAGGCTGAAAAGATCGCGGCCGTGATCGTCGAGCCGATCGCCGGCAACATGGGGCTGGTGCCGCCCGCTGACGGGTTCCTGTCCGGGCTGCGCGATCTCTGTTCGCGCCACGGCATCCTGCTGATTTTCGACGAGGTGATTTCAGGATTCCGCGCCTCGACGGGCGGCGCCCAGGCGATCTTCGGCATTCAGCCGGATCTCACGTGTCTCGGCAAGATCATCGGAGGCGGCCTCCCCGTCGGCGCGTACGGCGGCCGGGTCGACATCATGGATATGGTCGCTCCCGCGGGCGCTGTCTACCAGGCGGGAACGCTCTCCGGCAATCCGATCGCGATGACGGCCGGTATCTGGGCGCTCGAGCATCTGTCGCCGAAGCTGTACAAGGAGCTCGCGCGTCGTGGCTCGATTCTCGCCGCGGGCCTCGCGGAGGCCGCGCGCGCCGCGAAGGTCCCGCTCCAGGTGAATGCCTTCGGCTCGCTCCTGACGCCGTTTTTCAGCGTTGCGCCGGTGCGCGACTACGCCTCCGCGCTCAACTCCAATACATCCGTCTACGCGACGTTCTTCCGCGGCATGCTCACGCGTGGCGTCTACCCGCCCCCGTCGCAGTTCGAGGCATGGTTCCTCTCCGCGGCGCACAGCGATCGGGATGTGAAGAAAACGATCGCGGCCGCGAAGGGCGCGATGAAGGATGTCGCCCGTACGATCTGAGCCACGAAGAGCACAAAGACAGTTTGAACGCTTCGTGGTTTAATTCGCCTCTGTGCCCTCGACTATCCTCTCTTCGATCACTGCAGAATTCCGCCGTTACAAAGCGCTTGGCGACTCGGCCCTGGCCCAGCTCGACGACAGCGAGCTCGCAGTGCCCGGACCGAACGGCGGAAATTCAGCCGCCGTGCTCGTGTGGCACATCGGCGGCAATCTCGCTTCGCGCTTCACGGATTTCCTCACGAGCGACGGTGAGAAGCCCTGGCGGCAGCGCGACGAGGAGTTCGTGCAGCGTGCCGTGACTCGACACGAGGTGCTCGAGAAATGGAATACCGGCTGGAACGCGCTGTTCAGCGCATTGGACGGACTGACCGACGACCATCTCCGGCATACGGTCACGATCCGCGGACAGTCATTCGAAGTGCACAACGCCCTTCCCCGGGCGCTCGCACACGTTGCGTATCACGTTGGCCAGATCGTGTACCTCGCCAAATCGGTCCGAGGCGATTCGTGGACTTGCCTGAGCATCCCGATCGGCGCCTCCGAGGCGTACAACAAGAACCCGACGCACCAGGATCCGGGCGCGCACGCCGCCGCCATACGAAACCAAACGTGAAGAGCGCCAGCGACGTCCGGATCGCCCCGGCGACAGAAAGAGACGTTCCAGTCATCCTGGAGCTGATCCACGCACTGGCAGCCTACGAGCGGCTCGCGTACGAAGTCGTGGCGACGCCGGACAGCCTGAGAGACTCGCTATTCAGCCCGCACGCAGCGGCGGAAGTGGTCATCGCGTACCTCGATCAGGAGCCGGTTGGTTTTGCAGTCTGGTTTCAGAACTATTCGACGTTTCTAGGCAGGGCCGGACTCTATCTCGAGGATCTCTTCGTCAAGCCGGAACGGCGCGGTCAAGGCATCGGACGGACGCTCCTCGCGCATGTCGCCAGCGTGGCCGTCGCGAGAGGCGCCGGCCGGATGGAATGGTCTGTCTTGGATTGGAACGAGCCCGCGATCGGTTTCTACCGTGCGATCGGCGCGGTCCCGATGGACGCTTGGACGGTCTATCGACTCACTGGCGATGCGCTCAATCGGCTCGCGCTGCGCGGCGACGAAGGCCACAAAGACGAATCGGCCACAAAGACCACAAAGATTTCTTTGTGATTCTTTGTGGCCAAGAAAGATCTTTGTGCCCTTTGTGGCTAAACCGTCTTCGTGGTCTTAGTGGCTACCGTCCGGCGGCGTTGTCTGGATCTGAACCGGCGAATCGAGCCTGACGCGCAGCACGGATCCCTGCGGCAGTTCGACTTCCTTGCCTTCGGTCGCGGCAATCGTGCCACCGCCGCCGATCAGAATTCCCGCGAGCGCGCCCTTGAAGCCGCCCAGGATGCCGCCGAGGATCGCGCCGACACCGGCGCCGGTCGCAATGCGTCCCGTCTCCCCTTTGATCCCTTCGCCTTCAATCGCCTGCGTCACCGTGCCGCGGACGGGATACGCGCGGCCATTGACCGTGACCTGGTCGAAGCTGACGGTCAATTTCGCCGTGCGGTTGGTGCGTGTCGCCGGCTCCACCGCCGTGACCACGCCGCGCATGACCGAGCCCGCCGGGATGACGGTCCTGCCCCCGATGTTGAGGTCGACCACCGTCGTGCCCTCGAATCGATCCTCGACCTGCGCGGTACCCGAGTTCAACACGTTCGTCAACCGCACGTCGATCTCGGTCCCCACCGGAATTTCAACCTCGCCTGCGCGCGCGGCGGTCGTGTTCGTCGACGTCGTGGAGCGTGTGGTCGACGAAGACTGTGTGCTGGTAGTCGTCCCGGTGCCGGTTGAGCGGCCGAGCGCAGTGCCCGTCGACGTTGACGCGGTGTTGTTCGTCTCACCGTGCGCCTGCGAACGCACGTCTTCGATACGGTCGCGCACGGTCGAATATTCGCTGCGCCCCAGCGTCCCGTCCTTCCGGAGCTTCACCTTCAGGTAGATGACTTCCTCGCGCAGGTCGTCGAGCTGGGATTGCAGCTGGGTCGCGCGAGTGGCGTCGCGACCGCGAAGCTGCTGAATGTCCATCGCGGCCTGGTAGACGTTGTCCTGGAGCCTCTGGATGTCAGCCTGGCTGACGGGCGAATAGTTCTGCTGCTGCCCAGCCGCCGGTGCCGCAAGGGCAGCCGTGAACAGCGTCGCAACCGCGACCTGTCGAATGCGATGCATCAAGTGTCTCCTCCTCAATTGCGCCACGGCATCAGGCGTTCTATCCAGCTGATGCGCGTGAGATCGTTATAGATGACCGTCACCATCAGGAGCAGGATGAGCACAAATCCGGCCAGCAGCATCTTCTCTTTTACCTGCGCGCTGAAGTCCCGGCGCGCAATGCCTTCGAGCGCCATGATCAGGATGTGACCTCCATCGAGGATGGGGATCGGCATCAGGTTCAGGAGGCCCAGGTTGAGGCTGATCGACGCCATCAGCGTGAACAGCGCAATCCAACCGGCCTGCGCGGATTCGCCGGAGAGCTGCGCAATGGCGACAGGCCCCATCAGCTGACGTGGGGACGTCGTTCCGATGAACAGCCCGCCGAGCGTCTTGAAGATGAGCCCGCCGAATTCGATGTTGCGCTGAACACTGAGTTTCAGTGCCTCCATCGGACCCGGCTTGAAGGATTTGGTCGGCTCCGAGATCAGAATGCCAATCATCCCGCGATCGCCGCGCAGCTGCGGGAGTCACCTCGATGTGTAGCTCCTGGCCGTTGCGCCGGATGGTGAGATCGGTGGGCTTGCCGGCCCTGCTTGAAATCACCTCGGTGAGCTGCGACCGCTGAACCATCCGTTCGCCGTTCACCGCGATGACGACGTCGCCAGCCTTCAGCCCGGCTTTCTCGGCGACATCTCCCTTGACGAGCGATGCGACGATGGGCGTCGCGTCCGGCACGACGCCGATATCGCCAATTTCGTATTTGCCCTGCGCGTCGGGCCGAACCGTGGCAGTTTGAGTCCGTCCGTCGCGAAGAAACGTCAGGGACAGCTCGCGATTGGCGCGGGTCCCGATCTCCATGTCGAACCGATCCCAGGTGGGGACGTCGTTCCCAGCCACTGCCAGGACGCGATCGCCACGCTGCAAACCGGCTTGTTCCGCCGGCGATCCGGGCTTCACGGCGCCGACGATGGGCGGCTGATCGTGATACGCAGGCACCTCGGCGCCCTGCGCGAGCACGATGGCCATCACGATGACTGCGAGCAGGATGTTCATCACGGGTCCCATGATGAGCACCTGAAAACGCTGCCACTTGGTTTTCGACAGGAACTCGTCCGGCGCTCCGCTGCGCGGGTCCTCGACGCTCTCGCCGGCCATCTTCACGTAGCCGCCGAGCGGGATCGCGCTGATCGCGTATTCAGTGTCGCCACGCTTGGTCGACAACAACTTCGGTCCGAAGCCGAGCGAAAACGTCAGGACGCGAACGCCGATCCGGCGCGCCGCGAGGAAGTGACCGAGCTCGTGCACGAAAACGAGCACGCCGAGCACGAACAGAAACGCCAGGATAGTGGTCACACGTTTAATTCTAGCGCCTGGGCCGCATCCCGGGCGCAGTCACGTGCCCACGCATCCACCCGGCGTACCAGGTCGAGGGTTGTGACTCTTTCGACATCGTGCGCGTCCATCGTCTTTTGTATGACGCGCGGGATGGCCATAAAGCCGAGCTTCCCCTGAAGAAAAGATTCGACGGCGATTTCATTGGCCGCATTCAACACGACGGGAAGGGTCCCGCCGGTCCGAAGAGCGCGATACGCCAGGTCGAGACACGGAAACCGATCGCGTGCAGGAGCGTGAAACTCGAGTCTGCCCCGCCCGCATCAGATCGAGACGGGGCAGGGCTCGTCTCCCACCGTTCTGGATACGAACACGCATACTGAATGGGCAGACGCATGTCAGTTACCCCGAGCTGGGCAATCACCGAACCGTCCGTCAGTTCGACCATCGAGTGCACGATGGACTGCGGATGAATGACGACGTCGATCTGATCGGCGGACACGCCGAACAGCCAGTGCGCCTCGATGACCTCGAGCCCCTTGTTCATCAACGTCGCGGAGTCGATTGTGATTTTGCGGCCCATCTTCCAGGTCGGGTGCTGCAGGGCAGCGACCGCATCGACCTTCTCGAGCGCGTCGGTCGTGAAATCGCGGAACGGGCCGCCCGACGCCGTGAGAATCAGCCGCCGGATCTCCTGCCGATCGCGTCCATGGAGGCACTGGTGGATGGCGTTGTGTTCGCTGTCGACCGGAAGGATCGGGACGCCTCGTCGGCGGGCGGCCTCGGTCACGAGCTCGCCCGCCATGACGAGGACTTCCTTGTTGGCGAGGGCGACGGTCTTCCCTGCGTCAATCGCCGCAAGTACGGCCTCGAGGCCCGCTGTTCCCGAGGACGCGCAAATCACGATGTCCACCGCTGCGTGGGTTGCCACCGCAACCAACCCGTCGGTGCCGCCGAGGATCTCCACCTGCGTTTCCGCCACACGCAACCCGCAAGCGATCCGCACCCTCAGCGGTCGCCATGGCGACGACCCACGGACGGTAACGCGCCACCTGCTCGGCAAGCAGCGCGGCATTGTCGCCGGCCGCCAGAGCGGCCACGCGCAGACGATCGGGATGGGCGTCGACGACCGACAGCGCGCTCTGGCCGATGGAACCGGTCGATCCGAGAATCGCGATGTTTTTCACGCCACGCGGCCCTGGAGCACCATGAAGTAGAAGACTGGGATGGCGAACAAGAGCGCATCGATGCGATCCAGGACGCCACCGTGACCGGGAATCAGCGCGGAGCTGTCTTTCATACTCGCGAGTCGCTTCAGGCGTGATTCGAACAGATCGCCGATGATCCCGAGTAACACGATGATCGCCCCCAGAAGCACGCGGGTGACCATCGGGGTCGCCGGGAAGACGAAGCCGAGTGCGAGCACCATGAACAGCGTCCCGAACACGACCCCGCCGATCGCGCCCTCGATGGTCTTCTTCGGGCTGATGGCGGGCGCGAGTGGCCGCCGGCCGAATGCACGCCCGGTGTAGTACTGCGCGGAGTCGCTGACGACAATCGTCGCGATCAGCACGAGCGTGCCCTTCCAGCCGGCGAGGGCGTGCAGCGCCACGAGCATCCCAAGCGGCGCGCCGATGTAAATCGGCGCAACCAGATCGACCGCCGCCTCCTGGATGGTCCGTCCCTGTCGCAGCACGGCGAACGCAAGCCAGGCGACGACGAACATCGAGAGGAGCACGATGCTGAAAGGCGCAGGGACGGCAGCCCACCAGCACGTGTAGATCACCGCGGCAATCACGATCCAGCCTACGACGTCCCGCGGTCTGGCTGTGATCCGCAGGTACTCGTCGGCGGCCAATCCGGCGATCGCGCACACAAGGACCCGAAGGGCGACGAACGGGAGGAACAGGATGGCCGCGAGCGCGGCCGCGGCGAGCGCAACGCCGCTGATGACGCGCGTCATTTACTTCGCGGCGGCGACCGCGGGCGACGGACTGATGCCGCCGTAGCGCCGCTCGCGCTTCTGGTACGCGAGTACCGCCTCGAGGAGGTGCCGGCGCCGGAAGTCTGGCCACAGCGTCTCCGTGACGTAAATCTCCGCGTACGCGATCTGCCAGAGCAGGTAGTTGCTGACCCGCATCTCGCCGCTTGTTCGAATCAGCAGGTCCGGATCGGGCTGCCCCGCCGTGTACAGGAAACTCGCGAAGCGCTGTTCGTCCAAGAGCTCAGGGCGAATGCCGGATTCGATCGCGCGCCGCGCCGCATCGACGATCTCCGCGCGCCCCCCGTAGTTCAGCGCGATATTGAACAGCATGCCGTTGTCGTTGGCCGTGCGATCGATCGCGGCGCGCAGTTCGTCCTGGATATCCCTGGACAGATCCTCCATTCGGCCGATCACGTTGAACCTGATGTTGTTGGTGAGGAGTGTCTTCAGCTCGGAGCGGAGGTACCGCTTCAACAACATCATCAGCGTGCTGATTTCAGCCGCCGGGCGCTTCCAGTTCTCCATGGAGAACGCGTAGAGCGTGAGAACCCCGACGCCGAGACGGGCGGCGGTTTCAACGGTGTCGCGCACGGCGTCAATGCCGGCCCGGTGACCCTCGACGCGCGGCAGGTGGCGCTGTGCGGCCCACCGCCCGTTGCCATCCATGATGATGGCGACGTGCGCCGGCAGGCGATCGAAATTGATCTGGCCGACGAGCGTCTCGTCCGGATGGCCGGCCGGAATCCCCGCCAGGAGTTCCTCACGGGACATCTAGTGGCGTGTCTCTTTCAAATTACTACAGAGCCGCTCCGTTGTCGCGGCCCGGTAATCGAGGTCGGAGGCTTGTTGTGAATATGAATCCTTCAGTCGAGACGGCCCACCAGTGGACCGAATGAACTGGTTGAGCGATAACCACAACGAGACGTACCACTAACCTCTCAATCATAGTCCACTCGGACCAGGAACAACCCGTGCGCGGGCGCCGTTGCGCCCGCGTCCGCGCGCGTTCCGCCCGCGACCAGACCGGCCATGGCCTGTGCCGGACGCCGGCTTCGACCGATATCGACGAGTGTGCCGACGATCGCGCGCACCATGTGGCGCAGGAAGCCGTCGCCGGTGATTTCATATGTCAGCAGACCGGGAGGTGAGCCCGAGAAGGCTCGCCCTGCACCGACGTGATCGCCGTCGACCAGTCCGGATCGATAAATGGTTCGGACGGTGCTGCTCGTCTCGCTCCCCGTGCTCTGAAACGCGGCGAAGTCGTGTGTCCCTGTGAGTGCCGCGGCCGCCTGTCGCATCGCCTCGACATCGAGCGGCTCCGGCAGGTGCCACACATACGCGCGATCGAAAGGATCCGAAACCGGCGTGGTGCGCATCTCGTATTGGTAGGTCTTGGAGCGCGCGCTGAAGCGGGCATGAAAATCAGACCCGACCTCCGCGACGTCGATGACTCGAATGTCCTCGGGAAGCTGAGCGTTGAGCGCACGCGCGAGCGTCTTGGCGTCGTGGGTGAACGTGACGCGGGCACTGGCGACCTGCCCGCGCGCGTGCACGCCGGCGTCGGTGCGCCCGGCGCCGTGCACCGTGACGGGCGCCCCTTCAAACCGTGCAAGCGCATCTTCGAGGAGGCCCTGGATCGACTGGCCTGCTGCCTGGCGTTGCCAGCCGACGAACCGCGTGCCGTCGTACGCGAGCGTCAGCTTCAGGTACTCTCATGACAATGCTGAATGGCGAATGGCGAGTGCTGAATTGAACACAGCATTGACAATTCGCGATTCAGAATTACACAGATCGAGACCCCGGCTTGACGATGGGCTGGCCCGCGGCGCAGTGGGGGCAGGATTCCGGGGCGTGGGTCGGAAGAGACACCGTGGCGAGCGCATGAAACGGCACGTCAATCTGCTGCTGCCCGCCGCTGCGATCGATGATGGCGGCGGCGGCAACCACCTGCGCCCCGGCGGCGCGCGCGACCTCGATCGTCTCCCGGGTCGAGCCGCCGGTGGTCACCACGTCTTCGACGACCAGGACCTTCTCTCCGGGCGACAGCGTGAAGCCGCGGCGCAGCGTCAGCGTGCCGTCCTGCCGTTCGGCAAAGATCGCGCGCACGCCCAGGGCGCGCGCCGACCTCGTGGCCGATCACGATGCCGCCAAGCGCCGGCGACAGGACGGCTTGCGCACCGAGCGAGCGGACGCGCTCGGCGATTGCCGCGCCGCAGGCTTCCGCGTCGCGCGGATGCTGCAGGACGAGCGCACACTGCAGGTAGCCGGAGCTGTGCAGTCCGGACGTGAGACGGAAGTGTCCTTCGAGCAGAGCACCGACTCGGCGAAAACGATCGAGGATGGCATCGGCAGTCACAAATGTCATCATACGTTCATCCATCTGCCACACGCGCAATGCGAACGTCGACACACGACGTCAGTGCGGAGTTGAAACCCATGCGAATAACTATGATTCGAAGCGGCCTCTTGATTGTGATCCTTGCAAGCTGGAACCCTGTGCCCGCATCCGCGCAAATCGGCGCGCCCGTCGCAGTCGCGGCCGGCGGGCAGGTGCGCCGCCTCACTGTGGATGAAGCCGTGAGGCTCGCGCTGGAGAACAATCTCGGTATCCAAATCGCGAGAACCAATCCTCTGATCCAGGATCTCACGGTCGCCGCCGCGCGAGCGGCGTGGGCACCGAGGTTCGACTCCACGATGCAGGGATCGAGCAGCGACCTCCCCAACAACAGCTTCCTGTCCGGCACCCTGAGCGACAAAACGACCAACGGCCGCGCGGCCAGCAACGTTGGCGTCACGCAGCTGACGAAATGGGGTGGCAGTTACAGCGTCGGATGGGACAGCGTGCGCAGCACCACGACGAACCTCTTCTCGAATTTCTCGCCGCAGCTCCAGTCGTCGCTGTCGATCGACATCACGCAGCCGCTCCTGCGCAACCTCACCATCGACAGCACGCGGCAGGAAGTGCGCCTGAGCGAGAACAACCGGGAGATCGCGGACATCGATGTGCGGCAAACGGTGGTCGCGACGTCGAGGCTGGTGCGCGCGGCATACTGGGATCTGGCCTACGCGAACGCGGCGCTCGTCGTGTTCCAGCAGTCGCTCGACCTCGCCCGCGAGTCGCTGCGCGAAACGAACACGCGAATCCAGATTGGCACCACACCGCCGATCGATGCCGTCGAGGCGGAGGCCGAGGTGGCCACTCGCGACGAGGCGGTGATCGTCGCGCAGGCGCAGATCGAAACCGCCCAGGATACGCTGCGCGCGCTCGTCTTCGACCCGTCGGCGCCCGATTTCTGGACGACGAGGATCGAGCCAGTGGATCTGCCCCTCTTCGAGCCGATACCGGTCGATGTCGATGGAGTCGTGCGCAACGCGCTTCAGATGCGGACCGACCTGGCGCAGGCGCGCAAATCGATCGAGGCGACCGACATCAACATTCGTTACTTCCGCAACCAGTCGCTTCCTGACGTGACCGCGAGCTTCAACTACGGGCTGACCGGGCTCGGCGGCACGCAATTCCTGCGCGGGTCCGGTTTCCCCGGACCCATCATCGGCCAGACGCAACGCAGTTTTGGTTCGGTGCTGGGCGATCTGTTTGGAAACCAGTTCCCGAGCTGGACGGCGTCCCTCAACATCAGCTATCCGCTGGGCCGCAGCCAGCAGGAAGCGAGCCTCGCCCGCGCGCGGCTGCAGAGCAGCCAGGAGCAGGCGCAGTTGAGGAACGCCGAACTGCAGGTCGTGACGGCGGTGCGGAACGTCGCGCGGCAGGTCCTGACGAACCAGAAGCGCGTCGAAAGCACACGCGTGTCGCGCGGGCTCGCCGAGCAACGCCTTGACGCCGAGCAGCGAAAGCTGGCGGCGGGTACGTCGACGAACTTCATCGTGTTCCAGACGCAGCGCGACCTTGCCCAGGCGCGCAACAACGAGCTGAGCGCGATTCTGGATTACAACCGGTCGTTGGTGGACCTCGAGACGATCCAGCAGGCGCCGCTCAGCGGCGCCACAGGCAATGTGACAGCAGCCGTCACGACCGGAGTCATCACGACTGGACCGAGAACGATTCAGACGGGGACGACCGCGACCGGAACGGCCGCGACGGGGGCGACCGCGACGGGGACCGCTCGGTAATCTAGCCTTCGTGCCAAAGCTCTCGGTCACGATCATCACGCTCAACGAAGCGGAGCACATCGCTCCGGCCATCGAGTCCGCTTCCTGGGCCGACGAGATCATCGTCGTCGATTCAGGCAGTACCGACGGAACGGTGGATATCGCACGGACGGCAGGCGCCCGCGTGCTGACGCGTGAGTGGAGCGGCTACGTCGACCAGAAGAACTTCGCAGCGGGAGCCGCGTCCAACGACTGGATCTTCTCGCTCGATGCGGACGAGCGCATTCCGCCGGCGCTTGCGGAAGAAGTTCGAGGCCTCATGGCCAGCGACCCGCCGGTTCACGGCTATCGCGGGCCTCGCGTCACGTATCACCTCGGACGCTGGATTCGGACCACGGATTTCTATCCTGACTATCAGACGAGACTCTACGATCGACGCTTTGCACGATGGCGAGGCCGCTACGTCCACGAGTCGGTTGCGGTCGATGGTCCGGCAGGGCGCCTGAACAATGACCTGGAGCACTACTCCTTCAGCGACCTGCGCGATCAGATCAAGCGGATCAACCAGTACTCGACGTTGTCGGCGTTGCAGATGTACGAGGCGGGGCGACGAACGGGGCCGGTGGAAATCCTCGTCCATCCACCTGCGGCTTTTCTGCGGAATTACGTGTGGCGACGCGGATTCCTCGACGGAACCGCGGGACTCACGATCTCGTTGATGAACGCGTGGGGCGTCGGGCTGAAGTTCATGAAACTGTGGGAGCTTCAGAGAAATCCCAAATCCCAAATCCCAAATCCCAAATCCCAATAGCTACCACCCTCGGGTAATCCTTTTCCCAAATCGCTCGCGGGAACGGAATGCGTTTGGACGGGTCGGCGAGTTGGGGTTTCTGGTCCATCCCTAATTGCGGGCGGGCGCCTTGGGTCGGCATACACCGCGCAGCGGACATTGGCGGCTGCCTTGGGCGCGTCCAAATCCACACGCGTTCATCATGCCGACGTGGCAGAGGGAAAAGTCATACCGGACGGGGTCGGCGTGGTCGAGCGCGCGGAGCGATGAGGTGATCTCGGCGGCCATCTTCCACCCTGGACTGACGTAGCGGGTAAGGCGCAGGCATCGCCCGAGGCGGATCACGTGCGTGTCCAGCGGAATGATGAGCCTGGCAGGTGACACCGCTGTCCACACGCCGAGATCGATCGCGTCGCGTCGGACCATCCACCGAAGAAACAGGTTGAGCCGTTTGCATGCGCTCCCGGCGGATGGGCGCGGAAAGAAATAGCAGACGCCGGGCCGCTTCGGCATGCGCCCGTATGCCGCCTTGAGATCGCTCTGCAAGGCGCGCGTGGAGAACGCATCGAGCGCTGGACCGATGTCCGGAGCGACCGGATCGTCACCCGCCACGAAAAATCGTTCGATTGATCCCGATTCCCGCAGCATGCGTTGCAGGACAAGGAGCAGCGCCACGAGGTCGCGGCCGCGAATCCACCGGTGTACGAGCGGATCGATGTCCGTACGATGTCTGGCTGGCTCGAATGAGCGGACGAAGGCGGCGGGCCGTGAGCCCATGACCGCGAGGAGTGACTCGATCGACTGCAGCACGCTCGCGACCCGTCCGAACGCGAGTGCCGCCGCACAGAACCCCACCACTTCCCGATCTTCCGGCGCCTCGTAGCGCCGCACGATCTGGATCGGATCGGTGGCTGAGTTGACGTGATCGAATGTTCGGTACAGATCGTCCAGACGCGGACCGACAGCGGCGGTATTCTTCGTGACGATCGTGCCCTTCGTGATGTTGCGTCCTTCTCGATTCTATTTCGGGAACGGCGTCAGCGCGGGCGTGTTCCCCGGCGGAAGCGGGAAGCGTGACACATTCAGCACCATCGCGATGAACGAGTAGTACCCGTTCAAACCGATCAGGTCCATCATCCCCTGCTCGCCGAACTTATCCACCGTCCGCGCATAAGTGTGATCGGTAACGCTGTGAAACTCGTTCAGCTCCGCGGAGAATGCGTAGACGATCTCCTGATTCTCGCTCATGTTGTCGGGGCGGCGTCCGTCAGCGATGGCCTGGATGGTCGCCTCACTGAGTCCGGCCGTCCTGGCGTCGGCTACGTGTACATACCATTCGTATTGCTGCGTCCAGCGACGCGATTGAAGCAGGATGGCGAACTCACTGACATCGCGCGGCAGTGAATTGCCGAAGCGAAGATGGTTTCCCAGCCGCGCCGCGGCCAGCATCAACTCGGGGCTGCGACTGAGCGGGACAAACGGTCCGAAGACAGGCTGTTTCCGCTCGGCGAGGAAGTCCGCCGCCGCCTTCTTCTGCGCCTCGGTCAGCTTCTCGGCCGGAATTGGCGGAAGGCGGTCCTGCGCGTTCATATCGACACCTTTCATTCGGATCATTCGGCAGACACGGAGGCAGAGCAACGCCCGCCGCACGTCGGCTGCGGACGTCGACAACGATTACAGCAACTGCCGGCTCAGAAATTCCAGCCGGCCGCGGCGAATACCTGACGCGCGGCCGGGGCTGTGATCGACGCGATGAACGCGCGCGCGGCGTCGGGCGCGCGTGTTGCGGACATGACGACGGCCTCGTACGCCGTATACGTCTGGACGGCGGCGGGCAGGGGCCCGACAAGCGAGCCCCCGTACGACTCCCCAAGCTTGATTTCGCTCACCATCGTGAAGCCGACCTGGTTGCCGCCACCTTTGCCGAGCCGCTGCATGACGTCGCCGCCGGTCGGCACCTGTACCGTCTTGTCTTTGATCTGATCGGCGACGCCGATCGTGCGCAGCATCTGTTCCACGAGCAGGCCGGAGGCACCCTGGCTGTAGACCACCGCGTCGGCCTGGAGGAGCGACGCCTTCAGCGCGTCGACAGTTGAAATATCCGGTCGACGTCCACCGCGGCTGGTTGCGACGCCAACACCTATCCTGCCGATCGTTTTTCGGGTCGCCGCAATCGCCCGCCCATCCTTGATCATCTGATCAACAGTCGAAGACTGTGCGACCAGCACGTCGGGCATCTCGCCCATGGCAAGGCGCTTCGTGATGTTCGGCGACGTGTCGAACTGAACTTTGACGGCCTGCGCGGGCTGCTGATAGGCCTTGTCCAGCGCCTGCAGAGGGCCCTGCGCAGCCAGCGTGGCAAGCGTCGAGAGATCGGCTGCCATCAGCGGGATGCCAGCCAGGGACACAACCAGCGCGCAAAGAGCTTGTCGCATGCCGCACACCATATCCGATCTCGATTTCGTAGACCAGCGAAGCTGGGGGTTTACTCGCGCAGTTTGCGTTCGCTGCCTCGATCTTGCTAGCATTCGCCGCTCGCCGGTCTGCAACCAGGCGATTCGAGCGCGTCACACGAACGGACAACCTCCCCTTCGAGCAGGTGGCACTGCGATGAACGATACACCGGACGCTCGAAACCAGAACCCCTACCCGTACCGCTGGGTCATTCTTGCGGTCGGCATTCTTGCATACGGGACCAGCCAGTTCTCGCGACAGAACTACGCTGGCGTGCAGAAATTCATCGCCGGCGATTTGGGCCTCGATCGAGGCACGCTCGGTGTCATGGGATCCGCGTTTTTCTACGCGTACGCGGTGGCCCAGATGCCGTGGGGGATCGCGTCGGACCGGCTCGGTAGTCGCGCAGTCATCGGAACGGGCATCTTCCTCACCGCGGCAACGATGTCCGGATTTGCGATGGGCGAGTCAACTGGCTCGCTCATCTTCTGGCGCATTCTGAGCGGTATCGCGGCAGCGGCGGTGTACATGCCATTGACGGGTGGCATCGCGCGATGGTTTCCAGACAAGGAACGCGGCCTGAGCCAGGGAACGCTCGGCGGCGTCGGCGGCGCCCTCGGCGAAGGTGCCGCATACGCGCTGCTCCCAATCCTCTCGGTCTATTTTGCGTCCGGCTGGCGCCAGGGGATGCACATGCTTGCGGCGGCAATCGCCGTGCTGGGCGTGTTAGCGCTCGTGCTGTTTCGGTCGGCCCCGTCGGATCAGGTGGCAACCACGCGAAAGCCCTTCGACTGGCGTCTGTTGCGTGACCTGGAAATGTGGTGCTACGCGTTCCTCTGGTCAGGATTCGTGATCGGCATCCGCATCGCCCAGATATGGATCGCCGTCTACGCCGCCGACCTGTACATCAGCAACCAGGGGCTCCCGCTCAACCAGGCCGTGATTCGCGGTGGACTGCTCGCTCTGCTCGCGTTTTCACTGCTGGGACGTGCCGCGGGCTGTCCACTTGCCGGAAAAATGTCGGATGTCCTCGCCCGGCGCGGTGTGCCACGCACAACGGTCATCATCGGATGGCTCGTGCTCGCGACTGTGTTGTTCCACGTCCTGTCATTGGGCGTCACGGCCATTGGGTCACTCGCCGTGATTGCCGTCCTGCTCGGAATGTCGGTCAACCTCTTCTCCCTCATCCCGGCCGCCATTTCCGATCGGTTCGGGTCGCAACGAACCGCCTCTTTGTCCTCGTTCGCCAACACCATCGCGCAGTTGTCTGGTGCGACGGCGTTGGCCGTGAGCGGCTATGTCGGCATTTCGTTGAACGCTCAGCCTGGAAATGCGCTGACGGAGTATCGGGGTATCTGGCTGTCGGCCGAAGTGGGCATGGCGTTCATGACGATTCTGTCCATCGCCGCGTACGTCGCCCTGAGAAACGGGTGGATCCACGGGACCCTGCCGGTGACGGCGTCTTCTACGTCCGCTCCCCTCTGAACTCCGCTGCCGGGGCGGCGCGCCGGAGAAAATCGAAGTCGCATCCATGTTCGGCCCCGAGGACCGACTCGGCATAGAGACGGGCATACCCGCGGGCCGGCACCGTCCGCGCCACTGCGTCCGACCGCCGACCTTCCAGTTCACCCTCCGAGAGCAGCACGTCGAGGCGGCTCTCGTTGACGCTCACACGAATTCGGTCACCAGACCGCACCAAGCCAAGCGGACCGCCAACAGCGCATTCCGGAGAGGCATGGAGAATCACCGTGCCGAATGCCGTGCCGCTCATTCGCGCATCGGAGATCCGCACCATATCTTTCACCCCGGCGCGCGCGAGCTTCGCAGGAATCGGCAGGTATCCCGCCTCGGGCATACCGGCGCCGATGGGACCGGCGTTCTGCAGGACGAGCACGTCCTCGGGCAGCACGTCGAGCGCAGGATGATCGATGCGCGCAGCAAGGTCTTCCAAGTCTTTGAAGACAACCGCGCGGCCTACGTGTTCGAACAGTCGCTCGTCCGCGGCGGCGCGCTTGAGGATCGCGCCGTTTGGCGCAATGTTGCCAAACAGGGCCAGCAGGCCCCCTGTGCGTTGGAACGGATCGTCGACCGACCGTATCACCACACGATCGACAAAATTCGGACGGTCTTGTAATCGCTCGGCGAGCGTTTCACCTGTCACCGAACGACAGTCGAGATTCAGCTGCGGCTTCAACTCATGCAGCACAGCGCCGACGCCCCCCGCTGCGTGAAAATCTTCCATGTAGTGCTGCCCCGTCGGTTTCAGGTTGACCAACACCGGCGTCGACGCGCTGAGCGCATTCAGGTGATGCAGGTCGATCGGCAGGCCGATACGGCCGGCGATGGCCGCCAAGTGGATGACGGCATTCGTCGACCCGCCGATCGCCAGCAGCACTGTTAGAGCGTTCTCGAGCGACTCGCGGGTGACGATGCGATCGGGTGTCAGCTCCGATGCCGCTAACCGCACGGCTTCGGCGCCCGTGGCTTCGGCGATCCGCAGACGGTCCGCATGAACAGCGGGTACGGCAGCGCTGCCGGGTAAGCACATGCCGAGCGCCTCTGCCAGACACGCCATCGTGCTCGCGGTCCCCATCACCGCGCACGTACCCGCCGTCACGGCAAGGTTGTTCTCGACATCCGTGATCTCCGTCTCGCTCACCTCACCTGCGCGGTAGCGGGCCCAGAAGCGGCGGCAGTCAGTGCAGGCGCCGAGACGCTCTCCCCGGTATCGGCCGGTCATCATCGGCCCGACGACAAGCTGAATCGCAGGAACTCCGGCTGAAATCGCGCCCATCAACTGGGCCGGCACGGTCTTGTCGCAACCGCCCACCAGCACAACGGCGTTCATCGGTTGCGCGCGGATCATCTCCTCGACGTCCATCGCCATCAGATTCCGGAACATGAGGCTGGTCGGGTTGAGGAACACCTCGCCGAGCGAGATGGTGGGAAATTCCAGCGGCAGGCCGCCAGCGCCAAGCACGCCGCGCTTGACGGCATCGACAAGCTCCGGTGTCAGACGGTGGCAATTGTTGAACCCGCTGGCCGAGGTCGCGATACCGATAATCGGACGCCGCAGCATCTCACTCGAGTAACCCATGGACTTGGCGAACGATCGTCTCAGGTACGCGGCAAAGTCCGGATCACCGTAGTTCGTCAAACCCCGTTCGAGACCTTTTCTTCCGCTCATTCGTCGGCGTCCTTGTCCAGATACGCGAGCAAACGCTGCAGGCGCTCGCTCGCCCGCCGCTGTATCGCGGCCGTGTCGCGGCCGTGCCAGTCGTAGAACCCTCGACCACTGCGGACGCCGACGTCGCCGCGAGCCACCATCCCTTGCAGCATCGGATTCGGCACGCCCGTGTGGCTCAGCGTCGGGACGATGGATCGCTGCGCCTGCGCGTGCATTTCGAGACCCGCCAGATCCTTCTGCTCGATCAATCCCGTGATGCACATGCGCGGTCCCAGGAGGTGTTTGGCGACGCCGTCGATCATTTCTGCCGTCGCGATCCCCGACTCGAGCAGGTGATAGGCCTCGTGGAGGATTGAGTGCTGCAAGCGGTTGATCAGATATCCATTCACCGCCCGCTGGAGCACGATCGGCTCCCGTCGTGCCTGTTTGACCGCCGACACGGCCAGCGCCAGAGCCGCGTCTTCGGTGTGTTCGCCGCGGACGACCTCAATCATCGGAAAGAGGTCCGCCGGCATGAAAAAGTGCATCGCCAGAAAGCGCGCTGGAAAACGCAACGGCGCCGCGAGTTCATCCAGCGGCAACCCCGATGTATTGGTTGCCAGGACGGATCGACCCTGGTAGAGCTCTTCGATCTCGGCATAGACCGACTGCTTCACCTTGAAATCCTCGAACACCGCCTCGATGACCAGGTCAGGGACGACGTCCCGCGGCGCCTGTCGCGCCAACGTGACCGCCGCGTGGGGACTGGCAACGTCCCGGGTGTCGACCAGGGTCACCTGCATCCCTGAATTCGCGAATAGCCGCGCGATGCCCTGGCCCATCACTCCAGCGCCCATGACGACAAGCGTCGCGCATTTCTCGTGTAACGACCGATCACTAGGCGTCATCTGGTGAACCTCGTCATAGCGACATTCGAAGTTGTACGACCTTCCGCACAAAGGTCTGCACCCGTGCCTCATCGACAAAGTTGTTGCCAACGCCGTCTCTCTTGAAATAACTGCCGACGATCAGGCCATCAACTTTGGGCAGGACCTTGGCTACGTTGTCCGGCGTCGCACCGCTCCCAATCAGCAGCGGCAGCGTCGTCGCCGCCCGCACCACGTCCACGTCGTCCAGGCTCGTTTCGGCGCCGGTGCGATCCCCGGACACGATTATCGCGTCGGCCAGCCCTCGCTCGGCGAGATCGCGCGTTTCGCTCGTCAGGCCGCGGTCTGCCAGCGCCGCGGCATGTTTCACGCCGACATCCGCAAAGATCAGCGCGTTCGACTTCAGCGCCGACCGGAGGCGAACCGACAACTGACTCATCCCTTCGATGATCCCCTGCTCCGACACGACCGCGCCCATGTGCACGTTGACACGCACATAGTGGGCGCCGGAGGCCGCCGCAATCGCGACCGCTGCCTCGCCATCGCTGCGCAGGACGTTGATGCCGACGGGCATCCCGGCGGCGAGGACGATCTCGCGCGAAACCGCCGCAAGGGCGGCAATCGTCTCCGCCGGGACTCGGCCAGGATAGTACGGCACGTCACGGAAGTTCTCGACAATCACCCCATCAATCGCGTTCCTTTTGAAAATATCGAGCTCTGAGAGGGCCTGGTCGTAGACCTTTTGCATCGCGCCATCGTAGAGGGGCGCGCCGGGCAGCGCCGGAAGGTGAAGGACGCCGATGATCGGTTTCTGTGATCCAAACAGATCGCTGAAGGTCATGTGTAGGTAAGATGCGGGGCTGTCGTGAAACGAACGTCCGAGATTGCCGCGGCCGTCATCCTGGTGTCGGCCGCCGTCATTGTTTACCACAATGCGCTCTCCGCGTATTTCTTCGACGATGACTTCCAGTTGCTCGTCGGATCGTGGTCGTTCCGCTCGTCGCAGCTCGTGGCGATTGGCTCGCTGAGCCATTTCTACCGGCCTGTCATTGACCTGTACTTCGCCGCGGCGACGCCCCTCTTCCGCGGGTCACCCGTGATTTTTCACCTAGTGAGCATCCTGTTGCACGCCGCGACCGCCCTGGTCATCTTCGCGATGGCGCGGCTTGTGTCACGCAGCGCGCTGTACGGCTTCCTGGCTGCGCTCTTTTTCGTCGTGCAGCCGTCCGACATCGACGCGATTGCGTGGGTCGGCGCGCTGGGGGAAGCCGGCGGGGCGTTCTTCGGGTGCCTTAGCCTGTTGTTCTTCCTGAAGTGGCTGATGGAGGGGCGCGCGCGATGGCGCGAGCTGTCGGTGCTCCTGTTTCTGCTCGCCCTGCTGACGCACGAGAGCTCGGTGATCTTCCTTCCCGTCCTCGCGTTGGCGGACTGGGCGACCAGACAGGGGGAAGGGGGAAGGGGGAAGGGGGAAGGGGAAATCGGAACCATCGCTCGCATGTACGCGCCCTACGTCGCCCTCATCATCGTGTATCTCGCGATTGATCTGTGGGTCAACAGCCGCAACTACGTCGTGTCGCAGGGACACTATACGGTCGGCCTCCATGTCGTGCGGAACGCGCTCGATTACATCGACGCGCTGTATGTGGGGAGACGGGACGCGCTGAACTATGCGGGGATCGCGATCGGCCTGGCGCTGCTGATTCTACGAGGCAACCGGCGCGTGCGATTTGCCACGTGGTGGATGCTGCTGGCGCTGGCGCCCTTCCTGTTCTTCAACTGGGGAAACACGTCGCGATATCTATACCTGCCGGCGATCGGGTTCTCGATGCTGCTGGCCGAAGGAGTGATGTGCCTCGATCGCGTCTTGAGGCCGAGGGTCCCCTCGCTCGCGCGTTCCGCCATTCTGACGGCACTGGTGGCCGGCATCACCGTGCGATTCGCACTGTTCGCCATGGCCAACGTCGCGAGTTTCGCTGAACGCACGCAGACATACCGCAACTACACCGCGCACTTCCGGGAAATCCACGGCGACGTGCCCAGCCATACGACCGTCACGCCCGACGCGCGGCTCGACATAAAGCTGCCGCACCGGTTCGTCAACGCCGCCGTCCAGTGGGAATACCGCGACCCGACCATTCAAATTACGCCATACGAGTATCAGCCGTAGCGGCGTTCTTCACTACGACGGACCACCGGAGGCAACTACCGAAAATGAATTCCTCGGTGTCTCGGTGGGACGTGGCAGTGAATACGGCTTTAGAACGTCGTGACAGGAACGCCGGACTGGCAGAGCGGACAGGTGGCGGTCGAATAGTTTTCGGGCGCCTTGTATTCGGCGAGGGCGAAGTTCGGCGCGCCGGCGTCGGCGATCGACTCCATCCGATCGTAGATTTCCGCGGTCGCGATCACGGTGCCGCCCGTTGAACGCAGGAGCGTTGCGCACCGCGCCAGCGTCTGCCCGGTGTTCCGCACGTCGTCCACGAGAAGGATCTTCTTGCCTGCAATCTGCTGGCGATAGAAGCGGCTGAGGCCAGGGCCGCGATACGCATCGACCGTGAACGGCGCGAAGAGCGTCGGCGGCCCGCCGATCGCCCGGCGGCTGTCGAGCAGCCCCGCCACCGTGTGCGCCAGAAGCGCGCCTCCGGTCGCCGGACCTGCAACGACTTCGGTCTCATCGAGCACCGACGCCGGCAGCACCTCGAGCAGATCCTGCGCGAAGCGCCAGATGGTCGACGGATAGCGAAACAGCTGATGCGGATTGAGGTAGACGCGGCCGTGATAGCCGTTGCCGAAATCGAAGTGCCCGTCCAGCATCAGGACGCGGAATTCCTGCAGGTTCTTGACGGCCTTGTCACGGATCTCATCTCTTCTGCTCATAGTCTCATTACGCGGACCCGAAGGGTCCGCGCCGCACAATCACCCAGGGTCCGCGCCGCAAAATCAGAAAGAAATTCTTGTGTCCGGATTGACGAACAATGGACGGCCGCCGACAATCGTCGCCGCGACGCCGCCCCGGAGCTCCCAGCCGTCAAACGGAGTGTTCTTCGATCGCGATCGGAGCTTCGCCGCTTCGACGCGCACCTTCAGGTCCGGCGCCAGGATTGTGATGTCCGCGGGCGCCCCTTCCGACAGCGTGCCGCCGTTCACCTTGAGGATCCGCGCCGGGTTCAGCGACATGAGCTCGACGAGCCGCGACAGCCGCACGCGCCCCGCGTGGACGAGACGGTCGAACGAGAGCGAGACCGCGGTTTCGAGGCCGACGATGCCGAATGGCGCGCGGTCGAATTCGACCTTTTTCTCGTCGTAATGGTGTGGCGCGTGATCGGTCGCAATGGCATCGACGGTGCCGTCGGCGATCCCGGCCAGCATCGCGTCTCGATCCTCGGCCTCACGCAGCGGCGGGTTCATCTTCGTGTTGGTGTCATAGGCGAGCGGCGTGGCCAGCGCTTCGTCGGTGAGGGTGAAGTGATGCGGGGCGACCTCACACGTGACGCGAACGCCCGCCTCCTTGCCTTTGCGCACGGCGCGCAGTGACGCGCGCGCGCTCATGTGCGCGACGTGAAAGGCCGATCCGGTCAGCTCGGACAGCAGCACGCCCCGCTCGACGCCAAGCGCCTCGCACGCGCCGGGCATCCCACGAAGGCCCAGCGTGGCCGCGAAATAGCCCTCGTGCGCGACCCCATCGCCCTTCAGCGACGGATCCTCGCAGTGCTCGATGACCGGCATGTCGAACATCCCTGCGTACTCGAGCGCCCGCCGCAGCAGGAGCGCCGTCGCCACGGGATGGCCGTCGTCGGTAATCGCGACGCAGCCGGCATTGTGAAGGTCGCCGATGTCGGCGAGAAGCTCGCCTTTCGACGAACGCGACACAGCGCCGATCGGATACACGCGCGCCAGGTTCGCTTCCCGCGCCTTTGCCAGGATGTACGCGGTCACGTTGGCGTCGTCGTTGACCGGGTTCGTGTTCGGCATGCAGGCGACGGCGGTAAAGCCACCGGCGACGGCTGATGCTGTGCCGGAGGCAATCGTTTCCTTGTGTTCCTGGCCCGGCTCTCGGAGATGCACGTGCATGTCGATCAGCCCGGGACAGACCACCATCCCGTCGGGAATCTCCACGACCGCCACGCCGTCGACGGGGAGATCAACGCCTATGCGCGCGATGCGATCGCCGTCGATCAGGACGTCGCGCGCGCCATCGATCCCGTTGGCGGGATCGACGATGCGTCCGCCCTTAAGCAGCCTCTTCATGGTCCGCTCCACCGGCCAGCAGGTACAGAACCGCCATCCGTACGGCCACGCCGTTGGCGACTTGTTCGAGAATCACCGAGTACGGACCATCCGCCACCTCCGACGCGATCTCCACGCCGCGGTTCATCGGTCCGGGGTGCATGATCATCACGTCGGGGTTCGCACGCTTCACCCGCTCCTCGGTCATGCCGAAGACGCTGAAGTACTCGCGCAGCGACGGGAAGTACGCGCCTTCCATCCGTTCGAGCTGAATGCGCAGCATCATGATCACGTCGGCGCCGGCCACCGCGTCCTCGACACGGCTCGTCGGCGTGACACCAAATCGCCTGATGTCTGTCGGCATCAGCGTCGGCGGCCCACACACCCACACGTCGGCGCCCATCTTGGTCAGCAGGTGGATATTCGAGCGCAGCACGCGGCTATGCAACAGGTCGCCGACAATTGCCACCTTGAGGCCCCTCAGCCGCTTCTTGTGTTCGCGAATCGTGAACGCGTCGAGCAGTGCCTGCGTCGGATGCTCGTGCATGCCGTCGCCGGCATTGATGATGGCCGAACGGCAGATGCGCGACAGGAGGTGGCACGCGCCGGACGAGGAGTGCCGGAGGACGATCATGTCGGGCCGCATCGCCTCGAGATTCATAGCCGTGTCGGCGAGCGTTTCACCTTTGACGACGCTCGAGGTCGCGATCGCAATGTTCAGCGTGTCGGCGCTGAGGCGTTTTTCCGCGATCTCGAACGAGGTGCGCGTGCGCGTGCTGGGCTCGAAGAAGAGGTTCACGACCGTCTTGCCGCGCAACGCCGGTACCTTCTTGATGGGACGCGAACCGATCTCTTTCATCGCGTCCGCGGTGTCGAGCACGAGCGTGATTTCGTCGGGCAGCATTTCCGCAATGCCGAGCAGATCCTTCGACCGCAGCGAGGTCACCGCCGGCTTCTGTTCCACGTCTTGAACCGTCGTCATACAGTGGCCTCCTGCTGCAACACCACCTCGTCCTGTCCATCCGTTTCCTGGAGCCGCACCCGAACGCTTTCCTCCGGATTCGTCGGCAGGTTCTTTCCGACGTAATCCGCCTTGATAGGCAGCTCGCGGTGACCGCGATCGACGAGGACGATCAGCTGAATCGCTTTCGGCCGTCCGAAATCGATGAGGGCGTCGAGCGCGGCACGCGTCGTCCGGCCCGTGTAGAGCACGTCGTCCACGAGCAGGATCTTCTTGTCGTCGATCGAAAACGGAATCTCGGTGCGCCGGACAACCGGCTGCGGGCCGACGGCGTACCGCATCAGGTCGTCGCGATAGAGCGTGATGTCGAGCGCGCCGGTCGGCATGTCGGTCGCCGTGATCTCGCGAAGCGTGCGCGCGAGGCGCCGCGCGATGTGCACGCCGCGCGTGCGCACGCCGATGAGCGCGAGATCATCAACGCCTTTGTTGCGCTCGACGATTTCGTGTGCGATGCGGGTGAGGGTGCGGGCGATGCGGTCCGCGTCCATGACGACGGCGGACTTCGTGTCAGGCATGTGTCACCTCTTTGCGGTCTCTCGGACCGCATTAAAGAGCACGCACAGTATACAGCTATACTCGCGAGAATGCTCGTCGACGTCGAGGCACGCGTGATTCGCAACACGCGCCTCTCCTCCGACTACAACGTCATCGCGCTCGCTGCTCCAGAGATCGCCGCCAACACCGCTCCGGGTCAGTTCGTCATGGTGAAGTCCGGCCGCGGCAGGCGATCCGCTGCTGCGCCGTCCGTTTTCCGTGTTCGAGGTGCTTCGCTCGAACGGGCGTATCGAAGGTCTTTACGCTGCTGAGCAAACGCGATCGGCGTCACGACCGGCATGCTGTTCGATGCCGTCGAAGGTGACGTCGATCTCGTGCCTCGGACCGCTTGGCCGTCCATTCGAGCCCATCGATCCGCCCGCGGAGGCGTGGATGGTCGCCGGCGGCGTCGGCCTCGCGCCGTTCGCGACGCTCGGTGACGCGCTGATCGATCGCGGAACGAAGACGACGCTGTTCTACGGCGCGCGCAGCGGCTGCGGAGCTCTTCTATCTCGACTGGTTCGCGTCAGCGCGGCATCCGGCTCGTGCTGGCCACCGAGGACGGGAGCATCGGCGATCGCGCGCGCATTACCGTGCCCTCGGAGCGCGAGCTGCGACGGCTGCGGATCCCGGTCTCGGCGCCGACGTCATGATCTACGCCTGCGGGCCCGAGCCGATGCTCGAGGCGGTGGCGCACGTCGGCCGTCAGGTTCAAGCGCCCGTCGCAGGTGTCGGTCGAGCGCGTCGATGGGCTGCGGAATGGGCGGCTGCTACAGCTGCGTGATTCCCGTGCGCGATGGGCACGCGGCGCACCACTACGTCCGGTCGTGCATTGCCGGCCCCGTGTTCAGGGGGGACGACGTCGTATGGGAATAGTGGAAATCGAATCCAATCCGAGTACCGAGCAATTGGATGTCCTGGGATTTGGACTACGATTTCGCGGATTGGTACTTGGGAGTTGGGATTTGGGGTTTGGGATTTGACTGACCTGTCCGTCCAGATCGGCACGCTGTCGTCTCGCAAATCCGCTCATCGCGGCGAGCGGCTGCTTCGGCTACGGCGTCGAATACGCCGAGGCGATCGACCTCTCGACGCTCGGCGGCGTCGCGGTCAAGGGTCTCTTCCTCAAGGAGCGCGAAGGCCATCCGCCGGAGCGGATCGTCGAGACGCCGTCGGGGATGCTCAACGCGATCGGTCTGCAGGGCATCGGCGTCCACCGCTTCATCCGCGAAAAGCTGCCGGAGCTGCGCCGGCTGCGCGCGACCGTCATCGTCAACATCTGCGGAAGCACGCTCGACGAGTACGTCGAGCTCGCGCGAATCCTCTCCGATGCGGAAGGCGTCGCGGCACTCGAGCTGAACATCTCGTGCCCGAACATCAAGGAAGGCGGCATCACGTTCGGCTGCAGCCTCAACGGCACCTTCGACGTCGTGAGCGCGGTGAAGAAGGTCACGCAGCTTCCCGTGATCCCGAAGCTCACGCCCAACGTCACCGATGTCGCATCGTTCGCCCGAGCGTCAGAAGACGCAGGCGCGGACGCGGTGTCGCTCGTCAACACGTTCCTCGCGATGGCCATCGACATCGAAACGCGCCGCCCGAAGCTCTCGAACATCGTCGGCGGGCTGAGCGGTCCCGCGATCCGGCCGATCGCGGTTCGCATGGTCTACGAGTGCCGCCGTGCCGTGAAGATTCCGGTCATCGGCATGGGCGGCATCGCGAGCGCGCGCGATGCGCTGGAGTTCATCATCGCCGGCGCCACCGCCGTGCAGGTGGGGACGGCGAACTTCGTCGATCCGTTCATCTGGAGCAAGCTCCTCGACGGCCTGACCGATTACATGCGCCGGCACGACGATCGCGCGCCTGTCCGACCTGGTGGGAAGCATCGATACCAGCTCGCGCGAGAAGCAGTGGATCAGCTCCTAGTCGCGCTCGACGTCGAGAGCGGGCGAGCGTGCGATGGAACTGGCCGACTGCACTCCGCGGCGTCGTCGGTGGATTCAAGGTCGGCAACCGCCTGTTCACCAGCGAAGGACCCGAGCTCGTGCACACGCTGGTGGATGCCGGTGCCCGTGTCTTCCTCGACCTCAAGTACCACGACATCCCGAATACCGTGGAGCAGGCGGTTGAGGCCGCGGTCGCACACCGGTGCGTGGATGATCAACGTCCACGCGTCCGGCGGGAGCGCGATGATGCAGGCCGCCGCGCGCGCGGCGCGCGACACCTCCGCAAAGCTGGGACGTCCGTCCCCGCTCATGATTGCGCGTCACGGTGCTCACGAGCATGGACAACGAGGCGCTGCGCACGGTTGGCGTCGAACGACCTGTGCTCGACCAGGTGCTGGCGCTCGCGCGCATGACGCAGCAGGCAGGACTGCAGGGAGTCGTGGCCTCCGCTCAGGAAACACCTGCCATACGAAAGGCCTGCGGACCGGACTTTCAGATCGTCACGCCGGGAATTCGCGGCGCATCCGCAGGCAGCGAACGCAACGATCAGTCACGAACGATGGGACCGGCGGAGGCGATCCGTGCGGGCGCGAGCTATATCGTGGTGGGACGGCCGATCATCGCCGCGCAGGATCCGCGAGCGGCCGCAGAAGCGATCGTCGAGGAGTTGCGCCTGATGTAGAGGCGGACCTCAAGGTCCGCCTCTTCGATCGATTGGGTTATTTCGCCGTAATGATGAAGTGGCCGCGGCGGTTCATCGCGCAGCACGCCTCGGTCATCTCCGTGCAGAGCGGCTCCTCTTCACCCTTGCTGATCGCGAGCATCCGATCCGCGCCAATCCCCAGGCTGACCAGGTAGTCCTTCACCGAGGCGCCGCGGCGCTCACCAAGCGCCAGGTTGTATTCGTTGGTGCCGCGCGCGTCAGCGTGCCCCTCGACCGTCACCCTGATTGACGGCCACCGGCGCATGTAGTCGGCGTTGCGCTGCAGCGTCGCGCGCGCATCGTCTCTCAGCGTCGACATGTCGTAGTCGAATCCGATGTCGCCCAGCGGTTTCTCCGCGTTCAGCTGGTCGAGCGTCTTCCGCTGGAAGATCTCGTCTTCGGTCAGCGGACGAGGCGCCGGCGCAGGTGGTGGCGGCGGTGGTGGCGGTGGCGGTGGCGGTGGCGGCGGCGCCGCAGCCACTGGCGGCGGAGCCGGCGGCGGTGGCGCGGCGGCGGCACTTTCTTCGCGCATCCCGAAAGCACAATCACCATCGTAAGGACGATGGCGGTCAAAAAAGATATGCGGCGCGAACTCATAGAGGCGCTCTCCTGAGTGGGTGATGCGTTGGGAGTGCCGCGACGAGCTTACAGGCCGATCCTCGGAGTGTCAATCAAGGCGAGACCGGAGTGACGCGCAAATCGAAGATGCGCAAGCCGAGATGACGCGTGTCGGCGGTGCCTTCAGCTGGGCCGGGAAGGTAAACGCGATCGGTTTCGATCGCGACGGCGCCACCGGACCGCGCCAGCGCGTCCGCTGGCACTGTGACGTTCCACTCGAAGTCGGCTTCCGGCTGAAACTGCGCGATGGTGGCACCACCCGCGGTCACTTTCACGGTCGGGGGCGCATTGAGGTAGCGCAGCGGCGACTCGCCTCTCATCGTGAGCTGAACAGGCTGCGATGGACCCTTGATCTGAAGCGACAGATCGCTCGCTCGTCCATCGCCACTTCAGGCCGGTCTCAACGGCGAACTCGTCCTCGTGCCATCCTTCGCCGTAGCCGTAAATCATCTGCGCGGCGGGCTGGATGTCGAACTGACGGATGGCGACGGGCGCGGTTGCACCGGGTTGAGGCTGCGTGACGAGATCGTGAGGCTCGCGAATGTTCCCGGTCCGGCAATGCCCTGCGGCAAGTCTATGAACCGAAGGAAGTTGCGATCCTTGAACGGCAGCGTCCAGCGATCGACACGCGCGCCGTCGACGGCCAGCTCGAGCTCCGCGTCCGCATCGCCTTCATTGCCCAGGTGCCGTCCGCCCACGACGAGATGAAAGGCGCCGGGACGCCGGCGGACAAACGCCTCGATCGGACGGTGGTCCGGTCCCATCGCCGTCGCCTGCGTGATGCCGCCTGTCTCCGGGGTCAGTGACCACCCCTGCCCGGCAAACCACCCGGGTGCAAGCAACCTGTACCAGTCGACGCCAAGCGGCCGTGTCCCGCTCAGCTCGGGACGCTGTTCCACCGCCCACCGGTAGCGGACGACGTCGTGACGGCTCTGCGGGTCGATGAGCGCTAGATCGGTGCGTCGCTCGTCGGCGAAAAACCAGACGGGAGCGGTGCCGCCGCTACGCCAGTAATCCACAAGGCCCAGCCACTCGTACTTGGTCCGCGGCTCGACGATGTGGAGCGCGCCGGTATCGGCGGCCTGCAGCGGACGTCGTACGCCGTAGTGGCTGTAAACGGCGCCGGAGGCTGCACGCGCGCACGCTGAACCGCATCGGCGATGGCGCGAAACGCCGGATGCGGATCGCGGCCGTACGCGACGGCGCCCGGAACCGCGACGATCAGCGCGGATACGACGAAGGGGACTGCCACGACCGCGGTGAATCGACCCGCGAGCGCGATGCCGCGCGCCGCCAGCCACGCAATCGCGGGCAGCACGGGCAGCGCGTAGCGGACGGTGTCGGTCTCCTGAAACAGCAGGTGGAACGACGAAGTACGGGACAAACGCGATCGACGAGCAGCAGCAACGCGCGCCATTCGCGCAACAGCATGACCAGCGTACCGATCGCGGCGGCAAGCATCGACGGCCACCGCGAGCGGGATCGACGCCCACGGGAGCACGAGCGTCTGATAGAGCGCGATGGCGACATGCCGCGGCGTCGGAGTCGCCCAGAGCATGTCGACCCACGCGAAGTCCTCGCCGGCCTGCGAATTGAGTGCGGCCAGGTAGGCATCAATGCCGCCACTGGCGACGACAAGCGGGACGCCCCACGCGAGACAGCCAGCGGCAAATGCCGCGACCGGCCTGCCACCATGCCTTGAGGTCCCGCTGTTCCAGCAATACGAACGCGAGCACGGGAACCGTCAGCACCGCGGTCTGCACGCGAACGCCCGCTGCGATCGCGGCGCAACAGGGCGCCCTGGATCGAGCGCGCGAAGGTCCGCGGCGCAGCAGCAGTGCCTGCGCACCGATCGCGAGCGCAAGGCCAGGCAGTCGCTCATCGGCCGCAGGCCGGACATCCAGAACAGCGGCGACGCCGCAAGCAGGAGCGTCGCCCACATCGCCGCCCGACGCGCCTCATGCGCGTCAATTCCCAACTTCCAACTCCCAACTCCCAAGTTGTCTGGGATTGGCCGCTTGGGGCTTGGGATCTGGGATTTGGGATTTGCGCGGCCCGTTCGGCCAACGCCGCGAATAGAAACCATGCGGCGATAATGCAGCCGGCTCCTCCTATCGCCGACCAGACGGCAAGCGACCACGCTTCGGCGCTGACGCGCGTCATCGACGACACGCGTTCGACGATCGCGAGGGACACGTGGCCCGAGCACCATGTACACCGGATAGCCGGGCGGGTGCGGCTGGTGCAACGCGGGGTTGAATTCGCGCAAGCCGAGCGCGAAGTTGATGGAGTCGATGTCTTCGAGGGAAGGCGCGAGAAACGGAATATGTAGCGCGAGGTAGATCGCCGCGACGAGCCACGGAGTCACAGAGGCACGGAGAATCCTTTTTGGCTCCGTGCCTTCGTGTCTCCGTGGCCCGTGATCGTCAGGCTGGGCGGAGGACGACACCTTCGTTCAGGCTGCCCATCCGGTACCCGCGCGGGTCGATCGTGACCTCGTCGATAGCCAAGCGCGCGCAGCTGGCGCACGATCCGCTCGCTGGTTTCCGCTTCCAGCGCGCGCGGCAGCTCGTCGCGCCGATCTCGATCCGCGCCGCTTCGTCGTGATGGCGCACGCGGCACACGCGGAAGCCGAGGTCGCGCAGCACGCTCTCCGCGCGCTCGATCATGCGCAGCTTTTCGCTCGTGACTTCGGAGTGGTAGGGAATCCGGGACGACAGGCACGCGGATGCCGGTTCGTCCCACGTCGGTAATCCCGCGCGCCGCGACAGCCAGCGGATATCTGCCTTCGTCAGGTCCGCGTCATCGAGCGGACTGCGTACGCCGAACTCACGCGCCGCCTGGCGCCCCGGACGATAGTCGCCGCGGTCGTCGGCGTTCGCGCCGTCGACAATCGTCTGGAAGCCCCGCAACGCCGCGACGCCGCTCAGCGCGGTGTAGAGCTCGTGCTTGCAGAAGTAACAGCGATTTGTCGGATTCGCGCGGTAGTCGGGCCGTTCCAGTTCGCCGGTGTGGATGACCTCGTGGTGAAGACCGAACTCACGAGCGACCGACAGCGCAAGCTGCCGGTGGCGATCGGGATAGCTGGGACTGTCGGCCGTGATGCAGAGGGCGCGGTCGCGGCCGAACACTTCAGTGGCCGCCCACGCCAGGAACGCACTATCGACGCCGCCGCTGAACGCGACGATGACTGAATCGAAGCTCGCGAGGATGTCAAAGAGGCGCCGATGATCGGGCGCCTCGCTCACTCGTCGACATCCTCTTCGTCGACAGCTTCTTCGTCGTCATCGATATCGTCTTCGTCCTCGTCGTCGTCCTCGTCCTCATCCTCGTCGTCCTCGTCGTCGTCCAGGTCTTCGTCCTCGTCGTCGGCGATTTCGACCTCGTCGGCGCCCAGCAGCATGAGGTTCTTCCCGCACTCCGGGCAACTGAACGTGTCGCCCTCTTCGTAGTCTGCGGTCTCGATCTCGTCGAATTCACACTCGGGGCAGGTCGCCATACGGGCTCCATACGGCGGAAAGCCGCCGTCAGCAGGTCGGAAAAAAGCCGCATCCTCAGGCGGATCCAGCATTTCCCTGTAGAACGTCGGATTATAGCGAGATCATCACGATGTCCGCAATGAAGCCTAAGGTCGCGAACTTGCCATACCGATACTAGAGACGTGAGCACCACTGCAGCCGTCGCTGCCAAAATCGTCATCGTCGCCGACGATACGGCTTTTGTTCGCGACCGCTTCAAGTCGGTGCTCGAAGCGGGCTGGCCACCGCGCCGTGACCGTCTCCAATGGGAACGAGCTCATCGCGCGCGTGAAGGTGGAACTGGACAAGATCGACCTGATCGTCGTCGATTTGCGTCTGCCGCAGGCGCAGGGGGTCAATCTGGTCAGGCGACTGCGCAAGCTGGACCCGGTCAAACCACCGATCGTGGTCTTCAGCGGCACGATCGCGAACGCCGGAGAGGTCCGCGAGCTGGCAGCGCTCAACGTCTCGGGTTACGTCAACGAGTACACGGCGCTCCAGCATATCTTGCCGTCACTTGCACCCCATCTCTTCCCAGGCGACTTCAACCGGCGCACGGGGCCGCGCGTCGTCCTGGGGATTCCCATCGCTTACCGATTCGGCAACAACATTGCCGCGGCGGTCACGCTGAACATCAGCAGGGGCGGCGTGGCCGTGCGGACGACGAGCCCGCTCGAAAAGGGCCTTGTCGTGAAGGCGCGATTCCGGCTGCCGATGGGCAAGCGGGATATCGACGTGGAATCGACGATCGCCTGGAGCGACAGGCGCGTCGGCATGGGCTTCGAGTTCAAGAACCTCAACGCCGACGACCAGGCAGCGATCGCCGATTACGTCGATTCTCACTTCTTCTCAAACCGAAAAGCCTGACGCTCGCCGCGAAGGCCACGAAAACGAATCGGCCACAAAGGGCACAAAGAACTCAAAGGGTTTTTCCTTTTGTGAACTTCGTGTCCTTTGTGGCCAATTCGTCTTTGAGCTCTTCGTGGCTACCGGGCGCGGAGCAGGCGCAGCGCGTTCGCCACGACGATGACGGTGGCGCCGGTGTCGGCGAGGACCGCCATCCACAGCGTCGCGACGCCGGTGATCGCCAGCGCGAGGAACGCGGCCTTCAGACAGCAGCGAGATGGCCACGTTGGTCCTGATGTTCCGCATCGAGGCGCGCGCAAGGCGGATCGCATAGGGCAGCTTCAGCAGCTCGTCGGACATCAGCGCCACGTCCGCGGTCTCGAGCGCGACGTCGGATCCCGCGGCGCCCATCGCCACACCGACGTCCGCGGCAGCCAGCGCGGGCGCATCGTTCACGCCGTCTCCGACCATCAGCAACGCGCCATGTGCGGCGCGCAGTGACTCGACCATCGCCTGCTTCTGTTCTGGCAGCAGCGCGGCGTGATACTCGTCGACTCTCAGCTCGCGTGCGATGGCGGCCGCTGTTTCCTCGTGATCGCCGGTAAGCATCGCGATCACCGAGACGTGCTGCTCCCGAAGCATCTCGATGGCCTCGCGCGCGGTCTCGCGCGGACGGTCGGCCACGGCAATCGCGCCGAGCGCCACACCGTCGGCGGCGACAAATACGAGCGACTTCCCGTTCGCGCGCAGCCGATCGGCATCCGGCCATGTCGTGGGCAGTGGAATGTGATGCGACTCGAAGAAGCGCTCGTTCCCAATCACCACGTGGCGGCCGTCGACGTCCCCTTCGGCGCCCATACCCGGCACGGACGTGAATCGCTGGACCGAGGGCAGACTCGGGAGAAGCACGTGGGTGTGTCGCGCTGATCGCGGCTGCAACGGGATGCGCCGAGCGCGATTCGACGGCCGCCGCCAGCCGCATCACATCGAGCGGCGCGACACCGTCGAGCGGAGCGACGTCGGTCACCTTCAGCTCGCCTTTCGTCAGCGTGCCGGTCTTGTCGAAGGCGACGATGCGGATGCCTGCGAGGCGCTCGAGGTAGGCGCCACCCTTGATCAGCACGCCGTTCCGCGCCGCCGCTGAAAGCGCCGCAACGATCGACACGGGCGTCGAGATGACGAGGGCGCATGGGCACGCGATGACGAGCAGGACGAGCGCTCGATACAACCACACCGAGATGGGCGCTGCGCCCGCGAGCGGCGGCACCACCGCGACGACCACCGCCAGCGCCAGCACGATTGGCGTGTAGACCCGCGCAAATCGATCGACGAAGGACTGAACGGGCGCGCGCCGTGCCTGCGCTGTTTCGACCAGGTGAATGATGTGCGAGAGACGGCTGTCGCGCCCCAGGCGGGTGACGCGCACCTCCATCGCGCCGCGGCCGTTGATCGTCCCGGCAAAGACCTCGTCGCCTGGATCTTTGTCGATGGGCCGGGATTCGCCGGTGAGCGGCGCCTCGTTGACGTCGCTGTGGCCGGTCAGCACGACGCCGTCGAGCGGAATCTTCTCGCCCGGCCGGACGACGATCTCGTCGCCGGGCGCAATCGCGTCTACAGCGACGCGCTCGTCGCGCCCGTTGCGCCTGACCAGCGCATCGCGCGGCGCGAGATCGATCAGCGCCCGAATCGCCTGGCGCGCCCGCTCCATCGTCCGGACTTCGAGCCACTGCGCAATCGACGAACAGAAAGACGACGCGTCGTCGCTTCGAGCCAGTCGCCCAGCGCCATCGCACCCACCACCGCGACGACCATCAGCACGTTGATGTCGAGCGTGCGTGATCGGGCGGCGGTGATCGCGCGACGGATCGGATAAACGATGCCGGCGGCGGCGCCAGCCAGGTAGAGCGGCAGTGACGCCCGCGGGAACCCTGAGGCGCCGGACAGCGCTCCGGCGGCCAGAAGAAGGCCACACGCGATCATCAGCTTCCACCGCCACTCGAGCGCACCGCCGTACGCCATCGGCTCCTCGTGCTCGAGCCACATGCGCATGCCGGTCTCACCCACCGCGTCGACCATTGCCGACGTCGTCAGCTTTGCGGCGTCGTACTTGACGTGCAGCCGCTGGCCGATCACATCCGCGGAGACCGCTTCGAGACCCGCGAGCGGCTTCAGCCGTCGCTCGAGGATCACGACCTCCTCGTTGCAGTCCATTCCCTCGACGCGGAAGATCGCTTCAGCGTGAAGCTCACAGACGGTGCATGTGACGGTCTCAGTTGCCATCCGCGTTTTTACCCTAACCCCTAACTCCCCTAACCCCTTCCCCCTAACCCCTTCCCTCTAACCCCCAACCCCTTCCCCCTAACCCCTTCCCCCTGTTCTTTGAAGACTCTCTTCCTATCTTCCCGGATCCCGGCCGATTGACGCCTCCCGACGTCCGAAAGGCGGGTCCAAAAGGACGACCGGGTCCTTTGGGACCCGGCGTACGTATAATCGGCTGTTAAATAACCGGATTTTCTACACGTTGACGAGCAGGACACCGGAGGAACTCAATTGATCGAGGTTCAACACCTCACGAAGCGGTACGGCCCCGTGACCGCGGTGAACGACGTGAGCTTTACGGTCGAGCGGGGCGAGATTCTCGGCTTTCTTGGTCCGAACGGCGCCGGCAAGACGACGACGATGCGCGTGCTGACCGGCTACATGCCGCCAAGCGAGGGCAAGGCGATCGTGGCCGGTTACGACGTGTTCGAACAGCCAATCGAAGCCAAGCGCCGCACCGGCTACCTCCCGGAAACACCTCCGCTCTATCCCGACATGACGGTGCGCGAATACCTGACGTTCGTGGCGCGGATCAAGGGTGTGCCGCGGAAAGAGTCGCAAGGCGCGCATCGGCGAGATGATGAAGAAGACGCGCATCGACGACGTTGCGGATCGCCATTGCGGGAAGCTGTCAAAGGGGTATCGTCAGCGTGTCGGACTTGCGCAGGCGCTGCTCCACAACCCTGATGTCCTCATCCTCGACGAGCCGACCGCCGGCCTCGACCCGAAGCAGATCATCGAAACGCGGCAGCTCATCAAGGGGCTCGCCGGCGACCACACGATCATTCTCAGCACGCACATCCTGCCGGAAGTCAGCCAGACCTGTCAGCGCGTCGTCATCATCAACAAAGGCAAGGTCGTCGCCGTCGACACGCCCGACAACCTGACGTCGCGGCTGCGTGGCTCCGAAACGATGTATCTCCAGGTGGACGCGCAGGGCGCCGATGCGGCGGCGGTCCTGCAGCGCGTGGCGGGCGTGACGCGTGTGGCCGTCGCGGACACAAAAGCAGCAGATCGTCGGCTTCGAGATCGACAGCGAGACGGGGCATGATGTCCGGCGCGAGCTCGCGGCGGCGGTTGTCGGCCGCGGCTGGGGGCTGCTCGAGATGCGCCCGATGCGCATGAGCCTCGAGGAGATCTTCCTGCACGTGACGACCGAAGACGTGGCCGCGCCGCCGGCCGTTGCGGAGGCTTCGCATGAGTAACATCCTGGCGCTTGCGCACAAAGAGGTGAAGTCCGCCTTCTCGACGCCGATTGCCTACGTCGTGATTGGCTTCTTTGCGCTGCTCTGGGGCTGGTTCTTCTGGGTCAGCCTCATTTACTTCAACCAGCAGAGCCTGCAGTTCGCCGGGCCGGAGGGAGGGGGCGCGAATATCAACCAGCAACTGATACGCCCGCTGTTTCTGAACGCCAGCGTCATCCTGCTGTTCGTGCTGCCGCTGATCACGATGCGGACCTACTCCGAGGAAAAGCGCTCGGGCACGATCGAGCTGCTCCTCACATCGCCGCTGACCGATTTCCAGATCATCATGGGCAAGTTTCTCGGCGCGATGGTGCTGTACGCCGCCATGCTGCTCGTCACGATGATTCACATGGCGCTGCTGTTCTCGTACGGCAACCCCGAATGGCGCCCGGTGATCACCGGCTACCTCGGACTGCTGCTGATGGGCGGCTGCTTCATCTCGGTCGGACTGCTCATCTCGAGCCTGACGAAGAACCAGATCGTGTCCGGGATGGTGACCTTCGCGGTGTTCCTGCTCCTGTGGGTGATCAACTGGCTCGCGTCGTTTACCGGACCGACGACACAGAGCGTGCTGAACTACCTGTCGATTACCGAGCATTTCGACGACTTCACAAAAGGGATTCTCGATACGAAGCACCTGGTCTACTACTTCAGCGTCATCTCGTTCGGGCTGTTCCTGACGGCTCGATCGGTCGACACCGAACGCTGGAAGGGTTGAGGCGATGGTCAAGAACATTCTCAATATCGTCGGCTGGCTTGGCACGGCGCTCGTCGTCGCCGCCGTCGCCGTGCGCATCCTGAGGCCAGAGTGGGATCAATACGCGGTCTACGCCGCGTGGGGCGGCCTCGCGTGCGTGGTGCTCTACACACTCGGACAATGGCGCGAGATCATCGACTATTTCCAGCGCCGCAACGCGCGTTACGGCGCGATTGCCAGCATCAGCGTGCTGATCTTCGTCGCGATCCTCGTCGCGGTGAATTACCTCTCGTTCCGGCAGAACAAGCGCTGGGACCTGACCAAGAACCAGCAGTTCACGCTGTCGGACCAGACGGTCAAGCTGTTGAAGGACCTCGATGCGCCGGTGAAGTTCCTCGTGTTCGATAAGCCGACCGGCTTCGACCCGTTCCGAAGCAGCCTCGAGGAATACAAGTATCAGTCTCCGTCGAAGGTCGACGTCCAGTACATCGACGCGGACAAGAAGTCCAGGCGACGCGAAGCAGTACCAGGTGACGACCTACGGCACGGTGGTACTCGAATACAAGGGCCGCATCGAGCGCGTGAACTCGTCCGAGGAGCAGGAACTGACCAACGCGCTGGTGAAGGTGCTGACGGGCGAGAAGAAGAAGGTCTATTTCGTCCAGGGGCACGGCGAAAGGGACCCGGACAGCAGCGAGCCGCTCGGCGGATACAGCGGCGCCAAGACGGCGCTCGAGGGCGACAATTACGAGGTGGCCAAGACCGTGCTCGCGCAGGAGATGGACGTCCCGGCCGACGCGGCGGTTGTCATCATCGCAGGGCCGAAAACGGATCTCCTGCAGCCGGAAGCCGACATGCTCGAGCGGTTCCTGAAGAAGGGCGGGCACGTGCTCGTGCTGACCGATCCGCCCGGGGAAAAGGATCCTCCAACCCCCGTGACGGACGCGCTGCTGAAGGACTGGGATTTCCAGGCCGGGAAGGATGTGGTTGTCGATGCGAGCGGGATCGGACAGCTGATCGGCACCGACGCGTCGGTACCCGTTGTGGCGAGCTATCCCTCACATCCGATCACGGATCGATTCAGCAACGTCCTCACGGCGTATCCACTGGCGCGATCGATTACGCCGATTCTTCCCGCCACGAACGGCCGCGCGGCGGTCACCATTCTTCAGACCAGCCCGCGCAGCTGGGCGGAAACGGACATGAGCCAGCTCAAGTCCGGCAAGGTGGAGCTGAATACGGACAAGGGCGACAAGCAGGGGCCGGTCTCGATCGGCGCGGTGACCGCGACCAATGCGGTCGACGCACCGAAGCCGGATCCGGCGAAAGCGGCAGCGGGCGACCAGCCGCGCACGCCCGAGTCCCGGTTCGTCACGATTGGCGACTCCGACTTCGCCGCCAACAATGCGCTCCGCATTCAGGGCAACCAGGATCTGTTCCTCAACACGATCAACTGGCTGGCGCAGCAGGAGAACCTGATCTCGATCCGTGCGAAGCCGCCGAATGACAGCCGCCTGACGATGACGGCGCGGCAGACGGTGGCGACGTTATGGATGTCTCTGCTCGTGATCCCGGCGATCGTGTTCGGCACGGGCGTCTATACCTGGTGGAGGAAACGCTGACGTGCGGGGACTGAAATCCACGATCGCGCTCGCGGTCGTGCTTCTCGGGCTCGTCGGGTACATTTACTTCGTCGATTCCAAGAAGCCGGCCTCAGGGACGGCAGAGATCAAGGCGAAAGCGTTCACCGTCGAGGCGGATCAGATCGAGGAGATCCAGATCAAGCCGGCGGCGGCCGAGAGCTCGCGGGCCGAGAAGACGAACGGCACGTGGCAGCTCGTCGAGCCCGAAAAGACCGATGCCGACCAGGGACAGCTCACGAATACGGCCACGAACATCGCTTCTCTCGAGGTCAACGGCGTCGTCGACGACAACCCGACAGACCTCGCGCAATACGGCCTGAACCCGGCGAAGCTCGATGTCGCCTTCCGCGTCAAGGGCGAGAAAGATCTTCGGCATCTGCTCGTCGGCGAGAAGACCGCCGCCGGCGGGGACCTCTATGCGAAGAGGGCGGATGAGAAGCGCGTCATCCTGATCTCGTCCTTTCTCGAGGGCACATTCAACCGCACGCCGTTCGACCTGCGCGATAAAACATTGTTGAAGTTCGACCACGACAAAGTGGACGGCCTCGAGATCGCGCGCGGGGGGGCCATCACTCAGCTTGCCAAGAGCAACGGGGAATGGGCGATCGTGAAGCCGTACAACGCGCGGGCCGATTTCGGCACGGCGGAAGCGGCACTCTCGTCGCTGTCATCGACGCAGATGCAGAAAATCGTGTCGCCCGGCGCGGTCGATCTCCAGGCGTATGGCCTCGACCGGCCGGCGGTGACCACAACCGTGATATCGGGCAGCGCCCGCGCAACCCTGGCAATCGGCAAGGTCGAAGGCGATTCCGCGTACGCGCGCGACGTGTCGCGGCCGATAGTGTTCACCATTCCGCAGGCGACGGCGGTGGATCTCCAGAAAGGCGCCGACATGTTCCGTCGCAAGGACATGTTCGATGGACGGTCGTTCAACGCCTCGCGCGTCGAGCTGCACCGCGGCGCGGAAACGCTGACGTTCGAGCGATCGAAGGACAAGGACGGCAAGGACGTCTGGAAGAACGCGGCTGGCACGGTGGTCGACACCGCGAAGGTCGAGGACATGCTGATGAAGCTGTCGAACATCCGCGCGCAGCTCTTCCAGGAGCGCGTTGACCCGGCGCTGAAGATGCCGACGCTCGTGGCGACCGTGAGGATGGACAACGGAAAGACCGAGACCGTCACGTTCGCACGACAGGGAGACGCTGTGATCGCCAATCGCGCCGACGAGGGAGGTAGCGCCACCGTTGAAGCGGTCGCACTCAATGATGCGATGATGGCGATAGACGGCTTGAAATGACTCTGTAATTCAAGATGCAAAATGCAAAATGCAAACACTGCGTTGTTTGCAGGACCGGGGTGGAGGTCGCCACGCCTTCCACCCCGTTTTCGCGTACGCGCGTGGTGTTTGCATTTTGCATTTTGAATTGTGCATTGCTGAGCGCCACCAGCTGCGCCAAATCACCTCCCCAGCTCCCATCAGCTCCTCAAGTCGATCCGACCAGGCAACTGGCAACCGACATTGCCGCCGCAACCCAGATGCCGGGTGTGCAACGGGCCACGTGGGGGATCGCGATACAGTCGCTGACGAACAACGAGCGCCTGTTCGATCTGAACGCACGTACGCTGATGGTGCCCGCGTCGGTCGCGAAGATCGTGAGCGTTGCGACGGCGGTGGATGCCGTTGGATGGGATTACCGGTTCCAGACGACGCTTCGCGCTGTCGGTGCGGTGTCGGATGGCGTGCTGCAGGGTGAGCTGCTCATTGTCGGCTCCGGCGATCCGGCGATAGCCGGGCGGGGCGGTGACGATCTCTCGACCTGGGTGGCCGCGTTGAAGGCGATCGGCATCCGACGTGTCGACGGCCGCGTCATCGGCGTCGACGACGAGCTCGAGGAGCCGAGGCCCGGTTTCGCGTGGTCGTGGGACGACCTTGGATACCCGACGGGCGCGATCTTCGGTGCGTTGAATCTCGCAGAGAACAAACTGACGGTGACCGTTGCGCCTGGAGCCGCTGCTGGTTCGCCAACCGTGGTCAGCGTCGACCACGAAGCGCAGGACGTCCCGCTCGTGAATCGCAGCGTCACCGGCGCCGCCGGGAGCCAGCTACTGCTGTGGCCCGAGATTCGACCCGGTGAGACGACGCTGACGATTGCAGGTGCGATTCCTGCCGGAGCGAGGCCCGCAACGCTGGCCGTCGCTGCGGGAAATCCGACCGTGTGGTTCGCTCGTGTGCTGCGCCGGAGACTCATCGACGCCGGCATCGACGTCACCGGCAGTGCCGTCGACGCCGACGACATCGACGTGGGGACCGGCTTCAGTCGGCCCAATCCAGACTCCGGCGCGATCCTCTACACGTACCGCTCGCATCCTCTGTCGGAGATCGTGCAGCCGATGCTCAAGGAAAGCATCAACCTGTACGGCGAGGCCGTGGAGCGGCTCAACGCTTCCGGGCCACCTCCGCGCACGAACGACCAGGCGCTCGAGGGGATGAAGCAGCGGCTGCTGATGTGGGGCGTCCCCGCAAACGGATCTCAGCTCGTTGACGGATCGGGATTGTCGCGGCGCGACGTGCTCGCGGCCGATACGTTGCTCACCGTCCTGGTGCGGATGTACGACCCCGCCGGAACGTCGCCGTGGATGACGGCGCTGCCGATTGCGGGCGTCGACGGTACGCTGGCGGCGCGGATGAAAGGGACTCCCGCTGAAAACAACGTGCGGGCGAAGACTGGAACGATGTCGAACGTACGCTCTCTCACAGGCTACGTCCGGGCGCGCGACGGCGAAACGCTTGCCTTTGTCATCATGGTGAACAACTTCGAAGGCACCGGCGCGCAGGCAGTCGCCGCCATCGACGCCATCGCCGTCCGGCTCGCATCGTTCAGCCGGGCAAATCCGTAGATCAGACTGGAACTGCGGTGCGGGCATGTCGGACCGCGGTCGAGGGGTAATATCCTCGGGGTGCCCAGCGCTGTCGTCGTACGCGAGCTCAGCGAGGCGGATCTTCAGTCTGCCGTCGGAATCGTCGCGCGCGGGATGCGAGACAACCCGCTCCACATCGCGGCACTCGGCGCCGATGCGGAGGTTCGCGGCAATCGATTGATCCGTATGTTCGGCGTGGCGCTGCCGTTGATCTTCTCCAAGGGCGTTCTGCTTGGCGGGTTTCAGGACGGCACGCTCGTCGGAATTGCCGGCATGGTGCCGCCGGGGAAATGCCAGCCATCGATGAAGGAGAGGATCACCCTCGTCCCGCGCATATTCCCTGCGGTCGGCGGGGGCGCGTTCGCGCGCGTCGGGCGATGGATGGGGACGTGGGCGCAACACGACCCCGCGGAGCCCCATTGGCACCTCGGACCGGTTGCAGTCGAGGCGCATTTGCAGCGGCGAGGCATCGGGAGCCTGCTCATGAGCGAGTCTTGCGCGCGTCTGGATCGCGCGCGCGCCGTCGGCTATCTCGAAACGGACAAACCGACGAGCGTGACCTTTTACGAACGGTTTGGATTCGAGACGATCGGCTCGGGGCCCGTGCTGAACACACCGAACTGGTTCATGCGGCGGGCTTGCTTGGAAAATCCCATTGGAGTTTACCTTACTGACTGAGAGGCGCCAGTCGAGGTGCTGTGGCACCTGCCCCGGACCCGGGCATCACCGTGAGCTCGGTGGTCTCACCGTTCTTCACTTCAACCGATTGCCTTCGCTCACCGAAGGCCGCATCCTTGACGACCACTTCACGCGTGCCGATCGCAACGGGCATGGCGTCGAGCGGCGCGACGCCGGCACGGTCCCCTTCAATCCACACTTCCGCTCCCGGCGTTGTCGTCACGTGCACCCTGCCTGACGGCAGCGCAAGGGTGTGGGCCGTGACCTGCCCGGGACGAATCGTCAGCGCGACCGTCGATCGGAAGTTGAATCGCTCGCTGACAAACTCGATCTTGTGACTGCCGGCGTTGAGCAGGAGCTGCCCGTCCTCGGTGGTACCGATACGGCGGCCATCGGCGAACAGGTCCATCGGGATTCGCGAGAACGCCAGAAGAAAGCCGCCTACGGCTGCGCCCGGCGCCTGAGCACCGGGGCCGGGGGTGGCGGGACGATTCGTGGTCGCTGAGCTCTGGCGACGCGCCGCGCGCTCCGCCGTGACCAGTGCGTTCTTGACGGCCGGCGCCGCGGCAACGGCAGCATCGGCGGCCTTCGTCGCCGCCTCGCCCGCGGTGTCAGCCCACTTGGAGGAGGTCTTCACGGTGGATGAAAACATGCCGGGGAGCCAGATCACACCGGCGCCGATCACGATCGCGAGGACGATCGCACCAGCGACCAGATCCCACCGGACGCGATCCCACTGGATGTGCGGAATACGCGACACGAAGGATGGGTCAGCCGGCTGCTCCAATGGCTCTGTGTGGACCTGATCCGGCCCACTCGCCTGCCGGCTCTCCGCCTCGGCGCGGAGCATGGCCACTTCAGCGGCGAGTCGTAGGTTTGCCTGGGCGCGAATGCGCTCGGTTTCAGACGCGAGTGCCTTTTCCGCGGCGGCTCGAGCGGTCTCCGCCGCCTCGATCCGGATCCGATTCACGTCGAGCGCGGCCTGCTGGTGCGCGTGGCGGGCCTGTTCTGCCTCACCACGAGCGCTGGCAAGCTCCGCCTCGAGGCGGGCCTCGTTTTCGGACTGTGCCCGGGATCCGCGCGCCAGCTGCACATCGCTCTCGGCGCGCGCGCGCGCGACCGCAGACTTGATCTGTGTGTCGGCGTCAGCCTTGACGCGCGCAATCTCGGCAGCGAGAACTCGCGCCGCTTGCGCTTCAGCCGCAAGGCGCGCTTCTGTGACCGCCGCCGCGCGCGCCGCGTCGGCTTCGGCTTTGACCCGCGCGATCTCCGCTTCGCGCGCATCCCCCGCCTCCAACTCGGCCGTCAGGAGCGCTTCTTCAATGGCCCCTGCCCGCGCAGCCTCGGCCTCGGTCTTCATCCGCGCGATCTTGTTTTCTGCGTCTCGGGCCCGCGCGACGGCGGCTTCCGCCGCCTTCTGTGCCTCTTTGACCGCGGCGGTGCGCAACGCGGCGGCTTCGGTGCGCGCGAGGGCAACCGCGGCCTGAACCTGCGCCTCGGTGTCCGCCTTGACGCGCGCAATCTCGGCTTCGAACACGCGCCTCGCATCCCCTTCAGCGGAAAGGCGCGCTTCCTCGACTGCCGCCGCCCGAACCGCATCGGTTTCGGCGTGCGTGCGTGCGACCGCGGCCTCGACTTGCACCTCGGTGTCCGCGTTGACACGCGCAATCTCGGTTTCAAGAATGCGCTTCGCTTTTCCTTCAGCGGCAAGGCGCGCTTCGTCGACCGCCGCCGCGCGAACCGCGTCGGCCTCGGCGTGCGCGTGTGTGACCGCGGCCTGGACCTGCACGTCGGCCTCGGCCTTGACGCGCGCAATCTCGGCTTCGAGAACGCGCATCGCTTCCGTTTCAACGACGCGGCGCGCGTCGTCGACTGCCGCCGCGCGAACCGCGTCGGCCTCGGCGTGCGCGCGCGTGACCGCGGCCTGGACCTGCACGTCGGCCTCGGCCTTGACGCGCGCAATCTCGGCTTCGAGAACGCGCATCGCTTCCGTTTCAGCGTCACGGCGCGCGTCGTCGACTGCCGCCGCGCGAACGGCGTCAGCCTCGGCGTGCGCGCGTGCGACCGCGGCCTGGACCTGCACGTCGGCCTCGGCCTTGACGCGCGCAATCTCGGCTTCGAGAACGCTCATCGCTTCCGTTTCACCGGAAAGGCGCGCTTCGTCGACTGCCGCTGCGCGAACCACGTCGGCCTCGGCGTGCGCGCGTGCGACCGAGGCCTGGACCCGCAGGTCGGCGTCGGCCTTGACGCGCGCAATCTCGGACTCGAGAACGCGCGTCGCTTTTCTTTCAGCGGCAAGGCGCGCTTCGTCGACTGCCGCCGCGCGAACCGCGTCGGCCTCAGCGTGCGCGTGTGCGACGGCGGCCTGGACCCGCACGTCGGCGTCGGCCCTGACGCGCGCAATCTCGGACTCGAGAACGCGCGTCGCTTCCGTTTCGGCGACACGGCGCGCGTCGTCGACTGCCGCCGCGCGAACCGCGTCAGCCTCGGCGTGCGCGCGTGCGAGCGCGGCCTGAACCCGCACGTCGGCGTCGGCCTTGACGCGCGTCATCTCGGAATCGAGAACGCGCATCGCTTCCGTTTCACCGGCAAGGCGCGCCTCTTCGACCGCCACCCCACGCGCCGCGTCGGCTTCTGCTCTGACCCGCGCGATCTCCATGTCGCGCGAACGCATCGCTTCCGACTCGGTCGTCGTGCGCGCTTCCTCGACGGCCGCCGCCCGCGCAGCACCGGCCTCGGCCTTGATCCGCACGATCGCTGCTTCTGCTTCTCGTGCCCGCGCTTCGGCGGCTTCCGCCGCCCTCTGCGCCTCTTCGACCGCGGCGGTGAGTGATGCGTCGGCTTCGGTGCGCGCGCGCGCCAGCCGTTCGTCTCCCTCCCGCTCGGCCTGCGCTTGCGTCTCTCCAAGCTTCGCGGTCAGCGCCTCCTCCGCCTCGGTTCGCACGCGTGCCACTTCCGATGCGAGCTGCTGCTCCGCCTCTTTCCTTACCTGTTCGAGCTCCGCAGCCAGCGCCTCGCGTGCCGCGGCTTCCGCTCCGGCGCGCGCATCGCTCACCGCCGACTCGCGCTGCGTCGCCGCCTCACTTTCGATCCGCGCGAGGTCCTGCTTGCGCTGCTCCTCGGCCTCGTCGGCCATGCGTGCAAGCTCGCGCGCCCGTTGGAGTGCGCCTTCTGCCTGTACCCGCTCGAGCTCGGTCTTCAGTCGGAATTCGACCTCGGCCTCGATCAGCGAGACATCGGCCGAACGCATACCGGCCTCGACGGGGGCAACCGGGGGGACTTCCGCGACCCGCTTTGCCCGCGCGTTCTCTGCCGCGGTGAGCAACGTGTCGACCGTCCTTTCGAACGACGCCACCTCGGTGCTGGTGTTTTCGGCACCCTTCCTTCGAAACGGATTCGGAAAGCCGGATTTCTGTGGTGGTACTGCGTTCGCCAGCGACGGGATGTCGAGCGTGCGGACCTGTGCCGAGTCCGCCAGAGAGCGCAAATGCGTGCCGATCTTGACCCGCTGGTCCTGTGGGACCTCTCGGCCGAACAGGACAAGGTCAGGCACGCGCTGATTCATCGCCACGATCGCCGCATAAGCGGACGTGACGATGACGAGCTCGGCGCCGAGTTTCGTGTGAACGACGGAACCGAGCGGATCCGCGTGGGAGGAATCCGGCTCGATCGCCAGCACTAGGTTCATATTGCGGAACATTGAGCGGGGCAATTGACGTGCCGCCTGGTTCTGCGGCGAAACAGCACAGTAGACGGTTTTTGCTGACGATTTCCGTACGCATATGACGGATCTGAAACAGCGGATCCGCTTCGGACGTCCGGCTGAAGGTCCCGGTGTAGGTTCGGCTGCCCGCCTACGCGCTTTGCGCTACGGCGAGGTCTCGCCGAAGCCTCGGCGAAGGCGGAAAGCCGGACGCTACCGCGGAGATGCTTCAAGCAGCTCCCGTGCTGCCCGGTGTATCTCAGCCGCGTCTCCGGTCAGACCGCCTCCTTGTGCAAGGTCTGGCTTCCCGCCGCCCCGGCCTCCGAATCGCTCGGTAAGCGCACGCAGGATGGCGTTGGCGTCGACCGGGACGTCAGCCGACCTGGCGATGACGACTGCGAACGGCGACGTCGTCGAGAACAACGCAGCCGCCACGCAACGACCGGCGGTGATCGCGGACGCAATCGCTTTGAGGCCGTTCGCATCCCAGCCTTCGAGCGCTTCGACAACAACGTGAACACCGGCAGGTCCATCCGCCTTCGGGCTTCGAGCCTGGTCGGACAAGGAAGGACCTGCCAAGAGCCGAGCCGCTTCGTGGCCCGCAAGCGTCTCCTGAAATCTCTTGATCGTCTTGCGGAGATCCCTGGCGTCCACGTGCAGCCGTTCAATGGCCGCTGGGAGTTCCTGAGGCAAGACCGAGAGGGCCCGCACGCTGCCGGCCACCGATTCTCGAAGCGTTCTGAACAGGCGAAGCGCGCGGCCGCCGCACGCAAACGTGATGCGCGTGCCGCCCTTGAACTTCTCCGCGCCGGCGACGGCGATCATCCCGATCGCTCCCGTCCGCGCCACGTGCGTGCCGCCGCACGCCGAGAGGTCAAAGCCGGTCACCTCGATCAGCCGCAGAATGCCCTCGCGCGCCGGCTCCTTCCGGAGCTGTAGGGGCGGGTCTGAGGGGCCGTGCCTGGCGGGGTCGACAAACCGGATCGACACCTCGCGGTTCTCCCACACGACGCGGTTCGCTTCGTCTTCGGCGCGCGAGATCTGATCCGAGGATGTCTCGCGCAGCAGGTCGACCGTCGCCGTGTCTGCGCCCATGTGGAAGCTCATGGTCCGGTTGTCGAAGAGGCGATCGAACGCAGCAGACAACAGGTGCTGTCCCGTGTGCTGCTGCATGTGATCGAAGCGCCGGTTCCAATCGATTTCTCCGCTCACGGTGGTGCCTTGGCCGATTGGCGCCGACAGCACGTGCACCACGTCGTCGTCACCGTCCACGGTCTCGACGACATCGATGGCGCCATGTTGCCTGGCGGGCACGAAGGGTCCGCCGAGCTCGTGAGGAAGGAGGTGTCCGGTGTCGAACGGCTGACCACCAGACGAGGGATAGAACGCGGTCCGATCGAGCAGGGCTGCGGGGCGGCCATCGTGCTCGAACGCCTTCGTCACGACCGCCTCGAAACGGCGGCAGTACGGGTCGGTGTAATAGATGCGGGCGGTCACGCCGCTTCGGCGGAGGCTGCTGGGAGTTCGAAGTAGAAGATGGCGCCGCCGGCCGGTGCGTTCCGATAGCCGATGCGCCCGCCCAGCGAATCGATGATTCCGTAGCTGATCGACAGCCCCAGGCCGGTGCCCTGGCCGACTGGTTTCGTCGTGAAGAACGGCTGGAACAACTTGGCCTCGTTGTCGGGCGGGAGGCCGGGTCCGGTGTCCTCGACCTCGAGCAGCACGCGGCCGCTGTCGTCGCGCGAGCGGATCGTGATGCGCCCCGGCAGCCGGCCGGACATTATGATCGATTGCTCGGCATTGATGACAAAGTTCAAAAGCACCTGTTGCAGCTCGGTGAGCACCGCCGAGACGAACTGCGTCGACCGGTTTTCGACCCGCAGCTCGATGTCTTCGGACTCGAGGCGCCGCTGCCGCAGTTCCGCGACTGACACGATGACGTCGGTGAGGCTCACGGGAGCGGCCTCACCCGGCTGCTGCCGGGCGAACATCGCGAGGTTCCGGATGATGTTGCAGGCGCGCGCGCTTTCCTTCTGAATCAGTCTCAGGTCGGTCTTGACCGAGTCGGGCACGTCGCCCTGCATCTGCAGCAGCTCCGCGAACCCCAGAATCGCCTGAAGCGGATTGTTGATCTCGTGCGCGACGCCGGAGACAAGCTGTCCGACCGCGGCGAGACGCTCCTGGCGAATGACCTGACGCTGCAGGGACTGGAGCTCTTCGCGGATCCGCCGCTCTTCGCCCATCTGTTCGTCGATCTCCGTGCGGGTCTTGTTGAAGCGCTGCAACATGGAATCGAACGCATCCTGCAGTTTGGCGAACTCCCGCGTCGGCATCGGCTTCCGCTCGACGGGCCTGAAGTCTCCGGACGCGATGCGCTGTGCGGCGACCTCGAGATGCCTGAGCGAGGTGGCCAGCCGGCGAGACAGGACGAACGCGACGACGAGCCATCCGGCAAGGCCGAGCGCCAGGATCGCGACCGTGCGTGCCCAGAACGTGGTCACCCCCGACCCCGCGGCGAGGAGGAAAGGCACGATAAGCAGGCCGATCGCAACTGCGAGCATGCGCTGAAAGGGGGGTAACGACCAGAAAGACCGCACTGTCCTAACCTTTATCGGCCAAACAGAGGGTCGGCCACACCGGCCTGCGCAAACCCGGCCGCACGGAGTGCGCAACTGTCACAATGGCCGCATGGATGTCCCTCGGGACCCGGATCGTAGCAGCTGTGGGTAATCCCGTAGTCCAGCCCCAAGTCTCGGCCCCTCCGGATGATATCCGCCTTGGTAAACGTCTGCAGGGGGGCGTGGATGCGAAATGTCGCGCCCTGCACGCCCTGAGCGGTCGCCAGCGACGCCAGCCGCTCGAACGCGGCGATGTATTCGGGGCGGCAATCGGGATATCCGGAATAATCGAGCGCGTTGACGCCAATGAAGATATCGCGCGCGCCGAGCACCTCGGCCCATCCGAGCGCGAGCGACAGAAACACGGTGTTGCGTGCGGGAACGTAGGTGGAAGGGATTTCGTCGAGGTCGATCGGCCGATCCTTGGGCACGGGCGCATCGCTGGTGAGGGACGAGCCACCGAACGCAGAGAGATCCACGTCCAGCTCGATGTGCCTGGCCACCCCGAGCGCGCGCGCGACAGCGCGCGCGGCGTCGAGCTCGTGGGCATGGCGCTGACCGTATCGCACCGTCAACGCAAAGAGCCTGAAGCCCTCCGCCTGCGCCATTGCCGCCGCGGTATAGGAGTCAAGGCCGCCGCTCAACAACACCACCGCAGGCATGTGTGATTGGTGATTCGTGATTGGTGATTGTCGATCGCTCATTGGAATCGGAATCACGAATCGCCAATCGCTAATCGCGAATCGCGAATCGTCATACTCCCCGCGTGCCGGGATCCCAGATGTATTTGTGAAGCTGAAGCTGAACGCGCACCGCAAGGCTGTCCGCCAGGACCCATTCCGAGAGCGTGCGCGGGTGCAGCACACCGTGTACGGGCGAGACGTGGACAGCGGCGGCACGACGCGCCAGGTGGTGGCGCGCAATCACGTCGCGAGCGTATTCGTAGTCGGCGCGATCCTTGATGACGAACTTCACCTCGTCATGCGGCCGGAGACGATCGAGATTCGTCCAGTCGTTGCGCTCCTCCTCTCCACTGCCAGGGCACTTCACGTCGAGAATCGTGATGACCTCTTCGGGAACGCGTGCAGTGCTGCGGTGGCCGCCCGTCTCGAGCAGCACGGTCCGGCCACGATCCAGCAACCCCTGCATCAGCGGATACACGTCGTCCTGCAGCAGCGGCTCGCCCCCGGTGACCTCGACGAGCGGGCACGCAATCTGATCGACCTCGGCGAGAACCGTCTCCACCGGCTTCTTCTGCCCTTCGTGAAACGCGTACGGGGTATCACACCAGGAACAACGCAGGTCGCACGCGGTCAGCCTGACGAAGACACACGGGCGGCCGGCATAGGTGGACTCACCCTGGACCGAGTAGAAGATCTCGTTGATCGTCAGCATCTGATTCGGGATCAGGATTCGGGACTCGGGATTCGAGACTGGCCTGGGGGATTCGAATCCCGAATCCCCAATCCCCAATCCCGATTGTAAGATGCCCCAGTGGGCGAGGTGCGAATCGGCACGTCGGGCTGGAGCTACCCGTCTGGAAAAGGGACATGGAACGGCCTCTTCTACCCAGCCACGCGATCGAAACGCGCCGGCACCGATCAATTCGATGAGCTACGGTTCTATGCCGATCATTTCGACACTGTCGAGGTAAACACGACGTTTTACGGCCAGCCGAGGGCCGAGGTGACTCGTGCCTGGGCCGCGCGGACTCCGCCGGGCTTCGATTTCTCACTCAAGCTCTATCAGAAGTTCACGCACCCGAAGATGTTCAAGGAGGCGAGCGCTCAAGTCCGCACCAGGCTCGGAAGGGGCGCTGCTCGATCTGCTCGCGCAGGTCACCCAGTCCGACATCGACGACTTCCGCGCGGGCATCGATCCGCTGGCTTCAGCGGGCAAGCTCGGCGCGCTCCTCGCGCAGTTCCCGCCGAGCTTCAAGGATTCAGCACCGGCGCGCGATTATCTCGCCCTGATGCTGCGTGCCTTCGCCGAATATCCGGTTGCGGTGGAACTGAGACATCGGAGCTGGAGTGATGCGATTGGAGAAACGCTGTCGCTGCTCAACGCGTTCGGCGCGGCCTGGGTCCAGATCGACGAGCCGAAATTCCGCTTCTCGATCCGCCAGAACTATCTGCCGAACGTCACCGGCTTTTACTACATGCGGCTTCATGGACGGAACGCGGCGCAATGGTGGCGCCACGACAAGAGCGAGGATCGCTACAACTACCTGTACACCGCCGACGAACTGCGGGAGTTTTCAGAAACCGCAGGCGCGGCGAAAGAACTGGTGAAGAAGTCGTACCTCTACACCAACAATCATTTTTCGTCGAAGTCGGTCGTCAATGCCGTGATGTTGAAGGCGCAGCTCGGACAACCGATCGAAGGCGAGTATCCCGAAGCGCTCGTGGAGAAGTATCCGGAGATCGGGTCGATCGTTGCGGGCCGGCTGCCCGCCTCCGCGCTTCGCGCTTCGGACGGGTCCGCCGGAGCCTTCGGCGAAGGCGGAAAGCAAGCCCGTACGTCGGACCCTACGACGACGATTCCGGTTTCAAAGTTACTCTGACGATCCGATCGGTGACGGCGAGCTTCCGGACGACATCCATGCCGGAAATGACCTGGCCGAAGACGGTGTACTGACCGTTCCATTTCGGCTGCGCCGAGAGCGAGATGAACATCTGGCTGTCGGCCTCGCGTGCATCGCCGGCGTGTGCCATCGAGACCGAACCCGACCTGGTGCAGACGCTTCTTGCTGAACTCCGCGGCGCCGATTGATTTTCCGCTGCCGGCGTCGAAACCGCGCCCCCACCACGCCTGCTTCGTCATGTCGCGCGTCTGCGGATCGCCGAACTGGACGAGCTGCCCCGGAACGATGCGAAGGATGCGCTGGCCGTTGTAGAAGTTGCGCTTGATGAGCGCGAGGATGTGATCGACGGTCTTCGGTGCTTCGTTCGGATACGTCTCGATCTCGATCGTGCCCTTCATCGTCTCGATGACGAAGACTTGACCGGCGCCTGGCGATTTCTGCGCCGCCGGGACCGGCGCGGGAGCCTTCGTGGCTGCAGTGGTCTGTGCGAGCGCCGGCACTGAGACCGTGAGCGTAACAATGACCGCCAGCCATATTGTTCGAATCATTTCTCGCTCCTTCGCAGAACCCCCTGAACCCCCTGAACCCTTTGAACCCTTTGAACCCCAATTCTTGGGCATTCGGTAGCGATCACGCAATCCCCGCAGCGAGGTCCGATCGGGCGGCAGACGTTCTGCCCCCACGTGACCAGATAGAGGTTGATATAGGGCCACCACCGGGCGTCGGTCGCCCGGTAGAGCGCCTGCTCCGTTTCGTCGGGGAGCTTCGTCGTGACCCAGCCAAGGCGATTCGAGATACGGTGCACGTGCGTATCGACACAGATGTTCCGGAGGCTCTTGAAGCCGAGAATCATCACGAGGTTGGCCGTCTTGCGGCCGACGCCCGGCAGCATCACCAGCTCCTCCAGCGTGGACGGCACGCGGCCGCCAAAGCGCTCGAGGAGCATCTGGCAGCACGCCTTCACGTGGCGAGCCTTCGTGCGGTAGAAGCTGACCGGGTAGATCAGCTTCTCGATCTCCTTCACAGTCAGCCTCGCCATCGTCCGCGGCGTGCGCGCCTTGCGAAAAAGGCGCGTTGACGCCGCGTGGGTCGTTGCATCCTGCGTGCGCGCCGAGAGGAGTGTCGCGATCAGGATCTGAAACGGATCTTCGGCCTGCTCTTCAGAAATCTTCTCGACCGCAGGCAGCTCGAGGCCGGTGATCGCGACCGCAAGCGAGCGCATGACGTTCTCGACAACAACTGGAGACGGCTTACGCGCGCCCATTGAACGTCTGCCACCAGGAACACGAAGACGAATTGGCCACAAAGGACACAGCGCGGCCAACGCCGCAACCAAACCGATGACAGGTCGGGGCAGCGTTGGCCGCGCTGTGTCCAAAGGACGCTGTCACGCTAGTGACACTAACGCGCCTCTTTGTCAAAAAAAACAAACTTCGGCGCGTCAGTGTCACAAAGGTCGGGTTACTTTGACTATTCAGCATACCAGCCCGAGCCTGTGAGGCCGATGTACGATCGCCGACGCGTATCTCTACGTCGACAGCCGTTCACCCGGCGGCGGTCGACAAGCCTTCAACGGCCGCCCTTTTGCGACGAGCCCCGCGCGAAAAACATTCGTCTCGCAGTCACAGGATGCTGCTCGATCCGCAGCAGGTGGCCACAATTTCAGTACGGCCCGGCCCGTCTTGCCCCTCGATTGATAAGTTAGACGGGAGTGATTGACGGCGACGGCTTGTCTGCGACGAACACTTCGTGGGAAGCGGGCTCCAGCGCTGAGTGCTCGAACGGCTCGACGCGTGGTTGGAATCCCGCGTCAAACTGACGGCCAAGCCTGACTGTCCGCATGTCGCCCTGCACGTGTTCGCATTCTGGGTTCAGGGCGCGGCTCACCTGCAGCATCCCGGCGGATGGTTCGACGAGTACCATCTGGAAGCGCGCTTTGAGGTGGGACGCGTTGTTGCCGCCCCCGCTGCCAAGTTCCAGGACGGTCCGAAGCGGCGTGTCGGATCCGCCCGCAAGAATGCGCGCGTACGAAGCGGCTTCCTCCTCGTAATCGGCCGGAGCCGACATGAGCGGCCACCATGCGGCAAGTTCGGCGTACAGCTTTGGCACGGCAGCTTAGGAGGCTCAGGGGACGGCCCGGCACTCGAGGCGGCATATCCCGGCCCGCTTCCACGATACTCTCCAGGCGACGTAGACACGGCGTGCGCGAACTATGCCGCGCGCACGGCCGAACCTCATGATCACTCCGGCGACTCCGCACCCGGCGAGAAGGGCAGCGGCGCCAAAGACGGCAGGCCAGGGAGCACTGAGGATCGCCGAGATCAGCAGCACCGCGCAGAAATGCACGATCGTCGGCGTCCCGAACGCCCGCGTCGTCCCGGTGTCACCAGCCCTCTTCTCCGCGCCCAGCGTGATCACCACGAACTGGAGGCCTCTCAATGCACCGGCGGAAGAACCGACGATGACGTAGAAGCTTTCCCAAGCGGCGAAATGCGGCATTCCAGCTGTCTCGACGGGGCTCGCGGTGGAACTATAGCGCGGCCGGTGTAGGATCCTGACGCCCAGGAGGACCCATGAGGACGTCCGGTTACTACTCTTCGCTCGGCCTCTGTTTCGCGCTCTCGTTCCTGGTCTTCCCTGTCCTGTACTCAACCTACGCCCAGCAGCCGGCACCACTGGTTATCGAGGGCGGCACCCTGATTGACGGCAACGGAGGAGCGCCGGTTCGAGACTCGGTAATCGTCATCCAGGGGAACAAGATCACGGCCGTATCGCGCAAGGGGCAGAGCACTACTCCCCCCAACGCGCGGGTCATCAATGCGGCTGGCAAGTTCGTCCTGCCAGGTCTCTGGGATTCGCAGGTTGCCTACAGTTGGTACTTCGGCGAGGCGATGCTCAATCACGGCATCACGGCGAGCATCGATGTCGGCACCGACCAGGAGACCGCCGTGCCGCATCGGGACTCCGTGCTCCACGGCAAGGTCCTCGCCCCTCGCTCATATACCGGAATCGTACGAATTGGCTCGCAGCTCGATGAGACCGGCTTCGAGATGCCGCTCAACACGATTCGCAAGCCCCATTCCCTCGAGGACACGCGCGAGATTGTTCGCACGGTGCTCAACGCCGGCGCTGATTACGTCATCTTTTACGACGGCGCAATGCCGTTCGACTGGTACAAGGCGGGCGTCGAGGAAGCGCACAAGATGGGCAAGCCGGCATTCGTGCGCGCGTACGGCCCGGGAATCTTCCCGGCGCAAGCGGCCGAGATCGGGGCTGCACAGTTGCCGCACTCCGCCGGGATCCCGCTCGCCGTCGCGAAGAATCCGTCACAGTTCCGCCAGGGACGCGATGATCGCAACGAGCTGGACAAGTACGCCGACATGGACGACGCGAAGGCAGCGGATCTGATCAAGACGCTGGTCGCGCATCACGTCGCGCTGGTTCCGACCTTCATGATCAATTACAGGGGTTATCCGAAGGACTGGGATCGATACACCGCCGAAGCGCATGACTGGTTCAAGGATCCCAACCTCCTCAAGTACTACCCCGCCGAGGCGATGAAATCCGCCCTTGCGGCCTACACCGAGATCGATCAGGGCGCTGTGCGGGAGCGCCGGCTCAAAGGATGGGAGAACGTCAAGCGCTTCCACAAGATGTTCGTCGATGCGGGAGGACACCTCTGCGTGTCAGGCAACCTGAATGATCGGTACGTCCCCGGACTCGAGCTTTTTCAGGAAATGCGGATCATGACTGAAGTGGGACTCACGCCGATGCAGATAATCCAGGGGTCCACGAAGTGTGCGGCCGAATTGGTCCAGAAACAGGACTCTCTCGGTACCGTCGAAGCCGGCAAGATCGCGGACATCCTCATCGTCTCCGCCGACCCGCTGAAGGATATCGAGAATCTCAAGAAAACCGACACGGTGATCTTCGACGGCAAGGTGATCGATCGGAGCTATCACGGCGAACTACACGACGACGTTCAATCCTCCAGGCGACCAGCCCAGTCCTGCCGTGGAAGGATTGCCGTGGGTCGTCGCCTTGATGAAGGTCGGCCGCGGCGGCGGCGCGGCGGCCGAAGGCGAAGGCCGAGGTGCGGCGATCCCGGTCGCCGATCCCGCGAGCTCACCGCAGCCCGCCATCCAGAAGTTCGATCCGTACATCGTGACGCAGAGCACCTCGTCTTCCACCGCCCCAGCCACGGTCACGGTCAAGGGAATCAACTTCGTGCGCCGGTCCACCGTGCATTTCAAGGGCAAGCCTGTTCCGACGCAGGTGGTAAGTCCGACGGAGATCCGGTTCACGCTGGACGCTGAGGCGCTTACGAACGCCAGGTCGGTTCGACTTCGTCGTGGTGAACCCGGCGCCGGTGGCTCCGCTGTTTACCAGGGGGATGTGGGGCAACGGCACGTCGAACACGGCGCACCTGATCGTCAACTACAAGTACGAGGTGGAAGAGCGCCAGTCGGGTACCCTTTCGCCGCAGCGCCGCTCCAAGAGCGTCGGGTGTTCCAGCCCTCAGGGTACGGTTTTGCCTCGCCGGGCGTTATTACAGAAGGAACGAGACACGGCGCGGGACGCAATGTCAGGCCTGTACATGGAAACGACAATCGACCTGTTGGCTCGAGTGAAGGGTGGGGACAAGGCCGCTGTGAACGAACTTGTCGAGCGGTCGCTGCCCCCGTTGCGCCGTTGGGCGCGTGGCCGGCTGCCGCAATGGGCACGCGGACTCGCCGAAACCCAGGATCTGGTCCAGGACGCGGTTCTACGCACCCTCCCGCGCCTGGCCTCCTTTGAGGCCACAAACCCGGGCGCGCTTCAGGCGTTTCTTCGTCAGGCGGTAGCCAACCACATCATCGATGAAATCCGGAAGGTCAAGAGGCGCCCGACTGGCGAATTGCCGGAATCGGAGGCTGATCCTGCACCCTCTCCCCTCGAGCACGCGATCGGACGCGAGGGTGTTGAGCGCTACGAGGCAGGGCTGCAACGATTGACACCCGCCGACCGCGAAGCGATCGTGGCGCGTATCGAGCTCCAGCAAAGCTATGAAGAGGTCGCCATCGCCCTCGGCAAACCGAACGCGAACGCGGCTCGAACGGCGGTGGTCCGCGCGATCACCCGTCTGGTCGAGGCCATGGCGTACGAGCGGTAGGGGCGTCCGGGTCTCCACGGACGCCTGACAATCTCAGTTAGCTTCCCTCTATTCGCACGCGGCACCGGCCGCATCGTCCCACTTCATTGAAATTACCACCCTGCGGTCGCAGTAATATTCGCCCATTCACCCAAGAATGGACGACGAATCCAACAAGCTTGCCGACCTGATCGATTCCGTCGCCGACGGCGGTCCGATTGATTGGGATGCTATCGAACGGATCGCCACCGATGCGGTGCTCCGTCGCCTCATGCAAGAGCTCCGGACCGTTGCCGGTGTCGCCGCGGTGCATCGCTCCGAGATCGACGGTAGCGAGGTCGACGGTAGCGAGGAGCAGCCCACTGCCGGTACGACGCGAGAGGGAGCTGACGGCGTAGTCGGTCAGTGGGGTCACTTTCAGTTGGTGCGGAAGATTGGCGAGGGCTCGTTCGGGGAGGTTTATCACGCCCGCGATACCTGGCTCGATCATGACGTGGCGCTGAAATTGGTCAAACAGCAACTGGTCGATCGCTCCAGGTTTCTCCACGAAGCCCGCACTCTCGCGCAGATCAGGCATCCGAACGTAGTCGCGATCCATGGCGGAGATGTGCATGACGGGCGCCTTGGTTTCTGGATGGAGCTCATTCAGGGCCACACGCTCGCGGATGTCGTTGCGCGCGAAGGCGTCCGCAGCGCCGGCGAGGCAGCGGTTCTGGGGCAGGACCTCTGTCGCGCGATTGCGGCGGTGCACGCGACCAAGATCGTCCATCGCGACATCAAGGCGCAGAACGTGATGCGGCAGTCAGGGACCGGCCGCATCGTTCTCATGGACTTCGGGGCTGGAGAGGCGATGCAGGCGCCGCGCGGATCTGGCTTTCGCCTCACCGGGACGCCGCTGTATCTCGCTCCCGAACTGTTCAACCTCAGTCCTGCGACCGTGCAGACAGACATTTACGCACTTGGAGTTCTTCTGTTCTATGTCGTCACTCAGAGTTTTCCCGTGCAGGGAAATTCAATGGACGAACTGGTCGTGGCACACAAGAAGGGAGAGCGCCGTCACCTCGGCGATGTGCGGCCGGATCTGCCAGACGCCTTTGTACGAGTAGTTGAAACGATGCTCGCATCCGTGCCCTCGCAGCGGTATCTCACGGCCACCAGCGCTCGCGCAGCGCTCGAGGCAGTAGTGGTTCCAAGCATGCCACACGCAATCGTGCCTGGCACCGGATCATCGTCGAATTCCTCGACCGCACAGGGACGCCGGTTGATGTTGGCCGCGAGCATCGTCACGCTCGTTTTCGCCTTTATCGCCGTCATGGGGCTGGTGAGCACGGCTGCATTCAACCTGACGTTCGGTCGGAGCGGTTTCGCTTCGGAGTCTCCCTTTCAACTCTCAGCGCCGGTAATAGGATCCGTGGTGACGTGGTTCGTCTGGGGAGCGAGATCGCTGGTCTCTCCGGGTGTCCGAATCATGATGGCGCTGATGGCTGTCACGCTCATGGTCGCGGCGGCGCGGGTCTTCTGCAGGCTGTTTCCGCGCGCCGGCGAAGCGGCGTTGGGTGTACGCCGAATTTGCCACGAATTTGCTCATGCGCGTCAACTGGACGATGCGAATCTGCTGCTTCAGGTGGTGGCAGGTATCGGTGCGCTCGGGTTTGCCTTGATCGGTTTGACGTTCTGGCAGGACGCCACAATTTTCGCCACGTACATCAACGACGCTCCCACAGAGCAGTTATCGGTGCTCCAGCCGGCGAATGGCCCTCACTACGATGTCTACGCCCGCCTGCTGGAGCTGGGGCTGTTCCTGTACGGTTTGGTGGCGTACGTCGTTTACTCCACAGCGCGGCGATCCCATGCTCGTGTTCACCCCGCGGTCACCGCGGGCGTGGTCGCGGTGCCTGCGCTGGCGCTGGTATTAATGCGGGAATTGCCGTACCGGATCGTGTACCAGAACGAGTTCGGCCGTGTGGACCTGCAAAACACACGGTGTTACGAGATTGGGCGACGGCCAGGAGAAGTCCTGCTGCACTGCCCGGATGTTGTGCCGCCTCGCAATCAGGTCGTCAGCGATGCCGATCCCCGGCTGCGACCGCGAGGGGTTGTTGAAAGCGTCTTCACGCCACGTGAACAGTCGAGGCGGTGAAGCATGCGTCCCCGCTGGGACGGAGAGGACGATGCGTGATGAAAGCCGTCAGATTCGTACTCGTGCTTGTGATTGCCTGGGGCATGCAGTCGGGGGTGTCTTACGCGATGGCAGACTGGCTCGACAAGTTGAGCGGTCCGGGTCCTTTCCGAGGATGGACCGTGAGCTACCGCTTTCTGTGTGTGACGAACACTGCGGACCAGACAAGTTTCAGGAAGGTTTCGATTACTGATGCAACACTCGATGAACAAGGAAGAACTGTGGCGACATGGCTTGGTCCGCACGAGCGAACGGCTTTTGTTGTCCCTCGTAGAGCGCCGATGGTGGACCAGAACCCGCCATCCATGTTGACTGAGGCGGGCCTCCGCGATTATCGAAAAGGCGTCGCAGAAACAGATTGCAAGAGGGATCAACGCCTGCGCGGCTATGTCAGCGTCACGGCTGGACTCTACAACAGCTATGAAAACCAGTTGTTCCCGAACGATCTCAGTAACCATGACCACCGGGTCCGGATTTCCGAGTTAAGCGTGACGTATACGAGGCGACTTCAGAAGGCACTGGACGTCTACGCCGGGGTTGGAATCAGTCGTTTCTCAGGACCTGCGTTCGACACTTTCTACCACGGCTCATTTACGCCGCTTGGTCTCGAGTTCGCGCCGGTCGCACTCAAGAATGACGGGACCACAAGCAGGGTGCTCAAGTTTGGTGTCGCCCTGACCACCTTCTTTCCAGGCTTTGACTCGCACGACTTCTGCAACCCCGACATCGTCTCGTGCGCCGGAATCCGAGCCGACTTCAAGAGCCGCGCCGAACTCATCCCGAAGTTGTCGGTCACTGTCGACGTGTCACAGCTCTTGCCGTGAGCGCACCGCAAACACGTACCCAGTCCGCGGTGCTACGGACTCCATGCTCAGAGAGGTTCAGGTGCTTCCGCCGAAAGGCTCCGCAACCGATCGGAGACCTTCAGGAAAGCGTCGATGACATCTGGATCGAAGTGTGTGCCGTTGCCCTTGACGATGAACGCAACGGCGTCGTCGTACGACATCGGCTGTCGATAAAGTCGGCGGGTGAGGATGGCGTCGAGCACGTCGACGAGAGCCATCACCCTTCCGGGCACGGGGATCTCCGTCCCATGAAGGCCCTGGGGATAGCCTGTGCCGTCCCACTTTTCGTGGTGGGTATAGACGATCTCCTTCGCCATCGCGAGAATCACGTCATCGTGCGTTCCCACCGCCTTCTCGGCGTTCACGATGACATCGCGGCCATGGGCCGGGTGCCGGCGCATTTCCACGAGCTCGTCCGGCGTAAGCGCTCCAGGCTTGTTCAGCAGTTGATCGGGCACACCCACCTTGCCGATGTCGTGAAGCGGTGCGAGGCTCGAGAGCAGCTCGATAGTCTGGGGTGTCAGGTAGTCGCTGAACTTCGGATTCCTGGCGAGCTGCTCGGCCAGGATTCTGGTGTACCGCTGGGTGCGCCGCGAATGCTGGCCAGTCTCCGCATCCCTGACTTCCGTGAGCGACAGCAGCGATTGAACCATCAGTCGCCGTGATATGTGCGTATCCTGCACGGCCCGATCGGCGCGGCGATGCTCGACCGTGAACCGCCCGACGACCATCCCGGCGAACGTAGAGGTGAGCCCCATGGTTGGAAAGAGCGGCGACATGAAACGACCATCGGCGGCAACCACTGAGATGGCCCCGGCCCACACCGCGACGAGGCATATCGCCGTGCCGAGCGCGCCCCATGCAAGTCCCAGCCGACCCACCACCAGCACCACGACCATACCGAGTGCGAGCACGATCTGTGACTCGAGCGCGACACCGTACTCGGGTCGATAAATGAAATCCTGCTGCAACAGGTTGTCGGCGACGGTGGCGTGAACTTCGACGCCTGCAAACAGCGTATCCAGGGGAGTTGACACAACCTCGCGTGTGCCGAGGGCCGTCGTCCCGACGAAGACGAGCTTGTTTTTGAAGGTGTCCTCGTGCGCCAGGCCGCTCAGCACGTCCGCGGCCGAGACGTACTGCAAAGTGCGCCTGGTCCCTCGAAACCGCAGCAGCAGATTGCTCTTCCCGTCGAGCGGGACGTTCCGATCACCGAACGCCAACGTCGCGGTGTTGACGTTGACGACGTGAAGCGAGATGTCGTGGGTACCAGTGGTCGCAGCGACCGCCGCCAGGGCGAGGGCAGGATACGTGCGGCCATCAAGCTCCATCAGCATGGGAACGCGTCTCAGGATCCCGTCGGAATCGGGCGCGGCGTTCAGAAATCCCGAGGCGCCCGCCGCCTGCGTCAGGATCGGAAGGCTGCAGATTGCGCCCGTTGCTCGAAAGAACGGATCGTCCGACGCATCGGCGCGTCCGATGATGGCAAGGCCTACCGGATGCTGGACACATGCGCTGGCTCCGTCGGAGGCGCCCTCGAACGTCAGGGCATAACCAACCACAACGCGGCCCGGCCGAAGCGCGTGAGCCAGCGCTTCGTCTGAGCCCGTGCCTTCGTATCGGTCGGACTCCGCGAAGATGATGTCGAGCGCGACGGCGGACGCCCCGAGATCCCGCAAGCGCGTGATGAGATCGCCGACGATATCGCGACGCCAGGGCCATTGGCCGATCGCCGACAAGCTGCGTTCGTCCACGTCCACAATCACAACCTGGCTGCCGGGCGGATGCGCCCGGGCAGAGCGAACGACCGTGTCGTAGACGCCGTATTCGAGGTTCTCGAGGACCTGGGGCCGGTAGACCGAGAGCCCGGCCACGACAAGCGTCGGCAACAGACCAGTCAGAAGGACAAGAGGGCGGGCTCGAGTCTTCATCGGACCGCGATTTCGACTCGACGATTGCGAGGCTCAGCGACCTCGTCGACGGTGCGAACCAGCAGATCCGACTCGCCATGCGAGATGACTTCGACAGCTGACGCGTCGAGGCCGGCTTCGACAAGGAGGTCGCGAACAGTATTGGCGCGCTTGAGCCCGAGCTCGAAGTTCGTGGCAGATACGCCCATCGTGTCCGTGTGTCCCACGGCGACCACATCGGGAACCGGCCTGGCTCTGATGGCGCCCAGAATGTCCGGGACGAGCGCGCGACTCTCCTCAGTCAATACCTCGGAGTCGAAGCGGAAGTAGAGCGTGAAGTATTGCGCGGGGGGCGGAAGGGCTGCGAGCGCATCGCCGAACAGCCGATTTATTTCGGCCTCGCTCATCGTGCTGACCGGCGAAGGCGGCTGGCCCGCAGAGGCGATGGTTGAATCCCGAGCGGCCGCCAGGTCGACCGCTCCGGAAGGGTTTGAGACCGTCGCGCGCCCAACTTCGCCACTTGCGGTGTCGGGCAGCAGCACGATCAGGTCCTGGCCCGGGCGTTGAGGAGTTCGAATCTGCTGTGGCCCGCACGACCACAGTGACCCAGCCACAGACATCGCCGTCAGAACGGCGATCCGGCGTCGACTATTCATTCCGGCAGGACACGGACAGCCAGCGTGGTCCCGCGTACGCCCACAATCGCGCCTGGTGCTTCGAGCCGAATCGAATCAGGCGAGAGCTTGGCAATCCGCCCCGAGACGTATGCGACGACGCCGCGGACGATCCTCAGAACGAGTCCGACCTGGCTCTCGGCGGGCGCATAGGCGAAGCGATCCAGCCGTACCTCGCTGTTCGGGCCAAGGGAGAGGCGTGTGTCGTCCCTCAGAGTGATCCCTATGCGGCCACCAGCGCCTGTTCTCAGGCCGTCGGCCTGGAAGACCGCCTGCCCCGCCTGCGCTGGCACGAGCGCGCCGGCGCGGACGATGAACGCCGATCCCGTTACGACCTTGATACGGCCGACGTCCACAGGCTGCTGGCTGAATGCAGGCTCCGCCATGAGTACAAACAGAAGCGCAGCAACCCAGCTTCGTAAGTTCATGACGCTCCTATTTTGAGGGGACTCAACGATACTCCCTTCCCGGCCAGACCCGCCAACTCGCGACCGCCGTTACCCCGGGCGAAAGCTCGTACGGACGATGGAAATCGCTTTCCTCTGGCAAAACGGCGTGATGACCAACTCGAGGAAGAGGCCGCTGACGCTCAGCTCAGGCGAGGTGATCATGGAGACACCACGGGCGTGATTGGCGGTTGACCCGACAGCACTGCCGCGACGTTGCGAACGGCGAGATCGGCCATCGCTGTCCGGGTCTCGACGGTGCCGCTGCCGAGGTGCGGCACGAGCATCACGTTTTCGAGCGTGAGCAGCTCGGGCTCGACGTTCGGCTCCTGCTCGAACACGTCGAGCCCCGCGCCGGCGATGAGCCGCATGCGCAGCGCCCAGGCGAGCGCCTTCTCGTCGATGACAGGTCCGCGCGACGTGTTGATCAAGTACGCACTGCGCTTCATGCGCGCCAGCGCCGGCTGATCGATCAGGTGCTTCGTCTCCGGCGTCAGCGGGCAGTGCAGCGAGACGACGTCGGATGTGGACGAGCAGGCGATCGAGCGGCATCGCTTCAGCGTCGGGATCGTTCTTCGGCGTGCGGCTCGTATAAGCGATGCGCATGCCGAACGCCCGGCCGCGCGCCGCAACGGCGCGGCCGATGCCGCCGTAGCCGACGATCCCCAGCTGCTTGCCGCGCAGCTCGGACGCCCAGCATGAAGTCGAAGGTCCATCCCTTCCACCCGCCGCGTCGGACCAGCCGCTCGCCTTCGCCGATGCGCCGCGTGATCCCGAGAATCAGCGCCCAGGTCAGATCGGCGGTCGCGTCGGTCAGCACGCCGGGCGTGTTCGTGACGATCACGCCGCGCTCGCGCGCGGCCGCCGCGTCGATGTTGTTGTAGCCCACGGCGGCGTTCGCGATGATCTTCAGCTCCGTGCCCGCCTCGATGACCGCCTTGTCGACGGCATCGGTGATCATGCTGACGAGCGCCTGTTTGCCGGCGACTCTCGCGACGAGCTCGTCGTGCGGCATGACGTCGACACCGTCCTTGGCGGTATTGATCGACGTCACCGATCGATTCGAGCCTGGCGAGAACCGACGAGGGGATCTTGCCGGTGAGAAGAATGGAGGGTCGCGCGCCGCTCAATGTCCCATCGACCTGCAATAGCCGCAGTGATTGCACATCACGGCGGGCTCGATGATGCACGGACCGTCGGCATCCGCGCCGGAACGACCGGAAAGACGGCGCCGGGTCGCGTGCGCGGTCAGGGTTCGCCAGGTCCGCGGCGGTTCGCGAAGGTGCGCGGGTGCTGGTTCGGGCGCGCGCTGACGCGGCGATCGCCTGGCGAACGAGCGCCCGTAGTTCCTGCTCGGTCATTCCTGAACGTCCACCTGGTCGATGATGCCGATGACGGCGGCATCGACGGGCGCTCCCTTGCGGCCAAGCGCTTCGCCGGCGGCGCGTCCCTCCAGAACGATCAAGCACCTTCTCGTGCACGCCGGCACCGACCGAATCGACGGCCAGGAGCGGAGTGCCGCGCGGCGTGTCATCCAATGAGACGGGCTGCACCAGCAGGAGCTTCGCACCTTCGAACTTGAGGTGCTTCTGTGTCGCCACGACGGTGCCGATGACTCTGGCAATCTGCATTTCTTCTACCCAAGATCCCAGTGATCGACGATGCCGACGATGCCCGCGTCCGTCGGGACTTCAGTCGGATAGAACGGAAAGCTCGCTTCCTTGCCGCGGACGAAGAACACGGTTTCTCCGACGCCGGCGCCCACCGCGTCGACCGCAACCAGCGTGCGTCCGACGTTCGATCCGTCGGCGGCAATCGGCTGCAGGACCAGGAGCGTGATCCCGGCAAGGTTTTCGTCCTTGCGCGTGATGACGATGTCGCCGATGACCTTGGCGAGCTGCACAGTTCGAGCTTCAGTCCCGCCGGCCGAGACCTCCACGGCGTCGACGATGCCGACGACGACGGCGTCGACGGGACAGTCCTTCATCCCCGACGCCATCCGCGCCGAGCTGCCGCTGACGATGAGCACGGTCTCGCCGACGCCGGCGTCGACGGTGTCAACCGCGACCAGGTAATTGCCTTCTGCCTTGCCGTGCGGGATCCATGGGGCGCGCCACCAGCAGCTTGTTGCTGACCAGGCGCGGATCCTTCCGCGTAGCGACAACGGTACCGACGATGCGCGCGAGGATCATGCCGGGAGGAACGAGTGTCCTAGACTTTCGCCGTCGTCGACTTGCCGATCGGCAGCGCGTCCTCGAGGTTCGCGTGGGGCCGAGGGATGACGTGCACCGACACGAGCTCGCCGACCCGGCGCGCCGCCGCGGCGCCCGCGTCGGTGGCCGCCTTCACGGCAGCGACGTCGCCGCGAACGATCGCGGTCACGTAGCCGGCGCCAATCTTCTCCCAGCCGACCAGCGTGACCTTGGCGGCCTTGACCATGGCGTCAGCCGCCTCGATCATGGCGACGAGACCCTTGGTTTCGACCATTCCCAACGCCTCTCCCATCTACATCTCCCGTCAACTCCCAACTTCCAACGTCCAACTTCCAAGAAGCTCGAGGTCGCGACATCCGGCTCCTTGGGGCGTTGGGAGTTGGGGTCTGGGAATTATCAATCTCTAAGGTTTTTGACAGCGTCGGCGATGAGCGCCGTAAGTTCGCCGTATGTTAGCCGAATTTCACCGTCTCTGCTCGCCTGGCGCAGCGCGCTCGTGACGTCTGGCACGAGCCGTTCGGTCGGTGACGAAGGCGCTTCGAGCACCTGGCAGAGCGCCTGGTCGAGTCCCGCTTCTGCAGGGTCCGCGCACACCGGCGCCGGCGCCGCGATGCCGTACATCCCGCGCAGTCCCTGGAGCCGTTGCGACCTCTTCGCGCGAAAGCAGGTTCTCGCGTCCGAGCAGCCGCGCCACGAGGCTGATCTTCGCGAAGTGCTCGATCGTCTCCATCTTGAAGTGCGCGCTCAGCACGCTGTTGCCGCAGGTCACGGCACCGTGGTTGGCGAGCAGCATGCCGTCGTGCGCCTTGATGTACTTCCGCACGGCTTCCGGAAGCTCCGCGGTCGACGGCGTGCCGTACTCCGCAATCGGAATGCTGCCCAAGCGTCGTGACCACCTCCGCGAGCACGGCGCGCGTGAGCGGGATGCCGGCGACGGCGAAGCCGGTGGCAATCGGCGGGTGCGCGTGCACCACGCGCGTTGACGTCGGGCCGGTTGCGATAGATCTCGAGGTGCATCGGCAGTTCGGACGACGCGATCCCGATCGCCGGACAGCTTCTTCCCGCTCGTAGTCGACGACCACCATCATGTCGGGGGTCATGAAGCCCTTCGACACGCTCTTGGGCGTCGTGATCGAGCCGCTGGTCGTCGAGCCGCGCGCTGATGTTGCCGTCGTTGCTGGCGACAAGCCCGCGCGCGTACAGGCGGCGGCCGACTTCGACGATGTCGGCGCGAATCTGTTCTTCAGCCCGAGTACTCAATCGAGGCAACTTTCACTGACACACGCCACGGAGGGACGGAGGCACGGAGAAGGCCTGTCTTGGAGTCGATTTCTTGGAGTGGAGCGTTTCACGCTCCGTGTCTCCGTGACTCCGTGGCTCGTGATCGTGATCGATACTCGTCGCGGCATTTCTCCGAGCAGAAGTAGTTCTTGCCATCGGCGATCGCCAGGTCGGGCGACACGTAGGTGCCGCACACCGGATCGCGCACGAGCTTCACCGCGCGCGGTTCGCCCGGTCGCGGTGGTCCGCCGCGCGCCCGCCGAGACCGTGATCAGATTGCCGAGCACCGCCACACGGCGCGAAGGACCAGCAGCAGGACGATGATTTCGAGGAGCCGGCCGAGCACATCTCACCCGCCGGCGGCGCGGGCGCGGGCGCTCCTCCGCGGCCGGCTGGCCGCGGCAATGCCCTGCAGCCCCTGCGCTGGCCGCCTGCGCCTCGGGGCTGTCCGGCGCGAGCTGCACGACCTTCTCCCACGCGGCGGTCGCACCCTGCAGGTCGCGCTTGCCGAACGCCAGCACGATCCCCTGGTTGAGCAGCGTCTTGGCGTGCTTCGGGATTCAGCTTCAGCGAGTACTCGAACTGCTTCAGCGCGTCGTCGGTGCGCCTCGAGTAGTAGTAGCTGACGCCGAGATCGGTGCTCGCATCGAGGTTCTTCGGGTCGAGCTTCAAGCCCTCTTCGTACCACTTGATCGCGTCGGCATAGCGCTCGGCGTCGAAGTATGCGTTGCCGAGCTGCACGTGGGCGCCGGCGTTCTTGGGATCGCTCTTGATGATGGTCTCAGCCCCTGCACCTTGCCTTCGTCGAGCGGCAGGGGGCTGCCGCGTGCCGGACGCCTGCTGGTTCGCGCCCTGCTGCGGTGCCGCGGCCCCAGACTGCAGCTGGACGACCGCCGCGCCGTCCGCCTGGCGGCCTGCTGGGTGCCGATCACCCAGCCGAGGATGATGCCGAAGCACATGCCGGCGATGGCGAAGACGATGGAATCGGATCTCATGCGGGAACCTACAGGTCTGACTGTCTCCGAGTCTACGGTCCAAACCCCAGCGTCCGCTGGAACCACTCGATGAGCGCTCGGACGATGTCTGGGTCGCGCGCGAGGAGCGCGGTGCCGTGCGCGGTGATATCCGAAAATCGCGTCTCGCGCGTGCCCGGCGGCATCCTTCGGCCAGCTCCCGCACAGAGCGGGCCGCGTACGGGTCGTGGCTGCTGGCGATGAGCAGCGCGGGCCGTGCCGCCGTACTGCTTCATCGCGGCCTCGATGCGAACGCCGCGGTAGTCGAGCGACGGGGAGATGAGCGCGAGCGAACGAACCGACGGATCGTCCGCCGCCGCAATAGCGCGCGAGGCTCGCGCCAAGCGACGCGCCGGCGATGCCGATGGCTGCCTGGCCGGACGTCGGGGCGCGAGGACAGATAAGCGACGGCGGCACGCACGTCGCGCGCTCCATCCCGCCGAGTACCTTCGAATCGCCCGGATCCGAGAGGCCCGCGCAGATCGATCGCAAGCGCGAGGATGTTCGCATCCGCGAGCCGCTGGCCGACGGCGTCCCAGTCTTCCTTCGGACGTCCGAGCATCGGAACGAGCACGACCGCGGGAGACGGGCGCTGCGACGGCTCGAAGGCGAGCGCGTTGATCGTCCGGCCCGTCTGCGGAGCGAAACGTCGACCGCGCGGCCGCCGGCCGCACCGCACGCGGCGATCGCCTGCACAAACAGCGCTGCCACAACTACCAGCATCGCGGACGCTGCCGCCTTGGGAGTTGGGATCCTTGGGAGTTGGGAGTTGGCAGACGAGTCTCCGTACAACGCGACGTCACACAGCGAGCACGTCGAGATATTCGCGAACGCTCTGCGCGAGGCCGACAAACAGCGCGTAGCTGACCAGCGCGTGGCCAATCGACACTTCGTCGAGATGAGGCAGACGGCGAAACAGCGACGAGGTTGTCGAGATCGAGATCGTGGCCGGCGTTCACGCCCAGCCCGAGCGAATGCGCGAGCTCCGCCGCGCGCGTGTAGGTCGCAAACGACTCGCGCGCCTGCGGCTCGCCGCGCTCGAACGCCCGCGCGAACGGCTCGGTGTACAGCTCGACGCGATCGGCGCCCATATCGGCCGCCCAGCGGATCGGCGAGCTCCTGCGGATCGACGAACAGGCTCACGCGCACCCCGTCTGACATGCAGATCCGACACGACGCGCCGTATGGCGTCGTCGCGGCGTGTCGGCCGACCATCCGGCCTGGCTGGTGATCTCACCCGGATGAACCGGAACGAGCGTGCACTGATCGGGCTTCACCTCGTGAACCAGCTCCAGCAGGTCAGGCCGCGGATCGCCTTCGATGTTGAATTCGATGCGCCCTTTCAACGGCGCGCAGGTATGCGGCGATCTCGTGGACGTCGGCTGTCGTGATGTGCCGCTCATCGGCGCGCGGGTGCACGGTGATGCCCGGAGCGCCGGCGCTCGACACACACCTTGACGGCCTCGAGCACCGACGGAACAGTCGCCGCCGCGCGAGTTCCGAACGGTGGCGACTTTGTTGACGTTGACGGAGAGCTTGATCATGCGAAGTGCTCGCGATTCATTACACGTTCCGGAAGCCGACGGAGGCGCTGACTGAGGATTTCGAAACGCGTCATGACTCCGACCCTCATAGCTGCTGCTTGACCGCGTCCGCGATCTCCTGCGCCCACTGCGCGATCTCTTCTGATCGCGTCCTTCGATCATGATGCGCAGCAGCGGCTCGGTGCCTGAATACCGGATCAGCAGACGGCCGTTGCCGGCCAGCCGTGACTCGACGGCCGACATCACGGCGGCGACTGCCGGGACCGTCTTCAGATCGACTTTGCGCTCGACGCGCACGTTGACGAGCACCTGGGGATAGGTGGTCAGCTCGGAGGCCAGGTCCGACAGCGTCCGCCCGGTCGCGCCCATCGTCCGAAGCACGTTGAGCGAGGTGGCAAGGCCGTCGCCAGTGAAGAGATATTCGGAGAAGATCACGTGGCCCGACTGTTCGCCGCCGAGCGACAGGTCGCGGCGCATCATCTCCTCCATCACGTACTTGTCGCCGACCGCGCAGCGCACGATCTCGATGCCGTCGTCGCGCAGCGCAATCTCGAGGCCGATGTTGCTCATCACGGTTGCGACGATCGCGTTCCCCTTGAGGCGTCCCTCGCGCTTCATCTGCTTCGCGCACATCAGCATCACGGCATCGCCGTCGACGACGCTCCCCGTCTCGTCGACGAAAATCGCGCGGTCGCCGTCGCCGTCGTAGGCGATGCCGAGCGGATAACCGCCGTCGACGACCATCTTCGCGAGCTGCTCGGGCGCCGTGGAACCGCAGCGCAGGTTGATGTTGCGGCCATCCGGCTCGCACCCGATGCAGCGCATCTCGAAGCCGAGCTCCTGGAACAACCGCGGCGCGATCGTGGTCGTGGCGCCGTTGGCGCAGTCGACGACCACGCGCATGCCGCGCAGCTGTCTCCACGTTCGGCAGGATCGCACGGAGGTGTGCGACGTATTCCGAGCGGTAGTCGACCTGCTCGACCGGCGGTGCGTCACCGTCTGGCACCTGCCACGATGCATCAGCGATGATCGCTTCGACGTGATCTTCGAGCACCTCGGTGAACTTCTCGCCTGCGCCCGAGAACACTTTGATGCCGTTGTCTTCGAACGGATTGTGCGACGCAGAGATCACGACGCCGGCCGTGTATCCCATGCGCGGCGTCAGATACGCAATCGCCGGCGTCGGGATGATGCCCGCGCCAGTCAGCGATGCGCCCTGACTCTTCGATGCCGAAGGCGAGCTCCCGTTCGATCCAGCCTCCCGATTCGCGCGTGTCGCGGCCCGAGAGGAATCGAACGCTGACGTGCCGGTGACGCAAGGCGCGCGCAAGCGCAGCACCAAGCCGGCGGACAGTCGGCACATCGAGTGGGTACTCCCGCCTTGCCGCGAACGCCATCCGTACCGAACAACCGACCCATGTATCCCCTTGATGAGACGAGCCACGGAGGAAAGTCACGGAGGTCAAGAATTCAGCCGTCCGTGTCTCCGCGGCCGGATCTCAACGACTCGAACTTTGACTTCTGCGGGCTCGAGGCGCACGACGCCAACGCGGGCCGGGGCGACGATGCTGACCGGCAGTTGAAACTGGCCAGGCTCGAGGCCCTCGACGTCCACCGTCGCGTCGAACATTCCGCCGTCGCTCGTCATCGCTTCCCGTGGACCGCGCACCCAGGCCGTAATCTCCGCCGGCAGCACCTGCACCTGGCCGCGCGCGTTACGCGCCTTGACCGCGATTGCGCTCGACCGACCATTCGACGGGCGCGGCGTCCGACGACGACGCCCACGCTGGCCGTTTGCGGCGTCCGCAGGCGGACCGCAGAATCGGCGACGCCGATGTTCACGGTCTCCGTCAGCGGCGCCGATGCTCCGGTGACCGTCACCGGCTCGGTCATCGCCTGCGTCAACTCGAGCGAGAACGCTGATCGGCCCGAGCACTTCGACCGTCGACGGCTGTGCAGTTACCGTGCCGACGACAAAGCCGTCCGCCGGGTCGCCCTCGACCGTTGGGACAATCGGCACGATCTTGCTTCCCGAAGGCTCGAACGCCATCGACACCGTCGACGGGTTCACCTGGACAACATCGACGCCGAACGGCGTGCGAACGTCGTCGCCACCGAGATGAAACAGCCGTCGCCCTGCACGCGCCGATCGCAGGTCGAGCACCGCCACAAGCTCGCCGGCCGCTATTCGATTCAACGCACCCGACGACCCGCGAACGCGGACGTCGACAACGGCTGGCGGCATCGCCGACGACCTCGAGCTGCGCGGGGAGATTGGTGAACTCGAGCGGGATGCGCAGCGCGCGCTCGACCGTCTGCTCGCCGGCGACGGCAACCCACAGCAGCGCCGCAAGGGCAATGGATACGAACTTGAGCCCGAGGTGATGGCGGAAACCGATGTAAGCCATCAGGCGAGCGAGCTCCGCGCCTCCTCGGCCCGGCGCATCCGCCGGCGGCGGTGGCCGAGCAGCGTGTGTCAGCCGCGTCCGCAGCCCCTCGGCGGACAGGTGGCGCTCGAGATCGCCGCCCATCGCGAGGGAGATCGCGCCCGTCTCCTCGGACACGACGATCGGCAATCGCGTCGTTCTCTTCGGTGAGGCCGAGCGCCGCGCGGTGCCGCGTTCCGAGATCGCGGCTGACGCGCGGATTCACCGACAGCGGCAGGAAGCAGGCGGCCGCCGCAATGCGATCGCCCTGGACGATGACGGCGCCGTCGTGCAGCGGCGAGGCGGGCTGGAAGATGCTCGCGAGCAGATCGTAGGTGAACATCGCGTCGAGCGGAATGCCGCCCTCGATGTAGTTGCGAAGCCCGATCTGCCGCTCGAGCACGATGATCGCGCCGATGCGGCGCGCAGACAGCGTGCGTCGCGGCGACGACGAGCTCCTCGATCGTTTCGTCGGCCTGCTCCGCGCGCTCGAAGTACCGAAAGAACGGCGCGCGGCCGAAGTGCGCAAGCGCACGCCGGATGTCGGACTGGAACAGCACGATGATCGCGAACACGACGTACGCGGCCAGGTTGCGAATCACCCAGTTGACCGTCTCGAGCTGCAGCCACTGCGACAGGAAGTACAGCGCGAGCAGGAAGCCGCCGCTCAACGCCATCTGCACCGCGCGCGTGCCGCGAATGAGCAGCAGCAGCTCGTAGACCAGGAACGAGACGATGGCGATGTCGAGAGCGTCCGACCAGGCGATGTGCGGGACGCGCGGAGCAGCTCGTCAGCCAGTTCATGAGTCGACGCGATGATACCGCCGAATCTCGTCGGCGACGCGCGCCACCTGAAGCATTTCGCTCGACGGCATGGACGCGGACGATATGTGCGCCGGCGAGCACCGCAGCCGTGACCGCCGCCGCCGTCGCCCAGTCACGTTCGACGCCGCCGGCACGCGTGCGCCGAGCGCGCGGGCGAGGAACGATTTCCGCGACGGACCGACGACGAGCGGGCCGTCCAAGCTCGCTGAATTCGTCGAGGCGCGCGAGCGCCTCGAAGCTGTGAGGCGCCTCCTTCGCGAATCCAAGCCCCGGATCGACGAGGATGCGATCCTTGCGCGACGCCGGCGCCGGTGGCAAACGCCATGCTCTCGCGCAGCTCGTCGAGCACCTCCGCGACGACGTCGCCGTAGGACGCCTGCTGATACATGTCGCGCGACCGGCCGCGCGTGTGCATCAGGACGATCGCGGCGCCGCGCCGGGCCACGACGTCGGCCAGCTCCGGCTCGTAGCGCAGACCGCTGATGTCGTTGACGATGGACGCGCCCGCGGCAAGCGCTGCGTCGGCCGTCGCGGCCTTGTAGGTGTCCATGGAAATCGGCACCGTCGACGCGACCGGCCAGTCCCTCGATGACCGGAATCACGCGCCGCCGCTCCTCCGCGTCGTCGACGATCGCGGCGCCGGGGCGCGTCGACTCACCGCCGACGTCGATGATGCCGGCGCCCTGCTCCACCATCCGCACGCCCGCCTCGATCGCCGTCGGCGGGATCGAAAAGCTCGCCGCCATCGGAAAAGGAATCCGGTGTCACGTTGACGACGCCCATGATCACCGTGCGATCACCGAATACCAGCGCCTGCCCACCGGGAGTGGAACCGTGAATCGACGCCGCGGATTCACGCTTTGAACACTACAACAAGTTCGAAGGTCGAAGGTCGAGGTGCGAAGTAAGTTCGAAGTACAAAAGAAAGGCCCGTGAAACGACGGGCCTACTTCACTTCGAACTTCGAACTTCGAACTTCGAACTTATTCCTGTGTGACCGTCCGCGGCGGCAGTGGCGGCACGATGGAAGCCGCTGGCCGTTCCTTGGCCTTCGGCTCGCGCGTCACGGCCGGCGCCGTGGGCGGGGCGGCCGGCGGGGCCGACATCGTCCAGCGCTTCGCCGGCGACGATGCGGCGGACCTGCTCGGCGTCGAGCGTCTCGCGCTGCAGCAGCGCCTCGGCCATTTCGATCAGACGCGCCTTGTGCTGCATGAGGATTGCCTGCGCGCGAGTGTAAGCCTCGGTCACGAAGCGCTTCACCTCGTGGTCGATCTTGAGCGCGGTGTCTTCGCTGTAGTCCTGGTGCTGCGCGATCTCGCGGCCGAGGAAGATCTGCTCTTCCTTCTTGCCGAAGGTCAGCGGCCCCATCGAATCGCTCATGCCCCATTCGCACACCATCTTGCGCGCGAGATCGGTGGCGCGCTCGAGATCGTTGCCGGCGCCGGTCGTGATGCTGCCCAGCGTGATCTCTTCGGCGATGCGGCCGCCGAGGAGAATGCAGATCTGATCCCGCAGGTAATCGCGCGAGTAGTTGTGCTTCTCGTCGATCGGCAGCATCGTCGTCAGGCCGAGCGCCATGCCGCGCGGAATGATCGTCACCTTGTGGATCGGATCGGCGTGCGGAAGCATGACGGCCAGCAGCGCGTGACCCGACTCGTGGATCGCGGTGATGCGCTTCTCGTTCTCGCTGATGATCATCGAGCGCCGCTCGGCGCCCATGAGCACCTTGTCCTTCGCGAACTCGAAGTCGACCATCCGGACGACCTTCTGGTTGTAGCGCGCGGCGTTGAGCGCCGCCTCGTTCACCAGGTTCGCCAGGTCGGCTCCCGAGAAGCCGGACGTGCCGCGCGCGAGCACCGCCACATCCACGTCGTCGGAGAGCGGAATCTTCTTCGTGTGAACCGCGAGGATGCCCTCGCGTCCCTTCACGTCGGGACGATTGACGACGATGCGGCGATCGAAACGCCCGGGACGAAGCAGCGCCGGGTCGAGCACGTCGGGACGGTTGGTTGCCGCGACGAGGATGACGCCCTCGTTCGACTCGAAGCCGTCCATCTCGACGAGCAGCTGATTCAGCGTCTGCTCGCGCTCGTCGTGACCGCCGCCCAGGCCGGCGCCGCGGTGACGGCCGACCGCGTCGATTTCGTCGATGAAGACGATGCAGGGGGCGTTCTTCTTGCCCTGCTCGAACAGATCGCGGACGCGCGACGCACCGACGCCGACGAACATTTCGACGAAGTCAGAGCCGCTGATCGAGAAGAAGGGAACGTTGGCCTCGCCGGCGACAGCGCGCGCCAGCAGCGTCTTGCCGGTTCCGGGAGGCCCCATGAGGAGGACGCCCTTCGGGAATGCGGCCGCCGAGCTTCTGGAACTTCTGCGGCTCGCGCAGGAACTCGATGATCTCCTGCAGTTCGTCCTTGGCCTCGTCAACGCCCGCGACGTCCTTGAACGTGACCTTCTTCTGTGCGCTCGAGGAGAGCTTCGCCTTGCTCTTGCCGAACGAGAGCGCCTTGTTGCCGCCGCTCTGCATCTGGCGCATGAAGAAGATCCAGAAGCCGATCATCAGCAGGATCGGCGCCCATGAATACAGGAGCGCCGCCCACGGGCTCGTCGTCGGTTCGCGCGCGGCGACGACGACGTTCCGCTCGATGAGCTTGTTCGCGAGCCCCTCGTACTGGGGGGGCGCGTAGGTGCGGAAGTTGTCGCCGCTTTTGGAGGTGTACGTGATCTCGTTGCCGGTGATCGTGACCTTCTGGACCTGCGCCGCATCGACCTTCGACATGAACTCGCTGAAGGTTTCCGGCTTGTTGGCGGTCTGGAAGCGGGCAGAGAAGTTCCAGACCAGTCCCCCGATGAGGACCAGGACGATCCAGAACACCAGACTTTTCAGGGTTGAGTTCAACAATTGCCTCCCAACAAACGGGTTATCAAGAGTATCACTTCGACGCGGGCTTCTGCTGTACTAAGACCAGCTTTCCGCGCCGAAGTTCCACGCGTCCCCCCGGAACCTCGGCCCCACGGCAGGCTCCCCCAAGGACAGCCATTACCGCCTCCACATGGTCCAGGGCAATTTCGCGACCTCCCGCCCCGGCCCGCAGAGCACGCAGCAGCACCCGCCTCCGGATGGCAAGTGGCTCCGCCGCGATTGCTGATGCATCAAGCGTGACCCCATCGGGCCCAACCTCCGCCAACACGCCGTATCGCTCTTCCGCCAACTCATCGAGCCACTGCCCGTCCTCCCGCACGAGGCCCGCAGTCCGGGCAATCGCCGGCCGGGTTGGTCCGCCAGCCGCGGCATCGAGCTCCGGCAGCACTACGTGGCGAATCCGGTTCCGAGGGTTTTCGAGGTCAGCGTTCGTTTCGTCCTCGATCCACCGCTCGCCGTGCTCCGACAGGTGGCTGCGAAGGTCCGCGCGCGATACGTCCAGCAGCGGGCGAATCACTCGACCGCGTCGCGGATAAATGCCCGCCAGCCCAGTCAACCCTGCGCCCCGCATCAACTTCAGCAGGAAGGTTTCGGCCTGATCGTCCTGCGTATGGCCCACCGCGATGCGGTCGGCGCCCAGGGCATCGGCCGAGCTCTCCAGGAAGTTGTATCGGATCCTGCGGGCCGCATCTTCTACCGACAGATTTCGACTGCGGGCATACCCTTTGACGTCAGCGCTTTCCACCACGATTCGGAGGTGGAGCCGATCGGCCAATTCGCGGCAAAACGCCTCGTCGCCCCCCGCCGAGGGGCGGAGCTGGTGGTTGAGGTGGGCGACCCCGGCAACACTGAACCCGCCGTTTTCGGCGAGCTCGCGGAGCAGGAAGACGAGCGCCACTGAGTCCGAGCCACCGGAGAGCCCGATCGAGCACACTGCTGCCGGATGGGCAGAGCTCATGACGCTCGATGGTCTTTCGAACGCGTTGGTGAAGAGCGGTCAATTCGTCCATCCGGCTCCGCCTCCGAGCCGCCAACCTTCGCATGGCTTGCCAACCGTAGCTCCGCGTCTCGCAAGCGTGAGCGAAGGTTGGTGCCGGAGGGCAGACTCGAACTGCCGACCCCGCGCTTATGAGACGCGTGCTCTAACCGGCTGAGCTACTCCGGCACGAATTACCGATCTTAGTAGGGGGAAGGGGTTAGGGGAAGGGGGAAGGGCTGTGCCAGGCAGGAGGATTCAGGTCTAAGTCCTGAGATAGCCCTTACCCCTGCCCCTTCCCCCTAACCCCTCTCAATGACCGCCGCCGCGATGAGAGGGATCAGGATTTCGTGGTGGCCGATCAGTGAAATGCCGGTGCCGTTCGTCCCGGCGACGGGGCGACTTACCACATTCGTCTGCGGGCGGTACATCCGCATGAAATCGATATTGACCGTCGTCAGCCCCTCGAGGGAGACTCCCTTGTTTCGGGCGAGCGCCACGGCCTTGAGAAACACCTCCGGAAGAATCACCGCCGACCCGCAGTTCAGATACACACCACCCGTCAGTTGCGCAACGCAGGTCGTGAAGTAGCGAAAGTCACGAAGGCTGGTCTCGCCGATGTCGGCGCCCGATGCGGCCGGGTGCATGTGAATGATGTCGGTCCCGAGCGCGACGTGGACGGTGATGGGAATGCCGAGCCGATGGGCGGCGACCGACAGGCTGCGCGCCGCATGCGGCGGATTGCTCCGTGCGAGAAACTCCGCGACGCCTTCACCGAGCCCCTTTCGCGCGGCACGCGCGGCGGCAATGGCTTCGTTCAACTGCGTGCCCGTCTCGTCCGCCATCCCGAACCGGCCCGGACCGAGCGCCTCGTCGACATCCTCGGACGTGGCGCCGCGACAGCGCGATCTCGAAGTCGTGAATGATGCCCGCGCCGTTCATCGCAAGCGCGGAAACGTAGCCACGTTCCATGAGATCGATCAGCACCGGCGAGACGCCGGTCTTGATGACATGCGCGCCAATCCCCCAGACGATCCCCGCGCCGCGCTTTTCCGCGGCAACGAGCGCATCGACGACGCGACGAACGTCCGCCGCGCCCAGGATGGACGGCAGCGAATCAAACCAGGTCTTGAATGAACTGCCCGCCGCGACAGGCCGCGCGAAATCCTCTGCGCGCGCCTTACTCTGCCGCGACGCGAGCGGATATGTGCGGACGCCGGACAGATCAAATTCTTCGTAGCGAAATGGCATGGCGCAACATTAGTAGGGGTTAGGGGTTAGGGGGAAGGGGTTAGGGGGAAGGGCTGTGAAGGGGGAAGTGCTGTGTAGGCAGAAGTCATTAGGCGGGCGCGCGTAGTTTCGGAAGACTCCCAGCGCGTTTCATGTCGCAACGTTTGCGACCTATCCCCGGATAGCGAAGGATATCGGCCGATTTTCGAGCGGCAACCTTCATGCGAATCGCCTTTCCCATGACCGACATCAACTCGTTCCGCGATCTGTTTGTTTGGCAGAAATCGATGACGCTCGCTGAGCACTGCTATCTACTGACGAAGCGCTTCACACTCGACGATCAACTAGTGCTTGGACGTGAGATCCGCAAGTCGTGTGTCTCCATTCCATCGAACATCGCCGAAGGGTTCGGCCGACATCACACGCTGGAGTACGTGCACCATCTTCGATACTCGACTGGTTCTAACAACGAACTTCAAACACAGGTAGAGCTCGCGAAGCGGGTCAAGATCATCCGTGTCGACGAAGCAAAGACGATCATCGGAGATGCCGAAGAAGTCGGGCGGATGCTGAACGGGTTGATCGGCTCGCTTGAGCGGGGGCGATGACGAGTCGTGACTGAATCCTTCCGACTTGTGCCAAAGACAGCCCTAACCCCTAACCCCTAACCCCTAACCCCTAACCCCTTCCCCCTAAAGGATCAGCATGGCATCCCCATAGCTGTAAAAACGGTATTGATTGTTGACTGCCTCGCGGTACGCGGCAAGAATTCGTTCCCTGCCGGCAAGCGCCGAGACCAGCATCAAGAGTGAGGATTTCGGCAGATGGAAGTTCGTGATCATGCCATCGACCAGTTGAAACCGGTGGCCGGGGCGGACGAAGAGCGGAGTGTCGCCGCTGGCGGGCATGACGTCTCCATCCTCGCGGACGACGAGTGATTCGAGAGAGCGCACGCTTGTCGTCCCGACGGCAATGATGCGGCGACGCTCCCGTTTCGCGCGCGTCAGGGCGGCGGCGGTTTCGACCGGAACGATGAATCGCTCTGGATCGATGACGTGGTCCTCGACGCGATCGACTTTGACCGGCTTGAACGTGCCGTAGCCGACGTGCAGGGTCACCTCAACCCGCTCAACGCCGCGTCGCGCGAGCGATGCCAGCTGCTCGGCGGTGAAATGGAGTCCGGCCGTCGGCGCCGCCACCGATCCCCGCTCGCGCGCATAAACGGTCTGGTAGCGTTCCTTGTCCGACCCCGTATCGCCGCGTTTGATGTAGGGCGGCAGCGGAATGTGCCCGACGCGATCGATTGCATCTGCAATCCCACCAGGGTGGTCGGTCCAGAGACGGATGGTCCTGCGACCTTGGAAGTGCATCGTGAGCACCTCACCGTGGACCGCAATGCCGGCGCGTTCGAACGCCATCCGCGCCCCTGGTTTTAGTTTTTGTCCCGGGTGAACCAGGGCGTCCCATAGGTGGGGATCCGGGATCGGGGATCCGGGATCCGGAACGACTCCTAGGGAGTTGGGAGTTGGAGGTTGGGAGTTGGAAGTTGGGAGTTGACGGAGTAACAGACATTCAACACTCCCGCCGCTCGGTACGCGACGGCCAAGCAGACGCGCGGGAAAGACGCGTGTGTTATTGACGACGAGCAGGTCGCCTGGAACCAGGTACTCCGCTAGATTCGCGAACGCCGTGTGTTCGATGCCACCGGTGAGATGCACGACAAGCAGACGAGATCCGCCGCGCTCCTTCGGCGGCTCCTGCGCGATCAGCGCATCTGGCAGCTCGAAATCGAATTCGTCAACGTTCATGCGACCTGCGAATCGGCGAATTCATTGTGAGGACCACGGCTCAGCAATCTTATGGCCGGCGCCTTGCAGTTCGGCCGGCGCGTGTTCGACGTGGTGATCATCGGCGGCGGTCCAGCTGGACTCAGCGCAGCGCTGGTGCTCGGCCGCTGTCGCCGGCAGGTCCTGCTGTGCGATGCGGGGCAGCCACGTAACGCGCGATCGGTCGCTTTGCATGGATACCTGACGCGCGACGGCACACCGCCGCTCGAACTGCTCCGCCTTGGACGCGCGGAGTTGCAGGCCTACGGCATCGAGCCGTGTCATGCGAGCGTGACAGGCCTCACGTGCGCCGTGGAGGGCTTCGAGGCCACGCTCAATGGCGGAAAAAAGATCCAGGCACGCACCGCGCTCATCGCCAGCGGCGTTCGTGATCACGTACCAGACATCCCCGGCATCGATGAATGCTACGGCGTCACGGTGCACCACTGTCCGTACTGCGACGGATGGGAGGAACGGGACAAGACGATCGCGGTCATCGGACGCGGGACGGGCGGTGCGGGGCTGGCGCTCTCGCTCAAGACGTGGACGTCCGATGTCCTGCTCTGCACCAACGGACCCTCGCGGATACGAGCCGCCGACCGCCGGAAGCTCGCGAACGAAGGTGTCACGGTCCACTCTGGTTCGATCGCGCGCGTCGAACACGAACAACAGGAGGTGCGTGCCATCGTTTTCACCGGCGGCGCGAGAGTCCCCTGCGAAGCCATCTTTTTCTCGGCGGGACAGAGCCCGCAGTGCGATCTGGCAGTGCACCTCGGATGCGAGATTAACCGCCAGGGAATTGTGAAAACAGGAATTCTCGGTCAGACGCGCGTCCCTGGTCTTTACGTGGTCGGCGATGCGTCGCGCGATGTGCAGTTCGCGATCGTCGCCGCCGCCGAGGGCGCGAAGGCCGCCGTCGCCATCAACAAGGCGCTCCAGGAACGCGCCGGACTCGCCGTCACCCCGTAGGACATCAATGGCCGATCGCGCACACGACCTCCTCCGCCACGCCCGTGAACCAGAGCCGCCAACCACGGCGCCGATGGACGTGAAGCTGCGCAGCGTCGCGCTCACGATCATCGCCGCATCGACGGCGATTGCCGTTCTCTACCTGGCGAGCGAGGTGTTCATCCCGATCGTGCTCAGCGTCCTGGTGAGCTACGCGCTCGAGCCGATTGTCGTCGCGATGACACGGATCCGAATCCACCGCGCCATTGCGTCGGCACTCGTGATCACTTCGCTCACCGGCGCCATCGTGTACACGGGCTATACGCTTTCGGACGATGCCGCTGCGATGGTGTCGGAGCTGCCGGCCGCCGCGACGAAGCTGCGCGTGGCCATGCGCCGCGGACGCGGCGAGCCCGGCACGATCCAGCAGGTGCAAAACGCGGCCGACGAGCTTCAGAAGACGGCGGATGAAGCGACCGGGCGGAACCCGGTGAGTGACGGCGTGCAGCGGGTGCAGATCGAGGAGCCCACGATCGACGTTCGCGGCTATCTGACGGGGGGATCGGCAAGCGTCCTTGCCTTTGCCGGCCAGGCCACGCTCGTCGTGTTCTTCGTCTTCTTCCTCCTCGCGTCTGGCGATCTCTGCAAGCGCAAAATGGTCAAGCTGGTCGGGCCGTCTCTCGAGAAGAAGAAGATCACGGTGCAGATCCTCAACGAGATCGATTCACAGATTGAAAAATTCCTGCTCGTCCGCGTCGTCACCAGCGTCGCAGTCGGGGTCGCCACGTGGGTGGCCTTCAGGTTCATGGGCGTGCACTACGCGGGCGTCTGGGGCATTGCGGCGGGCGTCTTCAACAGCATCCCGTACCTGGGACCGGTGATGGTCGCGGCCGCCACGGCTGTCGCCGCTTTCGTGCAGTTCGGCACGGTGGGAATGGCGCTGTACGTCTCCGGTATCTCGCTGGTCATCACGACCATCGAGGGGTGGTTGCTCACGCCGTGGCTCACCAGTCGTACGGCACGGACGAACGAAATCGCGATTTTCGTCGGGCTGATCTTCTGGAGCTTCGTCTGGGGAATCTGGGGAACGCTGCTCGCGGTCCCGATGCTGGTGGCCGTCAAGGCCTTCTGCGATCGCATCGAGGATCTGAAACCCATCGGCGAGCTGCTCGGCGAGTAATCCTGAAAGCTCTACACAAATTTACTCAGGTCCGTGCGTCCTCGAGCTGCGAGCAGCGGCTTCCAGAGGTCGCCAACCTTCGTAATCCGCTCGCGCACGTTGTCCAGCCGGAAATCCTCGATGCGGACGCCGCGCGCCACCTCCGACCATTCGAGCGGTGTTGAAACGGTCGCCAGTGGTGTCGGCCGCACCGAGTAGATGCTCGCGAGTGTTCTCCCCCAGGCGTTCTGGTTGTAGTCGACCAGCACCCGTCCGCGAGGCCGCTTGGCGACGCGATACTCCGATGTCATCAGCGCGGGATGTCGTGAGGCAAGCGCCACCGCGAGCGCCTTGGCGAACGTCCACACCGCCTTCTGCACCGGTCCGCGGACGATCGGGACGTAGATGTGAAGCCCCTTCGAGCCGCTCGTCTTGACCAGCGGTCTCATCTTCAACGATGTGAGTGCGTCGCCGACGATAACCGCCGACTCGCGTACCTGGTCGAAGGTCGCGCCCTGCCCAGGGTCGAGATCGAAGTGGACATAGTCGGGACGATCGATATCGTCACACCGCGCGTACCACTGATTGAGGTCGATGCACCCCAGGTTGATCAGCCAGAGCAGCGTGGGCATGTCGTCGATGACCGGGAAATCGATGATGTTGCCGGACTCGTGCTCGATGGCGCACGTGCGAATCCAGGCGGGACGCGGCACCGGCGCCCGCTTCATGAAGAAGAATTCGCCCGCGGCACCGTGCGGATAACGTTTCATCACCATCGCTCGGTCGCGGATGTGAGGAAGCAGGACAGTCGCAACGTCGGCGTAGTACTGGATCAGTGTGCCTTTCGTAATGCCCCGCTCGGGCCAGAACGGCTTCTGCAGGTTCGTCAGGCGCACTTCGCGGCCCGCGATTACGAGCTTCGCATCGTTGACGTCCGTCGGAATGTCTACGCGCGGCGATGTCGCCATTGAATTTCAACCACGAAGATCACGATAGACGCGAAGGACACGAACCCATTATTAGGTTTACGTGATCTTCGGGTTTTTCGTGAACTTCGTGGTTAAAGGCTGCAGCTTTGGCGGCCTCTGTCCATGTCTGACCGCGCCGGCGATCGGCACGTACGGCAGTTCGAGGCCCGCCGCGGCGCGGCGGAGCATGAGTCCGCCGCGACTCATGTCTCCCCTGCCGACGAAGTCGGAAGGAAACATGAGGCGCTCGCCAAAAATCGGCAGCAGCAGATCGACGTACTTGCCGGACGCAACGCTGCCAAGCAGCACGACCTCGCACTCGGTACCGATGGTCGACAGCAGCGCCCGCGCTGCCTGCTCCAGCGGCGCGCGATACTTGACGTTGCGCAGATCGATATCCACCTCGGCAAAGCCGCGAAACGCGTCAATCGTGACCGGCGTGTCGGCAGACCTGAGGCCTGCGTTCGGCGTGATGACCAGAACACCCCCGGCGGCCACAGGTTCAGACGGGTCCGGTGGGCGCGCGAACCGCCGCGCGTACGCCAGTTTTCCGCGAAAGTACAGACCGCTGACGAAGCTGAACACATCGCCAAGAGGCGCACCAGTCGCGCTTTGCAGCTGCCAGGCGAGGTCGAAGCCGGCTTTCGGCGAAACCATCAACCGCGCGCGGATGCCGCCGCAGTTCGCGGGCGAGAGAAGAAAGACACGTGAGGGACCAGGGGTCGGGATCATTACGAGAATCGAAATCGTACTGGGGTGACGACCTGCATTTCGATTCTCGTAATGACTCCCGACCCTTATCCAACCGTCGCAATCAGCCACCCGGCAACAATGAACGGGACCGCGGCAATCACCACGACGAGCAGGATCATCGCGACGACGAAGAGCCAGTCGCCGGCGCTGGCGCGGTGCTCCTCGTAGGCATGACGCTCCAGGAGCGCAAGGTTCATCTGGCTCGATTTCCACGCGAAGTCGAACAGATCCCCGGCGACCGGTATCGCGCCGATGAGCGCATCGATTGCAGCATTGAAGATCATGCGAAGCTGGACGACCTTCGGGATCCCGAGGTCGCGGCCCTGCCACAAAACGCCGATAGTGAAGAGCGGTGAGGCGAGATCGCCGATGATCGGCACCAGGCCGATGATCGGATCAAGCCCGATGCGGTAGGTCGTGCCGGGCACGACGAAGGCCGAGTCCAGCAGCTCGGAGAGATACCGAAGCGCCTTGAGACGCTGCTCCTGAGGTGGTGTCAAAGACCTCAACCGGACAACTCCCAATTCCCAATCTCCAACTCCCAAGGTAACCGATCCGCGATTTCTTCTCGGACTTCCGCAGTTTTGTTCGGGCCTTCCGCCGTTTTGCTTGCGCCTTCCGCGGGTTCTTTCGGGCTGCCGCGGTTGTGTTTTGGACGTCCGCGATTCCTTCCGCGACTGCCGTGGTCTTTTTCGTCGATCTTTCAGAACTTTCATAACTTTTTCAGGCCGCAGATCACGACTTCCATGGGCCCGCGGATCGAGCATAGGCCTCACGAGGCAATTCCGCCTCGAGGAGGAAACGGAAATGAGAACGATCGAAAAACGTCAATACAAGATGCTCACGCGGGTGCGCGACTTCGGAAACACACATCGTGACGTGTTTCCGGAATCAAGTCGCGCCGGGCAGCAATTCGGAGTAGTCGCCGAAGCGGTGAAGCAGTTGAGCGAGCAGGCGATGGCCAACACCGCGGCGGCGGGGGAACGAGCGAGCACAAAGGCCAAGGGGCAGCGGGCGCTGATCGACCGGCTCGAGGCGATCAGCCGCACGGCGCGAGTCATTGCCGAAGGTACGCCTGGTCTGGAGGACAGATTCCATCTTCCAGACCCGCAGACGGACGAAGCCTTGCTCACGGCGGGGCGCGTGTTCGCACGCGATGCCGCCGGGTTCAAGAGCGAGTTCGTCGGGCACGGGATGCCGGAGACATTTCTCGCGGACCTCGACGACCTCGTCGCAACATTCGAGAAGGCGACTCGCTATCGGACTGCGGGACGGAACGATCAGACCGCGGCGAGGGCCAGCATCGAGGCGGCGTTCGAGTCCGGCATGGAGGCCGTGCGAAAGCTCGATGTCATCGTCGCCAATCGTCTGCATGACGATGCCGTGATGATGGCCGTGTGGGAACGGGAACGGCGGGTCGGCTATCCGAAGAGCGGCGTTGCACCGGCGACGTCCGCGGCGGAACCAGCCGTCCCGTCCGTTGTCGCACCAACGGCACCCGTTAGCGCACCCCAGACGACGTAAGGTATGGATACCCTGGTTACCAAGGGGTCGGGAGTCATTACGAGAAGCGAAATGGCGGTCGGCGTTGCAACACGATTTCGATTCTCGTAATGACTCCCGACCCCGTTACACGGCGCTCCCACACTCATTTGGAACTTGGAACTTGGGATTTGGGTTTTGGGATTTACCTCACCGGCCCCTGTAGTCGATCGCGAATTCGTCCTTGGGAAACAGATCACGATTGACGTCCACCAGGGCCTGCCGATCGAAGTCGGGACCGTAGACTCGTGGGTCCCGTAGTAGATACGGAGCAAGAAGTTTCTCGATATCGATCTCCCCTCGGCGGTAATAGTCACGCGTAAAAGGCTGCCGCATCCGATCGGCAATCGCTGGGCGATCGAGCGACAGAGGGATCGTGGTGCCGATCGCCATGTCTTCGAAGACCAGGACGTGCGGAAACACTTTTACGAACGTGTCGACCACCCGCTGTGTGGGCGTCCACGTGACAGCGAGCCCCTCGGGGTTCAGTCGCTCACGAAGCAGCTCGAAATATTCGACTGAGTACAGGTTGCCGGCGTACGCGCTCGTTGGGCGTAGCGCATCCGCCTCGATCACGTCATAACGCCGTGCGCCTTTTCTGATGAGCATCCTCCCGTCGGTGAACCAATGCTGCAGGCGCAGGTCTCCAAGCAGCATCCGAAGCGCCGGGTACATCCGTTGTTGATCCAGCAGCCGCAGCGTCTCGAGCTCTGGCGCAATGATTTCGATGCTGTCAATGCTCCTTGTCTCGGATCTGCCACCGATGCCGAACACCGTGTCGCCCGAGCCCAGCCCGATGACCGCAACCGCGACGGGCTTCGGATGGAGCATCGCTGGCAGAGCGCCCAGCACGGTATGCAAACCGCCGTACGGCAGGATGCTCTGCCCGAGGCCGTTTGCATGCACGATCGTTTCGGCGCTGTTGGGCGTGGTCTTGAGCACTGACAACCCTGATCCGTCCTCCGCTTCGATGATTTGGTCTGGCGCGGCGCCGTGCAGTCTGGCCCAAAGTGTGGACTCGGATGGCGTGAGGTACGCAACAGCGCAAACGAAACCGATTGCAGCCGCCCGTCGCCAGCGCGCACCACGACCGGGTTGTACGTACCCATAGAGCCAGATGAACATGGCGGAACACAACACAAGCAGTTGAAGCGTGCCGTCCGACCCGAACACGTCGAGGAGTACGAGGCCGGTCAGCATGGCCCCGACCATCGACCCGACGATGTTGGCGGTTTGCAGCCAGCCGACGCGTCGGCCGAGCGTCGCGAGATCGGTCTGCACGGCGCGCTGAAGGTGACCGAAGCTTAAGCCCATCATCAGCGTCGGCAGGCCCATTAGTCCGATCGGCACTGCCACGTAGAGAGCGAAAAAGAGTCCTCGACCGGAGCCGACGACCTCCTCACTCGACAGGGTTTCGTACCGGCCGAGGTACTGCCAGAGCGGGTCCGCCATATCGATCTGGTGGACGAACATGACAAACACGGTAAGTAAAATCACGGCAACGCTCGGGATGGCGGCCTGAAGCAGCAAGAACCCCCGTGCCGGCTGCCATGACCGCGCGAGCCGGCTACTGGCCACGAGCGATCCGAGGCCGACGCCGCCCAGATACACCCCAAGCAGATGGCCGAAGGTGAACGAATTCGCCTTCAAAATCACACCGAGAATCCGAAACCACACGATCTCGAGCGACAGCGCGATGAAGCCTGACAGCGCATAGATGGCAATCCAGGTCGACAGGCTGAGACGGTGCTGATGGCCGCTATCGAGGACTGGAACCAGCGCTTCCGGAGTTGCGACTTCGGCGACGGCTGACCAGCCTCGAACGAGGCGGGGGGCGACGAGCAGCACACCGAGCGCGCAAGTGGCGCTGAGCGTGGCGCCGACACGAACGCTGGTGACCAGGTCGACGGTGCGAAACAGAATTGCGGCGGCAAAAAGCGACCCGCAGGCCGCCCCAAGCGTATTCCACCCGTACAGAACGGGGACCCACCGCGCAGGCTGGCGTGCGTCGTGGGTCATCGCCGTGGCCAGCAACGGCAGTGACATCCCCATGAAAAACGTCGGCCAAAGAGTGACTCCGAAGATGATCGCCGCCATCGCGGCGCGGGGCATTGCCCAGGACCCGAGTCCCAGGTACAAGACGTCGTAGTAGATGGTCGCGCTGAAAACCGCGAACACGGCGATCGCCAGCTCACATGACGCGAACGCAAGGAGGCGACCGCGTGCGCCGAGTCGATCGGCAAGATAACCGCCCGCCAAGCTTCCGAAGCCGAGTCCGCCCATGAACGCCGACACGATGATCGTGACGGAGTACACGTCGGCGCCACCGAAGAAGCTGAGCATGCGCTGCCAGACGATCTGATACAGCAGGGCGGTAAAGCCGCTCACGAAGAAGACGAACAGGAACGCGACACTCGCACTACTCACAGAGCCGGCCCCCATTTCCGCATCCGTGACTGGTCGTTTGGAACTTGGGATTTGGAACTTGGGATTTTGGATTTACGACTTCAACCCCCATCGCATCAACACCGTGCCGACCGTAAAGCCAGCCCCAACTGACGCGAGGAGAAGCAAATCGCCTTCCTTCAGACGCTTCTCCTCCACAGCGTCGTTCAACGCCAGCGGAATCGTACCCGCCGTTGTGTTGCCGAACCGCTCGATGTTGATGACGACCTTTTCCGGAGGAATGCCGAGCTTCTGGGTCGCCGACTGGATGATGCGGCGGTTGGCCTGGTGCGACACGAAGAGGTCGATCTCGCATGGCTTGACACCGTTGCGGTCGAGGATTCGATTGGCCGCTTCCTCGGTGTTGCGCACGGCCCACTTGAACACGGCCGCGCCGTCCTGCTTGACGTAATGCAGCCGCTGGTCGACGGTCTCGTGCGTCGCGGGCCGCAGGCTGCCGCCCGCCGGCATGCACAGCGCGTCGCCGCCGCTGCCATCCACGTAGTTCTCGAAATCGATGATCCCGATCCGGTCGTCGTCTGATGCCTCGACCACGACGGCGCCCGCGCCGTCGCCGAACAGCACGCAGGTCGTGCGGTCGGTGTAGTCGATGATGCTGGACATCACGTCGGCGCCGATCACGAGCGCGTGCCTGCTGCGCGCCCGACGCGATCATCTGCGCCGCCGTCGTCAGCGCATACGTGAAGCCCGAGCACGCGGCGCCGAGATCGAATCCCCACGCATGGTTCGCACCAATCTTCGTCTGCACCAGGCAGGCGGTACTCGGAAAGATCATGTCCGGCGTGGTCGTGCCGACGACGATGAAGTCGATGTCCGCGGGTGTCAGTCCGGCGCGGCGGATGGCCTCGCGGGACGCTTCGGCGGCGAGGTCCGATGTCGCGACGCCGGGATCGACGATGTGCCGCTCGCGGATGCCAGTCCGCTGCAGGATCCATTCATCCGTGGTCTCGACCAGCCTCTCGAGGTCGGCGTTGGTGAGCAGCCTCGGTGGAACGAATGTCGCAAGGCTGGAGATACGGGCGCGGCGAAGGCCGCGCGCGACGGCATGATCGGTTACCACAGTCCAGAGCCCCTCCCGGGCGCGGTGAGCCCGAAATACTCGTACGCGCGTGCCGTGGCCACACGGCCGCGCGGCGTGCGATCCAGAAAGCCTGCCTGAATCAGGAACGGCTCGTAGATGTCCTCGATCGCGTCTCTTTCCTCGTTGATGGCGGCGGCGATGCTGTTGACGCCCACCGGTCCGCCGCTGAACTTGTCGATGATGGTGCGAAGCAGCTTTCGATCGACTTCGTCGAAGCCGTGGTCGTCGACCTCGAGGAGCGTCATCGCCGCGCGGGCGACCTCCCCGCTGATGCGGCCGTCGGCGCGGACCTGCGCGTAGTCGCGCACGCGCCGCAGCAGCCGGTTCGCGATGCGCGGCGTGCCGCGCGATCGCCGCGCGATCTCGATCGAGGCGTCCGCGTCGATGGACACGTTGAGAATTCGCGCCGAGCGGCGGACGATCTCCTCGATGTCGGCGTCCTGGTAGAAATCCAGGCGATGGACGATGCCGAAGCGCGCCCGCAGCGGCCCGGTCAGGAGACCGGCGCGCGTCGTGGCCCCGATCAACGTGAATTTCTTGACGGGCACCTTCACCGAACGGGCGCCGGGCCCCTGCCCGATCATGATGTCCAGCTCGTAGTCCTCCATCGCGGGGTAGAGGATCTCTTCGATCGCCGGCGCCAGCCGATGAATCTCGTCGATGAAGAGGACCTCGTGCTCCTGGAGGTTGGTGAGCATGGCCGCGAGGTCTCCGGCTCTCTCGATGACCGGACCGGCGGTCGCGCGCACCGGCACGCCAAGCTCGTGGCCGATGACGTACGCCAGCGTCGTCTTGCCAAGTCCGGGCGGACCGTACAGGAGGACGTGATCGAGCGCTTCCTTTCGGCCGCGCGCCGCTTCGATCGACACCTGCAGGTTGTCGCGCACGCGATCCTGGCCGATGTACTCGGCCAGCGATCGCGGGCGCAATCCCGCTTCGTACTGCGCGTCGTCGTCGACGGGTCCGGCGGTGACGAGGCGGTCGTTCATGGCAGGCTCATCGCATCAATTCCCGGAGCGCGCTCCTGAGTGCATCCTCGAATGTGGTGCCGCCATCCGACGTGTGACTGGCATCCACGGCCTTTTCGGCCAGCGGGCGATGATAGCCCAGGTTCTCGAGCGCCGAGATGAGGTCGTTGCGCAGACGATCGCCGGTTGACGGCTGAACGCCTTCGGCTTCTGGTGCCGGCGCGACGTCCTCGAGCCGATCCTTCAGCTCGAGCACCATTCGCTCCGCTGTCTTCTTGCCGACACCAGGAATCCGCGTCAGACGCGCAACGTCGGCACGCTGCACCGCGACGACGAGCTCACGGCTGTCGATCCCCGACAGGACCGCAATCGCCAGCTTCGGACCGATTCCGCTGATCGCGATCAGCCGTTCGAAGAGCAGCTGCTCGAGCGGCGTGAGAAATCCAAACAGCTGCAGCGTGTCTTCGCGCACGTGCGTGTGCACGCGCAGCGACACATCCGATCCGACTTCACCGATCTCGTAGTAGGTGGACAGGGGCACGTGGACTTCGTAGCCGACGCCGCTCACGTCGAGGATGATCCGGTTCGGAAACTTGTCGAGAACCCGTCCTCGAAGAAACGCAATCATCCGTGGGTGGGAGGACGGTACTGGCGCCAGGTGCGGGGCTGGCGCCTGTCAGGGATCGGGGATCCGGGATCGGGATCCGGGGATCCTGATCCCTGATCCCTGATCCCTGATCCCCGATCCCGGCCGGCGCCATCGAATGCATATGGCAGATCGCGACGGCCAGCGCATCGGCGGCGTCATGTGGCGTTGGCGCGGCGGCGAGACCGAGGAGCAGCTTCACCATCTGCGCCACCTGGTGCTTCTCGGCGCGACCGTACCCGACGACCGCGCGCTTGATTTCAGCTGGCGTGTACTCGACCACCTCGCAGCCCGCTTCGATCGCGGCAAGCATCGCCACGCCACGCGCGTGACCGAGCTTCAACGCGCTGCGGACGTTCGTCGCGTGGAAGAGATTCTCGATGGCGACGCAGTCAGGGTGAAGCGACGCAAGGAGCACGGAGAGCTCGGCGTGAATCCGGGCAAGGCGGTGTGGAAACGAGTCGGCCTGGCGCGCGGTAATTGCGCCGCAGGCTACGAGGTGATGCCGGCGTCCATCCGTCTCCACGCAGCCGTAACCGGTGCGTTCGGAGCCAGGATCGATGCCGAAGATTCTCACGCGAGGGAGGCCTCGATCTCCTTCTCCTCGATGTCGAAGTTCGCCCAGACGTGCTGGACGTCATCGTGGTCCTCGATCGCTTCCATCAGCCGCAGCATCTGCTGCGCTTCCTTGCCAACGAGCTTCACGTAATTCTTCGGCACCATGGCGATCTCCGCGCTGGCCGCCTCGACACCGAGCGCCTTGACCGCCTCGCGCACGGTCTCGAAGTTGGCGGGCGCGCACACGATTTCCCAGGCGCTGTCGTCGTCGTTCAGGTCGTCGGCGCCGGCGTCGAGCACTGCAGCAAGGAGTTTCTCTTCGTCGATTTTCCCCTTCTCGACGAAGACCTGTCCCTTTTTCGAGAACAGCCACGCCACGCTGTTCTCTGCGGCCAGAGTTCCCCGCGTGCTTGCCGAGCATGTGGCGGATTTCTCCGACCGTGCGGTTCTTGTTGTCAGTAAGGGTTTGAATCAGGACCGCGACGCCGCCGGGACCGTAGGCCTCGTACGTGATTTCCTCGTACGAGACGCCCGGTTCCTCGCCCGTGCCGCGGCGAATGGCGCGCTCGATGTTCTCGCGCGGCATGTTGGCCGCCTTGGCATCGGCCACGATCGTCCGCAGGCGCGGATTCATGTCGACATCGCCACCCCCGGCGCGGGCGGCCACGGACAATTCCTTGATGATGCGGGTGAAGACCTTGCCGCGCTTCGCGTCCGCGGCGCCCTTCTTATGCTTGATGGTTGCCCACTTGGAATGGCCTGACATGCGGAAACTCCAGAAAACAAAAGGGAAAAGTGACCTGCGATTCTAACACGCGCGGACCGCCGACCTGCCCCCAGGGGAGTCGAGGGGCCTGCGCGCGAGAATCATCCAGACGTCCGCGCGGGGATCCCAGGGCCCTCCGCGATAATCGCCGAGCAGCGCAGTAATTTCAAAGCCGGCTTTCCGCAGACGGCTCGTCATCTGCGGCACCGACAAGGTCCGAAACGTCAGGGCGAACCGGTGGACCCGACGGCGCGATCCGCGCCGCTCGACGAACTGCTGGTCGAAGGTTGTCAGGTGGCGGGCCGGATCCTGACGCACGGTCTCGACGAGGGTCACATGCGCTCCGCCGCGGGCGCCCCGCCAGCCAGAGAGGCTGACGCGTTTCTTGTACTCCTTCCAGGACGGCAGGTCGGCCACGAGCTCGAGCCCGAACGTCGCACCGGGCTGAAGCACGCGCGGCGACGGCCTCGAGCGTGGCGGCCAGATCGCGCTCGCGGAGCAACGACTGGAGCACGCCGTACGGCGCGATCACGAGCGAAAACCCGCCTTCGCTCGTCGGAGCAGACCTACCCGACGAGCTACGGCGGGGCAAGCCCGTCGTATCAGCCCCGAGCGGCAAGCTACGACGAGGCCTGGCGGCGAGGAAGGGCAGGTATCGGATGTCGCCGCGGATCAATCGGACACGTCCACCCAGCCGGGCGCGCCGGATCCGCTGGCGGGCACGGGCGAGCATCGGCTCCGATCGATCGATGCCCACGATCGAGACGCCGGCGCGACCGAGAGGAATAGAGATGCGCCCGGTGCCGCAGCCAAGTTCGAGGACCGGTCCATCGACCTGTAGTGCAAGGTTGCGCCAGAAGGGAACGTCGCGCCTGCCGAGCGTTCGCGCGTTCTCCCAGTCGTAGAACGGCGCGTAGTCATCCCAACCCTCGTATCCCTCAGCCATGTAATGCTTTAGCCATGTAATTCAAAATGCAAATTCAAAATGCAAAATCCAAACAGAACATGTGCGCATCAACCGATCGTTCGCATCAGCAGTGTTTGCATTTTGAATTTTGCATTTTGAATTACGCCCTAGTCAGAAACCGCCAATTCGCCCGGAACGATCGGACGTGTGCGCGGGAGGAGACCGCGGCGCGACATGTGGCCAACGATCGCGAGAACGCCGACAAATACCGTGAGCTTGATGGCGTCGCCCGCGCGACTGGCGGGCACGACTTTCCACAGCAGCCATAGAATCGGGTGCGCGATCGCGACCGCCCAGACAGACCCGTAGAAATAGCGTCGCTCGTGTCCCTCTCCCTGTGTCGACCGCTTCACACGGGGGAGGAGTCCGAAGGCACCTAGCGCCCACATGGTGCCCGCAATCGGAAAGTACGCCGCCTCATACATTTGCTTCAGGCGCCACATGCCAGTGATGAGCGCGTATGCGAGACCGGCGATGTTCAGCAGGGCGAACGCGGCGACTTCGCCCCACGCCGTCGTGTAGCACACGCGTCGATAGAGCGGGTTCGGCCGATCCTCGGTGAACCTGATGATGTACGGCCGCGGCTCGCATCCCGGCAGTTTGCCCCGAATGCCCGCGATGCCGGTCGCGACGACCACGCATCCCAGCCAGATCGCGAGCCGCCGATCGAAGCCATGCTCGAACAGATCGAACGTCAGGGGTCCCGGCGCGATGAAGAACACGAAAATCCAGATCGGCCAGTGGTTGAAGCGGTAATACAGTTTGTTCGAGTGGCGAATCTTCCGCGCCGTGTCCAGCTCGACGTAGATTGAGTCCGTCTGGAGGGGTTGGTTCATCAGGGATCAGGGATCGGGGATCAGGGATTCGGGATCCGGGATCCGGGATCGGGATTAGGCATCAGGATACATTACGAATTCGTCCATCCTCGATCATGAGGACGCGATGTGAGGTCGCGCGCGCGAATTCGGCGTCGTGCGTGGCGATGACGATCGGTACGGCCCTGCGCCGCGAGCTGGCGCAGCGTTGAAGCCAGCTCGTGACGCCGTGCGGGATCAAGGGATGCGGTCGGCTCGTCCATCAGCAAAAGCGGAGGCTCGACGGCAATCGCACGGGCAATCGCGACACGCTGCGCTTCTCCACCGGACAATTCGTGCGGCAGTGCTGCCGAGCGGTCGCCAACGCCGAGGCTGACCAGCAGCTCCTGGGCACGCGCTTCTGCGTCCGCGAGAGGACGTTGCGTCACGTGGACGAGTGCGAGCCACACATTCTTGTGCGCAGTCATGTGGGCAAATAGGTGGTGGAACTGGAACACCATGCCAACGCGCCGGTGCAGCTCCCGAAGGGTCTGGCCGCGCTGGATGCTCCCCGGCTCCAGCGTCATGCCGTCGAGGACGATCGTGCCGGCGCCAATCGGATCGAGTCCCGCGATCGCGCGCAGGATCGTCGTCTTTCCTGCGCCGGATGCACCCATCAGCGCGACGACCTCGCCGCGTGATGCGGAAAACGAGATACCCGAGACGATTGGCCGCCCGCTTCGGCGAACCTCGAGCGATGTGACCTCGAGTACCGCGGTCACGCCCGCCGCCATCCGCGCTCGATGCGCCGCGCGATCCGCGCCAGCGGCAGCGAGAGGGCGAGGTACAGCGCCGCGCACATCACCCCTGGCAAAACCCAACTGCCGATGTTGGCCGCAAAGATCGACGTCTGCTTCGTCAGCTCAACGACCGTAATGACCGACACGAGTGAGGTGTCTTTCAACAGCGCCACAAAGTCGTTGGTCATGGGCGCGAGCGCGAGCCTGAACGCCTGCGGTGCCCGAACAAGGACGAGGATCTGCCGCTGGGTGAATCCGAGCGTGCGCGCGGCATCCAGCTGCCCCTGCGGTACGGCTTCGAGCGCGCCGCGATAGATTTCGCTTTCGTAGGCGGCGTAGTTCAGTCCGAGGCCGAGCAGCGCCGCCAGGAACGCCGGCAGCTGAATGAAGGGTGCAAGCCCGAAATACAGGACGAAGAGCTGCAGCAGGAGCGGCGTGCCACGAATCATCTCGACGTAGATCGTCAGCGCCGCCCGCAGTGAGCTGTGCCCATAGATGCGGCCGCTCGCGATGAGCATGCCGACGCCCACGGCGAGCGACATCGAGAGACAGGACAGCACGACGGTGATCAGCGCGGCGTTCAGAAGCGCAGGAAGATAACGCCACGCCGCCTCCCACGTGCTCATCGTCTGGCTTCCGGTGGGCGCCAGACTCGAGGGCTCGACGGGAGTCGACGTCGAATCCGCCAGGAGGCGTGCATACAAGCGCGGCTGATCCTCGTTCCACACGTTCCAGCGCCTGAAGACCGCCTCGAGCCGTCCGTCGCGCATGGCGCTTCGCAGGATTTCGTTCATCCGGTCGCGCAACGCCGTCTGGGTGGGCGCGAGAACGCCCACGTAATGTCCGACAGCCAGAGGCTGGGGCTGGTTGAACAGGCTGGTGTCCCTGAGCACGCCGCGCCGCGCAAGGATGAAATCCAGCACCACCGCATCGACCCGTCCAAGCGCCAGATCGGAATACGGGTGCACGTCGTCTTCGTACGTGACGGGAATGATGCCGTCGCGAGCCTGGGCGTCGACGAGCAGGTCATAGGCGAGGGTCGCCCCGAGCGTCGCGACGCGGCGGCCGCGAAGATCCGCCAGCGAACGGAACCGATCGCGGTCGGCGTTGCGGACGGTCAGGATTTCGCGGAACTCGTAGTACGGAATCGTGACCGCGAGGCGAGACCGGCGGGTCGGAGTATCTTCGATGCCGCTGAGTCCGACATCGAAGTCGCCGCGCGCCGTTGCCGCGTCAAGGGTCGTGAATCCGGTCTGAATAAATCGAGGCACACGGCCAAGTCCGGTGGCGAGAAGGGTGGCGACATCGACGTCGAATCCCTCGACACGCGTGGGATCGCCTGGATCGGCTTCAACGAACGGCGCACCTCCCTCGGCGTCGCCGCCCCACCGCAGTTCCTGTGACTGGGCCTGTGCGACGGCAGACCGCGGCGAGCGCAAGAAACAGGCCACAGAGACACGAGCGTTGTGGCTCTTTCGCCCGTGACAACCGCCAGTGTGCGCATCGCAGGATGCTTTCGCAAAGACGGGCCACGGAGGAACGGAGGCACGGAGATATTCAACGCGAAAAGCCTGCTCCCTGTCTCCGTGTCTCCGTGGCTTGTCTCAGAAATCGCGGCATTGTGCCACGCTAGGGATCTAGTCTCAGGCGGGATCAAATCGCACAGTAGCGAGCTTCGCGGTTGCCGTGATCGTGTGAACCTCGGACACGAGACCGTCGTCGCGCGTCTCGACCCTGAAGACGAATCGGCGCGCCCATCGCGGGCGGCCGGTGGATTCTCCGACGGCGGCTGGCAGTGCGTTGAGCATGCGAAAGTCAAAACGCATTGGCTCCATGCCTTCCGCGAACTTGACGAGAATCCTGGCAATCCTGGTCCTCCCACTTACTGGAGCAACCGGGGCAACAAACTCACCTCCGTTGTCATAGAGCGCCTGCGCGTCCAGCGCGATCACCTTCTCGAGGCCTCCGGCATCGCGGTTCTGGAGGTGCGACAGGCATTGCTGCAGGACATTCGCGGTTCGCTTCTGGACGTCAGGGGTGGGCGGGACATGGATCTGGTCGTACGACTGCATCAGACGGCGGCCGCGCACCAAGGCTGCCCTCGCGCCCGCTGTTGCAGGGCCGAGTATTCTTGCGGCGTCCGACGGCTCGTGTCCGAAGACGTCACACAAGAGAAATATCGCCCGATCGCGGGGCTCGAGCCCCTCGAGTGCCATCAGGAATGCGAACGATCCGCTTTCGACCAGATCGTAGCGCGGACCGTTTGCCGAGGCGTCCGGCCGACCCGTCCGCGACGCCGCGTCCCCCGTTTCGACAGGTGATGGCAACCAGTACCCGAGATACTCGCGGTGCCTGCGGTGACGCAGGGTGGCGACCGCAAGCCGTGCCGTGATGGTCGTCAGGCGTCCGAGCCAGTCCGCGTCGCGATCGCGAGGCGGGCTCCTTACCGCCCCGGTGAAGCACTCGCGGAGCAGTGCGTCAGCGTCGACGGAGCTTCCCGTGATCCGGTACGAGAGATCCCACAGAAACTGCCGGTGCTCCGCAAACGCATCAGAGACCTCCGCGTGATCGGCCATCGCGAAACCGGTGTCATTGTCCGAAACGCTCGGGGAGAATGAAAGCGGGGTTGCTCCTACACGTCCGATGCGCGAATGGAATGCGGAAACCTATCACCGGGTCTCGGAACCACACGTTCAGTGGGGCATGCGCGTCCTCGATCGGCTGCCGCTCGCCGGCGACGAACTGGTGCTCGATGTCGGTTGCGGGACTGGCAGACTGACCGAAAAGCTGCTCGAACGGCTGCCGAACGGACGCGCGCTTGCCGTCGACCAGTCGGTGAACATGCTCGACTCCGCCAGGCGATATCTCACCCAACGGTTTCGAGCGCAGATCTTTTTACCTTCGCCTGCGTTCGAGTTCTTCGAGCGTGCGTGGCCAATCTTCACGCAGCAAACGTGACAGCGATCGATCCGCAAGCAGGCGTCCGCCGGTCTGGCAATTGGCACAGTAGTTTGCTTCGTTGGCGGCGTATACGATCCGTTGAACAGCCGCGCCGCAATCGGGACACGGCTTTCCATATCTCCCGTGAACGGCCATGCCATCCCGGAATGCGGTGACCTTCTCTGGAAAGGCGTCGCCCGCTTCTCTCCGCAGCCTGCCTGTCCATTCCAGGAGCGTCAGCCGAACGGCTTCGTACAGCCTGCGCACCTCGTCATCCGTCATCGTGGAGGTCTGCTTGAACGGTGAGACGCGCGCCGCGTGGAGAATCTCGTCCGAATAGGCATTGCCGATACCGCTGAAAAGATGTGGGTCCGTCAGCGCGCGCTTCAAGGTGTGATTGTGACGGCGCAGTGCCTCGGCAAATTCCGGCAGGTCCGCGGTCATGACTTCGAGTCCGCCGGGATCGTGCTGTGCCAGTGCGTCAACCCCTTGGACCACATACAGCGATGCCTGCCGCTTTGATCCGGCCTCGGTCAGGATCAGCGAGCCATGCTCGAAGTCGAGCGCGAAGAGACCGACCTTTCCCGGAATATTCGCTCCCGCAGGCTTCCACCTGAATCGACCCGCAATCATGAGATGAAACACCAGAAACAGTTCGTCGTCGGTTTCGATGACGATGCGCTTGCCGAGCCGCCGCAACCCGACGATCGTTTTGCCTTCGACCGCGGAGAGCGGCGGGTGAACGGAGCGAAGGAGAAACGGCGTGGCGAGGCGGATACCGGTTACGCGGCGGCCGAGAATCCTCGGCTCCAGGGCGTGGAGATACAGCAGAATGTCCGGCAGCTCGGGCATGTGAGTTACATTTTCTCTTGAGTTCGTGATGCGCCGTTTTCTACTGATCGGAGTAACCGCGGTCGCCATCGTGGCGGCGATTGCCACCGGCGGCATTTACTGGTTTCTCAGCGGCGACGGCATCCGCCTGGCGCTGGAGCGGCAGGCCACGAGCTGGCTCGGTCAGCCGGTGACGATCGGCAGCGCGGCCGCACGGTTGTTCCCGCGTCCCGGGATCACTCTTCGAGACGTTCGAGCCGGCGACCCGGTCCGCGTGACGCTCGCGGACGTGGAGCTCTCGAGCGGCTTGCGGCCGCTGCTGTCGCGCCGCGTCGAGGATGCGGAGGTCATCGTCTCGAACAGCCGCATCGAGATGCCCCTTCCCTTCACGCTGCCGGCGCCAGGAAGCGGCACAACCGCCCCGACAGCCGGTGACGCCGGCATCCAGGTCGTTTCAGTCCGCGCGATCACGCTGCGAAACATCACGATCGCGAGCCGCGGCCGGCAAGTCACGATCTCCGCTGATTCATCGCTGTCGAGCGCACACTTGAATCTCGATCGATTCACCGCCGAGTCAGGCGCGACGTTGCTCGACGCGAGCGGCTTGGTGCAGCTGACACCCCGCTTCGATGCGCAGCTCCAGGTCAAAGCCAATCGCGTGGACGTCGATGACCTGCTCGCGCTTGCCGACGCATTCACCCCACCAACGCCACGGCGAACAGGGACGACCATCGCGCTCCCGGGACGCCTCGTCGCGCGCATCAGCGCCGAGAACGCGCGGGCGATCGGCGTGGACGTCCGGCAGTTTGCGACGACGCTGGTGGCGCAGGGGAACCGGATCACGCTGTCGCCTGCGACATTTCAATTGTTTGGCGGCCGTTACGAGGGCGCGCTCGACGTCGATGCGGGAGAAACGCTGAGAGCGACCGTGAGAGCGCAGATCTCGGACATCGATGTCGCACAACTTGCCGCGTTCGGAGGTGTTCCTGACACAATCAGCGGCCGGCTCTCGGGCACCGGCACCTTCAGTGGACGAGGCGCAACGATAGGCGATGCGATCGCTGCGTCGGCGGGAGAGGGCAACGCCACCATCACACGCGGAGCGGTGAAGCGGCTGGGCCTCGTGCGAACGGTGATCCTCTACTTTGGGCGACCCGAGCAGGGGGCCGGCGCATCGACTGACAACTTTGACCGTATTGACGCCTCATTCGCTCTCGCGCGTCAGGTGCTCACCGCCTCGGCGCTCTCACTTCACTCTCCGGATCTCGATCTCGTTGCGCAGGGCACGTTGGCGATCCCCAACAAGGCGCTCGATGGCCACGCCGATCTCTCCCTCTCCGAAGCGCTCTCGGCCCAGGCGGGAACCGACTTGATCCGTTTTACCCGCGACGGGAACCGCGTGCTGTTGCCGGCCACGATTGGTGGGACGCTCGACGCGCCACGGGTGAGCATCGATGCGGCGGCGGCGGTTCGTCGGGGCCTCCGGAACGAAGTTCAGCGCCGCCTGAAAAACGTCCTCGGCGGAGTTTTGCCCAAGTTGCCGGACTGACTGCCTCTGGAGCCAGACTCGGACGCGAGGCGTCACCCGAGTCTGACCCTGATACGAGGCGTCACCCGAGTCTGACTCGCGCCCGACCCGTCACCCGAGTCTGACCCCTGAAACCAACGCCTCGGATCCTCCGTAAGATGTGATGAAGGAGAAGGAGGCGAAACGATGACGTGCCGGCAATGTGCAAAAGAAATTCAGGAAGGGTCAGCCTTCTGCCCCTCCTGCGGCGCGGCGGTGCAGCCGCCGTCGTCTCCGCGGCGACTCACGCGGCGGCCGGCGGAAGGAAAGTTCGGTGGCGTCTGCGCCGGCCTGGCGGCGTATTTTGAAGTTGACGTGACGTTCGTGCGGGTGGCCTGGATCGTATTGTCGATCTGGCCGGGCGCGATCGTTCTCGGGATCGTCGCGTACCTCGTCGCGTGGGTGCTGATTCCCGCCGCGAATGTCATCGATGCGCCGGCAAATGGGCGAAAGCCGCTCCTGAGGTCCCGGACCGACCGGCGTATTGGCGGAGTCTGTGGCGGCCTCGCAGAGTACTTCGGCGCCGATCCAACCATCGTGCGCGTCGCGTGGGTCGTGCTGACGATCGTACCCTGCGCGATTGTGTTCGGTGTGATCGCGTATCTCGTCGCGTGGCTGGTGATCCCGCAGGCGCCTGAACCCCGATTTCAGACCGCGCCCTCGACGCCGTAAGGTGCCTGACGAATTACCGGCGACGGTCGCTGCTGCCGCGAGGCGCGGTGCGCCGATCCGCGCCGGAGCGCCGTTCGGCGATTGCCTGCAGCTGAAATCCATCGTCCAGAAGTCCGCGCTCGTACGTCACCTGGTATTCCGTTAGAGACTTGCCGTCTGGAAAGTCAAACGCGCGCTGCTCGTTTCCCGGGCCAGAAACGATGAGTCGCAACACGCCAGGGCTTTCGAGCACCTCGAGGCGTACGGCCTGCTCGTCCTTGGTATAGAGCAGGGCCGTCCGTTGAACGGTGTGATGGGAGGAACCCACGTTTTTTCTATCGGACAACAAGCTCATGGAGGACAGCTCAGCCGTTCCGCACGAGGGAGAAATGACCATCCTGGGAGAACACCCCTCAGAGGCCGACTTTTCTTGTCGATTTCGACGGTCGGGCGGGGGGACGTGTCAGGCGGCCACTACCTCAATTTCTCCGGATTTCCCACCGTCTGTGAAAAAACATGAACCAATTGGGTGGCAGGACGAAGGGGAGGCGTGGGCACGACCGGACGTTTTCGTCTGGCAGGAGCCTTGCTCAGGTATCCGCCCGACAGGACCCAAAGAATGACTGGGCGGCATCAGATTTTGATCGTCACGCCGACACCGGCGCTCGCAAATGACCTGCGGGCATGGTTGAGCGCGCATGGCTATTGGATCACCGCTGCCGACACGTACGGTGCCGCCAAGTTCCACTTGGAGATGCAGCCGAGCGTGGTGATCACCGAGCTCAAGCTGGGCGAATACAACGGTCTGCACCTCGCAGTTCGCGCGAACTCGAGCCACGTCCCGGTCCTCGTAATTGGTGATCGAGACAGGTTTTTCGAGCACGAGGCCGAACACCTCGGCGCAACATACCTGGCCTTTGGGGAAGTCAATCGCGAGCGGATCCTGTCGTTCGTCGAAAGTCAGATCGCGCACTCGGATGAGCGCGAGCACGATCACCTCGCGTGGATCGATCAGAGCACCGTCGCAAGCATGCGAGACGAAGCTTCGGGAACTCCCGCCAGCCTCCCCGTTCACACAGGACGGCGGTTACGAGTTAATTGATTTTCAATTAATCAGGCGTCTCGTAACCGAACAGTTTTTTCGGAACCGCCAGCAAGAATTACACACGAGTTCGAGTGCAGGCCGCACAGGTCTCGCTGATCGCGTGGGCTTTTGACACCAGCGCGATCAACGATGCACCTTTCGATATCGACTACGCGATAGCGCTGTCCGCCGACCTGCCGGCCATGGTCGCCGTCATCATCCGGAATCGCTGGAACGGGACGTGACACTGATACTTGCGCAGGAAGTTCAGAAATTTCTTGTAGTCCTCCGGCGGCATGTTGAACGAGCTGACGAGGAGCTTGTAGTTTCCGCGCGTGTGCTCGAGACCGAGCCGCACGAGCTCGCGCACTTCGTGGCGGGTGAGGTCGCGCGCCATGAAGGGCTCGTACACCTCCGACCAGAAGGACGCACCTTCCTTGAGCATGTGGTCGAACATCACCTGGTGCGTCGGTGTCACCGGCGCACGCTGGGCCGCTTCCTCTTTCGTGCGGCGTTCGCGCCGGTCGCGTACGACCTCTGACGGAAGCTTGTCGACATCCACTTTTCCGTCACGGCATTTCAGCACGAGCCGTTCGGCAACGTTGCGGAGCTCGCGGACGTTGCCTGGCCACTGATACGCCGTGAGGCACTCGAGCGCCTCGGACGTGACTTCCGGAGCAGCCATCCGGTGCGTTTCTGACGCCATCCGGAGGAAATGGGTCAAAAGCACGAAGATGTCTTCGCGACGTTCGCGAAGAGGCGGTACCTCGATGTGGACAACGTTGAGTCGATAGTACAAGTCCTCGCGGAACGTCTTGTCCGCGATGTGCTGCATCAACTTCCGATGAGTGGCCGTGATAACGCGCACATCGAGCGGCGGCAAGTGCCGATCCGAACCGACACGCTGAATTTCACCGGTCTCGAGAAACCGCAACAGGAGCGCCTGCATGCGGAGGCTCATCTCACCGACTTCGTCCATGAAGATCGTACCGCCGTGCGCAGTTTCGAGCCAGCCGCGCTTGTCGCGGTGCGCGTCGGTGAAACTGCCCTTGACGTGTCCGAACATCTCCGACTCGAGAAGTGAGTCCGGAAAACCGGCGCAATTGATCGTGACGAGCGGCGCACGCGAACGGCTGCTGCGATCGTGAATCAGCCGCGCCACGATTTCCTTGCCCACGCCGCTCTCGCCGGTGATCAGAATCTTGGCGTCTGAACGCGCAGCGTGATGAATCTCTTCTTCGACACCCCGAATGGCGGCGCTGACGCCTACCATCATTACTGTCTTGTTCATGTCGAGCCTCAGCCCACGAAAAAAAGTCTTACTAATCCGGACATGCTGGGGAACACGCCCGGTAAAAGCATGCGATATGTCTGACTTCTCTGTGCAGCCCGAGAATTCTGAGGCGAGGGGAAGCCGAAGTCAACCGGGAAGAGAAGTTTTGCCAGCGCAATTCAATGATTTATTTCCGAATTGAGACACTTTTCTCTGCGGTCCAACAACCAAAAGTTCAACTTCGCACGAGCGTGCTCGTGGCTGCACGTGGCCGTTACATCTTTGTTGTTGGCGGTTTCGGGGGATTCGATGACCTCACGTTCTTGATCTCGCCGCTGACACAACCCCTTCATGAGCGAGCGAGAGGGATCCAATAGGGATCCAATAAGTAGACTATTTTCTGATCCTCACAAGGACCCGCCGGATAACCGCCTCGCGCCGCCGCAGGATTTCGTCGAGCGATCCAAGTGCGAGTGTGTGAGCTAACTTGACCTTCAACAGTCACTTACCAGCTGCAATGTCGATCAGTTTCACGCTGGCGACCTCCTTGCACAATAGCCCTTTGTCCTGACATTGGATGGACGCGCGAGTTGATGATCGCTCGCGGGGTGCGGACTCTTCTACTCACTTAAAAGGTTCACAACCGCCACCAGTTGCCGTAGTGCCCGTTGCGCGGGGCCGGCAATCGTATGCGCGCACAGAACAGACGAATGAGCGTATCCAGCGACTTTCCACGTTCGGCAGGACGCGATGTTCCTCCAGCTCCTCGCGGGCGCGAACGGGAGTTCGACCCGCACGCACAGGACCGAGGCAAACACACGATCAGATCGAATGGAGCCACGCTAATCGGCACCAGCGCCCCGATGCTCGATCTCAAAGCCGAAATCGAGCGAGTGGCCCCTGCCGACGCAAAGGTGCTGATTACCGGCGAAAGCGGGTCGGGCAAAGAGCTCGTCGCCCAGGCGGTCCATAACGGCAGCGGCCGATCGGATCGCACGTTCGTCGCCGTGAACTGCGCCGGAATGCCAGAAACACTGCTCGAGTCGGAGCTGTTTGGCCATGTCAAGGGGAGCTTCACAGGCGCCTACCGCGACAAGCTCGGAAAACTGGAGCTTGCCGATCAGGGCACGATGTTCCTCGACGAGATCGGCGAGATGACGCTCCGGATGCAGGGCCTGCTCCTGCGTTTCCTTGAAACGGGAGAACTGCAGAAGGTCGGTGCGGACCGCGCCATGGGACGCGTCGACGTGCGCGTCATCGCCGCCACCAATCGGAACCTGCGCGACATGATCGGACAGGGCACGTTCAGGGAAGATCTGTTCTATCGCCTGAACGTCATCCATCTGATGGTGCCGCCGCTGCGCGATCGCCGCGTGGACATCCCGCCGCTGGCCAATCACTTCCTCAATCATTTCACGCGAAACGGCGCCTACACCGCCCGGGAAATATCCCCCGAAGCAATGGATGCGATGACGCAATACAACTGGCCGGGCAACGTGCGCGAGCTCCAGAACGTGATCGAACGGCTCGCGGTGACCGGCGCCCTCAATACGATTCGCGCCGAAGACCTCCCGCTCGAGATTCGCATGCGTCCAGGCGTGGAAACGCGTCCGAGGCGTGAGCGTCGCCGGACGGTCGCCGACGACTTGTTCAAGCGCCTGATCGAGGATCGCGAGTCGTTCTGGACGGTCGTGTATCCCCTCTATATGCAGCGCGATATCACCAGGGGCAACGTGCGCGACCTCGTGCGCAAGGGACTCGAAGAGGCTCGCGGCAACTACAAGATCGTGGCGCGCATCTTCAACATGGAACAGCGCGATTACAAGCGGTTCCTGAACTTCCTGCGGAAGCACGATTGCCAGGTGCCGTTCAAAGAGTATCGGTAGGGGTTAGGGGTTAGGGGTTAGGGGGTTAGGGGTGGAGGACGCGATGAAGAAGACGCAGCGTTTGAAAATTGCCGTGATTGCCGTACTGACGGCCGTGTGCTGCATGCCCGCGTACGCGCAGACGACGGCGCCGGCTCCGGCTCAAAAGACCACGCCGGCTACGCCGGCGCAGACAGCGACGCCAGCACAGAAGGCGACGCCAGCAGCGCCCACGCCGGCGCAGGCGCGAGCCGTTGCAGCGCCCGTCGTTCCCGTTGGAGTGCCCACACCTCCCGACTACGTCATTGGTCCCGACGACATCCTGACGATCGTGTTCTGGCGCGAGAAAGAGATGTCCAGCGAGGTGCAGGTGCGGCCTGATGGAAAGATTTCGCTGCCGCTCATCAACGACGTGCAGGCGTCGGGCCTGACGCCGGAGCAGCTCCGCCTCAGCGTCACTGAGGCCGCTGGCAAATTCGTCGAGGACCCGGCTGTAACCGTTGTGGTCAAGGGGATTAACAGCCGGAAGGTATTCATGTTGGGTCAGGTCGCAAAGCCAGGTCCTTTTCCGCTGGGAGGACCGACAACCGTGCTGCAGATGATCGCAATGGCGGGCGGCGTCGCCGAGTTCTCGAAGTCAGACAAGATCGTGATCATGCGCACCGAGAACGGCAAGACGGTGAGCCACAAGTTCAACTACAAGGACGTGACCGAGGGGAAGAACCTGCAGCAGAACATCGACCTGAAGCCCGGCGACACGATCATCGTTCCGTAATAGCACGCAATGACATTGAGCTTTACTCGCGTCGCCTGCGCTCTCGTAGCCGTGTGCTGCGTCACCACACCGTTGTGGGCGCAGCAGGCGGCTCGCCCCGATCGCCCGTACCGCGGGTTGTTTGGCGGGGGCGCGGGCGAATTTGACCAGTCGCTCATGGCGAATGCATCGCTGGGCGCGGGCGCCGACAACAACATATTCGCCCTGTCCGGCATTGCCGCTGATCCGGAGGAACTGCGGCTCGGTGCCCCCAGTCACCCTCAAGTCCAAGCCTACGGATACCTGTCGGCGGGACTCTCATACTCGCTCACGAAGAGTCGTGTCTCGTTCGGAGCATCGCTGGGAACCTCCGGGCAATACGTTCCGACGATCGCGACGCCGTACGTGCCGAGCCACTCCGCCAGCGTCGGCGTTTCGATGAAGCTGTCGCGTCGCTCGCAATTGAGTGCGAATCAGAGCATCTCTCTGCAGCCGTACAACCACCTCGTCCTTGGGCCTCCATTAGGCGAACCAGTGCTTGGCCAGTCCACACTGATCGAGCCGACCTTCGGAATCAGGCGCCAGGACCACATCACGCAGAGCAGCAATGTCAGTTTCACCCGGCAGATTGGACGCAGGGCCTCGCTTGGTTTTGATTATGGGCGTAACCGAATGGGCTCTTCAGGCGTAGAGGCCGGCCTCACCTCACAGACAGGCGCCGGGCGGTACACGATGGGTCTCACGAAGGGGCTCGGCGCACATCTCGGCTACACCTACACAGAAGCGAATTTTCAAGACTGGGAATTCGATGGCACGGTCGTCAGCCAGAACATCGATGCAGGGCTCGATTTTTCCCGCACATTGGGGCTCTCGGTATCCCGACGGACGAAGTTGTCGTTCAGCACCGGTTCCTCCATCCTGAGAGACCGTCAAACGACGTATTTCCGGGTGACCGGAGACGCAACGCTCACGCGTGAAATCGGGCGTTCGTGGCTCGCTTCGCTCAACTACAACCGAGGGATGGGCTTTGTCGAGCGTTTCCACGAACCGTTCTTCACTGATTCCTTGACGATTGCTGTGAACGGACTCATCACGCGGCGCCTTAGCTTCCAGTCCTCCGCCGGTGCAGTGAGCGGAGACGTCGGCCTGGGGACGAACGCCAACCCGTTTCGGTCGTACTCAGGCTCGACCGGCCTGACCATGGGCATCACTCGATCTCTTGGACTCGGCACGGATTACACCTATTACCGATACGGTTTCGCCCAGCTTGAGGGGTTGCCAACAGGCGTTGCGCGCGAGATGGGCCGGCACAGCGCGCGCGCGTACGTGAGCGTGTGGGTGCCGATACTGCAGCGCGGACGGAGGACAAATGCTCCCCGGTAAAGTTTACAAGCCCGAAGATTTTCTACAGATCCTGCGCCGACGCATCTGGCTGTTGCTCGTGCCGTTCTCGATTGTTTCGGCGGCGACGGCAGTGTACTCGCGCTATCTACCCGACATCTTTCGCTCCGACACGCTGATTCTGGTCGTGCCGCAGCGGGTGCCCGAGAGCTACGTCCGGTCCACGGTGACGACGCGAATCGAGGATCGGCTGCAGTCGATCGCTCAGCAGATTCTCAGCCGCACGCGTCTGGAGCGAATCATCCAGGACTTCAATCTGTACGCCGAACAGCGCCGCGTCGGCATCATGGAAGACATCGTCGAAGGGATGCGGCGAGACATCAACATCCAGGTCGTCAAAGGCGACGCCTTTCGTGTGAGCTATACCGGTGACAATCCGAGGACGGTCATGAAGGTGACCGACCGTCTGGCCTCGCTGTTCATCGAAGAGAATCTCCGCGACCGCGAGGTCCTTGCCGAAGGCACGAACCAGTTTCTCGAGGCGCAACTCGAAGACTCGCGGCGCCGGCTCGTCGAAACCGAGAAGAAGCTGGAGGCGTACCGGAAACAATACGCTGGACAACTGCCGTCGCAGCTCGAGTCGAACCTGCAGGTGGTCTCGAATACGCAGCTACAGATTCAAGCGGTCGTGGAGTCGATGAATCGCGACCGCGACCGGCACCTGATGCTCGAGCGTCAGCTGGCGGAGCTGGAGAATCCCCTGAGTGACACCACGCCACCGCCGGCCGCACTCGCCGGTAACGGCGATGGGACGACGGGCGGAGGTTCGCCCGCGCAGCAACTCGAGCAGGCGCAGCTCGCATTGACGCAGTTGCAATTGCGACTGAAGAGCGATCACCCCGACGTCTTGCGGCTGAAACGGATCGTCGCGAACCTTCAAGCCAAAGTCGACGCCGAAGCGGCCGACGCGCCTGTGTCCCCGGATAACATCCGGGTGCCAGTCGCGGAGATGGTTCGGAGAAAGCGTCTTGGGGACGTGCGCGCCGAATTCGAGCAACTGAACAAGCAGATCGCAGCGGAACAAGCCGAGGAAAAGCGGTTGCGCAAGATCGCAGCCGGGTATCAGCAACGCGTGGAGCTGGCTCCGACTCGCGAGTCGGAAATGATCGAGCTCACCCGCGACTACACCACGCTGCAGACGCAGTACACGAGCCTGCTTCAGAAGAAGGAAGAGTCGCAGATTTCCGCGAACCTTGAACGCCGTCAGATCGGCGAACAGTTCAAGCTGCTCGATCCTGCGCGACTTCCCGAGCGGCCAACGAGCCCGAATCGCCAGCAGATCAACACGTTCGGGATGATCTTTGGCGTGGGCATCGGCATCGCGCTGATCGTGCTGGTGGAGTTGCGCGACACCAGCTTCAAGACCGATGAAGACCTCTTGTCGGTCCTCGGTTTGCCGGTGCTCGCCGTCGTGCCTCTGATGCAGTCGAATGCCGAGCGCCGGCGCACCTTCAGGCTGCGACTGATACTGAACCTGGGACTTGGCGGGACAGTCGCCGCATGCCTGGCAGTCGTCGCGTACACGTTTGTGCGCTGAGGAATCGATGTACGAGCAATTTTTTGGTTTTCGCGAGCGGCCCTTCGACCTGACGCCGAATCCTCGCTTCGTCGTGATGACGCCGGCTCATCGCGAGGCGCTGAGCAATCTGGAATACGGGATCCTCAGCCGGAAGGGAATCACCATGCTGCTGGGCGAGGCAGGCACGGGCAAGACGACCGTGATCCGCACCGCCATCGAGCGCCAGCCCACACGTGTGTGGTGCGTCCATATTCCGAACCCCGCGCTGACCCGCGACGAGTTCGTCGAGATGCTCGCAACCAAGTTTGACCTGAGCGATCAGGCGCGCGTCTCGAAGGCAACGCTCCTGCACGAGCTCGAAGCGCTCCTGTTGCAGCGGCGCGAGGCGGGTGAAACCACTGTGCTGATCATCGACGAGGCACAGAGCCTGCCGCACGACCTGCTCGAAGAAATCCGGTTGCTCGCCAACATCGAGACGAACGAGGAGAAGCTGCTGTCGGTGATCATCGCCGGCCAGCCGGAGCTCAGCGAGCGCCTCAATGACGACTCTCTGCGACAACTGAAACAGCGCGTGGCGCTGCGGTGCGACCTGGGTGTGCTCAGCCTGGCGGAAACCGCGGCCTATCTCGCCGGGCGCATCCGCGCGGCAGGAGGCATTGGCGCCCAGGTCTTCACAAGAGAGGCCGTCACGCTGATTTTCGAGCGCTCGAGCGGCATCCCGCGCACGATCAATGTGCTCGCCGACAACGCGCTGCTGAGCGCGTTCGCGGTGGGCGAACGCCCGGTCACGCGGCAGACGGTGCTCGATGTCTGTCAGGACTTCGACCTGCCGGAAGCCACGGATACGCCTGCAGACATTCAGGCGCCTGCGGAAGCGCCCGTCGCCACGGGCGATGCCATCGCCGAAGCCGCCGGACCGCAACGTCTGCTCTCCTCCTTGACTTCACCCAAGGCGCCCGCCGGTGACCCCGACGTCGCAGAGGGATCCCCGGCGGAACGATCGGACACCAACGTCAGCGTCGGCGAAGCACCCGGCCCGAAGCGCCGCCGATTCTCCTTTTTCAGAGGTTAGTGAGAGTACCGATGAGTCGAGTTGAAGAGGCACTCCGCCGCGCGCTGGAGCAGGGACCGAACGGCGGACCAGCACTGCCAACCGAACTGTCGTCCCGGGTCCCGGATCTGGACATCGACACGCTTGCGCAGGAACCGTTTCCAATCGAGATGCGCGAGCACCGTCGCCCGCGCAAACCGGTCACCGAGAATCCTCCTGCACTGGAGCCCGCGCACCCCGGTGTGCCTGTGGTGCAGCTGGCGACGTCGGCCGAGCTGTTCGAGCGGGTCAACGTCGCTCTCGCTGAAAAGATCGTCATTGATCACAATATGGCTCCGGTCTGCCGCGAGCAATATCGTCGCCTCGCAGCGATTCTGCACCATAGCCAGCTCTCAACCGGGTTGAGCGTTGTCATGGTCAGCAGCGCCGTGCCCGGCGAGGGCAAGACGCTGACCTCCTCCAACCTGGCGCTCACGTTCAGCGAGTCCTATCACCGGAATGTGCTTCTGATCGACGCCGACCTCCGCCGTCCGGCATTGCACTCGGTGTTCAGGGTCGACAACGCCAGCGGATTGAGCGACGGCCTTGCGGCCGAGCAGGAGCACAAGATGGCCCTGCGACAGGTGTCGGCGCGGCTGGCGATTCTCCCGGCCGGGAGGGCGACGTCGGATCCGATGGCGCGCCTCACCTCGGACCGGATGCGCCGGCTCCTGCAGGAAGCACGGGGATCGTTCGACTGGGTCATCATCGACACCCCTCCCGTCGCATTGCTCCCCGACGCGCATCTCCTTACATCGATGACGGATGGCGCGCTGCTCGTCGTCAAGGCAGGATCGACACCTCACTACCTCGTGAAGCGGGCCATGGAGGCGCTGGGGCAGGATCGGATCCTGGGCGCGGTCCTGAACCGCTCGACGACATCGACCAACGCCGGCGGGTACGGCTACTACCAGAACTACTACTACGGCGCCGCGCCGGAGATAGTCGCAAAGTCATGATCCGCATTTTCGTACGCACCATGACGGCCCGGTCGTTCGTCCTGGTGGCGTGCGATACGTTGCTCATTGCCCTTGCGGTCGTCGTAGCCGCGTATGTCCGGCTCGGGTATCTCGGCGCGCATGACGTGCTCGTTATCGAGAACGGCGCGGCGAAAGCCCTGTTGATCGCGTTCGTCTCACAGATCTGTCTGTACTACGCGGACTTGTACGATCTGCGCCACCTCGCGGATCGACGCGAGCTCTTCACGCGCATGCTGCAGGCACTGTCATCGGCATCGTTCATCCTGGCCGCGCTCTACTTCTGGTTTCCGACGCTGATCATCGGCCGCGGCGTGTTCGTGATTGCTGCATCCTTGGTCATCGTTCTCGTCCTGGGCTGGAGAGTCGGGTTCGAGTGGATGAGCGGTCAAGTCGGACCACGCGAACGCCTGCTCCTCGTCGGCACGAGTGCCGCCGCGATCACCCTCGCACGCGAGATGTTCGAGCGCCGGTACGAGCTTGGCGTCGAGATTGTCGGCTTCATCGATCCGGATCCGGCCCGGGTGGGCGCGGCGGTTCTCAACCCCGGCGTCATCGGCACGCTCGAGGACATCCCCTCTATCGTTCGCGCGCGATCGGTTGACCGCGTCGTCGTGAGCCTTGCCGACGCGCGCGGAAAGCTCCCGATGGACAAACTGCTCGAGATGAAGCTGGACGGAGTGTCCTTCGATCACCTTGCGTCGGTGTACGAGGAATATACGGGCAAGATCGCGGTGGAGAACCTGCGGCCAAGCTGGCTGATTTTTTCTCCAGGCTTCCGCAAGAGCCGTGTGGTGTCTGCGAGCAAGCGCTCGCTCGATCTGTTCGTCGCCGGTGTGGGACTGGTGATCGCCGCACCGGTCCTGGCGCTGGTTGCGCTGGCGATCAGGCTGACCTCGCGCGGCGCGGTGCTGTATCACCAGCAGCGCGTCGGCTTGCACGGCCGCATCTTCACGCTCCACAAGTTCCGTTCGATGCTGGAAAACGCGGAAGCGAGTACCGGACCGGTGTGGGCCTCAAAATCCGGAGACTCGCGTGTGACCGCGGTGGGATTGTGGCTGCGCCGCTCGCGCCTTGACGAGCTCCCGCAGCTGTGGAACGTGCTCAAGGGCGACATGAGCTTTGTGGGGCCTCGGCCCGAACGCCCCGAGTTCGTGTCCGAGCTCACGCGCCAGATTCCGTTCTACGGTCAGCGCCATATCGTCAGACCCGGCCTCACCGGGTGGGCTCAGGTGCGCTACACCTACGGCGCCAGCGTGGAAGATGCGCTGCAGAAGCTGCAGTACGACCTCTTCTACATCAAGAATTTGTCGGTGGCCCTCGATCTCTTCATCATGCTCAACACCGTCAAGACGGTGCTGGGGCACAAGGGCGCCTAGCGTGACCACGTCTCAGGACCGGCCCACCGAGCAGCCCATTGTCAACGCCATGAGCGTGGATGTCGAAGACTACTTCCACGTCAGCGTCTTCGACGGCATCGTGCCTCGTACAGCGTGGGAGTCGATGGAAAGCCGCGTTCGCGCGAACACCGAGCGACTGCTCGACATCTTCGACGAGTTCGAGCGTCCGCAGCACCTTCTTCGTGCTCGCGTGGGTGGGAGAGCGGCACCCGGACCTGGTGCTGGAGATCGCCAGGCGGGGGCATGAAGTCGCGTCTCACGGGTACGCGCACCGGCTGGTGTACGACCAGACGCGATCCGCATTCCGCGATGACGTGAAACGCGCGAAGGCGATCCTGGAGGACGCGTGCGGGCGCACGGTGCTCGGCTACCGCGCGCCGAGCTATTCGATCACGCCTCGATCGCTGTGGGCGCTCGACGTGTTGATTGAAGAGGGCTACCAGTACGACTCGAGCATCTTCCCGATCCGCCACGATCGGTACGGCATTCCCGTGTCGGATCGCCGTCCCTACCGGATCGATCGCGAGGCCGGCTCGCTGATCGAAGTGCCGGGATCGACGACACGTGCGTACTCGCTGAATCTCCCGGTCGCCGGCGGCGGGTACTTCCGCATCCTTCCGTACTGGTGGACGCGCTGGGGCATCAATCGCGTGAACGAGCTGGAACACCGGCCGGCCGTGTTCTACCTGCACCCGTGGGAAATCGACCCGAATCAGCCTCGACTGAAGGCCGGGCGCCTGGGACGTTTCCGCCACTACCGCAATCTTGCGCACACAGAGACTCGACTCCGCCAGCTGCTGACCGATTTCCGTTTCGACACAATGCAGGCGCTCGTGGCGAGCGTCCGACTCGAGGTCGCTCGAGACAACCGATTTGCATTGTCGCTTCCGTATTCCTGGTGAGGAATCCCGGATGACGGCACTCGGCGTACAGCCTCGATGTCCGCGTTACCGATCCCTTGATTTGTGGCGCGGCGTCGCCTGTGTGTTCGTCGTGCTGTATCACTCCGCGATCGTGTATGTCAGTGGTCCGCGGGCGAACGATCACCAGGCGACCTCCGCAATCCTGGGAGTGCTGAATCAACTGAACGTCGGGGTATTTCTGTTTTTCGTGATCAGCGGCTACTGCATAGCCGCTGCCTCAGATAACGCCCGTCGTCAGCAATCCGCTGTCCGCCTGTATTTTCTCCGTCGGTTTCGTCGAATCTATCCACCCCTGTGGATCGTCATCGCGCTGGCAGTGCTGTTCTTCGCCGTCGTAGACGTCGTCATCTCGCCAGGCCTGCTGAGCACGGAACCGTGGTCGCAGCTTCGACCGTGGTGGTACTCGCAATGGCAGTGGCTTGGAAACGTCACGCTGACGGAAACGTGGCGATATCACGTGGCTGGTGGCGCGCGGGGACATTTTCCCGGACAGGCATGGACGCTCTGCTACGAGGAACAGTTCTACGCGGTTACCGGCGCGCTGCTCTTTGTGCCACGGCGGTTGTTCAGCGGAACGGTCGCTGTGACCGTCATCACTGTCGCGATCATGCTGGCCGCGCACGCCATGCATGTGGATATCGCGGGATTCTTCTTCGACGGCAGTTGGCTGACGTTCGCTGCAGGAATCCTCGTCTATTACGCAGTCAACTATGGTTCCGAGCGCGTGCGGCCGATCTCGTATGCGGTGCTTGGAGCCGCTGCGATTGCCGCGGGGCCACTCGGAGTGCCGGGGGGCGCCTTGGCATTCTGCTTTTCTGGCGTTCTGCTTGCGCTGCATCGTCACGATCGCGCGATAACGCAATCGCGACTGGCGATGCCGCTCATCTGGTGCGGGCAGATGTGCTACAGCCTCTATCTGGTCCACCAGCTGGTGGTGAAAGCGGTCAGTCAATGGCTCTATGAGTCCGGAATTCAAACCGGGTTTGGGACCCTCGCCGTCACTGTTCCTGTGTGCGTGGCGGCCTCGCTGATCGTCGGCCGTGCGTTCTACCAGACTGTGGAGCGGCGGTTTCTCAACGCCCCGGTTGGGATTCGTGGTGCCACACCCGCCGCGGAAGTTCCGCTCCCGACGCTCACGACCGCAGCTGTCCAGGGCTGATGTATGCGGACCCGGCAACAACTCAGCGCAGCGATAGCAACTCCGCCGGCCAGTGACGACGCGGTGGTCACCGTGTCCGAGGAAGTTACAGGGAAGGAGTGGGATCAATTCGTCCTGAACTATCCCGGGAGCAGCGTCGATCACCTTTGGTCCTGGGGTCAAATTGTGCGGGACGTTTTTGGACACCAACCTGCGTACCTGGCCGCGCGTCGTGGACCTGCCGTCGTGGGCGTGCTGCCGTTGATTCGCTTTCAGTCGAGATTGTTCGGCCGCTTCCTCGTCTCGCTTCCTTTTCTGAACTATGGAGGCGTGCTCGCTGCAGATCCTCTGGTGATCACTGCACTCATCGATCACGCGCGCGCGCTCGCGCTGGGATTTCGTGCCTCTCATATCGAGCTGCGGCACCACGAGCGTCAACTGCCTGAACTGCCCTATCGGCAGCACAAGCTCGGACTGACTCGATCGCTCCCGGGCACCTCCGAAGAGCTCTGGGCGCAGATCGATCGAAAGGTCCGAAACCAGGTACGGAAGGCTCAGAAGGACGGCCTCACAAGCGCAACGGGCGGCGGAGAGCTCGTCGATCAGTTCTACGACGTGTTCGCGCGCAACATGCGCGACCTCGGCACGCCGGTTTACGCGAAGCGCCTGTTTTCCGAAACGCTGCGGCTCTTTCCGGACGCAGCGCAGGTTTACACGGTGCGTTCCGGCAATATCACCGTGGCCGCCGCGATTGCCATCCGGCACGGTGACACGGTCCTCGTGCCGTGGGCTTCGTCCCTTCGCGAGTACCGTCAGCAGTGCCCGAACATGCTTTTGTACTGGACGATGCTGGAACGGGCATCGATCACTGGTGCGCGTGTATTCGATTTCGGTCGATCGAGCCCTGACAGCGGTACGCATCACTTCAAGGTTCAGTGGGGGGCGCAGGCTACGCCGCTGCACTGGGAATATGTGCTGCTGAGAGGGCAGATGCCGCCGGACCAGGGAACGTCGAATCCGAAGTTCGGCGTCGCCATCCGGGCGTGGAAACGCTTGCCGCTGTGGGCGACAAACCGGTTCGGACCTTTGCTGGTCCGGAACATCCCTTGAGCCGGGCCTGACCACATGGAGATGACCGAGGAGCAGCAGCGGCTACAGCAATCAGCCATCGATTTCGCGCGCCAAATGCTGGCATACGACGTCATTGCAGCTGATGCGGCCGAGACGTTCAATGGCGAGGCGTGGCGGGCGTGCGCGGACTTTGGTGTGCTTGGGATGCCGATCCCCCAGGAGTACGGAGGTCTTGGGCTCGGTCTGGCTTCGCTGCTCGCGGTCATGGAGGGGCTTGGCTACGGCACCCGCGACCAGGGCCTGTTGTTCTCGCTCAATGCGCATCTCTGGACCAACTCCATTCCGATCCTCATGTACGGCAGCGATGCGCAGAAGGCCGCATATCTACCGGGGTTGTGCGATGGGACCCTGATAGGCGCGAACGCCGCGACCGAGTACGGGGCGGGGTCCGACATCTTCTCGATGCGCACCCGCGCCGTTCGTGACGGCGATGCGTATGTCCTGAATGGCACGAAGATGTTCGTGACAAACGCGACCGTCGCCGATCTCGTCGTGGCGTACGCGACCATCGATCCGGCGCTCGGTGCGATGGGGATCACGGCGTTCATCATCGAGCGCGGCACGCCGGGAATGACGGTCGGAGGCAAGCTGCACAAGATGGGCTTGCGCACGTCGCCGATGGCCGAACTGATCTTCGAGGATTGCCGAGTCCCGCTGGTCAACCGTCTGGGCCGAGAGGGACGCGGCGTCGACGTCTTCGAGTGCTCGATGGAATGGGAGCGCGGCTGCATTCTGGCCAGCTGTCTCGGCGTGATGCGAAGACAGCTCGAGGAGTGCATTCGCCATGCGCGTGAGCGCAAACAGTTCGGTCAACCGATCGGAAAGAACCAGTCCGTCGCCAACCGCATCGTCGACATGAAGGTGCGGCTCGAGACGTGTCGCTCCCTCGTCTTTCGGATCGGCGCGCTGAAGGATCGGAAGCAGCCGGCCATGCTCGAAGCGGCGATGGCCAAGCTCCATGTGTCGCAATGTTTCATTCAGTCAAGTCTGGACGCGATCCAGACCTTCGGGGGATACGGCTACATGACGGAACAGCAGATCGAGCGGGACCTTCGGGATGCCGTTGGCAGCGGAATCTATTCAGGGACGTCTGACATTCAGCGCACCCTGATCGCCAAGGCTCTCGGACTGTAGTCAGTCCCTCACGCGGAGAACCTCATGGACTCAGTCAAGGAAACGATCCGGCACTTCATTCTGACAACGTACCTGCCAGGAGAATCGCCGGCCAATCTTCGCGACGACACGCCGCTGCGCAAGAGCGGAATTCTGGATTCACTTGCCACGCTGGGACTGGTGAACTTCGTCGAGAAGGAGTTTGGAATCGAGTTGGATGCGTACGAGACCGCGGTGGACAACTTCGATCGCATCGAGGACATTGCGGCGCTCGTCGAACGCAAGCGAGGTCGCTAGGGTATGCGAGGCACGGCACGATGATCAGGAACAACCTGGCCGAGTACCTGGAATCGAGCGCGGCTCGATTCGCCGATCGACCGGCGGTTGTCGATCCGGCCGGGTGGACGATTACGTACGAGGCGCTGAATCACCAGGCCGACGCCCTGGCGCACTTTCTCACGTCACGAGGCGTCACACGCGGCGATCGCGTCGGGGTCGTATTGCCGAAAAGCGTCGCGGCGGTCGTATCGCTGTTCGGGATCATGAAAGCCGGCGCAGCGTATGTGCCTGTCGATTACACGGCGCCGTCGGACCGGTGCCGAGGGATCCTGACCGATTGTGGTGTGCGCGCACTCATCGCGGACGCCGGCGTGCTCGGCGTCGTTCCGGATCACATCCAGACGCCGCTTGCCGCGTTGATCGTCGTTGGAGACATTCCTGACGGCCAGGCGACCGCCGCCCCTGCGACACCCTTCGCGACTGCTGTCGAGGCGGGCGGCGTGGCAACGGATCATCCGAGGGGCGCCACCGATCTGGCGTACATCCTCTATACGTCAGGGTCCACCGGCATTCCGAAGGGGGTCATGCTGACGCATGAGAACGCGTCGAGCTTCGTCGAATGGTGCTCGACCGTCTTCGAACCACACGAAAACGATCGCTTCAGCAGTCATGCGCCCTTTCACTTCGATTTGTCCGTGCTCGATATCTACGTGTCGATCAAACACGGCGCAACGCTGTATCTCGTCTCCGAAGAACTAGGGAAGAATCCGAAGGAGCTCGCTCGCTTCATCAACACGAATCGGCTCACCGTGTGGTACTCCACGCCGTCGATTCTCACGCTGCTGGTGCAGTTCGGCAATCTCGACGGGCAATCGGGCTGGATTCCACGGCTCGTTCTCTTCGCCGGCGAAGTGTTCCCGGTCAAGCACCTGCGCGAGCTGCAGCGCCGCTGGCCCGCAGCGGAGTACTACAACCTCTACGGACCGACGGAAACCAACGTCTGCACGTTTGCGAAGATCCCGGCGGAGATTCCGAGTGGCCGCGAGACGCCCTATCCGATCGGTTTCGCATGCTCGCACTGTCAGCCGCTGGTTCTGGACAACGACGGCGTCGACGTCTCCGGCGAACAAGAGGGCTTGCTGTACATCAGCGGTCCGTCGGTGTTTCGCGGGTACTGGAACCGTCCCACCGAGAACGCCGCCGCCTTCATCGATCGCGACAACGTGCGGTGGTACAACACCGGCGATGTCGTTCGATGGCAGCCTGACGAGGGGTTCCTGTACCTCGGCCGCCGCGATCGGATGGTGAAACGCCGGGGATATCGCATCGAGCTCGGCGAGATCGAGCGCGCCCTCTACCTGCATAGGGCTGTGAGGGAAGCAGCGGTGATCGCCATGCCCGACAGCGACGCGGGAGTAAAGATCACGGCGTTCATGTCGTGTCACAACGGGAACGTCCCTTCGATCATCGAATTGAAAACGTTCTGCGCGCAGCACCTGCCGTCATACATGAGTCCCGACATATTCGTTCTCCGCGAGTCTCTTCCGCGAACGTCGACCGACAAGGTGGACTACCAAGCGCTCCATGGAACCGTGGGCGCGCAACCAAGGGTGTGAGGCAATGACCGCTACCTCGACGATCGGTTCTCCCGCGACGAACACCCGTGCCGCGGAGATGCCGTGGGCAGAGAATGCGGCTCCCGGCGCGGAAACGGTCAAGCTTCGGGACTTCGGTTGCCTGGTTGCGCAGCTGCTGGCGATCAGTGGCCTCGCGTACCACTTCGCGCTCGAAAACAATGCGTTTTTCACGCTGACTGTCATCACCGCCGTGGGATTCGCGATCCACTACTTTCTCCCGTTGCGGTGGCGACTGCCCTTCTTCGTCTGCCTCTCGTTGGTGGCGATCGCCGTCCTCCTCGGTGTGGGAACGGGGGCGTGGCTCATCGGCATCAGCCTCGCCATCATCGCGACCTGTCATCTTCCGGTCCCGTTCCGATTACGCGTGGGGATACTGCTGGTGGCGGGCGTCTCGTTTGCCGTCCTTCGGGCCGGCTGGGGCACGGCGCCGTGGCCGGCCGCAATCTGGCCTATTCTCGGCTCGATCTTCATGTTCCGACTGGCGGTGTACCTGTACGACGTCCGGCGACAGCCCGCGCTGGCGTCGTTCTGGCCCACGCTCGCGTACTTCTTCCTCCTGCCGAACGTCTGTTTTCCGTTGTTCCCGGTCGTCGACTACAGCACGTTTCGCCGTACCTACTACAGCGGCGAGCGCCATGAGATCTACGGGGTCGGAGTCGAATGGATCTTCCGAGGGACGATCCAGCTCGTTCTGTATCGAGCCGTGTACCAGACACTCGTCCTGAGTCCCGCCAGCGTCGTCAACGTGCTCGATCTGTGTCAGTACCTTCTCTGGCCGTTTCTGCTCTATCTCCGCGTCTCGGGTCAGTTTCACATCATCGTAGGCATCCTGCACCTCTTTGGGTTCAACCTCCCAGAGACGCATCGCTCCTACTTTCTGTCGTCGAGCTTCACGGACTTCTGGCGCCGCATCAACATCTACTGGAAAGACTTCATGATGAAGGTGTTCTTCTATCCGGCGTACTTCGCGTTGCGCCGGCGCGGGGACACTCTGGCGCTCAGTGTTGCGACGCTGCTCGTCTTCGTCGTGACGTGGGTGCTGCACTCATATCAATGGTTCTGGATTCAGGGATCGACACTGCTCACGTGGAATGACGCGCTCTTCTGGGGTGTCCTCGCCCTGCTGGTGCTCGGGAATTCGCTTCATGAGTTCCGCCGAGGACGGCGACGGATAACGGCGTCCGCCTCGGTCGGTTCGGGTGAAGCGCTGCGTCTGGCGGCACGAACCGTCGGCATGTACCTCTTCATTTCGATCCTGTGGTCGCTCTGGAGCACCGATTCGGTGAGCACGTGGCTGTCCCTCTGGTCAGCGGCCGGCCAGATGCCTTCGAAGCCGCAGGATTGGCTCCACGTCGGCGTTCTGGCTGTCCCGGTGGCCGTTGGCGCGTGGGTCATCGTGACATCGCAGCCGTGGTTCCGGCAGCGGACGCCATTGACGCTGCGGTCGACGTCCGCACTGGTCGTGTGCACGGCGACGCTCCTGGTTGGGATCAGTACGTCGCGGGTATATCAGCACTTCGGGCCAGCGAGCACGCTGATGGCGGCGGTCCGATACGGCGGGCTGAATCAGGCGGATGCCGTGGATCTCGAGCGCGGGTACTACGAGAACCTCATGGGAGTCGACCGGTTCAATGGTGAGTTGTGGGGCTTGTATATGAATCGCCCCATCGATTGGACGCGGGGTCTCGTTGACCTCGGTCTGGCGAAAGCCGGAAGCGTCCCCTGGGAGCTTCTGCCGTCGGTCGAAGGCCGTTTCAAAGGAGCCGTGCTCCGCACGAATCGGTGGGGCATGCACGACAAGGAATACGACAAGCAACCTCCGATCGGCTGCTTCCGGATCGCCCTGCTTGGCGCCTCCCATGTGATGGGGAGTGGTGTCGTGCGCGAGGAGACGTTCGAGGCGACTCTCGAGCGTCGCCTCAACCAGGAAGGCCGTTGCTTCGAGATCCTGAACTTCGCCGTGTACGGCAATAATCCCATCGACGAGATCCATGTACTCGAAGCGCGTGTCCTGGAGTTTCGACCGCAGGCGATCTTTTACGTAGGCCATCCGGAGGATTCACAGCGCGTTTCACGATTCGTGATCCAGTCCGTCCTCAAGAGGAAGCCGCTTCCTGACGATCACCTGTCGCAGGTCGTCGCACGGGCGGGTGTGAACGCGGACACGCCTGAGCGTGTCATTGTGCAACGCCTGACGCCCGAAGGTAATGAGATCCTCTCCTGGGTTTATCGCCGGCTGATCGACGACGCGCGAGAGAGAGGCATTTGCAGCACATTCATATTTCTGCCGATGATCCCCGAGACACCGTATCCGGTCGATACATCGCCAGATATCGAGCTCGCGAAGAACGCCGGCTTCGCCGTGCTCGATTTATCGGATGTCTACGCAGGCTCCGACCGGAACGCTCTGTGGGTGGCCGAATGGGACGCGCATCCCAACGCGCGCGGGCATCGTCTCATTGCAGATCGGCTTTACACGCTGATCCGGCAGAACGAGTCCGCGGTGTTGAACTGCCGGGCTCCGTTGAGCCCGACGGCGTGGGCAGCACATTGACCCGCGAGACCCCGACGCGTGTCCGCCGCAACGGGCCTCACGATTGATGTCTTCTTCGACTACGTCGACATGGTGCAAGGCGAGCGTCGGAGGCGGGAGATTCATGATCGGACCTTGGAACCCCGGCGAAACGTCGGCGGAAGTCTGCGGAACGAGCGACTAGATTCTCGTGGCCCGATGACCTTTGGCTCGCGTCGCGAGTCGATCCTCTCTTGATTCTCATTTCCAGGGTTACTCCAGCGAAGCTCTGTTCGAAATGTCAAAGGGATGCCGGATGACCGCCAGGACCCTCCCAAAGGCCTAGATAAGGGACTTCCGGGCGCTCGCCCCGAGTAAGCCTCTGGTCCTTCCAGGCAGTTGGTCCGAAAATGGCTAGGATAGTCCCCATTCTCTGCGATTGGTCCCGCCAGTGCGAAAACGTGAACCGGCGGCCGACCGCTGATCGTCAGGAACATTCCGTGAACATGGCAGCCAGGACGTTATCGGTCGATCGCGGCGCCAACACTCTTGCGGCGCGGGCGCAGGCTCGAAGGATTGATCTGCCGTCGAACGCACCAGCCCGTCTCTTTGTGGTTGTGGATACCGAGGAGGAGTTCGACTGGAATGCGCCGCCGCTGCGCGCGAACACGCAGGTCACGGCGATGCGACATGTCGAGAGGGGGCAGCGCATTTTCGATCGATTCGGCATCAAGCCCGTGTACGTCGTCGACTATCCGATTGCCTCACAGCCCGACGGCTACCTGCCGCTCCTCGATATCTTGAAGTCCAAGCGATGTGAGATTGGTGCCCACCCACATCCATGGGTGAATCCTCCCGACCTCGAGGACATCTCCGGTCGTAACACCTTCATGTGCAACCTGCCGGAGTCGCTGCAGCGTGCCAAGCTGAAGCGGTTGTGCGAGCAGATTGGCGACGTCTTCGAACAGTCGCCGACAATCTACAAGGCCGGCCGGTACGGCATTGCGGAGTCCACGATTCCGCTGCTGGAAGACCTCGGGTTCGAAGCGGATGTCAGCGTCTGCCCGCAATTCGATTTTTCGACGGAACACGGCCCCTCGTTCGCCGAATTCGATTCGCGACCGTTCTTTCTCAGCGATCGGTTGCTCGAGATCCCGTGCACGGTCGACTACACGGGTTGGGCCGGCACGCTGCGCCCGGCGCTCCATCGCATCGCACGGCGCGATGCGCTCACCGCTTTTCGAGGCGTGGGCGCGTTGGCCAAAGTGGGTGCGGTCAACCGGATCATGCTTTCCCCGGAAGGAAACAGCTTCGACGAGATGCGTGCGCTGACCGATGAGCTCTTTGCGCGGGGCCTCCGCACGTTCATGTTTTCGTTTCATAGCCCGTCCCTGGAACCCGGACATACTCCGTACGTGCGCACTCGTGCGGACCTCGACCGATTCCTGCAGGACATCGAGCGGTTTTGCGAATACTTCATGGGAGATCGCGGTGGCATCGCGTCGACTCCTGGAGAATTCCGCGCCGCTCTTGGAGTTTGATTGATGAAAGTGCTTGGTATCTCGCCGTTGGACAAGGATTCGACGGTCACAATCGTGGAAGACGGTGCAATCACATTCGCTGCTGCCGAAGAGCGGTTTACGCGCATCAAACTCCAGGACGGCTTTCCATGGCGTGCGCTGCAGGCGGGCCTTGAATCGACGGGCATTGAGCCCGCCGATATCGAGGTGGTGACGTACCCATTTTTTACCTGGGAAGAAGAAACGGCGATGTTCCGCCGCAACCTCGACGCGGAACGCGAATTCATCGACGAGGGCGCGGCTTCGGCGAGCGCGTTGATGCGCGAGGCTGTCGCGCGCGTGCCTCAGCGCACCGAGTCCATTCCAGGACTCAGCGATCCCAACGAGCGGATGGAGAAGGGGTTTGCCAAATCGCTCGCCTATCGCGTGCTGGCAAACGACAGCGTCATCTCGAGAAACGTCGCCAAGCGAGGCTCGGAGCAGTGGGGCCGGGACGCGGCGACCTTCCACCGGAAGTGGCAGGAAGATCTCGAAAGCGGACTCGAGGAGATGGGACTGAACCGCAAGCTCAAGCGGGTCGACCATCATCTGAGCCATGCGAGCAACGCGTACTACACCAGCGGGTTCGACGAGGCGCTCATCGTTACCCTCGACGGCTACGGGTCCGGTCTTGCGGGCAGCGTCAGCGTCGGCCGCGAGGGCCGGATCACGCGCCTGCATGGCGTTGAGTATCCACACTCGCTCGGCACGTTTTACGAATCGGTGACGTCGGCGCTCGGGTTCAAGCCCAGTCGCCATGAAGGCAAGATCGTCGGCCTCGCCGCGTACGGCGATCCGCAGGTGCTCCGGGACGTCCTCCTCGCGCGCTTCGACATCGAATCCGGCAACTTCCGCATTCGCGAGAGCAACAACCTGTACTTCGCCCGGATGCTCGCGGCTGAATTCCCCAAAATCGATGTGGCGGCAGCCTATCAGCACGTGCTGGAGCTCGTCGCTACGGCGTACGTCGCGCACTACCTCAAACAAACGGGCATCCGGAGCGTCGTGCTCTCGGGTGGGGTCGTGGCGAACGTCAAGTTGAATCAGCGCATCCGCGATCTGGCCGGGGTCGATCGGATCTTCATCCATCCCAACATGGGTGATGGCGGCTGCGGGACAGGCGCGGCACTGCTGGAATTCATCGGGTGCGACAAGCTGCGCGAGCCGATCGCCAATGTGTTTCTCGGACCCAGCTACAGCGACGAGCAGATCGCTGAGGCGTTGAATCGCGCCCAGCTGCCGTTCAACAAGTACACGCCAATCGAACCGAAGATCGCGGCACTGATTGCCGCCGGGAAAGTGGTCGCTCGCTTCGACGGCCGCATGGAATATGGCCCGCGCGCGCTCGGGAACCGTTCGATTCTGTATCACGCCCAGGAGCCCGAGGTGAACCACTGGCTCAATCAGCGTCTCGGACGGACGGAGTTCATGCCCTTCGCGCCCGCCACGCTCTACGAGCACCGCCACGAGTGCTATCTGGATGTGGACGGGGGCGACTACGCCGCCCAGTTCATGACGCTGACATTCGACTGCACGGCGAAAATGAAGGAAACGTCCCCCGCTGCGGTTCACGTCGACGGCACCGCGCGGCCGCAGCTCGTGACCGAGCAGTCGAATCCAAGCTTCTACAAGGTCCTCCGCGAGTATCACGCGCTGACGGGAATCCCTTCGCTGATCAACACGAGCTTCAACATGCACGAGGAACCGATCGTCTGTTCGCCCGACGATGCGATTCGCGCGTTCCTGCAGGGGAACCTCGATCATCTGGCGATCGGCTCGTTCATGGTGGCCCATCCTTCGGCCAGACGGTAGGAATGACATGGTGACGCTGGGCGCATACATCGGCGACCGCGGCTGCGCAGCCGCGTTGGCGGTGGACGGCCGCGTCGTCAGCGCCGTCAGCGACACCTCCGGGCACCATGCGCGGCGACAGAGGGCCTTGCCATCGGCGTGCGTGGAACAGATCCTCGGTCTTTCTGGTCTCAACGCGTGCGACATCAGCAGCGTCGTCCTGGCGGAAGACGGGCCGCCCGCCGAACATCATGAACTTGCAGCGGCACTTGGCGGCAAGCCGATCGTTCGAGTTGCCCGGCTGCACGCTGAAGCGGCGCAGCTTCGTGGTGAGGCGGGCGACGGCATCGTGCTCGCGGTCGATGGCGGTTTCGAGGGTCACTCAGCCATCTTCTCCAAGAGTGGAGGCACCTTGCGGTGCCTGCAGGCGATTCCAGGGATGCGCGAGATGCTCCATATGGCCGGATCGGTTGCTGCTGCACTCGGCGACGATGCCGGCGAGCCGTGGTCAATCCTCGAATCGTGCTACGGCAACACCGAGGAGTCGATCGAAACCGCCCTGAACGCGGCGCTGTGGGCAGAAGGCGACTCGATTCACGTTGATGAACCGGCAGTGGAACGACTGCTCGCTGATGCCCGGCAACGCTGCCCCGCGCCGCTCGAAGCACGCGACTCGGTTCACGTCGGTGTCCAACGCACGCGTGCAGCCCTGGCAACGTCGACGCTGAACCGGATCGGCGATGTGCTTTCGGAAATTGCGCGCGCCACGCAGACCACAACCCGAGGGGACTTCGTCGGCTTCAGCGGGAGCGCATTCGAGTCGGCGACGCTGACAGCGCGGGTGGCATCCCGCATCGAGGCAGCCGTGTTTGCGCCCATCCCTGAACGGATCGGCGCGGCGCTCGGCGCGGCGCTGCTGCCGCACGACACGCCAACGACCGTACGCCACCTTTCGCTTGGACCGGCGTACAGCGATCAAGAGATCAAGGCAGACCTGGAGAACTGCCGCCTTGACTACGTGTATGAACCTGACTGGACCAAGCTGCTGACGCGCGCATCGGATCTGCTCCGTTCGGGGGCGACCCTCGCGTGGTTCCAGGGCAACCTTGAATTCGGTCAGCGCTCCTTCGGGAGCCGGAGCATTCTCTGCGATCCGTCGAGTCAGTACGCACGCGAGAACGTGAATGTGTTTCTACTGCACCGTGAAGTGAGCGCGGCATTGCCGGTGTCGATGGCCGCGGCAGCAGCACTGAACACACCCGGTCGCCCGCACGCAGTTCGGTTCGGGTATGCGAGCGCGCCACCTGTGACCGACCGTCGCAACCAGCTGACCTCGGCGATCGATCGCCACGGCCGATGCCTGATGCACGTCACAGACGAGGCCGCGACACCGGAGCTGCATCGGCTGCTCGATCTGCACTACGCACGCACCGGCGTTCCGGGATTGATCGACGTGCCACTCACACAGGCTGGCTGCCTCGCTCGAACACCTCGCGATGCCGTTCGAGAGGCGTTCGGATCCGCAATTGACGCACTCGTCATCGGGCGGTTCCTTGTCAGCAAGGACTATTGGCTGCTGCGGAGCCGCTTGTCATGACGGGAAGCCCGAGCACGCGCAGGTTAGAGCTCTCAAGCACGAACCGCATTGCGTAAGGGGGCGACCGATCAACGGTCGCCAAATGGGAAAGGTGAGGATGAGACTTCGTAACGCTGCAGGTGTATTCGGCTTATGCGCTATCGCCTTTGTTCTGGGCGTCTTCTGGCTGCAGACAAAAGCATTTCCCTATACGTACTTGAGCGAGATGGATAGCCTGGTCTTCATGAAGAAGAGGCTGGTCGGATCAGCACCTGTATTGCCCACTGTTGCGGAGAGTGAATTTTCAGGGCTCAAGCTCGATAGCATCTCGCTCGATGAAAAATTCCCGGTCAGGCACAACGGGGGTGGGGTTGACGCCTTCGGGAACAACGTCGTCATCGTCGGGAAAGATGGAGGCCTCTTTCTCTATCAAAGCGCCGGCGGAGACAAGTCCGTCAAGAAACTAGCCATCATCGCCGCCAAAAACAATGTCGATGAATTCATGTCCTTCGTGAACAGCAAGGGACTCAGCGAGTCACTGGCGCGGGACTATTTTCGATACCAGGACATTGTCTACCGCGACGACCGCGCGGGCCGATCGCTTCTCCTGACGCACCACTATTGGTACCCCGAGAAACAATGCTTCACGGTCAGGGTCTCTCAGCTCAAATTGCAGGACGGTGAAGAGCTGGAATCGGTCTCCAAATCCGCAGACGACTGGGCAACGCTCTACGACAGCAAACCGTGCCTGCAGTTCAAGAACAAAGGGTTCTACTTCGCCGGGCATTTTTCTGGCGGGAAGATGGCACTTCTCGACCACGACAACATGCTTCTCACGGTTGGATTTCTGGGATTCGATGGAGTGGACAGCGACCGCTTCTACTCCCAGGGGACAGATGGGGACTACGGGAAGATCCTGAAGATCGATCTCAAGAGCGGCCGCGCAAGCGACTTCGCAATCGGCCTCAGGAATGAGGAGGGGCTCACGATTGATCGCGACGGCAACATCTGGTCGACCGAGCACGGCCCCCAGGGTGGAGATGAGTTGAACCTGATCGAGCAGGGTTCCAACTACGGATGGCCATACGTTACATATGGAACGCAGTATGGAACGACGAGTTGGCCGCTGTCCAAAATACAAGGCCGCCACGACGGGTACAAGGAGCCGGTGTACGCGTGGGTGCCGTCCATTGGTGTCTCCAGCATCATGCAGGTAAATGGATTCCTGCCTGAATGGGACGGCGATCTACTTGTCGCGTCGTTAAACAGGCAAACCCTTTTTCGACTGCGCTATCGGGAAAACAGAATCATCGTGGCCGAACCGATCAGAATCGGTTCACGCATCCGGGATCTCGATCAGCTCGAGAACGGGCACATCGTCATGTGGTTGGATGACACGTCGATTGTGGAGATGAGCCCGGTCAAGATCGGCGCACCTGACATCGAATCCATCACCCAGGAACTCCCCGAGGCCGTCAGGGAGCAGGCGACGAACACGATACAGTCCTGCCGGCAATGCCACAGCGCGAGCCCCGGCGGCGACAACCAGAACGCACCCAACCTGTGGGCGGTATTTGGTCGACCGATGGCCGGTACGTCGTTTGGCATGTATTCCCCGGCCCTGCGAAGCAAGGGAGGCACCTGGAATGATGCAACCCTCGATGCGTTTCTCGAGGGGCCTGACCGTTTTGCGCAAGGAACGACCATGACATATCCCGGGATTTCAAGCCCGGAGATCCGCCAAGCGGCGATCGAGTATTTGAAAGCTCTCAAGTAGGGGAGCTAGACACAAATGGACATTTCCGTCGCCATATGCACGTGGAACCATGCGCGCTTACTCGATCAGACGCTCAGCGAAATGGCGAATCTCGTCGTCAGGCCTTCGCTGAAATGGGAACTGCTGATTATCGATAACAATTGCACCGACGACACATCTGCTGTGGTGCAGAAGCACATTGGGGCGTTGCCCATACGATATGTTTTGGAACCCAAGCAGGGCCAATCAAGTGCGCGAAACCGAGCTTTGCAGGAAGCTCACTCGGACTGGGTGATCTTCACGGACGACGATGTGCTGGTGGACCCCAAATGGCTGGCCACCTATGAGAAGGCGGCTGGTGATGCCGGCGATGATGTCGTGCTGCTCGGTGGGGACATTGTTCCTTACTTTCCCGAAGAACCTGATCCGGCGTTAGTCCAGGCAATGCCAATGGTTGGAGATGGGTTTTGCGCGCGAAAAGTGCCGAGTGATCTTTGCATCACAAATCAGTCCACCTATTTGCCCTTGGGAGCAAACTTTGGACTGCGCAAATCGCTGCTGAGTGACGATCGATTTAATCCGCGGCTCGGCGCTTCCAAGAATTCTCGAATCCTTGGAGAGGAAGTGGCGTTATTTCAACATTTGCTCAGCAAGGGTTTGAAAGGCAGCTGGGTTTCGGACGCTGGCGTACGGCACTACGTGGACCCTTCTCGGCTGAAACTACGAAGCCTGCGCCGCCAACTGTTTGGAATGGGACGCCAAACTGTGCGGAAGAATGGTCCTCCCGCTGGACGTTCATTGGTCGCTGGAATGCCGGCGTGGGTGTATAGGTCCACGCTGGTGTCCGGCGTGGAAATGACCGCCGCGTTAATTCTGCGACGGAAGTTATGGTTCTATGAGTCCTTCAATCGGTTTTGGCAATACTGGGGCGTGCTATACGAGCATTTCGCTTCCTCGCGTCCACGGAGCTCCAGGGACAATTCCAATCTTGGAGGAGACATCAGAAGCCAAGACGGCGTCGAAGGGACCGGAGGACCGCGCTGAATAACTCGCCCGTCAGTCCTTGGACGGACTTCAGTGGGACCAATCTTTGACTCGCGATGATCTGAACAACCTGGGACGCTGCGAGATCACGTTCCTTTTGAAGCCTGGTGTCACGACTCACCAGGTCCTCGCGGACGTAGAGATAGGTGTTTTGTTTGTACCAGAAGGTCACGCGTGAATCAGTAAGAACAGCGGGCCGAATCGGATCGAGCCTCACAAAGCCGTTCGCTGAGAACACCTCAGACCAGAACTCAGGCCACTGCTCGTTGACGTGATCGGTTCCACCCTGACCAGGAATCGCGGCCGAAAACAAGACAGCAGGCGCAGCCCTGCAGAGTTCCTTGACCAAGTCCGCTGATCGTGACCGTGGCAGGTGCTCGGCGACCTCGAGACACACGGCTAAATCAAAGCTTCCTTCTATGTGAAACGGTTTGGCCAGGTCGGTTTGACGAAATGACTCTTGCGGGATTAGCAGCTTTGTTTGATCAACGTAGCTCCCATCGAGACCCAGGATGCGCTCCACCCCATGCTCTTGAAAAATGCGAAGCCATGCTCCGCGACCACAACCGACGTCGACAACGGACCGGCCGGGAACGAGTTCGCAAACCAGCGGAACGATCGCTCGTGCCGACGACAAGGAGGTGTCATCAATAAAGTCGAAAAAAGAGGTGTCGTAAGGCAACAGCGCACAATTATGCCCCACGGTTGGCGTCCAACGCCCCGAGCACTCCCTGATAGCGCGCCAGATCTGTAAGCCAGAACCCCATTTTTCGAGCGACATCAGAAGCCAGAAACTTCCGGTTGTCAGGCATCCTGGGACTATCTTCCGGGTTAGAATTTGACGAAGTACAGACAGGGAAAACAGGCAGAAAAGGGGTCACTTCCCTGGAAAGACCAACGACATGAGGGAGCAAGCGCGAACATCCTCTCCAACGACCCGCGTCACCCGCGCCGTGATCGTGTCCCTCCTGCTGGCGATGCCTCTCACGGCGGACGCGGCCCATAGCATTGCCGCGGACGAGGGATTCGTGCCTCGCCCTACGTGTCGGACAACCGGAAGCGGCGCCTTCAGCAATCCTGGAATTTGGAGCTGCGGTCGGGTGCCGACCGGCTCGGATTGGGCGCAGATCGATCACGCCATCACGCTGTCGTCCAACATTACTGTCTGGACGCTCTACATCTCGCAGGCTGGCAGCCTGACGAATGCAGGAACCGGGTTCACGATCACTATCTCGGACACGGCGCCGGCAGACGCGCCGCAATTCGATACCGGGATCATCGTAGAAGGGTCACTCGCCCTCACCGGAACGCAAAAGACAGCATGGGCAAGGACTCCAGCCATTGCTGCTGGAGCGACATCGCTCACCGTCGACGCGTGCGATGGGTGGCAGATCGGAGACCGTCTGATCGTGGGCGACACGCGCGAACAGGTACTCCAACACCCAGGAGCACGTTCCGGAGGTGCGGGCTATCGCGGGGCTGACTGGCTGCGCGGTGACGCTGGCGAGTCCACTCGGGCACGCCTACACAACCGCACGTGACCATGCGGGTGTGGTTGAACGCCTCATCCCGGTCGGGAACCTGACACGGGACATCACGATCCGCTCGGCCAATCCCGTCGGTCGCCGAGGACATCTGATGCTCACGGGCATGGCGTCGGCCGACCTGCGTTACGTGAGCATCGTCGACATGGGCCGCACGACGCTGGCGCCGTTAGACCCTGTGAATAACCACATCGGACGCTACGCCTTGCATATGCACCATCTGATGAACAAAGGCGCGGCGTCGGTGGTTGGGACGGTCGTGGAGCGTTCTACGAAATGGGGCTATACGGTCCACGCCTCGAACGGGAACACCCTCCGCGAGAACCTCGCCTACGACACGAAAGGGTGGGGGTTCGGGACTGAGGATTCAAGCGAGACCGACAACGTCTTCGACCGCAATCTCTCGATCTACACACTCGGCACGGGCGCCGGCGGGTCGACGGAAACCGCCATACGCGGGACCGGATTCTGGCTGCAGGGACCGCGCAATATCCTGACCGGCAACGTGTCCGTGAACGCTCAGGAAGATGGATTCGCGCTCTATGAGACGGGCTCGCCAAGGCGGGCCGTGAATACGTTTAAAGACAACGAGGCCATCGCCAACAACGTCGGCATCACGCTCTGGGGTGTCGGGGACGAGACGACCACGAGCGTCATCGAGCACTTCATGGAGTGGCAGAACTCACAGCAAGGTCTCTATGGCTACGGCTCACAGAACTTCGAGTTTCGAGACTTCTACAGTCGATCTGACCCATCCTATTCGCAGGCGAGAGGGACGCGCGCGTTCAGTACATACAATTGGTTCGGCGACTATGATGCCGTAGCGACGACCTTCACGCGGCCGAATATTCAGAACAAGGACCGGGGGATCTACCTGCCGTACGGGACGGCTTCGAGTCAGATCGGCAACGACGGCGAGCGGCTGACACGGGTCGTCGACGGGTACTTCTACAACGATCTCGACGTGTTGGTGCGGCCGCTTTCGGGGTCCGCGCCGTTCTCCAAGCCGATGCGCTACGAGATCGTGCGTCCGACGCACGGCAATGCCACGGGGGTGCACTACGACAAGCACTACGAAGGCGCGGGCGGCGACATCGTCAAGACCTATCGGCTCGTCGTCACGGACTACCAAGGGGTTCCCGGCGACAGCTTCGAAGTCTATGCCGATGCGCAGGCGCCAGGCTTTCCGATACCGCAAGCGGGCGCCGACTCCGGCTGTCCCGTCGCCGGGCTGACGAACCAGCAGTGTCATGACGCGCACGGCGTGTCCATCTTCGGGGACTTGATGCCCCCGGACGCGACCACTCGTGCCCGAATTACTGGGAAAGTCGCTCCCGTGCGGAACGCGGCACGATCGACAGTCGCTCCCCCGCGGAACCCGGCGCCATCGACGGCACGTTCGTCTCCCAGCAAGACGACGCCATCGCCGGCTCGACCGGTGCCGGTGGCGACCCCGGCTCATACGACCTCATCGATCCCACACAGCGACTCTGACGTCCCGTCGCAGGCCGACTATTCCTCGTTCCCGATCTGTGCCCAAGTTGGGACGGATCTCGCGGTGGCCGGACATCGCTGGACAATTGAGCCCGCGCCCTCGTTCAAAGTGCTTCGCGATGGAGTATGGGGCCAGCAACGAGGCTTGGGGTTGTTCGTCGGACCGGATGGCGCGTTAGGCGTGGTGACCGCTGTCGGACGATTGGCCCGTTTGCAGAATGCGGAAGACCTCTATTCCTGGACGCAAACGTTCGTGCCGTTGTTTGGCTGTCGGCTGCCGACGAGTGCCAACGGGTCCACAGTGCTCCAAGAGAACGGCTACCTCGTCGATCATCTGGGCGGCGTCTGGATCGCGTCGTGTGCCTACGAGATTCCCGCGACATTCTGCCCGAACTTCGCTGGGACCACGATCGAGCCGGGGATCCTTGTGCGCAATGGCGCGAGGCTTGGGAGCGGGACGACCTACAAGGGGCAATTGGTTCCGATGGGCGGATTGCAGTCCATGCCGGAGCCGAATAACGCGCCGTGGAATCTCTGCTGGTCAGGCGGAGAGATGTATGTCCATGTCGGCAAGATGGAAGTCGATGGCGCGCTCGTCGACAACATACAAACGCACGCAACGACGTACGCACGCTGGCTCGGGATCGATCGTTACGATTGGGCGCCGGCGACCGAGAGCGATTGCCGCAGCGGAACACCCGCAACGACGTTAGGTCCGAATCCGCCGTCAAACGTGCGGATTGTTCGCGACAATTGATCAGAGCGCGCGGCCGTGGCTTCTCGAGTGCTCGGGCCTTTGAATCACGGCCGGGTTCAGCCGGACAAGTTGTCGTAGTAGGCCTCAAGGGCCGAGGCATGGGCGCGCATTCCAAAGGCAGTACCTGCCCGCGCCCGTGCCGCCCTGGACATCTGCTTGCGTAGCAACGGATCGTTTACGAGACGCTCAATGGCTTCAGCCAACGTCGTGGGACTCGACGGGGGCACGAGCAGTCCTGTTTCTGCGTCAACCACCATTTCGGGAATGCCACCCACCCGACTTCCAATGACGGGACGTCCGACGGCCATTGCCTCGAGTGTCGCGTTTCCGAGCGGCTCGACGTGGGAAGGCACCGCGATAATGTCGAACGCCTGGACAACCCGTGGCGCGTCGCGGCGGAATCCCAGGAACTTGAACCGAGACGATAACCCCAGCGCCTCAACCCTGGCTTCCATCTGTCGACGCGTCGCGCCGCCCGTCTTCAAGTCGTCGCCCAGAACGGCGAAGAGGGCTTGGCTGCCGCGTGCGACGAGAATCTGCGCCGCGCTGACAAAATCCCAGATTCCCTTCACCTCAGCGACCTGACCCGCCATCGCCACGACGACCGCATCGCGGGGCAGGCCGAGCTCGTCACGACATTCCTGCACCTGCGCCTCAGACCACGTCTCCTGGGGCTCGACGCAGTCGTGCAGCACAGCTGAGCGCTGATCGAAAACATCTGGCGCCTCCGCGACCGCGTCCAGCATGAGGGCGCGCGAGACGAATAGCGCGAGAGAGAACCCGGGCCGGAAAAACCATTGGTAGCCTGACGCCTTGTCGGGAAACCGAACATGTGTGACCGCGGGAATCCCGAGCATGCGGGCGGCGTAGCCGCCCGGTTGAAAGCTCGGCATGTCGTTGGAATGAATCAGGGAGACCCTGTGCCGAACGGCAGCCGCCAGCACCGATGCCACCGACACGACGCCTCCGATCGGGCGGCGACGATCGAGCTGGCGAAGGCCGATGACCTGGCACGGCACGCCCATCGCGCGTATCTGGGACGCAAACTCCCCCTCGGTGCCGGCAACGACGAATGGTGCGTAGCGTGTCTTGTCGAGCGCCCGAATCGTCAGCAGGAGCGCCCGCTCGGCGCCGCTGAAAAAAGGTGCCCACGCAACATAGAGAACGCGGCGAGATGTCTGCCGTGACACGCTAAGGGAGGACGCGCGCGTACGAGCGTCGCATCACGCCAAAATGCCCTGCGCCTCACCGGCGTGTGCGACACCTCCATCGACGGAGGCTCGCGCGGTCAGGGCCAAATCAGCGATGCCCGCCCATGTCTGGGTCTCCTCAACAGCGAACATTGCGACGCGGGTGATCGGGAGAAGAAATCTCTGAGTGGCATTGTGGTAGACATGACACTCGAGCCTGTAGTGTCCCCTCGTCAGGTTCGCGTGGAAGTCGAATTCGACCGTGAGGACCCCACCGTTCTCCACAGCGCCTATGCCCAGGGATTCAGAGGAGACATTGCCGTCATACACGACCAGGTTGTCGGTCGATCGATAGGCGAGAAACCCGAATGTCACGTCTTTGACATCCGTTCGCGCCCTCAGTTTCACAGCCAATCGCAACCGGGTTCCGGGTGCCACGGCGGATTGGGGCTTCCCGTTCAGGTCGCACAGCGACACCTCTTCCACGTCGACCGTACTGTTCCCGGTCGGTGTGGGACGAGTTGAATTCGAGAGGTATCTCTCGAGCACACTACCAACTGGCCCTGCCGCCTGAACCGAGCCGCTGAGAAACAGCGCGTCATCGCACAACGTGGAAACCGCCTGCAGGTTGTGGGACACAAACACGATGGCAACGCCGTCACGCTTGAACGTCTTCATGCGTTCGATGCAGCGTTCCTGGAAGGCCATGTCACCGACGCTGAGGACCTCGTCGATGATCAACGCCGCCGGGTTGAGATGGGCGGCGATCGAAAATCCCAGCCGGGCGTTCATTCCGGACGAATACCGCTTGATCGGCGTGTCGATGAACGCCGAGACCCCTGCGAAATCCACGATCGCGTCGAATTGCCGGCCGACATCCGATCGCTTCATGCCCATGACGGCGGCTTGCAGGTAGATGTTCTCGCGCCCCGTCAAATCCGGATGGAAGCCCGCCGAGATCTCGATCAAGGCTCCGGTCCGGCCGGTGATCGCTGCCGTTCCGCGGGTCGGCCGCATGATCCGCGTGAGCAGCTTGAGTGCGGTCGACTTTCCCGCACCGTTGGGACCGATGATGCCGAGCGCTTTGCCTGACCGCACTTCGAAGCTGACATCCTTCAGCGCCCAGAACTCCTCTTCCGCAAGCTCCACGCTTTTCTTGCGTCCAAGGCCCCGTTTTATCAACGCCGGCACCAGATCCCTCAGGCTGTCGTGCCGTTCGCCCCGACGGAACTTCTTCCACACGGAATCGAAGACGACAACAGGACGGTCGCTCATCACAGGTTCTCCGCGAACTCGAACTCGGCCCGGTGGAAAACCACCCACGCGCAGGCAAGCAGCCCTACCGAGAAGACGATCGTGGCGAGGAGTGGCCAAAGGTCCGGCCAAGCAGCGTGCAGCAGAACCGAGCGATACGCTTCAATGACCGGCGTCATCGGATTGAGCCGCACAATCATTCCCAGTCGGCCGCCGAGGAGGTCGGCCGGATAGACGACCGGGGTTGCAAACATGGCAACGCTGATGATCACTTCGAAGAGGTACTTGACGTCGCGGTAGAACAAGTTCCACATCGCGAGGAAGAGAGCCAGCGCGGTGGTCAGGAGAACCTGCGCAGCGACGATCACTGGAAGACACACAAGGGCCGGCCCGATGGGGATCCGGTAGTACACCATCATCGCAATCAGTGGAACACTCGCTGCGGCAAAGTCGACCAGTGACACAACCACCGCTGAAACCGGGAAGATCTCGCGAGGAAAGTACACCTTGCTCACAAGACCCGGATTACCGGTGAGCGAGCTGACCGAGAACTTCAGTGCGCTCGAAAAGAAGTTCCACGCCCACAGTCCACAGTACGCAAACACCGGGTACGGCACGCCAGCATCGATCGGGGCAATGCGGGTGAAGATCACGGAAAAAATCGCCGTGTTCAACAGCGGCATGAACACCGACCACGCGAACCCCATCACTGTTTGTTTGTAACGCAACAACAGATCACGCTTGGTCACCTCGTAGAGCAGGCCTCGATATTCGATCTGCTCCCCGACCATTTCTTTAACGTCGCGCACGAGCGTTGAGGTCATCGACAGTTGTCCGGTTCCCTGGAGCCAGCGACCCGCCGGTCGCAAGGCGTTGCGAAGTTGCTTTTCTTGTAACGAGATGCGGAGGAATCCCTGTGGAGCACAAGTAATGCCATTTCATAGGCCGTCTAGGTGCCTTCCACCCCACAAATATCGAGCGAAGGCATCGACAAGTATAGATTGTCAGCTTGGGGGGAGACTTTGTCCCATGTTTTCGGAGGTCCCTGAGTCAGGCTGGTCTTGATGGTGTCGGCTCGAAGTGAGGCTATCCGGGGCGCGCCACAATTTCTGGCACGTCGGGTACGTGTGCAGTTGGCAAACCGGCGATCGAAAATGCAACGCTGTCCGCCTTGAACGATCGAAGGAACGCGGGTTGTGACGTCGCACTTAAGGTACTATCGTTGCTAGTATTTAGCGGAATCCTGGTGGAATCCGAACCTAAGGAAACGTTGTCAGATTGACGGTCCTACTGCTCACCGAGGTCTTTCCGCCCAAAACGGGAGGCAGCGGCCGCTGGATGTGGGAACTCTACCGTCGGCTCGGCAAGATCGACCTCCAGGTTGCAGCCGGAAACACCCCCGGTGCGGAATCCTTCGATCGTACACACGCGCTCCGCATCCAGCGACTGCCCCGGGCGTTTACGAACTGGGGCGTGTTCGACCTGCGCGGCGGCCCTCAATACGCCGCAGCGCTCGCGAGACTGCTTCCCCTTGTTCGACGGACACGCCCCGACGTCATTCACGCCGGCAAGTACCTGCCGGAAGGCCTTCTCGCCCTGATTGTCGGCAAACTGACTGGGATCCCGTTCGAGTGTTATGCGCATGGTGAGGAACTCACCCTCGGAAGAACGACCGGCGAGCTGCGGTGGCTCGGCAGCAGAGTGCTTAGGCACGCCAGGCGGATCATTGCCAACAGCCACCACACCCAGCAGCTCCTGACGACCGAGTGGCGAGTGCCGCCGGAAAAAATTGTGGTGATGCATCCCGGCGTCGATACCACGCGCTTCACACCGGCGCCGCCAAGCCGCGCCGTGCGCGAACGTCTTGGATGGGGCGATCGACGCGTCGTGCTGACCGTGGGAACGCTGCAGAAGCGAAAGGGACAGGACATGCTGATCCGGGCCCTCCCGGAAATCCGCCGTCGGTGCCCGGACGTGCTGTACGTGATTGCGGGTGAAGGACGGGAACGCGACTATCTCGATCGACTTGTCGACGAACACGGCGTCGCAGACCTCGTGCAGTTCCGCGGTGTTCCCAAGGACGAAGAGCTCATCGAGTGCTACCAGCAATGCGACCTCTTCGCCCTGCCAAACCGTCGGGTCGGCTGGGATATCGAGGGATTCGGCATCGTGTTTCTCGAGGCACAGGCGTGCGGTCGGCCGGTCATTGCCGGAATGTCAGGCGGGGCGCCGGAAACCCTTCAACCGTCCGTGACAGGTGAGGTTGTTGACTGCGAGGCACCCGATAACCTCGCACGAATCGTAGCAGGCTTGCTGAACGACCCGGAACGGCGCGCACGGATGGGCGCCACCGGGCGAAGCTGGGTCGAAGAAAAATTCAGCTGGGACGTGCTGAGCCGTCAGGCCGAAGAACTGTTCCGCCGCTAGGCGCGTCCGTCGCTGATCCGCTCTTGTTGTTCGCGGCGACGCGGACGGCGGTGAGGCCCAACCAGAGTCCGCACGCGGCGAGGACGACGTCGGTGGTGTCGGGATACCGCGACGGCAACAGGACCTGGCCTGCCTCGACTGCGAAGAAACAGGTGACGCCGCCAGCAAGAGCCACGAGCGTCACAAGGCGCGGGTACGCCTTGAGAAGTTGTGCGACCGCCAACCCGCAGAACACCCCCACTGGCACGCCCAGTAGCACTTTCAACATGGCCCCGCTCAGCGAGTCGAGCTCGGGGCCGACGTAGTACCGAATAGAATGGAATCTGAAAAAGCATCGCGAAACGCTCGGCCACGTCTGCGGGCCGCGCAAAGTCGAAGGGACTGAGATTGTAGGCGGCGTACGCCACAAGCGAGAGCAGCAGTCCTGCAACCGCCCAGACACGACGCGGGCCAAGTGGCTCTCGTACAGTGGGCACACCCATGAAAATCACGGCGACAACGACGCCAGCCACGGCTCCGATTGTGCCCGTGAGGACATCCATGATGTCCGCGGTCCGCGAGATCACAATCACCTGAGCCAGTTCCATTGAGACAGAAAACGCGGTGCCAAGAACGACACCTGTGAGAATGGGTCTGCGCGCACCGTGCCTTGTGGCGAGAAGATACGCCAGGATCCCAATGGGCGCCGTGAGCACGAGCTCCGCTGCCGCGTCCTGCAGGAAGTTCACAGTGTGAAACGATTGCCGCGGATCGATGATGATCATCCCGCGGCGGTACTTGTCGACGAGCGTCGACAGACTCACCGTGACATTCAGCGGAAGCAGAAGCCCGAGGACGCGAACGACCCCGTACACCCAAAGGGATGTTTCCAGGGGTCCGACACCCGCCGAAGTGCGGCGGGCAGCCCACGCGTGCACGTCGCGATGCGCGGCGAGCCAGCAGCCGACGCCTGCAGCGACGCCGGTCACCTGAGCGCCGACGTCGGCGAGCGACGGGGTGCGCGAGGGCACCAGCACCTGAAGGACTTCGACCGCCAGACTGAGAGCGCCAGATACGAGCAGCAGACAGGACACCGCGATCGCCGTGATCCACGTCCGATTCGTTCGACCCACCAGGGCTCCCGCGCCAAAGAAACCCACGGGGATGAAGAGCAGAATGTTCGCAAGGAAATTCGCCCGCGACCCGATGCCGTGCTCCGCGCTGCGGCGGAATGTCTCGAATATGGAAACGTCTACGGGAAGTGCGAAAGAGAACGGGACGAGTCCGACATAGCAGCCGAAAAATGCGGACACGCATGCGCCGAAGACGCACCAGCGCCGGACAGCTTGCGCGCGGAGCTGATGTTCAGGCTGACCGGCGGAGGCGGCATCCACGCTGGTCACACTCGCCAACTACGCGTCCAAGGATCCGGCAGACAGCTCCCGGCCTTCTCATGAGCGATCGCGAGGTTCCATCAGAACAGCGTGTAGATGAAGGGCGCCGCGGCCGTGGATGACAAGAGCATCAGCGCAGAAAACAGTAGAAACATCACGAGGATCGGAAGCAGCCACCACTTCTTGTTGTCTCGCATGAAGGACCACAGTTCCCGGAGAAGGCTGGCATTGGCTCCCTGCGCCGCTTGTTCGAGCTCGTTCATCGCATCTCCACATCAGTACTGACGAAAGTAGGAGGACAGATCGCTGGCAGTCGGCTTTGGCGTCCAGTACGTCTCCCGCCCCGATTGCCGACGCAGCTGCAAATGGTCACGACCCCGCAGCCGGAACATCAGCGCGACAGGGGTGATCACGCAGAAAAAGAGCAGCACAAGTGCCACGCGGGACACCACCCACCCGATTGGAAACGCCACGGCCAGCCAGGCGACCCAGATCGGACGTATCACAGCGGGCGCCACGAGACCCAGCAGCCCAATTGTCACGGCGAGCGTGGCGAGCACGGCGGCCGCTTGCGGTTCTTGGAGCACCAGCCAGCGCCATCCTGCGGCGCCTCCGAAAAAGAGGATCCACAGGCCGGCAAACTGGCGCAGCATCTTTGGAGGAGCGTTGAAAGGAACGTCCGACCACCGCATCACTACACCTCAATCAAGCTGGAACTGCGCGAGGTACTTCTCGCGGGCAACAGCATCACCCCGACCCGCCAGGGTTTCCTTCACGAGCACATGGTTTTCGAGCACCAGTACGTCCATTTCCGTCGCCATGAAGCACCGGTACGCGTCCGCCGGCGTACAGACAATTGGCTCGCCACGAACATTGAAGCTCGTATTCACCAGCACCGGGCATCCTGTCAACGCGAAGAATCGCGCGATCAAACCATGAAACCGGGGATTGCGCACCGCGTCAACCGTCTGGATGCGCGCACTGTAATCGACGTGCGTGACCGCCGGAAGCGTCGAGCGAGGGATGTTCACGCGACGACGAAGATCGGGATCCTTGTTCATGATCTCCTGTTGCTCGGGAGAGACCGGGCACCAATGTTCCGTTCGCACCGGGGCGACGAGCAACATGTAGGGGCTCTCCTGATCCGGCTCGAGATCAAACCATCGGGTCGCTTCCTCCTTCAACACCGCGGGCGCGAACGGCCGGAAGCTTTCGCGAAACTTGATCTTCAGGTTCATCGTCGCTTGCATGCGAGGGGAACGCGGATCACCCAGGATACTTCTCGCACCAAGTGCCCTTGGGCCAAATTCCATTCGCCCGTGGAACCAGCCGACCACTTTGTCCTCGGCAAGCAGGCCACTCACGTAGTCGAGAAGGGCACCTTCGAGCGGAAAGCGCTGCGATTCGATTCCCATTCCCTTGATGAACGCTTCGACATCGTCGTCTGCCGATGCGGGTCCGAGCAGGCTCCCTTGCTGGTGGTCGGGGCAACCGCCGACGCGAGGCTCATCGAGCAACTGATGCCAGGTGAAGAGAGCCGCCCCGAGCGCTCCGCCCGCATCACCGGCTGCTGGCTGTACCCAGATGTTCTCGAAGGGTCCTTCGCGGAGCAACCTGCCGTTGGCAACGCAGTTCAAAGCCACGCCACCTGCCAGTACCAGGTTCTTCTGTGCGGTGCGTCGATGGAGCTCCCGCCCCATTCGAAGCACGACTTCCTCGGTGACTGTCTGAATACTCGCCGCCAAATCCATGTGTCGCTGCGTGAGGTCGGACTCCGGCAAACGCGGTGGGCCACCGAACAGGTCGTCAAAGCGACGACCCGTCATTGTGACGCCCTGACAGTAGTTGAAGTAATCGACGTTCAGCCAGAAGCTGCCGTCGGCCTTGAGGTCAATGAGATGATCGTAGATAGCGCCTTGATAGATGGGTCGACCGTACGGCGCAAGCCCCATCAGTTTGTACTCTCCGCTGTTCACCCTGAAGCCGCAGTAGTACGTAAATGCAGAGTAAAGGAGGCCGAGCGAATGCGGAAACGCCAGATGGTCTGTCAGGCGGATTCGATTTCCATGTCCCACACCCAACGTCGTCGTGCTCCATTCGCCGACTCCGTCAAGCGTCAGAATGGCGGCCTCGTCGAACGGACTCGGGAAGAACGCGCTCGCCGCATGGCTTTCATGATGGTCGGTGAAGATGAGCGGCGTGCGGGTGTGCGCCCCGAGCGCCTTTCGAATGGTGCGCGCGATGTACAGCTTGTCTTTGAGCCAGACCGGAAGCGCCATCGCGAAACTGCGAAATCCGCCTGGCGCAAACGCGAAGTAGGTTTCGAGGAGCCGTTCAAACTTGCGCAGCGGCTTCTCGTAGAACGCGACGTAGTCAAGATCCGATGTCGACAACCCACCCTCCCGCAGGCAGTACTGAACGGCGTTGACCGGGAAGGCGGCGTCGTGTTTTTTCCGTGTAAAGCGCTCTTCTTGGGCCGCCGCCACGATACGCCCGTCGATGACGAGGGCGGCGGCGCTGTCGTGATAGAAGGCCGAGATCCCTAGAATTGCAGCCATCTCATTTTCCGTTCCTGGGACATCGGCTGGGCGCATACCAGCACATAAGAAGACTCAGAAATTTCGACGTCGTTGCAAGGGATGAGGTGGCCGCAAGTCATCTAGGTCCTATGCTCGTCCACTCTCGTTAATTTAGTTTGTTTCCCAGCCGCATCAGACAGGATTCGGCGCATCGGCGCCAGTTGCATATCCCAGCCGAGTGAATCGAGAGACGCACGGGCTGCTAGTGCCCGCCTTCCCGGTGGTCCAAGTGCAAGAAGCGTCAGAATCTCGTCCGCGAAGGTTAAGGCCGACGCGGCGATACGGCATCCCGCGCGAACCTCCTTCGGAAGTCCCTTGAGAACTTCGGGTGTGATCACCGTTGGCAGACCTGCCGCGAGCGCCTCGAGCACCTTGTTCTGAAGGCCGCGCGCCGTGATCAGCGGGGCTACTGACACCGCCGCGCCCCAGAGATATTCCCGCACGTCGGGAACGGTCCCGGTCACCTCGATGCCATGACCCTCGGACGCAAGCCTTCGTATGGACGGGGTCGGGCTGGACCCGACCACGATGAACTTCGCCTCAGGCTGTCGCGCAACGATCAGAGGCCACACTTCCCGCGCGAACCACAGCACTCCTTCCACATTTGGCTTGTAGTTCATCACTCCGCAGAAAACCACTCGTGGCTCCTCTGTCGGCGCCGTCTTCGGTCGCAGGCTGCCCAGGTCAACCCCTAATCCCACGACGTGCACGTCCGACTCCGGCGCGATCCGCGCGAGTGCGTCGCGCTCGCGCTCGTTGACGACGATGCTCGAAACAGCTCGACGCGCGGCGTGGGCTTCGAACCTGCCGAGGTACTTCGCTTCTCGCCGATAGATCCACCGCATCGGCCATCTCGTCGTGCGCGCAAGTGCGGCCCACTTCAAGGAATCGATATCGACGAAGTCGAGCACCAGTGGGTAATCGTTCAGCGGGGCTTCAAGCGCAAAGCGCGCCATGCCCGAGCAGAAGGCGAGCACCACATCCGGCGGCCGATCGCGCGCGACATCCTGAAGGACCGCCGGGAGGCCTGGTGCGTCGAGGAGGCAATGCGTGAGTGGCCGTGTGCCGGCCAGCGCCGCCGCGGCTCGAAGATAATTCCTCGCGGGAGCCGTCCGAACCGCCGTGACCCGGACTGGAAAGAGACGCCGCAACTCGTCTGCCTGCGCCACTTCCTCATCGTCGTGTGCGAGCGACACGACCTCGAGCTCCGTCGTTGCAGAGAGCGTGCGAACGATATGGAGCGCGCGCAGCCGATCGCCTTTGTTGGGCGGGTACGGGAGCCTGTGGGTCAGAAAAAGAACTCTCACACCGAGGCCGCGAGCGGGCGATCGCGCTGCCGGACAATCCGCGCGGGCACACCTGCTGCGATCACGCCGTCGGGTATCGGGTGCGTCACCACGGCGCCCGCGGCCACGATGGTGTCGCGTCCGACGTCGGCTAGGACCACGGCGTTGCTGCCGATCCACGACCCGGCGCCGATGCGCACGAGCCGGCGATCTCCCTCCTGTTCACGGATCGGCCGGGAGGGATCGGTCCCATGCGTCTGCGGTCCGCTCGGGATGTGGACGGCGGCAGCAACCAGGACATCGCGCTCGAGGTGCACGAGCCCGAGATGGCAGCGAGGGCCGACGTAGACGTTCTCGTCGATCCGAGCTCCCGCTTGAGAGAAGATTGTTCCGAATTCAATCGTGGCGGAAAAGGCACAGCCCCCGTGAAGCGTCCTCGCCAGGAACGCGCGACGAAGATACTGGCCAGCCAACCCAGGGATGAGCGACAGCGCCTGCGTCGATCCCTCGAGCGCGCGATTCCTTCCCAGCACGGTTGCACGCACCGCGTAGGAGATGAGGAACGGGAGGACCAGTAGCGTCGCGACGGCATTCGCCGCGGCTTTCAGTGCCTGCTTCACGTTCACGCCGGAACAACAGCGGCATCCGCTGTTCGATGTTGATTGTACAGCTCGGTGTAGACGGCTTCGAGGGTCGCCATTCGCGCGTCGAACGAGAGCTCCGTTTCAACCCGATGCCTGGCCGATACGACGCGGGCCGCGGCAGCCTGGCTGTCTGTCACGACGCGATTGATAGCAGCCGCCAGCGCGTCAGCGTTTCCTGCCGGCACGAGCTGGCCATCGATCCCCTCCCGGACAAGCTGCGCCGTACCTCCTACCGCCGTAGCGACCACGGGCGTTTCGAGCGCCATCGCCTCGAGTACGGCGTTCGGCGCACCTTCGTTTGACGACGATTGCACGAACACGTTGAAAGCGTGATGAAGATCGACGACGTCACTACGCTGGCCGAGCAGGCGACATCCGCCGCCAAGCGCCAGCCGATCGATCTGGGCCTCGAGCACGCTTCGAAGACTGCCTTCGCCAACGATAACCAACCTGAGCCCTGGCCGCTCGACTCGCAAGGCGGCGAACGCGTCGATGAGGAGGTCGAACCGTTTCTCAGTTTCCAGCCGGCCCACCGCGCCGATCACCACTTCGTCGTCGGCGATCCCAAGGCGTTGGCGGATCTGAGCTTCACGTGATCGATCTCGATGGAACCGTGTGTGATCGATACCGTTGAGCACTGTCTGGACGGAACCGGGTTTCGCGCCCGACCGAACCAGCTCCTGCCGGATATCCTCGGAGACGGTAATCACCTTCGGAAACAAACGCAGAATCTGCTTGTCCATTCTGTGGTACAGCAGACGCTCGCGCCGGCTGTGCCCTGCCCACCCATGCGCGGTTGAGAGAGGAATCACTCCCTCGGCGCGATGCAGCAGCCACGCGAGCACGTCGGTCTTGTAATCGTGGGCATGGACGATGTCGATGTGTCGGCTCTGAACGAGTCGGCGAAGCACGGGCCAGATGGAGCGATCGAAGGAATGCCGCTCGACAACCTCCACGTAATCAATCGGCAGATCCCCCGCCTTCTTATCGATGGCGAAGACTGTATCTCTGGCGTCCCGGATGTAACAGACCGTGACTGCGTACCGGCTCGGATTGCTGCGTGCCGCTCCCAGGAGAATCGTTTTCTCGGGCCCTCCCCCGGTGCCCCACACGCTCCGCAGCTCGAGCACGCGAATAGGAGTCATTGCGCGGCTACCATTTCCGCTGGTGCGCTGCGGTGGGGGGTTCGCATGACCAGAGCGAGCGCTCGTCCAAGATCGTAGACGCAGGACACCACCAATGCCTGGAACAAGGAAACCGGTCGAACTCGACGTTGCGCAGACAGCAGCCGCACGACGCGGAGCGTTGACGCCCCCGCGATCACGGCAGCCGCGAACATCGCGATCAACAAGCCCATGCCGCTCCCAGCGGCCGATGCCGCAAAACCGACGATCATCGCCGCGATCATCGCGACGTCAAGGATTGGAATGACTACGCTGGGAAGTCCCCGCCAGGTAAGGCGGGAGCGGAAGCTGACTCTCAGGTTGTCCCGCCCACGCCACAGTTCGCCTTTGAACAGCGCCCCCAACGTCGCCGGGTCGCCGTAATGGACGTTCTTCATGTCAGCGTTGCTGACGATGCGGAAACCGGCGGCCCGGATGCGGTTGCACAGATCGACGTCTTCACAGGTGATCAGTGCGGTGTCGAAACCGCCGACCGCCTGAAACACCGTTCGTCGAATGATCAGGTTGCCGCTCCCCAGCCACTCGACGTCCTGACTGCCCTTCGGCAGGCCGCGCAACAATCCGTAGGTCCGCTGCACCCACGTGCCGTCGATGGGCGCATGACACAGCGCTCCGGCGGCTGCCACGCTCGGCGCGCGCAGGGTCTCCATAGCCGCTCGCACCCACGCTGCCGAAATTTCGTGATCCGCGTCCACGAACGCGAGCATCTCACCCGCCGATTGCGCGGCGCCAATGTTGCGGAGCTCGGCAACGCACGAAGAACCACTCTCGATGACCAGCGCGCCGAGCTTTCGCGCGACGTCTGCCGAACCGTCGGTTGATCCGTTGTCGACGACGACGACTTCGATGCGTGTGCCACTGAAGCTGTTCGCCTGGATGCTGCGGAGGCACCATTCGAGTCGCTTCGCATCGTTCCGGACCGGGACGATGAATGACACCGTTGGCGATGTCATCGGTGTCCTCGATACTCGAACGCGCCGGCATCAGGCGCCTTGCCCAGGGTTCGGGGCTGACGTGAGGCGTCCTCACTGACATCGGCAAGGGGGACGCCTGCGTCAACCGCGGTCAGGTTGGTGCCATTCAGCGCAAGGTTTTCGTGAGCAGCATCGACGAACCAGTCGCTCTCGGCGGTGGGAACATTTCCACCAACACTGGCCTGGCCTCCGTCCCGCCGGGTGAGCGGCTTGCTCATCAGATTGTTGCGGGCGAAGACGATGGTTCCGGGGAATCGTGCGCTGATGCTCCAGGAGAGCGTGCCTTCGGTCAGAACGGTGTTGTGATCGATGGCAACGGTGCCGGCCGCGTTCGCCTCGATCCCCTCATCAGCCCACGCATTCAGGTTCACCACCACGTTGTTTCGGATCCAGCCACCCTGATGGTCATAGAACGCCTCGTGGTCCCGAGCGAGGCGCCCGCTTGCGCCCGGCCCCAGCCCGAAGGCGATGCCTCGGAAGCTGTCGATGATCACGTTCCTCTCGACCCGTGTTCCATGAGAGTTGGCCCAGAACAGAATCGCCGGACCGGACGCTCCCCGCTCCTGGGCAACGCCGCGAATGCGACGGATCGTGTTGTCCCGTACCGTCCAGTTGTCGCCGCCAAGCACGTCGATGCCGTTCGTATAGTTGCCCGGCGCGTGGTCGCTGTATTCAAGCGTCGAACACGCGACGACTCCTTCATCGGCGTGGAGGGCTCCGCCGTCGGTACTGCCTTTGATCAGTTGCTGACCGGTGTCGACGATTCGCACGTTGTGAATCATGACGCGGGACGCGCCACGCTCCCCGCGAACCTGGATGCCGTGGAAACCCACATAGCCGATCGTCAGGTCCGCGATGGTGATGTCAGGTGCGCTCACAGACACTGCCACTCCGACCTGTCCCTCCGTCATCCCCGCCCCGCGCAGTACGACGCGGGATGAGTCTCCATCTGCCCCCCTCAGTGCCACTCGGGGGGTCGCGAAGTCGAGCATTCGATCAAGACGGTACTCGCCCGGTTCAACCAGAATCGTGGTGTCCGACCGCGCACGCTGGACGGCATCGTACAGCTCGGCAACCGTGTGGACGTGGCGTACCATCGGCGTGGGACGTGGAGTCCACCCACATCGCGGACAAGGCTTGGTCGTCACGCCCTGTGCGCGCATTGGCATGTGCAGCACGGATATGGTCCACACGAACGCGAGCAGCAGAATCGTTCGACTGTGGCGGCTGGTCACAGGTTTTCCCGCTGCCAGAGCTCGAGTATCAGCAGGACCTGCAGCAGGTAGCTGTGGTCCGCGCTCCCCGTCCGCGTGTCGTCGACCATCTGGCGCAGGCGGGTCTCGCGGAGGATGCCTCTGTCCAGCGACTGGGGGCTGAGCAACACCGTTTCAACCGATGCGAACAGTTGCTGCTGCATCCACGCCTGGAAGTTGTGGTAGTGGCGATACCCCGGCACGTTCAGACGTTTGAACAGGGTATTCATCTTGTCGAACCCGAACTCCAACAGCGGTCCCGCGTTCCCGGGTGCCCCGGTGTTGGAGTTCCGCACCCGCAGCAGCTTCCGGCTGCCGGCAGACGTCAACGCGCGATGCAGTTTGGTATCGTCGCGCCACCGTGACCGCCCTCGAAGGAGCACGTGCATGAACGCCGAATCGATGAAGGGCAGCCGGATTTCGACGACTTGCCGAAACAGCTCGAGCGATGCGGTCGTGTACCGGCGATGCTGCTCCATCAGGTACAGGTAGCTGCACAGATCGGCTGGCACGAGCGGGACGCCCGCGAGCGCCTCCTCCAGTGAAGCCTGCGCGCCACCGCCAATCTGCGTGGCCCACTGTTCCGTGAAGAGATCCTGCGGCTGGAGGCCCGGGCTTATGTAGTTCACGCGCCGCAGCAGGTACGGAATGAGCTCCCGCGATGAGGCAAACGCGTAGACCTGCTCGTCGGTGTGAAGAGGCCATGCGAGCTTCGCCTTGGCCAGTTCGCCTCCGTGGCCTCGCACCAGCACCGAGAAGTCCGCTGACGACAGAAACTGGAGGGCGAGCATTTCCGTGAGCCCGTGGCTCAGGTACATGCCATCGGTCAGCGAGACCATGCGCTCGAGGTTGGGGAGAAAATCCCGTAGGTACTTGTTGTCGAGCTCGAAAAAGCTGTGACGTGTTCCAGCGATCCGCGACAGTCGTTCGGCGATCACCTCATCGGCGCAGCCTTTTACCCCGAGCGTGTAAGTCGACAGCGCGCCGCGCGCTCCATTAACCGCGCTGAGAATGGCGCGGCTGTCCAGGCCGCCGGAGAGCGACAGGCCGAAGGGGTGATCGCCCGCAAGCGAGCGGCCGACCGAGCGGCCAAACGCCTCGACGACCGCGTCGGTGTAATCCGACTCGGTTCCCTCCCACGGCTGAAATGCTTCCGCCATGTCGGAGACCCGCGTGATCGACGTGGTTCCGCTGTCCCATTCGTACACGAGCGTCGAACCCGCTGGAAGGAGTTGGACGCCGGCGGCAAGCGTCTTCGTTCCGAACGGAAACCCGAACGCGATGTAGTCGGCGACGGCGCGGGGATCGAGCTGACGCTGAACACCGCCGTGCCGCAGCAACGCGCGAAGCTCCGAGGCGAATGCCAGTGTGCCGCCGGCGGTCGTCCAGTAGAGCGGGTATGAGGCGACCGCATCAGAGACCAGCACGACCCGGCGCGTTTCCGAGTCGACGATCGCCGCGCAGTACGCGCCCTCGAGGTGCCTGGCGAAATCGATCCCGAACCGGCGATACAGCGCACGAACCAGGGCGCTGTCTCGAACCGCCCCGGCGTCGGGCATCTGAAGGCGGGCCGCGATATGGGCGGCGTTGTGCAGATCGCCGTGAAAGAGAACCTGAACCTTCTCAGAGGGCTGGAGCTGAGGAGACGGTTGCAGCACCCCAAGGTGCGTGCGGCCGATCGCCCACTGTCCCTGTGGGTCGATCAGCGACTCCGACTGAAACGTCCCCGTCGCGGGGGTGAACACGCCCCTGAACGCCGACTGGAGCGCGTCCGCGCGGTTCGACGCGGTAGTTCCAAATAATCCTGGCACGGTGACCTCAGATTCGCACGGGGCGTCCGGTAGCTGCGGCGACGCCGATCCGCGCGCGCACGGGTTGCACCACCGGGGCCGCGGTTCGAGGCTCGGCGGCAAGCGCTGCTGCGCGTTCGGCGACCAGGCGATCGGTCACCATCGACAGCGCGAACATATGCCAGAGCAATTCCTTGAACTCAAACGTGGTGAATGTGCCGCCGACAGCGAAGGCGACAATCGCGCCCTCGATTGCAATCGCAAAATGTCCAAGGTTCTGGAGCTCGGGGTTCTTTTTGGCCAACTTGCGGACACGTTGGCAGGCGAGCAGGGAGTTTCCGATGATCATCAGGAACAGCACAAGGCCTGGATACCCTAGATTCGCGAGCACGGAGAACCACGAGCTGTGCACGGCGCGGCCCTCCCCGTACGCACCCTCGGTGGAATCGTACTGGTCAAACACGGCCGAGTAAGCGTTGTGGCCGACGCCGGTCAGCGGGTGAGCGTTCGCCATTTGGATGGCCACCTGCCAGAAGTGGATGCGGCCCTCGCTTGTTTCGTTCGCCGTCTCGGTGTCTTCCGTCGCGGTCGATATCGTGTTCATGCGAGTCCAGTACGTGTCCGACAGCACGGGGACGATGAGCAAGCACACGACGGCGATTCCGACTGCCGCGGCGAATTTCCGCCGTGCCCGAAGGAGCGAATGGATACCAAGTGCCCCGCACGCGAGAAAGCCACCCCGCGAGAACGTCGAGATTCCCCGGTACACGACGCCGACAATTGCAAAGCGATAGGCCAGCTTCTCCCTTCGCGTCGGCGCCGTTCGAGCGAGCGCCACCATGATCGCCGCCAGCATGAACATGCCGATGGCCACGCCGTTGTTGTCGCCAAGAACGGGGATGGAGTTTTCGTTCACGGCGCCTGGGTTCAGGAGCATCTGAGCCCAACCCTGCTTGACCGACTCGAGACCCAATGAAATGGCAATGACGGCAAATGTGAGTCGGAGACTGCGCTCGTCGTCCACCAGGGTGACCATCAACAGGCTGATGATTGTGGACTTGGCGAAGTCCTGCCAGAAAACGAACGAATAATCGAATGCGGCCGACAGCATCGTCGAGACGAAGCTCTGCAAGAGAAAGAGAATCATCAGGCACGGGCCGACGCCCAGTCGAAGCCGGCGCCCCGACAACACCGTCGCGCCGAGCACGATGACGCCTACGATGAGCGACAGGTTCAGCTGAGAGACCCAGTCCGACCAGACCCAGAACTCGGGACGGAAATACGCTATCCAGAGGTAGAACAGCAGCGCGTAAAACGGGCTGCGGAACGACTGGAAGAGCCCGTAAAGGATGATGACGGCGACGAAGAGCGTTCGAAACATCCCTTACTTGCCTTCGCTCCCAAGCGTCCACAGCGGGCTTGCGATGGACGACTCCACGTTGAACATCCGGTAGAGGGTTGGAATGCTGGTGAACATCAGCAGCACGAATACCACTGTGCTCACCACCATGTACGCAAAGAAGCCGCGTTGCTTATAGAGCTTTTCTGGATTCTGGGCGGCGCTGTCGGCCTTGAGCCCGATGCTCAAGTAGTACGCAAAGACGCCGGCTGCAAAGGGGACGAACAGGATCAGCTCCAGGTGATAGCGCACGATAAAGATACCGCCAAAGAGCGCGCACGCGGTGGCGTAGAAGAACATGCTGACAAGGAGGCGTTCCTCCGTGTAGTGCCGGAACGAGCGGCGATATCCCGCGGCAATCGCCTTGTCACCGATGTGCCGATACTCGGCGAACCGTTTGGTGGCCATGAAGAAGGCGCCGAGCATCCAGTAGGAGAGCGCAAGAGATACCGGCGGCACGGCGGTGGTGACGAGTGCGAACCAGCCGAGCAGCAGCCTCACGGCGTTGTTCGCCGATTCACTGAGGACGTCGATGTATGGCCACTCCTTGGTGCGAAGCGGGGGCACGTTGTAGGTGACGCCCAGCAGCCACAGCGCCAGGCCGGAGGCGCCGAAGTACGGGTTGATCGAGAACGCGAGCGCGACGCCGGCGATCCCGAGCAGCGCCCACTCCACGTACGCGAGAGGAATGCGCACCTTCCCGGCCGGTATCGGTCGGTGGCGCTTCTCCGGATGCAGCCGATCTGTCGGTGCGTCGAGAATCTCGTTCAGCACGTAGTTGCTCGACGCGATCAGGCACGTCGCCGCCACGGCAAGCAGGAACGGCGTCACGCTGCTCCAGGCAAAGAGACTCGGCTGGTAGAACAGCGCGAGGATCGTCCCGAGCATCATGAACGCATTCTTGAACCAGTGATCGACGCGCGCGATCTGCACGTACGGCCAGAAGCCGTGTCGATCAGCCTGCGACGAATGCGCGCGTGAGGTCGGTGAAGGCAGCGACGGTGGCACGGCCGCCGTCTCCGCCAGCACCGCGGTTGCCGCCGCGCCCGACGATGACGCAGCGGATCCCCGCGGCCGTGGCACCAGCACCGTCAGTTTCCGGTCTATCTCCGACATACAGAACCTCCTGTGGGGCGACGCCCCAGAGCTCGCACGCGTGCCGGAATCCACCGGGATGCGGCTTGAACGCGTTAATCGGCCGATCGGCCGTACACAATCCGAGTGAGAAATAGTCGGCCACGCCCAGGGCACGGAGCTTGGTGTGCACCGGGTAGTCCGAGAGCGCGCCGACGCGCAGCCCGCGCTCGGCGAGCAGCGACAGGAACCGGCCAAGTCCCGGCCTCCGCGCGCTGCGCAGATGCTTCAGGGGCCGCTGCATGATCCACTCGTCCACCACCTGTCTCACCACTGCGGCGTCGATTCCCAGCCGGTCAGCCGGCCGCGCGAATTGGAGCACGTCGAGCGGTCGCGATGCGGCATCGCCCTCCTGGCGCAGCTCCTCGCGCATTCGGCGGAACGTCGCGAGGATGCGCGCGTCCCGCGCGATCTTTCTCGGCGCCCTCATGCCCGCGACAGCGAGCTCCGCCGCCATCTTGATGCGCAACGGCGTCTGCGCGTAGAGCGTGCCGTCCACGTCGAAGAGCACCGCGCGCACACCGGCAAATCCGCCGGCAAGCTCGTGCTCGAAGACGTGAGATCCGCGTTCGGAAATGCCGAGGGTCAGGATCATGTCAACAGCCGCAGGAACGCGCGCACATGTTCCGCGTCCCTGAAGAAAATCTCATGCGCCCAGGCCGACACGAGCACCGCGCACACAGCGCCTGCGGCGATTGCGCGCATACGATCGCGTGCCGGAACGCGCCAGGCCTGATGCGCCACCGCGGCCCCGGCATACGTCGCGAGAAACGGCACAAGCGGCAGGTGGTAGCGCGAGTGGCCGAACACGATCGAGTGAACAGCGGTAATGAACAGGATGAGCGCGATCAGCAGGACGTGCGTCCGGCGGTCCGATGGCGTCACGCAGAAGATGCCGATCGCGCTTCCGAGGATGACAATCGGATAGCTGATCAGCACAGCCAGACTCGCCATCCACATGAACCATCCCGGCGGGTTATACAGACCCTGCTGAAATCCAGCCACCATCTCGCGCTCGAGACCCCAGAAGTCGGCGAATTTCAAAACCGAGCGGCGGATTGTGGTCCCAGGGTTCGCCAGCATGTACGCGACGGCCTCGTGCTGCGCCCATTTGTCCTTCTGGCCATCGGTCCACGTCGTCGCTTCCGGATGGGTGCGTCCAAGGATGTACGACCAGTTCTTGTCGCCCGTCAGCGACACCGCGTCCCACATCCGATCCTCGGGCGTGTACTCGTAGTTGCCCATCCGGAGGTTCATCCCACCCATGGTGTCGACAAACGTGGTCGTGTGCTGGATTCGCGTGTTGCGTACCGACCACGGCCCGACGACCGCGGCGAACCCGAGCAGGCAGCAGGCGGCGATCGTGGCGCGCCGTGAGATCCCGCCCGGGATCGACAGCATGACGAGCGGCAGCAGCAGCACCGGAAACGGCCAAAGCACGCTTCGAGTCAGCGCAGCCAGGCCAAGGATCGCGCCGGCTGCCGCTGCCCGCAGGACGCCAGGCCGTGAGACGAGGACCGAGGTACTGCAGCGCGAACAGAATCACCAGCAGGGTGAACAGCACCTCGCTCAGCAGCAGCAGGCCGGAAAACAGGAACGACGGATAGAAACAGACGATCGCGGCAGCCGCAATCGCCGTCCGGCGATCGAACAGCCGCAACGCCAGCCCATAGATCGCGGCTGTGATCAGGAGACTCAGGAAGATCTGTGCACCTCGGACGGCCTGGAGGCTCTCCGATCCGGCGAGCTTCCACACCGTCGCGATGAACAACGGGTACAGCGGCGGGCGCATCGATGTCGGCCTGCCCGCGGTAAAGGCAAAACCATCGCCGTGGAGGATGCTGGAGCCGAGTTGGGCGTACTGCTGCTCGTCGGCGATCTGGAGCGGCATCGAAGAACTTGCCCCGAGGAGGCCCAGGCGCAGCAGGAACCCCGCGGCGAGCAACGCCACGAGCGGCCCGTGCGTCCTGACCAGCGCGAACCACTCTGTGGCGCGGGGAGGGCATGGCTCCGTCGTCGGAAGTGAATCAGCGTGCGCTGTCTGCATGTTGCGGCGATTTAACCGGTTGCCCGTATCGAGGCCGAGCTTTACTGGGGGAGCAAAGATTCCGCCATTGGGCGGCAGCATGGCAGGAGGGGCGAGGGGGCCAGTTTTGCAGTGGATTCGGGGGTAACAGGGAAGATCTAAGCACTCTTACCGAAACCCAAAAGTCTCCGAATTGGACGACTTTATTTCCGTGACCGAACGCGAACCCGCCGATGCTCTCGGGAGGCCGCTGCCGCGCAGATCACGCAAAGGACGCCGTTTCCGGCCAGATCAGTCCCGGATATCCCTTGGCACGGGACTCGCTGCTCGTCAGGTATCAATGCCATCTGTCTCCATCATTCTACCGACCTACAACCGGGCGAAGTTCCTGCCCCAGGCGTTCGAGTCGATCCGCTCTCAGGAGTGGAACGACTGGGAACTCATCGTGGTCGATGATGGGAGTAAGGACGACACGCGCGCGGTGGTTGAGCGCCTATGCAAGGATGTCCCCCAGGCTGTTCGCTATGTCTACCAGGAGAACCGGGGGCCGGCAGAAGCACGTAACCGAGGGCTTGAGTTGGCTTCGGGAGGGTACGTCGCGTTCTTCGACAGCGATGACGTCTGGCTCCCTTGTCATCTGCGCGTGTGTGCGGAAGCACTGAATGCGAACCCTGAAGTCGACTGGGTCTTCGCCGCAAGCCGGCGCATCGACTTCGAGACGAAAACGGTGCTGGTAGAGAACACCTTTCACGGCGATCCGAGCATCGCTCGTTTTCTGGATCTCAAGACCAGACGCGCCGGAGACTTGCAGATCATTGTCGATCCTCGTATTCGGCGTTGTGGATTCCGCGGAAGTGGTATCGGGGGGCTCCAAACCACGATGGCCCGAAGGGAGGTCTTCTCGACGCTCCGTTTTGAACCAGTCGCTTTCTTTGAAGACCGGATCATCGCGATTCGTGCAGTCGCCGCTGGGCTGACGTTTGCCTATTTGGATAAGGTGAACGTTTTGGTCTACACGCATCAAACGAATGTTTCGTTTGCCAATCCCGATTCCGTGCGGGATCGCTGTGCGGCATATCGCGTCTATGTGAGTGCCCTGGAGAATCTGCGGAGAGAACTGCCTCGATCTCGGGGAGAGCTTCGGGCTATCGATGCGAGACTCGGTCGGGAGTATTTCTGGAGCTTGGCTTACCCGCTGTTTCAACAAGGCGACTACAAGGAAGCTCTGCCTCTGATGAGGCGTGCCCTCCGTCTGTGTCCGTCCAATGTCCCTTTCTGGAAGACCTATCTCGCATCGCTTGCGAAAGTGTTCTTTGGCCTTGCCCCAACCCCCCCTCCCGTGGGTCACGCTAGAGGCGATTCTGGTGGTTTGTCACGGTAGGAGTCTCCGTTTACATGAAACTGATCTATGAGATCCACAAGGATAACAAGCCAACCTTCACGAACTTCGGGGATGAGCTGAATCTGTGGATCTGGCCCCAGCTCATACCCGAATTGCTTGACGGCAGAGACTCCGTCCTCTTTGTGGGTATCGGGACGGTCTTGGATGACACTCTTCCAACGAAACCAACGAAGATTATCTTTGGCGCCGGAAACGGATATCGGCCGTTGCCCCAGATCGACGACACGTTTCGGATCTATTGCGTCCGTGGTCCACTCACGGCCGAAGCATTGAAGTTGCCCCCTGATGCGGCGGTGACGGATCCCGCTGTGCTTGTTGGGAAGCTATGGTCCCATCGCCCTCAAAAGAGGAAGGGGATCGTCCTCATGGGCCATTACACCAGTGCGATGTGCGGTGACTGGTCATTTGCCTGTCAGGAATTGGGATTCTCCTATATCCATCCTTTGTGGCCCCGAGAGCGCGTATTGGAGAGCATCGCGGGTGCGGAGCTCGTGGTTACCGAGGCGATGCACGGAGCCATCGTCGCTGACGCGTTACGCGTCCCATGGGTTCCTGTTATCACAAGCGCGAGCGAGTGTCGGTTCAAATGGAACGATTGGACCAAGTCAATGGGTCTCGCATACCGTCCGATCGTTCTGCCTGCCCTTTGGGACCTGGCTGCGCCTCCAAAGTCACCTCGTGCCAGGCTCAGCCGCTGGGTTAAGCGCCGGAGTTTCCTCGGCAAGTTGGCTCCATCCAAGTTGATGGAACACGCCCAATTGAGTTCGGACTCTATGATCGAAACGCGTACGAGCAAATTACTGGAGAGACTGGAGAATCTGAAGTGTGATGCGGCACGCGAGGGGTGGGGAAGGCAGAACGTCTCGGCTGAGCACTGTCTGGAGCTGTGAATGAGTGGAATCAGTGTCCTCTTTCTCACTATGAATCCGAACCGCCAGAGTACGACGGTGCCCACCGAGGGCTGGTTCCGATTCTTGCGTCCGGAAGGTCTGCAGCCGGTGCTGGTGTCTCACCAGGTGGGGGACTTCCACAATTGGGCGGTGGAAAACGGGGTTCCGGCTTATCACGTGCCGCTCCCGAATCCGGACAAGTGGCGACCGTGGCGATTCATGGCCTCGCTTTGGAAGCTACGGCAGATTGCGAAACGACACCGCATCACCCTCATTCACTGCAACGAGCAGGATATCTATCCCATTGGTCAGTATCTGGCCCGTTGGCTCGGTGTGCCGGTGGTTGTGAGCATTCATTGCTCCATGGCGCGGCCCTACTGCGAGTGGGCTTTTGGCGGCCGCCGCTGTCCCGATCGCATCTTCTTCATTAGTCCTGGGAACCTGGAGACGTGTCGAGCTTCGGTTGACGGTGTCATTCCCGAGTCGCGCCGCCGAGTGTTGTTCAACGGGCTCGACTTGAACCACTTCCAGCCATCCGAAGAACGCCGTCGGTCCTTCCGGCGACGATTCAGCTTGGACGGGAAGATCGCCTTGGGCGTCGCCTGCGCAGTGCGCGAGGGCAAGCAACTCGAGCATTTGGTGGAACTCGGTCTTCGGATTGTCGATCCGCGCGTGCGAATCGTCGTGGCTGGCGGGCCGGTGGCCGGCGAGCACACGTATGCCGAGGCGGTGCTGAAACACGCCCATGAGGCGTTAGGGGACCGATTCGTCCACGTCGGACATCTCGACGAGTTGCGTGATTTCTACAGTGGTCTCGACATCTTCGTGAACACCAGTCGCGAAGAGGCCTGCAGCATCAGCGTGCTGGAATCAATGTCCTGCGGCTGCCCCGTGGTGGGGTACCCGAGCAAATCCGTGGACGGGCAGATTTTGCCTGGCGGAGGCGAAATCGTGCCGCAGGATGATGTGATTGCACTAACGAACGCCGTCGAGCGATGGATTGGCAGCCCTGAACGACTTCAACAGTCACGGGCAGGCGCGCGGGCACGAGTTGAAGACGCATTCGACATCCGCAAGCTGTCTGGGCAGCTTTGGGAAGAGTATCGTTCCCTGTGTACGTCGGAAGTCGAAATGGAACACTTGGGTGCCGTTTCTCAGAGCACTTTGCGAAACTAGCTGACAACCCAACTCAGGGCTGCTTCCTGGTCAGGACAGGCGCGATGGCCTCGGCGATCGCCCGGTAGCCATTGGCATTCGGGTGAGTATTGTCGCTGGGCGGGAAGAGGCGAACGCCCTGCTCGAAGGACGCGCGCAGCGAATGGGTGGTATTGACGAACTCTATGCCCTCGTTCCTCAGAAACGCTTCGATGTGGTCGATCACGCGCTGCTCTTTTCTCAACAGCTCAAGATAAGCCTCTGGCACATGGTGCTGATTCTTCATTAGCCCCGCGTAGATCGTCTCCTTGGTCGGGATCAAGACGACGAGGAACCGGATGTCGCGCGCCCGCAGCTTGGACTGCGCCGACCGCAGGACGGCTTCAGTGATCCGCTCGCCCTCGCGGATGCGCGCGTCGTCGAGGTCCATGCCCATGGCATAAGCCTCAGCGTCGAGGAACACGGTGCGGAATCTGGGGTCGGCGTCAAAGACGAACCGGCCCGGCTGCCGCGCAGATTCTTCGAAATCGAACGAACGCTGGTCGGCATCCTCCCCCAGGCTCGTCGCTCGCCGGTTAGAAGCGGAGATCCAGAGTCCCCGCATCAAGCCGTAGACCGCAGAATACTCAGAAACGAACTTCCTGACCCCCATCACCTGGGACACTGAGGGTGTCTCAGCGAGGCGTGAGAATGCGTCTGCGAACGGCGCCCTTCGGTTGGCCTCGGCCAGGTCCCTTTCGACAGCCTGGTCGTGATTGTTGAATTCTTGTCCCCTTCTGGTCGTGTGGACCGTCTTGTACGCCTCGCCGAAGTCGTTGCCGGTATACAGGGCGAAGATTACCGTCTTGGGATGCAGGGCCAAACCGCGATTCAAGAGGACGTGGTACTCGACCGGCCCGTAGCCACCCAACGCCATACTGTAGACAGACCTGCCGCTCAAACTCTCTAGCTGTCGCGGCCAGCACTTGTCCGCTGGCGCTGCGAAGCCATAAGTCATCGAGTCGCCGATAGCCAGAACGTCACTGCTGTCGGGCACGCGGATGTTTCGGAAACCCCATGCGTCGTTGCCCGGATACAAGGGAGTCATCCGGCGACCTAGTTCCGGGTCGCTCACGGTGACTTCTTGCTTCCAGGGAGCCGACAGGTAGAAATGCGCTCGGGGTGAGACGGCCGCCATCGCCCACAGCAGGGCCTCGCTCAGAACCACGGCCAGGCACAACGTCGCCACGCGGAAGAACCACTTCTTCCAATACATTCTCTGACGGCCTCCTAAGCTTGATCCGCTTTTTGCTTATATAGCACCTCGATGTAATCGAACAACTCCACGTATCTGGTCGAGTTTGCCAAACTGGCGGAAACCGGCGCCCGGGAGCGTGGAGACGACGACAACTACACCTTCGAAACCTCCGGGACGGCATCGAGCTGATGGCCGCCTCTGAAGGTTGGTGGTTTTGGCTCTTGACGGCATCGCGCTACGGAGTCGCATCGAGGAAGAGGCCGGAGAGGACGGCGTTGGGGCCGGCTTGCCACGTGACACGGATGCGGACCGAGCCGGTGATCTGCCACGTGAGATAGAGGCCGCCTCCGAAGTTCTGGATCACCCGCGAATCCAGGATGGCGCCGGTCGTGGGGTGGAGCACTTCGACGAGTTGCCGGCGGTCGGTGCCGCCGTAGTCGAGGAAGTACAGCGAGAGGCGATGGGCCTGGGCGTCGCCCGGGGTGACGTCGACGGTGAAGGTCGTGCCATACCAGGTGGCGGCGATGCGATCAGCGGCGGCGACTTTCTGCAGCGCCGGGAGTTCCAGCGTGGACGCCGCCCAGGTCCACGCCTGGTGGCCGGCCGGCGTCACCGACGCGCCGGCGGGGAGACTGGTGCCATCGTTGATGACCAGGTAGCCCTGGGTCCCGTACGTGGTCTTCCACGAGCCCTGGGTGGTGGTGTCGGTGCCGACGAAGATCACGGTCGGCCCCGGGGCTCCGCCCGTCGTGCCAAAGCTCCACCACGTCCCGCCATCGGCCTCCACCGTGCCGATGGCGTTGCGCGCCCGCACCTGCCAGGAATACGTCGTGCCCGCCGTCAGATTACTGAGCGCCGCACTCGCCCCCGCCACCGGCGTCCAGGTCGTGTCGCACGCCGCGTTGGTCGTCGTGTCGACGCAATACTCGTAGCTGGTCGCGCCCAGGCTCTGCGTCCAGGTCAAGGTCAGCGCTGTCTGCTGGCCCGTCGCGCCATTCCCCGGCGTGGTCTTCCCAAACGCCGCCGGGAGGGCGCCCGTCGTGAAGCTCCGCCATGCGCTCCCGTCGGCCTCGGTCGTCCCCGCGGCATTGCGCGCCCGCACCTGCCAGTAGTACGTCGTGGCGCTCGCCAGGCCGCCCGCCGTCGCGGTGAGATTCGCCGTCGCCGTCCACGCCCCGTCGCACGCGGCGTTGTTCGTCGTGTCGAGGCAATACTCGTAGCTGGTCGCCCCCGTGCTCGCCTGCCATCCCAGTGCCACCGCCGACGGGTTCAGCCCGGTCGCCCCGTTCACCGGCGTCGTCTTCGCAAACGCGCCCGGCGGCTGATTGGCGCCGGCGACGGGATCGAAGAAGAGGCCGGAGAGGACGGCGTTGGGGCCGGCTTGCCACGTGACACGGATGCGGACCGAGCCGGTGATCTCCCACGTGAGATAGAGGCCGCCGCCGAAGTTCTGGATCACCCGCGAATCCAGGATGGCGCTGGTCGTGGGGTGGAGCACCTCGATGAGTTGCCGGCGTGCGGCGCCGCCGTAGTCGAGGAAGTACAGCGAGAGGCGATGGGCCTGGGCGTCGCCCGGGGTGACGTCGACGGTGAAGGTCGTGCCATACCAGGTGGCGGCGATGCGATCAGCGGCGGCGACTTTCTGCAGCGCCGGGAGTTCCAGCGTGGACGCCGCCCAGGTCCACGCCTGGTGGCCGGCCGGCGTCACCGACGCGCCGGCGGGGAGACTGGTGCCATCGTTGATGACCAGGTAGCCCTGGGTCCCGTACGTCGTCTTCCACGAGCCCTGGGTGGTGGTGTCGGTGCCGACGAAGATCACGGTCGGCCCCGGGGCTCCGCCCGTCGTGCCAAAACTCCACCACGTCCCGCCATCGGCCTCCACCGTACCGATGGCGTTGCGCGCCCGCACCTGCCAGGAATACGTCGTGCCCGCCGTCAGATTACTGAGCGCCGCACTCGCCCCCGCCACCGGCGTCCAGGTCGTGTCGCACGCCGCGTTGGTCGTCGTGTCGACGCAATACTCGTAGCTGGTCGCGCCCAGGCTCTGCGTCCAGGTCAAGGTCAGCGCTGTCTGCTGGCCCGTCGCGCCATTCCCCGGCGTGGTCTTCCCAAACGCCGCCGGGAGGGCGCCCGTCGTGAAGCTCCGCCATGCGCTCCCGTCGGCCTCGGTCGTCCCCGCGGCATTGCGCGCCCGCACCTGCCAGTAGTACGTCGTGGCGCTCGCCAGGCCGCCCGCCGTCGCGGTGAGATTCGCCGTCGCCGTCCACGCCCCGTCGCACCCGGCGTTGTTCGTCGTGTCGAGGCAATACTCGTAGCTGGTCGCCCCCGTGCTCGCCTGCCATCCCAGTGCCACCGCCGACGGGTTCAGCCCGGTCGCCCCGTTCACCGGCGTCGTCTTCGCAAACGCGCCCGGCGGCTGATTGGCGCCGGCGACGGGATCGAAGAAGAGACCGGAGAGGACGGCGTTGGGGCCGGCTTGCCACGTGACACGGATGCGGACCGAGCCGGTGATCTCCCACGTGAGATAGAGGCCGCCGCCGAAGTTCTGGATCACCCGCGAATCCAGGATGGCGCTGGTCGTGGGGTGGAGCACCTCGATGAGTTGCCGGCGTGCGGCGCCGCCGTAGTCGAGGAAGTACAGCGAGAGGCGATGGGCCTGGGCGTCGCCCGGGGTGACGTCGACGGTGAAGGTCGTGCCATACCAGGTGGCGGCGATGCGATCAGCGGCGGCGACTTTCTGCAGCGCCGGGAGTTCCAGCGTGGACGCCGCCCAGGTCCACGCCTGGTGGCCGGCCGGCGTCACCGACGCGCCGGCGGGGAGACTGGTGCCATCGTTGATGACCAGGTAGCCCTGGGTCCCGTACGTCGTCTTCCACGAGCCCTGGGTGGTGGTGTCGGTGCCGACGAAGATCACGGTCGGCCCCGGGGCTCCGCCCGTCGTGCCAAAGCTCCACCACGTCCCGCCATCGGCCTCCACCGTACCGATGGCGTTGCGCGCCCGCACCTGCCAGGAATACGTCGTGCCCGCCGTCAGATTACTGAGCGTCGCACTCGCCCCCGCCACCGGCGTCCAGGTCGTGTCGCACGCCGCGTTGGTCGTCGTGTCGACGCAATACTCGTAGCTGGTCGCGCCCAGGCTCTGCGTCCAGGTCAAGGTCAGCGCTGTCTGCTGGCCCGTCGCGCCATTCCCCGGCGTGGTCTTCCCAAACGCCGCCGGGAGGGCGCCCGTCGTGAAGCTCCGCCATGCGCTCCCGTCGGCCTCGGTCGTCCCCGCGGCATTGCGCGCCCGCACCTGCCAGTAGTACGTCGTGGCGCTCGCCAGGCCGCCCGCCGTCGCGGTGAGATTCGCCGTCGCCGTCCACGCCCCGTCGCACCCGGCGTTGTTCGTCGTGTCGAGGCAATACTCGTAGCTGGTCGCCCCCGTGCTCGCCTGCCATCCCAGTGCCACCGCCGACGGGTTCAGCCCGGTCGCCCCGTTCACCGGCGTCGTCTTCGCAAATACGCCCGGCAGCTGGTTTTGGAACGCCGCGAGGAACATCAACTGGACGTCCAGGCGTCCGCCCGATACCACGACCCCATTCCATTGGGCGAGCCGCTCCACGTTGTTGAGCATCAACGTTTTCAACGCACCAACTGTGAGCTGAGGTTGGCTGGCAAGAAGCAGGGCCGCTGCTCCCGCGACGTGTGGCGTGGCCATGCTGGTCCCGCTCAGGGTGCCGTAGCCGCCCCCGTACGTGCTCGCGATCGTGGAGCCAGGCGCCGCCAGGTCGACCGACGTGGCACCGTAGTTACTGAATCCTGAGCGGTTGTCGTTCTGGTCTGAGGACGCAACGGCAATGATGCTGGACGAAGCGAAGCTCGCGGGGTCGAACGGTGACGTGTCGTTGTTGGTCCCGTCGTTACCGGCCGCGAAGATGTTCACGATGCCGGCGTTGCCGGCCGCGTCTATCGCGTTCTTCAGGGCCGTGTCTATCTGTCCATTTCTCGCGCTGCCCCAACTGTTGCTGCTGACGCGGACATTGATGGCTCGGTTGCGAAGCGCCACGATGTAGTTGAAGCATTCGATCGCGCCGGAGTCATAACCCGACCCACTGGCATTCAGGAACTTGCAGGGGAGGATCTTGGCATTCCAGTTGACGCCGACGACGCCGACACCGTTGTTGCCAATCGCCGCGATCGTCCCCGCCGTGTGGGTCCCGTGTCCGTTGTCGTCCATCGGGTCGCTGTCGTGGTTGATCGCATCGATTCCGTGCACATCGTCGATGTAGTCATTGGCGTCATCATCGATGCCATTGCCAGGAATCTCATTGGGATTGATCCAGATGTTCTGCGCCAGGTCGGGGTGGTTGTAGTTCACGCCCGTGTCGATGTCTGCGATGACCACCGTGCCGTTGCCGGTGCCGAAGTTCGTCCACACCGCTGGCATCTTGATCTTCGCGAGTCCCCAGAGAGAATCGTTGAGCCAGTACGGATCGTTGGGAGGAGCCGCTGCCACAATTCGTCGCTCGTAGTTCGGTTGTGCGGCGAGGACAGCTGGATTCGCCAACAACTGAGACACGATCTGGTCGACGTTGGCACTCGCAGGAAGATCAAAGTGGTCGACGCCGACAGCCGCGAACGAGCGGCGGAGTCGTCCGGTCACGAGGTTCAGGATTGCCGTTCGCTGGGGACGCGACGTACCCGGTCTGAATTGCACGAGCACCTCACCGGCTCGATAGCGGACGGGCGCTTGCTGCGCGTGCGCTTGCGGCAGGAATGCGAGCACGCCGAGCACGACCAGCGCGAACCGCCACGCATGGCGCTGCATCGAGGTGCCCGAGCGCAGAGAGCAGAATTCGCTACGCGCCGGTGCTGATGTTGGTTTCTGAGGATCCATCTGGTCTGGCCCCGCCATGAAAGGGTTGAGGACTATGAAAGCGCCGGGGTTGTGTCCGGCATCCCCGTGCGCATCGTATCGGCCGCTCGCTTGCGAGGGGCCAACTCGGCCGTTGTCCTCAAGAGGACAGAAGGAGGTACAACTGGAATCCGCTTTAGGGACGTACGATCCTGACGTTATTCGGCGGCATCGGGACCTTGGCAGCCGCGGAGGCTGTGCAGGAGCCGCAGGATAGAGTGAGGCGATTTCCTGATGCTGCGATTTGAAGACGAACGGTCACCAAGCCGTTCCCGTCGGTAACGGTCGAGCCAGACTGCAGCACCTGTCCTGCCTGGGACTCGTTTCTCCACTCCACTCGCTGTCCCGCCTCGGGCAGGAACCGCTGCGCATTCCGAATTGTCACGTCCACCGCCGTATCGACGGTTGTGGACTTCAGCGTAATGCCGAAGCTCTTGACCGAGTCTTCAATAGGTGCACCCACAGGATGCAGCTCGGAACCCCAATCGAGATTCCCGTTGCGTTGCCCCGCAAAATGACCAGGGAAGGTCGGGATCGCCGTGCTCGTCGAGGCATTCCCGAAGGCGGGATAGGCCTCCGTCAGCCGAAATCGCAGATACCCCGATCCAGCGTTGTGGTGATTCCACTGGCTCGCCGTGGCCGAAAAGGGCAGATGGTCCTGATCCTTCCATTCGGCGTAAAAGGGCTGATGGTAGGTTTCAAAGAGTGCCAAGTCGGCGGTGTAGCTGGTTGGCCGAATCGTGCCGTCATAGGACCCGAAGGTATAGATCATCGGGCGGATGGCACTCGTGGCCGCGTAGTAAGCCATGTCCAGATAGTTCGTGAGCGTCGGCCCACTCCCGCTGTTGACATGCTTCCCCGCATTGGCGAAATTCCCATAACTCGCATTGTCCAGCCAGCCGACAGAGGTGGCGCCCGCTGCGAAGATGTCGGGATAGTGACTGACCAGGTGCATCGCGGCGCTGCCGAGGCTCAGGCCGTAGGCGTAGACGCGCGTGCTGTCGATCTGAAAATCGAAGCCGTCGCCCGTCGCATTGTCGCGAACGAGTTTGACGTAGCGGACAATCCGATCTTCGGTGCAAGTCTTATACACGTCGTCCGAAGTGTCAAAGCGCACGGACCAGACCGAATTCCCCATCGACCGTCCGGTATAGGGTTCGGTGAAACCAGTCCAATCCATGTCCACGGGTTGAATAACGACGCCGCTGATGACATCCTGATCCGTGCCATTCGGGGGCTGGAGATACTGCGTGCCGCCCGCCGCGTGGAGCTGGAGCAGCAGCGGGTACGGGGCCGCGATCCCACTGGTGGGTGTCGAGACGGAAAAGAGATGCCCGTCATACCCCCACTCGGACGTATTCCACGTCGAGTAGTCCTCCCACGCCATGTAATAGCTCACGTTGTGGTTCCCGACCGTCGTCGGTCCACTAATGCGTATGGCTCCCGGCACCGCCTGGTGCATCTCGTTGACACAACTGGTGAGAGAGTTGATGCCGGGGTTGACAGCTACGTCCACGGAAGTCGTCACAGCGTAGTAGAAACATCCGCTGGCGGCGGTCGTCCAGACGAGCAGCCCTTTGTTGGCGGCAAGGTGTGGGCCGCCGTCACTGATGATGAAGCCAGTCGTGAGGTTCAGGCCTGTCCCGAGACTGATCCTGGGATTGTCGTCGTAGAGTAGCCGGCCAGAGTCCGCATCGAGCGTCGCGATTTTCGTCAGTCCTGACAAACTTGCGATCGGCAACGTGTGGCGATAGACGTCGTATGTCGTCTTGGCTTCAGAGCCAGGATTCTTCGTGAAGGTTATGAAGGTCTGGCCGTTGCGATGCGCGGCCACGAGGTCGGTCACCGTCGCAGCCGCTGCCAAGGTCGAGGCCGAACAAACAGCCGCAATCACCGACGCTGCAAGCAACGTCTGACGCACCAGCGGGAACGCGCGCGAGTGTCGCTCGAGTTGGGTCATTGGGTTGTCACGCCAGCCTTGGTTTCGTTCGGGTGCGACAGAATAGCCTCCTTCAGCAACGCTGCTACCTTGAAGGCGCCTTCGTCGTTGAAGTGCATGAGATCGCCCGGGGCGAATACGCGCTTGTCCCGGTTCAAATGTGCCGCCACGTCGAGCACTTCGACGCCCGTCATCGTGCCTATGCGTATCGTCGCGTCGCGAGTCGCCGCTTCGAACTCGAGCAGGACATCCGCTGTCGGTCGTTGCACGATCTGCCGCCACCCTTCGAGCGCCAACACGTCTGCCTCGGCGACTGGACGGCTGAACCCGATAGCATGCGTCATCAGAATGACCCGTGCGCCGGTCGCCTTCACGTCGCGCACCAGCGACGTCAGATCACGCTCGTATTGCTCGAGCCGCTCCGGTGGCACCGTGCGGAAGAACCAGCTCGGATCGTGGGCCGCATCAATCGTGGCGAGCCCGCGTTCGACCCGCATGCGTTGGATGAAGTCCGGATAGTCAATCACGTCCCGCGCTCGCTCGAGCGATCGAGGCTGCCACCACGGCGGCCTCGAGAAGGCCGCCGCGTTTGCCGCTACGGGGCCCGGCGGGTACGGCGCGAGATAAAAAGACGGCGATGGGTAAATCGTCACGATCGCAGGCTGAAATTGCGACGTCCAATTGTTCCAGGACTGACGGATATTGGCGATCGTCAAACCGAAAATTGACGCATTGACGACCTCGTAGCACCCAGGTTCCCGAAGGGCAGTCGCCAGTTGCGCCGGGTACTCGTGTCCCTGTGACTCGTACAGCCCAAACGTTTCGGACGCGCCAAGCGTGATGACGCGAATACACCCAGGCCTCGGACTCCGCGTGATTTCGGGCCCCCTGAAACCAAACGCGTTCAGTTGCCACACCTTGTATCGTCCGTACGGCTTGCCTCGGACACCCAGCGCGTCCTGAACGACCAGGTCAGCAACACGATCCGGCGTGGAAAAGACGGGGACGCCGTTCCGGAACCGATCTTCGACGCGCGCCGAGACCTCGACGCTCATCAATAAGGTAAGAACGAGGCAGATCGTATGAAGGGCGACACGCCATGACCATCGGCGAGCCCTCATTTCCCGGACGACGGTGGTGATCATTCGAGCGGTGACATGCAGAATTGTGCACGGCTGCGCCGAGATGGACTGATGCCGTGACAGTTGGCGACGGTGATTATAATCGATAGCCTCGCCGACCAGTCCTGCGTGCTTCGACGTGAATTGTGGGGTTTCCGCGCCACTGGCCGCTGGCTGGATACCCCGTCCGGATGGGCTGAAATCGCTCGCCGACGATCCGGCGGTGTCGAGAATCGCGGTGAGCGAGTCGTGTCGAAATGCTCTTCAACAGCTTCGTGTTCCTGTGCGTGTTTCTTCCGATTGCGTACGCCGTGTTCTGGTGTCTGCGGTCAGCGCGTTCGCGGTACGTGTGGCTCACCTTAACCGGCTACGTGTTTTACGGGTATTGGGATCCCCGTTTCACGTTGCTGATGGCGTTCTCAACCGCAGTGAGTTTTTCAGCGGGGTTGGGCTTTCTTCGGTGGTCCGACCCGCGGAAACGCCGCCTCTGCCTGGTAGTCCCGATCGTGGTGGATCTCTCGTTGCTGGGATTTTTCAAGTATGCGAACTTCGCGCTCACCTCGACGGAGGGGGTGTTGGGGCTGTTCGGCGTACACCCCGGGTTCCCGCATCTGAACATCATCCTGCCGATTGGCATTTCGTTCTACACGTTCCACACCATCAGTTACATCGTTGATGCGTATCGGGGCGTGATCAAGCCGACGCGCAACTTTTTCGAGTTCTCCGCGTACGTATCATTGTTCTCGCAGCTGATTGCCGGACCGATCGTCCGCTTCCGTCAGATTGAAGAAGATCTCGAGCGAATAGCCGAATCGAGTCCCGGTCGATGGCTCGCCAAGGGGGTCTCGTTCTTTGTCATCGGGCTTGTCGAGAAGGTCGTCATCGCTGATACGTTCGCTGCGTTCGTCGATCCCGCGCTCGCCAATCACCAGGCGCTTTCGTCGGCAGGCGTCTGGTTCGTGTTCGTCGGGTACTCGTTGCAGCTCTACTTCGACTTCGCCGGCTACAGCGATATGGCCGTCGGTCTCGGATACATGTTCGGCCTGAGGATTCCTCAGAATTTCAACTCTCCGTACAAAGCGCTGGATCCGTCGGATTTCTGGCGACGGTGGCACATATCGCTCTCGTCGTGCCTGCGCGACTATTTGTACATCCCCTTCGGCGGCAATCGCGGCGGCGAATGGAAGACGCGGCGCAATCTGATGTTGACGATGCTGATCGGCGGACTGTGGCACGGGGCAAGCTGGAACTTTGTGATCTGGGGTGGCTACCACGGCGCTCTGCTTATCCTGTATCGCGTGTTTGGGCGTACATGGGATGCGATTCCGGCGCCGATCAGGCAGGCAGGGATGTTCGTACTGGTGCTGGTTGGGTGGGTATTCTTCCGCGCCACAGATCTTCCAATGGCGCTGTCGCTACTGAACCGAATGATCGTGCCCACCCAAGGGGAGCTGTTTCCCAATGCGGCAGCGTTTGCGGCCTTTGCAGCACTGGGACTCTTGCTGGGAATGGCTGGTCCCAACGCATTCGACCTTCACAAAGAGGACCGGTACCAGCTGGCGTCGCGCGTATGCGCTTTCGGCTGCTTTTGGCGTATGCATCGCCGTCATGGCCGGCACCTCTGCGTCTCCGTTCCTGTACTTCCAGTTCTAGTCACGCGACGCATTCAGAAAATCCATAACAACGCTGCTGCGCCAGCGACTGCGCCCAGAACGCCCAACGCAATCAACCGGCGGAACGCCACCTCCTTCTGTGTTCTGAACCGCATCGGGCGACCGAAATCGGGGACATTCGCATCTGCAACAGGCGCGAGTGCGTCAGCGGTCTTCTGAAAATACGCTCGCGAATACCCGTTGGTCAGCATGATCACGGTGGGGCGAGTGAAGCCGCTCGTGTCCATCTTCGTCAGCGTCGAGACGGAGTAATCGAAGAAGAAGCGTGCGCGTTCGAGAAAGCGTTCCCGGTCGGCGCCGGACTCGTGTTTGGCCGCGTACTGGAACACTTCGCACTTCCGCATGTCCTGCGCCGCCCAGGTCTCGGTCGGATGCTCCAGGATCGCCGGCTTGTCGAGATATGGATACTCGTGGTCGGCCATCCACCGCGCGTAGTGCAGCAGCGTGGCCTTCGCGTACGCGTGGGCGTCGTCGACCTCTCCCCGCTCAGTCTTGATATCGAGGTACCGGCCAAGCGCCTGCAGAAACACGGTGTAGAACCAGCGCCGATCGGCATCCAGCAGATTGAGAGCCGGGATGTCGTCCGCCGGATGGACACAGCGCCGGATCAGCGCTTCGGCTTTCTCCAGATACTTCGGTGCGCCGGTCAGGCGGAAGGCGTTGAGCAGCGACACGATCGAGTTCCCCGGTCCCCGGCCCGGGCCGTGATAGGTGAACGAACCGGTCGCGCTGGCCAGGCCCGTCGGACCGCGCGAGAGCCACCGCAACGGCGTTTTCGAGCCGTCGTCCATGTCGATGACCCAGTCAGCAAGCTCGATTGCCGCATCACGGGCACGGGTATCACCGGTCAGGAAGTAATACAGCGTGAGGCCGGTGTTGTAGTTGTGTTCCGAGGAGGGCCCTCCGCTGCCGCCGGTGGAGGCACGCGCGTACGTCCGGTGCGTCGCAAGATCCGCGTCAGCGTGGTGAGCGGTGTGCCAGAAGAGCCCGTGGTTGTAGGCCGCCTTGTCCTGATCCGTATGGTAGATGTCGACGTCGATGACATGGCGCGCAAGGTCGTCGGCCAGGGCAACCCATCTCCGATCGCCGCTGCGGAAGAACTGGCAGACGAGGCCCGCAACGGCGTCGTACTGGTTGTTGTAATGGGAGATGAGGGGCGCCATCCCCTGGTGCAGGACGGTCTCATGGTCCCCGTGCGTGTCTCCAAAATGCCGCCAGCCGTACTCGTCAATCCGTGTGCGCTTCACCTCGAACGTGTTGTCCCCTTCGATGGCCGCCTTGACCAGCGCGAGGTAGTCCTTGTTCGGATCCTCGGACCACGGCGTCAGATACGGAATCGCCTCGGCGGCGCAGTACCAGGCGGGGTCGGCGCGTGCCTGCATCGGGTTGCGAACCCAGTCGAGCGGCACGTCGCTGATCTCGTCCTTCCCGAACGACACGACGAACTCTTCCGAGATCTGCTCTCCACCCTGCAACTCGTGGCTGTCGGCAAATTGGCCGGGTAGAAAACGAAGCACCAGATGTTCCTCTGTGGCCTCGATCGCCTTTGGGAAAGCGTTCCCAGAACTGGCGTTGGGCGATCGCCATCACGCCGGACGCTCCGTGCGTCGACACGACCGGAGTGGCGCGCAGGCCGTGCGTCTCGTCCGTTCCCTCCCGTATGCGGTACCCGCGAAACGTGGTCGGCACAACGCGGTTGCGATTGAGATGATTCGACGACTGCCAGTTGTCGCCGCCGCTCGAATCCTGGTACAGCTCGAATGGCAGCGCGCAGGGACGCAGCGGTTGTGACGGCTCCGGCGAGCACATCGCCTGCCACGGTCCGTCGGTTGACGGGAGAGATATGGCGAACGAGAAATCCCTGATGTGGCGGGATCCGGGATCGCCGAGATCCCAGAAACCACCGGCATGTTCGGCGCGCGCCGGATTCCGGAGTGTGACCTGGATCCGCGCTACGGGCGAACCCTGGTAGAAGTGGTAGCGGGCAAACAAGCGGAGGGGTCGATCGACGCTCCCGACGGCCGCCGTGACGAGAACGGATGTCCGCAGGAATCCCGGTTCGTCGTGCGTAATGGTCTCGACGCGGAGTGGCATCGGACTGCCGGCGGCATCCACGATCTGAAATTCAGAAACGGTCAGGGCATCCGAACCGGAGCGACGACACTCGAGCGTTCCATCTGACCGAAGCTCAAAGCGCGCCGCTCCCGTGCTGATCGACGCGCGTCCGTCAGTGACCGCGACATCGAGCGAGCCAGGCCTCTTGACCGCGAGCGTCCGCCGCTCCAGGCGATACGTGGTGCGACCGGCTGGTGCGCTGGCGGCGAAATCGCACAGCACCCACCGTGCCGATCCGTCGCTCCATCGATCGAGCACACGCGCCTGGAGCGGGACAGCGACAGCCCTCGCAGAGACGAGCGAGAGCTCGTCGACGTCGCGGCACCATGATTTCGGGAACGGCACGCCGACGGTAATCGGCTCATTGCGACGCGCGCCCCGGACCTCACCCGCAGCCGAAAGCAGGAGCTCCGGATTATCCAACGCGGTCAGGAAGGGACAAGCGATCGATCAGGTCCGCAAGACGGGAATGCCGGCGATCGCGGTCGGACAGGATGGGGTGCTCGACAGGCCAGGGTATGGCGAGCTCAGGGTCGTCATAGGCGATGCCGATTTCATCGGCGGGGTCATACAACTCGGTACATTTGTATTGCACCTGCGCTGTCGGGCTGAGGACACAGAAGCCGTGCGCGCATCCTGCAGGCACATACAACTGCCGGAAATTCTCCGCCGAAAGCGTCTCCGCCGCCCACTTTCCGAACGTCGGCGACCCGCGGCGCAGGTCCACAGCGACGTCCCAGATCTCCCCTTCCACGACGTGCACGAGCTTGCCTTGTGGTTTGCGCAATTGCAGGTGAAGGCCGCGCAGGGTGTTCCGGACGGAGGAGGAAAGGTTGTCCTGTACGAACGCCGAGGGAATCCCCGCGTGCGCGAACTTCGCCGCGTGAAACGTTTCGAGAAAATAGCCTCGGGCGTCACGATGGACGTCCGGCTCGATCATGATCACACCCGGCAGGGTAGTGGGAATGAAACGCATCTCAGATACGTGGATTCACGGCGAGGCGACACGGCATCGCATTGGCGATGCCGTGTCGCTTGACTGATGGGCCGCCCTGCTACGCCTCGCTAATGCGCAAGCTTACCGAAAATGTGCCAAGCGAGCAGTCCGTGAATGGCCGTGGTGGGATGCTCGACATCCCAGTAAAGGAACTTGAAACGCACATCGAATGTCGGGACATCGCGGCAGTTCAACGGATTCGTGAACAAACAGACCGACATGGGTAATTCGCCGGGCCCAGGCGGGGGAAACAGGGCATCCAGCGCGGGAAGCGTCTGGTTGACCGAATTGGGGAGTTGGCTGAGGACCTCATTCACGTCGATCAGTTTCAGCCTGAGATCGGGGTGGCGACCAGCCAGCTCCCTTAACGACAGGGTCAGCGCCGCATTGTGCTGCGACGAGAGGGCTGACAAGAGGGCGCTGGCTTGGGGGTTGCCTGCCACCAGGGGAATCTTTCCGAGATCGGGCAGGTTGACCACCAGCACGTTGCGGGCGCCGAGGAGGTACAGGCTCTCGACCGAGAACGAGATGTTCGCGACCACCTCAGCCGGAGTGAGGACGGGCTGACCTGGGTTTAGATAGGCAAAGTAATCGCCGGCGCCTGTGATGACGCCATAGAGCGCGCGCCGTGACGGCGTCCTCCCCTGCAGCGCGTCGTGGAACATCTGCACCTGACCGATCAATCCAGGGACAAAGATCCCGCCCGGCAACGGTGTGAACACCTCCGTAGTGGAACCGCCAAACGCGAAATCAACAGCGCCCGTCGGGACAACCGCAGGCGACTCCAATACTGGCTTCAGACCATGCGTGGAGCCTGGAGGGTTTCCTGTGAGAAGCAGCCACAGATACTCGAAGGCGACGGGACCATTCGAGAAACGGCCCTTGAAGTACGTCTTATGCGGCGTAAGCGACGGTGGAACGGCCTGCTGACTGGCGATAAAGTCGTTCCCGTTGTCGGCCAGACTGTCTCCAAACACGTAAAAGGCGTCGAACGCCGGAATTTGTGCCCCAGAAAGAGGCAGGGCCGCCACCAATAGCGCGGCCAATAGCACCGACATCTTGGCAATTCTCATGAGCCCCCCAGTTGGTCGAGCCGATCCGTTCGATTCCAGGTTCTCGCCGCATCCGCTCGAATGTTCGCGAAGCCTAGCACTCGTATCGACCTGCGCGTGTCGCTTAGTGCACACATTCAGAAAATCGCCCTTGCCGCGACTTCCTGGGCGTGCCAGAGGGAACAGCACCCCCTGCGATTCCCGCGTCCCGCACACGCCAAAGCTCGCGGGACTGCCTCTGTGTTTCCAATGATTTCGAGCGGTTTCGCATGACCGACGCGGTCACTGCCACCCGCCTCCCTTTGAGGCTCCCCTGACCGCTCAACCGGCGGCGTCCCTGCGCGCAGACGAAAGTCTCCGGGACCGAGGTCTTCCAGGCGGCGGCATCGTCGGGCCATAACGGATGAAGTTGCAAAATATGGCCTGTTTCATAGCAATTATGACCTTATCCGAAGGCGTCGCACGAACTGGCGTCCCACTTGCTAAGTCTTGGGCAACAACAGCTTTTCCCTCTTTGCAAAACGGCGGATCGTGGAGGATAAATTGATGAAGTGGCAATCAGTCGTGTGTGGGACGATTCTGGCGATTTTGGCTCTCGCGGGCCCAGCCAGCGCGGCACCAATCGTCGGAAATTTCAATTTTGCTAACAGCGTGACCGTCAGGGGCGTAGATGGCCCGGATGTGGATCTGATAAACAATCAGTACACCATGGACTTCTTCCCCAACGGCGGCGGGAATGGACAGGTGAATACGACGAACCCCGCAGCCGGCTATTTTGCGCCGCTGTTTCCGGGGTCTTCGCTCATTAACAACCTGGACATTACCGATGCCGGAGTCGCTGGCTTCACGAATGTCGTGTCAGGGGCAGCGATATCGTTGCCGAATTTTCTGAACACATTCGTCGCCATTCCAGGGCTCTCGTTTGAATTGACGACGCTCTTCCAGGGCGGGGCTCCATTGTGCACCGGCGCCGAGGGCCTTAACCAGTCCTGCTCGCCGACCGCGGCCTCTCCGTTCGTGCTCACGCCACGGGTCACCGGTCTCGACGTGAGCTTCGGTGTGCAGGGCATTTTCCGTAATGGAGCCGACATCGGACTCGGCCTCGGGAGCTACACCACGCAGCTCGTCGGAGGCACCGTGGGAGGGGTCCTCGGCACACTGCTGGCAGGCGGTACGATTTCCACCTCCTTCTCAGCGAATTACATTTCCAGGGACATAGTGCCCGAGCCGGCGACGCTCCTGACCTTCGGAATCGGTCTCGGCGTTCTGGCGCTTCACCGAAGGCGTCGGCAGGGGACCCAGAAAGCCTAAGGGTCACGTTTTTCGAGTCCCACACTCTTCCACACCGCAAGGGGCTCCTGGCGCAAAACGCCAGGAGCCTTTTGTGCTAGGGACAGGCCTGCACGGCTCAGCACAAAATCTTCCGGGTTTGCACGGCCTATCGAACAGCTCAGGTTCGGGCCGGCCCTTCCTGTCCTGCACCTGACAAAGCGCCCCGCCGATAGACCTGAAAACCATGACGTTTGTGCTCATCGACGCTCTCTTGTCGATACTCTCGCTATCGATTGTGGTCGCCACGTCGATTGCCGTCGGCTATTCCACCGTAGCTCTGGCGCCATATTCTGGGACGCCGCTCACAATTACCGTCGCTGCTGCATGCCTGGCCAGCGTGTTCCTGGTCAGCAGTGCTGAGCTGTGGATTATCCGAGCGTTCGTTCCTCTGATCGAAGGACGACATAGTCTGAGAGGTTCGGTTCTGGGCGTCGCCTGGAAGCTCCAGGGTTTTCTCTACGTTTTCAACCTGGGCCTGATTATCAATACCGGCATGGTTCCGGTGAATTTGAGGTGGGTAGTCTTTCGGATCCTGGGAGCGAAGATAGGGCAATTCGTCATGATAGGCGGGAAGCTCCTCGAGCCCCCCATGATTGAGATTGGCGACTTCACGATTCTGGGCGCAGACACACTGGTCATCGGCCACGCTGTAGAGGACGGCACCGTCTATCTCGGCAAAGTCGTGATCGGTCGAAACGTAACCGTTGGAGTGAACTCGGTCATCATGCCCGACGTCCGCATCGGCGACGGAAGTGTGGTGGGAGCGATGTCACTGGTCACCAAGGGAACGAGGATAGGCCCTCACGAACTATGGCACGGCATTCCCGCGAAAAAAGTCAGGGACCTGATCGGGTAACCCACGAAGTTCGAACCACCGGCCGTCATCAGCGGTGGCCAGGATGTGCTGCACCCGGGTCAGAAGTGCGCCGGGAGGCTTGCCGTTGAGCAACCGGCGGTCGAACGCCATGCTCAGGTTCATGGTCATCGCCGGCACGATCTGGTCGCCGCGAACGACGGGCCGCTTGCGCACGGCCCCGAAGCCGAACTGAATCGGCGTGGTCAGTGGCATCACCATCTGGAGATCGACGCCGAATTTACCAACCGTCGTTAAAGAGACGGTGCCCCAATGTTCCTTGTGCAAGCTGGGAACTGTCCCGCCAAGGTAGAGCATGACCCGTTGCGCCAGACGCGGCAGCCTGTACATAGACTGGTTAGCTGCATACTCCGGGATCTGATCAGCGGGAGCCGTGGCTGCGTGCTTGAGCCGAAGGGTCAACTCCTCGAGCGAAAGATGTTGCGGGTCCGGGACGACGAGGTTGAAGACACAATCGAGGCCGTCTTCTTCCCGCGAGACCGCCACGCCGACGGAGATGCCGTTGAATCGGCTGATCCAGCGCCAGAACAGGAAGCGCCCGATCATGGAATTGAGCTCGGGGTATTGCGGGGAAAGCTCCGCAGTCGCCATCCCGATCGCCTTCGTGACACACGCGGTGTAAGAGGGTTTGCTCTTACCCGCGGCGGCGGTGGCGCGGCGGAGGCGGTCGATTTCATCGCATTCCACTTCGCAGGCCAGGGCGATGGGCCAGCGTTGCCTGGCCACGTTGTGGATGAAGCTGACGGCGCGATGGAAGCCACTGTATCGCATGGGGGCAGGTCTCGCTAAGTCCCGAAATGAGTCCCTCTCGTGAAGCTATCGGCAAGAATCGGGTCATCCCTCACCCCGTCCTAACCCTTGAGCCACAAGGAGAGGTGATTCCAAGGTCTCAATCAGGTATAGGGCCCCTGAAACATGGCCGATAATCTGACCGTGGTTTCGATCCTGCTGGCTTTGTTGGCGGTCGTGTTGATCCTCAGCCTGGCCAGCATCAGCGCGGTGTTTCAGCTGCGCCGCTTCAGGCCGGAACCGCCGCCGGCTGCGCCGGGATCACTCTCGCCGACCTCGGTCATCATCCCGTGCAAGGGCGATGACGGCACGCTTCTGGACAACCTCGAGAGCCTTGTCAACCAGGACCACCCCGACATCGAGTTTGTCCTCGTAACAGCCACCCGAGACGATCCCGCCTGCGCAGCGTTTGCAGAATTGAAGCGGCGGCATCCCGACCGCCGGATCAAGACCGCGGTGGCGGGCATTCCCAGGTACTGCTCGCAACAGAACAACAACCAGATCGCGGGCGTGGAGGCTTCAGACACGCGCTCCGAGGTGCTGGTGATTATGGATTCGGATGGCCAGGCGGACCGGCGCTTCATCGCCAACCTGATTGCGCCTTTGAGCGATGCGGAGGTCGGCGCTGCCAGCGGTTATCGCTGGTACGACCCACGCTGGGGTGCCATGGCGGATCTGCTACGTACCGCGTGGAACGCCGGCGGTTTTGTCTTTCTCGTGAACCCGCAGACGAGTTTCGTATGGGGCGGTGCGATGGCGTTGCGGCGCTCGACCTACCAGAAGGCCGGGATCGCCGACGTGTGGTCCAAGGCGCTCAGCGACGACATGACGCTCAGCCGGCGGCTCAAGTCAATGGGTCTGCGGCTGAAGTTCGTGCCCGAGTGCATCGTAATCAGCCAGGCCCCCGACACCCTCTACTCGGCGGTGAGCTGGACGAACCGGCAGACGCTGGTGACGCGCTTTTACAACAAACCCTTCTGGATGGTCACCGGGATGTTTCATGGGCTGGGCAACGTGCTCGGGTGGGGCCTGCTGTTGTTCGGCGTCGGTTCTTTGATCACTGGTGGCCCGAAGCTACCGGCGGCCCTGGCGCTGGCCGGCGGCCTCGTGTGGCTGGCTCACCTGTGGGTTTTTGCGCTGCTCCTGATTACCCCGCTGGATCGCTTGCTTCAGCCGCGCGGCATCATGCTGGGCGCGCGGCGTTGGACGCTGGTGCTGGTAGCGCCGATGGCCAGCCTCCTCCAGGGGCTCAACAGCATCAACTCCTGCTTCACGCGACGCATCCGCTGGGCGGGCATCACCTACCAGATTGAAGACCATGAGCGGATGGAGGTGGTATGAGGGCTCCCAACTCGTCGGTTGCCTGAAGATCTGCTGACTGGCGCGGTTTCAGCACCGCCGTTCGAAACAGCACATCCCACACCAACCCGGAGACAAAGAAGTAGTTGTTCGCATGCGTGGCGTGGTGAACGGCATGCATCTGCTGGAACCAGCCGAGAACGCCGTTCAAGCGCCCACGATGACAACGCATGTGCACAAGATGGTCGAGAGTCATCGACCCATGAAGGCCCACAGCAAACGCCACCATCGCGGGCCAGCCTAGAAGCCATCCGTAGATCGCCACCGGGAGGAGCGCCACGGGCGCGACGTACTTGAAGGGAAAACTGATAAAGAGTTCGTTCGGGTCTTCAGCCGTGGCAAGCGGCCTCTTGCCGGCGTCGTACAGTCGATGGTGCTGGGCCTCACCATGTGCGTAGAACGTCTGCTTGCCCTTCTTCATGTCGACATGCCACCAGCGATGGCCCAGATTGTGAGCCAAGGACCAGAAGCACCAACCGGCCAGGACGTGAAGCGAGACTGTTAACAGCTGCATGGAGGTACTCTCCCGCCAAATTCCGGGCCGAACCGCCCGGCCAGCACCAACTGGGAGGCGGCTGGCGTCATCGACCGGCTGCCGTCAGCGTCTGGGCCTGGGCTTGGGCCTGCGACGCGTCACCAGGCGAGCGATTATTCTCGTAGCGACCAGGTGCCAGAATTCCGTTCGGATCGAGCGCAGCCTTGAGGTCCCCCAGGAGACCGGCATACGTCGGACTGTTGTCAACATAGGCCATCGAACCCACGTTCAGTCGATACGGCGGATACCCCAGCGCCAGCAGCTGTTCGATGAGCTCGTTGTAGCAACCGAGCGCGCGTTGGTCCTCACCTGGCACACTGCGGTCGTAACTGATTGTAATGATGGAGGTCAGGCTCCGCTCTGTTGCAAGCGAGATCGACACCTGCGGCTCGAAGGCGTGCTTCAGAAGCGTCTCGGTCGCGATCCGCGCAACCGCCGTCGCGTGTGTCCCGGTATTTGGAGCCACGGGGCTGCACCAGAAAAGACCACAGCCGTCACGATCTGGATCGGCGTCGGCCGGAACGCCGGTCTTCTTCCGCCAGTACGCGCTCTCCAGCGTTGAGTCGGTGGGAATCCCCTTCAACAGGCCGTAGACCGGCCGCAGGACTTTGAGGACTCTGCGAACGTCCCAACCGATCACGAGCCTCAGTGGCGCGGCGAAACGCTCCATCAGGCCCAGGAGGCGATCGTCGACAAACTGCAGGCAGGCGACCTTCCCGCTCAACGCGCGACGAAGCTGCGATTTGGCTTCGCGAACCTGCACGCGAGTCCCATAAAGGCCACCAGAACCGTTCCAGCATCCGACCCCCAGCGAATCACGCATGCGTTCCATCGTGGCTCGGTCGAGGGGGTACGGCCGCCCATCTCCTTCCAGGGGTACTGACTCGTCGCCGCCAACACCTTGTAATCATTGCCGATGTGCATGACGCTCCGCAGCGTGCCGTTCAGTCGCAGCGGCCGCAACGCATCGATGATGGGACCGAGTCCGTTCGCATCTTTACAGGAGAAAAAGAACGCACTGAAACGCTCGGGCGAGGGCATCAGCCACACGCTCATGCGTGTCACGATGCCGAAATTCGATTGGGAGAACATGCCGTCGAGCGAGGGCCCCACTCCCCATCGGCCCATTGCCCCGGCCTTCGCTCCCGGAAAGCGGCTGAATCCCGTATCGATGCACTCGCCGGTCGGCAGCACTACTTCGAACGCGCAAGCATTGGCGCAATGGTCGCCCATGGGTGTGTGCCCGAAGCCGCGTTCCATCGTATTGCCGATGATGCTGCACTCCGGACTGGCTCCCGTGGCGTCCATCCACAGGCTCGACTTGCGTTCAACAAGGAACTCGTGCAACTGACGCTGCGTCACGCCGGGTTCGATCGTTACGTAAGCGAGTTCCTCGTCGAAGTCCAGGATTCGGTTCATCCGACCGAGATCCATCAACGCGCCATCCCGGACGGGCGCGCGCGAACCGTAACCCCAGTTCTTGCCGGAGCTGATTGGATAGACAGGAACCCGAAAGCGGTTCGCGATGCGAACGCACTCTTGGACGTCTTCGCGAGTGCCGGGCCGCAGAATGGCTCGCACCTGCTGATCTGTGTGAAAAGTCGCGGTACTCGCACCACGCAGCGCATGCGAATCGCTCAGCACGTGAGCGGAACCAAGTACAGCCTTCCACTCGCGAAGCGCTGAGGCGAGCGCTTCCCTGTTCATGTCATATACCCGCGGTCTCGCCGATGAGGTGTTGAGCGTCGCTTGTACCGCGCTCAGGCAACCGCCACCGGTTGGCCGATGGAACCGGCAAGATGCCCTCCAAATTGCGCCACCGACACCGACGAGAGTCCGATCGCATCCGATGCAATCACCGACACGTTCGTAAGCCTGTCGCGCAACAGCTCGATGAGCCCGGTGTATTTCGCGTTCGGCTTCCGCGAGTCGAACCGGAGCAACTCCATCTCACAGTTGTATTTCGGGTCGAAATAGGAGGGAACAATAGTCCCGCCCGCTTCGAGGTGCGAACCGCCAAGCCTGCGAAGAATCGTGGACGAGGAATGTCGCACTGTTGCTGTCGTGATACCCAGTGCCCCGCCGAGTCGGCGCCCGAGGCTATATGCGGCGAGGGCGAGGAGCAATCCTTCCGACGTGCATCGGCATTGCTTTGACACAGCCCATCCGCCAACCTCGGCGTACCGCAGCCCGTCCTTACGCGCCCGCGTAATCTCTGATTCCACGGCGGCGTGGAGTGTATCTCGCCCGCTTTTTGTCGCCGCCAGGGGGCAATTGCGCACCCGCAAACTTTGAATCGAGGTCGTGTTCTCGTGCTCGAGATACCAGGCGCAGGCGCTGATGCGGCCGTCCCGGCCCAACATGAGCAGGTGCCAGCTCCTCTCGTCCTCGGGCGTCCGGTGAAGTCCATCGTTGGAGAGATGCCGTCGTTCGATGGCGCCGTCCTCCAGGTACACCTTCCCGCGCAGACGCTGCATCTCGCGGACGCGCTCTGCGTGGCGGTGCCAATTGAACGTAACGTTCCTGAAACCGTCCCCCACTGACTCGGCAGAAGGTGCGAGCAGAATGAGCCGCTCCTCAATCGCTGCAATATTTCGTTCGAGTAGTCTCAACATGGCCTACCTCGTCAGCACCGTGCGGCGAAACCTTGGGGGGAAGGTCTGGTCACCGTCAGGCGGGAACTTGAGTTCGCGTTCGGATGGCTCAGCCTGTTCCAAGGGTCATGCCCGTTGAGCGTTTCACGCTTGCCCGGACTTCTCGCCAAGGATTACGAAACACAATAGTCTTTAGAATCAATGATTTACGGTTGAGACCTGGGCGTTTTTCCGCACACCACTCTCGAGGACATCGCGTCTCGAGCGCGTTTTCTTCGAGACGTTCCTGCCGTGTCAGTAGACGCTTCTGTAATTTTTGCTCGGTCGAAAGGGATACGGGCGTACAAGCCTTTGGGAAAGGGTCCGAGGGTTTTTTGTCGCCATTCTGGCAGACTTCTTCAACGACATCACCTGATGAACTTAGCTACAAAGCTTTTAATTTCAGTTACTTAGTTGGACAAACAGGAATTCATGACATGGAAAGACGCTTGCTGTTCAGCAGGGCTGCACCTCATTTTCGCAGCTTTGGAGTCCAGAATGCGCCATCAGTGTACCGTCGTCGCCGTTCTCCTTCTGACCGCGCTCAACGGCGCCTGTTCGCGCAACCCGGAGATACTCAAGCGGGAGTATCTCGAAAGGGGCGATGGTTACGTCGCCAAGAAGGCCTACGCCGAAGCGATCCTCGAGTACAGAAACGCGGTTGCCCAGGATAGCAATTTCGGAGAGGCCCGCTTCAAGCTGGGCAAGGCCTACGAGGCGATCGGGGACGGTCAGAATGCATACCGGGAGTACGTGCGAGCCGCCGATCTGCTGCCCGACAACGTCGACGCGCAGTTGAGCGCCGCCAAGGCGCGCCTCGGTGCAGCTCAATACCCCGAAGCCAGGGCGCGCGCGGAGGAGGTGCTCGCCAGGGATCCAAAGAATGTAGACGCGTTGATCGTCATGGGCAACGCGTTGGCCGGCTTGAAAGATTTGGACGCGGCGATCTCTCAGATTGAAGAAGCCATCGAGTCGGATCCCCACAGAACCCTGAGCTACGCCAACCTCGGTGCCCTCCAACTGATCAAGGGAGATCAAGCGGCCGCCGAAGCGGTGTTCCAGCGAGCAGTGAAGCTCGACCCCAAGTCGTTGTCCGCGCATTTAAGCCTTGCGAACTACTACTGGGCTGCAGGGAGGATCCCGGAGGCCGAGGGAGAGTTCAAGACATCCCTTGAGATTGATCCCCGCTCTCCAAATGCGAATCAGGGAATCGCCGCCCTCTACTTGAACACCGGGGACCGGGTCAACGGCGAAAAGTATTTGAAGGCGCTCAGCGACCTGTCTTCGAAGATGGAACCAAAGCTCATGCTCGCGGACTTCTATCTCGTCAGCGGCAAGGAGAAGGACGCCAGGCCAATGCTCGAGAAATTGGCGCAGGAGCAAGAAGGCTTCATCCCGGCGACACTGCGTCTTGCAACATTGGATTATGCGGCCGGGAACGCCCGCCAGGCGTACGAAGCCCTGGACTCCGTCCTGAAGCGTGCCCCACGTGATGAGGGGGCGTTGTTGGTGAAGGGACGTCTCCTGCTGAGGGACGGAAAACCTGCCGACGCCCTCGTTCTTGCCCGTCAGGCGACTGACGGAAACCCGCAGTCGGTTCCTGGCCAGTTCCTCAAGGGTGCGGCTCTTGAAGCCACCGGGTCTCCCGAGGCAGCGATCACTGCGTTCCAGGAAGTGCTCAGAATCAATCCCTCGGCAGTCCCCGCGCAAATCCGCCTGGCCAACCTCTTTCTCACTCAAGGAAACGGAATAGCCGCAAACGAGTTCGCGAACCAGGCTGTCAGAACTGCACCGTCTTCCCCAGACGCTCATTTCGTCCTTGCAAAGACGATGGTGACCCGGGGCAATCTCACGGGAGCCGAGGCGGAACTCTCGGATTTGTTGAAAACCCAGCCTTCGCTCGCCGCGGTGCACATCCTGGCCGGCCGCCTCTACTGGGTCAAAGGTGACGCCGTGCGGGCGCGCGCGGAGTATACCCGGGGCCTGGAGCTGGAGCCTAAGTCGCTCGAGGCATTGGAGGGGCTGATCGGAGCGGATCTATACAGTAAGAATCGTGGCGCCGCGCGCGTAAGAATCGACTCCGCCCTGTCCTCTCAGCCGAAGACCGCCAAATTGTGGCTCCTGGCCGGCAGAACCTATTTTTCGCTCGGTGATCCGAAAGAAGCCGAATCAGCATTCAACAAAGCGCTGCAGATCGATCAGGCGAACATGGAGGCGTATCAAAGACTCGCCACGGTGTACATGTCTCAACAACGACTCGATGAGGCGTTGAAGCAGTACGATGCCGCCGCACGTCAGCAATCGAAACCGGTCATGGCCACCACGATGGCGGGCGTTATCCTGACGATGCAAGGCAAACAGGACGAAGCGCGTAAACGATACGAGGAGGCGTTAGCGGCTGACCCCAACGCCGCGGTGGCAGCAAACAATCTTGCCTGGTCGTACGCGGACAAGAACGAAAACCTGGACGTGGCCCTTCAGCTGGCCCAGACCGCAAAAGGGAAGCTCCCCAATAACGCGGACGTGAGCGACACGCTCGGATGGATCTATTACAAGAAGGGTCTCGCGGGCCTCGCCATCACCGCCCTGAAGGACGGAGTAACCCAGAATCGATCCAATCCGCTCATCCACTACCACCTCGGTCTGGCGTATGCCAAGAACGGCAACCGGCCCGAGGCGAAGCAATCGCTCGAAGAGGCGCTGAAACTCGACCCGCGGTTTGCCGGGGCCGATGATGCCAAACGTGTTCTCGGTACGCTCAAAGGATAGTGATGTGACGCGGACACGTGTGACTGCGGCATTGCCGCTGATCGGGTTGTTGGTATCGTTCGCGGTCCTGTACCGGGACGTGATCGACAAGCTCGTGTTCGACTGGGGACACGACGACAATTACTCGCATGGGTTTCTCATCGTTCCCATCGCGCTGTATTTCGCATGGGAACGCCGTGAGCGACTCCGCGGCGCGCAGATCCGGCCCAGTGTCATTGGTCTGGTGGTGCTGGTAGGCAGCCTCGTGACGCTCATTGCGGGCATCCTGGGCGCCGAGTTGTTCCTCACCCGGGTGTCGATCGTCGGGGTTGTCGCCGGCGGCGTCCTCTTCGTGCTGGGCTGGCAGCACTTGCGGATTCTCACGCTGCCAATCGCCTTCCTGCTGTTGATGATTCCGATACCGGCAATCATCTTCAACCAGATCGCGTTTCCCCTCCAATTGCAGGCGTCGCGCTTCGGCGAAACGGCTCTCACACTCTGGAGAATCCCGGTGCTGCGTGAAGGCAACGTGATCGTTCTTGCCAACACGACGCTGGAGGTCGCCGAAGCGTGCAGCGGAATCCGCTCGCTCGTCTCGTTGCTCACCCTCGGGATCATCTACAGCTACTTCACGGACCAGCGGCAGTGGGTGCGCGCGACGGTCACGCTGTCGACTATTCCGATAGCCATCCTGTCGAACGGGCTGCGTGTCGCGGGGATTGGCGTCGCGGCTCACTACTACGGTGGTGAGGTTGCCACCGGCTTTCTACATACGTTTTCAGGGTGGGTCCTCTTTGTCGTCGCCTTCGTGTTCCTTTTCGTCGTCATGCGCGTGATGCAGGCGCTCGCACCGGTACACGTGCCCGAGCGCGCGGCCGTGGCTCCTGGTGCGCGACCGGCCAACGAGATCGCCATATGAGTTCTTCCCAGATCAGAATGATCGTCGTCGCCGTCTGCCTGATTGGAGCGTCCGTGTACCTTTCGGAAGCGTCGCGGGCCGAAGTGCTTCCTCCTCGCGAGCCGTTGGCGTCGCTGCCGATGTCAGTGGGCGGCTGGACCGGGCACCGTGACGCCGATTTCACCCCCGAGATTCTCGCGGTCCTTGGCGTCGACGATTACATCACTCGAACGTACGTCCAGAGCCGGTCTCCCATCGGTCTGTATGTTGGCTATCACACGAGTCAGCGTCAGGGAGACACGATCCACTCCCCCTTGAACTGCCTCCCGGGTGCCGGCTGGCAGCCGGTGGATGTGGGCCGCGCAGTTATCCCGGTCAAGGGGGCACCCGGCGCTGGAGATGTCACGACGCCCGTGGAAGTCAATCGCGTGATGATCGCGAAGGGTATCGAGAGGCAGCTCGTCTTCTACTGGTATCAGAGTCACCGGCGCGTCGTGGCCAACGAGTATCGAGCAAAGATCTATACGGTCCTCGATTCGGTTCGATACAACCGCACCGATGCGGCGCTCGTGAGGGTCATCGTTCCAGTCGGACTCGACGACGTGGAGGCGCATGACGCAGAGCGCCTGGGAACGGCATTCGTGCGGGAATTATTTCCACTCCTCGGACCTTATCTTCCAAGCTGAAAAGACATGTCAACATTCTTGCCGCGTCAACACGCCGTTCGGTGCGCACTCGTGATGGTGATCGCCATCGCGGCGGCCGCCTGCTCGGAGAACCCCGACACCGCCAAACGCGAAGCCGTCACACGTGGCGATGCGTTGTTTGCGAAAGAGCAATATAGCGAAGCGGTGATCGAATACCGGCGAGCCATCCAGTTCGACGCGCGCTACGCTGAGGCGCACCGCAAGCTTGCCGACACGTACCTGAAGGCGGGCGATGGCGGAAACGCCATTCGCGAGTTCGTCCGCGCGGCCGACCTGCTGCCCGATGACGCCGACCTCCAGATCAAGGTTGGAAATTTCCTGCTCGCCGGCGGCCGTTTCGACGATGCGCGGGTCCGGGCAGAGCAGGTGCTCAAGACGAACCCCAAGAGCGCTGCGGCACACGTCCTTCGTGGAAACGCGCTTGCCGGCTTGAAGGACCTGGACGGTGCGTTGAGCGACATGGAAGCGGCGATCGCGGCGGAGCCCGGGAAAGGTGTTACGTACGCGAACCTGGGTCTCGTGCAGCACCTTCGCGGCGACGCGATGAAGGCGGAAGAAGCGTACAAGGTCGCTCTTCAGGCCGACCCCGCCTCAGTACCCGATCCGCCTCTCGTACGCCAACTATTTGATCGTCGTCAAACGTCTCGACGAGGCAGAGGCGCAGCTCAAGGAAGCGTTTGAGCGAGACCGCAAAAGCCCGATGGTCAGTCGGGCCCTGGCAGTGTTCTATGCGGGAACGGGACACGTTGATAAAGCCGAGCCGTACCTGAAACGGCTGGCTGAAGATTCCGGTGATATCGGTGCGCAGTTTTCACTCGTCCAGCTGTACGTCGGCACCGGACGGCGCGATGACGCCAATCGCCTGCTCACCGCGCTGAAGGCGCGGGCGGACACGCAGCGAGACGCAACGCTCATGCTCGCGCGACTCGCATATGCCGACCGTGAAACCGCTCGCGCATACGCGTTACTGAAGGAAGTGCTCGACGCGGCACCGCAGGAAGCACGGGCGCTCATCCTCAAGGCGCGCCTGGATCTCCTCGAGAAGAAGCCGGCGGACGCGCTCGCCGCGGCGAAGCTTGCTGTAAGCGCAAACCCGACTCTCGCTGAAGGATCGATCGTGCTGGGCGAAGCCTATCGTGCGACGCGTGACCTTGACGGCGCAAAGACCGCCTACGCCGAGGCGCTGCGACTTCGCCCGAACGACGCGGCTGTTCAAGTCGCCCTGTCGCAGCTCAATCTCGCGACCGGCGGATTGGACGCGGCCAGGCAATTCGCGCAGAGCGCGCTGGCTGCGGCGCCACAGGCGCCGATCACCCGCGTCACGCTGGTCCGTGCCGCGCTCGCCTCAGGGGATGTCACCGCCGCAGACGCGCAGCTGACGACGCTTTTGAAGGAATACCCCCAATCCGAAACGGTTCACGTACTCGAAGGCGCGCTGGGTCTGTTACGCAAGGATGTGCCTGGAGCCGAGCGCTCTTTCAAGAAGGCCGCCGAACTGGCGCCGACGTCGATCGAGGCGGCCGCGGGCCTGATGCTCATCGAGCTGTCGACGGGCCGTGGCCCCGCCGCGCGCGCGCGCGCCGAGAGTTTGGTTACCCGATCGCCTGGCAACGTCGATGCCCTGGTGATGGCGGCTCGAACCTACGCGAGCCTCAAGGATTTGCCAAAGACCGAGGAATTGCTCCGCCGCGCCATTGAAGTCGATGCTTCTCGAAACGAGCCGTACTCGATGCTCGCGAGCTTGTACCTGCAGCAAGGCAAACTCGACCAGGCGCTCACGGAGTTCAAGACGGTTGCCCAGCGTCAGCCGAAGTCCGTTGGAGCGCGCACGATGGTCGCGGCCATCCTGCAAACTCAGAATAAGCGCGACGAGGCGAAGAAGGCGTATCGCGAAACGCTTGCCGTCGACTCGACCGCAGCGGTCGCGGCGAACAATCTTGCGTGGATGATGACGGAAGACAACGGCAACCTGGATGACGCGCTTCAGCTCGTGCAGGCCGCCCGGACCAAGCTTCCCGACTCACCCGAGGTCAACGATACCCTGGGCTGGATTTACTACAAGAAGGGGATGCACGACCAGGCGATTGCCGCATTCAAGCAATCGGTCGAAAAGCAGCCGAACATGGCGACCTTTCAATATCACCTGGGACTCGCGTCCGCGAAGGCGGGACAGTTCACTCAGGCCAGGCAGGCGCTCGAGACCGCCCTGCGCCTGGACCCGAAGAGCACAGACGCGAATGAAGCCAAAGCCGCGCTCTCGCGTCTCGCGGCGTACGGCTCCTAACCGGACGGTTACCATGCGCCCGCGGCGCGGACCCTACGGGTCCGCCAGGCGAGCCTGAAAGGCTCGCCTGGCTCAGGCCTGCGAGAGCAGGGGCTCGGCGCTGACCTTCGTCTGGCGAAGCCATCGCTCGAGCACCCAGACCGCCCACAACGCATATCCATGGTCGGCTTCCGCCCGCTGGTGCTGACCGAAGCGGCGTTCCAGGTGGCGCATGTCGAGGTGTTCGGACACGCACGCACTCGTCCGCAGCACTTCCTCGCGAAACATCGATGCATGCTGACCGGCGACCCATTCGCCTATCGGCGCGGTGAAGCCGCGTTTCGGCAGGCGCCAGAGATCGCTCGGCAACCGCCGCTTGGCCAACGCACGCAAGAGCACCTTCCCGCGGCGTCCCTGCTGTTTACGTGAGGCGGGGATCCGGAACGCGAGCTCGACGACTCGCCGGTCAAGCAGCGGACAACGCACCTCCAGGCTGTGCGCCATGCTCATGCGGTCGACCTTCACCAACGGATCGTTTGGAAGATAGATGTTCAGGTCGGCATATGCCGCGCGCTGAACGGCGTCAGCCGATCGGCAGCGCCGATACGGCTCTGTCACCGCTTCATATATCGGACTGGTCGCCGGATCCCGGTCACCGGAGAGCCCCATCAGAAGGCGCGTCTCCGCTGGTTTCAGAAACGCCAGATCGGAATAGTAAGCAGCGGCCGGATCGCGCCCGAGATTCTCGAGAAGCGTCCCGACTCGAAGGGCCTTTGGCAGGCGTGGCGATCGAGGCCATCGCCCCGAGAGCCATAACGCCGCCGGCGACAGCGCCTGGGGCATGACACGGCGGGCAGATTCTTCGAGCCTATGGGGAACATACCGAAAATCGTAGCCGGCAAAACTCTCATCGCCACCGTCCCCACTGAGCGCAACCGTCACGTGACGTTTCGCGGTGCGGCAGACATACCAGGTCGGGATTGCCGATGAATCCGCCAGCGGCTCACCCAGGCGGTCGGTGACCGGTCCAATCACTTCCTCGAGGTGCGGTTCGATCACATCCGCATAGTGGCGACTGCGGAAATGCGTGGCCACGAGGGCGGCTGCATCGAGCTCGTTGTGCTGCCGCTCACCGAAGCCAACAGTCGCCGTGACAAGCCGGTCGCCCAGTGCCTCGGCCATGTAGGAGACCACGAGGCCCGAATCGATGCCGCCGCTGAGAAATGCGCCGAGTGGAACCTCGCTCTCGAGGCGATCGTGCACAGCCGTGCGCAGCGTCTGATCGATGTCCTGCAGGAGCTCGTCGACCGGCCGGTGGTCGGTGTCGAACTCCGTGACATCCCAATAGCGCTGCACCTCGACGCGTCCATCGCGAACGCGCAACCAGTGCGCAGGGCGAAGCTTGAAGACGTCTCTGTAGATGGTTGACGGCGCGAGGAAGTAACCCAGCGACAGGTAGCCCTCGAGTGCCGTGAGGTCAATCTCGCCGCGCCAGCCGTGGGCACGTGTCAGACCCGGTAGCTCGCTGGCAAACTGAAACACGCCATCGAGCGTGGTGTAGAAGAACGGCTTCTTTCCGAGCCGGTCGCGCGCCGCAAACAGCTCCCGCCGCTTGACGTCGTAAATTGCGAAGGCAAACATGCCCTCGAGGCGCTCGACACACGCGGGGCCGAACTCTTCATAGGCATGGAGGATCGTTTCGGTGTCGCAGGACGTGCGGAATCGATGTCCCTTGTCCTCGAGCAGCGACCGAAGCGACTTGTGGTTGTAGACCTCGCCGTTGAAGACGATCCAGCACGAACCGTCCTCATTGGTCATCGGCTGGTGGCCGCCGGCGCGGTCAATGATCGCGAGGCGGCGGTGACCGAGCACCGCGCGAGCATCCTCGAAGAATCCGTCTCCATCGGGACCGCGGTGCGCCAACGCGTTGTTCATCGCGACCACGGACTGACGGGCGCCTGGTGGCAGCGCATCGTTCAACGCGAACATGCCGGAAATACCGCACATCTAGTGGACCGTCCGAGCTGAATGAATACTCGTATTGTTTCTCGAAAGATATGCCACGCTAGAGGACCTTGTGGTACACGTCGCGGTATTCGTCCACCATCCGCTCCAGCGTGAAGCGCGCTTCCACGCGTGTCCGCGCCGCGCGACCCATCTGATCGCGCACGGCGGGTTGACGTGAAAGGTCGAGCAGCGCACCGGCCAACGCATTCGCATCGCGTGGTGACACCAGCCGGGCACACGTCGCGTCAACCACTTCCGGCGTCCCGCCAACTCGGGTCGCAACAATGGGGAGCCCTGCGGCCATTGCTTCCAGGATCGTCAGCGATACCCCCTCACTGATCGAGCTGTTGACATAGACGTCGCACCCCGCCAGCCAGCGCCGCGCATCATCACGGTGACCGAGAAATCTGACGTACGGCGCCGCTCCACAGACCTTCGTCACTTCCTCGAGTCGCGCGCGCTCTGGCCCGTCGCCGACGATCAGGAGGAGCACAGGAACCGTGCGGCCGCACTGCCTCGTCGCCTCGATCAAAGTTCCGAGATCCTTGACGTGATCGAGTCGCGCGATCGTTCCAATCACGATCGTATCCGGGGACACATCCACCATGCGCCGGATCTGTTCGCGCGCCGCGGAATCCGGCGGGGGACCGACGCTGATGCCGTTGTAAATCACGCTGACGGCACTGGCAGCAAATCCTTCAGCGATGATGTGTTGCCGGAGATCCTCTGAAACCGTGAACACGCCGCTCGGAAACTGCCTCAATACCTGGTTTGCAAACCGCCGCTTGGCTGAAGGCGCGGCATCCGAGAGCCGCCCGTGCTCCGTAAAGATCACGCGGCATCCCGGCTGCCAGAACCGCGCAAAGCAGCTGTAGACAAACGGCGAGTAGTGATGACAGTGAATGACGTTGGCGCCGTGTTGCTGTGCCACGGTCGCGATCGCCCTGCTCAGCGCAGGCCTGAAGCCGGCGGTGCGATGGAGTGCGGTAACCGGAATGTTGTCCGCGCTCAGCTCCGACGCCCAGTCACCCTCTTCATCGAGGCAGCAGACCGCCATCGGAATCTGACGCGTAAGTCGCCGTGCTAGTTCGACGACGAGACGCTCCGTCCCGCCCGGGTTGAGGCTCAGGACGACCTGAAGAACGCGAGGTTCAGCCGCGGCGGTTGTCGGTCGTGCTGAAAAACCCACGTGTTCCCGGGTGAAGGATGACTGCGCGAGGCTGCTACGGCTTGTCGTCGTCACCTACCAGGACCTTCCAGAAGCGTTTTCCGATGCCGCCCTTCTTCGACCCGGTGTCTTCGGTCTTCTTGTCGTTCGTCTTTTTCGACGCAGGGTCCGCCACGGGTTCTTGCTGCACGTGGGTCGCGTGGTTCGCTTCTGAAGGGGCGGTTGCTGGAGCGGTCACGACAAACGACGGCGGGGCGGCCGGGACCCTGGGACTCTCGCCCGACCCGTTGTACGCCGCCACTTCCGCACGATAAGAACCTGGCGGGAGCTTCGGAAGCGTTGCCGAGATCAGACCTTTGCCGTCAGGCTTCAACATCCCAAGATCGATCCGTATGGGAGAACCGCTTACTGGCTCGAGATACAGGGCAAACCCACTGATGTTCTTGCCATCGTGTTGGAACACTATGCGGCTTGGATTTGACACAGTCGAGCCATCGCGGGCCGACTGGCCAGCTTGGGCGGCGACCCCCAGTGACTGGACGAGCGCCACGGCCAGCGCCGCGGCAAGCCATCCACGTTGAAATCTCAGTCGTCCCAAATCCATGTGGTGCCCCGATCCGAGCAAACAACTCTCCATCTGGTCCTATTGAGCCCCGTGCACGCCCCGAGATGAAAAACGTAATCTAGCCTTGAAAAGTCGGCCTGGCGGCGGATTTCTATCCCTCCTGCGTGAACCCTTTCCAGCGGTAGTAGATCAACGCCACTTGCTCATAGATCGCGTCTCGACTAATCCTCAGCGCGGTATACCTGGGCAGCCATCGGCCCGCTCCTGCACGTGGCGGTTCGATGTCAGCAGGTGACGGCAAGAGCGTGACGTGTAACTGCATGGTATCGGCAATCGCCGCTATCCGCGGCATCTGAAGGCGTGACGCAACGACGGCCGCTACCTCATGTGGCTGCGCTCTCAGATAGTCGCGAACGGCGACCATCTGTTCGAACGTATTTGGCGGACGTGGATCGTGAGTAATCTGGCCCGCCGGAATCCCGCCCTCCAACAGCCGCCCCTGGAGCCAATCGTCCCCGAACAGCATGAGACGCGCCGACGGCCACGCGGTATGGGCACGCAAAGTCTCGCTCGCTCGACCTCGAACATTATCCCCACCGAGCGTAATGACGACGTCAGCGGCCGGGAGACGCGTGAGATCTGGAACGGGACGGTACTGCGTCAACGCATCGGCGATGTGGAGAGCGGCCGCGGGTGTCGCAAGTACGAGATACACGGAAATTACCGCAAACAGCCACGCTCGTCCGAGGATGGGGCGGCGCCAGACGTGGATCAGAAGGAAGCCGAACGCGCTACAGAGCACGAGAAATCCGTAGGAACCGGGAGCACCTACGAGCTTGAGCGTGCTGACTATCAAGGCAATCACGGTACACGAAAACGCCGCGCCGAAGACTCGGCGCGGCGTCAAAAATCGACGGAGGAGACTACAGTGTCTGCGCTATCGCCTTCGTGGCAGCCTGCTGCTTCCGGCGCCACGCATACAGCCCGGCCAAACCAAGGCCCATGAGCGTGAGGCTTGCCGGCTCAGGAACGGCCTGGACACCACCCCCACCACCTGTAGTGGTGAGCACAAAGTAGACCCCGTCGTTCAAGAAGTGACAATCAGGATCAAGGGCAATCGCGATGTCGCCACCGTTCGCAATGTAATTGTTCAAGCTCAGAATCTGGGCCGCATTGAAGTTGTACTTATAGTCTTCGGCGGTTTGCGAAAATGACTGGTTTGCATTGCCGTTGGCACCGGTGAGCCAGCCCTCAGTACGGCCGCTGCCAAGTAACGCAGTAGTTCCCAGAGGCGTATTTGCCGTGCCATTCGCAACGAGCAGGCCCTGTCCTCCGGTCGCGCCCCCCGACAGCGGGGCGTTGTATAGACCGGCGGCGGTGGAGGCGAAGTTGTCTACAAGCGACGTCGGAGTTGCCGTGTTGTCATCGTTTGCCGTGTACGCGTTCTGCTGGCCTCCGTTCCAAGAGCCGGGCACGGGGTCGGGCAGAAGCGCGGACACGCCGGGAGTAAAGGCAGCCGAACCGGGACTGTCCTGCGATCCAGGCAACTTATTCGCCGCAGGCGTCAACGCGGTGTCAAGGAGATGTGCGAACAGCCTGTTCGGATTGAGAGGGTTTGGGTCCGCCCAGTTCCTGATGTTATCGAAGAACAGATAGGCGCCCGTCACCGTTCCGCCTCCAGTCGCAGCAATCAACGTGTTGATACCGGTGATCTTCCACGTGTACACGTTGTGATGATCGAGGTCCTGGAGATCGGGGGTGTTTGGAACGTAGGTGAGCGTGGCCGCGGAGGCGGTCCCGTGCATACCTGCCAACAGAGCTCCCACTACGACCATCAGGCGGGTGCGCCTGAACAGAGATGACATTTCAGAAACTGAGGACCTAAGTATCACGAGCGCCTCCGGCGGTTAAGCCTGCAGATTATTCGGTTCGCCAATGGTTGAGCAATCCGTGAGCCAGCAAAACGAAACTTCGTACGTGCCTCAAAACGGCCTTGTTTTGTTGAATATATTGGCTGAACGCTGTTGTTCTGAGAATCAAGTACGGCGATAAAGTTCGGCGACACGGCGAATTTAGTGGGCACCACAGAGACTGCTGAATCGTGATCCGAATCGGCGCCCGGGAAGACCTCGAAGGCAGTCAGGTAAGGACATAAGTCCTTTGAGCGGCAGACTTTTTCGCCCCCAACGCAGATGGCGCCTGCGCGCGAATTCATAAGATACGCATTATCAATACGTTAAGAGGTCTGTCCTTTTCGGCTCCGGCCGGTGAGGTGTTTGCTCAATTCACTAGTGATGGGCTGCTTATCTCCCAAACGATCATCCGGGATTATTCGAGCGTGCGCACTGATCGCGGTGCCGATTCTCCTGGCCGGAGCCTGTTCGAAAAACCCTGAGGCCGCACTACAGGAACACATCCAGACTGGCGACGAATATGCGGCGAAAAAGCAATTCCAGGAAGCCGTCATCGAGTACAAGCTCGCGCTCCAGACAGATCCCCAGTCCGCCGCGGCGTACTTCAAACTCGGAGAGTCGTACGCGGCCATAAGCGACGTCCGCAACGCGCTCCCGGCGTACGTCCGCGCCGCGGATTTGGATCCGGACAATGTCGACGCACAGCTGAAGGCCGGCAATCTGTTGCTACTGGCGCGCCAATACGACGAAGCCAAGGCTCGCGCCCGCGAGACCCTCAAGAGGCACCCGGACAACGCAGGGGCGTTGTTGATGTTGGGAAACGCCCTGGCCGGACTCCGGAGCTTCGATGAGGCAGTGGCGGCAAACGAGCGGGCGACATCGCTTGATCCAAAGCGTTCCGGATTATTCATGAACCTCGGCACGCTTCAATTCATTTCGGGCAACAAGAACGAGGCGGAGGCCGCGTATCTCAAGGCGGTTCAAACGGAGCCGAACTCGCCAGAGACGCATCTGGGCCTGGCCACCTTCTACTGGGCTTCAGGCAAGCTGGGGAGCGCCGAGCGGGAGATGATGACCGCTCTCGCTATTGATCCAAACCACATCGCCACGAATCGGGAACTGGCCGACCTCTACCGAGCGGCCGGACGACCTGGCCAGGCCGAGGCGTATCTCAAGAAAGTCGTCGCGCTCACCAATGACCGCCCGTCGAAGATTTCGCTGTCTGACTACTACCTGTCAGTGGGCCGCCTGCCGGAAGCGATCGCGATTCTCGAGCAACTCAGCACGGAGGTGGGGGCGTTCGCGGCTGCCAAGATCCGTATCGCGCTGATCGATTACGTCAGTGGACGGCGCGGCGAGGCGGCCAACAAGTTGAACGAAGTGCTGGCGCGTGAACCCAAGAACGCAGACGCAATGGCCATCCGTGCACACGTGCTCCTCGGCGATCGGAAACTGCCGGAGGCGCAGGCACAGGCGGATGCCGCCATCTCAGTCGACCCTAACTCGACGCTTGCACACTTCGCCCGCGGCAAGGTCATGCTCGCGCTCGGACGGACCGACGACGCGAGAAAATCGTTCCGCGAAGTGATTCGGCTCGACCCGCGCGCGGGTGAAGCGGACGTAGAGCTGGCGCAACTCAGTCTGCGGGCCAGCGAAATCGACTCGGCGATCGCGTTTGCGGATCAGGCCGTTGTCATCATGCCTGGCGATGTCGAAGCCCGGCTCACCCTTGCCCGGACGCTCATGGTGCGAGAGTCGGACGTACCCCGTGCGGAGGCTCAAGTCCGTCTGCTATTGCAAGCCTTCCCAGCGTCGGCGGAGGTTCAGCAGGTGCGCGGCGAGCTCGCGCTTGCCAAGGGCGACATCAAGACCGCGACGCAGGCGTTCGAGCGGGCGCTGGCGCTCAACCCGGCGTCCTGGGGCAGCCTGACTCAACTCGTGACGATGGACGTGAAGGCTAAGCGCCTCGCGAACGCTCGCGTCCGCGTGGACGCGGCGCTCGCGAAATCGCCAAATGCGCCCGAAGCGCTCCTCCTCGCGGCAAAGACCTACGCCGCGAACAACAACAGTCAGGTGGCGGAGAAGTACCTGAAACGCGCGATCGAGCTCGATCCATCGAACCTGGAGGCGTACACCACGCTGGCTGCGCTCTACCTCATCGATCGCAGGCTTGGTAACGCAAGAGATGAGTTCATCCAGATCGCGCAGCGGGAGCCGACCTCCGTTGCACCCGCAACGATGGTGGGGATCATCTCGGACGCGCAGGGCGATCGCGCCACCGCAGCGACCTGGTACGACAAAGCATTGCGGATCGATCCCCGCACGGCGCCCGCCGCGAACAACCTCGCGTGGATCTACGCTGAACGTGGCGAAAATCTCGATGCCGCCCTGCAGCTCGCGCAGACAGCGTATGCGGCGCTCCCAGGCTTGCCGGAGGTAACTGATACGCTCGCATGGGTCTACTATAAGAAGGATCTGCCGTCGTTAGCGCTGCCGATGATGCTGCGCACGGTTGAATTGGACAAAACCAATCCTCAGTACCATTTTCACCTTGGCATGCTGTACGCCAAGAACGGCGACGACAACAAAGCACGGGCGGCGCTACAGCGAGCGCTGCAGCTTCGGCCCGACTTCGAAGGCTCGGACGAGGCGCGACGTGCGCTTGCGTCCTTACTTTATTGAAGCCGAATCCAAAGCAAGAACCAAGACCCCGACAACCCCGGCGCGAGCTGGCGTCCTCTCGGACTAACCCGAGCGAACCGATCAACCCCTGCTAACGACCCGTCCCGAGCTTGGCCAGCGCTGAGCGCACTTGACGTACTTCGTCGCGTGATTCGAGCGACGGATCCAGGCGAAGCGCTTCCTTCAGCTCGATCTCGGCAACGGCGCGCGCGCCACTTGCGGCGTAGATGACAGCCGCATGAAGACGTATCTCGGGATTGCCCCTGGCGCGTACGACGGCTTCGGCAATCTGCTTTGCAGCCGTCGCATCATCGCCGAGCAGATGTTCAATCCACGCCAGTGTATCGAGCACAGTTCCGTCGTTCGGAGCTCCAGCCGCTGCGCGTTTCGCCAGCGGGAGCGCCTCGGCGGGAGACTTCTGGCGGACTGCCATCGAGTAGGCAAGATTGTTCAAGGCAATCGCATTGTTTGGCTGCACGTCGAGCACGCGTTGATACCGCTCGGCGGCACGATCAAATTGTTCCGCCTGCTCGTAGAGCAGCGCGAGTTGAAGCTCGAAAGGGGCGACGTTAGGAGCATTTTTCGTGGCTTCTTCGAGGGCCACACGGGCAGCGTCCCGGTCACCGCCTGTGGTGACCAACGTCTCGGCGCGAACGACGAGGCGCAGCGTGGATTCCGCCACGCCCGGGAATTGCCGGATCGCCGCCGCAATACGTCGCGCCGAGAACGACCCGGGAAGTGCGGTGGTCGAATCTATGGGGTCTTCGATCTCCTCCCGCGACAGAGGCTTTCTCGGGAACGGAGCACACAACGGATCGCCCACGACGACCGTCTGCCAGCTGAGATGCGGCGTCGCGAGATAGAACGCCTCGATCAGATTGAAGCCGGCAACGTACGCGGGAAAAAGGATCTCGGGCCGCACCGTGCTCTGAAGGTACGGCTCAGCGACGTGACCAGCAACACCCGTCGCGCCTTCGTGAATCAAGTCGCCGATGAGCGACTGAGGGGTGCCGCCGAACCATTTCGCCGGATCTGCGGAATCACTCGGCACCCAATCGGCGGGCGGCTGCTTGAACGTGCGGGCGTCGCTGCTGACGAATGTTGCTGCAAGTGAGCCAGGTACGAATCCCATTCCGAACGTGCGCACGCGATTCCGGGGATCGTTCGATCCCCAGGAGTAGTAGCCAAGGACGTTCGGCACATTCCGCACGCCTTGCGGCGACGAGTCGAGCATGACGCGGTCGCCCATATCCTGGGCCTCCAATCGCTTCGCCGCGACCTCCAGCCAATCCTCTCCGGTCCGGTTCACCAGCGCGGCTCGCTGATCGAGGACGAACTTCCCCTCGGAGCCTGCGCTCTTCGCTTTGTCGACGAGCGCGAGCGCCTCCTCCACGGTGAACGCATCAAGGCGAGAGACAAGATAGATGTCCTGCTCACGATGCGTGAAGCGGCTGGCATCCCGCACCTCCTTCGCCCCGAGATAGTAGGGATTGTTCACGCGACCCGCGGGCGGAATCTGCTGGCCGATCATTCGACGGTAGAGAAGCGTCAGCTCCGAGTCGACGCTTGCAACCGTGCCGTTGACCCCGCCGGTGCCGTTGATGCGAAGGGGAATGCCCTTGGTGAGGACGATGTAGAGAATCCGATCCTGCAGGCGCTGTCGCGCCAACGCGAACGCGATCGGTCCTTCAATAGTGGACTGATACGCGACCCGATCAATTGTTTCGTCCTGGCTCGTCCGAACGCGGATCACGTTGGACGCAGGGATGGCGCGCTGACGCACGTAGTACTCGCCGATTTGCTGGGAGACGGCGCTGCTCTCATTGATGACCACGGCCACGTTCGCTGCGGTCTGCGCAACGCTGAGGGCCGGCGAACCGAAAACCATGACCAAAAGGATGGTCGCGAGCCCCAGCCGACTCGCAGGTCGTTCGGACGCACCGGACTGAATCGTTCCACTCATAGTTGTCTTCTCGGTTGAGGCATGTGCCGACCTTGGGATGATACTCAAGTCGTTGAAACGCCAGGGTCTATCCTGGGCGGTCGGACGGCAATTACATTTGTGAACTTTCGGCCACTTTTTTGCACAGCTTGAGAACGCGCGGATTCGACGTGGCCGCCTACCACGACTCTCACTTGGCGCAAATTTCGACTGCTCAGCCCTTTGATAGACGAAAAGCAAGCCGGGTGGTGCGTGGTGTGCGCGCCGACGGAAGGCTTGCGGCCTTCTGTTCGAAGAACAAAGTCTGCCCCTGCGCGCATTCTGCGTGGCTACAGGTGAAGCAGCGGGCACGGCCAGTAGACAGGCTTACGCGGTTGAGCGGGCTCCGATGACACCACGCGATGCTGCCGGCGCCCCCCCCTCAGCCCTGACGGCGATCGTCGTCGAGCCGACGCTCGTGGACATCTGGTTCGCCGTCTCCGGCCTCGCCAATAGCGGATTCCATATCACGGTGGCAGAAAGCTTTCTCGAAGCGAAGGCGCTGATCGATAAGCAGCCACCTGCCGTGCTGATTACTGATGTCCGTCTCCGCGAGTACAACGGCCTGCATCTCGTGCTGCGAGGAAAAGCTGCGCGGCCCGACATGGCGGCCATCGTCGTCACCACGGTCGCCGACCCGGTGCTTCAGGCCGAAGCCGAACGCATGAATGCGACGTTCATTCTGAAGCCGACGACCAGGCAGGAATTCCTCGCGGCCGTCTATCGGACCGTCTTTCGTTCGACGGAAGACCCTGCTCCGATTCGTCCGAGCTTCGAGCGCCGAGTCGCGGAGCGTCGCCTCCCTGAGAAGGCGATGTCCAATTCGGAGCGGCGAGTGGCGGAGCGGCGGAGAAGATTCGGAGCCGCGCCGACGCACAATCTTCTGATGAATTGATCACGGTTGAGTGTCGCCAGCCAATTCACAACGTGGAAGTAACTTTTTCACGTTGCGGGAATCAGGCAATGACGCTCAATGCAACTGTAACGGCGTAAGTTCCAGAATCGACAGGTTTCCCTCGATAGCTGCGGACGAGACGACGTAGGTTTTCGAGCGCGCGCCGGCGACAGCCGCGATGGCACGCTTCGAGTCGGGCAGCTCAATCACGTCGGCGTCAGCCGGACCGTCTGGTGTAGTCAGAACACGATTCAGACGATTCGACCTGTCGATCAGAAACAGGGTATTCCCAAGCGAGGCAGTTTCACCAGCCGCAGCGCCGCTGGCCAATCGTGCCGCAGCGGTCCCCGGTGTCACGGGAACCGTGCCGAGCACTCGAGGCCACTGGACTGAGGGCGCTCCTATATCAATTCGCGACAACCACGAAGAAGTGCGATCCAGACCGGTCACCAACAGTTGCCCTTCACCGTTCCAGGCGAATGCTGAAGGCTGATCGAAACCGCGCGCCAGAATGGGCGAGGCGTTACTGTTTTGCGAGGGCACCGTGCCGTCCGGGTTGAATCGAAGGATAAACCCGCTGTAGGCGTCTCGCGTTGAGCGAGCGTCTGCAACCGACGGCATTGCCACGTAGATACGCCCAGCTGAATCCGTTGTGAAGATGCCTTCGGCGCCACTCGGAAACGCCAGGGCCGGGATGATGACGGCGCGCTCACCAAGCACACCTTGCAGTTCCCGATAGCGAACGACGCTCAGCTCATGGCTCCCGTCTCTCGCGACTTCGACTTCACCCACGTACACGAAATGGGTTGTCGTGAAAGCCGAGTCGAGCGCGATGCCGCTGAGACGTACGGCAGTGTCAGAGATCGTCAGAGCGGGGAAAGCGGCAAGCCGCCCCTCGACGATGACGCGGATCTGCTGCCCGCTGTCAATGAAGAACACCCGATCGTCTGACGCTGCTGCGAGCCCGGTGATCGGCCGCGGAGTCTGGAGAAGCGTTCGAACCGTGTAGCACTGGTGCGTCGCCATGTCAGCACAGATCTGCGCCGGGGCAAACGAGTCGGAACGCGTGGCCGCGACCGCTGTCGACGCCGTTGCCCGCACCGGCTCCGAATACGTCAGAGACATCGGCGCGACAAAAGGCGTCCCGATCGTCGACACCTCCTGTGAACGCGGCCCAGGCAAGAGATCCGTCGAGTAGGCAGCGACAGAAAAGTAGTAGCTCTGATTGTCGACCGCTTCCGCGTACACAAACGACGTGGCCTTCCCGACGTCATATCGTCCTGTGTAAACCCCGGGCTCCCTGCCGACATAGACCACATAGCCGCTCACACTTGGTTCCGGATTCGGATCCCAGGCGACCGTGATCGAACGGGCAGCGACGACGGATGGCGCTGCGAGAAAGATGACAGCGAGGATCGCGCCACACGTGAAGCGGCAGACGGCTGAACGGTACGAATTTCCCAGCGAAGCCTCCGTAAACGTACGAGGAGTACGGGTGATTATAGCGGAGAGACAGCGCAGCGCACGCCCCGAACGACTGCAGGTGTCACGCGTCTTATCGGCATCAACAAGGCGCGTGACCAGAGGGAGTACGGCCTTGCTGTGGTTCGGCCAAGGCCATACAATTGCCGGTCTTGGCTCATGTCTAGACGGAACGGAAAGCTTCTCGCCTTGACGATCGCTGCCCTGGCAGTGGTGCTCGATCCACGGGCGGCAGGTGCACAGGATTTCTCACTTCAGATCGGGAACGGCCTGGTGACACTTGTCGCTCGTGACGCCCCGGTTCCGCAGATCCTCGACCGATGGGCGCAGATTGGTGGCACGACGTTCGTCAACCGCGAAAGCACAAAAGGCGCCTTGGTGACGCTCCAGCTCAATGAAGTCCCGGAAAGGACGGCGCTGGCGATTCTCCTACGCGACGTTGGTGGCTACATCCTTGCGGAACGGCTCGAGCCAGGCCAAGGCACGTCTGCCATCGACCGGGTTCTGCTTTTCCCGCGCACGCCGACCGCGGCCCAGCCGCAACCGAGCTCGTTGGTCGTCCCGCCGGACCTCACTGGTCGTTCCGTAGGGGCGCTTCAGGCTGATCTATCCGAGGAGCCACGGCCGGTGAATGTGGAGGGGGGACTGATCGTTGACCCTGGTGAAATGAACCATGGTGTAGGCGTGCCGCCAGGTTCGCCTATGCCATGGATCCGTCCGGGTGAGGGTGGACCGGCGGCTGAAACACTGGCGCAATCCGCTGCTAGCACCCCGGGAGGCACTGGCGCGCAAACAAAGCCTGGCCAGTTCGCAAACCCGTACGGACTTGGTGGAAGCGCGCGTCCCGGAGAAATCTCAACCGTACCCCGCCGGGACGAATCCGCACGGCCGCGACCAGATCCGCCGGAATCACAGCCGCAGCAAGCCGCGCCAGAATCACTTGCGCAGCCGGACCAGCGATAAGCATCCGCGATAAAAGCAGCATCTTCTCATCGCATCGCGGCCGCCGCCGACGGCGATGCGCGTGCGGTCATACGCGGTGCCCCGCGACGCACGAGTGACTCGATCGCCCCTGCGACTCGCGATTCATCCATGTTCGTCACTTCGAAGCTGTGCCCGATTCCGCGAAGCAACGTTACGTGAAGTTCGCCGCCGAGGTGCTCTCGGAATTCTCTCAAGCCACGCATCAGCGTGTACGTGCCATCTGCCTCGCGCGCCTGCAATGCCTCATCTGACAGCATGAATCCGATCGCCTCGAGCAGTCGGAGGATGCGTTCGAGCGACACACGATCGAGGTATCCCATGGCTGTCGCGTACGTGAGGTCGAGCGCCATGCCGATGGCAACGGCCTCACCGTGTCGAAGTCTATGGCTGGTCATCGATTCGAGCTTGTGCGCCGCCCAGTGCCCAAAGTCCAGCGGTCGTGCGCTCCCGAGCTCGAACGGATCGCCGTTGCCGCAGATGTGCTCGAGATGCAGCTCGGCGGAACGTTGAACGATGGCCGCCATGACATCGGGATTGCCACGTGTGATGGCGTCCGCGTTGGCTTCCAGATATGCGTAAAACGCACGATCGCGGAGCAAGGCCACTTTGATCGCCTCCGACACTCCGGCGATCCTGTCGCGCCGATCCAGCGACTGAAGAAAATCGAGATCGTTGATGACCGCAAACGGCGGGACGAACGTGCCGATAAAGTTCTTCTTTCCAAACAGATTCACGCTGTTCTTCACCGCAAACCCGGAATCCGCCTGGGCGAGTACGGTCGTTGGCAGTCGAACCGTCCGCACGCCTCGATGGGCGATCGCGGACGCAAACGACACCATGTCCAGCACAGCGCCACCGCCAATCACCGTCACGAACGACTGCCGATCCAACCCGACATCGTTGATTCGCTCGAGGATCCGGAAGCAGTGCGTCACATCGTTCTTAATCGCTTCACCTCCGGGCACAAGCACCGGAGCGCAGACCAGCTCCAATGCCTCAGGCCTTGCGGCGAAATATCCTTCGATACGAGAAATCAGCGACGGATGCGCGTGGGCAACATGATCGTCGGCGACGACGAGCACGCGATGACGGCGGTCGCCTTCGAGCGACTGAATCGTCTCTGCGAAGAGCGGGTTTCGCGTCTCCCACACCGCTCTGGTGAAAGTGACGGGAAACTTGAATGGAACTGAAAACCCGTGATTCGACACTCCGACCTCATGCCCAAAGATGACTTCGCGATTGAGAACGCTCACTGATCTAAACGAGCATCTCAGGGGTAGCAATTGGGTTGCCACGGCAGAGCCACGAAAGGGCGGAATTACAGTGGATTTACGTTTGAATCACCCAGATCCGCAACGACATAAGTCCGCGAAAAGGAGACATTCTTCGTGGCCGGGGAGCGCCGCGTTCTACTCACCGTCCACGCGCTACCACCCGAAAGTAGCGGCCGTACAAACAAAATCCCGCGGGAGGCCGAAGCCTCCAGCGGGAACTGAATATGTCAACTTCCAACGGGCGCGGTCGGGTCAGCCCGCAGTTACACAGACGGCCTAGGCGCGCGACTGCATCTGACGCCGGCGCCTCACGACCAAGACAGCGACACCGGTGCCGAGCAGAGCCAGGGACGCCGGTTCCGGAACAGCATCTTGTTGAGCGCACCGATCACCCGGCGTCTGCGGATCATCCACACAGACGCTGCCGGAGACGGCACCAGCGGCGATCACTCCAAGGCCGGTGTAATCCGACAGGAAAACCCCGGTCAGCGGAGAGACGGCAAGTGTCAGCGGGCTAAGCCCCTCGGTCAGTCCTGTGAAGCTCACTCTGGCCAGCGTAAATCCTGTGCCTTCGGCCAACTTCAGGTTTGCTTCGCTAATGAGCCCGTCTGCCAGGAAATAAAGACTCAGTGGAGATCCGGCTCCCCCGGTGAAACCTGGGCTCAGGTCGAGTGGCAGCGGTCCCATCTTTCCGTCAGGATCGTTGGTGTAGCTATCCGGAGCCCCCAGGATTGCGTTGGTGAACGACAATAGCAGCGAGAACCCACCAACAGTCTCGCCTGCCAAGAGGCCGCTGAGCACGATGTCGACGTTCGCCGTGCCACCCGGAGCGATGGTCTGAGTTGCCGGCAGCACAGTTATCGTCGCGCCTTCGGAATTCCCGACGAAACTGACTCCGACGACTGCTACCGCGACCAGAAGCCGCGCTACCTTACGAATACTTGTCATGTCTGTCTCCAAAAAAGCGACTATCGGGCCCGATGGGAACGGATGAGCAAAACGCTCTCCCGATTCAGACCAACGTTTTAGGCGACAATAACTCGTTGATATTCAACGCTTTCGCCGCTATTCAACCTGCTGCCTGACCACATAAATCCTCAAGGATGGCGACTTCGGTTCGTTGTCCCGGCCATGAGGGAGTTTAGGGGCGCCCAAAATTTCAAAGGCGCCCCCAGACTTCGCTAGTTATTACCCACCGGTCCCAAACGCAATTGGCAATACCGGGCATCAGCAACGTTGATCACTCCGTCGCTGTTGCCATCGCGTGGGTCTGTCGGCCCGGACGCCGTCTGTCCGTTCGCGTTTCGAATGTTGATAAGGTCCATCATGTCGACGACTTTATCGTCGTTGGTATCGCATTTCGTACCCCCAGCGAGCACCCAATGCTTCGTCAGGATGTTGGACCCAAAGGTTCCGATAAATGCCTGAATGGTGTCGTTGCCGGCGCCGTTGTTATCGTGGTATGTGAACGCGACCTTTCCGTCCGCGCCCGTTACGCACGACGCAGGAACACACAACGACGGAGCGATATTTCCAAAATTCTGTCCCAGAACGGTGAAGGTGATGGTTGCACCCTGGACAGGGCTTCCAGTGTTGCTCTGAGCGAAGGCCGTCACCGTGTGGTTAGTGCCAACCAGATTGGTGTCCGTGAGCTGCGACAGACCGACTGTCGAGAACAGATCCGGATCAGGCAGGACAAGAGCAACCGGTGCCAGGATCAGTTCGGCAAGTCCCGTCTGAGCAGGGAGATTGGTGGTCTGACTTGAAAACGATATCGACCAGCTGCCGCCGCTCGTGGACGTCGGAGACGTCTGATTCGCAATCAGGTAGTCGACATAATCGGCATACCAGTCGCCTGCGGGGATCGCGCCAGGGCCTGCCAAGCGGGCGACACCAGGCAGGGTCTGAACGCCGTACAGTTTCAGCCCCTTGAAAACGTTGAACATCCCGTACCCGCAGCCCTTGTTGTACGTTCCGTTCTGACAGACAAATGACTGGCCCGTCGCCTGGTTATTCCATCTATCGCTGATCCACGTCTTCGCATTTGTCACGTCTGCGTGGCCAGCCGGATACCCGCCGAAGAACATCCCCTGAAGGCCCACACCGGTTTTTGCAACGTTGACAGAATTGTTCGAGGCGCGATTGGCGTCCGCCTGATAGTCGAACGAGCCGTCGTTGTTGATGTGATTCACCAGAGCATGAGCCGGGGCGTTCCACTGCGTCTGCACCCAGGCCGGTATGATCGCGCCTGCGTTGGCTGCGTCCAAAATCGCGAGCATGTTCCAGCCAATCGTGGAACCGTCAGAAGTCTGAGCGCTATTGAGCTGGTACCACCATCCGCCTTTGCCATTGGTGGAGTTGTTATCAATCTGACCCCACGCTTGGGCGTTGCTCGTCCGCTGGAGAATCTCGCCGAGACTCTTTCCGACGACGTAGCCGGCGTTGTTGGTGCCGGGGATTCCCGCCACGAGACGACTAGCAGCACCGCTCCCCGCGATGGACAGGATAGCGAGTCCCGTTTCGTACCCTGAATCGCCTTGATCGTTTGCGATAAGCCCTGCGCAAGGCGGTGGCTCAATCCCTGGCCCCACGCAGGGGTCATCGCCTTGAGGCGTCAGGCCCAGGGTCTGCCTGCTAAGCCGGTCGAGCACGTAATTCAGCCCGCGCTGCACGGCGTACTTGGGGTAAATACCCACCGGAGTGGTCTGGTTGTTGGGCAGACGGTAGCCTTGGTTCTCGAAGGCAAGCGTCACAATCGACGTAAAAGGAGCTACGAAATTTCCCCAGGTCGTCGTCGCGGTCGTATCAAAAGTCGTCCGGGCTGTCTGAGAAAACCACAGATACCTCAGCCCGTCCTGAATCGCGCGATTGATGTTGAGGTTGCGGAGCGCTTCCGGGGTGAGCGACGCCGCGTTGTACACGTTGACCACCACTGTCGCGAGCTCACCCGGACAACCGGGAATGATCGCGCCGGCGCCCACACACAGCTGCACGGTGTAGGTGTTGGCAAGGGGGTACGTGTGGTTGAAAGCGATGTACGAACGGTCCGTTACGTTTCCGCTGGCCGTGCCGTCGCCGTAGTCGATGAAATACGCGGTTCCGTTGGCCTGCGTGGTAATGCCCCAGACGACCTCCGACACGCCGGTCAGATAGTCACGCTTGGGCATCAATAGCGTCTCTGCCGACGCCGCCGAAGCGGAAATAAGAAATAACAGCGCGATCAGCCAGCCGAATCGGACGGCGCGCTTGCATTTCGTCGAGCTACTCATGTTTCGTCTCCATTTAATGGCTTCTATCGTTGTCAGATCGGCTGCGCTCAGTTGCACCGCGCTTCAGTACTCGAGCCGTGGTCACGATGGGCTCAAAAACCTCGCGCTTCGAAGGCCCAAGCCCTCACGAGCCAACGTGCTCGAGGTCCGGGGCGGACAATCGCGGTATCTTTTTTCACAAGATCGCTTCTGGTCAAGTAAAACCTGTGCGTTCTCTAATAAGACCTGTGCGTTCTTTGACCAGCTATCCCAGCTGTAGCGGTAGCAAGTGCGCTGCCACTAAATTCTCAATATATTCAGTGTTTTTTGAGATCCTTCCGTCGACAAGGAATATGGTGAGCAGACTGAAGTCCGCTGGTTGTCAGCAATCGAGGCTCATTGCGTGACATCTAATCAGCGACTGGACGACCGTTGCACAGGTTGAGCGGACGGGAGACGCCGCTGCAATAAGCACCCTCTTCACCCGCGCGTACACAAAAAAAGCCCGCTTCACTTGTGAAGCGGGCTTCGGAAGAAACAATCGCAGGTCAGCTTCGACGACGCCTTGCGCGAGCGGCCACGATGCCCGCCAGTCCGGCACCGAAGAGGAGCAAGGACGCCGGCTCTGGAACCGCGTTCGCTCGGCCGAGCGACGCCTCAAACGCGAGCTCGTTCGGCGCGTAGATGGTTCTAAACGCGGCTGGATTTGCGCCGGACAAGTAGAAGTCCAGAGGAATCGTCGAGTAGTAGACGAATCCGAGGCCGAGCGGGTAATAGAAATCGACGATATTGTTGGCGTTTCCGTCGTTGAAAATCGGGACCGCGCCAGCGGGCAGCGAGGCTAGGCTCGCATAACCGTGATTTGAGAAGTTGCCACCATCGAGCGACGCATTGTTGATGACGCCGCCGGGGCCATTCGTGACCAACGTGCCATTCGTGGAGATGTCAATGCTCGCACTGAAGTTGCTCGTGAAGCTGATCGCAGCCCCCCCCGGCAGGTACGTGTTTGCATCGGCGGTGCCCTGCGTCACGTTGCGATCGTGAAACGAGAGAACTCCGCCGCCCGTGACGAAGGCCAGGATGGCCGCCTGATTGTTGAGCACTTGGGCGTCCGGGTTGCCGTTGGCACCGTTCAGGATCCACAGAACGTCCAACCCCACCAAATCCGGGGCGGTAAGGCCGGCAAGCGCGACGCCGATGTTTCCCGACGCAGTGATTGCGGTCTGTCCCGCGGCGCCAACAGCGGCATTGGACTGGTACAAGCCTATCGTCGCCGCTGACGCGGGGTCGGGAGCCAGCAAGATCCCCACGAGAACAATGAAGGCACCCACGAATGGCTTACGCATCGGTCCTCTCCTCATAACCCCAAACACGCGGCCAACTCTGTCGACGCAGGGGTCAGTGTGAGAGTCCCACAAAGCAATACAACTACCAGCACCGTCACGATCACTGCTCCACCCTGTCAATATCGCTAAACCATTGACACACGGTCTCTTGCGATCCAAGCCTGGGACAAACCTCGGGGTCCGACCAGCATTCCGGAAGTCGCCACGGCTTCAGCTAGCGCTAGTAAAAGCTGCCGGTGGGGCGACTAGTAAGAGCTGCCGGTGGGGCGACTAGATGAGGGTTCGGGGAACTCGCGTCATCGGGGAACACGAGACTAGGGCGCACAAAGAAAGAACCGCCGGGGCGTAAAACGAAAAAGGCCCGCCGCGATTCCTCGCAACGAGCCTTCATCACCGTAGAACAAATCCCGGCAGCGACCTACTCTCCCACGCACCTGCGCGCGCAGTACCATCGGCGGTGGCAGGCTTAACTTCCGTGTTCGGAATGGGAACGGGTGGAACCCTGCCCCTATGACCACCGGGAAACTTGGTCATTCGCGATTAGTGATTGGCGATTGGTGATTTTTGAGAATCACGAATCAGGAACCATTGAATCGCAAATGAATCTTGATTGCCTGGGGTCCGACAATGCGGAGCGCAGCTATCAGCGACGCCTCGTCGCATTGCCGATCGTCCCAGACTATCTTCGGACCGCCAGAAACGTTCGCGGTCCTCAGATAGTCTCGCTATCTACCGGAACGGCTTAACGCCGTTTCTTAGGATCACCAACGCCACGAGGCGGCCCGCTATGTTTGTCAAAGAACCGAACTTGTCTCGCCGAAGTTCGCATGTATTCCACACGCGCGAACGAAGGCGGACAACTGAATACCCTGCAAACGGTAGTTCCCGTCAGTCCATGCACACACAGGGAAAGAAAAGAATATGGTCAAGCCTCACGGCTAATTAGTACCAGTTAGCTTAACGCATCACTGCGCTTCCACACCTGGCCTATCAACCTGGTAGTCTACCAGGAGCCTTTAGAGGTCTTGCGACCTGGGACATCTCATCTCGTGGAGGGTTTCACGCTTAGATGCCTTCAGCGTTTCTCCCTTCCGGACGTAGCTACTCGGCACTGCCGCTGGCGCGACAACCGATACACTAGAGGTCCGTCCAACCCGGTCCTCTCGTACTAAGGTCAGCCCCACTCAAATGTCCTCCGCCCATCACAGATAGAGACCGAACTGTCTCGCGACGTTCTAAACCCAGCTCACGTACCGCTTTAACCGGCGAACAGCCGGACCCTTGGAACCTGCTACAGCTCCAGGATGCGATGAGCCGACATCGAGGTGCCAAACCCTAGCGTCGATGTGAACTCTTGGCTAGGATCAGCCTGTTATCCCCGGCGTACCTTTTATCCGTTGAGCGATGGCCCTTCCATGCGGAACCACCGGATCACTAAGGCCTGGTTTCCCACCTGCTCGACTTGTAGGTCTCGCAGTCAAGCTCGCTTATGCCTTTGCACTCTATGGCTGATTTCCAAACAGCCTGAGCGAACCTTCGCACGCCTCCGTTACAGTTTAGGAGGCGACCGCCCCAGTCAAACTACCCACCTAGCAGTGTCCCTGATCTGGATAACAGAACGAGGTTAGAACGCCGGAGCAGTAAGGGTGGTATCTCACCGTTGGCTCCCCCGAGACCGAGATCCCGGGTTCAAAGCCTCCCACCTATCCTGCGCATACTGCGCCAGCATTCACTACTAGGATGTAGTAAAGGTGCACGGGGTCTTTTCGTCTTGTGACGGGCAACCGGCGTCTTCACCGGTACCACAAATTCGCAGTGCCCCCCGTTGAGACAGCGCTCAGATCGTTACGCCATTCGTGCAGGTCGGAACTTACCCGACAAGGAATTTCGCTACCTTAGGACCGTTATAGTTACGGCCGCCGTTTACCGGGGCTTCAGTTCAAAGCGTCGCCTTGCGGCTAACCTCTCTCTTTAACCTTCCGGCACCGGGCAGGCGTCAGACCCTATACGTCGTGTTCGACTTCGCAGAGCCCTGTGTTTTTAGTAAACAGTCGCCTGAGCCTCTTTATTGCAACTCCGTGACGCTCACCGAGCAAGTCGGATCACGAAACGGAGCACCCCTTCTTCCGAAGTTACGGGGCCAATTTGCCGAGTTCCTAAACGGGGGATCACACTTGCGCCTGAGGATTTTCTCCTCGCCTACCTGTGTCGGTTTGCGGTACGGGTACCCATCCCACTCCTTAGAGGCTTTTCTCGGCAGCGTGGCGTCACCAGCTTTACGAGCCTTGCGGCTCTCGCTCCGGCCCCTCAGGATTAACGACCCACCGGATTTGCCTGGCGGATCTCCCTACGAGCCTCAACCTGCATGTCCAATAGCAGGCCTGGTTAGCCTCCTGCGTCCCCCCATCGTAATAACGTGGAATAGGTAGTTCCGGAATATTAACCGGATGTGCATCCGCTACGCCTTTCGGCCTCGCGTTAGCTCCCGACTAACCCTGAGCGGACGAACCTACCTCAGGAAACCTTAGGCTTTCGGCGGGAAAGATTCTCACTTTCCTTATCGCTACTTATGCCGGCAGGGTCACTTCTCTCCGCTCCACCAGTTCTTACGAT
>CAVUHC010000002.1:432500-809072 GCA_963741135.1 uncultured Acidobacteriota bacterium
AGGTCCATGGGTATACACAGGATCAACGTTGCTTCCCGAAAACGGCGGATATATGGCCCAGCTCGACGGCGTGCTGATCGGGTTCGTCCACAGCCCGGCACCCATCATAGAGAATCCTGGAGCGGGTGCGGTCGGCGCGTTTGGCTCGTTGGTGTTGAACAAGGAATTGGTCGCGCCGGGCACTGATGTCACCCTCATCGTCAAGGCACTCGCCGCCGCGGTGACGAGACCATGACGGAGCACCCGGACGTGCTTCTCGTCGAGGCGATCACCACCGTTGCGGTTGCCCCGATGATCGGCCTCGCCATTCGATCGCTGCGCGTGCAGGCCGCACTCCTCGCGGGGTTCACGGTGTTCTCGTCTGTGATGCATTCGCCAGCCGCGGGCCTGACAGTTGGCGCGAGCGCATTCGCGCTCGCCGGCCTGGGAGCCTGGTGCCGAGCCGTCTGCGCCGACCGGCTCGACGCGATCGGTGTCAGTGTGCTCGCGGCGCTTTCCATCGGGTTCGGCGTATTCGCGGCTGGTGCCTTGACCACCGACCTGTCGACTCGGTTTCTCAGTTTGCTTCTTATTACAAATCCTATCGTCGCGACCGCCTCCGCAGCGGGAGTCGATATCTTTCGCAGCGCGCTGCTCTACGAGCTGTTACCGATTGCCCATCGCGACTTCCAGTACCCGGCGTGGCAATCGTCGGCGTCCATCTATGCCTGCGTGGCAGTCGCCACGTTCCTGATCGCCGCACGCGCGCAACGGATGCGCGCCGTCGCGGCGAAACCGCGTCAACTCACTCAACGAGGATAGTCATGAGACGAATCACAGCTGTCTGTTTGTCCGCGCTTCTGCTGCTTCCACTCATGGGAGCGGCCCAGAGCGCCCCGGCTCGCGACGCCCAGGCCGGCAGCGGGTTGTCCGCAGCCACCCGACAGAAGCTGATTGCGAGCATGAACAAGGGCGCCGCCTATCTGGTCTCGCAGCAGAAGGCTGACGGCACGTGGGAGAACAATGCCGGCATCACCGCCATGGCTGCCGGTGCCCTCCTTCGCCAACCCGGCAAGGCGCGCGACGAGGCCATGCGTTCGACCGGCAAAACGCTCGACTACCTACGCGGTCTCGCCAAGCCCGATGGGGGTATTTACGACAAGGCCGTGCCCTACTATGTGAGCGCCGTCTCGGTCATGGCGCTCGTCGCCGGCGGAAGGCCTGAGGACAAGCCGGTCATCGAGAAGGGCAGGCAGTACATCGCCGAGCATCTGCTCGATGAGGGCGAAGGGCTGAAACCGGGGGACAAGTTCTACGGCGCGAATGGCTACGGCGGCACCAACGGACAACTCACGGGCGACATCATCAGCCTTGAGTTCGCGCTCCGCGCGATGAAAGAAGCCGGCGCCGGTGCCAACGACCCCTCCTGGAACAAGGCAATCCAGTTTCTTCAGCGCACCCAGAACAACAGCGAGACCAACGATCAGGCCTGGGCCGCAGACGACGGCGGGTTCATCTACTACCCGGGCAACAGCGAGATCGGAGGTACGACGCAGTCATATGGCAGCGGCACCTACGCGGGCGTCATGAGCTACACATGGGCGAACGTCAAGAAAACCGACGAGCGCGTGCAGTCGGCGCTGAAATGGATTCGTCAGAACTACACACTCGACGAGAACCCGGGCCTGGGGCAGAAGACCCTCTACTACTACTACATGGTGTTCGCAAAGGCACTGCAGGCTGTTCAGGAAGACACGCTCGTCGACGCACGAGGCCAGCGGCACAACTGGCGTGAAGAGCTGGCGAACAAGCTGATGACGTTGCAAAACGCCGAAGGCTACTGGGTGAATTCAAACCCTGCCGAGATGCAGAACAACAAGGTGCTGGTCACGGCCTTTACCCTGATGACCATCGAAGCGACGCTTCAGTAGAAGCCAGACTACGTGAGAAGACGCTCGACGTTCTCCGTGATTCTCCTGCTGGTCGTTCTGCGGGCGCCGTCAGCGGCAGCCGCGGAGCGGCTCACTATGTCCGCCGACGCAGGGCTCGGGGGGATCGTGCGCGCCGGGCGCTGGGCTCCGGTGCGCGTCGACGTCGACAATCGCGGAGAGGATGTCAGCGGAACGCTGACGATCGAATGGGGAAAAACGACGGCGCGGCGCGCGGTGGCGATCGCCGCGCCGGCGAGGCGCTCCTTTCAGTTCTACGTCCGCACCGGCGACGTCCGCGACGTCATCGTCGTTCGCCTGGAATCCGGGGGACGTGAGCTGCAGCGTCTTGAAAAACCAGTGAGGATCGCTGGAAGCGACGAAACGATTCACCTGTGCGTGGAGTCGATCGGATCAGCGACAGAGGCGCTTTGTTCAGCTACGCTGGCATCGCAGGCGCTTCCAGGCTCGTGGCGCGGATATGACGCCGTGGACGTCGTGACGATGGCAGACGCGTCTCTGCTGAACGCGCCGCAGCGCCGTGCCTTGGATCTATGGCGCGCCATACGGCGCGCTGAGGATACGGGCCGCAGCATCCCGGCCTCCGCCGCTCTCACGGATCCTGTTCCGCCAGTACGTCAGGCTCGCCCGGTCTTGATGCTTTATCTCATCGCCGTTGCGGCAATCGCGCTGGCGTGGCCCGTCCGACGCAGCAGCAGACTGGTATTTGCGGCGGCGGCCGGCGTGATCGTCGCGGGCTCCGCGGCCGCCGCCTGGAGCGGTCGTTCGGCCCCGGTCACGCTCCGCCACACATCCATCATCAGGCAGTTTGCCGGCGAACCCGGTGCGCTTGTGACTACGCGCGCGGTAGCGGAATTTCCGTCCGATGGCGAGTACGCGATTCACCCCATGTCCGCAGACGGGGCGCTCGACCCGGGACCGGCGTACGGCGTCGTGAGACCGCAGGACTTTGACGAAGAGGGCTACCCCGTGCTGCGCGGGCGGTTCGGTCTCGGTGCGAGTGAGCCGTTCGGTGTCGAGGTCGTCGCCGATGTGCGCATCTTCGAGGTCTCGCGCTTCGCGGGACGCACGCGCATCACCAACGTGTCGGGACACGAGTTGCGCGACTGCGAATTCCCCTCCGGTTTCGCACCGCGCACGGCAGGCGTCATCGCCTCAGGAGCGTCGGTGACGTCGACTGAACCACTAACGGACGTCAACCCCATCCTGGCGTGCAGGTTCGACCGAGCGCCAATCGAGTTCGCCGACGCTACTCACAACGTCGTGACCTCTGGAACAACGGTGGCGGTGTATCACCTCGCGAGCGCCAAGGGCAGCAATGATACGCACTGAACGGCTGTCGAAGGTCACCGGCCGGCGCACCGTGCTCAGCGAGATCACGTTCGCCGTCGAAAAGGGCGACGCCGTCTCGTTAGTAGGCCCTCCGGGGAGCGGCAAATCAACGCTGCTTCGAATTCTCGCAACGCTTACACAGCCCACGTCCGGCCGTGCCGAAATCGCGGGCATCGATGTGATCGCCCGTCCGTTCGACGCCAGGAAAAAGGTGTTCCTGTCCGGCAGCGTCGGACTGGGATGCCACGATGTGACGGTGCTCGAGTACCTGCGGCTCATCGCCGCGACGCGAACGCCGGGCAGCCGTCGTAGTGAGGTCGACGTGGCGACATTGATTGCCCGTGTCGGGCTGGACGCGGTCAGGAGCGTCAACACACTCACGACAAGTGAGCAGCGCCTGGTCGCGATGGCTGCCTCGATCGCCTCGCGGGCCGAGGTCCTGTTGTTCAACGAGCCGTTGTCCGGTCTCGATATATCGGCGATCGAGTGCTGCACCGCGCTGATGTCTGATGCGCGCGCGCGTGGCGCGACGATCCTCGCGACCGCGGGCATAGACGCGCCGCCGTCGCCCCTGTGGACCCGCGAGATACATCTCGAGGCCGTGGGGGCATGATGGGCGCGATGGTCCTTCGCGAGCTTCACGTGATCGGACGCCGCGGGGCGCTGTCGGCCGCCATCTACGTACACGTGGCGCTCCTCACCGGGTATCTCCTCGCGTGGGGAAACGGACACGGGATATCCGTCGCCGGGGCACTCACCATCTACGACCAGACGCTGATGGTCGACGTGATCCTCCTGACCATCCTTCTTCCCTGGATCGCCGCGCGATGCGTTGCAGCCGAACGTGGTGACGATCTTGTGCTGCTCAGCATGGTCACGGCAATCCCACCCTCGCATGTGGTCGTCGCGAGAGCGCTTGCGGTCACCACGTCGTTGATCCTGGTTATCGCCAGTGGCCTGCCCATACTGATTTTGGCAGGACGTATCTCGGCCCTCAGGATGGCACTGGTCGCGGAGTACGAGTTCGCTCTTTTCAGCCTTGCGTTTGTCAGCTCCGCGACCGCGCTGACGTGGCGCCACGTCTGCCATAGCCGCGTGGTCGGCTGGTTTGCCGCGACGCTGTCAACCGCCGCCGTCGTCAGCGCGGCGCGCATGGCACCGTCACTCGTGATCGCGCCACTGGTGACTGCTGCCGCGCTTTGCGCAATCGGTTTGCTGGCGCTGCGCGCCGACGTGTCCCTGCGTTACCTCGCAGAGCGGAGCGAATGACGTGGCTTCCAGTTCCAGCGATCTGCTGGTCACTCGACTCAGGCGGCTCCAGCGACGAGCGACGCTGGTGATGTTCACCCAGGCTCTCTGCCTCAGCGGGGGCGTGTCGCTCTTGATCGGCGAGGCACTCGTCGTCGGCGGAGCGATTCACAACATGGTTACGGCCGTCGCAATGGCGGCAACGGCAGCCCTGCTGACTGCTGCCACGGCGACGATCTTGTTGCGTCCTGGCCTGCGCGAAATCGCCGCCTCGATCGACGCACGGCTGGACCTGCAGGATCGGCTCGTTACCGCGCTGCAGTTCAACGCGGCGGTCGATCCGTTTTCCCAGCTGGTGGTTCGGGATGCTCACTCACGAGTAGCCTCGATTCGTCCGTCGGACGCCGTTCCGTTCGCGCTGCCGCGCATCATTCGCGCCACGTCCGCGGCCGCAGCGATAGTCTCGGCTGTGATGATTGTCGCGACAGCGGAATTTCCGCGCTGGTCTCCTGCTGGATCCACGGGCTTCGGAAGCCCGGGCGTCACGGCCAACGCGGCCAGCGCTGCGGGTCCCGCGGGCAACGCAGCGAGGCAGCAGCCGAATCCAGCAGCCGGAGCGTCGATCGCGGCAGACAGCGGGACCGAGGGATCGTCGCCACGTCAGCAGCCGGCAGCGGATCAGCGGGAGGCAACCACGCGGTCAACCCCGGCCCGGTCCTTGAACGAAATCGCCTCGCCTTCGAGCGGCGGCACCGAGCGGATCGAGCGCGGATCCACGAGCAGCGGCGATACCACGAGTACAAACACAGACACGAACACGTCCGACGATACAGGCGCCGCCGGCGGTGCGGCGTCCACGTCGTACGAACAGCGTGGGGGCGGCGTCGCGAACGGCGCGCGCAGTGCACGCTCGACGGGCACCGCTGCACCACCGGACGATTCAACGTATCGGGCCGCGTACCAAAACGGCCGCGCGGCGGCGGAGAGTGCCGTCGGACAGGATCGCGTCCCGGCGGATCTGCGGTCGTACGTCCGCGATTATTTCGTGGCCATCCGGCCAGCAGGAGACAAATGAGCTCGCCTTCCCTTGAGGCCGTCGAGGCACAGGCCGGCACGTTCCGCGAGTGTTTCGATCATCTGCGCACCGAAATCGGACGAGTGTTCGTCGGACAGCCCTCGCTCGTCGAGCAGTTGCTCGTGTGCTTCTTCTGCCAGGGCCACGCGCTCCTCGAGGGCGCTCCGGGACTTGGCAAGACGCTGCTGATCCGGACGCTCGCAGACGCCGTGAGCCTTCGCTTCGCGCGAGTGCAGTGCACGCCCGACCTGATGCCTGCCGATGTCACGGGCACGAACATCCTGGCGGAGGCACCCGGCGGGTTACGGGAATTCGCGTTTCAGCACGGGCCTATCTTTGCGAACGTCGTGCTCGCCGACGAAATCAACCGCGCGACACCAAGGACCCAGTCGGCTTTCCTCGAAGCGATGCAGGAGCGTAGCGTCACGGTGTTCGGACTCAGTCATTCCATCGACGAACCGTTCTCGGTCTTCGCCACGCAGAACCCGATTGAAATGGAAGGGACGTATCCGCTCCCGGAGGCGCAGCTCGATCGGTTCTTCTTCAAACTTGCGGTGCAGGCGCCGACCCTCGACGAGCTCGCTGAGATCATGGCGCGTACGACCGGCGCGTCACCGCCTCCGATCACGGCCCGCTTCGGCGCGGACGTTGTCCGCTCGATGGCGGCGCTCATCCGCCAGGTGAAGATTGCGGACGATACGACGCGCCTCGTCCTGCGTGTGATTCGGGCCACGCATCCCGATGCGCCGGAAGCGACTGAAGCCGTCAAGAAATACGTCCGGTACGGGGCCAGCCCGCGTGGCGCACAGGCCATCATCCTTGCCGCGAAGACACTGGCGCTCCTCGCCGGCCGTTACCACGCATCCCTTGGCGATGTGCGGCGCGTGGCGGTGCCGGCGTTGAACCACCGGCTGATTCTCAATTTCCATGGGGAGATGGAACATGCCGCGCCCGTGGCACTGGTCGAACAAGTCCTCGATACCGTCCTTCCGCGGTGATCAATGCTCACCGCCCACGAAGTCCGGCAACTCCAGCGACTAACTCTTGGGCAAGGCGCGGCGCAGCCCGCCGCGGGCAGCCGTGTCGCGCGCACGCGCGGCCACGGTCTGGAGTTCCGCGACTATCGCCATTACCAGCCCGGCGACGATCCCCGATTCATTGACTGGACCGTGGATGCGCGCCTCCGCCAGCTCGTCGTGCGTGTCTTCCGCGCGGAAGGGCAACTGCGGCTGCACCTGCTCGTCGACACGAGCGCGTCGATGAGCATCGGATCCCCGTCGAAGCTGACATGCGCGACACGGCTGGCCGCCGCGCTCGCGTACATCGCAGTGGAACGCCGCGACGCTCTCGGCCTCGCAACCTTTGATGAGGACGTCCGTACCCTCATTCCTGCTGCGCCAGGGCGGTCACAGCTGTTTCGTGTGTTAGAGACGCTGCAGGCCTCGCACGCCGCAGGGCGCTCGGCCATCGATCGCGCCCTCACCGCATATGGCACAGCGGTCCGTGGTCCTGGGCTCGTGGTGCTCCTCTCAGATTTTTTCGACGCGCGCGATCGCTTCGAAGGGTTGCAGTTCCTGATGTACCGCGGGCTCACCCCCGTCGTGGTGCAGGTGGTTGCCGACGAGGACGTCGACCCGATACTGGACGAGGAGTCGGAACTGGTCGACGCCGAGCACCCGTCCGCGCCGCCGCTCGTTGCGGACGATTCTGTGGTTCGCGCGTACCGTGAACGAGTCACGCGGCTCGGCGACGACCTCCGGAACTTCTGTACCGCTCATCGCTTGCCCTGGCTCCAGCTGCGCTCGAGCGCCACTTTCGAGGCCGTCCTGGGCGATTGCGTCGACGCAGGGCTGCTCGCTGTTCACGCGTGACGCCAGGACGCCATGCAGCTGATCAACCCACTTGCGCTTCTTCTGCTGCCGCTCGCGGCGATCCTGTTCCTGCTGGCGCGCCGCCGTCCCGAGCGGCCCCGCCGCGTTGTGTCAAGCCTTCGCCTTTGGAGCGCGGCTGAGTCGAGCGAGACGCCGCTACTTGCGATCCGCCGCCCGCGGCGGAACTGGGTGATCGTCCTCCAGGTGGCATTCATGGTCGCGCTCATCGCGGCGCTTGCGCGGCCAGCGATCCCCTGGCGCCAGTCTCATGTGACGTTGGTTTTCGACGTTTCCGCGAGCATGGGCACCGGCGACACCGGCGGAACAAGACTGCAGCTTGCGCGCAATCAAGCCCTGCGGATGCTTGCCGACGCGGAAGCACGCACACAGGTTCGCCTCCTCGAGGCCGGAGCGGTGACGGTGGACCGAGGAGAGTTCAGCGGGATCGCATCGGTGACGCGCGCGGTCGAGAGCCTGCAGCCCCAGGCCGGCGTCGCGCACCTTGACGAGGCCATGCGCGTCGCGCGCACGCTCTCATCAGACGCGGAGGTGTGGGTGTTTACAGACGCGCCGCAGGTCGCTGATTCTGATGCACGGGTGCGATGGACGCAGGTCGGGCGCACCACCCCGAACGTTGCCATGACGGCGCTCGCGGCCCGGCGAGTGCCGAAGGTGGCAGGCGGAGTTCAGATCCTGTTCGAGATCTCGAACTTTGGTGACACAGCGCGGGATGCGACGGTCGAGATTCGCGTCAACGACACGGCGGTCGTCAGAGAAGTCACTCGCCTCGACGCGCGCGCGGCTCGCTCGTTTGTTCGCGAATTCGCGGCGCTCGACGGCGGATTGTCTGCGACAGTCCGCACGCCGGACGACAGCCTTGAAGTGGACAACGCGCGCTTCGCTCTCATTCCGCCGCGGCGATCCACACGTGTGAGGCTGATCACGCCGGGAAACTTCTTCCTTGAAAAGGCGCTCGCGGCCAATCCAAACCTGGTGGTCACCACGTCACACACGACTGGAGGCGCCTCGAGCAGCGACGAACTCGTTGTCTGCGATGCTTGTGCGACGCCGCCCCAGGGGTCCACGAGCGTGCTGATGATTCCGCCAGCGACATCCGGGCTCGAGCCGGCGCCCCTGATCGCAGACCTTGCCTCACATCCGATCGCGCAGGGTCTCGACGCATCGGTCCCGGTCGTGCCAGCGTCACGGAACCCTCCGCTGGGCAATGGAGCCGTTGTGCTGCGCGCCGGTGAAGTGCCCTTCGTGATCACCAGCGAACAGGCTGGCGCGCGAATGGTCGTGCTGAATGCCGACATGCGTGCCCCCACCTTTCCGCTCAGCGCCGCGTTTGCCGTGCTGGTCGCGAATGCCGTGGATTGGGCGGCCGGTGTCGGCATGAACGCGAGCGCAGTGGCCGCAGGAGAGCCTCTGGAGTGGACGATCACGGCAGATGCGACGCCAACGGTCGTTGATCCTGTCGGTCGAAGCGTCCCGTTCACACTCGCGAACCATCACCTGACGGTGACCGACACGCGCGTCCCGGGCATCTACACGGTAACTGTCAACGGGCTTTCCGAGCGGTTCGCCGTCAATGTCCCGCCCGCCGAGTCCGACGTAACCCGAGCGACCGCCACTGCCGCGGTCGCGACGCGGCCTCCGGATGCTCCGACCGCGCCGTTCGAAATCGCTTCGTGGCTTCTGGTGGCCGCGATCGGGTTGTTCGCTGCTGAGTGGTGGCTGTCGCCGCACGTCAGCGCCGCACTTTCGTGGCGTGTTGCAACTGCTCTGATCCTCATCGTCGCAGCGACAGGCGTACGAATTCCGCTGGGTCGTGCCCGTACATCGGCGGTGTTCGTGCTGGATCGATCCCGAAGCATCCCGCTCCGCGCACAACGCGCATCGTTGGCGGTCGTGAACAGGATGTCCGCAGCGATGCGTGAGGGCGATCTCGCGGGTCTGGTGACATTCGGGAGCGACGCCGCGCTCGGCCGGCGGCCTTCGCCTGTGCGCACCGTTACACAGGAAGCCAACACCGTCGCGGAATCCGGCACGAACATCGAGAACGCGATGAACCTCGCCCGGACGTCGCTCGCTCCAGAGGGCGGCCGGAACATCGTTCTCGTGTCCGATGGAAATGAGACGTCAGGCGACGCGACCCGCGAGGCTGCGCTCGCTGCCGCGGAGGGAATCCGGGTTGATGTCGTGGCGCTCGACGACACGCTGTCGGCGCTGCTGCCAGTCGTCCGGACAGTGCGCGCGCCCGATCGTGTGCGGGTCGGCGAACCATTCAACGTCACCGTCGAAGTCGCAGGCCCGCCGAACGCGCGAGTGACCGTCGCACTCATCAGCGACAGCCGCACGCGCACCACCCGCGACCTTGCGATCGGCCCGGGCGGTCGTGGCGCTACCGAATGGACCGACACTCGCGACGAACCCGGGACGTACGCCTATCGCGCTGCATTGGTTGCGGACGATGTCGACGACGCGACCGCCGGAACCGTCGTCAGCGTCTCGGGCCAGCCAGAGGTGTTGTACGTCTCGCGCGCCGCTACCGTGGCGGCCACGCTGGCTGCCGGCGGATTTCATCTCACGCGCGTCATGCCTGAATCGCTGCCTGCATCCGACGCCGCCCTTGCGCGGTTCGACTCGGTGATTCTCGACGACGTGCCGGCCAGCGCATTGACCAACGCCCAGGGCGTGGCGTTGACACGCTATGTGGAGCAGAACGGCGGCGGCCTGCTGCTCCTTGGCAGCGCGCGAAGCCTCGAGCCAGGCGGCTACTCGGAGAGCCCGCTGGCGTCACTTCTGCCAGTCGATCTCAACCCTCGCTCCGGTCGGCGCGCGCCATCGATGGCATACGTGCTCGTATTCGACAAGTCCGGGAGCATGAACGAGCGCAGCAGCGGTATCTCGAAGATCGAACTGGCGCGTGAGTCGGCAATGCGCGTCGTCAAGCTGATGCCGGCCACCGATTCGTTCGGCATTATCGCGTTCGACGCCTCGCCGCATGTCATTGCGCCGCTGGCGAGCGAACATCGGGAGAACGAGATCGCGGTGAAGCTTCGCGAGGTCGAGGCGGGCGGGGCCACTGCGATTGGTCCAGCGCTTGATCTTGCGGGTGAATGGCTGCGCACGGCGCCGGCTGGGCGCCGCCATGTGCTGCTGGTGAGCGACGGCCGCACCTCCGCGGTTGACGCGGAACACATGCGAGCAGCCTCACGCACACGCGGGTTCGAGCTGTCCGTTATCGCCATCGGCTCGGATGCGGATCGGGCGCTCCTTGAGACGATCGCCAAACAAAGCGGCGGCCGCGCGTACTTCCCCGACGACATCCGGCAGTTGCCGCAGATCGTCGCACGGGATGCATCCGAGGCAGCGGGCGGAACGCTGGTGAACGAACGGTTTCGCGTGCGGGCGCCGGGCGCGCACGCGGTGATCGGGCGTCTCGATCCGAAGTCGTTACCCATGCTCAACGGGTACGTCGTTGCTGCCGCGAAGGACAACGCGGACACGATCCTGGCGTCGCATCTCGATGATCCGATCCTGGCTGGCTGGCAGTTCGGGCTCGGCCGCGTCGCGGTCTTCACCGCCGATGTCGGATCGCGCTGGTCCATAGGCTTGCGGGAGTGGAACGGCTTCGCCCCGCTCTGGACGCAGACGACGCGATGGTTGAGCCGCCAGGCCACCAACGATCTCTTCAACCTGCACGCCGTGGAGACCGACGCGGGTGCGCGGTTGCTGATCGAGGCGATCGGCGGCGACGGGCGCGCCCGGGCGCTTCAGGATCCGCGTGTGACGATGCGGACTCCATCCGGCGCGACTCAGGAACTGCCACTCCAGGCGCTGGAGCCCGGGCGCTACGGGCTCGAGATCCCCATGCATGATGTCGGCGCCTATCAGCTTGCCGTCTCCGCGCGTGACGGCGATACGAACGCTGATGCGCGCCTGGTGCGCGGGTTCTATTGGTCGGGTGAACGGGAGCGCTCTGCGCCTGGGGTGAATCGCACCCGTCTGGCGCAGCTCGCGGAGATGACAGGGGGGCAGGTTCTGGGTCCGGAGGACAATCCGTTTGACGGCCCGCGCCCGCTCGCCTGGCATGACGTCCGTTCGGCGTGCGCGCTACTGGCGCTCACCCTGTTCCTGTTCCAGATTGCCGTGCGCGGCGGGATAACTCGGTCCGCAATCCGCCGGTGGTGGCGAACCAGGCGCACAGACGACTTGCGCGCCCACGAGGCTGCATGAAGAGAACGCTCGCGTTGATCGCCGCGGTCGCCATCGCGGTGATTGGGTCCAAACTTCTGGTGGAAAACATCCTCGGCATCACGCTCGAGCCGTTCCTCGAGTCGTGGCTCGCGCATGCCGGCTTTGGCAGCGCCGCCATCGTCATCGGGCTCCTGGTGTCCGACATCTTGCTACCGGTGCCATCGAGCCTCGTGATGATCCTGAGCGGCGCCGCCTTCGGCGTGCTGTGGGGATCGGTCATCGCGCTGATCGGGTCGATCGGCGGAGAATGGCTCGGCTTCGAGATGGTCCGACGCTACGGCCGCCGGGCGTCCGCGCGGATCGTGGGCGACGACGAACTCCAGCGACTCGAGCGGCTGTTCGCGCGCCACGGCGCTGTGGCGGTCGTGGTTACGCGGGCGCTGCCGGTAGTGATGGAGACGATGAGCGTTGTCGCGGGTCTCTCCCGGATGCCTCGACGGACGTTTCTGATCGCCTCGCTGATTGGGACCGCGCCAATCGTGATCGTCTATGCCTATGCCGGCGCCGTCTCCCGGCAGACCGGCAGTCTGGTTCCCGCACTCGTTATCCTGATTGCGGTAGCTGGGTTTGGATGGGTCATGTATCGAGCGCGTCTTGCCGACGTCAGCTATCGGCCGGCATCTTCTTCCGCAGCGTTGCCCGGTTCACGCCCAGAATCTCGGCCGCCTTCAACTGGTTTCCATTCGTGATCACGAGCGCTTCGCGCACGAGCACCGATTCCACGGCGTCCACAACGTCATGAAACGGGGACGATTCAGGTCCTCGGCTCTGCACCAACCGCTCGTGCAACGCCCCGCGAACCGACCGTTCCAGCGTTGATTCCACATCCGGACGTCCCGGAAACCGGCTGTCAGCGAGGCTGTCCCGGACGTCGTCCGCCGTGATCACGTTGCTGCGGGCAACAATGCACGCACGCTTGATCACGCGCTCGAGTTCCCCCACGTTCCCCGGCCACGAGTGCTGCTGCAGCGCTCGCTCCACCTGGTCCTCGATTCCACGAATGTCTCGATTCAATTCGACGTTGAAGCGCTGTATGAACTGTCGCACCAGCAGCGGGATGTCGTCGCGCCGCTCGCGTAGAGGTCGAAGACGCACGGTCACGACTGCCAGCTCGTCATACAGCGCCTGAGCAAATCGTCCAGCCCTGGTTTCATCGGCGAGATCGCGATCGGAGGTTGCGACGATTCTCGCCGTCAACCGTGGCACCGCGCCCTTCGTACGAGCCGCCGCGAGTGTGTGCGCGACGATCGTCTGCAGCGGCAATGGCAGCAGATGAACGTCGTCGAGTTCCACCGTTCCCGCACCATCCGCCGACAACGCGATATCGACCTCGGCTTCCGACACGTTCGCGCAATTGACGGTTAGCAGCGCCCGTTCGCGACGTTCGCTGTTCTCGTGGATCGTCGCAACGACCAGATGTTTGCCCGTTCCCCGCTCTCCGGTCACCAGCGCCGGCGCGCTGTTGGTGGCAAGCCGACCGATCATTTTGTAGACCTCGAGCATCACCGGCGTCTCGCCAACCAGGCTGACGACCGGCGCACTCGTTCCTTCGGATCCGTCAGACGAGCCAGGACGCTCGACCACCTGCTGCGCCGTCAGCGCCTTCCCGATGACGTCGCGAAGCTGGTCGAGATCGAGCGGCTTTGTGAGGTAGTCGAACGCCCCCGATCGAATCGCATCGATCGACGTCTGGCTGGTTCCGTAGGCCGTCATCATCACGATGTAGATGCCGGGGAACCGCGACCGAAATTGCTGCAGCGCCTGCAGGCCATCCACGCCGGGCATCCGGATATCCATGATGACGACGTTGGGAGGCTGCTGCTCGATCATGCGCATCGCCTCCGCCGCGCCGCTCGCCAGGCGGCATTCGTGCCCTTCCGCGTCGAGAAACCGCTCGAACGCGGTCGCGACCGATTGATCGTCATCCACGACCAGGATGTCAGCCATGCTGCGCGCCGCCTGCCGGCAACCAGATCGAAACCCGGGTGCCCCTCGAGCTGAGCGGCGCGATCTCAATGCGGCCGCCGTGATTGTCTACAACCGACTTCGTATTTACCAGTCCGAGTCCCATCCCATCCCTCTTGCTCGACACGAAAGGATCGAAGACGCGCGGCAGAATCGCCGTGTCGATGCCGGTGCCATCGTCGCATACGTCGAGCCGTACTTCCGAGCCGGCGTTGGACAAGGCTGCCGCAACCGTGAGCGTCCCTCCCTCCGGCATGGCATCCGCTGCATTGTTGATGACGTTCAGCAGTGCCTGCTTGAATCGGGCGGCATCGAGGGATATCGGCGGCAACGACGGACCGATGCTCTTCTGGATGTGAATCTTTCGATACGTCAGGTGGGGCGCGACATGCTCGAGTGTGTCGTCCACGACATCGACAAGGCGCACCATTTCGCGCTTCAGTTCGCCGGGGCGGGCAAGCTCCAGCAGATCGCGGACGACTGACTCGACCTGAATGATGTCGCGGTGCACCGAGTCGAGCATCGCCACGCCCTGTCGATCGGAACCGGAACCCAGCCGCGCACGCAGCAGCTGTGTTTGCATCTTGATCGCGGCGAGCGGGTTCCTGATGTCGTGCGCCACTCGCGCGGCAAACAAACCGGCAAGGGCCAGTTTCTCGGAACGAACCTGCGCGTCCTGCGACTGGTCGAGTCGATCGAGCATGTCGTTGAACGCCTGACCGAGTCCGCCGATCTCGTCGTCTCCCGCCGGCGCGCGGAGGGCCGTATCACCGGCATCCACACCTTTCGTGAAACCCACCAGCGCATCGAGCGGCGCCGTCACGCGCCGGGCCACTGCCTGGCTGACGATGATCATGCCGACCAGGCTGAGAAACGCGGCGATGAGAATCGCCCGGGTCACCGCGCGCGTGGCCGCGAGCAGCTCCGTCCTGGCCGCCACGATCGCAACCGTGGTTCCTGGACGCGAAGGCACCTGGCGGTACGCGACCTCACACGGCTCGCCACAGTCGATCCGTCGAAGCACCGGAGCGGCGTCCGCCTGCGCAACCGCCCCGCCCCGACCGCCTCCCTGGCCGATTGCCGCGACAACAGCTCGACTCTTCGCCGCGTCGAGTGTGCTCGCGAGCACTTTACCGGTGTCGTCGAAGGTGAGCACGTCAGCTCCGGCGATGGCTTTCACGCTTCGCAGGATGGCGGGGTTCAGCGCGAACTCGCTCTGGGAAATCAAGGTGGCCGCGTTCAGAATCTGCGTCTCGACGCGGGTCTGGAGCGCCCGCGATGCGACGGTCAGCGCCACGTACGCAGTTAGCGATGTCGCGAGGAGCGCGATCAGGGCAAACGGAATGACGATCCTGTGGTGAAGCCGCAGGCCTCTCCGTGCCATGTGCCTAAAAGCCGACGATGTGGTCGGCGTACGCCTGGTAAATGGCGTCGCTGGCGGACATGAAGTCGTGCGTCACCGGTGTGAGCATTGGCGTGTTCAACACCCGGCTGTGTTTCTTCACGATCTCAGAGAGTCCAGTTCCGAGGTACTTGGCCTCGCCCTCGTACAGGTGCGCGGCATGCTGCAATCCTGCCGGCGTGCGCTCGAACCCGCCGCTCATTCGTTCCAACGTAACGGAGCGATCGAACGTGAACGCGAGGTATCCGGCAATGTCGTCGAGAACGGGCGCAAGCGGATCGTCGTCGCGCAAGGTTGCACGCGCGGCCGCCCCTCGCGTATCGGCGTCCGCGCGAAGTTGTCGTGACTCGGCAACGATCTCGAGGCCCGCCGCGCGGTAATTCGGGACAAGGGGCCAGCTTCTAAGGAAGAGGTGATTGTGGAAGTCCCAAGTGTAGTTCCGCTCGAGCAGGTGATAGCCGACGAGGAGGCGAGCAAACGTGCGGGCGTCTGCGTCGAGCGCCGAGTGGATCAGATCTGGCGACACGGGAGCGCTGACGGGACCCGCAATCGGCACGACTCTCGTCAATGAATACTCGGAGCCCTTCTGGCTCGGATCCATGAAAAAGCTCGGGCTCCCCTGGTACGCGCCCGGTGCGTTCTTGTACGCGAGGTAGGTCGCCAAAGAGCCGGTGATACCGATCACCAGTACGAAGAGGGCAAAGCGCTCTGACCTCTGACGCCGCGTCGCGGCGTCGCTCTCGGAAGGCGTCGGCAGGTATCCGTAGACCAGCACACCGACGATCATCAGGATGAGCGTGGCGATCATCAGGCGGCCGAGGTACAGCTCGGCCAGCCAGATCTCCATCGCCATTAACGCGGCGGCAAGCATCGCACAGCCCTGGCGTCTGCGGGGTGCCGCCATCCAGCCGCGGGCGACCAGCACAGCGACACCGACCGGAGTGGCGAAGATCGCCGCCAGCAGCACCTGACAGACGATCCGCATCGGGTTGATCGAGAGATTGTCGATGATCTGATCGCCCTGCGTGATGACCGGATAGAGCAGCCAAGGAAAGACCAGCGGAAGGGAACTCGCCAATCGCTTCCGCCACGCGAGATATGACCCCGCGAGTGCGATGAACACGAGACCGAAGACGCTGATATATTCGCCCTCGTCGATGAGGTACTGCGCCTTGAGTCCGGTCTCGGCGACGGCCAGCACCAGAATCGTCACTGCGAGAGCGCCCGTGCTTGCGATGAGCCACGCGGGCGGGCGCATGGACATCGAGTCCGCCGCCGGACAGATCCGCTCCGCGCCGCCGGCAACGGCCGATACACTCGTCACGGCTTCGTTCCGGTCACGAGCGAATGTGGGTTCGGCTTGGGAAGCTCTTGGACGCCCACGCCGGTGAACCCTACGTCGCGCATCCACGCCGCCATTTCTGTCTTGGCGTGCGCCGAGCCGTCGTCGCTCGTCAGCATCATATTGAGCGCGAAGTACACCGTAAATGGCGGTGTCCGCTTCGTCTCGTCATCGAAGAAGACGTCGCTGACGATTGCCACTCCACCTTGGTCGAGCGCATCGAACGTCTTGCGCAACAGCAGCCGGCAGGAGTCAGGTGATTCCCGATGCATCATGCCCGAGAGCAACCCGGCGTCATATCCCGAACCAAAATCAGATTTCAGGTAGTCGCCAGCGACAAGGCGAACACGATCGGAATACCCGCTTGCGCTGACGAGCTCCTGCGCGACTTCAACGACACCGGGGACGTCGAGCACCGTCGCGCGCAATCCAGGCGTCCGCTCCACGAGCGCCACCGAGTAGGTGCCGGGGCCGCCCCCGATGTCGATCAAGTGCTTCCGCCCATCGAGGTTCAGATACGGCAGGATCGATCCGATGCCGCGGGCACGCTCATGCATTGCGTGCACGAACGCGCGGGTCACCTCTTTGCTGTCGCCAAGCATCACAGAAGCAGGCATTGGCGGCTTGCCGTCGCGAAGCAGATCAGTCAAGCGTCCCCACGCGGGATAGAGATTCTCCGCGTACTTGAATCCATTCGCACTGAACTGCGGACTCGTTCGCGTAAGATAGCCGGCGGCGACCGCGCTGTTCGAGTAAGTCGGGCCATCGGCAACGAGGAGTCCCTCGACGACGCAGGCGTTCAGAAGCAGCTGTATCGCGCGCGGGTGCGCGCCGCACGCCTCAGCGAGCTGCTCGGCGGTTTTCGGTCCGGACGATAGCAAAGTGAAAATATCGATGTTGACCGCCGCGAACAAGACCGCCGAGGACCGATATGCCAGGCCGAGCTGCATGAGCAGAGCTGGGCTGGGCACGCGTGCCTGATCGGTCCCAGGCTGAGATGCGTTCATGAGGACTCCCGAAGATGTTGACGGGTGTGAGCTTCTGATCTTCGCTGCTCGAGTACGTACTGTCAATTGCCGGAGTGTGCAGAATCGTGCGGCCATTGCGTGGCAGCCGGAAACCGGGGTCTAATTTCTACTGTTGTCCACAACCGATCTCCTCAGGAACGCGGTCTGCGCTCGAGCGGGCACTACGGCGCAGACCTGGCTCGACGCGGCTGTGTCACGTGCGGCGAGGGGAGAGCGTGACGCCCTGTGCGCGGCTTACACCAACGCTCCCAAGCACACCGGACGTGACCTTCTTCAGCTCCCGGTGAGCGAGCGCGCGGCGCTTGCGTCGACAGCGCCAGGCACCTTCTTCGATAGGTGGACAGGTGACGATGCGGGCAGGGCCGTATTGCTGCTGACGCTTGCGGAACGTGTCGGAGCCGATCAGTTCGCGACCGCTGCGATTGAGTGCTATGAGCGTGGAGACTCGCGCGAGCAGCAAAGCTGGCTCAAGGCCTTGCCGCTCCTGCCAGATTCCGAGCGCTTTCTGAGCGTCGCGATCGATGCCTGCCGCACGAACATCCTTCCGCAATTCGAATCGATCGCCTGCGAGAACCCGTATCCCGAGCGTTACTTTCCGGAGCTGAACTTCAACCAGCTCGTCCTGAAGGCGATGTTCAATGGCATTTCACTCGCACGGATCGTCGGCCTCAGCGGACGATTGAACTCGGAATTGTCGCGTATGGCGCTCGACTACGCCGCCGAACGGCGAGCCGCTGGACGTTCCGTGCCTGTAGATCTCGCGCTCGCCCTGACGAAGGACGCACGCACGGAGGAGCAACTTCGATGAAGATTTTCGACCCACACGTCCATATGACCTCGCGGACAACCGACGACTACGAGGCGATGGCGCGCGCCGGCATCGTGGCACTCATTGAGCCCGCATTCTGGCTCGGGCAGCCACGGACGATGGCGGGCAGCTTCATCGACTACTTCAACAGCCTGCTTGGATGGGAGCGCTTCCGCGCGTCGCAATTCGGCATCAGGCATTTCTGCACGATCGGTCTGAATCCAAAGGAGTCGAACAACCCGAAGCTCGCGGATGAAGTGCTCGCATTGCTGCCGCGCTACTTGAACAAAGAGGGCGTCGTCGCCATCGGAGAGATCGGTTTCGACGATCAGACGGACGCTGAAGAGAAATCATTGATCAAGCAGCTCGAGCTGGCGGGCGAGTACGACCTGCCCGTGCTCATCCACACGCCGCACCGGGACAAGAAACGAGGAACCATCCGGACGATCGAGGTCGTCAAGCGGGTGGGTTTACCCGAGGAGCGCGTCCTCATCGATCACAACAACGAGGAGACGCTGCCGTTCGTGTTGGAGACGCGCTGCTGGGCGGGCCACTCTCTCTATCCGAACACGAAGATGGACGAGCAGCGGATGGCCGTGCTCGTGCAGAAGTTCGGCACCAGCCGGATGATCATCAACAGTGCCGCGGACTGGGGGATCAGCGATCCGCTCAAAGTGCCGAAAGCAGTCGAGGTCATGCGCGCGAACGGCGTCGCTGACGCCGACATTCAGCGCATCGTCTGGGACAACCCTGTTGCCTTCTTCGGCCAAACTGGCCGCCTCGACGTGGGGGACATCAGCGAGCGCCCGGCGATCGACCGGCAGCAGAAGTTCGAGAACAACTCCGTGCTGCGCGGAGAACAAATCACCGCGACACGGTGACGTACCCGACGGCGGTTATCAACGTCGTCGGCCTCACGCCGGCACTGATTGGCAGCGACACACCGAATCTTCTCGCGCTGGCGCACGACGGCAGCGTAGGTCCGATCCGCGCCGTGCTGCCCGCGGTGACGTGCACCGCGCAAGCGAGCTACCTGACTGGAACGCTCCCGAAGGACCACGGCATCGTCGGCAATGGGTGGTACTTCCGCGATCTCGCGCAGGTGATGTTCTGGCGCCAGTCAAACCAGCTCGTGGCGGGAGAGAAGGTGTGGGAAACGGCGCGTCGCCGCGACCCCGCGGTGACCTGCGCCAACATGTTCTGGTGGTACAACATGTACAGCTCCGCGGACTGGTCGGTCACGCCGCGCCCGATCTATCCGGCCGACGGCCGGAAGATTCCTGACATCTACGGATTCCCGGCGGACCTGACCGCGCGCCTTACGGCCGACATCGGGACGTTTCCGTTTTTCAATTTCTGGGGACCGAACGCCGACATTCGCTCCAGCAACTGGATCGCCGAGGCCTCGCTGCGCATCGACGAATGGATGTCGCCGTCACTGCACCTGATCTACCTCCCGCACCTCGACTACAACATGCAACGCATCGGACCGGATGACGATCGGATCCGGGCCGATGTGCGAGCGATCGACGCCGTCTGCGGGCGTGTGATCGACCGCCTTCGCGCCCGCGGCCGCCGCATCATCGTGCTTTCCGAATACGGCCTGACCACGGTCACACGGCCCGTGCACATCAACCGAGCGCTGCGTGAGGCGGGACTGCTGGTCGTTCGCGAGGAGCTCGGCACCGATGCCCTGGATACTGGAGCAAGCCAGGCATTCGCCGTTGCCGACCATCAGATCGCGCACATCTACGTCCGCAATGCGGCGCGTATCGGCGAGACGAAAGCGCTGGTGGAGCGGCTCCAGGGTGTGGAGAGCGTCCTCGAGGGCACCGGCATTGCCGCTCACGGGTTGAATCACGAGCGCTCGGGTGAGCTGGTTGCGATCGCCGCCGCGGATGCGTGGTTCACCTACTACTACTGGCTGGACGACCGCCGCGCGCCGGACTTCGCGCGAACGGTCGACATCCATCGCAAGCCCGGGTACGACCCCGCCGAGCTCTTCCTCGATCCGGCGATACCGATGCCCAAGCTCAAGATCGGGTACACGCTTGCGAAGAAGGCACTCGGCTTCCGGTATCTGCTGGAAGTGATTCCGCTGGACGCATCGCTTGTTCGGGGGTCGCACGGTCGAATCACCGACCGCGCCGAGCATGGACCGGTGTTCATCTCGTCGGAAAAGAATGCCGTGCGGGGCGTGATGGAACCGACATCCGTCCGTGACGCCATGCTCGCGCATCTTTTCGATCAGGTCCCTGGCACCACGCGCTGAAGCATGAGCGTCGCGGGGAAGCCCACGGCCGCGAGCGCAACCAGGGCAATTCCGCCGCCGCTCAACGCGATCACCCCCGCATCAAACAGTGAGATGCCCGCAATGAGGAGCGGAACCACAACCCCGGCACGCGGACCAATCCGCTTTGCCACCTCGGTCAGCCCCACAACGTAAGCGATGAGACACAGGGCAGCCACAAGAACGCCGAGCGGAACAGCAACCGCCGCGGCAGACGCGGCAACGCAGTACACCAGCCCTCGGCAGAGGCCCATCACCAACGGACCGAGCGGATTCTTCTTGTGATGATGGTTGTAGCGGACAATCGCCGCAGCCAGAAGGAGGCTCCACGCAAGCGGCGCCACAGATCGCGCCTGCATGGCCACGACGAACACACCGGCCGCGAGCATCGCAAAGCCGGCGACGAACGCAGCCCGCGCGGTGACGTCGCCCGCGGGAATCGGACGGTCGGGCCGCTCGACCTTGTCGATGTGCCTGTCGAATGCATCATTGAGGAACATGCCGGCCGTGTAGAGCAACGACACGCCAGCGGCCACTCGCGCAACGACGGACCACTGAACTGGAGCATGCGCCGCGACAATGCCGGCGAGCACGTTGGTCCAGACGGTAGGCAGGTTCGAGATCCGCGAGAGCAGGAGGTACGCCCGCCATCGCGGACGCTTCACGCTTCGAGCTGCGACCGTGTCCATGACAGCTCTCGCGCGATCGCCGTGCAGACGTCCGTCGTGCGGTACTCCGGCGGCAGCACGTCCCACGTGTACGTTTCGATCTCGAGATAGCGGCACGCTGGCTCGCGCTTCAGCGCGCCGAGCAGCGCCGACAGATCGCGCTGCGTTGTCTCGAATCCCTGCATCGCGGCGAGAAAGATCGGCACGTGGAAGTGGACACGCCAGTCGCGATGAATTCCTGGATCGCGCGCCGCGGCGGCAAGCGCATCAGGCAGGTCAGTAAACTGGACCCGCCCCGCGGCGCTGTTCTCGACCACCTGGTGAAGATAGGTATCGTCGGCGAATCGCGTCAGCGAATGCGACAGTGCCGCCGCGTCCTGATGCTCCAGGTGCAGAGCCGAGCTGACCTGCACCTTCAGAATCCTGATGCCTGCGTCACTCAGCTTTCGCAGCGCCACAAGCGGATCCTCGAACTCCACAGCAACATGACACGCATCGAGGCAGATCCCGACATGGCGCCGGACGTCATCCACGGCAAGAGGCGTCCCCGTTTCGGCGGAAACCGACGACACGAGCGAGGGATCGAACAGGTATTTCGAAAAGAACCCGACGGCATCGTCTGTGGTCTCAATTAGACACATGGGCTCGGGTTCGATGGCAAGCGCAACAGTCGCGCCCGCCTGCTGGCGGAGCCGTACGAGAAACGCGGCATGGCGAAGAAAGTTCACGGCGATTGTCCTGGCATCGCCATCGTCATGAACTGCAGCCCGGAAAGCGCCCGGCACGGTACTGACGCTCCCCTCGATATCTTCGCGGCCCCCGAGAAGTGCCGCAAGGATGCGTGCCAGCGAGTTCGAATAGTCCAGCCGCTCGCGGGTGCGCCAGTCTGGCAAGTACACACGCTCCTTCACACGCCCACCGTGAAAGGCGCCGTACGGAAACCCGTTGATCGTGAAGACGTAGTAGTTGCCTTCGCGCAGGAAGTCGCGAAAGCGATCCAGTGCCGGCTGCTGGTCCAGTGCCGCGGCGGCTTCGGCAGACACGCGCAGTCCCACGGCCATCGCACCACGGTAGCCCAGGATCTCGCGAATACGCGGCAACGACGTGCGCAGCGCGCCGTCCATCGCTTCCCACGTCTCACCGGGATGGATGTTGGAGCAATACGTGAGGTGAAACCCGTCGCCGACCTTCATCTCGATAAGACGGGCGTCAGCGGGGACCGGCGACGCGCCCGAAACGCGATCCTATCCGATTTTCACGAGGTGGTTCTGCTTGGCGCCCTTGCGGAGAACGAACAGCCGTCCGTCTATGGCGTCCCCAGAGCGGAGCCGCGCCTTTTCGTCTGTCACGCGGCGGTTGTTGACGTAGACGCCGCCGCCGCGAATCAAGCGGGTGGCTTCGCCCTTCGAGGCTGTCAGCCCGCTGGATGCGAGCAGCTCCACCACGGCTACGCCCTCACCAGCCAGTCTGTCCGCCGTCACAGTCGACGAAGGCACATCGTCGAAGACCGACAATACGTCGTCAGCAGGAAGCGTCGAGATGTCTTCACCAAAGAGGACGCCGGACGCGCGTTCCGCACGCGCGACCGCCTCGTCGCCGTGCACCATCCGCGTCACTTCGTCGTGCGAGCGCCCGCTGGGCTTCGCGCAACTCCGGTGCCGTCCGAGCGGTGTCTTCGAGCTGTTCGATTGTCGCTCGATCGAGAAACGTGAAGAACCGAAGGTACTTCCCCACGTCGCTGTCATCGGTATGCAACCAGAACTGGAAGAACCGAAATGGCGAGGTCAGGCCCGGATCGAGCCATACGGCCCCTGCCTCGGTCTTGCCGAATTTTGCTCCCGATGCCGTCGTCATCAGCGGCATCACGAGGCCGTGGGCCTTGGAGCTCCGGAGCCGCCGGATCAGATCGACGCCGGCGGTGATGTTGCCCCACTGATCACTGCCGCCCATCTGCACGCTGCAATTAAAGCGATCGTGCAACACGAGAAAATCGTACGACTGCAGCAGCAGATAACTGAACTCGGTGTATGAAATGCCTTCGTCACTGTCACTGCGTCGCCTCACCGATTCCTTCGCAAGCATGTAGTTCACGGTGAAGTACTTCCCGACGTCCCGCATGAACTCGATTGCGCTGAGTTTCGTGAGCCACTCGGCGTTGTTCACAAGCCGCGCGGGCGCCGCGACATCGTCGAAATCGAGAAACCGCGACACCTGCCGGCGAATACCTTCAACGTTGGCTTCGACCTGCTCCATTGTGAGGAGGGCGCGCTCTGTAGCCTTTCCGCTCGGATCGCCGATCATCCCGGTACCGCCGCCGACCACCGCAATCGGTGGATGGCCGAAGCGCTGCAGGCGAGCGAGCGTGACCATCGGCAGGAGACTTCCGACGTGAAGGCTTGCCGCCGTGGGATCGAATCCGATGTAGGTCGTGAGTTTTTCGCGAGCGATGAGATCGCGCAGCCCCTCGGTGGCGTCGAATACAAGACCGCGCCACTCCAACTCGCCATATAGGTCCATCAGCCGCTACTATACAACCGCGTATGCCCCTCACCCGGCGCGCGGCAATCAAGGGAATGGTCGCCACCGCGGTGGGCGCATTCACTGGGGCCGGCGCGTACGGCGTCGCGTACGAGCGTCATCACATCGGCCTGACTGAGGCAACACTCCCCGTATCAGGTCTGCCTCCGGCGCTTGATGGATTGCGCATCGGCCTGATTACAGACATTCATCACAGCGCGATGGTCCCAGCCGAAGATGTGCAGGCGGCAATCGATCTCATCACCAGGGCGCATCCAGACCTGATCGTTCTCGGCGGCGACTACGTGACGTGGGGCGATCGCGCGTATGTCGGACCTGTGGCGGATCTGCTCGCGCCGTTACAGGCGCCCAATGGCGTGTTCGCGATTCTCGGGAACCACGACGACGACCGCGACATGGCCGCGGCGTTGGTCGCGAAGCACATCGAGGTGCTGAAGGACGCTCGAACGCGGCTCGAGATCCGAGGGGAGGGCCTGGAGCTTGCGGGGATCAGGTTCTGGACGCGGAAGACCTCAGAAATTGGTCGGGTGCTGAGTCGTGCGCACGATACGACAATCCTCCTGGCGCACGATCCGCGAAGGTTGGATGACGCGGCGCAATTCAACGTCGCGGCAGTTCTCTCAGGGCACACCCACGGCGGCCAGGTCGTTCTGCCAGGACTTGGGGCGGTCGCGCACCGCCGGTTTCCGATCTTGTCAGGGCTTGGATCGCGCGAGAACACATCGATGTTCGTGAGCCGAGGCGTTGGAACCGTCTACGTGCCGATCCGAATCAACTGTCCGCCTGAGGTGGCGATCGTCACGTTGACACCGAAATCGGCGGTCTAGCTCCGACGAAACCGCCGCCCTTCAACCTGCCAACCCCCCTCGAGAACCATCTGCACCGCCTCGGGATATGCACGATGTTCCTCCGCGAGGATTCGCGCCGAGAGCGATTCGGGTGTATCTCCAGGAAGAACTGGCACGGCGCATTGCACCACGATTGGCCCGCCATCCAGTTCCGCAGTAACGAGGTGGACGGTTACGCCACTCACCTTCACGCCATGCTCAATCGCCTGCCGCTGCGCGTCCAGGCCGGGAAACGCAGGCAGCAGCGACGGATGGATGTTGAGAATCGCATTCGGAAACGCTTCAATGAGCGGCGCACCAACCAGCCGCATGAATCCGGCAAGGCAGACCAGGCCAACGTCGCGCGCACGCAACTCCCGCACCAGCGCGCGATCGTAGTCGTCTCGCGTCGGCCACCCGCGATGGGAGAGGCAGATGGCCTCGAGCCCGGCCGCCCGCGCTCGATCCAGACCCGCGGCATCTTCACGGTTGGAGAGAACGACCGCGATCGAGGCGTCGAGCCTGCCGTCCGCGATCGCGTCGATGAGTGCTTGAAGATTGCTTCCGCGTCCCGAGATGAGGACACCGAGTCGGCGGTTCACGGGGTCGGGAGTCATTTCGAATTTCGAAACCGCATTCCCGGCATCCGCGTTGCGACTGGCGCGCCGTGCCTAGACGGAAGCGCGTTGGGACGGCAGGACTCACTTTTCATGTGATGAATCGAGCCGCGCGAAAACTGCCTCTTTTTGAGTGTTCTGGAGACTACGCGGCATTCGAGCGCGTCCTGATCGATGCCCTCTCGCATAGCCACGTTTCACTGTATGCGTACTGCGCGATGCCGAACCATTGGCATATCGTGATCTCTCCGAAGGCCGACGGCGCCCTCTCACGGTTCATGCACTGGCTCACGGCCACCCATGCTCGAAGATGGCAGCTTACGCGCCATGCGGACGGACAAGGCGCAGTTTACCAAGGCCGGTTCCGCGCCATACCCGTGACGAGTGACGAGCACTTCCTTTGCGTCTGCCGTTACGTAGAACGAAATCCGCTTCGCGCTTCACTTGTTGACCGTGCCGAGGATTGGAAGTGGTCAAGCCTCTGGCGTCGCTGCGGCAACGGGGACGCCACCTGGCTGTCGGCGTGGCCAGTGCAGGAGCCAAGCAGTTGGTTGGCGATCGTCAATTCACCTCAAACCGCGGCGGAAATGGAAGCGTGCCGCAGAGCAACGAATCGGCGGGTTCAAGACGCGCTGCCGCAGTTTCGAAATTCGAAATGACTCCCGACCCCTTCATGCGTAGATCACGGATTGCTCGCCCGGAACGATCTCTCCGATCACACGCGCATCGCGGCCGCCGCGGGCCGCAAGCTCGCCGAGGAGCGCTTCAGCGTGGTCGCGGCCGGTGACGATGATCAGACCGATCCCCATATTGAACGTGCGCATCATGTCGACGGTCGGAATGTTGCCGTTCTGCTGGAGCCACCTGAAGATCGGCGGCACCTCCCACGCCGATCCATCGACGACCGCCGCGGTGCCGTGCGGCAGCACGCGCGGCAGATTGTCGGTAATCCCCCCGCCCGTAATGTGCGCCATCGCTTTTATGCGGCCGGCGTCGAGCAAGGGCCGGATGAACGGCAAGTACGATCGGTGGGGCTCGAGCAGCGCCTCACCCACGGTTCGCGACAGTTCGGGCACATAGCTGCTCACCTTGAGCTGCAGATGCTCGAAGATGACGCGCCGAGCCAGCGAATACCCATTGGTGTGCAGGCCAGACGAGGGGACGCCAACCAGCACATCGCCGACGGTGATGGTCCGGCCTGCAATCAGGCGTTGACGATCGACAACGCCGACGATGAATCCGGCGAGATCGTATTCGCCGTCGTTGTAAAACCCGGGCATTTCCGCGGTTTCGCCGCCAAGCAGCGCGCACCCGTTCGCGCGGCACGCTGCGGCGATGCCGCTGATGATCGATTCGGCAACGTCGGGCAACAGCCGGCCGGTCGCGAGATAGTCGAGGAAGAACAGCGGCTCGGCCCCCTGCACGAGGATGTCGTTGACACAGTGATTGACGAGATCGGCGCCGATCGTATCGTGGCGGTTGGCGAGGAACGCGACCTTCAACTTGGTCCCGACGCCATCGGCGCTCGAGACGAGCACTGGCTCGCGGAACTGACCCGGCTCGAGCCGGAACAACCCGCCAAAGGAGCCGATATCGGAGAGGACGCCGCTCGTGAACGTCGAGCGAGCGAGGCCACGGATGCGGCGGACGGTTTCGTTGCCCGCGTCGATGTCGACGCCGGAAGCCTTGTAGTCCATCAACGAACGACGGGATCTGTGACAGCTGTCGCGTGCATCGCCGGCTCTGGCTGTGGCGCGTCGGCGTTCAGCTTCAGCGCCAGCTGCAGGTAAGCCGTCTCGTCACGCGGGAAGGCCACTGGGTAGACACCCGTATAGCACGACGTGCAGTATCTCGAGCGCCCTCCTTGAACGGCGCTCGTCAGCCCATCGAGGCTGAGATATGCCACGCTGTCCGCGTCGAGGTACTTGCGTATCTCGTCGAGCGTGTGCGTGGCGGCAATCAGTTCGGACCGACGCGGCGTGTCAATGCCGTAGAAACAGGGAGACACCGTCGGAGGGCAGCTGATGCGCATGTGGACTTCGCGCGCGCCCGCGCTCCTCACCATCCGCACGATCTTCCGGCTGGTCGTCCCGCGCACGATCGAATCGTCCACCAGCACGACGCGCTTGCCCTCGAGGATGCTGCGGACGGGGTTGAGCTTCACGCGCACCCCAAAATGGCGGATTGACTGTTGAGGCTCGATGAACGTGCGCCCGACGTAGTGATTCCGGATAAGGCCCATGCGCATCGGAATGGCCGACGCCTCCGCGTACCCGATGGCGGCGCAGACTCCTGAGTCAGGAATGGGGACGACCACGTCGGCGTCGACGTGCGCTTCCTGCGCGAGGGTGCGACCCAGCTGTGTCCGCACTTCGTTGACACTTTCGCCAAACACGTAGCTGTCGGGACGCGCGAAATAGACGTGCTCGAACACGCACTGCGACTGGCGGGCCGGCCCGAATGGCTTGATCGATTTCAGGCCGCCGGCACTCGCGACCACCACCTCACCGGCCTCGACGTCGCGCACGTAGGTCGCTCCGATCAGATCGAGCGCGCAGGTTTCAGAGCAGATCACCCAGGCGTCGCCGAGCTTGCCGATCGCGAGCGGACGGAATCCGTGCGGATCACGGACGCCGATGACGCGATCCTTGGTCATCATCACGAAGGAGAAGGCGCCGCGGACCTGCGAAATGGCGTCGACGATGGCCGCCTCGACACCTTCCTGGCGCGATCGGGCGAACAGATGCACGACAACCTCGGTGTCGCTGTTCGTCTGGAAGATGGCACCGCACCGGACCAGCGCGTCGCGCAGCTCACCGGCGTTCACCAGATTGCCGTTGTGGCAGACCGCGAGCTGGCCGTGGATGCTGTCGACGACGATCGGATGCGCGTTCGCGACGAGGCTTTCGCCGGCGGTGGAATATCGCACGTGTCCCACTGCCAGGGAGCCGGGCAGCTTCGCCAGCGACTCGCTGTTGAACGCCTCGTTTACGTAGCCCATCGCCTTGTGGAGGCGAATCAGCGTACCGTCCGAGGCGGCGATGCCGGCGCTCTCCTGCCCCCGATGCTGCAGCGCGTACAGACCGAGGTAGGTGAGGTTCGAGGCCTCGGAGTGACCGAAGATCCCGAACACGCCGCATTCGTCCTTGAACTTGTCGACCATTTAGTGGACCGTTCGCACTGATTGAGTACTAGTCACAACAGGCCTCCGAGCGCGATCTGCGGCCGCGACAACGGAGCGGCCCGTTAGTAATTCGGAAGAAACATGCCACTAGCTAGAGACCTTCCCAGTGTACGGTGTCATGCAATAGCCCGCGCGGGCTCGAAGTAGCGCTCGATCGCCGTCGCCCATGTCTGTTCGGCCTCGTCGAGCGGCTCGTCAAGCACCCTGCGGCCGTCGATCGCCACACGAATACGGGAGCCGCCCACGAGCCCGATGCGACGTGCCGAAACCCCTTCGCGAGCCGCCAGCCCCAGCAGATCGGCCTCCCGTCCGGCGGCGACGGATACGATGACCCGCGACGCGGACTCGCTGAACAACGTGGCGATGTCACCCAATCCTGCGGTGGCGGACGCGACCCCCGGCAGTTCGACATCCGCGCCGAGGCCCGTACCGATGCAGCACTCGGCCAGCGTCACCGCGAAGCCTCCCTCCGAACAGTCCTGTGCGGAGCGAATGATCCCCGTGGCTGCGCCTTCGATCGAGCACGCGGTGCAGCGCTGCCTCGCGCCCGAGGTCGAGCGCAGGCGGCACGCCGCGAATCAGGCCGTGCATCACTTTCAGGTATTCGCTCCCACCAAGCTCGTCGCGCGTATCGCCCAACATGATGACGACATCGCCGGCGGCCTGGAATGCACGGCGGACGACCGTATCCGCCTCTTCGATCAGTCCGACCACGCCAAGCACCGGTGTCGGGAGCACCCCGCGGCCGTCGGTTTCGTTGTAGAGGCTGACGTTGCCCCCGGTGATCGGAATGTCCGAGCGCCCGACACGCCGCGCCCATCCCCTCGACGGCGCTTGGCGAACTGCCACATGATCTCGGGGCGCTCGGGATTGCCGAAGTTGAGGCAGTTGGTGGCGCCGATCGGGAACACCGCCGGCGCACGCGACGTTCCGCGCCGCTTCGGCAACCGCTAACTGGGCGCCTGCAAACGGATCGAGGTAGACAAAGCGGCCGTTGCAATCGACCGACATCGCCAGCGCGCGATTCGTGCCCTTGACGCGCACGACGCCCGCGCCCATACCAGGCATGACGAGCGTATTGGTGCGCACCATGTGGTCGTACTGGCGGTACACCCACCGCTTGCTCGCGATCGTCGGTGACGCAAGCAAGCGCCTGAAGACTTCCGCCGGCGCGGCCGGCTTGCCGAGCGACGCCAAGGAGAGCTGCTGCACTTCCTTGATGTAGGCCGGCTCCGACATCGGCCGCCGGTACACGCGGCGCCTCGTCTGTCAGCGCGCGGTTCGGAATTTCCGCAACGACCTCACCGCGGTTCTTCACTCGCAGCTTGCCGTCGGTCGTCACCTCACCCACGCGGACCGCGTGAAGATCCCATTTCTCGAAGATCTGCTCGACTTCTGCTTCGCGGCCCCGCTTGACGACCATCAGCATGCGCTCCTGCGACTCGGAGAGCATGATTTCGTACGGCGTCATGCCGCTCTCGCGCTGCGGCACCAGTGACACGTCGATCTCGACGCCCGCACCGCCACGCGATCCCATTTCCGACGTGGAGCAGGTCAATCCCGCCGCGCCCATGTCCTGGATGCCGATGAGCGCGTCGGTCTTCATGACCTCGAGGCACGCTTCGAGGAGGAGCTTCTCCATGAACGGATCGCCGACCTGTACCGCGGGACGCTTTTCCGCTGATTTGTCGTCGAACTCCGCCGACGCCATCGTCGCGCCATGGATCCCGTCGCGGCCGGTTTTGGCGCCCACGTAGTAGACCGCGTTGCCCGCGCCGGAGGCGACACCCTTGATGATGTCGGCGGCGTTGGCGATTCCGAGACAGAACACGTTGACGAGCGGGTTGCCGGTGTAACTTTCGTCGAAACCCACCTCGCCGCCGACTGTCGGGATGCCGATGCTGTTGCCGTAGCCCGCAATTCCTGCGACGACGCCGGCGAACGTACGGCGCACGAGCGGATCATCGAGCGATCCGAAGCGCAGCGAGTTGAGGAGCGCGATTGGCCGCGCGCCCATCGTGAAGATGTCGCGAATGATGCCGCCCACGCCGGTTGCGGCGCCCTGGTACGGCTCGATGAACGAGGGATGGTTGTGCGATTCGATCTTGAAGACCGCCGCCAGCCCGTCGCCGATGTCAACGGCGCCGGCGTTCTCGCCGGGACCCTGCAGCACGCGCGGCCCGGTCGTCGGCAGCGTTCTCAGGTGCACGCGGGAGCTCTTGTAGCTGCAATGCTCCGACCACATGACGGAGAAGATGCCGAGCTCCGTCAGCGTCGGCTCGCGCTTCAGCGCGTCGACGATCCGTTGATATTCGTCCGGCTTGAGGCCATGGCGCTCGAGAACATCCGGAGCGATGGTCATCTCGCCGCCGCAAACGCGCCCTGTGTCACGGCGCGCACGACCGAGTCGAAGAGGACCAGCCCGTCGGAGCTGCCGAGCGCCAGCTCGCAGGCGCGTTCCGGATGCGGCATGAGGCCGACGACGTTCCGTCGTTCGTTGCAGAGACCGGCGATGTTGCCGACCGAGCCGTTTGGATTGGCATCGTCGGTCGGGACCCCGTCGGCGTTCGTATAGCGAAAGACCACCTGGCGATTCTTGTCGAGCCGCGCAACGACGTCCGGCTCCGCGTAGTAGTTGCCTTCGCCGTGGGCGATCGGGATGCGGAGCACCTGCCCTGGGCGGCACGCGAGGGTGAACGGCGTGTCCGTCTGCTCGGTCTTGATCAGGACGTGCTCGCACTGAAACTTGACGCTGCGGTTGCGAAGCATCGCACCGGGAAGCATGCCCGCCTCGAGCAGCACCTGGAAGCCGTTGCAGATCCCGAGGACCGGTCCCCCGGCGTCGGCGAATGTCCTGACCGCCGTCATGACTGGTGAAAAGCGCGCAATCGCGCCGGTCCGCAGGTAGTCGCCGTGCGCGAAACCGCCGGGCAGGATGACCGCGTCGGCGTTCCCGAGACTCGTGTCCTTGTGCCACACATACTCCGCCTGCTGGCCGAGCACGTGCGTCGCGGCGTAGTGCGCATCGTGGTCGCAGTTGGATCCGGGGAACACAACGACGGCGAACTTCATGCGGTCACCTCGTCGACGATCTCGATGCGATAGCTTTCGATGACGGGATTCGACAGGAGCTTGTCGGCTGCCTCGGAGGCCAAGCGGCGCGCGTCATCCGGGCTGCGCGCGTCGACATCCAGCTCGAAGTACTTCCCCTGCCGGACATCTCTTACGGCGGCAAAGCCGAGCGTGTGCAGCGCATCGGTCACCGTCTTCCCCTGTGGATCGAATACCGATGGTTTCAAAGTGACAAACACGCGGGCACGCATGAAACACTACCTCCCTACGGGCCTGTTGAAGCCGGCCCCCACGACTTCCTGTCGACCCTCGAATACCCGGTGAAATATCTCGTCGACGTGCTTCAACTGCTCGTCGAGATCGAACGCGCGCTCGATATCGGCCGACGGAAGCGCCCGAGTGACGTCGGTATCGGCCAGGAGGAGCGCCTTGAAGTCCCGCGCCTCATGGAAGGCGCGCATCGCGTTGCGCTGCACCCATTCGTAGGCGTGCTCCCGCGACACACCACGGCGCGCCAACTCCAGCAGCACGGTGCCCGAGAACACCACGCCCCGCGAGCGATCGAGGTTTTCCTTCATGCGCTGCGGAGAGACGACCATGCCGGAAACGATGCGGGTGAACCGGCGCAGCATGTGATCGAGCACGGTAAAGCTGTCAGGCAGGATGATGCGCTCGACGGACGAATGCGAGATGTCGCGCTCGTGCCAGAGCGCGTTGTTTTCGAACGCCGCGCTTGCGTTGGCGCGAAGCAGCCGCGCAAGGCCAACGATCTGCTCGCAGCCGATCGGATTACGCTTGTGCGGCATCGCCGACGAGCCCTTCTGCCCTTTCGCAAACGGCTCCTCGACCTCGCCGATCTCCGTTCTTCTGTAGTCCGCGGATTTCGAGCGCGAACTTCTCGAGCGAGGAACCAGTGATCGCGAGGGTGGACAGCAGCTCGGAATGTCGATCCCGTTGAATGACTTGCGAGGCCACCGGCGCCGGCTGGAGATTCAGCGTGCGGCAGACGTCGGCTTCGACGGACGGAGGGAGGTGGGCGAATGTGCCCACGGCGCCCGACAGCTTCCCGACGGAGATCACCTCGCGCGCGCGCTCGACCCGTGCCACGTCGCGCGCCAGCTCCGCGTACCAGAGAGCCAGCTTCAACCCGAAGGTCATCGGCTCGGCATGCACGCCGTGCGTACGGCCGATCATCGGCGTACGGCGATGCTCGTCGGCGCGGAAGCGCACCGCCTGCATGAGCCCGTCGAGGCCTTTCAGGAGGAGGTCGCACGCGTCGCGCATCTGCAGGGCCTGTGCGGTGTCGATGACGTCGGAGGAGGTGAGACCGAAATGGAGCCACCGGGCTGAAGGACCAACGCGCTCGGCGACTGCGGTGGTGAACGCGATCACGTCGTGCTGCGTGACCAGTTCGATCTCCTCGATGCGGTCGATGTCGAAGGCGGCGCGGGCGCGGATGTCGTCCGCCGCGTCTTGAGGCACGATCCCGGCCCGGGCCATCGCGTCGACCGCGGCCAATTCAACCTGCAGCCAGGCTTCATATTTCCGCTGGTCGCTCCAGATGCGACCCATTTCCGGGTGCGTGTACCTCGGTATCATCCCAGCGAAAGTCGCTCCGGCGTTATCTCCAGGCCATTGACCGCGCCCAGCACGGTCGCCGCGAGCGCGCCGTCGCGGAGCAGGTCGCGCGCCACCCGTTGCACTTCGTCCGTGGAGACCCGCTCCACGCCTTCCAGTGTTTCATCGAGGCCGAACTGTCTGTCGAAGTAGATTTCCTGCCGCGCGAGATGCGACATGCGGCTCGACGTGCTCTCGAGATTCAGCATGAGGCTGCCCTTGAGGTGATCCTTGGCGCGTCGAAGCTCCGGTTCCGGTAAGGGTTCGTCCTTCATCCGCCTCAATTCCGCGACCACGACGTCGATCAGCTCGCCGATCGCGTGGTTGGCGCATCCGGCATAGATGGTCATCGAACCGGCATCGCGGTACGCGCTGAGGCCGCTGAACACCGCGTACGCCAGCCCGCGCTTCTCGCGGACATTCTGAAACAGACGCGAGCTCATCGAGCCACCAAGGATCGTGTTGAGAACGTAGCTCGAATACCGATCCTTGTGATCCTGCTGATAGCTGCTCGTGCCGAGGCAGACGTGACTTTGCTCGAGCTCCTTGTTGCGGATAATGATGCGCGGAACGACACGGGGAGGCGCGTCTGACAGCTGCCAGTTCTCGCTCGGAACAGACCCGAAAGCCCGCTCCACGATGTCGCGTACCTGTTGGTGCTCGATGTTGCCGACCGCGGCAATGATCATGTTTGGCGCGGTGTACACCCCGCCGAAATATCGCCGCAGCCCCTCGACCGTCAGCGCTTCGACGGTCTCCTTCGTGCCGAGGATCGGACGGCCAAGCGGGTGGCCTTCCCAGAAACTCTCGGTGAAGAGCTCGTGGACCAGATCGTCAGGCGTGTCCTCGACCATCTTGATCTCTTCGAGCACCACCTTCTTCTCGCGATCGATATCGTTTTCGCTGAACGCCGGCCGCCTCACGATGTCCGAGAGGACGTCAACGGCAAGCGGGAGATGTTCGTCGAGCACCTTGATGTAATAGCTCGCGTACTCCTTCGCCGTGAACGCGTCCATCTGGCCGCCAATCGAGTCGATCGTCTGCGCGATGTCCTCGGCGCTGCGGGTCGCCGTCCCTTTGAAGAGCATGTGCTCGACAAAATGCGCGATACCGCTCTGCTCCTGCGGCTCGTGGCGCGAGCCGCGGGCGAGCCACACACCGATGCTGACAGACCTGACATGCGGCATCCGCTCGGTGAGGAGCCGGAGACCGTTAGGGAGCACGTCACGGACGATGAGTGGTTGAGTCACGGATGCGTTGGGAAGTCAGTTGGTACCGGGGCCCGAGCCGGTCAACACTACGACGCGGTCTCATTCCCAGAGCACGCCGCAAACCATTGACAGACAGGGAATTAGAAGAACACGCGAATCATAACATGCGGCGGATTCAGGCTGCAATAACGAAAGGGTGCCTCATGCGTCTCGCCCACGCCGATAGCTCAGTTGCGGCGTGTTCGATTTGCTAGAATCGAATGCTCGCATCTTCCACGAAATGCGGGACATAGCATGAGCACCGCGCCCCTGGATCTGGCTGAGCTCGAAATTCCCGAGCTGGAAGCTGCCCTCGAAGCAAAAGGCGGCGAGCGCTTCCACGCGCGACAGGTCTACCGCTGGATCTACAAACGCGGCATCGTCGATTTCGAGCGAATGACCGATCTCTCGAAGGGTCTGCGCTCACAGCTTGCCTCTGAGTTCACGCTTACCACGCCGGTTGTCATGTCGGAGAGCCGGTCGATCGACGGCACGCGGAAATTCGTGCTCGAACTCGCCGACGGTCGCCGTATCGAGGCGGTGTTCATCCCCGACACGCCCGCAATGACGTTCTGCATCTCGACGCAGGTCGGATGCGCCATGGGATGCGGCTTCTGCCTGACGGGGAAGATGGGGCTGGTTCGCAATCTGACGGCCGGTGAAATCGCAGGTCAGGTTCGCGTCCTTGCCGAGGCCACTGGTCTGCTCGATCGGCCGTTCAATATCGTCCTCATGGGGATGGGCGAGCCGCTGCACAACTACGACAGCACGATGAAGGCGCTGCGCATCCTTCATGCAGAGGAGGGCCTCGCTGTGTCCCCCAGGCGTGTCACGTTGTCGACGGTCGGGATTGTTCCAGGATTGCAGCGTCTGGCGCATGAGCCACTGATGCCGAACCTTGCGATTTCGCTGCACGCGACGACCGACGAGCAGCGGACCGAGCTCGTGCCGCCCAATCGGAAGTATCCGCTGGCCGAGATCCTCGAGACGTGCCGGCGGTTTCCGCTGAAGAAGCGAAGCCGCATCACGTTCGAATATGTGATGCTCAACGGCGTCAACGACACGCCGGAAGATGCGCGTCGGCTCGCGCGCCTGCTGTCCGGGATCAAGTCCAAGGTCAACCTGATTCCGCTGAACCCCGCGCCAGGCATTCCGTTTGAGCGGCCTTCTGATGAACGCATCGATCGATTCGCTCAGATCCTGGCCGACCGTCACCTCACTGTCTCGGTACGCAAGAGCCGCGGGCGCGATATCCGCGCGGCGTGTGGTCAATTGATTGTCGAGGGGGGCGTCAAGAAATCCGCCGCGCAGCAGATGGCGCTCTTAATGGGTTAGCGCCCGGCCGACGAGCGGATCCGCGCTGTCGATTTCAACATCAACCCAGGTGTTCCGCGGTCGCGGTTCGGCGATTCTCACCTTCAGATAATTTCCCGTCACAACCGACCGCCCGTCGTCCACGGTCAGTGCCCGCAGCGTCAGGCCCACCTGCGATTGCCGGAACTGTGCGGCTTTCCGCTCCCCGATGGCGCGAATCTCCCGGGCGCGCGCGCGGATGACATTGCCGTCAACTTTATCCGGCATCCGCGTCGCATCGGTGCCGGGACGATCCGAGTACGGGAAGACGTGGAGGTAGGTCACGGGCAGCGCGTCGAGCACAACGCGCATCACGTCGAAGTGCTGCGCGGTCTCGCCGGGAAAGCCAACGATGATGTCCGTACCTACCGACGCGTGGGGAAGACGGGCGCGGATATCGTCGACGAGGTCGCGGTAATACCCGGCCGTGTAGGGCCGCTTCATCGCCGCGAGCATCGCGTCCGACCCATGCTGGAGCGGAAGGTGAAAATGCGCGGCGATCCGCGGCGAACGTGCCGCGGAGTCGACAATCTCCGGCGTGCAGTCCATTGGCTCGAGCGAGCTGACACGAAAAATTACGTCGTCCGGCCACTCGCACAGCACCCGGACAAGGTGCGCGAGCGTAGTGCCGTCGCCAAAATCGCGCCCGTACGATCCGAGATGCACGCCGGTAATCGCAATTTCGCGGTACCCTGCATCGACGGCCAGTCGAATGTCACGAATTACGTCACCCGGCGGTCGTGAACGGCCGGCGCCACGTGTGCGCGGGATGATGCAGTAACTGCACGCCTCGTCGCATCCAGTTTGAACGCGCAGTATCAGCGCTGTCCGGCCGGCAACCCCTGGCTCCAACGCCAGCCCGCAGGGACCCTCTCCCCCGTCGAACCTCCGCGCCGTCGTCAACTCGCCTGCGGCGTCGAGCGCGGCGACGAGCGTGTCCTTCGCGTCGTTGCTCACGACCTGCACGACGTTCGGCAGCTCGCTGATTTCCTCAGGCCGGCGCGTCGCGTAGCAACCGGTGACAACCACCTTCACGCCCGGGTTGCTGCGGACAATCCGCCTGATCGTCTGTCGCGTCCCTTGATCGGCACTCGCCGTCACCGAGCAGGTGTTGATGACCACAAGATCGGCGTCCTCGGGCGACGCATCGACGGCACCCCGGCGGCGAAGCTGTTCTTCGATGACGAAGGAGTCCGCCTGGTTCACGCGGCAGCCGAACGTGACGATGGCGTACTTCATACCGCGAGGGCCTTCCGGCCGATGTCGGTGCGAACCTGCATGCCGTCGAACCGGATGTGCGACGCGGCGGCGTACGCGGTATCGATTGCGTCCCGATACGTGGCGCCACGGCCGACCACGGTCAGCACCCGACCACCAGCGGTCACGATCCGCCCATCCCGCCGCGCAGTCCCGGCATGAAATACCAGTGAGTTGGGCACACGGTCCGCTGCATCGAGGCCGGTAATCGCCTTTCCGGTCTCTACCGCATCGGGATAGCCGCCGGCCGCCAGCACAACACCGACGTGCGGCTCGTTCCGGAATCGCGCCGCTCGTGACGGGAGCACGCCTGTCGCCGCTGCACCGAGCAGCCAGGACAGATCTTCGTCGAGCATCGGGAACACGACCTGCGCCTCGGGATCACCAAAGCGCACATTGAACTCAATCACCTTGGGACCCTCGCTGGTCAGCATCAGACCGACGTACAGGAATCCGCGATAGGGCTTGCCTTCGCGTTGCATCCCGTCGAGGACGGGCCGCACGATCTCAGCGAGTACGCGACGCTCCACGTCCGCTGTTACCAGCGGGCTCGGCGCGAACGCACCCATGCCGCCCGTGTTTGGTCCCCGGTCGTCGTCGAAAATGCGTTTGTGATCCTGCGCGGAAGACAGCGACATGAACGCGTTGCCGTCGGCAAGCACGAAGTACGACGCCTCCTGGCCGGCCAGGAATTCTTCCAGGACGACCCGCTCGCCGGATACACCGAAGCGCCGGTCGATCATGACCGCGCGAATCGCCGCGTCCGCCGCCGGACGATCCTCAGCGATCACGACGCCCTTGCCCGCGGCCAGACCGTCGGCCTTGATCACGACGGGATAACCGAACTCACCGCTGGCAATCGCCGCGAGCGCCGAGTCCGCCGAGTCGCAGATCCGAAAGCGCGCCGTCGGCACACCATGCCGCGCCATGAAGTCCTTCGCGAAGGCCTTGCTCGATTCGAGCTCCGCGGCCGCCGCGGTCGGACCGACGATCGGAAGATGGTCGGACGCGAACGCGTCCGATATTCCGCGACTCAGAGGGACCTCGGGACCGACGACTGTGAGGTCGACACGCTCGCGACGGGCAATGGTCAACAGGTCCGCTGGTTTGCCGGAGTCGGCAGGTATGCAGCGCGCGACGGCACCGATGCCGGGGTTCCCGGGAGCGCACAGCACCTCTGTAACCGTGCGCTCGCGCGACAGCTTCCACGCAAACGCGTGCTCCCGTGCACCGCCACCGACAACGAGAATCTTCACGTGAATCTGAGGTAACTAGCCGCAGGACAGCTATTTACCCTCTGAACTCGTGCTGGAGTCTGGGATGGGAACACACGCGGAAGCAGCCCGACTATTTCGTTGACGTGGCGAGGTGTTGCGCCTAGAATCCGCGCCTGCCTGTGATAGCGTAGCATGTTCGGCCCTTTTATAAGGGCCATCACAGGGAGCCACCAGGCCGGTGAGGGGGTGTTTCACAGCGTGGCTGAAGTCAAGATTCAGGAGGGCGAATCGATCGAGAGCGCTCTCCGGCGGTTCAAGCGGAAGGTGCAGCAGGAAGACATCATCAAGGACATCAAGAAGCACTCCTTCTACCTGAAACCGGGGGACAAAAGGCGAGCCAAGCAGGCGTTGGCGCGCAAGCGTAATCGCAAGAAGCTCCGGCGCGAATCGGAGTAGCGCGGCGGGGCCCGGATCGACGAACAAAGGTGGCGACCGATGGAGTTCCAGGACAAGGCCCTGAGGTGTGTGGATTGCGCGTCGGAGTTCATCTGGACAGCAGGTGAACAGCTCTTCTTCGCTGACAAGCAGTTCAAGAACGAGCCCAAGCGCTGCAAAGCGTGCAAGGCGAAACGAGCGAACCGGGTGAGTGCCGGGCCGTCGACGCGCGATCGCGTCGAGACCCAGGCCACCTGCTCCGCGTGCGGCAAGGACACCACGGTGCCCTTCCGTCCCACGCAGGGCCGACCGGTCTTCTGCAAGGAATGCTTCCAGCAACGGAAGTTTGCAGGCGCCGGCGGGTAGACGTTCCGAGGCTCCACGTTCGCTACCGATGTGAAATGCAGAAAGGCCAGACGCCGCGTCTGGCCTTTCCATTTATAATTTGCAATCTTCCCTCGAAGATTGAACGTGAGGCGTGTGTAAATGCAAATCGAAGAACGGCCCACGGGCGACGTCATCGTCCTGGATCTCAAAGGCAAGATGACGCTTGGCGAAGGCGACGAACTGCTCAAGGACAAGATCAACAGCCTCGTTCACCAGGGCCGGCGGAAAGTGGTGCTCAACCTCGAAGGGGTGCCGTACATCGATAGCGCGGGCCTCGGCGAAATCGTCCGGACCTATACGACGGTCAGCCGGCAGGGGGGCAGTATGAAGCTGCTCAACCTCACGAAGCGGATCACAGACCTCCTCTCGATCACGAAGCTGCTCACGGTGTTCGAGACCTACGACAACGAAGCGGACGCAGTTCGCAGCTTCTCCTCCGCAAAGGTATAGCCGGCACGCTCCTCCGGGAGCGGCCGCGCGGTCATGGCCCGCGTATCACCTTCGCCACCTCCCGTAACCGACGCCGCGCCGGCGCGCGTCGTGCGGGAGCGCTCGACCGTCCGTCTCCTGTTGATCTCGCTTCGTCCCGAGCAATGGACGAAGAATCTGCTCGTCCTCGCTGGCGTGGTGTTCGGCGGGCGGTTGATGGACCCTGGATCGGTCGAGATCGCGCTCGGCACGTTTGCGATCTTCTGCGCGCTGTCGGGCGCGGTCTACCTCTTCAACGACGTCGCCGATCGCACGACGGACAAGAACCACCCGCTGAAGCGCGAGCGGCCGATCGCGTCGGGCCGGCTCTCAGTGACGACGGCGCTGGTCGCCAGCCTCGTCCTCGGCGTCGCGGGCGTGCAGGCAGCGTTCATGATCCGCACCGAGCTGGGGTTCGTCGCCGGCACGTACTTGACGATGCTGTTGATCTATTCCGCAGCGCTCAAGCATGTCGTGATCGTGGACGTGCTCGTAATCGCTGCCGGGTTCGTGCTTCGCGCGATCGCAGGAGCGGTTGCCGTGGACGTCCCGATCGGGCACTGGCTGCTGGTCTGCACGACGCTGCTGGCGCTCTTCCTCGCCCTGAGCAAGCGTCGCCACGAGCTGACCCTGCTGGCCGAAGGGGCGACCGACCACAGGCGCATCCTGGAGGAGTACTCGCCGTATCTCCTGGATCAGATGATCGGGGTTGTGACCTCGTCGACCCTGATTGCGTATACGGTGTATGCCACCAGCACCGACACGGCCGCGCGGCTGGGCACGGCCAAGCTCGGCCTGACAATACCTTTTGTGCTCTACGGCATCTTCCGATATCTCTATCTGGTGCACCAGAAGCGTGGAGGGGGCAGCCCCGCCGCGATGCTGCTGACAGACAGGCCCCTTCTGGGCTGCGTCGCGTTGTGGGCGGCCACCGTGATCGCGCTTCTGTATTCGCCGCTGGGAAAGTAAATGCCCGTTACCACGATCGAAGCGCCGTCGAAACCCGAAGCTGCGCCTCGCACGCGCACGGCGCGAGTAGCGGTCGTCCGCACCACGCCAGGAACGGTCCTCACCGATTACGCGCGCGTCATGGATCTCGCCGGCTACCGCGACACGCTCTCACGCGATCGCGACACACTCATCAAGCTCAATTTGTCCTGGACAAAGTATTTCCCGGCGTGCTCTTCACAGCCGTGGCAACTGGACGGCGTCGTCGGGAAGATGCTGGCGGATGGCTTCTCTCGCGAACGGTTGATTCCCATCGAGAACAAGACGGTCGTCACATCCCCTCGAGAGGGATGCCGCAACAACCGCTGGGAACCGGTGCTGAATCGCCATGGCCTGACGTTCACGCCGCTGACTGATGTGGAATGGCGCATCTACCCGTTCAAGAGCCCGCTCCTGAAACTGAACGACATCTTTCCTGAAGGCATCCAGATTCCTGCGATTTACCCAGGACGGCAAATCCTCCACCTCCCCACCGTGAAGACGCACGGTCATGCCGTGATGACCGGCTCGGTGAAGAATTCCTTTGGCGGGTTGCTGCGCGAGGTGCGGCACTACGCTCACAAGTACATGCACGAAGTACTGGTTGATCTCCTGTACATGCAGCGCGAGCTGCACCCGGCCGTCTTCACCGTGATGGACGGGACCGTCGCCGGCGATGGCGCGGGCCCGCGCACGATGATTCCGCGCGTGAAGAACCTGGTTCTCGCGGCGACCGATTCCGTCGCGATCGATGCGATCGCGGCGCAGCTCATGGGATTCGACCCGATGTCGATCCCGTTCCTCCGGATGGCGCACGAGAGGGGCCTCGGTATCGCCGATCCGCGGCATATCGAGCTCGTCGGCGACGACGTCTCGATGGAAAACTTCGGATTCCAGACAAAAAAATCATTGGTCATCTGGGGCGACCAGATGATCCGCAAGGGCTTTCTCCGCCCGCTCGAGCGCGTCCTGCTGCACTCGCCGCTGATGGTGTGGGCGCCGTTCGCGTCGAACGTGTACCACGACATGGTGTGGTATCCGACGATCGGTCAATCGCGCATCCGCGAGTTCATGCGGACGGGCTGGGGACAGCTATTTCAAAAATACTGAGCATTCACTGATGGATCACAATCAGCAAGGACGCCGCGGCGGACATTTCCATAACCGCGGTCGGCGCGGCCCCGACAGGCGGGGCCCGGAGCGGCGGCAGCCGCCTCCACCCGAGCAGACCAACCGAAGCGATCGGGTCGATGTCGAGCAGATCATGCGAGACATCCGTGCGCGCATCTCGCAGCGCAGCGGAATCGATCTCTCGAACCAGCAGATACAGGAGCTGGCCGCCCGGCGTCTGGAGGCCATCCTCGATCCCCGGGCACTGAAGCCCGGCCTGCTCGATCAGCTGCGGCGCGGTGCGGGTGACCGACAGTCGTCCTCGGAGGCCGCTCCAGCATTGCCGCCTCTGTTTGAGGAGGTGAATCTGTACGACTCGCCCAGCGGGCTTCTACGTTTTGTCCGCAAGATGCTGAACCCGATCCTGCGGCTTTTCTTCAATCCCACCCCGATTGCGCATGCGCTAGCCGTCCAGGGACGCCTGAACGCCGACGCCGCTACGCGTGAGACCGAGCGCGAGCGCCGCCAGGCCGAGTGGAACGCATTGCACTACGAGATCCTGCAGCGGCTTGTCACCGAAGTCGCGCGCGTCAGCCTCGAGGCCCAAAGTCTTTCTCTCCGCGTCGAGTCGCTGAGCGCGCGTGTCGACTTCAACGATCGTCGCGTCCGCACCTTCGAGGGCACGCAGGTCCGCGCACCGCGCCCGCAGGAAACGGCGGCCGCACCGCAGCCGCAACCAGCCGCCGCCGCGGCTGCGCCACCGGAACCGACCGCCGTGCAGCCGCCGATCGAGGGCCAGCAGGGACAGCCAGGACCGCCCCAGCCTGGCGACCCGCCTCGCCGCAGGCGTCGCCGCCGCCGCGGCCGCCGTGGCATGGGCGCAGGCACCGGCGTCGGCGTGCCCCCTGAGGCCGCGACCGGAGCACCCTCAACTCCTGGTGTCAGCGACACGGAATCCGAAGGCGAGACAGAGGAAGGATTCGACGACGAGCCGTCCGCTGAAGAATCCATGACAAACAGCGATGAAACACCTTCCTTGGATGTCGTCTCGCGGGACGATTTACCTCCTCGCATTCCGGAGGAATGACCACTCGCCAAGGTCAGGCTCACCAGGAGCGTCGTCGAGCGATGAAGCTCGCCGTCGTGGTGCAGCGGTACGGCGCCAACATCAGCGGCGGTGCCGAGTTGCACGCACGATACGTCGCCGAGCGCCTTGCACGCCATGCGGACGTACGCGTGCTGACCACGTGCGCGCGCGACTACGTGACATGGCGCAACGAACTTCCGGCCGGCGCGGATACGGTCAACGGTGTTGCCGTCGAGCGCTTTCCGGTCATGCAAGAGCGCGACGACGCGGATTTCGGCAAGCGTTCGACGCAGGTCTTCACACGGCACCATTCGTTGCACGATGAGTTGGAATGGCTGGAGAGTGAGGGTCCTGTCAGCCCTGCACTGATCGAGCGTGTCACCGCAAATCCGGATGAGTTCGACTACGTCGTCGTGTTCAGCGCGCGCTATTACCACGCCTATCACACCGCGCGGGGCGTGCCCTTGCGCACCGTGCTCGTTCCGACGGCAGAGCGCGATCCAGCCCTCGGACTCGGCCTCTTCGGACCGGTGTTTCGCGGCGTGCGCGCGATCATGTACAACTCGTACGAGGAACGGGCGTTGATCCAAGCCGTCTCGTCCAACGAGCAGGTGCCGGGAGTGATTGTGGGTGTCGGGTCCGAGATTCCTCAGGTCGTCGAACCGGCGCGCGTACGGAAGAAGTGTGGTCTCGATGGACCCTACGTGATCTACGTCGGTCGCATCGACGTCAACAAAGGCTGCGCGGAGTTGTTCGACTTCTTCATTCGGTACGTCGACGGACACTCGCACCCGCCGTCACTGGTCCTGATTGGGACGCCGGTGCTCGACATTCCCGATCATCCGCGCATCAGGCACCTCGGCTTCGTCGACGACCAGGACAAGTTCGACGCGATCGCGGGGGCGGTGGCGCTCATCATGCCGTCGTACTATGAAAGTCTTTCGATGGTGGCGCTCGAGGCCTGGGCCCTCGGGACGCCGGTCATCGCCAACGCGCGATGCGACGTACTGCTCGGCCAGTGCCTCCGCAGCAACAGCGGCCTCTATTACACGAACGACTCGGAGTTTGCCGGCGTGCTCGATCGGCTCCTGGACGACCGCGGCCTTGCCGAAACGCTCGGGCGAAACGGCCGCGAATTTTTCGAGCGCCATTACAGCTGGCCTGTCATCGAACGGAAGTATCTCGACATGTTTGCGGAACTCTCGTCCAATCCACCCACGCATCGCATGGAAGGTCTTCCGGGATGGTTGTCCCGGCGACAGCGCACGATGCGTCCGGCGGCCGAGGTCGTGGATCGGCTGCCGTCCGGCCCGGTGATCGACACACCCGCATCGCGCGGAGCCATCGCATGAAGCTCGCCTTCATCACGCCGCGCTACGGAGGCGAAATCACGGCTGGCGCCGAGCACGCATGCCGTCTGCTCGCGGAACAGCTCAAAGAACGGCACGACGTAGAAGTCGTGACGACGGCAGCGCGCGACCCCCGCACATGGAAGAACGAGTACAGCGAGGGCACCGATCGCGTGCGCGGCGTCCTGGTCCGGCGCTTTTCCGTCAACCAACTCCACGACCCGCAGACGTTCAAGGAGTTCACCGACAAGATCCTCGGTGCACCGCGATCGCGCGATGAGGAGATGGATTGGGTACAACGGCTCGGCCCGTCGGCGCCGGGGTTGATTGAACACCTGAAGCGGCAGCACCGCTCATACGACGCGCTGGTCTTCTTCTCGCTATTCCACGCGACCACCGTCCAGGGCCTCGCGGTCGCCCCCGAGCGAAGCATCCTGTTTCCATGCCTGCGCCTCAGCCCCATTCTCCGATTCGGACTGTGGCCCTATGTCGTGTCCTCGGCGCGGACGGTTGGCTTGTTGTCAGGCTCTGAACGCCGTCTGCTCCGATCGTTTCTTCGTGTCGGCACCGGGCAGGAGGAACTGGTGGGAATCGGCGTTGAGCCGGCTCAACGCCAGGTGTATCCACGACACCAGCAGGATCCGGCCGACGATGCAGTCGATGACGATAGGGCAACCGACTCGGACGTATCTCCCTCACCCGAGGACGAGCGTGCGGATCGAGGGGTCCCGTTCCGGCGCCGGCATCGTCTGTATGGGCCGATCGCACTCTACGGTGGTCGCGTCGAACCGGACAACGGCTGTGAAGAGATGCTCGACTACTTCGACAGCTATGCTGCGGCCGACGGCGACACGTCGCTCGTCCTGATGGGCGTCAAGATGATGCGAGTGGCTGACGAACCGTACCTGAGGCAGGCGGGCGTCCTGCCCGATCGGGAGCGGATGGTCGCGTACGAGGCCGCCGACGTCACGCTCGTGCCAGGATTCGACGATCCCCTCGCGCAGTCGGTCCTCGAGAGTTTTGCCGTAGGCACACCGGTGCTGGCGAGCGCGCGCAACGATGCGGCCGTCGAGCACTGCCGGCGCGCGAACGGCGGGCTCTACTATGCGAACCGCGATGAGTTCGTCGAGGGGCTGCGCATGCTCATGACCAGGTCAAAGCTGCGCGAGCAGCTCGGCGAGAGCGGGCGTCAGTATGTGCGGCAGCACTATCGGTGGGAGGCGGTCCTCGGCCGCTTCGAGCGGCTCGTCACGGCCGTCAGAAACCGGGCGTGATTATTCGCGCGTGAACTGAGTCGGCGACGACGTCTGACGCGATTTCGAGGCGCCGCCCTCGTCAGCGTCGTCATTGCCCGCGCCCTTCCTGCCGCGGCGGATCCCGATGTCGTACCGCTTGATCATCTCGTTGAGCGTGGTGGGCTTGATGCCAAGGAGCTCGGCAGCCCGCTTCTGCACGCCACCGGCCGCCTCTAACGTCGATTCGATCAGCCGCTTCTCCACGTTTGTTATGACGTCCTTGAACGAGATGCCTTCGGGCGGCACGACGAATTTCGGGATTTGAAACGCGGGCGCCGTGCGGACGTGTTCCGGGATCAGCTCGGTTCCGATACGCGGCCCGGTCGCGAGCACCACCGCGCGCTCCATGACGTTCTCGAGCTCGCGCACGTTCCCGGGCCAGTGGTATTCCATCATCAAATCGAGCGCGTCCGCGGTGAGCTCGAGGTCCGTCTTGTTGTTGTCTTTGCCGTACTTGACGAGGAAGTGCTGCGCGAGAACGGGGATGTCGTCCTTTCGCTGCCGCAGCGGCGGAAGATAGATGTTGATGACGTGCAGCCGGTAATAGAGGTCCTCCCTGAACCGATCCGCGTCCATCATCTGCTTCAGGTCGCAGTTGGTGGCAGCGATGATCCGCACGTCCACCTTGATGGTCTCCATCCCCCCCAGGCGCATGAACTCGCGTTCCTGGATCACGCGCAGCAGCTTGGCCTGGGTCTCGAGCGGGATGTTGCCGATCTCGTCGAAGAAAATCGTCCCCTTGTCCGCCATGTCGCAGAGACCCTTCTTCGGGTATACCGCGCCGGTGAACGCGCCCTTGACATGACCGAACAGGGTGGACTCGAGCAGCTCCGGTGGCAGGTTGCCGGAGTTCACCGTGACGAATGCGCGATCCGGCCGCGATGAGTGCGTGTGGATCGCGCGCGCGACCAGCTCCTTGCCGGTCCCGCTTTCGCCGGTGATCAGGATGGTCGATCGACTCGGCGCCGCCTGGATGATCAGGTCGAACACCTGCTTCATCTTCGGGCTGCGCCCGATAATGCCCGCGAAGTTGTGCGCCTGCGCCTGGAGGTTCTGCCGCAGCGCCGTGTTCTCCGCTATCAGCTGCCGTCGCTCCATCGCATTGCGCACAACGACGAGGACCTCGTCGTTCTTGAACGGCTTGGTGATGTAGTCGGACGCGCCGCGCTTCATCGCCGCGATCGCGTTCTCGACCGAGGCGAACGCGGTGATCATCAGCACCGGCAGGTCGTCGTCAATCTTCTTCAGCTCGTCGAGGACGGCCATGCCATCCATGCCCGGCATCATGACGTCGACGATCGCCACGTCGAACGGGAGCGATTTCGCCAGCTCGAGGCCTTCGGCGCCGCTCGACGCCAGGCGGACGGTGTATCCCTCGCGCGACAGCAGCGTCTCGAGGATCTCCCGCATGATGTCTTCGTCGTCGATGACGAGGATGGATCCGTGGCGGGGCATTCGGTGATTTCCGGATGTCACTGTGCCGCGCGCGCCAGCCGTTCGGCCTGCGCGGGCGGAAACCGCAGCGTAAACCGCGTGCCCTGCCCGATGCTGCTCTCGCAGTCGATCGAGCCCTCGTGCTCGCGGACGATGCCGTACGTGATCGAGAGGCCGAGCCCGGTGCCGTGCCCGATTGCCTTCGTGGTGAAGAAGGGATCGTAGATCCGCGCGAGGTGCTCGCTCGGAATGCCCGAGCCCGTGTCGGAGATCTCGACGACTGCCTGCCCATTCTCCATCCGCGAGGCGATCGACAACCAGCCGCCCTTGGGCATCGCATCCTTCGCGTTGAGAAACAGGTTGAGAAACACCTGTTGAAGCTTCTGCTCGACGCCGAGCACGTTAATCGGGTGTTCGCTCAACTCGCGGCGAACCGTGACGCGGTGCAGATGGAACTGATGCTCGAGCAGCGACAGCACGTCCGACATGACAGTGTTGACGTCGACTGCGGCCAGGTCGTTGCTCATGGCGGCGCCGGGCCGCGCGAGGTTCAGGAGACCGTTGACGATCTTGGCCGCTCGAAACGTCTGTCGCTCGATCTTCTCGAGCACGCGGGTCCGTGGATCCTGTGGATCAGCGCCGTCGAGCAGCATCTGCGTGAAGCTGGAGATCCCGGTCAGCGGCGTGTTCACCTCGTGCGCCACTCCGGCAGCCAGCAGGCCAATCGACGCCATCTTCTCCGAAATCTGGAGCTGCTCTTCGAGCTGCACGCGCCGCGTGACGTCTTCAATGATCACAATCGTGCCGACCGTGGTGATGCCGCGTTCATCCGCCGCCCGCAGGGGCACGACCGCTGCATTCACCGTGAGCGGTTCTTCGCCGCCGCCGCGGCGTTCGAGCTGCAGCCGCGAGAGCGTCGCTCCCGCCGGCGTGTCGCGGCGCGCGGCGCGGAGCGCTTCGACGAAATGACCGTCGAACAGATCGTCCAGGCGCCGCCCGGTCGCTTCGCCCTTGGAGACGCCGTACAACGCTTCGAGCGCCGGATTCCAGCGCACGATGCGATCGTCGAGATCCAGGACCAGCAGGCCGTCGTCGAGCGACTCGAGAATGTTCTCGTTGAAAGCGCGCACGCGATCCAGCTCCAGCGCCTTCACGTGCAACTGGCGGTACAGGCGCGCGTTTTCGAGCGCCGTCGCAATCTGTCCGGCGACCGCGCCCAGCAGGCTCATGTCCTCGCTGTTCAGCGGCTCGCCCGTGTCCTTGCGGCCCAGAACGAGCACCGCGATCGCACCTTCCTTGGCGACGCACGGGACGAAGTAGTAGAGACCCGAATCGCGCCAGAACTCGACCTCTTCGACCGAAAACCGCGTCGCCGCGATGGGGTCGTCGAGCGCCACGGTGTGGCCCGCCTCGAGACGCCTCCCTATGCCCGAATGTTTCAGCAGCGCCGGCGGATGACTGTCGCCAAATCCCGACGCGCGAACGGACCCGTAATAGGGCGCTGCCTCGTCCGCGAGCATCAGGGCCATCCGGTCGACGAGCAGCGTTTCGACGACGCGCGACACGAGTCGCTCGGACAACCGGTGGAGATCGAGATCGCTATTGAGATCGCGCGCGAAACCCACGAGCGCGCGCCGGTAGTCGTACCGATCGCGGTAGAACGCGCGATCGAGCGCATTCTGCACGGCGTTCTTCAGAGGCGGCGCCAGCAGCAGCGCGACCAGCGTTGCCAGGAATGCGATGATCCAGTTGTGTTCGTTGTCGTCCTTCAGCCAGACGCGCTGGACCCCCTGCAGCATCGCCGCGTAGATCGCGACGATGGCGCCGAGCGCCGCGGCATAGACCAGCGCACGCTTCACGATCACTTCGATGTCCATCAGCCGGTACCGCACGATGGCTGAGGCATACGCGAGCGGAATCAGACCAAGCGGGATGGCGGAAAGCTGCATCGGCAGCGATCCGTCCACGCCAACCGTGAAGGGAAGCGCGTAACCGATCGCGAACGGCCCCGCCCCGAGCGCCGTACCCCATGCGATCCAGCGAAGCTGCCGGCGGCCCGTAATCGAGCGCACCTCGTGCAGTGCACGCGTGAGCGCCGCCAGGCCTGCGATTAAGCATCCCGCAAGATAGAGGAACTCCAGGCGGTCGAGCGTTTCGAGCACGCGCATGAAGCGCGCGGGATCGACGGAAAGGCGCGTGAAGGCCATGACGTGGGCGATGCCCAGTAGTACCGCCGGGACATAAGCGAGCGGCACCACGGCGCGGCCAACCGGGCCTGCCGTCCACCGCCGCGCCCGCTCAGGAAAGACGAGCGTGAAGTGCAAGAAGAGTGGCGGCAGCACGAGCATCGAGACCGCATCGGCCCAGTAGAACACCCAATCGAGGCGATCGAGCCGGCCGCTGAACGAGAAGGTGAAGACGCCGAAGAAGGCCACCGACAGCCAGAAAAAATGCAGTGTCGCGGGATCGCGCGGACGGCGCAACCGAACGGCGCCGCCGACCAGCAGCGTAAAGATGCCGACGGCGGCAAACAGGAAGTAGAGCGCGCGGGGGCCGCTCGGGATGGGCGCGATTCGTAGATCCACGACCTCGCGCGTGCCGAGCCTGAGGATCGTGTAGCGAACGGTCTGGCCGGCATCCGCTGTCTGAAGCATGCGCACCACGTCGGACATCTGCTGGACCGGACGGTCGTCAATGGCCAGGAGCAGGTCGCCGCGCTTGATGCCGACCGAGGCAGCCGGCGTCCCGGCGCCTATGTCGGCCGCCACGACTCCGTCCGGCTGCGTTGTCCAGAGCACGCCGTCTTCAACGGCATGCCACGTCGCGCGAGCTGAGATGTTCGCGATCCCGAGGCAGAGCAATCCGGAGACGACGACAAGCGGAAGGACGGGTCCTCCCCAATGCGCCCACGCACGTGGCGCGTCCGAGCGTCGTTGACCGTCTCTCATCCTTATCAATGCCCGTCCGGAGACACGCCGGGCGGTGCGTCGCTCGGCAGCAAACGATATACCACGATCGGTGAGGTGGCCCTGGTCGTAACTCACTGAAAATCAGTCGTTTAACGTTATTAAAGAATATCAGAACCCGTGCGGATCCAATGCGCGGGAGCCATCATCCAATCGGATGGACCTGGAAACCGCTCAAGAAATGCGCGTTAGAAGCGAACGGTGACGCCGCCGACGATGTGTTTGGGAGGCCTGGCGACCTGAAGTTCGTCGTACACGGACGTGTCGAGGAGATCTTCGTGGAAGAGATTCCGTACCGCCACGATCATCTCCCACTGGCCGCTGGTGAAGTTGAGGAAGGGCAGCGCCTGACTGACCTGCACGTCGAACCGGGCGCCCAGTTTCGGCCGCAGCGTGGTTGCGTCGGACCCCGCGAACCCAGAGTTGATCTTGTAGATAACAAAGACCCGCGTGTCCACGCGAGGCAGCTCGCTCTCGACCGATGTCGTGAGATCGCGCAGTTGCTCGAACTGCCGGCGCATCACCGAGGGCATCACGAGGGCGACACGGGCAGAGCCGCCCGACGACCGGAGCCATTCTGCATCCGCCTGTGTGTAATCGACCGATGCTCGCATCCCGTCCGAAACGATGCGACTCAAACTCACGCCCCATCCGCGCACATCGACGTCGCCGGTATGGCCAACGTAGTAGTGTCCGATGCTCGAGCCGGCCGTGTTGGGCAACGATACGCCGAAGAGCGTCGCGACCTGATCGCCAACCTGTTGACGGAACGCGCGAATCCCGACGAGCACGTCGTTGGCCAGCGGCTGCTCGGCAGCGACTTCCAGGTGATCGATCCGTTCGGGCCTGAATCCGAGGCGCCGCGATGCCGGCGAGAACGTGCGTCCTGGTGGCAACCAGATGCCGGTTGAGGGCGGAAGGAATTCTTCCGCGCCCGGTGCAAGCTCACGATGCGAAACGGTGCCGCGCACGCGGAACGAAGCGTCGGGAAGGGGTGTCACCGTGACGCTTGCCTGTGGACTTAGAAGGTTTTCATTCGCAAGGTAGTCATAGCGGGCGTAGCGGGCACCGTAGGTCACGTTGAGACGGTCAGCAATCGTCCAGTCATCAAACGCGTAGATCTCACCGGCATTACGGTGTCCGTCGGGCATTGCAGCAAGCGCGTCGGCGTTTCCGCCCAGATAGCGCTGCATCGCATACGACATCCCGGCACGGTACCTGTGCGACGACCCTGCCGATCGCCACGCGTACGAGCCGGCGACGATCCAGGAGGACAAATCGCCCTGCGTGGTGCCGCCGCGCACATTCCACTGACCCGTCGTGGTCGGCGCGGTCAGCGAGACGAAGGCCACGCTCCCAGGCATTCCGCCCTGCGTCGAGAAGAGCTCCTGCGGCCGATCGAACGAAGTTCTCGTGAACAGGTTGATCTGCCCATCGAGCGGCAGTTCCGCGATATAGGAAGCAAATCGCACCGGCCCGCCGACCGCCCGCGCCAGCGCGGTCAGCGAATCGTCCATGAAGGAGCCGTCACTGCCAGGGCTGGCGATGGTGCCGTCAACGTCCTTCAGGACGCTCCGCTTCAGATGTCGCAGGCGCCACGCAATTTCTCCGTGATCCTCGCTGTCGGCGTCCGCGGATGACGACTCCTCGCCGTCCACGCCGCCGATGCCCGCCTGGAGGATCTGGGGCTGGTCGGATGGACCTTGAACGCGCGTCAGAGCGATCGAAATGTCGCGCGCCGCCGTCGTGACCTGAATGATCTTCGCCCGTGCCGGCACATAGCCCTGAAGGTGCGCGCGAACAAGATAGGGACCTGCAGGCAGATCGCGCAGAGTGAAACGCCCGTTTCGGTCGGACACAGCAAAGGCGGTGGTGCCGCCCAGCGCAGACACCACGACGCCGCCGAGCGGCCGCCCCTGCTCGTCGACCACGGTTCCGCGCAGCTCCGTCTGTGGAATCGAGGCGATCTGGACTGTCTGAGACTTGGGAGTGAACGCCGGCGCGAACTGCGCTAAGACGATCGCGGGACACACGATGCCCGCCATGAACACCATCACCGCTGCCGGGCGTCTGGTGAAAAGGCGGGTCATCGGGGGTCCCTACATCTTACGCCTTACGAGGCGGCGACGGAGAAATTGACGTTCTGCGTTACGGTCTTACCCGACGGCTTGTCGGTGATCTTGATCTCCAGCCGGTAGTCTCCGGGCGGAAAGCTGAGAAGAGGGACCTGAAGCGTGCCCGGGATCGGACCGCTGCTAGCCGTAAAGTCCGCAGGCAGCGACTGTGCGTTCAATGCCTGCGGCTGCGTCTTGTTGAAGAACTTCTCTCCATCTGCAGTCTTCTGATTGAAGCTGTTTTCGATCTGCACGTCCGGCTTGCCGGCCGAATCACCGGTAATCCCGTAAATCCAGTAGATCACCTCGAGGGTATCGGCCTTCTTGTACTTTCCATCGCGGGACAGTACGATCTGCATCGGACCGAACACATACGGATCTTCCTGCGCCGAGGCGCCCGCCGGCAGCGGCTGAATCGCCGTCGCGAGGATGACGCTGCTGGTCGTCAGTTCCGGCTTGTTGTAGTCGGGGATGCTCAGTTCCTTCTTCACGACCGCGACCGTGGGGTTGAAGTTCTTGTCGGCTTTCTCAACCGTGCCCTTGTCCTTCACCGCCACATACACGTCGTAGTCGGTGCCGCCCTTCACCTGGAAGGCGCGCGAGACTTTCCCCTCAGGACCGACCGTCGCGAAATAGACGTTTTCCCACGGGTGGATGGCGCCAGCCTTGTCCTTGTTGTCCTTGTTGTCCTTGCTCGGCGGCGCGGGTGCGGCGCCCTTGGTGTCGACGCGGACGTACAGCGCGACGGTCGGCGACGTCAATTTCGAGCGATCCAGTTGCACGGTGAAGGGAACGTAGGTGGTGCCGTCCTGCGAGCGGATGAAATGGTTCGATTCCCACGTCACCATCGTGGTCGGAGCGGCCTGACCCGCTGAGACCGTGTCGACCGCCTTGAGCAGGACCTCGATGTCGAGCTGTTCAGCCTTACTGCGCTTTACTTCCTGCTTGTTGTCGGCCTTCTGCGCGAGCAGCGCCGACGAACCAGCAGTCACGCTCAGCGCGACGCAGAGAGCAACCATCCCTCTCATCTTCTTCATGCCTCATCTCTCCCGAAAGTGACGGAGACAATACGACAGCCGTGACGCTCAGAGTCGGGCTGCGGTGGCCGTTTCGATAAACGTGTTTCGAGGCCCTGTCAGGGATGAGAGGAGCCCTCGAATCCGTTGATCATAGGCGTCGTCCCCAGGCAAGTCAAACCTCTGAACAGCGCGCACGACGCGCGAATTATTGACGGAAACCGAGGGCCGCGCGACCTCTGCGGCGCGATTCACCGTGCTATCATCGCTGCCCCTCACGGGATCCGCGGGGCGCGTGGGCGCGCTGCCGGCCTGGGGCCACACCCATGGAACTGGACGATATCCTGGTCATCCTGCTCGCCGGTGGAGTTGGTGAGCGCCTGTATCCGCTGACCAAAGATCGCGCGAAACCGGCCGTCTACTTCGGGGGTCCGTACCGGATCATCGACTTCACGCTCAGCAACTGCATCAACTCGGGGCTCCGGCACATCTACATCGCGACGCAGTACAAGTCACTGTCGCTGAACCGGCACATCCGGATGGGTTGGAACGTCGTGTCCGAGGAGCTCGGCGAGTTCATCGAGATCCTTCCGCCGCAGAAACGCGTCGGTGAGCATTGGTATCTCGGCACGGCGGACGCGGTCTACCAGAACCTGTATTCGATCGTCCGCGAGTCGGCGAGCCACATTATCGTCCTGTCCGGCGATCACGTGTACAAGATGGACTACGCGAAGATGCTGCGATTCCATCAGGAGACGAACGCGGACGCCACCCTCGCCTCGATCGAGGTGCCCGTGGCCGAGGCCCAGCGGTTCGGAATAGTCAGCATCGACGAATCCGACCGGGTGACCGACTTCCAGGAGAAGCCGCAACGGCCAACGCCGGTACCCGGATCCCCCGACACGGCCCTGGCGTCGATGGGAATCTACATTTTCCGGGCCGACGTGCTCGAACGGGCGCTCGAGGAGGACGCGGCGCGCCCCGACAGCCAGCACGACTTCGGCAAGAACATCATCCCGTCGTTGATCCATTCGGCGCCCGTGTATTCCTACCGCTTCTACGACGAGAACAAGAAGGCGGCAAAATACTGGCGCGACATCGGAACCCTGGACGCCTACTTCGAGGCGAGCATGGACCTGTGCCAGGTCAACCCGGAGTTCAATCTTTACGACCCGGAGTGGCCGCTGCGCACGTACCAGCCGCAGGCACCGCCGGCCAAGTTCGTGTTCGCGGAAGAGGGACGCCGTTGCGGCCAGGCACTCGACTCGATCATTTCGGGGGGCTGCATCATCTCCGGCAGCCGTGTGATCGGCAGCGTCCTCTGCCCCAACGTTCGCGTCCATAGCTTCTGCGAGATCGAACAGGCGATCCTGATGCCCGGCGTGCGCGTAGGGCGGCATGCGCGCGTGCGGCGCGTGATCATCGACCGCGACGTACTCATTCCGCGCGGCGCGCTCATCGGATATAACCTCGAAGAGGATCGCCGGCGCCACTCGATCACCGACGGTGGCGTCGTGATCGTCGAGGCCGATGACGAGCCGTTGATCGGCCCAATCAGCGAAGAGGCGCTGCACGCGGAAGCGGAAGCCGATCGCGGCGGCGCTGCGCATACATAAGGGGTTAGATTAGGGGTTAGGGGGAAGGGGTTAGGGGTTAGGGGAAGGGACTAGCGGCGATGCAGATTACGCGCGTCCACGGACGCGAGATTCTCGATTCACGAGGCAACCCCACGGTTGAAGTCGATGTAACGGCGGGTACTGCCATCGGCCGCGCGGGCGTTCCATCGGGCGCGTCGACCGGCGAGCGCGAAGCACTGGAGCTGCGCGACGGCGACAAGAGCCGCTACCTGGGGAAGGGCGTCCGGAACGCGATCGCGCACGTCAACGGGGAGATCGCGGATGCGCTCACCGGCACCGAGCTCGATCAGCGCGCGATCGATCAGAAGATGATTGCCCTCGACGGCACGCCCGCGAAAAGCCGCCTCGGGGCCAACGCGTTACTGGGCGTGTCGATGGCAGCGGCCAGAGCGGCAGCCGTGGCGGAAGGCCGTCCCTTATACGAGCACCTCGCGCGGCTCAGTGGACGGCCTGCCGGCGGAACGTACGTTCTGCCCGTGCCGATGATGAACATCCTGAACGGCGGCGCGCATGCGGACAGCAGCGTCGATCTCCAGGAGTTCATGGTCATGCCGGTCGGCGCGCCGACGTTCGCCGAGGCGCTGCGCGCCGGCGCGGAAATCTTTCATGCGCTGCGCGCCATTCTGAAGCAAGCGGGCCATTCGACCGGCGTCGGTGACGAAGGGGGCTTCGCACCGAACCTGCGGTCCAACCGCGAGGCGCTCGACGTGGTGCTCGAGGCAATTGCAAAAGCAGGCTACTCCGCCGGCGAGAACATCTTCATCGCACTCGACGTCGCGTCGAGCGAGCTATGGGACAACGGCAAGTATGTATTCAAGAAATCGGGAGAGCCGACGCGCACGTCCGCGCAAATGGTCGAGCTCTGGACCGACTGGGTGCGCCAGTATCCGATCATCTCAATCGAGGACGGTCTGGCCGAAGGCGACTGGGACGGATGGAAAGCGCTCACGCGCGCGCTCGGCGAACGGGTGCAGCTCGTTGGCGATGACGTGTTCGTGACCAACCCGGAGATTCTGAAGCAGGGAATCGCGGATGGCGTGGCAAACGCACTCCTGGTGAAGCTGAATCAGATCGGCACCGTGTCGGAGACGCTCGATGCGATCGCCATGGCGCGCAACGCCGGATACGGAACGATCATTTCGCACCGTTCAGGAGAGACGGAGGACAGCACGATCGCGGACCTGGCGGTCGGCACCTCCGCAGGGCAGATCAAGACCGGATCTGCGAGCCGCAGCGATCGCGTCGCGAAGTACAACCAGCTGCTGCGCATCGAGGAAGAGCTCGGATCCGCGGCGAAATACGCCGGACGATCCGCGATCCGGCAGCTGGCGCAAAGGTCCGCCTAAAGGAAGGTCCATGTATCGACTCGTGCTGTTGCGTCACGGCGAAAGCCTCTGGAACAAAGAGAACCGGTTCACCGGCTGGACCGACGTCGACCTCACCGACAGGGGACGTGAAGAGGCACGCGAGGCGGGCCGGCTCATGGCTGCCGAGAAGTTCGAGTTCGATGTCGCGCACACCTCGGTGCTCAAACGCGCGATCCGCACTCTGTGGATTGCCCTCGACGAAATGGACGTGCTCTGGATCCCGGTCTATCGTTCGTGGAGATTGAACGAGCGGCACTACGGTGCGTTACAAGGGTTGAACAAGTCGGAAACCGCAGACAAGTACGGCGAGGCGCAGGTAAAGATCTGGCGCCGCAGCTACGACATCCCGCCGCCGCCGCTCACGCCAGACGATCCCCGGCATCCCTCCCGCGATCGACGCTACGCGTTGCTGTCGCCGCAGGAACTGCCACTGACCGAATCGCTCAAGGACACCGTCGCGCGTTTCCTGCCGTACTGGCACAAGGCGATTGCGCCCGACATCATTGCCGGCCGGAAGGTGCTCATCGCCGCGCACGGGAACAGCCTGCGCGCGCTGGTGAAGTATCTCGACAATCTGTCGGAAGAAGAGATCGTCGAGCTGAACATCCCGACCGGCATTCCTCTCGTATACCTGCTCAACGATGACCTGAAGCCGCTCCAGAAGTTCTACCTGGGCGATCAGGAGGCGGTACAGCAGGCGATGGCGGCCGTCGCGAACCAGGGCAAGGCCCGTACGTAGAAACTCCCAAGCCCCAACGACCAACTCCCAAGGCGTTTGGGAAGGTCTCAGCCTTCGACCGTCGGCTCCTTCGCCTCGTCAGCTCCGATGCGCAGCGAGCGCAGGAATCGCTTGTCGTTCGCGGTCAGTTCGAAAGCCCGGCGCGCCGGCAGCAGGCGGGCGGGAGTGGTGATTTTCGTCACCGCCGCTCCATTGTTGCGGTTCACAAAACCAACAACCGCTTCCAGCGTTACCCGCATGTCGAAGCCGGCTTCGCGCGCCTTCGCGCGACACGCTTCCACTTGCTGATTTTCGGCTACGGCAGCGGCGATCGCGTCGGCCAGCTCTTTTGCGAACCGGTTTACGACGTCATCCATACCTGCTTCCTCCTCACACCGCCGCCGGGCCGGGATCCGGGGCGTCTCCCGATCCGAACCTGCACATACCGGGGAGGTCTGGCAGGGATCGAGCGCCAAAGATGTTCATCTGTATGGGGTTAGCCTTCTTGAGACTATGTTTCATTGTAGAGACAGTCCTGATGAGTGTCAACGAACTGGCAGTTTTCGGCCTGTTTTCGCGTCACTGAACAGATGACCCGCCTGCTCCAACCGCCTGGCGTCCGTTAACCGCTGATACACAAGGGGTTGGAGTAGAATCGCGTGGCACCCCCATGACGAGCGGTCCGACGAACCGTTTCTACCGTACCCCCGACGATCTGTTAGACATCGACCCTGAAACGGATATCGGCTATCCGGGCGCCTTTCCGTACACCCGGGGTATTCAGCCGTCCATGTACCGGGGCCGTCCCTGGACGATGCGGCAATATGCGGGGTTTGCCGATGCCGCGGAATCGAACCGCCGCTACCGGTATTTGCTGTCGCAGGGCGTCAGCGGGCTGAGCGTTGCGTTCGATCTCCCGACACAGATCGGCTACGACTCGGACCATGCGCTGGCCGCGGGTGAGGTCGGACGCGTCGGCGTCGCGATTGACTCGATCGAAGACATGTCGGCGCTCTTCGACGGCATTCCGCTCGATCGCGTGTCAACGTCGATGACGATCAACGCGACGGCCATCATCCTGCTCGCCTTGTACGTTGCCATCGCGAAGCGGCAGGGAGTCGCGCCCGCCTCGCTCTCGGGGACCGTGCAGAACGACATCCTGAAGGAGTATGTCGCGCGCGGCACCTACATCTACCCTCCCCGCCCGTCGCTTCGCATCGTGACCGACATCCTGGCATTCTGCGAGCGCAACATGCCGCAGTGGAACACGATCTCGATCAGCGGGTATCACATCCGCGAAGCGGGCTCCACGGCCGTTCAGGAAGTCGCGTTCACGCTCGCACACGCGAGCGCGTACGTCCAGGCTGCGATCGATGCCGGTCTCGACGTCAACAACTTTGGTCAGCGGCTGTCCTTCTTCTTCAACGCTCACAACGATTTCATCGAGGAAATTGCCAAGTTCCGCGCCGCTCGTCGCCTATGGGCGCGCCGCATGGCGCAGCGGTTCGGCGCGACTCATCCGCGCGCGCAGCAACTGCGTTTCCACACCCAGACGGCGGGAAGCACGCTGACCGCGCAGCAGCCGGATAACAACATCGTCCGCGTAGCGCTTCAGGCGCTGGCGGCGGTGCTCGGGGGAACGCAGTCGCTTCATTGCAACGGCAAGGACGAGGCGCTCGCGCTACCAACTGAAGAGAGCGCGACGATTGCCCTGCGAACGCAGCAGATCATCCTGCATGAGAGCGGTGTCGCGAACACGGTCGACCCGGTCGCCGGCTCCTATGCGATCGAGGAGATGACGACGCGGATTGAATGCGCGGCCTCGGAGCTCCTTGACCGGATCGATCAGATCGGCGGAACACTCGCGGCAATCGAATCAGGCTATATCCAGCAACAGATCCAGGATGCGGCCTATCGTGCGCAACAGGCGGTCGATGCGGGCGATGCCATCGTCGTCGGAGTCAACAGGTTTACGAGTGGCGAGGCTTCGCCGGGCGGGCAGGTGCGGCCGAAGGCCGACCTCTTCCGCATAGACCCCGAAGTCGAACGCCGCCAGGTCGAACGCGTGCGGGCCGTCCGCGCCGGACGCGGCGAGCGCGAATGGCGCTCAGCGTTGGACGCGGTCGAATCGGCGGCGCGCGGGACGGCGAACCTTGTGCCGCCAATCATCGACGCCGTCGAGAAACGCGCGACCCTCGGCGAGATCGCGGACGCCATGCGCCGGGTGTTCGGCGAGCACGAGGACGTCTCGCCGTGAGCGCAAGCAACCCGCTGCTCGACGTTCAGCACCTGACGGTGACTTTCGGCGGCGCCTCATCCGCGACATGCGCGGTCGACGATGTGAGCTTCCAGATCATGCCGGGTGAAACACTCGGACTCGTAGGCGAATCGGGCAGCGGAAAGTCGGTCACGGCATTTTCCATCCTGCGCCTCCTTCAACCCCCGGGCCGAATCACAGGCGGCAGCGTGATGTTCGACGGACGCGACCTGCTTACCCTGCCGGAACGGGAGATGCGCGAAGTACGCGGGGCCAGGATCGCACTGATCTTTCAGGAACCGATGACGGCGCTCAACCCGGTGATGCGCGTGGGCGATCAAATCGCCGAAGCCCTGACCGTCCATGGGAGGGCGACGCACGCCGAGGCTCGTACCCGCGCCGCGGAATTGCTCGACGCGGTGCGCATTCCAGACGCTTCGCGCCGCGCCCGCGACTACCCACACCAGCTCTCAGGGGGCATGCGCCAGCGCGTCATGATTGCCATTGCGCTCGCCTGCGAGCCGCCGCTGATCATCGCGGACGAGCCCACGACCGCGCTCGACGTGACGATCCAGGCGCAGGTACTGGAGCTCATGCGGGAGTTGAAGGCTCGCTACAACCTTGCGTTGCTGCTGATTACCCACGACTTCGGCGTCATCGCCGAGATGGCCGATCGCGTAGCGGTGATGTTCAAAGGCAAGCTCGTCGAGCAGGGTCCGGTGCGCGAGATCCTGCGCCACCCTGCGCACGAATACACGCGCAACCTGCTGGCGGCCGTGCCCGGGGCCCGCTGATGCCGCTCCTCGAGGTCCGTCACCTGGTCAAGCATTTCGTGCGGAAACAGGGCCTGCTGCGTCCTCCGTCTGTCGTGAAGGCCGTGGACGACGTGACCTTCGCGATCGAGGAAGGTGAGATGTTCGGGCTCGTCGGTGAATCGGGAAGCGGCAAGAGCACGACCGGTCGCTGCATCCTGCGACTCATCGAGCCGACCTCCGGAGAGGTCCTGTTTCGCGGCGAGAACGTCGTCGGATTCTCGCGGCAGCGCATGCGGATGGCACGCCGCGACATGCAGATCGTTTTTCAGGATCCGTATTCCTCGCTCAACCCGCGCATGCGGGTCGGCGACATCGTCGAGGAGCCGCTGGTCATTCACAAGCTCGGCGCAAAGACCGAGCGGCGTGCACGCGTCGCGGAGCTGTTTCAACTTGTCGGCCTTGAACCGGAACACATCGCACGGTATCCCCACGAGTTCAGCGGCGGACAGCGGCAGCGTATCGGGATCGCGCGCGCTCTCGCGCTGAATCCGGCGCTCATCATCGCGGATGAAGCCGTCTCGGCGCTCGACGTGTCGATTCAGGCGCAGGTGGTCGGGCTACTGATGGAGCTGAAGGACCGGCTGAAGCTGACGTATCTCTTCATCGCGCACGATCTGCGGCTCGTTGAACACATCTGCAGCCGCGTGGCGGTAATGTACATGGGGAAGATCGTCGAACTGGGCGAGACGAAGGCGCTTTTCTCGAATCCCACTCATCCGTACACGAAGGCGCTCCTCAGTGCGATCCCGGTACTCGATCCGGATGCCACGCGACAGCGGATCGAGCTCAATCCCGCGTCGTTCGAGCGGAACGCGCCGTTGAAGGAAATCGGCGCCCGGCACTGGGCCGCAGTGTGAACGCTGTAATGCAAAATGCAAAAGTCAAAATGCAAACATAGGGTGCAGCGAATCCGCGCGTCGTTTGCATTTTGCATTTTGCATTTTGAATTACGCGGCCCTATTAACGTCTTTCTCCACCTGTCCGTCGCGGATGTGAATCGTACGGTGGGCGAACGAGGCGACGTCCGCCTCGTGTGTCACCAGCACGATGGTGTTTCCCGCCATATGAAGCCTGGCAAACAGCGACATGATCTCCGCGCCGGTCTTTGAATCGAGATTTCCGGTCGGCTCGTCGGCGAGCAGGATCGAGGGATTGTTGACGAGCGCGCGTGCGATCGCCACGCGCTGGCGCTGACCTCCTGACAGCTCATTGGGGCGATGCGTCATGCGATCGCCGAGCTCGACGCGCTCCAGTGCGCCGCGAGCCCGTGCCTCCCGGTCCGTCGCGCTCACGCCGGCGTAGACCAGCGGAAGTTCGACGTTGTGCAGCGCCGTGGCGCGCGGCAGCAGGTTGAACGTCTGGAAGACGAAGCCGATTTCCTCGTTGCGGATGCGCGCCAGCTCGTTGTCGTTCATGTCGCCGACGTGCTTGCCATTCAGGAGGTAGGTTCCTTTCGACGGCGTGTCGAGACACCCGATCAGATTCATCAGCGTGGATTTGCCTGAGCCTGACGGTCCCATGATGGCGACGTATTCGCCGCGATCGATATCTATCGAGATCCCGCGGAGGGCGTGAATCTCCTCCGAGCCCATCGCGTACGTCTTCCACAAATCACGGGTTTCAATCAAGGACATGCGCGTCGGTCTCCAGTCCTACAGTCTACGACCGGGAACCGCGGATGGTTTCAAGGCCGCTAATGCTCGTCCTGGTACTGTTCCTTCAGCTTCGCGACCACGTTCGGGTCGGCCAGCGTCGTCGTGTCGCCCAGCGTCTTCCCCTCGGCAATGTCACGAAGCAGCCGGCGCATGATCTTGCCCGACCGGGTCTTCGGCAGATCGGCGGTGAAAATGATGTCGTCGGGTTTGGCGATTGCGCCAATCTTTCTGGCAACGTGATCCTTCAGCTCGATCATCAGTGCCTCGCTCGGCTGCACGCCTTCCTTCACGGTCACGAACGCGGCAACTGCCTGACCCTTGATCTCGTGGGTTCGGCCCACGACGGCGGCTTCGGCGACCTTCGGGTGATCGACGAGCGCGCTTTCGACCTCCATCGTACCGATGCGATGACCGGCAACGTTCAGCACGTCGTCAACGCGGCCAAGCAGCCAGAAGAAGCCGTCCTGATCGAGCTTGGCGCCGTCACCCGCAAAGTAGACGTCGGATGTGAATTTGCTCCAGTACATCGACACGTATCGTTCGGGGTCGCCGTAAATGCCGCGGAGCATCGACGGCCATGGCCGCGTCAGCGTCAGCAGGCCTCCCCCGGTCGGAATCGTCTCGCCTTGATCGTTCTTGATCTCCGCCTTGACGCCAGGGAAAACCCGCGTCGCTGACCCGGGCTTGGTCGTCGTCAACCCGGGCAACGGCGTGATCATGATCGCGCCGGTTTCGGTCTGCCACCACGTGTCGACGACCGGACATTTCTCGCCCCCGATGTAACGGTGATACCAGACCCACGCTTCGGGGTTGATTGGTTCGCCGACGGATCCCAGGAGCCGCAGGCTCGACAGGTCACGCGTCTTCGGCCACTCCGGTCCCCACTTCATGAACGCCCGGATCGCCGTCGGAGCCGTGTAGAAGATCGTGACGCCGTATCGCTCGATGATTTCCCAGAAGCGATCCTTCTTCGGCCAGTCGGGAGCTCCTTCGTACATGACGACGGTCGCGCCGTTCGCGAGCGGACCATAGACAACATAGCTGTGGCCGGTGACCCAGCCAATATCCGCCGTGCACCAGTAGACGTCGTCGTCCTTCATGTCGAAAACCCACTTCGTCGTGGCGTAGGTTCCCGTCAGGTAGCCGCCCGTCGTGTGCATGATGCCCTTGGGCTTCCCGGTGGTGCCGGACGTATAGAGGATGTAAAGCAGGTCCTCCGAGTCCATCTTTTCCGGCTCGCAGGTGTTCGGCGCATCCTGCATCAGGCGGTGGTACCAGTGATCGCGTCCTTCCTGGATGTGCACGGGCGCGTTCGACTGCCCCTGGAGCCTCTGAACGACGACAACGTTCTTGATCGAGGGCGTGCCCGTCAGCGCCTCGTCGGCCATTTGCTTGAGCGGCACGATCGAGCCGCGGCGCCATCCGCCGTCGGCGGTGATGAGCAGATTGCATTGCGCGTCGTTGATGCGGTCGCGGAGCGACTCCGAGCTGAACCCGCCGAACACGACGGAGTGCGCCGCGCCGAGGCGCGCGCACGCCAGCATCGCGATCGCGAGCTCGGGAATGAGCGGAAGGTAGATCGCGACGCGATCTCCGCGTTTGACGCCGAGCGACTTCAGCACGTTCGCGAACTGGCTGACCTGGCGATAGAGGTCGAAGTACGTCAGCGTGCGGCGGTCGCCAGGCTCGCCTTCCCAGATCAGCGCCGCCTTGTTACGGCGCGGTCCCCGGATGTGACGATCGACGCAGTTGACGCTCGCGTTGATGGTGCCACCGATGAACCACTTGGCGTGCGGAGGTTTCCATTCGAGCACCTTCGTCCAGGGCGTCGACCATTCGAGCTCGGACGCGAATGCAGCCCAGAAACCTTCGGGATCCTTGTCGGCGCGCGCGTAGACGCCTTCGTCGTTGATGTTGGCCTGCGCGCGGAATTCCGTCGATGGTGGAAATGTCCGGTCTTCCTGAAGGAGATCGGCGATATCTGTCGGTGGTTTCTTCTCTGCCATGGTCTATGCGGACCCCGATGAATATTTGAGCGGGTAAGGATACACCAGCGCCCTCAGGACCCTCCATCGTGTGCACGTGACACTTCGGAGCCAACGATCGCCGCGCCAAGCAGCCCTCCAAGTCCGGCAAAAGGTGTGGCGATGAACAGCTGAAAGAGGAATCCCACCACGAACCGGAGAGGCGCGGAGGCGCGATCGCCAATCCCCTCCAGCCAGGACCTCACGTCCGGGGGCATGTCGGACGCACTGCGCAATATCAGATCAGCGGCGCGCTGCTGCAACGGCGCCACGATGAGGTCGACGGCCATCGACGCGATCAGCCAGATCACGGCGCCGACGATACCGGCGCGAACCCCAATCCTGGCTCCCTCGAGGAGACCAATCGGGAGCGGTTGATCCTGTTGCGCCACATAGACGGCGAAGGCGCCACCGCCAATGATCCAGAGGCAGCAACAGTTGGCGATGTTGACCATGGGCAGCGCGGACAGCACTCCGATGAAGAGGCCGCCAAGCAGAACTGCCTGGGTCAATCGTAATACTCGCGCCCGAGGTGGGTAATCAGCTCCTCGCCTTGCATGTGGCGCAGGGTGTTCTTCAGCTTCATCAGCTGAATGAACAGGTCATGCTCGGGATATACCTCCGGCGCGTGCATCGGCGCCTTGAAGTAGAACGAGAGCCACTCTTGAATGCCTGACATGCCGGCGCGCTTCGCGAGATCCAGGAACAATGCCGAATCGAGGACGATCGGCGCGGCCAGGATGCTGTCGCGGCAGAGAAAGTTGATCTTCAGCTGCATCGGGTATCCGAGCCAGCCGATCAGATCGATGTTGTCCCAGCCTTCCTTGTTGTCGCCGCGCGGCGGGTAGTAGTTGATCCGCACGACGTGGCAGAGATCTTTGTACAGCTCGGGGTACAGGTGGGGCTGGAAGATGTAATCGAGCGCCGATTTCTTGCTTTCTTCCTTCGTCTTGAACGACTCCGGATCGTCGAGCACCTCGCCGTCGCGGTTGCCGAGGATGTTGGTCGAGTACCACCCGCGCACGCCGAGGAGGCGCGCCTTGAGGCCGGGGGCGATGATTGTCTTGATCAGTGTCTGTCCCGTCTTCATGTCGTTACCCGCGACCGGCGATCCGGTACGGGCGGCGAGCTCGAGCATGGCTGGAATGTCCGCGGTGAGATTCGGCGCGGCATTGGCGAATGGGATCCCTTCGCGAAGCGCCGCGTATGCGTACACCATGCTCGACGGGATCGCATCGTCGCTCTGCTCGAGCCCTTTTTCGAACGACGCCAGTGACGCATGCACCGCCGTCTCTTTCATGTAGACCTCGGTGCTGCCGGTCCACACCATGACGAGGCGATCACAGCCGTGCGTTTCCTTGAACGCGCGGATGTCGGCAATCACCTGCTCCGCAAGATCGCGCTTGTTCTTCCCCTTCTTGACGTTTGGACCCTGCAGCCGCTTGACGTAACGCTGATCAAAGACCGCGGGCATCGGGCGAATTGCCTCGAGCTCGCCGCGGATCCGATCGAGTTGAGACGTCTCCAGCACGCCCGCCGTCCGCGCAGCGGCGTACGAGTCCTCTTCGAAGATGTCCCAGCCGCCAAAAACGATGTCGGCGAGATCCGCGAGCGGGACGAAATCCTTGATCTTCGGCGAGCGCCCCTCCGTCCGTTTCCCGAGACGAATGGTGCCCATCTGTGTCAGCGATCCGATCGGCAGCGCGACGCCTTTGCGAATCGCGAACACGCCGGCAATCGTCGTCGTCGCCACCGCGCCGAGCCCGACGAGGAGCACGCCAAGCTTGCCGTGTGCAGGGGCGATTTGAGCTGGTGAAGTCACAATCGCTGACTATATCATGAGGAAAATCGCATGTTTTTGCGCAAATCCCGCGTCGAGCCGCTGCCTGTGACAATGAGCGCGGTGCGCATGGGCGAACGCCTGCTGCAGATCGGCATCGACGATCCCGGACTCGCAAGCGCGCTCGCTGCGAAGGTCGGTCTCAGCGGTAACGCGGCGATAGTCGTGACCGACAACGCGGACGCGGCACGCGCACGCACCGCGGCGGCGAGCGCCGGCGTGTTGATCGACGTGCAGGTGACGCCGCTCTCGACGCTGCCGTTCGAGAACGGCGCGTTTGATCTCGTGATCGCCCACAGCATGCGTGGACTCGTGTCGTCACTCGACACGAACGCACGAACGGCGGCGTTGCGTGAATGGCATCGCGTGCTGCGAACGGGCGGCCGCGTGATGACGATCGAAGCCGGCGCCGCCGGCGGCCTGAGGGGTCTGCTGCGACAATCGCACCCCGACGATGCGTACGCGGTGTCTGGCGGGGTGGTCGGCGCGCTCGAGGCGGCGGGCTTTCGACCGGTTCGGGTCCTCGCGGAACGCGAGGGTTACAGGTTCGCGGAAGGCATCAAAGCATAAACCCGCCGTCGGCTGAGGACAGCCCAACCGTCCAACCGAGAGCACATGGATCGCTTTTGCGGCATTATCCGGCCTGAATTACCCGTCGCAATGAGGCAAGGCTTTTGCCTTGAGCCACCTTACCTTCAATGTCCCAAGTTCCCCCCGATGAAGTCTTCACGACCACAGAGGTCGCCCGGGCCGCCGGCGTCCCGTTGGATGCCGTCCGCACGCTGATCGCAGCCGGCCACCTGAAGTTCATACCCGGGACCCGCTTTGTCACCTTGAAGGATGCGGCGAAGGCGGGCGGGCGCCTGCGCGAGGCAGCGGTGGCTTTGCAGGCACGTCCGGCGCACGCTCTTTTTGCACAAAAAACGACTCCTCGCGATGCGAGGGATCCCGCAGTCGTTTCCTTCGTCGCTCACGTTGCGCTCGTTACGCTGGCCGTATGGCTGTCGATGGGCCGGATTGAGACTGCGGCACTCGACGACACCGTCCGCGATGAGACGCACCTCGTTTTTCTTCTGAGCCCGGGACCGGGTGGAGGCGGGGGCGGCGGCGGCCTGCGTCAGCCTCGACCGGCCCCAAAGCTTGCGCGCCGTGGCGAAAGTCGCATGCAGGTGTCCGTTCCTCCGGTCACCGAGAAACCGGTGATCACGACTGCGCGCGATGAATCGCCGAAGCCAACGCCCGCAGAGCCGGTCATTCAACCACCGCCCGCCCCAGCGCCTGAGCCGGAGCCTGCAAAGGTGATCGTGGCGCCTGTGGAAACGGTGGCCTCGAACGATCGCGACCGCGAGGGCGCAATCGAGCACGCGGCCGACGGTCTTGACAGTCACGGCCCCGGAACGGGGGGCGGTGTCGGCCCAGGCCAGGGCACGGGTAACGGTGGGGGCATTGGTTCAGGGATCGACGATGGCGACGGTGGCGGCACCGGCGGCGGACCGTATCGGCCGGGGAGTGGCATTTCGCCGCCTCGACTTCTTCGCGAGGTCAAGGCCGAGTACACGGAAGACGCGAGGCGCCGCAATGTCACGGGCGACGTGCTGCTGGAGATCGTCATCCGTCGCGACGGTACGGTGGGCACCGTTCGCGTGCTCCACGGCCTTGGCGCCGGCCTCGATGAGCGCGCCATCTACGCCGTGCGGCAATGGCGCTTCGATCCGGCGCGTCGCAAGGGCGTCCCGGTGGACGTCCTGGTAGAAGTGGCTGTCGAATTCACGCTGCGTTAACGGAGCGAATTCATGGATGTTGTGCTACTGATTGTCACCACGTTGTCCCTTGCGGCGGCCGCCGGTTTTGGCGCCCTGTCCTGGCGGATAGGCCGCGAAGAGCGGGAACGCGCGACGGCGCGGATCGCCGTTCTTTCGACCGCCATGGACCCCCCTTCGCCCAGGGCTTCGACGGGGCAAACCACCTCAACAACGTCATCCGCCGCCGGACCGCGAGTTGCCGTAGGATCGGTGTTCGACCGGGGCGACGAAGGCATCCACGGGCGTCCGCTGATCAGAGTGGCGGTCGGCGCCGTCATGACGCTCATGATCGTCGTCGGTGCGATCATTGGCGCGCGGAGTGGCGGCGCGTCGGCGTCCGACGTGAGCGGCGCTCGGCCGCTGGAACTGGTCTCGATGCGCCATCAGCGCGAGGGCACGACGCTGACGGTCTCGGGGCTGGTTCACAACCCCGCAGCCGGCGCTGCCGTGAATGGAGTGACCGCGGTGGTGTTTGCATTCGACCGTAACGGAGGGTTCGTCGCGAGCGGTCGAGCGCCGCTGGAGTTCGGCACGCTCGCGCCCGGCGACGAGTCGCCGTTCGTGGTAGCCGTGCCGAATGTGTCAGATGTCGCTCGTTATCGCGTAAGCTTCCGGACGGGCCATGGGGTCGTACGGCACGTCGATCGTCGCAGCAATCAGGTCCAACTCGCACACGCTGTGAGGTAGTTCGATGCGCGCCATTCGCCTTCGCCTCGCGTTCCTATTGTCATTTGCGGCGGCCGCGGTCGCGGCGGTCGGCGCCCAGACGTCGACGGGAGCTTCATCGCAGCAAGGCGACGAGGGCTTCCGCTTCAAGAGCGGTGTCGAGCTCGTCAACGTGACCGCCACGGTCAGCGACCAGGACGGCCACTTCGTGTCCGGTCTGACCAAAGACGACTTCACCGTGTACGAAGACGGTCAGCGACAGGAAATTACCAACTTCAGCAACGAGCGCGTGCCTATCAGCCTCGGGATCCTGCTCGACACCAGCGGCAGCATGACGCCCGACAAGATGTCAGCGGCGCGCAGCGCCATCGATCGCTTCATCTACGATCTGTTAGGCAAAGACGACGAGCTGTTCTTCATGCAGTTTGCCAGCGTGCCCGATCTGCTGCAGGGATGGACCTATGACCGACGCGCGATCAGCCGCGCCGTCGGTGAGACAACCGCCGCCGGCGGAACCGCCATGTACGACGCCATCGCGCGCGCACTCCCGATCGCCGCGGACGGTCGCAACCAGAAGAAAGCGCTGCTCGTGATCTCCGACGGCAACGACACCAACAGCCGGACGACCGTTGGCCAGCTGCGAAACCTGATTCGCGAAAGCGAAGTGATGGTGTACGCGCTCGGCGTCGACGGCACCGCGGTCAGCACCTACGTTCCTCAGCCTCGCCGCCCGACCACGCCTCGTTTCCCCCTCCCGATTCCTGGTGGCCGCGGGCGTTTTCCCGGCGGGCGCTTCCCGCTGGGTCCACAGCTGGCGCCGCAGATCCAGTTTCCGCCGATCGGCGGAGGCACGTGGGGCCGGACCGGCAGCGAACGTGTGAACGAAAACGCGCTCCGGGCGGTCACGGACGATACCGGAGGCCGGACCGAAATCGTCCACGGCTTCGGGGATCTCAATGCGGCAACCGAGCACATCGCCGACGAATTGAGCAAGCAGTACTACATTGGCTACAACAGCGCCGGGCAGAAAGATGGGCGCTGGCACGCCATCAGGGTGGAGCTCAACGACCGTCGCCTGCAGGTTCGCGCGCGCCGGGGATACGTCGCTTCATAAGTCCCAAACCCCAGATCCAGAGGACACGGGCTATCATCCGAACTCGTGTCCACCTTCTGGATTGCGCTAGGGCTCAGCCTCCTCGGCGGCCTGGGCGGCCTCCTCGTCGCTTCCGGCGTCCTCCTGATCCGCGATCCATTTCGCGCGAAGCTCATCCCGTGGCTGGTTAGTTACGCCGTCGGTGCGTTGCTCGGGATTTCGATGATGGGATTGCTCCCGGAATCGCTCGAGTCACTTCCAGCCGCCCGCGTGTTCGCGACGCTGCTCGGCGGCATCCTGCTCTTCTTCATTCTCGAGAAGCTCGTGCTCTGGCGGCACTGTCACACGCATGACTGCGAGGTGCACGAGAGCACCGTCGCGTCGGTGATGATCGGCGACACGTTTCACAACTTCGTGGACGGCGCGGTCATCGCTGCGGCCGTCTTGACGTCGGTGCCGCTGGGCGTCAGTACGGCGGTCGCCGTCGCCGCGCACGAGATCCCGCAGGAGATCGGCGACTTTGCGATTCTCCTGCACGCCGGGTACTCGCGCCGGAAGGCGCTGCTACTCAATGTGCTGTCCGCGCTGGCCAGCGCTGCTGGTGCGATTGGCGCCTTCCTGGCGTTCGACATCGTTCCCCGGACCTTGCCGTACTTCCTCGTGCTGGCGGCGTCGAGTTTTCTCTACGTGGCGATGGCAGACCTGATCCCCGGCCTGCATCGCGGCCGCACCGACGCCAGCTCGCTTCGCCAAATCATCCTGATTGCGCTCGGGATCGCCACCATGGTCCTCCTGTAGCTCGCGTCCTCTGATGGCCCTGTCCGATGGCGAGGACATCATCGCAGGATCGGCTAAAAACAGGCCTGGTTTCTAAGATTTCGCGCTGGCAAACACCTTGCCTCAGAGGAGAGTGCGTGCCCCGGCCGGAGTGAACCGGTAGAGGCCGATGAAACTTCGCTTAGGAGGAGGTCACGAACATGTTTGCCAGGATTATTGCCGCAGCCACGGTTGTGCTCGCGCTGAGCGCGCCCGCATGGGCGGCCGATCGGAAGGACTTGCAGGTCGCCCGCGATGTCTCGAAGCAGGTGCTGACCTATTCGCAGTTCTCGATCTTCGACGTCGTCCACATGCAAATCAGCGACGGCACTGTCACGCTGACCGGTAAGGTCACGATGCCATACAAGAAGACCGACATCGAGAAGCGCGTCGCGAAGATCGACGGCGTGAACCAGGTGGTCAACCAGATTACGGTGCTGCCGGTATCGCAGTACGATGACGAACTGCGCTTCCGGATCGCGCGCGCCATCTACGGAAATTCGTCGTTCTGGAACTACGGATCGATGGCCAACCCCCCGATCCACATCATCGTCGAGAACGGACACGTCACACTCGACGGCGTTGTCAACAGCAATACTGACCGGATGCTTGCCCGGTCGCTTGCCACCGGGTTTGGCGCCTTCTCAGTGACGAACGATCTGAAGACCGACGCTGAGATGCAGCAGGAGCTCGAACACCTGTGAACGAATAGCCGGCAGCAGGCGGTCGGCAGCAGGCAGTGTTCAGGGCTGCCGGCCGCCCGCTGCCGGCAGCTGGCTGATGTCTGAGTCCCGGCCCCAGCGGGACACCCACCAAATAATGGCGGCGAACGTGAGGATCACCGCCACGATCGTCGATCCGAACAACAACAGCGTGCGCGCGAGAATCGACTGCGTTTCCATCTGCACCTGGATGTCGATCGGCGTGCCCTGAAGGCGATCGGTGAGCGTCTGCTCCCACTCGAGGATGTTTCCGCGTTCGACCTCATGGGACGGCGCGTTGTGAAACGCGATCTTGCTCGGCAGGTGCACCCGGAATGCGATCAGCTCGCTGCCATCCCATCCGACGTCCTCGACAGCCCTTCCCCCAGGCGCACCCACGGCCTGTTTGAACTCGTAGACGTCTCCATCGCGATCGAACCGGTAGGATGACCACGCGAAGGGTGCCAGCCTCTGAAGCGATCGCACGTCCGCAACGTCGATGCTGACATGCACGAACCGGCGGCCGTACCGGCGCGACGAGCTGGCGGCGGTGACCGTGGCGCCGGGCCCCTCATAGAACGCTCGCAGCCGATCGCGATCGAAACGGGCGCGCGGACTGACGTTCAGGTCGACACCACGCAATGCGACGAGGGCCGGCACGGAGGCGTTCACGGTCAGCGTCGCCGACCCGTCGAGCGACAGGTAGAGCTCTTCTTCGTACTCGTATTGCTTCTTCAGGATGCCGCCGCCACAGCCGGCGGCAGCAACCGCCGCGGCGAGCGCGATCACAACCCACGAACGCATCTACTCGAATGATATCCTTACGAAGGGCGAGTCCTTTTGGGCCCGCCGCAAAACCCCCGCAGCGTCCCGACTCACCGACATGTCCCGGCCTACGCTCTTCCTGATCGACGGTAGTTCGCAGATGTACCGCGCGTATCACGCGTTTCGCGGGAGGGGTCTGTCGAATCAGGAAGGACAGACGACGCACGCGGTCTACGTGTTCGTCACGATGCTGCGAAAGCTCATTGCCGATCACAAGCCAGCCTACATCGCGGCGTCATTCGATCTCGCAGGACCTACGTTCCGCGATCGGATCGTGGACGACTACAAGGCGAATCGCGCCGCCATGCCCGACGACCTTGCCGAGCAGATCAACTGGGTCCATCAGGCGTGCGAAGCTCTTGGCGTCCCGATCGTGACCGCGGCTGGCTACGAGGCGGACGATGTAATCGGCACGCTGGCGCGGCGTGCCGCGTCCGACGGCTTCGAGGTGGCGATCGTCTCGATCGACAAGGACTTCTTCCAGCTCGTCCACGACGGCATCCGGGTCTACGACCCGCGTGAGGACGGCGCCTGGTTCGACGCGCAAGGCGTCGTCGAGAAATTCGGCGTGCAACCGTCGCAGGTGGTCGACGTACTCGCGCTCGTCGGCGATACCAGCGACAACGTGGCGGGCGTCCCTGGAATCGGCAAGAAGGGGGCGGTCGATCTGCTGACGCAGTACGGCAGCCTCGACACGCTCCTCGACAGGGCTGGCGAGCTCAAGCCCAAACAGCGCGACGCACTCGTCGCACATCGAGCGGCGGCGCTGCAAAGCCGTGAGCTTGTGACGATCCGGACCGACGTGCCGGTCGAGGTCGACTTCGACGCATTGAGGTATCGCGGCGCGTCGCGCGAGCGCTGCTACGAACTGTTCTCGCGCCTCGCCTTCCGCACGCTGGTCAACGAGTACGCGCCGACCGCGGACAGCGTCGAGAAAGATTATGCGCTCGTGCGTACGCCGGAAGAGCTCGACGCGCTGATGTCCGAGCTGCGTGCGGCGGGCGAGTTCGCGCTGCGTGTGATCCCCACTGAGCCGTCGGCGATGCGTGCGGCCATTGTCGGCTTGGCGTTTTCGGTGCGCGATCGACAGGCTCGGTACGTGCCGCTCGGCCATGAGGGAGGAGATTCGAACAACGACCTCCTGTCGGGTGCGAGCGCCCCGGCGCAGATTCCGCGCACGGCTGCCCTCGAGCAACTGCGGCCATTGCTCGAGGACCCCTCGATCCGAAAGCTCGGGCACGATCTGAAATTCGACGTGCTGCTCCTCGCGCGTCACGGCATCGTGCTCGGGGGCCTCGAGTTCGATTCGATGCTTGCCAGCTACCTCCTCGATGCGACCCGGCCCGGTCATCCGCTCGAAGAATCGTCGCTCGAGCATCTTGGGTACAAGGCCCTGACGGAAGAGGACGTGTGCGGCCGCGGCGCGAAGTCCGTCTCGTTCGCGCACGTATCGCCTGAAGCGTTCCTCACGTTCGCCGGCGAGCGCGCCGACCTCGCGCGTCAGCTGTCCAACAGGCTGGCGCCTCTTCTCGTGACGGACCAGCTCCAGGAGGTGTATCGCGAGCTCGAGATGCCGCTGATCCCCGTCCTCGCCGATGTCGAGCGGGCCGGCATCCGGATTGACGGCCCGGCGCTAGCGGCGCAGTCGCAGCATATCGAGCAGGCGCTGGCCCAGCACACGGCGCGAATCTGGGAGCTTGCCGGCGAACAGTTCAATGTGAACTCGCCGAAGCAGCTCGGCGAGATCCTCTTCGAGAAGCTGAAACTACCTGCGCTGAAAAAAACTGGAAAGACACGCTCGGTGTCGACGGCGGCGGACGTGCTCGAGGATCTGGCTCTCAGCCACGAGTTGCCTCGCCTGGTGCTCGAGTGGCGCGGCCTGCACAAATTGAAGAGCACCTATATCGACGCGCTCCCGCTGCTGGTGCATCCAGAAACCGGGCGCGTGCACACCTGCTTCAACCAGGCGATTGCGGCGACGGGCCGCTTGAGCAGCTCCGATCCGAATCTGCAGAACATCCCCATCCGGACCGAGCTGGGGCGCCAGATCCGCCGCGCCTTCATCGCCGCACCAGGCAACGTCCTGATCTCCGCTGATTATTCGCAGATTGAGCTGCGGGTGCTCGCGCACATGGCCGGCGAAGAGTCGCTCATCGAAGCGTTTCGCAGCGGCGAGGACATTCACGACAGGACGGCCCTGACACTATTCGGCGCCGAGAGCGGACTCGACCCGCACGAGCTGCGCAGCCGCTCGAAGATGGTCAACTACGCGGTGCTGTACGGAAAAACGCCCTTCACGCTTGCGAAGGACATCAATGTCACGCAGGAAGCCGCACAGGAATTCATCGACGCGTACTTCAGGGGTTTTCCGCGCGTTCGTGCGTTCATCGACACCATGCTCGAAGACGCCCGCCAAACGGGCGTGGTGCGGACGATGTTCGGGCGCAGGCGGCTCGTGCCCAATCTGACAAGCCGGAATTTCCAGATGCGCGCCCAATCGGAACGCGAGGCGGTCAATATGCCCATCCAGGGCACCGCCGCCGACATCCTGAAACGCGCGATGATCGACCTCCATGCCGCACTCGCCGCGCAGCGGCTGCGCACCAGGATGATCCTGACCGTGCACGATGAGCTCTTGTTCGAGGCGCCTCGCGACGAAGCCGAAAGCGCTGCGGCGCTGGTGCGCGAGCGGATGGAAGGCGCCGTCACCCTCGACGTACCGCTGACCGTGGACGTCGGTATCGCGGACAACTGGCGGGACGCTAAGCCTTGAGCCCGGTAATGCAAAATGCAAAAGTCAAAATGCAAACACTGAACTGCGTCGAGCTACGAACCGTTTGCATTTTGAATTTTGCATTTTGCATTACTTCCATTGTTGTTTTACAGATTCCCACTGACTGCGAAAGGCTTCCGTGGCGTCGGTCTGCTCGCGTGCGGGGCGTGTGCGGGCGCGCTCCGGGATGATTGCCTGCGTCACGAGGTGATCGATGTCGGACCGCAGCCACACGGACGTCTCTGAATCCAGTGGCGCGCGTACCCACGCCGCGACCGCGGCGTCCCACGCTGCGTCGATATCACCAACGCCGCGCGCGGCGACCGCTCGCCAGTAGTTGGCGGGAGCGCTCCCCGGATCCCGGCGCAGCTCCTCTCCCATCCGCGCCGCCATTCGTTCGTAGAGTCGCGCGCGGCGGTCGGGCTCGCTCGCTTGCGCCTCGCGATCGAGCGCAGTCGCCCACCAATCGAGGAGCATCATTCGATCGCGTGCCGGCAGGAAAGCTCCACGCTCGATTGCGGTGTCGAACAATTCCGCGGCAGGACCGAACAGCTCGCCGAAATACAGCGACTGCCCAAGACCCACGAAAAAGTCGAGCTGATCGCGGGGCATGAGGGCGGACGAATGGATCGCGCTCAATGCGTCGCGGGCGGCACTCAGGTCGGCGGAATCCGCCGTCTGCCTATACCGTTCGAGATGAGCACGGGCCTCCACGAGCGCGGCGGCATCGGCGCCGCCGGGCTGCGTCCGGGCCTGGACGGCGGCCGCAATCGCCCCGTCATAGTCGGCCGCGTTGTACAGCGCACGTGCCTTCGCGAGCACCGGCGGCTCCGCGGCGTACGCGCAAGGGGCCACGAGCGCCATCGCGGTCACGACGATCGCTGTCACCATCCGGACACTGCGCGACCCCGTTGGGGTCGCGGAAGGTCGCATTCCGGAATCGTAGCATTGGCGGCGCTGCATAAGCCGGCCTATCGGGCGGGGTCCCCTTTGTTACAATGCGCTCCGATGACCGTACCGGTGGTCGTGCCTCGCGCCGAGCACGCCGTCTCCCGCAGGCAGATTGATCCGGATGCGCTGAAGGTTCTCTACCGCCTCCATCAGAACAGCTACGTCGCGTACCTCGTCGGCGGCAGCGTCCGCGATCTGCTCCTCGGCCGCAGGCCCAAGGACTTCGACATCGGCACTTCCGCGCATCCGTATCAGGTCAAGCGGCTGTTCCGGAACTGCTGGATTATCGGGCGGCGGTTTCGCCTCGCACATGTACGTTTCGGCAGCAAAACCATCGAGGTCGCCACGTTTCGCCGCCAGCTCACCGCCGCGGAGCTTGCAGCACCCGAGGAACTACCGGAACATGACGGCATCCCGCTCACCGACGCGGCCGACGCCGACCGGCTGCTGCATCGCGACAACACCTTCGGCACACCCGAGGAAGACGCGTTCCGGCGCGACTTTACGATCAACGCGCTCTTCTATGACATCGCCGATTTCTCGGTCATCGACTACACCGGTGGCCTGCGGGACCTCGACGCGCGAGTGATTCGCTGCATCGGCAACCCGACCGAGCGCTTCCAGGAGGATCCGGTTCGGATGATCCGGGCGGTGTCGATGGCGTCGCGCCTCGATTTCACCGTCGATCCGCCGATCGACGCGGCGATCGCGGCGAACCGCGGCGAGCTCGCGCGCAGCGCGCCTGCGCGGCTCGTCGAGGAGATCTACAAGCTGCTGCGCGCAGGAGCGTCAGAAAAGGCGTTCCGCATGCTTGCCGAACGCAGGCTCCTGGAGCCGATTGCGCCGGAGATGCAGAAGCGGGCGGGCGAAGCGCTCTGGAAATCGCTTGGGGCGCTCGATGCCTACCGACGCCCGTTCGAGGAAACACCGGAGACGCTGACGAACGCGATTCTGCTGGGGACGCTGCTCGTGCCTATCGGATACGACTTCCGGCCGCCGCCCTTCGCGCCGAATCCCAGCGGGAAGCCGCGGAAAGAGCCCGCGTTGTCGCTCGGCATGCTGCCTCTTGCGAGGCGCGACGTGGAACGCCTCCGTCACATCCTCACGCTTCAGCGACGACTGACCGACATGCACCTCTCCCCGCGGGCGCGCAAGGCGCTGATGCACCGGGGCCCGTTCCGCGAAGCATTGACCTGGCTGGAAATTCACGGAAACGCACCGGAGGTACTCGAGCACTGGCGCGGCTTCATCGAGGCGGCGAAAACCTTCGAGCCGGAGGGCGAAGCGGCGGACGCGGCGCCGCCACGCCGACGGCGACGCCGCCGACGGCGCCGCCCGTTCCGCACGCCTACGGCGTAGCCACGAAGAACACGAAGACGAATTGGCCACAAAGGTCACAAAGAACACTATGTTGGCCTTTCCTTCGAGATCTCTGTGTTCTTTGTGGCAAGACGTCTTTGTGACCTTTGTGGCTACCCGTGCTTCCGTTCGAACTCCCGCATGAACGACACGAGAGCATCGATGCCGTCCTCGGGGAACGCGTTGTAGATCGACGCGCGCATGCCGCCAACGGAGCGATGTCCCTTGAGGCCGTCGAAACCGGCGGCGGTTGATTCCTTCACGAACGTCTTTTCAAGCTCCTCAGTCGGCAGCCGGAACGTCACGTTCATCAGGGACCGATCCTGCTTCCGCGCGGTACCTCGATAGAAGCCAGTACGATCGATCTCGGCGTACAGCTTCCCCGCCTTACGCTGGTTGACCTTCGCGACGGCCTCGAGCCCCCCCTGCGATCGCAGCCACTTCATCGTCAGCCCGAGAATATAGATGCCGAACGTACTGGGCGTGTTGTAGAGCGAGTCGTTCTCCGCATGCACCTTGTAGTTCAGCATCGTCGGCAGCGTGTCCGCGGAGCGTGTCAGGAGATCCTCGCGGATGATCACGAGCGTCACACCAGACGGCCCGAGGTTCTTCTGCGCGCCGGCGTAGATCAGCGCGTGCCGCGTGACGTCAATCGGTCCGCTGAACATTTCCGACGACGTGTCGTTGACGAGAGGAGCGTCGCCAACATCGGGCAGCGACCTCCACTGCGTGCCTTCGATCGTGTTGTTGCCCGTCATGTGGACGTACGCTGCGCCCGGCGTGAGCTTCAGCTCTCCCGCGTCGGGAAGACGTGAGTAATTCTCGCCCTTGGTTGTCGCGGCAACGTTCACCTTGCCAACCTTCCTGGCTTCCTTGATCGCCTTGTCCGCCCACGAGCCGCTGTCGATGTAGTCGGCGATAGCGCCGGGGCCAAGGAGGTTCATCGGCACCATGGTGAACTGCAGGCTCGCGCCTCCCTGCAGCATCAGAATCGTGTAGTTGGCCGGTATGTTCGCGAGCGCGCGAATATCGTCTTTCGCCTTGCCCAGCAGATCCTCGAATACCTTCGACCGGTGGCTGATCTCCATCACCGACATCCCCACTCCGGGGAGCGCCACCAGATCGCGCTGCGCCTCTTCGAGGACGGGAAGGGGGAGAACCGCCGGACCGGCGGAAAAGTTGAAAACGCGAGTGGTAGTCGGCATGAATGGAACTCCGTTGGAGAAGCCTAAATCTTAACGACGTACAAGTTCAGAATGTCCTGGTTGCCCTGCTCGATTGTTTTCAGGAGGTTCGCCGGTGGATTACCGTCGAGATTGATCCGCGCGATGGCCGCCTCAGCGCCCTCGAAGATGATGTTTTCAGTTTCCTGCACGTTGAGGTTGGTGGCGCGGAGATGCTCGAACACGTGGGCCAGCACTCCCGGGCGATCGCGGTGCCGGACGACCAGCATATGCGTTGCGGGTGTTTTTGTCGCAAGGTTGACAACATTCGGGACCTTGCCGGTGTTCTTGTAGGCCCGAATCACGCGGACCGCTTCTGCGGCAATTGCCTGCTGGGCCTGGTCCGTCGACGCGCCGATGTGATGCGTGCCGATGACGCCGGGCAGGCCAATCACCGGATCGGTGAATTCACCCGTCGCGGAGGACGGCTCCTGGACAAAGACATCGAGCCCTACTCTGATGCCACGCGTTCGCACCGCCTCGGCAAGCGCCGCGGAGTCGACGATCTCGGCGCGCGACGTATTCACGACATACGACCCCGGCGCGAGGCGATTCAGGATCGAGGCGCCTACGAAGTTACGCGTGTCGGGTGCCAGCGCCAGGTGGACGCTGAGGATATCGGCGCGAGTGGCGACCTCTTCCGGAGACTGGAGGACCGTGATCTCGAGATCGCCGGGAGGCGCGCCTGCCGCCGCATCATCGCGGTTGAACCGCCGGCTCCATACGAATACTGGCATCCCGAAGGCGATTGCGCGACGCGCGACCTCCTGCCCGATACGCCCGAATCCAAGGAGGCCAAGAGAACGTCCGTATAGTCCCCGTGCTTTCGAGTACTCCTTTTTGTTCCAACGACCGGCACGCAAGTCGGCGACGTTGTCGGGAATTCGCCTGTCAAGCGCGAGGATGAGGGCACAAGCGAGCTCCGCGACGGCTATCGCGTTCTTGCCGGGACAATTCGACACATAGATTCCCCGGCGAGAGGCGGCGTCCACGTCGATCGTGTTCACGCCCGCTCCTGCACGCACGATCAGCGACAGCGAGCTGGCGTCGAGCATCGCTTCTGTGACCTGGGTACTGCGCACGACAAGTACGTCTGCGCACGTCGACGCCAACACCTCGGCGAGCTTTTCGTCGGCGATCTCGGGCCGGTAGATCAGCTCACAGCCCGCGGCCGCGATGGCATCGAGCCCCGACTGTTCGAACGTATCGGCAATGAGAACCTTCATGAAGACAAATCAACCACGAGGTGCTCGAAGGGCACGAAGCCAAAGAATCGTTACTACTTCGTGTCCTTCGCGACCTTCGTGGTTTATATAAGGTGCGACAACAGCCCGTCGCGGAGCTTCGGCTCGAACCAGGTCGATTTCGGCGGCATGATCCCGCCGGCATCCGAGATCTCCATCAGATCGCCGACGCTCACTGGATACATCGAAAACGCGACTGCGGCCTTGCCGGACTTCGCGAGCGCTTCGAGTCCAGACGTCCCACGCGCGCCCCCGACGAAATCAATGCGTTTGTCGGTACGCACGTCACCGACGCCGAGGATCGGGGTCAGCACGGCATCCTGCAGACGGCTCACGTCGAGCCGATCCGCAGCCTCGAGACCGGGCGGGGCGTCGCCGAGCACAATCGTGTGCCATACGCCGTCGAGAAACATCGCGACCTCGCCGCGGCGGGCAGGGATCGCAGGGCCGCTCTTCACGGTGAACTGTTCCCTCAGCTTGGCCAGCAGGGTCTGCGGAGTGTAGGCCCCGAGATCCTTCACGACCCGGTTGTACGGCAGGACCTGCGTCTGGTTGTCGGGAAACGCCACGGCAAGCACGGTGTCCCAGTCACCTTGCGCGCCCGCCGAACCGCGCAGCTGCTTGCGCGCGCGGGCTGCACTTGCCACGCGATGATGTCCGTCGGCGATGTACAACGCCGGAAGCTGACCGAAGGCAGCGACGAGATCCGGCACGTTTGGAGCATCGATCCGCCAGATCGTGTGGCGCACGCCGTCGCGCGCCGTGAAATCGAACAGCGGCACCTGCATCGTTGCTCGATCGACCACCGCATCAACCCCACGTGATGCCCGGTAGGTGAGAAATACCGGACCCGTCTGGGCTCGCAACTCGAGCATGTGGCGGGTTCGGTCGTCTTCCTTGTCAGGTCGGGTCCGCTCGTGCTTCTTGATCACGTCGCGGTCGTACTCATCAATGGAGAACGAGCCGGCAATCCCGGTTTGGAGGTGATCACCCATCTTCAGGCGATACACGTAGAGGCTTGGCTCGTCTTCGACAACGAGCGGAGCATGTTTCTTGAGCGTGTCGAAATTCTCCACGGCCTTTCTGTACACGCCATCCGAATACGGATCGGTGTCAGGCGGGAGATCGATCTCGGCACGGGAAACGTGAAGAAAGCTCAATGGATTGCCGTCGGCAAGCGCTTTCGCTTCCTGCGCATTGACGACGTCGTAGGGGACCGCCGCCACGTGCGGCGCGGAGGCCGGTGTGGGGCGAAGAGCACGGAACGGAGTAATAGCTGCCATGAGAAGAAAAAATTATAGCGTGGCATGCGTATTGAGTAGGCGAACGCCGGGATTGGTGTCCATGCGTCAAGCGCTGACCGTCGCTTCAACCACAGCTGCGCTGGTGGTTTCGCTTTCACTGTCGAGTCGGAGCACCGCCTTGGCTCAGACCGCCACTGGTGAAATCTGGGGCCACGTAGCGGATTCGTCAGGTGAGAGCATCGGAAGCGCGGCGATCACCGTAACCAACGTGGAGACCGGAGCAAACCGCCACGTTTTCACCGATGACGGTGGACGATTCGCGGCGCCGGCGCTTCCGGTCGGCCCTTACGAAGTGACCGCGGCCTTCGAGGGATACGCGGCGCGGCGCCAGGAGGAGCTGGTGCTGCATGCCGGGCAGCGAGTGGTTCTGCAATTCGAGTTGCGCCGCGCGATCTTCCCGGAAACACTCACCATCGCGCTCACGCCCGCGGAGCTCGAAACTGCGCGCACCCACGAGAGTTATCTGGTCGATACGTCGCAGGTCGAGAACCTCCCGAGCAAGGATCGTCAGTTCCTGCGCCTCACGCAGCTCGCGCCTGCGGTAACGACGGACGCGGCGACCGGCGGCCTTAGCGTCATGGATCAACCCAGCGCACTGAATCGCGTGATCATTGACGGCTTCGATCACACAAGCAGCTTGACCGGGGAGCCATACGGCACCCTCGGCGTCAACGCGACTCCATCTCAGCTGAGCGAGGCGGCGGTTCGCGAGATTCGCGTCGATACCAACGGTTACCCGGCAGAGGGGGGACGGGCCGGCGCCGGCGTGTTCAGCGTCGTGACCAAATCGGGCACGAACGCGATGCATGGCTCCGCCTTCGAGTTCTTTGGTGATCGCGCGCTCAACGCTGCGAGAACAATCGACGGTGTAGAGGACGTGACTCCACCGTACCGATCGAACCAGTTTGGCGGCGTGCTCGGCGGCCCGATCATCCGATCCCGCGACTTCTTCCTGGCGAGCTACGAAGGTCTCCGCCGCTCGGCGACCAGCTCGGAGGACCAGGACCTCGCGCTGGTGCGACTCGATCATCATTTCACCGACACCCAGCAAATCATGGTCAGGTACGTCGGACAGCAATTCACAGGCGCGCCGTGGGACATTCAAACGTGGTCGCTCGGTGCCTCCCTGAACAGCAGCCTCGGCGGGTCGGTCGTCAACGAGGCGCTCGTGCAGCGTTCGGCTAACCGCGACGTGGAGAACCTCGCGCACGATTTCGACGCAACACGAGTTCAGGCTGCTGACTCGATCACGTTCGTCGCCGGCGGCCATTCCATGAAGGCGGGCGCCGACGCACTCTTCGACACCCACGCCGCCACGTTCGGCGCGCGCGGCACGATGCCGACGATCCATCCCGATGTCACGAGCTATGCGGCATTCGTCCAGGACACGTGGCGCGCGGGACGAACGGTGACCGTGGACCTCGGCGTCCGCTATGACCTGGAAACGATGCCGCTCGTGCCGCGTGACGCGAACAACGTGGCGCCACGAGTCGGGTTGAGCTGGGCTGGCACAGAGCATTCGGTCATTCGCGCGAGCTACGGAGTCTTCTATGGTATGACCCCGGCGATCATTCCGGCCGTGGCAGCGCTCAACGGCAGCGCGCCCTCGGTTGTCGTCGATGGCGGGTTTCAGAACGCGCAGGTTCAACAGGCGAATGTCGGATGGGAATGGGAGAAGTATCGCGTCGCGACGGCTGGAGTGACCTACTTGTTCGCAAGAGGGACCCACCTGCCGCGTGCGGAAGAGTCGAACACCGGCACTCCGTTCAATCGCGTTGTGATGTACCGGAGCAGTGGTGAATCGCTGTACAACGGCATCACCTATCACATGCGGATGCGGTTTCCACAGTCCCTCTTTTCCACCGTGTCGTACACCTTCGCGCGGGCTAACGACACGGCGCCTGGCGTCGCGGCCCTCGTGTTCGGCACGCCCTCCGCCGACCGGCGCGCCCTGTCGCAAACCACCACAGCGGCGAGAACGCCGGGTGACAACGATCAGCACCACCGTGCGACGCTGTCGATGATGTATGACACCAGAGTGCTTGCGGAAAAGGCTCCTGGCATACTGAAGCCGCTCGTGAGAAATTGGTCCGTCAGCGCCATCTGCACGCTTCAAAGCGGACAGCCGTATAGCGCGTCCGTCGACCGCGACATCAACGGGGACGGCAACGCCTTCAACGATCTGGCACTGGGGACAACGCGGAATCAGTACCGCCTTCCGTGGCGGGCATCAATTGATCCGCGAATCACGCGTGACGTTCATGTCGGCGCCCGCGGAAAGGTGTCGTTGATCTGGGAAGCGTTCAACGTGACGAACCGGCCAAACTACGGCGCGGTTGATGACACGGTGTATACCGCCGGCGGAGAAGGGATGCGCCTCAACGGCCCGCTCGGCAGCAAGGCGCTGGCTGACGGACGAGTTACGCAGCTTGCCGTGAGGGTGATGTTCTAGCGACCCCATCGCCACGCCAGCCGAAACGGCCTCAGCGCGTCGCGTTCGAGAGGACCGCGCGAAGAATCGAGTCGAATGGCTGCGACGTGTCCGCCGAAGGCACTACGGAATGTCCGCCGGCCGGTCGCCGCGCGTGGACAACGAGAGCGGGCTGCTTCCGCACTTCACTGCAGGTCGTCCGCAGGAAAATCTGGAGCGCCATCACTCCCGCGCGGCGCCTGGCCGTCGTGCCAGTGGTATCGGCGAATGAGCGCTGGGCGTCGACCGCCGATCTGAACGCAAGTCTTGGATGAATCTGCAGCGCTTGCTGCAGCCACATGCGAAGCGCCAATGTCGAGTCCGGAGCCCCCTGCATCGATGACAACTCCGTTGCCATCGTCACCAGATCCGACAACCCGCGCGGATACTCGGTGATCCGCAGAGGGCGATGGAGAACAATCGCGAGGATCAGCGCACCCATCTGCGTGACGTCCGCGTTCTGATCGAACCGCGCGAGACTCGCGACCGTCGGCATCGCGAGGCCGAAATCCTTCCAGAGTTGCTCCCGGTTGCGCTGCAGTGCCTCGAGCCCTGCGCCAAACACGCAATCGGTCAGCATGATCCGTCCGTCGTTGGTGAGCAGAACGTGCGCCGGGTTGATCGCGCCGTGCGCCAGCCCGCCGGGCCAGGAATGCAGCGCTGCGACGGCGTTAATCACCAGCGAGGAGATCTCCAGGACCGCCGCCGTCGGGACAACCTCGCCGGTCGACTGAAGGTGTGCCAGTAGGTGCGAAAGCCGCACTCCTCCCGGCGTCTCACTGAGGATCCGCAGAGACGGGCCCTCGCGCTCGATTCGCTTCACGGGCGCGAACAGCCGCGGGTCGAGATCGGCGTAGCGCGACGCGCGGCCGCGAATAGCCTGCTCGACGACCGGTAGCAACGCGAGCGCTGGCGCAAATTCGAGCACCTCGGTGTTCGTGCGATCGTCGGTTTCGATCCGCCGGAGACCCAGTCCGTCTTCGAGTGAGTAGAATTCCCCAGGGATAATGCGTCTGACCACGGGTGTTCCGAGTGCAACGGACGCACCGTGGAGACGGCGCAAATTCGTTCCAAATTTGGGTCGATTTCGAGGTGTGTGCGGCAAAGCACGCTTTCCCGTTACAGATTGGTCAGCATGGGACGGCGATCTGTAACCGGGCTCATGGGTACAGAAGCCCTGGGTGGAGCCGGGCCGACTCGTTTGCCCTACCTGCTACACTGCCAGTCAAACCCCCATGGAATGGATTCTTGCTGTCGCCGCAGCTGCGGTCGCGGCGATGCTGGCCACGTCGATTGCGCGCTCATCGGCGGGGCGCCAGCTTGCGGAGCAGCGTGCCGCGCTGGCCGCTGAACTGGCGACCGCCAGGCGCGACAACGAGTGGCTCACCGAGCAGGTGGCGCGTGAACGGGAAGTTCTCGGTGCCACGCAGACGCTGCTCGACACAGCCGAGCAGAAGCTCCGCGAGGCCTTCCAGTCGCTGGCCGCCGACGCGCTGAACAGCAACCGCGTCGCGTTCCTCGACCTCGCGAAGGCGTCGTTCGAGGGGTTTCAGCAGCAGGCAACGATCCAGTTCGATTCTCGTCAGAAGGCCATCGACGGGCTGGTGCAGCCGATCGCTGATACGCTCAAGAGAGTCGACGGGAAGCTGGCTGAGGCCGAGCTCGAACGCCTCGAGGCCTACGCCCGGCTGACCGAGAAGGTCACCGCGCTGGGATCCACCGCAGACACGTTGTCACGCGCGCTCCGCACGCCTGCTGTCCGGGGCCGCTGGGGCGAAATGCAGCTGCGGCGCGTCGTGGAAATCGCGGGGATGCTGAGGCGCTGCGACTTCGATGAGCAACCGCCGCTGGTGGGCGACAACGGCCGCCTGCGACCTGATCTCATCGTTCATCTGCCGGGCGGCAAGCAGATCGTCGTGGACGCGAAGTCACCACTCGAAGCGTTTCTGGACGCGCAGGAGGCGCCTGACGAGGAGACGCGGACCCTCAAGCTCCAGGCGCACTCACGCCAGGTCCGCGATCACATGGACAAGCTTGGCAGCAAGGCGTACTGGGAGGAGCTCGCAGAGTCTCCCGAGGTGGTGGTGATGTTCCTGCCAGGCGAAACGCTTTTCAGCGCCGCCCTGCAGCACGATCTCGGCCTGATCGAGCATGGGCTGAAGCAACGCGTCCTGATCGCCAGCCCCATCACGTTGATTGCGTTGCTGACAACCGTCGCCCACTCGTGGCGGCAGGAGGCGCTGACCGAAAACTTCCGCGAGGTCGCGGACCTCGGCAGGGACCTCCACGATCGGCTCGCGAAGTTCGCTGAACACCTCGACGATGTGCGCAAGAAGCTCGACGGGGCGGTCCAGTCCTACAACGCTGCCGCCGGGTCCTTCGAATCGCGCGTCCTCGTCTCGGCGCGCCGCCTGCGGGAACTCAAGGTCACGACCGCGGAGGAGCTGCCGCCGGCCGAATCGATCGATACGGTGCCGCGCGTGTTGAAGCACATCGGATTGATGGGATTGCCTCCGGGCGCGACGACCGACGAGGCAGAGTCAATATAATTGCCCGATGGACTTTGACGCCGGCACGTCGGCGCCACCGGCCCCGCTCGACTTCATCCGCGAAATCGTCGCCGAGGATCAGCGCACCGGGAAGCATGGCGGGCGTGTGCACACGCGGTTCCCACCCGAGCCGAATGGATACCTCCATGTTGGCCACGCCAAGTCCATCTGCCTCAATTTCGGCGTCGCCGCTGAATTCGGCGGCCTCTGCAATCTCCGATTCGACGACACAAACCCCACGAAGGAGGACGTCGAGTACGTCGAGGCGATCCAGGAAGACGTCCGGTGGCTTGGCTTCGAGTGGGGTTCGATGTTCTACGCATCGGACTACTTCGAGCTGCTGTATCAATACGCCGAGGAGCTGATTCGTCGTGGAAAGGCGTACATCGACAGTCTGAGCGCGGACGACATCCGGGAGTACCGCGGCACGCTCACCGAGCCGGGGCGCAACAGCCCCTACCGCGAACGCAGCGTCGATGAGAACCTCAACCTGTTCCGCCGGATGCGGGCGGGTGAGTTCCCGGACGGCGCGCACGTGCTGCGAGCGACGATCGACATGGCGTCACCGAACATCAACATGCGCGATCCGACGCTGTACCGGATCCGGCACGCTTCTCACCACCGCACCGGCGATGCCTGGTCCATCTACCCGACGTACGACTACGCCCATCCGATCTCGGACGCGATCGAGGGGATCACACATTCGCTCTGCACGCTCGAGTTCGAGGATCACCGGCCGCTGTACGACTGGATCGTAGACGCGCTCAGCGGTACCGCGCAGGAATTCAAGTCGCGTCCGCAACAAATCGAGTTCGCGCGCCTCAACCTGAATTACACGGTGATGAGCAAACGAAAGCTGCTGGCGCTCGTCCAGCAGCGGCTCGTGCACGGGTGGGACGATCCGCGCATGCCGACAATCGCCGGCATCCGGCGCCGCGGCTTCACGCCGGAAGCGGTCCGCGACTTCTGCGCACGGATCGGCGTCGCGAAGAAGGAGAACGTGATCGACATCGCGTTGCTCGAGCACACCGTGCGCGAGGATCTCAACCGGCGCGCGCTCCGCGTGCTTGCGGTGCTTCGTCCGTTGAAGGTCGTGATCGAGAACTATCCGGAAGGGCGTGTCGAGGAAGTATCGGCAATCAACAACCCGGAGGATCCGTCCGCCGGTACGCGACGCATCGCGTTCACACGCGTGCTCTACATCGAGCAAGAGGATTTCATGGAGACGCCGCCAAAGAAGTTCTTCCGGCTCTCTCCCGGCACCGAGGTGCGCCTGCGCTATTCCTACATCGTGAAGTGCGAGCGCGTCATCAAGGACGCGTCAGGCGCGGTGATGGAATTGCGCTGTAGCTACGACGCCGATTCCTTGAACGGGCCGACGGCCATGCGCAAGGTGAAGGGCACCATTCACTGGGTGTCGGCCGACCATGCACAGGACGCTGAAATACGTCTGTACGACCGGCTGTTTCAATCCGAGGATCCGGGCGCAAGCGGTCGGGATCCGCTTGAGGATCTGAATCCGAAATCTTTCGAGCGCATCGAAGGCGCGAAGGTCGAGCCGGCACTGGCCTCGGCGACTCCCGGCGAGCGCTTTCAGTTCGAGCGCCAGGGGTACTTTTGCGTCGATCCCGATTCGCGCGCGGGCAGGCTGGTATTCAACCGGACCGTCACGCTGAAAGATTCCTGGGCCAGGATGCAGAATCGTACCAAGTAGAAAGTGTGAAGTTCGACGTTCGAAGTAAGTTCAAAGTACTTTCCACTTACTTCGAAGTTCGAACTTCGCACTCGACTTACCGGCCGTAACGGACGCACCACTCCCGCAGCTGCTTGGCCACTGTCATTGCTGCCGCCTCGGTCCGCATGCGGTCCGAGGGCCACGGGAGGCGCCACGTCCAGTTCGAGTCTCCGACGGTCGCGGGCTGGTTGATGCGGTCTGCCCAGCCGAAGATGTCCTGAATCGGCAGGATGAGCGTGTCGGAGCCTGACGCGTACAGCGCCTCGAGCAGCGCTTCATGAATCGCATGCGGCAGCGTGGGGCCTTCGATCGAAGCGCGATCGTCCTCGCTGAGCCGCTCCCGCACTGAAGGAATGGCCAAGACTGCCTCCCGTTCTTCCCGCGGCGCGTCTTCCCACCAGGTCACCATCGGTTCCGTATCGTGTGTGCCCGACGTCGCCACGGAAACGGGGGGATAGTGGATCGGATCCCTGAACGGCTGCCCTTCGAGTTGCCACTGGCGCTCCCATCGAAACACCTTGTAGCCGGCGACCGACATGCGCGTCAGCGACGCGCGCACAAACTCCGGGATGACGCCGAGATCTTCGGCGATGATCTCCGTCCCCGGCTCGCGAAACACCGCCAGCACCCGCTCGCCAAGCGCCAACTGCTCTTCCTCTTCGGGCGGCGTGAACTGCGGCGGCCCGCCGTCGTGCGGCCGGAAGTACGTGCGATAAAACCCGACAAGATGATCCACACGGTAGCCGTCGACGAGATCGGCGTTGCGGCGAGCCCGGTCGCGGAGCCAATCGAAGTCGCGCCGCGCGAGGACGTCCCATCGGTACACCGGCAATCCCCAGTCCTGCCCGGTCTCGCTGAAGGCATCAGGCGGTACGCCCACGGAGGCGTCCAGGCGAAATTCGTCCTGCCGAGCCCAGATGTCGGCGCTGTCGCCGCTCACCATGAACGGCAGATCGCCGAACAACGCGACGTCAGCCGCGCGATCACGGGCCGTGCGCCACTGGTCGCCTGCAAGCCACTGTACGTACTGACGAAACAGGATTTCATCCGCCACTTCCGCGCGGGCCGCGTCCAGCGCCGCGGGCTGCCGCGTGCGGAGCGGTTCGGGCCAGTCCATCCAGCCGCGTTCATCGTGGCGCGCATGCAATGCGCGAAACAGCGCGTATTCATCGATCCACCATTGCTGTTCCGCGAGGTACGAGCGGAATGCGGACGCCCGATGGGTGCCACCGCTCCACTCGGTGTCCCGAAACCGTGCGAAACACCGCCGCAGCGCGGTGTGTTTCAGCCGCCTGACCTCGGCGTACTGAATCCTCGGCGCGATTCGCGCCGCATCGAGGCGGGCGCGCAGGGCCGGCTCGAGCGCCGCCTCGCCTCCGATCTCCGCGAAGTCCTCGACGTGATCGAGCGTGATGAACTGCGGATCGATCGCCATCGCGCTCAGCGCGGAATAGGGTGACGATTCGCCCGGCGGCATCTCGTTGATGGGCAGGAGTTGCAGGATTCGCTGGCCCCCGGCGTCGAGCCAGCGGGCGATGGCCTCGATGTCGCCGATTTCGCCGACGCCCCAGCTCCGCGACGAGGGCATTGAAAACAGCGGGATCAGCACCCCCGCGCGGCGTGATCCGGTGCGCTGCGGCGTCATACGGCCAACTCGAGCGCGGTGCAAACGTAATGCCGCGCAATCTCAGAGATTGCCATCAGGAACTCGCGAATCGAAGCAATCGCGTCGACGCGTCACGGAAGACGTCGGTCTCGGGCAGAAGGCTGACCACCACGTACGCTTCGCGTTGAAAGTCAAAAAAATATCCCGGGTGCGCGAGAATGCCCTCCCGCTCCAGCAGATCGAGCACGAGCTGCTCCTCGCTTCTCGTGGCCGGGACCCGGATGACCGCCGACCATCCGCCCTCGGTCTTCAACACTTCGCATGCGGTAAACGATCGTGCGCCCTCGCGAAGCGTCGCCAGGTTGGCGCCAATGCGCTCCTGGATCGCCGACCTGACCGATGCGCCCTGCTCGAGCAAGTCGGCCGCCGCAAGCTGCACCGGCGTGGCGACGGACAGAAAGCTGTCGGCAATCAGCTCCAGGCCGGCAAGCGCCACGTCGCGCGCGGCCGGTGGACCGCCGGCGACGATCCATCCGAGTTTCAACTGAGGGAGACCCGCCGATTTTGACAGTCCGCCCAGCGTGAACGCGAGCACGTCGCTGCGCGCGGCGATGTCGGTGAGCGGCGCATCGACCTCGAGGGGGTAGTCCGCAAATACCTCGTCGACGATCAGCGCCCAGCCGCGATCGCAGCACAGGGACGACACCTGATGAATGTCACGCCTCGACACGTACGATCCCGTCGGATTGTTGGGTGAGACGATGACGACCGCGCGCGTGCTCGCCGGAGCCGCGTCGAGCGCTGCCGGATCGATCTCCCATCGACCGTGGTACTCCAGGTCGAAGGGTATCGAGCAGACGCCTTCGAGACGCGTGAGATGTTCGAACAGCGGGTAACTCGGCCGCGGCACCAGCACCGCCTCGCCCGGATTGCAGAGCAGCTTGAACAGCCACGTGTAGGCTTCGCTCGTACTTGCCGTCAGAACGACGTGCGCGGGATCGATCGTGATACCGCGGCGCCGATGATCGCGAGCGATCGCCTCGCGCGTAGAAGGCAGCCCGAACGCGTGCGGCTCGTAGCGCAAGGCACCAGGGGCGGACAGGCCACGCAACAGATCGGGTGGATACGCGATGCCCGCCCGCGTCGGGTTTGACTCGGTCAGGTCGACCACCGGCCCGCGTCCGGCGCGCCGCGCGAGCGCCTCGGTCAGCGCGTTGAGATCAGCGTGAGGCGGAAGGCGTCGCGAGAACATCGGCGTCGCGCGCGAAGGCGGAATACTCGAGATTCGATGCGTGCCGCTGGTCGTAATAAATGTCGCGCCCCGCGAGCGCCGCCTGATAGAGATGCCAGACCAGAATCTTGTCGCGCAGCGTCAGGGTGCCGAAACCGTCCGCATACACCTGGACGACCGCGGCGTCATCCACCCGTTCGAGAAGGTACTGCCGAGCGTCACTCACTCCCAATACAATAACGCGTATGACTGCACGACTTCGCGTCAGCGGGTGTCTGTCTGTCGCTGTCGCGGCGCTGGCGGCGACGCTGTCCGCGCAGGGACAGCGGATGCTGTCGATCGACACGATTTACGATCCGGCCACGCGCACGAATTTCAGCGGGACTCCGCCACCGGCCGTCACCTGGATCGACACCGACACCTACATTTCCGGGAAACGCGCGGCGGGGCGATTTGAGTGGGTCAAGGTCGACGCCGCGTCCGGCCGTGAGTCCGCGCTCTTCGATGCGGCACGAATGGAGACGGCGCTGGCCTCGCTGCCGGGTGTCACGCGCGAGGAAGCTGCCGCGCTCTCCCGCTCCAATGGCCTGACGTTCAATCCCGCCCGAACGGGTGCGCTCATCACGATTGCCGACGACCTGTACTTCTACGATTTCGGAAACGGCCAGGCGGCACGACTGACGGCAACGCCAGGCGAGGAGGAAGTGGCAACATTCAGCCCCGATGGTCGCTCGGTGGCGTTTGTCCGCGGCAACAACCTGTTCATTGTCGACATCGCGGCTCGTCGCGAAGTCGCGTTGACGACTGATGGCAACCCCGAGCTGCTGAACGGAAAGCTCGACTGGCTGTACCAGGAAGAAATCTACGGGCGCGGCCGGTTCCGCGGGTACTGGTGGAGCCCTGATTCATCGCGCATTGCGTTCCTGCAGCTCGACGAGCATCCGGTTCCGAAATACACCGTCGTCGATCACATTCCGTACAGGCCCGCGACCGAAGTGACGCCGTACCCGAAGGCGGGCGATCCCAATCCACTCGTAAAGCTCGCCGTATCGCGCGTCGCCGGAGGCGATCCGTCGTGGGTGGATCTCGGCGCATACTCCGCGATCGACTTTCTGATTGTCGACGTCGACTGGGCGCCGGATGCGCACGACGTTGTCGTTCAGGTGCAGGATCGCGAACAGACATGGCTGGATCTCAACCTCGCCGATGCCGCGTCGGGAAAGTTGCGGAAGGTCCTTCGCGAGACAACGAAGGCGTGGGTGGACAACTACGGGAGCCCAGTCTGGCTGAAGGACGGGTCGTTCCTCTGGTTCAGCGCGCGCAGCGGGTTCAAGCACCTCTATCACTACAAGACCGACGGGACACAGCTCGGGCAGGTCACCACGGGGCGCTGGGAATTTCGAACGCTCTACGGCGTCGACGAGAGCAAGGGACTCGCCTACTTCTCCGCGGGCGAGCACAGGCATATCGACACCGACATCTACAGCGTGAAGCTCGATGGAACGGCCCTGACACGGTTATCGCAGACGCCAGGCACGCACCGGGCGAGCTTCAATCCAACCTACACGCAGTACGTCGACTATTGGAGTGACGTCACGACGCCGACGCAGGTCCGGCTGTTCCGCGCGGACGGCCGCGAGGTTCGCGTGATCGAGGCCAACCAGGTCAAGGCGCTTGCGGACTACCGGCTCGGGCAGGCCGAGTTCGTCGAAGTCAAGGCGCGTGACGGGTTCCCGATGGATGCGTTGATGATCAAGCCGCCTGATTTCAACCCATCCCGGAAATATCCCGTGTATCAGTTCACGTACGCCGGACCGACGGCGGCGCTGGCGCGCAACCGCTGGGCGGGCAGCGACTACATGTTCCACCAGCTCCTCGCTGAGAGTGGCGTCATCGTCTGGATTCTCGACAACCGCAGCGCGGGCGCGCGCAGCGCCGAAGCGCAGTGGCCCGTCTACGGCAATCTTGGCGAAATGGAGCTTCGCGATCTCGAGGACGGGATTACGTGGCTCAAGCAGCAGTCCTACGTCGACGCGTCGCGAATCGTCCTCTATGGATGGAGCTACGGCGGGTTCATGACGTCGTACGCGCTGACTCACAGCACGAGCTGGGTCGGCGGAATCGTTGGCGCACCGGTGTCGGACTGGCGCGACTACGACACGGTCTACACCGAGCGGCTGATGAAGATGCCGCAACACAATCCCGAGGGGTACCGCAAGACGGCTCCCCGCAACGCGGCGGCGAGCCTGCACGGGCGGATGCTGCTGATGCATGGCGAGATGGACGACAACGTTCACATGCAGAACTCGATTCAGTTCGCCTACGAGCTGCAGCACGCGGGCAAGGCGTTCGAAATGATGGTGTACGCGAAATCGCGCCACGGTTTCGACGATCCGCTGCTCATCAAGCATGTCCAGCAGAACATCTACGATTTCTTCGCTGCGGACGCTGGGCGTGACGCATTGAGTGCTGATGTCACTCGTTGATGCGCTCAATCTCGGGACAACGGTGATCGCGGCGGAGCTGCGACCGCCGCGCGCCGAGCTCGGCTCGCGTGAAGGAATGGACGCGTGGATCGACATGTACCACGCCGTGCGCAGCCTCGCTCGCCGGGATGTACGCGTGTTTCTGACCGACAGCGCCGTCGGCACGCAGGAGGAAAACAACCTGCGGCACCTCGTGACGAACCTCGGGCGCGACGTTGCCGCACGATCACGTGGTGCCGTTTCTCACAACGAAGCATTCGGTGGAATTCTGCCTGTCGTACGCCGAGCAGGCGTGGCAGCACGGATTCCCCTCGCTCGTGGTACTCGGCGGCGACAAGACGCGTCGGCCGTCCGCGATGCGTCGAGCACGCGTGGCAGCTGCGCGAGCGCATTCGCGAGCGCGAGCCGAGGCTGACGCTCGGCGGGTGGGCGAATCCGTACGCCGACGTCGCGCGGCAGGTCGAGTACATGACCGACGACTCCTTCAACGCGGAGTACTACCTCACGCAGATCGTCAGCCATCTGAACGTCGCGCCGGTCGAGCGCTTCATCACCGAAGCCCGGCGGCGGGGCGTCGACAAGCCGGGCGTCTTCGGCGTCTTCTACTATCGAAGCGCCAACCGGAAGACGCTGTCGGCGCTGAGCCAGTTTCTGCCGGTGCCGATCGATGCCCTCGCGCGCGAGTTCGCGGACGGCGCTACGCCGGCCGACATATGCGCGCGGACCATGCGCGCAATGATGGATGTCGGCGCCCGGCACTTCTATATCAGCAACCTGCCGCTCTTCGACGCCGCCTCGACGCTGACCGCGATCCTCGACAAGCTAGGCGTCAACGCGTAGGTCGGCGCGTAGCGGCCGCCGCTGCGGTGGACAGGCGCGTCGCTTGCACACCCGGGCAACATGAAAAGCACATCTTCATTTCACGCGCATCCGATACACCCGATGATCGGGGCGTAGCTACTTTACGTGACGCCCGCCATCGACGCGGATTGTCTCGCCCGTGATGAAGTCGCTGTCGACGAGTGCCATGACGGTCTTGGCGATCTCGATTTCGCCGCCCCAGCGCCCGACGGGAGTCGCCCTTTCGACGGCCGCCGACTCGGCATCAGAGGTGCCATCGGGGGCGACGATCGGGCCTGGCGCAATCGCATTGACCAGGATTTGGTCGGAGGCTAGCTCCAGGGCGAGCGCTTCCGTGAGCGCAATCACTCCCGCCTTCGCGACGTAGTACGGCAGGTAGCCTGGATACCGGGGGCGGCCGCTTCGCGCCACCCAATCCGAGAAATTGACAATTCGGCCTCCACCCGAGCGGCGCAGATGCGGAATTGCCGCGTGCGAGCAGAGCCAGGCAGCGCGGAGGTCGACCGCCATCTGGACGTCCCAGTCCTCCTGCGTGAGATCGTCGATCGCCTTCGATCGATAGATCGACGCCATATTCACGAGCACATCCAGCCGCCCCAGTTCGGCGACCGTCTCCTCCACGACGCGCCGGCACGCGTCTGGCTGCTGCAAGTCAGCCTGGACCACGAACGCCCGCCTGTTCAGCGCGCGCAATGCCTCCGCGGTCCCATCGGCTTCAGCACGTGACGAGCGATAGACAATTGCCACGTGGGCGCCGCGCCGCGCAAGCTCGGTGGCGACAACCGAGCCGATACGGCGCCCGCCGGTGATCAAAACCACTTTGTCGGTAAGGTCCACGGCGCCCAGTCTAACGCCGGCTCCCGGCTCCCGCAGACGCCGCGTCACGAAAGCGCTTTCGTACGCCGTAAGCAATTCCCGACTCGAGCGTCGCTAACCTGTTGATCCGTGTGGCCGTGCGAGTGGTCCGCTTCCTGCTCTGCCCCTGCTCTCGACTCTTCATCAAAGACATCAAGGAGATGACCGCAATGCGAAAGATTCTGTGGATCTGCGCGCTGGCTGCGAGCGCAACCCTCTTCCAAGGGACCTTGGCCTCCGCGCAGACGTCAGTGATCATGCGCACCACCATGACCGGCGGTGAGGAGACGCCAAACATCGTCCTGAGCGGGGCGGTGGGTACAGCTGAAATCGCCGTCGATCCCGTGAACCAGGAGATCACGGTGCAGTTGCGAGTCTTCAATCTTCCCACCGGGTCGACTGCGTCTCATATCCACATCGGACCCAAAGGCGTGTCGGGTCCGGTGGTGATCGACTTTCCGATCGGTACCGGTCGAACAGGGGATTTCACGCTGAATTTCCGGGTCCACGAGGGTCCCGCATTTCACGCTCGTCCCGAAATCGGCATCGTGACCTTCGCGGACGCCCTTCAGGCGATCGCGGGTGGCAACGCGTATGTCAACGTCCACACGAGCACGTTCCCGGGCGGTGAGATTCGGGGCCAGCTGTCGGTGGCCGATCCAAACACTCCCGTGTTCCCGTAACTACGACCGGAGACCCCGGCTGGGTCTCCGACACAGCCGCAGTCATCGGCCCGCGTGCGCTACCATGATCCGATGGCGCGCACGGGCCTTCTTGTCATCGCCCTCTTCGCCGCGACGACCGGTCTCCTGTCGTTCGAGCGGACACTCGACCCGCGAAGCCTGTCTGACGCGATCGACATGGGCCAGAGCCGCGTTGACGATCAACGTTCGCGTTTTCACGCGCTCTACCACGTCGAGGTTGCCCACGCTCCCATCGACTACATCGAGGTCGTAACGCCATTCAGACGCGTCGCGCTCGAGGCCGAGGCGCGGACACGTGCCGGCGAACGGCTCTTCGGGCAGCGCCAGGCGCTTGCGACGCTCGGCACGGACCCCTCCCGCGTCGACATCGTGATCGAAATGACGTTCCATCCGCTGAACAATTTTGTTGGCGTTCCTACTTACGCAGTGTCCCTGCAGGCTGTGGTCGATGCGCCACCGCTCCTGCCCCAACAGGTCAGCCACATCCCGCGGTTCGGCTCGCGGCTGTCCACGGCGCGACCGTACCCGTATTCGGTCGGCACTCCCCCTCAGAAGGGAGGCCAGCCGCTCCTTGGCGGAACGATCGTCGCGATGTTCGACGGCCTTGCGCTCGATGCGCAAGGCTCGTACGTCGCGGTAATCAGTGACTCAGGTAAGGAACTGGCGCGGGCGCGCGTGGACTTCACGAAACTGCGATAAGGAATTCAACCACGAAGGGCACGAAGAGTTTTCATTCTTCGTGTCCGACTTCGTGGTTGATACCTTCGCGGACTTCGTGTTTACGAAAGCACGCGGACGACGACGCGGCGATTCTGCGCGCGGCCATCCTTGGTGTTGTTCGGAGAAACCGGCTTCTCTTCGCCGTAGCTGATCACGTTGATCTTGTGCAGCGGAATCTGGTGCTGCATGTAGAGGTACCGCTTCACCGCTTCGGCGCGCTCGAGACCGAGCTCGTAGTTGCCTTCTTGCGTCCCGACGTTGTCGGTGTGGCCCTCGACCTCAATGTACAGGTCCTTCCCCTCGGTTCCCTTCAGCTGGCTGACCACCGCGTCGAGGCGCGACTTGGCTTCGTCAGGCAGGTCCGTCTTGCCGAACTTGAAATTGCCCTGGTCTTCGCTCAGGGTGACCTCATAGACCAGCTTCCGCATCGAGGCGATGTCGGCGGTAAGGCCGGCGGCGACCTGATCGACCTTATCGACGCGTGTGCCTACCTGACGGGCGGCCGCGGCCGCGGCCGCGGCGGCGGTGTTTGCGGCCTGTGCCGACTGGCCGGCCGCTTCAGCCTTCTTGTCAACGTCGCCGATCTTGGCCTCATCCTGCTGAATGCGACTCTGCGTCTGCTCGAGGGTTCCGCTCAGCGTGTCGACCTTCGCGTTGACGCCGCCAACTTCTGTTCGAACGAACTTCTTGGTGGCGCATGCCGGAGCCATGGCCACGGTCACTGCCAACAACGATGTTGCGATAAGACTCTTACTCATTGTGACTCTCCTCCTCAAATGACCCACTTACTCTCTACCTCGCGGCGGCGATGTACCCGCTGCGCGCATGAACGACAAGGTCCTTTTTTCCTGTGCGAATTTCGAGCGGGTGCCAGCCAGGACGCTTGCCCGGCTCGAAGGTGATCAGGTACTGGTACCGCAGCTCCCCGAAAAGATCGGCGACAGCAGCGGCTGTGTGCTCCGGCATGCTGCAAACGCGCATATCGCCGCCGGTCCATCGGGCGAGGTCGGCGAGTGTGCCGACGTTCGAGCTCTCGCCCGCGGCCTCGATTACCGAAAACTCACCGCCGGGGTGATCCAGCGGGTTCACGACGGCCAGCAGGTACACGGGGACGTCGATTGAGCTCGCGACCCCGGAAACCTCCGGTGCCTTCATCCGGCTGCCGGTGTCGACGCCGTCGGTAATCACGAGCACCGCGCGATGGCGGTTCGCGCGGTCTGCGACCGATTTCGCCGTCGCCGCGATGGCGTCATAGAGTGACGTCATGCCCCACGGGCGGCCGGCAAGGCTCAGCGCCCGGATCTTGTCAAGTTCGGTGGTGAAGGACACCACCTCCTGCAGCGTCGAGTCGAACGTGTACAGCGCCGCCTCGTCGCCCTTGCTCTGCAGGTGTGCGAGGACGGTCTGCACAGCACTGCGCGCGCGGTCCATGTTTCCACCCACGCCCATGCTTCCGCTGATATCGAGCAGGAGCGCAACGCTCACCGCCGAGTCGCCGGAATAGAAGTCCTGGATCGGTCTCGAGAACCCTTCGTCCATGACCTGAAAATCGGTTTTCTTGAGATTGCGGACGACTTTGCCGCGTCCGTCGCGAACGGCCGCGGTGACCGTGACGACCTCGACCGCCGACCTGAAGGTCGCCGCGGGCAGCTGGGCCACCGGCACACTCGTCGCCCCCTGGGCTCTGAGGTCTCCGGGCTGAAGCGTTAGAGTCGCTGTCAGCGCCAGAAGGGCGAGGGGGAACCGGATCACGCGGCGAGTGACTTCAATGGCCTTGCCACTCGCAATCGGCCAGAAAGTGGCGAAAATGATAGGAAAAAGAGGCTGATGGTCCGACGCATGGGCTGGCAAGATGTAAATATTACATGAATATATATTTGACACAGGGGCCTAACTGGACTATTCTTTAGCCCGTGAGACGCGCTTCTTCTTTGGCAACAACGGCTTACGAAGCTCCGTCAACTGCCGGACCTGCTTCACGCCTTCCCGTCCGAAAATTCTGCGCATCACCTCGTCACCTGTTAACTCTCGTGCTTGCTTACGTTTAGCGGCCATGGTTGAAACCAGGCCCGCGCTCGATCTGATCACAATGCTCGAGGCCTGGGACACCGACGTCGAGTGCCGGACGTACCTCGAAGAACTGCGCTGGCCGAAGGGCATCACCTGTCCACGTTGCAATGGAACGACCATCAGCCGCATCAAAGCACGCAGAGTGTTCGACTGCGACGGCTGCCGATACCAGTTCAGCGTCACCGCAGGCACGCTGTTCCACGACTCGCACCTCCCGCTGCCCAAGTGGTTCCTCGCGCTGTACCTGATGTGCGAGTCCAAAAATGGCATCAGCGCGAATCAGCTCAAGCGGATGCTCAACGTCTGGTACAAGACCGCATGGTTCCTCTGCCATCGCATCCGCGCGGCCATGGCCGACGTCAGCGCGGCCCAGTTGTCGGGCCCCGTTGAAGTGGACGAAAACTATATCGGCGCGAAACGCGCTGGCGTTGGTAGCGGCAACCGTATCCACAAGAGCCTGGTGCTCGCCGCCATCGAACGCGGTGGAGCCGTCCGCATCCGCACCGCAGGCAAGATGAAGCGAAACAAGGAAATCCTCCACGGCTTCATCATTGAGCACGTCTCGGACGACGCGGCGAATATCTATACCGACGAAGCGCGTGGCTACATCGGTGCTGGCGACGAAAGCACCAGGCATCAGACCGTCAACTACTCCAATAAAGAGTACGTCCGTGGCGACGTCCACACCAATACCGTCGAATCGGTATTTTCGCTGTTCAAGCGTTCCCTGGTCGGCTCGTTCCATCAGATTTCCGCGAAGCACCTTGATCGCTACCTTGACGAATTCTCGTTCCGCTACAACAACCGCAAGAATCGGATGATGTTCCGCGACACGTTGATGCGTCTCTGCGACGGTAAGGCTCTCCCATACGACACACTCACAGCTTAGAAAATGGATCTGTCCGCGGCTCATAACGGCCGTCCTTGTCGCGTAGATAGTGAAATCCCGTTGACGGTCCTGCATGAGCGCCGTCAATTTCAAGGGCCAACTCGTACATCCCAGCGCCACCCTTCAGGTGAACAGAATATTGAGATGCTTGTTCTAATTGTGCATAGCTGGCTTGGAAAGAGCGATCGGCGGATGACGGGCAACATGAGGCCCCCTGCACACCCCTGTGTCAAAGGGATAAAGACGAAATCTTACACGACATACAGGTTGGGGTCTTTGGACTGAGCCTTGTCATGCCGACAAGCTCATGGAACCGGTTACCCGGGGCAACAGCGCTAAGATGGGGCGAATGCCGATCTCCCGCACCGCGAAATCGATTCCCGTGGCTTCGCGGGTCAACCGCTTCTCCTATGCGATACGCAACATCGTCGCCGAGGCCCAGGCTGTTGAGGCGCGTGGCATACGGGTCAGGTACCTCAATATCGGGGATCCCGTTGCGTTCGGGTTCAAAACTCCGGCCCACTTGATCGAGGCGGCCCAACGGGCGATGCGCGACGGCCATAACGGCTACCTCCCGTCGCCGGGAATCGCACCCGCGCGGGAAGCGGTGGCTGCGGATTACACCGCCCACGGCGTGCCGACGTCGCCCGATCGCGTGCTCATCACGACCGGCACGTCGGAAGGGATCGAGTTGGTGCTCAACGCGCTCGTCGACGAAGGCGACGAAGTGCTGGTCCCTCTCCCGACCTATCCGCTCTACACGGCAGTCATCGCGAAGATTGGCGCGCAGGCACGGTACTACCGCACCGATCCACAGCGCGACTGGCAACCCGACGTCGAGCACCTGCGCAGCCTGGTGACTCCGCGCACGCGTGTGCTCGTCACCATCGATCCGAACAACCCGACCGGCGCGGTGTATTCGCCGGCCGTCCGTCGGGCGATGCTCGAGATTGCGGACGAGCACGGCCTCACGATTCTCGCGGACGAAGTGTACGGGGATCTCGGTTTTGACGGCCCCGTGCCGCTCCTCGGCACGCTCGATCGCGATGCCGCCATCATTTCACTGTCCAGTCTCTCGAAGGCGTACCTGGCCCCGGGGTGGCGCGCGGGGTGGCTGGTGGTTGGCGCGACGCCCCGCCTCAATGAAGCGCTTGCCGCCATCAAGAAACTGGCAGACGGCCGTCTGTGCAGCCCGGGACCGATGCAGTACGCGGTTGCCGCCGCGTTAACCGGCGATCGATCGCATCAGGTCACCTTCCGACACGCGCTAGCCGAACGTGCGCGGCTGACGACCGACTCACTCAATGCCATCCCGGGAATCCGGTGCGTGGAGCCTCATGCCGCGTTTTACGCGATGCCGATGGTCACGCTGCCTCCGGGCCGCACCGATCAGGACTACGTCCTTGCGCTGCTCCGCGAGACCGGCATCCTCTGCGTGTACGGCTCTGGCTTCGGCATGCCGCCGGAAGCGGGATCGTTCCGCATCGTCTACCTGGCAGATCCAAGCGAGCTCCGACCGATCTACGCAGACATCGCCGCCTTCACGCGCCAATATCTCCAGCAGGCGTGACCGCGTCCTCCGATTCGCCTCGCGCGCTGATCCGCTACGGCCTCGTCGGCCTGGCGCTGACGGTCGCGATTTCGTGGACGCTGTACCTGGTACGCGACGCGCTGGTACTTGTCTATATCAGCGCACTCGTCGCCATTGGGTTGTCCCCGCTCGTCAATGCCATCGAGCAAAAACGCCTGGTGCGTCAACGGGTGCCACGGTGGGCGGCCATCCTCGTGATCTATCTGAGCCTCATCGGCGCGATCGTCGGCGTCGGCATCCTGGTCATCCCGCCAATCGTGTCGCAGTCGCGCGAGCTCGGGATGGAACTGCCACGGCTGCTGCACCAGGGCCAGCAGTGGCTCATCGACCGCGGGGTGCTCAGTCGCGAGATCACGGCGCAAGAGGCGGTGCAGCAGACGGGAGGCGCTGCCCCGGACGCGGTGGGCATCCTCGTCGGCGCGGTGTTTGGATTCGTCGGAGGCGTCTTCGGCCTCGTCACGATCCTGGTGCTCGCGTTCTACCTGATGGTGGATGGCGAGAATCTCGTCGCGCTCTTTGTACGGCTGTTCCCTCATATGCGCCGCGCGCGCGTTGAGGACGCGTGCCGGCGGGTGACGAACAAGATCAGCGCCTGGCTCGGCGGCCAAATCCTGCTGGCTCTGATCATCGGCAGCACAGCGGCGCTCGGGCTGTTTCTGTTGGGCGTCCCGTTCTTCTATGTGCTCGCCCTGATCGCCGGCATCGGAGAGATCATCCCGATCGTCGGCCCGATCTTGTCGGCCGTGCCGGCGATCGCGGTGGCGCTATCGGTGAGCCCGACACTGGCGCTTGGCGTCATCGTCTTCTTCTTTGCCCAGCAGCAGCTCGAAAATCACATTCTCGTCCCGAAGATCATGCAGCGGCAGGTCGGAATCAGCGCGGTCACGGTGATCATCGCTTTGCTGATTGGCGGATCGCTCCTCGGCATCGTCGGTGCGATTCTTGCCGTGCCGACCGCGGCGATCCTCCAGGTCCTGTTCGAAGAGCTCGTCCCAAAGGCCGCAGCTGACTGATGCGGCGCGGTTCATACGCGCTGGCCGCCTACACCGTCATCGCACTCGCGATGACGTGGCCGCTCGCGCGAGGTCTCACGCGTGACGTCGCATGGGATCTGGGCGACTCGGTCCTCAACATGTGGATTCTGGCGTGGGATTGCGAGCAGTTTCGCGCGATCCTGACCGGCCACTTCTCGCACCTCCGAACGTTCTTCGACGCGAACATCTTTCATCCCGCGCCGTTGACGCTCGCGTATTCCGAGCATCTCGTTCCCCAAGCGCTGCAGATTTTCCCCGTCTACGTACTGACGAACAATCCGATCCTCTGCTACAACCTCCTGTTTCTCTCGACGTTCGTGCTGTCGGGCCTCGGCATGTACTTGTTCCTGCGCGAGGTCACAGGCAGCGCGATCGCGGCGTTCGTCGGCGGTCTCCTGTTCGCGTTCGCGCCGTACCGTATCCCGCAGTCGTCGCACCTGCAGGTGCTGTCATCGCAGTGGATGCCGTTGGCCTTCTACGGCTTCCGGCGATATTTCGACGGCGGCCGGCGCCGCGCGCTTGCAGGAGCCGCCGCCGCCGTCATCGCGGAGAACCTGTCGTGCGGCTACTACTTGCTGTACTTCTCGCCGTTCGTCACGGCATACGTGCTGTGGGAGATGTGGCGGGGAGACCGCTTTCGCGATAGACGCACCTGGATCGACCTTGCGGGCGCGGCGATCGTCGTCGTAGCCGTGACGATTCCGTTTGCGATTCCGTACATACGCGTGACGGAGGAGCTGCAGTTGTCGCGCTCGCTGACGGAAGTGACGCGACTTTCGGCGGACGTGTACTCGTATGGCACGGCGTCAGAAGCCGAGCGCTTCTGGGGGCAACGCCTCGCGGATGTTTTTCCGAAGGCCGAGGGCGAGCTGTTTCCCGGGCTGGTCGCCACGCTTCTTGCCCTCATCGGGCTGATATGGGGAGAGGCGTATCATCGGCCGCCGAATCCCATCGGCTTCGCGCCCCGCCCGGCGGACGATCCACGTTGGCGCGCATGGCTGGCGATGGCCTTCGGCGTCGTCGCGGCGATTCATGCTGTCGCCGCGCTCGTCGCGATCGTCCTGCGCCGGGTCACGCTGAGCTTCTGGCTGTTTGATGTGCGGTTGGGAAACGTCACGCAACTTCTGCTACGGGCCGCGCTGTCGTGTGCCCTGATGCTCGCGCTATCACCCGCGATACGCCACCGCGCAGTTGCATTCTTCCGCTCGCGCGGCTTCTTCGTCGCGGCATTGCTGGCCGCCGTATGGCTTTCGCTGGGCCCCGCGCCGCAGGTGCTGGGGCGTCCGCTCGACCTCGCCTCACCATACCGATTTCTGTGGGACTACGCGCCCGGATTCGAAGGACTGCGGGTCCCGGCGCGCTTCGCAATGATCGTGGTCTTCATGCTGGCCGTTCTCGGCGGATATGGCGCAGCGGCCATCGCCCGGCGCCGGCGGGGCGGGCTCCTGCTCGGCGCGCTGGCCATTGCGTTCCTCTTCGAAGCGGGCGCGGCACCCTTCATTGTCAACGGCGCCACGCCTGTGCGTGGATTCAATTCGCCGGAGGCTCGTCTCTATCCAGGCGATCGAGCGCCGGCCGTCTACAAGGCGGTGGCACAAATCCCGCCGGATGCCGTGGTGGCGGAGCTTCCGATCGGGCAAACCGACTTCGATCTGCGCGCGATGTTCTATTCGACCACCCACTGGCGATCGCTTCTGAACGGCTATAGCGGCTTTTTTCCTTTGCACTATGGCCGCGTCACGTTTGCGCTGGGTGAGATTGCGCGACACCCCGGTGTGTCACTCGACACGCTGCGCGAGATGGGCGCGACGCACGTCATCGTTCACGAAACGGCATATCTCGATGCGGAAGGACGCGAGACCACCACCACTCTGCGCGATCTCGGCGCACGCGAACTCTTCCGCGATACCGGCGACGTGCTCCTCGCGCTCCCTAACCCCTAACCCCATCCCGTTCCTCTGCGAAGTGCGAAGTGCGAAGCGCACTTTCGTATACTCCGTTCATGCGCGCCGACCCCCTCCGCTATCTCGCTGACGAACTGGATGCGCTTCGCGCGCAGGGACTCTATCGACGGCTTCGTGTCCTCGACGGCGAGCAAAAGGCGCGGACGTCCTTCGACCACCGGTCGGTTGTCAATCTCTCGTCGAACAACTACCTCGGGCTGACGACGCATCCGAAGCTGCGGGAGCGGGCGATCGAGGCGATTCGCCTGTTTGGAGTCGGATCGGGATCGGTGCGGCCGATTGCCGGCACCATGAGCATCCACATGGAGCTCGAACAGAAGCTTGCGGCGTTCAAGCACACGGAAGCGACCGTGGTCTTTCAGAGCGGCTTCACGGCAAATGCGGGCACCGTATCGTCAATCCTCGGCAAGGATGACTTCATCGTTTCAGACGAGTTGAACCACGCGAGCATCATCGACGGCGCGCGCCTGAGCCGAGCCAGCATCAAGGTGTTCCCGCACCGCGATGCCGCGGCCGCGCGCGCGATCGTCGCGGCACTGCCGCGCGATCGCCGCACGCTCATCATCACCGACGGCGTGTTCAGCATGGACGGCGACATCGGCGCGCTTCCGGAGCTCTGCGACGTGGCCGACGAGTTCGGGTGCATCATGATGGTGGACGACGCGCATGCCAGCGGTGTGTTTGGAAGGAACGGCCGCGGCACCGTCGACCACTTCGGTCTTCACGGGCGCGTCGACGTGCAAGTCGGCACGCTCTCCAAAGCGATCGGCGCGCTCGGCGGGTATGTCGCAGGATCAAAAGCGCTGGTCGAGTTTCTGTACCACCGCGCGAGGCCGTTCCTGTTTTCGACGTCACACCCCCCGGCGGTAGCAGCCGCGTGCCTTGGGGCGATCGAGGTTCTCGAAACTGAGCCGCAGCTCATCGAACGCCTCTGGGACAATACGCGGTTCTTCAAGAGCGGTCTCCAGGCGCTCGGTTTCAACACGGGGACCAGCGAAAGCCCGATCACACCCGTGATCGTCGGCGACGCTGCACGCGCGATGAAACTGTCGGACGAATTGTTCCAGGAAGGCGTCTTTGCGCAGGGAATCGGCTTCCCGACCGTCGCGCGTGACAAGGCGCGCGTGCGCACGATCGTCACGGCCACGCATACTCGGGATGAGCTGCAGTTCGCGCTCGATGCCTTCGAGAAAGTGGGGCGCGCAGTCGGCGTGATTTGAGGTTTAATTAGCGATACCGGCATGCGGGACCGCACTTTCCGTCTGGCGATTGTCCGCTGTGCTCTCCCGCTGGTGCTCATCGCGGCGTGGGCCGCCCCTCTGTACGCGCAGTCCAATCAACCGGACGGCGTCGCGACCCTGCTCAACCGCCTCGAGCGGCTCCTTCAGCAGAACGACCGCGACACGTTTCCATCGTTGTTGTCGACGACGGACATCACCGGCGACGACGCGATCCAGGCATCAGACGATCTGTTTTCCTACGAGACAACGCGCGCGACAGTACGGGAACGCGACCGGCAGCCGCTCGAGGGCGCCCTCCCCGGCGACGGTTACCGCATCATCCTCGAGATTCTCACCGAGACGACATCCCGCGCCCGTGTCATGACCGCGCGGTTCGATGTGCGGCGACCCGTTGGCGGCGACGTTGATTCGTGGCGCATCGTCGCGATCGAACGCCTGACATTCGTCCAAGGCCTCTATCGCCTGCGGCTTGACGCCTCGACGCAGTTCGTGGCGCGCGAGTTCACGATCCAGGCGCAGGACATCCAGTTCACACTGCACACCGGATACGTCTTCCAGGTGATTAGTGGGGAAGGGGTAACGGGTCTCGTGCTGCTGGGACGCGGCGAAATGCATTTCTCGCCCGGACCCGAGACGGAAAAGGGGCAACTGCGGATCTTCGGCGGCAGCGACACACTCACGGCGCTGTTCGGCGCTGCCTTCGTCCGTCTGCATCCCGCCGACTACGAGACACGCGTCAAGGTTTCGGGCCTGAAGCCGGTGCCCGCCGATCCCCGCCAGGCGAGGCGGGCGCAGGAGGTCTTTGCCGGCGAAGCACCCAAATCGTTCAACATCGACCTCCGGGATCTGAGTCGCGAGACGTGGTACATCCTGCCGCAGATGGGGGACTTCCTGGCGGAGGTCCGGACGAACAAATTCGGCACGCTGACGTACGCGCGCAGCGGCGGCAACGCCGAGGACATCACGCTCTTCGATCGGGCCCGGCGGCGCGCGATTGCCCTCTATGCATCGCCCTCGATGCTGGCGCTGCGCGGTCCCACGTATGACGAAGACGAGCTTCGCAACTACGACGTCATCGACTACAACATCGACACGGCTGTGTTCCCCGACCGTCAGTTCATCGACGGAAAGACGCAGATGACGGTGCGGGTGCAGGCGGACGCGGTCGCGACGTTGACGCTGCGGCTGGCCGAGCCTCTCGTGGTCTCGAGCGTGACGAGCGTCGAATTCGGCCGGTTGCTGTTTTTCCGCGTTCGCAACGACGAGAGCCTGATCGTGAATCTTCCGGTGTCGGCGCAGCGTGGCACGATGGTGACGCTGCTGGTCAGCTACAGCGGCCGGATTCCCTCGCAGACGCTCGACCGTGAGACCGTCACGCTCGAAGCGCAGGATGACGATGCGGAGTCGATGATCTCAACGGAGCCGAACTTCCTCTTGAGCAGCCGTTCGGCGTGGTATCCGCAAAACGTCATCACCGACTATGCGAGGGCGCGCATCCGCGTGACCGTGCCGGACGGATACGACTGTGTCGGCAGCGGTCAGTTGACGCCCGGCGACGTCTCGCTGCGCGACCTCTTGGTCGCCAACGGCGGCCACTCTTACGTGTTCAACGCGAACGAGCCGGTTCGTTACTTCGCGATTGTCGCGAGCAAGCTGACCCGCGTATCCGAAGTCACGATCGACGCGCGCGACCCGAAAGTATCGACGGCGGCGACGTTCCGATCTGATGGACGCCCGGGAGTCCGGATGCGGCGCTACGACCAGGTCACCGTGGTTGTCGAGGCGAATCCGCGTCAGCTGAATCGCGGACGCGAGGTCGCCCCGACGGCCGCCGACATCATGCGGTTCTTTGGAACGCTGATCGACGATACGCCCTACGAGTCGCTGACGGTGACAATGCTCGAGCACGAGCTGCCGGGGGGTCACAGCCCGGCGTACTTCGCAATCATCAACAACGCCGCCCCGTTCTCGAAGCTGTATTGGGGCAACGATCCCGCCGCGTTCGCCGGCGTGCCTGAGTATTTCCTGGCGCATGAGATCGCGCACCAGTGGTGGGGCCAGGCCGTCGGTTGGAAGAACTATCACGAGCAGTGGCTGAGCGAAGGGTTCGCGCAGTACTTCGCCGCACTGTACGCGCAGCGCGCGCATGGCGACGCGTCGTTCAATACCATGCTCCGCCAGTTCCGCCGCTGGAGCCTGTCCGAGTCGGAGGAAGGACCGATCGATCTGGGCTACCGCCTCGGACTGATTCGCGGGCAGGGGCGGATCTTTCGCGCGCTCGTCTACAACAAGGGCGCCTCCGTGCTGCACATGCTCCGGCGCCTGCTCGGAGACGAGGTCTTCTTCAACGGGCTGCGCCGTTTCTATGCGGAGCAGAAGTTCCGGAAGGCGGGAACCGACGACTTCGAACGGGCGATGGAAGAGGCCTCGGGACGATCGCTGACCCGCTTCTTCGCGCGCTGGATTCACGGCGCCGACCTGCCCGTGCTCCGCTACTCGTCAACGATCAGGACGGGTGAGGTGACCATCCGGTTCGATCAGGACAGCAAGACCATATTTGATGTGCCCGTGACGGTGACACTGCAGTACACGGACGGCCACACGCAGGACGTCGTGGTCGCCGTCACCGAGGCGCACGTCGAGCAGCGTATCCCCACCACCGGGATCGTCCGCGACGTGCAGATCAACAGGGATTCAGCCGCGCTCGCGAGATTTGACGAAACGTGACGAAATGCAAGATTCAAAATGCAAAATGCAAACGCCGCAGGCGCATCGAGTCACGCCGGGTTTGCATTTTGAATTTTGCATTTTGCATTACTGAACATAGATAGCTGCGACTCTGACCTGCGCGTCGTCTGCAAACGGCTCGAGAACCAGGATGAACCGCGTTCCCCCCTGTTCATAAAAGCGAGTCACACGCTCGCCGGCCGGAGAGCGATCGATGCTTGGTGCCGCGACCTCGGCCTGCCGGCCCAGGCGCGAGACAACCTCCGCCGCCGGGTCGCCCACGCGCAGTTCCACGCCATTGGGAAGCAGGAGGACGGGAACAGAAATGGCGCGAGAGGGAACCGCAGCGGGAGGATCGGGAAGCGCCGCTTCATGCGCGATGACGGGCGTCACGGCCGCGACGGTGCGGAACTCGCGGACCGCAATCGATCCAAGCGCCAGTATGGCGACGATGCACGCGGCGGCGAGGATCCACTCGAGGAGCGAACCGAAGCGCGCACGCGTGGCGTTCATCCTCGACCTCCGCAAAACGCGACTGTAGGACCTCGGTCGCGCTCAGTCAAGCTGAACATTCTTTGGGATATGATCGACCGGCCATGGAAACGGTCACGCTGACGATTGACGGCCGGCAAGTCACGGTCGAGAAAGGACAAACGGTTCTGCAAGCGGCCATCGAGGCCGGCATCTCAGTCCCCTACTACTGCTACCATCCCGGTATCGGCGTGGATGGCTCGTGCCGCGTCTGCGTGGTCAAGATCGAGAAGATGCCGAAACTGCAGACCTCGTGCTCGATGGTCTGCACCGAGGGTATGGTCGTCAGTACCCGCGACCCGGAAGTCGTTGAAGCGCGGGCCGGTGTCTTCGAGTTCCTCCTCGTCAACCATCCCCTCGACTGTCCTGTCTGCGACAAGGGCGGTGAATGTCCGCTCCAGGATTTCTCGTACACGTTCGGGCCGGCCGAGAGTCGGATGGACTTCCCGCGCCGCGTGTTCGACGGCGAAGGCGTCAGGGCCGATGTCGATTTCGGACCCACGCTGATGCTGAACCGGAACCGCTGCATCCTGTGCACGCGCTGCGTCCGCTTCATGAGCGTGGTCGACGGCGACGCGCAGATCGGCATCGTCGATCGCGGCTATGGCAGCGAGATTTCCACATTCAATGAAGAGGGCGTCCATTCGCTGCTCTCTGGAAACCTGATGGACGTCTGCCCGGTCGGCGCAATCACGACGCGTGACTATCGCTTCAAGAGCCGTCCGTGGGACAACCCGAACGTCGTCGACACAATGTGCACGCTGTGCTCGAAGGGCTGTAACACGAGCGCATGGCTGAAGGCCAAGCCGGAGTGGGCAAGAGGATCACGCCTCGTCCGGTTGACCCCGCGCTTCAATCCCGACGTCAACGGCTACTGGATGTGCGACATCGGGCGATTCAATTACCACTGGATTGAAGGCGAGACACGCCTTCGCCGGCCAATGCAGCGCCGGGGCGCCACCCTCGAGGCGTGCGGCTGGCACGACGTCGAGCCGCGCCTTCGCGACGGGATCCACGCCGCCGGGTCGTCGGCACCCGAAGCCGTTCGGTTCCTGGTGTCGGCGCACGCGGCCACCGAGGAACTGTTCGTCCTGAAGCAGCTGATCGAGGGCCTTGTCGGCAGCGATGGGTTGAAGTCCATCTCGGTCAGCTGGACGCGGACGGAGAAGAATCAACCTGCGGCATCGAAGTTCACAGTCCCGTCGACCGACGCGCCCAACGTCAACGGCGCGCGCGATCTTGGATACCGGGTCGGGCCGGGCAACGAGGGGCTGCCTGAGCTCGACGATCTTCGAGCCGCCGTCGAAGGTGGCCGCGTCAATGCCCTGTACGTGCTCGATCCAGGGCCGGAAGGCTCGATCGGCGACGTCTCCTGGATCGTGGCGGCGCGGCAGAGCGGCAAGCTTCCGCTGCTCGTCGTGCAGGGCGTGTTGATGACCACACTGGCCGCCGCGGCCGACTTCGTACTGCCGGGGGCCGCGTACGTCGAAAAGGATGCGATCTATACGAACGACCAGGGTCGCGTGCAGGCGGGGTCGCGCGCGATCGCGCCGCCTGGAGAAGCGCGCGAAGACTGGTTCATTCTCGTGAACCTGGCGGGCGCGCTCGGTTTGACACTCCCATACAGCAGTTCGGATGACGTGCGTCGCGGGCTGGCGGCGGCGATGCCCGGGACCGCGTACGCGAACGCCGACCAGATCGTGTTTGCACGGCCGGTTTCGGCGCGCAACTGGCTCCAGGCCTCGAATCCCTCCGAGCGGTGGAAGTGGGATTTCATGTTCCAGGATCTGCCACCGGTGAAGGGGCACAACGTGCAGCTCGAAGGGCTGGACCGCGCGACGCATATTCCGCTCAGACCAGTGGAATGATCGAGAACGTCACGCTCCTCGCGGCATTCGGTGCAGGGCTGCTCTCGTTCATCTCACCCTGCGTGCTCCCGCTCATTCCGGGCTACCTCTCGTACATTTCAGGACTCTCGCTCGACGAGATGCGCGGCACCGGCGCCGTGGCGGTAGCCTCTCCCGCGGTCCGCAACCGGGTACTGCTGTCGTCGCTGGCGTTCATCATCGGTTTTTCAATCGTCTTCGTGGCGCTAGGGGCATCGGCGAGCGCGATTGGCCAGTTCCTTATGACGCGCCTGACGATACTCGGGCGGATCGCGGGGGCGATCATCATCCTGTTCGGCCTGCACACGATGGGCCTGCTGCGCATCGACTGGCTCTACCAGGAAAAGCGGGTGCAGACGAATCGCCGCCCGGCCGGCTTCTTTGGCGCGATGGTCGTCGGCGTCGCATTCGCGTTTGGATGGACACCCTGCATCGGACCGATCCTCGCCGGCATTCTCGCCGTTGCCGCGGCACAGAACACCATCGGCGAAGGCGTCAAGCTCCTGTTGGCCTATTCACTCGGCCTGGCGATTCCTTTCTTCGCCGCGGCGCTCGCGATCAACCGGTTCTTTGCCGCGTTCGCGCGCATCAGAAAGCATTACCACTTCATCGAGCTCACCTCCGGAGCGCTGCTCGTGATCATCGGTATTCTGATTTTCACAAACCGGTTCACGATCATCGCGCGCTCGCTTCAGCCGTATCTGCCGGTCTATTAACACACCGTTAACATCCGGGACACCCGGCTGAAACGTTGTCGTCGTACTAATGACACTCGCATGACGCGAATCGTTCTCTCGATCATTGTCTTCCTCATCTCGGTGTGTCCTTCCTTCGCACAGTCGGCGCAGACGCCGCCGGTGCCGGCGCCCGCCGAGCCTGACTACCCGATCGTGAGGTTTGGGGTCTTGTCGTACCTGCAGTACGACGAGGAACTGAAGAACCGCGACAATTTTAATGTTTTCGATGTCACACGGGCATACTTGAACGTCAACGGCCAGCTCTCGAAGAACGTCCGCTTCCGGTTCACTCCTGACGTGAGACGCACGACCGACAGCAGCCTGGCTGGAACGCTCGTGCTGCGGGTGAAATACGCGTTCGTCGAGTTCGACAACGTCAAGGCGGCACGATCGTGGGTGCGGTTCGGGGCGCACCAGACACCGTGGCTGGATTTCGAGGAAAGCATCGACCGATATCGCGTGCAGGGAACCATGTTTGCCGAACGCGAGGGGCTGATTCCGGGCTCGTCGGATTTCGGAGTCGGATACTTCACACCCTTAGGGAAGTACATCGACATTCAGACCGGCGTCTACAACGGCGAAGGCTACGCCCAGACAGACGTGAACAAGTACAAGAGTGTCCAGGGCCGGGCGACCATACGACCGTTCGCGGGGGCGGGAATCGCGAACGGTTTCCGGCTATCTGGGTTCTATAACGCCGGCTGGTATGCGGCCGATCGCCCGCGACGACTCGGGATCGTCATGGGCAGCTTCGAGCACCAGCACCTCGTAGCAACGCTCCAGTACCTTGCGGCGACAGAGAATCCGGCCGCCGTGCGGGATATCGATCGCCGGGGAGCGTCGGGGTTTGTCGAGCTTCGTCAAGGGCCGGCCGGGTGGGCGGCGCTTGCGCGTGTCGATCAGTTCGACCCCGATCGGGTCATAGCAGGCAATTCCCAGCGCCGCGTGATCGCGGGTGGCGCCTATTGGGTCGTCTGGCCGCGCAGCCGCGTGGGCCTCGTCGTCACCAACGAGCAGGTGCACTACGACGCAGCCGGGCGACTCGCGGAAAACCGGATTTTGGTGCAGACCCACATCGAGTTCTGATCGTCACCGCTGGACGCGGGTGCTATTCTGTGGTCGATGCGCAAGCGTACGACTCGTCTCGTCGTTGCCGCTTTCCTCGTGGCCGCCGGAATCGCCGGCGGCTTTTTTGTGTTCGCCGCCGAGGTGAAATCGGCGGCTGTGCTTGCCTCGGGCGCCGATGTGTCCGCCCGGCTCGATCGGATGATCGCAACAGCCGGGGATATCTCTTCGGCGCAGCAGGCGTACGTCGCGCCGGGGCAGCCCGATCAACCGTGGCGCGAGCGAAGCGCCACCCTTCTACAGCAGTTCGCCGACGATGCGGCGGCGCTTCGCCTGCGTCTGCGGTCCGCTGAGTCGGCGCGGGTGATTGACGACCTCGGGCGCGGACTCCAGGCGCTCATCACCATCGACGGTGCCGCCCGTCAGGATCTTCAGGATGCGCAGAATCTGCTCGCTGCGGATCTGATCTTCAGCCAGGGACGCGACACGGTTTCGTCGCTCATCGCGACAATCCGTGGACTCAAGGCCGCAGAACAGCAAACATCCACTTTGCAGTACGCCAGCCTCGAGCGGCAGCAGTGGATCATTCTCGGGTCGGTCGCCACGATCTGGATCGTGGGACTGATGCTCCTGACACCACTTGGACCGGGGAGCGCGGCCGCGGTCGCCGCGCCGACGCAGCCAGCGTTCTTGACCATCCAAACCGAACATGCCGGCGAGCCGGCGACAGCGGCGATCAACCTCACAGCCGCCGCGGATGTGTGCGCCTCGCTGGCGCGAATCTCCGACACAGCGGCGCTCCCGGAAGTCCTCGAACGCGCCGCCGCAGTGCTCGATGCTCGCGGCATCATCGTGTGGATGGGCGCCGGGGAAGAGCTGTTCCCGACGCTTGCATATGGCTATGACGACCACTTCATAGGCCGGCTGGGACCGATTCCGCTCAACGCGGAGAATGCGACCGCCGACGCCTGGCGCTCGGGCAAAATGCGCACGGTTGCCGGCGACGGGCTCTCGCACGGAGCGGTTGCAACGCCTCTTGCGGGCATGTCCGGCTGCGTGGGGGTGTTTGCCGCGGAAGTACGGCATGGCCGTGAGAGCGACCTGGCGACACAGGCCGTGGCTGTCATGATTGCGGCACAGCTGGCAAGTATCGTCTCCGCCTGGCCCGCAGGGAGCTCCGTGGCGCCCGCTGAAATCACCAATTCAGGCCTGATCGCGGCGTCCGGCGGCGCCTGACACCATTTCAGCGGCCGTCTCTGTTGGTCTCTGCCGCAGCAACCGACAACCAGACGTATGCTGCTTTCCCTCTTTCTCCTGACGCTTGCTCTGGATGCGACGCCGCAAGGGACACCAAATAACACCACTGTCGCCGACCTCCCTGCCGCCATTCAACTGACGCAACAGGGGCAGGACGCCGAGGCGTTGGCGGCCCTTCAGAAGATTGCGGCCGCAAATCCCAGGGATCATCAGGCACGCCTCTGGATTGCCCGCGTGCACGAGCGGATGGGCCATCCCGATCTCGCGGAAGCGGTTTACCGGAGCGTCCTGCTCGAAGATACACAAGACGTTGAAGCGCTCGTCGGGGTTGGCGTAACGCTCCTAGCGCAGGACCAGGTCAGTGCCTCGATTGACATGCTCGAGCGCGCAGAGCAGCTCGCCCCGGAGGACACCGCGGTTCTGACCGCGCTTGGCGACGCGTATCTACGCGCGGGACGCACCGAACGCTCGATTGGGTACTTTGAACGCGCGGCGGCGATTGCTCCTACCCCGGCACATCGGTTCGCGCTCGAGCAGGCACACCGCCAGTATGACCACTGGCTCGAGAGCCGAACCTACGACGAGCAGTTCAATGGGAGCACGCCAGATACGCGTGGGTCTGACCTCATGGTGAACGTCCGCCTTTCGGAAACGCTGCGCGTCGCGGGTCGCGGACAGCTGCAGTCCACCTCCGGCGACCGGGACAAACGCGCGGGAGGTGGCGTGCAATGGCACTGGACCCCGGCGGCGACCTTCACGAGCCAGGCACTCGTTGGCAGGGGAAATCACGTGTTGCCGCAAGGTGACTACCTCGGAGAGATCGCCTACGCGTATCACCGCGCCGTATGGACCGCTGGGGTCCGTTACTTCGATTTCTTCGGCGCCAACGTCACGATGGTGTCACCGGCGGTGACGCTGACGCCCTCGCCCTCATGGGTGCTTGGTCTGCGGTACGCACTGACCAACACGGACAGCGCAACTGTCAGCGGCGTTCGCGGCAACAGCCTTCAGGTCCGAGCGGCGCATGAGGTCAGGCGGCGAATCTGGGTCCATGGCAGGTACACCAGCGGTGTGGATAATTTCGACAATTTCTCGGTCGACGAAATCGGCGCGTTCCACGCCAACACCGCGACCGCAGCCGTCGAGTTTGTGCTGCCGACGCTCACGTCAATCGTGGGCGGCTACGACTATCAGCACCGCGATAACGGCGTGACCATGGGCCGCATCAACGTTTCGCTCGTCCAGAGTTTCTAGATCGACCGGCGGGTCCCGAGGGGACTCGCCTCCTGGTCCCTAACCCCTAGCCCCTAGCCCCTAGCCCCTGATCCCGATCCCTGATCCCTGATCCCTGATCCCGATCCCCGTGGATAATCACGCCATGGCGAAAGACGACCGGAAGGCCCGCATCCTGGAGCGGGCCGAGCGTGAAAAAGTGAAGTTCATGCGCCTGCAGTTCACCGATATCCTGGGCGCAACGAAGAACGTCGAGGTGCCGGACCGGCAGTTCGACGAGGCGCTCGACGGCCGGATCATGTTCGACGGATCCTCCATCGAAGGTTTCGTGCGAATCGAGGAATCCGACATGTACCTCAAGCCGGACCTGAACACCTTCCAGGTTTTCCCCTGGAGCTACGCCGGATCGGAGCGCGTCGGCCGCATCATCTGCGATATCGCGAACCCGGACGGTACTGCCTTCGCGGGATGCCCGCGCTCGACGCTCAAGCGCGCCATCGCGCTCGCCGCCCAGAAGGGGTTCCTCATGCAGGCGGGCCCGGAGGCGGAATTCTTTCTCTTTCAGCGCCGCGCAAACGGAGAGCCGACGACCGAGACGCACGATTCCGGCGGGTACTTCGACCTGACGCCCGTCGATCTAGGAGAGGACGTTCGGCGCGAGATCATCCTCGCGCTCGAACAGATGGGATTTCACGTAGAAGCGGCACATCACGAGGTGGCGCCCGGCCAGCACGAGATAGATTTTCGTCATGATGATGCGTTGACCACAGCCGACAACGTCGGCACCTTCCGCTTCATCGTCAAGAACGTCGCGAACCGGCACGGCCTTCACGCGACCTTCATGCCGAAGCCGATCTTCGGCATCAATGGCAGCGGCATGCACACGCACCAGGCCCTGTATGCGGGAAACAAGAATCTGTTCTTCGACGCGTCCGGCGAATGGCAGCTCAGTCGGACGTGCCTGCACTACATCGGGGGGCTGCTGCGCCACGCAAAGAACTTCTGCGCGATTACGAATCCGCTGGTGAACTCGTACAAGCGGCTCGTGCCTGGGTACGAGGCGCCGACGGCAATCGCGTGGTCCGAGAGAAACCGCAGCCCGCTCATCCGCGTCCCTGTCGCGCGGGGCTCGAACACGCGGGTCGAGCTGCGAATGCCCGATCCGTCCTGTAACCCGTACCTCGCGTTCGCGGTCATCCTTCGCTCCGGCCTGGACGGTATCGAGAAGCAGACCGACCCCGGACCGCCGGTCAACAAGAACATCTACAAGATGAGCCACCGCGAGCGCCGCCATCTGCGTATCGACGAGCTTCCGGGGAATCTGAACGAGGCATTGGACGAGCTCGAAAAGAGCGCGCTCATACGTGACGCCCTCGGCGAGCACATCTTTGACCACTTCGTGGCCGCCAAACGGGCGGAATGGGACAGTTACATCCGTCATGTGTCGCCGTGGGAGATCGACCGTTACCTGAATACCTACTGATGACACCTGCCCCCTGCGGGTGACGCTTCACCCGTCGAGGCGGCCATTTTCAGGCCGAAGGTCTTGATCAGGTCGGGCATACCTTTTGAAGCAGAACGCTGCGGTCGCGCCGGGTCACCGGGGTGCGTTACTTCAGGCAGGCGCTGGCATCGCCGCACCCCGGCAGATCGCTCACGATCCGGTCGCGACCGATTTCTGACGTTCGAAGGGCGGAATTTCAACTATGACGAAAGCACCGCGCATCGCCATCGCGCTTTTGAGCGCGATTCTCATCACGGGCTGCGCCGCACGCGGCGTGCACGTCGCGCAGCTCAAAGATCAGCCGGGCAAGTACTACAACAAGACCGTCAGCCTCAACGGCGTCGTGACCAACAGTTGGGGTATACCGCTGGTCCCGTACCGGCTCTATAGCGTCGACGACGGCACTGGACAGATTACTGTCGTCTCGCACTCGGGCGGATCGTTGTCGAAGGGGACGCGCGTGCAAGTCAAGGGTCGGGTGAGCGAGCTTGCGACATTTGGTGGGCAGTCAGTAGGGCTGCACATCGAGGAGACGAATCACAAGATCCGCTAAGCGGTGATTTTCACCGCTACCGCTGTCATGTCGTCGTTCTGCGGCGCGCTGCCGCGGAACGCGATCGCCGCCTCGAAAATCGCGTCAACGATGTCGCGGGTGGTGCCTGTGCGGTGATCGTTCACGATATCGCACAGGCGTTTGGCACCGAATTCCGCGCCATCGGGGCTCGACGTCTCGAAAATTCCGTCGGTGCAGAAAACAAACACGTCTCCCGCCAGCAGCGGCACCGTTGCCTCGTCGTAGGTCACTCCTGAGAACGATCCCAACGGCACGCCAGGCAGCTCAATCTGCCCGCATTGGTTACCCGAACAGCGAATGGGATACGGCAGTCCCGAGTTCGAAATCGTCACCGCGCGGCGCTTGAAATCGAAGAATGCGTAGCAGAGCGTGCAGTAGTACTCCTCGAGCTGGCGATCGTGCAGGATCGTGTTCATCGACTGCAGCACGCCGGCCACGCTGAACTTGTCGGGCGTGTACCGGCGTCGGGCGGTCCGTGATCGTACGAGCTCTGCCGCGTACGCGCTGTAGAGCGCCGCCGGCGCGCCCTTGCCGGAGACATCACCGACCGCTACGACCAGACTATCCGGATCGGGCAGGATGAAATCGTGCAGATCACCACCAAGCTCGTGAGCCGGTGAAAACCGCCCGGCGACGTCGGCGCTGCGCAGCTGCGTGGGCGCCTCGGTCGGAGCCAGCGCCGCCTGCACGCGCTGCGCGAATCGCAGCTCCTTCTCGATCCGCTCCTCATTGCGCCGGACCTCCTCGTACAGGCGCGCATTCTCAAGCGCGACGGCGGCCTGGCTGGCGAGAAGCGTCAGCAATTCCTTGTGTTCCTTGGTAAACGCATTGAGCTCCGGGCTCTCCAAGTCGAATACCCCGATGCATCGCTCCTTGATCAGCATCGGGATCACCAGCTCGGACCGCACGTCTTCGATGAGGTTGATATACCGCGGATCTTTAGACACGTCGGCAACGAGCACGGGCTCCTTGTGGAGCGCGGACCATCCGACAAGCCCTTCACCAAGCCTGACGTTCTTCGCCGTGCCTTCCTCGCCGTACCGGACGGCGAGCTTCATCTCGAGTTCGCCCGTGGAGGCGTTCAGCAGAAAGATACCAAAGGTCCGATAGTCGATGAGCCGCTTCGTCAGGCTCGCGATCCGTGTGAGCAGCACGTCGAGGTCGAGGATCGACGACATCTCGCGGCCGATCTCCGCCAACGTCTCGAGCGTCGCCGTGTGGCGGCGCTCCGTTCGAAAGAGCCGCGCATTTTCAATGGCGACGGCCACATGTGCGGCGAACTGACGCAGCAGCGCTTCGTCCTGATCCGTAAACGCGCCGCTGGTGTCGCTGAGCAGATTCAGCGCGCCGATGACGCGTCCCTTCCGCCGCATCGGCACGGCCAGCTGCGAGACCATGTTGCGGAGCGGGCCCATGAAGCGGGGCTCCTTCGAAATGTCGTTCACGAGAATCGGACGTCCCTGCTCCACCGCCGCGCCCACGACGCCCTGGCCGACGCGGAGACGCAATGTCCTGACAACGTCCTGGGGATAACCCACGGCGTAGGCGATGTGCAGCTCCTGCCGTTGCTCGTCCAGCAGATAGACGGAGAACGCGCTGAACCGGGTGAGCCTGGCGATGAGCTGGGGGATCTTCTCCAGCAGATCGGCGAGGTCGAGCACCGACGTCACCTCACGCCCCAGCTCGAACAATGTCGAAAGGAGCTCCGTGTCGGTGGCTGGACGCACCGGTGCCGGTCGTTGAGGCGATTCGTTCATCAGTCTGTTTGACGCGGATTATACTGAACCGTCCCCGATGGATTCCCTGGTCCTACCTTTGGACTACAGCGCGATCGAGCGCATCATCCCGCACCGCTACCCGTTCTTGCTCGTCGATCGGATTACCGAACTCGAACCGGACAAGCGGATCGTGGGGATCAAGAATGTGTCGCTCAACGAGCGCTACCTCTCACACCAGCCCGGTGCTTCTCCTACGCTGCCGCCGACGATCCTGACCGAGACGGTGGCGCAGGTGGGCGCAATTCTCATCCTCTCGAAGCCGGAGAACCGCGAGAAGCTCATTTACTTCATGGGCATCGATCGCGTGCGCTACCGCCACCCGGTACATCCGGGCGACGTCGTCGAGATCGAGGCGCGCGTCAAACGGCTGCGCAGCCGCATGGGACAACTCGAAGGCGTCGCGCGCGTTGACGGGCGTATCGTCGTTGACGGCATGATGACGTTTGCGCTGGGGCCGATGCCCACTGGCAAAGCGGAACCCTGAAGGACGTCACACGGGGTTAGCGGACCGCTTTCACAATCATCAGAACACCGGCGACTTTCGAGGCGCGACTTGTCCAGCGCAGCCAGCGCGACCGCGGCCGATAGTAGCGCGCCGCGTCGAGCGTCGCGGGCGCAAGAATCGACACACCGACCCATGGCTCCGGGATGCTCGCGGCGACAGCCATTCCATACGTGTCACGCTCAACCGGCCCCCGCCGCGCGAAGGCCGCTCCCGCATACATCACAGACGTCAGCACGTTGAACGCCAACAGCCCTTTCGCGATCGGAGCATGCTCAAGCCGGAGGTCCGGCCGGCGGGACAAGAGCACCTCGCTCGTGGCGTGCTGGACCCAGAAGCCCGCAGACGAGATCGCGAACTCGCGCGCCGGGGAGACGGGCTGATGCGTAATGGCAAAGAAGGGAATGAATCCGGCTGAGACTTTCCGTACACCCGGGGATGCGTCGAACGCCACATCGAGCACGAGGTGACCCGACTCATGGAGACCCAGCCCAAGCGCAGCGCCAGCGAAGAACTGTGCGATGTCGATTGCTGACACGTGTTGCGAGGCCGGCGGCGCCTGTTGTTGCGCGCGCGCGGGCAAGGCAACGACGCAGAGCGCGAATACGGCTGAGGCAGTCCGCGTCGCGGTACTCAAGTTGCACTTCTACCGGCGAGGCACAGCAACAACTGTGAGGAGGGTTCAGACGTGCTCGAGACCATTGCGATAATCCTGATCGTCCTTTGGCTACTGGGGATGGTCAGCGGCTACACGCTCGGCAACTTCATTTGGGTTCTGCTGGTGATCGCGGTCGTACTGTTCCTGGTACGGCTGGTGAGCGGTCGCCGGGTCGTGTGAATGAGGCGGCGGCGTGCCGCCTCCGGGCGGCCGCCTCCGCCTTCGCCTACCACGACTAGCCGGGTAAGCTTCGGCGTGAGCTGGCCGTAGTTGCGACACTACGGCCAGTCACACCGTTTCGCAACGGAGGCCGGACCGCCGTTCTTGCCCGGCCCTTCCACTGCACCAGCGCAGATCCCGTCAGCACCATGAGGGACGCGAAGACCACGCGTGGGCCAAACGGCTCGCCTAGTAGTAGCGCCCCAAGCACGATTGCGATAATTGGATTCACATACGCGTAGAGCGACACCGTCGCCGTCGGCAGGTACTTGAGCGCATACGTATACGCGGAATATCCCACGATCGATCCCACCAACGTCAGGTAAATTTCGGCCGCCAGCGTCCGCTGCGTGAACGCGAGATGACTCCATTCGCCGCGCAGCGTCCCTGCAATGAGCATGAAGACGCCGCCGAACCCCATCTGCAGGGCCGCAGCCGAAAGCACGTTTTCCTCGCGAGCGTGGCGGCGCGACAGGGCCGAGCCGGCCGCCCATCCGACGCATGCCACCTGCAAAGCGGCGACACCGAACAGGAACTGGTGGCCCGCGGCGCCGCCGCCCGTAACGTCCGACCAGACAAGAAGCAGGATTCCGCCGAAGCCGACGAGCAGGCCGAGCACGAGCCATGCGGACACGCGGTCACCGCCTGGTGCAAACGCCTCTACCCCGATCATCCAGAATGGAACGGTCGCCACGGTGACCGCGGCGATCCCGCTTGGTACCCACTGCTCCGCCCAGATGACGCCACCGTTGCCGATGCAGATGGTCAAGAGGCCGACGAGCGCCAGACCGGGCCACTGGGAGGAGGGTGGCATCCGTTCGCCCCGAAACACCAGCATGGCGGCGAGCAGGCTGCCCGCCACGGTATAACGCAGCCCGCCCAGCAGCGCAGGTGGGATCGTTTCCAACCCGATCCGAATGGCCAGATAGGTGGTGCCCCACAGCACGCACACGGCAATCCACGCGAGGTACGCGGATCCGCGGCGACCGCTCTCGGAACGCGAGTCCATATGAGTACAGGCTATCCGAGCCGGCACTCTTCTTGTGCGAGTGACAATGACCACGAACAGTGCTTACCATTGCTCGTGGCCGCTAATCTCTACACTTTGCCAGCCCCGCCGACAGGTCCGGCGACCACATCGTAAAGACTCCCCGTCCCATCGCGACGCATGCGCGGGAGGCGACTCGCGCCGACGCCTTCGCGCGCCTTTTCGAGGCGGTGCACGAAGGGGTGTTCATAGGCGCACTCGCGCCGCCCGGCAGTGACGCCGACGACACGACGCTTGCGGCCAATCCGCATCTGAAGCTGATCTTTGGCTATGCCGCCGACGCCCCTGACACGAGCGTGGTGCCGTTCGCGAAGGAACGGTTCATTGACGCGGACGCCCGCACGACCTTCCTCGAGCGCCTGGCCACAGACGGGGCCGTCACGGATCACCTTCTCCGGATGCGGAGGGCCAGCGGCTCACCGGTGTGGGTAGAGGTGACGGCGAGGGCACTGCCGGCACGTCGAGGTGGCGCGATGCGCATCGAAGCCCTCGTGCGCGACGTCAGCGAGCGCAAGAAGCTCGATGACCAGTCGCGGGACCTCTATCAACAGATTCTCCAGTCCGAGAAGATGGCCGCGCTCGGCCAGACGATCTCGGGAGTCGCGCACGAACTGAACAATCCGCTTGCCACGATCCTGAGCTGGGCCGAGCGCCTGTCGGAGAGACCGCTCGACGACACGGCGAAGCGCGGCGTAGCAGTGATTCTTGGCGAAGCGGAGCGCGCCGCCCGGATCGTCCGGAACCTGCTGACGTTTGCGCGAAAGCGGCAGTCGACCCGCTCCTTGATCGATGTCAACACGGTGGTGCGCGAGACACTGGCCCTGCGCGGCCAGGAACGCATGCCGACGTTGTCGGTCACCACCGAATTCGGCGAGTTGCCCCAGATATTCGCCGACGCGCACCAAATCCAGCAGGTGTTGTTGAATCTAGTCATGAACGCCGAACAGGCAATGCTCACGGCCAACGGGCGCGGCGTGCTGACGATCCGCACACGCCACGATGCCGAGCGGGATTCCGTGATCCTCGAAGTCGCCGACGATGGACCCGGTGTGCCGCCGGACGTGCAGACCAGGATCTTCGATCCGTTCTTCACGACGAAAGAAGTCGGGAAGGGCACCGGTCTCGGTCTGACGGTGGCGTACGCGATCGCTCAGGAGCACGGCGGCCGTATTCGCGTGGAATCGCCCGCCCGCGGCGGAGCGACGTTTGTCGTGGAGTTGCCACTCAGTGGCACCGAGACGGCGGCAAAACCGCCACGCGCGATGGTGCCGCCAATGGACGCCGTTCGCGGGGCGTCGGTCCTCCTCGTGGAAGACGAGCACGCTCTCGCGGCTGCGGTCGCGGAGGCGCTCATGGACGCGGGGCTGAAAGTGGACCACGCGGGCGACGGCCAGGAGGCCCTCACCCGCGTCAGAAACGTTGCTTACGACCTTGTGATCTGCGATCTCAAGATGCCGCGCATCGACGGCATGACCCTGTACCGGGCGATCGCGGCAGCGACGCCTTCGCTTGCGCGTCGGGTCATTTTCGTCACCGGCGACGTGGCCGGCACCGACGCGGAGCACTTCCTGGAGGAAACCGGCTGCAGGTGGCTCGCGAAGCCGTTCCGGTTGTCAGACCTGCTCCGGGCCGTCCGAGAAACACTCGCGTAAACGGCGCCTACCGCGCCATCGCTGCAGCGTTCGCGCGCCGCGGTTTCGTGGCGGGCGACGACGTCCCGGACACCGCTGCACGCTTCAATCCGGCCTGCTGCGCTGACTTGCCGCGCATATACGGCACTACCACGCCGGGCTGCATGACCCGATTGGTCACGTGGCCGCCACCCGTCGTCCAGCCCTGGCTGTCGAGCGTCGCCTTCGCCATTCGAGGTTTCTGCTGGAACTCGAGGATCGCGGTGCGCATCGCCTTTGCCGCTTCGGCCGCCGGCATCACGGCAGCCAGCGCGTCGCGCAGTCTGCGGATCGCGCGCGCGTGGAGCTGCGAGACGCGTGATTCATTGACGCCGATCTCCGTCCCGATCTGCTTCATCGTGGCTTCCTTGTAGTAGTACAGCCCGATGACTTTCTGCTCGCGCGCCGGCAGCGACTCGATCGCGGTGCGGATGCGGTCTTTTGTTTCGGCTTTCTCGTAGGCTGTATCCGGCTGTTCCGGCTCGGAGGGAAGGAGTGCGGCGGGGAGCGACGACTCGTCGAGATTCTCTCCGCTCGAAAGCGGCGAAGTCGACTCAATCGCATGAATGCGGACGATCGTGCGGCCAAGGCGCTTTTCGTCTGAGCCCATCTTCGCGGCAAGATCCGCGAGCGACGGCTCGCATCCGAGCTCACGGCGCAACGTCTCGCGCGCAGCCTCAAGCTCGCGACGCTGGCGGCGCACGCCGCGCGGCCAGGCATCCTTGCGCAGGGCGTCAATCATGGCGCCGCGGATGCGCCGCTCGGCGAAGGTTTCGAACTTGATCCCGCGCGATTCATCGAATCGCTCAGCAGCGTCAATCAACCCGATAACCCCGTCCTGAACGAGGTCGCCGATATCGATTGAGTGAGGCATGGTGGCCGCCACGCGTCGGGCAAGTTGCTCGACGAAGGGAAGGCTGGCGAGAACCCGGGGGTTCTGTGTGACGGTCCGAGGGGTACGCGGGCGCATGTGGTGTTTCCTCCGTCCCCCTCTAAGGCAACGGGTATACCAAAAAGCTGAGCCGGAGAACCGACGATTACAGTTTCAGGTCGAGCTGGCTGGATAAATCGTTGATGGTATGTAATTTAACAAAATTTTCTGGCGGGTTGAGAGAGCGTGCAGAATCACACTTGAACAGCTTGAACGTCAACCGTGCAGCACGTTTAAATGTGATTATCGCCAAATCTTTGACGACATGAATTACAGATATAGACTTTGTTCCGCGAATGAAACAGCCAGGCTGAGTTCCTGGTGTTGTGTGCCGGGACGGAACTTAGGCGGTGGCGCGTGGCTCGGAACGGCGCCTGATTTCCTTGGCGGTACCCATCGCATCCAGCACACTCTTCACGACCTGCTCGGCCCGTGCACGGTTCGTCGTGTCGACAGCCTTGGCTTCCAACAGCTCAGCGTGTGCCAGAACGATCCCGAGTTGGTTGTTGAGCTGGTGAAATAACAGGCGCAGTTGGTCGGCTTGCGGCGAATTCATCCCGACGTGGTCCGTTGATGTTGTTGAAACGTTCACGCGCCGTGCCCCGTTGTGGCATGAGCGCCGTTCCCGTTGGTCGGACGCGAGCTCGCGTCGCGCCACAACGTGTCGGCGAAGATTCGGATTGATCCGCCGGCGGTACGAACGTATTCCACCTTCCCGGCAGAGATCCAGTTGTAAATAGTGCGACGGCTGACACCAACCGCTTCGCACGCCTTCATGATGGATAGAGTCTGGCGGTCCATAGACAAACGTGTTATCGGAGGGTCCTCGGCAGATCGTTAGTACCCCTACCCTCACTTCCCCCTTCCCCCTTCCCCTTCCCCCTTTCCCCCTGCCCCCTTCCCCTGTCAATATGTTGGCGCCTTGCTTCACCTTCTCTTTGTCGACGACGAACCGGCGCTCCGGGCGCTGATGGCGGAACGTCTGAGCGACCGCGGCTTCGAGGTCGTGGAGGCCGACAGCGGCGAGAAGGCCATCCAGATGCTGGAGCAGTTCGCCTTCGACGTGGTCATCACCGATCTCCGCATGCCTGGCATCGACGGGACCCGAGTCATTGAAACCGCCCTGGAACGCTATCCCGGCATTGTGGGAATCGTCATCACGGGCTACGGAACGATGAAGGACGCGGTCGATGCGATCAAGCGGGGCGCTTCGGACTTCATCGCAAAGCCGTTTCAGTTCGACGAATTGATGCACGTGCTGCAGAAGGCCATCGAGCAGCGGCGGCTGAAATCTGAAAATGCCTATCTGCGATCGCAGCTCGAGGAGCGGTATCAATTCGAAGGCATCCTCGGCCGCAGCCGTCCGATGCGCGCGTTGTTCCAACTCCTGGAGACCGTCGCCAGGTCGTCGAGCACGATTCTCATCACGGGCGAGACGGGGACGGGCAAGGAAGTCGTGGCCCGTGCCATTCATCACAGCAGTCCCCGGCGCGCCCATCGCTTCGTCGCGCTGAACTGCAGCGCGATCCCTGAAACCCTGCTCGAGGCCGAGTTGTTCGGCCACGTACGCGGCGCGTTCACCGGCGCGGTCGGCACGCGGCAAGGCCGGATCGAGCAGGCGCACAAGGGCACCTTGTTTCTCGACGAGGTGGGCACCATGAGCACCGGTCTGCAAATGAAGCTGCTGCGAACGCTGCAGGAGCGCGAATTCGAGCGTGTCGGCGACAGCCACACGATCAAGGTCGACGTAAGGTTCATTGCCGCGACCAATTCGGACCTCACGCGGATGGTCGCCGAAGGGACGTTTCGCGAGGACCTGTACTATCGGCTGAACGTCATTCCAATCGAGTTGCCGCCGTTGCGTGAGCGCCGCGACGACATTCCGCTGCTCGTCACGCACTTTCTCGAGAAGTTCTCACCCGGTGGCGCGATGCACGTGTCGCAGGCCGCCATGCGTGCGCTGATGGCGTTCTCGTGGCCGGGCAATGTGCGTCAGCTCGAGAACGCGGTCGAACGTTCCGTTGCGCTCGGCGCCGGCCGGAATGAGATCGACATCGCGGATCTGCCGCCGGAACTGCACGCCACCCCGCAGGCGGCCGCGACACCGTTTATCGATTTCCCGGACGAGGGCCTCGACCTCCCGGCATACCTGTCGTCCATCGAGCGCGATCTCATCCGGCAGTCGCTCGAACGCACCGGTGGCAACAGGAACAAGGCCGCCGAATTGCTCCGCATCAAGCGGACGACGCTCGTCGAAAAACTCAAGCGCCTGGTCGACTAGAAGGGAACCCCGCCATGCCTCCTCGCTACGCCTACTGGACCATCATCGCGGGTGGGCTGCCGACCGCGTTCCGCGCGTCAGAGCGCGAGGAACTGCTGCCGACATTTCAGCGCATCAAGGAAAAACACCCCGACGCGGAAATGAAGTGGTTCGCGCGCGGAAAGCTGTGGGACTCACCGGAGGCCGCCCGGATTCGACACGACGATGGCCTCGGCCGCAGGCCTTTTGGCGAGAAGCGATCCAAACCACAAGGCCGAGCTGATCAGGAGAAGCGTGGCCGCGATTGGCGTCCCGGTGGCGAGCATCGCGATCCCCGCCAGAAGTTCGTCGACGCGAAGAAGCAGCAGAACGCCGCGCTGCGAAAAGAGCGCTGGGAGAGAAAAAACGCTCCCCCTCACGCGAAGCCGCATGGCGATCCGCCGCGGCCCGAGATCCGTCGGGAATCACGTCCCGCCGGACGCGACAACTGGCGCGAACGCCCCCGCGAAAATCCAGGCGCCAAGCCGGCCAACCGGCCTGAACGGCCGCACGGCAATCCGCAGCGGCCCGAGAGCCGTCGAGAGTCGCGTCCCGCTGGACGCGACGGCTGGAGAGATCGCCCGAGCGAAAATCCGGCCAAGCCGGGTAACTGGCGCGATCGGCCGCCGACGGATCGAGGCGCGAAGCCAGAACGTCCCTGGCGCGATCGCCCTCCTCGCGACGCGCGAGGCCCGCAGGGCCCACCCGACCGCAACGCACGCGAGCCACAGGCCAGACATGAATGGCGGCCCAAACCTGATGGCTCGAAGTCGAAACCTGGTGGGTGGAAACCCAAGCCCGGCTGGAAGCCGAAGCCTGGCGGCTGGAACCGGAACCCTGGCCTTCGTGGGCAGGATACCGAAGACCCCAAGCAGCCGCCACGGCCGCGCGGACCGGACCGCGAGCCGCGGCGCAGCGACCCGACAAAACCGACGCCTCCGCCGAAGCCCGACGAACCCAGGGTTCCGCCGCCTGGTCCGTCGGAACGTGGCCACATCAAGTCACGCCGTCCTTTTCGACCGCGGCAGGGTCTGCCCAAGGGTCCGCGCCGTTGATCGCACACGTGGTGCTCTTCCGTTTGCGTGCCGACGTGCCGTTGTCTGAACGTCGCGCGCTCATCGACGCGTACGCGGTTGCGCTTCGCGATATTCCATCCTTGCGTCGGGCGCGCGTCGGCCGTCGCGTGCTCATGGGGCGCGCCTATGAGGAGCTGATGCGTACCGATTTCCCGTACGCGGCGATCCTGGAGTTCGACGATGCCGACGGCGTTCGAGCTTACCTCGACCATCCTGCGCACCGGGAGATTTCCACGAGATTTTTTGCGGCAATCGCTGAAACGCTGGTGTATGACTTCGAGATGGAGGGAAGCGCAGAAGGACTGCGAGGAATGTTGGCCGACGGCGACGTGGGAAGCTGACGGTCGGATGAAGGCGGACCTGAAGGTCCCGCCTCTACGACGCGCGTCAGATGCCCATGACGTTGCGGAGACGGGAGACGAGGGTCGACTTCGGCGGCGCGGCAACCATCTCCTCTATACGCTTCAGCGCGTCCGCAATCGAAAAGACGGTCTCAATACCGAGTCGGGCGGCTCCAGGTGGGACCGTCTCAATCGGGTCGCGCCACACGAGGATCGGCCGCGCCTTTGATTCGCTGATCACCTCCAGACAATTCTCAGGACGATCGTCGAACACGAGGTCGATGCGCAGCGCGGCCGCCGCTTTACCACGCGACCCGCGAAGCACGCACACCGACGGTAGCTCGAAGCCATGGGCGACGAGCCATCGCTGCGTCTGCAGCTGTGTGGGTTCACCAGCCGTGTCGGGCCGCTGCGTCAGGAAAACTACTTCCAAACCGTGAACGGTTCTCAGCTCGGCTATACGCGCCACCGATCCGGGCTCGATCTCCTCCAACGTCGTCCAGAAGTTCTCGAGAGTGGCCACATGCGCCCAGAGCTGGTGCAGCTGGCGCGACGTAAGACTCTTCTTGCCGGCCGATACATCTACTTTCGACGCGCCCTCGGCGAGAGCGTCGACATCCATGGGGGCTTCGAGGTGCGTACTGCCGGCTGGACGGAGAAGGACATCGGGGCCGAAGAGCTGTTCGGCTTCGCGCTGAAGCGCGCTCTCCATGTCCGCGATTGTGCCGTCGAGATCGCATGCGACCCTGAGCGTCATCTATTGCCCTTTGTTCCAGCCATTTTTCCGTTTTCTACCACGCGCGGGCGATGCTGCGCATGCGCTTCCCCTCGAATAGCGCGCCTGCCGATTGTTCGGACTGGCACGCCGATTGGACTCGCCACCGTGACGTGCCAACTGGAGCCTGGCGACTTATCGGGTTAGCAAGCACGCTGCTGGCCCTCATTCTGGTCAACTAACACCATGAAACGCACTCGCCGTCTTCGCCGTCTTCTGAGGCTTGCCGTGTGGTGGAATCGTTTCGTCCACTCCATCAATTCATTCGACACTGGGCTCATCGCCGCGACAAGGTAGTCGCAAGCCTGGCCAGGCTGGAAACTGTCAGCAACAGCCACACCCCACGAAGAACTCGTCGATGATTTCGCGCAGTTCCTGAACGCTGGCGGCGCTGTTCACGCGCACGCGGAGCTGTGACCCATGCTCGAACCCCTTGGAGTACCACGAGCACAGCGCGCGCAACTTGTTAATCACCCAGCGCTCTCGGCCTCGCGCGACGCGATCGCCATTCCGATTGTCCTCGGCGCCAGGCGCCAGATGCCGGAATCCGTCTCTCTCGTTGACGCGTTCGTTGACGAGCAGATCGATATAGTCGAGCAGGAACTCGCCGCGTTGGCGAAGGGTTACTTCCCGCGGGGCTCGCCCGCTCGCGATGTCGGCGGCCTGGGCCAGCACCCACGGATTGCGCAGCACTCCCCGCCCGACGAGAACGCCGCTGACGCCCGACCGGAGACGATCGACGATTTGCTGCGGCTCGATGCAATCGCCGCTGCCCAGCACCGGGATGCTCAGGTCCTGCGCAACGCCGGCCACGAGCTCCCAATCCGCGGATCCGCTGTACGACTGTTCTGCGGTGCGGCCGTGGATCGTCACGGCAGCGGCGCCGGCATCCTGCACCATCCTCGCGAGGTCCGGCGCGTTGCGCGTTCGATCGTTCCAGCCGGCGCGCATTTTCACCGTCACCGGAATCTTCACCGCCTTCGCCATCGCGTTGATGACCGACGCGGCGTGATGCGGCTCCCGCATCAGGCTGCACCCGGCGTTATGCTTCGCGATCTTCGGCACGGGACAGCCCATGTTCACGTCGACGATATCGGCGCCCATGCCCTCCACGATCTGGGCGGCCGCTGCCATCTTGTCAGGATCGCCGCCGAAGATCTGAATCGAGACCGGACGCTCCTCCTCGGTGAACTCGGCGTATTCGAGCGTGCGATCGATTCCACGCACGAGGCCCTCCGACGACACCATCTCGGTGACGACAAGGCCGCATCCGCCCTGCCGCTTCACAAGGCGGCGAAAGGCGGTGTCGGTCATCCCCGCCATAGGCGCAACGACGAATGGCGACGGAAGCGAGACGTTGCCGATTTTCATTCGATGCCTGGTGGTCTTCGAGTCTGTGGTGCTCAGTACGCCTTGACGTCGGCGGCGTCGACTTCAACGCTGACGGCCTGTCCGATCAGGTCCACCGACAGGACGAGACGCGCGTGTGCGCCTTTGCGCATGAGGCGGCCGATCACACCCTTGAGCGGTCCGTGCACGACCTCCACCATCATGCCCTCGCGGATCATCGGGCACGGGTCGTACGCGAGCTCGCTCTCGATCAGCAGGCGGATGGCGTCGATTTCGTGCTCGGGAATCGGTGCGGGCTCGCCCTCAAACGAGATGATGTTGACGACGCCCGCGCACTTCAGGATGGGGAGACGCTCGCGGAGATTGAAGCGGGCAAAGCAGTACCCGGGAAACAGTGGCCAGTCGATTTTCTTCTTGCGATCCTTCCACCGGCTCCAGCGTGTGACCGTCGGCAGGAACGACTCGATGTGCTTCTGCTCGAGCTGTTCGCGCACGACCTGCTCGTGCCGCGACCGCGTCCACAGCGCGTACCAACGAACGTCCTGCTCGGACAGACGCGTGACACCGGTGCCGCCGGGCTCGGTCGTCGAATCGTGATTCATCGGCGAATCAGCTTTTGGCCGGTGCCGGCTGCTCCGCCTCGAGCGCCTTCTGCCGCTCGGCCAGCGCCTGTTCGTACGCCTTCTTCAGCTCGTCGTTCCTCCATGTGATGGTCGCCGCGCTGCGGAGCTTCTCGAGGTACTTCTGGGTTTCGCCTCGCCGCTTCTGCTCGGCGATCTTGTCGCCGATGTCGGAACGAGCCTCGTCGAACGTTTTGATCTTCGTCGCGGACCGCGACTCGAGGAAGAGAATCTGGTATCCGCGCTGCGTGCGGATGACTTCAGAGGTTTCGCCGGGCTTGATGCCCTCGATGACCTTCTGAAGCGCGGGCGCGAGCTCGTCGACGTTGATCGGGCCGATCAACCCGCCATTGGCCTTCGACGACGCGTCGGACACCTCGCCGGCCAGGCGAGCGAACGGTTCGCCGCCAAGCAGCCGATGCCGGATATCCTCGGCCTTCGCTTTCGCGGCATCGTCCTCCGCCACGTTGATGCCGCGATCCGACGTGGGCACCGTGATCAGAATCTCCCTGAGCATGATCGACGATGGCGTCGTGAATTCCTGTTTATGCGCGTCGTAGTACGCGTGCGCCTCGTCTTCGGTCACGCTGATTTTCGCGAGCACCTCGTTCTGCTGCACCCGCGTCTCCAGCATGTTCTTTTCGAGCTGCCGGCGCAGATCGGCAAGGGTCATCCCCTCCTGCTTCAGCGCCTCCTGGAACTTGGCCTCGTCGTCGATGTTGTTGTCCTTCTTGATGTTGTCGAGGACGCTCTTGAACTGCTCGTCAGTCATCGTGTAGCCGAGCTCGCGACCGCGCTGCACGAGCAGCAGCTCGTCAACGGCGTTGAGAATCAGCTGCGGCGTGCTCGCCGCAACGGCCTTCTGAAGCTCTGGACTGTCGGACGTGACGTTCTGGAGGTCGGGGCGCTGGCGCAGGAATTCGACCTGGAGTCGTTCGAAATCCCCTTTGGTGACGATGTCGCCGTTCACCTTGACGAGCACCTGTTCGAGAATCTCCGCCCGCAAGGGGGAGGAGGCAATGAGCGCTGCCAGAAGGGCGGCGACGACCGCGAATTTCTTCATCATTTGCAATTCCTTGGAATTCATCATCTTAGCAACGTCAACGAGGTCCCGCCAGCGCGGCCAGGAGCGCCTCGAGCCGCGAGAACATCCCCCCCTCGGCGCGGGGATCCTGGCGGGGTTTGCGAAGGATTTCTTCCTTCGTGAACCCTGACGTCACCTGGCCGGTGGTTGCACGCGCCGTCCACCAGCTGGTTTCCCTGGAAACGCCCGCCTGTCCGCCTCTACGCGGATAGGGGGGACGGTTATAAGACGTCGGGAGGGCCGCGGACGTCTTTGGCTTCTCCACGGCGGCGTCCAGCTCAAGCTTCAGCGACACTGGAGGCACCAGGATGGCGCCCGGCCACTCGTGCACCACCTTCACGAGGCGGAGCGGATCCATCTTCGCCAGCGGCCTGAATTTGATGACCGCCAGCCGGCCCTCCCGATCGATGGTCTCGATTCCCAGCCGGTCGGCCATGATGCGAATGCGCCCGTATTCAGCAAGATTCAGCACTGAGGCGGTGGGCGGACCGTAGCGATCGGCAATTTCGTCGAGCGTCGCCTCGAGCTCGGTCTCGGTGCGGGTTGCCGCGACCTTGCGATAGACCATCAACCGCTGGTTCATGTCGGGGATGTAGCCCTCGTCGATCTTGAGGTCGACTCCAAGATTGACCGTCGCGCGCACGTCGTCCTCGAGCTCTTCGCCCTTCAGCTCGCGGACAGTCTCCTCGAGCAGCTTCATGTACATCTCGAAGCCGACCGCATCGATCTGGCCGCTCTGCTCCCCGCCAAGGAGATTGCCGGCGCCGCGAATCTCCAGGTCGAGCGCCGCGACGCGGAACCCACTGCCGAGGTCGCTGAATTCCTTGATCGCCGCCAGCCGTTTCCGCGCGACGGGCGACAACGATTCCTGCGGCGGAATCAATAGATAGGCATAGGCCGGGCGATCCGACCGGCCGACGCGACCGCGCAGCTGATAGAGCTGCGACAGGCCGTACCTGTCGGCGCGGTTGATGATGATCGTGTTCGCATTCGGGATATCGAGTCCGTTCTCGACGATCGTCGTCGCGAGCAGGATGTCGAACCTGCGCTCCACGAATCCCAGCATCGCCTTCTCGAGCTCGTCTTCTCCCATTTGTCCGTGGCCGATGACGATCTTCGCTTCCGGGACGAGACGCTGCAGCAGGTTACCGATCGAGAAGATCGATTCGACACGATTGTGGACGAAATAGATCTGGCCCCCGCGTGCGAGCTCGTTCCTCACCGCACGCTCGATCACGGGCGCATCGAATTTCACGACATTGGTCTGGATGGACAGACGATCCTTCGGTGGTGTCTCGATGATCGACATGTCACGGATACCAACGAGCGACATGTTCAGTGTCCGCGGAATCGGCGTCGCGGTCATTGTCAGGACATCGACGCGCTTGCGCATCTGCTTGATGCGCTCCTTGTGCGCGACGCCGAACCGCTGCTCCTCGTCGACGACGAGCAGGCCGAGATCCTTGAAGAGGAGGTCCTTCGACAGCAGGCGATGTGTGCCGACGATGATGTCGATCTTGCCGGAGGCGACACCGGCGATGATGTCGTTCGTTTCCTGCTTGGTCCGGAAGCGGCTCACCATATCGATCGTCACAGGGAATCCTGCAAACCGGTCGCGCAGCGTCTTCGCGTGCTGAAACGCCAGGATCGTGGTCGGCGCGAGGACCGCCACCTGCTTGCCGTCCATGACGGCCTTGAACGCCGCGCGCATCGCGACCTCGGTCTTGCCGTAGCCGACATCGCCGCACAGCAGGCGATCCATCGGAGTGGCCGTCTCCATGTCGCGCTTGATGTCCGTGATGGCGGTGACCTGGTCGGGGGTCAGCACGTACGGAAAGGCGTCCTCGAACTCCTCCTGCCAGTGCGTGTCGGGTGAGAATGCGTGTCCCGGTACTGCCTTTCGCTGAGCGTAGAGCTTCAGCAGCTCCTCGGCCATGTCGCGCATCGCCTTCTTGACGCGCGTCTTGGCCTTCTCCCACGTCGTGCCGCCAAGGCGATCGAGCGCGGGACGGCTGCCGCCTGTGTATTTCTGAATGAGGTCGAGTCGCTCGACGGGAACAAAGAGCTTGTCGTCCCCGTGATAGCGCAGCTCGAGGAACTCGTGCGTGCCTTCAGCGCTGCCGCGGACGCCGATCTGCTTGAGACCGACGAATTCACCGATGCCGTGATCGACGTGGACCACAAGGTCGCCGACTTTCAGATCCCGCAGGTCGGAGAGGAACGTCTTCGCCAGATTGCGCCGTTTCTCCGGCGCGCGGCGTTCTTCTTCGAAGACGTCGGCCTCCGCGTACACCTGCAGGCCCGCGTCCGCCAGCCGGAAGCCACGCGAAAGCGATCCGACCGCAACGAGCACCGCTGCAGCGTGCGCATCCTCGGCGCGCTCGACCGGAATGGCGACGATCTCGTATTCCTGGAGGATCTCGATCGTCCGCTCGGCTCGGCCATGGCTGTCGGCAATGAACAGGATCGTGTCGCCGCGCTCGCGTGCCTGGCGGACCTCCGTGATCCAATCATTGACGCGGCCCCGGAACTCCATCGCGGGCTGGCACCGCACCTGTCGAACCGCCACGGTTTCGTCGAGCGCGAGCTCCTCGAGGCGTGGCGCCGGGCCGATGCGCGTATCCAGATCGTCCCAGGCGACATAGGCCTGATCGGGCGGCGCCGCCACGACGTGCCCGCGCGCTGCGGCATCGTCGTAGCTCGACGCGAGCTGCTCACGGACCTTTTGTGCCTGCTCCTTGACCTGCTCCTGCTCGGACACCAGCAACCGCAGGCCGTGCGAGGCGGAAAGAAAATCAAAGACAGGGACCGTGTCGGCGTCTGCCTCGAATCGCTCGCGAACCGGCACGATCAGAAGTTGATCGGTCACGCTCGTCGAACGCTGCGTTGCCGGGTCGAACCGCCGCAGCGATTCGACCATGTCACCGACGAACTCAATCCGGACGGGCTCGGCGTCACCGGCGAGGAACAGGTCGACGATGCCGCCGCGGATGGCAAACGAGCCGTGCTCGTCGACGGGATCCTCGCGAGTGAAGCCGGCGTCAACGAGAAGATCCGCGAGTTGCTGCGGATCGATTTCGGTTCCGGATCGAATGTTGAGCGAGGCGCTGAGCAGTCGCTCGGGACGGCTGACGCGGGGCAGGAGGGCAGCGGCTGAGGCGACAATCAGGCGCGCCGTGCCGGTGGCGGCACCATGCAATGCACGCGCACGCGCGGCCGACACCCGGAAGTGAGGCGTCATGCCCCGGTAGGGATCGACCTGGAGCGACGGCAGCGGCAGTACAGCGCGTTCGACGTCGGCGTCCGACGCCCCCTCGAGCGCGCCGTAGAAGAACCGGGCGTCGGCCGTGATCTGCTCGACGTCTTTGTCCGTTGGCACGACCAGGACCGTGATTCCGGAGGCAGCCCGCGCCGCAAACGCGGCTGCGAACGCCTTTGCGGCAGGAGTGAGGCCCGCAACAACAGAAGAGGGTCTATCGAGCGCCGCTTTGGCGGCTGCCTGGCTGAAAAGAGCGCGAAGGGTGAGAGAGGTTGCCGTGGTCATCTGGGGTACATGCGGAAGGCCCACCGCAGCGCGCAAGGGCTGGGTGAGCAACCAACCTCCATTGTCACATAGGGAGACAGCTTGTCAGGCTAACGGGCGAGCGCCTTCACTTTCCTGATCAGGTCGGTCGTCGAATAGCCGGGCGCCAGGTCCATGCGAACCACGCGCCCCCCGCGTGCTTCGACCGTGTCGCGCCCAACAATGTTGTCCGGTCCCCAATCGGCGCCTTTGACGAGCACGTCCGGCTGAACACGCCTGATAATCGCGTCCGGTGTCTGCTCGTCAAAGATAGCGACCGCGTCCACGCACTCCAGTGCAAGCAGAACCTCCGCCCGCTCCTCGGCCGGCGTTATCGGTCGCTCGGGTCCCTTGATCGCGCGGACCGAGCGATCCGAGTTCACGCCAACGATTAACGCATCGCCAAGGCGCCGGGCGTCGCGCAGGTAACGCACGTGACCAGGATGAAGCAGATCGAACACACCGTTGGTGAATACGACCGTTGCGCCTCGCCCCCGGACGCGTTCGGCGAGCTCCGCCGCCTGGTCAATGGAATAAATCGCGGGAGTGCCGCTGCTGGTCATAAGCCAGTGATGCGAATCCCGCCCGAAAACGACCATCGGTGCGGTGGGCGGAAAATGCCGGTCTCCTTCAATGTCGACTTGACGCGAAACGTATGCAGCAGCCGGTGATAGTCGTACGGCATGCCGTTCTGCCGGTGGACCGCGACATCGAGCTTGTAGGTCCCTTCGACGAGATCGAGCTTCTCGATCACAAAGCGCACCTCCCCGTCACCGGAAAGCTCACCGGCAGTGGCGCCCTCGATCAACGTGTTGGTGCCGTAGCAGCAGACGCCGTCGGCGTTGAAGATGCCTACGCCGAATGCGAAATCACTGACCGACTGATTCGCGCGAACGCGCAATCGGATCTCGACACCCTCGCCTGATTGAAACATGTGGGAAGAATCCCCGCTCGCGCCCACAAGATCCACCGACGTGATTTCCACTTCGCGTGAGCCCCACCGGCCTTCGGAGGCCTTGAACATGTTCAGGTCTTCGCCGGGACCCGGGATCCGGGGTCCCGGATCCGTGCCTTGGGACTGGGGATTTGGGATTTGGGAATTGGGATTTGCGTCGTCGTCGGCCGCAAGTTGCCGATTCTCCGCACTCGCCACATCCATCAAATACGCGTCGATGACCCGCTTCGGATCGCCGTGGGCCTTCACGACGCCGCCGTCGAGCCAGAGCGCCTCGTCACAGAAACGGGTGACCAGGTCCAGAGAGTGCGTGACCAGCAGCACGGTGCGCCCGCGGCGTCTGAGGTCCGCAAACTTGTCCAGGCACTTGTGGGTGAACGCCTCGTCGCCGACCGCGAGCACTTCATCGACGAGGAGCACATCCGGGTCGACGTTGATCGCGACGGCAAAGCCGAGGCGCATGTACATGCCAGACGAATACGTTTTGACCGGCGCTTCGATGAATTCATCGAGCTCGGCAAAACGGACGATGTCGTCGAAGCGACGGGCGATCTCGCGGCGGCTCAGGCCGAGCATCATGCCGTTGATGTAGACGTTCTCACGGCCGGAAATCTCGGGATGAAAGCCCGCGCCAAGCTCGATGAGCGCCGACACGCGGCCGTTGACGCGAACCGTACCCGAGGTCGGCTTGCCGATACCCGCGATCAATTTCAGCATCGTGCTCTTGCCGGAGCCGTTGCGGCCAATGATCCCGAACGTCTTGCCCGACGGCACGTCGAACGACACGCCCTTGAGCGCTTCGAACACCGCGTCGGGCGTGAGGTCGCGCAGGATGCTGCCCGACAACAGCGCGCTCTTCAGCGTCGCAAACTGCCTGCGCCGGCCGTAGCGGCGATAGCGCTTATGGACGTCGCGGACCTCGATCGCGTTCATACGGTGGCCACCAAGAACACAAAGACGGATTGGCCACAAAGGTCACTAAGAACACGATGTACAAAACCCATAGTGACCTTTGTGTTCTTCGTGGCTAAAACCGTCTTCGTGGCCATCGCGGGGCTCGTCATACTTCCTCCGCCAGCGTATCCCTCAGCCGATCGAACACGAAGTACCCGAAGAGAAGGATGACGAGGGAGGCCGCGCCGACGGCAAGCAGCCGGTTGCTCTGCATGAAGGGTCCGGACTTGAACAGCACCTCCTGATACGCGATCACGAGATGGGTAAACGGATTGAGATTCAACAACCGCCGCACGCGCTCAGGCGCCTGCGTGATGGGATAGATGATCGGCGTCGCGAAGAACCAGAGCGTCAGCAAGTTGGCCAGAAGGTCGCGCACATCACGAAAATGAACGGTCAGCGCGGAGACCAGCAGGGCCAGCCCCACCGTGAGCACGAGCTGTATCGCGACGATGAGCGGCAACCACAGGAGATCCGTGGGCGTCACCGGCACCCGGTAGTAGATCAGAAAGGCCGCCAGGATCGGCAACCCCAGGCAGAAGTGCACGAGCCCGGCGAGCACCGTGACGATCGGCAGCACTTCGGCCGGGAACAAGACCTTCTTGATCAAGTTTCCCCCGGCCACGAGCACATTGGACGATTCGAGCAATGACGAGGAAAACCACGTCCACGGCAGGATTCCGCAGAACATGAAGACCGCGTACGGCTCGAGCTCCGACGGGTGCACCCCCGGCAACACCACCGTGAAGACGACGGTGTAGATCACGAGAAGCAGAAGCGGGTTGACGAACGACCAGAAGAAGCCGAGGAACGATCCGCGGTAGCGCGCTTTGAGTTCCCGCGCGACGAGGCTGGAGATCAGCGCCCGATATCGGAACAGTTGTCTGAGATTGGCGAGCAACTGTCGCCAGTGTAGCCGAGGCGGGCCTTAGCCCCACAGGCGAGCTTCACAGGCTCGCCTACGCGGCCGGCGGCTACAGATTCACACGCGTGTCCTGGCGCGCGTGGCGACCTGGAGGCGAATCAGCGATTTCATCAGCGCGATGCGGGCGCGCTCGATATCGACATCAACCGACGAGGTCGGGCTGGCGAGCAGCGCCTCCGCGCGCTGTTTCGCCCGCTCGGCACGCTGGATGTCAATCTCCTGGGCGCGCTCGCCGATCTGCGCGAGCACGGTGACTGAATCGGGCAGGACTTCCACGAAACCAAACGCGATCGCGACGTAATGCTTCTCCTGGCCCTGCCGGTACCAAAGCTCGCCGACCTTCAGCGTCGAGAGCAGCGGGGTGTGACCGGGCAGCACGCCAAGATAGCCCTCGCTGCCAGGCACCACCACCTCGTCGACCTCCTCGCGGAGGACGGCGCGATCGGGCGTCACGATCTCGAGGGTCAGTTTCGTTGGTGGAGCCATGATCAGGCCGTTTTCATCCCTTGAGCTTTTTCGACCGCTTCTTCGATCGTGCCGACCATGTAGAACGCCTGCTCCGGCAGCGCGTCGTGCTTGCCTTCGGCGACCTCCTTGAAACCACGGATCGTGTCGGCGATCTGGACGTACTTCCCCTTGAAGCCGGTGAACTGTTCGGCGACGAAGAACGGCTGCGAGAAGAATCGCTGCAGCTTGCGCGCGCGCGAAACCGTGAGCCGATCCTCTTCAGACAGCTCGTCGATGCCGAGGATCGCGATGATGTCCTGCAGGTCCTTGTAGCGCTGCAGGATCTGTTTCACCGATCGCGCGACGTTGTAGTGCTCGTCGCCAAGAATACGCGGATCGAGAATGCGTGACGTCGACGCCAGCGGATCGACGGCGGGGTAGATCCCCAGCTCGGCGATCTGGCGCGAAAGGTTGGTCGTCGCATCGAGGTGCGCGAATGTCGTCGCCGGCGCCGGATCGGTATAGTCGTCCGCAGGGACGTAAATCGCCTGCACCGACGTGATCGACCCCTTCTTCGTCGACGTGATGCGCTCCTGCAGCTCGCCCATCTCGGTCAGCAGCGTCGGCTGGTAGCCGACCGCCGACGGCATGCGGCCAAGCAGCGCCGACACCTCGGAACCCGCCTGCGTGAACCGGAAGATGTTGTCGATGAAGAGCAGGACGTCCTTGCCTTCCGCATCGCGGAAGTACTCAGCGACCGTGAGCGCCGAGAGACCGACGCGGAGACGCGCGCCCGGCGGTTCCGTCATCTGTCCGTAGACAAGCGCCGCGCGCGACTTCGACGGGTCGTTCACGTCGATGACGCCCGACTCCTGGAACTCGAGCCACAGGTCGTTGCCTTCGCGCGTGCGTTCACCGACACCGCCGAACACCGACACCCCGCCGTGCTTCAGCGCGATGTTGTGAATCAGCTCCATGATGATGACGGTCTTCCCGACGCCAGCGCCGCCGAACAGCCCGATCTTGCCGCCCTGCAGGTACGGCTCGAGCAGGTCGATGACCTTGATGCCCGTCTCGAACATCTTCAGCTCGGTCGACTGCTGTTCGAGCGTGGGCGCGTGCCGGTGGATGGGCCAGCGCTCTTTCGACATCACGGGACGATCAGGGAAATCGACCGGCTCGCCAAGGACGTTGAGCACGCGGCCGAGCGTCTCGGGACCGACCGGCATCGATATCGGTGCGCCCGTGTCAATTACCTGCATGCCGCGCGTCATGCCGTCGGTCGGCTTCATCGCGACCGCTCGCACGCGGTTCTCGCCGAGATGCTGTTCGACCTCCGCGACGACGTCGATCTTTTCGGCGCCGCCTCCGCCGTCGGAGACCACGCGGACCGCGTTATAGATCGCGGGGAGGTGTCCGTCGGCGAACTCGATGTCAATCACGGGGCCGATCACTTGAACAACTTTGCCAGTTCGTTGTGCAGTTGCTGCTGCGGTTGCCATTGCTGATTCCTTCTCTATGTCGCGGCGGCTCCTGAGACCACCTCGATGATTTCGCGGGTGATCGCGGCCTGCCGAACCTTGTTCATATAGAGCGTCAGGTTCTCGAGCATGTCCGCCGAGTTCCGGGTCGCCGCGTCCATCGCCGTCATCTGCGCCGCGAAGAACGCGGCGTTTGATTCGAGCAGTGCCCGGTAGACCTGCACCTGCACGTGCCGAGGCAGCAGGTCGCGAAAGATCTGCTCCGGTGTCGGCTCATAGAGGTAATCGACAGCCGGTCCCGCAACGGCGGCGTCCGATTCCAGGCGTGGGATGGGCAGCAGCCGCTCAACGACGATCCTCTGAGACATCACCGACTTGAACTCGTTGTAGACGAGGTAGACGCTCGACGCCTTGCCTGACGTGAAGTCCTCGATGGCGGCGTCGGCGATGTCCACCGCGTCGCCAAACGTCAACTTCTGAAAAATCCCGACCGCTTCGTAACGCACGGCGAATCCGCGGCGACGGAAGAATTCGCGACCCTTGCGCCCAATCAGGCCCAGAGCCACATCGCGACCGGGCGTCTCGTTGAGGATGAACTGGCCGGCGGCTTTGATGACGTTCGAGTTGAAGCTGCCGCACAGGCCGCGGTCGGCGGTGATCACGATCAGAAGCGGGCGACCGCTTCCCTGCGGAGGAATCCGGAGCAGCGGGTGCGCGCCCTGCTCGACCCGGGCCACGAGGCCGTTCAGCACTTTCAGCATCCGCTGGGCAAACGGGCGCGCCGAGATGACACGATCCTGCGCCCGCTTGAGGCGCGAGGCCGCGATCATCTTCATCGCCTTCGTGATCTGCTGCGTCGACTTGACCGCGCGGATCCGGCGCCGGAGATCAATCAGAGACGGCATGCGTTACGCGACTGCGGCGGCGGCGATGGTGCCGCTGAACTGCTTGCCAAACTCCGTCAGGGCTGCGTCGAGCCCTCCCTTGATCTCGTCATCGAGAATCTTCTTCTCCGCGATCCCGGTCAGCACGCGCGGCGCCTGTGTCTCCAGGTATCGATACAGCTCCTCTTCGTATCGCCGCAGCTCTTCCACCGGCACCGGATCGAGATAGCCCTTCGTTGCGGCGTAGACGATCGCCACCTGCTTCTCCACGCCGAGCGGCTGATACTGCGGTTGTTTCAGAATCTCGACGAGCCGGCGTCCGCGATTGAGCTGCGCCTGCGTCTGCTTGTCGAGGTCGCTGCCGAACTGCGCGAAGGCGGCGAGCTCGCGGTACTGCGCGAGATCGAGCCGCAACGTTCCCGCAACCTGGCGCATCGCCCGGATCTGCGCGGAACCCCCCACTCGCGATACCGAGTTGCCGACGTTGATTGCCGGACGCACGCCCTGGTGGAACAGATCGCCCTCGAGGAAGATCTGCCCGTCGGTAATCGAGATGACGTTCGTCGGGATGTACGCCGACAGGTCGCCCGCCTGCGTTTCGATGATCGGCAGCGCCGTCAACGATCCACCGCCCAGCGCGGCGTTCAACTTCGCCGCGCGCTCCAGCAGGCGGGAATGCAGGTAGAAGACGTCCCCCGGATACGCCTCGCGGCCGGGCGGGCGCCGCAGGAGCAGCGAGATTTCGCGATACGCCTGCGCATGCTTCGACAGGTCGTCGTACACCAGCAACGCGTGCCGGCCGCTGTCGCGGAAATATTCGCCGATCGCGCACGCCGAATACGGGCTGATGTAGAGCATCGGCGCCGGATCGGATGCCGTGGCCGCGACCACGATGGTGTAGCTCATCGCGTCGTGTTCTTCGAGCGTCCGAACGACCTGCGCGACGGTTGATTGCTTCTGGCCGATCGCGTTGTAGATGCAGATCACGTCCTTGCCGCGCTGGTTGATGATCGCGTCGACGGCGACGGCGGTCTTGCCCGTCTGCCGGTCGCCGATGATCAGCTCGCGCTGGCCGCGGCCGATCGGCACCATCCCGTCGATCGCCTTCAGGCCGGTCTGCAGCGGCTCCTTCACGGGCTGGCGGTCGACGACGCCGGGTGCGATGCGCTCGATCGGCAGGAACTGCTTGGTCTGGATCGGTCCCTTGCCGTCGATCGGCTGGCCGAGCGCATTGACGACGCGCCCGAGCATCTCGTCGCCGACGGGCACCGAGATGATGCGGCCGGTGCGCTTGACCGTGTCGCCTTCCTTGATCTCCTTGAAGTCGCCCAGCAGCACCGCGCCGACGCTTTCCTCTTCGAGGTTGAGCGCGATGCCGAACACGCCGTGCGGGAACTCGAGCATCTCGCCCGCCATCGCCCCCTCGATTCCGTGGACGCGGGAAATGCCGTCGCCAATCGAGATCACCGTTCCGACTTCCGCGACGTCGACCGTGACGGTGTAGCTGCCAATCTGGTCGCGAATGATCTTGGAGATTTCGTCCGCTCTGATGTCCATGTCGATCCTTCACACGCCGGGTCCCAAAGGACCCGGCCTACCCCTGCTGGGTCAATCGTTGGCGAATCTTCGAAAGCTGCGTCGCGACGCTTCCGTCGTACACGGTGCTGCCAATACGCGCGATGATGCCGCCGATGATCGTGGGATCCACGCTCGTGGTGACGTCGACGCGGCGCCCGGTGACCTGCGCGAGACGCTGCTCCAGCTGCGCGGCACGCTCTGCTGACAGCGGCGCCGCCGTGGTGACCTCGGCTCGCACGATCTGCTGGTGCTCCATGAGACGTTCGCGGTACACCGCGATCAAATCCGGCACGAGCGCGAGCCGATCGCGCTCCGCGAGCAGCGCCAGGAGCTTTCGCACCGGCGATGAGACCTCCAGCCGCGTCGTCAGGGCCTCAGTGACGGCCCGCTTGCCCGCAACGGGCACCCCCGGATTGGTCAGAACGCTCTGGAGCTCCGGGCTCGACGTCAGCAGGCTCGCGAATGCGGACAGATCGCGCTCCGCCTGCACCGGATCAGATTCGTTCAGCGCGACATCGAACAGGGCTCTCGCGTAGCGGGAGGCGGAGGCTCGGGATGGCATCGTTTCAGGCTGTTGTCTGACCGTGTTCTCGTGTTCGGGCCGGGGACGTACAAACGAGCTTGTACCTGGAAGGCACAAACTTCCTTTTTATATCAGGCCCACAGGGGGAATGGGAAGAGGAATCCCTGAAAGGTCTTCTCTGTGACTCTGTGTCTCTGTGGCTCGTTTTACCGCACGTCTGTGATTTGTTCGTAAATGCGGTTCAGCTCGGCCTCGGATCCGAAGCTGATTTCGATGGTGCCGCCCTGGGCGCCCCGCAGTATGCGGACCTTCGTGCCGAGCGCAAACCGCAGGCGATCCTCGGCGGCGCGAGTATGGACGTCTTTCGCCGCCTCGGCCTTGGGTGCGCGCGGCGCCGGCGGCGACGCGAGCCGTTTGACGAGCGCTTCGGTCTCGCGCACCGAGAGCGAGCGCGAGATGACCTCCCGGGAGGCCTGTCGCTGGAGGGCCGGATCCGAGAGCGCGAGCAGCGCGCGCGCGTGTCCCATGGCCAGCGCACCCGACGCGAGATCCGCGCGCACTTCATCCGCCAGCTTCAGCAAGCGCACGTAGTTCGCCACGGAGCTTCGATCCTTGCCGACCGCGGCCGCAATCTGATCGTGGGTCAGTCCGAATTCGTCTGCGAGCCGCTGGTACGCAGCAGCTTCGTCAACGGGATTCAGGTTCTCACGTTGAATGTTTTCGATGAGCGCCAGCTGCAGCAGCTGTTGACCGGAATCGACGGGCATGTCGCGAACAACGACCGGCACCTTGAGAAGTCCCGCGCGCTGGGCCGCTCGCCACCGACGCTCGCCCGCGATGATGCGATAGAGGTCGCCCATGCGCTGGACGAGAATCGGCTGAATCACGCCGTTTTCCTTGATGGAGCGCGCCAGCTCGTCGAGCTTCGCATCATCCATCTGCACGCGCGGCTGCTTCTCGTTAGGCGCGATGAGATCGATGTCGATTTCAATGGCGCCCTGCCGCGAAGGCTCCGGCACGTCGGGGATCAGCGCGCTGAGGCCTTTGCCAAGTGCCGGTCGTCGTTCGAGCATGTCGTCCCTCTCCGAAATCAGGCCGCGTGACGCGACAGCATTTCCTTCGCAAGCGCCATGTATGCCGCGGCGCCGCGCGACTTCGTGTCGTACAACACCCCCGGCGTCCCGTGGCTTGGCGCCTCGCCCAGTTTGACGTTGCGCGGAATGATGGTGTTGAAGACTTTCTCTTTGAAGAACTCGCGCACGTCGCGCGCCACGAGCTGTCCCAGGTTCGTCCGGTCGTCGTACATCGTCAGGAGGACCCCCTCGATGTCGAGCGAGGGATTCAATCCCCCACGGACGCGTCTCATCGTTCCGACGAGCTCGGCAAGGCCTTCGAGGGCGAAGTACTCGCAGTGCAGGGGTATCAGCACGGCATCTGCGGCAACCAGTGCATTCAGCGTGAGCAGACCGAGCGACGGCGGGCAATCGATGAAGATGTATTGGAAGCGAGACCGAAGGGGCTCGAGTACGCGTTGCAGACGACGCTCGCGTTCGAGCATTGGAACCATCTCGATCTCGGCCCCCGTCAGATTCCGGTCGGCGGGCATCAGATAGAGGTTGTCGATCCCTGTCGGGAGGACGAAGGAATCAGTCACGGTTCCGTCCACGTCCATCAGCGCCTCGTAGGCGGTCCCGCCAGGCGCCCGCTGTCCCTTGAGGCCAACGCCGCTCGTGAGGTTTCCCTGCGGGTCAACGTCGACCAGAAGAACCGGGCGGCCTTCAAGGGCCAGCGAGGTGGCGACATTGATGGCCGTGGTCGTCTTACCGACCCCGCCCTTCTGGTTCGCGACCGCCACGATACGGCCACGGAGCGTTTCGCTCACCTCAGCATTTTCTGTCATACGACCAATTGCAGAGTTGTTGTGTCCTTGCACAATGTAGTACGCAGCTAATCGTGGTGTCAACGGTTAGTTTCACGTGAAACGGCGAATATAACACGAATGTATGTGGTTCTAATGCGGTTGAGTTCGAACTCCAGCATTCGGCATTCAGCAACCGGGGTTGGTCGTTTTGTTTCACGTGGAACGTTGCCGTCCAACGTGACGTTTTTCCAAGATAACCAGCCGGCTCCGCAAAGATTCCAGGAGCGGAAACGTCGCAGACCATGCGAGCGGTGGGGTGACTGTTTCGGAGGGATCAGCAGCGGTAGTGCCTCTGAACAGCAACAACACACCGCCAGGTTTGATGAACGCCTGCAGGTTCGAGAGCAGCCGCGGTTCCACGCGAACCGCTCTCATCGTCACAAGATCGTGTGCTTCGTGCAGCTCCGGGCGAGCGAGTAATTCCTCATATCGGGAGGCCGCGACCTCGGCGCCTTCGAGCGCGACAGCACGCACCGCCTCGCGCAGAAACACGGACTTTCGAGTCTTGGACTCGACCATCAACAACCGGATCGAGGGGACTGCAAGCGCCATTGGGATGGCTGGTGAGCCGCCGCCGCTTCCGACGTCGAGCATTCGCGTGGCACCCGTTGGGACGTGTCGTGCCGCAACGAGTGGCTCGATGAGGAGCCGGTCCAGCGTGTCTGGCGTCGGTTCGGTGAGGTTGAAACCGGTCAGGTTGATCTTGCGGTTCCAGGTCTCAAGGAGGCGGAAGTAGGTCTCGAGGCGAAGCGCGGTGTCCGGAGGAATTGTGAGCCGGGCGCGTTTCGCCCGCCGAAGCAGCCGATCCTGGAACTCACGGGTCGTCACGGCGTTCCGAGAGAGTCTGACGGGAGCCTTCCAAGAAAAACGCTGAGGACCGCGACGGCGGCGGGTGTGACACCTGGAACCCGTGAGGCCTGGCCGAGCGTTTCTGGTCGCACCTGCGAAAGCCGTTGAACGACTTCGCGGGAAAGACCGGGAACGCGCGAAAACGGAAAGCCCTCGGGAATGCGACGACGTTCGGCACGACGCGTCCGCTCGGCTCGCGCAGCTTCCTGTTTCAGGTAGCCGTCGTACTTCACGGTCGTTTCAACGCTTGCGATATCGACGTCGCGCGTGCGCTCGTCGACGTCCAGAGACACGCGACCGTCGGCAACCAGCGCCTCGAGACGGACCGACGGCTGTTTCAACAACTGCGAGACCGTTACGCGATCGCCGCCGGCGTCGCGAATGCGGGTCCGGTCCAGCCGGGACAGATTGGAGGCGTATCGCTCACGACGCGCTTCGAATCGCTCCCACCGATCGTCGCTCAGGAGACCCGCGGCGTGGCCGATCGGCGAGAGCCGGAGATCTGCATTATCGATTCGCAGCAACAGGCGATGTTCGGCGCGCGACGTGAACATTCGATATGGCTCGAGACATCCGCGCGTCACGAGGTCGTCGACAAGGATGCCGATATACGCCTCGTCTCGTCCAAGGACGATGGGCGTCTCTTGGCGAACGGCCTTCGCGGCGTTGATTCCCGCCATGATCCCCTGGGCCGCGGCCTCTTCGTAACCGGAGGTGCCGTTGATCTGCCCCGCGAGAAACAATCCTTGAACCCGGTGCGTTTCGAGCGTCGATTTCAACTCCGTTGGCTGCACGAAGTCGTACTCGACTGCATAGCCTGGACGCAGCATCACCGCGTCCCCCAGACCAGGAAGGGCGTGCACAAGCTGCTCCTGCACCTGGCGCGGCAGCGACATCGAAAACCCATTCACGTAAATCTCGTCGACGTCGAGACCCTCGGGCTCGAGATAGATCTGGTGCCGTTCCCTGTCGGGGAACCGCATGATCTTGTCCTCGAGCGACGGGCAGTAGCGCGGACCGATGCCCTGGATCTGTCCATTGAACAACGGACTCTGTGCGATGTTGCTTCGTACCAGGTCACGGACGCGATCGTTGGTGTGAATCAGCCAGCACTGGATCTGGTTCCGCAGACCGGTCGTGGTATCGAACGAGAACGGCACCGGGACGGCGTCCCCCGGCTCCTCTGCGAAGACGCGTTCAGAGACTCGCGCCGCGAAATCGATGCTCCTGCGATCCAGGCGCGGCGGCGTTCCCGTCTTGAGCCTGCCCATCTCGAAGCCGAACGATCGGATCGACTCCGAAAGCTCGTGCGACGGAGGCTCTCCGTGCCGCCCCGCCGGGCGCTGCTCGGGACCGACGTGAATCAGGCCGTTGAGAAATGTGCCGGTCGTGACGACGAGCGCGCCGCACATGTACGCATCGCCTTCTTCCATGGCGATGCCGACAGTTCGGCCGTCCTCAATCAGAATGCGTCCAGCCTTGCCGAGAATCCACGTGATGTGTGGTTCGTTCGACAGGGCGTCGATGACCCACGTCGCGTAGCGCTTCTTGTCCGCTTGCGCGCGGGGCGACCAGACAGCCGGCCCGCGGCTTCGGTTCAGCAGCTTGAACTGAATACCGGTCGCGTCAATCGCGCGTCCCATCAGCCCGCCGAGCGCGTCGATCTCCCGCACGAGGTGCCCCTTCGCCGTGCCCCCCACTGCAGGATTGCAGGGCATGTGCGCGGACGTGGCCTGCGACAGAGTGCAGAGGCCGACGCTGCAGCCCAGTCGCGCAGCAGCATGCGCCGCCTCGACACCCGCGTGACCCGCGCCGACTACGATGACATCGAAGCGCATCAACCCTTCATTTCCCTATGCAGAAGCGCTCGAAGATATGGCGCAGCACGTCCTCACTCGTGCGTCGGCCGACGATCTCATCGAGCCGGAACCTCCCGGCCTGCAAGTCGACCAGGAGAAATTCTTCCGGCAGGTTCCCGGCATCCGCCGCATTGCGCGCGGCGTCGAGCGATGCTCGGCACTCTTCGAGCAGCGCGATGTGCCGGGTGTTTGAAATCGGCGCCGCGTCACGAAGCCGTTCGCCCTCGGTGAGCCCGCAAGCCATCAGCCGACGCAACTCGGCGAATCCGTCGCCCGTCAACGCACTCACGCGAGCGACCTCTCCGGTCAGCACCGACTCGTCGATGCGCGCTACGAGATCGCTCTTGTTCAACACGACGATCCGTTTCGATTCCGCGGTCTGATCGAGAAGCCACACGTCTTCGGGAGCAATCGCCTGCCCCTGGTCCAGGACCAGCAGAATCAGATCAGCGATTCCGCGCGCACGCGTGCCGCGCGTGACGCCTTCGCGCTCGACGACGTCGCTCGTATCGCGCCAGCCGGCCGTGTCGACGAGCGACACGGGAATGCCTTCGACGTCGACCACTTCCGTCACCAGATCGCGCGTCGTCCCTGGAATCGCGGTGACGATTGCCCGGTCAGTTCCAGTTAACGTGTTGAATACACTTGACTTACCTACGTTTGGTCGTCCCGCGATTACTACCGTCGCGCCTTCACGAATCATTCGTCCCGTGGTTGCATCGGCGAGGAGACGGTCAATTGCCTCGATGACCTTCGTGATGTCCTGCGCCGCACGCGACGCTTCGACGAAGTGGTAGCCCTCGTCCGGAAAATCGAGTGACGCCTCGAGACGCGCGATCAAGTCGAACAGCACGGCGTCGATCGCCATGATGCGCTCCGTGAGCGTCCCTTGGAGTTGATCGAACGCAATCCGCGCCTGGAGCGGTGTCGCGGCGTCAATGAGATCGGCAACGGCTTCCGACTGAATGAGATCACGCTTGCCGTTCAGAAACGCGCGCAGCGTGAATTCGCCAGGCTCGGCGAGCCGCGCGCCGGCGGCGAGTGCGCTCTTGAGGACTGCCTGCAGCACTACGGGACTCCCATGCGTCGTGATTTCGACAACGTGTTCGCCGGTGTAGGAATGAGGCGCGGCAAAGAGCGTCGCGACCACTTCATCGAGTGCACCAGTCCTCGACATCTCACCGCGTACGCGCGTGAACGTGGCGTGGCGCGGCTGAAGGGGTTCGTGGCACTCGAGCATCGCGTCCGCAATCTCGAGCGTGCGCGGGCCGCTGATCCTCACGACCCCGAGGGCGGCGCGACCCGGGGGAGTCGCTAGGGCAACGATCGTGTCGTCGGTGGCAAACATCGGTTAGCGGTTGATGGTTGGCGGTTGGTGGTTGACCACCAACCACCAACGACCAACCACCACCGATCATTTCTTGGCTGAGATGATGACCGTCTTCATGAACGCGTCGCCGATGCTCTCGGAGCTCGCTGTCGGATCTTCCGCGATCGCCAGGTGAACGATGCGGCGTTCGTACGGATTGAGGGGCCCCATTTCCTGCGGAATACCGCTCGTACGTGCTTTCTCCGCCAGGTACGTGGCCATCTGCCGAAGCTCCGCGTCCTTCTCCTTGCGGAACCCGTTGCAGTCGATGACGATGCGGTTGTCGTCGCCCAGCTGCCTGCGAAACGCCGTGGCGACGATATGCTGAAGCGCCTGCAGCCCTTCCCCGCCGTGGCGCACGAGCACGCCGCCATCTTCCCCTTCGAGGTTGATGCGCGTCGCCTCCGGCGTCTCCTCGACGTTCACGGTAAGTGTCGCGCCCATGGCGTTCACGACGTTCTGGACGAATCCGGCAATCTGCATCATCAAAGACATAGGCCTATGAGTGCTTCTCGGCGCCCGCGGTGCGGCCGGCGCCCGCATTCTTGAGACGTTTTTCGGCGGCCGGCCTGACGGTTGGCACGACCGGCGGACCAATGAGCCAGTTGGTGAAGTACTGCTGGCCGATTGCCCAGAGGTTGCTGACGAACCAGTAAAGCACCGTGCCCGCGGCCGTCGTCAGGAAGATGAAGCCGAACATGATCGGCATGAACATCATCATCTTCTGTTGCGTCGGATCCATCGCCGCGGGGGTGAGCTTCTGCTGCCACACCATCGTCACCACGACGAAGATCGGAATCACGTAGTACGGATCCGGCAGCGAGAGATCCTTGACCCACCATCCGAATTCCGCGCCGCGCAACTCGATCGCCTGGCCGAGCAGCGCGTAGAACGCAAACAGCACAGGCAGCGTCATGAGAATCGGGATGCACCCGCTCGCGGGGTTCACGCCCTTCTCGCGATACAGGTTCATGACCTCTGTGTTCATCTTCTGACGCGCGGGGTCGGTGACCTTGAGGTTGGCGTACCGGTCCTGGATCGCCTTGAGCTGCGGCTGCAGCGCCTGCATGCGGCGCATCGATACGACGCTCTTGTGACGGAGCGGAAAGATCACGATGTTGATGAGCACCGTGAGCAGAATGATCGACCAGCCGTAGTTCCCGACGTACCCATGAATCCACTTCAACGCGCCGAGCAGCGGCACGGCGAGCCACCCGAACATTCCGAAATTGACCGCGCGCACAAGCTCGGCATCAATCGATTTGAGCAAATCGAATTGCTTGGGGCCAACGAAGAAGCGGGCGTTCATTGGCGGCTGCGGGAAGCGAACCGCCTGCGAGATGAATTGCCGTTGGCTGTTCGCCGGACCGGGAACGACCACGGCGCGGTACTCGACCCGCGCCTGGCCCGGATTCACGACCGTGGCTATGAAATACAGATCCTCGACGCCAGCAAACCGGAACTGTCCCTCCTGCACCGGTTGCTCACTGATCTTCGCGAGCGCCACTCTCTCGACCTTGCCCGCGCGATGAAGAATCGCCGTCGGGGGGATGACGCTGCTCCGGCTGAAGAAGCCGCCGCCGCCAGTCGACGCCGCAGCGTCTCCGAGTCCTGGCCCGAAGATAACCGTCGGGTTCATCGAGCGATCGCCGTTCGTCGCGCTCGCGGAGAATGCAACGATGTAGTTGCTCGGATCGAATCGGAATTCCTTGCTGACGTGAATGCCCGACGCCTCCTGGTACTCGAACGACACCGTGGCAGGTGTGCGCGTCGCATCGACGTGCCCCCCTGAGTCGCCGCTCACCCGGTAGATTGCTTGGTTCAGCCTCTCCCCCGCCTGCTCCTCGTCCACCCGAAGCGCAAACGGAAGCTGCTCGGTCGGAGGAAGCCCGCTCGGAATGAGATCGACCGGGTGCCCCTGTGGATCCCGATACTCCTTCAATCGCCAGTGCACAAGCCGGCCGCCGCGGTTCGTGAGAACGGCCTGTACGGTCGCGGTGTCAACCGTTATCTCCCGCTCCGATGGCTCCGACACGAGCGCCTGCGGTTCCGGCGTCGCAGAAGGAACCGTCGCCGCCACCTGACCCTTGGACGGTGCTGGAGCGTTCTCTGCGGGCGCAGGCACGGGCGTCTGGGCCGTGGTTGCCGCTGCTGGTTTGGCTGCCGTTGCCGGCGGCGTGGCGCGGACAAACAGCGCCTGGTACGCGTACAGCACCAGGAAGGACAGAATGATTGCGATGAAAACCCTACGTTCCATTTATTAAATTTTCACGGGCGTGGTACGGGATCGACGCCGTGGCTGCCGAGCGGATGGCAGCGCGCCAGGCGTCGCGCTCCAAGCCACATCCCTTTGACGGCCCCGTGGACGTGGATGGCTTCGCTCATGTAGTCGGCGCACGAGGGATAAAAGCGGCAGGATCCGGCAAACAGCGGCGAAATAAGGATCTTATAGACTCGAAGCAGTCCCAGAACGAGCGCCGACACCGGGCCGACGTGCGTCGCGTCGGGCGGGATCACGATGACGGGCGAGGAGAGCGGTGTAATCGGCTTCGAGTGTAGCGAACGGTGCATCGAGCATTTCCCGACGCGGCACGATGACAATGTCGAGGCCGCCAATGTTCTTTCGCCGCCTGAAGAGCTCACGGGCCCGACGCTTCGCCCGGTTGCGCTCGACGGCCGAACCAAGTTTCCGGGTCGCCGCCACGCCAAACCGTGGCGTCGCGGTCCCGTTGGGCATGACGAACACCGTCATGAGCCGGCCGTGGATCTTGACGCCGGCGCTGTAAATCCGCTCGAACTCCGGTCGGCGGCGAATCCGCTCCGGCGCCGCCAGACCCTGATCTTCCATGCGGCGCCCGAGGGGCCTCCCTACCGCTCGTCAGCAACGGTCAGGCGCTTACGACCCTTCGCGCGGCGCCGCTTGAGGACGATTCGGCCGTTCTTCGTCGCCATTCGTATTCTGAAGCCATGCGTCTTCTTGCGGCGACGTGTATTGGGCTGGTAGGTGCGCTTCCCCTTCATGATGTCCTGAGCGCAGCCCGGATCAAAGATCCGGAGGCACTAAATGTGAGCGCCAGAGGAGTCCGGCGGAACTGTCAATACTAGTCGTCGCTCGAACGGAGTGTCAACGCGGGATCTCGCGCGAATGCCTTGTGCTACAGTCCCGGATTCGATTTGTCCTGGCGGTTTGGTGTGCAGCACCGCGCTTCGGTTTGTTCCCCAAGATTTCCACACCTGTGGAAAACACTGTGGAAAACGTGGGGCCTCGGCAGGGCTGAGGTAGCCGGGCCGCGATTTTGCGCCACTTTCTGCACGGCGAAGCACGGGAAGGCCGATTTTGTGGCCTTGCGGGGAGGCGCAGCCGCGCGGAGCGCGGTTTGATGGGCGGCCGACGAAGGCGAAAGTCCCTTTCTCAGCGGTTTTTCTGGTGATATTTGAAATGGATACCAGTATTTGGGACCAGATCCTCGCCCGAATCGAAACCAAAGTTAACCGCCACAGTTTTTCCACCTGGTTCAAGCCCACGTCGTTCGTCGCAGACGGGGGAAAGGCGATCACCGTTCGAGTCCCCAATCCCCTTTTCAAGGATTGGCTGACGAAGCACTACTCCGTCGTGCTGGCGGAAGCGCTGGCGGAGGTTCGCCGCGCGGAAACCTCCCTGGTCTTCGTTGCCGAGCCCGGTCCCTCCGCGGAGCCACCTCCGGAGCCGCAGGTGGCTCCCGCAGAGAACGTCGAAGTGGAGGCAGCCGAGAGCAGCAGCCCCGCCGGGCTGAACCCGCGCTACACGTTCGACACGTTCATCGTCGGACCCTCGAACCAGTTCGCGCATGCCGCCTGTCGGGCGGTCGCAGAAGCGCCGTCGCGTTCGTACAACCCGCTCTTCATTTACGGGGGGGTCGGTCTCGGCAAGACGCACCTGATGCACGCGGTCGGACAATACGTCCTGCGTCACGACGGGAGCTTGAAGCTCACCTACATCTCATCCGAGCGTTTCATGAACGAGATGATTAACGCCGTCCGGTACGACCGCATCCTCGATTTCCGCGAGCGGTACCGCAGCGTGGACGTGCTGCTCGTCGATGACATCCAGTTCGTGTCGGGGAAGGAAGGTACACAGACCGAGTTCTTTCACACGTTCAACGCGCTCTACGACGCGCAGAAACAGATCGTGCTGAGCAGCGATCGTCCGCCGCATGAGATCCCGGCGCTCGAGGAGCGCCTTCGATCACGGTTTGAATGGGGACTGATTGCAGATATCCAGTCGCCTGACCTCGAGACGAAGGTGGCGATTCTCAAGCGCAAAGCCGAAGCGGAAGCCGTTCCACTGCCGGACAACGTCGCGATGTATATCGCCGGGCGTATCAAGTCGAACATCCGCGAGCTGGAAGGATCGCTCATCCGGTTGATCGCGTTTGCATCGTTGACGGGGCGTGAGATCTCGCTCCAACTCACACAAGAGGTGCTCAAGAACGTCCTCGAGCAGGATGAAAAGGCGGTGACGATCGAGTCGATTCAGAAACACATTTCCGACTACTATCAGCTCAAAGTCTTCGAGCTGAAGTCGCGAAACAACTCGAAATCGATCGCGATGCCGCGTCAGATCGCCATGTATCTCTGCAAGACGCTGACGCATGCCTCGTTGCCGGAAATCGGGCGCAGTTTTGGGGGAAAGCACCATTCCACGGTCATCCATTCGATCAAGAAAGTCGAAGATCTTCGGAAGCGGGACGGAGATTTCAACAGCCTGATCACCAACTTTCTGGAGTCTTTCCGGTAGATGCGCGGGCGTCCACAGCCGGATTGAACGGCCGCCTGTGCATGATTTCAGACGGGCAGATCCGCACAGAAACCGCGCACTTTTCATGTCCCGAAATCACAGAAATGTCCACACCCTAAATTATTGGTAGTCAAGGATTAATCGTCACACATCCCGTTTTGCACAGCACCTTCTTTTCTGTATAATTCTTTATCTCCTTCAGATCCTCTAGATCAGAGTTAAGAACAACCTGACTGAGGCTCCGTTAACGGCGGACACTCCGCTCCGAGGTCACCGTACGCCTATGGAACTCGTGGTCAGAAAAAACGAGCTTCTGCGAGAACTGCAACTTTTCCAGGGCATCGTTGAGCGCAAGAACACGATTCCTATTCTCGCGAACGTGCTGATCGAAGCGAAGGGCAACGAGGTCCGCATGCTCGCGACCGATCTCGAAGTTGCGCTGCGCAGCAAGTGCGCGGCGTCGGTGGCAAAGGGCGGATCGCTGACCCTGCCGGCGAAGAAGCTGTACGAGATCGTCAAGGCGTTCGCCGAAACCGACGTGAGGATCGAAGAGGACAAGAACGGCGTGAAAGTCTCCGCCGACAAATTCGACTCGCGCATGCAGACACTCCCGCGCGAAGACTTTCCGACGCTGCCTGAGGCGACTGGGGTGGCGCGGGCTTCCCTGCCGCGCGAGGCGCTGCGCGAGATGGTCGCCAAAACACAGTTCGCGATCACTGGCGAGGACACGCGGTATTTTCTGAACGGCGCGCTCTTCGTGCTGCGTACCGATTCGATGAGCCTCGTGGCGACCGACGGCCATCGTCTCGCGCTCGTTACCGTGAAGCGCGAAGGCGCCGACCCGGCGATCAAGCCGGGCGAAGAAGTGAAAGTAATACTCCCGAAGAAGACACTCCTCGAGCTCGGCAAACTCCTCTCGGAGGCGGACGGCGACATCACCTACGAGCGCGGTGAAAATCACCTGTTTTTCGAGGTGGGAGGCCGCATGTTGATTTCGCGCATGATCGACGGGCAGTTTCCGGCTTATGAGCGCGTCATCCCGAAGGGCAACGACAAAGATATCGAATTCGAGCGTGAGCGCCTGACCAATGCCGTGAAACGCGTTGCCCTGCTCTCGAACGAGCGGTCACGTGCGGTGAAATTCGAGATCGACAAGGGCAAGGTTGAAGTCACGTCGAGTAGTTCCGAGTTCGGCGAGGCGCGTGAGCAACTGGCCGTCGACTACCAGGGCAGCGCGCTTGCGATCTCGTTCAACGCACAGTACGTCCTGGATTTCCTGAACGTCGTCGAAACCGACGTCGTGTCTCTCTCCCTCAAGGACGAAGTCAGCCAGGCCGTGATGACGCCCGTCGGCGCGCAGGGGTACGACTACACCTACGTGATCATGCCGATGCGAATCTGACGAGCACCTGAAGGACACGCGTGTCACATCCCGACCAACAGCAGACCGACCAGACCGAAGCGCTCCTCACTCCCGACACTCCGGCATCTCCAGGCCCGAATGGGAACGGAACCTCCGTCGACGACTACGGCGCCGACAAGATCAAGGTTCTCGAGGGGCTCGAGGCGGTGCGAAAGCGACCCGCCATGTACATCGGGTCGACCGGCGCGCCCGGACTGCATCACCTCGTCTACGAGGTCGTCGACAACTCGATTGACGAAGCGCTGGCCGGTTATTGCGATCAGATCAACGTCACCATTCACATCGACAACTCGGTCACGGTCGTCGACAACGGCCGCGGCATTCCCGTGGATCGTCACGAGAGCGGCAAGTCGGCCGCCGAGGTCGTCCTCACGGTGCTGCACGCCGGCGGCAAGTTCGACAATGACAGCTACAAGGTCTCCGGAGGCCTGCACGGCGTCGGTATCTCGGTGGTCAACGCGCTTTCGGAGCGGCTCGATCTCGAGATCTGGCGCAATGGCCAGGTCTACCAGCAGAGCTACGAGCGCGGGACGCCGATTCGCGATCTGGAAGCGACGGGCACGACACAACGACGCGGCACCAAGGTCACGTTCAAGCCCGACACGCAGATTTTCGAGACCATCGAGTACAGCTTCGACACGCTCGCTCAGCGCCTCCGCGAGCTCGCGTTTCTCAACGGCGGCATTCTCGTCACCATAGACGATGAGCGCGACGGCAAGAGCCACAAGTTGAAGTACGACGGCGGCATCGTGTCGTTCGTCGAGCACCTGAACAAGAACAAGGCCATCGTCAACGACAAGCCGATCTTCATGAAGGGCAACAAGGACGGCATCGAGGCCGAGATTGCCCTGCAGTGGAACGACGGCTACTCGGAGCTGATCTTCACCTTCGCGAACAACATCAACACGCACGAAGGCGGCACGCACCTGTCGGGGTTCCGGTCGGCTCTGACCCGCACGATCAACGCCTACGCCGCCAAGAGCAGCATGGCGAAAGACCTCAAGGACGCCAGCATCAGCGGCGACGACATCCGCGAGGGGCTGACTGGCGTCGTCAGCGTGAAGATTCCACAGCCGCAGTTCGAAGGCCAGACGAAGACGAAACTCGGCAACACCGAGGTCAAGGGGATCGTCGAGACGATCGTCAACGACAAGCTGGGTCAATACCTGGAAGAAAACCCGGTCGTGGCCAAGCGGGTGATCGGCAAGTCCGTGGATGCGGCGCGTGCCCGCGAGGCCGCGCGCAAGGCGCGCGATCTCGTGCGCCGCAAGGGCGCGCTCGACGGCAGCGGCCTTCCAGGCAAGCTGGCCGACTGCCAGGAGCGGGATCCCGCGCAGTGCGAGATCTACATCGTCGAAGGCGAGTCCGCAGGAGGCTCGGCGAAGCAGGGCCGGGACCGGCGCTTCCAGGCGATTCTGCCGATCAAGGGCAAGATTCTCAACGTCGAGAAGGCGCGTTTCGACAAGATGATTGGCAGCGACGAGATCAGAACCATGATCACGGCGCTCGGCTGCGGCATCGGGACGGAGGACTTCGACATCGAGAAGCTCCGCTACCACCGCATCATCATCATGACGGACGCCGATGTGGATGGATCGCACATCCGCACGCTGCTGCTGACCTTCTTCTATCGCCAGATGCCTCAGCTCGTCGACCGCGGGCACATTTACATCGCGCAGCCGCCGCTCTTCCGCGCGAAGCGCGGCCGCGCCGAGACCTACATCAAGGACGAGCGCGAGCTCGAGACGTTCCTCATCAAGCGCGCGGTCGAATCGCGTGTGGCGCGGCTGGCCGATGGCAGCGAGATGTTCGGCGATACGCTCGAGCGATACCTGCAGCGCATGATGTCGTATCGCAAGCTGCTGCAGCAGGTCACGCGCCGCGGCAATCCGCCGGAGATCGTCACGGCGCTTCTCGAAGTCGACGCTCGCGACAAGTCGTTCTTCGAGCAGCGCGAGAGGCTCGATGTCATCGCGGCGCGAATGACCACGCCGACGCGGACGGTGTCGGTGAGCCGCGACGACGAACACAACGCGTTCGAGCTGACGATCGAGGATCGTTCGCAGGGGTATCCGAGGCGATACACGCTCGGCGTCGATTTCATCGGGTCGGGCGAGTACCGCACGCTTCACGCGGCGTATCGCGAGATCCAGGACATCAAGTTCCCGGTTGTGATCAAGGCCAGCGAGTCAGCGGTGGCTGAGGAGGCGGTCGAGGAGCCGGACACCACCGCCGTGGATGACACTGGCATCGCCGCGCCTGTCGACGAGGCGACAAGGCTGGCCGCGGAGCCGAAAACGCCCGCGTCTGCGGCGCCGCGCGGACGCAAGGAGCCGGACACGGCCCTGGCCACCGTCGATGACTTCGTCGAGTACTTCATCGCCGCCGGCAAGAAAGGGGTGGCGGTCAACCGCTACAAGGGCCTCGGCGAGATGAACCCCGACACGCTCTGGATGACGACGATGGATCCGGAGAACCGGACACTGATGCAGGTGCGCGCGGAGGATCATGCGGAAGCCGATCAGATGTTCACCACGCTGATGGGCGACCAGGTGGAGCCGCGCCGCAAGTTCATCGAGGACCACGCACTCGAAGTGAGCAACCTCGACGTCTAGAGATTCATGACCTCACCGATCCCGCAGAACAAGATTCCGGTCAACATCGAAGACGAAATGAAGCGTTCGTACATGGATTACGCCATGAGCGTAATCATTGGACGAGCGCTGCCCGACGTTCGCGACGGGCTCAAGCCTGCGCATCGCCGCGTGCTGTACGGCATGAAGACGATGGGGCTCTCCGCCACGCGGGGCTACCGGAAATGCGCCAAGATCGTCGGCGAGGTGATGGGGAACTTCCATCCCCACGGCGATGCGTCGATCTACGACACGCTGGTGCGGATGGCGCAGGATTTCAACATGCGCTCGCCCCTGATTGACGGCCAGGGGAACTTCGGTTCGATCGACGGCGATCCGCCGGCAGCCATGCGGTACACCGAGGCGCGCCTGAAGGCCATCGGCGACGAGATGATGACGGATCTCGACAAAGAGACCGTCGACTTCATTCCGAACTACGACGAGACGACCGAGGAGCCGAGCGTCCTCCCGGCGCCGTTCCCGAACCTGCTCGTGAACGGATCGGCGGGCATCGCCGTCGGCATGGCGACGAACATCCCGCCTCACAACATGGGCGAGGTGATCGAGGCGGCCATCTGGACGATCGAGAGCGCGCAGTCCGACGCGCCGCCGACGCTCTCGGAGAAACAGCGCAAACTGCTCGAGCTCGTGCCCGGCCCCGACTTCCCCACCGGCGGCTACATCATCGGCCGCCACGGGATTCAGCAGGCGTACCTCACCGGCCGCGGCACCGTCATCATGCGCGCGAAGACGGAGATCGAGGTTTCGAAGAAGGGCGATCGCTCGTCGATCGTCATCACGGAGATTCCGTACCAGGTCAACAAGGCGAGGCTGATCGAGCGCATTGCCGACCTGGTGCGCGAGAAGACCATCGAAGGCATCTCCGACATCCGCGACGAATCCGATCGCGACGGCATGCGCATCGTCATCGACCTGAAACGCGGCGAGGTCGGCGACGTCATTCTGAACAATCTCTACAAGCACACGGCGCTGCAGAGCAGCTTCGGCATCATCATGCTGGCCATCATCGGCGGCCGGCCGAAGGTGCTCTCGCTCGTCGAGTTCATCGACAACTTCGTCGAGTTCCGACGTGAAGTCGTCCGGCGCCGCACGGAATTCGAGCTGCGAAAGGCGGAGGCGCGACGTCACATCCTCGAGGGACTCAAGATTGCGCTCGATCACATCGACGCGGTCATCGCGCTGATCCGCGCGGCGAAGAACCCCGGCGAGGCTCGCGAAGGCCTCATGACGCAGTTCAGCCTCTCGCACATCCAGGCACAGGCGATCCTCGACATGCAGCTGCAGCGCCTCACCGGCCTGGAGCGCCAGAAGATTCTCGACGAGCTCGCCGAGCTGCTGAAACTGATCGAGCGTCTCCTTGCCATCCTGTCGAGCGACAAGCTGGTGATGGAGATCATCGTCGGCGAGCTGCGCCGGGTACGTGACAAGTACGGCGACGCACGGCGTACGGAGATCCTCGCGGAAGAAGGCGAGTTCCGGATCGAGGACCTGATCGCCGAAGAAGACATGGCGATTACGGTCAGCAACACCGGGTACATCAAGCGGACCGCCATCACCAACTACCGGAACCAGCACCGTGGCGGCAAGGGGCGCATCGGGATGCGGACCCGCGAAGAGGACTTCGTGTCGCATCTCTTCGTGGCGTCCACGCACGCCTACATCATGATTTTCTCCGACCGCGGCCGCGCGTACTGGCTGAAGGTCCACGAGATTCCGGACGTCGGTCCTGACGGACGCGGCAAGGCAATCGCCAACCTCGTGTCGATGGAAGAAGGCGAGCGCATCGCCGCCCTCCTTGCCGTCAAGGAATTCGAGGACGACAAGTTCATCGTCATGGGCACGCGTAACGGCGTGATCAAGAAGACCGAGCTGAGTGCGTTCAGCAATCCGCGCGCGGGCGGCATCATCGCGATGGGCGTTGAAGAAGGAGACGCGGTCATTGCCGCGAACGTCTCCGACGGCCAGGGAGAGATCTTCATCGGCACGCGCGACGGGATGGCGATTCGGTTTCCCGAGGCCGATGTCCGATCGATGGGACGCGCAGCGTACGGGGTCCGCGGGATCTCCCTTCGCGAAGGTGACGCCGTGGTCGCGATGGAAGTGCTGGTGCCGGGCGGGACCATCCTCTCGGTGACCGAGCAGGGCTACGGCAAGCGCACGGAGCTCGAGGAATACCGCGTCCAGTCGCGCGGCGGCATCGGCATCATCAACATCCAGACGTCGGACCGGAACGGAAAGGTCATCGGCATTGCGCAGGTGTCGGATGACGACGAGCTGATGCTCATCACACAGCAGGGCAAGATCCTGCGAATGGCCTCGAAGGGCATCCGCACAATCGGGCGCGCCACCCAGGGCGTGCGCCTCATCGATATCGAAGGCGACGACCGCGCGGTGTCCATTGCGCGCCTTGCCGAGAAGGACGAAGAGGAGTAGGCTCCCTCTCGTTCGCAACACGTCGAGGAGGCTCCGATGTCACGCTCCACGATCCGCCGAGCGATTTTGCTGGCGCCCGTGATTCTTGGTTCTTGCCTTTTCGAGTTTGCCTGCAGCTCGCCGCCCATCGAGCAGCAGCTGCTCACGACGTTCTTCCGCGCCGCGCGCGTCCGCGACAACACGGGGCTCGCCAGCATCTCCGCCGTCACCTTCGATCCGCGCACGGAAGGCTCCGTGCAGGATTTCACGATCGACAGCATCGGCGCCCAGCAGCGCCGAACCCTGCAGGTTCAGCAGTTCATGGACGACGAAGCCAAGGTGCGGGAAGAGCAGGTCGAGTTTACGAAGAAGATGCGCGACTTCTACCAGAGCAACTCCATTGCGATCGATCGCGCGGTCAAGGCGGACCAGGCGAAGCAGTCGGTGCAAGGCAAGGACGCGGCGCTGCTGGCCGAATGGAAGAAATGGGATACCGACAGCCGCGACTTCGAGCGAAGGGTCTCCCAGGCGCGGCAGAAGGCCACCAAGGAGCGCGCAACCGCGGTGGCGAGCCTCAGGAGTGACGACCTGGCCGGGATGACCGTCGACATCATCACCGAGCCGGTGACCGTCACCGCACAGGTCCAGGCACCAGGCGGGGGGCAGGCCACGCCGCGAACCATGGTGTTTACCCTTCAGCGTGCATCGGGCAAGAAGGGCGATCAGGCGACTGAGGGCCGCTGGATCATCATGTCGATCCAGCCGCAGGGCGCGGGAGCGCCCACAAGCTAAGCCCACACGCGAACAGGGTGCGGCACCGCCCGCGAGGCCAACAAGCGTGCGGCAGCGGCCGCCCACCTGGCGGCGCGCCGCGCTCCAACCAGACTAGACGACCATTTCCAGCTTCGCGTACTTCGCGCGGAGCGTCTTCTGCCCCACCGTGTTGAACCGCACCTGCAGCTTGATGTCATCGTCAAGCTGCTCGACAGACAGGACCGTGCCGAGGCCGAACTGCGGGTGCCGTACGCGCGCTCCTGGACGGAGGCCTGACGCTATGGACTGATCCTCGTCGGCATACGAGTATGCCGGCTCCTCCTTGACCCGCCCCCGATAGCCTCCGCCCCTTGGGTACGGATTCGCCCTGAATTGCGAGAACGATGTCTGCGGCGACAGGAACGTCGACGGCACCTCCTCGACGAGCTGCGCGGGGATTTCATCGATGAATCGAGAGGGTTCGGTGGACTGATACTCCCCGAAGACCCGCCGGCGCGCGGCGGACGTGAGGACCAGTCGCCGCTGCGCGCGGGTAATGCCGACGTAACACAGCCGCCGCTCTTCTTCGAGCTCCGCCTCGTCGTCGGCGGATCGCGAATGCGGAAACAGCCCTTCCTCGAGGCCGGCGATTGTCACGATCGGAAATTCGAGGCCCTTCGCGCTGTGCATCGTCATCATCAGGACGCGGGCGTCGCGGGAGCCGGCTTCCTCATCGACGTCCGAAAGCAGCGAGAGCTGATCGACGAACCCGCCGAGCGATGGTTCGGGATTTCTCGTTTCGTATTCACGCGCCGCCGAAACGAGCTCCGCAAGGTTTTCAATGCGACTTTCGGCCTCCTCGCTGCGCTCCTCGCGCAGGTCCTGGAGATAACCGCTTTGGTCGAGCACCTTGCCAAGCGCGATCGACACCGACTCGCGGGAAGCCATCTCGGTCATCGTGACAATCAGATCGCGAAACGCCGCCAACGATGCGACGGCGCGCGGCGCGAGCAACCGGGTGTCGACGGCGTGCACCAGCCTGACCCACAGGGAATCGTTCACCGCAACCGGCTGGAGTCCGGCCAGGAGCGGCGGCGTGTCGGCATCTGTCGGCAGATCCACCGCCTCGAGTGATTCCATGACGCCTTTGCCGATGCCCCGTGCGGGAACGTTAATCACCCGGCGAAGGCTGACGTTGTCGTGCGGGCTCAACACCAGCTTCAGATACGCGAGCGTGTCCTTGATTTCCTTGCGCTCGTAAAAACGAACGCCGCCGATGATCTTGTAGGCGATGCCCGCGCGCCGCAGCGCGTCCTCCAGCGTCCGCGATTGGGCGTTGGTGCGGTACAGCACCGCGACCGTGTTTTCCACGTCATCGCGAAGCGCCGTTCGCGCGGTGCGTGCGATGAATTCGGCCTCGTCCAGGTCGTCCCCGGCGCGGTAGTACAGAATCTTCGCGCCGCCCGCGCGCTCGGTATAGAGCCGTTTGTCCTTGCGATTGCGATTCTGCGAGATGACGGCAGACGCCGCATCAAGGATGACCTGCGTGGAGCGGTAGTTCCGCTCGAGGCGCACGATATGCGCCTCCGGAAAATCATGCTCGAAGTCGAGAATATTGCGGAGGTCGGCGCCGCGCCATTTGTAGATCGACTGGTCGGGGTCGCCAACCACGCAGAGATTCCGATGTTTCCCCGCCAGTCGCTGAATGAGCAGATACTGCGGCCGGTTGGTGTCCTGATACTCGTCGACCATCAGGAACCGGAACTTGTTGCTGTAGCGTTCGCGGACGGTTTCGGCCTTTTCGAACAGCTCCACGGTCTTCAACAGGAGGTCGTCGAAGTCGAGCGCATTCGCGTCCCGCAGCGCCTTCACGTACAACGCGTACAGCTTGCCGATCTGTTCATCGCGCGGGTTCCAGGAAGTCGACGTGAAGACCTCCGGCCCTTCCATCCGGTTCTTGGCGTGGCTGATTCGTGACAGTGCGAGCCTCGGCTGCACGGCGCTGTCGTCAGCGCCAATCTGCCGAAGCGCCTGCTTCATGACGGTGAGCTGGTCGGTCGAGTCGTAAATGACGAAATCGCGCGACAGGCCGATGTGGGGCGCCTCGCGTCGCAGCAGCCGGGCACACAGCGCGTGAAACGTCGAGATCCACATCTTCCGGCAATCGACCCGGAGCAGCGTCTCAACGCGCGTCCGCATTTCCTCCGCGGCCTTGTTGGTGAACGTGACCGCCAGGACGCGGTCAGGCTCGACGATCCCTTCGCTGACCAGGTAGGCGATGCGATGCGCGATGACGCGGGTCTTGCCGGATCCCGCGCCGGCCAGAATCAGCAGCGGGCCTTCGGTGTGAAGAACGGCTTCCTGTTGTTCAGGGTTGAGAGCGGAGAGGAGATCCATTGGTGATTCGTGATTCGCGATTCGTGATTAGCGATTGAACCGTCGTCGGTGACGCGCCGTCAATCGCCAATCACAAATCACAAATCGCCAATCACCAATCTACTCGACCGTGACGCTCTTCGCGAGATTTCTCGGCTGATCCACGTCGCATCCCCGGCGCACGGCGATGTGATACGCCAGCAGCTGAAGCGGAATCGTCATCACGATCGGCGTAAGCAGGGCGGTGGTCGCCGGCATCGGGACGATGACGTCGGACTGGGGATCGAGCACGCCCGCCATGCGCGGATCGCCCTCCGTCGTCAAGGCGATCACCGACCCGCCGCGAGCCTTGGCCTCCTGCACGTTGCCGATCATCTTTTCGAAGACGTGATCGTTCGGCGCGATTGCCACAACCGGCATGCGCTCGTCGATGAGGGCAATCGGCCCATGTTTCATTTCCCCTGCCGGGTACCCTTCGGCATGGATGTACGAGATTTCCTTGAGCTTCAGCGCGCCCTCGAGCGCAATCGGGTAATTGATGCCCCGCCCCAGGAAGAGGAAGTCGGTCCGGTTGTAGAAGCGCTCCGCGACCTTGTCGAGCGACGCCGACGCCTTGAGTGCCTGCTCGAGCGTCTGCGGCATTTGCAGAAGCTCCGTGATGTGATCGCGAATCTGCGCCGGTGTCAGCGTCCCGCGCACCTGCGCCATGTAGAGGGCGAGCAGCTGCAGCGCGATCAGCTGGGAGGTAAACGCTTTCGTGGACGCGACGCCGATCTCCGGGCCGGCGTGTGTGTAGACCGTGCCCTGCGCCTCGCGCGTGGCCATGCTGCCGACCACGTTGCAGATGACAATGCTTTGGGCTCCCTTCTTTTTCGCCTCCCGCAACGCGGCCAGGGTGTCGGCGGTCTCACCGGACTGAGTGATCACAATCGCCAGCTCGTTCGACGCGACGATGGGGTTCCGGTAGCGGTATTCGGAGCCGTAGTCCACTTCGACGGGCACCTGCGCCAGCGCCTCGATCAGGTACTTGCCAACAAGGGCAGCGTGCCAGGACGTGCCGCAGGCGATGATCGTCACCTTCTGAAGCGTCCGGAACATCTCTTCCGGGATGTTGAGATCTTCGAGGAAGATCTGGCCACGATCGAGTGACACGCGGCCGAGGATCGTGTCCCGCGCGGCGGTCGGCTGCTCGAAGATCTCCTTGAGCATGAAGTGCTTGTGGCCGCCCTTCTCCGCCGCGATCGGATCCCACAGCACGCGCTGCGTGGTCTTCGAGACCGCGCGCCCCGCGTAGTCGGTGAACTGGACGCCAGAACGCGTGATGATGGCCATCTCCTCGTCACCGAGGAACACGACATCGCGTGTATGGGCGAGGATCGCCGGAATGTCCGACGCGACGAAGAACTCGTCTTGGCCGAGGCCGACGACGATCGGAGGGCCGTTGCGAACGGCGACGATTTTCTCGGGATCCTCGACCGACACGAGGACGATCGCGAACATGCCGCGCATGTAGACCAGCGCCCGCCGCACCGCGTTCTCGAGGCCGTCGTCGCGCATTTCGCGCTCGACGAGATGCGCCACGATCTCGGTGTCGGTTTCCGTCTTGAACTCGTGTCCCTGAGACTGGAGCTCCTTCTTCAGCTCCAGATAGTTCTCGATGATTCCGTTGTGGACGACAACGATGCGGCCCGTGCAGTCGCGGTGGGGATGGGCGTTCTCCTCAGTCGGCCGGCCGTGAGTGGCCCAACGGGTGTGGCCGACCCCATAGAGGCCGTCCACCGGCTCGATGCGGATCGCGTTTTCGAGATTGGCGAGCTTGCCCGCGGACCGGCGTAGCGAGATGCCTTCCGGGCTCACGAGGGCAACGCCCGCTGAGTCGTAGCCGCGGTATTCCATGCGGCGAAGTCCCTCGATCAGGACCGGCACGACGGGTTTCGATCCGATGTATCCGATAATTCCGCACATAGAGTCTTTACCCCGTTCAACGTCCGTGGTGCGTGGTTCCTATGTCTTGGCGGGCGCGGCTTTCTTCCGCTCGACCCATCCCTCGACATTCGACTGCCGGCCTCGCGCAATGCCAAGCGCGCCAGCCGGGACGTCCTCCGTAATCGATGAGCCGGCGCCGACGTAGGCGCCTTTACCGATTCGGACCGGCGCAATGAGCTGTGTGTCGCTGCCGATGAAGGCGCCATCCTCGATGATCGTCGCGTTCTTGTTGACGCCGTCGTAGTTGCACGTAATCGTCCCGGCGCCGACATTGACCTTCGCGCCTATCGTGGCGTCGCCGAGGTAGGCCAGGTGATTCGCCTTGGAGCCCGGGCCCAACGTGGTCTTCTTCAGCTCCACGAAATTTCCGATTTTTGCACCCTCCCCCACCACCGTCTCGGGGCGGAGATGAGCGAACGGTCCGATCGACGCGTCTGCTGCAACCCGCGCACCAATGATGAGGCAGAAGTTGCGGACCGTCACCCGATCCGCAATTTCCGAGTCGCAGATGCGAACGCTGCCCTGGATCTCACACGCGGACCCGATCTTCGTGTGTCCCTCGATTACCACACCAGGGTGTATCACCGTGTCGGCGCCGATCTCGACGTCGGTATCGATGTACGTGGTTGCGGGATCGACAAGCGTGACCCCGGCGGCCATCAACTCTTCGTTCTTCGTCTGTCTCACGATTCTGCTCACTTCCGCGAGTTCACTGCGGCTGTTGACGCCTCGAATTTCCTGGGCGTGCTCGACAATCAACGTCTCGACCGGCAGCTTGCGGCGCCGGTAGATGGCAATCAGATCGGTCAGGTAATACTCGCCCTGGGCGTTCTGCGATGCGATTCCCCGCAGGGCTTCCCACAATGACGCCAGGTCGAAGGCGTAAATGCCTCCGTTGATCTCGCGAATCTGCCGGACGTCGGCCGATGCGTCGCGCTCCTCCACGATCCGCGCGACGCGCCCCTTGCTCCGAACGATTCGGCCGTACCCGTACGGCCTTTCGACGACGGCGGTTACCACCGTCGCGGCTGCAGCGGCGTTCCGGTGGGTCTCAACCAGCTTGCGCAGCGTCGAAGCGGTAAGCAAGGGAACATCGCCGGACAGAAGGACCAGCGTCCCCGTTTGACCCGCCAGGACGGTTTCCGCCTGCTGGAGCGCATGCGCTGTTCCGAGCTGCGGCTCCTGAAGCACAAACTGGAGGCTCCGGCCGCGGCCGCCGAGGCGCTCACGTACCATATCGGCGCCATGGCCGACGATGAGTGTCTCGGTCGCGGGCGAGATCGCGTCCGCGGTCTTGAGCACATGCTCGACCATTGGGCGACCCGCGACCCGATGGAGGACCTTGGGTAGCTGCGACTTCATGCGCGTGCCTTGGCCGGCGGCGAGAATGACGACGTGCGTGTCAGCAGGCATGGAAAGCGGGGCCGTTCACGAGCACAGGCGTATTGCAGAAGGCGGTCCAGATCGCCATCGCCCCGAGGCGCGCAGCCCAGTTTTGTTATTCACCCAATTTTCTCACGCGCTCGACCGCCGAATAGATCTCTTTTGGAGATCTCTTGTACTTCTCGGCCACTTGAGTCACGGCCGCACGCCGCGAGACGGCGCCAGTATTGGTGATTTGCCAGAAAAGGCTGGCCACTTGCTCATCTGAAGGAGGTATCTCGCTATCAACATTACGTTTAGTAGCAGGACCCACTACTACCGTGAACTCACCTCGCGGTGCTGATATGCGCTGTCCCACTTCGGAAGCGGTGCCCCTGATGAACTCCTGATGCGCCTTTGTTAGCTCTCGGCCCAGTATTATTGGCCGATCGACCAAATAAATAGATGCTTCGACCAATGTTGGTTGAATTCTGTGGGGGGATTCGAAGAACGAGAACGTGTGGCAGGTCCTGGCAACCTCCGAAAGCCACTGAGTTCTGGCTTTAGACCTACTTGGAACAAAGCCATACATAGTGAACGGGATCAGGGGAAACCCGGACGCAACAAGGGCGGTCAGCGGGGCGCTCGCCCCCGGGATCGGATCGACCGCAATCCCGCGTTCAATGCATGCCTGCACCAGCTCGAGCCCTGGATCTGAGACGCCGGGAGTCCCGGCATCGGTCACGAGTGCCACGCTTTCTCCACCCTCCAATCGGGCAATGAGCTGAGGAAGACGCGCCCGTGTATTGTGCGCGTGGAAACTGATCATCGGAGTAGGAATCGCATGCGGGGCAAGCAGCCTGAACGTACGTCTGGTGTCTTCGGCGGCGATGACAGCCACTTCGCGCAGGATACGCAACGCGCGAAGTGTAATGTCCTCGAGATTACCGATCGGGGTCGCGACCACGTATAACGTGCCGGACATCAGGTGGGACGGTAGATTATTGTACCATTGCGGGATGCGCGCTCACTGATTCGAGCGCCAGTCATGATCAGGCATGTACCCATCGGAGCCGTTCCCGCATTTTGTCGACGACTACCTCGCCTATCTGCACGAGGTCTTTCCGACTCAGGCGACCCTGGACGGAACCCACCTCCACGATGACCTGCTGGAAGACCTGAGCCGCTCCGGTGTTGACGCCTATGTCCGGGCGTTGTCCGGCTTCGGGCGGCGGCTCCATCAGATTGACGCGGGCACGCTTCCTCGCATCGAACGCATCGAGCATCCGATTGTCGCCTCGAACATCGAGGCGCGCATGTTCGACTTCGAAGAGGTTGGCACGTGGGAGCGGAATCCGCAGTTGTACGCGGACACCATCGGGACGAGCCTGGCCGGCCAGGCGCTCTTTGCGTACGCGCCCGAAGCCGATCGGGCGCGGCGCATCGTGTCGAAGCTCCGGCAGGTGGCACGGTTCGTCCAGTCGGCCCGCGACAACATCAAGGAGTGCCCCGGGATTTTTGTGAAGACGGGGCTCGAGAGCTGGCGCGGAATCCTGAAGTTCATAGACACGGACCTGCCCCGTGCGTTCTCCGCGCTCGATGATCTCCACATTCTGGGGGACCTCGCCGACACGTCAACCGAGGCCTCGGCTGCCGTGAAGGGGTACATCGACTACCTGGAGACCGATCTCGCGCCACGCGCGAAGGCGTCGTTCCGGCTCGGTCGCGAGAAATTCGAAAAGAAGCTGAAGCTCGAGGAAGGCATCACGCTGACGGCCGATCGACTGCTGGCGATCGCGTTGCGCGAGCTGCACGAGGTGCAGGAAGAGTTCCGGACCGTTGCAGGTCGGTTGAACGGCGGCGATGCGGGTACCGCCTGGCGCACCGCGAAGGAACAGCACCCGGCGCCCGGCGAAGCCGTCAAGGCCGCGCAGGCCCAGGTCAAGGAGCTCGAGGAGTTCCTGCGACGGCAGGCGATCGTGACCCTTCCCGACGCGGAGCCCGTCGTCGTCGCGCCGACGCCGGAATTCTATCGGTGGACGTTCGCATCGATGTGGACGCCCGGCCCGTTCGAGACGAAACCAAGCCGCGCCTATTACTACCTCACCGACGTCGATCGCAGCTGGCCTCCCGAACGCCAGGAGGAGCACATGCGCGACTTCAACTTCCCGACGCTTTGGAACATCTCGATTCACGAAGTGTACCCGGGGCATTTTCTGCACTACCAGCATCTGCGCCACGTCGATTCAAAGGTCCGCAAGTCGACGTTTTTCGCTCCTGCCTCCGTCGTCGAAGGATGGGCACACTACTGCGAGCAGATGATGATCGAAGCGGGCTTCCGACGGAACGATCCGACGATCAAGCTCGGTCAGCTCGCGGAGGCACTCGTACGCCTCGCACGGTTCGTGGTGTGCATTCGTCTTCACTGCGAGGACATGTCAGTGGAACAGGGGATGCGCTTCTTCCGCGACGAGGCGTTTCTCGAAGAGGGGACGGCGCGCCGTGAAGCGGAGCGGGGCACGTTCGATCCGACCTATCTCGTGTACTCGGTTGGCAAACTGATGATGCTGAAGCTGCGGCGCGACTACAAGGAACAGCAGGGCGGCAAATTCTCGCTGCGCGCTTTCCATGATTCCGTGCTGGCGCAGGGATGTGCGCCGTTTTCCGCGCTCAGGCAGCTGGTGTTGACCGACGCGTTCGACGCCGTTCTGGAGTAGGCCTCATGCCGTTGTACGAATACGAATGTGACGCGTGCGGCCGCAGGTTCGAGGTCATTCTCAGGAATGCCGATACGACGGTCGAGACCTGCACGCATTGCGGCAAGGGCCCGGTGCATCGGCAGCTGTCGTCACCGGCGATCCAGTTCAAGGGCACCGGCTGGTACGTCACGGATTACGCGCAGAAAGGGAAGTCGGACTCTTCCTCGACAAACCCGCCTGACAAGAACACCGACGCCGCGAAATCCGACAGCAGCACACCGACAACGGACAGCAGCGCGCCGAAGAGCGACAGCAGCACGCCAAAGAGCGACACGGCGGCGTCCTCCCCGAAGCCCACAGGCGGCACATCGAAAGACTCGAAGGAGTAGCGGGAAGGAACTACCGGCTGGAGCCGACGCCGACCTTGAGGTCGAGCGTTTCCAGATATTTGCGGAACGGATCCGCCAGATCCGGCCGCCGCAGCGCGAAGTACACGAGGGCCTTCAGGAACCCGAGCTTGTTTCCGGTGTCGTGGCGGACGCCTTCGATCTCGTACGCGTAGATCGGCCGCGACTTCATCAGCTGGCGCAGGCCGTTTGTGAGCTGGATCTCGCCCGTGCGATCGCTGACCGTTGCCGACAGCGCCGGAAAGATGTCCGGCGTGAGGATGTAGCGGCCGATGATTGCCAGGTTCGACGGCGCATCCTCGCGCCGCGGCTTCTCGACGAGATCGCTGATCCGGTGGACGCCGCGACCGAGATTGCCCGCAGACTCGTCGATCTTGACGATGCCGTAGCTCGAGACGTCTTCGGCCGGCACACGCTCCACCGCGATCACTGGGCCGTCCACGCGCTGATACACGTCGATCATCTGCTTCAGGGCCGGCGGATTCGCATCGATCACATCGTCGCCGAGGATCACCGCAAACGGTTCATCGCCAATCAGGTTCTTCGTCACCAGCACCGCGTGCCCGAGGCCGAGCGGTTCTCCCTGGCGGACGTACGACACGTTGATCAACTGCGTGATCTTGCGGATTTCTTCCAGCTGCGCGGTCTTGCCGCGCTGTTCGAGATAGCTTTCGAGCTCAACCGCGACGTCGAAGTGATCCTCGATCGCGTTCTTGCCGCGTCCCGTCACAATGACGATGTTGTCGACACCGGACTGCACCGCTTCCTCGACGCCGTACTGAATGACCGGCTTGTCGACGAGCACGAGCATCTCTTTCGGCTGCGCCTTGGTCGCAGGTAGAAATCGGGTGCCGAGGCCTGCGGCGGGGAAGACGGCCTTGCGGATCGTGCCAGCCATGGATGTCATCGTAACGCAGGAGCGCTGTTGTAGGATGAGACGGTCGAAAGCGGCTTCCCCATGATAGATCCCGCAATTCTTCGCGATAACCTCGAATCCGTCCGCGTCGCTCTCAGCAACCGCGGCGTCGAGATGACCGGCGAGCTCGAGGAGCTTGCGGCGCTCGAATCGCGCCGCCGCCGGCTGCTGCCTGAGCTCGAAGGCCTGAAACGCGAACAGAACACTGCGGGCGATGAAGTCGCGCGCGCGAAACGACAGCGGCTCGACACGACGAAGGTCCAGGAGGCGAGCCGCGCGCGCGCGCAGCAAATCAAGCAGATGAGCGTCGAGCTCGATTCGATCGAGCAGCGCCGGAACCGCGGCTTGCTCACGGTCCCGAACCTCCCGCACCCGAGCGTCCCGGTGGGGAAGAGCGCGGCCGACAACCTCGAGGTCCGGCGAGTCGGCGCGCCACGGACATTCACTTTCAAGCCGCAAGCCCACTGGGATCTCGGCCCGGCTCTCGGTGTGATCGACTTCGAGCGGGGCACCAAGATCGCCGGCGCGCGCTTCACGGTCCTCGTCGGCGCCGGTGCCCGCCTGGCGCGTGCATTGATCAACTTCATGCTCGACCTGCATACGAAGGAGCACGGCTACACCGAGATCGAGCCGCCCTTCATGGCGAACACCGCGTCGCTGACCGGCACCGGTAATCTGCCAAAGTTCGAAGCCGATCTGTTCAAGATCGCCGGTGACTGGGATCTCTACATGGTCCCGACCGCCGAGGTGCCGCTGACGAACATGCATCGAGGTGAGATTCTCGACGGCCGGCAGTTGCCGATTCGGTACACCGCCTACACGCCCTGTTTCCGCAGCGAAGCAGGGTCATACGGGGCGGACGTGCGCGGACTGATCCGCCAGCATCAGTTCGACAAGGTGGAGCTGATGGTGTTCACGACGCCCGAGGAGTCGTACAACGAACTCGAGCGCCTGATCGGGAACGCCGAAGAAGTGTTGAAGCGTCTGGAACTTCCGTACAGGACCGTGCTGCTTTGCTCAGGCGATATGGGCTTTGCGTCGGCGAAGACCTACGACATCGAAGTCTGGCTGCCAAGCCAGCAGACGTATCGCGAGATTTCCTCCTGCACCAACACCGAGGCGTTCCAGGCGAGGCGCGCGAGCATCAAGTTCCGTGAGGGCGGCACGGGCAAAGCTGAGTACGCCCACACGCTCAATGGTTCCGGCCTGGCAGTCGGGCGGACGCTAATCGCGATTCTCGAGAACTACCAGGAGGAGGACGGCTCCGTCACCATTCCCGCCGCCCTTCGCCCGTACATGGACGGGCTCGAGAGAATCACGCGACAATAGGGCGAACCGTCGCGCGCGGAGGGATGGCCGAGCGGTTGATGGCGACGGTCTTGAAAACCGTTGTACCCGAAAGGGTATCGGGGGTTCGAATCCCTCTCCCTCCGCCAACTTCGCTCCGCTCACTTGGCGGAGGGAAAGGTCTTCAGGCACTCCGCGGCTCACGCCGCTCCGGGCACGAATCCCTCTCCCTCCGCCAATTTGCTCTTTGTTCACCCCGCAATGGAACAATATTTGATTGTGCTGATCCGCGGGCGCGTTCACAGCGCCAGGGAGGACGCGGTGATGCCGCACGCGACACACATTCTGCTCGCCACCGCCATCAGTGATCATGCCGACGCCTGCGAGAACGCACTGGAAAGACGCGGCGTTCACGTTCATGTCGCGCGCAGTGGTGAGGACGCCCTCTCTGCCGCACTCGGACATACCCCTGATTGCATCGTGATCGATCTGCGTCTTCCGGACATGTCCGGATGGGAGCTGTGCGCCCGGCTGAAACGGCGTCCGGAACTCCGAGCGACGCCGGTGATCGTCCTCACCCCCGACATCAGCGTCGACCATTGCGATGACGGTGTCCGTGCCGGATGCCACGCATGGCTCGCGTGTCCGACCGTCGCGGAAGTGTGCGATCGAGCATGCGCGGCTGACGGGCAACCGTTGAGGCCTAGCGCTTGAGGCGGGAGCGAGACCTGCGGCGCCGTGAGCCGTCGGCGGCAGGGGGCGGCGTGGCGGCAATGAGCGACCGGTTGATCTCGTCACGAAGGTCCTGCGCCTTGTCGATGAGGGTCTTCAACTGTCGCGAGAAATCCGCAAGCCGATCCCTCGTGAGTCGCCGCGTCTCCGCCATACCAATCAGCAGCATAGCAGACGGATTTCCTCTGAAATCTCGACCGTGACCGGCTCTCCCGCCGAGCCGGTCCCAATCAGGTTGCGGGCGTTTCCTGGCGGTCGGCGTGGGGCGCATCTGTTGGCTGCTGAAGCACCGTGCGCACGAACGTCTCCTCGGGTACCGCACCGAGGATTTCGATCATGCCGTTGACCACGGTTTTCGGCACTCCCGTCACGCGGTACTGGCGTGACAGATCCATGAACTCGGTTGCTTCGATGCACGTCGCGTGAATCAGCGGATGCTCGAACGCCATCCGGTGCGCAAGCGTGACCGCCCGGGGGCAATGCGGGCATGTCGGTGTGACGAAGACCTTGATGTCGAGCGGCTCCGCCACGTGCTCCGCGATCAGTCTCTTGCTCTCGTGGGAGAGGCCCGAGTCTGTGCCGCCCGCCAGGATGATTGCTTCGATCAACGACATGAATTCGTAACCGGCCGGGGCGCCGAGAAATCGTATGCGCGTGTCGACATCGCGTTTCAGCACGGCGATCGCAGGGACAGCGGTGATTTCCAGCGCGGCCGCCCGATCCTTCTCGAGGATGAAATTGACCTCCTCGATGCTGACGCGATCGCTCAGCCCCGCGATCTCGTCGAGAATCTGCTTCGTAATCAGCGCCGTCTCGGGCTCGCCAATCGTTTGTGTGAAGAACAGCAGCGTGACCGGGTCTGCGATGTCCGCGAGACGCGTGCGGAGTGTGTGTCGATCCTGTTCCGAGAGAAGCGCCATCGATTAGAACTTGAAAAGGTCGTCGAACGCCTTTCGCGCGTCATCGGTGCGCGGTGCGGTCGTTTCGCGCTCGACCGTCGTGCGCGGCGCGAACAGCGTGCACGTGTTCCGCGTATTTTTTGGAGCGACGCGCACGGTGATGGTGGTTTCCATGCACTCGAAGCGGCTTCCCGGGTCGAACGATCCGCATTGTGAGCACGCGTGCATGTCGGTGCCGCAACGAGGGCAGCGACTGTCGGCGGCGATTTCTGATGACACGGGGTTGCCGCACTGGGAGCAGCGAATGACCTGTCGGAACCCCGGCATGTTGAGGTTCTTCGGCCCATCCTGCGAGAGGCGCCGTGCGCCGGCCGGCGCCCCGGGCTCCACCGGCTTTTTGGCCGCCGGTTTTGGCCCGCGCTCCTTCTTGTCGTCTTGATAGCCGCGCTGCCGGTATTTGCGGTCGTCACTCATCGAAGGAATCTCGTGGAACGGCATTCTACCCCGCCAGCGGGCCTGTCCGGTGGCAGTTTGGGTAGAAAGCCCAAGCCTTTTGCTTCCTTGATCCTTTTTTCACAACTGTGGTACAAACCCCTGCTGGTCACGCGGGCACAAAAACCGACCTCTTATTTGGCGTTCGCCTCGCGGTCGCGCCGCCCAAAAATCGATGTCGCAGACATTCCGTCAAAGCGCCAACACCCGCCCTGTCTTGCTCGCCATCGTCCTCGCGCGCTCGACGTACGTCACGCGTCAGCGCGAGTTCATCGAGCAGCCGCTGCAGTTCAGTCACATGCATCACGTGGCTGTCGCCGCACTGACTGCCGGTACTGCCACACCTCGGTCGAAACGGCAGCGTTCGCTGGAATTCCGCAGACCGAGACCTGTATGAACTGTCATTCGGTCCTGTTCGACACACGGCATCAACCCTTCGCTCAACTGCTCGACATGTCATCGGTTAGTGACCCGCACATGAACGACCGCAACGACATCGAGGAGCTCCGCGAATTCAGTGAATTCACGATCATCCATCTGCGAATAATCCCGCTCGGAAGGGGTTTGGCGCGCTTGACCCTCTTCCCGGTTTGTGGAAAGATCGCGCCTTCATTCGACGGGATCCATTGGCCCTGATCTTCCCCCCCTGGTGGAACAAGCTCCCGATTGTGGCCGCCATCGCGGGCAGCCTCGGTCCGATCCTCGTGATCGCGGGCGTCTGGTACTACTTTTCCCCGTGGTACACAGACGTGGGCTACCGTCCCGTTCAACCTGTCCCGTACAGCCACCGGCTCCACGTCGGCGAGCTTGGTCTCGATTGCCGATACTGTCACGCCTCGGTCGAGATTTCTAACGTCGCCAACGTTCCGCCCACGCAGACGTGCATGAACTGCCATCAGACCGTGAAGAGGGACAGCGAGCTGCTCGCACCGATTCGGGATAGCGCCCAGAGCGGCCGGCCGATGCACTGGATTCGCGTCCACAAGCTTCCCGACTTCGCCTATTTCACGCATCGCGGGCACGTGGCAGCAGGAATCGGTTGTGTCACCTGCCACGGTCGCATCGACGAGATGGAAACAGTCACTCAGATGGCGCCCCTCAGCATGAGCTGGTGCCTCGACTGCCACCGCAACCCCGCTCCCAACAGACGCCCCGTCTCGGAGGTCACCAACATGAAGTGGACCCCGCCTCGGGACGTTCGGCTGCTCACGGCGCAGCTCGGCGGACGACCGGTCAATCCCCCGACTGACTGTTCGGGGTGCCACCGGTGAGTCGGACGTATTGGCGAAGTCTCGCGCAGCTCGAGGACAGCCCCGAGTCGCGCGCATTCCTTGAGCGGGAATTCCCGGAGGGTGCCTCGGAACTTCCCAGCGGGATCACCCGGCGCGAGATGATGACGCTTGTCGGCGCGTCGCTGTCGCTCGCGGGGCTCGCGGGGTGCCGGCGGCCTGTCGAAGAAATCGTCCCGTATGCCGCTGCTCCCGAGGATATCGTCCCCGGGATCCCCCGCTACTACACGACGACCATGCCGTTCCGCCGGAGCGCCTACGGCCTGATCGTCGAGAGCCACGAAGGGCGACCGACCAAGATCGAGGGAAACCCTGCGCACCCTTCGACGCTCGGGGCCTCGGGCTCCCTCGTCCAGGCGTCCGTGCTCGGCCTCTACGATCCCGACCGCTCGCAGTCGGTCACGCAGCAGGGTACGCGGAAGCCCTGGAGCGATTTCGTGACGGCCTGGGGGCAGCTGTCCCAGGCTCATGCCGCGGATGGTGGTGCCGGCCTTGCGGTCCTCTCCGAGTCCTTCTCCTCCCCCACCCTGGCGCGCTTGGCATCCGAGTTCCGCGCCCGCTATCCGCGGGCGATCTGGGCGACCTACGAGGCGGTCAGCGACGAGAACCGGCTCGCGGGCCTGCGGTCCGCCACGGGGCGTGACGTCGACCTCCTGCTCCGGATCGATCAAGCGTCCGTCATCCTCGCCCTCGACGCCGACCCGCTCCTGACAGACCCCGAGATGATCCGTCACACGCGAGGCTTCGCGGCCGGAAGACGTGCGGGAGCCTCGGGTGGCACGATGAATCGACTCTACGCTGTTGAAGGGGTCTACTCGCTGACGGGAGCCATGGCGGATCATCGGCTTCGTCTCGAGAGCCGGCAGATCGCCCCCTTCCTCGCGGCCCTCGCGGCACGCCTTGTTCCGCCCGCGGCCGGAGCCGCAAGCCCGGCAGGAGCCGCCGTCCCGGGTGTCGACCCGCGTTGGATCGACGCCCTTGCCAAGGACCTTCTGGCGAACCGCGGCAAGGGGTTGATCGTGGCTGGGGAGCGCCAGCCCGCGGCCGTCCACGCCGTGGTCTGCGCCCTGAACACGTTTCTCGGCAACACCGGCAAGACGGTCAGCTACTACGAGACGAAGGACGCGGCGCTTCCGAGCGTGAGCTCGTTGACCTCGCTCGTCTCCGCGATGAAGGGGGGCACGGTCCAGACGCTCGTCGTCCTGGGCGGCAATCCTGTGTTCGATGCCCCCGCCGATCTCGACTTCGCCTCGGCCATGGCGAAGGTCCCTCACACGATCGCGCTCGGGCACACGGTCGACGAAACATCCTCCAAGGCGGGGTGGCATATCCCGCGCGCTCACTACCTCGAATCGTGGGGAGACGCGCGCGCGGTTGGAGGCACGCTCAGCGTCGTCCAGCCGCTGATCCTCCCGCTGTTCGGTGGACGAACCCCCGTTGAAGTGCTGGGGCTGATGGTCGGGGGCCAGGATCGTCCCGGCTACGACATCGTGCGGGAGACCTGGAAACCGATCCTGGGCGAGGCCGAGTTCGACAGGAAGTGGAACCGCGTGTTGCATGATGGGCTCCTTGCCGGCAGCGAGCTTCCCGAAGTCGCTTCCGGTCTCACAGGACAGCCCTTTGCGGAACTCGCGCGCGCGATCGGCGGCGCCGGTTCCCGACCGGCCGATGCGGGATCTCCGGGTGGCTTGGAGATCGTGTTCCTCCCCTCCCCCTCGCTTCACGACGGCCGCTTCGCGAACGAGGGTGGCTGCAGGAGCTTCCCGATCCCCTCACCAAGCTCACGTGGGACAACCCCGCGCTGGTGAGCCCGAAGACCGCCGAGACGCTCGGTCTTGCGAGCGAGGATTTGGTCCGTCTCGATTATGCGGGTCGCTCGCTTGAGCTTCCCGTCTGGATCCTCCCAGGCATGGCGGACGGAGTCGTAGCCCTCACCCTTGGCTACGGTCGTCTGCGCGCGGGACGGATTGGGTCTGGGGTCGGGTTCGACACGTTCACGGTCCGAGCCTCCCAGGCACCTGGCTTCGACAGCGGCGTCAAACTTACCAGGCTCGGACGCACGTACCCGCTCTCGGCGACCCAGGAGCACGGCAGCATGGAGGGGCGCCCGGTCGTGCGCGAGTCGACCCTGACCGAGCTTCGATCGAAACCGGCTGCCGGGGCGGAGCCAGCCGAGAGCGCGCCTGCAGGGGATTCCCCACAAGCCCCCGAAGGAGGCGTCCCCGGCGCACTCGGCGTCTTCGAGGAGGAACCGGAGCACTTCTCACTCTTTAAGGAGCATGCCTACGATCAGGGCCACCAGTGGGGGATGACGATCGACCTGAACTCGTGCATCGGGTGCAACGCGTGCATGGTCGCCTGCCAGAGCGAGAACAACGTGCCGGTCGTCGGCAAGACCCAGGTCGCGAAGGGGCGCGAGATGCACTGGATCCGGATCGACCGGTACTTCTCCGGCGAGCCCTCCGGCAAGCGCGGAGATCGTCTTCCAGCCCATTCCCTGCATGCACTGCGAGGCCGCTCCCTGCGAGCAGGTCTGCCCCGTGGCAGCCACCGTCCACGACGGGGAGGGCCTCAACGTGATGGTCTACAACCGGTGTATCGGGACCCGCTACTGCTCGAACAACTGTCCCTACAAGGTGCGCCGCTTCAATTTCTTCAACTTCACCAAGGACACGCCCGACATCCTCAAGCTCGCGATGAACCCGGACGTCACGGTCCGCGCGAGGGGCGTCATGGAGAAGTGCACCTACTGCACGCAGAGGATCAATCGGGTGAAGATCGATGCGCGGCTCGCCGGACGCGAGCTTCGTGACGGCGACGTCAAAACGGCCTGCCAGCAGGCCTGCCCGGCCTCGGCAATCGAGTTCGGAGATATTCGGGACCCATCGAGCCGGGTGGTGAAGGCGAAGGCCGATCCGCGCAACTACGCGCTCCTCGAGGAGTTGAACACGAGGCCCCGGACGACCTATCTGGCCAAGGTGCGCAATCCGAATCCGGACCTCGAGGGGGCGCGAACCGACGCGCAAGCCTGGCACGCGGGGAAGGACGAGAGGCCCGTTGCATGACCGCCTGCAGACGGCGCGTGCTGCGCGCGCTCGCGTTCACCTCTCTTGTCACTCTCGCCGGCTGCGCGCGCGGCTGCACGTCGGGCCGCCCTCCGATCCATATCAATCCGAGCATGGACGACCAGCCGAAGGTCCTTTCGCAGACGGCCAGCACGTTCTTCTACGACGGCTCGTCCATGCGCCAGCCCGTTCCAGGAACGGTCGCAATCGACGGGCTGAAAGAGGACACGGCTTTCTTCCAGGGCAAGGGAGCCGACGGGCAGTTCGTCGCGACGATCCCCGTCACCGTGGACGAGGCGGTTCTCGAGCGCGGCCGCCAGCGTTACGTCATCTATTGCCAGCCTTGCCACGACGCCCGGGGGGACGGCAAGGGGATCCTGTTCCAGCGAGGCAACGTTCCCACCGCCTCCTTCCACGACGAGAAGATCCTGAAGTACCCGGACGGGCAGCTCTTCGACATCATGACGAACGGGATGGGACTGATGCCCGCGTACCGGTGGCCGATTCCCCCTTCGGACAGGTGGGCGATCATCGCCTACATCCGAGACCTCGAACGCAAGCGGCTGGCAACTACCACACTGGCCAGTACCACAAGCGCGCCCGCGGCTAAGTAGGTGAAGGAGGTACTGTGACGAACGGGGTAATGAACGGCGCGCTCAACCGCAAAATGCTGTTCATTCTCGGCCCCCTCACCGTTCTGGTGATGTTCGGCGCGGTCGTGTGGATGGCGTCGCAACTGATGAGCCGCGAGTACAGGGACCCTTACCGGGTTCCTTCCGCGACAGTCGACGCAACACCTCGCACGGAAGGACTGGCCGCCGAGGCGAGCAGCCGCGGAGACCAAGGCGAAAGCCACGCCCTACGCGGAGGTCGAGTACCGCGCCTTTCCGATCGTCGGAAGCCGCGTGGCCATCTGGGCGGTCGCGGAGCTCCACCTGCTGTTTGCGGCGTTCGTCCTTGCCGTCCCGATTTTCGCGATCATTATCGAAGTGATCGGCTACAAGACCGGTGATCCGAGATACGACCGGCTCGCGTACGAATTCACGAAGCTGCTCTCCACCTCCTTCTCGCTCACGGCAACGTTCGGCGCGTGCCTGACGTTCATGCTCATCATCCTGTATCCGAAGTTCACGAACTACCTGATGAGCGTGTTCTCCCCCACGTTTCTCCCGTACGTGCTGCTCTTCTTCTTCGAGGCGTTCTTCCTCTACACCTACTACTACGGCTGGGGGAAGTTTCATCCGCTGGTGCATATTGGCCTTGGGCTCGGCCTCAACCTCGTCGGCACGGCGATCATGATGATCGCCAATGCCTGGGTCACGTTCATGACGTCGCCGGCGGGGATCTCGGACCAGGGGGCGGTTCTCTCCGTTCGGGACGCGATCTTCAACTACACCTGGATGCCGATCAACATCCACCGGTTCATAGCGAACATCGCGTTCGGAGGGTCGGTCGCCGGCGCCTACGCGGCATTCAAGTTCCTGCAGGCGGAAACCGACGAGGAGCGCGCGCACTACGACTGGATGGGGTACATCGGGAACTTCGTCGCGATCAGCGCCTTCCTCCCCCTGCCTTTCGCGGGTTACTACCTCGCGAAGGAAATCTACGCATTCTCGCAGACGCTCGGGCTCACGATGATGGGCGGGGCCTTCTCGTGGCTCTTCATCGTCCAGGCCGTTTTGATCGGGAACCTCTTCCTCGCCGCCAACTACTATCTCTGGCTCGGGATGGGGCGGGTCGAGGGGGCGCAGCCGCTTCAGAAGTTCATCAAGTACCTTCTCGTCGGGATCACGCTCTGCTTCGCGGTCTGGGCGACGCCGCGGTCGATCATCGCAACCGTCTCCGAACTCCGGGCGATGGGAGGGGGGACTCACCCCATCCTGGGCTACTTCGGTGTCATGTCCGCCAAGAACACCGCCGTGAACATGCTGATCCTCACGACCTTCATGAGCTTCCTGTTGTATCGCCGCACGGGAAAGGTCGCTGCGGTGCCGTGGGCGAGGAAGGGGCATGCGGCGCAGCTCACGATTTTCGCAGCCGCCGCGTTCATCGTCATCTTCCTCGGTGTGTACGGGTACTTCGTCGAGGCGACGGTCCGGATCGCTCTGTCCGTGCCGCAGGTCAGCTCGGTTCTCTTCGCCATGGTGGCCATCACGGCCATTGACGTCTTCCTGTTCCGTGGGGCGAAGAAGACGGGCGAAGTACGGTGGGGAAGGATGCCCGTGGTCTCCCAGTACGTGCTGATCTTCATCGCGGTCACCTTCACCTGGCTCATGGGGCTCATGGGCTACATTCGTTCCGGGCTCCGTCAGCACTGGCACGTCTACGGCGTCGTTCGGGACACCTCGGTCGACGCGTTCACGCCCACCATCGGCTTCGCGACGCAGGTTGTCTCGGTGACTGTTCTCCTGTTCTTCCTCCTGGTCGGCTTCGTCTTCTGGATCACGAGCCTGCACGACAAGCCCGATTTCGAGTCGGAGACCGAGCGGGAGGCCAGGGCCCGCCGCCACCGGGGCTCCGGTGAGCTCTCGCCGAAGTTCGCTTTGGAAGCTCCCGGCGAACATGGGCCGGCTTCATGACGATCCCGCACCCTGTCCGGGTCGGCGCTCTCGTCCTCGCGTCGACGTTGTTCTACACGTATGTCGGCCAGATGGTGCCGCAGAAGGAAGTTCTGCCTCCTCAGGAGACTGTGATCGCGGCCAACCTGACCACAGACGATATGGTCAAGGTGGGCCAGGAGGTCATGAACGGCAAAGGCCTCTGCTTCACCTGTCACACGCTCGGTAAGGCGGAGGGGCCGTTCCGGTTCCCTGACCTTTCGGGGGTTGATGTCCGCGCGAAGACCCGCATCGAGGGCCTGAGCGACGTCGAGTACTTCGCCCAGTCGATATACGAACCCGAGAAATTCATCGTGCCGGGATTCAATCCGGGGATGCCTGTCATCAACAAGCCTCCGATCGGCCTGACCGATCAGGAAATCCTCTGCGTGATCGCCTACCTCCAGACGCTTGGCGGCACGGCGACGGTCACGCTCCAGACGAGTCATCACTACTACACTCCAGCCGGCGCCGCACCGCCAGGCGCACCGGGCGCAGCACCGGCCGCGGCGTCCGCCCCAGGTGCCGCGCCAGCCGCAGCGCCTTCGGCGGCGCCGGGAGGAGCGTCCGCTCCCGCCGCCCCCGCGAAAGGGACACGATGAAACTCTGGGTCGTCCTCGCCGTGGCCGCTGTGTTCGCGCTCCTTCGCTTCCGTCGAGCGAACCTGCTGACATGGGCCTTGACCTGGTGGGTGGGGATCTACCTCCTCCTCCGATTCGGATTCACTGCGCCGATTCCGAGCTCCGTCATCTCGATCTACATGGGAATCGTCTCGCTTGCGGTCCTGGCATACGTCTCATCGAGCCAGCAGCGCCGCGACGACATCACCGGCCCCCTTGTCCGGTTCATGACGGAGAAGCGGTACACGACGCTTCTCGCTGCAACGGTCGTCGCCATCCCGGCGCTCGCGGCCGCGAACGTCTATGTCCAGATGAGCGCTCCCCTCCAGCCTCCGCTCTTCTCGCGGACGATCCATCCTGCATCGCCTCCCGACATCACGGTTCACGACAAGAAGATCGATCTCAACGCGGGAGAGGACCCGTTCTGGCCTCTCGAGAAGTCGAATCCGGAAGAATTTCGCACACACGTCGAGAACGGGCGACAGGTCTACTACCGGAACTGCGTCTTCTGCCATGGCGATAACCTCGCCGGCACCGGCATGTTCATCCACGGGCTGGACCCGCTCCCGACCAATCTGCCCGAAACGATCCCGCTGTTGCGCGATACGTTTCTCTTCTGGCGGATTTCCAAGGGAGGCCCCGGGCTGCCCGAAGAAGGGGGGCCCTGGGACTCCGCCATGCCCGCCTGGGAGAAGTTCCTGAAGGAAGACGAGATCTGGGATGTGATCCTCTTTCTCTACGATCACACCGGCACGAGGCCTCGTGCGAGGGAGGAGGCCGCCACGCAATGACCTCCAGCCTTCGCTCACGCAAGTTCACGCCGACGTTTCGCGCGATGTGGCGCGCGTGTTCCGCTGTCCTGATCGCATCGTTGTGGTGGGCGTCGACGGGATCGGTCCGTGTGACGGCCCAGGACGTCGGCACGGAGGCGCAGCGGGAGGCGGGGAAGGCGCTCTACCTCAAGAACTGTTCGCAGTGCCACGGCGAGAAGGGGGATGGGGAAGGCTACGCCACCCCGCACCTGGACCCGCGGCCCCGCAACTTCACGACAGGCAAGTTCGAGGTTCGGACGACTCCCAACGGAGCGCTCCCGAGCCACCAGGACCTCGTCAATATCATCAGGCGGGGCATGCCCTACACGTCGATGCCCGCCTGGCCAACGCTCACCGATCAGGAAGTTGAGAATCTCGCCTACTTCATTACGACCTTCTCCCCTGATTTCTCGAACAGCGAAAACGTTCCGAAGCCGGTGGAGCTCCCGAGCGCCCCGAGCGTGACGAGCCAGTCGATCGAGCTTGGGAAAAAACTCTACGTGGAGATCGGTTGCGTAAAGTGCCACGGCAACCTCGGTCGGGGCGACGGACCTTCGGCTCCAACCTTGGTGGACGACCTGGGCCATCCGATACACGCGGCGGATCTCGCGCAGATTTGGACTCTCCGGGGAGGCTCGTCGCGCGAGGATATCTTCAGGACGATGAGCACGGGACTCAACGGCACTCCTATGGCGTCGTTCTCTGACTCTCTGACGCCCGAGCAACGATGGGCGATCACGGACTACATCGTCTCGCTCTCGGGGACCGAAGGACCGGCATATACCAACCTCGTCGTCGCCAAGTACGTTCCGGATCCAATCGACCTGAAGAATGGAACGGCCAGCTTCGCCTCCGCTCCTGTCGCCCGCTTTCCGATCGTCGGGCAAATCACGGAGCCGGTACGCGAGTTCCATCCGCCCGCGACCAGCGTCAACGTTCAGGCGATCTACGACGGCGAGTCGATTGCCCTCCTCGTTCGATGGCACGACACGAGCGCGGAGAAAACGGGAAAGAACGGACCAACGCTTCCCGTGCCGATGGAAGAGGAGGAGCAAGCCGCTGGCGCACCTGCGGGCGGCGGTGCGGACGCCGGTAATCCATTTGGCGCCGCGGAAGTGCAGGCGCCGCCAGGAGGCGCGCCGCAGGATCCGTTTGCCGAAGCGGCGCCGGCAGCCGGTCAGCCATCCGAGTTCTCCGACGCAGTTGCGATCCAGATCCCTTCTGCAGCGCTGACGAGCGCCCGCAAGCCCTACTTCATTTTCGGCGACACCCAGAACTCGGTGGACCTCTGGTTTTTCAATCTCGCCCGCCCCGATCCCCTTCAGTTCACCGGCAAGGGAAGCGCGGACGTCGCGCCCAACGACACTGGGGATATCACCGGGGTCGCGAGCTACGACCAGGGAGAATGGTCGGTCATCTTCAAGCGGCCCCTTCGCGCGTCCTCGGGCGCTCCGTTCAACCCCGGAGAGTTCGTGCCGATCGCCTTCTCGGTGTGGGACGGGTCCTCGCGCGAGCGTGGCAGCAAGCGAGGTCTCACCGTTTGGGAGTCTCTCTACGTCGAGCCGGAAGTGGTCCCATCGGCCGCCGGCCCGATGATCAGGACGGCACTTTTGCTTCTCGTCGCCGAGCTGGCCATCATCGGTTTGGTGAGGCGGCGGTACGGCACTCGCGCCCGCGCGCCGCTCGGCGGTGAGCCGATGCAACCATCAGCCACGAGAGCGTGAGCTGTCGCAAGGTATCCGGAGGATCCGATGTACAAGAGCATCTACGTTCCCGTCGATAACTCGGACTACTCCAACCGCGCCGTTGCTTGCAGCATGGCGCTGGGCAAGGCGTTCTCCGCAAAGCTGGTCGGCTGCCACGTCTACGCGGCAAAGCTGCACGACTATCGCTTCCGGCAGATGGAGTACACCCTGCCCGAGGAGTACATCGACGAGGTGGAACTGGAGCGCCAGCGGAAGATCCACGACAGCCTGATCACGATGGGGCTCAAGCTCATCTCCGACAGCTATCTCGATGGCATGTCACGCCTCTGCGGGGAGTCGGGCCTCGAATTCGAGCCGCGGATGATGGACGGGAAGCATCACGTCGAGATCCTCAAGGATCTCGCCGGCTCAGAGCACGACCTGGTCGTGATCGGCGCCCTCGGGATCGGGCGCGCCCGAGACAGCGTGATCGGCTCGGTCTGCGAACGCGTCGCCCGCCAGTGCGACCGTGATGTCTGGGTGGTCAAGCACGTTCCCGAGGCAGGCGAGGCCGAGCGAGACACGATCCTGGTCGGCATCGACGGAAGTCCCCAGTCGTTCGGTGCGTTCATGACCGCCGTCGACCTGGCCCGCGCGTTCGGCAAGAAGGTCGAGACGATCGCCGTGTACGATCCCTACCTGCACTACTCGGTCTTCAACGGCATCGTCGGCGTCCTCACCGAGCAGGCGGCGAAGGTCTTCCGCTTCGAGGAGCAGAATCAGCTCCACGAGGAGATCATCGATACCGGGCTGGCGCAGATCTATCAGTCTCATCTCGAGGTGGGCGAGCGGATGGCGAGCGAGATGGGCATCGCGATCAAGAAGACGCTCCTCGACGGCAAGCCCTTCCAGAAGATCATCGACCACGCGCGCAAGACGAATCCCTGGCTCCTCGTGCTGGGGCGGATCGGCGTCCACAGTTCGAAGGACGAGAAGGCGCTCGGGAGCAACGTGGAGAACATTCTCCGCGCCGCGCCCTGCGACGTCCTCCTGTCCACGCGCCTCGAAGTGCCGCGGCTCGACGTGCGCGCCGAGGAGACCGTCCGATGGACACCCGAAGCCGAGGCGCGGATGACGCGCGTGCCCGAGCAGGTCAAGGGCATCGCCCGCACCGGGGTCCTTCGCCTGGCGCTCGAGAAGGGGCATTCGGTGGTCACGAGCGCGGTGATCGACGAAGCGATGGATCGGTTCATGCCGAAGGGCGCGCAGAACGCGACCAAGGCGCTGGCCGAGGCGGTGGCGCTCGAGCGGGCCAAGTCTGGCCCCGTGTCGATGTGCCGGGCGTGCGGCGTCACGGCCACGCAGAGCGGCGCCGTGAGGTGCACCGTCTGCGGCGCCACGGATTTCGAGGTGATCTCCCGGGAGATGATCGAAAGGATCGCAGAGGTAGAGGGAGGTCTCGAGGAGGAGACCACCTACGACGGGCGCAAGCTTCGCTGGACGGAGGAGGCCAGGAAGGGCCTCTGGACCATGAAGAACGCCTATCAGCGCCGCCGCGTCAAGGCGCGTGTCGAAAAGAGCGCGCGCATGAAGAGGCTCGACACGATCACGCTCGACTTCGCCCGACAGGTGATCGAGGAGGAGACGGGAGCGCCGCTCGACATCCAGGCCCCCTCCGCCGACATGACGCGCGCGCGCGCGACCGGAGCCACCCCAGCCGAAGAGAAGACCGGCGCCGGCGCAGCGAAGCGAGGCCAGGCTCATTGCTCGCGACGAGCGAAAGAACCCGTTGATCTCGACATTCGACTGGACGAACGACGCCGTGCAGAGGATCTTCCGGGTCCCGGCCGGTTTCATGCGGAACAAGACGCAGGAGAGGATCGAGGAGCTTGCGCGGGAGCGCGCCGCGGCGGCGATCGATCTTGCGCTCGTCGAGGATGGAATCGAGTTCGGCAAGAAGATGATGGCCGAGATGATCGCGACCTACACGTTCCGCCCTCTACGGGCGCGCAGCCCCGCGGTCGTCGACACCCGCGCCCGCCCAGGAAGCGCCGTCGGGTGGCGACTACCTCAACGAGGTGAGATCGCGACTGTCGGCGACTCCCGCCGCCAGGCGCTGAGTTCGGTGAGCTTGGAGTACGGCGTGTCGTACCGCTTCTGCCGCACGGACGACGTGGCGCTTCTCGTCGACGCGCTGAATCGCTGCTGGTCTCCGTACTTTCCCGACGAGCCGCCCGTGACGCCGGCCGCGTTCAAGCGGTCGATCCGCGACCTTCAGGTCTGGTGCAGCAGCTGCATGGTCGCCTTCTCGGGCTCCGACCCGATCGGCGTCCTGATCGGCGCCAAGCGGCCGTCCGGTACCCTCGTCCACAAGATCGCCGTCCATCCCGATCATCGGCGACAGGGTCATGGCCGTCACCTGCTCGCCTCGCTCGGCTCGAAGCTCGCGATTCTCGGCCCCCCTCGAATCATCGCCGAAGTCCCCGAGACGCTCGCCGCTGCCTGCGGGCTGTTCAGCGCAAGCGGATATGTCCAGGAAGCGCTCCTGACAGACTACGTCTTGCGAGGGCCTGCACTGAAGAGAACGATGCGCGCGAGCGTAGGGTTCGTGATTCCTGTCACGGTCGACGATCTCGCCGCCAATGGTCTCCTTGGAGAGGCTCATCCGCAGGTGTGCTGGGAGCGCTCGGTCGAGACCCTCACGGCAAGGAAGGACGACATCGCAGGACTCGCCGTCGCCTCCGACGAGCGAATCGAGGCCTACCTCCTTTACGCGGAGCGCGAAGCGGAGGGGACGGAGATCGTGTCGCTCCGCTCTTTCATCGAGGATGGTGGAGCCCGTCTGACGCAACTGCTCTCTCAACTCCGCGCGCGAGGCATGGGGACCTTCCGGTTCCCGAAGGTCCACCCGGCCGAGATCTCGAAGGAGTGCCTGGAGACGCCTCGGGTTCCGCGCCGCCGGCGGGCATCTACTCTACGCAGCGACGGCGCGATCCGACCTAGACGGGTGTAAGCTAGCGTCGACCAAAACCAGCATGAAGGGCTACCACGACATCGTCGGCGACGGAGGGTCCAGAGTCCTCGAGCAGGTTGCCGAGCAGCGCACCCGCATCACCGACGGGCTCGCCGGGGTGCGCCATCTCGTGGCCGTGGGCTCCGGCAAGGGGGGGGTCGGCAAGAGCACGTTGACGCTGCATCTCGCGGGCGCTCTGCGCGCCCGGGGGCTTCGGATTGCGATCCTGGACGCGGACTTCAACGGCCCCTCACAGGCGCGCATGGCAGGTGTCCAGGGGGCGCTGTTCGTTCCCGGCAGCCACAAGGTCGCGCTCCCGCGGACCACGGAACGGGATCGGGTCTTCTCGATGGGCTCGCTGATCCCGGAGTCGGAGGCGCTCGAGTTCGAGAGCGCGGCGCACGGAGAGTCCCATACGTGGCGCGCCACGAGGGAGTTCGCTCTCCTCGGCGAGATCCTCGGGTCCTTCGAGTGGGGAGCGCTCGATCTGCTGATGTTCGATCTGCCGCCGGGAGCCGAGCGGACCGTCCAGTACGCCGATTTTCTCGGGCCGCGGACCTCGTTCCTGCTCGTGACGATCCCTTCCGAGGTGGCACGGGGCGTGGTCGCGCGCTCGGTGGCCGCTCTGTCGAAGGGACCCAATCGCCTCCTCGGTTACGTCGAGAACATGAGCGGCTACTACTGCCGCGACTGCAACGCCATCAAGCCGCTCTTTGTCTCACCCGAACCCTCGACCGGCCAGGCAGCCATCGGGCCTGGAGATCCCCTGCCTCGGGACCGTCCCATTCGATCCCGAGCTTGCACGGCACTGCGATCCGGGGATCCCTCTCGCGGAACTGCCCGAAACACCCGTTGGCCGGGCCCTGGAGCATGTGGCGCAGCAACTTCTGGACAGCCTCGAATCGCCAGCCTCCGCTCACGCTTCGCGTGAGCTACGGCCAGGCAAGGAGCCTCCCCGATGAAGTTCCTCTGCGTCCCCTGCGACAGCCCGATGAAGCTGCAGACCGTCGGCCCGCCCGAGCGCGGCTCGCTCTCGGTCGTCTACTCCTGTCCTGAGTGCGGCTACGAGATGGCGATGCTGACCAATGCGTACGAGACACAGGTCGTCCAGTCACTCGGCGTGCGGATCGGCCCCGAGGCGTCGGGCACCGAGCGTACGCGCGCGGCCGGCACCAGCTGCCCGTTCGCCGCGATGATCCCGGCGACGGAAGGCGCAGCCGACCCGACCAGGCCGGCGAGCCGATCCCCGTCCGGTGGACGGCCGCCGCCGAAGCGCGGCTCGCGAACATTCCCGAGTTCGTCCGCCCCATGGCGCGGACCGGCATCGAGAGATTCGCCCGGGAGAGAGGGGCCCTCGAAGTGGACGAGAAGATCCTCGACGCGGCCCGCGACTTCTTCGGCATGTGAGGCATCGTGTCCGAAACGAGCGCCATCGAGATGAACATGCCGCAGTCGAACACGAGCGCCGTTCGCCCGGCCCTACGTCGTCTCCTGGAACCTCACCTACCGCTGCAACCTCGCCTGCGAGCACTGCTATCTCGACGCCGGCGGCACGCCTCTGGTCGGCACGGAGAACTTCGCCGATCGGAGCGAGCTCGGCACCGAGGAGTGCTTCAGGGTCATCGACGAAATCGCCGCCTTCGCGCCTGAATGCGTGACGATCCTGACGGGCGGCGAGCCGCTCCTGCGGCGCGACATCCTCGAGATCGTCCGGCGCGCGGCGGAGCGCGGACTGTGGGTCGTCGTCGGCACCAACGGCGTGCGCATCACGGAGAACGTGGCGAGGCGCCTGGCGGAGGCCGGAGCGCGGGGACTGTCGCTCTCCCTCGATGCGCTCGATCCCGATCGTCACGACCGCTTCAGGAAGGTGCGTGGCGCCTGGCGGAACACGGTGGAGGGAGCGGAGATCCTGAACAGGACCGGGCTCCCCTTCATCGTGCAGACGACCGCGGGCTCGCACAATCTCGGCGAGCTCGACGCGATCGCCGACTTCGCGCACGATCGCCTCGCCGCCAAGGTCTGGAACCTCTACTTCCTGGTGCCGACGGGGCGCGGGCAGTTCGTGTCGGACATCACCCCCGCGCAGTACGACGAGGTGCTCGCCTCGCTCTACCGGATCCAGAGGAAGTACGACCGCCGGATGCTCGTGAACGCGAAGTGCGCTCCGCACTACATCAAGACCGTTCTGGAGAATGCCGGCGCCGAGATCCGATCCGATCTCGACGGATGCCGAATCGGCGAGGGCGCCGTTCGACCCGGCTCAGCGGCCAGCCCTCGTGGCCCGGTCTGTCCCCGATCAGGACCTACTCCGGAGGGGCCGGCGGGTGCCCGGCGGGGACGCACTACATGGGGATACGGCCGAACGGGGATGTCACCCCTTGCCCCTACCTCCCGGTCTTCGCGGGGACTCTTCGCAGCTCGAGTCTCGCGGACCTCTGGACGTCCTCGGAGCTGTTCGCCGACATTCGCCGCCGCACCTCGCTCGGCGGGCGATGCGGGGAGTGCGAGATGAACGGCCACTGCGGGGGCTGCCGCGCCCGGGCCTACGGGATGACCGGCGATCTGATGGCCGAAGACCCCCTCTGCACCCACACCCCCGGCACGTTCGCCGGGTCCCCCCTTCTCGCCATCCGCGGCCGTGCGTCCGTCGCGGGGGCGCAGGGGACTCCCGCGATCGAGTACGGCCCCGAATCGCCGACGACCATCGCGTGGGACGATGCGGCCGCCGCGCGCATGAAGAAGATCCCCGCGTTCGTCCGGGGGATGGTCGTCAGGGCCGTCGAGGAGTCCTGCCGCAAGAACGGCCTCGACCGCGTGACGGTCGAGGAGCTCGAGCGAATCCGCGCGCGGATGCCGACGCCGAAGATCTTCGGGTAGGTCGACGCAGCGTCCGTGCGGCTGCCGACGCTGGCAGCGAAGGCGGCGGCCGGATGCCGGCGGAAGTCGCCGCGTGGCCTAGCTGCTGAACGGATCTGCGGGTCGACTCCGCTCGAGCTTCTCCTCTTCGTCCTCCATCCACTTCTGGAACTCCTCGGCGGTCTGGACGGTGACAAATCCCCGCATCCGGTAATGGCCCAAACCGCAGAGCTGCGCGCAGGCAATCTCGTACTGGAACTCGGGATTCCCCGTCCGGGTCCGCATCTCCGCGGTCGTGACGTTGGGGACGAACCAGATGGGGATCGTGAGGCCGGGGATGGCGTCCTGCTTCACGCGAAACTCGGGCACGCCGAAGCTGTGGATGACGTCCTTGCTCCTGAGCCTCACGATGATCGGCTTGTTCACGGGCAGATAGAGCTGATTGAGCGTCGTGACGTCGTCCTTCGCGGCAGGATCGGAGCGATCGAGTCCCAGGGGGTTCGACTGGAGGTCGAGCAGCTTGATGTCCGTGCGGCCGAATACCCCGTCGGGGCCGGCATAGTGGACGTTCCAGGCGAACTGCTCGCCGGTGACCTGAACGACCAGCGCTTCGCTCTCCGGGGGCATGCTGATCGACCCTCGCGGCCCAGAGCGGGATCGCGAATCCGAACAGGAGAATCGCTTCGACCACGGCCACGCCGACCTCGAGATAGCTCGACGTGTGCGACTTGACCCCCGCGTAGTTCGCCACCGGATGCCGCGATCGCCGGAAACGGATCAGGGCGTAGACGAAGAACCCTCCCCACCCGACGAACAGGATGAGCATGAACACGTGAACCCAGCCGATCATGCCGTCGATCTGCCCGCCGTGAGTCGAGGCGAGCGCCGGGAGTCCGAGCCAGTCAGTCATGATGTTCTCGGCGACCTTTGGAGCTCCGACCATTCGGTGTCGAGCTCGACGTCCGCGATGCGCTTCGCGCGCTTGCGGAGATAGAGAAAGAAGCCCACGAACCCGCCCTGCACCGCAAACAAGATGGCCAGCATCACCAGGACGCCGAGCTTCGCCCCGTCGATCATCGAGGTCTCCTCCGCCCCGAAGCACACCGGGCAGGCGAGGACGCTCGAGCCGCCGCCGATCATCACGGCCGCCGCCGTCGTGAAGGCCCGCCGGCAGCGAGTGCGCCGGGCCTGCGCCGAGCAGCGTAGCGTGTCGAATGCGCTGTCATCGCAGCGTCCTCGTCTTGCGCAGGAACCACGAGTCGTAGACGACCAGGCCGAACGACACGGCGAACGCCGCGACGGCCGCGAGCAGGCTTGCGACCCCGTCCTCCCGCCCGTACAGGCCCAGGCACCAGACACCGAACAGCACCGCGAGGGCCGCGGAGAGGAGGATCAGCAGCGCGTGGAACCACCTGAGGTTCATTCGTGAATCCAGTAGCCGTCGCTGGACGGTGAGGACGGGAAGGGCCAGCAGCGCGACGAAGAAGACAGCGGTCAGCACGAGGACCGCGTAGATCAGCTTCTTCTCGGAGATCAGGTGCATGAAGTAGCACGCCACCAGCGATCCCTTGACGGTCGCGACGAGCAGCGCCACGGTCACGGCAATCGGCAGGGGAAGGTGGAGGTAGGAGATCGCCACCGTGACGATGGTCAGGACCATGAGCGCGACGAAGACGGTGATGTAGACCCTGACGTGTCTGTCGATGTCAGCTGCGTGGTCGCTCGTCGTTGCTCGCCATGGATGCCGCCTACAGAAGATACAGGGTCGGGAAGAGGAAGATCCAGACCAGATCCACGAAATGCCAGAAGAGGCCCGAGTGCTCGACCCGGTTGGTGAACCACTCCGGATTCGTCTTCCAGAGCTTCGCGCCGGGGCCCCAGAAATAGGCGTTCACCACCATCCCGCCGAACACGTGGAGCATGTGCAGGCCGGTCAGGGTGAAGTAGATGGCGAGGAAGTTGTTGGTGCTGGGAAAGTGCCCGATCGTGGAACTGGTGGCTGTATTCGAAGTACTTGACCACGAGGAAGACGAACCCGAGCAGGATCGTCGCCCCCATGTAGATCCGAAAGGTCCCGAAGCGGCGGCGCATCAGCGACGCCCAGGCCATGACCATCGTGACGGAGGACGAAATCAGGACGATCGTGTTGAACGTGGCGAGCGGGACGTTCAGAATCGTGTCTCCCCGCGGCCAGCTCGGCGCCCCCGTCCGGATCAGGATGTAGCTCGCAAACAGGGCGCCGAACAGCATGACCTCCGAGGCCAGGAAGAGCCAGATGCCGATCTTGCCGTTGGTGAGACCGGTGTCCCGGCGCACCTCTACGGTGTAGGGAATGTCCATCTCGATCAGGCCTCGCACTGCGGCAGGAAGTCCTTGGCCGCGCCGGGAACGCTGTACTCGTAGGGCCCCCGGTACGCTTCCGGGGCCACGAGGAAATTGCCGTGCGGGGGAGGCGAGGGAGCCGCCCACTCGATCGTCGTGGCCTGCCACGGGTTCTCCCCGGTCTTCTCCCCCTTCCAGATGCTCCAGAAGAAATTGAAGATGAAGGGAATCTGGAAGATCGCCAGGATCCACGCGCCCCAGGAGGAAACGACGTTCCAGTGAAGGACCGGCTGCGCAAAGGCGTAGCTCGCCCCACCGTCGAACAGTCGCCGCGAGACGCCGGCCAGCCCCATGAGGAACATCGGCATGAAGACGACGTTCATGCAGACGAGCGAGCCGACGAAATGGATCTTGCCGAGCGTCTCGTTCATCTTCCGCCCGGTTGCCTTCGGAAACCAGTAGTAGATCCCCGCGAAGAGGGCGAAGATCGTCCCCGGAGCGACGACGTAGTGGAAGTGGCCGATGACGTAGTACGTGTCGTGCAGCGGGATGTCCGCGATGTTGAAGGCGAGCGGAAGCCCCGTGAGCCCGCCGATGCCGAACATCGGGAGAAAGCCGACCGCGAAGAGCATGGGCGTGTTGAAGCGTATCGATCCGCCCCAGAGCGAGATGATCAGGGCCGTGAGGATCACGACCGATGGGATCGAGATGATCATCGTGGTCGTCTGGAAGAACGCCGCCATCGTCGTCCCCATGCCGGTCATGAACATGTGGTGCGCCCAGACGATGAACGACATGAAGCCGAGGAAGACGAGCGAGTAGACCATCGAACGGTAGCCCCACAGGGGCTTCCGCGTGTTGTTCGCGATGATCTCGGCCACGATTCCCATCGCGGGAAGGATCAGGACGTAGACTTCCGGGTGCGCCAGGAACCAGAACAGGTGCTGCCAGAGGAGCGGGTTGCCTCCGCCGGCCATTGGTGAGGACCTGGCCGCTGACGACGAGGCCGCTCGGGAGGAAGAAGCTCGTGCCGGCCAGACGATCCATCAGCTGCATGACCCCCGCGGCCTCGAGCGGCGGGAAGGCCAGGAGCAGGAGGAAGGCCGTGACGAACTGGGCCCACACGAAGAAGGGGAATCGCATGAAGGTGAGCCCCTTGGCGCGGAGCTGGATCGTGGTCGTGATGAAGTTGATCGCTCCGAGCAGCGACGAGGTGATCAGGAAGATCATCCCGATGAGCCACATCGTCTGGCCCGGCGCAAGGATGGCGAGGGGCGCGTAGGAGGTCCACCCGGACTGCGCGGCTCCCCCGGGGACGAGAAAGCTGGCCAGCATCGTCACGCCGCCGAGGAAGAAGGCACCAGTAGCTCACCATGTTGAGCTTCGGGAACGCCATGTCCGGGGCTCCAATCTGGAGCGGGAGCACGAAGTTCCCGAATCCTCCGACGGCGAGGGGGACCACCCCGAGGAAGACCATGATGGTGCCGTGCATCGCCCCGAGCTCGTTGTAGAACTCGGGGAGCATCGTCCCGCCCGGCATGCGCGCCTCGCCGAGGAGGCTGCCGAGCAGCGGCAGCGCGGCGCCCGGGTAGGCGAGCTGCCAGCGCATGAGCATCATCAGCGAAAAGCCGAAGAGGAGGAACAGGAGGCCGGTGACGGCGTACTGGATGCCGATGACCTTGTGGTCGGTGGAGAAGACGTACTTGCGCCAGAAGCCGAGCTCCTCGTGATGGGCTTCGTGCGCGACGTGCGGCTTGGGTGCGGCGACAGGCTGCCTGGCTGACTCATGCGGCTGTTCTCCGGATCGCTACTTCGCGGCGGGGACGGCGAACTTGAAGTTCTGGGTCTTCGTATCGCTGGCGCCAACCGTGACCGAGGCCGTCTGCGTCCCCAGCCTCTCGTGCCAGGCGGTGATCTCGTAGGTCCCCGGGTCGAGGCCCGAGATCGTGAACTTCCCGTCCGTGCTCGTCACCGAGAAGAAGGGATGGGTGAAGACGCCGATGTAGGCGCTCATCCACGGGTGGACGTCGCACTTGATCTGGAAGATCGCCTCCGGCTTGGCGAACGTCGTGGTCGTCTCCTTGACCGTCGCCGGCATCGCCCGGTTGAACGCCGTGTTGATCTTGGGAAGCGTGTGGATGTTGTGGAGGATGCCGTCGGAGTTGAGGATCCTGTAGGGCTGACCGACCATGATCCCCATCACGTGCGGCTTGTACTGACAGCCATTCTGATCGAGGACCACCGGAGTCGTGGGAGCGGGCCAGGTCTTCCCGGCCGGGAGCCCCTTCGAGACCCAGACCATGATGTTCCCCATGGTGTTGCCGCTGCCGAGGACCAGCATCTCGTTCGGCACGGGTGCCGAGTGCTTCTTGGCGCACGACGGGGTCGGCGTCCATGGCGAGCGGCCTGAGCGCGGGGGCTTTCCCGTCGAAGGTGACGGTTCCGGTGATGGACGAGGCGGCGACGGCGACGCCCGGCCAGACCAACACCGCGACCAGCCCAGCCGCCAGCCACAACCTGTTCCCTGTCCCGCGCATGCTCGGCTCCTTGGTCATCGCAAACCTCCCCTCGGTCGTCACCGTTGACGCTGCCTTCCGCCCGTCATCAAAGCGGGCAGCCCGCGCAGGAATATTCAGTCTCGCGCAAACTCTACACGAAACTCGCCATGCGGGCAACCGACGTCGCGAACGCGTCCGTACGTGAACGCGACGTCGCGCCTCAGACGTTCTCGAACGCGAGCGATTCGGCAAGCCTCGGGTCGCGCAGCGGTACGAGCGCCTGCCGTCGCATCAGCCAGCTCGCCGCCGCCACGAAGCACCCGCCGACGGCAACGAGCGCGGCCACGTCCAGAGCCGACGGACGGAGCCCCTCGGGATGGAGCGTCGGCATGACCTGCCAGTAGAGATCCACGAAGTGCATGGCGAGGAGCCACGCTCCCCCGACGGCCAGGGTCGCTCCCTTCCGCTTGACGGTCCGCCCCATCAGGTAGAAGAACGGAGCCACGAAATGTCCCGCCATGAGGAGGAGCGAGACCGTCATCCAGGACCCCTCGATCCGCGCCTTGTACCAGATCGTCTCCTCCGGGAGGTTCGCGTACCACATGAGGAAGAACTGGGAGAAGGCGATATAGGCCCAGAACGCCGTGAATGCGAACAGGAGCTTTCCGATATCGTGCAGGTGCTCGGCGCTGATGACCGTGTCCAGCAGCCCCGCCCCGCGCATCGCCACCGCGACGACCGAGAGAAGCGCGATGAACCCCACGAAGGAACCCGCGAAGAAATAGACGCCGAACATGGTCGAGTACCAGTGCGGCGTGAGCGACATGATCCAGTCGATCGAGGCGAAGGTCTGGGTCAGCGCGAGGACGATGATGGCGGGCCCGGCGAGGCGGCGCAGGCGGGCCGACACCCCGGGATCCCCCGTCACGTCCTGACCGCGCGAGCCGCGGTAGTAGAGGAGGGCGATGAAGGACCAGATTCCGAAGTAGAGCGCCGCCCGGATCAGGAAGAACGGCACGTTGAGGTATGGCGCCTTCCAGCGAAGCAGCGCATCGTGCTCGGCTGCCCCGGGGACGGTCCACGAGTAGAGATCGTGCAGGCCGAGGAGCACCGGGAGGAAGAGGGCCGCCATCACGGGAAGCGTGGCGAAGGTCGTCTCCCCGATCCGTCGCAGCACGATCCCCCATCCTCCCTGGGCCGCGTACTGGATCAGCACGAAGAAGAGCGCGCCGAGGGCCAGGCTCAGAAAGAACAGGAACGACACGAGCCACGAGAAGAAGAACTGCTTCGGATTCGCCGCCCCCAGAATCGCGCAGGCCACCGCCCCCAGCAGGGCGCAGACGGCGCCAATGACCGGAATGCGGTTCCACGGGTGCCCCGGCGGGATCGTGGCCTGCTCGGGCCGCAGCGCTACGCGATCGCGTTCGGGGATCATTCAGGACTCCAGGAGCTCGACGCTTCGTGCGCCCAGCGACTCCAGCAGCTTCCCGGTGGCCGACGGATCGAACCGGGGATCCCACGATTCGATCGAGATGAAGAAGGCGTCGTCGGTCACCCGCTCGAAGACCTTGGATTGGAAGAGCGGATGGTGGTGCATGGGGAGCCGGTTCAGGCCGAGCATGCCGAAGACGGCGCCGAGCGCGCCGAAGAGGACTCCGACCTCGAAGGTGATCGGAATGATAGGCGGGCCAGGCGAAGTACGGTTTGCCGCTGATCACGAGGGGGTAGGCGCAGGCGTGGACCCACCACTGCAGGACGAACCCGAGCGCGGCCCCCGTCAGTCCCATGCCGAGGACGATCCAGGGAAGCGGGGAGCGTCGGAGCCCCATCGCTCGCGTCGAGGCCGTGGACGGGGAACGGGCTGTGGGCGTCCCACCGGGTGAAGCCCGCGTCACGCACCCGCTCGCACGCGTGATAGAGGTCCGCCGGCGTCGCGAATTCGGCGAGGATTCCGTAGTAGGGCCCCTTCGGGAGCCGCGGGAAGAAGAGCGGCATCAGGAGGCTCCTTCGGGAGCGGGCTCCGGCGCCACACGGGGCCGCGTGCGGCTCGGTGGTCCTTGATCTCGCGTTCGGGGCCGGGCTGCCAATGCGGATCGGCCTGCGGCAGGACGGTCTTGACCTCGGCGGTTGCCACCATCGGAAGAAAGCGCACGAACAGGCAGAACATCGTGAAGAAGAGCCCGAAGCTTCCGAGCAGGCACGACACGTCCCAGATCGTGGGAGTGAAGTAGCCCCAGGACGAGGGAAGGAAGTCACGGTGCAGCGACGTCACGATGATCACGAACCGCTCGAACCACATGCCGATGTTGATGACGATCGACAGCACGAACAGGATCGGGATGCTCGTGCGCGCCTTCTTGAACCAGAAGATCTGGGGGCTGATCACGTTGCAGGTGATCATGATCCAGTAGGCCCAGGCGTACGGTCCGAGCGCGCGGTTCAGGAACGTGAAGAACTCGTAGGGGTTCCCGCTGTACCAGGCGGTGAAGAACTCCGTGGCATAGGCGTAGCCGACCATCGTCCCGGTCACGAGCATGATCTTCGCCATGTAGTCGAAGTGCCGGAGGGTGATGATGTGCTCGAGGCGGAACGCCTTGCGGCAGATCACCATGAGCGTCAGCACCATGGCGAACCCGGAGAAGATCGCGCCCGCGACGAAGTAGGGCGGGAAGATCGTCGTATGCCATCCAGGGAGGACGGAGACCGCGAAATCCATCGAGACGATCGAATGAACCGAGAGGACCAGCGGCGTCGCGAGGGCTGCGAGAACGAGGTAGGCGGTTTCGTAGTGATGCCATTGCCGCACGGAGCCCCGCCATCCGAGGGCGAAGAGGCCGTAGACGAACTTCCGGGTGCGGGTCTTCGCCCGATCGCGAATCGTCGCCAGGTCCGGGATCAGGCCGACGTACCAGAACAGGACCGAGACGGTTCCGTAGATGCTGACCGCGAAGACGTCCCAGAGCAGAGGGCTCCTGAAGTTGGGCCACACGCCCATCTGGTTCGGGAGCGGGAACATCCAGTAGGCGACCCAGACGCGTCCCACGTGGATCCCCGGGAACGTCAGGGCGCACATGACCGCGAAGATGGTCATCGCCTCGGCCGAGCGGTTGATCGAGGTGCGCCATTTCTGGCGGAAGAGGAAGAGGATCGCCGAGATGAGCGTCCCGGCGTGCCCGATCCCGACCCAGAACACGAAGTTCGTGATGTCCCACGCCCAGCCGACGGGGACGTTGAGGCCCCAGATGCCGATCCCCTCCCAGAACAGCCACGAGACCGCCACGCCGAGAAGGCCGAGGAGCGCGAGGGAAGGGATGAAGAAGAGCCACCAGCCGATCGGTGTCCGCCGCTCGACCGGCTCCGCGACGACCTCGGTGATCGAGTGGAAATCCGGCGAGCGCAGGATGAGCGTGGGACGGCCCGCGACAGGGTTGTCGAGCAGTTCTGCTTCCGTCTGGGCCAAGCCTGTCTCCCCGCTTCGAGTTTGAAAAAAAGTGACCGTTTGTACCATCGCGCATCGCGGGAGTCAAGCGCCGAGACCGGCATCGCGCCCTCGCGGCTCCAGGGCTGGCGGTAAGAGTCATCAGACCTGACGTGGTCCGTATCGTGCGATGTGCGTCACATGGCGCCCCCTTCACGACGTGCGAGGCCCGAGGCGCAGCCGCGCCATCACCTTGCGCGGGTCCACCGCTGGATGGAACCGCCGCGCCGCGGGAAGCTGCAGGTACAGGATCGAGGTCGCCGCCAGCAGACCCAGAGGCCACGAGTGGATTCGGATCGCACGCAGGATCTCGCAGGACAGAAAGACGTAGACCGAGAATCGCGCCCGCTCGTGGCGGCGTAGCATCAACGCGCCGACCACCGGCGCAATGGCGAAGTAGACGAACGCGTCCCAGGGCTGGTGGCTACCGAAGTTGAGCCAACGCGTGTCGAAGTGCAACGCCAAGAAATGAAGCGCCGGGCTGGTCAGTAGCACGACGGTCAGCAGCCAGAGTCCAGCCGGTCGTCGCACTTTGTCCGCGGTCTCAGGTTCCATCGGGGGAGTGTACGCGAGACACGCTTGCCTCAGACGCGGCGATGCTAATCCATGTTCGCCAACTGCGCGAGGATCGCGTCAATGGGTGCCTTCGCGCACGTGAACATCGGCGTGTCCCGCTGCGTATAGAGGCTCGCCTCCGTGTAACGCAGCCGCCCCACCAGATCGACGAACTCCTGCGGGTAGTCCGAGTCGAACGCGACCACGAAGTCCTGATCGTCTATGCCGTAGCTGTAGCTCGAGTTCAGGCTGACGCCCTTGAACGGCGCGGAGGCGGCGATATGCTCGTCCATCATCCCTTGCCGCGCGTGGGGCGAAAGGCGGTACCACGACCGCGTCTTCGAGAAGGGGTACACGAACAGGAACTTCCCCTGGCCCGGCAGCAGCTCGACGCCCTCCCCGGCGCCCTTCAGACGGTTGACGTACTGCGACCGGCGCTGCAGCGAAAGGAAGCTGTGCACCTGCGACAGGTAGACGCCCAGCTGCGACCGTCTGATCGTCGCTTCCATCGACTGGAAGCACAGCGGGTCGAACGCGATCTGCCAGAGCATGAAGTCCACGCCCGCGCGCAGGCCCACGAGCGAGTAGGTGCGGAGGATCAGCTCCTCCGAAGATTCCCACTTCCGCACCAGTTCGATGAACTCGGTCCCCGCCGCCCGCCGCTCGTCCGCGGGGAGCCGCCGGAACACCGGGTCGAGCCGGTAGAATGAATAGTTCAGAAACTGGCGGCGTTGCCTGTCCGGGCCCTTGCCCGTGACGATCCCGGTCGGGTCGAGGTCGACGGAGGGGCCGCGGCGGGGCGGCGGGCCCGTGTCCCCGGGAGAGTGCTCCATGCTCATACCTGCTTGGCGGCCAGCTGCTGAAAGTCGCGCGAACACGGCGCCCGGACGCGCTCGTGCTCGGCCTCGCTGGCCACGTGACGAGGCAACGTATGATCCTGCCATGGATTGTCAAGCGTGTGAAGCCCTGGCCAAAGGACCTTCGCGAAGCTGAATCTTTCTTATGCCGTATGGATTCTCATTCTTTCCCCCGCAGGCCTCCACCTTTCCCCCGCACGCCTCCACGGTCGCTCCCGAGATAGACAGCCTCTATCTCGGCGTGGTGGCGATCACTGCGTTCTTTGCGCTGATTGTCGTCATCTTCGTCGTGTACTTCGCGATCAAGTACCGCGACGACACCGGCGGGAAAGTGGGCGCCCCAATCCAGGGGTTGGTTCCTCTTGAGCTCGGGTGGTCGCTGATCCCATTCGTCATCTCGATCGGCATCTTCGTGTGGGCCTCGATCGTCTTCTTCCACTCGTAAGGGCCCTGGCGTTTTCAGCACCTTGACGGCCAGCGCGAAATCAACGACCTGCACGTACCGCTCGGGCGCCAGTCCTGTTCCGGGCAACCGATACACTTGAGCTTAACGGCACATGGCAGGGGCAGGTATATTGTTGCTTTCGCCTCGCAGTCGCGCCCGCAAACGTCGATGCCGCAGATATTCCGTCAAAGCGCCAACACCCTCTCGAAGGTCAGTATTTTCGGCGTTCTTTCGCTGGTCGCTGGTCTCATCCTGCTCGCCATCGTCCTCGGGCGCTCGACGTACGTCACGCGCGCGCACGAGTCCATCGAGCAGCCACTGCAGTTCAGTCACATGCATCACGTGGCTGACGACGGGATTGACTGCCGCTACTGCCACACTTCGGTGGAGACATCCTCGTTCGCGGGGATTCCCCCCACCAAGACCTGCATGAACTGTCATTCGGTCCTCTTCGCGAACGCCTCGTTCCTGGAACCGGTGCGCGCGAGCTTCCGCGACAATCGGCCGCTGCGCTGGATCCGGGTTCACGACCTGCCGGATTTTGTGTACTTCAATCACAGCATTCACGTGAAGAAGGGCATCGGCTGCGAATCATGCCATGGGCGGGTCGATCAGATGCCGCTGATCTACCAGGAGAACTCTCTGCTGATGGAGTGGTGCATCAACTGCCATAAGAACCCGCAGGACTACGTCCGGCCGCGCAGTGAAATCACGACCATGGGCTATCGCCCGGCCGTCGCGCAATCGGTGCTCGGGCCGCAGCTGGTCAAGGAATACGGCATCAATCCTTCGCTCAACTGTTCGACGTGTCATCGGTAAGTGACCCGCGCATGAACGAACGCAATGACATCGAGGCGCTCCGCTCCAGGCTCGAAGCCACACGAGGGCGCGAGTACTGGCGCAGCCTCGAATCGCTATCCGAGACACCCGAATTCAAGGAGTTCCTTCATCGCGAGTTTCCGCAGAACGCGTCCGAATGGCTCGATCCAGTGGGTCGTCGCGGCTTTCTGAAGTTGATGGGTGCGTCGCTCGCGCTCGCGGGCGTCAGCGCCTGCACGCGTCAGCCGACCGAAGAGATCATTCCCTACGTCCGCCAGCCCGAGGAGGAGGTGCCGGGTAAGCCGCTCTTCTTCGCGACCGCCATGCCGATGAACGGCGCCGGCATGGGATTGCTCGTCGAGAGCCACGGAGGGCGTCCGACGAAGATCGAAGGCAACCCCGATCATCCGTCGAGCGGCGGCGCCACCGACCTTTTCGCGCAGGCCTCGATTCTCGGTCTATACGATCCAGACCGCTCGCGCACGATCACCAACCTCGGCGACATCCGCACGTTCAGCGCCTTCGTCGACGCGATGCGCGTCGCGCTCGGGCCGCAGGCGGCAAAACAGGGGAGCGGTGTCCGCATCCTCACCGAGACGGTTGCCTCGCCGACGCTGGCGGCGCAGATGCAGGAGTTCCTGGCGCGCTTCCCGCAGGCCAAGTGGATCCAGTGGGAGCCGCTCGGCCGCCACAACGCGCGGGAAGGCAGCCGCCGGGCGTTCGGTGAATACGTCGATCCCCAGTACTCGATCGACAAGGCCGACGTCATCCTCTCGCTCGACGCCGATTTTCTCTGCAGCGGCGCCTCGGGTCTGCGCCACTCGCGCGCCTTTGCGTCGCGCCGACGCCTCGAGGGCGATCGCGCGCAGCTCAATCGTCTCTATGCCGTCGAGAGCGACGCAACCAACACGGGCTCGCGCGCCGATCACCGGCTGCCGCTCAAGGCCAGCGAGATCGAATCGTTCGCGCGCGCCGTGGCGGCGCAGCTTGGTGTCGCCGGCGCCGGCAGCGCCGCCGCGCCGCCGGCGGCGACCCGCTGGATCGACCCGCTCGTCAAGGATCTCCAGGCCAGCCGCGGCCGCAGTCTCGTGATCGCAGGCGACGGCCAGCCGGCAATCGTGCACGCGCTCGCCCACGCGATGAACGGCGCGCTTGGCAACGTCGGCGCCACGGTCGTCTACACACAGACGGTCGAGGCGCAGCCGATGGATCAGCGCGCCGGTCTGCAGACGCTGGTCAACGACATGAATGCCGGGACGGTGGACCTCCTCCTGATCGCCGGAGGGAACCCTGTCTACACCGCGCCGGTGGATCTGACGTTCGCCGACGCGATGGAGAAGGTTCCGGTCCGGGCGCATCTTGGACTGTACGAGGACGAGACCGCGGCGCTCTGTCATTGGAATATCTCCGAGACGCATTACCTGGAAATGTGGAGCGACGTGCGGTCCGACGACGGCACCGTCACCATCATTCAGCCGCTGATCGCGCCGCTGTACGGCAGCAAGTCGGTGCACGAAGTGATGTCGGCGTTGAGCGCGGGCGCTGAGAGGCCTGGCTACGACCTGGTCCGCGCGTACTGGAACAGACCCGGCGCATTCACGGCGGCAGGGGCCGCGACGCCCGCAGCAGCTCCGGCTGCAGCTGCCCCGGGTGGTGCTGCGCCTGCCGGTGCCGCGACGGCTGCGGCCGCGGCCGCTGCCACCGCGGCATTCGATCGCAACTGGCGCAAGTGGCTGCACGACGGCGTCGTGCCGAACACGGCGTTTGCGCCGAAGACCATGGCGCTCCAGTCGAATTTCGCGTCGCAGCTTGCGCCTGCCGGCGCTGGCCAGGGCCTCGAAGTCGTCTTCCGACCCGATCCGACCGTTCACGACGGGCGCTTTGCAAACAACGCCTGGCTGCAGGAAGTCCCGAAGTCGCTGACGAAGCTGACGTGGGACAACGCCGCGCTGATCTCTCCAGCCACGGCGGATCGTCTTCGCCTGATCAGCGGCGACGTCGTCGAATTGAAGCAGGGGGACCGCACCCTTCTCATTCCCGTATGGCTGGCGCCCGGCCAGGCGCCGGATACGCTGACCCTCCATCTTGGATACGGCCGCGCCCGCGCCGGCCGTGCCGGCACGGGCAGCGGCTTCAACGTGAACGCACTGCGGACGATGGCGGCGCCGGACATTCTCGCGGGCGTCGAGCTCACGAAAACCGGCGAAAGCTACGACCTCGCGTGCACGCAGGATCACTGGTCGCTCGAGGGCCGCAACCTCGTGCGCGTGGCCAGCCGGACGCAGTTCGAGCAGGACCCGCGGTTCGCTCAGAAAATGGAGATCGTGAAGGCCACACCGCTGACGATGTACGCGCAGCCGTTCAAGTACGAAGGCTACGCGTGGGGCATGACAATCGATCAGAACGTCTGCACGGGCTGCAACTCCTGCGTGGTCGCCTGCGTGGCCGAGAACAACGTGCCTGTCGTAGGCAAGGCGCAAGTGCTCAACGGCCGCGAGATGCACTGGCTGCGCGTCGACCGCTATTACACGGGCGACATCGAGAACCCCGACACGTACCACCAGCCGATGCCGTGCCAGCAGTGCGAGAACGCGTCGTGCGAGGTGGTGTGCCCCGTGGCCGCGACGACTCACAGCGATGAAGGCCTGAACGACATGGTCTACAACCGCTGCGTCGGCACCCGGTACTGCTCGAACAACTGCCCGTACAAGGTGCGCCGCTTCAACTTCCTGCTCTATCAGGACTGGGACACGCAGAGCCTGTGGCCGATGCGCAATCCCGACGTGACCGTGCGGAGCCGCGGCGTGATGGAGAAATGCACCTACTGCGTGCAGCGCATCAGCCATGCGCGCATCGCCGCGAAGCTCGACGACCGGCCGATCCGCGACGGCGAGATCGTGACGGCGTGCCAGGCGGCGTGCCCGACCAACGCGATCGTCTTCGGCAACATCAACGACCCGGCAAGCCAGGTTGCGAAAATGAAGGCCAGCCCGCGCAACTACTCGCTGCTGGCGGAGCTGAACAACCGTCCCCGCACGACGTACATGGCCCTCGTGCGCAATCCGAATGCCGAACTGGAGCCCGCAGGCGCGACCGCAGCTGCCGGGGAAGAACGCTGATGGCTGATCGGCTGGACCGCTCGCACACGGCGTCCGCCGCGAGCGGCGCCCGGGAGGCGCTGCTGGCGCGCACGCCGGGCGTCATCGAGCCCGGACACACATTCGGCTCCGTCACCGATCGCATCGCCGGCATTGTCCTGACGCATCGGACGCCGATCGGCTGGTTCTTCGGCTTCGCGGTCGCGTTCATGTTCCTGATGATCCTGAACCTCACGATCGTCAAGCTGCTCTTCACGGGCATCGGGATCTGGGGCAACAACATTCCGGTCGGCTGGGCGTTCGACATCATCAACTTCGTCTGGTGGATTGGTATCGGCCACGCGGGAACGCTGATCTCGGCGATCCTGCTGCTGTTCCGCCAGCAGTGGCGCACGTCGATCAACCGGTTTGCCGAAGCCATGACGCTGTTCGCGGTGGCGTGCGCAGCGATGTTCCCGCTGCTCCACACCGGCCGTCCGTGGCTGGCGGCGTACTGGCTCTTCCCGTACCCGAACACGATGGGCCTCTGGCCGCAGTTCCGCAGCCCGCTGATCTGGGACGTCTTCGCCGTCTCGACGTACTTCACGGTGTCGCTCCTCTTCTGGTTCACGGGCCTCATCCCCGACCTCGCGACGCTGCGCGACTCGGCGAAGTCGAAGCTCGCCCGCCGGATCTTCGGCGTGCTCGCGCTCGGGTGGCGCGGCTCGGCGCGACACTGGCAGCGGTACGAAACGATCTACCTGCTGCTCGCCGGGCTCTCGACGCCGCTCGTGCTGTCGGTGCACACGGTGGTCAGCTTCGACTTCGCGGTATCACAGCTGCCCGGCTGGCACGCCACGATCTTTCCGCCCTACTTCGTCGCAGGCGCGATCTACTCCGGATTCGCCATGGTGATGACGCTCGCGATCCCGATGCGCGCGGCGTTCGGGCTCGAAGGGTTCATCACCATGCGGCACATCCACAACATGACGAAGATCATGCTCGTCACGGGGATGATCGTCGCCTACGGCTACGTGAACGAGGCGTTCTTCGCCTGGTACAGCGGGAACCTGTACGAAGAGTTCATGATGTCCAACCGCATGACCGGCCCGTACGCGTTCTTCTACTGGTCGCTCATCTCGATCAACGCGCTGATGATCCAGCTGTTCTGGTTCCGCCGCGTCCGGGACAACATCCCGCTGCTGTTCGTCCTCTCGCTCCTGGTGAACGTCGGCATGTGGCTCGAGCGCTTCATCATCATCGTCACGAGCCTCCACCGGGACTTCCTCCCCTCGTCGTGGGACATGTACGTCCCGACGCGGTGGGACTTCGGCATGTTCACCGGGACGATCGGCCTGTTCCTGTCGCTGTTCTTCCTGTTCGTTCGGCTGCTGCCGGCGATTTCGATCTTCGAGGTCCGCACGCTCGTGCCCGAAGCCAAGCTGAAGACAGCCGAAGATCACGGGTGAGATGATGGCGCACGACGTCCAGACCGAGACGCTACACGGCCTGATGGCCGAATTCGACAACCCGACGGATCTCGTCGAGGCGGCCAACCGCGCGCGTATTGCCGGCTACACCGCGATGGATGCGTATACGCCGTTCCCGATCGAGGAGCTGAACGACGCGCTCGGCCTGACGAAGAACCCGCTGCCGTTGATCGTCCTCGTTGGGGGCATTCTCGGCGGCCTCGGAGGCTACTCGCTCCAGCTGTGGACACAGGTGAGCGCGTGGCCGATGAACATCGGCGGCCGCCCGTTCCACAGCTGGCCGCACTTCATCCCCGTGACCTTCGAGTGCACCATCCTGGGCGCCTCCCTCGCGGCGTTCCTCGGCATGATCGCGCTGAACAAGCTGCCGATGCCGTATCACCCGGTGTTCAACGTGCCGGCATTCGACCGCGCGTCACGCGATCGATTCTTCCTCTGCATCGAGGCGGCGGATCCGAGATTCGATCGCTACGCGACCGAGTCGTTTCTCAAGAATCTTCGTCCGCTGGGGGTATCCGAAGTTGCGCCTTAGACCTGTTGCCGCGGCGAATTCTCCAACGTGGCGTTGGGAGTTTGAGCGTGAGGCGAACGGTGTCGCGTCTTCTGGCGATTATGGCGGTGAGCCTCGCGCTCGGTGCGTGCCGCCAGGACATGCACAACGGCCCCCGCTACCGGCCGTTGCGGATGAGCGAGTTCTTCACCGATGGCAGCTCCGCACGGATGCCGGTGGTGAACACGGTGTCGCGCAATCCGCTCGTCGACGACGACGAGCTGTTCTACACGGGCAAGATCAACGGCACCCTCGCCAATCTGTTTCCGATGCCGGTCACCGCGGAGCTCCTGGCTCGCGGGCAGGAGCGGTACAACGTGTTCTGCTCGCCGTGCCACGGCCGGACCGGCAAAGGCGACGGCATGGTCGTCCAGCGCGGCATGCGTCAGCCGCCGTCGCTCATGCTGGACCGCCTGCGCGGCGCCTCGGCCGGCTATTTCTTCGACGTGATGACGCACGGGTTCGGCGTGATGCAGGACTACGCGGCGCAGATTCCCGTGGCTGACAGGTGGGCGATCGTCGCCTACGAGCGAGCGCTGCAATTCAGCCAGAATGCGACCATCGCCGACGTGCCGGACGATCGCCGCGCAGATCTCGATCGGCCTGCCACGGCGCCTGCCGGCGAGGCCCCCAGGCCGGAGGCCCCGTGAGCGTGACGACGACTTTCGACCCGCCCGCCGACATCGAGGGGCGCCGCTCGTGGGCGCTGATGGTCGGCATCGCAGGCCTCGCGGTGTGCGGGATCGGCTTCGCCATCAACCGCGACCAGTTTTTCCGCGCCTGGTTGATTGCCTACCTGCTGTGGCTGGGTGTCACGCTCGGCTCGCTCGCCCTGATCATGATTCACCACCTCTCGGGCGGCGCGTGGGGTCTCGTGGCCCGCCGGCTCTGGGAGGCATCCAGCCGCACGCTGCCGCTGATGTCGTTGCTCTTCATCCCGGTCGTCCTCGGGATGCGTTCGCTCTACCCGTGGATGCACCCCGAGGCCGTGCAGGCGGATGAAATCCTCCGGCACAAGACGCCGTTTCTCAACCAGACGTTCTTCCTGGCCCGCGCCGTGCTGTATTTCATCGTCTGGAACGTGCTCGCGTGGAGGCTGAGCAGGCTCTCGCGCGCACAGGATGATGGCGACGTGATCGCCACGCGCACCATGCAGAGAGTGAGCGGCGCGGGCCTCGTCTTCTACGTGCTCACGATCACCTTCGCGGCGATCGACTGGGTCATGTCGCTCAACCCGGAGTACTACTCGACGATCTACGGCTTCCTGTTCCTGGCGGGGCAGGGGCTTGCGGCGCTGTCGTTCACGATCATCGCGGCCTCGTTTCTGAGCCGCCGGGAGCCGATGGCGGGCGTCTTCAAGCCGCACCACTTCGCCGATTACGGCAAACTGTCGCTCGCGTTCGTCATGCTCTGGGCCTATTTCAACTTCTCGCAGTACCTGATCGTGTACGCCGCGAATCTGCAGGAAGAGGTCCCCTACTTCGTCACGCGGATCACCCACGGGTGGCAGTACCTGGCGCTCTGCCTCGTCCTGTTCCAGTTCGCCGTGCCGTTCGCGCTGCTGTTGTCGCGCGATCGGAAACGCGCGCCGTCGCAGCTCGTGATGGTGGCGTTCTGGATCCTGTTCATGCGTTTCGCCGACCTGTTCATGCTCGTCTCGCCCGAGTTCGACAGCAGCGGCCCCAACCTCCACGTCCTGGCAGGGGAGCACACGAGCGTGCTGTTTATCCACTGGCTGGATCTGGCCGCGCCGCTCGCTATCGGCGGCCTCTGGGTCTGGATGTTCTTCACCCAGCTCCGCCAGCGGCCGCTGCTGCCGATTGGGGATCCGTACCTTCCCCAGGCGCTTGAAAGCACCGGAGGCCACTGATGTCTGAACACGCGCAGCCCCACGACATCGCCGGCCACCGTTCAGCGGACGATCAGTACCTGGAGACGCCGCCGGGCGCGGGCTACGAGCACACCGACGCCAATATCGGGTTGATGGTGAAGTTCGGATTCTGGCTGATCATCTCCGCCATCGTCGTGCACGTCGGGCTGGGATTGATGTACTGGCTGCTGATCCGCCAATCGACCGCGCGCGTCGACACGAGCGAGTATCCGTTGGCGGTGAACGATCCGCCGCGCCTGCCGGCTGAGCCAAGGCTGCAGCAGTTTCCCCGCAACGAGTTCTACGAGTTCCGCATGAAGGAAGACGCGGTGCTGAACAGCTACGGGTGGGTCGATAAGGACGCCGGCACGGTCCACATCCCCATTGAAGACGCGATGCGAATCATGGTCGAGCGCGGGCTGCTGTCACGCGAACAGGATGCCTCGCAGCCGGCGCCGCCGGGACTGATGCCGTCGGACGCGAGCTCCGGGCGCGTCATGGAAAGGCGAAGATGAGAAGTGTCTTCGTTCGTTGGGCATTGGGCATTGGTCTTTGCGCGTTGAGCACTCCTGCGTACGCGCAGCAGGATCCGGGCTTTCCGAGCCCGAGCCTGGGCATGATGGAGCCGGGCACGCTGGCGACGGCGCGCCTGCCGCAGCTGGAAGACGTGACGTTCAGGCAGCGTCTGAACACGAAGCTGCCGCTCGACGCGGCGTTCAGGGACGAGAACGATCGCCCCGTGACGCTCGCGCAGTATTTCGACGGCAGGAAGCCGGTCGTCCTCGCGTTCGTCTACTACAGCTGCCCGATGCTCTGCTCCCAGGTGCTGAACGGCGTCTCGCGCGCGGTCAAGGTGCTGCCGTTCAGCGCGGGCCAGGATTTCGATGTCGTATTCGTCAGCTTCGATCCGCGCGACAAGCCCGAGACCGCATCGGCCAAGAAGACTGCGCTCATGAACTACTGGTCGATGCAGAACCAGTCCGGCGCGTGGCATTTCCTGACCGGCGAAGCGCCGCAGATCAGGGAAGTCACGTCGGCCGCGGGGTTCTTCTACAAATGGGACGAAAAGACGCAGCAGTTTGCGCACATGAGCGGGGTGCTCGTGCTCACCCCTGACGGACGCCTGTCGCGCTATTTCTACGGCATCGAGTACTCGCCGAAGGAGTTGCGGCTGGCGCTGGTCGAGTCGGGGCAGGGGCACGTCGGTTCGGTGGTCGATGAGCTGCTGCTCTATTGCTACCACTACGACCCCGCGAGCGGCCGGTATGGCGCGGTGGTGATGAACCTCGTGAGGCTCGGCGGCGTGCTGACCCTCGTGCTGCTCGGCGCGTTTGTCGTTTTGGCGCGGCGGCGCGACATCCACCCGCCCACGGAGGGCCACGCGTAACCGTCCCTATGCTGTCTGAACTCCCGCTGTTTCCCGAGCAGGCCTCCTCGCTCGCCCCCGAGATAGACAACCTCTTTTTCGGCGTGCTGGCGATCACCTCGTTCTTTGCGCTGATGGTCGTCATCTTCGTCGTGTACTTCGCGGTCAAGTACCGCGACTACACGGGCGACAAGGTGGGCGCGCCGGTCACCGGCTCGATGCCTCTCGAGCTCGGCTGGTCGATCATCCCCTTCTTTATCTCCATGGGCATGTTCGTATGGGCCTCGATTGTTTTCTTCCATATCATCCGGGCCCCCGATCAGACGCTGGAGATCTATTCGACCGGCAAACAGTGGATGTGGCGCTTCCAGCACATCGATGGTCAGCGCGAGATCAACGAGCTGCACGTGCCTCTTGGCCGCCCTGTAAAGGTGATCTTCACGTCCGAAGACGTGCTGCACGACCTGTTCATTCCGGCGTTCCGCGTGAAGGCGGATGCGGTCCCGGGACGGTACAGCGCGATCTGGTTCACCGCGACCAAAACGGGCGAATATCATCTGTTCTGCGCCGAGTACTGCGGGACGCAGCACTCGGGCATGGTCGGCACCGTGTTCGTCATGGAACCGAACGACTACCAGGCGTGGCTTGGCGGCGGCGGCACGCTCGCCGTCGGCGGGAGCATGGTCGAGCGGGGCGAGCAGCTCTTCACCCAGCTCGCGTGCGTGACGTGTCACCTCCCTGACGGTAGCGGGCGCGGGCCGTCGCTCGTCGGCGTGTTCGGATCGACCGTGTCGCTCGACAACGGTACGACGGTGGTCGCCGACGAAAGCTACCTTCGTGAATCAATTCTGACGTCGCAGGCCAAGACCGTGGCCGGGTACCAGCAAACGATGCCGACGTTCCAGGGGCTCGTGAACGAAGACGGCGTCGCAAGCTTGATCGAGTACATCAAATCGCTGCAGCCGGGCACGGCCCGTGTGGCATCGGCTCAGGCTGCGCCGTAGGACGGCAGCCGCGCGGGGGAGGAAGCGCAGGACCTTATGCAAACGATGGTGGTGGAATCACCCGTCAACTACCTCAACGTCAGGCACAGCGTGGCGTCGTGGCTCCTGACGAAGGATCACAAGCGGATCGGGCTGCTGTACGGGATCGTCGTCACGTTCGCGTTCATGCTGGGCGGCGTCTTCGGCACCATGATCCGGCTGGAGCTGACGACGCCGCAGGGCGACCTGATGGCTGCCGACACGTACAACCGGATGTTCACGATGCACGGGGTCACGATGGTGTTCTTCGTGCTGATCCCGGCCGTGCCCGCCATCCTCGGCAACTTCGCGATGCCGCTGATGATCGGCGCGAAGGACGTGGCGTTTCCAAGGCTCAATCTTCTCAGCTGGTATGTCTTCGTCATCGGGTTCATCTTCACCCTCACGGCGATGATTCTCGGCGGCGTCGACACCGGCTGGACGTTCTACACGCCGTACAGCTCGCAGGGCTCCGAATCCCACGTGCTGCTCACCGGCATCGGCGTCTTCATCACCGGCTTCTCGTCGATCCTGACGGGGCTCAACTTCATGGTGACGATCCACCGCATGCGCGCCCCCGGCATGACGTGGTTCCGCCTGCCGCTCTTCGTCTGGGCGCTCTACGCCACCAGCCTCGTGCAGATCCTCGGCACTCCGGTCATCGCGATCACCGTGTTGATGCTCGCGCTCGAGCGCGGCCTGCACCTCGGCATCTTCGACCCGCGGCTGGGCGGCGACCCGGTGCTGTTCCAGCACCTGTTCTGGTTCTACTCGCACCCAGCGGTCTACATCATGATCCTGCCGCCGATGGGTGTCATCAGCGAGGTCATCGCCTGCTTCTCGCGCAAGACCGTGTTCGGCTACTCCTTCGTCGCGTTCTCGAGCCTGGCGATCGCAATCTTCGGCTTCCTCGTATGGGCGCACCACCTGTTCGTCGCGGGCATCTCGCCCTACTCGGCGCTGATCTTCTCGTTCCTGTCGTTCGCTGTCGCGATTCCGTCCGCGGTGAAGACGTTCAACTGGACCGCGACCCTCTACAAGGGAGCGATCTGGTGGAAGACGCCGATGATGTACGCCCTCGGATTCCTCGGCCTGTTCATGATCGGCGGCCTGACCGGACTCTTCCTGGCGTCGCTCGGCCTCGACATTTACCTCACCGACACCTATTTCGTGGTCGCGCACTTCCACTACATCATGGTCGGCGGTGCGATCATGGGTATTTCGCGGGCCTGCATTACTGGTGGCCAAAAATGACCGGCCGGATGTACAACGACGCGCTCGGAAGGTTCGCGGCGCTCCTGGTCTTCGTCGGATTCAACCTGACATTCGGTCCGCAGTTCATCCTCGGATACCTGGGCATGCCGCGGCGGTATCACGTGTATCCGCCCGAGTTCCAGGTGCTCAACGTCCTGTCGTCGGCAGGCGCGTCCATCCTGGCGGTCGGATATGTCCTGCCCGCGTTCTATTTCCTCTATTCGTTGAAGTGGGGCCCGAAGGCCGGTGCGAATCCGTGGAAGGCGACGGGCCTGGAATGGACCACGCAGTCGCCGCCGCTCCCGGAAAACTTCACCGAAACGCCGATTGTCACCGAAGGCGCGTATGCCTATTCCAAGCGGGAGATAAAAGTTGCCTAACGGAGCCGCCGCGGCCCACGCGGAGCCTCACGGACACCAGCATCCTTCGCTTCAGCATCACTTCGACGACCTGGAGCAGCAGCACGAGGCGTCCACGCTCGGCATGTGGCTGTTCCTGGTCACCGAGGTCATGTTCTTCGGCGGCCTGATCCTGGCCTATACGCTCTATCGCATCTGGTATCCGGCCGCTTGGGCTATAGGCAGCGAGGAGCTCAACATCTACCTCGGCGGGTTCAACACGGTTGTACTCATCGGCAGCAGCTTGACGATGGCGCTGGCGGTGCGCTCGGCACAGACGGGAGCGCAGCGGGCGACTGTCGGATGGCTGCTGTTCACCATGTCGCTCGGCCTCACGTTCCTCGTCGTCAAGTTCTTCGAATACAAAGAGAAGTTCGAGCTGCATCACGTGCCCGGTCCGAATTTCCGTTTCGAGGGCGCGGAGTCGCCCCACCTGCAGATCTTCTTTTCGCTGTATTTCGCCCTGACCGGCGTCCACGCGGCGCATATGGTCATCGGCTTCGTCCTGCTCAGCGTGATCGTCACGATGGCGCACAAGCGGAGATTCTCACCCGAGTGGCACACGCCGGTGGAGCTGGCAGGCCTCTACTGGCACTTCGTCGACATTGTCTGGATTTTCCTGTTCCCCTTGCTCTATCTCGTGGACCGATCGCACCACATCGTGTAGGACCATGTCAGGACACATCTCTCCGAAATCGACCTATTACACGATCTTCGGCGCGCTGATGGTGTGCACGGCGCTCACCGTGGGCGCCGCGTTCGTGAACCTCGGCGACCTGAATTTCCCGATCGCGCTGTCGATCGCGATCTTCAAGGCCACGCTGGTCATCCTGTTCTTCATGCACGTGAAGTACAGCAGCCGGATGACGAAGCTCATCGTGGGAGTCGCGTTCTTCTTCCTGGGGGTCATGCTGACGCTGACGCTGTCGGACTATCTGTCTCGAGGGTGGTTCGCGGCGCCCGGCGGATCGACGGCGGCCGGCGCGATCATCAGTCTCTCCAGCCCGCCTCAGCCCGTCCCGCCGGTTGAACCAGTCCCGCCGGCTGAACCCGGTCAGAGCACTTCGCCGAAGTAGCTCCAGAGCCAGTCGGCGTCCCTTCTCGGTCAGGGCCGCGATCGCCAGCTGTCGAGGTCGAGCTTCTTCGATTGGGTCAGATCAGGCGCGCTCTTCCCAGATCCGGGCCAGGTTGACGATGACGTCGACCGCCTTTTCCATGTCCTGCACGGACACCCACTCGAGCCGCGAGTGGAAGTTGTGCTCGCCGGCAAAGATATTCGGCGTCGGCAGGCCCATGAACGACAGCTTCGATCCATCCGTGCCGCCTCTGATTGGTCCCTCCCGCACGGTCATCCCCGCGCGCCGAATCGCCTCGCGTGCGTAGTCCACGACCTGCGGGTGTTTGTCGAGCACCTCCCGCATGTTGCGGTACTGCTCTTCAATCGCGATCTCGACACGCGCGCCGTATTCGGCCGCCGCCTCGTGCGCGAGCCCCTCGAGCATCAACGCCTTCTCCCTGAGCGCGGCGGTCTTGAAGTCGCGAACGATCAACCGCACAGATGTCGTTTCGCCGCCTCCCTGCACCACGTACGGGTGCACGAAGCCCTCGTAGCCGTCGGTCGTTTCCGGTGCCATGTCTCGTGGCAGCCGGCAGATGAAGGCGGCTGCGACCTTGATTGCGTTCACGAGCCGGTCCTTGGCGTACCCGGGGTGCGTGTTGAAGCCAACAAAAGTAAGCGTAATCGCGTCCGCCGAAAAGCTCTCGGACTCCAGGTCGCCTCTGGTGCTCCCGTCCATCGTGTAGGCGTACTTCGCACCAAACGCTGCAACGTCGAAGAACTTCGTTCCGCGGCCGATTTCCTCGTCCGGCGTGAAGGCGATCTTGATCGGACCATGCGCGATCTCGGGATGCGCCAGGAGGTATTCCGCCGCGGTGACGATCTCCGCCACGCCGGCCTTGTTGTCGGCGCCAAGAAGTGTCGTGCCCGAGGCCGTGACGATATCGTCGCCGATGCGATCGGCGAGGGGAGCACATTCGGAAGGGCGGAGAATCGCGGACGGATCGTCAGGCAGCACGAGATCGCGGCCGTCGTACCGCCGGTGGACGATCGGTCGCACGTTCGCGCCGCTGACTTCCGGAGATGTGTCGACGTGGGAGATAAAACCGATTGCCGGCACGGCGGCGCCTGACGTGGTGGCCGGCACAGTCGCCGTCACGTAGCCGTGCGAATCAATGGCCGCGTCGGCCAGGCCGAACGACCGGAGCTCATCAGCGAGAGCGCGCAGCAGAACGAGCTGTTTGTCAGTGCTCGGGAACGTCTGCGACGCTTCGTCGGACTGCGTGTCGTACCGTCACGTAACGAAGAAATCGATCGAGAACTGTTAACATGCGGGCATTCCAAGGCGGATATCGATGCGGACATCATAAGGATATGAGGAGAAAGCTATGAAACGGTTTCTCGCGATCGCGCTTGTGATTGGGACGTCGTATGTGAGCGTGGCACGCGGCCAGACCGCCGCTGCGCAGAGCGACGTGGCCAAGGCGGATCAGGCGCTCACACAGGCGCTCCAGAGCGGCGACAGGGCGGCCGCCGAAAAGATGCTCGATGTCGACTTCAGTTGGGTCGATCCCGATGGTGTGTACTACGCCACCAAGGACGAGGCGTTTCGCGCGCGGCGTGAAGCCGCTGGTCGGCACCGGCAGCAACGTGAAGGTCCTCGAGCACAAGTACAACAAGGTCGTGTACCTGGAACGCAGCCAGGACGAGAAGAAGTTCTCTGGGCACTTCTGGGTACAGCGGTCCGCCGGCTGGCGCCTCCTGCACATCAACGACCTCGAGGTGCGGCCGCGCGACTACCAGACCGTTCCGACCACTTTTGCCGTTCCCTGCACGAACCCCTGTAAGGTGCTTCCCTACAAGCCGCTCGGCGCCGGCGAAAAAGCTGCGCTGGTGGCGTGGCAGGACCAGGAGTCTGGCGGATGGGGCCGGCGCGTGGCCGACAACTACGATCAGCGTGCCGTCAACACGAACGGCGGCCGTTCGGCGTCGAAGGCTGAGCGGCTTGCGGGCATGGAGAGGGCGCGCCTGGCGAATCCGAACCGGCCGGAGATCGGCGCGGCTCCGGTGGCGTTCGGACGCGGCTGGGACTTCGGTGATGCCGTCGTGTGGGTGCAGCTGCAGCCCACCTACGGCGACAAGCCGTACTGGTCGAGCCGCGTCTATGCGAACATCAACGGCCTGTGGCAGATGGCCGAGAGCTATCACACGACCATCAAGGATGCTCCGGTGATGGCGCCGGTTCCTGTCTCCGCGCCAAAGGCGCCCGCGAAGAGCACGAACTGAACCACGCGTCGCAGCTCCAGGACGTCATCGCACGCTACTGGGGGTACACGACCTTCAGGCCCCTCCAGCTCGAAGCGATGGAGGCGATCCTCGAGAGGCGCGACTCGGTGACGGTGCTGCCGACCGGCGGCGGCAAATCACTCTGCTTCCAGGCTCCAGCCCTCGTAGGGCCGGGCCTGGCAGTGGTCGTCTCGCCGCTCATCTCCCTGATGAAAGACCAGGTCGATACCCTGGTCGGCAACGGGGTGCCTGCCGCCCTCTATAACAGCTCGCTTTCATCGGACGAAAAAGCCGCCGTCGTGTCGGGTCTTCGCGCGGGACGCTACCGGCTCTTATACGTCTCTCCCGAGCGGCTGGTGGGAGAGGGAAGCGACAGCTTTCTCGACCTGCTGTCGTCCTGCCACGTGGGCTTCGTCGCGGTCGACGAAGCTCACTGCATCAGCCAGTGGGGGCACGATTTCAGGCCGGAGTACCGGCAGCTTGGCCGCCTCCGGCAGCTGCTGCCCGGTGTCAGCCTTCACGCGTATACCGCCACCGCCACCGCGCGTGTCCGGCGCGATATCGCCAATCAACTTGCGCTGAACGTTCCGCTCGAGCTCGTCGGCTCGTTCGATCGGCCGAACCTGCTCTATCGCGCGCTTCCACGGGGCACCCTGAAGCGCCAGCTGCAGGAGATCCTCGAGCGTCATCGCCGCGAGGCCGGAATCATCTACTGCACCTCGCGGCGTGAAGTCGACGCGCTCGCGGCATGGCTGACCGGCATCGGTGTTCCCGCCCTGCCGTACCACGCGGGCCTGCCTGACGCAGAACGCTCCGGCAACCAGGACGCGTTCATCAGCGAGCGCGTGGACGTCATCGTGGCGACCGTTGCCTTCGGTATGGGGATCGATCGCTCCAACGTGCGCTTCGTCGTGCACGCCGGCGCGCCGCGCTCGCTCGAACATTACCAGCAGGAGTCGGGCCGCGCGGGGCGCGACGGCCTCGAGGCCGAGTGCGTGCTGATCTACTCGAGCGCCGACTTCATGAAATGGCGTGTGATGCTCGAGCAGAACGGCGAGCTCACGGACGCCGCGATCGCCCTTCTCCGGCAGATGGAGCGGTACGCGGCAAGCGTCGGCTGCCGCCACCGGCACCTCGCCGAGTATTTCGGCGACCACTATCCGCCCGCCGGATGCGCCGCCTGCGATTTCTGTCTGGACGAGCTCGAGCCGGCGAGCGAGCCGGTCGTGCTCGCCCGCAAGATTCTGTCGTGCGTGATGCGAGTGGGTCAGCGATTCGGCGCGACCCACGTCGCCAGCGTCCTTCGCGGGCACGCCAGCGAGCAGGTCGTCGCGAGAGGGCACGCGACACTGAGCACGTTCGGCCTGCTCTCCGAGGCGTCTGTCGCGGAGGTTCGTGGATACATCGAGCAACTCGTCGGCCTGGATCTCCTCCGGTTGAATGGCGAGGAATATCCCGTGCTCGGTCTGACCGCGAGAGGGATCGAGCTCCTCAAGAACGACGCGAGCTGTCCGGGACTGGCGCTGGCCCGGCAGCGGCCACCGCGCAAGGAGGCGCCGCGTGCGCGCTCTCGCGTCGAAGCCGAATCGTGGGAGGGCGTCGATGGCGCGCTGTTCGAGCGGCTGCGCGCCGTGCGGCTCGAGATCGCGCGGTCGCGGGGTGTCCCGCCGTACGTGATCTTCCACGACGTGACCCTCCGTGAAATGGCGCGGGTACGTCCATCCACACTCGAGGCGCTGCTGACGGTCAAGGGCATCGGCGCGCGCAAGGCCGACGATCTCGGCGATCTGTTTCTCGCGGCCATCCGCGGGCACGCGTCGTAACCGGCCGACCGGCGTTATGAAAGTCCAGGACAGGCGCTAATAGATGCCGCTCGTAACGCTCGATCGCGTGTCCATCGCGTACGGGCATCTGCCTCTGCTTGCTGATGCAAGCCTTCAGATCGAGCCGCGCGAACGCGTGTGCGTCATCGGCCGCAACGGCACCGGCAAATCAACGCTCCTGCAGATCATCAGCGGCGATGTGGCGCCCGAGGGTGGCAGCGTCTGGCGGCAGCCGGGACTGCGCATCGGCAGGCTGGCGCAGGATGTGCCGCTGTCCGATCCGCGTCCCGTCTTCGACATCGTCTCCGAAGGGCTGGGCGATCTCGGTGACCTGGTTGCGGCGTACCACCATGCGGCCGTACAGGTCTCGGAGGGAAAAGGCGGCAGCGCCCTCGAGACACTCGGACGGCTGCAACACGAGCTCGAAGAGCGCGACGGCTGGCGTCTCGAGCAACGCGTGGAAATGGTGCTTGCGCGGCTCGGCCTGTCCCCGGATGCACCGGTGCAGACACTGTCCGGCGGGTGGCGCCGCCGCGTGCTGCTCGCGCGCGCGCTGGTAGGCCAGCCGGACCTCCTGCTGCTCGACGAACCGACCAATCATCTCGACATCGAGACGATGACGTGGCTCGAAACGTTTCTCGTCGACTATCCCGGCGCCGTCGTCTTCGTCACTCACGATCGCGTGTTTCTCCAGAACGTCGCGACCCGGATCGTCGAGCTCGATCGCGCCCGGCTGACGTCGTGGCCCGGCGACTACGCGACCTTCGTCAGGAAGAAGGAGGAGTGGCTGGCGAATGAAGCCGTGCAGAACGAGAAGTTCGACAAACGTCTTGCGGAAGAAGAGGTGTGGCTGCGCCAGGGAATCAAGGCACGGCGTACTCGAAACGAGGGGCGCGTCCGCGCGCTCATGGCGATGCGGGTGGAGCGTGCCGCGCGCCGCGCACGTATGGGCGCCGTTCGTCTGCAGGTCGAGATGGCCGAGCGGTCTGGACAGATGGTGTTCGAAACCGAGCGCGTCACGAAGAGCTTATGGCGGTGATCCGGTCGTTCGCGACGCGTCCTTCCGCGTCATGCGTGGCGACCGTATCGGCCTCATCGGGTCGAACGGGTCCGGGAAGACGACGATGCTGCGGCTGTTGATGGGGGAGCTCGAGCCGGACGCCGGCGAAGTCAGGCGCGGCGCCAATGTGCAGATCGCGCTCTACGATCAGCAGCGCGAGCAGCTCGATCTCGATCGGACGGTGTTCGACACGATTGGCGACGGCAACGACACCGTCGTCGTCAATGGCGAGCCGCAGCATGTGCACGGCTATCTCAAACAATTCCTCTTTGCCCCCGAGCGCGCATCTTCTCCGGTGAGGGCGTTGTCAGGCGGCGAGCGCAACCGCCTGCTGCTCGCGCGGCTCTTCACCCGGCCCGCGAACGTGCTGGTGCTCGACGAGCCGACCAACGATCTCGACATCGAGACCCTCGAGCTGCTCGAGACCCTGCTGGTCGACTGGCCGGGCACGCTGCTCCTCGTGAGCCACGACCGCGCGTTCATCGACAACGTCGTGACGAGCACGCTGGTCTTTGAAGGCGGAGGGCGACTGAGCGGAGTACGTTGGCGGGTACGAGGACTGGCTGCGCCAGCGGCCGGATCCGCAGCCGGCGTCGCGGTTCCCCGCACGCGGCCGGATCTTCTTGAATCCGGCAGTCGACACGGTCGGCGGGGTCCTGTCGGACCCGGCGACCGCCGCAAAGAAGCTCACCTATCGCGAGCAGCAGGAGCTGAAACAGCTGCCCGCGCGAATCGAAGTGCTGGAGGTCGAGCAGCAGGAGCTCAACGCGAAAGTCGCGGGGCCTGACTTCTACAGAGAGTCCGGCGAGGCAATCAGGCAGACGCTCGCCCGTCTGGAATCGTTGCACGAGCTGCTCCTCCAGGCCTACGCGCGGTGGGACGAGCTCGATTCGAGGAGCGGCTAGCGACCGGCGGGGCCTGGCAGGACCCGCCCTACAACCGCCTGCTACAATTGAAGGTTCATGATCTCAGTCAGCGCTGTGTCCATGCGGTTCGGGTCGAAGGTGCTCTTCGACGACGTGACGACCCTGTTCTCCGTGGGGCGGCGGTACGGGCTCACTGGTCCGAACGGCGCCGGTAAATCCACGTTCATGAAGCTGCTTACCGGGGAGCTCGACCCCCAGCGCGGAACGGTGACGCGTCCGCCAAAGCTTGGCGTGCTCCGGCAGGACCATTTTGCGTTCGACAGCTACCGCGTCATCGACACCGTGATCATGGGCAACCAGCGGCTCTGGACCGCGCTGGCCGAGCGTGACGCCCTGTATGAGAAGCCTGACATGTCCAACGAGGACGGCATGCGGCTCGGCGAGCTCGAGGGGATTGTCGGCGACGAAGACGGCTATACGGCCGAGAGCGACGCCGCCGTGCTGCTCCAGGGCCTCGACATCCCTGATGCGCTGCACGAGCGCACGATGGGCGAGCTGCAGGGCGGCCAGAAAGTCCGCGTCCTGCTCGCGCAGGCGCTGTACGGCAATCCCGCGGCGCTGCTGCTCGATGAGCCGACGAACCACCTGGACCTCGACTCGATCCACTGGGTCGAGGAGTTCCTCGGGCGGTACGAAGGCACGCTGATCGTCATCTCGCACGACCGGCACTTTCTGAACAACGTCTGCACCCACATTGCGGACATCGATTACCAGACGATCATCACGTATACCGGCGGCTACGACGACATGGTCGTGGCGAAGACGCAGATCCGGTCGACGCTCGAAGCGCAGAACGAGCAGCGCGACAAGAAGATCGCGCAGCTCAACGACTTCATCGCAAGGTTCGGCGCCGGCACGCGCGCGAGCCAGGTGACGTCCCGCCGCAAGGAAGTCGAGCGGCTCCAGACGACCGAGCTCGCACGTTCCAACATTCAGCGTCCGTTCATCAAGTTCTCGATGAAGCGTCCGTCCGGCAAGGTGGCGCTCGAATGCAGCGGAGTGGCGCAAGGCCTACGGTGGCACGCCCGTCTTCTCGGGCTTCGATGTTGTGCTCAATCGCGGAGAGAAGGTCGTCCTCGTCGGTCGCAACGGCGTCGGCAAGACGACGCTGCTCAAGGCGCTGATGGCGGATGCCCCAGACTTGCCGCTCTCTCCCGGTGACCGTGATTCCGGCAAGGTCCGCTGGGGTCACGAGGTGTCAATCGGCTACTTCCCGCAGGATTCCACCGGCGAGATCGAGAAGGGGATGACGGTCGTGGAATGGCTGCACCGCTTCGATCCCGACGCGTCACGGCAGGAGATCCACGGACTGCTCGGGCAGATGCTGTTCAGCGGCGAAGAAGGGCTCAAGCCGACTGACGCCCTTTCGGGCGGCGAGACGGCGCGCCTCCTGTTCTGCCGGATCATGCTGCAGAAGCCAAACGTGCTCGTGCTCGATGAGCCGACGAACCATCTCGATCTCGAATCCATCAACGCGTTGAATGTTGCTCTCCAGCGTTACGAGGGCACCGTGCTCCTGGTCACTCATGACCAGGATCTTCTGGAAGAAGTTGGAACGCGGGTCTGGCATTTCGAAAACGGACGAATTCGCGACTTCAAGGGCAGTTACGAGGAGTACGCCGCGGCGCTCGCCTAAATCGCGCTGATCAAGGGCAGTCCTCCGGGCATTACCGCGACGGCAGTTACGCCGACAGCCGCCCGTGTCGACTGGACCAAGGCGTTTCGACCTCGCATATGTGCCGATCTCGCGCAAATTGTTCGGCAATGTTTCGATTCGGAACACGCGCCGGGGATTCTTCAGGAAGCAATTCCACCTAAATACCTGAGCGCAAAGAGCTTGTCGAAGCGACCTTCTCTGGTTCTTCGTTTGCTGATGCTTCGACACATACCCATGATCTCCGCAGAGCAATCGAGCGCCGCACGGTCCTTGCCGGCCGCACCGGCATCTTCACGAGGTCACCTGACCCTTGTACGCGTAGCCACGCCCGACGAGCATGACTTGATTGCCGAGGCGGGGTCAGATCGGCGGGCGCATCGGCGAATGGTTGTCTCGGAGCTCTCGTGGCTCAATCACGTCAAGCTCAAATATGGCCCGCAGGTCTCATTGATCGATCTGTCGTCGCGCGGAGCGCAAATCGAGACCAGCAGTTACCCGCTGCAGCCCGGCAGCACCGTGGTCATCGAGATTGCCGTGGGCGAGCGCTCGTGCGCAGTCCCGGCCCAGGTTCTTCGGTGCCACATCGCGGGTCTTGCGCCTCATGCCAAGTATCGAGGCGCGCTGCTCTTCAAGCGTCCCTTCGACTTTCCCGAAACGTCGCCTGTCGAGGATGCGGGCGAGGTCGATTGCAACCCTTTTCACGAGTACGCAAGGCTCAATCTCGCGCTGAAGCGCGTGTCCGGAGTTGGCGACCCCCTCGCGCCCACGAGCACCGGCGCTGCTTTGACGCCAATTGGGGCTCGCGCGCTGGACGCGGCCTTCTCGATGATCGAAGCAGCCCGAGGGCGCGCGTCCGGCGCCCAATTTACGGGAGAAATGGGTCGCTTGCTGCGCGTGATCACGCGATCGGTGGAGAACGCAACGGCCTCTGAGGCGATCGCGACGGAAATGATTGAGAGGCTGCGGCGCTCCGTTCCGTCGATTGCTGTTCGCGTTATAGAGGCTGGCACAGGCGGGAAGATTCGGGATGATGCCGTCTTGTTCCAGCTGCCGTCGGAGGGCGACGGCGCGGCTGCCCGGCTGGTGGTTGAGTTTCCAGCGGACTGCGGATTGGAGGATTGGCACCTCCAGCTCCTGCAGGGCGCGGCCCACTTGATCGGTGTCACAAGGAATTTCGCGTCGGACCGCCAAAGCTCGACGCCGGTTGCGCCGGAGCCCGACATCGCCGTGAGTCAGGACCCTGCGCCCATTGATTCGCGCGGGTGGAATCGTCTTGTCGTGCGGTATCTGGACGGCAGACTTCTCAAAGGCTTCGGCCGCGACTTTCAGCCGACCAAAGGGATGGTTGATCTGTGGTCCGAGCCTGACGTCACGGAAACAAGGATCACGATCCCGCTCGCGCAAGTGAAGGCGGTATTCTTTGTCCACGATTTCGCGGGCGACCCGGCGTACGTCGGAGAGCCATCGGCGGAGGAAGGACGGGCCATGGGCCGTCGCATCACGATCACCTTTGTGGACGGCGAAGTTGTGCGAGGAACAACACTGAGTTACAGCCAGGGCGGTCCGGGCTTCTTCGTCTCACCTCTCGATAGCAAGACGAACAACCTGAAGATGTTCGTTCTGGCGGGCGCAATCCGGCACGTGCAGTTTCGCTGATTCAGCGGGTGCTGGCTGCGAGGATGCTGAACTGACGATCAGAGTTCTCTCAGCGCCGTCGCGATCGGCAGCCGCGCGGCCCGGATCGCCGGCATCAGCCCGCCGACCAGTCCCATCACCAGCGCGTAGCTCAGACCCTGAATCATGCAGCGATCGTGTCACCGCGAACGCGAAGGCGACCTGGCTGAACGTCTGGAAGTTCATCGTCGATGTCTGGTACCCGTTGAACGCCAGGTAGGCCGTCAGCCCGCCGAGCGATTCCACCGAGTCGCGGCGAGCGCCAGCGATTCGGCCAGCACCGAGATCAGCACCGACTCCGGTGTTGAAGCCCGAGCGCGCGCAGCGTCGCGATCTCTCGCGTCCGCGTCGCCACGGCGGTGTACATCGTCAGGATCGCGCCGAAGACCGCGCCGATGCCCATCAGGACGGCGATCGTGTAGCCGATGCCGCGAATCAGTCCGGTCATGACCTGCGACTGCTGCGCGTAGTACTCGCTCTCGCGCCGCACCTGGACGTTCAGCTGCGGGTTCGTCGTCAGCCAGTTCTTGAACGTGTCGAACGAGTCCGGCGAGTCGAGCGACGCGAGCACCGACTGGTAGGAGTTGCCGCGCTGGTAGACGCCTTGAATCAGCCGGCTGTCGCACCAGATTTCCGTTTCCGACACCGATCCGCCGGATTCGAAGATCCCGACGATCTTGATCGTGAGATTGCCGGACGTGAATTCAGATCCCAGATCGACGCCGGTGAACTGCCGGCTGCGCCGAGCGGCCGACGATCGCCTCGTTGGTGCCGAACTGAAACATGCGGCCTTCGACGAGGTGCACTTCGTCGCGGACCTGAAGCGCCGTCGGCTCGACGCCGCGCAGCGGCACGTTCGCCGGCGTGCCGGTCGAGCGCTTGTTCAGATCGACGAGCACGTACAGTTCCGCGGAGGCTGCCGGCCGATTGTCGTCGCGCCGCAGGCCGGGCGCTTGCTTGATGATGTCGGCCTCGGTGCCGCCGAAGCCGCTCGTCATCTCCGAGTCGGCGCCGCTGCGCATCACGAGCGCGCGGTTCGGCGACCCCGCGTTGGCCATGGCCGCCCGAAAGCCCTTCGCCGATCGACAGCACCGCGACGAACACGATGACGACACCGGCGATGCCGATGACCGCGACGGCGGACGAGCTGAGGCGCTGCGGAATTGTCCGCACGCTGAGCGCGGAGACGGTCAATGTCTGGCAGAGCCACCGGAACACGTCAGGTTCTCCGCAGCGCGTCGGTGATGCGCAGGCGCATCGCGGTCATCGCGGGCAGCGCGCCGGCGACGAGCCGAGCGCGCCAGCACAGGACCAGCCCGATGACCACGTCGCGGCCGCGCATGACGAACACCGGCAGCAGCGCGTTGTTGAAGCTGCCGCGTGCCGACGGCGACCCAGGTGACGCGCCAGCGCCAGGCCGCCGCCGATCAGCGCGAGAAACATCGATTCAGCGAGGACGAGCGTCAGGATGAGCGGGTTCGAGAACCCGAGCGTCTTCAGCACGGCGAGCTCGCTCGTCCGTTCGCGCACCGCCTGCGCCATGGTGTTGGCGAGGACGAGCAGGAACAGCGTGAAGAGCACCGCGGCGAGAATCGCGATGATCATCGCCTTGATGTTGCCGACCTGGTTGACGAAGCCCTGGAGGAACGCCTTTTCGGTCGACGTCTTCGTTTCCGCCGACGAGTTCGCAAACTGCGCAGTCGAGGCGGGCCGCGATCTCCGCCGCGTGCGACGGATCGTCGATCCTGACGACGTACCAGCCGACCTGGCCGTACGCGCCGCGGCGGTTCTCGTCGAGATACTCGTAGTGAAAGAAGAAGTTCGTCTTGTCGAAGTCGCTGTCGCCGTCGTAGATCCCGTCGACGTTGAAGAACCAGGTCTGGCCCTGCTTCGGCTGCCAGATCGTCGCCTGGAGCGGGACCTTGTCGCCGATCTTCCAGCCGTATTTCTCCGCGGACGCTCCGGCCGACGATCGCGCCCTGGCGATCCGCGAGCCAGGCCTTGCATCTGATCCTCGGCACTCGTCGCTTCCGGGATAGAGCGAGAAGTACTCCGTGGCCGACGGCCATGACCGCGAACTGGTTTGCCTTGTCCTGGTAGCGTGCCGCCGAACCACGTGGCGGTGCTGACGCCGTGACGCCCGGCGTCGTCGCGATTGTGCTGCTGATACGAGATCGGCAGCAGCTGAATCAGGCTGACCTTGTGCATCAGCATCAGCCGGTCGGCGCCGGCCATGTCGACGCCCATCGAGAACGCCGTCTGCACGACCATCAGGAAGCTGTAGAGCACGAACGCGATGAAGACGGACGCGAGCGTGAAGATCGTCCTGACCTTGCGCCGCAGCAGGTTGCGCCAGATCAGCGGGAGGTATTTCATACCACTGCCTCCATCAGCGTGCCCTTCTCGAGGTGCAGCACCTGCGTGGCGCGGTCGGCCGCGTGCGGATCGTGCGTGACCATGATGATCGTCTTGCCGTGCTCGCGGTTGAGCGCCTGCAGCAGATCGAGAATTTCGTCCCCGGCCTTGCGATCGAGATCGCCCGTCGGCTCGTCGCAGAGCAGGAGCGTCGGATCGGTGACGATCGCGCGCGCGATGCCGACGCGCTGCTCCTGACCGCCGGAGAGCTGCCGCGGATAGTGCTTCGCGCGATCGCTCAAGCCGACGACCTTGAGCGCGATCGGCGACGTGCCTGCGGCGCTCCGCCTTCGACAGTTTCGTGAGCAGCAGCGGCAGCTCCACGTTGCGCTCCGCGGTCAGCACCGGCAGCAGGTTGTAGAGCTGAAAGACGAAGCCGATGTTCTGCGAGCGCCAGCGCGACGAGCGCGGCGCCGCTCAGGCCGCTGATGTCGATGCCACCCACCTCGATCGAGCCTTCCGTCGGCGAATCGAGGCCGCCAATCAGGTTCAGCAGCGTCGTCTTGCCGGAACCGGACGGACCCATGAGCGCGAGGAACTCTCCGTTCGCGACGTTCAGGTTCACGCCCTGCAGCACGTCGATCCGTTCGGTGCCGCGCCGGAATGTCTTGTGGACGTTGTGCGCTCGAACCAGTACTTCCGCTGTTCATTTCACGACTACTTTGGACGCCGTCCGTCAGCTCGGCCGGCGGCGACACCACCACACGGTCGCCGGGCTGGAGTCCCGCGAGGACTTCGACGCGGTCGCCGTCGGCGTCGCCCAGCCTGACCGCACGGCGCTCGACGCCGTCGCCGCGCACGACGAAGGCGAAGCTGTTGCCGCCTTCCGTCTTGATCGTGGCCCTTGGCGCAAGGGTCGTCGACTGCGCGACGGCCGCGGCCGATTCGTCCGCGTCACGCAGGAACGACACTTTGATCGCCATGTCCGGCAGGATTCGCGGATCCAGTTCATTGAAGCCGATGCGGACGAGGACCGTGGCCTTCTGGCGGTCGGCGGTCGGGACTGTCGTGATCACGCGCGACGGGATCATCCAGTCGGGATACGCATCGAGCACCGCCACCACTTCCTGGCCCGGCTTCACGCGGCTGATGTAGCTCTCGTTGACGTCGACCTCGATCTCCAGCGAGCTCATGTCGACGATGGTGCAGATGCCGGTGCGGGTGAAGCCGCCGCCAGCCGAGACCGGCGACACCATCTCACCAGGCTGCGCGTCCTTCGAAACCGCGACACCTCCGAACGGCGCCCGTATGACGTAGTTGCTCAACTCGGCCTGCTCGACCTGAATCTGACGCTCGGCGACGGAAATCTGTTCTCGCAGCGCGGCAATGTGCGCTTCGATCGAATCCGCGTCGGCCTTCGCCTGATCCACCTGAGACTGCGACACGATCCGGTCCGTGAGCAACTGCGTCGACCCGGCGCTCGGCCAGGCGCGCTTGTTCGAGTCGCACCTCATTCTCGCGAAGTCCTCGACGTGCGGCCTCCGCCTGGGCCTCCGCGAGCGCCAGCGCCGCCCGTGGCGACGAGGCGTCCAGCCGGGCAAGGACCTGGCCTTCCCTGACCATCATCCCCTCCTCGACGTTCACCTCGATGACCTTGCCGGTGATCTTCGACGAGACGGTCGCGCGGCGTCTCGCGGTCACGTAGCCGGAGGCGTTGAGCACCGCCGCCTGCGTGCCGGCGGTGCGCATGGAGACGCTGGCGACCTGTACCTCGACAGGGCGCTCCCGGGTAAACCACCGCCACCCCGCGAACCCGCCCGCGGACAGCAGGATCAGCAGCGCGATCCACACAATCCATCGCCCGGCGCCCCCCGAGCGTTCAGGTTCGCGTTCAATGCGCAGAGCGGCGAGATCGTGTTTGAGATCAGTCATGGGAAATAGATCGAACTAGTATATTAAGGCTCGTTATTACTTTCGGCACTTCATCTTCATTTCCGTAGCGCTTCGGTATACAGTCCGTCCGTACTGTCCGCGTCGTCCCGCATTTTTCGGAGGGCTTCCAATGAAGCGATATCTGACGTCCCAGCTCGTCCTGGCCGTAATCCTGTGCGCCGGCTCAGCTTTCGCGCAGGCGAAGGCCACGGCGCAGAACGTGCCCGAGATTCCCTATGATTCGGTCCCGAACTTTCTGAAACTGCCCGCCGGACTGTATCTGGGTGAGGCCATCGGTGTGGCGACCAATTCCAAGGGCCATGTCTTCGTTTACACGCGCAGCGCCAATACCCGGCTGTTCGAATTCGATCAGAACGGCACCTACGTCCGTGAGATCGGAGAAGGCGCGTACAACTTCGAGTTCGCGCACAGCGTTCGCGTCGACTCGCAGGACAACATCTGGGTCGTCGACGAAGGCACCAATACCGTCGTCCGGTTCAATCCCGAAGGACACATCACGATGGTCCTCGGGCGCAGGCCACCCGCCGTCCTTGGTATGGCGGCCGCCCCGCCAGGCCCTGCGCCGCCGCCGGCAAAGTACACGTTCGGCCGGCCAACCGATGTCGCGTGGGATCCGCAGGGAAACATCTTCGTCTCCGACGGCTACGTGAACCACCGCGTCGTCAAGTTCGACAAGAACGGCCGCTTCGTCAAGCAGGTCGGAAGCCAGATTCCCGGATCGGAGCCAAGCCAGTTCAGCACGCCGCACGGGATCGCGGTCGACTTGAACGGCAACGTGTACGTCGCCGACCGCGCGAACAACCGAATGCAGGTGCTCGACAACAACCTGGTGCTGCGCAACATCTACGACAACATCGGCGTGTCGTGGACGGTCTGCATCTCGCCCGGGCCGCACCAGTATCTTTTCAGCTCGAACTCGAACCCGAACGGCAATACGCCCGGCTCGTGGGACATCACCGGCGAGATCTACAAGATGGAGCTCGACGGCACGATCATCGGGAAGTTCGGTCACGCCGGCAAACAGCTTGGCGGCTTCCAGGTGGTGCACATGATGGACTGCCGTAACCCCGATCAGATCATCGTCGCCGAGATCGAATCGTGGCGCGTGCAGAAGCTGATGCTGAAGCCGACGACCGGCGCCCCGATCAAGCCGACGACAACGGCAGCGAGATAGGAGGCAATCATGAAACGCACACTCCAGATTTCGCTCGCGGCGGCCCTTCTTGCCGGTGTCTCACTGAGCGCCCAACTTGTGGTTCCTGAACTCGCGTATCGAGGCAGCGATCGAACCGCTGAAGCTTCCGGCGAACCTGAACTTCGGCGAGGTTGCCGGCGTGGCGACCAACTCGAAAGGTGACGTGTTCGTCTACACGCGAACGGGTCATCCGACGCTGTCGCTTGGCACCGCTCGCCCGTTCGCGCACGGCGGCTCGCGGATGTTCCGGTTCGACAAGACCGGCAAGTACGTCGGCGAGATCGGCCAGGGCGTCTACGCGTTCCTGTTCGCCGAGAAGGTAAAGGTCGATCCGCAGGACAACATCTGGGTCGTCGATCAGATGTCGAACACGATTATGGAGTTCGATCCTGAGGGACGCCTCATGATGCTGCTCGGACGCAAGGCGGAGGCCGAAGCCGTTCCGGCCAGGGGCGCGGCACCGCCGGCGGCGCCGGCGGGTGGCGGCGCTGCCGGTGGTGGCGCGGCGGCCGGAGCGCGAGCGGGTGGCCCGGCTCCGCAGGGTGCAGCGGCCGGCCGTGGCGGCGGGGCTGACGCCGAAGCACCGGCCGGTGGCCGCGGACGCGGTGGTCCTCCGGGAGCGGGCGGACAACAGGACGTCTTCAACCGCCCGACCGACGTCGCATGGGACGCGGCGGGCAACATCTACGTCGCGGACGGGCTCGGCACCAACTCGCGCATTGCGAAGTTCGATAAGAACGGGAAGTTCGTTCGCTCGTGGGGCCAGACCGGAACCGCGCCAGGCCAGTTCCGCCAGCCGCGGAGCATCGCAATCGACGCGCAGGGCCTCGTCTATGTCGCCGATGCCGGCAACCGCCGCATCCAGGTGTTCGACGGCGATGGAAACCTGAAAGGGCGATTCCTGAACGTCGGAACGCCGCGCGCCATCTGCATCACGTCGGGCCCTCGTCAGGTGATGTATGTGTCGAACTCGAATGTCCCCGAGGACATCGACGTCGAAGGCGAGATCTACAAAGTCGATCTGACCGGCAAGCTGCTCGGCAAGTTCGGCAGGGCGGGCCGTCTCGCGAAGGAGTTCAACGGCCTCAACCAGCTTGAGTGCCGAAGCGAGAACGAGCTCTGGGCCGCCGAGATCGGCAACTGGCGCGTGTCGAAGATCACGCTCCGCGCCAACGCGACGAACTAAGTCAACCGCCAACTGCCAACTCCCAGCTTGGGAACTGGCAGTTGTTCTCACTCAACCACGAAGAACGCGAAGACACGAAGGACCCCATTTCCCTTCGTGCTTTTCGTGAGCTTCGTGGTTGAATTTCCTCCCACATGTCATTTGTCGTGCTTGGCGCCACAGAGATCGAGCGCCTGCTCCCGATGCGGGAATGCATCGACGTGATGGCGCGTGCATTTGTCGATCTCGAGCACGGGGCGCTGGTACAGCCCCTCCGCACTCTCTACGTTCCGCCGGGGCTCAGGGGCGGGACGATGTGGATGCCGGCGTATCGGTCGAGCCCCAAGCCGATGTTCGGCACGAAGCTGCTCTTCGTGCTGCAGGACAACCCCTCTCGCGGTCTCGATAGTCACCAGGGACAGGTGATCCTCGCGGACGGCGAGACCGGGCAGCTTCGCGCGCTGCTCGACGCGTCGGCCGTGACCGCGATCCGCACGGCAGCCGTGTCGGCGCTGGCGACACGGCTCCTCGCCAGGGAGGATGCGCGCGTGCTTGCGATTGTCGGCACAGGCGTGCAGGCGAGAAAGCACCTCGAATCGATTCCGCTGGTTCGTTCGATCGCTCGCGTACTGATCGCGGGCCGGACAGCCGAACACGCGCGGCAATTCGTGTCCGAGGTGTCGAGTGGACGCGGCTTCTCTATCGAGGCCGCCGAGAACACCGAAACAGCGGTTCGCGTGGCCGACATCATCGTGACCGCCACCAGCTCTCCGACACCCGTCATCGCGCGCGAATGGCTTCGCTCCGGCGCGCACCTGAACGCCGTTGGCGCCAGCCGCCCGATGCACAGCGAGATAGACGCGCGCACGGTTGCGGACGCCGTTCTCGTCACCGATCGGCGCGAGTCCTTGGAGGCCGAGGCGGGCGACTATCGACAGGCCGTGTCCGACGGTGTGATTGCGGGGACGGACGCCGCCGCAGAGCTGGGCGAGCTGCTGACGGGGAAGCGATCGGGTCGAACGTCGGCCGGGCAGTTGACGCTGTTTCGCTCGCTGGGACTCGGGATCGAGGATCTTGCGGCCGCCGAGCACGTGCTCGCGAAAGCGCTTGTACACCGCGCCGGCATTACCGTCGATCCGGGGTCCGGCTAAAGCCGGACACTACCGACGATCTTCGGTAGGTCCGCCTTCAGGCGGACCTGATACACGTACACCGCGCCCGGAGCCGCGCATCGAGTTGTCGGCCTGGTTGCCGCCGACACCGGCGGAGCCGCCATCTTCGCCTCGGGCTGCAACCGCCAGCGTGCCGCCGTCACCGCTCAGTCCAAGCGCTCCGCCGAACTCGTCGTACGCGTCGGCGTTCGGCGCCTTCAGATACGCGCGCTGCGACCACTGCCCCGCGGTGCGCGTGAAGACGTAGACCGCGCCCGACCCGGGCGCCGAGAAGTCCTTCTGGTTTGCGTTGACGCCGCGGCCACCTCCGCCCTGGAGCATGGAGGATGCGACCATCACATTGCCGTCGCGGTTAACCGCGACGCGCATTCCAAACAGGTCGTTCTCGGCGATGTTCGACGGCTTGATGTAGGCCTGCTGCGTCCACATGCCGTTCGCTTTCACGAAGATGTACAGCGCGCCGTTCGATTGGTCCTGTATCTGTGGGCCGGTGTACTGCTCGCCGTTGATTCCGCCGACGAGGCCGTCTTCATCGGCTGCGGTGACGACCAGCGTGTTGCCGTCACCGCTGATCGCCAGCGATGAGCCGAACGCGTCCTGCGGCTTTGCGTTGTTCGACTGCTTGAAGTACGTCGTTTGCGACCACGTCGTGCCATTGCGGACGAAGATGTAGGCGCAGCCGGATCCCGCCTTGGAGTTGTCCGTTTCGTCGCCGTTGACGCCCGAGGAGCCGCCGTCCTCGTCATAGCCACAGATGCCCAGCGTGTTGCCGTCGCTCGAGAGGTCGACGCAGAAGCCGAACAGGTCGCCTCCTTGCGTCTTCGCGCCTTTGAGATACGCCTGTTGCGACCACGTGGCGCCTGCGCGAGTGAAAACGTACGTCGCACCGGCATTGGCCGCGGAGTTGTCGGCCTGGTTGCCGTTGATTCCCGTCGCGTTGCTCGCCTCCGTTGACGCTCCAACTGCCATCGTGTTGCCGTCGTCGCTCAACGTCAGCGACCAGCCGAACTGATCGCCGGCCTCGGCGTTCGAGGCCTTGACGTACGCCTGTTGTGCCCACTTGCTGCCGTTGCGCGCGAAGACGTAGACGGCGCCGGAATCCTCGGCGCTGTTGTCCGCGCCGTTGCCGTTGACACCACGGGCGGAGCTGTCCTCGCGCGTCGTGCTCACGGCCAGCGTGTTGCCGTCCGCATTCAGCGCCACCGAAAACCCGAAGCTGTCGTACGCGTCGGTGTTGGAGGCCTTGATGTACGCCTGCTGCGCCCACGGTCTCCCGGAGCCTGTTCGCGTGAAAACGTACACGGCGCCCGAGTCGCCTGCCGAATCATCCTTCTGGTTGCCATCGATGCCGGTGGCGGCGCTGTCTTCGTCCATCGCGGCGACCGCGAGCGTGTTGCCGTCGCGGCTCAGCGCAAGGGTACGGCCCGACAATGCGCTGCCGAAGCCCAGGTGATCGTCCAACCCCGGATTGGAGGTTTTCAGGTAGGCGACGGGAGTGAAATTGCGCGCCACGACGCCGGGATCACCCGCCGTGGCCTGCTGGCCGCGCACCGCTGCACCGCTCAACGACAAGGTCACTGCAAGCACCAGGCAGTACAGCACTCGTTTCATCGCGTCTCCAGCCATCTCTTTCGTAGTGGCGCGGATTCTCTGCTGAGCTTTGGTACCTGTCAAGCAACGCGCAGACGATAATGGCGACCAGAGAAAAAGGAGAGCGACCGAATGGCGAACGCACCGACCCAGGATCCGCCGGCGCGCCCCACGTCCCCGCCAGATGCGGGAGCCCAGTTAACCGAAAGGCGGATGGCCGCCTGGATCGGCAAGGCGCTGCGCGTGGAAGGAAGAATTATCAGTGCCGAGGACCTCACCATCGACGGCAGCGTCGAGGGTTCGATCGAGCTTGGAGATCGCAGCCTGACCATCGGACCTGGTGCCACGGTCAAAGCGAACCTCACAGCCAGGAGTATCACGATCAGCGGAAGCGTGACCGGCAGCGTCCGTGCCACAGAGGTGGTCGATCTGCGCGCCACCGGTTCGGTACACGGCGACATCAACGCCCCACATCTCCTCATGGCCGACGGTGCCAGTGCCCAGGGAAAAATTGAAGCTGGGGTTAGGAAGAAGAGGTAGCGGGCGTGATATTCTTCGCGTCCTTAAAGTCTCTTACCGGCAACAACCAGGGACAACAACAGGAAGAGAGGAGTCCGCCAAATGGACGAGCAAAAACCCAAGCTGCCCCCGGAGGCCGTCGAGCTGTACACCCAGTTCATCCATGGGGAGATCAACCGCCGTGACTTCATGGATGGTGTCAGCAGGCTCGCGATCGCGGGTCTCGCAGCGGGAGCCGTCATCGACGCGCTGATGCCGAACTATGCCGCGGCACAGCAGGTTTCCAAGACTGACGCGCGCATCAAGGCCGAATACGCCACCGTGCCGTCTCCGCAGGGAAACGGCAGTATCAAGGGGTATTTCGTGCGCCCCGCTAACGCCGGCAACGCCAAACTTCCCGGCGTCCTGGTCATCCATGAGAACCGCGGCCTCAATCCCCACATGGAAGACGTCGCGCGCCGGTTCGCGCTTGCCAATTTCATGGCGTTCGCGCCCGACGGTCTCACCTCTCTCGGCGGCTACCCGGGCGACGACGTCAAGGGTGGTGAGCTGTTCGGCAAGCTCGATCGCCCCAAGTTGACCGAGGATTTCGTGGCCTCCGCGATGTGGCTGAAGTCGCGTCCGGATTGCTCGGGCAAGATCGCCGCGACCGGGTTCTGCTTCGGCGGCGGCGTTGCCAACACGCTCGCCGTGCGGCTGGGTCCGGATCTCGCCGCGGCGGCTCCGTTTTACGGGGCCGCGCCGATGGCCGCCGACGTGCCGAAGATCAAGGCGGCGATTCTCGTTCACCACGGCGCGCTCGACACCCGGCTGGCCGAGGCATGGCCCGAATACGAGAAGGCGCTGCAGGCGGCCGGCGTTCCGCACGAAGGACACATCTATCCCGGTGCGGTGCACGGCTTCAACAACGACGCGACGCCCGAACGGTACAACAAGGCCGCGGCCGACCAGGCGTGGAACAGCACGATCGCCTGGTTCAACAAGTACGCGCGGACATCGGCGTCCTGATCCCCAGACTCTTCCGCGAGGATGGACCTGAATCCATCCTCGCGGAGCGTTCCTCCATGCGATCCTCTGCGTTGTGAGTCGCGCACTCCGACTGCATTCGCGGACCCGGAAGGTCCGCGCCGCACTAGTCTGGAAGGTCCGCGCCGCATTAGTAACGTGCGTCCGCGCCGCCGCGATGTTCGCTGCGGTGTCTTTGCTCGCGCCGCTACCGGCGTGGGCGCAAGCCTCGCTCGACCACCTGACGCTCATCGCGCCTGCCGCACCGGGCGGCGGGTGGGATCAGACCGCTCGCGCCATGCAGCATGCGCTGCAGGCCGAAGGCATCGTGCGGGTTGTCGAGGTGGAGAACATCACCGGCGCCGCAGGGACCATCGGGCTCGCCCACTTTGTATCCAACTACCAGGGCCGCGATGATACGGTTCTCGTCACCGGACTGGTGATGCTCGCCGCGATCCTGTGGAACGACTCACCGACGACTCTCGCCGGCGTAACGCCCCTCGCCGGCCTCACCGGAGAGCCCGAGGTGATCGCAGTACCAGTCGGTTCACCGCATCGCGACATGGCGTCGCTGCTGACGTCCCTGCGCGCCAACCCTGGCGGCGTATCGTGGGGCGGCGGGTCCGCGGGCGGCACTGACCACCTCCTTGCAGGATTGATTCTCGCCTCGGCCGGGGTCGAGCCCGGACTCGTCAACTACATCGCGTTCTCCGGTGGCGGAGAGGCCGTGACGGCGCTGCTCGGAGGAAATGTCACCGCCGGCGTCAACGGTTATAGCGAAGTGTCGGCGCACATCGAGAGCGGACGGCTTCGTGCGCTTGCCATTTCAACCTCCGCGCGCGTGCCGGGCATCGATGTACCGACCTTGCGCGAAGAGGGCATCGACATCGACATGATGAACTGGCGCGCCGTCGTTGCTGCGCCTGGACTCTCGCTGGCGCAGCGAGATCGCCTGATGTCGGTCATCTCGCGAATGGTGCGGTCCCCGACGTGGCAGCGCACCCTCAGCGAGCGGGATTGGACGGACATGTACCTGGCCGGCGACGCGTTTGATGCGTTCCTGTGGAGCGAGCGTGCGCGCGTGGACCGCATCGTGAAGAGGCTGCGAAGCGGCGCGAGCGCGACGCCCGCCCGCGGCACCGACTGGATATTTCCAACCGTGATCGGCCTTGCCGCCGCAGTCGTTGCATTCCTGCTGGCGCGACAGCGTGTGCTCGCGCGACGCCAGGGCGGATCGACGGTGGTGCCGGTCGCCATTGACCGGCGATCGGTGCTGTGGGTGTGCGCGGGCCTGGGCGGCTACCTAGTGGCGATATCAGCCGCCGGTTTCGTGGTCGCATCCACGATTTTGTTCTCCAGCGTCGCGGTTGCGTTCGGCAGCCGGCGAAAGGCGCGCGACACGGCGATCGGCCTGATCGTGTCCGGTACGGTGTTCGTCCTGTTCACCCGCGGTCTCGGCCTGCACCTCCCGGAGGGTGTACTCGGCGCGTGGACACGCTGAGCGCGCTCAGCGACGGGTTCGCAACGGCGCTCACCGCGGCGAACCTCCTATGGGCCCTGGTCGGCGTGACGCTCGGCACCGCGGTCGGCATGCTGCCCGGCATCGGTCCGGCGCTCACGATCGCACTTCTGCTCCCCGTCACCCTGTCGCTGCCGCCCACGCCCGCGTTCATCATGTTCGCGGGGATCTACTACGGCGGTATGTACGGCGGATCGACGTCGGCCATCCTTCTCAATACGCCTGGCGAGAGCGCTTCCATCATGACCTCGGTGGACGGCCACGCGATGGCGCGAGCGGGCCGCGCCGGCCCGGCTCTCGCGACCGCCGCGATCGGATCGTTCGTGGCGGGCACATTGGCGACCGCGGCCCTGACGTTCACCGCTCCGGTGATGGCGGAGTTCGCGCTTCGCTTCGGCCCTGCCGAGTACCTTCTCGCTCACCGTCCTCGCATTCATGGCCGTGTCATGCGTGCTGAGCGACTCGCTCATCCGCGGATTCGCAAGCCTCGTGTTCGGCTTGTGCCTCGGCCTGGTGGGCATCGATCCGCTTACCGGAGGGGCCCGACTGACCTTCGGCATCCCCCAGCTTCTGGACGGCATTGATGTCGTCATCGTCACGCTCGGACTGTTCGCCGTCGGCGAAGTGCTCTACGCCGCGTCCACGCGGGCCTCGGAGCGCGACGAGATCGCGGAAATCGAGACATCCATCTGGATGAGCGCCGATGACTGGAAGCGATCGTGGAAGCCGTGGCTGCGAGGAACGGCGATCGGGTTTCCACTCGGCAGCCTGCCTGCGGGCGGCGCGGAGATCCCGACGCTGCTGTCGTACGCGCTGGAACGGCGCTTGTCGAAGACCCCGGAACAATTCGGTCGCGGTGCGATCGAAGGTGTCGCCGGACCGGAGGCGGCCAACAACGCGTCCGCGGCCGGCACGCTGGTTCCGTTACTGACTCTTGGTCTGCCCACGTCGGCGACTGCAGCGGTGATGCTTGCCGCGTTTCAGCAATACGGGTTGCAGCCGGGACCGCGCCTGTTTGCCGAACAAGGGCGCCTCGTCTGGGCGCTGATTGCCAGTCTCTACATCGGCAACGTGATGCTGCTCGTGTTGAACCTGCCGTTGTTGCGAGTGTGGGTCAATCTTCTGAAAATTCCGAAACCGCTGCTCTACGCCGGCATCCTGACGATCGCGAGCCTCGGTGGGTACGGACTCAACCAGTCGGTCTTCGACATCGCGGTGATGTACGTCATTGGCCTCGCTGGATACGCCATGCGGCAGGCACGGATGCCGCTGGCGCCCGCCGTGATTGGCGTCATCCTGGGGCCGATCGCGGAACAGCACTTCCGCCGCGCGCTCGCGATCGGCGAAGGCAGCCCGCTCATTTTCTTCACCCGGCCCCTGTCGTGTGCGCTGCTGGTCGTCGCGGTCGTCCTGCTGATCATTCCGTTTCTTGTACGGCGCCGCCCGGCGCCGTCGACCTAGCGAGCGAGAACACCAGCCCGCTTGGGCTCACTGCGCATCATGCCGTCGATCGAGATGACGTTCCAGGACCGTAGTGCCAGGAGCAGGAAGAAGGCAATCGCGTAGTCGAGCTGCAGCCAGGCGATGGTGAAGTCCGATCGCAGCATCGTGCCGAACGTCAATGCGGTAATCATCAGGCTGCCGGCGATCAGCGCAGTTCGTGTCTGGAACCCGACGATGATCAGGAGGCCGATCAGTGTCTCGACGAATGGGAGCACAGAGGCAAACGACGTCAAGAAGGCGGGCGGCATGACCGGGACGTCCTTGAATTGCGCGAGCATGTACGCCTGGAAGGCGGGGAGGCCGAGCGCGATGCGGACGATCCCGCGCATCATGATGTTGACGCCGAAGGTCAACCGGAACAGGGCATACGCGATCGCCGCGTCGGAACGCTGGTCTGTGGCCATATGACCTTCCATGCCTGGCAGATTCGCCATCGTCGCTCCTCTCACTTCGCCCACAACTGGGCATTACCGTACGCCTCAACCGCCTCGCGCACTTCGGAAAATGGAGTCAGTCGTCCGTGTATTGGTACGATCTGCTCGACGTCGAGCTGCAGACGCATCACCGCGTCGTAAAAGTCCGCGAGATTGGGGACCGCGCCTGGAACATCGCCTCTATTGGCCGGGGGCGTCCACGAATCAGCCTCGATCAGCATCTTTTCGCGCGGCAGGTACACCATCAGCATCCCGACGTTGTGCATGTTCCCGGCGTAGTGATAGATGTTCAGGTCGCGCGTACCGTCTGCCATCACGCGGCTTCCCGTCACCCCCTCGAACACCGGCGTGCGGCCGGATTGCGCCAGCCGGTCGGGATTGATCGTCCGCGGGTTGCGCCACGCATTCTGGTAGAAGGCGACATTGGCCTGCTGCGTGATGATCGTCGCGCCCTCGGCCGCGTAGGTCCGCAGTCCGCCGGAGTGGTCGAAGTGGTGATGCGTATTGATCAGATATCGAATCGGCTTGCCTGGGATGGCCCGCTTGATCGCGTCGATCACCTGGATCGATCGAGCCTCGGTTTCTGGCGCGTCGACGACGACGATGTGATCCCTGAACTCGATGGCAACGCTCTTCGCGCCGCCGGGGAACAACCACACACCGTCCGACACCTTCTCCCCCTGGAGTCTCTCGGGAGCCGGTGCCGCCGCCTGCCGGATGTTCGCAGGCACGTCGATCATCACGGTCGCGTTGGGCTTGACGTCGGTCACGGTCAGGTCGAGCACCGGGTACCCGCCGTTGCGCTGGACGATGCGCGTCGGGAACTTCACGCCGCCGAAGTCCTTGTAGCCGCTGAACGCGGCTTCGAGTTTTGTGTCGCCAAGCACCGGACTCCCGAACCATGTCTCGATCCCTTCGACCAGATTCTGGTCGCCGATGACCCCTTCGAACTTCATCTTGTTGGGCGCGGTAAACGACACGATGGTTTTCTTCGCGCCACGGATGGTCTCTGTCCGTGCCGTCGCGCCGTTGGCCAAGGCTGCCTTGACGAATCCCTGGGGCGTCAGCCAGATCTGCGCCAGCCGTCCATCGACCGCGGATCGAAAATCACGTTCGGGCGCCGCCGGCACGGCGTTCTGGCCGACCATGTCCCAGGCGTATCCGCCACTCAGAAGCCAGGTCTGGCGCAGCTCGCCGATGAGTGGCTGGAAGCCGCCCCCGAGCGGCGGATTCTGGAGTTGCTGGCGCCTGCGGTCGTCACGCATGGCCGGCGTGGCGAAATCGATGGTCATCGTCAGGTTCGGCACGCTGAAGCGTGGCCACGCCGAATTGCCGTCGTACGGCTGGCCGAAGATGCCGTCGGTTCCTCTCCCCGAAAACTCGAGCGACCGCAGGTTGGCGGCGCCAAGAGCCGTCGACGCGGCATCGAGGACGGCCCGTGCGTCCTGGGCCCGAAGGTCGATGGCCGAACAGATCACAGCGAGAAACAGGATCAGAAGGGGTTTCTTCATGGGAGCTCCGCGCGAACTGTGCCGGTTCCGACGGGCCAAGTCAAGAGCGGGACGAGGGAGGGAGCATGTTATCGACAGGAGCCGGGGCTGCTATTAGCAGCCGGTTCTTGGGCGTGATATCCGCGGGAATCACCTGCGTCCAGACGCGGTAGCCGTGCTGCTCGAGACGCATAGCCCGCATGATGTCGATCGCGAGCGAGCCGTCGACCCATCCTGACAATCCACCGCCGTCGTTCTTCGCGAGGTCGTGACAGCACGGCAGCACGGCGACGCGGGCGCGCGCGGCCGCCGCGCGTTCGAGCACTCGATCCGTCAGGTTACCGCACGCGTGGCTCGAGACGACAACGTCAGAGGCATGAATGTCCGCGCCCTCGAGGGGGCTCGCGACGAGTGTCACCCGCCCGGACAGGCGCGGCCACGCGTCAACGAGCACGTCGTGCAGTGTGGCGCTCGAGGGCGGCAGCGTCGTGTCGACAACCAGCGCGTCGGGCGAAGAGTCGTCCAGGATCAGCATCAGGTGGGCGAGCAGTCCGTGTCCGCCGCCGAGGTCGACGACGCGGCCGCCTCGAAAGAGCCGCCGGACACGGCGTGCGACTTCCCACGCTTCATACAACTCTTTGCGCGGCAGGCATCCCGCGTGACAGACGGCCCGCGCCACGCGATCGAACAGCGTGTCGGTCGAAAAGCGACCGAGGTCGCGATCGGTCAGACGTCCGTGGGACGATCGTGAGAACACGGTGTGGTCCATACTAAGGGGTGGCGACCACCACAATCGAGAGGCCGACATGAAGCACCTCACCCTGAGCGCAGCGCTGCTGGGTACCCTGGCGTTTGGCGTTGTCACCAGCGCTTCGGCGCAGCAAGCCGCGCCGCCCCGCGCAATTGTCAACATCGCTCCCGATCTGTACCGCGCGCAGAACGACAACCACTACACCGTGTTCCTGGTGACCCCCGAGGGGATCATCATGTCGGACCCCATCAATCGGGATTTCTCGATGTGGCTCAAGTCCGAGCTCCAGCGGCGATTCAATCGTCCCGTTCGGTATGTGCTCTACACGCATCACGACTGGGACCACGCGTCCGGAGGAGCGGTCTTCGCCGACACCGCCCAGTTCGTTGCTCACGCCAATATGCCGGAGGCACTGACGCTGCCCGCAGGCAATCTTCCGTTGCCGCAGGACCTGACCGGCATGGATGCGAACCGCAACGGCCGAATCGAGCGCGCCGAGGCGAAGGGGAACATGCCAGCCAATTTTGGGTTGACCGACGCGAACCAGGACGGCGCGTTGAGCGGAGCGGAAATCGCCCGAGGAGCGCTCAACGATGTTCACCCGCCGACAACGACCTATTCCGATCGGCATTCGGTCACGCTCGGTGGCAAGACCGTGGTCATGGTGCACACCGGCATGGCGCACGCGTCGGACTCGTCCGTACTGCATTTTCCAGCGGAGCGAGTCATCTTCAGCGCGGACATCGTTCAGGCGAAGCGGTTCCCTGGAGCGGTGCTCCCGACCGTGGGCTCGTGGATAGACGCACTCCGCACCGTCGAGAAGCTTGATTTCGATATCGCCGCCACCGGGCACGCGCTCAGTGGCAGGAAGGAAGACGTCACCGCGCTGCGGCAGTACCTCGAAAAGTTGTCCACCGGGGTCGCGGCGGGAATCGGTGCGGGGAAGAGTCTCACGGAGATTCAGCAGTCGCTGAGCTTTCCCGAGTACAAGGCCTGGGAACGCTATGACGCCCAGCCCAAGATCCACATCGCGCAGGTCTACGCGACGATGAAAGGGAGCAACTAGCTACCGCGGGTGCCGCACAGGGCATCGAACCGGTAGCCGCGGGCCCTGAGCGCCGGAACCAGCAGGCGTGTCGCCTCGACGGCATACCTGCGGTCGGCGCCAGGGTTCACGTGGTGGCCGTCATGCATCACGACAATGTCACGTCGGACACGCGCCGCGTCAGTCGCTGCGCGATCCCCTCCGCCTCGCGAGCGCGGTACCAATTCCAGTCCCACAGACCCCACGTCCATCCGACGGGCCTGTAGTCCATCCTGATCAGAGCCGGACACGAGAACCCACAGCATGGGAGATCAGACCGCGGCGGCTCCTATTTCTCGGCTCCGACCGCCGTCTCGCCCGCGCCCGGCCGCGATGAACGTTGCGTCAGGACGAAGACGAGCCACGTGATCGCTGCGAGAGCGACGATGATCGTCAGCCACCGAACGCCGCCCGCGAGGTCGGCGGCGGTCACCGTCGGCCACGGAAACTGCCGCAGCACGCCGAAGCGATCGGTCATCCAGTGCCACGCCGGTGTGGGCGACGAGCGCCGAGAGGATGATGGTGCCCATCCGCTCGGCGACGACGAACCGGAACAGGACGTCGAGCGCGGGAACGAGCAGCGCGAGCACGAGCAGCTGGCCCGAGCTCGACGCCGACGTTGAACGACAGCAGCGACGTCAGCAGGTGCGAGCCGGCGAACTGCAGCGTGTGCTGCGAGGCCGAACGAGAAGCCGAAGCCGTGCACGAGGCCGAACAGGAACGTGATGATCCAGCGCCGCGCCGGCCGCGCCGCCACGATGTTCTCGAGCGCCATGTAGACGATGGACATCGCGATGAGCGTCTCGATGAGCGGCGGAAACCAGAGCGCGCCCGGCGCGTAGTTGTAGGCCGACGCGATCAGCGTGATCGAGTGCGCGACGGTGAACGCGGTGACGATCGGGACGAGCGCCCGGATCCGCCGGAACGGGATCACGAGGCAGAACAGGAACAGCAGGTGGTCGGTGCCGTCGAGGATGTGGAAGAAGCCCGAGGCTGACGAAGCGCGAGCGCCGCCTGGTGCCAGCGCGGATCGAGCCTGACGAGCCCGGCATCGCCTGTCGAGCTCGTACGCGCGGACGACGCCGCCGGGCGGCAGGAACCGCAGCGCCGTGACGACCGACAGCGCGAGCCGATCGAACGCCACGTGGATCGAGAAATCGCGATCGATCGGACTGGATCGGATACTCGAAGAGCACGTCGAGCAGTCCCTGCTCCCAGAAGATCGTCGTGTCGTCGGCGAGCGGCGGGCCCGTGACGTGCGCGAGCGCGTCCTCGTAGGAGCCGAACGACCGATCCGACTCGAGCGACATGCGCGTCGAGACGATGCGCGGGTCTGGCAAGGAGCGCGTCGCCTTCGTAGAGCTCGATCTTGTTCGCCAGCCAGACCGTCGCCGCGTCGCGAAGCGACTGATCGACGCGCGCCAGGTCGACGTAATCGCGCTCCCGCCGCGGGAACTCGATGTCCATGATCGCCTTGAGCGGCACGCGGACGAGCAGCCGCAAGCGTCTGGCCTTCCGGCTTGACGAACGCCTGCACCGTCACGTCGCGCGGGATGTCGTGCGCGGACACCCGCGCCGCGCACGTCAGCGAGACGATGAGCGACGAGCGGCGGCGACGACGCGCCGCGCCGCGAGGCCTGCATCGGACTACTTGCGTGGACGTCGATCGCCGGCCAGACCGTCGCCCTGGTTCTGTCTTGGTGACCGGGCGCCATCCCCTTGTACACGAACCTCTGGAGGCGCTTTCCCTCGTACGTCTCGGTCGTGTAGAGGTTGCCCTTCGAGTCGATCGCGATGCTGTGCACGCCGTAGAACTGCCCGGGCTGCCGGCCGCCGTCGCCGAACGTCGTCAGCTCCTGCAGCGTCTGGCGATCGACGACGCGCACTTTCTCGTTCACGCCGTCGGCCATGAAGATGTACTTCTGCTGCGGGTCCTTCGAGAACGCGATGTCCCACACCGAGCCGGCGTTCTTCGTGTTCTTCTCGTAGAACGCTTCCTTGACGAACTTGCCCTCGGGCGTGAAGACCTGGAGCCGGTCGCCGACGCGGTCGCAGACGTACAGCAGGCGATCGACCGACATGTCGGCGCAGTGCACCGGGTTGCGGAACTGCTGCGCGGGCGGCGCGGCCGGATCGTACGCGCGGCAGCGGCGTGTCGTCCGGCTTGTTGCCGTACGCGCCCCAGCACCGCTTCATCTTGCCGGTGTCGGCATCGAGCACCGCGACGCGCTTGTTCAGGTAGCCGTCGGCGATGTACGCCTCGTTCTCCTTCGGGTCGACGAAGATCTTCGCGACGCGGCCGAAGCTCATCCGGGTCGTTGCTGCCGCCGACAAAGCCGGCGACGTCGCCCTTCGCTGGTTGCCGGCCGCCGCGCCCGGCCTTGCGGCGCGCGCCCTTCTTGCCGATCTGCAGCAGGAACTTGCCGTCCTTGGTGAACTTCAGGATGTGCGAGTCGGGCCCGCCGTTGCCGCCGATCCAGACGTTGCCCTTGTAGTCGATGAAGATGCCGTGGTTCGAGTCGGGCCACTCGTAGCCCTGGCCCGGTCCGCCCCAGTGCCGCAGCAGGTTGCCGGCCTGATCGAACTCGAGGACCGGCGGCGCGCCCGCGCAGCACTCACCCGTCTTCAGTCTCGAGCGGCTTCTCGTTGTTGCCGAGCGTCGCCGAGCTGCGATGGATGATCCAGACGTGATCGTCGGCGTCGACCCAGACGCCGATCGCGGATCCGAGCATCCAGTGATTCGGCAGCGGCTTCGGCCACAGCGGATCCACTTCGAACCGCGGCGCCTGGACGGCGGCCTTGCTCTGCGCGGCCGCCGTCTTCTCGAGCATCGCCTGGCCGACGGCAAGCGTTACGAGGAGTGCGCACGAATCCAGCCCCGACAAAAAGGTTCCGTCTGCGCGTCAGATTGTCTCATCATGTCCTCCCAGCCGGCGGAAGGGTGGCACGAGACGCCGCCGGACGCAAGCGGGAAGACGGGGGAGGCCTAGAGGCGATCGTCCTTGGTCTCGCGGGTGCCAAGGAGGCCGATCAACGTTAGCCCGGCAGCTGCGACCAGGTAATAGCCCACGTACTGAAGACCGTACGTGTTGGCCAGATATGTGGCGATGTACGGCGCCAGCGACGCGCCGAAAATCCCTGCGAAATTGAAGGTGAGCGAGCTGCCGGTGTACCGGATTGCCGTGGGGAACATCTCCGACAGCACGGTGCCGAGCGGGCCGTAAGTGAGTCCCATCAGCCCAAGGCCAAGCGCCATCGCCGCCATTGCGCCCGCCGTCCCGGCGCTGAGCATCGGCGCCATGACCAGGCCGAACGCGCCGATCGCGATCGTGACCCCGAGAAGCGCCCGCTTGCGCCCGCGCTCCGCGATGATGGCGCTGAGTGGAATGGTCAGCGCGAAGAATACGATGCCGAAAAGCTGTATCAGCAGGAAGGTCTCGCGGCTGTAGCCGAGAGCAGTCGTGCCCCAGGACAGCGCAAACACGGTCATCAGGTAGAAGAGCACGAATGTGGCGAGCGACGTCAGGATGCCCGTCACGAGCGCGCCCGGGTGGTCGCGGAACACGACGAACATCGGCACTCTCACGCGCTCCTTGCGGTTCAGCGCTTCGCGGAAGACCGGCGTCTCGGTGATCGTGAGCCGCACGTAGAGTCCGACCAGCACCAGCGCGGCGCTGGCCAGAAACGGAATGCGCCACCCATACGCAAAGAACTGCTCGTTGGTCAGCCACCTGGAGAGCACGAGGAACACGCCGCCCGACAGGAAGAAGCCGATTGGGGCGCCGAGCTGAGGGAACATGCCGTACCACGCCCGTTTTCCTGGAGGCGCGTTCTCGATCGCCAGCAGCACGGCGCCGCCCCATTCGCCGCCAAGGCCAAGGCCCTGGCCGAAGCGGCAGAGCGCGAGGAGCGCCGGCGCTGCGACGCCAATCGTGTTGTACGTCGGGAGGAGACCAATGGACACCGTAGAGACACCCATGGTCAGCAGTGCGGCGACCAGCGTCGTCTTGCGGCCGATCCGGTCGCCGAAGTGGCCGAAGAGCGCCGAGCCGATCGGGCGCGCGACGAACGCAATCGCGAAGGTCGCGAGCGACGCGAGCGTGGCCGACGCAGGGTCGGATGCCGGAAAGAACAAGCGTGGGAAGACGAGGACTGCCGCAGTCGCGTAGATGTAGAAGTCGAAGAACTCGATCGTCGTACCGATCAGGCTCGCGAACAGCACTTGTCCGGGTCTGTTCACGGGCCTGTCGACAACCGCCTGGTTCGGCATCATGACGGACTCAGTGTCCGCGAGGAGCAGCACGGCGTCAACCGTGCTCCTCCTCGCGCCACGTCACACCCGCGGACCTGGAAGGTCCGCGCCGCGCACGCCGCGGTAAGCGGCGACAGGTCACCGAGCCTCAGTAGGTCACGCGAACTCGGTACTTCAACGTCACGGCGCCATCCGCGCTGACCGGCACCGCGAACTGCGCCGCCCACGCCGAGGTTTTCTCCCACGTGTGCGATGACTGCAGCATGCGCCACGTGCCGCCAATCGGCTCGTTCACTTCGATCGAGACCGGCGTGGTCTTGTGGTTGCGTAGCGTGACCTCGTACTCGACCTCGTAGGTGTTGCCCGCGATTTTCTGGAAGTCTGTCTGCTTTCGCTCGCACACGACATCGAATGCGTTCCCGATCTTGAGGTTGATTGCCTCGTCCTTCGGCGTATGGTCGATCCGGTCTTCTCCGACGAACTGCACGCCGCCCTTCGAGTCGGACTGGTAGACGCGCACGGTCCCCGACGGCATCGGCATGCCGAGTCCGGCCTTCTCTTCGTTCTTGAACTGGTAGAACACCTGCACCACGTCCTTGATCGGCGCGCCCGGATGCTGCGCGTTGTGGTAGTAGAACGCCTGGCCTTCAACCACGTAGCGCTTCTGCACGGGGAACGCCGTTGCCCCCAGCATGCTCACCTGCTTCGTCTCGCTGTTGTTGACCGTGGTCTTTCGAGCGAGCGTGTACAGGTGGTAGTCCGAGAAGGCCTCCTGAGACATCGACGGCGCCGCGGCTTCGTTGAGGCTCTTACGCATCGCATCCATTTCCATTCGTCCGATGACCTGCCTCACGCGGTTCAGGTCTCCCGCGACAAGCTGAAGCTTCGCGTTCTTGAACGAGGTCCCGCTCCCGTTGACGACTGTTACCCAGCCGTCGACGTCGGCTGTCTTGTCGTCGCGCGCGACGGTCAGAACGTAGTCCGCGTTCCACGTGAGCTTGCCCGCCAGGTACGATGCCTCCACGCGGTGTCGCGTTCCACCAGTGTTGTCAAGAGTCCAGATCAGCGTGGGCCGTGAATACAGATTTCCCGGCAACTCGGGAAACTTGATGTGACTGGCCGGCATGCCGGTCACGATTTCACCGCCGATCTCCCAGATGGGCGCGTTGTTGTAGCTGAGCAGACGCGCTTTCACTTCTTCGTCACGCGTCGTGTTTCCCTCGTACCGCGTTCGCACGAGCGTGACCTCGCGGCCGACGTATTTCCTCAGGAGCTTCTCGGGCTCGAGGAGGTCGTACTCGTAGTTCTGCTCAACGACGCTCACGCGCGACGGCTCCGTCAGCGATCGAAAGTGCACGGTGGCGGGATTCACGGTGGCGGCGATGTCCATGAAGTGCAGATCCGACGTCCCGCGCGCGATCTGGAGATTGCGAACGTCTCGAACGAGTGCGATGTCCGAGTTGTAAATCGTGACGGCCAGCTCCGCCTGGTCGTCGAGCGTGGTTGTCGTCGCCGGATCCTGCGCCGCCGCCGGCGCCGGATCGGCCGATGGCGGGGAGGTTGGGTGGACGGGCGCTACGGCGGTTATGGCGAGGATGAACGGCGCAAACCAGAATCGTGCAGACATGTGATGGCTCCTTCTGTCCTTAGAACGGAGTCATCCGGATTTCTTGCAGCTAACCATCTTCCGCTGTGACGGAACACCGAGGCACCGAGGCACCGAGGCAAAACCCGAATGAATCTCTCGGTGTCTCGGAGTCTCGGTGGTAACGTGGCAGTGAAAGTTGCTCTCGCTACCGGCGCTCCCATGTGAGGCCGCCGTCCGATGTGCTGAAAATTCGGCCGTCTGCGGTCGAGACCGATGCGGTGCGGGCGTCGGTGGCCCGGACGGATGACAAATCCGTGATTTCGGGAAACGCCAGGCGCCGCCAGGTGCGGCCGTCGGTCGAGACCAACACGACCCCGCCGCGGCCAACCACCCAGCAAACCGTCGTCGTTGGCGCGGCCCCCGCGGTGAGTACGGCCGCGATGCCGACGGGCACGGCATCCCAGCTTGCACCACCGTTTGTGGAACGCTCCACGAGGGACCCGGCAATGCGCCAGCGGACCGATGGATCCGGCGACACGATCTCGGTTGCGATCGTTTCGGCAAGCGAGTTCGCCCTCCGTGCCGCCAGAGGTGCCTCCGCTGTGGCCGGGGCCGACGGAGCGGCCGCGGCGGGAGCCGCGGCTGCGTCCTGTCGTTGCAGGCCGTCGGCCTCGAGCCGTCCGATCTCTTTGCGCAATTCCGGCGCAATGACCCGGGCCTCGGCTTTCTTGTCGGCGGCCGGTGCGGCTGGCGTTTCCGATATCGCGGTTGGCGCCTGAGCCTGGTTGTCGAGCGACGCGGACTGTCGCGCCTTCGTTTCGGCGGATTGCGTCTGTACTTCCTCTGAGGGGCGTTGAGGAGCACTCAAATCACCAGGGACGGCGACCCACAGCGCCACTGCGGCCGCGGCCGCCGTGAGAGGCACAAGCCACGGAAGCCACCGCCGCGCCGCTCGCTCGGGCTTCGGCTGCGCAACAGCAGCGTTGGTCCGAATCATGGCCCCAACCAGGGACTGGCACCGGGCGCAATCCGCCACGTGGGACTGAGTCATCTCGAGTGCTGCGCCGGACAGACCGCCGTCCACCCAGGCTGCGACCGTCTCGGCGTCGAGACACGAGTCCGTCACGCCGGCCTGTCGCGGCGTCTGGAGCGATTGTCGAAGCAACCGCTCGATCGACTTGTCCCGGTCACGCGACGTGTCCACAGTGCCGTCCTCTTAACTGGAACGATCGGGCGCGGATTCCTTGCGCCCGGAGCCAACGTCGAGTATCTGCGTCAGGTCGAGCGGACCCGCGTCCTGGGAGACACATGCAAAGCACTGCGCCACTTCGGCGTCTGTCAGCCCGCACTCCGCCCGTAGCTGACGCTCCACGTCGTTCCTGATCGCCCTGCGCGTGCGTGCGAGCTGACGAGAGGAGGTGGCTTCGTGCTCGCCGAGCAGGCGACCCGTCTCCGCGAGCGTCAACTCCTGCGCATAGTAACAGGCCAGCCGGAGACGGTCGCGCGGCGGCAGGTGCGCAACCGCGCGCTCCAACGTCTGTCGAATCAATTCGAGATAGCGATACCGTTCAGGCTCGATCGGCGAACTGGGAGCCGGAAGGGCATCGGATGAGTCCTCATCCGGCAATGCTTCCAGACGACGATTCGTCCGCAGGCGGTCGATGTGCCGCTGCGCCAGCACGGCGCGCAGCCACGTGGTCAGGCTGCTGCGGCCATGGAAGTAGCGGAAAAGTGACTGCCGCTCGCCCGCCCGATCCCGAAGTCCGAAGAGCTCCGCGTACAACGAATCCGCGAGGTCGCGAGCGCCACCCCCTGGATCGAGCGCGTCGGCGGCGCGATAGAGAAACGGCCGTTGCTCGAGGATGAAGTGCTCCCATGCGCTCTCGTCCCCAGCGGCGCAGGCGCACGCAAGGGCCAGGTCTTCCAGGTGAAGGGCGGTGAGGTAGCGCTCCAGATCCCCCGACTGCGCGCCGGCGCGCTCGTGCCCGGCGCTCGCCTCGAGCGCCTCGGCGAAGCGCTGCACAGGGACGCGCCACCGCTCGGCACGTGCCTGACGATAGAGTCGGTCGACGAGCTTCCCGTCAATCGGCAATGCTCAGACAGTACACCGGGACTACCACAACGAAGCCTTTTTCGAGACACTGAACGGAACTGATGCCCTCGACGCACTGCCACGTTCTCGTCGACCGGAAGACCAATCATCACGATCCGGTCCCAGGGGAGATTCTTGCGTTCGCCACGTGCAGGGACGAACGCCTGCGTCTCCCGGCGTTTCTAACGCACTACCGCAGTCTGGGGGTCGATCGATTCTTCATCGTCGACAACGATTCGTCCGATGGAACTGCCGAGTACCTGGCCGAGCAGGTTGACGTTCAACTGTTTGGGACAGCAAACCGGTACAGCGAAGCGAGAAGCGGGGCGGCGTGGCTGGACGCGCTCCTCGCTGAATTCGGTGTTGGCCGGTGGTGCGTGACGGTGGATATCGACGAATTGCTGGTGTACCCCGGCAGTGAGTACGCCTCACTGCATACGTTGACGCGCTACCTTGATCACCATGGCTATGAGGCGCTTGCGTGCATCCTTCTTGACCTGTACCCGTCGGGGCCGCTCACGGAATGCCGGTATGAGACGGGCGACGACTTGTTCGCGGCGGCTCCGTATTTCGATGCGGGTCCATACGACCGATCGCCGTCTGATTTCTGTCCAGGCGTGCTCATCAGAGGGGGAATGCGTGAGCGAATCTTCTACCCCGAGTTCAGAGCGCGCGGCCTCGGCTCGAAGATCTACGATGCCATGCTCGATGGCCTGGCCTATCGGGCCCCGCTTCTTCGTGAAACGTCGTGGCTGCGCGCGCGACGGCGGCGGAACCCGCCCTGCCTCACGAAGGTTCCTTTGGTCCGGTGGGACAAGAAGTCCACGCGCGCCAACAATCATTGGGTGTCACCGAAAATCGTGGCACCGGAAACGGGAGCGCTCCTGCACTTCAAGTTCCTGCATGATTTTCACGATCGAGCGATCCAGGAAGTCGCACGATCTGAACACTACGATGAGGCAACCGAGTATCAACGATATGCCGACAAGCTGAGAGAGAATCCGGACCTGACACTCTCGTACGAGGGTTCGATGCGTTTTGAGGGAACGACGCAGCTTGTGCGGCTCGGACTGATGCACGAGACCAGCGCGTGGGCGGATGCGAGCATCCGAACCCGCTAAGACTGTTTTCACTACCACGTAGCCACGGAGACACGAAGACACGGAGGAATGTCATGTCTTTGCTCCGTGACTCCGCGCCTCCGTGGCCCGTCGATGTGAAAAGTGGCTTAGTCGATGCGCGGCGCAATTTTCCGGTTTCGCAGCGCTTCGCCGACCACCGCTCTGAGACCGCTGAAGTAGAAGGCAGGATCGACGAGATGTCTCACTTGAAAACGCGGATGGAAAACGGCGACACGACTTGCCGTGATCGTATCCATCAGACTCGGTCGATACCTCGAACACACTTCAGGGTGATCTCTGCACTGAAGCCCCAGTTCTCGACAGGCCCAGCCCAACGTCTGGTCGGAGCTTGTGAGCCCGGCGGTGGCCCGAGCCCTGGTCGCTTCATCGACCGCCCACTCGAGCGCTGGAGGTTTCAGACGCTCGGACATGAGCAGCGCACTGCCCGCCACCAGGATCGCGGCCCCGCGCGGAACGATGATGCAACCTCCCTGGATGCTTGGACCACGCTTCGATCCTGCTGATTGAACGGTCCCATAGATCGAGGTGTCCGCGGGTAAGGGCACGAGGGACAGACGGCGCCGAACGTCGGTATCCGGATCGATCTTGATCAGGATGTCCGCGCTCGTTGAAAGAAAGGCTTCCAGTAACTGCTGAACGAGTGCGCCGCCATGCTCCACCCCATACAGACGGGGACGCAGGCGGAACTCCACTGAATACAGATCGCACGCCTGCTTGATCTGGGGATTTGGGTCGCCGTCCGACACCACCAGCACCGGTGTTTCGGGATAGAGCGTTCGCAATCGCGACAACGTCTTTCGCAGCTTGGGAAGATCCCGATAGGTCTGAATAAACCAGAAGATGCGAACTGCGTCGGCTCGAATCCACGTCTCAGAAGGGTCGGGCGGCACGTTGTAGCGTGTGCGCAGCCGCCTGAGTGATCTACCGAGGAGCGCCGCATATTCGCGCATCACCGTGCGAACCCTCATCGAGTGATCGGGACCACGTCGGAAAACGTACGATTGGTGTATGACGGAAAGCTCAGGTCAACGGCGGTGACGGGGTCGACAGCACCGACGATCCGGTAAAGGTCAACTCGACGCTGGCCCGCGCCTGTGATCGGAAACGAGCGGACCAACTCGAACGCCGGCCCCGCGACGGCTTGTCGCAGCAGGCGTCGCCCAATCGAGCCCTGATTGCGGGTCACTTCGATCGCCACCCAACGACATCCCGATCGAGTTCGCAGCAGGTTCACGACATCCTGCGTCGAGGCGACGTTCGACTTCTGAACTGGGGTGAATGTCGACGCGGGACCGTCCTGGTAGAGAAGCTTGCTCCCGAGCGCCACGCGTCGTTCGAAATGTGGATCGAACGCTCGAACGTAAAACCCGAAGAGCCCGTCGTACTGCCCGTCGTAGAGCACGGCATCCCTCGGTGCCTGCGCCTGGAGGTAGGTCGCGATCTCGCGGAACCCCGACACCTGCGGCACCTGAACGTGAGCCGCCGACCAGAACCCTGCGGCAAGACCCGCGGCCAGTAGTGCAGCCTGCCATTCTGGACGACGCGCTCGCAAATGCGGAACGGCGGCGGCCAGTCCAATCGCTGCGGCGAGGACGACAGCGGGAGCAGCCAGCAGGACATAACGCGAATCCTTCGCCGGCAGGAGAGACAGTCCGACGATCAATGCGGTAATCCAGATGGCAAGGTACGCCGCATCGGTTCGCCAACGCGCCGTGAAGAAGCCTGCGATGAGACCGGCCATGCCGGCCACCAGCGCCGGTCGCCCGGTCACGTCGGGCAACGCCATCCAATAGAACGTCCAGGTGCTGCTTCTGGTCAGGAGCGCCAGCGTCGGAAGGTGCCTCGCCGTCTGCACCGGGGCAAGTGCGATGGCTATCGCAACAGGCGCGATAGCGCACAAAGCGCCTGCCGCGACCCACAGAGCCTTTCGGTCGACACGAAACTCTCGCCAACGAAGGACAAACCATCCAGCGCAAATACACAAGACGATTCCGCCCTGGTAGTACGTCAGCACAACGGCCGCCGCAAAGACGAGCGTCAGCACAAGCTGCGTCACGCGTGCTGTCTCAGACCAGCGACGAAAGTGATAGAGGACCGCCAGGCCAAGTGCGGCTGCCGGGATGTTGAGCATCACGCTGTTGGTCCACAGGACGATGCCGGGCATGAACGCGAGGAACGGGCCTGCCCATCCTGCGACTGGTCCTATCCATCGTCTCGCCCAGGCCATCGTGTACATGCCGGCCATGACGCCGAAGAGCAGCACAATGAATTTTGCGACCTGCGGCGAAGGTCCGACGGCAGCGAACGTCAGCCCTTCAACGAAGTAAAACAGCGGCGGATACGTGGCCGGATTGATAGCCGGGTACCGTGCGTAGTACCTGACGGCGAACTCCACCGGGTCCCGCGGCAACGTCGTCAGCAGGTCCCACCAGAACAGCCCGTTCATCGCGTGCCGCGGCGAGTCGCCCTGGAACCAGAGGCCGTCGTTCTGCCGATGCAGTGCGGCGACCATCAGGAACGCGAGAGCCACCCCGGCGACCTGGCAGGCGCGTGAGCGCACGCACATGCCAATCGCGTCGCGGATCACCGGAACCCGTGTCTTCATCACTCGTCTGGCAATCGTTTGAAGTGCCGGTCGTAGATGAGATCGTAGGGAATCAGGGATCGAGGCATGTCCCAACTGCTGAACCGCACGCCAGGACGGACGACCTCCCGGCTCGAGTGACCCGACCGCAGGAGGGTCTTCGAGAACAATCGAGCCACGTGAGGCAAGATGTAAAGCACCAGACTCGATCGCGACGCACGCAGTCCCCAGAAAATGGACCGGAAGTACGCGCGCGACCAGAAGGACACCCCTGCGAGATGCAACGCGAATTGATCGTGCGAGCGGCGAATGGACGATGGGCTGAGCGTCGGTCGACGCTGCCTGGCCCCCTTCATCACCAGCGCATGCGAGCGCCACATCCGGTCGGTTCGAGTCGACATGCTTTGACGACGCCTGCGGTATCCGACCAGCACCGACGGTACCACCGCCACCGACGATCGCTCGGCGACTTTCAGAGCCACATCCCAATCTTCGCAGCCCTGCGCATCGCGATCGCGCAGCGTCACGTCAAACCCGCCCACCTGCTCGAGGTGGCGGCGACGATAGAGGGGAACGCTCGCGTTGCCGGTGTAATTCACCTGCAGCAACGTCTCGGCGGCACGTCCTTCAACGCCCCATCGTGGTGAGCAGTCGAGGAGCGCGCCGTTGGCGTCGATCCACACCCACCAGCAGTAGACCAGTCCGGTGTCGTCGCCCGCGTCCATCATCCGGCTGACTTGTCTTTCAATCTTCGTCGGATCCCACACGTCGTCCGCATCGAGCGGCGCAATGAACTCGCCGCGCGCGTCTGCGAGTCCGCGATTGCGCGCGGCCGCCACGCCTCGATTCGTCTGAGCAACGACTCGAACCCGCGAATCTCGGAGTGCGAGCGCGTCGACAAGCGCCCGTGTCCCGTCTCTCGATCCATCGTCGACGATGATCACTTCGATGTTTCGGTACGTCTGCTGAAGCGCTGAATCAAGCGTCGCCTCGATATCCGACTCTCCGTTGTACACAGGAAGGATCACCGATACGAGGGCCGTCGCCCCAGTGACGCCGGCATCGCCGACCCTTGGCGTTGGATTGTTGGTCATCCGATTTGTCGGTCGACTTGACCCACTTTAGTCTCCAATTCAGACGGTACTTATGCGTAACCTGTCTGCCGGTGCAAACGCAGGCGCGGCATGCGGCTTGTGTACCTGCAGCGACTCGCCAGTCGCGAATCCATTGTGACGCGAAGTTCTTCGACTATTCCCCGCTTCTCCTTCATCGTCCCTTTTTGCCGAGGGCTTGCTTCTCTGGAGCAATGCCTGACCGCCCTCGATCCGGTGCCGCCGCAGAGTGAGTTGATCATTGTGGCGGACGGGGCGGTAGACGATTGTCAGCAGCTCGCGTTGCTGCACCGCGCCCGCGTCATCGCGATTGATGGGCCGTCAGGCCCTGCCGTCGCCCGCAATGTGGCCGCGGCCGCGGCAGTCGGTGAGGTGCTCGTATTCATCGACGCCGATGTCGTCGTGTCCCGTATGGGGTTGACGCGCATGATGCGGATGTTCGGTGAACATCCCGAGACCGCAGCGGCATTCGGCTCGTACGACGAACGGCCTGCCGAGCCAGGTTTCATGTCGCAGTACAGAAACCTGTCCCATTCGTTCATTCATCACTCGTCGGCACTCGAGGCGCGTACGTTCTGGGCCGGATTCGGGGCCGTTCGGCGCGACGCGTTTCATGCGGTCGGCGGCTTCGACGAGCGATTCGATCGCCCGTCGGTTGAGGACATCGACCTCGGGTACCGCCTTGCTGAGGCCGGGTACGCGGTGGTCCTCGATCCCACACTTTCCGCGTGTCATCTGAAGCGCTGGACCCTGCGTTCGGCTGTCGTTTCAGACGTCAGGGATCGCGGGATTCCCTGGACGCAATTGATACTCAGATATGGCGCGCTCAGGGACGACTTGAACCTGCGCGCCGAGTATCGGTGGTCCGTTGTACTCGCGTACCTGGCGGTCGTTTCGTTGGTGTGCGCGGCGTACGACCTGCGCTTTCTCGCCGGTGTTCCGTTCCTGATGGCGGGGCTGATTGCCCTCAACCGCCGCTCGCTGCAGTTTTTCTACCGGAAGCGTGGGCTCTGGTTCGCGGTCAGAGTCTGGTTCCTGCAAGTCCTGCATCACCTGTGCAACGGGTTGTCGTTCGCGATCGGTACGACGTTGTTTCTCGCCGCGCGCTATCTGGGTATGCGCCTACCAGGGACGCTTCCGACTGATTCCTGGAACGTGCCAGAGGCGCGGGGCGCTGTGTGATGCAAGCGGAGATGAGCCCAGTCACCAAAAGCCTAGCGGATCGAGCCGCCCGCGCCGTGCAGTGGCGCCTGATGGGCGTGGTGATCGGCGTGCTGTTCCAGCTCACGGTAGGTGTACTGCTCGCTCGCCTGCTTGCCCCGGCGGAGTTCGGCGTGATGGCATTGGCCGTGATGGTGCTCGGTCTCGCCCAGCTCCTCGGCGATCTCGGCATTGGCGACGCCGTCGTGCAGCGAGCCGAACTGACCGAGGGTCACGTGCGCACCGCCTTCACATTCTCCGTGCTCCTGGGCCTCGCGGTGGCGGCCGTCATGATGATGGCGGCGCCTCTCGGTGCAATCGTGATGCGCGACGCGCAGGTAGCGCCAGTCCTGCGTGTGCTTTCCGCTCGATTCGTGTTCCGCGGCACCGCCGTTGTCGCGGCGGCGTTGCTCCGGCGGCGACTCAACTTCAGGCGGTCGTTCTTCATCGACACGGTCAGTTATGTACTGGGCTATGGCGGCGTGGCGGTGACGCTGTCCCTGCTCGGACACGGTGTATGGAGTCTCGTGTGGGGCAGCCTTGCACAGGCCGTGCTGGCGTCGGCTGCGCAACTGGCCGCCGTCCGACACTCTGTTCGTCCGCTGCTGGCGCGGCGCGAGCTGACGGACCTTCTCCATTTTGGGTTTGGTTCGACCGCAACCCGCTGCGTGAACTATCTCGCGCTCGTCGGAGACAACTTCGTGGTTGGCCGATGGATCGGACCAGCAAGCCTGGGGGCGTACGGTCGGGCGTACGGGTTGATGAGCCTGCCGCATTCATACGTTGCGAACGTCATGTCGGCCGCCATGTTTCCAGCGTTCGCGAAACTGCAGGGGGAACCGTCCCAAGTGCGACGGGGCTATCTGTTACTGACCAAGCTCACCGCGACAATCGCAGCGCCGTCGATGGTGACGTTGGCGATTGTTGCGCCTCACCTTGTGAGCAGTCTCTATGGCCCGCAGTGGAGCGGAGTCATCGTGCCGCTCCAGATCCTGGCGATGGGCGGCTATTTCAGGGCTCTCTACCATCTCGGCGGCGTCGTGGCTCAGAGCCACGGCCAGGTATACAGCGAGCTTCGTCGCCAGATCGTCTACGCCAGCCTCGTGATCGGCGGTGCGTCGGTGGGATCGCCCTATGGCCTTCCCGGGGTGGCGGCGGGAGTCAGCATGGCGACGCTCTTCATGTTCATCGCGATGGCTCACCTCGCCCTGCGGATCACTGGAACGTCATGGCGTCGGTACCTGGGCGTCCAAATGGGCGCGCTCGTCGCGGCAGGAATCACCGGTGGTGTCGCCCTCTCGGTGCGAATTCTCCTCGAGGCGGGGGACGCGTCCAGCGGCGTAATCGCGCTCGGTGTCGTGGGCGCGGCGGCCGTGCCGTTCGGCGTCGCGATGCTCAGGCAACTCGGCGAACCCGATTTCGAGCCGATACGAGCCCGCCTGCCACATTCGTGCGTGCGGCTCGTCGACGCACTGCACCCCCATCGTCGGTCTACTGCCGAGGAAATCCAAACGCGAACAGTTTCGGGCTCGCCGGCCTGAGCGGCCCAGCTTCCGAGCACACGCGCCGTGTCAGATTTACTTTGCCAGGACGCGTTCGAACTCAGCCAAAGGGCCGACATTCGATGAAATGCGCACACGGCCGATGATCCGAGCTCGACGGTCGAACGTCATAAGGCTTGCACGAGTCGTCTGCCTGAACAGCTTCATGGAGGCACACAAATGACGTTTGGTAGAGCATCGGTACTCGCCATCGGCGTTCTTTGCGGCCTGGCGATGGGCATCCTTGGCGGCACGGTTGTGGGAGTCAAGATCGGGCAGCGCGCAACGGATCGGGCGTCGTCCGAAATCCAGGTGCCTGCGGCCCGGGATGAACAGCGCGCAGTCGCGGCTCGTGAAAACCGGCGCGTAGCGGCACCGCGCCGCGCGATCCCGGGAGCAGCGAAGGCTGCCATCCCGGTGTCAGCTCCCGAGCTGCAGAAGCAGCTGAAACCCCTTCTCAATCAGGGTTCGGACATGACGCTGGCCGCACGGGATTTTCGCGACGCAGAACAATTCGCCGCCGTGGCGCACGCGGCGCGCAACACGAATGTTCCATTCGTGCTCCTCAAGCATCGCGTGCTCAACCAAGGCAAGACTCTCGCGGAGGCCATTCGCGAATCGAAGCCTGACCTGAATGCGCTGGCGGAGGCCAACCGCGCCCGTGCGGAAGCCAGGTCCGACATTGCGGCGCTGACAACGTAGCTGACACGGGGCGGTCCGAGACCACGTCGAACTCGGTCCGCCCTACGCACAGCGCAATCAACGCGCGCGGTCTCGGCGTCAAGCATGTCGCTTTCTCTTACGCTTCCACTTGCGCAGAGAGTGGTCCATTCAACGGCCGCAACGACCCGAGACCCGGCGCCAGGCGCCGGCGACCAACGGCGACCGATCCTGAGAGCAGCCCCACAATCAGCGGCACCAGAGCCGGCGCAACGGGGCCGCTCATTGCCGTGATTACGGTTGCGCCGGTCATGATGATGACCAGCCCTGCGGCGGCCAGCGGTGTCAGGCCGACATGAATCCGGAAGAGCCCCGGCAGGATCAGCCCAAGCGCGCCGAGCACCTCTGCGGCTCCAATAAACCGCAAGAAAGCCAGCGGCAACCAGATCGGTCCCGTCATCGCCTCGGGCGGCAGCATGAGCTTCATTCCACCGGCAAACAGAAAAAGAGCCGAAAGCAGCACCTGAACGATCCACAGCAGCACGTTGAGTCTCATTGGCGTATCTCCTCTGCTGGCTGGTCGAACTAGGATCGCCAGGATCGACATCCCCAAAAAAAGCGGTGACGTGTCGATCTGGACGGCCCCCGTTCGACGAGTAGCTGGAAAGGAAAACTGACAATGCGATTCATGATGTTGTTGAAGGCGGACAAGACCACAGAGGCGGGCGTTCTGCCGACTCACAAGGACCTCGAGGTCATGGGTAAGTACAACGAGGAGCTCGTGAAGGCGGGCGTGCTGCTCGACGGGGCGGGACTCCAGCCAAGCTCGAAGGGCGCCAAAGTCACTTTCCAGAATGGAAAGGCCCAGGTGACGGACGGCCCCTTCGCGGAGACAAAGGAGCTCATCGCCGGCTACTGGATGATTCAGGTGAAATCGAAGGAAGAGGCGATCGAGTGGGCGAAGCGAGTCCCGTTCGCGAACCTCCCGAGCAACGGCCGCGCACCGGAGATCGAACTGCGCCAGATGTTCGAGATCGAAGACTTCGCGGACGTGCCTCCTGCCGTCGCCGAGTTGGACAAATCGTTCAAGGCTAGACGCGGCGGCAGTTCGTAGCGTCCGGGTCGCAGCTGAATCCTTATCTGATTTCAACGAGAACCTCCGGGTTGCACGGGCGGAGTGAAGATGGTGTGATGGGTCGGCGTGCCGGCGACCGATCCAGTACACGAGGCGGTAAATGCCGTCTATCTCTCCGACTCCCGCCGCGTCCTTGCCACGCTGATCCGTCTGCTGGGCGACTTCGATGTCGCTGAAGAAGCGCTGCACGACGCGTTCAGGGCGGCGCTCGAGCAATGGCCCCGCGACGGTGTACCCACGAATCCGCGCGCGTGGCTGGTGTCGGCCGGACGCTTCAAGGCGATCGACAGCCTGCGCCGGCGCTCGCGTTTCGATGCGCTCGACGATGCCGGCGACCAGGCCGACATCGCTGTCGTCGACACCGCGGCGTGGGCCGACGAAGAGAGCGTCGAAGACGATCGGTTGCGCCTCATCTTCACGTGTTGCCATCCGGCGCTGGCGCCCGATGCGCAGGTCGCCCTCACGCTGCGCGAGGTCTGCGGCTTGACGACGGAGGAGATCGCGCAGGCGTTTCTGACGCCGGCGCCGACGCTGGCGCAACGCATCGTGCGCGCGAAGGCAAAGATCCGCGACGCGCGCATTCCGTATCGAGGTGCCGACCCGGGCCGCGTTGCCCGAGCGGCTCGACGCCGTGCTTCGCGTGATCTATCTCGTATTCAACGAGGGCTACGCCGCGTCGTCGGGCGCGTTGGTCACGCGGCACGATCTATCCGCTGAGGCGATCCGCCTTGGGCGGTTGCTCGTCGAGCTGCTGCCCGAGCCTGAGGCACGTGGACTGCTGGCGCTGATGCTGCTGCACGAGTCGCGGCGGGCGGCGCGCACGTCGGCGTCGGGCGACGTGATCCTGCTCGACGATCAGGACCGCTCGCTGTGGGACCGGGATCAGATCACGGAGGGAACACGGCTCGTCGAGGGGGCCCTGGCGTCGAGGGGATTCGGCCCGTACACGATCCAGGCAGCGATCGCGGCAGTGCACGCCGATGCGCCCACCGCCGCCGCGACGGACTGGGCGGAGATCGTCGGTCTCTACGACGTGTTGTTGCGGGCAGACGCGTCCCCCGTGATTGAGCTGAACCGGGCGGTCGCGGTGGCGATGCGCGACGGCCCGGCGGCGGGCCTGGCGCTCATCGACGCCATTCTCCAGCGGGGCGATCTCCTGGACTACCGTCTGGCACACGCCGCGCGGGCGGAGTTGTGCCGGCGGCTTGGAAGAACGGCGGACGCCCGCGCGTCGTACGAACGGGCCCTCGCCCTTGCGCGCCAGGAGCCGGAGCGACGGCTACTCGAGCGTCGGCTAGCTGAGCTTACGTAGAAAGGGGGAAGGGGGAAGGGGTTAGGGGTTAGGGGTTAGGGAATGTCGATTCAGGGTCTACCCGACCGACTAGCAGGTGTGAGCCATATGAAGTACTTGTGCCTTGTCTATCTCGAGCAAGAGAAACTCCGCGCCGTCCCGGACCGCGAATGCATGGCGTGCGGCGACGGGTTCAGGAAGAGCGGACTCCTGGTTGCGGCGGAGGCGCTCCAACCGGTCGAGACTGCAACGACTGTCCGCGTCCGGAATGGGAGAGTGTCCATCACCGATGGTCCCTTTGCCGAGACGAAGGAACACCTCGCGGGTTTCTACCTGATCGAAGCGAGAGACCTGAACGACGCGATCCAGGTGGCTTCGAAGATTCCACCGGCGCGGGAAGGCAGCATCGAAGTACGGCCGATCAGGGAGCTAAACCCGCAGTAGCCGAGTGCCAACGTTGCCTGCCCTCGAGTGCGCCCGGCGCCATGCTTCCCAGACGTTCCCAACGAGCACGCCGGCGAGAAGATAGTAGGCCGCGCCGACCAATTCGAAGACCGCGTAGCTGGCAGCCGCGACAATGACGCCACACATGAGCTGATCGGGATACTTCACAGGCGATGTAGGTGGGTCGGTCAATATGAAGAACGCGAAAAACAGGACGGCATGGAGATCGGGTGTCCTGAAGATCTCGGCGACTCGTTTGGGATCGCCGAGAAACGCCGTGACCGTGAAGAGCAGGTAGTAGCTTCCCAGGAACGCGAGCACCAGCGGAAGCTTGTTGACCCGGTCTGTGATGAAGACCCCGGTCGCAAAGAGCACCGCCAATGCGATCGGTGCTATGTCCGGCAAGGCGCCCCACCAACTCTGGCCCGTGTCGAAAACGTAGAAGGTCGCGACGATGGCCAGGGCCGCCGGATTGAACACGTTCGCCGTGCGAGTGCGGAAGATGTACTTGCTGAGAACGGCGACCGCGGAGGTGCAGGCGGGGACGTACCACGGTTCCTGCGGCGTCAGTACCATCGCGACGATCAATCCGGTGAGGAGCGCGCCACTCGGAAATTCCCACGCATTTCGTAGCTTTCGGAGAATCAGCGCGTCGATGAGAACCGCGACGGCCACGGCGCTGAACAGTCCTGGTGCAACCCGGACTCCTTCGCCCAGCGCGGCCAGGACAGTCAGAATCGTCAGGACGATGATGAGAAGACCCTTCGGCGTTCGGAAGAACCGCCGAAGCTCAGTGAGCGGCTGCGGGCGCGCCATTGCCTGGGCTGTAGACATTGCGCCAGTCTCGCGTGGCGTACCGCTCCAACGTCGGTAGCACGATCAGGCCATCGACCCCCTGACGTTCCAGGAGGCGAATGCCGTCATCGGGGCCCAGAACGAACGCAGCGGTTGCGAGTGCGTCCGCCAGCATCGCGGTTGGTCCCACGACGGTCACGCTGGCCACGGAATTCGCCGACGCTCCCGTGCGTGGATCGACAATGTGGTGGCCGTTCTCGCCGACGCTCCTGCGTTCGTAGTCCCCCGAGGTGCACACGGCCACGTCAGACACGCTGAGAGAGTCGATCAGCTGATGGTCGAGGCGCGGATGGCGGATGCCGATCGTCCAGGGTTCGCTCTTCGGATTGCGCCCTCCGAGATAGAGGTCGCCGCCGGCATCGATCGCATAGTCGCCGAACGTCCGCAGCTCGCGAGCCGCCATATCGATAGCGAGCCCCTTCGCGACTGCTCCAAGATCGAGAATCAACGGGCGACGCAGCGTGATCGTCTTCCGATCGGGATCCAGGTGAACGTCTCGATAGCTGACGGCGCCGCCTGGCTCAAGACTCGGTCCGGACGACGTGCCCAGTGCGATACTCGCGGTTGAAGCCGCGCGCTCTCCATTTGGTGGCCGACCGTCGGATCGAAGGCGCCGCCGCTCTCCTCCGCGACCGCCAGCGCGAACCGGACCGCTTCGTAGAGCATCTCGCTGACAGCCACGGTGTCGCCGGTCCGGGCCGTGAGCTGCATCACTTCACTCTGTGGGTCGAATCGGGTACAGGATTCTTCGACCCGGCGAAACCATCCAAACGCTCGCTCGACTCCTTCTTCCCTCTCGATTGTCTGTTGTCGATTCGATCCGTGGCCGACCACCTGGATCGTTACAAGCGTACCCATCAGCGCCCTGGTGTTGACGCAGACTTCGTTCGATCGATCCGTCATTTCGCCTTGGACAGGGCGTCCGCGACAGCGTCGGCGAATGCGTCGGTGCTCTGTGTGGCGCCCGACACGTAATCGACGTTGGTGCTCTGCCGACTGATAACCTGCGATGGTAGGGCCTCGATCCAGGAACACGAATAGCGCGTCAGGCATTGGGCGATCGAAGCCGAAACAATCCGGCCACCCTCGACCACAACAGACGCCTGGATATCGCCGTGGCGGCACGAACCCCAGCCGAGGTACATTCCGTCCTTGTACCTGCTCTTGCTGAGCGGCCGCCGGAGTTGGGGCGGGCTTGGTCGTGATGTCGGCTTCGGGCGCGGTCGGTTCACTGGTCTGAACGGCAGGCGGTGCCACTGAGGGCAGCGTCGGCGAACTCTCGGGCAGTGCGGCCGTCGGGGCGTTCGGAATCGCGGTGGATGTTGACGCCGGGGGAGAAACCGTCCCCCTCGGCGGCGCGCTGGCAAGATTCGTCGGAGGTGGAGCGAGTGGAGACTGGCGCGGCGCCGTGGCTGGTGACGGCGTGGTTGCCGCGGCGGGACTCTTCGTCTCCCGCCGCGCTGCCTCCACCGCGAAGCGTTCGGCGGCAGGCCGCGTCCGCAGATACCCCGCGGCGTACACAGTGAGAACCGCAGCGGAGCTCAAAGCGACGAGGCTGTTTGCCATTTTCTGGCTCGAGCCGCGGGGCGTCTGGGGCTTCATTGTTCGCAGACTGCCAATTATAGATTCTTTCGATTCTCGGTCTTGGCAGTGCACAAATGCGGCTACGTCGTACTGCGCGGCAGCAACAGATCTTCGAGGAAGAACGCTGACAGATCGGAGCGATTGCGCAACCCCGCCTTGCGGTAGAGCGCGAGGGCCTGCTGCCGGACCGTCGCTTCGGTGGTGTGCCTGACCTCCGCGGTCTGCCGGTGGCTCAATCCCTTGAGCAACAGCAAACCGACTTCACGCTCGGCGGGCGTCAGTTGCCAACGCTCGAACTGACCCTCAATGGCGTCTCCGAGTCCGCGCAGCGCCTCACGGGCCTCGTCTTTGTAGCGGATTGCTTCCAGCCGGGCGGCTTCCAGGTCGGTGTCGAGACGCGCGGCTCTCGCCGTGGCCGCTCTCAGCCCTCGCCACAGGGCACCGACACCCCCGACTGCCAGGACCATGATGAGCCCTTCAACCAGGAGGTGGGCCCCATCGGCACCCGTTGCTGAGTCGCTGACCAGATCGACGCCGATGAGCATCGCAATCGCCACGAACAGCGAGACCGCAAGTCCCACCCGCAGCGGTCCCACATCCGTCTCATGAGCCTCTATCAAGTCGTGTTCTTCCACAGGCTTAGCCGCATACAACATTCGTCTGATGACCGAAGCGGCGGCTTCCCCGTAAGTATAGGCACAGGCGTCACAGATGACGCGACACGCTACGGAGGAGGATCTATGAACTCGTTGCCGCTACACCCCGCTATCGTTCACCTGCCGTTGGGGCTCGCGATGCTCATGCCGCTGTTTGCCGCCGGATTTGCCTGGGCGCTATGGACGGGCCGCGTCCGCCCCGGCGCGTGGGTGGCCGTCGTTGCCCTTCAAGCATTGCTCCTGGGGTTCGGCTTTCTGGCGATCAACACCGGGGGCGCCGAGGAGGATCGCGTCGAAGCCGTTGTTCCGGAAGCCGCCATACACCAGCACGAAGAGCTCGCCGAACAGTTTGTCTGGGCAATCGGCGCAACGCTCGTTCTGGCGGCGCTGGTCCTCGTCTTTCGACGTCCAGTGGCCTCGCGTGCGCTCGCCGCTGCCGTCGTCGCGGCGACGCTGGGCGTGGCAGGACTCGGTCTCCGCGTCGGGCATGCAGGAGGGCAGCTCGTCTACGTGCATGGCGCCGCCTCCGCATACACTTCGACGGCGGTGCCTTCCGGTAAGTCGCCTGCGGTGCGCCCTGCGCCGCGTGACATCGGTCACCGCGACGACGACTAAGCTCGCGAAGAGTAAAGAAGGGTCAGCGGAGATGCGTATGCGCCATCGCGAACTGCACCGAACACATCGGATCGGCTGGCTCCGCGCTGCAGTGCTCGGCGCGAACGACGGCATCGTCTCTACCGCGAGCCTTGTGGTCGGCGTGGCAGCGGCTGACACCAGCCCAAACAACATCCTGATCGCAGGCGTAGCCGGCCTGGTGGCCGGTGCGCTTTCCATGGCAGCCGGCGAGTACGTGTCGGTCAGTTCCCAGGCTGACACCGAGCGAGCTGACCTCGCACGGGAGCGCGCCGAGCTGGCCACCGCACCGGCCGCCGAAGAGGAGGAACTCACCGGTATCTACATAAAGCGCGGGCTTGATCCGTCACTGGCCCGCACCGTGGCGCAGAAGTTAATGACGCAAGACGCGCTGAGGGCCCACGCACGCGACGAGCTCGGTCAGTCCGACGAGTTCGCCGCCCGTCCTCTGCAAGCGGCGCTGGCGTCAGCTGCAACGTTCGCGGTCGGAGCGGGGCTGCCCATCATCACCATCACGCTGGCGCCACCGGCCGCACTGTCTCTGGTCGTTGCAGGGGTATCACTGGTGTGCCTGGCGGCGCTCGGCGCGCTGGCTGCTCGGGCGGGTGGCGCACCAGTTGCGGTCGGCGCCGGGCGTGTTGCTTTCTGGGGAGCGTTGGCGATGGGGGTCACCGCAGGCGTTGGCGCGCTGTTCGGAACTGCGATCTGATAGGAGGGTAACAGCAGCGCGGTTCCCACGACCGCGCTCGACCAGTACGCCGCAACGCTTGGGAGCTGGCTCGGTGTCAGCCCACCTATATTTCTTTGAACCGTCCGTCCGCCATCGTCGCCGAGCGACGAGCGCGGGATCGTTCGATTCAGGTGCAGTGCTCATGCGTGCCTCGGAGTTCCCCACGAATCATCGCGGGCCTCCGAGGATATCGCAGGCGAATTCCTGATTCTCAGCGGCTCCCGTTCGCGACGTTTTTCTTGCGGAGCCTGCGGGACGCGATGAACAGGCCGGTTCCGAGCAGCGTGAGACTCGCGGGCTCGGGTACTGGAATTTCCTGCGTGCGCAGCTCGAAGCCGTAGGCCAGCTGATCCTGATGGCGGGCGCCCGCGGCGTCCGTCAGATTCATCGCGTACACGCGGTTGCCAAGCGCAAAGAGCGTGTTCCAGTTCTGATTCGCCAACGCGTAGTTGGCCAGCAGGTAGCCCGCGCTACTGTTACCGCCGATTTCAGCTGCCGTTCGTTCGTCCTCGAGGTACCAGATCGCGTTCTGAATGTTCGCGCCGACGTCGTTTGACAGGCCGAGCCCGGTCGCGGCGGAGTACATCGACGTGTAGCCGCCTGACACGACCTCGTAGTAGAGCCATTTGGTCGCATCGGACACGGGGTCAGGACTCCCTCCGGCCACGCCACCACTCTTCGCGCTATCGGACAACTCGAAGTTGTATGCACCGCCGTAGGAAAAGTGCTCGTTGTACTCGATGCAGAACGTGATGAAGTCCGCGACGCCCAACGCCGTGCCCGTCGTCTTTGCCTCGAACGGGCCGCCCCCTCCCGCCGCGTTGTTGATGAAATTCGAATTGCCCAGGTTGTAGTCCGTGAGGACCAGCGTGTTCGCCGTGGCCGCTTCCGGTAAGAGCAGCGCCGCCGCGAGGAACATGAGAAGAACCGTGAACCGACGCAGTGATGTCATTACGTTTTTTGCCATTCCTGAATCACAGAGAGTGCAAGGCTTGTGCATGGACGTGGCAACGGAAGTGTCAAAGTGATCACTTCAGTCTGATTGCTCAGCAAATGGCTGAAGTTGTTTTGCGTTGATCGCGCGTCAGGCCCGCACGTAAACGAAAGGAAGGTGCATCGCAAGAAGCCTTTTGTCGATGTGCAGGCTGGAGTTCTCCGCGGCCTCGTTGCAGCGCGTTGCACATGGCTTCAACTGGAAGAGTGGCGCCTCACCGATCGAAAGGACCCCTCCGTAAAGAAACCTGTTTGGCCAGATCTGTCCCACCCTTCGTGCCAACCTATCCGATGGCAGACCGCGTCGGCGCATTCCTGCGTCGGGTCTACGGCTGGATGTGCGCGGGCCTGTTGATCATCGAGCCGAAACTGAAGAGCCCTTCAACGCCGCACTGGGAGCGGGCGTGTCGTGTCTCCGATGTCCTCCTGTAGCGGAGAGCAAGGAAAGGTGAGTGGTCATGAGTGTGAAACTGAATACGCGCGCCTTTGATCACGCGAATGCACTCATCGAAGCAGGACGCGTAGTCATCGACGATCGCGACGCATGGAGCGAGCACCTTCCTTCGGCGCAGGAAGAGAATGCGTTCATCGAGCGCCACGGTTTTGGCGAGTATGGCAGGTGGCACCTGGGCATCGACTCCGCGCATCCGGAAGACACCAAGGGTCACTACAAGTTTCCCTATGGCGACTTCAAGAAGGTCCACCGGTGCGCCCTGTTGTCGGCGGAGAGTCGAGCAGGACAGTACAAGTATTACGACATCGAGATCGCCGTCGCGCACCTCCAGGGGACGCTCGAAGAGGCTCACGCCAAACGCTAGAAAAGCCGATCGATCATGTTCTCGGGAAGTCGAAGCGGAGGTAGATCACTTCCCGTTGTACGCCTCCTGTAACCCCTTCAAATCGAGTTTGTCCATCTGGAGCAACGCGTTCATGACCCGCTTCGATTTCGCGGCGTCCTTGTCGCTCAGCATCCGGCCCAGGGTGTTCGGGATGATCTGCCACGACAGTCCGAACTTGTCCTTCAGCCACCCGCATCGGCTGGTCGCGCCCCCATCCGCGGTAAGCTTCGCCCATAGCTCATCGATTTCCTCTTGGGTTTCGCACCCCACGAAGAACGAGATGGCCTCGGTGAAGGGGAACTGGGGACCGGCGTTCAGCGCCATGAACTTCTGGCCTTCGAGCTCGAACTGCACGGACATCACCTTCCCCTGCGCCCGATTGATCGAGATGACCTTCGAGCGTTTGAAGATCGCGGCATAGAAGTTCATTGCCTCTTCAGCTTGCGTGTCAAACCATAGAAACGGCGTAATTGTCAGCATCACTGGCTCCCTTCGATGTGCGGGGAGCGTTTTCCCCGCGTTTGTGAGTAAGTCGGAGCCCGGGGCCGATTCTCGACATCGGATCGCGTGAAAAATCCGACACCGGGTCGCGTCTAAGGAAAAACGTCTCCTGTATAATCCCCGCCGCGTTCCCACGCCTTGCTGACAACAGGCGCACGCATGGACGGCGCAACTTCAAAGGGTTTGACGTGAAACATCTCTTGGCCATTTCGATTGCGATTGCCCTCGGGGCGCTCTCGCTGCCCGTCGCAGGGCGTCTCCAGGCGCAGGGAGGCAACAACAGCGGCCAGACTGTGGAGGGCGGGGTCTCCTTCATCAACCCCGGAAGTCCCGTTGTGCCCGACGCCGAGGCCAGCAGCCGCCCGATTCCACGACTGCCCGACGGAAAGGTCGATCTGACCGGACCGTGGGTCGGAGGCGGTACGATCGCCGACATCGAGCGCGACGGCGGGCTGAAGCCCGGCGAGCTGCCGCTGCTTCCCTGGGCGAGTGAGCTCAGAGCCAAGCGGAAATCGCAGGACGACCCCTATACGATCTGCCTGCCGATGGGCGTGCTGCGAACCAATCCGTACCCGTGGAAGTTCGCGATGTCGTACACGGCGAAAGGGCTGACGCACATTTACATCCTGCACGAACTCATGGATGCCGGCGCGCACCGCGTGGTGTACATGGACGGCCGCAAGCACCCGGATGACTTACTGCCCACGTGGGAGGGACACTCGATTGGATGGTGGGAGGGTGACACGCTCGTCGTCGATACCGTCGGCTTCAACGACAAGTTCTGGTTCGATCGTCGTGGGACCCCGCACTCCGAGCAACTGCACACCATCGAGCGGTACACGCGGCCGAATTACGGGACGATCGTCAACGAGGTTACGCTCGAAGACGCAGGAGCGTTGTCGCACCCCGTTCACCTGAAGTTCACGGCCAGGCTGCTTCGGCCTGACCGGCAGACAGGCACGGGCGACCTGATGGAGTTCATCTGCAACGAGGACAACCAGTACGGCGCGGCCGGCAACTTCCGACCAGGCACCGGGGCAGGGAACAAATAGAAAACAGATTGGTCCAGCGAGTGCGCGTCAGGAAGCAGAACTGATTTGCCCGATGACTGCCAATGAGATAGACGAGGCAATCTCGATCTGCGTCGGGATCGGCTCGGCGATTTCGCGCTCGTAAGTGTCGCCCCAGGTCTGGACTTCCCGGCGCGCGTCGACGAGCGACATTGCGACTCGAACACGGCCACCATACCGACGCACACTTCCCTCCAAGAAGTAATCGACGCCTTGAGCGGTCCCCACCTCGCGCTCAGGCTGCGCCACGCCAAGACGCGACAGTGTCGATCTTCGCGCCGTGAGCTCGAATCGGCCTGCTCCATGGTGGCCCAGTTGCGCAAACAACTCGTCGGTCAAGCCATCGACGAAAGCATCGTCCGGCTCGTGGCCGGTAAACGGCAGAACAACGAGGCGCATATTGCGCAACGTGGACCTGTTGATCCACCGGTATCCCCGGCGGGGGACGGTTTCAATGAACCGCGGCTTCTGCGCATCGTCGCCAAGCGCCGCCCGCAGGCGCTTGACGGCGGCGTTGAGACTGTGCTCGAAGTCGACAAAGGTGCCCTCCGGCCACAACCGGCGAGACAGCTCTTCGCGTCGAACGACCTCGCCAGGCCGATCGAGCAGAACGCGCAGGATCTCAAAGGGCTGCGTGGGTAGCGTGATGCGCGTCGCCCCCTGGCGCACTTCACGGGCGCCGATGTCCAGCGTAAAGGACTGATGCTGAGACACCACACGGTCGCCTGGCCGCGGCTGTAGCGCTGGCCGAGATCGTCCAGACGTCCACTCGCCTGGTGTGAAGACCGCGTTTCGCCAGGACACGACATTCACCCCAGGCTATTCCTTCTCCTCACACTCGCACACCGATCGTCAACCAGTATTCACGCGGCACGCAAATACCAAGCTCCGTGGGGAAGCCCGCGTGGAAGGCGATGAAATCCTCGCGCAGCGCGCTGCGTCGGTCCGCGTCGAGGCTGGCTGCAAGCGATCGCGTCGGACCGTAACCTTTCGAGAAAGTGTCCCAGGCCGCTTCGCCGCTCGGCTCGCGGTAGTAAGACACCCCCTTCTCGAATCGGAGCTGGAACGCGCTCCCAAGCAGCTCTCGGATGCGCTCGGTACGGCCCCATTCGAACGGTGACCGTGGAGCCGGGCTCGGCGGCGGAGGCATGTATCGTTTCATGACCTCGAACATCTTGAACAGATTGCTGTCCGACAGCCAGGTCGTGAGAGCGATCCGGCCTCCTTTGCGGCAGACCCGAGCGAGCTCCCCGGCCGCGGCATCGGGACGGCTGGCGAACATGACTCCACACGTGGAAACGACCGCGTCGAACTCTCCGCTCTCGAAGGGAAGATTTTCGGCATCCCCGAGCTGGTAGTCGATCGGCAGCTTTTCCGCTTCGGCCTTGGCTCGTGCCGCGTCGAGGAGCTCACTTGCGATGTCAACGCCGACCACCGTGGCGCCGCGCCGCGCGACGACACGCGAGGTCCAGCCCGTGCCGGTCGATAGATCGAGGATCCGTTCGCCGGGCTGAGGGTTCAGCCGTAGCACGCAGTGCTCAATGGAATCGGCGATTCCCCGGCTGATCTCGTCATAGTCCTTCCCGCCCGCGCTCCAAACCGTCGCGGGCCGTTCGTTGTGCGGTTGTATCCTGTTCATCGTTTCAGTCATTGTTGCTCTCCTTTGGTCAATCCATCCCCATAGCCGGGAGAAATCTAGCAAGGCGCCCGGACGTCCGGCTTCACCGGTTCGGGTCATTTGCCGAGACTGCTCGATATGGCCCGGGCGGGCCATCCGCCTTCGCTGCGTACTGGCGGCTATCCTGATTGCCTCTGGCGCCGTCCTTGTGTCACAAGGTTACGGGGCGCGTAGGTCAGAAGTCCCGGGACTCCGCCGGGATTTCTCCGGGATTGTGGTGGCGCCGGAAGAGCTGGAGAAAGCCCTATGGAGCAAGGCGTTAACTTTGGTGACTATCGGTTCGATTTCGAGACCGGACGGCTATGGTCCGGAGAGCGCGAGGTCCGCCTCACGCCGAAGGCTTCTGCCGTGCTGAACGTGCTGGTGACGCACGCCGGAAAGCCGGTCACAAAGGAGGAATTGTTCGCGTCCGTGTGGAACGATACCGTCGTCAGCGACGACGCGCTCACGTCGTGCATCCAGGAGCTGCGCCGGGCGCTGGCGGATGACTCCAAGCAGCCGCGCTTCATCGAAACGCGACATCGCCGCGGATATCGATTCGTTGCTCAACTCACGGAGGCCACGACGGCGGCAGGCGTTGGCGATTCATCGTTGCCAACGCAGAACATTTCCGCGATCGCGGTTCTTCCGTTCGCGGATATGAGTCCCGATCGCAATCAGGACTACCTCTGTGAAGGTCTCGCGGAGGAACTGATCAACGCCCTCACCCAAATTGATGGCCTGCGGGTAGCGGCTCGTACCGCGTCCTTTCAATTTCGCGCCGCCGGCGCAGACGTACGCGAGGTCGGCCGGCATCTCGGTGTCGGGACATTGCTCGAAGGGAGCGTTCGCAAAGCGGGCGATCGTCTGCGCGTGACGGTCCAGCTCATAGAAGTCGCAACCGGTTATCACCGGTGGTCTCAGCGATTCGATCGCACGCTTGACGACGTCTTCGCCATCCAGGACGAGATCGCGGAAAGCGTCGCGACGTCGCTGCGGGGAAGCGTGCTGACCGGGCGGGAGAAGCAGGCGTTGCTGCGGCCTCAGACAGGTCCTGGGGCTTACGAGTACTACCTGCGCGGACGGCAGCACCTACCCCGGCTGACGCAGCCGAACTTGAAGACAAGCGGCGAGATGTTCGAGCGCGCGATCGATCTGGACGCCGGTTACGGTCCGGCGTGGGCCGGGCTGGCGATGGTGCATGCCACCTTGTACGAGTGGTACGGCGCGAAAGAAGACGACCTGGTCAGGGCAGAACGCGCCAGCCAACGGGCGCTGGAATTGGCACCAGACCTGGCCGAGGCTCATGTGGCGCGGGGCTGCGCGCTGTCGCTGTCGCGGAGCTACGCCGAGGCCGCGCGCGAATTCGAAAACGCCATTCGCCTCAACCCCAATCTGTTCGATGCGTACTACTATTTCGCTCGAACCAGCTTCGCGTGCGGCGAAATCGAGCGCTCGGCCGAGCTCTTTCGGAAGGCGGCGGACGTTCGCCACGAGGACTTTCAAAGCCCTATGCTCCTCGGGCAGTCGCTGCGCATGCTCGGACGGCATGACGAAGGAATGGAGGCCTCACGGGAGGGACTCCGTCGCGCCGAACATGTCCTCGTTCTCAACCCAGTCGATGGACGCGCGCTGTCTCTCGGCTCGGTTCACCTCTTCGATGGACGGCCAACCGGCACGTGCCATTGAGTGGTCTCAACGAGCGTTGGAGCTCTATCCGGATGATATGGGTACCCTGGTCAACGGCGCGTGCCTGCACGCCAGGCTAGGTCAGAAGGAAGAGGCCCTGGAGTTACTCGAGCGCGTGTTCGCGCGCGGCTGGGGCAAGCGCGACTGGGTTGAGCACGATCCGGACTACGACATCCTGCGCGACGACCCACGTTTCCAGCGGCTCTTCGCGAAGCTCAAATGACGTGTCCCGAGCGTCTGTGTGATGTACCGGCCGTCAAGGGCCCAGGAGGTTAGACTTTCGGCCATGATGAACGAGAGCCTTGATCGCGGTGCGAGAATCGCGCGGCATGGCGCCAATCTGCGGTCTCTCAGGGGGCGGTGACGTGTCGCCACTAGCGTCTCCATCGAAGCACACCGTTGCGATACTGGGCGGCGGCGTCGGCGGCCTCAGCGCCGCGCACGAACTGGCCGAGCGCGGGTTCGCGGTCTCCGTCTACGAGCGCCAGGCCACGTTCGGCGGCAAAGCACGAAGCATGTCGGTCCCGGGCACTGGCACCGGCGGGCGAAAGGACCTTCCGGGAGAGCACGGCTTCCGCTTCTTCCCTGGCTTCTACAAGCACATCACCGACACGATGCGCCGGATCCCGTTTGGCGACCGTGGAGCGAGCTGCGCCGACAACCTCGTGCTGGCCACCAGGATCCTGCTGGCGCGCGCGGGCAAGGTCGACCCCGTCTGGGTCGCCCGGTACCCGGAAACATTGGACGATTTCCGGACCGCGTTCTTCGCGCTGTTCGACGATCTCGACATTCCGCACGACGAGATCGCGTTCTTCGTGACACGGATGCTGGGGCTCGCGACCAGCTGCGAGGAGCGCTACCTCAAAGAATTCGAGCCAGTGCCGTTCTGGGATTTCATCGGGGCAAGGACCCGGTCGGAGAACTACCGGAGATACCTGGGACAGGGAATGACCCGATCGCTCGTCGCGATGCGCGCAGAGGAAAGCAGCACCCGAACCGTCGGGCGCATCCTGCTGCAGCTCTTCTACGGCATTCTCGTGCCCGGTGCCGTCTTTGACCGTCTGCTGACCGGACCGACCAACGACGTTTGGATCGATCCCTGGCGACAGCACCTGACCAAGCGTCTCGGAGTGGTTCTGGAGCCGAACGCGACGCTCCGGTCGCTCAATCTCGCAGCCGACAGGTTGCGGAGCGTGACGGTTGAACGGGACGGACGGCTTGAAGAAGTGACGGCCGACTTCTACGTTGCGGCGTTGCCGCTCGAAGTGATGCGGGGCTTCGTGACCCCGGAGCTGGCGCGTGCAGCGCCCTCGTTGTCGAGGCTCGGGGAGCTGCGGACCGAATGGATGAACGGCATCCAGTTCTACCTGGGGACCGATCTACCGTTGGCCGACGGTCACGCGGTCTACCTCGATTCGAACTGGGCGCTCACATCGATCTCGCAGCGCCAGTTCTGGCGCGGCTACGATCTCTCGCAGTACGGCAATGGACGCGTCGGCGGCATCCTCTCCGTGGACATCTCGAACTGGACTGCCCCGGGCAACTTCAACGGCAAGCCTGCGATGGAAGCCGCGACGCGCGAGGAGATCAAGGACGAGGTGTGGGCGCAGTTGAAGTCGGCGCTGAACGGATCCGGGCGGCCGAAGATCGAGGACGAACATCTTGTGGACTGGTTCCTTGATCCGGACATCCAGTTTCCAAACCCTGGGGCCGTCACCAACGCCGAACCGCTGCTGATCAATCACGCCGGCTCTCTCGTGCTGCGCCCCGAGGCCCACACGGAAATCGGCAACCTGCTTCTCGCCTCGGATTACGTTCGCACCTATACCGACCTCGCCACCATGGAAGCGGCCAACGAGGCGGCGCGGCGTGCCACCAACGCCATCCTCGCGATATCAGGGGTTGACGCGCCGCCGTGCGGCCTCTGGGAGTTCGACATTCCGAAGCCGATGCGCCACGCACAGGTACTAGACAAGGTCCGGTTCCGGATGGGATTGCCCAATCTGCTCCTGGCCGCGTCTCCACGTTGACGGGAGTGGGCCCTGTAGCGGAGCCTGGCTTGGTGTCGGCACCGACGTATGATCGCCGCGCGCCACCATCGCGCCGCGCTAACTAATGCGATTTTCAGTTCAACGGGCCACGGAGACACAGAGGCACGGAGATTATTTTCAAACGATTTCTCCGTGTCTCCGTGACTCCGTGGCTACGTAGACGTGAAAAGCGGTGTAGCGTTGCAGAACGCGCCTGATTGACTTATGCGGAGCGGCGCACAGCCGAAGGAGGTCGTTTGAGCCAGGTTGCTGGCACCTCAATTCCAAATGTTGCCGGGGTTGCCGCGATCGCGGAGATACGCAACCGCGTGATCCGGAACCTGGAAATCACTGAGTGTTACGCGGACCTCTCCGCGGCCGTGCGCGCGCGTACAGGGGACGATGCAGACTGGTGCACCTTTGCGACGTGGGCGTCGCGTCAGGCGGGCAGCACGATACGCGGCGAGGACCTTTTGGATCGATTCGAGCGGCATCTCGGCCGGAGAGCCTGGTTGCTCGCGCCGCTTCAGTCTTTCAAACGGGTGCTGCTGCGCAAGGGACTATTCGAGCCTGAGTCGAGGCTCGGGCGCGTCATTGCGCTGGTTCACACGCCATTCGATGCGTTCGAGCGCGCAAGCGATGCGGTGGCTGAAGGCAATCTGAAAGTGTTCGAGGAGATCGGCAGGGAGTTTGCGCGGTTCCTCGCGAGCGTCCCAGTCGACGCTCGCCCGGACTCACAGGAGTTTCTCGCATTCGCTGCCGAGTTCCGCCCCGGTCCCTCGCCAGAGGGTCAAGACTACCTGCGGGACGCGTTTGCGTACTACCAGCAGCAGCGGCACGAGGCAGACCTCACGGCACGTGCCGCGTGGATCCTGCTGGCGAACTTGAAAATCGGCCTGCATGAGCAGACGCGTCTGCAGCCGCAGATTATCGCGGCCGTCGATGCACCGTTGACCACCGCGGCGGACCTCGGCGCGCGGGTGCTCGAGGTCTTGTTTCCACGTTCCCATCGGTGGCCCGGACTCGTGCGGCGGCCGATGGCCGCAGCGGTCGGCTGGCTGGCGACGACGGTGCGCAGGGAGGCCGCGGAAATCACGCGAGAAGTGGTGACTGAGTCGATGATGGTCCTGGCGCTCCCCAACATTGTGCTGGCGCTGGGACGCAATCTCGATGCTCCGATACCGGCTGTGTTCAAGGGAACGGTACATCCTGTGCTGGACAGCTTCATGAAGGAGTACGACCCGTGCGGATCTGGCAGCGGCGACTGCGGCGCCAGGGACTGGTCCGACCTGCGACAGCGCATGCACTACATTCTTCATCTCTTCAGAGCGTACGCGCAGGACCGTTCGCTGTTTGCGCGGCCGTTCACGTCTGCACAAGTCGCCCGTTTCCGCGACGGCATTGTGCCCGAAGGAGACCTCTAGGAGGATCACAGCGATGACTCGAGCAACGCTCAGGTGCGGCTTCGCGCTGATGGCACTTGGAACCGTGTTCCTGTGGGGCTGCGCTTCACAACCTCCCGCGGCCGAAACGCAGCAAACCGCGCAGACGCAGCAGGCCGCCGCGCATCCGGAACAGGCCCTCCTCGAGGAGCTGGCCCTCGGCAACCGCATGCTGGCGAGAGAGCTCGCGATCCTCGATATCCAGGGTCACTTAACCGCCCGTAGTCGAATCAATCCCAACCACTACTACATCGCGCGCTTCCTCTCTCCTGGCGCCGTCACGACAACCGATTTCATTGAGAACGATCTCGATAGCAATCCCGTGAACGGGCCTCGCAATGACCAGGCTCGGGAAATCTACCTCCATGGGGAGATTTTCAAGGCCAGGCCGGACGTGATGGCGATCGTGCACGCCCATACACCGGAATTCGTGGCCTTCGGCATGAGCTCGGTGCCGCTCTGGAGTGGCGAGAGCATGGTGCCGGTATGGGACATTCGCCCGTTCAACAAGGGGCGTTCCGGAATCGTCAGCACGCCGGCGCTCGGCCACGCAATGGCTGAGAAACTGGGCAGCAGCGAAGCCGTCCTTCTGTGGGGGCACGGCATCGCATTGACAGCCGGCTCCATTCCCGATGTCGTGAGCCGCGCGAACGATCTGCGCAACGGCGCGCAGCTGCAGCAGGCGGTGATTTCGATGGGCGGCACCTGGAAGCCCCAAGCGAACGCCCGCAGCACGGACGGCGCCAGCGATCGCACGTGGGAGTACTACAGACAGGCAGAACTCAAAAGCACTGGTGGACGAGTTCCCACATCGCCGCCGCCGGCGGCAGCTAAGCCCTCCAATCCTGACGAGACCACCGCCCGCGATCTCGTCCTTGCCAATCGCATCCTGGCGTCCGAGGAACTGGGGATCCTGGATACCTTCGGCCATGTCAGCGTGCGGAATTCGCAGAATCCCAATAGCTACTTCGTGGCACCTGGCGTATCAGCGGGCGCGGTGAAGGCCGGAGATGTGGTTCAGCGCGATATCTCGAAACCCGATAACGACACTCAGGGACTTTCCATCGATGACGAGGTGTATAAGGCACGGCCGGACGTGATGGCCGTCCTGTACGCGCGGACCCCGGAGGTTGTCGCGTTCACCGAGGGACCAGAAAAGTTGCGGCCCGTCGTGAACGGCGGAGCATTCATCGGTGATGGTTTGCCAGTATTCAATATTGGCAGCCTGGATTCGCGGCAACCGCTGCTTGGTAATCCCGCGCTTGGCCGTGGCGTCGCTGAGGCGCTGGGGAAAAAGTCAGGCGTGCTGCTGACGGGGCATGGGTTCGTCCTGACCGGCCGGTCCATATACAACCTCGTGGACCAGGCGTACCAACTGCGCATGAATGCGAAGATCCAGCAGCAGGCGATCGCGCTTCGCGGGAAGGTGACCCATCTCAACGATCTGCCCGTGCCGCCCGAGCCCCCGCAGACGAATCAGCCGCAGCAGCCGCTGGCGTTGCTCGGGCCCCCCGAAGGCCGCGCATGGGTCTACTGGAGCCAGAACGTATCGCTCGATTGACCGGAGGCAGGGACGTTCGAGATGTCGTACGCACGTCTCGCATCGATGTGGACGTAACTCAACTCCCCGACCACGAAACTCGACCAGAGCCATCGTCAAAAAGAGAAAGGCATAGTTGGGTTTTTTCACCGATGATCGTCGAGAATCGCGCCGAGCGCGTGGATTGCAGCGGTCAGTCTTTCCGTGATTCGGATCGGTCTGCTGCAGCATCAATCAGCGCGCCGCACAGGAACACGAGCACGATGATGCCGAAGTTGACGATGGCGACGGTGAACCCTATCGGCATATGGCACCTATTCCGAGGACATCCGCGACCTTAGAACGCATTGCCGAGGAATGGCAGCATGCGACCGCAATACATGACAGCCACGAAACTGCATAGTGCGAGTGCGCCGATGGCGCGCTCACGCGACGGCGTCTGGTCTCCGGATTCGACCGCCCACGCCGCGGGCCAGACCGTCAGGTACAGAAGGTCGGCTGCGGCGAGCAGCAGGAATATCAGCTTCCAGTAGAACATCACGTTCGTCGTATATCCCTTGGGCGTGGCGAGATAGAACATCATGCCGCTGACTTCGTTCACGCCGAAACCGACAAGCGCCCACGGCAGCAGGCGGTGCAGTGAAGGATACGAAATGCGGGCGAACCATCCCATCAGCCGCAGGTTCGCGAGGAGGAGAACGCCGAACCAGATGGTCATACCGACGAAGTGCGCGCTCTCGAGCGTGGGCCACACCCACTGGTGGCCAGGGCCGTTGACGAAGAACGCAAGTGCCGCGCTCGAAATCGAGAACACCGACGCGGCGCCGGCGGATGCAGGGTCCGCCAGAATCTCGGGATGATGGATGCCACCGCCGATGCTCGCCGCCACGGTCATCAGGCCGAGCGAGACCGCGGACATCAGGAAGACCAACAGTGTCAACCCGGACGGCAGACGCGAGGTCCGACGCCACCGCCACAGCCCGAACCACGCCACGGCACCGGTGAGCTCGAGGACCGCGAAGGCCAGCAGCGCCGCATCCTCGTGAGCCTTGACAGCAGGCGCCGAGACGCCAGCCAGATTCGCGATGGCGACTTCGGCAGCCAGGCCCGTCGTGAACACCGGCAGCGTCATGACCGCGATCGCGAACAGGACGCCAAGTGCCGTTGGCTTCATCGTCTCGCTGCCGCTGAGGATCGCCACCACCAGCAGACCGAACGCAACCGTGAGCCCGACGGTCGGAAAGTGATTGAGCAGCAGGTGCAGGTGCGCCAGATTTCCTGGCGTGATGAGTAGTTCCATAGGTCGGCTCGGCTACATGTAGGCCAGGAGGCGCCCAGCGAAGATCGTCCCGGCCCACAGCATGGCGGAGACCACCGCGAGCTGTCTGGCGGTGCGGCCCACCGTGACCGGCTCGGGACCCTCGGCGTAGACGGCCCGCTCGAGGCGCGAAAGTAACGGGAGGTTCACGGCGATCAGGACCATTTTGAAGCCGAACAGAAGGGACGTCGCTTTGCGCTCCGGATCGGCGATGAAGAGCAGAACTCCGGTCGCGAGGTTTATCCAGAAGGCGGCCCACATGATGCGGAACATCGGCCGCAGCGGGCCGAGGGGGATGGCTCTGGCGATGCCGAGCAACCGGAGGTCCATGACCCAGGCGGAGCCGACGAGCAGCATCATCCCGAAGGTGTGAATGGTCAGCACCGTCGGAAACGCCCAGACCGTTTCTGCCTCACGAATCCACGTCGAAAACGCGCTGTCGTGCAGCGCGGTAAGGTATCCAATCATGGCAACGAACCGGGACTGTAACACTGCCCGCAGTATGGGACGAGATCCGTCGGCTTTGAGTTCGAGGAAGCGGCCGAGTGTGAAAGACTGGCCGGGGCTTTTACCTCGACCGGGACAGGGAGGAGCGTGCCGTGGCAGATGTCTTTGACCTGGGGGATTCGCTGGGACCGGCGAAGGTGCTGCACGTGTGCGAACCGTCGCTGGGACTAAGAGCGGTGCTGGTCGTGGACAATGTTGCGCGCGGACCGGCCGTCGGTGGTCTCCGCATGGCGCCGGACGTGAGCGTCGAGGAGTGTGTTCGCCTGGCGCGCGCCATGACCCTGAAGAACTCGGCGGCCGGCCTCGCGCACGGTGGCGGCAAGTCGGTTCTGTGGGGCGATCCGCGCATGCCCCGCGAACGGAAGGAACGGTTGATCCGCGCCTTTGCCCACGCGTTGCGTAACGAGCAGGACTATATCTTTGGTCCCGATATGGGGACTGACGAAGGCTGCATGGCGTGGATCAAGGACGAGATCGGGCGATCGGTGGGGCTGCCGGCAGCGGTAGGTGGCATCCCGCTTGACGAGCTCGGCGCTACCGGCTGGGGAATCAGCCACGCAGCCGAGGTCGCGGTGCGCCGGTGCGGCATGGCGCTCGAAGGTGCACGCGTGGCGATTCAGGGGTTCGGCGCGGTCGGCCAGCACGCAGCACGCTTCCTGGCGCAGAAAGGCGCGCGGCTGATCGCGGCTTCCGATACGCGGGGCACGCTGCACGACTCCGCAGGCATTGACGTTGCCCGACTGATCGAGCTCAAGAACGCAGGCGGAGTCGTGTGTGACTACCCCACTGGTGAGAAGCTCGATCGCGACGCGGTGATCGACGTCGACTGCGACATCTGGATCCCGGCTGCTCGTCCCGACGTGATCCGCGAGGACAATGTGGCGCGCCTCAGAACGAAACTGGTGCTGCAGGGTGCCAACATTCCGTTCACACCTGGCGCCGAGAAGACGCTGCACGAGCGGGGAGTACTGGTGATCCCCGACTTCATCGCCAACGCCGGCGGCGTAATCTGCGCTGCGATGGAATACCGCGGCGCGACCGAGGCGCAGGCCTTCCAGGTGATCGCGGAGAAGATCCGCGCCAACACCGAGGCGGTGCTTACCGAGGCGCAGCGCAGGCAGGTGCTGCCGCGGCAGGCTGCCATTGACCTCGCCGGCGCGCATGTCAGGGAGGCCATGAGCTTCAGGCGATTCAACCTGATGTGATCGACGCTCAGTCTTTCGGATTGGTCGCGAAGACGGTCAACTCCGGGATAAAGCCGCGGTCGTCCATCTCGAGCGCCGCCTTGACGATCGCGGCGATGTCGTCGCTCTGCAGCTTGGTCGGGTTCTCGTTCTGTCTGAGTCCGGCGGTGGCGGAAAAATTCGTGATCACTTCGCTTGGATTGATCAGGATGACCCGCACGTTGTGCGGGCGGAGCTCCGCGCGCCAGCATTCGGTCATCCCGCGGAGTGCGAACTTGCTCCCGTAATAGGCGGTGCCGTTGGCGGCGCCGCGGACCGCGGCGGTCGAGGCGATATTGACGATGTTGCCGCGTTTCCGTTCGATGAAGTGTTTGGCCGCCTCGCGAGCCATGAGCATGGCGCCGGTGACGTTGGTGGCAAACACCCGTTCGAAGTCCGCCGGGTCCATGTCGACCAGCGGCTTGAATACGCCGATACCGGCGTTGTTCACCAGCACGTCGAGGTGGCCGAACGCCTTGAAGACCTCGCGATACGTCCGCTGGACGTCGGCGTTGTCGGCGACGTCAGCCTGGATGGCGAGCGCGCCGAAATCCCGTGCAGCTTCGTCCAGGCGGCGCTGGTTGCGTCCGGTGATGGCGACACGGGTTCCCGCGCTCGCCAGTGTCTTCGCGATGGCGAGGCCGATGCCGCTCGTACCACCCGTGATCAGTGCGGTTGCGTTCTTCAGATTCATGCCTTCTCCCAGCCTTGCTTGGATCGTCCACGCCTGCTCGATCCGGCGAAGTCGCCGCCGTGAACCCTCCGGTCGGCGGTACCCGTACAAAAGTGTATGACGCGATCGATCGGCGCTGCCACGTTCACGATTCTCTTGAGCGTCGGCGCGCCGTTCGCAAGTCCATCACAAACGCCTTCTGCTGGCGATGTGCTCGGCGCCGAAAAGCTGGCGCTGCCGGCCTTCGCCGACCTGTTTCGTACGGTCCGCAGTCCGTCCTCCGAAATGGCATAGTAGATCCTCTATGTCCGCTCCTCTTTCTGCGCAGCCGCCCCGGTTTGCGGCGCTGCGCGTCCCGGCCTACCGTCGGTATTTCACGTTCAGCCTGATGTCGATGATGGCCGACAACATCGAGCACGTCATCACCTACTGGGTGATGTTCCAGACATTCCATTCGGCCGCACTTGGCGGATTCGCGGTCATCAGCCATTGGGTTCCATTTCTCTTCTTTTCCCTCTACACGGGTGCGCTCGCCGACCGCTACGACTGCCGGAGACTGATTCAAATATCGCAAGGACTTTTCATGCTGGCATCACTCGGGTGGGGGCTTCTCTTCCTGGCCGGCACACTTCAGATGTGGCACGCGGTCGTCCTGCTCGTGATTCACGGTGTCGCCGGGGTTGTCGGCGCGCCGGCCACGCAGCTGATGGTCCACGACATGGTGCCGGCCGAGGATCTAGCCAGCGCGATTCGTCTGAACGCGAGCAGCCGTTACCTTTCCATCCTGCTCGGACCTGCCGTGGGCGGCGGATTGATGCTTCTGCTGGGACCTGCCTGGGGACTGCTGACGAATGTCCTGACCTACCTGCCGTTCACGATTCTCCTGTTTCGTTTTCCCTACACAGGTCACGCGGCACGCGGCTGGCGTCCGACGGAGTCGACCGTTGGACTGACCGACGCCTGGAACGTCTTCACGGCTGTTCGCACCGAATCGCGAATCATGGCGATGATTGTCGTGGCGGGCGCGACGTCCTTCCTTGTCGGCAACGCGTTCCAGGCCCAGATGCCGGCGTACGCCAACTACCTCGGAGCCGACGAAACCGGCACCCGATACACCGTGCTGCTCGCGGCAGACGCCGCGGGCGCGCTTCTCGGAGTCCTGCTCCTCGAAAGCGCCAACTTCTCGAGGCCCAGTGTGCGGGCGGCGATCGCCTCGGCGGGTCTCTGGGGCTTGACCATGGGCCTGTTTGCGCTCGCGCAGAACTATGCGATGGCGGTTGCCCTGCTGGTGCTGGCAGGCGTTTTCAATATTGCCTTTCAATCAATGGCCCAGACGCTCGTGCAGCTGCTCGCGCCGCCGACGATCCGCGGTCGCGTCGTGGGTCTCTTCAACACGGCCATGATGGGGCTGCGCGCTGGCAGCGGGCTGACAGTCGGTCTGATGGGCAACTTCATCGGTGTCCGGCTCTCGCTCGCGGCTTCGAGCTTTGCGGTCGTCCTCGTCTCGGTTGCCCTTTTTGCGCGGGACGCCCGCGCACGCAGGGCGCTCAGCCCCGAAAGCGAGGTCACGTCGGCGACCTGAAAGACGCGGTCCGCGTGTCCGTCAGAGAGGCTTCCACCGCGTCGCGAGCAACCGCGTCCCGGCGCTGAGATCGGGAACTGCTAAAGGGCATTCTCAACCACCGCGACACCGGGATGTCGACGTCGGCGGGGCGGCGCGAATCGCGCCTTCCGCAGGGGCTATCGGACTACTCCTGATGTTTACGCCTGTCGTTTCCAGAGATGACCGGAGCACCTGGGAGAATGACCACGGCATCCGCAATGACAACCGCGCGATCCGCGGTGCCAATCGGAGCCAGTCCACAACAATCAGTTAATCGTCACGAACAATCGGTTCGTTTCAGTCGTGACCGCTCGATCCGGTCGTAAAACCGGGTCATGTCGACAAACAATGAACCCATTCCAGATTTTTCGTGCACGCTTGCATGATTTTTGATCGCATTCGGCACTTGGCGTGTGCACCTGACGCGATAATCGCCGCTCCGACGTGCATATCGGGACCGGGGTCTATCGTTTCGGTCCATTCCAGCTCGATTCGGACCGTCGTCGTCTCTTTCGGGGACGCGAACAGATTTTTCCGACCGATCGGCAGATTGACGCGCTCATTGTTCTGGTCTCCAGAGCCGGACGTCTCGTCACCAAGCGGGAGCTGACCGACGAGGTGTGGCGGGGCGCGGCCGTCACCGACAACGCCATTGCCCAGGTCGTCAGCGCCTTGCGCGAGCTGCTCGGGCCGCAACCTGACGGCACGTCGTACATCGAGACGATTGTCCGGGAGGGCTATCAATTCATCGCGCCGGTCGATCGCGGCCCGGTTCGAGCAGGCCATTCAGGCGCGCCAGGCGGGGAAGGACCGACAAACCGTTGCACGGGCGAACATCGAGGCGGCGCTGGCCTCGGGTTTCGTCGCGCTGCACAAGCTCGACGCCATCATCACCAATCACCTGCAGGGCGATGCGGCAACGATGGCCGTGTGGCGGGGCGATCGGCGGGTGGACTATCGGAGCCGGAAACGGAGCACCGGCACAGCGTCTACTCCGACGTCTATTTCGACGCCGACTCCCGAACCGGCGCCAACGGCGTCCGCTGATGCGAGGGCGACTCCGGTTGCACAGGGAGGGACATCATGAGGCGACATCATGACGTCCACGTATTCGCTGATCGCTATGGGAACGAGCGAACCACCAGGGATACCGAACACTAGAATGAAGGAAACCCCAGGGGCCAGGCCGCGTGGTGCACTGCGTAGTCTGGCCCCCTCGACAGCCGCCTCTGTGCGAGCCGACTTGGGTTCGATTCCGCCGCCTCCGCCATCCCTCGCTTCGCTCGCTCGGTGTCGGCGCCGAACTCAGGCGCTCGGCCATCGGCGCTTCGCGCCTCGGCCTTCAGGCACGACCCCCGCCGCCTCCACCATCATTTCTGCTAACAAATGCGCGTAAAACAGGGATACGAAATATCCCTGTACCTAAATTGTTCCTTCCGGCTAACATACGGCCGTGCTCGCGCTCTACCGGCGGCACCGACCGCCCTGCAAGTTCACGTCACGGCGATTCCGCAACTGCAAGTGCCCGCTCTGGGGAGTCCTCCCCACACTGCCTTTTTCGATCGGAGCGCTGATGAGAGGAGATCTTCTAGTGAAACGCTGGTTCGCTGGGTCGAAGATCGCCTTGGCAGCCTTGGCGATCTTCACGCTCTTGCCGATGCCTGGTGCGGCGCAAACGTCGGCGACGACGACATACACGCCGCCGCGGACACCGAACGGACAGCCTGACTTGCAGGGCATTTGGCAGGTCCTCAACACGGCCGCATGGGACATTCAGGATCATGCCGCGAGGCTGGGCGTGCCGGCCGGGAAAGGCGTGGTCGAGGGGAATGAGATCCCTTACCAGCCGTCGGCGCTTGCCAAGAAGAAGGAGAACTTCGAACAGCGCGCGACGCTCGATCCGGAAACCAAGTGCTATCTTCCTGGAATTCCCCGCATCACCTACATGCCGTATCCGTTTCAAATCATTCAGCAGGCCGACAAGGTCGCCATCGTTTACGAGTACGTGCGCGCTATTCGCTACATTTACATGAACGGCAATCCGCATCCCCCTGGGCACATCGATTGGTATATGGGTGATTCGCGAGGTCGCTGGGAGGGGAATACCCTCGTTGTCGATGTGATCGATTTCAATGACGAGACGTGGTTCGATCGCGCCGGGAATTTTCACAGTGACGCCTTGCATGTCGTCGAGCGCTTTACGCCGACCGGGCCCGATCATCTGCTCTATGAAGTCACGATCGAGGATCCGAAAGTGTTCACGCGGCCCTGGAAGATGAGCATGCCTCTCTATCGGCGTCAGGAACGAAACAGTGAGCTGTTGGAATATCAGTGCCATGCGTACCTCCTCGACCAGGAATGGGACAAGCCCGCTTCTACTCTTTTCTACCAGCGCTGAGTTGGCGAGCATTGGAAAGCAAAGCGAGGTGTCAGGTGAGCCACCGAATTCTTGCCGTCGTCACGGCGTTGGCGGTTGTGTTCTGGGTCGTGTTACTGGCGCCGGGACTCGCGGCTGGGCAGGCCTTTTGGGCGCGAGACACGCCGAAGCTCCCGATGGCCAAAACTTGGGTCGCGCAGAAGGCCCAGCTCCCGCCCTACAGTCCACCGCGGACACCGGACGGCGTGCCCGACCTCCAAGGGGTTTGGGGCGGCGCCGGTGGTGATGGCACCAGCTTCCTCGAAGACCATGAGTACGTGGACGTGACAACACCGGCCCAGGAAAGCTTTGTCTCCGATCCACCGGATGGCAAAGTCCCCTACACGCCGTGGGGGCTGGCTAAACGGAATGAGATTCTGGCGGGGCTGGGGCGAGGATGGCCCGGCGAGTCGGGCGACCGCCTCTACAGCAGTCCGGCGGCGTTTTGTCTATATTTCATGCCGGCCTTCTCGTTTGGCGGCCAGGAGATCGTTCAGCGACCTGGCTACGTGATGATGCTCAGCGGTACTGCCTACCGCGTGATCCCAACCGACGGGCGTCCGCCTATCAGCCAAAACGTGAAGTCTTGGTTCGGGAACTCGCGCGGCCGCTGGGAAGGCGATACGCTGGTCGTCGAGGTGACCAGTCTCAACGGTATGGGGTGGTTTGACAGCACCGGAAACTACTATACCGAGAATACGCGCATGATAGAACGCTGGAGGTTAGCGGACGCGAATACGATCGACTATGAGATCACGATTGAGGACCCCACGGTCTATACCAGACCCTGGAAGATGAACTTCCCGAAAAGGCGTCCCGGAACTGGCCCGAGACCGAGAGGCACCCCGATACCCAACGCGGCTGCGGCAAACGCGCCCCCTGCGCCCAGGAACCCGTATGCAAATGAGGCGTGGGAAGTTGCGTGTTACGAGGGAAATAGAGAGGGCCCGGCTAGCCTCCGCGCACTCGGCTACAAGTGGTTCAGGGGGGTGACTCCTCCGAAGTAATGAGCGCGCGCTATTACACGCTACTTGAATTCCGTCCGGTGCACACGCTGCACGGCCAGCCGCCGCATTCCAGCATCGAGGTTGTGAGATTCCACGTCGTCTTCGAGACCTGATCGAAAAGGTCAAAACGGAGGGTAGGCGAATGAGTCTGTTCAGTCGGCGTTGGCGTTGGTGCCGGGGGATATGGCTCGTCACGTGTGTCGTGCTGACGACGAGCGGGCTGGCTTCTGCGCAGGCCACGAGCACTTTTAACGGGCGGATCCTCGATCAGGGCGACGCGGTCCTTCCGGGAGTGACCGTCACCGCAACCAACACGAGCACGGGCGTGGCGCGTACGACCGTGACCAACGGCGAGGGCGTGTACGGCATGCCCGGACTCGAGCCCGGGGTCTATGACGTCAAGACGGATCTGCAGGGGTTCGCCCCGGCGGTTCGGCAGCGTGTGACGTTGGGGCTCAATACAACCCTCACGCTCGACTTCAAGCTCGCGCTCACGGGGGTGCAGGAAACCGTGAACGTCACAGGCGATGCCCCGCTGATCGAAGTGACGCAGTCGAAGTTCGCGTCCACCATCGAAACGAAGGAGCTCCAGAACCTGCCGATGATCACGCGCAGCATCAACGGGATGCTGGAGCTGCTGCCCGGAGCGACGCCGATGACCCCGATCGACAATACCAAACGGAGTGTCGGGAACGTGTCCTTTGGCGGGAGCTCAGGCACGAACGTGAGCGCCACCGTTGACGGCGCGGATAACCGGGACCCCCGCCAGGGCGGGACGTTGATGAACTTCACGCTCGACAGCCTCGAACAATTCCAGCTCGCCACGAGTCAGTTCAGCGCGGCGGACGGGCGCACGGGCGGCGTCGCCATTTCGATGATCACCAAGTCGGGGACCAACGTGTTCCACGGCTCAGGGTTTCTCTTTGCCCGGGATAAGGCGCTAACCGCGAAGGACTATTTCTCGAAGCAGGACAATCTGGACGAGGTCCCCTATAGCCGCCAGCAGTCGGGCGGGTCGATCGGTGGTCCGATCCTGCGCAACCGGATGTTCTTCTTCGGCGCAGGTGAATACGTCAACGAGAACACGAGCCTGCCCGTACCGACCCGGCAGTTCGAGCAGTTGGAGCTGCTCGCGGCCGCGACAAAGGCCGGGAAGTTACCGGCTGGGCTGGTGAATCCGAACCATCCGCATTCAGGAGCGACTCCGCTTCACCTCACCATGTACTCGCTGAAGACGAACCTTCAGCTCAACAACAATCACTCGCTGATGGGACGCTTCGCGGGCCAGAAAGACACTCGACTGAACAACGAGTTCACCACGCCGAACAATGATCTGCGTGAGCCGGTGGACAGCTTTCAAAGTTTTTGGAGCGCCGTTGCCCAGCACGGCTGGGTATGGAGCAACCGCGGGCTGAACCAGATCACCGGCCACGTGAGCCATCATGGCCGCCTCTCCGATGTGCGCAGTGTCATCACGGGAGAGCACTACACGAAAGACTTCCCCAACGTGGACCTGTTTCCACCGCGCTTGTCATTTCCTGCGGTCAATACCGGCGCCGGAGGAACGGGAGGAGCCACGGCGGATGTGGACCGGATGCAGATCCGAGACGACGTGTCGCTGCTTACCGGAACCCACGCATTGAAAATCGGCGTGGACTACAGCTACCTGCCCCATCTGGGCACCCTGAACGCCAACGAGCACTTCGCGTCGCTGTTTTTCTTCGATGATCCGTCGGTGATCCTCAGTAACAGCAACGGGCTCTATCCGCAGGGCTTTCAGACACCAGGCATCGTGCGGCAGTGGCAACAAGCCAACGGCGGGGCCGTCAACGGCAGCGGGGCCTGGGCCGACTCCCGCAGGAACTCATCTCAGTTCTCGGCGTGGTTCCAGGACGACTGGCGAATGACATCGCGCCTCACGCTGAACCTGGGGTTGCGCTTCGACCACGATATCAACTTATGGGATCAGGAGAATCTCCCGAACAATGCGACGAGGCTGGCGTTGAAGGCCATCGGCCATCCGAGCGCCGAGATGCCAAAGACGCCGTATCTGAACTTCTCGCCGCGAGTTGGATTCGCCTACGACCTGGCGGGCGATGGGCGGAGGGTGCTGCGCGGCGGCTACGGGCTCTACTTCGATCAGATCAACCAGCAGCCGTTCGGCGATATCTCGTCGCAGACCCATCGCCCCCTGAACGTCGTGTCCACGCTGATCAATACGGCGATTGGCGTCGGCCAATTGGCCACGTACCGCTTCGGCATCGATCCCCTTCCGGCGCAGCCGACCGACGGAAGCTCGTTGGCGCCCGGCTCCCTCGGTCAGTGGATCGGTTCGAATGTCGTGGATCCGCGGGTGCACCATATGCACATCGGCTATGCCCACGAGCTGGGGGCAGCGACCATGTTCTCTGTCGATTACACGCACCAGGAGGGGAGGCGAGGGCTCCTCGGGTTGAACGTCAACCCCATCGTCAACGGCGTTCGTGTGTTGGCCCCGGACTTCGTCCGGGTCTTCGGGCGGCCCGACGTCCTCAACCAGGTGAATATCAAGTCGTCGATTGGCGAGTCTCGGGTTGACCTCCTCACCTTCAAATTCCAGCGCCGCCTCCCGCGCGCGACCCTTGCCGCGCACTATTCGCTGGCGGGGGTGTACGCGTATGGCGGCTCGATTGCGGCCCGCGGCGGCACGACGACGCCGTCGCAGGACGCATTTGATCCTCTGGCGCCGGGTGAGTGGGGGCCAACGCTACAAGACGAGCGCCATCGCCTGGTGGTCACGGGCGTGTTCGATTTGCCGTACAGCATCCAGATCTCGCCCGTGTTCCAGACGGCCAGCGCCCGCCCGTACAACCTCACGGCCGGCACCGACCTGAACAGGGATGGGAACAACAACGATCGGTGGATCGATCCGGCGACCGGCCAGCAGGTTTCTCTGAATGCGGGACGGGGCGACCCGACGGTGGCCCTGGACCTGCGGGCGACGAAGTTCTTCCCGGTGGGGGGCGAGCGGCGGATCGCCGTGTTTGCTGAGATCTTCAACGTGCTCGACAACGTCAACTTGGGCGGGGATTTTACCGGCAACGCCCGGAGCGCGCTGTTCCGTCAGCCCACCGGGGGGTTCATCCCGGGGATCGGGTACCCACGCCAGCTGCAACTGGGTGCCCGGTTCCTCTTCTGATGACGATAGGAAATATTAGAGGCTTCTCGAAGTCAACGGAACGCCCGTTCTCGGACGCGCCGGACGCGCCGCCCCACCGTCACAGCCAGCCCTCGCCGGCACGGCGCACGGCGAGGGAGTAGGCGCCGCTGGCGATCTATCTGGTGTCCTGCGACGCGCGAGCGGACATCCGAGAGCTGTTCGACATCGATGGACGGCGTTGGTGCATGAATCGAAACTGACCCGAGGCGGCCCCTACCAAGGGGCAACTCACCTACCGATGCTGTACGACTCCGGCCGACCAACTTTGGTCATCTGATTCAGGACGTTGCACGCGATCCCCGCCTCAGTCACTCGCCCGATTGGAGAGCGAGCGCGAAGGCTACCGCGGACGGTTCATGGCTGACTGTTGCCGTTCGCGCCGTTGCCTTCGGCCGTCCGTTCCCTATACCATCGCGCCGCACAGAGCTGGCTGGGCGGACCGCTTCGCGGTCCGCAAGGCGGCAGACAAACGGCGAGGAGACATCATGAGAGCACTGACACTCCGCAGGGCAGTCTTGATCCTCGTGTGTTCCCTCGGCGTCGTCGCGGTGGTTGCCGGTGCCGCGGCCTCCCAGGGATCGTCGTCCCGTCCTCTCGTGAGCGAGGCGCAGTACCTAGCTTGGCAAACAGAGTTGTCAAACTGGGGGCGCTGGGGGAAGGACGATCAGCTGGGAACGCTCAACCTGATCACTCCAGCCAAGCGCAAGGCGGCACTGGCGCTGGTGAAGGAGGGCGTGCCGGTGTCACTGTCGGCGAATGCATTTACTGAAAAAGCCATCGACGTCCCGTGCCCGGCCGAATGGGCCATGCTCACCTCTACGGAATCCGGAGCCACCGACCGTGTGGCATTTCCCTGCATCCACGGCGCGGCCGCGACTCACCTCGATTCTCTCGCTCACACATTCTTCCGGGGAAAGATGTGGAACGGCTATGACACGTCGGCGCTGGTGACCATGCAAAAGGGGGCCGAAAAGAACTCCGTGCTGCCCATGAAGAACGGGATCGTCACGCGCGCTGTGCTGTACGACATCGCGAGGCTCAAGGGTGTGCCGTATCTCGCGCCGGGCGATCGCATCTTTCCGGAGGACCTGGAGGCCTGGGAAAAGAAAGCGGGTGTTCGAGTGGGACCAGGCGACGCGCTGGTCCTTCGATGGGGCCGCTATGGGCGGCGAGCCAAACTTGGTCCGGACGACGGCGCTGCAGGGTTCGACAATTCGGTGCTTCCGTGGTTGAAACGGCGCGACGTTGCGTTAATTGTGTGGGAAACGGCCGGCTATGCGCCGCAGCCCCCAGGCGATCTGTTCAGAAACGCGGTCCACAATTTCGTCCAGGCGATCCTGGGTATCCACATACTCGACCGCGCTGATCTGGAGGCGTTGAGTGAAGCGACTGCATCCCGCAATCGCTGGGAGTTCATGCTGACGGTCACCCCGTTGGCGCTCCCCAACGCAACTGGATCACCGGTCAATCCGATTGCGATGTTCTGAGGGCGCTCAAGCTGTGAGACGCGGTGTGTCCAGAGCGAAACCGTAGTTAGGCCGAAGGCCGATCGACTCAAACGCTCGCCGAAGCCCCGTTGTATCGAATCAAGCCGGTTTCGCGACGGACATACCGCGTCTCACAGCTTGAGCGCCCTCAGTTTTCATCGGATCCCGGCCTTAAGAGTGCTTACGGCATCCTCTCCGGAAAGCGGACGATGAACCCGTCGCGGTTCGGCATACGGACTTTGGGCAGCGTCTGCGCGTTCATGACCACGTCCTCGCCGACGATCTTGTTCAGCGACAGCATGTACGCGGTGAGCGCGTAGACCTCGTCGTTGGTGAGCGTCCGCGGTCGTGGCCATGGCATCGCCCGGCGAGTGAAGTCAAAAAGCGTCGTGGCGTACGGCCAGAAATTAGCGATGGTCTTCGTCGTCTCGATGCCGCTTGTCAGCGGGCCGCCGCCAACAAGCGCGGCAGCCGAGCCACCCTTGCCGTTCTCGCCGTGGCATGTGGCGCACTTGGTGGCAAAGATACGCGCGCCGTCTGAAGGCGTGCCGCTGCCGGGCGGCAGACCGGACCCGTCCGGGAGGATGGTGATATCCCAGGCCGCGATCTCGGCCTCCGAAATCGGGGTTCCAAGACTTGGCCTGCCTTGAGCGGAGTCGAAAGGGCCCTGGGCGGACGCAGTCGAGCCAAGCACCAGCGCACCGAGAGCCACGAGGCGCATGAAGTTATGCGTAGACATGCTTCACCTCGCCGGTCCGCTCGATGGCCCAACTCGTCGGGCCGTTGTAGTGTTGGCTCGGGAACGCGGCGGCATTGGTCACAGCCGCTTTCGTCTGCCCGCGCTGCGCAATAACCTCAGCGCGCGTGGGCTGCACGTTGCCGGCCTCGTCCCACGCGCGGCTCTGCAGAATCGCCGGCCCGCCGTCCCAGCGCCAGGGTACGCGGAACCGGGTGAAGGCCTTGGGCAGCACCGGGCCCTGTAACGCCGCCTGCGCCCAGGTCTTGCCGCCATCGGCGGTGACCATCACCTTTGCGATCCGGCCGCTGGCCGAATAGGCGATGCCGGAGACCTCGTAAAAGCCCGGGCCGTTCAATGTCAACCCAGGAGACGGGTGCGTAATGAACGATTTCACCTCCTGGAGGAAATAGAACTGGTATGCCTTTCCATTCGGCAGGATTGGGGCGTAGGTGCGTGCCTCGTAGTAGCTCATCGCGGGCGCCTCGGTGAGCTTGATGCGGCGCAGCCACTTGACGTTCATGTTGCCTTCCCACCCTGGGAGCAGCAAACGCATCGGGTAGCCGTTGCCGGGCATCAGCCGCTCGCCGTTCTGGTACAGGGCAATCATCGCGTCATCGAGCGCTTTGGCGACCGGCACGCTGCGGCTCAAGGCCAGCGAATCGGCGCCTTCCGCGATGAGCCATTTCGCCTTCGGGTCGATGCCCGCTTCATCGAGCAGGGTTGAGAGCATGACGCCGGTCCACTCGGCGCATGAGACCAGGCCGTGGATCGCCTGCGCGGTAGCCTGTACCGGTACGTTCGAGAAGAGCGGCGCGCTGTTGCCGCCGCATTCGACGAATGCCATCCGCGACACCGTGGGATAGCGGCTGAGCGCATCGAGGGTGAAGGCCAACGGCTTCTTCACCAGGCCGTGGATCACCAGGCGGTGCTTCGCCGGATCGATGTCGGGCGCGCCGGAGTGCGAGATCACGAAATGCAGCGCGTTTGGCGTGAACGTGCCGTTGAGCAGATGGTGCGGCGTGCGCGCGTGCTGGGTGCGTGGTTCGCCCCTTGGGTTGGTCAGCGTGCGTGAGACGCTTTTCTCGAAAGAGGACGGGACGCCGGTACTCGGGGATGGGAGTGCCCGGCCTCGCGCTCCAGGCATCGTCCGCGAGCTGCTGCGCGGCAACGGAGTCGCTCAGCGTGTAGCCGGTCATTGCCGCCGCGAAGATCGCACCGCCCCGTAAGAACGCGCGGCGATGAAGCAGCCCGTTTCCAGCGACGACTTCGAGGTCTTCCATCGTTCCTCCGGGTCCGGCTAAAGCCGGACGCTACCGTATTCCTCCAGGTCCGGCTAAAGCCGGACGCTACCGTATTCCTCCAGGTCGGGCTGAAGCCGGATCGGCGACTCTCTTAGGGAGCAGTCACCGGCGTCGTCGCGGTTGCGGCGACCAGTTTCTGCCCGTTGGCGAGGACGACGGTCAGGATCCGCCCGATCGGCTGGCCGTTCTTCACGGGCTCAATCGTCACCGTGACTTCATCTCCGGCTTTGAACGCTGTCCGCGACCACCCGCGCTGCGTCATCGCCGTCGGATTCTGCGTTTCAACGGCCCAGTTCCGCACGGTGCCCGTGTCGTCCTTTGCGTCGAACTGCAGGAAGCAATGTGGATTGCTCCAAATCCATTCCGTTACGGTTCCCTTCAGCGTGATCTCCTTGCCGGTGTCGAGGGCCGCCGCCCCATGGTGGGCGATGAGCGGCACCGAAACCAGCAGGACGCCGACCGCCGCGATCGAGACCGCAAGAAACGTTTTTCGCACGGCACTCCTCCTTGGCTGTTATTGAGATTTCGCCTGACTTGCAATCACGCGCCTGTAGGCGGCCGCTTCGGATGCGGACGGAATCATCTCCATCAGATCGGTGCCGTTCGGCATCAGCCTGATAGGCAGCTTGTCCAGTGGCATCCACGGCTTCGTATACACGAGAGGGTCGTCCAGGGTGACAGTCAGCTCCATCGTCCCCTGATTGACGCGATGATATCGCTCCTCCGTGCGGAGACTGTTGCTGTGCGGGTTGCCCGCATTATCGAGCCACGTCCGGTCGTCGGTCCCGACGGTCTGGACGACCAACGTGTAGTCGTCTACCCAGCGACCCACCGAGTAGCCATACCACCGCGGGTCAGGATCGTTCGGAAGCGCCCGGCCGTCGGTCCAGATGACGCGCCACCGCTTCTCGAACATGTACAGCATCAGCACCTGGTTCGGCGTCTGCACGATCTGGAACGGCCGTAGCTCGAACAACACGATTCGCGGAAAGCCCGTCGGATCGCCCATCGTCGACAACGGATCGTTGTCGTCCGAGACCGACACGATCCGGGTTCCGTTCCCGGGCTTGTTGGCCCTGGCCATCTGCTCGCCACGCGCGGTGAAGGGAGCGGCGACATGCCCGGTTGGCTGGATGCCCCCGGCGCCGGCGTCCCAAGTGCCGGACAGATCGCGGCGCGGAGCCGGTGCCGACGATCCTGCCGGCGCCCCAGGGGCCAACCCTGAGTTGTTCCACGGCTTCATCTGGGCGCTCGCGAGAGCCGACGCGAAAACTGCTATTGAAACCACGATGAACACGACGAAGTGTTGTCGCATCGCAGAATCCTCCTGTCAAGGCGCCAGGGCCGCCGAAGAGCCCGTTGCAACACCGGCTGTCAGGGGGTCTACAAGGTAGGACCGCCCTGCATCCGATCCTGCAACGTGCTCCAACGGCGACGTTCGAGACCCGGGTCTAAGTAGCGTTCTACTAGTTCGTTCCTCTTCCGACAATCTGCGCGAATTGCTGCCCCGTTCCCGGCTGCCCATGGATCGGCACATGCTGGACGACGTCCAGCTTCAGGCGCTGCATGTTCTGCTGCAGACTTCGGATGTTGTCGTTGAGCGCCGGCGCCGGCGCGCCCTGCGCGGGGGGCGTATACAGGTCGGCATTCACCAGGATCTTTTCCTTCGGGAGATAGACGAGCAGCATGCCTCCGTGGTGGTTAAGTCCCTGCATCGGGAGAAGGTCGATCGTCCGCACCCCGTCGCTGATCACGTACTTCTGATTGACCGTCTCAATGGGCAACGGTCGCCGGCCCCCGGAGAAATACGGATAGTACGTGGAGAACCGATCGGGCATCATCGTCCGCGGCGCCGGGCTGAACAGCACGTTCTCGAGAAAGTCGCGATTCGCCTGGTGGCTGATGACGGTGGCTCCCTGCGCCATATACGTTCGCAGCCCGCCCGAATGATCGAAGTGGTGATGGGTGTTCACGACGTAGCGGATCGGCTTGTTGGGAATGAGTTTGGCGACTTCCGCAAGCACCGCAAGCGAGCGTTCCTCGTTGAGTGGTGCCTCGATCACGGTGACGAAGTCACGGAAGTCGACGGCGAGGCTGTTATGCGTGCCGCCCGCGATGAGCCACACGCCGTCCGCCAGCTTTTGCGACTCCGCACGCACCGGCGGCGCCGTTGCGTTCTGGGCCTCCGCCGGCACCGGCATCGCCGGGACGGTGACGTTTGGCTGGACGTTGCTCAGCGTGATCTCCATCGAGTTATGCGCCGTCATCAACCGCGGGTCGCCCTGGTGGATGTGCAGCACCGTCGGATACTTCACACCGCCAAAATCCTTGTAGTTGAGGTAGCGTAGCTCGTACAGCATGTCGCCGTAGACGGGGTTGGGCACCCACGTGTGAACCAGCGCGAGCAGATTCTGATCGTCGAACGTCCCGACGAACCTGTACTTGCCCATCGCCGTGAACGAGACCAGCGTCTGCTTTCCATTCGGTGTCACTGCGCCCGTCGGGCTCCCCAACGTCAGGGAGATCGCCGTCGGATTCGTCGCGGCCATGGCCGCGCGAAGGAATCCGTGCGGTGTCAGCATGATGTCGAGGCGCCGGAACTCCGCCACCGTGACCCCCGCGAGATACTGGCCCGGCTGGGGCACGGGTTTCCCGTCCTGCAAGTTCCAGGCGTAGTTGCCGCTGGTCATGAAGACCTGCTGCTGCTCACCCTGAAGCGGCGTGCCGCCGCCCCCGCGTGGCGGATTGTTTCCCTGCCTGCGGGTGAACTCCTCGCGCGAGGTACCGGCGTCGTAGTCGATGGTGCGCACGTAGCGTGTCACCTCGAATCGCGGCCAGTCCTCCTCCTGAGTAAAGCTCTGCCCCACGGAGGCGTTCCAGCCGGTTCCGGTGATCTGAACCGACTTCGGATTCCCCATGGCCTTGGACGCGGCCTGCAAGACCGCCTTGGCGTCCTGGGCGGACGCCGGTCCAGCCGTCATCATCGTCATCATGATCACGGCCAACGCTGCGACGAGAACACCTAGCTTTCGCACCATACAGCCTCCTTAACGCTCGTTTGCCGATGTCGTTTTTCTCCGCTCGCTCGATATATCAGTGCGTGTCAAAACCCCGAGGACCTTTCATTGTCCGCAACGGTTGACCCGGTCATGCCGTGAGCTTCATCGGCTGGAGGACGAGCACCTACCGGCTCCTCCATGCATGGGTTCGCGTCCGCGATGCCGCGGGCGCCAAGGGTAGCACGGGAGGCAAAACGCGTTGACTGTTTCACGACCAGAGTCTAGAGTGCGGCTGGCACGTCCGACGTCTCCCGCAACCTATTGCCCCGGCTCGCCTTCTCACTCAAGGAGTTGACTATGAAGCGACGGCATCTGGCATTTGTGGCGTTGGCGATTCTCCTCGGCGCCGCCGTTGCGGCTCAGCGACAGGCGGGTCATGAAAGCGCAGACAGCAGCAACATGCAGCTCGTCGGCCACGACGACCTCCAGGGACGCAGTGCGTATCAACCAGAGATCAAAAGGCAGGGTAATCGCTGGATCGCCTATGTGGGGCATCACGGCGGAAGCGCGATCAACCCGATCACGGGGAAGGAAGAGGCCCACGGCACCTCGATTGTCGACGTAACCGATCCGAAGAACCCGAAGTACCTGGCTCACATTCCGGGCCAGCCTCTAGGCGCCCCGATGCCGGGCATGCCCGGGATGGGCGAATCGGGTGGAGCGCAGATGGCGCGCGTGTGCAGCGGCGCCGAGCTGCCGCGCGCCGACAAGAGCAAGTTCTACCTGCTACGCGCGTACGGCAACACCGCCGGATCCGCCCATGAGGTGTGGGACGTGACCGACCCGGCGAGGCCGAGCCGCATCAACGTGATCGTCGGCGGCCTCACCGGCACGCACAAGAGCTGGTGGGAATGCGACACCGGCATCGCGTATCTCGTCTCGGGACAACCGGGCTGGCGCGTGCCGCGCATGACGAAGATCTACGACATGAGCGACCCGACGAAGCCCGTGTTCATCCGTGACTTCGGTCTGCCGGGGCACCAGCCTGGATCGACCGGGAAGCCGCCTGCTGACAACGGACTGCACGGTCCATTTTCCACCGGGCCGAAGGGCAACCGCGTCTACTTTGCGTATGGCTACGTGCAGGACGGCGTCGTCCAGATCGTCGATCGTGAAAAGCTCCTGAAGGGACCGGCAGAGCCCACCGAGGCCAACCTGCTGTACCCGCAAATCAGCCGGATGGATCTTCCGCCGAACGTCGGTGCGCACAATGTGTTTCCGCTGCTGGGCATGCCGATCGCGGAGTTCGCGAAGGAGAAAGACAACCGGCGGGACATGCTTGCCATCGTCGATGAAGCGATCGGTAATTGTTCGACAAGCGCGAGAGCCATGATGTGGATCGCCGACATCACCACCGAGACGAGACCTTTCGGCGTGGCGAACTGGACCGTGGCCGAGGCGAGCGGCAACTACTGCGGAAAGGTCGGACGCTTCGGGACGCATTCCACGAACGAGAACCTCACGCCGATCTATTACAACCGCGTGCTGTTCGTCGCGCACTTCAACGCCGGCGTACGCGCCGTCGACATTCGGGATCCATTTCACCCGAAGGAAATCGCGTATTACGTCCCAGCCGTGACCGACAAGACGGCATGCGTGGCCGGACCGGCAGGCCAGCCGTGCGTCAAGGGCATTCAGACCAACAACGTCGAAGTGGACGATCGGGGCTATGTCTATGCCGCCGACCGCGCCGGCGCCGGCCTGCACATCCTCGAGCTAACCGGCACGGCGCGCCAGGTCGCCAATTTTCGCTGACGCTCTTGATCCCTGATCCCCGATCCCCGATCCCTTCCGGACGTAGCCACGGAGTCACGGAGACACGGAGAAATCGTTTGAAAATAATCTCCGTGCCTCTGTGTCTCCGTGGCCCGTCGAACTGAAAAATCGCATTAGGCGACAGGTACGTAAAGTTACCTCCGGTACCACTCATGGAGCTTGTCACCGGGTGGGACTTTGCGCGTGATGTCAACGATGATGGTGTCCCCTTCCCAGCGCTTCACTAGCTGCTGCTTGCGAAGATTTCCATACAGGAACTCTTCGACAAACTCGATGCAGCGGTACTCGAGGAGCTGAGCATTCGGTTCCAGGCGGCGATAGAGCGGCATCGCGATTCGCCAGGGACGCGTAAAGACTTTCGGATCTTCGATCGTCACTTCGTAGCGAATGGCGTCAGGAGTGATCGGCGTGAAGCGTTCAGTCAGATGCAACGCGTCGCTGTGAAAATTCCCGGCCCTGTCGAGCCAGTTCTTGCCGTTGAAACGGGTGACATCGACAACCAGCGTATCCCCCTCCCAGCGGCCGACCGAATGCCCCATATACGTATCGTCGGGTGGGGGCTCGACCGTATCGAGGTGGATGGTGCGAGCAGTGCTCGTAAACTCGTACGCCATCTGGATCTTGTTCGTACTCTGAACAATCTGAAAGGGGTAAGGCATGTACATCGCGCGTGGAATTCCCGGCAAATAACATTTGAGTTCCGGGTCGCGGTCAATCCAGTGTTCAGCATTTTCCTTTTTGATTGCCGCGGCTTCCGGTGTGTAGGGAATCTGTCCGTCGCCTTGTACGACGCCGATCGATCCCGGAACTCCGGCGGCCGCGCCGAGCGCGAGCACCGGTGCCGCGGGCACCTGCGCGAAGTCATAGGAATAGACGCCGCGTTGCGTCACCGCGCCCGGCCGCGCTTCGTGCGCCTGCAGATCCCAGTTAGCTTCGTTGAGCGCTTGCCAGATACCGCTGAAGTTGGGCTTGCCGTCCGATGTGCGTGGCGGTCGTGACGCTTGAGTCGACGTGCGTGTTACTGATACGGAGATGACGGCGCTCACAGCGGCCGCGGCAACTGCCAATCTAATGTTCGAGCCTCTGAGCCAGTGTCGCATGACGATCTCTCCTTCTCGCGTTATCTCCTTCTCGCGACGCCCAGTTCCTCAGTTTTCAGTTCGAGCTATCTGGCCAACGGATTACTGTCCTCCCCGCTGTCCGCAAACCCCAGCGCAAATCCTCCACATCCGGCCGTACACTGCTGTGGCCGGATCGGGGCCGCGCTTCTCCGCGAAGGCGCGTTCTTCGATGCGCGCGCCGACGAGCAGTGCCGGCAGACCGTAGTTGCCCTCGTGACACCGGGGCTCCTTGTAGATCCGATTCGCCTGGTCGTTCTGCTTGTTGTATTCCTGCTTGACAGTCCACGATTTCGTCCACGTCGTTGGATCCTCGATCGTGACCGCGTACTCGATCCTGTTCGCGTCGAGGCGTGTCCACCGTTCGACAAGATGCAGGTTTTCCTGGGACCCCTGGAAGTAGGACTTGGGGCTGAAATTGGTCACATCGACAACGAGTGTCTTCCCCTCCCAGCGGCCGCGCGAGTCGCCCCACCACTGACGGACATCTGAGGGCAGATGCGGATTGCTGGTCACGGGGACAATGCGCTGCCATCCCTGGCCCTGGCCGGTGTCGTAGAAAATCGACACGCTTTCAGGCGATTGCACAATCTGGAGGAAAAAGCCAGTATTGCCGCCAAAATCCGGCAGGACGGCGGCCATACACCGCTCCCCGTGGCCGCGATCCTCCGGACCGTCGGCTCGATTGATAACGCCGCCTCCGGCCCCGAGCCCGCCGGCCGCGCCGACTGTCAGGTAGTAAGGGGGCGTCTCCGCTCGTCTCGGAGATGGCGGCCCATATTTCCCGCCTTCGCAGCCGGGCAGCTTGTTCTTGCACAAATCTGTGGCTTGCACGAGGGCCAGCTGAAAATCTCGTATGGCGGCCCTCTTCTTCTGAGCCTCCGGAGTAAGAGCAGGAATTCTCCCGTCCGGCGGATCCACAATCAGCGACGTCCGGCGACCCATCGGCTTGTGCGTCGTGAAGATCGCCGCGTTGTACGCGCCGCCGACGTCCTGTTCGCTCCCCCGCTGGCGGCGGCTCTCGTCAGCTTCTCGACCGATAGCGGTCGCTCGCAGCTTATCCAGTTCGGCTCGTTCCTCATCCGTAAAAAATTCTCTGTTGGCATACTCGGGCTGGGCGCTGCAAGGGTGTCTCGGCGTCGCTGGTCCAGATGCCCTGCAGGTCGGGTTCGCCCCATGGAGTAACCGTTTCGTTCGAGGCCTGGCCCGGCGCCAGTCTCAGGAGCGCAACCACGGCCACGATGACCACCGCTACACCGATCATCAACGCGAGAAATCGTCTGCTCATCGGTACCTCCTGATGCCACATTGCCACCACGGATCCCCGGGATCAAATCGCCCTGATGTTTGGCAGCCTCACCGTGGGCGTGTTCTATAGCGCCCTCGCGCGCCTGTCAAGCCGTCAGCGCGAAACGATTGGACCGGCAACCCTCCCGTGACGGCTGAAAGGGACGCTAGGATGAACGACGAAGATTGCCTCTCGACGGGCGACTACCGTTGCGGCGAAGGTTGAAGGCCTCCGACGTCAGACCCGTCACCGGTTCAGCTGCGGCTTCTGTGACGGGTACGGTGGAATGAACTCGAATGCGAAAATCTTGGCGATCCTCGATAAATCGGCGGCGTTGCGTGAGACGAGGATCGCGCCGATTTCGCGGCAGGATCGCGCAATGAGGATGTCGAACACGAAGCTTCGACGTACATCGCGAAGCACCAGACCCTCGTCAACGAGCGTTGCGAGTGTAGTTCCCAGCTCGTCCCACGCCGCGGGCGACGGATTCACGAGTCGACCGCGACGCACGTAGGGCGAGAGGATCTGCCGCTCCAGTGTGCGACGATTCCTGGCACTTCCAGCGCCGGCCCGGAGTTCGGCCGCTACGACCGTGCTGAGATAAAGGCCCGGCGCGGCCCAGGCACAGAACTCCGCGAATGCGGCCGCCTCGGCATCCGTGCGGGATGCATCGACGAAACAGTTCGTGTCCAGCACGAACTTGCGGGACCCGCCGGCCGCCATTCGTCAGTCGATGCGCGAAAGAGTGAGACCACGCAATGCCCGGGCGCCCTGCACGAGGTCTTTCCTGAACCCCACCAGATCCAGGGCCATTTCCACCGCCTCTCGCTCGCTAGATGCTCCGAGCGACGCCCGCGCTTCGTCGAGGAGCCGCGGATCGAGCCAGAAGGCCTTGCGTACCTTTCCGATCCTTGTCGCTCGCGCGCCCGAGGCCCCCCCACGGGATCGAGTTGCCTTTGTGCGAGTCGACGACCGCCCGCGGCGGGTTGATGGTGGCATATGTCCTCCACTTCGTACGCCACAGAGTACCACATCGTGCGTACGATCGTGTGAATCGGTCTTGACGCACCTGCACTCGCCGATGATCACGGCCGCAGTACATATGCGGGAGCCGTCGTGTTCTGTCCCTTCTCGCAGCACCCCGCCAGGAAGTTGGGCCGGTATGGATTGGTGAGACTGTTGTTGCCGGGAGGAATCCGTCCGACTTTCGCTGTTCCGTTGATACGCGCGAGCACGCGATCGCGCGCCTGCTCAATCTGCCGCAGCAACGCGTCCACGTTCCACCCCACGAGCGCACCCTTCCAGTAGACCACCTTCCCCGCGATCAGCACGTCGCGCACGTGCCTGGGATTCATCATCGTCACGATCGTGCCGGGCACATTGTTCATCGGCCACGTGTTGATGCTGCGCGCGTCGAGGACGATGACGTCGGCTTCCTTGCCAGGAGTGAGCGTGCCAACCTTGTCGAGGACGCGGTTGGACGCCGCGCCCGCGATGGTTGCCATCTCGATGACCTGACGGGACGTGACGACTTGCGGGACTGGCAGATTACCGGGGTTGCTCTCGGGAAAGGCGAGGTCGTTCGCCAACGCGCGCTGCAGGCAGAATGCGCCCCGCATCAGGGAGAAGGGATCAGTCGTCATGTTCGTGTCGACGTCGGGGCTGAGGCTGGGCAGGATGCCGTGATCGAGCGCCTGCTGAAACGGCGGCATCCCGTGCCGCATCTGCATCTCGATGAGCGTGGCAATGGAGACGTGGGCGCCCCTGTCGCGCCAGATCTCCCACGCTTTCGATTGGTTCGCCTTCGGGTAGCCGTGCGAGCCGTAACTGATCTGAGCGAGCGGTTCGTCCTGCCAGCGTGTGCAGTGGATGAAGGTGACATCTGACCAGTCGTTTCCGTTTCTGGCGTCGGCTGCCGCATTGATCACCACGCTCGAACCGCCAACGTTGTGGTTGTGGATCGATGCGCCAAACGTCCGCGCCAGCTGCCATCCGGTGAAGTCGGCGCCGGGGGCCGCAGGGCCCGGACCGCCGCCGAAGCCGAGCGTCACCAACTGATCCTTCGAGCTGAAATACGTTTTCGCGATGCGACCGATCCCCTTCGTCGTGTCGTTCATGGCGCCGGGGAATTCGTACGGGATGCCCTCGCCAGTTCGGTTGATCCCTCCGGTGTAGGCATAGACCGATCGCCGGCCCGAATCCATCAGGCCCTTGATCATCGCGTCGGTGTGTTCGGGCGTGTGAGAAGACTGCGAGGTGTCGGTTCCGGTGGTGATGCCCTCGCTGATCTCGCTGAGGCATGCGACGAGCTCCGAGATGTAACAGTCCTCGGGGTCGTACGGGGCACGGCCCAGGTCCCACACCACAGTGTTCGGATTCGCCGGATCGGTGATGCGTCCCGCCGTCCAGATGTTCTGAACGACCGACCCGTAGCTCTCCTGCGGCCAGGCGCCCGCGAGCAGTCCATCCGGGATCATGCTGCGCTGTAACGTTTCGTACTGGTGATGGTGCGTCGTGATGAAGCCGGGCATGACGATCGTGCCGGAGCAGTCGACGATCTCGGCATCGCCGGCGGATACGTTTGGTCCGATCTCGGCGATCCTCGTCCCATCGATCAGGACGTCGGCTTTTTCGAAGTCGCCCACCTTCGGGTCGAGGCTGAGCACGACGCCGCCGCGCAGCAGGATGCGGCGCCTCCGGCCGTCGCCGACCAGACCCTGGAGGTCTGCCGGGGTCGCCGAGCGCAGGCCCCCGAGTTGTCCCGGACTCGTGGTGTCGGATGGCGGCCTGCAGGCGACGGTCGCGATCGTGGTCCCGGCCAGCCCCGCTGCGCCAGCCCGGATGAAATCGCGCCGACTCGTGCGGCCGCGCAGATTCTCAGACATGGTCGACCTCCGCTCGGGTTACCTGTGATGCTCTGGTATTCGGACTGACGCGCACGGCCAGGAAATGACGTGGACGGAACTCGATCGGCCCAAGGCCAAACGACCCCGCGCCAGTATAGACATTCCGCGGATTCATGCTGTCCCAGGTCTCCGCAAGCCCGTTCCTCGCTTTGCCGAATGTGCATAGCTCACTCCTGAAGCATCGGGAAGTCTAGACGCTGCCGCTGTGCATGGCTGGGCGCGCCGAATAAACGCCGTGCCCGATCGGTCGTGATCCGTCGCGCGCGCGTCTCGCCCCGATAAATGTCCCTGTGAAGGAGGATCGACATGGCTCGTCCGTTCAAAGGCACCATCAATCTTGACGTCCGCGACTCGAAGCCTGACTGGTCGGCATTTCTCGCCGACAAAGCGCCGAAGGATGCGCCCAACGTCCTCGTCGTGCTCTACGACGACACGGGCCTGGCCGCATGGTCGCCGTTCGGCGGCCGCATCAACATGCCCACGCTCCAGCGGCTCGCCGACCACGGCCTCATGTACTCCCAGTGGCACACCACCGCGTTGTGCTCGCCGACGCGCTCGTGCTTCCTCACCGGGCGCAACCATCATCAGAACGGCTTCGCCTCCATCTCGGAAAATGCCAGCGGTTTCCCCGGCTACAACTCGCATCTGCCCCCCGAGAACGCGCCGATGGCGAAGGTCCTGCGCGACGCGGGCTGGAGCACGTTCTGGATCGGGAAGAACCACACCACGCCGATCGACGAGTTCACGATGGGCGCATCGAAGAAGAACTGGCCGCTCGGCCAGGGGTACGATCGCTTCTACGGCTTCATGGGCGGGGAAACCAACAACTGGTTCCCCGACCTGGTCGAGGACAATCACTTCGTCAATCAGCCGTACTTGCCGGAGGAGGGCTATCACCTGTCGAAGGACCTCACCGACAAGGCCTTGAGCTTCATCCGAGACGCCAAGCAGTCCGAACCGGACAAACCCTGGTACCTCTGGTTCAACCCTGGCGCGAACCACGCCCCGCATCACGCGCCACAGGAATACATCGACAAGTACAAGGGCAAATTCGACGACGGCTACGAGACGTATCGTACGTGGGTGCTTCCGCGCATGATCGCGAAGGGCATTCTGCCGGAGGGCACCGAGCTGACCCCAATCAATCCGATGCCGGAAGGCCGGTACACAGAAGCGGACGCAGTACGTCCGTGGGACTCGCTGTCCGCCGACGAGAAGAAGCTGTTCTGCCGGATGGCAGAAGTGTACGCCGGCTTTTCCGAGTACACGGACATGCAGGTCGGGCGGATCATCCAGTACCTCGAGGACTCGGGGCAGCTCGACAACACGCTGATTCTCTATTGCGCCGACAATGGTGCCTCGGGGGAAGGCAGTCCGAACGGATCGGTGAACGAGGGTAAGTTCTTCAACGGCTATCCAGACGAGATCAAGGAAAACATGGCCTTGCTCGACAAGCTCGGGAGCCCTGACACGTATGGGCACTACCCAACGGGCTGGGCGGTCGCGTTTTCCACGCCCTTCCGGATGTTCAAGCGTTACACGTATAACGGCGGCGTTTGCGATCCGCTGGTCATCTCATGGCCGAAAGGGATCAAGGCGCGCGGCAAGGTCCGCGATCAGTATCACCACGTGACCGACATCGTGCCGACCATCCTCGACTGCTGCGGCGTCCAGATGCCGAAGACCGTCGATGGCGTCGAGCAGACGCCGCTGGTGGGCGTGTCGATGCGTTACACGTTCGACGACGCGAAGGCACCGACGCGGCGGGTGACGCAGTACTACGAGATGCTCGGCAGCCGCGGCATCTGGCACAAAGGCTGGAAAGCGGTCACCGACCACGGCCCGTTCAGCGGCCTCGGCAACTTCGACAAGGACCGCTGGCTGCTGTTCCACACCGACGAGGATCGCGCCGAAGCGCACGACCTCGCGGCTCAGCACCCTGAGAAAGTGAAAGAGCTGGTCGCCCTCTGGTTCGAAGAAGCGAAGAAATACAACGTCCTGCCGTTGATTGACTACTCGGTTGAAAAGGACCTCCAGAAGATTCTCGATCTCGAGTACCACATCCCGATCACACCGAGCGGCACGTACACGCTACTACCCGGGCACGCTCCCCGTTCCGGAGCGCTCAGTTGCGAACACGCACGCCGTCTCGTACAAGGTCCTGGCCGAGATCGACGTGACGAAGGACGCGGAGGGCGTCATCTTCGCCAACGGTTCGCGCTTTGGCGGGCACACGCTGTTCATCAAGGATCGGAAGTTGACCTACTGCTACAACTTCCTCGGCATCCCGCCGGAACAATGCGTGACAGCCAGCGCACCATCGCCCGGCAAGCACGTCGTCGGCGTCGAATTCGCGAAGGAGCGGAAGGGCGAGCACCAGGAATTTTATGGTCCGCTCAAGCTGTACGTGGACGACAAGGTCGTCGCTCAACGTGAGATTCGCACGATGACCGGCCACTTCTCCCTGTGCGGCGAGGGACTGTGCGTCGGCTACGACAGCAGCGATCCGGTCAGCAGCGAGTATGGAGCGAAGTTCGAGTTCATCGGCGGCACCATTACCAAGGTCGTGTTCGACGTGGCGGACGATGCCTACGTCGACGTCGAGCGGCACATGCAGGCGGCGCTCGCCCGTGACTAGAGACTGAAAGGGACCTCCATCGCCGCGCTCCTCATCTCGTGGAGCGCGGCATGGCCCGGACCCAGTTGCTGGCAACCACACACTACCAACCTGCCGTATAATCCCGCCGTTCAAGATTCTTCCCGAGTCGTTGCTGCCGATACTGACCGGCGCGCGAAGCGGAAGTGCTCGCGTCACTCAATCATCCGAACATCTGCTGCGCCCCGGCAACCGAACTGGGCGCGCTGGAAGGCGAAACTATGCGCCATTTCCATCATCTTTGGCATTTCCTGAAGGGCTGCGCGGCGAGCGCGTCGTTCATCACGACGGTCGCAGTGCTCCTCCTCATTTCCGGCTATCTGCGTGCACAGGCGCCCGCGCTTCCCACCGAGGTGCCGCCGATGCTGCCGCTGAAGCAGGTCGCGTACATCAAGGCGTCGAACGCCGAAGCGTACGACCACTTCGCGTGCGGGGGCGGAAACCAGGGCCATACCGGAACCTCGATCTCGCTGAGCGGCGACGCGAACACGATGGCCATCGGCGCGCCGTTCGAGAGCGGCGGGGCGGCGGGCGTCAACGGGAACCAGAACGACAACTCGTCTACGCGTCGGGAGCCGTCTACGTCTACGTCCGCCAGGGTGACTCGTGGACGCAGCAGGCGTACGTCAAGGCATCCAACCCCGGGCTGAACAGATCATTTCGGATCGTCGGTCGCGCTGAGCCGCGACGGCAATACGATGGCGGTCGCCGCACACTGGGAAGCGAGCGCCGCGACCGGCATCAACGGCAACCAGAACGACGACTCCATTCCGCAGGCCGGCGCCGTCTACATCTTCACCCGCACCGGTACCACCTGGACGCAGCAGGCGTACATCAAGGCTTCGAATACCGGCAAGAACGGATGAGGGCAACGTGCTCGGCGACGGCGACCAGTTCGGCTTCTCAATCGCGTTGAGCGGCGACGGCAACACGCTGGCGGTCGGTGCCATCACCGAAGACGGCGCGGCGCAGCAGATCAACGGCAACGCAGAACGACGACTCGGCGCAGTCTGCCGGCGCGGTGTACGTGTTCACGCGGACGGGCAGCACCTGGACGCAGCAGGCCTATGTCAAGAGCTCGAACCAGGAGGCTGGTGATCTCCTGGGGTTTTCCGTCGCGCTCAGCTTCGACGGCAACACGCTGGCCGCCGCCGCGTTCGATGAGGACGGGTCAGGCAGGGGGATCAATCCACCTTACGACAATAAATCCATTAGTTCCGGGGCGCTCTACGTCTTCACGCGCCAGAACGGCGCCTGGAGCCAGCAGGCGTACATCAAAGGTTCCAAGGGCGAGACGAGCGACGGGTTCGGCTTTGCCACTGCCATCAGCGACGACGGGAATACCGTCGCGGTCGGCTCCGGCGATGAGGCCTGCCTGACGCCGGGCATCGATCCTCCAGGGTGCGCCGACGACGCGCCGCCGGGGCGAGGCGCGAACATCTGGGTCGGCGCGGCGTACGTGTTCGTCCGGAGCGGGACCACCTGGAGCGAGCAGACGTTCATCAAGGCGCACCAACGCACGGCCTTACAACTCGTTCGGCGTCAGGCTGGCGCTGAGCGGCGACGGCAATACGCTCGCCGTATCTTCCTATCTCGAGGACAACGCAGGCCGTGGCGTCCGTCCGCCGATGGTCCAGCAATTCCTCATCCAGGCCATTTTCAATGGATGGCGGGAGCACCGGAACGAGGCGGAGGAATCGGGCGCAGCGTATATCTTCACCCGCAGCGGTACGCAAGTGGACAGCGGGAGCGTACATTAAAGGCGCCAACACCGACGCGGGCGACGAGTTCGGCAGCGCCATCGCGCTGAGCGGCGACGGCCACATGATGGTTGTCGGCGCCCACCAGGAGGACGGCGGCGCCCGCGGCATCAACGGCAATCAAGCCGATAACTCGGCATCTGATTCCGGCGCGGCGTACGTGTTCGCGTACTAGGCGATCGCAATCCGCGGACGCGGGTATGTCGGGCGCTCGGCCTCCAACTCCGCATGCCGGGAAAGCGCTCTCGCATTCGCTGCTCTGGCGCTTGCGCGTCGACTAGCGGCTGGCTCGCCGCGACATCCGTCACGCGGCACAAAACGCCTGCGCTGATTCGGGAAAACGAAAACGCGTTGACGGAAGTCGACGCGGAAGCCTCGCTCGCGCGCTTTCCGGCTTCGCGCCGCCGCGGCATGCTCCGTAGTCGGCCTCGGCCCGACATACCCGCATCCGCCGCGACGAAATAGAAGAAAAAGCGTAACCCCACTATCAGTATCAGGCGGGCACCAGCGAAGTTCAAGACTGTTCGCTGGTCCTCGCTCTCTGTATCATCGCCGACTCATGGCGTTGAATGAACGGACTGCCACCAACGTCGGGCCGGCGGGCATCGAGATCGCCTATGAGCGTCGTGGCAACCTGACCGATCCAGTGGTGCTGCTGATAATGGGTGGGGCGGCGCAACTCGTCCACTGGCCGGAAGGCTTTCTCGCCGCACTGCTGTGTCGCGGATTGCAGGTCATTCGTTTCGACAATCGTGATGCCGGGTGCTCGACGCATTTCCACGACGCGCCGAAACCGGATGTGCGCGCAGCGCTTGCCGGTGACCTCTCGTCGGCGGCATACACGTTGTCAGACATGGCTGCGGACACTGTCGGCCTGCTCGACGCGTTCGAAATTAACGCCGCGCATGTCGTCGGTCTCTCGTTGGGCGGCGCCATCGCTCAGACGATCGCCATCGAGCATCCCGCCCGAATCCTGTCCCTCACCTCGATGATGTCCACCACCGGCAATATGACCGTCGGGCAGCCGCATCCGGAAACGCTCAAAGCCGTGTTTGGCGGTCCGCCCGCAACCACGCGCCAGGCGGTCATCGATCGCGCCGTGCGCGCGTTCAGCATCATTGGCTCTCCGGCCTACCCGACCGATGCGACCGCTATCGCTGAACGGGCGGGTCTCGCCTGGGATCGCGGCCACGATGAGATCGGTATTGCGCGGCAGGCTCTCGCATTCGTTGCATCAGGCGACCGGACGGCACGCCTGCAGAAGCTCGATGTGCCGGCACTCGTGATTCACGGTCTGTCGGACACGTTGGTCGATGCCAGCGGTGGTCGCGCCACTGCCGCAGCCATCCCCGGCGCGGAGCTCGTGCTCATCGAGGGGTTGGGACACAATCTCCCGCTTGGTCTCTGGGACCGCATCGCCGATCACATCGCCGAGCTGGTGCGCCGTGGCGAAGCGTTGCAGGAACATCCCGTGAACACCGTACGGCGCAGGAAGGGCCGGCGCAGTGCGCCATTGAAACATGCGCCCAGCCGTGCTCCAATACCCGGCGCCTGCCGGGATGGATCTCCTGTGGGCGTTCCCGGTGGCCAGCGCGGTCGTCACCAAACCGCCGAATCGAGGACACGTGGCGAACTGGTTTTCAAGCATGAACGTGCGCGAGCGGCGCACGTTCTGGGCCTGCTTCACCGGCTGGGCGCTGGACGCGATGGACGTCCAGCTCTATGCGGTCATCATGCCGACGCTGATCGCCGTGTGGGGCATGTCGCAGGCGCAGGCAGGCACGCTGGGCACGGCCGCATTGCTGTTCTCCTCCCTCGGCGGCTGGCTGGCCGGCATTCTTGCCGATCGGTTCGGCCGCGCCGCCGTCCTGCGGTACGACCATCGTCTGGTTCGCGCTCTTCACGTTTCTGTCAGGGTTCACGCAGTCGTTCGAGCAGCTTCTGTTCACCCGCAGCATGCAGGGGCTTGGCTTCGGCGGTGAATGGGCCGCCGGCGCCGCGCTCATGAGCGAGGTGATCGACAAGCGGATCCGGGGCCGCGCCGTCGGCAGTGTCCAGGGCGGTTGGTCGGTCGGCTACGGCACAGCGGTGCTCCTGTTCACGATCGTGTTCAGCGTGGCGGCGCCCGAGACAGCGTGGCGCTATCTCTTCTTCCTCGGGTTGTTTCCCGCGCTTCTTCGCGCTCTGGATCCGCCGCTACGTGGAGGAGCCGGAAGTCTTCCGGGAGATGCGGGCCAAGTCGGGCGACCGGCGCTTTCAGTTCCTGGAGATCTTCGGCCGCGGGCTGCGACGCCGGACGATCCTGGCGTCGATGCTCGCCGCGGGGGGCCTTGGCGGGAACTACACGACGCTGACCTGGCTGGCGACGTATCTCAAGACGGTTCGCAATCTGTCGGTGCTCGGCACCGGCGGCTATCTGGGTGTCAACATCTTCGGGTCGTTCCTCGGCTACGTCATCAGCGCCCATCTGAGCGACTGGCTCGGGCGCCGCAAGACCTTCGTCATCATGGCGTGCGTGGCGGCATTGACCGTCTCCGCCTACACGTTGCTGCCGCTCAGCAACACCGCCGTGCTGCTGCTCGGGTTTCCGCTCGGCTTCTTTCAGTCCGGGATCATCGCGGGCATGGGCGCGACGTTTGCGGAGTTGTTCCCGACGCGCGTCCGGGCGACCGGCCAGGGATTTTCGTACAACACCGGTCGGGCTGTCGGCTCGTTGGTGCCGGCGCTCGTGGGCGTGTTGGCCCCAAGCCTTGGCCTGGGCCCAGCCATGGGGCTGTGTGCCTCCTGCTCCTATGTGTTCGTGCTCATCGCCACGGCCATGTTGCCCGAGACGCGCGGGCGCGAGCTCGAGATGGCCGTCGACGAAGAGACCCGGTCCGCCCTCCCGCGCTATGCAGCGCCGGTCCCGTCCTTCGGCGAGAAGTAGTCCGTCGGCTCAGGCATTGAGCCGGCGGTCGGGCGTGATCTGATTCCGATCCATCACCAGTTCCAGCACCGCTGATCGGTCAGCGGCGCACGCGCGCTCGAAGGCTGACGCAAAGGCTTCGGTTGTTTCGACGCGCTCGGCGTAGGCGCCAAATGATTGCGCCAGCGCAACGAAGTCCGGCCCCGCCAGGTCAGTGCTCGAGACGCGTCCGGGAAACCGTCGGTCCTGGTGCATGCGGATCGTTCCGTACATCCCGTTGTTGACGATGAGACAGATGACGCGGGCGCCGTACTGCGCCGCGGTGGCGAGCTCCTGCGGATACATCAGGAAATCGCCGTCGCCGGCCACGCAGACGGTCATGCGATCGGGATAGCGGAGGCTCGCCGCGATCGATGCCGGCACGCCGTAGCCCATCGAGCCGCTCGTCGGCGCCAGCTCCGTTCGGGGCCGGCGGTAGGTAAAGAACCGATGCACCCACACGCGTGAAGTTGCCGGCCCCGTTCGCCAGGATCGCGTCCGCCGGGAGGTGTGTTGCGAGGTGCCGGATGACCACGGCGAGGTCGACGCCGCTAGCGCGGGCCCGCCTCGGGCACGTCGATGAAGCTGCTCGTATTCGCGGCGCGCGGATTCGGTCCAGGCCCTCCAGCGCGGCGCACCGATCGGCGCCAGCTCGGCCAATGCGGATCGCCGCGGCCGACGGTGACGCGGTTATCGGCCAGATCGGCCTGATAGACGCGATTCAGTTCGTTGGGGTCCGCGTGGACATGCACGAGTCGCGCGGCAATGCGCGGTGGCTTGAGCAGCGAGTACGTCATCGTCTTGACATCGCCGAGGCGCGTGCCGAGCGCGATGATCAGGTCGGCCGCCTTCACGCGCTGCTGCAGGTGTGGCGGCAGGCCGAGGCTGAGATGCCCCGCATAGCACGGGTGCATCGTTGTCGATCAGATCCTGGCGCCGGAACGAGGTCAGCACCGGCAGCGTGTTCGCCTCCGCGAAGCGCGCGAGCGCGGCGCACCCCTCATCCGACCAGCACGAACCGCCCACGATCAAGAGCGGCTGGCTGGCGCGCTCCAGCTCGTCGCGCACCGCCGCGAGGTCGGCGATCGGCCGGCATCGCCTGCACCGGCGTGGAACGGTCGCGTGTCGAGCGACTGAAGACTGCTCCGCCAGCACGTCTTCCGGCAGCGCCAGCACGACCGGACCCGGGCGGCCGGACGTCGCCACCTGGAAGGCGCGAAGCACGTACTCGGGAATTCGATCGGCTGTCTCGATCTCGGCCACCCACTTGGCCAGCGGCGCGAACATCTGCCGGAACTCGACTTCCTGGAACGCTTCGCGGCCCCGCACGTCGCGCTGCACCTGGCCGATGAACAGGATCATCGGCGTCGAATCCTGATAGGCCGTGTGGACGCCGACGCTCGCGTGCGTCGCGCCGGGCCCGCGCGTGACGAAGCAGATGCCCGGACGCCCCGTCAGCTTGCCGTCGGCCTCTGCCATGTTGGCCGCCGCGCCCTCGTGCTTGGCGACGACGACCGCGATCTGCGGCGTGTCGTAGAGCGCGTCGAGCACGTCGAGATAGCTTTCGCCGGGCACGCAGAAGAGGCGGTCGACGCCGTGAACGCGAAGCGCGTCGACGAGGATGCGCCCGCCGGGGCGGGTTCCAGGAGTTTCGGACATTGATGATCTCTCCTGCACGGACTAGACCGTGTGTTTCAGATAGACCGTGCGGCTCTCGGTGTAGAAGTCGAGCGCCAGTTGTCCCTGTTCGCGCATGCCGAAGCTGGAGTCCTTCGTGCCGCCGAAGGGCAGCTGGTACTCCACGCCCGCCGTGGGCAGGTTGACCGTGATGAGTCCGGCCTCGATGCGATTGACGAACTGATGCACGCGCGACAGGTTGTTCGACACGATCGACGCGGAGAGGCCGAACTGACGCCGTTGGCCAGCCGCATGGCATCGTCGAAGTCCTCGGCCACCATCAGCGCGAGCACCGGTCCGAAGACTTCCTCCTGCGCGATCCGCATGTCCGACGTGACGTCGCCGAAGATGGTGGGCTCGACGAAGTAGCCTTTGTCGTAGGCGCCGCCGGTGAGCCTGTTGCCGCCGCAGAGCAGCGTGCGCGCCCTTCGCTTCGGGCGATGTCGATGTACGAGAGATCGGTCTCGCAGCTGGGCGTCATCGACCGCCGGCCCGATGTCGATGCCGGGCTCCAGCGCCGTTGCCGACCTTCAGCGCACGCGTCTTGGCCAGCAGCTTGTCGACGAGCGGCTCGTAGACCGGCCGTTCGATGATGGCGCGGCTGCAGGCGGTGCACTTCTGGCCGGTGGAGAAGAAGGCGCCGTTGACGAGGATCGACGCCGCGGAGTCGAGATCGGCGTCGGCGAGGACGATCGTCGGGTTCTTGCCGCCCATTTCGAGCTGGACGCGCAGCTTGCGGCTGCGTCGCCTTCTCGTAGATCAGGTTGCCGACCTCGCGTCGAGCCCGTGAACGAGAGCGCCCGCAGCGCCGGGTGCTCGAGCATGGCGTTGCCCACCGCGCCGCCTCCGCCGGTCACGAAATTGACGACGCCTGCGGGAACGCCTGCCTGCTCGAGCGCCTCGCACGATGCGCAGCGCGCTCAGCGGCGCGAGTGACGCCGGCTTGAGCACCACGGTGTTGCCCGCGACGAGCGCCGGCGCCAGCTTCCAGGCGGGAATGGCGCTCGGAAAGTTCCACGGCGTGATCAGGCCGACGACGCCGAGCGGCTTGCGGATGCGTGAAGCAGAAGACGTTCTCGCGCTCGGACGGAATCTGGTGGTTGAACTGCCGCGCGCCTTCGCCGCCGAAGTAGCGGAGGATGTTGATCGCGCGGTTGCACTTCGCCGGTCGCCTCGGGCAGCGTCTTGCCCTCCTCGCGCGTCATCTCCTCGGCCGACCGACGCGAGCTTGCCGTCGAGAATCTCCGCGGCCTTGAACAGGTATTCACCGCGCCGCGGCGCCGGCAGCGCCGCCCACGCCGGCTGCGCGGCCGCCGCCGCGGCGAATGCGGCATCGACGTCGTCGGCCGTCGACGCCTGGAAGAGGCCGACGATCTCGTCGATGTTCGCCGGGTTCACGTTCGCGAACGTCGCCTTGGTGCGGCACGCGACCCATTCGCCGCCGATGAAATTGAGGAAGTGTGAGGGCATCTTAATTTCCTTGACGTGTTGCGGCAGTCGCCCTAATGTGCAATGCGATTGTGCAACACGATTCGATCGTGCCGTGCGACGCGACATAGTTATTAGCACGGTTTGTTTCATCGCACGTACAGTCAGTTGCGGCGAATAGAAATTCTAGGGAGGATTCGCATGAGTGCGCCGAGCGTCGCGAACACTATTGCTGTTGCTCTGGTGGCCATCCTGATGCCGGCGCTGGCATTCGCGCAGGCATCGATCACTGGAGTCGTGCGCGACGCGTCGGGCGCGGTGCTGCCCGGCGTGACCGTCGAGGCCGCAAGCCCGGCGCTGATCGAGAAGGTGCGGTCGACGGTCACCAATGACACCGGGCAGTATCGCCTCGAGAACCTGCGTCCGGGCACGTACGCGGTGACGTTCACGCTGCAGGGCTTCTCAACCGTCAAGCGCGACGCCATCGAGCTGCAGGGCATCGTTCTCCGCGACCATCAACGCCGACATGCGGGTCGGCGCGATAACGGAAACGATTACCGTCACCGGCGAGTCGCCGATCGTCGACGTGCAGAACACGACGCAGCAGCGGGTGCTCAGCCACGAGATCATCGACGCGATTCCCGACCGGCCGCAGCGACAAGAACCTGGCGACGCTGATTCCCGGCGTGTCGATCGCCGGCGCCATCAGCCAGGACGTCGGCGGCACGCAGGACCAGGTGTCGTCGCAGTTGGTCGTTCACGGCAGCCGCGGCACGGATCAGCGTCTGACGCAGAACGGCGTCTCGCTGGGCATCACCGCCAACGGCGCGAATACTCTCATCGTGGCGACCAACCTCAGTGCGTACCAGGAGGTCACGATCGACACGGGTGCCGTCTCCGCTGAACTTCCGACCGGCGGCGTGCGCGTGAACTACATTCCGAAAGACGGCGGCAACCGTGTGACAGGTACGTTCGTCTTCGGCTTCGGCAACGGCAGCATGCAGAGCGACAACTTCTCGGATGCGTTGCAAGCTGCGGGGCTGCGCACGCCGAATGCGTTGAAGCGAAGCTTCGACTTCAACCCGGGGATCGGCGGTCCAATCCTGCGCGACCGCCTCTGGTTCCACGTCGCCTACAAGAACCAGAGCACGGAGACCTACTCGGCCGGCATATTGGCGAATCTCAACGCCAACAATCCCAACGCATGGACGTACTCACCCGACCCGTCGAGCCGGCCGTTCAACAAGGTGGATGGTTCGGATCTCCACGTGCGCGTCACCTGGCAGGCGCTGCCGAAACTGAAGGTCGGCTTCAGCGATCAGGAGTCGGGGTATTGCGCCTGCGCCGACGGCATCAACGCCACCACCTCGCCAGAGGCCGCTCTTCATCGCAAGAGTCTCACGCAGCGGAACCTGATGGGCGACTGGACAGCCCCGCTGACCAACAACCTGCTCATCGACGGCGCTTTCATCAACCGTCATCAGGACCAGGTCCGCACGGTGCCGCCGGGGTTCGACAATCCCGCGATGATCTCGGTGACCGAGCAGGCTCTGGGCAACCTCGTCTACAGAGGTGTGAACGTCGGCACGGGCAACCCCACCCTTCGGGATTCCTGGTTCTCGACAATGTTCGTGCGCTCGGCGGTGTCGTATTTCACTGGCGGCCACCTGCTCAAGGCCGGCTTCACGTTCGGCAACGGCAACGAACTTCACCACCTCGGCAACCAGCTGCCCGGGGCAATCCCTTACAGCTACCGCTTCAACAACAGCGTGCCGAACCTGATCACGCTCTATGGCTACCCGCTGGCGACGACCTACACCACGGATTCCGACTCGGGCATCTACGTGCAGGACAAGTGGACGACCGGCCGCATGACGCTTTCCGGCGGCCTGCGCTTCGATCACTTCGCCAACTCGGCACCCGAATCGGTGGCCGGCCCGACGCTGCTGCTGCCGACGCGAAACCTGGTGTTCCCGGCCACGGACGGCGTGAACTTCAAGGACATCACGCCGAAGCTGGGCGCGGCGTTCGACGTCCGCGGCGACGGTAAGACCGCTCTCAAGGTAAGCCTGAACAAGTACGTGCAGGGTCTGAGCTCAGGCGACGCGATCTTCGGTTCGGTGCTGATGCCCATCAACCGCGTCGGCAACACCACCACGCGCGCGTGGAACGACCGGACGACGTTTCCCGCAGGCGACCCGCGGAACGGAAACTACGTCCCGGATTGCGATCTCGCGCTGCCGGGCATGAACGGCGAGTGCGGCCCCATGGCAAACCAGAACTTCGGGGGGCTACTCGGCGGCGCCGTCTACGACCCCGCCATCATGGAGGGCTGGGGCGTGCGCGGTTATAACTGGGAGTTCTCGGCGGGAGTCCAGCAGGAGCTCCTGCCGCGCGTCTCCCTCGACGTGAGCTACTTCCGCCGATGGTACGGCAACTTCTTCGTGACCGACAATCGCGCGGTGGCGCCCACCGACGTGACCGCCTTCAGCGTGACCGCACCGAGCACGGATTCGCGGCTCCCGAGCGCGGGCGAGACGATTGGCGGGTTCTTCGATCTCAACCCGAACAAGGTCGGACAGGTCGATAACTACATCACCAAGGCGTCGAACTACGGCGACCAGAGCGAGACGTGGTCGGGCGTCGACGTCAACCTGAGCGCGCGGATGCGAGGAAGCCTCCTGGTGCAGGGCGGCACCAGCACCGGGCGCACCAACAACAACACGTGCGGGGTCCGCGACAAGGTCCCCGAGATGATCTCCCCCGTCACCAACGCGACGGCGATGCTCAACCCGTTCTGCGACGCGTCGACGCCGTGGCTGACGCAGGTCAAGTTGGTCACCGCATACTCCCTGCCGCGCGTCGGCGTGAATCTCAGCGGCACGCTGCAGAACCTCCCGGGGCCGGCGCTCAGCGCGACCTACGTGGCGTCAAACGCGATGGTGACGCCCTCGCTCGGGCGGTCGCTCTCCGGTGGCGCGGCCAACGCGACCGTGAATCTGATCGCACCCAACTCGATCAACTACGATCGATACACGCAGCTCGATCTGCGGATCGGCAAGGCACTCAGGTTCGGTGCGTACAAGACGTCGGTGAACCTCGACATCTTCAATGCACTGAACGAGAGCTCGATCTTGTCGCTCAACAACACATTCGGCGGGACGACGCCGTGGCTGACGCCGCAGTCGATCATGCAGGGGCGACTCGTCAAGATCAGCGCCCAGTTCGACTTCTAGCGTATGCTCCGCGGTATCCGCACTGTTCCCATTCTTCTGTTCCTGGCGCTCGCCGCGGCCAGCCCGGCGCGGGCTCAGGTGAGCCTTGTCGGCGATTGGAGCAGCCGCATCCACGAAGACTCGACACGCAACGGCCCGACGATTGGCGAGTTCGAGGGACTGCCCTTTACGCCGCAGGCGCTGGCGCACGCCGACGCGTGGAGCGAGTCGCGGCTCACCGTCGTCGAACGCCAGTGCGTGCCGAATGGCGTGGCCTGGGCATTTCGCGGACCAGCCCAGATCCGGATCTCGGAGGAGAAGGATCCCACGACGCAGGACCTCGTCGCCATCAAGACGTTCATCGCGACCTTCTCGCAGACGCGCACCATCTGGATGGATGGGCGTCCGCATCCCGGCAAGTATGCGCCGCACACCTGGCAGGGGTTCTCGACCGGCACGTGGCAGGGCAACATGCTGACGGTGAAGACGACGCATCTCAAGCGCTTTTTCCACCGCCGCAACGGGGTGCCGCAGAGCGATCAGGCCACGCTCACCGAGTACTTCATCCGTCACGGCAACAACTACCTGACGCACGTGACGATGATCGAGGATCCTGTGTACCTCACCGAACCGCTGGTGCAGAGCCAGAACTTCACGCTGACCGCCAACGTGACGCCGGCGTCGTACCAGACCTGGACCGTGTGCGTGCCTCTGGAGGAAGGCGGCGGGCGGCCGCGCGGCTACGTGCCGCACTATCTGCCCGGGGCGAATCCATACCTCACCGAATACTCGACGAAGTTCCACCTCCCGTTCGAGGCGACCCGCGCCGGCGCCGAAGCGATGTACCCGGAGTATCAGAGCAAGCTGCGACAGATGCTGCGAGCGCTGCCGCCAGGCGGAGCGTCGGCCCCATGATGCGCAACGGACTGTCGAGAATCGCGATTATCGCGTTCGCCCTCATGCAGCCGCTTGCAGCGGCGCACGCGCAGGCCCCGCGCCCCGGCCCGCGCGCGACGGGTCCCGTCGCCGCTGACCCCGACCTCGAGGTCGTCCAGGTGGCCGCGGACGTCTACATGATCGGCGGCGCCGGCGGGAACATCACCGTGAACGTCGGCTCCAACGGCCTGTTCGTCGTCGATACGGGGACCGCAAGCGGCGAGCGCGAAGGTAGTAGCCGCCATCCGCGCGATCTCGGACAAGCCGATTCGCTACATCACCGACACCAGCGCCGATGCCGACCATATCGGCGGGAACATCGCCGTCAAAGGGATCGGCCAGGGGATTCGGACCCGCGAGAATAGAGAAGAAGGGGCCGTGATCGTCGCGCATGAGGCGATTCTCACGCGCATGAGCGCGCCCACCGGTCAGCAGTCGCCGACGCCGGCCGGCGCCTGGCCCAGCTGGACGTTCCCCACGCCGCAGCAGGATCTGACATTCAACGGTCAGGCGATTCAGATGTTTCGGCTTCCGGCGGCGCATACCGACGCCGATGTCGTGGTGTTCTTCCGCCGGTCCGATGTCGTCGCCACCGGGGACATCTTCGACATCGACGCGGTATCCCGTCATCGACACAGCGAGAGGCGGAACCATCGAGGGGGAGATTGACGCAATCAACTGGCTGCTCGACCTGATCGTGCCGGCGGAAAAGGAAGAGGGCGGGACGATGGTGGTGCCAGGGCATGGGCGGGTCTGCGATGAGAGCGAAGTCATGGAATACCGCGACATGCTCACCATCGTGCGCGACCGCGTCAAGGCCATGGTCGAGAAGCGAATGACACTCCAGCAAGTCAAGGCAGCCAAGCCGACCTTCGAGTACGACCCTGAGTATGGCGCGAGCGATGCCTTTATCGAGGCTGTGTTTCGCGGGTTGCAGGCGCGGTGAGCGGCGGAATCAGTACGCGCGCTGCCTGTGCGCCGGTCGGCGTCGTCGCGCTCGCTCTGCTCGTCGTCATCGGAACCGGTGCGCCCGTGCACGCGCAGCGCGGTCGGGGCGCCGGTGCCGGTGGCGAACAGGCGCCTTCGCCGCGGCAGGCGGCACCGGTGGATCTGACCGGCTACTGGGTCTCGGTCGTGTCGGAAGACTGGCGCTATCGCATGGTGACCCCCGCGAAAGGCGACACCGGCGGCGTGCCGCTCAACGCGGAAGGGCAACGCATCGCCAGGGAGTGGGATCCGGCCCGTGATGCGGCCGCCGGCGAGGCGTGCCGTGCGTATGGCGCTGCAGGCCTGATGCGCCTGCCGGGACGGCTCCACATCACCTGGCAGGACGACCGGACATTGAAAATCGAAACGGATACCGGGACGCAGACGCGGCTGCTGCACTTCGGCGGCGCCCCCACGGCCACTAACGATCCCACCTGGCAGGGACGTTCCACCGCTGCGTGGGACAGCGTACAGGGCGGCGGCGCGCCTGGCGCGCCGCGCTGGGGATCTTTGCGCGTGGTGACCACGCAGTTACGACCGGGGTACCTGCGCAGGAACGGCGTCCCGTACAGCGAGAACACGGTGTTGACCGAGTACTTCGACCTGCACCCCGGGCCTCGCGATTCGACGTGGATCACCGTCACGACCATCGTGAACGATCCGAAGTACCTCGGGCAGGAGTTCATCACCAGCACCGACGTTCGGAAAGAGCCGGATGGCTCGAAGTGGAACCCCACGCCGTGCAGCGCCGACTGACCGCGTCTAGTTCGGCTTTACGAACAGTCCGACGATACCGGTCGCGCCCTTGGCGTGAGACGGCATAGGGGCCGGCGGGACGATCTTCGCCAGCACCTCTTCCCGCGTCAGGCCGGGAGGCAACTCCTTGGGATCCAGGTCAGTCGCGACCACGACGAACGTATAGTGGTGGGGCGACCCGGGCGGCGTGCAGGGCCCGGAGTAGTTGCCTACGCCTTGCGTGCTCTTGCCGCCGATGTACTTCTCCGACGGCTTGCTGACCTCTCCTTCAGCGAAGCTGGTCACCGAGGCTGGGATCCCGTAGGCCACCCAGTGGTGCACGCCGGCGCCACCGCGTCCTTCCGGATCCTCCATCAGAATCGCGAAGCTCTTTGTCCCCTCGGGCACGCCCGTCCAGGCGAGCTGCGGCGAGACGTTCTCCCCGACGCAATTGGGGTTGTTCGGGTTCGTGTTGGCGACCTTGCGCGGCATCAGCTGGCCGTCCTTGAAAGTCGTGGATGTCACCGTGAAAGGATCGGCTGCCGCGGCGCTGGTGGCGAAGACCGCCGTGAGCGCGCTCGCCGCAAGCATTTGTAGAATGACTCGAGTCGAAGACATATCTCCCTCCAGAGCACGACCCGCAGGGGCCGTGTGCGCGATTGTATGTCACGAGTCTGGACCTTGGATTAGATCTGTCTAGCGGCCACGGCTTCTCCGGCTGATCGGTAGTAAGATGAGCCGCTTCGCCATCACCGGTGGAGCAACCCCACAGCTCATGTCTACAGGCAAGAAGCGACGATTCCTGCTGGCGGGGATGGCGGCGACCATTGCGGTCGCATCGCTGGCGATGTACGCCATCACGGGCCGGACATCCACGGCGACGGGGTCAGCGCCGAAGACCCCGTGGGGCGAGCCAGACCTCCAGGGCATCTGGTCCAGGGATGTCGATATCCCCCTCGAGCGGCCCGCCAAGTACGCCAACCAGGAGTTCTTTTCGGACGCCGAACGCGCTGAACTCGATCAGCAGATTGCGGACATCATCAGCCGGGACAGTACCGAAGACCGCCGAGCTCGGGGCACCGAGCGAGACGTTAATACTGAGTTCAGCCAGGCACCCTTCACAGTGCATCTGCCCGTCGGGAGACGGACCTCACTCATCGTCGATCCACCGGACGGGAGAATTCCCCGGCTCACGCCGGAGGCTCGGAAGACGAGGGCGACGTTGCGAGCGTTCCAGCTCGCCCTCCTCCAACCCACTGCAGCCTGCAAGGAGAAAGAGCCCGGCTGTGCCGGCGGACAGGTACGGACCCGTGTCACCGAGACGAAATGAGACGCCTCCAAGCTACGTGGGCGGCACAGGTGCCGGTATCAATCGCGCGAATGGCCCCGAGGACCGCGGCCTCAACGAACGGTGTCTGGCCGGCGCCATTCCGGATTTCGGCAATTTTGTTGGCGGATTCAGTCGAATCGTGCAGGCTCCAGGCGAGATCTCGATTTTCTACGACATGGGCCCGGGGCTGGGAGGCTTTCGCAGTATTCCGATCACAACGGCCCCGCACCTGCCTGCGACCATCCGCCAGTGGTGGGGGGACTCACGAGGCCGATGGGAGGGCGACACGCTGGTCGTCGACGTCACGAATTTCTCGCCGAAGTCGGACTTCCAGGGAGCTCACGGAAACCTGCACCTCGTTGAACGGTGGACGCGGCTCGACGCGGACACGATCGAGTATGCCGTGACGATCGACGATCCGACGACGTGGATCAGATCGTGGACCGTCAAGCAGGAGCTGAAGAAGCAAAGCGACGCGGCGAATCGCATCTACTATGAGCCGCGGTGTCACGAGGGGAATTACGGCTTTGTGGCGCTGCTGGCGGGCGCACGGGCCTCGGAACAGGCATTCGCGGAAGGACGCGGCCCCGATCCCGCGACGATGTGTACGATCATCGCCGGATGCGGAGGATTTGTCCGCGGCGGATTTGCCGACCAGGGGCCGGATGCGGACCCGTTCCGAACCCCGCCACCGGTGCCGTGACTGGTCCAGGTTCCAGACGAACGCCCCAACACGACGTATGCCGTGACACGCCGCGAACTGGTGCTCATCGCGCTACGCCGGGGCGTCAGCAAACGGTGCCCGCACTGCGGGAAGGGATCCATCTTCTCCGGATGGGCACATCACCTCGAGCGGTGTGCGGTGTGCGGGCTCGTATACGAGCGCAATCCGGGAGACACCTGGGCATTCAAGATCATCGGCGACCGCGTTCCGATCGGGGTCATCATCGTGCTGATCTATTTCGGGATCGGCCGGTCGCATCCATTGCTCGGATCCGGCGCGATCGTCCTGTTAGTCGCGTTGCTGGTCTCGACCGCGCCGAACCGCTGGGGAATCGGAATAGCCTTGCACTACCTCTCGCGCGTCTTCTGGCCGGACCCGGCTGACCCCGTGCCGGTGTCGCCTGCGGCGGGCGATCACGAAGGCAGGTACGGAGGTTAGACCCTGTGGACGGGGATCAGTGTCGGGCTCGAGGGGGCGAGCGATCAGAGCTGGGTCTGAATCCGGAACTGCAGGAAGTGGGTCTTGCCGACCACACCGAACCGGTCGAGCGAACCGTACCCGTAGGCGCCTTCCAGCCGCAGGTTGTCCGAGAGGTACCAGTTGACCATCGGGGTAAAGCGCCAGAACTTGCCTCCGGAGAGGTCGCGACTATCGAAATCGACCGTGCTGAAATGGCCGACGATTTCCCACGCGCCGGGCCCGCCGGAGAACACCGGGCGCTTCGGGGAAATCTGATTGAAGTAGCCGCCGCGCGTGTTGTACGTGCGGACCTCACCGGTAATCAGCCAGGTCCCGAATACTTCGCCGCCATGAAAGAAGGGATTGCCCGATTTGGGCGTGTTGACGTCCTGGAAGAAGATTTCGGACCCGAACGTCAGCGATCCCGGCCGGTAATACACCTCAAGGTCGGTCAGCTGCGTCGCGTCGGCGGCAAATGTCCCGGTATCGACGAAGAACGGAGCGGCCCACACGCCGGGACGTGCCTTCAGGCGAAGCTCGCCGTTCTTGACCTTGCCCCATCGCCGGCCGATGCCGAGGTGCAGCAGGGTTCCTCCGTCAGGCGACAGCAGTGGGACCCAGGCGAAACGGCCAGAGACCTGGTTTGAGTACGTCGAAAACGATTGTCCTTCCGATAGCGCATCACCGTAGAACCCGAGGTTCCAAAGGACGTGGGCCTTTGGTACATAACCCAGCCACTTGATCCCATCGGCGAGAATCGGCAGCGTCGCATCGTTGATCTGAGTGCGCTCCATCGTCCATCCGCCGTACCCGATCATCACCTTGTTCATCGACACGCCTTCCTTGGTACGGCCGACGAAGATGTGTCCCCAGATCTCGGGAACGGACACCATGATCCCCGTCTGCCGGAAGGCCCATTGCTGGTTCAAGGCGTCGTACATGATGCCTGCGCTCCACGTCGTGGGACGCTTGAACCCGAGGCGGCCCGACAGCAACAGGCGTCCGTCGCGGTACTTCCATTGCGGGACGAGGTCGAACTGCTCGTTGCTCTGTTCGTCCTGTTCGTACGTCGCGTAGTCCCACAGCAGGCCGAACCCGATTCGAATCGAGCCCAACGGCCCCTCGTACTCGTTGAACTTCACCAGCCGACGGGCGGGCGCATCGCTTTCCGCCGCCGTGACGGTGTCGTCCACGGCGGATGGAGTGTCTGCGGCGATGGCACCCTGCTGGCCGGTCGTGCCAGAGGCACCGGCGGCTCCGCTGCCTGTCGTCGTGGAAGGTGTCTGGGCCCTGACCGCTGACGGTATGCCTATCAGCACGAGCAGCACCATCGATGTCCGTGCGGCGCGTGCTCGATTCATATGTCCTCTGTCAGCCTGAGGGGTCCGCTCAGTAGGTGCGGAACATCGTCTGCAGCTGATCCTTTGGCGTGTTCTTCGTCAGCGCCAGCATCAGCAGCACCCGTGCCTTCTGCGGGTTCAACTCGTCGGACGCGATGAAGCCCAGCGTGTCGTCGTTCAGTTCGATATTCCGGCCGACCGTGCCGGTCGGTACGCGGGAGCTTCGCACGACCACGACGCCCTTCTTTACCGCCGCGGCCGCGGCATCGACCGAAGCCTTGTTCATGTTGCCGTTGCCGACGCCGGCGATGACGATGCCTTTCGCGCCACGCGCAACGGCACCGTCGATGAGGTCCGCGGGCATGTCGACGTCGGCATAGATGATGTCGACGCGCGGTAGCTGGGTCACGGACGTCACATCAAATTCCGTCTGCGTGGTGTGTTTCCATGGCGGAGGAGCGTAGAAGTCGTTCTTGCCATAGTTCGCCGAGCCGGCGAGGCCCCGCCCGGGCGACTGGAAGGTCTCAACTGCGGTCGTGCTCGTCTTGGTGAGGGAGTGCGCGTTGTGAATCGAGTCGTTCATCACCACCAGCACGCCACGGCCCCGGGCCTGCGGATCGGCCGCCACGCCTACGGCGTTGTACAGGTTCAGCGGTCCGTCCGCGCTGACAGCCGTGGACGGACGCATCGACCCGACCATCACCACCGGCTTGTCGGTCTTGACGGTGAGGTTCAGGAAGAACGCCGACTCCTCGAGCGTGTCGGTGCCGTGGGTGATCACGAAGCCATCAACCGCGTCCGATTTCGCGAGCTCGTTGATCCGCTTCGCGAGCGTGAGGAGGATCGGAAAGCTCATGTCCTGTGAGCCGACGTTCGCGATCTGCTCGCCTTTGACGGTGGCGAGTTCAGAGACTCCCGGCACCGCCGCCAGCATCGCGTCGATCGTCACGGCGCCGGACTGGTAACCCGCCTGTGTGCCGCTGGCTGCGGCGCCGGCAATGGTGCCCCCCGTCGCGAGAATCACGATGTTGGGTTTGCGCCCGCCCGCATAGGCCAGCTGGGCGGCCATGACAAGAGCCATGACGGCCGTCGAGATGAATTTCCTGCGAGAGACTTTCATGATGTCCTCCTGCCTTGATAGCCGCTATTTCTTCTTCGCCGCGTACTGGCTCTTGTCCAGGTTCGTCAGCTTCGACGGGTTGAGGATGTCGGCAATCTGCGCCTCCGTGAGCAGCTTCCGCTCGCGGATGATCTCGAGAACGCCCTTGTTCGTCCTGTAGGCCTCGTTCGCGAGCTCTGTCGCCTTCTCGTATCCAAGGACCGGGTTGAGCGCCGTCACGATGCCCACGGTTGTGTTCATGTAGTTCTCGAGCACACGCTTGTTGACGGTGATGCCATCCACGCACTGGGTGCGCAGCGCCTTTGACGTGTTGTAGAGAAGGTGCTGCGATTCCATCACCGCCAGCCCCTCAATCGGCTCATATGCGTTGAGCTGGAGCTGTCCGGAGTGGGCGGCGAGTGTCACGGTGTAGTCGTTCCCCATCACGCGGAATGCGACGAGATTCACCAGCTCGGGAATCACCGGGTTCACTTTGCCGGGCATAATCGATGAGCCCGGTTGCAGCGCCGGCAGATTGATTTCGGCGAGGCCGGCGCGCGGGCCGGACGTGAGGAGGATCAGGTCGTTCGAAATCTTCGAGAGCTTGATCGCGACGCTCTTGAGCGCGGCGGAGTACGCCACGAACCCTTGCTGGTCCCAGGTGGCCGCAAACATGTCCGAAGCGGGCACAATCGGCTTACCGGTGAGTTTCGCCAGCTGCGCCGCGACCTTCGCAGGATAACCGGCGGGCACGTTGATGCCGGACCCGATCGCGGTCGCGCCCATGTTGACGGCGTAGAGGTGCTTTTCCGCCTCGCGCAGCGCCCCGATCTCGCTCTCGAGCGACGCCGCGAACGCATGGAATTCCTGCCCCACTGTCATCGGCACCGCGTCCTGCAGTTCGGTGCGGCCCATCTTGACGATGTCGATGAACTCGTTCCCCTTCCCGCGGAAGGAGGCGACGAGCTGCTCGAGCTCTGCGGTGAGCTTGTCGTTGCGAAGGATGAAGGCCACCTTGATCGCCGTCGGATACGAGTCGTTCGTCGACTGCGACATGTTCAAGTCATCGTGAGGCTCGACGATCGTGTACTCACCCTTCTTGTGGCCGGTCAGTTCCAGGGCGACGTTGGCGAGCACTTCGTTGGCGTTCATGTTGGTGGAGGTACCAGCACCGCCCTGATACCAGTCGACCTGGAATTGATCGTGGTAGTTACCTTTCCGCACGGCGTCCGCGGCCTTCTCGATCGCGGCGAGTACCTCCGGCTTCATCGCGCCGACTTCGGTGTTGGCGCGCGCTGCGGCCAGCTTCACAATCGCCCACGCTTCGATGAATCCCGGGTAGTGGTTGATCGGAATCCCCGAGATGTTGAAGTTCTCGAGCGCGCGAGCCGTCTGGACGCCGTAATAGGCGTCCGCAGGCACCGCCTTCTCGCCGAGCAGGTCGCGCTCCATGCGCGCCGGCCCGGATGGAGCCGCCGCTCCGGATGTAGCGACCGGGCGCTGGCGCTCAGGCTGCGACTGTGCTGCAGCTGTGTCATCCGTCGTGGCTCTAGCGGCGTCATTCCTCGAGCACGCCGCGGACAACGCGACGGCGAGGACCAGCGAGGCGATGGTGATGTTCGTTCGCATGCGGAATCTCCTGACGCATACACCGTTGCGCGTAGTGATGTGCGGGGTGCAAGAGATCCGCCACGGGTTCACACTGCGCGCCAGCGGCCAAACAGGTCGAACTTTCGAATGTTTCCGGCGGATCGGTGACGAACCGCGTCGAGCGAATGGCGGATGCGCGGCTGATGGTCACAACATGTCGTGACCATCAGCCGCATGCGAGTGTGATGATCGTGAGCTGATTCAGCGGCGTTCGACGAGACGGCCAAGGACCCGATGCCCGCTGATGAAACCACACTGCCGTCGGCGCTTTCGTTGTCGCGTCGTTGCTATCAGGGCCTCGTGAGTCGAAGCGCTTGTTCCGACCTTGATACCGATCCCTGGTGGTCGCGAGCACATTTCAGGCGTGGCATCGCGTGGAGACATCCTGCTCGCCGGGGCCAACAACTTCTTCGGCGGTGGTGGTGTTGGCGGGCTGTTTCGAAGCACCGACGCCGGCACCACCTGGGCCGAAGATCACGCGGCGCGGGCGCGGGACTGCCGGTAGGAACCGTCGACGACCTGACGGGTGACGCGAGCAGCTTGGCACGCTTGTATGTCGCGCTTGAACGCAAGGGGATGTACCGCACTGAGGACTCAGGGGCGACCTGGACCCTGGTCTCGAACAACGATGTCACGTTGAACGCGGCGATGCTCGGCTCGACCAACACGAGGATCGCAGTAGCGCGAGATTCCAGGGTCTTCGTTCTGGTGGTGACGAGCAGCAGCACCGTGTCCTATATCGGCTTCAGTGATGACCAAGGTGCCACATGGACCCAAATGGACGTGCCTGGGACGGTGGAGACGCGTTTGCGCGGCAGGGACGAGCTGATGGGGCTCGTCGTTGATCCCACGAGTTCGAATGTCGTTTACGTGTCTGCGATCTCACAACGGGGGACCGGCCCCGCCGAGAACATCTTCCCCAATTCCGTGGGGGCCACCTCATTCCACGCGCACATGTTCCGCGGGGACACCACGCGCGCTCGTGGCTTGACGGGCAATGTATCGAACCAGTGGGATCATCTGACACATTCGACCGTGAACGCGCTCATGCCTTTCGGCGGGACCGCTGGCAACAGCGCAGGCCACGCGGACTCACGCGAGATGACCTTCGACGCCAACGGCAATCTGATTGAAGTCTCCGATGGCGGCATCGTTCGGCGCACCAACCCGGGCAACAACACCGGCGATTGGTCCTCGATCAACGGCAACATCCAGCTCACCGAGTTTCATTCCATCGCCTACGACACCAATTTCAACATCATCATCGGAGGCACCCAGGACACCGGCACCCCCGAGCAGTCCGCACCGGGCTCGGCGACCTGGAACACGTTGGCCACCGCCGACGGCGGCAACGTTGCGGTGAACGACTCGGTTCTGGGCACTTCCGTGCGCTATTTCAGCTTCCAGAATCTGGGCCGCTTCACGCGACGCACCTGCAATCCCGGTTGTGTCAATGCCTTCCCTGCCCTAGCCGGTAGAGGTCCCGAGCAGTTCTACACGCCGCTCGAGATCAACGCCAACAACCCGGCGCGGCTCCTACTCGGCACAGTGGGCCGCCTATCTGAGTCTCTGGACCAGGGCAACACCGCCAGCCTGGTCCCTGGGTCCGGGGTGACCGCGAACTCCGATGCCGCCATGGTCTATGGCCACCCGAACAACGCCGAGCTCATCTAGTCGGTGCCGGAGCTGAAGTGTTGCGTGCGCAGGACTCCCGGTGGAAACCGAACTCCGACGACCGGTGCATTCCCCGGCGGAAGGGTGTACGGTGTTGCCGTCGACCCAGCGAACGAGAACAACGTGTATGCCATTGGTAACGCGACGGTGTTTCAAAGTATCAACGGCGGTGCGAACTGGACCAACATCACGGGAAATATCGCCACCAACGGCGCCGGGACGTTTCGATCGATTGCGTACATTCCAGTCGCGACGAACGATCGAATTGCCGTGGGGACGAACGCCGGCGTCTTTGTCTCCCCTCAAAGCAGTCTCGGAACCTGGTTCCAACTGGGTAGTGGCCTGCCTCATGCCCCGGTCTGGGACCTTGACTATGATGCGGCCGACGACGTGATGGTGGCTGGAACTCTGGGCCGAGGCGCGTGGACGCTTTCAGACATCAAGACGTCTGAGTTTCTTTCCGCGATGTGACGTGGACGTCGACGGTGATATCGACCGCGCCGACCTTCTGCTGATTCGAGCGGCAAATGGGCAGGTTGCCGGTTCCGCGACCGATCCGCGAGACGGTAACGGCGATGGCAGTATCAACATCGCCGATGCGCGGTATTGTCAGTTGCGATTCACCGCTGCCAACTAGAGAGTGTTCAGCACGTTTGACTTGGACGGCAACTCGCCTAGGCTTACGTGGACGGACTTCACGCTCAGGTGGATGAGGCAAACGAGACGGAGTTTCGGTATGACCAGGAAACTCTTCGTCCTTACTTTGCTCGTTTTCATATCTGTGGGCGCGCGGTGAATGTCTCGTTCAACGCCAAGTACACCGCAAGGAACAAAGGACGGGACTTCCGGCATCACAGGTACCGACTCGCTCCATAGTAATCAGTGGCGTGCCTGGCGGAACAACGACTGGTGGACCTGCCAGTCTCGAGTTTGCCATCGCACCTGTCGATGCCGACAAGCCAGCCTATAGCAAAGCGATATTCGTCAAAAGTGATGCGCTAGGAATGTTCAAGTGGACTGCCGCAAGGAACATATTGGATGGGGTCGAAAGCAAAGGCTCTCGACCCAGTGCGGTATCTCGCCAAACTCTGTTGTGTTTTCTGAAACGGTCGTTGTGGTGAGGGAAGGGACTTTCACTCCCGTCGAACTTGTTCAAACTGGATATGCTCCGTGAGCTATGAGCTTGAGATGCGCCAATGGGCCCTGCTAGCGTGCGGACGGGTTTGACGTGACGGCACCCAGATGCCACTCGCCTGTCGAGTCCCGTTCGAGATGCTTCACGCCCGACTCGGGGACATCGACTGGAATCGTCGGTTGACCGAGCGACTGGGATCAGCGGACAGAGACCCGACAACACGCTCGTCGCTCGAATCATTGGGTGTTTCTCTAGAGGTCACCCACTAGGTCACTCGCACTTTCTCTTGGCCAACTTTCCAGCGTAGCGAGAGGCGAAAACATTAGGGAATTTGCCGGGCTGGATGCGAAATGGCTGGGTGTTAGGGACGGAATTCGCAACTGGTTGCTGACGGCGGCGTGACGCCAAGTCAGCGGAATCATCAATGGCACCGCCGGTTTGGGAGCGTGCTGGCGAAAATTGTCGTGGTCGGCTGTCCGAAATGTGTAGACAGATTTCGGACAACGATTTCAGCCCTGTAGCTGGAACACGCCTCGCTTGCGGGGCGCTGGCGGACCGTGCACCGTCCGCGCTTTCACGTCGCGATCAACGTCGATTCAGCCTTGCCCGGCCTGACTCGGGCGGCGCGAGCGTCGAGCGCGTGCGACCACTTCGTCAACAGCATCGCTGAAGCCCCAGCCGACGTCCTGCGCACGCATCTGGATGCGACCCAGACGGGCTCTCACCTTCGCGCGTACATCCGCGGGCAACGTGTCGAACTCCTTCGCCACGGCGTCCAGCCGGATCTGGAGCGCGTTGAAGTAGGCCTCGTCGCCGTAGCCCAGATCCGCGGCTTGCTCCGTTCCCGCCTCGACGAACGTCAGCATGAGGTCGACGGTCCCGGATGCATCGCCCGTTGAGCGCCGGTACTCGACGATGGCTGCGGCTGCGTCGCGGACGCTGACCCGGCGCTTGCTGAACGGGTCTGGGTATATCGCGTCGGCGACCAGGTGCCGGTACTCCTCGATGGCGCGACTGCCGGGAGTCAGGCGCGAGTGAAGGAAGCGGCGATTGGCGACGCTCGCGTCGTACAGTTCTCCAAGCAGCGACACGAGGCCCTTGCGGTCGAATGCCTCGAGCCGTGCCTTCACGTCGCTCCACTTCTTGCGCTTGGTCTGTTCGGCCATGATCGTTTGGTGCTGTCTCGGTCGCTGACGCGCCTATCGCCGTCGAGACCAGCGGTGGTACGCCGCGACCCACTCGGCGCCCTTCGGTCGGGGGACAGGCAGCTCGAGATCCAACAGTCGCACCTTCTGACGCTTCCCGCGGCGTCGACAAATGGCGATCAGTTCATCCGCGCCGCTGAGATCGATCTTCTCGACGACCACGGCCTCGCCAAGGACGGTCGCACCAAATGGAAGCGCCAGATACTCCTCGAGCGCGGTCAGGAAGGCGGTCGCCTGCTCGGATTCGCCGTAGGCGTCCACCGTTGCCTCCTCGATCAACGCGTCGAGCCGACGCGGACTCGGAGGCCATGAGCGGGTTGGCCTTCGCCGTTTGGCAGTCTGTCGATTCGAGGCTCCGGGCCTGACCACCGGCGCAGGCACGGCGGGCGCCGGCTGACGCGAGGCCTGGCTCTCGAGTCGACCATCGGCAAGCGGGCCGCCGACGACCTCGATGGTGTCCTCCACGATCGCGTTCAGCGTGAAGCCCTCGAACGTCATCATCATGCGGCCGATCTGATCCCAGGTGAACGTTCGGCCATCGACGATGAGAAGCGGGAGCGCACCTTCTGTCTCTGGGTCCCACTCGATGACGCCGCTGAGCCGGTGCGCCTGCGTGAGCTGCCACCCGTGCTCGGTCTCCTGGACGTGTCGAACGCTGAGCCCCTGGCGGATTCGCTCGCGCAGGAGCTTGAACAGGTCCTGGGCGTCGGCCTCGAAATCGCCGAGGATCTCGAACCGATAGCCGCCTCGCGCATCGCGATGCCTGACCTCACGCGCGTACATGGCGTGTCCGGTGCCAACCAGCATCGATCGAATCTCGAACCGGTGCCGCACGCCATCGACATCGGTGACCACAATAGGCGCGATGGGCGTGTTGTCGAAGTCGACGCCGAGGCGCTCGGCCAACTCCTCGTTGAAACAGCGGTAGCAACGTTCACCCACCTCGGCCACCGAGATTGAATCGTAGGGGCGCAGGATCTTCCCGCACAGGCCGCATCGGCGTCGTTCTTCGTCCCGGTCGTCGTGCCTCATGGCGCCACCCAATGCTCCACCGGCCTCTCGAGGAACTCCGGCGAGGCCGGGGAGGAATCCCGTGCCCGCCCACGTTGACGAGAGGTCAGAGCTCGGTTATCAGCTCGAGATAAAATACCGTCGCTTGGGGTCCTGAGGGCTGGTGCCGACCTCACGAACAAGCCCACGCTCCACCAGTCGAATCATGCGCGTGCGCGTGGCGCGCGGCGTCAGGCCGATCACCTTCGCGACCTCGCTGGTAACGCGCCCGGTGCCGTCGCTGAGGGTCGCAAGGATGGCCTGCTCCGTCTTGTCGAGCGCCGTGGCGCCGACTTGCTCGAGCCACAGCGTCACCCTGAATCGGTTGCCGATCTCCTCGAGCGTCGGCGGTGCGAGCCCTGCATCGCGGCAGGCAGCGGTCATGCGCTGGATGCCGCTGCCCCATTGCTCGATCAGACCCAGCGCGTGAAAGGTGCGACCGATCACGCGATTTCGCAATCTGGAAATCCCTCGCGGCAGATCTTCCAGCGTGAGCCCGAACGGCAGGAGCCCAGGATTCTCCACCTCGAGCCGGTCGTCGAAGATGGCGAGACGAATGGGCGCGCCTCTCTGCGCGTAGTCCGCATGGACCACCGCGTTCACCACCGCCTCGCGGACCGCAATCGGCGGAATGCTCCAGCGCTCGCGACGTCGGACATTGCCAATATCCGCTCCGTGCAGGGCGTGCTTCTCAACAAACGCGATTGCCTCTTCAACGGCTCGGATCAAATGCGCGCGAATCTCCGTGCCGTCCACGATTCGACTCTTGTCGACGCCGTGGAATCGTCCGGCTTGGATCCACGCGTCCGGAAAGTGCCGCTCGCGGCTTTCGCCAAAGAGAAGCATGCCGCCAACCGTCGGCACATTTCGGCCTTGATGGGTTGTCATCAACCGTAGCGTGTGCAAATCGGTCCGCCGAAGGCGGCGAACTGGTGCGAACGACTCGGAAGCCGCTCTGAAGTCCAACGCTTCCGAGTCCAGTCCCGGCATCGGTTGCTCGTCGTACGCCTCTCCGCGAGCAAAGCGGCGCAGCTCGTCAATCAGCTCACGGTCGGCCCGCCGATTGGTGGACCCCACCCGGACGTAGACGCCTCGGTCCAGACCCTCCCGCCGTATGTAGTGCGGCCGAACCGGGCTGGCGTACACCTGAATGGCCAGAACATGGCTTCGGCGCCAAGGGACGATCTCCAACTCCGGCACCAGCCGCGGCACAATGTGATCGCTGATGAGGTTGGCCAGACGCTCTTCGAGATCGAGTGGCTCCTTGACACCGCGGACATGTCGCGTACGGTCTTCGACCCCGATAAGCACCGCCCCTCCTGACGTATTGGCGAATGCGACGAGGCTGCGGAGCACTCCGTCGGGGGAGGACAGGTCACGCTTGAACTCGAGCGTCTTCCCCTCCGGACGTTTGAGCAGGTCGAGCAGGTCCACGTGCTCAGAAGTATACTCTGAAGCTCAGGACGGCACCCGCGCTTCAGAGCCTTGTGCGCATCGTCAGAAGCGCAGAGAACACGCGGGCGCGGCACGAGCGCGCGGAGATGGCTGTCGTCGCTGCGGCGATTGGGGCCGATATTGCGGGCGGTGACGCGCGCTCTCTTTACTTTGCGTGGGTTGCTCGACGTTCAGTCCGGCGAGATCGATGATGCGCGTCGAGCCGGCTCGGCCCGATGGTCTCGGTAACCTCTCAGCTGTGGAAACACCTGTCTGGGATTCGAACCTGGCTGAATTGCGACAACCCATTGATGACATTGGCGTTGCCAGTCTGGCGAGTACCTGCCCGTTCTTCTGTCTCGGAAATCAGGTCGAGATCAGAACTCGCAACGGCTTGCGCCATGAGAGGTTGGCGTTCTCGAATGGAAGTTGGCTGGGTGTTAGGGACGGAATTCGCAACTGGTTGCTGACCGCCGCATGAGGCTTGGGTCGCCAAGCCGCTCAGTAACTCCAGTGGTTCCGCCTGCTTGGCGCGCTTCTGACGAATCCTCCCTTGCGCCAGTTGTCCGGAATTTGTAGACAGATTTCGGACAGCATCCTGCTGCTCGAAGAGTCCCTGTACGATGTGCGCCCTGAGATGGACATCGAACTCGACCGGGCAGAGGATCTTCGGCCGCCCGGCGGATGACAGGCGGCCCCCGTTTACTACTGCGACTGCAACCGTGCACGCCATCGAGGCTTCAAGAGCTCAAGAGCAGCAAACACAAGAAGGCCGGCCGCCAACGTCAACGAGAGATCGTCTGCATGCAGTGGTCCGAAGCGGAAGAGGCCACTCGCGAATGGCCAGAGCACGGTCAGGCCCAACATCGTCGTGACCGCTATCAGCACCCACGCGAGCGCCGGGTTGGGCCGCCGGAGTGCCGTGACCAACGATGCGCTGAAGGATCGGTTGACGAAGATGAGGCCCACAATCGTCAGGACCAGCGAGAAGAATGTCAGCGCCCGCACTTCGGCTTCCGGCATCCCCCGCCGAGAGGCGACGATGAAAATGGCTGCAACGAGCATGAACGCCAAGGCTCCCTGCAGGAGGCTCCAGCGAATCAGCGCCCCAGAGAAGAGTGGTTCATCTGGGGACCGCGGGGGGCGGCCCATCACGTCGTCTTCCTCTGTCTCTGCCTCGAAGACCAGGGAACACACGGGATCGATCACCATTTCCAGAAATGCGATGTGCATCGGCCCGAACAAGATCGGAAAGCCGAACAGCAAGGGTAACAGCGCCAGCCCGGCGATCGGCACATGAACCGCGAAGATGAATCCCATGGCCTTACGAAGATTGTCGTAGATTCTTCGGCCGAGCCGGACCGACGTGACGATGGAGTCGAAATCGTCGTCGAGTAGGACGATCGATGACGCTTCGCGTGCCACGTCTGTCCCACGCCCGCCCATGGCGATACCGATATGCGCCGCCTTGAGAGAAGGTGCGTCGTTGACGCCGTCGCCAGTCATCGCCACGATCTCGCCGTTCGCCTTGAACGCATTGACGATGCGAAGCTTCTGCTCCGGCATGATCCGCGCGAACACGGTCGCGGTTCTTACGCGGCGGGCCAGTTCTGCCTCGCTCAGCTTCTCGAGCTCTTGCCCCGTGAGAACGTCCACGGCGTCGAGGCCTGCCTGGCGGGCGATTGCCTGAGCTGTCGCCGGATAGTCACCGGTGATCATCACCACCTTGATGCCAGCGGATCGGCATTCGCTCACGGCATCGGGCACGCTTTCCCGTATCGGATCAGCGAGGCCGGCCAGCCCCAGGAACTCGAACGCGAAATCGTGCTGAGTGGCGGGCCACGCATCTCCAGTGAGCCGGGCGCGGGCAACACCCAGGATCCTGAGACCCTCCGCCGCCATCTGGTCCACCGCACGCGTGAGCTCGGCACGCTCCGTGGCGCCGAGATGGCAGAGGTCGGCAATCGCTTCAGGTGCGCCCTTGGCCGCGATGACGAAGTCCTCCCGGCCATCGGCTGCCTGCCAGACCTGCGACATGGAGAGGAGCTCGGGGCGAAGGCTGTACGCCTTCACGATGGTCCATTCGGGGCCATGTTGGTGCTCGGTTCCCGTCAATACCTGTCGGCCGAGTTCGTGGAACGCCTTTTCCATCGGGTCGAAGGGGTCCTTCGCGCTGGCGAGCACGCCGAACTCGACCAGATCGTGAAACGCGTCAGGCATCGTCGCGCCGAGCGGGTCACGAGGCCGAAAGACAGCGGCGCTCGTGAGCCGCAGCTCGGCGACCGACATCCGGTTCTCTGTGAGCGTCCCCGTCTTGTCCGAGCACAACACCGTGGCGGATCCGAGCGTTTCGATCGCGGCGGCGCGTCGTGTCAGCACACGCGCTCGTGAGATGCGCCAGGCGCCCATCGCCATGAAGACCGTCAGTACGACTGGAAACTCCTCGGGCAGCATCGACATGCCGAGCGCGACGCCGCCCAGCAGCGCGTCGAGCCATCCACCTCTCAACGTCCCGTAGAGCAACACCGCCAGAACGCTCACCGCGGCACCGACCACCGCGAACACCCGCACGAGCCGGCGGGTTTGAGTCTGCAGACGCGGAGGCTCGAGCTCCAGGGTCTTGAGCGACTGGCCGATCTTCCCGATTTCGCTCAAGGCACCAATCGCGATCACCTCGCCAATGCCCGTCCCGCTCACGACCAGCGACCCCGAGAACACATACGGCAGATCGTCACCGCCAGGGCGCGGCCCCGCGGTCGGCGCGTCATCAGGCCTGGAGACCTTGCGCACGGGAACAGACTCTCCCGTCAACAGCGACTCATCTGTTTGGAGATCCTGACTGTCGACGAGCAATGCATCGGCCGGCACGCGATCCCCCTCGGCAAGCACGACGAAATCGCCACGCACCACTTCCCGACCGGCGATGCGTTTGCGCTCACCATCGCGAATGACCAGTGCACGGGGGCTGGTGAGATCGCGTAGCGCCTCCAGCACTCGTTCGGTGCGGGCTTCCTGAATCACCGTGATCAGGACCGACATCGAAGCGAAGGCGAGCAGGATGACCGCTTCCTGCAGGTCGCCCAGCACCAGGTAGATGACGCCGCCGCCGAGGAGCAGCGCCAGCATTGGTTCGCGCAACACCTCGAGGACGATTCGAAAGGGGGTGCGTCGGTTCGCCCGTGGGAGCTCGTTATAGCCGTCTGTCTTCAGTCGTGTCCGAGCATCCGTCTCGCTGAGACCGCGGAGCGAGGAGACCGGGGACGTGTCGGTTGGCATGTGGTTGGTCCTGCATCGGCAGCGCTAGGCTTGGTGGCTCCGCCGGTGAAGGGACTCATCTACCGAAAAGCCCTATTCGTCAGGATGACTTTCAAGACACCCTCCACCGCCGCGTTCGCAAAGGTATCGTACGCCTTCATCGCGTCCTGGAAGCGCGTTCTCCCCAGTCGCGCCCGGCTGCGCCTTAAGGAGCAGGTAAGGTTTCGCCGCCACACTGGCTCCGGTGGTTCTACAGCCAAGGAGATTCGCCATGCCAGGTCCCTCGAATCGGTCAGTCGTCATCATCTCCGGTCTGCTCACGCTTCTTGTGCTGGGCGCCGCAACGCTGGCCGTCGCGTTCCGCAATGGCTGGGTGCACGTCGCCTCGGCGGCACCGCGCCCGGATGCGGTGACCGCCCTCGCCCAGCCGACCGCCACGGACCGCAGCCGAACCGTCACTCCGTCTCGAGAGGCCGACCCCTCGGCGGACGCCGACCAGAGCGAGATCGCGGTCTATCGCGGGAAGCTCGAGGAGGCGTATCGGGCACTCGATGATGCCTACGCCCAAGTCCGCTCGCTGCAGGCGGCGCAGTCACAGCTCGCGTCGCGCGGCGACGGGAATCGTGCGTTCACGGAGCATGACGACGACCGTCATGAACGAGGTTCTCGACATCGGGAATCGGATGACGACTGAACGATCCGCGGGACGCGGGACCACTGATGCGGAGGACGGATCATGAACGCGCACAACACGAACGCGGGCTCGAAGACACCAGCACGTCGAACCGGACCACCCGTCACGGCTGGTCAGTGGTGGAAAGCGTGGCTGCTGCTGACTGGGCTCGGCGTCACCGTGCTCGGTTGGATGACGCTTCCACGCAACGAGTCGGCGCCAGTCAACGGCACGACTCTCGTCACAGATGACGATGTCAGCTGAGAACGCCCCCGTCGTCCGCGCCGAGCGAATCGACCAACCGCGGCGAGTCTCCACCGGCATTCGCACATTGCCGGGAATGCCGGAGAAGCCGGTGTTTCAGGCTCCGATCACACGCACGCGACGTTCCTGAGCCCGCCATGCTGCACGAACGTCACTTCCGCGCGATGAACACGGACGTCGGCGTCTGGGTGTGGTCCACCGCTGCGGTCCGTCGCGCCGATCATCGGACGATCCCTCGAATGGGCGGAGGGCGTCTTCGCACGCGTCGAGGACGAGCTCAGCCGGTTCCGAAGCACCTCCGCGCTCAGTCGCCTGAACCAGGCGGCGGGTCGCGGGCCGCAGGCGGTGTCACCGCTGCTCTGGACGGTCTTGCTGTCGGCGCTCCAGGCGGCGGACGACAGCGGCGGCATCTACGATCCGACACTGCTCCGCACACTCGAGCGGATCGGTTACGACCGAAGCTTCGAATCGATGCAGGACCTCTGCGCGATGGAGGCCGTCGCCAGCGAACCGGCATTCGGCTCCTGGCGACGCGTGCGGCTCGACGACGCGGCCCGTTCAGTCTCGCTACCTGCCGATGTGGCCCTCGATTTCGGCGGCATCGCCAAGGGGTGGACGGTCGATCTCGTGGCGTCCGCGCTGGCACCACTCGGTCCCGTGCTGGTGGATGCCGGCGGCGACTTGCGTGTGATCGGGTCGGTCGGTGGCGAGGCGTGGCCGATTGCCGTGCAGGATGCGTTCGAGCCCGAACGCGACCGCGCCGTCGTGCGCCTGGGCGATGGCGCACTGGCGACCAGCAGCATCGGCGGACGCCAGTGGCGGTGCAGAGGCCGCATGCTGCACCACGTCATCGACCCGAGAACCGGCACGGCGGCGGAGAGCGACCTCCATTCCGTGACGGTGCGCGCACCGAACGCCGCGGTAGCCGACGTCGCCGCCAAGGTCGTCCTGGTACTGGGCAGCGTGTCCGGGCCCGCCTATCTGCTCGCGCGGGGCCTCTCCGGACTGCTGACTACTGTTCAAGGACGCGAGATACCTGTGGGCGACTTTCAACAGGAAGAGAGGGAACCTCATGCATCGGTCCCATGCAATTGAGGCGGGAGAGGTGGCGCCTGGCAGCGTGCTCCTGAGCACGGTCGTGGGCATCACGCTCGCGACCGGAGGCTTTGCCATTGGTGTCGGCGCCACTGGCATCGCCGAGGGCTCGACCTCGTTCTGGTATCTGAGCCGGGCCTCAGGGTTCGTGGCGTACGTGCTGCTCTGGGGCTCTGTGATGTGGGGGCTGCTCCTCAGCACCGGCACAGGACGCCGCTGGATGCGGCCGCCGGCTCTTGCTCGACGCGCACCAGTTCCTCAGCACGGCCGCCGTGGGCTTCGCGAGCTTTCACGGCTTGGTGCTGATGGGCGACCGGTACGTGAGCTTTCCGCTCCTGGCGATTGTCGTGCCGTTCGCTGGCAGCTACGAACCGCTGTTGGTGGCCTTTGGGCAAATCGCCATCTGGCTGTCGGTGCTGCTGATCGGCAGCTTCCACCTCCGTCGTCATCTCGGTGGGCAGGCGTGGAGGCGACTGCACTACGCCAGCTTCGTCGCGTTCTGCCTGGCGTGTGTCCACGGGCTGGCGCTCGGCAGCGAGAGCGCGACCCTGTGGGCCAGCCTCCTGTACCTGGGCACGGTGGGCCCCGTGATCTTCCTCTGCCTCTACCGGGTGCTCTCCACGCCAAGACTGCAGGGGCTGCTGATCGAAGCCGCCACGCATCATTCGGTCTAGCCTTCTCAGCATCCGCACTCCTTAAGGGCACGGTAAGGTCCGGCTCCTACACTGGCAATCACGGTGGACGCTCGCGAAGGTCCTGTGAAACGAACACCTGACGCCAATCGGCCCCGCTCGCTGTGCACGCTTCCAAAGGAGTTGACGTATGAATCCGGCCCATCTCCATCTGATGCTGAACCACGTTCCTGTGCTTGCCGTTCCCTTCGGCCTGGCGGTGCTGGGCTGGGCGATGTTTCGACCGCGTCCTGAGTTCGCCAGGCTCGCCTTGATCGTCTTCGTCTTCTCGGCGCTGGCGACCATCCCGACCTATCTGACGGGTGAGCCCGCGGAAGACGCCATCGAAGGGGTAGCAGGCGCGATCGAACCCTGGGTAGAGCCACACGAAGAAGCCGCGCTCGTCTCGCTCATCCTCGGCGAGGCGCTCGGCGTCCTTGCGATCGCTGGGCTCTGGAGTGCGCGACGCGCCGTCTCTCCGTCCCGTCCGATGATGATGGCCAGTCTTGTCTTCGCGCTCGTGACGGCAGGCTCTCTGGCGTACACGGCGAATCTCGGCGGACTCATTCGTCACACCGAGATCCGCAGCGGCGCGTCCCTTCCCGGCGCCGCTGGATCGACCAGTGGCGGGGACCATGGTGAGCGATGAGTGGGAAGAGTTAAGGGCTCCGGTAAGGTCTGGTTCCTACACTGGCATTCACGGTTGACACGCAAGGAGGCCTTATGACAACGAACCCCAATGGACACACGGTGTGGAACCTGACGAACCGGGTGATGGCCGTGATTGACGATGCTGGGAAGGCGCAGGCCGCCGTCGACACGCTCGAACGGGCAGGCGTCCCGGAGCACGAACTGGCGGCCCTGTCCGGCGCCGAGGGTGTTCGCGAGATCGACGCCGACGGTATCCACGGCGGCGGTGTAAAACAGGCGCTACGGGCGCTGCAGCGCGTGACGACCGAAGGCGATCACCTCCGGCACTACGAAGCGGAACTCGCGCAGGGGCACCTCGTCGTTGATGTCACGGTGCACGGACGCCAGAAGCGTGACACAGTCGTGCAAGTGCTCCGTAGCTACGGCGCACACTTCATCAACGCTTATGGGCCGTGGACCATCGAGAGCGTGGCCGCCTGACGAAGGAGTGACATGCGCGTGCTGATCGTCGAGGATGACCCGTTGCTCGGTGACGCCCTGGCTGCCGGACTGAAGCAGCGCGGCTTCGAGGCGGACTGGGTGCAGGATGGGCGCGACGCGCAGGCCGCGATCCGCGTCGAGCCGTTTGCCGCGGTCGTCCTCGACCTTGGCTTGCCTGGCCTGGGAGGCCTCGAACTCCTGCGAGGCGAGCGCGCTCGCGGCAACAAGGTCCCGGTGCTGATCCTCACCGCCCGCGATGCCGTCCAGGACCGGATTGCGGGCTTGGACAGCGGGGCGGACGACTACGTGGTCAAACCGACCGACCTCGATGAACTCGCCGCCAGGCTCCGAGCCCTCGTCAGAAGGTCCAAGGGCGAGCCGGCGCCTGTCCTACAGATCGGGCCGGTGGTGCTCGATCCGGCCGCGAGGATGGTGACGCTCGACGGTCAGGCGATGGATCTGCCGCCGAGAGAGTTCACGCTGCTCCAGGAGCTGATGCTCAACGCCGGCCGCGTGCTGTCGCGCGAACAGCTCGAGGAACGCATGTACCGGTGGGGCGACGAGGTGGAGAGCAATGCGGTGGAAGTGCATGTGCACCACTTGCGGCGCAAACTGGGGGCTCAGATCGTGAAGACGATTCGCGGAGTGGGATACATGATGCCGCGAGGCGACCATGCCTGAGACGCGCCAACGCTCCGTCCGACGCCAGCTCCTCGTGCTGCTGCTCACGGTGGTGTCGGCGGCGTGGATCATCGCCGCGGGACTCAGCTTCGTGGACGCGCGACATGAAGTGTCGGAGGTGCTCGACGGGCATCTCGCGCAAACCGCCTCGTTGGTCAGCGTGCAATCGGACGGTGACGATGACGAGATCGATACCGAGCACGCGCCGCTGCTGCACCGGTACAGCCGCCGTGTGATGTTCCAGGTCTGGGAAGGCGGCACCGTGCTCCGGTTGCATTCTCAGAATGCACCGAACACACCACTGTCAAGCGAGAAGGACGGATTCAGCGATACGACGGTCGGCGGATCGCGCTGGCGCGTGTTCAGCGCATGGGATCCGCGAGGCCGCGTGCTGGTCCAGGTGGCCGAGCAGTTCTACGAGCGCGACGAACTGGCCACAGCCGTCGCGCGCAACTTCGTGGTGCCGCTTGCGGTCACGCTGCCGGTCCTGGGCGTCCTCATCTGGGTCGCCGTGGGCCGGGCGATGCGGTCGCTGACGCACGTCAACGAGCAGGTGGCGTCCAGGGCTGCGGACAACTTGACGTCGATTGATGTCGCCGACGCACCGGCAGAGATTGGCGGACTCGTCACGAACCTCAATCAACTGTTCCAGCGCGTCCAGGGGTTGATCGAACAGGAGCGCCACTTCACGGCCGATGCGGCACACGAGCTCCGGACGCCATTAGCCGGCATTCGGGCGCAGGCGCAGGTCGCTCGGGGAGCGACAGATGACGCCGAGCGCGCCCGGGCGCTCGACGGCGTGATGACCGGCTGCGATCGTGCGACCCACGCCGTCGAGCAGATGTTGACGCTGGCACGCCTGGCCCCGGACGCCGTGTCGTTTCAGCCGACATCGGTGGAGCTCGGCGCCGTGCTCAAGGCGGCCATCGGCGAGCTCGCACCGCTCGCCGTCGCGAAGCACATGGACATCGCGCTCAACGACGGTCGCGGTGCCGTCGTCTCCGGCGACGGCGGGCTGCTCGCGATTCTCTTCAGGAACCTGATCGACAACGCCATCCGGTACAGCGCTCCCGGTACGAAGATCGACGTGGACATGGAGGTGACGACCTCCGACGTGCGCGTGACCGTCCGAGATACGGGCCCTGGCATTCCAGCCGAGCAGCGCGTGAACGTCGGTCGTCGTTTCTACCGGGCGCCTGGAACGCGGGCGCCTGGGAGCGGGCTTGGGCTGTCGATCGTGCAGCGGATCCTCGACCTACATCGAGGCACGATCCGGCTCGACACGCCGCGGACGAACATTGGACTGCAGGTCACGATTGCGCTACCGCGTGTTGTGGGATGAGCGAGCCCGCACTAACCAGCGCGCGGTGACCTGTCTGGGATTCGCAAACGAGGCGACGTTTCCAACTCACTGATATCGCTGGTCTTAGCTTCACAATCGCGGGACGACTGGTCAACGTTGCGAGAAGCGAGCCATGACCTTAGAACTCGCAACGCATTGACTCGCAGAGACTTCTGAAGGAATTCCGGAATCGGTTCTGTTTGGCTGGGAGGCAGGGAGTCTCGAGGCCAGTTTCAAGAGACACCAATGAATGTGGGCTGTTTCACTACAACCTCTCTGACCACAGCGAGTTGGCGTTTTCCAATCTTGCCTTCGGCTCTCGTCCGTTAGCGTCTCTTTGCGGATTCTGCCAGCGCGATGTCAATCAAAATGTCACTCGGCGAGAGGTTCTCTGCGGTCTTCTTCGTCAAGATTCAAATGCGGATCCCGCGAGTTGGCTTGAAACGATTTCCCTTTCTTCCCCCAGAGCGGAACGTCGAAGCCATCAGTCTCCTCTCGTTAGAGTGCCGTCGTTTTCGGGGAGAAGGTCAAGGTGAGGGCCAGCCTCGGGCTCAGCGAGTCTCACGTCTTGGGTTGCACCAGATCAGCTCGATGACCGGATTGGGGTTGGCGTGGCACCCCGGCCCGCGTGCCGATATCCGAGCGGGGCTTGGAACGTCCACCCCAGGTCCGGAAACAGGTACTGTGTGGTGTCTCGAGGCGCAGATTGCTATAAGGACTGCGTCATTCGCATCTTTCCGCGAGAAGTGACCGAGCCTTCGCTCTGGAAATCGCCCTCGAGGGTTCTAGGTTCGACCGCGGGACTGAGCGTCCACTTCGCAGTCCAAGGCTCCGGTCGGAAATCCAGGTCGATTAACGTGTCGAGCTGCTTGCCGATGGTACTGCGTTTTTGAAGCGAAAAAGCTTCGGTCGTCATCTGGAGCGATCCGTCCGAGAGGCATAGCGCACCGGTCACCTCATGGGCGACGAGATAGTCGCCTTCATACGCGTCATTGTCCTGCTGAATTTTGAAGGACAAGATGCCGTGCGCCACGCCTCGGCCTGTCTGACCGTCCGCGGGAATGATCAAATCGATGTAACCCTTGACGAAGACGAAGCTCGGACTCTGCAAGGCGATGCCTCGCCACACTTGCAGCTCGCCTGAAAAGCTCCAGCGACCGGTGTAGCCGTGAAACGTCATGGTGCGGGGCACGCGATCGATAGTGGCCGTGAGGTGACGCGTCCAGTTGACCAGCAACTGTTCAGCGTGATTCCTTGCCTGATCCGGATCCACAGTATGGTCCGACGGGTCAGGTGATATTACCGTTAGACCTTTCAGATCAGAGGGCAGCTCGGCCCCGCCATACAGCCAGAGCGCGACGTTGGGGCGGCTCATGACGCCCGTCATTAAGCCAAACTCAAGCATGACGTTAGCGCGTGGCGTCTTAACTTGCTTGCCGCGAATCACAGACGGGTCATCAGGGCCCGCCACGAAAACTGCGCCGCAACACTGCGACAGCACCCTCTCCAGTGCCTCAAACGTGAGGAAGCCTGGCTCGAATTCCTCCTTCCAGGGATGGCATTCGATGGTCGGATTGCTTTTGAGAATCTCGCAGATCCGTTCCGCCTGCTTGATACCCTCGGTTGAGGATCCGATGAATACACGACGTTTCGTCATGCGATACTCGCGTCGGAAGCGACGGATTCTATCATGGCCAAGCTCTCGATTCCTGAGCCCGACCAGAGCGCATCGAGGTGATTCAAGCGGCAGAATCGCCGCCACGCATCGCTGCCGTACTGGGTTCCTTGATCGGAGTGAATCAACGTGCCGCGCGGGCGTCGTCGTCGCCGCACGGCTATCAGCACGGCATTGAGCACGAGCTCTCCGTGAATGGAAGGCCCGCAGCCCACCCCACGATCATGCGGGAAAACAGAATCTGATCGGGTCCGCGCCCCGGACGGCCGCGGAAATACTCGATGGTCGCCCCCCATCGGGTTATCGTTCGAAGCCGTCTTCCAACGCTTCCGAGGATCGTCGAATACGACGGCCTCCAGGTCGAACGCACTTGGATCGATCGTACGCACCGCCTTACCACTGAATCAGCGACGAGTGCTGGGATGGTCAGCATTGGCGACCGCGCCCAGGAACTTTGCTTACTCGTGCACCCTGCCGCAATCCTCCGGGTGGAGATCGACGGCTCCGGAGACACATCACGAGTACCTCAGCGATGGCTGCGTTGACTCCATCCCTACGTGCACGAGCACACGCTCCCAGCAACCTCCGACGCGAGCCAGCGAGATACGTGTTGGTGGTCAGCAACCTACTCAGGTTGGTTGAGAGATCGTTATTCTGATTCAACGTTCAGGCAGAGCAAGCGGCGATGAAAAGGCCAACAAAACCGGTAGCCGGCGCGGCGAGACCCAGCTGCGCGAAGTCAAAATCTGAGAGTGATGTCACTCCGAATGTCACTCGCGCCTTGCGCTCGCGTCCCAACTGCGAAAAACGTTAGGACTTTCGCGGGAAACTTAGTGGCTGGGAGGCAGGGAGTCTCTGGCGCAGCTTTCAGAAACCCCAATAAAGACAGGCCTATTTGGCCTAAGCCTCGCGCCAACAGCAATTTGGCCTTTTCCGATTCCTTCGTCGGCTTTCGTCTATTCGCGTCCGTTTTCAGGTTTCGCCAGTGCAATGACACTCGAAATGTCACTCGCCGTAAACGCCTTCCGAGTTCCTCTCGTTGAAAACGTACGCGGATAAGATTCGTCACCGCGCTCCGGTAAACACTATTCGCGACAACGCCATCCATCAGCCGCGGCGCTCACGGCGAGGCCACCACCGTAGTCAGCTTCAAGCGTCGTTACGCCGCAGACTTTCCAGGCCGAGTTGGATCTTCAGCGCATCGAGGTACACCGTTGGAGAGAAGTTCTCTCCCATCTGTGTGCCGAGCAGATAGCGATAGCTTTCCATCGAGTGAACGTTGGTAACGCCTTTGCGCAGGCCATCAATACTTTGATCCCGGGCAGCCAATGATCGTTCGGTGGTATTAGCGTCGGAGGGAATCCTGTGTTGCCATACCTGTTGCGTTGTCTCGCCGCGATCGAGCTGCAGCGCCGCAGTGTGCACACGGCTGGACGCCTGTTCGTGCTGCCTGGTGGACCGCTCGTGTCGGTGCTGGCGTGCGTGGTGGTGCTGTGGCTGCTCTCATACGCGACCGTTCAAGAGCTCGCGGTGACGGCCGGCGCCGTGCTCCTGGCCGCGATCCTCTTCGCGTGGCGGAGCCTGAGGACTCGTCGGCCGGTTGTCGAGAACACCTGACCGACGCGAGGCTGACGGTACGGCAATAGCGGGAGTGTTCTCTTACTTGCCCCTCTGCCCCGCTGTCGCCGGCGCCGGAGTTGATGCGGCTCCCTTAGCTGGCGGCGCGCCTGTCTGAGTTCGCGCCCCCGCTCCGGACGCGCCCGGTTTTGCTGGCGTTGGAGCGGAACGTGGCTCCGCCGCAGGTTGGACCTGAACGGAGTTCACCACGCGCACCTGCTGTGCGAGCGTCACGCGGATGCTGCTCATCAGCCCCCGGCAGTAGGCTCCCTGGGTTTCACCTTCGACTTCGATCGTCTTGCCGATCATGCTGGTCAGGAAGTCGGGGCCGAACAGCGACTGAAAGATCTCGCGACCTGACGCACACACGTTGAACTCGGAGTACGGTCTCCTGTTGGGACCGAAGTCGACTGTCGGTGATTCGCGAAAGGCGACGTCCACCCACTCAATCGGTTCGAACGCGTCCTTCGACACTTCGACGCTCGACACCGTCCCGCGAATGATGATGTTCCTTGGTATGACCGTCCACATTCCGGCGGTTGGCGGCTTGTTCCTCAGAGCCGTGAGGAGATCTTTCCACTCCATTCGCTGTGTCGGCGAGAGGCGGGATTCACGCGCCTTGCGCTCCTCCTCCGCCGCCAGTCTCTCCCGCTCGACGATGCCGCCGAAGATGGCACCTGCCGGTCCCAATCCGGATAACGTCCCGATCACCTGATTGGCGGCAGCTTCCTGTCTCTGTTTGGCGGCCCGCTCCTCGGGAGTGACGTTCGCGTCGGCCTTCTTGTCGCATGGGTCGCATTCCTGCCTGAACGCGACCTCGCCTGTCGCCGGAAACGCTTCGACGTTCAGCGTGTAGCCCAATGTATCGCAGACCGTCTGCCCTGGAGGTCTGTTCGAGTCCTCAACAGCGGCGGCGCGCCTCTGAGCCGCGGTCGCGTTCAACGGCAGACTCGCCGCTGCGGAAGTTGTCTGATAGTCGCGGCAGCTGGGGACAGGAGGGCGGAAGAGCAACTGCATCGCCAAGGAGGCACTTGTGTTCCCATGCCGGACGGTTGCGTTCTGGTTCGCCTTGCTCAAGACGCCAGAACCGAGATCCGGCAGGAGATCGAGCCTTCGAGCCGCTCCCCACTGTCCGCGGGAATCGACAAGCGCAATTCCCACATACGCCGCCCCCATTACGCCAGCGCTCTCGGCGACGGATGCGCAATCAGCGGCTCCGACGTGCGAGCTGGACACATTGCCCGCCCGTGAGACGAACACGTCAATGTCCACTTTGCCCGCGTTGCAGACCTGGAGATAGACGGTTTGGGCGTACACGGGCGCGGAAACGGTGGTGAGAGCAAGCAGGAGCACCGCTCCGAAGAGTCGTGTAGCCATCGCATTTCTCCTTGTCTCTGGGGTGCGGGAAAGGTCGCACACACACCCGACATTCGGCGTCAATCGTTTCCGGCCGTGTGTGGCCATCATCGTCCACGCCCTCGTCGTGTGAGCCGGGATTTCCATTTTGACCGTCCGGGATGCGCATCGTTATACACCAAGGCCCTCCACGTGCAGGGTGGTCGCGCGGATTTATCTCGGGTACTCGCCAAGGGTTTACCGATTCGGCCGCAGATCCGACGTGACTCTCGTTCAGCCCTCGAGACGAGCGCGTCTTCTGGACTCGCCCACTCAGAATGTCAGTCGGAAATGTCGCGGGGAATCTACTCACTTCACAATCTGAGAATTACTCAGGAAGAACCACGAGATCTGATGAATGGGCTGCGAAGAACACGTTCGAGTTCAAATGGGAAAGTCCGCAAGGCGGAAGCGCTTGAAATATTGGGGTTGTAGCAGATCGCGACCCGGGTTTCGAACTTGGCTGGGAGGCAGGGATTCGAACCCCGATAACGGCGTCCAGAGCGCCGTGTCCTACCGTTGAACGACCTCCCAGTGCTTGCTTTCGCGAGATCCGCGCTAGAACGCGCGTCTTACCCAGGCGGGAAAAGGGGATTGTACAAAGAAGAAGCGGCCCGGCGCAAACACGCGCCCGGCCGCCTGAAAATGAAGAGCCGCGAGGATGACGAGCGATTACCGAATCTGCTCGTTCGAACTGTCGTTGCGCGCGGACGACGTCAGGCGATTCCAGGTTCTGTGCGTTCTCGTCGCCCTGGCTTCCCGTCATCTCACTGCGGCGGCGATGACTCGCCATGCCGCCCTTGCGTCCGGCTTCGCGCGCTTCCTCGCTGGTCCACTCGTGGGCCGTGCCCTTCTGATGGGCGGCCTTGCCGCCCTTGCTGGCAATCTCGCGCTGCTTCGCGCGGTCCATCGAAGCGAATCCGCGATCTTCTTTAGCCACTCTGTCCTCCCCACAATCACGATCCGATTTGCCCGCGTACTCTGCGAGCCGCCGTTCCAGACAGTGGGGCTGCAACCGAGGTGCCACGGCTCAAGTGGTATCTTGGTAACCCTCAGCAATAAAGGAACTTATCTACCATCTTTTCCCCAACACGCGGGATCCGTGCCCGCGGCGACATGCGATCGCGAGGACGCCTGATGCGAGAAACACGACATTCACTGAGGAAATTACCTAGTTCCTGGCGCCGAGGAATCTGACGAGCTGTTCGAGACGCGAGATGGTGCGATCTCGTCCAAGCAGCACGAGCACCTCGAATATTCCCGGGCTGACGGTGCGTCCGGTCACCGCAACACGCGTGGCATGGATGAGCGGCCCAGCTTTGGTGTCCCGCTCTTCTGCCGTTCGTCGCACCGCGGCTTCCACATGTTGCTCGTCAAACGGTACGCCGTGCGCAGCGCTTCGATGAGTGCCGTGAGGTCTTCGGAGAGTCGTGGGGAACCCAAGTGCTTGTTTATGGCATCCTCTTCGTACTCGATCGTCTCCACGAGGAAGGGGCGGGCCTGTTCGACGAAGTCGGTGAGGCGCTTGGCCCGCGGGCGCAGCAATTCGAGAAGCCGGAGCAGCCACTCGTCCGCGGGCATGTTCTTCGGCCATAGGCCTTCGCGCACAAGGAGCGGTACCACCGCAGCCCCAAGCTGCTCCAGCGGCATCCGGGCGATGTACTGCCCGTTCATCCAATCCAGCTTGGCGGTATCGAAGACTGCGTTACCGCCGCTGATGCCTTCGAGCGTAAAGCTCTCTATCAGCTCGCGCCGCGACATCAGCTCGCGATCGTCGCCGGGCGACCATCCGAGCAGCGCCAGGAAGTTGACGAGCGCGTCCGGCAGGTAGCCCGCGCGCTCGTACTCCATGACCGACGTCGCCCCATGACGCTTGCTCAGTCGCTTCTTGTCCGGGCCCAGGATCAACGGCACGTGCGCGAACTGCGGCAGCGACGCGCCGAGCGCCTGAAATAGCAGGACGTGCTTCGGTGTGTTGGAGATGTGATCGTCGCCGCGGATGATGTGCGTGATCCGCATGTCCACATCGTCCACCACGACCGATAGGTGATACACCGGGTGCCCGTCGGATCGCAGGATGACGAAGTCTTCGATGTTCGCGCCGTCGAATTCGATCCGCCCGTGCACGGCATCGTCAAACGCGGTGATCCCGGGCGGCACCTTGAAGCGGACAGCTCGCGGTGCGTTGGACGCTTCAAGCTCCGCTATCCGCTCGGGAGCAAGGTTCAGGCACACACGGTCGTACTGCCAGGCCTCGCCGCGTGACTCGGCGCTCTCCCGCTCCTGGCGCAGCCGATCGGCGGAGCAGTAGCAGTAATAGGCGTGCCCGCTGGCGACGAGCGATGCGCCGGCGGCCCGATGCCGATCGTAGCGTTGCGACTGAAAGTACGGCGCGTGCGGTCCTCCGACGCCAGGGCCTTCATCCCAGTCGAGACCAAGCCATCCGAGCCCATCGACAATGCCGGTAACCATCTCTACCGAGGAGCGCTCGGCATCCGTGTCTTCGATGCGGAGGATGAACGCGCCGCCATGCCGGCGCGCGTAGAGCCAGTTGAAGAGCGCAGTGCGCGCGCCCCCGACATGGAGATAGCCGGTAGGCGATGGCGCAAAACGGACGCGGGGAATCAGGTTCTAGTCCCCCTTCAGGCTCTGACAGGTTCCAGCGTCGCTGGCGCGCTGAGAGGGGGTCGTGCCATCGAAATCGACACGAATGCGACGCACGCGAGCACCGCGGCGCCGTAGAACGCGTACGAGTAGGAACCGGTCACCTGGTATACGCGCGCCGCGATGAACGGTCCGACGATTCCGGCGACGCCCCACGCGCTGAAGAGCGCGCCATAGTTCATTCCGAGATAGCGGGTGCCATAGAAGTCGGCCGTCGTTGACGCAAAGACCGACAACTGGGTGCCGTAGCACCAGTAGCCGGCGGCGACTAACGCGTAGAGCGCGATGATCTGGTTCACGCCCATCCCGAGCGAGACCATCACGAGGAGCGAGCCGACGATCATCACCTTCAGCGTGGTGAGCCGGCCGAGGGAGTCGGACAATGCTCCGGACAGGATCCGCCCGCCCGCGTTGCCGACGGCCGCAATCGTGATCGCGAACGCCGCCGCCTCAGGAGTGAGTCCCACGGAGCGCATGAACGGGACGAGCTGGCTGATCATCATCTGGCCGGCAGTGGTGCCCAGGCAGTAGGCGAGCCAGAGCGCCCAGAAGGTCGGTGTGCGGATCATGTCGCTGGTCGAAATATCGATCGACGCGCGCTTTCTCGCCGCCGCGGCGGGGCTCGGCGCAGGCGCCTTGAAATCTGCCGGCGGGTTTTTCAGCAGCGCCGTTCCAATCAAGCCCATCACGAAGAATGCGACACCGAGGATCTGGAACGTGGAGCGCCAGCCGTAATCGGCAATCAACCGCGTCGCGACGGGCCCGATGATGGCAGATCCCGCGCCGTAGCCGCCGACCATCAGCCCGACCGCCAGGCCGCGCTTGTCGGGAAACCATTTGGAGGCAACCGGCGTTGGCGCAGAATAGCCGAAGCCGTTCCCGACGCCGACGATCGACGCCAAAGGCGATGTAGAGAAAGGTCACCGAGGTGGTGAGGCTCGATAGCGCGAAGCCGCCGCCCACGAGCAGCGCGCCGAGGAACGCGCAGATGCGCGGCCCTTTCGCGTCCTGCAGCTTGCCCGCGACGATGAAGGTGGCGGCGAAGCAGACGATGGCGATGGTGTACACCCAGGACGTCTGCGCCCTGTTCCACCCGAACTCTTTCTCGAGCGGCAGCACGAACACGCTCCAGGCGTACAGCGAGCCGAGTGCGAGGTTGAGCGAGATGCCGCCGATGATTGGAAGCCACCGATTCATGGGACCCCTCCGGACGCGCGTGCGGAACGCAGCGCGCGCGCATTCTCGACCGGAGTACCTCGGGTGTCAATAGAAGGACGGCGGCGTAGAAGGACGGCGGCGTCAGGTCCCCGGGCGTGCGGTAGAGCAACGTTGGTCATGTCGAGCCATGGCTTCCCACGCTGTGCGCGGAAGAGACCAGTAGTGTGAAGAAGGAGCACGTCAAACTGGCGGTTGTACTGCCGGTCGGTCCTGACAATGACGGTGGCGACACGATCCACAGCATTTTTCTGTACGCCACACCAGACGTACGGATTTTCGCCATCGACGACAGTAAGAAATCGACAACGCGGCGATTTCTCGAAACCGTTGATGAACGGATCACCGTTCTTCAGCCCGCCGCGCAAGGGCTCAGGGGCGGTCTCTGGACCAGTCTGGCCAAGGCTTACGCCCACATCTTCGAACGATATACCTTTGAAACCCTGCTTCGAATTGACACCGATGCACTCGTGATTGGCTTCAATCCGGAAGAGGACGCACGTCGATACTTCGAAGAGCATCCCGAAACCGGGATGCTTGGTTCTTACAGGCTTGACTGCAATGGCGACCAGCGGGACTTCGGAGTCGTCAGTGCCCGCTTGCGCGCGGAGTGCGGCATACGTGGAATCAGGAATATGCGACGGCGTCGAGTGCTCCGTGACTGGATGAAGAGGGCCAGTCGATTCAACTATGAACCGGGCGAACACATTCTGGGGGCGGCAGTGTTTGTGAGCGCAGCATGCATCGAAGCAATGTTCGAAGGCAGCTATCTGCAGACCGGCGTATTCAAGGAGAGTCTGATCAGTGAAGACCACCTGTTTAGTCTCATCACCGTGGCGTGCGGTTATGAATTGAGCGATTTTGCAACTGGTGATTTGCCTATGGGATTACGTTGGACGGGGTTACCAGACTCGCCTGAAAATCTCATCAGACGACGAAAGAAGATCGTGCATTCCGTCAAATACTGGCAGGACATGAATCAGGATGACATTCGGCAGTATTTTGCTAAGTTACGGGATCACGATCGCAAACCTGCGGGTAAGGACACGGGCAGCGGTCGTCCATGAGGGACTTGGCGCCTGCCCACCTTCGCCGAGGCTCGGCGGGGCAAGCGTTCGGTTCCGTCTACGGAGGAGGCAGGTGATGCGCCGACCTATCAGGAAGGTGAAAGCATTCGCACCGATCGTTCTGGTCGTGGCAACGGTCTGTATCCCACTCGCCGCCCAGTCCGACCTTCCCAAAGATGTCGATCCCGAATCTCGTTCCCGGCTCCCCTTGATCAAGCGGGAGAACCTGAACGAAGTGGGCAAGAAAGCCTACGACGCTGCTGCCGCCAACGCAGCCAGCGGGCGACCAGAGGGGGCGGCCGCGATCCGGCTTCACAGGTCAGGCGTCGACGTTCGGTGGCAATCGCGCGTCGGGCGGGGGCTCACCGAATTGGCGATCATCTCGACAGCCCGCGAACACGACCAGCCGTACGAGTGGTCGCTCCATGAAATGGAAGCCATCGCGGTAGGAGTGGATCCAGCGGTGATCGACGTCGTCCGGAACAAGAAGGCGCTCACCGGCGTTGGCGAGAAGGAAGCGGTCGTCATTCAGCTGGCCCGTGAAATCGGCAGGCACAAAGTGACCCCGGAGACGTACGCGCGCGCGTTGAAAGCCTTCGGTGAGAGCGATCTTGTCGATGTCGTTGGACTGATGGGCCAGTATGCGGCGACGGCCACGCGGCTGACCGCGGTCAATCAGCAGATGCCCCCAGGCTGGAAGCAGTTCCTGCCGCTGCCGTTCACTCCGCCTGGCGACATTCATCCCGACTCACGAAGCCGGCTTCCCTTGATACGGACTCCGGCCGCTCCGCCGGCAGCCCCACCTTCGCTTTACAGTCGTCAGATGGCCCCCGAGGGAACAGGACCAGGGCAGATAGGACGTCACGGAGCGGGACTTAAATCGCTGGAAACCAGCGTTGGGCGACGGCTGATGAGCGTCGCAGTGCTTGTGACCGCCCGCGCACACGACGAGCAGTATGACTGGACGACGGGCGAGATCAACGCACGAAAAGATGGTCTCGAGCCGGCAATCATCGACGTCATTCGCCAAATGAAGCCGCCGAGCGGGATCGGTGACAAGGAGACCGCTATTATTCAGTTCGGCCGGGAACTGTTCGGGAGACACTACGTGAGCGCCGAAACGTACGCGCGGGCGCTACAGATCTTCGGGGAGCGCGATCTCGTGGACCTGGTCAATCTGATGGCGCAGCACGCCGACGATGCAACGGTGCTCACCGCGTTCGATCAACGCCTGCCGGCCGCGCAGAAACCGTTGCTGGCGACGCCGTGAACGCGGAATGAATCCAACGACATTCGAGAAGTACTTGATGGCTTGTCGCTAACTTCCAATCACCAACAGGAGTGAACAGCTATGGCGCGCACATCATTCCGATCCGTCGTGGCGCTCGTGTTACTCGTCGGCGGCCTGCTATGGGTCGCGCCGAGAGTCTCGGGCCAGCTCTTTGTCGGGACTCCGACCCCGAAGCAGTTCGCGGCCCAGGGGCAGCCGACCACGAAGAATGGCGAGTGGCCGCATAACACGGCTGACATGAAGGGCACCAGGTACTCGCCGCTCGATCAGATCGACGCGACGAACTTCAACAAGCTGGAAGTTGCCTGGCGCTTCAAGACCGACAACTTCGGCCCGTTTCCCGAATTCAAGTTGGAGGGGACGCCGCTGATGGTCGGGGGCGTGCTCTATACGACCGCCGGCTCGCGCCGTTCGGTCGTGGCGCTCGATGCAAAGACCGGCGAGCTGATCTGGTCGCACAGCCTGCGCGAAGGCAGGCGCGCCGCGGTCGCCCCGCGTCAGTTGTCCGGGCGTGGCGTGTCGTACTGGACCGACGGTCGAGGCGACGAGCGCATCATCTACATCACGACTGGCTATCGCCTCGTGGAGCTCAATGCGAAGACGGGCGCGATGATCGACTCGTTTGGCACGCATGGGATTCTCGATCTGAAGGTGGGCGTGGTGAAAGGCGTCAATCAGCAGATTGATTTGGAAACCGGCGAGATCGGCGTCCATTCGACGGCGGCCGTGGCGCGGGACATGGTGATCGTGGGCTCCGCGTTCAGGGAAGGCGCGACCGTTGAGACCCACAACAACACCAAAGGCCTGGCTCGCGCGTTTGATGTGCGGACTGGCAAGAAAATCTGGCAGTTCAACACCATCCCCGCTCAAGGTGAATTCGGCAATGACACCTGGCAGGAGGGCTCCTCGGAATACAACGGCAACGTCGGCATCTGGAACCAGATCACCGTGGACGAAGAACTGGGCCTGGTCTACCTGCCCGTGGAGACGCCCTCGTCGGACTATTACGGTGGCCACCGGCCGGGGAACAACCTCTTCGCCGAAACTCTCGTCTGCGTCGATCTGAAAACCGGGCAGCGGAAGTGGCACTTCCAGTTCGTGCACCATCCTCTCTGGAACTTCGACATGGCCGCCGCGCCGATCCTGGCCGACATCACGGTCAACGGCCGCGCGATCAAGGCGGTGGCCGTGCCGAGCAAGCAGGCCTGGCTTTACGTTTTCGATCGCGTGACGGGCCAGCCCGTGTGGCCGATCGAGGAGCGGCCGGTGCCCCAGTCCGATGTGCCCGGTGAGAAGACCTCACCGACGCAGCCGCACCCGCCAGACAAGCTGCGGTACGCGCGCAATGTCTTTAACGTGCCCAATGACCTAATGGATTTCACTCCCGAGCTTCGGGCCGCCGCCATCGAGAGGACCAAGCAGTACCGCTGGGCAACCACGCCATTCAACCCGCCGATGCTTGGCAACGTCAGTGGCCTGCTGGGCGCGATTACGGTCGGGACCGCCACGAACTGGCCCGGTGGCGGTTTCGATCCCGAGACGCACATCCTCTATGCGCCGGCCGGGAATACCCCGGGCGTGAGGTCGCTCGTGGCAACACCGCCTGGATACTCGGATCTTCGGTACATCACGGGAGTCGCGGGGCGGCCCATCGTCGAAGTCTGGGGGCCTGGTGACTGTTGCGCCGCCGATTCAGGGCGCCGAAGTCGCGCGGAACTACCCGTCACGCGCGGCACGACGCCGACCGCTGCTCCTGCCCCCTCCCGCCGACGAGGGCGGTGGCGGTCTGAATATCCAAGGGATGCCCATCGTCAAACCACCGTATGGAGTCCTCGCGGCCATCGATCTCGATCGCGGTGAGGTCCTGTTTCAGGCGCCGCACGGGGACACGCCGGATAACATCCGCAACCATCCGGCATTGAAGGGTCTGAACATTCCGAAGACCGGGCAGGCTGGCACTTCAGGAGTCGGGTTAGTGATAACCAAGACCCTGGTTGTCATGGGCGATCCACAGATCACGACAACCCCGGAACATCCGCGGGGCGCGATGCTCCGCGCGTACGACAAGAAGACGGGCCAGCAAGTCGGGGCGTTGTTGATGCCGGCCATCCAGAGCGGAACGCCGATGACCTACATGGTGGATGGCAAGCAGTACATCATGGTGGCCGTCAGTGGCGGCAACTATTCGGGCGAGTACATCGCATACAGTCTGCCGAACTAGACTTTTTTGGGTGTGACGGAACACTGAGGCACTGAGGCACCGAGGGAAAAGCGGAATGAATTTCTCGGTGTCTCGGTGTCTCGGTGATAGTGATCTCCTCAAATCCGGGTGCGACTTTGAACATAAGAATCGTGATTGTTGCGTTCATCAGCGTGGCGGCACTCGGCGCCTTTCGTTCCTCAGCGCGCGCCGAGCACGCGGCTCCCCTGCAACAGGCGCCGGGGACATCCTCGACGGAGCCGTCACAGACCGTGTGGGATGGCATCTACACGGAGGAGCAAGCCAAGCGCGGCGGGCCGCTCTATTCTGAAAAATGTGCGTCCTGTCACGCGCCGGACCTTACGGGCGGTGAAACGGCGCCAGCCCTGGTCAGCGCGGAGTTCAAGTCGAACTGGAGTGGCCTCTCGGTCGACGATCTCTTCGAACGGATCAAAGTGTCGATGCCGCAAGACAACCCGGGAAGCCTGAGCCGGCAGCAGACCGCCGATACTCTGGCGTTCGTGTTATCGAGGGGCGGTTTTCCAGCCGGCAAGACAGAGCTCGCGCGTGAGGCCGAGGTTCTGAAGCAGATTCGGTTCGAAGCGACCAAACCCGCGCCCTGACGGGTGACGGGGTCAGACTCGGGTGACGCCGCGTACCCGAGTCAGACTCGGGTACGACTCGACTCAAGGGGTTGAGCCGACTCGTGCTGGAGTCTGACTCGGGTGATGCGATGAGCCCGAGTCTGACCCCCAATGAAGGAACAGGAGCTGTTATGAGAACGCGATTCGCCTGTTCGATCATGGTGCTGCTGGGGAGCCTCTGGCTCACGGCGCAGGTGAAAGACTTCCGCCCCGTCACCGAGGCGATGTTGCGCAACCCTGCTCCCGGCGACTGGCTGAACTGGAGGCGCACCGACAACGCGTGGGGCTTCAGCCCGCTCGATCAGATCAACCGGCAGAACGCCCAGCAACTTCAACTGGCGTGGTCGTGGGCGATGGACGACTCCGGCGCCCAGGAAGCGACGCCGCTCGTCTACGACGGCGTCATGTACCTGCCGAACCCGCGCGGCGTCATCCAGGCTCTGGACGGCGCAACCGGAGATTTGATCTGGGAATATCGTCCCGAGGCGCCGCAGCAGACACGTGCGCCCGCCTTGAGCGGTGGTGGAGCAGAAGAGAGTCCCATCCCGCGGCTTGCGCAAGCCGCAGGCGGCGGTGGTGATCAGGGGCGCGGCATCCAGAGAAACATCGCGATCTACGGGGACAAGGTCTTCGCCACCACCAACGACGCGCACATCGTCGCGGTCGACGCGCGAACGGGAAAGCTCGCGTGGGATACGAAGGTCGCTGATTCGAAGCTGGGGTACGAATACACGTCCGGTCCCATCGTCGTTCGCGGCAAGGTGATCGCCGGGATCACGGGATGCACCCGTTACAAGGAAGACGTCTGCTTCATCTCGGGCCATGACGCGGCCACCGGAAAGGAGCTGTGGCGGACGTCAACGATTGCTCGTCCCGGGGAACCCGGCGGCGACACGTGGGGCGACCTCCCGCTGACATTCCGCGCGGGCGGCGACGCGTGGATTCCTGGCAGCTACGATCCGGAAACAAACCTCGTCTACTACGGGACGGCGCAGGCCAAGCCGTGGGCCAGGGTCGCCCGCGGCACCGACGGCGACGCGCTCTACACGAACTCGACCCTCGCACTCGATCCAGACACCGGGAAGATGAAGTGGTACTACCAGCACCTTCCCGGCGAGACGCAGGACATGGATGAAGTATTCGAGAACATCCTGATCGACGTTGCCGGACGAAAGTCGCTTTTCAAGATGGGCAAGCTGGGAATTCTGTGGCAGCTCGATCGAACCAATGGTGCTTTTGTTCATGCGACCGATATCGGTTATCAGACCATCGTGCGGGTGAATCCACAGACTGGCAAAGTCACCTACGTTGAAGGCATGATCCCCAAGCTCGGTGTCGAAGTTGACCAATGTCCGAGCACCGCTGGATTCAAGAGCTGGCGCGCGATGGCCTTCAACCCGCAAACGAATGCGCTCTACATCCCGCTCAATCTGAACTGCGAGAAGGCAACGTTCGGTCCCGTCCAGAAGGTCATTGGCGGCGGCGGCACGGGTCCGGTGCGCCGCAGAGACTACAAGTATCCGGGGTCTCAGGGCAGTCTCGGTGAATTCCTGGCCCTGGATATCAGGTCTGGGAAGATCCTCTGGCGCCATCGCACGCCGTCGCCCTCCAACACGGCCGCGCTCACGACAGGCGGCGGTGTCGTATTCGGGGGCGACTGGGACCGTCACATGTACGCCTACGACGCGACCACCGGAAAGATCCTCTGGCAGACACGCCTGCCGACCTCCGCTCAGGGGTTTCCGATCACTTATCTGGCGAAGGGAAAGCAGTACGTGGCCATGCCGGCGGGGATTGGCGGCGGGAGCTGGTCCACGTTGCTCGCACCGGAATTAGCTCCAGAAATTCGTCGGCCAAACTCCGGCAACACCATGCTGGTTTTTGCGCTGCCAGGCGGCGCCGACTCGAGGAGGGAGACGCCGACGCGATGACGCGACCGGCCTGGTTGACGTCAGTTGCCTTTTTGGCGTGTGCGCTGGCGGTCAACGTCGCCGGCCAGCAGCGCGATCAGGGAACGAAGTCGACCTCCGGGCGCACGGTGTGGGACGGCGTGTACACCGAGGAACAAGCCAGGCGCGGCCGGACTGAGTTCATGCAGGCGTGCGCCTCGTGCCACGCAGAGGACCTTCGCGGCAAGGGCACTGCGCCAAGCCTTGTCGAAGAGAGCTTCTGGTTTCTGTACGGCGAGACGACGGTCGGCGAGCTATTTGAGCGGATTCGAACCCTGATGCCGTCGGACCGCCCCGGTAGCTTGTCCAGCCAGAGTTATCGCGACATCGTTGCGTTCATCCTGCAGTCGAACAAGCTCCCTCCTGGCGAGAAAGAATTAGACGCCGATCCGGAAGCGCTGCGAGAGATTCTCATCACCATGAAACTGAAGTAATGCCCAATTCCCAACGCTGTGAACACGGGAACCTGCCGGAGCGGCATTCCAAATTTGCCGTGCATATCAGGCGTGTGCAGGTGTATACCATGCGTGTTCTCGACGGGATGTTGGACGTCCCGATACCCGAATTCGCTCAGCGGAAAGGGAGGGCATCGATGCCTCGACATATCAGTGTTGCGGTGCTGGTGGTGTTCTTGGTCGCGGTCACAGCGGAAGCGCAGCAAGGCGGTTCGGCCATTCGCGGCCGCGTCACCGATGAACAGAAGGCTGTGCTCCCGGGGGTGACAATCGTCGTGACCCACCAGGACAGCGGAACCGTCCGCGAGACAACGTCCAGCGAAGACGGGACCTATCTGGTTCCCGGCATCGTGCCCGGTGCGTACCGCATTACGGCGCAGCTCATGGGCTTCAGACGGTTGACGCAGGAAGATCTGGTCGTGCGGGTGGGCGCAACGCTCCAGGTGGACCTGGCGCTTCAGGTTGGCGGCCTTGAAGAGACCGTCACAGTGACTGGCGAGGCGCCGCAAGTCGACCTCACCTCGGCGCAGGTTGGCGGCAACGTCGGCTCGGGCGACCTGACGAATCTGCCGTCGGGTTCGCGCAACTTCACCGGCCTGGTGGCGCTCTTGCCGGGCGTGGTCTACAACGCTGCGGCCGACTCCTCGTCGGACAGCGTGACGATCAACGGCCAGAACGGCAGCGGAGTGGTGTACCTGATGGACGGCGGGAGCAACAACGACGATCTCCGGGGCGGCAGCTCGGGCGCGCAGGCGCGGCCGCCGCTCGAATCGATCCAGGAATTCCAGGTGGTCACGAACCAGTTCGACGCCGAGTACGGCGCGGCCACCGCCGGCGTCGTCAACGCGGTCAGCAAGCAGGGGACGAATCTCTGGCACGGGAGCGGCTTCGGGTACTTCACTGATGCCTCGATGACGGCGAAGGACTTCTTTGTCAAGCAGCAGAATCTGACGAAGCCAGAGACGACGAAGAAGCAGTGGGGCGGCACGATTGGCGGGCCGATCGTCCGCGACAAGATGCATTTCTTCGCCAGCTTCGAGCGACAGGATCGAGCCGAAGGCCGAAGCCGGGTCTACCCGACGCGGCCGGACCGGAGCTTCACGGTCGCGCAGAAAACCGACTCCTGGAATTACATGGGGCGCATGGACCACCAGCTGAATTCCAGCCACAACTACAACGTGCGCTTCCTGTGGGATCACCAGCCGAACTACAACCAGGTGCTCGGCAACGGCACGATCGACACGCTGAGCATCGAGCGAGACAACGACTGGTCGTTCGTCGCCGCGCACAACTGGGTCGCGGGCATCACGAAGCTGAACACGCTGCGAGCGTCGGCCGTGCACGAGAAGCCGAAACGCGGCCAGCCCCTCTATCAGGACAGCGGGGATTGGACGCAGGCGCCGCCGACGCTCCAGTTCCTGAGCTTCATCGACCAGGCCGACACCAACTACGCGGACTTCAGAAACATGAACGTCTACGGGATCGACGACACCTTCAGCTGGTTCCTCGGCGGCAACCACGATCTGAAATTCGGATCGCAGTATCAGCTTGGCGAGCACTATCGTGAGGACCAGCGGTTCATGAACGGCCAGTTCACGATGTCGACCGACCAGGTGTTCAATGCAGCCGACCCGAGGACGTACCCGGAGCGGTTGACGATTCGGGTGCCGCAGATGGTCCGGCTGCTCTCGATCACGCACTCTCTCGGGGTGTTTGCGCAGGACAAGTGGCAGATCAACCAGCATCTCACGATGAGTCTGGGCCTTCGCTACGACGTCCACGTCTCGCCGATCCGCGAGTTCTGGAACCCGTTGTTCAAAGATCCCAACGCGTACCCGGTGGACAAGAACAACTTCCAGCCCCGCATCGGGTTCGCTTACAGCCTGAGCCCGGCGTCGGTTGTTCGCGGCGGCTACGGCATCTTCTACGAGAAGCAGTGGATCGACCGCTTCGAGAATTACTCACTGAACCGCGTCTTCAGCAACTCGTTCCAGGCGCAGTTCCCGGTGGCGCAAGCCGATCCCGGCCCGGGCCAGGGACGGTTCCCGACCGACCCGCTGCTCGTCAACGGACCGACGCTGAATCGGACGCTCGTGAACCAGCTCGTGCCCGCCGGCACGCTGGCCAGGAACACGGGCGCGGTCTGGCTCGACACGCCAGATCGGGTCCTTCCGCTACAACGGCAGGCGTCGATCGGCTACGAGCGCCAGATTGGCAGGCAGATGTCGTTCGCGGCCGATTACATGCACATTCAGAATCGGAATCAGCCGCTGCGCTATAACCTGAACCCGGCAACCAAGCTGACGACAGGCCGCACGGCGCCGGTCACCCGCGTGGATTTCCGAGGCATTGCGAATCAGCTGGGGCTCTCGAATTTCGCGAGCGACGTCTTTGTCGTCGAGTACATCGGTGAAACCAGGTACGACGGCCTCAACCTGGCGATCGAGAAACGCTTTGCCGATTACTGGAGCGCCAGGTTCTCGTACGCGTTGGGCAAGGGCTGGGGTAACACGAACGGTACGCCCACGGCTACCAACGATTTCCAGGTGCTCGACCAGCGGAACCTGGATCTGAATGAGGGCCCGACCAATGCCGACCGCCGCCACGCGGCGACGCTCAGCGGCCGGTTTGAAGTGCCCTGGATCCGCGGGCTGACCGGTGGGGCCGTCGCGCGGTTCATGACCGGGACGCCCTTCACCATCCACAACAGCAACGTCGACGCCGACAGGAACAACATCGCGGTCGATCCGATTGCCGCCGGCACGTACAGCGGCGACGGCTTGAACGCCATCACGGTCAAGAATGCCGGCGGCCGAAACGGCGCCTACGGTCCCGGGCTGATGCAGGTCGACTTGCGGGCCGGCTACCGGTTGCGGCCGGGCCAGGGCCGCTCGATCGATCTGTTCTTCGAGGTGTTCAACCTGACCAACGAAGCGAACTTCGCGAATCCCACCGGCGATCAACGGCTGACCTTCCTCATCCCGAACGCGCTCGCTGGCGGCGGGTTCCCAAGGCAGTTCCAGATCGGCACGCGGTTCGGGTTCTAAGAAGCGGATTTCAGTGCCGCAACTCCTTTCGGCGTTGCGGCTACTCGGCGGCAATGTGCTTATGACATCCGCTTCTCAATTCGGCAGACTGAACGCGAGGTACTCACCCGAATAGCTGTTCGCGCCGGCGATGGAGCTGATTGCCACCACGATGTACTGCTTGCCGTCCAGCCTGTACGTCATCGGTGATCCGCTCTGTGGTGCGGGCATGTAGACGGCACCGGCTTCCTTGCCCGTGCGCTTGTCGTACGCCCGCAACATCGCGCCGCGGGGATGCTCTGGCGTCGTGGTGACCTGTGGGTCGCCGACAATGACGAGCGTCTTGGTCACGACCAATCCGACGTTGCCGTTCTGGCCAGTCTTCGGAATGTTCAGTCCCTTGAGCGCGGGGTGATTGCGCACGTTGTCCGGCGTGTCGCCGTGCGGCGTCTGCCACAACAGCTCGCCGCGATCGACGTCGATGGCCGCAATCAGGCCGTACGGCGGCTTGACGACCGGCAGTCCCTGGATGGTCAACGGTGGCGGCGGTGAGACGCCTGGTGGGAGCGGCGGGGCCGGCATGGGGCCCGGCAGATCGTCACGTGTGCGATAGCCCGAATCTGCGGCGCAGCAGTCACCCGGTCCCCAGATTTCTCCGAACGCCAGGCCGGCGACTCCCCTGGCGTATCGAAGGTCCGAGAAGCCGGTGGGCGGCGGAACGAGCGAATACGATCCGACGCCCGCGTTGAGCACCGGCGCGTAGACGATGTGCGTCTCCGGATCGTAGGCGCCACCCGTCCAGTTCGTTCCCCCGGCCGCGTTGCCGATATTGATCGCGCCGAGCACGCCGTCAACCTTGCCAAGAACTGGAGGGTTGAACATCGGCCCGAACTTGTACCGCTCGAGAAGGCTGATCGCTTCATCGCGCATGGAAGGGGTGAAATCGATCAGATCGTCAGGAACCTTGATTTGATTGCGGCCGTACGCGGGTGGTTTTGTCGGAAACGGCTGCGTGGCTGACGTCTTCTCGCCAGGTACCGTCGATTGAGGGACCGGACGCTCCTCAATCGGCCAGACTGGCCGACCGGTGACTCGATCGAAGACGTACAGGAAGCTCTCCTTGCTCGGCACAGCCACCGCTTTGATCGCTTGTCCATTGACTGTGATGTCCGCGAGAATCGGCGCTGAGGAGACGTCGTAGTTCCAAATCGGATGGTGCACGAATTGGAAATGCCACTTCCGTTGTCCGGTTTTCAGATCGACGCAGACCAGGCTTTCGGCAAACAGGTTGTTCCCGGGCCGGTGGCCGCCGTAGAAGTCAGACGTGGGTGTCTCAACCGGCAGGTACACGAGGCCGAGATCCTCGTCCACGCTGATTTCGCTCCAGACGCCGACATTGCCGTTCGCGGCCCACGATCCGTTCTCCCACGTCTCGTTGCCGTATTCGCCTGGCCGCGGAATGGTATTGAACTGCCACAGCTTCTTGCCCGTTCGCACATCAAACGCGCGCACCAGGCCTTTGGTGTTGTCGTGGGTTGCAATAGTGCCCCCCTCCCGGAACGAGGAGCCGACAATCACAACATCACCAGCCACAGCGGGCGTCGAGTGGACGCCGATCTCACCGGTTTCGAGATCGATCTGCTTGTCCGCTCCGTAGACGACCCCGACTTTCAGATCGACGATGCCGTCTTTGCCAAATGAGCTGATGAAGGCGCCGGTCTTCGCATTCAGCTCGACAAGCCTGTACCCCGTCGTGACGTAAACGATTCGATCGTCGCCCCTCCCGTCGGTCCAGTACCAGAGTCCGCGACCCGACAGCTGCCGTGGTGCGAGCCCGGCGCGCTTTCCTTCACGGACACTCTGCGACCAGATCAGTTCGCCGGTCTTTGCATCCAATGCCACGACAGACCGGCGCGTGCCGGCGGTCGCGTAGACCACGCCCTTGACCATCAGCGGCGTGCCTTCGAGTTTGAATTCCGGGAACGGCCCGAATCTATCGGTCTTGAAGCGCCAGGCAACCTCCAGCTTGCTGAAGTTCGATGCGTCGATCTGGTCGAGCGGCGAGTACCTGGTGCCCCTGAGATCGGCGTTGTAGTGAGGCCACTCGCCGTTCCTGGTCGATGGCTGCTGCTGACCCGAAAACTGCGGAGGCGTCGGCGTTCCAACAAATATCTGACCCGACACACCGACCCGCATGAGCCCGATGATGATCAGCACGAGCACAGAGACCAATGCGAAGACTCTTCGCGCCATGGCGGTTACTCCGTCCGTAAAGGTGCCGTTGTCCTTACTGAGTGCTTCGCTGTGACGCCGCCGGCTTGAACAGATATCCGGGCGGGCCGTTCAGGTAATACGCACCGAGCGTCGTGATCTTGTCCATGTCGGGGTACAGCACCCCGAACGCGGGCGCTTTCTGGCTTCCGCGCGGTGAATACCAGATCGCACCTTCTCTCGTGATTTGAATCTTTGGCGTATCCGCGGTCTTCTGAGGTTTCGGATACAGCGTGAAGGTGGCGTCTCGCGGATTGAACTTGAACAGCGATGCGTGGGTACCACCGACGTCGGCGACCCAGATGTTGCCCTCGAGATCCTGAGCGACGTCGTACGGGTTCGAGTTCTGCCGCGGGACTTTGTACTCGGTCATCTTGCCGGTCGTCTGATCGAGTTTGCCGAGTATGCCGGGGCGTTTGCCGGCGGACCACATTCCCCACCAGACGTTGTTCTGCGCATCCACGTTCAGTCGTCGAACCTGACCGGGGAACGTCAGCGGCGTATGGATGGTCCATTGGTTGTTGGTCGTGTCGAACTGCGCGATATTCCCCGAATCCCAGAGAGCCATCCAGAGGTTGTCGTTCCTGTCGGCGACGATCCCGTACGGAATCGCGTTGTGGGTCGGCACCATGAATACCGAGACTTTCTTGGTTTCGCGGTCATACTTGCTGATCGCACCGCCCATGATCCAACCCACGTAGACGTTGTTCTTCGAATCGAACGCCATCGACTGCATCCATTTGTTCGTACTCCGGATCACGTTGTCCGGATCCATCGAGATCTGATATTCGAACTTCTCGGTCTTCGGATTGAAGCCGAGCAGGCGCTTCAGCCCCGACGGCTGCTGGCCTTCGGGCTCGGCGAGCCAGACGATGCCGGTCCGATCGATGTTGACGTCATGGTTGCCACTGATTGGATTGGGCAGCACGTAGGACTTCTGTTCTCCCGTGCGCGGATCGAGCTTGACGAGGCGATTGGGATACCCGCGGTCGGTCAGCCACACGTTGCCGTCCTGATCGAACCGCACGTCCTGACCCACACGTCGACCGACGAAGGCGCCCGTCAGCTTGCTGAATTCCGGAGCGTTCATCCCTTGCCCGGGTGCATCCGGCGTCAAGTAGTACTCGACGTACATCGCCTTGCCCAGCTTCGCCTCGTCGAGCGGCATTTCCTGATCGATCCGGACGGCGCGAGGCGTCGCGGCAGGCCCGAAATTCTTCACGAGGTAGGCCTGCAGGTCTTCCCGGTCTTGCCGTGAAAAACGGAGTTCTGCCGCTCGATAGGTGAGAAGGCCCTCAGCGTACGACGCAGCGGGCTTGGTGGCGAGTTGCGCCCCCATCATCCGATCGATGCGAGCCGTCCACGCGCCGGCTGTGGCGGGCCTGGTGGAAATGAAGTTTTCGCCGTGACAGACCATGCAGGTCCTCTCCGCCACGTCGCGGCCCGGGCCCGGCGGATAGATCTCCTCGTAGCTTGCTTCCACTCTCACTGAGGTGTCCGCACTATTCTCGTTCTCGGAGGCACTGACGACGGTGCGCTGTGCATTGTCCGCAGGGTCGCGCAGCGACAGCGTCAGCTTCGGGTTGTCGCCAGCTTTCACGACCAGCTTCTGCACGTCCGACTGAAGCGCCTTGGCGCTCGCACTCACTTCGTAATTACCGGGAAACAGTGCCGTTGCGCGAAACTGACCCGCATTCGTGTACACCGTGTACAACATGCGCTTGTCCACGTTGCGGATGAACACCTGCGCAGCCTTGAATGGCGTGGTGGAGGCGACCGTACCCGACAGACTGCCGAATCCTGGAAGCGCGGCGGCCTCGGCGATCCTCGGCGCGCCGGACAGCCATCCGCTCGTCGCCATCACCGCATAACCGAGTGCGAGACTGCCGATCAATCCCATGACGAGCAGCAAGGTTCGACGTGGAGAAGCGGCTCGGTTACCAGATGATCGGGGTGTGTTCCAAAGGCGCATTGTCGGACCTCCGTTAAGGATGTTCTTCAGGACCGGGCGGATTATACAAACGTCTGTTTCGAAATCCACTGCGTGACGGGGAGAATTTCGATAAAAATCGCACCGCGCACGCCCGAGACCGATTATGCGCAAGTGCTCACGCGACCTGTACTTAGCTGTCACGGCGAGTGGCCGAGGGCCTGAAGGCGGCAGGGATCAGCATCCTAAGACACGTCGGAGTCGGGCGGGCCGATGTCAACGGGATGGTCGGCCGCCACGTCGGCCACGCCTGGAACACTCTTCAGCTTGGCCACGCTCTTCGGGTGAGCACTGCCCGTCACGATCCCGATGGTCTCGAGAGTCTGATCCACTTCGAACCCTGCGGCCTTGAGGTCGCGCGTCACGTCGTGGATCGCACGATCCCCGGCTAGCGTGACGATCATTTTGTGCTTGGACTTCTTGGCCATGGGCCCGTCTTCCAGAGGCTGGGCGTTCAGCGCGATCACGTGTCGCACATGAGCCGAGGGAGCGAGAGAGCGTCCACCGTGCGTTGGCGACGCGCGGTGGACGACACGATCAGAACGGCGCCTGCACGAGGCCTGCACCCACATCGCTTGGCGGAAACGGCAGATGCCTCGCGGTGGCGATCAACTTCGCTCGGAGCGCCCCTGCACGAAGCGCCGCGCTACTTTGTGCCCAGAGCGCGGCGCATCCGGCGACGTGCGGCGTCGCCATGCTCGTACCGCTGATTGTATTGTGCACCGTCGGCCTCGGCCAAGACGAAAAGGTACTCACACCCGGCCCGGCGATATCGATCTTGCCGCCGTTCGAGAAGCTGGCGACCCTGAGCGCGCTGTCGAGTGCCGCCACTGACATGATGGTCGGCGAGTTTGCCGGCGCGCCTGCGGAATTGATCAGGCCAGGACGATTGCTGGCATTGCCGGCCGCCGCGACAATCAGGCATCCGTTAGCCAACGCCGCCGCTCCGGCTGCGGTGTAAGACGGTTGAACCGGGATCTGGGCTCCGAGCGACATCGAGATCACCTCGCACTTGTTCGCGATCGCCCAGTTCATTCCTGCCAGCACCTGCGCTTGCGTGCCTGAGCCGGAGTTCGTCAGCACCTTGCCGATGAAGATTCGGCTTCGGAATGCGATCCCGTAGCGTTGGATCACGCCGGCCGGTGTCTTGGGTCCAGTTGCTGTTCCGGCGGTGTGGGTGCCGTGACCATGAAGATCCTGCACGGGCTGACCGACGAACGTGTTCGTGGTGAACATGCGTCCCGCAAACTCGGGATGTCCGAGATCGAAGCCCGTGTCGAGCACGGCGACTTTGATCCCGTTGCCGTCAAAGTGGCTGGGTGGCACGCGGCACGCGTTAAGGCCCCACGTGACGCCAAATACCTCCGCGGAAACATCGCCAGGGACGGCAGCACCTGGGTGTTCGCCCAGGTCGGCGTAAATCGCCTGCGCCGCGCTCAATACGCCCCTCAGGTAGTCGCCAGGGTTGATCTGAGTTGCGAACATGAAGTACTCGGGATCGACCGACTGGACGGGGCTGTCTTCGGCGACCAGGTTCTCGGCCGTCATGCCGCGCGCGGCCGCGGCGTGAGAGCTTACCAGCGCGACACCGATTTCCGGAAAGACCACCGCCTCAGCATCACCGGTCTGGCTGAAATCCATCGCCTGGTTATTGAAGTCTCTGGCACTCGCCACCCGGAAACCACTGCGCGCCTTCAGCGACTTCACGGCCGCGTCGCCCGCGCCCTCCTTGAACGTCATGAGGAAGCGGCCCGTCTTCGACAGGTCTCCTCCCGACTCGAGGGCCGCGAGCAGAAGTTCGTCGGCCGTGGCTGACACGCCGAGCGCGGCCGTTCCCTTTACGCGAGCGCTACGCTTGTCGGTTTTTCGTTTTGCCATGTTCTCTCCTTTTGTGCCTCGCTGACGCGCAGCACGCCACGTCAGATTGTTGCCAAACGCTGTAAACTCCGACTGCTCATATGGGCGCTCCACCGATCGGCGTGTCGATCGTTCCGCTGGTGCCGCACATCGCTCTTCCGCAGCCAGCGTCCGCGCACACGCGCGCGTCGGTGCCCTCAGGCTACGGCGTTCAGGAGCAGTGCCTGCCGTTCACAGCGGCCAGCGCGCTCGGCTTTCTCATTCCGTCGCCGATACGTTTTGGCTGGTGCGATCCCGGCGAAGTACCGCCCGAGGCTCACGCGTTCCGGTCGCCTCTCAACCGTCCCGGTGCGGACGGACGCTTTGCCGACCCGCGGGTCTTCTACGTGGTCGACAATCCGGCGTGTCGCTTCCGCGGCAACGCGTTCGAGATCGACGGCATTCCGGGACACGACCATCGTCCTCTGCCAATCCGCGAGCCCGGTATCAGCTTCTTCGATCGTCATGATCAACAGGATCTTTTCAAGCTTCACCTTCCGTACATCTGGCGCACGCCCGAGTTGGTCGATACGCTGTTCGGGCCCCTCATCAATCGCTCGGGGTACGCCCTCGAAGCGGAGAGCGGTCTGGTGGAAACCGATTGGTACGCGAGTCCGGTCAATCTTGTTCTGCGCAGGCCCCGAGCTTCCGTGCACGTGCAACTGGGTGATCCCGTCGCACACGCGATCCTGGTTTCTCGTCACCTGAGACGGCCGGCGCTCGAAGTCGCTCCCGAGCATTCCCGGCTGAGCCGCGACGCGCGCAAGGGTCTTGCCCTCTGGGATCAGCAGCACGCGAACGATCACAGCGCGTACAAGTTGCTCGCGCGTAGCCGGCACGGTCGGATCGACACGTGAGTCCGCTCGAGACTCGAACGCCCGTCACGTCCATTTCCGCCGAGTCGTCGACGCGTGACCCCGGAGATCGGCCGCGCCTGCATCGTTCTCCGTGAAGCCGCCACTCGGTGTGAGATCTGCCACACACGAACTCGTCCTATGCCAGCCTCACGCCCGTCGACCTCGCGGGCGAGTCATTGAAATAACGCAGTCCTTCACTCGGGCTTGCCGTAAAACTCCGCGAAATCCTCCTTCACCTTCTTCCTCCAGTCCTTCGCCGCCTTGCGCAGCCATGCACCGTTGGAGCCGCGCGCCTCCAGTTCACCGCGCAGTTTTGCGGCACTGAGAGAGCCAAGGTGCAGATTCCCAATCTCCGCGCCCATGCTCTCGAAAACCTTCCGCTCCATGTCCTCGTCCGCGCCTGCGCCAGCGAGATCCTCCAATTCGATCTTCGACGAATCCGCTGCCAGGCGACGGACGACCCATTTGCCCCGGATTTCCTGAAAAGGATCGGGGCATCGCCTTGGAGAAATCAGCATTTCCGCGAGGCCGGGGCCGGGGTTACCCGCCCTCGCCCACGCCATCGCGGATGGCACCACGGGTTTGGCCTCCCGGAGAATCTTCGCCCCCTTCCACATCGCCAGCGCGTAAAAGCGGCGCTTCCCGCGGCTGCCCATCCCCGGCGGATCGCCCGGCCTGGGCTGGAGAAACTCCACCTTTGCCGCGCCCTCCACCAGCGTCGCCTGCAGTGCCGTCCTCGCGTCCTCGGGCATGTTCTGCGCGGGCTTCAGTTTTTCCTCCTTCTTCTTCCAAAACTTCTCCGGCGGCTTCGACAGGATGAGCTTCAGCGCAAAATCCCTGAGCACATCGTGTTTCTCGGCGAGCACCAGTGGGGAAGCGTTGCGGGAAGTCAGCGACTCTGCATATCCCTCCACAATGGCGTCACACGCATCCTCGGCCGACAGCTTGAAATTTTCTAACTGGCCCAGCGCCAGCATCGCGCTCACACCCAGCCGGACGAGATCGCTCGTCCACGGCAGTTCGCACGCTTCGTCGAAGTCATTCACGCCCCAAACCAGCCGCCCCTCCTCATCCCGCCAGGTGCCGAAGTTCTCCACATGCGTGTCGCCTACCGCCGCGACCGTGGAGCCGCCATCTGTGACGTCCTTCCACAGCTCCGCCCAGCGGTAGAAAGTTCCGCGGAGGAACGCATGCGCGCCCTCCTTCTTCATGTCGGCGTGCTTGCCCAGCAGCGCCGCGTCGTCGCACTTACCGCGATCGGCGAGCTGATCGCGAAGCCAGGCTTCAAAAGCGGCGGTAGATTCGTGGATATTCATTCGCTCAGTCGATTTCGATCTGCCTCCTGTGACCGCCGAGAGGCTGAAGCGGCGGTTTTGCAGACCGCTGCAACGCTTGTAGCCGAAGACGCCTTGAGACCGTGATTGCCATGACGACTCTGTCTGTTCCTACTTGCGACGCAATCTGGCTTGTCGGGGAGACGTAGCTCTCCTGTGCAGATCGACGGCCGATGTTAGCCGCCTTGCTGGTGACGTAGACAGTGAGTGTCAAGGCCACCAGCGGGCGACATCGCGAATCGCGCGGCTCGTCTCGGCGACCGCGGAGCGTCCGTCGAGCGCGAGAATGACAGGTCGGAGTTCTCGGAGCATGTCACACGCGCTCTCGCGCGTCGCGGAAGCGAGCGCGTTGCTCGTCCCTTTCCAGAGTGCGTACAGATCGTCGCGCCGGGCGCTGCTGAAGAGCGAGAGCTCGCGCACCTGCCAGCCGTCGGCCTGCGACAACGAGTGCCGAAGTGCGCGAGCAATTGTTGGCGCCTCAGACGGATTCGCGGCCGCCATGCGCTCGGCCAGGGTCAAGCGGTCGCTCACTTGCGGCAGCGCTGTGAGTGTTTCGTCGGGCGGATAACCGGCCACAAGCGGCGCCATTGCTCCGAGCGCCTCACGCTTGTGGCCATGGGCCAACGTGTGGCGCTCATCGATGCTCGCCGCGATAGCGAGCGCTTCGTGCAGCAAGTTGCGTCGATCGGGATCCGACAGCCGCGCGGCCAGCGCGTTCAACGCTCGCACGCGCTCGAGTTCGGGTAAAGATTCCCGGGCTGCGGCGATAGCGTCGGGCAGCAGCGATGCGGGGATCTTCGGCGCCAGCGCTCGCAACGGTTCGCTGCGAGCTGTACGCACTCATTTGACAGGCGGCCGCGAGCGCGTTGGGCACAAGGTCTTCCGGGATGAACTCTGCCAGACGTCCGAGCGTTCGAGCCCAGTCAAAATCCGAGCTGTGGTCGGGTCGACTTCGGTTCAGCAGGAAGCGAAACGCCATTGACCGCTCTGATTCCTGGAGCACAGGGACAACGCGTCTGACCGTGTATTCATTGTCGGTCTCAATCGCCCGCGCGAGCACACTGGACGCGAATGGCCGCAGATCATCGAGGAGCGCAGGCGGAAGAAATGGAGCCAGCTCCACCAGGTCCTCTGGCATGTCATCGTCCCACCGGTGCCGAAGGTCGGCGTAGGCCTCTCGAACCAGACGCTGTCGTTCTGCCTCATCGAGGCGGGATCGTTGCGCGACGATCGCAACCTGGGCTCTGGTTGTCTGTGAGTAGCCTCTCCGTTTTGTTGTCTCGAGCGCTGTCAACGCCTGTGAGACTAATGCCGGCGGCAAGCGCGGAACGGCCGCCTCCAGCGCTTCTCGCCGTGCTTCCTCTTCACTGTCGACCCAGGCTGGCTTGACGGCGAGGGCAAGTGCCTCGGGGAGCATCTCCTCGGGAAGGTGTGGCAACAGATCGCGCACACGGCGATGAGGGTAAAGCACCTCGCGGGACGCCGCAGCGAGCGCATCGCGGAAATCTGCGGTCTGCTGTTCGGATGGAACGTCGGCCGCCAGGCTGCCGATCGCCGCCGCAACGCTCTGGGCGTCATCGATCGGTCGCATGGCTGCGGCTTCGGCGACGGCCTGTGACCTCTCCGTGCCGTTGAGGAGCGTTGAAATATCCAGGAGCGCATCGCTGCGCATGATCCCATCTTCAATCATGCGGGCGGTGTCGAAGGCGCGAGTGAGAATCCTGCTCCTGCGCGGCTCGCGGAGTCGGCAGGCGCACCTGGCGAGGATGAGTGAGCGCTTGGACAGGTTGGCGACCCGAGCCACGCGACGGACGCCGAGCCCGACCAGGCTCGAAGGCAGACCCGCGACGAGCCTCGTCAGCGCCTCGTCCCTGTCCCAATCGGATTGCTCAATGCGTCCGAGCGCCACGCGCGCGAGTGTGACGGCGCGGGCTCGAGCCAGGATGCCTCGAAGATACGGAAGTGCCGCCGCGATGATCTCGACCCGTCGTCGCTCGTCGCTGTCGTACGAATGCGGCGAAAACGCGTACCGGTTGGCAAGTGCGCTGAGCACTCGTTGCTGCCACGATCGCCGCGGGTTCCCGCCGAAGATCCTGAGCGCGACGGCTCCTGCCATCCGGATGGATACTTCCCGCCACTTCCGGCGGGGCAGACGGCGCGCCGCGGCCACCGCGTCGGCGGCCACTGCGGGCTTCATCGCCGGCGGGACTGCGGTCAACATCGCCTCGAGAAGGTACGGGTCGCGCCGTTTGCGCGCCTGGCCGAGCGCTTCGAGACAGACTGGCTCTGGCAGCCAGCGCCACAACTTCGCAACGAGATGCGGGAAAGCCTTGTCACGATCGTCCCAGCTCGCCATCAACATGCGCCACGCGTCCATGCGCAGCGATTCCGGAAGCGCCGGAAACAGGCTCGTGAATGCGTCTATCCATTGGTACCTGTAGTCACTCGGCAGTGGTCCGAGAGCGGCCAGCGCGTCCGCAAGCCAATCGACAGGAAGGCTTGGCGCGAGCGCCGTGAGCGCCTTGCCCCTGACCTCCAGATTCGTGAGTCCGCGCGTCACGTCGAGGACGCGTCGCAGCAGATGTGGAGGCAGCAGAGGTGCGAGCTCGCTCAGAACGCGCACTCGCTCGTCACGCTCCGAATACGCACCACCCCAATAGGGCCCCTCCGGGACGATGCACCATTTGGCAACGGCTTCGTTCAGCACCTCTTCCCGCTGTTCCCCGGTGAGGCGACCCGCCACCGCTGTGAGAGCTTCGGCCGCATCCATTGCCCCGCAGGCTCGCGCCTCGTCGAGCGCTTTAGCCAGGATGTCAGCCCGCTCCTCCGGCAGGTGATCCGAGAAGGCCGACAATGCCAGAGCGCGATCCTTCGGTTGCGAGAGATCGCGGGCGTGAGCGATCGCCTTTGAGGCACTCCAGACGCCGGACTCCACGAGCGCCGTTAACAGACTGAGCGACAGGTTCCGTCCACGGCTGTGAATCGACGCGCTCATGAGGGCATACCGAACCTCGTGTGCGATGAATCGCGCAGGCCGCCCGGCAGCGATGTTGGCCTCGCACGCCCGCTGGGCGGCACTTCGTGCGCGCATCAGATCCGCCTGGTACCCAGCGATGTCTCCCTCACGGTCGCGGATCTGGTGCCACACATTCACGGGCGGTGTGCCCGTCTCCATTCGCAGGAACTGATCGAGATCGTCCAACCGACCCGCGCCGATCAGATGAGCAGCGGTTGACCGTAGACCGTAGCCGTCGTCGACTCGGGCTCGTTCAGCGAGCGCGGGCAGCCCCGAGTCAAGGCCGCCCCACGCGTCGAGGTACCGATTGGCGATGTGGGAGTGAGCCTGTTGTGCCGCTCGCGACAGTTCCTCCACGAGCACGCGTTCCATGGCGGTCAGGTCGGAGAGATCGCCTTGTCCGTGGAGGAACTCGAGGAGGCTCGCGTGATAGAGCCGGTAGGTTGGCGATTTTCCTGGAGCGCCGACGAGAAACGCGCTCCAGCTCTCCTCGAGCAACCGTCGCGCGAGGCTGGTGTTCTCCACACCGGCGAGCGTGCAGAGGTGCTCGAGCGGGTGTTCCTCGACGGCTGCGAGCGTAGAGAGCAACGGCAAATGTACTCGGTCCCAGTCTGCCGCGTGCTCCGCGCGCCAGCGTTGCCAGAAGCGCGCGTAGTACTGCCATACGCCTTTCGGCAGGTCCCGCAGATCGAGCGCGCTGAGGTCGGTCCGCTCGATGTCGCTGAGGACATAGTGGGCATATATCCAGATGCCGGCGCAGCGCTCGATTAACCGGTCCCTGAACTCGGCGGCGGACATACCCGTATTCGCGAGCGCAGCGGCCACGGTCGGCCACTTTTCGGCCTGTTCGATGTATGTGCGCATGTCGGCAAGGTTGTTCGCGTCTTCTGCCTCCAGGCGATACACGCGGCGGGGACAATCGACGATGAGCTGGGCGTCGATCGGCCGGCACGAGACGATGAAATACACACCCTCAGGCAAAAGCCTTGGCAGCCCGAACACGTTCTGTCCTGCCGGCACTCCCGCCTCGTCGAGCGCATCGATGACCAGCACAATTGGCTGGCCGGGACTGACGTCGTTGCGACGGCGAGCCGCCTCCGACAGCAGTCGATCGAGATAGTCGGGCCGCGTGGCGGTGCCCGGAACGATGTCATTCGCGCCCGCGGGGTTGAGCGACCATCGGCCGATCAATTGGGCGGCGAGGTTCTTGAGACCAGTGGCCACTCCCTGCGGCCCGGGCGCAAGCTCGACGAAGTGATGGATGTAATCACGTTCGCGAACCATGTGCGCGAGCAGGGCAGTCTTACCGAGCCCTGCCTTGCCCTCGAGGACGAAGTAACCGCTGGAGTGGGTCGCGATAAAGTCGTCGATGGCTGCGATCGCCCAGGCACGACCGACAAAACGATCAAGCCGAACCCGTTGGTACACCGGAGCGGGATCGATGTATGCGTCACCAAGCCGTTCGTAGTCGCCGACGAACACCTGACTGCGATCACCGGTGACGAGGATGCTGCCGATGACGTCGCCGCCGACGGCCACGCTGCCGGCGCCGGCAGCGACCACGAAGCCGGCCTTTCGGAGTCGAGACACCAGGTTCGGATCGAGGCGTTCGGTGTCGACAATGGCGGCCACGAGCTGTTCGGCTGCGGCGCGCGGAATTTGTCCCTGGGCCGCCGATTCAAGCTGGGACGACAGCAACTCGTCGAAGAGCCAGTTACCGAGGTCAGTCGCGATTCGACTCGCGAGGTCGTCGGGGCTCGAGAACTCGGAAACTGTGTGATTCTTCTCGATGTCCTCTTTGAGGCGAGCGAGGCGCTCGGCGAGTTCGGCGTTCGACTCCCGCCATTCGGGAGGGATCGTCTTATCCAGCTTGGTGTAGATGAAGCACTTGAGGTCCAGGTCGCGCGCGCGCCTATATTCGTCTTCGGTGATGCCAGATCCGTAGCGCCCCGCCAGCACGCCGATGTAAACCTGGCTTCGCTCGACTTCCTCGATCGACGCCTGCCGTGTGTTCTCGGAGCGGCTGCCGAAGCATTCCATCCCGAGGAATTTCGTCTGCCGCATTCGCTCGAGCACTTCGCGAACGGCCTTGCGTTCCGCCTCGAGGTCAAGCCAGCTCGAACTGACGAAGACTCCAACGGTTGGCACCGTGCGCAGAGGTCGCGAAGCGAGGCTCATGTGGCCAGACCTGGTGTCAACTCGACGGGCTGCCGTCTCCAGGCAGCCCCTACACTACTCCCTTGAGGGTTGGGCCCATTACGGGGACAGCCGTTATAATGAGTCCTTCCGGGAAGCACGAGACCGTCGTCTGGGTTTGAGCACAGCTGGCGGGCTTCGGCTCAGCACAAGGAGAGAGCAGCGATTCCCGGGCAAGTTTCAATGCGGTGAGGTGGCCGAGAGGCTGAAGGCGGCGGTTTGCTAAACCGTTGTAGGGGCTTAAACTCCTACCCAGGGTTCGAATCCCTGCCTCACCGCCAGTTAAGTTGTTCTATCCATTGATCTTTTCTTCGGAGACCCTCCCCGTCTCCAAAATGTCTCCAAAACTCTGTACGGAAAACGGCTGATCCAGCAGTCGAATCGCGCTGTCGAGCGCTGCTGGACTCAGGTGCATGTAGCGCTGCGTCATGCCGAGCTCGCGATGTCCGGCGAACTCCTGAATCGCTCTCGGCGGTGCGCCGCGCATCGCCAGATGCGAACAGAACGTGTGCCGCAGGATGTGTACGCCGTCCTGCGACAGCTTCGCTCGACGTGATGCGCGCAGCACGCGGTACTGCACCATCTGCCGGGTCAGCGGCTGGCCGTCGTCCTGGCACAGCACGTTGGGACTCCGCAGATGCCGATGATCGCGGAACGCGGCCGCGAGTCGGATGGTGAGCGGCACATACCGCAGCCGTCCGCCCTTCGGTGTCGTCACCTGGCCGTTCCAGTCGGACCGCTGGACGCAGATCTGCCGCTTGCCGAGATCGACGTCGCGCCATTCGAGCGCGATCATCTCGCCACACCGAAGGCCCGCCTCCCCACCGAGTAGCACGATGAGGTGCGCGGTCGCATCGACCGAGCTCGTCGCCGCGACGAGTCGTTCGTACTCGTCGAAGTCATAGAACGACATCGACGTCTTCGGCACCGGCAACAGCGTGACCGCGCACGGCATGCGATCGATCACGTCCCAGTCCACCGCCTTCTTCAGCAGCACGTTGAGCACCGTCAGGATGTTGTTGACCGTCTTCGCCGCCTTCGTGCTCAAGCGGCCCTTGAGATGTTGCACGTCCTCGCTTTTGATCGCGTCGAGCCTCTTGTGACCCAGCGCCGGCACGAGGTGCACGCGGAGGATCATCTCCTTCGCCGCAATCCCGCTCGGTTTCTGCCGATTCGCCCGCGGGTGGCCGTCGAGGAATCTCGACACGAACTCTCGTAGGGTGGGCACCTCCTTCGGTGGTGCGTTGTCCTGCGGCGGCTTCATCAGTCGCTCGAACAGCACGCGTTCGCGACCTTCAGCCCACCGCACAGCGGCCGATCGTGACGACACCGGAGCGCGTTTGCGCTCCCGGAACTCCCGCGTGCCGTCAGGCGCGACGACACGGATGTCGACCTCCCAGCCGCCTCTCCGATACGGACGGATTGTGACGCTCATCGCCAGTTACTCCTCTGGCGATGGCGCGCGCTTCTGGTTCAGCCAGTCTAGCAAATCGTCGGCGCGCAGGAGCACTCGCCGGCGGACACGGATCACGCCGGGCAGTTGCCGACGTTCGATCATCGCGTAGATCGCCCGCCTCGTTGTGCGCAGCAGATCCGCCGCTTCGTCGACCGTGAGCAGAACGGGCAACGTTGTACGACGCGATTCGTGCGGGTTGTCGAGGCCGCGATCGGCACGTGTGAGCCCCTCGCCCCTCGTCAGCCTGGCCCTCATGATGTGGCCTCCGGCTGCAGGCTCTCGCTCGAGGACGTGCGATCGACCGTGTCTCTTCATACGAACCTCCCCGGAACGATTCCGAGAACACCAAACCGACAGTGTACGTTCGTTGGTTGGTGCCGGCCGACGGCAGCGGCCCTAGGGCCGCAGCGTCGTTGCTCGGCGCGGTCGGTTGCGGATGCCGCTTAGCAGCGAACCGCAGTCGATCCGCACTCGGTCCGAGGAGTCAGAGGAAGGTGGCGTGCCACCCAACGTGAAGGTGGACGCGAGTTCAAGAATTCAGTAGCGGACCAAGACGATGAAAACAGGATAGCGCCGGCCGGGTTCGACGTCAACGGTGAGGAGACCTGGAGCTGGACGCGGCACGCCGCACTCGTCCGGACGGCTCGAATGGCAACGCACCTCATCCGCAACAAGTCACTCTGCGCGACAATCGAGTATGGCCCGCTACGACCTCATGCACTGGTCACAACGCGTTCGGGACCAGCAGGCAGCCGCTCGCGCGGCTCAACCGCCACCGTCCGTGCTGCCGACGCCGGTGCGGCAGCCAGCAAAGCCGCGTGCGTCCCGTCCGAAGCCTCCGCGTGATGAGGAGGCCGAGCAACTGCTGCGCCTCTGTCGCGACGGGCGTTTGTTCGAGTTGCAGGCGTGGGTTGCGGCGGGCAAATCGCTGTCGGTGCCGGCGCACTACCGCCAGACACCCATGCGGATTGCGCTCAACACGGGATTCCACAGCCTGATCGAGTTTCTGTTGCGGCACGAGGAGAACCAGTCCGCCAAGGATGACGTATTGAGGCAGGCATGCTGGAGTGGACAGCGTTCCGTTATGCAGCTCGCGCTGAACCACGGTGCGAGTATCGGCGGCGTGTCGTTCCAGAGCGTGATCGAAACCTGGGACCGGGGAGTCGCGCAACTATTCCTCGAGCACGGCGCCGACCCAGTCACGAACGCTCCGTTCGCACGCGCGTTCAAGGCGCGCGTGAAGGCCGTCCTCGGGATCTTTCTCGACTGCAAGCGTGCGCGTCCAGACGTCGCAGAAGCGTTGCAGGCTGCAAGCTGACATGGCCTTGCGTCAGGCTTGCCAGGACGAGGATCTCAAGTGGGTCAGCTTGCTCATGTGGCTGGGAGCCAATCCGCGGGCAAAGGGGCTCGCGACCGACGACCTTGACACTCCCGATGCGGTGGACAATCCGGAGTATCAGCAGTCGGCGCTCCAGATTGCCTGTCGGAGCAAGGAGCCGAAGATCCTGAAGCGGCTGAAGCCGGATCCCGCGACCGACGACTTGCGTGAACTGATGGCCGCCGCGGCGTCGCTCATCACGACTCCGGAGACCGTGGCGTACCTCGTCACCCTCGGCGCCGACGTCAACGACAAGTCCGACGGCGGATCAACGGTCCTGGAGACGTGCTTGCGCAACTTTGCTTGGAGAGAGTCAGTCTGGGAGGCGTCGTACCCTTATCGGCACAGCATCGTTTCTGCGTCTCGCCTCGGCAAATCGCTCGATGCGTTGGGATTCTTGCTGGAGAAGGGTGCACGGTGGACACCGGATGATCGGGCAATCGCCGATACTCGGCGGGCGCTGTATCGCGTCGACGGCGAAGGGATTGCTGCCGTGGTCAAACTGCTGCGTACGCACCACGCCTGCGACGACAACATCCTGACGGCCCTCATTCGAACGGAGAAGATGCGCAACATGCTCGCCGAGGCCAATCGTCAGAGGGCCGGCGCTGAACGCCATGCGAAGCGCATGACCGGGCGAGAAACAGTACGCCCGGAATCTCCTTCACCAGCGAAGCCCACGCCCGCGCGGCTCCCTCCTTCACGGTACGATCGGCAGCGCTTGTACGAGGAGGTCTGGAGTGAGCCGACGCAGCAAGTGGCCAAGCGCTATGGCGTCTCCGATGTGGCCATCGCCAAGGCGTGTGCGCTGCTCGCCATCCCCAAGCCGCCACGCGGCTACTGGGCCAAGAAGGCGGCCGGACAGAAACTGCCGGATCGGCCACCACTACCGATTTTGCGTGGTGGCTGAAGTCTGGGCGACGATGCGACACTGGCGTCGTCGGTCCGCATGCGAATTGTTGCCCTCAGCGATCAGCACGGGTTCCTGCCGGATATCCCGCCATGCGATCTCTTGATCGTGGCTGGCGATGTGTGCCCGGACCGTTTCGGGCCGTTCATGGCTGTGCACGACCCGTATCAACAGCAGGCGTGGTTTGACCGGACCGTACGGCCCTGGCTCGCCGCCACGCCAGCGACACACAAGCTCCTCACGTGGGGCAATCACGACTGGTGCGGGCAGATGTGCAGCTTCCGCTCGGACACGCCTGCGCACGCGCGATCGACCGATCTCCAGATCCTCGTGGACGAAGGGACGACGGTGCCGTCCGGCGGGGACGCGGGTCGCGAAGTGTCCGTGTGGGCGACGCCCTGGTCCAACCCGTTCATGCGGTGGGCGTTCATGAAGCGGCCGAGCGATCTCGAGCGCGTCTACGCGGCGATCCCCGAGGGCATCGACATCTTGGTGTCGCATCAACCACCGCTCTATCACGGCGACCGCACGTTCAACCTGGACTCGGGTCGCGTCGAGCATGTCGGTAGCCGCGAACTGCTCGATGGCGATCGAGAGAGTTCGGCCGAGGATCGTGATCTGCGGTCACGTTCACGGAGGCTTCGGCCGCTACGAGCATCAGGGCATTCCGATCTACAACGTCAGCGTCGTCGACGAGAGCTACCGGCTCGTCAACGCGCCGACGGTCATCGACCTGCCAGACGTCTGAAGCACGTGGACGTACAGTGTTCAGGATTTCGCGCTGTTCATTAATTCTGAACGCGGCAGTCATCGCTCCCAGTGAGTTCTGTTTGAAAGGAGCTTGCGAAGTCGCGGATTGTCGGTCGGTCCACCTGCGGTTGAAAGTCAAGGACAGGGACGGGCGTCACTGACTGGCAATTGCCGAGAGTACGCACAGAAAGTGTGTATTCCGGCAATCGCCAGCAAGCAGCGGGCTCTTTGGGCCTCTGATTCAACGAGCAGGGCGCCAGCCCTCGGCCGTTTGACGCTGCTCACGATACTGAGTAAATTTACTCAGAGCAATGAGCACGGCGGGCAACCCGGCGTTTGAACGGCAGCAAGCGGGCACCCTCGCGGCCAGGCTGAGCGAGCCCCGCAGATTCCTGCAGGTCGTTGCAGGCGCTCGTCAGGTGGGCAAGACCACTCTGGTCGGCCAGGTGCTGAGCCGCCTGGACATCCCGAGTGTCTTCGTCTCTGCCGATGAGCCAACCGTCGGCGATACCGCCTGGCTCGCCGCGCAGTGGGAGCGTGGGCGGCTAGCGGCGACCGACGCTGGCAAAGCGGGGGCCGTCCTGGTCCTGGACGAGGCGCAGAAGATCCCTCGCTGGTCGGAAACCGTGAAGCGCCTCTGGGACGAGGATTCGCGCGCCCGTCGCCCGCTCAAGGTCGTCCTGCTCGGGTCGGCGCCTCTCTTGATGCAGCAAGGGCTCACGGAGAGCCTGGCCGGCCGATTCGAAGTCGTGCACCTGCCGCACTGGTCATTCGCCGAGATGCGCGCCGCCTTCGGCTTTTCGCTGGAGGAGTACCTGTACTTCGGCGGTTATCCGGGAGCTGCGCCGCTCATCAAGGACCCGCAACGCTGGCGGCGCTACCTGCTCGATGCGCTGATCGAGACCACCATCTCCCGCGATGTCCTCTTGATGACGCGGGTAGACAAGCCGGCCCTCTTGCGACGGTTGTTCGAGCTGGGTTGCCGCTATTCCGGCCAGGTGCTCTCGTATACAAAGATGCTCGGACAGCTTCAGGACGCGGGCAATGCCACCACGCTGGCGCATTACCTCGAGCTGTTGGGCGGCGCCGGGATGCTCACGGGCCTCCAGAAGTACGCCGGCAAGGCCGTTCGTCAGCGCGGATCGAGCCCGAAGCTGCAGGTGATGAACACCGCGCTCATGACCGCGCAGTCCGGCCTCTCACCCGGCGAAGCGCGGGCCGACCGCGAGTTTCGCGGGCGTCTCGTCGAGTCGGCTGTGGGCGCGCATCTCGCCAACGCGGCGGCGGGCGGTGCCTGCGACCTGTTCTACTGGCGCGAACGGAACCGCGAGGTGGACTTCGTGGTGCGTGCCGGCCGCACGGTCATCGCAATCGAAGTGAAGAGCGGCCGCGCGCCCGGTGCGTTTCCAGGGCTTGGCGCTTTCGCGGAGGCCTTCAAGCCGAAGCGCACGCTGCTGGTGGGAGGCGACGGCATCTCGCTGGAAGAGTTCTTGACCAAGCCGGTTGAACAC
>CAVUHC010000003.1:0-455734 GCA_963741135.1 uncultured Acidobacteriota bacterium
TGAAAAGTTCTGAAAAATTATGACGGTTCAGGATTCGGCGCGACGAATCGAGCTCGAATCGACCAAAAGGAAGGATTTGGCTGCCGGTCCCCATTCGAATGGGCAGATTATTCGGTTCGGCGCTCCGGACTGACGCCGAATCGCAAAAAAATCCATGTAAGCGGGACGAGTCGTCCTCGAATCGCGGCGCGAGGACGAAGAATGGCGCGCCATGGCCGTCGAATGATCACAGGTCGATGAAAACCAGCGCGAAGTGACCGTCGAATGGTGACCTGGGAATGGGAAATGGCACGCGGAAATCCTCGAATGGTGGACGCACGATCGGAAAACAGCGCGCGGTGGTCGTCAAATGACGACGGAAGGTGGATCTACACCCGGTTCATCCCAGGAACTGGGCCGGACGACCTCCCAGCGGCAGCCGGCAACCAATATGTTGACGTCGAGGAGACCGACCAAGGCCGACGCTATTCGCTACTACCGTTTCCGTCGGTGAGGCGGTCAACGTCTTCGACCGAGAGTGTAGGAGCTCCCGGGCGGCGAGGAAACACGGGCACGCCACGCTCGAAGCGCACATCCGCATCAGCGATCCGCCGGAGCAGGGCTTCGACGAACTCATCGACGCGCTGGCCGGTCTGGCCCGCGAGATCGGCGAGACGTTCCTTCAACGCGGCGTCCACGGTGATCGTGGCGTTCGGCATGCTGTCATTGTCCCAGGACGCAGCGGCGAGCACGAACCTCGGGTGCCACGTCATTTGCCTCGGCTCACGCCCGCTCACAGCTGTGGTCCGGCGTGCAAGCAGCCACAAGAGTGGCCACACCTGATTGCGACCGCAAATTGCTCGAACAAACGGCACTTCCACGACTATGCCCAGCCCTGTCTCGTGCGCAGGGTTCGAATCCAGTCGGCCCGACCAAATCCCTCGCGTCGCTCGGTCTTTGGCCGCAGCGACCGTTTCAGGCGCGTCGCGTCTCGCTCCGCTCGACGCGGTCTTGGACGACCTCATTTGGGACTAACCGCGGCTGCTATTCTACGGGTCGATGGCGAGACGAAGGACGATCTCGAAGAGGAAGCCGACCACTCGGACCTACTCCGTTTACGTCATCGAACTCTCCCGCGCCTGCACCTCCGAACCCTGCGCCCTGGCTCCCGTCTACGTCGGGCAAACGGCGCATCCTCCCGGCCATCGCTTCGCGCAGCACAAAGCAGGGGGCATTCTTGCGGCACCCAAGGCCCACAAGTTCGGCGTGAGGCTGCGGCCCGATCTGATGAAGGGCATCGGCCCCTTCACGTCGAGGAAGGACGCAGAGGCGGCGGAGAGGGCGGTTGCGAAGGCGTTGGAGAGGCAGGGGCGGAAAGTGTTTTGGGGATGATTTTCGGGAGCCATTCACGTGGAACCGTGGGTCAGTCGGAATTCCCAATGTCGCCCGAGCGAGGCTTTCTCGAGGAAACGACCAAGCGAACGCCCAAGTAAATCCCCCAAAAATCACGAGAACTAAGAAGTTTCGCGTATGCGTCAGTCTCGTGGCAATCCACTCAATCACAACGCCGAGTATCAATAGAATTGTGATCTCTGCAGCGAGTGCTGCTTTAGCCACGTCATTAGATTTTCCAAGAAGCTGACGATCTCTTCGATTCGACCACACATGATCCGCGAGTCCAGCCTCCATCGCTGACCGCCATGCGGAGCTTCTGATGCACCCGCCCGAAGCACGAAGGAAGGAGTGCGCGGGGTGCGACGGTATCACGAGTCAAGAGGACGGCTGGGCGAAGCGGCCATTGATGTGTTATATGCGGCGATAATCGTCCCGACCAATCCTTTTGATGTAGATGATTTGTAGTTACTTCCGGGAGGCGGATTTCACACTCATCTACAGAGTTCATTAACTGAACGCCAATACGTCAGGATTCACGATGAACGAATCAGCCATTCACCCGATCATCTACGTCCGCGGTTACGCGATGACACAGAGCGAAATCGAGGACACGGTTGCCGATCCGTATATGGGCTTCAACATCGGGTCGTCGAAGGCCCGGCAGCTGTGGGACGGTTCGGTGAAGAAGTACTTCTTCGAATCGCCGCTGGTCCGTCTACTGAAGCGCTTCAAGTACGACGACGTGTACGAAGAGGGGTACGACCGTGTCTCCGACCTGTCGGCGCCAACGACCATCGACGGTAGCGTCGCTCCGGTTCCTTACCGCAGCATCGTGATCTATCGCTATTACGAACCTTCATCCGAAGATCTCGGCACCGGCATTCGCCCGGACATGGACCGCTTCGCCGGGGGATTGAGCGACCTGATCCTGACGCTGCGTAACCGGATCTACCCTGACGGCGCGAAGTCGACTATCACGCCGGAAGAGCGCGCGGCGGGAAAGCTCCCTTACGACAAGTTTCGCGTGTATCTGGTCGCGCACTCGATGGGCGGACTCGTCTGCCGCGCGTTCTTGCAGAACCCGAAGTACTCGACCGCGGCCCGCGCGTTAGTCGACAAGCTGTTCACATATGCAACGCCGCACAACGGGATTGATATTGGCCTGCTCGGCAACGTGCCGAACTGGGCCTCGCTTTATGGCCTCAAGACATTCAATCGAGACGAGATCGCACGGCTGCTTGGCCTGACCGACCAGGACCGCGACGGCGAGAACGTCGATCTGATCACCAACTTCGACTGCAACCGTGTCTTCAACCTGGTCGGTACGAATACAGGAGATTACAAGGCTGCCGGAGGACTCTCAAGCGTGGCTGTCGGCGACGCAAGCGACGGGTTGGTGCGAATTCGGAATTCAACGACGCGTGCGCGCAAGAAGACCGGCGACGGCTTCACGTACTCACCGCATGCGTTCGTGCATCGCAGTCACTCCGGCTTCTTCGGGATCGTCAACAGCGAGGAGGGGTACCAAAACCTGATTCGGTTCCTGTTCGGTGACGTCAGGGCAGACGGAACCCTGGAGATCGATCAACTGACGTTGCCTCCGGCCGTGCAGGAGCAGCTCGATAAGAAACGTAAGGTGAAAGCGTCATACATGTTTGAGGTTGCGGTGAGCATCCGCGGGAAACCGTGGCAGTTGCATCGCCGGACCGTGACGGAGAACAGCGCCATCTTCCGGCAGTTTGACGAGCTGTTTCCCGAGACTGCCGGGGCGGGAAGCGCGCGGACGCCGAACGCCGCGGCGAACCCGGTGCTGTTCAACGTCTTTCTCGATATGTCGCAGAGTCAGACGGGAACCAGCTTCGCATTCGCCATGGACCTGTGCGTGCGGGTGCCGGGATATCAGGTCGACGGCCTGCTGTTCTTGAAGGATCATTTCGAAGGCGGCTATCTATTCCGCGACACGGTGATGCTGGAGGCGACTCCGTCCCCGCCCGGTGATGCGAACGGGGAATGGACATTCGAATACTCGTTCGCCAATCAGCGTAACCGTCAACGCCAGAAGGCCACGATCGTTGAAAGCACCGACGAAGCTCTGACGTTCGAAATCCCTATCGAGCAGCCGCATCCGCCCGGGATCAAAGCGCGGCTTCGTGTGCGGACCAGCTACTGGAACAAGTGGCACAACGAGCAGTAATCGTATTTCCGCCGTGTGATCACTGGTATCTTCTGGGTCGCGCACGTGTGACCCGTGCGCCGCGAAGCCCTTCGGGCGATGGCGAAGGGACTTGCAATCGACCGGTCACCATGTGCAGACGGAGATGGGATGATGCCGAATCTGCTGAAAAGTTCCGCTCTGCGATCTCGGGATCGCGGGCTAAGAATCTGGGTCGTCCTGATCGCCGCGGTTTCGGCGGCGTTCGTGTTGACGGCAAGCGTGCCGCATGCGCAGCAGCCGCCGCTGCACCTCAACCCCGTCATTGCCAAGCTGGCTGAAGGCAAGACGGTCTATGGCCTCCAGGCGGCCGATCTTTCCCTGGTCAACGCCCGTGAAATGGCGCGCGCACCCGCCGACTTCGTCTACGTGGACATGGAACACAACCCGCTCGATCTGCCCGCGCTTCAAATGTTCCTGATGGGTATGTCGGACCGTGGCATGGTGCACAAGAAGGGCAACCTGCAGCCAGACGTGGCATTGATGGCGCGTTTTCCGCCCGAAGCCGATCAGTCCGACTGGGTGGTCAAACAGGCGCTCGACATCGGGTTGCACGGAGTCATCTTCAATGGAGTGGACACGAAAGAACAGGCGATGAGCGCCGTCCGCAGCATGCGATATCCGCAGCTGAAGGGCTCGAAATACTACGAGCCCAATGGCAGACGGGGCAACGGTCCGGCAAACGCGCTGTGGATCTGGGGGCTCAGCGCAGACGAGTACAACCAGCACGCCGATCTGTGGCCGCTCAATCCACAGGGTGACCTTCTGGCGATGCCCATGATCGAGTCGCCGGAGGGATTGAAGAACGTCGACGCCATCGCCTCGACGCCGGGCGTCGGTGCCTTGTTCCTGGGCCAGGGTAGCGATCTGACGCGTACGATGGGCGTCCTCCCGGGATCACCGGAAGTCGAGGCCGCGTTTCAGCAGGTCTTGAGGGCCTGCAGGGCGGCCAAGATCGCGTGCGCGATCTCCGCCACCACACCTGAACTCGTGGCGCGGCGCGTCAAGGAAGGCTGGAACATCATCCGCTCGACCGTTCCGGCGATTACCGGCGGCAAGGCCATCCTCGGTGTGAAGTAGTCGAACCTCGTTGGTTTGACAACGTCTTCGGTTACTTGATACGTACATCGGCCCATGACCCAACCTCGGGAACGCGCGCCCTACTCTGCGATCGTCGATCGCCCGCCCCTGCCTCCCTTGCCAGACGGCAACCGGATTGTGTTCTGGACGATCGTCAACGTCGAGGTGTGGGACATCTCTCGTCCGATGCCGCGGGTGCTCCTGGTCCCGCCGCTGGGCCAGATCAGACATCCCGACGTCGGGAACTGGGCGTGGCACGAGTACGGGAATCGCGTCGGTTTCTGGCGGTTCTACGAACTGTTCGAGCGGCTCGGCATCCGTCCGACGCTGTCGGTGAACGGGCGCGTCTGCGTCGATTACCCGCGCATCATGGAGGCGGTGACCAAGGCGAACTGGGAGATGCTGGGACACAGCTACGAGCAGATGCCCATGCACGTCGAGCAGGATCCCGAGACGATGATCGTCAAGACGCTCGACACGCTCGAGAAGTTCACGGGACAGCGGCCCATTGGCTGGCTGAGTCCCGGATTCGGTGAAACATTCCAGACGCCGGACCACCTCGCCGGCGCCGGCCTCAAATACACGTGTGAGTGGCCGTACGACGACGAGCCGACGCGCATGTCGACCAAGCATGGCCCGCTCGTCACGCTGCCGTACCCGATCGAATGCCAGGACGTGACCACGCTTGCCGTCCAGACGCAGGAGGCGTCGTACTTCGCGCGCAAGTGCATCGATGCGTTCGAGCGGCTGTACGAGGAGAGCGCCAAACGGACGAAGATCTTTTCGATCGCCATCCATCCGTACGCAGCGGGACAGCCGCATGCGATCAAGTACCTCGAGCAGATCTACGAGCACGTCGCGAAGTTCAAGGGCGTGCAGATCTGGAACGGCAAGGAAATCTACGACTGGTACTCGAAGTCGCCGGAGAAATTCGTCGGCCCGCTGAAATAACCGTTCCCTATTCGATACGAACCACGAAGACGCGAAGGAAAGCCCTTCGTGGTTGAAAAGATCTCCCATGGCCCCCGAGAAATTCCGCATCGGCATCACACGCGACACGCTGCGCGCGGATGGCACGTCGATCTTCGACACGCGCGCGCTACAGTTGCTCGACGATCCGCAGTATGAGTGGGAATTCATCGCAGAGAATGTGAAGGAGCTGACCGCGGCGCACGCGGCCAACTACGATGCCGTGTGCGTGCTGAACCCGCGCGTCACCGCGGCCACGCTATCAGGCCCCGGCCAGCGGCTGAAGATCGTCGCGAGGATGGGCGTGGGTTACGACAGCATCGACGTGCCGGCGTGCACGGCCAGCGGGGTCATCCTCACGAACACGCCCGATGGGGTGCGCCGGCCGGTTGCGACGAGCATTCTGCTGCTCATCCTGGCGCTTTCCCACAAGCTGCGCATCAAGGACACGATCACTCGCGCGGGGCGCTGGGCCGAGACAACGTCGCATATGGGCGACGGCCTGACCGGCAAGACGGTCGGTTCGCTCGGACTCGGCAACATCGGCAGCGAGCTCTTTCGCCTGCTGGCGCCGCTCGACATGGTTCACATGGCGTTCGACCCGTACGCCAGGGCGGAGGACGCGGCGACGCTTCGCGTCCGGTTGACCGACAAGGACGCGGTGTTGCGTGAGTCCGATTTCGTCTGCGTCAATTGCCCGCTCACGCCGGAGACTCGGCATTTGGTCAGCGACCGAGAATTCTCCCTGATGAAGCCGACCGCGTATCTCATTAACACCGCGCGCGGACCGATCGTCGATGAGAATGCGCTCTACACGGCGCTGGTGGAACGACGCATCGCCGGCGCCGCTCTCGATGTCTTCGAGCAGGAGCCGATTGCACCAGACAATCCGATCCTCAAGCTCGACAACGTCGTCGTGACGCCGCATTCCATCTGCTGGACGGACGAATTCTTCCGCAACAACGCGGAAAGCGCATTCCGATCTGTCATCGCCGTCGCCAAAGGCGAGGCGCCGACGTACGTCGTCAATCGCGACGTGCTGAAGCACCCAGCCGTTCAGGCTCGCCTGAGCACGCTATAATCGTCTTCTTTACGAGGAGATTTCATGCCCCATGTCCCTTCCGTGATGCTCGATCTCGGTACCACACTCCCTTCGTTCTCACTGCCTGACCTCAATGGCCGGACCGTGTCGGACGCCGATTTCAAAGGCGCCCAGGGACTGCTCGTCGCCTTCATCTGCAAGCATTGCCCCTTCGTGCAGCACATCCGACCCGAATTTGCGCGGTTCGCGAAGGAGTACCAGGCCAAGGGGCTCAAAATCGTCGCGATTGCGTCGAACTCCGTGAAGGAGTTTCCCGAAGACGGGCCTGAGGGGATGAAGGAGGAGGCGACGGCGGCGGGCTATACCTTCCCGTATCTGTTCGACGAAAAGCAGGAGATTGCACGCGCGTTCAACGCCGCCTGCACGCCGGATTTCTTCCTGTTCGACGCCAGTGGCCGCCTCGCCTACAGAGGCCAGTTCGACGGCAGCCGCCCGAAGAGCGACGTGCCCGTGACAGGCGCCGACCTGCGCGCCGCGGCCGATGCGGTGCTCGCGGGCAAGCCCGCACCGGCGACGCAGCGGCCGAGCATGGGCTGCAACATCAAGTGGTACCCGGGCAACGAGCCGGCGTATTACAAGACGTAGCGGCGCCGTCCCGCTTCCGTGCGTCACTCGCGGCTATGCCTGTTCAGCCATTCGAGTGCCCGCGCCTCTTCGTCGAAGAGGTGTGTGGGGATGGCGAGGCGGGCAAGGCTCAAGTACACATTCCCCATTGTGCGTCCCAGGGTGCTGGTTTCGATGAGCAGTGCCAGCGCTGAGAATGCGTCGACCACTCTTTGACCCGAGTACTGCCGGCGCACATCGGCGGCCAGCGGCTGAGCACCACGGATGTCCACAAGCAGCGGGCGTCGTCGACTCGCGGCCTCGAGCACCGCGGCCGCCAGGTTTTCGCTCGCATCGGTCATGGATTGGCGGGCGCCCATGCGGATACGCACGACCACCACGCCATCGTCCGTCAGGCTGATCTGAGCTGTTCTTGTATCAGGCATCCAACGTGATGAAGGAGGCCGACTACCTGCCCCAGATCTTCTTGTAGATGTCCTTGTAGCCGTTCTCAGGCTCGTAGACGTTGTTCTGTCCGCCGTCGCGATCGAGGTTCGAAGCGATGAACAGATGCGGCGGCGGGACGAAGCCGCTCGGCGGCTGGCCCGCGAACGCGCGATTGAGCTCGTCGATGCACATCCAGCCCTGGAGGCGCAGCGGTTCAGCGACCGTGGCGATCTGGTAGCGGCGCTGCCGGATGCGCTGGAAGGCCGTCACCGATCCATCACCCGACGAAATCTGACGCGGGTACCCGTCTGCGGCGTTGACGCCTGCAGACTGCAGCGACGGCGCTGAGAAATCAAAGTACAGATCGTTGACCGCAATGCTGTAGGTCCACGCCTGACCGTACTTCGTGAGCAATGACGTGGTCAGGCTGGCCATGCGGTTGGCGAGATCGCCCATCGGCGTGTCGTCGATCGTGATCACCTTGCAGCCCGCGCATCCTTTGATCACTTCGGCCGCCGTGTCGGTTTTTGCCGTCGAGATGGTGGTGATGCTGTCCTTGAACAGGATGACGCTTGCGGTGCCGTTGGAATCGACCACCGCATACAACGCCGCCGCTCTGGCCACTTCACGGGGATCGGTGGTGACGTTGGTGATCACGGGCTGCCCCTGGACCGGACCGGGCGCGGCGGCGGCGTGCCAGCCGACCAGCTTGATACCCATGGTGGCCGCCCTTTGAATTGCCGGCGCCTGTTCAAGCGTATCGACGTTGCCGAGGATGATGGCGTCCGGCTTCAGCGCGATCGCCTGGTTGAGTGCGGTCAGGCGCCCCTGCACGGAGCCCTGGCCGTCGAGGATGCGGAGATCCCACCCGATGACTTTGGCTGCCTCCTGCGCGCCGTCGCCCGCGCCCTGCGGACCACCGTTGCGCTGATCGGAGGAGACGTAGACGACCAGCTTCCTGCTCTGCGCCTGGGGACCGGTCGTCGGACCGGTCCACGGCGTGCCTGGCGCGGTGACCTTGGCGATGTACTCCTTCGCCATCGCGAGATAGGCATCGTCCACACCGGCCTTCACACCGGCGCCCGCAGCGGCGTCACCTCCGCCCGACCCGGTGCCGCCGCCTCCGCATGCGACGGAGAACGCCAAGAGCGCCGCGGCGACGATCGGCGAGCGCGGGGCGGACCTTGTCAGGTCCGCCAGTCTATGTTGCAGCCGAAACCTCACCATCTCCATCTTCCCTTTCTGAATTCGTGTCCGTAGGCGGACCTGACCTGTCCGCCGAAGCGTCGGCGAAGGCGGAAGGTCCGCCGCTACGCATGTCTGAGTGGCGCGTGGGCTCGATGCCCGTGATCGAAGGCTTGCGGGTCGTGACCGAGCGCCGCCGCTGGGCGAAGCCCGCAAGCGCGATGGCGATGAGGAGCGTGATCCCGTTGAACAACGGCTCGACGAAGAAGGCGCCGCCGAGCTGCTGAATTCCGGAAATGCCGACCGCCAGAATCAGCACGCCCACGATTGTGCCCCACACATTGACGCGTCCGAGCCGGATCGTGGTCGAGCCGAGGAAGGTGCCGACCAGCGCCGGCAGCAGGTAGTCGAGGCCGACGTTCGCCTGTCCGATCTGGAGCTTGCTGGCAAGCACGCAGCCTGTGAAGCCCACGATCAGCCCCGACGCGACGAACACGCCGATGACATAGGCGCGAACCGGAATGCCATTGAGCGCCGCGGCCTTCTCATTGGCGCCGATTGCGTAGATGTGCCTGCCGAGCGGCATCCGCTCGGTCGTGATCCACAAGCGCCACCGCCAGCACGAGCACATATACGGCCGGAATCGGCACGCCGAGGATCGTCATGCCGTTGATCTCGACGAAGCCCGGAGGCAGCTCTCCGATCACCTGGCGCCCGCCTGTGTGCCACAGGGCAAGCGCATACAGGATGGTGCCGGTTCCCAGCGTGGCGATAAAGGAGTCGATCTGGGCGACCTCGACGAGGAGTCCATTGATCAATCCCGCGGCGCCTGCGCACAGCACGACGATGAGGCACGCCAGCGGCCAGGGAAAGTTGTACTGGACCTGGAGGCTGATCGCGAGGATGTGCCACATCACGATCCCGAAGCCAATGGTGAGATCGATGCGCCCTGCCATCATCGGCACCATGGCCGCCAGCGCGAGCAGCGCGATGATCGATTTGTCGCTGAGGATCGAGCGGGCGTTAATCGCTGTCGGAAACGACTCGGGAAGGAGATACGAGAAGAAGCCGATCAGCAGGACCGTAAGGATCGGCAGGCCGTAGATCGGCAGCATGCGGACGATCGCCCGGCCGCGGCTCAGCGCCGCGAGCTCCGAACGCGTCGGCTCGAGGGCGTTAGATTTGAGGGACTGCATGACCTGGATGGTCTCGTTGTACCTGTCCGATGCGCGCCGACGCCGCGGCGAGCAGATTTTCGGCGCACAGATCGTCGCCTGACAACTCCGCCACAACCTGTCCGCGATCGAACACCAGCGCGCGGTGGCAGATCTTGGCGACCTCTTCGAAGTCGGTTGAGACGATCAGAATCGTGGCGCCGCCTTTGAGCACGACATCAAACAGCCGGTAGATTTCCGCCTTGGCGCCGACATCGACGCCGGCGGTTGGATCTTCAAACACGTAGACGCTGCCGTTGAGGTGCAGCCAGCGGCCGACCACGACCTTCTGCTGATTGCCGCCCGACAGCCACTCGATTGGCAGCGAGCAGTCATTCGGCCTCAAGCCGACGCGTTCGCCGAGCTCGAGGGCGGCGCGCGATTCCTGGTGCGGCCTGAGATACGAGATCAGGCTGAGACCGGCGGCCACCGGGTTGATGAACAGGTTCTCCCGAATCGACAGGCCGGGAACGACCGACTCTGCGACCCGATCGGCGCAGACCAGGTTGATGCCGAGACGGATGGCCTCGCGTGGAGAGGATGCGGCGATCGCGCGTCCGTCGAGCAGGATTCGTCCGGCGGTCGCGTGCGCGAGCCCGAACAGCGCGCGGCCGACGCTTTCCTGGCCGGCGCCGCGCAGGCCGACGAACCCGACCACCTCGCCCGCCCGCATCCGACAGTCGAATGGACCGGCGTCGTCGGTGGTGAGCTGCTCGAATATGAGCCGCGCCGATCCCTCGTGTCGCGCCGGCCGCCTGAACACTTGCGAAGGCTCGCGGCCGACGATGAGCAGGATCGCCTCCTCCGCGGCTGGTCTCGCTGACACGGCGCTCGGCGACGAGGCGCCCGTCGCGCAGGATGACCATGCGGTCGGCGATCTCGAACACCTCGTCGAGCCGGTGCGAGACGTAGATCATGCCGACGCCGCGTGCCCGCAGCAGCCGTAGCGCCGTGAACAACCGCGCCACTTCGTTGGCAGGCAGGCTGGCCGTCGGCTCGTCGAGCACCAGGATTTCGGCGTCGGCCGCCAGCGCGCGCGCGATCGCCACCAGCGACTTCTCGGTGCGCGTCAGATGATGGACACGCCGCTCAGGGTCGATGTCGGCACCGACGACTTTGAGGGCTTCCTCGGCGCGCGTGCGCGTCGCGTTCCAGTCAATCATGCCGAAGCGGCGCGGAAAGCCGAGCATCAGCGAGATGTTTTCGGCAACCGTCATCCATTCGATCAGACCAAGATCCTGATGGATGAACGCGATGGGCAGGCGACGCAGCGCGTGGGTCACGTCGCGGCCGCGGTAGGTCACTGTGCCGGATTCGAGCGCATGGACACCGGCGAGTATCTTGATCAGCGTCGACTTGCCCGCCCCGTTTTCGCCCAGGAGCGCTACGATCTCGCCCGCGCCGACGTCGATCCCCGCGTCGATGAGTGCCTGCGTGCCGCCAAAGTGCTTCGACACGCCGCGCATCGCCAGGAGAGGCTGGCCGGACGGAGGAGAAACGTCGCCATCGCGCGCCACGCTGCCGACTTGGCGCGGCCCCGCCGTTTCAGAGGATGTCATGGAGAAGCTAGAGACCTGGGAATGTAATCTGGCAGCCTGTTTTCAGCATACACCGCTTGCGGCGCTTCGACCAACGAAGCGCCCGATGCGCACGCTCACAACCGGCGAGTGCGTCGCGTCCTGCACGCCCCGCCCGAAAGCGATCGAGCTCCTTGCAATGCGCCACCTCGCCGCTCGGGACTGAGAGCTATCGACGAGCCAATTCGGCACCGCGGAGCCGCGGACTCCCGATCGCGCACAGACGCTCGTACGCAAATCCCGCGGCGTTGACCACCTGCCACAGCGCCAGGAGCGCGATCATTGGCACGGCCCGGTTCGGCCGCATCCGCGAGAATGGTCCGCGCAGATTACGCAGCAACTGCATGTGGAACGGCAAGTCGTCTCTCAGTCGTCCCGAGCCGCGCCGGGCACGGACGGTATGGTAGCGGAGCGCTCCGCGCCCGTACGTGAAATGCTGTTTGCAAAACGTGCGGAGTGTGAGCTGATGAAGGTGCTGGATCACGACGTCGGCGTCGTAGGCCATCGCGTACCCCTTCATCCGCCAGCGATCGCAGAACTCGCGATCCTCGCTTGCGGCCCTGAAGAAGCCGCTGTCGAACCCGCCCACCGCATCGAACATCCGCTTGGGCATCGCGACGTTGTTTGACGCGAAGAACCGCGCAGCTGTCGGGTCGCGGTTATAGAACGTGTACACGACATCCACAATCAATTGACTTGCCGCGGAATAGCAATTGCGCGACAGCCCGTTCACCGTGCGCCCGCCAATCATGCTGGCGGCGTTCGTCCGAAAGGCTGTGTCGAGCTGCCGGAGCCAGTCGCCGTGCGGGCGACAGTCGTCGTCGGTGAAAGCCAGGTGTTGTCCGCGTGCCATCGACGCGCCCGTATTTCTGGCGGCGCCCGGTCCGGCGTTTCTTTGGCGCAGCAGCGTCACGGTCAGGCGCCCGCGATAGGGGTCGACAACCCGATCCAACGGCTCCAGGCTGCCGTCGTCAACCACGATGACCTCGAACTGCTGTCTCGGATAGTTCTGTTGCGTCAGCGCGCGGAGACACCCGCTGACGTGCCGCGGCCGGTTGTACGTCGGGATGATCACGCTGAAGGTCGGGGTCACGGCTTACACCACCTCGCCTGCCAGCGACGAAGGTTGCACCACGCGGCCGAGCGCCGAACGAAGGAGGGAGCGCTCGGCCGGGTTGAATTCACCGAGGCCCAGGAATGCGAGCCCGATCACCGCGATACCGATCAGGTAGTTGGGCAGCAGCCACGAACCCGCTTCGGGCAGCGCGCTCGCCACCGCGAACACGAGGACGCTGACCGCCGCCGACCGGACGGCGGCGCCTACCGGTGGGCGCAGCGCCCATGCGCGGTCCACGAAAAGCAAGGTCGCGATGGCACCGAGGCACGCGACCGTGGTCGTCGCGACGGCGCCACCGATGGTGCCGAACCTGGGGATCATCACGAGTTCCGCCGCGATCAGCGTCAGCCACATCGGTAGACCAATCCAGGTGCACAGTCCGGGGCGACCGATCGCCGTCAGAATGGCGGCGCCAATGCCCACTACCACGCGGGCGCAAGAACCAAGAAACAGAATGGCTAACAGCGGACCGGCCGCGTCAAACTGGGCACCGAAGACCACATGTACGGTCGCATTGGCCAAGGCAGCAACCAATGCGGCAATCGGTACGAGCAGGATCGCCACACGCAGTCCCTGCCGGGAGATCAGCCGCGCCGCCTCGAGACGGCCGTTCGAAAGCTGATAGCTGAGGGTCGAGAGCAGCAGCGGCGCGAACGCCCCGGTGAACAATGCCGGCAGCAGCGCCACTTGCTGCGCCGCACCAAAGACGCCGGCCCGGTCCATCGAACCGCCCAGCGCAGGCAACGTCAGCATCAGCAAGTCCGTGCGATCGAACAGTCGCATGCTCATGGAAAACACGAACAGCGGGGCGACGTAGCCGAGCATTTCACGGACGGGAAGTCCTTCTCGGCCAGACAGCGACGGGCGCACGAAGTAGCGATACACCGCGAGTTCCGCCACTGAAGCGCCGATCAGGCCTATCAGGGCGCCGTGCAGACCGAAACCGAATTCAACCAGGACGATGATCAGGACCAGACGGACGATCCAGCGCGCCGCGGACGCGATCGCGCGACCGCGGAAGCCGCCGAGGCCAACCAGAATTGCTTGGTGCGCATTGGCGGCGCAAAAGATCGGAATGTCAATGGCAAGAAGACCGAGCGCTCCGACGAGCGCGGACGCGTGAAGCAGTCGCGCCACTGGCACCGCAAGCGCCATCAATCCCAGCGCGGCGACCACACCGAAGAGGAGTTCCTGCCGCAGCACGGTCTGGCCGATCGGCCGCCAATCGTCCGCCTGGCGTACGAACTTGATCGTGGCGCGGCTGAACAACGTCGTGATGCTCCACTGAATCCACACGACGATGCTCACGCAGAGGATCAACGTCCCATAGTCCGCGGGATCAAGGCGACGGGTCAGGTACGCGGCGCTGATCATCGCGGTCAGCGGGAAGAGTCCTTCCGCAATCAGGACGCTGAGAGTCCCATCGAGGAGGTTGCGGCCGTCCCGGTCAGCCATGGTTCTGAACCGCCGCGCGTTGTGTTTGCAGCAGCCGCTCATACAGCGCGATGAACTGGTCGACGAAGCGATCTTCACTGAAATGGGCCAGGGCGCGACGCCTGGCAGCCTTCCCGAATCGCTCGGCCAATTCGCGATCGGTCAGGAGCCGGCGCAGGGCGGCCGCCAAGGCGGGCACGTCGCCTGGCGGCGTGTGGAACCCGCCGTCGCCGTCGGCGACGATTTCCGCCAGCCCGCCGGTGCCGGTGACGATTGCCGCACGTCCCTGCATCATCGCCTCCGCCGCGACGATGCCGAACGGTTCGTCCCATCGCGAAGGCGCGACTTGCACCCATGCAGGCGCCGCAACGCGATTCATCTGATCGTGAGGCACGTTGCCGAGCAATTGGACGCGGGAGTCCAGACCGAGTTCGCCGATCAACTGCTCGAGCTCCGGTCGCTCGGGACCCTCGCCGACGATGATCAATCGAGCCGCTGGTACGTCGCCCACAAGGGTGGCGAAGGCACGCAGCAGGACGTCGATCCCCTTTTCACGAACCAACCGGCCGGCGAACACCGCCGTCGGCGGATCGGCGAGCGGCGGTCGTACGGGACAACTGGGCGCGCCGTAATGGATCACCTCGACGTCCCGATAGCCATGCTCCTCCAGCCGCCTTCGCGTCGCGTGGCTGTTGGCCACGACGAGGCCGAACCCCGCGCGCCACCGGCGCAGCAGGCTCGCCTGGAACATCAGCGGTGCGTAGTCGCGCCAGGGCAGGCAGCCACCCCGATGGCACACGCGGCCCGGGGATTCCGTGCAGCGCGATCCGTCCGGCAGCATCTTCGTTCCCGTCGGACACACGGCCTTGTACCACTCCACGTGCATCAAGCAGGGTGTGCCGCGCAGAACCGGCAAGATCGACGGAGAAAGCTGGGACAGAAAATCCTTGACGTGCACGACGTCCGGACGAAAGCGCTGAAGCACACGTTGCAGAGTGATGGCCGAGGCGGGATTGAAGCTCGCCATGAGCGTACGGAAGCGGGAGGTCGTCCCAAAGCAGGTCTCGTTGGCGAAGAGCTTTCCTGCGCCGGCGTCGGACGTGAACATGTGCACGTCCCAGCCGCGATCACCGAGCGCGTGCTGTAAGGTGCGTAGTCCGATCTCCGACCCCCCCAGTGGCACGCCGTAGTCGTTGATCAACAGGAGGCGGCGCTTCATTCGGCGGCCTCGAGCAGGCGATGCCGATCGTGCTCTGTCACATGCTGGTCCCGCCGCCATTCGTACGCGGCCGCCTGGCGGTATGCGTTTCCAGCGCCGAACGCGTATCCGAGCATCTGGCCGAATCCGTCGCACGCGAGTCCCGCCAGGACAGCCGGCAACGCCAAACAAAAGCGGCGAAGCAGCGCGGGCGACCTCACGACCGCCCGGGCGATACGCGCCGCGCGGACCAGCGGGATCAACGGGCCGAGCAGCACATAGACGACGCGCCGGGCTGGCGACATCCCGCGGGAGCGCGACGCGGCAAAGAGCCAGCCGTTGTAGAAATTCACCGGCAGAAAGCTCGACCAGCGGGAGAAATTCGTGTGAGCCACTCGCGCCGTCGGTTCAAGAAGCAACCGTTCCCCTCGGCGCCGCAGTTCCCAATGCCACAGCGTCTCGGCCTCGAGCCAGCTCTCCAGGCGCGCATCATCCTCGAGCAGGATGGCGCGTTTATAGCTGCAGTTGTGGCCGGGTAGGAATTCGACTTCGCCGCCGGCTACCGGCTCGAGCCACGGGCCGTAGCCAATCAGCAGGTCCGCCCAGCTCGCACAGCTGCCTGGATTGGCGTTACGAACCGCGGGGCCGACAGCCGCCCAGGGCCCGCCATGGGCAGCAATCAAACGCTCCGCCCAATCGGGGTCGGGAAAGCAATGATCCTCTGCCAGCGCGATGACCGGGGCGGTCGCGCGGCGGACCCCCGCGGCGTTGCAATGTGACGGCGAACCGCCCCCTGGATACTCGACGACGCACACGGCGCCAAAGCCAGCCAGGAGCGATTCGTCGGCGCCCAGCTCCGACCGATCCGGTGCGACGATCACCAACTCGATCGCGGCTGCGGCCGTTTGCCGCGCGAGATGCCGCACCGTCGCCGCAATTGACGCGAACGTGTCGTGGGTGGCGAGGACGACGGAGAGCGAGGGCTTCGATTCAGTCACGAGGCCCGGCCCAAAGCGGCGTCGGCCGCTGGCTGAGTGAATTCCACAGGTCGGCCTGTCTCGGCCGAGAACTCGGCGGCGAGCACGACCTCAAGGCTCCGGCGGCCGTCGGCCAGAAGGGGCCGATCGGCGTTCGACTGCCCACGGATCGCGGCCGCGAAGTCATGCAGAGCCGTTCTGAACGACGGATCGCGTCCTGGCGAGCGCAGGCGGTGCCGCAGCATCGGGCCGCGTAGAGCCTGTCCGATATGCCGGAACACCGCGCGCGGGCGCGACTGGACTTCCAATGGATCGACCGACACGCCGAACGAAGAGTATCGATCCATATGCAAGACACCATGGTCGCCGTACACGGTCCATTCGTCGCGTGCAGCGACGCCGAACGAGAACAGCGACTGCAGGACGACACCGTCCGCCAGAGTCATGCTGACGGAAGCCACGTCGTGTTCGGAGTGCAACGATTGGATGTCCGCCGCGATACGCACGATCGGCTGCGCAAACACGAACCGGGCAAGGTCGAAGTGGTGTGATGCCAGATCGAGCAGCACGCCTCCTCCGGTCTGGCGAGCCTGCTTCCAGGGTGGCAGGGTCCGCCCGGGCGTCGTGAAGATCGACCGTGCGGCAACGATGCGGCCCACTGCGTTGCCGTGCATCAGGGCCCGCAGTTGGAGAGTCAGGGGATGGTAACGGTAGTTGAACCCGACCATGATGACGCGATCGTCGCGGGCGGCGGCCTGTTGCAGTCTGTCGACCTCCTCGGCCTGGATGCCGATCGGTTTTTCGAGGTACACGTGACGCCTGCACGAGAGCGCGGCGAGCGCGGCCTCCGAATGAAGCTGGTTTGGCAACGCCACCACCACGGCGTCGATCTCGGCGTGCGTGAGCAGATCGCGATAGTCCACAAACGCGCGAGCTGCGGGGGCGAGCTCCAGCGCCTGCGTGCGTGCGCGCGCGTCGCTCTCAGCGACCGCGATGACGTCGAATTCGCCGAGAGATGCCAGCGCCGGCAGGTGGACATTGCGCGCAATCGCGCCGCAGCCAATGAGACCGAGACGGATCGGCTGTCCTGACATCTGTTCGGCTCCCGGTTCTGCTCTCTATTGCGCCTGCAGGAGTGCGCAATCGGATCGGCGCATCAAACGACCCCGATCGATTTCCTCCTGCCACTCGAATTCTTCGCATCCCTTCGCGCCGAACAGAAAGCCGACGCTGTACATCACGCCGCCGAACAGCAGCGAGACGAAGAGCAATAGGAGGAGGCGAACGCGACTCACCTCGAGATTCGGAATGCACGCCAGGCGTTGGCGCAGGGGGCCGACGCGACGCACACCAATCAATGGCCCAAGGGCGGCGAAATACAGCCGGCGACGCCACGGCCAGTGGCGTGACCAGACGGAACTGAATACTCGCGACGAATACAGGCGCTCCCGTAAGAACGCCCCGAGCCGCGAGATGTTGAAGTGCGTCCCTTGCGCCGCCGGATCGACAAAGAAGCGAGCGCCCCGTTTCGCGAGCTCCCAGTGCATGACCGTTTCCGCTTGGAGCAGATGCGGGAGCTCGTCGCCGAGACTAAGCAAGGCCATCCGACTGTATCCGCTGTTGTGCCCGGCCACAGTGTCGACCGCCCCCGGCTCGATCGGCGCGCTCCATCCACCGTACGCCATCAGGAACGAAGCCCAACTGATGACGCTGCCAGGGTTGGCGTTGACCATTTGGGGACCGACACCGGCGTAGCCCTCGCGCAGGCGAGTCAACAAGACCTCGGCCCACTCCGGATTCGGGAGGCAGTGGTCTTCACCGAGCGCCACGAAATCGGCGCGCGCCGCCTGAGTGCACAGTGCTCGTGCCAGTGAGAGCGATCGTCGTCCGTCCAGGTTCACGATGCGTACGTCGGCAAACGCCGCACGGTCCGCCGAGGTGATCTGCACGAGCTCGGGGTCCGGTGCACCAATCAACACTTCGATGCGCGCGGCAATCGTTTGGTGGCGCAGCCGGGAGAGCACCGTCGTGAGATTGGAGCCGTCGTTCTCCGCCGTCAGAATCACCGCAAGGTCGGGCGTGGCGGTGTCACGCATGCTGCTTCGCCTCGGCGTAAGGCGCGTCGAGTAACCCGGCGTCACGATACCAGTCGACGAGCTGCTTCATCCCGTCCTGGATGCTGACGCGTGAGTGATAGCCGAGCTCCTGCCGGGCGCGCGTCGAATCGTACGCGCGGGGCCAGGTGAAGAACTTGATCATCTGCAGGTGCTGCGACTCGAGGCCGACCGGCTTGCCCATCCACGTGAGCAGCCGCGCCGCCTGTGCGGCCAGGGTGCTGCCTGGGAGCGATCGCCACCTGAAGGGGACTCCCAGCGCAGCGGCGATTGCGTCATAAATGCCCCGCAGCGTCGGGATGGGCTCGGCCACGATGTGATAGGTCGCTCCCGGTGCCGCGGGGTGAAATGCGCACAGCAGCAACCCGTCCACAACGTCATCGATATGCGTGAAGTGACAGAATCCCGTGCCAGGTCCGAAGGCAGTCACGCGTCCGGACAACACGTCTCGTGTCACGCCCAGCAGCTTTCGACTGCCGGGCCCATATACGCTGGACAATCGGGCGGTGACGATCGGGATGCGGTCACGGTGCCGGTGCACCAAGTAATCCGCCATCAGCTTCGTGCGCCGGTAGTCGGTGTCCGGTGTCGGACGATCATTTTCGAGCACTGGTCGGTTTGACTGATACCCGAGCACGCCCGCGGAGCCGCAATGAACGAAGCGCCGGACCCGCGCGTCGATTGCGGCGCGGATGGCGAGCTCGAGCCCGACGACGTTGACCTGGTAGTTGCAGGACACCTCGCGGCCACGAGCCACAGCTGCATAGTAGACAACGTCTGCGCCTTCGATCGTGCGTCGCACCGCCGCAGCATCGGTGACGTCGCCACGGATGATGGTCGCGCCCAATGATTCGATCGCGCGGGTGTCGCTGGTCGGCCGCGCGAGAACGACCACCTCTGCATCCTGAAGACGCAGGCTCCGAACCAGGTGCGGTCCAATGAAGCCGGTGGCTCCGAATAGCGCGACTCGGCCGGACATGGCGTCCGCCGGGCCGCTCATGGTTCCACGCGCAGGCGCAGACGCCCGCCGGCAAACGCGCGCGAGGGCGTGGGGAGTCGGTCGAGGGGGTCTGGCGGCCGGCTCGCGCTCGAGACGCTGTTCCTCGAGGTACTCGAAATCGGTGTTGACGGCCCACACGTCGTGCGATTCGCCTTGAATGTTCCAGACGGCCATCATGGCCGTCAGCATCGAATGATCCTGGTTGTTGTACTTGTGCAGCCCGTTGCGCCCAACGGTTTGCAGCCCCTGGACAGGCTCCAGCGCCGCTCGAACCTCGGCCAGCTGATCGCGATAGCTCGAGTCGTACACGGGGTACGCGTTGGGCATCCGAATCACGGTGCCGTCCACGACCTTCGCACCATTCGCCAGGCCCAGGGTCGAGAGCTCGCGCGTCGCAAGCTCGATGAGTTCGTCGTCGCCGCGGCTCCAGAATGGTTCGTTCTTGAAGCAGAAATACTCGAGGCCCAGAGCCGATTGTCCTGGCGTAGGCACCATCTCACGGCTCCAGTTTCCGAAGTTCTGGATCCGCCCCACCTTGACGTTCTCGCTGTGAATGTAGATCCAGTTGTCGGGGAAGAGATCCGCGCGATCCAGCACCAGGCCTACCACGACCATGTCGCGATACTTCAGGCCCGCCGCTGCGTCGATCGCTCGATCCGGCGCCGGTGGATCGAGCGCGCGAACGAGCGCAGGAAGCGCCGCGCTCGATATCACGTGATCCGCGGCGAAGCGTCGTTCGACCCCATCTCGCGTCCTGGCCCGCACCGCCACCACGCGGCCTCCTGCGTGTTCGACGGCCGTCACGTGATGGTCGAGAAGCACCGATTGTCCCATCGCCACAATGCGGTCGCGACACTGCTCCCACATCTGGCCGGGACCGAGCCTGGGATATCGGAACTCGTGAATGAGGCTTCTGACCGACGCCGCGCGTTTGGTGAGCGCGGTCGCGCTGAGAATGGCGCGAGCGAGCGACAAACCCTGGATGCGCTGCGCCGCCCACTCGGCGCGAATCTCATGGCACGGAATGCCCCATACCTTCTCCGTGTAGGTCTTGAAGAACACTTCGTACAGTCGCTGGCCGAATCGATTGGTCACCCACTGTTCGAAGGTGTCCTCGACCGGATGCGGTCGCCACTGTGCACGGAGATAGCTCAGGACGATCCGCACGGCGTTCACCATGACCGAGCCCGGCCAAGGCGTTAGCGGCCCGCAGCGGATAGTCGAAGAATCTGCCCTTGTAGTGAATGCGCGAGATTCTGGGAACCCGGAGGAATTCCTCTCCGAGCAGCTCCTCCCAGAGGTCGTTGACCTCCTGAATTTTCGTGAAGAAGCGATGGCCACCGATATCGAACCGGAAACCCTTGTACTGTGCGGTTCGAGAGATCCCTCCGACAACGCTGTCCGCCTCCAGGACGGTGACCGCGAAGTTCTGCTTCGAGAGCAGATAGGCGGCCGTCAGCCCGGCGGGGCCCGCACCGATCACGACGACCGGCTGGCGAGGCGAAGGCCTGGTTCCGGAAACGCGTGGAGTAAGTGCTGCCATGGCTCGGAAGAGCAGGGCTGGGTGCAAGCGCTGCGCCACGGATCCTGGCGGTGCCTCCGGTTGGCAGACAGTGTTTTGGGCTCCGAGCCGGGGGCAGTGGCCGGGGACCCCAGGCACTTTGTCCGCCGCCCGGCGGACAATAGGCTCCTCTCACCGCGTTACTGCCGCGGGCCGAAGGGATCGGGGATCGGGACAATTCCCAACGACCAACCTCCAACTCCCAAGACGTTTTGGGAATTGGAAGTTGGGCGTCGGGAGTTTACCGGGTCGAGGGGGCGGCTGCCTGCGGATGTTGCTTTCCTGAAAGACGGGAATACTCGAGGCGCGTGTCGCGTAGCACCGGCAGGTCCGAGTCGGCCTCGTTCCAGAGCGCGAAGAAGGCTTCGTATGCCTTGCGCGCCCTTTCCGCGTCGTTGCTCATCGCCGCCGCGCGAGCGAGTCCAAGGTGGGCGAGGGGATAGAGCACCGAGACGGGAACCTCGCCGCGGTGGGTCACGATGTTCTGGAACTCGGACGCGGCGGCACGACCATCCTTCAGCTGAAGGTAGGCCTGGCCTCGAAGGTAGGCGGGCCAGAACTCCGCCGAAGGCGCGTGATCGTACGGCCTGACCGGCTCCAGCAGTTCGAGTCCTCGCGCCGGTTCGCCCTGCTCGATGGCGAGTGCCGCCGCGGTCACCGGCAACGACACGCGGTTCGTGAGCGTCGCGTCCGGAAACCGTTTCGCCACCTCGTGCGAAAGGCTCAACGCCTCGCGTCCTGCGCCGCACAGGGCGAGGACGCGGCTCGCTCGCTCGAGCGTGCCATTGTCGCGACTCAACTCGAGGCCCGGCGACACCTCGCGGCGCGCCTCGGCGCACTGCCCGACGATCGCGTGGTTCTCGGCGTCTTCCATCGTCAGCTGCGCCGCCACTTCCGTGAAGTTCCCCTGAAGGGACATCTGGATGCCGCGGCGGAACTGCTCGTGCGCCGCCATTGCGCGTCCGGAAAAGGCGGAGGTGTGCGCCTGCCAGCCGAACGCGGCATTCGTCTCGCGCACGCCGACCGACGATTCCAGCTCGCGCGCCATCGTCGTCGAGTCGCCCTGGACGAACGCAAGAAGATACGACAGCCGGCGGGCGCCGATGAAGTCGAGCTGCCGATCGGCCGCCTGCTTGAGGATGGCCCGTGCCTCGTCGAACCGGTTGAGCGCAAGCAGCGACGCGGCCAGATTCGAATACGCCGGGACGAACTTGGGATCGAGACGGATCGCCTCGCGAAACGGCTGCGACCGACTGCTCGAACCGACCGAGGCGAAGGAACGCGACTCCCGAGACTGTTGAACGCGAACGCTTCTCTCGGATAGGTCGCCGTCCAGGATCGCGCGAGCTCGAGCGCCTTGTCCCAGTCCTGGATCGCGTCGCGATAGTAGCGCCACGAAATGAAGAACCGCTCGCGCTCGCTGACTCTGTCGCGCAGCTCGAATGCCCTTCGCGAAAACGCCGGCGCCAGTGCCGACTGACCGGTGTTGGCGTAGACGCCGGACAGGAACGCGTGAGCCATCGCAAAGGTCGGATCGAGCTCGATCGCGCGCTTGAGCTGCGGAATGGCTTCGAGACGCGGAACCTCGCGGCCTTCCGTAGAGCGCGAGCGAGTAGGCGTGGAGCGCGTCGAGCGACGCCGTGGTCGCTCGCGGCAGCGGCGACATCGAACTTCTGAATCGACGCGAGCGACTCGCCCAGCTTCTCGCGCAGCCGCGACGTCGCCGTGCCCGAGCGACGTCAGCACCTGCTCCTTGCTGGCCGCTTCCGCCTGCTCCCGTGCCATCACGTCGCCGGTCTCGGCGTTGATGGCTTCGAGGGCGAGCACGTAGTTGCGTCCAAGACTGGCGATCGAGCCGGCGAGCAGCGCCTTCAGCTGTTCGCGCCGCGCGATCTCGCGCGCGATCGATCGCGTGATGCGCTCGTCAGGCGAGCGCTGCATCAGGCGCAGCGTCTCGCGCGCGCGGTCGTCGGGAAACACCTTCAGAAACGGCGACTGCTCCAGCGCGACCGCAAGCGCCACCTTGAGCGCGCCGTCGAAGACCGGCTCGCCGGTGGTGTTCTCGAAGTCGGCCAGGACGATCGTGTCCTGCTCGGTCAACGTGCGAGCGCCGGGCGTGACGAAGAATGAGGAGGCCACACCCAGGATACCGACGACGGCACGCCAGTGCGGCCCCGGCGACCCACCACGGTGTCTTCAGCCAGCCTCGCGAAGGCGGCCGCCGCGAGGAGTCCGGTGTCCGGCGCGGGTCCCGATCCTCGGGCAGGCTCACCGCCATCTCGAGCGCCGACGCCGGCCGATCGCGCGGATCTGGCGAGAGCGCCTGCATCACCACGCGTTCGAGCTCCGGGTTGACGTTGGCGACCAGGGTCGAGGGCTTCGGCAGCGGGCCGGCTTCACTGGATCGTTCGAATGCGTCTGCTCCGACCAGAAGTTCGTACAGCACCAGACCGAGCGCGTAGACGTCGGTCCGCTCCGAGAGCGGCGCACCCGGCGCGCGCTGTTCCGGCGCCATGTAGCCCGGCGTGCCGGTGCAGCATGTGCAGACCGGCGTCTGTTCGCGGAATCGCGATCCCGAAATCGGTGATCCGCACCAGCCCGTCGTCGTCGATGAGCACGTTCGCCGGCTTGAGATCGCGATGCAGGACGCCTTGCGCGTGCGCCGCCGCCAGACCGGCGCACAGCTGACGGGCGATGTCGACGACCTTCTCGGAGGGCAGCCGGCCGACGCGCCGCAGAAGCGCGGCGAGGTCCTCGCCCTCGAACCAGCTCCATCGAGTAGAAGATCCCGCCCTCGGCCTCGCCGACGTCGAAGACGCGGCACACCGCCGGATGCGTGATCTGCCGCGCCAGCCGAACTTCGTTGAGGATGCGCTCCCGCGCGTCGGGATCCGTCGAATGGATCAACTTCAACGCGACCGGCGTCTCGAGGACGAGGTCGTCGGCGCGCCAGACATCGCCCATGCCGCCGCGGCCGATCCGCGCGATCATCCGATAGCGGCCGGCGAACACCTCGCCCGGCGCGAACATCGGCCGCGGGCGTGTCTTGCGCCGGCTCATCCTCGGCTGCGTCGTCGTCGTGAAACTCCAGCAGCGACTCGACCTCCTGCCGCAAGGCCGCGTCGTCACCGCAGGCTTCCGCCACAAAGGCGACACGGTCGGCGGCGGCCGGTCGAGCGCGGCGAGAAACACGTCTTTCGCGCGCTGGTGTAACGAGGACATTGTTGACGGTACGACGGAGTGTACTACCGGAGCCGGGCGTACTCGCGTCGCGCTTCGTTCAACGGCTGAAGCGTCGAGTCCGCACCGTTCCAGAGGGCAAAAACAGCTGCTCGTACGACCTTGCGGGCCTGGGCGACGTCCCCGGTCAGCGCCGCCGCGCGCGCGAGCGCCGAGGTGCGCCAGCGGGTAGAGCGGCGACGTCGGGGCCTCGCCGCGATGCTCAGGATGCCCTCGGAACTGGACGCCGGCCGCCCGGCCATCCTTCAGTTGCAGGTACGCCTGCCCGCGCAGATAGGCGGGCCAGAACTCCGACGCCGGCGCGTGATCGTACGGCTTGACCGGGTCCAGCAGCTCGAGCGCCCGCGCCGGATTCACCGCGGCCCAGAGCGAGAGCCGCTGCGGTGACGGGCAGTTGAATCCGGGTCGTCAGCGTCGCGTTCGGAAATCGAGTCGGCCAGTTCCGCCCGAGAGGCTCGACGCCTGGCTGCCGGCACCACACAGCGCGAGCGTACGTGCCGCGCGCTCGAGCGTGAAGTTGTCGCGACTGAGCTCGAGCCCCGCCGATACTTCGCGCCGCGCGTCGCCACACTGGCCGGCGATCGCGTGCGACTCGGCATCCTCCATCGTCCACTGCGCGCCGAGCTCGCGGAAGTTATCGCGAACCGCCGCCTGCACGCTGCGTTGGAACAGCTCGTGCGCGGTTCGAAATCGTCCCGAAAAGAGCGACGTCCGCGCCTCCCAGCTCGACGCCCACATCGCATCGCCGTCGTGCTGCGCGCCGCGTTCAGCTCGCGCGCCATCGCCGCTGAATCGTTGTCGAGAAAGGCCAGCAGATACGCCGACCGCCGGAGGCCGATGGAATCGAGTCCGCGCGCACTCGCCTCGTGAAGGAGCGTCTTCGCCTCTGCGAACCGGTTGAGCGCGATCAACGACCCGACCAGGTTTCCATGCGGCGGAACGAACCTCGCGTCGAGGCGGATGGCTTCGCGGAACGCACCGACGGCCTGCTCGTGCTGACCGAACGCCGCCGACGCGATGCCCAGGCTGTTGAACGCGAACGCTTCGCGCGGATACGTCGTCGTCCAGACAGCGCCAGCTCCAGCGCCTTGTCCCAGGCCTGCGCGGCGTCGATGTAGTAGCGCCACGAAATGAAGAACCGCTCACGCTCGCTGACTCGGTCGCGCAGCTCGAACGCTCGGCGGGAAAACGCCGGCGCCTCCGCGGACCGGCCGGTGTTGGCGTAGACACCCGAGAGGAGCGCCTGCGCCATCGCGAAGTTCGGGTCGAGCTCGATCGCCCGCTTCGAGATGCGGAATCGCTTCGACCCGCGGAATCACCCTGCCTTGATCGAGCGCGAGCGAGTACGCATGAAGCGCCTCGAGCGATGCCGTCGTCGCTCGCGGCAGCGGGACGTCGAACTTCTGAATCGACGCCAGCGACTCGCCCAGCTTCTCGCGCAGCCTCGATGTCGCCGCGCCGAGCGATGTCAGCACCTGCTTCCTTGGCCGGCGACCTCGACCTGCTCGCGCGCCATGACGTCGCCGGTCTCGGCGTTGATCGCCTCGAGCGCGAGCACGTAGTGGCTGCCGAGACGGCCAATCGACCCGGCGACCAGCGCCTTCAGCTGTTCGCGCCGCGCAATCTCGCGCGCGATCGATCGCGTGACGCGCTCATCGGGCGCGCGCTCCATGAGACGCAACGTCTCGCGCACGCGGTCGTCGGGAAACACCTTCAGAAACGGCGACTGCTCCAGCGCGACGGCCAGCGCCACCTTGAGCGCGCCGTCGAAGACCGGCTCGCCGGTCGTGTTCATGAAGTCGGCGAGGACGATGGTGTCCTGGTCGGTCAAGCGCGCGCGCCCCGCGCGGGAGCAACGACGCCGACAGCGACGGCGAGGACACCCACCAGCGCCGCCAGCCGCAGCCGCCGCGCGACCCACGGCCGCATGCGACGACGGCTCTCGGCAGACGGGGCCATCAGCAGGCGTCGCCGCCATCGCGGCCGCCGACGCCGGTCGATCGCGCGGATCCGGCGCGAGCGCCTGCAGGATCACCCGCTCGAGCTGCGGGTCGACGTCCGGCACGAGCGTCGACGGCCGGCGGCAGACGGCCGCTCGACGGCGTGAACGGCCGTGCTCCGACGAGCAGCTCGTACAGGACGACACCGAGCGCGTAGACGTCGGTTCGCTCCGAAAGCGGAGCGCCGGGCGTCAGCTGCTCGGGCGCCATGTAGCCGGGCGTCCCGACGAGGGCATGGTCGTCCGGTGTCGCTGTCGCGATCGCGATCCCGAAATCGGTAATCCGCACCGAGCCGTTTTCGTCGATGAGCACATTGGCGGGCTTGAGATCGCGGTGCAGGACGCCCTGCGCGTGGGCGGCCGCCAGGCCGGCGCAGAGTTGACGGCCGATGTCGACGACTTTTTCGGAAGGCAGCCGACCGACGCGCCGGAGCAAGGTGGCGAGGTCTTCGCCCTGCACGAGCTCCATCGAGTAGAAGACCCTGCCCTCCGCCTCGCCGACGTCGAACACGCGGCACACCGCCGGGTGCGTAATCTGCCGCGCGAGCCGCACCTCGTTGAGGATCCGCTCCCGCCCTTGCTCGGCTCGTCGAGTGAATCAGCTTCAAGGCGACCGGCGTCTGCAGGACGAGATCGTCCGCGCGCCAGACCTCTCCCATGCCGCCGCGTCCGAGGCGCGTGATCATCCGGTAGCGTTCCGCGAACACGTAACCTGGCACGAATCGACCCGAGCCGGCCCCGTCGTCGTTCGGGGCACTTGTGAAGCCGGCGCTCCGGTCGGCGGATGGCCCGCCTTCGCCACTTCGCGGCTTCGGCGCGCCAAGCGGGGTCAGCGCTGCGAGAGACGGATCCTTCTCGTTCGCGCGTTCTGTCAATGAGGTGTCCGGAAGAAACGAGTCTAACCCGCCCTCGCGGGCACGTCGAGATGCTACGATCCTCTTCCAGATACGCCCTGCATGAAGAGTTCAGTACACGCCTCGCCCTCTCCACTGCTCATTGCTGTCGTACTCACCATTGCGTTTGCCGTGTCCGCGCGCGCCGCGGACACCGGAACGGTGTCAGGCGTCGTGTTCGATCGGAACGGAGCGGTCGTTTCCGACGCGACGGTGAAGATCTCGGGCGACCGGCTGCCGGTCGGGCGCACCGCACAGACCGGTGCGAACGGTTCGTACCGGTTCGAGTACCTCCTGCCTGGCGAATACGCGATTGCCGTCGACAAGGCGTGATCGGCAGCGCCAGCCGCTCCGCCATCGTCGACGTTGGGAAGGACACTCAGGTCGATCTGGTCATCGGCTTGTCGATCACGGAGGCATTGACGGTGACGGCGGCAACTCCGAGTCGTCGATGTTCGGTCGACCGAGGTCAGCTTCAACTTCAAAGCCGATACGTTCAACAGCCTTCCGCTCGAGCGCACGTACCGCGGACTGTTCCAACTGATCCCAGGCGTCGCCGACAATCGAAGCAACGTCGGGCCCGCCGCTGGCGGCGGTCGACAGGACAACACGTACCTGATCGACGGCGCGAACATCACGAATCCCGCGTTCGGCTATCTCAGCACCGAAGTGAACGAACTCGATATCGCTGAAGTGAATCTGAAGCGCGCCGGAATCAGCGCCGAATTCGGCCGCACCAGCGGCACTGTTACGAATGCGGTCAGCCGCAGCGGCTCGAATCGTGTTGCCGGCATCGGCCGGCTCGACTGGCTGTCGAAGCATCTGGTCAGCGCGTACACGCTGCCGGGCGACCTGATCGATCGTGGAGTCAAGGCCTGGCGCCTTCCGAGATCCGCAGCTGACGACGGAGATCGGGCCGGCGATCGGCGTCGGCGGTCCGATCCTGCAGGATCGCATCTTCTTCTACGGATCGGCGCGTTACGCTCGTGAGACGAAGTGGGATCGCGTGAACAAGGTCGCGACACCGCTACCTGATGAAATACGCACGGCGCAGGAGTTCTACGGAAAGCTCACCGCCGTTCCGACAGCGACGCCATCAATTGAACGTCGGCTATCGGCATCGGCCCAGTCACGTCGAGAATGCCGGTCATTGACTCGAACGCGGCGCCAAGTGTCGCGACCAACACCGACAACGGCAGCCGGATCGCAAGCGCCGAGTGGGCGCACGTTCATGACCGGCCGCAGCTCGCTCAGCGTGCGTTACCTCTACATGGGCGAGAACAACGAGGATGTGCCGGTCACGGATCTCGGCTACCTGCCGCCGTTCAATCCCGACCAATCTGACGGCGATGGGCCAGTACACCGATCCCGCGCCAGGCGGATCTCAAGGTAGGGCGGCAACCAGTTCACGAATATCCAGAACTATCGCCGCCACGAAGCTCGAGCGACGTTCAGCCAGTTCTTCGACCTCGGCGGAAGCATCTCACGCGCTGAAGGCCGGCGGCGGCTTCGAGTTCGGAGAAGAGACGTTCAACCGGCTCGCCAATGGATGGGGGCTTATGTCGAACATCACCCAGAACGGTGTGCCAGCGCTGCGCACACGATACTTCACGCCTCAGCCGTCGCAACTCGGGCAAGGACGCACGTATTCCCTGTTCGTTCAGGACGATGTGACGATCGCGAACCGGACATCGGTGAACCTCGGCGTCCTCGTGAATCGCGACTCGTTCTCGCAGGAGGTCAGGGGCAGTTCGCGGATGTCCGGCGACGATTGCATTGAAGGGAGGCGCCGCGGTGTACGAGTCAAGCGGCGACACGTGCAATTTTCTTCGGTTCGGCTTTGCCGACGAAATCCAACCGCGTCTCGGCGTGAGCTATCAGGTGCGGAAGGGGAAGAGCGACAAGGCGTATGCGAATTGGGGCCGTTACTACAACATGGATCAGAAATCGGCGGGCCGCAGTCTTGCGCCGAGTCGGATCTTCCAGACGCAGACGGATTTCGACCTGAGCGGCCAGGTCCTGTCCAGCGCGCCGCTCGCGTCAACGACCGGGAAGCTGATCGACCCCGCCATCAAGCCGTCTACACGGACGAAGTCCTGTTTGGATATGCCACGCCGTTCGCCGCGGCGTACAGCGTGGACGTGTTCTACATGTTCCGCACGATGAAGAACTTCATCGAGGATGTTCCGTCGCGCCTGAGCGGAACCGCGCCGACCAGCGGTCCCTTTGTCGCCGCCAATCTCCCGTGCGTGGCGTTCGCCGCGTGCCGATCGGCGGACGCCAGGCGAACCTACCGTGCGATCACCGCGGATGTCCGCCGCCGTCTTCTCAACGGCTGGATGAGCGACGTCAGCTACACGTGGAGCCGATTCGAAGGCAATTTCGATCTCGACTACTCGCTTGTCGCAGTATTCAACACGTCGTCGTTCATCCAGGACGGCCCCGGCACGAATGTCGAGGATCCGAATCGCTTCGGTCCTCTGTTCGGAGGATCGGCCACACGTCTTCAAAGTGTTCACCTCGTGGGCGCCGACCAGCCGAGTGACCGCCTCGAGCTATCTGCGCGTGCAAAGCGGCACGCCCTGGACCGCACGTGCCCGCGACGTGCCGGGCGCCATGATGAACTACCTGGAGCCGGCCGGAAGTCATCGCAATCCGACCTGGGCAAATCTGGATGTAATGGGCGCGTACCGAGTGCCGCTCAACGAGCGCGCAAGCGTGTCGTTTGAAGCGCGTGTGCTGAACCTGTTCAACAACCAGACCCGCTTGTCGACCGACTCGCTGCGGTACCTCGACCTGCGAACCGTGGCGACGCCGCCATACATTGAGCCCTATCTGCAGTCGAACCCGTTTTTCTCAACCGGGAACGGCTTTGCCCCTCCTCGACGTCTGCACGTCGCCGCCGTATTCAGTTTCTGAGGGGTTTTCACATCAACGCGCCGTTCCTCCGTGTCTTCGTCGCTACACCGCTTTTCACTTCCACGTAGCCACGGAGTCACGGAGAAATCGTTTGAAAATAATCTCCGTGCCTCTGTGTCTCCGTGGCCCGTCGAACTGAAGATCGCATTAGGTGACGGTGAAACAGCGTTAGAGGGTTCGCCGCTCGGCTTTACGCGCTGGGCGCACTTGCTCCAAAAGAGATGACGAGCGCTACCAGCAGATCGGGGCTGCATGTACGCGGGAGCCACGCCGTTGCGCCGCGCGCGCACGAATCAGCGCCTTGATCTGGGGTATCTGCGAGCACGAGGACGGCTGTCGCACCAACCTGATTCCACAATGGGGTGAAGTGATCGTGGTCGGTGACCACCATGTCGCCGGTCGGCCAGCGCTTGACTTTCGCAATCCTGTCGACCGCGATGACCGACAGACCCGCCTCACGGACCGCCGAGCTCAAGGACCTCAGTCGTCCACGATCGGATTCGATGAGCAACATGCGTGGAGTCCGCAGTTCGTCTTGCGATTCACGCCTCGGCTGTGCGATCGACCACTTCACGCCACGCCGCGAGACCCTCGTCGGTAATCATTGCGCCGCAAACCCACCCGGCGTCGTCCTTCGCTTGCTGCCAGACCACGCGCACGTTGAGCGAGACGGCAGCGCTCGGGATGCTGATCTCGAATGTAGACTCCGGCGCGACGCGTGGCGGATGCTCGGCCGCGAAACGCATTCCTCCGTAGCTCACGTCCACGATTCGCACTGCGGCCTGGTCCACCTGAGCTGGCAGCTCTGAGGAGAGACGTTTCCTCTCCCATCGCCTGGCAGGGTGAAAGATTTCGATTTTCGTGGCTTCGGACAGCTTGCGCTCGACCATGGCTATCAGCTCAGTCGGCTCAACCGGCTTGATCACGAATTCCGCGCCAAGATGCTGAGCTTCCGCTTCGAGGACTCGATCGGGAAAGCCGGTCATCACGATGGCTGGAATAGGGTTTGGGTTGGTGGCCAACAACTGGAGCCCGTTGAACGCGCCGAGGCGGACGTCGGTGATCAACAGGTCGGGGCGTTCGTTCACCAGCGCTTTCTTCGCGTCCGGGATCGAATCGACCGCCACAACGTCGTAGCCGGCGTTTCGTAAAAGGGCCACCAGGCCCCGCCGGGTGGCGTTGTCATCCTCAACAACGAGAATCTTGCGTGTTATTTGGGCGTTCATCTGAGGCGAAGTCTCAGTACCACACAAAACCCGGCGTCGTGACAATGTCCAGATCGTCACAATGGTTGAGTTTATACGACGTTTGCACAGAGAATTTCGTTGCGACACGTCTTGAACGGGCGGATAAGTGGGAGTCTCGCCTGTTTACCAGGAGGTGCCGTATGGCGATGAACGAACTCGAGATGTTCCTGAGCGCGTGGGACCGCGAAGCGGAAAGTACTCTGAAGCTGCTACGGGCATTGCCCGCAACGCAGTACGACTTTCGACCCGACGCCGGCGGTCGATCCCTCGGCGAACTGGCGTGGCATCTCGCTGAAGGCGACGCCTACATGAGCTATGGTATCGAGACTGGCCGCTTCGCGATGGACGTGAAGCCACCCAATATCGAGCGCCCGCGTGTCGTGGAGGCTCTGGCGCCCGGGTACGAGCGGATTCACCGCGAGGCGGTCGCGCGAATCCGCAAACTCAAGCCGGAGGATCTTGACCGTTCGATCCAGTTCTTCAATGGTCCCATGTCGATTCGCGACATCCTGTGGGCCAACATCATTTCGCACGGCATCCACCACCGCGGCCAACTCACGCTGATGTGCCGGCTGGCGGGTGGCAAGGCGCCCGGGTTGTACGGTCCCAACCGGGAGGAAACGGCCGCCATGCGTGCCGGTGCGAGCGCATAACCGAGGTACTCCGCAATTCTGGCGCGAGAGACGGTTGCAGGGTTCAGCACTCTGGCCGTCATCTCGTCGCCTGTTCAGCGCCGTACGCGTCCATCCCGGTCGGCTATGCTCGTCGGTGAGAGGTGCCGATGAAGGGGACAACCAACCCACCTGCCATTCGCAACAATTCCGCTCTTGCAGACGTGATCGAGCAAAACATCCTGACGATGGTGGATGTTCGGAGTACGGAAGACCGCCGCAAGTCCGCGCAGGATCGCCTCGCGGATATCCTGACCCGGTTCTCAGGAAACATGTGGTTCGTCTACGTCCACGTGGCATGGTTCGCGTGGTGGATCGCGGACAACAACGGGTGGATCGCGGGCCGCGTGTTCGACCCATTCCCGTTCGGACTGCTCACGCTGATCGTCTCTCTCGAAGCCATCTTCCTTGCGACGTTCGTCCTCATCAGCCAGAATCGCGCGGCGGTTGTCGCCGACATGCGGGCCGACCTGGATCTCCAAATCGATCTCCTGGCTGAGTATGAAGTCACGCGGGTCCTGCGGCTCGTTGCCGCAATTGGGAAGAAGCTGCAAGTGGAGGGGTGTGATGGCGCCGAACTCGATCAGTTGGAGAGGCGCGTCGCGGTCGGGGAACTAATCAAGGAGATGCAACTTCGAGCGGAAGAAGCGCGCTTGCGGTCGGTCTGACAGGCGCAGGGCGCGTCAGGGGATGCGGTCGAAGACAACGGTCAACGCCAGCAGATTCGGCCGGGCGCTTCTCTTGGCCAGTATCCATGAATCTGAAAAGCGGGGCGGAGTTGCGCTTGTATCCGGCTTCGTCCACCACTCTTCGCTCAGGCGGGCGAGGTCGGGCAGCGCGAAACCAAGGAGGTCTTCGATCTCCGTGAACTTCAGGACCACGCGGTCGGCGAATCTGCCGTCGAGATACTTGTAAAGCGACACGTACTTGCCAGACATCGCGGGTCGTTGCGATTTCACCGTTTCCACAACTGATACGGGCTGGGGACGCGCGGTCGATTGTCGCCACTTCATCCATTCAAGCATGTGGTGCCCCCATCGCTCGCAGAACTATCCCCACCAGCGTACGCGATTCGTTACCACAGAGTTGTGCTGTTTTGGACATACCGCGGCCTTAAGGCGCGATGACGTCCGGATCAACGGTCCCTGCGCACGCCCGGCGTGATCTCGCCTATGAGACGCGCTTCAGGTGGCTTCGGTTCGTAACGGGACGTTTGATTCGTCGCCGGGCTGGCGGAATCGCAAGGACGGGGACTGATGTCGTTCTGACCACGCCTTCCGTTGTCGAGCCGAACAACAACTTGGACGCGCGGCCAACCCCGGGGTAGCCCATGACGATCAGATCGCATCCGTGCCGCTCTGCGACGTTCACGATTTCTCGGGCAGGCTTGCCAACGGTCGTGACGAGTGTGGCGTTTATCGGCCGCGCCGCTGTCGTGCTGATCACGAACCGGCGCAGGTCGTGCTCGCTCGCGTGAATCAGCGCACGCGCGTCGGTTTTTGTAGCCGCGGCAATCGCGAGCAGCGGGTCGTTGACATACACGACGACGAGGTGGCAACTGGAGCGCCGCGCAAGCGCCGCGGCATACCGCAAGGCTGCCCGCGAGTGAGCTGAAAAGTCCACCGGGCAGAGGATCGAGCGGAACACGTTTATGCCGGTTGGTTGTCGCGCCATGGAAACCCCGGTTGTTCCAACGGCAAGTCAGGTGCCACGCGTCGGTTGCAACCTGCCGCGCGAGGCGATGAACAGGAGGAGCGTAGAGCTGTCAGCGCGGAAAATCCCGCGACTCGAGTGGAAATCCCGCGGTGCTCGGCGCCGCGGCCGAATCAGACTCGACTATTGCGACGCCGCCGGGCGGTCTTCACCGGCAGGATTTGTGCCTCAGTTCGCAGCGGGTAGCGACGAGGTATCCCGCGATGACGACATCCAGTCCGATTCCCGCCTGGCTCGAATTCGAGGCCGTCGCGCCTGGTGCTCGACGTGGGAATGCGATGCCGGGCATGAGGACGCCGTACACGCTTTCCGCGACGCTTACAGTGCTCATGATCGTTCAGTCCTTGCTTGGATTGTTGTTTCAGCGGCATTACCGCGATGAGGAGTGGATCACAGCAGCCTGGTTTGGCAACGACTGGGTCACCCTCGTGGTGGGGATACCGCTGCTGGCAGCCGGTCACGTGTTCGCGGCGCGGGGTTCGGTACGGGGACTTCTGCTCTGGCTCGGCATGATCGGGTACACCGTTTACAACTACGCGTACTACCTCTTTGGAGCCACGCTCAACGTGTTCTTCCCGCTCTACGTCGTTTCGCTCGTGCTCTCGGCGGTGACACTCATCCTTGCATTGTCACGCGTCGACATCGGTCACGTGGCCGCAAGTTTCCGGTCGAGGACCCCCGTGCGGATCATCGGCGGCTATCTCGTGTTCGTCGGAATAGGCCTGGCGTCCGTCTGGATCGCGATGTGGGCGTCGTACGTGTTCGCCGGTCGACCGACTCCCGTGGCGCCGGAGGCGTTTAAACTCGTCGCAGCGCTCGACATCTCGATCATGGCGACGGTGCTTGGGCTCGGGGGAATCCTGTTGTGGCAGCGGCAGGCCTGGGGATACGTTGTCGCGGCGATCGCCGGCATCCAAGGATCGCTGTATCTCCTCGTGCTGTCGGTCAACTCGGTCATCGCAATCCATCGCGGTCTGGCGGAGACACCTGGCGAACTTCCGATGTGGGGGTCGCTCACAATATTGACCTCGGCTGCGACGCTGTTGTTGCTGGTGAACGCACGGGCCGATCGCAGCCGTTTCGCTCCGCGTCGGATGTGCAACAGACGGTCTGAGTACACTGGACATCGGTGACGAGTGACCTGACGGCGCTGACGGGAGTTGTCGTCGGTGCTCTGGGCGGCGCCGCGATCGGCGTGGAGCGCCAGCGTTCCGGACATGCCACCGGTGCGAATGCCCGGCTCGGCGGGATACGCACATTTACGCTCCTCGGTGGTGTCGCCGGCATGGCGGGCTGGCTGATCACTGCCGGATTCAGCAGTATTGCCGTCGTCCTTTGCGCTGGCGCTGTCGGGCTGATCGTCGTCGGCTATGTCGTTGCAAGTCGCCACGACGTGGACGCCACAACCGAGGCGGCTGCGCTCGTCGTCATCGCGGCCGGCGTTCTTGCCGGCCTCGGACGACTTGCGTTCGCCAGCGGCACGATTGCGGTCACCGCGCTTCTGCTCGTCGAGAAGTCACGTCTGCACGCGCTTGTCGCACGCATTGACGATGCGGAGCTTCGCGCCGCCGTGCGCTTCGGCGTCATGGCAGTCGTCATCCTTCCGCTTCTTCCTGAGGGTCCCATCGCATCTCTGGGTGGCGTCAAGCCTCGCGAGCTCTGGCTGCTGGTTCTCTTTTTCACAGGTCTCAGTTTCATCGGGTATCTCGCACGCCGTGTGTTCGGGCCCCAGCACGGCTACCCGCTGGCTGGGGCGTTTGCCGGTCTCATTTCATCGACAACCGTGACGCTCACGTTCGCGCGCATCAGCCGAGATGACGGGGCGCTCTCGCGTCCGCTCGCGGTCGGGACGATCGCGGCGTGCACGATGCTGTTTCCCCGCGTCTTGATAGCGACGTCCGTCCTGCACATGACTGTGGCGTGGGAGCTCCTGCCGTACGTGGCGGCGCCGTTTGCGGTGGGCGTCTTCGCACTCCTTGCGTGGCTACGCAGGAATCCAGACGACGCGTTCCAGATTGACATGCCGTCGAACCCCCTGCAGGTGGGTCCCGCGTTGCAGATGGCTGTGACGTTTCAGCTCGTGCTGTTTGCGGTGGATTGGGCGCAGCGCACGTACGGGAATCCAGGGTTGCTCGTGTCCGGAGCCGTCCTCGGATTGACCGATGTCGATGCCTTGACGATTTCGATGGCGAAGGGCGCCGCGGGCGGAGTGACGCCCGACGTTGCGGCACAAGCGATCGCTATTGGCATTCTCGCGAATTCGGTCCTGAAGCTCTGTCTGGCGCTGGCATTCGGGACGCCACAGTTTCGACGCGTGAGCGGAGCCGCGTTGGCCGCTATGACTGTGGCGTCCGGGGTTTCAATTGCTTCGCTTCGATGAACAGGCTCGAATGCGGTGCCCCATCCGGACGGCGGCCGATGTTGGGCAGCGTGAAACGCGGATCAGAGCGGTCGCGGACGCTCAGCCGCCAACTCGCGTGACGTGGGCCGTCGTTCGTGTTGACAGAGTGGGTCACACCTCATAACGTGGCACGATGATCTCGAGACGCACCGCCCGCACAATCGAGATGCACAACTCCTCAGGATCTGTCAGCAGGAGAGCATTCCTGAACGCGGGGTGCCGCACAGCCGCCGGCGTCGCGACGATGGCGTTAGGACGGCCTTGCGAGCTCTTCGCCCAGGGAGGGCTGTCGAAGGACCGGTTGATCATTCGATCCGCTCGGCCGCAGGACCTCGAGACCCCTTCACACCTGCTGACCTCATGGATCACGCCCAATGAGCTGTTTTACGTCCGCTCGCATTTCTACACGCCGGCGATTAGAGAAGCGGAGTGGACTCTTCGGACCGATGGTGAAGTCGATGCACCGTTGATGCTGACACTGAACGCGGTGAGACAGTTCGCCTCGAAGACGATCGCGGTCACGATGGAGTGTGCTGGAAATGGCCGCAGCTTCCACGATCCTCCGGTGGCCGGCGTTCAGTGGGAGAAGGGCGCGGTGGGAACGGCGCGATGGACGGGCGTGCCGCTTGTCGAGATTCTGACGAGAGCCGGCATCAAGCCATCGGCGAAGTATGTCTGGTTTGATGGCGCCGACACTGGCGTTGGAACTGCCCCGGATTTCATCCGCAGTCTGCCGATCGAGAAGGCCGTGCACCAGGACACGCTACTTGCGTACGAGATGAACGGCGAACGGCTGCCGACACCACATGGGTTTCCACTGCGCGCGATCGTTCCTGGGTGGGAAGGCGCGTACAGCGTGAAGTGGCTCACGCACATCACGGTGAGCGATCGCAATCATGACGGCGCATTCGTGCAGGCTGCCTATCGTTTACCCCGCTGGCCCGTCTCTCCAGGGACCCTGGTGAGCGCGGCGGACACCGTGCCGGTCACCGAGTTGTCTGTCAAGTCGATCGTGACGGAACCCGCCGCCGACACCGTCATCCGGTCCGGTGGACCCGTCACCATTGCAGGGTTTGCATGGAGCGGCGACGCACAGATTCGCCGTGTCGATCTCTCGACCGACAACGGGCGGACGTGGTCGCCCGCGCGGCTCGGGCGGGATCAGGCGCGGTACGCGTGGAGACGTTTTGAGTTTGTCTGGCGGCCAATGGAGCCGGGTTCGCACGTCGTGCTCTCGCGCGCGACCGATGCGCGCGGCCGCGTCCAGCCCGTCAAGGCTGAATGGAATCCGGGTGGATATCTGTGGAATGCGATCGATCAGGTGCGCGTGAATGTCTCGCCACGGTAGGACGCTCATCGGGTCCCGTCTCGGCCTGCTGCTCGGTCTGGTCGGAGCAGTCTGGCTCCTGTCGGTGACCGCGCGGGCGCAGGTCGACGGCCCACCGCAGCTCCAGGCTGTCACTGCCGAGAGTGACATTCCGGCAGGGGAGGGGTCGGAGATCCTGCGTCGACGATGCCTCAGATGTCACGCAGCAGACCTGATGCGGCAGCAGCGACTTTCGCGCAGCGGCTGGGAACGAGAGCTCACGAAGATGATCTCGTGGGGCGCCGCGGTCGAAGATTCAGAGAAGAACGCGCTCGCGGACTATCTCACTGCGCACTTCGGTGTCGGGAGGCCATCACAACAGGTGCCGGCAGACCTCCCAGGTTCCGCCTCCGCGCTTCTCGAGGCAAGGTGCCAGACGTGCCACGACCTTCGGCTTATCGAAGCGCAGCGATTGGATGTGAGCGGCTGGGCGCGCGAGGTGGACAAGATGAACAATTGGGGCGCCCGCGTCACCGCTTCAGAGAAAGATGGCCTGGTCCGTTACCTCGCGACGCGGTTCGCAAACTAGGCGCTTTTCACGTCAACGGGCCACGGAGGCACCCTCCATGTCTTCCTCATCGCACATCGACAAGGTGGCGCATGTTCGCCGTGAGGAGCGGAGCGAGCGTCGTCGTGACAAGGACTAGTACCCACATGCGGCCCGACAGGACGTCGTAGTCGGCGAGCAATTCGTTCCAGGGCTTCCTGAACACGTAGTGACCGGCGAGGAACTCAAACGCGAGCGTGAGCGCCAGCCAGACGAGGCCAATCAGAAATGCATCTCTGGCAGTCGCGGGATTGATCCATCCGATCGTCAGCCATGACAACAGGAAAATCAGTGCCGACAGCGACAGGCTGCTGAACGCGTGACCAGCGGGCCCGCCGATTCGCGGGATCATCCACGCCTCCCGCGCAGCTCCGTTGACCATTGCAAGAGCGAGAAGGACAAGCCACGCGAGTAAGGCACGAATCAACACGATGAAGCTCTTTCGCCAGCGCGAGCAAGAGCGGCGCCGGAATGGCGCCGCTCCTGTCGTGCGCTCAGTAGGTCAGGAGGATTCCGGCGTAGTCCGCCCGCGCGCCCCAGTGGTTCCGCGACAGGTCCGAATCGTGCAACGTGTGTTGCGAGTAGGGATGCCTTGATCTGCAGCCGAGCGCGTCGAACCCAGCGCCTAAGGGTCTGACACGGTGACCGTCAGCGGCAGTGCGAGTATGGCATCGACCGTTGTGCCACGCGCGAGTGAGACCTCCTCACCACGCGTCATCACTACCGCGCCCGCTCCCGCCGCGCCGCCTATTGCGGCACCTTTGGCCGCACCCTTCGCGCCGCCAAGAATGCCCCCGATGATGGCGCCCCCGATGGCGCCGCCACCGATTTTTGCCGCATCATCGCTCTTGGTCGGTTCCGCTTCATACCGGATCGGATGGGTTCGCAGCATCACGCGCGCGTCTCGCACTTGCACCCGGTCAAAGGTAAACGCGAGGTGGGCCCGTCCCTCCACGCGTCCCGATCGCTCGACGTCGGTCACCACGCCAGTGAGGAGTGCACCCTCCGGCAGCGCGACGTGCCCATTCACCACGACATTCCTTTGCAGTCGAGCACGGACGGGTGTTTCGATCTGCGCAGATGCGGAGGACAACTCAGTGGTGAGGATGAGGGGTAGTGCCGTCCCCGCCGCCAGCGTCAGTTCCTGCGAGACAGGCGGTTGTACCGGTGGGGAAGGCGGAGTCGTCGGTGTCTCGGTGACGGCGAGACCAGGCTGTTCCGTCGTCTGCGTCGCCGTCCTGTCCGTAGGAGCCGGTGTGGCGGTGGTTGCCCGTGGCGTCGGGCGCGCAGCACGGCGGACCGGCGGGGCAGCGAGAGCCGGACCCTCCGGCGCGGCCGGTTCTTGAACAGACGTCGATGATTCTTTCGCATCGGGCGCAGCACCAATCGTCGGCGCGCTCGCAACTGGGGCAGACGCGACCGCCTTATCAGGTCTCGCGGTGGTGTCCGCCGTTCGGCCTCGGCAATCAGTCAGCACCAGCGCGCCGAGCACCGCCGCAATCGTGCACCAGGTCTTCATGAAGTCACCCCTTGTGAACAGGTTGGTTCAAGGACGAGGCCAACGGCGCAACGGGCTGCTCGCCGTCTGTCATGCATCTTTGCCTTGATTCCCGGCGTCGCTTCCGCGCGGGTCGGTGGGGGCGTGCGGAATTGTTCACGCCTGCGGGGAGGATCCCACTCGTTCCGGCGTCAGGAGAGAAGGCGAATCCGCGACACTCCTTGCAGACTCCGACGGTGCCGGTCGGAGGGCGCCGGGCATGCGAGTTGCTCGAGCGGGAATCAATCGCCTGCTTCGATCACGCGTTCCCGCGACGCACGGCGACCGTGAGGTTCGATTCATGGAGATCGCGCGCGTCCTGTGCCCTGTTGACTTTTCAGACTTCTCCCGTCATGCGCTCGACTACGCCGTAACGATCGCTCGGTGGTACCACTCGACGGTCATCGCTCTGCACGTGGTGCCGGCGACCGCACTGTACGCGGGGCTCGAAACTTCTCCTCCGATCCCGTGGACATCCGAGGAATTGGAGCAGATTCGTCTCCGGCTCACCCGCTTCGTTGAACAGGACGGTGAGCGAGGAGTTGAGGCGATGGTTGCCGAAGGCGGTCCGGCGCGCGAGATTCTGCGGGAAGCCGAGAGGATGCCCGCCGACCTGCTGGTGATGGGCACGCACGGTCGTTCCGGCTTCGAGCGTTTCCTGCTGGGCTCGGTAACTGAGAACGTTCTCCGCCATGCCTCGTGTCCGGTGCTGACGGTTCCGCCGACGATTGCCGACCCGGTTGCAACCGGATCCACGTCCTTCAGACGGATTCTGTGCGCCGTCGACTTCTCGCCATCGTCAATGAAGGCGCTGGAATTTGCCTCTTCGCTTGCACAGGAAGCGGACGCGCGGCTCACACTGGTGCACGTCGTGGAGCCGTTGCCGGAGTTCGTGCCGTCGACAGTCAGAGGCCTCGATCCCTCTGAATACGAACACGCCGCTCTGAGGAAGGCGCGGGGAGATCTCCACGAGTGGGTTCCCGGCGGAGTTCGTGTCCACGCCGCGATCAAGGAGATCGTCGTGCCTGGGAAGTCGCATCAAGGAATCCTCAGCACCGCTCAGAAGGAGCAGAGCGAGGTGATTGTCATCGGCGTACACGGACGTGGCCCCGTAGATCGTCTCTTCTTCGGGTCGACGGCAAATCAGATTGTGCGCCGATCGATGTGCCCGGTATTCACGATCAGGGGTTGAGCCCTCTCCGACGGCCCCGGTGCTGCGATTGCACTCAGCGCGCGTCGCCGCCCGGCGATGCCATGGCTGTGTTGGACCAGTTACGTACTACTTGCCGAGAACGATACGGATCTCTCCCCAGTAGGTGACGCTTCCGCGAGCCATGTCCACATGCTCGACATAGGAGATCTTGTCGTTGAGCCGTCTGAGACGAATGTATTTGCCCGGTTCAGTTGAGGAAAGGTAGGTGAACTCGCCTGAGGAGATCAGCGTGAGCGGTCGGTTCGAGCGACTCGCCCAATAGTACTTGCCATCGATGACGTTGATCTTCAGGCTATCTTTGACGGCCTCGGCGGCGTCGAGTTCCCTCCGCTCTCCGCCCTCCTCGGTGGTATCGACTCTCACGGAGGGGACACCTTCGAGCGCGATGGCGTTTTTCGGAATAGGGGTGTTCTCGGCCGGCGTGGGTGACTGACCGAGGTCAGCGGACAGCGTCACGGTGAGCGATGTCAGGGCGATCAGCCCGACGATCTGCTGCCGGAACCCGATGTAAGCCAGCCTGCGCATGCCTCATGTGGCCGCAACGATCGTGCCGCGTATGAATGTTCGGTTCGCTTGAAGGAAGCACGCCAACCATGGAAGCGAGACGGGAAATGTCGCAGTAGGACGTAATCTCCCGCGGTGCTCCAAGAGAGGCGCGACTGCATCCGATGATCTGAGGAACCGAGGCTTTCAGAGATCGCTCATCAGTCTCGGTGGGAAGGCCGCTCGCAGCGCATTGAGTACCGCAACCACATCGATCACTTCCTGGCTGATCGCGCCGTCGACTGGACTCAAATAGCCGGCCGCTGCGACCAGCATTCCGGCGATGCTGAGGAGCATGCCGCCGACGGCGCTCTGCAGCGCAATGGCGCGCATCCGCCGGCTGATATGGATGAATTCGTCCACTTTGCTCAGCGAGTTGTCCATGATGACGATCCCCGCCGCTTCCGTCGTCACGTCGCTGTTCTGCCCGATGGCGATGCCGACCGTGGCTGCCATCATGGCCGGAGCGTCATTGATCCCGTCGCCGACGTAAAGCGTCGGGGTTGTGGCCGTTTCTTTCCGGACGATCTCGAGCTTCTCTTCGGGAGTTGCCGGCGCGTGAATCTCTGAGATGCCCACCTGGCCCGCAAGGTAGCGCACTTCCGATTCGCGATCCCCCGACACGATCATCAGCCGCGTGAATCCGTGCTTTGGGCCCAGGTGACTCACGAACAGACGGCTGTCCGCCCGCGGAGCATCGCGAAAGCGGTAGGTCGCTGCGACGAGACCGTCGATCGTCACCACGCATTCGAGCCCGCCACCGGACGGCGGAAGCCGATCGGCACCAGGCACACCTAGCGCGATCAATGTGCCGCGGCTCGTGATCTGGACCTCGTGATCGGACACACGGCCCCGAAGCCCCTGACCGGGGGGTTCGCTCGCTTCGGCAGCCTCGTGGAGCTCGAGGCTCTGCTGCGCCGCCGCCGCGAGAACGGCGCGCGCGAGCGGATGCTTCGAATAGCGCTCCATGCTGGCCACGAGCGTGAGCACCTCGACTGGCTGGAACCCAGGGGTCACGAGTTGTTCGGTCAGCGCCGGGGCGCCGTAGGTGAGCGTGCCGGTCTTGTCGAAGATTGCGGTCTGGCATCCGACAATTTGCTCGAGTACGACAGGATTCCTGACGATGATGGCGCGTCGGGCGCAGAGGGAAATCGAGCCGATGATGGCGACCGGTATCGCGATGAGCAGCGGGCACGGCGTGGCAATTACCAGCACTGCCAGGAAGCGGATGGCGTCGCCGCTCGCCGCCCATGCCAGGAGCGCGAGCGCGAGCGCGACCGGCGTGTAAATCGCACCAAGGCGATCGCCCAGTCGCCGCAGCTGCGGGCGCGTCTCTTCCGATTCGCGCATGACTTCCATGATCTTCGCGTAGCGGGAGTCGGCGGGGCGCTGCGTTGCACGGATCGCCAGCGCCGAGTCGCCGTTGACTGCGCCCGAGATGACCGCTGACCCCGACGTCTTGGTCATCCGGAACGGCTCGCCCGTGAGGTACGACTCGTCCATCACGCCGTGTCCGTCGATCACGACGCCGTCCGCGGGACAGATCTCGTGCGGGTAGATGACGAGCGTGTCGCCCACTGCCACATCCTCGAGCGCCACATCCAGGATGTCCGCGTCCCGTTTGCGGTGAGCCACGGAAGGCATCCGCGAGGCGAGTGCGGCAAGCACCGATGACGCGCTCCGCAAGGCATAGCTCTCCAGCGCCTCGCCTCCCGCAAGCATCAGGACGACGATGGAGCCCGCCAGGTATTCGCCCAGCAGGACCGACGTCACGATGGAGATGCCTGCGAGCAGATCAGATCCGAACTCGCGTCTCAGAAGTTTCGTGAGCAGTTCAAGGACAAGAGGTGCGCCGCCGACGGCGAGGGTCAGCACAAGAGGCAGCCGCGCCGTCGCCGGGGCGGCGTGGACGCCGAACCGGAGCACCAGATGCGTGAGGATTCCCGCCGCAGACAGGACCGCAAGGATGCTGGTCCTCCGGCGCCACACGCTCGAAACGACGTCGTTCACGCCATCGAGCCTAATCTACCCGACGCTCACGTGGGTCTAAAAGCCGACGACCAGACTGAGACGCACGGTGCGCGGCACTGCCGGATGCATGTGGATGTCGTAGACACCACCGAGCGGTTCGCCTGGCAGGCGCGACGCGAAGTAGTAGTCGATGTCGCTGACACGCGCATTCGCGAGGTTGAACAACTCGAGATTCGCGCGGAGGTTCGCCGTCACTTGGTACCCGCCTTCAAGATTGAGCAGGGTCGTCGCCTTCGACCGCACGGAGTTGTCCTCGACCAGCGGCCGCGGTCCGAAGTACCGGATCCGCAGGCTGCCGAACGTGCGGTGGAAGTTGTCGACGCTCGCGCCTCCCGACACCACGGTATCGACCGCTTCCGGCACAAACGCTCCGGCCTCGTTGAACGCGGAGAAACGGGCCCGCGACTTCGACAGGTCGCCGTCGAAGACCAGCCATTTCATCGGACTGTAGTAATTCGTGAACTCGACACCGTACCGTTTGCTTCCGGGCCCTGGCTCGGTCGCGCCGATGTCGCCGTTGTAGACGAGCTCGGAGCCGAGCCGAAGCGTCCAGAAGGAGACCGTGCTCTGCAGGTGCGGAATGATGACCGTCCGGGCGCCGATCTCCGCGCCTTTCGCCCTGACGAGCGGCGTCACGCGGTTCGCGGGATTACCGGCCGCATCCACCACGATCGTCGTGCCACGTGCGTCGTTGCTGTGAAAGCCCGTTCCGGCGTTGGCGTAGAACTCAGTGCTCTTCCAGGGCCCGAACGTGGCGGCCGCTTTCGGGCTGACGATGCCGGCGGTTGAGGTGCCGCTGTTCACCGGCAGGAGCTTGTCGTCAACCGTGTACCGCGACGCATCGCCGCGGAGGCCGACCGTGGTTCGCAGCCACGATGACCACTCGACCTCGTTCTGCGCGTACAGCCCGCCGCTGGTTACCACCGCGGCGTCGTTGCTCCGGGTCCCGAGTCGCGCGCGCGCCTCGGTGTGATACAGCGCCACGGTTCCGATGCGATCGTTGCGTACCTGCGCACCATAGGTGTTCTGTACCGAGTACCGGCCCCAACGCGCGATCCGCCGCTGGAACGCCTTCACGCCGGAGGCGAACCGATGATCGACCTGCTCCTGCTGATCGCCGTGAACGGGGTCGTCGAGGAAGAACGTGAAGTTCGACACGAGGTCGAGGTTGTAGAGCAGCCCAAAGGCCGTGACCTTGGTGAGCACCTGGCCGGTCACATGCTGCCATTCGCTGGAGAGACTGTACCGGGAGGTATGCCCGCCATCGGTAGGATCGAGCGATCCGAAGCGCCCGATCATCCCGTCGTCGATGGCCCGCTGCGGTGACGCTTCAGTGGCATTCCACTGTCCGTGGTACCCCATAGCCGTCACCGAAAACCCGTTGACGCTCTCTTCGCCGCGGCTGTAACGCAGCACGCCATTGAGCTTGTTGTAGGAGTCGGGCACCGTCCACGGCCCGGAGTTCGTCGACACCTCGAACGCGCCGAGGAGATAGCCACGGCCCATGCGCGGCGACGCGGCGAAGAAGCCGCGCCGATATCCGTACGTCCCGGTCTCCACGCGCGCCAGCGGTCGGTCGAGCTCGGTGGCGTAGTTGATGTTCGAGGCGCCGGCGGTCGCAAAGTCACCCTGGTCGGCGAAGTACGGACCTTTCGAATACTGGATGCCTGCGACCAGCTCCGGCATCAGGAAGTTGATGTCGGAATACCCCTGGCTGTGCGCGTGCGTCGGCATGTTGGCGGGTGTGCCCGCGACGGTCGTCGCGAAATCGCTGCCGTGATCGAGGTTGAATCCGCGCAGGAAATACTGGTTGGCCTTGCCCTCTCCGCTGTGCTGGGTGATGATGACGCCGGGAACCGTCTCGAGCACTTCGCCCTGTCGCATGAACGGCCGGACGTCGAGTTGCCTGGCGGTAATCGCGCCCTGACTGGCCGACTGCGCGATGCCGACCAGGTTTTCTGCGGGGTTCTCGACATCCGCCAGATTGGCAAACGTGCGTTTGCCCACCACCACCACTTCCGCATTGAGGGACAGCTGCATCGTCGCATCGACCTGTACGCGACCCTGTCGCACTTCGACGGCGCGGCGTGTCACCGACGCGAAATTGACGAGCGTAAACCCGACCTGGTACCGGCCGGGCGCCACGTCGTCGAACGAGTAGTCGCCTCCACCATCGGTTACCGCCAACTGCGGGGACGCGCCGTCGCCTTCGGACCGGAGCTCGACGGTCACTCCCGGCAGCGCGCCTCCGGTGTCGTCGACGACATGGCCCGCGATGCGCGCGCTGGCGGACTGGGCGGCTTGGAGGGCGGGGGCGACCAACAACAGCGACATGACCAACAGCAGGTGGCGTGGCATGCGTAGGTCTTAACCAAGATCGTGGCCAGGCCGCAGGTGGCGCAGGGTGACGGGATTGTTCGTCTTCTGGAGCAGAGGTGCGATTGGGACGGATCGCGTGGGGAATAACGCGCAGGGACGGGGACTAGTTCACGCGACCCTCTCGGGAACGATGAGACTCCTCACGAGTCCGGCCATTCACGGCGCGGCCGTGAGACCGATCTGCTTGAGCAGCGGTTCGAGGTCGTCTCCCGAGGCAGGAATGCACGCGAGGATCCTCCCCCGATCTGCCGGACCCACGGGTCTGCCCCCGGAAGCGCGCGCACCACCTGGCCGGCGCCGAGGAGCCATTGCCACGCCTGGTGCGTCTCGCTCGCGAACTCCTGGAGAAGTGACGGCGCTCCCCCCGCGCGCTGGATCCGCGATATGCGTGTTGCCAGCTCGCGTGCTTCGACGAGCCCCGAGTTCATGCTGTGCACGCCGACCGGAGCCGCCTGGTGCGCGGCGTCCCCGGCGAGCCAGAGGCCTCCCTTGCCGAAGGTTCGCGTCAGGCGGCGCTCGAACAGGCCGAGCGTCGACCAGTAAATCTGGGTCGGTCGCGCCGTCCACCAGGGAGCTCTCGTGGCTATCAACTGCTCGAGCCGCTCCATCGATGCTGTGTGTTCCGAGGCGTCCCGGATCTGGAATCCCCACCGGCATCGCCCCTCCTCTAGGGGCCAGTAGACGCTCGTCAGGTCTGGATCGACAATCACGCGCACTTCCGCGGGAAGCTCCCCCGCCGCCTCGATCTCGTAGACGGAGAACATCTGGCCCGCGCCATGCTCCTCCATCTCGATGCCGGACATCCGCCGCACGGCCGAGTCGTACCCGTCGGCGCCGATCACATAGGCCGGTTGGATCGTCTTGCTTCCCACGACGACCCACTCGCTTTGCGCGACGGGGTAGCCGGTCGCGACCTCGTCGAGCTTCGCGACCTCTGCCCGGAGGGTCCCGCCGTCCACGGTGAGGGCTTGGAGCCGGTGTCCCCAGAGGACCTTGAGCTTCTTGCGGCGGAGCGCCTCTTCCGCGGCCCTCTCCAGCAGGCTTTGGCGGATGACGAGGAGATACGGATGCTTGGAAGCGAGAGCCGAATAGTCGATCTCGGCGCGCCTCTCCCGGCCTTCGTAATAGGCGACCTTCGTCAGCTTCCGCCCCGCGTCAATCAGCCCTTCGGAGAGTCCTGCCTCGTCGAGAATCCGGAGCGTGCGCGGATGGATCGCGAGGGCGTAGCTGTGCTGGGTCGTCCGCTGGTGCATGTCGACGATCTCCACACGGACCCCGTGCTGCTGCAGGAACAGGGCTGCGACGAGACCGACCGGACCGGCGCCGACGACGAGGACCTCAGGATCGGGGTGATGGAACATCGAGTTTTCTCCTCTCGCGCAATGCGCTAGAACCCTCTTGCTTTTCCGGTTGTTTCAGCAAGCCATAGCGCCGCAGTCCCAGCTGGCGCTGCAGAAGCAGCGCCGACATGCCACGCTTGTCGATGCCGTCAGATAGGCCCGCCCAGAACCAGGTTGTCAGGGGCGTCTTCGCGTTGTGGAGAATCGTTCCTGCCGTCAACGAGACCTGATACCGGCACGCCGGGCATTGCCATCGTCGATACGGCTTCATCGCGTAGGCCCGACGGTGATGGCAGCGGGGCAAGGTGAATCCGTCCGGCCAGCGGCACGCCGCTACACTACATCTGGTGGCGTGCTGAAACAACCGGATAAGCACAAGAGATCTAGAGGTGCCGTGGCAGCGGTTCCAGCATCCGGCGGACCGCCTCGTCAATCTTCTGTTCCATCAGATTCTGGTTGTCGATCAGGCCGTTCACGATGCCTCGCGCGGAGCCACGCCAGACGACTTTGTTCGTTCGAGCATCAACCATGTCGAGCACCAGAGTCCCCTCGTCGTACTCGCCCGCGGTGGGCTCACAATCGTCGGAGCAGTAACCGCGGTTCCGATCCACCGTGTTGACCTCGAACCGCTGCGTGACGTGTGCGTGATAGTGAATCAGCAGGTCAGGCGTTGTCGACGTCGACTTCTCGAACCGCTTCGTGGTGAGCTGTCTTTCAACGGCTCCCTCCAGGCGGTCCTTGAAGAAGGGGTTGCTGTCGAGCCGCGGGTCCCCGGTCGGTCGCGCCTCGGTCGGTCCCCACGCGTAGGTGCGGTACTGCGTGAAGTCGACCCCGCGCACCACGTACGAGCTGACGTTCATCGTTGCGCAACCGGCAAGGGCCAGTGCAGGAAGTGCCACAAGCGCGAATCGTGTGAAGCGACGCATGGTCGGATACCTCGTACGCATGATTGAGGGGACCTTCCCCTACGAGCCAGCCTGCAGCTTCCCCTCGCCCGGTCGGGTCACGCGAACCAGTGGCTTCGGAAACCGTTCCATCATTTTCGTGACCGCCTGGTTGATCTGCCGCTCCATGCGGTCCTGGTTGTCGATGACCTTGTCAACACTCTCCTGCGCCCAGCCACGCCAGATCACTCGGTTGGTGTGGGCGTCAACGAGGTCGAGCACGATCGTGCCCTCCTCGTACTCCTTCAGGCGGGGCTGACAATCGTCGTAGCAATACCCTCGGTCACGGTCGATCCCGTTGACCTCGAAGCGCTGAGTGACGTTCGCGTGATAGTGAATCAGCACGTCTGCCGTTCCCGCTGTCGCCCTCTCGAGCCCTCTCGTGGCGAGCTGCTTTTCAACCGCCCCCTCGAGATGGTCCTTGAAGAAAGGATTGCGATCGAGCCGCGGATCTCCGGTAGGCAGCGCGTCAGCCGGGCCCCAGTCGAAGGTGCGATACTGCGCGAAGTTGACGCCCCGCTCCACGTGCGAGCTCACGTTCATCGTCGCGCAACCCGCGAGAGCGAGTGCAGAGAGTGTTACGGTGGTCCATCGTCCAAGGCGTCGCATGTCTCGTACCTCCGTTGAAGTCGCGTCAAGCGGGCCATCCATCCCGCCGGTACTGCGCGGACTTCCGATGGACGAATCGCCTGCGGCGCTGCACTGCGAAAGAAGTGCCGTCGAGAAACCACAAGAAGTCGTCAGTTGTGGGCTCGGGGCTGGGGAAAAATCAGGGTCACCACGAATTTCTCCCCCGTCGCGTATGCCCCAATTCGTGTGAGCGGGAAATGAACAGGGAATTCGAGCCAGGCACGCTCTGCGCGCGCTGGTATTGGTCATGCCCCCTCCGAGATCCGGAGGTATGCGATGAAATCATCATTCCGGATGTTCGCCGCCGCAGCAGTGGTCGTGGCGCTAACTGTTCCGCAACCCGTGCTCGCCGCTGGCGCACAGGCATCCAAAGGTTCGGCACCGGCCGCGGCCGTCGCGAAGGCAGCCCAGGAGAGAGCACGCATCACCGCGCGCGCCACCGCCCTCGACGATTGGGCGACGGCATTGACGGTCGAGATGAACAAGGCGACCGGTCAAGCAAAGATCGACGCGATGGCGCTTCTGCTGAACGCGCTCGTCCAGCACCGCGCGATGATGGTCGAGGAGATGAAGATGATGCAGGACGATCTCGACGCGCAGCGCGAGGCGATGCAGCGGATGATGCACCGCGGCCCCGGCGCGGCACCTGCGAAGTGATGGAGGAGAGTCCGAGCGGCGACGCCCGTCGCGAGCAAGGCGGCGGCAAGCAGACCGTTCATTGCTCTCAGGTACACCTGCTTTCTATGCGGTACGTTGACGTGTCAGTTCCTCGCCGCAGCGAGCGACGTGAACCGTGATCGGGATTCCGTGACGCACGCTCTCGGTGACGATGCAGAAGTCTTCGAACAGTGCCTTGCAGCGCTCGAACCGCCCCTGATCGGCACCGGGGAAGCACGGCGTCAGATCGACGTCGATCCCTTCGATTCGAAAACGTCCCGCCTTATTCCGAGCCATGCGGGCCGTGACGTTCGCGTTGATCGCATCCGGTTCGAGGTGCGCCTTGTTCAGGCACAGGGTCAGGCTTGCCGAGAGACAGCCGCCAATGGCGGCCGCAAGAACGTCCGCGGGGGTGGGACCTGCGCCGGTGCCCAGGGGCGTTTCCTCGTCGAGCGTCATGGGCGCCGCTCCGGGTACGTCGGGGAACGTGGCAGTGAAGCGATAGCCGTCGATGAGTTGAACATGCGCGCGTGCGGTTCTGGAATCAGCGGCCATGGCGCACCTCCCGACATATGACATGTGCAATCCCCGTCCCAGTCGCCGAACACCAGACATTTCAGGCGTTAGAACAGTTACAGCTCGACACGGCCGTTGAATAGTTCCTGCCTCCGCGTGTTTTTCCCCATGGGCTCGCGGACTTCGAAGCGATCTGGCCTGCGAATGCTGCATCCAGACCCCTGGTCTCGGGCGGCACATCCGTTGCCCTGCATCACGGTGTGTTCCGGAGGACGCCATGTTCGATTTGATTACTGGAAAGGTTCAGCACGTGCCGAGCACGCCGGCGATTCCGATCCTGATCTCGACCAGCCTGCAGGGGACGGCGTTTGCCGTCATCGTGCTCGCGTCCTTCCTTGTCGCGACACGCGAGCTGCCGCCCGTGCCGGACATGATGGCGTTCGTCGCGGACCTGCCGGCTGTGGTCCCGCCGCCGCCCCCGCCCCCGCCTGCCGCGCCCCCGCCCTCGCAACCGCGGGCGGCGACACCGACAGCCGCGCCTGTGTCGGCGGCTGCCGCGCCGATCGAAGCGCCGGCGAGCATTGAGCCGGAGCCGCCGGCCGCTGCGACCATGGAGGAGGGAGTGCCCGGTGGCGTCCCAGGCGGGATCGCCGCAGGAATCGTTGGAGGTGTCCCCGGCACGGTGGAGGGTCTCATTGCACCGCCACCGCCACCGCCGGTGTCGCATCAACCGGTCCGTATCGGCGGCCAGGTCCAGGCCCCCGCGCTGTTGAAACGGGTCGACCCAACTTACCCGCCTATTGCGCAGATGGCGGGGATCGACGGCATCGTCATCCTCGAGGCCATCGTCGACGAACAAGGGCGCGTCCAGAGCGTGAAAGTCCTTCGCGGTCAACCGCTGCTCGTGAAACCGGCCGTTGAGGCCGTTCGGCAGTGGGTCTATGAGCCGCTTCGATTGAACGGCACGGCGACGGCGTTCGAACTGACCGTCAGCCTCTGGTTCCACTTCGACGACAAGCCGAAGCGCCGGTCGTGAACGACTAAGAGGAGGTATGCGATGACACGTCAATCAGCGTTCTTCAGAATGATGGCCGGTGGCGCTCTGGCTGTCGCGGTTGCGACCCTCGCCGCGGCCGCCCCAGCGCGCGCGCAATCCGCGGGGTTCGATTCGGATGCAGCGCTGGGTGTCTTCCACGAGCGCGTCGACTCGTATGTCGCCCTTCACCGCCGTCTGGCGCCGCCACCGGCCGCCGCAGGCAGCACCGATTCATTGTCGCGGCTGTTGACGAGCCGGTACCTCGCGTCGGCGATCCGCAGTTCACGTCGGACCTCGCAACAGGGGGACATCTTCACCCCGGACGTCGCGACACTGTTTCGCCAACTCCTGACCGACTCGATCGGCGAGCGCGATGGCGAGACGTTCCTGGCTGAGTTGAGCGGCAGCGAGGTCGTGCCCCACGGGATGCATCCGACGGTCAACGAGCCGTATTCAATGACCGCGGTCTTCCGGATCCCGCCTGGCGTTCGCCTTGGCCTTCCGCCGCTGCCGGCGGAACTGGACTACCGGATTGCCGCGCATGACCTGCTGTTGTGGGACATCTACGCCGGCATCGTTGTCGACTTCGTACCCAACGCCTTTGTGACACATGTCGTCACTGAAGAATAAGAAAGAGAAATGCCATGACCGATCGCAGTGAACGTGCCGTCCTGAACCATCTGATCGAGACCTGCAAGGATGCCGAGCGCGGCTTCCGACACGTCGCGGAGTACGCGACAGACCCGGCGGTGAAGTCGCTGTTCCTGGATATCGCATCGCAGCGCGCCGGGTTTGCGGCCGACCTGCTGCCGCACGCGCAGCGGCTTGGCGGCGCGCGAGGGGCGGAGGGCACCACCGCCGGTGCACTCCACCGGACCTGGATGGATCTGCGCCACGCACTCTCTGGCGATGACCAGAAAGCTGTCATCCACGAGGCCGAGCGCGGGGAACATTTCTCGCTCGGTGTATACAAGGAGGCGCTGGAGGGCATGCTGCCTCCGACGGTTCGTGATGTCGTCGAATCGCAGTACGCCGAGGTCCAGAAGACGGGCGACCGTCTCCGCGCGCTCGAAACAGTCACCCGCTGAGCCGGCTGCGACGCGTCGGCGGTCGTGGCGAGCGATTTCACGGGCCGTGTATTCAGCAATCCGGCGATGGTCGGCGCCCGGGGCTGTAAGCGAAATAGACGGGGGCATCATGCTGACTGACACGTCGTATCTTGGGATGCGTCTCCCGCATCCGTTCATCGCGGGCGCCTCGCCGTTCAGCTATCACGTCGACACTGTCAAGCGGCTCGAGGACGCGGGATGCGCGGCTGTCGTGCTGCACTCGCTGTTCGAAGAGCAGGTCGGCATGGTGCAGGAAGGCCGCATCGCCCACATGAATCCCGATGACCAGCGGTTCGCCGAAATGATCGGCTATTTCCCTGTGTCCACCGACTATCGATACGGTCCCTACGAATACGCCGACCACGTGCACCGCGTGACCCAGGCGGTGAAGATTCCGGTCATCGCGTCCCTCAACGGGGGGAACCGCGAGTCGTGGCTCAAGTTTGCGTCGATCATCGAACAGGCGGGCGCGGCCGCGCTGGAAGTGAACTGGTATCAGGTGAACACCGATCCGCATGCTTCCGGTGCGGCGATCGAGGACGAGCTCACGGAAATGACTCGCGAGATTAAGCAGAACCTGAAGATCCCGCTGGCCATCAAGCTGTCACCATTTTTCACCGCATTCGCGAATGTCGCGCACGACGTCGACGAAGCGGGCGCGGACGGGCTCGTGCTGTTCAACCGGTTTTACCAGCCCGATATCGACATCCGCACGATGAAGGTGGTTCCCCGCATCGAGCTTTCGACGAGCGCGGAGCTCCCGCTTCGGCTGCGCTGGATCGCGATTCTGTGCGGGCGCGTCCGCGCGTCGCTCGCTGTCACCGGTGGCGTGGCGACGCCATACGACGGCATCAAGGCGGTCTTGGCCGGCGCGGACGCTGTGCAGATGGTGTCCGCGTTGCTTCACCACGGTCCGTCCTATATCAGCGCGATGCGGCGTGCGCTCGAGGAGTGGCTCGACTGGCACAATATGGGATCACTGGCGGAGGTGCGAGGTCTGTTGAGCCACAGAACCACGCAGGATCCGGCGGCGTACGAACGCGCGAACTACATCCGCACACTTCAGAGCTGGGGGTCGTCGCACTGACAGGAACGCGTATGCAGACCTACTTCAGAATGATGCACTCGACACCGGCGCGGCTGATCCGGCTGTTCTTCGGGCTATGGCTCGTGATCTACGGCGCCGACCTCCCCTTCGCATATTCGTTGACGCTGGCAATTGTGGGAGCTGCGATCGCAGTCACCGGCATTGCGGACATCTGTCCGATGGAGATGGTCGTCAATGCCGCGCGCTCGAAATCGTCGGGGTCGCATCAGCGGGTGGCCTGATCGCGCGATGACCGATAGAATCGGGCCGTGAAGACAACGCTCGAGTCAACCGAGTACGACGCCGACGTCGTATTGCGAGACGGATCGACGGTTCGCCTTCGAGCGGCTCGCGCGGCCGATCGCGATGCGGTTCACGAGTTCTACCAGCAGCTCTCGCCCGAAAGTCGGTATTTTCGCTTCTTCGGCAAGCCCCGCGTCAGCGATGTCGTCGACGATGTGGTCCGCGCCGTCGGCTCGGAAGGGGTGATGACGCTCCTTGCTGAAGTCGACCATCGCGTCGTGGCCATCGGCCAGTACTTTCCAAGTGTCGACATGCCCGGCCGCGCGGAGGCCGCCTTCGCCGTTTCCGATACTTACCAGGGGCACGGGATCGGTACAAAGCTCCTCGAGCGTCTCGGCATGGTCGCCAGGTCCCGCGGCATCACCGCCTTCGAGGCGTACCTGCTGTACGACAACCAGAAGATGCGGGACGTGTTTACCGATGCGGGGTTCGGTCTGGCGTGGGACCGGATCGACGGCCAGGTCACGCACGTGGTCCTGTGGCTGAACGAAACCGAGGCGCTTCACGAGAGGACGGCTGCGCGATCGCGAGCGGCGGCCCATGCCTCGCTCACACCGTTCTTTCAGCCGCACGTCGTCGCCGTCGTCGGCGCGGGCCGCCACAGAGGCGGCATCGGGGCAGAGATCTGTCACAACCTGATTGCGAGTGGATTCCGCGGACGCGTCGTGCCAGTCAACGTGTCTGGGGGCGAGATTGAGGGCATTCCGTCAGTGGCGCGCGTCACGGCGATTGACGAAGATGTCTCGCTCGCGGTCATCGCCGTGCCGTACGACCAAGTGGCGGCGGTGGTTGACGACTGCATTGCGAAGGGCGTCAAAGCGCTGCTCGTCATCAGCGCGGGGTTTGGCGAAAGCGGCGGGCCCGGCCGCGAGCGGGAGGCGGCTATTCTCGAAAAGGTGCGCGCGGCCGGCATTCGGATGATCGGCCCCAACTGCATGGGGATCATCAACACCGATCCCGCCGTGCGGCTGAACGCCACGTTTGCGCCGACCCATCCTCCCGAAGGACGTGTGGCCCTCTCGACCCAGAGCGGCGCGCTCGGCCTCGCGATCCTGGACTACGCGAAGCGCTTGAACATCGGATTTTCCACCTTCGTGTCGATCGGGAACAAGGCCGACGTGTCGGGAAACGATCTCATTCAATACTGGGCGGACGATCCGCGTACCGACGTCATCCTGCTTTACCTCGAGAGCTTTGGGAACCCGCGCAAGTTCAGCGAGCTGGCGCGCGACATCGGACGACGGAAGCCGATCGTCGCCGTGAAGGCCGGACGTTCGACTGCGGGCGCGCGCGCCGCCTCGTCACACACCGGGGCGCTGGCTTCCAGCGACGTCATTGTCGAGGCGCTGTTCCGCCAGTCCGGCGTGATCAGGACGTACACGCTCGAAGAGTTGTTCGACGTGGCGGCGCTACTCGCGCATCAGCCGATTCCCGCTGGCCGCCGCGTAGCCATCCTGACGAACGCCGGCGGTCCGGCGATCCTGGCCGCGGATGCGTGCGAAGCAAATGGGCTCGAGCTGCCGGAGCTGAGCCCGCGGACGCGCGACGCGCTCCACGAATTTCTTCCAACGGCGGCGAGCATCGGCAATCCCGTGGACATGCTCGCGTCCGCGCCGCCGGAGCACTACGAGCGGGCGATGGGGCTTCTCCTGGCCGACGAACGGATCGACAGTCTGCTGACGATCTTCATCCCGCCCCTCGTGACGGATCCGACGGCTGTCGCGGAGGCCATGGTCCGCGGCACGTCAGGGACGGACAAACCGGTGCTTGCCACGTTCATGAGCGCGCAGGGAGCCCCGCCGGAGCTCCGGATGATTCCGTGCTACATGTTTCCGGAGGCGGCGGCGACCGCGCTCGCGCGCGTTGCCGCTCACGGAGAATGGCGGCGTCGGGCCCGCGGGGCAGTCCCGGCGTTTGGAGATCTTCAGCTCGACAGGGCCCGCGCGATCGTGGAACGCGCGCTGGCGTCAGGCGGCGGATGGCTCACCCCGGAAGACGTGCACGGGGTCATCGAGGCGGTTGGCATCGCCGCGGCGATCCCGGTGGCCGCTGCCAATGAAGAAGAAGCGGTGGCCGCTGCGAGACGCATGGAATGGCCGGTCGCGCTGAAGGCGGTCGGGCCGGGCATCATTCACAAGACGGAGGTCGGCGGCGTCGCGCTGGGGCTCATCGATGAGGAGGCGGTCCGCCGCGCGTACCGCGACATGGCGCAGCGTCTCGGAAACGCTATGACCGGTGTCACCGTGCAGCGCATGGTATCGGGCGGCGTCGAGGTGCTGGTCGGCGCCTCGGTGGATCCGACGTTCGGGCCGGTGATCGCCTGCGGGACGGGAGGAACGCTGGTCGAGCTATTCTCCGACGTGGTATTCCGGCTGCAGCCGATCACCGACATCGATGCCGCGGAGATGGTCGACGGGATGAAGGGTGCTCCGCTGCTGCGAGGCTTCCGTGGTGCGCCCGTCGCGGATGAAGGAGCGTTGCGCGACGCGCTACTCCGCATGTCGGCGCTCATGGAGAGCTGCCCCGAAATCCAGGAAGTGGATATCAACCCACTGAAAGTCCTGCCGCGGGGCGTCTGCGCCCTCGACGCGCGGATCAGGGTCGAGCGTCCACGTCAGGCACGATCCCGCCGCATCTCGTACTGAACTCCCAGCCTCCGGTTCCCAACTCCCCACAGGATGATAGTGCGTCGCTTCGCTGCGCCATCCCTGGGGAATAGTCCCATGAGCGTTGCGGACCTTTCCGGGGCGTCGCCCGCTCCGGGCTACCTAGATTCACATTTCCTCGGGATCGTGGGCCTGGTCCGCGGCACGTCCGTTGCTCACTTCCTGAGCGAACGAACAGAAGAGGAGGTGTGTGATGGCACGCACCAGGGAACTGATGCTCAGCGAGCCTGGCATGTTCATGCGCATGTTCCGCGATCTGGACCCGTCGTTCGAGTCGCGCGTATGGCCATTCGAAGGTCTGCGGAAAGCGCTCGCGGACTTTCCATGGATGCCGGAGCTCGAGATGAAGGAACGCGATCATCAGCTGATGATCAAAGTTGACTTGCCCGGACTCAAGAAGGAAGACGTGGCCGTGAGCGTGACCGACAAGGGACTGGTCATCGAAGGCGAGCGGACACACGAGACCGAAGACAAGAAGAATGACTGGTTCACGACCGAGCGGTCCTACGGTCGCTTCTACCGCCTGATGCCGTTGCCCGAGGGAGTGAAGCGGGAAGCGGTGAAGGCGAGCTTCAAGGAAGGCGTGCTGGAGATCACGGTTCCGCTGCCCACGGCTGCGACGACGATGGCGCACGTCGTGGCCGTCGATGGTGAGCCGGAGAAGAAGAGCGTCACCGTCGCCGCCTGAGCGGGTCAAGCGCGGCGCTTCTTTCGATCCTCAGTACGGGCGAGCGCGGGGATTCCTCCCCGCGCTCGTCAATTATGCCGATACCATCTGCCGCCGCACGGCACCCGTGATCCCAAAGAACCGGACCTTCGCCAGCTCCGCGGCCCCCACATACAGCACCGCAACGCCCGCGATAGCCAGAAGCAGCCACGGATCGAGCGGCACGAATCCGAACAGCCCCGCCACTGGGATATACGGAATCATGAAGGTGAATATAACGAGCGCGGTCGTCGACCAGAGCAGCATGCGCCCCGGCCGGCTACGGTAGAACGGCCGGCTCGTGCGGACGACGAGCGCCACCAGGAGCTCCGTCAGCAGCGATTCGACGAACCAACCTGTGCGGAAGACGTCGGGACCTGCCCGAAACACCTCGCGCAGCATGCCGAAGGTGAGGAAGTCGAACACCGAGCTCAGGATCCCGAACACCACCATGAACTTTCCGATGAACGCGATGTCCCAGCGCCTCGGCCGCTCCACCATTTCCGGGTCGACGGAGTCGCCAGCCAGTCCGACGGCGGGAATATCCGAAAGAAAGTTGTTCAGGAGAATCTGACCGGCGAGCAGCGGGAGAAACGGCAGGAACAACGAGACTGCCGCCATGCTCACCATATTGCCGAGGTTCGCGCTCGTTGTCGTCAGGATGTACTTCATCGTGTTGGCAAACGTCCTGCGTCCTTCCTCGACGCCGCGCCTGATGACATCGAGATCGCGCTGCAGCAGAACGAAATCGGCGGCTTCCCTGGCGACATCGACCGCCTGCTCGACCGACAGGCTGGTGTCGGCTGCATGCATCGCCGGCGCGTCGTTCACGCCGTCCCCCAGAAAACCGACGACGTGTCCCATCTTCTTGAGCGCGAGGATGATTCGTTCCTTCTGATTCGGATCCACTTCGACGAACAGGTCCGTCTGCTCAGCGGCGTGCCACAGCGCCTCGTCGTTCAGGCGATCGAGATCCTCACCGGTGAGAACGCGGGTCGAAGGCATGCCGACCAGGCGGGCGACGTGCTCCGTCACGAGGCGGTTGTCGCCGGTAATGACCTTGATGGCCACGCCGATAGCCGCCAGGCCGGCGATCGCGTCGGCCGCATCTGCCTTCGGTCGATCGAGGAAGGTCACGAACCCGGCGAAGGTCATACCGGTCTCGTCGGCGTGCCCGTACGATGCCCTGGCGTCGAGCATGCGCGTTGCGACGGCAATGACCCGGACGCCCTGGCTGCTCCAGCGCTCGTGTAGCTCCAGCAGTCGATGTCGACCCTCCTCATCGAGCTCGCCGTCCGGCGTCCGGGAGCAGATTTCGAGAACGTGGGCGAACGCGCCTTTCGTCACGAGCGAGACGCCATCCGGTCCCCGGATGATGACGCTCAAGCGTTTGCGGATGAAATCGAACGGGATCTCCGCAAGTTTGTCGATGGAGGAAAGATCCGGACGTCGCGCCGCAACGATCGCCTCGTCGAGTGGATTCGCCAATCCGGTTTCGAGGGTGGCGTTCACCGCAGCAAGCTCGAGCACCGCCGGCGCCGGAGCGCCTGTCTGGTTGTAGGATCCCTCGACCTTCACCACGCCTTCCGTGAGCGTGCCAGTCTTGTCGGTGCAGAGCACGTCCATGCTCCCGAGGTTCTCGATGGCATTGAGCCGCCGCACCAGGACGCCACCGCGCGCCATCATGCGGGCCCCGCGCGCGAGATTCACGCTGAGAATCGCAGGCAGCAGCTCCGGGCTCAGGCCGACGGCAAGCGCGACGGCGAAGAGCAGCGTCTCGACTGGCGGTCGACCTTGCAGGACGTGGGCGGCGAAGATGACCAGCACCATGATCACCATCGCGCTCGTCAGGAGGTATCCGAATCGCTTGATGCCTCGATCGAACTCCGTTTCCGGAGGCGCGAGCGTCAGGCGCTGCGCAATCGCACCAAACTGCGTCGATGCGCCAGTACGGGCGACGAGACACCTCGCGGTGCCGCTGCGAACGTTCGTGCCGAGGTACACGCAGTTGGTGCGAGCGGCGAGCGGCGCCGCCGCCGCTACAACGCCCGGTTGCTTCGTGACCGGAAAGCTCTCGCCGGTGAGCACCGCCTCGCTGACATAGAAGTCGGTTGCCTCGAGCAAGATTCCATCGGCAGGAACCAGGCTTCCGGCAGACAGAAGGACGACGTCGCCCGGCACGATCTCCTCGATGTGGAGGAAGTCGCTTCGGCCGTCGCGGATGACCTGCGCGCACGTTCTCACGCGCGCGCGCAGCGCGTCGGCGGCAGCGTGCGCACCGTACTCGCGCGAATAGCCGATCGCGACGGTAGACACCACGATCGCGAGCACGATGCCCGAGTCGACCCACTCACCGCTGACGGCCGACGCGCCGGCGGCGAAGACCAGCAGCAGGAGGAGAGGGTTCCGCACCTGGCGCCAGAGCACGCGGACCCGTGAGAGGCGCTCGTGCTCCCGAACCTGATTTGGCCCATGCGCCCGCAGGCGCGCGGTCGCCTCGCCGGTGGAGAGGCCGTCGAACGTCGACTGGAGCGCTCGTAACACGTCGCTCGCCGGCAACGCCCAGCACGCGTCTGGAGCCTGACAGTAGGGCGCGCTCCGAGGTGCGGCAATCATCCGTCGTGAGAGCCAGAGCCCGGGCACCATCGGCAGCCAGAAGCTCAAGCCTCGGAACAAGAGCGTGGCCGAGAGCGCGATTGGGATCGTCGTTCCCGTCATCGCGAGGGTGAGGACAGAGGTGGCTTCGAAGGTGCCGAGACCTCCCGGTACGATCCCGATCGTGCGCACGAGGCTGGCAATCATGAAGCTCGCGAAGACGCCGGTCGCTGGGGGGTGGGTCCCAAGCGATCGCAGCAGGATCCACATCGTCGTCGCGTCGAGGAGGATGATGCCGACTTGAAGGGCTGTGGTGTCGACCAGGAGCCGCGGATTCCGGATCAGCAGGGGGTCGGCCCGCTGGATGAAGGCGACCGACGATCGCAGCGGTGTGAAACGGCTGATCCACCGTGCCCGTGCGCGTCGATCGACTCCGGACAGACCGATCACGCCCGCCGTCACCCCGACCGCAAACACCACAAAGAGGAGTGTGCTGAGCACGATCAGGAGCGTGGCGTGTCCGTCCCACTCCAGGATCACCAGGGCCGCGGCCAGCGCGACGATGTACCCGAGGTGGTACGACGCAAGGTTGATCAGGACGGCCGCGTTGACCGCCTCGGGACGGATGCCGCGCTGTTGCAGCGCGTGGGCGACCACGATGCTTCCGCTGATCCCGGCCGAGGGAAGCGCCTGGTCGGCAAACAGCTTCGCCAGGCTCAGGCGGAACGCATCCCACCCCGGGAGTGGCGCACCGGCGCGTGTGCCCACGCGCCGCCAGATTTCCCCTTGCGCCGCATATGTCGCCGACTGGAGCAGAACCGCGATGGTCAGCCACCACGGCTCCGCGTCTTCTGCCAGGCGGATGAAGTCGCGTCCCTCAGACAGATGCAACGCCGCCGCGATCACGGCGCCGAGGACCGCGATGCCCAGCAGCCACGGCAGCCATGGTGGGAAACGAGTCATGCCGACTACGTGCGGATGGTCAGTACGGGGCAGGTGGCTTGCCGGATGACATAATTCGTGGTCGAACCGAAGAACATCTGATCGAGCACGCCGCGTCCCTGCACACCGAGCACGATGAGATCCGCTTCGCGCTCCCGGGCGATCCGAAGGATCTCTCTGTACGACTTGCCCGTCACGACGATCGATTCCTTCCGGAACTGGCCGAGCCCGCCCAACCCGGGCAGGAGCTGGGCGAATCGCGTCTTCGCGTCTTCTTCGAGCTCGGCCTGCAGCACGGCGAGCGCGTACTCATTGGCGCCTTCGTAGGAAGCAGGCGGCACCTCTATGGCGTGCACCACGCCCAGCCAATCCGCGCCTCGGTGCGCGAAATCGGCGGCGTAGGACAACGCCGCAAGCGAGCAATCTGAGAAGTCGACTCCGCACAGAATCCGCGTGTACGGCGCCGCGCCAATCGGAACGGCATCGGGCGCCCGCCGTGGAATCGTCAAGACGGGACACGGCGCCTTTCGCAGGATCTTTTCCGTCACGGAGCCGAGCACGAGGCGATCGAAGCCGGAACGCCCGTGTGTGCCGATCACCAGCAGATCGGCGTCGAGCGCCTGGGCCTCCTGAAGAATCTGCGACGCCACATCGTTCGACTCCCGCACGATGACATCGACCGCGGCCTGACTGCCAGCTTCGCCTTCGACGAACGTCCTCATGCGGGCGAGGAGTTGTTCGCGATTCGCCTCATTCAGCGTGAATGGCTGCAATCCGGCTGCGCCCGTGAACAGCGCACCCTCGACGGCAAGCACAAAGACCTGAAGCGCGGTTACACGTGCATCGTTCCGGCGGGCAATCGCGATCGCGTGATCGAGTGCGTGACGCGAGAAATCCGAGAAGTCGATCGGGCACAGAATCTGCCGGATTGGTCTTACGTCCATGGCGGGGTCTCCGACGCGTCTGTTGAATGGCCGGCACGTGCTTTTTTCACTGAAACACCTCAGAGCGATCGCGACCGGCTTTTCAGTGCCGCGTGACGACCCAGCCGGCATTCCGGAGCTCCCGTGCGACCTGGGCGTGGCGCTCCATGGCCTGGACCGGTCCGTCGAAGTGCTCGACGAAGGCGGACGCAAAGTTCCAGTGAGGAATGACGGACACATTGCACGTGTGCGTCTCGTTCATATCGACTTCACAGGTAATGGCGTTCCCCCGGCGCTCGAAAATCCAGCGCACGAGGGGGACGACGGGTGCGGGTTCAGTCGGAATCGAATCGATGTAATGGTGCATGATGCCAGCGCAATGGGCAACGGCGATGCCATCTCCCGGCTGCGGTTCTATGTATCGATTTGCCGTGCGTTTCAGGCCTCTCCACGCGATGCCCCGCCGCGCGGCGGCGATTGTCGCCCGTTGAATCCTGGGAAATAGTTCGCGCCCGCCGCAGTTATTCCCGGCTTCCGAAAGATCGCGCGACGCTGTTCGATGCTGCACCGTAATGCGATTCGCCTCGCTCCGGCGAGTTGGAGCATGTCCCACCACCCACGCGCTACTTCGGAACGCGGCCCTGTCGCTGGAGCCACCACCGCATGCACCTGTGTCCGACATCGATCGGATCGCAAAACATGAGCGGGCAGCCGCCGACGATACAGTCGATGCCATGCGCGCGGCACTGTCGAACGGCCTCCTCCGAAACGCTTCCGTCCCCAAAGGAGCGATGGAACCACACGCGGCGGACACCATGGTCGGCACACTGCCGGACGATCTCTGGAGAGATGTCTGGCGCGGTCGCGATCACGACGCCGTCAAGTTGGCCGGGTACGGCTCCAACGTCGCCGTAACATCTGGCACCCTCCACTTCTGAGGCTCTTGGGTTGATCGGAAACACCTCGTAGCCGGAGTCTCTCAGCCTGCGGAAGACCGCGTTAGCTGCCTGGCCGTGTTGCCGGGAGACGCCGGCGACCGCGATGCGGCGTCCGCCGAGAAACGTGGCGATTGATTCAGGAGTCTTGACCATGGCTCTCGCTCTCTGACGCAAACGGGGTACCTGGCACTGTTCGTCTGATGGCTGCGTCGGGCGCCCGGACAGATCGAAAGCGGGCGATTGTCGCCTGTTGAATCCCAGCTCGTAAGCTTTTGCCGGGATCCCGTCGACGTCACAGAAAAACTTCCCTCGCCGGTGTTGGATTTTCGGCGCCTTCGAGGCACGGGCCGCAAGACCGCGGCTCGTTTTCTCGGGCTATCTGGGATCTGGCGCTTGGTCACGCAGGCACAACGAATGCACCAGGATGCAACATGACACTCGCGACAGCGTCGACCGCTTCCGGTCGACAGGATCATTCCCGAACCGGCTCCGAGGCAATTGGCGATCGGCGTCGGGGATTTCCGGAAGTTCAGGGTCACGTCAGCCGTGGCTTTGAGGCGGTGCGCGAGGCGTTCGTCGAGAACTTCGCTCGGAGGCGCGAACTGGGCGGCGCCTGCTGCGCCTATCACCACGGCGAGAAGGTGGTCGACCTGTGGGGCGGTGTGCGGAACAAGCAGACCGGCGAGTCGTGGGAGCAGGACACCATGGTGCTCGTCTACTCGGCCACCAAGGGCCTGGCCGCCATGACCCTCGCCCTCGCCCACTCGCGAGGCTGGCTCGATTACGAAGAGCGAGTCGCCACGTACTGGCCCGAGTTCGCGCAGCAGGGCAAGGAGAGGATCACCGTCCGCCAGCTCCTCGCGCACCAGGCAGGACTGTTCGCCTTTGATGAGCCCGTCGATCGCAGCGTGGTCGCCGACCTGGATCGCCTGGCGGTCGTGCTCGCTCGTCAGAAGCCGGCGTGGGAGCCCGGGACGCGTCAGGCCTATCACGCGATCAGCCTCGGGTTCTATGAAGGCGAGCTGCTGCGCCGAGTGGATCCACGACATCGCAGCCTCGGACAATTCTTTCAGGACGAGATCGCCACACCGCTCGGACTGGACGTCTACATCCGCCTGCCGGAGGAGATCCCGAACTCTCGTCTCGCGACACTTGCGCCGCCCAGACCGATTCGAGATGCTGCTCGGCTTCCCGCTTCGTCTGACGCTGGACGGGGATGAATCGTCATTCGAACATCTACCGGGCGCTCATCACGAATCCGGGCTTCGCGATGGCCCATGATGAGCAGCGCGTGTACGCGCGCAATCTCGAAGTGCCGTCCGGCGGTGCGGTTGGAACTGCGCGGGCCATCGCGCATGCCTATGGCGTCTTCGCGGCGGGAGGACGGGAGCTGGGGCTGCGCCAGGAGACGCTGGACTTGTTAGCCGCACCGGCGATTCCTCCAACGCGCGGGTTCTTATGACGAATGCCTGAAGGTGGACCTGCAGTTCTCGCTGGGCTTCATGAAGCCGAGCCCCGTCTGGCGGTTCGGCAGCGCGCGCTCGTTCGGGTCTCCCGGGTCCGGAGGCTCTCTCGGCTTTGCCGATCCGACGGCCGGCATTGGATACGCGTACGTGACCAGCCAGATGGGGACGCGACTCACCGGCGACCCCCGCGATGTGGCGCTCAGAGACGCGCTCTACTCCGCTCTCCAAGTCTCATGAGGGGCTGATCATGATGACCATCAAGGCTTTCATCACGAGACACTCGGTGGCGGCCTACTTCGCCCTGACGTTCGCTATCTCCTGGGGCGGCGTCCTCATGGTCATCGGCGGACCTGGCGGAATTCACGGGCACCACGGCGCAAACCGACCCGCTGTTCCCGTTCGTGTACCTGGCGATGCTCGCCGGCCCCAGCGTCGCAGGCATCCTGTTGACCAGCCTCGTCTATGGAAGGGCAGGGCTTCGCGACGTTCTTGTCCCGGTTGCTCAGGTGGCAGGTGGGCGCCCGCTGGTACGCGGTCGCGCTCCTGACCGCCCCGCTCCTGGTGACAGCGACACTCTTCGCGCTCTCGCTAGCCTCCCCGGTATTTCTCCCCGGCATACTCACCACCAGCGACAAGGCGTCCCTTCTGCTGTTCGGTATCGCGGTGGGGCTGGGGGCCGGCTTCTTCGAGGAACTAGGCTGGACGGGGTTCGCGGTGCCCGGGCTGAGGCGGCGTTACGGTGTCTTTACGACCGGGCTCATCGTGGGTGTCCTGTGGGGAGCGTGGCACTTTCTTGTGACCTTGTGGGGAAGCGGCAGCTCTTCCGGAGCGCTTTCGCTGGCCCTCTTCCTGCTCGTGGCACTTCTTCTCCTTCCTGCCGCCTACCGGGTGCTCATGGTGTGGGTCTACGACCGTACCGAGAGCCTGCTCGTGGCGATGCTCATGCACGCGAGTCTCACAGCCAGCGTGCTGATCCTTGGTCCTCTGGCGATATCAGGGGTGCCCCTCTTGACTTATGACCTCGTATTGGCCGGCGGCGCTGTGGGTCGTCGTCGCCGCGCTCGCCGTGGCCAACCGCGGGCAGCTCTCGCGACAACCGCTCCGGAAGCGGGCGGCTTGAAAGGTCAACGCGCGGCTTCTACGTCGAGTGCCTATGGCGCGTGCTGCCAGGGGTTTTTTCATTCCGCCGGGTGAAATTCCTGATCCTTGCGGACTGTTCTCGGTCGACCCGCCGAAACCCTCACATTGCGCGCGCCGGCATTGAGCAGAGTACTTGCAGTTGCACTCTGCATGACGACATCACGTACACATGCTCGGACCAGGCGGTTGGCGCTGGCCACCGGCGTCGCCGGTGCATCCGCCGCGGCCTACGTCGTCGCCACGGAACGCGTGCGGGCGGATCGTGTGGAGCGCGCGGAGACGCTTCCCGGCGACGATCTGATTCCATCCCCGATTGGATCGCTGACCAACGCGATCACCATTCATCGTCCGCCTCGTGACGTGTGGCCATGGCTCGCGCAGATGGGGGCGGGTCGCGCGGGGTGGTACAGCTACGACGTCATCGATAACGGCGGCCGGCGCAGTGCATTTCGGATCGTGCCGGAGCTTCAGCATCTGACTGTTGGCATGGTGTTCCCGGCGTTGCCGGGCGCAACCGACGGCTTCGTCCTCCTGTCGTACGAACCAGAACGGTCCCTCGTGCTCGGCTGGCAATCGCCGGACGGCGCACCCCTCGTGACGTGGGCCTTCGTCCTTCGCGAAATGGAGAAGGGCGCGACTCGTCTCATCGTGCGCGCGCGGGGAGGACCCGGGTATCAGTTCCACGCGATGCCATGGGGGCTGGCAAAGCACATCGTTCCGTTCGGACACTTCGTCATGCAGCGCAAGCAGTTAGTCGGTATCGCGTTGCGTGCGGAGCATGTATGGCCACGAATCACGGCAAGGCGCTGACGAAATCCGTCGGAGCGGCCGTTGGTGTCGCGGTGCTCTCGTACGCAGCGTTTGTGGCGACAACGTGGTTGCGCTATGGCCAGATTGCCGCCGCCCCGGCCGACGATCACGATCCGCTGCTCGCTCGATTCATGTCGTCGTACGAGGTGGCAATCCGCCACCAGGCACATGTCGCGGCACCGCCGGACATCACGCTCGCGGCGGCAAAGGACCATGACCTGTTTGCGTCCGCGATCGTTCGATCGATCGTCAGAACGCGCGAGGTCGTCCTGCGCGTCGCGCCGGAGAAACGCGTGCGTCCCCGAACACTGCTGGCGTTGATGCAATCGCTCGGCTGGGGCGTGCTGGCCGACGTTCCGGGACGCGAGGTGGTCTTCGGCTCCATCACGAGACCATGGGAAGGCAATGTGAGATTCGACGCGGTGCCGCCAGCGGATTTCGCGGCATTCGCCGAACCCGGCTACGTCAAGATCGTGTGGAACCTGCGTGTGGAACCGGCCGCCCACGGCTCGATCCTTCACGTGGAAACGCGCGTCGCGACAACGGATCCGGCCTCTCGAGAGAAGTTCCGGCGCTACTGGGCGTTCGTCGCGCCCGGAAGCGTCCTGATCCGGCGGGTCTCTTTCGGCCCCATCAAGCGTGAGGCGGAGCGCCGTGCGCGCCTGGTTGCCCGATGACCCTTCCATTCACCGATGAACAGTTCTTTGGCGTGTTCGCGGCGTACAACTCGTTGCTCTGGCCTGCCGCGCTCGGGCTCTGGGTGGCAACCGCCGTGGTGTGCATCGCCTGGCTGCGCGGCCGCGCAAGCCGCTCGTCACTCGTCGCCGGGCTCCTCGCGGTCCATTGGATATGGGTGGGCTTGGCGTACCACGCCGCCTTCTTTACGAGAATCAATCCAGCGGCCTGGCTGTTCAGCGGACTGTTCGTGGTCGAGGCCGGGATGCTGGCCTGGTATGGCCTCGTCCGAGGTCGCATCCGATTTACAGAGCGGGCGTCGTCCATGCGATACGTCGCGTCGGGGATGCTGATTGCGTACGCGCTTGCCTATCCGGTCATCGCACAGGCCGAAGGCCACGCGTACCCGCAGGTGCCAACCTTCGGCGTTCCGTGTCCAAGCACCATCTTGACGATCGGTTTCCTGCTCGTCGCCGATCCGCCTCTCCCGCGGCTCGTCGCCGTTGTTCCGATCCTGTGGGCTCTGATCGGTGGCTCCGGGGCGTTTCTCTTTGGCGTGCGGGCCGACTTCATGCTGCTTGTCGCCGGTATGGCGCTGATTGGCGATGTGTTGCGGCCCACTGCCCGCCGCGGGTTGGTCGGACGCGTAGCGACGGGCTCAGGGACGATCGATGCGGCCCCGCCCCAGGCGCACCGATCCGCATGAGGGGGAACCCATATGCCTCGAATACTGATCGTCTTCGTCGCGCTCGCCCTCGGCATCCACGGACTTATCCATCTACTGGGCGCCACCGTCTATCTGAAGCTTGGCGACGTGCAGGGGCTCGCCTACAAGACCACCGTGCTCGGCGGCCGCGTCGACTTGGGTGACGGTGGAATTCGCGTGTTCGGGGCGCTTTGGATTCTGCCGGCGATCGGATTTGTCGCCGCCGCGTTGGGCTTGCTCGAAGGGTGGAGCTGGTGGGGCGTGGCGCTGCTGGCTGCCACGATCGTTTCGACCGTGTTGACTGTTCTGGACTGGAACGTGGCGTTCATCGGCGCGATTGTCGATTTCGCGATCGTGGGCGCCGTCCTGTGGTTCCGGTTACGGGTTCCCTCGTAGCCGCGGGAGATTCATATGAAGCGCATCCTCATCGCCTATTACTCGCGCAGCGGCAATACACGGAGAGTCGCCACGCGTCTTGCCGCCGACCTCGGAGCCGACCTCGAGGAGATCGTCGATCCGACGCACCGTTCGGGTGTGTTCGGCTATCAGCGGAGCGGATTTCAGGCCTTCTTCCGGCGCCTTGCGCCGATTGCGCCGCCCGCACATGATCCGGGGACGTACGATCTTGTTGTGGTCGGCACTCCAATCTGGGACATGTCGGTGTCGAGCCCGGTGCGCAGCTACTTGCGACGGCACCGATCCGCGTTGCCGACCGTCGCGTTCTTCTGCACGTGTGGGGGCCTCGGGAGTGAACGCGTGTTTGACCAGATGACGGGGGAGTGCGGCCGCGAACCGGTGGCACGCATGGTGCTCACGGAGCGCGAGCTCGCTATGTCCGCCACGCCGATCGCCATTGCCCGGTTTGCGGTGCAGATTCGCGCCGTGCTTGCTCACGCCCCGTCCCCGGAGGCGGCGCCCCGCGCCACAGTCGGCGTGCGTTGATGACAGGAGTTACTGGATGCCATACCCCGTCACCGTGACCGTTGAAACAAACCTCGAAAACCGGAATCGGCTGACCGGAGCCCTGCGGCCGATCCTTGCGATTCCCCACATGATTCTCGTCGGCCCCGGCACCTGGTTCCACCGGGCGAATTCGGCGGGCCTGCTTGGCGCGGCGGCGTACGTGCTGGCGATTGTGAACTGGTTTGCGATTCTCATCGCCGGCGAATCGATCAAGGGGATCCGCGACTTCCAGCTCTATTACCTTCGCTGGCGGACACGCGCGATCGCCTACCTTGCGCTGTTCGTGGATCCGTACCCGCCTTTCGGTGATGGTCCATATCCGGCCTCGATCGAGGTGATCGAGCCGGTCGGACCGCGCGACCGCGCCACCATCGCCGTGAGGCTGCTGCTCGCGGTGCCGCACTTCGTGGTGCTCTTCTTCCTCCTCTTCGGATGGTGCGTAACCACCATCGTCGCCTGGTTCTCGATTCTCTTCACGGGCACGTTCCCGGCGTCGCTGCATCCGTTCGGTATCAGCGTGATGCGCTGGCTGTTTCGTGTCGAGGTGTACGTTCTGCTGCTGGTTGACGAATATCCTCCGTTCGCGCTCGATTGAAGCGACGCCGGCCACGAGGCCACGGTCGCCGTCAGCTCGCGCCTTCGCGTCGGAAAATTCCCCATTGGCATGAACGCTGCTTCCTTCGGGCCGCGGGAGGCTTTGTGGTTCCAACACTCCTCGTATCGCTCACTCCCGTCGTCCTGTACTGGTTTCCAATCCGGCGTTGGTATCGCCGTTGGGGCGCAACCAACGCAGATCTCACGCGCAAAATGCCAGGCGATGCCGGCATGGTTGATCCCACGTACTCGACCACGCTTGCTGTAACAGTCGATGCACGGCCAGAACACATCTGGCCGTGGCTCATGCAGATGGGATATCAGCGTGGCGGGCTTTACAGCTACGACTGGCTCGATCGGCTGTTTGGGTTCCTGGATCGTCCGAGCGCGAACTGCATCCTGCCCCAGTTTCAGCGGCTGGAGGTGGGCGACGAGATTCCGGTCGGGCGTGGCGCAGGCTTTCCGGTAAAAGCCATCGAGGCGAATCGTGCGCTGGTCCTGGGAGGCGAGGGCGACGACCATTTTGCATGGGTCTGGCAATTCGGGTTGTACCCGCTCGATAAGGACCGGACACGACTGGTGTCCCGCAACAGCGCTCGCGTGCCGAAGACAGTCGGCTCATGGCTGTTCATGCGCGTGCTCGAGCCAGCGGCATTCATCATGACGAGGAAGATGTTGATCGGTCTGAAGGACCGAGCGGAAAGTCTGGCCGGGCATGAACGCGCGCGATCGTTCCGCGCGGCATAGCCAGGCAGCGCAGTAACGCGTTCTGGTCAACGCGACCCGCGTCGGTCGGTCGCTCGTCTTCGGCCGGTCGCTCGTCTATTCAACTCCGCCACAACGCTCCGTGGAATCTCCCGGCACCCGCAAGCCTTTGCGTGGGCGAGGTGCCAGGTAACTCGCTGCGGCATCGTCGCGTTAGGCGGCATCGGATGCGTTACGTGCCAGCGCGCGTTCAGTGCAGCCATCTGTCAATCATCTCCCGAGTCGGCAACGGCCGTGCCACGCCGCAGCCGCAGCGCAGCGCGTCCGGATCGTGGCTGTGCAGCTCATTTGGTGATCGCCGGAATCGTGATGGGGTGAGTGACGGGCCACGCGGGATTAACTCTGCGCCCGCAGCGTCGCGATGCGTTCCTGGAGCGGATCCGCGAGTCCCGCGGTCGCCCTCAGCCACGCGCCCTCGCGCGCTTTGCGACGTTCGCGTCCTGCGTGACCCGTCGCTGTCGTTGATCGGTGCAATCGGCGCACCAGCCGGCATTCCGCGGATCTGCTTCCAATCTTATTCCGTGTCATTCCCGGCGGCGCGCCCGCGCGGGATTGTCCGGATGCTTCGCGAGTTTTCCAGCGCCCTCACGCGGTGTCTTGTTGGGAATCGGCGGCTGCCCGCAACTTCCGGCACATCCGCGCTGGTATCGCTCTTGCCCCTGCGGCTCTCGAAGTCGCGCGCAAACCTGCGCGCGCACGCGGACCGCAAGGGAGGTCGTCATGACACGCATGCGATTGGCGTTGACGGTCACAGCCGCATCGCTGGCGGCAGGCGCCGTCGGGTGTGCGGTGGGCGTTTTGTTCGCGCCGGCATCGGGAACCGAAGTGAGGCGCCGGCTCGCGTGGCGTGCGGAGCACGAGTACCGCTCGATGGGACGCACCTGCGAGCGGATGCTCCAGCGTGCCGCCGAGCGCGCCCGGCACGAGCTGCAAGCGAGGACGGAGCGGGTATTCGAGAAGGTCGGCAAGGGGTGCATGGGCTGACACCACCCCGGCGCTCGGTTCGTGAGAGGGAGGACTGTATGCGCAACAAGATCATTGTCGGATCGACCATCGCACTCGCGTTGGTCGCCGCGCTGACGGTGAAAACCGCGTCCGCGCAAACCTATCCCGAGGACAAACGTGTGTTCTTCACGTTCAGCGGACCTGTCGCCGTTCCGGGGGTGACGCTCCCGGCCGGCAAGTATCTGTTTCGACTGACGACCAGGATCGCCAGCGGCGAACGGAACGTCGTCCAGGTGCTGAGCGACGACGGGCAGAAGTCGTATGCGCAGTTTTTCGGTATTTCGGCGCTGCGCACCGACTTTGTCGCCAAGCCCGAGATCAGGTTCATGGAAACGGCCGAGGGCATGCCGGCCGCGGTAAAGACCTGGTGGTATCCGGGTGCCAAGGGCGGGTACGAATTCGTCTACCCGAAGGAGCAGGCGCGGTTGCTCGCCAAGGGTACAGGGCGACCGGTACTGACGGTGCGCCCCGAAAAACCGTCCGAGGTCGAGCGCATCACGCCGGCCGGGGCTGAGACCCCGGTGCGCGCCGAAGTCGCGGCGATGCCGGGAGGTGTCATCGCGGTCGGGGAAGTCGCCCCACCGGCCATGCCCGTGATCGAGCCGACGCTCGAAGCGCGCGCGGATCTGCCGGCGACCGCGAGCGCGACGACCCTGATCGCCCTGGCGGCAGTGGGGCTGCTGTTCGGAGCGGCGTTCGTCAGAGGCGCGCGGATAGCTCTGGGCTGACGGGGAGTCATTCGCCCGGGCAACCACGAGCGCCTGCCTGACGGCAGGCGCTCGTCACAGGAGGGACCTCAAATGGACCCGCGCCGGCTCGTGACCACGGTGGCTCTCGTTGGCGTAGTGGGTGTCGTGCCGACGAGCCAGACGGCATCGCCAGTTCCGTTTGGCGGAGAGCCGCCCGTCTTCTCAGCGCAATCGGAGCTCGTCGTGCTCCAGGCGATGGTCGAGGATCGGACGCACGCCTACGTCACCGATCTGTCCGCCGATGCGTTCACGGTGCGCGAAGACGGCGTACCTCAGATGATCGAATTCTTCAACCGGCTGGATGCCCCGGTCACCGTCGGTCTTCTCATCGATGGCAGCGGCAGCATGGCATCTGTCCGCAACCTCGTGGCGGCCGCGGCAGGGACGTTCGTGGCGACGAGCAATCCCGAGGACGAAGCGTTCGCGCTCACGTTCAACGAGCACGTCCGTCCCGCGTTGCCCGACACCGAACCCTTCACGAGCGAGGGGCTGACGCTTCGCGCAGCGCTGCTCGAGGCGCTCTTCGCGCGCGGCCGCACCGCGCTGTATGACGCCATCGTGAATGGCCTTCAGTACGTGACACGAGGCATGCATGAGCGGCGGGTGCTTGTGGCCATCAGCGACGGCGGGGACAACGCAAGCGCGGCGACATTCGACGAGGTGCTCAGGCAAACGCAGATCTCCAACACCGTGATCTACACGATTGCGCTGGTGGATCCGCTCGACCGCGATGCCAGACCCGGGCGTCTGAGGCGGCTGGCGGAAGCCAGTGGCGGCGAGTCGTTCGAGCCACACGACATCGCCGACATTCCCTCCGTCCTGCAGCACATCGCGCGCGATATCCGCAACATGTACACGATTGGCTACGCCCCTTCACGCAGCGGTGGCGCCGGCCTGCGACGGATCCGGGTCACCGTCGAGGCGCCGAACCACGCCGCGCTTCGCGTCCGTACGCGGCAGGGATACCTGGTGGAGAAGAAGAGGTAGGCATGGGTCGCCGATTTCTCCGGTTCGTGCTCCGATGGCTCGAGCGGGCGCTCTTCATCGGCGCCGTGGCATGCGCCACGTGGCTGTACGTGACGTGGAAAGACGCGACGTTCTACCAGCTCTACGCGAAAAACGAGATGGATCGCGTGGTCGCTCGCGAGCTCCCGGCCGACGCCTGGCGTCCATCGATCGCGCAGCCGGCGAACCGTCGCGATTCGCTCATCGGCCTGTTGACGATTCCCAGCGTCGATATGTCCGTCGCGATTGTCGAGGGTGATGATGATCAGGCGCTCCGTATCGCGGCCGGTCACCTGCCGGACACGCCCTTGCCCTGGGAGAAAGGCAATTCGGCTTTTGCGGGGCACCGCGACAGCTTTTTCGCTCCTCTCGCGCGGGTACGCGGCGGCGATGAGATATCGCTCACGACGCGCCGTGGCATTCTGCACTATCGCGTCGTCGTCATGACCATCGTCGGCCCGGACGATCTGTCCGTGCTGGGAACGTCGAACGACGCCGATCTCACGCTGATCACCTGCTACCCGTTTGGCTATCTGGGTCCCGCTCCGCAGCGTTTCGTGTTGCAGGCGGAACGTATCGCAGGTCCGTGAAAGATTCCCTGGCCTCGCGGGATCTTCCGCGGCAGTACCATTCCAGCAGCTCTCAGGTCCGCGCTTCCGGAACGTCCATACGCTTTTCGCGCACGCGCCGTGGGCACGCTGGTTGCGTTACACGAAGCGAAGCAGGGCACATCAGATGCCGGACCCGATGAATTGGCAAATCGCCGGTCGACTCGAAGAGGCAGCGCACCTGCTGCACGAGCACGACACCGATCCGTTTCGCGTGCGCGCTTACATGCATGCGGCGGCGTCGGTACGGGGTTGGCCCGAGTCGTTGGCGCGGATCTACCGCGACGGCGGTATTGAGGCGCTCGAGGAGCTGCCCGCGGTTGGCCCGAGCATCGCGCGCGCGATCCGGGAGCTGATCACGAGGGGACGGCTGCCGATGCTCGATCGCTTGCGCGCCGCATCCGATGCGGCGACTGTCCTGGCGTCGGTTCCCGGCATCGGTCGTGAGCTTGCCCGACGCCTGCACGACGAGCTCGGCATCGCGACACTCGAGGATCTCGAAGCGGCGGCGCATGACGGGCGCCTGGCGGGCATCGCCGGATTCGGCGAAAAGCGGCTCAGCGGGATCCGGGATTCATTGGCGCAGCGCCTCGGGCGGGTGGCGCCGTCGACAGTGTCGACCGAAAAAGCACCTTCCGTCGCAGAACTACTGGACGTTGACAGCGAGTACCGCGAGAAAGCCGCCGCTGGCGCACTGCCGCAGATCGCGCCGCGTCGTTTCAACCCCGCGGGCAGGGCGTGGTTGCCGGTGCTGCACACGCAGCGAGCGGCACGCCAGTACACCGCGTTGTACTCGAACACGGCACACGCGCATCGTTTGCAGAAGACGCACGACTGGGTTGTTCTGTCTTGCGGCGATGGAGCCGACCGGCAACAGTTCACGGTGATCACCGCGGCGTACGGCCCGCTGCGGGGTCAGCGCGTCGTCGCTGGCCGCGAGCACGAATGTGTTGCCGTGGCGGCACGTACGGCGGCGTGATCGATTGCGCTGTTCTCTCGTGGCTGGTGGGGTGAGTGGTGGCTGACTCCGAATTCGCCGTCGTGCTAACGGGAGGTGGCGCCAGGGCGGCGTACCAGGTTGGTTTCCTGCGGCACCTTGCTTCACGGTACCCCGATTTTGCGCCCGGGATCCTGACCGGCGTGTCGGCCGGTGGCATTCTCGCCGCAGATCTGGCGGCACGCAAAGGACATTTCGCCGATGCCGTGGAGGACCTGTCGGTTCTCTGGCGCGGGCTGACGATGTCGGACGTCTTCCGCGTCGACCCGGCGAATCTGTCGTCGCGCGTCGCGCGCTGGGGGCTGCGTCTCGTGTCCGGCGGCGCACCAGGAACGCCGCGCGCGCGAAGCCTTGTCGACACAGCGCCGCTCCGGGAGTTGCTCGTGCGCAGTCTGCAGATCGCACCCGACGGCGCGATCCCCGGGCTCGCGAAAAACCTCGCGTCGGGCGCCGTCGACGCGTTCGCGCTGACCGCGTCGAGCTATACCACTGGACAATCGGTCACGTGGGTGCAGCGCCGTGAGGGGTGCGGCCTGCTGACGTGGGAGCGGCCGCGGCGTCGAAGCATCGCCGGATGCGTCGGTGTCGATCACATCATGGCGTCTTCAGCCCTTCCGTTTTTCTTTCCTGCGGTCCAGATCGACGGTTCCTGGTACGGCGACGGCGGCATCCGGCTGACGGCGCCGCTGGCGCCGGCGGTTCATCTTGGCGCGCGAAAAATCATCGCCGTCTCGACGCGCTATCCCCGATTCCAGTCGGAGGCCGGCCAGCCCGTGGCGAACGGGTATCCGCCGCCGGCCCAGGTTGCCGGCATGCTCCTGAACGCGATCTTTCTCGACCTGCTGGACGCGGATGCGCTTCGGCTGGAGCAGATCAATGGGCTCGTCGATCGCCGTCCCATCGAATCGCCTGATGGCTTGAGACATATCGATCTCCTGATCCTGCGGCCCTCCCAGGATCTTGGGCGCCTCGCCAACCAGTTCGAAGTCGAGTTGCCCCGCGGCTTCAGATTCCTGTTACGTGGCCTCGGCAGCCGCGAGACGCGGTCCAACGACCTGCTCAGCCTGCTGATGTTCCAGCAGGACTACATTGCGCGCCTGATCGCGCTGGGCGAAGCCGACGCGCGCGCGCGTGCCGCGGAGATCGACGCATTTATGGCGGATGAGCGGTTGGCCGTCGGCGCGGCCTCCTGACACGGTCAGTTGAAAGGGTTGTATGAGTCACAAGCATCTGCTGTTTCGCTCGGAAGCACGCGAGAAGATTCTCAAGGGCGCCACGGCCATCGCCGACGCCATCCGCGTCACGCTGGGGCCGAAGTCGAAGTGCGTGCTCATCGAGAAGCGCTGGGGCAAGCCGATTGTCTGCAACGACGGTGTCACAATCGCCAAGGAGTTCGAGCTGAAGGATCCTGACGAGAACCTCGGCGCCCAGATGATTCGCGGCGCGGCCGAGCGCACCGGCGACGCCGTCGGTGACGGCACGACTACTGCCACGATTCTGGCGCAGGCGATCGTCGCCGAAGGCGTTCGCAACATTGCCGCCGGCGCGAGCGCGATCGATCTGAAGCGCGGGCTCGACCGCGCGCTGCACGTGACGGTTGACGAACTTCGGCGACTCTCGCGTCCCGTCCAGAGTGCGCTCGAAAAGACACAGGTGGCCACGATTGCCGCACACAATGACGCATCCATCGGTGAGCTCGTTGCACAGGCGATCGAGAAGGTCGGCGCCGAGGGGGCGGTGACCGTCGAGGAAGCCAAGGGGACCGACACGACAATGGAGGTCGTTGAGGGCATGCAGTTCGATCGTGGGTACCTCTCTCCGTATTTCGTCACGGATCCGGAAAAGATGCAGGCGGTGCTCGAAGATGCGCACGTGCTGCTCTGCGACAAGAAGATCAGCACCCTGAAGGACCTGCTGCCGCTGCTGGAACAGGTGGCGAAGGAAGCGAGTTCACTACTCGTCGTGGCCGAGGACGTCGACGGTGAAGCGCTGGCTACGCTGGTCGTGAACCGGCTGCGCGGCGCGCTGGCGACTGTGGCCGTGAAGGCGCCGGGATTCGGCGATCGCCGAAAGGCGGTTCTCGAGGACATGGCGATCCTCACGGGCGGGCAGCTCATCGCGGAAGAGCTCGGGCTGCGGATGGAGAATGTCACCCTCGCGCACCTTGGCCGCGCCAAGCGCGTCGTCGTCGATCGCGAGCACACGACGATCGTCGGTGGCGCCGGCGGGCGGCCGGCGATCGATGGGCGATGCCAGGAGCTGCGGCGACAGATCTCCGACAGCACGTCAGATTACGACAAAGAGAAGCTCGAGGAGCGGCTGGCCAAGCTTGTGGGCGGCGTCGCGGTCATCCGGGTGGGCGCGCCATCGGAGGCCGAGATGAAGAGCCGCCGCGAGGCGTTTGACGACGCGATCCACGCGACGAGGGCGGCCGTCGCGGAGGGCATCGTGCCGGGCGCCGGGCTCGCATTGCTGCGCGCGATCCCTGCGGTAGAAGCCGAGGCGGCCCGCACGCAGGGAGACGAGCGCGCCGGTATGCTGATTCTCAGGCGTGCACTCGAGACGCCGACTCGTCAGATCGCCGAGAACTCGGGGGTCGACAGCGGTGTCGTGGTGGAAAGGATGCGCAACGGCAGCGGCTCGTCCGGATTCGATGCGGCCAAGAGTGAGTACGTCGACCTCGTGGCGGCGGGCATCCTTGACCCGACAAAGGTCGTGCGACTGGCGATCGAGAACGCCGTCTCTGTGGCCGGCACGCTGCTGCTGACCGAGGCGACCATGACCGAGGTGCGCGAGCAAAAGACGGAGCAGCCCGGCGTCAACGCCGACGGAATGTAGATGTGAATTGCCGGAGCCAAGAGCTTGATGTGCAGGTCGATCACTTCACCTCGAACGTGATGCCTGACGCACCTGCACAGGCTTGCGTCGTCGTGCGCCGGAGACGCCAGCGCGAAATCCTCAGCGTCCTCGGAGACGCGGAGTCTATCGATCGTGGGCGCTGTCTTACGGCTCGCCATGCAGCTTGCGCAGGTAATGCGACCGCGACTCAACCTCGGTCAGCCTTGCGCTGGCATAGAGCGATGCTTCCGTGAGGATCTTCGCCGCCGCCTCGTCATGACGCATGAGAAGCGCATGAAAATCCTGGCCTGCGGCCGCCAGGAACTCGCTGATCAACTGCCTTTCGAGCTCAGCCAGCGGCTCTTCGATGGGTGCGCCACTGTCTGCTTGTTTCGTTGTCATAACGCATTCTCTTTCTGTCAACGGCGACGCTCTGGAGGATGCACCCCTTGCGCCAAGCGATCTCGATTGAATCCGAAGGCCGCGGGTCGGTTTCCGCGCGACTACAGTTGACCCTCGATGGACCGGGACTTCGACAGTCAGACGTCGATGGGGGAAGAATTCGGGTATGGCTGGAAATTACTCATACGGTGGATTTGGGGTTCGCCGGGCGCTTCCAGACCCTGCTCAACGCAGGATTCTGGCCGGCGCAGGCCGACTCCGCATGAGGTACGCGACATGCGTTTCTTGGCGCTGTTACTGGCAGGCATTCCAGGATCTCAACGCGTTAGGATTCACGTTGAGCGATACGAGGCTGGATTTCGGACGGGCCAGCGTGGCGCTCGTGCTGACCTTCTGACATGACCGCACCAGTTGACCCGCTGCTATCGAAGGAACCTGCGGTACCGCCGGCGGTGGTGTTCGACAACGTGTCGTTCGCCTTCGATGAACATGTCGTGCTCCGCGACATTAGCTTTAGCGTGCCGAAGGGAGGTATGAAAATCATGCTCGGTGCAAGCGGCGCCGGGAAATCTGTTGTGCTCAAACTGATTCTCGGACTGCTGCGACCGGACGCCGGGACGATTCTCGTCAATGGTCAGCGAATCGACACCATGACCGAGCACGATCTCCTGCGCACGCGGGCAGATATCGGCATGCTGTTTCAGGAAAACGCACTGTTCGATTCGCTGACCGTTGCCGAGAACGTCGGTTACAGGCTGTACGAGGAAACCGACATGCCGACAAACCAGGTGCGTAGCCGTATTGAGGACGTCCTGAGTTTCATCGGTCTCCAGGAGTACATCGACCGGATGCCAGTGGAGCTGTCCGGCGGCCAGCGGCGGCGGGTCGCGATCGCCCGCGCGATAGCGGCAAAACCGAACCTCCTGCTCTTTGACGATCCGACATCCGGGCTCGACCCGATCATCGCGACAACGGTTGACGACGAGATCGTCAAGCTCCGGGATTTCGAACGTGTCACATCGATCGTGGTCACGCACCAGATCCGGGACGCGTTCTACGTGGCCACGCACGAGGCCGTACGCAAAAACGACCGCGTAGCCATCACCGAGACACAGGCCCAGCACGCGGAGTTCATGGTGCTGCACGACTGCCGCATCCACTTCGACGGGAGTGGCGCGGAGCTGCGAGCATCACGAGACGGTGTCTTGCAGGCCTTTCTGTTCATGACGCTTCCTCCTTGGTAGTGTGCCGTCGACCGACTCGACATGTACGGCGAGGAATTCGTGCAGCGCGTCCGCGCTGCGATGGGCCGTGTCCGCACGGCGATCTCGTTGGAATACGGTGGACAGCGCCAGCGGAGGAGCGGCCGCGCGCATCAGGCTCGTGGCTCCAGCAACACCTACACTGACCCATCCGGCGGCATGACGACAATCTGATCGTCCACGCGCGTGATACCCGGCGCGTTCCCGGCCGCGCGTTCGGCCGATTCGCGCTGCAGCCACGAGCCGACGCGGCCGGTGAGCGTGGCGACGGTCCCGTCGACCGTCACGACGACGTGGCGGGCATCGATGTCGGCATTGCGATGCAGCGCTTCGACGATCCGGTGACGCACGTCGCGTTCGACGCTCGAGGGAGCAACCTCGATGTGATTCACAACGCTGAGCACTCCGCGCACGTGCCGCACCGCGTGCTCTGCGGCAGTCCTCTGGAATAGCCAACTCACTTTGCCACTCAGCGTGACGTGTCCGTTGCGGACCACCAACTGCGCCGTCGGAGGAACGGTGGTTCGTAGCTCGAGAGCGCGCGTGGCGTCTATCGCGATGTCCGAGTCGTTCCGTTCGAACGTCCGCCGTACCTCGATGTCATTGGCTACGCCGCGGACGCCGCGCACCCGCTTGGCCGCCCGCTCGGCGGCAAGCCGGCCCGGATAGTCCGGGACGTAGCCGGTGAGTGTGACGACGCCATCCTTGGCGGCCACGCCGACCGCGCTCGCGTCCACCTCGGGGTCCCAGTCCAGCTGTTTCATGACAGCGTCCCTGATGCGCAGGTCAGTTTCGGTGATGCTTGCGGTCGTCATAACAGCTCCTTTCGTGAAATTCGTATGTGCAGCCTTCAGCGCACCGCGGCCGCAGGAGTGGCGACGGCCCCACGCCCATGGTCAGCGGCGATCCGGGCTCGTGCGACGTACCGATGACACTGCACGCAGCTGAGCGTGAGAGACACGTAGGCTGCCGGCGCGGCCTCGAGGTCGCGACGTTTCGCGGCGTCAACCAGATCCTGCGTGGCGCGCAGAAAGGCCTGACTCTGCCTCGCGTACTCCGGTGCATTCAACACCATCCACGCTGGGTCATTCGTGATACGGATCAGCGCCTCGCTGCGACGCTCCAGGTCCGCCCAGTTGCTCGTCACGACCGCTGCCAGCATGCCTTGCGACTGTTCGAGCTTCTGTCGCATCACCCGATCGAGGGCAGTGGTCTGTGCCGAGCTGTTCGAGATGGTCAGACTCGTCGCCAAGGCAGCCACCGCTCCGGCCCACAGCAGGAAGAATCCCCAGCGACGTACACGGTGACCACAACGGCGTTCGAGCGATTGAATCGTGTTCTTGAATGGCACTGTTCCTCCTTTTTGAACCTCGACACCTCTCCTCATGGTCGAGGCTGCTGCAATTCGCGAGTCGTCAGGACCGGGCAGCTCGCGTGTCTGACGATGTAGTCCGCGGTCGATCCGAACAGCATTCGATCGATCGCCCCTCGTCCCTGAACACCGAGCACAATCAGCTCGGCGTGGCGCTCGGCCGCCAGGGTGGCGAGTGTCCCCCGGACGTGCCCGACGACGACCATGTCCTCGACCCGACAAGCCTCCCGTGCCGTCGCCGGGACCGCAACGTTGATCCGCTGCCTTGCGTCCGTCTCGATCTCTCTCACGACGTCGCTCAGCGCCCGCGGAAGCGGAGTGTCGTAGACGCCCGGCAGCAGCTCGACGACGTGGACGATTCCGAGCCACGCGTCGGCCTGCTGCGCAAGCGACAGCGCGTACGACAAGGCTGCCATCGAGGCGTCGGAGAAATCCACGCCGCAGAGGATGCGCTTGTAGAGTACCGGTCCCGCCGGAACGACATCCGGCGCAAGACGTGGCACGGTCAGTACCGGGCACGGCGCCTTGCGCAGCACCTTCTGGGTGACCGATCCGAGGACCAACCGATCGAAACCGGAACGGCCGTGCGTGCCCATGACGAGTAGGTCAACGTGCAGCGCACCGGCGTGCGCGAGGATGTCCTGGCACACATCCCCGGCTTCGCTCACGACGATCTCGACGCTGGCGCCTGCGCCGATCTCCTGCTCCACGAATTGCTTCGTGCGTGCGATCAGGCGCGAGCGATCTGGGGAAGCCGGCAGCGGAGGAACGTCCGCTGTGGAGAGCAGCATGTCTTCATGCGCCGGCGACGAGACGTGGAGCACGGTCACTCGCGCCTCGTACAAATGCGCAATCGCGACCGCGTGATCGAGCGCGTGTCGCGAGAAGTCTGAGAAGTCGATCGGACAGAGCACGTGTCGAATCATCGTGATGGAAGTCGGGGCACGTCATCCCTGCTGTCTCAGTTTGCGTTTAACCGGATTGTGGGTTCGGGTCTCAGAGGCTTGCGTCTCTCGAGTTGCCGCCGTCACACGTCCGATTTCGTCAAACCGTAGCTCACCCAGGGGCGTTACCCCGATGACAATCCTTGGAGCACAGATCGGGCCAATTGACGGGTCGTCCCCGCTTGAGGACCGGCAAGCCGCGAAGGGAAAAGCTCGCGGCGAGTCCGAAATCTCCCGCACCCCAAACATCAGCGCTTGTGAGCGGGCGGCCCCTGCGCCGCCACCTCATTCGGACCCTTCGTTGCATTGACCACTGCGGGGCGCCATGTGGCAGGGTGTGACGTGGGTGCTCGCGATGCCGCTGATGCTCCCGACCTCAGGAGTATAGGCGGCTGCCAACGCCCGGCACGAAGGTCGCGCACTAAGGGCGGGTGACTCTTGGCGCGGTCTGTTGATGGCTCTTACGGGCATAACGGTCAACGGAGGCAGGCATGGTTACCGCGGTTATGACAGCAGGCCGGCGATTTCTGCGACGAATCATCGGGGCGACCGCGCTCGACGTGTCGACCTATGAGGAAGTTGAGGCCGATCGCGGCGCCACCGCGCAAGCAGTGGCAGTCGTTGTGCTGTCGAGCCTTGCCGCCGGACTGGGGGCGCGAGGGCTCGGGGGCGGCGACGCTGCCGGGATCGCGTTCTTTGGCGCGGTCGCGCTCGTGGCGTGGACTGCCTGGGCGCTGCTCACGTATGAGATTGGCGTCCGGATTCTACCTGAGCCGCAGACCCGCGCCGATGTCGGCGAGCTGCTGCGGACGACTGGCTTTGCGACGGCGCCTGGACTGCTCCGCGTCTTCGGCCTGTTGCCGGGTGCGACCGTTCCGGTCTTCGTCGTGACCGCCGTATGGATGCTCGCCGCCATGATCGTCGGCGTACGCCAGGCACTGGATTACACGACCACTCGCCGCGCCATCGCTGTCTGCGGCCTGGGATGGGTGCTGGCGATCGTGTTCGCGGGCGTTCTCGGATTCTTTTTCGGGCCACGCGTCTCGTGAGGACGCCACGCGTTTGCGGAGCGTGTGATGGGTAACCAGGAAGCTGAACTGCGCTGCCCGACCTGCGGGCACACGCTCGAGCGGCTCGGCAGCCGCGAGATCGGTGGAAACGATGCCGACGACGCCGGCCGCGTCCACTCGTACTGGTGCCCATCCGGATGCCGTGGCGGTCAGCCTGACGGCACGTTCGAGTTCGTAGAGTGCCCGATGTGCGGAACCCGCGACACGACGTCCGGACCGTGCGCCGACGGCATGGAAGAGGTGGAGTGCAACGCGTGCGGAGCGATCGCCAGAGTGCAGTGCGTCACGTAGGTAAGGAATTGTTCGTGGTCCAGAGCGCAACCTGAGGAGAACGATATGAAAGTCAAGCAGATCATGACGGGGGAACCCAAGACCTGCGGTTCGCACACGACGCTCGCCGCCGCTGCCAACCTGATGTTGGAAGGCGACTGCGGCATCCTGCCGGTTGTGGAGAACGGAACGCTTGCCGGTATCGTGACTGATCGGGACATGTACATCGCGCTCGCGACGCGCAACAAGCGGGCGTCAGACGTGAAGGTCAGCGAGGTGGCCAGAGAGACGGTCCTGACCTGCGAACCCGATGATGACGTGCACGAGGCGCTGGCTACGATGAAGCAAGGGCGCGTGCGCCGGCTCCCGGTCGTCGGTTTCGGCGGCATCGTCCTGGGTATTGTCTCGATGAACGACATTCTGCTCGCCGCGGGTTCGGGCAAGGCCGTTCGCAACGACGAGGTCGTCGACGCGTTCCAGGCGATTTGTGCACATCACCACCCAGCCCCGCACGTAGTTGTCGCCTGACTGGGCGGACATCGGTCTGATCGGTGGGGATCCGGCCACGGCCTCGTGAGGGCGCTCTTCCACGAGGCGGCGGCCTTGGTTGATGCGGCTATGCCCGCCAGCTGTCGCGCAAGTGCGAGGCTGGAGCCGCTCGTGGGTGTCAAGGGATAGAACGCGTTCGTCTCACGGCGCGAAGTACGCGCCTGGTGTCCGCCCTATCGCGGACGTCAGATCGGATTCCGCCTTGGCCAGCCCGCCCGAGTGAAGACACGGCGAACCCCCCGTCGGTAAGCCGCGCGAAGCACCCGTCGTCGGTCATCTGCAGAAACCGAGCGTCCACAAGGAAGTGCAGAAGATTCGTGCAAATAGGCTCCTCGAGTCCCCACAGGCGCTGCGCCTGCGCAGCTGTGAGCCGTAAGCCGGGCATCTCCATGTATTCACCACAGATTCGGCGAATCAATCGCTGCGTTGTCTCGGCAGTCGGGTGGCCCGTCATTGCATTCTCCCGAACTTGATTCGCCGAGCTACATTGCCGTGAAGGTCTTGCCGTCTTCGGTAAACCAGAGCGCCACGTCGGCCCGCAGGGCCCAGGCAGTCGCAGCCAAGACTGCGTCCCCATACGTTGCATAGGAGAGTTGAGGAGTGCCTGGCACCGCTCTGATGGTGTACGCGGCACCTCCCTTCTCTCGTGCGATGACCACGTCGCCGTCTCGAGGCGACACGGTGAGAACAGTCGCTATCGTGGTCATGGAAAACTGTCAGGTCAGGATGACGGGCCTTACGACGCGTCGTCGGTCCGAAATCGTACCGAGGCTGATTCCGTATGTAGTCCCTCCGGTGTCACTGATATACACTTCCCGACCGCTTCTGGATGCCGCTCACGCGCTCACCGGACTTCTCTGGGCTCAAGGCACAGGGCCGTGGCAATCGGCTCCTGGCGCAGCTGCCGCCTGCGGTTCTCGAGGAACTCGCGCCCCACTTGAAGGCGGTCAGCCTGAAAGCGAAGCAGGTCATCTTTCGTGCCCACACGTCACTGGATGTCGTGTATTTCCCGATTACGTGTGTGATTTCACTGCTGACCCATCTGAAAACCGGAGAAACGCCGGAAGTGGGCCTCGTCGGCAGAGATGGTATGGGCAGCATTTCGGTGTTTCCCGGCGTCAATACAATGCCGTGCGATGGCGTCGTGCTGATTCCCGGGACGGCGTATCGGACGGACAGCACCGTGGTGAGGGAGAGAGTGCACAAAGGCGGGCCACTCCACGACGTCCTCGGTCGTTATGCGCACTTGACCCTTGCCCGATCGATGCAGATCGCTGCGTGCAACGGTGTTCATCCGATTAAGGAGCGATGTGTTCGCTGGCTGCTGATGACGCATGACCTCGTCGAGAACGATGAGTTTCCCCTCACACAGGATGTCCTTGCGATGATGCTGGGAGTGCGTCGTCCAAGCGTCACGATTGTCGCGAGAGCTCTTCAGCGAGCAGGCTTGATCGACTACGGGCGGGGCCGAGTGAAGATTCTCGACCGGCACGGCATTGAAGCCGCATCGTGTGAGTGTTACTGGCTGATGCGGGAAGAGCAGCGCCGTTTGTTCGACTATTGACCCAGGCTCCCTCTGGGCTGTGAAAGATTCCGACCACCATCCCAAGAATTCCGCGGTGGGGGCTGGCCTGGTGTCAGGCGTGAGCGATTCGCGCCTCTTCGGATGGAACGGTCCGTGCTCTTGTGAGGTGCCATGGAGATCCGCTCGATCCTGTGCCCGCTGGATTTCTCGGAAGCATCGAGGGCTGCCCTTCGCGCCGCCGCGCGGTTTGCCAGGCAGTTCGGCGCCGCTGTGCACGTGGTCTTCGTCGAGGATCCGCTGCTCGCGCAGGTTGAGCACGGTGCGTCCGCGTGTCCCGGACTTCTCGACGAACTGAGGCAGTTCATCGCCAGCACGGTCGACCTCGATCTGCCAGCGGGGCCGAGGCTTCATGTGGTCACCGGCGAACCGGGTCCGGAGATCGTCAGGCTCGCGAAACGTGAGGGAGTCGATTTGATCGTGATGGGCGCGCATGGGCTCACCGGTGTCCGCAAGGCGTTCTTCGGCTCGACGACGGCGCGAGTGCTGAAGCGTGCCACGGTCCCGCTCCTGGTGGTCCCGGCGTCTGCAGATGTCGACAAAGCGCGCAACCTGGAAGGGCTCGGCTCGATCCTCGTGCTCTCCGATTTCGGACCGGCCGCATCGACTGCAGCAGCCCTCGCGGCTGGCTTTGCCCACGCGATTGGCGCCCGTCTCGTGCTGGTGCATGTGATGCCGCACGTCTCTATGCCGGTGTCATGGCGCTCTCGTGCCGAGGTGGCCATGGAAGAGCGTGCCGCCCAAGTGCACCAGCAAATGTGTCACGCGATGACCCTGCTCGAGGGGTACGGGCCTGTCGAATCCGTGATCGTGCAGGGCAACATCGCCGAGCGCGTCGCCGACCTTGCACGAAGCCGTCGCGCCGGGTTGATTGTCATGGGGCTGGAGCGTACGGACAGCGGGCCGCGGCCGGGATCGACCGCCTACCCCGTGATCTGCAGCGCGCCGGTACCCGTGCTGGCGGTGCCGGCAACTCGTGTGATCTGAGTGCTGGCGCCGTATGGGCCCTCCAGCGTCGTGAGCGCTGCGCGGAGGCGGCTGTCCGCTTCTCTGGCGACGGCCTGCAGTTCCGGATTGTCGCCGACGATCCCCAATGCTGCCAGCGGCGCCGTGTCAGTGGGTGACGTAGTGGTGCTTGCCCAGCACGCGCACCGTGCTCGCCTGCGGCCCCTTCTCGCCCTCTTCCTCGATAAACGCGACCGGGGTTCCGACCTCGAGCTCGTCGAACGCGTCGTCCGCTACGCTCGCGCGGGTGAAGTAGATCCGACGTTCGCCGGCACGAATGAACCCGTGGCCATCGACGGCGAAGATCTCGGCGATCTCGCCGTGCTCCGGCACCTCGTGGGTCTTGACGACGCCGCGTTGCTCGCGGGCGAAGTCCTGGAGTTGACGACGCGCCGCGTCAAACGCTTCGTGGATCGCGACATACGCGTACCGGTGCGCCGCTTCGATTTCGGTGTCCTTGTGATGCGCGGCTTCTGCGGCATCCTTCAGCGGCCCGTGCAACGAGGGCTCGTGATTCACCACGATTGGCGCGCCGCCCGGTACGGTTATCTCGATCCGAACACGAAAGTGGCGACCGTCGTGGCGATGCCGATGCGGGATTTCAATCAGGACCCGGCACCGAACGATGCCGCCGTAGAACTGCTCCAGCCAGACGATCCGTTCGTGGATGTCCGCTTCGATGGTCTCCGAATGCGCCAGACCGCGGAAGTTGATTTGCGTGGGGATCAGCGTCATGGGAGTCTCTTCGCGTTACGCAGACGCTCTGGGGGATGCACCCATCGAGCCAAACGATTCCGACTGAAGCCCTTACGCCGCGGGTCGTGTTACCCGCCGAGCCCGTGTGCTGAAAGCAGAGGACGGAGTGTTCGACATCGGACAGACGTCGAGGGCGGGAAGAATTTGCTCACCAGGCTGGAAATTTCTCGCACGGGTAATTGGGCTTCACGGGAGTGTTTCCAATTGGAAGACCAGGATTCTGGCGTCGCAGGTTGACTCCGGGGCGGTACGCGCCATGCGTTCCTTGTTGCGGTGCGCCGTCTCGTGGCGCGGAGGTTGACTATGCCGAAACACGCTCGAGGTTTCATCCCGTTCTCCGTCCTGATGCTCGCGCTCATCGTTGGCGCTCCGACGCCCGCTCGGGCCCAGGGCTTTGTCAGTCCATTCATCGGGTACGACTTCGGTGGTGACGCCAGCTGCCCGCAGATAACGAACTGCGAGGACAAGAAGCTGAATGTTGGTGTGTCACTTGGAACGATGGGAAGCATCCTTGGGTTCGAGGAGGAGTTCGCCTACGCCAAAGACTTTTTTGGCACGGCCCCGGGACTGTCATCAAGCGTCCTGACCCTGATGAGTAACGTCATGATCATTCCGAGGATCGGCCCTGTGCGCCCGTACGCTCTCGCCGGTCTGGGTTTGATCAAGACCCACGTGGAGTTCACGCCGTCACGCGTGCTCAGCTCGACCAACAATAATCTTGGGTGGGATGTGGGCGGCGGCATCGCGGCGTTCTTTGGCGCGCATGCAGGTGTGCGTGGCGACATCCGCTACTTTCACGCATTTCAGGATCTCAACGCGCTCGGGTTCACGTTGAGCGATACAAAGCTGGATTTCGGCCGCGCCAGCGTGGGGCTCATCCTGGCGTTCTAACCTGCTAACCTGGCCCGCGAGGAGGGGCGGGACGATGATGAAGCGCATTCTTGGGATGGGTGTGGCGCTGCTCGTTGCGCTGGGTATTGGATGGGTGTGGGGTGCGTCGGGCAGGTCGGACATCAGTCGCGCGCTCCAGCTCGCTGAGCTTCGCGACGGCCTGCTCGAAGGACGCGCCGCAGTGCTCGATGCGCGCCTGGACATCTACAGCGTCAACTTCGGCGAAGCGAGCCGCCATCTCGAGATGGCTCGGAGCGCGTTGCGCGCCGCTGACGCGCGACTCAATGAACTCGGCCGCCAGGAAGATGCGACACGACTGAAGATCGCCTTGACGCGGATCGACGAGGCACAGCGCACGGCCGGGCAGCTCAGCCAGGACGCGAACTCTCAGGCCGCCGACGCGGCGAGGGCGATCAACGAAGTGCTGGAAAGCACCGCGAAGCGCTGACGCGCCGGTCAACCGGACATGCTCACGAGCGGGCAGAAGGAAGGTGCAACGTGAAACTGATTATTACGACGACCGTGGTGACGACGTTGGCGATCACGCCGCTGCTGGCGGCTGATAATGAGCCGGCACAGCGCCTGACCGCAGCGGCGGCCGTGTTTTCAGAGATTATGGCGACGCCGGATAAGGGCATTCCTCAGGAGCTCATCGAGAACGCCCACTGCATCGTGATTGTTCCGGACCTCAAGACCGCGGCGTTCGTTGTCGGCGGGAAATACGGGAAAGGATACCTGTCCTGTCGGAACACGAGCGGAGCGGGCTGGTCGGCGCCCGCCACGGTCCGCATCGAGGGTGGGAGCGTGGGCTTCCAGATCGGGGGTTCGTCGACTGACGTGGTCATGCTGGTCATGAGTGAACGGGGATCGGACAAACTGCTTTCGAGCAAATTCACGTTGGGCGTGGAAGGTTCCGCGGCGGCAGGCCCAGTGGGTCGCACGGCCACTGCGCAGACGGATGCGCAATTGCACGCGGACATTCTGTCGTGGTCGCGATCGCAGGGGTTGTTTGCAGGCGTCGCTCTGGAAGGCGCCACGCTGCGCCAGGATCTGGATGACAACACGACCCTCTATGGCAAGAGACTGGAAAACCGCGACATCGTGACGAAGGGAGTGCCCGCGCCCACGGCCGCCGCCAGGCTGCTGTCCCTGCTGAACCGGTACGCGGCCACAAAAGGCAAGTGACTCGTCCACGAAGGTAAGGAGGAGTGCCATGTTGTACACCATCGCCGTGATTCTGTTGATTCTGTGGTTGCTCGGTCTGGTGAGCGGCTACACGATCGGCGCGTTCATCCACGTCCTGTTGGTCATCGCGATCGTGTTGTTTCTGGTCGGGTTGCTGAGCGGCCGCCGCGTCGTGTGACCGTTCCGGGCAATCACTAGCGGCCACCGCCGTCGCACAGTGACGCCGCAGGATGTACGCGCCGCATAAGGTCTGCACGTGCCTCTTCGCCGCGTCAAGGGTCGCGCGGTGGCCGGGTTCATGGAGTTCGGTGTTGCCAGATTTCCAGGAGCAACACGGTGACCGTGAGGGTCACAGGACCCAGAATCAGGCCGGACGGGCCGAACACAATCAGGCCGCCGACGATGGCCATGAACGCGGGGATGGTGTGGAGCTTCAGCCGGTTCCCAACCAGGATGGGATAGATCACGTTGTCGATCCCGCCGACGACCACGCCGCCCCAGAAGGCGAGAATCAGGGCCTTTCCCCAACTGCCATCGAGCGCCAGGAAGAGGGCCGCCGGAATCCAGACGACAAAGGCGCCCAGCACCGGGACCACGGCCAGCACGCCCATCACCAGTCCCCACAGCAAGGGAGCCGGCAGACCCAGCCACCAGAACATCAGTCCACCCAACGTGCCCTGGACGGCGGCGACGACCAACGTTCCATAAATCGTCGCGTGAACGGTATCGCCCACGCGGCTGAACAGCCTGTCCATGTCCGCCTCGGACAGAGGCGAGAGAGCGCGCAGCGACAGGAGCACCGCGCGCTGGTCGCGCAGGAAATAGAACAGCAGATAGAACGTCAGGAGCACGCCGATCGCTTGAATCACGGAGCCCCTGACGAAGGACGCGGTGGCATTGGTCAGCCATGCAGCGATCGTGCTGATGGTTCCCGGCAGGTCAATCTGCCGCTCGATCCATTGGGCGATGGGCGCGATGCGCGGGTGGACGTCGAGGACGCGCTGCCACTCCCCGGACTCGACCCTGGCCCTGATGGTGTCCGCGCCTGTCACGGCTTCCGAGACGAGCCGCTGCCCCACGAACGTCGCAGGCACGACCACGATCAGGCCGATCACCAGGACGGAGACCGAAGCCGCCAGGTTGGAGTGCTTCACCGTTGACTCCAGCCACCGGTGGACCGGCATGAACACGACGGCCAGCGCCAGCGCCCAGGAGAGCGCTGGCACGAATGGCAGCGCCATCCGGTAGCAGAGATAGACGCCGAGGGCGGTTGCCGCCATCAGCGCGAGCACGTGGATGTGACTGCGTGAGCCCAACTCGCTGCTATTCTCAGTGTTCATGGATAGGCAGGATGCTGTCGATGCGTCAACGAGTCAATCGAAGGCTTCAGGGACGTGAAGGGGGATCGTTATGAAAGGCTTTGTGCAAGACATCGAGGATCTCACCGTCAAGAATGACGAGTTTCGCCGCGTGCTCTACACGGCAAAGCACTGCCAGCTCGTGGTCATGGCGCTAAAACCCAAGGAAGAGATCGGGGCGGAAATACACAAGCTCGACCAGTTCTTTCGCGTGGAAGAGGGGGCCGGTGAAGCCGTTCTCGATGGCGTTCGGACCGCGATCCGAGCGGGCTTCGCCGTCGTCGTCCCGGCGGGGGCGACGCACAACATCATCAATACCGGCAGTGTTCCACTGAAGCTCTATACGCTCTATGCGCCGCCGAATCATCGGGACGGGGTCGTCCACCATACCCGCGACGACGCGGACAGAGACGAGGAACAGTTCGACGGCAAGACGACGGAATAAGCCTAACCCCGTCAGGCGCAACGTCGGCCATCGCGAGCGTGAACGAATGCGCGACCGTCGGTGCTGAGCACGCCAGCGCTGACGAGTGCTCCCAGTGCCCGACCGCAGCGGACGGGCTCGATGTTGAACAGGCGGGACGCTTGCGCCAGGGTGAGCTTCAGCCCCGGCATCTCCCGATACTCCGCATGAATTCGTGCGCGAACGTCCCCGTCTTCCGCTTCGGTGGCGTAGATTCTGGTATCAGGCTCGATGATTGTCATTGTGTCCAACCTTTTCGCCTGTGCGGTTATGGGACACGCCGAGCAACCGTCGTGCCGCCTGACTCGGACAGCGGGATGGTCCAAATCACCGCCGGAGCGCGGACAGAAGCCCTGATAGTCTTTCGGGCGCCGGAAAATCCCCACTCGCGCCGAAAATTCCGCTGTCACCTAAGAACGCGATTGGAGTCTCGCGGAGGCTTGTCCCCGCTGCTCCATGGTCCGTTCTGTGCGTGCTTCGATGGCTGGTGCCGACCGAATTGCGCAGGCGCTGGGTCGAGGAGGAACAATCATGATGCGCGTGCAGGATGTGATGACGGAAGCCGTCGAGAAGATCGCCCCCGGAGCCGCCGCCGAAGACGCCTGGCAGGTCATGCGGCTGCATGGGATCCATCACCTGGTCGTCGCCGAAGGGGCCAGGATCGTGGGAGTCCTGTCGGATCGGGACGCGGGCGGTCGAGCGGGGACGTCGGTGAGAAAAGGTCGAACGGTCGCGGATCTCATGACTGGGCGAGTCGTCACCGTGCCGCCCACCACGCCGATTCGAAAAGCAGCCAACCTGATGCGAGGGCGATCGATCGGTTGTCTCGTTGTCAGCAACCGGGGGCGCGTCGCGGGCATCGTCACCGTATCGGACCTGCTGACGCTCCTGGGCCGCGGCGAAGAGCGTCCTACGACCCCCGCGAAGCGCTGGACGCTGAAACATCGGGCGCCCCATCGCAAGAGAAGCACTTCGGCGGGTGTCTGGTAGCCGCCATCCTGGATGACCGGGACTGCCTTGTCATCGCAGGACCGTTGTCCGGGCCCGTCAACTCCTCATTGCTTCCGTTTCCGCGAGGGCCGAAGCGCTCGTCGCAGCTTCGGCAATTCGTGGCGGTACGCTTTTGCGTCGCCGTAATCGAAGAACAGGTGATAGCGCGTGTGCGGCGTCGGGATGGCTCGCGCGTGCTTGATGGGGCACCAGTACTCCTCGGTGCGCGCGGCGACCTCGCAGACGAACGCAACCACCCCATTGGCGTATCCGCAGTACACGCAATTGACCTTCTCGATACCGTTCAAGTATGCAAGCTTGTGGCGGTCGATGACGAAGTAGCGACGCCGCGGGACCCGTGCGATGCCGTAGACCGGAAAACAGACCCACTGATAAAGCGTGACCCAGACGTCCAGCACAATGAACGGGAGCAACAATGAATAGATAACAGGCGCCGTCAGGAGGGACGCGACGCTTGATTCCCAGATGAACGCCGGGATGCTTTGCTTGAACGCGCGGTGCGCGCGACGGACCTCTTCGTCGAACCAGACACGGCCGCGTCGTACGCGGTACCGCCACTGTTTCTGCTGCGCGTCCGCCTCGCGGGTGAGATCCTCTTCGGCTTCGCGAAGGCGCTCGATGAGTCGTTCGACCGACGATGTCATGGATACGGCTCCAGACTGAGATCAGCGCACCCCGCCAAGCTTCGCCGCCAGGTACTCGACCGCGCCGTTGAGCGACGCGAGACAACCGTAGTCGGTTTCCGGAACCTCAACGCCGAACTGCGCGTGCAGCGCGACCACGAAGTTCAGATAATCGACCGAATCCAGATCGATCTGATCGCGGAAGGGCACATCGCCGCGTAGCGTGGCTGGATTGATCTCCGGCGCGACGCGGGCGAGAGTATCGACAACTGTCTGCTGCACCTCGGCGCGTGTCATATCGCTCCGTGCACGGCCGGCCTCGTTCTCTTCTCGGCTTCGGCCACGCGCAGCGTCGTCGTGATGGCGGTGTCCGGATTCAGGGAGATGGAGTCGATCTGCTCGCCAACGAGCCACTCGGCGAACTCCGGATAGTCCGACGGCGCCTGGCCGCAGATGCCGATCGGCTTGCCGACCCGCCTGCGCCGCGGCGATCGCGCGCGCGATCAGCCAGCGCACGGCGTCGTTGCGCTCATCGAACAGGTGCGCGACGGTGCCGGAATCGCGATCGAGACCAAGCGTGAGCTGCGTCAGATCGTTCGAGCCGATCGAGAAGCCGTCGAACACGCGGAGGAAGTCCTCGGCCAGGATGGCGTTCGACGGCACTTCGCACATCGCGTAGATCTCGAGCCCGTCTTCTCCCTGGCGCAGGCCGTTGGCCGCCATCGCGGCGATGACGCGCCGCCCTTCGTCGACTGTCCGGCAGAACGGAATCATCACCTTGATGTTGGTGAGGCCGAGGTCGCGGCGCGCACGCAGCAGCGCCTCGCATTCGAGCGCGAAGCCGTCCGCGTACCGTTCGTCGTAGTAGCGCGATGCGCCGCGGAATCCGAGCATCGGGTTCTCTTCCGCCGGCTCGAACTGCCGGCCCCCGACGAGCTGTGCGTATTCGTTCGTCTTGAAGTCGCTCGTGCGCACGATGACCGGCTTCGGGTAGAACGCGGCGGCGATGCGCGCGACGCCTTCGCTGAACCGCCGGACAAAGAACGCACGTGGCTCTCCGGGCCGATGCGGCGGGCGATCTCCGTGACGACTGCCGCGTCCGCCAGCGTCGGATACCGCGCCAGCGCCATCGGATGAATGCCGATGTGGTTCGTGATGATGAACTCGGCGCGCGCGAGCCCGACGCCCCTGATTCGGAATCATCGACAGGTGGAACGCCGGCTCGGGTCGCCGACGATCAGCATGATCGTGCGTGCGTGTCCGCGGCACGAGCGACGCGTCGAGGTGGTCAACGACGAAGGGCAGGCAGCCGGGATAGACGTGTCCTTCGGCGCCTTCCGCGCAGCAGACGGTGACCTCGTCGCCGTCCTGCAGCACGCCGGGACGCCGTGTCCGGTGCCGACGATGCAGGGCAGGCCGAACTCGCGCGAGACGATCGCGGCGTGAGCCGTGCGGCCGCCCTTGTCGGTGACGATCGCGGCGACGCGGCGCATCACCGGTTCCCAGTCGGGATCGGTGATCTCTGCGACCAGGACTTCTCCCGGCTGCACGGCGGAGAGTCCTCCGACGTCGCGCACGACTCGGACACGCCCGGCGCCGATCCGTTCGCCGACGGCCTGGCCCCTGACGAGCGGCGCGCCGGGAACGACGGTGAGTCGGTAGACCTCGGCAATCGCCGTCAGCGACTTGGCAGAATGCACCGTCTCGGGGCGCGCCTGCACGATGAAGAGCTCGCCCGTCTCGCCGTCCTTCGCCCATTCGATGTCCATCGGTCGCGGATGGCCGGCGAGCGTCGAATAGTGGTCTTCAATCGTCCGAGCCCAGCGCGCGAGCGTGAGCACGTCGTCGTCGGTCAGGCAGAAGCGCGCGCGCTCGGCCGCGGGCGTCGGCTCGCTTCGCGTGCCCTTGCTGCCGTCGGCGTAGACCAGACGCACTTCCTTCGTTCCGAGCCGACGGCCGATGATCGCGCGATGGCCAGTGGCCAGCGTCGGCTTGAAGACGGTCCATTCGTCGGGCGTGACGACGCCCTGCACGACGAACTCGCCGAGGCCGTACGCGCCGGAGACGGTGATGACGTCGCGGAAGCCTGACTCGGTGTCGAGCGTGAAGATCACCCCGGAGCTGGCGCGATCGGATCGCACCATCGGCATCACGCCGACCGAGAGCGCGACCTTGAGCTGGTCGTATCCGAGCCGTGCGCGGTAGTTGATCGCGCGGTCGGTGAAGAGCGACGAAAAACACGCCTGCACGGCGCGCAGCAGCCCCTCGCGTCCACGAACGTTCAGGAACGTTTCCGCCGCGCCGGCGAACGAGGCCTCCGGCAGATCCTCGGCGGTGGCCGACGAGCGGACCGCCAGCTCGGGTTCGCGGCCCAGTCGCGCGCAGAGCCGGTCGTACGCGGACAGGATCGCGGCCCGCAGCTCTGGCGGCAGCGGCGTCTCGAGGACTGCCGCCCGAGCCGCGTGTCCGCGGCGCGACAACTCGGTCACGTCCTCGGGGTTGAACGGCGTGAAGATCGCCCGCAGCCTGTTCTCGAGATCGCTGCTCGCCAGGAGCCGGCGATACGCGTCCGCCGTCGTCGCGAAGCCATCGAGTACGCCGACGCCTTGTGGCTTCAGCGACCGGAACAGCTCGCCGAGCGACGCGTTCTTGCCGCCGACGCGCGGAAGGTCAGCGAGAGTAAGGTCAGCAAAATCAAGGACTGCATCGGCGGATGCGTGATCGTGGGCCATGCGGATTGCCTTCTGTGGTGGTATGAAGGCAATCGACGTGCCCCAGTGCAGTGCCGGCGATCCTGACCAAACCGCGGCTCGGGCACCCCGGGCGGGGGGAATATTCCGCGTGAGCGGGGAAGATCCCCCGGTGGACGCGTCGTCTCATCGTTCCCGTCATTCGTATCGCAGCGCATCGATGGGGTTCAGCGCTGCGGCCTTGCGCGCCGGATAGTAGCCGAAGAAGACGCCGATCGCCGTGGCGCATCCGAACGCGAGCAGAACGGCGGCTGAGGTCACCGGCGCCGACCAATGCATCACGTGGCTCATCACGTACGCGCCGCTGAACCCGACGCCAATGCCGATGATCCCGCCCGCGACGCTCAGTACGACCGCTTCCACGAGGAACTGCAACAGGACATCGACGTCGCGAGCCCCCACGGATAACCGGAGACCGATCTCATGCGTGCGCTCGGATACTGAGACGAGCATGATGTTCATGATGCCGATGCCGCCGACCAGAAGCGACACGGCGGCGATGCTGCCGAGCAGCCAAGTCATCGTCGTTGTTGTTGACGTCAGCACGCTCGCCATTTCCTCAAGCGTGCGCACCATGAAGTCGTCCTCTTCACCAGCGACGAGTCGGTGACGCACGCGCAGGATGGCCCCGATCTGGTTGGACAGCGCCTCCAGCGATGCGCCGTCCTCCGCAGAGATCGTGATGCTCTGGACATGGGTGATGCCGAGCAGCCGCTTCTGCACCGTCGTGAAGGGCACAATGACCGTGTCGTCCTGGTCCTGCCCCATAGCAGCCTGCCCTTTTCTCGTCAACACGCCGACGACACGGAATGGCTGGTTGCGGATGCGGATCATCTCGCCGGTGGGATCGGAGCCAGCGCCGAAGAGTTGATCGCGCGCCACCGATCCCAGCACGGCGACATTGGCCGCCCGCGCGACGTCCTGGGCAGCGAAGAAGCTGCCGAACTGCAGCGGCCACGAGCGAAGCGCTGCGAGATCCGCACCAGCGCCCTGGACCTGCGTCCCCCAGTTGGCGCCTTCGGCCACGATCTGCGTGCGCACATTCAGACCCGGCGAGAGATAGCGGAGACCGTTGACGTCGGCGCGAATCGCTTCCGCATCGCCCGCGGTCAGCGTCGTCGTGTTGCCCTGGCCGAGACGAACGGGCCCGAACGCGCCCGATCCCGCGCTCACGACCAGGATGTTCGACCCGGCGCTGCGGATCTGGTTTTCAATCGATTCGCGGGCTCCGTTTCCAATGGCGACCATCACGATGACGGCTGCAACGCCGATGATGATGCCGAGCGCCGTGAGCGCCGTCCGCGTCGTGTTCCGCCGGAGTGCCTTGAGGGCAATGACGAACGTGAGGGTCGGAGACATACATGCGCCTCATGCCGTATGCAGCGTGGGTTCGGCGGCGCCCGCAGCGGCTGCCAGATCGGCAGCAGCCGTTCGTCGCGAGAGCACAGGTTGATCAGCGCAGACACGGCCGTCACGGAAAGACACGATGCGCGAGGCGTACTCGGCGATGTCGTGCTCGTGGGTGACCAGCAGGATCGTCAACCCGTGCTCGACGTTCAACCGCTGGAAGATGCCGATCACCTCGATGCTGGTCTGCGTGTCGAGATTGCCGGTGGGTTCGTCCGCCAGCAGCAGGGCCGGAGCGTTGACGAGTGCACGTGCGATGGCGACGCGCTGCTGCTGTCCGCCGGACATCTGGTTGGGATGATGACTCACCCGGTCACCGAGACCGACGGCTTCGAGCGCTGCCGCCGCGCGGGCGTGCCGCTCGGCGGCCGACATGCGGCCAGCGTACATGAGAGGCAATTCCACGTTCTCCAGCGCAGAGGTGCGCGGCAACAGGTTGAATCCCTGAAAGACGAAGCCGATTTCCTGGTTGCGGACGTGCGCAAGTTGATGCCTCGAGAGGCCGGACACATCGCGCCCGTTGAGCAGGCACTGACCGCTCGTCGGTCGATCCAGGCAGCCAACCAGGTGCATGAACGTCGATTTTCCGGAACCAGAGGGGCCGGTCAGTGCGACGAACTCCGACCGCGCCACGTCGAGCGAGACGCCACGGAGTGCAGGCACCGCGATATCGCCAACCATGTAGATCTTCGTCAGATCGCGGACGGCAATGAGCGGCGCTGCCATCAGTTTCGACCCGTCGTTGTTGGTCTCGTGCTGCTGCCTGCGCCACCGACACCACGCCCGCGGGACGGCAGCAGTGGTGACGTGCTGGTGCTCGTGGTAGCAGCCTTGGGCAATTCGATCTTGGTGACGACCTGCGCGCCGTCCTCAAGTCCGCCACCGAGCACAGCCGTGCGCGTTCCGTCGGTGATTCCGACGCGAACCGGCACCGCTTCCAAGCGACCTTCGACAAGCATCCACAGCTGCGCGTCGGTGGCGTGCGTGGCCTCAGTCCCAACCGTTCGCCCTGCAGAGCGAGGTTCAGATGGCCGCGTGCCGCCACCCGTCGCTGACGCCGGCCGCGGCTGCTGGAGGGCGGTGAAGACCTCGGCAGAGGGTCGAATGCGCAGCGCCGCATTTGGGACGCGCAACACGTCCGTCGATCGCGCCACCTCCACCGTGACGGTCGCTGTCATTCCCGGCTTGAGCTTCAGCTCCACATTGGGAACATCGATCACGGTCACATAACTGACAACGTTCTGTTCGACGAGAGGGTTCAGCCGCACCTGCGACACCTGACCTGAGAAGATCTCGTCCGGATAAGCGTCGACGCGGAACGACACCCGCTGGCCCGTGTGGATCTTGCCGATGTCCGACTCGGAGATGCTCGCGTTGACGCGCATCTGCGTGAGGTCTTTGGCGATGACGAACAGCGTTGGCGCCTGCATGCTCGCCGCGACCGTCTGTCCAACGTCCACGTTTCGTGAGATCACGATTCCGTCAATGGGCGTGATGATCCGCGTATGGGCGAGATTGACCTTGCTCTGGTCCAGCGCGGCGTTGGCCTGGACGATCTGCGCTCTGGCGGATCTGACGGCCGCCTCCGCCTGCAGAGCGGTCATTTCGGCCGCGTCGAGATCGCTCGCTGGAATCAATCGCATTTCCGCAAGTTCCCGCGCGCGAGCCAGCTTGAGCCGTGCATCCTGCAACTGCATGGTCGCCCGATCGGCATCGGCTTCAAGACGCACGACCGTCGCAGCGGCCTGATTGACCTGCGTATCAAACATCGACGGCTCGAGCTCCGCGATCAACTGTCCTTTCGTGACGTGCGAGTTGAAGTCCGCGTACAGGGCCTGGATGGTGCCCGAGACCTGCGTGCCGACCTGGACGGTCGTCACGGCCTCCAATGTCCCCGTGGCATCCACTGTTTCGACGATGTCGCCACGGGTGACGGCAGCGGTCTCGATTGTCGGTGTCTCCGCCGCCCGGTTCGTCCAGTAGTAGCCGCCGCCCGCAGCCGCGAGGAGCGCAAGCGTCCCCCAGGCCAAGAGGCCTCGTTTTCTGCCTCGGGTCGCTTTGCTCGGTGGCACGAGCGCAAGTCCGGAAGGGCCGATCCCTCCAGGGAGCGGTGCTCCTCCGTCATTCTCACGGGGACGTTCAAAGGCGGGCAGCATCAGGCACCTGCACTGTCTGAAAGCGTTTCGGGGGGGTTGCCCCGCGATCAGGTCAGGAGCAACGACTGTGCCCCGCTCGGCAATCACGAATAGCCCGACGGGGTCATCGGGAGGCGGGGCGCACGCGCTGCACTGAGGCTGGATCGCAGAGTCTTTCGCACTGCTGGGGAATAGTTCGCAACCACGAAGCCACGCACGCGCCAGGCGGCGTCTGGAGCCCCTTGACGATCGGCTGGCGGCTACTCCAGCTCGCCAGGCGCCCTCGCCTTGCTTCAGCACCTGGCGATCTCATGTGCCGTCAGGTCGGAACGTCGCTACCGGTCCTCGCGCTCGGCTGGCCTTGGAGCGTCTATCGGAGTGTCGTCGGTAAGGGAAGCAAGGACTGGTTCAGACGCAGGTTCGTAAACGGTCTCGAGCGGCGTCACGTTCATGTCGTCGCCACCGTGTTCGAAGCGCCGCTCGATCATCGGCAGGAACGCAAGTACCACGAGCGTAATCGCCGCGCTTCCGACGGCGAGCGCGTACGCGCCGAGGCCGGCTGCCATGCCGATCGCCGCATTGACCCAAATCATTGCCGCCGTGGTCAAGCCGTAAACGCCCTCGCCGCTTCGAAGAATCGCGCCCGCTCCGAGAAATCCGATGCCGGTCACAATCTGTGAGGCAATGCGATCTGGCGAGCCCGCGGCTGCGCCAAGTTCGAACGAAAGGATGGAGAAGAGCGCCGACCCGAGGGCGATCAGGATGTTCGTTCGCAGGCCGGCCGGTTTGCGCCGGGACTCGCGCTCGAGTCCGATCGCACCGCCCAAGGCGGCCGCGAGCGCCAGTCGGAGAAACATCTCAGGGACGGGAGTCGGTGTCATTGCGATCTCGATTGGTCCGGCACATCAGAAGCCAGGGGTCAGGCTGAATTCGAGCAGCCAGCCTCTGCCGGGCCGCTGCAACGGCCGGGCAATGTCGAGCTGGCCGACGGCGAACCCGAACAGGTTCACGCGGATCGTCATCCCCGTGCTCGCGATGGGTTTGCGGTTCCCGCCGAAGAACGTCGGCGTCTGATCCGACATCCACGCGACGCCGCCGTCAGCGAAGAATGCCAATTCGACCGGCACGGGCCCGTACATCCCCTGACGGACGCCGAAGGGACGCAAGAGCGGGAAACGAAGCTCCAGATTTCCTACGAGCATGCGGCTGCCCAGCAGCCGGTCGAACGCCGGGCACGAGCTCGACGCGTTGGCCTGGCACTCGCTCGTGTCGAACGACCCGATGTCGTACCCGCGCACGAGCTGCGGATAGCCGAGAAACAGCGGCGGCAGGCGATAGTCCTCTGCGCCCCTGCCGTAGCGCCCATAGTGCAGCACGCGTCCGGCGACCGTATAGAACGGCGCCGGCGTCAGGTAGCGTCGGTAGTCGGCCAGCGCGCCGGTGAAGAAGATCGTGCCCGCAGTTGGCGTCACCTCGATCCGGTATCGCCGCCCGGCCACAGGGCTCGTAGCGCCGAACACCGAGTTGTCGAAGACGGTAGCCGCGCCGGCCGTACCGAGGTTCAATGTCTGCGCGAGCGAAGTGGTCGTCCTCTCGTTCAGCAGCACCTGTCCGGTGAAGGGCGAGGTGATAATCGTTCGCACCTCCTCATCGAACAAGACCCGCTGGTACCCGCCGCTGAACTCGACGCGGCGCGCGGTCGTGAACGGGTACGCAGCGATTCCGGTCAGGCCGCGGTTGGTCTGCCGCAGGACGCTGATTTGATCCACCTGCGCGAGATTGCCGTTGACGACGCCAATCCCCGACGACAGGGCTCCGCTCAGGTAGGGGACCTGTTGAACCGCGGCACCCCAGTTCCAGCGATGCGTCAGGTTCTGGTAAGCGACGATCCCCGCGGTGTTCTTCGCCAGATCCGACAGACCGCCGAAGGAGGTATCCGTCTGGACGGCGGTTGCCAGACTGTGATTGCCGAGCATGTCGCTCCAGCTGAACGACAGTCCGCCGCCGACGAATGTGCCAAACGGATTGATGCCGGCGCCGATATACGGCTGCCCGACGTAGTCCAGCGACAGTCGAGAGCGGTACTTGCCGGTCTGTCCTTCGGCTTCGGGGAGGCCGAATGTCGCGTCCGCGAGCAGGCCGGACACTTCGCCAGGCTCCCGCTCCTGCGGCGGCAGCAAAGCCGGTGAGATGCGAACAACTGGCGGCGCAATCGGCGTGTCCTGCACCGCCTCGGGGGTATCGGCAACGTAGATGTGGTACTTCCCGCTCTCGTAGGCGCTGAAAGCCAGTCGCTGGGAATCGGCAGCCGACGAGATGGCTGGGCTCAGCACGGTGATACCACTCATGCCGCCGTACAGATTTGTGAGGGTGCGCACGACACCGCCCGCCAGATCCACCGCGTAGAGATTGGTGATGCCGCTTTGGTCCGAGAGAAAGTAGAGCGATCGTCCGTCGCGCGTCCACGCGGGATTGATGCTCTTGCCGCTCGTGAACGTGTCGATCGGGCGGATGCCGCCAGAGGTCACGTCGAGCAGCGCCAGCCGATAGTTGCCTGGCGAGAGCAGAAGCAGGTCACCGCCGAATCGCTCTGTAACGAAGGCGATCGATCGGCCATCAGGAGACCACACCGGCTGGAGATCAGCGAACGGGTCGTTCGTCATGCGCTCGAGCGATTCAGCCTCGAGGTCGTAGATGAACAGGTCGGAGACGCCGCCCGTCGTCGCGGAGAATGCGACCCTCCGGCCATCCGGCGACCATGACGGCGTGAGAATCTCGCCGAGCGAGGGGAATGGGATCTCGCGATCGATGCGGCCACCGCCGATGTCGTAAATCACCAGTTCGGGCCGACCGGCGCTGACCGCACCGAAGATGAACTGACGGCCGTCGGGCCGCCACGAACCGGCGGAACTGATGAACTGCAGGCTGCTGAAATGCGGGTCGAGGGCGGTCTTCACGAGCGAACGTGTCACACGTCCCGTTTCGACGTCGGCCAGCAACATGTCGACCGACAGCAGATTCCGCTCAGAGAAGTAGACCACCTGATGGCCATCCGGACTGAGCGAGGGCGAGACATTCAGCTGGCCGCTCGGGCCCTTCTCGGCCGTGAGCAGCCGGCCGTAGTCGCGCGCCGTCCTCGTCTGCGGTACCAGTGGATCGAATGCGGTGTGGATTGCCGCCTGCCAGTCGCGCGAGAGATCCTTCGGGTCAATCTTCAGGACGCGCCGCAGCGCTGCGTCCGCGTCGCCACCGCGCGCGGCAGCATCGAGAAGCTCGCCGATCATCCGGTCACCCCACCGGCCGCCCACATAGGCCCAGAACGCCTGCCCCCAGCGATAGGGGAAGTACTTGGCGTTGGCAAGCTGCCGGATCGTCGGGAGCCTCTTCTCCCGTGTCGCGTCGCGGATCCACATCGCTGTGTTCGCGTCGATCGGTCCCAGCGAAAGATACTCGGCCATCCCTTCGATGAACCAGAGCGGCAGTTGCTCGATCCCGCCCGACCCACCGGTCTGGCCGCGGCCGATTCGATTCGCCGCGTCGTACTGAAAGGCATGCACCAGTTCGTGACCGATCACGTGATCCGATTCAGCCATCGTCGCCGCCAGCGGCAGAACGATACGCCGCTTGAGCATCTCCGTTACACCGCCGGTCCCTTCGCCGAGCGTCCCTTCGATGACGTTGGTCTGTTCAAAGTCGGCGTGCGACGCATACAGCACGAGCGGCTGGCGCGTGGAGAGCCGGTGCTGGAAGATCCGCGACAGCCGTGCGTACCAACGCTCGGCCATCCGTGCGGCCTGGCTGGCAGCCTCACGCTCTTCCGGATAGAAGTAGACGTCGAAGTGTTCGGTCTTCAGTACCTGGAAGTCAAAGCTCTTGTACTGGACCTTGTTCCCGCCGAAATACTGCGCTTCCGCGTTGGACACGGTCAGGGCGCAGGCGCCAACGCCCAGTCCCACGCAGAGAAGCAGGCGAGCGCACGTCTGATACATCCCGACACCTCGCGAACGGTTTCGCGCGGATCCATTCACGTGAGACGCAGCGGCAAATCGGGTACCGGGGGACGTCTCGATAGAAGCCTCAGGAAGCGAACACCTGTCGTGCGATCGGCGGCCCGGGACCTTGGCGAGGCCCGCCGGAGGACGACCGGGGTGGGAACGATTTCGGGGTGGTGCGGAATTTTCGCCTCGCGCCACGGCATCTCGCGCCGTGGGCCGCTCGCTGTCAGTGTCTCGGGGGGTGCGAGGCTTGCACGGATCTCTCACGAAGCTGCCCAAGATGAAAGCCATATGGACTCACAGTGGTCTCGTTGTTGTGATCCTGCTCGTATTGGTGACGGGACACTCAATCGCGCAACAGAAAGCGCGGTCGACCGATGAGCAGGCCAACGTGGAGATCAGCAAAAACGACGAGTCACTCGCCCGGGAGATTGCGGAGGACGTATCGGGATCGCTGTTCTACACGATGTTCGACGATGTCCACGTGCGGGTGGCGGACGGCGTCGCCACGCTCACCGGCTTTGTCACGGCGTCCAGCAAATCGAAGGAGTTCACGAAGCTCGCGTCGCAGGTGCGTGGGATTCAACACGTCGTGAATCAGATCGAAACGCTGCCGGCCTCGATGATGGATGAGGCGCTGCGAGCCGAGATTGCAGTGAAGATTTATGGCAGTCCGGCGTTCTCCGACCATGCGAAGCAACGGGTCGGTCCCGTGCACATCATCGTTCGCGACGGGCAGGTGACGCTCACGGGAGTGGTTGATTCGGAGGCCGAGCGTCAGAGGGCTGAACTGATCGCGCGCCACGCGTACGGAACTTGGAGCGTCATCAATCAGCTGCGCCTCGAGAAATAAGGTCGTGGGGAAATGAGGTCGTGGTCCCCGTGGAGAGGAACTGGCCGGCGCGTCGGCCATCGATTGCTCGATGGTCGAGAGGGACGGCCATGAGATTCAGCCCGATGAGCGTCAGACGGCCACGGTGTGGCGTCGCTGCTCTCGTCCTTCTCCTGTTCGTGGCGGTGCCGGGACAGGGGCTCGGGGATCAAGGCGCCCGGTCGACCGATCAGCAAATCAAGGCGCAGGTTGAGCAGCGTTTCTTCGATGCAGGGCTCATTGGCGTCGTCGTCGACGTGCACGACCGGACCGTGACGTTGCGTGGCACGGTTGGTAGCCTCTGGTTGAAGGATCGGGCCATACAGCAGGCGCGGGGGGTCCGCGACGTCATCAACGTGGTCAGCACCCTGAGCATCCCGCGCGGCGAAGGCGACGAGCCGCTCGCCCGGGAGATCGCGGACGACGTGTCTGGCTCTCCGCTCTTCTCGATCTTCGATGACGTGAGCGTCCACGTCGTCGACGGCGTGGCCACACTGAGCGGGTCCGTGCTGACGCCCGACAAGTCGAAGGAGTTCGTGAGGCTTGCCTCGCGGGTGAGCGGGGTTCAGCAGGTCGTGAACCGGGTCGAAACGCTCCCGGCCTCGATGATGGATGACGATCTCCGGATGGGGATCGCAGCAGGGATCTACAACAGCCCGGTCTTCTCCAGCTACGCGCACCAACGAATGGGCCCCGTGCACATCGTCGTCCGCCGCGGCCAGGTCACGCTGACCGGCGTCGTGGCCTCGGAGGTCGAGCGCAGGATGGCTGAGATGATCGCGCGCAGCGCGTTCGGCGCCAAAGGCGTTGACAATCAACTGCGTCTCGAAAAGTGAGGCGGCCGGGCCGGGCCATGCGCGCGCGGAGGCTACAGGCCCTCCGGGTTCTGAAGGCCCCGATCGATCGCCGAGAGGAACTGGCCGGCGCGCCGCCCATCGATCGCCCGATGGTCGACTGAGACGGTAGCGGTCAGCACTGTTCGCGGCTCGATGCGGCCGTCGACGACCCACGGACGTTCAACCGGCTTGCCGAACGCGACGAGCGCGACCTGGGGTGGATAGATGACGCCGTAGGCCACCTCCACGCCGAGGTCGCCGAGATTCGTAACGGTGAGCGTCGGATCGGCAAGCTCAGAGCTGCGAAGCGTGCCCGCGCGCGCTCGTGCCACGAGGTCGAGAACCTCGCGCATCAGGGCGTCGAGATCCTTGCGATCGGTATCGTGGACTGCGGGTGCGACGAGCCCGCCTCCCCGAACCGCAATTGCGCAGCCCAGGTGAAGGCCCGCGCCGCGTTGAAACGCGTTGTCGCGCCAGAACCCGTTGACCTCAGGCACCTCGAGTGCCGCCCGCGCAACCGTCTTCAGCAGCAGCGCAATCGGGAGCAGGCGGCGTTCGACGGACCGCTTCCCGTTCTCTGACGCGAGCCACGCGAGCATACGCGTCATGTCGATCGTCGTGGAGAGGTAGAGGTGCGGAATCTCACGCTTCGAACGCGACATGGCCACCGCAATCGCCGAGCGCATCGCGGCGGCGCGATCGAGGGGAGGCGTGGCGGGAGGGGTCGGCCTTTCTGGCGCCGGAACCCGCCGTCGTGACGCGGCGCGCTCGACGTCGTCGAGCGTGATCGCTCCGGCAGGGCCGCTCCCGGTGACGTTCGCCAGATCGATTCGTAGTTCCTGTGCGGCCTTCCTGGCCGCAGGCGACGCGCGGGGTCTCCGCTCGCCAGGCGCTGCGCCGGCGGCAACGGACGCCGGGGGCGGAGCCGCTACGGTCTGGCCGGCTTCGCGGATCAACGCGAGGACGGCTCCGACCGGCACTTTCTGCCCGGGCTCGATCAACGTGCGATCGAGCACGCCGTCGTTGAACACTTCGATCTCGATGGCGCCCTTGTCCGTGTCGACAACCGCGATGATGTCGCCGCGCGTCACCGGATCGCCGGGGTTCTTGAGCCATTGAACCAGCGTGCCGGCTTCCATGTCGGCGCCGAGCGCAGGCATCTTGAACTCGATCATCGGAGGTCCGCAGCTCCAAGCACGGTCCGCGCGGCCGCGACAATCGCCGGTGCCTGCGGCAGGGCGGCATCCTCGAGGTGCTTCGGGTAGGGAATCGGCACTTCAGCGGTGCAGACGCGCGAGATCGGAGCATCGAGCTCGTAGAAGAGCGACTCGGCAAGACGTGCCGCGATCTCCGCAGACAGGCTTCCGCTCCGCCACCCTTCGTCGACGATCACCGCTCGCCTCGTCTTGCGCAACGATGCTTCGAGGGTACTCATGTCGAGCGGGCGGAGAGTGCGAAGGTCGATAACCTCGGCGTCCGTGCCGCCCGCGGCGAGTTCCTCGGCTGCTTTCATCACGGTGTAGAGTGAGGCGCCGTAGGCGATCAGGCTCACGTCCTTTCCGATCCGGCGAATCGCCGCCCGGTCGATGTCGACCGCGCCAGCTGTCTCCGGCAGATCGCCCTCCATGTTATAGAGGGTCTGATGCTCGAAGATGAGCACCGGATCGGGGTCCTGGAGCGCCGTCCACAGCATTCCTCGCGCATCCTCGATGGTTGCCGGTGTGACGATGCGAATGCCGGGGATGTGAGCGAGCCACCCCTCGAGGCTATGGGCGTGCTGCGCGGCAAGCTGGCGCCCCGCGCCGGTCGCCATCCGGATCACGAGCGGGACGCTGAGCTGCCCGCCCGACATGTGCCGCAATGTCGCCGCACTGTTGATGATCTGGTCGAGCGCGAGGAGACAGAAATTCACTGTCATCACCTCGACGATCGGGCGGGCGCCGCCCAGCGCCGCGCCAATGCCGGCACCGACGAACGTCGACTCCGAGAGCGGTGTATCCCGGATCCGCTCCGGCCCGAATTCGTCCAGCAGCCCCTTGCTGACGGCGTACGAGCCGCCGTATCGGCCGACGTCCTCGCCCATCAGGAACACGCGTGGATCGCGGAGCATCGCGTCTCGAACGGCCAGACGGATCGCCTCGCGATAGGTGACGCGCCGTGCGGCTTTCGGCTGATCCATGACCATTTCCTATGTCGGTCGCGGCGTGTAGACATCGCGAGTGAGCGCCTCGACCGGCTCCCACGTTCCGGCCTCAGCAAACGCGACGGCGGCCGCGATCTCCTGCTCGACGTCCCGCTCGAGCGTCGCCAGGGCGTCTGCGTCGAGCAGTGCTGCGCGCTGCAATCGCGCCGTGAGCAGGGCGATCGGATCGCGCTGCTTCCACTGTTCGACTTCGGCCTTGTCGCGATACAGCTCGGCGTCGAACATCGAATGCGCCCTGAACCGGTAGGTGCGGCATTCGAGAAACTGGGGACCGTCACCCGCCCGTACGCGCGCGGCCGCTCCGCGCGCCGCCTCCTCGACCGCGATCACGTCCATCCCGTCGACCGCGTCCGCGCGGATGCCGTATCCGCGCGCGCGCGCCGCGATATCGGTGTTGAACAACGCGCGATCGATGCGCGTCCCCATGGCGTAGAGATTGTTCTCGCACACGAACAGCACCGGCAGCTTCCACAGCGCCGCCAGGTTCAACGATTCGTGGAACTCGCCTTCGGCGACCGCGCCGTCGCCGAAGAAGCACGCCGTGACATGCGGACGTCTGAGATAGGCGTCAGCCAGGGCGAGGCCGACGGCAATCGGCAGGCCACCGCCAACGATCGCGTTGCCCCCGTAGAACCTGGCCGCAGCATCGAACACGTGCATCGAACCGCCGCGGCCGCGGCTGCACCCTTCCTGCTTCCCGTACATCTCCGCCATCAGCCGGTCGGCGGAAATGCCGCGCGCGAGCGCGTGGCCGTGCTCGCGGTACGTCGCGACAACGGCGTCCTCCGGGAGCAGCGCGCGCATCACTCCGGTCGCCACTGCCTCTTCGCCGATGTACAGATGCAGAAACCCGCGAATCTGTCCGGCGCTGTACATTTCCGCGCATTTTTCCTCGAAGCGGCGGATCCGCAGCATCTCGCGGAGCACGATCGCGCCCTGCTCACGGTCGACGGGCAAGGCATCGATGGCAGATGTCATCATTCCGGCTCCAGTGTGGAGATGTCGCCTTCCGGCAAGCCGAGCTCGCGCGCCTTCAGGAGACGGCGCATGATCTTTCCCGCACGGTTCTTCGGTACGCTCGGCACAAAGGCGATCTCCTTCGGCGCGACGGCGGCTCCCAGCCGTGTACGGGCGAACCCGAGCAGCTCGCGCTGAAGCGCGTCGGTCGCCTGCACGCCGGGCTTCAACGCGACGAACGCCTTGACGATTTCGCCGGCCATCGGATCGGGCTTGCCGATGACGCCCGCCTCGGCCACCGCGTGATGCTCGAGCAGAATGCTTTCCACCTCGAAGGGGCCGATGAGATGCCCCGACGACTTGATCACGTCGTCGGCGCGGCCGACGAACCAGTAGTAGCCGTCGGCGTCCCTCCGTGCGAGATCGCCGGTCAGGTAGTAGCCACCGCGAAAACATTGAGCATAGCGCTCGGGTTCGTTGAGATAGCCTCTGAACATTGACGGCCACCCGGCGCGCAGCGCGAGCTCACCTTGTTCCCCGGGCGCTTCGAGCACGGTGACGCCCGTGGCGGTCCTCCGCACGACGGCCGCGTCGACGCCTGGTACCGGCCGCCCCATGGAGCCGGGACGGATGTCCATCGAGGCGAAGTTGGCGATCATGATCCCGCCTGTTTCGGTTTGCCACCAGTTGTCGTGGAATGGCTGATCGAGCGCCTCCGCGCCCCACACGACTGCCTCGGGATTCAGCGGCTCGCCGACGCTGCCGAGGAAGCGCAGCGATGACAGTCTGTGCGTGCGCGCGAGCGCCGCGCCCGTCTTCATCAACATCCGGATGGCCGTCGGCGCCGTATACCAGACCGTGATTCGCTCATCAGACAGAATGCGGTACCAGCGTTCCGCGTCGAAGTCGCCTTCATCGACGACACTCGTCACGCCGTGCAGGAGCGGCGCAATGATTCCGTAGGAGGTGCCGGTTACCCAGCCGGGATCCGCCGTGCACCAGAAGCGGTCGTCCGGATGAAGGTCGAGCGCGTAGTACGCGGTCGTGTAGTGCGCAACCACTGCATCGTGGACGTGGAGGGCGCCCTTCGGTCGGCCGGTCGTGCCGCTGGTGAAGTGCAGCAGTGCGACGTCGTCGGGGCCGGTCGGCGGGATGACGAACGAGGGAGAGGCCGCATCCATCAGCGCGCGCAGATCGTGGGTCCCGGGGGGAGCGGCGCTGCTGTCTCGCGCACGAGCAGCACGTGCTCCAGATCCTTCAGCTGCGACCGCAGTGGCTCCAGCTTGCGTCGATAGAGTGTGTCGGTGGTCACGATCGCGCGGGCGCGCGCGATCGTCAGGCGTGCGGCAATCGGATCGGGGCCAAATGCGGAGAACAGCGGGGCGTAGACACTCCCGTGTTTCATCGTGCCCAGCGCCGCGACGTACAGGAGAGGAATGCGTCCGGCGAGGGTGGCCACGACACCCTGCCGCCCGACGCCCAGTCTTCGCAGTACATTGGCGAAGCGGCTCGTCTCCGATTGCATGTCGATGTAGGTGAGGTCGCGTCGTTCGCCATGTCGACTGATGCAGCGCAGGGCTACGCGCGCGCCGTGCGGTCCTGCCGCATGGCGATCGATCGCTTCGTGCGCGATGTTCAGGCCCCGGTCGCCCGGCAGTCCGTCCAGGTGGCGACGCGCGGCCGTCCACGAAAAGGCCGCACGGGCGCTTTCGTATTCGACGAGGTTCGGGGGGAGTTCTCCCGCGCGCGTACCCTTCTTGATTATTGCCGGATGCCGCGACGGCGATGCCGGCGTCTGGCCCGCGACGATGTCATTCGGCAGCATCACGTCACCTGCCTCGTGCCTAGATTCCCGTCGGATACGTCTCGGGCAGGTCAACCTCGTGCCGTGCCCACGTTTCGAGCGGCTCCAGTGCGTGCGTCTCGTCGATGTGGATGACTGCGTCGAACTGCTGTGCCAGATGCGCCTTGAAGTAGTGGCTCGTTCGTTCGCTCTCCGGCCTGTAGATGACGCCGATCGCGCGCTCCAGACGCGGTTCGGACAACGCCGCGGCCGTCGCGGGATCGCGCAGTGGGAGGAGGAACGACGGGATGTCCACATCGTGGAACAGACGTTCGTAGCTAGCCGCGGCCGATGGCTGGACCTTCATCCGCTGCGCCGGCTCATCCCAGTTCGACGCCGCCGTTACCGTTCCGGTGTGCGTCATGAACCCGACGGAGCGGCAGCGATCACCGAGCTGCTCGCGCACCAACTGGCCGAGATTGAGCTCGCCGCGCAGCGACATCGACGTCGCTCGCGCGTCGCCAAGGTGGGAGTTGTGCGCCCACACCACGGCACGTGCGCGGCCGCTGGTGTGCGGCACCGGGCTGGAACGCAGCATCTCGAGCGTGCTCATCATGTGGCGGTCGCGCACATTCCACGATTCTGCGCCGCCGTCGATGAACATCGCACGGTAGTAGCTCTCGGCGTTCCGGATCACGCGGGCGTTCTGCTCCGCGGCGAAGTGACTCGTCCTCGGCCACACGACCGTCGCGCGAGGCGTATTCGGCGGCCTGCCGTCGCAGCTCCACGAGCTGCGCGATGACACCCTGTTCACATGATGGCGAGAGCCGGAGGGCCGACGCGTAGCCATAGGACTGCATGTCCTGGCCGAAGACGTCGAAACAGCGGTAGCGCTGGCGCGCGCGGGCGGCGGCGAGGGGGTCGATCTTCTGGAGATACTCGACCACTTGATCGATTGAACGATGCAACGAGTAGAGATCCAGGCCGTAGAACCCCGTGCGGCCTGTCGATTGCTGCCGCTCGTTCCAGCCGCGCAGCCAGTTGATGAAAGTCATCACCACGTGGTTGCGCCACATCCAGCGGGGAAACCGGATGAAGTCGCCAAGCGTGTCGCGTGCCGTCGCGTCACTGCCCGACAGACGGACCCAGCGGTTCACGCGATAGGCGTCGGGCCAGTCGGCCTCGACGGCGACGAGATTGAAACCGGCGCGCTCGATCAGCGCGCGCGTGATCTCCGCGCGCGTCTCATAGAACTCGTGCGTGCCGTGCGACGCTTCGCCGATCAGCACGACGTCGGCATCGGCGACGAGATCGAGCAGCGGGTCAGCGTAGGCACCGCTTTCAAGCGGGAATCGCAGTTCGTCGGATGACGTCGAGAGGAGCGTCGATCACGATTGCGCTCCGCGGGGCTCCGCGCCCTTTCTGCAGCGCCGTCCTGACTTCGTCGTCGGTTGTCTGACTGAAGTCTTCATACCACGCGCCGACGGATCCGAAATGTTCGGGCATCTCGGCACAGACGACCTGGTCGGCCATCGCTGACAGCTCCTCGCAGGTATCACGCGCTCCAACAGGCACTGCGACAACCACCTCAGACGGCCGGAGCCGTCTCACGGCCGCCACGGCCGCCCGCATCGTCGAGCCGGTCGCGAGCCCGTCGTCGACGAGGATCGCCACGCGGCCCGCGATTGCCAGCGCCGGACGACCATCGCGATACGCGCGCTCCCGTCGCTCGAGCTCCTGCTGTTCGACGCGCGCGACGTGTTCGATGATGTGGCTCGGAATGCCGCACAGCCGGATGACGTCGTCATTGAGGACGCGAATGCCGCCGCTTGCGATAGCGCCCATCGCGAGCTCCGGCTGGAACGGGACGCCGAGCTTCCGCACGACGAAGACATCGAGGGGCGCGCCGAGGGCCGTGGCGACTTCGAGCGCGACTGGCATCCCGCCGCGCGGCAGACCGAGCACGACGACGTCGCTGCGCGCGGAATACGCGCCGAGTCGGCCAGCGAGGATTCTGCCGGCTTCGCGCCGATTGGCAAACCGGATGACGGGGGCGATGCCATGGAACATGGTGCGCGTCCTGTACGTGGGCGTGTGCAAGCAGAGTGCCCCTGGCGTGCAGGCGAGAAAGACCTCCGGGACGTCCCCGCCGGGGGGAGTTGGTGGGAACAATCCCCCGGTCCCGCAAAAAATTCCGCGGACGATATTCATGGTTCGTGCGACACGCGGCCGATGTGGCGCGCCTTGCGCGGCACGACCGTTGCCTTGACGACAGTGCCATGCAACAGATCTTTGCCGACCGGCATCACGCCGGCGCGCAGCTCGCCGAGCAGTTGCGGCAGGACCAGTCACGCCGCGATGTGGTGGTTCTGGGACTGGCGCCCGGAGGCGTACCCGTCGCGTGGGAGGTGGCGAAAACCCTCGGGGTCCCGTTCGATGTGTGTGTCGTACGAACGGTACGAGCGCCCGAAGATCCGGACCTGGTCATCGGCTCAGTGGCGAGCGGCGGGGTTTCAGGACCTGAGCCACCGCGTCGTGACCGCCCTCGGGCTTCCACGCGCCACACTGGACGCCCCAATCCGTCGAGCCCTGGCGGAACTGCGCCGCTGCGAAGCGGCGTACCGCGGGTATCGTGTGCCGCTCTCGCTTGCCGGCCGCATCGTCATCATCGTCGACGACGGGTTGGCGACGCGTGCGACGATGCGCGCGGCGGTTCATGCCGTTCGGGAGAGCAAGCCCACCCGAATCGTTGCGGCAGCGCCCGTGGCGGCCCGCGCGACCTGCGACATGCTGGAGGCGCTGGCCGACGAGGTCGTCTGCGCGTGGACTCCTGAGTCGTTGTCGATGAGCGGTCCCTGGTACCGGTATTTCTCACCGATCACCGATGACGAAATTCGCGCGTTGCTGCGGCACACCGATACGCACAGGCACGACTGTGGGTCGCACGTGCTTGCGCGGTGGGACGGATAAATCGATTCAGGCTCGGATTCCGCGAGCTGAGGAGGGAGGAGGAGTGCCATGACACGCAAATGCTGGTGGAGCAGCGCTCTCATCGTGCTGGTCGTTGCCACGGCCGCGACGGCGCAGACGACCCAGAGAATCCACCGACCGCCGTCAACAACAATGTGGCAGCACGGCAGCACCCTCAATCTGTTTGGAGGCGCGGCCTCCGCCCCGTCGGATCGTGGGGCGATTGGTGGGGGCGCATTCGGCTGGGAACTGAAGCCGCGGTTTGCCGTGGAGGGCAGCGGAGAGTGGATGGAATGGGGTGCCGGGTCACACGCGTTCGCGGCCGCAATCACGGTCCAAACCGGCCTGGCAGGTCCGCGTCCCCTCATGCCGTTCCTCACTGGCGGCATCGGGCTGTACCGCGCGTCGTTCGCTCGGATTGGTTCGGCGATGCCCGCGTTCTACGCCCGCCGCAGTACGACGGACGGTATGGCCATGCGGACTACCGCCACGTTTACCGACCCGACCGTCGTGTTTGGCGGCGGCGTGAACGCGTTCCTGAGCCGACACTGGGCGATTCGTCCGGATGTGCGGGAGATGGTCGTCCTGCGCAACTCGCGCAGCTACTTCGTGACTGCCTTCGCCATCCATGTCGCGTATCACTTCGAAGATCATCCGATCACGCCAACGGTGCGGTGACCGGATCGGGGTGAACGTCGTGAGACGCCGGCTCACCACGCTGCTGTTGATCTCCGGAATCGTCCTCATCCGGGGATCGACGGCGGTGTCGGATCTTCTGCCGGGTCCTTTCGCGTGGCTCCACCCGGCGATCAGCCTCGACGAGACGGCTCGGAGCCACATCGATCGCGGTGACGTATTGGTCCGAATTCTGCCGGCAGGCGACGGCGAGCTGGGGGTGTTCGCGGCCTCCCGCCTGGATACGGAGCCGGAGATGCTCGCCACCTGGGCTGCGTCTATCGCCGACTTGAAGAAGAGCCCGTACGTGCTCGCCGTGCGACGATTCTCCGATCCTCCCGCGATTGAAGACCTCGACACACTCGCGCTCGACGACTCCGACCTGGAGAGCGCACGGCGCTGTACGCCAGGGGACTGCGCGCTCAAGATCGCCTCTGGAGACATCGAGTCGCTGCGTCGAACGGCCAGAGCCGGAGGGACGCAGTGGAAGGATGCGGTGCAGCGGCAGTTCCGGCGCATTGTCCTGGATCGTGTGAACGCATACGAGGCCGAGGGCTTTGCGGGGCTGTCGCCGTATGCGGACCGCCAAAAGCGGGTGTACCCGCAGGTAGCCTTCGCCTCGCTCCTCGCCAGCTCGCCTTACCTGCAGTCGGATCCGATCACGGATGTGGCCGCGCGGACCGAGTCGTTCTTCTACTGGTCCAAGGAGCAATACGGGACCGGCAAGCCCGTCATTACCGTTACGCATGTTGACGTCGTGCGCCCGCTGGTGCCGTGCGCGTTGCGTGTCGCGCTCGTGAGCACCGAGATCTTCGCGACACATTACCGGAATGCGTCCCTCGGTCTCACCGCCGTCGTGGAGGATGCGGCCGGCCAGGGGTACCTCGTCTACGTGAACCGCTCGCAGCTCGACGTGCTTGGGGGCTTCTTTGGGGCGTTGAAGCGGGCGATCGTCGAGAGCCGTATCAAGAGCGAAAGCGTCCAGGTATTCGGAGAGCTTCGCAGGCGGCTCGAGAGCGGCCCTCCTGGAGGCGATGCTACCGCCGCCAGTCTGCCAGGACCGACGACAAGTCGATTGACGGAGCGATGAGGCAGATATGACCGTGCCCGCTGAGAACACGAACCGTCGACCCGGGTACGTGGGCGACCATGAGGCGCGCCTGCGCCACGGACGGGACCAGATGATCCTGTTCGGCCGCGAGAAACAATGTTGGACAGCGGATCTCCTTCAGTCGATGCCGCACGTCGAATTGCCTGAGCAGTCTGAGGCGACCGATGTAACCAGCTTTCGTCGACTGCCGTGTCAACGCGAGAAAGCGCTGCACGTCATCGCGATGGGTATGCTTTGAATGCATCCGGAACGCCGTCAACCGGCGCACGAGTGGCATCGCGCCCCAGGGAAGGACGCTGAGACCATGTATGGCCAGGCGGAGCCGGAACTGAGGGGCAAAGTACGGGAACGAGTTGAGGATGACAAGCGCCTCGACGCGCTCCGGATGTGCGAGGGCGAGGCTCAAGGAGAGCGCGCCGCCGAACGATTCGCCGACGACGATGGCGCGGCTGCGGGCTGGCGCGACGGAGTCGATCACCGACGCCAGATCGGCGACCAGCGTCTCCATGCGCGTGGCATCATCTCGCAGCGCGTAGGTGGCCACGCGGTACGACCTGGCAAGGAGGGGAGTCTGGCGGAAAAAAAGGCGCCCGGTACCGTCCATGCCGGGAACGAGGACCACCGGCGGTCCATCTCCCTGCACCTCCACGCGAGGGTCGTACGTGCTGCCCATGCTCTCTGATCGTACCGTGGACCTACAAGGTCCGCGCCGCACCGTCGGCCCGCGCCGGCTGGTCGTCGCGGCGCGCATCGCCTGGACGGTCGCCAGCGCGGCCGTCGTGCAGGGGATCGTCTGCACGGCAGCGGTATTGCCGGTTGTTGTGATCTGGTCCCGGCTTCTGGCCGTTGTCCCCCCAAACGGCGTTATACGTCTGTTCGCGATCAGTGGAGCGGTAATCCCCTCGTATATGTTGTTCAGCCTTGCGTTGATGCCTGTGTCGGCAAGCGTCATGCGCCTGACCGGATGGCGCACCATGCCCGGAGTGGAGATGCGCATTGTCGATATGGACTGGCAACTTCTCGATTGGGCGCGAGCCATGATCGGCACGCACCTGGTCCGCTTCTTCTCCGGAACCTTGTTTCGTGGCACACCAATCTGGACGGCATATCTCCGGATGGCCGGGGCGCGAATGGGCCGTCGCGTGTATGTGAACAGTCTCGGCGTCAGCGACTACAACCTCCTCGAATTCGGTGATGGCGTTGTCATCGGCGCCGATGTGCACCTCTCCGGTCATACGGTCGAAAAGGGAGTCGTGAAGACCGCTCCGGTCACGCTTGGGCGCAACGTGACGATCGGCCTCTGCTCGATCGTCGATATCGGCGTCGAGATCGGAGACGATGCCCAGGTTGGAGCGATGAGTCTCGTGCCGAAGCACACGCGGCTCAAGGGCGGCCTGGTATATGCCGGCGTGCCCGTGAAGCCGCTCCCCACGCTGTGAAAGATTTCGCGGACCAGGCGAAAATCTCGTTGCCGTCAGCCCAACGAACGCGTTCGATTCCCTGAAAGGAGGTCGCAATCGCAGCGGCCTTTTCCTTGCTCTACAGCTTCGGTACATGGCCCTTCCTGCAGTATCGCGAACGACCCTGCCGCCGATTGCAGGGGAGACGACCATCGGCGTCTGGCGCGTCCCCTGGCGCTGGATTCGACGGGGTCTCATCATCGCTCTAATCGTGGGGGCGGGCGTTGCTTTTCGCGTGACCTACTTCGCCCCGACCGTGGTGCCCGTGAGCGTCGTACGAGCTGAGGTCGGCCGCGTCGAGGAGATCGTCACCAACAACAAAGCAGGCACGGTCAACGCGAGACGGCGTGCGTCGTTGAATCCGGAAATGGGCGGCCGCATCGAGCGGCTCCCGGTGAAGGAGGGCGACCGCGTACGAGCCGGTGATGTGCTGCTCGAGCTGGCGGACGCCGAGCTGCAAGCGCAGCTCTCGGTGCAGGAGAACGCTCACCTGGCGGCTCAGGCGTCGGTGATCGAATCGTGCGCAGCGGCGGAACTTGCCGCGCGCAACCTCGATCGAGCAGGACGCCTCGCCGAGGATCGCTTGTTATCCCGTCAAACGCTCGAACAGGCGATGAATGCGGCCGTCGGCGCTGCCGCCGGATGCGCAAGCGCCAGGGCGCGCGTCGAGCAAGCGGATGCGGCGGTCGACATGGCCGAGAGCGGTCTCGAGAAGACGGTGCTGCGCGCGCCCTTCGACGGCGTTGTCTCGAGGGTGCGGGGACAGCTGGGCGAATGGCTCGCGCCGGCGCCGGCGACCTCTCCGACCCCGAGTGTGATCGAGTTGATCGACACACGCTCCATCTACGTGCGCGCGCCGCTCGACGAGGTGGACGCGGCCCAGGATTCGAGCAGGTCTGCCGGTGCGCGTCACGATGGACGCGTTTCCAGGACGGTCGTTCCCCGGACGGCTGACGATGGTCGGGGCATTCGTGTCGGAGGCGCAGCAACAGAACCGCACGCTCGACGTCGACGTCGAGCTCGAGGACGCGGCGTTCGCACGCACCTTGCTTCCGGGAATTTCCGCCGATATCGAGATCGTGCTCCAGGCGCGCGACAGCGTGCTCCGCGTGCCGACGCCGGCGATCCTCCAGGGCGGCCGCGTGCTCGTGGTCCGCGATGACACGCTCGTCAGCGTGAAGGTGCGCGCCGGGTTGGCGAATTGGGAATACACGGAGGTGCTCGACGGTCTCACGCCGGGCGAGCAGATCGTGGTGTCGCTCGACCGGACTGACGTCCGCGAAGGCGCACGCGTTCGCGTCGAAGCGGAGACAACCCCGTGATCGAGATGCGCGGGATTTGCCGGGATTACCTGGTTGGCGCGGGCGCCGTGCACGCGTTGCGCGACATCAACCTCACGATTGACGACGGAGAGTATGTGTCGATCATGGGTCCGTCCGGTTCCGGCAAGTCGACGCTCCTGAACGTCATCGGCTGCCTCGACCGGCCGAGCGCCGGCACGTACCGGCTTGATGGCCGGAACGTCGCCGCGCTCGATGAGCAGGCCGTCGCCCGGATCCGCGGGCACAAGATCGGATTCGTATTTCAGTCGTTTCATCTCGTCCCGCGGCTCACGGCCGCCGGCAACGTCGAGCTCCCGATGCTGCTGGCCGGGGTCGAGCGCGACGTGCGGTCGGCACGCGTGAGCCAGGCGCTCGACGCCGTCGGTCTCGCCGGGCGTGCGCATCACAAGCCGGAACAGCTTTCGGGCGGCGAGCGCCAGCGTGTCGCGATCGCGCGCGCAATCGTGATGGGTCCCGCCGTGCTGCTGGCCGACGAGCCGACAGGAAACCTGGACAGCGCATCCGGCGCGGAAATCGTGGCGCTCCTCGAGCGGATGAACACCCAGGGGCTGACGCTGATGGTGGTGACCCACGACCCGAATATCGGCCGCCGCGCGCATATGCACCTGGGGATGGTGGACGGAGCGCTTGCGGAGCAGGACCTCGTCAGAGCAGCGTCATGACGATCGGGGACACGTTGGCGTTCGGCGCGGGTGCGCTCAGAGGCCATTCGCTGAGGACAGGGCTCTCACTGCTCGGCGTCGCTGTCGGCGTGACGTCGGTGGTGTTGTTGACCAGTCTCGGGGAAGGCGCGCGTCTCTACATTACGGGCGAGTTTGCCTCTCTGGGATCGAACCTGCTCATCGTCACACCTGGCAAGACCGATACGACCGGTTTCGCTCCGCCCATCGGCGGCGCGCCGCACGATCTCACGATCGGCGACATCGACGCCCTCCAGAAGCGCGTGGCCGGCGTCCGGCACGTCGCGCCGATGTCACTCGGCAGCGCCACGGCGCGGTACTGCAGACTTGACGCGCGAAACGGTCGTCGTCGGCGCGACCGCTGCGTGGAAGGACGTACGGCGCGTCGAGATGCGTGTCGGTCAGTTCCTCCCAGCGACCGAGGCCGATGCGGACCGTCCCGTCTGCGTCATCGGTGCCCAGCTCGAGGAGGAGCTGTTTCGCGGGCGCAACGCCCTGGGCGAGAACCTGCGCCTGGGCGATGAGCGCTTTCGGGTGATCGGCATCATGGCCGCGCGCGGGACGAATCTGGGAATGAACCTTGATGAAGTCGTCATCGTCCCGCTCGGTCGTCACATGAAGATGTTCAACCGCACCACGATCTTCCGCGCACTCCTCGAAGTGACGTCTCATGACGCTCTTCCAGCGGTGCGACGGTCGGTCATCGAGGTCATCAAAGCTCGGCACGACAACGAGGAGGACGTGACGGTGATGACGCAGGACTCCCTGCTGGCGACGTTCTCGCGGCTGCTGGGGATGCTCACGGCGGCGCTCGCCGGCATCGCAGCGATTTCGCTGTCGGTTGCGGGAGTCGGCATCATGAACGTGATGCTCGTGTCGGTGTCCGAGCGGACGAGCGAGATCGGCCTGCTGAAGGCGCTTGGCGCCACCCCTGGGCAGGTGTTGCGCATCTTCGTCGCGGAAGCGGCAACGCTCTCGGCGGCTGGAGGGCTCGCGGGACTGGCCGTGGCCCTGGCGTTCAGCGCCGCTATTCGGCACTTCTATCCAACGTTTCCGATGCAGCCACCACCATGGGCCATACCGGCCGCACTGCTGGTCTCGCTGGCCGTCGGGATGCTCTTCGGCGTGTTACCGGCTCGGCGTGCGGCGCGGCTCGATCCGATTCGAGCTCTCACCAGGCGATGAGGCGATCGTGGCGACGTATGATTTGTTTCGCTTCGCGGCGTCCTCGGTGCTGGCGCACCGGCTTCGCTCGATCTTGACGATGCTCGGCATCGTCATCGGGATCGCATCGGTGACGCTCCTGACGTCGGTGGGGCAGGGCACACGCGAGTACATCCTGTCGGAGTTCACGCAGTTCGGCACGAACCTGCTCCAGATCAATCCGGGCAAAACCACGACCGCCGGCATTCCCGGCGCCATGGGCGGAACTGTTCGCAAACTGACGCTGGACGAGGCCGCGGAGATCGGTCGGCTCCCGGGCGTCGAGCGCGTCGTGCCGGTCTCGTTCGGTCAGGCGCGCGTCGCGGCGGGCGAGCGTGGGCGTAGCGTCTTCGTCTACGGTGTCACCTCCGACGTGCCGGCGGTCTGGAAGTTTGATATTGCGCAGGGACGCTTCCTGCCATCCGGCGATCCGCGCCGCGGCGCACCGGTTACGGTGCTCGGTCCCAAGCTGGCGCGCGAGCTCTTCGGCGACACGAACGCGCTGGGTGCGCGCGTCCGGATCGGCGGTCGCCGGTTTCAAGTGATTGGCGTGATGGCGCCGAAGGGACAGCTGCTTGGCTTTGATATCGACGATTCCGCGTACGTGCCGGTCAGTGTCGCGCAACAACTCTTCAACCAGGACGAGCTCGTCGAGATCGACGTGTTGTTCAGCCGCGCGGCCGAATCGTCTGTCGTCGTCGACGATATCCGCCGACTGCTGAAACACCGCCATGACGGCGAGGAAGACTTCACCATCATGACCCAGACGGAGATGCTTGCCACCGCCGATCGCATTCTTGGCATCGTGACCTGGGCGGTCAGCGGCATCGGCGCGATCTCCCTGATTGTCGGCGCGATCGGCGTGCTGACCATCATGTGGATTTCCGTTGGCGAGCGTACGGGAGAGATCGGATTGCTGAAGGCGATTGGCGCCACACCATCACAGGTTCTTCTGATCTTCCTCGTCGAGGCCTTGATGCTCTCGGTGACCGGCGGTGCGGTGGGTGTCGCGGGGGGTGTCGGAATCGCAACGGTCATCGGGCTCCTGTTTCCCGGACTGCCGTTTTCGACTCCGTTCGCTTACGTGATTGCGGCGCTCATCACGAGTCTCGTGGTCGGTCTCGCGAGCGGGGTGCTTCCGGCGCTGCGGGCGACCCGGCTCGATCCGGTCGACGCGCTGCGAGCGGAATAAGTCGAGAACGGCTCAGGCGCCTCGGGATCCGCGCCACCATCCGGCCATGCGATCGGCGCGTTCCGCCGCACTCTTCGCGACACCGGTCACGCTCTTCACATCGTCCAGGATGGCGTTGACCCGCGCCGCGGCGGGAGCGACTTGGCGCTTCTCGATTCCCTCAATCAGCGTCATCATCCGGCGAAACAGCAGGTACCCGCCGATGAACAGTGCGACCACCGCAAGCGTCTCGAGGACGCTGACGGTGGCCAGGATGCCCAGCAAGACATTCGTGGTGGTCAGATCGATGGCCATGGCGGCTCCTTGTCCAGCTCGTCAGAGGACCAAGAGCCGTGCCACACGCGATCATCGCGTCGCGCCGCTCTGGGAGCAGAAACCGCTCACACCAGCAGTGAATTCCTTCCCAGGGCCGCGAAGGATTCCGCCTGTCGGGCGCCGGATCTTGGAGGGACCCGCCGTTCCTCGTATGTGTCGCGTTTTTCGTGGGTGTGACTTCGGTATGCCTGTTGCTGAAGGTATAGCGGAACGAGGGCCTCTCAATGATCCACGTCAAGCACGTGCTGTGTCCCATCGACTTCTCGGAGTTCTCGTCACGCGCGCTCGCCCACGCGGCGGCGCTCGCGCGATGGTACGGGGCGCGCCTGACGGCACTCTATGTCTATGCGAATGTGCCGGCGGTCGACATCATCCCGTCCCTGCAGCAACACGGGTCTCCTCGGGTCGTCCTGTCGGGGGGCGACAGGAGCGCCCTCGAGGCCGAGCTCGGGCAATTCTGCGCGCGCGCGACGCATGACGCGCACGTCACGACGATCGTGGCGGACGCACCGAGCATCGAGAAGGAGATACTCGCGCAGATTGAGGCTCTTGATGCCGACCTCCTCGTCATCGGCAGCCATGGCCGCTCGGGGTTCGAGAGAATGCTCCTCGGTTCGATTGCCGAGAAGGTGGTCCGCAAGGCCACATGTCCGGTGATGGTCGTCCCTTCCCATGATGCGGTTCCGTCCGACGACGTGCGGTTCAAACGCATCGTGTGCTCGGTTGATTTCTCGGGACACTCGGTCAAGGCGCTCGAGTACGCGTTCTCGCTGGCTGAGGAATCGGATGGATGGCTGACCCTGCTCCATGTGCTCGAGCTTCCGCCCGAGCTGCATGAGATGCCGACGCGAGAGGGCATTGACGTGATGCAGGTGCGGGCCGTAGCCGAAGCCGACGTGCTGACGCGGCTACGCGAGCTGATTCCGAGTGATGTTCGGTCGTTCTGCACTGTGGAAACGATCGTGCTCGACGGGAAGGCTCATCGCCAGATCCTCGCGGCGGCAGCGGACCGCCATGCAGATCTGATCGTCATGGGCGTATCGGGCCACGGCGCCGTAGATCGATGGGTCTTTGGCTCGAATACGTCCAGCGTGATACGCGGCGCCCAGTGTCCCGTGCTGACGGTCCGCGGGCTCCTGTGAGGTTCAACGATGGCTCGACGGACGGTAACAGCCATCGCGATCAATTGACAGTTGCCGAAGGCCAGGGAGTGTTGGCATGAAGCTGACAGCGGTCGCCCTCGACTACGACGGCACGATCGCACAGGACGATCGCGTTGACGCCGAGGTGCGCTCGGCCATCGCCGAGGTGCGGTCGCGCGGCATTCCCGTGTTGCTCGTGACCGGACGCATCCTCGACGATCTGCGCCGGGTCGCCGGCAGTCTGCACTTCGTGGACGGCGTCGTTGCCGAGAACGGCGCCGTCGTACATTTTCCGGACAGCGGCCACACAACGGAGTTGGCGCCACGCATCCCGGAATCATTCCTCGCGGAGCTGCAACGCCGGGGCGTCCCGCACCGCGTCGGCACGTGCATTGTTGATGCTGCGGCGAGCGACGCGGTTCGCATGCTTGGCGCAATCCAGGCCCTCGAGCTTCCACTGGCTCTCGCGTTCAACCGCAGCCGGGTCATGACGGTACCCCAGGCGGTCAGCAAGGCGACGGGACTGCATACGGCGCTCGACATGCTCCGGCTGTCCGCCCACAACGCCCTGGCGATCGGCGACGCGGAAAACGACCATGAGCTATTGCGGTTTGCGGAGGTGGGCGTGGCGGTCGAGTGGGGAGCCGCCTCGCTGCGCGCGGCGGCAGACGACATCATCAAGGGCGAAGGCCCTTCTGCGGTCGCGGAATACCTCCGGCAACTGGCCCGGACGGCATGCTTGCCGGTGCCGGAACGTGCCAGACGGCAGTTGCTGCTGGGCCACACCGAGGACGGACAGGAATTCTCGCTGGCGGTGCGCGGTCGGAACGTGCTCATCACTGGTGATGCCAGGTCGGGTAAGTCCTGGATGGCGGGCCTACTCTGCGAGCAGCTCATTCTGCACGGCTACTGCATGTGCGTCATCGATCCCGAGGGCGACTATCGATCGCTCGAAGCGCTGCCCGGTGTGTCGGTCCTTGGCGGCGACGATCCCCCGCCGACGCCCCGCGAGCTGTTGCGGGCGCTGCGTTATCCCGATCGGAGTCTCGTGATCGATCTGTCGCATGTCCCGCAGGACGAAAAGATCGCGTACATCCGATCCGTGCTGCCGGCGCTGAATACGATGCGAAGGCGCACCGGTCTCCCGCACAGGATTCTGCTCGACGAGGCGCACTATTTCCTCCACGACGCCGATGGCTCCACGCTTCTCGATTTCGAGTCCAACGGCTACATCGTTGTGACCTACTGCGCATCGCGGCTGCCGGCCGACCTGCTCGCAGCGACCGAAGTGATGATCGTCACATGCGAGTCGAACCCGGCGGAGATCGACGCGCTTCATCGATGCTGCTCGCGTCATTCGCGCGTTGACCGCGCCGCCTGGTCCGCGCTGGCGCACCTTGGGGAGGCGCAGGCGGTGGCGCTCCCAAGCACGGCGGAAGCCGCCGGCGGCCTGAAGCTGTTCACGATGGCGCGCCGCCTGACGCCGCACGTCCGGCACCGGGAGAAGTACGTGGACGTGCCGGTCAGCGATCAATGCGCCTTCGCGTTCGCCGAGCCCGGCAGGACCGTCCGCGCGCGGACGCTCCGGGATTTCGTTGCCGAACTGGAGCGCGCGGAGCCCTCGGTGCTCGTCCCGTACGTCGCTCGCGGCGATTTTTCGCGATGGATTCGTGAGGTCTTCGGCGACCATCCGCTTGCGTCCGAATTGCGTGATTTGGAGATGCGGCATCGGCAGGTGAAGTCACCCGAGACGATTCCCGAGATCGTGAACGCAATCCGGGCGCGGTACGAGCTTATCGATGAAGACGAGGCCGTGATCGATGGTTATGCGGCGTGACTGGCGGCGGGGAGCGGGTGCGCGCAGATCGCTTTCATCGTCGCTAGCACCTCCGCCGCGCTGACCGTCTCCTTGCGGCCGGCGATCAGCGCGATGTCATTGAGCGATACGATGCCGTGCAGGATGCCTTCCTCGGTTGTGACCGGCAGGCGACGCAGGCGGTGCTGTTTCATCAGCGCCAGCGCGGTCTGCAGATCGTCGTCGGGACGGCACGCCACCACCGATCCCCTCACCATGTCCACGGCGCGTATTTGGGCGGGTGCGAGATCCCGGGTTCCTGTGGCAATGCAGATATCGCGATCCGTGATCACGCCCAGCAGGTGACCCCCGTCGTCGACGACGGGGACGATGCCGCAGTCGGCGTCCCACATGTGTTCAACGACCTGCCCCAGATTGTCCGTCGGACCGCAGGTGGCGGGTGACGGCGTCATGATTTGTTCGATTTTCATCGCAGGCTCCTTGAATGTCTCCATCCCTAATTGAGCGGTCGCGGTTTGACCTTGATGTGATTGTCCACCATGGTGACGCCGGGCGCGATCGCGGCCGCGATCCCCGCTGCGTCAAGTTCTGCCCAGGAAGAGACCTCTCCGTGCAGCGTGACAACCGATCCATTGATCTGGACGTCAATATGCCGGGCGTCGACATCGGCCATCCGGTGCAGGGTTTCGGTAATCCGTTTCCGGATGTCGCGCGGCGTGGATCCCGATATCACCTCGATCCGGTTGATAACTTCGACGACTCCCGAAAGGTACCGGACCATCTCTTCTGCCAGGTCGCGCTGGAACAGCCACGAGACCGTGCCCGTCAACGTGATGTGCCCCTGGTGCACCGCCGCCTGAACTTTGTCCGGGATGGCGGCGCGAAGTTGGAGCGCCCGGGCTGCGTCGCGCGCGATGTCGTCGTCGGTGCGTGCGAGCCTCAGCTTGACCTGCAGGTCGTTGGCGACGGCGCGCACTCCGCGGACCCGCTTGGCGGCGCGCTCGGCGGCAAGCTTCCCCTCGTAGGTATCGATGAACCCCGACAGCAGCACCGCGCCATCGGTGGCGCTTACCCCAACCTCGCTGGCGTCGACCCGCGGATCGGCTTCGAGCTGCCGCATCACGGCCTCGCGCGTCCGCACATCAGAACCCTTCAGTGTTGCCGTAGCCATACACGACCTCCACCGGGAGTGAGGGCGAAAGACGTGCCACCGATACGCGTGGGGAAGTCGAAACAGCTGCCGGATTCGGTTCGGTACAGCCCGTCACGTGCGCGGTATTTTCCATGGCTCCGCGAAACAGTTCGCTGGCGTCGAGCCGCGAACGGCTGGGCAGCGACTCACGGTCCCACCCAGCCCGGTGGCTGTGGGCTTGCACAGAATGGGAGCAGGTGCGCCATGCGAGTCATCGGGTTCATGCAATCGAGACCGGGACGTGTGCTGCAGGTTGTCGGCGGCGGCGCGCTGATCTGGTACGGCGCCGTCCAGGTCACCTTGCTTGGGCTGTGCCTGATGATGCTCGGCATGCTGCCCCTGGTTGCAGGCATTTCGAACGAGTATCCATTCGATTCGCATGGCACCCACGCCCCGTGACCACCGCGACCCGAAGGCGGTGTGGCCGCTCGCCGCGCGCGCGGTGACGATCCCATGGCATGCGCGTAGCGCCCCTGAGGTTCTCGACGCACTCCACGCGACCGACGGCGGGCTCTCGTCGCGTGACGCCGCGGAGCGGCTACGGACAGCGGGACTGAATGCCATTCCAGCCAGGCCTCCCGAATCCGCGTTGCGACTGCTTGTCGCGCAATTTCGCAGCGTCGTCGTTGCCCTGTTGGTGATCGCGGCCGGCGTCGCCGCGATGACCGCCGATCCGACCGATGCGGTCGCGATTGCCGCCGTCCTCGTGCTGAACGTGGGCCTGGGGTTCACGATGGAAATGCGCGCCCGGCGGGCGATCGAGGCGCTCGCCCGGCTGGAACCACGCCGTGCGACGGTCATCCGCGACCACCTCCCGATCGAAATCGATGCGAAGGAGATCGTGCCTGGAGACCTTCTCGTGCTCGAGGAGGGGCGCTCTGTCGCCGCCGATGCACGGCTGCTCGCTGGCACGGAGCTGCGCATGAATGAGGCGCCGCTGTCAGGTGAATCTTTGCCCGTCTCCAAGCATGCGGAGGCGGTCGTCGACACCGACGCACCATTACAGGAACGCCGGAACCTCGTGTTTGCCGGGACGACGGTCGCGTCGGGAGCGGGCCGCGCCCTGGTGGTTGCGACTGGTGCCGCCACCGAGATTGGATTGATCGGCCGCCTGGTCAGCTCCACGCCAGTCGAACAGACGCCGCTCGAGAAGCGTCTCGACGCACTTGGGCGGCAAGTTGCCTGGCTTGCGGTACTCGTTGGCGTCATGACGGCGGTCATCGGCGTTCTTCACGGCTTGCCGACGGGTGCGCTGCTCGAATCGGCCATTGCACTCGCGGTGGCCGCTGTTCCAGAGGGCTTGCCTGCCGTTGCAACGATCACTCTCGCGCTCGGCGTGTATCGCATGGCGCGGCGGCACGCGCTCGTGCGGCGGCTGCCATCGGTCGAGACGCTCGGATCGGTCACGGTGTTGTGCACCGACAAGACCGGCACGCTGACTTCCGCCGCGATGACCGTGACCACGATCTGGACGGCCTCTGACGCATTCGAGGTCTCGGGAGAGGGGTACGCGCCGGTCGGGGAGTTCGAGCGCGACGGCCGGTCCGTGCGCCCAGACGAACACGCCGACCTGATGCTGGCGCTCAGGATCGCGATAGCCGCGAACCGGGCGGATGCCGTCCTGACACAGGACGGGTGGGCGGCGCGGGGCGATCCAACAGAAGCGGCCCTGATTGTGGCGGCGAGGAAGGCGGGTGTCGAACGCGCCAGCGTGCTGTCAGAGTTTCCCGAAGTCGCAGAGATCCCGTTTTCAAGCGGCCGTCAGCTGATGGCGACGTTTCACCGCGTGCCCGGCGCGACGCTGGTTGCGTGCGTGAAAGGCGCGCCGCAGCGCGTGATTGCACTCTGCACCCACACGCAGGTGAATGGGCAGGAAACCGCCCTTGACGATGCAGGGCGCGAACGGCTGGTCGCCGCAAACCGCGTGCTGGCGGAGCGTGGATTGCGGGTTCTGGCAGTGGCTCATGGACGGGTCGACCGGGCGGAAGAGTCTGCGTTGTCTGGTCTCACCTTCAACGGGCTGATCGGGATGTTCGATCCTCCCGCGGCCGGCGTGAAGAACGCGATCCAGGCGTTCCGCGGCGCAGGCATCCGGACGGTGATGATCACGGGCGACCAGCGCGGAACGGCTCGGGCGGTCGCACGCGACCTCGGCCTCGACGCCGGTGATTTGTCCGTGGACGGCCGCGATATGGACCGCATGAGCGACGAGCAGCTGCAGGCGGACCTGGATCGCGTCTCGGTCTTCACGCGCGTGAGTCCGGAGGCAAAGCTCCGCCTGATCGCCGCCTACCAGACCCGTGGCGACATCGTCGCGATGATTGGGGACGGGGTCAACGACGCCGCGGCGCTGAAAAAAGCGGATGTTGGCGTCACGATGGGCCGGCGTGGAACCGACGTCGCTCGTGAGACGGCCGACGTCGTCCTGGAGGATGACCGCTTCGAGACCATCGGCGCCGCGATCGAAGAGGGGCGCGCCGTCTTCGACAACATCAATAAGTTCGTCTTCTATCTCTTCAGCTGCAATCTTGCTGAGATCATCATGATTCTTGGCACGGCCGCCGCAGGGTTTCCGCTGCCGCTGAACCCGATCCAGATCCTGTGGCTCAACCTCGTGACCGATACCGCGCCGGCGCTCGCGCTGGCGCTGGAGCCGGCGGAACCGGGGCTCATGCGGCGCCCGCCGCGGAATCCAGGCGCGCCCATCGTGGGGCTCGCGTCGATTCGCAAAGTGGCCGCGTACGGCCTGCTCATCGCCACGCCGGCGCTGGCCCTCAACATCTGGAACGAAATGACCGGCGTGGCGGCCGGCCGTGCGATGACGATGAATTTCATGGTGCTCGCGTTCGCGCAGTTGTTCCATCTGGGCAACGCGAGATCCGATCGTCATGTCCTTGCGCCAACGCGCGCCGTCGCGAACACAGCGGCGCTGGCAGCCGTTGCGATCGTCTTCCTTGCTCAGTTGTCCACGGTTGTGTTCGATCCGCTTGCGCAGGTGCTTCATGTCGAACCGCTGGACGCGCGCGAATGGATACTGGTCGCTGTCGCCAGTCTTGTCCCCGCTGTCGTCGGTCAGGCTGGGAAAGTGGGGGTCGACGGCCAGCGTATACTGAGGCGGCTCGAATCCCACAATGACCGAACCATCTTCCTTCAGGCCGGAGGACGAGGCGGCACGTATTCTTGCCGCCGTCGTCGAGTCATCTGACGATGCCATCGTTGTCACTGATCTCGACGGCATCATCCTGACATCGAACGGCGGCGCCTCGCACCTGTACGGCTATGACGCGTCGGAAATGCGTGGCCGGCCCATCTCGATTCTGGTCCCGGACAGTCACCGCAGCGAGTTCTTCGCCATGGTTGCCCGCCTCAGGGCCGGCGAAGGCGTCAAGGATCTCGAAACGGTTCGCCGGACGAAACACGGCGGTCTCGTCAATGTGTCGATCACGGTTGTCGCCCATCGTAGATGCGAGCGGGATCGTCGTCGGCGCCACCAAGGTTGCGCGCGACATCAGCGCGCGGAAACTGGGCGAGCTCGCGCAGCGGAGCAGCGAGATCCGATGGCGGTCGGTCGTCGAATCGGCCGTCGACGGCATCGTCGTGATCGACGAGCGCGGCCGGATCGAATCCTTCAATCCCGCCGCCGAGCGGTTGTTCGGCTACCAGGAAGCGGAGGTGCTGGGGCGCAACGTCAAGATGCTGATGCCGTCGCCGTATCACGAGGAGCACGACGGCTATCTGTCGCGGTACGTCGAGACCCACGTCAAGAAGATCATCGGGATCGGGCGCGAGGTGACCGGACTGCGCCGTGACGGCAGCACGTTTCCGCTCCATTTGTCGGTCGGCGAGATGGACGTCGCCGGCGAGCGAAGGTTCACCGGCATCCTCCACGATCTCTCCGATCGTGTGCGCCTGGAAGAACGACTGCGCGCGAGCGAAGCGCGCTGGCGGGCGGTCGTGGAATCCGCCGTCGACGCGATTGTCGTCATCGATGCGAAAGGCCACATCGAGGCGTTCAATCCGGCCGCGGAACGCCTGTTCGGCTACAGCGAGCAGGACGTGGTCGGCCACAACGTCAACATGCTGATGCCGTCGCCATACCACGACGAGCACGACGGGTACCTCGGTCGATATCTTGCGACAGGCGTTCCGAAGATTATCGGTAGTGGCCGCGAGGTGACCGGCCGGCGGCGGGACGGCACGACGTTTCCCCTTCACCTCTCGGTCGGCGAAACGTCCGTCGCTGGCGAGCGCAAGTTCACCGGCATTCTTCACGATTTGAGCGCGCGCGTGATCATCGAGAAACAGCTTCGCGAGCAAACGGCGCTTGCGAGACTTGGTGAGATGGCCGCGGTGATTGCGCACGAGGTGAAGAATCCGCTCGCCGCGGTTCGCGGGGCGATCGAGGTCATCGGTGGCCGCCTGCCGGCCGACGGCAAGGATGCGGCGGTTGTGAAGGAGATCGTCAACCGCATCGACTCACTGAACGAGCTGATGAAAGACCTGCTGCTCTTCGCGCGGCCGCCGCAGCCGAAACCGTCGCTGATCGAAATTCGATCGCTGGTGACGTCGACGGCGGAACTGCTCATCGAGGATCCTGCGCTCAAGGGCGTGCGAGTCGAAATCGAGGGATCCGGACCGCCCATTCTCGCCGACCCTGGCCTGCTCCAGATCGTCTTTCTCAACCTTCTCGTCAACGGCGCTCATGCGATGCGCGGGCACGGCACACATCAAAGTCTCGGTGAACGTCTCCGAAGGCGCCTGCCACATTGCATTCGTCGACAGCGGCCCCGGCATCGCGCCCGAGATCCTGGAGAGGATTTTCACGCCCTTCTTCACCACCAAGTCACGCGGGAGCGGCCTCGGCCTGCCGACCGCCAGGCGGTTGATTGAGGCGCATCGAGGCACCATCGATGTGCTCTGTCCGCCGGGAGGCGGAACAACGGTGACCGTTCAATTGCCGATGAACTAGTCACGCCCGGCGCGGATCTTGAAAAGGACTCCCCCAGAAGTTGATGGGTCGCCGAAACCCTCAATGAAAACAGCGCGCCGTCGCCGGCGCGAAGCGGCCTCCGCGGGATATTCCGCACGGCCGCGACTTTTTTCGCATTGGTCAGGGAGCATGTCATTGCGTGTCCTAGTCGTCGACGACGAGTTCTTGATTCGGTGGTCGATCGCAGAAACGCTTGGCGCCGCCGGCCATGAGGTGACGGAGGCGCCGGATGCCGCTTCTGCACTCGCGGCCCTGGAGGAGACCCCGGATCCGGATGTCGTCTTGATGGATTTCCGGCTGCCGGATTCAAACGACCTGGGACTGCTCGCCAAGATCCGCCGGCTCGCGCCCGCGAGCTCCGTCGTGATGATGACCGCGTTCGGCACGCCGGAGGTCACTGCGGGCGCGCTGCAGCTTGGCGCGTGCACGGTCCTCAGCAAGCCGTTCAATATGCACGACCTCGAAGACATCGTCCGCACGCACGGGCCACGTCCGCCCGGTCTTCAGTAGCGCCCGCTCGCCTGACCTTCCGCGGTGCGCTCCGCCCGCTCTTTGATTCCAGGCATCACAGCATCAGTCCCAGGAGCACACAGAACCTGAGCTGAGCCGATCGCATGAGCCCGCCAAGTGCCCGGAATCAGGGCCGAGCGCGTGCCACAGCAAGTCGGCGTGTTTGTTGCTCACTCGGTCTGCAGCCCCTTGAGAACGGGGACTTTACGCGGAAAGATTCGCACCCGCGCGAACTATTTCTCATCGAGGTTTTATGAACACCGCAACACTGCTCATCGTGGACGACGAGGACCTGGTGCGATGGTCGCTTCGAGAACGTTTTGCGCGCGAGGGTTACAACATCCTCGAGGCGCGAACGGCCGCCGAGGCGATCGACAAGATCGGCATGGGCGCCGCCGTCGTGCTGCTGGACTACAAGCTCCCCGATGGGGACGGCTTGATGGTGCTGCGCCGCATCAAGGAGGTGGCGCCCGAGACGCTCGTCATCCTCATGACCGCCTTCTCCACCGTGGAGAATGCCGTCCAGGCGATGAAGCTCGGCGCGTGGCATTACATCGACAAGCCATTCAATCTCGACGACGTGGCGATGACGGTGGAAAAGGCGCTCGAGACATTCCGTCTCCGGCTGGAGGTCCGGGTGCTGCGCACCAGTGCCGGACGCGACTTCGGATTCGACGCCATCGTCGGCACCTCACGCGCGATGATGGAAATCAAGTCGCTCCTCGCGCGGGTGGCGGCGAGCCCCGCCTCAACCGTGCTCCTGACTGGCGAAACCGGGACCGGCAAGGACCTCGCCGCGAAGGCAATTCACTACAACAGCGCCCGCGCCGCCAAGCCCTTCGTCAACATCACCTGCTCGGCGCTGCCGGAGCAGTTGCTGGAAAGCGAGCTGTTCGGGCACGAGCGTGGGGCGTTCACGGACGCCAGACAGCAGAAGCGCGGCCTGTTTGAGACGGCGGACGGCGGCACTGTGTTCCTCGACGAGATCGGAGAAATCACCGCTGGACTGCAGTCGAAGCTGTTGCGATTTCTCGAGGAGAAGACATTCAAGCGCGTCGGAGGCCTGACGGATGTTCGCGTTGACGTCCGTGTCATCGCTGCGACGAATCGCGATCTCGAGCAGGAAGTGAAGGCAGGCAAGTTCCGCGAAGACCTCTTCTACCGGCTGCACGTGATGCCGGTGTCTCTGCCTCCGCTGCGCGAACGCCAGGGTGACGTTCTGCTGTTGGCGCAGTACTACATCGACCGCTTCAACCGCGAGTTTCGGAAGAAAGTGCGCGGTCTGAACGAGGAGGCCGCGGCGCTTGTCGAGCATTTCCGGTGGCCGGGCAACATCCGTGAGCTGCGGAACGCGATCGAGCGCGCCATGCTCCTCGTCGACCATGAATGGCTGACGCCCCAGGATTTCCCGACGCTGACGCGTTCCGGGTCGGCGCACGTCGCTGTTCCGTCTTCCGCCGGCCGGCGTGAACCTCGAAGAGGTCGAACGTCAGCTGCTGGTGCAGGCGCTCGAGCGCTGCGGGCTGGAACCAGACTCACGCCGGCCAGTTGCTTCACATCAATCGCGACCAGGTCAGATACCGGATCGAGAAGTTCGGGTTGCGATCGCACCCCGAGCAGATGTCGGCGTCGAAGATAGCGTCGTCGGAGATGACGATGCCCGCGTAGGCCATCGGACGCTGGTTGCCGCGGGGCCCTGGAGGGCGGCCATGACGCGCACACCGCACGTCCTGCTGGCAGTACTTGTGACGGTGTCGTTGGTTTCAGCGGACGCCCGCGGCGACCGCGCCCACACAGGTCGTTTGAGCGGAGGGATCACCGTCCACACCGTAATTCGCAACGAAAGTCTCTCTCGCATTGGATCCACGTTCGGCGTCGACGCCGCGACGCTAGCCGCGGAGAATCACTTGGACCCGCGCGCGCCGCTGGCCGTCGGTCAGCGGCTTCGGATTGATAATCGTCACGTCGTTCCCGTAGCGGCGTTGGCCGGCGGAATCGTGATCAACATCCCGCAGCGCATGCTGTTTTTCACCGACGATGAGGGGCACCTCGATGCGTCTCCGGTAGCCGTCGGCCGACCCGACTGGCAAACGCCCACAGCGCCCTTCACCGTCATCACCAAGAAGCAGGATCCGACGTGGCACGTCCCGGCATCCATCCTGAGAGAGAGCGCTAGGCGAGGGCGGACGCAGCCTCCCGTCGTTCCGCCGGGGCCAGGCAATCCGCTCGGCGCGTTCTGGATCGGCCTGAGCGTCTCAGGGATCGGCGTCCATGGCACCACGGCGCCCGCGAGTATCTACAACGCCGCCACGCACGGGTGCATACGCCTCGGCAGTGCCGACATCCGCCGCCTGTTCACGCTGGTTGCTGTGGGGGTACAGGGGCAGATCATCTACGAGCCCATTCTGCTCGCCGAGGTGGACGGCGAGGTGTACCTAGAGGTCCACAAGGACATCTACGGTCGATTGACCGTTGAGCCAATGCAGGTTCTCCGTGCGCTTGCCGCGGACGCGGCTGTCGCGGACCGCATCGACTGGATCGTGGCGGACGCCGTCCTCGAGGCGCGTCATGGCGTCGCCCGAGTCGTCACCCTCCGCTCGGACTAGAACGGAAGTCCGCAGATTCCTGGACGCAAAGGATTCTCGATTTCCGCAGCAAGGAGATCCATGAAGGTCGAGGGCAAGCTGGCGTTGATCACAGGGGCTTCAAGTGGTATCGGCGCCGCAACGGCTCGGATTCTGGCCGAACGCGGGGCGTCTGTCATTTTGGTGGCCAGAAACGTGGAGCGACTCGCCGCAGTCGCGGCGAGCATTCAGGCAGCGGGCGGTCGTGCCGAGACGCTCGCCGCCGACCTCGCGCACGCACCGGCGGTGAGCCGTGTCGCTCGCCTCGCGCAGGAGCGGCACGGTGTTCCCGACATCTTGATCAACAACGCGGGCGCCGGCCGGTGGTTGCCCATCGTTGACACGACGCCGGAAGAGCTTGCCGCAATAGTCGCAGTCCCGTTCCTGGCCGCCTTCAACCTCACCCGTGAGCTGTTGCCAGGAATGCGTCAGCGCGGCACGGGCCACATCGTGAATGTCACATCGCTGGGCGCATTTCTGGTCTGGCCAAGCGCAGCCGGATACCTCTCGGCACGGTGGGCCATGAGGGGCTTCAACGAGGCCCTGAGAGCCGAAGTGCACGGTTCGGGCATCGGCATCAGCCTCGCGGCGTTTGCTCAAGTGAGCAGTGCCTTTTGGGAACACAATCCGGGGAGTTGGGATCGGCTTCCGGCGGCGGCACACTGGCTGCGGACACTGACACCTGACGATGCGGCAGTCGCGATCGCTGATGCAGTGGAGCGCGAACGGCGCCTTGTGCTGCGTCCGCGGATGATCTATGCGCTTCTCGTGATAAACACGCTGTTTCCACGCGCCACCGAACGCCGGATGTGGCGTTGAGGCTCCTCCCATTGGCCGCGGCGTTCCGACGTTTCCATTGCGGGCCGTTCCGCGAAGGTCACAGGTGGCCGCGATGACCCGTTCGGGTCCGAGCAGCGAATCGCTGCCCGGACCGAATGCGCTGAGGGTGTTGCTCTCAGGCGGTGATCGGCGATCGATCGCGCAGTCGAAGCGTGTGCTCGCGCTGGTGTGCGCGGCACCCGAGCGCGTGGGCGAACTTGCGTCGCTCGCCGACGATCCTGACTGGCTGGTGTCGATGCGCGCGATTGACCTGCTCGAGAAGATCGCCCGCGAGCACTCCGACTGGGTTCAACCGCACAAGGAGCTGTTCATCAGCGGTCTCGCGGACAGCGACAAATGGGAGATCCGACTTCAGATCGTGCGGGCACTACCGCTCTTCGACTGGATGCCCCGGGAACAGAAGCGCGTGACCGAGATCCTCCGCCGGAATATCAAGCACCGGCAGAAATTCGTGCGGGCGTGGGCGCTCGACAGCCTGGCGACGTTCGCCGAACACGACCCTGGTCTCGTGCCTGTCGTGAAGCGCGCCCTCGACGATTGTGACCGGTCGGGCAGCAAAGCGCTCGAGACGCGGGCCAAGCATATCCGTGCGCGTCTTCGCGCGGCGTCCGAGATGCATGGCGGTGTGCCCTTCCGCATGTCACGTCGAAACGCGCCTCTTTCCACCGACAGATGAGGGGAGTCTTCGAACGCTCCATCCGCGACCGCCCGCTGGTGTGGTTCTTCGCCCTCGCGTACGCCGTCTCCTGGGCGTTCTGGCTTCCGGCGGTTCTCGCAAACGTTGGTTGGATGGTCCGGTGCCGTCTCGCCATCTCCACCTCGTCGGCGGTCTTGGACCAATGGTCTCAGCGATGGTCGAACGTCGGGCGAAGCACCGAGTTCCCGGAGCTTCCTCGGTCGGTCTATTGGGTCGCGAACGTCATCTTCTACGGCTTCGGCGAGGAGGTCGGGTGGCGTGGGTTCGCGCTGCCCCGGCTGCAGTCTCGTGGCTCCGCATTCCGTGCGTCGCTGGTGCTCGCGCTCGGGTGGGCGGTCTGGCACGCGCCGCTCTTCGCCTTCAGCCCCGGACTGTCGAACCTCGGGTTCGTGGGAGCCATCGGATGGTTCGTGTCACTCTGTCTTGGATCGATCCTGCTGACGTGGCTGTTCAACTCGAGCGGGGGATCCATTGCCGCCGTCGCGCTGTTCCATGCTGCCTTGGACATCTTCATCGCTTCACCAGTCGCCGCGGAGCTCCCGAACGTCATGGGAGCATTGCTGACGGTAGGCACGCTCTTATTGATGCCGGTGTTTGGTCGCCAGAATCTCGCTCGACAGCCACGCGTGATCGAGCCGCCCATCGCGTGAGTGGGACTCCAGGACCATCTAGGATCCCGGCCGTTCGCTATCCAGGACTCTCATCTGCTGCGCGTCGTACCGGGTCCCGGCGACCGCAGACGCCGGTATGGCTTCCTCGATGCGGGCGACGTCCTCCCGCGACAGCTCCACCTGGAGCGCGCCGAGCGATTCCGCAAGCTGCGCTCGTGTGCGCGCGCCGATCAACGGCACGATCGTCGAGCCCTTCGCCAGCACCCAGGCAATCGCGAGTTGCGAGGCACTGACCCGTTTCTCGGCAGACAAATTCTGCAGCGCCTCAATCAGGCGCTGATTGCGCTCACGGTTTTCACCCGTGAAGCGCGGCAGGTGCGCACGAAAGTCGCTCTGTGATACAGGCCTCGAGCTACTGAGCAGGCCGCGCGACAGTACGCCGTAGGCCGTGACGCCGATGCCCAGCTCCGAAAGGACTGGGAAGATCGTGGCCTCCGGACCGCGGCTAATCAGGGAGTACTCAATCTGCAGATCGCTGATCGGGTGTACGGCCTGCGCGCGGCGAATGGTGTCCGGCCCCACCTCCGACAAGCCGATCGCGCGAACGTAACCAGCCTTGATCAGATCGGCGATGGCGCCGACGGTCTCCTCGATCGGGATGGTGGGATCAAGACGGCCGGGACGATAGATGTCGACGTGATCCACGCCGAGACGCGTCAGCGTGTACGATAGAAAGTTCTTCAGCGCGGCGGGGCGCGCGTCCATACCCAGCCAGCTCGCGTCCGGTCCGCGCATGGCGCCGAACTTCACCGAGAGCAGGGCCTTGTCATGGCGATCTCGCACCGCGCGGCCGATGAGCAATTCGTTGTGCCCGGCGCCATAGTAGTCGCCGGTGTCAAGGAGCGTGACGCCCGCGTCAAGCGCCGCATGGATGGTAGCGATGCTCTCGCGCTCGTCTGCCGGACCGTACATCCCGGACATACCCATGCAGCCGAGCGCCAGCGGAAAGACTGTCGGGCCGGTCGAGCCGAGTCGACGAGGCTGATGGCGTGCTTCCGATGTCATCCGGCGACGCTAGATCACTTCGTTTCTCTTGGCAAGAAGGCACCCGTGAGTTCTATACTTCCCATCGGGAACCCATGCCTGCTCACGGCGTGAAAGCGCATGTCGCGGCGTCGAAGAAGGAAGCGCTCGTGCGCGAAGTGACGCCGCTTGGTGAGAGCCCTGGTCAATCGGTCTGCAGCGGATGGACATGGGTGGAAGTGCAGCGATCGGTCGCCTCTCCGACCCGGACGCCGAAAGAGCATCGGTGAACGACAATGGCAAGATCGTCTATTGGCACCGCGAGCTGCCGCCCTTGAATGCGGAGTTGATGGCCGAACACACAATCGAGGCAACCAGCGGTCGTGTGGCAGGGACCATCAGTCATCGAGATGAGCTGTGGGATCGTTGTTACACCGAGCTCATGGCCAATATCCAGACCCGACTGACTCAGGAGATCGCTCGCCTCGGCGGGCATTACGCACACGTCCACAGCGAATCGATCGACACCCGCCACGACGATGCGGCGGGCGAGGCATGGCTGCACGGGCGCTTTTCGTACATGTTGTACCGTCGGCCGTCCCAGTCACCGTAGACTAGCGAGGCTGCGCCTCAGACCGCCGAGCATGTGGCTCCGCCTCGCTAGTGGCAGTATCTCTTTGCCCCGCTTCGCGGGGCGAGAAAACTTGACTCAATTGGCTGGAATTCAGGTGGTCAAGTTTTCTAGCGGCCTCGAACCTCTACACGAACACCATCAGTCAACGTGTCGGGCGGGTGGAGGACGACGGTCTGGCCGGCCGACAGGCCGCCGGTGATCTGCCCGAATGTGTCGTTGCGCTGGCCGAGCTGGACGGTTCGAAGCCGCGCTCGTTCCTGCTCGACGACGAAGGTCGCCCACCCCTCTCCGCGACGAAAGAGACTCCCCACAGGGACACGGACGACGTTGTCGTCACTCCAGATGACGATGCGGACCTCGACGCGGTAGTTGTCGCCGAGCGCGCGCGCAGCCGAGGCGACATCGACGAAGTCGATCAGCACGTTCACGCGCTGCTCTTCGACGCCAAGCGCCGAGACCTTCATGAAGCCCGAGGGCTCCACGCGCCTGACTCGAGCCTTGAGCGGATGTCCTCCGCCCCATTGCTCGAGAATGACGGGCGCGCCGGGTGGCACGCGGACGGCATCGGTCGACAGCAGGTCGGCGACGATTTCCAGCCGCTGCGGGTCGCCGATTTCGAGGAGCGGCTCGCCGATCGGGACCACCGACTCGCTCTCGCGAAATCGCTTGAGGACGATGCCGTCGATCGGTGCCACGATGACGACCTCACCACCAGCGGAGGTCGGGGCCTGCAGACGCGCGCGCGCGAGCTGAAGCTCGTACTCGGCGCGCGTCACCGCGAACTCGGCGGCGCGCAGCGCTTCTTCGCTCGTCCTGACGGCTGTGTCTCGCCGCCTCGAGGCTGTCCCGCGCGACGAGACCGGCTTTCTCCAGCTCCTCCTGACGGCGCAGGTTCGACCGCGCGCGGGCGAGGGTTGCCGCCGCGCGTTCCCGTTCCGCCTGCGCCTGCCCGACGGCCGCCCGCGCGCCCTCGACGGCGGCGGCCAACTCGGCGCGGGCACGCGAGTCGATGAGCGGTGATTCCGCGGACGTCAGGCGAACGAGCACGGTCTTGCCGCGGATCACGCGATCGCCCGGCTCGAGCTCGATCCGCTGAAGACGGCCCGACACCGGGGCGGAGATGACGAAGCGATCGCGCACGCGAGTCTCGCCGTCCTCGTCGATCGTGACCTGCATGGGTCCCATGTCGACGGTGGCCGCGTCCACTTCCATCGACTCGGGCCACATGGCTGCCGCCACGATGGCGAGCACGACCAGAGTGGCGGCGATCAACCGCGCGTATTTGCGAAGGGGCATATCAGGGCAATCTGTCCCTTACTCTCGGATCTTGAGCACTGCCACCAGGTCCAGTCGATCGAGCCGCCGTCGGACGATCAGGCCGGAGATGACGGCGGCGGCGATGATGCCGAGACACGACCACGCCACGGCGGACCGCGACACGTAGAGCGGAAAGCGGTACACCTCGCTGTCAATGGAGCTGACGATCGCCGCGGCAAGGCCGTAACCGAAGAGAGCGCCGACAGGCAGGGCCGCGACCGTCAAGCAGCGCGAGCTCGCCCATCAGGATGAGCGAGATCTCCGCGCGCGTGAAGCCGAGCACGCGGAGGCTGGCCAGCTCGCGGCTGCGTTCGGACAACGACACGCGGGCGGCGTTGTACACGACGCCGAACGCGATGATGCTCGCAAAGACGAGGTTGATGAAGATGCTCAGGCTCATGTTGGCGGACATCACTTCGCGGAAACTCTGCAGCACGGCCCGCTTGAAGCCGGCTCCAGCGACAACGGGCGTGGCCTTGAGCTCGGCCGACAGCCGTGCCTCCTGCGCGGGATCCACCAGCAGCAGGGCGCCGGTGGCCACCTCGCCCTCGCGCATCAGCTGATGCAGCGCGGCGAGGTCCATGTATGCCGACAGACCAAGAATGTCGTCGACCAGGCCGGTGACCTCGACCCGTGCGCATCGGGGCGGCGACCTTCGAGCACGTCCAGGGTGATCGTATCTCCCTGCGTCAACGCCGAGCGCCCGCGCCAGGGTCGTCGAGAGCACGACGCCGGATGGAGGCAGTCGCACCGGGTGGCCGTTGCGATCGACGATGCGCTTGAAGCGCGGTGACGGGGGCACGCCGGTGACGGCGAGATAGCGCTCGCGATAGTCCGAGCGGAGGCGCGCGGCGACGATGCGCTGGGGCTCGACCGCGATCACGCCCGGCAGGCGGGCGAGGGCGTAGCGTGCGGCGTCTCCGCGCGGCTCGACGAAGGTGACGGTGACGTCCTGACGCTCGGCGTCCCAGAACTGCGTCAGGATCAGGCGATCGATCGCGTCGCTGAAGACGAGGCCGATCATGAGGATCGCCACAGCGAAGGCGATGCCGAACACCGAGGCCGCGGCACGCATCGGATGCCGCATCACGTTGCGCAGCACCATGCGTCCCGCGGTGCCCAGACGCCTGGCGACGAACGGTGTCTCGAGCACCGTCCGGCGGTACCGCGCAGGCGTCTCGGGCCGCATCGCTTCGGCCGGCGGCACGCGCACGGCGCGGCGGACAGCGCCGAATGCGCCGGCGCCGGCAGCGGCAAACGTCAACGTCGTGGCGCCGATGACGACGCGGATGGGGACGCTGAAGAGCAGGACGGGGAAGCGGAAGAAATCGTTATAGAGCGCGATGACCAGCGTCCCGAACCACGCGCCCAGACCGACGCCAAGGACGACGCCGACGAGCCCGATGGCCAGCGCCCACTTGAGGTAGTGCCAGCCGATGGCGGTGTTGGTGTAGCCGAGCGCCTTGAGCGACGCAATCTGCGGCCGCTGCAGCGCCAGGGCGCGCGTGAGCGCCACGTTGAGAATGAACGCGGCGATCAGCAGGAAGATGAGCGGCAGCAGGAAGCCAAAGCTCTGGAGCTGCGCGAGCTCGTTCTCCACCGTCCAGTGAGACAGCTGCAGCGCGCGCGGAATCGCGCCGAGTCCGCCGTAGGGCTCGAGGATTCGATCGAGGCGGGCAATGACGTCGGCGGTCTGCGCACCGGGTGACAGTCCGAGGACCACGTCGTTGAAGCCGCCCTCCATGTCGAAGGCCGCGGCCAGTGCCTGCTGATCCATCCAGAGGATCGCGAACCGCTTGTTGTCGGGCACGAGCTCGCCGGGCCGGATGCTGTAGATGTACTCGGGCGAGAGCGCCACGCCGACGATCGTCAGGCGGCGGAGGCGGCCGTTGATCACCGCGGGAATCCGATCGCCCGGATTGAGTCCGTGCGCGAGGACGAACCCCTCGCTGGCGAGCACCTCGTCCGGGCGGCCCGGCTCGATCCACCGGCCGCGCCGCAGGAAGAGATCGTTGAGCCGCGGCCGCCGGTTCGCGGGAATCGACACGAGCCGGCCGTGGCGGGTTCCTCGATCTGATCGAGGTCGAGCGTGACGTTGGCGACCACGCGCGTTTCGATTGCGGAGACGCCGGGGATGGCGGCAATATCAGTGGCGACCCGCAAAGGCGCACGCTTCAGCGAGGCAAAGACGTCCGCGAACCGCTGGCGCTCGTAGTAGGCGCGCTGAGTCGCGCGCAGCGACTCGAAGTTCGACAGATACATGACGTACATGGCGATGCCCGCCGCCACGACCGTGGCGATCGCCAGCGCCTGGCTCTTCATCGCCAGCAGATCCCGGAACAGCTTGCGGTTGAGCGCGGAGAGCGAGAGCCCGAATCTCATGCCTCTCACCAGGACAACTGGCCGGGCGCCAGCTTCTCGGTCCTGTCCTCAACCGAGACGACGCGGCCGTCGGCCAGGCGGATGACCCGGTCCGCCATCGACGCGATGGCGGCGTTGTGAGTGATGACCACCGTGGTCGTGCCGAGCTCCGCGTTCACGCGCTGCAGCGCCTCGAGCACGACGATACCGGTGGAGATGTCGAGGGCGCCGGTCGGCTCGTCGCACAGCAGGACCGACGGGCGCTTGGCGATGGCGCGCGCGATGGCGACGCGCTGCTGCTCGCCGCCGGACAACTGGGCGGGAAAATGCTCGCGTCGCGCGTCGAGCTTGACCATCCGGAGCGCCTCGTCCGGCAGCATCGGCCGCTCGGAGATCTCGGTGACGAGGGCGACGTTCTCTTCAGCGGTCAGACTGGGAATCAGGTTGTAGAACTGGAAGACGAAGCCGACGTGTCGGCGGCGATACGCGGTGAGGGTCGCTTCGTCGGCTCGCGTCAGGTCGACGTCGCGGTACAGGACCTGCCCGCTGGTCGGCACGTCGAGGCCGCCGATGATGTTGAGGAGGGTGGACTTGCCGGATCCCGACGGCCCCAGCAGAACGACGAATTGGCCTTCATCGAGCGTGAGCGTGACGTCCCGCAGCGCGTGGACTTCGACCTCGCCCATGCCGTAGACCTTGGTGAGCTCGTGAATCTGGAAGAGCGGCGCCGGCATCGTCAAGGTAGCCGGAGGCCTCCGGACCTCCAGGGAGTTAGTCTAGTGCTGCATGGTGACATGACAGAGTCTCGTCTCCCTTTCCACTGCTGTTCGTGTCGTTTCCATCGGCCAAGGCTCCGACGTTTGAGCGGCGAGATCCAGGGCACCAGACGATCGACGCCGTGGTTCCGCTCCGTACGACCTCTTCGTGAAGTGGCGGGGCGTCAGGACATCTCCACGTGTGCCTAGTAGAGCGTCAGGCTGCGTCTGGTCCTGGCGGGGCCGGCAGCGTCACCGTCACCGCAGTGCCGCCGGATTCCGGACAGGTGAGCGACAGCGATCCGCCGTGCAGCTCGGCGACCCGTTTCGCGATCGGCAGTCCCAGGCCCCCGCCGCGCGCCTTCGTTGTGAAGAATGGCTCCAGGACCTCGTGCCGGAGCTCGATCGGGATTCCCGGGCCGCTGTCGCGCACTTCGATCGCCCATGTGCCGTCGCGCCGTTCGCCCGTGACGCGGATGCGGCCATGACCATTCATCGCCTGCGCGGCGTTCAACAGCAGGTTGAGCACAGTCGCCCGAAGCAGGTCTGGATCGGCGGTGATGCTTCCGTCCCCGCCCTCAATCTGCACGTCGAGCGACGATCCGATCGGGTCGCGGCGAAGCATCGTCGACCGCCTCGTCGAGCAGGTAGCGCAGGTTGACCTCGCGAGAGGCGCGGCGGCCTCGGCCGCGCGAACATCATCAGGTCCTGAATGAGCTCGTTCAGCGCGTCGATGCGCGCGACGACGTCGCGCATGACGACGGTTTCGCTGTCGCCGCTCGCCCGTCGCGACATCAGCACCTGCATGGCGCCCTTGATCCCCGCCAACGGGTTCTTGACCTCGTGCGCGACGACCGCGGCCATCTGACCGAGGCGCGCCAGCGCCGCCTGCTGCGCGAGCCGTTCTTCGGCCGCTTTGCGCGCCGTGATGTCGGCCCGGATGGCGATGTACTGATACGGCTTGTCGTGCGCGTCGAGGAACGGAACGATGGTCGTGTCCACCCAGTAGTAATGGCCGTCCTTGGCGCGGTTGCGGATCTCCCCGTGCCACACGCGTCCATTCGCGATCGTCCGCCAGAGATCGCGAATGAAGTCCTTTGAATGAAACGCGGAGTTGATGATGCGGTGGTCCTCCCCGATCAGCTCCTCGCGGCTGTATCCGGAGATCTCGCAGAACTTGTCGTTGACGTAGGTAATCCGCCCGGCGACATCGGTCGTCGGCCACGATCGCGGCATGGTCGAGCGCGCGCTTTAAGTCTGCAAGCGGGTTGCGTTTCAGAGCTGGTCATCGCTATACTGAAGCCCGTGCCATCCGCGACGACTGTTGATCGTTGACGACGAATCGCTGATCCGCTGGTCTCTGTGCGAGCGCCTGACCGCCGAGGGCTATGACGTCCTCGAGGCAGGTCTCGCGTCCGAGGCGCTCGATCGGATGTCGGCGACCGAGATCGATCTCGTGCTCCTCGACTTCAAGCTTCCCGACGGCGACGGCCTGACGGTGCTCAAACGCGTCAAGGAGGTCAGGCCGGAAACGCAGGTCATCATGATGACCGCCTTCTCGACCGTCGAAAACGCCGTCGAGGCGATGAGGCTCGGGGCCTACCACTACGTCAACAAGCCGTTCAATCTCGACGAAGTCGTGCTGCTGGTCGAGAAAGCGCTCGAGACCAGTCAGCTTCGTCGTGAAGTGCGGGCGTTGCGGAGCGGCCAGGGGCGCGAGTATTCGTTCGATTCGATCATCGGCTCCTCGCCTGCGATGCAGGCCATCAAGTCGCTGCTCGAACGCGTCGCAAAGAGCCCCGCCTCGACGGTCCTGTTGACCGGCGACACCGGGAACCGGCAAGGACCTCGCCGCCAAGGCCATTCACTACAACAGCGACCGGGCACGGCGGCAGTTCGTGAACATCACGATGTCGGCGCTTCCCGAGCAGCTCCTCGAGAGCGAGCTGTTCGGCCACGAGCGCGGCGCGTTCACCGACGCGCGCCAGCAGAAGCGCGGCCTGCTCGAGACCGCCGACGGCGGCACCGTCTTCCTCGATGAAATCGGTGAGATGACGCCGGGGCTGCAGGCCAAGCTGTTGCGGTTTCTCGAGGAGAAGACTTTCAAGCGCGTCGGCGGCCTCTCCGATATCCGCGTCGATGTTCGTGTCATCGCCGCGACGAACCGGAACCTCGAGCAGGAGGTCCAGCACGGGAAGTTCCGCGAGGATCTCTTTTACCGGCTGCAGGTCATGCCGATCGCGCTGCCGCCTCTTCGCGAACGACACGGCGACATCCCGTCTGCTTGCCTCGTTCTACATCGACTTGTTCAACCGTGAATTCAAGCGACATGTGCGCGGGGCCTCGCCTGACGCGCTCGCGATGCTCGAGCAGTATCAATGGCCCGGGAACGTCCGTGAAATGCGTAATGCGATCGAGCGTGCGATGCTGCTCGTCGATCACGACTGGCTACAGCCGGCCGACTTCACGACCCTGACACGGACCGTCACGCCAACCGAATTCAAGCTGCCTGCCGAGGGGATCAGCCTCGACGACGTCGAACGACAGCTCCTCGTCCAGGCGCTCGAGCGCGCCGGCGGCAACCAGACGCACGCGGGACAGCTCCTCGGCATCAATCGCGACCAGGTGCGGTACCGCATCGAGAAGTTCGGTCTGAGCGCGAAAAGCTAGCCCCTAGCCCTCAGCATTGCCCGTCGACGCTCGATGTCGCCATGAGCGCGGGCGGCACCTCCACGGCGACTTCGTTCATCGTTTTCGCCTTCGCAGTCGCCGGCGTCTCACGCACAGTCAGCACCGGGCACGGCGCCGTTCGAACGACCCGTTCCGCGACGCTCCCCATGAGGAGGTGAGACATCCCGCCGCGGCCGTGGGTACCCATGATGATCAGATCGATATCGTGCCCCCCGGCATACTCCACGATGGACCCCGCCGGCGTGCCGATGACGGCCGCGGTCGTTGCCCCGAGCTCCCGCATGTCAGACGAATGCAGACGATCCTTCAGCCTGGCGACGCCGTCGGCAAGCAAGTCGTCGCGGAGTCCCTCCACTTCCGGCACGTAGACTTCAGTGGCATACGCGGCTCGAAACGGGTCGTCGACGACGTGCAGCAGGTGCAGCGACGCGCCGAAGCGCGCGGCCACAGCTCTGGCGTATTCCAGCGCCGCATCCGAGGGCGGGCTGAAGTCGGTTGGAACAAGGATGCGATTGAACATGACGTCCTCCCTCTCGTACAAGAGTTCATTAATGACTAGAGCAGAGTCCGTACCATCGCTCCGCCGCGTCCTCGTTCACGCCGGCATCCGTGCTGGGCCCGTCGCCGCGGAATAGTCCGCACAGCGCCGTAGTAATTCCCACCGAGCCACCTCAAAGACGCGCGTCCGTGCAACCCAGCAGGCGCACTTTCACAAGTGTCGATGATTGCCACGGGGTCGCGATCTTGCAACCTGGATCGCAGGTGACGTCGATGGATCGACTCTGGGCCAGAATCTCCGTGCTGGCGCTGACACTGACCGCGATCCTCTGCGCTTTCTTCGCAGTCGTCAGACCGTGGTACCTGCAATGGGGCGCGAGCGGTATCGAAGCGCGAATGACGCTCCCGGGCGATGAGATCATCCCCCGCGCCACACAACAGGAAACGCGAGCCATCACCATCGACGCCGGAGCCGATGCGGTGTGGCCCTGGCTGGCGCAAGTCGGCCAGGATCGCGGCGGCTTCTACAGCTTCGACCTCCTGGAGAACGTGGTCGGTTGCCGGATGCCGACCGTGGACGTGCTGCGTCCTGACAAGCAGTCGTGGAGCCCGGGCGACAAGCTCTGGATGTATCCACCGGAGGGAGCCGGCGGGGCAGGGTTCGCTACGCTGCGCTGGTACGTGCCCGGACGCGCGCTCGGCTTCGGCACGCGCATGGTGGGCACGCCGATCACGGCGCCGGAGGATGGGAGCTGGACGTTCGTGCTCCAGCCGCTCGACGGCTACACGACGCGCCTGCTGATTCGCGGTCGCGGTCCTGTGACACGGTCGTGGCTGGGTCTTGCGTTCGATCGCTCGATTTTCGAGCCCGTTCATTTCGCTATGGAACGCCGGATGATGATCGGCATCAAGCAGCTGGCTGAAGGTCAAGACCGCGCCAGGGCCATCAACCACCTGCAGGTTGCGTTGTGGACGATCACATTCGGGTTGTTCATCGTGTCCGGCGCGCAGGTGCTGCTCCGGCACGAGTGGCGGCGGCCGCTCACTGGATTCGTCGCCGCCGCGGCGGTCTTTCAGGTGCTGACGTTTGTTCAGCCACCCATCATGCTGGGCGTGGGTCTGGTCGCCGCCGTCGTCGCCACTCTCTGGGGGCGGGGCGACTGGGGAATTTTCCCCAGCGCTGAGAGATCTTCCGCATCGGCCGGGTCGCCGCCCATCGCAATGTCGAAGGTTGCGGCGCCACACTAGCTGCGGCATGTTTGTTGAACGAATCGTCGGCTGGAGATCACCAGAATATGAAGCGTATTGCGTTAGTGATGACTGTTCTGTCTCTCTTTGCGGGTAGGACGTTCGCCCAGGACGTCGCCAGCGGCAAGCAGGCGTTCACCGAATCGAAGTGCTTGGTGTGCCATTCCCTTGGCGCCGAGGGCAACAAAAAGGGCGCGGTCCTTGACGGCGTCGGCGCCAAGCTGACCACCGCCGAGATCCGCCAATGGATAACCAACGCCCCAGAGATGGCGGCCAAGGCCAACAGCACCAGGAAACCGCCGATGAAGGCGTACACGGATTTTTCGAAAGAGAAGGTCGACGCCCTCGTGGCGTACCTCTCGAGCCTGAAGAAGTAGGTGGATGCCGCCGACGCGCGGGCCGCGCATTCGGGCCCGCACGCGGCGAATTGTTCAAGCGCGCGTCGAATCTTCCGGGCTGAGCGGGAGACGTCGAATCTTCAGCCACAGGGTGAGGAGGAATGCCAGGATCACGAGGGTGGCGACCGCGAGCCCTCGTCGACGCACTTGAAGTTCGCGCATCGCGGCATCGCCATCCTCCTGCGCGCGTCTCGCGGACATGATGCCCTGCGCGGCGGTCTCGCCGAATGGCTGGGCCGCGAACGCATGGACGAGCACTCGCGACTGGACTTGGTGCTCCCGCGCATCCCGCAGCGCGGCGCGTCCCTCGTCCACCAGCATGCCGGCGCGCTCTGCCCGCGTCAGGGCGGCATCGGCGGACGCCAGGCCCGCCGAGAGGCGGTCAAGGTCGTCCCGCAGGGTGCGAATCGTCGCGCCGCTCTCGCCGGTTTCGTCGTGGCACTCGGCGCACACCGCCCCTTTCTGGAGGCCGATCAACATGTCGGACGGCGACTCGATGCGGTGGTTCGAGTGGCAGGCCAGGCATTCGGCTTGGCCGATGGCGTCGAAGATGTCCTTCTTGGGGCTCGCGCGGAAGAGTTGCGCCTCGCGCACGTGGCACTGCGCGCAGACGTTCACGACGTCGGTAACCCCTGGCGGCGTGGCGCCGTGGCTGCCATGACAGGAGCTACACGTCGGCGCTGACGTGTCACCGCGCTTCAGCAGCGCTGCGGCATGGACGCTGCCCGCCCAGTCAGCCGGAGGATTGTCGACGCGCCCGAAGGGCTTCATCCGCGCCGGATCGCCGTGACACCGGCCGCAGGTCGTCGCGACGTTGGCCGGCGCGACGGGCGACCGGGAGTCGCGGACGCGGAAGACGCCATGCGCCCCGTGACAATCGATGCAGGTGGCGACCCGGCCCTCGCCAGCGGCCATCCGCTTGCCATGCGTGCTCGTGAGGTATTGCGAGTACTGATCGATGCGCACCTGCGGCGCAAACCTACGCATGTACGCCGCGTCGCTGTGACACGTGGCGCACATCGGCGCGATCGACGGCCGTGGCAGGGCGTCGTAGCGCGCCTGTCCGGCTGCACCGCCCTTGTGGCACGACGCACACGTGAGTCCCGCGGCCGCGTGCACGTCGTCGCGAAACGCCGCCGTCGCGGCATCGACGGTGGTCTGCGCCTGGACGGCGCACGGCCACAGCGCCACCGCGACCGCGAGTTGCGCGATTCTGGCCGCGGCCGTCCGTGTCATGGTCGCCCTCCTCTGAGCGAGAGCCAGGTCATCATCGCCATGAACGCGAGCGCGCCGGTCCCAATCCAGACGACGACCCGCCGGGACCCGTGGCTGTGACCTGCGAACAGGGGCAGAAGCAGCGCGCCGGCGGCAGCGACTCCCATCACTGCGACCGCGAGCAACTCACCGTTGATGCCGGCGACGGTGGGGGGCACGTACTTCAGCGTCTGGAAGGCCCACAGAAAATACCACTCGGGACGAATCCCCGCGGGCGCGGGCGCGAACGGGTCGGCCTTGAGGCCCAGTTCCCAGGGATAGAACGTCGACAGTCCCGCCAGCAACGCGAGGACGATGGTCCAGGCAAACAGATCGCGCAACAGAAAATGTGGGAGGAACGGAATCGTACGCACCATGCGCGGGTCCTCGGCCGCACGCCGCTCGACCGACGGCGGCGTGCTCATGCCGTGCCGCTGGACCAGCAGCAGGTGGAGGCCTACAAGCATCGTCGCGATCGCGGGGAGGATGGCCACGTGAAACCCGAACAGCCGGGTCAGCGTCGCGCCCGTGACGTCCTTTCCGCCGCGCATGAAGCGGACGATGAACTCGCCGATGCCGGGCACGGTCGCTGCGATGTCGGTGCCGACCCGCGTGGCGAAGAACGATACCTCGTTCCACGGCAGCAGGTAGCCGGTGAATCCGAACGCGAGCGTCAGGAGGAGGAGCACCATCCCGCTCATCCAGGTCAGGTCGCGGGGCGGTCGATACGCGTGAAGGAACAGCACGCTGAAGAGGTGGGCGAAGGCGCTGGCGACCATCAGGTTCGCCGACCAGGCATGAATGGATCGGATCAGCCAGCCGAACGGCACGCGCCCGACGATGAACTGGACGCTCTCGTAGGCCTCGGCGGCGCTCGGGCGATAGTAGAGCAGCAGCAGGGCGCCGGTGCCCACCTGAATGCCGAAGAGGAAAAGCGTCATGCCGCCGAAGTAGTACCAGATCGAGTAGCGGTGATGCGGAACAGTCTTGTGCCGAAGCGCATCGACTACGTCGGCGAGCGGCAGCCGATCCTCGAGCCACGCGCGCAGGCGCCCGCTCATCACGATCTTCGGGTGATCACGATGTCGTCGCCTTGCTCGGTGACGTCGTACGCCTCGAGCGGCCGAGGCGGCGGACCCGCGACGTTCCGGCCGTTCAGGTCGTATTGGCCGTCGTGACACGCGCACCAGATGCGCTCGAGATCGGGTCGATACTGCACGGTGCAGGCAAGATGCGTGCACGTGCCGGAGAACGCGCGGAGCTCGCCGGTGGACGTGCGGATGAGAAGGACCGGCTGTGAGCCGAATGGCACGATCCGACCCGAGTTGGGCGCGAGCGCGCGTCCGCTCCCCGCGTTGACCGACTGCGTGGACGGCTTCAGGAATGTCGGGTGGCGTCAGATAGCGTGCGACTGGGTAGGCGATCGACCCCATGACGCCGCCGCCCCAGATCCCCAGGAGCCAGTTCAGCAGACTGCGACGGCCGGTGTTGGGCCTCATGAGCGAACAGCCTAATGCAGGGCGACGGGAAAATGGATGGGGAAAATTTCTCGAGCGCGGAAGAAATCGTCGATGTGTGCGTCCGGCGTTCGTGCACGTCGACATTGCCGACACAGAGGTCGTGTAGGATCATGATGCGCGGCACCGAATTGATCGTCCGCTTGTCGTGATGATCGTACGGCCTGTCGTGCAAGGAGGGCGCTTGGATCACATGTTGACGAAGAGTGTCTTGGTCGCGGCCGTATTGTTCGCAACAGCGGCGATTGCATCCGCGCAAAACGCGCAGGTCGCAGCGGGCGAGAAGCTGTATGCGGCCCAGAAGTGCGCCGTCTGTCATTCCGTCGCTGGCGTCGGCAACAAGAAGGGGCCGCTCGACGGTGTCGGCGCAAGGCTGTCGGCGGACGAGATCCGGCAGTGGATCGTCGATGCGCCGGCCATGACGACCAAAACCAAGGCCGAGCGCAAGCCGGCGATGAAAGGGTATCCGAACCTGCCGAAGGCCGACGTCGATGCGCTTGTCGCCTACGTGCAGAGCTTGAAGAAATGAGGTGATAGACGTCCCGCGGATAGGAGTCTAGAACTCTCATGCGCACGCCGTTTCGCCTGCCGGCTGTTACCCGCAACCCGCTCTCTCTAATTGGCATGGCCATCGCGACCGCGATGGCCATGCTGTTCCTCGGGCTAATGCTGCTCGAGACGTTCGGCTATCTGACCAATCCGTACATCGGCATCGTCGTCTTCGTGACGGTGCCAGTGATCTTCGTCGCCGGCCTGCTGCTGATTCCGATCGGCGGGTGGTGGAGCAACCGGCGGCAGCGCCGGGATCCCGACCGTCCGGTCGAATGGCCGGTCATCGATCTGCGCCAGGCGCACCATCGGCACGTGCTCGCGGGAGTGCTGGCACTGACGTTCGTCAATATCCTGATCGTGTCGATGGCGGCCTACGGCGGCGTGCACTACATGGAGACCGCCGAATTCTGCGGGCAACTCTGCCATTCGCCGATGGAACCCGAGTACGCGGCGCACCAGGCTTGGCCGCACGCACGCGTGGCCTGCGTGGCGTGCCACGTCGGGTCGGGCGCTGGCGCGCTCCTCGAATCGAAGATCACCGGGACGCGCCAACTGGCGCTCGTGGCGCTCGGGCGGGTCCCAAAGCCGGTGCCGACGCCGGTGACGACCATGCGGCCGGCGCGCGAAACGTGCGAGCAGTGCCATTGGCCTGAAAAATTCCACGGTGACAAGATTCGCGTGATACGCGAGTATGCGGACGACAAGGCGAACAGCGAGACAACGACGACGCTGCGGCTGCATGTGGGGGGAGGTAGCAGGGCTCTAGGCACCGGCACGGGTATTCACTGGCACATGAATCTGGACAACCGAATTGAATACGTCGCAACGGACGCGAAGCGCGAGACGATTCCGTACATCCGCATGACCGACCGTGGCGGTCGCGTATCAGAATTCGTCGTTGCGGGTGCCAGCGCCGAGCAGATCGCTGCCGGCACACGCCGCACGATGGACTGCGTGGATTGCCATAACCGCCCCGCACACACCTTTTTTCCGAGCCCGGAGCGTGCCATCGACAGCGAGATCGCGCAGGGCAAGATTCCGCGCGAACTGCCGTTCGCGCGCCGCGAGGCAGTGGCGGCGTTGAGCGCGCACTACCCGGACCGGGCCAAGGCGCTCGACGCCATTGCGCAGCGCCTTCGTGACTTCTATCGCGGACAGGAGGGCGCGGACAGCCGGCTGGTCGAGCGAGCGGTGGCCGCGTCGCAGGACGTCTGGGCGCGCAATGTGTTTCCAGCGATGAACGTGACCTGGGGGACGTACTTGAGCGACACGGGCCACATCGACGCGCCAGGTTGTTTCCGATGCCATGACGACGAACACAAAACGAGTGATGGACGCGTGATCAGTCAGGACTGCGAGCTGTGTCACAGCATTGAATAGAGCAGTGAATCGCGCGACGCGTGCCACGGCGCAGACGGCCGCGGGACCGACGGCACGCCGACGCTCGGTCTGATGCGCAAGTGTCCAAACGGGGAGTGAGTCGTGATCAAGTGATCAGGATGCCCACAGCGAAGATATCCGCCGGAGCGATCCAGCCGGTCAACATTTCCTCTGGCAACCTAACGATGACCGCGTATGTGACGGGATTGAGATGATGCGTACCTTGCTTGCCACGATCGGCGCGTGCTGGCTCATCGTCGTGGTGCTTGCCGCCGCGCCGCCGGCACCAGTCGGCCCGCCGCCACAGGGCGCCCCGGCACCTGCGGCAGCGCCAGCTGGCCCGAGGGATCCCGCGAACCCCCGCCCAACGGCGGGTTTCCTGGGTGCTGATTCGTGCATCGCCTGTCACGATGAGGTCGAAAAAGGCTACGTGAACAGTCCTCACGGCAAGGCGGCCGACCCGCGATCGCCGGCGGCGCTTCACCAGTGCGAGACCTGTCACGGACCGGGAGAGAAGCACCTCGACGATCCCACGGTTGACAGTTCGATCCGGAAGTTCTCTAAGATGGCGCCCCGCGACGTCAACAGCGTCTGCCTCTCGTGCCACACGGGCTCGCCGCACACCGCGTGGCAGGGCAGCCCTCACGACGCGCGCAACCTCGCGTGCACCACATGCCATAGCGTTCATACGCCGCATTCGGAGACCGCGCATCTCAAGACCACGACTGAGATCCAGTTGTGCGCCACCTGCCATAAGGTCCAGGTTGCCAAGATTCAACGCGCCTCGCACATGCCGTTGATCGAAGGCCACATGCGGTGCTCGTCGTGTCATGAGCCGCACGGGTCAACCAACGTCCGGCAGCTCCGCGTGGGCAACTGGATCAACGAGAGCTGTGTATCGTGTCACACCGAGAAACGCGGACCGTTCCTGTTCGAGCACGCCGCGGGCCGCGAGAGCTGTATCACGTGCCACGATCCGCATGGTTCGTTGAACGATCGCATGCTGGTGGCAAAGCTGCCGATGCTGTGTCAGCGGTGTCACATCGGCACGCGCCATCCATCGACCATTTACGACAGCCTCTCGATTCAGAACAAGAGCGTTCGCGTGGTCGACCGCGGGTGCGTGAACTGCCATTCTCAAATTCACGGCTCGAACCACCCGTCGGGCCAGACGTTCACGAGGTAGGGCATGCGAACACACACTGCACCGGTGCTCGCTGTCCTCATTCTGGCCATCGCGTCGACGACGTCGGCGCAGGGACCCGCCGCCCCGGCTCCGGCGGCCAGCGCGGCGGAGGCAGCGACGCCGCCAGCCGGCGAGGCGGAATTCGGAGGGCGCGTCAGCAGGGTCTCGGGCGACGCGGCACGTTTCGAGAAGTACCGCGACCTGAGAAGCGGCCCGACACTCGATCGGGCGCGATACGAACGGATCAAGGAGCGGTGGGAGTTCAAGGCGGCGCTCAATCACGCTGGATACCGCGACCAGCAATATGCGGCGGGCTTCAACCAGTACGGCAAGTTGAAGGCGACCTTTCTGTGGGATCAGGTGCCCTTCTTTTACAGCATCGACACCAGAACGCCCTATAGTTCACCCTCGATCGGCGTATTCCGCCTGAACGACTCGTTCCAGGCCGCGATTCAAAGTGCGGCGGCGACGACGTCGGCATTGGCGGCGGATCTTCGACCGTTCGATCTGCGATCTCAGCGAGACACGGCAGACGCCCGCCTCAGCTACCGGGCCACGCCCGCGCTCGACTTACGCGCGTCGTTCACGAGCACCAATCGAACGGGCGCGCAGCCGTGGGGCGCCGCGTTCGGTCAGAGTAACGCGGTGGAGCTTCCCGTACCGATCGATCGCCGGACCAACGACGTGAACGCGACCGCCGAGTGGTCCAACGACCGGGCGATGGGTCGCCTTGCGTACGACGGCTCGTGGTTCAACAACCATATCGAAACGCTCGTCTGGGACAATCCGCTGCGCGCGACAGACGCCGCGGGATTGCCGTCGCAGGGGCAGATGGCACTCTGGCCCGACAGCACCGCACATACCGTCAGCGCGGCCGGTTCTCTCGGGCTGCCGGGCCGCACGAGGGCGTTCAGCTACGTGTCAATCGGCAGCTGGCTGCAGGATGCGGCGCTGCTGCCGTTCACCATCAACAGCGCGCTCGCGCCCATTCCACTGTCGCGCCCCACCGCGAAGGCCGATGCGCGCATCGTCGCCATGAACTACCGCCTCACATCGCGCCCGACACCACGATTGTGGCTGAACGGACAGTTCAAGTCGTACGATTACGACAACCGGACACCGCGATTCATCGAGAGTCAGTACGTGGGCCTGGACAGCAGCATCGTGACGTCGGCGACCGGCGGCAGCGAGCCATTCGGCTACGTCAGGCGCTTCATCGATCTCGATGCGTCCTACACGCCGCTGACGTTTGCCGCCGTGCGTCTCGGCTACGGCCGCGAGCATGATGAACGGACGTTCCGTCACTTCGAGGCCACCACCGAGCACACCGTCCGCGCGTCGCTCGACAGCACCGGCATCGCCTGGGGATCGATGCGCGTCCAGTACGAGCACGGCGAGCGCACCGGGGATGGGCTCGACGAGCAGGTGTTCAGTGACATCGGTGAACAGGTGTCGCTGCGCCAGTTCGACATCTCCGACCGCAGGCGCGATCGGGTGACTGCCCTGGTCCAGGTGGTGCCAATCGCGTCGCTGGGGTTCAATGCGTCGGCCGGTGTCGGCCGGGAGCACCGTCCCGGCGTCTCGTTCGGGCTGCAGGACAACGACTTCCACACGTTCACGGTCGGGGTCGATGCGAATCGCACAGATACGCTGGTCGTCGGGACCGAATATACGTTCGAGCACTACGGCACGTTGCAGCGTTCGCGGCAGGCGAATCCGGGTGTCCAGTTCGACGATCCGACGCGGGACTGGTCGACGGACATGAACGAGAACGTGCACACCGTCACGGCCAGTGTCGATCTGCCGCACGTTGCGACGCGGACGGCGGTCCGGATCGCCTACGACTACGTTCATGCGAACGCCAGGTATCTGTATCTGCTCCCGGCAAACACGACGCTCGCACAGCCGCAGCAGCTTCAGCCGGTCGGCAACGAGATCCAGCGCGCGAGCGCTGACCTGCGGTACTCGCTGTCGCAGCGGCTCGGCATCGGCATTGGATACTTGTACCAGAGCTATGACGCGCAGGATTTCGCGCGTTCGCCCGGGACGCTCAACAGCCCGTTCCTTCCCGCGTTGATCGACCTGATGTACTTGAATCGGCCGTACCGAGCGCACGTCGCATCGGCGCGACTGATTTACACCTGGTAAGGACCTGGAAATCGCGAGACGGGTCTTGGAGCGGGCGCGTCGATGCTCCGCGCCGTTCCGGTTGGGCGCGAAACCAGCACCTCACCTCTCGGGCCGCCATGCCGACGAAGTATTGATAGCTATGGCCGAGCTGACCTTTCTTGGGGCGGCGCGAACCGTTACGGGTTCAAAATATCTGCTTGATGTCGAGGGCACGCGCGTCTTGTTCGACTGCGGGCTGTTCCAGGGGCTCAAGGAGCTGCGGCTCCGGAACTGGGACGACTTCGCCGTGGCGCCATCTTCCATTAAGACCGTGGTGCTGACCCATGCACACCTTGACCACGTGGGATACCTTCCCCGGCTTGTGGCGCATGGGTTCAAGGGCCGCGCGTTCTGCACGTCCGGCACGGCCGACCTCTGCCGCGTCGTGCTTCCGGATGCGGGCCGGATTCAGGAAGAGGATGCCAGGCAGGCCAACCGTCATAGCTATTCGAAACATAGTCCGGCACTGCCGCTGTTCGCGGAGGTTGACGCACATCAGGCCCTGACGCACCTGCAACCGATGGGTTACGACCGCCCGATCGAGGTGGCGCCCGGCGTCACCGTTGAATTCATCTCCGCGGGCCACCTACTCGGGTCGAGCTTCGTGCTGGTGACTCTGGCCAGCGGCAAACGCATTCTCTTTGGCGGTGACCTCGGCCGGTACGGGCGGCCAGTGTTGCCGGACCCCTCACCGGCGCGCGCTGCCGACGTTGCGCTCGTCGAGTCGACCTACGGCGACCGCGAGCACGCGCCGGACGACGATGGCATCGGGCTGGCGGACGTGATCAACCGGACGATTCGCCGAGGCGGCAAGGTCATCATTCCATCGTTCGCCATCGGACGCGTCGAAGAGGTGATCTTCTGGATCCGTCGGCTCGAGATCGACGGGAAGATTCCGACGCTGCCGGTCTACGTCGACAGCCCGATGGCCGCCGAGGCGCTGAAGTTCTATACGGCCCGCATGGACGAGCTCGACGCAAGCATGCGACCGGGGTCCGAAGAGGTAAAGGCGTTCGCCACCGCGCGGTTCCAGGTCGTCTCCTCACCGCAGCAGTCGAAGGAGTTGACCGCCAGCCGTCGCCCGGCGATCGTGCTGTCGGCGAGCGGCATGGCGACCGGCGGCCGCGTGCTGCATCACATGGCGGCCGCCCTTCCGCACCCGCGCAACACGATCCTGTTCGTCGGCTTCCAGGCCGCCGGCACCCGTGGGCGAAAACTGCTGGAAGGCGCAACCGAGGTGAAAATCCACGGCGCATTCATTCCGGTGCGCGCTGAGATTGCTCGCATCGACTCGATGTCGGCGCATGCGGATCGGACGGAGATCCTCCGCTGGCTGCGTACCTTCCCGGTTCCACCGGAGCAGCTCTATCTCGTTCACGGAGAGCCGCCTCAGATGGACGCGCTCAAACAGACCATTGCGAGCGAACTCGGCTGGAAGATCGCCACGCCGACACACCTGGAGCGTGTGACGATCTAGTCGCGCTTACGGCGCGCCCCGATGACCGCGTTGTCGTTTGGCAGCAACCAAAAGCAGCCCGAACGAACACCTGGCGCCCTCCACTTGCGAGGCTTGTGGGTTCCCGAAACTGAGCTTCGGTCACGCCGGGATGGGCATCCGACGGACGGCAGCGGCCACGGTGGCTTCCTGGGCCACTATCACCTCGCGCACTGTCAACACGGGACAGGACGCGGTGCGGACCACGTGTTCCGCGACGCTTCCCATCAGCAGGTGCGCGAGGCCAGTTCGCCCATGGGTACCCATCACAATGAGGCTCGTGCCGGTCGCTGCGGCATAGTCGACGATCGCCGCCGCCGGCATCCCGACCAGGGCCTCGCTGGTGACGTGGAAACGGGCGCGATCCTTGAGAGGGAGCGCGTGAGCCAGACGTTCACGGACCTGGGTGAGCATCGCCGCGCGGATGTCGGGCGTGTCGACGGCATACCCATCTGCAACGAAGGCAGTCGACGCCGCGGGATCCTCGAGGACGTGGAGAAGGTGCAGCGTTGCGCCAAACGTCTCGGCGAGTGCGCGCGCGTAATGAACCGCCGCGTCGGATGCCGGGCTGAAGTCGGTCGGGACGAGGATTCGGCTGAACATGTCGCCTCCTGCTATCTGATTGCAGATCCTGCAGCACCGTCCGTACCAATCGCCTCATCGCGAAGTCTCCGTTGGCCCAGATACAGGTTGGGGAAGACCGGGACTACTCGCGGAATTTCCGCCGCTCGATGCGGGATCTTTCGCATGATCCGCCATTGCTTGCTTCCAATTCCGCCTCAAGCCGCCCTGAATCGCGTCGCTCGTTAGGCCGCTGACCGGTACGGTTGTTGATCCACGTTCTGGCCTCAGCATCAGAGAGAGGAGATCGATGTGACCCTTCGACGCTTCGCTGTTCTTGGTCTGGCGCTGCTGGCGCTGGCCGTCCAACCCGCGTCAGGTGATGCGCGCATGCAGGCGGTCATGCGCTCGAAGCTTGCGAACACCCAGTTGCTGCTCAAGGCGATCGTGACGGCCGACTACAAGGAGATTGATCGCGCCGCGCTGGCGCTCAGTCGCATCAGCGAAATGGAGATCGTCTCGTGGCAGAACCCGCCGAAGCCGGACTACACGGCCCAGGCGGTGCTCTTCATGACATCGGTCGACGGGTTGCGCGAGGCGGCCGGGCGCCGCGATATGGAGGCGGTGGGCACGGAGTACTCGACGCTGGTGTCGACGTGTATCCACTGTCACACGTACGTGCGCGATGCACGGGTGGCATCGTTGACGTTCCACCGTCTCAACTAGTTGCGCGGCGGCCGCGACTGCAAGGACCCATGGACAACTTCCTGACGTGGCTACAGAACTTGCCCGTATTCGTCACGATCGCCGAATCCGCGACGATTTGGGGCTATCCGACCGTGCTCATGCTGCACACGGTTGGTCTGGGCTGGCTCGTCGGCTTGAACACCGTGGTTAACCTGCGTCTGCTCGGTGTGGGAAAGCGCGTGCCGCTCGAGACTTTCGAATCGTTGTTCCCGATGATGTGGTGGGGATTCTGGCTGAACCTCGGGACCGGCGTGATTCTGTTCTGCCTGGACGCGGGGCACAAGGCACATCAATGGGTTTTCTGGGCGAAGATCGTGGCCATCGCGCTTGCGCTGGTCACCTTGCAGCGCGAGCGCAACTACCTCTTTCGCAGCGGCGAGTTCCCGGGTGGCGATTTCGTGCCCGCGAAAGGTAAGCGGTTCGCATGGGCGTCCTTGGCGCTCTGGTGGATCGCCACCGCCACGGGCCGGCTGACGGCATACATCGGATAGCGGGGCAGCGATGACGCCATATTTGGTTCCTCTGGTTCAGTGGGTGTCGGCGACGCACGTGTCCGCCTATTTGAAGACGGTCACATGGATCTGGCCGCTCTGCGAGACGCTGCATTTCATTGGTCTCGCCGTACTCGTCGGCATTGCGGGATTTTTCGATCTGCGGCTCCTGGGATTCTGGAAGCGCGTACCGGTCAGCGCCTGCAAAGAGTTCATGCCGTGGGCGATGGCCGGGTTCGCACTCAACCTGGCATCGGGTCTCGTCTTTCTGACCATGTTTCCAGCGCAGTACGCCTACAGCCAGGCGTGGTGGCTGAAGATGCTGTTTCTCTTCATCGCCGGCGCGAACGCCTTGTTCTTCGAGACCGCAATGGGTGCGCGGATGGTGGCGCTGGGACCAGGCGAAGATTCGCCGGTGGTGTTCAAGACCATCGGCGCCATTTCGCTCGTGGCGTGGTTTTTCGTGCTCTATTTCGGGCGGATGCTGCCGTTTCTCGGCGATGCGTATTGAAGGTCTGCCCAACTCCCAAGACGATTGGGAGTTGGGACTGGAAGTTGGGGGTTGGGAGTCTTTTGAGGTCAGGGCTTCATGTAGGTGAAGCCCTTTTCCTGGGCCAGGGCAAGCGCCATCACGTGCGACGGCATCAGACGAACGCCGGGATTGAGGCCGGCGATCAAGTCGGCTCTGACCTCTGCCACCGGCATCTGAAACGCAGTCGCCAGCTGCTGTGCGACGTTGCCGAGCGCCACGTTGCACTGCCAGAACAGCGTGCCGCGCGCCTGGATCGCCTTGACGCTGATATCGCTGCCGTCGTCATAGAAAATGTTCCGCACGGCAGGCTGCTTCGTCATCGGATCGACGATCTTCGAGCGCTCGCCGAGTTTGTACTTGGCCCACAGCCGATCGGACGCGTTCATCGGGAAGGCGGGACCCGATATCCCGACCGCGGTGTTGATGTCGGGGTACTCGAGGTGATCGACGTCGCGGAAGGTGTCTAGGAAGTTACGCGTGAAGCGGAGCGGGCGCGGCTCGACGGACAGCTCGAGGCTTCCGAGGTCATAGAGCTGCTTGTGCCGCCCCTTGACCTGATTGAGCCAGGCCATGTCGAACTCATTCGCGCGTCTTGCCGCTGCCTGGGCCGCCGGCTGTTGATCGGCGGAGAGCCGGACCACCGCGAGGCCGGTCAGCGAGGCTACGGCGGAGAAGAACGATCGGCGACCGTGAAGTGAAGACATCAGGCGCTCCTTCGATGAAGTTCCAATTTATCGTTGCCCGTAGTACACAGCGTCGGGCGGCAGTTGCTCTGTGCGATAGTCACGGTCCTTGAACGGATAAACCGGGCGTGGCTTCGAATTGATGAACGCGGCCAGCTGCAGCGCATCCTCGTCGGTCATATTACCCGGATCGAGATACGGCATCGAGTACCGGATGATGCCGGCGAGTGTGTAGACGCGCGCCGCCCCCGCGCCGTCGTTCCACGAGTCGGGTCCCCAGAGCGGCCCCGCTTTCTTGTCGCCGATTTCCACGCCCTGGCCGTCGGCGCCGTGACAGGTTACACAACGGTCTGCGTAAATCGCCTCACCTTTGCGCGCATCGAGCTTCTCGACAGGAATCAGGCTCTTCGGGGGGATCGCGTTCTGGCCGCGCCACGATGGACTCTTGCCCAACTCAGATCCTCGGGCGAGCCACGTCAGATAGGCGGAGAGCGCGAGCACTTCTTTCGATGTGGGCGTCGGCAGTTCGTCGGGGCGGAGAGTGCCTCCGGTGGCGTTCTCGCTGCGGAGGAAGCAGTCGGTAATCCGGTCGCCAAGGCTGATCAAACGGCCCGCCCGCCGGTTGTACTCGGGAAACATCCCGGCGACCCCGACGAGCGGCAGTGATTTTTCCCGTTGCCCGCCGTTCATGTGGCAGTTGCTGCAGGACATCTTCCCCGGTGCGAGGTGAGGCGCTTCGACAGGCGTGTTCGTGAACAGTCTGAAGCCCCTTCTGACTTCTTCTGACAGCTGGGACTTGTCGAGCGATACGTCGATGAGGGGATTCCTGGGGAACGCCCACGCGGCCACCATCGTCGCGCTCGCGGCGATGAGTGGACCACTCATCTTCGGGCCGCTCGCTGACACTGGTTCGGGCGCACGCGAGCACCCCGCGCTTCCCAGAAGCGCGCCGGCCATCAGGAAGGCGGCGGCTCGGGCGCGCATCGTTTCCGGGCGGATCTGCGTTGACCTGATGATGGAGCGAGCCTAACATACCCCATGCTCTTTCCACCATTCCTCCGGTTCATTGGAGTCCTGTCATGAGATTGCGACTGCTTGTTGTTACTGGCTGCCTCGTCGGCGTCTGTGCTGTTGCGCCGTACGCGCAAACCGTCTCGAAGGTTTCCGTGCCGGGCGTGACCAACATGGCCCGCGTCGAAACGACGATCGCCTGCGCTGGCGCGACAACGCCGGCAGCCGTGGCCGAGCTGAAGAAGATGGGGTTCGCTTCGGTCGTCAATCTTCGCGAGGCGAGCGAACCCGGCGCCGAGATCGACGCTGAAGCGGCGGCCGCGAAAGCCGCCGGAATCAACTTCATTCACCTGCCGTTCAATACCGCCAAGCCAGATCCGGCCCTCGTCGATAACTTTCTGAAATCGGTGACGGATCGGAAAAACGATCCGGCATTCATCCACTGCGCCAGCGGGAATCGCGCGGCGGCCATGTGGATGATCAAGCGGATGCAGATCGACAAGTGGGACGCCGATCGTGCGGGCACTGAGGCGGCGTTGCTCGGCCTGACGAACCCGGCGCTCAAAATGTTCGCGCTCGACTACGCGCAGAATCACAAACAATAGCGGCGGTGTGCCGCCTCTCACCGTCTCGCTGGCCTTCGTCATCTTTGCCGCCGGCGTTGTCGCCGGCGGCCTTGGCATCGCCCTCGGGCTCGGGGGCGGCATTCTGCTCGTGCCCTTCCTGAGCCTGGCGCTCGGATTTCCCCTCAAGTCTGCGGCGGCCATCAGCCTGACAACCGTGATTGCGACGTCGAGCGCAGTGGCATCCGCCCGCGCCGGGAAGCACCTCATGAATCTGCGGCTCGGCATGCTCCTGGAGGTGGCGACGGTCGTGGGCAGCCTCCTCGGCGGCATCACCGCCCAGATGGTCGCTGAATCGACGCTGCAGCGCATCTTCGGTCTCGTCGCGATCGTGGTCGCCGCGGTGATGCTCGGGCGGGTCAATCGCCGGAACGTCATCCGCGACGAGAACGCGGATCCAGGGCGGCTCGGCGGCCGCTTCTACGAGGCCGAGAGCGGCGGAATGGTCACGTACCGGATTCGACGATTGCCCGTGGCGCTGATCGCTTCGTTCGTCGCCGGGAACCTGTCGTCGCTGCTCGGCATCGGCGGCGGCGTCGTCAAGGTCCCGGTTCTGAACGCGTGGTGCGGAATACCGCTGCGGGCGGCCGCGGCGACGAGCGCATTGATGATCGGCGTCACCGCCACGGGCGGCGCGATCATCTATTACGGCCGCGGCGACCTGCAGCCTCTAACGGCCGCGCCCGCAGTGCTGGGCGTCCAGCTCGGATCGTGGGCGGGGCTGCACCTCACCCAGCGCGCGTCTGCCAAGTGGTTGAAGGTACTCATGGCGCTGCTGCTCCTTGCCGTGGCAGCGCTGATGTTTGCGCGGAGCGGTCTGTGATGGCTACGGGTGAACGCGACCTTGGATCCCTCGAGCTCGCCATCGGCAGAGTCCTACGGCTCGGCATTGCGACAAGCTCCGCGTGTCTCGCTGCCGGACTGCTTTTGACGCTGGTCGGTCTGGGCGGCAGCCTCGTGCGGGTCGTGCTATCGGCCGGACTCGTCATCCTGCTGGCGACGCCGGCCGCCCGCGTTATCGTCTCTGTCGTGGAGTACGTCAGGGAGCGCGACTGGTTGTTCGTGGCGCTCACGCTCACGGTGCTGCTTGCGCTGGCCGCGAGCGTCGTCGCCGCGTTTTGGGGATAGCGAAGGGTGCGAAGGGTGCGAAACGTGCGAAGGGTGCCTCGCACCTCTCGCACCTCTCGCACCCTTCGCACCATCTCGCACCCTTCGCTAACCGTCCCCCGTGCCGAGCGCGAGAGGCGGCAGCCGGAACCAGTTCTGAATGCGCACGTAGACCGCACCAAACACTCCGGCTCCTACCAGCGCCCCGGCGAGCGCGGCGAGCGCATAGACCTTGCCTTCGCCGATGTTCACGAAGATGGGACCCGGACACATCCCGGCGATTGACCAGCCCACGCCGAACAGCAGGCCGCCAACGATGTTGCCGCGATGGAGCGGCTTCAACTCGATCTCAATGGAACGGCCTGCCGCGGTGCGGCCGCGGCGCTTGATGAGCCACACGCCCGGCGCGGTCACGGCCACGGCGGTCCCGATGATTCCGTACAACTGGAACCGCTCGAACAGGAACATGGCCTGGATGTAGTTGTAGTCGGCCGCTCCTGAGCGGCTCAGGATGAAGCCGAAGGCGGTGCCAAGCAGGACGTACAGCAGCGTCATCATCATCCCTGCCAGTGGAAGACAACGCGGTAGAGGAGCTGTGTGGTCGCGATTCCGCCCGCCATGAAGCTTATCGTCGTGATGAGGCTGGGCAGCTCGAAGTTCGACAATCCGAAGATGCCGTGCCCACTGGTGCACCCGCCAGCGAGGCGCGTACCGAAACCGATGAAGAGCCCGCCGACGAACATCCATGCCAGCTTGCCGGTGGGACCCAACGCGAGTGCCTGATCGAGCATGCCGAGATCCCAGATCGGTCTCCAGCCCGCGCTCAATACTGCGGACAGAAAGCCGCCGATGAGCAGGCCGGCGACAAACGGCAGTCGCCATTGCCGTCCCGACCGCACGCTGCTTCGGCGGAAATAAGGAAGGGCGGTCACGAAGCTGCACATGTCCTCGAAGCCCGTCGAGATGCCGAGCCGGCGGTTGGCCAGGAAGAGGAGGCACAAGGTCACAGCCGCGATGCCGGTGCCGGCGACGGCCCAGTGCAGCGGCAGCATGTGAGTCAGGATCAAAGGCATTGCAACACTCGCCACACAGGTTACCGCACGTTCTGGATCGGGTGTCGAACTCGAACCGTGCGTTGCCTCGACGCGCTCGCGCGTCGTGACATGGTTACAGCCTCGGCTGCTGCGTTCGGTGTATAACCGGACCCGTTGCCTCGTGCTCATTGATGCCGGTGCGAAGCTCGGCGGTGAGAAGGGGCGAGAGGACAAACCATATGAAACCAAACGTTGTCGTAGGAATCGTGGCGTCTGTCTGCATAGTGTCTCTCGGGATGGCGATACTGGGAGCAGACGACGGGCGTGATGGGCATGATGGGCCGGACGGCGATGCCTCGAGGATCCAGGCAGGCTTCAACTACGCCCGCGCGCAGGGGATCAGGCTGAACCTCAAAGGCAAGGACAGGGAGCTCGTCGGACTCGGGAGCTATCTTGTGAATGCCGCTGGCGGCTGCAACGATTGTCACACCGCGCCACCGTTCACCATGGATCCCTACGCGTTTCTCGGCGCGCCGAAGCAAATCAACATCAACTGCTACCTTGCCGGCGGGACGCCGTTTGGCGACCCGGCAGACCCTGCTACACCGGTGTCGCGCGACATCACTCCCTGGGAAGACGGGAAGCCGGCAGGCCTGACGTTCAACCAATTCCGTCACGTGATGCGAACGGGTGAGGATCCTGACAATCCCGGCCACGTGTTGGAGGTGATGCCGTGGCCGGTGTACCAGAGCTTGATCGATCATGACCTCCGCGCGATCTACGAATTCCTCAGGGCGATTCCAGCCATTCCTGCGAACGTCTGTGGAGTTCCGAGCGAGTCATAGGGACACCCCACGGGGCGGCCGTTCGCGCCAGATACGTGGCAGAATTGAAGTGCCGCCCCTCAAAGACTCATTTCGAGCGGGCGACGACAGCAGGAAAAAGGGAGTGCCGATGAAAACGATCAGCCGCAGGACGATGTTGCTCGCCATCTCGATCGTGGCGTCGGCTTCTTCCCGAATCCGAGGTCAACAGTCACCAAAAGTGGATGTCTACAAAGACCCGACGTGCGGTTGCTGTACGAACTGGGTGACGCACATGAAGATGCGAGGATTCGACACAACTGTGATGGACGTTCCGGACATCGCCGCGGTGAAGACGAAATACCACGTTCCAAACCAACTACGGTCCTGCCACACCGCTCTTGTCGGAGGCTATGTCATCGAAGGACACGTGCCGGCAACCGACGTCCAGCGTCTTCTCAAGCAGCGGCCGAAGGTCGTTGGCCTTGCCGTCCCTGGAATGCCGATCGGATCGCCCGGCATGGAGGGACAGAATGGCCGGCCGTATGACGTGCTGACCTTCGATGCGGCCGGCAAGACGACCGTGTTCTCCACGCAGCAACCCTCGTCGCACGCATAGCGGCCACATACTGGTCGCGGCTGTTGCCGCTGAAACCGCCGCGTCAACTGGACGGCCGCGATCCGGAAATGACGGTAGAACGTGACGCATTGGCTTCCACATCAGGTCTCGATCGTCTTCGTCATCGCGGTGCTCCTCTGCGTGCCGGCAGCTGAGGCCCAAACGGTCGGCGCGCCACGGTGCGGCGCAGGAGTCCACGAGGCCGAGGCGGAAGGTATGGTGCTCTTTCCGCAGGACCAGATCTTCTGCCCATTGCTCGCCGATCCCAAGGAACCGCGAACGTTCGTGAGTTTCCTGCGCGGCACCTTTCGTTCCCTGGACGATCCGGCGGGCAAAGGAACGAACATCGGTTCAGTCGGGCTCGGGGATACCTTCGGTCTTCTGCGCTGGGGCGGGCCGTCGCAGGGCGAAGGTGTGCAGCTCGACGTGATGGGCAGCATCTTCGCGCAGTTCGACCTCGGCACAGAGTCGAACGATCTCATCAACGCGGATTACATCGTCGGATTGCCGCTGACATTCCGACGAAGTGGCTTCAGCACGCGTGTGAGGCTCTACCATCAGAGTTCGCACCTGGGCGACGAATACCTTTTGCGCGGGGAAGCCATCGAACGTGAGAACCTGTCCTTCGAATCGGTGGACTTCCTGTTGTCGCAGGAAATCGGACCGCTGCGCATGTACGCGGGGGGCGAACGCGTCTTTCGTCGTGAGCCGGAAACGGTTGCGGCAAAACTGTTCCATGGTGGTGCGGAGCTCCGCACGGGTCGCGCGGGGCCGCTTCAACTGGTCGGTGGTGTCGATCTCAAGACGACGGAGCAGCACGACTGGTCATCGGCAATCAGCGGGAGAGTCGGGTTGGAATGGGTGCGCTCGGGACCGAGCGACCATCCCGGGCGACTCGTGACGCTCATGCTGGAAATGTATCAGGGCCCGTCGCCATACGGACAATTCTTCCAGGACGACATTTCGTACGTCGGCGTCGGACTTCACTTCGGGCTTTGACCGCGTCAACGGGGCGGCTGCGATCCAGACATGGCGATGACAGACGCACACGTTCAACCGACCGAGGTTCTCTCTTCGCCCGCAGGCGCATCCGTGTCGCGTGTCGCGACACTTGACGGCTTTGTCGATGCTGCCTCCACGCTGCGCGGAATCAACGTGCTGGATCTCGAGCCCTTCGCCGAGTTGCGCGTCGAGACCACCAACTCGCTCTACCGCATCGTTGTCTCCCAGCGGACCGCCGTGTTCGTGCAGGGCGGGCGGTTCTTCCCAGAGAGGTCAGCAGCTCATCTCGCGGGTGCGACGTTCGGCGGCAGCCTGCTCAAGATCGGGTGGATCGGCATAGGGATGCGGATGGAGATCTGCGGTGACGACGGCCCGATTGTGACGTCGCCGGTGCGGCGCATCACGGTCGAACGACCACATTCTTCCCGCACGCACTAGGGCCGCGCGCAGCCTGATTCCGCGCTACAATCCGCGCGTTTCATCAACTTTCTATGCCCCTCGGTCCCGGTGGAGGATGTCATGACGCGTGAGGAAATCGGCGCGCTGTTAGCTCGCCGGCAGGAGGCAATGGCCGACCACGACGTCGACGGCCTGGCGGCCCTGTACGCCAAGGACTGCGTCGTCGAAAGCCCGATGGCCGCAGGCACTGTGCAAGGCCGCGAGGCAAACGCGCAGATCCATCGCGCCTTCTTCGACGCGTTTCCCGACATCTCATTCAACCTCGAAGAGCTGCTGATCGACGGCGATCGTGTCGTGCAGATCGGGACGCTCATGGCCACGGACACCGGCGGCCTGATGGGAATGGCGCCGAGCGGAAAGCCGGTCGTCATCCCGATTGTGTACTTTTCGAAGGTCGCAAACGGAGAGATCGTGTACGAGCGCCGTGTCTACGACTTCACCGGGATGCTCGTGCAGATTGGGGTCTTGAAAGCCAGGCCTGCATAACGCTTACGCGAGGTACTTGACGACCATCGCGGTCACGTCGTCGTTCTGCACGGCGCCGCGCGTGAACTGCTTCACCGACGCGAGCAGCGTCTGAAGCACGGCTTCGGTCGATTCGCAACCTGGCGCAGCGCTTGCCTCTCGAATCCGCTGCTCGCCAAACTCCTCACCCGCTGCGCTGAGCGCCTCAGACACGCCGTCGCTGAACACGATCAATAAATCGCCAGCCGACAGCTGCACGGTCTCCTGGTCGTAGGTGGCATGCGGAAACAGCCCGACGATCATTCCGCCCGTCTCCAGCTGTCGAACACCGCCACCAGTCAGGAGGAGCGGTGGGTTGTGGCCCGCGTTGCAGTAGGTCAATCGGCCGTCGGCGAGTGATCACGCCGAAAAAGATCGTGGCGAAGCGCGATTCGAAGCCACGCGCCAACAAGGCGCGGTTCACGCGCCGCATCGTCTCATTCGGCTCGACCAGCGCGAACGCCTGCGCTGCGAAGATGCCCTGCAGCACCGCGGTCAGGAGTGCGGCCGGCGGCCCCTTGCCAGACACGTCGCCGAGTGCAAAGCCAAAGCTGCCGTCCGGCAGATCGAGATATTCATAGAAGTCGCCTCCAATCGCCCGGCAGGGGATAGAGGCGCCCATTGCCTCGCAGAAGCCGACACTCTTTCGCGCCTGCGGAAGGAGCGCCTGCTGGATCTGCGACGCGATGCGCAGTTCCTCGTCCATCCGCGCCTTTTCGGTCGCTTCACGGTACAAGCGCGCGTTTTCGATGGCGACAGAAGCCTCGGCCGCCAGCGTTTCGAGCGCAGTGCGCGCGGTGCCGGAGAGGAGTTTTCCCTTTTCGCGGCTGTCGAGATAGAGCACGCCGATCGCGCGAGCTTCGCCCGCGGCGCCAGGAGTGTCGACATAGTGCACGAGCCGCAATGGCACACAGAGTACGTGGCGGATCCCGAGCGCGACCGTGCCGCCGTGCGCTTGCGCAAGATCGCCGTCGCGCAGGTCGGCGACGATGCGAGGTTGTCCGCTTGCGAAGACCTGCTCCGGGATCTTGCGGCTTGTCTCGAAGCGCGATCCGGCGAGGGAGACCTTTCCCTGCAGACGCGCGAGCTTCAATTCGAGTACGCCGGCGTCGTTCGCGAGCATGATGAAGCCGCGCTCCGCTCCGGTGACATCGATGGCCGCATCCATCACCAGGAGCAGGACCTCGTCCAGCACACGGGAGCTGCCGAGGGCGCGCAGCGCGTCGAGCAGCGCGGCAACCTGGCGGAAGCCGCCGATGATCGTCGATCCACCCGAGTACTCGGCATTGGCCGGGGTGTCGTTGATGAGAAAGGTCAGCTCCGCTCCCGCCGTGCGGCCGATCCGAATGTGGTCGCCGTGCTTCAGCGGCCTCTCGGTGATCTCCGCGCCGTTGACGGTCGTGCCGCACCGGGACTTGCGATCGCGGATGACATACGCGCCACCGGTTTGCAGGATCTCGGCATGTTCCCGCGATACGTCGTTGCCGGGGAGCACCAGATCGTTGGCCGATCGTCGCCCGATTGAAAACAGCGGCTTGTCGATGACGACGACACGACGACCAAGCGAGTCGACCACCTCGAGGCGTGGTTCTGGCATCACACCAATACCAGACGAATCATATCGAACTGGGGCCACAGAGACTCAGAGACACAGAGACCCTACCGCACACACCGCTCAGGGCGTGGCGCACAGTTGCGCCAAATTGTCACAGCTGACCCAACCACGTATTCGTCGGTCCGTTCGCACTGCGGTGCTTCGGATGTCATGTCGGCAGTGAGGGTTACAACCGGAGGATCACCTCGCTGCGCGCCCAAGAGCCACGATGACGCGGACGGTACGCCGGTTGCCACTGGTCAAGGCATGAACCAGATCCTCGTCGCCGAGCAGTCGATTGGAGCCGCTTGAGATGTCGAGCCGTCGAACGGTGTTCGCCGCGATGTTGCTCACCGCCACGCTGCCGCTCGAAGCAAACCAGGCCATCACGATGACCGTGTCGCCGCGGCAGTCCCTGGCGCCGACGAACCTCAGCGTTCGCCTTCGTATTCAGCCGGATGCAGACAACAGGGTGCTGCAGGTCGTGGCCGATTCGGGGGCGTTTTACCGGAGCAGTGAGATTTCGCTCGACGGCGAGCGCTCCGCGCGATCGACGGTCGTGGAGTTTCCGAATGTTCCAAGCGGAGAGTACGACGTGTACGGTGTGCTGCTCGATGCCGCCGGACGGGAGCGCGGACGGGTACACGAGACGGCCTTCGTCTTTGGAGTAGGGACGGATAACTGACGCGGACCTCGAAGTATTTCTCGAGTTCTCCGCGTCGGCTTTCGTCCTTCGACACAGGCGTTCGCGCCGCGCCTGAGAGGGGCTAGCGCGAACGGATACGAATTCTTGGCGTCCCGCCGATCTGCTCGTAGTCCAGGCCGTCCGCCGGACGATCGAGCTTCCAGACATACAGCAGGCGCGGTTCCGCGCGGCCCGGACTTCCGGACACGACTAGACGATCACCGTGTTTCAGTGTCTCGCTCGTGATGCCGATGTCGGCAAGCTCGCGGCGATTGTCCATCTCAAGACGCCACTGTTGCGTCCTGCCACTGGCGTCTTTCACATCCAGCAGCACGTACGGATGTGGATTCACGTAGTGAAATTGCGCGACGATGCCGTCGAGGGCCACGCGCCGGCTCTGGTCGTACATACCTGCGAGCGAATGGTGCGCGTGCGTCACGGTGCCGCAGAGGGCGATCGCGATGGCGCAACTCCCAATCCCCAACCCCCAGGCTTCAAGACGCCGCACGCGTGCGCCTTGGGAGTTGGAAGTTGGGATTTGGGAGTCGGAATTCATCGCCCCAGCGCCCGGATCTGCACGTTGCGGAACTTCACGACGCCCGCGCCGTACTGAAGACCGAGCGGGCCGCGCGCATGCTTGGCATCCTGGACGTCAACCGTGCGGATGCCGTTGAACGTCACCATCAGCCGAGGCCCCTCGGCCCTGATTTCGAGCGTATTCCATTTGCCGCCGGCCTTCATCGGCGTCGTCACCTTGGCCACGTCGACGATGGCGCCGGTGGCATAGGCGGGATCGGGGCGCGTGTCGAAGACATTCACCTCGTAGCAGCTATCTGCCCCGATTTTCGCCGGATCAGCGCAGCGGATGAAGATCCCGCTGTTGGCTTTCTCATCGACCCAGATGTCTGCTTTGATTTCGAAGTCGCCGTACGGCTGTTTGGTGACAAGGAAACCAGTGCCGGAATCAGCCTGCACGGCGCCGTCCGCGATCTTCCAATTTGCAGTACCAACGGGGTTGAACGCATCCAAATTTCGACCATCGAACAGTGTGGTCCACGGCGGAGGGGTCTGAGCCGACGCCTGGGTGAAGAGAACGCCGCAGACAACCAGCGCAAGGAGTCCCCCGACAATCGCAGAGAAGCGTGTCATATGCCCGGCCTCCATTCTTGGGTAGACTTTCCTGCTATTAGACATCATGACTACCGCAATTGAACGACCCAGCAACGAAAAGACCAAGACCCGTCACTTGATGCTGATTGGTGGCAGGGCCGCGGAAAGCTCAGACGGGCGGTTCATCGACATCGAAAATCCTGCGAATCGTACCGTCATTGGAGAAGTGCCGCGCGCGACTGATGCGGACGTCGACAGGGCCGTCCGCGCCGCGGCCACGGCGTTCGAGGCATGGCGGCTGGTGGCGCCGCGCGACCGGGGCAGGGCGCTGCTGAAAATCGCCGACGCGGTCGAGGCCGAAGTCGAGTCAATCGCGCGTACCGTCGCTCAGGAGACGGGAAACGCGATTCGCACTCAGGCCCGTCCCGAGGTCAAGAGCACCGCCGATGTGATCCGCTATTTCGGAGGCATCGCCAGCGAGCTCAAAGGCGAAACGGTGCCGCTCGGTGAGCACGTACTCAGCTACACGCGCCGCGAGCCGATCGGTGTGGTTGGCGGAATCGTGCCGTGGAACGCCCCGGTGATCCTCGGCACGCTGAAGATCGCGATGTCGGTCGCCGCGGGCAACACGCTGGTGCTGAAGGCGGCCGAAGACGCGCCGCTGGGCCTGCTGCGTGTCGCGGAGTTGTGCAACGAGCACCTGCCGCCGGGAGTCGTGAATCTGCTGACCGGCTTCGGCGAGGAGTGCGGCGCGGCTCTCGCGCGGCATCCGCTCGTGCGCAAGCTGTCATTCACGGGCTCGACCGAGGTCGGCAAGCTCATCATGCACGCGGCGGCCGATCGCATAGTGCCCGTGTCGCTCGAGCTTGGCGGCAAGAGCCCGGCGATTGTATTCCCCGATGCCGACGAGGCACGCACTGTCGACGGCGTCATCTCCGGGATGCGCGTCACGCGGCAGGGACAGTCGTGCACGGCGGGGTCGCGCCTCTTTCTGCATCGATCGATCTTCGACTCCTTCCTCACCAAGCTGGCGGCCAAGCTCACGACGCTGAAGATCGGTGATCCCGTTGATGAAGCGACGGACATGGGCGCGATCATCAATCGAAAGCAGTTCGACCGTGTCTGTTCGTACATCGAAGACGGATTGGGACTGAAGGATGCGCGCCTTGTGCTCGGAGGGCTGCCGCCGACCGCGGGGCCGCTCGCACAGGGCTACTTCGTCCAGCCGACAGTCTTTGCCGAGGTACGCAATGACTGGCGTATCGCACGCGAGGAAATTTTTGGTCCAGTGATGGTCGCTATTCCGTGGGAGGACGAGGCCGATGCCATCCGGATGTCCAACGACAGTCACTACGGTCTTGCCGCCTACGTCTGGACGCACGACATCGCGAAGGCATTGCGAACGGCCCACGCAATCGAGTCGGGCTGGATCCAGATTAACCAGGGGCTCGGTCAGTTCCCCGGACATTCCTACGGCGGATTCAAGCAGAGTGGAATCGGCCGCGAATATTCGCTTGAAGGGATGCTCGATTCTTTTACACAGCGCAAGAGTGTTACCGTCAACCTTCAGGGCTAATCGTCCGACTGGGTCAATCCCCGTAGTGGGAAGCAGAAACTACATCGTTCACGACGGGGTCGTGTCGACTTCTGCCGGCACGCCTCGGGAGTAGTACGAATCCGGGCGAAAAACTGAGGGTCCCTCCGGCGACCGCATCGGCGCAGATCTGCACAGGCCCGCGCCGTCCGTCAGCTCTCGACACAAGCCGGCCAACCCCCCAGCGTCAGATCTGTGGTCGAAGACTGCCTTCCACCAGGAGATTGGCCATGGTTCCTTCACTCAAGTGGGCGACGATCGCGTTGGCGTCGATGGCGTACGGCATTACGTTTCTGGGGGTCGCCGGCTCAACGAGCGCCGGGCAGGACCAGCGCACCGCTCGCGACTCCATCCGCCGCGCTCGATTCACACACGATTCGGTCGTCGACAGCGAAATGCCCCAGGCTCGCGCCGCCTTGGTCGCCGCCGCGGAGGCGCCAACGGGATTCGAGAACCTGACGAACGGCTTCAACGAACAGGGACCGGCGTTCGACACGCTGGACGAAGACACTGCAGTCGCGAACCGCTCGTTCAACGACAATCGCTTCATCTTCGAGGAGGTGGAGACCGCCGAGGATGGCCTCGGTCCCACGTACAACGCCCAGAGCTGCCGCGAGTGTCATCAGAACATCGTCACGGGTGGCGCGAGTCAGGTTACGGTCCAACGCACGGGTCATCGGCTGAACGGGCAGTTCTTCGAGTCACAAGGTGGCTCGCTGATCCAGTCGCGCGCGACATATCCCGAGGCCACCGAGCTCGTCGCGACAGGCGACGACATACGCACGTTCCGGGTCTCGCCCAACACGCTCGGCGACGGCTTCGTCGAGGCGATTGCGAACGACACATTGACTCGGCTCAGAGACAGCCAGCCGTCCGGCATGCGCGGTAACGCGGCCGTGGTTTCCGTTCTCGAAGCGGGCGGTCGCGCGCGGATCGGCAGGTTCGGTTGGAAGGCGCAGCATGCAAGTCTGGAATCGTTTGCCGCCGATGCCTACCTCAACGAAATGGGCATCACGACGCCGCTGCTTCCCATTGAGAACACCGTAAGCGGCAGGGATGTCACCGGCTTCGATCCTGTCCCCGATCCGGAGGACGATGGCGAGGACGTTCTTGCGTTCGCGAATTTCATGCGTTCGACCACTGCGCCTCCACGGGGCGCGATCACGGCTGCTGTTCTGGCGGGGGAACAGGTGTTCACGCGTATCGGGTGCGCCACGTGTCACGTGGCGTCGATCACCACGGCGCCGGCCGGCACATCGATAAACGGCGGTGCGATGCTGGTTCCGGCGGCGCTGGGGAACAAGATCATTCATCCCTACAGCGACTTCCTTCTGCACAACATAGGAACGGGTGACGGGATTCCTATTCAGCCGACGCCGGAATATGCAGTTACGGCAAACCAGATCAAGACGGCTCCCCTGTGGGGATTGCGTACGCGGAATCGGTTGATGCACGACGGCCTGTCGTTCACGAGAGACGAGGCCATCCTGCGGCACGCGGGCCAGGCCGCGAACGTCACCTTGCGGTATCGGACCTTGAGTCCTGCGGAGAAAGCCGCGTTGCTGGCCTTTCTGAATTCGCTGTAAGTCAGGGGTCAGGGGCGGGCGCCTTTGGAGTTGGAAGTTGGGAGTTGGATGTTTACGTGATGGCATCCTGCTTGCTCATTGGTGGGACAGCTTCGCTCGTTCCCCAGTCTGGCGGGACGACAGATATCCATCCCCTCGAACGGGAGGCGCAATTAGCCTCCCGGCTCGCCATTTCACGCAGAATGTTCATCGGGGTCTATCGCGCTTCCACAAGGTGAGTCGTCGTCGTCACCATGTGGGTAACGTGGCGGAACGCCTGGTTCAACGCGCGAATCGATCGCAGCCGCGGCCGTGCTGTCCCGCGGCTCTACGGCGGCGCGAACCTTCCGGGCTCACCTGGCGGCCCAAAGGGTCCGCGCCGCAGCGACCTCGTCTTAGAGTCCCGGAAAATCCAGATAGTCGCCCGAGCAGGAAATTTCGCCCATCTCCCAGTTCGGCCGCAGCTGGTAGAAGAACGTTGTCGACCAGGGTTTTGCCAGCGCTTTCGGGTCGGTCATTGTGATGTCGAGCTCGAGGTGATCGCGATCGACGCGACGGAACCGCTCGGTGACCTTCAGCTGATCGCTGTGCGCGTGGCCCAGCCGATCGAGCCAGGTTTTCTCGTTGAAGCCAATGGTCTCGACGACGAAGGCGGTGTTGCCCTCCCAATGACCGACCGAGGTTCCCATCCAAAGCGGATCGGGATCGGCCGGCAATGGACGGCCGTCGGTATGGATGCGACGCAGCCAATGGTCGTACTCGTAGATCAATAGGGTCTGCTTGGGAGTCTGGACGAACTCGAATGGGTAAGGATGGAAGTACACCCGGGGGACGCCGGGCGGGTAGCACTTCCGGAGGACCGGATCGTTGGTCTCTTCCAGCGTGTAGTTACCTCCGTTCGAATCCTTCGCCTCCTTGAACTTCTCGAGTCCCCACGCGGTCATGGCGGGCGGATCCGCTTTGGGATCGGTAAAGGTGAAGTTCGTGTACCCGCGATTCGATCCCGGCGGGTTCCGCATCATCCAGACGCCGCTCAGATCGCGATTGGGCGCAGGCGGAGAGGGCTTTGCCGTGGCTGGAGTCGGGGTCCCGGCGCCTGGACGCGGCGTTTGCGGGGCCTGCGCGTGAAGAGTCCACGCACAGACGAGCACCCCCACGGACACGAGCGCCGGCTTCATGACGCGGTTACGCATTGGGGTCCTCCCTCGCGCGAGTTATTGATCGTTTTCGTTGATGGGTAGCGGGCCGTCAGGGCCAACGAATTTCTGGGTCCAGATCGTGTGATTCGCACTCTTGCTGACCGGCCCGGTGACTGTTACGGTGTCCCCGGCCTTCAGCGTGCGCTTGCTCCACCCGCCCCGGGCGAGCTTGGTCGGCGCGGTGAGCTCGGCCTGCCACTGTTCAACCTCCCCTTTGTCGTTCTTCACGTCGAAATGGACGAGGCAGTGGGGGTTGGAGAAGTCGAAACTGGTGACCGTCCCCTTGAGCGTGACCTGCTTGCCGAGGTCAAACGCGGCGGTGCCATGGTGTGCGAACGCGGGACCAGCAACGGCGCACAGTGCCGCCGTTGCGACGAGAGCGATCAGGTGTCTGCTCATGTTTCAACCCCCTCCGGGCCGCAAATCTGGCATCTTCGTACCCGTCTGTCAACAGTGTTGTGCTACTTCTGCTCCTGGGTCGTCAAGGGCTTGCCCTTCTCGACGATGAAGGTCGCGATCGCCTTGATGGACGTGTTTCCCCTGTTGATCCCCTCGTGGACCTTGCCCGGCTCGACGTAGAACGATTCTCCGACCTTGTACGTCACGGTGGGCTTGCCCTCGTAATCGAGGGTGAGTGCCCCTTCTTCCACGTGCACGAGAACCGATCCCGGATGCGTATGCCTGCCTTCGCGTCCGCCTACTGGAATTTCCACCGACACGAGCACGGCCTGATACCCCGGAATCGTGAGGTCCTGCTGCAAAAGTACTTTGCGTTGCACTGTGGGTTGCTGGGCAATCACCAGCGTTTGCGACGCCAGAGTGACTGCTCCGGCCATGAGCATGATGGCGACGCGCGTGCGTGAGTAGTTCAGCATTCGGCTCCTCTCGGTTGAGTTCGACCTGGAGTATAGCCACAGCCGTTCCCGTCGGCACAATTAGTGCGACAGGACGGCCCGATTAGGAGGGTGTATGTTCCGAGGACTTCTTTCCGTTGCCGTGCTCGTCGTGATGCCGACTGTCGCCCTGGCGCAGCAGCCGTGTACGACCGACGCACGTCACGTTGTCAACGAGCTCTATCGACACATGCTCGAGCGTTCGGCCGACCCCAGCAGCGCCGCCTGGGTCGAAAAGCTGCAGAACGGGAGCACCGTACGCGATCTCGTCCGGGAGATCGCGAAGTCGCAGGAGCATGCTCAGCGTTTTTACAACCCGGGCGAGGGGACCGTGGCGCATGAGCGCGCGGTTGCCACTTTGTATCGGCACATTCTTGGTCGCCAGCCGGACCAGGCCGGGCTGAGCGCGTTCACGAATACCGCGATGGCCAATGGCCTTGGCGCCGTCGTGGACGCCATCGTCAACTCCACCGAATACAACCAGACCTTCGGTGACTGGGGTGTCCCCGGATCCGGTGGTATTCGCTACTGCGGGAACGGTTCTTCATCGTCGGCTGTCGGCACTGCCGGCGTGGTGAATCCTGGGATGCGTTGGGCGAATCAGGACCTCAATCGTGACGGCATGATTCAGAGAAACGAATGGCGCGGGAACGCGAGGGCGTTTGCGCTTCGTGACTGGAATGGCGACGGCGTCCTTTCCGGAGACGAGGTACGTCCCGGAGCGCAGGAGCCGGCTACGTCGGTGGCAGGGCGCGACTACGGCATGACCAACAACGACCGGTTTGCGTATCTCGACGTCAACAACAACGGAAGCGTCGATCGTAACGAGTGGGACGGCAGCCTCGATGCGTTTTACCGGCTCGACCTGAACAACGACGGGAGGGTGACCCGAAACGAGATGGGCTCAGGTGCCAACCCGACGCCGTTTGCGTCCATGGACATCAATGGCGACGGCCGCGTGGCGCTGGGCGAGTGGCCCTATTCGCATCGCAGCTTCGATGTGCAGGATGCCAATGGCGACGGCGTGATCTCGCGCGAGGAGTTCAACGTCAACGCGTTGCCAGCGGTAGCGCGATAAGCGTAGGAGGGCGGGTCGTTTTCGCCTTCGCCAAGGCTACGGCGGACCGCCGTAGCTCGCGAAGCGAGCGGAGGCTGGTTGGACCCGCCTCGATTCCAGGCGGCTGAAATCACGTGTAGATCGGTCGCTTGGACAGCAGCGTGGTTTCGAGTCTCTCGATCCGACGCTCCTGCACTGCCGGCTCGTACGGATGCAAGTTCTGGGCTTTCTCCGCGCGCTTTGCCGCCAGCGTGTCCTGGCGGGTTTCCTGCGCCGCTGCCGGCGCCGGGACGACGAAAAGAGCCAGCATCGCGAAAGCCGCCGCGGCCCGTTGCACGGTCACCCACCGTATCGCGACGGGTTTGAGAATCAGCAGCGCAACGCCGATCCATGCGAGTGTCAGGATCGTGTTGCCCAGCGCAAACCGGGCGATGTCGAGCTGCAGCACGGTCGTGCCGAGATACACCGCAGCTGCGGAGAGGAGGTCGCCGCCTCGCACGAAGAAGGTGTCGATCGCCTGCTTGGCCTTGTACTTTTCCTCGCGCGTGGTCGGGAGCCAGAGGAGTTGACGCGCGGTGTTCATCACAGAGTAGTCGGTCGCGTTCTCGGCGGTCTTGATCCAGCGCACCACTGAGAACCCGACGCCCGCGGCCATGATGGCGTATCCGCCGAGCGCGATGAGCGGCAGCGCCAGCAGCACTCCGCGCAGCCCCGCGTGCTTGACGAGGCGGGAAGTTACGAAGGCCTGGAGGAGGAGCGCCGTCACGTTGACCCAGAATTGATAGTCGCCGCTGAACGCGCCGATGTACGCCGCCTTGTTGAACGTCGGATCGGCAAGCGCCAGCGCGCTCACGTGACTGGTCAGCATGCGGGCGACGATGTATTCGCCGGTGGTGTTGACCACGTTGAGCAGGACGATGAGAAGGGCGATCAGCCGCAGGTAGCCGCTGCTGAGCACAAGGCCGAAGCCTCCGCGGGCCGACAGCGCAGGTTGCGCCGTGGCAGCCGGAGTCGTTTCCCGGCTGTTGATCCGCAGGTAAAGCAGGACGCTCGCGGATAGCAGCACCGCCGACACCTGCAGGATGGCTTGGGGGGACATCCCCGAATGAAACAGGCGTCCCGCTACAAGCGAGCCGAGCGGCGCGCCGGCTGTCATCCCCATCACCATCAGCGGGAACAGCCGGCTGCCGGCCTCCTTGCTGTAGATGTCACTGGCGAACGACCAGAACTGCGCGACGAGCGAGATGTTGAAGATCCCGACCCAGATGAAGAAGGCGACGCCGACATACGGCACGTGGGCCGCGACGGCGGCCGCAAACAGCTCGATGCAGACGATGAAGAACAGCGTGACGCCGACGAGGAGCCGGGCGCGGCCGACTCGCGACGCGAACCAGCTGTAGAGCGGCACGAATCCCATCAGCAGGACCGCCTGGCCGGCCGCGGCGTAAGACCGGACCTCGGCGCCGCCGCCGAGAAGAATCAGCGGCTCGCGGACGGTTTTAATGACCGAGTAGCAGATCAGGAGCAGAAAGACGTTGGCCAGCATCAGCACCGCCGTTGCGCCTTCCCCGGCCCGCACGTCCGTAAAGGGCGATAACGCGCGATCCAGCAAGGACTTGTGGGCGGTTCCGACCAGCGTTGGGGTGACTGCAGGCATTGGACTCTCTCCTCTGCCTGCTAACGCGTCAGGCGGCCTGAAACCCCGCAGTCAGGGGATGGGTAGCCTCGTCCTCGCCGAGCGGCCCGGTGAGCTCCGGGAGGTGTTTTTCCCACCAGCCCCTGGCGGCATCGTTGTCCCACCTGCCAGCGGAACCGCTGCGGGCAAGCATCCGAAGCACCTCCTCGGCGTCGTGGGGACGCCGGTGCGGATCCTTCTCGAGGCACGCCAGGACGAGATCGTCCAGCTCTCGTGGAATCGGCAGCTCGGTCCGCAGCGAGGGACGGATCGGCGGAGTCTGGAGGTGGTGGACGAACATCTTCATCGGCGTGTCCGCCTCGAAGACGAGCACGCCGGTGAGCAGGTAGTAGGCGACGCAGCCAAGCGCATAGACGTCGGCCCGCTGGTCGATGTGGCCCTCATCGAGAATCACCTCCGGCGCCATGTACGCGGGCGTGCCGGTGGTGCGTCGCTCCCGCCATCAACGTGTGTTGCATGGAACGCTGGTTGTTGAACTTCACCAGGCCAAAATCGAGCATTTTCGCAAAATCGTAGTCGAGGCCCATGCGGCACACGTACACGTTGGCCGGGGTCACGTCGCGATGCACCAGGCCTCGCGCATGCGCGTCGGCAAGGGAATGACACATCTGGCGCAGCAGGAACACGGCGCGGTCGACGCGGGGACAGGTCCGAATTCGCGAACGAGCGATTCGAGGTCGCGTCCCGTGAGCAGCTCCATCACGTAGTAGAAGGTGCCGTCGGCCGTGGCGCCGAAGTCGAACACGCGAATCGTGTGGGGCGAGCTCAACGTCGCCGTGGCCTGCGCCTCGCGCTCGAAGCGCCGCAGCATGCTCTGTGCGTCGGCCTCGCGACTCGCTCCGAGCAGCTCCGGGCGTATGAGCTTGATTGCTGCGTTGCGCTTCAGCAGGCTGATGCGTCCCTCGCCACACCTCGCCCATCCCGCCTCGGCCAAGTAATTCGACCAGGTGGTAGCTGCCCATATCGCGCGCCTGGTGAAGCCGGCGGCCAAGATGGTGGAGGACCTGAGAGGGCAGTATGGCCACGACCGCGCAGGCGTAGTTCGGCATGAACACCACGAAGGTGTAGATCATGGACGGCACGGGCATGCCTCGTAGATGCGCGATCCAGATCGCCCAGGGGATCCATCGACGCCGCCACGAACGCGGCGGCGAGCATCTTCCGGGGCGTGGCGGGCATGATCATCGACCCTACGAGGATGACGACCGTGTTCCAGGACAGGTGCACCGCATCGGTCGCCGGCACTTTCGTCCAGCTGTTGATCAGCGCGACGCCGATGGCATTCGCGACGAGGTAGAGGAGACCGGCGTTCGTTTTTACCTGGGGCGCGTGTGGCGAATACCGCACATAGAGAAACATGAGACCGGACGCGGCGATCGCGGCAATGTCGATCATCACGTTCATGCGGGGCACGACCGCGCCAACCGTCAGCGGCTGCACGACGGTGTTCATCAGCAGTCCATACGTCCAGAGACCAGCGCCCACCGCGGCGGATATTGCGAGACGACGAACCTGCTCCGCCAGGACGTCGTCCGGCAGACGCTTCCATCCGGCGCGCTCGCGGGCGCCGGGAAGCGCGGTCTGCGCGCGCGGTTCGATGAGTCTGCTCTTGTGGCTCGTCATGACGGCTCCTATACGCCTGTGTCGAGTGGAACGAGTGCGGCGCGGCGCTGCAGCTCCCGGAGATTCACGGCGATCGTGTGGTTCGAGCGGAGCAGGTCTGCGATGACTTCGTTACGCGGACGGGCTGTGCGGGTCACCGGACGCCGCTCGATGTACGGCCAGAGCCGCTCGCGGATCTGCTGGGGAAGAACTTCCTCCAGATACTCGATCGCCGTTCCCTGAAGATGGGGATCGTCGGTGTGCAGGCTGCGAAACGCGATTTGCATCGGCTCGCGCGGCAGCACGAGCGACAGAACGGTGAACACGTGGGCGAGACTGTCGCCCGCGCGATCGCGCACGAACCGATCGAGCGGTGAATGGCTGTCGGCAACGTCACCGTCGAGGAGGCGGCGGCTTTCCCACACCGGACGCCCGACCGTGACCTCGCGCAGCACGACGGCGAGCATGCGATCGCCGTCGATCCTGACGTTTGGATTCTTGTCGACGATTGCCAGCAGCGAGCGCGCGGCCTGGTACCGGACATCGAACCGGAGGTCGTCGAGTCCGAGCGCCACGCCGTCCGCCGCCCGCTGGGACACGCAGACCGAGAACACCCGCGCGAGGCGGCGCCGGATGGCGAACTCCTGGTTCGGGTCGACCAACGCGTCGACGAGCTCGCCGACGCGTTGGTCGGCGACCTTGCGCAGCGCGAAGAGCGCGTGCTCGGCAACGGCGTCCCACGCGAGCAACGCGATGGCGTGCGGCACGAGCGACGCGGGCAATCCGTCGTTCCTCGACAGCACGCGTACGACGCGCTCGCGGTCGCGCGAGCGCAGCGCGAGGATGTCTTGCACCTCGCGATCCATCGGTATCTGTCGCGCCGCGGCGACCCGTTCCTGGCGCGTGGCGTTCGCGTGGCGGACCCCGGCATCCGCCCGTTCCTGTCCAAGCGCCTTGCGCAGCGTGGTTCCGACCGTCGCGTCATCCAGGTCCGAGAGATCGACGCGGTCCGCGCGGTTGAGAAGACTCTTCTCGAGCGTGCGGACGTATCCGCGATTGAGGCGGCTCGCCGCGAAGATTGCCGCAGCCGAGCACCCCATGCCGAGCGAGAGAATCACCGATGACTGCAGGGCCGGAGCCAACAGGATTGTCAGGCGCACCAGCATGCCGCCCACCGCGTCGCCGAGGCGATCGAATGCCACGTCGATGATCGACTTCGCGGCACGCTTTTCCGAAGCGGGAATCGGCGTGTAGAAGAGCTCGTAGCCCGCGCGGAAGAGCGAGCTGCGCAGTACGGATTCACCGCCTCGCGCCACCAATACCGTTCCGAACCCCGGCGCAATAAGGCTGCTGATGCTGCCCGCCAGCAGCGCGATTGAGGGGGTGCTGGTCGTGAACGCCAATCCGAACCGCGCCAGAACGGCGCTGCTCGACGACGTCTGCACGATGAATGTCAGGAGGCTCGTCCCTGCGTAGTACATGGCAAAGAAACGGAGGAGGTGATCGCCCCGGCCGAATGCCTCGACTGCGTTTGCCTTGAACAAGTAGTCGATGAGTGCAGCACCCGTGGTGCCGAGCAGGACGAGTGCCGCGAGGTGGCGGAGGTACGGTGTCTCGGCGAGCCGCCGCAGTCCGGCGCGCGGCGCCGCCGGCTCGATGCGCACATCGTGGGCCCCGCTCAGGCGGGCCGGCGGGAACGATCCGACCGCCAGGCGTCTCACCATCCAGGCGCTGAGCAGCTGCAATGCCGCCAGCAACGGGAGCATCGCGGGGATGCCAAACAGCGTTGCGATCCGTTCGGCGACAAGCGCGCTGACAAGGCCGCCGAGCGTACCGGCACCGGCAATCTGACCGAAGCGTTTTTTCGCGGTGTGTGGGTCGAAGCGTTCGCTCGAGATCAGCCAGAAGCCGGAGGCGAGGAGGGGGCCAACGGCGGAGATGTGCAGGTACACGACGACGGCTCCGACCGACGGGGCCATCGAGCGGAACAGCCATTCGCAAACAAAGAGAATCGCGCTGGCGACAAACGAGGCCGGCACCAGGACTTCCGGCCGGATCGACCGCGCGGCGCGAACGTTCGCGGCGACGAGGAGGATTGAAACGACCGAGGTGGCGATCAGCATGTTCGGCAGCGCGCTGAAGTCGAGCGACGTCGAGGAACAGCGCATCGCGCGTCGCCTTGCCGCTGACGAACTGGGCGCTCACCGCGGCCGCGCAGAGCATCGCCGTCATCATCGGGCGTGGCATCTTTCTCATCTGCGCGACCCTGCCTTTCGGGACCGGGGACTACTTACCGAACCTGACGGTCGCGGGCGACAGCGTCCCGGACTTCTTGCGACCCGCGGAGATGTAGGGAATCACGGAGGCGTAAGGGCCAGGGGAGCAGGACCGCGACAGGGAGCAGTTGCGTGCGTTGACCGGCGGTCGGTCGGTCGGACGCCCGAATCGGTCGCCTTTGGATGACTGCTGAGCCAGCGCCGGGGTGGCCGTGAGCGCGAGGCCCAGGAGCAGCGCGGGAGCGGCGATCTTCATTGCGTTCATCGGGCTTTCCTCATTCACACGGTTTCGGGCGCCGGTCCATCCGATGCCTTGTCTGACTCTTAACGCGTCAAGTCCACAGATACCCCGCAACATGGCCGGATTTGGCACAAATGTGTGGGTTTCGTGGGAGGAGCGGCAATTTTCTCGATCTCGTGCCGCCGCCGTGCCGGTAGACTCGGCGTATCCAAGGCATGTCATCGCTACACGAGCGCGCGAAGGAGCTCTTTCTGGCGGCGCTCTCTCGGCCAGCCGGCGAGCGGGGCGCCTTCCTCGCCGATGCCTGCGCAGAGGACGCCGGACTACGAGCCGAAGTCGAGTCGCTCCTTGTGTTTCACGAGGATGAGCCCGCCAGCATGCCGTCGTCTCCGCCGCCGGCGAAGGAGCCGTTCGCCGCGGGGGATTTGTTTGCGGGACGCTACCGGATGATTGCGCGCACCGGCCGAGGCGGTATGGGCGACATCTGGCGTGCCGATGACCTCGTGCTCGACACCCAGGTCGCGCTGAAGTTGATCCGCTCGGCGAGCCCGGAAGCGCGCGCACACATCATCAAGGAGGTCCGCCTTGCCCGCCAGATCACGCACCCGGCGGTCTGCCGGGTGTTCGACGTCGGAGAGGCAGGCGACGAAGTCTTCTTCTCGATGGAGTTCGTGCGGGGGGAGGACCTCGCAACCCTGCTGAAACGAGTCGGCCGCTTGCCGTCTGAAAAGGTCATCCAGATCGCGCACGAGCTGTGCGCCGGACTGGCGTCGGCCCACGCACAGGGTGTCCTGCATCGCGATCTCAAGCCTGCCAATATCCTCATTGACGAAAACGGCATGGTGCGGATCGCCGACTTCGGGATTGCGATCAGCGCCAATGAGACCGGACAGCACGCAATGATCGGGACGCCGGCTTATATGGCGCCCGAGCAGCTCTCACCCGGCGCAGCACTCTCGGAGCGTACCGATGTGTACGCGCTCGGGCTCGTGCTCTACGAGCTCGTGACGGGGCAGCGCGCGGGGAGCCGCTCCGGCACGAGAAGCGATCCGACGCGCCCGTCTCTCCTCGTGCCGGAGATGAATCCGCACCTCGAGCGCGTCATCCTGCAGGCAATCCCGCTGGATCCTCGCGATCGTCATGCGTCAGCCCTTGCCATGGCAGCTGGCCTGCCGGATCCCGAGACCGGCAACATGATCGACACGTCGCTCGCGTCGGCGACGCGAAACGGCCGGCGTACGCGGTCGTGGCTGGGCATGGCCGCCGCAGCGGTGATCGTGGCTGCCGTCGTCGTGGGCGTGCCGCTCTTCGTGTCGCGCGGCGCTGGCGCGTTGACGGCGCGCGACACGATCGTGCTCGCCGACTTCCTCAACTCGACGGGCGATCCGGTGTTTGACGGCACGCTGAAGGTGGCGCTGGCAGTGGCCCTGGAACAGTCACCGTTCCTGAAGGTGTTTCCAGATGAGCGGGTCCGTGAGGCTCTGCGGCTCATGGAGCGCGCGCCCGACGAACGCATCACGCGCGCGCTCGCACGCGAGATCGCGCGCCGCGAACAACTCAAGGCGCTCCTCGCCGGCTCGATCGCCAGCCTCGGCAGCAACTACGTCATCGCGCTCGAGGCCGTCAACGCCGAAACCGGCGACGTGATGGCGCGCGATCAGGTCGAGGCGGCCAGCAAGGAGGAGGTGCTGACCTCGCTGGGCAGCGCCGCCTCGAGATTGCGGGAAAAGCTCGGCGAGTCGCTTGCGTCGATCCAGCAGTACGACGTGCCGCTTCCCAGGGCGACGACGCCGTCGCTCGAGGCGCTGCACGCCTACGCGCTGGCGCTCGATCAAGGACGGTTTTCCCCACGCCTCGAATCCATTCCGCACCTCAAACGGGCCATCGAGCTCGATCCGGACTTCGCGCTTGCGCAGGCCCAGCTCTCGGGGACGTACGCCAATACAGGTCAGTCCGCGCTGGCGCCGGAGTATTCGCGCAGGGCGTTCGAGCTGCGGGACAGGGTCAGCGAGCGGGAGCGGTTCCTGATCTCGTGGCGGTATTACCGCGATGCCACCCAGGCATGGGACAAGGCGCTGGCGCTTGCCCGATCCTGGATGGTCGCATACCCAAGAGAAGCATTCGCGTTCAATAGCTTTGGCTTCGCGGCGTGGTCGCTCGGACAGTATCAGCAGGCCATCGAGCCGCTTCGCGAGGGCATCCGGCTCGATCCCAAGTTTGTCACGCTGCCGGAGAATCTCGGCAGAACGCTGCTGGCGCTCAACCGCTTTGACGAGGTGAAGAAGGTTCTCGAGGATGCGCGGGCGGCGCAGATCGATTACATCGAGCTTCGCCGCGTGGCCTACTTCGTGGCGTTTATCGAGAACGACGCGGCGACGATGGCTCGCGAGCTCGAGGTATCCCTCGCGAAGCCGGAAGGGCCCTGGGCGTCCAACTGGGAGCCGCGTGCGTCGGCCTTTGGTGGTCGCATCGAGAAGGCCCACGAGGAGTTTCGCCGCAGCGTCGATGCGACGAGACAGGCGAATCTTACGGAACTTGCCGGCAGGTACAGCGCCCAGGACGCCGAATCTCACGCGGTCGTCGGCCAATGTACGGAGGCCCGAAGCGAGGTCGCGGTGGCGATTCGCCTGAGCCGCGACAACTTCACGCTCGAGTCGGCGGGTCGCACGCTGGCTTGGTGCGGCGCCGCAGCCGACGCGTCAAACCTGTCCGGCGAGTTGGCGAGACGCTATCCGGAGGCGATTCTGACGACGCGCGTGATTCTGCCGGTGATCGCCGCGGCGAATGCCATCAAAGGCGGGCAGCCGGCGCGCGGGCTCGAGTTGCTCGAACCGGTACGACCGTTTGATCACGCACCAGTTTCGGAGTTCTGGCCCGCTTATCTGAGAGGGCAGGCGCAACTACAGCTGAAACACGGTCCCGAAGCCGCCGCCGAGTTCCAGAGCATCATCGACCACCGCGGTGAGGTGGCCGACTCGCAACTGTATCCGCTGGCTCACCTCGGGCTCGCCCGCGCGATCGCATTGGGCGGCGACACGGCGAAAGCGCGCCAGGCCTACGAATCCTTTTTCAAGTGGTGGAAGGACGCCGATCCCGAGCTTCAGCCGATCAAAGAAGCGAGACTGGAACTGGCGCGCCTTATGGCCGTGAATCCACGTTCCTGACGGCGCGTACGATCTTCGCTTTGTAGTCCTTGCCGTCCGGCCGCCGCAGAATGATCTGGTTCCTGTCAACGCAGAGACCGATCGGATCGTTGATCACGAGCCGTGTCGGGTCGAAATTCCAGAAATTCCCGGACGACTGCGCCGTGTAGCTCATGTCCTCGAGCTGGACGGTGACCGTATACGTCTTTTCGTGTCTCTCGCCCGATGACGCATCGACGTGCGTTTCCCGCTCGCCGCGTTTGTTTGTCTTCGTCACGACGCGGGTGTGCTTTTCCGCAGGAAAGGTCTCGAGGACTGCGTCGACGTCCCTTAACGTCCCAGTTCCGCACTTGTAGGGCACTTCCGCGCTTGCCGGCGGCGGGAAGAGCAGCACCGCGGCAAAGGATCCTGCCAGCAGTAGTTCGAATCGTTTCATGGTGACTCCTTGTGGAACCGGTGTGGTAACGTCAATCCGGTTTCACCACTCAACGCGTCAATCGAGAGCAAACCCCGCATATCCGCCTGGAGGGGATAGCGATGTCGTCGACGAAACGTCCAGCCGCGGGCAATGACCTGTTCCCGCTGATGTACGGCGAACTGCGCAAGGTCGCAGGCCGGTACCTCGGGCGCGAACGGGCCAATCACACGCTTCAGCCGACGGCCCTGGTCAACGAGGCGTGGCTGCGTTTGCAGAAAGACCGCGGCGCGGAGTGGCAGGGCCGCACGCACGGGCTGGCGCTGGCGGCACAGGCAATGCGGCGCCTGCTGGTCGATCACGGCCGCCACCAGAAGAGCCATAAGCGGGGAGGCCGCCTTCCTCACGTGGAACTGGACGATCTGCTCCAGGCAGCATCGACGGCAGCCGTGCCGGTCGAAGACCTCCTTACACTCGAGAGCGCCCTCTCGCGCTTCGAGGCGATCGACCCGCGCGGAGCCGAAATCGTCGTTCTGCGATTCTTTTCTGGGCTCTCAGTGCCCGAGGTTGCCGAGCACTTGGGCCTCTCCGTTCGGACCGTCGAAAGCGACTGGACCCACGCGCGTGCCTGGCTAAAGCGCGAGCTGTCAGGGAAATAGCCCTCGCGCGCCGCGTTCGACTCTTCATGCGACTGGGCGCGGACGACTGGGTGTAAGTTATGCGCATGCTCACGCCACGAAAAACCTTCCTTCTCGCTCTTCTCCTGCTACTCGCACCCCGCGCCGCCGTCGCTCCGGACGCCCAGGCTGGCGGGACGCTGCGTCTCTACGTTGCGCGTCACGGCCAGACCGACTGGAACCTCGCGCACCGCCTGCAGGGATGGACCGACCGCCCGCTCGACGACACTGGGCGGAAACAGGCGATAGATCTCGCGGAAACGCTCAAGGGCGTCCGTCTCGACGCGATCTACTCGAGCACGCTATCGCGCAGTCGCGACACGGCGGAGGCCGTTGCCGGCTCCAGCATGACGATCAAGAGCCTGCCGGGCCTGCGGGAACGCAACTACGGCAGGTTTCAGGGTGGCTCGGATACCGATCCCGACTATCTGAAGCGCGTCAATACGTGGGACGACGCGATGGATGGAGGAGAAACGCTCAATCAGTTGCTCGCACGCGCCCGCGAGAGCGTCGAGATGATTCGCCGGGAGCATCCCTCGGGCAATGTCCTCATCGTCGCGCACCGCATCACCAACCAGATGATCCTTCGCGCACTGCTCAGTCTCACGCCGGAGCAGGCGGTCAAGATCGAGCAGGGGAATGACGAGGTGTACCTGGTGGAATTCGATCCGGGCGCGAAGCCGCGGTTATGGAAACTGATACGCGGGGGGAATCTCGGTGATCTCTGATCAACCACGAAGGGCGCGAAGCACACGAAGAAACTAGGAGGAGGAGCGCATGCGTTCGGCACATCGGAACGTCATCGTCGCAGGTGCGGCGCTGGTAGCCGCGCTCGCGATCACGGACATCGTGACGCTCGGCCAGGGCCAGGCATCCAACGAGTTCCCCAATCCGTACAAGATCGAAACCTGGGGTCAGCTCCCTGCCGGGCGCAAGATGGGCGCGACCTACGGGATCGACATCGATCGCGACGGCAAATCGGTGTGGGTGTTCGAGCGGTGCGGCGGCGCGACGTGCGATGGCTCGAACCTCGCTCCGCTTCTGAAATTCGATGCGTCGGGCAAACTGATCGCCAGCTTCGGCGCGGGGATGTTCATCTTCCCGCACGGCATCTTCATCGACCGCGACGACAACGTGTGGGTGACCGACGGCCAGGGCAAAGGCGCGAAAGGGCAGCAGGTCGTCAAGTTCAGCCCGACCGGTCGCGTGCTGTTGACGCTCGGTAAAGCGGGCGTCGCGGGCGACGGACCGGACACGTTCAACCAGCCGTCAGACGTCCTCGTCGCGCCGAACGGCGATATCTTCGTTGCCGACGGTCATGGTGGCGACAGCAACGCCCGCATCGTCAAATTCAGCAAGGACGGTACGTTCATCAAGACGTGGGGTAAGAAGGGGTCGGGCCCCGGAGAGTTCGACACGCCCCATGGGCTCGTGATGGACGCGCAGGGTCGGCTGCTTGTCGCCGATCGTGGCAATAGCCGCATCCAGGTATTCGACCAGGACGGAAAATTCCTTGCGGAATGGAAACAGTTCGGCCGGCCGAGCGGTATCTTCCTCGATCGCGCCGGAATGCTCTATAGCGCCGACTCACAGTCGAACACGCCGACCGTGAATCCTACGCTCAAGCGAGGCGTTCGCATCGGCGCCGCGAGCGGCGGTAAGGTGCGTTACTTCGTTCCCGACCCTGATTCGATCGAGGCCGCCGGCGGACGCGAAGGGATTGCAGTCGATCGCGACGGAGTTGTGTACGTCGCAAAGACCGGCGACGGGGGGGTGTACAGGTACGTCAAGCAACCCTCGGGCACTCGCTGACTCTGCGGCCACCTCTGGCGCAGCGAGAGGCCAGGATTATCCTGGCCTCTCCCTGGCGCGACGCGCGGAGGCGCGTTTCGGGATAATGGATCCATGACCGCTGGTCGCGGGGCCACACCGCGCGTTTCTCTTCTTCCCGTCTTCCTCATTGTTCTCGTCGACGTCTTCGGCATGACGCTCGTCATTCCGCTGCTCGCCATTTACGCGGAGACGCTGAACGCGACGCCGTTGCAGGCGACGATGCTCATCTCGGTGTTCGCGGCGTGCCAGTTGGTGTCAGGACCGTTCATCGGGCACATGTCGGATCGCGTCGGCCGCAAGCCGATGCTGCTGATCAGCCAGATCGGGACCTTGATCGGCTTCATCGTGATGGCGCGGGCCCACGTCTTGTGGATGCTGTACCTCGCGCGCGTGCTCGACGGATCGACGGCCGGGAACCTTTCGCTCGCGCAGGCCTACATTTCCGACCACACCGAACCGAGCCAGCGCGCCAAATCCTTCGGGTTGATCGGCATTGCCTTTGGCATTGGCTTCTTCATTGGCCCTTCGCTGACAGGGTACCTGTCGGCGAAGTACAGTCTGACGACGCCGATCTACCTGGCGGCGTGCATGTCGGCGCTGAGCATTCTCTGCACGGCAACGCTGCTGAAAGGCGGCCGCCAGTCTCACCACGCGTTCGATGACCGCGAAGGGGCGTTCCAGTGGAAGACCTATGCGAAGTACTTCACCCGCCCGGGTCTTCGCGAGCGGCTGTTTCAGTTTCTGTTCTTCATCACGTCCTTTTCGTTGTTCATCTCGGGTTTTGCGCTGTTTGCCGAGCGTCGCTTCACGTACCAAGGGCATCCGTTCGGGCCCCGCGAGATCGGGTATGTCTTCGGCTACGTCGGGTTTCTCGGGATCATCCTGCAGGGCGGGCTGATCGGACGCCTGGTGAAGCGCTTCGGCGAGTCGACGCTGGTTGCCGCAGGATTCGTGGCGCTGGTGATTGGCTACTTCGGTCTCGGGATTGCGTCGTCTTTTGGGCTGCTGGTCGTGACGGGGACGCTGGCAGCGTTCGGCAATGGCGTGATCCGCCCGGCGCTGACCAGCCTGATCACGCAGCAGGCCGGAAGACAGGAGCAGGGTGTGGTGCTCGGCATTACGCAGTCGCTGATGTCGATGGCGTCAATCGTGGCGCCGATCGTCGCCGGCCTGCTGATCGAGCACCGGATGCTGACCGCGTGGGCGTGGGTCGCCGCGGGCCTCGCGGCGATCGGAGTGGCGTTGTCGCGCGAAGGGTTGACGTTCTACGCGACGGCTTCAGCCGACTCGATCGGCACGCCCTGATACGAGATCGCGATTGGGGCAACCTGCCGCAGCGTGTTCATCACCTGGCAGGCGCGCTCGGCAATCGTGATCAGCTTGCGCGCGAGGTCCGCATCGCCGCATTCGGCGGTCACGTCCACCGTGAACGCCGTGAAGCGTTCGGGCGATCCGTTCAGTGTTCCGGTCACCGCCACCTTCACATTCGTCATCGGCGCTTCGCGTTCCCGGATCGCGCCGAGGAGGTGGCTCGTAAAGCAGCCGCCGAGCGCGACGGGCACGTATTCGCCGCCCGCCGGACCCAGGTCGAGTCCGCCCTTGGCGACGCCGCGATCCACCAGCAGCGTATGAGTCCGGACGACCGCCCGCGACGTGGTGTGATTGACGTGCTCGATGTTGACCTTGAAGGTCGTGCTCATGAGGTAAGTCTATTTCAGACCGGCTGTCCGCGGATGACCCGGATCAGCAGGAATACGATCGCGATGACGAGAAGGATATGCAGCCATCCGCCGAGCGTGGTGGTCGTTACCATCCCGAGAAGCCACAGCGCGACAAGCAGAACCACAAGAAACATCAACATGGGCGTTCCCTCGGTCCGGGATGTGCACAAGCGATGCCCAGCGGCTCCCAATGACCTCCCTACGCAGAAACGACCCGGTTCCGGAGGATCCCTATTCCCTCAACCTCTGTTTCCATTTGATCGCCGACTTTGAGCCATTCCTGCGGTGTGCGTCCCATTCCGACGCCTTCGGGCGTGCCCGTCGAGATGATGTCACCCGGCTCGAGCGTGCAGCCGAGTGACAGAACCTCGATTGTCTGGTCGATCGGGAAGATCATGTCGGCGGTGCTGCCGTTCTGTTTTTCGACCCCGTTGACGCGGAGCTTGACACTTTTCTGCTGGGGATCGCCGTACTCGTCGGCCGTGACGACGACCGGCCCCATCGGGCAGAACGTATCCAGGCTCTTACCCTTGAAGAACTGCACGTGCGCGCTCTGCAGGTCTCGCGCGCTGACATCGTTGACGACGGTGTAGCCGAACACATGGGACATCGCGGCGCTGCGGCTGATGTTGCGGCCGCCGACCCCGATGATCACGGCCAGCTCGGCCTCCCAATCCACCTGCTGCGTCACCCGCTGATCCCAGACGATGTCGTCGTGCGGCCCGATCACGGCGGTCGGCGCCTTCGTGAAAAAGACGGGATGCGTCGGTAGCTTGAATTCCTGGCCGCGCGCCTTTGCCGCTTCCTTTACGTGATCGGCGTAGTTGCGGCCCAGACAGAAGACATTCTTCGACGGCCGCGGAATCGGCGCATGCCAGCGCACGTCTTTTGCCAAGTGGCTCTGTCCGCGCGAGACATCGGAGGCGCGATCCGCCAGGCGTAGCCATTCCTCCGGTCCGCGTTGAATGAGCTCCAGGAGGCTCCGGGGCGGACTCTTCGGGTCCGCGGGGAGCGTCGTCACATCCACGATCCTGTCGCCGCTGACGATGCCGAGCCGAGGAGTCGTGTCGCCCGGCAGTGAAAAGGTGGCGTATCTCATAAAGAATATTGTTGGTTTCTGAAAGTATACTCGGCGGTCTATGCGACTTTGTCGATTTGGAGAGAACCGCCTGGGAGTGGTGGATGGGGATCAGGTACGCGATGTGACTGCTGCGCTCGAGGAGCTTCCGGCCTATCGCTATCCGTTCCCCGCTGGCGACATGCTGATGGCCAATCTGGAGAAGGTGGCGACACGAGCTCGTGCGTTGGCCACGAACAGCGCGCCGATGCCGCTCGATAACCTCACGCTTCTAAGTCCTGTCGCGAATCCCAACAAGATCATCGGCGCACCCGTCAACTACCGCAAGGGCGGCGAAGACGATGCGGCGATCGCGGCGGCGATGTCGGTTGGTCTGTTCCTCAAGGCAAACAGCTCGCTGGCGGGGCCGAGTGACGGCATCGCGTTGCGCATGATGGAACGCCAGATCGACTACGAGGTCGAACTGGCGGTCATTGTCGGCAAGCAGGGCCTCAACATCCGGCGTGACGACGCGTTGAAGCACGTCGGCGGCTATGCCGTGGCGCTCGACATAACCCCGCACGGCAAGGAGGAGCGCAGCCTTCGCAAGTCGTGCGAGACCTATTCGGTGATCGGTCCCTGGCTCGTGACGGCGGACGAAATACCAGATCCGACGGATCTCAATCTCCACCTCGAGGTGAACGGGGAGCGACGTCAGGACGGTAATACACGGCAGATGATCCGCGGCGTCGCGGCGCTCATTGAATATGCTTCGTCTTTCTACACGTTGTACCCGGGCGACATCTTTCTCAGCGGCACGCCGGCCGGCGTCGGGCCGCTGCGTCCCGGTGATGCGCTCACAGCGTCGATAGAGAAAATTGGAACGATGCGGGTCAAAGTGCGCGCCGCATAGGAGACAGAGACGGTGGGGCGCTCATGTCCGAACGATGTCCGCGTCGCGTGATTCCCGGTCCGGTTCCCCGAGGCTGGTCGAAGGCAGGGAATCCGCGTGCACAGGCTCGACCGCCCCGCTCATGGGAAGCATGACAACGAACTCTGCGCCCCGATTCGGTCCGTCGCTGTACGTTTCAATGGTCCCGCCGTGCGCTTCCACCAGGTGTCGAACAATCGCAAGGCCCACTCCAATGCCCGCGTGTGCTCGCGTCGTCGAGCCATCCGCCTGACGGAAACGATCGAACACGTGCGGGAGAAAGTCTGGATCGATGCCGACTCCGGTATCGCGCACTGACATCCGCAATTGTTCGGCCTCGCACATGACGTTCAGCCAGACGTCCCCGCCTGGAGGGGTGAACTTGATGGCGTTTGAGAGGAGGTTGGAAACGATCTGCTCGAACCGCCCCGGATCCGCCGAGATCGTCGCACAACCGAGATCGCGCAGCTCCGGTCCATGAAGGTGTATCCCCTTCGCGTCGGCCGTTGGTCGCAGTGAATCCAGTACGGCCAGGACAGCTGACACGATCGGCAACGGACGCATGTCTACCCGCATCTTTCCCATGAGAATGCGGGAGGTGTCGAGAAGGTCCTCGATGAGCTGCGCCTGCGCCCGCGCGTTGCGCTCCACGACCTCCAGGGCGTGCTCGCGCCGATCGTCACGCACGGCACCGGTTCGCAGCATGGTCACCCATCCGAGTACCGCATTCAGGGGCGTGCGCAACTCGTGAGACAGCGTTGCGAGGAACTGATCCTTTGCCCGATCCGCCGCGCGAAGTTCAGCCCCGTGACGGGCCGACGCTTCCCACGCACGAATCTGGGCCCGCATGAGGGCGAAGAGCAGGAGCGATAACAGCGCCCCGGCCACGAGAGTTCTCTGCGCCTCGAGCGGAAAGAGTCCTGCGGACGACTCGCGCGATCTCGCGGCCAGCAGCCACCGGCGCCCGGCGATTTGAACGGCGTATGTGGAGCGGAATCGAGGCTCTCCGTTGTCGATCACCGATCGATACAGCAGCCTCCTGGGGTCCATTTCGGTGTCGTATACATCGACGCCCAGCGAAGCTGTCGTTGCCGCCACGCTCTGCTGAAGCGGTACTTCGGGTCGGAATGTACAGAATACGAACCCCACAAGAGCCCTCCGCCGGTTCTCAACGGTTCGGAGGACCGCGCCGACACGATACACCGGCACGAAGACGACGGCCCGGGTCCGTTCACCGGCGTCCGAGAAAGGCGCGATTGAAAACCGCTCGCTGACCGCTGGCTTTCCAGAGTCTCGAGCGCGTTCCATCGCGGCGAACAGCGTCGCGTTCGTCGCCATGTCGAATCCGACCGAGGAGGTGTTCCGCGCATCGCCAGGTTCCAGGAACAGGATCGTGTGATATTCGCTCCTGGGACCTACAGGCCACACATCCAGCTCCGGCACACCGTCCAGGTGTATCTGTCGCAGGAAGGTGCGAAGATCCTGCCGCCGGATGCGCTGCGAGAACCCGATACCGTCAACGGCGGGATACCGCTCGCGGAGCTGGAGTCCACGCACGAAGGAACGGAACTCGACGTAGTTGATCTCCTGGCTCACGGCCAGGAGCGCCGTCGATACGCGAGCGACTTCGACAAGGCGCTCGAGGCCGGAGTTCACGTTGTGCCAGGTTTCGAGGGTGTCACTCTCGAACGCAGCCCTCGCCCGAACCTCTTCCGTAAGGGAGAGAGAAATCACGGTGACCGCGGTCAGCGTGCCCCCCAGCGCGAGCACGGCAAATGGGACCCAACGCCGGAGCGACAACCTGCGACGGATCGTGGGCTGTTTCACTTCTTTCATACGGCCTTGCTACGGTCCTACCGGAGCTCAGCTGACGGATCAGGACCTAAAACGGGGAGGGGTGCTTCCGTTATCGGCTGCGGCTGGGGAGTTCGCTAGGCGTGGAGCGAGGATTCCTGGACTGCGACCCCCGAGGCGTTGGCAGTCGTTTTGGCGATCCTTCGGGCGCCGCGCGTGAATACTGCGCGGGCCACGGGAACGTGACGCCAAGCTCCTGGGCGGCATGCATCGGCCAATATGGATCGCGCAGCATCTGGCGCGCGAGCAGCACGCAGTCCGCCTGTCCGTTGCGGATGATCTCGTCCGCCTGCGTTGCCGATGTTATGAGACCCACGGCGCCTGTTGCGATCCGCGCCTCGCGTCTGATGCGTTCGGCGAACGGCACCTGGTAGCCTGGCCCGATCGCGATCTTCTGCGACAACAGGAGTCCGCCCGACGAGCAGTCGACCAGATCGATGCCCCGATCGCGCGCGCGTCTGGCCAGCTCCACTGCTTCGTCGACGTCCCATCCGCCGGCCACCCAGTCGGTCGCCGAGATGCGCAGCCACACCGGCAATCGCTCCGGCCAGACCTGCCTGACCGCGTCCACGACCTCGAGGCACAGGCGAATCCGGTTATCGAACGATCCGCCGTAACGATCTGTTCTGCGTGTTCGTCAGCGGCGAGAGAAACTCGTGCATGAGGTAGCCGTGAGCGGCGTGGAGCTCCAGGACGTCGAAGCCGGCGGCCGATGCGCGCTTCGCCGCGTGACCGAACGCGTCGACAAGAGCCGGAATCTCGTCGGTTGCAAGCGGCCGGGGCACCGGAAACGTATCGGAGAACGGTTCGTCGGTCGGGCCGACGGGCTGCCAGCCGCCTCCCTCAGGCGGGAGGGCGCTATGACCATCCCATGGTCGCGGCGTGCTGCCCTTGCGGCCTGCATGCGCGAGTTGCATCCCCGCGGCCCCGCCTTGTGTGTGGATGAACCGGACGATGCGCGCGAGCATCTCGACGTGTGCGTCCAGGTAGATGCCCAGGTCCTGCGGGCTGATACGACCCTCGGCGGTCACTGCGGACGCCTCGGTCATCACGAGCGCGGCGCCGCCGACGGCACGCGATCCGAGATGCACGAGATGCCAGTCGGAGGCGAAGCCATCGATGCTCGAGTACTGGCACATCGGCGACACGACGATGCGGTGGGGCAGCGTGAGGTCGCGACTCGAAAAGGGATCAAACAGTGAAGGCATTTGTGACTAGTTATGAAACCTCTAGTGATTCGTGATTGGGACTTGGGATTTGGGATTTACCCAGTCGGCACCGGCTCCGTGCCGATCGCCTTCGCGGTCGGGACCGACGTTGCGCGATATGTTCGAAGCTGCGGTGTGGACACCGCGATCCACGCGACCGCGATCAGGCATCCGAGTCCGCCGCGTGATGACCGAGAACGGCGCCCCGAACCAGTTGGCGACGGCGCCGGCCTCGATCTCGCCGAGCTGCGGGCCGCCGACGAAGAAGACCATGTTCACGCCGATCATGCGGCCGCGCAGGCGATCGGGCGTTTCGAGCTGCCGGACGATGTTGCGGAATGACCATGCTGACCGTGTCGGCGACGCCGGTCAGGGCGAGGCACGCGAACGTGATCCAGAACGAACGCGACAGGCCGAAGCCGACGGTCGCCGCTCCGTAGAGCGCCACGGCCCACAAGCAGCACCGGACCGCGGCGTTCGATGCGGCTCGTCAGCAGCACCATCGCCGCGCTCATCAGCGTCGCACCGACCGCGGGCGCGGCATACAGCCAGCCGTATCCCGTCGGCGCCGACCTGCAGGATGTCCTGCGCGAAGATCGGCAGCAGCGCCGTCGCCGACGAGAAGAACGTCGCGAAGAAATCGAGCAGCATCGTCGAGCGGATCAGCGGCGAGCGGAAGACGAAGCGCAGCCCCTCGCGCGCCGCGCGCCACGAGATGTCGTCCTTCGAGGTCGACTTCTCGGTCGCGTTGGCACGCCGCGCATCATCAGCAGCGCCGACGATCACGGCGACGAACGAAATGGCGTTGATGACGTACGCCCAGCCGACGTTGGTCGAGGCGATGACGATCCCGCCGAGCGCCGGCCCGAGCACCTGCGCCGTCTGCTGCATGATCGTGTTGAGGCTGATGGCGTTCGGCAGGTCTTCGCGCGGCACGAGGCTCGGCACGAGCGACTGCCGCGCCGGCAGGTCGAACGCGCCGACGGCCGAGCCAAGCGCCGCCAGCGCATAGACCGGCCACACCGACGTGGAGCCGCTGAACGCCAGTAGTGCGAGTCCGATCGCCACGACGGCGGAGCCGGTCTGCGTCATCAGCATCAGCCGGCGCCGGTCCCAGGCGTCGGCGACGACGCCGCTGATCATCGAGAAGACGATGATCGGGAACGACCCTGACGAGCCCGACCGCGCCGAGCGCGAGCCCCTTCTGATCGGGCGGCGACGAGCAGCGACACGTGCCACAGCAGCGCCGCGTTCTGCATGAACGAGCCGGTGAACGACAGCAGCAGGCCGATCCAGATCAGGCGGAAGTTGCGGTGACGCAGCGCGGTCAGCGCCGGATGAGAGGTGCGCAAGCCTTCTATTGTATCGATACGTGCAGGGGCCGACCTTACGGTCGGCCTTGACGCGCGAGGAGCTGCTGCGCCTTCTGTTTGAAGTCGCGATCTTCGGCTGCCCAGTCGGGATCGATCGGCGCGGCGATTACCTTCTGCAGCTCCTCGCGTGCCTCGCGCATCGCGGTCCATGTCGAACAGCGTTTCGGCGAGAAAGTAATGCGACGCGGTGCTGTTCGGAGCGTAGGTGAGCGACTTGCGAAGGTGCTCTTCCGACTTCTTCTTGCTGCCGCCGAACAGCCCCGGCACCTTGAAGTACCAGCGGCCGAGCGCGCGGTCCGCCGATCCGTTCTGAAACGCGGGGTCGATCCGCAGCACGGTCTCGAGCGCGTCCTTGATCGGCGCCGCGGTACTTGATGCCCTGACGCAGTCCGTACGACTCGGCGAGCGTGCCCATGTTGGCCGCCATCCAGAAGAAGCCTTCCGGGCGCGACGGCTCGAGCGTGCTCGCGCGACGTCCGGCATCGGTGCCGCGCTCGAGCGCAGCGCGCCGCTCGCCCGACGGGCCCTGCGTGCCGAGCCAGTACTGCGCGCGCGCCAGCTTCCACGCCGATTCGAAATCCCGGGGATTGGCCGCCAGGCGCGCGGCTCCAGATGTCGGCCGCCTGCTGCGCGCTGGCGAGATCCGCACGGTCCCGGTAGAGCGCATCCGGGTCGTCTTGCGGCGCAGCTTGCGCAGGCGATCCTCCCTGAAACCACGCAGCATACGAAGGCGCGGCGAGAGGCGGAAATAGCGCGATGTAGAATACGAGCGTGCAGGATCTGATCAGGCGGCTGCTCATCGAACTGGGCGAAGATCCCGACCGCGAGGGGCTCGCCCGGACGCCCGCGCGTGTCGAGAAGGCGTTGAAGTTCCTGACGAGCGGGTACGGCGCAAACATCGATGAGGTCCTCAACGATGCGCTGTTCACCGTCGATTATAACGAGATGGTGATCGTCAAGGACATCGACTTCTACACGCTCTGCGAGCATCACCTGCTGCCGTTCTTCGGCAAGTGCCACGTCGCGTACATCCCGCGCAAGCGCGTCATCGGCCTCAGCAAGATCCCGCGCCTCGTCGACGTGTTCGCCCGCCGTCTGCAGATCCAGGAGCGGATGACGAACCAGATCGCGGAGACGATCCGCGAGAAGATCGACCCGCTCGGCGTGGCGGTCGTCTGCGAGGGCACGCATCTCTGCATGTCGATGCGCGGCGTGGAGAAGCAGAATTCGTTCGCGATCACGAGCGCCATGCTCGGCGTCTTCCGCGACAACGCACGGACGCGGATGGAGTTCCTCGAGCTGATCAAGGTCCGCGGGCTGACGCCGGTGTCCACCGTGCCCGCGCCGGCCTTGCGTGCGTGAGCGACTGACGTGCGCCGCTGTCCATCGTCGTGATCGCTGCTCGCGGCTGGCTCCTGCTGGACGCCAGGAGCGCCATCGTGGCCCGTGCCGGAGGCGCCGGCACGCACGGCGCGCCCGCCCGCGCCGCCGGCCAGCCGGCGCCGGCCGCCGCCGGTGACGAAGACCGAGCCGGCGGCCATCAAGTGTCCCAATCCGCTCGGCGAGGGCGTGCAGACGAAGCGAAGCTTCTGCGACGTGCTGACCGGCCGCGAACCGGCCGACGGCATCATCATCGACCTGCCGCCGCACGTCGGGCCCGTGACGCTCACGTTCGATCTGCACAACCGGCACATGTACTCCGAGGAGCTGATCAAGACGAACCGCGCGTACCGTCGCTACACCGCGACGATCGGCGTGCTGACGATGGACAACACGCTGCTGTCGCGCGCCGTCGTGCAGAACGAGTTCCGGACGGCCGGCGATCTGGTCGATCGCATCGGCGGCGGCGCGGGACCCGGCGGCGTGAAGGCGGTCGCGCCGACCGGCTCGGAGCCGATCGTCGATCACCATCCCCGCTAGACGAGCAGAGCGTCAGCATCCTCGGCGAGAAGCTCTCGGTCGTCCGCCTCGATGGCGTCGACAACTTCACGCTGCCAGGCCAGCCGGTCGCGATCATCAGCAACGTGATGCTCGAGTACCGGCCCACGCCACCCAAGCGGACACCGGCACCCAGACGCCGGTGAGCAGTCGCGCCGAGCTGCTCTCGATCATCGTTCCGGTCTACAACGAAGTTCGAACCGTCCGCGCGGTCATCGACCGCCTGCTGGCGATCGACCTGCCCGTCCCCCGCGAAATTCTCGTCGTCGACGACGGATCGACGGACGGCACGCGGGAGGTGCTCGGACGGCGCCGTCGACCGACGGACTGCCGGCTCGCCGGTGATCGCGTCATCCACGCGGAGCGCAACGCCGGCAAGGGCACCGCGATCCGGCTCGGCCTCGACGCGGCCACGCGGCACGATCGTCGCGATTCAGGACGCCGATCTCGAGCTCGATCCGCAGCAGATCGCGGCGCTTGTCGCGCCGATTGTCCGCGGCGAGGCCGACGTCGTGTACGGCTCGCGGTTTCTTGCGGGACGTCCGCCGGCGCCCGTGGATCACGATCGCCGCGAATCGCGTGCTGACCGGCGCCACCAACCTGCTGTTCGGCGCGTCGCTGACCGACATGGAGACCTGCTACAAGATCATGCGCGCGGACGTGGCCCGGTCGCTGAAGCTGGACTGCGAACCGCTTCGACATCGAGCCGCAGATCACCGCCCGTCTGCTGCGCGCGCGGCCACCGCATTCACGAGTTGCCGGTGCAAGTTCGATCCGCGCTCGCGCGCGCAGGGGAAGAAGATCGGGTGGCGCGACGGCGTACGCGCCGTGCAGGTTCTCTTCGCAGAAAGATTCCGGCCCGAAAATCCCAACTCCCAACTTCCAAACCCCAATTCCCAATGAGGATCGCGGTCGCGACGCTCATGGCCGCGATCGTTGCCGCAGGGCTGCGCTGGGGGACGTTCGCGGTCGGCGGCTCGGACTCGTATTGCTACGTGCACCAGGCGCAGGGCTGGGCGACCGGCCGGCTGCAGGTGATCGAGCCGCTTGCGCTGGACGCGCCGTGGCCTGACGCGCCGCTGACGTTTGCACCGGCAGGGCACGTCCCCTCCTCAACAGCGGCCGGCGCGGCCGTTCCCATGTGCCCCGCCGGGCTGTCGATCGCGATGGCGCCATTCGTGTTGATCGACCGCAACCTCTCGTACGTGGGGGCCGGCTCCGGCCGGCCCGTCACCCTCTTTCTCGTCGTTCCACTCTTTGGCGCCCTCCTGGTGTGGTCGGTCTATCTGCTCGGATCGCGGTTCGCGCGCCGCGTCGGTCTCGCCTCGGCGCTACTGGTCACGTGCAGCCCGGCGTTTCTGTTCCAGCTCGTGCAGCCGATGAGTGATGTGCCGGCGGCCGCCCTGTGGGTACTCGCCCTGGCGTGCGCGACCAGCTCGCGTCCGCATGCGCCGGCGATGGCAGGATTCGCGACGAGCGCCGCGATCCTGATGCGCCCGAACCTGCTGCCGCTCGGTATCGTCATGGGTCTGTTCATCCTCGCGCGGCCGCAGCGCACGACACGCGAACGTCTGCGAGGTGCCGCGCTCTTCGCGGCGGCGTCGGCACCTGGATGCCTGGCCGTCGCAATGATCCAGCAGACGCTGTACGGTTCGCCGCTGCGGTCGGGATACGGATCGCTCGATACGCTGTTCAGTACCGCCAACATTGCACCCAACGCCGCTCGCTATTTCCAGTGGATGTGGCAGTCGCACACGCCCGCATGGCTGCTCGCGTTGGCCGCGCCCCTTGTTCTGCCAGGGTGGCTGACGGGCCTGCTCCTGGCGTTCGCCATCGTCAACGTCGCCTGCTATCTGCCATATGTGGTCTTCAACGACTGGTGGTATCTCCGGTTCATGCTGCCGGCGATCGCGGTATTGCTCGTGCTGACGGCAGCCACCATCGATTCGATTGCGGCTCGGGCCCTCTGGGCCCGCGATACTCGTTCTTCGCGGACCCACAGGGTCCGCGCCGCACTGTCGAGTGTTCTCCTCGTTGCGCTGTGTTTCTTTTTCATCCGCGAGGCACGCGCGCGGAGCGTGTTCGACCTCCAGCGCCTCGAGTCGCGCTACGAGCGGGCCGGCGAGTACGTTGCTCGGCGTCTTCCGGAGAACGCGCTCGTCATCACGAGCTGGGAGAGCGGCAGCGTCCGCTTCTATTCGAATCGCAAGACGCTGGTCTGGGACGCGCTCGATCCCGCGTGGCTGGATCGCGCCATTGCGTTCAGCCGCGCACGCGGCCTCGAACCATATCTGCTGTTCGAGCGGTGGGAAGAGCCGCTGTTCCGCCAGCGGTTTGCCGGCAGTCGTGTTGCCGCGCTCGACTGGCCGCCGGCTGCAGAGATCGCGGGACAGGTTCGAATCTATCGTCCTGAGGATCGCGACCGATATTTGAAGGGTGAAAGCACGCCGACCGAGTACGCGCGGTAGATTGGGGAAGATCCCCGATCCCTTCACATTTCACGAAACGCATTCGTGAGCGGATAGCGTCGATCGCGGCCGAAGCTCTTGCGCGTAATTTTCACCCCGGGCGGCGCCTGCCGCCGCTTGTATTCCGCCGAGTAGAGCAACCGCTGCACGCGCGTGACGGTGTCGCGCGGGAAGCCGCGCGCCGCGATGTCGGCCACGCTCAGCTCCTCTTCGACCAGCGCCCCTAGAATCGCGTCGAGCTCGTCGTACGGTGGAAGCGAGTCCTGGTCGGTCTGATTCGGCCGCAGCTCCGCGGTCGGCGCCTTGGTGATGGATCGCTCCGGGATGACGCGGCCGCGCGGCCCGCACGCCCCCTCGGGCAGGTGCTCGTTCCGCCATTGTGACAGCGCGTACACCTCGGTCTTGTAGATGTCCTTGAGTACGGAGTAGCCGCCGCACATGTCGCCGTAGAGTGTCGTGTAGCCAACCGACATCTCCGACTTGTTGCCGGTCGTGACGAGGAGCTCGCCCAACTTGTTCGAGATCCCCATGAGCAGCACGCCGCGGATGCGCGCCTGGATGTTTTCCTCGGTCACGTCGCGCTCGCGTGCCTTCGAACAGCGCCGCCAGGACGCCTTCGCTGGCGGCGACAGGTGCTTCAATCGGTATCGTGTCGAGCTGCATGCCCATCAACGTCGCCGATTCCTTCGCGTCGTCCAGGCTCTCAGGGCTCGTGAAGCGCGAAGGCAGGCGAACGCCGCGGACGTGGCCCGCGCCAAGTGCGTCGACCGCCACGGCGGCCGTCAGTGCCGAATCGATTCCGCCCGACATGCCGAGCACGATGCCTGGAAAATGATTCTTGCGAACGTAGTCGCGCAAACCGAGCACCATCGCGCAGTAGATCGATTCGAGCCGCGGCTGCGCCGACCATTGCGTGCTGCCCCCGCACCGGAAGCGGTTGGCCTCCTCGTGCCAACGGGTGAGCGCCATCGATTCGCGCCAGAAGGGAAGGAGGCATGCGAGGGCGCCGTCGGGGTTCATGACGAACGACCCGCCATCGAAGACCAGCTCGTCCTGTCCGCCGATCTGATTCACGTACGCGAGCGGCATGCCGGTTTCGGCCGCGCGCATACGTGCGAGCTCGAGACGATGCGCGAACTTGTCGACTTCGAAGGGCGAGCCGTTGGGGACCAGCAGCAGTTGTGCGCCGCGCTGCGCCAGGTGTGTCGTGACCGCGTCGAACCAGATGTCTTCGCAGACCGGGAGGCCCAGGCGGGTGTTCCGGAACTTCACCGGCTCAGGCAGCGGCCCGGCCTCGAAGACGCGCTTCTCATCGAAGACGCCATAGTTCGGCAGCTCGTGTTTGAAGCGCAATTCAGAGCGTCCGTCCGCGACCAGTGCAACAGCGTTGTGCAGACGTCCCCGTTCTTTCCACGGAAGCGTCACCACGATGCCGGGGACGCCGGCGGACGCGCTTTCGCGCTCCAGTTCGCGGAGCGCGTGCGCGACGGCCTCGAGCAGCGCGGGACGCAGCACGAGATCCTCGGGCGGGTACCCGACCAGAACGAGCTCGGAAAAGACGACAAGGTCGGCGCCCTGAGCGGCCGCCTCATCACGCGTGCGCCGCACGAGCGCCGCGTTTCCGCTCACATCTCCTACGGTGGGGTTGACCTGCGCGAACGCAATCGTCAGCGTCATGGGTAGAGCGCCCGCTCCACGAGGTGACAGATCAGATGCTCGACAGCCAGGTGCACCTGCTGGATGACCTGCGTGTCGTTTGTCGGCACTCGGATCGCCACGTCGGCCGTCGTGGCGAGCGGTCCGTCTTCGCCGAGCAGCCCAACGATGGACAGGCCCTTGCCGCGGGCTTCTTCAACCGCGGTCAGTACGTTCCGCGAGCGGCCGCTGGTGCTGATCGCGATCAGGATATCGCCTGGTGAGCCCAGCGCCTGGATCTGCCGCGCGAATACGCCGTCGAAGCCGACATCATTCGGGTACGCGGTGAGGAACGAGGTGTCGGTGGTCAACGCAATCGCCGGGAGTCCAGGGCGGTCCTTCTCGTGCGTCAATCGTCCGACAAGTTCCGCCGCCATATGCTGGCAATCCGCCGCGCTTCCGCCGTTGCCGCAGAGGAGCACTTTGCCGTTGCTGCGGAAGCAATTGGCGATGAGGTCGGCGGCCGCCACGATGGATGCCGCTCCCGATTCTGCCATCGCGTCGTTCACCGAGGCGGCGAGGCGCAGGCGTTCTCTGATCGTCGTGATAGCGCTGATCATGCCTCTCGCGGCAAGAGTAGCAGTACTCAGTTAGAATCGCGGAACGCCATCACATATGAGTTTCTGGAGTCAGCAACGGGTGCTCGTCACCGGCGGCAGCGGTTTCCTCGGCGGCCATCTCGTGAAGCGGCTGAACACGATGCGATGCGAGCAGGTCGCGGCACCTCCAAGTAGTGAGTACGACCTTCGCGACCACGCCGACGTCGTCAGGATGTACCGTGACACAACCCCCACGCTGGTTATTCACCTTGCCGCGGTTGTCGGCGGCATCGGCGCCAACCGCGAGCGGCCCGGCGAGTTTTTCTACGATAACCTGATGATGGGGGCGCAGCTCCTTCACGAGGCGTGGAAGGCCGGTATCCCGAAGTTCGTTGGTATCGGCACCGTCTGCGCGTATCCCAAGTTCGCGCCCGTGCCCTTCAAGGAAGATGACCTCTGGAATGGATACCCCGAGGAAACCAACGCGCCGTACGGACTCGCGAAGAAGATGCTGCTCGTGCAGTCGCAGGCGTATCGCGATCAATACGGTTACAACTCGATTTTCCTTCTGCCCGTGAATCTGTATGGCCCGGGAGACAACTTCGATCCTCGTTCGTCGCACGTGATCCCCGCGTTGATCCGGAAGTGCGTCGACGCCGTCGAGCGCGGCGCGGATCAGATTGAAGTGTGGGGCGACGGCTCCGCGACCCGCGAGTTCCTCTACGTGGATGATGCGGCGGAGGGCATCATGCTGGCGAGCGAGCGGTACAACAGCAGCGATCCGGTAAACCTCGGGTCGGGAACCGAGATCACGATCAAGGACCTGGTCGATAAAGTCGCTGCGGCCGTTGGATTCAAAGGGCGCATCGTCTGGGACGTCACGAAACCGAATGGCCAGCCGCGACGCAAGCTCAACACGCGGAGGGCGGAGGAGCGCTTCGCGTTCCAGGCACATACCTCGTTCGACCGAGGACTGCCGTTGACCGTGGAATCGTATCGCTCGATTCGATCTGCTTCCGAAAATGTCTAACGCAACTTACAAGAGCCAAAAGGCGCCGATGGCAATCGCCACCATCGCGGCCGCGCGCATCATTCCGCGATAGAGCGCCGCGCCGTGGCGGACGTGTCCGCCCACCGACCCGATGACCGCTGCGAACGCCGTCATCGCCACCACCGTACCCACGCCGAACGAACCGATGTACGTGACAGCGGCGACGCGTGTCGGAAGCGCCAGCGCGGGCAAAACGCCAAGGAAATGCGAGCTGCCGGCCACGCCGTGCAGGATGCCGAGGCAGAACGAGGCGTGCGCGTGGCCCAGACGTCGGACCCAGGCTGGCCCGGCCTGCACGTGAAGGTGGTTGTGCGCCACGGCGCCATGCCGATGTGCGCCGGGCGCGATGCGCGTGCTGCGCCGGAGTGCCCAGAGCCCGATGCCAATCAGGGCGACGCCGACGACGCGTTCGCTCCACGCTGAAATGACACCGATGGGCGGAAGCAGATCGCGCAGCACGATCGCGAGCAATGCCACGACCACGACGCCCGAGGCGTGGCCGAGACCCCAGGTCCATCCCGACAGCCATCCGCGCCGGCCGTCTTCAACCGCCAGCGGTGCAACGGCGGCCAGGTGGTCGGGTCCCGACAGGACGTGAAAGAGCCCGGCGAGCGCGCCGGTCAGTGCGATGAACATTCGTTGGAGGCCCTTGATTCGGACGCTCGAATCTCGAATCCCGGATCCTTACTTAGGTGCCATTCTAATGGCTCCGTCGAGCCGGATCACCTCGCCATTCAGCATCTCGTTCTCGAAGATGTGCCTGACCAGGTCGGCGTACTCCGATGGCCGGCCCAGGCGCGAGGGGAACGGCACCTGCTGGCCGAGCGACTCGCGGATCGCCTCGGGCATCGCGGCAAGCATTGGCGTATCGAAAATCCCGGGAGCGATGGTCATCACGCGGATGCCGATGCGGGCGAGTTCGCGCGCAATCGGGAGCGTCATGCTGACGATGCCGCCTTTCGAGGCCGAGTAGGCGGCCTGGCCGATCTGACCGTCGAACGCCGCCACCGATGCGGTGTTGACGATCACGCCGCGCTCGCCTGCGGCGCCCGGCTGATTGTTCTGCATCGAGGCCGCAGCCAGCCTGATGACGTTGAATGTGCCTATGAGATTGACCTGGATGACGCGCGCGAACTGATCCAGCGGCATCGGGCCATCCCGGCCGACCACGCGCGCCGCGGGACCGATGCCGGCGGCGTTGACCACGCCGTGCAGCCCGCCGAATTCCTTGATGCCGGTGGCGATCGCGTTCTGGACGTCTTCGTCGCTTGTGACGTCGGTCTTGACGAACCGCCCGCTGGCGCCGAGCCGCGCAACGGCGGTCCTGCCGGCGGCGTCGTTGATGTCAGCGACGATCACGCGGCCGCCGGCCGCCACGATCATCTCGGCGGTCGCGCCGCCAAGCCCTGAAGCTCCGCCGGTCACCAGGATGGTCTGGTTCTGCAGACGCATCCGGAGATTTAACCACGAAGCGGACGAACGACACGACGCGCGTGGTTTACTTGCTGAGACGCACGATCTGGTTCTGCAGCGCCTCGAACGCGGCTGATACGTCACCCGGGCCCTCGGCGAAGTAGTACTTGCCTTCGAGCTGGTCCTCGTTGAAGTCAGGCGACCGCGCGTCGTTGGCAAGGCGCATCAGGATGTCTTCGGACTTTTCCGGAATGGTGCCGAGGTTGTATCGCACCAGCTCGCCCATTCCGATCGTGTAGATCCTGATCGGGTAGTCGCCGTTGTCGTCCCGCGCTGCGTTGGCGATGATTTCAACGCAGGTTTCTGCGCCGCGTTGTTGATGTTGAAGACCTCGGCAGGGTAACGGCCGGCGCCCGCATTCCAGTTTCTCAGCCCTCGTCGCGCGGACTGCGCCGCGCCATTCACCGTCAGCGCCGCGGTTTGCAGCGGAAATGACGTAGGAATCCCCGCCGCTTCGATGATGCGTGTGCCAGCTGGTGAGGGGTAGAAAGGGCACCTGCGCAAGCGTTGCGGGTCGAGTTCCAGGGAACGGTCACGTTGTACGCGGGCGCTCTGGCGCTCCGGTGTCGGTATCGAACATCCCGACGATTTGGGGACTGTTCCACGTCTGGCCGTCGGGATCGGGAAGATTCTTCGGGAAGTCGTACGTTCGCAGCCCCTTGCGACACGCCGGGCGCGGCGGGGTAGTCACCGGGCACGCTGTTCGAGGCGCCGTCCGTAAAGAGGACGATGACCCGCAGGCCTGACTGCTGCCCGTTCGCAACGGCCCTGAGCTCGTCCCATCCTCGATAGAGACCCTCGACCATATTCGTGCTGCCGCCGGGAAGCGCGTTGGGAATATCGGCCATGACCCCGACCTTGTTGAAGCCGTGAGCGGCGGGCATGGCATCGATGACCCTCGCGCCGTTTCCATAGGTGACGAGCGAGATGCGATCGTTGGCGGCGTCGAACGCGTTGACGAACGCCCTGGACGCGTCGCGCACGGCGGGCCACCGCCAGCCAATGGAGCTCGAGACATCCAGCACGAGCGACAAGTCGACCATCCTGCGCGTCGCCTGACCCGTGCTCGTCACCGTGAGGTCGTTGAAGTTCGCCAGCCTCATGAACGTCGTCGGCAGCTTTGCGGAGGCGGTCACCGTGACGACGTTCACCCCCGATGCGGGAATCGTCTTCAGATCGAAGAAGTTTGCCGCGGCCGTCGGATCCGGCGCCGGCGCCGTGCCGAGATACCCCGGGGGGAAGTTCGCGTTGAAGATTCGCGTCGCTTCCCCCTTGGGATTGCCGCTGTTCAGCATGCGCGCGGCACCAAGCGCGGCGCCGTCCACCGCCTTGCTCAACTGCGCCTTCACGATGTAGGCCCGTCCCGTATCGACGGCAAGCCCCGTCGACAAGAGCAACGTTGTCAGGACCACAGCCATGTAGATGAGAGCGACGCCCCGTTCGTCGAGAAAATTACGCAGTTGTCTGGTCATGTCCCTGGCCCCTTCAGAAGTAGGCGATCGAATACAGCGTGTCCGGCACCGTGATCCCGAAATTGTCGAGGGGAGTGATCAGACTGTGAGTCGTGTAGACCTCGGTGATGAACGTCATCCCGCCCGGTACGACAATCAGATTGGCAGGAAGGTTCGTGATCTGGAGATTCGTGTCATTGTCGGAGTTTGGCGCCACGTAGTTGGGCGCGCCTCCGAACGCGGCGGGCCCCCGTGTCGTCAGCACGCTCGACTTTGCGAGAGGCCCGAACTCATATCGCTGGTACAGGATGACCTTGTCGACGTTGGGCGCTCCTACCGTCGCGACCTTCTTGACCACCGAGAAAATCAGTCTCGATCGCAGATCGAAGTCGACGGGCCGGGTCTTCATCGACTTCATGGCGGCCCCGGCGTCCTGGAGCGTGACGTCGCGCGAAATCAGGTTCGAGCCTTCGCGGGAGAGCTTGGTCACCACGTGCTGGTCGAGGAGCGCGTATCCCACCTCGACGACACCGAGCACCAGCACGAGCAGCAGCGGCAGTACCACCGCGAACTCGACCAGGGCCTGGCCGTCGGCATGACGCAGTCGGTTTCTCATTCGAACGGCTCGTTCTTCATCGCCGACTCCACGATGAGCGTGATCTTGCCGCCTGCGAAGAACGAGCGCACCAGTGGCGTCATGAGGGTCCACGAGTAGTTGACCGTGACTTTATCGATATCGTTGGCGCCACCCGCGCCGCCGACCCATACGTTGCCCCCTGGCGGCATGTGGCTGAATGCAAACATGTCGTCCGCGATTGTCAGCGTCGGCGTCGCGTCTCTCATGGCGGCCATGATGGATTCCTCGCGATTCAATCCAGGGGCAAGACTACCGGTGACACCGTAGCGCGTCGCCTGGCCCACTCCATTTTCGAGCGCCAGGTGCACGTAAAAGAGCACGGCGAAGTCCACTATCGCGAACGTCACAAGCAGGAGCAGAGGCGTGATGAGCGCAGCTTCGATCAGGGTGTTGCCGGTGGAATCCGCGAGCCGCGCTCGGACGCGTCTAAAACGCGACAAGATTGACGGATGCATCTGTGCTCGCCTCTTCTGCATGGTTGTTTTCCGTAATTTCATCGAGCTTCGCCACCAGCGCGGCAAATCCGCACTGGTCCGGGTCAAAGAGGCCCCAATCGTCCTGTGTGGGCTTCGTGCGGCGTCTGCGACTGTTTGTCTTCCTCGTCGTTTTGGAGGCCGGCGGCGCAGGCGCCGCGATCGCGACCGGTTCCGGCGCAGCCGCAGCCACGAGCAATTCCTTGTTGTCAGCGATTGGCTTCAATGTCCAGATGCGCCGCGGAGGCGCGGGCTCTTCCCACGCACCATCAAGGGCGATCGGAACCCAGCCGTCCTCGTCGTCGCCGATTCTCTCGACCGCGCCCGTCTTGATTGGCACGATCTCCAGCTCCGGCGGTAAGGCGAGCGTCTCTACCTGGAAGGGCGGCGGAGGCTCTACGACCGGCTCCGCGATCCCGCGGTGTGCATACGCAAAGCCGACGTACGCTGAAACCTGCCTGGCAAATTCATCCAGCCCGCACCCCTCTGTTGCGGCCGAGCCGTCGGGGTCCTTTCGCAAGCCGGAGAGCATCCCGCGCCGTTTCGGGACGGGCCTGGATGTCGCCGCCAGGATCGGGATCGTCATCTCCTGCACGTGCGCCGCGGCGGGACCGAGATCGCGAAGCCATGCCGCCAGCGTGGCCTCGTCCTGCCGGGACAACAGGGACGACATCAGCAGCACGTCGGGCACGCGATCCGCCATCGCGGCAACCGCACGGTCCGCCGAGTCGGCCATGACAAGCTCCGACGTCAGATGCTTGCGCGCCATGGCAGCCACTTGTGCGGCGTGACGCGAATCGGGTTCGACAACCAGGATCACAGACATGGTCTTTATGTTCGAAGCATGCATCCGAGGAGTAGAGAGCCGGCAACGACGAACATCGCCAGCTTGTCGTGTTCGGCGATGACCTCGTACACCGTTGCACTCGTCATCGCGATCTGCCCACGTTGGTTCGTGACCCGGTTCCAGGCGCCTGTTGGCGTGAATCGATCCCTCACGCGGGCGTCCATCATTGCGAGCGCCGCGATCAGGATGAGCAACGCACCTGCCGACATGAGCGCTTCGCGAATTCCTCGTCGTGTCACGTTTGTACCCCCCGGGGGATGGTGATTCGCCATTCACATCGCAATTGCCGTTCCCGGTACGCCTGCGCGGTCGATATGGCGTTTTTCCGCCGACTTTCCGCCAGTTCGAACGTCGTCGCCGCGCACTCGCCGCGTGCGCGGCGGACAAAAGCGCGCGCGTCGTTACGAAGATGCACGTCGCACGTATTCGAGCGGCCTCGCCGCGCGTTCCATCTCGTGACACGGTCCTACCAACAATTTCCGCGAGCTCAGATACGAATCTGAGGTCCGGGGTCGCTGTATGAGGCGTTCGAGGGTGGCGTGGCGTCGATCCCTCTTCGCGCAAAACGTTCGGAGAACAAAGGGTTACTGCACCGACGCCGGTTGGATTCCGAGTCGTGGCACACCCATTGCGCTTGGTTCACACGTCATCGCGGTTGCGTCCCCTGCGTGATCGCTTTTCGAACACACACATAACGCGCGCAGGTTTGGCGCGCGTTGGAGGATTGTCATGAATTTCATTACCCGTCTCCGCAGCCTCACGCGCAACACCGAAGGACAGGACCTCCTCGAGTACGCGCTCCTCGTGGCGCTCATCGCCATTGTCGCCGTGGTGGCCGTCACCGCGACCGGCACCAACGTCAGCGCGATTTTCAACGACATCGTCGCGAAGCTCCCGCTGTAAATGGATCGATGCGTATTGGGAGGCGGCGAGGATACGCCGTCTCCCTGCGATGGGAGCATCCATGAACTGGCAATCGGTCGTGCAGACGCTGCGGAGTCGGATCCGGTCTGACCACGGGCAGGATCTGATGGAGTACGGACTGCTGATGGCGCTCATTGCCGTAGCCGCCCTCGTTGCTGTGAAAGGTCTCGGCGACACTGTCAACACGGTGCTCTGGGAAGTCATTGCCACCAGCAGTGAGCTCTCGTGCTCGTGATGGTGGCGGTCGGCACGGGCACGGCGGCGGTCATCGACCTGCGCACCAGGCGCGTGCCGAATGTGCTGACGATGATCATGGCTTCGGCGGGAATCGCGCGGCGGCCGCGGGTGTCGGGCGCATCGGCGTGACGGCGGCGTGCGCCGGGTGCGTGCTCGGGGCAGTGTTGATGCTGCCCGGCCACGTGCTCGGCGCGACTGGCGCCGGCGACGTCAAGCTGCTGGCCGCTGCCGGCGCGCTGCTTGGTCCGGGTCTGACGCTCAGAGCATTCGTGGCAACGGTAATCGCTGGAGGCATCATCGCGCTGGTGGTCGCCGTTCATCGTGGGCGGCTGTGGCGCACGCTCGACGCGACGAGGCGGCTTGCGGTCGGGAACGCCGTCGCGGCCGAAATCGAGGATCCGAAGGCAGGCAACCGCTTCGCGTACGCGCCCGCCATTGCTATTGGCGCCACGCTCGCGGCGCTCGGTTGGTAAACCAGGGCCAGAAGCCCGTGAGGACATCGTTATGGCTCGCATTCGCATATTCATCGTGCTCGTGATTGCGCTGACGCGCCGGCGGCGTCTTCGCATACGCCACCTATCGCTTCGTGCAGCAGCCCGCGGCGGCGGCCTCCATGAAGACCCAGTCCGTCGTCGTCGCCGCGACCGACCTTCAGCTCGGGAAAGAGCTGAAGCCCGAGGACGTCCGCATGTCCAGTGGCCCGGCAGGGTTCGGTGCCGATGGGGACGTTCACGAGCGCTGACGACATCATGGGACGCGGGGTCATCTCGCCGATCGTGCAGAACGAACCGATCCTGTCGGCCAAGCTTGCGTCGAAGGAAGCCGGCGTCGGCCTGCCACCCATCATTCCGCCCGGCATGCGCGCGGTGTCGGTGCGCGTGAACGACGTCGTCGGCGTGGCAGGTTACGTGCTGCCGGGCACGCGGGTCGATGTCGTCGCGACCGTCAATCCCACGCAGCAGCAGACCGACGTGACGTCGAAGGTCGTGCTCACGAACGTCCAGGTCCTGGCGTCGGGCACCAAGATCGAGCAGGACGGCGACAAGGGCAAGCCGATGGAAGTCAGCGTCGTCACGCTGCTCGTCGATCCGAGTGAGTCCGAGCGGCTGACGCTCGCCAGCACGGAAGGCAAGATTCAGCTCGCGCTTCGCAACCCGCTCGACAAGACCGCACCGGTCACAGCGGGCGTCCGACCGGCGGCGCTACTCGGCGTACGGCGCGGCTCCAAGACCGGTGTCGGCACCGAGACCGCGCGTCGTCGCGGCAGTTCCCGTGGCGGTTCCGGCGCTACCGCCGGCGCCGACGGTCGAAATGATTCGAGGCGATAAACGCGCGCAGGAAGTTGTGCGTCAGGAGTAGTGACCATGGCCAAGATACGTCTCTTCATTCTCATCCTGGCGGTCTTCGGCAGCTCGACGCTGTCGGCGAACGAGCGGCGTTGCGCCGGTCGATGGAGCGCCAGCCGCTGCCACGTCCGACTCACTGGCAGTCACGCTCCTCGTCGGCCGCTCCGTCGTCGTCGACGTCGGCGACGCCGATCACGCGCGTGTCGCTGACCAGCGCCGACGTCGCGGACGCGCTCGTCACGTCGCCGAGCCAGCTGCTGGTCCACGGCAAGCTGCCAGGCAGCATCTCGATGTTCGTGTGGAACCACGAGGGCAGCGATTCAGCGCTACGAGGTCACCGTGCAGCGCGATCTCGAGCGTCTCCGGACCGATGTGAAGCAGCTCTTTCCGGGCGAGCCGATTGACGTGCACGGCAACGGGCAATTCGTCGTGCTCTCCGGCAAGGTCTCCACGAAGGACGTCATCGAGAAGGCGGCCAACCTCGCCGGAGGCTTCGTCGACAAGAAGGACGAGGTCCTGACCTTCTGCAGGTCGATCCGAACACGCGGACCGATCAGGTGCTTCTGCGCGTCCGTTTCGCGGAGGTCAGCCGCGCGGCCTGACCGACTTACGGGTTGTCGCTGTTCACGAGCCCGACCGGCATCAACAACACCCTCGGCCGCGTCACGACGCAGCAGTTTCCCGCGCCAGGCTTCACGCGATCTTCAGTGGTCGAAGGCCGACAGCAAGTTCGGCAGCGACGTCGACAAGCGCCGAAGGGAAAGTTCGACGTTCAGCGACTTTCTGAACTTCTTCCTGCTGAGCGAGAAGTACGACCTCGGCCTGGCGATTCAGCGCGCTGCAGTCGCGCGGTCTCTTTCAGAGCCTGGCGGAGCCGAATCTCGTCGCGCAGAGCGGCAAGGAAGCGAGCTTCCTGGCGGGCGGCGAGTTTCCGGTGCCCATCGCCCAAGGCTCTGGCAGCGAACATGGCGATCACCGTCCAGTTCAAGGAATTCGGCATCCGCCTGAACTTCACGCCGATCGTCAACGGCGATCGCGTGCAGCTCAAGGTTCGTCCCGAAGTCAGCACGCTCGACTTCGGAAACGCCGTCGTGCTCAACGGCTTCCGGATCCCGGCGCTGTCGACACGTCGCACGGAAACCGAGCTCGAGCTCATCGACGGTCAGACGTTTGCGATTGCGGGTCTGATGAACAACACCATGAACTCGACGCTGCAGAAGATTCCCGGCATCGGCGACATTCCGATCCTCGGACAGTTGTTCCGCAGCAAGGCCGCCCAGAAGAATCACACCGAGCTGGTCGTCATGATCACGCCGCAGATTCTTCGCAGCAATTCGCCGGGCGTGACGAACCAGCTGCCGCGTCTGCCGGAACCGTTCCTGCCGGCACTGCCGGTGACCAAAACCATCGATCCGCCGCCACCGGCGTTCCTGTTGAAGTAGAAAGCGGACCCCCATGGCGCAGCTCGTAGGACTCATCGTCAGCCAGGACGACGCATTCAGAAAGCAGATCGGGCATCAACTCCGTTCCGGGGCGATGCCGATCAGCGTGATGGACGACCGGACGGCACGTGACGGCGTGCTGGCCGACATCATCATCGTCGACGTGCGGGGCAGACACCGGGGTGCATGGCGACCATCGAGCTGCTGCGCGCGGGCGCGCCGGCAGCGGGACTGTTTGCCGTTGCGTCCGCCGAGGATCCGGGCCTGATCCTTCAGTCGATGCGCGCCGGCGCCAACGAATTCTTCACGTTCCCGCCGCCGGACTCGGATTTCCATGAAGCGATTCGTCGCGCCGCCGCGCGGCGCCAGACCTCGACCTCGGCGACCGAAGTCGAACGACGATGGTGTTCTTCGGCGCGAAGGGTGGCGCGGGCACGACGACGCTGGCGGTGAATTGCGCCGTGGAGGTGGCGCGTCTCAGCAAGCGCCCGACGATCATCGTCGACCTCAAGGCTGGGCTCGGGGAAATTACGCTGTTTCTCGGTGTCCGCAGTCGCTACACGCTGATCGACGCGCTCGACAATCTTCACCGTCTCGACGCCGAGTTCCTGAAGGAGCTCGTGGTCAAGCACAAGTCCGGTCTCGAGATCCTCGCGGGCTCCGAACTGTTCGACCGGCCGAGCGCTCGGCCGACGCCGGGGCCCTCGAGGAGGTCCTCCGGCTGCTTGCGCGGCAGTACGAATACATCGTGGTCGACGCCGGCACCCAGATCAACCCGTGCTCGGTCGCCGCGATGTATACCGCGGACGACGATCTGCTTTGTCGCCAATCCGGACGTTCCGTCGGTGCGCAACGCGCAGCGGCTGCTCGATCGCATCGGTCAGCTTGGCTCGTGCCGCGAGCGCGTGCGGCTGCTGCTCAATCGCGCGGCGGAGCCGTATCCGATTCCGCCGGCGCAGATCGAGGCCACGCTCGGGCATCCGATTCATCACACATTTCCGAGCGACTACAAGACGGTGTCGACCGCGCTCAACTCGGGAGTGCCGGTCGCCCTGACCGGGAACAGCGCCATTGCGGAACAATTCGATCGCTTCACGCGCCGCGTCATCGATCCGTCGGCGGAGCCGCAGACGGTCGCCGCGGGTGGCAATTTCAAACTGAGCACGCTCGGATTCGATCGGCTCGCGTCGATCTGGTAAAACGCCATGGCTTCAGCTCTCCAGACTCCTCCCCGTCCGACCACCCAGCCGCCACGCCAGCAGTATCTCGACCTGCGCGCCGCAGTCCATCGGAAGCTGCTGAACCGGCTGAATCTCGAGGCGCTGGCGCAAAGCGATCGGAGCCGCGCGGAAAGCGAGATTCGCGCCCTGCTGTCGCAGCTCCTCGCCGAAGAAAGCGCGCCACTCAACCTCAGCGAGCGCGAGACGCTGTTCATGGAGGTGCTGGACGATGTCTTCGGCCTCGGGCCGCTGGAGCCGCTGCTTCGCGATCCAGGAATCAGCGACATCCTCGTCAACACGTGCCAGAACGTCTTCGTCGAGCGAAACGGCGTGCTCGAACGTGTCGCTGCTACATTCCAGGACGATCGCCATCTGCTTCGCATCATCGACCGGATTGTCAGCGGCGTCGGACGCCGCATCGATGACAGCTCGCCGATGGTCGATGCACGGCTTCCGGACGGGTCGCGCGTCAACGCGATCATTCCTCCGCTCGCGGTCGATGGCCCGCTGCTGTCGATCCGCCGTTTTCCAGCGGAGCGGCTGAAGGCCGAGGACCTCGTCACGCTCAAGGCGTTGACGCAGCCGATGCTCGATTTCCTCTCGCATTGCGTCCGCGCCCGGCTCAACTGTCTCATCAGCGGCGGCACGGGCGCCGGCAAGACGACGCTGCTCAACGTGCTGTCCAGCTTCATCTCGGACAAGGAGCGTATCGTCACGATCGAAGACGCGGCGGAGCTCCAGCTTCGCCAGGTGCACGTGGCGCGGCTCGAGACGCGGCCGGCGAATGTGGAAGGAAAGGGCGCGATCCGCCAGCGGCAACTCGTCGTCAACGCCCTCCGTATGCGCCCCGACCGCATCATCGTCGGCGAGGTCCGCAGCGAGGAAGCGCTCGACATGTTGCAGGCGATGAACACGGGCCACGATGGTTCGCTGACGACGGTGCACGCGAACACGCCGCGTGACGCGCTGTCGCGTATCGAAACGATGATTGCCATGGGCGCGACGAACATTCCCGAGCGCGCCATGCGGCAGCAGATCGCCGCCGCGATTCAGCTCGTGGTGCAGCAGACCCGCCTGAGTGACGGCACCCGCAAGGTCACGAGCATCTCCGAGATCACCGGCATGGAAAGCGACATCATCACGATGCAGGAGATCTTCGTCTTCGAGAAGTCCGGCATCTCGCAGGAAGGCAAAGTGCTCGGGCGGTTTCGCGCGACCGGGGTTCGTCCGAAGATCTGCGAGCGTCTTCGCTCCTCGGGCATCAACCTCCCCACGGAAATGTTCGAAGGCATCATGGAGGTGCGGTGATGCTGCTTGCCCTCGTCGTGTTCTTCGTCGTGACGGGCCTCGTGATCGGCGGCTATTACTTCGCGTTTGTCATGCCTCCGAAAGCGGCAAAGCGGCAGATCGAGCTGCGTCTCCACGAGGTGAGCCAGCCGGTCGTCGAGGAAACCGGAACCACCGTGGTCATGAGTCACGCCGAGGGACCCGTTCCGATGATCGATCGCGCCCTCGCGGCGACGAAGGCCGGCAACTGGCTGGCGGCGCTCATCGAACAGTCGGGTGTCCGCACCACGCCGAGCGCGATCGTCACGATCAGCCTCGGCCTCGCGGTGCTCTTCGCCGGTTGCACAGTCCTCTTCATCAGTCAGCCGTTGGTGGCGATCCTGGCTGGAGTGCTCGGCCTCGTTGCGCCGTTCGGCTGGCTTGTGCAGCGACGATCGTCGCGTCTGAAGAAGTTCGAAGAGCAGTTTCCCGAGGCGCTGGACCTCATGTCGCGTGCAATTCGCGCTGGCCACGCCTTTCAGACGGCGCTAGGCATGGTGGCGGACGAGCTGCCGGCGCCGGTCGGATTTGAGTTCAAGAAGACGTTCGATCGGCAGAACTTCGGATTACCCGTCCGAGACGCGATGAACGAGATGGCCGATCGCGTGGCGATCCTGGATGTGCGGTTCTTCGTCACCGCCGTCGCAATTCAGCGGGAGACCGGCGGCAACCTCGCCGAGATTCTCGACAACCTGGCGCACGTCGTCCGGGAACGCTTCAAGATTCGACGCCAGGTCCGCGTGCACACGGCGCACGGACGGTTCACCGGGTACGTCCTGCTGGCGCTGCCGGCGGCGCTGGCCGTGGCGCTCTCGTTCGTCAGCCCGGAACACATGGCGCTGCTCTTTCGAGAGCGCATGGGTCAGATGATGCTCGTCGGCGCAATGGTGCTGCAGACGATCGGCTTCATCTGGATCCGCCAGGTCATCAAGATCGAGGTGTAACGTGATCGTGCTTCTGCCACTCCTCGCGTTCCTGTTCGTCTCGCTGCTGATCGCGGCGGGCGCCATGGCGATGTCGCCTGGACGAGCCGCGGCCATCGACCGACGGCTTGGCGAGATTCGCGGCATCGCTCAGCCATCGGCCGAGAGCGTTCCGTACTCGCAGCTCATTGCCGATTCTTTCAAGAAACTCGGTCGATACGCGCCGAAACGGCCGTCGGAGGCGGGAAAGCTCGAGCGGAAGCTCGTGTTCGCCGGATTCCGCTCGAAGGAAGCGATGCCCGTCTTCATCGGCATTCGCCTCGGGTTCGCGTTGGTGCTCTTCGCCGCGACCTCGCTGCCGCTCTTCGGCCGGCCGAATGTGGCCGTTGCGCTGGGCGCTGCGGCCATGGGCTATCTGCTCCCGACCATGGTGCTGGGACGTCTGGCAAAAAAGCGCCAGCACCGCATCCGCCTCTCGCTGCCGGACGCACTCGATCTGCTCGTTGTCAGCGTCGAAGCGGGACTCGGCCTCGATCAAGCGCTCCAGCGCGTCGGACAGGAGCTCGCGTTCGCGCATCCCGACCTGTGCGATGAGTTGCGACTGGTCAATCTCGAGCTCCGGGCCGGAAATGCCCGATCCGAGGCGCTGCACAACCTCGCGGATCGGACCGGCGTCGACGATCTGTCATCGCTGGTCGCCATGCTCGTGCAGACCGACAAGTTCGGCACGAGCATCGCGCAGTCGCTCCGCGTCCACTCCGAAACGCTCCGCACCAAGCGGCGGCAGCGTGCGGAGGAGGCGGCAGCAAAGACCGGCGTCAAGATGGTGTTCCCGCTCGTGTTCTGCATCTTTCCGGCGATTTGGGTCGTCACCATCGGGCCCGCCGCGATCAAGTTCGTCCAGGTGCTCTTTCCGATGGGGCACAAATGAGCCAGGTCGCCTCCATCGCCGACGTGCGAAGCGTGCCCCGGACGTCGCGGGCGCCAGTGACGCTCGAGGAGACCGGACTGACGGCAAGCCTCATCGAGCAGTTGATCATCAAGACGCTCTACGGTGGTGAGCTCAGCGGCCTCGTCGTCGCCGACCGGATGCGAGTGCCGTACTGCGGTCCTCGAGCCGATCGTGGAACGCGTGCGAGTCGAACGGCTGGTCGAGGTGCGCGGGTCGAGCGGTTCCTCGAGCGCCGGATATCGCTACGCGCTCACAGATCTCGGGCGCGATCGCGGGCGGAGCTATCTGGACATCAATCAGTACATCGGGGCCGCGCCGGTGCCGCTGGCGACCTATGTGGCGGATATGCGCGCGCGGACGGCCGCCCGCGGATACATCGATCGCGAACGGCTTGTTGAAGGATTTTCGAAGTTGATCGTGGCGGACCGGATGCTCGAGCAGCTGGGTCCAGCCGTGAATGCCAATAAGGCGATCTTCCTGTACGGACCGCCTGGAAACGGCAAGACGGTCATCGCGGAAGGCCTCGGTCGTGCGATCGGCGGCGAAATGTACATCCCGCACGCCATCGAAATCGATGGACACATCATCACCATGTTCGACCCGGTCAATCACCAGGCGATCGAGGAAGAACCGGTTCCGTCGAGCGTCATTTCCGCTGAACCGCGCGATCGACGCTGGATTCGCATCCGGCGTCCCGTGGTCATGGTGGGCGGCGAGCTGACGCTCGACATGCTCGATCTCACGTTCAACCCGCTCTCACGATTCTACGAGGCGCCCATCCAGCTCAAGGCCAACGGCGGTGTGTTCCTGGTCGATGACTTCGGCCGTCAGCGCATGCGGCCGGAGGATCTCCTCAACCGCTGGATCGTGCCGCTCGAGAGCCGCGTGGACTACCTCACGCTCCACACAGGCAAGAAATTCGAGGTCCCGTTCGACGTGCTGACCGTGTTCGCAACGAACCTGGATCCCGCGTCGCTCGCAGACGAAGCGTTCCTGCGCCGCATCCCGTACAAGATCGCCGTCGGCGATCCCGATCTCGACGAGTTCACGCGCATCTTCGAGATGAACTGCCGCGGCCGCCGGCTGCTCTTCCACAAGGTGATGGTCGCGTATCTCTACCGCCGTCATTACCGCGCCACCGGCCGGCCCATGCGCGCGTGTCACCCGCGCGATCTGCTCGATCAGATCGCGGCGCTCTGCCGGTATCGCGGCGTCGAACCGGTGGTCACGCGGGAGCTGATCGATGCGGCGTGCGCGTCGTATTTCGTCGATTCCCCTACGCGGCTGGAGGTTCAATGATCCTGCGTCTGATGAACGACCGGACGCGGAAATCGATTGCCGACGTCGTCGAAGTGGCGGACACGCGCGAGGCGCGCCGGCGCGGACTCCTCGGGCGCGAGGGCTTGGAGGAGAACGCCGCGTTGATGCTCGTGCCGTGCGCGGCCGTCCATACGGCGTTCATGCGGTTCCCGATTGACCTTGTCTTCATCGACGGCGACGGATGCGCCGTGCACACCAAATCGCGTGTTCAGCCTTGGCGGGTCTCGCTCGCGCTCCGCGCGCGCGCCGTGATCGAGCTGCCCGCGGGCCGACTCGATGCCTGCCAGGTCGAGATCGGCGACCGGCTGTACCTCGCGCCTTCTGCCCGATAGGGTTTGCATGCGATCCGCCCGCCCCGATGACATGCAGACACTGCTTTTCAGGTGGCGAAGGCGCTTCTGGCTTGCCACGGCGATCGTCTTGTTCCTCGTGGGTGACGCAGCGTTGTGGATCGTTGGTCCGCCGGATTTGGCCGCGACAATCTTTCAGAGACTCATCGCCGGCGAGACTTCGACGATCGCGACAGCGGCAAGCTTCAGCGTTGCGGCCGGTTCCTTTCCGACCCAGTTGCGCGCCGCCGCGTTTGCCGCCGCGCTGAATTCCTCGGGCCTGCCGACCCTGGTCCGATCGCGTCCCGAAGACCGGCGGTTCCAGGTCCTCGTGGGCCCCTACGTGTCGACCGACGAGGCCGAGCACGCGCAGCGGGCACTTGCCGCGTGGGGACTCGGTGAGGTGCGGCTCGTTGTCGACGACACCATGCGCGGCAGACCACAGCACGCCGCGATGTTTGTCGGAGGTGAGACGGCCAGCGACGGCGTGGTGATCGTTGCCGCGCCGGGCATGTCATCGGTGGTCTTCGAGATGCCCAACGCGCCGCGACAGGTCGAGGCGCGCCGCACGAGCGCCACGACGATCGACATCAGCATAGGGCAGGCTACGGATCCGGGAGACAGGAACGTGCTGCACATGCCTGAAGGGATGCTGCTGGCGAGCGAGTTGAGCGTCGATGCGGCGGGGGGCCAGGATGCCAGGCACGCCCGCCTGGTTGTTCCTGAAGACGTTCAAAGCCGCCTCCGGCTCGAAGGCCGGCGGGTGTATGTGGATCTTGCCTGGCCGAAACCGCCATGGGAGGTTGCGGGCCGCGCGTCGCGCGCCACGCCAAGTGCGCGGGCGACCGGGAAGCCGAGCGATGCCCAGTCCGAGGATGCGAAGCAGCAATCCGAAGAGGCGACGCAAGGTGACTATCGCGAGCAGCTGCGTACCGCCGTAGAGCGGTTCAAGCAGGTTCGGCCGTTTCTGATTTCGGCGCTCGAGTCACCAGACACCGAGGTGCTGGCGGTGCTCGCCCGCACGCTGGGAACGGTCAGCGACTCGTTGGCTGTCGCGACGCCGCCTTCCGACCTGGCCGCGAATCACCAGCTGCTCTTGTCCTCTATTGCTGAGGCCTCGAGGGCCATGGCGCCCTCATTCGCGGGCGACCGGCGGGCCGCCGTTCACCAGGCGATCGCGATGTTCGAAGCGGCGCAAAAGTGAATCTCTCGAATCCAAATAAGAAAGGCCGGCGGTCCTTCGACCACCGGCCTGAACGAGAACGAGCCGAACGAAACGAACGGCCGAACGCTCCGAACGTCGCTATGCGACGTCCTTGTGGACGACCTCCGCGACTTCCTGCTTCTTCTTCGCGCCGCCCAGCCCCTGAATCTGCAGCGTCGGCTGCTCCTTGAGCACTTCCTGGCGGTAGAGACGTTCCATCTCCTGGTGCTGGCGGAGCTCCTCGGGCGTCATCTGCGTCTTCTTGCGCGCCGCCAGCTTCTCTTCGCGCGCGTTCTTCGCGATGCCGAGATCGTCGAGGTCGGTCTGCTTGCCCTTGGCCACCGCCTCGGCGTTCAGCACGAGCGAGTGGTCCTTGCTCGCCATCTGGACTTCCTTGCCGCCGGCGAAGATCTCGTGGCGGCCGTGCTCGTCGTACCACTTGGTGAGCGTCGCCGTCATGTGCATCTTCTCGATGATGTTGCGCCAGCCGATGCCGGTGTTGTAGGCGCAGAAGGAAATCTCGCCCTGCTGCGTCGCATACGGGATGATGCACATCTCGGTGCGCCGGAAGTCGTAGTTGAACAGATCCTGGAACCACATGCCCGCGATGAACAGGAAGTTCCAGCGATCGGCGCGCCGCTTCTCGATGTCGGACATCGTGCGGTCGCCGCTCACCTTGCCGTAGTCCTTGCCGGTGGCGCCGAACGTCTTGTCGAACTTCTTCATCAGGTCGGCGATGCGGAAGTGCGTCGGCGCCTTGAACGGAGTCGTAGTTGCGCATCAGCGCGAGCGCCATGCCGGCCACTGACAGGAACTTGCCGCGCGCGGCGTCGTTGACCTGCGCGACGTCCTTCGCCAGCTGGTCGGCCTTGAGGAACGCCGTCACCGGCACGGCTTCCTTCGTTTCCTTGTCGATCATCACCGCCATGCCGATGCCGCAGTTCGGGTGGCAGCCGCAGGTGAGCTGGCCCCACTCGCGATCCGGTCCGTGGACGACGTCCGCCCAGTCGGTGAAGGTGGACATGAACGAGATCGGGAACCAGTCGCGGATCGGCTCGCCGATGCCCGTCTGGTTCTTCACGTCGTGCGCGAGGTGCGACAGCGTGTAGCGCTGCGCCGCGCGGCGCTCCGGCGTGATCTCTTCGTCGCGGCCGGTGAACGAGACCGGCTGGAACGAGAGGAAGTTGATCCGCTTCGGGTTGTCGAGCGCGAACTCGATGACGCGGCCGACCTGCTCGTTGTTGACGCCGTTGACGATCGTGATGACCGGAACGATGTCGACGCCGGCCTGGTAGAGGTTCTCGATCGCGCGCAGCTTGACGTCGAAGAGGTTGCCGACGCGGCGATGCGAGTTGGCCGCGTTGCCGATGCCGTCGAACTGCAGGTACGCGTAGCGCAGGCCGGCCTCGGCCGCCGCCTTCGCGAACTCCGGGCTCTTGGCGAACTCGATGCCGTTGGTCGCCGCCTGCACGCTGTTGTAGCCGACCTTGCGCGCGTAGCGGACCGCATCGAGGAAGTACGGCGACATCGTCGGCTCGCCGCCCGAGAACTGCACCGACATCTGCCGGCGCGGCTTGATCGTGATCGCGTTGTCGAGCACCTGCTTGATGTCTTCCCACGACAGCTCGTGGACGAAGCCGACCTGGTTGGCGTCCATGAAGCAGGGGTCGCACATCATGTTGCAGCGGTTGGTCAGGTCGACGGTGAGCACCGAGCCGCGGCCGTGCTGGACCGTGGAGCTGCCGTGGTTGTGCAGCTTCTCGTCGTTGTGCGCGCGGATGTCGCGACCCGGGAAGACCTCCTCGAGGTGCTTGAAGAACGCCGGGTCCATCGCCATCACGTCCTCGAAGTGGCCGTGGAGCGGGCAGTCCTTCACCATCAGGATCTTGCCGTCGCGCTCGATGATCGTCGCCTTGATCTCGCCGACCTTTTCGTTGAGGAGGATCGAGACGTCCTTCTTGCCGTCGAGGATCTCCTGACGCGCCTCGCGCGTGCAGGTGGGGCAGAGCGAGTCGGTCTCGCGCGGCCAGCCGAGCGGCGGCTTGGTCTTCTGATACGACTTCAGCAGCGGCTTGTCGGACCACCGGGGCGTGAACGAGGGGTTCTGCTTGATCCTGTTGGCGGCGGAAAACACCTGCCAGACACCATTGGCGGCAATCGACAGACCCTTCTCCACGTACTTCATCGGTGCGTGCATCGCGAATCTCCTGCTTGCCCGCCGAGGCTCCGGAGCGACGGCGGACGCTAAGCCCACGGATCAGGACAGAGCCGTCCGGACCATGGGCGATCTCGGGGATAGTAGGAGCAAAAACGAGCAAATCGATTCGTTTTTCAGCCGATTGGCAATATCCGGCCGTGGGCGGGCAGGAGGTGAGCCCGACGGATCTGACGGATCTGTCGGGTATCCAAGGATTGGGGACGTCCCTGTCCTCAACAGTCATGACGAAATGAGATTGAGTCCTTCAGATCATTGTATTTCCCTTATGGTCAGGCCGATCTGCAGAATGTCTCGACCATGGTCAATGCGCGCGACCTCGCCCCTCCCGCACAGGGCCTTTACGACCCGAAAACCGAGCACGACGCCTGCGGCGTCGGCTTCGTCGTCGACATCAAGGGGCAGGCGCTCGCACGCCATTGTGCGCAAGGCGCTGCGAGGTCCTGATCAACCTGGAGCATCGCGGCGCGTGCGGCTGCGAGGCGAACACCGGTGACGGCGCCGGCATCCTGATCCAGACGCCGGACACGTTTTTCCGCAAGGTCGTGTCGTTCACGCTGCCCGCACGCGGGCTCGTACGGCGCCGGCCTCGTCTTCCTGCCGCGCGACGAGCGCGATCGCGAGACGATCCGCAACCTGATCGCGACGGTCGTGCGAGGAGGAGGGCGCGACGCTGCTCGGCTGGCGCGACGTTCCGAACGACAACAGCCTCGTCGGCGACAGCGCGAAGGCGACGCAGCCGGTCTTCCAGCAGGTCTTCATCGGCGCCCCGCACGCCGTCAAGACTGCCGACGACCGGCAGCGCTTCGAGCGAAAGCTCTACGTCATCCGCAAGCGCATCGAGCACGCCGTCGGACAGCGTCAGCATCAACGCGCTCTCGCGTCGCTTCTTCTACATCGTCGAGCCTCTCGGCGAACACGCTGATCTACAAGGGCATGCTGACGGCGCGGCAGCTCGCGCCGATGTTCCCGGATCTCTCGGACACGAGCGCTCGAGTCCTGCCTGGCGCTCGTGCACCAGCGGTTCAGCACGAACACGTTTCCGTCGTGGCCGCTCGCGCACCCGTACCGCTACATCGCGCACAACGGCGAGATCAACACGCTGCGCGGCAACATCAACTGGATGCGCGCGCGCGAGGGACTGCTCGCAGAGCGACCTGCTCGGCGACGACCTGAAGAAGGTGCTGCCGGTGCATTCGCGAAGGCGGCAGCGACACCGCCATCTTCGACAACGTGCTCGAGTTCCTGATGATGACGGGCCGGTCGCTTCCGCACGCGATCCTGATGATGATTCCCGGAGCCGTGGAGCGGGAACGACATCGATGGACGCCGATCGCAAGGCGTTCTACGAGTACCACTCGTCGCTGATGGAGCCGTGGGACGGCCCGGCGTCGATCGCGTTCACCGACGGCACGGTCATCGGCGCGGTGCTCGATCGCAACGGACTGCGTCCGTCGCGCTACTACGTCACCAAGGACGACCTGGTCATCATGGCGTCGGAGGTCGGCGTGCTCGACATTCCGGCCGAGGACGTGCTCGTCAAGGAGCGGCTGCATCCCGGGCGCATCTTCCTCGTCGACACGGCCAAGGGCCGCATCGTCGACGACGACGAGATCAAGCGGGAGCTGGCGGCGCAGCATCCGTATCGCGAGTGGCTCGACAGGCAACCTCATCGACATCAACGACCTGCCCGCCGCGCGCGCGCCGAGCAGCCCGATCACGAAACGGTGCTGAAGCGGCAGCAGGCGTTCGGCTACACGCAGGAAGACCTGCGCGTGCTGATCGGGCCGATGGCCGTCAACGGCGAGGAGCCGGTCGGCTCGATGGGCACCGACACGTCGCTGGCCGTGCTGTCGGACAAGCCGCGGCTGCTGTTCGACTACTTCAAGCAGCTGTTCGCGCAGGTGACGAATCCGCCGCTCGACGCGATCCGCGAGGAGCTCGTGACGTCGATGGGCTCGACGATCGGGCCCGAGCGCAATCTGCTGAAGCCGGAGCCCGAGTCGTGCCGTCAGATTCGGGATCAAGTACCCGATCATCCACAACGAGCACGTCGCGAAGCTGCGGCACCTGCCGCCCGACTCGCCGTTCCGCTCGACGACGCTGTCGATGCTGTTCGACCCGGAGAAGGGCGGTGCGGGGCTCGAGCAGGCGATGAGCGACCTGTGCCGCCGTGCCAGCGAGGCGGTGGCGGCGGGCTACGACATCCTGATCCTGTCGGATCGCGGCGTCGGACCGAAGCTCGCGCCGATCCCGAGCCTGATGGCGACGGCCGGCGTGCACCATCACCTGGTGCGCGAAGGCACGCGCACGCGCTGCGGGCTCGTCGTCGAATCCGGCGACGCGCGCGAAGTGCATCACGTGTCGCTGCTCATGGGCTACGGCGCGGGCGTCGTCAATCCGTACCTCGCGTTCGAGACGATCGACGACATGATCGCGCACGGCCTGATCACGGGCGTCACGCGCGAGGACGCGATCGACCACTACGTCAAGGCGCTCAACAAGGGCATCCTCAAGGTGATGTCGAAGATGGGGATCTCGACGCTGGCGAGCTACTGCGGCGCGCAGATCTTCGAAGCGATCGGCCTGAACCAGGAATTCATCGATCGCTTCTTCACGCACACGACGTCGCGCGTCGGCGGCGTCGGCATCGACGTGATCGCGAAGGAAGCGTGTCTTCGCCACGAGCGCGCGTTCGGGCGGCAGCCGGCGGGCGTCGACGAGCTCGAAGCCGGGCGGCGAATACCAGTGGCGCCGCGACGGCGAGTATCACCTCTTCAATCCGGACACCGTCTTCAAGCTGCAGCACGCGACGCGCAGCGGCCAGTACTCGATCTTCAAGGAGTACACGCGCGCCGTCGATCAGCAGAACCAGAATCGCGCGACGCTGCGCGGGCTGTTCCGGCTGAAGCCGGCGGGCCCGGCCGTCCCGATCGACGAGGTCGAGCCGGTCGGAGGCGATCTTCAAGCGGTTCGCCACCGGCGCGATGTCGTACGGCTCGATCAGCGACGAGGCGCACGAGACGCTGGCCATTGCGATGAACCGCATCGGCGGCAAGTCGAACACCGGCGAAGGCGGCGAGGATCCGGCGCGCTACGTCCCGATGCCGAACGGCGATTCGCGGCGCAGCGCCGATCAAGCAGGTCGCGTCGGCGCCGCTTCGGCGTGACCAGCGAGTACCTCGTCAACGCCGACGACCTGCAGATCAAGATGGCGCAGGGCGCCAAGCCCGGCGAGGGCGGCCAGCTCCCGGGACACAAGGTGTATCCCTGGATCGCGAAGGTGCGCTACTCGACGCCCGGCGTCGGCCTGATTTCGCCGCCGCCGCACCACGACATCTATTCGATCGAGGACCTGGCGCAGCTGATTTACGACCTGAAGAACTCGAACCCGCGCGCGCGGATCCACGTGAAGCTCGTCGCCGAGGGCGGCGTCGGGACGGTCGCGGCGGGCGTGGCGAAGGCGCACTCGGACGTCGTGCTCATCTCGGGCCACGACGGCGGCACCGGCGCGTCGCCGCTGACGAGCCTCAAGCACGCCGGGCTGCCGTGGGAGCTCGGCCTCGCGGAAACGCAGCAGGTGCTCGTGCTCAACAAGCTGCGCGACCGGATCGTCGTCCAGGTGGACGGCCAGATGAAGACCGGCCGCGACGTCGATCATCGGCGCGCTGCTCGGCGCCGAGGAGTTCGGCTTCGCGACCGCGCCGCTCGTCGTCATGGGCTGCGTGATGATGCGCGTCTGCCACCTGAACACCTGCCCGGTCGGCATCGCGACGCAGGATCCCGAGCTGCGCAAGAAGTTCGCGGGCAAGCCGGAGTTCGTCGAGAACTTCTTCAGGTTCATCGCGCAGGAAGTGCGCGAGCTGATGGCGGAGCTCGGCTTCCGCACGATCGACGAGATGATCGGCCGCGCCGACTGCCTCGACATCGAGAGCGCGGTCGATCACTGGAAGGCGCACGGCCTCGACCTGACGCCGCTCCTGCACATGCCGGATCTGCCTGCCAGCGTGGCGCGCCGCCAGGTCCGCGAGCAGGATCACGGCCTCGACCGTCGCGCTCGACAACGACCTGATCGCGAAGAGCAGGCCGGCGCTCGAGCACCGGACGCCGGTGGAGATCAACGCGTTCATCCGCAACGCCGACCGCACCGTCGGGACGATGCTCGGGTCGAGGTCACGAGGCAGGTACGGCGCCGCCGGTCTGCCGGACGACACGATCAGGATCACGTTCACCGGCTCGGCGGGCCAGAGCTTCGGCGCGTTCATCCCGCGCGGCATCACGATGACGCTGGTCGGCGATGCCAACGACGGCTTCGGCAAGGGGCTGTCGGGCGGCAAGGTGATCGCGTATCCGCCGAAGCGCTCGACGTTCAGGTCCGAGGAGAACATCATCGTCGGCAACGTGGCGTTCTACGGCGCGACGAGCGGCGAGGCGTACGTGCGCGGCGTGGCGGGCGAGCGGTTCTGCGTGCGCAACAGCGGCGCGCACGTCGTCGTCGAAGGCGTCGGCGACCACGGCTGCGAATACATGACCGGCGGGCGCGTCGTCGTGCTCGGCCGCACGGGGCGCAACTTCGCCGCGGGCATGAGCGGCGGCATCGCCTACGTGCTCGATCGCGACGGCGACGTTCGCGCGGCGCTGCAATCGCGAGATGGTCGATCTCGAGCCGCTCATCGACGCGGACGATGTCGACTTCGTCCAGGTCGCGATGATGAAGCACGTCACGCTCACCGGCAGCCGCTACGCGGAGCGGCTGCTCGCGGACTGGGGCGCGCTGCAGCGCGACATTCGTCAAGGTCATGCCGCGCGACTACAAGCGCGCGCTCGCCGCCGACGCGCGGCGGCGCGCTGAGGAAGCCGCGCTGCTCGAGGCGGTCGCCGGTCATCGGTGCCGGTCGTTGCGGCGAAGGCACGAAAGGCGCGCGGCGTGGCCGCGAAGAAGCCGGTGCGGCCGGTGGAGGGCGACGCGGTGCGAACCGGTCCGGGACAGGCACATGGGTAAGCCGACAGGTTTCATCGAGATCCAGCGGAAGAAGCATCCGACGCGCGCCGGTCGACGAGAGCGCATCCACGACTGGCGCGAGGTGTATCTGCCGTCGCCGACGAGCGACCTGATGGAGCAGGGCGCCCGCTGCATGGATTGCGGGATCCCGTTCTGCCACCAGGGATGCCCGCTCGGCAACCTGATTCCCGACTGGAACGACCTCGTCTACCGCGATCGGTGGCACGCGGCGATCGATCGCCTCCACGCGACGAACAACTTTCCGGAGTTCACCGGCCGGCTGTGCCCGGCGCCGTGCGAAGGCGCGTGCGTGCTCGGCATCAACGACGATCCGGTCACCATCAAGGACATCGAGGTCTCGATCATCGACCGCGCGTACGCGGAAGGCTGGGTCACGCCGCAGCTGCCGACCACGCGCACGTGGAAGAAGGTCGCGGTGATCGGATCCGGCCCGGCGGGACTCGCGGCGGCCGACCAGCTGAATCGCGCCGGCCATCTCGTGACCGTCTTCGAGAAGTCCGATCGCATCGGCGGACTGCTGCGCTACGGCATTCCCGAGTTCAAGATGGAGAAGCGCATCCTCGATCGCCGCCTCGCGCTCATGGAGGCCGAAGGGCGTGGTGTTCCGTCCGGGCGTCAACGTCGGCGTCGATGTCGCGATGAGCCGGCTGCGCTCCGACTTCGACGCCATCCTGCTCGCCGGCGGCGCCGGTCAGCCGCGCGACCTGCCCGTGCCGGGACGCGAGCTGCAGGGCATCCACTTCGCGATGGAGTACCTGACGCTGCAGAACCGGCGCTGCGAAGGCGACGTCATTCCCGACGATCAGTTCATCTCGGCGAAGGATAGCGACGTGGTCATCATCGGCGGCGGCGACACCGGCGCCGACTGCCTCGGCACCGTGCATCGACAGGGCGCGCGGTCGGTCTACCAGCTCGAGCTGATGCCGATGCCGCCGGAGGCGCGCGCCGAGGGACAATCCGTGGCCGCTCTGGCCGAAGATCTTCCGCGTCGTCGACCGCGCACGAAGAAGGCGGCGAGCGCCTGTTTTCGGTGTCGACGCAGCGGTTCGTCGGCGACAAGAAGGGCCGCGTTCGCGACGCTGCAGGCGAACAAGGTCGAGATGGTCCGCAAGGACGGCCGCCTGGAGTTCGTAGCCGGTGCCCGGGATCCGAGTTCGAGATCAAGACGGATCTCGTGCTGCTGGCGATGGGCTTCATCGGCCCCGAGCGCGGGCCGCTGCTCGACGATCTCGGCGTGACGCTGACACCGCGCGGCAACGTCGGGCGCGACGCAGCACTGGATGACCAACGTGCCCGGCGTCTTCACCGCCGGCGACATGCAGCGCGGTCAGTCGCTCATCGTGTGGGCGATCGCCGAGGGCCGCTCGCGCCGCGCGCGGCGATCGATCAGTTCCTGATGGGCGAATCACAGCTGCCGGCGCCCCTTCAGTAGCGTACCGTTCACGCTTCTCGCTTCTCTCTTCTCAGTTCGCGTTCAGTTTCGGTGCTCGGTTCTCTGTTCGCTGTTCGGCGTTCGCGCGGCGAACGCCGGAACCGAACGTGAACACGAACCGAGAAGAGAGAACATCGAAGCGTGAACGGTGGCCTTTTTCAGAAAGTTGCCCGGAAGCCGAGCTGCAGCATGCGCGGCTGATACGCGACGTTCGTGTTCGACGATGGCTTGCCGTAGTTGCTGTTGCTTTCCGCGGTCACGTACGATCCGTAGTTCGCGTGGTTGAACAGATTGAACATCTCCAGGATGCCGTCAACGCCTGCGTGCTTCGCCAGCTGAAAGCGTCGCTGAATCCGCAGGTCCACGCGATGGATGGGATGACCAACCAGGCTGTTGCGTGGCATGACGGTGCCGTCCGGGCGCAGGCGACCACCCGTTGCGCCGGTCTGCCGCAGGTCACCGCCGTAGTTGGTCGACAGGCGCTCGCCGGAGCCGAAGAAATACAGCCCGCTCAGTTGCAACGCGTACGGGAGCTGCCAGATCCCGTTGAAGACGGCGCGGTGACGCTGATCCGACGCCGCCAGCGAGTACTCCCCACCCAGATCGGGCACGACTTGAAACGGGGCCGGCGACGACTGTGCATCCCGGAGGACCGACAGCAGGTAGGTGGCCGAGCCCTGCCATCTCTGGCTCATGCGCTTGGTGAACGCCGTCTGCAGCGCGTGGTAGTTCGACCAGCCTTCTGACCGGAACTGGTTGATCAAGCCGAAGTCGGGATACGGCCTCCTGCTGATGTCGGTGAACGGATAGTTCACACCAGTCGCCGCGTTGTACGACAGGTTGATGTTGGGCCGCTGGAACAACTCTGCGCGGGCGCGCGTCGTGACGTAATCGGCCTCGACCGCCGTCGTGCTGCCAACCTGTCGCTGCATGCCGATCGAGCCCTGGTAACTGTAGGCAATCTGCATGTCCGCAGCGGCCAGCTGCGATGGGATCTCGCGCCGGACGCACGTCGGTCCCGGCGAGACGGCGCAGGTGGTCCGCAACGCCTGTTCGTAGGTGGGGAACGGTCCATTGAACGGGTTGACCGCGAAGTCCGGACGGCCGTCGTACAGGATCTCGGGATGGATCTGCTGCGTGTAACGGAGGGTCCAGAACGCCGGTTGGCTCGCGATCTCGCCGAAGTACTTCCCCGCACCGCCGCGGATGACGGTCCGGTCGTTCAGGCTGTAGGCAAAGCCGACGCGCGGACCGATGTTGTTGGTGTCGGAAGGACGATTCGCCTTGAGGAACGGCAGGAATTCGATGTTCTCTGCGAAGACTCCCGTTTCCAGGTCGTATCGAAGCCCAAGGTTCAGCGTCAGGCGCCGTTTGATGACCCAGTCATCCTGCGCCCACCCCGCATACACCTTCCGGGGCGAGTATTGTTTCCAGCCACCGACGCCCACCACGTACTTCCTCGAGATTGAGGATAGCGACGCGATATTCCACGTCGACACGTCCATGAGGTTGGGGAACAGGCTCTCGATGTTCGCAGGGATCGGGCCGCCCTGGGCGTCGAGGATGCCGTTGCAGCGATTGCACACGAACATCCAGGTCATGTCGTACAGATATTCGCCGCCGACTTTCAGGTCGTGGCGCCCGCCCTTGTTGTACGAGAACGTGAAGTCATCGCGGACCGAGTAGAGTTCCTGGCCGATTTTCTGTGGCGTCTGGTTGTGCGTTTCACCGATCGTCAGCCCGCGCAGGGTGAATCGACGGCGCTCCCACACCGAAGCCCGCGGGATGGTTGGGCCACTTCACGTAGGACTGCTCGTTCCAGTTGAACCCGGCATATCCCAGCTTCACCTCGTTGACCGCTCGAACGCCGAGGACCTGCGTAAACGAGGCAAACAACTGATCCATGGCGCGGTCGAGGCTCACCGCCGAGGACGGAGTCTTGTCGCCGCCGCCGGTATAGCGCGAGTCATAGGGAAGCGCGTGCTTCCACTTGTTGCCGCGGACCGCCAGCCGCATCTGCGGTGAGAACTGGAAGTCCAGCCGGGCGCCCATCTTGTGTTCGCGTCGCTCGCCGGTCTGGTCGAAATTGAAGCGCGGGTAGGGCGTCGTGTAGATGAAGGTCTGCGGCTCGCGCTCGTATTCGTAGTTCAGGAAGAAGTGGATCCTGTCCTTCCGGATTGGTCCTCCGACGGTCGTGCTCAGCTGCTGATCCGAATACGGCAGCACACGTTTCGCGACGGGGTCGGCGGCATTGAAGCGATCGCTCCGGAAGTAACCCGAGAAGCTCCCGGTCGGCGTGTTCGTCCCCGACTTGCTGATCGCGTTCAACTGCACGCCGCTCGATCGTCCCTGCGTGGCGTCGAAACGGTTCGCGACGAACTCGAACTCGGCGATGGCGTCGCGGCTGTAGCGCGGGTTGCCGAACGCACTGCCCGCGACGTTATTGGTGATCTGCTGGCCGTCCATGTTGATCTGATAGGCGCCTGTGTCGCGCGGGACAGGCGATTCGCCTCCCGCGTTCGCGCGGCTTCCCGGCGCCAAGAGCGACAGGTCCTGCCAGTTCCGGCCGTTGACCGGCAGCTCCTGCATCTGCCGCGGGTCGATGTTGCCGCTCACGGTGGAGCTGCTGACGTCGATGAGCGGTGCCTCTCCCGTCACCGTCACCGACTCCTGCACCGTCGATGGCGACATCTGAGGATTCACGACCACCGTTTGTCCAAGGAGCAGCTCAACGCTCCTGGTGACGGTCGCGAAACCAGTAAGCTCTGCGCTGAGGCGGATGGCTCCCGTCCGTACCGGAAGCCGGAATGCACCGCGCTGATCGGTGACCGCTACGAAAGTGTTTCCGGTGGCTTCGTGCAGGGCGGTCACCGTGACACCGGGCAACACTCCGCCGGTCGAATCGGTCACCGTTCCGCTTAACGTCGCTTCCTGCGCGTACCCAATCATGGGCAGCGCGAGCATCACACCAATGGCCACGAGTAGGGTGACGACGCGCGAACGGATCATCTTCGTCATGGGACCTTCTCCCCTCTGCGGTTGACGCTGGAGTCCTAGGCGGGAATGTGCCTTCGTAAGACGACGTCTCGGCGGCCATACTACACCCGTGTCCGGTCCCCGTTAACGCATTTTGAGCCCCCCAACGCCGTGATTCCGCGGCTCGATTCGGCGGATATTGCGGCGCGTGTCCCTCGGCGCCCGCGACCGCCGCAGTGACCTTCACACCCGGAGTCAACGTGGTACGCGACGCGGGCCGGATAACCAAGGTGCCTGGCGTGTTCACCGCGGACGACACGCAGCGCGGTCAGTCGCTCATCGTGCGGCCGATCGCCGAAGGCCGCAGCGCGCCTCGCGCCATCGACCAGTACTTGATGGGTGAGTCGCAGCTCCCCGCTCCACTCCATCAAGAGCGTCGACCCGTCTGCGGTCTACCGGCTGTCGTCCTGGGTATGACGGAAGACGGTAGTCGGGAGACGGTAGACTGATTGGATGTCAGTTCGCGATGTTTTGATCGTCGGAGCGGGTCCCTCGGGGCTCGCGACCGCGATCGCCGCCAAGCAGCACGGCCTCGACTACGTCATCGTCGAGAAAGGCGTGCTCGTCAATTCCATTTTCAACTTCCCGGCGCACATGGTGTTCTTCACGACGCCGGAGCTGCTCGAGATCGGGCAGCTGCCGCTGACGACGCCGTACGACAAGCCGACGCGACTCGAGGCGCTGCGCTACTACCGGCGCGTAGTCGACACCTACGAGCTGCCCGATCTCGTTTCACGAGGAGGTGGTCACCATCGAGCCTCCTTCGACAGTGATTTCTGAGCGGGCTTCGGCCAGCCGAGGCTCAAGTCCAGGCGGTGCGGACCTTGTGAGGTCCGCGGATGACGATGTGTTCGTCGTCACGACGAAGGACCAGCGCGGCACGACGCGCGTGCGCGAGGCGCGCGCGGTGGTGCTCGCAATCGGGTACTACGACCTGCCGAACTATCTGGGCGTTCCGGGAGAGGACCTGCCGCACGTCTCGCACTACTACAGCGACGCGCATCCGTACTACCGCCGCCGCGTGGTCGTGGTCGGCGGCAAGAATTCGGCTGCCGAGGCGTCGCCTCGAGTTGTTTCGTGCCGGCGCGCACGTCACGCTCGTCCATCGCCACGCCGCCCTGGGCGACAGCATCAAGTACTGGGTGAAGCCGGACATCGAGAACCGGATCAAGGAAGGATCGATCGTGGCCCGCTTCAACGCGCAGCGTGGTCGCAATTACACCGACGACGGTCGTGATCGATCAGGAGGGCGCGCGCGAGGAGATTCCGGCCGAGGGCGTGTTCCTGCTCACCGGCTATCACCCTGACGTGGATTTGATGCGCAACGCCGGGATTCGCTGTGATGAGGAGACGCTGGCGCCCGATCTGAGCATGGAGACCTTCGAGACCAACGTGCCGAACCTGTTCATCGCCGGCGGCGCGATTGCGGGCAAGAAGACCGGCAACATCTTCATCGAGAACGGGCGTTTCCACGGACAGAGGATCATCGACCTGCTGGCACAGCGACTGCGCGCCGATTGATCACGAAGATCGTCTTGACCACGAAGAACGCGAAGTAATGGCTAGTGAAAGACGTTCCCCGGCCAGCCGCCGCGCGGCGCGTGGATTTTCATCTCGAGCAGCTCGATGAGCGCACGGCAGCGGGCGAGGACGCCGTTGCATTCGAGCAGCGCCTGGTGCTCGACGGCGTCGAGGTCGAGATACTGCGCGAGGGCGTTGACAAGATCCTCGTCCGGTACCGACGGCGGGAATTTCGGTTCGGCGCGCACGCGCTCGACGGCCGCCGCCAGCACGGCTTCGAGGCGTTGCCGTTGATGTCGCAGCGGTTGCACGTCCGCAGCCGGAATCACCTCTGACAGCGCGTCGACGTATCCGATCCGGTACGGCCGGCTCGCGTCCTCGCTCGTAATCCTGAACTTCTCGATGCCTCGCAGCACGATGTCGTAGCGCCCGTCGGCGAGTGGCTGCGAATGCGTGATGACGCCGGCGCACCCAACCTCGTACACGGGCGGCCGGCCCTCGTAGTCCGCCTGGTAGCCCGGGCCGCAGCAGCGCCATTCCGATGATGCGGTCTCCCTCGAGCGCGTCGCCCACCATTGCGCGATACCGCGGCTCGAAGATGTGGAGCGGGAGAAACACGTTGGGGAAGAGGACGACGTTCGGGAGCGGGAAGAGGGGAATGGTTGGTGGAAGCATCGCGCCATTTGTGATTCGTGATGTGTGATTCGTGATTTGACGAACCACACATCACAAATCGCTAATCACAAATCACTAATGAATCGTCTTCGTCTTCCTGTCCATGTAGTCCATCAGGACGTACTGTCCCAGCGTGTACGGGGTCGTGAAGTACGCCTTCCCGCGGCAGATGGACGCCACGCGGCGCACGAATGCGACCAGGTCCGGGTCGCGCGCCAGCATGAACGTGTTGATCATGATTCCCGCTTTCTGGCAGGCGTTCACCTCGGCGAACGTCTCGGAGACGATGAACGGGTCGAGACCGAAGGCGTTCTTGTAGATCTGTCCGTCCGGCCGTGTGAGCGCGGACGGCTTGCCGTCGGTGATCATCACGATCTGCCGCATGTCCTTCTTCTGCCGCTCGAGGATGCGCCGCGCGAGACGGAGACCCTCGCGCGTGTTGGTGTAGTACGGACCGACGCGGACGCGCCCGAGCTGCTTCAGCGGAATCTCCTCGGCCGAATCGTGGAAGAGCACGGCGTGCAGCGAATCGCCCGGGTACTGCGTCCGGATGAGATGCGCCAGTGCCAGCGCCACGCGCTTGGCGGGCGTGAAGCGATCTTCGCCGTAGAGAATCATGCTGTGACTGCAGTCGAGCATGATGACCGTCGCACAGGAGCTCTGGTATTCGCTCTGCGCGACCATCAGATCGGGATAGTCGACGTCAATGACAAGGGATCGGGATCGGGGATCGGGGATCCGAAGGTTCGAGGTTCTTGATCCCTGATCCCTGATCCCTGATCCCCGGCTGCGAAACGGCCTTCCGCATGCAGCCGCTGGACGGCATTGAGAATCGTGCTGCTTGGGTCGAGATTCATCGTGTCGCCGAACTCGTACGGCTTCGGCGCCGCAATCGCCTCGACGCCTGTCGACAGGTGACGCGTGTCGTGTCGCCCGACGCTGCTGCGGCCGATCGAGCCAAGGAGGTCGCGAAGTGCGCGGTAGCCGAGAAAGTCGAGCGCCTTGTCGGTGACTTCGAAGGTGATCGGCCCGGAGTCTTCGCCCATGCCGCCGCCGGTTCCGCGGCGATGCTCGCGCTCCGGCTCGAGGTCGGGCGCGTTGGTAATGAATCCCTGTTCCATCATCCGCTCGATGATCTGCTGAATCAGATCCTCGAGCTGCTGCCGCGCCTTCTCCTGGTCGCCGTCCGCCGGTTCGCCGAGCAGCTCCTGCAGCGCCTCCTCCGACAGCACGCCGCCGCTGAACAGGGCTTCGAGGATCGCGTCGTGCAGCGCCTGCATCGTACGGTCCTCGTCGCCGTTCGACGGATCCCCCCACGGATTGCTGAATCCGCTGGACAGCAGTAGATCTGACAGCTTCGAGACCAGGTCCTCCAGATCGATCTGGTCCAGCAAGTCGCCGGTGTATTTCGTGTAGCGATATTTCATCGGTTACAAAGGCCGACCGAAAGGTCGGCCTACGTCTGTTTGTCGTCGGCCTCTATGTTCGTAGAGGCGGACCTTCAGGTCCGCCTTCAGTTGTAGTATTTCTTCTTCCCGGCCGGGGCCGACGGGATCGTCCGCTCTTCGTCCCTGAACTTGTCTTCGCGGGAGGGCCGCCGCGCCGGCGTCTCCGTTGCCTGGTAGCCGCGCTCCTCGCTGCGGCCGATCTTCTTCAATGCATACAGCCCTTCGAGGACGAAGTCGACGCCTGCGGCAAGCAGCGCCGGCGATGCATCGGGCGGAATGCCCGCTGCGTGGGCGAGTTCCACGAGGCCCTGAACGTCGCGTGCGTGCCCCAGGACGGCCTTCGTCCCCATGGTGTCGGCCAGCTGCAGACTGCCGCCCAGATCGAACCACTCGATGACCTGGCGCGTTTCCAGGTGCGAGATGTAGCCGTCCGCCACGTTGGCGACCGCAGCGCGAATCAACTCCCGGCCCACGCTCTCGGCGCCTTTCAGTTCGCCCTCGTACTCCATCTCGAACTTGCCGGTAATGGAGGGAAGCGCCGCGTACACGTCGGTCACGCGCGCGACCGCGCACTCCTCGCGGTTCATCAACGCGCGGCGCTCGGCGTTCGACACGACGTTTTCCATTGCCGAGATCGGGAGCCGCTGGCTGACACCGGAGCGCTTGTCGACCCGCCGGTCCTGCCGCGCCTGGAACGCAATCTCTTCGACGACTTCGGCGACAAACGCGGGCACCTCCGTCCGCGGGCCGACGTCATCGCGCGTCAGCCACGCTTCCTGTGCGGTGATCACCATCGCATCTCCGCGGCCCGCCGGGTAGTGTGTGCGGATCTCCGAACCGATGCGGTCCTTGAGCGGCGTGATGATCTTGCCACGCGCGGTGTAGTCCTCCGGATTGGCGGTGAAGGCCATCATCACATCCAGCGGCAGGCGCACGGGGTAGCCCTTAATCTGGACATCGCCTTCCTGCAGGATGTTGAAGAGCCCGACCTGGATCTTCCCGGCCAGATCCGGCAATTCGTTGATCGCGAAGATCCCGCGGTTCGCCCGTGGCAGCAGCCCGTAGTGCATCGTCAACTCGCTCGAGAGCTGAAGACCGGCCTTCGCCGCCTTGATCGGGTCGATGTCGCCGACCATGTCGGCAATGGTGACGTCCGGCGTCGCGAGCTTTTCCACATACCGGGCGTCGCGGCTCAGCCACGCAATTGGGGTCTTCTCGCCCTCCGCTGAGAGACGCGCGCGGCATGCGCCGCAGATCGGGGCAAGCGGATCGTCATTGATCTCGCAGCCGGGCATAACCGGAATTTCGTCGTCCAGCAGCGTGACGAGCGCGCGAAGGAGGCGCGTTTTCGCCTGGCCGCGGAGGCCAAGAAGGATGAAATTGTGCTGCGACAGCAGCGCGTTGACGAGTTGTGGCACGACGGTGTCGTCGTAGCCGACGATGCCTGGGAAGAGTGTTTCGCCGGAGCGCAGCTTGCGAATCAGGTTGTCGCGGACTTCCTGATGCACGTCGCGGCGCGGCACCGTGCCATCGGCGATGGCGCGGCGCAGGTCGCCGACGGTCGAGATCCCGGAGGGTCTGGGCATATTGGGATTCTACTAACGGTTAAGGCTCAATGCACAAAGCTGAATACCTAGTTAGACGCACGGAGCGCGTTGTCAGACGCACATCTTTGGGCATTGAGCATTTCCGCCTTCGCTTTTGGCTTCGGCGAGACTTCGCCGCAGCGCTTCGCGCGGAGGCGGGTAGCATTGAGCATTGTGCCTTTCTTCGATTCTTCCCGCCCGCAGGTCTTCGCTCACCGAGGCGGGTGCGATCTCGGGCCTGAAAACACGATCGCGGCGTTCGATCTCGGTATGGCCGCCAAGGCGGACGGTCTCGAGCTCGACGTGCATCTGTCGGCAGACGGAGTCGTGGTGGTCCACCACGATGAGACCCTCGACCGGACCACCGACGCGTTAGGGCCAGTGGCGGCAAAGACGGCCGATGAGCTCGCCCGCGTGGACGCGGGCTACCGCTTCGAGCGCGGAGGCGTCTTTCCATTTCGCGGGCAGGGGATCGGCGTGCCGGCGCTGGCCGAGGTGCTTCGTCGTTACCGGGGAGTGCCGACGATTATCGAAGTCAAGGTGTATGCCGCCGCGATGGGTGACGCGGTGGCGCAGGAGATCCGTCGCGCAGACGCGCTCGACTACGTCTGCGTCGCAGGATACGGCACGGCGAGCGCGCGCGCCGCGCGTGCCGCGCTCCCAGGGGTGCCGGCGAGCGCGTGCCACGCCGAGGTGCGGCTCGCTTTGTACCGTTCCTGGCTTTGGTGGCCCGTCCGCCGCGCGCCGTACCACACATACCAGGTGCCCGAGTGTGCCGAAGGGACGCGCATCGTGTCGCCGCGGTTCATCCGAGATGCGCATCGGGCCGCCCTCAAGGTACAGGTGTGGACCGTCGATGATGAGGCGGACATGCGCCGTCTTCTCGCGTGGAGCGTCGACGGATTGATCAGCAACAGGCCGGATGTCGCCGTGCGCGTGCGCGACGAGTTCCTGGCCACGAAGAACACAAAGACGAATTAGCCACAAAGGACATTTTAGTGAGCTTTGTGTTCTTTGTGGCCAATCCGTCTTCGTGGCCTCCGTGGCGATGATAATCGCGTGATGCAGGCTCCGACACTACAGGACGTTCTCGATGCGCGCGCCCGCGTGTATTCCGCGATGCGCCCGTCGTCCATGCTCCGCTATCCGCTGCTCGAGGCGTGGCTTGGCTGCGAGACGTGGGTCAAGCACGAGAATCACAATCCGACCGGCGCCTTCAAGATTCGCGGTGGACTGAATCTCGTCGCGCAGCTGACGCCGGACGAACGTCGCCGCGGCGTCGTCAGCGCCAGCACTGGGAACCACGGGCAATCGATTGCCTTCGCCAGCCGCATCCACGGCGTGACGTGCCGGATCTTCGTGCCCGAAGGAAACAACCCTGAGAAGAACGCCGCGATGCGCGCGTACGGGGCCGAGGTCATCGAACATGGGCGAGACTACGACGCTGCGCGGGAGCGTGTCGAAGAGCTCGTCGAGCAGAAAGGGTGGCGCTACATCCACTCGGCGAACGAGCCGCAGCTCATTGCAGGCGTCGGGACCTACGCGGCTGAGATGTTCGAGGAGATTCCCGATCTCGACTACGTGTTCGTTCCGATTGGCGGTGGCAGCGGCGCGTGTGGCTGCTGTGTGGTGCGTAACGGTATCTCGTCCAAGACAAGAATTGTCGGCGTGCAGGCGTCAGGTGCTGATGCGTTTACACGTTCGTGGCGCGGCCCCACGCGGGTGGTCGCCGACCGTGTCGATACGTTCGCGGAAGGGATGGCGACGCGCGTCACGTTCGACCTGACGTTCGCGATTCTGAAAGAGCAGCTCGATGACATCGTGACGCTCGACGAGCCGGAGTTGGAGGAGGGCGTGCGTGCCGCACTGCGGTTCACGCACAATCTCGCCGAAGGATCCGGCGCCGCGCCGATCGCGGCGGCCAAGAAGTACGGCGCGAAGCTGGCGGGGAAGAAGGTCGGCTGCGTCATGAGCGGCGGAAATATCGACACGAGGACGCTGAAGAGGATCCTCCGCGGACCCGAAGGGTCCGCGCCGCTCGACAAGGGTTAACTCCGTGTCTCCGTGTCTCCGTGGCTCGTTTCAGAATTCCAGCGTAAGACCGACAGACGGGACGATCGGGAACATCACGTCGAGCGGTTCGAAGGCACGGCCCGTGCGCCCGTCGATCCCCGGAGGCACCTGCCGCAGGTTCTCGCGGTTGAGGACGTTGATCACTTCCCCAAAGAGCGTGAGACGACGTCCGCCCCACTGGTACGTGCGATCGGCGCGAATGTCGAGACGCGAATATACGGGCACGCGCACGGTATTCCGTGAGGCGGACACGAAGTACACATCTGGCGCGCGTCGCTCGAGGTACCCGACGATTGGCCGATTCGATCCGAACCGCCACCGCGCGTTGACGCTCATGCGGTCAGACACCAGGTAACGTCCGAAAAGTGTCACCCCATGGCGCTGGTCGAAGTCACCGTCAAACGTCTCGCCCGTGACGCGGTCGGTGTAGCGAGTGCGGCCGAACGAATAGGCCACCCATCCGGAGAACGCGTCTGGTGATTTCCGCTGCAGCATCAGTTCGACGCCGCGCGACCATCCCATCAGCCGGTTCTCGAATCGTGTCGTCGCTGATGGAACCTGCAGTGCCTGGTTCACCAGCTGGAAATACTGGCCGGGCAAATCGATCCGATCGCGTTCTTCCCGGTTGTAGACGGTGACCTGCACGCGCGTAGCGGTGCCCAGCCGGCTTTCGACACCGGCATCCACATCGAAGGCGCGCTCCGTACGGAGCTCTGGCGCCCCCCTGCCTCCGACGATCTGTGCGATCTCAGGGAACTGGTGTTGAACGCCTGCGCCGGCAACAAGGGTCAGGCCTGCGGGACGTTGCCATTCCACCTGCAGCCATGGAGACGTGGCCCACTCGCCGTTGAGGCCGAACCGGTCGATACGGGCGCCCGGTGTGATCGTGACGTTGCCACGCGTCCAGTGGATCTGGCCGTAGGCGCCGGCGCTGGTGGTGGCGCGATCGAAGTCCTCTCCACCGAGAATGCGCCAGCCTGGAACGCGGAACGCCTGGTGCCGCCCCTGCCTCTCTCGCAGGACGGACGCGCCCGCTTCGATGAAACGGCCCGTGCCCGGGCTGAATCCGACATCCATGCGATAGCCGGCATCGCGGCCGTGGCCGCGCCCGACCGTGACGGACTCACCCGTGTCGTTCCTGTACGACTCACCTACGACGAACATCTGATGCGTCAGAGCAAGTTTTGGCGAGATGGTGTGCCGCCACGTCACGCTGCCCATCCAGCCGACGTGCGCCGCCTGTCCCAGGCCGGTTGGGTCACCGATATCTTCGGCCGACCTGTCGAGGCGCGACCGCCCGCCGACGAGCGCGGCCTGGAGCTGGTGTCGCTCCGAGACGTCGTAAACAACCTTCGAAAAGAGATCACTGAAGCCGAACGCAACGCTCGAATCCCTCAGTACTTGTTTGAGGAACAGATCGAGATAGCTTCGCCGCCCGGACACGAGCCACGAGCCGCGGGCGGCGGCGCCGAGCGGACCTTCGGCGGTGACCGACGCGCTGGTCCCACTTGCCGTCAGGTTGTACCGCGCGCGCTGGCGCGATCCCTCTCGCGCGGCGAAATCCAGCTCGGCTCCCAGGCGCCGGCCGAAGCGTTGGGGATATGCGCCGCGCAGCAGCGACACATGATCGAGCACGTCGCTATTGATCATCGACACGGATCCACCGTCCTCGATCAACTTGATGGCGTGCATCAGGAAGGTGGCCGGGACGTCATCGAGCCTGTAGTTCAAGTGCTGAAAGCCATGCCCCCGGACGCTCAGCTCGCTGTAGAAATCGTCCGAGGCATTCACACCCGCGAGCGCCTGCACGGCGCGCAGTGGATCGTCGAGCGTCATCCCCCCAAGCTGCCGCAGTTCCGCGCTGCCGAGAGACTGCTGGCCGGCGACGCCGCTCTCGCGCACGCCGAATACGTCTCCACGCACGATGACTCCTTCGTCGTACGCAGTCGTCCCCTCGCTCAAGCGGATGACGACGTTGTTGTCGCCGGGTCGCACCTCGACGTCGCGCTTCGAGAACGCGTACCCGACCAGTGAGATGTGGAGCTCATATGTGGCTGGAGAAAGGTCGTCGAAACGGAACCGGCCCTCCGCGTCGGTCGTCGTGGATTGCGGCGGGGCGGCCACCTCCACGAGCACACCGTCGAGCGCCTGGCTCGTACGCGCATCGACGACCGCGCCGACGATGACGCCGGCCGGCGCCTGCGCGTACGCCGGCGAGGAAAGTGAAAGGAGGAGAACTATCCAATTCCTCAATTCGTCAATCCGACAATTCACTGTCCAAGATGCGCCGCGCTCGCCTGAAAACAGTTTCCATCATGCGCGGCGTGAGCTTGCCCGTATTGGTGTTCTGGCGGCTCGGGTGATAGCAGCCGATCAGCAACGGCAATCCGTCTCCCATCCTGGTAACGACGCCATGACCGAATTGCGGGCGTGGCGACGGCTTCACGCCTCTGCGTTTCAACAACTGCAGCCACGCATCGAATCCGATCTTCCCGAGCGCGACGACGACACGCACGTTGGACAGGTGCGCGAGCTCCACCTCGAGGTGATCGAGGCAGCGAGTGATCTCTTCCGGCCGCGGTTTGTTGTCGGGCGGCGCGCAGCGGACCGCCGAGAGGATGTATGCGTCGGTGAGATGCAATCCATCATCAGGATGTCGCGATGTCGGGATGTTCGCGAAGCCGATACGATGGAGTGCGGACATCAGGAAATCGCCTGAGCCATCTCCGGTGAACACGCGTCCAGTGCGATTGGCGCCATGCGCGGCGGGCGCAAGTCCCACGAGGAGTAATCGCGCGTCCGGGTCGCCAAATCCGGGAACGGGACGGCCCCAGTACGTGTCATAACGATGAGCGCGTTTCTTCTCCTGCGCGACACGTCGACAGTAATGTCGCAAGCGCGGGCACCGTTCGCACGAGACAATGGACCGATGAACCTCGGCGAGTCCCGGCGGAAGTTCGATGCTCAACGGTTTCATGAGAATCAATGGGCGCTACAATAGAGGGTTGTAGGAGGTCATGACTGGCGTGCCGTTGAACTTACCATCGGACTGGACCGTTGTCGCGGCCGTATATCGCGGTCGAGCGCCGGTTGTGACCATGACTCAATCGGTTCGAACGGTCCAGTAGAGGATCAATGCGGAACACTGCCCCTAAAGATGCGGCCGAGCTCGAAGCGCTCGAGACCCGCGAATGGCTCGAGTCGCTGGATTACGTCCTGCAGTCCGGCGGGCCCGCACGCGTCAGCCGCCTCCTTCGCGAGCTAGCCGATCATGCGCGCCGCAACGGCGTCAAGCAGCCCTTCACCGCCAACACTCCCTACATCAACACCATTCCGACCGCCGAGCAGCCGCCGTTTCCCGGCAGCCGCGAAATCGAGCGCCGGATCAAGAGCCTCGTGCGCTGGAACGCGCTGGCGATGGTCGTCAAGGCGAACAAGGTCGACGAGGGGATCGGTGGGCACATCTCGACTTTCGCGTCGGCCGCCACGCTCTACGAAGTCGGCTTCAACCACTTCTTCAAGGGGAAGGGCGACGACCACGACGGCGACGTCATCTTCTTCCAGGGACACGCGGCGCCGGGCATCTACGCGCGTGCGTTCGTCGAAGGACGCATTCCGGCGCGAACGCTCGAAAACTTCCGGCGCGAGCTGAAACCGGGCGGCGGCCTCTCGTCGTATCCGCACCCGTGGCTGATGCCGGACTTCTGGGAGTTCCCGACCGTCTCGATGGGCCTCGGGCCGATTTGCGCGATCTACCAGGCGCGCTTCATGCGCTACCTCGAGGATCGCGGCCTGAAGAAGCGATCGGATTCGAAAGTCTGGGCGTTCCTCGGCGACGGCGAGACCGACGAACCCGAATCGCTCGGCGCCATCACGCCTCGCTTCCCGCGAAAAGCTCGACAACCTGATCTTCGTCATCAACTGCAACCTCCAGCGTCTCGACGGTCCGGTCCGCGGCAACGGGCAGATCATCCAGGAGCTCGAAGCGAGCTTCCGCGGCGCCGGCTGGAACGTGATCAAGGTGCTGTGGGGCGGCGAATGGGATCAGCTGCTCGAGAAAGACAAGGACGGCCTGCTCGTCAAGCGCATGGGCGAGGTCGTCGACGGCGAGTATCAGAAGTACGCGGTCGAATCGGGCGCGTACTTCCGCGAGCATTTCTGGGGCAAGTATCCGCAGCTGCTGGAGCTGGTCAGCCACCTGTCCGACGAGCAGCTGAAGAAACTCACGCTCGGCGGGCACGATCCCGTGAAGGTGCACGCCGCCTACGCCGACGGCGGTCAGCACCATCGGCCAGCCGACGGTCGTCCTCGCGCGCACGATCAAGGGCTACGGCATCGGCGAAGCGGGCGAGGGGAAGAACATCACCCACCAGCAGAAGAAGATGAACGAAGACGAGCTGCGCGCGTTCCGCACGCGTTTCGGCATCCCGATCGCCGACGCGGACGTGGCGAAGGCGCCGTTCTATCGGCCGCCGGACAACAGCCCCGAAGTGACCTACATGCTCGAGCGCCGGAAGCAGCTCGGCGGATTCGTCCCCAGGCGCATCACCGCAGTTCGAGCCGATCAAGGTCGAGACCCTGCACGATTGCTTCATCGAGTTCGAGAAGGGCACCGAGGGACGCAAGGCGTCCACGACGATGGTGTTCGTGCGGATGCTGGCGAAGCTGCTGAAGGACAAGGAACTCGGCGAGCTGATCGTGCCGATCGTGCCCGACGAAGCGCGCACCTTCGGCATGGAGTCGCTCTTCCGGCAGGTCGGCATCTACTCGCACGTCGGCCAGCTGTACGAGCCGGTCGACATGGACACGCTCCTCTATTACAAGGAAGCCAAGGAAGGGCAGATTCTCGAGGAGGGCATTACCGAGGCCGGCTCGATTTCCTCCTTCATCGCCGCCGGCACCGCCTACGCGACCCACGGCATCAACACCATCCCCTTCTTCATCTACTACTCGATGTTCGGCATGCAGCGCGTCGGCGATCTGGTGTGGGCGGCCGCGCGACTCGCGCACGCGCGGGTTCCTGCTTGGCGGTACCGCCGGCCGGACGACGCTGGCGGGAGAGGGGCTGCAGCACCAGGACGGCCACAGCCATCTGTTGTCGCTGGCAGTGCCGAACCTGATTTCGTACGACCCGGCGTTCGCCTACGAGATCGCGGTGATCATCGAGGACGGCATCCGCCGGATGTACGTGAAGGGCGAGAGCATCTTCTACTACATCACCGTGATGAACGAGACGTACGAGATGCCGCCGATGCCCGACGGCGTGCGCGACGGCATCCTCAAGGGGATGTATCGCTTCAAGGCGTCCGACGAAGAAGGCGGGCAAGAAGGAAGGCGGCGCGCGAGCGCAGCTGCTCGGCAGCGGCGCGATCCTCCCCGAGGTGATCAAGGCCGCGAAGATCCTCGAAGATCAGTACGACGTCGCGGCCGATGTCTGGAGCGTCACGAGCTACCAGGAGCTCTATCGCGACGGCCACGCCGTGGAGCGCTGGAATCGACTCCATCCGGGCGAGAAACCGCGCGTCCCGTACGTCACGCAGTGCTTCGCGGGCACCGAAGGCGTCATCGTCGCCGCGTCCGACTACGTGAAGATCCTGCCGGACGGCATCGACCGCTGGCTGCCGCGTCCGCTGACCTCGCTCGGGACCGACGGGTTCGGCCGCAGCGAGAACCGCGCCGCGCTCCGCGACTTCTTCGAGGTGGACGCGAAGTTTGTCGTGGCTGTCGACGCTGAGCGCGCTCGCGAAGGACGGCACGATCGCGATGGCGGTCGTCGAGAAGGCGATCAAGGATCTCGGGATCAATACCGAAAAGCCAAACCCGGCCACTTCCTGAACTCGTGTCGACATACGCTGAGACAAGCCACGGAGACACGGAGTCACGGAGCAAACCATAGTCAAATGGAAATCTCCGTGCCTTCGTGCCTCCGTGGCCCGTCCCAGTGAAGAGCGTTCGGAGTTAATACGTGCAGGAATTCAAAGTTCCCGAACTGGGTGAGAACGTCTCGCAAGGGCGACGTGGCCAGGTACTGGTGAAGGTCGGCGACACGATCGCGCGCGAGCAGCCAGTCATGGAGCTCGAAACCGACAAGGCCACCATCGAAGTTCCCTCCTCTGTGGCCGGCGTCGTCAAGGAGATCAAGGTCAAGCAGGGCGACAAGGTGACGGTCGGCGCGGTGATCCTGACCGTGGACGAAAACGGCCTTGGCGCGCCGAAGCCTCCGGCGGAGGCGGCCGCGGGCGGAGGCAAGGCTGCGGAACAAACCGCAAAACCAGCCGATGCCGCTCCCAGTCCGGCGCCGAAGCCTGCGGAGCAGGCGAAGGCGGCCGATCAGAAAGATCGTCTCGATGCCTCGGCCGCCTTCCGCCGCTCCGCAGGCTTCGGCGCGCCAGGGTCAACCTGAGGCGCCGCGAGCCAGCGCGCTTGCCGCGCCGAAGCTCACGCCGGAGGCCAGCCGGCGGGCTGCACGCCGAGCCATCCGAGCCGAGCGGAGGCGGGACCGGCGGCGCCGGCGTCTCCATCGGTCCGACGCCTGGCTCGCGAAATCGGTGTCGATGTCAACGAGGTGCACGGAAGCGGTCCGGACGGACGCATCTCGCAGGACGACGTCAAGGAGCATGCGCGCCGGATCCTGAGCAGCGTCGGCACGACGCTGATGCGCGGCAGCGGTGAGCCGGCCACGTCGGTGGCGTTGCCCGATTTCGAACGGTGGGGGGCGATCGAGCGGCAGCCGATGAGCAACATCCGCCGAAAGACGGCGGAGCACCTGAGCCACGCGTGGACGACGATCCCGCACGTGACGCAGTTCGACAAGGCCGACATCACGCCGATGGAGGAGCTGCGGGCGAAGTTCCGCAAGCAGGTGGAGAAGGCGGGCGGCAACCTCACGGTGACGGCCGTGCTCGTCAAGGTGCTTGCGGCTGCGGTGAAGCAGTTCCCGCAGTTCAACGCGTCGCTCGACGCCGACAACAACGCGATCATCTACAAGAAGTACGTCAACGTCGGCGTGGCGGTGGACACGGAGTACGGCCTGCTCGTGCCCGTCATCCGCAACGCGGACCAGAAGAACATCACGCAGATCGCGGTCGAGATGCATCAGCTGTCCGAGAAGGCGCGCGCGAAGAAGCTGACGCTCGACGAGATGAGCGGCGGCGGCATCAGCATCTCCAATCTGGGCGGCATTGGCGGCACCTACTTCACGCCGATCGTCAACTGGCCCGAGGTCGCGATCCTCGGCGTCTCGCGCGGCATCGTCGAGCCGGTATTTATCCCCGAGGGTAAGCGCGGGTCTTCAGACCCGCCCCCGAAGCAGCCCGAAGGCCGCTTCGAGCCGCGGCAGCTGCTGCCGCTATCGCTGTCCTACGACCACCGCGTGATTGACGGCGCCGATGCCATGCGGTTCCTCCGCTGGGTCGTTGAAGCGATCGAACAGCCCTTCCTCTTGTCACTTCTCGGCTGATGGCCCGCGAAACCACTCAACTTGCTGTCCTCGGCGCCGGGCCGGGCGGCTACGCGGCAGCGTTCTATGCCGCGGATCTCGGCATGCAGGTCTCGCTCGTCGACGAGGAAAAGAATCCCGGCGGCGTCTGCCTCTATCGCGGCTGCATTCCGTCCAAGGCGCTGCTGCACGTCGCGAAGGTCATCGACGAAGCGCGCCACGCGAGCGCGTGGGGCGTCAGCTTCGGCGAGCCGAAGATCGACATCGACAAGCTTCGCTCCTTCAAGCAGGGCGTCGTCGACAAGCTGACTGGCGGCGTTGGCCAGGTCGCGAAGATGCGGAAGGTGAAGTTCATCCAGGGACGCGCGACGCTCACCGGTCCGAAGTCGATGAAGATCGCCAGCCCCGGTGGGGAGACGCGAACTGCAGTTCGAGCACTGCATTCTTGCCACCGGATCGAGCCCGACGCGCGTGCCCTCGCTTGCGCTCGACAGCCTGCGCATGATGGATTCGACGTCGGGTCTCGAATTGCCGGACGTGCCCAAGTCTCTGCTTGTCGTGGGCGGCGGCTATATCGGCCTCGAGCTGGGCACGGTCTACGCGACGCTCGGCAGCAAGGTGTCCGTTGTCGAGATGACGGCGGGCCTCCTGCCCGGGGCCGACCGCGACCTCGTGTCGGTGCTGCAGAAGCGCCTCGAGACGCTCTTCTCGAAGATCATGCTCAACACGAAAGTCGTGAAGGTCGCCGAGGAGAAGAATGGCATTCGCGTGACCTTCGAGGGCGAAGGGGCCGGCGAACAGACATTCGATCGTGTGCTCGTTGCCGTCGGTCGCCGTCCCAATTCGAAGATACCCGGCCTCGAGACGACAGGCGTCAAGGTCGACGCGAAGGGGTTCATCGAGACCGACGGCCAGCGACGCACCGCGGAGCCGACGATCTTCGCGATCGGCGACGTGGCGGGGGAGCCGATGCTGGCACACAAAGCGTCACATGAAGCGCGCGTGGCGGTCGAGGCGATCCAAGGTCACCGCGCGGTCTTCGAGCCACTGGCGATTCCCGCCGTGGTGTTCACCGATCCGGAGATTGCGTGGACCGGCCTGACGGAAGCGCAGGCGCAGGCGGAAGGACGCGACGTCGAGGTCGCGAAGTTCCCCTGGGCGGCGATCGGCCGCGCCATCACGATTGACCGCCCCGACGGCCTGACCAAGCTGGTGCTCGACAAGAAGACCGGCCGCATCCTCGGGGTCGGCATTGCGGGATCTGGCGCAGGTGAGCTGATTGCCGAAGGCACGCTGGCCATCGAAATGGGCGCCACCGCCGAGGATCTCAAGATGACGATCCATCCGCATCCCACGCTCTCAGAAACGCTCATGGAAAGCGCGGAAGTGTTCTTCGGCCAGAGCACCCACGTCTACAAGCCAAAGCGGAAATAAATCCAATTCCCAATTCCCAATCTCCCAAGGACTCAAACGTCGCGACAACCGGCGGATGCTATACTGCCGCTTGCAAATTCCTGACATCGAGGAAGTCATGAAACGAGCAGGGTTTACCGTAATGGCTCCCGCTTTGGTACTCGTCATGGCCATGGCCGTGTTACTGAGGCTGCAGCCCGTCCTTTGGCCTGTCATCTCGCAGCCTGTGTTCGCCCAGGGGACCTCCGCGCCTGTCCCGGCAGCATCACCCCTGGATTACGACGTTTTCAAAACTCGCGTACTGCCGATCCTTACGTCCGCGCGCAAAGGCAACGCCCGTTGCATTGCCTGTCATTCACGCGGCGGCAACGCCTATCTCGAGCCGTTGCCACCAGGAAGCGAGACGTACACCGAGGAGCAGTCACGCCGCAACTTTGAGCGCGTGTCGCGGCTCGTTGTTCCGGGAGAGCCGTTGAAGAGCAGGCTGCTCCTCAACCCGTTGGACACGGAAGCGGGAGGCGGTCAATGGCACGGCGGCGGCAAGCACTGGCATTCGCAGAATGATCCTGAGTGGCAGACGCTGGCCGCATGGGTCCGCACGAAACCAGCGGGCGCCCCGGCGGCTGCGTCCGCGGCGTCGACGGGATCCGGCCTGAACTACGAAATGTTCAAGACTCGTGTACTGCCGATCCTGACGTCCGCGCGGAAAGGCAACGCCCGTTGCATCGCCTGTCATTCACGCGGCGGCAACGCTTACCTGGAGCCCCTGCCTCCCGGGAGCGAGACGTACACCGAGGAGCAGTCACGCCGCAACTTTGAGCGGGTATCGCGGCTCGTTGTTCCGGGAGATCCGCTGAAGAGCAGGCTGCTCCTCAATCCGCTGGACACGGAAGCGGGCGGCGGCCAGTGGCACGGCGGGGGCAAGCACTGGCACTCGCAGAACGATCCGGAGTGGCAGACACTGGCGGCATGGGTGCGCGGCTCATGAAGATCGACATGGGCTGCGGTGACGGCCCTGGAAATGTCGAGACCGGAAACGGACGCAGGGAGTTTTTTTGGCAAGGCCTGATGCTGCTGCTTGTCGGTCTCGGACGCCACGTGCGTGCGCAGGCCACCGAGTTGTTGCGGTACCAGCCTCTCGCGCGGCCGGTTCTGATACCTCTCGGCGATCTCTCGACCGCAGCGAGAGCGTTCCCGTTCGTTGCAGACGGTGTCACCCTGAGCAGCGCGGCGACACCAAACCAGCCGGTCCGGATCAGCGGCATGGTGGTTAGAACGTCCGGCGTCGATAACAACCCTGAGCGGTTCCAGGCTGTGTGTCTGAAATGCCCTCATGAGGGCTGCGACGTCGATTTCATCAGCGATCCGAGTCGCTTACCTGAGGAGATCACCAACGAGATCGGGAAGATCAGCGAGCCCGTCTACGTCTGTCCGTGCCATAACAGCACGTTCAAGATGGACGATGGTTCGAGGCTCTTCGGTCCGGCCGCGCGCGGGCTGTATCGTTTCCGCGTCACCCGCGTGAGCGCGGCGGCCGTCGAAATTGGCGAGGTCGAAGAGGATGTACTGCTTTTTGTCTGACATTCGCACGAGTGTGCATTTAAGGAGGCTAGTCCATGACGTCGTCTGCTAATACCCGTCGTCGCCCCCGGGTGCTGTTCGGCATCGGGGTACTCGCCGTGCTGGCCGTGGCCTCGCTGAGCGTCGCCGCCGCGGGTCGAGTCCTCATCATCCAGTCGAACTCGGCTGGCGACAGCGTGATGTTGATCGACCCGACCACCGACAAGATCGTTGGAGAGATCAACGGGATAGAAGTGGGCCACGGCGTCGCCCCGGCCCCGGATGGAAGTCGCATCTACGTCACCAACGAGTCGCTGTCCACGGTGGACGTCGTGGATGTTCCGACGCTGTCAGTCATCAAGCGGATCCCGCTCACCGGTCCGCCGAACAACATCGCGGTTCGGAAGGATGGGCAGCGCGTCTACGCCGCGATCACCGGAGCCAACGGGGGCGTCGACATCATCGACACCGTCAAGCTCGAGAAGATCAAGTTCATTCGGGTGCTGGGAGGCGTGCACAACCCCATCGTGACGCCTGACAGCAAGTTTGTCGTTGCAGGTTCAACCGGCGGTTACCTGGCGACGGTGATCGATACGCAGCTCGAGCGGCCAGTCTGGTCGATCCATTTCGGCGACGGTGAAGGCGTGCGGGTGTTCTGTTTCGAAGCGAATCCCGACGGGTCGACCAAGCGGATGTTCGCCCAGCTCACCAACCTCCACGGTTTCGCCATCGTCGACTGGGAACAGCGCAGGGAAGTCTCTCGGGTCAAGCTCCCCGATATTCCAGTGGCCGAGCGAAATAGCGAGGGCATTCAGGGGGCGCCTGCTCACGGCATCCTCGTGACGCCCGACGGAAAACAGCTCTGGTCGACGAGCAAGTTCAACAGCCGCGTCTACGCGTATTCCATGCCGGACCTCAAGTACCTCGGTGAGGTGAAAGTGGGATTGGTGCCGGATTGGATCACGTTCACGCCGGACAGCAAGAAGCTCTATGTGGCCAATGCGCACGACAACACGGTATCTGTGATCGACGTTGCCGCGCGGAAAGAGATCACGCGAATCAAGGTCGGGCAGATTCCCAAGCGCAACGCCACCGGAATCTTTCCAGCGCTTCCTTCAGGAACCAAGTAATGCCTTCGCCGGCAAGCGTCCGCTTGCCGGCGCGTTCTCTCTCTTTCGAGGTCAGCCATGATGAAGCCGTTGCAGACGATGCTGGTCGCCGCAGGTGTGGCCGCCGGACTCGCGGGATCGATCGCGACCGCGCAAGTCACGGGGACGTTCGAGAGTCATCTGGCTGCGGCCAAGGCGGCGGCCGGGACGGAGCATACCGAGCTCTACACGCGCATCTGCACGCAGGCGCAGGAAATGTCCAAGGCACCTTCGCCCGCTGCGCGGGCTTCGGCGGCCCAAGGCCCCACCGCTGCGCCGCAGGCTACGGCGAGCCAGGGCCGCGCGGCTGGAGCAGGTGCCGCGCCGCAGCGCCAGGGGCCACCCCCGGCTGCGGAGTGGCACGCGGAGCCTGTCAAGGTGTTCGACAACCTGTACTTCGTGGGCATGACCGAGTATTCCGCGTGGGCGGTCACGACGTCGCAAGGCATCATCGTGATTGACACGATCTACGACTACTCGATCGAAGACGAAGTCGTGAATGGCCTGAAGAAGCTCGGGCTGAATCCGGCCGACATCAAGTACGCGCTCGTCAGTCACGCGCATACGGACCACATCGGCGGCGCAAAATACCTTCAGGACCATTTCGGCACGCGCGTCGTGATGTCGAAAGAGGATTGGGACGTTGCGGACCGTTCGATCCGCGAGCCGATCCGGCCGAAGCGTGACATCGAGATGAAGGATGGCGACAAGCTCACGCTCGGCGATACGACGATCACGATGTATCTCACGCCTGGTCACACGCCCGGGACGATCTCGACGATCTTCCAGGTGAAGGATCGCGGTACGACGCATACCGTGGCGACGTGGGGCGGCACCGCGTTCAACTTCGCCCCCAAGCCCGAGAACTTCACGCCGTACATCGCGTCGGCGCAGCGGTTTCGCGACATCGCGACGAAGGCTGGCGCGGACGTCCTCCTCTCCAATCACACCATGTACGACGGGACGAAGGAGAAGGTGAAGGCGCTCGGCACGCGCAAAGCGAACGAGCGGCATCCATATGTCATCGGCATCCAATCCATCCAGCGGTACCTCACCGTTGCCGAAGAATGCGGGAAGGCCGGCTTCGCCGGCACCAGCGCGCTTGCGGCATCGAGCAGTCGCTAATAAGATTACGAGTTGGCTCGACACTAAATTAGCGATTCGTGATTTGTGATTCGTGATTGGCGATTGGAATCACCAATCACGAATCGCGAATCACGAATGACGAATGCCTGGCAGGAGGCTGGATGCAAGTGATTCCGGTGACAGATGTGTCGCGCGGGTTCGGATCGACGAGCCGGCGCGATGCGTGGTGGGCGGTACCGCTCGCGGTTTTTCTCGGTTTCTCGACGTTCGTCGTCTACTCGACATGGGCGGCGTTTCAGAACGCGCATTACTCCTACGGCCCGTACCTCTCGCCGTTCTATGCACCTGAGATCTGGGGCGATTCACCCCACGCGTGGTTCGGATCGAAGCCGGCGTGGTTTCCTTCCTTTGTTCCTTTCTCCCCCGCGCTGCTGATCCTGCCGTTCCCGGGTCTCTTCCGGTTCACCTGTTATTACTATCGCGGCGCCTACTACAAGGCGTTCTGGGCCGACCCGCCGTCCTGCGCGGTCGGTGAGCCGCGGAAGAGCTACTGGGGCGAGCAATCCTTTCCGCTGATCTTCCAGAACGTCCATCGCTATTTCATGTACATCGCGGTGCTGTTCCTTTTCATGCTGTCCTACGACGTGTGGAAGGCGATGTGGTGGCCCGATCCTGCGACCGGCGGCGAGAAGTTCGGCCTTGGCCTCGGTACGGTCATTCTCGCGGTGAACGTGGTTCTTCTCAGCTGCTACACCCTGGGCTGTCACGTCATGCGCCACATCGTCGGCGGGTCGCACGATGAAGTGTCGAAGCATCCTGTCTGCGACAAGGCGTACGCGTGCTCGAGCGCGCTCAACTACAAGCACCAGCTGTTCGCCTGGCTGAGTCTCTTCACGGTCGGCTTCTGTGACCTCTACGTCCGCCTCTGCTCGATGGGGATCTGGACAGACTTCCGGATCTTCTAGTGGACGGCATCAACGGCGGAAGCTACCACTACAACAGGCTGCTGACCGCGCGCTGGCGGGCCGCGACAACGGAGCGGCGCGTTACGACGCGCGAGGAATCCCCCCGGTAATGGCCGTACACGCGACGTATACCTACGACGTCCTCGTCATTGGCGCCGGCGGCGCCGGACTGCGGGCCGCGATTGAGGCGGCCAATGCCGGCGTCACGGTCGGCTTGGTCTGCAAGTCGCTCCTCGGCAAGGCGCATACGGTCATGGCGGAAGGTGGCATGGCGGCCGCCATGGCCAACAACGACGACCGCGACAACTGGAAAGTGCACTTCGCCGACACGATGCGCGGCGGCCAGTACGTGAATAACTGGCGGATGGCGGAGATTCACGCGAAGGAGGCGCCCGATCGCGTCCGGGAGCTGGAAGGGTGGGGCGCCGTGTTCGACCGCACCCCGGACGGCCGGATCAACCAGCGTAACTTCGGCGGCCACCGGTATCCGCGTCTTGCGCACGTCGGCGACCGGACGGGCCTCGAGCTGATTCGCACGCTCCAGGATCACACGAGCTACCTCGGCGTGACCGTCCACATGGAGCACACGGTCATCGATCTGCTGCTCGACAGCGGATGTGTCGCCGGGGCGGTCGCGTACGACCGGGAACGCGGACGGTTCCATCTGTTTTCGGCCAAGGCCGTGATCCTGTCGACCGGGGGCGCGGGCCGCGCGTACAAGATCACCAGCAACAGCTGGGAAGGCACCGGCGACGGCATCGCGCTCGCCTACCGCGCGGGCGCTGAGCTGATCGACATGGAATTTATCCAGTTCCATCCCACCGGGATGGTCTGGCCGCCGAGCGTCAGGGGGATCCTCGTGACCGAAGGCGTCCGCGGTGAAGGCGGTGTGTTGAAGAACAGGGAAGGCCGCCGCTTCATGTTCGACGACATCCCCGACAACTACAAGCCGCAGACGGCGTCGGATCCCGAGGAAGGCTGGCGGTACGTGCAGCACGACAAGGGCGCCCGCCGTCCGCCAGAGCTGCTCACGCGGGATCATGTTGCGCGCTGCATCAACCGCGAGGTGAAGGCGGGACGCGGGTCTCCGCACGGCGGCGTGTTCCTCGACATCGCGTGGATCAAGGAGAAGCTGCCGAACGCCGAGGAGCACATCAAGCGGAAACTCCCGAGCATGTATCACCAGTTCAAGGAGCTCGCCGACCTTGACATCACGAAAGAGCCGATGGAAGTCGGTCCGACGATGCACTACATCATGGGCGGGATCCGCGTGGACGGCGACTCGCAGATGTCGAGCGTGGAGGGGCTGTTTGCAGCGGGGGAGTGCGCGTCGGGGATCAACGGCGCCAACCGTCTCGGCGGCAACTCGCTCTCCGATCTGATCGTGTTCGGCAAGCGGGCCGGCGAGTACGCGTCGCGGTTCGCGAAGGAGAGCGGTCAGCCGCGCCTCGACGAAGCCGCCGCTGACCGCGCCATCACGGAGTCGCTTGTGCCGTTTAATCGAGGCTCCCACGGCGAGAACCCGTACAACGTCCAGCAGGACCTGCAGGAGGCGATGCAGAACCTCGTGGGCATTGTCCGCACCGAATCGGAAATGCAGCAGGCGCTGAACGAGCTCGGGCACCTGAACGAGCGCCTCGCGCGGGTCGGCGTCGAGGGACACCGCGAGTATCACTCCGGCTGGCACACGTCCATCGATCTGAAGAACCTGCTACCGGTATCGGAAGCCATCACGCGCTCGGCGATCGAGCGCAAGGAAAGCCGCGGCGGCCACTTCCGTGAGGATTATCCGGACAGGTCTCCTGTATTGGGCGCGGTCAACATCATGGTGAAGCTGGTCCCCGGCGTGGGGATGCGCGTGTCTCGGATCCCGATCCCGCCGATGCCAGACCATCTGAAGCAGGCGATCGAGGAGCAAAAAACCTAATGCGGGATCAGGCGACGTTTCGGATCTGGCGCACCCAACCCGATGGTGGCGGAGGCTTCAGGGACTACACGACGGCGGTGTCGGACGGAATGGTGGTGCTCGACGCCGTGCACCGCATCCAGGCCGAGCAGGCGCCCGACCTGGCCGTCCGCTGGAACTGCAAGGCGGGGAAGTGCGGCTCGTGCTCAGCCGAGGTGAACGGGAAGCCGCGGCTGATGTGCATGACCCGTCTGAACAACCTGAACCTCGAGGAGCCGGTCATCGTGGAACCGATGCGCACGTTCCCGCCCATCAGGGACCTCGTCACCGACGTGTCGTGGAACTACCAGGTCAAGAAGGGGATCAGGAAGATCACGCCGCGTCCGCCCGACGCCCCGGACGCCACGTGGCGTATGGCGCAGCGCGACATCGATCGCGTCCAGGAGTTCCGGAAATGCATCGAGTGTTTCCTGTGCCAGGACGTCTGTCACGTGTTGCGCGAGCACAAGAAGTTCGACGAGTTCATCGGTCCGCGGTACTTCGTGTACGCAGCGGCGCTCGAGATGAACCCGATCGACACGGCCGACCGGATTCCCGACATGAAGGACAAAGCGGGGATCGGCTACTGCAACATCACCAAGTGCTGCACGAACGTCTGTCCGGAGCACATCCACATCACCGACAACGCCATCATCCCGCTCAAAGAGCGCGTCGTCAGCCGGTACTACGATCCGGTCACAAGATTCTTGCAGATGTTCAAGTAGGAAGTTCGAAGGTCGAAGGCTTTTCGCGTCACTTCCCAACTTACTTCCAACTTCAAACTTCGCACTTTGAACTTCCAGCCCGGCTGTGTAGTATGTGCCTCACTGAAGCCACCGGGGAGGCTTCTGATCCCACCTCTGGTTCCCTTCGGTCCCCGGAGTTGCCGCTCGCTGCTGTAACGGTCTCAGCAGCCCGCAGCAATCGTTTCGACGGCGTCTCGGCGTACCCCAAGGCAACTTCGGAAGGAGGGGAATGCGTGAACGCAAAGGGCAGCTTCAAGGGTCAGCCCGCTCCATGCGGGAAAATCGTCGACGGGGAACACTACGAAGACCATGACGACGACTGCGTCGTCACGCGGGAAGTGGAATATTCGTGCGGGTGCATGAGCGTCCAGCACGAGTACCACGACGGCAGCGTGAGCCGGAGGATCGTCCGCCACGACGGGCACGTCCTGATGGATGAGCTGTCAGCGGAATAACGCACGACTCACAGAAGGCCGCTTTCCGCACAACGAAGGTACGAACCACGGTCGGCGGAGGAAACGGTGATCCCTAATCATGACGTTGTGCTCGTAGGCGGCGGCGGCGCCGGTCTTCGCGCGGCTATCGCCATCGCTGAAACCAATCCACGCCTCGATATCGCGGTCGTCTCCAAGGTGTATCCGATGCGGAGCCACACAGTGTCCGCGGAAGGAGGCGCCGCGGGCGCGATTGCTCCCGATGACAGTCTCGACGAGCACGCCTTCGACACGATTGCCGGCGGCGACTGGCTGACCGACCAGGATGCGGTCGAGGCGTTCGTCAAGGAGGCGCCCAGGGAGCTCTTGCAGCTCGAACATTGGGGCTGCCCGTGGAGCCGCGAGCCCGATGGCCGCGTCGCCGTGCGGCCGTTCGGCGGCATGAAGAAAATGCGCACGTGGTTTGCCGCCGACAAGACCGGGTTCCACATGCTGCACACGCTGTTCCAGACCTCTCTCAAGTACACAACTGTCAAGCGGTACGACGAATGGTTCGTGACGAGGATTCTGGTCGATGAAGGACGCGCGCAGGGCGTGGTCGCGATCGATCTCGCCTCGGGACGCGTCGAAGCGATCACCGCACGGGCGGTGATCCTGTGCACCGGCGGATGCGGCAAGGTCTTTCCGTTCACGACCAATGCCTCGATCAACACCGGCGACGGCATGAGCCTGGCCTATCGCGCGGGCGCGCCGCTCAAGGACATGGAATTCGTCCAGTACCATCCGACGGGCCTGCCGTTTACCGGCATCCTGATCACGGAAGCCGCGCGGGCCGAAGGTGGGTACCTGATCAACAAGGACGGCTACCGATACCTGCAGGACTACAACCTCGGCACGCCGCACAAGGATCCGGTCTTCAAGTCGATGGAGCTCGGGCCGCGCGATCGTCTGTCCCAGGCGTTCATGCAGGAACTGGCCAAGGGGCGGACGATCGCGACGCCGTACGGACCGGTCGTGCACCTCGACCTCCGTCATCTCGGCGCGAAGAAGATCGATTCCAAGATCCCGTTCGTTCGCGAGCTGTGCAAGAAATACCAGAACGTCGACCCGGTCACCGAGCTGATTCCCGTGCGGCCGGTCGTCCACTACATGATGGGCGGCGTCCACACCGACATCAACGGCGCCACGCCGTTGCCCGGGCTCTACGCCGTCGGTGAAACGGCGTGCGTCAGCATCAACGGCGCCAACCGGCTTGGCTCGAACTCGCTGCCCGAGTTGCTTGTCTTCGGCGCGCGCGCCGGGCGCGTGGCGGCTGAGTACGCCTCGCGCGTGTTCGATGTGACGGCGGGGGTCGTGGCGCAGGCCGAGGACGAGCGGCGCCGCGTCGAGCACGAACTGCTGAATAGGAAAGGGCACGAGCGCATCGCCAATCTGCGCGAGGAGATGCAGAAGACGATGGAAGAGAGTGCCGGGATCTACCGGACGGGCGCGGCTCTGGCGAAGGGGATCGAGCAGCTCCGGCGTATGCGGGCGCGCTTCGCCGACATCGCCATCGAGGACACCAGTCGCACTTTCAACACGGAGCGGGTATCGGCGCTCGAACTGTCGTTCATGCTCGACATCGCCGAGACGATCGTCGCGTCCGCGGTGAAGCGCCATGAATCGCGCGGCGCACACCAGCGCACCGATTTTCCCGCGCGTGACGACGTCCGGTTTCTCTCGCATTCGCTCGTCTACCGGAATGCGGACGGATCACCACGGGTCGAGTACTTGCCTGTCACCATCACCCGCTGGCCGCCGGCCGAGCGGGTTTACGGGGAGGCGGCTGCGCATGCGGGACCACATCACACTGCAAATAGCGCGCTATCTGCCGGAGAAGCAGTCTGAACCGACGTTCGACGAGCACGAGGTGCCGTGCCCGAAGGACTGGGTCGTCCTGGATGGCCTGAACTACATCAAGGACAAGATCGACGGCACCCTGTCATATCGCTGGTCCTGCAGGATGGGAATCTGCGGGAGCTGTGGCATGACCGTGAACGGCGAGCCGAAGCTGACGTGCGCCACGTTCCTGGCCGACTACGCGCCCGGACCGCTGCGGATCGAGCCGCTCCGGAATTTCCCGGTCATCCGCGATCTGATCGTCGATATCGGCGATTTCATGCGGAAGCTCGTGAGCGTCAAGCCGTTTATCGTGCGCCGCTACGACAAGCCGCTGTCGGAGGGCGAGTACCTGCAGACGCCGCAGGAGCTCGACGAGTACAAGCAGTTCAGCATGTGCATCAACTGCATGCTGTGCTACGCGGCATGCCCGGTCTACGGCCTGGATCCGAAGTTCATCGGCCCGGCCGCGATCGCGCTCGCACAGCGGTACAACCTGGACAACCGGGACGAGGGCGCGAAGCAGCGGATGGAGGTGCTCTCCGAGCACGCGGGGATCTGGGGCTGCACCTTCGTCGGCGAATGCACGAAGGTCTGTCCCAAGCACGTCGATCCTGCCGGCGCCATACAGCGCTACAAGCTGACGGCGGCGCTCGAAGAGATGAAGACGTTCTTCATGCCGAGGGGGGCATAGTGGCTGGGAGTCCCAACTACACCGACTATCATCCGCGCTGGCTGCGCCGCCGCGTGTCGACGTACTGGTGGCTGGGGAGCTGGTCCTACTTCGCGTTCGTCCTTCGCGAAGCGAGCTGTCTCTTCGTGGCGTGGTTCGTCGTCTACCTTCTCCTGCTCGTGCGCGCGGTGCTGCAGGGGGAGGCGAACTACCAGGAGTTCATGTCGTGGTCGGCAACGCCGGCGATCTTCTGGCTCAACGTCGTGAGCTTTCTGTTCCTGGTCTACCACGCGTACACCTTCTTCGACGCTGCCCCGCGTGCGATGGTGGTGCACCTCGGCAAGACGCGCGTGCCCGCCTCGCTGATTGCCGGCGGTCACTACGCGGCGTGGGTCGTGGTCTCGGCCGTCATCTTCTGGGTCCTGCTGAGGGCGTAAGTGATCAAACGACATCCGGAACCATTGCTGTGGATGCTCTTCAGCGCCGGCGGCGTCATGTCCGGGATGCTGATGCCGGCGCTCCTGTTCCTGTTCGGTATCGCGTTCCCGCTGGGATGGCTGCGGGCGCCGACGCACGAGGGCATGGCTGCCGTCCTGGCCAATCCGATCGTGTCCCTGACGCTCTTCGCGCTTTGCGCGCTGTCGCTGTTCCACTGGGCGCATCGCTTTCGCCACACGCTCTACGACGGGCTGCAGATCAAGCATCTCGAGGAAGTGATCGCGACGATCTGCTACGGCGGCGCGATCGTCGGTTCGGCGGTTGCCGCCTATCTGCTCTGGCAGATTCAGTAAGTGGTCAAGTCGCTTCGCAGGGGTCAGATTCGGGTGACGATCCGACTCACGTCACGGAGTCTCATTGTGAGTCGGATCATCACCCGAGTCTGACCCCACAACCAGGCAGTTCGCTACTGCCTGTCGACGTAAACGTAGTAGAGGTCTGTCGCGACCTCGAAATCGTTCTTCCGGATCGTCAGGGGCAAGGTCATCCACTCCGTTGTCGGCTGAACGAGCTGCCACGCGCCGGGCGTTCCGACGCGCACCGGCATCGCGAAGTTCTTCTCGCCGGCCTTCCATCGATAGGCGACCGTCTTCGCCGGCTCGTCGAACTTCAGTTCGAGCGTCGGCACCGCAGCGTGGCGGAGATACTCGTTGAAGATGGGCGTCAGGTTCCTTCCCGTCTGCTGGTTGAAGAACTGCACGACATCCTCGGTCAGGATCGTCCGGTACTTGAAGCGCTGATAGAAGTCGTGAAGCAGCGTCCGCCACCGGCGGTCGTCGTCCACGACACTGCGCAGCGTGTGAATGAAGAGCGCGCCCTTGAAGTACATGTCCTGCGTCGGCTCGCGGTGGATGCCGCGCGGCGTGATGATCGGCTGGATGTTTCGCACCTTCGCCTTGAGGGCGTTGGTGTACGTCATGTAGTCGTCGTGTCCGTACATGGATTCGACGAAGAGGCACTCCAGATAGGTGGCCCATCCTTCGTGAATCCACATGTCCGACACGTCGGCGGCGGTCACGCTGTTGCCGAACCACTCGTGCGCGCTTTCGTGGATGATGATGAAATCGAACCGTGGGCTGATGCCGACACCGGTCCAGTCAGGGGAGATGAAGTAGCCGTTTTCGAAGCGATTGCCGTAGGCCACCGCGCTTTGATGCTCCATCCCCGCGTACGGCACCTGGATCAGCTTGTAGCCGTCCTTCTCGAACGGGTATTCACCGAAGTACTGTTCGAACACCTGGAGCATCGGCTTTGCCTGCGCGAACTGACGCTTCGCCTTGTCGAGATCTTCTGGAAGCGCGTAGAAATCGAGCGACAGGTCGCCGAGCCGATCGGCGAAGTGCTCGTAGGCGCCGATGTTCAGCGCCACGTCGTAGTTGTTGATCGGGTAGTGGACCTGCCAGTCCCACCGGGTGTAGCCGTCGCCTAGGTCGGTCTTGCCACGGAATGCGCCGTTTGAGACGTCGATGAGGCCAGTTGGGGACCGCGACACTGATCTCCATGTTCTCGACTTCGTCGCGCCACTGGTCCTTGTTCGGCCACCAGTAGCTCGCGCCGACATCCTCGCAGGCTGTGTTGATCCAGTCGCGGCCGGCCGGATCCTTCTTGAACGAGATGCCACCAAACCGCGCGGTCGGCTCCGGGCTTCCCGAGTAGTGGAAGTCGATCGCATAGACGCGGCCCGACCTCAGCGTCTGCGGAAAATCGATGAACACGGAGTTGAGCTCGCGCTGGTACTTCAGTGGCGTCGAGCCAAGCAGGATTTGGTCGACGTTGAGATACGCGTAGAGGTCGATTTGAATGCGCGTGTCGTCCTTCAGCATGCGGAACCGGATCGTGTTCGTTCCGCTCAGAAACTGTTTGACGGGATCGACGCGGATATCCAGGCGATAGGACAGGAGGTCGTTGTTCGCGCGGTAGCGGGCCGTACTCGCCGCGGAGAATATCGGCGCGACTCGGCGCCGCGGGCTCCTGGGGTGCCTGCGCGGGAAGAGCAGCCGTCAGCGCGATGACGAACGCCGCGACCGCGAACACTCTACTGGTCACTTACTTCAAACTTTTCACTTCAAACTTTTCACTGACTTCGAACTTCCCACTTTGAACGTCGAACGTTCGTACGCGTCGGCCTGCTCATGTGCGTGATACGAGCTGCGCACGAGCGGGCCGGATTCGACGTGGACGAACCCTCGCTCGAGCGCAAGGCGTTTCAGCTCGGCAAACTCGTCGGGATGGTAGTAGCGGGTCATCGGCGCGTGATCGAGAGAGGGGCGAAGGTATTGCCCGATCGTGAGGATCGACACGCCGACGCGGCGCAGGTCGTCGAACACCGTGACGACCTCGTCGATTTCTTCGCCGAGGCCGACCATGATGCCGGTCTTGGTCGCGATGGCCGGACGATAACGTCGGGCGCGATCGAGCAGCTCCAGCGACCGCAGGTACTTTCCACCCGAGCGCGCCATCCTGTAGAGACGCGGCACGGTCTCGATGTTGTGATTGAGGACGTGCGGCTCAGCCTCGAGCACGGTCCTGAGCGACGACTCGAGACCCTGGAAGTCGGGAATCAGCACCTCGATCCGGCAGTCGGGGACCCGCTCGCGGGCGAGGCGAATCGTCTCGGCGAAGACGAATGCGCCGCCATCCGCCAGGTCGTCGCGATCGACCGACGTGATCACCACATGCCGCAGTGCCATGCGATGGATTGCGTCCGCAACGCGCGCCGGCTCGGCAAGGTCCAGCTCGTTCGGCCGGCCGTGCGCGACGGCGCAGTACGCGCATGCACGCGTGCAGACATCGCCAAGAATCATGAACGTCGCCGTCCCGTGGTGCCAGCACTCGCCGATGTTCGGGCAGCGCGCCTCCTCGCAGACCGTGTGGAGCTTGAGCTCCTTCATCACGCCCTTGAGGCGCAGATAGTTCTCCGACCCCGGAGCACGGACCTTCAGCCACTCCGGCTTCGGCTGGCGCGGACGAATGAACTCGACAGGACTCTCGGTCGGCACTACACATAGTTTAATTGACGAATTCAGCAAACGACGAATGTGCAAGCGCAACCGGGCTCGGTCGGAGCGATTCACTTGGCCGCCGAAGCCGTACCGCAGCGAAGGGACCGAGCGCGGACCGATTTCCCGGCATGAGCGCACGCAGTCGCCAGGCGTTGCGCCTCTTGCTGCACGATTGGCGTCGGCCGTCCATGGCAATGGGTGCGGGGCGCGCCGCCGACGCGGCGTACTCTGCATCCATCCAGGGCCGTATGCGTACGGAATATGATCGCGTCGAATCGAAGGTCGTGAATCGTATGCAGAAACTCTCCATCACGTGGTTGGGTCATTCGACGTTCATCGTCCGGACCCCTGGAGGGAAGCGCGTCCTGTTTGATCCGTGGATGTCGTCCAACCCGTCATGCCCCGAATCGATGAAGAAGCCGCCCAAGGTGGACCTGATCCTCGTGTCGCACGGCCATTTCGATCACATCGAGGACCTGGTGGCGTGCGCGCGGGAGAGTGGGGCGCCGGTCGTCGGCATCTTCGAGCTGTGCGACTGGCTCGGGCGCAAGGGGATCGCAAACACGTCGCCGATGAACAAAGGGGGTTCGCAGCAGATTGCGGGCCTGCGCGTGAGCATGACCAACGCCCATCACAGCAGCGGGTACTTCGACAACGGACAGATGGTGTACATGGGCGAGCCGGCGGGGTACGTCGTCCGGCTCGAGGACGGCATGTCGATCTACTACTCGGGCGACACCTGCCTTTTCGGCGACATGAAGCTGATTGGCGAGATGTACAAACCCTCGATCGCCTTCCTGCCAATCGGCGATCGTTTCACGATGGATCCCATGCAGGCCGCGAAGGCGTGCGAGTTTCTCGGTGTGACGCAGGTCGTGCCGATGCACTGGGGCACGTTTCCACTGCTTGACTGGCACGCCCGCGGATCTGAAGACGCTCGTCGAACCGCGGGGCGTGCAGGTGCTGGAGCTGAAGCCGGGCGAGACTACTGAATGATGATCGAGCCCTGCAGGCTTTGGTTGTCGGGTAGATTGTGGTCGTGAAAGCCGCACGTCCGGCGCGTGTTCAAGTTGCCTGTCAGCTTCGTCTGGCCTGGCGTCATGAAGCCGGCCTGGTTGATCTCGGGGCAGTCAGTGTGCTCCGGGTGAGGGTCGGAATTCATATCGTGCACCCGGGTGTCGCTGTTGACGAACGTCACCCGCGTACCGGCTGGCACCGTAATCGTCTTAGGTGACACTCCGGCCGATGTAATGGTGACCGTGGTCCCTCCGCCCGGCGTGGGCGTTGGGGTCGGAGTTGGCGTCGGCGTAGGTGTCGGCGTCGGCGTCGGCGTTGGCGTTGGCGTGGGAGCCGGTGTTGGCGCCGGCGATGGACTCGGCGACGTGCCTCCCCCTCCGCCGCATCCCGCGACCGTCAGCACACACGCTGCGGCAACCGCTACCGCAATCCTGATTACGAACTGTCTCATCGCCAGAATCTCCTTGTGATGTTTCAAATTGTCTTTACCTCCGCGTCGCGTACGGCGCCGAGCGCCGTTTCCAGTTCGTGCACGGCGCTGACAGGCGGGTTCTCGACCCCAACCAGGATCTTGCCGTCGGACACCTCGGGGTCATACAACCGCGAGCGACGACCAAGGTCGGCGCTGATGACCAATGTCACTACCGTGGCCAGGATGGCTCCGAGCATCGTCAACTCGAAGATGATGATGAGATTGGGCCACCAGGCAAAGATCGGGAGCCCGCCGACATTGATCGGCCACGACGTCTCGCTCAGCCACGCGAGTCCGAATGCCGTAGCCATCCCCATCAGGCCTCCCCCGCAAGCGATCCACCACATCCAGGTAGCCTTGTCCCGCTGTCCGAAGTCGTGATTCTCCATGGGCTGGGGCGAGAGCACGGTGATCTCGCGGTCGGCGACGCCTGCGGCCCGCAATCGGTTGACCGCCTGCTGGGCCGCCTGCCCATCCGGGTACAGCCCGTAGATGGCTTTCACAGGTGCAACTCCCCGAGCGGATGCTCCTCTGTGGCTGGAGGAATGAGTGCCGAAGGCACGTGTTCCCCGGCCTTCAACTCCCAGATCGAGATGATCGGCACGACCTTCGCGAAGAGCACGTACAGCAACACCATCGCGGCGAAGGTTGCGCCGGCGATGATGATCTCGACGGGTTGCGGACGATAGATCCCGAAGCTGTAGGGCAGGTACTTGTGTCCGAGCGATGGGACGATGATCAGAAAGCGTTCGAGCCACATACCGATGACGACGGCGAAGGAGGCGATGACGCATCCGGTGATTGTCCGGAAGCGCCTGACACCCATCAGCACGAGCGGCAGCACGAAATTACAAACCACCATCGTCCAATAGAGTGGCGCGAACGACTCGCGCTGTGTTCGCCAGAACACCGCCATCTCAGAGGGTTTGTTGCCGTAATACGTCACCAGGCGCTCGTTGAAGACGAAGTAACCCCACAACAGCGCCATCAGGAGAAGAAGCTTGCCGAGATTCTCGAAGTGGACCGGGTGCAGGTAGGCCTCCAGATGGAGGAATCGGCGCAACACGGCCATCGCGATCAGGAGGGCTGCGATGCCGCTGAAAATCGCCCCAGCCACGAAATACGGGCCGAAGATCGTCGTCTGCCACATGGGAACCGGCGCCATGGAGAAGTCGAACGAGACAATCGTGTGCACCGACACGGCTACGGGGATGATGGCGATTGCCATGATCTGCATCGCCGTCTCGAGCCGATGCCACTGCTTGGGCGTGCCGCGCCATCCGAGCGCGAGCATCCGATAAATTCTCTGCCTGAAGCCGGTGGACTTATCGCGCACGACGGCGAAGTCCGGAATCATCGGCAGGAAGAGGAAGAGCACGCTGCCCGTGAGATACGTGTTGATCGCGAAGAAGTCCCATACCAGCGGCGACCGGAAATTCGGCCAGATCATTCGCTCGCTGGGGTACGGAAACAACCAGAAAGCGAGCCAGGGACGTCCGAGGTGGATGATCGGAAACATCGCCCCGATCATCAATGCGAACACGGTGATCACTTCGGCACACCGGGTCACGGGTCGACGCCAGCCGGCGTTCACCAGCCGGAGAATCGCCGAGATGAGCGTCCCCGCGTGACTGATCCCGATCCAGAAGACGAAGCTCGTGACGTAGAACCCCCAGTACACCGGCCACCTGATCCCCGTCACGCCGAAACCTCGGTACGCCTGCGACATCCAGGCGACGAGGGCGGTCAAGACGATGCCTCCGAAGACCGCAACGAGCAGATAAAACCGCCATGACGTCTGCATCAGCGGGCGCAGCAGGTCGCTGTTGATCCGCTGATTGCTCCCGACCCGGGATTCGGGATTCGGGACTCGGGATTCGCGGTTTACGGCTTGCGTTCCTGGTTCGCTCATAGTTCGGACTGCCTGGCAGACCCTCGAGGCCCGCCCTACGACTGTCGGGCCATGTACGTCACGCTCGGACGGGTACCCAGATCCTCGAGGAGCTTGCTGCCGCGCGACGACCTCGACAGCCGCGACACCGAACTTTCGGCATCGTCGAGATCGCCGAACACCATCGCCTGTGCGGGGCATGCCTGGGCGCAGGCAGGTTGAATCTCTCCGTCTTTGACGGGGCGATCCTCGGCCTTTGCCTGGATCGTCGTGGCTTTGATGCGCTGGACGCAGAACGTGCACTTCTCCATGACGCCGACCTCGCGCAGCGAGACGTCGGGATTGAGCTGCAGGTGCAGCGGCTTGTCCCAGGATGGGTTGAAGAAGTCGAAGAACCGTACGTTGTAGGGACACGCATTCGCGCAGTAGCGCGTGCCGATGCAGCGGTTGTACACCTGCGCGTTGAGACCGTCGTCGGTGTGATGGCTCGCGTACGTGGGACAGACAGGCTCGCACGGCGCGTTGTCGCACTGCTGGCACATCACCGGCCGGAACGTGAGGCGTACATCCGGAAAGTCTCCTTCCCAGTAGCGCTCGACACGGATCCAGTGTTTCGCGCGTCCGCGCGCCGCCTGTTCGGCGCCAACGGTCGAAATGTTGTTTTCGGCATGACAGGCCGTCACGCACGCGCCGCACCCCGTGCAGCGATCGAGGTCAACCGCCATTCCCCATCGAGCCATTCATCAGTCCCTTCCGAAACGCCTTCCGCTTCTACGGGCCACGGAGGCGCGGAGTCACGGAGAAAAAGACATTCGGCCTCCGTGTCTCCGTGGCTCCGTGGCTTGTTTCAGCGTCAGGCTGCCGCTATCGATCGTTCATCAACGTGCTCGCGCATCCCGCCCGCGAACAGAATCAATCGTCCGTCCGGATCTCCAACTCGAGAGATGCGCACGCGCGTCGCCGCCCACGCGAAGGCACCGGTCGTCGCTTCGGCCATCGGCGCGAGCAAGGCAGCGGGGTTCTCACCCCTGCCGCTGGCGTACCTCGTAAACGTTTGATGCCCCTGGCCAAGCGGCATCGCGACCAGATCGGGCGCGATGCCGGGCGAAATCATCGCTGCCGTCCGCAGGGCGCCTTGAGCGGAGGCGATCTCGATGACGTCGCCTTGCCCAATGCCGAGACGCTCGGCGGTCGCGGGATTGATCTCGACCCAACTGCTCCACATCGCAGACGTCAGCGGATCCGGCATTTCCTGCAGCCACGGAAGGTGCGCGAGCGATCCGTCAAGGAACGCACTCGACGAATACGGCAGGAAATGAAACGGGTACTGCTGCGGGTCGCCGTCGAATTGCGGTTCCGTGAATGCAAGCGGGGGCGTGGCGGGAGTGGCGGTTGCTGCCGCAACAGTGAGGCCAGCAGGAAGCGATCCCCACCAGCCCCCCTTCTCCTGTGCGTCCGTCCAGTTGTCAGCATCCTTGGTCGCGGCAGGGAGCACCGCGAACGTCGCGCCGAGCATTTCGTCGAACGTTTGCCACGGCAGCGTCAGAGGGCGCCGGAGGCGTCGTCCGATCTCGAGCAGGACGTCGGCGGTCGCTCGGGTCTGGTGCAGCGGAGACATGACGGGTGGCGCAACACTGGCTACGGGAGTTCTGGCGCCCGATTCGGGCACGGCCTCCGCCCACGACTCGAGAAACGTGTGATCAGGCAGGATCAGGTCCGCCAGAATGCTCGTTTCGTCCAGAAAGCTGCCGAAGCTTGCGATGTACGGGATCTTCTCGAAGGCCTCACGGACTTTCCACGCTCGCGGGGCTGTGTAAACAGGATTCGCTCCGTCGATGAAAAGTACTTGGAGGGCCGACGGACCGGCCGACAGGATGTCCGCCGCGAACCGGTCGAGGGATCGTGGCGCCGGCGGCGCTGCGCCCTGCTGCTTCGTCACGGCAGCGAGATTGAGCTGCGGCGTGAAGAACAGGCCGCCTGGCTGCTCCACGCTGTCCACGAGCGCATTGAGCGCGTTCACCGCCAAAGCGTTGAAAAGGCCGTTGGTGTGCGCCAGCGCCGGCCCACCGATGATTGCAACTGCAGGACGCATGTCGGTGAACTGGCGAGCGAGCCGTTCGACCCGGCTGGCCGCCACACCCGTCAACCGTTCCACCTGCTCCGGCACATAAGAGCTCAGCCCCGTCGTCCAGCCCTCGATGAGCGCGCCCGCGCGGCCTGCGGAATCGGCGGGGCGAAGTTTCGCGCTGATGATGACCTGGGCGAGCCCGAGCGCAAGGACCCCCTCCGTGCCTGGCCTCACGGGCACCCACTCGTCCGCATTCGCCCCCGTCTGGGTCATGCGGGACTCCACCTGCACGAAGGCGCCACGGATTCCCGGCCGGCCCTGCCGCATCAGGCCGTACCCGTGATTCTGCGACACGGGCGAATTCCATGTGCCGAGGAAGTCCGCGCCGAAACCGAGCACGAACCGCGCGTTCGGCAGATCGAAGGTGGGCAACTGTTCGCGACCGAAGCTGAGCGCGTTCGCGCGCCGCAGCACATCATCGTCAAACAGCTCATACGTGATCGGTCCCGGCGCGCCGTAGCGGCCGAGAAACTGCGCGACCAAGGCAGCGCGGTGACCCGTACCATGGCGCGCCACAAATGCGAGGGCGTTCTGGTTGCCGGCCCCTTCAAGCGCGTCGAGACGCGAAATGATCTCCGCCAGGGCGTCCTCCCAGGAGATCGCATCGTAGCGACCGTCGCCACGATTGCCGGCGCGCTTGAGCGGCTGAGTAATCCGATCGGGGTGGTACGTGACCTGGATGGCCGCCTGGCCGCGCGCACAGAGCCCGCCCTGGTTGATCGGGTGGGCAGGGCTGCCTTCGAGCTTCTTGGCCGCCAGGATCCGGAGGACGCCGGCTTGCCCGTTACGCACGACATCTGCGTCCGCGTCCATTACCCGGACGGTCAGGCCGCATCCGGCAGGGCACAGCGGGCAGACGCTCGGCTTCCACACCGCGATACCCGGCACGATGTCTTCGTCGGGCACGAACCGGATGAGCTGGTTCTCCAGGCTTCCACAACTCGCGAGCGCGGCGCTCGTGCCGGACACCGCGGTGAGCTTGATGAATGAACGCCGGTCCATCAGTAGATGCCGTCCCGGTTTTGCCTCGGTGCCTCAGTGCCTCGGTGTTTCGTCATGGTTAAAAGCAGTCTAGAAATGGCAGGTGAGACAGTCGATCGAGGCTTTCTTTTCGATGTGGCAGGTCACGCACGTCCCCATGTTCAGATCGACGTTGTGCTGCGCGACCGTCTGCTCACCGATGTTGCCGTGGCACGTGGCGCACTCCACCTTTGCTCGGATGTGGGGCGCGTGATTGAACTTCACGTGCGATGGCGCGGGGTACCCGTACACACGTTGCCACGCAAGGTCGAGTCCCTTGGCCCGCATTGCCGTGATTTGCTGAATCCGTGGACGATCGGTCGCGATTGCGTCATGACAGATCATGCAGGTCCGGACGCTCGGGAGACCCGCGACAGGACCCGTCGTGACACTCTCGTGGCAGTATTCAGTGCATGCGATCTTCTTCGCGACGTGCACGTTGTGCGGAAATTCGATTGGTTGTTCGGGAGAGGGCCGTCTGCCGAGGAAGTCGTTGAGCGCCGCACTCATCGTCGGACGCGCGGTTGTGAAGACCTCGAGACTCTGCCCCGGCAGCAATGGCACCGGCGGCGTAGCGGGCGTGTTCGTGTTGAACAGCCCGCAGCCCGTGCCGCCGGCAAGCGCAAGAGCGCACACACCGACCGTGCGGATGAGAGAACGGTGGGGGACGCTCACCCGTGGGTCCTCACCCGAGGGTCACTGCTTGGGGCCGAGACTGCGAATGTAGTTCAGGACGTTCCAGATGTCCCTGTCGGACAACTTGGTCTTCATCGGCTTCATTTCGGAATCCGGGCCGGCCCCGTTCTTGATCAGAGCGAAGATCTCGCCGTCGCTGGAGCCGTGGTTCCACTCCGCATCTGTCAGGTTGGAAGGACTCGGGTTCGTTGGCGCGAGCGGACCGTCACCCAGTCCCTTTGCGCCGTGGCAATGCCGGCAGTTCGTTTGGTACAGCTTCTGTCCGTCTGCGATCGACTTGGCGGACGTCGACACCGGATTTTTCACGGAAGCGGCCTCAGGATTTCCGTCGCGATTCTGCGCGCTGGCGGCGAGCGCCCACGCCAACGCAAACCCTACGATCAGTACCGTTGACGCACGAAAGCGCATGATGTCTGGTCCCCCTCGCTAAGAATAGGCTAGAAGAACTTTCGCGAAATACTGAAGCCGAGGTACCAGTCGTCGTTCGACGTGCCCCCCCGCGCGACCTGCCCCGTTGTCGTCCCGAAGCCGTTCGAGAAATTGAACTGGAACACGTGGAGGCCGAGCAGCTTTTCAACGGCAAAACTCGCGTGATGGACCCCGGGCTCGTACCCCGCGACACGGGGAACGATTTCGCCCAGCAGGTAGACGGAGGGCCGAATCCGGAGGCGCGTCCCCAACCCAAGCAGGAAGGTATTGTTGTCGTCGGTCACTTCCGACGGCAGCGGGTTCGAGTTGTTCACCCAGATTGGCTCGAGGTACACCGTTCCGGCGGATTTCAGCGTCCGCGATACCACGACGCCGAGTGATGGCGAATAGCTGTCACGAAAGTTGTTCGTGCCATCAATCGAGGCGATCACGCTCAGACCCACGGGCTTCGAGCTCCGCTCCTGCAGGAGGTTGTACTCGGTAAAGAACTCGATGGTGCGATCGTTGGTCCGGCGGATGCCGACGTACGCGCCTCGCATGATGCCGAACCGGTACTCCAGTCCAATCACCGCTCCCGAATCAATGCCGAAGAAATCCTCCAAAAGGCTGCTGAAGTCACCCTGTCCCAGCGAGCGCGTAAACCGGTGGGTCACTCGGAACGCGCTCTTTCCTCGCGGCATTCGCAACGTGGTCGGCAGCGTGATCAGCGTGAAGTCGGTCTGCCGCGGATCGATGTCAAGGTCGGGATCGTCCTCTGGAGGCGCCGCCTGGCCCTGGCGCGCTGCACGCAGAGACGGGAGAGCCGGGGGGGCGGGAAAGCCAAGCCGAAGGAGATCCGGATTCACTCTCACGCCTTGCGTCATCAGCTCCGGACCGGGCGTGGCAGCGTCGGTGGAATCGCTGGCTGATGCGGGCACGCCGAACGCAAGAATGATCAGAACGAGGAAGCTACGGCACGTCACCATCGTCGACTCCTAATTGTTGGGCGCGCCGTTATCGATCCAGCGCTTGATGACCAGTAGCTGGCCATCCGTCAGGAAGGGTCCATTGCCTCGTGGCATCCGCACACCGACAATCGTGGAACGTCCCTCGAGCTTGTGAACGATGTAGCTGTTTTCCGAATCGCCGACGATGACGCGGACTGCACCTGGCTTCCCGGTGCTCGCGACGCCCACAAGGTTCGTATAAGACACACCCGGTAAAAGGTTCATGCCCCCTGAAGGAGTCCGCCCGCCCGCGTTCGTGTGGCAATTCGTGCACGCAAGCCGTCCCGATGCGTCCGTCGTGTCGAAAATCTCCCGCTGGATGCTCGATAGCGTCGGCTCGAGATTTGGCGTCGGTCCCGTGAGGTCGGAGAGCTTTTCGTCGCAGGCGGCGCAGGCCAAGGCAAGGACGAGGGCCGTGCCGCCGAGCATGATATGCATGTTCATCGTGTGATGTCTCCAGGAGAGCGTACCGGCGGCCTCGAGCAAGGAAAATACCGTCTCCGCGCGAGGCTGGTACGCGCGAAATGCTCGGCGAAACGCGCCAGGAGCTGCGACTGAGTTACGGTCAAGGAAATTGATGTCGCGGATGGAAAAGAATGGTCGAGCTTAGTCGATGCGGTACTTCGCCAGGTAGTAACTCAGCGCTCGTTGGCTGATCCCCATCTGCTCGGCCGCGTCTTTCTTGATTCCGCCTGACTGCTCGAGTGCGCGGCGGATCGTCTCGCGCTCCACCCATTCGAGATTCTGGTGCAGCCGCAGCGACGGCAATCCCGACGGCGGCGCGGAGGTCGCACCCAGCAGCGAGATCGACGTGGCCGAGATGACGGGTCCGGTCGCCAGCACCACGGCACGCTCGATGGTGTTCTCCAGCTCGCGGACGTTGCCGGGCCAGTCGTACCGCGCCAGCGCCTGTACCACGTCGTCCTCGAGCCGATCGATGCGCTTGCCCGTGCGCTGCCGGTGCTTGTCCACGAAGTGCTCCACGAGCACCGCGATGTCCTCGCGCCGTTCGCGGAGCGGCGGTATCTCGATCGGAATCACGTTGAGGCGGTAGTACAGGTCCTCCTGGAACTTGCCGTCGGCCACCATCTGCTTGAGATCGCGGTTGGTGGCGGCGATGACGCGCACGTCGACCTGCTGCGTGCGTTCCGCGCCGAGCGGCTCGAACTCGCGCTCCTGCAGGACGCGCAGCAGCTTGGCCTGGATCGCGGTCGTCATCGTGCCGATCTCGTCGAGAAAGATCGATCCGCCGTCGGCGAGCGCGAACTTCCCGCGCTTGGTCATCGTCGCGCCGGTGAACGCGCCGCGCACGTGGCCGAACAGCTCCGACTCGAGCAGCGTCTCGGGAATCGCCGCGCAGTTCACCTTGATGAGCGGCATGTCGCGCTGTGCGCTGCGGTGGTGGATGGCGCGTGCGACCATCTCCTTGCCGGTGCCCGTTTCGCCGGTGATGAGCACCGTGCTCTTGGTCTGCGCGACGAGCTCGGCGCGCGAAATCACTTCCTGCATCGCGCGGCTGCGCCCGACGATGCCGTAGTGATTGAACTCGGCGTTTCGCTCGCTGATCAGGTACTGGCGCTGGGAGCGGAGCCGCTGGTGATCGAGCGCGTGGCTGACGAGCGCGAGCAGTTCCTCGACCTCGAACGGCTTCTGCAGGTAGTCGAGCGCGCCGAGCTTCATCGCCTCGATGGCGCTTTCCACCGTGGCATGCGCCGTCATCATCAGCACCTGCGGCCGTTCGGACGGCGGCATCGTCTGCGCCATCTCGCGAATCAGCTCGAGACCGGTCATGCCCGGCATCAGGTTGTCGATGACCAGCAGGTCGAAGGACTTCTCGACGAGTTGTTTCTGCGCGTCCGCGCGCCGACGTCGCTTCGACGACCTCGTGCCCTTCGTCGCGCAGCGCGCGCCCGAGCCGCTTGAGAATCTTCTCCTCGTCGTCGGCCAGCAGAATCGAGCCATGAATAGCACTCACACGTGTACCTCTGGCGGCTGAAGCGGCAGCTCGATGCGAACCTCGGTGCCGACGCCACGCTGGCTGGCGACGGCGAGCGTGCCGCCCATGCCTTCGATGATGCTCTTGGAGATCGGCAGGCCGAGGCCCGTTCCTGCCCGGCGAGTCGTGAAGTACGGATCGAAGATGTGAGCCATGTCCTCGGGCGCGATGCCGACGCCACGATCCTTGATGGCAACGGTGACATGACCGTTCCCGTCACTGTGCGTTCGGACCGTGACGCCAACGTCGCTATTCGGTGGCGCGTTGGGGTCCACTTCGGACCTCGCGTTGGCGGCCTGGACGGCGTGGCGCGCATTGGCCAGGATGTTGACCAGCGCCGTTCGCAGCCGCTCGGCGTCCGTGACGACGTGGGGAAGCGAAGGTTCGAGGTCGAGCGTCGACGCCGGCTCCGTCTCCCGCCCACGCCGCATCAGCCGACGCGCGGCAGATGTCGTTGATGTTGGCTTGCGCGAACTCGAATCGAATCGGTTTGGCGAAGTCGAGCACCTCGGTCACGATGCTGTTGAGGCGCGTCGTCTCCTCATCGATGTCCGCGACCGCTTCGCGGAGCTCCGACGGCCGCACCTCGTCGCGCTTCAGGCTGCGGAGCGTCGCTTTGATGATCATCAGCGGGTTGCGGATCTCGTGGGCGATGACGGTGGACAGACGTCCGAGCGACGACAGCCGCTCGCGCTGGGCCGCTTCCGCCTGAAAACGCGCGATCGACTCGGTCAGGGTGTTGAATGTCGCGGCGAGCAGTCGCGCATCCGCGTCATCCCACGGTCCGCTGCGCAGCGGTACCTTGCGCGTCAGGTCGCCGGTCGCGGCGACGTCGCGCATCGCGCTGGTGATGGCCGACAGCGGCCGCGTCATCGTGCGCGACACGGCGTAACTGACGATCGTCGCAAGCAGCAGCGTGATGATCAGCGCGCCTTCGAGGCCGGTGCGAATCGTATTGAGAAAGCGCAGTCGCTCGGTCCTCGAGCGCAGCGTCAGCGCGACAGGAACGATGCCCACCCTGGCGCGCTGATCGGGCGGCACGAGGGGACGTGCGAGCGCCAGGAACTCTTCGTCGCCGATCGTGACGATGGAAATGTCGGACTCGGTCATCACGCGCGCGAGCGCCTCCCGCGAGTCGGCCGGCAGCGTCGAGGCGAGGATGCGGCCGTCGGCGCCGAATGCAATCTCGCTGCCGTCAGACGCTTGATGGTTCCGGCGAACCGATCGTCCAGGAGGAAGCCGACGGTCAGCCGGCCGAGCACATCGGGTGGATTTCCGATCGAGAACGATCGGGACGCTGACGACCTGGAGCACGCCGCGCGGATGCGGCATGAACGTCGAGATTTCATCGAGCGATCCGGTGTCGCTCAGCATCGAAGGCAGCGCCAGGTCCTGGGCGACGGACCCCGCCGACGCGAGCAGCTCTCCGCGGCGCCCGGTCAGCAGCAGGAGATCCGCCTTCATCTGGTCGCGGTACTCGTCGGCGAGCGGCTGCACGGTCGGTGGGTCCCCCGTTTCCACGGCGGCCTTCAGCTTCGGCGCACCGTCGGCGACGAGCCGCGCGAGCCGCGTAAAGGTGTCGGTCAGCGCCGACGCGGTTCTGATCGACGAGGATCCCCGCCTCGTTCAGCCCGCGGCGCGAGTTCCGCCTCCGCCTCGCTCGTCGCGCGCGCGTTGACGAAATAGAACGCGAAGCCGAGCGAGAGCATCGCCAACAGCGTGCAGGCGAAGAAGATCCGATTCGTGAGCGACGAAGTAACAGGCATCAAGGGCGCGAAGGCAAACCTCAACTGAAGGGCAAACGCTGCGCCATGAGACGGGCGTGCATCATTGCCGTTTCTTACGGTTCTTATCGGCCGGAGGACCCGATTATACGTTTTGCGTAAACCGTCGACGGAACGAGGAAGGCGTAGGGGACGAGGGATCAGGGAGAATGACCTCGACCCGGTCCCAGTCCCGATCGATGACCCATCAGGTTCAGGACTATTAACAGTGTTCCGGGCTCCAGGCGTTCGAGGTTTCGATCGGGATAAGGCGAGATCAACGTCCAGGCCTCGAGTCGGGCGCCCGCCGCTGCCACGCGGTCCCCGGGCCACCAATGCCCGTCTCGCGCCATATAACCGCGCCAGCTTGGCTCGGTCGTAGCTCCCGCTCAGGCCGAAGGCCTCGGACGGCAGGAGCGCGGCCGGCGTCCAGGCGCCTGGCGGATGCAGCAGCAACGGGTCGTTCTCCAGCTGCCGAATTACGTCAGCCGTCACAGGTCGCGCGGCGAGACGTACGCACGGTAGGACTCCGCGTGCGCGCGCCAACGGCGTGAAGAGCCGCACGTACTCCGGTGCGCTTCGCCACTCCCCGGCCGGCACCTCGGCGGCGATCCCCTGAGCGGCATCGCCACGGGCGTCGTAGAGCGGTGGCACACCGGCCAGAATCGTCAGGGCCGCGGCGGATACCAGTAGTTTCCGCGTGAACCATGAACCTCCGAGTTATACTTGCGCGCTGCAATTGGCCGTCAGCTCGGGATGGCCAGTCGCTCAGGAGAGACTCGCGTGGCGTATATCATCACTGAACCCTGCATCGGCACCAAGGACGCGGCGTGTGTCGATGTCTGTCCCGTGGATTGCATCCATCCGCGGAAGGACGAGCCGGAGTTCGAGTCGGCGGAGATGTTGTTCATCCATCCCGACGAATGCATCGACTGCGGCGCGTGCGTTCCGGCGTGTCCCGTGGAGGCGATTTTCGCCTTGGACGAGACGCCGGAAAAGTGGAAGGACTTCATTTCCGTCAACGCGCAGCACTTACCAGAAGTAACAGGAGCCGGGAGGTTCGGCACGATGATGCGTAGGACACTCCGCTTCGTGCTTTCCGCTGTCGCCGTCGTCGCGTGCACCCTCGTCCTCAGGGCGGACGACCAGATCACTGCGGGAGACGCGGAGCTGCAGTTCCAGCTCGGTAACCTCCTGTCCGACGAAACCCGGTACCGCGAGGCGCTCGACGCTTTCGACAAGGCGATCCAGACCGACGACCGCGTCGCTGCAGTTGCGCGCGCGCGGAGGGAAGGTGAAGACCGCGCTCCGCATCGCGGAGTTCGACCTCGCCCAGAAGGAAGCCGAGCTGCTGCGCGCGTCGGCGCCCAGCGATCCCGGAGGTGCTGTCGCTCTACGCCGACTCGCTCTGGTCGGCCGGCCTCTTCGACGAAGCGGACGATGTGTATCGCCAGGCGCTCTCGATCAACACGGAGTCGTCACGCGCGCGGTTCGGGCTCGCGCGTTCCCTGGCGACCCGGACGAAGCTGGACGAGGCGCTCACCGAGGCGCTCGCGGCGCTGGCGATGGCGCCGCGCGACGGCGAGATCCACGCCGAGGTCGGGGAACATCTACGAGCGGCTGAACCGGTTCGACGAAGCCGCCAACGCCTACAACAACTTCATCAACCTGCTGCCGAACAAGGACCGCAGCGACAAGGCGTCGTGGACGCGGTCGCAGGTGAAGTTTCTCAAAGCGTTCGAGGGACGTCTACCCGGTCGACATCGATCAGCAGGACCTCGAGACGTCGCACACGATGCCGTTCAGGCTCGTCGACGACAAGATCGTCGTGCAGGCGAGGGTGAACGGCGGCCGGCAGCAGGACTTCGTCCTCGATACCGGGTCCGAGGAGACGGTCATCTCGGGGGACACCGCGCAGACGCGCCAACATCAGCCCGATCACGTACACGCTGAGCGCGGGCGTCGGGGAAGTCGGCCTGCGCGGGCTCCAGCTCTCGCGCATCGATCGGCTCGACATCGGCGATCTGCAGGTACGGAACCTGCCGGTGCTGATCAAGAACCCGGCGCTCCGCGGTATCCCGAAGCGGGAAGGGGAGAGCTTTTCGCCGATCTCGTTCGGCCTGTCGATGCTGATCGACTACCAGCACCGGCAGCTGACGATTGCACGCGACATCCCGGTCGGTGAAAACGACCTGCGGCTGCCGTTGCGCGTCCACCGCCTTGCTATGGTGCGCGGGATGCTGAACGACGTACCGTCCGACCTACTTCGTCGTCGATACCGGCGGCGAGGTGATCTCGATCAGCGCCGAAACAGCGGGACACTTCGAGAAGAGCACGTACCGGAAGATCCCGCTGAAGGTGTACGGGACATCGGGATGGGATCGCGACGCGTTCCTGCTGCCGGGGATTAATCTGAACTTCGATCAGATCGAATACAAGAACATGCCGCTCGTCGTCCTGAACCTCCGCGCGCCAAGCGTGCTTCTCGGCTTCCAGCTTGGCGGCATTGTCGGGCACAACTTCCTGAGCCATTACAAGGTCGCGCTCGACACAGAGCGGAGTGAGCTGAGACTGCAGAAATTCTAGGCAGCTGGCGGCCGGCAGCCGGCAGCATTCAGCGCGAGAGAAAGGGCCGACGCAAGTCGGCCCTTCTGCGTTGGTAGCAGCTGTCCATCCGACGACGTTCTCCGCCTACCCGCCTCCTGTTCGACTTGGCGTTCTCCCTGCGCTAGCTACACGCGACCGGCCCCTCTTTGACCTGCCCGCAAAATGAACAACGCTTCGGGCTGGCTCACGGCGGCGAAAACAGGCCAGGCCCGCGCGGCCACGGCCGCTGTGAGGCGCGGCGTGTCCGAAGCAAAACCGTAGTCAGGCCGAAGGCCGATTAGCCTCGTCGCCCGGCAGCGAAGCTCGGTTGCTTCGGATCAAGCCGGTTTTGCGGAGGACATGCCGCGTCTCACAGCGGCCGGATCGGCGTAGGCCGTCCGCTCCGTATCTGACGGCGTATACGTGCCGAGCGTCGTCCCTGTTGTGTTCGACCGCCCGCGCTGAGGCGACTCGGCCTCGCCCAACGGTTCGGTAGAAAATCTCCACGCCTGACACAGCGGCGTTTATCGCGTGCTATTCGTACCGTAGTATGACTGGAGGTGCGCTGCCTGTTCTGTGGAGGAAGGAGTAGCCAGTGAATCGGATCCTGGCATGCGGGACTCTCGCGATTTGTGTCATGGGCGTGCTCACTGCGGCCGGGCAGCAGCCCACGTTTCGGGGGACGGGCGACTCCGTTCGCGTCTTCGTCACCGTGACCGATCGAGAGGGTCGGCTGGTCACGACGCTCTCGCAGAACGACTTCGAGGTGCGCGATGAGGGAAAGCCGCAGCCGATCACGCTGTTCGACAACAGTCCTCAACCTATTCGTCTGATCGTGATGCTGGACGTGTCGGGCAGCATGGAGGGCAACGTGCCGCTGCTGCGCGCTGGCGCCGAACAGCTCTTCGCGCGCCTTCGCCCGGACGATGTCGCGCGGGTCGGCACGTTCGGGTACAAGGTCGAGATTAGTCCCGCGTTCACGAACGACGTCGCGACGTTGCGTCGAGAGCTGCCGGAGGGGATTGCACCCGATGCGCCTACCCCGCTCTGGAAAGCGATAGACGAGGCGATGGGCGCCTTCGGTGATGAGCGAGGCGAGGGGCGCCGGGTCGTCCTTGTGTTGAGTGACGGCAAGGACAGCGGTCCCATCAGTTTTCGTGAGCGATATGTCAGCCAGGGCGAGGTGATCGACCGCGCGCGCCGCGACGATGTGATGGTTTACGGCATCGGCATGCGCAGCCGCCGCTCGCAGCCGATTCAGCCGGGGATCGGGCCTGGTGGGCTTCAGGCGGCCTTGATGGCCGACCTTCCCGATGCCGGACTCGCGCTCGTCGCGCAGCAGACCGGCGGTGGCTACGCCGAGATTCGCCTCGGACAGGATCTGGGCGCCGCGTTCGCCCAGATCGTCGACGAGCTGCACAGCCAATACCTTCTGGGCTTCGCTCCACCGAAACGCGACGGCAAGGTGCACGACATCGACGTGCGCGTCGCCACGCGCGGTCTGAAGCCCCGTGCACGAAAAAGCTATGTCGCACCTAAGGACCAATCGCGTTGAGGATCGTCCTATCGATAGCCACGCAACCTCGCGCCTCGAGTCGGGCGATCCGGCAGCGCGTCTGTTGTTTCTGAGGTGGAGCTCTCGCGCCGCTTTGGCCGCTGTGAGACACGGCATGTCCTGCGCAAAACCGGCTTGATCCGATGCAACCGAGCGTTGCCGTCGATCGACGAAGCTAGTCGGCCTTCGGCCTGACTACGGTTTTGCGGCGGACACGCCGCGCCTCACAGCGGCCGGCAGCCGGGCGCACGATTTCACCGTCCATACCCATCGGACGATTTCCAGGCCCATTTTCGGCATGCTGTTCGTCGTGTGGCGATTTCCGCGCGCGTGGTTTCATTTCCGTTCGACCTGTGACGATTTCTGCGTGCGTAGTCTCATTTCGTTCGACCTGTGACGGTTACCGAGGCGCGTTGCCTGATTTCTGCCGGCGTGGCGAGAGTGCGTTTCGCGTGTACCAGTTGCGGGGGCCGTGCGTCGATGAATGTGTGAAAACGGGGCGATCGGCCGGGCATACGATCCCGTACGCGTCAATGATGCACGGCGGCAACACCGTTTTCCGGTTCGGTCCCTTCGAGCTCGATTCGACCCGACGTTGTCTGATCCGTGGAGGCCGACGCGTCGCGCTTCCCGATCGCCATGTGGAAATCCTGCTGCTGCTGGCCGGCAACGCCGGGCATATCGTGTCGAAGGATGCGCTCCTCGGGGCTGCGTGGCGCGGCGTGGCCGTCGGCGACAATAGCGTCGAGAAGGCGATCTCGAACGTGCGCAAAGCGCTCGGCCGTCAGCGCGATGGCGCGCTTTTCATCGAAACGCTGCCGCTCGAAGGCTACCGGTTCGCCGCGCACGTGGAACGCCGCCAGACTCGCCAGTCGGATGCGGCGCTCGATGCGCTGCTTCTGCCGTATCGAGCGTTCGTTGATGGACGTGCGGCGCTCGAAACATTCGATCGCGATGAGACGATCCGCGCGCGCGAGGTATTCGAGGATGCGTTGCGCGTCATGCCCGATCACCCCGGCGCGCATGTCGGGCTGGCGAATGCGTGCGTACAGTGCTTCGAGTCGACACGAGCCGACTCGGCGCCCGACATCGTCTCGCTTGAGAAGGCGGTCCATCACGCGCGCGAAGGGTGCCGGCTCGCCGAATCGTGGGGTGAGGCGTGGAGCACGCTCGGGTTTGCGCTCCATCGACGCGGCGAGGTTCGCGAGGCCGGCGCGGCCGCGCGAAAAGGGGTCACGCTCGAGCCGGACGACTGGCGTCATTACTTGCGCCTGGCCTCGGTGACCTGGGGCGAGGAACGCCTTCGCGCGGCGCGGCGAGTGCTGGCGCTCCGTCCCGGGCTGGCGCTTGCGAACTGGTTTGCGGCGACGGTCTTTGTGGCGCGCCAGACATTCGACCTACGCGATCCAGGAATTGCGCGCGGGGTGCGTGGCGCAAGGCGCACAACGACGGGAAGGCACGCGGTTCAAGGCTGTCGGATTACATCTGATGCACGGACTCGTGCTGGCGAGCCGGTGAGGCCGTGGATGCCGCGCTCGAAGGAGCTCGAACGCGAACTCGCGTCGGACGCCGATACGTTGCTATACGGGCGCGAGTGTCGGGCGAACACATGGTACGCGGTCGGCGCGATCCACCTGCGCCAGGGTCACGCCGACGATGCTCGAATTCGCATTTCGGAAGGGGCTGGATCAGGTGCCCGGCCATGCGCTTGCCGCTATTGCTCTCGGCGCGACGTCTCATCCATCACATTCGCTCTACGGCACACGACGCTGCGACCACGGTTGAGGCTGCAGTGGTGAAGGCTGCGGTTCTCGCTCTTCAGGGCCGGCACCACGAAGCCGCGCGAGTGTACGGCGACGCGCTCATACAGGCGGCGCCTGGTTCGGCCGGATGGATGGTGCCCGTGGATCCCCTTCTCAATACGGCCGCTCACCGCGAAGAATGGGCACAGAGCCTCGAAGTGCTGCGCGCGCGCGCCGACTGACGAAACGTTTCAGAAACTTTCAGCTACACGGGAAGGACTTCCTCCGGCCCGCGGACCGACCATACGTCCTCGACGAGGCAATCCCGCCTCAAGGAGGACATATGACGAGTAAAGAAACGCGGAAGTACGAAATGCTGGTGCGCGTCCGTGACTTTGGGGATTCGCATCAGGAGCTGTTTCCAAGGTCGACTCTTGCCGGAAAACTGTTCGTGGAGATCGCGGACGCCGTGGACGAGTTGGACCAGCATGCCGTCTCGAAGATGTCGGCACATGGCGCGGCGCTCGAAGGGGGAGGGGCACGCGTGGAAGCGCGTGAGGCGCTGCGGGAGCGCCTGGACGCCATCATCCGCACGGCGCGAATGATGGGGGACGACCATCCCGATCTCGCGAACACGTTCCGTTTGCCTGACACGCACACGGACCAGGCGCTGCTGACCGCGGCGCGCCTGGTGGCGCGCGACGCCAAGGCCTGCGAGGCCGATTTCGTCGCGCACGCACTGCCGGAAACGTTCCTGACGGATTTCTCCGCGGCTCTCGAGAAATTCGAGCAGGGGCTTCACGACCGCGACGCGGGACGCGACGAGCATCTCGCGGCGCGGGCCAGCTTCGAGGCGGCGCTCGCGTCGGGCTGGGCGGCGGTGCGGAAGCTGGACGTGCTGGTGGCCAATCGTCTGCACGACGATCCGGTCATGATGGCCGTCTGGGAGCGCGGCCGGCGGGTGGAGTACGGCAGTCGCAGCAGAAATCCTGCCGCGACGTCCGCTCCCGTAGCATCACCGCCGTCGTCCAGGCAAGGGCCGGGCGAGTCCACTCCAGCGCCGCAGACTGCTGCGGCGCAGACGACGTAGCGGATATGCGTCGGATCACCAAAGGGCCAGGCCCGCGCGGGCCTGGCCCTGTTTCGGCCGCCGTGTGACGTTCTGGCCGCCGTGAGACGCGGCATGTCCTCCTCAAAACCAGCATTTCCCGCCCTGCCACTTGCCATTCTCTGCGCCACTCGTTTGCCACCCACCGGCTCGAGGCTGGGTACGACATCCGAACCATCCAGGAACTGCTCGGGCACCGCAACGTGAGTACGACGATGATCTATACGCATGTTCTGAACCAGGGCGGGCGGGGGTGCGGAGTCCGTTCGATCAGCTCGGGTCCGGTACCGGACGCCGGTGAACCGGATATGCTGCGATGCCCGCGAGCGTATCGCGCAATCGAGTTCGTTTGCCACGATTCAAGCGGACGATGGCACAATCGTTGGGACTTGACGCCGACCGTTCTGCGGACAGGGCCGTATCGGTTTTTCTTTTTCTCGAACGACAAGCATGAACCGCCACACGTCCATGTGGAGCGGGAGGCGAAGCGGGCGAAGTTCTGGTTGGAGCTCGTCGAAGTCGAAACCAACGACGGCTTCGCCGCGCGCGAACTGGTCCGGGTCAGAAGGATTGTCGAAGAACATCGTGAGGAGTTGTTGAGGACCTGGCATGACTTCTTCAGCGATTGATGAAACGCCCGTTCCGGTGCAGGACGTGCGCCTGACTAGCAAGAGGCTGGAAGTTATTCTGCGCGACGGCAGAACACTCTCAGTGCCATTGAATTGGTACCCACGCCTTGCCCACGGTTCGTCACGTGAGCGTCAACGCTGGCGCCTCATTGGTGGCGGCATCGGCATCCATTGGCCGGATCTCGACGAGGACATCAGTATCTCAGGATTGCTTGCAGGCCTGCCCTCAGGCGAGAGCCCGAAATCATTGAAGCAGTGGCTGGCTTCGCGACGTCGACCGCCTATCAAGGCGCTGCAGCCGTCGAGCCGCGCAAGTCGCGCTCGGACCAAGTCTAAGAACAAACCTCGCGCGGCTCGCGGCTGAGCGCCACGGCGTTAGCGGGAACGCCAAACACCTTTTGCCAGCGTAGGTGGCGTTCCGCCGAGCGCTCGTGATGGAAGGGAGGAGCGCTGCGCCGCTTTGGCCGTGGTGAGACGCGGCGTGTTCGCAGCAAAACCGTAATCAAGCCGAAGGCCGACAAGCTGCATCGGTCGGCGGCGAAGCTCGGTTGCTGCGGAGCAAGCCGGTTTTGCGGAGGACATGCCGCGTCTCACGGCGGCCAGGTTGGCGCGGGTTTCTGCGCTCTGTGTCGGATACGGGTGCGACGCGGCAGGTGGCGGGCTCCTTCCGCAGTTCAAGATTGAATAGCCGCGTAGCGGCTGAGACCGAAGAAATTCTGAACCAAGAAAGGATCCGGGATCAGGGACCAGGGATCAAGAGATCAGGGCTTCCGACCCCTACCCCCTGACCCCTAACCCCTACTTCCCGTCTAGAAATCGTACCCAATCCAGAGCGCGAACTTCGCCTTGCGGAAGGCGCTGCTCCCGCCCTGCGCCGCGAACAGGACATCCTCCCAGTCCTTGTTGAGGAGCGTCTTCCATGCCCAGTCGAAGTGGACAGGGAAGCCGATGAGGAACGTCTCGAGCCCCAAGCCGTAGGAGGCGCGGGCGTCGATGAGGCGCAGCCCGCTGACCGCGGTCTTGGGCCCGAAAATCGGCGTCTCCGCGCCGGTGATCTGGTTCACGTTGTACCCGATGATCGGGGTCTCGACCGATGTGCCTCTCCGGAGCCAGGTGAAGGGCTGGCCGTCAAAGTAGGCGCCGCCCATGCCGGCAAAGAAGACGCCGCGGATGCCGCCGAGCACGCCGAGTGGCGTGAGCATCGCTTCGATCAACGGGAAACGCAGCTCCGCGTTGGCGAACGCGGTGCGTGAGCCGAGGAACTGCAGGTAATCGTAGCCGCGGAGCTCGGAGTTGCCGCCGAAGTAGACGAAGTCAGGCGAGTCGCCCCAGCTCCGGAAGCCGCGGGCGCGCAGCGCGAGCAGGCCGGTGGTCCCGAGGCGCGTGTAGTGCCGAACGTCGGCGTCCAGCGTCTGCCGCGACATGAACGATCCAAAGCCGGGCGCCGCCTCGTACGACAGGCGCATCGTACGTCCGGCCAGCGGACCGAACTCGCGGAAGACAGTTGTCTCTTCGACGAAGGTCGCGGCCAACGGCATGAAGTAGCCGTTCTGGAACAGCTGCCGCCCGAACTGCTGCTGCTGATAGGTCGTTGAGTAATCCTCGAGACCTGGGTCGTTGAACGACTGCTTGTACTGCAGCACGCCGCCGCTCAGCTCGATGCGGCGATAACGGTTGAACGGGTAGATGCCGAATATCGAGCCGCCTTGTACGGTGCTCGTCGCCTGCGCAAGGTTGCGGTCAATGATGCCGCTGAACGTCGGGTCGTAGAAGACGTTGGCCAGCTGTCCGTAGAAGAACAGCGTCTGCGAGTACGCCTGCACCGCGTAGTTGAAGCGGCGCGACAGGTTGACGAACGAGAACGACAGCGTGCGGTACTGCGAGATCGACTGCGCGTAGAGGTTGAACTGCTTGTCGCCCAGCACGTCGCTGAAGGTGACCGCCGATCCGCCGAACACGTTTCCGCCGCTCGTCACGCCGACGTTCACCGGCGGCCGGCCGTCGAGGAACAGCTTCTCGAAGGCACCCTTCTTCCGCTTGTTGGCGGCGATCAGCTGATGCGTCAGCGGCGCCTGGAAATCGATGATCGGACCAGGTGAACCGAAGTCGGCCGTCGCGGCGGTGATGATCGGATCCTTCCGCTCGAGCACGTGGAGCTCGTAGTCGCTCTTGTAATAGCTGACGAAGCCGATCTGCGACCTGTTGCCGGCCTGGTGGAGGACGATCGGCGAGAAATTACCTGCGACCGCGTCGGTGTACTGCCGCAGTTCGCCGTTCTTCAGGCTGAGCGTCCAGATGTTGTAGATGTTGCCGTTCCGCGACACGTCGGGATCGATTGGCTGGTTCGGATCGATGGCAGTGGACGGAAAGACGATCGTGTCTGCATCCACGAACTGCGCGGTCGCGTCATCGTGCGTGCCGAACGTGATCTGCGTTTTCGTCCCGGTCCCCGGATCGATCTTGAACAGCTTCTCGTTGCCGCTGACGCGTGCGACGTAGACGATGTACTTGCCGTCGGGTGACCACGTCGGCCCCGAGTCCGCAAAGTTGTCCTTGGTGATGTTCGTGACTTCCAGTGACTCCAGGTCGACGATGAACAGATCCCCAATGGCGCTCTGCAGACCGGCGAACACGATCTTCTTGCCGTCCGGCGAGAAATCAGGCGATTCGGGATCGTCGACCGTCTTCATCTCGATCCGCTGCTCGATCTTGCGGCTCAGGACGTTCTGGACAATCAGCGTCCGGGTCTTCTCGGCGCGGACGAAATAGGCAAGGCGATCGCCGCTCGGTGACCACGACAGCCACGGCACGGTGATGAAGCGGCCTCCCGGCGACGTGATGTATTCGAATCCCTTGTCCTGGTCGAAGCCGTTCGTCAGGTTGCGGATGACCGAGCCGTCCTTCGCCGAAACGAGGATGATATCGAGCTCTCCGTCCTTCCGGTTGCCGCTCGCGACCGCGATGAGATCGCCGGATGGCGAGGGCTCGGCGGAGACGGCCTGGTTGAACGGCGTTTTTTCCGGATTGGGCGCGAGGTTGCGCCCGTAGTCGGCGGGCCGCTCCTTGTCGCGGAACGGCTTGAAGCGTTCCTTCAGATAGCGCTCGAACTGCTGGTCGAATTCATCCGACTTCAGCTTGAATGCTTCCTCGTACGCATCGTCGCCGCCGCCGATCACCGACTTGCGCAGCGCGAAGAGGTACTGGCGCAGCCCCTCCTTGCCCCATCTCGATTCGATGAACTCGAACACCGCGTGACCGAGGTTGTAGATGAGGCGGGGATTCCCGAAGTTGCCGTAGCCTTGCAGCTCGCTCATCTTCGGCACGATGTCGGCGACCGCAGCGTCGCGGACCGTCATCAGGTCCAGCGGCTGCCAGATGCCTGTCATGTAGTCGCGACAGCCCTTCGTTGATCCAGAGCGGCTCGCTGCGCCGGATGAGCGACGTCGGGATGATGTCGAACTCGAAGATGTGAGTCAGTTCGTGGACGATCAGGCGGTAGAGGAGGTCGGGCGGATCGTCGAGCGGCATGACCATGCGATTGCGTTCCGGCTCGGCGAATGCGCCAACACCTTCCTGCGCGGCGCCCGGGATGACGTTCTCCTGCTGGAACTCGCTGCTCGTCTTGAAGATGATGAGCGGCATCTTGAACGCGAGGTCGTGCTTCAGCTCTGAGCTGACGTGCTGATACGCGCTCTCGGCGTAACCCGCCGACCCGTTCGAGGTGCTGCTCGATCTTCCGGGTAGTAGTAGATCTCGAAATGGTCGGTGGTGTAGATGTACCAGCGGAAGTTGGTGTAGCGGATCTGGTTCTTCCCGAAATACGGGACAAACGGTGTTTGCGCGAGTGCTGGCTGCGGCGCGAAGACGATCGCGGCGGCGACCACGGCGGCGGCAACCGGAAGTAGGGCTCCGCACCGTGAGCGGTTGCTCATGTGATTCTCCTCGCAGGATTCGGGGCCATTGCGACCGGTCGACCTGCTATCGATACGCGAACGTCTTCCGCACGTGCCCGAAGGGCCATCTTACTGCTGACGGTTTAGCGCCCGCAATCAGCGGATGCGCGGCCGGGAGCAAAGGACGTACCGACGAGTTTCGCGCCAAACGCTGCGCGAACAGGCTTCCGGCTCGCATAATCGCCGCCGGTGTCACCGCTACGCTCCGGCGCTGTCACCGCGCGTAAACTGAGGAAGGCCGACCTCAAGGTCGGTCTCTACGTCTGCGACACGAATAAACGCTGCGACACGAATAAACGCTGCGCCGCGGACCTTTTGGCCCGCAACAGGAATAAACCGGCCCGGTTGCGGGTTACGCTTCACGGGCTTGACCGCCGATGTTTCGCCGACCGTCACCAGCCCCCTCGGACGCGGAAGCCTTTTCCGCCGAGGCGCTCACGTTTCTCGAGCCGCTGTTCGCCACGGCGATGCGGCTGACGCGGAACCGCGCCGACGCGGAGGATCTCGTCCAGGACACCTTCGTCAAGGCGTTCCGGTTTTCCGGACAGTTCAAGCGCGGCACGAACCTGCGGGCGTGGCTCTACACGATCCTTCACAACACGTGGAGGAACCAGCGCCGCGACGCAAGCCGCGACGCGGTTGAGGTGGACAGCGAGCAGGTCGAGCAGGCCGCGACCGTTGCAACCGGCTCCGAGGCGTTCGAGACGCCCGAGCGAATCCTGATGCGGAGCACGCTCGACGCTGACCTCCAGGCGGCGCTTGACGATCTGCCCGACGCATTCCGGCAGGCGGTGTGGCTGCGTGACGTCGAGGAATTCACCTATGCCGAGATCGCGGAAATGTTGAGTGTCCCGATTGGAACCGTGATGTCGCGCATCTCGCGCGGACGACGGCTGTTGTTCGAGCGTCTGTCGACGCCGGTTGCGCCTGTGCGCGCTGAAGTGGCAGGGGGCCGCCGGTGAAACCGAACTGCCGTCGAATCTGCGACCAGCTGGCTCAATATGCGGACGGGTCGCTCTCGGAAGCCGAGCGTGCCGAGGTGCAGCGGCACCTCGACGCGTGCCCCCCGTGTCGAACGATTGCCGGCCAGGAATGCGGAGCGCGGCGCCTCCTTCGAGCATGTGCCGACCGTCTCCGCGCCGAACCTCTGCCGCCGGGCCTCGAGTCACGCTGTCGTGCCCTGTCGTCCGCGTCCTATCGATCGCGTCCCGCCTGGCTTGGCCGTCTCATCCCGCTGAGCATCGCCGCGCTGCTGGTGATCTTCACGGGCTCGCTCCTCGCGGTCGTCACGCGCCATTCCGACGCGCTGCTTGCCGCGCAACTGACCGCCGATCATGTGAAATGCTTCGGGATCTTCAGCCCGGCCGCCGGCGAATCGATGGATGCTGGGCAGGCGCAACAAATGCTGGCGGCGCGATTCGGCCTGGACGTGCACGTACCGCCGTCGTCCGACAAGGACGCAGTGGAGCTCGTCAATGCGCGGCGATGTCTCTACGCGGACGGCAGGATTCCCCACCTGATGTATCAGGCCAATGGCCAGGATGTCTCGCTGTTCATCCTCGAAGGCGAAACGCGCCCTGCCGCAGAGCTGACCACGTTCGGGCACCACACCCGCATCTGGTCGCGTGGCGGCAACACGTTTGTGCTCGTCTCTCCGGCCGCCGAGGAGCAGGTTTCCAGCGGGGTGCAGTATGTCCGGAAGGAAGCCCATTGACAGCGTATTATTGAGGTTCAGATAGCGATATGGACAACGACTCGCCCAATCCGCCACTGCCGCCCAACGACGCCGACGCCACCGACTCCGTCCCCGATCGGAGGCCGAGCAAGGCCGCTGTCTTCATCGCGATGGCTGCGGTCGCTGTGGCGATCCTGCTCGTCATGCTCGCGCCGGGCGGTGGTACCGGCGACACGGCACCGCCGTCGACGCCTTCGTCCAGCGGGACTCTCACCGGTTCGCCGAATTCTGCCGAGGAAGACGCGGCCGCCGATGCGAAGCTGACCGGCAAGGCTGCGCCGCTCGACTTCGTCCTGAAGGACATGAACGGCGTCGACGTCAAGCTCGCTGCGTTCAAGGGAAAGCCGATCGTCGTGAATTTCTGGGCGACCTGGTGCGGTCCGTGCCGTGCGGAGATTCCGTCGCTCGTCGAGTTGCAGACCAAGTACAACGCGGAAGGCACAGAGGTCGTCATTCTCGGCGTGTCCGTGGACGATCCGGTGGAGAAGCTCAAACCCTACGCCGCGATGATGAAAATGAATTATCCGGTGCTGGTCGGTAACGGGCGCGAGGATGTTCAGGACGCGTTCGGGCCGCTCTGGGGCATTCCGGTGACGGTGTTCATCGGCCGCGACGGCAAGATCGCGAAGAAGCATTCCGGCATCGCGTCGAAAGAGCAGTTCGAGCAGGAGATCAAAGCGCTCCTCTAGATTTGGGATTTGGTAGTATGATGCCCTCATCATGTTGAAGGGATTCACGCACGCCCGTCTCGCCTGTGGCTGCAGGCTCGCGTTCCGCGACGGCGTCGAAGGAAGCCCGGTGGCGGTCGTGGTCGACGAGAAAGGCCCCGGCTGCGCCATCTCCCTTCACGTACGCGACCTGCCCGTCTACGATTACCGCGAGGCGCTGCGTCCGCCCACTCGGCTGCTTCCGATGGAAGAGGAAGAGTACGAAGAAGAGGGTTAGCAGGCTACGTGAATTGGATTTTCAGGTCCGCGACGAGCGGCAGATGATCCGACGCCATCAGTGACAGCCGCGTCCGCGGCAGTTCCAGCTTCACGACCTCCACTTTTCCTTCGTAATAAATGTGATCGAGATGTAAGACCGGAAACACGCCGGGATACGTGCGCCGCCGCCGCAGATGCTTGCGCAGGTCGATGCTTTGCAGTCGCTCGCTGAGCATGCTGGTCGCGAGCCCGCGCATCCACTCGTTGAAGTCTCCGAGGACGACCTTCGGCTGTCCGATGCGGCGGTCGTGCACGATCGCGCTGAGCCGTCCCGCCTGGTAGCGGCGCTCGAGAAACGCCGTCCCGAGGTGCACGTTGTAGAGGTGCAGCGTGTCGTCGCCGAACGCGATGTCAACGCGCTGACAGCAGCGCGGCTCGCAGGTCTTCCACGAGAGGTCGTACTGCGCATGATGGCTGATCGGGTGGCGGCTCAGGACGACGTTGCCGAAGAGCGCGCCGCGCAGGTGCCGGGTCGGCGCCATCACCCATCCCATGCCGAGCAGCGCACCGAGCTCCTCGGCGTGCCCTTGTGAGCTCGGCCCTGCGCCAATCACTTCCTGGAGCGCGATGACATCGGGTTCGATTGTGCGGATCACCTCCGCAATCCGGGCCGGATTCGTGCGGCCGTCGAGCCCGCGGCAGCGATGGATGTTGTAGGTCGCGATGCGCAGGGTGCGCCAGTGGGTGTCGGGCATGAACGAACTAGAATATCCCTATGGCGAAGCTGAAGAGCGAGATTGAGCTGCAGTGTCCCTGCTGCCACGCGCTGCTCGTCGTCGACACCAACCTGGGTCGCATCATCTCGCACCATGCGCCGGAGCGCGGCGACAAGCCCGAGCTGAACGAAGCGACGCGCATCCTCGCGGAAGAAGCGCGGCGGCGGGACGCGCTGTTCGACCAGTCGGTCGAGGCGGAAAAGACGCGTGGAGACGCGCTCTCACGCCGGTTCGAGGAAGCGCTGCGTCAGGCGAAGGAAGAACCCATCACCAAGCCGATGAGGGACTTCGATTTGGACTAGCCTCGGCGGCGGAATCTCGGCGGGCAGTGGCGTCCACCTGTCTCGCCGGGGGTAGAACTTCCAGGGCTTGTAGTCGTGCGCGTCGCGGAAGGCGCGGTATCGCACACGCCACCAGTCGGCGCGCCGATCCGATGAACGGATCCGGCGATGCGGCCAGTCGAGCAGCAGCCGCTCCACCTTCCACACGTTCGTGTCCGACAACCGCCAGTCGTAGTTGCCGAGCACGCGCAGGTCGACGACCGCGTACGCCTTCACCCGGCCGGTGAAGTCGATGTAGGGATCGACGTAACTCAGCGCGAGCGCGCGCGGCGTCGCGAAGACCGGTTTCCGTCCGTGCAGCCCCGGGTCGCGGGAGCGCGCCACCGATCCCCAGCCGCACGGGCCCCGATAGACGAAGATCACGTGATCGAGCAGGTCGATCGACTCGAAGCTGAGGACGAGCGGCGGGTAGCGGTGCTGCTCGAGGATGACCGCCGCCGCGAGCGCCGCCTCGAGGCAATGCGCGGTGCCGTGCCGCACCACGCCGCGGAAGCTGCGCAGCGTCTCGCCGGCCTGCTCGCTGTTGTACGGAAGCGCGTTCAGCCAGCGCTGGACGGCTGCGGGTGTACGAAGGCGATCGATGATCCGCCGTTCGGCCGCCGTGAATGGCAGGCGCGGCGGCGCGGCCGCGTCAGTGCGCGGGAGCGGGAGCCGCTTTGAGGTCGGCAATGAGGTCGGCCGGTGTCCAGATGTTGCCCGGGCGGATCTTCACGAGCTTGCCATCCCCATCGATGACCGCGGTGCTCAGGTTGTGCGTGATCACGCTCGGGCCCTCGTCACCCGGCTCGGCGGTGACGCCGAACTTTGCGGCGAACGCCTTGATGTCGTCCTTGTTCGCGGTGACGAAGTGCCACACGCCGGGATCCGCCTGCAGCGTCTTCGCATGCGCCTTCAGTACCGCCGGTGTGTCGTTGGCGGGGTCGAAGCTGATCGACACGAGCCGGACGTCGCCAAGGCCGGGTGTCTTCTTGATCTGGGTCTGCACGGCCGTGAAGTTGCGATCCATGAGCGGGCAGAAGTCGGGCTGCGGGCAGCGCGTGTACATGAACGTCACTGCCACGCGGTGACCTTTGAGCGAGGTGAGCGGTCGCGCGGCGTTGTTTTCGTCCACGAGGTTGGTGTCGGGCACGGCGTCGCCGGCCCTGAGCATGCTTGACGCGGTAATCGCGGGTCCAGACGCATCCTCGACTGGCGCATGTCCCGTTTTCGAGATCTGCGACAGGTGCGCCTCCGTCTCGCCGACGACCAGCGTGGCGGTAATGAGATCGCCTGGCTGCTTGTCGGCGAGGATCTTCGCGTCGGCCTTGTAGGGCATCGTCATCGCCATCATGAAGCCGGGGATGTCTTCGTGCTTGACGAGCACCTCGCCCGTGTCCGGCTTGACGTCGAGAATCTGTCCCTTGAGCTGATACTCCTTGACCGGCGGTGTACGGCTGCACGCCGCCACAAGGACGACGATCCCAATCAGCGCGCGCGATATCAATGTCATCCCGTAGACTGTAGCAACTTTCACTGAGACAGGCCACGGAGTCACGGAGGCACGGAGATATTCTTGTTTCGAACCTCCGTGTCTCCGTGTCTCCGTGGCCCGGATCAGAATGAGGCGCGACGAATGGCAATCTGGGTGGGCACGTCCGGCTACAACTATCCCGAATGGAAGGGGACCTTCTATCCCGAGACGCTTTCGGCAGCGAAGATGCTGCCGTACTACGCGGAACGGTTTCCGACCGTCGAGATCAACTACACGTTCTACCGCGCGCCGAACGAGAAGATTCTCGACGGGTGGAGCAAGGCCACACCCGAGCGCTTCAAACTGACGCTGAAGGCGCCGAAGCGGATCACGCACGACGCGCGGCTGCGCGACTGCGGGGATCGCGTACGGCAATTCCTGGAAACGGCGGCGACGCTCGGTCCGAAACTGGGCGTCCTGTTGTTTCAGCTCCCGCCGAACCTGAAAAAGGATCTGACGCTATTCGACGCGTTTCTCGACACGTTTCCGCCCCGAGTATGTGCGGCGTTCGAGTTTCGCCACGCGTCGTGGCTCGATGATGAGGTCTACGCCCGCTTGCGTGCGCGCAATCTGGCGCTCTGCGTGGCTGACAGCGAGAAGCTCTCGACGCCGGTCGTTCTCACCGCCGATTACGCCTACTTCCGTCTGCGCGATGAAGGCTACACGCCGGTAGACATCGCCCGCTGGGGAGATGTGATTCGGGAGAAGACGTCAGGCTGTGGCGACGTGTTTGTCTACTTCAAGCACGAAGAGTCGGGGAAGGGGCCGGAGTTTGGGAAGCTCTTGATGCAGACGCTCGGGGTTTCGTGACGTGATGATCGGCGAAGCGCACGATCTCCCGTTCGGCCCAATAGCCGTCGTAGCCGCCAGCGGCGCGCTCGACGTACGCGCAGTGACCGCCGTGCGGTGTGATCGCCACGGTAATGTTCGGATTGCCGGTCACTGACGGATCGCGGAACGTCGTCGTGGGCACGAATGGGTCGTCCTCGGCCGTCATGATGAGTGCGGGCACGCGGATGCGATCGATCACTCTTATCGCGCTGGCGCGATAGTAGTAATCGGTCGCGTCGCGGAAGCCATGATGCGGCGCGGTGTAGGCCTCGTCGAATTGCCGTACCGTCCAGACCCGGCGCAGCGCGTCGAGTGCAAAGGCGCCGGGGAACGCCGCAGCCTTCCTCCGTATGCGCGCCTTCAGATTCCGGACGAAGTTCCACTCGTATGCGATATTCGACCGGCGTTCCAACGCCTTCACGCAGATGCCGAGATCCATCGTCGGCGACACGGCGCAGATCGCCTTCAGCTCAGGCGGTGCGGCGTCGGCCAGCTCGCCGGCCAGCTTGAGAGCGAGGTTCCCACCAAGTGAATATCCCGCGACCGCGATGCTGCGAATGCGATCGCGCTCGATGAGGTCACGGATCACGAACAGCGGGTCGTGTGTCAGCCCGGAATGATAGAGCCCTCGCGACAGCCGCTCGGTACCTCCGCAGTTCCGTTGATTGAGACGGACGACGTTCCAGCCGGCGGCCCACGCCTTGTGGGAGATGCCGCGCATGTAATGCGCGACGCTCGAGCCCTCGAGGCCGTGCAGCAAGAGCAACGTCGGATGATCGGCCGGCCGGTCGTGCCAGTGGCAGTGCGCCAGCACGCGTGCGTCGGTCGCAACGTCGAAGTACCGCTCGGTGGGCGACGGAAGGTTCGGGAAGGAGCGCGGGCGCGCCCACGCGTACAAGGTCTGCTTGTGGCCGCCCGTAAAGCGAGGGTGGAACTCAGAGGGACGATAGCCGTTGCCGTTCACGCTTCTTGGTTCTCGCTGCTCGGTTCGTGTTCATGTTCGGTTCCAGGTTCGCTGTTCCGAGTTCGGGGTTCCATGTTCGTTGCAGCGTGTCAGGGTGCAACATCGAACATCGAACATCGAACCAAGAACCCAGCACCGAACCTGAACACGAACAGAGAAGCCAGAACACAGAAGAGTGAACTGGAGTGTCCTATATTATCCCCCCATGGAACGCACGCTCGACTCCACGCTGCTGCACCTCCTACGCACCCGCCTCGTCGATGACTTTCCTGCGCAGATCGGCGAATGCCTCGACCTGGTCACGGACGACGATCTGTGGTGGCGGCCGGACGAGACAACGAACGCGCTCGGAAACCTGGTGTTACATCTTGCGGGATCGAATCGCTATTTCATCGCCTATGGCATCGGCGGACGGGAAGTCGAGCGCAATCGCGATGGCGAGTTCGCCGCACGTGGTCACCCGGGGAAGGCCGAAGTGCTCCGGCAATGGAACGAGACCGTGCGCGTCAATACCGAGGTGCTCAACGCCCTCGTTCCCTCGCGCCTGATGGAGACGACGGATCGCACGGGCAAATCGACAACGATTGCTTCGCTGTTGCTCCACGTCAGCCATCACACCGCCGTGCACATGGGGCAGATCGTCTGGATCACGAAGATGCGGCACCCGGGCGCTGTCACCGAGTTGTGGATCAGGACGCGGGACCGGCTGGCTTCAGCGCGTAAATCCTGAACTGCGCGTTGCGATACACCTCGGGAAGGTCAAGTTCCGCCTCGGTGACCAGAAAGTTTAGATCGTAGCGCGCCGCGAGCGCCCGGGCACCTTCGGCGTTCAGCGCTGGAAAGTCGACCAGCGCGCGCCGGCGCTCGACGACGCGCACGGCAAGGTCGCGGTTGTACATCGCGATCGCCGAATCCTTCACGTCCTCGAGCAGCACGTCGCGTTCCGCGGCCACTCGCACACTGCTGCCGTACTTCCAGGAATGTCCCGGATCGGCAAGGACGTGGGCGTCAAGCGGCTGGCGTGCGATCCACCGCATCGCGTCGGTCCAGGGCGTGTCGGGCAGCGATAGCTGGAACAGGGAGCGTTCCGCGTGCTCGCGCTGGATGATGTACGTGCCACGCGCGATCGAGGCCGCGAGCAGAACGATCGCGAGCACTGCCACTCCGCGGCCTCGCAGCGATTCGCCGAGCGCTGCAAGGCCGTAGATCGCGACGAGCAGATCGACGACCCAGAACACGCGCGACAGCTGAAACTGCACGGCGACTGCGACGTGGGCCGCCACGGCGGGGAGTGTCAGCAGAAAGATCGCGACGAGAGCCGTCGCGCCCCAGATGAGCGCGCGATCGACGGGCCAGGCAGTGCCGCGGCGCTCGCGGGTCATGTGCGCCAACCAGAGGACGGCCAGCAAGCCCAGGTTCGCCGTCCAGACCCACAGCGGCCACTCGTTGGCAAAGATGAAGTTCCTCTCCGCGAGCGCCTCGAGCCAGACGGGGTCCAACATCGCGGTTGACGCGTGCAATGGCCCCGCACGGATTGCCCATGTGAGGACCACGACTGCGATGCCGGCGCCGGCAACCGCTGCGCGCCGCCAGTGTCGATCCAGGATCGCGAGCGCCGTGCCAATGAGGATCGCGAACCAGAGGGCGGTCGTCACGTGGCACACCGCAGACAGACCGACGAGCGTGACGGCAAGCCAATCACGGCGGCGGAGCAGCGCTCCTATCGCCAGCATCCCGAAGCCGAACGCCATGAGGCGCGGATGAAAGTACGGTTCGAGCGAGTTGGCGCTCGTACGGGGGATGCTGTGCCGCAGCGTGATAACAGCGGCCAGGGCGACGGTCAGCCACGGTGAAGTGTAGAGGCGCGTGCCAATCAGTACGACGCCAGCCCAGATCAGGGCGACCGATACCAGATACGCGCCGAAAAACAGGGTCTCGGTGGAGGCGCCGGTGGTGCGCCCAATCGCGGCAAGCACGTCATCGAGGACAAAGAACTGCCCTTGCGTGTCGATGACGATCGCGTCGCGGGGAAACGTCGCGGGGTGTTCTGCGTGGACGACGGCCGGAACATAGGCCGCCTGGTCGGAAACGCCGTAGCGGTACCCCGCCCCGTTGGCCGTGGCAAGCAGGATGAATCCGATGAGCCCGGCGAGAAGGCCTGGGACGATCTTCAAAAATTCGGCGCTTCGTCCGCACTCGGTCCGTACATCGCCGGGACCGGCACGTCGTTCAGCCGCAGATACACGCTCAGCTGACCCCGATGATGAACGAGGTGATTCAGCACGAACCCGCGCCAGACTGTGGCCTTCGGCATCGTGAACAGCTTCTGGCCGTCCTGTTTCAGCGACCAGGGGGCCATCATCTCAGCATCGCTCTTGCTGGTCAGGGCCGAGCGCGTCTCGGACACGTTCTTGTCGAATCGCGCGAGCAGATCGGCGCGCGACGTGGCGGCCGTGTTGGGGGTCTGGCCGGCGAAGTCGATCTCAGACTCGTTCAGCGTCACCGCGCCCCAGCCCGGCAGCGTCGCCACGTGGGTCGCGAGCTCGACGAGCGACATCGACTTCGTATGCGGCTTCCATGCGAACTTGTCCTCGGGCACGCGCTCGAGGAGCCTGCGCGTGATCGTCATCTCGCGATCGAATTCCGGAAGCAGCGCGTCCACCATCGCCATGATCAGTTGCTTCCGCGTCCGAAATTGACCTTAGGCACCTGTTCGGCGGCCGGCGGAGCGTTGAAGAGCGGATACTCCTTGAAGCCGAAGATGCTTGCGGTGACGTTCGACGGAAACTGGCGTCGCGTGGTGTTGTAATCCTGCACGCGCTCGTTGTATCGCATGCGTTCCACCGCGATCCTGTTTTCCGTACCGGACAGTTCATCCATCAAACGGTTGAAGGTCTCGTTCGATCGCAGCTGCGGGTAGTTCTCGACGATCACGAGCAGTCGTGCGAGCGCAGCGCTCTGTTCGTTGGCCGCCTGGATCGTCTGGTCCGGAGTCGTCGCACCCGCCAGCTTCGCGCGCGATTCCGCGATCTGTCCGAAGACGTCCTTCTCCTGCTGCGCGATCCCCTTCGTCGTTTCCACCAGATTGGGAATGAGGTCGTTGCGACGCTGCAGCTGGTTCTCGACCTGCGCCCACTGCGCCTTGACGCCCTCTTCCTTGCTGACGAACGTGTTGTACGAACAGCCGGACGACACGCTGGCTGCCACGATGAGCACCACCACGAGCATCGTCGATCGAATCTGTCGAGTCATGATCTCTTCCGCTTTCTTATTCAGCATTCTGCATTCTGCATTCCAAATTTACCAGCCCGCTCCGCCGCCGCCACCTCCGCTGCGCCCTCCACCGAACCCTCCGAAGCCGCCGCCGAATCCACCCCCCCCGCGGCCGAAGCCACCGCCGCCACCGCCGAATGGGCCAACGCCACTGTTCCATCCGCTCCACCCCCCACCGCCCCAGCCGGGGCCAAACCGGCGGCGCCGTCGCGTCCGGCCGATCACGTTGAGAAGGATGAAGACAATGAAGAGCGCCCAGATGAGGTTTCCACCGGAGCCGATGTTCGGAGCGTTATCGCTCGGCTCGGGCCGGACTCCCTGAAGCGTGACGTTGCGTCCCCGTGCGATGCGAGCAACGACGCGGGAGAGGCCTGCAAGCAAACCTGGTCCGTACGCGCCACGCCGGAATTCGGGCGCCATGTACTGACGGCTGACTTCACCGGCAAAGCCGTCGGTGATGAACTGCTCGAGGTCGTAGCCGACTTCGATCCACACCTGCCGATCGTTGACGGCCAGAATCACGAGCGCGCCGTTGTCCTTGCCGCGCTGCCCGATCCCGCGTCCGCGATTCTCGAACATCTTGACCGCGTACTCGCGGATGTCCGCGTAAGGCTTGTAGGTCGGGATGGTCGCCACTACGACGACGTCGCCGCTGGCCTGCTGCAGCGACCGGATGAGTGCTTCCATGGCGTTTTTGCTTGGCTCGTCTATGACGTGCGCAAAATCATTGACCGGCTGCGTCAGCTCGGGCGGGGGCTCCTGGGCCGTGGCTGTCGCCGCCACGAAGGCCACAAAGACGAATTGGCCACAAAGCGCACCAAGAATACTAAGTACAGAAAAACCTTTTGTGATCTTGGTGTCCTTTGTGGCTAAAACCGTCTTCGTGTCCATCGTGGCGACCGTGTCAAGCGCGCCAGGTATCGACAAACCGTGCAAGCTGTTCGACGGCGGCTAGATACTCAGGAAACAGCCGCGCCGCATCGGTTGTGGCCATGGCCGATGGCCGCTCCAGCGACAGGATGTCGGTAACGACCGATTCGGGAAGCTGCGCCAGCCTGGCGCCACTCCGCGTCGCGGTTGCACGGTCGCGCGTCTCGGCTCCGTTCAGTCGCGCGATGTTGCGGAGGAGCGAGCCAAAGGCCGGCGCCGAGGCGGTGACGAGCGCGGTCACCGCGCGTGGTGTGCCGCCGGCCTCGATGAACCCCTCGCGCAGGTGGACAAGATGGCTCTTGATCTGCGTCTCGCACGCGCGGCGCAGGTCGGCATGGTCAATCGTGATGCCGTCAAACGGATTGGCGCCGAAGAGGAGCTCGTGCGCGCGCTGGATTTCGCTGTACTCGAGCGGAAATGCGTCCAGGGACCGGCGGAACTCGTCTTCGGGCAGGAGCAGCGGCGTCCCGATTCGCTCGCGCTGCCATCCGTGCGACATCTTGGCGCAGGCTTCGAGGTCCCCGACCGCCAGGCTCGTCACCAGCGCAACGCAGGAGAGCGGACCGTCGCCGTTTTCTTCGACATGGGACCCGTAGGCAACGACCGATCGCAGGCGGTCGCCAAAAACCCTGCGCAACCCCTCCACGAGCCGATCTGCAGCGGGCCGCCATGAAGCAGCACTCATGCTTCGATTCTAGGTGATGTTATGCTCGGCGCCGTCAGGGACACCTCAGGAAGATCATGCTCATCGCCGACGCGCAGGTGCACATCTGGGCCGCAGACACCCCCGAACGTCCGTGGCCGCCGGGCCGCGGGCAGCCGCAGAAGCCCTACCCGGTGACAAAGGAGATGGTTCTCGCGGCGATGGATGAGGCGGGCGTCGATCGTGCCGTGCTCATTCCGCCGTCGTGGGAGGGCGACTACAACGATCTCGTCCTCGAGGCGGCCGAGCTTCACCCCGATCGATTTGCGGCGATGGGCCGCCTGTCGATCCAGAAGCCCGAAAGTCGCGAGCTCGTCGCGGGATGGAAGCGTCAAAGGGGGATGCTCGGGATCCGCCTCACGTTTCACCTCGAAGAACACCGTAAGTGGCTGTTCGATGGGACCGCGGACTGGCTCTGGCCGGTGGCGCAACGCGCCGGCGTGCCGATCATGGTGTACGCGCCCGCGTCGGTGCGAAAAATCGAAGAGATCGCCGCACGGCATCCGAGTCTCCGCCTCGTGATCGATCACCTCGCCCTCGGTGTCCACGCGCGCGGCAACCTCGCATTCGTCGAGCTCGCGGACGTCTGCCGGCTCGCGCGGCTGCCGAATGTGGCCGTCAAGGCCTCTGCGCTGCCATGTCACTCAACGCTGCCGTACCCGTTCCGCGATCTGCACCCGCACATCCGCCGCGTGTACGATTCGTTCGGTCCCGAGCGGATGTTCTGGGGCACCGACTGGACTCGACTCCCATGTCCGTGGCGCGAGGCCGTGACGCTCTTCACGGAGGAGCTGCCGTGGCTGACCGACGATGACAAGCGCTGGATAATGGGCCGCGGTCTCTGCCAGTTCCTCGGGTGGGACACGGCGGCGCCCTCGCGCGCCGTGGCCTTAGCGTAAGTCTCCGATGGACGCTGACGCGTCAACGCCTGATTCGCATCGATCCTCGATTCGTTGTACAGGCAAGGCCCGGCGGCACGGAGCGAAACAAACGACGCTGTCTCTCTGTCTGCTCTGTCTCTCTGTCTCTCTGTCTCAGTGAAGGACGCGCCCTTGCACTAGAATGGGCGGAATGCAGCTGCGCGAGCTGAACATCGGCTGTTTCGGCGGCGGCACGGGTCTTCCCAGCCTCCTCGGCGGTCTCAAGAACAATCCCTGGCTCCATCTCAACGCCGTTGTCACGATGTTCGACAGCGGCGGAAGCTCGGGTCAGCTACGCGACGAGCTTGGTGTGTTGCCGCCCGGCGATGTCTTGAAGTGCGCACTGGCGCTCGCGAGGAACGAAGGCGAGGCTCGCCGCGTCCTGTTGTCCCGGCTCCCGACCCTCGAGCATCACGCGCGGCTTGGCGGACACACCGGCGGCAATCTCCTGCTGTCGATGATGGAACAGTACAGCGGTGACTTTCTCGCCGCCGTAGACGGACTGCGCGGGCTGCTCGGCTGCAAAGGGAAAGTGTGGCCGGTCAGCGTGCAACCGGCGTCCGTGTGCGCCGAGTACGGCGACGGGACTATCACGCGGGGGGAAGTGGAAGTCGACGCCGGACAGACACGTGGCAACCAGGTGCGGCGTCTGTGGCTCGAGCCGGAGGTGGCGATCCACCCGACGGTCGCTGACGCGATCCGCGAATTCGACGCGGTGATCATCGGCCCGGGAAGTTTCTTCACCAGCATCCTTCCGCCGTTGCTCGTCCGAGGCGTGAAGGACGCGCTCGACGACATGGGAGGACCGATCGTCCTCATCGCGAACTTGCTCACCGAGGGTCGTGGCATGGCGGGCTTCACCGCCGCGGAATCGGCGCGGTGGGTATCCGAGGCAATCGGCCGTCCCGTGGACGTGGTCATCGCGAATACCGGCCGCCCATCGCTCGACGGGTTGATGCGGTACGCCGCGGAACACAAGGAGCCGCTCGAGCTTGGCGAGTTCGATTCAGAGACCGCGGTCGTCCAGGGACGTTTCTGGTGCACGGAAATCGCGCGACACGATCGCCGCCGCCTGGCGTTTGCCGTCTGGAGCGTCTTAAGTGGAAGGCTGTTGCAGGAGACTCAGGTTCAGAGGGTTCAGACGGTTCAGTAGGTTCAGGGGGTCCGGTTCAGTAGGTTCAGAGGGTTCGCCTCACGCGTTTCTTCTTCGACACGGCCGTCACACTCCTCGCAGCACCGGCACCCTTCGCACCCTTCGCACCCTTCGCACCCCTCGCACCCTTCGCACCCTTCGCTCCTGGGGCGTCCCCCCCACCCATTTCCAGTGCACGCTCAATAATTTTCTTGAACATAGCCCCGGCCTCGCCCCCCTGGGCGGGACGATGCGAGATCCAGATGTCGGGGTTGTCCTGCGCAAGGATGTCAGCGAAGTCTCCTCCACTCTTGACGCTAAGCGGTGCGAACTCCGTGATGTCTACGTCGCCGGCCCACTCGTCGCGGTGCTTGATGAGGAGCCACGATCTATCGCCGCCACCCGCCCATTTACCTTTCGTGCGCACGAGCACCCACGAGCCCTTGAGCTTGTATCCGTTCAGGGTGATCTTCAGATCGCCCTTCTTCAACGCCCGTCGACGTCGTCGACTTCCGGTGTCCAGGTGCCGACGTCCCAGAGCATGACGATGCCGGCACCGTAGCCGGAAGGAATGACGCCTTCGAACGTGCCGTACTCGATGGGATGATCTTCGACCATCATCGCCAGCCGCTTCGTGGAGGGATCCAGCGACGGTCCCTTTGGCACGGCCCACGAGAGCAGCACTCCGTTGTGCTCGAGGCGGAAGTCGTAGTGCAGATGACTGGCGAGATGTTTCTGGACGCAGAAGAAGCGTTCTTTCTGTCCCGTCGTCTTGCGCGCGCGCGCGGCCGCAAGCTTGGGATCGCCTTCGGGCTCAGGCGATTCCTTGAAGTTGCGCTTCTGTTTGTATTTTTCGAGAACCATACCAACCTAGTCCGAGGGGCGGCCTTCAAGCTTGGTAATCGGCTTTGAAAGCAGCAGCATGACGATGCCTGCGCCGATGCCGATCGCTGCGACGATGCCGAAAAGCTCGTGGAGAGGCATGGCTTCATAGAACGCCGCGAGGCGCCCGCCGATGTAGTTGCCGACTGATGATCCGAGAAACCAGACGCCCATGACGAGACCACCGATTCGGACCGGTGCCAGCTTCGACATCGCGCTCAAGCCGACCGGGCTCAGCGAGAGCTCACCCCATGTGTGCAGTAGATAGACCACGGTGAGCCACATCGGGCTGACCTTAACGCCTTGCTCTGCAATCAGCGCGGCAAGCACCAGCACGGCGAAGCCGGACGCCTACAAGCATCAGTCCAATTCCGAACTTGGTGGTGCTCGACGGCTCTTTCCCGCGACGTGCGAGGCGAACCCACAGCCATGCAAACACGGGGGCGAAGCGTGATGATGAACACCGAGTTCATCGCCTGGTACCAGCTGCTCGGAAATTCCCATCCGAACAGCACGTTGTTCGTGTCGCGATCGGCAAACAGGTTCAGCGTTGACCCGGCCTGCTCGAATTCGGCCCAGAACAGCGATGCCGCCAGGAACAGCACTCCGATGACGTAGAGCCGCTTACGCTCCGCCGCGGTCCAACCGGGGGAGAAGAAGAGCCAGCCGAAAAAGACCACGACCAGCACCAGAAGAAAGAAGCCAGCCGCGTCCGCCACCTGCGTTGCAGTGACCGGAATCACGCCGGTGTATGCGCCAACCCCGAACAGAGTAACGGCCCCAAGTACGAGCGTGGTCCACAGAGTGGCGCTTCGTTTCGCGCGTGCGGACTCTTCCGACGAGGCGCCTTCGGCCGGATAGAGGCCGGCTTCACCGAGGTGCTTTCTGCCGAGTGAGTACTGAATCAGACCGAGGGTCATACCGACGCCCGCGGCTGCAAATCCTGCGTGCCAGTTCACGCGCTGCCCGAGGTATCCGCAGACGATCGGCGCGATCATCGCCCCGATGTTGATCCCCATGTAGAAGATCGAAAAGCCGGCATCGCGCCGTACGTCGTCCGGTGTGTAGAGCCGGCCGACGATGACGCTGACGTTCCCCTTGAGAAGGCCGGTGCCGATGACGATCAGCAGAAGCCCGACATAGAACGTGGTCAGCGACGGGAACGCCATGCTGAAATGGCCGCCGCGATCAGGATGCCGCCGTAGAGCACTGCGCGTTGGGCGCCAATCAGGCGATCCGCGATCCATCCGCCGGGCAGCGTCGTCATGTACACCATCGACGTGTACAGGCCGTAGATCGCGCCCGCCTCCGCCGTGCCGAACCCGAGGCCGCCCGCTGTGAGCGGCGCGGTCATGAAGAGGATGAGGAGCGCGCGCATGCCGTAGTAGCTGAAGCGCTCCCACATCTCGGTGAAGAACAGTGTCGAGAGGCCGCGCGGATGGCCGAAGAAGCCACGTGTCGGTCGTCACGTCGGAACCGTCACGCATGGGGCAAGGATAGCGTGGAACCATACAATGGAGACGCATGCAGGTCCTGCTCGTCTCCACCTACGACCTCGGACGCCAGCCGTTCGGTCTGGCGTCGCCTGCCGCGTGGCTTCGCCGCGCCGGCGTGGCGACCGAGTGCGTTGACACGTCGCGGGAGCCGCTCAGCGACGATCGCATTGCCGGCGCAGATCTGGTGGCGTTCTATCTGCCGATGCACACGGCGACGCGCCTGGCTGCGCCACTCATCGATCGCGTCAGGCGCGTCAATCCCGTCGGCGCGGATTGCTGCGTACGGCCTGTATGCGCCGCTCAACGCGGCGTGGCTGCGCGAGCGCGGCGTGACGCACGTGCTCGGGCCTGAAGCCGAAGCAGAGCTGGTCGCTCTGACAAGCGGGGCGAGCCTTGCAGACTCGCCTGGCGGACCCGAGGGTCCGCCCCGCATGCGTCGGAGACATCGCAGCTCAGTTCATCGTCCCGATCGTGCTGGCTTGCCGCCGCTTTCGTCGCTACGCGGCGCTGCAGATGCCCGATGGCTCCACGCGCATCGTCGGAAGCACCGACGCCACGCGCGGGTGCAAGCATCTGTGCCGGCACTGTCCGATCGTGCCGGTCTACCAGGGACGCTTTCACGCGGTGCCGGTCGACGTCGTCCTTGACGATATCCGCGCGCAGGTCGACGCGGGCGCACAGCACATCAGCTTCGGCGATCCGGATTTTCTCAACGGCCCGACGCACGCCCGCCGCATCGTCGAGCGCTGTCAGCGAGCAATTCCCGGGCATCACCTACGACGTCACGATCAAGATCGAGCATCTCCTGAAGCACGCGGAGATGCTGCCGTTGCTGGCGCGACCGGGTGCCTGTTCATCACGAGCGCCGTCGAATCGATCGACGACGACGTGCTGCTGCAGCTCGCGAAGGGGCACACGCGCGCCGATTTCGTCCGCGCCGTGCAGCTGTGCCGCGACGGCCGGCGTGACGCTGATCGCCGACGTTCGTCGCCTTCACGCCGTGGACGACGCTCGAGGGATACGTCGAGCTGCTGCAGACGATTGAGGAGCTCGATCTGGTCGAGCAGGTCGCGCCGATTCAGCTCGCCATCCGCCTGCTGGTGACGACAGGTTCGCCGCTGCTCGAGCTGGCCGACATCCGCGCCGTGATCGAGCACCTTCGATCCCGCGTCGCTGACGTGGCCGTGGCGCCATCGCGATCCGCGCGTCGATGCGCTGCAGCAGGCGGTCATGCGGCTGGTCGGCTCGAACGCCGACGTGCCGCGCAGCGCGACGTTCGCGGCGATCTGCGCAGCCGCTGGGGTCAGCGTCGGGTGCGACGCGACTCACGTCGCAGGCTGTGAGCCGTCGTCGCCCGAGTCTGACCCGCAACGAGCTGTTCCCTACATGACCGAGGCCTGGTACTGCTGCGCCGAACCGTCGCTGGAGGACATGCGCCTGGTTTGAAGCGAGTTCTGCTGCTCGCGACGACGACTGGCTATCAGATTCGCTCGTTCGGCGAGGCGGCGGCGACGCTGGGCGTCGCGTCTCGTGTTCGCGAGCGACCGCTGCGATCAGCTCGAGGATCCGTGGTGGGACCAGGCGATTCCGATCCGCTTCCACGACGAGGCCGCATCGGTCCAGGCGATCGTGGCGGCGTTCGGAGCGCATCCTCCCGACGGGATTCTCGCGGTCGGCGATCGGCCCGTCGACCCTCGCCGCGCGACTGAACGACGCGTTCGGCCTTCCTGGCAATCCCGGTGTCCGCGGCGCTGGCGAGCCGCAACAAGCTCGCGAGCCGCCTGGCGCTCAAGGCCGCCGGATCTGCCGGCGCCGTGGTTTCACCCGCTGTCGCTCGACGCCGATCCGCTGCGAGCCGTCGCTCGCGGTCGCCTATCCGGCGGTCGTCAAGCCGCTCGCGCTGTCGGGCAGCCGCGGCGTGATCCGCGTCAACACGACGGGCGAGTTCGTCTCAGCGTTCGAGCGGCTGCGCGCGCTGCTGGCGCAGCCCGACGTGCGCGTCGAGCGCGACGCCGCGCACGACACGCTGCTCGTCGAGTCGTTCATTCCCGGGACGCGAGTTCGCGGTCGAAGGGCGTGCTGACGGCGGGCGCGCTTCGCGTGTTCGCGATCTTCGACAAGCCCGATCCGCTCGACGGCCCCTTCTTCGAGGAGACGATCTACGTCACGCCATCGCGCGAGCATCGCGGACGTCCAGCAGCGGATCGTCGCGGCGGTGGCGCCGCGGCGTCGCGCGCTCGGCCTGCGCCACGGACCCGTGCACGCCGAGTGTCGCGTCAACGATCGCGGGGTCTTCGTGCTCGAGGTCGCGGCGCGGCCAATTGGCGGGCTCTGCTCGACGGCGCTCGGTTTCGTGTCTGCGGGCGGCGACCGCGCGTCGCTCGAGGAGGTGCTGCTGCGTCACGCGATCGGCGAGGACGTCGCCCGCTATTCGCGCGCGAACGCAGAGGCGTCGGGCGTGATGATGATTCCCGATTCCGCATCGCGGCGATCTACAAAGGCGTCGACGGGGAGGATGCGGCGCGCGCGCGTCGCACGACGTCGACGGACGTTCGGATCACGGCCAAGCCGGACACGATGCTCGTCCCGCTGCCGGAAGGGAGAAGCTATCTGGGATTCATCTTCGCGCGTGCGGCGGACGCCGCTCGAGGTGGAACGGGCGCTGCGCGCACGCGCACGCGCAGCTGCGGTTCGTGATCGATCGCGAGACATCGCTGGTAAGCGACCGGGCCTGAGGCCGGCTACTTCGTCTGCTGCGGCACGTACCCGGGAGGCAGCGCCGCGCCTTCGCCGAAGAAGAAGTCCTCCATGTGCTTCGCCGATCAGTTCCTGCGCTTCCTTCTGCCACGGCATCAGGCGGTACTCGTTGAGGATCATCTTCATCCGCTCTTCCCACAGCTTCCAGGCCTGTGCCGAGACGTTCTCGTAGATCCGCTGTCCCAGCTCGCCGGGCCACGGAGGGCGAGTCGAGGCCAGGCAGCTCTTTCTGAAACTTCACGCACATCACCATACGGCCGGTCTTGTTACCGACGACGGGTTGATTCTGGGGAGCGGGATCGCAATCAGCCATGCGAGCCATCGTATAACTCCACCTCCCAAAGCCCAACTCCCAACCCGAGTCGGGAGTTGAGACAGTGGTCCGTATGGAAACCTCACGCATTTCTACCTCAACTGTAGGGATCCACGTCAGCAGCTTCGGGCATGGTTCGATCGACCGCCCTCCTGTAAACCACTGAGTGCTCAAGCACTTAGCTTTTCCTGACGGGCTGGCATCCGCCTTGTAACCCCGGCTGCCAACGCTGAATCGCGGATGCGATTCGCGACCGGTGATCGACCCATTGGTTGCTGATGTAACGAGGAGGAGTGCTGTGGACGGAGTGCGCAAGGAACGCCGCGGATTTGCTTCGATGTCCCCTGAAAAGCAGCGCGAGATCGCTAGCAAGGGCGGCCGCGCCGCTCACGAAAAGGGCACCGCCCACGAGTGGACACCCGACGAGGCCCGTAACGCGGGACGCAAGGGTGGACAGATCAGTCGCGGGGGGCGCGGACGTCTCATGCCGACCACGGCAGGAGATGTGAATAACAATCTCGGTGGGGCTCCTGCTTCCGGCGCGGAGTCCCGCCGCGCGGACTAACGACTGTCGCACGCGGCTCGACTCGACTCGACCCGACTCGACCGGTTTGAGGTGTGCACGTGCGCATTTTGTGTTGCGGCCTGCTGCTCGCCGCGGCAGGAGTAGCCCCCGCCGCGGCGCAGACGTCGACCAATCAGCCCGCCAGTAGTACCCAGAACACCACGGAAACCAGGCCCGCGTTGCCGACCTTCTTCGGCGACACGGGTCTGTGGTTCGTTCCGACGGCGGATACGCTTCCGTCGCACCGCGCGTCCGTCAGTCTGTTCCGTGCGAACTTCGATCGGCGGCAAGGTCTCACCGACGTCAGCGACATCGGACTCACTGCGGCAATTGGACTGACCGACAGCGTCGAACTCTTTGGATCGTGGAAGGTGGTTCGTCTTCGTCGCGGGGTGCGAAACCCGGTCTTCATCCCGTCCGACACCGCTTTTGGCGGCATCGATCCACAGTACCCGTACATGCGGCGTGGCTGGTCGAAAACGCTCGGCGGCCCGCCGATCGTTGGCGCCAAATTCAGCTTCATCTCCCAGTCGCGCGGCGATGCGATGAGCCTCGCGCTTCGCCCTGTGGTTGAATTTCCCGGTGGTGCGGACTGGTCCGGCACCAATGAGCTGATTGGTCACATCGATCTGGTCGCGAGCCGCGAGTTGAAGAGCCGCGTCGAACTCACCGGTACGATCGGCGGAGTGCTCCGCGGGGATCCCGAGCCGTTCTCGGTCTCGGATGGCATGGCGTGGGGAGTCGGTGCCATCCTCGGCACGCGCTCCCGTTTTCGCGGCCTGATCGAGTGACGTCGGCGAATGGTCGTTCGACGAAAATGCGGTCACCCTCCAGCCCCCGTACCGCGGCGACGATGGCAGCATCGCGCCGCTTCTGAGTGGCATCCGCGACGATGCGCACATCAAGGTCGGCGCTGTGTTTCAGGCGAGGAATGGCATCTTCGTTCACGGGGGCGTCAATTTCAGCCAGAACACCGGCACGCACATGATCAACGGCAGGGATCAGACGAACAACCCGTGGGGTTTCGACGTTCGCGTCGGCTGGCATCCCGGCGTGAAGGTGTACGTGCCGCCGCCGCCCCCCGCGCCGGAGATCCGCGAGGTGATCCGGGAGGTTCCGGCCCCGGCACCACCGCCCGCGCCGGCGCCAAACCGTCCGCCGGTGTTCAACGGCCCAATCCAGGCGAATCCGCCGGTCCTCGAGCCGGGGCAAACGACGAATCTGAGCGCCCCCGCAACGGATCCCGATGGCGACACGATCACCTATACGTGGAGCGCACCGGCAGGGTCGTTCAGCTCGCAGAACGGGATGAATACGATCTGGACGGCGCCGAACGCAGAGGGCAACTACCCATTGACCGTGGTCGCGTCGGACGGCCGCGGTGGCACCGCGACCAATTCGACCACCATCCCGGTGATGCGGCGCGCGCCGCTCGTGTTCGACGACGTGCACTTCGACTTCGACATGTCGAGCCTCAAGCCCGAGGCGATCAGGATCCTGGACGCTGCGGTGATGAGCCTGCAGGCGAACCCGCGTCTCAACGTGACGATTGAGGGTCATACTGACAGCGTCGGCACCGCCGAATACAACCTGTCGCTTGGTGAGCGTCGCGCGAACGCGGTGCGCGACTACCTCCTCAATCGCGGCATTGCGGCGGCGCGCCTGCGGACGGTGAGCTACGGCGAGGAGCGCCCGAAGGCTGACAACAGCACGCCCGAGGGACGCGCGATGAATCGCCGGGCCTCGTTCGTGACAATGACGATCCAGTAAGACAGCGGGCGTGGGCAGTGGGCAGCAGACAGTCGCGATACTGCGATCTGCTGCCCGCTGCAGCTGCCTGCTGCAGGCTTCCGCCGAGTCGGCACCCTTCATGCTCTCGTCACGGTCATGAGATTCCTGAAACTGTACCTCGTCGGTTATTTCATCCTGCTGCTAGGCGCCGGCCTTGCGCTCTGGCAGTCCGGAATCCTCCGGCAGATCCCCGGGATCTGGCTGGCCATCGGCGCGATTATCGCCGTCGGCTTCGGGATCATGCTGGCGGTCGCGTCGGGACGTCCGGCGGTTACGACACGCGAATAAGCGCGCTAGCCCGAGCGTGCTTTGGCATGACGTGTGTTACTGGACACGTCACCATGCCGGGAGCACGCTCCTTTTGTTCCGTTTTGCTCCTCCTCGTTGCTCTGATAGCGGTCGGATGCAGGGAGCAGGGCGACATGACGATTCACAGTCTCGATTTCCAGGGCGTCAACCAAGTCGACAAGCAGGCGCTCGCGGCCGCACTGCAGACGAAAAAGGGATCGCGGCTGCCGTGGGGCCAGAAGACCTATTTCGATCGCCGCGCATTCGAAGCCGACCTCGAACGGATCCAGGCGTTCTATCGCGATCGCGGCTTCCCGGACGCGCGCATCAGTTCCTTCGACGTCAAGCTGAATGACAAGCAGGATCAGGTCGACGTCGTTGTCAACATCTCGGAAGGGCAGCCGACGCTCGTTGCCGCGATCGAGCTGACCGGCTTCGACGCACTGCCGCCCAAGGAACTGCGCAACCTGCGTGATTCGCTGCCATTGCAGCCGAACGAGCCGCTCGATCGGCAGCTCGCGGTCGCGTCGCGTGAGCGCGCGCTGAACGTGCTTCGCGATTACGGCTACCCGTACGCGGAGGTGACGATCGCGCAGCAGGGCACCGAACAAAATCAGATCGCGGTTGCGTTCTCGGCGACGGCCGGCGCGCTGGCACACTTCGGTCCGGTCGAAATCGTGGGTGAAAAGAGCGTGGGCGACAACGTGATCCAGCGACAGCTCACCTTCAAGCCCGGGGACCTGTTCACACGCCGCGAGATGCGCGAGTCGCAGCGGAAGCTGTACCGCCTGGAGCTTTTCGAGTTTGCGAATGTCGAGTCGAAGGAGGACAAGGCCACCCAGTCTCCGGAAGTCCCGACGCGCGTCACGGTGGCTGAGGGAAAGCACCGCCGTTTGACGACGGGGCTCGGCTATGGATCGGAGGAGAAGGCGCGCGCGACCCTCCGGTGGGATCACGTGAACTTTCTCGGCGGCGCGCGCCACGCGGGATTCGAGGGCAAGTGGTCGTCGCTCGATCGCGGTGTCCGCATCGACTACACCGAACCCTACTTTTTCGCTTCGCACTTCTCGATGAACGTCGAGGGGCGCGCGTGGAAGGCTGTCGAGCCGGTCTACTCGCTGGACTCGCTCGGCGGGCGCGTCACATTGCGCCATCAGGCCAACTCGGTGAACTACTGGGCTGTCTCCCTCATCAACGAGTTCCAGCGCAGCAGCATCAGCAACGCCGGCCTCGAGGACTTCAAGATCCGCAACAACCTCATTGCCCTGGGCCTCGATCCGCGCAACGGCACGACGCGCGGCACGACCGGAGCAATCGCGTTCGACATCAATCACAACACCACGAACAACATCCTCGACGCCAACCGCGGGTATGTCCTGGGCGGCGCATGTCGAGGAGGCGGGCAAGTGGCTGTGGGGCACCTACAACTACTGGGAGGTGAGCGGGGAGGCGCGCCACTACGTGACCGTCGCGCGCCGGTTCGTGTACGCCAACCGGATCCACCTGGGCACGATTGACGCGCTGGGCAACGCGGCGAGCGTGCCGTTCTTCAAGCGTTATTTTCTCGGCGGCGCGACCAGCATCCGCGGATGGGGGCGGTTCGAGGTCAGCCCCTTGAGCGGCTTCGGCCTGCCGATCGGCGGCTTCACGATGCTCGAAGGATCGTCGGAGGTCCGGATGCCGCTGGGCGGAAAGCTCGGGGGCGTGGCGTTCTTCGATTACGGCAATGTCTGGGCGGACTCGTTGAAGTTCAGCGGGGGCAACCTGCAATTTGCGGCCGGTCCAGGACTGCGGTACCTGACCCCGGTCGGCCCCGCCCGCGTCGACTTCGGTTACCAGCTGAATCGGATTCCGAACCTGCGGGTCAATGGGAAGCCCGAATCGCGTCACTGGCGCATCCACTTCAGCATCGGCCAAGCATTTTGAAATGGTGAGTTCAGACTTTCCATGTCGCTAACCCGCAGGTCCCTTCAGGTCTTCGCTTTCCTCTGCACCCTGATCGTCGGCACCACGTCGATGGCGGTGATCGTGACGCAGACGACCTGGTTCAAGGAATGGCTGCGAGGCTTCATCGTTCGCCAGGCCGACGACTACGTGAATGGCCGCCTGACGATTGGCCGCCTCGACGGCAACCTGTTCTTCGGCGTGGAGATGGAGGATGTCGACATCACGATGAACGGCAAGCCCGTGGTCGCGCTCAAGGATGTCGGCTTCGACTACAGCCTGCTGACGTTCATTCGCGGACACCTGGTCCTCGATCACATCCGTCTCAACAAGCCGACGCTGCACGTGGAGAAGACGCCGAGGGGATGGAACCTCGGCGAGCTGGTGAAGGCGCAGACGCCGAATCCGAACACACCAAAGAACCGGAGGCCGATCGAGATCGGCGAGATCGGGATCAGTGACGGGACCCTGCATCTGGAGGGGCAGCCGGTGGGGACATCGGGCGTCGACGTCCCTAAGGTGCTCGACAAGATCGACGCCTCGATCAGCCTGTCCAGCGACGCGAACGAGCTGAAGGTGGCCATCGCGCACGTCGCGCTGCGAGGCAAGGATCCGGATGTCGGGATCAACGATCTCTCGGGCATCATCCGGCGGCACGAGGACAGTTTCACGATTGAGAACCTGTCGCTGCGGACCGAGGAGACCTCGCTGCGCGTCGGCGGATCCGATCCGCGACATCGACAGCGGGAATCCGGTCATCAACCTGAAGGCGTCGTCGGACAAGTTTGCGATGAGGGAAGCCGCGACACTCGTGCCTGCGTTGCGCGGCTACGAGAATCTGCAGCCGGCGTTCGAGATCAACGCCAGCGGCCCGGCCGATCGCCTCGACGTCCAGCTGAACGTCCGCGAGAAAGAAGTCGGACACGTTGCCGGCAATCTCGTCATCGACGCACTGGGACCGGAGCGGCGGATTGCAGGCGAGGCCCAGACTGAGCACTTCAACGTTGGCGCGCTGGTCCGCGGCGCGACCGTGAAGACGGACGTCACGGGTCACGCGACGATGGACCTCGTGTTCCCGTCGGCAGAAATGCCGACGCGCGGGACCTACACGATGAATGCCTCGAGGGCGGTCGTGGCCGGGTACGAGGCGCGCAACCTGCGAGCGAAGGGACGCATCGACGGGCGGCTCGTCACCGTGAACGCGGATGCCGCGGCGTACGGCGGTCATGCCACTGCCGTCGGCACGGTCAGAGCGGAAGCGCCTTTGACGCTCGATCTCGAGGGACGCGCCACGAACGTCGATCTGCGCAACCTGCCGCCGCAGCTGAACGTACCTGGAGTGTCGAGCCAACTTCAGTTCAGCTACACGATCGCAGGACGCGGCCCGCTGCTGTCGGGTGACGTACAGATGGAAGAGTCCACGATTGCCGACGCGACGATCGCCCCCGGAACCATCGGCTCCTTCAAGATCGGCGGCGGTGCCCCGGAATACTCGGCAAAGGGCCAGGTGGCGAACCTCGATCTGCAGAAGATTGGTCGTGGGTTCAACATTCCCACGCTCGACACGGAGAAGTTCCAGAGTCGCATCAATGCAACCGCCTTCGATGCGAAAGGAGTCGGCGGCGGGCGGTATCCGCTGACGCTCGACGCAACCGGCACCCTGGTGGATTCCGAGATCTTCCGTGCAACCGTGCCGCACTTCGAGTTCACGACGAACTTCGGCGGCGGCGACGCGCATGTCGTCTCGATGGGCGAGTTCACAGGCCTCGATCCCGCGGCGATCGTCGGGGACAACCGTGTGGCCGGCCGGGTCGATGGCGACGTCGATGTGAACCTCACGCTTCGCAACTACTCGGGTGGCGTCACCGTGGACTCAGTCGACGCGACCGGTCGCGTCAACGTGGGGCACTCCACTATTGGCGGCCTCGATATCGACAAGGCGGTCGTCGACGGGACGTACACGAATCGCGCCGGCACGCTGAATGAGCTCGTAATCGACGGCCCCGATTTTCACGCGAACGGCAAGGGAGCCATCGCGTTGAACGACACGGGTTCCTCCAACCTGACGCTGCACCTGGATACGCCTGTCGCTCGATCGGCTAGCGCGAATCGTCGGTCTCGGCGAGGAACTCAGGGGCGCGGCGATCGTGGACGGGACCGTCACGGGCAACGGGCGCGAACTCAAGGCCCAGGGAACGCTCGACGGCAGCAACATCGGGTACGGCGAGAACAGCGCGCTCGACCTCGACAGCACTTTCGATGCGACGGTGCCGCAGCTCACGCTGGCTGACGCGACCATCCACGCGAAGTCGAGCGCGACGTTCCTGCAAGTCGCGGGACAGCAGGTCAACGAGCTGGTCGCGGACACGACCTACTCGCAGTCCAAGCTCGATTTCAACGCGGTCGCCAAGCAGGGGATTCGTCAGCTGGCGGCCGGAGGCTCCATGATCGTGCACCCCGATCACCGGGAGATCCACGTCGGCAGTCTGGCGCTGCAGGCAGAGCAGATCGTATGGCGGACCGATCCAGCTTCGCACCCGACGATTCAGTACGGTAACAACCGCGTCGTGGTCGATGACATCAAGCTCGTGAACGCGCGACCAGCGGATCGAGGCCCAGGGTTCCGTCGGGTCAGCGAGCGACACGCTGCACGTCCAGGCTCAGAATGTCGACGTTGCACAACTCGACGCGCTGATGCTCGGCGACCAGCGTCTGAGCGGCCGCTTGAACGCCAATGCGACCGTGTCAGGGACTACTGCGTCGCCCCGCGTCGCCGGCGAGTTCACCCTTTCGCAAGGCGCTTTTCGCAACTTCAAGTTCGTCTCGTTTGGCGGAAAGGTCGACTACGCCGGGACGGGCCTCACCATGGACGTGCGGCTCGACCAGAATCCGCAGTCATGGGTCACCGCGAAGGGTTTCGCGCCTGTCACGCTGTTTCAGCCGACGCCGCCTGCGCTTGGCCACGATCACAGCGAGCCTCCAGCCGGCGAAGCCATCAACATCAAAGTCGCGAGCAGCCAGATCGATCTCGGCGTGGTCCAGGGATTCACCTCGTACGTGACGAACGTCACCGGCGTGATGCAGGCGAATTTCACGATCACTGGATCTGGATACGACCCGCACCTCGATGGCGCCATCGACGTCAAGGGTGGCGCCTTCACCGCGCCCGGTCTCGGCATGTCCTACACGGGACTCGATACACGCATCGATCTGAAGCCGGATGCGGTCACGATCAGCCAGTTCAAAATCCTGGACGACGACAAGAATCCCTTGACTGTCGGTGGCAGCCTCGCGGTCCACGAAGGCGCCGTTGGCGCCGTGGACATCAAGGTGCAGTCGGACAACTTCAAGGTCGTCAAGAACCAGACTGCCGATGTGAAGTTCGACAGCGACATCCACGTCACCGGCACGGTCCGTGCGCCGAAGGTTGAAGGAGCGATTGAGGTCGGGCCGAGTACGATCGACGTCGCCGACCTTCTGGAAACCGCGACCTCTCGGGCGTACTCGACGACGGCGACGGAGATCTCGCCCGCCGAATCGGCGGGGCCTGAGCCGACGACGCCGGCGATCCCGGGCATCTTCGATTCGCTCGAGGTGAGGCTGGCGCTGGCCATACCCGGCGACCTGCTGCTCAAGGGCAACAACATCAAGCCGGCCAATGCGCCAATCGATGTCGGCGACATGAACGCCTATGTCGGCGGGGCCGTCAACATCCTGAAGGCGCCGCAGGGGAAGATCCGGATCAGCGGCGAGGTGAACACGATCCGTGGCAGCTACAGCTTCCAGGGACGCCGGTTCGACATCCTGCGCGACGGCCGGATCCGCTTCCAGGGGAGCGACGTCATCGACCCGCTGATCGATCTGCAGGCACGACGCGTGATTTCTGGCGTCGAGACGTTCGTCCACGTGACCGGGACGCTGCGGCAGCCGGAGCTCTCGTTCAGCAGCAATCCTCCACTGGAGGAGGCAGACATCCTGTCGCTGATCGTCTTCAACATGCCGATCAACGAGCTGGGCGAAGACCAGCAGGTCTCGCTTGCGCTTCGAGCCCAGGAGCTGGCTGGCGGCTACCTCGCGTCCGGGCTGTCGCGATCGATTGGGAACGCGCTGAACCTCGACGAATTCGAGATCCAGGCGACGGGCGAACGCGGCCTCGGTCCGAGCGTGACGATCGGTCAGCAGATCGGCAGGGGAGCGTTCGTCCGGCTGCGCCAGGGATTCGGCGCCGAGCAGGCGACCGAGTTCATCCTCGAGTACCAGCTGGCGCAGTACCTGCGGCTGCAGGGCACGCTCGCCGATGTGTCGGGCTCGACGCAGCGCAACACGTTCCGGCGCGTCGAGCGCGGGGGATTGGATCTCATCTTCTTCTTCAATTACTAACGTCACCGTCTGCGGTCTACCGTGCTACCGTGACGTAGACGGTACGTCTGGAGTCGGTAGACGTACGCGCTCTACTTGCACGCGGGCGTCGTTGAAGCACGCGCCGCCACCGAGATCGGTCAGCGTGTCGGGCACGAGCGCGGTGCCGGTGTAGCCGTTGGCCGTGTGCTTCCGCCAGATTCCCTTCGGCAGCGAGACCGTGCCGCGACGAATCCAGCGCCGACGCCAGCCTTGCACCGCACCTCGCCCAGCGCGTTGAACACGCGCACGTCAGTCGCCGTCGTTCACGCCGCGCTGCCGCCGCGTCGTCGGGATGCATGAGCAGCCGTACTTCAGGACGCGGAAGCTCCGCCAGCGTCGAGCTGATCGTCTTCTCGCTGGCCGGCGAGATGAGCGCGAGCGGGAAGCTCGCTCGTCGCCGGGTCCGGCTGATAGCCGTACAGTCCCGCAGGCGCGTCCTGTGCCAGCGCCTCCGGATACAGGTGGACCTTCCGATCCGGGGTCCGCGGCCACACGTCGCGGAACTGGATCGGCCGGCCGTCGAAGGGCGACGGTCGCAGCGCCGTTGGCGCGGACGTCGTCGCCCATCGTCGTCGGGCAGGCGAGCGATCACGTCGAGCATCTCTTCGAGCTCGCCGCGCGGGTCCGTCTCTTCACGCATGCCGGCGCGGTCGATCAGCTCTCCGAAGACGTCGGCGTTGGACCGCGACTCGCCGACGGGCTCGATGACGGGCCTGGCGAGCTGGAGCGCCCAGGGTCCGTACGCCCTCACGAGGTCGTAGCCTTCGAGGAACGTCGTGTTCGGCAGCAGCACGTCCGCGTAGCGCGCGGTGTCGGTCATCACCTGCTCGAACACGACGGTGAAGAGGTCGTCGCGCTCGAGTCCACGAAGCACGCGGCCCTGGTCCGGCGTCGTCACAGCCGGATTGCTGTTGTAGACGAACAGCATGTTGATCCGGCGGCTCGGTGTATTCGAGCAGCGCGCGGCCGAGCTGATTCATGTTGATGATGCGGGTCGGCGGTTCGGCGGCGCCAATCCACGTATTGGTGATGCCCCACGACGCGGTGTTGCTCATCGTGTAGCCGCCGCCGCGCTCCCCGAACTTGCCGGCCGACGGCAGGCAGCGCGAGGATCGCCAGCGAGGCGCTTCCGCCGTTGCGGTTGCGCTCCTGTCCCCACCCGCATCGGATCAGTGCAGGCCTCGTCGCAGCGTATAGCTCCGCCACGCGCGCGCAGCGTATCGACCGGCACGTCCGCTTCCGCCGCGGCGCGCTCGAAGGTCCACGCGCGCGCTCGCTCGCGCAGCTGCTCGGCGCCGCGCGCGTGCGCCTTGAGGAACGCCTCATCCGCGTGACCCTCTTCGAAAAGATAACCGGTGAATCGACAACGCAACCGGCAGGTCGGTTCCCGGTCGCACGGCCAGATGAATGTCGGCCTGCCTGGCCAGCGGCGTCGTGCGCGGGTCGATGACGATCAGCGTCGCGCCGCGGCGCTGCGCCTCGCGGATGTACGGAACGAGGTGAATGCCTGAGGCCGACGGATTGACGCCCCAGAGGATGATCAGCCGCGCCTCGGGAAAGTCCTGGTAGGTGATCGACGGCATCTTGCCGTACATCGCCATGTTGGCGGCGCCCGTGGCGCCGCGCATACCGTCCGCGCGAGGCGCGACGCGCCCAGCCGTCGGAAGAGCGTGGCGTCGCTCGTGTCCTGTGTCAGCAGGCCGTTCGAGCCGCCGTACGAATAGGGCAGGATCGATTCGCCGCCCCAGTGCTCGCGCGCCTCGAGCATTCGCTCGGCAATCGAGCGACAGCGCTTCGTCCCACGAGACGCGCTCGAAGCTGGCAAGGCCCTTCGGTCCCTTGCGAACCGCGGGGTACAGCAGTCGATCGGGGCCGTACAGACGCTCGGGGAAGCGGCGCACCTTCGCGCAGATGTATCCGTCGGTCACGGGGTTGAGCGACGAGCCGTCGATCGCCGCCACGCGTCCGTCCTGGACGGTCACGTCGAGGCTGCACGAATCAGGGCAGTCGAGCGGACACACGGTGGCGACGTCGTGTTCGGTTGCGAAAGAAGGAGGCGTCTTCATTTCTGTGAAACCAATCTTCATTCTCGTTCGAACTGAGGCCACAATGAAACCAGGTTTGTCACACCGTGTCACTTCCACATGTCGTGATTATCGGCGGCGGCTTCGGCGGGCTGATGGCCGCCAAGGCGCTCACCAGAGCGCCGGTGCGCGTCACGCTGCTCGATCGCCACAACCACCATCTCTTCCAGCCGCTGCTGTACCAGGTCGCGACCGCGACGCTGTCGCCTGGCGATATCGCGTCGCCGATTCGGTGGATCCTGCGCCATGCGCGCAACGTGCGCGTGCTGCTCGGCGACGTCCGCGCGATCGATACGCAGACGCGGCGCATCACGGCTGGAGGACGACTCGACGGTCGACTACGACTTCCTGATCGTTGCGACCGGCGCGAGCCACACGTACTTCGGCCACGACGAATGGGCGCAGGACGCGCCCGGGCTCAAGACACTCGAGGATGCGCTGGCCATTCGCCGCCGCATTCTGGTCGCGTTCGAGCGCGCCGAGCGCGAGACCGATCGCCGCGCGCCAGCAGCTGCTCATGACGTTCGTACTCGTCGGCGGCGGTCCTACCGGCGTCGAGCTGGCGGGCACGCTGGCCGAGATTGCCCGTCAGACGCCGCGCGTGAGTTCCGGAATATCGACACGCGGCACGACACGCATCGTCGTCGTCGAAGCGGGCCCCACGATTCTTCCGGCGTTTGCGCCGAAGCTGCGCGACGCGGCGCGCGCGATCGCTGCGCGGGCTGCGGCGTCGAGGTTCGGGAACAGACGCGGGTGACCGGCGTGGACGCGGGAGGAGTGACGCTTGGAGAGGAGAGGCTGGAGGCGGGCACCGTGCTGTGGACGGCCGGCGTCGCGGCATCACCCCTGCTCGCGACGCTCGGCGTGCCGCTCGACCGCGCCGGGCGCGTAATCGTCGAGCGCGACTTGTCGATCCCGGGACATCCTGAGGTCTTCGTCGTCGGCGATGCGGCGTCGTTTGTCGATGCCAAGGGGCAACAGCTGCCTGGTGTCGCGCAGGTCGCGATGCAGGGCGGCGTGCATGCGGCGCGGATGATTCAGCGGCGTATCAGGGACGAGCCGTCGCGCGCCGTTTACCTACAACGACAAGGGGAACATGGCGATCGTCGGGCGCGGCTCGGCCGTTGCCGATATCCGCGGGCTGCGATTCTCCGGCCCGATCGCCTGGCTCGCCTGGCTGTTCCTTCACATCTTCGAGCTGATCGGTTTCCGCAATCGCATCGTCGTCATGGTCGAATGGGCGGCCGCGTACATCACCCTGCAGCGGAGCGTCCGGCTCATCACATACCAGGATCAACTCGACCGATGACGCGTCACAGCATCTCAGCACGGACCGGCGTTTGCTTTTCACCCGATGGGCCTGGCTCGCTAGCCGACCTGAAACGGAGGCGTGATGAGGACGAATGTATGGCTGGCAGCGTTGGTCGTCGTGGCCTGCGCAGGCACCGGATGTCGCCGCGGGCCGGACGTCGAGGGAAATGTTCGCAAGGCACTCGACCAGGCAAACATGCAGGAAGTCGCGGTCAAGGTTGACAGCGAGTCGAGCATCGTCCACCTCAAGGGGACCGTGGGATCGATGGCCGTGCGGTCGCGTGCCCAGGAAGTGGCAGACGCGGTCGTCGGGACGAGCGGGCGGGTGCTGAACGAGCTGACGGTAAAAGGGCTCAACGACACGACGGCCGACGATCTCGACGGCCAGATCCGCAGGGGACTGGACAAGATGATCGACAACGACCCCGCATTGAACCAACGCGACGTCAACTTCGAGGTGGCCAACGGGATGGTCACCATCAACGGCGAGGTGCGCACGGTCGACGAGAAGAACCGTGTGGGAGAAATGACCAAGGCCGCGCCGGGCGTGAAGGACGTCGCCAACGGGTTGCAGATCAAGCCAGAGTGAATGGCTTTTGATACCTTGACACCCCGCAGGATATCCGTAGATTAGGGGACCATAAGGGTCGGCTGGCTGCAGATCGCTGCAAACGCCAACCAGAAGGGCGTCGGCAGGACGACGACCGCGATCATCTGACCGGCCGCGCTGTCCCTTGCGCAGATTATGTTCAACCTGGCAATCTAGCCGTGCAAGCAGGGCGAGAGCTTGACGTGAGCCGACTATGACAAAGACAAGGCTTGGAATGCTGGCGCTGGCGGTGGCTGTTGTCGGTCTGGGCGGACTTTCGAGCCGCGCTGCATCGCGGGCGCTCGAGCAGGCGGCCAGCGCGCGAGACGGCTCGGCAAGAGCAGTATCAAGCCTGGCCGGTGCCGTGCGGCCGATGGACGGGAGTCGCTTGGAAGGCGTCGCCGTTTCGGCACGCGCGATGGAGAGGAGCTTCACGACATCGGTGTTCACCGATGAACAAGGCGAGTACGTCTTTCCGCCCCTGGAAAGCGGCCGGTACGACGTGTGGGCGCAGGCGGTCGGATACGAGACGGCACGAGCCGAGGTGACCGTCGAGGCGACCCGGCAGGCGCGCCAGGCGTTCACTTTGAGCACGATCCAGGACGTCACACCGCAGCTCTCAGGGTCGGAGTGGATGTCCGCGCTGCCGCAAGACACGAAAGATCAGCGTCGCATGAAAGAGATCTTCCGTTCCAACTGCACGGCCTGCCACGGTCCCACCCATGCGCTCCAGAACCGGTTCGACGAGAACGGCTGGCGCGCCGTGATCATGTTCATGGAAAAAAATACCGGTACCAATGGGATTAACCGGCATACGACGGTGGTGCATTACAGGGACGAGTTGGCCCGGTACCTGGCGTCCGTGCGCGGACCGTCATCTCCGCCGCTGAAGTTCAAGTTACAGCCGCGGCCGACGGGCGACGCCGCCCGCGTCGTGATGACCGAGTACGACATTCCTCTGGCCGGGGCGCGCGCCGAGCGGGCGTGGAACGATGGCAGCGACTGGTCGCAGGGGTGGCCGACGGCCTCGATGGGCGCCCGGTGGATCCACGACGTCTTCGCCGACAACGAAGGGAATGCGTGGGGAACACGGGACCGCGGCCCGGCGGACATGACGCTCTTCAAAGTCGACACGAAAACCGGGCAGGTCACGGGATTCAGCGTGAAGAACGGCCAGGCGATCCGACGGTCGCATTCGATCACCAAGGACCGCAACGGCATCATCTGGTTCGACGGCGGCGACGGCAGTCTGGGCCGGCTCGATCCCAAGACAGAGACGTTTGAAATGTTCACGCCTCCGCTCAACATGGGCGGCGGCCAGCTGACCACGGTCGATGTCGATGGCCAAGGTAAGGTCTGGGGCGCGACCAACGGCGGGGCCAACCGCTTCGACCCGGTCACAAAGACGTGGATGCACTTCGAGAGCCCCTCGTTCAGCCGGAACTTCGTGTATGGGACGGCCGGTGACGCCGAGGGCAATGGCTGGTGGACCCAGTACACCTCGGATCGGGTCGTCAAGGGCGATCCGAAGACGGGCAAAACATACGACGTCCTGATGCGGCCGCCCTGGCTGGACAAGGAAGACGTCACGACCGCAGCCGATCGCGAGTGGTTCAAATCCATGGGCGCGATGACCTGGGGCAACATCAACACCATTCCGTACGGGCAGCAGCCGCGCCGGCTCGGGGCCGACAAGCGCGGTGATTCGGTTTGGGTGCCGAACAACGCGGCCAGTAACCTGGCGAAGATCAACATCCACACGCTCGAAACGAAGTACTACCCCGTTGACGGACACCCCTATTTCGTGACGGTCGACAAGGATTCCAACGTGTGGACGAATCTGTTCATCGACGCGAAGGTCGGCAAGTTCAATCCGCGCACGGAACAGTGGACGTACTACACGCTGCCCAGTCGCTGCGAATCCCGCAACATCTCGGTTGACGACATCCGCGGGGAGGTGTGGGTCCCCTGCGCCAACACGAGTCGCGTGATTCGCTTGCAGTTCCGAACGGCGGAACAGATTCAGGCGTTGAAGGAGCGATAGAGATGAACCGAGTGCTCTTGCGTTGGGTAGCGGTGCTCGTGACGTTGTCGCCGTTCATCGTCGCCTCATGGGTCCATGCCCAGCAGAACGGGGAAGCCCGGGCGGCAGTGCCGACCGTTGTGCGCACGGATTACGACATGCGGACGTTCATCGCCCCGCTTGCGCTCAACGAGACGGAGTTGAAGGGTCGAAAGATCTTCGCCCAGCGTTGCGCCAACTGTCATGGCGGCACCGCCCAACGGCCTGGTCCACTGCTGGGTAAACAGACCGTCGAGCGGCGGGGTGACTCCTTCATCCGCGAGAAAGCCAGGAAGGGATCGATGACGATGCCCGGCTTCGAGTACAGCCTGGAGCCGGTTCAGATCGACCAGATCATTGCATTCCTGAAGACCGCGCCGGTGCGCGATCAGACGACCGTCCCGACCGCGCCGGAGTAGACGTTGTTCCTCCCAAGAGAGTAATCAGTCCTCTGCTGCTTCGAAGAAGCGCCAGTAGAAACGTCGACAGCGACTAGCGCCTGCGATTCGGTCTGCTCGCGCCTGCGAGTCCGCCCCACCGGCAAACGCCAGAAGAACGGCACGTTCAAGAAGTTCGAGGACTTGATGAACGTACGCGGCGTGGGGGAGAAGAGCTTCCTCAAGATGAAGCCGCTGATTACGGTCGCGGCCGTCAAGGCGAGCGCCCAGGACGAGTAGCAGGCTCGACGGGTCGCGGGGGCGCGCCGCGCCGCCCGCGGCCCGCGCGCCACACATCTGCGCCCGGCTACACATTGATTGAGCTGATGTTCGTGTTCGCCGTAATGGCGATCGTCGCCGGGATGGCGATCCCGCAAACGACGGCCACCATTGAGCGTTCGCGGACGCTGGGCGCCGCGCGGTACCTGGCCACGCGCCTGGCGCTGGCCCGCACCCAGGCGGTCGCGCATTCCGCCAATGTGGCGCTCGTATTCGTCGCTGACGGTGGCACGTACACCGTGGCGGCGTACAGCGACGGCAATGGCAACGGCGTCCTGACCCGCGACATCGCTACTGGCATTGACCCTGTCGTCGAAGCGCCCGTTCGCTTCTCAGATCTGTTTCCACGGGTGTCGTTGTTTCTCAGCGATCCGGCGGCGGCGCACGCCCCGGATGCGAGTGCCGTGATGTCGTTATCTCCCATCGGCACCGCGTCATCACGCACGCTCTACGTTCGCGGACGCGACAACTCTCAGTATGCCGTTCGGGTGCTGGGCGCCACCGGCCGTACACGCGTCCTGCGCTATGTCGACGCGACACAGGAATGGGTCGAGGTTCTCTAGTGAGTATGACTAGTACTCATTCGATTCGGACGATCCACTAGGCATGGAGCGCCGACGCGCGACGAGGCGTACTGTCGCGACTGACGAACCACTCGCGCACGCGAAGCTCCGAACCGGTGGGCAGCTCGTCGTGCTTGACGCATCGAGCTGCGGCGCGCTCACCGAGACCACCGCACAGGCTGCTGCCGGGCAGACATCTCGACGTGCACATCGTCACACCAGGCGGTCGTACGCTCGTGCGAAGCCGCGTCGCGCGCGCGTATGTCTGTCGAGTGCAGTCCGACGCGATCCGCTATCACGCGGCGCTCACGTTCGACCATTCGACCGATGCGAGCGCCTGCGGATCTACGCTGCCGTCGGTCTTGGCCTCGATGCCGACTGCTCCGGCCGAGTCGTCCGCGGATCGGAGCGGTCAGGGCGATATCGTCTTCGACGAACGTCTCACCGCGTAGCGGCGCCGCCTGGTGGTGGTGACCTTGCTTTCACTCGCTCGACATACTGATGAGAGCGGAACGCGGTCCGCAGGCATGGGCCGCGGCCTGCGGCCTCCCAAACCGGTGTCCTCACATTCGTTCTGGTCTCGCGGATAGTGAAGGCCGAAGATGAGGGGCGAGTCTAATTGGGGATGGCGAGCCCCTGTTCCGGAATCGGTTCTTGCGGAACGGTCAATTAGGGACTTCGGTAAACGCTTGCCCGTTACTGAGGACCTTGTCCGCCGACGCAGAGTGTTGCGTCCACTCCTCCAGTCTCACCCTTCTGGTCGCTGGCACATGCCGCGACGCCGGGATGCGTTGGCGCCGGAGGGGACAGGGCTTTCTCGTCGGCCATCACTTGAGCGGCTGAAGAAAACGGACGATCGCCTGGATCATCTCGTCTCCAGCGAGCAACTCGTAGTCGTTGTGATCGGCGTCGGGAAGGACTAGGAGCGTCTTCGGGACCATCGCGGCCTCGTACAGGCCCCGACTATTGTCGATCGGCACGATTCCATCGTGCGCGCCAGCGATGACAAGCAGTGGCACTTGGATCCGCCGGATCTGATCGATCGCTGAGAACCGGTCCCGGAGAAGAAGACGCACCGGTAGAAACGGGTAGTGATACCGTCCCAGATCCGCCATTGATGTGAACGGCGATCGTAGGACAAGCGCCGCCGGCGGGTGTTCGACGGCGAGGTCGACAGCCACTGCCGTTCCGAGTGACTCGCCGAAGTACACCAGCCGCGACAGATCGACGTCGGAGCGACCGGCCAGGTACGCTCGCGCAGCCCGGCCGTCTGCGGCTAGCCCGTTCTTCGACGGAGCTCCGGGGTTTCCGCCATAGCCCCGATAATCGACCAGCAGAACCTGGAATCCGTGCCGCTGGAGCGCTGCCGCCAAGGGACGGCGATGCGATCGATTGCCGGCGTTTCCGTTGAAGACCAAAACGGTGACGGGCGGCGACGGTCCAGATGCCGCGAAGAACCACCCGCTCAGGCTGAGCCCGTCGATGGTCTCGAACGTCACTGGCTCGACGTCGGTCAGACCGATTTCACTCGGCGCCGGCACGCCACCGGCTGGGAAATAGATGAACCGGCGCTGCATCGTCCAGATCAGTGCCAGGACGGCAGCAATGACCGCAACACATCCGGCCGTGACGATCATCGGGCGGCGCACCTCTATGGCCCCGTGCCTCGGGCTAATCCAGGCCGAGTCGCTGCCTGACGCCCGGCCAGTCTGTCTGAGAGAATGGTAACCATGCCTCGACGTCCTTCACCACCACGTCAGCCCCTGCACGTGGTTCGCGGCCGACCACCGCAACCAAAACCAACGCCGAAGCGTCCTCCCTCGCGGTGAATCAGACGAACCATGTCACGAGAAGCGCCCGCATTCCCGGTCGTGGGTGTCGAGTGCCACGCCGGCTATCGTGGCGAGGAGACGCCGCGACGGTTTCGGCTCGGGGAGCGCCAGATCGAGATCGCCGAGGTTGTCGACAGTTGGCTGGCGCCCGATCACCGCTACTTCAAGGTGCACGACACGGAGGGCGATCTGTACATCTTGCGTAACGATGTTGCCGCCGATCGCTGGGAGCTGACGTGGTTCCGTCGCGGTACGGACGATGGGGCCAGTCCGCCGACGCGGCGGACTCACGATCCTCGGCGAACACTGCGGCGTTGATCAGGACCTTTTCTACGCCCGCACAGTCGAGCAGTCGTGGGAAAGCCCGTAGTGTCCCACTTCTCAGCCGAGCCGGTTTAGGGCGCGACGTTGAGTCGCTGATGTAGACCTCCCGCGGGCGTGGACGTCGCCGCGCTTCGACTCTTCGTCATGGCCGTGGCCGGCTCGTGGGCCCAGAAGCGGCAGGCGAGTGTCACTTATCTGGTTGAGGAAGACCGCATCCTTCCGGATGCACCTACGTGGCCCGATTCGCCTCCACCGATGAAGAACGTCGTCGGTTGGCCGTCCACGGGCAAGCCTGCGCAACGACGTTGCCTTCCATCGTGTGCTAGCGTCGCCCGCCGCGGTCGGCCCGTTTTGCGTTCTTCTGGCCCATCTGCTTGCCCCTGGGTTCACCCATACGCTTGTCTATTGGCTCTTGAGGAAGAGATTTCCGATGACGCTTTCCTGGGGCATCGACTGGTCCCCGACTGATCCGCGTGGCGGAGGTTGCAGTCTGTTTCGCCGCTGTGTTGCGCGTTACGGGGCTCTTGCGATTCAGCCGGTCTAGATCGTTCTCGAGATATTCGCGAGGCACATCGTCCTCGGGGACCTGCTTGGTGCGAACTTCTCCCTGACTGGCATCGGCCTCTTCGATGCCGGCCACCACACCCGCCTCGAAGTCCTGGCCTTCCTCCACAAGCTCTTCCACGCTCTCTGAATCTGCCTCCTCCACATTCGACAATCCTTGGGTATCGCCAGACTGCCCAGCTGAATGCGCGCCGAGACCTCGTCGCGTCGAGGGGATTACAACGTCGAGAGATGTGACTAGCGGAGATCGCCGCGGAGTCCGGACAATCTGTTTCGGACGCGAACGATTGCTCGACGAGGACACTTTCTTCCTTCGTGCGGCCGTGCGGCGAAGCGTACCTGATTTCTTGCCCGCTGATTTCTTCTTGCGAGTCGTTTTCTTCTTCCTGGCCATACGGCCGAGTCTATCACCGGGCTCGGGGATCGCGCCGTGAGTGGACTGCGACCTGAACGTATCGGGGCAGGCGTTGTCAAATTGTTCGCGCCATCCGGCGGTAGGCGTTGAATAAGCACATGACCACGACGGACGATCGCGTACGGCACCATCCGGAGTCCCTTCACGAGTTTGCGAAAGAAGCGTTTCGCGGCGAGCGCGCTCCGACGGCGTTGCACCAAGATGTCGAGAATGTCCCCCGCATCATCGACGGCCCGCCACAGCCAGCCGCGCTCCCCATTGATCATCAGACAGAGTTCATCGAGGTGCCAGATGTTCGAGCACTTTCCCCGCGTGCACCTCAGTCGTCGCGCGTACTCCGTGCCGAACCGCAGCGTCCAGAGGCGGATGGCTTCGTGCGAGACCGCAATCCCTCGGGCGGGCATTGTCAACTTGAGGCAACCGCGGGCACAAGTAGCTGGATGCCTGACGATGTGGCGCGCTATCGACGCTACCGGTTCCTGTCCCCGGTAATCAGGCACGCCGGCTGACTCTATTACCGCATTACCGCTTCACGCTCAGTTTCCGCGACGTCGAAGATCTCCTCGCCCAACGCGGCATCACAGTGTCGTACGAGTCCATCCGGCAATGGTGCGAGACCTTTGGTGTGGCCTACGCACGGCGGCTCAGGCGGCGCTCGGGCCAGTCGGCGACACGTGGCATCTGGACGAACTCTTCGTGACCATTCGCGGCCGGTGTCAGTACCTCTGGTGGGCCGAATGGTGGGTGCACCTCACCGGGTCTCGGAGGTCGTGGGCGCAGTGGTGGGCGCACTGGGCCCCTCGACGCCGAAAGGGGAGGGCGGTGCATCGCACAGCGTCGGTCTACACTTGCCCGTTTTGCAGGAGTAATCGCGTCCGCCAGGCTGTCACGCCCATATAATCCACAGCAACTTGGCCCTCACACCCGGCACTCGTCTCGGCCCCTATGAAGTCATCGCCCAGATCGGCGTGGGCGGAATGGGCGAGGTGTACGAGGCCACCGACACCAACCTGAAGCGGGCGGTCGCCATCAAGGTGCTGCCCGCGTCTGTTGCCGCTGACGCCGAGCGGCTGGCGCGGTTCCAGCGCGAAGCGGAAGTCCTCGCCTCGCTCAATCATCCGAACATCGCGGCGATCTACGGCCTGGAGCGATCGGGAGCCACGACCGCGCTGGTGATGGAGCTGGTCGAGGGGCCGACGCTCGCGGACCGCATCGCGCAGGGCGCCATCCCGCTCGACGAGGCGCTGCCCATCGCGAAGCAGATCGCCGAGGCGCTCGAAGCCGCGCACGAGCAGGGCATCATCCACCGCGATCTCAAGCCCGCCAACATCAAGGTGCGGCCCGACGGCACGGTGAAGGTGCTCGACTTCGGGCTGGCGAAGGCGATGGAACCGATCGGCGCGGCGATGTCGGCGAGCGTCATCGCATGTCGCCGACGATCACGTCACCGGCGATGACGACAGGCGCGGGATGATCCTCGGCACCGCCGCCTACATGAGTCCCGAGCAGGCACGCGGCAAGGCCGTGGACAAGCGCAGCGACATCTGGGCCTTCGGCTGCGTGCTCTACGAGATGCTGACGGGCAAGCGAGCGTTCGCGGGCGAGGACGTGTCCGACACGCTCGCGGCGGTCATCAAGGGCGAACCTGACTGGAACCGCCTGCCCGCCAACACGCGTGGAGCGGTCCGACGATTGCTACGTCGGTGTCTACAGAAGGACGCTAAAGAGCGCCTGCACGACATTAGCGATGCGCGAATTGAGATTTCAGGAGGCACAGGCGAAGACCGACCCGGAAGTGACCATCGTCGCGCCTCCGGTTTCAGTTCACCGCCGTGAGCGCCTGGCATGGACGCTGCTCGCGGTTACCACGCTGGCGCTACTCGCATTGGCCGTGCCGGCGACACTCTACGTCCGCCGAACGGTGCCCGAGCCGGTCGTCACGCGCCTAGACGTTGTCACGCCGCCCACGACCGATGTGTTTTCGTTCGCGCTTTCACCTGACGGGCGGCAGTTAGTATTTGTTGCCACTGGGGAGAAAGGTTCACAGCTCTGGTTGCGTCCGCTCGACCAGACGACAGCGCAGCCGCTCGCAGACACTGAAGGTGCCACCTTTCCCTTTTGGGCGCCGGACGGCCGCGCGGTGGGCTTTTTTGCCGATGGCAAATTGAAGCGAATCAATCTGACAGGTAGGCGCGTGTGCAAAATCTCGCCGATGCGCCCCTGCCTCGTGGTGGGACATGGAACCCTGGCGGTGTCATCGTATTTGCGCCGACGGCCAGTGGCGCACTCATGCGCGTGGCGGCGAGTGGTGGGGCCGTTTCGTCAGTGACGCGGCCTGTCGCTGGGCAAGGCAGCCATCGCTGGCCGCAGTTTTTGCCGGATGGTCGTCGATTCCTCTTCTCGATGGCGACTGGGCTCCCGCAGACGCATGGCGCCTATATAGGCTCGCTCGACGATGGCGAGCCGATGCTGGTCATGCCAGCAGACACGGCTGCGGTGTATGCCGCGCCCGGCTATCTCTTGTTGGTATCGCAAGGGGTATTGGTGGCGTATCCATTCGATACGGCGAGCGGGACCGTGGCCAGCGAGGCGATACCAGTGGCACAGGGGGTTGGGACTGACGATGGCACGTTTCGCAGCGCCTTCTCGGTTTCGGAACAGGGCGTCTTGGCCCATCGTGCAGGCGCTGGCTCCAGGCGGCAACTCGTCTGGCTCGACCGCATGGGTGAGATGTCGGGCGAAGTCGGCTCGCTGGACGAGAATGCGTTGTCGAATCCTGAGCTCACGCTGGACGGACAGCGGGTATCCGTGAATCGCACTGTGCAAGGAAACATCGATGTGTGGCTCATTGACGTGGGTCGCGGCGTGCCGAATCGGTTCACATTCGATGCCGCGCTCGACAGCGGCCCCATCTGGTCGCCGGATGGGAGTCAGCTTGTGTTTCGGTCTACTCGTAAGGGCGGTTACGATTTGTTCCAAAAGCCTGCAAGCGCCACCGTTGACGAGCAACCGCTGCTCATCACACCGGAGAATGAATCACCACTCGACTGGTCACAGGATGGGCGCTTCCTGCTCTTCAGCACGCACAGCCCAAAGACCGCATCAGACATCTGGGCTGTACCGATGATGGGCGAGCGGAAGCCATTCGCCGTCCTGCAAAGCACCTTTGAAGAAATTCAAGGACAGTTTTCGCCTGACGGTCGGTGGATCGCGTATGCGTCTAATGAATCGGGACGTTACGAAATCTACATCCGGACATTTCCAAAGGTGGGCGGGAAGAGGCAGGTTTCCGGGTCGGGCGGCATGCAACCGCGCTGGCGGCGTGACGGTCGAGAATTGTTCTACGTTGCGCCAGATACGCGACTCATGGCGGTGCCTCTTCGCCTGGCGGCCGACGCAGACTTGTTAGAAGCGGGCGCACCTGTCGCACTCTTTCCGACGCGGCTCGCAACCGGCGGAAATGTTGCGGCTGCCGGGTTCTCGGCTCGGGCGCAGTATGCCGTCGCGCCGGATGGCCGGTTCCTACTGAATATGGCTCCGGACGATGCGGTTACGGCACCCATCACCATCGTGCAGAACTGGTTCGAGGAGCTGAAGCGCCTCGTGCCGACGAAGTAACGGGCAGCCCGTCTCTTCAGACCCTCGCCTTGAGGATCAGTCCCCTGTAGTCGCGAAGGGTTTACCCAACGCCGCGCTCCTCTGTATCCGGCCCACTGGTGGGCGCACTTGGTGGGCGCACCTCGAGTTCACCCCTATAAACATTAAGCTGACTATCCTCTCCAAAAAGATCGAGGACTTGATGAACGTACGCGGCGTGGGGGAGAAGAGCTTCCTCAAGATGAAGCCGCTCATCACCGTGGCGACTGCAAAGGCGAGCGCGCAGGAGCAGTAGCAGGCGTGACGGGTCGCCGGGGGCGCGCGACGCCTCCCGCGGCCTGCGCGTCGAGCCTCATCGGCCGGTGCCACGCTGATCGATTTGATCTTCGTCCTCGCGTTCCTGAGCGTGCTCGCCGCCATCGCGATCCCGCAAACGCTCGCGGGGGTGGATCGGGCGCGGACGGTTGGCGCGGCCCGGTACCTGGCGGCGCGGATGGGCCTCGCGCGGGCCCGGGCGGTGGCCCGGTCCGCGAATGTCGCGCTCCTGTTCGTGTCAGACGAGCATGGAGTGACGGTCGGGGCCTATCGCGACGGCAATCGGAACGGCGTGCGCACGCGCGAGATCACCACGAGTCTCGATCCGGTGGTGGAGGTGCCCGTGCGCATTGCCGACCTGTTTCCCGGGGTGGTTGTGTCGCTGGCCGATCCATCGAGTCCGGCCAGATCGCCCGCTGACGCGAGCACGCTTGGCGGAGTGCCGTCTGGTTGAATCCGCTTGTTGTTCGGCGGTGTTTTCCCTTGACAGTCCCCCCGAGCCGCCGAACAATCGCCGCGGACAGCGGCCTTTATCCGCGCTGTCGAAGGGGAGAAGGGCCTGACCAGGGAGAACGAGGGTTCTGTTAACCCCGCGACGGCCTTAGTGTTTCCTATAGTCCGAGTCGGTAGCTGGTAGTCGGTCATCCCTCGCTACCACCCACCGACTACCGCCTACCACCTGGAGGGGGCTCCAATGAGGCTGAAGGCCGTCCTGTTGGTGTCACTCGGATGTGCCGCAGCCGCTGCGCTTTCGTCGGCGGCCCGGCACACCATGCTCATGAATCGCCTGGGGCCGTCCGCGATGACGCTCTACATCGCCAACGGCGATGGCTCGGGCGAGCTGCCGCTCTTCCCGACGTCGGGCTTCGACTACAACGCGTCGTTTTCGCCCGACGGCCGGTGGATCGTGTTCACGTCCGAGCGCGGCGGCTCGGGCCAAGCCGACCTCTACCGCGTGCACCCGGACGGGACCGGCCTCGAGCGGCTGACCGACGATCCCGACCTCGACGATCAGGGCGTTATCTCGCCCGACGGCCGCCAGCTCGCCTTCGTCTCGACCCGCGGCGCTCACACGGCAGACGTCTGGACGCTCGACCTGACCACGCACAAGCTGCGCAACCTCACCGGCGGGCAGACGCTCCCAGCCGCGCCCGCCAATCTCAAGGGCGCATTCCGGCCCTCGTGGTCGCCCGACGGCAAGTGGATCGCATTCACGTCCGACCGGCACTACCCGTTCAGGCCGCACAAGCTGCCGGCGCCCGGCTGGGAGCATCTGCAGGAGCTGAGCATTTACCTGATGCGCGCCGATGGGACCGGACTGAAACGCGTGACGGCCGCCGGCGTGACGACCGGGTCGGCGCGATGGTCGCCCGACGGCCGGCGCCTCGTGTTCTACGAGCTCGATTCGACGCTCACCTTTGCGGCGCGCATCGCCGCGCAGCCGATGGTCACATCGCAGATCGTCGCGGTGGACGTCGCGACTGGGGCGCGCACCGTCCACACCTCGGGTCCGGGTCTCAAAGTGTCGCCGCAGTATCTGAGCGCCACTCGCATCGGCTATCTGATGAAGGCCGCGCCGCGCGGCATGCAGACCGGCCTTGCGTTCACTACGGGCGGCATCGCCACCGGCGGGACGTTCCGCAATCCCTCGTGGTCGCCCGACGGTACGCGCGTCGTATACCACCGGCCCGATTTCACGACGCGGCCGCAGAACCAGCCCCTCTACAGCTGGGACCCGGATACGGACTACCGCTACACCGACGTCTTTCCGCAGTTCTCGAAGGACGGGCGACTCGCCATTAGTCAGCTCAACAATCTGGCCACGCCGCAGGCGGCGATCGCGGTGATGAACGCGGACGGCTTGAACCGGCGCGTCGTCTTCTCTGACAAAGCGGCGCCTGCGTTCGTGCCGACCTGGTCGCCCGACGGCCAGTGGATCGCCTTCGGCGTCGGCGGCTTCTTCGGCGCGCGTGAAGACCAGCCGGCCAAAGTCATGATGGTCCGCGCTGACGGATCGCAGCCGAAGGACGTGACGAAGGGACCACTCAACAGCGGCTTCCCCACCTTCTCACCCGACGGCAGGCAGATCGCGTATCGCGTCTGGGGCGACTACGACCGGCCCGCCGACTTCGGCATCCGTGTCATGACGTTTGCCGACGGCTCGGTCAGAGCGCTGACGACGGAGCTGGACAACTTTCCATCATGGTCGCCGAGGGGCGATCTGATCTCGTTCACCCGGCGCTCGCACGGCGAGGATTACGACTACGACATCTACACGATGCGGCCCGACGGGACGAATGTGAAGCGGCTGACGACGGCGGCGGGCAACGACAGCCATCAGTCGTGGTCGCCAGACGGCCGGTACATCCTCTGGACGAGCGGACGCTACGGCTTCAAGGACGAAGCGGCGCTCTACGACAACGCTTTCCAGCCGTTCGGCCAGATCTTCATCATGAACGCCGACGGCACCAATCAGCGGGTCCTGACGCGGAGCAAGTGGGAGGACTCGATGCCGGCGATCGTTCCGTGAACTGTCACGCTGGCACTGTCAACTTGGGAAAACTGAGTCAGCTCACCCCAACGCCTTGTCGTCAAGTCCGACCGGGAACGCAACATAATTACGCCCACAACTTTCTTCATACGGAGCACGCGTGAGCACGACTATCACCAACTACGATGGCGGAATCGTCACGACTCCGCAGCAGCACGTTCACCCCAAGAGCGTCCAGGAACTGCAGGAGATCCTCCGCGACCGAGCGAAGTATCCAGGCCCCGTTCGCGCGATGGGCAGCAATCACTCGCTCACACCGTGTGCCGCGTCGACCGGGACAGTCGTCAGCATGGACGGCTTCACGAAGATCGTGAAGATCGATACCGTGAAGAAGACGCTCACGGCACAAGCCGGTCTTCAGCTCGTGGACGCCGCCGCGGCCCTGCGCAAGAAGGGTCTGCAGTTCATGCTGAACATCGAGATCGGCAACATCACGCTCGGCTCGGCGGCATGCTGCCAGACGAAGGACAGCCTCGATGGCGTCGAGCTCGGTCAGGTCAACTCGTACGTGACCGGCATCAAGTGGGTGAGTCCCAACGGCGAGTTGATGGAAGCGTCGGAGAGCAAGAATCCCGAGCTGCTTCCGTACATCAGAGCCAGCTACGGCCTGGCCGGCATCGTCTACGAGGTCACGTTCAAGCTCAAGCCGATCGAGATCATCAGCTTCAACTACGACGTGCACGACGTCGACGATCTCAAGGATTCGATCATCAAGAAGGCGATCTCGTCGAACCAGAGCATCGTGCTGTGGACCATCGGCGACAACATCGTGATCCAGTCGCGCAACAAGGGCCGGACGCTGAAGCACGAATGGCTGGCGGATGCGCGGGAGTTCGGCTGGAATTTCCTGGCCGCCTACACCGGCCGCGGGCTGCGCGATCGTTTCGGCGGCTCCGGTCTCGGCACGATCAATGAGAACCTCGGGTCCGGACTCGAGATCGCCTTCTATCGTCTGCTCAGCGCGGGCGGTGGGTTTACGCTTGAGGCGCCGGACAAGACGATCAACTACTCGAAGACGCCGCAGTCGGCCCGCTATGCGTTCACGTTCTGGGCCTTCCCGCGCGCGAATTACGTGAAGAACGTGCAGGACTACGTGAAGTGGGCGGGCGACTACTACAAGCAGCACAAGTTCCGCTGCAACATGCCGCTCGGCTCGTACTTCATCAGAAAGGACCGCAGTTCGCTGCTGTCGTACACGTGGGACGGCGACATCATCTCGCTCGATCCGATTCACGCGCCCAGCGAGAAGGAGCCCGACGCCTGGCCGACGTTCCTCAAAGCGTTCAATGAGTGGGCCCATCAGCGCGGCGGCATTCCGTTGCTCAATCAGAGCCCGTTCGTGAAGAAGGAGCACGTCGTGGCCGCGTACGGCGACCGGTGGAGGAAGCTGGGTGACTGGCTGCGAACCGTCGACCCCGATCGACGGATGGTGAACGAGTTCTTCGCCGAGCTTCTGTAGTGTCCGGTTTGATTCGGACGGTCGTGGTGGCGCAGTGTCCCACGGCTGCGCCGACCTGACCCGCCGGTGGCCGCGCGGTCCCGCATTAGACTCTCGCCGTGGTTGACCTGACGGCGGTTCGGTTTCTCGTTGCGGCTGTGACCGGCTGGCTGTATCAGGAGCCCGCGGAGGTTGTGGCCTACCTGGTGGAGGAGAACCGCACCCTGCGGGCTCAGTTGCGAGGCCGGCGCCTCCTCTTGACGGACGAGCAGCGACGCCGGTTGGCGGTGCGTGGGCAGCGCCTCGGGCGCGCACGGTTGCGCGCGGTCGCGACGATCGTGACACCCGACACGATTCTGCGGGTGAACTCGAGGTGCGCCCACCACTGATCCGGACAAGAGGCGGTCAAGAAGCCCGTCGGCCGTCGCTCCATGTCACCGCAACGGGATCGTCCGTCACGACGAAATGCTCGCCGTCATCGTTGAAGCAGACGCACCATTCCGAAGCCCGAGATACGGCAGCACGTCTCGACCAGTGCGGCGAAGGCCCTCGGCGTCTCACGATCCACTATGAAAGCGGTCGCGGCCGCAGAACAAAGAATCTGCGATTCGCGAGGACCACTGAGCGGATAATCGTCCCCGCGACTGTGAGTCGCACTGAAGGAGATACGAGAATGATTGTCATACGCAACGTGTTCCAGTTGAAGTTCGGTAAAGCACGAGAAGCCGTTGCTCTTGCAAAGGAGGGAATAGCGATTCAGAAGAAGGCACTCGCTGGCGTGGACTTTTCGACGCGACTCCTAACCGATGTCACCGGCCCGTTCTACACGCTGGTCCTTGAACTGACCGTGCCGAGTCTCAGCATCTTCGAATCCACGGCCCCGAAGCTCTTTGGCGATAAGGAGTGGCAGGAGAACTACCAAAAGATGACACCGCTCGTGGAATCGGGTCATCGGGAAGTGTTTACGCTCGTGGAATGAACTAGCATTCATCGGGCTTCAGGCCCTTGGGCGAATCGTCCAAAACGGGCGCGGAACGCATCTTCGTCAAGGCCCGCGGCCTGGGAGAGCGCGGCGACCCACGCCGCGTTCGTGAAGTCGCGAGGGCCGAGCCGCACCATGTACTCCCGCGCCACCTGATAGCTCTCGGTCGTGACGTCCACGGCACGCCGCCGGCCCTTGCCGCTCGGATCGAGGACGTCTGCAAAACGGATCGGCGTGAACTCGCCTCCCTGGATGGTCACGAGCGCGCCCGAGCCGCCGCTGAGGAGGTAGTTCACAGCGGCGTAACCGAGATCGCGAGCGTACTCGGCGTCGAACGGGATCGGCGGGGCGCACCGCAGCTCGTAGCCAATCGTCTTGTCCACGACCGTCACCTTGATGCCGCGTTGCTCGAGCCGCATCTGGACCTCGTTCTTGACCTTCCGTCCGAGGTCGATTTCGGTGACCCGAATGTTGCCCTGTGCGTCGCGGTCCACGTCCTGCAGTTCCGCCACTTCGCGGGGGCTGAAGCGCTCGACGAGGGCTTCGGACAGGAGGGCAACGCCGTACGACTTGCCCATCGCTCGCCGCTTGATGATGCTCCCCTCGACGATGTCGGCAATGTCGGAGAGCGAGATCAGCCCTTCCGGGAACTCTTCGGGAATGATCGTGCACGTCGCGCTCACCGCTTTGCCGATGCCCAGCGTCAAATGCCCAGTGGGCCGGCCCATCGTCACGCCAATGTACCAGCGGCCGGTCGTTTTCGCATCCTCCATGAGGCTCTTCACGATACCGACGCCGGCGTGACGGGCCGTTTCGTAGCCGAGCGTCGCGAGCGGCAGCGGGAGGCACAGGTCGTTGTCGATGCTCTTGGGCACCTGCACGACCTTCACGACGCCGCGGCGCTCGATCGCGACGGCGCTGCGCACCATGTCGTCGCCGCCGATGCAGACGAGCGCGTCGATCTTGAGCTTCGCGAGCGCCGCGACCGTGTTCTCCAGGCTCTCGGGGTCGCGCGTGACGTCGCGCCGCGAGGCGCCGAGGAGCACGCCGCCATCGAGGTGGATGCGCGATACCTCCTCGATCGTCAACTCGTGCTGTTCGTCGGTATAGCGCTGGGCGAGCCAGTCGAAGCCGTCGTTGAAGCCGATCGGCACGCATCCAACCTTGATGGCTTCGATGGCGACCGCGCTGATGACGCCGTTCGTCCCGGGCGCGGGACCACCGCCGACGATGATACCGATGCGTTTGATGGGCATGACTGTTGGCGGCGAACGGCTTCCTTACGGCTTCATCGAACCGAGGTACTCGAAGCGCTCGCGGAAGGCACCTGGCGTCAGATGGGCCGCGTCGGCAAGCCGGTCCACCCAGGCAGCGTGCGCGAAATCTTCGCGCTTCGAGTCGGATCATGTAGGCGCGGGCGACTCGGAACCCCTCACTGTTGGTGTCCACGAGGCGCACCCTCGTCTTGCCGGTCTCTGGCTCTTTGAGATCGTCGAATGGAATTGGCACGAGACGTCCCCCCTGGATGCTGACCATGGCCCCGCTGCCGCCGCCGAGCAGGAATCGGACGGCGCCGTAGCCGAGGTCGCGGCAGTACTCGGCATCGAAGGAAATGGGGTCCGCGCATCGGAGCTCATAGCCCACGTTCTTGTGGGTGATCGTGACGCGGAGACCACGCTCGCTGAGCCGCCCCTGTACCTCGGCTTTGACCTTTCGCGCGAGATCGACTTCGGCGAACCGCACGTGTCCGTGCTCGTCGCGCTCGACGTCCTCCAGCTCGGCGAGCTCGGCCGGATCGAGCTTGTCGATGAGACCCTCGCCCAGCACCGCGACGCCGAAGTGGCGCCCCATCGCCCGTCGCTTGATGATCGCGCCTTCGACGATGTCGCAGAGCGTGGCAAACGGCACGTACGGCGACGGGTATTCCTCGGCGACAAGCGTGAGCGTGGCTCCGGCCGCCTTGCCGATGCCGAGCGCGAGGTGGCCCGCCTTGCGCCCCATCGCGACGACGACGTACCAACGGCGAGTGGACCTCGCGTCTTCCATCAGGTTTCTTACCAGCTCGACTCCGATGTGCCGGGCGGTCTGGAAGCCGAACGTGGGCACGTGCGGCGGCAGCGGCAGGTCGTTGTCGATCGTCTTCGGCACGTGCACGCTGTGGATGGCGCCGGCCGAGTGTTCGCTGACGTAGCGCAACGAAAGCGCCGTGTCATCGCCGCCAATCGTCACGAGGTCTGTGATGCCCGCCTGCTGCAGCGTCTCGATCACGGCCCGCGTCGCCTCGGGAGAGGTGGTCGGATTCTCGCGCGAGGTCCCGAGCATCGACCCGCCGAGCAGGTGCACCCGCGACACATCGTCGATCGCGAGCGGCCGCAGCCCGGACGGATCCCGGCGGACGAGGTGCTTGAACCCATCGCGAATGCCGATGACCTCGAAGCCCTGGTTGAGTGCCTCGATGGTCGCGGCCGAGATGACGGCATTGATGCCCGGGGCCGGTCCGCCGCCGACGAGGATGCCGAGGCGCTTCGGTGAGCCCATGTGTCCGGATTCTCGTGGCTGCGTGCGGCGCTGTCAAACTCCCCCGAGAGCCTGAAGTCGTCGAGTTCTATAAACAACGTCGCCGACATTCGACGCTCGGACAGATCAACCGAGGGTTGTGAGGACTTAATTCTGCCGTTTCTCAGATTTCGTCACCGCCGTTCCGTGCACGAAGCTGAAGACGTCTGAATTTCCGCGAAGGCGCACCGGTTGCAACCCAATGTCTCGTGCCCTGTAAGTTTTGCGGATTGCCGACCGATACCGGCACGAGTCACGCGTCCACCGAAGTGTGTATTGCGGCCCTGCAACGCGAGGTCGATACGTTGCGCAGCGCGCTTGCCAGGCTCGCCCGCCGCTCATCTGACCCAGAGACAGAGAAGGATTCGCCGCGTTCAGCCTCTCCCCAGAGGCGCACCCCCAAGTAGATCGTCGGGGTGCAGGAACTGTTGCGCTATCGTCTTGGGGTATCAGCGCGGGCGCCAAGCTCTCGATCCAGATCGAGCAGTGACCCTGGATCGCCGCCGACCAGCCGGAACCGCGCCACCGTTTCCCGCGCGGTCTTTTCCTCCTCGACCTGTTCGGTCAGGAACCACTGCAGCTCGGTCATCTCCACGAACGCCCTCGACTTGAAAGCCAGCTCGTACAGGTCGTTGATCTGCGCGGTCACTCTCTCTTCCTGCCGCAGCGCCTGCTCGAACACCTCGGCGAGCGACTCGAACTCGGACATCGGCTGATCGATGGTTTTCAGTTCGACGGTGCCGTTGCGGGCTAGCACGAAATCGAAGAGTTTCACGCCGTGCTGATACTCCTCGAGACTCTGCTGTCTGAGCCATCTCGCGGCGCCCGTGAACTTTTTGCAATCGCAGAACGCCGCCATGGCGAGGTATTGATACCAGGCGCGAAACTCGGAGTTGATTTGCTCGTTGATAGCGCGTTGAACGTCGACCTGCATCGGCCATCTCCCCTTCAAGCGGTGCGGACCCGCGGCAACCTCGCCGCACTCGTCACGGCTGAGGTCAAAGACGTATCGTACATCGCGGCGCGAAACCACATCGACGGCGGCTCGGCGGTTCCCCCCGAAACCGACGGCACTCCAAACTAGAGTAAGGTGGCGCCTTCGCTGGTCCTTCACCGCGAGAGGCAAGGGATCGATGAAGCGCTCGAAGTTCTCTGAGGAGCAAATCACCTCCGCGACCGCGCTGTCGAGCCTCGGCGCAGTGGTGGGACATTACGGGTGCCGTTCTGCGCGCTCACTTCACCAATAGAACCGGGCACTGCGCGAGGATCCCCACTTTGTAGCTGATGGTTCCCCAATCGCGGTCGACCATTGAGGGGTTGACACGATGCGACGCGAGAACGATCAGATCAACGCCGTTTGCTGTCGCGAAACTCACTATCTCCTCGGCGCGTCGCCCGAACACGACCGAGGTCGCCGCGTGCGTGGCACCTTCGGGGGCGCGACCTGCGAGCGCGGTCATCGTGGTACGGGCTTTTCGTTCCATTCGTTCGTAGAAAGGTTTCAGTTCGTCGAACTGCATTCCGTCAATCGTCTCGATGACGTGGACCAACGTGACGCGTGCCCCATCAGATGACGCCAGCTTGCCGGCTAACTGCAGCGCCTTTTCAGTGCGTTCTGTCAGATCAGTGGGGACGAGGATGTGACGAAAGCGGAGATCGTCCTGCGCGTTCGGCCTTGAACGAGTCTTTGCCTTCTTTCGCGTCACCATTACAAGCCTCTTGCGAGACAAGCTCCACGTCTATCATTTCACAACAAGGCTTGACTGCGGTGCAATCTCGCGTGGCCCGGTGAGAGGGCGTTAAGCTGGTGAGGTGAACCGCTCGCCGCTCAAGGGCGTCGGCACCGGTCTGGCAGCGGTCATGCTGCTGGCCAGTGCGTCCGGCTTGGTATCGCAGCGCGCCGAACTGGATCTGACGGTCGAGGCACCGGCGTCACTGGCTCCGGTGGCCGATCGTGTGCGCCACGTCGATCGACAGCAACTCGCGGGAGCGCTCGCGCGCGCGGGACTCAACATTCCGCCACAGATCCGCGTCACGCTTATTGCGGAAGACGACCCGCGCGCACGCGCCACTCCCGTGTGGATCGTGGGCTTGGCGTCCGGCTCTCATGACATCGCCATCTTCCCTGCGCGCATCGGCTCGTATCCGTACGACTCGCTGGAGTCGGTCGTCTGGCACGAGGCCGTGCACCTTGCGCTCTCGGCCCAGGCTGGCGACCGACCACTGCCGCGGTGGTTCCACGAGGGCGTGGCGATGTCGGTTGAAAAAGGATGGGACATCACGAGTCAGGTGCGGTTGTTGCTCGCGGCCGGCGGCAATCCTCGCCTCGCGGACCTCGAGCGTCTGTTCAACTCCGAGACGCAACCGGAGACCGCCAGCGCGTACCTCCTGGCGGCTGCGCTCGTGTCGGACATCCGGCAACGTCATGGCGCGGCGGCGCCCGGGGCGATCGTCGACCACGTTGCGCGTGGCGCGGTCTTTGGGGAGGCGTTCGCGCAGGAGACCGGCGACACGCCAGACGAGGCCGCCGCCCGCGCGTGGCAGATCTACCGGCGCTGGACAAGTTGGATTCCGGTCGTGGCCAGCGCCTCGTCGCTCTGGATCGGCATTCTGGCGCTGGCGGTTCTCGCCTTTCTGGCAACACTACGGAAACGATGGCGGCGCCGGCGTCAGTGGGATCAGGAGGAGGTGCACTGACTTGCCGGAGTGGCGTCCACTCGACCTTCGGATCGTGGTTTGATCCTTGCTGACGAGGCAAATCTCATGAAATGGTCAATCAGAATCGGCACATTCGCCGGAATCGGCGTTTACGTTCATGCGACCTTCCTGATATTGATCGCGTGGGTCGCCCTCGCGCACTGGCAGACGGGTCACAGCGTGGCGGCGGCCGCGGCCGGTGTCGGGTTCGTCCTGGCGCTGTTCGCCTGTGTTGTCCTGCACGAGTTCGGGCATGCCCTGACGGCACGACGATTCGGCATCAAGACGCGCGACATCACGTTACTGCCCATCGGCGGGCTCGCCCGGCTCGAGAGGATGCCCGACGACCCGAGGCAGGAGCTGTGGGTGGCGCTGGCGGGTCCCGCAGTGAACGTCGTGATCGCTGCTGGGCTGTTCGCGGTCTTGCGGAGCACCGGCACCCTGGCGCCTGTCGTCACGCTCACGCCGACTGGCGGCTCGTTCCTCGAACGGCTCATGATCCTCAACGTATTCCTGGCTGTCTTCAACATGCTGCCTGCCTTTCCGATGGATGGGGGAAGGGTGCTGCGGGCGCTGCTGGCGACCCGCATGGAATACACGCGAGCGACGCACGCTGCCGCCACCATCGGCCAGGGGATGGCGTTATTCTTCGGGTTGGTGGGGTTGTTCACAAACCCGTTTCTGATCTTCATCGCCTTGTTCGTCTGGATCGGCGCCGGCCAGGAAGCCGCGATGACGCAGATGAAAGCGGCGCTTGGCGGCATTCCGCTGGAGCGGGCCATGATCACGGAATTTCGGACGCTCTCAGTGCAGGACTCGCTTGCGAGCGCCGTGGACCTGTTGTTATCCGGAGCCCAGCAGGATTTCCCCGTCATGGACGGTCGCACGGTGGTGGGCGTCCTGACCCGCGCGGATCTGCTGAGGGCGCTGGCGCGCCAGGACCAGCGGTCACTTGTGGCGGAAGTGATGAGGCGTGATTTCCACTTCGCCGATGCGGGGGACATGATCGAGGTGGCGCTTCAGCGCCTGCAGGGCGGCGACTGCCAGACCATCCCGGTCCTCCGCCGCGGGGATCTGGTCGGCTTGCTCACGATGGACAACGTGGGCGAATTCCTGGGCGTCCAGGCCGCGGTTCAAGGACGAATCAAGCTGAGAACGGCGAAGGGTGTTGCGTGATGCGGCCTGGCGCGCACAACAGCGCCTGGGATGCCTCGGTGAGCGAGGAACGGCTCGAACGTGGTCGCATCGCCTCCGTGACATTTCTCACACGCGACATTGTTGCGGCTGTGGAACGAGTGGTTCCAATAGGAGGGCGGTTGGCGGCAGGAGCTCCAAGGGTTCGCGAAGTGACCGTCAGCGCACCGCACGGCCCGTGCTCGTGTAATCCAGCGCCTGGCGCACTGCGACGATCATAGCCAGGAACATCCACAACTTTGATGATCGGCACGCCACCGACCAGCTTCGCGAGCCGTTCCTGCAGCTTCTCGCGGTCATGCTCGGACGTCGTGTCCTCGATCTCCGTTCGATCTGCTTGACGGGGCCCTCGATCGCCAGCTTCGCTCCCGCGCCTGATTACTTCACCTGAATCGATTTGAGGTACTCGACGAGTCTCGAGAGACGTGCGTCGATTCTCGAGTCGTAGGGGTTGAGCTCTCGGAACAATGGGCCCCAGACCGGCATTTCGCCAGACCCGTGTGCCGCCGGCCTCCGGCCGACGATGAATGCGGTGACTTCGGCTTCGCGGAACCGTCCTCCTTTTCGCTTCGCGAGCGTCGTGAGGTCTGGAGGAGCGGCCTTCAGCGAGGACGCAACCGGACCGTCGCCCTTACCGGTGCGACCGTGACATGCCGCACAATAGAAAACGTAGGTGTCCCGACCTGACTCGATGGTCTCCGACGGCGCGCGGTTTTCGGCACGTTGTTCGCCGCTTGCCCATGTCACGCCGACGATCAACAAGCAAGTGACTGCGAGGCTTGTTCTCATGTGATATTTGGCATCACGTCAGCAATCCGAGGTCACTCGCGTGTCCACGCAGTGATGCGCTCGCCTGTGACTACCGCCGCATCATCATGCCACGCCCGTCCATCATCTGCTGGTGCATCTGGCCCATGTGCTCGTGCTTGCATTAAATCGAGCCGCCGATCCTCGACCACCAGGTGCGCCTCCATGTCGATCAGGACGAGATCGCGGCCAATCGGACGCCGCACAACCCCGTACATTGTGAAGTTTCCCGCGCGACTGGATGAAATTTCGCGTTTCACCGTCGCAAGCTGGCAGCTGCAGGCGCGGTCGACGCCCTGTTGCAGCGGCACAATCGTTGCCCTTCAAATCAACATGTCCACGACGTTCCCGGTGATCGCTGCGACGTCATGTCCAGTCTGTGGGCGGCCGGTCGAGCCGGCGCCAGACAGCACCTGGGTTATTGCGTGGTATAGCTGCCGGCGCTGCGGCCACGAGTGGTCCGCGCGCATTCGGTATGGCCGACCAGACACTTCGGCAGGAGGCGAGGTCTTCGTGCACAGCGCGGCGCACAATGAGCGACGGTGACCCAGATGATGCGAATGTTGTGATGGGAGATCTCCGTCAATTCGTACGGTGGCGACATGGCGGTGGCCTTCACGAGCCAGGAGGAAAAGAGCCGGTACGAAGGAAGAGATACCAGCGGTCATTACCACTTCACCGACGTCTGGGCCAAGAAAGACGGCCGGTGGCAAGCCGTGGCGTCGCATGGTACCCGTTTCGACAAGGGACACTAGCCGTGAACCTGTTGTCGTACGGTGAGTTCAGTACGGACAGACATGACGCGGCCGCTCGGCATCTTCTGTGCCTCTCAATCTGCCGAACACTATCGTGGTCTGCGTCGGCTCATCCGGGGCGTGGGGCGTAGAACTGGAGGTATCAGATGTCTTGGCGAGTCAAGCTGCTGTCGCTCGCGGCGGTTCTTGTGTTCGCGTTTGCGGCCGGATACTCGTCGGCGCAGAACCCGACCCTCAAGACTGCCATGCGCACCAAGCTTCTCAACGCGCAGCCACTGCTCGAAGCCGTGGTCACCGCGGACTTCGCTGCGATTGGCCGATCGGCGGATGCACTGAATCGAATCAGTGAGACCGAGATCGTGTCATGGCAAGTCAACCCACAGCCTGAGTACAAAAAACAGGCGATCTCATTCGTCCTTGCTGTCCAGGGACTCCGCGAAGCCGCCGCCAAGCGAGACATCGACGCTGCGCTGGCGGAGTACACGGAGCTCGTCTCCAGCTGCACTCGGTGTCACGCGCACGTGCGCAGATCCCGCGTGGTTTCCTTCGAAACGCCGCCTTTCCGCGCCGCTAGCCGGGAGTCATGAACACATTCGCGCCGGCGCGTGCTTGGAGCTGCGGTTCTGGACAGGCGCACGTATGAAGAAGTCGAAGCGGATGCCCGCGCAACCGGCCAAGCTGTAGGCGTCGTCGTGCTGGCCAGCGTCGCGGGCGGGATGGGGTTACTCGGTCTGGGGGCGCAGACCCTTCAGTCTCTCGTTGCTGGAATCGTTGGATCGCTGATCGGCTGGATGGCCTCGCAGCGTCACGGTGCCCCGGCGTGTTTCGGCCGTCGTCCAATCGCCGTCCTGGACACCCAGCTTCGCCGCGAGCCACGGATGCATCTCGATGTGCGGCTCGGGGTACTGTTTGACGAGCGGACCGATCCGCGCGTCTGCGTTCCCGACAGAAACTGACTCACCACTCGCCTACCTTTGCCGGACGCGCGGAGCAACCTCTGCGGTCATCGCCGCCGCTGTTATGCGAAAAAACTCGCGCCGCTGGGGACCCAGTCACGTCTGTGGTACCGCGCGCGGCGCCTTTCGCCCATTCTCGGAAAGAAATTGGTGGCACGGCGCGTGCCCTCTCGGCTGTTGAACACTCGGTGACCTCCCATTTAGGAGGATTCGGCCATGCTTGCCACGATTCTCATTCGCGCCCCGTTGGTGCTGTTTCCGCTGCTGGGGGTTCCTGAACCGCCGCGCGACTGTCAATTGGAACTGCTAACGCCTCAGGCCCTCGAAGAACGCACGCTAGGAGAGTTCGACCGGCGGGTGACGGCGTTCGTGACGCTGCACCGTGAGGTGGCCCGGTCGCTACCGCCGGTCCACATGTTTCTCGACGACGAAGGCGGGTTGGCGAGCGACGAGTTACGTGAGTCGCTCGTTGCCGCGCGTCCACTCGCGCGGCCGGGAGTTTTCTTTACGCCCGCCGTTGCGGAGCTCCTCAAAAGACGTATCGACGACGCACTGCTCTACGGCGTAGGGTCCAGCGCGATGCCACTATACGAACCACTGCCCGGCGACCCGGCTCCTACCGTCAATCAGCCGTTTCCATCGGTGCTCGGGTCAGTCCAGTGGCCGGCCCTGGTGAGGGCACTGCCGGCCGTCCCTCGCGAACTCGACTACGCATTCTGGGGCCGCGATCTTGTGCTCGTGGACGTGGATGCAAATCTGGTCATCGATATTCTGCCAGAGGCGCTGCCTGAAGGGGCTCGCCCTGGTGTCGTGTATCTGTAGCAGCGGAGTGCGGTGAAAAGGAGTGAACGCCAATGATAGCGACAGCAACACTGCAAACAATTTGGGACTGCCGATGGAGCCGGCCTGGCTATCGCGTGCTCGGCGTGCCGGACCACCTGCAGCCCGAGAAGCTGTGGGTCTGCATCAGGCGCGGCGAACGGAGTGGCGTCACCGAAGAGGAATGCGAGAACTGCCCCCATTGGGAGGCACTGCCCGAACCGACGAAGTGGAACTGAGCACTCGCAGGAATCTCGCTCGAAATCCTTGTTCGACCCGCAAATCGCCCCCAGCACACACTCGCGATAGGGGCCCTAGCGGCGACAGCGTTTAGCCGCGCGCCGCCGCGACGGACGCATCGATCCCGTAATGCGTTCATCGAGGTGACGATCGTTGGACCGACTCGCGACAACCAACAATACGGTGCCCCGTGCGTCTCGCGAATTCCTACATGTTCAGGAACCGCAGCCACGGCACGCCGACGGCCATGAAGACGGCAAAGAAGATGAGGCTGAGCAGCAGGCCGAGCACCCAGAAATCCCGCCCCCTGATGTACCCGCTGCCGTAGTACACCGCCATGTGCGCACCGGCGTAGGGCGTCATGACGCCGATGAGCCCCAGCGAATACGCGAGCAGTAATGCCCACGTTTCGTCAGACACGCCTGGAATGCTCACGGCGACGCCCAGGAACACGGGAAAGAGCGTCGCGGTGTGCGCGGTGATGCTGGCGAATAGGTAGTGGAGCAGGAAGAACACGCCGACGAGGGCGACGATAGCGACCGACGGGCTGAGGCCGGACACGTGCGGCGCAATCCCGTCGGCCAGCCACGCCACGAACTTCGTCTCGGCGAGGCCGCTCGCCATCGTGACCAGCGTCCCAAACCAGACGAAGACGTTCCAGGCGGCCGTGTTGCCGGCGACCTGCGTCCACGAAACCACGCCGAAGATGATCATCAGCGCGACCGTGAGGATCGCCGCCATCGCCGGGTCGATCCATGCACCGCCGGCAATCCACAAGCCGAGCGCCACCGATACGAGCAGTAGCAGCGTCAGCTCGCGCCGGCTCAGCGGCCCCATCGCGTCGAGTTCCCGCGCCGCCCAGAGCGGCGCCTCGGGCGCGCGCTTAATCTCCGGCGGATAGACCCTGTAGAGGAGAACCGGCAGCAGCAGGAGCAGAAGGAAGCCGACAGGAGCGAACCCGACGAACCACTGCGTCCAGGTGATGGTGATGCGCTGCGACGTTGCGGCCATGCTGACGGCGAGCGCGTTGGGCGCCAGCGCGGTGATGAACATGCTGCTCGTCACCGCCGTGGTCGACGCCGCGGTGTAGAGCAGGTACGCGCCGATCTTGCGCGCGCTCGGATCGTTGGGAAATGATCCGTACAGCTCTGGAATGTTACGGATCGCGGGGTAGATGGTTCCGCCGCTTCGCGCGGTCGTCGAGGCGGTGAATGGCGCGAGCACGAGGTCGGCCGCGGCAATCGAGTACCCGAGGCCGAGCGTGCTGCCGCCCATGCGCTTGATCAGGTGCAGCGCGATGCGGCGGCCGAGCCCCGTCTCCGTGTACCCGAGCGTGAACATGAACGCGGCGAAAATCAGCCAGACCGTGCTGTTGCTGAATCCGCTGAGCGCCCACGCCGTCGCCTGCGCCGGGGTGTCGCGCACGAGCCCGGACACCGACGCCGCGACGACGCCGCACAGGCCGACAGCCGCAGGCGGAATCGGCTCGGTGATGACGCCGGCGATCACCGCGGCGAAGAGCGCGAAGTAATACCACGCGCCGGGCGCGAGGCCCGGCGGCACGGGGGCGAGGGCGATCGCCGCGCCGACGGCGATCGGGATGAGTGCCCGCTTCAGCGTGCCGTCGTCCCCGCTGGAGCGGTCGATTCGGCCAGGCGTTTCCTGAATGCGGCCTCGGAGTCGTCGATCATCTTCGCCCATCGCCCGGGCGCGAGGGCCAGCGGGCTCGGGCGCTTATTGGCCCACAGCGCCTCCAGCTTGTCCTTGAAGAGATTTTGCGGGTGGCCCGAGATCAGGATGTCTGGATTCATCGCCCGCAGCGCCTTGTAGGAGTTGAAGGCGTCCTCCGGACGGGTGTCGTATTTCGGATCGCCGGTGATTGGTCCGGGAGGACCACCGTAGACGATCTGGTACGTCCTCCCGTTTTCCTGCGTAGTGATCAAGTAGGCGGCGGCGCCGAGCGTGTGGCCTGGCGTCCAGATGACCTTGACCGTCGATCCTCCCAGGACGATGTCTTCTCCGGACTTGAGCACACGTCCCACCTGGAGCGGCTCCTGTCCCCAGGTCTCGTTCGACCCGAGGTCGTGGCCGCTGACCAGTGCAGGAACCTCGGCCTCCAGGGCCGCCACCGTCGCTCCGGTGAGGCGGCGGATCGTCTCCATCGTCTCCATGTGGTCGTAGTGCGCGTGGGAGATCAGCATCACCTTGATGTCAGCCGGCTTGAACCCGAGCTTGACCATGTTGGGGAATACCACCGCCGCCATCTTCTGGGTGCCGGTGTCGAGGAGGATGTGTCCCTGCGGCGTGGCGACCAGGATCGAGGCGATGTTGTTCGCCCCGATGTAGTAGACGTTGCCCATGATCTTGAACGGGGCTTGCGGCTCGCTGTCGGTATCCGGCCGTGAAACCCGATCCATGAACCACGCGGTGTCCTTGCCGCCGACCGCAAGCGGATCGGGCGCCGCCGGCTTTTGCCCCTGGGCGGAGACGGCGGCAGCGATGGACGCGAATGCGATGACGGCCAGTAGTACCTTGCGCATAGAAAGTTCCTGTCTCCGCGATGACCCTATTTCATTTCCTAGAACAAGAACCGCGAGCCGATCTGGACCTGGCGCGGGTAGCCGACGCCGGGGATGAATCCCGTCGGCTGCCGGAAATTCACACTACTCGCGTTGCCCGAATAACTCGCACCGAAGTTGGCCGTGTTGAAGGCGTTGAACAGCTCGACAAAGATCCCGAGTTTCTTGTCGCCCCCGAGCGGTATGAACTTCGTCGAGCGCAGGTCCACGACCGTTGTCTTGTCCCCGCGGGCCGAATTGATCGAGACCTGCTTGCCCGTCGCCGGATCGACCCAGCGATCGTTGTTAGTCCCGTCCGCATTGAGATCGCGGCCGGCCGTCAGGTTGTACGGGCGCGCGCTCGCCAGCTGCAGGACGGGCGAAAGCTGGATCCCGAACGGCAGCTCGAACACGCCCGTGGTCACCATCCGGTGACGCTCGTCGGGCCCATTCGGTCCCCATTCACTCTTGTTGAAGATATCGCTCTGATCCTGGGCGAGTCCCGCGCCCGACCGATTGCCGGTTGAGCCGCCATACGAATAGGCGCCTGCGAGCGTGTAGTGCGCCTGCAGCGTGGCGCGCGGGTAGCGCCGCTGGAAGAGGAACGTCAGCGCCTGGTATCTGGACTTGTTGATCGCCGCCAGGATGTTCACCGTACTCAGGGTGTTGGCGGGAAGGCCGGCCTTGACGAACTCGGGAGCCAGCTTGCGGACGCCATTGATGATCGGACTGAGATTCAACTGCCGCATCTCTTTCCGTCCTTCGACGTGAGAGTAGTCGACCGAGAGCACGGTATTGGCCGCCAGCGTGTGGGCATAGCCGATATGCACCTGATGCGTGCGGGGATCGGTAATCGCGGGGTCATGCCACTGGCCGGCAGAATTGAGCGGCAGCGAGTTCCCTTCAGTGGGCTGCGGCGGCAGCGGATCGATCCCGAAACGGTACGTGGCCAGCTGGCCGACGCCGATGGACGTGTTCGTCAGCGTGGCCAGCGCATTGAGGGGGCGATGGTTTTGCGAGGTGATGTCGCCCGCGGACGCCGACACGTTGTACTGATCGAAGTACAGGCCGTAGCCGCCTCGCACCACACGCCGCCCGTCGCCACTCAGGTCGTACGCAAAGCCGACCCGCGGTGAGATGTCCTTGAGCGGAGTCTTAGGGATTCCTCCATACGGATTCCCAGTCTTCTCGAGGACGATTCGTGTCGCATTCAGCGGCGCCAGCTTCTGATCCATCAGGTTGAAATCGATGTCGTAACGGACCCCGAGGTTCAGGGTCAGCCGGGACGTGACCCGCCAGTCGTCCTGGTACCACGTACCGAATTGAGAAGCACTCTGCACGTTGGTTCCCAGGTCCCCTTTGCCGTTGATGGCACCGCCGTTGGCCTGTTGCCACGACCGTACGATCCCCGGTGTCGCAAAACCCTGGGGATACCGCCCGTTGGTGTTGTTGAGGATCACGGACGGATCGTCGAAGAACACGAGCGTGGCGAAATGCTCGTTTCCGTTCTCGCGGCCGAGGCCGGGCAGGAAGGCGTAGTTCGCGCCGAACTTGATCGCGTGCGTGCCCAGCAGCAGCGACACATCGTCCTTGATCTGCTCCTCTCTCCGGTTCGATCGCGATCCGCCGGCGCCGCCGGCGCCGGTATTCACCGTCGGGAACGATAGGCGCGGCGGGAAGATGTCGACATTGGGGAAATCTCTGATGTAGTGCTTCTGCGTCACGTTACTGACCGAATCGTCGAACCATCGCATGTGGTTCACGTGCGCGGTGAGCTGGTTCAACCCGCGGCTGCCGACCACCAGGCTGTGCTGGACGACGACGCTCTGCGCGGTAATCCTGGCGTTGTTCACCTCGCGCATGTCGTTGTTCGTGGTCCACGTCACGCCGTCCTTGTAGTCCCGCTGCAGCGCGACGCGCACCATCACCGACTGCTCGTTATTGAGTTGCGCGTTCCCCTTGAAGGACATCATCCGGAGGCGCCCGGGTATCGGCCCGAAACGCGGGTGCTCCAGGAACACCAGGTCCTTCGAAATCAGCCCGGACCTGGCGGCGGTCGCGAGGGCCTCGAGCTGGTTGTACTGGGCGTCCGGCACGGGCAAGGCCGTTTCCTCCCGCATCTGTTCGACCGCGGCGAAGAAGAAGACCTTGTTTCGTATGACCGGACCGCCGATCGATCCGCCGAACTGCTGGCGGCTGAAGGGTACCTTGTCCGCATTCGACTGCCTGGTGAAGTAGTCCTTCGAACTGAGCTTCCGATCTCGCTCGTAGACGAAGCCCGAGCCGTGGAACAAATTGGTCCCCGACTTAGTCACCAGCGTGACGGCCGCGCCGCCCGTGCGCCCGTCCGCGGCGGTGAACTGGCTCGTGGCGAGCTGGAATTGTTCGAGACTCTCCGTCGTGAAACTCATCAACGGTCCGCCGTAGCTGTTGTCGCGGTTGTCGGCGCCGTCAACAGTCGGCACCATGTTCGCGCCGGCGGAACCCATGAAGGACACGGTGCCCACGTTCGTCTTGGTCCGGTGGAGCTCGGCAACAGGAGCGGCCCCCGGCAGCAGTTCCAGCATCCCGCTGATCGTGCGCGTGATCATCGGCAGGTTCTGGAGTTCCGTCGCCTCGATTCTCGAGGCGACCTTCGACTGCGTCACCTCGATGAGCGGGGCTTCGCCCGTGACGCTGATCGTCTCGGCGAGGCCGACCAGGGCCAGCTTGAAGTCAAGCGTGATCGTGGCGTTGATCGCCAGCGTCACGTGCTCGCGCGCAGAGGGTGCGAACCCCTGCAGGTCCGTCCTGATGGTGTAGACGCCCGGCTCGAGTCCCGGCAGGAAATACTGCCCCTCGCCGTTGGTCGCGGCCGTGCGAACGACGCCCGTGTTCTCGTTGGTGACGCTGACCGTCACGCCCGGCAGGACGGCGTCGCCAGCGTCGACGATCCGTCCGTTGAATGTGCTGGTGGCTTGCGCGAAGAGCGGCGCCGCGGTCAGCAGCACCGCCGCCGCCACCACCAGACAGAGCCCACGCCACCGCCGCATGTGAACGAGGAAAAGACGCATACCGTCACCTCCACTGGAGCGAAGCCGGACCCCTGACCCGCCGCCCCCCGGACGGCGGGTCGCTTCCACGCTATGTCATAGGACTCGTACCTTGGAACGCGAGCGCTCCTTCGTTTCTGCTAGAAGTCGTACGACAGCCCGAACTCGGCGATCCGAGGCGGGATGATTGCCGTCGGCCGGCCGAAGATAGGCCCCGACCGGTTGGTGCGCCCGGTGACCGTGCTGGAGTTCAACGCGTTGTACACGTTCAGCCGCGCGGCCAGCCGCCGCGCACTTCCGAGCCTGAAGGCCCGCTCCAGGCGCAGGTCCACGATATTCAGGTTGTCGTGGCGGTGCGCGCCCAGGGGTTCAACGGACAACACGATGTTGGGGATCGTCCTGCCGCCCCGGAACTGTACGGTCCTGGCCCAGGGTTCGCCGCTGCGATGCTCGTAATTGGCCGCGAAGCGCAATGCGGCGGGGAGCCCAACGGAGCCCGCCAGCTTTCCGGACCACTCCCAGGAGTTGTCCGTCGTATTGATCAGCGCATTCGGGTTGATCTGTGTTTTTTCGGCGAGCGGAATATGCTTCTTCGTCGCCGAGTACGACGCCATCATCTGCCAGTTCTTCGAGTAGCGCTTCGTGCCCGCGATCTCGAAACTCAGTACTTCTCCGTATCTCCGTTCACCAGGATGTTCTTCTCGAACCCTTTCCCTGGTACCTGAGCGGGATATTCCCAGTACGTGAATATGTCGCCGTCGTCCCCATTCCCGGCAACGCCGTCCGGGCCAGGGTCGCGGTTCGTCACGGGTACGTTGTAGGCCTCGGACGGCCGCAACGGAAAGCCGATAAGGTACGGGTTGTAGTTCCGGGAGTGGATACCGGTGAACCGCACCGCAAAATCCGGAATCAACTCGCGCTCGATCGAGGCTGAGAATTGATCCGTCGTCGGCTGGATCTCATTGGGGTTGACCACCTCGCCCGTCGGGAAGCCGCCGTCCCTGACGCCGCTGCTCAGGAAGTCGCCGCCGTTCGGATCCAGGTTGACTTCGCCTGGATCGTAGTCGCGGTCGCCGGTGTCATGCCAGCGGTACGTGCCGGTCGCGGCCACCATCGGATTGGCCGCCAGTAGATCGTCGATCTGCCGCCAGCGCTCGAACCGTCCCCACCCGCCCTTGAGTACGGTCTTCGCGTCGTTGGTGAGGTCATAGGCGAAGGAGAAGCGTGGCGTGAACGTATTCCACACCTTGAATTGCACGCGCTCGATGCACTCGGGCGTATTGAAGGCCGCCTGGAAGACGCCTGGCGTCTTGCACTGCTTGGGCACGAACCCGTTGTCATTCGCATAGCGCACGCCGGCGTTGACGGTCAGCCGCCGGGTGAGACTCCAGTTGTCCTTGATGTAGAGACCGACGTAATTCGTCGCAGTCAGCGGCTTGGCCGGATAGTTGTAGAGGACAATCTGGTCCGGCACGCCGTTGCGGAAGACCAGCTGGTAGTCGCCGCTGGCGCCGCGGCTTCGCCATTCGCGAGCCACCGTACTCGCCATGTAGTCGAAACCGGTCTTGATCTCGTGGTCACCCTTGAACGCGTTCGGCTTGAACCAGCTCAGCGTGCCGGTCGTGTGGTGGCGCCACTCGTGTGCACGGCTGTTGTCCACGTTGTCGCCGCCGATGTACGGAATGTCGCCGATATCCCGCCAGGCCGGCACGCCTGGGTCGTGGCCAACATAGAGCCCATCCCATCGCCATTGTCCATACTGCAGGGAGGCCACCAGCGATTTACTGATCACGCTCTGCCACTCGACCTTGCCGATCTTGGGCCACAGGGTGCCGTCTTCAATCGTCTTGAAGGGCGTGTACTCATCGAGATTCGCGAGAATCTTTTTGCGCGCGTACTGATAGAAGCCGATCACCTTGTTCGACGGGTTGATCTGAAATGAAACCTTGTCGGTCTGGTACATCATGCTGTTGAAATTGATCGCGGGCGAGCCGTCGGGCTTGTACGTATTGAGTGCCACTCGGCCCAGCGGACGGTATTCGTAGTTGGTGAAGAACCAGAGACGGTTTCGAATGAGGGGGCCACCGAGACTGAAACCGACCTCCCACTTCTCATCGATCGGCGCGCCTTGCTGGATGCCTGCGGCTTTCAGCTCGGGAGTGATGTTGTTGCTCTGAAATCTTTGCCCCGAGTACGTCCATGACCCGTTACCACTGAAGTTGTTGCCACCCGACTTCACCACGGTGTTCATCAGGATGCCGCGGTTCGGGTTGTCCGCCTCGCTGCCAATGGTCTTGACGCTGACCTCTTCGATGGCACCGTACGAGTAGTAGTTGCCCCCCTGCCCTCCCGAGGTTTTCGGCGAAGCGGTCAGCACGCCCTCGAGCGTGTCGTAGTGCTGGCCGAGCTGACCGAAGACACGGAATTGCGGCGTCGAGGCAAATTGACTTCCACCGATGTCCACATTCCCGCGAACTCCAGGCGTCTGGGCCAGGAGCGAGATCACGCCGCTGCGGCTGGTGGGAATGAGCTCGAGCGCCTCGCGTGTGAACGTGTTGGTCGAGGACGTCGCGGTCACATCGACGACCGGTGCCGCACCCGACACGGTAATGGTTTCCTGAAGTCCGCCGACCTTCAGCTGGACGTCAACGCGAGCCGTGAATCCGACGGTCAGACGGATCCCATCGCGTCGCGCGGTGCTGAACCCGGGAAGCTCGTAGGTGACCTCGTAAGTGCCGATCGGCAGCGGTGAAAGGCGGTAGTCCCCGGACGTGTTGGTCACGGCCGTCACCTCGGGAACGAGGAGCGCGGGACTCTTCGCGGTCACCGTGACTCCCGGCAGCACGCCACCGCCGTCGTCGACCACACGTCCGACGATGTTGGCGTCGATTTCCTGAGCCTCGGCGGTCCCGACGCCCACCAGTGCGGCCAGACCGAGTGCGACGAGACAGTGGCCCCACCGATTCCGCGCGTATTGCAGCATCGCTCCTCCTCGAATTCCCTGATAAGAATGGCGTTGCGAGGCCGGGAGTCTATACGCGGGCCCCACGCGTGTCAAAGCACTGCTAGCGCAAGTGCGGGCGCAGCGCCGCGGTGTACTGCTTGTAGCCTTCCGGCGTGAGGTGCACGCCGTCCTCCCGGAACAGGTCGCCGCGCGCCTTGCCGTCCGGGCCGAGGACGATTGTTTCGACGTCGATGAACACGACGTTGTTACTGCGTTCTGCGTACGTGCGCAGCAGCACGTTGGTTTTCTGGACCTCCGCGATCTTGCCGGCGATCGCCGGATACGGCTTCACGCCGAAGACGACGACGCGCGTGTTCGGAAGATCCTTGCGGACGGTCTCGACCATCCGCTGGAAATTGCCCGCGATCTCCCCGGCTGTCGCGCCGCGTTCGATGTCGTTGCCGCCGGTCGAGATCACGATGGCGCGCGGCTTGAGGGGCGTCACCACCCGTCCCACGTACCGCGGCAGGTCCGCCATTTCGCCGCCGCCAAAGCCGCGGTTGATGGTCTTCAGGTCGGGAAAGGACGCCGCCAGATCCCACATGCGAATCGTCGAACTGCCGAAAAAGACGATCTGGCCAGGTGCCGGAGGCGTCTTGCGCGCCTCCTCCTCGAAGGCCTTCATCGTCGGCTCCCACCGATCCGGATTCCGCGGCTGTTGCCCCTCCACTATGCTCGGGGCAAGTGCGCTGACGAGGGCCGCGACCATGAGGTGACGAAGCATCGGTTTCTCCTACAATCCGCTGATTTGCGTGCTGATGAACGGGAGCATCCGGCCGAAGTACAGGACCAGGAACCACGAGAGCAGCGAGACGGCGCCGATGACCTTGAACGACCAGGGCGTGTCGTCATCCGGGCTTGTCGCCGCCAGCCGCTCGCCCATCGTCGTTTCGAAAAACAGCGCGTTGGCGCCCGCGACGAAAATGAAACACACCTTGGCCCACCATGCAGGGTTCGCCGCGTATACCGACGGCTGGGCGGTGAAGAAGAGCACGCCGGTCAACAGGTTGATCGAGAAACCGACGAGCGCCCACGGCATGAAGCGCTTGACCGCATTGATCGGCACGCCGCGCAGCATCCCCATGAGACGGCAATCGAAGAACCCGGCGACGCCGACGAGCAGGCAGAGCCCGAAGAAGTGCAGCGTCTCGAGCGCCGGCCAGAGCCACTGGCTGTGGTCGTTGATCCAGTGCGACAGCGACGTCGATGCAAGCCACTGGTAGAAGACCTCCATTAACTGAGGTTGATGTACGCCATCAGCCGCCCGGCCGTGATAGCGCCCGCCCAGAGGACGAACGACACGATGGCGAGCGCCCTTGCGGTGGGCGTAATTGGGCCTGCCGTCGTGCTCCCGGCGGGAAAGACTTCGCGGCGGATGCGGATGACGGTGAACAACGCCAGCGCGATGAGCGCAAGCTTCACGTAGAAGACTTCCTGGACCACCTTTTCAGCGGCGTGCGCGATGAACAGGAGGACGCCCGTGACGGCGTTCAGCCAGAAGCCGAACCAGAGCGGCCGGAAGAGACCTCGCAGCCTGGCGACCGGCACCTCGGGCCCGACGCCGAGGAGCCGGAGGTTGATCACCGCGCTGGCGCCGACGACCAGGCCCATGCCGACCGTGTGGAACGTGAGGATGCTGGGATACGCCCAGATGGTCGGCGCCCCGGCCACCCACTGGGCGAAGGAGCTGTCCTCCAACGCCCACATCAACTTCATCATCTAGCGGCCGAGCGGATCGTCGCCGTTGCCCGTCCAGATCTTCAGCGTCTTCCCGTCGGGCGTGAGGAACGACATGATGTGCCCGCGCGAGGAGCCGTTGCGGGCGAGCGCAATACTCGCCTCGTAGCTTTCACCGAGCTTGAAGAAGTCGCGTCCGCTCAGGCCGATCGCGCGAAACGCGCCGGGCCCGGCGCCGACAATCGTCCAGTCGGTCTTGGTGCCGTCGGCGTTCGTCACTTCCATGTGCCAGTTCACATGCGGATTGACCCACATGACCCTGGTCATGGTGCCCTTGATCGTGACCACCTTGTTCTGATCGAATTCCGCCTGCGTCGCGTGGTGCGCGTACGACGGAACACCAACGGCGAGCGCCGCAACGAACGCGAGGGCCGCGCAACCACGTGTAAGCATGCTCATGATGGCTCTCCTATCCCCGTTCTTTCGTAGTGAGGTTCACGCTGTCTGATTCGATGCACGGCGGGTCTTCGATTTGCGTGAACGGGTTCGTATTCAACTGCAGGGTGCGCATATCCAGCACCCACGGTTTCATCAGCACGTCGGGATCGTCGACCGTCGCCTGGTAGCGCAGCGTGTTGCCCTGGCGCGTCAGCCGTTCGGTCACGCGCATCTTGTTGGTGTGGAAGTAGCCGGGCCATGCCAGCCACGTCTCCTCGTTGAAGCCGACGACGTCCACGACGAGCGTGTCGCCCTCCCAGCGGCCAATCGAGTCGCCCAGGAAGGTCTGGTCGTTCGAATTGATTCGATCGTGCGGCCGGCCGTCGGTCGGGATGATCCGGTACGAGTTCTTCTCGCGGTAGAGGAATACGACATCCTTCGCGGACTGCAGGATACGAATCGGCGCCCCCATGCGCGGAACGCCCGCCGGCATGCAGTGGAAGTTCGAGTCGGTCTGGTTGCCGTTGATGTCGAGGTAATCGACCTTGTCCCAGTGCTGCGCCTTGTAGAGGGGGAAATTCGGGCCGAACCGCTGCCCGATGCCGCTGTCACGCTCGCCGTTGACCGGATTGTTCTTCCGATAGTTGCCCGCGAGGTTCAGGTTGCCCTTTTCATCGAACGGGTTCTCGCCGCCGCGGCCACCGCCGCCGCCGCCCCAGAAGCCATTCAGATCCGGATGCCCGTCCGCGGTCCGCGGGGTCGCCACGTTCGCTTGCGCTGCCGATGCGGCGCCGCCGCGGCCGCCAGGGTTCTGCGCGGGAGCCGCAGCCGTCTGTGTCGCCGCCGCAGGCGCGATGTTCTCGGGCACCGGCATCACGACGTACGGGTTATAGGTATTGGTCTTCGACACCGTGACATCGAGGAGCGTGACGCCGTCGCGCTTCTGGACGATGCGCTTCGGGAACATCACGTCGCTCAGGTAATCCGCTCCGTTCCAGTCGCCGTAGTCCGCATAGGTAGCGGTGTAGAGGGCGCCGCCCATTCGCGCTTCGACCTCGCGGATGAAATGCTTGTTGTCGAGCGTGGCTTTGACGTCCGCCGCGAGTGACGCGATGGGGAACGTCAGCGTCGTGCTGCCTCCGGCAGTCGCGACCTTCGCGGCCGTTCCGGCGGCCATAGCCGCCTTGACCACGCCCTGCGGTAGCATCCAGATCTGCAGCAGCCGCGCATTGGCCGCGGCAGCCGCCGGCGTGGCATTCATCCCCGGCTGCGTTTCGTTCCACGCCCATGTGCCGCTGACGACCTCCACAGCACGCTGCGGGGATCCGTCGGCTTTCGAGCGCGTCACATCGACGCGCATCCCGGGCACGTGAAAGTTCACGCTTGCCGCGTAGCTCGTGACCTTCGATGACTGGCCGTCCACCATCGCCGTTCCCGTGCCCCAGTAGCGGACGGTCGCGATCCGGTCGACTTCCTGCGCGCCGCGCAGCATGCCCATGGCGTCGGCTGCATCGTAGAGGACCTTTTTCGGGTCCGGACTCTGCTGCGCCTGAATTGCGGGGATGGTGAGTGCGACAGCGATGGCGATGGCTGCTGCGATCGATCGCATGCGAATCTCCTTGATAGCTGACGGTTATGGGTCGTCCAGGTACCGGGCGGGCGAATGATAGCGCGAAACTGGAACGACCGTTCACGCACGCAGACAGCGCAGCCCAGACACTGCCTCGGCGTATCCTTGGTCTCAATGTCCGGCGAATGGAATGCCGCTTCCTATCATCGCGTCTCGAACCCGCATGTCAACTGGGGGATCGCCGTCCTCGAGCAGCTCCCGCTCGCGGGCGACGAGCTCGTCATCGACCTGGGATGCGGCACCGGACGGCTGACGGAAAAAGTCCTCGAGCGGTTGCCTCGCGGCCGCGTGATCGGCATCGACCGATCGGTCAACATGACGCGCGCCGCGCACGACCATCTCAAAGCCCGTTTCGCGTCGCGGATTGATGTCGTCATGGCGGACGCCGTGGCGCTGCCGATCGCGGGGGTGGCCGACGCCGTATTCAGTACGGCCACGTTTCATTGGGTTCCAAGCCACGAGGCGCTGTTCGCGAGCATTTTCACGGCCCTCAAACCCGGCGGACGGCTGGTCGCGCAGTCCGGCGGCGGCCCGAATCTCGCGCGCGTGCACGAGCGCTGCGAGCGTCTCATGGCGCTGCCGCGGTTCCGCCCGTATTTCACGGAGTGGCAGGAGCCGTGGCATCTCGCCGACGCGACGCGCACGGCAGAGCGATTGACGGGCGCGGGGTTCGTCGACGTGCGGACCAGCCTCGAGCCGTCTCCCGTCACCTTCGAGGATGCCGCGTCATTCGCCGAATTCATCACGACCGTCATCTGCCGGCCGTACGTCGCTTGCCTTACGGACCCGGATGCGCGCGACGCGTTCATCGGCGACATCACGCGCCAGGCAGCGGACGACCATCCGCCGTTCGAGATCGATTACTGGAGGCTGAACCTGTCAGGTCGAAAGCCGCGCGAGCACGCGATCGACCATGACACCGGAAAGCCCGAGGTAGTTGACGGGGTCGCATAGCCGGCTCAAGCCGTCCCGGTCAACATGCCGCGTGATTTCTGGCGTCTCCGCGAGCACATCGAGGAGCGGGCGATTCTCGTTGATCGCCTTGCGGCACAGGTCGTACACGAGGTCGTGCGCGTGCTCGCGTCCGAGGTAGGGCGCCAGGCCCATCATCACCGCCTCGGACACGACCAGGCCGTTGGTCAGGTCGACGTTCGCCCGCATGCGCTGCGCGTCAACCTCGAGGCCGGCGAGGATGAACCGCGCGTGCGCGAGCGCGCCCGCGCTGAGCAGGAACGCCTCCGGCAGCGAGATCCATTCGATTTCCCACGGCCCGGTCGAGCGCTCGTGATCGGCAATCATCGCGTCCATCAGTGCCGCGGCGTGCTGGCGCACGACCGACGCACACGCGTGGATATAGCAGCACGAGATGGGATTCCGTTTTTGCGGCATCGTGCTGCTCGAGCCGCGGCCGGGGGCAAAGGGCTCGAACGCCTCGCCGACCTCCGTCTGCATCATCAGCTTGACGTCGGTCGCGAGCTTGCCGAGTGTGCCCGTCACCAGTCCAAGAAAGCAGCCGACCTCGGCGATCCGGTCGCGATTGGTATGCCAGGCGATGTCGGGTTGTCCGAGTCCCAGCTCGCTCATCAGACCGCTTTGCGTTTCGAGGGCACCGTGCTCCAGCGACGCCAGCGTTCCCGCGGCCCCGGCGAACTCGCCGACCAGCACGCGCGGTCGAAGCTCGGTCAGCCGTGCGCGGTGGCGTTCGATGGCCGAGAGGATCCCCGCCATCTTGTACCCGAAGGTCACGGGTACCGCCTGCTGAAGGTTGCTGCGGCCGATCATCACGGTGTCGCGGTGACGACGAGCGAGATCGGCGAGCGATGCGGAAATCGCCGCGAGGTCCGCGTCAACCAGCGCCAGCGCTTCCCGGATCTGGAGGATGGTCGCCGTATCCGTGATGTCCTGTGTCGTCGCGCCCCAATGGCAATATTCCCCGAGTCCGTTCGCACACAGGCTGACCAGCTGTTGGACGACGCCGAGCACCGGGTACCCGATCCGCTCCGTCTGGGTGCGCAGCTTCGCCATGTCGATGCGGTCGAGCGAGCAGTTCCTGACGATTTCAGCCGCTGCCTCGGCGGGAATAATTCCGATTCGCGCTTGCACGGTGGCGAGCGCGGCCTCGATCTCCAGGTACTTCCGCGTGCGGTTCTCGTCGGAAAACACGGCACGCATGTCGGGGGTACTGAAGATGTTGCCGAAGATGGCGGAGTCGACGATGGTGGAAGGCACGGTTCTGGATAATACACAGCCGGGCCGCCAGTCGTAACACCTCCTCGTGCGGGAGGCAGGCGTTACACTGGTCTGCCCACCTGCGAATCATTTCGGTCAACGTCGGCTAGCCGGGCGAGGTCACCGACGGGAACGCCAGGACGGTCCGGACGTCCATCTTCAAAACGCCGGCGGGCGACGGCCCCGTCCGCGTGCGCGGGACCAACATCGACGGCGATCGCCAGTCGGACCTGGTCAAGCACGGTGGCTGGAACCGCGCTGTCTATACGTATCCGTCCGAACACTGTGCCTTCTGGCGCACGGAGCTGCCCGGCACGGAGCTGCCATGGGGGGCGTTCGGCGAGAACCTCACGATTGAAGGACTGCTCGAAGACGACGTGCGCGTCGGCGACTGGCTTGGCGGCGGGTCCACCGAGCTCGTCGTCACGCGGCCGCGGAAGCCGTGCCACAAGCTGGGCAACCGCCTGGGGCAGCGCGACCTGCCGGCGCGTTTCCGCGCGAGTGCCCGCTCACCACGAAGCTCACGACGGAACGAAGGGTTTCTCCGTGCTTTTCTTGTACGCACTGCGGTGTTATGAATTACGATCCGCGCACGAAATCGCAAGTCACAAATCGCGAATCGGAAATCATCGGAGGTCCGGCCATGGCCAGAGGTCTTGCGAGACGTTTTCGCATTTCGCGTGTTGCGTTGCTGATGGTGGCGGCCTTCGCTCTGGGCGGCGCCCGCGGCGAGGCCGCGATGAGCTGCGCCGATCTGGCGAACCTGAAGATTGCGGCGAGCGACATCACGCTGCCCACGAGCGGCGCGACCGTGGCGTCGGCGCAGATGGCGAGCGTCCCCACGGATCCGCTGACACCGGGTGTCACCCGCGAGTACTGCAAGGTCGTTGGCGCGATCGCGCCGGTCGACCCCAACGCCCCGCCAATCAATTTCGAGGTCAACCTCCCCGTGCAGTGGAACGGCAAGGCCGTTCAATACGGCGGTGGCGGCTCGAACGGCACGCTGGTGTCCGGGCTCAACGCGCTGCGCGATGCCCGGCGCGACACGCCGGTGCCGATCGCACGCGGCTTCGCCACCTGGGGAACCGACTCCGGCCACCAGAACGAGAAGCTCCCCGAGCCGCGCGCGTTCGCATTGAACGACGAGTCGTTCATCAACATGGCGTACGCGTCATACAAGAAGACCTACGATGTCGCCCGCCGCGTCACGCAGGCGTTCTACGATCGGATGCCGTCGGCGATCTATTTCTACGGCGGCTCGGAAGGCGGCCGCGAAGCCCTGATGATGGCCCAGCGCTTTCCGGCGGCATTCGACGGCATCGTCAGTGTTGTGCCGGTGGCCAACTACGTCGGCGGCGGTCTGGCGCGCACCAGGATGTCACTCCTGCAGCACGACGGTGGCTGGATCAGTCCAGCGAAGGTCAAGCTGATACACGACGCCGTTACTGCCGCCTGCGATCGGCTCGACGACCTTGCCGACGGCGTCATCAGCGCGTACGAGAGGTGCATGAGCGTGTTCGATGTGCGGACGCTGCGGTGTCCGGACGGAACCGACGCCGGCGCTCATTGTCTTTCGGATAAGCAGATCGAAGTGGACCGGTTCGTCCATCGGCCCTTCGAATACCCGTTCCCGCTCAAGAATGGCGTGACCGCATTCCCCGGATGGAACTACGGCGGTGAGGATCAACCGGGCGGAATGGTGGAGGCGATCACAGGTGCGGAGACACCGCAGTTCCCGATTGTCTCGGAGCGCACGCAATCTGACGCATGGGTAACGGGCGACGCCTTCGTCCGTCTCTACTTCGCGCGCGATGCGAAATACAACACGCTGCGCTTCTCGACAGCCGATCTCGCCCGCCGCATCAAGGAAGTATCGGAGATGTGGGATACCACCGACCCCGACCTGTCGGCATTCCTCGCGCGCGGCGGCAAGCTGATTCTCAAAGGCAACGGGGCCGACTACACGAGAAGCGTGCTGCAGGAAATCGCGTACTACAAGGCGGTCGTGGCGAAGATGGGCCAGCAGCGGGCGGATTCGTTCATCCGGTTCTACGTCACGCCCGGCGTCAACCACGGCGGCGAGGGTGTTATGAGCGGCGGCGCGGCGGTGCCGAGCGATGTCGATCTCCTCGGTGCGCTGGACGGCTGGGTCGACGGGGGAAAGGCTCCGGGCATTCTGACCCAGGTCGCACAGGAACGGACGGTGCCGTTCAAAGTCGTCGCCTCCAGGCCCATGTGCCTGTATCCGCAGTATCCGCGGTATGACGGCCACGGCGATCCCGGCGCGGCGTCGAGCTTCACATGTGTGAAGCAGTGATGAGCGCGCGAGGAGATGCCATGAACACGCGATTGCAGGCGATTGTCAGATTCACGATCGTGCTCGCGCTGGCCCTTGCCTGGCCGGCTGCGTCCTTCGCACAGGTCAAGGTGATCGTCTCCGGTGGATTCCGGGTGGCATACCAGGAGCTGCTGCCGGAATTCGAGCGCACCACGGGCATCAAGGTGACGACGGGCTCGGGACCCTCGCAGGGGAACTCTCCAGACGCGATCCCGGCGCAGATTCGGCGCGGCGTTCCCGCCGACGCCGTTCTCATGTCGCGGGAAGGGCTGGACGAACTCATCGCGGAGAACAGGATCCTCTACGTCGACCGGGTAAGCCCTTTAGTGACTGCGTGCCATGTGCCGTTCGTGCTGGCGACTATCCTTAATGGAGTAGAAGGCTCAAAGACGTCGGGCGGGTTTCGATAGGCGTGATCAATTCGAACTCGAACTATTGGTGGAGGCGGCGGAACAGACTCGTGGTCGATCGCACGATCGGTACAAACTGGGGCAAATGGAGCAAGTCACTTGAGGGCTGCGTCTCGGATGTGCCCCGAGATCGCCCCCAGTGGAGATCGCCAGAGGCGTAAACTCAAGACACACAGATAGTTATGGATTTGGAGGCGGCGGTAGTCGGTCTGCCCGATTCTTTGAATTCGCGCACGATCTGAACAAACTGAAACGCCCAATCGGCGAGATTCGCGAGAAAGCCGGGGTCCAGTTACAAAGCAGGTACAGCGGACACCACCGTCCCGGATCCAAAGGCCGGGGAAAACCAGGCACTCAACAAGCTGGAGGAGCAGCGCATTCGCGGTGCATTCCGTGCCGCGTGAATGCATTGGTCTTATGCCGCGTCCTTGGGTCGCGAGATAGCCTGGAGGGTTCCGACAGCGTCCGTGGCTTTGATCGAGTTGATGGCGGCACAGTCAGGCAAACTCGGGTGGCGTTAGCGGAAGCGCAGATAACGCGCGCCGAGTCGTTCGAACGCGGCACGATCGGCGCCGACAACGTCCGCGTTCAGCGAGTCGGCAGTAGCCACCAGCCACGCGTCGTTCTCGCCCAGTCGGCGCGATGCGCGGGTCTGAATCAAAGCGCACCGTCGTGCGTGAGCGAGGTGCAGACCTTGGATTGAAAATCGCTGCAGCGAGGCGGTGGCCGCAGCTTCGTCCACTGCCCCTTCTAGAAGTTCCTCGACACCAACAATTGAAACGACGAGGGGCCTACTGCGTAGCGACGGCAGGAACTTACGCGCAGGGCCGATGATGCCACTGGCCGTTTCACGCTCAAGCGCGATGAGGAAAGACGTGTCTAACAGGACTGGGCGAGTCATGTCTTTTTCTGCGCGAACCCCAATCCTTTGTCCGCGGCACTCTCAACCCATTCGATCAAGTCTTCGCCCGTCTCGATCGGTCCAGCTCGGTCGATCAAAGCACGGATCACTTCGGACTTTGGTACCTTGCTACGCCGCGCCCACCGCGCGAGTCGTTCGGCGCGCTTCTTGTCGAGTTTTACAGTGATCGTCGGCATAGGTAATACCACGATATTACCACATGCTGCCTTCGACGTTAGCCATGCTCGCACGGCTGTCGCTTCGCCAGATCGACGTCACTCCACTCCAGCGCCATCATCTCGCCGCACCGCAGGCCTGCTTCACCGCTCCGCTTTCCCACCACTCGCGGCCCATCACGTCTCGGACGTAGAACCCGTGCACAGGGAAATCCGCGTACTCGCCGCCGCCGTGAAACCGGTACCTTGAAGTTGCTCTGTGTCTCTGCGTCTCTGTGGCCCGTCATGAACGGCGGGTTGAATCGGAAGACGCTGAACAGGACCTGACGCGGCACCGGATCCCAACGCCGGCTCGATTTCAGTCTCGAGAGTTACTTCGTGGAATAGTGGGTCGAAACGTAGTTCTCGACGAGCGCTCGGAAGCCTTCGTCGAGCTCGTCATAGGTGCCACGGAGCGTGGTGAAGTGCTCGCCGTCGACAAAGACCGGACAGTTCGGCGCTTCGCCGGTCCCAGGCAGGCTGATGCCGATGTTCGCCGCCTTGGATTCTCCCGGTCCGTTGACCACGCATCCCATGACCGCGAGGGTCAGTGTTTCCACGCCCTCGTAGCGCACCTTCCATTCAGGCATGCGGCTGCGGATGTAGTCCTGCGTGCGCTCAGCAAGCTCCTGGAACGTGGAGCTGGTCGTGCGACCGCAGCCGGGGCATGCAGTGACACTCGGTGAAAACGAGCGGAGGCCGAGCGCCTGGAGCAGCTCGCATGCCGCGTAGACTTCGTCGCGACGATCGCCGCCCGGGCGCGGAGTGAGCGATACGCGGATCGTGTCCCCGATACCTTCGTTCAGCAGCACGCCCATCGCCGACGCCGACCAGACCAACCCTTTGGTTCCCATGCCCGCCTCCGTCAAGCCCAGGTGCAGCGGCTGATCGGTCTGGCGCGCGAGGTCGCGATAGATGGCAATGAGATCGCGGGGACGCGACACTTTGCACGAGATGATGATCTGGTCCTTCCGCATGCCGGTCTCGAGCGCGAGCTCCGTCGACTGGACCGCCGAAATCACCATGCACTCGTTGAGAATCTCCTCGGAGGTTCGGCCGAGCGCGCGGTCGGTGTTCTCCTGCATCTTCGAGACGACCAGCTCCTGATTGAGCGAGCCGCCGTTTACGCCGATGCGCACCGGCCGGTTGTGATCGATCGCCACCTTGCAGATGGTGGCGAACTGCTCGTCGCGCCGGCGCCCGGTGCCGACGTTGCCCGGGTTGATCCGGTACTTGTCGAGCGCGGCGGCGCAGTCCGGGAACCGCGTCAGCAACAGGTGACCGTTGTAGTGGAAGTCCCCGATGAGGGGGGCGGTGCAGCCGGCATCGAGCATCCGCTGCTTGATTTCAGGCACCGCCGCTGCGGCCTCGGGCACGTTCACCGTCACCCGCACCAGCTCCGATCCGGCTTCCGCCAGCTCGATGCACTGGCGCGCCGTCCCTGCCGCGTCGGCGGTGTCCGTCATCGTCATGGACTGCACGACGACCGGAGCCCCGCCGCCGACGAGGACGCGACCGACTGTGACACCAACTGTCTTGTGAAGCCGCGCTGCCGTAGCCACTCCAGCCATCATATCAAGCGTCGGCGGCCGTCCAGCCGTCGGTGAGGAGCACGCCGCGAATCTGGTCAGCCCGTGCCATCGCCAAGTCGAGCGAATCGTAGTTTTCGGCGCGGTCCATGACGCCGTCGAAAAACCACGTGATCGTGGTCTGGGTATCACCAGGAAAAATCGTGGCGTGCGCCGTGTTCTTGCCGCGGGTCATCCGCCAGAGGACTGTGGGATCGGTGGGTTTCGTCACGATTATTCGGGCCTGGCGTTCTCGCGGCCCGGCATGACGATCACGCGCTCGGGCGCGTGTGTCTGGTCTGGGCAATTCGGGTCGCGCGCGACGATCTTGCCGACGACGCGGCCGAGAAAGTCCCGGTAGGTCTCGACTTCACAGCCGCAACCAAGCGTCTTGCGATCGGACATCCCCGGAAGTTTACCGAAGAAAGAGAAGGACCGCCGAGAGCGCGGCAAGCAGCCATAGCGCGAGTGGCACCTCGCGCGCGCGACCTGCGCAGCCGTAGAGCAGCGCGTGAAGAAGGAAGCCGCACAGGATGCCCTGCGTGATCGAGAACGTGAGCGGGATCAGCACGAGCGTGATGAATGGCGGCAGCGAGTCCTCGATGGTCGCGAAGTTGATCTGCGAGACCATCTGGAACATCGCCACGCCCACCAGAATGAGCACCGGCGCCGTCGCAAAGGCGGGTACCGCCGCGGCCAGCGGCGCCACGAAGAAACACGGAATGAAACAGAGCGGCGGTGACCACGGATGTCAGGCCCGTGCGACCACCCATGCGGATGCCGGCGATGCTTTCGACATACGCAGTACCGGACGATGTTCCTGCCAGGCCGGCGCCCAGCGTGGCCAGGGCGTCGACGATAAGGCCGCGGCGCAGGTTTATTGGCGTCCCGTCGGGTTCGGTCAGACCCGCGGCCGTTGCCACGCCGATGAATGTCGACAGCGAATCGAACAGGTCGGTGAAGAGGATAGAGATGATGGCGGGGAGCAGGCTCAGTTGCAGGGCGCCCACGATATCGAGCCTGAGAAGGACGGACGAGAAATCCGGCATGCTGACCAGCCGTTCCGGAGGTGTCGTGTAGCCCATCACCCACGCCAGCAGCGTCACGACGAAGATTGAGCTGAGAAACGCCAGCGGATTGTTTCGTCGCATCAGGACGACGGCGACGACAAGGCCCAGGAGCAGGAACGCGCTGCGATGGTCGAGCGTTCCGAGCCGGACCATGGTTGCGGGATCTGGTTCGATCAGCCCGGCGTTGCGCAGTCCTACGAACGTGAGCAGCAGGCCTATGCCGGCAGCCGCGGAGAGTCGCAGACCCGACGGGATTGCGAGCGCGATGCGCTCGCGAAGTGTGGTGGCGGAGACGACCAGGAACAGGACGCCGGCCCAGAACACCATGCCGAGCGCGGTCTGCCACGGCACCTTGTCCTGCAGGACGATGGTGTACGCGAAGAACGCGTTGAGGCCCATCCCTGGCGCGACCGCAAACGGCAGGCGCGCATAGAGGCCCATCAGCAGCGTCATGCTGAACGCGATCAGGACCGTCGCGCTCAGGACGCCGGCGAACGGCATGCCGGTGCCCGATCCAGCCAGGATCGCTGGGTTGACGATGACGATGTACGCCATCGTGATGAAGGTGGTGACGCCGCCGATGACCTCGGCGCGCCAGGGGCGTCCGGCGGGCGATTCCCGGTAGCGTCCGGCGGGCGGCTGCCCGGTAGTGTCCGGCTTCAGCCGGACTCGCTGGTTCAGTCGGACCGCTAGATGGCGACATCGATCGCCCGCCGCTGCCGAGCGGCTTCACGGAGAGCGACAAGTGTGGCCGCCAGCACCCGGCTCTCCTCGAGCGTCACTCGCGAGGGGCGCCCGTCCAGGACGGCATCCTCCAGATCGATGATCTGGTCGACGAACGGCGCGTTGCCCGCAATGTCGATCCGTTCAATGGTGTCGGCTCGACGGACGATGATCTCGCAGCGCGCGTCCGGACGATACGGCAGTGGAATCTCGAGGACGCCGTCGCTCCCGATCACCCGCATCAGCGTGTCGTACGCGGCGCGAAAACCGGCGTTGAAGTGCAGCATCACACCATTCGCGTACGTCACGGTCCCCCCGAAATGTTCGTCGACCATTGTCGGCCCCATCCGCTGTGCGGCGATGACGGCGCCTGGGCGCGCGCCGGCGATCCACTGACCGAAGCTTACCGGGTAGCAGCCGACATCCCACAACGCGCCGCCGCCGAGCGACGGGTCGAGCCGAACGTCGTGTGCGCGGCTCTGGACGTAGGTGAATCCTCCAACGAGCGTCTGTATCGATCCGATAGCACCGCCGCTGATCAACCCCGCGACGCGGGCGGTCTGCGCGTGGTGGCGGTACATGAATCCCTCCGTCACGACGCGCCCGCGCTGAGCCGCCGCCTCGGAGATCCGCCGCACGTCGTCAGGAGCCAGCGCCAGCGGCTTCTCGCACAACACGTGCAGGCCCGCTTCGATGGCGCGCAGCGTCCATGGCGCGTGCAGCGAGTTCGGCAGCGAGATGTAGAGAACGTCGATGTCCGCGGCGAGGAGCTCATCGTACGACGCGAATGCACGCGGAATCGACCACGATGCCGCGTACGTGCGCGCGCGGCCGCCGTCCCGGCTCGCGACCGCGTGAACGACGCTGCGGGCGGAAGCACGGATGGCCGGGATGATCAGCCGGTTGATGCGGGCGGTCCCGAGAAGGCCCCAGCGTAGAAGCGCCACGGTCTGGCAGTCTACGACGCGGCGCGGACCTTGTCAGGTCCGCTGGATCATCAGACGCGATAACGTCCGAGGCGCGCGGTGAGAATCGCTTTCAGGTCCGCTTCGGATCGCGTGCCGGTGAGATCGAGGTCTGACTCGCTGAGCGCGTCGATGAGCGCCCGGATAACGTGCGCACGGCTGATCGCGACGCCGCTGGCCGCGCGAATGTCGGCCCCGAGCCGATCGAGGAAGACGATCTGGCGATCGAAGAGCACCACGGTCACCTTCGTCCAGTGTTCCGTGTGCGACGGACGCCGCCCGCGCTTCTTCGGCTTTTCATCCGCGCCGTCCACGCGCGGAACGAAGATCTCTTCGCCGCTCTTGCCGATTCGTTTGCCCGGGGGTCGGGTTGCCATTGGGATAGTTGCACCCTGCGCCCACGCGCCGGTTCCACGGCCCTGGGACGCTTTTCAATTATTACGTAATTAAGTGACAGAGCGCCCTCGGCGCGCCAGCTCTGTGGCAACCTTCACGGCCGTCGTGGTCTTACCGCAGCCACCATTCGGGTTGTAAAGGCCAGAAGCATCCAGACGCCGCTGATTCAGATCAGTTAGGTATTAGTTACGCATTATAAGTTCAATGATTGATGCGGCGAAGCTTAGCCGGCGAATGATGACTCGCTGGAGCCGCGACGGCGCGCTGCGGACCTATGCCGGAGGTTTCGGGACTGGCTGCCGGATCTCGCCCAAACTGTCGGGCGCTCGGAGCGCCGCGCGAACAATGAAACGCTGGGGCGCCGATCCGATGTAGGTGAAGGGGTAGCAGGTGACGAGCGTCAGCGCAGGATAGCCGGTTGCGTCGAGCACCCACACGTCGCTTGGCTGGACGATGTTCGTGCGTTGAACGAAGTAGCGGAACACACCGTCTTTCGTGGTCACGCGGATCTCGTCGTCCGGATTGATGTCGCGGAGCTTGCGAAAAAACGTATCCCGATGCCCCGCAAGTCCGACGTTGCCCTTTTCACCCGGCAAAGCGGTGCCCGGAATGTAGCCGACCGCCAAGCGGAGTGTTCGCGCGTCGCTGCCGGCGCGAATCACGGCCGACACACCCAGTCGCGGGATTTCGATGCGGCCGATCGTTGAGCCTTCCGCGGGTGCCGGCCGCGGCACATTTGGATCGCTCGCCGCGCGCGATGCGCCGCTCGCGAGGATCGTATCGATCTCTCTGTCTTCAAAGGACTGATAGAGGCGAGCCTCTCCGTACACGTAGAGGTAATAGCCGAGGCAGCCAGCCGCAATGAGAAACAGCGTGCGCTCGAGCAAGCGACGCACGTCGCGCCAGCGGTGTCGCGTTGTGTCGGCCGATTCGCTGCCGGGCCCGTCAGCGGGTTCCAGGTTCAGTCTCCGCATATTCATTGCGCACGCGGACGGTCAGATCTCGACGACCGGGTACACGAACGGTCACCTTTACACGATGTCGCTGGTCGTGACGATGCTCGGTGCTCGATGGCAGGTAGCCGATGCTGTAGCCGCGGCGGATGTTTCCAGCGACCTCCTGGAAAGCCGCGACCAGATCGCGGCTCGTTCTGGGAAAGTAGGCGACACCGCCCGACAGCTTCGCGAGCCGCCGCAGTACGGCCGGCTTGCTTTCACCCGGAACGACGGCGTTTGGATCGAGGACCGTATAGACGAGCGCGCTGCTGCTCGATACGCGATCGAGCATCTCCTTTTCGCTGTGCTGGCTGGCATTGTCGCCACCATCGCTCAGCACGACGAGAACGCGCTTCTGGTAGCCGGCTTTTTCAAGATGGTCGAGGCCCGCGATGACGGCGTCATAGAACGCCGTTTTCCCACCGGGGGTAAACCGCTGCAGCGAGGCGCGCAGCTGCAAGCGGTTTTTCGTGAAATCAATCGAGCTCGGCAGCCCGTGACGGACATGTTCGTTGAAGATGAGCGCAAACATCTCATCTTCGGGGTGACTCGATTCGGCGAAGGCGGCGGCTCCCGACAGCACCATCTCGCGCTCGGTCAGCATGCTGGTGCTGTTGTCGACGATCAGCCCCACTGTCACGGGCACGTCGCCCGCGCTGAAGAACTCAATCTCCTGCGCCTTGTCGTCCTCGAAGATTGTGAACGCGCCTTGCGGCAGCTCGGGGACGGCGTCGCTTCGCTTGTCGAAGACGTTCACATGGAGTACGACGAGCTCAGCGCCTGACTTGAAGACCTCAGCGTCCTGGCGGGCATGAACGACGAGAGGAATAGCGGCACAGAAGGCCGCTCCGAGCAGGACGTGCCGCAGATTCCGCCAATGCATGGGATCCTCAACGAACGGGAACGATCCGAACGCACCGAACGATTCGAACGATCCAATCGACGGTAGGGACGGACCTTGCGTCCGTCCCTACATCGTACGACTAGTTGGTGCTACGCGCGAGCCGAAGGCCGAAGCCGCCGGCGAGTGCCATAAGACCCAGCAGCCCCATCAGCTGAAACGGACTTGCGGTCTTCGGCAGCTCGCTGGACGCCTGCTGGCGCGGTGCGGGGTTCTGGTCGGCGACACCCGACGTGCCAGTCACCGTCCGATCGCGATCCGCGCCCAGGTCAGTCGGGCGGTTCTCCGCGACCGGCGCCGCGGGCGCCGCCGGCGCGCTCGCCGCAGCCTGCTGATTCTGATTTGCGGCCGCATTGGCGTCATACGCCGCCTCGGCGCCACTCGGCTCGACTGTAAACACGTGCGCCTCGCCGCCCTTCGCGACGTCCGTGTCGGTGGCGAGCACCGGCTGTTTTGACGCCGCCGCGAGCTTCAGCGCCTGATCCTTCGGATAAATGAACTCCTTACCTGTGAGGTCAGTCGGATAGAAGTAATACTTGACCGCTGGTGTCACCCCTTCCGGCACTTCCATGAAGGTCACCACGGGTTTGCCGTTGGCCGCGTTTGCTTCTTCCGTCGTGCGGTTCTTGGGGATGAAGAACCACTGACCGATGATGTCCTTCTCCTCACCGTCGAAGACCTGCATGACGTTGTGCAACGACGTGTCGGCCAGACGGAACACATACTTGCCTGCCGGAAGCGTCACGCCCGGCATCTGCACAGGTCCGCTGAACGTCAGATACGTACGCTGATTGATATTCGAGTCCTGCGCGGAGACGTTGATCGCCACCGTGAGGAATGCCGCTGTAAAGGCCGCGGCTCCTATTGAAGTTAACCTTTTCATCCTGTCCTCCTCCTTCGCGTCAAAGTGCTTTACGGCCGCGGACGCAGGGGCCGCGCGTCGCATGCGCTAAATTGCACGTTGTATGCCCCACCGACCACGTCCGTATCGCGACTGCCCGGCTGAATGCCGTTGAGCCGCGATACTGCAGACGTCGTCATCGTTGGCGGAGGCGCTGCCGGGCTCGCCACGGCCGTGTTCTGTGCGCGAGCCGTGAAGCAACGACGCATCGTTTGTGCCGACGGCGCGCGAACGGTTGGGGCAAAAATCCTTGTCAGCGGCGGGGCGCGTTGCAATGTCACCAACCGCGTGGTTACGGAGCGCGATTTCTGGGGCGGCGACCCGCGGGTCATCCGCAACGTGCTGCGCGCCTTTCCGGCAAGCCGCGCGGCAGAGTTCTTTGATGGGCTCGGCGTTACCCTGCATGAGGAAGACGACGGCAAGCTCTTTCCGGACACCAATCGCGCGCGCACCGTGCTCGACGCACTCCTACGCGAGCTGAAGCAAGCAGGCGCCGAGCTTCACTCCGCGCGGCGCGTCGTCGCTGTTGAGCGAGTCGATCGCGGGTTTGTCGTGGATACAGCCGACGGCGAGTCCTATGCGACGAACATCGTCGTGCTCGCTACAGGGGGTCGTTCGCTGCCGAAAAGCGGGAGCGACGGCGCCGGCTATGACTTTGCGCGGCGTCTCGGTCATGGGTACGTGGAAACGACCCCGGCGCTGGTGCCGCTGATCCTCGACGACTCGGGTCTCCCACGGCTTGCGGGTGTCGCGCATCCGGCGTCGGTGACGTTGCGCGTCGGACACCGGACGTCTGTTCGCCTCGAGGGCGCGATGCTGTGGACGCACTTCGGCGCAAGCGGGCCGCTGATGCTGAACGCGTCGCGGCACTGGCTGCGCGCCCGACTCGACGCGCAGGAACCGGAGGTTCTCTTGAATGTGATGCCTGGCGAAACGTTCGAATCGGCCGACGGGTGGCTGCAGGACCAGCAACGTGAGCGCCCGCGTGCATCGGTGCGCACCGTGCTTGCCTCCAAGCTTCCCGCGTCGGTCGCGGACGAGTGGGTCGAGGCCGCGCGGCTCGGCGAGGCGGCGACGATGGCGCACCTGGCCCGCGATGATCGCCGGCGCCTCGTGCGCGCGCTCATCGAGACGCCGTTGAGCGTCAGAGACAGTCGCGGCTACAACTTCGCCGAGGTGACCGCCGGCGGCGTCCCTCTGGCGGAGATCGATTCCGCGACGATGGAATCGCGAGTGTGCCCAGGGTTGTATCTCACAGGAGAGATCCTTGACGTCGACGGCCGCCTCGGCGGGTTCAATTTTCAGTGGGCGTGGTCGTCGGCCTGGGTTGCCGCGCAGGCGATCGCGCGGCGCCTCGCTTCAACGTAAACGCCGACCACCCGGACTGTGGCGATTAGTGATTCGTGATTGGTGATTAGCGATCACCAATCACGAAGCGCTTGCGGACATGGACGTTCCGGGTCAGACTCGCGGTACGCGAATCTGACACGATGGTCTCGGCGCTGTCGACCGATCTGTACGAAATCACGATGACAGGAGGCTACTACGTCTCCGGTCTGAGTGGACGCGCCACGTTTGATCTATACGTGCGCCAGCTGCCGCCGACCAGGCAATTCCTTGTCGCTGCCGGCATCGAGCAGGCGCTCGAGTTCCTCGAAGGCCTGCACTTCACCGCTGATGACATTCGATTCCTCCGCGGCATTCCGAACCTCTCAACGCTCCCGTCGCGGTTCTTTGATGACTACCTGGCGAGCTTCCGTTTTACAGGGGACGTGTGGGCCATGGAGGAGGGCACGCCGGCTTTTGCGTTCGAGCCGCTGCTTCGCGTGACGGCGCCGATCGCGGAGGCACAGATTGTCGAGACCGCCCTCATCGCGCAGACGATGTTTCAGACCGCGGTCGCGAGTCGGGCCGCGCGCGTCGTCGAGGCAGCTGCGGGTCGCAGCCTCATGGAGTTCGGCGCCAGGCGCGCACACGGAACCGAGGCGGGAATCCTGGCGGCACGCGCTGCCTATCTGGCCGGCTTCGATTCAACATCGGTCGTCGAAGCAGGGCGCCGTTTTGGCATTCCGCTGTCCGGCACGATGGGTCATTCGTGGGTAATGGCATTTCCGGACGAGGCGACGGCGTTCCGGCGCTACGCGGACACGTTCGGAGACGGAGCAATATTTCTACTCGATACCTACGACACGATCGCCGCCGCGCGAATGGTCGCCGCGTCCGGGCTACGGCCGCGCGCGGTCAGGTTGGACAGTGGCGACCTCATTGCGCTGAGCAGGGAGGTCCGGCAGATCCTCGATGCGCATGGTCTCCGGGAGACGAGCATCGTCGTCAGCGGGGACCTCGATGAATGGCGCGTTGCGGAGATCGTCGAGTCAGGGGCGCCTGTTGCCGGCTTCGGGGTCGGGACCGCCGTCAGCACATCGAGCGACGCTCCAGCGCTTTCAGGGGTGTACAAGCTTGCGGAGATCGAGCGGAATGGCCGGTTTGTTGCCGTGATGAAGAGAAGCGTCGGCAAGCACACTTATCCGGGCCGCAAGCAGGTATGGCGGGTCGTGGAGAAAGGGGTTGCCGTTGAAGACGTGATTGGCCTGGACGAAGCAGGTCCGAAGAATGCCATTCCGCTGTTGCGCCAGGTCATGACGGCTGGAGTCCGGCGGGTTGGCCCGTCGCTGAAAGACTTGCGACAGCGTCGCGCAGAACAGATCGCGATGTTGTCCTCGTCTGTGAGACGACTCGGTGGCGGGAGTCCCTATCCTGTGCGAATCAGCGATGCGCTGTTGGACGCGGCTGGCGGGCCTGACACTGCCCGACATACGAATGCGGCTGGCAAACCTGACAAGGCTCACCCTGGCAGTGATTGAAGGTCGGGCCTTACGCCTGATTTCGTATCGCGTCGTCGACGGCGCTTGCTGTCACGCGGAAATGCGACGCGCTCCACACCACGCGGCCGTCGCGAATGAGCAGCGCCTGGGGCGTCTCGTGGCGCACGCCCAGGCGCGCCGAGACCGCATTCGACACAGCGCGATGGGTCTGCACGGTGACCATCGCGTACTGCGCGTCGGTCGGCCCCTCGTTGAGGTGTGCGACGAGCTCGTCCAGTGCGTCCATGCTCGTCCCGCACGTATAGCTGTGCTTGAACAACAGAAGCAGCCGATTCTGCGATTCGTCGATCAGGCGGTCGAGCTCCTCAATGTGGTTGAGTGCTGTCAAGTCGGGGTGCATCTACTCCAGTGTAGCAGCCCCTCCCAACAGCGCGGCCATACAGCGGCGGGTACAGCGGCGGTACAGCGGACCGGTTCTGCGCATCATTTCTTCATTTCTTCGCAATCTAACTTCTTCTTCTGCTCCAGCGAAATATGCGGCGGGATTGCGGCCACGTTCAGGTCGGTGATGGCTTCGAGCACTGCTTCGCTTCTCGCGCCAAGCTGCAGCAAGATGCAGCGAAATGAACAAGATCCGCCACGGAATCCGGCACGTGATCTAAGCGGCTCGGTAACCTTCCAGATGCGAGGACCCGCTGGGCCCCGACGGTCGACCCTGCTCTGGGGTTGCCTCGGGAATCGTGAAGGAGAAGGTCGTGCCGCGATTCGGAGTGCTTTCGACCCAGATTCGACCGCCGTGAGCCTCGACGATGCCCTTGGTGATGGGCAGTCCGAGGCCGGCTCCTTCACGCCCGGACCTGGTGGCTTGCCAGAATCGGTCAAACACACGGGGGAGGTTCTCAGATGCGATGCCAGAACCCGTGTCGGCGACCCAGAAGACAACGTCATGATCTCTTGAAGTCGCGCCGACCGTGATACGCCCACCAGCACCCGTAAACCTGATTGCATTGCCGATGAGATTCGCGAACACCTGAAGGAGCCGGTCTCGATCACCCCAGACGTCGGGAACATCACGAGTCGCGTCGACTCCAAGCTCCAGAGACGATGCAGACGCGAGCGGTCTCTGCATATCCGCTGCCCCGACGATCAGCTCGCGTGCAGATAGTCGTGTTCGCGTGAGTGTCAGCTGCCCAGACTCCATCCGCGCGACATCCAGGAGATCTTGAATCAGACGGTTCATGCGCCTGGCGGCGCGCTCGATCCCCTCACTTCGCTGCTGAGATCGCCGTTCGGGCTCAGGGCCGCGACGCTTCAGCGCGTTGGCCTGCAACAGGATCGCGGCAAGCGGATTCCGCAGGTCATGAGCGACGACGCCGAGCACTTGATCCCGCAGCTGCGTGGCATGGACCGAGGCGCGGTAGAGACGGGCATTCTGGATCGCCAGAGCTGCCCGGTCCGCTAGCGCCTCGGCCAAACGAAGATCGCGAGGTCGGTAGGTGCGAGACGGTGTGGAGGAGACGAACGCGATGACCCCAAGGAGTTGTCCGCGAATCAGAAGCGGGAGTGCCATGAGGGACGTGGGATTGATGGAGCGGAGCACCTGCAGGTGCTCCGGATTTTGCGCGACGGCTTCGAGGTGCTCAGAAGTGACGTGTTCAATGAGGAGCGACTGCTTCTTCTCAATCACCTCTCGGACGAGGTAGGGTCGATTTCGGTCAATTGGCACTTGCTCGAAACGTGTACATAGCGCCGCGTTCGCCGGGTCCGCACAGGCCATCTTGAGGCGTGGGATGTGCTCGTGCTCCCCCACGAGTTCGACCAAGCACCAGTCTGCAAAATCCCGAACGACTAACTGGGCCACGGTCGCAAGTGTCTGCTCAAAATCGAGCGAGCGGGCCAGCACAGCCACGGCGTCGGTCAGAAACCGCTCCTCCTTTTCGATGCGCTTACGGTCAGTGACGTCGCGAAGCGCCACCGTGAGCAGCGCCGTCTCGCCGACGCCCAGCTTCGAGATCGCCGCCTCTGCGGGGAACTCTTCGCCATTCTTGCGCAGGCCGGCGAGCGTCGTCAGTTGCTCTCCCATCTGACGCGCAGTCTCCTTGCCGGATATGAACTGCTCGACGTGCAGTCGATGGGCAGCGCGAAGGCGACCGGGAATGAGGATGTCCAGCGGTGCACCGATCACCTCGGCCTTGGAATAGCCAAAGATCTTCTCGGCACCATCGTTGAAGATGACAATTCGCTGGTGACCGTCGACAGCGACGATCGCATCGGCAGAAATGGACACGATCCCAGAGAACTTCGCCTCCGAGATGCGCAGTTCGTCTTCAGCGCGCTTTCGCTCGCTGATGTCGCGCACGAACGCCTGCCAACGGCCATCGGGCAGAATGTTCGAACTCACCTCGACAGGGACGAACGTTCCATCCTTCCGCTTTAGGATCCACTCCGCTGTGTGCACCCGTCCGGGCAAAAGAAGCTCGGCCCTGACCGCCTTCAGCCGATCCGCGTCCTCGACCGGAACGAAGTCGAAGATGGTCTTCCCAATCAGCTCGTCCCAACTGTAGCGGAGGAGCCGGCATGCGGCTTGGTTAACATCGGTAAAGCGAGCGTCGAGATCTGCCTGAAAGAATGCGTCGGGCGCAAGCTCAATGAGCTCGCGCGACCGCGCCATCGATCTCGTGATTTCTTCGTTGGCAGTGTGCAGTTGCCGATTCGCGTCCTGGACGGCTTGACGCTCCCTCCTCATGAGAAACGTCAGATAGACCACGACGAGCCCGTCGACTCCGAACAGCAGCGCCTGAATGACCGCTTGAGAAAGAGGGTAGCCCGCGCGCGTCACGAACGTGTCGACGGCAAGCGGCAGGCTGATCACGAGCGCGCAAATCCCCGGCCAGACACCGGCATACAGGCTGGTCACCAGGACCGCCGCAAAGAACAGCACAAATGGCGCGCCTGTTCCGGTGAAGGGGATCAGCCACCACCTGAGAGCGAACGCACCTGCTACTATGGCGAACGCGAAGAGATACCGGCCGATGTTGCGGAACAGATTACCGACGCGAGCCTCCATATTGGAGGGCTGCGCAACTTGCTCGCCAACCAACACAGAACCGAGCGATGGCGACTACCGCATTCCTCTGGCGGTGTGCGTACACACGCTACCTAAAACATCGATGGTCTCAAGAGACATACCGATGTGTTACCAGGGAATCTCTAGAGCTATGGTTCGAACTCACGGCATATCGTCAGAATGCCGCACGCCGGCGGCCCAGGGAGTTGAAGTGACGTCCTGACGAGTTGCGGCGACTCGCCGTCGAGAATGCGCCGGGCCAGCGTGGCCGCGGCCCACTTGGCTGCTATGGACGCCGAAGATCGGCGCGTTCGCGACGGCGTGAAGCGCCGGCAGAGCACTTTCTTCAGTGACACAGCGTGGAGCTCATGAGCCATACGCCCCGGACAAACCATAGGGTAGACTCCTGTCGCAAACGCTCGCTGTTTCAATGGACGAACCATCGTCGAGGTCGGACATGGAATCTCCCCCTGGGGTGACGCTGAAGCACGTAGAGGAAGAACTGAGGACGTCTGAAGAGAAATTTTCCAAGGCGTTTCGACAGAGTCCGATGGCGCTCATATTAACGAGCGCCAAGGAGAGCCGCTACATCGACGTCAATGAAAGCTTCGAGCGAATGACGGGTTGGAGGCGCGACGAGGTCATCGGCCGAACTTCCTTTGACATCGGACTCTGGGTCGAGCGCAATCAAAGAGCCGCCCACGTCCAGCGACTCTTGTCAGGAGAAACTATTCGAAATGTTGAGCTCAGTATTCGCAGGAAGACCGGCGATGTCCGGACGATCTTAGCATCAGCAGAATTGATCGAGATCAACGGCGAACCTTGCCTGCTCGCCTCGGCCGCGGATATCACCGATCTAAAGCGCGCGGAGGAGCTCCGACTGCGGCATGCGGCCATCGTGGAGTCCTCGAATGATGCGATCGTCTCCAAGAATCTGGAAGGTGTGATTTCAGGTTGGAACGTCGCTGCCCAGCGGATGTTCGGATATACGGAGGACGAAGCGATCGGACAGCCGATCACCATGATCATCCCTCCTGAGTTGCGGGATGAGGAGAACGACATTCTAAGACGGGTACGAGCCGGTGAACAGGATTGAGCACTACGAAACGCGTCGTGTCTCGAAAGACGGGAAGACGATCGACGTCTCCATCACCGTCTCCCCAGTGAGAGATGCGGAAGGCCGGATCATCGGCGCGTCCAAGATTGCGCGAGACATCACGGAGAACAAGCGGAGAGACGCGATTCTACGCGACAGGGAAGAACGCTTCCGCTTGGCCATGAACAACGTGGCCTCGGGCGTGTACACCCTCGATCTGAACGGATTGGTCACGTACGTGAACCCGGCTGCAGAGGCCATGTTCGGGTGGACGAACGCTGAGCTGCTCGGCAGGAAAATGCACGACGTGACGCATTACAAGCATCCCGACGGCACGTCCCTTCCCTGCGAGCGACTGCCCGGGCCTGCAAGTTCTGCAAAAAGGAGTCGAACTTCGCGAGCACGAGGACACGTTCATTCGGAAGGATGGCAGTTTCTTTCCTGTTGTGTACAGTGCGTCTCCGTTGAAGAACGGAAGGTAAAACGGTCGGCATCGTCGTCGGATTTCGCGATGACACGCTACGCCGCGAAGCAGAACGCGCGGTACGCGAAAGCGAAGAACGGTTCCGCCTCATCGCGAATACGGCTCCGGTGCATGATCTGGATGTCGGACGTCGAGAAGCTGATCACGTACTTCAATCAGACCTGGCTCGATTTCACCGGGCGGTCATTCGATGCGGCGTTGGGAAATCGGATGGATAGAGGTCCTCCACCCCGACGAAGTGGAGCGATGCCGGGATGCGTACGTGAAGGCCTTCGATCAGCGCGAGCCGTTTCAGATGGAGCATCGGCTCCGGCGCCATGACGGCGAATATCGCTGGATGGTGAGTGCGGGTGTGCCGCGATTTAACGTGGACGGTTCGTTTGTTGGTTACATTGGCACGGCCATCGACGTCACCGAGCGCAAGCTGGCCGTGGACGCCCTTGCCACGGTGAGTCAGAAGTTGATCGAAGCGCATGAAGAAGAGCGCACCCGACTCGCCCGAGAGCTTCACGACGACATCAGTCAACGGCTGGCGTTGCTGAGTCTGCATCTCCAGCGCGTGAAGCACAGTCCTCCGGCTTCGGCGGCTGAACTCGAGCAGGAGATCGGGGCGGCAATCCAACAGACCACAGATCTTGCTACCGATATTCAGGCGTTGTCGCACCGTCTTCACTCTTCGAAACTGGAGATCGTGGGGCTCGCAGCCGCGGCGGCCGGGTTTTGCGAAGAGCTATCCGATCGACAGCGGGTGGAAATTGACTTTCACTCCGAGAACATCTCGAAAACCCTGCCACCGGGGATCTCCCTGTGTCTCTTCCGGGTGTTGCAAGAAGCCCTGCAGAATGCGATCAAGCATAGCGGCTCACGACGCTTCCGGGTCTTGCTCAAGGGTCAGGTAGATGACGTCGAGCTTACCGTACAGGATTCAGGGGTTGGCTTTGACCCTCAAGAGGCCATCAGAGGGCGCGGGCTAGGCTTGACCAGCATGAAGGAACGGTTGGGACTCGTCGGCGGGCAGCTTTCCATTCACTCGGAGGTGGGGCGAGGAACGACGATTCAAGCTCGGGTGCCTCTCAGTTCCCCAACGCAATCCGTGTGCACCTAGGAGCGAACGACGGCGAACGTCGGCCGAGAGTTCTTGTGGCCGACGACCACGCGTGGGTGCTGGCCAATGCGTCGACGCTCCTCGCGCCGGACTTCGATGTCGTCGCCGCGGTCCGCGATGGGGGCAGCCAGTGGATGCGTCGCTTCGGCTGAATCCAGACGTGGCCCATCCTCGACATCTCCATGCCCGGACTGGACGGTCCGCAGACAGCCCGCGAACTCGTGCGTCGTTCTGACAAAAACCTGGGAGCCCACCATTCGTATCGAAAAACACTTGTTTTCCGCACACGTGAATCACGGTCGCGTGAACGCGTGATCGAATCGGGCACTGTTCGAGGCACGTTTCCGACGCGAGCGCTCGCCTTGTCCTTGAATGGGCTAGCCTTCACAAGGCAGAATTGTTGGCGAACCAGGCATGTGATCGGACTCCCTGTAAACCGCAGCGTCACGGTCGCGCGAATCGTACTCGCCCTCACGCGAGACGTACCAATTGTCCCGATCATGTGACCGACGTCAGTGCGCCGCGTGGCACACAAACTCCTGATAAGATTGACGTTGCTGTCCTGAACACTTCCCGGGCCGGAGTGGTGAAACTGGCAGACGCGCGGGACTCAAAATCCCGTATCCGCAAGGGTGTGTGGGTTCGACTCCCACCTCCGGCACCAGCCTTCGCTGCGCTCGGTCTGGTGCCGTCTGTGGTCATCAGGCACTCGACCGGCGCCGCTTCGCGGCTTGGTCTTCGGGCACGACTCCCACCTCCGGCACCAGCCCTCGCTCGGCTGGCTATTCGTTGTGAGCGCTCGCGCAGTCAGCGCGTTGTTGGCAACTTGTTGGCTCTGCGGAATTGCCACCAGACGCCAGCGATGAACCCCACGAGCCCGGCGATCATGATCGATCCGGAGCCGACCGAGGCACCTGCGCCTGCGGCTCCGTAAGAGCCAAATACTCGTGAGATGAGGAGCGGAGCCGCAATCGAAAGGACCAGCCTCGCTGCTATCCAAATCACAGACGCAGCCAACGCAGCCACGATCCCGACCGCGGTGCTCTTCAGATAAATCATGAGCGAGTGATTCTAGGACAACTGACGCTGTCCGGGGGCCGCTGCGAAGCGTCTTCTTACGCCGGCACGCCCACGAGCCCTCTGAGGTCGTGCACCACGTGCTGATGCGCCTCACCGAAGGTCTTGCCGCGCGTGAGCAGCTCGGGTCGATTCCTTGACAGCCAGACGTAGAAGGTCATCAGGTCTGCAGCCATCCGGTCGTGCGCCGGGCGTTCCATCCACAACTGCCGCACCGTCGTACGCCGTCTGTCTGTTTGCACGAGACCCACCGTATCAGGAATCAGAGAACATCATGCGCTAGTTCGACGTTACGAGTTTGGGGTTTGCCTTGCCCGAAGGAACTGGCTGAGCGATCTCTTGGGTCGGGCGATCGACGAGAGCGCGTATTCCCATGAGGCTCCTTTGCACCAAGGCGCCTGTCGTTCCTCCAACTCCAACAGTCCCCGTTTGAATCACCTCGAACGCGGTGATCGCGGCATTGATCAAGTTCCGCATTTCATTTGATTGTCCGTCGCGGCCGACCTGTTGTTCGCGCGCGTGCTCGGTGACGGCGCCCGCGATGGCATCGTCAAGGCACCGGTTCAGCGTGCGAAAATCCTCCGTGGCGATGGGGGCATTCGTTTCCATCGCCAGATCGGTGACGGACTGACAGACGTCGCCGTAGTCGTGCACGACCTGCGATACGGTAAACCCCTGCTGCAGGAGGTCGTGCCCATGCTTCACTGCGCCTTTGCTAATCTCGCTGGTGTGCGTCGGCCCGTGGCGCAACTCTTCGACCAGTTGATCCAGAAAGAGCGGGACTCCGTGAGTGCCTTGTGTTTTTGTAGCCCCTGTAGCCCCTTTAGCCCCCCTGTAGCCCCTGTAGCCCCTTCTGTGGCGATCCTCGTGACCACTTTCGCCTGGCAGCGCCGGATGAGTTCTTCGCGATTCTCACCGATGAATTCGTGGAGCTTGAGATTGGCCATGGAGTGAATCGTACAAAAGACGCGACCGGATGGCTGTCCAAAACAGGACAGGGCCCAATTCATTCCATTGCAACCGGGAAATCCGGTTGGTAGCATGTCCGCCCACAGGAGGGTCTATGGTCAGACGCTTGGGATTCTTGCCGCTGCTTGTCGGCGTGCTCTCGGTGACGCCGGGTTCGATGGCGTTCGCTCAGCGTCCGGCGGGTGACGCAGCATCGTTTGCGGCGTACGTCGCGACCGGCTATCGCGTCACCCCCAACGTCACCTACATGACCGCGAGTGGCGTGGAGTTGAAACTGGACTTCTATCGTCCGGCCCAGGCATCGGGACCGCTGCCGACCGCGATCTTCATGCACGGCGGCGGCTACCGCGTGAGTCGCGCAAGGAAGCAGGCGGCTGCGTTGAACGTCATGCCGTATGTCCAGATGGGATGGAACGCGGTCAACGTCGAATACCGCGCCGAGCGGCGTCGCGCTTGCGCCGGCGGCCGTCGAGGACGCACGCTGCGCGCTGCGCTGGGTGATTCGCAACGCGAAGGAATACAACGTCGACACCGAGCGCATCGTCGTGACCGGCCAGTCGGCCGGATCGCACCTCGCGCTCGATGACGGGCCTCGTGCCCGGAGTCGGCCGGTTTCGATCGCAACTGCCCGGGTCCTGAGCCGTTGAAGGTGGCCGCGGTTGTCAGCTGGTACGGCGTGTTCGACTACACGACGCTCGTTGACGATCCGACGCGCGACTACGCCATCACCTGGATTGGCGGACAGCCAAACCACAAAGAGGTCGCGGCGCGCGTGTCGCCGATGACCTACGTTCGTGCCGGCCTCCCGCCGGTGATCGCGATTCATGGCGATGCGGATCCGATCGTGCCTTACGAGCAGGAAGTCCGCGGAGATCGACGCCCTGAAGAAGGCCGGCGGCACCGCGGAGCTGGTGACGATCCCCGGCGGCAGGCACGGCAACTTCGAGCGCGACCAGGTGCTGCGCGCGTGGACCGCGATTGAAGCCTTCCTCGCGAAGAACGTGATCAGCAAGGCGGTTACGACTTCCGCCGCCCGGTGAATGGTTCGCGCTTGGCGGTTGGTGGTCGCCGGTTGGTGACCGCCAACCACGAACGCGCGGGATTGTGCGCCTCGTGCGTCCATGCGCAGGTCGTCACGTCCTCGCATGGCTCGGTGTTCTATCTCTGTCGTTTATCGTTCACCGATCCGCGCTTCGCTCGATACCCGCCGCTGCCTGTTGTCGAGTGCAGCGGGTTTGAACCCGAACCCCGATCCCCGATCCCGAATCCCTGACCCCTGATCCCTGACGACCCTGACCCTGACCCCTGACTTATGGCCCGCATCCTCCTCACCAGTTGGGGATCGTTCGGTGACGTGTATCCCTACGTCGGTATCGCACTCGCCTTGAAGGGCCGCGGCCATCGGCCCGTGCTGGCGATGCCCGAGTTTTACCGCGCCGTGGTTGAAGGTCTTGGCCTCGAGTTTCACCCGGTTGGCCCGCAGATCGATCCGGACGACCGCGCGACCATTGCGCGCCTGATGGATCCAATCAAGGGATCGGAGGCAATCATTGCGGGGTTGCTCATGCCCTCGCTGCGCGCCGATTATGCCGCGCTCGATGCCGCCGCGCGCGGCGCCGATCTGATCGTCACGCATCCAATTACGTTTGCCGCGCCAATCGTCGCCCAGGCCCACCGGCTTCCGTGGGTTTCGACGGTCCTCGCGCCGATCTCGTTTTTCTCCGCGATAGAGGTGCCCGTTCTTCCGGCGGCCCCGCGTCTCATTCATCTGCGGCGGCTCGGACCTTGGGTCGGGCGCCTGGTTGGCCATGCCGTGCGCCGTGCGACGCAGGCGATGGATGGAGCCGGTTCACACGCTGCGAGCCGAGCTCGGCCTTCCCCCGGGCGCCCATCCGCTTTTCGAAGGGCAGTTTTCGCCAACGCTGACGCTGGCGTTGTTCTCGCGCGTGCTTGGATCGCCGCAGCCGGACTGGCCGGCGAACGTCGTCGACCACCGGCTTCGTCTTCTACAACGGTCCCGATGCGATGCAACCCGATCTCGAGGAGTTTCTGGCCGCGGGTCCTCCGCCCGTCGTGTTTACCCTCGGTACATCGGCTGTTGGCGCTGCGGGAAGCTTCTACGAGGAAAGCGTCGAAGGCCGTTGCACGGCTTGGCGTACGTGCCGTCCTGCTCACCGGAGGCTTCGAGCAGAATCGGCCGAAGGGCGCCTTGCCGCGCGATGTGATGGTGATCGATCGCGCGCCACACCAGCTCGCTGTTGCCCCGTTCGAGCGCCGTGGTGCACCAGGTGGGTGCGGGGACGACGGGGCAGGCGCTGCGGGCGGGTCGGCCGATGCTGGTCGTGCCGCACGGTCACGATCAGCCCGACAACGCGTTCCGTGTCGCAAACCTCGGTGTGGCGCGAACGGTGTGGCCACGAGCGTATCGGGAACGGCGTGTTGCGCATGAGCTTGGTATCCTTCTTGGAAGCGACGCATACCGGGCCCGCGCGTCCGAGATTGCGGCGATCGTGCGCACGGAAGGAGGAGCGGATGCGGCAGCCGGCCGGGATCGAAGGCGTACTCCGGGTGAGTGCCTGAGGAAAACCAGCGAAACAGTTGACACGGCCTTGTGCTACTCTCTGGCCCGGCAACGCGAACAGCTCCAAGTTCATCACTTCCAGAGAAGGAGAACCCAGATGGGTAAGACGATTCGTATTTGTGCGGCGCTCGCGCTGTCGGCGCTCGCCTCGACCGCGGCTTTTGCGCAGGGTGGCGGCGCGCCAGCGGCACCCGGCGGACAGGGCGCGGGCCGTGGTCCGGCCGCACCGCCGCAGCCGATGTCGTTCTTCATCACGAGCGCGCCCAAGGGCGACGGCGCCAACTACGGCGGGCTCGCTGGCGCAGACGCGTACTGCACGCAGCTCGCGACTGCGGCAGGCCGTGGCGGCGTGACATGGCATGCCTACCTGAGCCAGCAGGCGAAGGACGGAATGCCCGCGATCAACGCTCGCGATCGTATTGGCGCTGGCCCTTGGTACAACGCCAACGGCCAGATGATCGCCCGGGACCTCGGCGACGCTTCATGGCGACACGATCGATCAGGCGAGGACGGGAAACGCTCTCGGCAAGCAGGTCTCACTCAATGAAAAGAAAGAGCGCACCAACGGCGTGGGCGACATGCCGAACCAGCATGACATCCTGACCGGCTCGAGACCTGACGGCACCGCGTTCCCCGACGCGATGGACCACACGTGCAACAACTGGACGAGCAACAACATGGGCACGGCCCAGCTCGGCCACGCGGACAAGCAGGGCGGCGGCAACTCCTCATGGAACTCGGCGCACCCTTCGCAGGGCTGCAGCCAGGAGGCGCTCGTGCGCACGGGCGGCGCGGGCTTGCTGTACTGCTTCGCCGTGAATTAGCGAGATTTCCCGACGACCGTTTCTGATCCGTGACCCTGGCGCTCCGGCGCCAGGGTTTTTTTTTGACCTCGCTGCTCCGGGCGACGGCACCGGGTCTGCACGAGACCCGAACTCAGGAGGACTCATTCATGAGCCAGAGCTTCGACGTCGATCAAATCCTCCGCAAGGCGCAGCCGATCACCAAGCAGACCGCTCACGAGGTGCAGCCGTTCGGTCACCTGGTGCACATGCCGATCGCATTGGATCGCAACACCTGCAAGGAAAGTGTTGAGAGTCTCAATCAGGTGCTCGCAGACACGATGACCTTGCGGGACATGTACAAGAAACACCATTGGCAGGTCGCAGGTCCGACTTTCTACCAGCTCCACCTGTTGTTTGACAAGCACTACAAGGAGCAGAACGACCTGGTGGACATCCTTGCCGAGCGGATTCAGCTGCTCGGCGGAATCAGTGTGGCAATGGGGCCCGACGTGGCCGAGACGACACTCATTCCGCGGCCGCCGCGAGGACGAGAGCCGGTACCGGTGCAGATTTCACGGCTGCTTCATGGGCACGAGGTTGTGCTGCGCGAGGCGCGGGCGATGGCCCGAATTGCGTCGCAGGGCGGCGACGAAGGGACGAATGACGTCCTGATCAGCGAGGTCATCCGCACGAACGAGCTGCAGGTCTGGTTCGTGGCCGAGCATCTCGTCGATGTTCCGGTAGTGAGGGTGGATCCGAAGGGAAACGTCGATATCTGACGGCGAACGAGCGCGCCCTACGGCGGGGATGTCACGCAACCGCTGACGAGGCGGCGGAAGCCATGACGCGATCGATCACCTCGAACAGCTCGACCGGCTTGATTGGCTTGGCGACGTAGCCGTCCATGTCGGCGTCCATGCACCGTTGACGGTCGCCCTCCATCGCATGGGCGGTAAGGGCGACGATCGGGACGCGCGGGGCGCTCCCCTGACGCTCGCGCGTCCGGATCGACGCAGTCGCCTCGAAGCCGTCCATCTCCGGCATCTGCAGATCCATCAGCACCAGATCGAACGCGTCCGCCCGCAACGCATCGACCGCCTCGCGGCCGTTCGCCACCAGGATGGGCGTGTGGCCGCGGCGCTCGAGAAGATGCTGCGCGAGCTTCTGGTTCACCGGGTTGTCTTCGGCAACGAGCACGCGCAGCCGCCGTGCCGCGCGCATTGGCGTCACCGCAGGTGCCAGCGGCTGGCGGTCCGGTGTCGCGCGCGCGCCGATCACCTGGCGTATTGCGCCAAGCAGCGCATGCTGGGCGATCGGCTTCACCAGGTACCCGTTCACGGGCACTTCCTCGGCGCGATCGTACGGCTGGTCGTGCGACGTCAGCAGCAGCATGGCGGATGTGGAGCAGGTCTTTGAGTTGCGCAGCGACCCGGCGATTTCGATGCCCGATGCGCCCGGGAGATTCATGTCGATGAGCGCAAGCGCAAAGGGCCGCTGGGCGGTCTCGGCGGCTCGCAGCGCCTCTTCACGGTTGGCCGCGGCCACCGCGGGCATCCCCCAGCTGGCCAGCAGCTCGACCAGGATCCTGCGATTCGTGGCGCTGTCATCGACGACGAGCGTCGGCATGTTCACCAGCTCGTCGGGCTGCGGCAGCACGTGCACCGTGACCGGGCGCTGGCTGATCGGCAGCGTCATGCTGAAGTGAAACGAGCTTCCGCGCTGCGGCTGGCTCTCGACCCAGATTTGCCCGTCCATCAGCTCCACGAGCTGCTGGCAGATGGTGAGCCCCAGGCCCGTCCCGCCGTACTGCCGCGTTGTCGACCCGTCTGCCTGCGTGAACGCGCGGAAGATGGTCGCCTGCTTTTCGAGTGGAATCCCGATACCTGTGTCGACGACGCTGAACTCGAGCGACGCGCGGTCGTCACCAGGCAGTCCCGTGCGCTCGACGCGCACGACGATCTCGCCGCGTTCGGTGAACTTGATGGCGTTGCCGACGAGATTCACCAGCACCTGGCGGATGCGATGCGGGTCGCCGACGAGCCCGTCGGGAATGCCCGGGCGGACGTCGACGATCAGCTCGCATTGCTTGTCGTGTGCGCGCATTGCGAACGGCTTCAGCGTTTCGTCGAGGACGGTGCGCAGCGAGAACTCGACGGCCTCGATGTGCAGCTTGCCGGCTTCGATTTTCGAAAAGTCGAGCACGTCGTTGATGACCACGAGCAGGTGTTCGGCCGACCGATGGACCGTCTCCAGGTAGTCGCGCTGCAGGGTCGAGAGCGGCGTGTTGAGGGCGAGCTCCGTCATGCCGATGACGCCGTTCATCGGCGTCCGGATCTCATGGCTCATGTTTGCAAGAAACTCGCTCTTGGCGCGGCTGGCGTCTTCGGCGATTTCCTTGGCGTTGAGGAGCTCCACGGTCGCCGAAACGCGCTCCGCGTTCATTGTCTGGAGATCCGCGGCCATCTGGTTGAGGCTCTCGGCGAGCTCGCCGAACTCGTCGTGTGGATTCACGGGTGCGGTCGTGGTCCAGTCGCCGCGCCCGATGTTGGCCGCGGCGCGCTGCAGCACGCGGACCCGTTGTGCGATCGAGTGGCCTATGACCAGGGCGCCAAAAAGGATGAAGACCGCGCACCCGATCAGACCCGCAAGCCCGACGCTGATCGCGCGGCTGCCGGTCGCGATCACTTCCTCGCTCTGGGTCTGGCGGAGACGCCGCTGGTCGAGGATCGTGCGATCGACGGCATTGGTGAACGTGCGCCCGGTCACGCGCGCTTCGTCTTGACCTGCACGCGTGGTGGAGAGCGCCAGGCCGCTCGTGAATCGCGCCTCGAGCGTTTTGATATGGACGGTCGCGTCACGGATCTCGCGAAGACCAGCCGGGTCCGATCCGGTGCGCGCCCAGACAGCCTCGAGGCCGTCGATGGCTGCGTCGAGATCGCGGGTCGCTTCAGCGAGTTGCGCCGCCTTGTCGCCCAGCGCAGCGTCGTCCGCACTCAGCGACCGAAGGAACCCGTATTCGGCGGACAACGCGACCGCGCGGAGGCCGCTGAATTTTGCGGACTGAAGCAGTTCGATCGCCGGCACCGTGTTGGTCAGGATGCGCCGCTCGGTTTCGCGCGTGGAACGCCCCGTCGACACCACGACGTAACTGGTGCAGCACACCAGCAGGATGCTTACGGCGGCCAGGAAGAGCAGGCGGTTCTTGATGCGCATGGGTAACCTGACGACCTGTGCAGCTTCCATTCCCGCGGTCAATCGTCAGAAACCGCGCGAAAGCGAGAACAAACCCGAGAAGTGGGCGCCGTGGGTCGGTGTGCGGTGTGCGGATTCGCACACTAGAAGGGGGAAGGGGGAAGGGGTTAGGGGTTAGGGGATTAGGGATTAGGGATTAGGGTCATACGAGGACTGGCGAGGTGGCGGCAGCGATGACTCGATCGATCACCTCGAACAGCTCGACCGGCTTGATTGGCTTCGCGACGTAGCCGTCCATATCCGCATCCATGCACCGTTGCCGATCGCCCTGCATCGCGTGGGCGGTGAGCGCCACGATCGGCACGCGTGGGAGACGGGCGTCGCGCTCCCGCGCTCGTATCGCGGTCGTCGCCTCGAAGCCGTCCATTTCCGGCATCTGCAGGTCCATCAGCACCAGATCGAAGTCGCCGGCCCGCAACGCGTCGACCGCCTCGCGCCCGTTGGTGACGAGGATCGGTGTGTGACCCCGCCGCGCGAGGAGATGCTGCGCGAGTTTCTGGTTGACCAGGTTGTCTTCTGCGACGAGCACGCGCAGGCTGCGCGCGGCGCGCATGGGCGTGACGGCGGGCGCCACCGGCTTGGAATCAGGCGCCGTGCTGCCGCCTATCGCGCGGCGAATGGCGTTGAGGAGCGCGTGCTGCCCGATCGGCTTCACCAGACACCCGGCAATTGTCGCATCGCCCGCTCGCGCATGCGGCTGGTCGGCCGACGTCAAGAGCAGCATCGGCGCCAATGCGCAGCTTCGGGAGTTTCGCAGCGCAGCGGCTATCTCCTCGCCCGATGACCCAGGAACGTGCATGTCGATGAGCGCGAGGGAGAACGGTGTGGATGCGGCTTCCGCCGCGCGCACGGCCTCGGCATGATCGGCGGCCTCAACGGCCGTCATGCCCCAGCTCGCGAGCAGCTCGACCAGGATCTGCCGGTTCGTGGCGTTGTCGTCGACGACGAGTGTGGACATGTTCAGCAGCTCGTCGCGTTGCGGAAGGACGTGGACTGAAACGGGCCGTTGGCTCACCGGCAGGGCGACGACGAAGTAGAAGGCGCTCCCGCGGTTCGGCTCGCTCTCCACCCCAATGCGGCCGCCCATCAGGTCCACGAGCTGCGAGCAGATCGTCAGGCCCAGCCCGGTTCCACCGTACTGCCGCGTTGTCGATCCGTCGCCCTGGGTAAAAGCGCTGAAGATTGCCCCCTGTTTATCGAAGGCGATCCCAACGCCGCTGTCCGCGACCGTGACCCGGAGCGACGTCCTGTCTTCGGCAAGCGGCTCGCATTCGACACGAACCACAATCTCGCCGTGCTGGGTGAACTTGATCGCGTTCCCAACCAGATTGATCAGAATCTGCCCGAGGCGGAGAGGATCGCCGACCAGCGCGTCCGGAACATCGGGCCGGACATGGATCATCAGCTCCACCTGCTTGGCGTGCGCTCGCAGCGCCAGCGGCTTCAGCGTTTCATCCAGCATTGTCCGCAGGGAGAAGTCGATCGCATCGACGTTCAGCTTGCCCGCCTCGATTTTCGAGAAGTCGAGGATGTCGTTGATGATGACGAGCAACGTGTCTGCGGATTGATGCACGGTCTGCAGGTAATCGCGTTGCGCCGGTGTGAGCGCGGTGTTCATCGCCAGTTCGGTCATGCCAATGATGCCGTTCATCGGCGTGCGGATCTCGTGGCTCATATTGGCGAGGAACTCACTCTTGGCGCGGCTGGCATCCTCGGCTACTTGCTTGGCGGCGGTCAGCTCCGCCGTGCGCTCGCGCACTTTCAGGTCGAGGTCTTTGGTCAGCTGCTGCAGCTCGCCGTTCAAATGGTCGCGATCCGCGAGCGACTGTCCGAGCTCGCGGTACGACTCCGACAGCCGCTCCTGCATCCGGTTGACGTCATCGACCAGGTCCGCCACCTCGGCGAGCGAGGTTGCCTGCGGGAGCGCCGTCGGCGCCTGGTGCAACGTAATGTGCCGCACGACCTTGACGAGCGCCTCGAGCGGCTCCGTGACCGCGCCAGAGAAGCGCCCGGCCGCCAGCACGGCGCCGCAAAGTGCCAGTCCGATCAGCGCTACCGTGAACGCGTAGTACCCCGTCGGCTGCACCTGCATGCTGACCAGGGGCTCGTCGACGAAGACCTTCCAACCGGTGCCCGCGAGCGTGGCGACGGCGGCTGCGTGACTGGCGCGCTGTCCCGATTCCCCCGCTGGAAGGTAGTCATACGCTGCCGCGGCAAGCCCGGGGTTAGAGGCCACCAGCGGATCGTTGGAGAGATCCTCCATCACGCGTCGGCCGGAACCCGCGCTGACCGAGATCACGTGGTGGCTGTTGTCGACGACCGTGATCTTGGAGTCAGGCGAGCCGCGGTAGCCTTCGACGAACTCCTGCAGCTTCGACAGATCGAGTGTGGCTGCCAACACGCCCGTCACGGTGTCATCAGACTGGACGACGGGCGCCACGATGAAAACCGAGAGCGTCCCGTCGGAGCGGGAAATCAGCACATCGGAAATCACCGGTCGACGTGTCCGAAGCGTCTCGGGAAAAAAGGCCCGCTCCCTGATGCCGCTTACGCGGAGCGGAGAATCGAGCGGTACCTCGAGGCTGCCCTCCACGAATGTGCCCGCGGCATCGAACAGGTTCACGCGCCTTATGGCAGGGTAGACCTTGGCAAAATCCCGCAGAAGCCTGGCGCGGTGACCTGGATCGGTGTCGGTGACGAGCGTTGTCGCGAGAGCGCTGGCCGCGCGTGTGTGCTGCTCGAGGTGTTCGTTCAGGTGATCACGCGCCGTGCCCGCGATGAGATGGAGCTGGGCACGACCTTCGGCTTCCTGACGACTTGACAGGAGCTGGCTGGTCACGGCACTGAGGAGCAGCACAGGGACGACGGCCGCAAGCATGAAGGCTTCGAAAGCGTAAGCGCGAAGGCGCCGCGGTCGATTGGCAGGACCATCGACGAACAGAGGGCGTTGCGACACCATTGCCGCGCCGAGCGTGGCCAGGACCACCCCGAGCAGGCCGTTGAGCAGCGACTGAAACGCCAGTGGCAACGCGGGCATCGTGCTTGCCGCACCGAGCCAGTCGGGACGGAAGACGAACGCGCTCGCCGCGGCGATCCAGAAGAATGCACCCACCAGGATCGGCGATTGTCTACGCCGGGTGGAGACCCCGATGACGAGCGCCTCGAGCGTCAGTATTGCGAGGCGCACAGAAACGCCCGCGACCAACGGACCGGTCGTGAGAAAGGGCGAGCATGCAATGAGGGATGCCAGTACACCGGCCCACGGGCCAAGCAGGATGGCGATGGGCAGCGTCACGACCCGGCCGGCGGCGAAAGGGACGGCCCAGCGTGTCACGGCGTAGTTGACGACCAGACCGACCGCACCCGCCAGGATCGCGACGGCGACGCGTTTGAGATGTGGTTTCACGGAAGGTTCCGAGGTGCGGTGCACCATTCATTCCACTGAATTGGCGATTGAAATGCCGCGGTTTGCCGGACAATTGCGGTAGCAGGTCGTCAACTCGTGCGGGCGCGCTGGCTGGTGTGCGGGCTGGTGTGCAGGAACGCACACCGCGGATCATGATTTGTGATTCGCGATTGGTGATTCGTGAATCACGGATTGCCCCGAGGCTCTTGCTGCGTAAGGCAATGCAGCGTGCCGAGACCCCACACCAGATCCACGGCGTGAATACCGACGACGCGATGTGAGGGCAGGAGATCTGCCAGGACGTTCAAGGCAACGCGATCGTTTGGATCGTTGAATGTCGGAACAAGCACGACCCCATTCGCGATGTAGAAGTTGGCGTAGCTGGCGGGGAGCCGCTCGCTGTTCATGATCACCGGCCGCGGAAACGGCAGGTTCACAATCCGCAGGGGTCTATTCGCCGTGCGCGACGCGATCTCGAGCCGCCGCAGGTTGTCGGTCGATCGCGCATGGTTCTCATCCGCAGGGTCGTCTTCAACGGCGATGACGAGCGTGTCGGCGGAGACGAACCGCGCCACATCGTCGACGTGGCCGTGCGTGTCGTCGCCGACGCATCCTTCTCCGAGCCAGATCGTGCGGGTCACGCCGAGCCACTGGGCGAGGGCGCGCTCGTAGTCGTCGCGCGTCATCCCTGGATTGCGCACCTGGACATCGCTGAGCAGCCATTCTTCGGTGACGAGCATCAGGCCGTTGCCGTTCACCTCGATGCCGCCCCCTTCGAGCACCAGCCGTTCGCCGTCAGGGCGACGCGGTTCAACGCGAGGCAGTCCTGTGATGCGCGCGATTGCGGCCCCGACCTTGGCATCCTGCGTCCAGTTGGGATACTTCGCCCACCCGTTGAACGCCCAGTTCACGAGCACGACGCGCCCGCGCTCGTCGATCGTGCAGGTTGGCGCCGAATCACGAAGCCAGACGCGGTCCGTAGGCACCACGTGCAGTCGGATGTGCTCGCCGCGCACGTTGTGCGCCGCGAGCGTGAGACGGGCACTCTCTCGCACTGCATCGTCGTGGCAGAGGATTTCGAGCGGCTCGTGCGGCGCGATCGCGCGGGCGATCTCGGCGTAGACCCATGGGATGGCGCCAAGCTTGCCCGGCCAGTCGGGCTCGTGATGCGGCCAGCTGATCCAGGTTGCGCGATGCGGCTCCCACTCAGCTGGCATCCTTAGACGAGGGATGTTCACGCTTCTGTGTGCTCGCTTCTCAGTTCGTGTTCATGTTCGGTGCTCAGTTCGCGGTTCTGTGTTCGATGTTCGGTCTGGCGCGTCGAACCGCGAACGCCGAACGCGGAACCGAGCACCGAACATGAACACGAACCGAGAAGGGTGAACCTAGAAGTGTGAACACCACGATCTCGTCAGGTTCCGATATATCGACTCAGGATCGCGCCATACGCGTCGACACGGCGATCGCGGAGGAAGGGCCAGTTACGGCGCACCGATTCGATGAGACCCGGATCGCAGCGGGCGATGACGATCTCCTCGTTCTCCCCGGCTTCGGCGACGTAGCGGCCGAACGGATCCGCGATGAACGAATGGCCGAAGAAGGTGATGCCCCTGGTGCCCGGCTCGTCCTCGTGGCCGATGCGGTTCGGCGAGGCGACATACACACCATTGGCAATCGCGTGCGAGCGCTGAATCGTCCGCCATGCCTCCACCTGCGCGACGCCCCATTCGTCCTTCTCGGCCGGATGCCATCCGATCGCCGTGGGGTAAAAGAGCACTTGCGCGCCGAGCAACGTGGTGATGCGTGCCGCCTCCGGATACCACTGGTCCCAGCAAATCAATACGCCGATCGTCGCGTAGCGTGTCTGCCAGACCTTGAAACCGTTCGCCTCGCCGGGCTTCTCACCGTGATAGTCGAGGTGCCCGTCTCCCGGCGTGAAGTAGTACTTCTCGTAGAACAACGGGTCGTCCGGGATGTGCATCTTCCGATAGACGCCGAGGAGAGCGCCGTCCGCGTCGATGACAGCGGCCGAGTTGCGATAGACACCGGCGGTCTGACGCTCGAAGATCGGGACGACGATGACGACGGCCAGTTCGCGTGCGATCGCCTGCATTCGCTCGGTGGTCGTGCCGGGAATCGGCTCCGCCAGGTCGAAGCGGTCGCACTGCTGCGCCTTGCAGAAGTAGGGCGCGTTGAAGAGCTCTTTCAGGCAGATGATCTGCGCCCCCTTCCGCGCCGCGTCACGAACCAGACGCTCGGCGCGCGCGATGTTGCCGGCGATGTCGTCGGTCGCGTGGTCTTGAATGATCCCAATCGTGAATGGAATGTCCGCCACGAGACTATGTTCCCTCGGTAAATCCCAAAACCCAAATCCCATGGGATTTGGGGTTTTCGCGTGACGCCGTATAGACTACGCGGAGTGACCAGCCGCCCGACCGCCACGTCGATTACGACCATGCGCACGACTCGCATGGAAATGCGGGCGTGTGTAGAGAGAAGGGTCGGCCGGACGAGAGCCTGCAGTTGATGTAAGCAGGCCGCAAGGCAAGGGATACAAAGCCCGCCGACCCCACGAGGTCGGCGGGTTTTTTTTTGGCCGCGCGGTGGTCGTTCGGTAGCGCGGTAGTGTCCGGCTTTAGCCGGACCCGGAGCGGTAGTGTCCGGCTTTAGCCGGACCCCGGAGAGGAGCAATCGTGAACGGCAACTACGCATTCGTCGTGGATCGGGATTCGGCCGGTGTGACCGGCATTGCGCTGCGTCCGTTGCGGGTGGCGCTGCTTGGCTTCGGCACGGTCGGGCGATCGGTCACTCGGATCCTCGTCGAGCGCCCCGAGCTTGGAGGGCGGCTGCAGCTCACGCACGTCTTCAACCGTCGCGTGTCGCGAAAGAGGGCGGACTGGGTCCCTGAGTCCGTGACGTGGACCGAGGATCTCGACGAGCTCTTCGCGTCAAACCCCGATGTCATCGTCGAAGTGGTGGGCGGGGTTCGTCCCGCGGGCGACTGGGTTCGGGGCGCGCTCGAGCGCGGCATTTCCGTCGTGACGGCAAACAAGATACTCCTTGCCGCTGAAGGCCCGGCGTTGCTGCAGCTGGCGGCTTCGACAGGCGCGCAGATCAGGTTCGAGGCAGCCGTCGGGGGTGGAGTCCCGCTTGTCCAGGGTGTTCGTGAAGGCTTGGCTGGCGACATCCTCACGCGCGTGACCGGCATTCTCAACGGCACGTCGAACTACGTCTTGAGCCGGATGAAAACCGGAGATGAGTCAATGGACGCGGTGCTCGACGAGGCTCGACGCCTGGGCTACGCGGAGGCCGATCCGAGCGCCGACATCGATGGCGATGATGCGGCGGCGAAGCTCGTCGTGCTGGCCGGCATCGCTTTCGGACGCCACCTGCCGCTGGCGGCGGTGCCGCGGCGATCGATCAGATCGATTGTCGCTGCCGACTTCCGGTATGCGGCACGCCTTGGCTGCATGATTCGCCAGATCGCCCTCGTCGAAGTCGCTGCAGACGGGACGGATGCCCTGCACGCGTTCGTCGGTCCGGCGCTCGTGCCAGCCGGTTCGAGCTTTGGCCGCAACGATGGCGCCGACAACATCGTCACGCTGTGCGGACGGTACGGCGGCTCGAGCAGCTTCAGCGGCGCAGGTGCTGGGGGGTCGGCGACGGCGGTTGCGGTTGTCTCGGACCTGCTGGCGCTCGCAGAACGTCGGACGTCAGGTCCAAACCGGGCGCCGGCAGGTAGGCCGGGTCCTCTTGGAGCCGGCGTTGGACAACCTGCACCCTGCGCTTACTACCTCCGTTTCGTGGTGCGGGACGCGCCGGGCATCCTGGCATCGATCGCCTCGGCGCTGGCGCGGGAGGGGATCAACCTCGATGCAGTGCTGCAGGATCCCGGGTATCCCAAAGAGGCGCTCGTGTTCGTCGTCACGGTCGAGCCGTGTGAGGAAATCGCGCTCAAGACGGCTCTTAGGGCGATTGCCGGCGCCGAGTGCCATTCGGAGCCGCCCCTTGCCCTGCCGATGCTGCTAGGCGTATGATTTTCCGAATGTTTTCAGGTTCCTTGCCGGTTTCTCGTGTGGCCGTCCCTGCGCCACGTGCCTGCGCGTACATCTGTATGTGTTACAGCATGGCTCGTGCGACCTGGTCGATGGCATAACGGTCCCGATAGGACACCGACATCACCAGGCCCGCCGACCAGAACGGTTTCGGCGGGCCTTTTACTTTTAGATGGGCGATTAATGATTGGTGATTGGTGATTGGTGATTGGCGATTTGTGATTGGACGTCCCAATCACGAGTCGCCAATCACGTGATCACGAATCACCAATCACAAATCACAAATACAGTGTGAGCAATGAGATAGTCGTTCCCGGTTCCGTTGCCAACCTTGGCAGCGGGTTTGACACGCTTGCTGTGGCGGTCCAGCTTTACCTGCGCGTGCGCATCGTGGATGTGCGTGCGGATGGGGGAGCTCGGCTCGTCGTTGTGAACAGCCGGCCGCCGGTGAGCGGCAGTAACGCAGTGGAGGGCGCGTTCGCGGCGATCGCGCGGCGCGCAACCGCTCCCGTGCCAACCGTGTTCGTCGACGTCGAGAGCGACATCCCGATGGCCGCTGGTCTTGGCAGCAGCGCCGCGGCGTCAGTGGCTGGCTTGCGGGTGTTCGAGGAAGTGACCGGCCCGGTCCCCGAGACCACGCTGCTGGCGGTGGCGACATCGCTTGAAGGACACGCCGATAACGCGGCGGCGGCGCTGCTTGGCGGCATGACGTCGGTTGTCGAAAGCGAAACGGCGAGCGGCGAGGTGCACGCGCTTCGATGGGCGTGGCCAGAGGATCTGCGATTGATTGTGGCGACGCCGTTCACCGGCCTCGCAACGTCCACGGCGCGAGCGGCGCTGGCGCCGTCGGTGTCGCGGCAGGACGCCGTATTCAATCTGCAACGTGTACTGTCTCTGGTGCACGCGCTGCAGCACGGTGAGTACGAGCGGTTGCGCCAGGCGATGCAGGATCGCTGGCACCAGCCTGCTCGGGCGGCGCTGATGCCACATCTTGGCGCCGTGCTCGCGATCGACGATCCCGACGTGCTCGGCGTCTGCCTGTCGGGCGCCGGTCCATCGGTTGCGGTCCTGGCGCGGCGCGACTTTGCGCGAGTTGAGCGGCTTCTGCAGTCGACGTGCGAAGCCGCCGGATCCCCGGTGACCGTCAGGACGCTTGCCGTACACCAGTCATCGAACGTGATGCGCGACGCCATGGCATCCGCCCACGGGAGAACGTGATGAAATTCGTGTCAGGACTGACGTGTCATCTCTGTGGTGCCACGTATCCGGCCCAGGCGCTGTGGGTATGCGCGGAATGCCTCGGGCCGCTCGAGGTTACCTACGACTATCCGGCGATCAAGAAAGTGATCAGCCGCAAGGCGATCGAATCGCGCCCGCCGTCGTTGTGGCGATACCTGGAGCTGCTTCCTGTTGAATCGCCGAAGACCGGTTTCAATTCCGGCTTCACCCCGCTCGTCAAGGCCGATCGTCTCGCGCGCGAGCTGGGACTGTCGGAGCTGTACATCAAGGACGACTCGGTCAATCATCCGACGTTCTCCTACAAGGATCGGGTCGTCTCAATCGCGGCGACTCGCGCGGTGGAGCTCGGTTTCCCGGTCTTCGGATGCGCGTCGACCGGCAACCTTGCCAACAGTGTCGCGGCACATTCCGCGCGCCTGGGTCTTCCGTGTTACGTCTTCATCCCGAACGACCTCGAGCCGAACAAGATTCTCGGCTCGGCGATCTACGGACCGCACGTCGTGGCCGTCGAGGGTAACTACGATGATGTGAACCGGCTGTGCACGCAGATCGCGGATCGATACGGGTGGGGGTTCGCGAACATCAACCTGCGCAGCTACTACGCGGAAGGCGCAAAGACGATGGGCTTCGAGGTGGCGGAGCAGCTTGGCTGGCGCTTCCCCGATCATCTCGTGTCGCCGGTGGCCGGAGGGACGCTCCTGCCGCGCATTTTCAAGGGCCTTCGCGAATTCCGGGACGTCGGCCTCGTCGAAGGCACGCTGCCACGCATACACGCGGCCCAACCCACGGGTTCGGCGCCCGTCATCCGCGCCCTCGAATCGGGCGCGGAATTTCCGGATCCGGTGAAGCCGAACACGATTGCGAAGTCGCTCGCGATTGGCAACCCGGCGGACGGCTTCCAGGTCATCAAGGTGGTGAACGAGACGGGCGGCGCCGGAGCCATGGTGACGGACGAAGAGATCCTCGACGCGATTCAGCTCCTTGCGCGCACGGAAGGGATCTTCACCGAACCGGCGGGTGGAACCACGCTCGCGGCGACGCAACAGCTGATCCAGCGTGGTGTCATCCGTCCGCACGAATCAGTGGTGGTCTGCATCACGGGCAACGGCTACAAGACGGCTGAAATCGTGCGCGACCGCGTCGCGGCGCCCACGCAGATCGGCCGCTCGCTGGCCGACTTCGATCGCGTGATTGGATCCCGCCTGACGGTTCCGGCGTCAGTGTGAGTGCCATGTTCCCAGCATTCCTCAACCTCGAGTCACGGCGCGTGGTGCTGGTGGGTGGCGGACGCGTCGCCGCGAGCAAGCTCGAATCGCTGTTGACCGCGGGCGCGCGGGTCACGGTTGTGGCGCCGGACATTCGCCCCGAGATCGAGCGCGAAGGCATCGAGATTGTCCGGCGGGCCTTCGAGGCAGACGATCTCGACGGCGCGTGGTGGGTGGTGGCGGCAGCCCCCGCGGATGTCAACCGGCAAGTGCAGGCGGCCGCCGAGACGCGCCGTGTGTTCGTGAATGCCGTCGACGACCCGCGGCATGCGACCGCCTTTCTGGGTGGCGTGGTGAGGCGCGACGGCGTCACGATCGCGATATCTACCGACGGCCGCGCTCCGGCGCTGGCAGGCCTCCTGCGCGAAGCGCTCGATGCGTGGTTGCCGCGCGAGCTCGACGCGTGGATGAAGGCGTCGGACGAAGCGCGTCGCACATGGCGTGAACAATTGGTACCGATGGAACAGCGACGCCCTCACCTGCTGGAGACCTTGAACCGGTTGTACGAGGGTAAATCCCAAATCCCAAATCCCAACCCCCAAATCCCAACGGCTACAAAGGCAGGTGCATTGTGATTTGGGATCTGGGATTTGGGATTTGGGATTTGGCAGCGAAGTCATGACAGGCCGAGTGTCGCTTGTCGGCGCCGGCCCTGGCGACCCCGAACTCTGGACGCTCCGCGCGGTCCGGCACCTTCAGGAAGCCGATCTCGTGCTCTACGACGCGCTCGTCGATGTGCGCGCGCTGCGGCGGTTCACGAAGGCGCAGTGCTTCTGCGTGGGGAAGCGGGCGGGCCGAGAGAGCGTCCGCCAGGAAACGATTCATCGCCTGATCATTCGCGCGGCGCGCGCCGGAAAGTGCGTCGTGCGGCTCAAGGGGGGCGACCCGTTCGTGTTCGGACGCGGCGCCGAGGAGGCACTGGCGCTCGCAATGGCAGGCATTCCCTTCGAAGTCGTGCCAGGCGTCAGCACGGCGATCGCGGCGCCCGAGCTCGCGGGCATTCCGGTCACGCACCGTGGGGCGGCATCAGGTTTTCTCGTATTGTCGGGTCACGCCCCGGACGCGTTCGACGAGGGACTCGCAGCCGTTCGACCGAATGCGGTGTCGCTCGTCGTGCTCATGGGACTCACGGGTCGCCGTCAGCTCGCGGCGACGCTCATATCGCGAGGCTGGAGGGCAGAGACGCCAGCCGCAATCGTTTGTGGGGCTTCGACGCCCGACCAATGGATTTGGACAGGCGCGTTGGCCCGGCTCGGCGAGACTGAGCTGCCCGAGGGGGTTGCAGGCGTGATCGTGATTGGTGAAGTGGTGCGGGTTCGAGAAGCGCTGATGACGGCGTCTGCCGCGCCTACCGAAGAAGAACCCGGGAGCAATGAGGTGAAGTATGGCCGCAATCGATGACCCGAAAACGATAGGGCGTGCGAACCTGGATTTCGCCAGCGAGCACGACATCGACGAGTTCGTCGAGATGCTGGGCAAGTTCGAGAGCGGCGAGATGGCCCCCGACGTCTGGCGGCGGTTCCGACTCGTGCGCGGGACGTACGGTCAGCGTCAGGACGGCGTACAGATGATGCGCGTGAAGGCTCCGCAGGGAATCGTGTCCTCGCCGCAGATGCGCGCGTTTGCAGGTGTGGCCTCGCGCTACTCGCGCGGCTTCTGCCACATCACCACTCGACAGAACATCCAGTTCCATTTCGTCCTGCTGAAGAACGTCGAGGCGGCGATGCGCGAGATGGCCGAGGAGGGGTTGACCACGCGTGAGGCCTGCGGCAACTCCGTGCGCAACATCACCGGCTGCCCGTACGCGGGAACGTCGGAGAACGAAATCTTCGATCCCTCGTCGTACGCGGAGGCGTTGACGCGCTATTTTCTGCGTCACCCGCTGAGCGGCGTGCTGCCACGCAAGTTCAAGATCGCCTTCGAGGGCTGCATTGACGATCACGCGGTCACTTCGATCAATGACATCGGCTGGCGCTCCCGCATCGTGGACGGCAGGAAAGGGTTCAAGGTGACGGTGGCCGGCGGCACGTCGATCCTCCCGGTCACAGGCTACGTGCTGTACGAGTTCCTCCCTGTCGAAGAGATGTTCAACGTCGCGGAGGCGGTCATCCGCGTCTTCCACAAGTACGGGGATTACAAGCATCCGTCGCGGAATCGGATGAAATTCGTCATCCGGGCGATCGGCTGGGATGCGTTCAAGGCGCACTTCGAAGAGGAGTTGGAAGGTTTTCGTCGCGAAGGCGGTGCCAGCCTGCCGTTCGACCCCGCCGCGGTCGTGCCCGAGAGCGCGCCCGATTGGACACCCGCTGCCGCGCCCACATTGCAGAAGGTGGCCGCAATGGCGGTAACGCCGATGAGAGGCCCTGGAGTGCATCCCGGGACGGTGCGGCTCCAGCCGCTGCCGGACTCATACCTCCGCTGGATGCGGAACAACGTGAGCAGGCAGCGCCAGGCCGGGTATTGCCACGTGATCGTGCGACTGCCTCTTGGCGACTTCACCGCAGGTCAGATGCGCGTCCTCGCGGATCTCGCCGAGGCGTACGGCGACGGCACGATGCGGCTGACGGTGGAGCAGAACGTGCTCTTCCGATGGATCAAGACGGAATCGATCGACCCGTTCTATCAGCGGCTCGCGGCCGCGGGACTCGATGCGCCGGATGCCCTCACGCTCAGCGACGTCGTGAGCTGCCCCGGCGCCGAATCATGCCGTCTGGCGGTGACGCAGTCGCGCGGCCTCGGGCGCGTGCTCACCGAGTACTTCAGCGCCCGTCCCGACCTCGTCGATCTCGTTCCGTCCGGCCTCATCAGGATCAGCGGCTGTCCGAACGGGTGCGGGCAGCATCACATCGGGTCCCTCGGTTTTCAAGGCAGCGTGCGGAAGGTCGGTGGGAAGGCGCTCCCGCAATATTTCGTGCTCGTGGGTGGCGGCGTTACCGATGAGGGGGCTCACTTCGGGAAGGTCGTCGCGAAGATCCCCGCGCGCCGGATAACGGATGCGGTGGATCGCCTTCTCGCGCTGTATCGCGAGCAGCGGGAAAGCGAAACCGAAGAACTCGGCGCATTCTACCGCCGCATCGCGCCCGCGGTGGCGACCGAGCGGCTCAAGGACCTTGTCGAGCTGCGTCCGGAGGACACGACCGCGGACGATTTCATCGATCTCGGCGAAAGCCAGGCCTTCGACCCCGTCGTCATGGACGGAGAGTGCTCTGCGTAAGCAAATCCCAAACCCCAAATCCCAATCCCAATCCCAAATCCCAATCCCAAATCCCAAATTTGGCGGGAGTTGGGAATTTGGTAGTTGGGACTTGGGAATGGGAGTCCGTTTTGCACCCCCGGTGCGCTACACGAGCATCTGGGAGGTCGTCATGGCGAATCGTAGGGGACGGGAAAGCAGGGAGCTCAAGAAGGCTCAGACCGCGCGCCGGGAAGTGCTCGAAGAGATCAGTTTGGAAATAACCCAGGACCACACGGAGCCGACGTACCGCAATCCAAACCGCGACCAGGCGCGGGGCGACTGGGATCGATCCGGGCGCCACACGGACGAGGAACGTAGTCGCGATCAGGGAAACGATGTCGACGACGGCCTCGGGCCCAAGTAAATCCCAAATCCCAACTCCCAACTCCCAACTTGAATTCTTGGGATTTGCGGTTTGGATTTGCAGCTTGGGATTTGGGATTTGGGATTTACCGGTCCTGATACCGCTCGATTCGCGGATTGGTCGTCTTCGGCTGTTCCGTGGCTCGGGGGTTGATGTCTCCGCTGTCAGGGACGTGTCGGTCCGTCTCCTCGGCCGCCCCGTGCGAAGTTGGGCTGCGGCCTTCGGGCTCGCCGTGCGCCATCACCAGTTCGCTCCCGAGGCTCGGAACCGTGGTGCGCTTGTAAGCGCCCGTGGATGGCGTCGGAGGCGGCACAGGGCGCAGCGCGATGACGTCGGAGTCGGCGGGGGGGGACGTGACCGCAAAGCTTTTGGCTTCGCTCATCCAGACGCCGGTTTTCAGCCAGGGTGGTGTGCGGTACATCGGCAGATTTTCGTACACTGGCCGGCCGTTATAAGGCTTCGTGTCCGGCGCGAATGCGCGGTGCAGGCGCCGTTCGTACCGCAGCGCGTCGCTGTCATCCATCGCGGTGAACGCGCTCGGGCTGAACTCGGGATACCGAGCAAGGTCTTTGCGCGTCAGCGTCGTATGCAGCGCCGTCGCTCCCTCGTACGGTTCAATCTGGCCGACCGGCACGACATAGCGGCGGCCGGCAAACCATCCGCGCGAGTCGATGACGCAGTAAATCGGCCGGCCCGACTGGCTGTCCACGATAAACCCGTCGAGGACGCCGAGGTGCTCGCCGCCCTCATGGTTGTGAAGGTGGAGATCGCCTTCTTCGCTGGAGCCCGGCAGTTCCTTTGCCGCGATGTACCGCAGGCGTGACCGGTACCGCGTGGCGTCTTTGACGAGATCCTCACTGGCCGCCTGATTGATCCCGCGCTCGGCGAGCTTGGTGAGCGTGTGATCGGTCTGTCCTTCTTCGTCCAGCGTCTGCTGCAGGATCAGGACGGCGTCATAGTCCCCAAGCGACTCGGCATAGCTGCGGACGGTACCGTAGGACGCCATCTCGTAGTGCTCGATGCGCTGAGCGGCCGCAATGATCGCTGCATCGAGAATGTCACCCCGTTCCGTCTCCCTGAAACGACGCCTGGCGTCCTCGATCAGTGCGGCCATGGCGCCGCTCGGGGTGGTGCGCGCGGGCTCGTTCAACTGCTCAATCAGAAGGCGCACCCGTTCGATGTGCACTCTCGTTTCGGCATGATGCTCGTCGAGCACGTGTTGCAGTCGCCCCGACGTCGCGCGGGCCGCCATGACCGGCAGCTCGGCGAGGAGCTGCTTCTCGGCATTCATGAGGTCGTGCAACTCGGCGGCATACAGATCGCGGAGGGTGACGCTTGCCATGAACAGTCTCCTGACGGCCCCGATTGCACGATGCGCACCAGTACGGAAAATGCAGAGGCAGCGGGCGCAACTATAATCGGCGTTACGTGGTCAAATTCGAATCGCTCGATCCGGAGATTCGCGGCGTCCTCGGTAAGAAGGTCAGCGAGCTCGGGCTCAAAGTGGAGGGCTCCCCGGTCGAGGGATACATCAGCGAGCTGTACAAGGAGCTCGAGCGCCGTGGTCTCAGGAAGTTTCAACCGGTCTGCTACCTGACCGATGAATGGGGTTGCCCCGATCAGCAGCCGGTGCTCGGGATCCCGTTCTATCTGGCTGATGCGAAGCTGCGAAGGCTCGAGAAGGCGGTGGACGCGCTCGAAAGCGACCGTCAGATCATGATGTACATGCGCCACGAGGCGGGGCATGTGTTCAACTACGCCTATCGTCTCTACACGACACCCGAGTGGAGACGGCTCTTCGGTCCGTTCTTCCGCCCCTATCGCGATGACTACCGCCCGGTGCCGTTCAGCAGACACTATGTGCGGCACATCGAGGGCTGGTATGCACAGAAACACCCCGATGAAGACTTCGCCGAGACGTTTGCCGTGTGGCTGACGCCGCGCTCGGGATGGCGCCGCAAGTACAAGGGCTGGCCGGCGATGCAGAAGCTCCGCTACGTGGAGCGGGTGGCGCGCGCTGTCGGCGATGTCGAGCCGATCGTCAACACAGGCGAGGTCGATATCACGCCGGAAGACATTAGCGTGACGGTGGAGCAGTTCTACCGCCAGGCCGAGGAGGAGCGCCAGGCACGTATCGACATCGCCCTCGATGGCCACCTCGGTCAGATTTTCCTGACGCGAAAACGCAAGGAATCGAAGCCCGCAGCCGATATTGTGAGCAGGCATACGCCCGAACTGGTAGAAAAGATCACGTATTGGACAGGTGTCCGGCGGCCGATCGTCCGCGGGCTTATCGACTCGATCTGTCGGACCTGCCAGCGTATGAACCTATGGGGAGAGGTGGGCGAGGAACCGCGATACCTCGTCGAGGTCACGGTGCTCGCGACAACGCTGGCGATGAATTTTCTTACCAGCGGCCGGTTTGAAACCTGATGGGCAGACTCAAGATTATCGTTCTTTACGACCGTGTCCTCATGGACGAGGGCGATGAAGCCGCCGCCGGCGACAAGTCGCCCGTGGTCCGTACGCTCGATAAGAAGGAAGTCGAGGAGGAGGTCGCGGACGCGTTGACCAAGCTCGGTCACGAGCCGGTCATGTACGAGATCGACGGTACGATCAAGAGCCTGCTCGGACTCGCGCGCATCGACTGCGACCTCGTGTTCAACCTGGTTGAATCATTTGCCGATGACGACACCGCCGATTTCAAGATCGCGGGCTTCCTGGAGCTGATTGGAAAGAAATACACCGGGTCGGGAACCCACGGCCTGATGCTGGCGCAGGACAAGGCGATCGCGAAGAAGATCTTTGCCTTCCACGGCATCCATACCCCCACGTTTGCCAAGTCGTTCCGCGGCCGCCTCGATTTCTCGCACGATCTCGAGTTCCCGGTCATCGTCAAGCCGGCGCGGGAAGATGGCTCGATCGGCATCGAGTTCAGCGCAGTGGTGAATTCGATCCGCGAGCTGATGGAGCGGATGGACTGGTTGCACGCGAACTTCGATTCCCCGGTCCTCATCGAGGAGTACATCGACGGCCGTGAGATGTACGTCGGCGTCCTCGGTAACGACAAGCCGGAGGCGCTGCCGGTCGTCGAACTCGATCTCTCCAAGCTTCCCGACGGCACGCCGCGGATTGCGGCGGCCGAAGTGAAGTGGGGAAAGGGGACGAAGGCGTACCGGGACACCAAATCAGCGATTGCCTCGGATTTGAGCGAAGAAACGATGGCGACCCTTCAGCAGACGGCCGTCGCGGCTTACCAGGCGCTCGAATTGCGCGACTACGGTCGCGTCGACATGCGGCTCCAGGCTGATGGCCGCGTGCACGTGATTGAGGTGAACCCCAATCCTTGGCTCAGTTCCCGCGCCGAATTCGCCATGGCGGCCCGAAAATCGGGGCGAACCTACAACCAATTGATTGAAGAGATCATCGAGCTCACCTCGTCCCGGGCCTAGCCGCCGAAAAACCGCGGGAATTTCCCCATGCCCCTCCAAGTGGGGCTTGACAAATCTCGGTCGATGAGAGGGTTAGGGGCGCGGCTGAGGCGCGTCGATGCAGCGACAGTCCTGCAGCCAAAGGTCAAATCGCCGGGCTGAAATGCCAAAATTGCCAACTTTTCTGGCGTTTTTCGTTTCCGATCCTCGGTCAGGTGGTCTATACTTGTAGGTGCAGTTCCCCGGTTCGAGACCGGTCCTACCACCACCCATTCTTCCTGCTACGGGGGACACGTGACATTCCAGGTCGGCGACAAGGTCATCTACCCGAACCATGGGCTCGGTATCGTTGAACGAATCGAAGAAAAAACAATTCTAGGCACTACCTGCGGCTTTTTTCACCTGCGCATCGTGTCGAACGACACGACGGTGCTGGTGCCCGTCGCCAACGTCGATGGCGTTGGCCTTCGTAAGGCTATTACGGATGAGGAGGTCGAGCGCCTCTTCTCGCTCCTGGGCGACGGCAAGATCGACAACCATCAGAACTGGAAGGGTCGTTTCAAGGACAATTCCGACAAGATGCGCACCGGTTCGATCTACGACATGGCGGACGTGCTCAAGAGCCTGACGTTCCTGAGCAAGTCGAAAAGCCTGTCCTTCCGCGAGAAGCGGATGCTCGACCGCGCCAAGGCGTTGATCATCTCCGAGATCTCAGAGGTGATCCGCGAAAAGGCAATCGCGGTCGAAGAGCGGGTCGACCAGGCGCTTGAGAAGTGCTTCGTGGTCAAGGCGCGCAACCTGGCCAGGACGGCGGCGCGCAGCCCCAAGATTACGAAGCCGGTCAAGGCCGTCGCTGTGGCGGTCGTGGCCACCGTGCGGCGTGCTGCCGCGCGCGCGTAGTAGAACCCTCTTCGCCAGTTGCTTCCACCCTTCTTCGCCGCCCGGGCGGGACCTTCCGCCCGGGCTTTTTTTTGTACTCTTTCGACTACCGTCTACCGACGACCGTCTTTGTCCTGGTTTCATGCTGGGGTCGGTGGACGGTAGACGGTAGACAGTAGACTTCGCCATCGCATGGCCGTCATCGCAGCCCTCCGCTCCGTCGTTACTTACGTCGCCACGGTCGCGTATATCGCCATCGCGGGCCCGGTTGGACTTGTGTTTGCCGCCGGGCTTCGCTGGAAGAGAGGCCTCTACGCCCTCGGACATACGGGGGTGGGGCTTGCGCTGGGATTGGCCGGCATCCGCTACAAGGTCACCGGGCGCCAGCATCTGCCCCCGGGCCCCGTTGTGTTCTGCTCGAATCATGAGAGCAACGTCGATGGTCCGGTGCTGTTCAGGGCGTTGCACCCGCAACTGCACATCCTCTACAAGGCCGAGCTTCACAAGCTCCCGATCATGGGGACGGTATTCGACGTGGGCGGATTCGTGGCCGTTGAGCGAGACAACCGCGAGCGGGCGCTCGCGTCGATCGGGCGCGGCTCGGAATCCCTCCGGGCGGGCAACTCGTTCCTGATCTTTCCCGAGGGGACGCGAAGCCGTAGCGGAGAGCTGCTGCCGTTCAAGAAAGGCGGCTTCATCATGGCGATTCAGGCCCAGACGCCAATCGTCCCCGTTGCCGTCCAGGGCGGGCGGGCGGCCATGCGGAAAGGCAGCGCGATCGTCCGGCCGGTCCACGTCAGCGTCCGCATCGGAGAGCCTATCCAGACCGCCGGCCTGACGCTTGACGATCGAGACGCTTTGATCGCACGGGTGCGCGAGCGGATCCGGATGCTGCTGGACGAAGGGCCGGTGTGGACTTGAGGTGAGTCCCGGATTCCGGAACCCGGATCCCGGATCCCGGATCCCGAAACGATCTACACTCCAGAAGCCAGCTCCAGCCGTACGGGCAACATGCGTGCTCTCTTTTTCGGCCTGATTGCAGGGGTCGCGCTCGTCGCGACACCCGTCGCTCAAACTGTGCCCGCTCCTCCTGCTGACTCCCAAGCGGATGCGGGAGCGCTGATACACATCGATATCCACGCGACGCAGGATGGCCGTCCCGTCCCGGATCTTGCCCTCTCCGACGTGGATCTGAGCGAGGACGGCGTCCCGCAAAAAATTGAAATTTTGAAACATGCGACCGCCTCATCGCGATCGTTCGTGGTGTTTCTCGACACCGCGCACATGCGGTTCGAGCGCGCGCGCGACGTCCGCATTCCGCTGAGACGCTTTCTGGATCGCCTCGTGGACGATGACGACGTTGTCGGCGTGATGACGCCCGACATGACGCCTGCGGACGTCGAGTTCGGCAGCAAGGGCTCGGTCATATCGGGAATCCTGCAGGAGGAGGCCACGTGGGAGCGAACCCGCATCGGCTCGCGCGATCCCAAGGAGGACAGCTACGCACAATGTTTTCCGGCGAACCAGTATCGCGACGTGGCGAGCGAGATGCAGGAGCGCCATCGGGAGAAGGTCACACTTGACGCTCTTGAACGCCTCATGTCGTTTCTTGCAGGACGAGAGGAGCGCACGGCGGTTATCACATTGACCGACGGATGGCTCCTGTTCGGGCCAAGCTCGAGAATCGGGGCCAACCTGACCAGCAGCCGTCCCGGTGGCGGCTTCGGCGGCTTCGGCGGCGGGGGAGGCGGCGGCCGTGGCGGGCGCGGAGGATTTCCGGGTGGCGGGCGCGGGGGACAAGGTGGTGGAGGTGGGCAGGGCGGTGGTACTCGCCCAGGGGATGACACCGGTGACGCCGGGGGCCGTGGGGTCGATAGCGTCGCTCGCACCGAATGCGAAGCCGATCGGCTGATGCTCGCGGCCATGAACGATGCGCTGCGCCTCGACCGGATCGCGGACGCCGCAAACCGCGCGATGGCATCGTTCTATACGATTTATGCGCGCGGACTCGCCTCGGACCAGACGCCCAACGGTGCGCCTCCTGCCGCCGTGGAGAACGAAGAGCGCGACCCGGCATCGCGCATGGACGCCATGCGCCAGCTCTCAGGGAACACCGATGGCGTTGCCGTGACGACCATGACCGCGCTCGAGGCGGCAGCGACGCGCATCGCTGCCGACATGAACGCCTACGATCTGCTTGGCTATCGCTCGACGAATGCAAAGCTTGACGGTAAGTTCAGATCGATTACGGTCCGGGCGCTCCGTCCGGGCATCGTCATTCGAGCGCGTCGAGGATATCGGGGATCGAGCGTCGAGGACGTCCTGAGCTCCGCAGGCAGCGGGACCGCGGCGATAAATTCGGCGCTCGGCGTCGTAGCGGCGGTGAGTCCCCGTGCGGCGTTCCGAATCAGGACGGCGACCGCGCGGACGGGCGACGACCCGGACGCGACCTTGTGGGTTGTCGGAGAGCTCGACTACCGCGCGCGGCGTGAACTTGCCTGGACTGCCGGTGCCGTCGCCGATGTTACCGTCGTCAGCGCCGACGGACGCGAGATTGCGTCTCGGACAGTCGAAGTGCCTGCCACCGACGCGTCGTTCACGGTGCGCGCACCCGACGTTGGCGGCCTCAAACCTGGAGACTACGCGGTCCGCGTCCGCCTGCGTCCCAACAACGAGGTCGGTTTGCCGCTGTCCGACACCGGCCGTGTGGTGGTATCGAATCAGATGCCCGCGCTGGGAGAAGGGCTTCTCTGGCGCCGCGGTCCATCAACGGGTCCACGGTATCTGATGACCGCCGACGCGCGGTTCCCACGCAGCGATCGGATCCGTGTCGAGATGCCTACGCGTTCGACGGCGACTGCCACCGCGCGAATGCTCGATCGCCTTGGCAAGCCGATTCAGATCCCGGTACAGGTGAGTGACCGCCCGGATTCGACGAATCAATTTCGGTGGATTGTGGTGGATGCCACGCTCGCGGCCCTGGCGCCCGGTGACTATGCCATCGAGACGACGCTCGATGGGGTGAAGCAGGTCACAGCCTTCCAGCTTGTTCCTTGATTTGGCGGCCCGTAAAGGGCCGCCCTACATTGCACAAATTGGACACTCGTAGGGCGGGGCTTTACACCCCGCCTAATTCGCGCCCAGGGAAAACGTGACCGTCCAGGGCTTGATGGGCGCGCCGTCGAACGTCCTGACGCCTTCCAGCAGCTCCACCTTCACTGTCCGGAACGGTTCAAGAGGCTTCGAAAGGCGCAGCTCCACCGCTCGCGTGCCTGCGTCGTAGGACATCTGGACGTCGATCGTGGCGGAAGCCCCGGGCGACGGGGCGGCGCCGCCCACGTAACCAACGCGCAGGCGGTTTGTCAGCGTCGGCGGATCGATACCGCGTGAAAACTGCAGGCGGATGGGCGCTGCCACGGGCACGTTGGTCTCGCCATCGGTTGGGGAGCTGAATACGACCTCGCCTGGCTCCTTGGGCGGTGGAGGCGGCTCCTCGACGACGACTCGTGCGGCCGGCGCAGACGACGGCACGATCGTCCGCGCCTCCATCACGATGAGGCCGCGTTCGCGCTTGACCGCACCGGTTATCTGAAGCCAATTGCTGGTATCGACGCGCGCGTCGACGTTCAAGTCGAACCCCTTACCCTTGGGTCGAAGACCGGTCACCCACACCGCACCCTCGGTGCCTCGCAGCACGAAGTCGTACTTGGTCTTAGCCGGCGACGCTGGGAGGTCGCCAAACAGGTTCCGCCCTCCGAATTGACCGGTGACAGTCACCGATTGACCCTCGAAGCGCCAAGGCTCGAGCGCCAGCGCGCGGACCGTCGGTGTCGCAACCGGCTCCGCCTTCGCGACATTGGAGACGCTGAGCACAAGCTCCTCGCCAGGCATCGGCCAGTGTTCGGGGTCCGGGCGATTCTCGTAGCGTGCGAGACGGGGATCTGTCGCCGTGAGCCGGCCGATGTCAATCAACTGCGCGCGTACTTCCACCGGGCCGTCGGCGGCAGTGATGTCGTTCAGCATCACCTGCATTTCGGTGTCTCCGCCGCGGAGCACGACGCGATTGCCGGCCTCTGCGAATTCGCCGCGGAGCACGACATTCTGGAGATGAAAGTAGCTGGAGAATCTGCGGAGACCGTCGATCGTCGTGAGGCGCCGGGCGGCGGCCTGGGCGTATGCCGGTTCTGCTGTCGTCGATGCGACCAGCGTAACGACGAGTGCCCAGGCGCCGAGGCCTTTCACATCCTCATTCTACTTTGCGGATTGCCGTACGGGCGACGATGACCGCCAGCGCCAGAAACAGGAAGGCGGTCGCGATTTGCCCGGATATTCCATCGCTGTGGAGGAATGGGACAGCGTTGCCGATGCTCTGGAACGGGCCGATCGTGCCTGTCCCTACGAGGACAGCGAAGAGGATTCCGGCAATGGAGCCGCCGGCAATCAGGCCCGAGCTGAACAATGTGCCGGCGCTCAATTCGGATTCCTGCGCCTTTCCTGTCTTGCTCTCGACCCAGGCTCGTACCAGCCCACCGGCAAAAATCGGCGCCGTGGTTGCGATTGGGAGGTAGGACCCCACCGCGAACGAGAGCGAGCGGATTCCGCACAGCTCCAACGCCAGTGACAGGAAGATCCCGATCAGCACCAGTCCCCAGGGGAGGTTCTGGTTGAGAAGGCCCTTGATGATCGTGGCCATCAGCGTCGCCTGGGGTGCCGCGAGATTCGCCGATCCAATGCCTCCAAGATTGTTGTGGAGGTAGAGGATGGTGAGGCCGATGACCGACGCGGAAACGATGACGCCAATCACCAGCCCGATCTGCTGGTACAGCGGCGTCGCGCCGACGATATAGCCCGTCTTCAGATCCTGCGACGTGTTGCCCGCGTTCGCAGCCGCGATGCACACAATCGCGCCGACGCCAAGCGCGATTGGCGAGTACATGTCTCCAGTCCAGCCGAGCGCGACGAAGAGGAGGCAGGTGAGGATCAGCGTGGCGATCGTCATGCCCGAGATCGGGTTGGACGAGGTGCCAATCAGGCCGGTGATGCGCGATGACACTGTCGAAAAGAAGAACCCGAAGATCAGGATCAGGACGGCGGCAAGTGCGTTGCCGTACGTCGGTAGGCTGGGGATTACCGTCAGAAACACCGCCAGCAGGAGCGACCCGCCGAGGACGGCAACCATCGGTATGTCGCGTTCGGTGCGCAGCCTGGTGTCTATGCCACCGGCCACGGAGAAGCCGCGAAAACCCTCACGGGCGGAAGCGACGATCGTGGGAATCGTGCGGCCGAGCGTGATCAGGCCAGCGGCAAGCACGGCACCGGCTCCGATATAGCGGATGTAAGCGCTCCACAATTGCGCCGGCGCCATTTCGGAGATCAGGAACGGCTGGCCCGTCGCGGGATTGTTCGCGTAGTTCGGATGAATCGGCGGAAATGGCACGTTGATGTACGCGCCGAGGATCGACAAGAGCGGCAGCAGCACGAGCCACGACAGCACGCCTCCCGCGAACATGGTCCCCGCGATCGCCGGACCGATGACGTAGCCGACGCCAAGGTACTCCGGAGAAACGTCGATGTTGAGCGTGGCGTTCGGGAACTGGCTCGCGCGCGGCGTCGAGTAGCCGATTTCGGTGCGGAAGAGGTTGAGAATCCACGACAGCGCCTTCCAGAGGGCGCCGACCCCAAGCCCACCAAAGACGAGCGCCGCAAGTTTGCCTCCGCGCTCACCCGCCACGAGCACTTCGGCGCAGGCGGTCCCTTCCGGGAAGGGAAGGACGCCATGTTCCTTCACGATCAGCGCACGGCGCAAAGGCACCATCATCAGCACGCCGAGGATGCCACCCGCAAAGGTCAACATCGTGATCTGGACGTAGTTGAAATAATCCGGGCCGTCCGGCGCCAGAAAGATCAGCGCCGGCACGGTGAAGACGACACCGCCGGCGATTGACTCTCCGGCGGAGCCGATCGTCTGGACGATGTTGTTTTCGAGAATTGTGGAGCCGCCAAGCTTCTTGAGCACCGAGATCGCGAGCACGGCGATCGGGATCGAAGCGGCCACGGTCAACCCCGCGCGGAGTCCCAGGTACACGGTGGACGCTCCGAAGAGCAGCCCGAACAGCGAGCCCAGGATCACGGCTCGGACCGTGAACTCGGCGGGTGATTCCGAGGCCGGAACGTACGGCTGAAACGTCCCCTGTTGCGGCGTGACGGGCGGTCGCATGGTCGCATGTGCCATGGCGCGTGATGGTAGCATTGAACCTTGTGAATCGGCCGAACAAGCGGCGGCATACGCCGGATCAAGTTTCGGAACTCACGACGAACCGGCTGTCGATCTACCTGCGCTGCCTCAACGAGCTCGATGTCAGCGGCGTCGAGACAATTTCCTCGCAAGCGCTTGCCGAGCAGTTTCACCTGAACGCGGCCCAGATCCGGAAAGACCTCGCCTACTTCGGCGAATTCGGCGTTCGCGGCGTCGGCTACTACGTCAAGGAGCTGCGGCGCCATTTGCGCCAGATTCTCGGCCTCGATCGCCGGCTCCGTGTTGCCATCATGGGCGCCGGCAACCTCGGTCTCGCGCTCGCGGACTATCCCGGCTTTCGCCAGGAAGGGTTCGAAATCGCCGCATTGTTCGACGCGGCAAACGAAAAGATCGGCCACGAATCGCGTGGCGGAGTGCCGATCTACGACATCAAGGATCTGAAGCGCATTGCGCGGCGCGAGCGGCTCGACATCGCGGTCGTCGCCGTGCCCGCTCCGCATGCGCAGCCTGTCGTCGACCAGGTCGTGTCCGCGGGAATCAAGGGAATTCTCAACTTCTCGCCGGGCGCGCTGCACGTCCCTGACAATGTGAAGCTCAAGAGCGTCGATCTGACGGTCTCGCTCGAAAGCCTGTCGTTCTATCTGGCCCAGGGTGACAACGGTGACTAAGGTTCGCGGACCCAAAGGGTCCGCGCCGCGACGGCAAGGGTCCGCGCCGCGACGGCAAGGGTCCGCGCCGCGACGGCAAGGGTCCGCGCCGCGACGGCAGGAGTCCGCGCCGCGACGGCAAGGATCAGCGAAGCGTTCGCAAAAGCTATCTCACGTCGATGTCCGCGGACGCGTGAAGATGGTCGACGTCGGCGCCAAGCCGGTCACCGCGCGCGAAGCCGTCGCCCTCGGCGCGATCACGATGAGCGCCGAAGCGCTGCGGCTGATTCGCCTCGGCGAGGTCGCGAAAGGGGACCCGCTGCAGGCAGCCCGCGTTGCGGGCATCATGGCTGCGAAACAGACAGCGTCGCTCATCCCGCTCTGCCACCCCCTCCCACTCACCCATGTCAGCGTCGAGCTGACGCCCGCACGGCGCGGCTACACGATCGAAGCGCGTGTCCGGACGAACTCGCAGACGGGGGTCGAGATGGAGGCGCTCACCGCCGTCTCAGTGGCTGCGCTGACGATCTACGACATGGTCAAGGCAGTCGACAAGGCCATGGTCATTGGTGACATCCGGCTGGTGAAAAAGACCGGGGGGAAATCCGGGCAGTACATCAGGCGCGGCGGTTAAGACCGCATGCAGGTCCTCATCGCCATCCACCATCGTGTCGTTGCCTGGGCGATCCCCGCGACACACGTCGAGCAGCTCCGGAGGCGGTTTCCACACATTGACTTTCTTCACTCCCGCGATCGCGACTCGGACCTGGCGCTGGCGCCCGAGGCCGACGTCGCGTTCGCGTTGGGCCTCTCAAGAGAAGCCGCGGCGCGTGCCACCCGGCTCCAGTGGGTCCATTGCTCGGCGCATGCCGTCGGGCAGTTTCCGCTGGCGGATCTCGCCTCCAGGGGCATCACCGTCACCAACTCGCGAGGCATACAATCCACACCAATCGCGGAGCACGTGATGGCCGGTCTCCTCGCGCTGGCGCGTCGTCTGCCGCAGACGTTGAGATGGCAGGAGCAACGCGTGTGGCTACCGAACGAGCTCACCGGCCGGGCATCGCCGTGGTTGATTGCCGGGAAGACGATGGGGATTATCGGGCTGGGCACATTGGGGCAGGCGATTGCCACCCGTGCAAAGGCCTTTGGAATGCGCGTGATTGGGATCCGGCGAAACCCCGACCGTGACGTGCCGGTCGGCGTGGACCAAATCGTGGCGCGCATCGACGTCGATCACATGCTGGAAGAGGCCGATGTCGTCGTCCTGGCCGCGCCCTGGACGCCCGACACGAATCGGATTCTCGATGCGGCAGCAATTGGAAAGATGAAGCCCGGGGCGGTGGTGATCAATGTCGCACGAGGGCAGCTTGTGGATGAACCGGCGCTGGAGGAGGCGCTGGCGTCGGGGAGACTTGGCGGCGCCGTGCTCGACGTGTTCACGAACGAACCCCTGCCTCCTGACAGCGCGTTCTGGTCGATGCCGAACGTGATTATCACGCCACACACGTCGGGCTTCCGCACCGATCACTTCGATGCGGTCGTCAACCTCTTTTCGGACAATCTGCAGCGCTTCGAGCGCGGCGACGATCTGCTGAACGTCGTCGATGTCGAAGCTGGATATTAGAAGGGGTCGGGAGTCGTTACGAGAATCGAAATACGCCGCATGACCCAGTACGATTTCGATTCTCGTAACGACTGCCCGACCCCTTTGCTAATGCGGCGGCTCGATATGGATGACGACGTCGACGATCTGGGGAAAACGCTCCATCAGCCGATCTTTCACGACGTGCGAGATCGCGTGGGCTTGAGCAAGCGGAGTGTTCCCGTAAATCCAGAGGTGCAGATCCACGAACACGCTGTCAGCCGGTCCGCGCGTGCGAATCTTTTCGCACCCGATGACGCCAGGCGTTGAGTCCACCACCGATCGGATGTCTTCTTCCGCGATGACGATCTGATCCGCGAGCACGCCGGAGGCATCCCTCGCAATCTGCCAGCAGGCGTGGCCGATGAAGACCGCCACGACGAGGCCGGCGAACGGATCGAGCCTCGGATACCCGAGCCACGCGCCGCACAGGGCCGCCAGCACCGCGCCCGTCGTCCACACGTCGCTTGCGGTGTGCTTTGCGTCCGCACCGAGGATCTGGCTGTTCAGGCGCCGGCCTTCCTTCGATTCGTAGCGCACCACCAGCACGTTCACCACGAGTGTCGCGAGCATCAACGCCACGCTTGCGGGCAGTACGGACGGCATACTGGCGGTGCGCAGCCGCCCAATCGCCGTCTCGAAGATCTGGACGAGCACGACGATCATGAAAACCAAGATGGCGAGCGACGCCATCGTTTCGTACTTGCGATGACCATACGGATGGTCGGCGTCCGGCGGGCGCTGCGCGGCCGAGACGCCGATGAGCGCGACGACGTTGGACGCCGCGTCGGTGAGCGAGTGGAAGCCGTCGGACAGGATCGACACCGCGCCGGTCACGTACCCGAGCGCGATCTTGGCCGCGGCGACGGCCAGGTTCAGGACGAGAACGCGGCGGAGGACGCGGACTACGGAAGTATGGCGGTCCGCCAATTCAAAATGCAAAATGCAAAATGCAAACACTACCCGTCCGAAACAACGGGGTGAAGACGTCGCGCTGTTCACCCCGCTGATGCAAACTCCTCATTGTTTGCATTTTGCATTTTGCATTTTGAATTACCGTGCGCCGGAAGATTTCAACCGCGCTCAGAACACATGCGCGGTCGGTATAGGCCACCACCGCAGTTGCACCTTGCCGATGATGTACTTCTTCGGCACGAAACCCCAGTGGCGGCTGTCCGAGCTGTTGTTCCGGTGATCTCCCATCACGAAGTAATAGCCTTCAGGCACTGGGGTGGGTCCAAAATCATCATGGCTGCGAAATTCGGGAGCGACGAAGCCATCGGGCATCGGCACGTCGTTGACATACACGTGGCCGTCGACGATGCGGACGGTGTCGCCTTCCTCGGCGATCACCCGCTTGACGAATGATTTGTCGGGGTTGAGCGGGTAGTAGAGCATCACGATATCGCCGCGCCGCGGCGCGCTCACCCGGTACACGAACTTGTTGACGATCAGCCGGTCCTGGTCCTCGAGAGTCGGCGCCATGCTCTGGCCTTCGACCCGCGCCACCTGGAACCCGAACGTCACGATGAGTGTCGCGTAGATGGCCGCCGAGAACAGCGTCTTGAACCACGCGACGAGCTCGTCGCGCCAGACGTTGATCTGCTGCATCATCGCCGCGCTGCCGCGGTCGTCGACCTCGACGCGGGCGTCCGGGGACGGCCGCGCAGCGTCCTCTGTCGATCGCGCCGCGAGCGCGGCCTCGATCGGCACGTTCAGCGTGAACGCGGACGCCTCGGGGGAGGACGGCGGCGTTACAGCTTCAGGTATTCCCGCAGCCGCTTCGTTTGGGATCGGCTCACGGGGATCTCCGTGCCCTTCGCGTCCTTCATCCTCAGGATGTAATTCCGGCTGAACCAGGGGACTATCTCCTTTATTTTGTTGATGTTGACCAGGTGCGACCGGTGCACGCGCCAGAAGACGTCCGGGTCGAGGCGCGCCTGCAAGTCGTCCAATGTCCGGTGATTCGAGGCTCCGGTCACCTGTCCTGTCACTATGTTAATCGACTCGTCGGCCAGCGAGGCATAGATGATGTCCTCCGCTTGGACAAGCAGGAACCGCTCCCCAACCTTGACCGCGACCTGTTCCCGGTGGACTGGACGGCCCGACATCATCTTTACGATTCGTTCGAGCTGATCGTTCAGTGGGGCCCCGCCGGGTGTCCGTTCAGCGCTCAACCGGCGCCGCGCCCGCTGCATGGCCTGGTCGAGCCGGGCGGCGTCCACCGGCTTCAGCAGGTAATCGACGGCATTCACCTCAAAAGCCTGGATGGCGTGCTGGTCGAACGCGGTCACGAATATCAGCGCGGGTGACTCATCGTCCCGCTGGAGGAGGCGTTGGGCCACCTCGAATCCCGTGAGACCCGGCATCTGAACGTCGAGAAACACGAGGTCGGGCTCGTGACGTTCAACGGCGGCGAGGGCTTCGATTCCGTTGCCGGCCTGCCCGACAATTTCGGCGTTGCCCAACTGCTCGAGCTGAAAGCACAACTCATCCCGCGCGAGCCGCTCGTCGTCGACGACCAATACTCGTATCCCTGGCATTTTACGAATGTTTCGTCACCCTCATGCTGTGATCTGCTCCGCGGCCATCAGTTCGGGAATCTCGATGCGCGCCTTCGTGCCCTTGCCCGGCTCGCTCGCGAGCCGGAGTTGGTAGGTCGCCCCGAAGATGACACGGAGGCGCTCACGGACATTTGCCAGGCCGATGCCGCTGGCCATGGGCTGATCGAGTCTGTCCATCATGAATCCCATCCCATCGTCTTCGACTTCGATCACGACGCGCTGGTTCTCGCGCCAGCTGCGGATGACGATGGTGCCGATGCCGACTTTGCGGGAGAGTCCGTGCTTGATCGAGTTCTCGACGAGCGGCTGGAGGATCATGCTGGGCACGACCACGTCGATGGTGTCAGGACCGATCTCCTTGCGGACGCGCAGCTTTGGTCCGAATCTCACGACTTCAATGTCGAGGTATTCGTCTATCGATTCGAGCTCTTCACGGAGCGTCACGAAATGTTCATGGCTGCGCAGCAGCCGGCGAAGAAGCCCTGACAGCTTGTTGATCAACGTTCGCGCCGTCTCGGGCTGCGAGCGGATGAGCGACGAGATCGACGTGAGTGTGTTGAACAGGAAGTGCGGATTGATCTGGCTCTTGAGCGCCTCGATCTTGGCGGCGAGGAGGAGCTTCTCCTGTTCCTGGAGGCGATGCTCGATCCGGGCGCTGTTCCAGATCTTGATCGGTGTCGCCACCGCGAGCACCGTTGCCAGAATAACCAGCAGCATCATCCCCGGTGACGGAGTGCCGAGATCCGCGCCGGGATAGAAGAGTCGCTCGACTCCGAAGCGCGCGCCCAGCGTCTGTCGAAGAAGTTCGAGCGCGACAGGTGCAATCAGGAGCGCGAGCTGCCAGCTCACGCCAAGCTTCCGGACGATATGCCACACGTGTTTGTAGAGATCTATGAAGACGAGCGGCGTGAATTGCCAGATCGTCTCCTTCGGGCAGGCCTCGCGGAGGCCGCCACCGGCAAAGCCGCAGCCGATGGCGAATGGCACCGCGATGAACTCGCCAGCAATCAGCGCGGGCGTGCCGACGAGTACACCCACGAGTGCGCCCGCGTAGGGACCTGCAATCAGTCCCGCGAGGAACGCGCCTTCGAGGGTGAGGTCGGCCGCTTTGTAGCTGAGAAGAAGGCGCGCGGCGACGCCCGCCATCAGCGGGATGCCGAAGGCCGCCGTGAACACCAGCCGATCGTTCCATCCACGGCGCTCGAAGATCAGGATGTGCCTGAACCTGTGATACCGGGCGAGCATCGTCGCAAGCACCGCCATAACGGCGAGCTTGACGACGAGCGTCGTCAGCAGGAACTGGTCGGCCGAGAGGAATCTTGCTCCTTCGAGCATTCGGGCCATTGTAAGCAATGGCCCGTAAATCCCAACTCCCAAATCCCAAATTCCAAATCCCAAAGAACCTCGAAAAGGCTTTGGATTTGGGGTTTGGGATTTGGGAGTTGGGATTTAACGTTATGATCGTTGGATGATTGGTCCGCTGATTACCGGGTTCGTGACGACGTTCCGCCACATGTTCAAGCCGAAGGTGACGGTGAACTATCCGTACCAGAAGGTGCCGATGTTCCCGAAATACCGCGGTAAACAGGTGCTGATGCGCGACGAGAATGGTCTCGAGAAGTGCGTCGCGTGCGGTTTGTGCTCCGTGGCGTGCCCGGCGGATGCGATCTATCTCGAAGCGGCGGAGAACGACGGTACGGTGATGGCGGGACCACGCTACGCGTCCGTGTATCAGATTCACAAGACGCGCTGCATCTTCTGCGGCTACTGCGAGGAAGCGTGCCCTGTGTCGGCGATCTTCATGGGCAAGGACTACGAGCTGGCCGTCTACAGCAAGGATGACTTCATCTGGGACAAGGCGGACCTGCTCGTGCCGGCGGCGGTGGACGCGAAAGTGCCGGCGACTGCCGCGCGCTGACGAATGCTGGTCGGCGCCCTCGCCGATATCCACGGAAACTTCGACGCGATGCGCCGCGCCATGGAGCGGCATCCTGACGTGCCGTTCTGGTTGTGCGTTGGTGACGTGGCCAGCCGCAGCGGCGCGTATCCCGAACCGCCCGCGCCCGTTTACTGGATCAAGGGCAACAACGAGAACTTCGACCGCATCGCGGAATGGAAGGCGGGGCGCGATCAGGTGCCGAACCTGCACTACATCCCGAACGGCACCGCGCGGAAGGTCGGAGTGCTGAACGTCGCGGGCCTGGGCGGGACGTTTGCGCCCACGTGGTTCGAGACGTCCGCCGCGAGCCTGCCGCATCGGCCGAGCGACGACAAGCGGCGGCATTTCGTGCGGGAAGAGGTCGAGGCGTGCAAGCGGCTGAGCGGCGTCGACATCCTGATGACCCACGAGGCTGCGCGGCCGTTCATCATCGTCGACGAGCCGGGCGAAGGAGCGAAGGCGCGGCGGCGCGACGCGGGCAAGCCGGCGATCAACGACGTGCTGGCGACAATGAAGCCGCGGCTGCACTTGTGCGGGCATCATCATCGGTTCGTCGAGACCGTGCGCGAAGGCGTTCCGTCGGTCTGCATCGATCGCATCAACCGGTCGTACCTGTTGATCGACGCCGACACGTTGGAATACACGAAGATCGACCAATAAATGCAACCATTTCTGGAGGCGCTCGATGAACGCGTGCTCGTCTGCGACGGCGCGATGGGGACGATGCTGTACGCCAAGGGTGTGTTCATCAACCGCTGCTTCGATTCGCTCAACCTGATGTCGGCCGATACGGTCGCGGAGATCCACCAGGATTACGCGCGGGCCGGCGCCGACGTGCTCGAAACCAATACCTTTGGCGCGAATCGCATCAAGCTGCGAGGCTTTGGCCTCGGTGACCGTGTACGCGAGATCAACGTCGAGGGCGTCCGCATCGCGCGCAAGGCGTCCCGCGAGCAGGCGTACGTCGCCGGCGCGATCGGCCCTCTGGGCGTGCGCATCGAACCATGGGGAAAGATGGGGACCGACGAAGCGCAGTCGTACTTCCGCGAGCAGGCGGAGGCGTTGATCGAAGGCGGCGTGGACCTGTTCATCCTCGAAACCTTCCGCGACCTGAATGAATGCGGGGCCGCAATCGCCGCTGTTCGAAGCGTGAGCTCGCTGCCGATCGTCGCGCAAATGACCATAGAAGACGACGGGAACACCCTGGATGGCACGCCGCCGGAGCAATTTGCGCCACAACTGGAGAAGTACGGTGCCGACGTCATTGGGGTCAACTGCAGTATCGGACCCGCGCACATGCTCGAGACCGTCGAGCGGATTGCGTCGATCACCCGCGCGCGGCTCTCCGCTCAACCGAACGCAGGGCGGCCGCGTGACATCGAGGGCCGCAACATCTATCTCTCATCGCCCGAGTACATGGCCTCGTACGCGCGGCGCTTCGTGCTTCAGGGCGTGCGGCTGGTGGGCGGATGCTGCGGTACCACGCCGGAACACATCCGGCAAATGAAGGTAGCCATCAAACAGGCAACCGCCGCCGGGTCCGCCCGGATCCCCGCCGGGTCTGATAGGACCAGGCCTACCGCGGATGCGAGTACGTCCATTGGCGTAGGGCGGGTCCTTTCGGACCCGCCGGTCGCGGTTGTCCCTCGGGCGGAGAAGTCGCAGCTCGGCGCGGCGCTTGCCGCCGGGCGCTTTGCGACGGTTATCCAGCTGCTGCCGCCGAAAGGACACGTCGGTGACGACCTCATCGACCAGGCCCGCGCGCTCAAGATCCGGGGCATCGATGTGATCAGCATCCCCGATGGCCCGCGCGGCCCGCGCATGAGCGCGCTGTCGCTCGCGGTCCTGGTGGAGCAACGCGCCGGCATCGAGACCGTGCTGCAGTACTCGTGTCGCGACCGCAACCTCCTCGGCATGCAATCGGACCTGCTCGGCGCGCACGCGATGGGCGTGCGCAATCTGGTGGTCGTCACCGGGCGCGCGCGCATGGTCGGCGACTATCCGGACGCGACGGGGGTGTTCGACGTCGACTCCGTCGGTCTCACCAACGTCGTCTCGCGTCTCAATCGCGGTCTGGATATCGGCGGCCAGCCGATCGGCGCACCGACAGGCTTTCATGTCGGCGTGATGATCAACCCTGGCGCCGAGAATCTCGATTCGGAAGTCCGCCGCTTCGAATACAAGGTCGAAGCCGGCGCCGAGTTCGTGATTACGCGGCCCGTGTTCGACCCGGCGACGTTCGAGCGCCTGCACAAGCGAATTGCGCCGGCTGGGATTCCCATCCTCGCGGGCCTCTGGCCGTTCGAAAGCGTGTTGAATGCGGAGTTCATGGCCAACGAGGTGCCCGGAGTGCTCGTGCCCGAGGCTGTGCTCGAACGGATGCGAACTGCAGAGGAGGACGCCGCCGCGACGGTTCAGGGAATTGCAATCGCACGAGAGACATTGCTGGCGATCCGAGGGATGGTGCAGGGCGTGCATGTCTCGGCACCCGGCGGGCGAATTGATGTCGCGCTCGCGGTGTTGGAGGGCGTCGTGTAATTCGGGGCTTGTTCGCTACGGCTGAGAACGCTATAGTCCCGGTCAGTCCGCTTTGCTGCCGGTGGGCGCTCAGCACGAAGCGTCCGAGTCGGACAGCTGCCCCATCCCGGAGGCCTTCAGAATGCTGTTCGACCATGAAAACGATGATTTCGGATCCGACGTTGCGACTCGCGCGCTGTCGGTGACCGCTGTCGAGACCGATTTCGTCGCGCGCGTGTACCAGAAGCAAGCGAGTTGGTACGACCTGTGGTTCGGTCCGACCCTGCACCACGGCCGGCTGGTCGCGATCGAACGCATGGGCATTGCACCGGACGATCGCATTCTCGAGGTCGGCGTCGGCACCGGCATCAACACGTCGCTCTATCCGCGGAACTGTCACGTCACCGGCATCGACCTCTCGTCGCAGATGCTCGAGAAGGCGCGCGACCGCGTGCAGCAGAAGAGGCTGCGCAACATCCGCCTGCTCGAGATGGATGCGTCGCACCTGATGTTCGCGGACGACTCGTTCGATATCGTCTACGCGCCGTACCTGATCAGCGTCGTCCCGGATCCCGTGCAGGTCGTGAAGGAAATGCGCCGCGTCTGCCGGCCGGGCGGGAAGATCATCGTCCTGAATCATTTCCGCAGCGCGAATCCGATCCTCTCGCGCATCGAGCGGGCAATGTCGCCGTTCACCGTCCACGTCGGTTTCAAGTCGGACCTGGATCTCCCGGGCTTCCTCGCCCAGGCCGATCTTCAGCCCATCTCGATTGAGAAGGTGAACTTCCCGAGAATCTGGTCGCTGGTGACGTGCAAGAAGGACTAACGTTAGAGACGCCAGTTCACTCTTCTCAGTTCTCATTTTCTCGGTTCGTCTTCAGGTTCGGTTCTCCGTTCGCGCGCGCCGGGCGCGCGTCTGACCCCAGCGCGACCTCACGTCAGCCCTTCCAAGGCCAATGATTAATATCTTTTTCCGAAGTCAGGGATGTGTTGCCGCGTGATGATTCGTGCGCAAAAGCGGCGGCCTCCAGGACGCCGCGAACATCGAACATCGAACCGTGAATCTGAACAGCGAACCGAACGTGAACACGAACTGAGAAGCGAGAACTCAGAAGAGTGAACTCGTCGCGTCGCCGCCCCACGCGTACGCTATCCTCTCGCCATGAAAAAACGAGGTGCCTTTGCGTGCATCCTGGTGGCGTTGTCGGTGGCGACGCTCACGGCGACACCGGCATGGGCACAAGTCGATTTCTCCGGCGAATGGGGGCCGCGGTTCTGGGAGGATCAGCCCGAGCGCGTCCCCGGTCCAGAGCTCGGCAACTACCTCGGCGTTCCGATCAACGACGCAGCGCGCATGCGCGGCGATACGTGGGATGCCGCGATTCAGACGCTGCCTGAATGGCAGTGCCGGCCGCACATGGCGGATTACATCTGGCGCGGCCCCTCCAACCTGCGCATTTCGAAGGAAGTCGATCCCGTCTCGCGCACGATTACCGCGTTTCATGCGGAGTGGCTGCGGTCCGTCGATCGCGTCATCTATCTGGATGGCCGGCTGCATCCGCCCGAGGGGGCCATGCACACGTGGGCCGGCTTCTCGACGGCGAAGTGGGACGGTGATGTGCTGACGGTGACGACGACACATCTCAAGGAAGGCTACCTGCGTCGCAATGGCCTTCCGCGAAGCGACAAGGCCACCCTTGTCGAGCACTGGACGAGACATGGCGACTTTCTCACCGTGACGGCAATCGTCTATGACCCGGTGTACCTGGCGGAGCCGTTCATTCGCACCACCGACTACGAGCTGGATCTGCATCAGCAGATTCCGCCGTACCCATGCGGCGTTGTGCAGGAAGTGGACCGTCCCCGAGGTGTCGTCCCACATCTCCTGCCTGGAACCAATCCGTATTTGCAGGAGTTCAGCATGGACTTCGGGATTCCGTTCGAAGCCACGCGCGGCGGACCGGAGACCATGTATCCCGAGTATCGCGAGAAGCTGAAGAGCGCGCCGCTGCCGAAGCCGGCGCCCAGTCAAGGAGCCGGCAATGCGCGATAGGTGGAGTGCGCTCGCGCTCGCCGCGATGCTTGCCGCTGGCGTCGCCGTTTCAGCGCAGACCTTGAATGGCGGTTCGGCTGGCGTCGGGACGATCCCGGGTCTCAATCCGAATTCGCCGATCAAAGTGTTGCCGGTACGCGGGAACATCTACGTGCTGATGGGCGCCGGCGCCAACGTCACGCTGTCGGTGGGCCTGGATGGCGTCCTGATGGTTGATTCCGGATCGGATGACATGAGCGATCAGCTGCTGGCCGCGGTTCGGGTGGTGCAGCAATGGGTCGAAGCGAAGGCGGCCGCGGCGGCGCCGCCGGTGCTGTTTGGCGCAGAAACCCGCAACTCGGTTACCGAAGCGCGCCGCGCCGATGTGCCCCCCAAGCCGATCCGATACATCGTGGCCACGAGCGTCGCACCCGATCACATCGGGGGAAACGCGCGGATTGCGACCACCGGGCAAACATTTACTGGTGGCAACGTCGCGGGGCAACTCAGTGATGTGGGCGAGGGTGCAGCGATTCTGGCGCACGAGAACGTGCAGAAGCGAATGGCGACCCCGCCCGCCGGACAGCCGCCGTTCCCCACGCGCAGCATGCCGACGGACACGTACTACGGCGATTCGAGGAAGCTGAGCACGTTTTTCAACGGCGAGGGCGTGATGCTCCTGCATCAGCCGTCAGCGTTTACCGACGGCGATTCGATGGTCTACTTCCGCGGTTCCGATGTGATCGCCGCGGGCGAAGTGTTCCGCACCACGACGTATCCGGTAATCGACACCGCGAAGGGTGGCACGATCAACGGCCTCGTCGAAGGACTGAATCACATCCTGGATATGTCGGTCCCGGAGTTTCGCTCGGAGGGCGGCACGCTCGTGATCCCTGCTTACGGGCGGATCAGCGACATCGCCGACGTCGCGTACTACCGCGACATGACGACGGTGCTGCGTGACCGTATTCAGGACATGGTCAAGAAGGGGATGACGCTCGAGCAGGTCAAGGCGGCCAAGCCGACGGCGGATTACGACGGCCGGTATGGAACGACCAGCGGTCCCTGGACCACGAATATGTTTGTCGAAGCGATTTACAGGACGCTGCCGCGCGACACGACCGCACGTCCCTCCGCGCCGGCGACCAGTTCCGGCCGCAAGCAGGGGGCCACGCGGTGAGAGTGCGAGGGGCCGCGCTTGCCGCCATCCCGCTCCTTTTTTCGACGACATTGTTCGCGCAGGGCGGCGGGCGGGGAGCCGCCCCTTTATCCGGTCAGGCGGGTGCGGGCGAGGACCTGACCGGCTACTGGGTCTCGCTCGTGACCGAAGACTGGCGCTGGCGGATGATGACGCCGCGCAAAGGAGACTATCCGAGCATTCCGCTGAACGCTGAAGGGCGGCGAGTGGCCGATGCGTGGGATCCCGCCAGGGAGTCGGCGGACGACAAGTGCAAGGCGTACGGGGCTGGCAACATCATGCGCGTGCCGACGCGCCTGCACATCACCTGGGAAGACGAGAACACATTGAAGGTCGACACCGATGCCGGCCAACAGACAAGGCGGTTCAACTTCGCCCGCGCGGCCACGCTGGTGACGACTGCCGCGGCTACCGAGTCGACTCTTCAGGGTGTATCAGTCGCAAACTGGGAATATGCCGGCGGTCGCGGTCCGCGTGCGGGTGGTCCCGTGCCCGCCAGTCAGCTGAAGGTCGTCACGACGCGGATCAAACCTGGGTACCTGCAGCGCAACGGCGTGCCGTATGGCGGCAACGCCGTTGTGACCGAATACTTCAGCCGCGTGGCGGAGCGCGATGCCGGCGCCTACCTGATCGTCACCACAATCGTCGAAGACCCGCAGTATCTGAATTCGCGTTTCGCTCGCAGCTCGCACTTCAAGCGCGAGGCTGACGGTTCGAAATGGAAGCCAGCGCCGTGCGAGTAGCGCTTGTATCTTCCGCACCATGGTCGTAGAGGCCCTTCAAGTCGGCCTGTAGGGAGGACCCCATACATGAAGCGTTATCCCGTGGTCTTGTTGGTTGCGGCGGCTGCGGTGGTTGGCGGTGCGGCCACACAGGCGTACGCCCATCACTCCTTCGCGGCTACGTATCGTGAGAGTCAGACCGTGACGATCGAGGGCGAGCTGGTGCAGTTGGATTTCCGGAATCCCCACTCTTTCGTGCACGTCATGGTGAAGGAGAAGGACGGGTCGATGGTGCGGTACGGAGTGGAGTGGGGAGGGGTCGGTCAGCTTGGTCAGCAGGGTGTGACCAGAGACACGCTCAAGATCGGCGACCACGTGATCATCACCGGCGCGCCTGGCCGCAATGCTGCGGACCACCGCGTGCGGATGGTCACCCTGCGTCGCCCGTCTGATGGGTTCACGTGGGGACAGGCTCCGGGGCAAGTGGTTGACTAAGCTGAGACTAGTCGTTCACGCAACCGTGAACCATCGTTCACCCTTCGGGGTTCTCTCTTCTCGGTTCGTGTTCAGGTTCGGTTCGGTGTTCCTGGTGTCACGTTCGCCGTTCGGCGTCAGCTCCCGTACGCAAAGCGGCGGCCGTTTGGCGGCCGCCGCTTTCGAACAGTGCACTATGAACCGAACTTGAACACGAACCGAGAACCGTGAACTCAGAAGAGTGAACCGCTGTTCTCAGTCCGGTTCACACCTTCGCCTTCGGCCTTCCCCGCGGTTTCTTCGGCGGCTTGTCGAGCGCCTTCAGCAGAATATCGGCCGCCACATCGGCGCCGTTGGTCTCGGGCTTCTTCTTGATCTTCGGCTGCGCCAGCAGCTTGTCTATGTGCAGTTCCCACTTCCCGGCAAACAGATCGTCGTGGCCGATGAATGCGTTGCGCACGTACTTCGGCATCTCCCCCACCAGCACGTCGTATTCGGGGAAGTGGCCGCGGGCGGTATAGAGCACCGCGGCGTCGTTCGCGATCGCCTCCGAGATGATTCCGTAGCCCGGCTTGGTGACGACGACCTCGGCCGCTCCGACCAGATCCTCGTAGCGCACACCCGCGTCGTACATCGCCTCTTCGTTCACGCTGATGAACGATCCCTTACGCTCGGCGGTTGGCATCTCCTTGCGGGTACGGCCCAGAGGAAGGTTCGCCGTGGTGATCACGGTGTATTTCTTGAACTTCGCCAGCGCGTCTGTCTCGAGCCCGGGTATCCCGTAGCCGCCGAACGAGGCGAGCACAATCGGCTTGTCCGACGGCAGCTTGAGCAGCTTGCAGACTTCTTCGCGGGTTCGCGTGGCGTGCCGCGCGATGAACGGGATGTCCTTGACGTTCGAGAAGCTCTCGAACCCGCCGGACATCGGCAGGCGTAACGCCATCGACGCTTTCCCGTATGCGGTTCGGATCGCCGGGAGCAGCGACGGCGCAAGCCGGACGCGCGGGTAATCCGCGTATATCCAGTCCCACGTGAAATTGCCCAATCCGATCGACGGGATGCCGGCGGCCCCGCCGACGGCAAACGCCAGCGGCGGGATGTCGCCGACGATCAGGCCCGCCCCAAGCTCGCGCAGCACGCGCGTCTCGCTCGCCGCGCGCGTCACGAGGTCGCTGTGGAACGCGGATGCGCGGCGGATCGAGTCCGCTTCGTCCAGCGTCAGCGAGTCCACCTGCACCACGCCGGTGTCGGTCTCGAGCGTGCTGAACGTGACCTTGCCCTTGACCGTCAAGTCAAAGAGCCACCTCGGTGCGGCCGTCCTGACGCCGATGCGCGTTTCGGGTCGCTTGACGAGGATGGCGTTGATGACTTCGATGGTCCGTGAGGCATGACCGAAGCCGTGGCCGGAAACGTAGAAAACGATGGCTGCCGGCAATTTACTTGACCGTGTCGACGGGCAGGCTAGCGGCCCGTTTGAGCTGATTGGATAGGAGTGACAACTGTCTCCTCGAATGCGACCTTGATTACCTGATCGAGCGTTTCCGCCGGCACGAAGGTCATGTCGCGCCGGAGTTCCTCAGGCAGCTCTGCGAGATCGGGCTCGTTGAGCGCCGGGAGGATGAACGTCTTGATTCCGAACCGTCGTGCGGCAAGCGCTTTCTCGCGAATGCCCCCCACGGGAAGCACCAGGCCGCTCAGCGTGATCTCTCCGGTCATCGCCACGTCCTTCCGCACCGGCTGGTTCCGCGCCGCCGACAGGATCGCCGTTGCCATGGTGACGCCGGCTGACGGCCCGTCTTTCGGGATCGCGCCCGCAGGAACGTGGATGTGAAGATCGTTCTTCGCCAGGAAATCGCCCGAGATCCCGAGCTCCTCGGCGCGCGACCGGATGTGGCTGAGGGCCGCGCGAGCCGACTCCTGCATCACGTTGCCGAGTTGGCCCGTGAGAATGATGTTCTGGTTTCCGCCCGGAAGCAAGGTCGCTTCGATGAAGAGCACGTCGCCGCCCGTCTCGGTCCAGGCCACGCCGGTGGCGACGCCGGGCCGTGACACGCGAAAAGCCACCTCTTTCCTGAAGCGGGCGGGCCCGAGATAGTCGTCCACCTGGTCGCCGTCAATGATGGTTTTGTCCGGCGGGCCGGCGTCCGCCGGCCGCGACGCAATCCTGGCGGCGACCTTCCGTGCCAGGGCGCCGAGCTGCCGCTCCAGGCTGCGAACACCGGCTTCGCGCGTGTGCTCGGAGATGACGACCCGTAAGGCAGCGTCTGTAATCTCCAGCACTCCGGGGGGCAGGCCGTGGTCGCCCTCCTGCCGTGGCAGCAGGTATCGCCGCGCGATGTGGACCTTCTCCTCCTCGGTATACCCGGTGAGCGAGATGATCTCCATGCGATCGAGGAGCGCCGGGTGGACGGTGCTCAACTGGTTTGAGGTCGTGATGAACAGCACCTTCGAAAGATCGACCGGAATCTCCAGGTAATGATCGCGGAACGAATGGTTCTGCGCCGGATCGAGCACTTCGAGCAGCGCGGCCGCCGGATCGCCCTGATACCCGCCGGCTGATACCTTGTCGATCTCGTCCAGCATGAACACCGGGTTCATCGACCCGGCCTGTTTCAGCGCCTGGACGATCCTTCCGGGGATTGAACCGATGTAGGTGCGACGGTGTCCGCGGATTTCCGCTTCGTCGCGCACACCGCCGAGTGAGATCCGGACGAACTTGCGTTCCATCGCCCGCGCGATCGACTGTCCGAGCGAGGTCTTGCCCACGCCCGGAGGGCCGACAAAGCAGAGGATCGGCCCCTTCATGTCGCCTTTCAGCTTCCGGACGGCCAGGTATTCGACGATGCGTTCCTTGACCTTGTCGAGATCGTAGTGATCCTCGTCCAGCACGCGCCGCGCCTCGACGGGATCGAGCCGATCGGGCGTCGTCAGGGACCATGGCACATCGAGGAGCCAGTCGATGTACGTCCGCAGCATCTGGTATTCAGGCGACGCGGCGGTCATCCTCGCAAGACGATCGACCTCGCGCATGGCGACCGCGTGGGTCGCCTCTGGCAGCTTGGCTTCCTCGATGCGCGTCCGCAGCTCCACGAGCTCGTTGCCTTCGCCCTCGCCAAGCTCCTGCTGGATCGCCTTCATCTGCTGGCGCAGGTAGTACTGGCGCTGCGCGTCGGTCATCTCCTGCTGCGCCTGCGATTCGATCTTGGTCTTCATCTCCAGCAGGGAGATCTCGCGCGTGAGCGCCGCTTCGACCGCTTCCAGCTTCTTCAGTACGTTGTTTTCCTCGAGCAGCGTCTGCTTGTCCTCCGGCCTCATGTCGATGAGCGTCGCGAGGACGTAGATGAGGCGCAGCGGATCGTCGATGTTCATGACGACGCCGCGCAGCTCTTCGGAGAGGCCGGTAGCCAGCCCCATGGCTTTTTCGATCAGATCCTGGACGCGGCGCATGTGCGCCTCGACCTCGATCGTGCGCTCGACCGCTTCGGGCATCGGCGTGATCTGCGCGCGCATCGAGGTGCCGGTGCGCGTGACCATGTCCGCGCGGACGCGGGCGATCCCTTCGATGATGATGTTGATGCCGCCGCCGGCCTTCGCCATCTGGCGGACGATGCCGACCGTGCCGATGCGGTGCACATCTTCCGGGTGCGGATCGTCCGCCTCGCTGTGTTGCAGCAGGAGCAGCACGAGCCGATCGGATCCCAATGCGCGGTTGACCGACTCGATAGAGACCTGCCGGTTGACCGCGAGCGGCTGCAGCGTCAGCGGAAACGCGACGGTGCGGCGGAGCGGCAGAACGGGAAGCTCGGAAGGGAGCGTCGGCGGTGTTGGTTCGGCCATTGAGCCAACTGCGGCCGAGCCGGAGCCCGAGTGCGGCAGCTGTGACCGTTCCAGTCTATACCGAGTCGGAGTCAGGTGATGCCCCGACTCACAATAAGGCTCCGGTACGTGAGTCGGGGCATCGCGTGACTCCGACTCGGGAAAGTAAGATGGGTGCATGGACGAGCGACAGTTCTTCACCGAGAAACCTGAGCAGCGGCCGGCGCGTTTCCAGTGCCCCCGATGCCGCCGGACCAACGATTACAGCATCCGCTGGATGCGGCGCACGAAGAAGCCGAACGTTCCCGGTGGCGCCGACGCCCGCGATCGCGCGATGTTCGACAAGGTCAAGGACCATCTCGTCCGCATTGATGACGACGTGACCTGTAAGACGTGTGGCAAGCGCTTCGAGATTCCATCTCATCGCGCCCTTGTGTTCCTCGAGGAGTTGGAGGGGCTGCCGCAGGTGGATGAATTCGAGGATCAGGAAGATCAATAGGGAATCGGCACACCCTCGCACGAAAGGGAACTGGAATCGAGCTGCGCCAGATACGCGATTGTTCCGCGATCCTTTCGCGCCTGGGCGATGCAGCGCAGGCGCCGAAGCGTGGCGGCATCGAGACGCGCGCCGCGGTCACGTACCAGCGTAATGATGTAGGCGCGTTCGCTCACCACCGCCGCCTCGAGCGGCGTCAGCATCGCCGGCGCATGCAGTCGCAGCGGGATGCGCACCAGCTCGGCGCGATTCATGTCGGTCGTCGCCGACATGACCACGACGTCGGCGACATCCCGGTTGCCGGCGGCTTCGGCGACCGATCGAGGTACGGGCGCCAGGATCAACGGGCGGTCCGTGACGAACGCCGAAATCCCCGACAGCCCGGTCATCACACCGGCTACGATGCCCGGAAGAGCGATGGCAGCACGCAGGAGCGTGCCGAATCTCATGGAGTCCACGTCAGTTTTCTCCCCAGAGCCGCCCGAATCGCGGCCACAACAGATATGGATTGGTCCTGCCGCGGTGTAACGCCTCCTCGCGAAGTTGCAGCGTCAGGTGCGCTTCAGCCTCCGGCACCGGCGGGTCCTGATAGGGCGGCATTCGCAATACCCATTCGCTGCGCGCATCGAACGCGCCCCGCTGGAGTCGATACTCCAGCCCCACCGCGCGGAATGCCCAGGCACTGCTCACGCACAGTACGACCACCAGAACAGGCAGCCGCAGCGACTCGCTCGTCCCTGCAGCCAGGCGCCGCGCCAGCTCTGCTACCGCCAGGAAGACCACGAGCGCGTATAAGACACCGGCGGCACTCATGATCTCGCTCTTGGCGTAGGCGTACGACAGCGCGGCGCTGCCGGCCAGCACCGCAAGTGATGTGAGCGGAATCGGATCCCGCCAGCGACGCCGTCCGTTGGCGCCTCGCGTCGATAGGTACCAGACGACAAGCGTGGTCGCGACGAGCGACGTGCAGATGTCGTTGAGATAGAACAGATCCTGAAAGTCCTCGGCTCTCAACGCCCCAACCGCCGTCCATTGGCCGGCGATCGGTTGCGAAAACGGAACGGTGAGCGCCGACGAGAGGATCGTGTACGCGTAGAGCACCCACGGCATGCCGTCAAAGCGGAGGCGCAGGTCAGTGGTCGACAGCATCATCGTGCCGAATCCCGTCTGGCGCTCACCGACGGCGTTTCCGATCATGTGGAGACCGCCGACGCGCAAGATCACGTAGCCGACGGTGAGAGCCGCGATCGCGACGAGCGCGCCGCGCGAGATTCCACGAAGCCCCGCAGCGTAGGCGGCGAAAGCCACTGTGGCCACGACAAGACCGGATTCGAGCGTCAGTGATGCGACCGCGAAGCACGCACACGCCGCGACGTCAGCCCAAAGTCCGCCGCGTGCCTGCGCCAACGCGAAGACGATCAGGCAATAGATGGCGACCAGAAGAAAGTGATTGATCGGATAGGCCTCGCGAACCATTCCCGTGAACGTGTGAAGTCCGGTCAGTACGAGGAGCGCAAAGGCGAGCGCCGCAACGTCCGCCCAGCTCCGTGGACGTGCGACGAGCGTGAACAGCCCGATGAGTACTGCCGCCGTGGCAGCGTGAAACCCACGGAAGACGAGGTTGTACCGATCGCCGAGCGCGTGCGCGGCCCCGAGGAGTGCTTTTGTCACCGTCTGACGCATCGGGCGCAGCATGGTCCTCGACGCGTACAGCCCTTGCGTAAACGCGGCCGCGATCGACGGGGTCTTGTCCACCGCCTCGAGAATTTCGACGCTATCGGAGACCTGGATGGGAATCCGGTAGACGCTCGCCGAGACGGCGACGGCAAACAGGGCGGTGAGGATCCACGCGGCGTGCGATGGCTTCACGCGGCGTTTCTCAGAACAGGCGTGGAACCAGCCTCCATCGGACCTCGCGCATGTACTGGTCGTAGGCGCCCTGTGAGGAACGGCGGAGCGAGCGCTCTTCGAACGGGATGGCAATCAGCAGGTAAGCGCTGCTCGTCACCGCAAACACGAGCCTCGTCAGGGTCATCACCGGCACGGCAAAGACGATGAGGAACCAGCCGGAGTAGATGGGATGCCGTACCCAGCCATAAGGGCCGCGGGTTTTGAATTCGGTCGGCGGCACGGAGGGCGGGTCATCCTGGAGCCGCGGAGCGTCAGTGTCGAGCTGCCTCAAGCCCGACAATTCACGGATGTCGATGAGAAACGCGCTCCGCAATGCCAGCCAAATCCCGACGACCTGCGCGGCGACGATGCACCACGCCAGCACGGGTTGATCGACACGCCACGCCACACCAGCCACGGGGCGCCACAGCGCACACGCTGCGATGAACAAAGCGCTGGCGATCCAGACGTAGACCGATCGTTCGAGCGCGCCGACGAGACGCGTAATCACTTTACGGAACACGTCGCGAGCGAACAGGCTGTGATGCAGCGCGAAGACGCTGAAGAGCACCACGTCCGCGGCGATCGCGCGATAGCTGATCGGGCCGACGGTTTCGCGCCCGAAGACCACGACGTAGCGGTAGACGAAATAGAGGAGAGAGTCGACGAAGAAGAACAGGCCACCCAGCGCGAGCAGGCGCGCAAAGCGCGGAGGTACGGCGCCGGTCTGTCGCACGACCCGTATTATAGTGACGCCATGCCGGTCAACGGCGTGCCGCGGGTCGTGATCAGCGGGATCGGCGTCGTCTCGCCGTTCGGCGCCGGACGCGAGTGCTTCTGGCGAAACGTCAGTCGCGGCGTCAGCGGCACGCGCGCGATCACCCAGTTCGACGCATCGACCTATCCGTGCCGCGTGGCCGCGGCAGTCCCTCCGGTGTCGATTGAATCCGCCGTTGCACTCGAGGGAGACGACGAATCGGAAGGACGCTCCGACCCGAAACGCTATTCGCGCGCGGCACTGTTTGGCGTCGTGGCCGCTCGCGAGGCGTGGCACGATGCGGGGCTGCGCGCCGGCCTGACCGGCGGCGGGGTGCTGATCGGCAGCGGTGGCGGCGGGATAGACATCGGCGAGAAGCAATACGAGGATTTCTTCACGGCGGGCGGCCGTCACGTGACGCCGTACGCAATCGCCGTCGGCATCTGCGGGATGGTGTCGAGCGAAATTTCGATTTCCCTTGGCCTTCGCGGGATCAGCCACGTTCTCTCGTGCGGGTGCACGAGCTCCACCGACGCGCTGGGCTACGCCGCGTCGCTCATTCGCGCCGGTGAGTACGACGTGCTGCTGTCGGGCGGCACGGATGGATGCGTGTTGCCGGGTATGATCTTCGGTTTCTCTCGCATGCGCGCGGTGTCGACGCGGTACAACGACCGTCCGGAGACCGCCTCACGGCCGTTCGACCGCGGTCGCGACGGCTTCGTCCTCGGCGAAGGAGCGTGGATGTTCGTACTCGAGCGCGAGGAGCGCGCGCTGGCACGGGGCGTCCGCCCGTACGCGCGCGTCGAGGGATACGGCTCGACCTGCGACGCCTATCACCGGGTGCAGATGGATCCGGACGGCGACGAGATCGTACGGTGCATCGAGATGGCGCTCGATCGTGCGCACCGGCAGCCGGAGGAGATCGGCTACGTCAACTACCATGGCACGTCGACGCAGCTCAACGACACGATCGAATCGCGCTGCGTCCGCCGCGTGTTCGGCGAGCACGCGGACCGCGTGCCGGGATCGTCGACAAAATCGATGATTGGCCATCCGCAAGGCGCGAGCGGGGCAGCGGGGGTCGCGGCCACGGCGATGGGAATGCGCCACGGCATCCTGCCACCGACGATCAATCTCGACGAGCCCGATCCCGCCTGCGACATGGACTTTATTCCCAACACTGCCCGCGCTGCTGACGTCGAGGCCGCGCTCTGCAACTGCCTCGGCTTCGGATCCAAGAACAGCGCGCTGGTGCTCGGACGCGTCCGGTGACGCAGCCCGAGGTACTGATTGTTGGCGCTGGCCCCGCCGGCAGTGTGGCGGCGCTTGTTCTTGCCCGGGCTGGCGTCCGCGTGCGGCTCGTCGACCGCGCCCGCCTCCCTCGCGACAAGCTATGCGGCGACACCCTCAATCCCGGGACCCTCTCGATCCTCGATCGCCTGGGCATTGCCGGTCCCGTGCGGCAGCGCGCGCTGGCCATTACCGGCATGGACGTCACGGGGCCGCGCGGCACGACGGTGTCTGCCGATTATCCACACGGCCTCAGAGGCGCGGCGCTCACACGGCGGGACCTGGATGTCATGCTCGTCGAAGCGGCCACCAGCGCCGGCGCGAGGTTTGACAGCGGGATCATCGTCCGCGCCCCGCTGATCACGACCGACAGTGCGCGTGTCATTGGCGTGCGCGTTGCTGCCATCGGCGACGATCACGATGTTCACGCGCGCGTGGTGATTGCCGCCGATGGCCGCCATTCGAAGATTGCCTTCGGGATGGGCCTGACCAAATACGCGCCGACACCAAAACGGTGGGCCTTCGGCACGTACTTCGTCGACGTTGACGGCATGTCCACGCACGGCGAGATGCACATCCGCGCCGACGGCTACATCGGGATCGCGCCGTTACCCGGCGGCGTCACCAACGTGTGCGTGGTTCGCGATCTCAAGAACATGTTTCGCGCGCACCGGGTCAACGCGGATCGCGTTGTTGTGTCAGCGGTAATGGACGATCCAATGCTGCGCGACCGTTTTGTGCGCGCTCGGCAGGTCTCCGACGTCACCTCGCTTGGTCCGCTGGCGGTTGACGCCGTCACCGCCGGATACCCGGGACTGCTGCTGGCGGGCGATGCGGCGGGCTTCATCGATCCGATGACAGGAGATGGACTGCGGTTCGCGCTGCGCGGCGGCGAACTGGCGGCGGCGGCCGCACTCAGGGAGTTGTCCTCCGGCTCGCCCGCGTGCGACAGTCTCTGGGCAGCGCGCGCCCGGGAGTTCGGTTCGAAGTGGCGCATCAACCGAGGCCTTCGGACCCTGGTGAATTCCCCGCGCGCCGTCGGGGCGGCGGCACGAGTTGCGCAGCAGTGGAGCGGTCCGGTCCGCCTGCTCGTTCGGGTGGCGGGTGACTTGAATCTCGTCCCCGACGTTGCGTCCTGACGTCCTCCTCTCGATCGTGTCACTCGCCGCCGCGCTGGGCCTGATGCTTGGCGAGTTGGTCCTGTCGCGTTCCAACGAGACGACGCTCCGCCGGCGCGGTGCGATCGAGCCGGCTGGCGACGTTTACCGTGCGCTGGCGTGGGCGTACCCGCTGATGTTCGTGGCGATGGCGATTGAGGGTGGCGTCGCCGGTCGGTCATCGCGTGCGATGACCGCCGCGGGTGTGTTGGTGTTTCTCGTCGCCAAGGCCTTCAAGTTCTGGGCGATCTCAACGCTTGGCCCGCGCTGGACGTATCGCGTCCTTGTACCGCCCGATGCGCCGCTTGTGACGAGCGGTCCGTATGCGTGGGTGCGGCATCCGAATTACCTCGCCGTCTTCGGCGAAATCGCGGGATTCGCGATGCTTGCCGGCGCGCCCTTCACCGGGGCGATCTCATTGATCACGTTTGGGGGATTGGTCAGGAAACGGATCGCGGTGGAGGAGAGGGCCCTCGGCCGGGGTGGCGTTTGACTTGCAATTTCGGGCGACGCTGGCAGCCAAACAGTGAAATATACTTACCGTAATTCGATGACAAGAGCAGCCCGAGACGGACGACGTGGGACAGTCAAGTTGGCCGGTCAGCTTCTCGTCGCGTGTATCCTGCTGGTGGTCATCGCTGCCTTCCTTCGCGCTCAGACGCGACCGGCCCCGGATTCCCCATTTGATGCAGCCGGAAAGGCTCTCAATCTCGGACAGTACGACCAGGTTGCTCGGCTCGTCGGATCGTCGAACGATCCTCGGGCAATTGCCCTGCGCGCGCGTATCGACATCGATCACGGGCGCTACGCTGATGCGGAAAGGCTGCTTGCCGCGCCTGCCGGTGCCGCTCCGGGCAGCGACGCAGCACTCGAGCTGGGCCGCCTTCAGCTATACCTCGGAAAACGCGCGGAGGGCACGCGCACCCTCGAGCGTTTGATCTCCACAAGCCCACAGTCGACTGCTGCCGATTTCGTCCGGCTTGGCGAAGCTGAGCGTGCGCTCGGGAAATTCCAGGACGCGAATGCGGATTTTCGTGACGCGAGCCGCATCGCGCCCGACAACGTGGCGATGAATGTCGGGTGGGGCGAGCTGTTCGCGGAAAAATACAATCGCGCCGACGCCGGCAAATCATTCCAGGCCGCGCTCAAGACCGAGCCGGACAACGTCCGCGCGAAAGTCGGTATGGCGCGCCTCATGACGGACCAGGATCCGCCCGCCGCGCGCCAGATACTGGAGGAGGTGCTCAAGACGAACCCGACCTACGTCCCCGCGCACGTGCTCGGAGCCGAGATCGCGCTCGACGAGAGCCGACGCGACGATGCGAAGGCGTCGCTTCGCAAGGCGCTCGACGTGAATCCGAACAGCCTCCAGGCGCGCTCGCTCGACGCCGCGATTGCATTTCTCGAAGCGCGGACCGGCGACTTCGACGCGCAGGTGGCCGAGATTCTCAAGATCAACCCGCGTTATGGCGAGGTGTACCGCCTCGCGGGCGAAATCGCTTCACACAACTACAAGTACATCGAGGCAGCCGATTTCTCGAAGCGCGCGGTCGCGCTCGACCCCGACAGCCCGCGCTCCTCCGCCGCGCTCGGGCTGCAGCTGCTTCGCACCGGCGATGAGCCGGGTGCACGCGTGTCGCTCGAGCGGGCCTTCAAGGGCGATCCGTACGACGTCGTCACCTTCAACCTGCTCTCGATGATGGATTCGCTCGACAAGTTCGAGACGGTCCGGGACGGCGACGTCGTCATGAAGTTCAGCCCAGACGAGGCAGCCGTGATGCGCGAGTACGCAGTGCCGTTCGCCAAACAGGCGCTCGACTCGCTGTCGAAGCAGTGGGATTTCAAGCCGGCGGGACCGATCCTGATCGAGATGTTCCCGAAGCACGACGACTTTGCCGTGCGAACGATGGGACTGCCCGGCATGATCGGCGCCCTTGGCGTCTGCTTCGGCACTGTCGTTGCGCTCGATTCACCGAAGGCGCGGCCGCCGGGGGAATTCAGCTGGCAGGAGACGCTGCTGCACGAGTTGACACACGTCATCACGCTGCAGATGTCGAACAACCGCGTGCCTCGGTGGCTCACCGAGGGCATCTCCGTGTGGCAGGAGCGCAATGCAAGGCCGGATTGGGGCCGTGAGACGCACGTGCCGTTCGCGCAGGCGCTCGAGCAGGACAAGATCCTGAAGTTGAAGGATCTGAACGAGGGCTTCCAGGACCCGAAGATGATCGTGCTCGCCTACTACGAGGCGTCGCTCGTAGTCGATCATCTGATGACGACGTACGGGCCCGCGAAGATGAACGTCCTGCTGCGGGCGTACGGCAAGGGGCTCGATACTGAGGCCGCGCTCAAGGAGGCCTACGGCGTTTCGATCGATCAGATCCAGCAAGGCTTCGACGCAGTCCTCGACCGCGACTTCGGCGCGCTGCGGCGGGCGATGAAACGCATCGACGTTCCGGCGGACGCGAGCGTCGAGCAGCTCACGGCGCTGGCCCAGTCGAATCCCGAGAGCTTTGCGGTGCACATGCGTCTTGGTGCGGCGCTGCAGAAGGCGGGCGATACCGCCGGCGCAATCCGCGAGCTCGAGCGCGCCGCCCAGCTGATTCCGGGGCTCACCGGCGAGCAGAATCCACACGTGGCCATTGCGAAGATCGCCATCGAGAAAGGCGACACGGCGCGTGCCATTCAGGCGCTGGACGCGTTCCTCAAAGTGGATGGGAACGAGGTCGAATTCGCTCGCAAGCGAGCCCAGCTCCTCGAACCGCTTGGCGATGCTGCGCGAACGGCTGCGGCCTACGAGCGCGTCATCGACGTCGATCCGTTCGATACCCACGCGCAGACGATCGTCGGCCGGCGGGCGCTGCAGCGGAAGGACGCACCGGCCGCGGTACATGCGTTCCGTGCCGCGCTCGCCTCGCAGCCGCCGGACAGGGCCGCCGCCCACTTCGATCTTGCGCAGGCCTATTTAGTCGCCGGCCAGGCCGCCGACGCGAAGCGTGAGGCGTTGTCGGCGCTCGAGATCGCACCATCGTTCGAGGCCGCCCAGGAGCTTCTGCTCAAGATCGTTGGCGGATAACAAGTTCGAAGTTCGAAGGGCGAAGTTCAAAGTAAGTTGAAAGTCCGTCGGCGGCGTACTTCGAACTTACTTCAAACTTCACACTTCCTACTTTGAACTTGCCAGAGTCACCTATCGTGCCACCACTCGACGCGCTGGCGCTCCGGCCGTCGAAACACGATCACACCGCTGACTCCAGCGAGAAATCCGCCGATGTGCGCCCAAAACGCCACGCCGCCTGTCGCTGCGTTGCCGATTGATCCAACGCCGCTGAGAAACTGCATCACGAACCAGATGCCGAGGAAGAAGATCGCCGGCACCTCGATGATCCGAAAGAAGAAAAAGAGCGGTATCAGCGTGACGATGCGCGATTTCGGATACAGAACGAAGTAAGCGCCCATGACGCCGGCAATCGCGCCACTGGCTCCAACCATCGGCACCACCGAATCGGGCACCGTGATCGTCTGTGCAAGCGCCGCGGCGGTTCCGCACAGCAGGTAGAACACCAGGAATCGCCCGTGCCCCATGCGGTCTTCGACATTGTCGCCGAAGATCCAGAGATAGAGCATGTTGCCCGCGACGTGAAACAGTCCGCCGTGCAGGAACATCGAGGTCAACACAGCGACCCACGAGAAGGCCGCCGGCACCAGGCCGAAGTACAGCGTGAAGTCGTTCACCGCGCGGCCGAGCGTGAGCTCATACAGGAACACCAGCACGTTGGCCACGATGAGTGAGATGGTGACGATCGGTGTCGTGCGCGAGGGGATGATGTCGCGGAGGGGAATCATGTTCGTCTACGGTCTACCGTCTACCGTTGCGTGGAGTACATTACACCGGGCAAGGTAGATACCTGACGGTAGACCGTAGACGGTAGACCGTAGACGAACATGATCTGCAAACACTGTGGAACCGAGATCGCCGACAAGGCGCTGATCTGCTATCGATGCGGGAACGCGACGACGGAGCCGCGCGTAAAGCCACCGTCCCAGGGGCCGCTGTTCGAGCGGCCGCGGCGGTCGCGCATGCCCGTCGTCGCGATTGTGGTGCTGATTCTGCTAGCGTTCCTGATTGCGTGGATGTTTAGCGCTCTTTGACTCCTTCAGAGATGCGCTCCAGGGTGTCGCCCGTACGCTTGTCCTTCGCTTCCTTCACCGCGATGTCGCCGAGCGAGACAATGCCGACAATTCGTTCGTTTTCGACGACCGGGAGCCGTCGGATCTGGTGTTCGCTCATCAGCTCTTCGGCCTCGCGCGTCGACATGTCGGGAGTCGCGCACACGACGCCGGTCGTGACGATCTCGCGGACCGGACGGTTGAGCTGCCCGTCGGCGACCGCACGGATCACGATGTCGCGGTCGGTCAGCATGCCGACTGGACGCCCGTTGTCGACCATGGGTACGGCGCCGGTGTCGCAGTCGCGCATGATGCGGGCCGCGCTCTGAATGCTGTCGCCGGGTGATACGCATTGCGGGTTACTTGTCATGACTTCTCGGATATTCATGGGCTGCACTCCTCGCCAGGTTGACTCACACTGCTGGCAACGGAACGGATAGCAAGAGGCACGCCTGCCAGCGACTGTGACGCGCGGTGCGATAGTGGCTCGGCCATATAATCGAGACAGATGACCGTTCGTCCCCGCGCGATCGTGGTGGTAACGGCGCTTGCGGCGTTCGCCGTCTTCTGCGTCGTCCAGGATCGCGTTACTGCGGCGGGCGCCAGGCGTTACGCGACCCTGCAGCGGGACGCGCTCGCCGGGCGAGGGCACGCGGTCACCATTGACGAGATCATGCGTCCCGCGGTCAGGGAGTCCGTGCACGAGGGGCTGTTGTGGGGCGGTGGGGTTCTGGTCGCTGGTCTGGGCATGGCCGGCGCGGTGGCGCGGGGTCGGCGATGAACAAGGGCCTCATATACGACTGGAATCGTGAGGTGCCGGTCGCGCCCCCGACGATCGTCATGCTCGATGATGAGACGCTGCGCGACGGCCTGCAGTCCCCGTCCGTGCGTGCGCCTTCGATCGAGCAGAAACTGGGCATCCTTCGTCTGCTGGATCGGATCGGCGTCGACACAGCGGACATCGGGCTGCCTGGCGCGGGACCTCATGTCGTGCGGGACGTCGAGCGTCTGGCGCGCGAGATCGTCGACTCGAAGCTGAAGATTCGCGCCAACTGCGCGGCACGGACGGTCGTCAGCGACGTGCAGCCGATCGTCGAGGTGTCGCAGCGCGTCGGGCTGCCGATCGAATGCTGCTGCTTCATCGGGTCCAGTCCGATCCGTCGCTACGCCGAGGACTGGACGGTCGACTACCTGCAGCGGTGCACGGAAGAAGCGGTCTCGTTCGGCGTCAACCACGGTCTGGAGGTCATGTACGTCACCGAAGACACCACCAGGTCGGACCCCGAGACGCTGCGTAAGCTGTTCACCACCGCCATTCGAGCGGGGGCGTCGCGCATCTGCATTGCCGACACCGTGGGTCATGCCACCCCCGCAGGCGCACGTGCCGTCGTCGCATTCACCAGGCAGATCATCGAAGACATGGGCGGCCACGTCGGCATCGACTGGCACGGGCACCGCGACCGTGACATGGGGACGATCAACAGCCTTGCCGCCCTCGAGGCGGGCGCCACGCGCGTGCACGGCACGATCCTCGGCATCGGCGAGCGGGTCGGCAACACGCCGATGGACCTGCTGATGGTGAACCTCGTGCTCATGGGATGGATCGAGCGCGACCTCACCAGCCTCAACGACCTGGTGCGCGCCGTGTCGGACGCGACTGGCGAACCGATTCCGGACAACTACCCGGTGTTCGGACGCGATGCCTTTCGTACCGCAACCGGCGTCCATGCCGCGGCGGTGGTGAAGGCGTTTCGCAAGAACGACCCGGAGCTGATGGATGCGGTGTACTCCGGCGTTCCCGCGCAGATGGTCGGCCGCGTCCAGCAGATCGAGGTCGGCCCCCTGTCAGGGAAGTCGAACGTCGTCTTCTGGCTCGAACAGCACGGCTTCGTCCCGGCGGAAGAAGTCGTCGACCGCGTGTTCCGCCGAGCGAAGTCATCACAACGGGTGCTCACGGAGCAGGAAATTCTCGACGAAATCCACGTCGCTCAGACCTATGCCTCGACGCGTCTCGACGCATAGGTAAATCCCAAAACCCAAATCCCAAATCCCAAGCTCCAAATCCCAAGCCTAAATCCCAACGCGGAGAGCCAGTGTTTGGATTTGGGTTTTGGGTTTTGGGTTTTGGATTTGCGCTACAATCCGCCCGCCCATCTCCCAAGGAGGAGGATCCATGCGTCTGGTCCGTGTCTTCGCGATCCTGTCCGTTGCATGCGCCGCGGGTCTTCAGGCCCAGACGTCACTGTTGACCGCCGAGCAGCGCGCGCAGTTTCACGGTCCTTATAGCCAGCCTGAAGAACCGTTCCGCCTGATCGGCAACATTCACTACGTCGGCGCGAGGAACATCGCGTCGTACCTGATCACGACGCCGCAGGGCCACATCCTGGTCGATACCGGGACGAAGGAGATGACGCCGGTCATCACCGCCAGCGTGCAGAAGCTGGGGTTCAATCTGCGGGACATCAAGATCATGCTGTCCAGCCACGCGCACTTCGATCACGTGGGCGGTCATGCCGCGATGAAGAAGGCGACCGGGGCGCAGGTCATGGCGATCCGGCAGGACGCCGAGGCGCTCGAGGCGGGCAAGGACATGTCGCCGCTCGGCGACGAGGGATGGGACGCGGTCAAGGTCGATCGCGTGCTCAAGGACGGCGACACGGTTACGGTGGGCGGCACGACACTGCGCGCGGTCTGGGCGCCGGGGCATACGCCGGGTTGCACGGTATGGACGACCTCGGTGCCCGACGCAGGGAAGGCGTACTCGGTGGCGATCTTCGGCTGCGGCGGGCCGAACGCGGGCGTCAAGCTCATTGGGAACCCGCGGTTTCCCAGGCTCGCCGACGACGCACTGGGGACCTTCCGCAAGCTCAAGCTGCTCACGCCGGACATCTATGTCACCGGGCATCCGCAGATGCTGTTCGCCGGAAAAATCGATCGCATGAAAGCGGGGGAGCGGCCGCATCCGCTGCTCGATCCCGGCGGGTGGTCCAGGATGCTCGATGACGCGGAGACGAACTTCATGAAGCGCGTGCAGGCCGAGCGCGCGCAGGCGGGCAGTCGATAACAGCACGTTTCTCATCAAAAGGAGATCGTGATGACTGGAATCAACACCGGAAAAGTCATAGCAGGCGGTCTGCTGGCGGGGCTCGTCGCGAACGCATTCGATTTCGTCACGAACACATACATCCTGGCTGCCGACTGGGAGGCATTCGCAGCGGCGCACAACATGGACGCGGCGGCGATGACCAGTCCCGCCGTTGCTGGAACCTGGATAGCCGTCGATTTCCTGTTTGGTATTCTCCTCGTCGGCACGTACGCGGCGATCCGGCCGCGGTTCGGTGCGGGGGTCCAGACGGCCATCTATGCGGGTCTTCTCGTGTACCTCGCTCCGACGCTGGTCCTGTTCGGTTTCACGATGATGGGAATGATGACGATGGCGATGTTCGTGAAAGGATCCATCGCGAGCATCGTGTCGACACTCGCTGCCAGCGTGGCAGGCGCGTCGATTTACAAGGAGACTGACGCCCCGGCCGGTGCGCGCGCGTACGCTCGATAGGATTTGGTGTTTGGGATTTACTATCGCCGCGCAGCGGCGAGCTCCTTCTCGATTTGCGGCACGGCGTCGAGCACGACGTCGCCGACGATTTGAAGGCTGCGCGCGCTCACGTGATCGAGATCGTCCTGCGCCGTGTGCCACTGCGGGTAGTCGAGGTCGATGATATCGACCGACGGCACGCCGGCGGCGAGGAACGGGAGGTGATCGTCCTCGATCTGGCTGATGTCTTGCGGAATGAACGTCGTGCTGTAGCCAAGCTTCGCCGCCGACGTCCAGACGATGTCGCCGAGCCAGCGTGTGGAGTTTGCCTCGCGGCGGATGTCGAGGCTCCGATCGCCGATCATGTCGAGGAGTACGAGCGCCTTGAGCCCGGCAAGGGCGCCCGCCTGCCGCGCGGCGCGAACGTAATAGCGGCCGCCGTAGGTGTTGTCCGGGTCGCGCCACTCTGTATTGACGGCTTCTTCGCCGTCCAGGAACAGCAGCTCGATCGTGTAGTCGTTCTGCCTCGCTTTCAGCACGCGCCCCAGTTCGAGCACCGCTGCGGTTGACGAGGCGCCGTCGCTGGCGCCGACGAACCTGAACTCCCGAAAGAGCTTGGTGTCATAGTGGGTCGCCAGCGCGATCCGCTCCGGCCGTCGTCCCGGGATCGTCGCGATGACGTTGGTCATCTTGATGATGCCCAGCGGCGTCATCGCGTCGAATGGCTGTTCGCGCGCGTCGATGCCCGCCGCTTTCAACTCCGACAGGATGTAGCGTCGGCACTCCGCGAGCGCCGCCGAGCCCGCGGGTCGCGGGCCGATGGCGACCTGGCGGCGAAGATGTTCCCACGCGCGACCGCTGTCGAACTTTGCGGGGGCTGCGTTTTGCGCAGGCGGGTCGGGTGCGAGAGGTGCGATGGGTGCGAGAGGTGCGAGAGGTGCGAGAGGCGCAGCCGATGCGTCCGACGGTGTTGGGCGGTCGTCAGTCGCGGTTACAGAGGCGGGGGGGTTATTCGCGTCAGCGGTGCACGCGACGAGCAGCACGGCAATGGCAGCGGCACCGATGACGGCACGCAGAAGGGCATCATTCGCACCTTTCGCACCCATCGCACCTCGCACCTCTAACACTCATCGCACCTTTTATCCGCTTATCCGCTTATCCGCGTTTATTGAGCGGCACGTAGTCGCGCCGTTTGGCGCCGGCGTAAATCTGCCGTGGCCGAGTGATCTTCTGATCCGGATCGAGGAGCATCTCCTCCCACTGCGCGGTCCAGCCCGACGTGCGTGCAATCGCAAACAGCACGGGGAACATGGTCATCGGGAAGCCCATCGCCTGGTAGATGAGCCCCGAGTAGAAGTCGACGTTCGGATACAGCTTCCGGCTGATGAAGTAGTCGTCCTCGAGCGCGATGCGCTCGAGTTCCAGGGCAATGTCGAGCAGCGGGTTCTTGCCCGTGACGTCGAACACCGCGTCGGCGGTCTTCTTGATGATTTTCGCGCGCGGGTCGTACGACTTGTACACACGGTGGCCGAATCCCATCAGCCGTCCTTCGCCCGCCTTCACTTTCTTGATGAACCCGGGAATGTTGTTGATGGTGTCGATCTCCTGCAGCATGTGGAGCACCGCCTCGTTCGCTCCGCCGTGCAGCGGACCGTAGAGTGCAGCGGCCGCACCGGCCATTGCCGAGTACGGATCCACGTGCGAGCTGCCGATCGTGCGCATGGCGCTCGTGCTGCAGTTCTGCTCGTGGTCGGCGTGCAGGATGAACAGGACGTCGAGCGCTTTTTCGAGGACGGGGTTCACCTTGTACTTCAGCTCGGTCCGTTTGAAGAGCATGTTCAGGAAGTTGCCGGTGAAGCTCAGGTCATCGTCCGGATAGACGTAGGGCCGGCCGATGCTGTGGCGGAACGCATACGCCGCAATCGTGGGCACCTTCGCGATCAGCCGATGCACCTGTTTCTTGCGGGATTGTTCGTCGAAGATCTGCTTGGCGTCCGGGTAGAAGGTCGAAAACGCCCCCACCGTGCTGAGGAAGACGCCCATCGGATGCGCGTCGTACTGGTAGCCGTCCATCAGCTTCTTGATGTTCTCGTGGAGCAGGCGGTGGGCCGTGATATCGCTCGACCAGTTCGCGAGCTGGGTCTTGGTCGGCAGCTCCCCAAAGATGATCAGGTACGCCGTTTCGAGGTAGTTCGAGCTCTCGGCGAGCTGCTCGATCGGGTAGCCGCGGTACTCGAGGATCCCCTTGTCACCGTCGATGTAGGTGATCGTGCTCCGACACGACGCGGTGTTCATGAACGCCGGGTCGTAGGTCATGAGTCCGAAGTCGTCGGGGCTGGTCTTGATCTGCTTGAGGTCCATGGCGCGAATTGCGCCATCCTTGATCGGCAGCTCGTATTGCTTGCCCGTGCGGTTGTCGGTGACGGTGAGCGTATCGGCCATAGGAGTAGGGGTCGAGGCGGTTATCGGTACGTTTCTATCAATTGGGACGCTGTCGCTAGTGGTCCCGTTCCTGGTCATGGTCTTGTTCCTGATCGTCGGGCGATGGCACCGGCTCGCCTGGCACGCGGTACCGTCCTTCCGCCCATCGTGCCAGATCCTCGTTGCGGCACCGCTCGCTGCAGAAGGGGCGCCACCGCTGCTCCACAGGACGCTTACCGCACAGGACGCACACGCGCGCGACGCCCATCCGGCCAATTCTAATTCAATGATTGCTGGTTGCGCGATTGGAGACGCTGGAGATTGCCGATTTGTAAGATTTGGCGAATGGATTGGCGGATTGGATTGATGGTCAGATTGGCGGATTCGGCGCGTGATGACGCACGTCGAGCGCTGACACCATGAAGATCACGTCCTCGGCGATGTTCGTCGCATGATCGCCGATCCGCTCGAGGTGGCGGGAGATCAGGATCAGGTCAAGTGACGGTTCGACCGTGGCCGGGTCGTCCAGCATGTAGGACAGGAGCTCGCGAAAGATCTGCGTCTTCAGGCCGTCGAGGCGGTCGTCCTCGTTGAGCACCTGGTGGGCGAGGGCCGTGTCGCGACGCACGAACGAGTCGAGCGCGTCGCGGAGCATCGACTGCGCCATGTCACCCATCTGGGGGATGTCGATCAGCTTCTTGACCGGCGGATGCGTGGCGTAGCGCTTGGCCGCCTCCGCGATGTTGACCGCGAGGTCTCCGACTCGTTCCAGGTCGGTATTGATCTTCACGGCCGCGACGATCGCCCGCAGGTCGGTGGCCATCGGCTGGTGCAGCGCGAGCAGCTTGAAGCAGCGGTTGTCGATCTCGACGTGCAGATCATTGACCGGCTCGTCGCCATAGAGCACCCGGTCGATCATCTCAACGTTGCGGCTCGTCAACCCGTGGACGGCGGCGCGGACGCGTTCCTCGGCCAGACCGCCCATCTCGAGCAGCCGGCCCTGGAGCATTTCGAGCTCCTCCTGGAAGTGACGTACGACTCGTTCCACCTAGGTCACTCCTTAACCAACGATGACACGAAGTCGTATCCTTCGCGAATGTCGTGTTCTTCGTGGTTGCATGTCAACCAAATCTCCCCGTCAGGTAGTCCTCAGTCAGCTTTTCAGACGGCGCCGTGAAAATCTTTTCGGTCCGCCCGTACTCCACGAGACGCCCAAGCCAGAAAAAAGCCGTATGGTCGGAGACGCGCGCCGCCTGTTGCATGTTGTGCGTCACGATCACGATCGTGTAGCTCTTTTTCAGACTGTAAATCAGCTCCTCGATGCGCTGCGTCGCAATCGGGTCGAGCGCCGACGCCGGCTCGTCCATCAGGAGGATGTCCGGACGAACGGCAAGCGCGCGCGCGATGCACAAGCGCTGCTGCTGCCCGCCAGACATCGCAAGCGCCGATTCGTGCAGTCGGTCCTTGACCTCGTCCCAGATCGCGGCCTGCTTCAGGCTCTCCTCCACTCGGCCCGTCAGTTCCGAGCGGCTGGACGCCATGTTGTTGATCCGCAGTCCGTACGCGACGTTCTCGAACACGCTCTTCGGGAACGGATTCGATTTCTGAAACACCATCCCGACCTTGCGTCGCAGCGCAACGACGTCGACCCTCTGGCCGTAGACGTCCCGCCCGTCGATGCAGACGCGTCCTTCGACACGCGCGCCGGGAATGATGTCGTTCATGCGGTTGAGCGTCCGCAGGAACGTGCTCTTGCCGCACCCCGATGGCCCGATAAACGCGGTGACGACGTTCGGCTGGATCTTGATGGAGATATCTTCCAGTGCGCGCTTCGCCCCGTAGTAGAAGGACAGATGCTCGACGTCGATCTTGAGCTGCCCCTCCTGCTGCTGCGGCGTGGAGGTTGCGGGCGGTCTGGGCACCGCAACGAGCGGCCGGTTCATCGTCTCCACGGTTTCCACCTGTCTATTGTCCACCACGAATTCCGGCGACGCGAGCGGTCGCCAGTCGTGCCGCCACCGAGCAAATCAGCACGATTGTCACGAGCACCAGCGCACCCGCCCAGGCCTGACGGTGCCAGTCCTCGTACGGAGAAATCGCATAACTGAACACCTGGACGGTAATCGAGGAAACCGGCTGCGTGAGCGACGTCGAGAAAAAAGGATTCCCGAACGACGTGAACAGCAGTGGCGCTGTTTCTCCGGCGACGCGGGCGAGTGCCAGCACGACCCCTGTGATGATTCCCGGCAGCGCCGCCGGAACCAGCACCGTCATCACGGCTTTCGCGCGAGTTGCCCCGAGCGCCAGCGCCCCTTCGCGCAGCGCATTCGGCACCAGGAGCAGTAACTCTTCGGTGGTCCGCGCGATCAACGGAATCATCATGATGCCGAGCGCCAGCCCGCCGGCGAGCATGCTGAAGTGCCTGAACGGCAGGACAGCCACCCCGTAGGCGAAGACGCCGATGACGATCGACGGCACGCCGTTCAGCGTGTCTGCGGCGAACCGCACCAAGGAGGCGAATCGCGTGCCCCGGTATTCGGACAGGTAGATTCCGCTCACGACGCCAATCGGCACCGCAATCGCGGCGGCAAGGCCGGTCAGCATCAGCGTTCCGACAATGGCGTTGCGCATGCCGCCGCCGGGCTCGCCGACCGGCCGCGGATCGTGGAGGAAGAAATCCAGATTGAGCGACTGGATGCCCTGGCTGACGACAAAGAACATGATGAAGGCCAGTGGCACCAACGCCAGCGCGACCGACAGCGCACAGGCGCCGACGAAGAGCGCGGACAGAATCTTCCGCGGCGCCGCAGTGCCGAGCGCATTCATGCGGCGGCCTTCGACGGCACCTGCCGCGCCATCGTCCAGATCAGCCCGCGGGACAATCCGTTGACGAGCAGTGTGATGATGAAGAGGACCAGACCGATCTCGACGAGCGCGGACAGGTACAGCGCGTCGGTCGCTTCGGTGAACTCGTTGGCGATCACCGCCGACATCGTGTACTGCGGAGCAAACAGCGACGACGCCACCTGCGGGTTGTTCCCAATCACCATCGTGACCGCCATTGTCTCGCCGAGTGCGCGGCCGAAGCCGAGCATGATCGCGCCGATGATGCCGGTGCGCGCGTAAAACATGGCCGCGCGGATGGCCTCGAAGCGCGTGGCGCCAAGCGCGTAGGCCGCCTCGCGCTGCGTCTCCGGCACGGTCTTCAGGACTTCGCGCGCCACGGAGGAGGTGAACGGGACGACCATGACGGCGAGCACGAGGCCGGCGGCGAGCATGCCGACGCCAAGCGGCGGTCCGGAGAAAAGCGGAAGCGCGCGCAGCGATTCAGGCGTGGACGTTTCGAGCAGCCGGACGAACGGAACGAGCACGAAGATGCCCCACAACCCGTACACGATCGACGGGATGGCCGCCAGCAGCTCGGTCAGAAAAATCAGCGGCGAGCGCAGGATCGGCGGGCAGAGCTCGGACACGAAGACGGCGATCCCGAGGGCCACGGGCGTGGCGATCGCCAGCGCGAGAATCGACGAATACAGCGTGCCCCAGATGAAAGGCAGCGCACCGAACTCGCCGGCGACGGGATCCCACGTGCTGGTGCGCCAGAACTCGAAGCCGAATCTCTGGATCGAGAGCCACGACTGTCTCGCCAGCTCGAACCCGATGGCAGTGACAATCAGTAGCAGCGCCGCGGCGAAGGCGCCGATGGCGAGACGAAAGCCCAGGTCGCGCGAGCGCATCAACCTGTCTACGAAACCTTGATTTTCTGCAGCGCGGCCTCTTCGAGTTTCACGACGCTGTCAGGCAGCGGCGCGTACCCGAGATCGGCGGCGTATTTTTCGCCGTCGGTGAGCGCCCAGCGCATGAAATCGACCATCGCCTTCGCAGCAGCTTTGTCGGTCGGATTCTCGTACAGCAGGATCCACGTGAACGACGAGACTGGATAGCTGCCGACACCTTCCGCGTTGGTGATCGAGACGCGGAAATCGGCGGGCATGTTCGCTGCGGCGGCCGCCGCGGCCTTCGTCACGGAGTCGACCGACGCTTTCACGAACTCACCAGCGGCATTTTGCACGCTCCCGAACGCGATCTTGGTCTGCAACGCATAAATCAATTCGACGTAGCCGATTGATCCCGGCGTCTGCGATACCAGTCCGGACACACCCTCGTTGCCCTTGCCACCGACACCGACAGGCCAGTTCACCGACGTATTCACGCCCACCGTCGTTTTGAATTCAGGGGAGACCTTGGATAGGTAGTCCACGAAGATGTAGGTGGTTCCAGAACCATCCGAGCGATGCACGATCGTGAGGTCGGTGGCGGGCAACTTCACGCCTGGATTCAGCTTCGCAATCGCCGGGTCGTTCCACTTCTTCACCTTGCCGAGATAGATGTCCCCCAGCAGGGCCCCCGTGAACTTCAGCTCGTCTGTGATGCCGGGCACGTTGTACACGGGCACAACCGCCCCGAGCACGGTCGGCAGATGGAGAATTGGTCCCGGCGCCGACTTCAACTGCTCGTCGGTCATCGGACCGTCGGTCGCTCCGAAGAACACCGTCTGGTTGAGGAGCTGCCGTATGCCGCCGCCAGATCCGATCGACTGGTAGTTGATCCGGATGTTCGGGTGGAGCGTGTTGTACTCGGCAAACCATTTCGAATAAATCGGATACGGAAATGTGGCACCCGCGCCGTTGATTTGAATGGTCGGAGACGCGTTCTGCGTCGCTGCGGGCTGCTGGGTACCTCCGCCACAGGCCGCCAAGGCAACGGTAGCGACCATGAGGACGAGATGACGAAGCCAAGACGTTTGCATAGATCCGCAAACGTACCGGATCCGAATTTCGCAGCCGTTTCTGGGTTGTTAAATCCGTGTTAACGGGATGCGGCCGCACGAGCTGCGCGTCCCGCTTTCGCACGCGCTACGGGAGGGGCGGCGGCGGCCGTCTCGATCCGGACCGGTTTGCCGACGAGCTCCTCGAATGGCTCCAGGTGACGGCTGGTTGCCCAGACCTCGAGCTCCGAGTCGCCGGACGAATGCAGGGTCAGCACGATGTCCGCCCCCCGGTCGTTCACCTCGAGACCGGAAATGGGCTGGGCATGACTGCGATCGAGGCTTTCCGCCACGCGGAGGATCGACGAAAGGATGCGCACGGTCCGCCTCAGCGGCGACGGGAGCTGCGCATATTCATCATGCGAGCGCCTCGGGGTTCCTCGTCGGTGATACCGGGCGACAAGGGCCATCACTTCGATCTCGTCGGGGTGAAACCCTCTCAGGTCGCCGTTCTTGATCAGGTAATACGAATGCTTGTGATGGGCCGAGTAGCTGATGTGCCCGCCGAGGTCATGCATCAGCGACGCGTACTCGAGCCACTCACGCTCGCGATCGGTGAGTCCATGGACGGCGCGCGTCTGGTCGAACAAGGCCAGCGCCAGCCGAACGACCTGCTGCGCGTGCTCCGCGTAGTAGTTGCAGCGTTCCGCGAGCTCGAGCGTGCTGCGGCGACGCACGTCCGGGATGCTGTCGATCTGCGCAATCTGCCGGCGATTTCGCCGGATGTAATCGAGCACCAGACCTTCGCGGAGGGCGAGATCGCAGAGCGTCAGTTCTTCGGCGCCGAGCCGCCGGATGATCGTGTCGAGCAGCACGGCGCCGCCGACGATCAGGTCGGCACGTCTCTGGTCCAGCCCGGGGATCGCGAGCCGGTGCTCGAGGTCGAGCGCCGCAACGTCCTTGCGAACCCGCCGGATTTGCTTGGCGGATATGTGCAGGTTGCGGAGCTCCGAGGGCGGCGCACCCCGCGCAGCCGTCGCCGCAACCGCGCCGACGCTGAGGATTGTTCCCGATGTGCCGATGACACGATCGAAACCGACCGCCACGATCTGCTCGCAGTAGCGATCGATCTCGCCAAGAATGTGCTTGACGAGCTTCCGCTCGTCGCGTTCCGAGAGCGGGTCGCTGTGTACGAATCGCTCGGTCAGGCGGATTGGGCCGATCTTGAAGCTGCGCGCGAGCTGAATCGTCGTCGCGGTACCCAGCGTGATCTCGACGCTGCCTCCGCCGATGTCGATGACAACCGCGCGGCCGCCGGCCACATCGACGCCGTACACGGCGGCCTGGTGGATCATCCGCGCTTCCTCGGCGCCCGAGATCACGCGCGGCCGGATGCCCGTGTCGCGCTCCACGCGCGCGAGGAACTCACCGCCGTTGCGCGCCTCCCGCGTCGCGCTGGTCGCCGCGGCGAGAATCTCATCCACGCGGTGCGAGTCGGCGATCCGTTTGAACTTGGACAGCGCCTGTAAGGCGGCGGTCATGGCTTCGGCCGTCAACGCGCGGCCGTCGAGGCCGCCCGCGCCGAGGCGGACCATCGCCTTTTCACGGTCTACGACCTCGAACGAGAGGTCAGGCCGTACACGGACCACGATCATGTGGACCGAGTTGGTACCGATGTCGATGGCGGCTATGCGCATGGAGGTTCGTCGTGACGGCGAGCTATAGTGAAGCGAACGACCTCGCCGCAGTCAATTATGCGTACCCCGGCCACGGAATACCTCATCCGCCAGCGAGTCACCGCCCTCGGCCGGGCGTTGCCTGCTGCCACCAAGGGCGATGTCACCTCGCTCCACCAGGCACGCGTGGCTACGCGGCGGCTTCGGGCCGCGCTGCCGCTTGTCGCACCCGGGCGAAAGACCGAGAAGCTCGCCCGGTCGGTCCGTAAGCTGACCCAAGCCCTCGGCCCGGTCCGCGAGCTCGACGTCGCCCTCCTGATCCTCGATGAATTCGAGGACAGCGGAGAGGTACCTCGGCCGGCAATCCAGCGGCTCCGTGCCGCGATTGGAGAGGAACGCCGGCAGCTGTACGCGGAGTTGCAGCGGCTTCTCGAAGGCTTCGATCTGGGGAAGTTGCGCAAGCGTGCGGTGTCGGCGGCGCGCAAACAGGAAGCAAAAACCCACCAGCGCGTGCGCGATCCGAAGCGCGCCGCAAAGGCCCGGATCCGCGCGCGACAGCGCGCGGAGCAGCTCGCACTCTCCATTGAAAACGCCGCGGGGCTGTACCTTCCGGATCGACTGCATGCGGTCCGGATCGCGGTGAAGAAATTGCGGTACACGCTGGAGCTCGAACAGAGCTTCACCGCTTCTCGTGCGACCGCGCGTCTCCGCACGTTGAAGAACGCCCAGGATCTTCTCGGTCGCATGCACGACCTCGAGGTGCTGATCGCGCGGACACGCCAGATACAGAGCTCGCCTGGCGCGTCCACACTCAAAGTCTCTGCGGACCTCGATCGGCTCGTTCGGCGTCTCGAGAACGAATGCCGTCAACTACACGGGCATTACATGGCGTCGCGCAAAGATCTGCTGTCGCTGTGCAATCGCGTGATCGCGCGCGGCGAACGCGGTGACCGTCCGCGGACGTCCGCGGCGTAGCACTCATGGAACCGTGTGACCTGTATCTGGTTCGCCATGCGATTGCCGCGGAACGCGGTGAGGAGTGGCCCGACGACACCAGGCGTCCGCTGACCGAAACCGGCACCACCAGGTTCAAGGAGGTCGTGAAAGGGCTCGCTTGGCTGGATGTCGAGATCGACGAGATCTTCACAAGTCCGCTCGTGCGCGCGAAGCAGACGGCGAACCTGCTGGCGCACGGCCTTGCGAACAAGGCCGCGGTAAAAACGCTCGACGCGCTCGCGCCTGGACATTCGCCTCGCGTCGTCATGAGCGAGCTCAGTCGCTGCGCGAAACGGCGACGCATTGCGCTCGTCGGCCACGAGCCAGATCTCGGCGAGCTGGCGGCACACCTGCTCGGGTCACCCCGGGCGCTGCTCTTCAAGAAGGGCGGCATCTGCCAGATCGCCGTCCAGGGCCTCACCTCGCGTCGCCCCGGCGAGCTGGTGTGGTTTCTGCCCCCGAAGGTGCTGCGTCGCCTTCCACGGTAGCCACGAAGACGTTTTGGCCGTCGTCTTTGTGATCTCCGTGGCTACGCCTTCGATCGCCGTCATCATCAATCCGATCTCGGGAACCGGTGGCTGTATTGATATTGGGCGCGCACGCGCGGCGTTCGCCGCCGATCTGGTCGCCTCGCAGGGTGGCGATCCCTCGCAAGTATTCCTGACGGAACGCCCCGGCCACGCACGGGAACTGGCCACCGCGGCGAGATCTCGTGGCGTCGCGACGGTTGTCGCATGGGGCGGCGACGGGACGATGAACGAGGTGGCGAGCGCGCTGGCGTTTACAGACACGGCGATCGCGATGGTGCCGAGCGGATCCGGCAACGGCCTCGCACGGGAGCTGAAGATTCCGTTCGATCCTGCCGCTGCGTTCGACGTGGCGTACCGGGGTCGCGAGATGGTCATTGACGCCGGAGAGATCGGCCGGCGCTTGTTCTTCAACATCGCCGGCATCGGGCTCGACGCGCGCGTCGCGCATCGCTTTGCTGTCGACGGTCTCGGGCGGCGCGGCTTCTCCCGCTATCTGGCGCTCACGATCGGAGAATTGAGGGGATACCTGCCCGATCAACTGACCGTGACGACACCGTCGTCATCGATTACAAAGCTGGTTCTCCTCGTGGCGATCGCCAACGGCCGACAGTACGGCAACGGCGCGATCATCGCGCCCGACGCGCGACTCGACGACGGGCGGCTGGACGTGGTGATCGTCGGCCATCGGTCCGCGCTGCGCGCGTGCCTCGCGCTGCCGCTGGTCTTCATGGGGCGGGCAGGAAATATTGGGGGAGTGACCATGGAGTCAGCGGAGTCCGTCGAGGTCACGGCGCCCCATCCGGTCCTGTACCACTTGGATGGCGAGCCGATTGCGGGGACTTTGAGCCTTCGAGCCGAAGCCCGGCCGCAAGCGCTGCGAGTCAAAGTCCCAAAAGGCTAGGTCAATCGCCTTGTGATCACCCCGTATTTACATAACGTTTACATCTCGAGACGACGGACTTGAGTACAGATCCGGGTTTGCGTATGTACACACGACTCCTTCAAAAAGCCGCGCACACGCGGAAGTTCACGATCAGTTCAGCGAGCGAATCAGGATGGGAAGTCCGCGACGAGCATGACAGCCGCGTGATTCGCTGGGCCCGTTACCACGACTGGCACCGGGTCGAGCGTGCGAAGATGTCGTTCGCGCTTGAGGCGGCGATACTCGAAGAGAGCGGCTGGAACGAAGCCTAGAAATTGCAAGTACGGAATTGCGAATGCTGAAGGCGCGGACGTTGAATTCGCGGACGCGGAATTCGCATCACTCGACGAAGCGGTAGCCCAGCCCCACGACCGTTTCAATCTGTTGTCCCGCCGCGCGCAGCTTTCCGCGCAAACGGCCTACGTGCACGTCCACCGATCGCGTTTCGATCGCCTGGTCGTAGCCCCAGACACGCTCCAGCAGCCGATCTCTCGACAGCACACGATTGCGATTCGCTACGAGATAGCGAAGCAGCTCGAACTCGCGTCGCGTCAGGCGAATCGGCTCGCCGTCAACGGCGATGGCGACCGCTTCGAAGTCGGCAACGATGTGTTTCCCGCGGTAGACAGGCGTAGCTGAGTCCTGATCGCCGTTGGACTGGCGTCGCAGCACGGCCCGCACGCGCGCGGCAAGCTCGCGCAGGCTGAAGGGCTTGGTGATGTAGTCGTCGGCGCCCACGTCGAGCCCGGCGATCCGATCGCTTTCGGTCGAGCGGGCGGTCAGCATGATGATCGGCACCTTCGCCGTCTCGGGCCGTCCGCGCATGATGCGGCAGACTTCGATGCCACTCAGGATCGGAAGGTTGAGATCGAGGATGACCAGGTCGGGCGCATGCTCGGTGACGCTTCTGAGCGCGGCATCACCGCTGCCGGCAATCTCGACTTCCATGGCGGTCTCTCGCTCGAGGGCGTGTTTGATGAGCCCGGCAATGTCGTGTTCGTCTTCGACGACAAGGACCCGCGTCCGCCCCGTTTTCATCGGTATCACCCACTCACCCTAGTGAACCGGCGTTTCCGCGCGGTGACGAGGGCGTTAAATGTGGGTTACAGGTGCGACGGGGTCACAGGGTGCGAGGGGTGCGAGGGGTGCGAGGGGTGCGAGGGGTGCGAAGGGTGCGAGGGGTGCGAAGGGTGCGAAGGGTGCGCAGCCTAGCGCGGCGTTCCGAGGACGCGACGGATTTCGGCGATGAGCGCGTCGGGCGGGCAGGGCTTGGGCACGAACCAGTCGCATCCGGCGCGCGTGGCGCGCTCCAGCTCGCCCGACCCGTCGTGCGCGGTCAGCGCGACGACGGGGATGTGCGACGTGCGCGTGTCGTTCTTGAGGCGCCGCGTCGCTTCCCATCCGTCCATCACCGGCAAGCTGAGATCCATCAGCACGACGTCGGGAGACTGCGCCGTTGTGTGTGTGATCGCGTCGGCGCCATTCCCCGCTTCGATGACATCGAAGCCCGACAGCGTCAAGTGTTCCGCGTACATCTGGCGCAGGTCGGACTGGTCTTCAACGATCAGGATGAGCGGCTTGTCGCGCGGCACGCGTCGATTATCACACGGCGCCGGAATCGCTGCGCCGGAGGGTAAACAGAGCAGTAGCGATGATAGGATCCCGCGTCACATGACTTTCCTGGAGCAGTTTCCGGCGCCCGCGGCCGATCATCAAGCGGATCAGGACATCAGGGCGCGCTGGCTGCCGGTCCTCCTCGTTCTTTTCGTCGGATCGGGTTGCGCCGCACTCATCTACGAAGTCGTCTGGTTCCAGCTGCTTCAGCTCTCGATCGGCTCATCGGCCGTATCGCTCGGCGTGCTGCTGGGGATCTACATGGGCGGCATGTGTCTGGGCAGTCTGCTGCTGCCGCGATACGTCGGCGCACGGCACCATCCGTTGCGCGTCTATGCGTTTCTCGAGCTTGGCATCGGGTTCTTCGGCGTAGTCGTCCTGTATGGCGTTCCCGTCATCGGCGGTCTCTATACCGAGTGGGCCGGCACAGGAACGGTGAGCCTCGTTCTCCGGGCGCTCGTCGCCAGCATCTGCCTGCTGCCGCCCACGCTGTTGATGGGAGCCACCCTTCCGGTTGTCGCGCGCGGTGTCGAGGCGACGCCAAACGGCGTCTCGTGGCTCGGGTACTTCTACGGCGGCAACCTCGCCGGAGCCGTCGCTGGAAGCCTGCTCGCGGGCTTTTACCTGCTGCGTCTCTACGACATGCCAACCGCGACGATGGTCGCGGTCGCGTTGAACGTGCTCGTGGCCGCGATCGCGCTGGCGGTGGCACGCGTCATGAAACATCACCCGGCGCCCGCCGTCATGCCCGCTCGACGCGAGACCGGCGTCAGCCTCGTGTATGTTGCGATCGCGTTGTCCGGGATGACCGCGCTTGGTGCCGAGGTGATCTGGACCCGGCAGCTGTCGCTGCTGTTCGGCGCCACGACCTACACCTTCTCGCTGATTCTTGCCGTGTTCCTGACGGGGCTTGGCATCGGCAGCTCGATGGGCTCGGGTCTGGCGAAACGCTTCCCGCACTCGCGTGCGGCGCTCGGCGTGTGTCAGCTGCTGCTCTGCGCCGCGATTGCGTGGGCCGCACACGCCACCGGCGCGTCGCTGCCGTACTGGCCGATCAATCCTTCGATCGGGAAGAGCCCGGTCTTCCAGTTCGATCTCGATCTGCTTCGTGCGCTGTGGGTGATGCTGCCCGCCGCGACGCTGTGGGGTGCGAGTTTTCCGTTGGCAATCGGCGCCGCGGCACGCAAAGGACAGGACACGGCCCGTCTTGTCGGCGGTGTCTACGCCGCCAATACCGTCGGCGCCATCGTCGGGGCGCTTGCAACCAGCCTCGTGCTGGTCGCGGCGGTCGGCAGCCAGGTCGCTCAGCAGATCTTGATTGGGGTTTCGGCTCTTTCCGGGTTGCTGATGCTCATCAAGGCGTCAGATTCGGGTGACGCATCGACTCACGGCCGTGAGTCGGTGCGTCACCCGAGCCTGACGCCGCTAACGCGTGTTATCACCATGATCGCTGTCGGCGCAGCTGCCGGCTTGCTGACACGTGCAGTGCCGCCGCTGCCCGGTATTCTCGTGGCGTACGGCCGGTACGCCGCAACGTGGGTCGGCATCAACGAGATCATCTACTCCGGCGAGGGGGTGACCGCATCAGTGGCCGTGTCGCGCACGCCGGCGGGTGTCCTGAACTACCACAACGCAGGGAAGGTACAGGCGTCGAGCGAGCCTCAGGACATGCGCCTGCAACGGATGCTGGGGCATCTCACGACACTCGTCCCGGACAATCCGCGACGGGTCCTGGTCATCGGGTGTGGCGCCGGCGTCACGGCGGGGGCTGTCTCGGTGGATCCACGCGTGCAGAGCGAAACGATCGCCGAGATCGAACCGCTCGTCCCGCAGGTCGTGTCAAAGTACTTCGCCGAGCACAACTTCAATGTCGTCGCAAACCCGAAGGTCACCGTGCACCTCGACGATGCACGGCACTACCTGCTGACGACACGGGAGAAGTTCGACGCGATTACGTCGGACCCGCTCGATCCCTGGGTCAGGGGCGCCGCCACGCTCTATACGCGCGAGTTCTTCGAAGTGGCCAAGGCGCATCTCAACCCGGGCGGCGTCGTCACGCTGTTCGTGCAGTTGTACGAGAGCAGCGACGCGGCGGTGAAGAGCGAAGTCGCGACGTTTCTCGAAGCGTTCCCCGGCGGCGTCGTGTTCGCGAACACGTCGAACGGCCTTGGCTACGACCTGGTGCTGCTCGGACAGCTGAATCCGCGGCCGATCAACATCGACGCGGTCCAGGCCCGGCTGACAGCAGCGGTCAACGCGCCGATCGCGAAATCGTTGAGCGAGATCTCCATCTATTCCGCAACGGATCTTTTTGGAACGTATGCGGGACGCAAGTCCGATATGGCCGGATGGTTGACCGGCGCGGCGATCAATCGCGATAGCAATCTGCGGTTGCAGTATCTTGCGGGGCTCGGCCTGAACCTCTATCGGAGCGATGCCATCTACCGGAGCATGATCAGGGACAGCCAGTATCCCGAAGATCTCTTCGAGGGATCGCCGGCCACACTCGCCGCGCTGCGCGAAAAGATCAATCAAGCGCTCGGCAAGTCATGACAGCGGATCGCCTTCACACCGCGGTCCCAGGGCGGATCACGCCGCCCTTTGGAACGACGACAATCCCGTGGCGGATGTACCAGCCGTCACCGTCGGCGTGGTCGACGTTGCGCTCGTTCACGAGTCGCGCTCCATCGCCGATCCGTGCGTTCTTGTCGATGATCGTGCGATCCAGGACCACGTCGCGGCCGATGCCGAGGCGAGGCACACCGTCGCGCGCTGCGCCGTCGTCGTAGAAATCCGCGCCGAGAAGTACGGAGCGCGACACCTTGGCGCCTGCCTCGATGTGCGTGCGGATGCCGACGACGGTCTCCTTGATGTCGCAGCGGTCGAGGAAACACCCGTCGGTCACGATCGAATCGCGCACATGACAATCCGTCAGACGCGAGCCCGGCAGGTAGCGCTGATGCGTGTAGATCGGGCGCGTCGGGTCCCAGAAGCGGAACGGTGCCGCAACCCGCCCGAGCATGACGTTTGCCTCGTAAAACGATTCGATCGTGCCGACATCCGCCCAGTACCCGCGATAGAGATACGGCTTGACCTTGCATTTGGCGAGCGCCCCTGGTATCAGCTCGCGCCCGAAGTCGAGTCCGGATTCGCGTTCGAGCATGTCGAGCAGGATGTCTCGCGAGAAGACATAGATGCCCATCGAGGCCATGAAGGGTTGTTCATCCGTGTGGCGTCCGAAGCTGGCGCCGGGCGGGATGCTGCGCCCGATCTCCTGGAGTCGATCCCGCTTCG
>CAVUHC010000004.1:0-174908 GCA_963741135.1 uncultured Acidobacteriota bacterium
TCGAGGCGAGGCGCGATCGCGTCAACTTCGTGACGCGCGGCCACGTTACGTGCGCCCGATATTTCTGCATTCCTGACGTGGCTCGCGACAAAACAGCACGTTAGCGCGTCGACACAGAATCAAGCGCTGGCGGCGTTGCTTTTCTTATACGAGCACGTGCTTCGTCTGCCGGTCGGCTCGGTGGAACACGTCGTTCGGGCCAAGATGCCGGTTCGCCTTCCGGTCGTGCTGAGTCAGCACGAGGTAGCCAGCGTGTTCGCGCACCTCGAAGGCACCATGTGGATTGTGGGTGTGTTGCTCTATGGTTCCGGCTTGCGCTTGCAGGAATGTCTCGAGCTGCGGGTGAAGGATCTCGACTTCGATCGGAATCAGATCACCGTGCGGCGCGGCAAAGGGCAGAAGGATCGAATCACGATGCTGCCGGCCGAGCTGATCGATCCGCTTCGCACGCATCTTGCGCGTGTGCGTCAACTCCATGCCGCCGATCTGAGGGAGGGTGTCGGACGAGTCGTGCTGCCTGATGCGCTTGCGAGAAAGTATCCGAACGCGACCACGGAATGGGGCTGGCAGTTCGTGTTTCCCGCCTCGCGCATCTGCCGAGATCCGCGGTGGGGACCGCCCTCTCGCTTCCACTTACACGAATCAGCGGTGCAAAAGGCTGTTGCCAGTGCCGTCCGGCGGTCAGGCATCACGAAACGTATTGGTCCCCACACATTTCGCCATTGTTTCGCGACGCATCTTCTGGAAAGCGGTTACGACATTCGCACAGTCCAAGAGCTGCTCGGTCACAAGGACGTAAGTACGACGATGGTGTATACGCACGTGCTGAACCGCGGGGCCCTCGGCGTAAAGAGTCCGGCGGACCTGCTGACGGCCCCGCCGCCGTCCCGTTAGCCGCCCGGCCTTTCGATCCGCACACGCCGCGTTGGCCGCCTTCCTCGCGCGTAACGGCCACCAAACGACCGGGGCCATCGCGTCTTAACACGTGTCCCGCATGCTCTTGTCGGCCTTTCGTCCATCGATACCCCCCGGAGTTGGCCGCCACGTTCGAGGCTATCGCGGGATCCGATTGAGGATCATCGGGCGGCTACCGTTTACCTCTCGGCCCCGCTGTACGGGTGGTACTATTCGCGGCGTCAGCGGCTTATGGCCAAGGCGAGCAATGCGCGTAGCGCTGGATTAGCCGCCTGGGCTCTGGTCGTCCGTTCGAAGGTCTAATCAATACTGGTTGGGCCGACCAAAGGTTCGGGACGTTTCGAAGCACAGGTGTGAGCAGAACACGACAGGGATTCTGCTCACGCTGCGAACGGCGCAAATCGGAAGATGCCGGATGACTTTAAGTGGGGCACGAATATGCGGCAGGCTACGAGCAGAGTCAATCCTTCAGAAGAGACCATCAAGATTGGTCCGCTGGGCATCCGCTTCCTTCTCACAGGCGATGACTCGAACGGCAACGCGTCGGTGTTCGAGGTTCTTGTCCCCGTCGGGCAGAAGCTGGCGGCGCCGGCCCACAAGAACGACGCTTACGAGGAGATCCTCTACGGTATCCAGGGTGTCCTTACGTGGACGGTTGAGGGCACGCCCATCGAGGTTGGTCCCGGGCAGGCGTTGTGCATCCCACGAGGGGCGGTGCACCGTTTCGATAATTTCGGCAGCGAGGACGTGAAACAGCTCGCCCTCATAACCCCTGCGATAATGGGGCCCGCCTACTTCCGCGAAGCTGCTGAACTAATCGGTGCTGCCGCCGAGGGCCCGCCCGACCGCGCGAAAATGATGGACGTGTTCCGGCGGCATGGCATGACTGTGGCCGCGCCTCCGCCTGCCTCGTAGTAGGCGGCTGTCCACCCGAATGTACTAGTCGCGCAGGTTCGGTTGCAGGCGCGTGGTATGCGGGCGCAACACTTCCCTGTGTTCGCGGGCCCCGGACGAGCCCTTGCGCAAACATGAGTGTGGAGACGTGGACGGCCCAACATCGGCTTGCAGCCGACGGCGGCCGGCCTGATCGTGAGCCGCCGCGGCTGAAGCCGCGCGTTAGGCGCCTCCGGACGGTCCGAAGCATGGGAATCAGATTCAGAAAATCGATTCGGCTGGCTCCCGGCGTACGGATGAACGTCGGTCTTCGGGGTCTGAGCATGTCGCTCGGGCCTCGGGGTTCAAATATCAACATCAGCCCAAGGGGCACGTACGCGAATCTTGGAGTGCCCGGCACGGGCCTTTCAACAAGGAACCGAGTTGGCGCCTTTTCGCGGCGCTCGTCCCGTAACGCTGATCTGGCCGGCCTGAAAATAGCATTTCGCCTTCAGGAAGATGGAACTATCGAAATCGTTGGCGAGGACGGGAGCGAACTGCCGCAGCGTGCCGTCAAGATCGCGCGAGACCAGAACGAAGAGAGGCTACGTCTTTGGTTGGAGGAGAAGTGCGACCACTGGAATAAAGGCATTAATGGTCTGCTCGGCATTCATCTCAAGACCCCGCGACCGGATCGGCCGCCGCCTGACGCCGATAGGCAAGTGTTTTCGAAGACGAGGCCTTCCGAGCCCCTAGCAAAGCCGCTCACGTTTCTCGCTCAAATCTTCAAAGCTAGACGCGAGCGCATCGAGCGTGAGAATGCCGACGCGAGAGAGCAGTACGCGAAGGATGTCAGCGCGTGGGAGCGGGCCTGTGATGAACACGACAGGCTTGAGGCGGCCCGCTTGCGAATCTTCGATTCCGGCATGCCTCCAGATCCGACGCAAATACAGGAATATCTTTCGGAGGTCCTTGGGCGAGTTGAGTGGCCGAGGGAGACGACGATATCGCTGGAAGTGGATGATACCGTGACCCGGGTAATGGTTGATGTGGACCTTCCTGAGATCGAGGACATGCCCGACAAGGAAGCTAGAGTCGCGGCTCGTGGTCTAAAACTGAATGTCAAGGACCGCTCCGCGACACAGCGTCGCCGCGAATATCTGGTCCATGTGCACGGGGTGGCCTTTAGAGTTTTGGGCGAGATCTTTGCGGCGCTTCCGCGTATCGAGCGCGTTGCCGTGTCGGGGTATTCGCAGCGCGCGAACAGCACCGGCCAGGTCTCCGACGATTACATCTTCAGCATTCGCGTCATGCGCTCGACCTGGATAAAGCTCAACTTCTCCAGGCTAGCGGACCTTGATCTTCCGACTTGTCTCGGCACCTTCGACATTCGGAGGAACATGACATCGACAGCCGTTCTGAAGCCGATTGAACCCTTCACGTCACTCGACAGGGGCGGCTAACACGGACTGGACCCGACGACGCATGAGAATTGTGAGCGCCGCGGGTCAGTCCTGGCCGTTAGCCGGACGGATGTTGAGCGACAAAGATCGACATGAATTGTGTGCTCGATTTGATCTGACGTGATCTGACGCAGATGGGAACTGCGACCGGAGGGTCTGATGGCGTGGCGGACGAACAGCGCCGACCGTGATGCCTTCTTCTCGTCTCTGCTGATTGCTGGCTTGTGTCTAAGCGGCGGATCGTATCTCGTGTGGTCGTGGTGGACTGGTACAGCGGCTGCCTGGCGCATTCTTGGCGGTTCAGTCGCAATCCTCATCGGCCTGATCCTTTCCGGTGTGGCCCTGTGGCTCGGCACAGAGAGCGAAGAGCGAGGTGAGACCGCGGAGTTGCTGAGTGCCACCCTGCGGAAGCTGAAGTCCCGCGATCCTTCGACACGAAGCCTGGGGCTCCAACGTCTTGTCACTTCACGGGACCTTCCGGCACTTGACCACTGGCAGCCAGCCGAAACTCCTCTCAAGGTTCTCAGAGCCGTGGCGCTCGGCCGTTGGCACGAGGCGGCGACAATCTCGACTGAGGGACTCGACTCCTCTCTACCATTCATTGTCAAGGCGCTCGAGCGCCATCCATATTCAGATGCAATCCGAGACTCGAACGCCAAAGCAATCGAAGACCTCATCGCGAGTTTCACTCGCGAACCGGCGTTGCCGCACCTCATCTCGGCGCTCGACACCAACTTACTGATCGCATCGCGAGAGTTGTCGCGCCGGACGCTCAGCGAAGCTACGACAACGGAGACAGTGGGCGGCGGCAGTTGGAACGGGTCGTGGGAGGGCGAACAACAGTTTCTTGTTCGTCAGATCGAGCATACGTATGGCGCTCGTAGTCCAATTGCTGAAGGTGCAATAAGAGCACTGCAAGCCATCGCGGACCAGCACGGAGGGCTTCGTCCCGTTATTAGTGCAGCTATCGACGAGTATCGTAAAAGGCCCGAGCGGCACCTGACAAAGGTCACTTCGGAAACGGAATCGCTCGGTTCTCCCTCGGTTACGTACAGCGAGCATGACGGGCGTTAATTGAGCAGCCGGCTAACACGCGTTGCACCAGACGGCCGCTTATTCGAATGTGAGCGGCCGCTGGTGAACGCTGACCGTTATGCGGACACGAACCCGTTCATTCTGAAACCGGAGTCTCCGTGATGAACAGAACTTCGTTCCCACTTGGGGTCGTTGCTGCGTTGTCGACCGTCATGGTCTCGTGCTCAGCGCCGAAGCAGCCTGATCAGCGAGGTCTCCAATTCGCACCCTCGGAAGTCATTGACCTGGGCGCCTCGGTGACCGAAGACCTGCCTCAGCGCCTGTGGGGAAAGGCGTTTCTGAAGCAGATGGGCTTTACGAAACAGAATTCGTTCGAGGTGATTCGATGGACCTTCCCGATGGAAGGAGGGAGTGTTTCGGGATCGAACGCGTACTACACGCTGTTCAACCACGGCGGGCCCCACGTCGATGCGCCAAGCCACATGGGTGTTGGTGCCAGTCTGGAATCATATCCCGTTACCGCGTTCTCCGGTCCGGTGAAGGTGTTTGATGTGAGCGCCTATCCGCTTGGTCGTTCCGTGCCGGCAACCGTCTTTCAGGGTCACGTTGAAGCAGGCGACGTTGTTCTAGTTCTGACGCGCTACACGCCCCCTCAGACTACTACGAGCCGTGCAGGAATTTGGGATTCTGCGCGTGATGTCCCGTCTCGGTTTTGCAAGCCGTCACTTTCCATGCCCGTCGTGGTCCGATCGGTCCCGCGTGGAACTCTCATTCGGACACACAGGCCGAGACAGCATCTTGTCTCGCGTTCGCCGTGGCCGGGCAAGAGGAGTGCGAGTCATGCAGGAGGGCCAGCAGACCGATATTCGAGTCGGTCCCCATGCTGCGAAACAGCTGCAGAAGCCACTCGCAGACGCGCCTGCTGACGCTCCCGTGGCGTTGCTCACAGATCTTGACCCGCGTGCCAACGGGTGTCTCGTCTGGGAGCCCGGCCAACCGGCGCCCGGGGCCATCACGGCGCCAGGCAGCGACGGCTCTTGCTTGTGCGGATGTTTCGCCCTGTTCGTGCCTGGACAACTGGCAAATGAGGTACGGATTGTCGAGGACGGCTTCGGATTGATGCTTACCGATAATGCTTGGGCTCAAGTTCGGCGAGCATTGTCGCAGGCCGCGGAAACGGTCTCCATATCGTGTCAGAGCGGCGAACGGATTGTGGTTGAGCAAGTTCAGACCACGTATTGGAACCCGATCGACTCGAAGGGGTACGTGGCGGAGTGGCAAACTTATCAAGCGCAGAACCAGCGCTCCGAGGCGCAGACGCGGACCACACTGAGATCAGGTGCGCTTGCTCAACGAGGAGGTCGCGTACGAGCGCGAGCTCGGGGTTCAACGGTTGGTCGAGTTCTGCCAGCGTATCGAGGCGGCAGTAAATGGGATCACACTTGTAAGTACAGCTTCCTACGATCTTCTCGTCGAAGTGCTCGTGTTGCCCGAGCAGCAGCCCGGTTTTCGACTGGCGAGCAACGGCGAAGCACCGCAGGAGGAGCTTCAGCGAATCAACGCCGCACTTTTGGAACTCCACGCAATTGTGAGCCATGCTACTGAACTCAAGTTCCAGATGTATTTCAAGGTTGGAGGCGGAATGAAGTAGCGCTCGGCGCGCAGGCTAACACGCGTTGCACCAGACGGCCACTGCTGCGATCCTGAGTGGCCGCTGGTGAACGCTGGCCGTTAGCCGGACTCACGAAGAGGATGATGACGAATCGATGTTGTCGGCGGTTCGAAGGCAACCACGACATCGCTTGCGAGGACATGCCTGTGGGTATATAAGGGCGGCGGCGTTTCCCAGGACGACAACCGACTTCACACGCCCCGACGTCGCAGAAGCGTAGAGGGTGCCTCGCGGCCTCGCGGGCAAGGAGGACTCCGATGTGGTCAGTGATGCGCACGTTGACCCTCGTGTTACTCGTAACCGTCGTTTCCGCTGTGGCGCTGTCGGCACAAGCCAAAGACCCTCGAATCGGTGCCTGGAAACTGAACGTGGCGAAATCAACCTTCCCCGGTGGTAACCCGCCGCAGAGCATCACGCGAATGTATGAGGACCGTGCAGGGGGAGTGGTGCTCTACAAACAGGAAGTGGTTAATGCGCAAGGGAACCGATCAGTTCTGTATACGACCTACAAGTTAGACGGATTGGACTATCCGCAAGCGGCCCAGGGTGCCAAGGACGTCACGATGATCGCCCAACGGGTGATCGACGCCTACACAGTCGAGGCAATCAACAAGCTCGACGGCAAAGTCACCGGTGGCGCTACCCAGACGGTCTCAAGAGATGGCAAGACGCTGACGATCAAGAACAAGGCTGGCGCGATCCAAGTATTTGAGAAGCAATAGAAAGTCACCTTGGACGTATTGCTCCGAGTTGCGCAATGGCGAGCATTGCGTAGCGCGTGTCATTCGTGTTCGACGTGCCGGCTAACCCCGCGCTGCACCCGACGGCCGCGGCCCTGTCGCTGCGCGGTCGCGGGTGAGCGCGCACGTTAGTCAGTACCGGCACGGTTGCGGCCGTTGTTGCAAATGAGGAATGAATCATGCCTCACGTGAGCAACCGAGGAGTTCGAATCAGATATCGCGCTTATGGTGAAGGCGACCCGCTGATCTTGATTCATGGTTGGTCAGGTGAAGGCCGTCAGTGGGATGAGTGCGGATACGTTGCGGAGTTGGGCCGCGAGTTCCAGGTGATCGTTCCAGACCTTCGTGGACATGGCGAAAGTGACACACCTGCAAACAAGGATTTCAGCGATGCGGCATTCGCCTCGGATGTAATCGCAGTTCTCGACGACAGAGGAATTAGCTCGGCTCATGTGTTCGGGTATTCGCTCGGCGGCTGGGTGGTGTTCGAACTGGCAGCCGAATATCCATCCAGAATTCGGACCGCGGTCGTGGGCGGGGCCCATCCCTACGAGGAAGACCTGTCGGCACTGCGCGCGCTTAGCCCAGAGGCAATCTTCAACATGTGGGAATCCTTGAAGGCACCATGGAGTGAGGACACGAAGAGGCGTCTCGCAGCGTTCAATCCCCAAGTGTTGACGAGCATCGTCGCTACTGATCGTGTGAATCAGACGAAGCGGCTCGAGCGTTTACAGATGGCGTGTTTGATGATTTGCGGCACCGAAGACTGGCGCTTTGAGGATATGCGACGATTCGCAGCTGGGAACAAAGCCTGCGAATTCGTGGCGCTTGAAGGTCTCGATCACCTTCAGGTCTTCTTGCAGCCGAATCGTCTACTGCCACCACTGCGCGACTTCATTCGGGTCCATATGACTGAGAAGGCTGGCTAACACGCGTTGCACCAGGCGTCCACCGCTGCGATCGTGAGCGGTTGCTGGTGAACGCTATCCGTTAGGCGTCGGACTGCTGAGGGATCAACTCGGAAGTAGAAACAGTCTTGGACGCACAGCCTGGCGGCGCGGCACACAGCGTCTCCGCAAAGCCAGAACGTGAAGACCCAAGTCGGGCACGCGGCGAGCCGGGGTGGTATCTCGGGGTACCATTCGGCAAGGCATGCCTCCCAAAGTCCACGAACTGGTCGCTCGCTTGGAGGCGGATGGGTGGTACCAGGTTCGACAGAGAGGCAGCCATCGACAGTTCCGTCACCCAACAAAGCCCGGCACCGTGACCGTCGCCGGGAAGGCGAGCGTCGAAGTGCCGCGCGGGACGCTGAACAGCGTTCTCAAACAAGCCGGCCTGAAGCAGTGAGGCAGAGTATGGAGTACCTGGTTGTCTTCGAGCGTGGGCCATCGAGCTTCGGGGCGTATGTGCCGGACCTTCCCGGTTGCGTCGCCGTAGGTGAAACTCGGCACGAGGTTGAGGTCTTGATTCGCGAGGCGATTGAGTTCCATATCGAAGGACTACGTGAAGAGGGGCAACCCTTGCCGGAACCCAGTTCGACGAGTCAGTTGATCAACATTGACGCCTAACGGTTTGCAGCCGACAGCGGCCGGTGCAATTACGCGCCGTCGCGGCTGAAACCTCGACGTTGACGGACAGAGAACGAAAGACTTCGGATCATTTCTCATCCGGGCAGGTGGAGGCATTTGGCCGGTGTCGCGGCGTCGGGATGCTTCGAAAGCGTCGGGCACATCGCGGCGCCAGGGCACGCTCCCCTCTTGGATCTCCGTCGCGGCAACGAGCGACGAACAAGAGCATCGGGCTGCTGCGAGCATCGGTGTCGTTCGGAACAGGTCTGGGTCAGGGCGCGAGCAATGGGCTCTCCCGACCAGCGGCGCGGCGTCCCCGACATGTTGGCGAATGCCTGGCCCAGCATGCGTTCGACGAGTGGGCCGTCATAAACGTCATCGCTCGTTTCGACGGTCTTCCGAGCCTCATCGTCTCGGGTCCCCGCGGTCGGTCGCCGTCGCGCCGCTTTGCGGGTCATTCGCAAGGGCATCGCACTCGCGGACGTTTCGTTTGGCGAGGGCCCATTCGCGGGGCCGTATAACACCCGGCTGCACCTGACGGCACCGAGCGCTTTTTATCAGGCAGCCCGCGGTGAACCGGTGTAGCGTTTGGCTCAACGCCACCGTTCGGCTTCTGGCGTTCGCCTCGGTTGCTCGGCCGCGTTCACCGCGGGCTGAGCGGACGCGCGGCGCCGCGGGTTAGTCGCGATCCGTTAGTCCGCTTCGTTCGGCGGACCGAAAATTGCGAGCAGAATGATCCTTCTAGGCTCTGAGCTGGCATTCGTGACAAGAGGGTTGTATGCCGTCTCCCACTGTAAGGACTGCGACACCTGCCGACGAAGTATCCGCCATCGATACAGTGGTCCTCGCATTCGCGGTCGATCCGGTCGCGCGTTGGTGTTGGCCCGATCCCCATCAGTACCTCACCAGCATGCCGAGCTTTACTCGGGCGTTCGGGGGCGGCGCCTTCGTACACAACGGAGCTCACTGCACCGATGATTACGCTGGCGCAGCGCTGTGGCTGCCCCCCAACGTGCATTCCGAGGAGGAAGCGTTGGGCGAGGTCTTGGAGCGGACAGTCGCAGCGTCTATCCGCGGCGACCTCTTTGCGGTCTTCGAGCAGATGGCGAAGTATCACCCAGATGAGCCGCATTGGTACCTCCCGCTAATCGGCGTAGATCCTGCGCAGCAAGGTAAAGGTTACGGTTCTGCGCTCATGACGTACGCGCTTCACCAGTGCGACCGTGATCATTCACTGGCATATTTGGAATCCACCAATCCAAGAAATGTCTCTCTATATCGGCGCCACGGCTTCGAAGTTCTCGGCACAATCCAGGTTGGCGGGTCACCACCTCTCGTTCCGATGCTGCGTCAACGACGGTGAAGAACCAGATGGCCGCCAAACACTGGCTTGCAGCTGCCGGCCCTCGCAAGATGATGAAGCGCCGCAGCTGAAGCCGAGCGGTCAGGGTCAGTACTTGGCGTGCATCGCGGCGTACATCAAGTTGCACCGGCGCTCGCCAGCTGAAGCTGACCTTCAGCGCTACTTCGGTGTCACCCCATTGTCCGTGCACAACATGATCGTGACGCTCGAACGACGCGGCTTGATTGGGCGAACGCCTGGTCGAGCAAGGTTGATCGAAGTGCTCGTACCTTCAGACGAACTGCCGGCACTCGAGTAAACTCCGACCGAGCGTGAACGACCGGAGTCGCGACGGAGCTACTAATGAAAGCCAGAAGACAATGCGAAGCCGTTAGCTTCATCACGACCGAGGACGGTGATGACCTGATCGTGTCGTTCGCACTTGAGGACGACGAACCGGGTGAAGTCGTCAGTCTCATACTGCTCCGGACACCGAAGTACGAGTCGCTCCTTCCGGAAGACGAGCGCGGTGTCAGCGTGTCGCATGAAGTGGATTTCGAGGATGAGGATCAGTATTTGCGACGCATCAGGCTGGCGGTGCCGGTGACTACTATCGAATCCACGCACCGAGCTTACGAACTCGATGTCTCGCGGGTCGATGCGGCGGAGGTGAAGGCAGCCGGACGAATCCTCACACGAATGAATTTTGACCGACGGTTTATTCTGGAACTCGGCTAGTCTGGGCGAAGGGGTGCCCATCGAGATCGCCTCGAGCACCGGCCGGCGGAGCTCTCTGGTGGCGAGAAACAACGCGTGGCGATCGCACGTGCGCTCATCCGTCGTCCGCGGCTGCTGCTCTGCGATGAGCCGACGGGCAATCTCGACGAGACGTCGGCGGCCACCGTCGCCTCACTCCTGCTCGACCTGCATCAGCGACAGCAGAACGTGCTGGTCGTCGTGACGCACAGCCCGCGGCTGGCGGCACGGTTTCCCGTGCGATTCGAGATCGCGTCCACGCGCCTTACCCGCACCTCCTGAACCCCCGGCATTGCGGCAATTCCCAACCTCCAACGCCCAACTCCCAAGGCGAATCACGGTTAAACCGTGGGCTGTGTCTGCGTTGCGCCCAAGCGCAACCGTCATGCTGTAGCGCGTATCGCGATCGCCCGCAGCCGGTGATATCGTGACCGCGGATGACCGAAGCCGGTGTGCGCAGCTGGCCGGTGCCTCGCACGGGCGCACGGTTCTACTACGGATGGGTCGTGCTTGCCGTGGCCGCGCTCGCCATGGTGGGCACGTTGCCGGGACGCACGCAGGGGCTCGGTCTCATCACCGAGCCGCTCCTGCGCGATCTCGGGATCAGCCGTGTCGCCTATGCCCAGATCAACCTTGCCGCCACACTGATCGGCGCACTGTTCTGCTTCGGCGTCGGCCGCGTGATCGACCGGCGCGGCAGCCGGATCGTCTTAACCGGCGTGGCCCTGACGTTGGGAGTCGTCGTGCTCGTCATGAGTGCCGCAACCGGGGTTGCGGCGACGGCTGCAGGTATCACGCTCACGCGGGGCCTCGGGCAGAGTTCGCTGTCGATCGTCAGCCTCGCCATGGTGGGGAAATGGTTTCGCGCGCGGCTCACGCGGGCGATGGCCGTATACGCCGTGGTGATGAGCGTCGGTTTCATGATCGCCTTCCCACTGGTCGGAGCGATCGTCGCCGCACGCGGCTGGCGTATCGCATGGGCAGCGGTCGGTCTGTTCCTCGTGGCCGGCCTCGCCCCGCTGGCCTGGGTGCTGGATCGATCGTCTCCAGAAGCGGCAGGCCTCGAGGTCGATGGTGGGCACGCGGCAGCGGAGCCGCCGGAGACGCGCGATGACGACGCCACGCTCGGCGATGCGCTCCGGTCTCCAGCGTTCTGGGTATTCGCCGTGGCCAGCGCGATGTATGGTCTCGTCGCTTCGGGAATTGCCCTCTTCAACGAATCGATCCTGGCCGAGCGCGGGTTTGAGCCCGGAGTGTATTACACGGCGCTGGCGGTGACGGCAATCACCGGGCTGCTCGGCAACTTTGCCGCCGGCGCGTTTGCCGATCGCGGCTCGCTTCGCACCGTGCTCGTGGCGGCGCTCCTGATTCTCGCAGGCGGGCTCGTCGGCCTCGCGCACGTTTCGACCATCGAGCACGTCATGGTACAGGCAGTGGCGATGGGGATCGGCGGCGGGTTCGTGATGGTCGTCTTCTTCAGTTTTTGGGGACGAGCGTATGGGCGCTCACAGCTCGGTCGGATCCAGGGCGCAGCACAGGCGATGACGGTCGTAGCGTCGGCCGTCGGCCCCCTGTTCCTTGCACTCTGTGTTGACACGACGGGCTCGTACGCCGCCGCGTTCTACGTCACGGCCGCCATCGTTACGCTTCTTGCGGTGGCCGGAGCCGCAGTGCCGATCCCGGCCCGCGCCCAGGCCCTCGGCCCATTGCGTCCCGGCACGGCCCGGTGACCGTATGCACGTAGCACGGCTCGTCTATCGCGGCCTGACCCATTACTGGCGCACCAACATCGCGGTGGTCCTTGGCGTGGCCACAGCCGTGGCGGTGCTGGCCGGCGCGCTCCTCGTGGGTGACTCGGTGAGAGGCAGCCTGCGCGACCTCGTGGTGCAGCGCCTCGGGCGCGCAGATCAACTCGTCCTCTCCGCGGGGTTCTTTCGTGAGCAGCTCGCCGGCGACCTGATTACCGACCCTGCGTTCGCGGCGAGCGTCCGCGGTATCGTGCCGCTCGTGGTGACCGAGGGTGTCGTCACCGAGCAGGACAGCGGCCGGCGCGCGGGGAAGGTACAGGTCTACGGTGTTGACAACCGTTTCTGGACCTTCCACGGCGTGAGCAGTGTCGCAGGGCCGGACGATCGCGACGCCTTCATGAGCCCGGCGCTTGCCGCGGAGCTCTTTGGCCGTTCCGGACCCGGCGTCGGCCGCACGATCCTCGTGCGCGTGCAACGACCGTCCGACATGCCGCTCGAGTCCCTCCATGGGCGGAAGGACGATCTCGGACGAACGTTGCGCCTGACCGTGCGTCAGGTCGTGCCGGCGTCGCAAATGGGTGAGTTCTCCGTCGACCCGCGGCAAGGCGACGTGCGCGCGGTGTTCGTGCCGTTATCACGGATGCAGCGGGACCTCGAGATAGACGGGCTCGTCAATGCCGCCCTGGTCTCCGCCGTGCCTGGAACGGACGCAATCCCGGCGCTCGAGCGGACGGTCAGGAGCGCCGCCAGGCTCGAGGACGTCGGACTGAAGGTACGCACCATTGACGCCCGAGGCGTCGTCGAGATCGGGTCCGCCGTGGGGCTCCTTGACGACGGGCGCGTGGCGGCGGTGCGGCAAGCGATCTTTTCCTCAGGCACACAGGCGCAGGAGGTGTTCACCTATCTGGCTAACGGCCTGCGCATTGGCGATCGCGACATCCCGTACTCGCTGGTCACCGCGATGGATCTCCACACGATTGCGCCCGCGGCCGTCGAGTCGACTGACACGGTGCCACCCATCGTGCTGAACCAGTGGGCCGCGACCGAGCTCGGCGCGAATGTCGGCGATCCGGTGGCGATGGAGTACTACGTCTGGGAGGATCCGGGGCAACTCGTCACGCGCCGCGCGGAGTTTCGTGTGGCAGGCATCGTTCCGGTTGATGCCGCCGATCGCGATCTGGCTCCGGTTTATCCAGGTATCAGCGATTCGGTGTCGCTCCGAGATTGGGACCCGCCGTTTCCGCTCGATCTCCGCCGCATCCGCCCGGTTGACGAAGCGTACTGGGAGAAGTATCGGACGACGCCGAAGGCATTCATTCCGCTGGAGGTGGGCCAGCGACTCTGGCGCTCTCGCTATGGGGCGGTCACCTCAGTACGCGTCGCGCCGCCGCCGGGCGTGTCGCTGCTCGAGACGCGCAGCCAGCTCGAAGAGCGGCTGCGCGCGAGCATCGATCCGCTGACCATGGGCATCGCCATTCGCGACGTGCGCGCCCAGGGGCTCGCAGCCTCTCGCGGCGCCACCGATTTTGGCGCCTATTTCGTCTACTTCAGTTTCTTCCTCGTCGTATCGGCGCTGCTTCTCGCTTCACTCTTCTTCAAGCTGGGCATCGAGCAACGCGTGCGCGAGGTCGGGCTCCTGCGGGCGGTTGGTTTCGGCCCCGCCGCGGTGCGGCGACTGTTCACAGCCGAAGGACTGCTTCTCGCGATAGGCGGCAGTGCGCTCGGCGTGCTCGGCGCGATTAGCTATGCCGCGCTCCTGATGCTGGCCCTGCGCACCTGGTGGGTGGATGCGGTTGGAACGACAGCCCTCACGCTGCACGTCTCGGCCAGCTCGCTGGTCGCGGGGGCGATCGGCGGAATCGTTGCAGCCGTCGTTTGCATCTGGTGGACCCTTCGGAGTCTGGCGGACATTTCGGAGCGGAGCCTCCTCGCCGGTGAGCTCGCGTCCGACACCTCGGGTACGTCCGTCGGGCGGGGCCTTACGCCCCGCCACCTCCTGTGGACGCGCCGCATTCTCGTTTCGGCGGTCCTCACCGCCGCTGGTCTCGGTCTGATCGGTGCCGCATTGGCGGACGCTGTAGATCAGACGGGCGCTTTCTTCGCGGCCGGTTCGCTCCTGCTGGCCGCGTCGCTCTGTTTCGCCAGCGCCATGCTACGGCGCCGGCCCGGCCGCGCGCTTCATGGACGCGGGTGGCCGGCGCTGTCGCGTCTTGGTCTCCGGAGCTCGACCTATCGCCCCGGACGGAGCGTGCTGTCGATGGCGGTTCTCGCCAGCGCCACGTTCATGCTCGTTTCTGTCGATGCATTCCGGCGCGGCGACGTCACCGATGCCAGCCCCCGTTCTGGCGTGGGCGGGTACTCGCTCATCGTCGAATCACTTCTGCCGATCGCCCACGACCCGAACACCGAAGCAGGTCGCCAGGCGCTCAACCTTTTCGATCTTGATGGAGCATCGATCGAGCCGTTCCGGCTGCTGCCTGGCGACGACGCAAGCTGTTTGAATCTGTACGAGCCGACGAGCCCGCGCATCCTCGCGCCGCGCGACAGCTTTCTTGCTGCCGGCCGGTTCACGTTTCAGTCGTCGCTGGCAGCGACCGACGCCGAACGGGAGAATCCCTGGCAGTTGCTCCACCGCGTAGAAGAGGACGGGGCTGTGCCGGTCATCGCCGACGCAAACTCGATGACGTATGTACTGCACCGTCAGCTCGGCGAAGACATCGTCATCAATCGCGGGGCCCGTCAGGTCCGCCTGCGCCTGGTCGCGGCGCTGCGGGACAGCATTTTCCAGGGAGAGCTGCTGATGTCGCAGAGCAATTTCCTGAAGCTGTTTCCGGAAGAGGAGGGATATCGGGTGCTCCTCGTCGAAACAGCGCCGGAACGGGTCACGGCGGCGGCGGAAGTGTTTGAGCGCGCGCTGACTGATCTCGGCGCCGACGCGACCCCGACGGCGGAGCGGCTTGCCGGGTTCCACAAGGTCGAGAACACCTATCTGTCCACGTTTCAGGCGCTCGGCGGGCTCGGCCTTCTGCTGGGCACCGTCGGCCTGGCCACCGTCCTGCTTCGCAACCTGCTCGAGCGGCGGCGCGAGCTCGGGCTGCTCCGCGCGGTCGGTTATGCGCGCCGGCACTTCCTGATCATGGTGCTTGCGGAAAACGCGGTGATGCTGGCGGGCGGACTCACGGCCGGCGCGGTGTGTGCAGCGATCGCGATTGCGCCAGCCGTCGCCGATCGGGGCGGACGCCTCCCGGTGACCGTCGGCGCCGCGCTGCTACTGTTCGCGGTGTTCGTGACCGGGCTCGTCGTGTCGGTGGCGGCGATGAGAGCCGCGACGCGTGCGCCGCTCCTCGAGTCGCTGAGGTCGGAATAATGGATCTGGACCCGAAGGCTCACTTTGGTTGGTGATTTTCTGCGGGACCGTCGCTTCGATCCGCGCCCCTGTGTGACTCGGTCGGGCCCCGCAGAAAATCACCAACCCAAGCGAGCTCCGGGTTTAAGGGGGTTTAAGGGAGGTTTAAGGGCGGTCGTCGCGATGGTCCTTACCCTGGGATCGGTCTCACTCGGCGCGGAAAACTGGCCGCAGTGGCGCGGACCAACGCTGAACGGCGCCAGCGCCGAGACTGGGCTCCCCCTGCGCTGGTCGAAGACGGAGAACATCGCCTGGAAGCTGGCGCTGCCGGCGTGGTCCGGTTCAACGCCGATCGTCTGGGGCGACCGCATCTTCCTGAATGTGGCCGAGGGTCGCGATCTCTACCTCTGGTGCGTCGATCGCACGCGCGGGACGATGATCTGGAAGCAGGTGCTGGGCGCGGGCAACAGGCGGGCGCAAAAGCAGAACATGTCGTCCCCCTCGCCGGTCACCGATGGACAGGTGTCTGGGTCACGACCGGCACGGGAGTGATCAAGGCGTTCGACTTCGACGGCAAGCCGATCTGGACGCGCGACCTCCCGAAGGACTACGGCGCGTTCGGCATGCAGTACGGCTACGGCTCGTCGCCGCTCCTTTTCGAGGATTCGCTCTACGTGCAGGTCCTGCACGGCTACAACACCGACGATCCGTCGTACGTGCTGCGCATCAGCAAGGCGAGCGGCCGGACGATCTGGCGCGTCGAGCGGCCGACGACCGCGCGCGTGGAATCTCCCGACGCGTACACGACGCCGACGGTCGTGCGCACGGGAGACGGTGTCGAAATCGTTGTCACGGGCGGCGACGTCGTGACCGGGCACGATCCGAACACCGGGAAAGAAATCTGGCGGGGCACCGGCCTCAATCCGGACAACGACCGTTCCTACCGGCTCGTCGCGTCGCCTGTGGTGCTGGGCGACACGGTCATCGTTCCCTCGAAAGAACGGCCGATACTGGCGTTCAGGGCAGGCGGGCGGGGCGACGTCAGCCGGTCGCATCTGCTCTGGAGCTTCACGAACGGCGGCCCGGACGTGCCGACGCCGGTGACCGACGGCCGTTACCTGTACATCGTCAACGACCGCGGCATCATGTGGTGTCTCGATGCGAAGACCGGGCAACAGCTTTACGGGCGGCAACGGATCCGCTCGGCAACCTTCAGCGGCTCGCCGGTGGTGGCCGACGGCAAGATCTACGTGACCGACGAAGACGGCGTCACGAGCGTCGTGCGCGCGGGTCCGACATTCGAGCTGCTCGCCGAGAACGACCTCGGTGATTACACGCTCAGCTCGCCGGCCATCTCGGATGGACAGATCTTCATCCGCACGGACTCGTTCCTCTACGCGATCGGGCAGCGGAGGCCGTGATGACGAGGTTGCGCATGGGAGGCTGCTGAAATCAGGGTCTTCTTGGGCTCGGTCGGCGACAGTGTGTTTCGAGCCACTTCGTATAGGCGCTTTCCCCGATCGCTCCAGCAGCGAGCGCCAGCGTCTTCACGACGACCTCGGCTTCAGGCGCTGCGAAGCGCTGCCGGTTCAGCTCGAGGAAGAGAACTGCCACCGTGAACCCGATTCTCTTGTTGCCGTCCACGAACGGGTGGTTCTTGACAAGGCCTGCGGCGTAACTGGCCGCCAAGTCGAAGACGCTGGGCGTGCCATAGGCCAGAAGGTTCTGAGGCCGCGCCAAGGCAGAGTCCAGCAGCCCGGCGTCGCGCACCCCCGAGGCCCCGCCGAACTCAGCCAGCAGCTGATCGTGAAGCGTGAGGACGGTCTCCCGCCGCACCCAGAGCGGCGCCTTCATTTTGCAAGCTCGCGCAGTGCGCGACGGTAGCGACGAATGATGTCCTGAGCCGCCTCCAGCTGGTGCAGCACCTCGGGTGTCGTCAAGGCCAGGCGGACGCTGCCATCCGGTGCCTCTGTCAGAGACAGCACATCTCCTTCCCGAACCTTGAGGTGCTGGAGCGCCTCTTTCGGAAGAACCACGCCGACGGAATTGCCGATCTTGCGGAGCTTCAGTTCTCGAACCATGAACCCAGTGTATCCACGAACGTTATAACGGACAAGTGATCTGGAAGAGCGCGGTCCTGCACCCGGTGCGGGCGGGCAGCGGACCGTGTCTGTGGCTTGTGACACTGGCCGGAATCCCACCATAATGAGCCCGGTCGGTCTGCGCCGGGCAGTCGTGTCGACGTGTCCTTATCACCATGTTCATCCACGCCGAATCGTTCATTCATCCACGCCGAATCGTTCCCCTGCGCGCACGAGCGGTAGAGGCCGTGGTGACGAGGGTACGAACGTGTGCGGTCGCCGCCGCGCTTGCCCTGATTGCGTGGCCGTCCGCGGGGGTGGTTGGCCAGGAGCCGGCGGTCAGCATGGTGGCGGACGAAGGGGAGGGGGCCAAGTACTGGCCGCGGTGGCGCGGGCCGTCCGGGCAGGGGCTGGTAACTGGCAGCGGGTACCCGGACACCTGGTCGGCCACACAGAACGTGTTATGGAAGACCCCCGTGCCCGGCAACGGGAACTCCTCCCCGATCGTCTGGCGCGATCGCGTCTTCCTCACGACAGCCACGGAGAATGGGAAGCGGTTGTCGCTGCTCGCGTACCGTCGCGCGGACGGCGTGCGGCTCTGGGAAACCGCTGCCCCGGACGGACGCACCGACTTCGGCGCGCACTACAAGAACGGCTACGCCTCGGCCACGCCCGCCACCGACGGCGAGCGCGTATACGTCTCTTTCGGCACGCGCGGCCTGTTCGCGTTCGATATGGACGGGAAGGCTGTCTGGCGGCGCGACCTTGGCGCGATGGACGCGTACCACGGAGCGGCCGGCTCACCGCTCCTCTACAAGAACCGCATCATCCTCTACCAGGACCAGTCGTCCGGCTCGTTCATTGCCGCCTTCGACACGCGCACCGGCCAGCAGGTGTGGCGGACGGCGCGCGACGCGTCGGTCGGGTGGGGCACGCCGATCGCCGTCCACGTGGCCGATCACGACGAGATCATCGTCAACGGTCAGCAGCGGGTGCTCGCGTACGACCCCGACACCGGCCGCGAGCTCTGGCGCTGCAACGGGAACACGTACGAAGTGATTCCGACGCCGGTGGTCGGCTACGGAATGGTGTTCTGCTCCTCGGGCCGCGCCGGCCCGACACTGGCGATCCGCCCCGGCGGGAAGGGCGACGTGACGCGCACGCACCTGGCGTGGGAGACGCCCGCGCGGGTCACCGTTCGTGCCCTCTCCGATCCTGTTTGGCGCGCAGCTCTACACCATCAACGACATGGCCAGCATCATCACGAGCCTCGATGCGATGACGGGACGCGTGCTCTGGCAAGGGCGGCTCGGCATGGCGCGCTACGAGGGATTTTCCGCCTCGCCTGTAGCCGTGGACGGCAAGGTCTTTTTTACCAACGACGACGGGGAGACGTTCGTGCTGCGCGCCGGACCGAAGTTCGAGCTGCTTCATGTGAACGCGATCGGCGAATCGACGCTCGCCTCGCCGGCGCTCGTGGACGGCCGCTGGTACATGCGAACCGCCCGGAATCTGATCGCGATCGGGCTTAGATAGCTCTCGACTCCCAACTCCCAATTCCCAACTGGCCGCGAGCGGCCAGGCTTTTGGGCGTTGGAAGTTGGAGGTTGGGAATTGGAGGTTACGCGGCCGGCCGGTAGTACAGCACCATTCCCGCACCGATCGACGCGAGCACGAAACCGATGAACAGCATCGGGTTGATCGCGCTCTTGGGCGGATGAATCACCATCGACACCAGCACGTTGATGATCGGTGCGCCGCCGAAGACGAGCGGCATCACGTAGATTGGCTGCCCACCGAAGCGGAACGCGTAGATGATGCATGCGGCGCCCGCGGCGCCGAGAGCGCCGGCGATCGTCGCGGTGATGAGCCCCGTGGAGTTGAAATTCGACAGGCCCCCCTGGGCGCCCAGACTGGCAACGGGGAGGATCACGCCGATCAGAAAGTAGGCAACGCCGACGCAGAGCAGCGCCTTCAACGGATTGCCGAGCTGTATCTGCCCCAGGTAGAGGAGGACGCCATAGGCGCCCCACGAGAGCACGGCACCGGCGACGAAGAGCATCCACCCCATACGTCTTGGCCTCGCGTGTAGAGTCATGATTGTGTAATGAGGGCGCCGCGCGCCGGACACTCAATATACGACAGCGCCGCCGGGAATATGGCAGGCGCGGGCGTGACGTGTCAATCAGGTTCGCTGCGGTATAGTTGACGGATTGTGCCGGAAGGCAGATCGCTGGCGGTCGTCGAGCAAACGGAGGTGGGCAGCTATTTCGTCGCCAACTATCCCCCGTTTTCCGTGTGGAACACCGACGCCGTGCAGCGTGATGCGATGCCGGCGCTCCGCGCTGCCCCCGCAACCGGGGTTCCGCTCGGGATGTACCTCCACATTCCATTCTGCCGAAAACGCTGCCATTTCTGTTATTTCCGCGTCTACACCGACAAGAACGCCGAGGAAGTCGGCGACTATCTCGACGTGCTGGGCCGCGAGTGGGAGCTCACCGCGCGGATGCCGGCGCTGGCCGGCCGGCCGATCGACTTCGTCTACTTCGGCGGCGGGACGCCCTCGTTTCTCTCGACCAAGCAGCTCGATGGTCTGGTCAAACGGCTCACGGCGGTCACGCCGTGGGACGATGCCCAGGAGATCACGTTCGAGTGCGAGCCTGGGACACTGACCGAGACCAAGCTCGCCGCGATCCGGGGCATGGGCGTGACGCGGCTGAGCCTCGGCGTCGAGAACTTCAATGACGAGATCCTGGCGCTGAACGGCCGCGCACACCGCTCGCCCGAGGTCTACCGCTCCTACGAGTACGCCCGGTCGATCGACTTTCCCCAGATCAACATCGACCTGATTGCCGGCATGCTCGGCGAGACCGAGGAGAACTGGCGCGACTGCGTCGAGAAGACGCTGGCCTTGCAGCCGGACAGCGTGACCATCTACCAGATGGAGCTGCCGTTCAACACGACGATCAGCCGCGACCTGCTGAAAGGGACCGGCCAGTTCGCGCAGACGGTCGCGACCTGGCCCACCAAGAGGCGCTGGGTAGGAGAGGCGTTTGCGGCCCTGGAGGCGGACGGCTATCACGTCGCCAGTGCCTATACGGCGGTCAAGAACCCGGAACGCACCCGGTTTCTCTACACGGATCGGCTGTGGCAGGGGGCCGACCTCGCGGGGCTCGGGGTCGCGTCGTTCGGCCACGTGAACGGGGTCCACATCCAGAACCTCGACACGTGGGAGACCTATAGCGCAGCCATCCGCCGCAACGAGTTGCCGCTCAGTCGCGCGTACAAGCCGACCGACGAAGAGCGGATGATTCGCGAGCTCGTGTTGCAACTCAAGCGAGGGTGGGTTCGACCTGTCTACTTCACCGAGAAGTATGGGGTGGACATTCTCGAGCGATTCCAGCCAGCGCTCGAGTCGCTCGCGGCCGACGGCCATCTGGATGTTGCAAACGCGGAGATGGTCCGATTCACTCGCGACGCCCTGCTGCGGGTCGACACGCTGCTCGTGCGCTTCTTCAAGCCCGAGCACGCGGGAATCCGCTACACCTGATCGCCGATGACTGCCCGTTCCGGGTACCGGATCAGACGTCGCGTGCAGTTCTACGAGGTCGATTCGGCCGGAATGGTTCATTTCAGTTGGTACTTCCGGTACATGGAGGAAGCGGAGCACGCCCTGTGGCGGGAGGCCGGGCTGACGATCGCCCCGGTCAACAAGACAGTCGGTTTCCCGCGCGTGTCCGCGGCGTTCGATTACCATCATCCGCTCCGGTTCGAAGACGAGTTCGACGTATCGATTCGCATAGTCGCGATGAGTGACAAGACGATCCGCTACACGTGCGAGCTCACGCGCGACGAGGTAAAGATTGCCACCGGCACTCTGACGATCGTCTGCGTCAGCACGCGGCCGGGCGAGCCGATGAAGGCCGTCTCGATTCCCGCCGAGATCGTGGAGCGGTTCGTGGTGGAGGGGTAACGACGTGTCCGTGGTCGGTCGAACGAATCCTGATGTCGTGGTGATCGGAGGCGGCCCCGCCGGCTCGACGGTCTCTACGCTTCTTGCCCAGCAGGGCGTTCGTGTGGAGCTCTTCGAGCGCGAACGCTTCCCGCGTTTTCATATCGGCGAATCGCTGATTCCCGAGACCTACTGGGTGCTGAAGCGGCTGAACATGCTGCCGAAGATGCAGCAGAGTCACTTCGTCAAGAAGTACAGCGTGCAGTTCGTGAACGCGATCGGCCGGAACTCCGCCCCCTTCTACTTCTGGGACAACAAGCCGCACGAGTGCTCCCAGACCTGGCAGGTGGTCCGCAGCGAGTTCGACCAGATGATGCTGAACAACGCGCGCGAGCACGGCGTGGCCGTGCACGAAGGCGTGCGCGTGCACGACGTCCTGTTCGAGGACGACCGCGCCATCGGCGTGAAGATCAAGGACGAGGACGGCTCGTTCCGAGAGGTGCGCGCACAGGTCGTCGTCGACGCCAGCGGGCAGAACGGGCTCATCATGAACCGCCGGCGGCTGCGCGTCTGGGATCCGACGCTTAACAAGGGTGCGATCTGGACGTACTGGGAAGGCGCGTATCGCGACACCGGACGCGACGAAGGCGCCACCTTGGTCATCCAGACCGGCAACAAGAACGGCTGGTTCTGGTACATCCCGCTCCACAACGACATCCTCAGCGTCGGCGTCGTGGCGCCGTTCGACTATCTCTTCAAGGGGCGCACCGACTACGCGCAGACCTACCACGAGGAAGTCGAAAGGTGCCCGGGCGTCAAGGAACGCGTGGCAAACGCGAAGCGCGTGACCGGGTACTTTGCGACGAAGGACTACTCGTATCGCTCGAAGCAGGTGGCCGGCGACGGCTGGGTGCTCGTCGGCGATGCGTTCGGCTTCCTCGACCCGTTGTATTCCTCCGGCGTGCTCCTGGCGCTCAAGTCGGGAGACATGGCCGCCGACGCGATCATCGAGGGGCTGAAGACGGGAGACACGTCCGGCGCGCAGCTCGGGAAGTGGGGGGCAGGATTCAACGAGGGGGTCGATCGCATGCGGCGTCTCGTCTGTGAGTACTACGACGGCTTCAGCTTTGGCGGCATGGTCCGCAAGTACCCGCACCTGCAGGGCACGCTGACTGACCTTCTGATTGGCGACCTCTTCACCGATCGCGTGGATCAAGTGTGGGGGCCGCTGGAGTCGCTGTACCCGCCGGGGAAAGCGCCGGTGCCGCGCTGGGACGCCGGCACGCCGGCCGATCTCGTGCCGGACAAGGCCAACGATCTCGTCCTTCCCGAGGGACGTCGCCCCTGAAGATCACGCGGGCCGCCGTGGCCTACGTCGCCATGGTGCTCGCTGCCGTGGTGATCGTCCTGATCGTCCGCCGCATGGGCGACACACTCTCCGCCCCTGCACCGGACGTGGCGCGTTTGACCACCGCCGCCTCCACGTCTGCCGCGCAGAACGTCCTGCTGCACCTGCTGGTTGCGCTCACCGCCGTGGTCGTCGTCGGCCAGCTGCTCGGCCGCTGGTTTGCCGCGATCGGCCAGCCGCCGGTCATCGGGGAGGTCGTCGGCGGCGTGCTACTCGGGCCGTCCCTGCTCGGGGCGATAGCCCCCGCGGCCTACCGCTTCATTCTCCCGCCCGACGTGATGCCGTACCTCGGTATCGTCGCCCAGCTCGGGGTCATTCTCTACATGTTCCGGGTCGGGCTCGAGCTGAACCCGGACCTGCTGCGCGGGCAGGTGCACGCGACCGTGGCGATTTCTCACGCGAGCATCGTCCTCCCGTTTGTGCTCGGCGCCGTGCTGGCGCTCTACCTGTATCCCCGCGTCTCGACAGACGACGTGCCGTTCTTCGCCTTCGCGCTCTTCCTCGGCATCGCAATGTCGATCACTGCGTTTCCCGTGCTCGCACGGATCCTGTCCGACCTCGGGATCAGCCGTACCCCGCTCGGCGTCGCCGCGCTCACGTGCGCGGCGGTCGACGATGTGACCGCGTGGTGCCTGCTGGCGCTGGTCGTGGGGCTGGTGCAGGCCACGCCGGGCAGCGCGCTGCTGGTGACGGCGCTCACGCTGGCGTTCATCGGCGTCATGTTCGGTGCCGTGCGTCCGTTCGTCGCGCGGCTCGTGCGTACATCCGGGGATCGCGAGCCGTCGCGCGGCATCATCGCGCTGACGCTGGCGGCACTGCTGGCGGCGACGCTCGTCACGGAGGCCATCGGCGTGCATGCCATTTTCGGCGCGTTCCTGTTCGGAGCCGTCCTCCCGCACGACAGCCGGCTGGCCCGCACCCTCACGCAGAGCCTGGATCATCTCGTCGCCATCGTGTTGCTGCCCGCGTTCTTCGCGTTCGCAGGCGTGCGCACGGAGATCGGGCTGCTCTCGGGTTGGGATGCGTGGCTCACCTGTGGCCTCATCATCGCCGTGGCAACAGTGGGGAAGGTGGTCGGGACGCTGCTGGCCGGACGCGCGACAGGCCTGGGCTGGCGTCAGGCCGCCGCCCTGGGCGTGCTGATGAACACTCGTGGCCTGATGCAGTTGATCGTCCTGACCGTCGGCCTCGACCTCGGCGTCATTTCGCCGGCGCTCTTCACGATGATGGTGATCATGGCGCTGGTGACGACGATGGCCACGACGCCCGTGTTCAGGAGGATCGTCCCTGCCGAAACGGCCGTTCAATCCGTCTAGCACTGTCACGTTTTAGCCAAGGCCACGAAGACCACGAAGGGTCGCGTTCGACCGGTCGGCCTGCCGTGCAGGCCGATGGCGCGATTGGCGAAACCGCGAACACAAGCCGCAAATTGAAATCTCCTGCGGTTTGCGTTCGCGGTTTCGCCCATCGCGCGCCGCCTTCGGCGGCCCGGTCGAACAATCGTCTTTGTGACCTTTGTGTCCTCTGTGGTTGAAAACCGTGGGTCGTGTCTGTGATGCGCTCTAGGCGCCGAAGGCGCGCTAACATAGGCTAGTTTTTCAATGCGACCTCTCCTCCTCGGATCGGCGGTGCTCGCGCTTGCACTTGGGGCGCAAGCGATCGCGGCGGACTGGCCCCAGGTCCTCGGTCCCGGCCGCAACGGGGTCTACGGCGGACCACCACTGAGTGAAACATGGGGAGCGACCGGCCCACGCGTGGTCTGGCGTCGGCAGATCGGCCAGGGACTCAGCGGCCCGGTCGTCGTTCAGAATCGCGTCATCCTCTTCCATCGCGTTGCGAATCGCGAGATCGTCGAAGCCATCGATGCCGCCACCGGCAAGACGCAGTGGCAGTACGCGTATCCGACGTCCTACCGGGACGATTTCGGCTTCGACGAGGGCCCACGCGCGGTGCCTGTGGTCGCCAATGGCGTCGTGTATACGTTTGGGGCCGAGGGGCAACTCCACGCCGTGGATCTCGCGAGCGGAATGAAGATCTGGAGCGAGGACACCATGCGCCGGTTCGGCGTGCCGAAAGGCTTCTTTGGCGCCGCCGGTTCGCCGCTCGTCGAGGACGGAAGAGTCATCGCAAACATCGGCGGTAAAAATGCCGGCATCGTGGCATTCGACGCGAAGACCGGAAAAGTGCTCTGGACGGTCACCGACGACGGAGCGAGTTACTCGTCGGGGATTGGCGCCACGATCGCCGGGCGCCGCTACGCGGTTTTTCTGACGCGCAACGGGCTTGTCGGGCTTGATCCCGCGACTGGTCAGGTGCGATTTGAGCGGCAATGGCGTGCCAGACAGGCCGCATCGGTGAATGCGGCGACGCCGGTCATCAATGGCGATTCGATTTTTGTTTCGGCCGAATACGGGCCCGGCGCGGGCGTGCTGCGATTCGACGGGTCGAAGCTGACCGACGTATGGTCGTCCGACGATGTGCTCTCGAATCACTACTCGACGAGCGTGTATTCCGGCGGATATCTCTACGGCTTTCATGGCCGGCAGGAGTTCGGCCAGAGCTTCCGCGCCGTGGAATTTCAGACGGGCAAAGTCCGCTGGAGTCAGGATCGATTCGGCGCCGGAAGCGTCACGCTCGCCGGCAATCGACTGCTGATCCTCCGCGAGAATGGCGAGATGGTTCTCGCTGGCCGCTTCCCCCGATGGTTTCAAGCCGATCGCGCGCGCGCAGATTCTTCCGGCAACCGTGCGTGCCTACCCTGCGATCGCCGACGGCATGGTGTACGTCCGCAATGACGACACGCTGGTCTGTCTCGACTTGCGAAAATGACGACGCTCCTGGTTCTGCTGCTTCTGGCGCAGAGTCCGCAGGCGATCCTGAATCGCGCAGTGACCGATTTCGAAAACGGGCGCTTCGCGGAATCCGCCGCTGCGTTTGACAGCCTGGCGAAGGCCGTTCCCGATCAGGCGCCCTACCTCTGGCAGCGTGGCATCGCGCTGTACTACGCCGGCCGCTACGACGACTGCCGCCGCCAGTTCGAGTCGCATCGAACCGTGAATCCAGACGATGTGGAGAATGCGGCGTGGCATTTTCTCTGCGTCGCGCGCGCCGAGTCGCCGGCGAAGGCCAGGGCGGCGCTGCTGCCTGTCGGTCCCGACGCGCGCGTCCCGATGCGCGAGGTCTATCAGATGTTCCGCGGGACGCTCACGCCGGAGCAGGTCCTCTCAGCCGCGGGGTCTCGGCCTGACGCGCAGTTCTACGGACATCTTTACCTCGGTTTGTATTTCGAGGCGCTGGGGATGAAGGACCGCGCGCTGGAGCACATCAAGATTGCCGCTGCCGATCGATTTGAACGCGATGGCGGCTACATGCACATGGTGGCGCGCGTGCACCTGCGCTCTCTGACGGCCCGGTAATGCCTCACCCCCGAAGGTCGTAACAGGGCAGCTGCGACGAGCGCCAGCTGCCGCAGTCACGTTTCAACACACGAAGGTCACGAAGAATCGCCTTTGTGACCTTTGTGTCCTTTGTGGCTAAAGCCGTGGGTCGTGTCTGCGATGCGCCCTACGCGCCGAAGGCGTAGAGCCGGCCGTCAGACGTGCCGATGACAACCTTGCCTCCGGCCACGGCGGGGGACGCCGTGATACCGGCACCGGTATCGAACTCCGACAGCTTCTTCCCCGACATCAGATCCAGCACGTAAAGCCGGCCGTCGCCCGAACCGATGTACACGCGGCCGGCGGCGACGACCGGCGACGAGTCGACGCGCGCGCTGGTGGGGAATGCCCAGAGCTCTTTTCCAGAGGTCGGATCGAGCGCGTGGACGATCTTGTCGCGCCCACCCAGGACGAGGCGCCCGTTGCTGAGCGCGGCGGAGGAGTAGAACGGGAACTGCCGGTCGGGATCGCTGAAGCGCCAGAGGATCTTGCGCGCCTTGAGGTCGATGGCCAGCACTTCCTGGTTGAACGTGCCGAAGTAGGCTCGGTCCCCGTCGATCGACCGGTGAAGCGCCGGTGTAGGCGCCCGATTCGATCTGGAACATCTCCCGGCCGTCGGTGATGCGTATCGCGCGGAAGATCGCGTCGCACCCGGCGATGAAGGTGAGACCGTCCTTCACCGCGGGCGTTGCGTGCACCATGCCCTTCGTCAAGACCTTCCAGCGCAGCCCGCCCGTCGCGGCGTCGAGCGCATAGAGGTTCCCGTCGTACGATCCAATCAGGACGAGATCGCCAACGACGTACCGGCGACGATTTGATTTCCGTGCCGGTCCTGAACGTCCAGAGCTTCATACCGTCGCGCCGGCGCACGGCGTGGACGAGACCGCCGAGATCGCCGATGTAGACGGCTTCGGCACCGACGGCCGGCGACGACTCGCCGATCAGGTTGCCCGTGGCGTACTTCCAGCGCAGCGCGCCGGACGCGAGGTCGAGCGCGATGAGGTCGCCGTCGCCGCCGCCGACGTAGACGACTCCGTCGGCAATGGCGGCCGACGACTCGATGACGTCGCCAGCGTCGTAGGTCCAGAGAACCTTGAGCGTGGCCGGAGGAGTGCTGGCCGAGACCCCGGTCTGTGTCAGGGAGCCGCGAAACTGCGGCCACTCGTCGGCTGCTGCCGCCACGGCCGCCGGCCGCTGTTGCGCCGCGAGCGCTCCGACGACAGCCGGGATCAACAGGCTGACGACGAGCGCAGCGTCGATCCGGCGTCCGACGAGCAGGTTCATTTCACGGCGAGCGCGAAGAGCTGGCTGCGGTTGTTCAGGAACAGCACGCCGTTGGCGGGCACGACCGTCGCGTAGACGGCGCTGCCCATGTTCATCTCGGCCAGCACCTTCTTCTCCTTGCCGTGCTGCAGGACGACGACGTCGCCGTCCTCGTCGCCGAGGTAGACCTTGCCGTCGACGACGAACGGCGATCCCCAGACGGCCGCGAACACGTCGTGCGTCCAGTACTCCTGGCCGGTCTTCGCGTCGAGGCAGTGGAGGAAGCCGCTGAAGTCGGCGATGTAGACGAGGCCGTCGGCGATCGCCGCCGTCGAGATCGAGCGGCGAATCTTGTCGTAGTGCCAGACGCGGCCGGTCTGGGTGATGTCGCCGCGCTTGGTCGCGTCGATCGCGTAGAAGTGGCCGACGCCTTCGCCGTGCTCCGGATCCTGTCCGTTGGCGATGTAGACGCGATCCTCGTAGATGACCGGCGTGCCAATCAGCTCGTTGCGCGTGCGCGGCCAGACCGCATCCTTCGGATTGGTGTCGAACTCCCAGAGCTTCTTGCCGGTCTCCGGCTCGTAGCCGCGGACCCAGCCGTCGCCCTGCGCCGAGACGACCTGGAGCGACGCCGCCGATGCGTCCCGACCGCCGGCGTCGACCACTGGCCGTGCAGGATGCGATCCTCGACCGAGTTGTCTTCCCACACCAGCTTGCCGGTGTTCTTGTTGAGCGCGATGATCGACGGCGCCGCGGCGACGGGATGTTGACGTGGCTCTCGTCCTGGCCGTTCGAGGTGCTGACGTAGATCAGGTCGCCCCAGATGACCGGCGAGGAGTTCGACATGTTGTGCGGATACGAGCCGACCTCCTCCATCATGTCGAACGACCAGATGACGTCGGCGTCGAACTGGCCGGTCAGCTTCTCGTCCTTCACCGGGCCGTCGTTCTCGTTGTCGCGGAACCCCTGGATGTCGAGGCAGAAGACGCACGCCGCGGTTGCTCACGTAGTACAGGCGCTCGCCTTCGACGAGCGGCGACGAGGCGACGCCCTGGAACGGCCAGTCGTTGGCGCGCCCCGACTCGAGCTTCACGTGCGTCTGCTGCCAGAGGAACTCGCCGTCGGACTCGCGGAAGGCCATCAGCACGCCGCGGTCGCCCGGCTGCTTCGGATCGCGCAGCAGCTCGTTGTTGGTGCCGACGAAGACCATGCCGCCCGCGACGACCGGGTTGCCGTAGCTCTGCGATCCGAGGTCGGCCACCCACTTCACGTTCTTCTTCGTCTTGACGTCCCACTCGGTCGGCAGACCCTTCATGTTCGAGACCATGTTGCGATCGGGCGTGCCGCCCCACATCGGCCAGTCGCCGCCGCCGGGATCCGAGGCCGCGAGTTGCGCCGGCGAGAGCGCGGCGCATGCCAGTACGGCGAGGAGCAGAAGTGCCGCGCGAGCGGAAAGAATGACATAGTCATGGCTGATTCCGCGTGATCGAGAAGTTGTCGAGGTACGCGCCGAACTGCGCGTCGAGGAAGAAGCCCGGCGCCCCCTCGCGGTTGCCAATCGGATCGGTCTTGTCGATCATCCACGCCGCCGGCTCGGTCTCGCCAGCCGGCCACGCCTTGCCGCGCGCGCGGACCTGCCCGTTCGCGCAGGTTCTCGACGCGCAGCTTCAGGCGATACCAGGTGTCCGGCTTCCAGGCGAACGGCACCGTGACCGTGCGCGCGGTCTCCGGCTCCCACGGTTCGATCTTCAGCCGCTGCGAGTTGCCGTAGAGCACGAGCGAGTAGCGCTGCGCCGTGATGCCGACGTCGCCCATCTGCCGCCGCCGCGTCGCGGCTCGCACGTCGGCTTCGAACGTGTAGTTGGACCAGGTGACCGGCCCGATGAACACGCGCGCGCGCTTGAAGATGGTGTCGGTCGGCGCCTTCTGCAGCACCTTCTGCCCGTCGAGCGTCGTCACCGACACCTGACCGGCCGCGGCGTTCACCCAGCCGGCCGGCACGGCGCCGTCGGCGTACGACTCGAACGTTTCTTTCCACGGCAGCGGCCGCACGACACGCGCGCGCGCCTCGCCGGTCAGGCCGCCGACGGTCGCCTTGATGAGGCCGGCCTGCTCCACCGGATCGGGGCCGACCGTGAAGGCGCCATTGGCCACGGTGCCCTTCAGCCCGTCGAGCGACCAGGTCGCGGCGGATTCCTCGCGCAGGAAGCGACCCTTGTCGTCGAAGAGCCGCGCGCGCAGCTTCACCGATCTGTCCCGGCGTCAGCACCAGCTCGGTCGGCGAGACCTGCACGATGCGCGGGCGCCCCCGTACCGATCTGCGCCGGCTCGTCGACCGCCAATCCGGACGGCGTCGTCGCGCGCCGCGGCGCCGATGGCGTACACGGCGTCGCTCGACACGAAGAAGATACGGCCGCGCGAGATCGCCGCGCCGGCGAGGATCTGCTCCGGTGTGCCCTCCGAGCCGCAGCAGCTGTTGGTGCTGTTCGGGCAGCTCGACGGCGCTCAGGATCTTCGCGCCGTCGGCGCGCGGGCCGGACGATGAAGAACTTGCCGCCGTCGGTGCCGACGTAGATCTTGCCGTCGGCCAACACCGGCGGCGCTTTCTGCAGCGGTGCCGAGCGGCCTGCGACCAGAGCGCCTTGCCCGTGCTCGACGTCGAAGGCGTGCAGCGTCGAGCCGCCGTCGATCTGGTAGAGCCGCGTGCCCGTCGACGAGCGGTGACGAGAAGGCGAACTCCGTCCCCTTCACCGCCCACTGCGTCGTCTTGATGTCGCCGGTCTGCGAACCGTCGATCGCGGCAATCAGGCCGAGCTCGTTGCCTTCGAGGTTCTCGTCGCCGTGCGACACGATGACTCTGTTGCCGGCGACGACCACGCCGGTGTTGATGGCGCGCTTCGCCGCGACGAAGCTCCAGACCTTCTCGCCGGTCTGCGGCTTGATGGCGTGGATGGCGCCGTCGCCCAGGCCGGCGATGAGCAGGCGCACGCCGTTGATCGTGGCGATGAGCGGCGAGGCATACGCCGTGTCGTACGGTCGCCCGCCCGGGTTCGAGACGTAGACGATGTCGCCGGTCCGCTTGTCGAGCGCGATGAGGCGATGGGCGCGGCGGCCGACGTGCCCCAGTTGGAGACGGCAGCGCTGACGATGACCAGGTCGCCGTCGACCACGGGCGACATCGTCCGGCCGCCGTGCGTGGTGAAGGCGGCCCACTCCTCGCCGATCGAACGTTCCCAGAGCAGCTTGCCGTCGCGGCTGAGCGCGATGACCTGCGCGCCGCCGCTCAGGGCGTAGATGTTGCCCGTTTCGGGGTCGGCTGCCGGCGAGGCCCAGCCGATCGCGGTGCGGCGGCACGTCGCTTTGAAACAGGTTGAACTTGTATTCCCAGATCACCTTGCCGCGTGTCCGCGTCGAGCGCCATCACGCGCTCCTGCAGGTTGGTGCCGCGGCCGGCGGGATTCTGCACGTAGACCCGGTTGCCCATGACGATCGGCGCGGACCGGCCGCCGTACGGGACGCGCCACAGGAAATTCTCGCCGTTGAGCGCCAACGTATCGATCAGCCCGGTTTCGCGGGAGATGCCGTCGCGGTTGGGGCCCCGCATCTCCGGCCAGTCGCCCACCGGAATCCGACGCGGCCCCTGTGCCGACCCGGTGACGCCGATCGTTATGATGAGTGCGCTCAGCAGCCAGCATCTCTTCAACATAGGTCGTCCTGTCAGTTACCTGTCGCCGCCGGCGGCAGCGGTCGTATTCTAACCGTCTTGGGAAAAGGGTACTTCCTGAAATACGGAGACCCCCCGCCGCGTATTTACGACAGGGTCGAGTCGAACAACCGTCGCCGGCCGGGCGACGTTGACGGTATTCTACCGTCGTGTTTCCGAGGTTCATGCCATGGCCACTATTTGGCGCCGCTACGGAGTCTCCAAAGAGCCGATGATTGCACGCACGCTGTTGAGCGCGCTGGCGCTTGTGGCGGTCCTGAGCGCGGGCGCTGGCGGCCAGACCGCGTCGGGCGACTGGCCCCAGTGGCGAGGACCGGATCGGAATGGGCTGTCCAAGGAGACGGCGCTGTCGAGGCAATGGCCGGCATCAGGGCCGCCTCTTGTGTGGTCGGCTGCCAATCTGGGTGCCGGGTACGGCTCGCTGTCCGTCAGCGGGGATCGCGTCTTCGTCCAGGGGATGCGGAACTCGCAGAGCGTGGTGTCCGCGCTCAACCGAGCGGACGGCAAGCTGGCCTGGGTCAGGATCCTGGGGCCCACGTCGGACAACGATCGTGGCCCCGGTCCGCGCGGGACGCCGACCGTCGACGGCGACCGGCTCTACGTGCTGACCGAAAGCGGCGATCTGGCCGCGCTTCGCTTTCAGGACGGCTCCGTGCTGTGGCAGCGGAACATCCTCAAGGACTTCGGCGCGCGAAACATCCCGTGGCTCATCAGCGAGTCGCCGCTCGTGGACGGGAATCAGCTGATCGTGACCCCGGGCGGCCGCAATGCCGGCATCGTGGCGCTCGACAAGATGACCGGCAAGACAATCTGGACCAGCAAGGAGCTCAGTGACGAGGCTGGCTACGCGTCGGCGGTCGTGGCCGACGTGCAAGGCGTCCGGACGATCATGACGCTGACCGCCGAGGCCGGCGTCGGCGTTCGCGCGTCTGACGGAAAGCTGCTGTGGCGGTATACGCGGGTGGCCAACGGCACCGCCAACATCGCGACACCGATCTTCGCCGACGACAAGGTGTTTTACAGCTCGGACTATGGCACTGGCGGTGCGCTGCTCGGTCTCCGAGCGGAGCGCGGGGAAGTTCGGGCGCAGGAGATCTATTTCACGCGCGAGATGCAGAACCATCACGGAGGCATCGTGCTCGTCGGCGGGTATCTGTACGGCTTCAACAACGCGATCCTGACGTGCCTCGAGTTCGCGACAGGGAAGATGATGTGGCGCCATCGCAGCGTCGGCAAAGGGTCCCTCACCTTCGCCGACGGCAACCTGTACATCCTGAGCGAGGACAATGTCGTCGGACTGGCGGAGGCGTCCCCCGCCGCGTATCTCGAGAAGGGGCGCTTCGAGATCAAGGATCAAGGCTGGCCAAGCTGGGCTCACCCAGTCGTCAGCGGCGGGCGTCTCTACGTTCGCAACCAGGGCACCCTGGCCAGCTATGACGTGCGGGCCAGATAACGCATCCTCTTTCGCGCAAAGGACACCGACATGCGTCGCATACTGACAATCGTCATCCTTCTTGCCGGCGTGTCTGCGCTGCTCGACGCGCAGGCCCGGTCGACCGACTGGACGCAGTGGCGCGGCCCGAACCGCGACGGCGTGATCCCGTCGTTCACGCCGCCGCGTGAATGGCCGCAGCAGCTCGTTCGCAAGTGGAACATCGAGGTCGGCCTCGGCTACGCAACGCCGATCGTCGTCGGCAACCGGGTCTACCTGTTCTCGCGACAGGGTGACAACGAGGTGATGAGCGGGCTCGACGCCGATAACGGAAGGGTGCTGTGGAAGACGGAGTATCCCGCACCATTCACGATGCACAGCGCCGCCACGCCTCATGGCAAGGGACCGAAGTCGACACCGGTGTTCGCGAACGGCCGCTTGTATTCGATCGGGATGACAGGCGTGGTCACCGCGTTCAACGCGGCCGACGGCAAGCAGATCTGGCAGAAGCCGGGGTCGCCGCTCGTGCCGACCTACACCTCGCACGCGTTCTCGCCGCTCGTCACCGGTGGCACGGTCGTCTTCCACGTGGGGGGGCACAACAAGGGCGCGCTCACGGCGTACGACGTCAACACCGGCGACGTGAAGTGGGCGTGGAGCGGCGATGGCCCGACATTCGGGCCCGGGTACGGGTCGCCGGTCATCGCCGACTTCGGTGGGACGCGTCAGATCGTGACGATTACGCAGAGCCGGCTGGTCAGCGTCGATGCCGCAACAGGGGCGCTGCTGTGGGACCGTCCGTTCCCGAGCAATAACGACACGAACTCGGGCACTCCGATCGTGTACGGCCAGACCCTGATCGCGCTCGGCAACAACGCACCAACGATTGCGCTCAGCGTCGCCAGGCGGAACAACCAATGGGCGGTCGAACAGGCGTGGGAGAACCCCGACATTCCGATGAGATTGACAAACGGCGTGATCGTTCGAGACGCGTTGTTCGTCCTCACCACCCGTAACAGCGGACAGTATGTCAGCGTCGATGCGAAGACGGGGAAGACGCTGTGGATGTCCGAGGGGCGCCAGGCGGGGAACGCCGCGATCTCCACGGCCGGAGATATGGTGCTCAGTCTCGAAGACGATGGCGAGCTCGTCGTGGTACGCAGCAGCCAGACCGCGTTCGAACCGGTGCGGCGGTACAAGGTCGCCGATACCGCAACCTGGGCACAACCAGCGATCTCAGGCAACCGCATCTTCGTCAAGGACGTGTCATCGCTCACGCTCTGGACGTTGAACTGATTCAGTGCCTCGGATTGTCGTCGTCTGAGGGGTCGAAATAGGGCAGGTTTGGAATGTCAGCGATCCGCGGTGAGGCGGGTCGCACGTCGGGCCACGTGGCTTGCTGGCGAGCCTTCGTGAGCCTCGCACGAACGGTTTCAGCGTCCGCAAGGCGCGCCGTCAGACGGTTGGTAAGTTCGTGGAGGCGGTCGAGCGTTTCATCGTGGCTCATGTTCGGCCTTGCAGCACAACCTGGAAACGAGGCGGAAGCTGCGAAGAATCGTCAAGAAACCCTAAACGACGTCGGTGGTGAAGCCATCACCACGAAGCGCCGTCGCGAGAAGCGCAGCGCCTGCCGCGGCCGCCACTGTGCCGACGTAGCACGCCGGAGATATGAGCATCAGGCTCGCCGGGATTTGGACGAACTGAAGTTCACTGGAGACGGGCGAATGGTCAACGAGATAGCACTCGCTGGTCTGCCCTGAGAACGGAGAATGAAGCCGCCAAAGTAGTTGCATTGAGAACCTTATTGACCCTTTGATTTGAGAACCTTATCGGCGCTGTTGAGTAGGCTTGAGCTTGGTTTAGCGCTACGGGACGCAGCTTACTTCCAAGTCATTGTGTGGGCGAAGTCCAATACAGCACAGTTTGTAGGCATTTGACCGACGGGCGTGGAAATACCGGTAATCATGCCTTTCACAACCCGGTCGCCTGAATTCCGTTCGCTAGTTCTGCGCCTGTCGGTCAAGTGCCTACACCGACTTCCGCTTCCGGGAAGCCGGAAGGTCAAACCGAAGGCGAGGAAGGAGACGAGTCGGAGGGCGACAAAGAAACGACAGGCGACAGACTGCGCTGGTAGTCGTCTTCCGCTTTCAAGAGAGCGATCAGTTCCAAGGCAATGCGGCGGCTCCGACCACGAGACCGATCGGTATTCACCTGCATCCTCGCTCGCAATTCGTCGGCGAGCGACCTGATTCGGGCGAGGCGTTTAACGGCGTTGGCAGCGCTGTCGGACAGAGACCGACATTTTGCAGGCAAAAACCTAGCTGTTCAAGGGGGAAGTGATGAATCTGTGCAATGGGTTTGTGAAAGCCATAATCACCGGCTCGTTGGACTTTCGCTGTTTGTGCGCTACCATGCGGCCGTCATGCTGCCGGTTCTACGGACGGATTCCGCTCACGATCATGCCCTGCAATCCGTCGTCGACCGGCTGACAGGCGGACTGCCAGACCGGGCGGACACTCCTGACGGCTGGGTCACCGCCGTCCGCCGGATGGCGCCACGGGCAGCCGAGTACGCGCCTTTCCCCGAGGGGGTCGACAGACGGCTACGGCAGGTGCTGTCTGCTCGGGGCATCAACCAGCTCTACGCACACCAGGCGGCGGCCGTCGAGCACGCCCTTGCCGGCCGCAATGTCGTCATCACCACGCCAACGGCGTCGGGCAAGACGCTCTGCTACAACGCGCCGGTGCTCAGCGCGATCCTTACGGATCCCTCCGCGCGTGCCTTGTATCTGTTTCCAACGAAAGCATTGGCGCAGGATCAGCTCGCCGAGCTGCACGACCTCTCTGACCAGCTCTCGCGCCTTGCGGAGCTCGAGATCGGCGTGTTCACGTACGACGGCGACACGCCGCAGGACGCGCGGCGCGCGATTCGCGGCCGGGCGCACGTCGTGCTCAGCAACCCGGACATGATTCACTCCGGGATCCTGCCGCATCACCCGCGATGGGCGAAACTGTTCGAGAACCTGCGCTACGTCGTGATCGACGAACTGCACGCGTATCGCGGGGTGTTTGGAAGCCATCTCACGAATGTGCTGCGGCGGATGCGCCGCATCTGCCGGCACTACGGATCGAATCCGACATTCATCTGCTCGTCAGCCACGATTGCCAATCCGAAGGAGCTTGCCGAAGCGCTCGTCGAGCAGCCGTTCGAGCTGGTCTCCGAAAGCGGCGCCCCTCGCGGCGAGAAGTTTTTCATCTTCGTCAACCCGCCCGTCGTCAATCACCAGCTCGGTATCCGCAGGTCGTACCTGGCCGAGACGCGCCGCGTTGCATCGGAGTTCCTCAAGCGGCAGCTCCAGCTGATCGTGTTCGCGCAAAGCCGGCTCACGACGGAAATCCTGACGACGTATCTGAAGGACGATTTCGGTGGACAACCCGGAACACCGGATCAGATCCGCGGGTACCGCGGCGGTTACCTGCCGCAGCGGCGTCGCGAAATTGAAAAGGGGCTGCGCGAGGGGAGCGTGCGCGCTGTCGTCTCGACCAACGCGCTGGAGCTCGGGATCGACATTGGCGCGCTCGACGTGTGCGTGATGGCCGGCTATCCAGGGACGATTGCCGCCACGTGGCAGCGCGCGGGACGGGCCGGCCGCAGAAGCGGGCGATCGGCGGCGGTGCTTGTCGCGAGCAGCGCGCCGCTGGATCAGTTCGTGGTCCGGAACCCGTCGTATTTCTTCGATGCACCGCCGGAGCACGCGCTCATCAATCCCGACAACCTGCACATCCTGGTCGATCACGTGAAGTGCGCGGCGTTCGAGCTGCCTTTCACGACGTCAGAGGACTACGGGAAGCACGACGTCCAGGAAGTGCTCGGCGTCCTGGAAGAGAGCGGTCTGGTGCATCGCACTGGGCCTCCCGACTCTGCCGAGGCTACGTCGGGCAAGGAAGCGGGCCCCCAGCATCAAGAGGGGACATGGCAGTGGACGAACGAGTCGTATCCCGCCGATGCCGTCAGCCTTCGTTCGATTTCGTCTGACAACTTCGTGGTCGTTGATACGACGAAGGGTGCGGACGTGATTGGTGAGACGAGTTTCAACAGCGGTCCGCCGACGCTGCACGAGAAGGCCATCTACATCATCGAAGGCACGCTCTATCAGGTCGAGAAACTCGACTTCGTGGGCCGTAAGGCGTACGTGCGGCAGATCGACTGCGATTACTACACGGACGCCATCACGTATACGAAGGTAACAGTGCTGGATACCTTCGCGAAGGGATCAGGGAACGGGGATCAGGGATCAGGCACGAAGACGCACGGAGAAGTCCACGTGTCGTCGCGCGTCGTCGGGTTCAAGAAGATCAAGTTCTATACGAACGAGAATGTCGGATCAGGGGAGCTCGATCTGCCGGAGCAGCAGATGCACACGACGGTGTACTGGCTGACGGTGCCGAAGCCGGTCATGGCGGCGCTGCCGTACGCGCCCGACGATCGGCGCGACGGCGTCGTCGGGCTCTCTTTCGCGATGCGGCAGGTGGCGCAGCTGCTGCTGATGTGCGATCGGCAGGACATCGGCATCTCGATTGGCAGCGGCGAGCAGGGAGACGATACGGATCTGACGCGGAGCGGCCAGCCGGCGAAGCTGTCCGACGAACCGCGCATCTTCATCTACGACAACTATCCAGGCGGCATCGGCTTCAGCGAACCGTTGTTCGGGATGCACGAAGGCCTGTTGACGCGGACGCGGGCGCTGATTGCGGGGTGCGAATGTCAGCACGGCTGCCCGACGTGCGTCGGCCCGGTGGGAAATACGGGTCCACTCGCCAAGACCGTCGCGCTGCGAATTCTGGATCTCATCGCGAGCGCTCGCGCCTCGGCGCTGCCGGTGTCCGCGTGACCTCGCTTGCGGATCGACTTCGAGGAGTATCAAGCCGAGCGGCGCGGACCCTTCCGCCTCCGCTAAAGCTACGGCGGACCGCCGAAGCGCGGAGCCGAAGGCGGTTGGGTCCGCGAGGTGAGCCCACAGGGCTCGCCCCGCATAGTGATGGATCGGTCCTTCATGACGCCGCCGATGTTTTAGGGGGCGAATGGCGCGAGGCGCGAGGACAACGGTTCCTCGTCGTCGACCGTAAGTACACGCCCGGCTATCGGCACGGCCGCGTCGCGCTTGCCGATTGCCTTCCTCCTGGCACCGGCATATGGCCGCGACTTCATCTCCTCGGTTGCAGGGCGGACCTCCTCGGTTGTAGGGCGGCCCTTCCGCCTTCGCATGAAGCTTCGGCGGACCGCCGTAGCCTTGGCGGAGGCGGTTACGGGCCGCCAGGTCGATCAGGAAAGCTTCTCTTCCTCGACCTCGAAACGACGGGCCTTGCCGGCGGCGCCGGCACCTATGCCTTTCTCGTTGGCTGCGGCTGGTTCGACGGCGCAACGTTCCGGCTGCGGCAGTTCTTCCTGTCGAACTTCGGCGCCGAGCGTGCGCTGCTCGAATCGGTTGCGGAGCTTGCCGCCGGCACGGCGTGTGTCGTGACCTACAACGGCAAGTCGTTCGATCTGCCGCTCATGGAGACGCGCTTCGTCCTGCAGCGGATGCCCACGCCGTTCGCGGATATGCCGCACGTGGACATGCTTCATCCGGCGCGCCGGCTCTGGCGCGAGGATGACATGGAGTGCCGTCTCACCAATCTGGAGCGGACGCTGTGCGGGCACGAGCGTGAGGGGGACGTGCCAGGCTTCGAGATCCCATCACGTTACTTTCATTACGTGCGAAGCGGTGATGCGCGTTCCCTCGAAGGCGTGCTCGAGCACAACCGCCTCGACATCATCTCGCTGGCGATGTTCACCGCGCGCGCCTCGCAGCTGCTCGAGGACGGTCCCGCGGAGGCGTTGACGGCGCGTGAAGCGCTTGGGATGGGGCGGTTATACGAGCGGGCTGGGATGACGGCCGAGGCGTTAGAGGCGTTTGCTCGCGCGGCGCAGGCCGACCTGAAGGTCGGCCTCTACGACCGTGAGGTTACCCGCGCAGAGGCGTTGCGCGCACATGCGACGCTGTGCCGGCGGCTTCGCCGGTACGAAGCAGCCGCTTCGTCCTGGCGCCGCATTCTCGAATTGCGCGCGTGTTCCGCGGCCCTCGTCCGTGAAGCGACCGAAGCGCTCGCGGTTCACCACGAGCATCGCGAGCGGGATCTCAACGCGGCCAGGACATTCGCGCTCAGATCGCTGCAGCTGCAGGCAACGGTCGCGCGGCAGCAGGCGGTGCAGTACCGTCTCGCGCGCCTGGACCGGAAGTTGGGATCCCAGCTCGCCGTCGATCGCCCAAGCCAATCGCTGTTTCCGCTCGAGTCCTGACACCCCTTCCGCCGGGTCCAACCAGCCTTCGCGCTTTTGCGCTTCGGCGGTCCTCCAATCAGCGTTGGCTCGTCGGGTCGCGACGCGACCCGACGTGGCGTAGGCGGAAAGGACCCGGCCTACAATGACGCCGTGTCTGTGCCTCGCTTGTGTGCCTACGCTTGCGCGGCCATCCTCGCCAGCTCGGTTTCATACGGTCTCCTCCGGATGCCGCTGCAGGTGCACGATTCCCTCGATGAGATCATCGCCGCGCAGCAATCGCCAGGTGTCTGGGCGTCGTTCACGTCGACGATCGGCGAGACGACGTACTTCCGGCCGCTGCGGATTGCGGAAACGAAGCTGTTGCTCGACCTGTCGGGCGGGCATTATTTCGCCGCCTACAAGGCCTTTCACATCGCTCTCCTGGCCGCCGCATTCGCGCTGTTTGTCGGCGCGCTGCGGCTCGAGACAGGCGTCGACCTTGCTGCGGCACTGTTCGCGCTGACCATCTTCACGGGGCTGCATACGTTCCTCGGCCTCGTGAAGGAGGGGTACCCAGTCAATCATTTCCTGCAGGTCGTCGTGCTCGTGCTTGCCGCGGTGCGGCTGTCGAAGGCCCGAGGAAGCCGGTGGATCGATGCCGCCGCCATTGCCGCGTTCATCGCGGCGTGCCTGACGCTCGAATCGGGCGTGCTCGTCTGGGTTGCGCTTGCAGCCAGCCGGATGGCGGGACGACGAGGTGTGTCGGACTCGGCGCTGGTCGCCATGACAGGACTGCTGGTCGCGTACGGGCTGGTTCGCTTCGTCTGGCTCGCGCCGCACGTGCAGGGGATGGCGAACGCCTCGGGCTATGGCTTCGAGCGGTTGGAGGGCTCGCAGATCCGCGAGCGTTTCGGCGAGGGATTGTCGCGGTTCAACCTCTATAACGTTCTGGCATCGATGGCGACCGTGCTTTTCTCGGAGCCGCGCAGCGGAGTGTTCGTGTTCTTCCGCGGATGGTCGCTGAGTGACGTGCCTCCGCGCATGTGGATCAACGTGGTGTCGTCGACGATCACGACCGCATTCATCGCGCTGGCTACCTGGCGCCGTTTTGGTCCGGCTGAAGCCGGACACTACCGGTTCTCGTCTGTAGCGTCCGCCTTTCGGCGGACCGATCTCATGCGGAACGATGAGGCCGGACCTGATCTGCTGGTATTCGGCGCCGTCATCGCCGCCAGCGCGATCGCCTCATACGCCTACGCGAAGGACGAAATCATGAGCGTCGCCGGTGTCTTCTACGCGCTCGCCGCGTTCTGGGCAGTGCGTGATCTGATCATGCGCGGTCTTCGCGCCGCGCCCGCCGTCGCCGTGGCCCTTGCGCTGCTCGTGGCCGGGTCGGGGTGGGCGGTGCGGACCATCGGGGTCAATCACGTGTTGCGGGCGCAGGCGTTCGCGTTTCACAACGACTGGGCGTGGATCCCCGAGGACATGGAGCGCCGCGGCACGTGGCCGTCGGATCCGTCCACGCGGAAGGTCATCATCGAGCTGCGCGATCGGTCGATCGCCATGCCGATCGTCAACCCGTGGTTCGTCCCGCGCTGGGCGGATCGCGTCTTCGACGTCGACTATTTCTGATGGACGCCGGCCCGAATCGCGTTGTTCGTCTGTTGTCGATCTGCGCGGCGGCGCCGGCGCTTGCCGCCGTCGCCATCAGCGCCGCGATCGTGATCATGGCGGTCACGAGTGACGCACCGCCGTTCTGGCACGGTGGATCCTTGACGCTCTCGGAGGCCGCAGCCCTCCACGACCAGGGCGAGCTTGTCCGGCTGATTGCATCCGGCAACGATCCGAACGCCGTGTATCCCCTTCGCGTGGACGTGCTCGCGGTGCGCGCGCTGACCCCGCTCGAGGCGGCCGTCGGCGCCCGCCGGCCGGAGATGGTCGAGCTCCTCGTGCGTCACGGAGCGGTGGTCGACCCGACCGCGTGGCGACGCCTGCATTGCTTCGCTATGGCGAGTGGCGCTGCGGACGTCGTCCAGATGCTCGACCGTTTCCGTCCCGCAGGCAGCGAAACATCGTGCGAGGGGATCAGTACGCCCTTCTAGTGTTTTTCACTGCGACGTACCACCGAGACGCCGAGACACCGAGAAATTCATTTGGTCTTACCTCGGTGCCTCAGTGCCTCGGTGGTCCGTCACAGTGAAATCGCTCAGAACCGGCGCGGAGCCACCTTTTGGGAGTTGGGAGTTGGCGGTTGGGAGTTGCCTAGGAGGCGGGACGTGGCGCAGGGCCGGGAAGGATCCGGCCGGGATGTGCGCCCGTGTGGCCGGCTGGCGTGACCACCTGAACCCCGTTCACGATCACGTAGTCGATACCCGTCGGATACTGGTGCGGCTGTGCGTTAGTTGCCGGCGTTGCGATCGTTTGCGGGTCGAAGATGACGAGATCGGCGAAGTAGTCCTCACGAATGAATCCACGCTGCGGAATGCGAAACTGCGCGGCCGGAAGACCTGTCACGCGGTAGATGGCTTCTCTCAGTTCGAGCAGCTTTGCGTCCCTGACGTACTCACCGAGTAGACGCGGAAACGCGCCGTAAGCCGCAGGCTGCATCGATATCTGGCTCAACTCTCCCTCGGTGCGAGCCGCCGCCGTCCCCGTCCCGATCACCGAACGCGGATACGTCAGCGCCGCGCGTATGTCAGCCTCATCATCGGAATAGCTGGTGAAGCTTGCGGACGCGGAAATTCCGCGCACATCCGCCTCCCGAATGGCCGCGATCCCCGCGGCGAGCGTGCCTTTCTGGGCCGGTGGCAATACATTGAGGTTCGCGATCATGAACGGCAGACCCCCGCCCGCCGTGGTAGCAATCGTGATGACTTCGCGGATGCTCGTCTCAACAGGAGTGTTCCCCCTGAGAGTGGAAACATATAACCCTCCGTTGCGCGCGACGATCCGCGCGAGGGCGATCAGTTCGTCTGTAGTGAATGCGCGCGCGCCAGGCGCATCCCAGTCGATGGAAAGTCCGACGGCGCCGGCGCGCATTGCCGTCTCGAGGACGTCCTGCATCTTCGCGACCTCGCCGGCGGTCAGCGAACGGGTCGTGTCGGCCACGACCGCGGTGCTGACGAAAGACCCGGGAACAAGCCTCGCGACGTTGATCGAGGATCCCCGGGCGGACAGCTGCTCCACATAGCTCGCGGGTTCGTTCGTGCCAAGCTTCACGTTGAACCGGGTGAGCAGCGCCTGGTCGGCGGGGGGCGTGGTCGCGGCTGTCCAGTATGCCGGCCCAGCGTCCGCGAGGATCTCGGTCGTGATTCCCTGGCGGGTGTGACTTTCGCCGCTCCCGTCGACCAGCAGCGTCGTTCCAGATCGCCCGTAGGCATCGATGAATCCTGGAGCAACGACGCGGTTGCGCGCGTCGATCGCCTGTCGTGCCGAGCGGCCGGACAAATCGCCGAGCGCGGAGATGTGATCGCCATTGATGCCGACATCGATCCGCCGAACGCCCTGCGGTGTGCCCGCACCGTCGTACACCGTGCCGCCCGTAATGACGATGTCGAATTCGGGCCCGCGCGCGCAGCCGCAACAGCCGGCGAACAGTATCGCGACGAGCACTCTCATCGTTGGCATTCCCATCGAATCTTATCGGTTCGGCGACCCGCGCTGTGTATTTGCTCCCTACGCGTCGATCGCGGACCCAGAGGGTCTGCGCCGCTACGCAGCGGCTGCAGGGGGCCGGCGGCAGTACACGGTCACCAGCACGGGATACCGCGGATCGTTGACATCGAGTTCCGACGGATCGAGTTCCTCGAGCGCCAGCCCGAGCATGGCGGCAACAGCAGCCAGGCAGTTGCCGTGCTGTTCGATCCGTACGTCGCACCCAGGCCAGACTTTGTTGGCAAGCTCGCGCCAGCCGGCAGCACTCGCATGCCAATAGTCCGGCACGTCACCCGTGAGAGGCATGAGCGCCGCCGTCGTCGCGAGGATCACGCCGCCTGGACGGATCACGCGCAGTGCGTTGCGCAGACAGCCTTCGATATCGCGCAGCATGCACAGCGTGTTCGGAAGAAGAAAGCAGTCGTAACTCGCGTCCGGAATCACGCCTTCGGACTGTGCGAGGTCGCAGAGATAGGTCAGGTTTTCGTTGGAATGCTGAACGACGTCGATCGAGTCGGTCGCGGCCAGCTCGCGGCCGTATTTCAGGGTGTAGCCCGGCGCCTGGATCTCGAGCACTCGGCCCGTGATCAGCTGCCGGTGCTGATCGAGGAACCGATCGAGGTAATAGCGATCCACGGGCGTCCCGCGCTCGAATCCAAAATGATCGGAGAATGGCCGGACGCGCCGCAGGTTGCCCCATCGTGGCACGGGGAGTCCACGCGTCACGCACCGAAGCCACACGAGCGTTCCGGGACTGACGCGGTTCTTCACCCACGCACGAATCGATGCGGGCATCGCGCCAATTGTGGCAGAGTCAGGCCGGCACCGGCTCGTGGCGCAGGCCGTTTGCGTGAGGATGTGTCAGGCGCTCGCGGTCGTCTTCTTCGCGCTCGCCGCCGGAGCCTTCTTTGCGGTCTTCGCCGTCTTTGCCTTCGCAGCCTTGACGGCCGCCTCGGCGGTCTTGCGCTGTCCCGCGGTCTGGGCGCCGAACTTCTTCGTAAACCGTTCGACGCGGCCTTCAGTGTCGATCAGCTTCTGGCGGCCCGTAAAGAACGGGTGGCATGCCGAGCAGATCTCCAGGTGCAGCTCGGGCTTGGTCGAACGGGTCTTGAACGTGTTGCCGCAGGCGCAACGCACCTCGACCTCGTCGTACTTGGGGTGAATACCTTCCTTCACGGTGACCTCTCCAGAATGATGGTGAACAAATCATTATACAGACTGTCAAATTGGTTCAGAAGGTTCAGAGGGTTCAAGAGGTTCAGGGGGTCCTGTTCAGGAGGTTCAGGGAGTTCAGGGGGTTCACGGGCAGGGTTTGAGCGGGATCCAGCGCTGCTGGGACGCTACAACCGACGGCGTTCCAATGAAATCGGCCTCGATAGCCACGCCCAGCTCGCGCGTATCCGCCTGGCCGAATTGCGACGGTCGCCACGTGCGCGAGACGTCGGTGTCGAACACCACGCGGTCCTGGCCTTCGGGCAGCTCGAAGGCCCGCGCGCTCACGCCGGAATTGCTGCGGAGCTCGTCGACCAGCGTTTCGCACGGGGTCGTGATCCGCAGCCTGACAGGCTGCGTGTCGGCGTCAGGGTGCTCGATGTGGTACCGGATAACGAGAAATCGCGACGTGGTGCCGAGCGCGAACGTCGCGTGCTTCTTCGTCCAGCGGAACTGTCCCTGCGGCAGGCGCTCGGACGCGTACGTCCCGCTCATGTAATCGCGATTGGTTCGCGCCGCGCGCTCGAGCGGATTGAGTGGCCCAACCGCAAGCACGAGATGACCGCCCGCATATCCCACCGCGATCACCACTCCCGCGATCCACGCCAGGTGTCGCCGGGGTAGGCCGACCTGCCAGCCTCCGCCCTTCGGGCTACGGCGGCCCGCCGTAGCTTCAGCGAAGGCGGGAAGGTCGGCCTCTACGGCCGGTAGGCTCGTGAGCATCTCGAACCGCGCGACGACGTAGAAAAAGATCAGCAGGACGATCGGGTTCTGCGTCGGCATCCCGAGCAGCGAGGCTACACCGATGCCGACCAGGAGGCCGCGCAGCGTCTGAGTCTCGATGCGCGCATCGGGTCGCGATCGCCTGGTCAGCACGAGCCACGCGATGAGAAGAGACCAGATCAGGATCGGCAGTGACGCCACCAGGCCGAACTCAGCCACCTGGTGGCGCCACCAGTTCTGCGCGTTGTCGAACGGCAACTTGTCCTGGGCCATGGTCCGCCAGTAATCAGGCGCCATCCAGTTGAAGCTGCCGACGCCAACCCCCGTCAGCGGATAGTCGCGGATCATCCGCGTCGCCACGCTGCCGTACCCACCGCGTGTCCAGAGATCGCGCAGCGAGGCGTTGGGTCCGGACCCCTCCGCCATGCGCTGCAGCGGGCCGATCGCACCGGCGCCGATCGCCAGGATCAGCACCACGACGGCGACGCCCGCGAGCAGTGACGGCGTCTCCCGCGCGCTGACGTCGTCGCGTCTCCCAGCCCGGAGGAGCTCATACACGAGCAGCAACGTTCCAAACGCTCCGCACACCATTGCGGTGCGTGAGCCGGACATCCATGCTCCCGCCCAGTTCAGCGCGAGGACCGCCGCCTGTGCCACGCGCGCATGCCGGAAGCGCAGATAGGGGATTGAGACGAACGCGATCGGCCCGGCAAGCGCAGCCACGGAGCCGTACGCATTGGCATCGAGCAGCGTGCCCGCGGCGCGACGCAGCCCCGGCCAGATCCCTCCGCTCAGGAACGCCATGTTCACCGTTCCCTGATAGATCGCGACGAGGCTGGCGATTGAGGCGCCGATCCAAATGCCGTGAACCGCCTGTGGCGGAGCGTTGGGCTTGGGGGGCCGGCTCCCGACTTCGCCAAGGCTGCGTCGGGCAAGAAAGCCGGCCCCTACGTACAAACCTTCCAGCCAGAGCAGCGCGACCAGTTGCGTCAGAACGACGTGGAGGATCCAGCTCTCGACCTGCGGCGTGTTCAAGTACGCCCATGAATCGAGCGCGCCAGTGTCGCGGAGCGCGCCGAGCCGCAGTCCCGCTTCGCGGACGATGAGGACCGGCCACGCGAGTGACAGCGTCAGTGCCCACACCCCCAGCGGAATTCGCCAGGGCCGCGGCAGCTCCCAGCGATTGCGCGGCGTCAGCGGAAGGAGTGCGCCGAACAGCGCGGCGAGCCAGACGGTGTAGAAGGCGTTGATCGCGGCGACATGAACACTTGCGGCAAGCAGCGCGGGAAGGATCGGGCCTGCACCTGTCGCAACAGCGACTGTCGTCGATCCCCAACGACGGCCACACATGATGGCAGCGATGAAGGCGATCGCGGCGACAACGCGCAGCGTCCACCCGACGGCCGGATCGATCCAGAGGTGAAGGGGAAGTGCGAGCGCAACCGCAGCGAGCGTTGCCGTCTTGCTGAGACGCTCAGGGAAGCCGGTGGATCCTTCCTGCGGAGTCGTCACCGGAGGATCGGTGTGGAGCACTTCGCGATCATCGGCTCATTGCAGCTCAAGTCGGTGCTTCTCGTCACGACCGGAAGGTACCCGGCATCAGACTGAAGGGCCTTGATTTGCCCGGGCAGATCCGGCAAGGTGAAGAGATCGACGCTGGCATAAAACGCGCGCAGCACCCACAGGAATTCTCCCGCCGACCATTCGCGCACGTGCTCCGAGAACGCAGGTGTGCGATCGACACTCCGGAACGGATCGCAGTACTTGTTCGGTGTCGTGATGATGGCTGAGTCCGCCACGCGCGACAGCTCGTGCAGCAGGGACCCGAACCCATCGATATGTTCGATGACTTCTATGGCGACGACGAGATCGAACTCGCGCGAGCCAAAGCCGCTGAGCGGCCGGTCGCAGTACCCGATGTTTGGCCGCGATCGATGTGCCTCTGCCCACGCGCGAGCCCCTTGATTGAATTCAGAGGCGACGATGGTCCGCCGCGCATCTTCGCCCGCGGTCCACGAGAACAGGCCTGTTCCGGATCCGATTTCAAGAATCCTGCGTGCCTCCCCGACGAGGCTGACCGCCGCACGATTCACGAGCGTGATGTTGAAAGGTTCAAAGGGCCCACCGAGACGCTGCCGCTCCAGTTTGACTTCCAGGTTCACTGGTCCGGCCTCTGTACGCTCGACATATGGCGCATCGAACAGGGACTTGCTGTACCGATCGAGCCGGTACGCGAGTCGCCTCACGTTCTCACGGTACCCGAAGGCGTGCCGGCTCTTCTCGACGATCCGCGCCAGCAGCGTCTCGTGATCCATAGCGGCCGCGCGGCGGATCTTCCCCTGAACCGTGCCAAATAGGCTCATCACTCCGCACGGATTATCGCTTCATTTGCCGGAGACAACCGACGCATCGCGCGGCGTCCTTGGTGAAGAGCTCACGCGCGCCGCGCCACGGCCATGAGGAAGTCGCCGTGCCCCAGCGCACGGTCGATGGTGCGAAACAGGGTTTTGTACACCCGCCAGTGCAGGTTCTCGTGGCCCGGATCGCGCGTGTAAGAACGGGTGCGCACGTCGCAGCCCTGCTCCTCGAGGAGCTTCCGCAAGTGGCGCGCCTGGTAGACATAGGTGTGGTCGGTTGCGGTGCGGAACTCAGGGATGCGCAAGCGCAGGCGCGACCACTGACGTTCCCATGCCGCCTGGCTGGTCCAGGCGTCCTCGGTTGCGATGACCACGACGCCACCCGGACGCACCAGGCCCACGACCTCGGTCACGAAGGCACGCGGATCCGTGACGTGTTCGACGACCTGCAGCGTCACCGCCACATCAAAGCTTGACGGAGGAAACGGCAGGCCCGGCCAAGTGCCCTCGACGACGTCGAAGCCGAGCGCCCGGCAACGCTCGACGGCGCGCACACCGGGATCGCAGCCGCGCGCGCGAAAGCCGGCGTCGCGCAGGAGACCGAGCATCTCTCCGTTGCCGCACCCCACTTCGACGACGGACGGGTGAGGTGGCGGGGGCCAATCGGCCCAGAGGCGTTGCATCAACGGCAACTCGTCCGCGCGATAGTGGTGCGCGTTATTCGTCGCGTCGGCGTCCGGCCAGATCTGCTCGTAGAAGGTGTGGGCGTAGAAGTCTGCAATCTCGGCTTCAGAAGCCTGTGGCTGCGAAATGAGGAGACCGCAGTCGCTGCAGCGCACCTGCTCGGAGTGGAGCAGCACTTGCTGGCGCTGCGCCTTGGCGAAGGGCACGAACCGCCGCCCCCTGCAGAGCGGACACTGCTCGACGCGCTTCATCCGTCCGTATGATACAGAAATCCCACCACCAGAGATGGTGAGCGCCACACCCGCACGTGGTCCATCCGCTACGATGTAGCGGATGCCGCGCTGGGAACATCGAACCACCTATACCGAGATCCCCGAAGGACGCGACGGCCACATGGTTCGCGTCATCGGAGGGTGGCTGCAGTCGGTGGTGGTTCGCGCCCTTCGTGACACGACGCCTCCGGCCCGGGTCATCGACATCGGTTGCGGGGAACAGCCGCTCCGGACGCTCGTGGAGTCGGAAGGCGCGACGTACGTCGGTTTCGACGTCGAGCAGAACGCGCAGGAATCAGTCGCCATCATCGGTTTCATCGATCGAGGTTTGCCGGTTCCGTGGGCTGACGCGCATCACGTCTACGACGTCGTGTTGTGCACGGAAGTCCTGGAACACGTCGCCGACTGGGATATCGCCTTCATGAATCTCCGGTCGCTCGTCGCGCCGCGCGGGCGGGTCATCATGACCGTGCCCTTCGTTTTTCCGCTCCACATGGAGCCTCTCGACTACTTCCGCGCCACGCCACATGCCATCGAAAAGCTTGCAGATCGACATCATTTCGTGATCGACGAACTGCTCAAGCTCGGAAACGCGAGAGACGTCATTGCGACCGCGCTCGACGACGTCTCCATCCTGCCAAACCAGCCGACATGGGTGCCGAGAATCGCGGCGAGGGTATTGAGAACAGGCCGGACATGGCTCGTGAGGTTGATTCAGCGCGATGCGCTGTGGGCCCGGGTCCGCGTCACTTCCAACACGTATCTCTCGAACGCAGTCGTTCTGCGTCCGCTCGATCCAGCATCAGGAGAACGCGTGTAGACGAGCGCGGTTCGTCAGAAGTCACTGTGCTGGTCCCAGCGGCGTGTGCCGGCTGCACCGTTACCGACGACATCGTCCGCGGTCTTTCTGAACGCAATGAAATTGCCCGGTGGCAAACCGAGCGCAGAGTCCGGACGGAGGATGTCCGGCCTGATCAGGCGTTGCGCCAGACGGCGCATCGGGAATGACGACAGCGCGCCGCCGACCGCCCGTGACAGCCATCGTACCGGTGTCGTTGCGGCTGCGCTGGTGTCGGCTACCTCGTACCGCCGGTGCATCGCGACGTACCTGGCAAGCTTTCTGACAGCGGGGTACGCGGCCGTATCGTCCAGCACGACGATCCCGCCGACATCCAGCAGGCGATCGACGAAGAAGAAATCGACCATGGCGTAGTCGAAGGTATGCCAGCCATCAATGAGGGCGATCCCGACGTGTTCGCCGGCCGCCTCCAGAGCAGGCAGCACCCGATGCGACGACTCGCCATGAAATTCCACCAACGATCGGAACCCGGCGCGCTCGGCGTTGTACAGCCCGAGGCCTTTCCAGCCAAGCTCCTGGTGCGGATCGATCACGATGTGTTTCTGTCCACCTACTTCGGCGAGCGCCTCACAGATGAAGAGCGTGGATACACCGAACGCGCATCCCACTTCGAGAGTCACCCGCGGCCGGCGTGCGTGGATGAAACCCTGCAGGGCTGTGCCTTCCGCCATCGAGATCTCGCTGTCGAGAGGGACGACGGAACCGTCGCGCGTCTGGACGCGGCGGGTCGTAAGCATTTCGGAGAGGATGGGGTTCATGTGCGCCGTGCCACGGCCATAGGGTAGTCGCCGTGCCTCAGCACGCGGTCGATGCCGCACTGACGTTCCCACGCTGTCTGGCTGGTCCAGGCGTCCTCGGTCGCGATGACCACCACGCCGCCCGGCCGCACCAGACCGACGACTTCGCGCACGAAGGCGCAAGGATCCGTGACCGCTAAGACTTGCCGGACGCCATCGCCGCGAGGAAGTCTGCGTTCGTCTTCGCCTTGCTCATCTTCGACAGCAGCAGCTCCATCGCCTCGGTGGCGGAGAGCGGCGTCAACACCTTCCGCAGCACCCACACGCGATTGAGCTCTTCCTTCGGCAGCAGGAGCTCTTCCTTCCGCGTGCCGCTCTTCGTGATGTCGATCGACGGGAACACGCGGCGATCGGTCAGCTTCCGATCGAGGTGGATTTCCATGTTGCCGGTGCCCTTGAACTCCTCGAAGATCACTTCGTCCATGCGCGAGCCGGTGTCGACGAGCGCGGTGGCGACGATCGTCAGCGAGCCGCCTTCCTCGATGTTGCGCGCCGCACCGAAGAAACGCTTCGGGCGCTGGAGTGCGTTGCTGTCCACGCCGCCGGAGAGCACCTTGCCAGACGCCGGCACGATGGTGTTGTAGGCGCGGGCAAGACGAGTAATCGAGTCGAGCAGGATCACGACGTCCTTCTTGTGCTCGACCAGGCGCTTCGCCTTCTCGATCACCATCTCGGCGACCTGCACGTGGCGCTGCGCGGGCTCGTCGAACGTCGACGAAATGACTTCACCGCGCACCGAGCGCTGCATGTCGGTCACTTCTTCCGGCCGCTCGTCGATGAGCAGCACAATCAGGTACACCTCGGGATGGTTCTTCGTGATGCTGTTCGCCAGGCTCTGGAGCAGCATCGTCTTGCCGGTGCGCGGGGGAGCGACGATCAGCCCGCGCTGCCCCTTGCCGATCGGGGTCAGGAGATCCATCACGCGACCGGAGAGGTTTTCGCTGTCTGTTTCGAGATTGAGCTTCTCCTGGGGGTAGAGCGGCGTGAGGTTCTCGAAGAAGATCTTCTCCTTCGTCTTCTCGGGCGGCTCGAAGTTGATCGCCTCGACTTTGATCAGCGCGAAGTAGCGCTCGCCGTCCTTCGGCGGCCGGATGACGCCGGACACGGTGTCGCCGGTGTGCAGGTCGAACTTGCGGATCTGCGACGGCGAGACGTAGATGTCGTCGGGCCCGGGCAGGTAGTTGTAGTCGGGCGCACGCAGGAAGCCGAAGCCGTCTGGCAGCGTCTCGAGCACCCCTTCCGAGAAGATGTTGCCGCTCTTCTCGGCGCGGACGCGGAGGATCTCGAAGATCAGTTCCTGCTTCCGCATGCCGGTGGCGCCGGCGATGTCCAGCTCCTTGGCAATCTTGGTCAGCGCGGAGATGCTCATCTCCTTCATCGCCGACAGCGAGATGACCTGGGCTGGCGCCGGGGTCGGGGCCGCATTGGATGCGACGGGGGCAACGGGTGCGGCAGCGGGGGTTGCGGTGGCGGCGGCTACGCCGCCGTTTGGCTTGGCAGTTTGACGATCAGCTTCCACAGTGCGTCCAATCCTTCGCCGTCCATCGCCGATACCAGCGGAACGGGCATTTGAAACAACGATTCCATCTCACGTGTGTGACGCGTGCGCTCCGCCCGCGTCAGTTTGTCGACCTTGGTCCCCACGACACCGCGCGGGCACGGCTGCGACTCCAGCCACGACCACGTTTCGAGATCCGACTCGAGGCCCGGATGCCGCGAGTCGACGAGAAGCAGGACGCCAATTGGGGTCCGGGATTCGGGATTCGGGGTTCGGGATTCGAGTCCTGAGTCCCGAGTCCCGAGTCCCGAGTCCCGAATCCCGATCGCCCGTGAAAAATAAGCGTCCACGAGCTTGTTGAATTCCTGCGCCGACGCATCGCCGCCCCGCGCATAGCCGTATCCGGGGAGATCGACCAGGTAGAGCGGCGGTGACGACCCCCGCTGTACCCGATAGAAGTTGGCGAGTCGCGTCTTGCCGGGCGCAGCGCTCGTGCGGGCCAGCGGACGCCGCACCAGCGCGTTGATCAGGCTCGATTTACCGACATTGGACCGGCCGACCATCGCAATTTCCGGAAGCCGGTCACGCGGAAAGTCGCCGGCGCCCGCGGCGCTCGTGACGAACTCAGCGACGATCTGCAAAACGAAGGCCTTTCAATCCCAACGGGCCACGGAGGCACGGAGGCACGGAGAAACTAATAGGTTTGAAAACTCCGTGATTCCGTGTCTCCGTGGCTCGTGAGAGTGATCAACGCTTCGACGTTCAATGGGTCCGCGTGTCGCCCGCGTCCGTGACCTCGGCGACGACCGGCGTCGCAGGGATGCGCGCCGGCAGCGGCTCGGCGAGCGCGATCTTCAGCACTTCGTCCATCGTGGACACGAGGTGCAAGTCGAGCGCGTCAAGCACGTTCTTCGGGATGTCCGCCAGGTCCTTCTCATTGTCGCGCGGCAGGATGATGTTAGTCACCCCAGCGCGGTGCGCCGCCAGAACCTTCTCCTTCACGCCGCCGATCGGCAATACCTTGCCGCGCAGCGTGATCTCACCGGTCATCGCCACATCGCGGCGGACCGGAATCTTCGTAAGCGCCGACACGAGCGTGGTGGCCAACGTTATGCCGGCCGACGGTCCGTCCTTGGGGATCGCGCCCTCTGGCACGTGTATGTGAATGTCGATCTTCGAGTGGAAGTCCTCGGCGAGGCTCAGCTCCGCGACCTTGGACCGCACATAGCTCAGCGCCGCCTGCGCCGACTCCTGCATGACGTCGCCAAGCTTGCCGGTGAGCGTCAGCTTGCCCTTGCCTGCCATCAGCGTCGCCTCGGTCACGAGCAGCTCGCCGCCGACTTCGGTCCACGCCAGGCCGGTTGCCACGCCGACTTCGTTCTGCTCTTCCGCCATGCTCGGCCGGAAGCGCGGCACGCCGAGATACTCGGTGACCTTTTCGCCGGTGAAGTCTTCCTTGAAGGTCTTGCCCTCGACGACGACCTTGCGCGCGACCTTCCGGCAGATCGACGCGATCTCGCGCTCGAGGTTGCGGACGCCCGCTTCGCGTGTGTACCGCTGGATGATCGTCTGGATCGCATCGTCATGGATGACGATGTTGTCGCTGGTGAGACCGGCGCCCTCGATCGCCTTCGGCGCGAGGAAACGCTTGGCGATCTCGATCTTCTCCGCCTCGGTGTAGCCCGCCAGCTGCAGTACTTCCATGCGGTCGCGCAGCGCCTGCGGGATGGTGTGGAGCACGTTCGCCGTGCAGATGAACATCACGCTCGAGAGGTCGAACTCGACGTCCAGGTAATGATCGAGGAACGCGTTGTTCTGCTCCGGATCGAGCACCTCGAGCAACGCCGCCGACGGGTCGCCGCGGAAGTCCATCGACATCTTGTCGACTTCGTCGAGCAGGAACACCGGGTTCTGCGTCCCCGCCTTCTTCATCATCTGGATGATCTGGCCTGGAAACGCGCCGATGTAAGTGCGGCGGTGGCCGCGGATTTCCGCTTCGTCACGGACGCCGCCGAGCGAGAGGCGCACGAACTTGCGGTTCATCGCGCGCGCAATCGACTTGGCCAGCGAAGTCTTGCCGACTCCGGGAGGCCCGGAGAAGGTGAGGATCGTCGCTTTTGGCTTCTTGACGAGTGAGCGGACGGCGAGGAACTCGAGGATACGGTCCTTGATCTTGTCGAGGCCGTAGTGGTCTTCGTGCAGCACCGACTCGGCGTGCTTCAGATCGCGGTTTTCGCGCGTCTTCTTGAACCAGGGAACGGCGATGAGCCAGTCGAGGTAGTTGCGCGACACGGTGGCTTCCGCCGACATCGGCGGCATCGCCTCGAGACGCTTCAGCTCCTGGACGGCCTTTTCCTCGACCTCCTTCGGCATCTTCGCCTGGTCGATCTTCTTCTTCAGCTCGTCGATCTCGTTGCCCTTCTCGTCCTTGCGCCCCAGTTCCTTCTGGATCGCCTTCATCTTCTCGTTGAGGTAGTACTCCTTCTGCGCCTTTTCCATCTGTTTCTTGACGCGAGACTGGATGCGGCGATCGACCTGGAGCTTGTCCACCTCGATTTCGAGGATCCCGGCTATGCGGTTCAGGCGCTCGAGCGGCGAGATGATCTCGAGCAGGTTCTGTTTCTCGTCCACGCCCACCAGCAGGTGAGCGGCAATCGTGTCGGCCAGCTTGCCCGGGTCGTCCACGCGGACCGCGGCAATCATGGCGTCGTAGTGCAGGTTGTTCGACAGCTTCACGTACTGCTCGAACAACGAGACCACCCGGCCCATCGTGCCTTCGACGTCGCCCGCGGCTTCTTTCTGCTTCGCGAGCACCTTGACGACGACGCGGTAGAAGCCCTTGTCTTCCTTCCACTCGACGGCGCGCGCGCGATCGACACCCTCGACCAGCACCTTGATGTTGCCGTCCGGAAGCTTGAGACTCTGCACCACGTTGGCGACGCAACCCATCGTGTAGACGTCGTCGGGCCGCGGATCGTCAACCGACGCATCGTGCTGCGCGGCGAGGAAGATCCGCTTGTCCTTCAGCAGCGCGTGTTCAAGCGCGCGTGTTGACGACGGCCGCCCAATGACGAACGGCATCATCATGTGAGGGAAAACGACGACGTCCCGAAGCGGGACGATGGGGAGGGTTTCGTAGACTTCCATTCAAGTCCTTGCAGGGATCGGGGATCGGGGATCAGGGGTCAAAAGCGTCAATCCGGCACGGATCGAACGTCTTTGATCCCTGGTCCCTGATCCCTGGTCCCCACGATTATCCGGCCTTCTCAATCAGCGTTATCGACTTGTCCTTGGCCTCGACGACCTCGCGGGTGACGACCACTTCGCGCAGTTTCTTCTGGCCAGGCACGGAGTACATCAGATCGAGCATCAGATCCTCGATGATCATTCGCAGCCCGCGCGCGCCGATCTTGCGGGTGAGCGCCGACTCGGCAATCGCTTCGAGAGCATCGTCGGTGAAACGCAGCTTCACGTTCTCGTACTCGAAGAGCTTCTGATACTGACGCGTGATCGCGTTGCGGGGTTGCGTCAGGATCTGAATAAGCGCTGGCTTGTCCAGCTCGTGGAGGGTCCCGACGACCGGTAACCGGCCGACGAACTCCGGAATCAGGCCGTACTTGATCAGATCCTCGGGTTCGACCTGTTCGAGCGTCGTGCCGACCTCGCGCTTCGTGACGGACTTCACGTCGGCCTTGAAGCCAAGCGTCTTCTTGCCGACGCGTCGATCGATGACCTTGTCGAGGCCGACGAACGCGCCGCCGCACACGAAGAGAATGTTGGTGGTGTCGATCTGGAAGAACTCCTGGTGCGGGTGCTTGCGCCCGCCCTGCGGCGGCACATTGGCGACCGTGCCTTCGAGGATCTTCAACAGCGCCTGCTGGACACCCTCGCCCGACACGTCACGTGTGATCGAGGGGTTCTCGTCCTTGCGGCAGATCTTATCGACCTCGTCGATGTAAATGATGCCCTGCTGGCACTTCTCGATGTCGCCGCCGGCGGCCTGCAGGAGCTTGAGGATGATGTTCTCGACGTCCTCGCCGACGTAGCCTGCCTCGGTGAGTGTCGTCGCATCGACGATGGTAAAGGGGACCGACAGCAGCTTGGCGAGCGTCTGCGCGAGCAGCGTCTTGCCGGTGCCGGTCGGGCCGATGAGCAGGATGTTCGACTTCGTCAGCTCGACGTCATTGCGGCTGCGCGGCTGCTTCTGGATCTCGATGCGTTTGTAGTGGTTATAGACCGCGACCGCGAGCTTCTTCTTCGTCCGCTCCTGGCCGATGACGTATTCGTCAAGGAACTTCTTGATGTCCGGGGGCGAGGGCAGCGACGACCGGACCCCGCGGTTCTCGAACCGGTTGTCGTCGGCGATGATGTCGTTACACACCTCGACACACTCATCGCAGATGAATACGGTCGGGCCCGCAATCAGCTTGCGGACGTCGTTCTGATCCTTGTTGCAGAACGAGCAGCGGAGAATATCAGTCTCGCCGTTCTTCTTGACCATAACCTGCTCAGGGCACCGGGTTTAGTGTTTGGAGCCGAGATCCGGGTTATCGACCCCTGAACCCGGTTTCTTTACTCGATGTTACACCCGTTTACGGATGACGTCATCGATGATGCCGTATTCCTTTCCCTGGTCGGCCGACATGATGTAATCGCGCTCGGTGTCGTCCTGGATGCGCTTCATCGGCTGCCCGGTGTGATGCACCAGAATTTCGTTCAGCCGCTCGCGCATGCGCAGGATTTCCCGGGCGGCGATATCGATATCGGTCGCCTGGCCCGCCAGCCCCTGCATGAGCGGCTGGTGGATTACGATTCTGGAGTTCGGGAGCGAGTAGCGCTTGCCCTTCTCGCCGGCCGCCAGGAGCACCGCCGCCATCGAGGCCGCCTGGCCGATGCAGACGGTCTGCACGTGCGGCTTGATGAACTGCATCGTGTCGTAAATCGCCAGCCCCGCGGTGATCGAGCCGCCCGGGCTGTTGATGTACATCATGATGTCCTTGTCGGGGTCCTCGGCTTCAAGGAACAACATCTGCGCGATGACGAGGTTCGCGATGCCATCGTCGATTGGCGTCCCGATCATGATGATGCTGTCTTTCAACAGCCGCGAGAAGATGTCGTAGGCGCGCTCGCCGCGGTTGGTCTGCTCGACTACCATCGGCACAAGCTGGGCGTAAGTGCTCATCAGGAAGATTCTTGATTCAGTGATTCGTGATTACTGATTCGTGATTGATACATGAGCCATCGGCGACGTGATCGTACTTAACGGAAGGCCGACCTGAAAGTCGACCTCTACGCATTCACCAATCACCAATGTTTTCGGCGGGTTACTCGCTTGTCATCTTAGCACGCGACATCGCCAAGTCAACCGCCTTCTCCCGCCGCAGTCCTGCCGTGAGCCTGGCGATGCCACCGTCTTTTTCGAGCTGAGCACGCACCGCTGCGGGCGTACGCCCTGACCGTTCCGCGAACCGCTCGACCTCCTTATCGACATCTTCGGGGGCCACCGTCAGGCTCTCTCTGCGCGCTATTTCGTCGAGCACGAGCACGCTCGCGACCGAGTCACGCGCACCTTCTCTCTGGGCTTCACGGAACTGCGCCCAATCGATCCCCGCCTTCCGGGGGTCGACATTCTGATCCATCAGCCGGCGGGCGAACTCCTCGAGCCGGCGATCGATCTCGCGATCGACCAGCGAAGGAGGAAGCTCGAACGTGATCCGCTGTCCCAGCTGCTTGAGAAGGTCGTTGCGGAGGTGCTGCCTGGCGTGCTCTTCGGCGTCGGCCTGCATGTCGGTGCGCACGCGATCGCGCAGCGCCGCCAGCGATTCGAAGTCGCCCACATCCTTCGCGAATTCGTCATCGAGGTCGGGCAGCACACGGCGCCGGATCTCCTTCACCTGCGCTTTGTACGTGACATCGGTGTTCGCCATCTCCTTGACGGCATAGTCGGCGGGGAAGTGCACGACGAACGTCTTCTCGTCACCGGTGTTCAATCCGACCAAGTTCTCGTCGAACCCGGGAGGGTTGCCTGCGGCGCCCAGCTCCACCGACACGTCGTCATGATGATCGATCTTGCCGTCCGGGTCGGTGCGATCCAACACGAGGACGGCCGTATCGCCGTCGGCGATCGGCCGGCCTTCGACGGTCTCGCTTTTCGCCGCGCGATCGCGCAGGCGGGCTATCGTCTTCTCGATTCCGTCCTCCGTGATCGTCGAGCCGTGCCGGCGCAGGGAGAGGGTGGAGAGGTCACCCGGATCGAACGGCGGGACGGTCTCAATGGCCGCGGTGAACGTCAGTGGCTCACCTTCGCGCAGGACCACGTCCTTGATGTTGGGCGTGTCGACGGGCTCGATGCCTCGCTCCTGCAGCGCCTCTTCGACGGCGCGCGGTATGAGGTCCTGTATCACGTCATGGTGAATCTGTTCGCGGAACCGTTGCTTGATGACCGTCGACGGAACCTTGCCCGGGCGGAAGCCGGGCAGCCGCGCCTGCTTCGAGTATCCCTTGACGACGCGGTCGATCTCGGCATCAACAACGTCGCTCGGGATCTCGATAGAGATCGTCTTCTGGGTTTCGCTGATGTCCTGGAATTCAGTTTTCATGGTGAGACAAGCCACGGAGACACGGAAACACGGAGGAACTCTGGTCCGAAGACATCTCCGTGTCTCCGTGACTCCGTGGCCCGTGACGGCGGGCGCTGAGTGCGAAAGGAGGGACTCGAACCCCCATACCCTTTCGGGTACCAGATCCTAAGTCTGGCGCGTCTGCCAGTTCCGCCACTTTCGCGTCACACCGAGACTAGCAGGGGAAGGGGTCAGGGAGTCATTAGGGGAATCGAAATGTGCCCGGCTCAAGTGGTTCGATTTCGATTCCCGTAATGACTCCCGACCCCTTCGTCGTGCTACTATCTCGCGACTTTGACCGACCTCCGGACCGATTTATTCCACGGCCTCTTCGAATGGCATCGCGCCGGGAAAGGGCCCGCCCGGGTGACCACGCGATCGGCAGCGCCCCGCGAGGTGCCCGATTCCCAGACGGGCCGACCGTTGAAGGTTGCAAGCCTCGAGGTCAGCGAGCGTGCCGTCTGTCCGGCCTGCACCCAGCTCGGTGGCGGCGGCTACGTCTCGTTCGTGTCGGATCTCAGGCTTGCGTTTGCGTGCCCCAGCTGCCGCAAGCTGGTCTGGATTGCCGGCGCCTGAACGCGCTCCACGCGTCAGCGTTCTGCTAACCGCGTACAACCGCGCACCCTACATCGCTTCGTCTATCGAGAGCGTCCTTACGCAGACGCTTCGCGATTTCGAGCTGATCATCACTGACGATCGGTCCTCGGACGGTACGGTTGACATCGCGGAGGCGTACGCGCGCCGCGACTCGCGTATTCGGGTGTTTCGCAACGAGCGGAATCTCGGTGACTACGCCAATCGCAACCATGCCGCGTCGCTTGCCACCGGCGAATTCCTCAAGTTTCATGACTCGGACGATGTGCTCTACCCGCCGTGCCTCGAGATCATGGCGTCACTGTTATCGGCGGCGCCGAGCGCTGGATTCGCCTTGTCCTCGAGCGTTGCGTGGCCCGGTGGTCCGGTCCCGATGCTCTCGTCACCGCGCTTGAGCTATCAGCGCGAGTTTCTGGGGTTCGGCATGTTCAACGCCGGTCCAGCCGGGGCGCTGTTTCGAACCGAGACGTTTCGCGCACTTGGGGGCTTCGAGGATCATGGCGCGGCCTCCGACAGCATCTTCTGGCTCGGTGCGTGCGCGAGGTATTCGGTCCTGCTGTTGCCGGCCGATCTTTTCTGGTATCGCGTGCACTCGGGGCAGTCGCTGCAGAGCGACGCCGCAGCCAGGGCCTACGCGCTCGTGCCGCGTTATCAGTGGCAGCAGCTGGCGTCGGCGGAATGCCCGTTGACCCACGACGAGCGAACGCAGGCACGACGTAACGTGGCATTTTCGACCGCAAAGCAGATCTGGCGCGCTTTCCGTCGGGGCGAATGGGCCGCGGCCATGTCGCGTCTGCGGAATTCGGGAATCACGCCGCTTGAATGGTTGAAGTACCTTCGTCCGCCGCGGCGTTACGCGCTTGCCGGCACGCCGCTCGATGCGAATGGCGAGTACGTGGTTCCAGACTGGTGCCGGCTACCTGCGCCCAAAGCGCACGAAGAGTGATCTTGAGGCTTCGGGTCGTTCGTGCCCTTCGTGGATGAAAACGTCTTCGTGGTTTTCGACTACGCTCGGCGCCGTTCAGGCGCTCGCGCACGTGGGACCGCAGGCAGCATTCTCACGGCCAGCTTGCCCCGATTCGCACGCATGTTCGTTGCGAGGAGCTCGGCGATCGGCCCACGCTGCCCGGGCGAGGAATTGATCGCGCGGCGAGCCATCACGGGTAGGACGATCAACCCCGCGTCTCGCGCTTCCGCGCCCGCGTAGAGCCGCCGGATCTCCGGAGCGCTCGAGTTGGAGAGAATCACGCACGCGCCACGCCTCGCGGCCGCGATGACCGCCTGCTGCAAGCGGGTCTGATCGTCGGCGGAAAATCCCCTGGCGGTGTAGTTCGCGAATGACGCTGTCCTGCTCAGAGGCGCGTATGGCGGATCGCAGTAGATGAAATCTCCTGTCCCCGCAGCGGCCAGCGGACGTTCGAACGACCCGCGCTCGACCACCACACGGGGGTCGCGTAAGACGGTGGCAACGGCGCGAAGGTGCTCCGCATCGCAGATGCGAGGATTCGCGTATCGCCCCGCAGGAACATTGAACTCGCCGCGCCGGTTCAGCCGGAACAGTCCGTTGAATCCGGTGCGATTCAGATAGATCAACATGGCGGCGAGCTCGGGCGTATAGGCGCCGCCGGCAGCGCGAGATGGATTGAAGCGCTCATCGCGGACCTGGTAGTAATGCGCCTCGCCACCGGCCTGGTGTCCCGCCGCGAGCGTTTCCAGTTCGGCGATGACAGCCTCTGTCTGATCGCGCACCATCTGATAGCATCCGGTGAGGTCGCGGTTGTCATCGACCAGCCAGGCGTCCCGGCCATCAAGCGTGCCCGAGCCGTAGAGATCGAAGAACACGGCGCCGCTTCCCACGAACGGTTCAATGTACCGGCGGAACGTCTGCGGATACCGAGGGCGCAGTTCGTGCAGCAGTTGGCGTTTGCCGCCGACCCATTTCAGGAAAGGATGCATGACGTCCGGTCTTATCGGCATTTGATCGTTTTATGTTCGCTTCGCATCGCGCTCCGACGAAGTATCGCTAGATAAACAACTGATAACTATACAGTTAAGCTCCTGTTTCCATCACTGCACAAGTGTGCGGGTCCCGCCGATAACATAGTAGGAGCGCGTCGATTCGTTGATTGCGATTGATATGTCGGCTACGGAACGTCCTCCAGAGTCACTTTGAGTCTTCATATGCACCTTGACCCGTCGCTTTCTGTAAGCGAGAGGGCGAAGCTGTACGCGTTCATCGGGCGCCGATGCGCCGCCATGGTGCTCGCGTTCGGACTTGTCGTCGCCTGCGCTTCCTGTGAGAGGCCACACGTGACAGCCGTGTACGACCCGGACACGCATCTAATCAGCCGGCTCGATTACGACGATGAGATGAGCGGACGGATCGCAGCGCGGACCTACTTCTCAAGCGGCCGCCCGGTGCGGCTCGAGGTCGACCCAGATGGCAACGGGTCGATCGATCGGTGGGAGTACTACGGCGCGGACGGCTCATTGGTGCGCCTCGGCAGGTCGAGCCGGAACGATGGCCGTGAAGACACCTGGGTGACGCAATCCGGGTACTCCATGCGCGTCGACATCTCGACGCGCCGCGATGGTTTCGTCGACCGCCGGGAGTTCCACGAGCAGGGAGAGCTGATCCGTGCGGAACTAGACACGAATTTCGACCGGCTTGTCGACGAGTGGCAGGAATTTGACAACGGCAAGCTTCACATCCTCCTCATCGACACCGAACAGCGACGCGGCCGGCCGGATCGGCGTCTTGTCTACGGTCTGGACGGGTCTCTTACGGGCTTTGCGTCGGATCCCGACGGGGATGGGCAATTTACGCCGGAGCAGATACACGATGGTTCAGAGTGAATTGAAGCAGGCCGTCAGATGCTCGCTACGCGTCGTCTTCGCCGTGGGAGTGGCGCAGCTGGTGTTCGCCAGTGCAGCGATGGCGCAAGCGGCGCAGGATCCGGCCCGTACCTCGCGGTTCTTGATGGGCCCGCTGGCGTGGACGCCGACGCTGACGCTTCGCGATGCCGGCGTCGACTCCAACGTGTTCAACTCGCCCGAGGCCGAAACCCCGAAGCAGGATGTCACCAGCACCTTGACCCCGGCCGTCGATTCCGTGCTCACGCTTGGCGTCATGCAGCTTGCGACCCAGGGCCGGGCCGATTTTCTCTATTTCGAGCGCTACACGAACGAGCGCGCGATTAACGGCCGCATCGCGGGACGCATGCAGTTTCCAACCACGCGCGTCCACCCGGTATTGACCGGCTCGTGGGAGCATGCCAAGGAGCGGAACGGCAACGAGATCGATATACGCGCACCGCGAACAGAAATGGCGTACTCGGTTGGCCTCGGAGCCCAGATCACGCCGCGTTCCTCTCTCACGGTGACTGGTGGCCTGAGCGACTTGCGGTACGACGAGGGGGTGCAGTTTCGCGGCGTCGACCTCTCCGCGAGCCTCAACCGACAGAGCAAGACGGCGAGTGCGACGCTTCGGAGCACTCTCACGCCGCTGACAAGGCTCGTCGTCATTCTCGACGGAGCGCGGGACGAATTCACCACAGCCGCGAGCCACAACACCGACAATCTGCGCGGTCTCGCAGGCCTTGAGTTTGCGGCCGACGCTGTCATTCGCGGACGCGCCACCGTCGGGTACCACAAGATGCTGCCCCGCGGCTCTGACCTTTCACTCAATTTTGCAGGTTGGACCAGTCTGTTCGACCTCAGCTATACCCTGCTCGGGCGTACACGCTTTACCGGCCGCACGTCGCACGACACCAGTTACTCGGGGCTCGACAATCGACCGTTCTACGTGTCGACGGTCGGGGGACTCGAGGTCACCCATAACCTCGTCGGGCCGGTTGACGTCGAACTGCGCGGGAGCCGCGAAAAGCTTGGCTACGCCGCAACCACGTTTCAGCCTGCACGCACAGATTACGCAAATACGGTGGGCGGTGGCCTCATCGTCCGCCTGTCAATGCAGTCGCGTATCGGCTTCTATTACGACGACAACCAGCGGCGTTCCTCAGAGGGTCCTATATGGGAGTACAGCCGCCGCCACATTTACACATCGGTCACTTATGGATTCTGATATGTCGAAGATTGCTGCCGCTCTCGCCGTTGTTGCGACTCTCGTTCTCGTGAACGCGTTCCCTGCAGACGCGCAGGCGCTGGCCTCGACGCTTGTGAACCAGCAGGCCACCGCGCCGTCACCATCCAGAAACGTCGAATACACAGTCGGCGCGCAGGACGTGTTGAAGATCACTGTCTTCGACGAGCCGACGCTGTCGGGCAGCTACCGTGTGGACGCCGACGGGAGCGTTCAATACCCGATGCTTGGACGCGTCCAGGTCGGAGGCCGGATGCTTCGCGACATCGAAGCGGACGTCAGCAAAAAGCTCGAGGACGGCTTCGTCAGGCGCGCGCAGGTCACAATCGACGTCGAACAGTTCCGCAGCCGAAGCATCTTCATCGTCGGCGAGGTGCGGTCGCCCGGAAAGTACCCGATGACCGGCCAGACGACCGTCATCGAGGCGCTCGCAGCCGCCGGATCGACGACGGTCAATGCGAGCAGCGAGATCCTCATCCTGCGATCGCGCAGCGCGGATCCCTCGAAACCCATCCTGCTCGACGCCGCGAACCAGGCGAACGTCACGCGCATCAGCCTCACCGATCTCCAGCTGGGCCGGTTGTCCGAGAACATCAACCTGCAGGAAGGCGACACGATCTTCGTGCCGAAGGCCGAGAGGTTCTTCGTCACCGGTCAGGTGAGGAGCCCGGGCGCGTACACCCACGAGCGGGGCCTGACGGTCCTCCAGGCGATTTCGCTGGCGGGCGGTCTCACCGAAAAGGGTTCGAATCGGCGCATGAAGGCAATCCGCACCGTCAACGGCAAGAAGGCCGAAGTGAAGATCGGTCCTACCGATGTCGTCCAGCCTGGCGATACGCTGATCATTCCGCAGCGGTTGCTGTAGGAAAATCCCAAATCCCAAATCCCAAATCCCAAGGAGATCGCTTTGGAGTTGGGAATTGGGCGTTGGGAGTTGATCGCGATCAAAAATCAAACATGTGTGGCATTGGCGGTGTGTTCGGCTGGTCCGACGCCGAAGGGTTCGACGCCGTCCGCACGGCCGCCGACCTGAGTGCGGCGCTCGCCCATCGGGGTCCCGACGGTGAAGGGACGCTGATCGAAGGCCGCGCGCTGCTCGTCCATCGCCGCCTCGCTATCATCGATCCCACCCCTGCCGGCCGGCAGCCGATGACCACGCCGGACGGCCGCTACGCCATCGTCTTCAACGGAGAGATTTACAACTACCGCGAGCTTCGTGTGGATCTGGAGAGGGCCGGCGTCCGCTTCGTGACCGCATCCGACACCGAGGTGCTGCTGGCCCTGATCGTGCGCGATGGCATCGACGCGCTCAGCCGCGCCCGCGGCATGTTCGCGCTGGCCGTGCTGGATGCGCGCGATCGCAGCCTGACGCTGGCGCGTGATCGCTTCGGCATCAAGCCGATCTACGTCGCGTCGCGCGGGCACGGGATCGCGTTTGCGTCCGAGATCGGCGCGCTGCGGCGCGCCTCGCTCGTCGGCCGCGATGTTTCGGCAGCGGGCATCCTGGCGTTCCTGGCGTGGAGCTACATTCCGGCGCCGCTGACATGGCTCCAGAACGTGGCAAGTCTGCTGCCTGGAACCTGGAAGCGCTGGCATGAAGATGGCCGGGTCGAGGGCGGAACGTTTGCGGACTACGCACGATCGTACACGAGCGGGAGCGACGTCGATGAAGTGGAGCTTCGCGATCAGGTGCGCGCGGCGATTCGTGACAGCGTGGCCGCGCATCTCGTCGCGGATGTCCCGGTCGGGATTTTCCTGTCGGGCGGAATCGACTCAGGCGCGATCGTCTCCACGGCCCGCTCGCTGACATCCGGGCCGCTTCACACGTATACGGTCGCCGGCGATCTCCCCTCGATGTCCGAGCTCGCCGAAGCACGGCTCGTCGCGACGTGTTTCGAGACGACGCATCACGAGCTGATGATTGATTCCACGGTTGTGGAACAGGCGCTGCCTTCCATCGTCTGCCGTCTCGATGCTCCGACTGCCGATGCCATCAATTCATACTTCGTGTCGCAGGCGGTCGCGGCTACGGGCGTGAAGGCCGTGCTGTCCGGCGTCGGCGGAGACGAGCTGTTCGCCGGCTATCCGAGTTTTCGTCGCGTTCCGTCGGCACTGCGCGCGACGAAGTGGCTCGCGCCGGTCCTTCCGATGACGGCACTCGCGGCGTCGGCGGTGTCCGACTGGCGCGCGCGCAAGTGGCAGCACTTTGCCGGGACACCTGACGCGGCGTCTGCCTACCGCGCCGTGCGCGGATATTTCATGCCCGAGGAGTGGCCGTCATTGATGGGGCCGGCGTTCGACGGGGAGACCCGCCGCGAGGCGCTTGAAACGCTCGCGGACGCGGAAAGCCGTATGTTTGTCAGTGCAGATTCCGAGACGCCGTTGGCAACGGTCGCGCGTTTCGAGACACGCGGATACCTGGAGGGGCAGCTGCTTCGCGACATCGATGCTGTTTCGATGGCTCACGCACTCGAGGTGCGCGTGCCCTTTGTCGACCACCGCCTGCTGGCGAGCGTCTGGCCCGCGGCCGGCCAGCATCCCAATCTGCTCGACGGGAAGCGACTGCTGCACGAGAGCCTCTCACGTCCGTTGCCGCCAGGAATCGTCGGCCGTCCGAAACAGGGTTTCACGCTTCCGTTCGACGCATGGATGCGCGGCGGCCTGCGCGAGGTCGCTCGCCAGGGCGTGCAGTCCGCGGTGTCGCGCGGATGGGTGAACGCGCGCGCGGCCGCCGACGTCTGGAACGATTGGGAGGGCGGACGAGCTCACTGGTCTCGCGCGTGGGGACTCTCCGTGCTCGGCCAGTTTCTCGAGGGGGCTGCGTGAGCACTCCGCCGGCCGCTCTTCCCGTGACGCACATCCGTCCTGGCACGCGCGCCGTGTCATTCACGATGCAGGAAGTCTGGCACGCGCGCGAGCTGCTGTACTTCCTGGTGTGGCGCGACGTCAAAGTGCGCTACAAGCAGACGGTGCTCGGCGTCGCCTGGAGCGTGATCCAGCCGTTGCTGACAATGGTCGTGTTCACGATCTTCTTTGGCCGGCTTGCGAAGATGCCGTCGGACGGCGTGCCCTACCCGTTGTTCGCGCTTGCCGCGCTGGTGCCATGGACCTACTTCGCGACGGCGGCATCCAACGGATCCTCGTCGCTGGTCGGCAGCCAGCATCTGATCGCGAAGGTCTATTTCCCTCGCGTGCTCGTGCCGCTCGCGGCGGTGCTGATGCCCGCCGTCGACCTCGTCATCTCCTTCGGCATGCTGCTGGTGCTCCTTGCGTGGTATCACGTGGCGCCGGGCGCTGGCGTGGTGCTGCTTCCGCTTTACGCTGCGCTTGGAATCCTCACCGCGTTTGCCGTCACGCTGTGGACGTCGGCGTTGAGCGTCCGCTATCGCGATGCGCGTTACGTGCTGCCGTTTCTCATTCAGATCTGGCTGTTCGTGACGCCCGTTGCCTATCCTGCGTCGATGATTCCCGAGCGGTGGCGCCTTGTGTACGCCCTCAATCCGATGGCGACGGTCGTTGAGGGTTTCAGGACGGCGCTTCTTGGCACCCCGGGCCCGGGATCGATGGCCATAGTCTCGATCGTCGTCGTCGCGGCGGCGCTTGTCGCCGGCGCTGCGTATTTCCGCTCCGTTGAGGGGTCGATCGTCGACCTTGCCTGACCGTGCCTGATATCGCCATCAGAATCCGGGACCTCGGCAAGCGCTACACGATTGGCGCGCGCGAGGAGCAGCACGACACGCTGCGCGATCAGATTGCTGCCTTTGCGACGCGCCCCTTTCGCCGTCTCGCGCCGGGTGGGCTTGCGGCGTCCACGACGATCTGGGCGCTCAAGGGTGTTTCCCACGACATTCGGCGCGGCGAGGTCGTCGGCGTCATCGGTGGCAACGGCGCGGGAAAGTCGACACTGTTGAAAATCCTCTCGCGCATTACCCAGCCGACCGAGGGGGAAGCGGAAATTCACGGACGCGTTGGATCGCTCCTCGAGGTCGGCACCGGCTTCCACCCGGACCTCACGGGCCGGGAGAATGTCTTCCTCAACGGCGCGATCCTCGGAATGCGCAAGGCAGAAATCGCCCGCAAGTTCGACGACATCGTCGCCTTCGCTGAGATTGACCAGTTCATCGACACGCCGGTGAAGCACTACTCGAGCGGCATGTACGTGCGGCTGGGATTTGCAGTGGCCGCGCACATGGAGCCGGAGATCCTGATTGTCGACGAGGTGCTGGCGGTCGGCGACGCGCAGTTTCAGCGCAAGTGCCTCGGCAAGCTCGACGACGTGTCGCGCAGTGGACGCACCGTGCTGTTTGTGAGCCACAACATGGCGGCGATCCAGCGGCTGTGCACGTCGGCGATTCTCCTCGAGCGGGGCCGCGTGGTGCGCGTCGGTGACGCGCGATCCACAGTGGCCGCGTACCTGTCGGGCGCGGCGCGGGGAGGCTACGTCGCCGCGGCGCCTACCGGCGCCGCACAGATCCTTGCGGCCGACCTCGAGGACACCAGCGGACGCCCACTCGAAGTGCCCGTGTGCACCGAGCCGATCGTCTGCCGGATCCGTTTCGTGCTCCCTGAACGCTCACCGGGAACCTTCATCGGCATCGGCGTGTTGTCAACCGACGGCGCCCCGATCTTCACGAGTCAAAGTGAGGATGCCGGCATCGCCTGTCCCGCGGGCCCTGGAGAATTCGACGCATGCGTTACGATTCCCCCCGATACGTTTCTCGCGGGTGACTTCCACATGGCGCTCTGTCTGTGGAATGGCGGCGGGATTCTCGATCTGCAGGAACCGGCGCTCTCGTTTTCCGTGGAGACGGGTTCATCGCCGCTGTATCGCGGGGCCGATTTGCGCAAAGGCTACGTGCGGGTCGATTGCGGCTGGTCCGTGACCAGCTCAGACGCGGTGTCGGTCGAGGTGGTGCAGTGACGCTTGTCGGACGTGCCATTCGCCGCGCCCGGACCGCGGCTGGCTACGAAACGCGCAGCGTCATCAACCAGTTGGCCCAACGAGATCCCCGCTGGGCAACCTTCTGCCACGCCGTCGATTACGTCGACTACGAAGCGATCCCGGGCGCGATCGTGGAATTCGGCGTCTTCACGGGCATGAGCCTCGCGCTGCTCGCAAAGGCCCACTCGTTCGACGAGAAGGGGATGGTGCGACGCGTGGCTGGATTCGATTCGTTCCGCGGCCTTCCAGGCTCCAGCGAAGTGCACGCGCGGTGGAAGACCGGTGATTGTGCGGCAAACCACGGATGGCATCCGCTATTGAAGACGGGAGATCCCGTCACGCCGGACGTCACGCTCCGGCTGTTCGAGGCGTGCGGACTTGCCGCGCCCCAGCTGCACGTCGGGTCGTTTGACGACACGTTGCCGGCTGCGTTCCCGGCCGTGCACCCCCAGGTCGCGCTGGCGCATATCGATTGCGATTTGTACGAATCGACACGGGCCGTGCTCGAGGCGCTCGAGCCGGTGCTGCAGGACGGCTCCATCCTGCTGTTCGACGACTGGTTCCACTACCGTGGCCATCCCGGTAAAGGTGAAGCGCGCGCCTTCGCCGAGTTCCTGGCCGCGCATCCGAACTGGGGCGCTGCGCAGTACCAGACGTACTCGACCTTCTGCAATTCATTCATCCTGCATCGACGATGAGCGTTGTCGCGCATATCGGTCCTCCGCTTGGCGCCAGTGGTGGCCCAGCCGGGTATTTGAAGCAGCTTGCCGCCGCACTTGACGGTCATCGTGACGCGTCCGACGTGCTGTTGCCCGATCGCATTGCCGCGGCTCCAGTTGAGCATGCACAGACGGTGTCGGCGGTCACGGGCGCGGCGCATCGAATCCGCCGGGCGTTGTTCGGACCACCTCGGTACTACCGCCCCGACAGGGCGGACGTGCGAAGGCGGGGAGGTGCGCTCGAGACCCTCTTTACCAGCTCATTGCTCGACATGCGCGCGGAAAACGAAGCGAGCCTCGCCAACGCGCTGGCACGGCGCGCCGACGTATTGTTCGCCCACGATCTTGCCGCTGCCGAGGCCGCCCTCGAGGTCCGCGGACGCGAGCAGGTCTGGCTGATGCTGCACTCACCGATGCCGTTCGGTCTTTACATGGCGTGGAGCTGGGGCGTTCCCGAGATCGACTGGCGCGAAATCCTGACGTTCCCGGATGTGCGCGCGCTCATCGACCGCGAGCTCGACGTCTGTTCGCGGGTTGACCGCATCGTCATTCCCTGTTCCGAAGCGATCGACGAGCTCGTACGCTGCGACGCTCGGTTCGAGTTGCTGCGCGGCCGCGCCACTTACGTGGTGACTGGAGCAAAGCGATCACAGGCAGCCACCGCAATCGGCCGCCAACAGGCGCGCGCGCGTTTTGCACTGCCGCTCGACCAGCCGGTGGGGCTGTTCATCGGCAACCAGGAGCCGTACCGCGGGCTCGACACGCTCATCGCGGGTCTCGTCGCGCTTGAAGAAGCGCGAGTGATTCCCGGTACCATCGCCATCGCAGGCCCCGATCCGCGGACCGTTCAATCCGGCCCGCGTATCCGGGCGCTGGGCCGCGTAAACGACGTGGCGGCGTTGTTCCAGGCAGTCGACTTCGTGGTGAACGTGAACCGCTTCAGCCTGTTCGATCTGTCAGTGATCGAGACACTTGAAGCCGGCAAGCCGCTTCTCATGCACGCGACGGGCGGCAATCGCGCGTTCGAGCGGCTCGGTGCCGGCTGCGACATGCTCGCCGATCTGGAAACCCAGACGATTGCCGACGGACTCGAACGGATGTTCACGGCGCCGGCGGCTACGTTAAGCGCGCTCGGCGCGCGCTCGAGGGCTTGCTACGACACCCACCTCACGCTGGATGTATTCGGCCGGGCGCACGAACGGCTTTACGCAACGGCGCAGTCCACGGTGGCGGTGCAGTGAACGTTCCATTTCTGATCATTGGAGCAGGCCCAACGGGCCTTGGCGCGGCGTGGCGTCTCCAGCAGCGCGGCATCCACGATTGGAAGCTGCTGGAGGCGGGGTTCGTACCAGGCGGTCTCGCGCGTTCAGTCGTCGATGACCATGGATTTACCTGGGACCTCGGTGGGCACGTGCAGTTCAGCCACTACGAGATGTTCGACCAGCTCATGGACGACCTCCTGGGCGTCGACGGCTGGCTGTATCACGACCGCGAGTCGTGGGTCTGGATCCGCGACCGGTTCGTCCCTTATCCGTTTCAGCTCAACCTTCACCGTCTACCGGGACCAGAGATCGCGACGTGCCTCCACGGGTTGGAACACGCGGCCGCATCCGCCTCCACATCGAGCGTGCTGCCCGCGAATTTCGGCGAGTGGATTACACGCACCTTCGGCGATGGCATCGCCGAGCTGTTCATGCGCCCGTACAACGGCAAGGTCTGGGCCCGGGACCCGGAGCTGATGGATTGGCGGTGGATTGGCGATCGGGTGGCTGTAGCGGACGTCGCCCGTGTCCGCGAGAACCTGCGCCTGCATCGCGACGACGTGTCGTGGGGACCGAACAATCGCTTCCGATTTCCGCGCCGTGGCGGCACGGGCGCCGTCTGGCACGCGCTCGCGGACCAGTTGACGCAGCGCGCTCCAGTGCACGACTCGCCCCTGATGTTCGGCGCAAGCGTGAAGCACGTCGACACGACGGCACGTCGCGTGGCGCTCGCCGACGGACGCGAGATCGGATACGACACCCTGATTTCGACGATGCCCCTGGACCGCCTCATTGGGATGAGCGACCTCGCCCGCGACCTGCGGGCAGCCGCGCGCGATCTCGAGTACTCCTCCACGCACGTCGTCGGCGTCGGGTTGCACGGCAATGCTCCCGAGGCCCTCGCGCAGAAATGCTGGATGTACTTCCCCGAGTCGAATTGCCCCTTCTACCGGGTCACACATTTCTCGCTCTATTCACCGAACAACGTTCCGGACCCCTCGACGCAATGGTCCCTGATGGCGGAAGTGTCGGAGTCGGTTCACCGGCCGGTGGACAGCAGGACCGTCGCCGCTGACGTCGTGCGCGGGCTTATCGCCACCCGGCTGATTGAGTCGGAGGCGCAGGTGCATCACGTATGGCACATGCGCCTCGAGCACGGGTACCCCGTGCCGTCGCTGCATCGCGATCGAGGCCTGAGCGACACTGAATCGACGCTCGCCGCGCGCGGCGTGTTCAGCCGCGGCCGTTTCGGCGCGTGGAAGTATGAAGTGTCGAACCAGGACCACAGCTTTGCCCAGGGAGTGGAAGCCGTTGATGCGCGGCTCGATGGCGCAGAGGAAGTGACGCTGAAGCGCCCCGAGGTGGTCAACGCCTGGCGCCCGCGCCCTGCTGTCCACGCGCCTGTGTCAACGGCGGGGCGCCGCTGACATGACGCTCATGACGCCGATCCGGCGCCTCGTGCGTGACGTGCAGCGCGATCTCTGGCCGACACCGGAGCATGCGGTGCTCCAGGAGCTGGAGCGCCGGGCCCAGCGCGAATCCCGACGTACACCCGGCGAGATCTCGATCGCGCCGTACCGTCTCGAATATGCCGACGCGATGTCGGCGTGGCCGCAGTGGGATGACATCTTCGTCCGCCAGATGCTCGCGTTCGAGACGAATGAGCGCGAGCCGCGCATCATCGACTGCGGCGCGAACATCGGCCTCGCGTCTCTGTACTACTCGCGCCAGTACCCCCACGCGAGACTCACATCGATCGAAGCGGACCCCGCGCTCGCCGCCATCTGCGAGCGGAACCTGGCGCGGAACGGCTGCATGCAGTTCGATGTCAAGGCGGCGGCAGCCTGGACCGCCCACGGAGAAACTGAATTCATCTGCGAGGGCGCGGACTCCGGCATGCTCGCGTCGCTCGGATCGCCGGTCACCGGGACCGCGCGCATGGTACCGACCCTGCGGCTGCGAGACTATCTCGACGACACCGTCGATCTGCTCAAGATTGATATCGAAGGCGCAGAACGGCCGGTCCTTGAAGACTGCGCGGATCTACTCGAGAACGTGCGAGCCCTGGCGATTGAGGTGCACGAGTTCGATCCAGCGCATCGTCAGACAGGCGCAATCATCGAGCTGCTCGGACGGGCGGGATTCACGTTCGCGATGTCGAACCTCTGTCCCCTTCCCTGGCGGTCCTCGCTATCCGCGGCTCCTTTTCCAGGCGCGCCGCCTGTGTGGGCGGTTGCAGTCTTCGCATGGCGAGCGTGACCGATCCGAGCGTGGTGTACGTCCTTCCGGACAAGATGGGAGGGGTCATCAGCCTCACGGCGTACCTTCTCGACGCCAGGCGGCCGGACGCCTTTCGGCATGTCGCGGTGCTGACACACAACTCGCTGTCGACCGACGAGCGGTACGGGGAGTCGCTCAACGCCGATGCGCAGACAGTCGTCGAGTACGCGCTGCCGCTCGAGAATCTTCACGCCGTGCTGAACCGGTTGCGGCGCGCGATACCTCGTGGGGAAGGCGTCCTCGTCGCCAACGATCTGCTGGAGCTTGCGCTGGCGTCCGCGTTCGACTGTAACCGCGCCGTTATTCAGAACATGCACGGCGACAATGACTACTACTACGACCTCGCCGCGCGGCATGAAAACGTGATCGATGCTTTCGTTGCGTACGGCGCGACGATAGAGCGGAAGCTGAAAGCGCGGCTGCCTCACCGCAAGGCGGACATTTACCTGCTGCCGTACGGGCTGCCCGAGCCGCCGCGCCGGCGAGCGCCGGAACCGGGACCCCTTCGCCTCCTGTTTGCCGGCCGGTACGAACACGGCCAGAAGGGCGTCCTCGATCTTCCGTTGATCGACCACGCACTCGCCGAACGCGGCGTGGACGTGTCGTGGACGATGATCGGCGCCGGTCCGGACGAGACGAAGCTCCGCGACACGTGGCGCAGCCCGCGCGTCACCTTTCTCGGAAGGAAGTCGAGCGTCGAAGTCGTTGACATCGCGTCGAGGCACGATGTGTTCGTTCTGCCAACCCGCTATGAGGGTTTGCCGGTCGCGCTGCTCGAAGCGATGAGCGTCGGGCTTGTCCCGGTCGTCAGCAACGTGGAAAGCGGCGTCGCCGAGATCCTGTCGGACGGACGGACCGCGATCCTGCCGCCCGTGGGGGACATCGGTGCGTTTTCCGACGCGATTGCCGCCCTCGACCGGAATCGATCGTTGCTCGAGTCGATCGGCGAGGCGGCGTGGAGGTACGTGGCCACGCATCACGACGCTCACGCGCGCACCGATGCCTACCAGGCACTGCTTGCACGGTACCGCGAGCTGCGAAGACCTCGTCCCGCCCATGTGGTCCTTCCGTACCGGACCCGACTGGATCGGCCCTGGCTTCCGAACATCGCCGTGCGGACCGTGCGTGGCTTGATTCGGCGCGCACAGGGACGAGCGCTGTAATGCGCATCGTCCAGGCCGCGGGCTGGTACTTTCCGAACAGTGCAGGCGGCACTGAGGTGTACGTCTCCGAACTGTCCGATCGCCTGCGCGCGGCCGGGCATGACGTGCATATTTCGGCGCCCGAAACGCTTGGACACGACGAGCGCACCTACGACCACGGCGGCGTGCCGGTGTACCGGTATCCGATTCCGCTGGGCGTGACGCGCGACGAGGCGCAGGGCCGCGTGGCGGTTCGCGGCGCCGAACGGTTCCACGAGTGGCTGCAGCGGATGCGTCCAGACGTCGTGCACATGCACACCTACGTGACGGGCCTCGGGCTGAATGAGCTCCGCGTCGCTAAAGCCGCCGGAGCACGCGTCATCGTGACAACGCACGCGGCAAGCCTCGGGTTCACCTGCCAGCGCGGAACGATGATGCGATGGGGCCGCACGTTGTGCGACGGCAAGGTGAGCGCATTCAAATGCGTTCCGTGCTACCTCGAGCACCGTGGCGTGCCCCGCCCGCTCGGATACATGGCCGCGCTGATCCCGCCGCCGCTGAGCGCACTGGGACGGTACATGAATGGCCGTGCCGCCACGTTCCTTGGGATGACTGACTTGGTTGCCTACAATCGCGACTCGCAGCATGAGCTGCTCGAGCTTGCCGATCGATTTGTCGTGCTCACCGACTGGGCCCGCGACGTGCTCGTCGCCAACGGCGCGCCCCCTGACAAGATCGTCATCAACCGTCTCGGTATTCGGTACTTCGGAATGGAGAAGACGCGCGGATTGTCGACGCAGCCGCTGACGATCGCTTACATTGGCCGATTCGATCCAATCAAAGGTGTCGATGACTTCGCGCGCGCGATTGCTCACACGCCGCGATCGGCCCCGATCCATTTCCGGTTCCACGGCCCCGTTCGCAACACCGCGGAGCTTGCCGTCCTGGAGAGCTTGAAGAAGATCGTCGGACCGAACGCATGGGTCACGTTCGGAGGCGAGCTCGATGCGGAAGGCGTTCGGCGCGCGCTGGCCGGAATAGACGTGATGTGTTGCCCCTCGCGCGTGGTCGAGGGAGGCCCGACGATCGCGCTCGAGGCGATGGCCGCTGGCGTGCCCGTGGTCGGGACCAATGTTCCCGGGATCTCGGAGATCGTGACCGACGGCGTGACGGGCCGTCTCGTCGCGCCCGGCGACCCGCGCGCGCTCGCGGCGGTCTTCGCCGAGCTGGCGGCCGATCCCGGCGTGATCGATCGGTGGCGTGCCGCGCTTCCGGCCGTCCGTACGATGGATGACGTGACGAACGACTACCTCGAGATGTACGCCGCATGAAGGTTCCGACCGGACCGCTGGGACGCCTGGCCAAGCACGGGCTGCACTCGACGGGTTACTACCATCACCGGCTTGCGCAGGTCGAGTTCCCAGGCGTGGCGGTCCTCTGCTATCACGGGATCCGAGGCGACGGGACGGGAGACCTGCCGTTCCGCGATCTCCACGTGGACCGCAGCGCGTTCGAAGGCCACTGCCGCATCCTCCGCGAATGTTGTTCGCCCATCTCAACCGCGCAGCTGGTCGCCGCGCTGAATGGCGCATCGCTGCCGCCACGACCCGTCCTCGTCACGTTCGATGACGGATATCGGAGCGTGCTGGATTTCGGGTTGCCGATTCTTGAACAGTACGAGATCCCGGCGGCGGTGTTCGTCTGCGTGGAACCGATCGTGCGGCGCGAACATTTCTGGTACGACAGCGTGTATCGCGCGCGCGGCAACGAAGCCGTCGCCGCCGCACGCCGATTCGCGACTGCCGAATGGCGAACGATGGCGAAAGCCACCGCGACTCCGGCGCATGCCTCGGATGTGCACCGTCCGATGACGACCGACGAGCTTCAGCGCCTTGCGGCAAGTCCGTTCATCGAGATCGGCGGACATACGATGACGCATCTCACGCTCGCGAATGCCGGTGTCGAGGAGCAGCGGGACGAGATCGAAAAGTGTCGAGACTTCTTGACGGCGCTGGTGGGAAAGATCCCCGCGGGGTTCGCCTATCCGTACGGGCTGCGCCCGGACGACTATTCAGCGGATACGGTCGCGTTGGTCGCGGCTGCCGGATTCAAGTACGGGTTCTCGACGTGTCAGCAGTTTGCCGGGCGTGACTCCAGCCCATTCGAAATTCCACGGTTCGTGATGGTCGACGGGATTGACGAAGCTGAGCTTGCCCATCGCCTTGCCCATTCGTGGCACGTGGCGCCGCCCGTATGAGCAGGAAGGTCTGCCTCGTGACGGCGGGTCATCTTTCGACCTGCCCACGCATGCTGAAGGCAGCCGATGCGCTGCACACAGCCGGGTACGCAGTGCGGGTCGTCAGCGCGGTGCACACGCCATGGGCATTCGAGGCCGATACGCGCCTGGTCGGCACCCGTCAGTGGAAGTGGCGCCCGGTGCCCTACGGGCGCCAGTATGCATTCGGCGCATGGCTGCGCTCGGGTGTGCGGCACCGCATCGCGCGGACCCTGGCCTCGGTATCGCCGCAGTCAGCGCCAGCCGGCATCGTGTCGGAGGCGTTTGCGCGGGCACATCGTGAGCTGGTGACCGCGGTGCTCGAGGAGCGCGCCGATTTGATCTATGGCGGTTCGACCGGCGCCATTGCAGCCGCCGCCGAGGCCGGGAGGCGTAGTGGGACTCCCTTCGGCGTCGATTTCGAAGACTTCCATTGCGACGAGCAGGATCCCGAAGACGGTCGGCTCTCGAACGCACTGGGCGGACCGATCATGCGGCTCGCGGCTGATGGCGCATCGTTTGTCACCGCTGGAAGCGCCGCTATCGCGCGCGCGTGCGCGGACGAATTCGGCATCAATGCGATCGCCATCAACAACGTCTTCCCCTTGCCCTCGACGCCGCCCGCGGACCGCGATCGTCAGGGGCAGAAGGAGCTGCGGTTGTACTGGTTCAGCCAGACGATCGGGCGGAGACGCGGACTCGAAGACATTGTGCGCGCCGTCGGGCTGATAGGCCGCCCTGCAACGTTGTACCTCCGCGGTAGCCCTGCAGCGGGCTATATGTCGACGCTGGAACATTATTCGAGGCAGGCGGCGCCCTCGCTGCGTATTGAAGTACTGCCGCCGTCGGCACCGGATTCGATGATCGACGAGTGCCGACCGTTCGACGTCGGCATTGCGGCCGAGGGTGGGCACGTGCGCAACCGCCGTCTGAGTCTTTCGAACAAGGCGCTGACCTATCCGCTGGCCGGGCTTCCGGTTGCACTCACCGACACACCGGGGCAGCGCCCGCTCGCCGACGATCTCGGCGAAGGCGCACTGCTGTTCGCGGCCGGTGACGCGCAATCGCTTGCCGCCTCGCTGGGACGCATCGCCGACGATCCGCGCGCGATGTCTCGCGCCCGCGAGGCAAGTTGGGAGGCCGCGAAGCGGCGCTGGCACTGGGAGCATCCCGCCGAGCGCGATGCGCTCCTGGCAACGATCGGACGTGCCGTTGGCTGACATCGCAGGAGTGCTCCTCAATATCGGCAGCGGACCGGCGGTCGCGCCGGGGTGGATCAGCATTGACGGGTCGTGGCAGGCACGATTGGCCGGCCGCCCGATGGCCGCGCGCGTCGTATCGCTGCTGACGGGACGCCAGGTCGGTCATTGGCCGGCGGGCATTCGCTGTCTCGACGTCCGTCGCGGCTTGCCGTTCGCCGACAGCTCGGCCAGCGTCGTCTACAGCTCGCACATGATCGAGCACCTCTTCCGCGACGAAGCGGGCGCGTTCCTGCGTGACGCACTTCGCGTGCTCGTTCCCGGCGGCATCTGTCGCATCGTCGTGCCGGACATGCGTTCCATGGTCCAGTGGTACGTGGAACGGAACGGAGCGGCGCCAGCCAACGGCGAGGCACCCAGCAGCGACAGGTTGATGGAGATGCTCGGCGTGTCGTCACCGTCGGCGCCGCCGCGATCGATCCTGGGCGCCTACCGTCGTCTGACAGACTTCGATCGCCACAAGTGGATGTATGACGAGCTCGGCTTGATCGCGCTGTTCCGCGAATCGGGGTTCGCCTGCCCGGTTGCCCGCGGCCCTCTCGAGAGTGACATCCCGCGTGACGTGTTGGCGGCCGTGGAGAAACGGGAACGCATGGACGGCGGAGCAGGCATCTGCGTGGAGGCGCGCAAGTAGCATGCGCCGCCTGCTGATGATCTCGCCGCACTTTCCGCCCGACAGCAGCGCGGGAACACATCGCGTGCGGCTTCTCGCGCCACATCTGTCCGACTACGGTTGGGAGCCGACGGTGCTGACGGTGGCGGAACAGGACTATGAAGGCCGGCTCGACCTCGACCTCGCGAGCCTCGTGCCCCCGTCACTGCGGGTGGTGCGCGCCCGGGCGCTGTCGGCGCACCTGACACGCGCCGTGGGGCTGGGCGATCTCGGCCTTCGAGCGCTGCCAGGCCTGCGCCGCGCCGCATGGGATCTGCTCGAGCGCGATCGATTCGATGCGGTGTTCATCACGATTTATCCGACTTACCCGGCGGTGCTCGGCCCGATGATCAAGCGTCGCTTCGGCATGCCCTTCGTCCTGGACTACCAGGATCCGTGGGTGGGTGCCTGGGGGCGCGACGTCGGCGGCGGCGCGAACGGTGCCGTGGACTTCAAGAGCCGATCGACGCGCGCAATTGGCGAGCGGATCGAGCCGCGCGTCCTTCGAGCCGCCGACGGCGTGACGGCGGTTTCTTCGCGGACGTACGAGGACGCGTTGCGGCGCACCGGCGCCGCTCCGAGGGAAGTCGCGGAGATTCCCATTGGCTGGGACGCTGCGGATGGCGACGCACTGGCGCATCGCGGCAACGCGCCGTGTCTCATCCCGGACGACGGGCGCGTGAACATCTGTTACACCGGTACGCTGCTCCCGCTTGGCGTCGAGACCCTCCGCGCCGTGCTCCTTGCCGCCCGGCGTGTGATCGAACAGCACCCGCAACTGCACGATCGTCTGCGGTTCTATTTCTTTGGCACGAGCAACCAGTCGGCCTCGACCGAGTATCGCGTGATGGCCCACGCCCGCGAGTGCGGCGTCGAGGACATCGTGCACGAACATCCGGCGCGCCTCGACTATCTCGACGCCCTTGCCGCGCTGCGGCAGGCGTCGGCATTGCTGTTGATGGGCAGCTCGGAGGCCCATTACACGGCGAGCAAGATTTTCCCAGCGCTGCTCGCAGACCGGCCGACGCTTGCCGTGTATCACGAGGCGAGTACCGTTGTCGACATCTTCAGCGCCGTCGCGCCCCTGCCGGCGGGTCATCTCGTCACCTACAGTGACGAGCATCCAGCCGACCACGCCGTCGATCGCATTGCTGCGGCGATGATGGAGATCGTCGGGGTAGCCGGACGGCCAGTTCGCATGTGCCGCGAGGCGTTGGCGCCCTGGTCGGCGTCCACACTCGCTCGCCGTCTTGCGGCCGTCTGCGATGGAGTGGCCGCATGACCGCGCCGTGCCGCGTCACGTTCGTGCAGACGCATCCCATCCAGTACATGGCGCCGTGGTTCCGGTACATCGCCGAGCATCGGCCGGACGTCGAGCTGACAGTGTTGTACGGATCGACGCCGACGGCCGACCAGCAAGGCGTCGGATTCGGCGAATCGTTTTCGTGGGATGTGGCCCTGCTGGAGGGCTACCGCTACTCGGTGCTTTCTGCGCCGGCCGCCGGCAGACGATTCGATTCCGAGAGCTTCACCGGGGTTGACGTAGGCGGCCTGGACGGGACGATTGCCGCGACCCGCCCGGATGTCGTGGTCGTTCCCGGGTGGCACTCCATCTACTACACGCGGGCGATCGCCGCCTGCCGCAGCGCGGGCATTCCCGTTCTGTATCGCGGGGACAGCAGTCTCCTGAGTGCGCCGCGCGGATTCAAGCGATACGCATGGCCCGTCAGGACACGGATGGCGTTGTCGAAGTTCGATGGCTTCCTCAGCGTCGGGACGCGCATTCGTGAATACCTGCGCCACTTTGAAATCCCGGCTCCGTTGATCTTCGATTCGCCGCACGCGGTGGATAACGAGTATTTCGCCAACGCGTCTCGCCTGATGCAGAACGCCGAGCGAGATACCGCGCGTCGGGAGCTCGGGGCCGGGCCTGACGACTTCCTCGTGCTGTTCGCCGGAAAGTTCATCGAGCGTAAGCGGCCGGCTGACGTCATCTCCGCCGCCGCGCGACTCGGTCCAGACGTGGTCGTCGCGATGGCGGGCAACGGGGAGTTGATGACGGAGACACGGGCGGCTGCCGAGCGGGCGGGCGTTCGCGTCACCTGGTGCGGCTTTCTCAACCAGTCAGGCATGTCCCGGGCGCTCGGCGCGGCTGATTGCGTCGCGGTGCCCAGCAGGTGGGAAAGCTGGGGATTGATCGTCAACGAAGCGCTCGCCTCCGGGACGCCGTGCGTCGTGTCGGACGGCGTCGCCTGCGCGCCCGACCTCGTGCGCGACGATGTGTCGGGATACGTGCATGCCGCAGGCGATGTCGAGGGTCTTGCGCGTGCACTCCGCCGGGTGCGCGACGCGGCTCGCGATGGCCTGATCACTCGCGAGTCCTGCCGCGCGATCGCCGCCACACACTCCTTCGAACGCGCGACCGACGGCGTGCTGGCGGCGGCCCGCCGGGTCCACGCGCACCGCACCCTTTCGATGACCGCCAATCCTGGAGCGCCGAGGATCGTTGCTGCATTCGGCAACATGGCGATCATTTGCGGGGTCGAGCGGATGTCCTTCGAGGTGCTGCGGACGGTACGCGACCGGGGTGGCGCGGTGCACTGCATCGTCAACAAATGGGGAAGCGGGCAGGTCGTCGACAAGGCCGATTCGATTGGATCGACGTGGTCGACCGGCTATTACTGGCACGAGCTGCGCCGCCGCGGCAGCATACGCGGTCAGTTGCTCGTACTGTGGGACATCTGCCGCACGAGCGCCGATCTGCTGCGCGACGCGCGGCGTTTTGCGCCGACGCACGTGTTCGCCCCCGAGTTTCACGCGGTGCTTCGCTCGGCGCCGGCGCTGTGGCTGCTGCGACGGCTCGGGGTGCGCGTCATCCTGCGCCTCGGGAATGCTCCTGAGCCAGGACGCTTCTATCGCTTTCTCTGGCGCGGCATCATCGATCGCTGCGTCGATCGATTCGTCCCGAACTCGCAGTTCATCCACCGCGAGCTTCTCGCGCATGGCATCGCGGCCGATAAGAGTCGTGTGGTCTACAACACCGTGCCGCACCGCAACGACCCGTGGGAGCCGCGCGAGCGGATCCCGGGGCGGATCATCTACGTGGGCCAGATCATTCCGCCGAAGGGCATCGATGTGCTGTTGGACGCGTTTGCGCTCGTGCTGCGCGGCGGCGCGAATGTGTCGCTCGATATCGTTGGCGACATGAGCGGATGGGAAGCGCCCGAGTTCGACGGATATCGTGAGCGAATTCGCGTGCGCGCCATGGCGCCTGAATTTGCCGGTCGAGTGCGGCTGCTCGGATCGCGCGAGGATGTTCCCGCATTGATGGCTGCCGCGTCGGTGCATTGCCAGCCTTCGCGTCCGGCACAGAAGGAAGGATTCGCGGTCGTGGCGCTCGAAGCGAAGCGATCGGGTCTGCCCTCCGTCGTCACCATGAGCGGCGCCCTCCCCGAGATGGTGACGCATCTCGTCGATGGCTGGGTCTGCCCTGAAGTCACGCCCGAGGCGATCGCAGAAGGACTGCGCTATTTCGTCACGGACGAGGAACGAGCGCGCCGCGCCGGTGAACACGCACGAAATCGGGAGCGTCAGTACAGCCACGAGCGATTTGCGTCTGCGTGGGCGGCGGTGTTCGATGCGGAGCCGTCATTGGACGCGGCGGCCGTCGGCGTCGAGACTCTCTGATGCTGTTCGGCTGGCTCTCCGTGAATCCCGGCGCTGATACGGCCGACGTGCTGTCTGCGATGACCGCGGCACTGCGAGCGGACGCGCGACAGGAGGCGAGAAGTTGGACGTATCCCGGCTTCGGCATCGGGTTGATCGAACGGCCGTCCGCCGTATCGCGTGCAGGTGAGCAGTCATCGCACGAGCCGGTGCGGACCGCCGACGGTACGTCCCTGTGGATGGCGGGGGAGGCGTTCGACTGGCCATCGCACGGTGGTGTAGACAATGCGGCCGCGAGCCGCGGGCCGGCATTCCGCCGGCGGTTGCTCGACGCGCTGCGCGACGAGGGGCCGGAAGCGATTCAGGACCTCGACGGCGAGTATCACATTGCACTCTGGACGCCTTCGAGCCGAACGCTGCTGCTGCTGAACGATCGGTTCGGGGCACTCTCCCTGTACACCGCGTCGAGCGTTGACGGCGTCGTCTTCGCCGGCGGCGTGCGTGGCATCCTCATGGCCCCTGGCATCACCTGCGAGCCTGACCTCGATGCGATTCGCGAGGCGGTGACATTCGGTGGATTTCGTCTCGGGTCACGGACCAACATTCGCGGCGTCTCCATGGTGCCGCCTTCGTCGGGCGTCACGCTGTCGCCGCGGACGATCGAAACACGCCGCTACTGGTCGTGGTCGGCATTGCCGCAGCCAGACGACACGGATCGCGGCGCGCTACTCGAAGACACGCGGGAGGGATGGCGCCAAGCGATCGCGCGACGACTGGACGGCGCCGCGAGACCTGGGCTGACGCTCAGCGGCGGATTGGACAGCCGCGCGATTCTCGCGGAGGCGCATCGGCAGGGGCAGAGCCTGGCGTCGCTGACCTACGGCGTTTCCGAATCAGACGACGTGAAGATCGCGCGGCGCGCTGCTGCAGCGGCCCACGCGCCTTGGACACTGTATCCGCTGTACGCGGCGGGCTGGCTCGAGCGGCGTGCATCCCGCATTCAGCAGACCGATGGCCTCATCAATCTCGTCGATCTGATGCATGCCGAACCGCTCGAGCAGATGCCGCAGGAGTTCGACACGTACTTGAGCGGCTACATTGGCGATGTCGTTACCGGATCGACCTATTTCTCGATCGCGAGCGCATCCGACTTCGTGGCGTCGATGCCGTACTACGGCGGCACGCTTGGGCTGTCGTATGAGAGTGCGCTGGCGAGCGCAGAGAACATTCTGGCCCACCTTTCGGGGCCGGCGCGCTTCGCGCCGTACGAGCACAAGCTCATTCAGTCCATCAACCGGATTGCGGACGCCGCGCGGCCGTTCGTGACGGTGCGTCGTCCGTTTGTCGACTACGCGTTCTTCGAGACGGCCCAGCGCGTGCCGGCGGAATGGCGGAACGACCACGCGTGGCACGAGCAATGGCTGAGATCGACCTATCCCCGCTTCTTTGCGCGCATTCCGAACCAGCGCACCGCGGTGCCCGTGCAGTCGTCGCGGCTCCGATGGCAACTCACGCGGACCGCCCGGTTTGGCTGGCGGCGTGCACTCAGCCTGTTGCGGGCGCGCGGCGTTCCAGTCACGGTTCCGCAACGTCACTTTCATCCGGACGAATCGTATTGGTCCATACCGGAGGCGCGCCGCGTGATTGAAGAGACGATCCTCCGAAGCGGTTCCCTGAGCTGTGAGGCCTTCGGTCGAGAGGCTGTCCGGTCCACGCTGACGCAATTCTTTGACGAGCGCTCGGTGGCGGCACAGACCGTCGGGGCGTTGTTCGTGTTCGAGCACTACCATCGCACGCTCGCCTCCTTCCTGGCGGCCGCCCGCGACAAAGGCGCACTCATCCAATGCTGATTCGCGCAGCTCTCGTCGTCATTGCGGTGTATGCGACCGGCGAATGGGTTGCCGGCGCCGCCGTTGCGGCCCTTCTGCTGGTCTGGTGGCTGTTGAGCAGCGCGGAAGGACCGCCGGTGCTCGCGCTGGCGGTCACGTACCAGTGGGTCCAGGTCAGCGTCGGCATCTTCTATTCAGCGCTGATCGGTGAGCCGCTCGAGGCCATGGTCAAGTCCGACTGGCAGACGATGGTGTTGATTGGCCTCGGGTGCGTGGTGACGCTGGCCATCGCGCTGTCTATCGGTCTTATGTTCGCGCGCAACCGGCTATCTGTTCCGGAGGCACGGCCTCAGCTCGCCTTTTCGCCGACGATTCTCTATGCCGCCTACGGGGTGTCGCTGCTCGTCACCGGTGTTGTGCAGGAGCTCGCGTGGAACTATCCGAGCATCACGCAGGCGATTCTTGCGCTGAACTTCTCCCACCTGGCGCTCGTGTTCCTGTTGGCTCGGCGATTCACAAGGCCTGTCTTCGCGTGGGAAAAGCTTGCCGCGCTGATGGCGCTCGAAGTGGCACTTGGGTTCACTGGGTATTTCGCCAATTTCCGCGAGCCGCTGCTGATGGGATCGATCGCCGTCGTTGAAGTGTTCGACCGGCGCGACAGCCGTCATTGGGTATTTTTCGCCGCTGTTGTCCTCGTACTCGGCGTCTCCAGCGTCGTCTGGATGAACGTGCGCGGCGAGCTCCGCCGCGACGTGGACGAGGAAATCGAAACGACGCGCATGGAGCGCCTCGACAAGGTGCGGGCGCTGTCATCCGGGTTCTTCTCGCAGGGCGGTGACTTCCGCGATTCGACGACGCGCGTGGTTGAGCGGGTCTGGGCGATTTATTATCCTGCGCTTGCCATCGAGCGAGTGCCCTCCGTGCTCCCGCACACCAATGGCGAGATCATCGAAGGCGCGCTGATGCACCTCGTCACGCCGCGCTTCCTCTTCCCGGACAAGGGCGATCTACCCTCCGACAGCGAAATGGTGCGCAAGTATTCGGGCATCCACGTGGCGAGCACCGAAGAGAATACGAGCATCGCGTTCGGCTACGCCGCGGAGTCGTACATCGATTTCGGGCTGCCGTGGATGTTCCTGCCGGTACTCATCTACGGGCTGGCGATGGGCGCCGCGTACCAGGTGTGGCTCACCGTCATCCGCCACCGCGAGCTCGCAGTCAGTCTCGTCACCGTCGTCTTCTGGTTGAGCCTGTATGTCTTCGAACGATCGTGGGTCAAGACAATGGGGCTGGCGATCACGTTGATGGTGTACCTCGGCGGGTTCACGTATCTGATCGATCAGTACTTTCTGGCGCGCCGCGCACAGACGGAACACACCGACGCGCACAATGCGCTGCTCGAGACGCCTCTCTGAACACTTGAATCTTCGCGTTGTCCATGTATGCGCGTACTTTGCGCCCGCGTTCGTCTACGGCGGGCCTCCGCGCAGCATCCTTGGCTTGTGTGCGGCGCAGCAGCGCGCCGGCCTCGATGTACGCGTCGTCACGACGACCGCAAACGGTGACGATGAGTTGCCCGCGGACGCGGACGCCCGGTATGACGGCGTGCGGGTGCAGTACTGCGCGAGAGGCTGGCCACGCGCAGCGTTTCGTGCCCCATCGCTGGGTGCCGCGGTCCGTGCGGCCCTGGCGGCGGCCGATGTCGTCCATCTTCACGGCCTCTGGAACGCCGCGATCTGGGCGGCGGCCGCCGAGGCGCGGCGCGCGCGTCGTCCGTACGTGCTGTCGCCGCGCGGTATGTTGTCGCCTGCTGCGCTCGCGCACGACGCCTGGCGCAAACGTGTCGCGTACGTCGCGTTCGATCGGACCGTGATTCGCGGGGCCGCGATGCTTCACGCGACGTCACGTCCAGAGCTCGACGAGCTCACGTCGCGCTTCGGGGCGAACCGGACGTGCTATGTGCCGAACGGTGTCGCGCTGCCACCGCCCGTCACGATCGACCCGTGCGAGACCCGCCGGCAATTCCTGTTGGGTTCGTCGCCGTTCGTCTTGTTCGTCGGGCGCATCCATCCCATCAAACGGCTCGACGTGCTGGCAACGGCGTTCGCACGCGTTCGTCAGCGGCATCCTGAGACGCGCCTCGTCATAGCCGGACCGGACGAAGACAGCCATCGCTCGAGGGTCGAGCCGCTATTTGCGCCGCTTGGTGGAGCGGTGACATGGACCGGCGCCGTCGACGAGCAGGACAAACGGAAGCTGCTGGACGCCTGCTCGATGCTCGTGCTCTGCTCCGATTCGGAGAGCTTCGGGATGAGCGCAGCGGAAGCGATGGCCGCGTCGAGGCCCGTCGTCGTCACGAAAGGATGTCCATGGCCCGAGGTCGACAGCCGTGAGACAGGGTTCTGGGTGGAGCAGTCATCCGTGGCGATCGCCGACGGCATTTCGGCGATCCTGAGCGATCCCCGGCGCGCCATCGAGATGGGGCAGCGGGGACGTGCCCTGATCGAGGAGCGCTATACCTGGCCGAAGGCCGTCGCGCAGCTCGAGGACGTGTATCGCCGCCTGGCGCACGGCATTGCGCATGCGTGACAAGCGTCGTGTGATTGTCATAGGACCGCAGTTTGGCGGTGGCGACGGCTTGTCCGAGCTTGGACGCCAGGTGGTGGCGGCGCTCGCGGCAGATACAGCCGACACCGTCGTCGTTTACTCGCTGCAAGACCAGGGACACCCAGAGATGCTCCGCCGTCTACCCGTCCGATTCTGTTCGTCGAACGGCAGCCGCCTCCGCTTCGTTGCCGCGATGCTGAGTGAGGCGATCCGGGTCTCTCCGGGCGATCTGATTGTCGTGCTGCACTCGCACTTCCTGCCGTTGTCACTGCCGCTTGTGGCTCGCGGCGCAGCGCTTGCGGCCGTGCTTGTCGGTATCGAGTCGTGGCGTCCTCTCACGATGTTGCAGCGTGCGGCCTTGTCGAAGGCCGCTCATGTTGTGGCGATCTCTCATCACACCGTCGAGCGATTCAAGGCAGCCAATCCGGCAGTCGTGCACATTGGCCTGAACGTCTGTCATCCGTCTGCGCCGGCGGCAAGGGACGCGGGCGCGAGTCTCGTGGCGCCCGGATTCGCGCTGATAGTTGGACGGATGTCGCGCGAGGAGCGGTACAAGGGGCATGACGCGCTGCTGGAGGCGTGGCCTCGCGTGCGTGCAACCTGCCCGGACGCGCGGCTGGTCATCGTCGGGGACGGCGACGACCGAAGCCGCCTGCAGGCGAAGGCGCGATCACTGAACCTTGATGACGCAACGCTCTTTCTCGGACGCGTTGACGACGCACGTCTCAACGGCTTGTATCGCGAAGCGGCATTCTTCGTGATGCCGAGCCGCGACGAGGGGTTCGGATTCGTGTACCTCGAGGCCATGCGCGCCGGGCGTCCGTGCATTGCGTGCCCGGGCGCAGCCGCAGAAATTCTCGAGGATGGCCGCAGTGGAGTGCTTGTGACATTCGGCAGCGTCCCGGAGGTGGAAGCGGCGTGCGTTCGCCTGTTTTCAGATCCGGCCCTCTGCTCGCGGCTCGGCCACGCCGGCGCCGAAGCCGTTCGGCAACGATTTCTTCCCGGCCATTTCGTCGATCGGTTTCGGCGGGCGCTGGGGCTGCTTCAGGGCGGGGCGAGCCTTTCAGGTTCGCCTCGAGGACCCGAAGGGTCCGCGCCGCACGATGTGCCGTCGGCCCCTGAGGCGTGCGCGTGATCGGCCGCAGTGCCTGGGCCTGGCTGATGACGCGGATTGGTCTTCGCGAGCCGGCAACGCAGACGACCGAGCCTGAGCGGCGCTGCCTGGCCCGCCACGCCGAGGGGCGGCGGCGCATCGTGGAGATCGGCGTCTATCACGCTGCGAATACGGCGCTCTTCCGTGCCCTGGTCCATGAGGATGGCGAGGTCATCGGCATCGACCCGCATCCGCCCGGCCGCCTCGGCGTGAGCTTCGAACGATGGATTGCCGAATACCACGTGTCGCGGGTCCACCGCGCGCGCGCGCGCCTGATCCGGCAATTCAGCCACGACGCCGTGACCGCCTGGTCCGAGCCGGTCGATTTCCTGTTCATCGACGGCGATCACTCGTGGGACGCGATTGCGCGCGACTGGAAGGACTGGAGCCCCCACGTCGCGAAGGATGGCGTCGTGGCCCTGCACGACAGTAGAAGCATCGCAGGCAAAACCGATCTCGACAGTGTGCGCTTCACCACCGACGTCGTGCGACAGGATCCGCGATTTGAAGTGATCGACGAAGTAGATTCCCTCACCGTGCTTCGACGCGCAGCGTCCAACGGATGCTGATTCTCGGCATCAACGCGTACCACGGCGACGTGGCCGCCGCGATCCTGCGCGACGGAGAGCTCGTCGCCGCCGTCGAAGAGGAGCGCTTCCGGCGCGTCAAGCATTACGCCGGCTTTCCGCGCGACGCGATTCGCGCGTGCCTCGCGATGGCGGGCGCCGAGGCGAGAGAGGTGGACGCGTTCGCCGTCTCGCGCAATCCCAGGGCACACCTGTGGCGCAAAGGCCTGTTCGCGCTGCGCCATCGACCGAGTCCGTCCTTGATCCGCGATCGCGCTGCCAATGCGATGTCCGTGTCCCACATTGCGCAGACGTGCGCCGAGGCCATGGGCCTCGACCGCTCGCACGTCTCCGCGCGAATGCACTACGTCGAGCACCACGCCGCGCACCTGGCGAGCAGCTACTTCGCGAGCCCGTTCGAGGACGCCGCCGTCTGCGCGATCGACGGGTTCGGGGACTTCGTCAGCACGTCCACAGGCGTCGGGCGCGGTTCGGTCCTCACAATCCAGAATCGCGTCTTCTTTCCGCACTCTCTCGGGCTGTTGTACCTGGCGATCACCCAGTTCCTTGGATTCCCGAAGTACGGCGACGAGTTCAAGGTGATGGGGCTCGCGCCGTACGGTGAACCTCGCTTCACCGACAAGCTGCGCCAGCTCGTGCACGTTGACGGACGTGGGCAGCTTCGCCTCGATCTGTCGTACTTCACGCACGCGTCGGGCGGAATGACGATGACGTGGGCGGATGGCGAGCCGGAGATCGGCAAGGTATTCACGCCAAAGCTCGATGCGCTGCTGGGCCCCGCCCGCCGTCCGGAGGACGCGCTGGATGCCCGCCACGAGGCACTCGCGGCATCGCTGCAGCGCGTGTACGAGGAGGCGGCGTTCTCGGTGCTGCGGTCGTTGCACTCGCGCGTCCGCAATCCGCGGCTCTGCCTTGCCGGCGGCTGCGCCATGAACAGCGTTGCCAACGGAAAGATCCGCTCGGAGACACCGTTCAGCGACATCTATATTCAACCCGCCTCAGGTGACAACGGCACCGCGCTCGGCGCGGCGCTGCACGTCTGGCACAAGGGTGGAGGCGAGCACCGGTTCCAGATGCGGCATGGCTACTGGGGTCCGCAGTTCGATGACCGCGAGATCGCCGCCGCGATCGACACGCGAAGCCGCGATCTGGAAGCCAAGCGCTGCACCCGCACGCAGATCCCGAGCCAGGAGGACCTGTGCGAATGGACTGCGTCGCGCATTGCCGCGGGGCAGGTCGTCGGCTGGTTCCAGGGCCGGATGGAATGGGGTGCGCGCGCGCTGGGCAATCGCAGCATCCTTGCGGATCCGCGCCGCCGCGACATGCGGGAGATCATCAACGTCCGGATCAAGTTCCGCGAGAAGTTCCGCCCTTTCGCGCCGTCGGTGGCCGTCGAGGCGCTCGACGACTACTTCGTTGGCGCGGTGCATGACCCTTTCATGATGCAGGTCTATCCCGTTCGTCCGGACAAGCGTGAGGTGATTCCGGCGGTGACTCACGTTGACGGTTCGGGGCGTCTGCAGACGGTGAGCCGCGAGACGAACCTCCTGTACTGGTCCCTGATTCACGCCTTCGGCCGGAAGACCGGCGTGCCAATCCTGCTGAACACATCGTTCAACGAGAACGAGCCGATCGTGCTGACCCCGGGCGAGGCGCTCGGCTGCTTTCTGCGCACGGACATGGACGTGCTCGTCATGGGGTCGCACGTCCTGGAGAAGATTTCTTGAACCACGAAGGTCGCGAATGTCACGAAGACAAGGTTGTACTTCGTGTTCTTCGCGGTCGTCGTGGTTGACATTGCGATGCACGTCTGCTTCTTCAATCGATCCTACTGGCCTGACCTCAGCGCCACCGGTCAGTTGCTCACCGAGCTCGCCGAAGACCTGGTCCGCGTGCATGGCTGGGATGTGACGGTCGTCACCGGCTACCCGCTACGTTCCGATGCGCGGCTGCCCGGTTCCGAGTGGCGCCACGGCGTGCACATCGTCAGGGGCACCGGATCGACGCTGGATCCGAGCCGCTTCACGGGACGCGCGGCTAACTATGTGACCTATTTCGCTTCGGCCGTCCTCAAAGGACAGGGCGTCCGGCGGCCCGACGTCGTGGTGGCGTTGACCGATCCACCAATCATCGGTCTCGCAGCGCTCGCGGCAGCCGCCCGGGCGCGGGCGCCGTTCGTGTTTCTGTGCGAGGACATCTTTCCTGAAGTCGCCGTGCTCCTCGAGGATTTTCGGAGCGGCATCGTCAACGACGCGCTGACGCAGGTGAATCGATTTCTGGTGCGAAAGGCCGCCCGGATCGTCGCGCTTGGCGACACGATGAAGCGGCGGCTTGTCGAGGGGAAGGGCGCGGATCCGTCGAAGGTCACCGTGATTCACAACTGGACCGACTGTCGCGCGATGACGCCGGGCCCCCGCGACAACGCGTTCGCCCGGCAGCATGGGCTCGTGGACCGTTTTGTCGTGCTGCACGCCGGCAACATCGGTCTTTCGCAGAACCTCGAAATCATCCTGCACGCGGCCGAGCAGCTGCGCGACCGCCCCGATATCGTGTTCGTGCTCGTCGGCGAAGGGTCGAAGAAGCGCGACCTGCAGGACGTGGCGGCGAGGCGTGACCTCCGCAACGTCCTGTTCCTGCCGTTCCAGCCGCGCGAGATGATGGACCAGTCGTACGCCACTGCGGACGTGTCGCTGATCTCGCTGAAGTGTGGCCTCGCAGGCGTGATCGTGCCGAGCAAGCTTTACAGCGTGCTGGCGTCGGGACGACCGTGCATTGCCGCGGTCGAGCAGGACTGCGAGGTGGCGCAGATCGTCGAGGAGGCGGGTTGCGGGTTCGTGGTCGGCCCGGGGGATGCCTCTGCTCTGTGCGCACGCGTGGTGGAGATCGCATCCGATCCGTCCCGCGCCCATCAGATGGGGGAACGCGCGCGTGAAGCGGCGCTCCAGTTCGATCGTCCCCGTCAGGTGGCGGCGTACGATGTGCTCTTGCGAGAGGTGGCCGCCGCGTGTTGAAGCGCGCGTTCGACGTGCTGTTGTCTGGAACAGGCCTTGTCATCTCGGCCCCGCTGTGGGTCGTGATCGCGACGGCACTAAAGCTCGAAGACGGCGGCCCGGTGCTGTTTTTCCAGGATCGTGTCGGCCTTGGCGGATCGACGTTCCGCGCGCTGAAGTTCCGCTCCATGGTTCCGGACGCATCAACCCGTCCCCCGCGCCAGGCTGAAGAAGACGACCCACGCATCACGCGCGTTGGACGGGTGCTTCGCGCGACCGCGATGGACGAACTGCCGCAGTTGGTCAACATCTTCCGCGGCGACATGAGCTTTGTCGGACCGAGACCCCTGATGCCGGGCGAGATCGAGCTCCGCGGGGCAGCAGAGCTGGTGCGTCTCGAGACGATTCCCGGATACGACGCACGCCATTCGGTGCGGCCTGGATTGACCGGCTTGACGCAGGTCTACGCTCCGCGCGATACCCCGCGGACCCGGAAGTTCCGTCTCGACGCCATCTACGTCCGCAACGCGAGCTTCTGCCTCGACGTCTTCCTTGTCGCGGTGTCGATCTGGATCACCTTCCGCGGCCGGTGGGAAGTCCGGGCGCGAAAGCTCTAACGGCCCGTATAATGAACCCGCCCGCAGCGGCGAGGGCTGCCTGCGGACACAAGCTGACATGCTCGACGTAGCGGTCATCGGAGGCGGTCCCGGCGGACTGCACGCCGCGTTCCTCCTCGCCAGAGCCGGCTTCGCGGTGACTCTTTTCGAGGAACACGACGAGGTCGGACAGCCGGTGCACTGCACGGGCGTGCTCGCCGACGACGCGTTCGGTGAGTTCGAGCTGACGCGTGCGTCGGTGCTCAACACGCTGTCCACCGCGAGATTCTTTTCGCCGTCCGGCTTCGAGATCTCCTACACAACCCCCGCGATCGAGGCCCACGTCGTCGACCGCCGCATGCTCGATCAGACGATCGCGCAGCGCGCCATCCTCGCTGGTGTCGAGATGCGTCCAGGCTGCCGCGTGCGCAATCTCGAGCCGTCGCCTGGTGGCATGCGTCTCGACATCGAGGGTGACAAGCCGGTTCATGCCCGGGCCGTTGTGCTGGCGTGCGGCGCCAGCTACGGGCTCCAGCGCCGCTTCGGCCTCGGCATGCCGCCCGTGTCGCTCAACTCCGCGCAGCTCGAACTCCCGGCGTCGCGCAGCGGTGACGTGGAGGTCTATTTCGGCGGTGACGTCGCGCCTGGTGGCTTCGCGTGGACCGTCCCGGTCACCAGGTCGGGAGGACCCTTTGTGCGGGTCGGCCTGATGTGCGAAGGCGACGCGTCGATGTTCTTCCATCAATTCGTCAGCCGCGTCGGCGCGTCGTGGGGGATCGCGCCGGAGTCCATCTCCGAGCCTCGCCGACGGTTCCTGCCGTTGTCGACGCTGCCGCGGACATTTGCGTCGCGGCTGCTCGTGGTGGGCGACGCGGCGGGACTCGTGAAGCCAACGACCGGGGGGGGCATTTACTACAGCCTCGTCAGCGCGACGCTCGCAGCGGAGACGTTGATCCCCGCGTTGCGCCGCGACCAGCTCGACGCCGACACGCTGTCCGCGTATCAGCAGCGGTGGCGCGAGCGGCTCGGGCCCGAGTTCCAGGCGCAGCTCGCGCTCCGGATGCTGGCCCAGCGCCTGACCGATCCGGAAATCGATTCACTGTTCGATCTCGCCCGCACCAACGGCGTGATGCCGCTGGTCCGACGAACCGCGAAATTCAACCAGCATCGACATCTCATCGCGGAGCTGTTCCGCCATGCTCCTGCGCGTCGGCTGCTGTTCCGCCGCCTCGTCGCCGTATGACACAGGTGTCCAACGACGCCCGTCTCGAGGTTTCCGTGGCGTTGTAGGCTTTTCGCTGCGCGGCGATCTGAAAAAGGGCTCCGGCAAATCCCGGAGCCCTTTTTGTGTACCGTGAAACCGCGACTGTTCCTTGCCAGGACACGATCGCGTGAGCTTGCGATAATCATGACTATCCCGATGGCATTCCTATCTCGCGCATTCAACGGCTGTGGGCGCCTGCTGGAAAGTGCCTCCCGCTTCTGCCTGTACACGAGCGCCGCTCTTATGCCGCTGGCGCAGATGCGCGAAGGGGTCAGCCCAGCCTGGAACGATTTCGTTGCTGACGAACGCGAGATCGGCGGCGGATTGGCGTGGTGGGAGAGCAGGGTGGCGGATGAGTACGTGAAGTTGGGCGATCGGATCCTGGTGATCGGCTGCGGCAGCGGACGGGACGTCGTTGCCTTTCTCGAGCGCGGATGTGTCGTAACCGGGATTGATCCCGCCGAAGGTGCACTCAGTCGTGCACGGGCCTATCTGAAAAAACATGGAGGAGAGGCCACCCTCGAATGCGGGTTTTTCGAGGATTGGAACCGCGAGCAGGTGTTCGACGTTGTCTGGTTTTCGTGGTTTGTGTACGGGTATGTGCCGGATTCGAAGCGCCGTATCCAGATGTTGAAACAGGCCTCACGGAATGTCTCCCCCGACGGTTGCGTGGTCGTCAGTTATCCGACGAATCCGCCACGCAGTCGTGCGGCTGCGTTGGCTCGGTTCGCGCAACGGTTGTGGAGAAGCGACTGGACGCTCGAGGAAGGCGACGTCATCGGACGGGCCGCGGGCACCGGTCTGCTCACCTATGAACACCGGTTTACAAGAGCGCAGATCGAACAGGAAACTCGCGCCGCCGGTTTCCGTCCGGTGCTATTCGCCGACCCGATCGTCGTCCTCAGGCACGCCTGAACCATTTTGGCGCACCGCGCGCGATCCGCGCGACGTACGCCAGCGGAAGGAGCACCGGCGGCCAGCGAGGGTGCCGGGCGCGCATGTAGACGGTCGATGGAAAGAGATGGTCTCCAATCAGATGAAGACGATCGAGCCAGGGGAGCGTCCTCAGATCGGTGCCGAGCGCTGTTATCGGGCGAACACCTCCCAGGAAGCTCGACGATGGTTCCGCCTTCGAGCTGGCACGGGCGTTCTCTAAGCGCGCCGCTACTTCCGCCGCGCCGGGCGTTCCAAACAGATCGCTCGCAAGGTGAAGACCCCGACCACAGATCGCCCGCATGCCAGTGCGCTCTGCCAGTGCAATGAAGCGTTCTCGGTCATCCGTGGACACGCGTTCCATCAGGAGATGGATGTCCCACAACCAGAGAAGATCGATCGCGTCGGCGTGATGCGCAACGCGATGCAGGCAGGCGACGAAGAGCGCGTCCACATACCCCGGCGTGCGTACGTCAGCGCCAAGCGCCGCAATACCAACGGCGCGGGATTCGAGCTCATCGAACGTCAGCGCGTCCGCGAACAGGCGTGGGTTGGCAATCTTCCAGTGAAGGTCGAGGTGATAGAGCACGGTGGCGGGCCCGCGCTTCACGTAATGCCGCTGCGGTTCGGACAGCTCTGAATCGCGCTCGGGTGGCCGCTCCCAGCCACGCGCCGCGAGCACCCTCTCAGCGTCGCCGAGCGTGTCGCGCCTGATCAAGACATCGACATCAAGACGCGGCCGGAGGTGCGGTTCCGGGTAAACCGTGTACGCAAGCCCGGTCCCTTTGAGTAGAAGGACGGCCACGTTGCTGCCAACGAGCGAGTCGAGCAGCTCGCGCAAGGCCTCCTCGTGCCACCCGTTCAGTGCCGCTGCGACCGTGAGATCCCGGGCAAGCGACACGCCTTCATGCGTCCGGCGCTCCTCCTCTGACAGGCGGGTTGCCAGCAGCAGGTGCACTCGGTGCCGCCGCGCGGCGCGGGCAAGTCCTGGCGTGAGCAGCGCCGCGCCACCTGCGATTCGCGAGCACAGGCCCCGTTCCTCCGCGGTCACGGCCTCATTATCCACGGCCCATCCCGAATGAAGGTGTCCCACCAGAACGAATCTGTCTCGATCGTGTTCTCTGGTGGAACATGCAGCGGTGCAAGAGCGTGCAGAAGCAGGCTGTTTGTCGCAATTCGAGCAGGCCTCCACATTGCTCTAGGACTCATGCGTCCCCGAAGGAGTTGTGTTGAAGAAGACATTGGCGAAGATTGCGGTCGCGGCGGCGGTCCTGGTGGCCGTTGCTGCCATCACGACGATAGACGGGCAGGCCCAGAGCCGGACGACGCGTCGTGGTGGACCGCGGGATTGGTCCACCGGCCGCCTGATCGGGTCGAGCATCGGTCCCGACATGGGTGCCAGGCTCGATCGCGACTGGCGCACGTACTCGAAGCAGGTTCGTCTCGAGCACGCGCGAGCGCTGCGGGACGCGCAGAATCAGCCTCTCCTCGACTGGTTCAATCAGGTCAAGCAGGTCTTCGGGCCCAAGAAGCCTCAAGAGTACGCCTCGCATCTGGATTGGAATCTCAGGACCGGTGGTTACGGCAACGTCGTTGGTGCGCCAGCCAAATACAGCTTCGACATTACGGCGGCCAATTGCAGCGACGTGATCTACTTCACTGTCGATCAGAACGGCGCGGCCGCGACACCGAATGTCATCGCGATCACGAACCCCTACGCTGGTTGCCCTGGCAACGCGGCGGGTGCAACGCCGACCGTCAAGTGGGGCATTCGCATGACGAACGGCACCGCGACGTCCGCGGTCCCCAGCCTGGACGGTACCGTCCTCTACGTGCTCGAGAACCGGGCCGCTGGCGTTCGCCTGCACGCGATCAACGTCAATAACATTACGACGAATCCCGGCACGTACAACTTCAGTACCCAGGTATGGTCGAACGCGCACGTGCTTTCGGCGTCGCCCATCGGCACCGGGACGAGCGAACAACTCTTTCAGATCACCTTCGCGGGTGTCGTGAACAACGTGGCCTCGCCGTATCTCGACTACAGCGGCAATCAAATCTTCTTTGGAGATTCGGTGGGACGGATTCAGCACGTCATCAACACGCATCTTGCGACCGCGTCGAGAGACACGACGAATTTTACGGACACGTGCGGGACGTCGCAGCTGCAGTCCCCGGTGTTCTACAACGATCAGGTGATTGTCACCAGCTACAACGGCTATCTCTATCGGATGAACACCACGTCCGGGTCGCCGTACAACTGCCTCAGGGCGGCGCGGAGCGGATCTGGGTCCGGCGTCGCCGGCGCGCTCTCAGCGCCGATCATCGACGTCACCAACGACCAGATCATCGTCAGCACGAACAACGCCGCAGGGTCCACGACGGCGGCAATTGATGCATTCGATCTCATGTTTTCCTGGGGTGATTCGGAGACCTCGAGCCAGGCGCTGGGACCGGAGACGACGACAGCGCCGACCGGCGGCACGTTCGATGACGCGTTCTGGTCGACGGGCAGCGGCAATTTCTATGCGGTCGCGGCGAACGCCAGCAGCAGCAACACCTATCTGGTTCGTCTCCCGTACAACGGCTCCTTCGGCGCCCCATCAGGCTACGCCCAGTTGCATCGCAGCGGCGGCGGCGCGGTCGTGGACGCCAGCCCCGTCACTGAGTTCCTCACGGCCAGCTCGCTGGCGAACAAGGATTTCGTGTTCGTCGGCGGCGGCGGAGGGACCTACCTGTTCATGAACCGCATCGGGGCAGGCTTCGGCGGAACCAACAACTCCCCGTCGAGTATGGCCAATTGGTTCGCGGCGCCGGGCGGCGTGATTTCCCAGATCATCATCGACACGAGAACGACGGCGATCACCGGCTCGACGGCGACCGCCAACATCTATTACGGCACGATGGGCGTGCCCTCGACGGTGCAGAGCACGATCGTTCAGCTCGCGCAGCAGTTCTAAGCGGTTTATCGTCAACGCAGGCTTCCCGCTACTCGCATGCCGCCATCCGTCTGCGGTCAGGCCTTGTCCATGCTTCATCCTTGACGAATGTGCTCCTGCGTGTTCGCTGGTGGAACATGCAGAGGGCGCAAGAGCGTGCAGAAGCAGGCTGTTTGTCGCATTCCGAAGCAGGCCTCCACATTGCTCTAGAACTCATGCGTCCCCAAATGGAGTTGTGTTGAAGAAGACATTGGCGAAGGTCACAATCGCGGCGGTCGTCCTGGTGGCCGTTGCTGCCATTACGACAGTTGACGGGCAGGCCCAGAGCCGCACGTCGCGTCGTGGCGGACCGCGCGATTGGTCATCCAGTCGCCTGATCGCGTCGAGCCTCGGTCCCGACATGGGTGCCAAGATCGATCGCGACTGGCGCACGTACTCGAAGCACGTCCGTCTCGAGCACGCGCGGGCGTTGCGGGACGCGCAGAATCAGCCTCTGCTCGACTGGTTCAATCTCGTGAAGGAAGTCTTCGGGCCGAAGAAGCCTCAGGATTCCGCCTCGCACCTCGATTGGAATCTGAGAACCGGCGGCTACGGCAACGTCGTCGGTGCGCCGGCCAAGTACAACTTCGACATTACGACGGCCAACTGCACCGACGTGATCTACTTCACCGTCGATCAGAACGGCGCGGCCGCGACACCGAATGTCATCGCGATCACGAACCCGTACGCGGGTTGCCCAGGCAACGCGGCCGGCGCGACGCCGACGGTCAAGTGGGGCATTCGCATGACCAATGGCACCGCGACGTCCGCGGTCCCCAGCCTGGACGGTACCGTCCTCTACGTGCTCGAGAACCGGGCCGCTGGCGTTCGCCTCCACGCGATCAACGTCAACAACATTACGACGAATCCCGGCACGTACAACTTCAGCACGCAGGTATGGTCGAACGCGCACGTGCTCTCGACGTCGCCCATCGGCACCGCGACGAGCGAACAACTCTTCGAGATCACGTTCGCGGGTGTCGTGAACAACGTGGCCTCTCCGTATCTCGACTACAGCGGCAATCAGATCTTCTTTGGAGATTCGACGGGGCGAATTCGTCACGTCATCAACACGCATCTCGCGACCGCGTCGATTGATTCGACGAACTTCACGAATGCGTGCGGGACCTCGCAGCTGCAGTCCCCGGTGTTCTACAGCAATCAGGTGATCGTCACGAGTTACAACGGCTACCTCTATCGTTTGAATACTTCCGGGGCGTCACCGTACACCTGCATCAGGTCGGCGCCGGGAGGAACGGGATCCGGCGTCGCGGGAGCACTCTCACCGCCGATCATCGACGTCACAAACGACCGAATCATCGTGAGCACCAACGACGCCGCCGGGTTTGGCGTGGCCGGCATCGGCACATTCGATGTGCTGTTTGCCTCGGGTGCGACGACGACCTCGTCGCAGATGCTGGGACCGGGCACGACGACGGCGCCGATCGGGGGCACGTTCGACGACGCCTTCTGGTCGACGGACAGTGGAAATTTCTACTCGGTCGGGGCGAGCTCGGGCAGCAACAATACCTATCTGGTTCGTTTCCCGTACAACGGCTCGTTCGGCGCCGCATCGGGTTACGCCCAGTTGCATCGCAGCGGCGGCGGCGCTGTCGTCGCCGCCAGCCCGGTCACCGAGTTCCTGACGGCCAGCTCGCTGGCGAACAAGGATTTCGTATTCGTCGGCGGCGGCGGCGGCACCTATCTGTTCATGAACCGCATCGGCGCGGGCTTTGCCGGAAGCGACGCGGCTCCGGTGAACATGGCCAATTGGTTCGCAGCACCGGCCGGTGTGATTTCCCAGATCATCATCGACACGAAAACGGCAGCGATGACCGGTGGGACGGCGACCGCCAACATCTATTACGGCACGATGGGCGTGCCCTCGACGGTGCAGAGCACGATCGTTCAGCTCGCGCAGCAGTTCTAGATGATGTAGCGTTGCGTGGCTCACCTGCGTAACGTATAGTCCAACCGAATGCAAAGCAACCACGGTGTCATCGTCGACGTAGGTGGCGTCGCGGTTGTTCTGCATACGACCGACGGGACGCTCGTGGATGTCCTGGAACGTCGCTTCCGCCGGTTTCTGAATCCCTCCGCTGAACCGGTATTCCAGTTCGACATCACCGTGGTCCCGTACGGGACATTCGATGGCGACGCCGATCTCAAGGTTCACGTCCGGAGCAGCCGGTGGATCATGCAGCGCGGCGACTTCCACGCCGAGTGGGATGTCGCGGAACGGCGAGGCCGCATCTGGCAGACGCTGAACCCCTACGCCATCGACTCAATCCTGCGCATCGTCCACACGCTCGTTCTGTCGACTGAAGGCGGATTTCTCCTGCATGCGTCCAGCGCGGTTCGCGATGGTCGCGCCTACCTCTTCACCGGGCCATCTGGCGCCGGAAAGTCGACGATCGTCGGGCTCGCTCCGGACGATGTGACGGTGCTGACAGATGAGATCTCGTACTTGCGGCGTACCCCCGAGGGGTATGTCGCGTTCGGCACGCCGTTCGCCGGCGAGTTGAGCGATCTGGGCGAGCCGGTGAGCGCGCCCGTCGCCGCGCTGTTTCAGCTTGGACGCGGCGACGATAACCGACATGATCGACTCGACACGGCTCACACCGTCCAGACGCTGATGCGAAACATCCTGTTCTTTGCCGAGGATCGCACGCTCGTCAATCATGTCCTTGATACGGCGTGCGATTTTGCCTCGCGCGTTCCGGCGTACACGCTTCGCTTCGCGCCCGATCAGCGCGTCTGGAGCACCATCGAATGAGTGTCTTTGTCGTGCGTGGCGCCAAGATTGCGGCGCGGAAGGTCGGCGCGGAGATGGTGATTCTGTCCGCCGAGGACTCGAACCTCTTCGTCTTGAACGAAGTTGGCACGACGATTTGGGAGGCGGCCGACGGGCGCACGTCCATCCAGGGCATCGCCGATGCCATGTGTCTCGAGTACGACGTCGATCCCGATACGGCGCTGCGAGACGTCGAGGAATTTGTCCAGGCGCTTGCCGCGGCCGGCGTCCTGTCGACACACGATCAGGCCGTCGCATGACGGCTCATTTGATGGACCGGGTCCGGGAGCGCGCGATCGCCGAGCGCGTGCCGCTCGCGGTCCACTTCGACCTGACGTACCGCTGCAATGAACGCTGCGTCCATTGCTATCTCGACCACGAGGATCACGGCGAGATGACGACGGACGAGGTGAAGGACGTCCTCGACCAGCTGGCATCGGCGGGCACACTCTTCCTCACCTTCAGCGGCGGGGAATTGTTACTCCGCAAGGACTTCTTCGAACTGCTCGCGTATGCGCGAGGTCTGCAGTTCGACGTGAAGATCAAGACGAACGCGATCCTGATCAAGGAAGCCGACGCGGTACGCATTCGCGACCTCGGCGTGCGGCAGGTGCAAATCAGCGTCTACTCTCATCGACCGGAAGTGCACGACGCGATCACAAAAGTGCGCGGATCACTTGACCGGACGGTTTCTGCGATCCGCTTCCTGACATCCTGCGGGCTGAAGGTGACGATTGCCAACGTGCTGATGCGTCAGAACGCGTCGGACTACCACGGCGTGCGCGCGTTGTCCGAGGAGCTTGGGGCCGAGTACACGATGGACCCCACGATTACACCAAAAATGGACGGTGACACGTCGATTCTGGCACTCCGCATGCCCGAAACGCAGGTGCTTCATCTCTTCAAGGACCGATCGATCGTTGGCGACGACTTCTGCACGCCACCATCGGCGGACGCGGATCCCGAGATGCTCGACGCCGCTCCGTGCAGTGCCGGTCACATCGCTTGCTACATCACGCCGTACGGCGACGTTTACCCGTGTGTCCAGTTTCCCCTGCCGAGCGGCAATCTCCGGCAGGAGCGGTTCGAACACGTGTGGCGACATTCGCCACAGCTGAACGAGGTGCGCTCGATCCGTATCGGCGATCTCACAACGTGCCCGAGTTGCAGTTACATGTCGACCTGCACGCGGTGTCCCGGCCTCGCCTACATGGAAGGCAACATGCGAGGCCCCTCATCCGCCGATTGTGAAAAGTCGATGCTACGCGCACGAGCAGCGTCCATCGAAGGAGCGTCCGAATGAACACCCCGAAAAAGCCGATGTCCGGGCCCGCCGACGTACCTGCGGAATCGAAAGGGCGGACACGCAAGCCGTACGAAAAGCCGGGTTTCGCCCGGGAACAGTTGTTCGAGACGATGGCGCTGGCATGCGGCAAGACCAATCCCGTCACCGGTGCGTGCCGGGCGGTAAAAAAGAACTCCTGACAGCGGCGGCGCCCGCATTGGTCGCCGACGTCCTGCGACAGTACGGCCAGCTGCGGCTGCGCGCGCATGGTTGCAGCATGTTTCCGGTCATCAGGTCCGGCGACGTTCTCTCCATTCGACATTGCACCACGGACGCTGTCCAACCTGGCGATGTCGTCCTGGTGGCGGATGGCGACCGCCTGTTTGCTCATCGGCTGATCGAGAAGCGCCTGAGTAACGACGAGTGGCTCCTCGTCACCCGAGGCGATTCACACTGGCGAAACGACCCCCCGAGGTCCGCGTCGACGCTCCTAGGGCACGTCATGGCCGTATCGAGAAATGGGCTCGCACGGCCTGCGCCGTTTTCTGCGACGATGGCTGAGCGCCTCTACGGATTGGCGGCGAGCCAGTCTTTTCGACTTGTGCGGCGCGTTCGTGCACTCCTTCGCGCCATCACCACGTCCGTTGCCTGGGACTCGACGCATCGAATCCCGAATCCCGAATCCCGAGCCCCGAATCCAGGGACGTTGTCACGGTGGAGTCTGAAAAACGAGCGGCTTTGACCGAGGCGCGACTCCAGGAGCTTGGTGTCTTCGTGAAGCCGGCCTTCTTCGACAAGGCCGGGTGCGCAACCGTCCGTGCGGCGATGGATCGCGGCCGCGCCGAAGCGGCTGAAATCTATGTCGGCGGCTACGTGGTCGACGAGAGAATACGGCGGACGTCCGACGTGGCGGTCGACTCCAGGACCGTTCGTGTCGTCGAGGACGCGTTTGCGAACGTACGTGCCGAGGCGTCGTGCTTCTTCGGGGAGACCTTGAGCGCGGCGGAAGGACCCGGATTCCTCAGATATCTGCCCGGCGGTTTCTACCGCTCGCACCGGGATCGTCTCGATGAGCCAGGACACGAATTCTCGCGGCGCGTTTCGCTCGTGCTGTTTCTGACAGATGCAGGTCACGGTGTGGGCGATGGCCGATGCGAAGGGGGCTCGTTGCGGTTGTACGGCGTTGTCGACCCCGCCCAGGAGACCGTACCGCTCGATATTTCACCCGCGGCAGGAACGCTCGTTGCCTTCCGATCGCACCTGCTCCACGAAGTGCTGCCGGTGACCGACGGCGTGCGAGACGCCATCGTCGACTGGTTTTATTGACGGTCCCGCGCCGGCTCTACCGCCCCGAGGACGCCACGGGCATCGAGCGCAGCGGCACGCAGAGGTGCCTGGACGGTTTGGACCAGTCCGCTGCAGCCGAGCCCCCGTGGACTGTCATGAGCCGCGGTTGCGCCCTCGGTACAATGCGCCCGTGAATGGGCGACGCACGGGGTGCTGACCGTCGGAACCGTAGCGCTCCTCGCTGGAGCATCGTGGACGCTCGGAACGATGGCGTTATCACGACTATCGTGGCCGGAGCTTCGTACCTACGAACGCGTGTCGCTTCAACTGACCGCCGGCCTCGGCCTGACGGCGCTTCTGCTTTCCATCGCCGCGCTGACCGGATGGTTCTTCCATGCGACCGCCGTCCTTGGCGTGCTTGCGGCGCTCGGTGGCACGGTCGCGCTACGCCATAACTCCGGCCGGGCGCGCCGCGCCCAATCGGCGCATGCACCCCTCGCGCCGCCAATCGACGCGACGTCGATGGCCGTTTTCATTTGCGCCGCGCTGGCCTGCCTCGGCGCCATCGCGCCGGTGACCGACGACGACGCGCTGGCGTACGTGGTGCCGATCGCGCGGCATATCGCGGAAACGGGCACGGTGCGCGTGTGGGCGGATCAGGCGCGCTCGATGTGGCCGCAGTCGCAGGAGGTACTGCTCGCGTACGTGCTGCACGCGGGGAGCGACCGACTCGGCGCGCTCACCGCGTTCGAATGGCTGTTGACGGTCGGCGTCGTGAGCGCGCTCGCGCGTCGCGTCTGCGAGCGGAGCGAGCACGTAGGCGCGGCGATGATCATCGGCCTCGGTGCGCCCGTCCTGGCGTTTCAGGTGGCATCGGCCAAGGAAGATCTGCTGTTGCTGGCGGCGAGCGCCGCGACGGCGTTCTGCCTGGCCGGCCGCGGCGAACGTGCCGAGCTCGCGGCCGCGGGGCTGTTTGCGGGTATCGCTGCCGGCGCGAAGTATCCCGGCGCGATCATCGCCGCCGCTGCCACTGCGTGGCCCATCATCCGACGACGAGAGCGCCCGTTCAGGGACGCCGCCCTCGTGGCCGTCTGCGCGGCGGCGACCGGCGGCCTCTGGTACGCGCTGAACCTCTGGCGATACGGCAACCCGGTGGCGCCATTCGTTGGTGGCGCGCCTGGCACGCCGCTCGATGCCTCCCTCGTCCGCGAATTCATGGACGAGTATGGTGGGGGCAAGAGTCCGCTCGCCTTCTTCCTTGCTCCGGCTCGAATCTTCGTCGAATCCTCCCTGTTCGGTGGACGCGCGAATCTGTACAACCCGCTTGTCTACGCGGGTCTTGCCGGACTGCTGGTGTCAGCGCAACGACGCCGCAATGGTGCGCTCTTTTTCATGGCCGCTGTGCTGTACGGGGGATGGTTCGTGACAATCCAGATTGCGCGCCTCCTGCTCCCTGCCGCCGTGCTGCTCGCCCCGGCCGCCGCCGATCGACTCGTGCCGCTGATGCAGCGCCGACGGTTGCTGCACGCGCTGGCATGGGGAGCAACGGCGGTGTCACTCGGCGTCGTGGCGGCCGTCGGGGTCGTCCGCGCCGAGAGGTACATCGAGGATCCAGCGGGCTTTCTGGCGAGCGAAACTCAGAACTATGTCGACGTCCAATGGATGAACGCCCACCTCGATCGCCAGCACGACCGTGTCGCATCAGACCACAAAGTCCTCGCCTATCTCGACGTGCCGTCGCTCATCCTCGATCCGACTTATCAGATCGAGATCAGCAACGCGGAGCTGAACGACGCCGGCCGCTTTCTCGATGCATGCCGGCGCCAGCGGATTACGCACCTATTCGGGAACGTAGACAGCTTTCCAAACGTGCGCGGGCACCTCCGCACCATCTATTCGAATCCGTCCTCACGTTTGGGCGGCGTGCGCTTTTTCCGCGAACCGCCGACCGAGTCGACCGCTGTGTTCGAAATCGTGTACGCTCCGGGCCCCACCGACGCGCGCGCCGGCCATTTCTGAGCACCTCGTCCCTGCTTCAAGGCTTTCGCGCGCTCGGCGGCTTTACCGGGCCGAGTGCGTCGCGGGCGTCGAGCGGCAGCGGCGCGCCGTGGTGCTTGGAGGGTTTGAACCAGTCCGCGAGCCGCGACAGGCGGCCAACCGTGGTGCGCTTGGCTTCTTCGAATTGCTCGATCGCGTCGAGCGCCTCGGCGAGCGTGCTGACGACGCCGATGCCGCGCGCCAAGGCCTGGTCGCGGATGCCTGGATCGTCGCGCCGCTGCAGCAGGACCGCCTTGGCGCGCGAGGCGGCGATGATATCGACGCAGTTGGTCAACCGGTCGTCGACCGCAATATCGAGCTTCACCGCGTTCGCGGCATCGCCCCGCGAGCCTGGCACCGTCATCACCGAGGGTAGTGAGAAGCCATGCTGCTCGAGCCACCACTGTGTCTGGAACTGCGTGGTTTCACCTGCGCTCGAAGGCCTCGTGGTCAGGAAGTACACCTCCCATCGTCGCTCCCGCGACGTCCGGTACAGGCGCTGAATCTGGTCGGGCTCGTATGGAGCGAGCGTGAGCCACCATTGCGATGTCCGGCCGATCCGCTCCCAGGCGCGCTTGACGGCGTCGGCGTTGAGCGGGTGGCGCGGCGGCGCGCCGGCTGACTCCTGGTCGGCGGCGGCAGTGGCGCGAAAGGCTGTGTGGAAATCGGCGACGACTCCGTCCACATCGAAGCCGACCCGAAGACTCATGGCAGCGGCGCCTCCGCAGCAGGATCGGACGACCGGTTAGGCCTGACGGCCACGGCTGCGAGGATCGCCGCCAGCAGGAGATTTGCCGGCTGGTGCAGCCCGGTGTCCCAGATGCTTTGTACCGCGATGCCGGCGAGGCCCGCATACGCGCCGATGCGAATCCATCGGTGCGGCCCGCGGTCATCCGCAAGCCGCGCGCGCACCACGCGATGGAGCAGCATCAAGATGGCGAGGACCGCCAACAGCAACGAGGCGCCCCCCTCCGCGGAGAGCTGCAGGTACTCGTTGTGCGCGTGATTGAAGAGCACCTGCTTGTCGGCCCGTTGGTAGATGAACATGGCGTCCGGGAACGTGCCAGCCCCGGTTCCGAGCAAGGGAAAGTCGCGAATGATCGGCAGCGTGTCGCGCCAGATCGCCAGCCGCCTGATTGGCGCCGCGTCGAGCGTCCCCTGCACGCGCTGCACGAGCCCTTCGCCGTTGATCCAGGCAGCGGCCAGGACGACGACGACGGCGGCCGCGGCCGCCATCGAGGCTCCGCGCCGACGACTCACCCCGGCCAGGATCGCCGCAATGATTGCCGACGCCATGAGGGCGACGAACCCGGATCGAGAAAGGGTCGCGGCGACCGTGATCAGCATTGCAGCGAGGCATCCCATGAGTCCTATCGAGTCGCGATCGAAGAGCGCGTTCGCCATTCCGCGCCCTCCCTGCGCCCCACGGTCCTGCATGTGGGTTGTCGCGCGCATTGCCACGTAGCCGCCGACGACGCTGATCGCGAGCACGAGCCAGGTTGCGAGGTGATTGCGATCGATGAAGGGCCCAAAAGGCAGGGCCCGCGGATCGGCAGCGCTCCAGACCCAGTAGATCGTTTTCGGTGCCGTCGCCCGCTGCGCCAGCGCCACGATCGAGCACGCGAATCCCACCCATGCGAGGACGCGGATGGCGGAGCGGCTGCCGCTGCGCCTGAACGCCTCGCGCGCCGCCCAGAATACGAGGGCGCCGGCGAGCGCCAGCGCGAACGCCGTCCTGGTCGCCGCGGGGTGGATGCTGAGCGGACGCCATCCACCAAACGGCTCGAGTGCGTAGGAATCCTGCAGTGCACGCGTCGCGGGCGAGAGCACCGTCACCACGACTTCCGGCATCGGCGCCATCTGCACGGCAATCACGCCGAGCGCGGCCAGCAATGCGACATCGAGACGGCGGGTCACAGGATCGGCGCAGACGCGGGCGCCCGAGGTGATGAAGAGTGCCGCTGCGGCAAACAGCGTCGGGAGGGTCGACCACGCATACGCGCCGCCGACGACGGCGAGGACAGCGGCTGCGAGCAGCGCCAGGAGAACCGGAAGAATCGACAGCGAGCGCTTAGCTCGCGGCCGGGGCTTCCGCGTAGTAGCTCTTGTACTGATGCCCGTAGTATCGCGAGTAATAGTAGCGGTTGCGATCGAAATCGACACGGTTGAGGACCGCGGCAATCGATACCGGATGGCCGGCCCGCAGCGTTTCGATGGCTCGTTCCGCCAGGCGCCACCGCGTCATCTCCGCGCCAATGACGAACGTGACGGAGTGGACAAGCGGCGCCAGCACGACGGCGTCGGTGACTGCGAGCACCGGCGGCGTGTCGACGATGACCCAGTCGAACGGTCCCGTCGAGAGCTGCTGCATGAACGCGCGCATGCGATCGGACCCGAGCAGCTCCGATGGGTTCGACGGCGTGGAGCCTGCGGGAATCACGAGCAGATTCGGGTCGCCGCAGCGCTGGACGACTTCGCGCATCCTCGCCTTGCCGTTGAGGAGCTCGGCCAGCCCGCGGTCGTTGGGCAACCGCATCGCCTTGTGGACGCTGGGGCGCCGCATGTCCGCATCGATGAGCAGCACACGAGCGCCGCCGATCGCCAGTGCGAGGGCGATGTTGACCGCTGTCGTGGTCTTTCCTTCAAGCGGCTGCGTGCTGGTAATAGCCACCAGGTGCGTGGCGTCGGTGCCGCTGCTTGCCACGAGCGCCGTTCGAAGGGCCCGGAATGCCTCGCCGAAATCGTGCGGCACCGGGCCGGACAGCAACGGATGCCGCTCGCCGTGCACCTTGGGAACAAGGCCGAGGAAATTGAGATGAAGCCGCCACGCCACGTCTTCGGGCGTCTTGACGGTGTCGTCGAGATAGTCAATCGCAAAGGCTGCGGCGATGCCCATGCCGAGGCCGAACAGAAGCGCCATCATCCATGCGCGCCGCGTGTTCGGCGTGAAGGGTGCCCCCGGCATCTCTGCGCGATCGAGGAGCCGCACGTTGTTTGCGCGGCTGTTGCTGACAACGCGAAGCTCCTTCTCGCGTTGCAGCAGCGATTCGTAGACCTGGCGATTGCTCTCGGCCTCGCGCTGGAGCACTGAGTAATCGATGCTCTTGCGGTTCAGATCCGTGGCCTGGACCTTCTGCGCTTCGAGGTCTGAGTTCAGCTGCTTCTCTTCTTCGAGCGCGGCCTGGTAGTCAGCCTTGATGGCGGCGACATTCTTGGAGATCTCTTCGTCGAGCTGCCGTTCGGCATCGTTGATCTGCGAGGTGACCCTGAGCAGGTCCGGGTGCTTGTCGCCGTATCGTTCGGCAAGGCGCAGCCGGTCGCGCTCGAGCTCGACGATGCGCGCCTTGAGCTGCTGTACGAACGGGTTCGCCGCGATCGTCGTCAGGCTCTCCCGATCCTTTGCGGCAATCACCTGGTTGTAGAGCGCTTCCTTCTGAATACGCGACGTCCGCGCCTTCGACGCGACGTCGTTCACCTGGTTGAGGCGCGACACGATGATGTTCTGCCTGTCCTCGAGTGACAGCGCGTTCTGGTTCTCGCGGTACTCCGCCAGCATGCGTTCGCTGGCCTGCACCACGTTCTGCTGCTTGCCGACTTCCTGCGTCAGCCATTGCAGCGTCTTGTCGGTGTTCTGCAGCCGGAATTCGAGGTTCTGGTTGACGTACTCCTCGGCGAGCACGTTGACGGCGCGGGCGGCAAACTGCGGATCCGCCGCGACGAAGAAGACATCGACGAGGCGGCTGCCTCGGACGGGGTTGACCCCGACGCGGCCAAGAAACGCTTCGGCCTGCTGGCTCTCAGGAGCGGCCTGAGCCGGCGGCACCTTCCTGCCTGCGCTTCGGAACGGCGCCATGACCTTCGCCTTCACCGCGCTGAGAACTTGCGCCAGAGCCGGCGGCTTCGGGCCCTGGCCGTTGAACTCGGGCACGTTGTCCAGCTTCAGATGGCGGACGGCGCGGAGCGCGAGGTCACGGCCCTGGAGAATCTTGTACTGGGTCTGGTAGTACGGCTCGGGATCGCTGTACGCGAGGTACGGTTCCTTGAAATCGGTCTGCGCCGTCGTCTGCTCTTCGTCGATTTGAATCCGCGCCTGCGCGCGGTACAGCGGTACCGTCGTATACGTCTGGTACATCATCGCCGCGACGACCAGGATGGCGAGCGCTGCCGCCGCCTTCCAGTGCTTGATGATGATCGCCGCTCGGTCGAACAGGTGAACGTTCGGATCGGGGCCGAAGCGGCCAGCCTTCGGTGCTGCCGGAGGAACCACAGTTGCTGGAGGAGTGCTGGCGCCAGCGCCGGTCGACGAGAGACCTCTTGAATCAAACATGATCGCTGACTACCAGCCGCCGCCTGTCGGATTGTTCGGGCTTTCCTGCGGTGTCAGGGTCGAGGTCGTCCGCGTAACGCCGTTGCTCGCGGCGACGGTGGTCGCCTCCTCGAGCGTTCCCGTCAACCTGTTGCCGAATGTCGCGGCGACGTCGGGGGCCGCCGCGATCGTGCGGACCGTCGTCTGGCGGACATCCCCGCGCCCTAGAGGAACGACCTCGCTTGCCGCGACAACGGAGCCCGCGGGGCCCAGCAGTTCAACGACGTAGGAGCTCGGGTCGAGGTCGAGAAAGGAGAATCGTCCTACGTCGTTCGCCGTCGCGCGGGCCTCAATCCGGCCGCTGTGGATATTTCGCACCACGACTCGGGCGTACGGGATAGGCATGTTCAACGACGTCTGCGCGATGCCGACGAGAGCGTTGAACTTACCGCCCACCGCCGCGACGGCAATGGGCGTGTCGTACTGCCGCGCCAGGCCTTGGGCGACGCCAGGGACGGTCTCGGGTTGTCCGAACGGTTGCGTGGTCTGGAAGGACGCATGGCCAAAACCGACAATGGCTTCGCGAGTGGGATCACGATCGGCCCGCGAGAGCTCGTCCTCCTGCCCCTGTCGCGATGCATTGGGTGCGTACTGCCACACGCTCTGGACACGACGAACCGAGCGAAATTGCGGCCAGCCGACGGCCGCGGTGGCGGTCAGGACGATGGCCAACTGGATCGCTAAATGTGTCCGTTTCATGGATACCAATCCCTCTATCGACACTTCCCATTCGCCCCGACAGTGGGCGATGTAACTCAATATGACAGTAAGGTCTATTATGCGACAATCTTTGCCGTTTTCAACTGACCATTCAACATGATAATTAACTTGTTTTCAATCAGTTACGGAGATTACAGCCTGTCGAAGACCGCCACGGTCTCGACATGTGCGGTGTGCGGGAACATGTCGATGGGCTGCATTGAGCGGATTCGATACCCCGCAGCGCAGATGGTGGCGAGGTCGGCGGCGAGTGCTTCAGGATTGCACGAGACATAGACCGCGCGTGCCGGTCGCAGTCGTCCAAAAACGTGCCGCAGCACTGAGTCCGCGCAGCCGTCACGTGGCGGATCGAGCACGACCGCGTCCGCACGGCGAATCGAGCCAATCGCCGTCTCGACACGACGCGCGACGAACCGGCACCGGTTGCGTGCGACGGCGTTCAGCCGCAGCGCTGCCTCGCCGTCCGCCACCGCCAGGCGGTTCTCTTCCACGGCGACGACGTCGTGCCCCGCGAGCGCGAGCGGGATCGCGAAGAGCCCGCAGCCCGCATACAAATCGACCACGTGCGAGTGTTCGGGAATCGCAGCGAGCACGAGACCGACGAGGATGCCGGCGGCGCGTACATTTGTCTGAAAAAACGCTGGGGGAGACATCAGGAACGAGGCGCCCGCCACCTGCTCGCGCATCCGCTCCGATCCCCGGAGCCGTCGGGTCCGCTCACCGAAAACGAATGCGTCGTCTCGCTCATGCAGGTTGAGGTGCACGGAGGTGGGCGGATCCTCTTCGAGGAGACGGCGCGTCGCCGTCCGGAGTCGGCGATCGGAATCGCTCGAGACGACGACCGTCGCCATGAGCTCTTCCGTGTGGCATCCGACACGTACCGCGAGGCTGCGGAGCACCCCGCCATCGGCGCCGGCTGCCTTCAGGGCCGCTGAGGTAAACGTGTCGCGCGCACGAAACGCGAACGCGTTGCCACGCTCATCGTGGACCGGACACTCGCGCACGGGAATGACGCGGCGTGAACCGCGCGCGTAGTGCCCCATGACCAGGGTTGTATCGTGGCGCCGTCCACCGAAACGGAGGTTACCGAACACGAAATGCACCTTGTTGCGGTATCCCCACGGCCGGTCGAGCGGTGTTGCCGGCAGCGTCTCCTGCGCCGGCGGCGCGCCGGGTATCGCGGCGCCGACGAGCCGGTTCACGAGTGCGGTTTTCAGCCGGAGCTGCTCCGGATAGGAGATGTGCTGCCACGCGCAGCCGCCGCACGCGCCAAGACCTGGCTCGGCGTCCGGACCGAAATGGATGCACCGTGCGCGAACACGGTGCGGTGAGGCGTGGAGAATTTCAAGCAGGGCCGGAAAGACACGGCCGTTGCGGCCGGGATCGAGTCGGACGCGCACGCGCTCGCCGGGTATGGTGAACGGCACCGCGATGCGCAGGCGTCCGGCGAATGCGACGCCGTCGCCGGCAGCGCTCAGCTCTGCGATTTCAACGTCGATGATCTTCGAGCCGGCGTCATTTGACATCCAGGAGCTCGACGTCGAAGACGAGCGTCGCGTTCGGGGGAATCACGCCGCCTGCGCCTTGCGCGCCATAGCCAAGGTCGGGCGGGATGGTGAGCGTGCGCTGGCCGCCGACTCGCATCCCGGCGACCCCCTGGTCCCACCCGGAAATCACTTGGCCCGCGCCGAGACGGAACGAGAACGGCTCGTTCCTGTCGCGCGAGCTGTCGAACTTGCGTCCCTTGTGATCGGCGCGTCCTTCGTCGTAGAGCCAGCCGGTGTAGTGCACCTGCACCTGCCGTCCCGGCGCGGCTTCCGCGCCGGCGCCGGTCTTTGCGTCCTGTTTCATCAACTGAGTGATATTCGACTGTCCCATGTTGTCTCCGCCACACGAAGTCAATAGACCGCAGAGCAGCAGCGCCACACCCATCGCACCTCTCGCACCCCTCGCACCCGCCCCTGTCACCGCATCCCCGCGTAGCTGATTTTCCAAATCCGACCGCCCGAATCATCCGACACGTAAAGCGACCCGTCCGGCCCCTGCGCGAGTCCTACCGGTCGATGCTGCGCGTTGCCAGGTGAGGGCCGTGGCGTGCCCGCGAATCCGTCCGCAAAAACGTGAGCCGTTCCGGTGGAGGCGTCGTGGTTGAGCGGTTGAAACATCACGTTGTACCCGGCCTGAGGCAGCGGCGAGCGGTTCCACGATCCGTGGAACGCGACGAACGCGCCGTCGCGATATTCCGCCGGGAACTGCGTCCCCGTGTAAAAGAGCACGTCGAGCGGCGCGTAATGCGCAGGAAACGTTGCGACCGGTTTGGTGTATTTCGCGCAATCGGCAACCGCCCGCCCGTCACCGCCGTACTCCGGCGCTACCACGCGCCTGTTCAGGAGCGGATCGAAATAACAGTACGGCCAGCCGTAGTCCGCGCCTTGTTTGATCTCTTGCAGCTCTTCCGCCGGCAGCTCGGCGTTCTTCATCCCGTCGAACCCGGGCCACAGATCGAGCTGATCGCGGCCGTTCTGCACCGCCCAGAGCGAGTGCGTGGTCGTGTTCCACGCCACACCGACGGTGTGCCGGATTCCTGTCGCAAACCGGTTGTCGGCCGAGTGCGCCTGGCCGACACGATCGGCCTCGTACTGCCAGATACCCGCAGCGAGCGTGAGGTCGGAGCACGGACGTCGTCCGGGGACGCCGGCCACGCGATCGCGGGCCTGACAGTTGTTGGTTGGCGCGCCGACATGCACGTAGATCTCCCCCTGTTCACCGAAGGCGAATGACTTTGCCGAGTGACCGCCGGCGTTCGGAAGATCGTCGACGATGACCTCAGGAGGTCCGATCGGAAGGAGGGCGACGCCGTCCATCTGGAACCGCACGATTTTCGTGTCCGCCCCGACATACAGATGGTTGTTGCGCCACGCGATGGCCGTACCACCGAGGCCCGGGCCGAAATGCTGCTGTTCCTCGAACCGGCCATCGCCGTCCGTGTCGCGCAGGGCTATCACTGAGCCTCCTGGCGCCCGGTCGTCGTGAAGCTCCACATAGAGGTCGCCGTTTGGAGCAACGGTGATGTGGCGCGCGGGGCCGAGGCGGTCGGCAACGACGGCCGCACAGAAGCCCGCGGTCAGCGCGAGACCGCCATTGTCCGGATCGCAGACGGTGGGACTGGAGAATTGCCCCGAGGCGAGCAGTGCCGTACATGCCGCAAGCATGCTGACGAGCACGGCCGTCGACACTCGCGACATCACGCGATTATACGTGGCATTCGCGCTGCTTCTTTCGGTTGCGTGGTACCCGTCTGGTCGTTGCGGGTGCGGGGCTCGCGGGGTTATCGGTGCGGGCCGCCTCCTCTTTGGCGCCGAGCAAACGAGGGTGCGCTGCAGACATCTGAACGGCGCGGTCGAGTTGGGACAGCGCTCCGCCAGGGAACTCATCGGGGACTTTCGCGAGTCGAACTGCCAATTCCCAATTCCCAACTCCCAACAAAAGGTTTGAGCACTTGCCGCGCCGACTTTGTGTATCGTCATGGGAGTTCGGAAGTTGGGTGTTGGAAGTTCTTGAAGAGGAGGTCTCGTGGCCCTTCGCCGCGGCGTTGTCTTCGTTCTGAGTTTCATCACGCTCGCCGTGATCGTCTCGGTGACCGGCATTGCGTTCGTTTACCTGCTCGTCTCGCGCGGGCCATCAATCGAGGACGATTCGACGCTCGTGCTCCGGCCTGGAGGCGAGCTGCAGGAGACGGTTCCCGACGACGTGGTCGGCCAATTGATCGGCCGCAACGTCACCACGGTCCGCAGCTTCGTCGAGAGCCTGCGGCTCGCGAAGCGGGATCCACGCATCACCGGCGTCCTGCTCGTGCCGTCCTCGTTCGAGTCGCCGTTCTGGGCTAAGGTCCAGGAGCTGCGCGACGCGGTGCTCGACTTCCGCAAGTCGGGGAAGATTGTCGTCGCCTTTCTCGAGTACGGCGGCGACCGCGAGTATTACCTTGCCAGCGCCGCGGACCGCGTGTTCCTGCTGCCGACGAGCGCGCTCGACCTCACCGGCGTCGCGTCGTATGAAGTGTTTCTGCGCGGCACGCTGGACACCCTTGGGGCGTATCCAGACTTTCTCCAGATCGGCGCGTACAAGACCGCCGTGAACCAGCTCACCGAGAAAGGCTTCACGCCCGCGCATCGCGAGATGACCGAGGCGCTCAACGCCGACATGTACACGCAGCTCGTCCGGGGTATCGCCGGCGCCCGGAAAAAGACCGAGGCCGAGATCCGACAGCTGCTCGATCAGGGGCCGTTTGCGCCGGAGGACGCGGTGCGCACCGGTCTCGTCGACGCGCTCGCCTACGAAGATCAGCTCGACGATCGGGTGCCGCAGCTTCGGCAGGGCGGCGACATGCGCCGCGTCGAAGGGAATGACTATCAACGGGTGACGCCCCGATCGCTCGGCGTCCGGCCGCAGTCCAGGATCGCGCTCGTGTACGCCTCGGGCGTGATCGCGTCGGGCAAGAGCGGCTACGACCCCGGCAACGGCGTCGTCGTCGGATCGGACACCTTCGTCGAGCAGCTCCGGCGCCTGCGGAACGATGACGCGATCAAGGCGATCGTCCTTCGCGTCGACAGCCCCGGTGGATCCTCGGTGGCGTCCGACGTCATGTGGCGTGAGCTGATGATCACGCGCGACCAGAAACCGTCACGGCCGCTCGTCATCTCGATGTCGGACCTGGCGGCGTCCGGCGGCTACTACATCTCGGTGCCGGGTCACGTCATCGTCGCGCAGCCTGGAACGCTGACCGGATCGATCGGGATCTTTGCCGGCAAGTTCGTCATCGACGGCACCCTCAACAAGGTCGGCGTAACGACGCAGACGGTGAAGTCGGGGAAGAACGCGGATATCTATTCGCCGTTCGCGCGGTTCTCGCCCGAGCAGCGCGAGAAGGTCGGCCAGTACATGGATGGCTTCTACAAGAGCTTCATCACCAAGGTCGCTGACGGCCGGCATTCGACCCCGGACCGGATCGATGCGGTCGCACAAGGTCGTGTATGGACCGGCGCGCAGGCGAAAGACCGCGGTCTCGTCGACGCGCTGGGTGGGCTCGACACCGCGGTGTCGATCGCCAAGGAGCGTGCGCATATCCCGGCCGACGAAGAAGTGGAGCTCGTCGTGTATTCAACGCGGCGCAGCTTCTTCGACGCGATCACCGAGCTTGGCCGTTCGTCGTCCGCGCTGGGCGCGTGGGGGACGTTGATGAACGCTGCACAGCGCCAGGCGGTCGCGTCGCTCCTCGCGCCGGTGACGTCGTTCCGTCGCGGCGAGCCGCTGGCGCTCATGCCGTTCACGTTCGTGCGATAGGAAATTCCCAACTTCTCCTTGGGATTTGGGAATTGGGATTTGTCCTACGTTCCAAGCACCCGGCGCACGACGTCGTTGTTCACCTGGATCTTCATGCCCTCTTTGGCCTTCGTCATGTAGGACGAGAAGAAGCGCTCGCGGCGTTCGTTCAGCAGCTGCGTGCGGAACGTCTCCCGCGCTTGTTTGAAGGCGTCAGGCGTCACATCAGCCCGCTCCGCCACGCGTACGATTACCGTACCGCTGGTGGTCGGGATTGGACCGCTGACTCCGCCGACCGGCAGGCTGAATGCCGCCTTGTCCACGTCGGCGCTGACGCCGATGTCGGGAAGCGGCGACCCGCGCGCGATGAGCGCCGTATCCTTGGCTTCCAGTCCCTGCGCCTTGGCGGCCGCGGCAAAATCTTTCGCCGAGCGCAGCGCGCTGGCAATCTCCGCGGCCTTCTGCTTGCTCAGTTCAGCCGCACGCACCTTGATGACATCCTCGCGCACGCGATCCTTCACTTCTTCCAGCTTCGGCACGTACGGATCGCGCTTGCCCGTCACCGTGATGTACACGGGACCGCGCGGCGACTGCAGCGCCTTGCTGACTTCACCGTCCTTCAGTTCGAACGCAGAGGAGGCTACTTGCGGCGCCGAGCCGATGACGGGTATGGGCTCGTCGCGCGCGAAGAAGTCCGACTCCGCGGCCGTCACGCCTGATTCCTTCGCAATCGCGTCGACGTCCGCGGGTTTGGTAATCCGCGTGTCGAGGTCGCGAGTGCGATCGGCAATCTGCTGATCGACACGCTGCGAGGTAATCGTGTCAAGGATCTGCGCGCGCACCTCGTCGAGGGTGCGCGTGCTCGCGGGCTTCTTGTCGACGACCTTGATGATGTGGAAGCCGAACTGCGATTTCACGAGGTCGCTGATCTGTCCGGGCTGCATCGAGAACGCCGCGCTCTCGAATTCGGGCACCATGCGTCCCTTCGAGAAATAGTCGAGATCGCCGCCGGTCGCCTTCGATCCCTCGTCTTCCGAGTACTTCTTCGCAAGCCCCGCGAAATCGGCGCCCGGCGCCTTAGCCTGCTTGAGGATGTCCTCGGCCTGTTTGCGGACCGCCGCTTCATCCTTGCCGCCGTCGGTCTTCAGGAGAATGTGGCTCGCGCGCACCTGTTCCGGCGTCTGGAACTGCTGGACGTTGGCGTTGTAGTAGGCCTCCACATCCTGCGGCGATACGGTAATACGCGAGCGCATCAGGTCTCGATCGAGCAGGAGATAGCGCACCTTGCGCTGTTCGCCCTTGCGGTATTCCGCCTGGTGCGCCTCGTAGTAGGACGCCACGTCCGCGTCGTTGACCGTCACCTTGTCCCGGAATTTGTCCGCGGTGAGCGCCACGACCTGCAGCTTCGCCTTCTCGTTCCGCGCCTTGTACTCGCGCTCGAGATCCGCCTCCGACACCGCCATCCAGTTGGTCAGCGCCGAGCGGAGCTTGTCGATCATCATGCTGCGGCGGAGGTTCGCCTCGAAATCGCCCTTGGTCATCGGCGGGTACTGGCTCGCGAGCAGCTGCTCGTACCGCTGCTCGCCGATGAAGCGGCCGTTTTCCTGCAGCCCGGGAATCGCAAAGATCTGCTGCGCGAGCTCCTCGTCGCTGACGCGGATGCCCTGGCGCTCGGCTTCGGTCAGCGCCGCCTGCTCGTCGACCATCTGCTGAAGGATCTGCTGATCGATCCCGAGCTGTCGCAGCAGTTGTTCGTTGACGCCGGCGCCGTACGCCTGTTGGTACGACTGAATCTGGGTCTGGTAACGCCGTTGAAAGTCGAGGCCCCTGATGTCGTGCCCGTCGACGGTGGCCACCACATCCGTCGAGGAGGCGCCCACCGACGTCCCGGTCGTGTCAAGGAAACTTGGGATGTAAAACGCGATGAATGTCAGCACCACCAGGGCAAGGCTCCACTTGAGCCAGTTCTTGTGCCGCCGCATTCGGTCGAGCATCGTCATGATTTCATTCCTTCGAGCGTGTTTGAGCCCCTCATCGTACGCTAGACGGCCGCGGGCCCGCAACGGTTTCATGGTATATTTGACCGGTTTAGAAGGACTTAGCGGCCGTCAGCCGCCCCCCATGTCCGAGTTCGCTCCCGCCCCTGTCTGCGGTGACACCTATCTCCGCCAACTCTGACTTTCCTCATGACGTGGGGCGTGGTACTCGCCGTGCCGATCTCGCCACGCGACTCAAAGGGCGCCTGCGAATGCTACGAACTCAGCTCGACCGCCGCGAGACGATGATCGAAGCCGTTCGCGAGGCCAACGCGACGTTGGAGCCCAAGAAAGTCGCTGGATGGCTGGTTCATCAGGCGCGCTCATGGATCCCCGCTCCCTGCTGGGCGGTCATCGCCCATGATGTCAACGGTGCGCTCAGTGTCATTGCCGAGGAGGGCCTGACCCCGAACCTGACGCCGTCGATGTGGGCGGCTGGCAACTGGGTGATGCGCAACGGCTCGGAATTTGTCGCAGGCGATCTGGCACGCGACAGCCGCGCCCCCAAAGGGGCGAGCGGCAGCGTCATCGGGTTTCCCCTTGTCTGCCGTCATCACACCGTCGGGGCCCTCGTGGGACTCGATCCGGTACCCTCTGCCACGGTTCCGGCGCTCGGTCCGGCGCTGGCGCTGTCATTCCGCTCGATTCTCGAGCCGCCGGCGATTGCGCTCGACAACGCGCTCGCCCTGCAGAAGGCAGAGGCGTTGTCGGTAACCGACGATCTGACGCGACTGTATAACTCGCGCTACCTCAACCTTGTGCTGCGACGCGAATCGAAGCGCGCCTCACGCAGTGGCCGTCCGCTGTCGCTCCTGTTCCTCGACCTGGACGGTTTCAAGCAGGTCAACGATACCCACGGCCATCAGGCGGGCAGTAAAGCGCTGGTCGAGGCCAGCGTCATCGTCCACCGCAGTGCTCGCGAGACCGACGTCTCGGCCCGGTTCGGCGGCGACGAGTTTGCTGTGATTCTGCCTGACACTGGCAGCGAGGGCGCTGTGGCTGTGGCGGAACGTATCCGGGACCGCATCAGCGCGTGCCAATTCCTGGCGTCCGACGGCTTATCCATACACTTGACTGCCTCCATCGGAGTCGCGACCCTGCCGGATGTGGCTGCATCTGCCGAAGAGTTACTGCGAGCCGCCGACAAGGCGATGTACAGGGTCAAGGACGCGGGGAAGAACGGGATTCACATTGCTCAGGAGGCGTCCGCCTTCTGAAGAGGAGTATGCGACTTGGCTCTCGGCTCGTTTTTTTCTCTGTTTTCGAGTGATCTCGCGATCGACCTGGGCACCGCCAATACCTGCGTCTACGCCCGCGGGAAGGGGATCGTCGTCAACGAGCCCTCGATCGTCGCGATCAACAAGATCAATGGCCGCGTCGAGGCGGTCGGCAAAGACGCCAAGGAGATGCTCGGCCTGTACGCCTGGCAACATCGTGGCGATCAAGCCCATGAAGGACGGCGTCATCGCGGACTTCGAAGTCACCGAGAAGATGCTGACCTATTTCATCAAGAAGGCGCACAACCGCAACGTGTGGGTGCGCCCCCGGATCGTCATCGGCGTTCCCTCGGAAATCACGCAGGTTGAGAAACGAGCCGTCAAGGACAGCGCCTACCGCGCGAAGGCGAGTGAGGTGCACCTGGTCGAGGAAGCGATGGCGGCGGCGATCGGCGCGGGCATGCCGATCACCGAGCCGTCGGGCAACATGATCGTCGACATCGGCGGCGGCACGACCGACATTGCCGTCATCTCGCTTGCCGGCATCGTCTATAGCAAGGCCGTGCGTGTCGCCGGCAACGAGATGGATGAGGCGATCATCCAGTACATCAAGAAGACGTACAACCTCCTGATCGGCGAGCGCACCGCCGAGCAAATCAAGATGGAGATCGGCTCGGCCTTCCCGCTCGAAGAGAAGATGACGATGGAGATCAAGGGCCGGCACCTGATCGAAGGCGTGCCGAAGACGATCACCATCAGCGACGAAGAGATTCGCGAGGCGCTCGCCGAAACGGTGAACGTCATCGTCGACGCTGTCCGCGTCGCGCTCGAGCGCACGCCGCCGGAGCTTTCAGCCGACATCGTCGACCGGGGCATCGTGCTCACGGGCGGGGGTTCGATGTTGAAGAACCTCGACAAACGGCTTCGCGAGGAAACAGGGTTGCCGCTGGCGATGGCGGAGGATCCGCTGTCGTCGGTCGTGCTCGGCGCAGGCAAGATGCTGTCGGACTTCAACCTGCTGAGGAAGATTTCGATTGACTAGCCGGCAGCCGGCAGCCGGCCGCCGGCAGACCTTCATCGTGTTTTTCGCTGCCAGCTGCATGCTGCCAGCTGCGTGCTACTGAATGGCCCTCGTCGATATCCGCCAGCGTACCGGCTATCTCTTTCTCACGTTGATTGTCGGCCACGTCATCCTGATTTCCACGCAGGTCACGACCAACCGCGGAGTGCCGCTGTTCGAGGCGGTCGTGTTCGGTGCTTTTTCCGAAGTGCAGCGAGCCTCGAACGCGATGGGCGACGACGTCCGGCTCTGGTGGCAGGACTATTTCGCGCTCCAACAGGTGCGCGCCGACAACACCAAGCTGAAAGAGGAGCTCGCCGAGGTGCGCGTCCGGCTGCAGCAGGAGCGCGGCGCTGCGGAGCAGTCGCGAACACTGCAGAATCTGTTGAATCTCAAGACGAGCGTCACCCTGTCGACGACCGCCGCGAATGTCATTGCCGGCGGCGCAAGTCCCGAGTTCAGGACGATCACCATCGACAAGGGAACGAACGAGGGGCTTCGGCCGGATATGGCGGTGATTGCGCCGGCAGGAGTCGTCGGGAGGATCATCCTGCCGACTGGCAGGGCCTCAAAGGTTCAGCTTCTCATCGATCGCAATGCTGCGGCCGGGGCCATCGTCGAGCGCACGCGAGCGCAGGGAGTCGTCATCGGCTCGGGCGCTGAGCAGATGAGGATGGATTACGTGGCGGGTTCGGCGGACATCAAGGCGGGTGATACCGTCGTGACCTCAGGCATCGATGGCATTTACCCTAAGGGCTTTGTCATAGGTCAGATAGAATCAGTACAGCGGGGCGCGGGCGTGTACAGCACGATCGTGATTCGCCCCGCCGTAGATTTTTCGGCGCTGGAAGCGGTGCTCGTTGTTCAGACGCCGGCGGCAGCGGTCCCTGGCGCTGTCGCGGCTCCCGGTTCGAACCAGGATCACGAGTGAAAACGGCCGGCGTTTTCATCGCGATAGCTCTGGCGCTGGCGTTGCAGTCGAGTCTTGCTCGATTCGTGGTCCGGGGGACGGTAGCGCTGGACCTCGTGCTCATCGTGGTCGTCTACGTTGCGCTCACCACCGGGCCGGTCACCGGGATGCTTGCCGGGAGCGTCGCGGGTATCGCGCAGGATGCGCTTTCCAGCGGTACTCTTGGCATCGGAGGCCTGGCGAAGACGATCGTGGGTTTCGCGGCCGGCGTGATCGGCCAGCAGTTCATCGTGACGGCCGCGTTTCCGCGCTTCGTGATGTTCGTCGCAGCGACGATCGTGCACGCGGCGTTGTTCATGGGGTTGTATGTGCTGCTCGGGCTGCGGGAGTTTCCCTCGCCCTGGGTGGCGGTATTCAGTCAGTCGGTTGCGAACGCGGTGGTTGGCATGATCGCGTTCACGATCATCGAGGCGCTTCCTGGCGCGATGGATCGCCGAAGGTTCTCGAAACGCGCGAGACGGTAACACGAGTGTGGGGGCGGGTCTGCAGACCCGCCCGAAGACAAACCTATGGCAGTCACAGAAGATCGCCGCCGCATCACCGTCCGCCTGACCGTACTGCAGGTGGGCGCCGTCGTGGTGTTCGCCACGCTCGCCATCAGCTTCTGGCTCCTGCAGATCGTGCAGCACGCCAAGTTCGAGGAGATGGCGGAGAACAATCACCAGCGGACGTTAGCGCTGCGAGCGCCGCGCGGCATCCTGTACGACCGCAACGGACAGGTGCTCGTCGAGAACCGCCACTCCTTCACCATCTCCATCGTCCGCGAACACACCAAGGATATGGACCGTACGGTCCAGCTGTTGTCGGCGGTCGCCGGTCTCGACCCGAAGGACGTCGAGGCGATCGTCGCGCGACACCGCAGCGAGCCGAGCTACCGACCGATCGTGGTCGTCGAAGACGCGTCCCTCGCGCAGGTGGCCGCGATCACGGCGCGGCGGCTCGACTTCGAGTTGCCCGACGTTGTCGTCGAGGAAGTGCCGACGCGCCAGTACCCGGCCCTGGCGGCGCATCTGTTCGGGTATGTGGGCGAGGTCAACGACGCGATGGTGGCGTCGGACAACACGCTCAGGAGTGGGGACATCGTCGGCCAGTCGGGCATCGAGAAGATCTACAACGGGCTGCTGAAGGGGGAGGACGGCGCCAAGGTCGTGGTCGTCAACAGCCTCGGCCGGGAAATACGCACGCTCGACGAAGAGCCGCCGACCGAAGGCAAGCGGATGCAACTCACCATCGACTACGACGTGCAGAAAGCAGTCGAAGACGGCTTCAAGGGGCTCGCGGAGTCGGGCATTGCGACGGCAGGCGCCGCCGTCATCCTCGACCCGTCGAACGGGGAGGTGCTCGCGTTCACGAGCCAGCCCGCATACGATCCGAACGCGTTTGCAGCCGGTATCGATCGCGCCACATGGAATTCGCTCATGTCGGACGATGAGCGGCCTCTCAACGACCGCGCGATCCAGGGACGCTACTCGCCGGGGTCGACCTTCAAGATGGCTGTCGCGCTGTCGGCGCTCGAAGAAGGGGTCATCACGCCTGACTTCAAAGTGCACTGCACCGGCAGCGCCAATTTTTACGGCAACATCTTTCAGTGCTGGAAAAAGGGCGGCCACGGCACCATCGATCTTCGGCACGCGATCGAGCAGTCGTGCAACGTGTTCTTTTATACCGTCGGGAACATGGTCGGCGTCGACAAGATCAACAAATGGGCGACGCTCCTCGGCATGGGCGTCCGAAGTGGTATCGACCTGCCCAACGAGGTCACCGGTCTCGTGCCGTCCACGGAGTGGAAGCGACAGAGGATGCACGAGAAGTGGTACCCGGAGAGACGATCTCGGTGGCGATCGGTCAGGGCGCGGTCTCGGTGACACCAGTGTCGATGGCGGTCTACATGGCGACGCTCGCGAACGGCGGAACGCGGGTCACGCCGCACCTGGTGAAGGCAGTCGACCAGAACGATGGCAAGGGCTGGGTTCCGGTTCCGACCCCGGCGCCGCAGTCGAAGGTCGACATCGATCCCGACAAGCTGCAGGCGATCCGCGACGGTCTGTGGATGGTCGTGAACGGCGCCGGCACGGGTCACAATGCACAGCTGAAAGGGTACGACGTGTCCGGTAAGACTGGTACGGCACAGGCCATCTCGCTCAAGGGCGGCAAGGGCCGGACAGAGAAGCGCTTCCAGGATCACGGCTGGTTCGTCTTCTTCGCGCCTCGCGATCATCCGCAGATTGCGGGCGCCATCCTGGCCGAGAATGGCCTCCACGGATCGAATGCCGCGATCGTCGCCAAGCACGTGATGGAAGTCTTCTTCGCGAAGAAGGAAGGGCGGCCGCTGCCGGAGCTGAGAATGCCCGGTGCGGGCGGACCCCCGGTGCCAACCGACACTCCGAACTCGCTGCCGCCAGTCGCGGCGCAGCCTCCCACGCCGCCGCCGACGGCAACCGCGGCGACCGTCGCCGTCGGAACCAGGTAAGGACATGTTCGAGCGCCGGCTCTATTACCACATCGACTGGGCAATGCTGGCAGGGATCCTCGCGCTGTGCGCGATTGGTCTGGCGCAGATATTTAGCGCCACTGGCGGCTTCACCGGCATCTACTACACGCAAATCTACGGGATCGTGCTGGGCCTGTTCGCGATGGCGGTCTGCCTCACGATCGACTACCGGTCGCTTGCCGACAAGTCACATTGGATTTTCCTCGCGGTGCTCCTGCTCTTGATGTACGTCCTCTTCTTCGGCGTCATCCGCGGCGGCTCGCGGCGCTGGATCGATCTCGGGGTCGTCAACCTGCAACCATCCGAGTTCGCGAAGGCGGCGCTCGCCCTCGTGCTGGCCAAGTTTTTCGGCGACAGCCGCCGCGGCGCGATCAGCCGCGAAGACCTCGCGATCGCGGCCTGTATAACCGCGGTCCCGCTCATCCTCGTCGCGCGCCAGCCGGATCTCGGAACTGCAGTGACGCTGATCCCGGTGGCGTTCGCCATCGCGTACGTCGCCGGCATGCCGATGCGGATCATCGGCGTCCTCGCGCTCGTGGCGGTGCTGGTCGCGCCGGTTGCGTGGAAATTCGCGCTGCAGGACTACCAGCGCGGGCGCATTTCGACATTTCTCGATCCCGCGCAGGATGCCAAGGGCGCGGGGTACCAGCAGATTCAGGCGCGGATCACCGTGGGATCCGGCGGTCCGTGGGGAAAAGGGTTCACGAAGGGAACGCAGGGCCAGTTGCGGTTCCTTCCGGTCGCACATAATGACTTCATCTTTTCGGTGCTTGCCGAGGAGCAGGGATTCGCGGGCGTGCTGGTCACGCTCGGGTTGTATCTGTTCGTGATTCTTCGCGCGATCGAGGCGGCACGGCTTGCCAAGGATCGAGTGGGCGCGTACCTGGTGCTGGGGGTGCTGGCCAGCTTCACGTTCCAGGTGATTTACAACGTAACGATGTCGGCCGGCCTCGCGCCGGTCAAGGGATTGACGCTTCCGCTCATGAGCTACGGCGGCTCCTCCATGATTGCAACCTTGGCGGCGTTCGGCCTGATTCTCAACGTACGGATGCGTCGTTTTACAAATTAGGCGGATCTACGGTCCGCCTCTACGAGGCCACTACCGACATGACTGCGCTTCTCTGGATTCTGCTGACGTACCTCATGGTGCGCTCGGCGGAGCTCCGTCTGGCGCCGCGTGCGTGGCCGTCCGGGAGCTTCGGGCATGACCAAGGAGATGATCATCTCCTCGAGCGCCCACGAAACACGGGTCGCAATCCTCGAGGACGATCAGGTTGCCGAAATCTTCATCGAACGCGAGCATCAGCGCGGCGTTGCTGGCAATCTCTACAAGGGCCGGGTATCCAAAGTGCTGCCCGGCATGCAGTCGGCGTTTGTTGACCTCGGTCTCGAGCGCGACGGCTTCCTCTACGTATCCGATGTCGTAGCGACGTTCGAGGAGTTCGACCGCCTCGAAACAGACGAAGACGATCCGCTTCCACCAGCTTCCGCGCCCACGGCCAATGGGGGCGCGGCGGCAAGGCCCGCTCCGGGCACGTCGGGAGGGCCGAGCCGCGGCGGGCGGCGGGACCGCGAGAAAGGCCCTGAGCCGAAAATCGAGGAGCTTCTCAAGGAAGGGCAGGAGATCATCGTCCAGGTCGCGAAGGAACCGATCGGGACGAAGGGTGCGCGCCTGACGTCGCACGCCACCATGCCCGGCCGATTCCTGGTGTTCATGCCGACGGTCGACCACGTTGGCGTCTCGCGCAAGATTGACTCGCGCGACGAGCGCAGCCGGCTCCGGGGCATTGTCCGGGAATTCCGCGAGTTGCACGGCTTCACCGGCGGCGTCATCATCCGCACCGCTGCCGCCGGGCGGCCCAAGGACGACATCGTCTCGGACCTGAGCTACTTCCACAAGGTCTGGACCGAGATCCGCCAGAAGTCCGAGACATCCCGCGCGCCCGCCGTGGTCTATCGCGAGCAGAGCCTCGTGGCCAAGCTGCTTCGAGACCTGCTGACCGAGGAGTATTCGGCGATTCGCATCGACAACGAGCTGGAATTCCGGCGCGTCTACGAGCTGATCGAGCGCATCATGCCCCCCCTTGCGCCGAAGGTGAAGCTGCACAACAAGGACTATCCAATCTTCGAGGAGTACGGCGTCCAGGCGGAGATCGATCGCGCGCTGCGCAGCAAGGTGTGGCTCAAGTCCGGCGGCTCGATCGTCATCAACCAGACCGAGGCGCTCGTCGCGATCGACGTGAACACCGGCCGATACGTCGGCAAAAAGACGGCCGGACGTCTCGAGGACACCATCCTCAAGACGAACCTCGAGGCCGTGAAGGAGATCGTCCGGCAGATCCGCCTGCGCGACCTCGGCGGCATCATCGTGCTCGATTTCATCGACATGGAAGAGAAGAAGAACCGCCAGAAGGTGTTCCAGACGGTGGAGCAGGAGCTTCGGAAGGATCGTTCCCCCTCGAAGGCGTTGCAGGTATCGGACTTCGGTCTCGTGATCATCACGCGTAAGCGCGTGAAGCAGAGCCTCGAGCGCGTGCTGACCGAGCCGTGCCCCTATTGCGCAGGCAGCGCCGTCATCAAGTCGCGCTCGACGATCTGCTACGAGATCCTGTCAGAGGTGAAGAAGATCAGCGGCGACCTGGATGGCGAGAGCCTCGTGCTGCGGGTGAACCCCGACATTGCGCGCGCCCTGAAGGACGAAGAGCGCGCGGTATTCAAGGAGCTGAAGCAGGCAATCGGCCGTGAGATCGCGGTGAAGCCGGATGTCCAGCTTCACCACGAGCAGTTCGATCTGATGGCTGTTGGATAGGCTCGAATCCTCTATGCACAAAGCTCAAAGCCCAATGCTCAACCTTGCGCCTTGAGCCTTGTGCATTTACGGCGTCAATATCCGCAGTACCCGGACACGTACACGCGGACATTCTTGCTCGTTCGCGAACTGCGCGTGCCCTCCCGGTCTTCGAGCACGAGGCTGACTTCCATACCTATGTATTTCTCGCCATTGTCATCCGCCGTGCTGCGTTCCTTGAAGAAATCGCAGCCGGTCGAGACCTCTAGGTCGCCCACCGGATCGGTTTTTCCGTCCGTGACGTTCGATCCGCCGATCGAATACGTCCAGATGTAGAAGCGGATGGCGCCGGCTGACGTCGAGGCGTCGACCCGGCAATCGGTGTCGCCGTTCACATTGGTGAGGCTGCACTTGTCGTCGCCTTTGGCGGTGCCGGTGACCTTGAAACGCGCCACGGGCGGGACAATCGTGACGCGCAGGATCTGGTTAATGGCGACGTTCAGATATCGCGCGGTGATCTGGATGTCTTTCGATTCCGCAACGGTCGTCGTCTCGATGCGGAACGTCGCCGTCGTCGCGCCGGCGGGTACCGTTACGGTGCTCGACGCTGGACGCGCGAAGTCTCGATCCGACGTGGACAAGTCGATCGAGATGCCGCCGCTCGGCGCCGCGGTCGTGAGCGTCACGGTCCCGGTCGCTTCCTGCTGCGACTGAACGCGCGTCGGCGAAATCGTGAACGCCGATAGAGCAGCCGGTGCTGGCGGCGGGGTTGGCGCTGGAGTCGGCACCGGAGCCGGGGTTGGTGCAGGTGTCGGCGCCGGCGTTGGCGCAGGTGTCGGCGCGGGTACCGGGGTCGGGCTCGGCGTGGGCGACGAGTCGCTCCCGCACGCCATCACAAACGCCAGGATCAGAACCAGAAGGCCAGCACACAGGACGTGCGTTGTACTACGCAGCATGAATTGTCCTCATCAGGAATTGCGGGGGTCACCGCATCGAACTCGGACCTACAGGGCGCCGCACAGACTATAGCGATTCAGCGACCACACCTCAAGCAAAACTGCGGAGAGTGCGCGAGTTGATGCTTGAGTTCGTTATCGTCGCGTGATCGAAATGTTCCCGCTGAATGCGCGTAGCGCGAGCATGGCGCTCGCGTCGCCGAATGCTCCCCGGACCGCGCGGCCGGAACTGACGGCCGCCTGACCCCTCCGCCCAAGCGCATCCTCGCCTCGGCGATCCACCGCGAAATCCGACTGGACCGTACCGCTGAAAGTGCTCGCGCGCAGCTCGAACCCGGTGCTCCCTGCGAGCATGAGCCGGACATCACCGGAGTGCGAGGTGAACTCGTACTGGCCATTTCGCACCAGCTCTCCCGCAAATTCGACGTTCCCGCTGACCGCCTTGGCAGTCATGCGCGTCGCTTGCGCATTCTCCACATGGATGTTTCCGCTCACCACGCCCAGCTGGACCGCCCGCGCCTTGAGGCCGCGGACCGTGATGCTGCCGTTCACGGTTTGCGCGACGGCGGAATCATCGGCGGCAGCGTCGGTGATCTCGATGTTGCCGGACACACTTCGCAGCATGCCCAGCCGACGCGTCGCGACCGCGACCACATTGCCGGTGACGGTCTGCGCCCGAAGCTCGCCTCCGATTCTGGTCACTCGTATGTCGCCTGACATTGTCCGTATCGTGACGTTGGCGTCCTCAGGCACCGATACCGTGTAGTCCACTGAGCCCGGAAAATTGCGTGGCCGTGGGTACATCGTGCGCACTTCGACCCGGTTCGCCTGCTCGACGACCTCGATGCCAATCATGCCCAGCAGCGTACGGGCGGCGTTCGGATTCGGACGCTGGACCCGCTTGATCGCCTCGATGGTCACATCGCGTCCGCCCCCGCCGGTGACGACGATGGTCCCGGCGATGTTGGACAAGTCGAATGTGCCACTTTGATCCAGGTGCGCCGTTTTCGAGAACCGTTCGGTGACGTCGGTCTGCGCGGCGGCCGGCGGCGCCGAGACGGCGGCGGCGAGCACGGCCATCGCAAGGACGCGGGAGACATTGATCATTGATTCACCTGGGCGGCTCCAGCCGCATCATCCGGTCGGTCGCCGTCGATCTCGCTCGCGAGGGCGACGGTGTCCTGCAGCAGCGCGACCTTCGTGTCGAGCGCGTCGAGGAGGCTTTCCTGGGCAAGGGTGCTGGCCGGCTCGTCGGACAGCGCGTCGCGGCTTTCGTTGATGGCGCGATCGATCACGGCGAGGTTTTGTCTCAGCACCGCGCGCGTGCCCGGATCGAGATCCGCATCCTGCGCGTCGACGATCTGCTGCAATCCGGCGATGGCTTCCTCGTAGTGCTGTTCGGCCATCGCGGTGCTGGCGTCCGGCGTCTGCACCGCCGCCGTTGTCTGCGGAGTGCCGCCACGCCCCTGCTGCCAGCCGAGCCATGCCGCGCCTCCGAGCAGAAGCGCCAGCAACGCAGCGGCCGCAAGAGGAACCCGCGCAGCAAGCGTGTTCGCCAGCGATCGTGCCCACCACGGCTGCCGCTCTTCCTGCTCGATAGACGAGGCGATCTTTGCCCAGACGCGAGGCGGTGGCAGGTGCTCGTCAAGAGCCGCAGCCGTGCGACGGATGGTGGCGAAATCGGCAACCAGCCCCTGGCAGCGGGCGCAGCCGGCCAGGTGCGACTCGAAGGCGGCGAGACGGGTATCCGCCGGATCCGCGTTGTCCGCGGCCCGCGCGCCATCCACGTATTCATCGAGCACGTCGTCGTACTGTTCGCAGCTCATTGGCTCAGTATCGCGCGCAGCTTCATGCGGGCCTTGTGCACCTGCGATTTCGACGTCCCTTCTGAGACGCCGAGGATCTTCGCGACCTCGCGGTGTTCAAATCCTTCCACGTCGTGTAGTAGAAACGCTGCCCGGTATCCCTCCGGCAAGGCGGCGATCGCCCGCTCGAGGTCGACGCGACTGACGGCCGCCGGCACAATCGGCGCGTACGCCGCCGGCTCGAACGCGTCCTCCGCATCGAGCGACTCGGTGGAGCGGCCCATCTTGGCCGGGCGACCCCGCAGATGATCGAGGCAATGATTCATCGCCAGGCGGTACAACCAGGTACCGAGCGTCGATTCCCCGCGAAATCCGGCCAGCTTACGATGCGCCTGCAGAAACACCTCCTGCAGCAGATCCTCCGCATCCTCGGCGGAGCCCGTCATCCGGAATACGAGGCTGAACAGGCGTCTGGCGTGCTGGCGGTACAGCTCCTCGAACGCGTCGGCGTCCCCGGCCCGGCATCGCGCCGCCAGCTCCAGGTCGGCGGTTCTCACGTCTCCTGGCAGTTTAGACGCGAAAAGGGGTTGAGCGAGTTGTCCGGAATGCTTCTTGTATTTCGGCTGCTGGAGGAGGGCACAGGATGTCTACGTTCCGCCGCAAGGCAACCGAGCAGGAAGTCAAAGGTGTTGCACAGAAGGTCAAGGGCGTGGCCCAGGAGATCGTCGGGCGCGCAACTGGCGACAAGGATCTGCGGGCACGAGGCGAGCTGAACCAGATGGCAGGTCACGTGCGCAGCCGCGCGGCCGAAGCAGGCCGGAAGATCAGCAAGGCCGTCGAGCGCGAGAAGACACGCGGCCGCCGATAGCCACCAAGGCCAGAAGCCGATAGGCCACAAAGGACACCAAGAACACTAAGTACTTCTGTGGTTTTTGTGACTTTTGTGGCCAATTCGGCTTGGTGCTCCTGGCGGCGGTCGGTTTCCATCGCACGTCGTTGAAGCGGCGCACGCGTGCCACACCGACCTCGATTCCTTCAGCCCTCAGCAGTTCTCGCTTCAACTGAAGATTTCCCCCGTAGCCGCCAAGCGCACCACCGGCGCCGATCACACGGTGGCAGGGCGCGCCAGGCTCCGCCCCGTCGCGCATGATGTTGCCGACGGCCCGCCACGCGCGCGGCCGCCCGGCGAGGGCCGCGATGTCACCGTAGGTGGCGACACGTCCAGGTGGAATCCGCCGGACCGCGGCGATGACCCGCCTGCGGAAGGCCGTCACCGGCCGACGACGACCTTCACGCGGACGGTAAAGCCGCCGAGATCGTGTTCGTTGTAGACGCTCGAGACGCCGTTCGGATCCTGGCCAAGCGCATTAGGGACAGATGCGAACTGCGCCTCAGCCGCAAGCGCCATCCATTTCTGAAGCGGCATCTCAAGGCCGCCTACCACCTGGTACCCCGTGAACGTCGCGTGCGCGTCGTCGGCATCGGTCGAATGCGCCGACGTTTCCGTGTACTTGTGCCATCCGACGCCCCCGCCGACGTATGGGATGAGTTTGGCGTGGGCGGCCGTCCGCGTCGCCGGTTGCGCGGGTCCCGTGTATCGGTATCCCGCGGTTATTTCGAGGGGCGTGATCGTGATGGTCGCGGGCTCGTTGAGGTCGAAGACCTTCCCCTGGAACGCGAAGACGCGATGACCCGTGCGCCGGAATCGTGACGCCCCCACTGAGAGAAACAGATGCTTCGGAAGACCGAGTTCCAGGCCGCCGCCGAAGAGAGGTCCGGCCGGACGGCCCAGAATTGCCTTGAAGCTCTGTGTTGCCGAGAAGACCGTGACGCCGACGTCACCGAAACCGCGAAAGGTCAGTTGGGGTGTCGTGCTGGACGGGGGATACGCCCCTCGGCCCTGCGCGTGTGACGCGCTGGGCGTCAGTACGATCAGCGCCAGAACGGCGGCGCCGTACGCGTGAACGCGGCTCACTTCGCCAATCCCAGGCCGCGCAGCGATGCTCGCGGGTTGATCAGGCCGTAGCCGTACTGATCGTCGCGACCCGACGGACCAAGGTCGGTCGCGAAACTCTCTATGGCCGCCTCGATGGCCGCAGGGCTCGTGATGCCCTGTTGCATCAGCAGCGCGGCCAACCCGGCGACGTGCGGGGTCGCCATCGATGTGCCCTGAAAAAATTGATAGGCGAACGTGTCGAAGCGGGGAGCGCGGTAGCGCGCCGCGCCGTTGAGATAGGTGTCGACGCCGCTGAAGTCGTACGTCTGCTGGAGGATTCCACCCAGGGTGCCGCCGCTGCGCTGATTGCCGCCGGGCGCGACGATTTCGATGTATGGTCCGCTGTTCGAGTAGTACGCGCGCAGGCGGTCGCGGCCAATGGACCCGACCGCGACCATGCCCTGGATTTGCGGCGCGAACTCCGCGAGTCGCTCCACGCCGTTTCCCACCTGGAAGTCGTTCCCTGCCGCGACCGCGACGAACGCGCCGTTCCTCACGGCGTATGCAATCGCATCCTGCACAACGGGCGCGGGAGGGCCTTGGCGCCCGATGCTCATGTTGAGCACCCTCGCGCCGTTGTCCACCGCGTATCGAACGCCGCGCGCCACAACATCATCGGTGCCTTCGAAAGGGCTGCCGAAGACGTCGTCCCACAGTGAGCTGATCACCTTTACCGGCATGATGCGGACGTTGAACGCCATGCCGGCGACCCCGATGCCGTTATTCGTCGATTGCCCGATGGTCCCCGACACGTGGGTACCGTGCCCGTCGAGGTCGACGGGATTCGCGTCGTTCCAGATGAAGTCGCGCGGCGATACGAAACGATCGGCTCCGCCGAGGTCCGGGGCCGCGGCGAACGGGATATCGGTGGGGCCCAGCGCTGGGAAGCTCGTGCCATCCGTCCACGACCACGCTGGTATGTTGAAGCGCACGACCTGGTTCCTGAAGGCGACGCCACTGTCGAGCACCGCAACGATCACCGAGGAGCTGGCGCCAGGATTCACGTCCCACGCGTGCTCCATGTCGATGGCGGGATAGTTCCACTGCATCGAATACAACGGATCGTTCGGCACGAACATCGGGTGCATGCGGTACCGCGCCTGCGCGTACTCAACGTCAGGCTGCGCGGCAAACGCCTGGGCGGCGAGCTCAGGATCGGCTGTGGCGGCGATCGTGACGATCTCGAAATCCGAGTACGGCGGTGCCTCCATCGTCGATGCGCCCGCTCGGGCGAGCATCGCTCGCTGCGACGTCACCGCGGTTCCCGGTTTGAATTTGACGATGATGCTTCCGCGAAGATACGGCAGCGAACTCGAGCGGCTGACGCGATCGTAGTTGTACGGCCGGGGCTCGCGTGGCGCATTCGCATCGCGAACGCCCGTGTCAATGCCGGGAGGTGCAACGTTCGACATCAACGCGCGGAATGCCGGCAGCCCATTCTGCGCGGTGACGACGGCGCCGATGGCGACGATGGCACCCGTCAGCGCGCCGACGAGCTTCGAAAAAGGCATGAGGGGCCTCGGACGGTCTAAGGGCAGGCGGGCCACTTCATTGTATTCGCTACAGATGCGTCAGCGGATCGATTCCGTAGGCGGCGGGGTCCAGTGGGGCTTGAACCGACACCGCCCGTCCTTCCTCGAGTTCCCAGAGGTTGACCTCGTACGGGCGCGCGAGGTCGGCGCCGTCAGCGCCTCGAAGAACCCGCACGCGCGGACGATACGGATCGGGGGCGTACGTCTTCAGCACGACGGCGATCTCGCCCGTGCTCAGGCGGACGAGGTTCCCTGCCGGGTAGATGCCAACGAGTTGCGCAAACCGTCGCACGAGGTTCTGGTCGAACTGCGTGCCGTCATTCTTCTGCAGGACCGCCAGGATGCGGTCGGTGGGAAAGGCCTCCTGGTAGTGCCGCTGCGACCGCATGGCATCGTAGACGTCCGCCACGCCACACAGCATTGTGGCGAGGTTCAGCTGGCCGCGAACCACGCCATTCGGATAGCCGGTGCCGTCCAGCCGGAGATGGTGCTCGAACGCGACGATCGGGGTCAGTGCCGGCATCTCCGGCGTCCGGCGGAGGATTTCCGCCCCGTCGACGGTATGCCGCTTCATGATCTCGAACTCGCGGTCGTCGAGCTTGTCCGGCTTGTTCAGGATTTCGGTCGGCGTCTTCACCTTCCCGATGTCGTGCATGAGCGCTGACAGACCGAATTCGCGCAGAAGCGCGCCCTCGATCCCGAGTCCGCGCGCCTGGCCCATGGTGAGAATGGAGACGTTCACCATGTGCGTGAACGTGTAATTGTCGTAGTTCTTCAGCGCGGTAAGCGCGAGGAGCGCCGTCCGGTTCTGCGCGACGGCCTCCGCCAGTGAATCGACGATGCCGCGTGAGGCGTTCGCATCAGGCTTGCCTTCAGTCTGCGCGCCGTCCCAGATTTGCGAGGCCACCGATACCGCATCGTCGTAGAGCCGGCGGAACGTCGCGATGTCGCCCGAGGGCGCGTCGACGCGACGCTCGACCTGAAGCCGCCCCACGCGGATGTGCGGCAATCCCGTCAGCGATCCGACCTGCGCCGCGTCGGCGCTCGCGAGCGCATGCACCAGCCGAGTGAGCTCCGCGATCTCGACACCGCGATCGACGACGATGCGTTCGACCCCTGCCTGCTGAAGCCGCCGCATCAGCTCGCCCATGTTCTCGGCGGCGCGCGGCACCGGTATCTCGCCTACCACCAGGTCGTCACCCACGATGCCAATCGCGAGAGAGGCGGAAGAGACGTGAATCTGCGAGAGCGCTTCAGCCAGCGACGTCACGCTTCGCACGACGAGTGGATGACCTGGCGCGTAGAGCTGGGCACCGCGAATCGCCGCCGCGAGGCGGCGGACCAGATCGTCGGCGAGACGCGACTTCTGCACGGCGTTCACGAGACCTCCCTCGGCGCTGACGCCATGTATCGCTTTGCGGCGTTCCGCACGCCGCGGGTGCCGTTGGCGGCTGCGTCACGCAGGACGGCCAGCGTTTCCGGCGATCCGAGCCGTTTCAGGGCGGCGGCCGCCGCTTGTCGCAGGGCAGCCGTGCGGAGCGGCGCCCACCATTGGCCACGGTAGAGGACAGCACGCAGGGTGCTGGTCGAGTCCGGATGCGCCCCGAGACTTCCGAGGGCTTCGATGATCTGTGCGTGGACGGGTACCAGCTTGCGGCGCGGAGAGGTGTGATCCAGGACGTAGCAGAGGAGCGGAATGGCTTTGTCGTCTCTGAGTCCGATCAGCTGTTGCAGGATCGTGCCTCGTGAGGCGTCGCCGCCCATGAGCGCCTGTTCGAGCACCGCGAACGCCTCGTCGGTGCCGATGAGCACGATCGCGCGGATCGATTCGCGCTGCACCTGCGGGTCTGCGTCATCCAGCATCGACGCAAGCTCCGGCAGCGCCTCGCGGCCGCCGAATATGCGGAGCAGGTCGATCGCCGTACGGCGGACGGCCGGATTCGAGGAGTTTTTGAGCTGCTCGACCGACTGCCTTCCAGCCGCCCCGAATCCGATGAGCAGCTCTCGCAGTCGCCGGATGGCGCGATTGCTTTCTTCGACTGCCAGCGCGAAAGCGAGGGGGCCCACGACGGATGGGCCGATCGTGTGGCACATCCGGCTGAGCGGCTCGACGCCCGCATCGTCGACCTTCCGCAGATGAAACACGATGTGACGAACGATCTGGCCGTCGGCAAGTTTGTTCAAGACCGATTCGGCGACAGGACGCAGCGCCGCGCGCCCTTCGTCGCCTCGCTCTGCGACCACGTCGTTCAGGAGCGCCTGCGCCGTCGCGACGTCGCCAGACAGTGCGCGGCGTTCGATCTCGGCGGACGCCACCGACGCGATGGCCTGCCATGTCTGCGGATCGTTCTCGATCCGAAGGAGGTCGTGGATCAGCGCGAGATCGAGCTCGCGCAGCGCGACGTCGCTGACTGTCGCCAGCCACCCCTGGAGGCGTTCAGGCGGATCGTCGGAGACCCGCTCCACTTCGATCGCCTGGGTCCGAGTCCCGGACAGCTCGAGCCCATACTCTTCGGAGACGAAGCCCTTGTCCGAGTATGACATGAGCATGTCGGTTGCGCCCTGCCACATGTCGTCGAAGCCCGATTCGGTCCCGAGCTCTGTCTGTTCCGCGTTGGTCCTGGCGAGATCGATGAGTCGCTCCTTGCGCTCCGTATCCGGGACCAGTGCTTCGAAGGCGAGGGCGAGCCGCTCGGTCGCGCCGCGCTCGGCGACCACGGATCTGGAGACGAACGTCGCGATCGTGTCGTCGCCCATCCGCTGCACGATGGCCGCCGCCAGCGGCTGCTCGCCGGTCTCGGTCTGCTGGCGCGCCTGCTGGAGGATGGACAGCATCATGTCCGGCGTCATGTGCCCCGCGGAGTCGGCGATCGTCTGCAGCACGGGGTCGACGTCGGTCTGCCGGTGTTCCTTCAGCGCCTCGAGCGCCTTGCTGATCAAGCCGAGCAGGGCGGCCGCGCGCGCCCCGACGCTGGCGCCGGCGCCCGACGCGGACTGAATGCGCTCGATCAGCTCGCCAAACCGCTCGACGCTGTCGAGCGCGCCGATCACCGCTTCGAGCGCGCGCTCATCAATCGATCCGCCGCCGTCACCCTGCAGGCAGAACTCGATGATGCGATCCCATGCGGCGCCGTCCACGCCCGCGCGCTCGCGCAGCACCTCCGCGTAGTCGATTTCGCGGATCTCGAAATGCGGCTGCCCTGTCGCGGCCCACGCCTTGGCGATGCCACCGTCTCCCATCAACTCTTCCGACGTCCGCGACAGGAGCAGCAGGAGCGTTCGCCAGTCGGTCGCATCGGCCTCGTGGTCGACGCGCAACATGCCCACCAGACGATCGTGAAGCAACCCGGCGAATTCGCCGATGGCGGCATCCGGTTTGACGGGAGCGCGCCCGTCGATCACGAGCAGTTCGGGAAGAACCGTAATCGTGACGTCTCCCGCCGCGGTGATGCGACGCGACGCATTCACCACGCGTGCGAGCGCGCCCTGGATCGCCGGATGGGTGGCCGGGTAGAGGGACACCGATCGCGCCGCCGCTTTGCACGTCCGCGCGAAATCGGCGAGCGCGGCACTTTGCTCGACGGACATCGGCTCGGTAGGTACTGGAGTCGTCATCTAAATCCCAAACCCCAAATCCCAAATCCCAAATCCCACGGGATTTGGGTTTTCATGACGGGACCGCTTTCGGAAAACGCGTCAGCTCCGGAGTGAGGGGAGGGCGTCCGGGTCATCGCGGTCTCGATTATTGAATAGAATGCCTGCTCAATGCGCATCGTCGACGTAATCGCGGGAAAGCGCGATGGCCGCCCGCTGTCCCGCGAGGAGATCGAATTCTTCGTCGACGGTGTGACGGCCGGTACCCTACCCGATTACCAGTCGTCAGCGCTGCTGATGGCCATCGTGATTCGCGGCATGACCCACGAGGAGACCGCCTGGCTGACCGACGCCATGGTCCGCTCGGGCGATCGCGTCGATCTGTCGGACATTCCGGGCATCAAGGTCGGCAAGCACAGCACGGGCGGGGTCGGCGACAAGGTGTCGATCGTGCTCGCGCCGCTGGCGGCATCCTGCGGAGTCGTAGTGCCAAAGATGTCGGGTCGAGGTCTCGGCCATACCGGCGGCACCCTCGACAAGCTCGAGTCGATCCCTGGGTACCGGATCAACCTCACGATCGACGAATTCAAGCGTGTGCTGCGCGACGTCGGGACGAGCATCATCGGCCAGACCACATCGCTGGCGCCGGCCGACAAGAAGCTCTACGCGCTGCGCGACGTCACGGCCACTATCCCCAGCATCCCGCTGATCGCCGCGTCGATCATGAGCAAGAAGCTGGCGGAAGGGAGCAATGCGCTGGTGCTGGACGTGAAGTGCGGCGACGGGGCGTTCATGAAGAACGTGAATGATGCGCAGGCGCTCGCCGAAGCGATGGTGTCCATAGGAGGGCACGCAGGCGTGCGCACCGAGGCGTTTCTCACCGATATGGAGACGCCGCTCGGTTCCACGATCGGCAATGCGCTCGAAATCGTGGAAACCATCGACACACTGAGGGGAGGCGGATCGGCCGACCTGACCGCGGTCGTCCTCCGGCTTTCCTCGCGGATGCTGATGCTCGGCGGTGTAGAGTCGGACGCGACCGCGGCGACTGCACGTGTGGCGCAAGCGCTCACCTCCGGCCGCGCGCTGCAGACATTCGCGCGGATGGTCGAAGCGCACGGCGGCGACCCGCGCGTGGTCGACGACCCGTCATTGCTGCCGGCCGCGCCGGGGCGCGCACGATTCGAGGCATCCCGCGCCGGGTTCGTGGCCCGGATGAAGGCCGAGGCGTTGGGGCGTGCCAGCAACGAGCTCGGTGCCGGTCGATCCGCGGTCGGCGATCCGGTTGACCATGCCGTCGGCATCGTCATGCTGGTGAAGCCAGGCGAACGCGTGGAGCGCGGGCAGCCACTGTTGGAGCTCCATCATCGCGATGGGCGGGGAGTCAGCGCGGCGCTCGCGCTGTGCGGCGAATCAATATCCATCGTCGATGAAGCGCCTGTGCCACGCGCAAAGCTGCTTGGCGAGGTGCGGTGAGGATTCCATGGAGATCGTGACGGACACGGACACGCCCCGGCTCGGACGTCAGCCCTGGGCCACTGCCGACCTGACGGTACTGGGCGGTCTCGCGCTGGTGGCAGCGGTGGCAATCGGTGTTGGCACCGCCGGGGTGACACGCATCCAGCCAGTGGCGGGACTCGCGGTCATTCTTGCTCTCGCGTACAGTCTCTCTTCTGCGCGACGCTCCATTGATTACCGCACGGTTGGGTGGGGCCTTGCCCTGCAGTTCGTGTTTGCGCTCATGGTCCTGAAGACGGACATTGGACGCCTGGTTTTCCAGACGCTCGGCTACTACATCACCAAGCTGCTGAACTTCACCTACGTAGGCTCCGCATTCGTCTTCGGCCCCCTGGGCGATCCGAAAGTCTGGCCGCGTGCGATGACCAACGTGTTCGGCCCCGAAGGCGTCCAATACGGGACGATATTCGCCTTCCAGGTCCTGCCGACGATCATTTTCATCGCCGCGCTCTTCGCGATGCTCTATTACTTCGGCGTGATGCAGGTCATCGTCCGCATCTTCGCGGTCATGATGCGGCGGTTCATGCGCGCGAGCGGGGCGGAGTCGCTGGATGTCGCCGCGAGCATCTTCATGGGCCAGACCGAAGCGCCACTCACCATCCGGCCGTTCCTCCCGAAGATGACCGAGTCAGAGCTGATGACCGTGATGACGGCGGGAATGGCGCATATCTCAGGCGGCGTGATGGCCGCGTACATCCTGTTCGGTGTCGAGGCGCAGCACCTGCTGACCGCGGTCATCATGACCGCGCCGGGAACGCTGATGATGGCGAAGATGTTCGTGCCTGAGACGCGCCAGCCGGAGACGATGGGGACTGTTCAGCTGAATGTCGAGCGAACCGACGTCAACGTGATTGACGCCATCGGGCGGGGCACCGGCGAAGGGTTGCACCTGGCGCTCAATGTCGGCGCGATGTTGATCTCCTTCCTTGCACTGATCGCGCTCGTCAACGCGATCCTCGGCCTGGCCGGGTTGAGCATGCAGCAGATCTTCGGCTGGGTGTTTTCCCCTATTGCCTGGAGTCTCGGTGTGCCGTGGCGTGACGCCAGCACCATCGGCAACCTGTTGGGGACTCGAATGGTGTTGAACGAGTTCGTGGCGTACGCGCAGCTCGGCACGCTCAAAGCGTCCCTGGATCCGAAGTCCTTCACCATCGCCACGTACGCGCTCTGCGGATTCGCGAACTTCAGCTCGATCGGGATCCAGATTGGCGGCATCGGTGCCCTCGTGCCCGAGCGGCGTCATGATCTGGCACGCCTCGGCCTGCGGGCGATGCTCGCCGGGACGTTTGCGAACTTTCTCACGGCGACGATTGCAGGAATGCTCCTGTGAGCGATCTCTCGATGTACGACCGCGTCGAGAAATCGGCGGCGATGGTACGCAGCCGGTGCGGCGCTCTGCCCGAGACGGCCATCGTCCTGGGCTCAGGGCTCGGCGATTTCGCTGGCACCCTGGTCGACGCCGTCACGATGCCGTACGGCGACCTGCCGTATTGGCCTGCATCGCGAGTCGTGGGCCACGAGGGGCAACTGGTCATTGGGCATGTCGGCGGAACGCGCGTCGCCGCTCTGTCGGGCCGCGCGCATTTCTACGAAGGCCACGACCTCGGCACCGTCGTCTTTGCGACGCGCGTCATGGGGCGGATTGGTGTGCGGCGGCTCATCCTGACCAATGCGGCCGGTGGAATCAACACGGGCTTCGCGCAGGGCGCGTTGATGATCATCGACGACCACATCAACATGCTGGGGAGCAATCCGCTGATCGGCCTGAACGATGATCGTTTCGGAACGCGCTTTCCCGACATGAGCGAGGTCTATTCGGCACGCCTGAGGCGGATTGCCGACGATGGGGCGCGGGCGAAGGGTGTGCCGGTGTCGCACGGCATCTACATCGCGGTGCATGGTCCGAGTTACGAAACACCCGCGGAGATCCGGTTCTTCCGTACCATCGGCGCCGACGCCGTTGGCATGTCGACGGTCCCGGAAGCGATCGCCGCACGTCACATGGGGATCGAGGTGCTGGGCATCTCGTGCATCACGAACATGGCGGCAGGTGTGCTCCCGCAACCGCTCGTGCACGACGAGGTCATGGAAACGGCGCGGCGCGTGCGGGGGTCCTTCATCGCGCTGCTAGAGGGGATTGTTGAGCGACTCTAAGGCGGGATTCGGGATGGGGATTCGGGACTCGGCGGTCGCGATCTCGTGGACGCGGCGCGCAAGGCGAGGCTGAACGCGCATGCCGAGTTTTCACACTTCAAGGTGGGTGCCGCACTGGAGACCGCCGACGGCACGATTGTCGCCGGCTGCAACATCGAGAACGCGACGTACGGCCTCACCATCTGCGCCGAGCGCGTGGCGATGTTCAAGGCACTCTCCGAAGGTCATCGCGAGTTCCGTCGCATCGTGGTTGTCGCCGAGACTGAGGCGCCGACGCCGCCCTGCGGCGCATGCCGTCAGATCCTCTGGGAGTTCGGCGGGGACATGGAGGTCATTCTCGCCAACCTGAAGAAGGAGACCGGACGGCACAGGCTGAGCGACCTTCTTCCGATTCCATTTGACGCTCGATTGTTGAAGTAATGAAACCACGAAGCACGCGAAGGACACGAAGAGCAAGATTTCTTCGTGACCCTCGTGACCTTCGTGGTTGATATCATCAGGAACCGATGCTCCCTACAATCGAGTGGAAAGACGACGCGGTCGTGATGATCGACCAGCGAAAGCTCCCCGGTGTCGAGATCTACGTCTCGTGCAAGACCGCCCAGGAGGTCGCAAGAGCGATCAAGACGATGGTCATTCGCGGCGCACCCGCGATTGGCGTCGCCGCGGCCATGGGCATCGCGTTGGGCATGCATCGGAGCAAGGCCACCGGGACGAAGCAGTTCGCCACGGAATTCCAGAAGGTCTGCGACCTCATGGCAGCGACTCGGCCCACCGCAGTCAATTTGTTCTGGGCGATCGAGCGCTTGAAGCAGATTTTTGCCGACGCGGCGCAGGGAGGCTGCTCCGTCGATGAGATCAAACAGCGCCTCGAAGACGAAGCGCGGCGCATTCATGACGCCGACGTGCAGAGCTGCAGGACGATGGGCGCGTTTGGAGCCGCGCTCGTGCCGGACACGGCGCGCATCCTCACGCACTGCAATGCCGGGGCGCTGGCGACGGCCGGGTATGGCACCGCGCTCGGCGTGATCCGCGCGGCGGTGGAGCAGGGAAAGAAAGTCGCCGTGCTTGCCGATGAAACGCGCCCGTTCCTCCAGGGCGCCCGGCTCACCGCGTGGGAGCTCGTGAAAGACGGGATCGACACGACGGTCATCACCGACAACATGGCAGGATCCATGATGCGGCTGGGCCACGTCGATCTGGTCGTGGTCGGCGCCGATCGCATCGCCGCGAACGGAGACGTCGCCAACAAGATCGGCACCTATGGCGTCGCGGTGCTTGCGAAGGAGCACGGCATTCCGTTCTACGTCGCGGCGCCGCTATCGACGATCGATCTCAACACGCCGGACGGCTCGCACATCCCGATCGAAGAACGTAACGCTCGCGAGGTGACGCACGTGGGCGCCAATCGCCTCACCCCGGAAGGGGTCCACATCCGCAACCCGGCCTTCGACGTGACTCCGGCGAAGTTCGTCACCGCGATCATTACCGAACGCGGTATCGCGCGGACGCCGTTCCAGGAATCGCTCGCCGCCCTCGTGGACAGCGGGCAGCTGGCAGCTGGCAGCCGGCAGTGAATCGACTGCGGGCAGCAGGCAGCGGGCTGACATGATCGTGCTCGGCATCGAGACCTCCTGCGACGAAACCTCCGCGGCACTCGTCGAAGAGACGGGTGATGAGGCGCGTCCATGGCGGATCCGCTCGAATGTCGTCGCCTCGCAGGTCGATATCCATCGCGAATGGGGCGGCATCGTCCCCGAGCTGTCAGCGAGGCAGCACATCCGCGACATCTGTGGCGTTGTCGAACGCGCAATTTCCGACGGGGGGACGCCTCCGATCGACGCGGTGGCCGTCACTCAGGGCCCCGGATTGGTAGGTTCGCTCCTCGTGGGGCTGTCGTTCGCGAAGTCGTTCGCCTACGCGCGCGGCGTGCCCGTCGTGCCGGTCCATCATCTTGCCGGTCATATCGAATCGCTCGTGCTCGAAGGCGGCGAGATGCCGATGCCGGCGATCGTGCTCGTGGTATCAGGTGGACATACCAGTCTGTATCGCGTCATGACTCCAGGATCGTACGAGCTGCTCGGACGCACGCGAGACGACGCGGCGGGTGAGGCGTACGACAAAGTCGCCAAGCTGTTGCAGCTGGGCTATCCAGGGGGGCCAGTCGTCGATCGTCTCGCCAGCAGCGGCAACGACCGTTCGGTGCCGTTCCCGAAAATGCGGCTCACGCATGTGGATCGGAACGCGCCGCATCTGCCGGGTCGTCGCGATTTCAGTTTCAGCGGGTTGAAGACGTCGGTGCTGCGACATATCACCGCACGGCGCGCAGCACTCGGCCTCGCGGTGTCCGATCCCTTGCCTCACATCGAGACAGTGGACATCTGCGCGAGCTTTCAACGCGTCGTCGTTGAGACGCTGCTGGATCGACTCTTCGATGCGGCGGGCTGGTACCAGGCCAGGAGCATCGGCATCGCGGGCGGTGTGTCGGCGAACAGTCGGCTGCGGACCGACGCCGCGACGCGCGGCCAGGCGAAAGGCATCCCTGTCTTCGTTCCGAGCCTTGCCCTTTCGACTGACAATGCGGCGATGATCGCCGCCGCCGGGTTGCGGCGGTTTCGTCAGGGCACGGCCACCCCCGTCGACATCAACGCCGAGGCCAGCCTGACGCTATGAAAACCCTGACCGAGTATCTGTGGTTCAACACGAAGAAGCGCCAGGAGTTCATCCGAATCACGGACGAGGTCGCGCAGATTGTGCAGAAGAGCGGCGTAAACGAAGGCATGGTCCTCGTTTCCGCGATGCACATCACTGCCGGCGTGTACGTGAATGACTGGGAGGATGGTCTCATACACGACTTCCAGGTGTGGCTGGAGAAGCTGGCGCCGTCGGGCCTCGACTACCGCCACCACCAGACGGGAGAAGACAACGCCGATGCGCACCTGAAACGTACGATCATGGGCCACCAGGTCATGTTGCCTATCACGGCGGGGAAGCTCGATCTCGGACCGTGGGAGCAGGTGTTCTACGCCGAGTTCGACGGTCAGCGCCGCAAACGCGTCGTCGTTAAGGTGATGGGCGAGCCTTGAACCACTCCGGACGATATGCGGTTCACACTTCTAAGTTCTCTGTTCTCCGTTCGTGTTCAGGTTGGCCGACGTTCACGTTCGCAGTCGGCCGAACCGAACCTGAAAATGAACACGAACGGAGAAGGGAGAAGATAGACGCGTGAACGACTCCGTTCAGCCGCGCGTGCACGACAGGCGTCAGTATCCAGAGCGTCCGATCGTTGGCGTCGGTGCCGTCATCGTCGATGACGGAAAGATCGTTCTGATCCGGCGGCGCTACGAACCGCTGAAGGGCCATTGGAGCCTGCCGGGCGGCATGGTTGAAATCGGAGAAACGCTCGAGGCGGCTCTTGCGCGCGAAATGCTCGAAGAAACCGGGCTTGTGATCGACGTTGGTCCAGTGATCGAGGTGTTCGATCGCATCACGCGTGACGAGCAGCGGCGGGTTCGCTATCACTTCGTCCTCATCGACTACCTGTGCTGGCCCGTGTCTGGAGCGCTGTGCGCCGGATCGGATGTTGATGCTGCTGTCTGGGCCGATCCTCGGCAGCTTGTCGAGTACGAGCTGACGGACAAGGCCACATCGGTGATCGAGCGTGGGCTCATGCTGGCGCGCTACGCGCATCGGGCGGTCAGATAGGCGGGCCGTAAAAGCCCCGCCCCCAAGGGGCACCCTGCGATCGAATAGGCTGGTTTCGATGCACTCACTTCTCACCAGGGACGCCGCATGGGCGTTGCTGATCGAATGGACGAAGAGCGAGAGCCTCCGGAAGCACGCGCTGGCCGTTGAAGCGTCAGTCTGCGGGTACACCGGCAAGTTCGGCGAGGACGAGGAGGCGTGGAGCGTCGTCGCGCTCCTTCACGATTTCGACTACGAGCGCTACCAGACACCTGCCGACCATCCGTTTCGCGGATGCGAAGAGCTGCAGCGTCGCGGCTATCCCGAGTGGGTGACGAGGGCGATTCTCTCGCACGCCGACTACTCGGGTGTCCCGCGCGAAAGCCTTCTCGAAAGAACGCTGTACGCGTGCGACGAGATGTCCGGGTTCGTCACCGCGGCGTCGCTCGTCCGGCCGTCGAAGAGCGTCCTCGATCTGGAGCCGGCATCGGTGATCAGGCGGATGAAGGACAAGGCGTTCGCGCGGAACATCTCGCGCGACGACCTGAGGCGCGGTGCCGAGGAGCTGAAGCTGCCGCTGGAGGAACACGTCGCCAACGTGATCGCGTTCATGCGACAGCGCGCGGACGCGCTGGGCCTCCGCGGGATACCGTGAACATCGATCGTTCGGACCGTTCGGATCGTTCGGATCGTTCCCGTTCTGCGATCGTTCTCGATCGCGTCAGCGTCTCGTACGGCCGCCATGTGGCGCTGCGGGACGTCACCGCCGAGTTCCCCCCAGGTGCGGTCGGACTGCTCGGGCCAAACGGCGCCGGCAAAAGCACGCTCATCAAGGCGTTACTCGGCCTGCTTCCCCCGGCCAGTGGCCGGATGCAGGTGCTCGGTCACGACGTGCAACATACGCCGCGGGCCATCCGCGCTCGCGTCGGCTACATGCCGGAGAGCGACGCGCACATACCAGGAATGAACGCCGTCTCGTTCGTCGCGTACTGCGGCGAGCTCTCGGGCCTCCCGCGCGCCAACGCGATGCAGCGCGCGCACGAAGTGCTGTTCTACGTCGGGCTGGGTGAGGCGAGGTACCGCAACCTCGAGACCTACTCGACCGGCATGAAGCAGCGCATCAAGCTGGCGCAGGCCCTCGTGCACGATCCCGATCTGTTGTTCCTGGACGAGCCGACCAACGGCATGGATCCGAAAGGGCGAGACGAGATGCTCGCGCTCGTCCGAGATATCGCCGCCAGCAAGGGGATAGCGCTGATCCTCTCGTCACATCTGCTTCCCGATGTCGAGTTCACCTGTGAGCACGTCGTCGTTCTCGACAAGGGCGCGATTGCCACGCAGGGGCCCATCAGCGCGTTGAAGGGAACGACGGGACGCGTCTTCGAGCTGCGTGTCAAAGGGGATGGACAGCGCTTCGCCGACGTCCTGCGCGTCGAAGGCATCGAGTGTCATGGCGATATGAACGAGCTCATGCGGGTGTTCCTGCCCGAAGGCCGCGGATCGGAGCTGCTCTTCCAGCTCGCCGCGCGGCACGGCATGCAGGTGCGACATTTGCGCCCGAGCGTTCCGACGCTCGAGGATGTGTTCGCGCGAGCCATAGGGGAGGACCTGTAACGGATCATGCCCGTTCACGATCAAGGCTACCGCCACTACGCGGGGCAGCGCTCGCTCCATGGCCGTGCATGGTGGGTGATCGCCCGCACCGGCATCCTCGAGCAGCTGCGCAAGCGGCGCTTTCTCGCGCTCCTGCTCTTTGCATGGTCTCTGTTCTTCGTGCGAGCCGTTCAGATCTACGTGTCGTCGAGCTTTGCGCAGGCATCGTTCCTGGCGCCAGATGCGCAGACCTTTCGCGAGTTCCTCGATCAGCAGCGCGCATTCGTGTTTTTCGTGACGATCTATGTGGGAGCGGGCCTGATCGCCGACGATCGCCGGGCGAACGCGTTGCAGATATACCTATCCAAGCCGATCACCCGCCTTGAGTACGTCTCCGGCAAGCTGCTGACGCTCGTGGTCTTCCTCGTTGCGGTGACGTGGCTTCCTGCTGTGCTGCTGGTCGTGCTTCAGATGATGTTCAGTGGCGGCACCGGATTGCTGTCCGCGCACCCGCTGCTCATCCCCGCGATCACGCTCGCGTGCGCGCTCCAGGTGGCCGTCGCGGCCACCACTGTGCTCGCCCTGTCCTCCCTTTCGCGAAGCCGCCGGTTCGTCGCAATGCTCTATGCCGGCATCGTCTTGTTTGCGGCGGCGATGAGTCAGGCCCTTCGCATGACGACCGGAAACCGGGCGTGGGCGTGGGTGTCGCCGCAGGAGACGCTCTCGGTCATCACGGACGCGATCTTTGGAATGTCGAGGGACCCGGGGTTGTCGCTCGCGATGGCGGTGGCGCTTGTCGCGGCGCTCATCGCTGTTTCGATCGCGGTGCTGGAGCGGCGCGTGCGTGCCGTTGAGGTTGTCGAGTGACGATCATCACGGCCGAGCATCTCTCGAAATGGTACGGCCAGGTGTCGGGACTCAATGACGTCACGGTCACTATTCCGCGTGGCATCACCGGCCTCCTCGGACCGAACGGGGCAGGCAAGTCCACGTTCATGAAGCTGGTGACCGGGCAGCTTCGGCCGAGCACCGGGACCGTTCGCGTGCTTGACGAGCCCATCTGGCAAAACCCATCGCTGTACCTCCGTCTTGGTTTCTGCCCGGACCAGGACGGGTTTTACGAGCGCATGACCGGCCTTGAATGGGTCACGGCCCTCGCGCGGCTGCACGGAATGTCGACTGAAGCAGGCAACGCGGCGGCGCTCCGCGCGCTCGAGGCCGTTGATCTGATCGATGCTGCCGATCGAAAAATTGGGGCCTACAGCAAGGGCATGCGCCAGAGAGTCAAGCTCGCCCAGGCGATCCTGCACGATCCAGAACTCCTGATCCTGGACGAGCCGTTGACCGGGATGGATCCCATCATGCGCCGCCGGACTATTCGCCGGATCAAGGAATGGGGCCGCTCCGGAAAGAGCGTCGTCGTGTCGAGTCACGTCCTCCACGAAATCGAGGCGATGACGTCGAACATCCTGTTGATTCACAACGGCCGGATCCTCGCCGAGGGGAACGTCCACCAGATTCGCGCGCTCATCGACGAGCATCCGCACACGGTCTCCATCCGGGTTGCCGACCCGAGGGCGCTTGCTCGGCGGCTGCTGATGGAGGAAGACGTGAGCAGCCTTCGCTTCGAGCCCGGCGCGGTTGTGGTTCAAACATTGCGTCCGGACGCCTTCTACTCGCGGCTCACGGAGCTGGCGGCGTCAGGCGAAGGCGGCGCGATCGACGAAGTGACGTCGCCCGATGACAACCTGCAGGCGGTATTCACGTATCTGGTGAAGCCATGAAACCGTCTTTCGGTGCGTCGACGCTGAGGATATTCGATTTATCGCTGGGCGAGATGCTCTGGGCGCGCCGCACACTCTTCATGGCGATCCTCGTCGCGGCGCCCGTGTTGCTGTCGGTAGTGGCACGCATCACGTCGTCCACCGGGATGGCGGTCCTCAGGATCAACGGCGAGCGTGTCGGCAGCGCGGGGATGTTCGCTGCGATGATCGGGATTCTGTACCTGAAATTCATCGTTCCGGCGCTGGGCGTCTTCTATGGCACATCGCTCATCGCGGACGAAGTCGAGGACAAGACGATTACGTATCTCTTCACACGACCTATTCCACGCCGATCGATCGTGATGGGCAAGTACGTCGCGTATCTCGTCTGCGCTGCGTCCGTGGTGTTGCCTTCCGTCATGATCGTGTTCCTGCTCATGGTGCCGTTCCGGGACATGGCGAGCGCGCTTTGGCCCGGTGCTCCGGAACCTGGGGGTTGTGGCCCTCGGACTTGCCGCATACGGCGCGCTGTTCCTGCTGGCGGGCGTGATGCTGAAGCGTCCGCTTGTGGCCGGTCTCGTGTTCGCGTTTGGCTGGGAAAAGATTGCGTTGGTGCTGCCCGGCTACTTGAAGCACTTCACGATCGCCTACTACCTGCAGGCGCTGATGCCGCAGGCGATGCCTTCGGAGAACACCTTGTCGCTGCTTCAAACCGTCGCGCCGGACATGCCGTCGACGGCAGAGAGCCTGTTCTGGCTTTCCTTCGCCATCATGACCGCTCTCATCCTGTCGATGCGGGGGGTGGAGCACCGGGAGTACCTGCTGGACCAATAGACTGGAGCAATGGAAACGCACCGCCGAAACCCTCAAGAGGCCCGGCTCGTATAATCAGACGGACTGGGGATGCGACTTTCGAATCCCGAATCCCGAATCCCGAATCCCGATCGATCCCGAGGAGTATCAGCAATGGCGAAGCGCACCCGCGTTTTTCTTCTCGTGGCGGCCGGCGTTCTGGTCGCGGGGCTCGCGACTGGCCTGGTCGCGTGGTCGATGGGCGTACCCGTCTTTGCCGCCCTAGGGTCGAGCGCTCCGGAAGAGCTCGGGTTTGTTCCCAGTGATGCGCATCTGGTTGCGTACGCGGATCTGCGCCAGGTGATGAATTCACCACTCCGCGACAAGCTCGAGCAACTGCAGCGGGACAACCCCTCGAACGCCGATGGTCTCGAGGCGCGGACCGGGATCAACCTCCAAACGGACATTGATCGGGTTGTGGTGGCCATGTCTGACGGCGACGGCAGGACCGACCGTCCGCTGCTCGTCGCGCGCGGCCGCTTTGACGTGGTGAAGATCGAAGGCCTCATGCGCGAACAGGGTGCGGACGTCGCGCAGTACCGCGGCAAACGTCTTGTGTTCATCAAAGACGACACGCACGATGCGGCCCTGGCTTTCTTTGAAACGGGCGTTGTGCTGTTCGGCGATGGAGTAGCCGTTCGTCGAGCAATCGACACCAAAGCGGGGGCTGCAGCCGACATCACCGGCAACAAGGAATTCATGGACCTGGTTGGTAATGTCGACGATGCCAGCGCGTGGACAGTGGCGAGGTTCGCCGCGCTGATGGGTCGCGCCTCGTTCCCCGCGGACCTTGCGAAACAGCTTCCGCCGATTGACTGGCTGTCCGCGAGCGGGCGCGTGGACGCCGGCGTCCACGGCCTGGTAAGGGCGGAAGCGCGAGACGAGGAATCGGCGCAGAGCCTGCGCGACGTCGTCCGAGGGTTTCTTGCGCTCGCCAGGATCCAAGGGGCGCAGAGTCCGGACCTGAAAGAGATGCTCAATTCGATGGAACTTGCCGGGGAAGGCAGGACGGTATCTCTCGCGTTTGACGTGACGCCTGGTCTGATCGACTTCCTTGGAGCGGTGCGCGCAGGGCGATCGGGACTGCCGCGGCGTCAGGCGCCGCGGCAACGGGCACCGCAGGTCTTCTAGCGCCCCAAGGCATGGTGGAGCTGGTCTTCTTCTACGGCACGCTCATGACGCCGTTTAACAGGCCGGGGCGGCGCCGTATTGACGACCATCTCACGTTCAGGGGACGAGGAAGCATCGCCGCCGCGCTGTTCGATCTCGGCATTTACCCCGCCGCTGTTCCGGCAGCCGACACGCGCGTGCGTGGCGAGGTGTACGAAATGACGCAGCCTCATGTCGTGTTCCATGTGCTCGACGACACCGAAGGCTATCGTCCAGGCGAGCCCGAGACCGGTCTATATACCCGGCTGTTGACGCCGGTTCTCCTCGATGACGGGGGAATGGTTGATGCGTGGGTCTATTTCTACAACGCGCCGATCGGCCGCGCGGAGCGCATCGTGTCGGGCGACTATCTGGAATACCTCAAGGCAAGCCGCTGCGGTTTACCTTGAGCGTGTCGAGGAACTCCGCGATCACCGATTGAACGCGATCGGACAGATCAACAAACTCGATCCCCGTCCGATAGGTGACGATGTCCTGATCGACATCCGAGATGTGCGAGTGGGCGACCCTGCCCTTGAGTACCACGGACTGCGCGCCGAGCGTGAGGCGCAGGTCGTGAAGCGAGTTGAGGTGGAGGGGAAAACGTGTTTCGACCGAGGCGCCGGCGCAGCTCATCTCCTTGATGTGCAGCGCCTCGAACACCATGATTTCGCCTTGAAGATCACCGAGGATGAGTACGCGCTCTTTGTCACGATTGTTGGAATCGGATTCCATCCGCGCGGAATATAGCACGCGTGGCTTGCGCGTCAGTTCATGCGCAGCGCAGCGCGCGCCGGCATCGTGTCGTCTTCGTCGTCGGCGAGCTGCGAGATCGCCGCGTCGAAGTCCTGACCTTCGTACTCGGTGGTGTAGGTGAGAACCGGGATGTCCTTCGTGTCCGCATCCAGCTTCAGCATCGTGAGCAGCTGAAAGCCGTCGAGCTCTTCGATGCGCGTGCAGAGAATCACCAGGTTCGGCACGACCCTCTTGATCTGCGAATAGGCGCGGTCACTCGACTCGACGAACACCATGTCGTAGCGGCCGGCGTCCAACACCGTCTCTAGCATGCCGAGCACCTCGGTGTTGCCGTTGACGACCACCACTTTCTGGACCGGCGTGGCGGCGATTTGGTTCGTGTCAGCCATCTGAGTAACCCGCCCTTCTGTCCCTCCTCAATTCAGGATCCATGCCACGGAACAATCCCATTGTTCATAAGGGAACTTTGTCGATATTCCGGCACTCTCGCCAAGAGTGTCCTTAGCCGCCTTTTCGCTCCGTTAGACGCCGTTGAGCCGTAAATCGTTTGTTAATGACATGTTGGGAGGCGTGCGGACACCGGGTTGGGAGCGCTGGATTTGGGCAAACTCGTGGGGCGATGAGGTATGGCCCGGCTGCACTTGCGGCTGTTGATTGCGTTGCGGCACAGTGAGCGAGACATGCAGACACCAAAAGACGCCGCGACAGCGGTTTTCGACAACCTGATTGGCGGCCGCTGGACCCCGTCTACGTCGGGCCGCCTTTTCGAAAACCGAAACCCCGCCGACCACGATGACCTGATTGGCCTTTTTCAGGAGTCGACACTTGAGGACGCGGAGCGTGCGATTGCCGCGGCCGCGCGTGCATTCGCCGACTGGCGCCTTGTGCCGGCTCCGCGTCGAGCCGAGATCCTGTTCCGCGCCGCCCAATTGATCGCCGACCGCAAGGAGACATTCGCCCGCGACATGACTCGCGAGATGGGGAAGGTGCTCGAAGAGACCCGCGGCGACGTCCAGGAAGCGATCGACATGACGTTTTTCATGGCCGGCGAGGGACGGCGCATGTACGGCCAGACAGTGCCGTCCGAGCTCCGCGACAAGTTCGCGATGTCGGTACGCCAGCCGCTCGGTGTCTGCGGCGTGATCACGCCATGGAATTTTCCGATGGCGATCCCGTCGTGGAAGATTGTTCCAGCGCTCGTGTGCGGCAATACGGTGGTATTCAAGCCGTCATCGCTGACGCCCCTGTCCGCGATCAATTTCGTCAAGGTGCTCGAGGAGGCTGGCATCCCCGCGGGCGTGGTCAACATGGTCACCGGTGGCCCCGACGTCGGCACGTTGCTGTCGACGCACGACGAGATCACGGTCGTCTCGTTCACGGGCTCGACGACGGTCGGGAGGCTCGTGAATCAGAACGCCGCGCCCGGCTTCAAGAAGGTGCACCTCGAGATGGGCGGCAAGAACATCATCATGGTCATGGACGATGCGCAGCTGGAGCTCGCCGTCGAGGGCTGCGTCTGGGGAGGATTCGGCACGACGGGCCAGCGATGCACCGCGGCGAGCCGCGTGGTGGTCCATGAGCGCGTGTACGACGAGTTCCTAGCAGAGTTCGCGACGCGCGTGAAATCGCTGCGGGTCGGCAATGGCGCGCAGGACGGCGTGCAGATGGGACCGTCGATCAGCGAATCCCAGCTTTCGACGGTCATGAAGTACGTCGAGATCGGCAAACAGGAGGGGGCGACGATCGTCGACAGGCGGGCATCGCCTGACGGAAGGCCCATATGCGCGCGGCTGGTTTCACGAGCCGACGATTTTCGGTGACGTCACTCCGTCGATGCGCATCGCGCGCGAGGAGATCTTCGGTCCGGTCGTGTCGGTCATGCGGTGTCGTTCCCTGGCTGAAGCGATCGACATCGGGAACAGCGTGGCATATGGCCTGTCGGCCTCGATCTACACGCGCGACATCAACAAGGCGTTCACCGCGATGCGCGACATGTACACCGGCATCTTCTACGTGAATGCGCCGACGATCGGCGCCGAGGTCCACCTGCCGTTCGGCGGCACGAAGGCAACCGGCAACGGCCACCGCGAAGCGGGGATTGCCGCGCTTGACGTCTTTTCGGAATGGAAGTCGATCTACGTGGACTTCAGCGGCCGGCTGCAGCGGGCCCAGATCGACACGCAGGAACTCTAAGCCAAAAAAAGGGGGAGCCCTAAGGCTCCCCCCTGCAAATGTGGAGGCCGACCTCGAGGTCGGCCTCTGGATTACCTTCTAGAACAGGAACTTGACCAGGAACTGACCCTGCGTACCTGCGCTGAAGAGGTCCGGCTTGCCGTAACGTGGGTCGTAGGCGTTGGCGCCATCCGGGCTCGCCTGAATCAAGGCTCTGTAGTCGTAGCCTTTCGCCAGGTCGACGTTAGCCAGGTTTATAGCGGACGATGGCCGCGCCGCCCCGGCGCCCCGATTCAGGTTGTTGAAGATGTGCCGTGCTGTTTGCTGGTTGAATGCATTCAATACCTGCAGTTCGAGACGCACACGCTTCGCGCCACTCGCTTTCAGTTCGTGGGACACGATCAGGTCGGTTTGCGTCAGCACAGGGGTCCGCCCCATGTCGCCTCGGCCGTTCACCATCACCTGGGTCTGGTTGATGGTGTTGACATACGTGGTGATCGGCGTGCCGCTGCGCGCCGTAGAAGGAGGCGCCCACCTGCGTGCCAAACGGGAACTGGTACGACGCCGTAGACCTTTGCGACGTGCGGGCGATCAGTCGCCAGGCGACCCAGCACGTTGAGATTGCCCTTGGAATCCCACATCAGCTCGTCGATATCCCACGCGCGGTTCGCGTTGCCGCCTCCGCGAGAGATGCTGCCAACCTGCTGCTGCGCAATCGAGGATGTGACATTGGTGGTCGGCGTCAGGATCTCATCCGAGCTCGCGATACCAGCGTAGTTGCCATACAACCGGCTGTACACGTAGCTGGCGCCACCGAACCAGTTCTGCGAGAACCGTTTGTTCAGGACGAGCTCCAGCGCGTCGTACTGGCGCTTGGGCTTGGGCGTCGTGAATGGTGCGGTTCGTCCGGAAATCGGCGTGATCGTAGCGATCCCTTCGCCGGGGTTCGCGTACGAATACACCTCGTCGCCGTTCACAAGCGCGCCGAGATCTTCAATCGTGCGGATCAAGCTTGTTGTGGACCCACGTGGTCGACAACACCATCTCATGGCCAAGCTGGTATTCCCAGCCGACATTGGCGCTGTCCTGGCTCATCGGCTTGATGTCCGGATCGACCGTGTCGAACGCCGGCACGCGACGATCGCGGAACGACAGCGCGGGATTCGAATTGCTCTTCCAGACGTCCCGGCCGGGCATGTTGGACAGGTTGATCGAGTTGAGGTCCAGCGTGTCGAGCGCGCGGTAGTAGATCTTCCAGGTATCGCCACCGAAGGTGCCGCGCGCCAGCTCGTACTTGGTCCAGTCGTAGTAGCGGCCGTAGCTGCCGAACACCTTCATCCGGCCGTCTCCGAAGACGTCGTAGGCCGCGCCGATCCGAGGGGCGATCTTGTCGCTGAACGGGAATTCAATGCCGACCTTCTTGATGTCCGGCCGGAAAGACGGGATCTTCTCGTTCTCCGTTCGAATACCAAGGTTCAGCGTCAAGCGTGAACTGACCGTCCACTGATCCTGCGCGTAGAGACTGATGATGTTCGCGCTTGCCACACCCCGCACCCCACGGTCGTTGACCGCGTAGTAGCCATACACACCGCGATCGCTGCCCGCGCCGGGGACGAGGCTGGGGAATGTGCGGTCCCAGAAGATATCGATATAGCCGCCAGGATAGACCTGAAGGACGTCATTGACATTGCGACGGATGCCGAACCCGCCTTTGAGCGTGTGCGAGCCTGCCGCGCTGAACGCCTGGTTGTAGTCGGCGTTGAAGAACGTCTGCTTGGTCGTGTCATGGTCGTTGATGAGCGCACGCGGCGTGTTCAGCGTATTGATCGGACCCTGCAGGTTGCCTGGCACCAGTGCGAAGCCGATTGACGACGTCTGGTACGTGTAGTTCGCCACGTTCGGGATCCCGGTGTCCGTGTAGTTGTCACGGAACTGCCCGACCTTGAACGAGACGATTGACGAGTTGGAGAGGGTCCAGTCAGCGCTGCCCGACATGTTCCGCTGGGTCGCTTTGTACCCGCGCACCAAGTTTGGTTGATTGGCCGTGAGAGAACTGGAAAGTATCCGGGATCCGAAACCGTCGTAATCCGGGAGCCTGCCCGTCGAAGTCGTCGGCGTGTAGAGCGTGGAGAAATCGGCGCGCAGCCTGTTGTTCTGGTAGGTGACCTTGCCAAACGCGCTCATGTTGGTGTCTTTGCGCTCGAGTTCACCGGTCTCCGTACCGCTATTGAAGTTGTACTGCCTCGTGATGTCGCTGTAACGAGGTGAAATGGAACCGAAGAAGAACAGCTTGTTCCTGACGATCGGGCCACCGAGCGATCCTCCGACTTCATTCCGGTGAATCGGCTGCTTTCCTTCACGGAAGTTGCCCACAGACACGTCGTCACGAGGACTGAGCACGAGACGCTGGACCGGTCCCGCGCCGATCGGGCTGCCTTCGAAGTAGTAGTGCCCCTCACCGCTGAAGGTATTCCCTCCCGACTTTGTCACCGCGCTGACGACGCCCCCGAGTGCGCCGCCGTATTCTGCGGGGATTCCGGTTGTCTTGACTTGAACCTCCTGGAGGTACTCGAACACCGTATTCTGGCGGGACGAGCCGTTGACGAGGCTGTTCGTTGCCACACCATCAACCGTGTACTGGTTCTCAGCGCCGCTGGCACCGTTCACCTGGAAGCCGCCTTCGACTTCGCCCTGGTTGACCGACGGAGAGGTCATTGCGATGGCCTGAAACGACCGGGCTTTCGGAAGCTGATCGAACTCCTCTGCCGGGACGTTGTGTTGCACCACCGTGCTTCGCACATCGACGAGAGGAGTCGCTTCACCGGTCACCTGCACCGTTTCGGTGAGGCTTCCGACGTCGAGTTTGGCATCGAGCGTGAACGTACGCCCGAGAAGGATGTCGATATCGTCGCGTTCAACCTTCTTGAATCCGGTGATTTCGAACGAGACCTTGTATCGTCCGGGTGCCAGATTCGGGGCGGTGTAGCGGCCATCCGCATCGGTGACGAACGACCGGGCTGCGCCGGTCGCATTGTTCGTAACCGTAACCGTGGTGCCGGGGACCGCGAGACCTTGAGCATCCGTGATTCGACCAGTGATTGCGCCCGATGTTTCCTGCGCCCCCGCCAGCCCCGTGATGGCCAGCGCGAATACCAGGAATAGGGCACTAATGCGTGCGTGCATTGATTGGCTCCTTAGTAGATGTGACTATCCGTTTTGCGGTGCGTCCAAGGAAAAGGCGTACCAGTGTGGGTATGGTCGTAAATCCTTGTAACGCTGTTGTTTGTCGGCCCGGCTCTTTCGCCGGATCCGGATAATCCACTTGCGTAATCCAAAACACCGAATTGTTCTCGCGTCCTCGCTTATTACCTCGAAAAACAATGTGAGGACGCGCAACCGCCATGCATAACCGGCAAGGATATCAGCGTTGACCTCGCAACATGCACGAATCTTTTCTTATGATTAGCAGCTCAGCCACGGAGGGGGAGTAGGTGTCGCAGCGGATCGTCATCATTCCCGGAGACGGAATCGGCCGGGATGTCGTCGCGGAAGTCGTTCCTATTCTCACAGCGCTCGGCGGCCTCGAACTCGAGCAGTTGCCTTGGGGCGCGGACTACTACCTGCGGACGGGCGTCACCATCCCGCCGGACGGGTACGACACCCTGCGGTCCTTTGATGCGGTGTTCATCGGCGCGCTCGGCGATCCGCGGGTCCCAGACAATCGTCATGCACGCGATGTGCTCCTTGGCACGCGGTTCGAGCTCGATCTGTACGTGAACTATCGTCCTGTCCGTCTCCTCGATGACCGCCTCTGTCCGCTGAAGAACCGCGGACGCCGCGACGTCAACTTCGTCGTGTTCCGCGAGAACACTGAAGGGCTGTACGTCGGTGCCGGTGGCCGTCTTCGCGCGGGCACCGAGGAGGAAGTGGCAATCCAGCACGAGGTGAACACGTATCGAGGCGTGCACCGCATCGTTCGGCACGCCTTCGAATTCGCGAAGGCGCGCGGACTCCGCAAGGTCTGCATGGCGGACAAGAGCAATGCGATGGCACACGGCCACGCGCTCTGGCAGCGCGTCTTCAAGGAGCTGACGCCGGACTATCCGGGTATTGAGGCCACGCATCTCTACATCGACGCGCTCGCGATGTTCCTGGTTCAGAGTCCCGGCCAGTTCGAGGTGATCGTCACCAACAATCTGTTTGGCGACATCATCACGGACATCGGCGGCGCGCTGCAGGGTGGCCTCGGCATGGCCGCGTCCGGTAACATTCATCCGGGCCGCACGTCGATGTTCGAGCCGGTGCACGGCTCGGCGCCTCCGCTGGCCGGGAAAAACGTCGCCAATCCGATCGGCGCGATCCTCTCGGCGGCGCTCATGCTCGAAACGCTCGGACGTGCAGACGATGCGCGGCGGATCGAGCAGGCGGTGGAGGCGGCCGTGCACGCAGGCGAGGGAACCCGCGATATCGGCGGATTGCTCGGTACTCGAGAAGCGGGCGCGGCGATTCTGAAACGGTTGATCTGACCCCTACCATCCATAACATCGTGGTGTTCGCCGCCGGGATTGTGTCCGGCGCCATCAACTCGATCGCATTCGGCGGTTCGCTCGTCAGCTTTCCGGCGCTTGTCTGGCTTGGCGTGCCGCCGATCATCGCGAACGCCACCAACACTGCCGCAATGTGGGTGGGCTCGCTCGGCTCCGCCTGGGGATACCGCCGTGAGCTCCGAGACACGCGGCCCCACATGTATTGGCTGATCGTCCCGAGCATCCTTGGCTCGGTCGCCGGCGCGATGCTGCTGCGCCTGACGCCCGCCGCGTTCTTCGATCGGCTGGTGCCGCTGCTCATCCTGTTCTCGACGCTTCTCTTTGCGGTACAGGACCGCGTCCAGCGCTTCTTCAACATGAGCCCTGACCATCACGGGTCGACGTGGTTTGCGGGCGCGATGATCTTTCAGTTCTTCGTCAGCGTGTACGGAGGCTACTTTGGCGCCGGCATGGGCATCCTGATGCTCGCGGCGCTGGCGATTCTCGGCCACGACGACATCCACCAGATGAACGGCCTCAAGAATGTCCTGGCGTTGTTCATCAACGCAGCGGCAAGTGTGTACTTCGTCGCTGCGGGGATGGTGGTCGTCAACGACGCGGTGGTGATGGCGGCTGGCGCGACCATTGGGGCTGTCGCCGCGGCTGGCATCGCCCGGCGCATGGGGCGGAAGGCGGTCCGCCGTGCCGTGATTGTCATCGGCTTTGCCATGACGGTCGCGCTGTTTCTGCGCCTCTGAGTCGGCGCCCCGTAAAGGGGCGCCCCACGGAACGGACTTGCCGCCGAAGCGGCAAGATGGCGACGCCGCGATGAGGGACTTGTCCGGCGAAGCGGCGCGATGGCGGTGCCCGCGACGAGGACTGTCCGCCGAAGCGGCGCATGGGCGAGGCCGCGAAGGCGGATACAATTTCCCCCGTGGCCACGCACTCGAGCGACGACGTCGCGATCTCACGGTACGTCGATCTGAATCGCGCTGAATGGGCGGCGCTTCGTGCGTCGACGCCGCTCCCGCTCTCTGAAGCCCAGCTCAGACCCCTCGGCGGCCTCACGGAGCGCGTCTCCCTCGACGAGGTCATCGACGTTTATCTGCCGCTCTCGCGTCTCCTGAACCTGTACGTCGGCGCCACGCAGCGTCTGCACGAAGCGACACGCACGTTCCTCGGTAGCGTGGATCTGCGCATTCCGTACATCATCGGCATCGCCGGAAGCGTAGCGGTGGGCAAGAGCACCGCCTCGCGCATCCTGCAGGCGCTGCTGTCGCACTGGCCGAGTCACCCGCAGGTCGATCTGGTGACCACCGACGGGTTCCTCCTGCTCGCAGCGCGATCTGGAAGCGAAGGGACTGGCGCAGCGCAAGGGCTTTCCCGAGAGTTACGACGTCCGACGCCTTCTGCGGTTCCTCGCGGATGTGAAGTCAGGGCTTCCCCAAGTGGAGGCCCCCATCTACTCCCATCTCGCGTACGACATCGTCCCCGGCGAGTACCAGGCGGTTCGCCAGCCGGACATTGTCATCGTCGAGGGGTTGAACGTGCTCCAGACGCGCACGCGGCGCGGGAAGTCGCCCGCGATGTTCGTGTCGGATTTCTTCGATTTCACAATTTACGTCGACGCCAACGAGTCCGACGTCGAGCATTGGTACATTGAGCGGTTCCTGAAGCTGCGCGCGACGGTGTTCAAGGACCCGTCGTCCTACTTCCATCGGTACGCAGCACTCACGGCCGAGGAGGCCGAAGCCACCGCGCGCCGTATCTGGCAGACGGTCAATCTGGTGAATCTACGGGAAAACGTGCTGCCGACGCGTGAGCGCGCCCATCTGGTCCTCGAGAAGGGGCGCGATCACGCGGTGAGACGAGTGAGATTGAGAATGGTGTAATTCAAAATGCAAAATTCAAAATGCAAACAACACAGGTGTTCGCGGGAGATTGTTTGCATTTTGCATTTTGAATTTTGCATTTCGTCCTATCCCGGCGAAGCACCCTGCGCATTGACGTAGACGGAGTACAGCGACTGGCCGGCGGTCATGAAGAGGCGGTTGCGCTTCGGACCGCCAAACGCAAGGTTCGCGCACGTCTCCGGCAGGCGAATCCGTCCGAGCAGCTTGCCTTCGGGCGACCACACGGTCACGCCGCTGTACCCGAGGTTGCGACCGGCGTTGGCGCCGCACCACAGGTTCCCATTCACGTCGACGCGGATGCCATCCGTGCGGCACTGAATGCCATCGACCATGAAGTTGCTGAATTCCTTCTGGTTCGACAGCTTGTTCTCTGCGCTGAGATCGAAAGCGTGGACGATCCCGTTGGTGACGACATACACCTTCTTGTAATCAGGCGCGAAGGCGATTCCGTTCGGGTTGCCAGGCAGGTTCATACTACTGACCATCATGTCGACTTTGCCGGTGGTCCCGTCGACGCGAAAGACGTTCGCCGTCATGATTTCGCGCTTGGCTCCGCCGACGCCGATCGGCTGGCCCGCTCGCGAGTTGTAACGGCCATCGGGATTTCCGGTTCCGCCGGCCACTTCCGGCGCTCCTTCGTACAGCGTGAACCCGGGCGGCGGGTCGGTGAACCAATAGCTGCCGTCGCGATGCGCGGCCACGTCGTTCGGTGAATTCAGGCGCTGACCCATGTACGACTCGGCGACGGCGGTGATCGAACCGTCGTGCTCGTACCTGGCGATGCGGCGTCCCGTGTGCTCGCACGTGACCTGGCGTCCCTGGAAGTCGAACGTGTTGCCGTTGCTGTTGTTCGATGGATTGCGGAATACCGTGACGCGGCCGTCGTCGTCGATCCAGCGGCGTTGGACGCCCATCGGGACGTCGCTCCATACCAGGTACTTGCCCTGGCTGCACCATGCGGGTCCTTCCGACCACATACCGCCGGTCCACAACCGATGAATGGCGGTGTTGTTGACGCGTAAGGCGTTGAACGCAGGGTCGATCGTGACAATGTCCGGGTCCGGATAGCTGACCGGATCGCTGGCTGGACTGTAATCGCGGTGGGTGTCGTATGCCGGAGGAGGCGGCACTGGTGCGCCCTGCGCATTCGCCATGCGGGGCGCGAGTGCAGCAGCGCCGACCGCTGCTCCGATCCTGCCAAACAGCACTCGTCTAGAGATCGGGGGATTGCCCGGGCTATCCGAGTCGTCTCGCGTCATGTGAACCTCTGAAGAATAAAGGTTGAAATGTGCGCGTTACGCTACTCGCAACCGTCAGGGCAGGTCAATCGAGAGTCTTCGAGCGTGTCAACGCGAAATAGAAATGTCCATAGGCCTTTTGTCATTGCCCGCCATCGCGGCCTAACGCGCCCGTGAAAAACGGCCCGCGCCGCGAGGCGTGGTCGGCTTGTTTCCAGTCGTTGGCGTCCACGAGGGTGCATCGCTTGCGGGGAATGACTCTTCGGACGCCTCAGCGACGGGGTCTTCCTCAACCCGCGCGGGCCACGCTGCGCGGAGCCGGCCTCGTCCATGGCGCCGCTGGTCCATTCCTGCTGAGGCCCACCAGGCGAGCGCTCCGCCGCCCAGCATCAGCAGCAGCCCTGCAGTCGAACGGCGCCGCAGGCCGGACACGACAAATGCTCCAGCCATCGTTGCAAAGAGCCAGCGCTCCGCATCCCAGTTCATCCAGCTGTCCGTGCGGTCCCAGACGCTCTCTTCGCTCCTGTGGAGCTCTAAATTCATAGGCATTCGAAATATCTCCGGCCCGCACTGGTGCAACGAGGATGCCCCGCGACTTGGCTTGCTACGGCGCTCAAAAGTGACGGCAGTTTGCCAGAGCCGCGGATTACCTGACGGGATTCGTTACAGATCCCTGTCAGCCTCTATACAGGTTTAGGGCGTGCTAAAGGGCGGGAATAAAATGGCTTAGAGTGCGGCTCATCGGCAACGTCTTCGTTCTGTGAGGATTAACGTGCGATCCCTCGAAACGCGAGCTGAGGTCGAATCGCTGGCATCTGCGTTGCTCGATCGCGCGGCATCTCCGTGATCAGATTTGGGGAATCGGAGGGACCATGACAGCACAGCAGCCGCTTGACGACGTACTGCGACGAGTTCAGGGCGAGTACCGCGAAATGCCCGGACTGCGGTTGACGACGGCGCAGGCGCAGCGGCTGTGGGGCCTCGACCGCGCTGCATGTGACGCGCTGCTCGGTGCACTTGTCGATGCGAAATTTCTCCTCCGCACGCGTGATGGGGCATTTATGCGGTCCGATCAGGCTGTAGCCGCTCGGACCTAGAAAGGTTCACCTGCCAGGCCGGTCGGTGCAGTTCCTGCCTCACGAGCCGTAAGACCGACGGGCCAAGACGCCCTGCCATCAAACACCCGGACGGAACAGCGTCCGCGGCCAGACTCTGGGTGACGAACGGAGAACAACACGTTCTCCGTTCTTCGTTCTTTCCACCGAATCACCGCGACGATCGTAGAGGCGAACCTTGAGATTCGCTCTTCAGCCACGCGGCAAACGCGCGAAATGCGACGCCACGGTGCGCCACGCTCATTTTCTCGGCCTCGCTGACGTCCGCAAGGGTTTTTCGGAAGGGCGGGTAATAGAAGATAGGGTCGTAACCAAACCCGCCGCTGCCGTGGGGCGCATTCGCGACCTCACCCTCGACAACTCCAGTGGTTTCGTAGATCACCTGGCCGCTGTCGACGCACGCCAGCGCGGCGACAAAGCGCGCTGTCCTGGGTTCCTCCGGGCGCTCGTCCAGCCGTCGGAAGATCTCCTCGAACCTCTCTGGATATGATGCGTCTGGACGAAGGAAACGCGCAGACCGAACACCCGGTTCGCCGTCGAGCGCATCGACCACGAGACCCGAGTCCTCCGCGACCGTCAGCAGCCCGCTGCACTCCGCGTAATAGCGCGCCTTCAGCCTCGCGTTCTCGTCGAACGTGGTGCCGGTTTCCTCCGGCTCGGCGATAGATGGGATGTCGGCAAGGCTCACCAGCTCCAGCGGGACGCCGGACATCAGCGCGCGGATCTCGCGGAGCTTTCCCGGATTGGTGGTGGCGACGAGGAGCTGGCGCATCCGCGGTCAGGCGGGTCTGAAGGTCGCCTTTACTTTCCCAGCATGGTGCCGACGAGGCCACGCTGCAGCGCGATCAGCTGGCGAATGCCCGTATCACCGAGATCGAGGAGGCGGTTGAGCGCCTCGCGGCCGAAGGGCATCGCCTCGGCGGTTCCCTGCAGCTCGATGTACAGGCCGGCGCCGGTCTTCACGATGTTCATGTCGACGTCGGCCTTGGAATCCTCGATGTACGCGAGGTCCAGCATCGGCATCCCTTCGACGATCCCAACGCTCGTGGCTGCGACGTAGTCCTGGACCGGCATGGTCCGAATCATCTCCTGGTCGCGCATCTTCTGAACGGCGAACACGAGCGCCACGAAGGCGCCGGTGATCGACGCGGTCCGGGTTCCCCCGTCCGCCTGAATGACGTCGCAGTCGAGCGTAATCGTCCGTTCGCCGAGCTCCTCCATCCGTGTCACGGCCCGCAGCGATCGTCCAATCAGTCGCTGGATTTCCTGCGTCCGACCGCCCACCCTGCCCGACGATGCCTCGCGCTGCGTTCGCGTCGTTGTGGCGCGGGGCAGCATGCCGTATTCCGCCGTCACCCATCCCTTCCCGGAATTCCGTCGGAACGGCGGGACGCGATCCTCGACGCTGGCCGTGCAGATCACCTTGGTCTTGCCCGACTCGACCAGGACGGATCCTTCAGCGTGAATGAGGTAGTTCGGTGTAATTCGGGTGGGGCGGAGCTGTTCGTCGAGACGGCCGTCGGGGCGCATAGGTGTGTCTCACTCTAGTGCATTACGGAGTTTTTACCAGTGAAGTGTCGCGTTCGAACGGCCGGCGCAGGTCGACGTGCCCGGCGAGCGTATCCGCTTCCTTGCCGCCGATGAGGATCTGTACGCGCTGGACCGACGAGAGGTTCGTGGTGACGGCGTTGACAAGCGCGTAAACAGTCAGCAGTTCGGTGGTCGATCCGCCTGGATGAGCGGACGAAACTTCGGGGCTGAGATCGACGAAAGCGTCGCCGCGATCTGTGACGTAGAACGCGCGCAGCGTGGTTCCTGCGGGAACGACCGAGACATATGGCATGGGTGCCGCTTCCAGCTGACTCTGGATGATCTGGCGTCCCTGTGCGAGGACACCGTCCGCCAGCGGAACCTCGCGCTTGATGGCGGCAAGCGACTGCCCGTCCGAGTTGGCGTAGTAGAGCGTCGCGATGATGTGTGGGACACTCGCGACGGCGCTACCGGCAGCCGCTGCGGTCGATTGCAGGGGCACGGGAGAGACCATTCGCTCGAGGACGCGCGAGGCGCCCCACGCCGTGAGCGCGACGGCCCCGATCGCGGCCCCGATCTGGATGTACCGGGTTCTCGTCATCGGTCTGGCGGCGCCTCGAGATAACTTCTGAAACGCAATACGGCGTCGTACAGCGCCTGCGCGACGTTTGCCTGGAAGTCGCCGGATTGAGCGCGCTGTTCCTGGTCTGGGTTTGTGAGATACGCGATCTCAACAAGCGACGCGGGCATGTTGGCGCCCGCCAGCACGCGCATCGGCTCCTGCTGCACCGGCCGCGGGCCCATCGGGATGTGCTTGCGCAGCTCCTCCTCGAGCATCGACGCAAACGTCGCGGAGGTGCCAACGTGAAACGATTGAGCGAGGTCCCACCTGATCATGTCAATGGGACGCGTGCCGCCGCCGACGGCAGGCAATACGAGCTCAGTGGCGGCCGTGTTACGTCTTGCGTCTTCGCCTTCGCCATCGAGTCGCAGGTAGTACACCTCCGCCCCCGCGACCGAAGGCGACAACGCGCCGTTGACATGAATGCTGAGAAACAAGTCCGCCTTGCTGTTATTGGCGACGGCATCCCGCTCGTCCAGGGTGACCGCGCGGTCGTCGTCTCTTGTCATTACCACCCGGACGCCGAGCCGTGTTTCCACCAGCGTTTTCAGCCGCCGCGCGACGTCGAGCGCGATCTGCTTTTCTACCGTCCCTTTGGCGCCGCGAACGCCCAGATCGGCGCCGCCGTGGCCAGGATCGATCACCATCGTCTGTAGCCGTGGCCCCGAAGGCGGCAGAAGCGGAAGAGCCTCGGCTGACTGAGTAGGGAAGCTGGGCGGCGGAGCAGTCAACGGAGGCGCCGGCGCGGCGTTCGTATCCTGAAACTGCGGCGCGAGCGGGACTTCGATCAACACCCGCGTGCTGTCGCTCGTGGCTGTCGTCGACACGCGTGGCATGCCGGCGCGCGGGCTCAAGGCAATGGCCACTGTGGTGCTTTGATCGCCGGTGCGCACCTGATCGATCAGCCCGGTGGCAGGGGGCGTCGGCCCGACCTCGAGCGCATCCGCATCGATGCGCAACAGGATCCGGCCCGCGTCGGTTGCGACGCTCACGAGCGCGGCAGGCGTAAGCTCGATTGTGGCGCGCGTGAGAGGTCCCACGGCCTCGATGCGTGGCACCACGCGCACGACGCGCACGTTGCCGACGACGAGCATCCGCGGTGCGCGCCGGAGCTCGATCGGCGCGTCGTAGATCGGCGCCAGAGCGCGCGGAAGAAAATCGATCGGCACGTACAGGCGTCGTCCGACACGCGCGACCGGTGCGGGAAGGGTGACGACGCGGCCGTTTACCGATGCCATCGGCTGATCCGCCGATGCCACGACCGTGCGTCCCTTATAGCTGACGGTCACGCCGCCAGCGAGGGCGTCCTCGCGTACGGCAACCTGGAACATCGAGGCGACATCGTCCAGAGCGATGAATTCCTGGCTGTTGAGGATGATCGTGGGAATTGGTCGCCGTCCCTCGCGCGTGATGAGCGCGAGCGGAGTGGCCGGGGCCGTGCCCTGTGCCAGCGACAGCGTCGCCAGCACAAGCACGAGGGCGGTGACGCGCAGTGCAGCCGTTCCTCGCAAACGACTTTAATAGTAATTCGTGATCTGCGGTTCGTGAGTGGTGATTGTCGTATCAATCGCGCACGACACATCACCCATCACACGTGTGCTAGTTCATGACCTTGCGGACTCCTGCGATCGCCAGAATCAGGAAGACGAGGAACAGGAGCAGGAACAGCCCGGCAAGGAACTTCGCCATCACAAACGACACGCCTGCGATGGTCGTGAAGCCCAGGAGGCCGGACAGGATTCCGATAACGAGAAACAACAGAGCCAACTGGAGCATAACGCCTCCCCGCCCTCGCGCGCGACGCGCGCTTCGGCGCGGCCTAGCCGAAGTCGACGTGTATCGCCGACGTAGGCTGGCCACGAAGGATCGTTGCCAGTTTTGTACCTACACGCCTTCGAGGTCGTCGTCTCCGCCGTCGTCATCACCGCCGAGGTCGATGTCGGTCTCGTCCATGAGCTCGTCGGTATCCATCGGCATCGTCATATCGTCACGCTCGTCCGATTGCGATCCGCCCACCAAGCCGCTGATGGCGGCAGGCGCGGTGCGCGGCGCGGGTGAGGATCGCCGGGGCGTCGTGCTCTTTCGAGCGGTGCTTTTTCGAGCGGTGCTCTTCCGCGCGCCTGAGGCGCGTTTGCGCGCGGCGCCGCCGGTCTTGCGCGAACCGGGCGCCGTGCGCTTACGGCCTCCAGCGGCGCTTCGCTTCCGGCTTGCGCTCGGTTTCCGGCTTGCGCTCCGTTTCCGGCTTGCGCTCCGTTTCCGGCTTGCGCCTCCGCGCGCGCTGCTTCGCTTGGCGGGTGCTGCGCGCTTAGTCTTCTTCTTGCCACGTGGTGGCATACTCCTCCTTCGCGAGCTTCGCTCGCAGTCAGCGGCGGGGGAAGCAAATCCGCTGCCCGCGTTGGTTAGTAAGATAGGCCATGAAAACGCCGGGACACATGCCGTCGAAGTTCAGTGACGTGTCCATGGTAATCGTGAGCACGTAGAGTTTGCGTCGTGGTGGGGCCTTCGCGTGACCAGACTGGACGCGAACGTCAATCTCGCGCATCATCCCGCCGTGCCGAGGCGAGTGTATACGCGATCGTACGACGTCCAGTGAAGAAAGAGCACCCGCGCACGCCGCGAGGGCAGCCGCCGCCGGAGCATCGTCCGGGCCGGGCGCCCCGCCAACGCCCGATCCCGCGGACACCCAAGGGTGAGCCGATGGCGCAGGCCCGGACTCCGGAGCTGACGCACGCTCCGAAGGAGCGGGGCATTGGCTCGGTGCCGAACCCGAGGAAGCCGCAGCTCGTTCGCGACGTGCATGGAAACGAGCTGATGGATTTGTTCCAGCTGTTTCCCGATCTGCCGCGCCCGCCGCGCCGCGCACCGAGAGTGCCGAAACGCCCTCCGCGCCGTCGATAATCTACTCCAGTTTCCCCCCGAGCAGCTTCTTCGAGACGAGTTCCTTGTGTTCGTCGTCATCGTGGCTCGCGATGATGACGAGATTCTTCTCGCTGGCGGAGAGGCCATTCAGCCACTTCAACTGGTCGTTGACCGCGGCTATGTCCTCGATGATCCAGGGCGCGTCCTTGCCCGTCGCCTTCCGCACGTTGTCCATGTGCCAGGCGGTGTCGCCAATCAGCAGGTATTCGCGGCCCGAATCGATCGTGATGAACATCATCTGGGATCCCGGCGTATGGCCTGCCGCTTTGATGAGCGCCCAGCCAGGCGCGAACGCCATGTACTTGTCGTAGTCGATGATGCGGTAGCGCTGCGCCTGCGCCTCGGTCAGCTTGAGATCGGGGAACTGCGGCGTCGTCTCGAGCGTCCGGACCTGCTGGCGCGTCAGGATCGTTTTCGGCGCGAGCTCGTTCAGATACGGCGTCCGAATTACGCCGGTCACATGGTCCCCATGCTCGTGGGTGAAGAGGATCGACCGAGCGCTGCGCAACGCCTTGTCCACCTGCTGCGCCTGCTCCGCGAAGTACGGCTCGTCTGCGCCACGTCCAATCTGCTTGTGCATGGGCAGGTCCATCCCGGCATCGACCATCACCGACCCGTCCACGTACACGACCTGGAAGACCGTTCGCGCTTGCGTGCCGGGATCGGCTGCCTCACCCTTCACGACGAAGTTTTTCGTGCGGTGGCTTTCGGCGAACTTGAGCACGTTGATGCGGAGTGGTTTCCGTCCGGGAATCAGCGCAGCGACGCGTCGGATGTCGGTGAGGTCGGCCGACCATGCGGGCCTGGCATCGGCAGCCGTCTGCTGCGCCGCGCTCATCGGAAGAATTGTGATCGAGAGAAGCACGGCCAGGCACGCGACGCTGACAGATTTCATTGGCACCTCACAGACGTTCGGATCGTTCGGACGTTCGAATCGTTCGGACGTTCAAATCGCTCTAACGTGAACGCCCCGAACGGCCCGAACGCCCGAACGGCCCGAACGGCCCGAACGATCCGAACGACAGAGTTCAAAAATGACGCGTTCATGACGAACTGCTGAGCGGAAACTGGGAAACTACGGTCTGGGTCGCACGAAGTCAAGCGTTGAAAATCCCCAATGATGAGTTCGTAGGGGACGTAAAAGTCTTGGCGCTACGCCCGCTCTGAGACAGGCGGTTGACATAACCGACTTGTGTTACCGTACCCGCCGGACGCGCATGGGGCGCGCCCCTGCCTCGATTTTTCAGAGTATCGAATTCAGGAGGAATCCATGCGACCGATGACTGTAATGGCGTTGGCGGTGTTTGCATCGGGCCTTGTCGGTGGATCTGCCGTTGCGCAGACGCCGGCGACGCCGGCCGCAGTTCACGTGATGAATGGCATGATCATGGATGCCAAGGGCATGTCACTCTACACGTTTGACAATGACAAAGAGGCGAACAAGTCCGCCTGCGCCGGCAACTGTTTGAACAACTGGCCCGTGTTGAAGGCCGAGGCCAGCGACAAGGACATGGGCGACTGGAAGGTGATTACCCGCGACGATGGCTCGAAACAATGGGCGTACAAGGGCAAGCCGCTTTACTATTTCGCAATGGACAAGGCCGCAGGCGACAAGCTTGGTGAGGGCCGCGGAATGGTGTGGCATCTCGCGAAGCCGTAGTTCTGATTGGGGGCGGGATCCCCCGCGCGCACAGGGAAGGTTGGAATTCCCTCCCCAACCGACCCCTTCACGAAGGAAGGTGCACCGTGCGAACTCTGACGTCCGTTACCTTTGGGGCCTCCCTCCTCGCCGCCAGCATCTGGAGTGTCGGTCTGGCCGGCCAGGCCAACATGGTCCAGACCCACATCGGACATGTCATGGACAGCTTCAATGGCACTCCGATGAACATGGGTCTCCTCCCGACTGCTATGGCGGAAGCGAGAACCGCTGCCCAGCACGCCGGGCTGGCCGCGAAATCGACGACGCTCGCGATGATGCAGACGCACTCGGGGCATGTGATCAACGCGATTGATCCGACCATGGTCGCCCAGGGCCCGGGCCTCGGATACGGGCTGAAAAAGGCCGCGACCGGCGTGGCCACGCACGCCGACCTCGCCGGCAAAGCGCCAGAAGCAAGTGCAGGCGTGAAAACGCACTCGATGCACGTCAATACTGCGGCGACTAACGTTGCCGCCATGGCCGACGAAGTCGTCGCGATCGCGCAGAAGATTCGCGCCTCGACGTCGATGGAGGAGGCGGCCAAGCTTGCAGCCGAGATGCAGATGAAAGCCGAGCAGCTCACGGCTGGCGTCGACGCGGATAAGAACGGGGCGATCAGCTGGAACAAGCCCGAGGGCGGCCTCGCTCAGGCGCAGCAGCACATGGAGCTGATGAAGATGGCGGCCGCAGGATCATAGCCTGCGTAAGGAGGCGTGGACGAAGCCCCTTCCGACGCGCGGATCGGGCTCGTTTTCACCTCCGTCCTTCGTTCCTTCCTTCGCGCCGCGCCGCCAGCCGCCACTTAACCGGCCCGCCGGCAACCGTGTAACACCAGATGGTCAGGGTTACACGGTTACAAGGAGGCGGTGATTCAGTGCCCCAGATTTTGCTGTCGATCGCGCTAACAGCCCGTGGAACGCGAGTTGCCAGCCGGCAGGAGCATCCCCTCAGAGGCCTTGGACTCCGGTGATGCTCCGACTGTTACATTTCTTGGGATTCGTCCGATCCGGTGAGGCACGTCCTATCGACCCGGGCCGCGTAAGCGATGCCTGGCTCCTGCACCTCCGCCTCTCGCACACAGACAAGTTCTTCGGATAGCGCCTGACTACGGCGCGATTCTCAGCCCTGTCGTGGCGACCGTGACGAGGCGACCGCCGGCTTCACGGAGCGCGCGCGCGAGGTTCCAGACGCGGATGTGGTTCAGGGAGCGGTCGGCGTGCTCGTTATCGCCGTCGAGGAAGGTTTCGGTCACTTCAACTTGATGGGCACGTGGGCGACCGTGAAAGATCACGTTACCCGTCGTGACCTCGACGTCCTCGGTGAACTCGACGTCGGGGAAGTGGTCGTGCAGGTAGGCGCGGATGCCGGCAAGGATCGCTTGCCGCGGGCTCTTGCTCACGGATCGCGATGAGATCACGCGGAAGGCCGGTCCGTCCACCCAAATCGCAGCAGGATCTGTTGAAGCTCTTCGGCGCGCACGATGGCTGCTGAACGCGACTCCCGCGTCTCTGACACCAATGTCATAAGACCTCGACTGACCGTCAACGTCCATCGCCCATCGAGTTCCTGGCATACGTAGCAGTCCGTCAGGAACGATGTCGCATGCCGTGACGGGTCGTCGCGGAGTACCCACACGAGTGTGGCGTCCTTGGAGGAATAATTGGTCGCCAGCATGGGTCAGGCGCTCCGGCGCGTCCGTGAAGATGTCAAAATTCCTCCATGTATCCAGCATCCTGAGGTGCTGATCGCGGCAGCAATGCACCCGCAAGGAAGTCCTCCGTGGGGGCGGAGTAGATAAACCACCAGAGCGCTGCCCAAAACGCAATGATTCGCCAGTTAACGTTGGCCATTGGCGACCCGATACGCGGCGGCGGAGACGAAAGTTCTCCGAAGACGCGGACTTCCCAACCCCATCACCCGCTAAACCCTTGAATTCCGTCTGCCTGCGGCAACGGAATGCGTTTTCCGATCCATGTTTGGCAGCGGACCGATTGGTCGCCCTTTTTTTGCCGGCCTTGTTGGCCATGGGCGGTCTCGGACCTCCCATCGCGGCTCACACGTCGCCATGCTGGTCCAGGGACGCGCTGCGTACCGCTTGATAGCGCTGTGCACGATCCAGTAGATTGTGGGTTTCCGATCGTTGCCATGCATCCCCCACCCTCGGCGTCGACCATGAATGAGAGCGGGCAAGGCTCGCACATTCTTGATTTCCCTGTCGGCGGAGATGTCGGAAACCTCACGGCGCACGAGGAGTCCGAGGCCGCAAAGTTCGGACGAATGCTTCGGGATTCGCGCGTTCGGCGAGGCATCTCGCTCACCGAGATCGCCAACCACACCAAGATTTCTCAGCGTCACCTCGCATCCCTCGAGCGTGGCGACATCAGTCACTGGCCAGGTGGGATGTATCGGCGTGCGATGGTGCGGGCCTATTGCACGTGTGTGGGGCTTCAGGCCGAAGCTGTCGTTGACAATTTTACGCGGGTGTTTTCCGACGAAAGGCCCGTGGACGGCGCGTCGCCGCGTGTCGACACCCCTGTTCGAACGTCGCCCCGTTCGCAGCCGATCATGACGATGGTCGCGATCGCGATGATGGCACTCTCAGGGTTTGGACTGACGCTCTGGATTGGCCCGCGCCTGGCGGCCAGCGCGATGTCCGTCGCTCGGGCGGTGACCGCAGTAAAGCCCTCAGCGTCGGAGCCGCTGCGGCAGGAGGCAGGTCCGTCGCCTGCAGAACAACCGCAATCATCCGGCGTCCAGGTTCAGGCACCGTTGCCAACGGACATGACAACAGCCGCAGATGTCGAAGGAGTGCTCGTGATCTCTTCGGATCCTGCTGGAGCTCGCGTGACCGTGGACGGAATCGGGTGGGGAGTCACGCCGATTCGCATTCAGCATCTGCCGCTTGGGTACAAGCGGTTACGGCTCACGCAGACTGGTTATCTCGGTGAAGAGCGAGCGGTGACCCTCGACGCAAGCAGCCATCTCCGCCGCTTGCACATCCGGCTACGCCCATCCCAATAGCGCCCCTCGTCCCTACTCTTCGTTCGCCTTCAAATGAACCGTTAGGACTTTCTCCACTTCAACAGGCTCGCCGTTGCGCGTCGCTGGTGTGTACAACCAGGTACGCGCCGCCTGGAGCACCAGGCTGTCGTAAAGCGGATGCGTGGCCCCCTGGATCGTCGCGTTCGACACGCGTCCATCTGCACCGATCACGATCTTCACCGCGCCGTTGTATTCGCGACGGCCACTCGCAAGGTCGGGCGGGACCCATCGGGGTAGCGCCTGACGAATCGGGACCGGGGGAGTCAACACGGGAGCTTTCACGTCGGCGATGAAAGTCGTTTTGGGAGCTTCCGGCGGCGCCGCAGCCGCCCGCGCCGATCCGGCGAGGTCCACGAAACCGGCAGCGAGAGTCCGGAGATCCCCCGCCTCAGGAAGATCTTTCCACATAGGGTCGGTAGCGAGCGCCAGGACCACTTCAAATTCTCCAAGCGCCTGGGCCTGATTTTTCGCATGAAAGTGGTCGCGCGCCTCGGCGAAGAGCCGCTTGGCAATCGCCGGAAGCAACTGGCGCCGCGTTTCGGTGAAGAGCGTCACGTATCGAGGTGAAAGATCCTTGTCCGCAGGCATGTATGTAGGAGTGCCTGAGATGAGCGACGCGGTGACCGTCTGTGCTTCAGCCGTTCGACCGAGCGCCAGCAGGCACAGGGCCTTGTACTCCAGCGCGGCCGGAGCAGCGCCACCGAGTGCGTCGAGTCGACCCAGGGCCGCGAGCGCATCCTCGAATGAGGCGGCGGCATACAACGCTTTCGCATCTGCGAGCGGCTCGTCGGCCGCTCGGGCACTGCCGGCGGCTGCAAGCATTCCCACCGCGAGCCAGACAATCCGAAAACGAGTCGTGGTCCTCATCACTGCTTCCTCATATCGATGGCGACGCGAGCTGTCTGGTTGAGAGTGACGACCGCCGTGACCCGTCGTTCGCCGAGCTCGGGATGGCGGAAGATCAGCTGATGCGAACCGATGGTCTGCATCACGTTGCCAATCGGCGTCTCTCCAAGTGGCTGACCGTCGATCCAGACTTGCGCCCACGGAACGGCATTGACGCTCATCGGCGCGCGCGGCAATTGCATGGCGACGGTCGCCGTTTGCCCGGCGACGATCTTGACCGCGCGCGTGACGCGGAAGCCGAGCGAGTCATTCGCGAACTCGAATGAATGGTCGCCCACTGGAAGCATGATGCGATCGGACTCGGTGCTGCCGATCAACTTGCCTCCCTCGAAAATCTGAAGCGGTGCGTCCGTGGTTGCCGACAGCCATCCTGACGACACGCCCTCAGCGCTCGTACTGATCACCAGGGATGCCGTCGCCCCGCGCTCGATGGTCACGGCACGGCGGTGAACACCGTCCTGGCTCCTCACGACGACGTCGTGTTCGCCGGGTGCCAGATCGCTCAGCGTCAGCGGTGTGGCTCCGCGGTCAACGCCGTCGACGCTGACTCGTGCCGCCGACGCAGGCTCCGTCACCACACGCAGGCTGCCAACCGTAATTCCCCGACGATCGCCGTCGAGCTCCGCCGGCCATGAAATGTGGTGCACCGTCGCGGTCTCCCGTTCGATCGTGACCGCCAGTTGCTGCGTTTTTCCGCCCTGTTGGACGACGAGCTGATGCTGGCCAACGGCAAGCGCGAGTGTCAGCGGCGTCTTCCCGTGCGGCGTACCGTCGATGAGCACATCCGCGCCCAGGGGATCGGATTCGACGCGGAGGGATCCCGTGATTGGCTTGGCCGCTATCGAGGAAGACCACAGCCAGAAACCGGTGATCGCTCCGGCCGCCAGGAGGCAGACCACGGCAACGATGGCCACGCCTGCCCGATTGCGTCTCGCCGGCGCCGCCACAATTGAGGGCGGGGAGGACGACTCCGGCAGGAAGCCGTCGAGATCCCCGTTCTCATGCCCTGCGGTTGGATGAGAATCGGAAGCAGACTTCAGCAAAACTGGTTTCATGTCCGGTCACTCTCGATTCAAAACTGAAAGGTATGCCCGGACGCAAGGGCGAGGAGCGTGCCAGATCTGGTGGGTCTTGCGCGCCCAAATTCGCGGTCACTCCTCCAGAAGTCTTCCCTCAGGGCGACTTATGTGGCGGAATGTGCCGAGGTTGGCCTGTAAGATGAGGTCGCTGACGGTTTCGATCGCGTCGGAGTCTTCGATGGCCGGACTGCCTCCTGGAGTCGGCACTGGTGGCGTCGCGCGAGTTATCGGCGGCGCGGTCGGCGGCAACGCTCGGACAACTGGCGCGCCTGCGCCCGTCGGCGAAGCCCGCCGCTCGCCGGCGTATCAGGGGCGGACCCACTTCCATTACTCGGAACAGTTACCTTGATCTCATCGCCCGCGGCTGGAACGCGGCACCGCCCTGGCAGGCGCATGCCGCCACCCGGCTCGCATCGATGTGCTGCGCCGCCACGGAGGTCCACCCCTGGCAAATGTCTTGGACACCGGGCGACGCCAGATGGTCGAACCGTGTGAGTTTACGGTTTTGCTGGATTGCGACGCACGCCGATGGATCGCGGACGGCGGATGCGTTATTGGGGTGATCTGGAATCGGACACTATTCGCGACGAGGCTCGCGCTCGAGGCGCTTGATCTCGCGCGTGACATCCGACCGGAAACCGGCGTCCCACCCGCCACCAAGCTTCGGCACGAGCGTGCGGTGCGCCTGGAGCGCCGCAGGACGATCGCCGGTGGCCTGCGAATTCTCCACGTGCCGCTTGTTGTCGTGCGAGCTGGACGAACTCCGCAGACTCCCGGTGCGCTGAGCGTTGTCGGTCGCGATGGTGATGAGCTGACGCGCGCCAAGGATCAGCGAGATGACGGCGGTCCCCTTTCACGCCTTTCGCGCCGCGCTCATGCGGCCGCGCGAGATCGCGCCAGCTGGTCCACCGTGCGAGCGAGTCGCACCGGTTCCACCGGTTTTGCAACATGGCTTTGAAATCCTGCAGCAAATGCCTGTTCGCGCTCGGCGTGCATGGCGTGCGCCGTAACCGCCGCGGCGGGAATCGCGGCGATTCTGGGATCGTGAGACGCGCGCACGCGTCGAATAAACGAATACCCATCTTCATCGGGCATTGCAATATCGGTCAGCAGCACATCGATCTCCAGGTCGCGCAAGAGCTCAAAGGCCTGGCCGGCACTGGCCGCAGATGTGACGTGAGCGCCGTACGAGTGCAGCGCGTGCGCCATCACGTCGCGCGCATCAGGATCGTCATCGACGACCAGCACACGGATGCCGTCCAGGCGCGGCGCGCCTGTGGCCACCTGGAGTCGTTCAATCCGAACCGGGGGGACCGCACGCTCGGGCAGCGCTCCGGCAATTGGAAGTCGCACCGAGAACGTCGTCCCGAGATTCCGGCCGGCGCTCGCCACCGTGATGCTCCCGCCGTGCGCCTCGACAAACTGTTTCGCGATCGACAGACCGAGGCCCAGACCACCATGGCTTCGGGTGTGCGTGCTGTCGCCCTGCCGGAAGCGCTCGAACACATGGGGGAGAAACTCGGGCTCGATACCAACGCCGCTGTCGCTCACGCGCAGCTCCACGCAGTCATCGATGCACGCGGCCTCGAGGGTAATCTGGCCCCCGGGTGCCGTGAATTTAAGGGCGTTGCCGATGAGATTGAAGAAGACTTGCTCGAGCCGGCGCCGGTCACCTCGGATGAATACCGCGGGGATGCCTTGCACGCGCAGATCAATCTGTTCCGATGCCGCCTTCGGCAGGACCGATTCCGCAACGCCCGCGACCAATGTTGCGAGATCGATCTCCTGCACATCCAGGGTCGCTTGTCCTGTCGCGATGCGCGACATGTCGAGCAGATCGTCGATCAGTCTCGCCTGGCGCGTCGCATTGTCGCAGATCGACTGCACGGCACGCGCGGTGAGCTCTGGTTTCAACGACCCGTCCCGGAGCATCGAGGCCCAGCCCACGACGGCATTCAGCGGGGTGCGGAGTTCGTGCGAGACAATCGACAGGAAATCGTCTTTGAGGCGATTCGCGCTTTCGGCCTCCGCACGGGCGCGCTGGGCTGATTCGTACAGCCGGGCACGGTCCAGCGCCTGCGAGCAATGCTGGGCGACGGAGACCAGCAGCGCCCGGTAGTCGGCGTCAAAATTCACCGGAACGTTGAAATGAAATTCCAGGACGCCAAGGGGAGCGCCTTCGACGAACAACGGAAGCGCCGCTGACGACCGATGCGCCGCGTCGGCGGCGCGCGAGGCCGAACGCCAGTAGCGTTCTTGCCATTCGTCCCACGATGCTACGAATATCGGTTCGCCTGTCTTCGCGACCTCTGTGGCGCAGAGACCGGCGTCCACCGGAAACCGCTCCGGCGCGGGCAAGGGCTCTCCGTGCGCTTCCGAACGCAGTGTCTGAAATTGCGTCCCGTGCTCGACGAGCAGAGACACGGCACCGGCGGTCGCTCCCACCAGCACGCTGCCGTGCTCGACGACGGCCTCACCAATTGCGTCGACCGTGACGGCTTCCGACAGCGCGGCCGTCAACTCGTGCATGCGCGCCGTACGCGTGGCAAGCCCTCGATAGCGCGTCTCGCTCCCACGCAGGGCCCGTTCCGTCTTTTGTCGTTCGCCAAGCTCCTGATCGGCCAGCGCGCGGAGGGCCTCCGCCTCAACGCGTGCGCGCTGCGCGGACTCAAATTGCCAGACACGATCGAGCGCCTGGCCGCCACTCGACCCGAGCGCCGACAGGAACTCATGATTGTGTGAGGTGAGCGTGCGCCGGGCGCTGAAATCCAGCCTGACGACCGCCGCAACGCGGCCCGCAATCAGCAGCGGCACAGCCACGCTCGTCTGGTAATCGGGCAACCGCAGGTTGTCCGGCACGTCCGGATACTCCCTGCGCCAGTCGTCGGAGGACTCGACGATGACGGGTGCGCCTCGCTGTACCGCGTCACTCAGGGGCGATCGGATGAGCAGCGAGATCGGCTCCTCGCGACCCTGGATCGCGGATGGGTACCCGACCGTGCGGGCCATCGATGCGGACTCGCGGTCCTCGTGCACGAGGATGAGCATGCCGGCGGCCGCGCGCAACGCATGGAGAGGCTCCTGCACGGATGCCTCGAAGACGGCCGCGGATGTGCGTGCACGCCCGAGCGCGCCGGCCAATTGTGCGAGCTGGTCGGCCTGCGTGACGTTGCGCTCGGCGTTCGCGAGGGCGTCGCGATGACGCTGTATTTGGAGGCGGCTCTTGTGCACGATGAGGCCGACGCCAAGCCAGCCAGCGGCAAATCGTGTCAGCGCATACGCCTGGGACCGGTCGTCGACCCACAGAAGGATGCCGGGGCCGAGCAGGAAATAGTCGCTGGCGATACACGCGAGCGCGATGGCAAGTAGGCCGGGCCCGAGGCCGCCGTACCAGACGCTGACAACAACGGCCAATGAGAACGGCAGGAATTGAGCTTCGGGACCAGCCACGCGAGCAATGACCAGCTCGAGCCAGAGGCCGAGGGCGACAAGTCCGCACGCGGCAACATACGGCGTGAGGGCTGTTAGACGGCGACTGCGAAAGGTCTCGCGTTCCATCCTGGGCTCACGAAGCCATAAACGTCAGTTGTGAGGGGAAGGCTAAGCATAGCATGCGCCATCCAACTGGGCCCGTGCTCATGCTGCCGCCATGTCCCCTCGCCTCGCGGACCTGGAAGGTCCGCGCCGCTATGCCCGTGTGTCGTTGCGCGACACGCCATCAGGAACGGTGTGCGTCGCCAATGATGATATCGGCCGCTTTCTCGCCGACCATGTAGACGGCGCACGCGATGAAGAGCCAAGGGACGCGCGGGAACACCGATGCGTCAACGACCCGCAGCCCCTTTTGTGCCGTGCACTTTCAAATCGCTCGAGAGGACGCTTTCGTGCTCGCGCGCTCCGATTGGGCAGGTACACGACGCATGGCGTGACCTGCCCGCTTGAGCGAATATTCCTGACCCGATTAGACCGCGACGATTTCAAGCATCTCTGACAAGCCAGCGAAGTCGTCCGGATTGCGCGTGTACAAGGGCAGGCCAGCCGCCACCGCGGTAGCCGCAATGAACAGATCCACCGCGCGCCGGCCGCGCGCTTTGCGGCCTGCCGCGCCGACGGCGGCGTAGACACGGCCGTACGCACGAGCCACGGCCGTGTCCACCGGCAGCGGCTCGAACGTTGCCTCGGCCCGCTGCAACCGGTCCTGACGGCGGGCGCGTTCTGCCGAATCGGTGGTGGCGTGTGGTCCTGCAGCGAGTTCGGCCATGGTGATCGCAGAGACGGCGATTTCCCCTGGCAGATCGGCCGGTTCGATCAGCTCCAAGTCGATGACAACGGACGTGTCGATGAGCCCGCGGGGATGGCGTGGGTCAGCCACGCGGCGTCGGATCCTGATCGATCAGGGCGTCCATGTCTTTCCGAAGGCGTTCGAGCGCGACGCGTGGTGCGTCGGCGAAAGCGGCAAGGGCAGCTTCGGTCGGTACGAACATCCGCTGTCGCAGGGGAATCAGCTCGCCCACGGGCACGCCATTGCGCGTGACGATGAATGCCTTCCCCTTGTCCAGGGCCCGCATGATTCGCCCGCTTTCGTTGCGGAGCTCGCGTTGGGTGATACGTCGACTCATCGCAGGTCATTGTAGCACGCGCGCTACGCGCCAGGCGATCCCACCCAATCAACCAGTACGGCTTTCCCAGCCGCCGGTTCGATATCAGGTTTGGGGTCGTGCGTTTGATGGCGGTCAGTCGTTGATCGCCAGAGGGCGAATTCTGGTGAGCCGCCTCGGAATCGTGCATGTTTGGCGAGCGCGAAGTGCGAAGCCAACTTGCCTGAAGGCGAGGCGACGAAACCAGACTGAGCGAAGCGAAGAAT
>CAVUHC010000005.1:0-366844 GCA_963741135.1 uncultured Acidobacteriota bacterium
CGGCGTCTTCAACCCTGGAAAGATCGTCGACACGCCTCCGCTGACCGCCAACCTTCGCTACGGCACCAGCTATCGCACATCGGATCCTCCGACCTACTTCGACTACTCCGAATACGGCGGTTTCGGTCGCGCGGTGGAGATGTGCAGCGGCGTCGGCGCCTGCCGCAAGAAGCTCGAAGGGACGATGTGCCCGTCGTACATGGCGACGCGGGACGAGAGAGACACGACTCGTGGTCGAGCGAACACGTTGCGGCTTGCCATGAGTGGCCGGCTCGCCGAGGCGGGCCTTGGAGACGAGGGTGTGCTCGAAGTGCTCGAGCTGTGCCTCGAGTGCCGCGCCTGCAAGGCCGAGTGTCCTGTCGGTGTCGACGTCGCGCGCTTCAAGAGTGAGTTTCTCGCTGACCACTGGAAGAAACACGGCATTCCGCTCGGCAAGCGGGTGCTCGGCAATGTGCGCGCGCTCTCGCGAATTGGAAGCGAATTCGCGCCCCTGTCCAACAGGCTTGCGGCGAGCGCCGTCGGTCGCTGGATGAACGAGAAGCTGTTCGGGATTGACCGTCGCCGGACTCCTCCCGCGTGGGTGAAGAACACGTTCGAAGAGAAGTTCAAGGCTCGCGGGCCCGAGAAGGCCCGCACCGTCGGGACGGGGGGAGTGGTCGTCTTCAACGATACCTTCACCAACTACAACGAGCCTGATATCGGCATGGCGGCCGTGGGCGTGCTCGATGCGGCGGGTGTCGGCGTGCGCCTCGAGTCCCACGCATGTTGCGGACGGCCGCTGATCTCCACGGGCCAACTGGATGAGGCGCGCGCGCTCGCGCAAACCAACGCCGACGCGCTCTACGACGCGGCTGCGCGCGGCGAGCGGATCCTCTTCCTCGAGCCAAGCTGCCTGTCCGCCGTGCGTGAGGACGCGCCGGCACTGCTGCGCGGCGACGCGCAGCGCAAGGCGCAGGTCGTGGGGGAGGCGTGCCTGCTGTTCGAGGACTACGTCGAACGAGAATGGGCGGCGGGGCGACTGTCGCTCAATCTCAAAAGTGGACCGGCAACGGTCGTGCTCCATGGTCACTGTCACCAGAAATCGATGGGGCTCGTGCCGCCTGCGAAAGCGCTGCTGTCGCGCATCCCGTCGTGCAAGGTCGTCGACCTCGATTCGGGCTGCTGCGGGATGGCCGGATCCTTCGGCTATTCCAAGGATCACTACGAGGTGTCCAGGCAGATCGGTGAGCGGCGGCTCCTGCCGGCGGCGCGCGACCTGAAGCCGGGAGACGTACTGGCGGCGGCCGGGACGTCATGCCGCCATCAGGTGGCCCATTTCGCGGGCGTCGAGGCACAACACCCTGCCGTGCTGTTGCACTCGTTGATCGACTAGAATTCGCGCACGCGTCGGTCCGCCCGCAGGCGCGCGAGTCCGCCTAAAGGCGGACACTACCGATTCGTTTACGCACGTCCGCCTAAAGGCGGACACTACCTATTCGTTTGCGCACGTCCGCCTGAAGGCGGACACTACCTATTCGTTTGCGCACGTCCGCCTGAAGGCGGACACTACCGATTCGTTTGTAGTGTCCGGCTTTAGCCGGACCGGGAGAGACCATGGCTGAAACCGCGATGCATCCGCGAGGCATCCCCACCACCACGAAAGTACTCGCGCTTGTGTGCGCGATGTACTTCATCTCGTACATCGTGCGGCAGAATGTCAGCACGGCGATCATTGCGATTCGCCCGGAGTTCGGTCTGTCCAATACGCAGGCCGGCCTGATTTTTTCGGCCTTTGGCTATCCGTACCTCCTGTTCCAGATCATTGGCGGCGTGACGGCCGACCGCTTCGGGCCTCGGTTGACGCTGTTCGTGAGCGGGCTCGTGTGGGCGGGGGCAACGGTGATGACCAGCTTCGCCTGGGATTTCTACTCGCTCTTCTTCGCGCGCATCCTGATGGGTTTCGGCGTCGGCGCCACGCTGCCAACGGCGACGCGCGCCATGCAGTACTGGGTCGAGTCGCGCAAACGCGGCTTCGCGCAGGGCATCACGCATTCCTTCTCGCGTCTCGGCAACGCGCTGACGCCGTTTCTGATTGTCGGGCTGATGGCGGCGGTGACGTGGCGCGGCTCGTTCGTCGTCGTCGGACTCGCCGGTTTCGTCTGGGTCGCGGTCTGGTACTGGTATTTCCGTGACAATCCGAAAGACCATCCGTCGATCACACAGGCGGAACTGGACGTGCTGCCGCAGGCGCCGAAAGGTGCGCGCCCCGCCGTGCCGTGGGGCCCCCTCATCGCCCGTATGTGGCCGGTGACACTGACGTACTTCTGCTACGGCTGGTGTCTGTGGCTGTATCTGAGCTTCCTGCTGATCTTCTTCAAGGACAAATTTGGGCTCAGCACCGCGGAGACGGCGCTCTTTGCGACCATCGTCTACACGATCGGGGCGATTGGCAACACGATCGGCGGCGTGGCGTCGGACCGGGTTCTCCACAAGACGAAGGACATTCGCCGCGCGCGGATCGGGATGGCGGTGTTCGGGTTCGTGGGCGCGCTCGTTTCGCTGCTGCCGATTCTCTATGTCGAGGACAAGATTCTCGTGGCCATCTGCCTGTCGGCCGGGTTCTTCTTCGCCGAGATGGTGATCGGGCCCATGTGGGCCATTCCGATGGACATCGCGCCCAAATATTCGGGCACCGCGTCGGGATTGATGAATTCGGGTTCGGCCCTGGCGGCAATTCTGTCGCCGGTCGTTGCGGGCCTCGTCACCGATTGGACAGGCGATCCACAACTGCCCTTCGTGATCGCCATCGGCGTGCTCATGCTCGGCGCCGCCAGCGCCTTCCTGATGCACCCCGAGCGACAGTTCACCGAAGATCCCATCCCGACGCCGAGACCGAGCCCGGTGGCCGCGGGCTGACGAGGGCCACAAAGACGAATTGGCCACAAAGGTCACCAAGAACACCATGTGTCTCTGTTTTTTCCTTAGAGACCTTTGTGTTCTTCGTGGCTAATTCGTCTTCGTGGCGCTATGTCCCGGTCCACTGGGGCTTTCGTTTAGCCAGGAACGCCGTCACGCCTTCCTTGAAATCGGCGCTCATGTAGCACATCTCGACGAGATCCGCGTCGCTCACGGTGGGGCGTCGCGCCGCGAGGATGCGACGGGTCATCTCCTTCGTGGCGCGGATCGTCAGCGGCGCATTGGCGGCAATCTGGCCCGCCAGCGTCATCACCTCCGCCTCGATCGACTCCTTCGGCACCACTCGATTTATCAGGCCTATGGCGACCGCTTCAGCCGCAGGCACCAGCCGGCCGGTGAACAGCATCTCCTTCGCGTGGGCGGGACCAATCAGGTCCACCAGGCGGCCGAAGGTGCCGGTGGACGCGCAGTTGCCGAGCGTCCGTGCGATCGGGATGCCGATAGACGACTCGGGAGTCGCCACCCGCAGGTCGCATGTCGCCGCGATGCCGCACCCGGCGCCCGCCGCGAAGCCTTCGATCTGCGTGATCGTCGGCTTCGTGACCTGGTCCAGGCGGCCGAGGACGCTGCTGATCTTCTTCTCGTACTCGATGGCGTCGTTGGGATTGCCAAAGCTTTGAAACTGCGAGATGTCCGTGCCCGAGACGAATGCCTTGCCGCCGGCGCCGCGGAGGATGAGGACACGCACCTGAGAGTCGGCATCCACACGCTCGCATGCGTCCACGAGCGCGTCGTACATCGCCCACGTCATGGCATTGCGCGCCTCGGGGCGATTGAACGTCAGAATAGCGAAGGGCGGATCGATCTGGAAGATGGTCTCGGCGTTGGACATGCCCAAGTCTTATCACACCGAGACGGGCCACGGAGGCACGGAGCCACGGAGAATTAATATCGACCTCCGTGTTTCCGTGTCTCCGTGGCTTGTCGCGTCGTGGTTGAATAGTCTCAATGGACTCACTTCGACCCGGCGCTCTGCACGGTCTCCGCGTGATCGACGTCACGCAGGTCATGGCAGGACCCTTCTGCGCCATGCTGCTGGCCGATTTCGGCGCCGACGTCATCAAGGTCGAACCGCCAGCCGGCGATTCGACGCGCACGATGCCGGGCGCGGTCGGCACCGACAGCCCCAGCTTCAATGCCGTCAACCGCGGCAAGCGCAGCATCGTCCTCAATCTCAAGGCGCCGGAAGGCGTCGAGGCCCTGAAGCGGCTGGCGGCGTCAGCGGACATCCTGGTCGAAAACTATCGGCCTGGCGTGATGGAAACGCTCGGGCTCGACTACGCGAGTCTCGCCGCGCTCAACCCACGGTTAATCTACGCGTCGATCTCCGGCTATGGCCAGTCGGGGCCCATGAAGAACAAGGGCGGGTTCGACCTGGTCGCCCAGGGCGTCTCGGGGATCATGTCCGTGACGGGTGAGCCAGGCGGCGCGCCGGTGAAGTCGGGCATCCCGATCACCGATCTCGGCGCGGCGCTGTTCGCGGTGGTCGGGGTCCTGGCCGCGCTCGAGCATCGCCACAAGACGGGGAAGGGGCAGCACGTCGACACGTCGCTCGTCGACGCCGGCGTCGGACTGTCCGTGTGGGAGGCGACGCAGTATTTCTCCGGCCGCGGAATTCCCGAGCGGCTCGGATCCGCGCACCGCATGAGCGCGCCGTACCAGGCATTCCGCTGTGCCGACGGCTTCATCACAATCGGCGGCGCCAACGACCGATCATTCGTCCGCATCTGCACCGTGCTCGGGCATCCGGAGTGGGCGGAGGCGCCGGAGTTCAAGACCGATGGCCTGCGCACCCGTCATCGCACGGATCTCGCCGCGAAGATCGAATCGATTACCTGCACCGAGCCGCGCAGTCACTGGCTCGCGCTCTTCGATGCGAGCAACATCCCGTGCGGGCCGATCAACGATTACGCGCAGGTGTTCCAGGACCCGCAGGTCCTGGCGCGTGAGATGGTCGTGGAAGTCGAGCACCCGACGCTCGGCTCGATCAAGACGCTCGGCTCGCCGATCAAGATGAGCGCGACGCCTCCGGAGGTCCGGCGGCGGGCACCGTTGCTTGGAGAGCACACACGAGAAATTCTGTCGGAGACGGGCTACGCGGACGGGGAGATTGAGAAGCTGGTAAAAAAGGTTTGACGGCTCGACGAGCAAGACCGCACCGCGCGGCACCCAGGTTTCTGAAGGATTCCGACGATGATGTGAAGTCAGGCCGTTCGTCGATGCCGATGCCCTCCCTCGCGGGCTTTGGTCGCGTTGATGCGCTACTATCTGCTCGGAGGATGGGCGCCGTCTGGCTGCCAAAATTTGGGAATCGATTCCTCGCTACTTCGCGTTTTTGTTTCTTCCACATCTGAAGACCTCAAGGTCCATCGCGCAGTCGCCCGTCAGATCATTGCGAACATGCGCTGGCACGCTGTGATGATGGAGGACTTCGGCGCCAGTGCCACGGCCACCGTGGGTGCTTGCCAGGACGAACTCGCGAAGTGCCAACTCATGCTGCTCATCGTTGCGTTTCGCCAGGGGTGGGTGCCCACTCTCGAGCAAGGCGGAAACGGCAAGGATTCGATCACTGCGCTGGAGTTGGCCTTCGCCCGCCGGCGTGGCATTCCGGTCCTGGCCATGCTGGCCAGTGACGACACCTGGCCGCTCAAGCTCTGCGACGTTGACGCCGAGCGACAATTGTGGGTGAAAGAGTTCCGGTCCAATCTCAACCTTCCAGCCGAATTTTTCGGCTACGAGGACCCGAGCGGCGCCGAGGAGAAGCGGCTTCCCGGGTTCCGGGAGCAGACGCGAAAAGTGCTCCTTTCCCACCAGGAACGCTTGCTTACCGAGAAGGCTGCGGCGGCGGCTATCCCGGCGCAGGGGCTCGACTACTTCTCGAGCGCCCGTGACAGCGTGCTTGAAGGGAGTTCCATTCCATTCGTTGGCCCAGGCGTTTTCGAGGACGGACCGCTTGGAATCCGAGCCCTGGCCGGTGCCCTCGCTGGCGGGAACGAGGAGAACGAGCAGAACGGCGTCTGCCTTGCGACGGTGGCCGAGTATCGGGAACGCTTCCTGGGCTCGCGCGAGCGCTTCCTCAACCAACTGCACAAGGTTGTTGCCGAGCAATCAAGCGAAGCGGTGTTTCCGCCGGCCCTGCTGATGCTGCTCGCATTGGAACATCGTCCGTCGCTGGTGGTGGCCACGACACACGATCAGTTGATCGAAGACGCGCTCGCGAAGTTGGGCACGCGGCGGTTTGCGGTCGTGACCCACATCATCAGTTCGGCCGACGGAGAGCACGACGGAAAGATCCTCGTTCTGCGCCGCGGCGCCCCACCCGTCTTCAGCCCGGCGGACAAGGTCGAACTGGACCCTGAGGAGTTCGTGATCTATCGACCCCTTGGCTCGCCGCTGCTCCACGACAGCCTCGATCCAAGTCTTGAGATCGATACGGTGGTGATCACGGAAACCGACCACCTGACTTTCCTGGGCAGGCTGGAGAATCAGCACATGCAGGTGCCTACCCGCTTCAGCCGCCTGCTCCAGCGCCGGCCGCTGCTGTTCCTTGGGTACGGACTTGACGTCTGGCACTACCGGCTGGTCATGCATGTTTTTCAGGCCGTCGGCGGTCGTGGCCAGGGGACGCACGCGATGGCCGTTCGCCAGCCCGCTTCGCCGATGGAGACGCTGGCCTGGCAGCGGCTCGGGGCCGACGTTGTACAGCTCGACTCCAACGAGTTCGCGCGGCGCGTCATGGCGTCGTCAGTGCCCGCATGAGCGCGTCGCCTGCAACCACGTCAGCGGCGGCCGGCTCTGCTCCGTATGTCGGGCTTCGCCCCTTCGGTCCCGAAGAGCACGACTGGTTCTACGGTCGGGATGCCGATGCGCAGTTCCTCGTGGACAAGGTCCTGTCGGCTCGTCTCACGTTGCTCTATGCACCGTCCGGCGTAGGAAAGTCATCGCTGCTGCGCGCGCGCGTCATCTCGATGCTGGAGACAGAGGACTGCCGGGTGCTCTACTTCGACGCGTGGGCAGGCCTCGATCCGGCATCCGCGCTCAAGGAAAAACTGGCGGAGATGGCCAGGTCCGCTGGCGTTACCGATCCGTTGGCCGGCGCACCCACGATTGCGGAGCTCGTGCAGTTGAGTGCCAGCGACGGCAGGACCTTGGTGCTGGTACTCGACCAGTTCGAGGAGTTTCTGACCAATCACGCCCAACAGCTTGATCCGCTGCGGAAGGAAATTGCCGCCCTGGTCAGGGCTCCGTCCGTAGATGCACGCGTAGTCATCTCTCTTCGGGAGGAATTCCTCGCGGCGATCGAGCCCTTCCGTCAGGAGATCCTGACCCTGTTCCAGTCCACCTACCGGCTCGAGAGCCTGCCCGCCGAGGAGGCGCGTAAGGCCGTCATCAAGCCAGCCGCCCGGTTCGGCGGCGAGGTCGAGCCGGCGTTGGCCGACCGGCTGGTCGCGGCCCTGAGCGAAGCTCCGAGCGACAACGCAATGGGGCCGGCTGCGGCGCGCGACATCGGTCCTGCTTTTGTCTGGCGGACATGGATCTCCCGCGTGGTTGCTCGACTGCGGGGGCGAGCTCCGGTTTCCGAGACGCCAGTGATGTCCGGCGAACCAGAGTCGATTCAGGGCGTGAGCTCCGGGACGATCGACCTGCCGATGTTGCAGCTCGTCTGCGAGCACATGTGGCGCGCTGCCCGCGTCGTCGACGGGCGAAGAACGCTCACGCTCGACTTCTACGAGCGGCTCGGGGGGAGGAGAAAAATTCTCGGAGACCATATCCGTTCCCGCATGCCGCAGCGCTGGCGCGATCGGTTGTTCACGGCGACGCTCATGAGATTTCTCGCGCCGCCGAGCGGCCTGAAGATCTCCTACTCGGCCGCCGACCTCGCCGAATACAGTCACCTCGACCAGGAGCGCGTGGAAGCCGAGTTGATGCGGCTGAGCGGCGCGGACGCGCGCATCCTGCGACGCCGCGAGTTCAAAGAGAGCGTGCGCTTCGAGCTCCAGCACGACGCGCTCATCCGTCATATCACGCCGTGGCGGGATGCCGTGCTCGCCGAAGCGGCGGCGCTGCGCCGCCTCAAGATGGCCGGAGCCGCCGTGGCGGTGGCCGTCGTGCTTGGCACCGGCGTGATGGCTGTACCACTGGAAGGAAGTCCGGGACAACACTGACGTCCGCATGAACGCCTTGAGGGACATGAGCAGCCCCGAAAGGGGGCAGCGCGCGGCGAACACGTTCGAGACGGTCGCCAGCTATCTCCTGTTCCAGGAGCGCGGCACCGAGCGGCTCGATCATCTGAAGACGCTTCTCGTCAAGAATCAGGACTTGTTGCCGGATGGTTATGCCACCGGTGCGGCCGATCTCGAGGTTCTGCCTCCGTCCACCGACGACGACTTCGCTCTGGCGCTGCGTTTCAGCAGCGACTTGACGCTTGATGCCCAGTCCTTCAACCGTGCCTGGAGCGAAGTGGCGCACCAGACCACAGGTCGCTGGGGAATTCCAGTGCCGACGCGAGTAAGGCTGATATCGGATCCAGATTTTCCACGCACGAGCATCCAGTTCGAGTTTTCCGGCCAGACACGCTTAATCGATCTCGAAGCGCCCGAGGGGATGGCCCTGATCTCGATGGACGGTGCGCCCGAATCCGCCCGGGAGTTTCACGAACGATTCCAGCAAGATTGGCGGCACCTCCAGGCGCTGAAGAGCGACACGTGGTGGGCGGTGCCGCGCTGGTCCCTTCCAGTGTGGCGCGCGGCGGGGCTCAGCGTGTGGGGCGGAGGCGCCTATCCGGCGCTGGCGATGGACGGCGCGCTGCAGAAGGATCCGACAATTCTCCTGACTTCGGAGTCAACTGAGTTCCTGGTGCAGCGAGTTGCACAGCAGTATCCGTGTACTGCCGCTGAGGTATGGGCGGCTCGCGGCGCATTGCTGCGGCAGGATCTGATTTCCTGGGTCAAAGCGTCAGGAAGGCCGCGGGCGCTCCTCTACCCGCATCTCGTGTTCGACGCATTGGCGGACCTGGGCCGCGCGAGCTCCGAGACGCAGCGTGTGAGCACGTCAGCCGGCTACCTCGACACGCTGAAGCAAGGACCGAACGCTGCCTGGCCTCAGGTGTCAGGTTCAAAGCCTCCGTGCGAGCCTCCCAAGATCGAGTCCGACGCCTTTCGCGGCGTCGAGGAGTGGCTGCCCCCGCTGAAACCCAAGGTTCGGGTCGCGCTCGGCGCAGAGCTCGTGCGGGCCTGGACGGATGAACGCCGGATTGTCGCGACCGCTCCCTCCTCAGCACAAGCTCGCCAGTCCGATAAACCAGCTGCGTCACGCGCGATCGAACGGCGCCGGATCGGCAGTTCACCAGAGCTGACGGAGGCGTTGGAGCACTATCGTGAGGCGGTCTACAGGCGCAGCGGCATTTGGCTGCCGGATGTGACATTCGGAGACGCCTCGCTCGAATTGTCGGACACCCAGGCGCGTCACTTTCGGGTGGCCCTTCTGGATGCTCAAGATCAGGAAGCCACGTCTATTGACGCGCGAACGACGGGTCAGGAGGGGATCGATCGTTTGATTGCGGCGCTCGACGAAGCGGTTTCGCCTGCGACTCTCGCGTGGATCGACGCCGAATCTGTCAAGCGCCTGATGACCGGGGACGAGCGCACTCGGAAGGCCGTCGAGAAACAGGATCTGTCGGCGACCGACCTCAAGCTTCTCTTGCGGGCCGTGATCAGCCGGGCGGGGACCGACGCGCCAGGCGCATCTTCTCCTCCCGCGGGCTCGGTCCGGGACAGCGACTGGCTGATCTCTTCGCTGGTGTTCTGGAGGCCCTTCTATGAGGATACGCACGCACCGGTGCTCGAGGGCCCGAAGCTTTTACCCGATCTCGCTGCCCGATTGCGTCGTCTCCAGGCGCGACGGGATGCGAAGGCTGGCGCCGCGAAGCCAGGTGCTGCGTCTGCCGTGGTCCGGCGCGGGATCGATGCCCTCGAAGCAGGCCGCGTCGACGATTCGGAGAAGCTCTTTGAAGAGGCATTGCGCACCGCGCCGCGCGCGGAAGTCGAGACCATCTTCATCGATGAGTACGCGGCCCGGTGGCAGGCAAGCCGCCGCGCCCGAACCACCGCGGCCTGTCTCAAGCCGACAGAAGCCACCCTGGACCCGGGTGCTCGAATCGACGTGGAGACGTTGCTGGACGAGCCGGAATCCCGACGCAATCCATCCACGTCCCGCAATCTCGCGCTGTGCGTCCTCTCGTCTATGCCTCCGACGGTGCCGAAGGCGAAAGCGGCCCTCCGATTGAAAATCGCCGAGCAATATGGCGCACCTGAAGAGTGGCCTGCGGAGCAGGCCAGGTGGCTCGCGCTTCAACTGCTCGAGGAGTACGAGCCGTCACGGGATCCGATCGCCGTGAAGGACCAGGGCCTCCGCTTCATGACAGCGGCCGTTCGTCGGTTGCCGTCAGTTCAGGACGCCAACAACGCGTTCAACGACCTCAGAGGCATTTGCGCCAAACCGGGCCCGAGGAACTGGTGCTGGCCTCTGCTTCCGACCGTTGCCGAAGCCCGTCCCTACCCGTGGACCTTCATGGATCTTGCGATCGCCCTTTCGGATCGGGAGATGAACGCGGACGCGCGAGAGCGCACTGCGCTGGGTGGAACGCGCGCGTTTGCTCTACGCGTCCGACAAGACGGCCGCGAAAGAGGTGCGGCAGCGCTTCGATTTCTGGGTGGCCTATGCTCGGGCCAATGCCCTCTGGATGCTTGGCTCGAACGGTCAGGCACAGAGGTTCGAGGAAGCGCGGCGCATCATTCCAGCATTGACTGAGTCACCTGCAACGGAGACCGACTCCACGTTGAAGGCGTCTGGCCTGGTTCTTGGCATCCGCCTTCTGCTCGACGGCCCAAACCCCGATCAGGCCACGGCCGCCACGTTCATGGACATGGGCTTGAAGAGTTCGCCAGGCGACCCGGCATTCCTGTCGACCGCGATTTTTTACGGCCTGCGTCTCGGGAACGTTGCGGCCGTTGAACGGGCGGTTCGCGATGCGTATGCGAAGGCATCGACCGAGAAAGACCCGGAAAATCGCGCCCGTCTTCTGCTCATTTCGGCGGTCGGTGGTCTGATCGCCGGACACGATCGCACGCAGTCGGAGTTGGCCGCTCGCCAGTTCATCCGGACCGGGCATCGGTTCGCGCCGCTGGTGTCAATGCTTCTGAGCGCCGGTACGAGGGGAGTCGCCCAGGACGATGCGAATCGACTCCTCGAGGAGCGCTGGGCGCGCATCGACAGCGCTACGTGGGACGCGCGCCTGCGGGGAGGGGATGGAGACGCGTGGTACGAGATGCTGGTCGGCTATTTCCTGGGTAAAGTGCCGGCGGGTGACATTTTCGACGTGCTCCGGGACGATTCCGTGTTCGCCTCATCGAAGCTCGAGGGATTGCAGGTCACCAGGAAGAGATTGCTCACCGAAGCGTATTTCTACGACGCCGTACGACGAATGGCTGCCGGCGACCAGGCTGGTCAGGTGACGAGCCTGCAGCAGGTGGTCGACCTCGGTCTCAAGGGTTACGTCGAGTACGAGATAGCCGTTCACCTGCTCCGCGTGGGTTCGATGCCTGGGAAGGCACTCGCCAGCGCCCGTTGAAATACTGAGCGTTCGCTTTCCCTCAGCCTTCCAAGCCCTGTCCCAAGCGACCCATTGCTACCTCGTCGCGTTGGCTCCGGTGCCGGCACGATACGTCTTGCTGAAGTTGTTGCGCGTGTTCGTCACCGTGAAGGTGCCGTCCTGCTGCGCCGTCACTCTGAAATAGTTCGACTTCCCGTTGTGCACCGGCGCGGGTGGTGCCTGCTGGCCCGGCAGCGGCGGCGTCCAGGTACCGATCGGCATGGCGTCACCCGGCTGATCGACTCCATTTGCGATGAACGCGCCGGGCACCGTGTACTCCTGGCCGCTCAGCAGCGAAAAGTGCATCTGCCACAGATCCTCGAGGCCCGGGGACGCGAACACCGTCTTCATCGTCTCGGGCTCGCCACCCTTGCGAGTGCCGTCATTCATGATGCCGACCCGCGGACGAAGCGCGTGAACGAGCACCGGTGAATTCGAGCTGGCTTGCCCATGGTGCAGGCCAAGCAGGAGATCGACGGTCCCGATGCGGTTGTTCGGGCACATCAGCTCGAATTCCTTGTTCTTGGTGTTGTCTCCGAGATGAATCGTTCGAAATCGACCGAAGGTGACGTGGATGCCCACGGACATCGGGTCCTCGGCGTTGTTGTCGCCTTTCGTGAAGCTCGCGCAATACGGATTCGGCGCCCCGGCGCCCTTCAACGGCGTTTTGATCGGCTCGCCCGCCGACATCACCACGCCCACGTCGACGCCCGCGAGCGGAATCTTGTCGCCCGGCTTGAGGACCGTGTGCTGAGCCTTTGCGATCAGCTCGGAGTAGACGTTCTTGAGGAAGTCGTCCGCCGCCTGACCGGGTTGCACGTTGGGACCGTGATCGTAGTAGTGCTTGATCGGGATCTGCTTGGCCAGCTCCGCAAGCCCGCCGAAGTGATCGCCGTGCCAGTGGGTGATGATCAGGTGATCGATCTGCGTGAGGCCGGCATCTTTCGCGGCCTCCATGATGCGTCCCGCGTCGCGAGGAGCTGCGACAGCGCCCCCATTCCCGGTGTCGATGAGCAGCGACTCACCGGTCGGCGACACAAAGAGCGTCGCATTGCCGCCTTCGACGTCGATGACGTAAATCTGCAGTGGCTTCGCGGTGCGGCTTTGCGCCAGCGCCGGCGCAACGGAACACGCGAGGGCAAGCAGGCACGCGATCGTTGTACGCATATCAACTCTCCTCGGGTTCCGGGATTCGGGATTCGGGATCGGGATCGGGATTCGCAATCAAATACCTGAGCTCTTGATCCGAACCCGAATCCCGATTCCCGAATCCCGATCCCGAGTCCGACCCCGTTACGAAACAGGCGCCAGCGATTCGCTCGCGAGCAGGTCCAAAGCCGCCAGGACACCGCCCGCCTTGTGCGGTACGCCAGCCAGCGCGAGTCCCATCTCGACGCCGCTGAGTGTGCCCGCCAGCATGAGATCGTTAAAGTCGCCGAGGTGGCCGATCCGGAAGACCTTGCCCTTCAACTTCCCGAGGCCGGTGCCGAGCGACATATCGAAACGCTCGAGGACGACCTGGCGGAATGCGTCCGCGTCGCGCCCCTCCGGCATCATCACCGCTGTCAGCACGCCGCTGTATTCGTCCGGATTCTGCGCGACGATGTCGAGCCCCCACGCTTTCACTGCGGCGCGCGTCGCTCGGCCGAAGCGCTCGTGGCGGGCGAAGATATTCTCGAGTCCTTCGTCCATGAGCATCTTGATGGCTTCCCGCAGCCCGTAGAGCAGGTTCGTCGACGGCGTGTAGGGGAAGAAGCCCGCTTTATTGTCCCGGAGCATCGCCTCCCAATCCCAGTACGCACGTGGCATGCGGGCCGTCTTGGACGCCGCGACTGCCTTCTCGCTGATCGCATTGAAGCCGAGTCCCGGCGGCAGCATCAGCCCCTTCTGAGAGCAGCCGATCGTCACGTCGACGCCCCACTCGTCATGGCGGTACTCGATCGAGCCGAGCGAGGAGATTGTATCGACGAGCAGGAGTGCCGGATGCCGCGCCGCGTCGATCTGCCGCCGGATGTCGGCAATGCGGCTGGCGACGCCGGTCGACGTCTCGTTGTGCACCACGGCAACGGCCTTGATCTGATGGTCGCGATCGTCGGCGAGCTTGGCGTACACGACCGCCGGATCGACGCCGTGCCGCCAGTCGCCCGCCACGAAGTCGATCTGAAAGCCGAGGCGCGTGCCCATCTCCCGCCACAGCGTGGCAAAGTGTCCCGTCTCGAACATCAGGATCTTGTCACCAGGCGACAGCGTGTTGACCAGCGATGCCTCCCACGCGCCTGTGCCTGATCCTGGATAAATGATGACCGGCGACGTTGTCAGGAAGACGCCCTGCAGTCCGGATAACACTTCGCGAGCGAGTTTGGCGAACTCCGGTCCACGATGGTCCATCGTCGGCTGCGACAACGCGCGCAACACGCGTTCGGGAACGTTGGTGGGTCCGGGAATCTGGAGAAAATGGCGGCCGCTCTTGTGTGGCATTGCTACCTCTGGGTGCGAGGCCACGGAGGCCACGAAGACGAATTGTGGCCAATTCGTCTCTGTGGCCCTTGTGGCCAACCGTTACTACCTCGTCGCGTTCGCCCCGCCCGGGCGATACGTCTTGCTGAAATTGTTGCGCGTGTTCGTCACCGTGAAGGTGCCGTCCTGTTGCGCGGTGATCTTGAAATAGTTCGATTTCCCATTGTGCGCGGGCGCGGGTGGCGCCTGCTGGCCGGGCAGCGGTGGGGTCCAGGTCCCGATCGGCATCCCCTCGCCCTGCTGATCCCACTGGTTGGCGATGAACGCGCCGGGAACGGTGTATTCCTGGCCGCTCAGCAGCGAGAAGTGCATCTCCCACAGATCCTCGAGACCCGGTGAGGAGAAGAGCACTCGCATCGCGTCGGGCTGTCCGCCTTTACGCGTGCCGTTGTTGATGATGGCTGCGCGTGGCTGGAGAGCATGGACCAGCGCGGGCGAATTCGAGATCGCCTGGCCGTGGTGCGAGACAATGAACAGATCCGCCCCGCCGAGGCGGTTGGTCGGGCACATCAGGTCGAGCTCCTTGTTGTAGGTGAGGTCGCCCATGTGCACGATCCGGAACTTGCCGAACGTGATGTAGCTGCTCACCGACTGCGCGTTCTCTGTCGGATCCGGAGCCTGCGCGGGGGAGACGGCCCCGCAGTATGGATTGGGCCTGCCCGCGCCAGATAGATTCGTCTTGAGCACCTGGCCGGCCGATGCCACCACGCGCCAGTCGAGATCCTTGACGGCCAGCTTGTCGCCCGGTTTGGCGACCATGTGCGTGCCCTTCGCGGTCAGACCCGGATAGACGTCCTTGAGAAAATCGTCTGCGGCCTGGGCGGGCTGCACGTTGGCGCCGTGGTCGATGAACTGGCTGATCGGTATCTGTTTGGCGAGCTCCGCGAGGCCGCCAAAATGATCGCCGTGCCAGTGCGTGGTGATCAGATGGTCGATCTTCGTGACGCCGGCGTCCTTGATCGCCTCCATGATGCGCGCGGCATCGCGCACCGCGGCCGCACCGCCGTTGCCGGTGTCGATGAGCACCGTCTCACCGGATGGCGTCAAGAAAAGCGTGGCATTGCCGCCTTCGACGTCGACGACGTAGATCTCCAGTGGTTTCGCTGTGCGGGTCTGTGCCAGCGCCGGCGCCGCGGAACACGCGAGGGCAAGCAGGCACGCGATAGTTGTGCGCATGTGAACTCCTTCAGTTCGAGATAGAGCGCGATCGTAGGTGGGTGGCAGTTGGCTGTCAATCCAAGGGATCAGGGATTTAGGGGATAGGGACTAGGGGTCAGGGACTAGGGGTAGGGTTAGGGGTTAGGGTTAGGGTTAGGGTTAGGGTTAGAGATTGGACCCTTGGGATTTGGGTTTTGGGTTTTGGGGATTTACCGACCCGAATCGGCCGGTTTAACGTCCTTGATGATGAAGAGTTTCTCCCCTGGGCGGATGAGACCAAGCTCGCGGCGGGCGATGGCTTCGATGGCGTAGGGGTCCTCACGCAGTTCGCGGGCCTGTTCGCGCAGCTGCGCGTTCTCCGCCCGCGACCGCTCCAGCGACGATTCGAGGGTGCGGTACTGCTGCCGCGCCTTGAGCATGGCGAGGAATCCTCGGTCGCCGACGAGGGCGTCGACGATCAGTACGCAGCCGACCGCCACGACGAGGTAACGCACAACCCGCCCGCGGCGCCGCCGCGGGAGCGAGGAAGTCTGGTCGGCGTTGGTGGAGGTCTTTTTCACGAAATCATCGCGGCAGCGTTCACGTCTGGTCCGGCTCGTCCGTGGGAGAATAGCGCGTTTCGATCGTGAGTACAAGTCCCTTTTTAGACACTGCCCATTCTTCTCCGTGTCTCTGTGTCTCCGTAGCTCGTCTCAACGAAGGTTGTACCGCAGTGGAGATCCGCGTACAAGTGAAATCGTGAGCTCAGCTGCAGAAAGCCGTCCCGTGATCGTGCTGACGACGCTCGGCGCCCAAACCGACGCGGCCGCCTTCGCGCGCGTGCTCGTCGACGAGCGCCTGGCGGCATGTGTGAACATCCTGCCGCCGATGACGTCGATCTACAGATGGAAGGGGGCGATCGAGGAAGACCGCGAGCAGCAGCTGGTGATCAAGACGACCAGCGATCGCGTCGCCGCGCTCGAGGCGAGGTTCCACGAGCTGCACCCGTACGAAGTGCCAGAGTTCCTGGTCATCGGCGTCAGTGACGAGTCGCCGGCGTACCTGGAGTGGCTGGGGGAGTCGGTGACGTAGCGATCAGACCGCTTCCTGGCCCGCGAGCGCGGTTTCCTTGGCGTCGACACGCTGCTCTCCGCCGCGTCCAAGATGGAACGGGACGCTGGTCACGACGATGTTTGGCTTGAAGAGCAGGGCGCCTTTGATTAACAGCGCGTGCTGGTTGTGGAGCAGGTGCTGCCAGAGGCGGTGCGGCACAAACTCGGGCAAGATGACCGTCACGTACCCGCCGCGGTCGCTGTTCTGCACGTCCTCGACGTATTCGAGCAGCGGTTCCATCAACGACCGGTACGGTGATTCGAGCACGACCAGCTCAACCCCCTGGCCCCACTCGCCCCACTGGTCCGTCATCGTCTTCGTGGCGGCCGGATCGATCTCGACGTACACCGCGCGGACGTCGTCAGACATTGCTCGGGCGTATCGAAGCGCCTTGACGACGGCGCGCTGGAGGCTCGCCGATTGGCACGATCACGACATGGCGGCCGATCGGGTCCGGGCGCCAGCCGCGCAACGTCAGCTCCGATGCGACGTGATCGTAGTGGCGACGGGTGATGTTGAAGATGATCACCAGCGTCGGGATCATCAGGATGATGATCCACGCACCTTCCGCGGCCTTCGTCGTGGCGACCACCAGCAAGCACGACGCCGGTGACAAGCGCGCCGAAACCGTTGATCGCGGCGCTGGTACGCCATCCGGGTTCGCGCAGCGTGCGCCAGTGCACGACCATGCCGGCCTGCGACAGCGTGAACGAGACGAAGACGCCGATCATGTAGAGCGGAATGAGCGCGTGCGTGTCGCCGCCGAAGACCACCAGCAGCAACGCGCCCAGGCCGCTCAGGATCACGATGCCGTTCGAGAACGCGAGCCGGTCGCCCTGGTTCATGAACTGCCGCGGGCAGGAAGCGGTCGCGGGCGATGATCGACGCCAGCCGCGGGAAGTCGGCGTACGCGGTATTGGCCGCCAGCACGAGGATCAGCATCGTCGCCGCCTGTACCGCGTAGTACGGCCAGCCGCGGCCGCCGAACGTCGCACGCGCGATCTGCGACACCACGGTCTCGGCGTCGTTAGGCATGATCCGGTACGCGTGCGCGAGCATCGTGATGCCCGTGAACATCGTGATCGCGAGCACCGCCATCGTCGACGAGCGTTGATGCGGCGTTCCTGCTTTCGGGCGGGCGGAACGCCGGCACGCCGTTCGAGACCGCCTCGACGCCGGTCATGCGCCGTGCAGCCGTTCGAAAAAGCCGTCAGCAGCATGAACGTCGTCAGCATCCCGGTGTCCGGCGGGCGTCAGCGCCTCCGTCACTGTTACCGGCACCAGCGCGCCCGTCGCGTACCGCCATGCGCCAACGGCGAGCATCAGTCAGCATGCCGCCGATGAAGAAATAGGTGGGAGCCGCGAACAGCCGGCCCGATTCGCGGACGCCGCGCAGGTTGCCGAACATCAGCATCAACACGAAGACGAGCGACATCACCACGGGATCGATGTGATATTGCGGCAGCGCGGACGTGATGGCTGCGACGCCGGCGGCGATGCTGACCGACACGGTGAGCACGTAGTCGATCAGCAGCGCGGCAGCGGCAATCAGAGCTGGTAGCGTGCCGAGGTTTTCCTTCGCGACGATGTAGGCGCCCCCGCCATTCGGGTAGGCGTGGATCGTCTGGCGATACGAGAAGGCGACGACCGCGAGCATGGTCGCGATGACGGCGCCGATCGGCGTCACGAGCCAGAGCGCAGCGACGCCGCCGATCATGAGGACGCGAAGAATCTCCTCGGTTGCGTAGGCGACCGATGAAAGCGGGTCGGACGAAAGAACGGCGAGCCCTGTGACTTTGGAGAAGCGTTCGTGATGCGCGAGGTGGGACGGGATCGGCGCCCCGACCACCAGGCGCTTCACCTGGGACAGGAATGATTCGTCGGACACACAGCCTCCAATGCGCCGACGGGGTTAGCTGACGGGCTCGAGGTTGGAGTTCCTCTACCAGCGATGTGCTGGATGCGCCCCTTGACTTGGTTCCCCCGTTTCGCTCCGCGGGCGGGAGCAAATTAGGCCGCACGGCGATTATGCGGGGCATCGCAGGTTTCTTACGCCGTACTTACGGACTTTTTACGACTTTCTTAGGGTTGCACGCTCCCCGCTTGACTGGAGGTCGAGTCGCGCACCTCCGTGAGGGCACACCGGCGTGCTAGTTTGTACCGTTGTGGTTTCATTTCACACCCGAGCGACCGCGGCCTGCTCAATCGCCGTCATCATCGTAGGTGCGGCGACCGGGTGCATGAATGCGCCAGAAACTGCTTTACAGCGGTTGGTAGAGGCGAACCGGCTGGCGGCGGACCTCCTCGTTCAATTCACCAAGGCCGGAGATGCCGCGAACCGGGCCGTGATGGCGGACACGGACGAAACGTCCGTCGCCTTTGCGCGCGAAGCGGAACAGGCGACGCAGGCGGTCCAGAAGGACGCCGACACGCTGGGGCCAATCCTCACGGGTCTCCGATACTCGAACGAAAGCTCGTTTGCTCGACGAGTTCGGCAGCCGATTCGCCGAGTATCGCGCGCTGGACCGCAGCATCCTCGAGCTGGCCGTCGAGAACACCAACCTCAAGGCGCAGCGGCTCTCTTTCGGTCCGGCTCAGGAAGCCGCCGATGCGTTCCGGGATTCCCTCGAGGCCGTCGCGCCCCTGGCGCCGGCGAAGGACACGTGGCGCGCCAAGGCGCTCGTCGCAACGGCCGTGGCAAGCGTGCGCGAGATCCAGGTGCTGCAGGCGCCGCACATCGCCGAGTCCGACGACGCGGCGATGACGCGCATGGAGAAGCGGATGGCCACCTCAGAGGCGGCTGCTCGGGGCGCCCTCGAGATGCTCGCGAGCCTGGTCCCGCCCGCGTCCCGGCCGCAGCTCGCGGCCGCCACCGCCGCTTTGGATCGGTTCGCGGGACTCAACACTCAGATCATCGCTCTGTCCCGCCGCAACACCAATGTCCGCTCGCTGGCGCTGTCGCTGGGCAAGAAGCGCATGCTGACCGCTGCGTGCGAGGACAGCCTTCGCGCACTCCAGGACGCGTTGGCGAAGCGTGGGTTCTCTGCCACACGATAGAAGCGCGCAATGTCCGACGTGTCAATGATCAAATGATCATATGTCGCGCCAAGTGATCTCCCGCGACGTTCTCGTCCTCATGGGCAGCGCTGCTGGCATCGCGGCGGTCACCGCCGTGCTGCGGACGCTGCCTGTCAGCCAGACGACGGTTGCGCTCGCGCTGCTTCTGGTGGTGCTGGCGACTGCGACTCTCTCGCGTCTCTGGGTCGCCATCGTCGCCTCGATCGTGGCGATGCTCGTTCTCAACTTCTTCTTTCTGCCGCCGGTCGGCACCTTCACGATCGCCGATCCCGAGAATTGGGTCGCGCTGGTCGGGTTTCTAATCGTGGCGATCATCGCGAGCAACCTCTCGACGGCCGCGCAGGACCGTGCGCGTGAGGCGGTCGTGCGCCGCAATGAGGTGACGCGACTGTTCGACCTGAGCCGCGATGTCCTGCTCACGACCGAGACCACCGGTGCGCTCGACGCGCTCGCGCGACACATCGCGCGCCGTTTCGAGCTCGACAAGATTGCGATTTATCTCCCTGGCGATCACGGCTGGCGCGCATACCAGGGCGCGGAAGAGGCGATCGTCGTCGACGAGCGTCAGTTGGAGACGACGATGGCGAGCGCGCGCGGAACCCTCGAATTCGACGCATACCAGCGTGCCTATGGCGGGCACTCGTCGATTGCGGGCGCGAACGGTGAGGCAATTTCGCTCGTGCCGCTGCGGCACGGTATGAGAACGATAGGCGTGCTTGCCGCCGCCGCGCCGGCGCTTGATGTCGGCACACTCGACGCGGTGGCGGGCGTCGCGGCGATTGCGATCGAGCGTGCCCAGTTTCTCGTCGATCGCGACGCTGCCGAGCTGGTACGTCAGAAGGCGGACCTCGCCTCGACGCTGCTGGCGACGCTGAGTCACGACCTCCGGACGCCGCTGACCGCCATCCGCGTCGCCGTTGAGAACCTGCAGCAGGAGCTGCCGACCGAAGCACGGCGCGATCAGGCCGGCGCGGCGTTGAGCGAGCTCGACCGGCTCACGCGGTTGTTCCAGGACATTCTCGACATGGCGAGGATCGATGCGTCCTCCATCCGCATCGACCGGCAGTGGGTCACGCCCGCCGACATTGTCGATGCGGCGACGGCGCACGTCCGGCACGAGCTCGAGGGGCGGACGCTGCGTGTCGATGCTGACGCTGATGCGGAAGTCGAAATCGATCCCAGGCTCACGTCGGCGGCGCTCGCGCATCTGATTGAGAATGCGGCACAGTACTCGCCGGCCGACAAGCCGATCACGATCACGGCACGCGGGGACCGTGATGGACTGCGCGTGTCGGTTCAGGACGGCGGGCCGGGTCTCGATCCTGGCGAGCTGGATCATCTCTTCGAACGCTTCTACCGGGGACACGCAGCGCGGCAGGCATCGTTCGGGACGGGGATGGGGCTCGCGATCACGCGTGGCCTGCTGGCCGCCGCCGGCGGGCGCGTGTGGGCGGAGAACGCATCGGGTGGCGGGCGCATGTTTCACGATTATCGTGCCGGGCGCCACGCGCGCCGTGGCGGCGGTGGAGTAGCGCGATGCCTCCCCGTATTCTGGTGGTCGACGACGAGCCGAACATCCTGGCAACGCTGGCGCCTTTGCTGCGGTCGCGAGGCTATGAGGTCAACACGGCGATGACCGGTCGTGCCGCCGTCGAAGCGGTGGAGCGTGACAACCCGGATCTCATCGTGCTCGACCTCGGGCTTCCGGACATGGATGGCGTCGATGTGTGCCGTCTCGTGCGCGACGGCAGGGCGACGCCGATCGTCGTGCTCTCGGCGCGCGGCGCCGAGGGTGACAAGGTCCGTGCGCTCGACGCGGGCGCGGACGACTACGTGACGAAGCCGTTCGGAACGGAGGAGCTGCTGGCGCGCGTCCGCGTGGCGCTGCGGCGGACGGATGCGACGCCCGCCGCCGACCGGCCCTATCGTCCGTGGCGAGTCTCGTCATCGACCGCGAGCGCTTTCGCGTCATCCGCGACGGGGAGGAAGTGCGCCTGACGCCGAAGGAGTTCGAGCTGCTGACGTATCCTGGCGCAGCATCCCGGACGGGTGCTGACGCACCGTGCGATCCTCAAGGCGATCTGGGGGCCGCACGCCGTCGACCAGCCGGAGCACCTGCGCGTGCTGATCGGATCGCTCCGGAAGAAGATCGAACCGGATCCGTCTAATCCCCGCTACATCCTCACCGAGCCGTGGGTCGGCTATCGCTTCGCGGACACTACGCCGGAGAAGTCCGACTAGTGCATTGAGCGTTGTGAGAGCGCAATCGGCCGTTCACGTCGTCGTGGTGGGTGTCGCCGTTCTCCTGCTTGCGGGAGGGTTTGCGCTATCGCGCGGCGCCCAGGGCCCGTTCGACGAGTTGGGCTGGCTCGCCCTGGGCCTCGCGATCATCGTCGCGGCCGCCCTGCTCGGCGGACACGTGGCGACACGAATCGGCCAGCCTGCCGTCCTGGGCGAACTCGTGGCCGGCATGATTCTCGGGAACATGATCGGTCTCGGGAAGCTCCAGTTCCTGGGTGCCGATCCGTATCTCGACATCTTGTCGCGCGTCGGAATGCTCCTGCTCCTGTTTGAAGTCGGTGTCGACCTGTCGGTGCGCGATCTTCTCGGTGTTGGACCCTCGTCGTTTGCAGTCGCGGTGATCGGAACGGCGTCGACCCTGGCGATTGGCACGGTCACGTCGGCTGTGTTCATGCCGGACGCGTCGATCGCCGCCCAGGTCTTTATCGGCGCCGCAATTACCGCCACGAGCGTCGGGATTACGGCGCGGGTCCTGAAGGACATGCGGGCCTCGCGTAGTGACGAGGCCAAGATCATTCTCGGCGCGGCGGTCGTTGATGATGTGCTGGCGCTGGTCGTGCTCGGAGCTGTAACGGCGTGGGTGGGAGCGGGACAAAGCGCTGGCGGTCTTCCCGGCCGCATCGATCGCGGCCCTGGTCATGAAGACCATCGGCTTCCTTGTTCTTGCCATTGCGCTCGGGATGAGGCTCACGCCGGCCTGGTTCCGCTGGGCGGCACGGCTGCAGACGAGTGGTGCCTTGCTCGCCGCGGGTCTCTGTTTCTGTTTCTTCCTGTCCTGGGCGGCCACCGCGATCGGTCTCGCCGCTCTCGTGGGCGCCTTCGCTGCGGGTCTTGTGCTGGAGGAGTCGCATTCAGAGGTGTTCGTTCAGCGGGGCGAGCGACCGCTCGGCGAGCTCATCCAACCGATGACCGCGTTTCTCGTACCGGTGTTCTTCGTGTTGGTGGGGTTCCGCACGAGTGTCGCGGCCCTGGGACAGCCGGCGTTGCTGGTTTTTGCAATCGCGCTCAGCATCGCTGCGGTGGTGGGGAAGCTGTCCTGTGCGCTCGGAGTCCTGCACCGCGGCGCCCGCAAGCTGACCGTGGCCGTCGGCATGATCCCGCGAGGCGAAGTCACCCTCGTCTTTGCGGCGTTGGGGAGCACGCTCCAGGTTGGGTCCGTATCGCTGCTCGATCAGCGTGGTTACACGGCCATCGTCAGCGTGGTGATCTTGACGACGCTGGTGACGCCGCCGGCTCTAGATGGAGCATCAGAGCCGGGACTGGATCACGTGGGGTTACCCGACCAGCCGCGTGATCGGGTCGTCCGGGGAATCGTGAAACCGACCTACGCGACGCCTGATGGCCTCGCCGGGTCGGAAGAAGCCACCAGGATCGCGCTGGAGCGCGAGCTGACTGCGTAAAGGTGTCCGCTCACCACATCCATATCTCGTTCGGTTGCATCGGATTCCTCCGCTGACGGCTGTGCGGTGTCTATCGTCAGCCGCCAGTGTCCCGCGTGCGCCAATTCAGGCAGAACGAAGGAGACTGGATCGGTGTCGGGGTTGAACATCAGATAGAGATCTGGGCCATCCTGGCCGTGGACCAGACACGCCAAGCGCTTCTGGCTGGGGTCGAGCCAGTCAGGGCTGCGTCCTGCGGGATCGAACCATTCGATCTCCCGGTCGGTATAGAACGCCTCCCGGCGCAGCACCGCGTGCGCCCGGCGAAATGCGAAGGCCTGGCGAACGAAACGCACGAGCTCGCCGTGCCGCTCGCTGAGTTCCCAGTCGACCCAGCTCGTTTCATTGTCCTGACAGTACGCGTTGTTGTTGCCGCGCTGGGTTCTGCGGAACTCGTCTCCCGCCAGGAGCATCGGCACGCCTCTGGCGATCGCGAGCGTCAGCAGAAAGTTCTTGATCTGCCGCTGGCGAACGGCCTCGATGGCCGGGTCCGCGGATTCGCCCTCGACGCCGTAGTTCGCGCTGAAGTTCTCGCCGGCGCCGTCGCGGTTGCCCTCGCCGTTGGCCTCGTTGTGCTTTCGCGAGTAGCTCACCAGATCGTTCAACGTGAAGCCGTCGTGGCACGTGACGAAGTTGACGCTGCACTCCGGGCCCTTGCCGGATCCCGCGTACAAATCGGAACTGCCGCAGATGCGGCTGGCGAAGCGGCCCATCATGCCCGCGTCCCCTCGCCAGAACCGGCGGACGTCGTCGCGGAAATGGCCATTCCATTCCGCCCAGCGGCGCTGGGAAAAGCATCCGACCTGATAGGCGCCCGCGACATCCCAGGCTTCGGCAATGAGCTTGGCGTCGCGGAGGATCGGATCCTCGGCGATGCGCTCCAGGAGCGGCGCATCGGCCAGCACGCGACCGCGGACGTCGCGGCCGAGCACCGAGGCGAGATCGAAGCGGAAGCCGTCGACGTGCATCTCCATCACCCAGTAGCGGAGCGCGTCGAGGATCAGATCGCGGACGACGGGATGGCTCGCGTTGACGGTTTGTCCCGTGCCGGTGAAGTTCCGGTAGAAGCGCTTGTCGTCAGCAAGCCAGTAGTAGATCGAGTTGTCGATGCCGCGAAACGAGAGTGTCGGTCCGAGCTCGTCGCCTTCGCCGGTGTGGTTGAAGACAACATCCAGGATCACCTCGAGCCCCTCGCGATGAAACGCGCGGACCATCTCCTTGAACTCCAGGACTTGCGCGCCGTCGTCACGAACGCTGGCGTAGAACGCCTTCGGCGCGAAGAAGCCCACCGGGTCGTATCCCCAGAAGTTCCTGAGTCGCTCGCCGGTCTCCGGGTTGATGCGCAACGAATCGTGCTCGTTGAACTCCTGGACGGGCATCAGTTCGACGGCCGTGACGCCCAGATCCTTCAGGTACGGGATCTTCTGAATCAGACCGCGATAGGTGCCCGGAGACTGCACGCCGGCGCTCGGGTCGATCGTGAACCCGCGCACGTGCAGCTCGTAGATCACCGTCGAGGTCCACGGCAGGCGGAGCGGTTGGTCGCCGCGCCAGTCGAAGTCCTCGTACGGAATGACGCACTTTGGCGCGGAGGCTGCGTTGTCGACGTCGCAGAACGACAAGTCTTTCCGACGCGACGAGGGGTCGTAGCCAACGGCGAGCCGGGAATCGTGACCCGCGACCGGAACAATCGCCCTGGCGCATGGATCCAACACCAGCTTGTTGGGGTTGAAGCGATGCCCGTCATGGGGCGCGTAGGGACCGGCGATGCGAAACCCATAGAGCTGGCCAGGCCGAACCCCTTCGAGCCAGACATGCCAGATGTCGCCCGTCTTGTTCCGCGCCGCGTCGAGGATGATGCTGCGGGCCGGTGTGGCGTCCTCGGCGCGATCGAAGAGGTCGAGGCGGACGCCGGTTGCATGCCGGCTGAAGATGGCGAAGTTGACGCCGTTCCCTCGGATGTGGGCTCCGAGGGGAAGCGGCGTACCCGATCGGACAGCTTGAACCTCGCACGACTGGAGCAGGCGTTCCAGCTCGTCGAGATGCTCGGCGCTTCGCGCGTTCGACACGCTGAGGAGGCGGGCAACTCTCGTACCGGGGTGCGCCATATGGATTGCGTCTTGCTCTCCCGGCAATCAGCTCAGTCACGCTCATCGTCCCCGGAGCAATCGAATGAGATCTCTTGGGGGATTTTCGGCGCGGCATGGGAAAAACTCGCACGCGCTCTGTTTGCAAAATGCCATCAGCCCCGTCGACAGACACCCGCCACACGTCCGCCACGGCGTTTCGCGAATCGATCGAGCGGCATGCTCGATACTCCGTGGCGCAGCCTTGGGAGAGCCTTTCGCCCCGTCAGATGTTCGAGTGCGTCAGCCTGGCGGTGCGGGATCTCATGGTCGACCGCCGGCTCGAGACCGAGCGGCGCTATCGGCAGGCAGACGCCAAGCACCTCTATTACCTGTCGATCGAATACCTCCTCGGGCGAATGCTCGCCAACAACTTGAGCAATCTGGGCATCTACGATCTGTGCCGGGACACGCTTCGCGGGATGGGCGTCTCCCTGGAAGATGTCGAGGAGGCCGAGCGCGACGCTGCGCTCGGCAACGGCGGTCTGGGACGCCTTGCGGCCTGCTTTCTGGACTCCCTCGCCACGCTCGACATGCCCGGTTACGCGTACGGAATCAACTACGAGTACGGCCTCTTCCGGCAGGAGATCGACAACGGCTACCAGAAGGAGAAGCCGGACAACTGGCTGGCGTTTGGCACCCCATGGGAAATCGAACGGCCCGAGGAAGCCTGTCTCGTTCCCGTCTATGGCCGGATCGAACACGGCGTCGATCGATCGGGGCGCTACAACCCGATGTGGCTGGAGTGGCGGCTGCTCATCGGCGTTCCGCACGACGTGCTCATTGTCGGCTACGGAGGGCGGACGGTGAATCTCCTCCGACTCTTCTCCGCGCGGTCCTCACGCGACTTCGACATGCAGATCTTCAACACCGGCGACTATCTGAAGGCGGTGGAGCAGAAGATCGCGTCGGAGACGATCTCGAAGGTCCTGTACCCGTCCGACGCCGTGCCGCCGGGGCAGGAGCTGCGACTTCTCCAGGAGTATTTCCTGGTTGCTTGCGCGATGCGAGACCTCGTCGCCCGGTACCAGCGGGATCACGAGACCTTCGACGCCTTTCCAGCGAAGGTCGCCGTTCACCTGAACGACACGCATCCTGCACTGGCCATCGCCGAGTTGATGCGCATCCTCGTCGACGAGCGAGATCTGCCCTGGGACACCGCGTGGCAGATCACGCAGTCGACGATGGGGTACACGAATCACACGCTGTTGCCGGAGGCGCTCGAGAAGTGGCCCGTGGCCTTGCTCGAGCGCGTCGTGCCGCGGCACCTGCAGATCATCCTACGAGATCAATCGGCGCTTTCTCGCACAGGTCGCCTCCGTCTGGCCTGGCGACGACGGGCGTCTGCAACGGATGTCTCTCATCGAGGAAGGGGAATCAAAACAGGTGCGCATGGCCCACCTGAGCATCGTCGGCAGTCATTCCATCAACGGGGTCTCTGCGCTGCACAGCCGCCTCGTCCAGACGACGTTGGCCCCGGACTTCTACGCTCTCTGGCCGGAGCGCTTCAACAACAAGACGAACGGCGTCACGCCGCGCCGCTGGCTGGTGCAGGCCAATCCGCTCCTGGCCGGACTCATCACCAGGACCATCGGCGACAAGTGGATTACCGACCTCGAACGGCTCAGAGAGTTGGAACCATGCGCGAACGACAGCGCATTTCGGCAGGAGTTCAGCTCAATCAAGCGCTCCAACAAGGAGCGACTGGCGCGCGTGATCGCAGACACGACCTCGACGATTGTCGACCCGGACTCGCTGTTCGACGTTCAGGTCAAGCGCATTCATGAATACAAGCGGCAGCTGCTCAACGTGATGCGGATCGTTCACGAGTACCTGCTGCCTCATCGAAGACGGGAAACAGCCGGCGGTCCCGAGGACCTACGTCTTTGCCGGCAAGGCGGCGCCGGGTTATTGGGCGGCGAAACAGATCATCAAGCTTGATCTGCAGCGTGGGTTCGATCATCAACAACGACCCGCGTGCGAATGGGCAGATCAAGGTCGTGTTCGTTCCGGACTTCCGCGTGTCGCTGGCGGAGATGATCATCCCAGGCGCCGACCTCAGCGAGCAGATTTCAACCGCCGGCTCTGAGGCGTCAGGAACGGGAAACATGAAGCTCGCCATGAACGGCGCGCTGACGATCGGCACGCTCGATGGCGCCAACGTCGAGATGCTCGAGGCGATCGGCGCGGAGAACATGTTCATCTTCGGATTGACCGCAGACCAGATCCAGGCGCTGCGCGTGGACGCGAGCTATCGACCGCGAGATCTGTACGAGCACGACCCGCGCCTGAAACGGATCCTCGACGCGTTCGACTCCAATCTGTTCTCTCCGAAGGAGCCCGGACTGTTTCACTGGATCGTCGAGTCCGCTTCTCGACCGCGGAGACGCCTATTTTCATCTCGCGGATCTGCCGGCCTACATCGACGCGCAGCACCAGGTCGACGACGCGTTCAGGCAGCCGGCGACGTGGGCGTCGAAGGCGATTCTGAACGTGGCGCGGATCGGCAGGTTCTCGAGCGATCGAACCATCGCGGAATACGCCCGGGACATCTGGGGGATCACCGGCGCCTAGAGTGGTGGACATGCCGAGCACCGTCGTTCGGGGGAAGGGCGCCGGCTACGTCGCCGGGATGCTGGGCATTGCCGCGGTCACGGCCATCGGTGCGCCGTTTCACGAAACGCTGAACGACACGACCGTCGCGCTGGCCTACTTGCTGGTCGTGCTCCTCGTGGCGACCGCGTGGGGGAGCTGGCCGGCGCTGATGGCTTCAGCGGTCGGCGTGCTGTGCTTCAACTTCTTCTTCCTGCCGCCCGCTCTACACGCTGACGATCGCGGACCCGCAGAACTGGGTCGCGCTCGCCGCGTTCTTCGTCACCGCCGTCACGGCCGGCCAGCTGTCGGAGCTGGCCAAACGGCGCGCGGCGGAGGCGGAGGCGGTCAGAAAGGAAACCAGGCTGGCGAGCGCCCACAACGCGAAGCCTGCTCGAGGCGAGCCTCGATGCGCTCGTCACGATCGGGTCTGACGGCAAGATCAACGACGTCAATTCCGCCATCGAGACCCTGACCGGCCGTTCACGAGCGGCACTCATCGGCACGGACTTCTCGGATTGCTTCACCGAGCCGGAGAAAGCCCGCGCCGTCTATCGCGAGGTTCTTCGCGAAGGCTTCGTGCGCGATCGTCCGCTGGAGCTTCGCCACCGGGACGGGCACGTGACCTCCGTGCTCTACAACGCGTCGCTCCATCGCGATGACGGCGGGAAGGTGATTGGGGTGGTGGCCGCGGCCCGCTCCATTTCGACGTCCGCCGGAAGGCCCGCGATCGCGGTGTCGGACGCCGGCGTGGTGCGGAGCCTGAACCGCTTCGTCGCGTTCGCCAGTCTCTTTTCGATCGCGGTCGGACTGCTCGGTCTGATCGGCTGGACGTTCGGCATCGCCGTCCTGAAGAGCGTCATCCCGGGGCAGGTGGTCATCAAGCCGAACGCCGCCATCGCTCTCGTGTTGTGTGGCTGTTCGCTGTGGCTGCTGCGGAGCAGGGACGCGCAGCCCCCACAGGGAATCAGGAAGCTCGCCGGTCAGGTGTTGGCGTCGGTCGTCGCATTGGTGGGTCTGCTGAGCCTGTCGGAGCACCTCGTCGGCTGGGACCTTGGCATCGATCAGTTGTTCTTCCTCGATGAGAACCCCTTGGAGGCGTTCGGAAGCGTTCGTCCGGGCCTGATGGCGCCGATTACCGCGCTGGATTTCCTGCTGATTGGGCTCGCGCTGCTGTGGCTGGACTGGACGATCGTGTACAGGTCGCGGCGCTACGAGCCGGCGCAGTTCCTGGCCTTCGCGGCCAACACGGGTGCCATCGTCGGGCTCCTGGACTTCATTCTCGGGTCTCACACCTCCTACACCCACATTGCGCTGCAGACGGCCGTCACCTTGTTCGTGCTGTCCTTCGCTGTGGCGTGTGCGCGCACTGGCTGGGGGCTCGGTGCGCTGTTCGCCAGCTCGAGCGACGGCGGCATGCTCACCCGACGGTTGTGGCCCGCGACCATCGTCGTTCCGCTGCTGATCGGCACCGCGTCGTGGAAGGCCTATTCCGCCGGCCTGTTCTCCGAGTGGAGCGGGATCACGGTGATGATCGTCGCGATGATCACGCTGCTGGCCGGTCTGACGGTCTGGAGCGGCCAGAGCATCGATCGCAGCGACGCGGAACGCCGGCACGCGGAAGGGTCGCTGCATCGAAGCGAGGAGGAGCTGAGAGAGGCGCAGCGTCTGGCGCGGGTGGGCAGCTGGTGGTGGGATCCCGCGACCGACACCGTCACGTGGTCGGAAGGGCTGTATCGCATTGCCGGCCGCGATCCGAAGATGCCGCCTCCGGGCTTCAAGGAGCACTCCCGTTTCTACACGTCCGAGAGCTTCGCGCGGCTGACCGCCGCGGTGGAACGGGCCGTCCAGACGGGGACGCCGTTCGAGCTCGAGCTGGAGATGGTTCGCGCCGATGGCGCGATCCGATCGGTCACGAGCCGTGGCGAAGCGGAGCGCGACGCCGGCGGCCGGGTCGTGCTCGTGCGCGGCACCGTCCATGATGTCACCGAGCACAAGCAGGCCGAAGCCGAGGTCCGAAGCAGCGAAGCACGCCACGCGGCCACCGTGCAGGCGTCGCTCGATGCCGTCGTCGCCATTGACGCGCGAGGCGGCATCACGGAGTTCAACCCGGCCGCCGAGCAGATGTTCGGCCATCGTCGGGAGGATGTCCTTGGCCGTGAGATCGCGGATGTCATCATCCCGCCTTCGCTGCGCGACCGCCACCGGCAGGGACTGGCCCGATACCTCGCCACGGGCGTGGCCACGGTTCTCGGTCGCCGCGTCGAACTGACGGCGATTCGAGCGAGCGGCGAGGAATTTCCCGTCGAGCTCGCGATCGCGCGCATCGCCTCGGCCGGTCCTGCGCAGTTCACCGGGTACATCCGCGACATCACCGAGCGCAAGCGAGCTGAAGAAGCGTTGCGACAGAGCGAAGCCAACCTGAACCGAGCGCAGGAAATCGCGCACATCGGCAGCTGGCATCTGGACGTCACGCGCAACCAGCTCACGTGGTCGGATGAGGTGTTTCGCATCTTTGGCGTACCCGACAGGCACGCCCCTCACGTACGAGTCTTTTCTCGGCTCGATTCATCCCGCGGACAGGGACGCCGTCGACAAGGCCTGGACCGCCGCGATGCGCGGTGCCCCGTATGACATCGAGCACCGCATCGTCGTCGGCGGCGCGCTGAAATGGGTTCGAGAGCGGGCGGAGGTCGAGTTCGACAAGGACGGGCGCGCGGTGGAAGGCATCGGCACCGTTCAGGACATCACCGAACGCAAACGCGCGCAGGAGGAGCTGCTCCGGATCAATCGCGCGCACCGCGCGTTGAGCAGCTGCAACGAGGCCTTGATCCGCGCCACGGAGGAATCCGCCTGGCTCGATCAGGTCTGCCGCATCATCGTCGACGAGGCGGGCTATCGCTTCTGCTGGGTGGGCCGTGCGGAACACGACGAGGCGAAGACCGTGACGGCCGTGGCGCAGGCCGGAGTCGACGAGGGCTACCTGAAGGCCGTCAACGTGACCTGGGCCGACACCGACCGCGGCCGGGGACCGACGGGGACGTGCATCCGGACGGGACAGACGCAGATCGTGAAGAACACGGCCACCGATCCGACGTTCGCCCCGTGGCGCGCCGAGGCGCTGAAACGCGGGTACGCCTCGATCATTGCGATTCCGCTCGTCGTCGACGCCGAACCCTTCGGAGCGCTGAGCATCTACGCGGCGGAGGCCGAAGCGTTCCGCGACGAGGAAGTGACGCTGTTGAGCGAGCTGGCCGGCGACCTGGGCTACGGCGTCACGACGCTTCGCGTCCGAGCCGAGCAACAGCGAGGCGGAGGAGGAGATCCGCACGCTGAATGCCGAGCTCGAGGAGCGCGTCCGCGCACGAACCGCCGACCTCGAAGCCGCCCGCGATCGGGAGGCGAAGATCGGGTTCAGAATCCAGCAGATGCTGTTGCTCACGCAACCGCCCACGGACGTTCCCGGATTGCAGGTGGCGGCGCTCACCATTCCGTCTCAGCGGATCGACGGCGACTTCTACGATTTCTTCAAGCACGAGAACCAGTGCCTCGACGTGATCGTCGCCGACGTCATGGGCAAGGGCATTCCCGCCGCGCTGGTGGCGGCGGCGACCAAGAGCAATTTCCTCGAAGCGTTGTGCCATCTGACCGCGATGAGCAGGAGCGGCCAGTTGCCGGAGCCCAAGGAAATCGTGACGCTGGCCCACGCGGACATGGTGCGGCAGCTGATCGATCTCGAGAGCTTCGTGACCCTGAGCTACGCCAGATTCGACCTGAGCCGGCGGCATCTCGACCTCGTCGACTGCGGGCATACGGGGATGATGGTCGTGCGCGCCAGGACCGGCGCGTGCGAGATCCTGCACGGCAACAATCTCCCGCTGGGGATCCGCGAGGGAGAGATCTTCGACCAGATCGCCGTCACGTTCGAGCCGGGAGATCTGTTCCTGTTCTATTCGGATGGGATCACGGAAATGCGCAACCCCGCCGGAGAGCTCTACGGCGCAGACCGCCTCTCGGAGTGCGTTCGGATCAACCGCGAGCTCGAGCCGGAAGCGCTCGTGGATGCCATCCGCAAAGCCGCCGTGGCGTTTGCGCAATCCGATCGGCTGACCGACGACCTGACCTGCGTGGCCGTGAAAGTCGGCGACGCGCAGCGACCGCTGGCGCGCTCCGAGCTGGAGATTCGCAGCGACCTCGAGGATCTGCGCCGCGCCCGCGAATTCGTCCGCGAATTCTGCCGCATGGTTCCCGAGGGGCTTCTCGATCAGGACGACGTCGCCGGGCTCGAGCTGGCGGTGAACGAGGCGGCCAGCAACATCATGAAGCATGCGTATCACGGCCGTGCCGATCAGCGGATTCAGCTGGAAGCCGACGCGTTTCCAGGCCGCGTGTCGATCCGGCTGCATCATCTGGGAGATTCGTTCGACCCGGCCGCCGTCTCGCCGCCCGCGCTGGATGGCTCGCGGGAGTCGGGCTTCGGCATCTATCTCATCACCAGGAGCGTGGACGACGTTCGGTACTCTCGCGACGAACGCGGGAGGAACTGTATTGCGCTCGTCAAGGTTCTCAACTCGTAGACGCGAAGGACACCGCGATGCAAATAGCTCTCGAGAAAGTCGGCGATGTGGCGGTTGCGGCCGTGCCGGTGGAGGAACTCGACGCCGGCAACGCCGGCGAGTTCAAGCGCGACATCGCGCCGTTGCTCGACGCCAACACCAAGCTGGTGCTCGACCTGAGCCGGCTGCGCTTCGTCGACAGCTCCGGCCTGGGCGCGTTCATTTCCTGCCTCCGGAAGCTGAACGCCAAGGGCGGCGACCTGAAGCTGTGTGGCATGTCGAAGCAGGTGCGAGCGGTGTTCGAGCTCGTGCGCATGCACCGGGTCTTCGACATCCTCGGCACCAAGGAGGACGCGGTACGCGCGTTCGAGCGCCCGCCTGCATCGAGCCTGAATCGCGCCTGACGACATCATGCGGAGAGCTGGGCTGCGGCGTGCCGCAGAATCTCAACCGACCGCTCGAGACCGGCTCTCTCGTCGGGACTCATTTCGGGTTCGATGATGTCCGTCACGCCCTGTCGTCCGACGACGGCAGGCAGTGAAATCGCGACCTCCCCGATTCCACACGTGCCTTGCTGGACGCGTGACACGGTGAGAACTCGGCGTTCATCCCGCAGCGCGCTGCGCAGCAACGCTGCCGTCACCAGGCCAATCGCATGGTTGGTCGCGCCCTTGCGCGCGATGATCTCGTACGCGGCGCGGCGCACTTCATCGGCAAGTACCGGCTCCTTCTCACGCGTCCACCCTGGCCAGCGGCGTAGCGCCACGCCACCCACACGAGCGGCAGACCACAGACACGACTTCGGAGTCCCCGTGCTCACCAACGACGTGAGCATGGATCGACCTGGAGTCGAGGGCGAGTTCTCTCCCAAGCACGTGTCGGAGGCGAGCCGTGTCGAGCATCGTCCCCGTGCCGATGACGCGTGCCGGCGGAAGTCCGGAGGCCTCGGTGGCGACGCGCGTGATGATGTCGACGGGATTGGTCACAATCACGAGGAGTCCAGCCAGTCGAGTCAGGCGCTCCGCAATGCCGCGCACGATCGTCGCGTTCTCGCGCATCAAATCGAGGCGGCTCTCGCCGGGACGACCGCCTCGGCCCGCCGCGATCACGACAGCGTCGGCCTCACTCATTTCATCAATCGGAGTCGAGCGGACGCTGGCTGTCGGATAAAACGAGGCGCCCTGGGCGAGATCCAGCGCCTCTCCTTCGGCGAGAGCGGTGTTGAGATCGTGAACGAGCAATTCGGTCGCGATGCCCGTGTGAAGAGTCGAGATCGCCACGCTCGATCCGACCCACCCCATCCCGATGATCCCGATCTTCATCGCTCGATATGCGCGTTTTGTTCCACCGCTCGGCCGGGCGGACCTGGGGTTCGGCCCTCCCCGTTCTGCTTCCTTCGCCGGAGGCCTAACGCAAACGTGAACAGCCAGATCGAGTAAGTGAGGATGGCCGTTCGCTGAATGAGACCGACCCATTCACTGGTGGCAGTCCGGGCTGCCGGGAGCTTTGTCGCGACGGACAAAAGAACCACTGCCGCAGCGATGATCGTTCCCGCCGTGAGCGTCCACGCCTGCAGCGATCGCCATTGCGGGTCCTCGCAAAAACGGCGCAGAAAAACAAAACAGCTGACGGGCATCAGCGAAAACACGACCCCTCCAAAGATTCCGTGAAGAGTACCATGCAGGCTCATCTGGTCCGGACGGGTAGCCACCGGGTCCATAACGAAAGGGCCGGACGCGAGATAGCCGATTGCAATGATTGTGAGAAGTATGGGACCTGCACGCGATGCCTTTCCGTCCTGAAATTCGGCAGCGACACCACGCGCAAACACGAGGAACAGCACGCCGAACACGACGAAGTTGACAATTTGAATCCAGCCGCGTGGACCGAGCGACAGTGCGCTGACAAACATCGCGAATGGGTGATAGCCCGGGCGAAACCAACCCTCGAGCGTGAATATCGCCACGAACAGCATCGGTCCAATCATGCCTGCCCATGCCGCCAGTTGACGTCGGTTCATGACGTCGACGCCTTTCGGCAAGGGACGAGCGGCGGACTGGACGCGGGTATGAGACTATTCTCCTCCCCGGTGCTGGCAACAGACGTGGTTCTTGCGACGCCGAAAGCACGTCTCGAGGTGGCGACCGTGCCGTCCGACATTTTCATGTGAGTGAGAGGATGGAGCCTGTTTCCCACATCATAATCGGGCCAGACGGCACGGTGCTGGCGGCAACGGGTCGACTGCCCCCAGGTCTTCTGGATGTTCGTCTCGAAGATTGCGAGGGCCTGCCTCGTGAGATCGTCGAGGCCGGAAAGGCTCTCCTCGAGCAACTGCGCCGCTCCGGCAATCGCGCCGTGACCCAAACCGTCGCTCTTGACGACGGCATTCGAACAGTGCAGTTGGTCGCGATTGAGGCGCTCGCCATTCGTCGTACGCCCACCGACGTGCGGGAGCTCCTGACATCAAAACTCGCCGTAATCTCGTCCCAGGCCGAAGAGCTCGACGTGACGCTGAGTCTCGTCATCGCGGACGACGTGCCGACGGTCGTGCGTCTGGATTCTGAGAAAGTCGCGTGGGCGGTGACGACCCTTGTCGGGAATGCTCTGAGGTACATGCGATCGGGATCTCGCCGGATGGGCGGGCGAACAATCAACGTCCGCACGGGTTTCGATCCAACAAGCTCCCGCGTGACGATCGAGGTGCAGGACGACGGCATGGGGATTCCCGCCGATACGGTCACACGGCTTTTCAGACGCGACGGTCTCAACGTCAGGGGCGCCGGCCTTGCGCTCCTGGTCATGTCGGACATTTGCACCGCGCACGGTGGCACCGTGGACGTTCGCAGCAATACCGACGGCTCTGAACACGGCACCATCGTCCGCCTGACGTTTGCCGGCTGACGTTCTGGCTGGAAATCGCAGCGAATGTGTCTACAAGATGCGTTTCAAGAACCGCAGCCCGATCAGAAGCACCATCGGCGACAGATCGAGGCCACCCATCGGCGGAAGCGCCCTGCGGATCGGTGCGAGGACAGGTTCGGTGAGACGGTACACGATCAACGCCAGCGGGTGTGTGCGACTCGCCGGGAGCCACGACAGGATCACAGCCCCCAGGACGACGAGCGAGTAGAGATCGATGAGCGCGGGAATCAAACGCATCGGTAGATCCCCTCGCAGATCTCTTCGGGCACGGCGAACATCATCCTGGGCGCGGCCACTGTCCTAGACCGGCAGCGTGATCAGGACGGTTGTCCCGCTGCGAAACGCATTCGTGTCGCTCTGTACTTCGATGTGCCCGGAATGCGCGGATACGACTTCCCGCACCATCGACAGCCCCAGTCCCGACCCGGGGCTTGGTCGGGCCCGACACTGAACAGGTGGGGAAGCTTGTCGGCAGGAATGCCTGGCCCATCGTCCTGGACTTCTATCGTGACCTCGGGGCCGGCCGAATTATAGGTGACCCGCACGGTGATCGACCCGCCCGGCATCATCAGCGATCCATGGTGCACGTACCGGAGCGCATTCCCAACGAGCACCGTTGTCGGCCCAGGCGATCTTGTCGGCGTCGAGTGAGACGACCGCCGGCACCTCGCTCGTCAACCACGAGGTTCAACGTGACGTCGAACGCTCTGGCCTGTCGCTGCATGACGTCCAGATTCGATTGCAGGAGCGGCGCGAAGGTCCGTCGGCGTTCGACGGAGCGGCAGCGCGTCGATGACCGTCAGATGAACAGGATGCTGGATTGACTGCAGCGAGACTGACGCGGCGACTGGAGAAGTCGAGTGGTACGCGTTGTCAAGGATCGTGCGTCCAGCTTCCTTCAGGTCCTCCGGAACATCGTCGCGGCTCTTCAAGCCGTGTGCCGAGCCAGGATGGCGGCGCACCGTCGGTTGCCGCCACGACGGTGCCGTCACGACTGAGGACGAGATGCCAATCAGAAGCCATGGTCGATGACGTATACCCCAGTTCTCCAAGGACGTGCGGCTCTTAGACTCAGACTCATGCCAGGCCCACGGCCACCAGGAAGATGTCAATCGCCTTGATGCCGAGAAATGGAAGGAACACGCCACCCACTCCGTAGATCAGCAGGTTTCGCCGGAGAATCGCTGCCGCACCGAGCGGTTTGTAGGTAATCCCTTTGAGCGCCAGCGGGATCAACCCGATGATGATCACGGCGTTGAAGATGACGGCCGACAGGATGGCAGATTCCGGCGTGGCGAGCCGCATGATGTTCAGCACGCCAAGCTGCGGAAACGCCAGGATGAACATCGCGGGAATGATCGCGAAGTACTTCGCGACGTCATTCGCGATCGAGAACGTGGTCAACGCGCCGCGCGTCATCAGGAGCTGTTTGCCAATCTCGACGATCTCGATCAGCTTCGTCGGGTTCGAGTCGAGATCGACCATGTTGCCGGCTTCCTTGGCTGCCGTGGTCCCGGTATTCATGGCGACGCCCACATCAGCCTGAGCAAGTGCCGGCGCGTCGTTCGTGCCGTCGCCGGTCATTGCCACCATGCGGCCACCCGCTTGTTCCTGCCGGATCAGCTTGAGCTTCTCTTCGGGCGTCGCTTGCGCCATGAAGTCGTCAACACCGGCTTCCGACGCGATCGCGGCTGCGGTCAGCGGATTGTCGCCTGTAATCATCACGGTCTTGATGCCCATCGCCCGCAGATGTGCGAAGCGGTCCCTGATGCCGCCCTTGACGATGTCCTTCAGATGTACGACACCAAGCGCGCGTCCATTTTCCGCCACGACGAGCGGGGTGCCACCTTCGCGTGCGATGCGCTCGACCTGTACCTTGAGCTCGGCCGGCAGCGCGTTGCCTTGTTCCTGGACGAGGCGTTCGATCGCGTCGTACGCGCCCTTTCGGATGCGCCGGCTGTTGAAATCAATGCCAGACATGCGCGTCTGGGCCGAGAACGGGACAAAGACGGCCTCATGGGAACCAAACGTGCGCCCGCGGATCCCGAACTTCTCCTTCGCGAGCACGACGATCGAGCGTCCCTCCGGCGTTTCGTCGGCAAGCGACGCAAGCTGCGCCGCATCGGCGAGCGTCGTGTCGCTCACGCCGGGAGCGGGACGAAAGTCGGTCGCCTGACGATTGCCGAGGGTAATCGTACCCGTCTTGTCCAGCAGCAGCGTGTCGACGTCACCGGCGGCTTCCACCGCCCGGCCTGACATCGCCAGGACGTTGTGCTGAACGAGGCGATCCATGCCGGCGATGCCGATCGCCGAGATGAGTGCGCCAATCGTGGTGGGAATCAGACACACGAGCAGCGCGATCAACACCGGAATCGGAATGCTGGTCCCGGCGTAGTACGCGAACGGCTCGAGCGTGACAACGACCAGCAGGAAGACGAGCGTGAGTACGGCTAGCAGGATGTTAAGCGCGATTTCGTTCGGCGTCTTCTGACGTTCTGCGCCTTCGACGAGCGCAATCATTCGATCGAGGAACGTCTCGCCGGGGTTGGACGTGATGCGCACCTCGATCCAGTCCGAGAGCACCCGGGTGCCGCCGGTGACCCCCGAACGATCGCCGCCCGCCTCGCGAATGACCGGTGCGGATTCGCCGGTGATGGCCGATTCGTCCACGCTCGCCACACCCTTGATGATTTCGCCGTCACTGGGAATCACCTGGCCGGCTTCGACGCGAACGATGTCTCCGACACCCAGCTCGGTCGCCGCTACCGACTCACGCTGTCCGTTGCGGAGGCGCACCGCGATCGTCTCTGTCTTGCCCTTGCGAAGCGTGGCTGCCTGCGCCTTGCCGCGTCCCTCCGCCATTGCCTCGGCAAAATTGGCGAAGAGCACGGTGAACCAGAGCCAGAAGGCAACCTGGCCTGTGAACAGGGGCTGGCCGGTCCCGCCAGCAAGCTCCTGCACGAAGATCATCGTCGTGACGAGACTGCCGATCTCCACGATGAACATCACCGGATTCTTGAACTGAATCCGCGGATCGAGCTTGCGGAAGGAGTCCATCACTGCCGGCATGACGATCGCCGGATCCCAAATCGAAATCTGCTGCGTACGTTCTGCCATGATTTGTTCTCTCGCTACCGGGCGTCTGTTGGTGTCGGTGCCGGCGGTTTTGGCGCGCCAAGCGATTCATCGAGCGCCAGGTTCAACTCCAGCACGTTGACGCGCGCCCGTCCCAGGAATCCAAACGTGGGCGGTTCGGTGTGCTGACCAATCAACTCACGAACGCGATCAACCGGCACGCCGCGCGCGCTGGCGATGCGCGCAGACTGCAGTTCCGCCGCATTCGGCGGAATGTGCGGGTCAAGCCCGCCGCCACTGGCCGTTACCATCTCGGAGGGGACCTGGCTTGGCGACACGTTGTCCAGCTTCGTGATCGCGTCCAGTCGCTCCTGGACCGCCTTCAGATGGTCCGGATTTGACGGGCCGTAGTTGGTGCCGCCCGTCGATGCGGCGTTGTAGTCGACGCCGGAGGGTCGCGGCTGGAAGTACTCCGACCGTGCAAACTTCTGCCCGATGAGGCGCGAGCCCACCACCGTGCCGTCCCCCCGGCGGATCAGGCTGCCTTCGGCCTGCGCGGGGAATGCGACCCTGCCCATGGCCCAGAGGACGACGTGATATCCGCCACCGAGCAACACCATGGTGACGAGAGTGAACAGGATGCCGCGCTTGATTTCTGTGATCATGGTCCTACCTCAGAGCCAGATGCTCGGCAATCGGTCCAAGCACGGCGACCGGCATGAACATCAGCAGGCCGAGAATGACGACGACCGCCCACAACGTGAATCCAAACGTGCCACTGTCGGCGCGCAACGACCCCGCGGTTTCGGGTGAGGCCGGCTTCGCCCCCAGCATTCCGGCGAGTGCCAGCGGGGCGATGATCGGGATGTAGCGACTGAGCAGCATCACGATGCCGCACGCGATATTCCAGAACGGCGTGTTGTCGCCCAGGCCTTCAAATCCAGAACCGTTGTTGGCCGCAGATGAACTGAATTCGTAGAGCATCTCCGAGAACCCGTGCGGCCCCGGGTTCTTCAGCCACGCGAGCGCGGTGTTCGGATCCGCCGTCGTCGCCCAGACGTAGCAGGCGATCGCGGTGCCCACAAGAATCGCCAGTGGATGCCACAGCAGCGCGAGGCTCGCGAGCTTCATCTCCTTGGCCTCGACCTTCTTGCCCAGGAATTCCGGCGTGCGGCCGATCATCATGCCCGCGACGAACACCGCAACGATGACGAAGATCAGCATGTTGATGAAGCCGACGCCGACGCCGCCGAAGATGTTGTTGAGCCACATGCCGATCAATGGCATCAGTCCGCCAAGCGGCGTCAGCGAGTCGTGCATGGCGTTGACCGATCCGTTGGACGTGACGGTCGTCGTCACCGACCAGAGGGCCGAGAGTCCCGACCCAAAACGGACTTCCTTGCCTTCCATCGAGCCGGTTGATTGATCGACGTTCATCCGGCTGATGGCCGGATTGCCGCCTGCATCGATCGCCACGCCAAAGGTCACCATCGGGATGTACAACGCAAGCATCGTCGCAAAGATCACGACCGCGAGACGACGCCGGCGGACCATGTAGCCGAGCGTCCAGACCATCGCCATCGGGATGATAGTGATCGACCAGGTCTCGACGAGATTCGAGAGCGGCGTCGGATTCTCGTACGGGTGCGCGGAGTTCGGGCCGAAGTAGCCGCCGCCATTCGTGCCGAGCTGCTTGATGGACACTTCCGGAGCGACCACACCGCGAGCGATGGTTTGTTCCGATCCCTCAACCGTCGTTGCCTTGGCCGCGCCCTCGAACGTCATCGGCGTGCCCTGCCAGATGAGGACGAGCCCCACCATCAACGCGAGGGGTAGGAACACTCGAACCGTCGCGCGGGTCGTATCGACGTAGAAGTTACCGAGCGTTGCCAGGCGATTGCCGCCCAGTCCGCGGATGATGGCGATGCATGCCGCAACGCCGGTGGCGGCCGTCACGAACTGCAGGAACGTGATGGCGAACATCTGCGAGAAATAGGACAGGCCTGTCTCGCCGCTGTAGTGCTGCAGGTTCGTGTTCGTCGTGAAGCTCGAGATCGTGTTGAACGCGAGCGTCGGCTCCATGTTGCTGATGCCATCAGGGTTGAGCGGCAGATACTGCTGCAGCGTGACGATTGTCCACGTGGCCAGCCACATGAACACGTTGGAGATCAGCAGAGAGACCGAGTACCGCTTCCAGTCCTGCTGCTCGTGTGGGTCGACGCCGGTGAGGCGCAGCACGAGACGCTCAATAGGGACCAGCACAGGATCCAGGAGCGTCCGCTGGCCGGTAAACACGTGAAACATGTAGCGGCCGAGCAGCAGGCTCGTAGCGATCGTGAACAGGATGGTGAAGGCGACGGCAATGAATTCGGTGCCCATAGAAGCCTCAGAACTTTTCCGGGCGTAGCATCGCGTATACGAGATACACGAAAGCTGCGACGCTCAATAACAAAGACAACAGAGTCATAGAGTTACCTACACACGATCACAAAGGGCGACGAAGCCGAGCATGGCCGCAAAGGTCACGAGCCCCAGTAACACCATTCCAACAGTTAGCATCACGCGCTCCCTTAGTAGAGGCGGGCCTTCAGGCCCCCTTAGTACGTAAACCCAAGCCCGGCCGACCCAATCACGCGGGACGAGTCACCGCCGTTGAAGGCCTTCGTCGTATCGCCGAGCGCCTGATACTCCACGCCGCCGTGTACGTTCCAGGCGCCGAAGCTGGTCGTGCCGGCGAGCGGCGGCGCCACGAGAAAGACGGCGAGCAGGAAGAAGCCGATTTGAAGCCATCCGTTGAGAGTCATGTCAGAACTTCTCCGGTTTGAGCAACGCGAGGACGAGGTACGCGAGCATCGCGACGCTCACGAGTGGACCAACGGTGTAGTCGAGGGCCACGGGTCACCTCACTTCATCAGCCGGTCACATGCGGCCACCTAGCCGATGCTCACGACAAAAAAGAGAATCGTAACTGCGACGAACACGAGATCGAGCATGGCGTACTCTTCCTATCTGCCCGGCGTGATATCGATATCGAGCTGGGCTGTCCACATGTACTTGCTGCCGCCCGGCTGCAGATCCTTGTCGAGGAAAAAGACGGGCCCCACGAGCAGCGAGACGTTGTCGGCGAAATACACGTTCGTACCGAAGCCCCACGCACCAAGAATGTTCTCGCCGGTCTGGACGTCTGCCGCGACGTTGATCTTCCGGAGGCCCTTCAGACCGATTTGAATGTCGGGTGAGACCCCACCGATCAGCGCGCCGGTTTTCGCGACCTCTCCTTCGCTGTTGGTGAACAGCGTGCGATTCAGGCCGTGGTAGACGCCCGCGGCGACGTACCCTCCAACGGGCAGCGCTTTCTGAAACATGAGGTAAAGCGCGTTGTAGTTGGTGACGTTCTCCTTAAAGCCGAGATTGTAGACGCCAAAGCTGATTCCCGGCGATCCGGCAAACAACGATGATTCCGGCGTGCACAGCTTCACGTTGAGGAACAGCGGATCCTGGCTGGGAAGGAGGAGGTCGAAGCCCGCCTCCCCCTGGACCTTGTCAAACGGCAGAAAACCAGCCGTCAGTCCGGTGTCGATCGGATAGCCGGGTGCGCCCGCAGCTCCCGCGGGAGGGCCCTTCCAGAGGTACGTGTCGTAGGTAACGTGCGGGACGCCGCGCGCCTGACAGGCGGCGGTCGACGGCGCCCAATAGGTCGTGCTCGGCGTCGCCAAGGCCACCGAAGGCACAAATGCGATTCCGGCGAGGAAGATCGCGCCGGCGGAGAGCGATCGAACAATGCGGAGCTCCCGGGACAATCCTGTGCTGGACGTTCCAATCTGACTACGCGAACGAGTGGATCTCATACGTCTCCTAGGCCACGAGAGCCATGCCAGCCATCCACCAGCCGCGATCGGACTTCGCGATGTGCCGGCTCGCGTGTTCACGGTTGAACGCCAGGATGTCTGAGAGGGTGTTCATGAGATCAGGGTAGAGCCCGGAGTCGTAACGGGGTGGTCAAGACTCAATAAAGAATTCGTAGGTCGATGCGTTTCCGCCCGAAATAGTCCGCACCTGTTGGTGAGAATTACGCCAACTGAAGACGGGGGCATCGGTGTCCGTCGGAAAAAAGGCATGTTTCGTACGCGCCAAGAGCACGAAGGCTGCCATCGGCGTCCATGCGCGGTATCAGCAGGTCATGCCTCTCGAGCGGAATGACATGGGCGACGTTGATTTCAGCGTCGCTCTCGGTATTCTTCTCCGTTGCGATCGTCGTCCTGCGCGGCACGTTGCGGTGAGCGGTCAACCTCCATAAAGAATCTGTAAAGACGCGGACACGGGCGCCGGGAGCGCGTACGATGAGGCGTGCACGAGCCAGCACGTCCCACCGGTGAGCAAATGCTCGCGCGGATTCAGACCGCAGAGCGTGCCCGCCTGCGGATCTACATCGGCGCCGCGCCCGGCGTCGGAAAGAGCTACTCGATGCTCGAAGATGCGCACGCCTTCCGCAGGGAAGGCGTCGACGTCGTCGTCGGTCTGATTGAAACCTACGGACGCGCAGACACCGAAGCGCAGGTTCGCGATCTCGAGATCGTCCCGAAGCGCAAGCTCGAGTATCGCGGTGTCGTACTGGAAGAAATGGACGTCGACGGCATTCTGGCTCGCAAGCCGCAGATGTGCGTCGTCGACGAGCTTGCGCACACCAACGCGCCAGGAAGCCGCCACGAAAAGCGCTACGAAGACGTGCTGGATCTCCTCAATGCCGGCGTCAGCGTGCTCACGGCGGTCAACATCCAGCACCTCGAAACGCTGAACGATGCGGTCAGCCGTGTCACAGGTGTCCGCGTCCGTGAAACCGTCCCCGACACGTTTCTCGATCGCGCCGACGAGGTCGTGAACGTCGACGTCACCGTGCAGGAGCTGCAGACTCGCCTCCGCCAGGGAAAGGTGTACAAGCCGGAGAAGGTCGAGCAGGCGCTGACCAACTTTTTCAGGGAAACGAATCTGTCGACGCTGCGGGAGCTGGCGCTGCGGGCGGTCGCCGATGAAGTCGGCGAGAAGGCGGCTTCGCACCGTCAGCGCGAAGGGCTGGAGCCTGCTCTGATTCCGGAACGAGTGATGGTCTGTATGAGCTCGAATCCAGATGCGACACGAGTGATTCGCACGGGCGCGAGGATCGCCGGCCGACTTGGTGCGCGGTGGTATGCCGTCTATGTCGAGACACCGCGTGAGATGCCCGGACGGATCAGCCCGGAGGATCGCGACGCCTTGCAGCGCAACATCTCGCTGGCGGAGGCGCTTGGCGCAACCTTGGTGCGCGTCAAGGCGGATCGACCGGCGGATGGCCTGATTGCGTTCGCGAAGCGGGAGGGCATTACGCACGTCATCTTCGGCCAGAGCGCGAGAAACCGTCTCGAGATCCTGATGAAGGGATCGACGCTCAATCGGTTTCTTCAGGAAGTGCGCGACGCCGCGATACAGGTCGTGCCGTTGGATCAGGCGTAGGTCCAGCTAAAGCCGGAGACGACAAATACCGTAGGTCCGGCTAAAGCCGGACACTACAAGTATCGGTAGTGTCCGCCTTCAGGCGGACCCTCTTCCCCGTCTGCTGCGCAGCCACGCGATGACCGCCGGCAGCAGCGACACCCCGATGACGACCATGATGACGAGGTCGATGCGCTTGTCGATGTCCGGAATCACGTTCCCGAGCAGGTAGCCGCCGAGCGTCATGCTGGAGATCCACAGAATGGCGCCAACGACGTTGTAGGTGGCGAAGTTGCGGTAGCCCATCTCGGCCACGCCCGCCACCACCGGTGCGAACGTTCGCAGGATCGGCGCGAACTGCGCAATGATGATCGTCTTCCCGCCATGGCGCTCGTAGTACTCGTGCGTCATCCTCAGATGTTCGCGTCGGAACAGGAGCGAGTCCGGCCTGCTGTACAGCGCCTTGCCGGTGCGCTTGCCGATCGCGTAGCCGGTCGCGTTGCCGAGGATGGCCGCTGGAATCAGCGTGGCCAGCAGGGTCGGCAGACTCAGATCGCCACGCGCCGCGAACAGCCCGGCGGTGATCAGCAGCGAATCCCCCGGCAGGAAAAACCCGAGCAGGAGTCCCGTCTCCGCAAAGATGATCAACGGCAGGCCGTACTGACCGACGATCCGGATCAGTTCAGGGACGTTGTAGACGGTATGGAAGAAATTCTGGAGGAAATTCAGATGCGATCCAATGCCTGCGCGAGGTCCTCTTTCAGGTCCTCGACGTCTTCGATGCCGACCGAGACGCGTACCAGGTCGTCGGCAATCCCGATCTGCATCCGCCGGTCCGCCGGCACCGACGCATGCGTCATCGTCGCAGGATGGCTGATGAGCGTTTCCACTCCGCCGAGACTTTCGGCCAGCGCCATGAGCCGGACGTTGTTGAGGAGGGTCCTCGCGTTCTCGAACGAGCCGAGCGCAAACGAAATGAGGCCGCCGAAGCCCCGCATCTGCTTCTTCGCCAGGGCGTGCTGCGGGTGGGAAGGGAGCCCCGGGTAGTGAACCTGCGTGACTTTCGGATGCGAGGCCAGGAAATCCGCCAGCACCATCGCGTTGGCGTTGTGCCGCTCCATCCGGATCGGCAGCGTCTTGGTCCCGCGCAGCACGAGCCAGGCGTCCATCGGCCCGATGATCGCCCCTTCGGCGTTCTGCACGAACCGGAGCCACTCGACGTGGTCCTCGCGTGTGGCGACGACGACGCCGCCGACGCTGTCGCTGTGGCCGTTCAGAAATTTCGTCGTGCTGTGGATGACGAGGTCGGCGCCAAAGTCGATCGGCCGCTGGACGTACGGGCTGGCGAACGTGTTGTCCACGACAACCGCGACGTTCCGCTTGTGCGCCAACTCGCACGCCGCCGCCAGGTCCGTCAGGCGCAGCGTCGGGTTCGTGGGAGTCTCGAGGAAGAGCATCTTCGTCTTCGGACTGATCGCCGCAGCGATGTCGGCTGTCCTCGACGAGTCGACGTAGGTGAAATCGAGCAGATACTTCCTGAGCACGTGCTCGAAGAGCCGATAGGTGCCGCCGTAGGTGTTGTCGGTGACGACGACGTGGTCGCCTGACTCGAGGAGCGTCATGACGGCGCCCGTCGCGGCCATACCGGAGGCAAAGCCAAACGCCGCCTTTCCGTTTTCGATTGCGGCGATATTCGCCTCGAAGGCCGAGCGGGTCGGGTTCTGCGTGCGCGCGTACTCGTAGCCCTTGTGCTTGCCCAGGGCCTCCTGGACATACGTCGACGTTTGGTAAATCGGGGTGATGATGGCGCCTGTCGACGGGTCTGGAACCTGGCCGGCGTGGATGCAGATGGTGCTGAACCTGGCGGTCTCGCGCAGTTTCAAGATGTGTAGAGCGTACTACAGGCCGGCTGAAGCCGACCTGTACGTGCCCCATGTCTACCGTCTACCGTCCAAGGTTCAGCAACGATCGAAGTGGGGACGGTAGACCGTAGACTGTAGACGGTAGACGTGACCGTTCTTACCCTCCTCATCCTCGCGGTCATCATCATCGTCGCGTGGCGCGCGTTCCGCGGCGTGAAGCAACGGCTGCTCTGGCGCGTCCGGCGCAAGCTCACGCTGTCGTATATCTTCGTCGGCTTCGTTCCTGTCCTGCTGGTCGTTGTGTTCTTCCTGCTGTGCGGGCTGCTGCTGTTCTTCAACGTCAGCTCGTATCTGGTGCAGAGCCGGGTCAACGCGCTCGTCGACGAGACGCGATTCCTGGCGGAAGCCGCGGCGATCGAGCTCGAGCAGACAACGAGTGATGCCGACTTCGTGGATGTCCTGCGGCGACGACAGGAAGCGGCCGCGGCGCGATTTCGAGGCGCGTCGTACGAGGTGGTGCCGACGCTGCGCACGTGTGGCCCTTCGACCGCGGCGCCAGGGCCAACTGTGAAAGCGCGGATCGTCGCGGGCGCATGGGCGCACCTGGATGCCCCAACCGCGCTGCCCGACTGGGTGCAATGCGAAGGGCACGCCGGGCTCATCGCCTACATCACGTCGCCGACGGGCGCGGCCGTGCAGCGCGAGGATGTCGTGTACCGTACCCATCTCGCAGTGCGCGCAGTGGCGCTGCCATCCGATGCGGTCCCACGCTACGCGGTGATTGTCGACGTGCCGTTGACTGCCGCGACGGGGCTGCAGATCAGAAATGAAACGGGCATCGAGCTTGGTGACATCTCGACGCTGGCCATGACCGCCACTGATGTGGCCCCCGTGATCGGGCGCGCGATCGAAGAGGAATCGCCGCTGCCCACCAGGCACGGGGTCTTCGGGGTCAGCCTCGACGAACCGCTCGCATGGATGACGTTTCTGGACTACTCGGACTGGGCGAGCGGCCGCACCGGCAACGTCGTCATGGCCATCGGGCTGAGTGTCACCGATATCTACAGCCGCATCTCGGCGACGCCACTCACGCAGATCGGCAACTACAGCCTCGGGCAGCTGCTGCTCATCCTGCTGATGGTTGTCGGGGGCCTGTTCCTGATTCTGCAGACGGTAGCGGTCGGAATGGGGTTGTCGCTGGCGCGATCGATCACGGGCGCGGTCCATGAGCTGGCCAGCGGCACCGAGCACGTCCGGCGCGGCGACTTCACGCACCGCATTGCCGTCCACAGCCACGATCAGCTCGGCGACCTGGCGGATTCGTTCAACTCGATGACGGCGAGCGTCGAGGATCTGCTGCACGAGAAGGCGGAAAAGGAGCGGCTCGAGCAGGAGCTGCGCATCGCGCGGCAGATCCAGATGTCGCTGCTGCCGCAGGGGCCGATGAGGCTGGAAGGACTGTCTGTGACGGCGCATTGCGAGCCGGCACGCGAAGTGGGCGGCGACTACTACGACTACCTGCCGCTCGGCGATTCGCGCGTCGGCATCATCATCGCGGATGTCGCGGGCAAAGGGACGTCGGCGGCGCTGTATATGGCGGAGCTCAAGGGCCTGATGCTGTCACTGAGCCGGCTCCACTCATCGCCTCGGCAGCTGCTCATCGACGCGAACCGGATCATCGCGGAGCACCTCGACGCGCGCAGCTTCATCACGATGACCTACGCCGTCGTGGACATGCGCGCGCGGACGTTGACGTACGCGCGCGCGGGGCATTGTCCGCTGATGTATCGTCCGGGGCCCGGGATTCGGGATTCGGGATTCGGGACTCGGGATCCACGTGCGGCGGCCGGCAGCCTGCTGTCGGCGGTCGCTACCGCGCGCCGCGTCCAGGTGCAGGCGCCGGATGGCCTCGTGCTGGGTCTGAAGATCGACAAGGGCGAGCGGTTCAACGGCCTGCTGCGAGAGGTCACCCTGCCGCTCGGCGCCGGCGACCTGGTCCTGCTGTTCACCGACGGCGTGAGCGAGGCGATGAATGCGGCGGGGGAGCCGTTCGGCGAAGAGCGGCTGGCCGCCGTGATCGAGGCAGACGGCGACCTGCCGTTCGAGGAGCTGCGCGAACGCATCCTCCGCGAGATCCGGGCGTTTGTCGGCGACACTGGACAGCACGACGATCTGACGTTCGTGCTGTTGAAGGTGGACGAATGCGCCGACGCATGGGGTCGGGAGTCATTACGTAAATCGAAATGCTCTCAGACCGCGATTGACTTCCAGAACGATTTCGATCTTCGTAATGACATCCCGACCTCATGTCTCACGAAATGAATCCAGTCACTGTCTTCTCTACAACATCCGACATCGAGGCCAGCGTCGTGCTGGCGCTCCTCGACAGCCACGGCATCTCCGGATTCCGCATCTCCGGCAACCCGCAGGCGATCCTGCCGATGTCGATGAGCCCGCTGGGCGAGGTCCGCATCGCCGTGCCCGAGGATCTGGCGGAGGAGGCGCTGCGGATCATCGACAGCCATCGCGAGGACGTCGGCGCGCGCGTTGTGCGGTTGCGCGACGAGTTCGACGAGATCGAGACGCGCATCGGCTACCGCTTCAAGGACCGCGGCCTCCTCGAGCACGCGCTGACGCACAAGTCGCGCGCCGCCGAGGACGTCTCGGGCGGCGTTGCGGACAATGAATCGCTGGAGTTTCTCGGCGACGCGGTGCTCGGCCTGGTGGTGGCCAGCGCGCTTTTCCACCAGTACCCGACTTACAACGAGGGACAGAAGTCGAAGATCAAGGCGTCCGTCGTTTCCACGCAGGCGCTCGCCCGCCAGGCCGAGGAGATGGGGCTCGGCGACCACCTGATCCTCGGGACGCGGCGAAGAGAAGACGGGCGGCCGCTTCAAGCAGGCGCTGCTCGCGGACGCATACGAAGCGCTCATCGCCGCCATCTATCTGGATGGCGGTATCGAAGCGGCCGAGGTGTTCCTCCTGCGCGAATTGAAAGATGCCATCGACGCAGGTGCGGCGCAGAACTTCGTGGGCCAGGACTTCAAGTCCGCGCTGCAGGAGCGCGTGCAGGCGCTGGGACACCCACTACCGGAATATCGAATCGCGGGTGAAACCGGCCCCGATCACCGCAAGGTGTTCAGCGTTGACGTCGTGGTCGGCGGGGAGGTGATGGCCAGCGCCTCAGGGAAGGCGAAGAAGGAAGCGGAGCAGGAAGCCGCGCGGCTGGCGCTCGCGCGGCTGTTCAAACTCCCAACTCCCAAATTCCCCAACTCCCAATGAAGACTGCACCTGTTGAAGTTCGCGGAGTTGGCCTGTTTGCATTTGGCAGTTTGATTCTGAATTAGTCGATCTCTATGATCCCCCAGCTCTTTCGCTCGTCCGGCGAGACGTCGACTCCTGCGTAGGCCAGGCGGGCGCCGGCTCAGGGCTTGGGAGGCGTCCCATCGCATAAAGCTGTACCTCGCGCGCGACCTCATCCTCGGTCGGCGGCATCGGACGGCAATGCAGGCGCACCCAGAGGCGGAGCAGCGGATCGGTGAAGCTGTACCGCTTCTGTCGCGACGTCACGAGATCGACGTCTTCCAGCCACGACAGGTAGTCCTTCGTTGATCCAGGCGTGCGATGCAGGCGGTGAGAGATCTCCGTCAGCGTCAGCGCCTCCGCTTCGGCGAGAACGTCCAGGATCGCTTTCAGTGCGCCGTACCCGCGGGCACGGTGGAGGCGCAGCTCGTAGCAGAACTGGCACCAGTGGTTGAGCGTGCCGTCGACTGACAGCAGCGCCGTGAGCGCGGTGATCGGATCGGCGCCGCGGCCCATCTGCGACATCGTGTCGCCGACCGCGCGGATGTACACCGCGCGACCGTCAGTGAGCGCCTGGACGGCGCGTCCCAGATAGTCGCGGTCGTCAGTCGACATCTGCTCGTAGCCGTTGAACGTCGGCGCGAGCATGTCGGTCACATCGGCGGACGCCAGCGACGGCAGGTGCATCACCTCGAAACGCGAGGTGGCATCGCGAAGCACGCGATGGGCGCGGGCAACGTACCGGGTCGTCGAGCACGAACCGGTTCGTGCTTGCCGTGAGGGCCTCGAGCAGATCGCGAAGCACGTGGCGCAGGCCTGGAAAGCTCTCGAACGTGCGCAGTTCGAGCACTTCGTCGAGAAGGAACGTGGCCGGTTCACCGCCTGGAGCGCGCGCCGTATCCAGGAAGACGAGGAGCAGGTCGAACGCTTCCCGGGCCGTCGCCGGCTGGTGCCCGGAGGCGTGCCAGGGGAACGGCGAGGCGGCGGTCACCGCCTGGAGGAAGCGCTCCGGCGTGGTGGCGCAGCGCCCGACATCTATATATTGCGCGGCGCTGCGGCCGAGCCGTTCGCGCAACCGTTGCAGCAGGGTGGTGCGTCCGGTGCCGCAGCCGCCGAGGACGACGGGGATTCGCGACGGAGCCGCCTCCAGCGCGCCGAGGACCCGTCGCTCGAACCCAATATGTGGACCCGCCATTCCGAAACTCCCCTCATCCACCCGCCTATTCGGCGACTGGTCACCGGGCCCCTGATGCCGGGCGGCCGGTTCTGCGTTGTTCACTGCCTCATCGGCAGCATGATTCCACGTGAGGCGGCCGTGGCAATTGCCTCGGGATACCCCGCGTCCGCATGTCGTGCGACCCCGATCCCCGGGTCGCAGGTCAGCACCCGTTCCAGTTTTTCGTCCGCCTCGGACGTCCCGTCCGCCACCACCACCATGCCCGCGTGCAGTGAGTAGCCGATCCCGACGCCCCCGCCGTGGTGGACCGCCACCCAGGTCGCGCCCGCCGATGCATTCAGCAGCGCGTTCAGCACCGGCCAGTCCGCAATCGCGTCGCTGCCATCACGCATGGCCTCGGTCTCGCGGTACGGCGACGCGACCGATCCCGTATCGAGATGATCGCGGCCGATCACGATCGGTGCCTTGATCACTCCCGCTCGCACGAGCTCGTTGATTTTCAATCCGAAGCGCGCGCGATCGCCATACCCGAGCCAGCCGATGCGCGCGGGCAGTCCCTGGAACGCGACACGCTCGCGCGCCATGCTGATCCACCGCACGAGCGCCTCATCGTCGCTGAACATGTCGAGCGCAAGCGCGTCTGTCACGTGAATGTCTTCGGGATCTCCGGAGAGCGCGGCCCAGCGGAACGGTCCTTTGCCCTCACAGAACAGAGGACGCACATATTCCGGCACGAAGCCGGGAATGTCAAACGCGTTCTTCACGCCGGCGTGCGCCGCCTGCGCCCTGATGTTGTTGCCGTAGTCAAAGGTGACCGCACCACGCTGCTGGAGCGCGAGCATTGCTTCCACGTGGCGTGCCATCGACGCCATCGCGCGCGCGATGTACTCGTCTGGTTGTCTCTCGCGAAGAGACATCGCATCAGCAAGTGACATGCCGTGCGGCACGTACCCGTTGAGCGCGTCATGCGCCGATGTCTGATCGGTCAACACATCCGGCGCGAAGCCGCGGCGAACGAGCTCGGGCAGGACGTCCGCGGCGTTCGCCTTCCAGCGCGATCGAACGCGCGAGCCGATCGCGCCGCCACGTATCGATCTTCGTGAGCGCCTCGTCCAGACTGGTGGTCGCCTCGTCGAGATACTTCGTTGCCAGCCGGCGCGCGATGCGGTGACGATCCACCTCGATGATGAGCGCAGCCGCGCCGTTCATCGTGGCCGCCAGCGGCTGCGCGCCGCCCATGCCGCCGAGGCCTGCGGTGACGACCACGCGGCCCGCCAGGGTGCCGCCATAATGGCGACGCGCAGCGGCGGCGAAAGTCTCGTAGGTTCCCTGCAAAATGCCCTGGGATCCGATGTAAATCCAGCTGCCGGCGGTCATCTGGCCGTACATCGTGAGACCGCGATCTTCAAGGTCACGGAAGATGTCCCACGTCGCCCAGGCCGGCACCAGGAGCGCGTTGGCAATGAGCACGCGTGGCGCGCCTCTGTGGGTGCGGAACACGGCAACGGGCTTACCCGATTGAATCAGCAGCGTCTCGTCATGCTCGAGCGCGCGGAGCGCGTCGACGATCGCGTCGAATGCCTCCCAGTTGCGCGCGGCCTTTCCCGACCCGCCGTAGACGATCAGATCTTCGGGACGCTCGGCAACATCGGGATCGAGATTGTTCATCAGCATGCGCAGCGCGGCTTCCTGCGGCCAGCCCTTGCACGAAAGAGCCGGGCCACGAGGTGCCCGGATGATGCGCGTGCCTGTTGTCATGGCGAGAATGGCAAAAGCGTGTGAAGCGGCGCGAACGCGAAGATCGGAAAATAGATTTCGCGCGCGGCGTTGTCAAATGAATTTCTCAAAAAGTTTTAATTGACTTTCAGCGGACACGCGCGTTCGATCTCGCCTGACGCGATCATCTGCGTAATCCTCGCGAGATCGTTCGACGTCGACCGATCCTGCTCGTGCGCCGGGACGCGTGCGCGAATGAAATCATGCGACGCGCGCAAGCGGCGACGACGTCGTGAGCGGCGCGAGGAGATCGATCGCCTGGCACGCGCAGAGGAACTCGATCGCGATCACGTACGCGCGCAAGCTCGAGGGCCCGTTGCGCCTTGAGTCCGGCGCTCATGCTCATGCTGACGTGATCTTCCTTGTTGCCGGACGTCGGGATGGTGTCGGCGCCGGCCGGATGCGCGAGCGTCTTCAGCTCGGAGGTCAGCGCCGCGGCCGTCACCTGCGCCATCATCAGCCCCGAATGCAGCCCGCCGTGCGTCGTGAGGAAGGCGGGCAGGCCGCTGAGCGCCGGATTCACCAGTCGCTCGCTCCTTCGCTCGCTGATCGTCGCCAGCTGGACCAGCCCGATGCACAGGACATCTGCCGCGAGGGCCACCGGGGCGCCGTGAAAGTTGCCGCCGGAGACGATCTCGCGCGCGTCGGTGAACACCATCGGATTGTCGGTGGCCGCGTTGGCCTCGATCTCGAACGTTCCGCCGCGCAAACGCGAAGGCATCGCGCGCCGCGCCATGGACCTGTGGCGGTGCAGCGCATCGAATAGGCGTCCTGGACACGGCCGCAGTTCGCGTGCGCGGCGTTGATGCTCGCTCCCGGCGAGCAATCCGACCAGGTTGTTCGCCGACATGGACTGACCGGCCAGAGCCCCGGGCGTCATGGATACGCGCGTCGAACGGTTTGCTCGATCCCTGGAGGCCGTCGATGCTCATCGCCGCCGAAATATCCGCGGCGCGGGCAAGACGCTCAGCGCCGGCAAGCGCAAGACCGAGCAGCGCGGTCGATGCCTGCGTGCCGTTGATCAGCGCCAGCCCCTCTTTCGCGGCGAGCGTGATTGGCGTCAATCCTTCGCGTCGAATCGCCGAGGCTCCGGGCTCAGCGTTGCTCGCCTCGAACCAGGCCTCTCCTTCGCCGATCAGGACCAGCGCGAGGTGCGCGAGGGGCGCCAAATCGCCGCTCGCGCCCACAGACCCGCGCGAGGGAACGACTGGGTGGACCCGACGGTTGAGCAGGTCGATCAGCAGGTCGAGCGTCTCGAGCCGGATTCCCGAGAAGCCTTTCGCCAGTACGTTCGCCCGCAGCGCCATCGTGGCGCGCACAACCGGAACCGACAGCGGTTCGCCAACGCCCGCCGCGTGGCTTCTGAGCAGGTTGACCTGGAGCGCCTCGAGCGAATCGGCCGGGATCCGCACGTCGGCGAAATTGCCGAAACCGGTGTTGATGCCGTAGGTCGGCTCGTCGCGGTGCGCGAACTCATCGACGACGCTCACGCGCCGCGCGCACGCGCTGCGCGCGCGGCGTCGGCCAATCCGACGCGCTCGCCGTGATGCGCGATTGCGACGCAGATCGTCCAGCGTCAGGGAAGTTCCGTCTAATTCGATCATTCAATGATCCGGTTGCGGGGACAGAGTACGGTGACGATCCGACTCACACCAGAGACGTAGTACGTGAGTCGGATCGTCACCGACTCTGTCCCCATGTACGGGTGGTGCGGAACGCATCGCCGAAGTGCTCATGTGCGAGTGGTGCGGAACGTTGGCCGAAGGCTGTCCTCGTATTACGATATACCCGCATGTCCACCAATATCGCAGTGCTCGGCGCGCAGTGGGGCGACGAAGGCAAGGGCAAGATCGTCGACATGCTGACGCCGCACTTCTCCGCGGTCGCGCGCTACCAGGGCGGCCACAACGCCGGTCACACGGTCTACGTGCAGGGCAAGAAGTTCGTCCTCCATCTGATTCCGTCCGGCATCCTGCATCCCGGCGTCACCTGCATCATCGGCAACGGCGTCGTCATCGATCCGCAGGCGCTGTTCAAGGAGGTCGACGAGCTGGCGCGGATGGGCGTGGCGGTCGACGGGCGGCTGCTCGTCAGCGAAAAGGCGCACGTCATCCTGCCGTATCACCGCGAGCTGGACGTGCTCTCGGAAGCGCGCCGCGGCGAGCGGAAGATCGGCACGACGTCGCGCGGCATCGGTCCGGCGTACGAGGACAAGATCGGCCGGCGCGGCATCCGTATCTGCGATCTGCTCGGCGATCGCGAGGCGCTGGCGCAGGAGGTGCGCGAGAACGTCCACGCGCGCAACCAGATCATCAAGGAGTCGACGCTCGACTGGAAGCCGGTGTTCGACCAGCTGGTCGCCTACGGCGAGCGGTTGCGTCCGATGGGTGGGCGACGTGTCGCTGTTTCTCGCGAAGGCGCGCGCGGACGATCGCAGCGTGATGTTCGAAGGTGCGCAGGCAACGCTGCTCGACATCGATCACGGCACCTATCCGTTCGTGACCTCGTCCAACGCGTCGATTGGCGGCGTCTGCACCGGCCTCGGCGTGCCGCCGAGCGCGATCGGCGGCGTGCTGGGCGTGGCCAAGGCGTACACGACGCGCGTCGGCGAAGGACCGCTGCCGACCGAATTGTTCGGGGAGCTGGCCGATCGCCTGCGCGAGAGCGGCCAGGAGTACGGCGCGTCAACCGGGCGGCCCGCGCCGCTGCGGCTGGTACGACGCGGTGGTCGTGCGCTACTCCGCGCGCATCAACGGCCTCGACGCGACTCGCGCTCACCAAGCTCGACGTGCTCGATGGCCTGCCCGAGGTGCGCATCTGCACCGGCTACAAGACCGTCGAAAGGGGTCGCTGACGGAGTTTCCCGCCGACCTTCGCGCGCTGACTGACGCCGAGCCGGTCTACGAAACCATGCCGGGCTGGGACATCGCCACGCGTGGCGCCACGCGATTCGCCGCGCTCCCACCCGACGCGCAGCGGTACATCAAACGGCTGGAGGAGGTGAGCGGCGTGCCGTGCGCGATCATCTCGACCGGGTCCGACCGATCGGAAACGATCGTTCGCGACGAGACGATCATTCAAAGCTGGTTTTCGAAGCAGCTAGCCTGATCGCTGCGATGGACCACTGAAACGGGCCACGGAGGCACGGAGACACGGAGATCAAGACTGGGATTCCTCCGTGCCTTCGTGTCTCCGTGGCTTGTCTCGGTGAAGGTTACGACTGTTTCTTCTTGGCGTCGCAGAACTTCTGAACGGCATCGGGCTCGGCGTCGAAGAACTCGATGCCGGCGCGGTAGCGGGTCCCGCTTTCGCAAGCTCGAACGACGCCCACGCCACGCCGGCGCTGAAGCGGATCGGCCGCTTGCCCTCGGCGAGCGACGATGCGGAGCGCTGGTTAGGCTTGAGGATGGTCAGCGACACGACCTGGGCGCCGACAAGCGAGAGGTCGATCAGCGTCGCCGCGTTGCCGTCGACCATCACTTCCACGCCATCGACAATCGTGAAACCGGGGCGCGCGCCGTGTGCCCCGTCTGATCGAGCGGCGCTGACACGGGGGCAGGGGCCGCGACCGCGAGTGCTCCGGCCGCGCCGTCGGTCTCGCTGTCCGGACGCGCGCGCAGGCACCCGCGAATACTCGCTGTCGTGCGCGACGATGCGGATCTCGCACGACGCAAGCTTCGGGTCGGCCTTGATGCGGTTGATGAGCGCCGCGCCGCGCGTGGTCGCGGCGAACAGACGCTCGAGCGCGACGACCTCGGGGCGTTTCCGCGTGATGACTTCGAGCGCACGCAGCGCTTCGCTGTCGGAGAAGGTCTGCGCGTCGCTGAAATCCTCGCGTTCCTTCAGCGCCTGAAGATGCTCAGGCGCTGCGATCAGAATGGTCGACACAGGCGACCAAGTGTAATTCAAAACACGAAATTCAAAATGCGCAGGACCTGCGCAGTCGTGCACAATGCCATCGATGGTTGCCGTGCAATGTGATCGACTGGTGAAGAAATACGGCGACGTCGTGGCGGTCGACGGTCTCTCGCTTTCAGTCGACCGCGGCGAGTGCTTCGGACTGCTCGGCCCGAACGGCGCCGGCAAGACGACGACGATCGAGATTCTCGAAGGGCTGCTCGAGGCCGACGCGGGCGACGTGGAGATTCTCGGCCTGCGGTGGCGCGACCACGAACGCGAGCTGCGCCAGCGGCTCGGGGTCCAGCTGCAGGAGACACAGCTGGCGGAGAAGCTGACGGTCGAAGAAACGCTGCGGCTGTTCCGATCGTTCTATCATCGCGGCCGCACGATCGACGAACTGCTGCGCATCGTGGAGCTCGAGTCGAAGCGCCGGAGCTGGGTCGGCAAGCTCTCCGGCGGGCAGAAGCAGCGGCTTGCCGTGGCGTGCGCGCTCGCGGGCGATCCCGATCTGCTGTTTCTCGACGAGCCGACGACCGGCCTCGATCCGCAGTCGCGCCGCCAGCTGTGGGAGCTGCTCGCGCGATTTCGCGACGGACGGCGGCACGATTCTGCTCACGACGCACTACATGGACGAGGCCGAGACGCTCTGCGACCGGGTCGCGATCGTCGATCACGGGCAAGGTGATTGCCGCAGGGATCGCCGCGCGAGCCTGATCGCCTCGCCTCGGTGCGCCGACGCGTCGTCACGCATCACGGGACGCTCGAAGACGTCTTCGTGTCGCTGACGGGAAGGCATCTCCGTGAAGAGTAACGCGCGGGTGATTGATCGCGGTGGCGCCCACCATCCGCTGATCGAGCTGGCGCTCGCGCGGCTGCGCGAGTTCGTCCGCGAGCCCGAGGCGCTCTTCTGGGCGTTCGTCTTTCCGATCCTGATGTCGGTGGCGCTGGCGGTCGCCTTTCCCGGCGGTGGCGGCAAGCCGGCGGTCGTCGGCATCGAGCCCGGCGCCGGCAGCGCGGCGATTCGCGCAGACGCTGTCAGCCACGCCAGGGCATCACGATTCGCGACATCCCGCCCGGCGAGGAAGCAGCGCGCACTTCGCGAAGGCGAGGTGCACCTTCTGATCGTGCCGACCGACCCGCCGACCTATCGCTTCGATCCCGCGCGCGACGAGAGCCGCATCGCACGCCTTCTCGTGGACGACGCGCTGAAGCGCGCAGCGGGACGGCACGGATCCGTGGTACGGCGCGCGAAGAGCCGGTGCAGATCGCCGGTTCGCGCTATGTCGACTGGCTCATCCCGGGCATCGTCGGCATGAACATCATGGGCACGAGCATGTGGGGCATCGGCTTTTCCATCGTGCAGACGCGGATGCGCAAGCTGCTGAAGCGCCTGGTTGCGAGCCCGATGCGGAAGCGCGAGTACCTGCTGGCGCAGATGGGTGGGCGGCTGGTGTTTCTCGCGCCCGAGGCCGGCGTGCCGCTCGTCTTCGGCGCGCTCGTGCTCGGCATGCCGATTCAAGGCTCGATCGCCGCCATCTGCATCGTCTGTCTTGTCGGGGCGCTGGCGTTCGGCGGCATCGGGCTGCTGTTCGCCAGCCGCGCGCGCACGTTCGAAGCGATTTCAGGATTGATGAACCTGACGATGGTTCCGATGTGGGTACTGAGCGGCGTGTTCTTCTCGTCGTCGAATTTTCCGCAGCGCCGTGCAGCCCGCTCATCCAGGCGCTGCCGCTGACGGCGCTGATCAATGCGCTGCGCGCCGTCGTGCTCGAGGGGGCTGGCGTTCCCGGCGTATCGCGCGAGCTCGCGGTGCTGGCCGCCTGGGGCCTCGCGTCATTCGGAATCGCGCTGCGGTTCTTTCGCTGGCGATAGGCAATACCCAAACCCCAAATCCCAAATCCCAAATCCCAAACCCGAATCTCGACAGGAACGTTGGGACTTGGGGTTTGGGGTTTGGGTTTTGGGATTTGCCCGTGGCCATGAGGTGGCCGGTCCTTTGCTCAATTGACAGAAAGGTCGGCCGAAGTGGAACTCAGTGGCCGATTTGAGGAAAACACGGGACTGAAATGGCAATTCATCGAATCATCGAGCAGCGGGCGGCAACGCAGGGAGACCGCACGGCGATCTCGGCTGCCAGGGAATCTCTCACATATCGCGAGCTCAACCAGCGCGCCAACGCCGTCGCTCGACATCTCATCGCGAATGGATTCCGCCGGGGATCGCTTGCGACCGTGCGCCTCCCGCGATCACCGGAGACAGCCGTCGTACTGCTCGGCATCCTGAAGGCTGGCGGGACCTACGCGCTCATCGACGATGAGCGGGGAGGCAGTGAATCCTGGCCGCCGGGCGTCTCGTTTGCCGAAAACGTTGACGGCGATGAACTGCGTTTTCTGGCGATCGATATGACGGGCGCGTTGCAACACCCGGCGCAATCGTGTGCGAATCTCCCGATTCTCACGCGCGGCAGCGATGTCGCCTGCGTGTTGCCCGATCGCGACGGTGCACCGCTTGTGCTGGTCCCGCACGAGACGATCATGTCGCTGCAGAATCGGCCGGTACTCCGGTTCGCCGAGTGGACAGGCGAACCTGGTGCGCTGGACCTCTGGATCGCGCTGATGATCGGGGCCACCGTGACCCTCGGCAGCGAATCTCTTGAAAGCGCCGCTGCCTAACCCCTAACCCCTAACCCCTAACCCCTCTTTTCTTTCTCGCGCGTCACCTCCTTCGGTTTCTTGTCCGCGCGGAGGCCCTGGAATGACGGGTGGCGGATCTTGCCGTCGCTGGTCCATTCGGTGAACACGACCTCGCACACCAATTGCGGCTTCACCCAGTGCGCATTGCGGCCAAGCGCCCCGGCCGGCGGCGGCGTGAATGGACATGTCTTCTGCTCCAGGCGATCCAGTCGTGCCCGCAGGTCCGTCGCCACCTTATGCGTGAACCCGGTGCCGACTTTACCGCTGAATACCAGGCGATCTCCTTCGTAATACCCGATGAGGAGCGCGCCCAGCCCTGCGCGCGCTCCTTCGGGGTCGGTGAAGCCGCCGATGACGAATTCCTGCCGCTGCACGCACTTGGTCTTCAGCCATCCGCCGTGTCGCCCGGCGTGGTACGGAAGGTCACGGCGCTTCGAAACGATGCCCTCGAGGCCGTGACGACACGCCTGGGCGAAGAAGGCATCGCCGTGGCCCACGACGTGCTCGGAGAAGCGAATCCTTCCGGTTTTGCGCGAGCCGACGAGCTTCTTCAGCCGCGCTTTCCGCTCCTCGAGCGGCAGCGCAGCGATGCGCGGGCCGTCGAGCCGAAGAAGATCGAAGACGAAGTAGACACGCGTGCCGCGGTCAGCGCTCGATGAGTTTTGCAGCGCCTGGAAACTGGTGCGGCCGTCGGGCAGCACGACCGCCACCTCGCCATCGATCAACGCATCGTCTATGGCGAGCCGTTTCACCGCTTCCGCGATTTCGGGAAACGCCATCGTCCAGTCGTTTCCGTTACGGGTGTAGAGCGCGACCACGCCTTTACGAACGCGGGCTCCGATGCGGTAGCCGTCGAACTTGATCTCATGAAACCACTCGTCGCCGGACGGTGGTTTCGCGACGAGTGTGGCCAGTTGCGGCTCGTAGTCGGAGTGCGCCATAGGAAGCGTCGGCTGGCGCCACGGCGCGCGCAATCTCGAGCGCCACGCGCCGGCCGGCCGGGATGTCGGCGTGCACGTAAGTGCGGCCCGACACAGCGTAGCAGAGGCTCTTGGCATGTGCCGACGCCCCTTGCATTACACTCGACCTTCATGTCGACCACACCACAGCCGGAAGTCTGGATGCGCGGACCGATCGAGGGAATCGATCCGATGCTGATGCCCGTTGCGCACGCACTCGTGCAGGCTCGCGAAGATTTGGAGCAGCTCGTTTCGCAGGTACCTGTTGACCAGGTCTGGGCGCGCCCTGGCGGCGCCGCGTCAGTCGGGTTTCATGTACGTCATCTTGGCGGCGCTCTCGACCGTCTCTTTACGTACGCGCGCGGCGACGTGCTCACCGACGCGCAGAAGACCGCTCTTCGCGCAGAGTCAGCAGCCGGTGATCCCCCCGCCGCTCTTGCCGATCTCGTCCACGAAACAAGCGCGACGATTGAGCGCGCGCTCGGGCAGCTCCGCCAAACGAATCGCGATCGACTCCTCGATCACCGGGGCATCGGTCGAGCACAGCTGCCGTCGAACGTGCTTGGCCTGCTGTTCCACGCGGCAGAGCATTCGACGCGTCACGCCGGCCAGGCGATCACGACGGTCAAGATCCTTACGGCTGAATTGGCCAAGTAGGATTTACGGGATTTGCGAAATCGCAATTGGCTAATTTCGTAATTCGTCAATTCAACAATATCCGCGGGCGTCTACTTTGCACGCATTTGCCGTAGGCGTTCGTCCTTCAACCACGATGGGCTGAAGCTCTCGCAGTCACGATGTGTTCGTCGTGGTTAGACGGAGGCATTCGCGCATCTCGGGGAGGGCATCATGGCCAAATGGATATCAGGAGCAACTTGTGCGGCCGCGCTGTTGTCGGTGACGCTGGCTGCGGCGCAGACCGCGCCGCCGCAGGCGACGTCGCAGCGGACGCAGAGCAACAGAGGTCGCGTACCGGACAAACCGTCGACGACAAGCGAGGCTGAGAAGGGCAAGCAGCAGTCGACAATCGCGGGCTGTGTAGTACGTGACGCCGCGAACGGAGGAGAGGCCAGCATCGCATCGAACGGAATTTCGTACCGACTGACCGGCAAGGACAAAAAGGAGCTGGACCAGTATCTCGGAAAGCGCGTCGAAGTGACCGGTCTACTGGAAAGCGGTTCCACTGGCGCCCGCGCCACGAGCGGTAAGGCGAATGTCGAGTCGTCCATTCCACCGAAGGATCAGACGGCGACCGGAGGTCAGTCCGACGTGACGGCAACGGGGACGCCGCGCGACAACACCGTGCCGCCCGACGCGATCCCGCTGGCCACCGACAAGGGGACGACGGCCGATCTCATCGGCCGCGTGCGGGTCAAGACGCTCAAGGTCGTATCGCCGAATTGCCTATAGGCCGTTCATGCGGGCTTGCGATTCGCAAGGGCCGCTGCAACCGATGATTTTGCGACCGCGCCGCCATCCCTCGCGGCGCGGATCTTCTGCAGCGCCCGGCTCTCGATCTGCCGCACGCGCTCCCGGGTCACCGACAGGCGCCTGCCGATCTCCTCGAGCGTGTACTCGCGATCGGTGCCGAGTCCGTAACGAAGACGCAGGACATCTTTCTCGCGATCTGATAACGGCGCCAACGCGCGCCTGACTTCGTTCGAGAGGTCGCCTTCGAGCGTCGCTTCCTCCGGCGATTGGATGGACGTGTCGCGCAGCAGATCTCCGAGCTCGCTGTTCTCGTCTTCGCCCATCTTCATCTCGAGCGAGTACGGCGTCTTCTGCGCGTCGAGGAGGAGGCGCACCTTCGCCACAGGCATTTTCAGCCGGTTGGCGAGGTCGTCCGCCGATGGGTCCAGGCCAGTCTCGCTGCGGAGAGCCTTGCGCTCCTTTTCCAGGCGGTTGAGCGACTCGATGACGTGCACGGGCAGGCGGATCGTCCGTCCGTGGTCGGCAATCGCGCGACGTAATCGATTGCCGGATCCACCACGTGGCGTAGGTGGAGAACTTGAATCCACGACGAAACTGGAATCGGTCGACCGCCTTCATGAGGCCGAGGTTGCCTTCCTGAATCAGGTCGAGGAACGAAAGACCGCGGTTCATGTACCGCTTGGCGATCGACACGACCAGACGGAGATTGGCCTCCATCAGGTACCGCTTCTCCTCGCGAACGGTGTCCTCGGCGGCCTGAACGCGCGCGTAGCGCCGGCGAAACTCGGCGCGCGTCAGGCCGACGCGCGTCTCCAGCTCATCGCAGCGGGCGGCGCGCGCTTCGCGCAACAGATGTTCCAGCGCGTGAAACTCTTCGTCTACGTGGCGCAGCTCGGTGACGATGTCGTCGACGAGTGCGGGACGAATAGGGAGCGCGGCGAGCTCGTCGGCGATGGTTTTTCGCGTGCGCGCAATCTGCTGCTCGAGTTGCGCCTTGGACTTCTCCACGAGTCGCGGGCTCTGGAGCCTCGTCCGTGCTGCGTCGATGATCGAGCGGCCACGTTTGATACGGCCAAACGCCTTCAGGACCGGCTCCTTGTGCTCGTCGCGTACCTCGCCGCCCTCAGGAAGGAGGATCAACTCCGCCGCCGGGTCGCCCTTTGCGCGAATTCGATCGGCGAGCGCGATGAGGGTCTGAACCGCGGACGGAATGTCGCCGAGCGCGATAACGAGGTTGCGTTGCGCATTTTCGATGCGCTCACCAATCGTGCGCTCCTCGGCCGCCTTCAGGAGCTTGCGTTTGCCGATGTGCTGGAGATATGTGCGGACAAGGTCGACCTCCTCACGGCCAACCGGTGGACGGGCTTCGAGCTGGTCGTCCTCGGGCTCGTCGTCTTCTCCCGCCCGGGCGCGGACGACTTGGTCTTCGAAGGCCTCGGGCTCTTCCGCGTGCAGAATCTGTTCGGCATCCGTTACGAACGGCTGACCCTCCTCGAGGTCCTCGCGGGTTTCGACCGTCAGCCCAAAGTCCCGGGCGCGATGGCGCCAGTCGAGAATGTGCGCCTGTTTGGACGGGTCGTTCCACTCGATGAGCGACGTGCGACGTTTGGGCGCCCTGAAGGGCAGCGTACCGGAGCCGCGTGACGTGGAGGCCATGATGCTGGGCTGAGTTGCAAGGCCCGGACCTACACCGGCTCGAGCGTTATCGGGGCCCACGCCGCCTGGTCCTGACGCTTGGAAAAGTGGAGAAGTCGTATGCTGAGGTTTCAATGGTGGGTGGTGAATCTCGAGCCGATATGCGCGCAACCGACCGCCCATGTTGTAGAAGCAGTAGCGCTCGGGGAGGAAACACTCCAGTGTGCCCGGCAGCGGCTCAGCGGCAACCCCAGCCGACGGTATCGCGCGATAAGCTCCGCTGGTTCGGCGTTGTCGCCAATGCGTCGACTGGTGTACTGAATCTGATCAGCGCGTCACGCACATCCATTTGCGGTCTCCACCGTGAGGGCTTTCGGCGTCCAGGCTGAAGAAGTAGACCCCGGACGTCATGAGCCATGGCGCATCAGCATCGGCCACTGCCGGTGCGCGACCTGGCTAACGATGCTGCGCTTACACCATTTATAATCCGCGTTCATGATGAGACTCATCACTTCTCTTGGCGTCCCGGTTCTGTGCGCCGCGGCGGTGTCAGTCTTATCAGCGCAGTCGGCGGCGCCGCCGGCGAACAACGAGCCGCACCACAAGCGTCTTCTGTACACGAACGACGTCCGGATGTTCGACGTCACCCTCCCGCCGGGCGAAGCGACGGCAGACCATGTGCATGAATACGACATGGCGACGCTGATCATCGGCGACGGAACGCTGCGGATCAGCCGGAATGGCGAGGACGTGGCCGCGCCCGCTCCGAACGCGCGCGGCAGCGTCATCGTCACCGAACACACCGGCGCGCCGGCGACATACCGCGTACAGAACACCGGCACGACCGAGTATCACGCGCTCGAGGTCGAGAACGTGCGCGATGACGGGAAATGGGTCACGCCGATGCCGATGACCGTAGAGGGCACGTCAGTTCTGCAGCAGACGCGTGCGTTCACGATCTACGACGAGTATCTCAAGCCGGACATGGGCGAGGTGAGGCACTCGCATACGTGGTCCACCATCGTCATCCTGCTCGAGGGCGTCTTTGAGCACGGCGGGATAGGCGGTGAAGAGCCTGTGCGCTACCGGCGGCCCGGCCAGTGGGTCTCGATCCCACGAGCTGCGTCTCATTACGTGAGCGCGGTGGACGGCGACGCGCACATTATCGAGATCGAAGCGCGCTGAGTAGACAGGGATGGCTGAACCCCAAACAGCTGGTTCGCATATCTCGCGCGGCCGGAAGATCCAATATCGGGAAAACAGGATCCTGGCGGCGCTCCCACCCGATGAGTTCGAGCGGTTCGCGCCGAGCCTGCAGCAATCGCCGCTGGCATTCAAGCGAAGCCTCTACAAAGCCGGCCAGCCGATCAAGCTGGTGTGCTTTCCCGACAGCGGCGTCTGTTCGGTGATGTCGGTGATGCGGACGGGACGGACTGCCGAAGTCGGAACGATCGGCAACGAAGGCATGACGGGCGTGGCGCTCTTTTTCGGCGACACGACCGAGCCGAGCGAATCGATCGATCCAGGTGCCCGGCGCCGGTCGGCTGCTATCCGCGGATGTGTTTCTCCAGGAGATGGCGCGGAAGGGCGCGTTGCACCGGCTGATCGGTCACTATGCGCACGCGCTGATGATCCAGATCATGCAGGCCGCCGCGTGCAATGCGCTTCATTCCGTCGAGAAGCGCGCGTGCAAGTGGCTGCTCATGACGCACGATCGCGTCTTCACCGACGAATTCAAATTGACGCACGAATTTCTGGGCATGATGCTCGGCGTGAGTCGGCCGCAGGTCAGCGTGGTTACGAAGCAGCTCGAACGAGCCGGCCTGATCGCGTACCACCGGGGCCAGGTGACCGTGATCGATCGCAAGGGGCTGGAAGGGGAAGCGTGCGAGTGCTACGGGATCATCAGCCGATATTTCGATCACTTTCTGAATCGGCTCGAAGCGCGTTGAACGATGCCGAGCGATCGGACGCCGAATCGAGCAGGCGGCCACTTCGGCGCCGTGGTTCGGGATTCGGCGCGACGAATCGAGGTCGAATCGACCAAACGGACAGATTTTGGCCGCCGGTCCCCCCTCAAATGGGCAGATTGTTCGGCTCGGCAGTCCGGTCTGACGCCGAATCGCGACAAAACGCATTTGAGCCGGACGAGTGGTCCTCGAATCGCGGAGCGTGGGTGCCGAATGGCGTGCGATGGCCCTCGAATGGTCACGTGTGGATGAAAACCAACGTGCAGTGGCTCTCGGATGGTGACGCGGACGCGGGAAACGGCGCGCGGTGGCTCTCGGATGGTGACGCGGACGCGGGAAATGGCGCGCGGTGGTCGTCGAATGGTGGCGCGATGGGAGTGTCAGGACGGACGCCACGATCCCCACTGCATCTGGATTGCCGCCACCGCGAGGGAGGACGCGATAGCGCGCGTGCTACCATTTGATGTTCTACCGGCGCCGAAAGTCCGCGAGTATGGCGCGGGCGGGCCCCTAGCTCAGTGGTAGAGCACGTGACTTTTAATCACGGTGTCCTGGGTTCGATCCCCAGGGGGCCCACCATTTGAGAATCGATGACGAGATCATCGATGCATAGTCCCCATCGTCCAGAGGCCTAGGACGCGGCCCTTTCAAGGCTGAAACCCGGGTTCGAATCCCGGTGGGGACGCCATCTTCCTCGCTTTGCTCGGTCGATGGCGTCCGCCACCCGCCTTCAGGCACTCGGCCATCGCGCTGCGCGCCTCGGCCTTCGGGCACGAATCCCGGTGGGGACGCCACTTCTGATTCCGCCTGACCGTGTTTGTCCAACTGCTTGAAAGCCAAAGCACGTTACGACGGTTCCAAACTTCTCGCCATCGAATCTCAGCCCGTTGGGAAACAAGACCTGTTGAAGTCGTTGCTTCTCGTCAAGGCCGAGTTCCAGCCAGAGCCGCGCAGCGTTCGTCAGGAGATGCTCGGCGAAAGCCAGCGCTCCTTCGACATCGAGCTGGTTTCCAGTCGCGGCGCTCAGCTCCATCTCTGCGAGGGCGAGCTGCTCACGCAGCTGATCGCGTTGCCGCTCGTAGGACTGCCGGTCGATTGATCGTTCGTGGAGGAACGCTTCATCGACCCGGTCGAGGCGATCCCGCTTTTGGGCTACCCGATTGCCTCCTCTGGGGTCTCGGGCAGGCGGTGGTCGATGGCCAGGTGACGCCCGACGAGTGGGAAATCGAGCGCGACACGTTGCGCATCGTCGAGACTCGCACCGGACACACGGCGGAACGGCGAGGCGGAAGAATGATCTCGCCCCACGCGAAGACTTCGGCCGGGAGCCAGGCGCCGTTCGGCTTCAAAGCTGTGCAATTTCCCATAATCAATTCGTGGCATTGCGCTTGCTGAGGCGGAATCGCCAATTCAGGCCTTTTTTCGAGCGAGATGGTGATGGCGTTGACGCGAACGGGCATGTTCACGGCAATCCGGCTCTTCCTCTTGAGTGTTTCGGTCCTCCTCGGCGGTGCTGCCGTTGCGCAGGCCTCTCCTCTGACCCTGAACTTCTCTGGCAGCGTGGACCTGTCGGGATCAGGCGGCGCTGCGGTCAACCCGTTCAGCGGCTTCTTTACGTGGGACCCGGCCAAGGGGCCATCCGCGACCGACCCGGGCATCGCAATCTACGAGGTCGAGGCGTATCAGTTGATCTTCAACGGCGTCGCCAGGACGCTCGGGGCCGGTCTCTTTGTATTCGACAGTGTCAACGCGTTTGGGACCGGCAACGTCGATGGCCTGATGTTCGGCTCTTTGATCCAGGAGAACGTGACCGTCAACGGAGTCACCGGCGACATGCTCCTCATCGGAGCCCTTTCGGGACCCACGACCACCTGGAACACGACATCCCTCCCAACGGATTACAGCTTCCTTTCGCAGCTCACGACGCGCTTTTCGGGGGTCTCCCTCGAGGTCCCATTCGGAGGCGATGCAAATGACGTCCTCCTTGGCACGGGTTCCTTCGCGGTCACACCGGTTCCCGAACCGGCGACCCTGACGCTGACCGCGCTCGGGCTGGCGGGCGTGGTTGGGCGAGCACGACGCGGCCGTCAGCGGCGCGACCAGTAGTCTCGATTTCATTCAGCTCGCGAACGCGCTCTTCCGTCAACTCGATCGACGTGCCCCACGGGTCCGTCAGCCGTGCGGTGGCCACGCCGTCACGCGTCTTCGTGTAGGCACGCTCAAACGCGGTCCCATTCGACGCGATGTGTCGGCACAGCGCCTCGAGACCGCGCACGCGAAATCGCGTGATCGAGACTCCCCCGGCAGTCGGCGCCGTCAGTCCCGGTGTCGCCGACATCGAGAAGTTCAAGTTGATGCCCGGGTACCCAAAGCAACGGGGCGAATTCCGATGTTCGAATCTCGGAGGGGAGTGATTGAGACCCTGACATTCGGCGTGAATTCAGAACGTTCATACCGCGAAACCAGATGAATCCCGAAGCTGGCGCATCGACTCGATGAACCCTGCTATCTGGTTCCAACTCGGAATCGTCAGGGACGCCATCTTCCTCGCTTTGCTCGGTCGATGGCGTCCGCCACCCGCCTTCAGGCACTCGGCCATCGGCGCTGCGTGCCTCGGCCTTCGGGCACGAATCGCGGTGGGGACGCCAACACCAACTGATTCGAGAGCGCTTCGAGCCGATCCTGTTGCTCGTTTGGAACCTCCGCAGCACCGTTGGTGTCCAGTCTCACCCGCTATTGCCCAACAGCTTCTCCAATTCTGAGTTCAGTTCGCGTCCGCGGTGGTATCCGCGCTCCGCGATCAGCGCGAGCGCTGCTCGCGCGCGTTCCACGTCGGCGGGCGTCGCCACGCGAAGAAGCGCTCGGAGATCGCCCAAGTCTTGGGGACGCGTGAGGTCGTCGCGGGCGAGAACCTTCAGAGCAATGAGGTGTCCCGTCGTTGCGACGTGAACGCGAAGTGTCGGCAGTAACTGGATCGCGTCGGCGCCGGCGACAATCTCGGGCTCGATTCCAGAGGATGCGAACAACAGATCAATGACGGGGGCGGCGGGCTCGACCGAGCGCGTGAGCCTCACCGTCGCGAGTCGGCCGACCGCCTCCTGCTCCACGAGCGCTCCAACGCTGTACCCCCGTGCATGCAGACTCCGCACGAGGTCTTCGGCTTCAGAGTCGCTTCCGACCGCAACGGCGATATCGGCATCTCGGGTGAACCGCGGTTCGGTGCGTGCGGACACGGCAAGGCCACCGACCAAGGCAAACAAAGAATGGGTCTCGGTGAGATCGACGCAGATCTGCCGGAGCGCCGCTTCGAGCGCCGTCACGCCAATCGGATGCTCACGTCGACAGGACGTCCCGGACAGTCGCCGGATTCCGCCCCCGGTCGCTCGAGCAGCCACGCGTGAAGGAGTCGCTCGATGTCTTCTTCCGCGGCCTCAGGATGACGCCGTCGAAGATTCTCGCGCATCAGATCGACGCCGGTTTGGAATAAGTCCAGTGTCGCGCGGAACGCGTCGATGACCGGGGAAGTTGCTGAATCCATAACGCCCTCAGGTGGGTGGCCGGCTTACCGACGCTGGCGGGCAGCGTCGGTCGGCACACAGGATGAGCGCCCCTTTCTCGACGTGGCTCGCAGAGGGCTCATGCGGCGTACTGTACGGCTTCGAGCTATGACCGGCAAGCGTTCAGCCGATCTGCCGAAGCGCGTCAATTTGCTTGAGCCAGCCGTCGGTCTGGTTCCAACTGACTGGCGTCAGCGCCGGAGGAAGTTTCGGCATTAGTGACGGCGCTGCTGGGCGTCGTCCTCAAGCTTCCCATCGGGGTGTTGATGACTCTTGGCCTCGTCCTCCCGGTAGGGTGTCAGGGTGTAGAGTTGCCGCTACCGATCCACTGACCTAACTTTTGAGGCTGGCGGAGTGACGAGCTCTTCTCACAGCCCCCAGTGCAGCCAGGCCGGTGCATAGGAGCAGGGCCGTCGTGGGCTCTGGAATGGGCGCTGGAACTTCATCCTGGGGCACATTGACCACGGCATACACACCCTGCGCGCCGGAGAACTGGACAATCTGGGCATTCACGTTCGTTCCGAGGTTGGTGATCGACTGCCCGTTCCCGCTGCCCAAGGTAGCAATTCCGGCAAAGATGGGGTGGACACTGGTGATCGCAACGCTATTGATGCCGTTGTAGCCTGTCGACGCAAACGCGAGGCCGTAGTTGTTAAGAAAAGCGCTCCACCCTGCTGCCTCGGTTGCTGCCACCGGCCCTACGCCGCCGGCGAGATAGACACTTCCCCCGCCATTTACGTAGTTAATCAGAGCAGCGTTGTTGAGGAAGCCCACCACTGGAAAGTCCTGCGCGACGAAGATAGCGTCGAAGCCTCCAAAAGGTGTGGTGTAGTCGGGCGTAACGGAAACCGAGAAGCCCGCGGAAACCAGGGCAGCCAAGATTCCTGGGGAAAAGTTACGCGTTCCATCCCCAGGGTTGGACTCAAACAACAGAAGGTTCTTGGTGGGATCCCCTGCGGTGAGGAAGGCGGCCACATTTACGGCGAACGTCGCCTCCTGAGCACCTGCAACGAAGGAACCCAGCGTATTGATGTCATGACCCACAACAATCGCGCTTGCGCGCGCGTCCTTTGCAGCTATGCCGAATATGGTCAGCAAGAAACAGAGGCCCGCAGCTATCCGACGCGCGCTGTTCGGCCACCGGGGGCCGTTGCAAGACGCATTAGTCATGATCCACCTCTTACGTCTGAATTAGCGACGTATCACGCTTCGGGTTTGGTGACCACTCGTGTATCACGCGCAGTGAGTCCAGACTTACGCGATCTCAATGGAAATCAGTTGTTTGTCCCACGGCGATAGCACCAATTGCGAATCGTCGAAACATTGGCATTTCAGTCTTTGTGCAATCGTTGCGCAGGAATTGTGGATGGAACGCTGCACGCAATGTGACCGCCAGCGCATTGCTGAAATTCCTCAACCTTTCGCGGCGAGACAGTTCGTCACACTGAATAAAGTTCCCTTCAAGACGACTTTATTCGGTGCCGAAACGGATATTCCAGGTTGTCCGTCTTGCATGCGCGAAGCCCTCGGTTCCTCGCGTGGCAGCAGCCGGACCTCCAACTGCTTGAGCTTCCGCTCGCGGTCCTTGAGCTCCGTCTTGCTCGATATTTTCAGGCATGCGACACCCCCTTATGGCAGGCGGCGACGTAGCCATGAACAGAGTCGACTGGCTCGGCCCGACTCACAAGCGCTACGAACCGGAGAGCGAGCACGTCGCCACGTTCTGGACGTTGCCAGTTGGGAAACGTTACGTCTTCGGTTGTTCCATGGCGCGCAGGATGGCATCCGCCTCCCGTTTAATGTCGTCGGCCATGGAACGGCGGGCGGGGTCGCCATCACGCAATCGCGATAGGTCGTCAGCGAGTTGCTTGATGTTTTCCAAACGCGTTGTCAGTGCATCACGAGTGCGCGGCACATCAACAGCGTAGATCCGTGTAGAGGTTTGGTCTGTCGTGATTCTTACAGTTGAAGGGGTTGCGAAAACGCTACGACTGCTTGTTGGGGGTTGAACGATCCCCGGCGTGACGGAGCTTGGAGAGGTGTTCGGTGACCTCCCGGTGGAGCCGTTGCGCTTCCTTAATCAGCCGCTCAAGTTCGCGCGCTTGCCCGTCAAGGATTTCCGCGTCGGGTCGCGGTGCCTTTGGTGACACTGAGTTGGGAGTATCCCACGACGGAAAGATTTCAAATCTCAGCCGTGGCGGAATTAGTCTGGCTTAGCGGCTACGTCGACCGGCCTGTCAATGAGCGCGCGAACCTTCGTGAGGCTCATAGAGAGCAGATGTCCCGTCGTCCCTGCGATTCCGACCCTCCCTGACTGGAGCACTTCGAACGCAGTGATCGCGGTGTTGACCCAGCGCCGCATTTCATCCGAGTGTCCGGCGCGCGTGACCTGCTGTCCGCGCGAGTGTTCGGTGACGGCGCCCGCGATAGCGTCGTCAAGGCATCGGTTCAGCGTGCGAAATTCGTCCGTCGCGATGGGGGCACCTGTTTCCATGGCCAGATCAGTGACCGACTGACAGACGTCGCCATAGTTGTGCACCACCTGCGACACGGTGAACCCCTGTAGCAAGAGGTCGTGCCCGTATTGGATAGCGCTCTCGCCGATCTCATGGGTTCTTGAGGGTCCGTGGCGCAGCTCGTTAACCAGTTGATCTAGGAACAGCGGGACGCCGTGATCGATCTCCGCGTCCGTCGCTGCTGGAGCCGACCTCTTCGCGACCTTCGCTCGACAGCGGCCGATCAGTTCGTCGCGGTTTGAGCTGATGAACTCAGAGAGCTTCATCCCTGCCATGCTCAAAATCCTACGCCCCGACACGAGGGGCGGCTGTTCAAGAACGCACAGGGCTAACTACCTTGGCCGGGTTGCGCGGATTGGCTCGGATCGTGTCTCAGGTTGAAACATCAGACCAGTCGCCTGAGTCGCGCCGCGCCGTCCGCTCAGGTTTGCAACGCCCGTCGTTGCCGCACAGCCAGCTCGTCATCATCATTGGCCGCCCTGATGCAATGAAGGACCGTGATATGCGGCGCAGGAACCTGGAAGTCACCGTGGTTGCTGGCTTCGCGATCCTTGCTGTGCTCCTGGCATTCGGCATGGTGTCCTCGATCCTCCAGCTCGAGTCTCTCGCGAACGCACAAATGGGGCGCATGCGCGCGGACGAGAAGGAAATCGCGCAGGTGGAACGGCTGCGGTGGAAGAGCGAGCTGATTGTTTCGAGCGGCCGGGCCCACCTGATCTCAGGCGATCCCGCGCTTCTGGCAGAGCTCCAGGAGTCGAAGCGACAATTCAACGAGATCATCCGCACCCTTGGCCTCGGCGCACATGACGTCGATCTCGAGGTTCGGGCTGAGCGCGCAGCCCGCAATTTCGTCGGCGCCCAGGAGCGGCTCTTCGACCAGGCCCAGTCGCGAATCCGTAACCGGAGCCAACTGGTGCGTCGATACGAGGCCGACCTGCTGCCGTTTCAGACTCAATTCGGCGACGCGGTCGCGCGTCTTGTCGAATACAAGGAAGCCGCCGGCAAGGAACGCTACGAAGAGGCGGGACGGCTGCGCGCGCAGCTCACGGTCCGGCTCTATGGCCTTCTTGCGGTCTTGCTGCTCGTGAGCTTCTTCGTTGCCTGGCATTTCTCGAGGCTCCTCGGCCGATCGTTTCGTCACGAACAGGACTCGCTGGAGGCCGCGCGCAAGGCGCTGGCCTCGCGTGACGAGCTCATGGGTATGGTGGCTCACGATCTGCGGAACCCGCTCAGCGCCATCACGCTGAGGGCCGCGTTGATGCGGAAGGAAACTGACCTCGCACGAGTCCAGCAGCAGTCGGATTCGATCGTGAACGTCGCAAGGCGGATGGACCACCTGATCAAGACCATGCTCGAAGTGGCGACCATAGAGGCGGGCAAGTTCTCCGTCACTCCCGAACGATGCGGCGTCGACGACCTGCTGCGCGAGACAACGGACATGTTCAGCGCCCTTGCCGCTTCGAAGCAGGTGCAAATCGAGCAGATGGTGAAGGAGCCCGGGCTCGCCGTTCGTGTCGATCGCGAGCGCGTGCTTCAGGTGCTCTCGAACCTCGTCGGGAACGCGCTGAAGTTCACACCGCCGGGCGGTCACGTGACGGTCGACGCAGAGCGGCAAGGCGCGACCGTCCGATTCGCCGTCCGTGATACCGGTCCGGGGATCGCACCAGAGAACCTGCTTCGGGTCTTCGATCGCTTCTGGAAAGAGGAGAGGGGCGGAAAGAAGGGGACCGGACTCGGGCTCTTCATCGCCAAGGGAATCGTCGATGCGCACGGCGGTCGCATCTGGGTCGAGAGCGACCTCGGCCAGGGAGCGCGGTTCTGCTTCACGCTGCCAATCGCCGAACCCACTATGCACCAGGTTCGCCCCGGCGAGCATGAGGCGCGGCTGCCCGCCGCGTGATCACCGCAGGTTGTGAGTGTGCAGCAGGTCAGCGAGAAGACGGAAATCGTCCAGTGCGCAATGGAGGCGCTCTTCCAACGTCACGTCCGTGCGTGGCCTTCGCCTACTTACTGCTCGGTGTGTTCGGCGCCACCAGCGGCCCGTGCGCGTCGGGCGCGATCGCATTCCCCAGAATCTTCAGCAACTGCTCGTGGCTGCCGGGCTGTCCGTGGATCGGCACGTGCTGCGCGACGTTTAAGTGGTGTTGACGGATGATCTGCCCGATCGCAATCGCACCTTCCGGCGGGGGCGACGGCAGTGGCGCGCCGGCGGCCGGCGGCGTATAGAGATCGGCGTTGATGAGAATCCGCTCCGCCGGGAGATACACCACGAGGAATTGCTCGTTGTGGCTCGAGTACGGCGGCGATCCCTGGCCCACCTGGTAGAACTCCATGAACTTGGCCGGATCCGTCGTGCCGAATTGTCGGTCGGTGATCATGGCCGGCTGACCGGCGACGCGCACGTACTGCGGGCGAATGAAGGTGCCTAGCAGCTCCTCGCGCTGCGAGAGCGAGTCTGGCATCAGGCGCCGCGGCAGGCCGAACATGATACGGCTGTAATACTCGGCGTTGTCCTCCGACGTCACGATCTGGTTGGCGCCCGCCGCAACGAGTCCGCGCAGCCCCCCCGAATGATCCCAGTGGTAGTGCGTGTTGACGACGTAGCGGATCGGCTTGTTCGCCACGAGCCGGCGGATTTCGGCGACGACCGCCTGCGAGCGCTCGTCGTTGAGCGGTGCCTCGACGACGGCGAGGAAGTCGCGGAACTCCACGAGCACGCTGTTGTGGCTGCCGCCGCCCAGGAGCCAGACGCCGGGCGCGAGCTGGGTCGTGACAACGCGTACGGCCGGCCGGATCGCCTGCGCCACATCCTGCGGCACCGTAAACGTTTCCGGCGCCACCGTGACGTTCGCGCGTGCGCTCGAGACGCGGAGCTGGCGGTTGTCGTTCTGGTTCGTGTCGATCATGTGCGAGTGGTCCTCGGTCCAGAACCTGAAACCGCCGAAATCCTTCCACTCGACGTATTCGTGCGTAATCCGCATGTCGCCGACCACCGGCGTCGGAATCGACGTCTCCACCATGCGGACGTAGTTGTCCTCGAGCGTGCCGACCACCTTGTACTTGCCGAGCACGTTGTTCAGCACGACGCGCCGCGGGCCGCCGCCCGGGACGAGCGTCGGATTGGCGCCAGGCGCCAGGGCGGTCTTGATGAAGCCGTGCGGCGTGAGAATGACCTCGATCCGCCGGTAGTCACCCGCATCGATCCCCGCCAGGTACTCCCACTGGCGCACCGGCTTGCTGTTGACGACGTCCCAGGCCACGTTGCTGTGGTTGCGCAGATCGATCTGTACCGGCCCGGGATTCTGGATGAAGCCGCCGCCGCGCCGGAAACCGACGTCCGAGAGGTTGCCGTGCTCGGCGCCAGGGCCCTCGAGGCCGGGGTAGCGCCGCGGCGGTTCCGGCGATGTCCGCGTATACGCCTCGCGCGACGACATCGTCGTGTAGTCGATCGTCATCGTGTAATTGGTCACGGAGAACCGCGGCCAGCTCTCGGGGATCCCCATCTGGACGGGAATCGGCACGTAGCCCTGTCCCGGCGCCGCGATCATTCCGACCGCGGAGTATTCGAGCGTGGTCACGTTGTCGGCGCCGATGTTCTTCGAAACGGCCTGCAGCAGCGCGCGGACGTCCTGCGGCTGTGCGCTCTGCGCCTGCGCCGCCGGCCGTACCCACAGGGAGCCGGCGAGGATCACCACCACCGCGCACAGGAACGGAGTTGTTTTCTTCACAGTGCCCCTCCTTGACGTCGGCCGATGACGGCGTGGCCGCGCGGAGTATATACCCGCAGTGACGGAGGACTGCGGCGTACCGGACCGCGGATTTGTTGGGCAACTCTTATTGCGATTTTCAGTTCGACGGGCCACGGAGACACAGAGGCACGGAGATGACTCCGTGGCTACGTGGAAAGAGAAGCGGTGTAGTGACCATCACCAAATCCTCACCCTGTCGGCCGGCGCGACGTAGAGCGCGTCGCCCGGCCGGACCTGGAAAGCCGAGTACCAGGCGTCGACGTTCCGGATCACGCCGTTCACCCGATATCGCGCCGGCGAGTGCGAATCGGAGACCAGCCGCTGCCGCAGCGTCTCGTCACGAATCTTCTCGCGCCACACCTGCGCCCACCCGAGGAATACCCGCTGGTCGCCGGTCAGACCTTCGATGACCGGTGCCGGTCTGTCCCTCAGGCTGGCGTGATAGGCATCGAGGGCCAGCGATACGCCTCCCATGTCGCCGATGTTCTCGCCCATGGTCAGAGCGCCGTTCACATGTGCGCCAGGCAGCGGCTCGAATGCCGAGTACTGAGCACCGAGGGTGGCCGTCTGCGCCGTGAACTTGGCCGCATCGTCCGCCGTCCACCAGTCGTGCAGCGCACCCTCGCCATCCGACTTGCGTCCCTGGTCGTCGAAGCCGTGGCTGATCTCATGACCGATGACGCCGCCGATCCCTCCGTAGTTGATCGCAGGATCGGCATCGGGATCGAAGAACGGCGGCTGCAGGATAGCCGCAGGGAAGACAATCTCGTTGTTCGTCGCACTGTAGTAGGCATTCACGGTCTGCGGCGTCATGCCCCATTCGGTCTTGTCCACAGGCTTGTCCAGGCGCGCCACGTCCCTGTGCCACTCGTACGCGGCCGCGCGGGTTGCGTTCCCGTACAGATCAATCTTTGAAAGCGTCAGCGGGCCGTAATCCCGCCACTTCGCCGGGTAGCCGATCTTGACGGTGAATTTGGAGAGCTTTTCGAGCGCACGCGCCCTGGTGTCAGCCCCCATCCAGTCGAGCCGCTCGATCCGCGCTTTGAGCGCGGTCTGGATGTCCGCCACCAGCGCATCCATCTTGGCCTTGGCCTCGGGTGGGAAGTAGCGCGCGACGTAAATTCTGCCGACCGATTCGCCGATCGTACGGTCGACGAACGCCACGGCGCGTTTCCATCGTGCCCGCTGCTCCGGCTGTCCGCCGAGTGTCTTGTTGCGGAATTCGAAGGACGCGTCGACGAACCGCTTCGAGAGATACGGCGCGGCGCCGTCCGCGACATGGAAGGCCTGCCACGCCTTCAGCGTGTCCACCGGGGTTTCGGCGTACGTCGTGGCGAATTTCGGGAACGACGTGTTCGTGGTCACCACGATCCGCTCGACCTTCGGCAGCTCGCTCTGCGCCAGATAGCGATTCCAGTCGAAGCCCGGCATCGCTCTGTTGAGCTCGACAACCGTCATCGGGTTGTAGGTCTTGTCGCGATCGCGCCGCTCCGCTCGCGTCCAGGTGTCCTGCGCGAGCCTGGTCTCGAAATCCACAATCGCCCGCGCGCTCTCCGCTGGCTTCTCCCATCCGATCATCCCGAGCAAGCTGGCCACATACTCCTGATATTTCGCTTTCTGCGTGGCGAAGGCCGGCTGCAGGTAGTAGTCGCGATCGGGCAGGCCCAATCCGCCGGTGCCCGCCATGACCGTGTACCTGGTCGGCGCCTTGGCATCGGTCGCGATGTAGACCGGGAGAATGCTCGCGAACCCACTCGTGTTCGCGTTGCCCATCAAGGCGGTCATCTGGTCTTTCGTTGTCACGCCGCGGATTTCCGCCAGCTCGCGTTCGATCGGTTTTGAGTCGAGTTGGTCCGCTAGCGTCTCGTCCATGAAGGAGGCGTACACCGCTGCTACCTTCGACGCGTCGGGATCGCTGATTTTGCCGGCTGCGGCGTCCTCGAGGATCGCGTGCAGCCGATTCTCGGACAGCTCCGCGAGTTTGTCGAAGTTGCCGTACCGAGTGCGGTCGGACGGAATCTGAGTGCGGTCCGCCCACTTGCCGTTCGCGTAGCGGAAGAAGTCGTCGCCCGGTTTGACCGACAGGTCCATGCCGGTGGCGTCGAACCCCCAGGTCCCGTACTTCGGAGAAGCGAGCGAGGCCGCTTCGCTGCCTTCCTGGGCGAAGAAAGGGGTGTTCGCGCTCAGCGCGAGTGCAACGAGAGCTGTCGCGGAGAGGAGAATCTTCGGCGTCCTGGTCATGGCATCGTCATCATACACGCCAGGACCACGGAAGGTTATCCGTCGACGCGCGCGTATCGCGTCTCGCAGCGGGACACCGCGCCGTAGCCCGATTTGAACCGGCAATGGAGGTTTGCAGACAGCGCCCGGGTTGGTTAGCTTGTTGACTCGTCTTGCTTGCTGGTCGGCGCCTCGAGCATGATCATGCCGTTCTGAGTAGCCGCCAGTCGGACAGTGTAGGAGATCTATATGCGAAGCGTGATCGAACGGCGCCTAATCGCTATGGTGGTGGTCCTGGCGTCGGCGTCGGTGTTCGCGCATCACGGCACGAACGCATCCTACGACTCGACGAAGGCCGTAACGCTGACTGGCGTCGTGACGAGGTTCACCTTCAGGAACCCGCATGCGTTCGTCGAGTTCGACGTCAAGAACGTCAAGGGCGAGATGGTGCATTGGGTTGGCGAGATGAACAGTCCGACCGTGCTGCGGGATGCCGGCTGGACGGCCACCACGATCAAGGCCGGGGATGAGCTCACGATGACACTCAATCCCTCGCGCGCCGGTACGCCGAACGGCGTCGTCAACCGCATGCGCCCGGTCCTGGTCAATGGCAAGCAGGTGTTGGGCACTGGCGGCAGCAACGAGAACTAGCGCTCGGTCGTCGCTGGGGACGGTGGGACGTGCGTCCTCTGGGACGCTTATCGAGGTCGAGGAGCATATCGTGCGAGCACTCTCCGCTATCGCGACGGCGACGCTGACCGCCGTGCTGATGACGGCAACCTCAGGACGCGCTCAGACGCCAGCCGGCAGCGGAGGGAGACGCGGCGCCGGTGCCGAGGCCAAGCCTGCGGTGTCGGTTCCTCATAACCCGCGGGACCTGTCGGGCGTCTGGACACGAACAAGCCCGTTGCTGACACTCAGTCAGACAACGCCGCCCTTCACGCCCCTGGGCAAGAAGTTGTTCGACGCCAACAAACCGTCGTACGGCCCGCGCGCCGTGCCCCCGGCGGTCGGCAACGATCCGACGGGGAACTGCGACCCGCTGGGGCTGGTTCGCAACCTGCTGCTTGAGCTCGTCTCGGTCTACCCGATGGAGATTGTCCAAACGCCGAATCGGGTGTTTCAGTTCTTCGAATGGGCGCACTCGTACCGCCAGGTTTGGACTGACGGCCGGCCGCTGCCGAAAGACGCCGACTTGACGTTCAACGGCATCTCCACCGGCCGGTGGGAAGGCGACACGTTCGTTGTCACCTCCGGGTTCTTCGATGACCGCACCTGGCTCGACCACTTCGGGGTGCCTCACTCCACCGAGATGACGCTGGAGGAGCGTTATCGGCGGCTGGATCGCGACACGCTGGAACTGAACATGACGTTGACCGATCCGAAGATTTTCACGGCACCGTGGGTGAGCGAGCGGAAGGTCTTGAAGTTGGCGCCGCGCAGTCGAGAGATCGCCGAACAGTTCTGCGTCCCATCGCAGGAAACGGAGTTCAACAAGATCGTGCGCGATCCCGCTGGCGGGGTCATTCGTTAGGGCGTGGAGGGCCTATGAAATTCAAGGTCGCATTGACGATCGCCTTCTGTTTCGGCGCGATCGCCGCCGCACAGCAACCAAATACGTTCCCACAGCCGACTGCTGCAAAGGAAGTGATGGTTACCGCTATCCCTGGGGTCATTGCGGCGGGCGCCAAATGGAAACTCGTCTGGCAGGGACCCGATAACGCGGACGGCATCATCGGCACGAAAGACGGCGGTCTGCTGTTTGCGCAGGAACAGCCGAGCACGATTGGCATGCTCGATCCGAACGACAAGTTTTCCATTTTTGTCCGGGACACCCATGGCACAGGTGCCCTGGCGTACGACAACAAGGGCCGCCTCATTGGCGCGGAAAGAACGTGTTCGGATCCGGGCGGCCGTCCTACCGAATGCAAAGAAGCGGCGGAACTGGTTGTCCTGCATCCCACACGGTTGGTCCTCGCAAGCAAGTTCGGAGACAAAACCTTCTGGCGTATGGGCGAAGTCGTGGCCGATTCCAAAGGTGGCGCGTATTTCACCGACGACGCGGGAACTTATTTCGTCAATCCCGCCGGCAGAGTGAGCCTCGTTGCGGGGAAGGAAGTGCGAACAAACGGGATGGCGCTGAGCCGAGATGAGAAGACTCTCTATCTCACGAATGGCCGGACTATCGTCACGTTTGATATCCAGCCGGATGGCACCACTAAGAATCAGCGGGATTTCGCGATGCTCCAAGGCGCCGCCGGTGGCGATGGGATGTGCATCGACTCCGAAGGTCGTTTGTACGTCACCGCCGGTGATACTGGTATTCAGGTGTTCAGTGTGGAAGGAAAACACCTGGGCATTATTCCTCTGCCAAGGTCCGCCTCGAGCGTTGCGTTTTCCGGACCCAACAAGAAGGTGCTTTACGCGAAGGGCGCGGGCATGACGACGCCGGACGGCAATGAGTACAGAACTCCCGAGGGCGTGAGGAATAACGCCAAGGCGATTTACAAAATCGACATGACTGCTCAGGGATTCACGGCCCGCCAGAAATAACGAGTGCTTGCCACCTGTAGCTCTGGTTCCGACGTCCCACTTAGGACTCTGAGCTGCGCCGATCCGAATCGGTTCGAGGCGGCACGTCTCGTCATCTGTCTACCGGAAACGGTAGCTCGTACCTTCCACCTGCGACAACAGATCGGCCGGCGCATCGGTCGCCACCGCGCGACCTTCGATGCGCGGTGCGACGGGCGAGTGCGTTGCGACATATTCGCTGAGCACGTCGTGAACCAGCGCATCCAGCCGCCTGGCATCCGCCACGTTCTGCAGCCGGCAGACGACGTTGTCCGGGTCGCCCTCGCGTTCGCACCCGAGCATGGTGTAGCGCTTGTTGACTACGAGCGGCACGCCGCTGATCTTCACGTCGCGCACGCGCGACCCTTTCTGGTTGCCGATGGTGAAGACAACCGTCAACCCCTTGAAGCGCACGAGCCAGCCGCCGAATCGCTTCGCCGGGTCCTTCGCAAACACGTTCTCCAACTCGTCCTCGAGCCAATCGCGGATCTGCTGCCCGGTGACCACGCCCGTCTTGAGAGCGGAATCAACCGGCAGCATGCTCCAGAGGTACTCGTTTGTCAGAGCCGCTTCACCGCCCTCAGGCGGCACGAGGGGCGGGCAGAAGCGGAACCCATTCGACACGGCGAAATCGGTCTGGAACTTCCAGTGCAGCGCGTCCGTGATGAGATTGTCCATCGGGGTTTCAATCACGTAGTAGCGCATGAGGGGAGTGGTCGTCGCGCCGATGACCCGCTCGAGGTCACCGCGGTACGGCGCCTTTGCCACGGCTACCATCGCCTTCATTTCAGCGTCTTCCGGATACCGATCGGGATTCACGTCGAGCAACGCATACGTCTGCTCCCGGATGCGCCCCCCTTCGACGACCAGATCGAGTTTGCCGACAAACGACGCAAAAGCTCCCGGCTCGGTCACCTTGGCAAAACGTCCGTCCAGCGGCTCTCGGATGCGCTCGTGTGTATCGGCGCCGAGAACGTAATCGACGCCGCGGGCATACGGTTGATTGGCCAGGTCGAGCTGCTGCGCGAGCCCCATATGCGCCAGGACGAATACCAGCGTGCACCCTTCGCGTTCGCGCAGGGTCGTCACGTGCATCGCAAGATCCTCGCGCGGATGCGTAAAGCGAATCCCGTTCGAGTACGCGGGTGACTGCCGCGTCGGCGTGAGCGGATCGTTATACCCGACGAAACCGAGCTTGACGCCTCCAACGTCGAACGTCTGGTACGGCGGAAAAATTCGAGCGTTCCCCGCGCCCGTGTGGAACATGTTCGCGCACACCTTGGCCGCCGAATACCCGTTGAGGTCCGCGATCATCGTCTCCTTGCCGTAGACCACTTCCCAATTGCCGGGCAGCACGAGGTCGTAACCGAGGGCATTTACCAGCGGCACGATCGCCTTTCCCTGCGAGAGGGACGCGACAGCACTGCCCTGAAAACAATCGCCGCCGTCCACGAGAAGCGAGTTGCCCGGGTTCTGCCGCCGCAGCGTATTGATCATCGTGCGGAGCGTCGCGAAGCCACCGCGCCGTCGGAAGAGCGGCTTGCCGCTCTCCCAGAAGAATTCGTCATGGATGTCGAGTTGCGCGTGGATGTCGGCGGTGTGCAGGACGGTGACGTGCCGAGCGCTTCCCGTGCGTACAGCACGACTCTGGGCGATCTCTTTCACACCCGCGCTGCCTTCACACAAGCGGGGTAGGACGGGCATGAGGCTCAAGACGGTACCCGCCCACCCCATACGCTTGAGGAAGTCACGTCGCGGGGGCCGTGATTGGTTGACGCTCACGACTCGGGGGTGATTTTGCGGAAGTCGGCGTCGCGATACACCACCTTGCCGCCGACCATCGTCATCATGACCCGCATCTGCGCTATGCGCTCGGCCGGCACGGTCATGATGTCCTCGGGCAGCACCACCAAATCGGCGAAACGTCCCGGAGCGATCGTCCCCTTTGTGTTTTCCTCGAATGTCAGGTACCAGTGGTTGCGGGTCACCATCCGCAGCGCGTCCTCACGGGAGATCTTCTGGTCCACCCCCATGGGGCCGCCCGAAATCGTGTCGCGCGTGACGAAGTGGTAGATCACCCAGAGCGGCGAATAGGGGACGACGCTCGCGTCGGTGCCGCCCGACACCGGCAAGCCGGCATCGAGGTACATCCTCACCGGCGTGGTGAGGAACGCGCGCTGCGTGCCCCAATACCTCACGAGGCTCGGCCCGGCGAGATACAAGTGATCCTGCAGCGACAGCAGCAGGCCAAGCGTCTTCATGCGCGGCAGATGGTCAGCGCGCCCGATGAACGCGTGCTCGATACCCCAGCGTTTGCCGACAATTGATGCCTCGGCGTTGGCGGCCTCGTAGCCGGTAAGCACTTCGTCGATTGCCGCGTCGCCGACCGCATGCGTGAACACGCGCCACCCGAGACGGTTGTACAGCTTCACCGTCTCGTTGAACTGCCCGGCGGCATCGTCTGGAGACCGCGGAACGTCCCGCCCTCGCCGTACGGTTCCTCGTACGGGTCCCGCATGAAGCCGCCTTCGAAGCCGCCGTCGACGGCCATCTTCATGCCGCCCAGGCGCAGTAGCGCATCGCCGTCACCGGGCGACAGCCCGGACGACTTGAGCGTCTGCTCGATCGCCGCCGGCGTGCCGCCGAGCCGCAGCAGCTGCGTCAGGCGCATCGTCAGCAGGCCGCGGCGCTCCATCTCCTTCCGCATGCGGTAGTTGTCGATCGAATCGCCCGGATGGCGCACCGCGGTGAGACCGACCGCATGCAGCTTGTTGTACTCGGCAATCTGATCCTGAATGCGCTGCTCCAGCGTCCGCGGCTTGTCGGCGGGAAGGGTCACGAGCGATTTTGCCGTATCTACGAGCTCACCATTGAGCTCGCCGTCCGGATACCGTGTGATCCGGCCGCCTGCCGGCTGCAGCGTGGCTTTCGTGATGTTCCACTTCGCCAGCGCGGCGGAATTGAGCACGTATTCATGGCCTCCGCGCACGAGGACGACAGGAGTCATAGGCGCTACCTGGTCGAGGTCGCGCCGAAGCGGGAGCCGCTGTTCCTTCAACTGCGCCTCGTGCCAGTCGCTGTTCGAGATGACGACTTCGCCCGGCTCCGCGCGTCTGACTCGATTGCCGACTGCCTTGATCGCGTCATCAATGGTGCGGGTGCGCGAGAGATCGACGCCGGGTCCGCCGCCTGCGTTGTGCAGGTGGTTGTCGGCGAGCCCGGGGATCACCGTCATGCCGCGCAAATCGATCTGGCGCGTGTTCGGACCCGCGAGCCGGCGCGTTGACTCGTTGGTGCCGACGGCGCTGAACTTGTCACCCGTGATGGCGATTGCCTGCGCGTACGAGAACTGTTCGTCGACGGTAACAACCTTGGCGTTGTAGTAGATCACGTCTGGAGCGGGTCCGCCGCCCCGGCGCTGGCGTTGCGCCGGCAGGCCGGACGCGAACAGGGCGATCAGCAGGAGGGTCAATACCGCAGTGATCAACCGCTTGGGATACATCATGACACTACCTTCCTCATAACCCCGTGGGGACGCCATCATCCTCGCGACAATACAGTCGCTCCGGAGCGCGTCTCCGCTGAGGCCTGTCGAGTATGCGACTCGACGGGCTGCAACGTCACCTGAGAACGGACCGAGGGCGGGCCATATTGCACGACGGGCCGGACGCCCAGATAGCTCAAGACTATCGACGGCGAGACGCTCGCAGCGCATTTAGGAAGGCAGATAACTTGTGCTCATTCACGACCGCGTTGCGTCGGCGCAAGCTACGCAAGACGCCGTTGCCCCTCGTCTGGTACAGGCTATAAGCCGTCTCTTTCCAGTGTCTCCCAAGCATGACGGCCTGGTCTAGGGTGTGCTTTGAATGCAGTGAAGGGCGTGTATGCCCAGCCGACTTTGCGTCTCGTTCGTATGCCTCTGCCTGGCAGCGCTTCAGGTGCGCGGTCAGGAACCGCAGGCGCCGGGCGTTGACGTCCACTCGACGACGCGCACATCCCAACCGGCGTCGATTCCGGCCGTTCGCGGTAGGCCAGATCGACTCGTGGGTGCCATTACTGATTACCTCGTCAACAAGGGAGACACGCTCCGGAGCATCGGCGCACGATACGGCATCGACTCGGCCACGCTCGTGCGTGAGAACGACCTGCCTGCGAGCGCCAGGCTCGCATCGGGCCAGGTGGTCCGCATCGACAACCGTCACATCGTCTCGGCTGCGCTCGATTCGGTTGAGCTCATCGTGAACGTCCCGCAGCGCATGCTGTTCCACCGCAGTGCGGAGGGCGTGACCGTTGGATATCCGGTGGCTGTCGGCCGTCCCAACTGGCCGACACCTAGCGGAGCGTTCGTCGTAGAGGTGCTCGAGCGTCATCCAACCTGGAACGTACCTCTATCAATCCTGGAAGAGAGCAGGCGAAGGGGACGGATCCAGCCGGCGGTCGTCCCACCGGGACCGGACAATCCGCTCGGCGAGTTCTGGATAGGGTTGAGCCGTTCCGGGATTGGCATCCATGCCACCAACGCCCCGTCCAGCATTTTCGGCACCGTGTCGCACGGTTGCATCCGCGTCCACCCCGACGATATCGCACGGCTGTTTGGCCGCATCCGCGTCGGCACACTCGGGCGAATCATCTATGAGCCGGTGCTGCTGAGCGTCCTGAACGATACGGTCTACCTCGAGGTACACCGTGACGTCTACGGACGCGGCGGCGCCTCGGCGCGGGCGCTCGCCACGGCAGCTGGAGTGTTTGAACAGGTCGACTGGACAGTCGCCGACACCGTCACCGCTCTGCGCGACGGGATCGCCCGCGACGTGACACGTATCTCGCGCACTCCGTGATTCTGCGGTTGCTCGCGGAAATGGGGTGCAGAAATCAACGCACTCAAATTGCGAATTTGCATGTGGTTGGATACACGTGGTATTGCAACTGGCGGCCTATCTACCGGTCGTTCGTTCGAGGCCGTTGCGAGGCCTGATCTCGCCGGAAACGCTGGGGAACAAAGACATGGCGCTGTACGCATTCGACGGTACGTGGAACGCTGCGAAGGACGGTGACGATCCGGATCCGATGAACACCAACGTCGTCCGATTCTTTCAGGCCTATCGCAAGCACTCCGGCACGAAGGACTTCTACCTGGCCGGCGTGGGCACGCGGTTCGGTGTTGTGGGCCAGGCGTTGGGCGGGGCGTTCGGACTCGGCGAGCTGCCACGCATCACCGAAGCCTACGATCAGCTGTGTAAAAACTGGGCGGCAGGCGACACGATCATCGACATCGTCGGATTCAGCCGCGGTGCTGCCACCACGCTCGATTTCTGTCATTGCGTGATGGACCGCGGGATCCGCCGGCCCGGCAGCGACTCGGTGGTCGAGGCGAGCCCACGGATCCGGTTTCTCGGCGTGTGGGATGTCGTGGCGGCTTTCGGACTGGCCAATCTCGGGGACGACCTGCTCAACATCGGCCATCATCTGTCGCTGCCCAAGAGCAACCTTCAGTACTGCTTTCACGCCATGGCGCTCGACGAGCGCCGCCCGTCGTTCCTCCCCACACGACTGCCGGGCGCCGTCGAAGTGTGGTTTCGCGGCGTCCATTCGGACGTGGGCGGAGGCAACGGGAACAGCGGGCTGATCGACATCACGCTGAAGTGGATGATGAACAAGGCGAAGTCAGCCGGCCTGCCGATCGCCGACGAGGACATCTCGATCCTGAAGCCGAATCCGGCCGCCCCGCCCATGCAGGATCACAACTTGCCATTGAAGGTTCGGCTCATCAGCGCCATCGATCGGTGTCACTACACCGTTTCGCCGCAGGACGGATGCATCAATCCGCCAAACACCTGTTCGGTGGAGACCGAGGCGGACGAACAGGTCGCGACGGAGATCGGCGCGAAAGGACTGGAAATCCTGCCGCCGGCCGCACGCGCACGGGTCAACGCGCTGTGGGACGCGGCCGCTGCCGCCGCGAAGGCACGCGATTTCAAGCTCGACCCCGTGAGAGACGCGCTGCTGACGCTGTTGCAGGCACGGATTCCGCTGGTGACCAACGACGATCAATTGGCGACGGCGCGGCAGGCCGTGAATCGCTTCGTCCTCACGATGATCGACGGCGCCCATCAGCGGGGGTTTTACGTGCTGACCGTCTTCTTCTTCAACGAGGCGCTGCTCAAGCTTCCACGATTGTTTCCCCTGACGGACTGAGGAGGATTTGCCTATGTCGATCGTTGATGACTTCTTTCAGAACCTTGTCGAACGCAATGGGTTTCGCCTGACCGGGGCACTGGCCATTCAACTGGTCGACGGCGGCGTCAATATCAGCGGTGCACTCCAGCCTGTCCTGCGGGACCAGCACAAGAGCAAGGATCTCCTCAAGATCAACATCCCTGTCGTCGCCCGCGTCAAGATTGGCGAAATCGTGATCCCGCTGCCGAACATTCCATGAGCGCCACGGGGAGACGCTGCATCGTGCGTGAGGAGGTAACGGGTCATGTCTGACGTGAACACATTCATCGACGCCATTGGGAAAGATATCAACGCGACGGTGACGCCGCGCATCGACGGGCTGGTAAATGGGATCGAGCAACAGGCGGTCTCGGATTACGGGCCGAAAATATCCACCTTCGCCAATCAATTGGTGAAGGAGATCGTCGACGAGCAATCGGCCGTGGTCAAAAACTTCGTGGCCACGCTGATTCAGGACCTGTTCGCGCGATACCGGCCGGAACTGGCGGGCCAGTTGCGGACCACGATCGTCAACGGCGGCATCCAGGTGAACGGCGACGGCGTCAGGCTCGACCTGAGGCGTCGCGATACCGGCGCCGTGGTGTCGTCGCTGGATATTCCGGTGTCGTTGAAGATCCCGATCGACGGGCTGTCACTGAGCCTCACCGAGACGACGATCGGGCTGGACCTCGTGCGCTAACTATCTCTACGGCTGACCTTACGAATGTTTGCAGCATCGACGTGATACGGTCGTAGACTGACCGCCATGTGGGCCCGAGTCTTCGGCCACAAGCACTGGTTGATCTGGATCGATCACCGCTGGCCCTTCGTCCATCTCCGGAAGGGGCGACGGATTCGCTGAAGCGCCTCACTCCAGCGGAGGCCCCCTCGCCGCGCGGCGCTCCGTTATCCACTTCTTGTCGCGCAGCATCGCGTCTGCGGCCGAGAAGCGATTCTTCTCCTGATTTGTTCACGTCATCGCCCGACACTGCGTCGGCCTCGCGGATGTGCGTCCAGTCACGTGGCCTCAGCATGACCACAGGCCCCTCCGGACGCGCTGGTCCGGATCGTTGCGATGCCCGTCGTTTGTAGTCAACGTCTGACAGACAGACTCCCATGTGCAGAATCGAACAGCGAGCCCCTTCGGCACTACATACAATCGCGCCCGCTCCACCCTCCTCCAGGCACTGGTCAACAGGACTTGGCCAGTGCCGTTTTTCTACGTGCAGTCTCAGTCCTTTAACCTGAGGTGGTGACCATGAACCCAGAACAGCTCCTTGCCAGGATCCGTCACCTCAGCGATCAATTGGACGAACGTCTCGCCGAAGCTGCGAGCGCTCGCCGAGATCCCGATACTGGCAGTTGGCGGAGATTCGACGGCTCTGACGGGGTCATGATTGAATTGGTGGAGCCGCATGAGCAAGGCGTTCACGAAGGAATCCGACGCCGAGGGCGACGAGCACGACCACGCCGCTGAAGAGGCCGCACACGCCCAGCGCGTCGGAGTCAAGAACTACATCACACCGGGCGGCCTGCAGCGACTGATAGACGAGCGACGGTTTCTCCTCACCAGGGAACGGCGGGCGGTGACAGCGGTGGTGGCCTGGGCGGCGAGCAACGGCGATCGCAGCGAAAACGCCGACTATCAGTACGGCAAGCGGCGGCTGCGCGAGATCGATCGGCGGATTCGCTTTCTCACCAAGCGAATCGATGCCGCGGAAGTCGTGGACCCGGAAGCCCCGAGAGGTGGGCGGGCGGCGACGCGGGTCTTTTTCGGGGCGACCGTGCGCTACGCCAACGCCGCTGGAACGGAGCGCGTCGTGAGCGTCGTCGGCCTCGACGAGGTCGATCTGAACCACAACCACATCAGCTGGATGTCGCCCTTGGCGCGCGCGTTGATGAAGTCCGGACCCGGCGACTGCGTGGTCCTTCACGCGCCGGGCACTACCGAGCAACTGCAGATCCTCGAGGTGCGTTATCAGCGCATCCCCGTTGAGCCCTTCCGCGAACCACCTGGGGCCGAGGCCGCGACGAAGGCTCGTCCTCGCACTGGCGCCTAGACCGCTCGCTCGGCGGTGCCGACGCAGGCACTCCCTGACGGCCGCTACAAACTGCCGAACGTGGAAAGGAAGGCGACGGCACGCGCAAGCGGACGCGGCGAGTGTCAAGAAGGAACGTCGAGCCTCACCTTGGGTACGTATCGCGCCACGACGCGCAGAAGGTGTTCCATCTCGAACGGTTTCGCCAGCACCGCGTCGATGACCACACCGGCCTGAGCGGCGCGTGCCTGCGCGTGCTCGGCTGCAGTCACGACGACGATCGGCAAGTTGCGCCCGTAGCGGGCCCGAAGCTCCTTCGCGCACTGCGAGCCGTCCATCACCGGCATGAGCATGTCGAGCAACACGACCGCAGGCATCTTCTGTGCGACCGCCTCTATGGCTTCCCTGCCGTTGCAGGCGCCTCTGACCTCGTAGCCCGATGAATGCAGCATGACCTGCATGATTTCCATCAGATCAGGGTCATCGTCCACGACGAGCACATCTGCGGGCGTATCCGTCATATTGTTTCAAAGACAGCAGGAATCCGGATCTGAACAGTCGTTTCGCCGTGGTCCATGCGCTCTGTGAGTGTCCCGCCATGCGCTTCGACGATCGTCTCAGTCACGAAGCGGCTGACGCCCATGTCGTCGAAGTCGTCGTGGGCCTGAGACGCCTCCGCGGGCTCTCCGTCCGACGAACGCGGCTGCCGGTAGGTGATCCCAATCTGGGCCTCGGTACCGCAACGTTCCAGCCGAACGGTCACCGCCCCCCCCGGCACCGACAAGCGCGTGGCCGCATGGATCGCGTTGCGTAAGACCATTGCGAGCCGCTCGCGGTCCGCATGGACTCGTGGACGTGCGTCCAGTCGAACGTGGACCTCATGTCCGCTCGAAAGCCTGGCGACATCCTCGGCGACGTCCTCGAGCATAGGACGGAGATCGACGTCGGCCGGGTAGAGCTGAAGCGTTCCGGAGCGGATACGCGAGAGCGCCAGGAGGTTTTCGATCAATCGCTCGATGCGCGCGCACTGGCGTTCAATCACCGCCGTCGAGCGGCGGGCGTCCGCAGAGGCACAGGCTGACAACACTTGCGTCGCGCTCTTGATGACGGTGACGGGCGTCTTGAATGCATGGGCCGCTAGCGTGAACAGCTCGTCGCGATGGCGATAGAAGTGCTCCGTCGCTGTGATGTCGTGCATGACGCTCACCACGAGCTCGGCCGGCAGTCCGATCTCGGTCCGAACGCCCGCAGCTGTGCAGAGGATGACAAGTTCGCGTTGCCCGGGCGGGTACAGGATGGCTTTATAACGGATGGGACCGCACTCGTCGAACACCCGCTGAGACACGAATTGATCGGGCGGGACCAGATGACCGTCGGGGTACGACACATGGAACCGGCGCGAGAACTCCGCGGCGCCCATCCCAAGCAGATCGTCGAGGTTCGCCACCCGGAGCATCTGGATCGATGCTGGATTGGCGTACGCGATGGTGCGTTCAGGGCCGAGTAGCAGTACGCCATCACCGATACTTTCCACGACTGCAGAAATCGTTCTTGTCGCCTTGCCGAGTTGCGCCGTGCTCCGCAGCGTCACTACGTAGAGGAACAGCCCGGCCAACGCGACGAACGCCCACCCTTTCGCGGTCTCGATGCGGGCCACGGTCGTGGGGTCCTGTATGACCGAATAGAGCAGCAAGTCCGTGAACAGGATCCACGCGCTTCCGGCAATCAGGAACGCGATAACCACGATGAGCGCGACTCGACGCTCCGCGGCAGGCCTGGCGAGCGGCCACATTGCACGTCCGGCCATTCAGGTCCCGTACCGCGGGGCCTTCCACGCGAAACCTCTCACAGCACCAATCCAGGATGACATGGTGCCGGGAACGCTGAGCGGCATTGCGCGAATCATCTGAGGGGTAAAGCGAAACCCATTATTTCGTCTCTCTTGATCCACTCGTCGGCAGGAAACGGTCAGCGCTGAGGACGCCCTTCACTGTCAGGTTGCCATTGATCGTCACGTTTCCGTTGAACTCCCCATCGCCGTTCACGACGAGGGAGAAAGTCGGGCGCCGGTTTGGGTCCGTGTTCAAACCAACGACCAGGCGTCCGTCCGGATAGAGCAGCACATGGCAAACCAGATCCTGTGCGGTAAACGGCACCCCATTTGGCCAGCTGGGGCTATAGGGCGGAGTGGACCCGTCTTTTCCCGTCTGCATCGACAAGCACAATCCACCGGTCCTTTCATCGAAGGTGATGAACTGTATCGCTGCCTGACAAGCCGTAAACCCCTTTGCCGCCCAGCCCATCGAGCAGATCTGCCCGACTATGGTGCCGGGGGTGTGTCGCTTGCCGAAATCAGGCTGGTCGGTGTCGTCTGTGAGCACACGACCGAGCCGAAGGTTGGCGGGATTGTTGACATCGCCGAGCTGTATGCCTGGACCGATCAGGCGTCTGTGGAGCGGATCGTAAACAAACGTTCTTGGGACCAGCGTGTTGTCAGTCGTACGCCAGTCGGAACGAGACGTGTGCTGCCCCAGCATCTGTAACAGCTCGGTGTTCATGAACGGTCGTCCGCCAAACACTACGAAAGACTGACCAGGAGACTCCTGCAGCGGCACCACCTGCATTGCTTCGTCAGGCGTCTGCGCCGTCGCCGCAGAAGTGTTTGCCAGAAAGCTGAGTGCGCTCACTACCAACCATCTCTTCGCGTCAGCAGGTCTCATCAAAGTTCTTGAAGAGTGGCTGCCACGATGACCCCTCGTTGTACTGATTGCTTTGGTCATTTCACGCGTTCGATTTCTTCTAGGCAGCGTGCATCGATTGGACCTGCGTGCCTATGCATATTCGGCAATGAGGCTTGCGGGCCGGCAGCGGGACACAACCGTGGCGACAAAACATTTCCTTACGGCCGACCACGTGCGACTCACGGCCTGTTGTCACTGCTCTCGAGCAGTTCCAAGACCGCCGGGCGCGAACGCTGCGACTCGCCCGCAGAATCGCCGTTTTTGGCGACCTCCCTGCCGCGTAGAGATGGCCGCGGTTTTGCGCGCGGGCAAACGACGTGCGGAATTGTGGGGACCGCGTGGGTCGTGCGGCACCGAGACGCCGGCTACCTGTCTGCGCCTCTACGGTCCGCTCCAACCGTGGTTCGACAAGGGCTGGAAACCGGGAGAGATCGAGGAGGTGAAATGAGCAAACCAATCGAATCCAAAGTGAGAGGTCAACGACGGGGTCCTCAGATGCAGATGGTAGCCGGGAAATCCGCGAGAACCGTTAAGCCGATGCTGTCCGTTGCTGCATTGGCCTTGATGCTTGGGCTGGGCGGGGCGCTCTTCGGAGCGAGAGCCGATGAGGGAGACGCCAAAAACCTGTTCAAGACCATGTCCGGCTACATGGCGGCGGAGAAGGCCATATCGTTTCGATACGACACCGTCCTCGAAATTGTCACCGATGACAAGCAGAAGCTCGCGCTAGCGAGTTCGGGAAACGTCACGCTCAATCGGCCTGACAAGCTCCGCGTCACGCGCACCGGCGGGTTCGCGGATGTCGAGTTTCTTTTTGATGGGAAAACGCTGACGCTGCTCGGCAAGACGGCGAACCTCTATGGTCAACTCGAGGCGCCCGGCACAATCGATCATCTGGTCGATGAGTTGAGGGATAAGGGGAGACCCGTGCCTGGCGCAGACTTATTGTTGTCGAATGTCTACGACCAGCTCATGCCCACCGTGGTCAACGTCAAGGATCTTGGCAGCGGCGTGATCGGCGGCGTCGAATGCGATCACTTCGCCTTTCGAACGAAAGAAGTCGACTGGCAGATCTGGATTGCACAGGGAAGCCGTCCCTATCCTTGCCGCTACGTCATCACCAGCAACCAGGTCGAGCAGGCACCGCAATACAGCCTCACAATCAGTGATTGGAAAACGGGCGATGGGGTTGGGGCCAAGGATTTCAGCTTCAAGAATGCAACGGGCGCCAAAAAACGCGATCTGGCCAATCTCCCCGACTTGGATGAATTGCCGAAGATCTTTGCGGTAGGAGGTCAAAAATGACTCTGTCTAAGCGATTCTGGGCTTTCTTGCTGGCCGGGATCATCGGCGTGTGTGCACTCGAACTTGGAGAGGGACTCTCGATCCCCGGTGTACACGGCCTCAGCTCGACTGTCGAGGCAATAGTCGGTCGTCCTCTAACGCCGGTGAGTGTTGCAGGTGTGGCGCGGCGCACCGTCCGGCGCTGCGCGGTTGGCGTTTACTGTTAGCGATCGCACGCTCAGGAAAGGGTTGACCCTGAACGACGCTCCGCTCGATGACATCGAGCGGAGCGTCGGCTCAGGGTCGCGGACTCAGCGCGGCATAGGCGGTGATGGAACCATCCGGCCACTCGCGCACCACCAGAAGCGCATCCTGCTCTTCGACGTAGATCAGGGGCCACTCTCGTGTCGGCGTTTGGTGCCGGAGCGCCACCAACTCGCGAATGGTGGATAAGTCACGCCGAATGCCGGGATCGAATCCGTGCCACATGCGTCGAGTTCTCGTCTGACTGGGAAGCCGCGGCGATTATGGCAGGGTAGTCGACCTAAGCGCCATACCTGATTGGCCAAGACTTCGATGTCGAACAGTTCCCAAGAGAATCGCAACGCACACGCCCGCGACTGCTGCTAGAGCTTCTCGATTAGCACGACAACCCACTGATAGAAGTTCGTCGTCGACTTCCGCTTCCGGGGGCGTCGAAGCGATTCGATTCAACGTCAGACCGCCTTCAGGGCGGCCACCGCGCCATGGATCACGATCATCCCCCGTCGCCACGGCGTCCCCGTGGGGACGCCACCAGGCCGCTTTCACTCCTCTTGCCGCATTCGGCGGAGGCGGACGAGTCGATCACCAAAGAGCAACCTGTTCAGGTACTATTCTGGCGCGGGGCGAGAATGAGCAAAAAATCGAAAACACGACGACGGTCGAGGACCCCGTCCGAAACACACGCACTCCGGCCCGGGCCCAATTGGCCGCTCCTGGCGGTGAGCAGCCTGGGCATCGCACTGACGGGGTACTTGTCGTGGACTGCATTCAGTGGCGGCGCGGTGCAGGGATGTTCCGCCGGCGGGGGATGCGACATCGTCCTCACGAGCCGCTGGGCGACCCTTCTCGGCCTGCCGACAGCCCTCTGGGGACTGTTGGGCTACACCGCGCTCGCAGCGCATCGCGTTCGTCCGCCGAGCAGACACGCACTGGTCCTATGCCTGGACCGCCGCATTCTTCGGCGTCTGCTACAGCGTCTACCTGACGGTGGTGTCCCTGACGATTCTCGAGTCCGCGTGTCCGTACTGCCTGACGTCGCTCGGACTCATGACGGCCACGCTCGCGCTCGTGGTGTTGCAACGTCCTCCCGAGATGGCGCACCGCTCCTGGGTGGGTTTGGTCGCTGGTCGGGGCGCGCTCGCGGCCGTGGTGATCCTGCTCCTCCACGCCAACTACATCGCTCCGCAAGCCGAGCCCACCGGGCCGGAAGACCCGATGACCCGTGCGCTGGCGGAGCACCTGACCGAGGAAGGCGTCTTGTTCTACGGCGCATCGTGGTGTCCGCATTGTCAGGAACAGAAGCGACTCTTCGGGGCGTCCGCAAGCCGTCTCCCGTACATCGAATGCAGCCTCGCTGGACCCAATGCCCCGCAGGCACCGTCATGCACACAGGGCCGGCGTGCAGACCTATCCAACCTGGGTCATCAATGGCCGGGCTATCGTCGGGCAGGTGTTGACCCTGGCTGAACTCGCCGACGCCACAGGGTTTCCAGGGGCGGCCAACTTCAAGTAGTGCCAGGGCCGAGGATCCGATCACGCTCGAGGCGAGCGGGCACGAATCACGGTGGGGACTATACACTGGCACCACAGTGCGTCAGCGAGTCCTCGCCGCCTTCGTTCTGTCGGCCGCTGAGCACGCCGGCGAGGTAGGACTGTTCCAGGGCGCCAACTACGACGCCCAGGCGTTCTACCGTCCCGAGGTCGATTGCGTCATGTTCTCCAGAAACCGCGTGCCGTTCTGCCGCGTCTGCCAGCGGGCGCTCTCCGCGGTGATCGATCGTCACACGCGACCGATGTGACCGTCTTGATCCGTCGGGTACGAATCCCGATGCCGCTCGGAACACTGCGACAAGCCACGGAGCCGCGGAGACACGGAGTATTTGTCCAGTTGTACTCTCCGTGACTCCGTGACTCCGTGACTCCGTGCCTCCGTGGCCCGGTGCCGACGCGCGGTCTCGGGCTTATAATCCGCAAGCAACGTGGCGCTCAGCCTGCAATGTGGGTCCGAGGACCCATAGCCACAAAGGAATTCTGAGCGGAGGTTCCAGTGAAACCACTCGGTTCTCTCGCTGCAGCCGTACTGATGCTTACGGTGTCAGCCGATCGCACGGCGGCCCAGGCGACGCCTCGAACAGCCGGCGGATGTCCGCTCGACCCGGTGAAGTTCCACGAATGCGCGCTTCCCAAGACGAAAACCTTCGATCCGCCGCGCACGCCAGACGGGAAGCCGGATCTACAGGGCTACTGGGACCGCGCCTTCACATCGCAGGACGTAGAAGAGCATGGCCCCGACGGCCTCAACACTCAGGCCGGGCCCAGCCTTGTCATCGATACGCCGGACCACAAGATCCCCTATCAGCCATGGGCGCTCGAATTCCGGAAGGGCATCGTCGATCGTTTCATCTCTCCGCTCGCCAGCTGCTTTCCGCCTGGCATTCCGCGTGACGTCATTGCGCCCGCCGCGCACCAGATTGTTCAAGCGCCTGGCTACGTGATGCACCTGCTCGAGTACTCCCACTCGTACCGGATTATTCCCACGACTGGTGAACCGCATGTGGGAAGCGCGATCAAACTGTTTCAGGGCAACTCACGCGGCAGGTGGGAGGGCAACACGCTCGTCGTTGATGTCACCAACACGAACGGCCTGGCGTGGCTGGACAACGCCGGCAATTTCTTCAGCGACGCGCTGCACGTGGTCGAACGGTTCACGCTCATCGACCGCGACACGATCCACTACGAGGCGCGACTCGAGGACCCGCGTGTCTATACACGCCCCTGGACGATGGGCTCAGCCCTCATCCGGAACAAGGAACCTGGTTTCGAGGTGTGGGAGCAGGCGTGCCACGAGGGGAACAAGTCCGTCGAGGATCAACTAAGCCTGGGTATGAAGCCGTTTCCAGGAGTCCGACCGGGCGGAAATTAGAAACGCAGGCTCCTCACGCGGGCTGGTGTCACTGCGTCGCGCCAGCCGGCACGAATCCCGGTCGGGACGCCAACCCTTGCACCCGCGGCATCACAGAGCTTCGGTTGGCAAGCCTCGCTCGTCGCGCTATTGAGTGGTTCGAGGCGTCGTGTGCGTTGCCGTGCCGATAGCCTCGCCCGAGACAATCAGCTCCACACGTCGATTCTGTTGTCGTCCAGCCGCCGTATCGTTGGAGGCGACCGGCTGGCCTTCGCCGAATCCTGCCGTCCCCACGGCGTCGGACGCGATGCCCTGTCCTACGAGATACGTGCGTACCGAATCAGCGCGATTCTCGGAGAGGTGCTGGTTGTAGTCCGCATCCCCGACGCTGTCGGTATGACCCTCGACTTGCGTATTCAACCCCGGGTGCGAGAGAAGGATGCCGGCGACTTTGGCGAGCTTCTCCCGCGCACCTGGCTTCAGATTCGCCCTGCCGGTATCGAACAACACGTCGGAGAGGTTGACGATTAGTCCTCGTGCCGTTTCGCGTGTTTCGAGAACCAGACTGAGTTGCTGCCGCAGCTGATCGCGGAGCGCCGCTTTTTCACGATCGGCTTGGGCAGCGGCAGCTCGTGCCTGCTGCGCCTGTGCCTCCGCCGCGAGCCGGGCTGATTCTGCCGCCGCTCGTGCCGCCTCGGCCGCCGCCTTGTCGCGCTCCGACTGTGCCGCGAGCGCCTGCGCTCGCACCACCTGCACCTCCGCCGCCGCGCGTGCCGCCTCCGCGGCAGCTCTGTCGCGCTCGGCGGCAACCCGTGCGGCGTCGGCAGTCAGTCGATCGAGCTCGGCCTGCCTGCGGGCGGTCTCTTCGGCGCGCGCGCGATCGAGGGCGGCGCTCTCGCGCTGCTGCACGAGCGTGCGTTGCTGTGCCGCGAACTCGTCTTCCTGTTTCTGTAATGCGATCAACCGCGCGTCCTCGGCGGTCTGGACGGCCTGGCGCGCCGGCATCATCACTTCGTTCCCGCCGCGGCCGCGACCGCGCGCCTGTTCGGCGTCCATCAACAGCCTCGCCGCCTTGGTGAACGTATCGTCCGAGTAGCGATCGGCGCCGGCAAACCGCGCCAGCATGACGGCATTGCGAGCCTCGGCAAGATCAAGCGGAGCGCCCGGCTCGAGCGGCTTGAGTTTCAGCTGGCGCGTGTCCTGGTTCATCAGGTACGTGCCTCGCTTCAGCAGATCGTACTTGGCCGCGATGACTTCGATATTGCCCTTGGTGCCCTTGCGAACCTCGTTTTCAAGCACCACCACGTCGCTTGGCTGCGTGACGGCGAAGTACGGTTCGGCCGTGACGATCATCCCGAACGCCTGCAGTTGGGTGGTGACGTGGACACGCGCGTGATTGCCGTCCACCTGGACTTCGCCAAGGTTCGTGGAGCGCCCCTCCGGAGTGATCGCCCACAGCACGTAGGTGAGATATTCGGGACCGAACTGCGTGGGCGCCTGGAGCTTGTCAAACTTGGCCTCGATGTCGATATAGCCCTTCTTGCCGCCTACCTCCGCCTCGCCCACCGCGAACGGCAGAATAGGAGTACCTCTGAAGTCGATTTTCGTGTCGCCCTTACGCGGCCGGTAGTTGACGGCCGGCGTCGTATGACCGACGACCGTGATCCGGAAGACAGGCACAGGGCCGTCCTGCGCGGATGGACTGGACTGCTGGAGTGAAGAAGATGTCGTGGGCTGCTGGCTGGGATTGGGCCGCGTCTGCGCGTTCGCGGGACCTGTGACCAGTGCGCCAGCCAGGAGCAACGCCGCCGCGCCTCGTTTAGACATGGAGGTGCCTATCGGCAACTTCCGGTCCAGTCCGGACGAACACTTCTGATGATCAAATGGGGGCGGCTTCGACGGAAACAGCGCGGTTGACGTCCGGCGTGGCGTTGCTCGATCACGGTTTTCGATGGCGACCCTCAGATTTGCCAGTGCCGGGCGTTTGCGTTTCGCAACCTCGGGGCGCGAGATCCATCCTCTCGACGCTCGCTATAAACTCACCATGTGAAGACACGAGGCAAATGGCAGACGGCGTTCGCGTGCGCCGGACTCGTACTTGCGCTCGGCGGCTGCTCCAGGCCAGCACCGCCGCCTCCAGTCCAGGCGAATTCGTACATGGGATCAGCATCGTGCGAGAACTGCCATAAGTCGGAGTACGACCGCTGGAAGGTCACGTTGATGGCCAACGTGGTTCAGGACCCGAAGCAACGGCCACAGGCCATACTCGGCGACTTCTCGAAGCCGAACCCTCTGGTGACGTTCAGGCCCGAAGACGTGGCGTTTGTCTACGGGACGAAATGGAAGCAGCGCTACTGGAAGAAGCAGGGTGATGACTATTACGTCCTGCCGGCGCAGTGGGACGTGCGGAACAAGACCTGGCGTCTCTACCACGTTCAGCCAAACACCGACTGGTGGGTCGCGCACTACCCGGAAGCGCAGGAGGAGCGACCGACAGGCCCACTGTGTGATGGCTGTCACTCGGTGAATTACAACATCACCACCAAGACTGTGACCGAGTGGAACGTCGGCTGCGAGCGATGCCATGGTCCAGGCGGCTCGCATGTCGCGAATCCGATCGCGGCGACGATCGTCAATCCCGCCAAGCTCGATGACACCCGATCCAACGACGTCTGTATCCAGTGCCATTCACAAGGCCAGCCACGCCAGAATCCACACGAGGGCAAGTACTACGACTGGCCGGTGGGCTACTCCGCCGGCGATCGACTTGCCGACGTCTGGCGACTGGAAGAACACACGCTCGGGGCAACCACGTTTACGCACTGGCCGGAAGGGTCGGCGCACAAGAACCGGATGCAGGGGAATGACTTCGTCACAAGCCGGATGTACGCCAAGGGTGTGCGCTGCTGGGCCTGCCACGATCCGCACGGAACCGGACGGTCTGCCGACCTCGTGCTTCCCGGCAATGCCGTCTGCGCCCAATGCCACGGCGCACAGCTCCAGGCCGGTCCCCGTGGAACGCTGGAGCAGCACACGCATCACAAGACGGACAGTGCGGGCAGCGCGTGCGTCTCCTGCCACATGCCGCAGATCGCTCAGACGATTGCCTCAGTCAATGTCCGAAGCCACACGTTCCGGTTTGTTTCCCCCGCCATGACAGACCGGTACGGCGTGCCGAATCCCTGCACCTCCTGCCACACCGGAAAGAGCACCGCGTGGGCACTCGAAGCTATGGGGCAGTGGACCAATGTCTCGCCCTGGCGAGTGGAGTGACCAAGTGATGTCGCTGGTTCCGGCATGGGCGCCAAACGTCCATCCGATGCTTGTCCACTTTCCGATCGCGCTGCTCTTCACCAGCGTGCTGCTCGATCTGCTCGCATACTCGCTGCCTGGAAGGGCGCGCGTGCTGCTCAGGAATGTGGGATCCGTTCTCGGCGTCATCGGCGCGTTCGCCGCGCTGGCGACCTATCTGACCGGCCGCGCGGCCGCGCAGACTGTCCTGATTCCCGGCATGGCCCACGCGCTCGTCAACGCGCACTGGGAGTGGGCGTTCTGGACGCTGTGGTACTTCGGCGGGTCTCGCGGTGGTGCGGGTGGCAATGCTCCTTACAGGCCGGGCGAGCGGTCCGCGGGCCACGGCGGCCGTGGCCGATAACCGGGTTGATCGGGTTGGGACTCCTCTTTGAAACCGCCGATCGTGGAGCCGAACTGGTATACGGACAAGGGGTCGGTGTGGGTGTCATTCCGAACACACCACGCTGAGAGGTTTTGATTTGGAAGAAGAGGCACGGCGCTCGAATGTGCCGCCGGGATGGCTTCGGCCTTAGGGGAGGTCAATAATGGAGTGGGAGGTCATCCAGTGTTACGGCTGAACCCGCCGTTCCGCGCCGACCACGTCGGCAGCCTGCTCAGGCCCCAGCGCCTCAAGGATGCACGCGCGCGCTTTCAGAAGAGACGAAATCACGAAAGACGAACTGCGCGTGGTCGAAGACGACGCCATCAGGGAAGTCGTCGAGAAACAGGAAGCGATCGGGCTGCAGAGCATCACCGACGGCGAATTCCGCCGCGACGTTCTTTCACCTCGACTTTCTCCAGCGGCTGCAGGGCGTCGCGATCTCCGGCGGCGTCGGCGCGAAGTTTCACACGCGCGAGGGCGACATCGACTTCGCGCCGCCGCGCGTGACGGTCACCGGCAAGCTGCGGCACGTGCAGGACATCCAGACGGCCGACTTCCAGTTCCTGCAGTCGGTCGCCACCAGGACGCCGAAGGTCACGATCCCGTCGCCCACGATGGTGCACTTCCGCGGCGGACGCAAAGGGATCGACATCACGGCCTACCCGGACTTGGAAGAGTTCTTCGAGGATCTGGCGCAGGTCTACCGGGACGAAGTGGCGTCGCTGTACAACGGCCGGGTGCCGGTACATCCAGTTCGACGACACGAACCTGGCATACCTGTGCGACCCGCAGCATCCGGGCACAGGCGAAGGAGCGGGGCGACGACCCGAACGAGCTGCCGCACGCCTATGCGGCACTGATCAACTCGGTCATCGACGGGCGGCCGACGGATCTCACCATCGCGATTCATCTCTGCCGCGGCAACATGCAAAGCGCGTGGGTGGCCGAAGGCGGCTACGAGCCGGTCGCCGATGCCTTGTTCAACGAGCTGCACGTCGACGCGTACTTCCTCGAATACGACGACGCGCGATCGGGGACGTTCGAGCCGCTGCGGTTCGTGCCGCAAGACAAAGTCGTCGTGCTCGGTCTGCTGACCACCAAGGCCGCGACGCTCGAATCGGTTGCCGACATCACGCGCCGGCTCGACGAGGCCGCCCGGTACGTGCCGCTTGAACGTCTGTGCCTGAGCCCGCAGTGCGGCTTTGCAAGCACGGTGGACGGCAATCAGATCACCGAGGCGGATCAGTGGGCCAAGTTGGAACGTATGCTCGAAGTGACTCGTCAGGTCTGGGGGACCGACAAACCACACTGAATTCCTGGGTTAGAACCGGTAGGTGTAAAGGACCTTCGACGAGAGTCGGTTGTCGAGCGTCGAGAAGCGGTCGAGCAGCGGGTCGTCCCGCCAGTTGTGCGTGTATACCACGTACAGGTCGTTGCCGGGCGTCACGATCCAGCGGAAGCGCGACTGCCAGCCGAGGACGCCGCTCTGCGAGTCGTACTGAATGTTGTTCGTGAGCGCGATGAACGGGGAAAACTGCGTCTCGGCGACCACGCGGTACAGGCGTGTGGTGAAGTGCCCCTCGGACAGCTTGACGTCGTTCCACTGCCCGGTCAGGAAGAAAAAGAGCCCGGGGCGAGCGCGCACCGAGAGGTTGACCTGCCGCTCGGCCCTCGTGCCGGAATAGAACTGCCCAAGCTCCAACGACGAGTTGACGGACAGCCTGCGTCTGTTCGCGGTCGACACGAACATCCGATACCGATTGAACGAATATGTCGCGCCGAGCGGGAGCGTGATCCCCTCCGTAATCTGAAAGGGTGTATCGAGACGTTCGTAGGAGCGGGCGGCCGACAGCCTGAAATTGTCCTGCGAGTGAAATTGCAGTTGGAACGGCTGTACGACGATCTTCCGCTTGAGCAAATCGTTCTTCAGATCGGTCAGGGTATCCACGCCGGCGCCGACCGTCACCTGCCTGAGGTACTTATTGTTGGCGGGACGCGGCCCGAACTCCACCGCCTGGCCGTACTGGCGGTAGGCGTGGCGCGACACGAACCCGATGGCCGGATTGAAGTTCTCCTGCACCTCGGTGGCCTCGATGCGCGCGTTCCAGAGGTCGTTCGGGTAGAGCAGCGAAGCTCCAAACGCGTTATTCCCTCCGGACACGCCAGGCCGGCTGTTGTGCAGGAACCATCCGCTCCCTTCGAGGTTCTGGTCGCCGAAGAATGTCGATGTCGCGAGCCGCGAGTCGACCCCTGCAGTCTGGCTGGCGCCGACGCCGGCTAGCTGCGGGTCGCGACGCGTGATACAGGCCGCCGACGTAGGACTGCCGCAGCACGCGCCGCTTCACCCGCGCCACCGTGAAGTCCTCGCTCCCGAAGCCGTTGTCTTCGCCCGTTCGCACGTGCAGCAGCCCGACGTCCTGCGCGCCGGCCTGGCCGGTCACCTTGGTGCCGAAGTCAATCTTCTGCGGCGTGGCATCGGCGCTCAGGCCGATGCGGCGGCTGAAGAAGGGGATGATGCGCTCGTCGTTGGTGCCGAAGGGACCCAAGAGGCTCTCGCCGTCTCTCCCGTCGGTGGCGAAATCGAAGAACGTGGCGCCATCGAGGAAGAAGTCGCGCTGTTCCGGAAAGAACAGTGAGTAGCGCGTGAGGTTGACCTGCCGCTGGTCGACCTCCGTCTGCGCGAAGTCGGTGTTGACGGTGAGATTGCCCCGCAGTACCGGCGTCGGGTTGTAGAAAAGATCGAGCCCTGCGCTCGCGTCGGTGGTCATCGCTGGCTTGTTCCGGCCAGGCGCCGCGAGCGCCGAGACGAGCCCGTACGGCTTGATGTCGAGGCCGTGTCCCTGCGTCACGTCGCGAACGCCGGTGAGGGCTCCGGCGTTGTTCATCCGCTGCAATCCCTGGTTGCGCGCCCACCCGGTCCAGATCGACTGCTCGTTCTTGCGGCGGACGACCCGCTGGAAATTGATGCCCCAGGTGTCGTTGTCCGGGTCGAAGTTGAGTGTGCGGAACGGAATCTCGATCTCCAGGGTCCATCCGATCTCGCTGCGCTGCACGCGCGCGTTCCAGATGCCGTCCCACTCACGGTTTTGGTTGCCGTTGAGGCCAATCAGCGCATCGGCCATCAGGCCGGACGGGTTCATCTCAAAAAAGTACCCGGTCCTGCCGTTGAGAAACGTGTCAATGGTCCACATGAAGCCGTCGTCGGAGTTGAGCCGCTCGTCGCGGCGGAGCTGCCAGCCGATCCACCGGTCGGGTTCGGAGTCGAGGCACGTGACGCCCAGGTACAGCGCGTCGCGGTTGAAGACGATGCGCACCTCCGTGCGCTCGGTGGCGGGCCTGCCATTGGCCGGATCGATCTGGATGAAATCGGCAGCGGGGACGGCCCTCGACCACAGCGGCTCATCGAAACGGCCGTCGAGCGCGATCGACTCGCCGTCGAGGAGCCGGACCGCAGTGATGGTCCGCCGGCCGCCGTTGTCCTGCGCTCCCAGTCCGTTTGGCGGTCCACCCTGCTGACCCGCGGGCGGCGACGGGAGACTCACGGCTGCGGCGACCGGTGGAACCGGCTGCACCTGCGCCAGCACCGGGGGTGCGTATGCGCAGAGCATGACGGAAAGCAGGGAGAGTACCCTGACTCTCATCCGAAACATGTTCATCGTGTGATTGTCCCGACGTGGAGGGCCCGGGTCGCCCGCGGCGGCGCCGCGCGTGCCAGATAGACGCGGCATAGTAACGCAGGACCGGCTCGGGTCGCGGAGAAAATCAGGGCGTTCCTTCAAAACGAAGATATGAGGTCAATGATGGAATCTGCCGACGCCACGACGCCGTATCCGGAGTTGCCGAGGGCGACACCTGTCGGAGACGAAGGACCTGCCGAGCCTGGAGAACCGCTCGGCGTCAATGGCAACACATCCTCGGGCACGGGCACGTACTGCGTGGCGATACCAATGATTCGCAGTTTGTTGGTCGCGGACAGCTGCACAACCGGGCCGCCGCTGTTGCCGTGATTCACCGGAGCGTCGATGATGATTGTCTTGAGCGCAGCATTGACGCCAGCGACAATCCCGCCTCTCACCAGGGGCCTCGAACGGTCAATCTGTGGAGCATCCGACAACCCGATTGACGGATAGCCAAACATGAAGATCTGACTCGAGATGTTCACGCCCTCATAGCGAGACAAGTATTCGAACGGAGCGACGACCATTGCTCCCTTCGACTTCTCGACAACCACAACACCGGGCGTGGTGTCTAACCCATCGCGCGCAAGAGTCGCGATACGTGCAACAGCCACGTCTCGACGTGCATCCGTACGGATCTGCCTTGCTTCTTGCAGCTGAGCCGCGTTCACGCGAATCACCGTGACTGCGGCTTCCCTTACGTCTTTACTCAACGCGCGGAGGGTGGCTTCACGCGATTGGAGCTGTCCCGTACGAAGATCGAACAGCACATGCATCGCGGTGACAAGAAAGACCTCACGATCCTTTCTGACAAAGAAACCGGTGCCACCTCCGCCAGGCACGACAATCTGTACCGGATACGCGAGATTGTCTTCGGGAAGAAATGCCTGCGCGCGTGCCACTCCGCACAGCAGGTGAATCGCAAGCAGCACCACCGGCGCTGTGAAGAGACGGGTCACCGCTTCTTCGCCGCCTTTCGGGTCAGAGCCGTGCGGGCGGGGGAGGGCCGTTCGGCGCGGCGCGCCTGTGCCTCATGGGTCAGCACGGCCCCGTGAACGCGGGTCGTGTGTGATCGCGGTTTTCTAAGAAGACGACCGGCCGCGCGTGAGATCGCCGCCGTGCCGTCCGTCCCCGCTACCTCGTCCCGCACGTCGATGATGAGGCGCTTGCCCATCGCCTTGAACGCGGACTCGAGTTGATCGAGTTGCGATCCGTGCCGCATGGTCAGCAAGCGATCGACCTGCGGAAGGTGCCAGTCGAGGCGTCGCCCGAGTTCCGCCTTGCCAACCCGAGCATCGCGCATCGTCCGATACAACTCGATCTTCGCAGCCATGAGGGCTGGGATTTCAATGCTCTGGCCACGCTGCGCTGACGGCGCTGGAATGTCACGCTTGTCCTTGATGAAAGCATCGAAGATGGTCATTAATGCATCTGGCGCACGAGCAAGCGCTTCTTCGACTGTGTCGCCGTAGGTGATCGCTTCTGGAACGTCTGGAAATGTCACAACGATCGAGCCGTCGTCAGGCGTGAGTGTGACTGGATACCGCATGGCCCCCTCCTCCTCCGTGGGCTTGGTACTTACTTCAGCCCGAGATTTTTCTTGATTCCGTTGACGAGCCCGGTCGGGAGGTCCTTTTTGTTCCCGTGCATCGGCAGGTCAGTGACCTTGTCGCCTCGGCGGACGGTTAAGTGGCCACCGCGCCCTGGTTCAAATGCACAGCCCTGGTTGGCCAACCAGCGTTTGAACTCTTGGCTCGTCACCAAAATGATGATACAACGGTCCTGTTGTGTTAGCAACAGATATGTTGTCCTCGGCTATCAGGGATTCGGTCAGTGACACGAATCTGTTTAGCCGGCGGCTACGTCGCTCAAGCGCTCTTGAACTGCATGGATTGCCAGCATCGCTCTTTGTATGTCGCAATTGAAGGAAGCCGTGTAGACGGACCGACCACCTGATCGACAGACGCTGACAGAAATGGACGACCGGGAGCTCCGCCGAGTCTTCACCCTCGCAAACGCGTTCAAGGAGGGCGATCTCGTGGTGGGCGGCACCGCCGACGACCGCCTGCGTGAGGACGCGCGGCGTGTGTTGCTCGCGACCACGGTCGGTGACATCCGGCGCGCGATCTTCGTCGACGATGGCGTGACGGCCGCACTCAAACGGACGCGCGACCGTCGTCTCGACGACGACCTGGATCCCCTCACGATTGCCCGCGTGAAAGCCATGCTGCTTGGACCCGGTGCGGCGGCGTGGGCGAAGAGGCACTGTGACGCGCTGCCAAGCGAGGCGATTGCCGCCGTCGCAAAAGTGATGACGAACGACGAGCTGTCGTGCGTCACGCGCGCGCTGTTCAATCCGCTGGATGGCGATGGCGTCACGATCGGCGCAGCGCGGCATTTAGGCTCGCGCATCCAGCCGAACAGTCCTGGAGACGACGAAGAGGAGATTCTGTTTTCGATTCTGGAGGGACTGTCGTACGGCTGTGGCGACGTGATCATCGGTATCAATCCTGCTGCCGACGATCTCGACACGATCGTCCGCCTCGAGCAGTTGCTCGAAGGAATCGTCCGACGCCTCGAGCTTCCCACCCGCTACTGCGTGCTGTCGGACGTCGTCAAGCAGCACGAGGCGCAGAAGCACACGCGGATCGACGTTGTCTTCCAGAGTCTGGCCGGCACATCTCGAGCACTTGTCGGCATGGCGGGCCTGGATGTGGACGGTCTGCTCGATCTGGTCCGGGACTTCGATGGGCTGTACTTCGAGACAGGTCAGGGATCGGAAGTGACCAACGGCTCCGCCGAGGGTGTCGATATGGTGACGTTGGAGGCGCGCACGTACGGGCTCGCGCGCCACCTCCGCCACCAGACAGGCGGCGTTGACAGGGTCCGTCCGACGGCAAGGCCCTGGATGATTGTGAACGACGTGGCTGGCTTTATCGGGCCCGAGGTGTTCAAAGACGCGGAGCAACTCGAGCGTGCGTGCCTCGAGGACACGGTGATGGCGAAGCTCCATGGCATCAGCATGGGGCTCGATGTGTGCGCGACCTTCCATATGGGCATCGCGCCCTCTACGTTGCGTCGTCTTACCGAGCGCATCGTCGATCGCGCCGCGCCGGCGTACGTCATGTCCGTGGCCGGCAACGCCGATCCGATGCTCGGGTATCTCACCACGTCGTTCCGCGAGCTCCCTCGTCTGCGTCGCCAGGTCGACCGGCGCATGACGTCCTCGATGGAGCAGCGGCTGACAGCGCTCGGTGTGCTGGGCCACGACGGCGAGCCGAAACCGGGGGTCGACACGGTCGCGCATCTTTATGCGACGTACGCCAGGAAGGGCGGCGATCAGCGTACATCGTCATTACTCGAAGAAGCAGGACGCCGGCGACTGTACGAACTGCGTGAACGCGGCTTCGACCTTGGCGTCGTGGACGCTTCGGAAGCCGACGCGCGAGTCGAGGCTATCCACACACACGCGCGCCGCGCGTTGTATGCAACTGTCGACGAAGGCATCATCAGGGACGCGAGCCCACGCAGCGTGCGCGTGCGGACGACGGCAACGAGCCGTGACGACTATCTTGCGCATCCATCGGCGGGTGAGCGCCTGCGCGACGACGACGCAGGCGCCGTGGCGGCACTGTATCGAGCGCGGGAACCGCAGGTGCAGCTTGTGGTTTCGGATGGGCTGAATGCCAATGCCATCAACGAGCAGCTGCGCGCGTTGCTGCCGCCGCTTCGCCGGCTCCTGTCCGACAACGGATGCCATGTCGGCGAAACCGATGTTGTCGTGCAGAACGGACGCGTGCGGGCCGGGTATGAGATCGGCGGGCTCGTCGGCGCCGCCATCATCGTCCACGTCGTGGGCGAGCGACCCGGGACCGGGCTCAACATGGTATCGGCTTACCTCACCTACGGGCGCGACGAGTCGGGACAATCGCGCTGGAGTCGCGACCTCGATCACTGCGTCACGACGGCGATCTGCGGAATCCATCCGAAAGCCAAAGCGCCGCAGGCGGCCGCGGAGGAGATCGCACGAACCGTTGCGCGCATCATGGAACAGCACAGATCTGGCGTCGCGCTGAGTGCATCCACGTTCCGGCCGGCGCGCTGAGGCGACGTCGGGCTGCCGCCGGATGCGAAGTCAGGGAAAACCCCTAGCGGTTATCAGGGAAATTCTGCAGCAAATCATTGCTGACTCTTTGGACCAGCGGATGTCCTCGCGTCTCGAAGCCATACACGAAACCTTGACATGCCGTCGCTGCGGCTTGATCATCCGCGCTGTCCGTCCTAACCGCGATGGTCACAGACAATCGCGAAGCACACGAAAACTGCTCCGGGAAACCCACGTCAGGAGGCAAGCCGTGCCGAATCGCAGAGAGTTTTTCAAGACTGTCGCCGCAGCCACCGCCGGTGCCTACGTCGCAGGACGTGGGCTGGGATTACGCGCGCAGGCGCCGCCCGCGCGGCGCCAGGTCACGATCGGAGGACGACGCGTGCGCGTCGTTGACGTGCACGCGCACTGGGACATGCCGCTCGGCGATGTCGTCAAGGGCACGCCGTACGAAAAAGATCGGGCCACGGGCCCGGGTCTGGACGATCGCCTCGCAGTCATGGACGGGCTCGGGATCGATGTTGCGGCGATCACGGTCAATGACTTCTGGTGGTGGGAAGTAAAAGACCAGGGGCTGGCACGCGCCATCTGCAACAAACATAACGAGACGCTTGCGCAGTGGTCGCGGCAGCATCCCGATCGGTTCGTCGGGATGGCCTCGGTGCCGCTCCAGTTTCCGGAACTTGCCGCAGAGATGCTGCAGGACGCCGCCAAGCGACTCGGCTCGCGCGGCGTCACCGTCGGGGGGCACGTCAACGGCGAAAGTCTCACGCTGCCGAAGTACGACGTGTTCTGGGCGAAAGCGGTGGAGCTCGGCGAGCTGGTGTTCATGCATCCGAACGGCTCCGCAAACATCATTCAGCAGGGAGCCCTGGCCGGACGCGGCGGGCTCGGAAACATCGTCGGCAACCCGCTCGAAACAACCGTGTTCCTGTCGCGGCTCATTTTCGATGGCACGTTCGACAAGTTTCCCGCCCTTCGTGTCTGCGGCTCGCATGGCGGCGGGTACCTGCCGTCGTATCTTGGCCGGACCGAGGTCGCCTGCCAGCGAACGGGCCAGAACTGCATCATCAAGAAGCGCCCGAGCGAGTACATGCGCTCGCAGATCCTGGCCGACTCGATGGTGTTCTCACCTGAAGGGCTCCGCCACCTCGTCGCGGAGATGGGCGTCAGTCAGGTCGTCTTCGGCACCGACACGCCTTTCAACTGGCCCGTCACGGTTGACCTGATCGTCAACGCCGGATTCCTGAGTAACGCTGAGAAAGAGGCCATCCTTGGCGGCAACCTTGTCAAACTGCTACGCATAACGACGTAGCGGCGTATGTCTGCGTGCGGTTCCGCGTCAAGGGTGAGGTCTCACATCCCGCTGCACTCATCCTGTCCGGGTTGGCTTCCTGTGTAGGACATGCACGGACTGTGTGGGACATGCACGGACATTAGGGGCACCTGCGTTCAGACGCTACGGGTAATGAGTCGATGTTTTATGCAAGATCGTAAAGGCCTCTTCTGTCAGGGTTGCTACAATCCAACTCATCAATGATCCGACGATCGAGCCGATCGATCTGGGGTTTTCTGGTTCCGATCGCGTTTGTGCTCGGCGCGTGCGGGGGCACAGATTCGGTCTCGCCTACTGCCCCGACCTCTCCCGGGATCTCTACGACGCTGGCGCTCCGGGGTACGGTGCTCGGATTCAGGGATACCGTGCTTGCAGGCGCTGTTGTAGAAATTCTTGACGGCGGCAATCAGGGGAAGCGGACCATCGTGGACGCGTCGGGGAAGTACGAATTCAGCGCGCTTGCGGCAGGGAGTTTTATCCTTCAGGCCAACGCGAACGGGTATGTGATAGCGAAGAAGCCAGTCAGCTTGTCTGGGGACACGTCGATCGACTTCAAGATGGAGGTTCTGCCCGCCCAGTTCGATCCTGTCGGGTCATCCGTCGTTGCACTTCCCGGCAAGCCCACCGGAACTGTCGGCGGTGAGCTCGTCAATTCCGGGACTGGGTGCGCAGAACGCCTCTCAGTAACTGGAACGTTCCTCGATAGGGACTCGAAGGTCGTGGCAGTACTCACCTGGGCGGCTCCAGCGACGGCAGTATTTCAGGCGGGAGTTCGCGTGCCCTACGAAGTGTGTTGCCTCACAAACGATCAGGCTGCGCAGGTCTCAGCGGTTGAGTTGGCCGGCAATTGGTTGAACAGACCCTGCTCGTAGCGCGTAAGACCGCCCACCTTTTCGTTCGAACCTCCTCGACACCCCCGACGCCCCTGTCCACTTCCACGCCGTCGCGCGACAGCCTCACCACATCAGAATCAGAAATGTGGCACACTCGCCGCCGGTCTCGGTGGCGATGACGGGAGGCTACATGCATCGGTTCTTTTTCCTGCTGTTCGTTGCGGTCGTCGCGGTCCCGCCGTTGGCACAGGCGCAGGTCGCAAATGCCCAGCGCCCGAACGTCGTACTCATCATCACGGACGATGTGGGATATGGCGACTTCGGCAGCTACGGCGCGCCGGACATCAAGACCCCGAACATCGATGGCCTGGCGAGGGATGGAGTCCGGCTGACGGACTTCTACGCGAACGGAGCCACCTGTTCGCCGACGCGGACGGGTCTCATCTCGGGGCGGTATCAGCAGCGCTTCGGGTTGGAGCAGCCGCTCGGCGCGCAGCGGCGCGACGGATTGGGAGCGGGGACTGCCGTCGAGCGGGCGGTCGCTGCCGCAACTCTTGAAGAACAACGGCTATGCCACCGCGCTCGTCGGCAAGTGGCACCTGGGATGGAAGAGTGAGTTCAGTCCCGGCGCCCACGGGTTCGACTATTTTTTCGGGTTCAAGAGCGGTTTCATCGACTACTACCAGCACACGGCCGGCGCTGATTCGCCTTTGAAGGCAGATCTGTTCGAGAACGACCGTCCTGTGGAAGTCCCGGGCTACATGACGGACCTTATTACCGAGCGGTCCGATTCGATTCATCGAGCAGAATGCCCGCCAGCCGTTCTTCATCGATGTCGCGTACAACGCCGCTCACTGGCCTTACCAGCGGCCCGATCAGCCGTCCACGGCGCGCGACAACGGCAGACACCTCGGACCGTTCGACAATCCGACGAGCACGCGGGCCGACTACGTCGCGATGCTCGAGCGCGCCGATCAGGGCGTCGGCCAGATCCTCGGGGCCCTTGACAGGCTTGGCTTGAGACAGAACACGATCGTGATCTTCACCAACGACAACGGCGGCGAATGGTTGTCGCGCAACACGCCGCTCTTCCACCACAAGGGGACCGTGTGGGAAGGCGGCATCCGCGTGCCGGCGATCTTCCGCTGGCCGGGACGCATTCCGCCGGGCGGCGTGTCGGGCCAGGTGGGGATCACGATGGACCTGACCGCCTCCATTCTCGCAGCGACAGGAACGCCGGTTCCGGCTGAAGCGCGCCTCGAAGGGATCAACCTGTTCCCGGTGCTCGAAGGACGCGTGCCGGAGATCGAACGGACGCTGTTCTGGCGTGTCACAGGCGCCAGCCGCAACAAGCGGTCCGCGCGGGCGACTGGAAGCTGCTCTACGACGGCGGAAGGGCGATGCTGTTCAACGTCCGCACGGATCTCGGCGAACGCAACGACCTGATGCGGGAGCAGTCAGAGATCGCCCGACGACTGGCGCCGCTGATCGCGGCGTGGCAGAAGGACGTCGATGGCGAGGCGACGCTGACAAGACGCTAAACCGCAACCTTCCGCTCACGTCCGCTGCGTGCGCGACAGCGTCACTGCACCTCTATCTTCAGGGTTCCGACGACCGGCCCTCCGCTGGATCGCCGGCCGGTGACGGTTACCGTGAGCGATCCCCTCGTCCGGTACACGTGTTGTTCTTCGGCACGGCCGTCAATCGCGCTCGCGCCGTCACCGAAGTCCCAATCGTATGATGTGAACGCGACGTTGCTGTTGGCGGTAAATCCCCACTCTTGCGCCGCCGTTCCCGGACCGCCAGAGATGATTCGCGACGTGATGGTGATGGACGGGTCAGGCGGAGGAACGGGAGCCAGCACGAAGGCGAGCGTGTTCGTGCCGTTGACGAACGTGCCGCCCCGGGCCTCGAGGTATCCGCTGGCGTTCGCGCTGAAGTTCATATTCGCGATCGTCAACGAGTCGAATCGATACTCGCCGTTGCCGTTCGTGAGGACGGATTGTCCCGTGTTGGGTCCATCGATCGCCGTGACCCTCGCACTTCCGAGACGCTGTCCACCCGAGTTCGAGACTGTGCCGGTGAGCGACGCGGTGGTGGGTGCCGGGGTCGGAGCCGGCGTCGGCGCTGGCGCAGGCGTTGGAGCGGGCGCCGGCGCAGGTGCTGGCGCCGGAGCGGGGCTGGGACTGGGCGACGTTGAAGGTGAATCCGACCCGCATGCCGTAACCGCCAGGGTCGATAAGGCCAGAACGCCGGCGAGTGTGACCGAACGCATCATCGACACGATGTACCTCACAGGTTGACGCGCAGAGTACCGGCAACGGCCACCAGCGTCAACTGAATCAAGCAACGTTGAGAGCCGGGCTGATGCCGCGGCGAAGCCCCACGCGAACGAACCTGAACACGAACCGACCCGCCGTCGCTCGCCAGTGCATCATGCGCGAGCTATGGCGAGGCCTCGCCGAAGCGGCGCAATCGAAGGGCGCCGCGAAGGCGGGGAAGTGAGCACTCGGAAGCGTGAACCGCTGCGGAAGCACCTCAGATCTGGGGATCGACGATTGGCTCTCCCTCCGCGAAACGCCCCAGCCGGTACGGCCGCGCCTCGAGTGTTTCCGCGCGTCCGAGCCGAATCAGCTCGGACGTGATTCGTCCGGCCGCGGGCGCCAGCATGAGCCCGTGGCCGCTGAAGCCGGCGGCAATCATCAGCGACGGATGCTCGGAATGCGGTCCGAGAATGGGGTTCTCGTCCGGTGACACGTCGTAGTGCCCCGCCCAGCCACGCTGCAGTCGCGGCTCGCCACAGCCTGGCAGGTAACGGCGCAGGCGCGGGGCGATGTGCGCCGCGAAGCTCTCCACATCCCAGTCGAAGCGGAAGCCTGGCGGTTCGTCATTCAGCTGGCGCGAGACGAACAGATGGTCCGCGGTCTCCGTGTCGGAGCGGAAGTTGATAGGGTTGTCGCGGTCGAGAATCATCGGCATGGGCGCCCGCGGTGGCGTCCCGAGTTGCACGAGGCAGGCCTGGCGCCGCAGCGGGCGCACGGGCAGATCGATACCTGCCAATCGGGTTACCTCGTCGCTCCACGCACCGGCAGCCACCACCACGACGGCGGTGGACAACGGCCCCGCGTCGCGCAGGCGCACTTCCGCGCGCGCTCCGTCGAGCCGAAGGCCGACGACCTCGTCCTGGCGCCATACGGCACCCAGCTCCCGCGAGCGCTCGATGAAACCCTGCAGCGCGCCGCCGGGATTCACATAGCCGTCTTCCCGTGTCCACAACGCTCCCGCCACGTCGTCGACGGCCAACGCGGGGACCACCTGCCGAATGACTTCCGGCGCGAGCCACTCGACGCCGACTCCGATCGCCTGCTGCGCCGCGCAACGCCGGCGCATCGCCACCTCGTTCGAGCCATGCGCGAGCATCAGGTAACCGGCCCGGCGGAAGTGTGAGCGCGGCCGGCCCCAGCTTCCCGCCAGCGTTTCGTCGAAGCCGGCAAAGAATTCGAGTCCGTATTGCGCCATGGCCAGGTTGCTCGCCACGCAGTACTGCGTGCGCACGCCGCCCATGCTGGCTGCCGTGGCCGCGCGCATATGTGTGAGGTCGCGATCGACGACGAGCACCCGCCCTGTGCATCCGTCGGCGCGCAGGTGGTACGCCACGCTCGCCCCGACGATCCCGCCTCCGACGATCACCACATCCGCCGTGGCCGCCATCGATCTTCCTGTCGTCCTAAATTCTTGCGCGGGTGGGCGTGAGGCGATGCGCTACCAGTATTGCCACTCATGCGTGACGAGGACGTAGGCTCCGAGCGCGCCATTCGTCGCGGCATGCGCGACGATGGTTGCGAAGAGGCTTCGCGTGCGTCGAAGCCACGCGCAGTACACGATGTTGGCCACCGCGGCCACGAGCCACTCGGGGTGCGCGAGCGCGGACGCCGCGATCACGACTGCGAAAGCACGAAAAGAGAACTCCCCGATGGGAATCGACAGAAAGTGGCTTTGGGTGATGTATCGCAGAAGAAACGAACGCCAGAGTATTTCCTCCATGAGGGGCACCATGAGCACCAGCCCGTAGAGGCGAACCACCACAAATCCTGCCCGGGTCAGCGGGTTCGGCAGGCTGTAACGGATCGAATCCAACCCGTTCGCCCATGTGAGGATATGGGATGGCCTTGTCCAGGCCTACCCACGCCACACACACGACGAGGCCCAGCAGGATTGATGGCACGACCACCTTGAAATCCGGCTGGATGTCTCGAAGCGGCTGCCGCCATATCAGCAGAGCCGCGGTTACGGCGACTGCTTTTACGGCGTACGCCACGACATACAGATCTGTGGGGATGTAACCTTCGAGCGCGGTGAGCACGCCGAACACGACGGTCGGCGCGACGAAGGGAAGTATGGACGGCTCGGCTTTCTCAGCGATCGTTTGAGGTGCTGCCGGTTGGACGCTCATTCGCGAATCCCGGCAATGATATCCGCATCCGGCTCGCGTCGCACAAGGGCGTTCCGCGCTTCTAACTAGGTGGACGCTTCGATCTCTCCGACGCGCGTCACTGCGGAAGCGCGCATTTCATGTGTGCAAACGTCCCTGGCAGGCCCCGGCCGCCGCCCTCTCCGGCCAGGTACACGTCACCGTCATTGGAAATCGCCACGCCTTCGCCTTGCGTTTCGTCAAGCGCTCGCAGATCGGCGTGCCAGAGATTGTTCATGTGACCGGCGATGAGATCACGACTCCGGTAGAGGAGGAGCGCCTCGTTCGTCCGGAGTGCGACCCAGCGGCCGTCCGGCGACGTTTCCCCGTCAGTGATGCGCGTGCGTCTCGGTATCGTGCCCTTGAGAAAGCGCTCGGTGGGCACGACGCCGATCCGTTCGAGCGTGGCGAGAGTGCCGTGCGGCATCTCGCGCGGGAAGCGAAACAGCAGCGATGGATGGCCTTTGGTGACGAGAAACAGTTGCTCGTCGATCACGAACACCGCTTCCGCTTCGTGGTCTTCGCCCTCCGGGTACGCCGCATTGAACACTTCGGCTGGCGCGGTCTCCCTGTCGTCAGGCGCTGGCTCGGGAACACGGTAGATGACGACGTCGTTGCGCTGCGTGCCGCCGCCGTTGCCGGTATCGGCGACGTACAGAACACGAACGGTTACCGCACGGCGCGACGCTCACGTCCTCCCAGTTGTTCACATGGGCGCCGGAGATGCGGACACGTCCGATAGAGTCCCCGGCGGGATCCAGCGCAATCACGACCGGCGCGTCGGAATCGTCGAGCGACCAGAGCACGTTTGGCGTGCGAAGACTCAACGCGAGACCACTCGCTTCCGGCAGTGACCCCAGCGGCTTGCCATGCGACAAGGTCTGGCACGCGAGCTCTTCCGTTCCGGTCGTAGATAATGCCGAGGTTGACGAGTTCGACCGTCCCGCGACCACTGCCAGCCAGACAATCACCATCGCCAGCCCGACGAGCAGCGCGAGGTAGGGAAGGCCGCTCAGCCTGTCCGAAAATCCCCGATCCGACTTGGCCATTCCTCCAAAAGAGAATGCAACAACGGAACCCTCGCCATCAGCCCAGCGGCTCAAGTGCCGAAGAGCACGAGAGAAGCGGGCTCAGGCACCGCCCCGACGCCCGAGGCTTGAATCTCCGAGACCAGCGTTGTAGAGAGCGCCACGTCGCCTTGTGATGCGTCATCCGCGCGTGACCGATACACTCGTGGAATGCAGCTCCGTCTCGCCCGTCTCTGTCTCGACTGTGAAGAAGTTCACGAAGCCCAGGCCTGTCCGCTCTGCGCGTCGGAAGCGTTCGCCTATCTGACGCGGTGGGTACCTTCGCCGGACCGGCCGTTGCGGTCGCGCCCGTCCGTGCCGCCTCCGGTCATGTCTCGGGGCGGGAAGCTGGGGACCTGGCTCACAGGTGGCGTCGTTGGGATGACCGCGCTCGGAATTGCGGGCTGGTTGTGGCGGCATCGTGAAGACGTCGCTTCGCGGGACGATTCTCGGAAGTAGTCGCTCACACCTGTGCGGCCGCGAAGGGTCAGCGCCGACGGCAGATCGTGAAAGGAAGGGCGTGACCAGGTATATGCTGCGCGCGTGAAGCAGCCGAACAACGCGCAGTGGTGGATGCTCCTCGTCGTGGCGTTGCTGCTGGTTGCTGTGTGGCCGTCCTCCACCGATCGAAGCCTGGCCGTCAAGTTCGTCAACTGGGCGGTGGATCCCGGCAACAGGCTCCCGATCTTGCCAGGCCCATTTGCTCCCGGCCAGGGCGATGACCTGGAGACGGTCAACGCCCACGATCTTCAGACCCGGATGTACGACGAGCTGTACAACAAAGGTGGATGGACGCGTCTGCGGCTCGAGCTCAAGGTCGCCAACGATCCGTTCGACCCGGGGACGGAGCGTCAGGTGCTGACAGGGATCGGAGTACTGGCCGCGTTCCTCTTCTGGAGGTTCGGCGGGGCGAAGAAGTAAGACTGCCAACTCCCAATTCCCAACTCCCAAGGCGCTCATTTGCGAGCGGCTCTTCGTTGGAAGTTGGGCGTTGGGAGTTCGTCGCTAACCTGTCACTGGGTTGTCGTTGTCCGGCCTCCGCCCTTGATCGTGATTTTTTCCACCGTCCACGTCGAGCAGTCACCCTTGTACACGACGTTCTCGGACTCGCAGTGGAGCTCGTGGATCAGACAGCCGGTCTGGCCATGCCCCTTGCTGGTCTGGGCCCATCCAACCAGATTGCCGTTCATGTCGAGCTTGTAGATCTTGCCGTTTCCGTCGCCGCTGAACAGGTACTGCGTGGGCGCCGGTGACGTGCAGACGCTCCAGGGGGCGCCGACGTTGGCGATCGACTTGACGAAGTTCAGATCCGCGTCATAAACCTGAATACGCCGGTTGCCGCGATCGGCCACGTAGATGTTGTCCTTGGCGTCGGAGGTGATCCCGTGGACCGTGTTGAATTGGTTGGGACCGCTCCCTCTGGTGCCGACGGCTTTCACCCACGTTCCGTCCTTGGCGATCTTTGCGACACGCGAGTTCGTGTAGCCGTCGCTGACGAAGATGTTGTCCTTGCTGTCAAAGGCGACGTCGGTCGGTCGGCCGAACGTGCCAGGAGTGCCCACGGGAAAGCGCACTTCGTTTATCTCGCCGTGTTCGAGATAGCGCTCGAGGAAGTCGATCGCCTCCGGCTTTCTGCCGAGCACCATCGACACCATCCCCTGGGGGGTGAACTTGACGATCATGTTCGACCCTTCGTCGGTCATCCACACGTTGTCGTACTTGTCGACTCGAACCGTGTGCGCGAACGACGCGGCGTAGTTGTCCACACCCCACTGCTTGACGAATCTCAGGTTCTGATCGAACTCGAACAGCTGCGAGGCCGTCGCGCCGCGCGCCGGACCGGCGTTGCCGCTGCGGGTGAAGACGTACAGGTGACCCTTGGAATCCTTTGCCACGCCTGTGGCTTCACCGATGGTGTGTCCGGGCACCACGAGGCGCAGCACCTCCTCAGTGATCTGCAGCTGCGGTGTGGCCTTTTCGAGCGCGTCTTGTTTCGCGATCGCGGCTTGCTGTTCGGGGCTCGGTCCTTGTGGAGCAGCGGGCGCAGCCTGTCCCTGTCCACCTGCCCGCTGAGCATAGACAGCAGCGACACCCAGCAGTAGTGCAACGAGAACGATGATTGAACGTTTCACAACCCCTCCTTCTCACCAGGTTTCCTTGTCAACCGGGGTGGGCGGCGCGGAGTATATCGCGCCTCACCGTCTTCCGCGCAAACTGCTTTGAACGAATGGTGGCTCGTGGCAGACTCGGGCTGTTCAGGTCCGGCTGAAGCCGGACACTACCGATGATCGTCGGTAGCGTCCGCCTTCAGGCGGACCGGGTGAATCACCCGACCGGATGTGGAGGGACGTATGGTGCGAAGGCTCTTTGTGGTCGTTACGTTGATTGGGCTGTCGGTCGGGACTGCCTCCGCGCAGGATGCCCGGACGGTCCTGCAAGCCTCTGTCAAGGCAATGGGTGGCACCGATCTGAAGACGATCCAGTATTCGGGAGCCGGCTGGTTCTCGCAGATCGGTCAGACCTACGGTCTGGCGGAAGACTGGCCGCACTATGAAGTCACCGACTATACGCGCCTCATCGACTATGGCGCCACGTGGTCCCGCGAGGACTACACGCGGCGGCAAGGAAACTATCCGACGCTCGGCAGGACGCCCATGGCAGAGGAGCACATGACGGCGATCCTGAGCGGCACCTACGCCTGGAACATGCAGGGCAACATGCCGGTGCCGCTGACGCGTCCGTATCTTGATGGCGTCCCCTTCGCGGATCTCCGGCAGCTCGAGCTCGCGCTGACGCCGCACGGATCGCTCAAGGCGGCGCTCGCGGCGTCCAACGCCACGGCAATCACGCTGCCGATCGTGGGGCCGTCGGACTTCGGCCTCTCGCAGTTTGGAAGAAAGGTGACGATCGTCTCCTTCTCGCTTCTCGGGAAATACAAGATGAATGTGACGATCAATGACCAGAATCTCGTGGAGCTCGTGGACACGTGGTTTCCCAATCCCGTCTACGGCGACATGGACTACGAGATGCGGTACACGCAATACAAGGACTTCGGCGGCATCATGTTTCCTCAGCTGGTCCATGTGCACCAGGGCGACCCGAGACTGAACCCCGCGCACAATTACTACGAGCTCAAGATCACGAGCGTGAAGCCCAACGTGACGGTTGCCACGATGCCCGTCCCCGACGCGGTGCGGCAGGCGACGGCGCCGCCCGTGAGAGTGGAGAGCCAGAAACTGGCCGACGGCGTCTGGGTGCTTGGAGGCGGGACGCACAACAGCATGCTCGTGGAGTTCAAGGATTTCGTCGCGGTGGTCGACGCCCCCAACAACGAGGCGCGGTCGCTGGCGGTGATCGCGGAAGCGAACAGGCTCGTCCCTGACAAACAGATTCGCTATCTGGTGAATACGCACCACCATATGGATCACCTCGGAGGTATCCGCACCTACCTCTCCCAGGGAACCACCATCGTGACCCACGAATCGAACAAGGCGTATTACCTGGAGATCCCGTTTTATCCAAGTCCATGGACGCTGCAGCCTGACCGGATGGCAATGTACAGCCCGATGTACATGATCAGCCGGCGGCCCGCTCCGATTGAGACAGTGGGCGGCGATGCGCGCAGCACTGCCACCTATGTGGTGACCGATGGCGTGCGTATGATGCAAGTCTTTCACGTGCAGGATATGGCGTACGAGTTAGGAGATGCCTCGTACAGGCAGGGCAATCACAGCGAGGACATGTTGATGGCCTACCTCCCGAAAGAGAAGATCCTGCTGAATGCTGACCTGTACTCACCCCCGGCGCAGGGCGCGCAGCCGCCAACCCCAACGGCGACCATGCGAACCCTCTATCAGAACATCCTCAAGTTGAAGCTCGACGTCGCGCAGCATGTACCCACCCATGGGCGGGTGGGGACCAACGACGAGTTCCTGAAGATGTTTGGGAAGACGGATAAGACCAATTAGGTCAGACATTACAACCATGGGTCACGACCGCTCGACCTTCGACCCTCGTCGCCCCTTCGCCTCGGGTGCGATCGTCCGCTGTTCAGAGTTCTACGCTCGCGAACGAGTAACCTCGTTCCTGTGCGCGATTGACGGCGACGATTCCCGCCGGTACTAGCCGCGCGTTGGGCACGAGATTGGCCACCATCTCGTTGTAGATCGCATCGGGTGTGGCGCCGATGGCCATCGCGATTCCAGCGGCGTATCCACGACTCGACACCTGACACACCCCGACGCGCAAGCCGCGCTTGATCAGGCTGTCCAGCGTGTTCCCGCGATTGGGCAGCGCGGCACCGTAGGCGCCAGCATTGAACAGGTTGACCGTCGGCGGCTGCTTGGTCTTTGGATCGTTGAAGTTGGTGCGCTGAGTGATCGGCGCGCCGTACTTCCCCCAGATCGCATCGTTGTACGCGAACAACGTGGAGAGATGGCGCGCGATCAGCACGACCGCGATGTCATTGTCCTGAAGGGCGTATGCGCTCTGGTTGACGTTATAGAAGTTGTTGAGAAAGGCGAGAGCATTCCCGAATCCCTCCGGTGTCGGCGTGTCGAGCACGAACCGGTGCTTGCCCGGGATCTGATCCAGCCAGTCATCCTGTGCATGGCGAACCGGCAGCCAGCGACCACCCTCGGCCGATTGCGCCTGCGCAGGCGATGCGGCCAGTCCTGCGGCCCCGCCGGCGGTTACCCCGAGACCGAGCTTCGACAAGAAAGAGCGGCGCGCAAGCAAACGTCCGGATTCACGTCCTGACATGGCTGTCCTCCGTGGTAGAGACAGGAGATTACCTCACTGAGTCGACGTTTGCGGCCCCATCCCCTTGAATGCGTACCTGTAATAACGCTGACCATCGTTCACTTCGCCGATGAACAGGTTTCCCTTCGAATCGACTGCGAAGCTGTGCGGATGGAAGAACTCGCGTGCGTTATGTCCCGCACGCCCGCCGATATTCGACACGATCTGCAGCGTCTGCCGATCCAGCACGCGGATCGCCTTGTTCGACCCGTCCATGACGTACAGGTACTTCTGCTCCCGGTCCGGTGACAGGGCGAAGTTGTGCACGGTTCCTTCCGCCTGGAGGGTGTTCCTGGCGATGAACACCTCCTTGATGAACGTGCCATCGAGCCTGAACACCTGGAGGCGGTTGTTCGTGCGATCGGCGACGTACACGAGCTCGTCGTTTGATATCAGGACGCCGTGCACCGGGTTGTTGAAATGTGTGGGCGCTGGTCCCTGAATCAGCTGTGCCCGAGCGGGGAACTTGAATGTGTCGTCCGGAGGCTTCCCGTACGCGCCCCAATGGCGCTTGTGCTTGCCTGAGTCGGCGTCAAAGACGATGACCCTGTGGTTGAAGTAGCCATCAGCGACGAACAGCTCGTTCGTCTTCGCGTACACGAACAGGCTCGCCGGCCCACCGACATTCTCGAGGTCACCGCTGCCGGTGTTCTTCCCCGCGTGGCCAATCTGCATCAGGAACTTGCCCTTGTTCGTGAACTTCAGGATGTGGTTGTCCTCTTTGGCGCTGCCGCTCAGCCAGACGTTGTCCTTGGAGTCGACATAGATTCCATGCTCGGACTTGAACCACTCGTATCCGGTCCCGGGGCCGCCCCATGCCTGAACGAACTTGCCGTCCGGGGCGAATTCCAGGACGGACGGCGCCGGGATGCAGCACTCCGAGGCAGGCGGATTCAGCGAGGCGCCCCGTTCGCTTTCCGGAATCGTCGCGGGACGATGAAAGATCCAGACGTGGTCGTGCGAGTCGACCGCGATTCCACCGACCTGCCCGGTTGCCCACCTATTGGGTAAGGCCTGCGACCACAGTGGATCGGGTTCAAACTGCGGCACCGGTTGCCGGCTCACCTGAGCGGTCGCGGAATTCCTGGACACCGCCATCGCGGCGCCGATCATGACGACCAGGGCCAGGCCCCCTCCGACGGTCCACATCTTTCGAGTCATACGGCGCTCCTTTGCGTGTTCGAGCGGCGCGGACCTTCAGGTCCGCGGGACAGAAACGTCATTGCGCTATCCAGATTCTCTCCATCGTCCGGTCGGCGACGACGGCCCAGAACATCACGTGTACCACGGCAAGAACAATCCACGCCTGGAACGCGATGCGCGGCGTGCGCGAGGCGAGCCAGATTGCCGCGCTCATGCCGGCGAACGCGCCCAGCAAAAGGTCCATATCGTGACCGACACCGGCGCTCGGCCACCAGACGATGAGAAACAGCAGTCCCGGCAGTGCGTAGAGCAGTGAGGCATGTCGCTCGAGTCGCGATTTCGCGCGCACCAGCGCGAACACCAGAAGCGGAACACCGATCGCGAGGCTTGCCATGCCGACCTCGGTCACGGCACGCCACGAGAGCAGCTGGTGAACGAGACGCCTGTCGAAGTACTCGCTTGTTGTCAGATGCCTGAATGCAATATGCCCGGAATACGGATCGGACATGACGGACCAACCGAACACGACGATGTAGACGAGCAGCCAGACGAGATACGCGGCCAGCGCAAACGCGCCGTATCGACACGCCGTCCATATCTGGCGGTCCCGGGCGCGCAGCGCAGCCAGCATACCGCCAGCGATGCCGAGCAGGCCGAAGCCATGAAACGCGGCGTGCAGCCCCTGCAGGCCCCCTCCAATCTCGAGCGCATGACCCTGCGTGCGATGTCGCATCGAGTGGAGCAGCAAGGGAAACGCTGCCGCACTTGCCGACATGTAACCGACTTCGTAGTACCCGAAGAACCCAATCACGAGAGGTATCGCCAGGGCCAGTCCAGCGTATCTGCACGCGCGTCTCGAGCCCCGCAGTACCACGATTACCAGCAACAGTTCGCCGAGGAAGAGAAGACCGCCGGCACGGGAGAGCGTCCTGTATGCGATGCCCGGAGAGTCCTCGGTGCGCCCGAACATGCGATCGACGCCGGCCAGGAACAGATCTCCGAGATGGCTCTTGAAGTGGATCTCCGGATTGCCGCCCGCGACCGGAATGTTTTGTTCGAATTTATCGCGGCTCAGAGCGTAGTCGACGCCGTCGCCCATGAATCCGTTGCCGGCGAACTGCAGATCGAGCGGTACAGCAACCATCGCGATTCCGAACGCCACGAGGATCGCGCCAATCGCAACCATCCGCCGCCGATGCGACGCGACATTGACGACGCGGAGCAGCAGGGCAGAACCGCCGAGCGCCAGCGCCGATTGCAGCGGCGGTGGGTGCACGCTCTTCGCGACGACACCGGCGGCGGCGCCCCACGCCGCGACATGGAAGGCCAGCGCTACCGTTCCGGCCAACAGGGCGGCAGTCACAGGAACACGCATCATCGGCGAAATACCAGAACGCCGCCGAGCGCGACCCAGGGCCACACCCAATGTGGAATGTCGACGCGCGACCGTCGCAGGCGCCGAGGAGATAACCCCACCGGAAGCGCCCAGGCAGCCCACATGACGCCGGCGAAAACGACCCACGGCACGACGTAATCCGGCTTCCCATCGTAGCGATCCCGCCATGCAGCGATCAGGATCACGATTGCCGGGAGCGCGACCTGCGCCAGGAGGATGGCGGAGTTTCGGAGGACGGACGGCACCTTGCGCTCAGAAATGGGACTGTCCTCCGGAAGGAAACGTGGGCCGCGCGAAGCCGGGGAGAAGCGCGGTCATTATATGCCCGCGGAGCTGGACAGGGAGCTCAAGAGAGCGATGCGAAAGGTATTGAAATGCTCACATTGAGGACGTCAACTGCTCTTTTCGCAGCGACGATGTCGTTGGCGTAGTGCGGGTTGGAAGGGTACCGCTGAGGCGAGTCGTTCCGGGCGGAACAGAAGAAGGTGTCAGATCGCTGTTGCCGGCAGGTCCGGAACGCGAGTCCACACGCCGTCACGGACCTCTTTCACGATCCCTGCATTCACGAGACTCGAGACGATTCTGTTGGCCGCGTCAGGAGGGACATGGAGAAAATCCTGTAGACCTTCCAGCGTCAAGGTTGTTTCCGTTTTGTGGACGACATGATCCACGACCGCCCGGACGACCTCCGCCCGTCGTCCGCTTTCTCGTCGTTCGATTCCCATCGGTCCCTCCGCGAATAGCTATGCGCAAGGTTGGTGCCTAAACCCGCTCAGCTCTCCGTTGACGCTGCTGATAAGCTCCCCAGATCCGAATGTCTGACAGATCGGTAGGTCTTTATCGCCCGGTAAGACAGCTCAGCGCCGAGCCGAGGTTCAGTACGCGGTGAGTCGTGTGCTCTCGCGTGGGAGCTCGCGATCGTGCGGCAGATCGTATCGACGTATGGAGGAACGGTCAGCGTGAGGCGTGAGGGCGACGGGTCGGCATTCACGTCCGGCTGCCGACCCGCAGTGTGTAATTCGACTACCTACTACCGTCTACCGACTACCGTAGACGGTAGACGGAAGACGGAATAGCAAAGACGTCAGGCTTCCTTGCTAGGTGCGTCGCCTGACGGGGACCGCAAGGAGCGCGATGCCGCCGACCAATGCGATGACGCCGAGCAGAGGTGACATCGGGAGCGTCTTGCGTTCCTGAGTCGTCGCCTGGAGTGGACCAATGTCGACGATCGTTTTGGTCTGGTTCCAGGAGATCCCGCCCGCGAGCAGCACGACAAAGCCGAGGACCAGCAGGATGATCCCTGCGATTCTTTGAACAGTCATACGGCACACCTCTACAACAAGGGTGCCATTCGTAGCTCAGCCTCCATTTACGACTTCTTGGTCAGCTCCGCGTAGACGGCATCGACAAAACCCGGCGCAGGACCGCGGCCACCCGGAGCCGCGCCGGCGGGCGGGGCCGCCGCGCGCGCGCCCGGCGCAGGAGTATCAGGCAGCGCGCTCTTGATCTCTTCGAGCGATTTGCCTTCCTTCACCATGGCCGCAATCTTCCCGCGCCGCTCGATCACCGCATTCAGCTTCCGCTGAATGTCGGCCTTCATCTGCAGATCCCCGTGCCCGGGCACGTACACGTCGGCGTTGAGTCCAGCGATGCCCTTGACGGTTGTGATCCATCCTTCGGCGGAGCCGTTCTTGTCCATGTGAATGTTTGGGTTGTCATCGGCACGATTGGCCGCGATGACGTCGCCCGTCGCGGCGATCTTCTGATCGGGCAGGTACACCACCAGGTCGCCACTCGTGTGAGCGGGCGCCAAGTGATACAGCTCGAGCTTCACGCCATCGATCGTCATCGTCTCCTTGTTCCTCGTCACGACCTGCGTCGGCAGACGATCCGGAGGCGGGGCACCGCGGCCACCCGCCGCGAGCGCGGTTTCCAGCTCTTTCTTGTTGTTCTGATGCGCGATGATCTTGATCCCAGTCGGGTAGGCGACGAGGCCGTTCACGTGATCGCCATCGCTGTGGGTCAGGAACACCGTCGTGACCGGCTTCGGCGTGATCTTCGAGATTTCCGCCAGAAGGTCTTTCGCCCCCGCCTCGGTCTGCTTGGCGTCGACCACGATGACACCGGTCTTGCCGATGATGATCGTGCTGTTGCCGCCCGAGCCGCCGATGCCCGCCCAGACGTCGGGCTTCAACTGCTTCATCATCACCGGCTGCTGCGGTGGCGGTCCCTGCGCGAAAGCCGAGGGCGCACACAGCGCAACGCCCAGCGCGGCCGCAATGGATAAGATTCTATTCATAAGTATTTGTCCTTTCCCCAATCCGAGACTCCCGAAGGTCATCTGATGCTGCATCTTCACGCGAACTATGCGCTCCGGAGCGGGAGCGCGCAAGTGGAAAGCGGACGGCGCAGAGGCGGGCTGCGTGAAGCCAAACGGCGTAGAGGCGGACCTTCAGGTCCGTCTACGCGAGGCTGTTAATCTGATCGTCATGCACGCTGGTGTAACATTCGCGACGTCAAGGAGACGCCCTTTATGAGTTATATGAGATTTCTCGCATTCGTCGCCGCGATCGTGTCGATTCCAGTCGTCGGTTACGCGGGACAGGCGCGCGCAGGCGGCGGCGCGGCGCGATTCGAGGTCACGAGTCTCCGGGCCGTGCGCCCGATTCTGGTGAAGACGATCGCCGATTTGGACAAGAAGGACGCGGCCGCAGCCAAGGCTGCCATGGCCGACTACGACTCCGCCTGGAACGGCGTCGAGGTCTACGTCAGCACGCGCAGCATGGACATGTACAACGACATCGAGCACAACTGGCAGACGAAGGTCACCGACGCTCTCGGCAAGCCGAACGTTGACACCGCCGCGGTGCTCGCCGACGCGAAGTCGATGCTTGCCGCCTACGACGCGATGCTCGCGATGGTGGAGAAGGCAATGCCTCTGAACCGTCTCTACGACGATGTCGCGCGGCTGCGGATCGAACGGGCCCACCTGCGTGAGGTCAACCCCGCGCTGAAGGCGGGCGACATGGCGAAGGCGCGCAAGTCGTTCGCGGCGTTCGACGACAACTGGGACAACATCGAAGATCTTGTGAAGGAGCGCTCGCGAGAATCGTACGACACCATCGAGAAGGGGATGGTAACGATCGAGCGGCAGCTGATGCCGGCGAAGCCGGACGTCGATCAGGTCAGCGAGACCGTGACGGCCGTGATGACTGAGTACAACAAGATCGTGGCGCAGGTGGCCAGGGAAGCGGCCGCCGCGAAGTAGGCAAAGGACGCGCCCGCGTTGGAGCCGTCCCGGCCGCGGGGCCCTTCAGGCTCGGAGCGAGTCGAATTCCTCGGGATGAGGCGCGCGCACCCGCGCCTCGTTCCGATCCATCACACCCTGCTCGACGAGTTTCGCGAGCGACTCTTCGAACGTGAACGATCCCATCTTGCGGGTGATGGTGATCTCCTGATGCAGGTGTTGCAGCGCATTCTTCCGAATGTGCTGCCGAGCCCCGTAACTGACCAGCAGCAACTCTGCCGCGGGCACCAACGCCCCGGACGTCGCGGGGATGAGCGTTTGCGTGAGCACCGCCGACAGCGCCATCGCCAGCTCCTGACGCACGGCGTTCTGTCTCTCGGTTGGAAAGGCGTCGGCAATCCGCGACACCGCCGCAGCCATGTCAGTGGCGTGGACGGTTGCGAACACGAGGTGGCCCGTCTCGGCCGCCGCCAGCGCAATCCGCATGGTCTCGGGATCACGCATTTCGCCGACCACGATCACATCCGGCGCCTGCCGGAGCGCCGAGCGGAGAGCCGTCGGGAAGTCCGGCGCGTCCACGCCGATCTCGATCTGTTCGATGAGACTCCGCAGGTGCGTGTGCTCGTACTCGATCGGATCCTCGACCGTGACGATATGCCGCGGGTCGCGGGCGTTGATGTCTCCGACGAGCGCGGCCAGCGTCGTCGTCTTGCCCGAACCCGTCGGCCCTCCAATCAGCACGAGCCCCCGTTGAAGCGTGGAGAGGACGCCGATGTCGTGTGTGAAATGAAGATCCGCGATCTTCGGGATCCGCAAGGGCAACGCGCGGATCGCCGCGGCGGGACGTCCGTGCTCCCGATGGAAGTTCATCCTGAACCGGCCCAGGCCTCGAATGGTGAACGCGAGATCGACGGCGGTGCCGCCGCGGTAGGCCTCCTGCAGCCGCGCAGGCATGAGCGGCATGACGGCCGCTTTGATGTCATCGGCCCCGAGCACGAGCTCCGATGTCGGCACCAGGCGTCCCGAGACGCGGACCACCGGCGGTGCGCCGGTGACAAGCAGCAGGTCACTCCCCTGGATCTCCCTCAGACGCCGAAGCCAGGATTCGATCGAGCGGGGGCTCCCGGGCGCCTCGGCCGTTCGTTGCGGGGCAACGAGGTTCAGCTCGGAGGCAAGATGATCGAGGTCGTCGTCGAAGTCGCCCATGGGGGCAAATTGTAGGGGATAGGGGATAGGGGAAGGGGTAGGGGTTAGGGGTTAGGGGTTAGGGGTGCTAAATCCTAGACAGCCCTATCCCCCTAACCCCTGTCCCCTAACCCCTACAGGTTCAGAGTTACCAAACGAACCGGAGCGCCACCTCGCCCTGCTGCTTCGGTTGTGCGGTCAGGATCTGGCCGAACGTCGCCGCCCGCGCGTTGGTCTGATACGTGCTGCCGACGCCACCCAGGTTTGTGCGCCCGAACACGTTGAACACCTGGCCGATCACTTCGATCCTCCTGCCGCCGCCAACGAGGATCGCCTTGCTGGCGCGCAGGTCGAGGCGATAGAACGTGTTCGTGTCGATCTGGCTTTCCGGAATTGGAGCCATGTTCAACGTTGCACGATAGGCGTTGACCGCTGCGATCATCGTCGCGTTGTCCCGGTTGCCCATGTTCTTCGTCGTGCCGGGGACGTAGTCGGTCGTTGAGACGCCATCTCCGTTGAGGTCGACGCCGGCGCGCGCGCTGAACGGCGTTGTCGTCCGGAAATTGAAGATGGTGCCGATGATGACGTTTGACGGCAACTGGAACCCATCACTGATGACGAGAGCGTGCCGGCGGTCGGCGTTCTGCGGGCCGAGGTCGAACTGGGGATTGTAGTAGTCGGTGAGTCCGCCCCCCTGTGCGATGCCCACGGCATCATTGGCTCCATAGTTGCCGTCCTGCTTCGCGAGCGTGTACGAGATCTGGTACTGGAAGCGGTGCGACAGGCGCTTCTCGAGGCGGACGAGCAGCGCTTTGTAGGTCCACTCGCCGATCGGATCGGTCGAGATGATCTGTCCCCACTCCGGCAGCTGACGCACGCCGTTTCTCGGCGTGTTGATGTTCTCGGTCGTCAGATAATCCGTCGCTTTCTGATAGACGCTGTCGACGTTGATCGCGGTGTCGGCCATCAACTGCTGCGAGAAGCCCGCCGTGTAGGTCTGTACCGGCGCGTTCACGAGGTCGTTGCTCAGAATGTTGATATTCGGCGGCGCCGTGGACGCGAACGAGGCGGGGTCACGTCCTTGGTAAGGATCGGGGTAGCTCGGATTGTTGATGATGATGGTGTTCTGCTTCAGCGCCGTAATCTCGGTGCCCTGCGTGGCGTTGGTGATGTTCGTATACACGAGGCCGTATCCGCCGCGGACCACGGAGCGTCCGTTGTTGCGGACGTCCCATGCGACGCCGGCGCGCGGACCGAGGTTGTTCTTGTCGCCGCGCGACGCGAAATCGACATACGGCAACGGGCGCGGATATTCGGCCTGTGTGTGGTGCTCATCCCAGACGCCGGTCTGGATGTCGTACCGGAGACCCAGGTTGAACGTGACGCCGGACAGCGGCTTCCACTCGTCCGAGACGTACGCCGCGTAGGTGTGGCTGACAATGTCGCGGAACACGTTCGGGAACGCCGCCGTGAACTGCGTCGGAGCCGTCAGCGAGTTGAAGCTGAAGCTCTGGTTGAGCGGATCGAAGAACTGATCGCGGCCGAACGTCCACGTGCCAGGATTGCTGGCGGCCCATTCGTGGGTCGGGAAGAACTGGATGCTCCCGCCCATCTTCCAGTTGTGGCTGCCCGCACTTATCGGTGAGCGTTTCCTGCGCCTCGGTGAACGTCGTCATCGTGCCGGTGCGGCAGGGCCAGAGGCACTGGTTGTTGCCCCAGATCAGGCTCGGGAACCGGTACTGCGGGGTGCCGATGTATTGGCCGGCACCGAGCGATGCTGGCATCGTGACGACGTTGTTCAGCACGTTCGCCGGCGTGTAGTCCTTGTTCTGGTAGTTGCGATCCGAGGCGGTCGCGCGCATGAAGTAGAACTCATTCAGCACGCGGTTCGACAGCACCCATGTGTGACCGATCGCATGCATGTCGCGCGGGATCAGGTTGTCGAGGTTGCTGAACGACGAGCTCGTGCCGCCGCAGTTGCTGCAGAAGAACTCTGTGTGCTGGTTGACGTAGCGGTAGAACAGGTTCTGCTTCGTGTTCATCTGGTAGTCGCCGCGGACGAACGCGATATTGGAGAACGAGCCGCCCTCGTAGCTGCCCGCCAGGCTCGGATAGAACTGCACCGGCGCGGGCACGGTGAAGAACGCGTGCTCACGCGTCCGCTCGAACGTCGCGAAGTAGTGCAGCTTGTTCGGGATGATCGGACCACCGAGCGCCGCGCCGAACTGATGCCGCTTGTACCGTGGGTCGGCGCGGCCGGCCTCGATCTGCTGCTGCGTGAAGATGTCGTTGCGCTGCATCTTCTGGTTGCGGAAGAACTCGAAGGCTTCACCATGCAGCGTGTTCGTGCCGCTCTTCGTCACGATATTCACCACGCCGCCCACGCGCTGGCCGTACTGGGCGGGGAGCTGGGTCGTATGCACGGCGAACTCGCGGATGGCCGCCTCGGGAATGTCATGGCGCTGCTCGCCGCTCTTGTTCACCGAGTTCGAGAGCCCGTCCACCAGGTAGGTCGTCGCGCTCGTCGTGACGCCGGCGCCGACGTTGGTGGCGTTTCGTTTTGCGCGGGTCGTGTCCACCGCGACGCCCGGCAGGAGCAGCGACAGCGACAGGGCGGTGCGATCCTGCATCGGTAGCGTCTCAATCTGCTCCGTCGTGATCACGGTGGAGACCGAAGACTTGCTGGCCTCGATGATTGGCGCTTCGCCCGTGACGGTGACCGACTCCTGAAGGGTCGACAGCGGGAGTTGGAAATCGCGCGTGTAGTCCTGGCCAACCTGCAGGGTGACGTCTTTGACCTCTACCGTCTGGAAGCCCGGAAGGTCCGTCGTGATGTTGTAACGGCCGGGATTCAGGCCGCCGACACGGAACTTGCCGTCCGCTTCAGTGACACTCGTGCGGACCGTGCCGCTTTCCGCGTTCGTCACGGTGAGGGTGACCCCTGGAAGGACTCCGCCCTGTGAATCGGTAACCGTGCCTGAAACCGAGGCGCTCGCCGCCTGCGCCATGGCAGGAGCGGTGGACGCGAGCAGGACCGCCGGCAGAAACAGGGCCAGCTGAAGGACCCGCGATCGAAGAAAAACTCGAAGCATTACATCTCCTCGTAAACACCCGAGACGTGCCAAAACGCCCGGGCGGCTAAGGCCGAACACCGGACCATTAGTTACAGCGCGATGGATTAGAGCGTAGACAGCCAGAGCACGCTACATGTTGCATGCCAGTGCCGTCAACCAAAAACCACAATTGCGCATACACTTACCGCCATTTGAGATGCCGTGGGTACTCCAGTGATCCAAGAACCCGGGAGGCATCCAAACCTCTGAATCAGGGGCCGGTGTAAGCTTCCGCCGCGATGAGAACAGTACTCAGCGTCCTGGCGTTGACCGCTGCGGTTGGGGCAGCCCCCGCCAGCGCGCATTGGCCACTGCGCGCGGTGATTGAGGTCTGGATCGACGGGCGGGATGCGCCACCCGGAGGAGATCGACTGGTCGAGCGGGCGATGCAGACCTGGACGAAGGCTGGCGAGGGGCGACTGACGCTTCAACGAACTCTGATCCGCACCGAGGCGGCGATCCAGGTCTTCTTCGTCCGCGACGGTGGGAACTACGGCGAGACGCGGCCGCACCTCGATGCAAAGACCGGCCTGATCGACCGGGCGGATGTGGCTATTGCGGCCGACGTGCCCGTGGAGCCCCTCACAAAACAGATCGTCGCGTATCTCACGGCACTCCACGAGCTCGGACATGCGCTCGGCCTCGAGCACACGACGACTTTCAGCGACATCATGTATCTGTTCCGCCGTCCTGAGGACGCTCCCAGGTACTTCGGCAACTACCGCGCATTGCTGCGTTCGCCCAACGACATCGGCAGCGCGATGGCAACCGGGCTCTCAGCCGACGATGTGAAGGCGCTGAGAGATCTCTACCAGTAGAATGATTTCTGTGTCGCGGACCTGAAAGGTCCGCGCCGCATGACGAGCCGACCACGAAGATAATTTCAACCACGAAGAACACGAAGGTCACGAAGTATCGATTCCCAAAAAATATGGTCTTCGTGTCCTTCGCGTCCTTCGTGGTTGAAAGAATTGGTGACCTTCGTGATTAAGCTTTTTACAGGAGTTCGACTAATGAGACTTGGTTTTCTGGCCGCCGCTGGCGCGCTTGTCGCGCTGTTAATCGCGAACCCGGCGACCGTTAGCGCGCAGGGAAAAGGGATGGCGGCCCTCGCGCAGGATCCGGCGTGCTCCACGACGAAGATTGCTGCCGCGGGCGGTCTGATGCCGAAAGGGCCGAACACGATTGTGATGCGCTACCTCGGCGTCTCGAACTATGAGCTGGCGTATCGGGATCAGGTGATCCTGTTCGACACCTTCTACTCGCGCGTGTGGCCCGCGAGGCCGCTCGGCGTCCTGCCGGCCGACGTCAAGCGCGCGAACGCCGTGTTCTTCGGCCACGGCCACTGGGATCACATCGCCGACGCTCCCGAAGTCGCCAGGCAGACGAACGCGAAGATGTTCGGCGGCCCTCCAACCGCTGAGTGGCTCAAGATGAACGGCGTTCCGGAGGCACAGGTCGTGACGTGGAAGGGCGGCGAGAGCCAGAAGTTCAACGGCTTCACCGTCCAGGCGATTCACGCGCGACACGCAGGTGGCCGTCCCGAGCCGGTGAACAAGCTGATGACACTGTACGCGCAGCTCGTGCCGGAGTTCTATGGCCGTCCGCAGACCGAAGAGGAAAAGGCGGGAACGCAGCGGCTGCAGCGGCGTGGCGCCGGCGGCCCGCGGATCGACAGCGAGGGCACGCTGACCTATCTGATCAGCTTCGATAACGGTTACAAGATCGCGTACACCGACACCGCGGGGCAGATCTCCGCCGAGCAGAAAGCGGCGTTCGCGAATATTTCGCGCACGGACATCGGCATCGTCGCGTATACGGGGCGGTTCAACACGACGAGGCAGAACGAGGAGTCGATGCCGATCGTCGGCACCTTCAAGCCGCGTATCGTCCTTCCCAGCCATCACGAGGATGAGACGGGCGTCGGGGCGCATTTCGACATGCCGATCTATCCGCTCGGCATCGCCGTGCGCGACAAGTTTCCCGACGCGCAGACAATCGATCCGCTCTATCTGTCTGCGCTTTGTTTCGACACGCAGTCACGCGAGTTCTTCGTCGGGAAATAGGACAACTCCAACATCCAACTCCAACTCCCAAGGTGTTCATGAAACCATCGTCCCGGGTCGTTATCGCAATTGTTCTTGCGCTTTCTGCCGCCGCTTGCGGCGGTTCCGACAGCAGCAGCTCGCCGTCCGCGCCGACGCCGCCGTCGGCGCCCTTCTCTCAGACCGATGTCATTGTAGGCACTGGGACCACTGCCACGCAGGGTCGCACCATCATGGTGTCGTACACCGGGTGGCTGTACGACCCGACCAGACCCGAGTCGAAGGGGACGCAGTTCGACTCGAACGCGGGATTCACCTTCCAGCTTGGTGTAGGCCGGGTCATTCCGGGATGGGATCAAGGCGTGGTCGGCATGAGGATCGGCGGGATGCGCCGCCTGGTCATTCCGCCGAATCTCGCCTACGGATCGCAGGCGAATGGCCAGATTCCAGGCAACTCGACGCTCGTCTTCGACATCATGCTCCTGGCCGTGAATTGACAGCGGCGTTACCTTATGTCCGGCGTCTCGCAACAGAGGAGATCCACGATGAAACGTTCCTCTCGATTCCTTCTTGCGTTGGCGCTGGCGGCGGCAACGCTATCGACCGGGGTGTCTGCCCACTTCAGGCTCGTGGCGCCTGCGTCGTGGCTCATCGAAAGCGACCGCGGCGATCCGCAAAAAGCGGCGCCGTGCGGACTTCACGTATCACCACTGCGCGGAGCTTCAGATCACCGCCGATCCGTCGAAGCCCTTGGACAAACAGTGGCCGTCTGAACGTTGATGCTGGAGGATGCCATGCACGTATTACGAATCGCGGCGCTGAGCGTTGTGGCGGTCACCGCGGCATGGGGTTGCGGCAGTAACCCGGACGGGCCGAGCCAGACCAGCAATCGCATGACGTTCTTCGTCACGAGCGCGACGAGCATGACGGGCAATGTCGGTGGATTGCGCGGGGCTGATGCGACGTGTCAGCGCCTTGCCACGGCAGTCGGGGCGGGGAGCAGGACGTGGCGCGCATACCTGAGCGCGGACCAGGATCCCGACAACGGCAATAGACCAACAGACGCGCGGTCGCGAATCGGCGCGGGTCCATGGGTCAACGTGAACGGCGTGACCGTGGCCAGCTCATTGGCCGACTTGCACGCCAAAACGGGTAACGCGGACGTATTCATTACCGAACAGGGTCAAAAAGTAAACGGACAGTGGGCGGGGTCGCCGAGTCCAGTGCAGCACGACATCATGACCGGGTCCAATGCGGACGGCACCCTCATGCCTGGAATGACATGCAACAGCTGGACATCTGGATCCGCGGATGTAACGGGACAGGTCGGCCACTCAGATGGCCTTGGGCCCGGTGGGAGCACCGCGGGTGCGTTGGCGTCATGGAACTCTGCCCACGCAAACGCCAATTGCAGCGACACCGCACCGCGCGGCGGCGCCGGCCGACTCTACTGCTTCGCGCGTAACTGAGCAGGGTGCGCCGTGAATTGAAGATTCTGTGCGCGGGCGCGACAATCTGCCGCATCCGCATCTAAGTGCCTGATCGTTAGGATCATCGAACGATGCGTTCCAGGGGTCTCCCTGCCACCACGCCTGAACCGCGCGGCCCTGATGCCCCGATGTCAGGAGACGTGCTCAGCGCCGTCCGTCCACCGCAAGGGCTGACGCTGGCGTTGCTCGTGCGTCTGCGCTGGGCCGCGTTGGTTTCTCAGGCGCTGCTCGTGGGGCTGGCTTTTGCCAGCGGGTGGCTGAGCGGCAGTGTCGTCATCCTTCTGCTCGTGGCGGTCGGCGTGCTCTCCAATGTGGCGCTGATGGCCGGGCTCTCACGGGGCGCTGTCGCCGATTCAAATCCGTTGATCGGCACGGTGCTGGTCGGCGATGTTGTGCTGCTGACGGCCATGCTCGGCATCACAGGCGGACCATCCAACCCATTCACCGTCCTCCTCCTTGTGTACGTCACGCTTGCAGCTGTGACGCTGGGGCCACGATGGACGTGGGTGGTGGTCGCGTCCGCTCTGGTCGGGTACGGAAGTCTTTTTTTTGTGGTGCCTCAGAGCATCACGCAGACGAATCACCTGATGGCGACCCTTCCATCGCATCTTGCCGGCATGTGGTTCGCGTTTGCGGCGAGCGCTGCGTCGATTGCGGTGTTCGTCACCGGCGTGACTCGTACATTGGCCAGACGTGAGCGCGAGCTCGCCGCGCTGCGTCTCGTCGCCGCGCGCGACGCGCGTCTTGCATCATTGACGACACTCGCGGCGGGAGCCGCTCATGAACTCGCGACCCCGCTTGCGAGTATCGCTGTCGCGGCGCGCGAGCTAGAGCGTCTCGCCGCCAGCCGCGCGCTCTCTGACGTGGCCGAGGATGCAGGCCTGATCTCCTCGCAAATCACCCGGTGCCGCGACATCCTCGATCAGATGAGCGGGCGCGCCAGCCAGGAGTGGCTCGAGGCGCCGGGACCCGTTCACGCGCGCGATGTCGTCCGGGAGGTGTGCGACGGCCTTCCTGTCGAACAGGCGGGGAGGCTCCGTGTCCACGGCGAAGGCACAGTCTCGCTCGTCACGCCGCGCGCAGGCCTTGTTCTCGCCTTGCGCAATCTTGTGCGAAACGCGTTTGACGCCTCTCCACAGAGCGGTGTCGTGCAGCTCACCGTGACGGCGTCCGATGACCGTGTGGCGTTCGTCGTCGAAGACCACGGATGCGGAATGCCCGGCGACGTCCTCGAGCATGCGGGCGAGCCGTTCTTCACCACGAAACCGGCGGGCACCGGGTACGGCCTTGGACTGTTCCTCGTGCGTCTGTTCGCAGAGCGCCAGGGAGGTCACCTGGACATTCGCAGCACGTCTGCCGAGGGCACGACAGTCGTGCTGGAGTTGGCGCGCGATGGGACCAATGCCTGACGCGGCTGCCCCGGAACGCCGGCGCCTGCTCGTTGTCGATGACGACGAAGTGTTTCGCACGCGCGTCGTGAGAGCGTTCAATGAGCGCGGATTTTCCGCCCACGGTGCTCATGACTACGACAGCGCGATCGCTGCGGCGCGCGATAACGCCCCGGACTTCGCCGTGGTCGATCTCCGGCTGCCAGGACGGTCGGGGCTCGACGTCGTGCGCGCGCTGACGGCCGCCGATCCGGACATCGTCATTGTCGTCATGACGGGGTATGGCAGTATCGCGACGGCGATCGAGAGCCTGAAGCTGGGCGCGACGAATTACCTGAGCAAGCCGGCGGACGTCGATCAGATTCTCGAAGCTCTCGAGGGTTCCGCCGACACGGACGCGTCGGTCGAGGTTCCAAGCCTCGCGCGGGTGGAGTGGGAGCACATTCAGCGCGTGCTCGCTGACTGTGGCGGCAACGTCTCGCAAGCGGCGAGGCTGCTCGGCGTGCATCGCCGCTCCCTCCAGCGCAAGCTTTCGAAGAATCCCGTTCCGCGCTGACGGGATTCGCGCCCTCACTTCTTGCGCGGAGGCACGATCAGCGTGGGCGGAGGAATGACGACTTTTACTCCGTAGAGTTTCGTGAAGTCGCCTTCGTACACCTTCGCGGTAATCTGGTCGCCCACCTTGACGCGACCGATGACTTCGGGATTGTCGACGCCATAGTTCATGGACATCGACATCATCCAGCCTTCGATCTTCTCGTTGTTGACCGTCAGCGTCTTCGCCTTCGCGTCAACCTTCTCAACCATTCCTCGAAACACGTACTCTTTCTTTCCGCGTTCCTGGGCGTACACCAGGGTCAGCAACAGGGCAATCGAAAGCCCTGCGATCATCAGTGCCGCCGGACGGGTGCGCCGTATTCGTTCCATGCGTCCCTCCACCGAACCGTCTCTCAGAACCTCAATCGGAGCGCGAACTGGAACGTTCTTGGATCGCCCACGGCGGTGATCGTGTTGAAGCTGGTCACGGGGCTCGTTGGGTACGTTCCTGCGCCGAAGTTCGCGTTGCGCGTCAGGTTGTTGCGCCGATTGGTCAGGTTGAACGCTTCAGCGGATCCTTCCACCTGAACACTCCCGGCGATTCTGAAGGAGCGGCTCAGCCGGGTGTTGAGGCTGAAAAAGTCGCTGCCGATCGCCGGCGTTTCGCGGGATGAACGCGCCGTTCACGATAGGCCGCCCGGTGGTGCCTTGAACGGTGGTGACGCCGGACGTGATGTTGAACGGCAGCGACGAGTAGTACTGCAGCATGCCGCTCAACTGAAAGCCGTGGCTGAGTCGTTCTGCCACGACGTGTCCGCCGGCTCCGATCGGGGAGCTGACCGAGCCGTTGACCACGAGTCGATGCCGCTGGTCGTCATCGGACCGACCCCAGTCCTTCGAGATGTCGGTCGGATCGATGGGCGAGCTGAAGAAGGCCTCTCCCACGTTGTTCATCGACTTCGAGTAGGTGTAGCTGACGCGGTAGTTCCCCCAGCGCGCCGGCCGCTGCACGAACGAGACGATGAAGGCCGTGATAGTTGGAGTCCGCGACGGGCGAATACTGGCTGTTGTTCGCATAGTTCGCGATCGGGCGGCATCCGTTGTTGGTGCCGGCGGCCACGCACGTCGGCACGTTCTGATTGACCGACATGATCAGGTTCAGCCCGCGCACGTACTGGTAGCCGATGCTGACGGTGCTCCGATCGCCGATCTGCTGTTCGATCTCGACGCTCGCCTGTCGTGAATAGGCGTTCTGCATGTCCCGGTCCATCGTCGTCAGGTTGAACAGCGTGACCGACGGCACGGGGGCGCTCAGGATGTTCGGGAAGACCGGTGCGCCGGCCTGCGTCGGGGACAGGCTGATGCTGGTCTGGCGAAGATTGCCGAGATCCGTCGTGTTGCCGGCCGACAGAAGTGCGTTCGCGACCGCGCGCAGCGGCACGCGGTCGAAGAAGAGCCCGGCGCTGCCGCGAACGACCGTGCGCCTCGAATCCAGACGGTGTCCACGCAAATCCCACGCGCGGCGAGACGTTGTTCCGGTCGGTGCCTGATCGTCTCCAGGAACTGCAGGTCGTACCGCAGGCCCGCGTTCAGCGTCAGGCGAGGGCTGACCTTCCACTCGTCCTGCGCGTAGACACCGACGTTCGGGTTCGTCTGCGATACGACCGTCGTCGCCGAACGTCTGCGTGAAGCCGGAGTTGTTGTAGACGCCCGCCAGAAAGTTCGCGAGCGATGAAAACGCATAGCTGCCACGAATCGATCGCGGATACGTGATCGTGTCGTCGTTGTACAGGAAGTCCACGCCTGCCCGCAGCGCATGTGCTCCCGTCTGGTAGGACAGATTATCGACGACCTGATACATCTTGTTCACGCGTCTCGTCGGACTTCCTGACAGGGTGCCGAACGAGGCGACGCCGGCGATGCTGACCGCGGGCCCGACGGGATCCGAGGGCAGTGCCTGCAGATCGCTGTAGGTGAACTGCGCCCGGGTCTCATTCACTGTCCGCGGGGAGAGAGTCAGTGTGTTGCCGAACGCCATGGTCTGATCGATGTTGTCCAGCCCGGCTGACGCGGACGGCGCGTTCAGCGCGCCGGCGCCTCGCGAGTTCGCCGACGTGACGTCATACAGGCTGTAGCGAAGGCTGAACTGATCGTGGCCGTTGAACAGATGGTCCACCTTTCCCAGGAGATTGGTGGTGTGGACCGGGTTTGAATACACGCCTGTCGTGATCGGCGAGCCGGGATAGCCGATCGCAGCCAGCCTCGCGTTGATCGTGCTGACGTTGTCCGGGGCGTCCGACGAAATCGTGACGAGGCCGGACTGATCCAGCTTCCGCTGCTCGAAGTTCGTGAAGTAGAACGTCCGGTCGCGGGCCACGGGTCCGCCGAAACTGACCCCGTACTGCTTCTGCGACATCGGAAGCCTGGTGCCGGAGAGCGCGTTTTCCGAGTTGAAGCGGCTGTTGCGGACGTAGTCGTAGATGTCGCCGTGCAGGACGTTCGTCCCGCTTTTCGTGACGACGTTCACGTAGCCGCCGAGCGCGCGTCCAAGCTCGGCCTGCCCGCCCGACGTGACGACCTGGAACTGGTCCACGGCATCAACACCGTACGGAATCCCGCTCAGCCCCGCGGCATCGTCGTTGGCGGAGAGGCCATCGACGATGAAGCTGTTGGAAAAGTTGCGCTGGCTCCCGATCGAGATGCCCTGGCCAGGAACGGCCGACGTCTCGGCGAACAACTGCGTGCTGCCGACGTTGGTCGGGGACACGCCAGGCACCAGGAGCGCGAGGTCGAGAAAGTTGCGGCCGTTCATCGGTACGCTCCGGACCTCCGCCTGCGAAACCGTGCCGGCAATCTGGCTGCGAGCCGCCTCGAGGACGGTGGCCTCGCCGCTCACCGTGACGTTGGCGACAAGCGACTCGATCGACAGCGCCACCGGAAGCTCGAACGCCGCGCCGACCGTCAGCGTCAGCACGCGGGTCGAGGGTGCGAAGCCGTCTTTGCTGATAGTGATCTCGTACGATCCGACTTTCAAATACGGGAAGCGGAACCGGCCTTCCCGATCGGTTACGGCCTCGGCCACCTGGTTGGTCTCAGTCTGACGGGCCGCGACCTGCGCGTCGGCGACGAGAGCGCCTTGGGGATCGGTGACACGTCCGCCAACGCTGGCGTAGTTGATCGACTCCTGGGCGGCGGCGATGTACGTCGGTGCCGCGGCAGTGATCGTCAACAGAACGGTCGCGCTGATGATCCACCTCACTACCCTGCGACTCATGGCAGCGATGGTAGCCCGCAGTCCGCGCTGAAGAGGCGCGGCAAAACGTCGCACGAGTGCGGCAATTTGCCGCAGCCTCCCCGTTCGTCCCGGGTGTTAGGGTTCCGTGCATGAAGGTGCTTGGCATTACGGCTGTGGCCGCAATCGTGCTCGGCGCGCTGCTGGTCAGCGAGGCCGCGACGGGGAGTGACACGTATGTGCTTGCAGTCGAGGGGCGGGCGAACGCGACACCATCCCTGGCAGCAGATGGTCGGTTCGTCGTCGTCGCGTGGAGCGCCGCGATACCGAAGGGCGGAACCGACATCTACATCGCGTCAAGCCGCGACGCGGGCCGGACGTTCGGCGCGCCGGTCGGGGTCAACGACGCGCCTGGCGCCGCGAGCGTGTCGGGCGAGCAGCCTCCTCGGGTCGCGCTCGTGGCGCATGCTGGCGGAGATCCATCTGTCGTGGTCGTGTGGACCGCGAAGAGTCCCTCGGGCACGAGGATCTTCACGGCGCGGTCAGACGACGGCGGGAAGGCGTTTACCCGGTCGCGTGCGCTGTCGGGTGTGGACGCGCCGGGCAACCGCGGTTGGGAATCAATCGCCACCGGTCGTGATGGACGCGTGTCTGTCATCTGGCTCGACCACCGTGAGCTGGCTGCCACGGGAGCCGCTGCGATGCCGATGAACCACGCCGCGATGCCGACGAACCACGAGATGCCCGCGCATCCACCCTCGCCCGACGGTGCGGCCAAGGCCCAGCTCTCGAAGTTGTATTTCGCCAATGCCGATGGCAGCGGCGCGCGCGCGCTCACCGGCGGCGTGTGTTACTGCTGCAAGACGGGAATCGCCGCGGGACCGGACGGAGCGCTATACGCCGTATGGCGTCACGTCTACCCGGGGAACGTCCGGGACATCGCGTTCACGTCCTCCCACGATGAGGGCCGGAGCTTCGCGGCGCCGATTCGCGTCAGCGAGGACAAGTGGGCGCTGGATGGCTGTCCCGAAAACGGTCCCGCGCTTGCTGTGAGCGGGCCCGACGTGCACGTGGTGTGGCCGACGCTGGTCAAGGATGACGGATCCGGCGAGCCCGGACTTGCCCTGTTTTACGCGGCTAGCCGGGACGGGCGATCGTTTACGCCGCGCCAGCCACTTCCGGTTGAGGGAGTGCCGCGCCATCCGCAGATCGCGGCCACATCGAACGGGACGTTGCTCGCCGTCTGGGACGAAGCGATGAGCGGCCGGCGTCGCGTCGTTCTCGCGCGCGCCGCGCCGGTCGCCTCCGGCGCTCTCCGGTTTGCGCGCGAGCCGGTGGGAAATGGGCCGATCGACGAGTATCCCGTCGTCGCCGCGACCAGTGATGGAGCCGTGGTCGCCTGGGCGAGCAGGACCGGCGATCGCTCAGTGATTCGCGTGCTGCGCGCGGTGCCATAGCCCTTCTCTCCCGGACCTTCCGTGCGCGCTTCGCGCGCAATCCGCGTTCCTTGCGCCGTGAGTTACGCGGAGCGGCGCGAGCAGCGTCAATTCGACGAATTACGTAAGGAATCGGGCCGTAGATCTCACGGCGGTGCTGTCGCAGGTGCTGTCCCCCAAGTGGTTTGCTGTCGATACTCCACTCACGTCTCCTGTAAGCCGGCAAGGAACTATGCAGAATCTGATGAGCGTCGCGTTGGCATTGACGATCAGCGCGATCGCCGCAACCCCGGCGACGAGCTTGCGCGGCACGGTTTACGTGGGTGCACGACCACAGGCTGACGCCGTCGTGTGGCTCGAGGTCGAAGGAGACGTTCCCTCGTCCCCATCGCGGCCCGCCGTGCTGGACCAACGTAATCTGACGTTCGAGCCGCGCGTGCTGGCGGTACGCACCGGCACCACCGTGGAGCTTCCCAACCACGACCGTGTCTTTCACAACGTCTTTTCGTTCCACAACGCAAAACGCTTCGACCTTGGAATGTATCCCGTCGGGACCTCCAAACGCGTCAGGTTCGACCAGGAAGGTCTGAGTCGAGTGTTCTGCAACATCCATCCAGGTATGGCCGCCTACGTGGTGGTGGTCAATAGCCCCTACTTCGCAGTGTCAGATCGACAAGGGGGTTTTTCAATTCCATCCGTGCCCTTCGGCCGCTACACGTATCACGCGTGGCGCGCGGGCGCCGACACGCTCACAGGGTCGGCCACGGTGGACGCCGACGGGACGCTGGACGTGAGGTTCCCATGAAGCGCGCGATCGCCGCGTTGCTCGCGTCGATCGTTCTCCAGGCAAGTCCTGCGGCGGCCCAAACCGTTTCGGCAGAGGCGGCACAGACCGTAGGGCAGACGAGCGACGGAGTGGCTGCCGCGGCGACGCAAGTTCGGCTTTTTGGCGACGCCCTTCTCGGCACGAGGTTCACTTTGGAGGCGGCGTGGGCCGAACGCTTTGGCGCGGCAGAAACGGACGCGTTCAGCGGTGCCTATCCGTACCGCAATCGGGTGCAGGTGATCGAGGCCTACGGCGAACGCACGTTCCGCCCTCATGCCGCACTCCTGGCGGTGCACGGCGGACGCTTTCGCACGCCGGGCAGCCGTTCGATGGGACACGCACGACGGGCGGCTACGTCGACCTTCTCGTTCATCGTCCAGGGCTCGGCCCGGTCACCGCGGTGCTCAGGGCCGAGCGGCTCGCGGTACTCGACTGCGCCCCCGCGTGCGATTTACGCCACGCGCTACACGACAGGAGCCCGTGTCCGCATCGTAAACACGTTGGCGGCCCAGGTGAATCTCATGCGTCAGCATGGTATGCCCAGGTTCCGACCGACGTCTCTCGATGTGGCGCTCACCTACGTTTTCCGGTTCGACGCAAGACGATCGAAGGAATGACGTCTCCTGGGACGTCAGCCGTCATACCCTGGCATCGCCGGATGGAGGCGCATGTCGCCATCGGTGTGACTCTCTTGGTCACCGTGTCGCTGGCCGCCGTCCTGCTCGCCACCACGCGCGTCGTGACCGATCATTCCTTGCGGCGGGGTTCCGAAGACCTCCAAGCCGCCCGAACGACATTCGATCAACTGCTGCAGACCCGCGTCCAGTCAGTTGAAGCGCTGACGCGACTCGTCATCACTCTGCCGGTTTTTCGCGCACACATGGCAGACGCCCGACTCTATGACGACGCTGCGACGATGAATGTGATGGCCGACGACTACCGTGAGCGCCTGCGCGCGACGTTCTGCGTTGTAACAGATGCGGCCGGGAACTACCTCGGGAGTGCGGGATTGCCGATCGTTCACAATCAACCCGACGCCTTGCGCGCGAATGTCGCCGCGGCGGTCGGCGGTCGGTCGTACTCCGCCGTCATCTCGACCGACGATCGACTGTTTCTCGTCGTTTCAGAACCCGCTCGGTTCGCTGACGAAGTCCTTGGCTCAATGACCGTGGGCTATGTCATCGATGACACGATGGCCGAACAGCTCGCCAGAATCTCCCAGGCCGAAGTGAACGTCGTCGTGAACGGCGATCTCATAGCAAGCAGCCTGCGTGGACAGGCACGAACCGCGTTGGTAGAACTACTCGCGCGCGATGGCGGCGTCCCTGACAAGATTTCAGTCGGGCTGCAGCTGGGCGAGACACGCTATGTGTCTGGAATGTTCCCATTGGTTCAGGGCAAGCCGTCGAATGCGCCCGCTCGCCTGGTTCTTCTTGCTGATTGGAGCGCGACGCAGCGTTCGTTGAGCGAGCTGCGACGCCAGCTCGGGGTCACAGGTGGCGTCGTCTTTGTGCTCGCTTTGTCGGCCGGGTTTGTCTTCAGCAAGCGGATGACGCGCCCGATCCGTGCGATTGCGTCGGCGGCCGCTGAGATCAGGGCGGGGAATCGCGGGTGCCGGGCGCCAGTTCGCGGGAGCGCAGAAGCTGTCGCGACTGCGACGGCCTTCAACGAAATGAGCGCTGAGCTTGTCGCGGCATGTGACCGCGCCATGGACGCGAATCGCGCAAAGAGCGAATTTCTCGCGAATATGAGCCACGAGATCCGCACCCCGATGAACGGCATTATCGGGATGACAGGTCTCGCGCTCGATACGGACCTGACATCGGAACAGCGAGAGTACTCTGGAAACCGTCAAGAACTCATCTGAGTCGCTACTCACGATCATCGACTCCATCCTCGACTTTTCAAAGATAGAGGCGCGTAAGCTGGACCTCGAAGCTGTCGAGTTCGACCTGTCGACGACGGTCGCCGCCATGCTCAAGCCGTTCGAGCCGCTCGCTGACGATAAAGGGCTGATGCTCGAGAGCGAGATGGATGTCCGGTCACCGGGCCGGATCATCGGAGACCCCGTGCGGCTCCGGCAGGTTCTCACGAATTTGATTGGAAACGCGATCAAGTTCACAGAGCATGGCCACATCCGGCTCACCGTCGGCGTAGACGACCGGCGGAGGGGGCAAGTGCGCTTTCGGTTCTCGGTGTCGGATACCGGCATTGGGATCGCACCGGATAAGCACGCCACTATCTTCGAGGAGTTCAGCCAGGCTGACGGTTCCATGACTCGGCGCTTTGGTGGAACCGGTCTTGGACTCACTATCTCGTCGACCCTGGTCGCCCTGATGGGCGGCCGACTCGAAGTCGAGAGCCATCCTGGCGCTGGAAGCACGTTTTATTTCAAGCTTGATTTCGCCGTGGCAGGAGAAGCGCAGGGGCACCCCCCGATCCCCGATCCCTGATCCCCGATCCCTGATCCCCGATCCCCGATTAAGCCGCGGTTGGCCCGCCGCCGGCCACTATGGGATCACGCGAAAGGCCGCAAGCGTCCGATTTGTTCCTGCCGTCAGTTCGACAAGATAGTCACCCGGTGCGAGCGGAGCGAGTGCCACTTCGGCTGACTGCCACCGTGACCCGTCCGCATCATCGCGAATCGTGCCTGTGACTGGAATCGGCATCGGGCTACCGGCGCGATCGAGCAGCCGCGCGGTGACGGCGTCCGCTGCGGGTGTCGGCACCTCGACGCGGAGGCGGTCGCTCCGTCGGAACCGCAGATCGGCGGTCGGCACTTCCTTGTTGGCGGTCGCCGCTCCACGACGATAGAAGATCGCGCTGGTGGCGTGCGGTGCGGCAGCCAGCGCGAGCCGCATCGTGTCGTTCGCGGCCGTCGATGCGCGTGCACCTTTCGTGCGGATCTGCAGCTGATAGTCTCCCGGCGCGAGCGCACTTGCCGTCAGCGCGAGTCGGATGCTCGACGAACCTGGCGCAATCTGGGCACGAGCGGTGGCAACTGTCCGCCCGGACCCGTCGACGAGCATCGCGTCGACTTGTCCGCCGCCTACCCAGTCCTCGCTTCCCGCACCGCGTCCCACTTCGGCAATCGCCCACACGGTCGCGGCCCCCGACGGCATCCATCCACCGGCCGCGTGCACTCGCATCGGCAGCTCACGCGCAAACGTGGTGAGCGATCCGACGGCCGCTTCGACAGCGCGTGCCTCTACGGCGGCAGCCGCCGCGGCGGGGGACGGTGGCGCTGCGACGTTCGACAGCGCGGACGCCGCTGCCGCCGTGTTCGCAAGGTAGCCTCGCCGTGCACGGACCTGGATACCGGGGCGCTTGACCCGAACGGTGATCGAATGAAACTTCCCATCCAGTTTCCCGCCGGAGTAGTAGCCAAGCAGGTAGTACGAGCTCAGGTCGTCGACAATCCGCCGCAGCCCGCTGGCAAGATTGTTCGTGTCGACGACGGCGACGCCATCTGTCGCTTCGGCCAGCGTGCGCAGTGACGTATTCCTGGCAGTGAGTCGTGCCCGATCTTCGACGAGCCCTACCGTCGGGTTCGCGTTGATCCCAACGCCTACGCCCGCGACCGGAACGATGTTCTCGTCGAAGACAGCGAGACCGCGAGGGTCGATCGGATAGAACGAGGCATTCGCACGGTTTGCTTCGTCCAGGATCGTGCGGAACAGCTGCGCATCGTCGAGCTGTGAGAGCGCGAAGCGGTCGCGCTCGCAGTCGTTCTGATTCGGGTTGCCGGGCTCGGTCCGGCGGCCGGTCAGCGTGCCGGTACGGGGATCGATACCCACCGTCGGCCCCGGAGGTACGACGCCGCTAATCGGACGCACGAGCGCGGCGTTGGGGCCGTACAAACGCCAGCCGTCGGTGATCGCGATCACCGCCTTCCGCTCTTCGCGCACGCCACCCAGGAAGGTGACGAGATTCTCCAATGAATCGAGCGTCTGCTTCTCGCGCCGCCGCAGGATCATCTCCTGCGCGATTCCCTGATCGGATGCCGTGCTCTCTCCTGGGCGCGGAATGCCTGGATAGCAAAGGGCGTATTGATCGTCAACCGGATCCTTGAAGTTCGATCGATCGCGTTCGCCCCACCAGTACCGCGCGAGGAACCCTTCGATCGTGGTCGTGCGGCGGGCGAACGTGATGTCGCCGGGCGACATCTCCGGCGTCATCACCGCGATGAGATCGTCCTGACCGATCAAACGGTCGAGGGCTTCGACAAGCGGCCTCCTGATCGCGCGCGACGCGGCCATCTCGACATGGTTGATGTCGAGAAACAGCACGAACACACGCGAGCGTGGATCCTGGGCTGCCTGCCGCGACTCCGCCACGGTGTTCGGCTCGCGGCGAGAGTCCTGGGGGCCGGCGCTCCGAATAACGATGTGCTCGAACTGGTCGATGTTCTGGGAAACCTTGTCCTCGAGGACCTCGAAGTCTTCCTTGCGGAGATCGGTGACCGGCAGGCCATTACGCGTGGGGTAGACGTCGACCCGCACGTAGCTGGCGTCGGTGCGGAACGTGGGCTGGGGTGTGGCCTGATCCTGCGCGCCCGGTGAAGCGAAACCGATGGCTGCCTGCAGGAACGCAAGAATGCACACCGTCTGCGCCGCGACGCGACCTGTCCGGTGTGGCATTCGCGCATTATGGCAGAGGAACGTCCTCTCACCGGTCATCGGTGAGCGCTCGCGTGGGAAATCCTGCTGAAGGGATCCACGCTGAACCGCTTTCTTGAGGAGGTGCCCGCCTTAAAACTTGACGCTATAAACGACTGCGAAGTTGCGCCCCATTTCGGGAGCCAGATCCTTCAGGTAATTGAGGTGATTGTGGTACAGCGTGTTCCCCGCGTTGTCGAGACGAGCGGTGATCGTGTTGACCATCGTGCCGGACCCGAACGAGTACGACGCGAACACCTTTGCCAGGTTATATCCATCGGTCGGCGTCTCGCCGATGGTCGTGCCGGAGAATCCCTGCGCGTATACGCGATCCTGCTTGGCCGTGAACGTTCCATCAACGCCGGCTTCGAACGCGTTCTTTCGTAAATGGAGACCTGCGAGACCGCGGAGCGGCGGTACGCGTGGCATGGGCAGAGCCAGGCTGGTCAAGTCGCCGCGCACATAGTCGAGCCCACCCTCGAGCCAGACGACGGGACCGACCCGAACATCGAGGTGCGATTCCATGCCTGCCATCCGTCCGTCCGCCTGGTCGAATTCCGTGACCGGCAGGTCATCCTCGACGTCACCGAGGAATCTTCGGTAGATGAAGTTGTTGATTTTGCTCACGAAGAACGTCACCTCGCCTGATGCTATCGGGTTCCGCCACCGCAGCGATGCGTCGAAGCCAAGCGCGTGTTCGGATTCGAGATCCGTGTTGCCGTTCTCTACAGCGTTGTTGCCGGGATGAGGCCCATGGAAGTACAGCTCCTCGAGCGCCGGGTTCCGCGACGCACGGGCGACGCTCAGCGCGATCGAGGTCGTCTCGGTCGGAGTGACAACCACACCAAACGATCCAGAGACATTGGTAAAGTCAGTGAGGGGTTCGTCCGCCGCCGGCGTGAACTTCGAGTGGTCGACACGCCCCCCGAACTGAACCGACACTCTCGACGATGCGTTGACTTCCTCATACAGGTAGGCGGCGTACCCCTTCTGATCGACGAGCGGCGACAAGGCCTCTTCACCGCTTGCCTCGAATTCACGCGTAAGCAAGGACCCGCCGATGGCTCCGCGCACCTTTCCCGCGGCACCGTGATGCGCGAGCAGCTCCAGTTCGGACGTGTCGTTCCTGAACGAGGTTGCGACCTCTTCGCCGTCGAGCTCATCATGGCGGTACCGCCGGACGCCGAGGGATCCGCGGAACGAATCAAACACGCCGCCCATTCCGCGCTTCTCACCACGCACCGTAAAGTTCTTCCGTCGCGGGTTCAGATTCGTCTCGCCTGCTTCGACGAATGGAATTCCGTAGTGCGTTTTGTCGTACCCAAAGCTGGCGCCGATGTATCCGGTGTCCGACGTGTAGCCGGCGCCCACCTGCCCCATGGTCGCGCGGTTGAAGGAGTTCGGAATCGTGCCCTCCGGCGACTTGAAGTCATCCTGACGACGACCACTTCCGGCCACATTCAGCGCGAATTTTCCGGTGCCGACCGTCACGTTGCCGGCCGCGCCACCTCCCGGTGCTCCTGATGAGGCGTCGAGCGTGAACAATCCCGTCGCCTTCGTGATGGGAGCCGTCGGAATCTCGTTCGTCACGACGTTGACAAGCCCACCGATCGCGTTGGCGCCGTAGAGCAGGGTGGCGGGCCCGCGCACGACTTCAATTCGCTCCGCGGACGCCGGATTCACATTGACGCCGTGGTCGCCGGACTGACTCGACAAGTCGCCCATGCGAAGGCCGTTCTCGACAATGAGCACGCGGTCGCCGTCCATGCCGCGGATGACAGGCCTCGCCGGTCCTGGACCGAAGCTCCGCATTGCCACGCCCGCCTGGTTCTCGAGTGTCGCGCCAAGCGTCGGCGCCAATTCCTTGGTCAGCGCCTGGCCGCCGAGCGCCTCCGTGGACTGGAAGGACAAAAACGAATCCTTCGTCTCCGGGCTCACGGATGTCACTTCGCTGAAGTGAAGCTCCGGATTCAGTTGGAGATCACTGGCAAGCGGCGTCGCGCCGATGGTCACGTCGCTCCGCATGGGCAGATAGCCGTCGGCTCGCACAGTGAGCTGGTACATGCCTGAAGAAACCTCGGAGAACGAATAGCGGCCATCCGGGCCGCTTCGCGTCTGCCGCGAGAGCGCCGTGGATTGGAGGGTGACCACGGCGTTCGGGACCGTGTCACCCGACAGTGCATTCGTCAGCACTCCCGAGATGTTGGTTGTCTGGGCGCTGGCTGGGTCTGGGACTCCGGCCAGCGCTACGAGCAGGACAAAGATTAGTTTCGCCTTCATGAACATTCCTCGTGCTGGACCGTACTAAAGGGGAACGCGCAAGACGAACAGAAGCGAATGAGTGGTCGATGAGGCAAAATGAACGTCGCTGAACGCACGATGAGTGGACGAGTACCGTTCGTTGTTCCCTCCGACCATTCATTGGCCGAAAAGGACCATCTGCAGGCTTCTGATTCCGTGCGTGTCGGCGGGAGCGTACCGTGTCGACCGTGAACCTCGGTGAGCTGCTGAACCTCGTCGGCCTGAGCACCGGCGTGGTGCTCTACGCGATGCTCCTCGCGATGGTGATCCGTGCGCGCCCGACGGCCGGCGACGCGTCCGCGTTCGACCCGCTGCTGCTGCTCACGTCGATACTCGGTCTGCTGTGGAATCTCTGCGCGCTGCCCGCGTACGTACTGCCGAAATTCGGCGTAGAGGGACCGTTCCCGTTCTTGTCGGCAATCGGATTCGGTGCGCTTGGCCTGTTGCCGGCCGTCGTCGTGCACTCCGTCCTGCGCGGCGGACGCGACGGCGTGAGCGGGGTTGTCAAGCGCCTCATCGGCGTCGTCGCCTACGCGGTGAGCGCACTCGCCGCGGTCCTGCACCTTGCGGCGGCGTGGGGCGACGCGCCGGTGCCCTCGGCCGACGGCATGCGGCTGCTGACGTACACCTTCGTCGCGCTCGTGATCCCGCTTGCCGCGGCAACGCGCGGTCAACCTGGATCGCGGCGCACCCTTTGGGTTGCGGCGCTCGCGGTGTTCGCGGTCTCGGCGATGCACCTGAGCCAGCTACACAGCGGAGAAACGTCGTGGCAGGTGGAACTGCTCGGCCACCATGCCTCGCTGCCCCTGGCGCTCGCCATCCTGTACCAAGACTACCCGTTCGCCCTCGCCGATCTGTTTCTCAAGCGCGCACTGGCACTGCTCGCTGTCGTGACCGTCGCGTTTGTCGCCGTCGCGACGTTTGGTGGCCGTTCCGTCGCGTTTGGGGAGTTCATCGAGCGCGATCCGCAGCAGTTTGGCCTGCTGATGACATTGTGGGTCGCCACCGCGCTGCTCTATCCGACGATGCGCAGGGCGACCGCGTGGTTCGTCGACGCTGTCCTGCTGCGTCGCCCGGATTACCGCGCGTTGCGTGCGTCGATCACCAGCATCGCCCAGACGCTTGACGACGTCCCCCTGTTGCTATCGACCGTGTGTGACCTGGTACGACCGTCGTTGAGCTCCCCTCGCGTCAGATGGCGCGAGTGGGATGCCTCGCGCGCGCAGGAACCGCTCGGTCCTCTCGTGACACGCGGGGACGATGGTATGACGCAAGCCCTCGTGCCGACTGGAGAGGCACCGCGTTACGTCATCACCATCGCGCCGCTGACCCGCGGACGCCGCCTGCTTTCGGATGACATCGCGACGCTCGAGGCGATCGTGACGATTGTGGCGCGGCGCGTCGACGCGATTCGGATCACGCAGGAACGGCACGAGCGCGAGATCCGCGAGCGCGAGATGGGGCGGCTTGCGACCGAGGCGGAACTTCGCGCCCTCCGCGCGCAGATCAACCCGCACTTCCTCTTCAATGCGCTCACGACGATCGGCTATCTGATTCAGACGGCGCCGCCGCGCGCGCTGCAGACGCTGCTGCGGCTCACGTCGCTGCTGCGCGGCGTGCTGCGCTCGGAAGGCGAGTTCACCACACTCGGACGTGAGCTTGATCTGATCGAGGCATACCTCGACATCGAGCGCGCGCGCTTCGAGCAGCGGCTGCGCGTGTCGATCGACGTGCCCGCTCGACTTCGCCACATCCGGCTGCCGCCGCTTGTCCTGCAGCCGCTCGTGGAAAACGCCGTCAAGCACGGCGTCGCGCAGCGTGCCGCAGGGGGCAACGTGACGATCCTTGCGCGGATCGAAAGCGATCCGGCCGGCGTCCGGCAGCTGACCGTCCGCATCGAGGACACCGGTGCCGGCGTCTCGATCGACGCCCTGCAGCGAGGCCGGGAGCAGGGCGTCGGCCTCCGCAACGTCGAGCGGCGACTCCAGGGTCAATACGGCGCCGCGGCGTCGCTCTCGATTGACAGCGCGCCCGGGAGCGGCACCCGCGTCGAAGTGCGCATTCCCGTCACGTCGAGCTCGCGCGATCAGCCGGCCGAACAGGTTGCGGTGTGAGCGCCCGTCTTCGCGTCGTCGTCGCGGACGACGAGCGGCCTGCGCGATCGTTTCTGGTCGCGCTCTTGCGATCGTTCGAGGACGTTGCGGTGGTCGGGGAGGCGGCATCGGGCGCGAGGCCGTCGCGATGATCGAGAAGGAGAAGCCCGACCTCGCGTTTCTCGACTGGCAGATGCCGGAGCTCGATGGCATGGGCGTCGTCCGCCAGCTGAAGAAACAGTCGATGCCGCTGATTGCGTTTGTGACCGCGTACGACGAGTACGCCGTACGCGCGTTCGAGGTGAATGCCGTCGACTACCTGTTGAAGCCTGTCGACAAGGCGCGTCTGCGGGACACGCTGAATCGCGCGCAGGACCGGATGGAGCACGCCGACATCGTCGAGGAGCAGGCGTCGCGGGTCGGACAGGCGCTTGATACATACGAGTCGTCCGCGCGACCGCCCTATCTCGAGCGGATTCCCGTCCGTCACCGCGAAGAGGTAGTGATTGTGCCCGTACAGCAGATTGCCTCGATCGTGGCTGATGGAGAGCTGCTGAACATCACCACGACGCGCAACGAGCGGCACACGATCACGTACCGGTTGAAGGATCTCGAGCGGATGCTCGATCCTGCGAGATTCATCCGCCTCGGGCGCGGCACGCTGGCCAACGTGGATCAGATCGGCAAGGTCGCCGTCATGCCTGGCGGGACGCACGTCGCCGTCCTCGGGAACGGCCAGAAGCTGCCAGTGAGCCGCATCCAGTCCCGGGTGCTGCGTGAGCGCTTATTGAAGCTCTAAGCAGACGTGCCCTCCGGCTGCCACACGCCCGCTTCCTCGCCGCTGCTCATGTGCGGTTTCATACCGCTCGTCAACGTAGACCGCAGGTTCGTTGGAAACGGCGGGCGTCGGACCCGGGCGTTCCGTAGCGTCCTCGATTCATGGGACGCCCCCAGGGGCGTCAGACTCGGAACCCGCGGTGAACGCAGCTCGAAGCTCGGTGAAAGGTCTATGACGGTCAGTCCCCTCGTGCGATAAACTTGACTCTTGGTATGAGCACGAACGTCAAGATCGAAATCGACGAGCGCACGGCCGACGTGCTGCACGCCCGCGCCGCGGAACTGGGCGTGACCGTCTCCGAACTGGTCGCTGAACTGGCGACGCTCGAGAGTGAGCCGATCGCCGTGGACTCAGACGAGATTGCGGAGCTCGATCGGCGCTGGAAGAGGATCGAAGCGGGCCAACCCACGGTTCCACACGAGCGCGTCGTTCGGTGGCTGCGCACGTGGGGCACACCGCGATTCCGCCGGTGGCAGGATCAATAGACCTCGATTGGTCGGACGATGCACTCGCCGACCTCGATCGATTCGCGGCGTTCCTCCAGGAGCAATCCCCCGAGCTTGCGGCAATCGTCGCAGAGGAAATCATCGCCAGAGCGCAGCTGCTCTCCCGCCATCCGAAGCTCGGTCGCCCCATCTCGACGCGCGAGGAGTACCGGCAGATCGTGATGCAGGTGCTCGGCGGAACCTACGTGTTCCAGTATCGCTATGACGGCAACCGGATTGTGATGTTGCGCGTCTTCAACGGCCGCGAAATGCGTTGAGGAGCAGGCGTCACGGGTTGGACAGGCGTTTGATACGTACGAGTCGTCCGCGCGGCCGCCCTATCTCGAGAGGATCCCCGTCCGTCACCGCGAAGAGGTGGTGATTGTGCCCGTCCAGCAGATCGCCCCGATCGTTGCGGATGGAGAGCTGCTGAACATCACCACCACGCGTAATGAGCGTCACACGATCACGTATCGGTTGAGGATCTGGAAAGGATGCTGGATCCTGCCAGATTCATCCGCCTTGGGCGCGGCACCCTGGCCAACGTGGATCAGATCGGAAAGGTCGCTGTGATGCCGGGCGGGACGCACGTGGCCGTTCTTGGGAACGGCCAGAAGCTGCCGGTGAGCCGCATCCGGTCACGTGTGTTGCGCGAACGCTTGCTCAAGCTCTGACCGGGTTGGCCGGCTATCCGGCCACACCCTCCGTTGGTTGCTTCCGATCGTCAACTCGTTGAAAAGACCGCGTCCCGGATACGGATGTTACGTAGCGTCGGCGGACGCTATGAGACGTACCGACGGCCCGCACACGCGGAACGCACTTCCATGGAGTGCCTATCGTGGGTCGAAAAAGCGTATCCATGGGCTTTCCCCGTACGCGCGTCCTCCCGCCGATTTCTGGCTATTTATCGCCGTAGCGGTGATCATGCTGGGAATTTCCGTAGCCATCCTTTACAACGCGGCGCCCCGATAACCTTCTTGCGAGCGTGTCGCCGGTGAGACTCGATCGCGAATCGCGGAGCAGTTGATGCGCCACGGGGCCGTGGAGCTTTCAACCGCTGGAGGTCGCGGCTCTACGCGAGGTCTTCGCTCAAGGCGCGATCGGGACTCGCGACCGCGCTGGCCAGCTTCCGTCCAAGCACGCGCCACGCAAGGATAAGGGAAGTTACGCAGAGCGCAGTGCCACCGACCATGAACGTGATGACCACGATGTCCCACAGCGGGCGGTAGTTGTAGAGCCACGGAAAGTCGAACGAGTGAAGCCCGTGATACAGCCAGCGCGAGACCCAGTTGCCGCTGTTGTAGTTGCCGACGACGCGCCCTGTCTTCGGATCGATGTAGTAGCGGCTCTGGTCCGCATCGTTGATCCGGGCGAGGATCACGGGGAGCGGACGAGTTCGACGGCGGTCCAGATAGTACGCGTCGTACTGATCGATCACGCGAATCTCGGCGAGGCCTTCCGGCTGCGCAGCGGCGGTGACGACGTCGATGACCCGTTGACGATCAAGCTCCGGCTGTGGGGCGCCGCTTAACGGAACCACACGCGTGCTTCCGTCCGCGAGCCTTGCCAGATAGATTGGTTCGGAAGCGAACGTCGTCAGCTCCAACTCCTTGACGTCCGCGCCCGCGAGTTGCGACAGCGCCTCACGCGGAGCCTTCGCGTCGAACGCGGCGACATCTATTTCTCCGCGCAACGCCTCCGGAATGGTTGGCCCGAGGCCCGGCCGCAGGGCCAGCGCCTGGCCGCCGGTCGGCTGCGGAAACGGATCCATCGAGAGCATGCCGCTGAACGCCCACGTCGCAGTGGCGATGCCGAAGATCAACCCGAAGATCGTGTGCAGGCGTTTCTGGCCGCGGTACGGGATGCTGGTTGGCGTCCCCGCATAGCGGTAGCGCTTCGACGGCGAATACATCCAGATCCCGATGATGACGCCGAGGATCGCGGAGACGGTGCCGATTCCCGAGGTCCAGATAACAACCTGGCTCCACTCAGGACCATGCTTGCGCAGCGGAGTGAAGTAGAACCAGTGCGGGATCGCGCTGACGTACGCACCCAGCCGCGACGCGGTTGTCGTGTACTGGACGACCTCTCCGGTGGTCGGCGACACGTAGACCTGCTCGCCGTTCGGCCAAGCGTATTTCCATAGCGGGCTGAGAGAAGAGACCCTGCGCTGAACCGTCCACTGATCGACTTCTTCAACGCGCTCGACGCGCGCCGTACTCAACGGCTGCCGCGTCCATGTCGTCGCCGCCCGATCCACCATCGCGCGCGGAACGTCGATCTGCTCCTCGCCGGTGTCGGCGTAGATGATGGCGTCGTCTTGGCCGAAGCGGAAGCGATAGACCGGACGCCCGTCGAAGCTGTTGAGGTAAATCTGCGGTGGTGATTCAGACTCGGAGAGCTCGAGCTTTGCGTACACCGCCGAGGGCGCGAGGACGATCTTCGACGCGTCGAGCGCCGGCGCGTGCTGCAGCCGATCGGCGGCGCTGACGCCCGGGAAATCCCAGTACATCATGCCGATACCCGACGGGAACCAGAGCAGGAAGAGCAGGCAGAGGGCGACCCCAAGCCAGCGGTGCACGAAGATCAGCGTTCGTTTCATCATGGGCGTCGGAGAGTGCCACACAAAATACTCCTTTTTCTGCTCCTTTCACGAGGCAGCTTGCGTTGATTATCTGAAGAACAATTCAGGAACTCTTCAGTTTTAACCGCCGTACGGCATCAGTACGATCCGCCGACATCAAATTCCGTCAAGAATTTCTCAAACCGTAAGGAGAGGTCTGTATGCAGAAGTACCGTCGGCGGATTGGACGAGTGCTGGTCGGATGTGCGATAGCACTGCTCGCATCAGTCGTGAGTCCACCTGTCGCACGCGCGCAGGGTCAGCCCCAGATGCCGGGTATGCCCGGAATGCCGGCGACTCCGCCAAACGTCGGCAACGTGTTGGGAACGGTCACAAAGGCCTCAGGCGGTGCGGTCGCGGGCGCGACGGTGATCGCGACCAATACAACGAACGGCTCCCAGTACAGCGCGTCAACAGGCGATGACGGACAGTATTCGCTTCCGAGCATGCTGGTCGGGACGTACGACATTGCCGTGCAGCTGGGCGGGTTCAAGCCGTTCAAGCGCGCCGCCGTCGTGGTTGGGACCAACAGCGCCATACAGGTCGACGCGGCGCTCGAGCCCGGCGATACGGACACCGAGCGCCAGGCGTTGCTCGACCGCATCGAAGTGCTCGAAAAACGCCTGAGCGACATTGAGACGACCGCCGTGCTGTCCGACCCGGAAACGCGAGTCAAGCGCATCGAGATCTACGTCGATCCCAACGGCGTCCAAACAGACGAGCCGGTGCCCGGCGCAAAGCTGGAGGTAACCTATCAGCGGGAAAGGGTGTACCGTCGTCAGACGATCAACGAAAAGATCGAAGAGGCGCTCGCGTCCGCGGATGACCAGAGCGTCAAAGTCGGCGTCGATGCCACGACGGTGGCCCAGGGCGCGGGGCGCACCAGGGGAGGTGCGTCGTTCCCGAACAGGAAGGCTTACGCGCTGGCGTCAGCCGATTTGTTCTTCGCCGCCAAGCTCGCGCAGTACACGTCATTTTTTGCGGACGTGGTGGCTCTAAGCGGCGCTCCTCCAGACAGAGAGATTCCGTCGCTGACGCTTCTTAATGGGTACACGGCGCGTCTGGTGAACCAGAACGAGCTGAACCTACGTGAGGCGTGGCTCCGGACCGAGTTCTTCGGCCAGCGCCTGGCACTAAGCGCCGGACGATTGGACCTGACGAACTACTTCGACCGTAATGCGGCCGCCAACGATGAGACAACGCAGTTCCTTAGTGACGCGCTCGTCAACAACCAGATGCTGGGTCTGGCGGTGAATGGCACGGGCGTTGTTGCCGACTTCGATCCAAAGAATGCCTTCAGTTTTCGTTTCGGGGTGCAACAGAGCAATCCCGACGCGACGAGCCTATCAGACTCCATCTATTCACTGGCGGAGGTCGGCTACACGGCGACGCCGTTCTCGCTGCCTGAAGGGCATTATCGCGTCTGGTTTCGTGCGAACAACGGCGAGGTCGACTCAAAGCAGGCGGTTGGCATAAGCCTGGACCAGAAGCTGTCGCCGTTCGTGACGGTGTTTGGCCGGTATGGTACGCAGAAGCTTCCCGGAGATCGCGATCACTATGCGAGCGCCGGTCTCGGGTTCAGCAACGGGATCGTCTTCAATCCCCTGGACACGTGGGGCATCGGGTACGCACAGATGGACCTTGCGACGGGAGAGAAGGAAAGGCTGACAGAGGGCTACTACAACTTCCAGCTCACTGACCGGCTGCGGCTGTCGTTCACGCTGCAGCACGTCCTCGATTCACCGGGCGACGAGAGCAAGTTCGGCTATCTGTTGCCCGGCATTCGACTGCAGGCGGCCTTCTAAGATCATGCGTTCAGGATCATACGTTGTCAGGAGTACACATCATGTTTAATGCAGCACGGCGCTTGCTCGTTGGTGGCCTCGTTGCACTCGCGGGTGGAGCGATGGCCACCGTCGGTCTCGGGGCCCAGGCCCCTGGCGTGAAGATCACCGATCCGACGTCGGTCGTGATGATTGTCAATCGCGACTCGAACGACATCGGGTTCATGGACATCAAGACGGAAAAGATGATTGGTCGGGTCTTCCTCGGGAACAACGTCAACCCGCACATGGTGATGATGTCGCCCGACGGGCGCTATGTCGTCACTGGCGGCACGCGCGCGAACAAGGCGTACGTCATCGACGTGCGCACCTTACAGCTGGTAAAAACGATTCCGGTCGACATCGCGCCCGAGCACCTCTCGTTCTCGCCTGACAGCCGCTGGTACTACCAGGGCAATCCGGACGGCGATTCGATTTCGGTGATCGACATGGTGTCGTTGACGAAGATCAAGACGATTCCCGGTTTCGTCGAACCGCTCAACGTCACTTTCCTGCCGGACGGGTCGAAAGCTTATGTGGGGAACTACGGGGCGCACTGGGTGGGCGTTATCGACGTCAGGCGCCACGAGCTCCTGAAGAAGATTCAGGTCGCGGCCGTCCCTGGCGTGGCGAAGCTGGATCCGGACAAGTACCTTGGCGAGATCAAAGGCATCAACATTGCCGCGCTGTCGAACGATGGCAAGTTGCTGTATGCCGCTGATGGCGACCTGGGCGTGGTTGGCGTCATCGATCCGATCGAAGACAAGGTCGTGAAGGTCATCCGGGTCGGCCGCGACCCCTGGCGAATTTACATGAACCACGATGGCAAGTACGCCATCACGCCGAATAACGGCGACGAGACCATCTCCATCATCGATCTCAAGGCCGGCAAGGTCGCGGCGACGCTCGAAGCGGGACCCAACATGACCGGCGTCAACTATGCCGCTGGCAAGGCATTCGTGATCAGCTCGACGAGCGGCATGGTCTATGTCTACGACATGAATTCGCTGAAGCCGGCCGGCCGCATCAAGATCGGCACGAATATCCAGCTCGAAACGGCGACCACCGACACGAAAGACGAGAAGCTCTACCTGGCGGACTCAACCGAGAACTCGGTCGTGGTCATCGACGCGAAGACCAACACGTTCACGAAAATCGGGAACGTCGGGCTGTATCCATGGGGTACGCACATCATGGAGAGCAAGGATAATTACTGTCACTGATGTCAGCACGACGTTCCGTCGTTCTTCTTCTTCTCCTTACGTCCCTGGCCGGCGCCGCGCACGGCCAGGGCGTTCGATCCCATACCCGTCTGGGCCCCCGCGGAACCACCGTCAGCCAGTCCCAGGCGGCCGACCTCACCCTCACGGTCACCGAAGCGGCAACGCGTCCGGTGCAGACGTGGGTGCGTACGGCGGGCCGCATCGACACGGCGCGCAAAGTGATCACCGCGTACTTGAGCGAGCCGGAGGCGGGTTTGGTGAAGGCGGGGCAGCGTGCACGCGTGTTCCCCGTGGAATCGCGATCCTCTATGAACCAGGCGCGCGTCTCGCGTGTCGCTCCCGACAACGGCCGGCTTCGCATCGAGGTGACGCTGGCGGCAACCGGCCGTGAGAACACGAGAAGCTACCTGATCGAGATTGTCACCGATCGTGGCGAGATGCTGTCGGTCGCAAACGAGTCAATCATCGAAGAGGGCGACAAGCACATCGTGTATATCCAGCGGCAGGAAGGGCAATACGAGCCGCAGGAGATCAAGACAGGCATCCAGGGCGAGCTCTATACGCAAGTACTCGACGGACTTCGCGAAGGTGATCAGGTCGTGACCTTCGGCAGCTTCTTCATCGACTCCGAATACAAGCTCAAAGGCACGGCGCAGGGCGCTCAATGATTGCGGCCGTTCTGCGCACCGTCATCCGCTTCAGAGTGATCGTCTGGGCGCTGCTGACAGTTGCCGTCATCGCCAGCGCTTGGGCGCTCACCACCGCGCCGCTCGACGCGATTCCCGACATCTCGGATCCCCAGGTCGTGGTCTATGTGAAATGGCAGCGCAGCCCGCAGCTGATCGAAGCCAACGTGACGGAGCCGGTCATCAGAGCGCTGGCCGGGTCGCCGCAGATTCAGTCAATCCGCGGGACCTCGCACATGGGGTACTCCTTCATCTACGTCATTCTGGCCAACGGTGCGCGGCGCGACGCGGTACAGCAGACGATCGTGGATCGCATCAACACCATCCGCCCTCAACTTCCCCCGGATGCCGTCGTCACGCTGGGGCCAAACGCCAGCAGCATGGGATGGATCTATCAGTACGCGCTGAGGGACCACGAGCGGTTGCGTGACCTGCGGGAGCTCCGTCTGCTGAACGAGAGCGTGATCAAGCCGGCACTCCAGAGTGTCTCGGGTGTCGCCGAAGTGGCATCGGTTGGCGGGCTGGAGAAGCAGTACCAGGTCAAGCTGTTCCCGCCGCTCATGGCCGCGACCGGTCTGTCAATGCGGCAGGTGATCGATTCGCTGCAGGACGTCTTTCAGGAGACGGGCGGCCGCACGATCGAGGTGACGAATCGCGAGTACCAGCTACGCGGCTCGATCAGCATCAACACCGACAACATCGACCAGCTCGCGGATCTCGTCCTCGGGCGGGGCACGGATGACACCCCAATCCAGTTGAAGGATGTCGGCTACCTCCAGGTCGGGTACGACCTTCGACGCAGCACGGCCGATCTCGACGGCGAGGGCGAGGCGGTCGGCGGCATCGCCATCATGGCGCAGGATCAGAACGTCCTGGCGGTCACGCGCGGCATCGAGCAGAAGCTGGAGGCCGTCCGCGCGTCGCTGCCGCAGGGGATCGAGATCGTCACGACATACGACCGGTCGACCTGGGTCTGGGCGACGTTGAAGCAGTTCTTCGGCACGCTGGTCTCCGAGCTGATCGTCCTGATCCTGGTGACCGTTCTGTTTCTTGGGAGCTTCCGATCCGCCGTCGGTCCGATTGCGATCCTGCTTCTGAGCACGCTCTTCACCGTGCTGCCGCTCGTCGCCTTCCATCAGACGATCAATCTGTTCTCGCTTGCCGGACTGTGCATCGCGATTGGCGCCATCGAGGACGCGACGATCGTCATCGTCGAGAACTGTGCGGCGGAGCTCGCCACGCATCCAGGGATCAGCCGTGCCGCGCAGCGTGAAGTGATTCTTCGCTCGATCGTCCGAGTCGCCAGGCCGCTGCTGTACTCGCTTCTCATCATCGTGGCGTCGTTCCTGCCGGTCTTCTTCCTCGAGGCGCGCGAGGCACGCCTCTTCGACCCGCTGGCTTACAGCAAGACGTTCGCGGTCGCCCTCTCGACGCTGCTGACGATCGTGCTGCTGCCGATCATCATGGTCTGGGTGTTCGAGCGCGACGTGCTCGGACGAGCGGGCACGGAGTCAGGAGTCCGTCGGGTCACGGCGATGTCCCGTCTTGGATCGCACCGATACGCGCTCGCGGCGACCGTCGTTGCGGCCGTGCTCGTTGCCGGCACTGTGCTCTCGAGGTTTGCCGGCGCCGATTTTCGCGCAGAGATCATCGAAGTGACGGGGTTCGTCGTCGCGATCGTCCTGGTGTGGGCACTGATGCGGAAATCGGGCCTCACCCATAGTTATCAACAGACCCGGCCGGTGAAGCTGTACGCGGCCGCTCTGCAGTGGACGATCCGCCACCGCTATGCGTTCACCGCCTGTGGATTGCTCGCGGTGGTCGCGGCCGTGGTGTTGATGCGCGGGTTCGAGCGGGATTTCCTGCCCGACGTCGATGAGGGCTCCGTCCTTTACATGCCGACGACCCTGCCAGGCCTTCCCTCGCGTGAGGCCGGGTGGATCGTGCAGCAGATGGATGGCAAGCTGAAAGCGATCCCCGAAGTCGAGCACGTCTTCGCGAAGCTTGGCAGGGCGGACACGTCAACCGATCCGGCGCCGGTCTCGATGATCGAGACGACGATCATGCTGAAGCCGAAGTCGATGTGGCGGCTGGGGATGACAAAGGAGACGTTGATCGCCGAGATGGATCGCGCGATGCAGATCATTGGATACGTCAACTCGTGGGTCCAGCCGATTCGCGCGCGCGTGATGATGCAGACGACCGGCATCCAGACGCCGGTCGGCGTCAAGGTCAAGGGACCTGACGTGGCTGAGATCGAACGGATCTCCCAGCAGGTCGAAGGACTCCTGCGGGATGTGCCGGGCACGAAGTACGTGCTCGCGGAGCGGATCTCGGAGGGGTATTACACCGACGTCCGCTTCGACCTCGCCCGGCTTGCGGTGCACGGCATTCCCGCTGACGAGGCGCTGTTGACGGTGCGGTACGCGATCGGTGGCGACAACGTGCTCGGTATCAAACAGTCCGACAGCACGGTCATTCCCCTGGCCGTGCAGTACTCGGCTGAGTATCTCGACACGCTCGAGAAGGTTCGTAATACGCCCGTGATGACGTTCAACCGCGGATCCGTGCCGCTCGGCCAGGTGGCCGACGTCTCGGTCCGCAAGATGCCGGAGATGATTCGGAACGACAACGGTGCGCTGGCGGGCTACATCTACGTCGACATCCAGAATGTCACGGCAACCGACTACGTCGACAACGCGAAGCAGTTCCTCGCGAAGAACCTGACGCTGCCGGTGGGGTATTCCGTCGAGTGGACCGGCCTGTACCGGTACACGACCGCGGCGCAGGGGCGACTGCGCGTCATCATTCCATTGACGCTCGCGATCATCTTCGGGCTGCTCGTGATGGCGTTCAAGTCGGTCAGCGAGGCGTTCCTCGTGGCGATGTCGGTGCCGTTCGCGCTGGCCGGCGGCGTGTTCCTGCAGTGGCTGCTCGGCTATCCGATGACGACCGCGGTCACCATCGGATACATCTCGGTCTTTGCCGTCGCGGTACAGACCGGAATCATCATGGTCATCTTCATCCGCGAGGCGCTGGCTAATAGACCGGAAGGTCAATCGTTCGTCGATGCGGTCATCGAAGGATCTACCGCGCGGCTACGCCCCAAGCTGATGACCGTCGCGACAATCATTCTGTCGCTCTCGCTCATTCCGCTCTCGTCGGGGCCGGGGATGGAGATCATGAAGCCGATCGCGGCGCCGAGCATCGGGGGGATGGTGACGTCCACGCTGCACGTGCTCTTCATGACACCGTGCCTGTTTGTCATCGCGGAGGACATCCGCCGGTACTGGGCGCGCCGCCGCCGCGTGGAATCGCTGACGCACGAAGGGTCCGGCGACATGCAGCCTGCAGAACGAAGGGCCTGATGAAGTATCTGTTCCTGGCGCCCGCGCTGATCGCGATCGCTCTACCCTCGTCATGTGTACGTTCGAAGCCGGCTGCGACCGTTGCCGCTGGCGTGACGCCCGTGCAGACGGCGCAGACACCGAACCCGTCCACCGATTCGATCTGGATCTGTCCGATGGACAGGGACATTCGGAAGCACAACCCGGGGACCTGCCCTCGATGCGGGATGAAGCTCGTGACCGACATCCCCGAACCGGTCGAGTACCACATGGATCTGGCGGTGTCGCCAGCCCCCATGCCGGGGCAGCGCGTGCGCCTGACCCTGGAGGTGTTCGATCCCTGGAAGGGCAACCCCGTCAAGAACTTCTCTATCGTCCATGAAAAGCTCTTTCACGCGTTCATCGTCAGCCGTGACCTGAGCTTCTTCGTCCACGATCACCCGGAATGGAACGGGACGTCCTTCACCTACGACATCGCGTTTCCGAAAGCCGGCATGTATCGAGTGCTCGGCGACTTCTACCCCGAAGCGTCGACGCCCCAGCTGATCACGCAGACCGTATTCGTCCCGGGCGATGAATATCCGATCCCGCCGCTCACGCGCGATTACGCGGTCGAAACAGGGAGAGAACCTGAGCGTCGGCGTCACAACCAGCCCCGAGGAGCCCGTGGCCGGAGAGCCCACGCAGCTCCGTTTCACGCTCGGTCCGGCGGACGGACTGCAGAAATATCTTGGCGCGTGGGGACACATGCTGGCGGCAAGCGACGATTTGATCGACATGATGCACACGCATCCGTTTACCACTGAGGCTGGCGAGCATATGGGATTCAAACTGGTGTTCCCGCGTGCGCGGGTCTATCGCGTCTGGGTCCAGTTCCAGCGGAACGGCGTCATCAACACCGCCCACTTCGACATTCCCGTGCGGCCCGAGCACCCGCCGCAGCACCCGCAAGGATGACCAGGCGTCTCACGGCACTTCTCGTCGTCCTGTGCGCAGGCGGGTTGAGCGTCACGGCGCACGACTTCGGCTCGGCGCAGATCACCTGGAATCGCGAGGTCTCGCGCATCGTGTACGACCATTGCGCGTCATGCCATCGGGAAGGAGGCACCTCGTTTTCCCTGATGACCTACCGAGAGGCGCAGCCATACGCCGATGCCATCAAGGACTCCGTGCTGGCGCGCCGGATGCCGCCATGGGGCGCGGTGAAAGGCTTCGGCGAATTCCGCAACGATGCGGGGCTGACGCAGGAGCAGGTGGAGCTGGTGAGCGACTGGGTGGTGGGCGGCATGCTCAAGGGTAACAACCCCAACGTGCTGCCGAAACCGCCGAAGTTCGAGGCGTCCGCGGCATTCCATCCGCCGCCCGGGGGTGTCCGGATCACTGGGACGATGACGTTGAAGGAGCCGTTCAGGCTCGATGGGTTGGTAGCAGAGAAAGGGGTGGACGGAACGCAGGTCGTTGCGGTGCTGCCCGACGGCGCAGTCAAGCCGCTCCTCTGGCTGTACGAATACAGCGACAAGCACCAGCATCCGTTCCTGCTCCGTAAACCGCTGAATCTTCCGGCCGGCACCATCATTCGCGGCGTGCGTCCGCCGGCCAGCATCATGCTCCTGCCCGCGAGCTCGCACGGGAAAAAATGATGCGTTCGCTGGTGCACTGGGGGTTTCTGCTGACGCTGATCGCGGCGACGGCTTCCGGATGCCGCAAGGCCGAAGAGGCGCCGGCATTGAAGGAGGTTCAACGCGTTCACTCCGGCGCGCTCGACGTCGTCCTGTTGTCGCCGACGGGGGCACTGCGCCAGGGCAAAGGCTCCTTCGTCCTTGAATTCCGGGCGGCCGATGGCCAACTGGTCGACGCAGGAGCTGTGAACGTGAACGCGACCATGGTGATGGCAGGGATGGCGCCGATGTTGGGCGAAACTACTGTCAACCCGACCTCGACGAAGGGTCGCTACGAGGTGACCAGCGAGCTGAACATGGCCGGCAGCTGGCGTCTCAGCGTCGACTGGAACGGGCCTGCAGGTCGTGGATCCGCATCACTTCCAGGGACCGTCCTCTAGCGATCGTCCTCATCCGCCGCATCCATCCGAGTAGTGACACCGTGCTTCCGCCTCATGATCGCCGCGCTGCTGCCGGTGATCGTTCCGGTTTCGGCACAGGCGCAGTCGTCACGCGACGTGCCGCCACTCACATCGGTGGTCGACGCCGACGCGTTGCAGGATCTGCCTTCCACCGAGAGTCTCTTCTCGACGCTTGAAACGACGCAGGCCCCGGTTATCAGCGACCGCTTCTCGGCAGGTCTGAACCCGGCCGAGCCCGCGCGACTGGGCGCATTCCTCAATTCATGGACCCAGACGACCTACCGCATAGGCGATGTCGACATCACGAGCCCGCAGGGCGGCGTCCCCATGTTCGTGCCGCAGGTGCCGTTGTGGAAGAGCGTCGCCGTCACGTCAGGTCTCGTGCCGGCTGATGCGACGGGGCCCGGAGTGCTCGTTTCGCTCGACCCTCGAGGTCCGTCAGCCTCCTGGTCGGCGAACGCCATCGTGGCTGGATCGAGAGGACCGCTGGTCGCCTCGGCCGCGAGTGTCGCGCCCGCAATCGCTCGGCCGGATGCGTGGTCTCACGCGGACGTGACGATCAGCGGCCCGCTGGTGCGCGACCGCGCCGCGTTGCTTGTGTCTGCCTCAACAACGCGGTCCTCGCAGTTTGAGCAGGGCAACCCTGTGGCCGCCGATGCTGCCATCGATTCGCTGTTTTCCAACTTGATCGTTACCCGGGGAAACAGCGAAGTCCGTACCGTCGGGTGGCTGCAGAAGGCGCGTTCTCCGCTCTCACACGACCTCCCGTACGTGCACGACGAGTGCGGTGAAACGCGATACATCGCTGCATCTGCAGACGACATGGGAGCGCCGCCTTGCGTTTCACGCGCCATGGCGGGTCTTCGGATCGGTGACGCAACGTGCCCGCGATGCGGAGACGACATTGCCGCCGTTACCGACAGTCGAGCGGCTTTTAGACGGCCCCGCATCCGGCCTCGCCAGCGCCGGCGCGGGACTCGAGCGACGATGGACCATGGGTTTCCGCGCGGATGAGATATCCAGACGCGCGTTGGGTGTGATGCACATCCTCAAGGCGGGCATCGACGGGGAGGCGAGCTTCGTCCGAACCGACGCCACCGCTCCCGTCACGGTTCGCGAACTGGTCGGGGGAGTGCCGGCGCGCCTCTGGGGTTTCTCAGGTACCGGCGCATCGCTCCGGAGCAAGCGGGAATTTGCTGCGTTTCTGAACGACCAGATCGCGCTCACCCAGCGCCTGACCGTCGATGCCACGATGCGGTTTGACACGGTTGCCGGACGCGCACGCGACGCGACTGACGACATCGCATGGAACACCTGGCTGCCACGGGCGGCGGTGCGCTGGCGGATATCGGATGCGGGGCGCGTCTCGGTGTTCACTGCGTATTCGCGGATGGCCGACCTGCTTCCGCTCGCCGTGCTGGCGTACGGGGATCCCGCCTCGGGCGTATCCGAGGTGCGGCGCTGGAGCGGCGGCACGCCTGGGCCTCTCGTCGCGCGTGCCGGGCCTGGTGCGGGGCCGGATCTGACATTGACGACGATCGACCCGGGGATGCGACGGCCGATCACCCGCGAGTTCGCGATTGGCTTCGAATTGACTCCCGGCGCCTGGCCTCGACTCCGTTTCACGAGTCTGAGGAAAAGAGCGTCAGATCAACTTGCACTCGTCAACGTTGGCGTTCCGGCGTCCGGTTATGCAGTGTCTTTCATTCCCGACCCTGGAGCCAGCCTCTCCGACCCTGTGGACGATCAAATGCTGCCGATCTATAACCGTCTGCCGGCGAGCTTCGGTGCCGATCGGTACCTGCTCACGAATCCGCAGCAATCTGACGCAACCTTCCGTGGGATGACGTTCAGCGCCGATGGATCGTGGAACCGCGCGTTCCTGTTCGCGGGAGCGACGATGGGATGGACGATGGGGCGCGCCGGAAATCGGGGATTTGGTGCGAGCGAGAATGATCTGGGGGTCGTCGGCGAGGTCTTCGCGGATCCGAACGCCGCGACGCACGCACGCGGGAATCTGTTCTCTGACCGCCAGTACACGGTCAAGATCGCGGGTGTCTATCGGTTCTCGCATGACGTGCGCGTCGGTGCGATTGCCCGTTATCAGGACGGTCAGCCGTTTTCGCGAATGGTCGTCATTCCGGACCTGAACCAGGGCGCGGAGGCGATTCGCGCCTTCCGCAGCGGGAAATCACGTTTCACGTACACAGGGACGTTGGACGTTCGCGTACAGAAGGGTGTCGCCTTGCCTGGAAACCGCCGCGTCATTCTGTTCATCGACGCGTACAACGTTGTCAACATGGCCAAGGAAGTCGAAGAGTGGGTTGTCACGGGACCTGCGTTTCGGACGCCGACCGCGGTCCAGCCTCCTCGTGCGGTTCACCTCGGATTGCGATTCTCGCTGTAGCCAACACGTCTGCGTTTTTCAAAATCCGGGGCGTGTGATCGTCAGGGGACCCAACGGTTCCGCTTGGAACGGTTGGCATCCCCCGAATTTCACCGGTCGCATCGGGACCGCCGAATCGCAGTATCGCTAAGGCTGTGCGCGTCGCTCAGAATTGCGCACCGGGGCAGACCGTTGAATCGCACAGGTTTTGGCCCAGATTGTGCCCGCCGACCACATTAGACCCATTGCCGTTCATCACATTACCGATGTAACTGCTGCGGCTATTGAGTTGGATTCCGATTTGCGCGTTACGCGTGATGACGTTCTGCGAAATGGTGCCAAAAGCCAGTCCGATACCGACAATGTTAACGTCGACGACGTTGTTGTTGACAGAACCCCGGGTGAGAAGGATTCCGTAACCTCCATTACGCTGCACCGTGTTGTGCTGCACAATACTTGAGCCCTCATCATTGCTCTCCTCCACCGAAATTCCGTACGCGCCACTACTGCGAGCGTGCACATACTCGACAAGGTGCGAATCGCCCTGGAGGGCGATACCCGCGGAGCCCATGCCCTGAATCGTGCCGTTTCGAATCGTAATGTTGAACTGAACGGCGGGGGTTTTGATGCCCGTACCGGTTCCCGCACCCGCGCAAGGATTGAGCCCTCCGGAACAATCCGTCGACCCAAGGATGGCAAAGCCGTTCAGATCCAACGTCACGTGGGAGGCATTGATCACGATCGCGTCGGTATTTGCGTCCGGCACCGTCAGAATCCCGGAGAGCACGTAACTGCCTGGTTGGGTAATCGTGACCGGAAAGCCTGGCGCGTCTCCGGGCGTGACGCCGCCGGCCATCGCCCTCGCCTGTGTGATGGCGATCTGGCCGTCCACGGCGAATGCCGCGCCTGGCAGTGCGGCCGACATGAGAAGGACACCAGCGAAAAGGGCGGCGGTCGTACGGATCTGTGTCGTCATCGTCTCCTCCGTGTGAGCGGTTGGTTTGTGGGGTTGGTGAACGCTAAGTGCGTCTCTTGCCAGGCGGGCCTAAACTGAACGCGGGCAGGATCCCGTGCGAGAAGGACCGCCACCTCTCCGGTTTTGGCATCGTCTCAATAGGTACTTCGGACGGGAAGCACGCCGCTGTTCAAGACAGCACACCCTAGGCTTGACGCCGGGGGCTGAAACGTTCGACGGGTCGCGCCCCGACCAACAGGAGGCGGCTATGATCGCGTTGGTTTTTCAAAATCCTCGGCGTGTGATCGTCAGGGGACCCAACGGTTCCGCTTGGAACGGTTGGCATCCCCCGAATTTCACCGGTCGCATCGGGACCGCCGAATCGCAGTGTCGCTAAGGCTGTGCGCGCCGCTCAGAATTGGGCACCGGGACAGATCACAAAACCGCACAGGTTTTGGCCTCCGGTTTCTGGCCGCCGAATACTTGGCCCGCCGCCGTATTGCCCGAACATCACATTGCCGATATAGGTCGCGTTGTTGCTCAAGAGTCACGTCCGCTGGCGTTACGGTTCACGACGTTGTGAATGCACTAAGCCGTCGCTAATGATTATTCCGGTGAAGCCATTCGTGTTGACAGTGTTGTCGGCGACGATCCCAATCGATCAAGAATAATGCCGAATCCACCATTCCGCTGCACGGTGTTGTGCCGCTACGACGCTTCCAGCCGCGATCTGCGCTGTCAGACACTGCCGACCCCGGTGGAGCCATTGCTGCGAACATGCAAATACTCGACGAGGTGCGAATCCCCTTGGAGACGTACGCCATGACTTGCCCATGCCTTGGATCGTGCCGCTGCGGATGGTGATGTTGAAGCGAACCTCGTCGCCCGTGGTGATGCCGTTTCCGTGTCCCTGCTCCCGCGCAGGGCTTAAGTCCTCCTGAACAATCGGTCGGTCCGAGAATCGCAAAGCCGTTGAGATCAATCGTCACATGGTCGGCGTTGATGACAATCGCGCCGGTATTTGCGTCCGGCACCGTCAGATACTCCTGACAGCACGTAGCTGCCTGGTTGGGTAATCGTTACCGGAAAGCCTGGCGCGTCACCGGGCGTGACGCCGCCGGCCATCGCCCTCGCCTGCGTGATGGCGATCTGACCGTCCACGGCGAACGCCGTGCCTGGCAGTGCGGCCGACATGAGAAGGACACCAGCGAAAAGGGCGCCGGTCGTACGGATCTGTATCGTCATGGCTGAATCCTCCGGTGAGAACGGTCAACGAGTTAATGGAGTGGTCGTAGGATGTCGCGAGTGTTTGTCAGCGCCGCGCGAATCGTCGCAAGCCAATGGCCGCCAGTCCGGCGCTGAGCAACGCAAACGTCGCCGGCTCTGGCACCACTGGGGTGCCGGTGCCGCCGCCCGGCACGCACCCAGCGACGCAGGTCAACGACGTAAGCTGCCCGTCGATCTGCACCTGATTTCCCCCAACCGTCCCGTTGAAGAAGAGTGTCGCAAGCTCGAAGGCGGCGAATGAGGGTGCGTTGGTCGGCAACAAGGCGCCGCCAAAGACAAGGCCCTGGAGATCTTGGAAGGTGAGGCTGAGGTCGAATGGGTCCGCCCCGCTCGTGTTCTGGGCGAAGACGGTGTAGAAGTCGCTGCCAGCGAAGTTGTTCCCGATCCCGATGTTCAAGCAGGTCAGTGGCGACGGAAATCGTTGCCGCCGATCGTGACCGAAAGCATCCCGCCAGGCGAGGTGTAGGAGCCGCCGTTGGCGGACAGGTCACCATCGGGCGTCGTCGACTCGAACACGTAGCTGCCCGAGAAGAGCGTGCCGAACGCGATGCTGCCACCAAATGGGTCGTCGGGGTCGAGGAGAGGATCCTGGCTGACCATACCGGTGAAATCCACAGAACGGATTCCCACATGTCCGCGACGCACTATTGATGGATGGAGATTGACTAGCAACAGCCGCTTCATAGAAGACACGAAGACACGGAGGAATTTCATCTTCTTCGTCCGTGACTCCGTGACTCCGTGGCCCGTAGAAGTCAAAAGTAGTTCGGTCATCTGCCGAGCGTTGATGCGGGACCGCCAAGAACGCGATTTAACACACCGGCGAGACGGATCCCTGCGAGTCGGATCTGATCCTCGATCACCGACATGGCAAACTCTCGTTCCGCTCCCGTAATTCGATCGTCGCCGTCCACCTGCGGGTAGACAATCGTTTTGGCAACCGTGAAACTTGCCATGGCCCACTCGGTGTACGTTCCCATCGCATCCGCAGATTGATCGACGCCAAAGGTCGCGCGGTTCAGGTTGTTCACGAGGTCGTCTGCGGTTTGTCCACTGGCGCGAATGATTCCACTGTCCCACGCAGCATGGAGATTGGTCGCGCCGCCGATCTCTTCAAGAGATCTGCGGTTGCCGCCGAGGTCCTGGTTCGTGTTGATCGCGTGCAGCGGTTGGTGCAGGTCGCCTACGAAATGAATGATGAACATCAACGCCTCCCGCCGTTGAGCGGCTGGGAGCGACGTGTTTCCAAGGTCTTGTTCCAGCCGTTCGAGCGCCGCGATGATGCAATCGCCCCTCGGCGTCGGCTGGCAATCGCGCGAGGGATCGTAGCGCTCCGCCGTGGACGGAATATTCACGAAATGCCAGTTGTAGGTATGCGGATGCGTCGTGTCCCGTACCTCGTCGGCCCATACGGCGACTGAAGCCATATCCTGGCCGAGAAGCTGGCTGACGACAGCTTTGGCAGTAGGGGTGAGGTGCTGCTCCGCGAGCCTCGCAACCGCCTGGTGGCCCTCAATTCCCCATGCGTACGCGCGGAAGGCGCGCGGACATGAAAATAGGATGAAAGTATCATTGTGTCATGCCTTCCACGATGGTCCAGATTCGAAACGTTCCTGCGGAGTTCCACCGTCGCCTGAAAGCGCGCGCGGCGATCGAGGGCATGTCGATGTCGGACTACATCCTGCGCGAACTCGGCAAATCTCTCGAGCGTCCCACGCGCCGTGAGGTCCTTGAACGGCTGCGGACGCGGCCGGTTCGTCGGTTGACGCGCAGTGCCGCAGACGTGATTCGGGCGGAACGCGACGCGCGGTGATCGTCCTCGACGCGTCCGCGCTGGTGGAGCTGATTCTCGATACGCCGACTGGGCAACTCGTCGCTGCGCGCATTGCCGATCCGGCCGAGGGTTTGCACGTGCCGCACCTCGCGGACATCGAGGTGGTGCAGGCGCTGCGGCGCTACGTGAGAGAGGGCGAACTCGCCGCTGCGGCTGCGGAAGTGGCGCTGGACGATTTCCGTGCGTTGGACCTGCAACGGCATGCCCATGAGCCGCTGCTGGAACGCGTGTGGGAACTGCGCAAGAACCTCACGGCGTACGATGCGGTCTACGTCGCGCTCGCAGAGGTGCTCGAGGGTATCTTGCTGACGTGCGACCGCCGCCTGTCCCGAGCGCCCGGCATGGCTCGCCGTGTCGTCCTCGTCCAGCCTGAAGGTCCGAATCGGTAGTGGTCGGCGCGAAATGGAACGATCTGCTGATGAGGGCCAGACCCTTGGCGAGTCTGGCCCTCTGTGAACGCCCCCCATCAATGTTCGGTATCCCTGTTGGTTCTTTCACGATTCGCGGTGACATGAACGTCGTGCAATCTGGTCATGACGCTTGCTCCATGACTGACGACGAAGTCGTCTGAGACGGCGCCAGGGCTGGCGGAGGTGTCGCCGTCAGCGGTGGCGCCGGTGTGGGCACCGAGGGTGCGGGCGGGGGAGCCGCCGCGACGCTCTGTGGTCGACGCGGACGGCCGATCCGCCGGACGCTCCGCCACAGCGCCGTCGTCGTCGTATCGCCGCGAAGGTGATTGGTCACCATCGCGTCGATCTTTTGTACGGCGGCGATACCCGATTCCAGCATCGCCTGCATGCTGGCCCGGGCAGCCGTCTGTCCCCCCTTTCGAGCTTCACGATCGTGAATCGCCTGCTCGAAGGTCTCGACCAGTTCGATCAGGTCGCCCACAAACGTGTCCGGCATCGCATGCGCCAGGAACTGCTCCTTGAACACCTCGGCATCACGCGCGAACAGGCGTCCGGTCGTGAGGAGGTCCTGATCGGTCCGCCGTCGCGGAATGTGGAATCGGTCCTCGAGACCAGGCGTGTCCCAGGCAATGGCACGGGCGGTGAGCGCCATCGACTCGAGCCGATCGAGCAGCGCCTCCCGTGCCATCCCCTTCGTCCTCTTCCCCTCCTGTTTCGCCGACATCTTCTTGACAGCGTATTCGCTCAATTCCTTCACCGCTGCCGACACGGTTGCAAATTGCTCCCGTGCACGAGTCGACCCCGGAAACAGGTCACGATGTGTGTTGCCAAAATCACGAACCCGAACGAGCATTTCGTACTTACGTGTTTCGGTAGCCGTCATCTGCTTATCCTCCTTGAGGCGGAATTGCCTCGTTGAAGGCGTATGCTCGATCGACAGGTCGGCCGAAGTCGTGATCCGCGGGCTGAAAATGTTATGAAAGTTCTGAAAGTTGGGTTTCAGGCGGCTCGCTCGCGCAGGATCGCGAGCGTCTGCGCCCACGCCTCGTGGTGGGCAGTCACCTGGGGGTGCCGAGCGTCTTTCGGAGGCCGCTGATTGCCTGCACGCCGGCGGTCGATGACTGTCGGCCGTGAATGGGGAAAAAGTCACGCAAGCAGCGCCTGTTACTGTGCGATCGAGGCCTGCAGCAATGCGAATGGATAGGTGATCACCGGTTGAGGCGCGCGATCGCCTGCGAATGGGCATTCGACCACCGGTTGTGGCGGGCGATCATCTGCGAATGGACAGGTGATCACGGGTTCTGGCGGGCGATCGCCTGCGAATGGGCATGTGATCGCGGGTTATGAGAGCCGATCCTCTGCGAATGGGCACGTGATCACTGGTTGTGGCGAGGGTGTCCGAGGGTGTCCGGAATTTTGTGTGTGGGCAGGCGATCAGTGTCTCGCGATCTGGTTCTGACGAGGGATACGATCACTGATCAATGCTTTACTGTCCGCCGTGCGTGGTCATGCGGCCTCCTCGGTCGCGAGGTTCAGCTCGTGGAGGACGCGAATGTAGAAGCGGCGATAGGCGTCCGGCGTTCGCGCCGGTTCCACCGACAGTGCGGCGGTCATCGCGCGGCGCAGGAGGGGCGAAGGGACTGCGGACGTGGCGCTGAGGAACTCCTTCAAGGTCATTTCGGTCTCCAAACGTGACGGCTTTCTCATTTTCATGATTAGACGGGGTGAGCGTGTCCTGGTTGCGGCGTTTCTGTGACAAATTCGTACGCCGAATTCGGCGCCATTGAGTACAGCGCGTCGTCACGCGCGCACGGTCCTACAATGACATCGATGTTCGACGCGCGCACGCATTGGGACCGTATTTACAGCACAAAGTCAGCGACGGACGCGAGCTGGTATCGACCCCATTTGGAGCGTTCCCTCGATCTGATTGATCGCGCCGCGTTTGATCGAAACGCCGCGATCATCGACGTCGGAGGTGGTGCCTCCACCCTCGTCGACGATCTCCTCGACAGGGGTTTCACCAACATCACGGTCATGGATGTGTCGGGCGCTTCAATTGACGCCGCCCGGCAGAGGCTCGGGAAACGCGCAGAGGCAATCGAGTGGGTCGTAGCAGATGTCAGGAAAGCCGTACTTCCTGCGAACGCCTTCGACGTCTGGCATGACCGCGCGGCTTTTCACTTTCTGGTAGACGAGTCCGAGCGCGCGCAATACGTCAGCCAACTGCGGCGTGCGTTGCGACCCCAGGGCCAGGCCGTGATCGCAACCTTTGCGCCGACCGGGCCGACGCATTGTTCCGGTTTAGAGGTGGTCCGCTACGAACCCGTGGCGCTCCAAGAGAGTCTTGGCGAAGGATTTCATCTCGTTCAATCCGAGCAAGAGCAGCATGTCACGCCGGCCGGTTCGATGCAGCAGTTCTCCTATTGCCGGTTCGAAAGGAATCGGCGCACACTGCCGGCCCGCCATTGATTCAGGACTGTTCTCGGCCCCGCCACCCAGCGAATCGCCGAAGAGCTGAACTCGCAATACACGCTCGGGTACACGGCCACGCGCCCGCAGGACGGAAGCTGGCGGACAATCCGCGTGCGCGTGCGGAATCACGAGTACCTGACGCGCTCGCGCCGCGGGTACTTCGCTACCGCGCCTCGCGACTAAATTCGAAGGGCGCGTTCGACGCCGCAACCGGCGCGCAAGCAATGTCCAGCGCCTCCGCGCGACCCGTGACGCCTTCAGTGAGCGTTGGGTAAGAACTACCTCGCGTCAATCGTTGCGAGGTGCCCTGGAAACCCTCCCCACGTCCAGATCACAACCGACGCGGCGGCACCAACTTCGGCGCTCCGGATCCGTCGTCGCCAATTCGTCCGAAACGGAAGGTCTGTAAGACGCGGATACTTCCTCGGTCCATTGATGAATTCCCGCGCACCCATGAAGTCGGGACGTTCATAGACGAGCACGTAGCAGCCGCGAGGGTCCGGCATGGTCAGGCTTCCCAACGGACGAACGTCAACGCGTGCCGTGCACGCGTTGAACATCACAACGCAGACGGCAGCCACGCACGTTCGCCAGAATACGCGCGTCGGCCAGATATTCCTGATGACGGCTGAATGCATTCGCGAGGGACTCTCGTTACGTGGAAGGTCTAGCGCAATGTGAACGTGAGCTCAATCTTTACGAGGACCGCAACGGGTTCTCCAAAGCGAAGACCGGGCGAGAACCGCCATTGTTTGGCGGCTTTGATCGCTTCTTCGTCCAAGCCATGGAGCTTATCGACCGAGTTGATAAGCGTCACATCTCCGACAGTGCCGTCTGGCAGGACCACGCATTCGAGCATGGCCACGCCCTGAATCTTCGCGCGCATCGCGTCGGCCGTATAGTTTGGTTTCACCTCGCGGACGAGGCGTGGGCTCGACACACCGTTCCCGGGTCGGTACGCGCCCCCTCCCGTTCCACCGCCGACGCCCGGACCCAGTCCAGAGCCTTGTCCCTCTCCGCTTCCGGCACCAGCGCCCCTCCCGGCGCCTCCCTCCGAACCGGGTCCTTGCGTCGCACTCGTTGGCGGCGCCGGATCGATCACACCCGGTGCGGTTTCGGTGGCAGCCGCCATCGGCATCGCTGGAACGGTGACCGATTGAACAGGTGGCGGCTCCTGGGGTTTCTCGACAGGTGCGGGTTTGGGAGGTATCGGAACCGTCAGCCTATCTCTTCCGACTTGTTGCGCCGGCGCGGCTATCTTCGTCCGATTGCCCCCACCGCCCCCGCCGCCGCCAGGTCCAGGTGATGCAAGCCACACCAGGTTGGTTCGTGACGCGCGAGGCACCTGATCCAATGACGCGAACGATCTGGGAAGGCTCAACAACCAAATCAGCACCGATCCCATGACGGCATGCGTCGCAATCGAGGCCGCGAGGGCAAGCCGTCGGGACAGCGGCGATTGACGATGCGTGCTTTCGTGGCCGGTGAACATCTTTGACGTTACTCATCCTGCGCTTGTTCAGCGCGGAGCCTTTCGACCGTAGCCTGTGTCCTCGACCTCCTGGCCGTCCTGTGTGCGTCGCTGCATGTCGTCGCACCACTCACCGGATACCGTCACCCGTCGCCTGACGAGCGCGAGGAGCCGAACCTCGCTGGCGCACACGAAATTGATCGCCTCCCATTTATCGCGGGCGACCGTGCCCAAACGCTCTTGAAGCGCGACCGGATTCGGTTCCTCGACGACTTGGTATTCCCACATTGGGTCATCACCGTAGGGCAAGGAGCACGCCAAGGCGATCGCCGCACGCCATGCAGATGTACCCATACCTCCACCGGGCATGGTCAGCCACTTTCGTACGTCCATGCAAAATGCCGGATGGCTTACGTAGCCTCGGCTACCAACGATTCGAGCGATCATTGGGGACGGCACGTCACTATGAGCGCTACAGTTTCGATTCCACTTGCCTGACTCATGGCACACGAGCATCCAGCGGGTCTGCATCAACACCTACACGCTCGAGCCGGCGGGCGCGTCTGCGGGCACGATGAGGACTGCCGTCGTCGTCACGCTGGCGTTCGTGGTGCTGGAAGCGCTGGCCGGCTGGTTCGGACACAGCCTGGCGTTGCTCTCCGATGCCGGCCACAACCTCGCCGATGCAGGCGCGCTCGGCTTCAGTTGGTACGCGCTGCGGATGGCAGCCAAGCCGTCGCACCACGGGATGACGTTTGGCTACCACCGCGTCGGGGTGTTCGCGGCGCTCGTCAACGCCGTGTCGCTCGTGGTCATCGCGCTGATGATCGGGTGGGAAGCGATCGGTCGGCTTCGCGCTCCAGAGCCCGCCAACGGCGCGTTGATGATTGGGGTCGCCGCGGTGGCCGTGGTGGTGAACACCGTCATCAGCCGGTGGCTCCATCACGACGCTCAGCACGACATGAACGTGCGGAGCGCGTACCTGCACATGGTCGGGGATGCCGTCTCCGCGTTCGGGGTCGTCATCGCGGGCGTGCTGGTCGCGGTGACACAGACGACGGTCGCGGATCCGATCGTCTCACTGCTGATCGCCGGTTTGATCCTGTACAGCAGCTACGACGTGCTTCGGGAGAGCACGACGGTGCTGCTCGAAGGCACGCCGGCCAGTATCGACATGCCTGACGTCATCGCGGCGATACGGAGCGTGAACGGCGTGATCGACGTGCACGACCTGCACGTGTGGATGGTCGGTCCGGGTGTCATCGCCTGCAGCTGTCATATCGTCGTGGCCGAGCAGAGCGTCCGCGAAGGGCAACAGGTGCTGCGCGCCGTCGTGCACGACATCGAGCACCGCTTTCAGATCACGCACACGACGATTCAGGTGGAGGTCGAAGGCTGCGAGGTGGACGACATGTATTGCACCAGGCGGCACACCACAAGCCACTTCGCACGGGTGACGGGGCCCATCAGCGTGAGAAGAGCGTGCCCTTCTCAGAGCAGCGTGCCTCGCAGTACGACGAGCGCGACCGAGAAGTAGATCACCAGACCGGTCACGTCCACGAGCGTGGCGACGAACGGCGCCGACGAGGCCGCCGGATCGAAGCCGAGTCGGCGCAGCAGAAACGGCAGGAGCGAGCCGCTCAGCGTGCCCCACAGCACCACACCGACCAGCGACATCGCGACGGTGATCGCGACGAGCAGCCAGTGCTCGCCGTAGATGTTCGAAAACGCGGACCAGAGCGTGATGCGCAGGAATCCGATGCTGCCGAGGATCGCACCGAGCGTGAGGCCTGCCAGGAGCTCGCGGCGCATGACGCGCCACCAGTCGGCAATCCCCACTTCGCCGAGCGCGAGCGCGCGGATGACCAGCGTCGAGGCCTGCGAGCCGGAGTTGCCGCCGCTCGAGATGATGAGCGGCACGAACAACGCGAGCACGACGGCGCGTGAGATTTCCGCTTCGAAGAAGCCCATCGCCGTCGCGGTGAGCATCTCGCCGATGAACAACGCGGTGAGCCAGCCCGCGCGCTTCCTGATCATCCGGCCGAAGGCGATGTCCATGTAGGGCTCGTCCAGGGCTTCCGATCCGCCGATGCGCTGAATGTCGCGCGTGGCCGCCGCCTCCGCGACGTCGAGCACGTCGTCGATCGTGACAATCCCGATGAGCATGCCAGCGGTGTCGGTCACGGGCAGCGCGCTGCGGTCGTACTGACGGAACACCGCCACAGCGGTCTCCTGGTCGTCGGTGGCCGTCAAGGTCACAAACCGTCGATCCATCAGGTCCGCCACGCGCTTGTCGACCGGCGCCAGCAGGAACTCGCGAATACGGATGTCGTCGATCAGGAGTCCCTGCTCGTCGACGACGTAGATGACGTTGAGCGTTTCGCTGTCCTGACCGTGCGCGCGGACGTAGTCGAGCACCTCCTGCACCGTCCAGTGCTCGCGGACCGCCACATAGTGCGGCGTCATCAGCCGACCGACGGAGTTCTCCGGGTAGCCGAGGAGCGTGAGCGCCACGGCACGCTCTTCTGGAGTCAGGAGCGACAGCAGTTGCCGTGTCGCCGCCGCAGGCAGCTCCTCGAGGAACATCGTCCGGTCGTCGGGCGCCATGTTGTTGAGGAGCGACGCCACGTCTTCCTGCGCCATGGCCTTGAGGAGCGCTTCCTTGGCGTCCTGCGACAGATACTCGAAGACGGCGGCGGCGTCCTTCCGCGGCAGCACGCGGAAGACGACGACCTGATCTTCGAGGCTGAGGGCGGTGAGCAGTTCCGCCACGTCGCCGGCGTGCCGGTTGCGCATCATGTCGCGCAGGCGGGCGTAGTCGCGGGCGTGGAGCACGGCCGCGAGTTCTTCGGCGGGCCTGGCGCTGTCGCGGATCGCCGCCAGCGCTTCGTCTCGGTTGGGGCCAGTCAGTTGTTGTTCCATTTGCGTCAGGGCTGCTCGAACGACGTCGTGATGATGAACGTGTGGACCGACCGCCTTGATGGCGTCGAGCCACACGCGATGAATGAGGTCAAGGTCGCCGGGCGAGAGCGACGGCGGATGCGCGCCCAGGTGATAGGTATGCGCGCGTCCGCTGTGGTGAGCGATCACCAGGCGGACGTCCAGCGGCTTCGGGCTTGTCGGCGCGCTCCCAGGCGTCGCCCAGCAGGCGCGCCTGGTCCTCGGCGGAGAGCGTCGACGATTCGCCCACGTACACGTCCGAGGAGCGCAGCCGAAGTACGGTGGTGACGATGGCCTCGACGACGTTGCGCGCAGGCACGATCAGCAGGCGGACCGGCCGTCCAAGCCGCTCGGCAACGGCGACGACCTCGGAGAGCAGCTGACGCTCGTAACCTCGACGGCGTGCTTTCGCCGGTGGCGTCGTGCCCGGGCAGTCGGTGTCGACGAGCCGTACGGTCATCACCACGACATCACGATCGCCCGCGGCCCGGAGCGCCGCGGCGACGTGATCGAGCGCATGCGGGTTGCGCACGGGCACCAGCACGTTGCCGGGGCGCACCTGAATCTGATCGAGCGAGATCTCGGTGGCCGGCAGGAGGTCGAACGCGTCAGCCGCCTGGTCATCTTCTTCGCTCGCTGGCGACGTCGCGTCCCGCAAGCCGAAACAGCAACATCAAGGCGGCGAGCACGCGCTGCAGTGGCGATCGACGCCGCATCGCCGACGAGCAGCGCGACGAACGACGTCACCGTCAGGAGTGATCCGATGCCCAGCAGGCCCCACGGGATCTCGCGGCCTCGGAAGCGCAGGTTCAAAGGCGCCCGATAAGGCGTGCCTCCGTAGTGTGCGCCGCAACCGCACGAGCGCCACGATCTTCAGCAGGAGCGCGGCGGCGATGGCGATCGCGTACGCGCGCGCCAGCCAGGGGACACGGCCTCCGCTGGCGAGCATCATCACGACGGTCGCTGCGGCCGCCATGTCGATCACGCGGACCGGCGTACCAAAGCGTCGGTGAAGCTGCGCGAAGCCCGCCGACAAGCGTGCCCTCGATCGACAGTCGCTGCAGCACTGACTCGGCATCCGCGAGCGCGATGTGCACGGCGGGCGCGAGCATCAGCACCGCGGCTGCCGCGACGGCCAGGCCGAGGAGACTTCGCGCCCATGCCGGGCCCACGACATGGTGTGCGAGTCCCGCCAGTGGGACACTCATCCAGACGTCCTGCTCGTCGCCGGGCACGAGCAGCACGTACGAGAAAGTGGTGACGGCCGTAATCGAGGATCGTGAACAGCACGACGCCCAGGCTGGTTCGTCGCAGGGCCTGCAGTCGCGGCGGCGCGAATTCGTGCGCGGCGCGCGACAAGGCGTCGCCACCGCCAATGGCGGGGAGGGCCAGGCCGAGTCCGAAGAAGAAGAAGAGCACGGCGTCAGACGCCGGCCACGGAGTCCAGCGGACGATCGGCGGTGGCGCGAGAAGAACGCTCCCGGCGAGACGCGTCGTGTCCGAGGCTGAGGAGCGCCCAGATCGAAGTGACGAACAGGATTCCCACGCCGATCCAGATGCCGGTGGCGATCGTGTCACGCCGCCAGGTCAGACCGACGCGCGCTCGCGTCCACAAGCAGTCCTATCAGCGATCACGGCGAGGAGCGTGGCGATGTCTTCGGCCGTGACCGAGCCTGCGAGGCGTCCGCTGATGGCCGGCACGAGCGCGCCCGCCACATAGTGGCCGACCACCACCGAGGCGAGCGTTGCGAGGAGCAAGCGCTCGATCAGGGTGGCGGCCGCGCCGACGCGGCTGGCGCGCGGGCCGAACGCCTGCTCGAGACGGCCGATGGTCCCGCCGGGAATCAGCAGCGCCCAGCTCTCGATGTCGATGGCGCGGACGAAGGCGCTCAGGACGCAGGCGGCGAGGACCCACCATGCCGCCGTCGGTCCGAGCACCGATCGCGTGACGCCCGCCACGAAGAACGCGCCGACGCCGAGCTGCGCGATCGCGAGCGCCGCGGCCTTCCAGACCGAGACGAACGACATCACGGCGGGCGTGGACAGCACAACGCGCACGGGATGTGGAGCTCGGAGCAAGTGGTTTCAGCGCCATGGGTGGTCGTGCTGGTGCGCGGACGATACGTCTCTAGGCTCTCTGGGGTGCCTCGAACTTTGCAAGCCCCGTCTGAGGAAATCCGTCGCCGCGTTTTGCGGGAGTTGCGAGTCGAGCGATCAGGCACGTCGACTACATTCCGAAACCGTTCACGCCCGATCAAATCCGGCTCACGGCGAACCGCGTGCTCGACGGTCAGCGCCTCCGGCGCAGACTGGCCGAGCTCCAGGAAGAGCTGGACGAGAGCGGTGAGCCTGCGTTGTTCGAATCGCGGAGCCTGGCGTTTGTCCGGTTTCTCCAGACGGCGGGTCGCGCGGCCGGGTCCGATGCCGTCGTCCTGCTGCGAGGCGAGAGCGGAACCGGCAAGAACGTGCTCGCCCGCTGGATTCGAGCGAACAGCCCGCGTGCGGACGCCCCGTTCGTCACCGTCAACTGTCCAGCCCTGTCAGGCGACCTGATGACCAGCGCGCTTTTCGGCCATCGACGAGGCGCCTTCACGGGCGCCATTGCTGATGTCGCGGCAAGGTGCAGGAAGCCGAAGGCGGGACGTTGCTCCTCGACGAAGTCGGCGAGCTGACCGCCGATGCGCAGGCGCGGTTGCTGCGCTTTCTCAACGACCAGACCTACGAGCGGCTCGGGGAAGCGCGCGAGCGGCGGGCGGATGTCCGCCTCATCGCCGCCACCAATCGTCCGCTCGAGGCGGAAGTGCGTGCCGGCCGGTTTCGTGAGGACCTGTTCTACCGCCTCAACGTGGTGAGTCTCACGCTGCCAGCGTTGCGAGAGCGTCTCGAGGACGTGCCGGTGCTCGCGCAGCACTATCTCGCGATCTTCAGGCAGAAACAGCGCCGTCCCACTCTGAGCTTCTCCGAGGCGACCAAACAGGCGATGCTGCGGCACGCCTGGCCGGGCAATCTTCGGGAACTGCGCAACGCCGTCGAGCGCGCGGTGATTCTGGCGTCGCGGGATGTGCTGGAGCCCGTCGATCTCGGCCTGCCGTCGGCGTCGGCGCTCGACACCGAGCAAGCGAACGCACGCGGTCCGCGTTGGCGCCCCGGTGTCCCTCGAAGCCCTGGAGCGCGAACACATCGCGCGTGTGATCGCGCAGTCTCCGTCGCTCGAAGCCGCGGCACGCACGTTGGACATCGACGCCACCACGCTTCAGCGGAAGCGGAAGCGCTACGGGCTGGCTTAGCTCGCCATGATCCCCGGCCGTCTCCGCCTTCGGTTTGTCGTCGCCGCCGGACTCCTGGTGCTGACCACGGTCGTGGCGAGCGTGTGGACCTTCTTTTCGCTGTCTCGTCTGAGCGGCGTGGTCACGGACACGGTTCGTCAGAGCGAGTCGGTCACGGCGGTCACCTCGCGGCTCGCCGGCGCGCTGGAACGAGAAGACGATGCCGTGCTGCTCATTCTCGCGGGCGACGCACGCGGGACCGAGGTGCTCGCCCGTGAGCGGGCCGTCGTCGACAAGGCGGTGACGGACCTTGTCGGCGTCCTCGAGCCCGACGATGAACGCGAGCTGGCGCAGCCACTCCAGACCGAACTCGCGTTGTACAGGCGCGCGTCGGATGGGGTGGTCGCGGTCGTCCGCCGAACGGGAAGCGCTGGTGCAGTATCACCAGAAGGCGAACCCGTTGCTTCGGCGCGCTGTCGCGCTGACGACCGCGATCCGCGATCGTCATTTCGAGATTCGCCCGAGCAGGCGATTGCGGGCGCACGCGATGAGGCCGCGGCTGCGCGTCGCGCGGTCCTGGTGATCACGCTCATCGCCCTCGGGATCGCCGTGGCGGTCGCCTGGCATCTGACACACACCGTCGTCGGTCCGCTCCGGCGACTGACACGCGGCGCCAACGCGATCCGAGAGGGCCGGTTCTTCGGAGCGAATCGACGTGGCGTCCCGCGACGAGCTCGGCGAGCTGGCGTCGGCCTTCAACCAGATGGCGGAAGACCTGGCGGAGTTCCGGCGGACGAATGTCAGCGAGGTGCTGCGCGCGAAGAACACGCTCGAAGCGACGCTGGAAGCGTTGCCGGATGCCGTCGTGTTGCTGGATGCGGCTGGGCGACATCCAGTCAATGAATCAGAGCCGCGGTCAGGGCACTGGCCTCGGCCGGTGTGCGTGAGCCGCGAGCGCTGCGCGACCTTCGACTCGACGGGCTGGATCTCGATGCGGTCACGCGAGCGATCGCCGCGGAACCGATGCGCCACCGCCAGTCGATCTCGCCCGCACGATCCGCGTCGAGCACGACGGGACGGGTCCAGCGACTCCTGCCGCGCGTCGTGCCGGTGCCGTCGCTCGAATCCGCAACAGGGCGGCGCCGTGCTGCTGCTCTACGACGTGACCGATCTCGCGCGCCTGGACGAGATGCGTTCGGAGCTGGTGGCGGTCGCCTCGCACGAGTTTCAGACGCCGCTCACGACGCTGCGGATGACGTTGCTGATGCTGCAGGAGGGCTCCGACCGGCTGCCGACGCGGCAGCAGGAGCTGGTGGCGACGTCACTCATCGGCGTCGAGCAGCTCGGCGAGATCGTCCACGAGTTCCTCGATCTGACGCGTATCGAGGCCGGCGAGCTGCGGCTCAACTGCGAGCCGGTGCATCTGCCGCTGGTCGTCGCCGAAGCACTGCGGCGCGCCGAGGGTCAGGCGCGGCGAGCAGCGCATTGCGCTGCACGGCGGAGATCGATCAGCACCTTCCACCGATTTGGGGCGACCCGCTGCGGCTGCGGGCTGTCTTCGACAACATCCTGTCGAACGCGCTGAAATACACGCCGCCCGGAGGTTGCGTCACGGTGAAAAGCGATCGACTGCTCGCGACTGGCGCCGCCGAGACGACGACCGTGACGATCAGATTACCGACACGGGCCCGGGAATTCCCGCGGCGTTTCGCGCGCGGATCTTCGACAAGTTCTTCCGCCTCGAACATCACCACGGCGAGGGTCGTCCCGCGGCACGCGGAGCCGGCATCGGTCTGTACATGTCGAGGCAGATCGTCGAGCTGCACGGCGGTGACGATCTCCTGCGGCGCCGGCGCGGATGAGCGCGGGACCTGTATCACGGTGACGCTTCCGGCTCGGATGCCGGGCAGGCTTCGCGGTCGTCAACGATGCCACGTCCGGTCGCCGGTAGGAGGCTAGGATCATCGTGCGAGAAGTGGGTCGCGATCATCATCGCTGCGTTGGCGACGACGGCTGCCGTCGTCGACGCGCACAGCAGCGCGCAGGCGTTTCGCGTCGGCGTCGATCTCGTGTCGCTCAGCGTGACGGTGACCGATCCAAGCCGACAGTATATGATCGATCTCGATCGCGGCGACTTCGTGGTGCATGGAGAACGGCGTGCCGCAGCACCTCACGTTCTTCGCGAAGAGCGGTGTTCCGATGGCGTTGGCGCTGCTGATCGACTCCAGCGCGAGCATGGAGCAGGCGATGGGCACCGCTCAAGAGGCGGCGGTCGGTTTCGCGCGGCAACTCGGGCCCGCTGACGTGGCGACGGTCATCGACTTCGATAGCCGTGTCCAGACGCTTCAGGGTCTTACGAGCGACCGTGGAGTCCTGGAAGAGGCGATTCGCCGGACGACCGCCGGCGGATCGACCGCACTCTACAACGCGGTGTACATTGCACTGAAGGAGTTGGGTAAGCGGACGCTCGAGGATGATCCCGCAGGCTCCGCGGCGGCGCGCCATGGTCGTGCTGTCGGATGGGGAGGACACGTCGAGCCTGGTCAGCTTCGAGGAAGTCCTGGATCTGGCGTCCCGCTCCGACGCGGTGATCTACACCATCGGACTCGGCAACCGCGATGCCGTGGTGCGTCAGAACGGTCGGGACGGGCAGTTCGTGCTCAGGCGACTGGCGCAGCAGACCGGCGGCCAGGCCTTTTTTCCGCTCGCAGCGAAAGACCTTGCGGCTGTCTACAGCGACATTCGGCGCGAACTCTCGGGTCAGTATTCGCTGGCCTACGAGTCGGGCAGTGCACGGACCGACGGGCAGTGGCGTCAAATTGCGGTGCGCGTGAATCGTCCTGATGCTATCGTTCGAACCAGGCAGGGTTATTACGCCCCGAAGAAGTAGAACGTATCTCATCCCGCTCCTGCTCCTGGCAGTGCTCGCTGCGTCGGGTGGTTACAGCTACGCACAGTTCAGGCGAGGCGGTTTTGACGATCTCCGTGGTCTGCGGGGCGAACAGGGCGATCCAGCGGAGCTCCCCCCGCCGCAGTGGCGCGGCGCGGAATCCGCGGTGCCGCATTTCCGCGCCGTCCGTGACAAACACGGGCGCATCGTGGCGGTGATGACACACAACACCGACGTGTCGGACTCATGGGAGCGCGAGGGTGACGACCCGGCGTTCTTCCAGCAGTTCTCGCCGGATGGCTACGCCCTGGGCATCAACGTCGTTGATATACGCAATGACCCATTGACCTACTGATGTCTTCCCATAGCCGTGTGGTGCTTGGTGTCGCGCATCGTCAGATAGACGATGAGAGATGTCGCAATCACCGCAGTGAGGTAGTAGGAAAACCACGCCTCATGGCCGATTGATTTGAACCACAGCGCGATCGACTCCGCCGTCCCGCCGAAGATTGAAACCGTGACGGCATAGGGCAGGCCGACCCCCGTGGCGCGCACCCGGGTCGGAAACAACTCTGCCTTCACGACCGCGTTGATCGACGTGTAACCGGCCACAATCAGCCACGCCGTCGAGATCAGCAGGAACGCGACCAGCGCGCTTCTGGTCGACTGCAGCAAAGAGAGCAGGGGGATCGTGCCGAGTGTGCCCGCGACGCCGAACCAGATCAGCAGCGGCTTGCGACCGATCCTGTCCGAGAGTGCACCATAGATCGGTTGCAGGCACAGCGCGAAGATGAGGGAGCTGGCGGTCACAAGAGTCGTCTGGCTGTCGTTGAGGCCGACCGATAGCTTGAGGAACTTCTGCATGTAGGTCGTGTATGTGTAGAAGGCGGTGGTGCCTCCCATCGTCAGCCCAACAACGATCATGACCTCGCGGGGGTATTTCATGAGCGCTTTGATCGAGCTTTCCTTGCGACCCACCTTCTTGGACGCGACGAAATCGTCGGTCTCGTGCAGATTGCGGCGCATGGCGAGCGCGACGATCGCGAGCAGCGCGCCGATGACGAACGGGATGCGCCAGCCCCACGCCCTCAATTGATCCGCCGTGAGGAACACCTGCTGCAGGAGCAGCAGGACCAGAATCGCGCACAGCTGCCCGCCGATCAGGGTCACGTACTGAAAGCTGGAATAGAAGCCACGGTGCTTCTCATCCGCGACCTCTGCGAGATAGGTGGCGCTGGTCCCGTATTCGCCGCCAAGGCTCAGCCCCTGAACCATTCGCGCAAGGCCCAAAAGCACTGGCGCCGCGACGCCGATCGTGGCGTATGTCGGCGTAATCGCGATCATCAACGAGCCGAAGCACATGAGCAGCACGGAGAGCATCAGCGCGTTGCGGCGTCCGTAATGATCGGCGAGGTGACCGAACAGCCATCCGCCAATGGGACGCACGATGAAGCCAATCGCAAACAGGAGGGCAGCGTTCAGCTGCTGAACAACTGGATCCTGGCCTGGGAAGAACGAGGCAGCGAAATAGAGCGCGAACGCTGCATAGGCATAGAAGTCATACCACTCGACGAGGTTGCCGATTGACCCGATGAAGATCGCTCGGAGTCGACGACGTACGTCCGCGAGGTCGAGATGGTCGTCTCTGTCGATGACCGCAGTCGTGACGCTGGTGCTCTTTTCCGCGGCGCTTCTCACGACAATTCCCTTCTACCGTGCGCGGGCCCGACTCGCAAGCGTCCCCGCCCCGAGGTTGTGGTCGATTTCCCCGGTGAGATGCTACACGAAGACTGGCGAACCGTCTGACTTCGCCGCGCTCGAACGCGAATCGGAGGTCGCGGGGGATCGCCGTGCGTTAGATCTCAACTTAAAATCGCATTCGTAGGCCGCCGTTCACGTTGCGACCCTCCAGCGGCGCCCACGCATCAACCGTCCATCGAAATCAACGAGAGACGCCGAACCATAGACACCTCTAGAGACCTTCCATATGCTGCCGATCTACGGCTCGTGGAACCGCACGTTCCTGTTCGCAGGTGCCACGATGGGATGGACGATGGGGCGCGCCGGGAATCGGGGATTTGGTCCGAGCGAAAATGATCTGGGCGTCGTTGGTGAGCTCTTCGCGGATCCGAACGCTGCGACGCACGCACGTGGGAACCTGTTCTCGGACCGTCAGTACACCGTGAAAATTGCAGGCGTCCAGCGCTTCGCCCACGACGTGCGCGTCGGCGCCATCGCGCGTTACCAGGATGGACAGGCATTTTCGCGGATGGTCGTTATTCCCGACCTGAACCAGGGCGCGGAGGCGATCCGCCTTCCGGAGCGGGAAATCGCGCTTCACCTACACGGGAACGTTGGACGTGCGCGTCCAGAAAGGCGTCGTCTTGCCTGGAAATCGCCGCACACGCCTCTACCAATTATCATTAGAGGCTACCGGTGGCTCCTCTGAACGATTTCCGACGTGGCATCATGGTCAGCTACCTCTTCGTCGCGAAGCACGCCGACATCGAGGGCTATCCCGAGATTGCCGAGGTCTTCCGCGACACGGCCGAGGGTAGATTTGCTTGATCTGTAGGCGCCGACGCGTCAGCCTGTCGGAACGGGTCAAAAACACAAACTAGGATCGGAGAAGAAATGGATACGGAAGCCAAGTGCCCAGTGACGGGCGGCGCTCGCAGACACACAGTGGCTGGGGCCCCGGCGAACGCAGACTGGTGGCCGAATCAGGTGAACCTGAAGATTCTTCACCAGCGCTCGCCCCTGTCCGATCCCATGGGTAAGCAGTTCAACTACGCCGAGGAGTTCAAGAGCCTCGACCTGAATGCCGTCGTCAAGGACCTCCATGCCTTGATGACGGACTCACAGGACTGGTGGCCGGCGGACTTCGGGCACTACGGGCCGTTCTTCATCCGCATGGCGTGGCACAGCGCAGGCACGTACCGGATCGGCGACGGCCGCGGCGGCGCCGGCTCCGGCACGCAGCGCTTTGCGCCTCTCAACAGCTGGCCGGACAACGTGAACCTCGACAAGGCGCGCCGCTTGCTCTGGCCGATCAAGCAGAAGTATGGCCGGAAGATTTCATGGGCCGACCTGATGATCCTCACTGGTAACGTCGCTCTGGAATCGATGGGATTCAAGACGTTTGGTTTCGCCGGCGGGCGTGAGGACATCTGGGAACCGGAAGAAGACATCTATTGGGGACCTGAGGGCAAGTGGCTGGATGACAAGCGCTACTCCGGCGACCGGGACCTCGAAGATCCGCTCGCTGCCGTGCAGATGGGCCTGATCTACGTCAATCCGGAAGGCCCGAACGGCAACCCGGATCCGCTCGCTGCGGCGCGGGACATCCGGGAGACCTTTGCCCGCATGGCGATGAATGACGAAGAGACAGTGGCGCTCATCGCTGGCGGCCACACCTTCGGCAAAACCCACGGCGCCGGCGATGCGAAACATGTGGGGCCCGAGCCGGAAGCGGCCGGCATCGAGGAGCAAGGCCTTGGCTGGAAGAGCAGCTTTGGCACCGGCAAAGGGGGTGACGCGATCGGCAGCGGCCTGGAAGTCATCTGGACCAGCTCGCCAACCAAGTGGAGCAACAACTTCTTCTGGAACCTGTTCGGCTACGAATGGGAGCTGACGAAGAGTCCCGCGGGTGCGCATCAATGGAAGCCGAAGCATGGCGCGGGCGCCGATACAGTGCCGGATGCCCACGACCCGTCCAAGCGTCACGCGCCTTCCATGCTGACCACGGACCTCGCCCTGCGGTTCGATCCTGTCTACGAAAAGATTTCAAGGCGCTTTCTCGAGAATCCGGATCAGTTCGCAGACGCGTTTGCCCGGGCGTGGTTCAAGCTGACCCACCGCGATATGGGCCCGCTATCGCGTTATCTTGGCCCGCTCGTTCCGAAGGAGCAGCTGCTGTGGCAGGACCCCATTCCCGCAGTGGATCACAAATTGATCGACGAGCACGATATTGCCGCCCTGAAGGGCAAGATCCTCGCATCCGGCCTGTCGATCTCCCAGCTGGTCACGGCGGCCTGGGCGTCGGCTGCAACGTTCCGCGGCAGCGACAAGCGCGGTGGAGCGAACGGAGCGCGTATCCGTCTCGCGCCGCAGAAGGACTGGGGAGTCAACCAGCCGGCCGAACTGGCGAAGGTCCTGCAGAAGCTGGAAGCCATCCAAAAGGACTTCAACAGCGCACAGTCTGGCGGCAAGAAGGTGTCGCTTGCTGACCTGATCGTTCTGGCGGGCTGCGCAGCCGTCGAGGCAGCTGCGAAGAAGGCTGGCCACGACGTGAAGGTTCCCTTCTCGCCGGGGCGCATGGATGCGTCGCAGGAGCAGACCGATGTGAACTCGTTCGCCGTGCTGGAGCCGTCCGCGGACGGGTTCCGCAACTACGCTCGAAAGGGACTCGAGGGATCGGCGGCTGAGCTGCTGGTGGACAAGGCGCAGTTGATGACACTGACCGCCCCTGAGATGACGGTTCTCGTCGGCGGCATGCGCGCCCTGAATGCGAACGGTGGCCAGTCCAAGCACGGCGTGTTCACCCAGCGCCCCGAGACGCTGACCAATGACTTCTACGTGAACCTGCTCGACATGAGCACGAAGTGGCAGAAGTCCGCCACATCTGAAGGCGTGTTCGAGGGGCGCGACCGGGCGACGGGCGAGCTCAAGTGGATGGGCACTGTCGTCGATCTCGTCTTCGGTTCAAACGCCCAGCTCCGGGCCATCGCGGAGGTCTATGCATGTGCCGACTCCCAGCAGGCGTTTGTGCGCGACTTTGTGGCGGCGTGGGGCAAGGTGATGAATCTCGATCGCTTCGACCTTGCATGATCTGCCGGTCATACTTAACGATCGTGATGTAATGTCGGTTGGATGTGACCACTACCGTCACTGTTCGCCGGAGTCACTGTCGTCGAGTTGACGAGCGTGCGAGACACGCGCATGATCCCGGCGTGTGCACAGGCCGCCTGAGGCGTCCTCACTTCGCCTCGATTCTGGTGGTGGCCACCATTTGGGCGGCTATCCTGCCGCCGACGCACATCCACCTCGCCGCGGCCGACCACGACGACCACGATGGCGATCACCACGACGACCACCATCACGCTGCAGCCATCGAACACGCGCACTGGGCGGCACATCGGAGCCTGGGAGCAGTCGTTCAAGAGGGAGAGGACGAAGGGCGCGCGCTCTTCGTCGATCATCCCGCAGTTGTCTCACCGGTCCTGGGGCACATCGAAGTGCCCCGCGCGGCTCTCGTCGCTCTCCTGACCGTACCTCCTGCGCCGACGTTCACTGACGTTAGCCAGCGTCGTGCTGGCAACGCGCCTCGCGACGGACCCTCCCGCGACGTCACCTTCCTCCGCGGCCCTCCTTTCGTCCTCTAACGGACGACTAGATATTTCTCCGTCTTCAATCGAATCAGCGTCCCAAGCGTCTCGGCGCGGGGCCGCAGCGTTCGGGCGGCAACCGCCACGAAAGAGGAGTCATGGGCCCAGGGGAGAGCGTGTGTTCGCGGTTTGTTTGTGTTTCGTGTGTCGTCGCCGCGGTGGCCTGGGCGGCGGTTCCGCTTTCGGCCCAGGCCCTCATGTCAGAAGCGGATGCGTTGGCAAGACTGTCTGCGGACAGTCCGCGCGTGCGCGCCATTCGCTCGGGCATTGAACTGGCACGCGCGGACGTGCTCAGCGCCAACCGGTGGCCGAATCCCCGACTGTACGTTGGTCGTGAGTCCGTTGCCGGCGTGACGGAGACGATCACCTCGGTGCTGCAGCCGCTGCCGATCACTGGCCAGCGAAGGTTCGAAACGGCGTCGGCCACGGCGCTGCTCGAGGCGACGACGAACCGGGCGGACGAGGGGGTGCGCCGCGCGCGCGCCGATCTGCGGATTGCGTACGCGGATCTCGTGACTGCTCAGACCCGCGAGCGCGAGCTCACCGCCGCGCGCGATCACCTTCAGGAGCTTGTCGGAATTCTAGAGAAGCGCGAACGCGCCGGAGACGCTGCGGCATTCGACCGGCTGCGCGCCCAGCGCGAGGCGATCGACTTCGAAGCCGACCGCGTCATGGCGGGCGCCGATCGCGCGCGCGCGCAAGGCCGCCTTGCTTCGTACTTCGCGGCCGGCACCGACCCCTCGACGATCGTCGCCGCGAATCCTGTCATCGCCCCGCGTGATGTGCCTCCTGTCAACGTCCTCGTCGACCAGGCTGAACGTACGCGCGGTGAGGCGCTGGCGCTTCAAGGCGAGATCGAGGCCGCGCGGCTTGCCCTCCGCGCGGCCGAGCGGCGGCGCGTTCCGGAGCCGGAGGTGCTGGGCGGGACCAAGTCATCCTCGCTGGGCGGAGGCGACATCGGCAGCGTGATCAGCATCCAGGCGGTTCTCCCGCTGTTCGACCGAGGTGGGCCGGAAAGAGCGCGCGCGCAGGGCAGGGCGGCTGCCGCCACGGCGCGGCTGGAAACCTTTCGTATCACGCTGCGTGGCGAGATCGCCGCATGGCGGGCAGCGGCATTGGAACGGCGCGGTGCCGCCGATCGATACCGGATGTCAGCGTTAACGACGGCTGCCGACGTAGAGCGTATCGCGCGGGTGAGCTACGACGCGGGGGAGCGCGGCATCCTCGAATTGCTCGATGCGTACCGCACCTCGGCATCGGCCCGCGTACGCCAGGCGGCGCTCGACGCCTCCGCGCGCGAGGCGGAAATCGAGCTGGAATTCGCCAGCGGTTGGGAGATTCCCTAATGAAGTTCGAAGTGCGAAGTTTGAAGTCGGGAAGTAAGTGGGGAAGTGCGCTGTGCTTTTTGTGTGTGGCATTTGCCGCGTGCGCAAGACCATCCCAGGAAGCGCCGCCGGAACTGCCGTCGCTCGATGTCACGAGCTGGACGGACAAGACGGAGCTTTACATGGAGAACCCTCCGCTCGTGGCGGGGGAGACCGTCCGCTTCGCCGTCCATCTCACACGGCTCGACGACTTCAGCGCATTGAATGCCGGACGGCCCAGTATTGAGATGACGCCGGAAAGCGGGGGCGCCGCCGTGACGTTGGCCGGCTCCGACCCGCTGCGGCCCGGTGCGTTCAGGGTCGAGGGAAAAATACCGCCCGCCGGCCGATACCGCTGGGCACTGCTCGTCAATGCGCCGGGACTGAGCGACCGCCACGATTTGGGTATGACGACCGTTTTCGCCGACCAGGCGACAGCGCTCGCTGAGGCGGAAAGGCGGCCCGCCGAGGATCCCGCCGCGATTGCGTATCTGAAGGAACAGCAGTGGACCAACGCGTTTGCAACAGAGCGCGTGCGCGAGGCGGAGGTCCGTTCGTCCGTGCGCGTGCCGGCCATCGTACAGCCGGTCACCGGGGGCGAGGCGATAGTCTCCGCTCCTGCGGCGGGACGATTCGCCGCGGAGTCGCTGATCTCGATCGGCGCGACCGTCCGAGCGGGGCAGGAGTTGGGACGCCTCGAGCCGCGGCTGACGGCCGGCGATGACCGCGCGACCCTTGCGGCTGAAGTCGCCGAGGCGCAGGCAGCGGCAGACGCGGCGCGCGCGGAAGAAGCGCGGGCCGAGCATCTTCTTGCCGAGCAGGCGGTGCCCGCGAGGCGAGTCGAAGAGGCGAAGCGCGGGGTCACCATTGCGGAAGCCCGACTCCGGGCGGCGCAAGCGCGTCTCGCGCAGCGCGATCAGACACTCGGCACCGGCGGGGGCGCCGCGTCCGGCAATGCATTCGTCCTTCGTGCGCCGCTGTCCGGCCGCGTTGCAGAAGTGTCCGCGACGCTCGGCGCGTCGTACGACGAGGGTGCGCCGCTCTTCAAGATCATCAAGACGGACGAAGTGGAGTTGCAGGCCCTCGTGCCCGCCGCCGACGTCGGTCTCACGCGCGACATCGATGGCATCGCTCTCGAGGTCCCCGGCCGGACGGATCCGATTCCGCTGCGGCCCCACCACATGCACGACTCGGGCGTCATCGATTCGCAGACCCATGCGCTGACGGTGCAGTTCGAGGTCGAGAACCCCGGCAGGCAGCTTCTCATCGGTCAGACCGGCACCGCCATTCTGTATACGCGCAAACGGGTTCGAGTGCCCGCCGTGTCGCAAGCGGCCGTATTGATGGAGGCCGGCCGCCCGTACGTCTTCGTGCAGAGTGGCGGCGAACGTTTTGCCCGCCGGTACGTGGAGATTGCGGCGCGCGAAGGAGACCTCGTAGGGATCAAAACCGGTGTTGCCCTCGGTGACCGCGTCGTGACCCGCGGAGCGTACGACGTCCAGCTCGCCTCCGCCGCCAAGGGCCTGCCGGCGGAAGGACACGTGCACTGATGAAACGCACTATTCAGTGGTCGATTGATCATCATTGGATCGTCATCGGCCTCTCGATCCTGTTGTTCGCCGCCGGCGCGTGGACGGCGCGGCAGATGCCGATCGATGTCTTTCCCGACCTGACAGCGCCGACGGTCACCATCCTTACCGAAGGGCACGGCATGGCGCCGGAGGAGATGGAATCGCTCGTCACGTTCCCGATCGAAAGCGCGATCAATGGCGCCTCCGGCGTGCGGCGCGTCCGCTCCGCGACAGCCGTGGGCATTGCGGTCGTCTGGGTCGAGTTCGACTGGGGCACTGACATTTTCATGGCCCGCCAGCTCGTGTCCGAAAAGCTGGCGCTCGTCAGCGGAGTGCTGCCGCCGCAGGTGGAGCGGCCGGTCCTTGCGCCGGTCTCGTCGATCATGGGCGAGATTCTGTTTTTCGCCCTGTCGTCCGAGTCCGAGGATCCCCTGACTCTGCGGACGATTGCGGATACGACGGTCCGTCGCCGGCTGCTGGCGATTCCGGGCGTCTCGCAAGTGACGCCCATTGGCGGTGCGGAGCGACAGTTCCAGGTGGTCGCACATGCCGATGGCCTTCGCGCCAACAACATCTCGCTGACCGAGCTGCTCTCAGCGGTCAAAGGCGCCAGTCAGAACACCTCCGCGGGGATCTACACGGAGGGGGCGCAGGAATACGTACTCGAAGCGATCGGGCGTGTGCGAACGACCGAGGAGATTGGTGACACGGTCGTCGCGATGCGCGGTGACCGGTCGGTCCTGATCCGTGATGTCGCCGACGTGCGCGAGGCCGGCGCGTTCAAGCGGGGCGAGGGGTCCCGCAGTGGAAAGCCCGCGGTCATCGTGGGCGTACAGAAGCAGCCTGGCGCCAACACGATCGAGGTCACAGAGCGTCTCGACCGTGAGCTCGACACGCTTCAGGCGGAGCTTCCGCGCGGCATCACGATCGACCGGCGAATCTTCCGGCAATCGGACTTCATCGAGGTCGCCGTGAACAACGTCGTCGACGCGCTGCGTGACGGCGGCATTCTCGTCATCGTGATCGTGCTGCTGTTCCTCGCCAACCTGCGCGCGGCAGCGATCACGCTCACCGCGATGCCGCTCTCACTCGCGGCGGCGGTTCTCGCGCTCCGGGCGTTCGACGCAAGCATCAACACCATGACGCTGGGAGGGATGGCTATCGCGATCGGTGCGCTCGTTGACGATGCGATCATCGACGTCGAGAACGTGGTCCGGCGGCTGCGGGAGAATCAGGCGCGGCCGTCGGAGCAGCGATTGCCGGCGGCGGCCGTGGTCCGGGACGCCACGCTCGAGATCCGCTCCTCGATCGTGTTTGCGACGGTCATCATTGTGCTGGTGTTCCTGCCGGTGTTCGGCCTGGCGGGGATTGAAGGCCGGCTCCTCACGCCCCTGGCGTTTGCGTATATCGTCGCGCTGCTTGCCTCGTTGGGCGTCGCGATTGTCGTGACACCGGCGTTGTGTTTCGCTTTTCTGCCGAATGCTCCCTCCATTCTGCGCGGCCACGACGGGTGGCTGTCGCGCGTGCTCAAGGCGCGGTTTTCGCGTGATCTTCCACGGATCCTGAATCATCCACGCGCGGTGATTGCGAGCGCGCTCGCGCTGCTCGTTCTGTCCGGGCTGGCGCTGACGCGTGCGGGCTCGGCGTTTCTGCCGGAGTTCCACGAGGGCAGCCTGACCGTGCAGGCGAATACGTTGCCGGGGACATCGCTGGCCAAATCGGATGAGATCGGGAAGCGCGTCGAGCAGATTCTCCTGTCGCAACCCGAGGTCGTGGCGACGGCACGCAGGACCGGCCGGGCGGAATACGACGAACACGTACAGGGAGTGGAGGCGGCGGAGATCGATGTGGGGTTGCGAGAGTCCGAACGGCCGCGTGAGGATCTGCTGGCGGAGCTTCGCCGACAGTTTTCGACGCTGCCTGGAACCAACGTCACGATTGGGCAGCCGATTTCGCACCGGATCGATCACATGCTGTCCGGCACGCGCGCGAACATCGCGGTGAAAGTGTTTGGAGACGACCTCGGCACGCTGCGCCGTCTCGGGGAACGCGTGCGTGAGACGATGGCAACCATCCCTGGTGTTGCCGATCTGTCGCTCGAGCAGCAGATGGACGTTCCGTTCGTGCGCTTCGTGCTGAATCGTCCCGCGATCGCGCGGTACGGGCTGCGGCCGGCTGATGTCGCCGAGGCGATCGAGACGAGCTTTGCGGGTGTGACGGTGGGGCGCATCTTCGATCGCGGCTCGTCATTCGATCTGACCGTCAAGCTGGACGCATCGAACAGCGCCGATTTCGATCGCGTGGCCGATCTTCCGGTCGACACGCCGTCGGGAGCGATCGTGCCCGTGCGCATGCTCGCGGACGTGCGCCGCGAGCAAGGGCCGAACATGGTGCTGCGCGAGAACGTGCAGCGGCGGATCGTGATCTCCTGCAATGTCGCGGGCCGCGACCTCGGGAGCGTGGTCGACGATATCAGGACGGCGGTGTCGCAGTCGGTGCCGATGCCCGCCGGCTATCGTGTCGAGTACGGCGGCCAGTTCGAGAGCGAGCAGAGTGCGTCGGAGAGATTGATGGGACTGGGTATCCTCGTCATCGCAGCCCTGTTCATGCTGCTCGTCCTGGCATTCGGGCGCGCCCGCGACGCGCTGGTGATCATGGTGAACCTGCCGCTCGCGTTGATCGGTGGGGTGGCCGGAGTGTTTCTTTCAGGCGGCGTCCTGAACGTCGCGACGATGATCGGATTCATCACGCTGTTCGGAATTGCGACCCGGAACGGCATCATGCTCGTGTCGCACATCCAGCATCTGATGGCGGAAGAGGGCGTCACCAACTTCCGTGAAGCGGTCGAGAGAGGCGCCCAGGAACGGCTCGTCCCTATCCTGATGACGGCGACCGCAGCCGGGTTGGCGCTGATTCCGCTCGCGCTCCGCGGCGGCCAGTCGGGCAGCGAAATCCAGACCCCCATGGCGATCGTGATCCTGTGCGGGCTGGTCACGTCGACGTTTCTAAACATGGTGGTCGTCCCGACGCTCTATCTCCGGTTCGGCCGGCCAGCCGACCGTTGATTGGTCTGAAGAATTTCTGAATTCTTCGTCATGAAAGGGAGCCGGCGCGTTCTCTCGTTGACCTCTGCGATCGATCCTCGAATAATCCAAGCCGTGTGGCGCGTCGACACATGCATATGACGGGAGAGTTATGAAGCCAATCGCAATGTCCATGGTTCTGGTGGCGTTGTTCGCGGCCGCGCCACGGGCACAGACCGCGCCTGTGCAGCCGCCGCCGCCGACACCAGGCGCGATTTCGTTGCAGTCGAGCCCCTACAAACAGGAGACGATCGAAATCAAGCTCGCGCCCAAGGAAGGCATGGAATACAAGTACGAGCTCGATAAGGGACAGGCGCTGCTGTACTCATGGACGTCGACCGCACCCACGCATTACGAGCTGCACAGCGAACCGGCCGTTGGGCCGAAGGGCTACGCCGAGTTTTTCGACCAGCAGGACGACCGGGAACAGGCACATGGCAGCTACGTCGCGCCGTTCGCGGGCATTCACGGCTGGTTCTTCGAGAACCGGTCGGATCGCGAAGTGACCATCAAGCTGACGACGAGCGGCTTTTATGCCGCGTCGCAGGAGTTCCGAAGGGCGCAACCCGTTAAACGGAAAGTCTTCTGACCTGGCGCTCGACTAGAAAGCCACGGTGAGCGCCGGCATCCATGTTCATTAGGGTCGTCCCTCTCGAGTGAACCGACTGGTCCTCCGCTAGCGGGCGCGGGCCGAAATACCGGAGGCGGACACTGCCAAACCTTGAACCCGTGGCTCCGTGACTCCGTCGAATACATATCGCCCGGTAACATCCGTTGTCGTCTCGCGGGTGACGCCGGCGGCGCGAAGGCCGACCACGACACCCGGTAGCGGGCTGCCCGTCTGGTCGACGACGATGCCCGTGACCGCTGTTTGGGCGAAGGCTGAGCAGGCGAGTCCGAGGAGAATGAGAGCTACAGTAAGCGACCGCAGCACGGCATTAGTGTATACGGGCCTCGCGGACGAATGGATGTCCATCCCGTGCGTTGAGTTAGAGTACGCGCACCCAACCGGAGGACTATGCGGACCGTTCAGTGGCTGTTCGTCGTAAGCGTGGCGCTCTTCATCAGCGGCATCGGGTTCGTGATCGCGGGCGCACGCAGCGCACGCGCGGCGGCGCCTGTGGCCGAGGTCGCCGTCACGACGCCGGTGGCGAGCATCAAGCAGATCATGAACGGTATCGTGATGCCGGACGCCTTTGTCATCTACGAGGCGGTCGGGACGAAGTCGTCGGCGGCCGGCGTGGAAGAAATTGCTCCTCAGAACGACGAGGAATGGGCCAAGGTCGCCAACGCCGCCGCCGCCATTATCGAGTCCGGAAACCTTCTTCTCATGGGCAACCGCGTCGTCGACAAGGGTGACTGGATCAAGATGACCCACGACTTCATGGAGCAGGGGAAACTGGCCCTGAAGGCAGCCGAAGCGAAAGACAAGGACGGGATTGTCTCGGCCGGTGGTGACCTCAATACGACGTGTGACAACTGCCATGCAAAGTACCAGCGTTAGGAGAAATCCCAAATCCCGAATCCCAAATTCCAAATCCCAAGGAGCGCTGTATTCACCTTGGAATTGGAGGTTGGGTGTTGGGGGTTTGACCGTGCTGCTTGTCCTGGGGCTCTCCGCAGCACTCGACGCGCACGGCGTGTCGGGCAAGGACGCCGTGTTCCTCCAGGGGCTCAAGGGGCGCGCCATAGGACCGCTTCTGTATCTCGGCGCAAAGCACATGGTGACCGGCTACGACCACCTGCTGTTCCTGGTCGGCGTAATTTTCTTTCTCTACAGGCTGAAGGACGTCGTGCAGTACGTCAGCCTGTTCACGATCGGGCACAGCGTCACCCTGCTCGTCGGGGTGCTCGGAGGCGTGCGCGCCAATCCGTATCTGATCGACGCGATCATCGGCTTCTCGGTCGTCTACAAGGCATTCGAGAACATGGACGGCTTCAGACGGTTCTTCGGCTTCCAGCCGAATACGAAGCTGGCGGTCCTCATCTTCGGGTTCTTCCACGGCTTTGGGCTCGCCACCAAGCTGCAGGATTTCGCGCTCTCGCCAAACGGTCTCGTCGCAAACATCGTGAGCTTCAACGTCGGCGTCGAGATCGGACAGTGCCTGGCGCTGACGGCGATCCTCATCGCGCTGACGTATTGGCGCACGCGCAGCGGGTTCTTCCGCCATGCGTTTGCCTTCAACGGCGTCGTGATGGCGTGCGGTCTTCTTCTGGTCGGCTATCAGCTGTCCGGTTACTTCCTTACCCCACTCTGAACATGACTACCGCAACCACGACTACAGCAAACGAACCGGTTGAAATTCGACATCGCATCGCGCTCGCGGCGGGCGCGGCGTTACTTGCCGCAGGGCTCATTCTGGTGATGTTTGTCCTGCCGGCGGAATTCGCCGTCGACCCGCTCGGAACCGGCGCACGATTCGGGCTCCTGCCGCTCGGGGTCACCGGCCAGCAGGTGGAGGCGCTCGAGACTGCCGCGGCTGCCGGTGGCGCCGGTCAGGCCGCCCTCCTCGTCGCGCAGGAACGTCCGTTCCAGACGGAGACGATCGAGTTCAAACTCGCTCCGCACGAGGGGGTTGAATACAAGTACCGGCTCGACAAGGGCGAAGCGCTTTTGTACTCGTGGACAGCCCCGATTCCAGTCAACTTTGAGTTCCACGCCGAGCCCGACGGGGGACCTGCGGGGTATGCGCAAACCTACGAGAAGAGCTCGGGCAGCAGTGAAACGGGCACGCTGACCGCTCCGTTTCCGGGCATTCATGGTTGGTACTGGGAAAACCCCAGTGACAAGGAGATCACCGTCACGCTCAAGAGCGCGGGCTACTACAACATCTCTCACGAGTTTCGCGGCAGCGCGCCCGTCAAGAACAAGATGTTTCAGTAGGCGGGCTCTAAAGACCCGCCTCTACGTCGGTCTTCCAAATCCCGAAGGCGCGCCGCGTTCTCGCCGATCACGGGAGCGCATCGTGCGGATGTGGGGGCCGGCATGGGAGCCTCCATGGGTTTTGCGGAGCCGCATGGCCATGCCGGCCCCAGTCGTGGAGGGGCGGAGTGTCGCGCTGCTCGATGCAGTGCACGTTCGACTGGCATCTCGCAGATATCGGACGTCCACATGGGGATAATGGCGCCGGCCATGTCGAAAGTCTTTATCAGCTATGACCGCGCGAGTACGCCCTCGTCGCGCCAATCGTCGAAGTACATCGGCAATCTCGGCCACTCAGTAATGGTTCTGCCAGGGCGCCGGTGTTCGGGCAACGTCTCTGGGAGTTCCAGACCACGTCCGGGGAGGTCGCGAGACTGTGCCGACGTCCTCGATTGACTCGCCTTGAAACTAGTCTCGATGGAGCACGGACTTGCGGCATGCGCGCTCGAAGAGAAAACACGCACCGAATTGGGCAGCCGATTCTGGTCGGACTATCGACGGTCCATCCGCATGCCCGGCCAGTGGGAGGACACTGATCCGTGGCCCGTGAACTACATCGGCCATCCCATACATGGCGCTGGAGCCGGCATCATTTGGCTCGACCACAGCGACAAGGATATGGCGGCGTCCGTCTTCAGTTCCGGTTACATAGCGTCGCGCGCGCGTGCGGCCGCATTCAGCGCGATTTATAGCGTGCAGTTTGAAATCGGACCTCTAAGCGAAGCGTCAATCGGCAACGTCAGGCATGCGTCCGGAGACCGCCGGGTGGGTCGACTACGTCGTGACGCCGGTTGGCGCGTTCGGTCTCATGATCGCGGAAGACGCGCTGGATCGGTACTTGGTGCGATGGATCGAATCACACGTCAAGAATCGTGTCGTACGAGCTACGGTCCGACTGGCGTTCGGCCCCTCCCGATTCTGGCGAACTCCGCAGGAAGTCGCCTGCCCTGGTACCGCCCCGACCGGACGCTTAGCTGGCGCTGAATGATGGCGCCGTACTGCCGTTGTGGATGTCGATGCTGGTTTCTGGTTGAGTCGCTCCACGCTGCCGCAGCCGCCGGCAGCTCACGAATTTCGCAGCAACGCGCCGGTCAAGAAGAAGATGTTTCAATAGGCGCGCCGCGTTCTCGCCGATCGCGAGAGCGCATCTCGGATGCTGGGGCCGGCATGGTCATGCGCGGAGCAAAACCCGTTCAGCGAATGCCGGAGGCGCAGCATCTGGGAGCCTCCATGGGTTTTGCGGAGCCGCATGGCCATGTCGGCCCCAGTCGTGGATGCGCGGAGGGTCTCATCGAGTCTTGCTGGCGTTCCGCGCCAGGACAAACACCGGTAGCGACAGCAGCTGTCCAACAACGGAAAGGGTGACGAGCAGCGGGAGCGACTTGTCGTACAGCAAGCCGAAGGCGATGCTCCCGACCAGCCACGCCGCGCCAAAGCAGGTGTCGAAAATGCCGAACGCGGTGCTGCGCCGCTGCGGTGCGATGAGCGGCGCAATCGCGGGCTTGAGCAGCGTATCCTGCGCGCCTTTGTTGATCCCCCAGAGCGCCATTCCAAGCCACGCAAAGGCCGGCGGTCCGAAAAAGACGAGCGGCGTGAACAACGCGCCAATCAGAAACACGGCAATCAGGATCGGCAATCCGACACGGTCGTACAGGTGTCCCAGCAGAAAGTTGCCGGCAGCGCCAGTACCCATCGCGACCGCATAAGACATGGGGATCAATGCGCCCTGCAGCATTCCCGTCTTTTGAAAATGGAACGCGATGAGCGAGAAATCGACAAATCCAAATCCGATCAGCGCGCCGGCGCACAGATACAGCCAGTAGCTGCGGGGCAAGGCGTGGGTGTGACCGCGCGTCTCCGCCTCGAACGCCCGCGGATTCGGATATCGCCGCCGCGCGACGCCAAGCAGTCCCAGACAGAGAACGGCGGGAACGAGCAGCACCGCGAAGCCGAGTCTGTAGCCGCCACGCCAGGCGATGACGAGGGCGACGACGATTGGCCCGACTGTGGCGCCAAGCGCGTCGAGCGACTCGTTGATGCCGAAGGCCCGTCCGGCGCCGACTTCGTCCTTGGCGTGTGAAAGCATGCCCTGCACGATCGGGCGTCGGATGGCGCGTCCCGTCCGCTCCGCCGCGATGAGGCATGCGGCCGTCGGCCAGTTTCCCGCCAGCGCCAGCGCCGGGACGGCGAACATGTTGATCGCATAGCCGACATACGTGAGCGTCCAATAGCGTCCCGTTCTGTCGGCGACGTAGCCAGAGATCGCGCGCAGGCCGTAGCCCACGAACTCGGCGGCGCCCGCAACGATGCTGATGAGCGCAGCCGTCGCGCCCAGTTCGGCGAGGAACGGTCCCGTGACGCTCCGGCCGCCCTCGTACGTGAGATCGGCGAAGAGGTTCACGACGCCGATGAGAATGACGAATCGGAGTACGGTTGATTGTCGAGGCCTAGTCATCCGCGCGCCGCGTCCAGTTCGCATGATTGTGCCGGAACGCCGCCTGGATTATGTTTCGATCGGAGGTTTCAATGAGACTCCATACAGGTTTGATGACCGCTCTGATGACCGTTACGACATTCGGCCTGTTGCTCGTTCACGACCACGCGCAGGGGCAGGCGCGTTTCCCGCGTGGGGCGGCGTAGCGGAGGAGGAGGCGGTCATCCTGCGCTCCGACGGGAAGGGCGGAACTGAGTTGGTTGGGAGAATCAAAATCGAGGACTGGCCGCGGCTCCCACGTTAGAACTGACGTTCGAATTGCGGGGCAGATCGGCAAATACAGTCGTATTTACGCTGATTTACCAGCTCGCCCGATGTTCGCCCTCCGTGACCCCATAGCCCAACTTGTCATTCCAAGACCACTACATTCTGTGGGTGCCGCGCTAAAATAGGCGGGTCGCCATGATACGAAATCTAGTGTCGTCGAGGCGCCAGTCTTCGTCGTCCTGGTCGACGTTGTTACTCACCATCGGCCTGCTATTGCTGACGGCGGGCCCGAGCCTCGCGCAATACAACACCGCAGAGATTTCCGGCGTCGTCAAGGATGACCAGGGCGGCGTCCTGCCCGGCGTGAGCGTGACCGCGACGAACACCGCGAGCGGTTTGAATGTCGAACGGATCTCGGATGGCGCCGGCCGGTTTTTCCTGCCCGCGCTGCCGGTGGGTGAATACACGATCACGGCGGTGCTCTCCGGGTTCAAGCAGTTCACCGAGCAGGGACTGATCCTCAGAGTCGGGCAGAAGATCGAGTTGTCAGTGTTGCTGGAGATTGGTCAGCTCACCGACACCGTCACCGTGAGCGCGGAGACGCCCCTGCTCCGGACAGCGAATGCAGAGATCGCGGAAGTCATCGACAACCGTCAGGTCCAGGAGCTGCCACTCAACGGCCGTCAGTTCATCCAGTTGGCTCAGTTGACCGACGGCGTCACGATCCCTCCCGGGGGGACGCGAGGTGCCGCGCTCGGTCAGGCCGGTCCCCTGCCCAACGTGTACGGACAGCGGGGCGGCCACAACATCTACCTGATTGACGGCGTGAAGGTGACCGACGAGCTCTTCAACAATCTCGTCATCAGTCCTTCGGTCGACGCGATTCAGGAGTTCAAGATCAGCAAGACGATGTATCCGGCGGAGTTCGGAGGAAAAGCGTCCGCGCTCATCAACGTCGTGACGAAGTCGGGCACCAACGGTTTTCACGGCAGTGCGCTGGAGTTTGTGCGAAACGAGAAGTTCGACGCGCACAACTACTTCGACGATCGAACCAAGCCAATTCCGCCGTTGCGCCAGAACCAGTTCGGCGTCAACCTCGGAGGTCCAATCAAGCGCGACCAGACGTTCTTTTTCTTCAGTTACGAAGGCCAGCGAATTCGCAAGGCGCAGACCCAGACGTTCTCCGTGCCGACAGCGGCCCTCCGCCGGGGAGATTTCTCGGGTATGGCGGCGCTCTGCGATCCGCTGACGCGCACTGCCACAGGCACGTGTGCGCCTTTCACGGGCAATCAGATTCCTGCGAACCGCCTGAGTCCGGTCGCCATCGGCGCTCCTGGCCAAAGTGCCGCTGCCAACGAGCGCCGGCCTCGTCCAGAACCTCCTGGGCGTGGAAGACCAGGTGAACCCGATGAACCAGTTCAGCCTCAAGGTCGACCACCGGTTCGGGGTGAACGACAACCTGTCCGGGCGGTTTACGACGTTTCGGGTACACGACACGCAGCCGTTCGGCACCAGCTCGTTGAACGAGGCGCTCGTCTCGGGCTTCGGCAGGACGGTCACGACCAAGAGCGAGAACCTCGCCCTCGGTTATACCCACTCGTTCGGACCGAAGTGGTTGAACGAAGCCCGCTTCGGCTACCTCCATGCTCAGGGCGGCCAGGTAAGCCCTAATCAGGGCGTCGACTTCGCGGCGCTGTCCGGCTTGCAGGGTGTGACCAGGGACGTGCGCGACATGGGCTATCCGCAGGTGTCCTTCGGCGGTCAATTCAGCGCGATCGGCGACCCGACATTTTTCGTCTCACGCAACAACAAGAGCTACGAGCTGTACGACAACGTCATGCTCGACCGCGGGGATCATCACCTGAAGTTTGGCGGCTATCTCTTTCACCTGCAGTTCAACCCGGTCCTGCCGAACAATGCGCGGGGGAACTTCACATTCAATGGCCAGTGGACGGGCAATGCGTTCGCCGACTTCCTGCTCGGGTATCCCAGCACGTCGCAGGTGGGCATCGGCCGCGCCGACGAGCACGGGCGGAGCACGTGGCTTCATGTCTACGGGCAGGACGACTGGAAAGTCCGATCGAATCTGACGTTGAACTACGGGTTGCGGTACGAAATCAACAGCGAGATGACCGACGTCGACAATCGGCTGTCCGCGGTCGATCTGTCCGGAAAACGGTTCGTGATCGCCAGCGACGAGGACGGCAATCTCGCGCCGAGCGCATCGGCCTTGCTGTCGCAGATCCCCATCAGCTACACGACGTCGAAGGACGCCGGATGGAAACGGGGATTGCTCCGGCCGAGTTATCGCCGCTTTGCCCCGCGCCTGGGTATCGTCTGGTCTCCGGGAGACTCGGGGAAGACGGTCATCAATGCGGGGTTCGGCGTGTTCCTGAACCAGTGGGCTTATAGCGTGCAGCAGGCGCTGGCCTCGACCCTGCCGTTCTTCTTTGCGAAGACGATCACAGCGGCGTCGGACGCTGTTCAGCCGACGCTGGACACATCGACCGTGCTGCTCGCGCCGGCAAACGGGACCGTCGGCGGCAGCACGATGGACTGGGACTTCCGGACCGAGTACGCGAAGAACTATTCGGTCTCCGTTCAGCGCCAGGTCACGTCCACGACCATGTTGGAAGTGAGTTTTCTCCGTTCAGCGATCGTGGGTGCCGACAGTTCCACGGTGCGCAACGTGCCGGAGCCGGGCCCCGGCGCGATCGGTCCGCGCCGGCCTGTCCCGCAATTGGCGAACATCACGGCGATTCGCTGGGATGGCTATTCAATCTTCAACGGGATCACGTTCCGCGGGGAGCAGCGGTTGTCGCACGGGCTGACGATGACTGCGTTCTATACGCTGTCGAAGGCCATCGATGACGCGTCGGATCCAGGGGGGACGGCGTTTGAATCCAACCTGCCGCAGGACGTGCGCAACATGGCTGCGGAAGAGGCGCTGTCCAGCTTCGACCACCGGCATCGCGTCGTCGGCAGCCTCACCTACGCGTTGCCGAACGTCGGCGGCGGGAGCGGGTTCGCGTCGAAACTCGGTTCGGGCTGGCAGGTGAACGCCATCGTGCTGCTCGAATCCGGCGCGCCGTTCACGGTCAATCTCGGGACCGACCGCGCGAACATCGGAGCCGGTCCGGCGCAGCGGCCGAATCAGACGTGCGACCCGAACGAGGGCGGCGCGAAAACGGCCCAGCAGTGGTTCAACACCGGCTGCTTTGCCCTTCAGCCACAGTTCACGTTCGGCGACGCGCCCCGCAACTCCGTCCTGGCGCCCGGGTATGCCAACGTCGACGCGGCGATCCAGAAGGATGTCGACCTTGGCAACGGCGGCGCGAGCTTGCAGTTCCGGTGGGAGGTTTTCAATCTGCTGAACCGGACCAACTTCGACGTGCCCAATCGCGTCGCGTTCACGCCGAACTTCGGACGCATCTTCAGCGCCAAGCCTCCCCGTCAGATGCAGTTCGGGATGAAACTGTTGTTCTAAGAACGTCCAACCTCGAACTTCCAATTTCCAAGGCGACCCCGCGCGATCATCCTACGTTGTCAGTACGGCTTCAGCGATCTCGGGCGCGGGTTTCGGCGTCACGCGAGTCAACGCCGCGAGCAGCTTCGGCACGTTGATTGGCTTGGTGATGTAATCGTTCATGCCGGCCTCGAGACACTTCTCGCGGTCGCCGGGGAGCGCGCTGGCGGTCATCGCAATGATCGGCACTGATTTGATGCCGTCGGACCGGCTTCGGATCCGCCGTGTGGCCTCGTAGCCGTCGACCTCGGGCATCTGACAATCCATCAGTACGATGTCGTATCGGATTCGTCCAACCGCTTCCACTGCTTCGGCGCCGTTGGCGACCGCGTCGGCGGAGTACCCGAGCTTGCGAAGCAGCGACAGGGCCACCTTCTGATTGATCGTATTGTCCTCGGCAACCAACACACGTCCGTGACTGACTGCGGCGACTGACGCCGGCGGAGCCTCGCGCGTGACCCAAACGGGACTGAGGGCCGACTCGGTCAGCACGCGCAGCAGGCACTCGCGAATCTGCGCCTGTTTCACCGGCTTGGTCAGGCACGTCAGAATTCCCGATTCCTTGATATCCAGGCCACCGCCAGTATCGCCCAGCGACGTCATCATGATCAGCCAGGTGTTCGCGATAGCCGGGTCCTTCTTGATTTCGAGTGCGAGTGTGAGGCCGTCCATCTCCGGCATCTGTTGGTCGAGAATGGCGAGCTCGAATGGCCGGCCGATCGCGGTTGCGGCGCGCAGGGCGGTCAGCGCTTCCGGTCCACTCGACACCGCGTGCTCGTCGACACCCCAGGTGCCGAGCTGGTGACGGAGCACGAGGCGATTGGTCTTGTTGTCATCGACGATCAGGATCCGCCGCCCCGCGAGCTCAATCGCGGCTCGCGGTTCCATCGACGTCCCTGGAGGCTGGTTTTGGAATCGGGCTGTGAACCAGAATGTCGAGCCCATTCCGGGCGCGCTTCGCAGGCCGATCTCGCCACCCATGAGTTCCACGAGCCGCTTCGAGATGGCGAGGCCGAGGCCGGTGCCGCCGTACTTCCGTGTCGTGGAACCGTCGGCTTGTGTGAACGCCGCAAAGAGCCGCGCCTGCGCCGCCTCGGAGATCCCGATGCCCGAGTCGGTCACCTCGACGCGTACCACGGTCTCGGTTGCCGACTCCTCCTCGAGACTCGCCCGAACAAACACTTCGCCGCGCTCCGTGAACTTGATCGCGTTACCCACCAGGTTCGTCAGCACCTGTCGTAACCGTCCCGGATCGCCACGCAGCGCCGTTGTCATGTCATGGCTGGTCAGCGATGCCAGTTCGATGCCCTTGGCGGCAGCGCCCTCGGCCAGCAGGTCAAGGGTTCCCTCCACGGCGTGACGCAGGTCGAAGTCGAGGACCTCGAACTGGAGTCTGCCCGCCTCGATCTTCGAGAAATCAAGAATGTCGTTGATGATCGTGAGGAGGGAATCACCGCTGGCCTCGATAGTTCTGGCGTAGTCGCGTTGCAGCGGACTCAGGTCCGTGTCGAGGAGAAGGCTGGACATTCCGATCACACCATTCATCGGCGTGCGGATTTCATGGCTCATGTTCGTCAGGAATTCGGACTTGAGCCTTGCCGACTGGACCGCCGCGTCGCGTGCCCGCGCGAGCTCCTCTTCGATTCGTTTGCGGTCAGTGATGTCACGAACGATGGCGCAGATAGCCTGTTTGCCCGCGTAGACCGTCTGGTTGAGTGTGCAGGCGACATCGACGGTTGTGCCGTCCACCCGGAGGAGCGCGCGCTCGATCACAATCGGCTTGCGATCGTCCAGCAGCTGCTCGATCGTCGCGGCCAAGCCATCGGGGTCAGACAGCATCGATTCGTCGACGACGAGCGTCGGCACCGCGTCGGGCGCCGCGCCGAGGAGCGTCAGGAATGCGGGGTTACATTCGAGAAGACTCCGGTTGCGGGCGTCGAACACGACGATCCCTTCGGCCGTCTGTTCGACGACTGCGCGGTAGCGCTCCTGGCTTGTCTCGAACTCGGCCGTGCGCCCGGCAATGCTCCACAACTCGTGAGTGCCGCGAAGACACGAACACACAAGCACCACGTCCTCAAAAACGACCCATCCGGCATGCTCGAGGAATCGCCAACTGCTGGCGGTAAGGACACCGTAGACGGACTGCGGCCAGAAGAGTCCTCGAAGCAGATGATCGCCGGCGACAATCAGCGTCGCTGGAACCAGGAGGCGCCAGTCACGATAGAACGCGAGGAACGCGAGGGAACCAAAGATGTGAAAGTGCGTTTCGATACGTCCACCGGTGAGGTGGATCAGAAGCGCCGAGGTCAACATCTGGCCAACGGCGATCGTGTACCGGGTCATCATTGTCCCGGGTCGCGCGATAGCCAGCGCGATTGGAAAAGCGCTGATGGCGCCTCCGAGGAAGATCGCTGCCCAGACGTGGATATGAACCTGGCTATCGGGCCCGTCCCAGGCGCGTGGGGAGATCCAGTACGCGACCACGATCCCGAAGACCCATTGAGCGGTCATCAGCACCGCGAACAGGCGATCGGTGTCCTTGAAGATCCGCTGCTGCAGCTCCGCAAAGATCTCCTCGGTGCGGTGCCGAGTTACGCGAAGGACGTCAGACGTGTAGTCGGTGCCCCTGTCGAGACGGACTGCGAGATCACGAGTCATGACGCCAGCGCGCCGCGGAGAAGGCAGCCGAAGACAGGCGTTCGTGTCACGGTGGACGCGCGGCCGTTCAACAGCGATACGAGAGCGCCGCGGCCCGCGTTATCCCCTGAATGTCCTCGGGCGTCCGTGATGCCGCCACTGAAGATCAGCCGTCCGGCGGCGTCGTACAGGAGCGTCTGGCCCGAGACGGCAACACCGAAGACCGTCGCCTGCGTTGCGCCCTCGTCAGTCATGACCTGTACGCCAGGAATAGCGGCCGCCGACGTCCAGAGGTCCGTATGCTCCCACCCGTCTTCGGCATCGGACGGAAGGTAAATAAGTACGTGGGTCGTCACTCGGCCCTGCGCGTGGGCCATCAGCAGCGCGAGCTCGCCGACGCTTGCGCGCGAGCACGAGCACTGAGGGTGGAGGAACATTACGAGCGTCGGCAGGCCGTTCTTCCGCGCCAGAGGGCTCGACCCGGGCCAGGCCCCGGGTGCGGTCGCCGCCGGCCCCGGGGTCTGCGCGAAGGCCCATAACCGCTCCAGGCCTGCGCCGATCACCAGAAGCCAGAGCACGCAGGCAGCGACGGCGGGTAGCGAAATCGCTCGACGACTCGACGTCAAAACTATCTCCTTGGGGACACTAAGGGTGGAGGGGGTCCGGTATGCACCGGCGAGTCAGCAACCGGCGTGCCCGCAATGACCGTCCCGTTCCCTCGAAGACGCGAGCGTTCGTGCGCTCAAGTGGGCGTACGGGCGGCGCGAGTGTGCGGTTGCGCACAGAGAGGCATCCCACGCTCGCCTGGTGCGGTGGGAGGGTACGCCTCCCCCCGACGTCCAACGTCCAAGGCGACGCTCGAGATCACCTTGGGAGTTGGGAATTGGAGGTTGGTAGTTATCGCTCGGGCGCGTCTCGGTGTTTTGTCTCAGCGATACCGAGCTTCGGGTCAGTCATTGAACGTTGACCGTTCCGATCATGCCCGGATGGATCGTGCAGTGATACCGAAAACTGCCCGCGGATGAGAACGTCCTGGTAAATGTCGCGCCTGGAGCGATGTTGCCGGAGTCCCACGTGCCGCCGTCTCCCGTTGACGTGTGTGTGATCGTGTCGCCGTTCGTCCACGTCACACTGCCGCCAACAGGAACGGTCACGGGGTTTGGAGCGTAAGCCGTTGTCGTCAACGCCTGCGCGCCCCTTGCGATCGTTGCCGACACGCTCTGGCTTCCTGGCGCCGGGGTTGGTGATGGTGTTGGCGACGGCGTTGGTGTCGGTGTCGGTGATGGGGTCGATGGCGAATAAGACGATCCGCAGCCGAGTGAGAGTGTCAATAAGACGATTGCGATAGTTATCCGAAGAGCAGCCATGTTTCCTCCTTGTGCTTTCGTGGAGTGTCACGGCAAAGTTGCTGCCTCGCACGATCGTTTATTCATGGCGCATTCAGCGGAAACATGCCACGCGTCAAGACCGATTGATTACGAATGGCTTCGATCGCTTTCGCATGGCGTAACCAGCTCAGCGATTGATGGCAACGTGGACTCGGAGAAGAGTGTCTGAATGTTTCTTCAGGAAGGTTTTACAGGCGGTTGCTCCTAGAATCGGGAAGATTTCGGCGAGATGAAAAGAATCATTGAACAGACTGTCATTTGGGCGACGTCCGAGGGGGTCCGATGCGTCGTTGCCCGGTATGACGAGGCGCGTTATCAGCTCCGTTTGCTACGCGCGGAGGGGACGATCAAGGCGGACCTCTTCGCGAGTCTGGCCGATGCGAATCGCGCGGCGAATCGCTGGCGCGCGGAAGTGAGCGAGCACGATTTCGACGACTGGCCGCAAGAGTGTGCGAGCGACGAGGAGCGCCGGGAACGCGGCGGCGCCGATGCGGTGGCCGCCTTGCCCTGCGCGAGCGACAAGGCGGAGCACAATTCGGCGCAACGTCCCGGTCGTTCCCGCCACAGGGCCCGGTGATGTTCGCTAGAACGAAAAGCTGTACGACATGTGGAACGTTCGTGGCACTCCGAGGTTGTTCACCAGGAACGCCGTTCCGGAGGTGTCAGGAAAGCCACGCGCGTGGATGGTCGTGTACTCTTCGTCAAAGAGATTCTCGAGACGGATATTGATTCGATTCCGGCGTCGCGAGTCGAGAAAGACGCGGCCCGAGAGATCGACAACCGTGTACTTCCCGCTGGCAACGCTTCCAAATCCCCCAACCGTATCGAACATCTCGCCGACGTGGTTGACTGTGGCTGTTACTCCGATGGGCACCGCGCGGGGATGGAGATCGATTGAGGCCTCGACCTGGTTGCTCGGGATGCCGGCAAGGGCCGAATAGCCTCCCGCGAGCTCATTGGTCTGCTGCGACTTGTTGTAGGTGTAGCCCGCCGACCCTGAGACGGCATTCGTGAACGCGCCCGACGCCACCAGGGACACTCCACGCACCCTGACTTTGTCCGGCCGGTTGGCCGTGATCGTCGTCTCTCCGGAGCCGTCGTCGACGTCGACAATGAGATCCGAGACCTGCCGGTAGAAGGCGATTGCCTCGAGCTCAATCGCGGTCGTACCCGCGATCACCCGCCGGCCGATCGAGCCGTTGAAGTTGGTGCTGGTCTCCGGCTTCAGATTCGGGTTGCCGAAGCAGCAGGTCGGATCCTGCGCGAACAGCTCGTACGCGTCCGGATACCGGAACGCGGTGCCCACACCACCGCGTGCGAACACATTTCCGGTGAAGTCATAGCGACCGGTGACATTCCACACGGTAGCCTTCTTTGAGTGAGTAGGTGCGTTGTAGCGGACACCGGCAGCCAGCGTGGTCTTCGAGATCAGGTCCGGGGTCAGACGCACCTGGCCAAAGAGTGCGTGCACGGTTTCAGTGTTCGGCGCGATCAGCAGGACATCGTCGCGACCAGAGTAGTTCTGAAAATCGTAGCCGGTGAAATACTCGACACCTCGAGTCGGCGCGAGCTTGGCAAGCACGTTCGCGCCATAGTCCTTGAAGCCCCAGAACTCCCGTTCACTGACGACGCGAATCGTTCCCGGTGCGCCAATCACGTTCCGCCTTTCGCTCCAGTGTGAATCCCAGTGGTGATAAAAACCCTTGAAGAACAACTGCGCGGTCTCGCTCGGCGTGTAGTCAAGCTTCGTGTTGGCGATATGTTCCACGCGTTCGTTGAACGCGGCCGCGAGTCCGCCGATCTGCGACGCGCTCGAGCGCGCCGGTCGGAGGTTGTCGAGTTCGACGTCGCTGCGCTGATACATGGCGCTCAGGCGGGCCTGCGAGAAGTCATAGGCGTACTTGCCGCCAAAGCTGCGCACGTCGTAGCTCCGGCTCCGATCGGAAGTGCTCGGCTGAAACTGAGCGGCGGGGAACGACCGAAACCCGTCAGCCTGATCGCTCGATCCGTACAACACGAAGCGGTGCCCGGCTCGAGTGTCGCGCGCAAACGCGTTGAAGTGGCGTCCTTCGTTGGTATCGATACCCCCTTGCACTTTTCCGCTCGGGTCATCGGTGAAGGCCTTTGTGACGACGTTGATTGCGCCGGCGACGGCCGAGGTGCCGTAAAAGAGGCCCTGACCGCCCTCGAGCACCTCGATGCGTTCGATCATGTGCGCCGGCAGGGTGTCGAGCGGCGTCACGCCGTTGTAGAGGCGATTACTGATGCGAACGCCATCGACCAGCCAGACGATTTCGTTGGTCCGTGAACCCTGCAGCGACGATGCGACGTAGTCGAACGCGCCCGCCCTGGGACTCAGAAACAGCCCCGGTACCAACGCCTGCAGCGCCTGCCCGACGTCGTCATAGCCGCCGTTTTCGATCTGGGCGCTGGTAATGGTCTGCACGCGCACACCGGTCTTTTCGATCTCCTGCGGCAGCTCTTCTTCCAGCTTCGGAGCCGCTACCGCGACGATTTCACTCACCCCTTCGATCGTGAGGACGACGTCGATCGATGGTGCAGCGTTGCTGACCGCCATCGACCAGTGCTGGAACCCGGCCGCTTCGATTTGAAGCACGTAGGAGCCCGGGGGAACGTCGGCCAGCGAGAAGGTCCCGTCAGAGCCAGTACGCGTGGTTCTGGGACTCGAAGCGCCCGGACCAATCAGGGTCACCATCGCATCGGTCACTGCACCGCCTTGAGGATCTGCGACGCGGCCGGTTACTGAGAAGGTTTGCGCCAGCGCTGTCGCTGTCACCAGACACACAAGAATCACTACGAACATCGCTTGACGGATCACCATGTAGACGTCACCTCGCACGGGCCGGAATGATACGGGGCGTTGTGGTGGTTGAGACTGAAGAGTTCCTGAAATCTGCGTCAGGCACGCGCGCGATATCAGATGCGCGTCCAACGTGACGAAAAATTAAGCCACTCTTCAGATATCCGACAAGAGGCTACGGCTAGGATCCGCCGACATGCGTGTGCTCGTCGTCGAGGACGAAAGGAAAGTCGCCAATGCCCTTCGCGAGGGCCTTGAAGGCGAGCGGCACCAGGTGGTCCTCGAAGGGACAGGTGAGGGCGCGTTCTATCGAATGAACACCGAGTCTTTCGATCTGATCCTGCTCGATCTGACCCTCCCTGGTCGGGACGGACTTCAGATTCTCACGTCCGCCCGGCAGCGAGGGTTGAAGACGCCCGTCCTTGTGCTGACAGCGCGCGACACGCTTGAAGAACGCGTGGCAGGACTGGACGCCGGCGCGGACGACTATCTCGTCAAACCGTTTGCCTTTACCGAACTGCTTGCCCGTATTCGAGCGTTGATGCGGCGCGGCATCGCCGAGACTCCGCGGCTCTGTGTTGGCGACCTGACGCTCGACCTCCTGTCGAGACGAGTCACGCGTGCTGGCAATCCAGTGGAACTGACCGCCCGCGAGTTCGATTTGCTCGTGTATCTGATGCGGTACGAACATCAGGTCGTCTCGAGAGAAACGCTGGCCCGCGATGTATGGAGGGAAATGGCCAGATCCACGCCGCTCGACAACGTCATCGATGTCCACGTGGCCCGGCTACGCAAGAAGGTCGACGTCGATCGGACTGTCAAGTTGATTCACACCGTTCGCGGCGTTGGATACATGTTGTGCGAAGGGGAGCCGTGACCACGATTCTCCGGTAGGGTTTCACGCGTATCGTGTGTCGCGCGCTTGCGTTCCACCTCCTCACGTCTCCCTGCGTATCGGACAGCCGTTCGAGCTGAACAGCCGGGGCTGGTAAGATTCAGGGTCCGCACCATCTGCGACGGTTCCAGCAGCGGGACGCTAATCAACGCGGAAGCAACCCCTGACGTTCGCTTCAGAGCCGCGCGGCGCGGATTCCGGCTTCATCGACACGGGACGACGTTGCCGGAACAGTTTCGGCGGAAGCGTGAGATTGAAGTCAGGCGAGCGTGATCCGGTCAGCGTGACGCTCGAAGGCGAGTTGTGCAGGAAACCGGCCGATGTTCCACTCCCGCACTCACGGCTGGTCGCATCCGGTGCAACGCCCTCCACATGTATCGCGGGCGGTTTCGGCGCACGAGCGACTTCTCATGGAAGGTCCAAGATGACTGCTTCTTTACCCATCATCGGATACTGGGGATAGCGGCCACATGCGCAGTGAGATCGGGTATTCCTGTCGGGTCGAACGACGCGGTCGGTTTCAGCCGACGACTCTCAACCAATCGTCACGCTCACGACAGGTCGTCACTCACGAAGGAGCGCAGGGCTCCCTTCACACGATGACGAGCGCGTGCATCATGTCGTGTTCTTCGTGTTCGAGGATGTGGCAGTGCCACACATACTCGGCGCCTTTGATGCCGTACTCGGCTTGCACCCGGGGACTGGGTGACTGTGTCGAACGGCATGTCGAATTTCATCATGATCGTCGTCACCTCGCCCGGGTTCATGCGGAGCGTTTCCTTCCAACCGGCCTCGTTGGGATCGGGCGGCCGCGCGGTGCCCGGCATCGGTCGCAGTGGATACACGGGATGGCCCTCCGAGTCGGCCTTCCACGATTCCCGCTTGACGACTTGCACATTCAAGAGATGCCAGTGCATCGGATGGGTGTCCCCGGTCAGGTTGTAGATCTGCCAGACCTGCGTCTCGCCTCGCGAGGCCACATCAATCGTGGACATATAGCCCGACGCTTTGGGCGAGCCCAGCTGCTGCATGAGACGGCCGTGGTCGTCGAACCCTTCGTTGAGCGTCTTGATCTTCGGCGGCGCCTGAGACACGAGCGCTGGTGGCAGCGTCTCCAAATACACCGATGGCAGAGTCTTCTGCAAATTCGCGAGCGTCGTTGCGAAGTCCGGTTCGTCCACAGATCCGTCCCTGCCGACATCGAAGCGCATGACGATTCGGGTGTCCGGACCACGTCCGGGTTCCGTCGATGCCGCGCGACCGATACAGGCCAGGTTTGGCGCGCCGGCGTAGTAGTCGTTGCGGATGTCGCCCATCGGAAAAGGCGCCGGCGCGTCGTTGTACAGAACGATCGATTGCCCTTCAAATCCTCGGAAGTCGACGATGAGATCCGCGCGCTCTCCGGGTGCCATCAGCAGGTTGTAGCGATTGGCATTGCCGTTCCTCGGATCATCGTCCGACGTGTGCAGGTAGCCGATCGGCTGTGGCGGATCGTTGAGCACGACCGGAGCCGGCAGGAGCCCGCTGTCCTTGCCTATCTGGATGATCCTGGGACCGGCAGGATTCGTCGGCGCCTTGATCCGATTTCCGTGACCGTCGAGGTCTGACTTCTCGGCCAGCGTGATGCCGTCAGGAGATTTGTCGGCGACGTACAACTGGAGGTTGTAGAACCGCGCCTGCGCCGCATTCAACACCTGGAACCGGTACCGCCGCGGCGACACCTTGAGCACCGGATACGGCGCACCGTTCACGAGGTTGGTGTCGAAAAACGCTTCGGGTACGAGCGACACCGCTGGCGGACGTCCTCCCGAGATTTCCCATCGGCCGGTGCCTCCGCATTCCAGCGGGAACTTCATCTCGGGAACCGGCGGACCTTCGTAGACGTGCGGGTACCAGAGATCGCCTGCCCGTGCATTGGCTACTGGATACGCCGGGTCAGACGAGGCGTCAAAGAAACTCTTGTCCTGAATGATGAGCGGAATCCCGAGCGGATATCCCGGCACATCCGGAAGGATGCCGCTCTTGATCATCATGGACTCGGCATCGTCGGTGATCAGGTAGGCGGACGCGAGCCCCGCGTAGGCGTTGAGGCGTGTGATGCCGTACGCGTGGTCGTGGTACCAGACGAGCCGGGCGCTTTGGGAATTGGGATAGTCGTACATCGCCGACCCGGGATTCGGGCCGTGATTGAGAAACGTCGATCCATGGACAAGACCGCCAGGATTCTGGGCATTCGTAAACCAGGACGTGGGGCCGCCGTCACTCGTCCAGGGGACGAAGGCTCCGTGAAGGTGAATGGTGATGCGGTCGACACGGCCACCCACCTCCTTGACCATCGGCGGGTCGATGGCTGTGGGATCGACCGGAAGTATATGAGCGGCCGGCAACAGGTTCGTGATCTTGAGCTTCACTGGCCGTCCTTGCGTGGCCACGATGACACCGCCCAGATACTTGCTATCGAGCCTCTTCGCGTCGGCGTATCCCCACAGTCTGGTCTGGCCAAGCAGCGGATGCAGCGTCTGGGTGAATTGTTGCGCGACGATGTCGTAGTAATCGGTCCCCGGATAGGTCTTCGTGTCGGGCGACAAGGTCGGAATGTAGTTACCGAGATTATTGGCCCCGTCCGGTCCCAGGCCCGGCAAGGTCGCGTGAAACTTGGTGATGCGCTTCGTGGCTCGGCTGGGCGACACGTCGAACCGCGTGAGACCGTACCATCCGGCCATTCCTGCAGTCACTCCTCCTGCCGTTGTCCGAATGAAATGCCTTCGGTTCATCGCTCAACCCCTTTCGGGCCTGACCTTGTCGACGCGGGCCGACGGGCTCGGCTTTTCGGTGCGCAACGCCGTTGAGCAATCACTGTGCCTGGATTGAAGGCGGGACCGGCCGGAAGAGGAAGGGGCGCTCACCACATTTGGTGAGCGCCATCACCGCGCACGGTGGTTCGCGAGACCATCGTGTGCATGAGGCTCGGGGCGTTCAGGGTTTTGATATGGTGAGCGATGGTGGTGTGATGGTCGCGCCAGGCGATGCGAGGGCGAAGAGGATCATGAGGAAACCCATCCCCCGTTTTGTCCTGACGTCACGATCGTCGATCCAGAACAGGAGCCGCGGTACTGCACGGCCGAGAATGCTTCGCTGCTGTCGGGTTTGTGCGATGACGAGCGCACACGAAGGAGGTTCTGAGGAGTCACCTCATCGCTCCGTTCCGGTGCCGCCGGCTTCGTGACTCGGCTCTCAGCGACGTCGCGGGCCGGCATGTCGATCCCGGTTGCGGCTTCGGAAAAGATCCCGAATATCGAGCGCGTCAGAAGAGCGATCTGGGTGTCGTTGGCCTGCGAACCGCCGAAGACAATGTGGAACTCCGTAGCTTCGGGATTGAGACCGAGCAATGCTTTGACCGCTTTCGCCGCAGCGAGTACCTCCGATTGTGGGTGACGGGGACGAAACAGGAACAGTGGTTCTTCGGCGCCTTGATCGTTCCGCGCGCGATAGTCGAGCGCGTCATTCAACTGGAGTTCTCGAAGCAGCGGCGTCCTGACGTCGTGGGCGGGCAAGACGCCCACCAACGTGCCTGAGCGAATCGCAAATCTCTGGCTCACGTGGACGACGCCGTGGCAGTGGCAGCTACAGGGCGGCCTCCGCTACATGGGGAGTCGGTTCCTGAACAACGCCAACAACGTCAGCACGCCGGCCAACACGCTGGTCGACGCGGGCGTGCGCCGCAGGCTGACCGACAGCGTGAACATCGATCTGCGGGCGACGAACCTTCTCGACAAGTTCTACCTGCAGAGCGTCTCGGGCGCGCCGATCCCGTTGCGCGGTCGCATGGGAGCACCGCGAACGATCGAGCTCTCCCTGAACACGCGGTTCTAGCGAGACCCGCATGAACGTCCGGAAGCTGCTCGACTGGCGCACGTTCCTGATCTATACGCATCGGTGGACCGGGATCTTCTTCGGTATCGTCTTTGTCGTCTGGTTCGTCTCCGGCGTGGCGATGATGTACGTCGGCATGCCGCGCTTGTCGGAGCGGGAGCGACTGGGGCATCTCAGACCGCTCGATCTGTCCACGGTCGGCGTAGATCCCGCGGAGGCGGCCCGGAGGCACAAGCTGTCGCCGAACCGGATGCGGGTCGAGATGTACTACGACGGCCGCCCGGTGTACCGCTTCGACGGCAATGCGAAGGTCTACGCGGACACTGGCGATCTCGTGGGGGAGCAAGGGCCGAAGATGCCGTAGCGCTCGTCCGTCAATGGGTGCCGACGTATGGGTCAACGGTCCGGTACGATGCGCTGGTTCCGGACTCCGATCAGTGGACGCTCTACAACGATCAGCGTACCCAGATGCCGCTCCATCGCATCTCGGTGGGCGACCCGGCCGGCACCTACTACTACGTGTCGGCGAAGACCGGGGAGCTGACCATGAAGACCGACCGTCGAGGTCGGGTCTGGGGTTTCGTGAGCGCCGTCCTGCACTGGACGTACTTCACGTCATTCCGTCGCAACGGCCCGTTGTGGCAGCAGGTTGTTGGCTGGGGCGCTGTCGTCGGCACGGTGATGGGATTGTTCGGGATTGTCGTCGGTATCTTCAGGCTGCGCGTTAAACGGCGGTATCGGATGAGGGGCGGTCCCTCGCATTCACCCTACGTCGGCTGGATGAAATGGCACCACTATGCGGGGCTGATTTTCGGTGTCGTCACCTGCACGTGGGCGTTCAGTGGCGCGATGTCGCTCGGCCGTCCATTCACGTCGCTTCGCAACCGTCCGGCGACAAGGGAGCAGCGCATGGCGGTCGCCGGCACACCGGTGGATCTGAAGCTCCTGACGATCGATCGGATGCGCGCTTCGCTTGAGGCGTTCACGCCTTCCTTCATGCCCAAGGAACTCGAGCTGCTTCAGTTTCGTGGAGCACCGTACTTCATCGCTCGGCGCCCCCCGCAACCGTACGTCTACACCGAAGAGATTGGCAGCAACGAAGAGCGCGCGGAGCCTGTCCGCGATCACTTGATTGTAGCGGCGCTGGCGCCCGACCACGGGACATTCAAGCGCTTTGACTCCAACAACATGTGGACGATCGCGAAAGCGGCGATGCCCGGCGTGCCAATGACCGATGCAGCCTGGCTCGACGAATACGACGCCTACTACTACAACCGCGACGGCCTGCGGCCGCTGCCGGTGCTCCGGGTGCGGTACGCCGACCCGGACAGCACATGGCTCTACCTCGATCCGCAACTGGGCACGTTGACGAAACAGGACCGTGGCGGACGCTGGAACCGGTGGCTGTACCACGGCCTGCATAACCTTGATTTTCCGTTCCTGTACTACCGTCGTCCGCTGTGGGACGTCGCGCTCATCGTGTTGAGCATCGGTGGAGTCGTCCTCAGCGCGACAACATTGGTGCCGTCGTGGCGTCGGTTGGTACGTCACGCCCGGCGGGCTCGAAAGGCGATCGACGTCGCGCTCGTACGTCCGCTGGCGGACGTTCCGCTATCAAAGACAAGCTCAGAAAGCGAAAGCTCCGTGTGAGAATCGTGATATAACCGTCAGCGCCTCGGGTGCCCACGACGGGCATAACAGGGAAGTCCGGTGCAAGTCCGGCGCGGTTCCGCCACTGTGAGTGAGGGCGCGTCGCTTCAAACAACCACTCAGCGTGTTGCTGGGGAAGGTGAAGCGACAGACAGTCAAGTACCTGTCCCCTCCAAGCCAGGAGACCTACCCCAGGTGAAGCGGCTGCCTTTCTGCGGAGAACAGAAAGCATGCATTGGCATCCTGGTTTCACTCCCGCCTCGATCCCATTCGCACGCCTAGTGTTCCCATGGACTGTCTGCCGCCGCCTCGTGGAGAAGGGCGTGGAGGACAGGCATGGGCAGCAGCATCTCAACAACCAGAGGCGATAACGGCCAGACGGGTCTCGCCGGCGGCATCCGCGTCTCAAAGGCATCGCTCCGTGTCGACACCCGCAATCCTCCCGTACCTCAATCGGCTCGCGGACCTGCTCTGGATCGTGGGACGGAAGCTCGAACATGACGCGGGGGTAAGCGGGTCCCTGCGCGAGATAACCGGTAAAACCGGCAATCGGTTTTCGCGGGCGTGGTGAGTCGGATGGCGAAGAGGCCGCTTGCGGCGCTCGCGTTCGTGCTCGGGATCGTCGTCTCGCCCGCGCACCCGACACATGCGCTTGCGTCGCAGACGCCCGCACGGATCGTCTCGACGTTGCCCAGCATCACCGAAACGCTGTTCGCCCTTGGCCTCGGAGACCGTGTGGTTGCCGTGTCTCAGCACTGCCGCTACCCGCCACAGGTGGTTGCGTTGCCGAAGGTCGGAACATTTGTCAAACCAGACCTCGAGCGGATCATCACTCTCAAGTCGGATCTCGTCGTTATCAGCGATAGGGCGGCTGGCAATTTCGCGGACCGGCTCGGAGCGCTGCAGGTTCCGTTCGTCGCGGTCCCGAGCCGAACGTTGTCTGACGTGACGCTGGCCATCCGGCAGATTGGCACGGCCGCGGGAATCGAGTCTCACGCGCGGGAGGTGGCGGAGACCATCGAACGGCGGCTGGACGACATCCGGCGATTGTCTGTTGAGAACCCCCGCCCGAAGGTCCTGCTGATTCTTGGCCGAAATCCCCAGGCACTCACCGGGATGGTTGCTGTCGGCAGGGATTCATATCTCAACGACCTGATCACGATTGCGGGCGGCCTTAACGTGCTTGACAAGCCGGGCGTGCCGCCGTACCCGCACATTTCGCTCGAGAACGTGCTGGACCTGAAGCCCGATGTCATTGTCGACGTGATCGACATGAGCGCGACAACGGCCGTGCGGGTGCGCCGAGCTGAGGCGAGCAGCAAGCTATGGCGGCGTTTCCGGACGATCCCCGCCGTTCGCAACGGTCGCGTGCATGCGGACGCGATCGATGCGCTGGTCGTTCCTGGGCCGCGCGTAGTCGACTCAGCCGAGTGGCTCGCGGCTCTCATCCGGGAGCCGTCGCGGCCGTGACGGCACGCCCCATCTTCATCGGCGGCACGTCGTCGAACGCCGGCAAGAGCTGGATGGCGACAGCGCTCTGTGCGTGGCTGCGGGGGCGGGGCGTTCGCGTGGCGCCGTTCAAAGCGCAGAACATGTCGAACAACTCCTATCCGTGCAAGGGAGGCGGAGAAATCGGCCGTGCACAGGCGGCGCAGGCGGACGCGTGCGGTCTCGATCCTGAACCGGCCATGAATCCGATTCTGCTCAAGCCGAACGGAAACGGCGCGAGCCAGGTGGTGCTCAATGGGCGCGTGTGGAAGACCCTTTCAGCGCGTGAGTACTACACGCACGCCGAGGCGCTCCTCCCGCACGTGCTGGCGGCGTACGAGTCGCTCGCACAACGGTTCGATGTCGTCGTGATCGAAGGGGCAGGAAGCGTGAGCGAGCTCAACCTGCGTCCCTTCGACCTCGTGAACCTCGGGCTGGTGACGCGCCTGCATGCACCGTGGGTGCTCGTTGCGGATATCGAGCGAGGCGGCGTGTTTGCGTCGATTCTCGGAGCGGTAGCGTTGTTATCTGACGGCGAGCGCGCGCTGTTCCGCGGCTTCATGGTCAACAAGTTTCGTGGGGACCTGACGCTCTTCGACGATGGCGTGAAGATCCTGGAAGAACGGTCCGGCGCGCCGTGTCTCGGCGTCTTTCCCTACGCCGATGACATCGAGGTGGCTGCCGAGGACAGCCTCGCGCTTGACCGCCGGCGTCGCACTGTGCCTCCCGCTGGCGCGAGCGTCGCAATCGTCAGGTTTCCGCGGCTGTCGAACTTCACCGACTTCCGTCTGATCGCCTGGGCCGATTGGGTGGACGCTCCGCCCCTGGCCGACTACGACTTCATCATCCTCCCTGGCAGCAAGAACACCGTTGCGGACCTGGAGTGGATGCGCGCTCGACGCCTCGACGAATGGGTCATCACACAGCATCGTCGCGGCGCGACGGTAATTGGTATTTGCGGCGGGTACCAGATGCTCGGCCGCGCTATTCACGATCCCGATCGCCTGGAGTCTGACGCAGGCAGCGTCTCCGGGCTCGGACTGATTACGGCGGAAACGACCCTCGCGCGCGACAAGACGACGCGCGTGGTGGGCGGCTCGACCGCGGCCGGAGCGGTTTTCGACGGGTATGAAATTCACCTGGGGTCGACAACCTCCGACGGCGCGGCCGCGCCATTTGCGCGGCTCGCGGACGGGACGTGCGATGGCGTTCGGGGAGATCGCGTCATCGGCACGTATCTCCATGGCGCTCTGGAGAGCGCTGCTGTCTGCGCAGAAGTCTTCGGGGTTCCGACTGCTCCTCCGGAGGCCGCGACGCACACGCATCGCCGGCTGGCCGAGTGGTTCGAGACACATGCGCGTTCGATGGAAGTACTGGGTCTGTCATGACTGAGCTCAACTGGGAGACGCTGGCGCAGAAACCCGGCTTCGTTCTGCGGCGGTCTGGACGGTTCCTCGTCACTGACCTGCTCACGTCGCATGATGTCTTGAGCACATCGGTGCGGAATGGGGGGTACATCCAGGGCGCGCGACACGTCCTGAATCATCAGAGCTGCGAGGGTGCCGCCCACCACGTGCGTCACCGTTTGATGACCGAGGCAGGACTCGAGCGCTATCACGACGAGGTGTGCGCGGAAGCGAGTCTGCCCGCCGACGCCACCGTCATGATGGGCACCGCGGCCAACATGAATTACGCCGCGCTGGTCGCAACTGACGATGACGGCGTCGAGGTCATTGCCGTCGTCACCGCGGGGGTGGAGGGAAACGCCACGTGCGCAGGCGATCCAGCAACCTGGCGCGAGACCCGGGCCGGCATTCAGAAGGTGCCCGCATACGCCGGCACGATCAACACCATCCTCTTGATCAACGCGCCACTTACCGCGTCTGCATTGGCGGGCGTGGTGGTCACGATGACGGAAGGGAAGAGCGCGGCGCTGGCGCGCCTGTCGATTCCAAGCCGTCAATCAATGGATCTTGCCACCGGCACTGGCACGGACCAGTACTGCATCGCAGCGCCGGCCGGCGGCGCGCTCCAGCTTACGTCGGCCAGCACGCACGTAAAGCTTGGTGAACTGATCGGCGTAGCCGTGCGTAACGCGACCCTGGAAGCCCTGCGGTGGCAGAACGGTCTCGAAGCCAGCTACACGCGCGGTGTTTTCCAGGCGCTCGGCCGGTACGGGCTTCGCGAGAGCACGTTCTTCGAGGACATCGCCGGGTTGCTCAACGACGCGGACCTCGAGCTGCTTCGTAAGAACAGCAAGTCCGTCCTGTTCGAGCCACTGGTCGGGGCAGCGGCATACGCGATCGCCGCGGTGCTCGACAGAGTGCGCTATGGAGCGTTGCCCGCAGCGGTCGCGCGCGACGCGATCGTCCAGCAGGCGGCGACGCTGGCTGCAAGCCTGGCCGGATCTCCGGATCGGTGGCCGGAATTCCGATCTGCGCTGCACGCTTCCACTCCTCGTCCTTTTGGATCCGGCGATGCTGATGGCGCCAAGGACGTCGTCCTGGCGGCAATCGCACTCGGCTGGTGTGAGAAATGGCGCTCACGCTGATGCCCGCGCTGGCGCCGGAGTCAGCGGCGTTGGCGTGTGCGCTCGTCATCGATGCGGTGCTCGGGGATCCCGTGTATCCCGCTCACCCTGTTCGTCTGATCGGACGGACTCTGACCGGGTTCGAGCGCGGCCTGCGGGCCGTAGGTGCTGACGCGTACGTTGGCGGCATCATCCTCTTCCTCGCGCTTTCATTCGTCTGGGTGGGCGGTGTCTCCGCGCTTCTCCTCTCCGTGCATGCGGCCAGCCCGGCTCTCGCGTGGATACTTCACGTCTTTGTTCTGTACAGCCTCCTTGCCATTGGTGATCTGATCGCGCATGTCTTGCGCGTCGAGCGGGCCGTTCGCCGCGGAGATGTGCCGGCGGCTCGACTCGCGATTGCCCAGCTCGTTGGCCGCGACACCGAGCGCATGGAGGCAGTGGACTGCAGGCGAGCTGCAATCGAAAGCCTGAGCGAGAACCTGACCGACGGTTTCACGAGTCCGCTGTTCTGGTACGTGATCGCGGGACTCCCAGGCCTCGTCCTGTTCAAGGTCGTCAGCACGATGGACTCGATGGTCGGGCACAAGACGCCCGAGTACCTCCGATTCGGCTGGTGCGGCGCTCGTGCGGACGATGTCATGAACTTCGTGCCTGCACGGCTCACGTGGATGTTCATTTCGCTGGCGGCGGTTGCGATCCCGGGATGTTCCGGGCGCAAGGCGCTGTGCATCGGATGGCAACAACATGCGCTCCTGCCGGGACCGAACTCGGGATGGAGCGAGGCCGCGACTGCAGGCGCGATCCAGGGGCGCCTGGTTGGACCAATCCGGGTCAACGGATCCCTTGTCACCGACGCGTGGCTCGGGGATCCGGAGGATCCACCCGTGGAATCCGCGCGCGCCTTCTCGCTGGCGATGGCGGTTACCGTCGCGACCGCCGCGCTCACGTCAGCGATCGCCGTCGGTTATCTCGCATTTGCGCCGAGGGCGTTCACCTCTTACTAGCTAGGATGTGTCACCGATGACCCACAGATCAGTATTCATTACGTGCCTGCTTATTAGTGTCGTGTCGATGTGCCGGGTGGCAGTCGTATGCGCCCAGGAACAGGTCACCCTTGCGGGAACTGTGTCCGATCCCCTTGGTGGGCGCGTCGTGTCTGCGGACGTCTCGTTGCTGCGCGACGGTCAGCCGGTTGCGACGACCACCACTGGCGCCACTGGTGAGTTCGAGTTTGGCGCGGTTGCCGAGGGACGTTACCAGGTCCGCGCGCAGGCACCCGGCTTCGATGCCGCGACCACTGATTCGATGTTCGTGTCCGGCTCGGGCCGGACCTCAATCGACGTCGTCCTACCGGTCGGTCCGTTGCAGCAGGCACTCGTCGTGACCGCCGCGGCGACCGAGCTTCCAGCGTCACGCACCGGCGCACCCATTACCGTCATCGACAGCCAGACCCTCGAGGCGCTCGGCAAGCCGGATGTGCTCGAGGCCTTACGTCTCGTTCCTGGCGCGCAGATCATGCAGACCGGGCAACGCGGCGGCGCAACGTCGCTGTTCATCCGTGGCGGGAACTCGAATTTCAACAAGGTGCTGCTCGATGGCGTTGCGATCAACGACATCGGGGGCGCCTTCAACTTCGCCCAGACAGCGGTCACGGGTGTCGAGCGTGTCGAGGTACTTCGCCAGTCCAACAGTGTCATGTACGGGAGTGATGCGCTCTCGGGGGTCGTCAACGTCACCACGAGGCGCGGCCGCACGCGAATTCCTGCGCTCGATCTCTCGCTCGATGGCGGGAACTTCAACACCGTTCACAACGCGTTGGCCGTCGGCGGAGCGGTCAAACGCTTCGACTACTTTTCCGAATACTCGTATTTCAATACGGATAACAGCACGCCGAACAACGGTTTCCGCAATAAGACGTATGCCGGACGATTCGGTGTCGCAGTGGGGCGCGGCACCGATCTGAGCGGCACGGTTCGCAGAATCGACGCACGATTCGAAAGTCCGAACGCGTTCAACCTGTATGGAATCGCGGACGACTCGGTGGCGAAGAATACGCTGAACGTCGCGAGCGTGACTGCCGAATCACAGATGACCGATCGGTGGCAGACCACCGTCCGGTTCGGCAATACGGACTTCACGTCGACCAACACAAATCCAACGCCAACAGGAGCCCCGTTCGATCCATTCGGCTTCGGTACGAACTATCTAGGGAAGAACGTGACACTGACGGGGGCGAACGGCTATTCCGTGACCGGCCAGGCCATTCTCGACTTCGATGGTACGTATCCATCGGTCTTCAGGAGCCGCACGCGTCGCCGGGCGCTGTTTGCCGACACGACGTACCACGTCGGCAGCGATTTCGACATTTCGGGAGGCGGGCGATTCGAACGTGAAGAGGGCTTCAGCGATCCGGATGCCGACGCCGATGCGACACGCACCAACGGTGGGGTGTTCGCGGAGGCGCGCGGGACGCTGATGGGACGCACGTACATCACAGCCGGCGTTGGCTTCGAGCACAACGAGGCGTTCGACAACGCGGTGACGCCACGCGTGTCCATTGCCACCTATCTCCGTAACCCGTCATCGAGCGCCGCAGTAGGAGACACGAAGATTTCCTTCAATGTGGGCAAGGGCATCAAGGCCCCCAGCGTGTTCCAGCAGCAGAACTCGCTGTTTGCACTCGTGCAGTCCACGCCCGCCGCGTCGGGTGCGTCGCAGATCGGACCGGAGCGTGGCAGCAATATCGACATCGGGCTCGAGCAGGGATTCTGGTACGGCCGGGCGCGGATTCGCACCGCGTACTACCGGAACGAGTTCAACGACTTGATCGAATTCCTGAGCAAGACGCAGCTGCCACAGGCGGGCGTGCCTGCAGCAGTCGCCGCTGCCACTGCCTTCGGCGCCTACGTCAACTCATCGTCATTCCGTGCCCAGGGCATCGAGACATCGTTTGAAGCGATGGCCGGTCAGTACGTCCGTGTGAGCGCCTCGTATACGTACCTCGACGCGAAGGTGACCGAGGCGTTCAGCGCAAGCGCGTCGACGAACCCGAAGTTCCCCGACATCCCGATCGGTGCGTTCTCGCCACTCGTCGGTCAGCGACCGTTTCGGCGTCCACCGCACTCCGGGTCGGTGTTGGTAAGTTACATACGCGGATCGGGGCAGGTCACGCTCTCGGGATATTTCTCGGGCAAGCGCGACAGCAGCACGTTCTTGACGGACGGTTTCTTCGGCAATTCGCTACTCCTGCCGAACCGTGACCTCGATGCGGCATATCAGAAGCTGGACCTCAGCGCGTCCTATGCCGTCCATCCGCGTGCGCGCATCTATACGAGCGTCGAGAATATTCTCGACAAGAAATACGACGCATCCTTCGGCTTTCCATCGCTCCCGCGCGCCGTGCGCGCCGGTGTGCGAATCACGGTCGGGGGAGACTGACGTTCGCTATCCGGTCCGCTCCGGCTTCCAGCGGATTCCCAGCGTAATGATGCGGTCAAGGAGTTCTTCGTACGAGGTGCCGGCCACTTCGGCCGACTCTGCGAAGTCCTCTCCGTACGCCAGGTTCGGATTCGGGTTGGCTTCGAGGACGTAGGCGCGTCCCTCGTCATCCATGCGCAGGTCGATGCGCGCATACCCGTTGAGATCGAGGGCACGATATGCGCGCTTGGCAATCCGCTGGATGCGATCGGTCGCCGTCGCGTCGAGCTTCGCGGCGTTCGTCATGATCCCGTGTTTCTTCTGATACTGCGTGCTCCACTTGACGCGCTCGGTGGCAATGCGCCAGCGGTTGTCCGGCATCTGCGCGAACGACATCTCCCATACCGGATATACGTCGAGCCGCTCGTTGCCGAGCACGCCGACGTAGAGTTCGCGCCCGTCGATAAATTGCTCGACGATGGCCGCTGTGCCGAGGCTTCCGTGAATGAACTGCACCCGCCGTGCGAGCTGGTCCGCGTTCTCGACGACTGACGCTTGGGAGATGCCGGCGGATGCTTCGAAGAACAGCGACTTCACGATCAGCGGGAAGTGCAGCTTCTTCGACAGCACCGGCTTGTGCCCATAGCGAACGACGGTGAAGTCCGGCACCGGGATGCGGTGGTACGCGAGGAGCTTTTTCGAGAGGGCCTTGTCGCGGGCGAGGATCAGTCCCCGGGGGTTGCAGCCGGTATACCGGAGGCGCAGCAGCTCGAGATAGCTGACGACGTTCTGATCGAAAGTCGTGACCCCGGCAAACGCTTCCATCAGGTTGAACACGATGTGCGGCTCGAAGAAACCGGCCGTCGGCCTGATCCCGGCGAGATCGTCGTGGACGCCGAGGACGCGTACCTCGTGACCGCGCTCGCGCAGCGTCTCGATCACGTCGTACTCCATCTTCCACTCGGCTTCGAGGACGTCGATGCCCGTGGTGTCCTCGGGCGGAACGAGATGATCGTGCACGAGCGCGAGGATTCGCTTCTTCACAGGAACAGCCGGTGGCCCCCGCTATGGAGATGGTTCATCGTCTGAACCGTGAGGAGCACGGTGAACTCCTGCCGCGCCTCTTCCTCGGAGACGGCGAGACGGAGCTTCAACTCGCGCGACCGGGCGATCATGTCCTCGATCACCTGGTCGATCGTGTACTGGTAGATGCCTGTCCAGTCGGCGACCACGCGGCGCGTCTGGCGGCGGATGCGGCCGATGAACTGCGCGGCGGTGATGATTGCCGGCAAACTCGGGCGCGTCCGAAAAGAGCCGGCGCAGGTCGCGGTCGTAGAAGTTCGGATAGTCCACGCCGTAGTGGCGGCGCTTGATCCTGTAATGCTGGCGCAGCGTCTTCCGCACGCGCCTGAGGGGATCAACTTCCTCGGGGTTGTCGACGCGCGGCGGCTTGTCGCGCACCGACCGCATCAGCGCATCCATGTATTGGAGTTTCTTCGCCGCCGGCCAGCCGGCATAGCGCGGGCGCCATTCGCTACTCGGCGTCAGCCACACGGCGAACGTCTCGGCGAAATCCTCGTCGGGATGGCTCTGCGCGTACCACGCATCCAGGTGCAACACGAAACTCTTGCTATAGGGCCGCGGCGTGTACGACTCGGGATAGGGCTTCTTGTAGGACCCGAAGACTTTCCGCCGCTGGCGACGGAGCCGGAGCTTGAAGGCGTTATCGATCGCGTGACCGGCTTCGTGTCGAAGGATACGCATGCACCACTCGTATTCCCCCCCTTCGACCTCGAGCATCTGCGCCTCTTCGAGCTTCGCAAGGCGCGGATGCGCAAGATAGAACGGGACGGCGATCGCCGTGGCGCCGTCAGGTGTGAACCACTCCTCGGCGAGATAGAAGTGCACGCGCGCACGGATGCCGGCGGCCTCGAGCTCCTGTCGCAGTTGGTTCGTTCGCTCCGCGAGCGTGTCCTCGATCCGCAGCGGCAGATCGCACATGCGCAGATTGAGAAGCTCTTCATCCGGGAGACTGGCCCAGTCAGTAGGAACCGGCCGCTTGCGCATCCTTACGATCTTAGTTAGGGGGAAGGGGGAAGGGGGAAGGGGGAAGAAAAAAAAAGAGAAGAAGGAGAAGCGATAAGAGAAGAAATGTGAAGTAAAGGCGGCGGACGAGCACAAAGAAACCGATAAACTGTCGCCTGGAGGCAGCCCTTGTCACGACTCGCGTGGCGGCTGTGAGGATCAATGGCGGCGTCGACGACGGGGCAGGATCGGGATCGATCCGCGATTCGAGACAAGTACAAGTGGAACCTCGCGGACGTCTATCCGGATGACACCGCATGGCGGGCCGCCAAGGACGCGATTGCGCGCGAGCTGCCGACGCTGAGGGGTTACCAGGGCAGGCTCGGGTCGTCGGCGCAGATCCTGGCCGATGCGCTCGAGACGATGTCGCGGCTGGACAAGGAAATTGCGCGACTGTCCGTCTATTCCGGGATGCTCGCCGACCAGGATACCCGCGTGCCGGGCCCGCAGGGGATGCAACAGGAGATGCAACAGCTCGGGGCGGATTTCAAGGCGCACATCGCCTATGTCGAGCCCGAGCTTCTGCGGGTGGATCCGGCCGTGCTCGAGAGGTTCCTCGCGTCAGAGCCGCGCCTGAAGATTTACACCTTCTATCTGCACGACATCGAACGGCGGGCGCCGCATACGCTGTCGGATGCCGAAGAAAAGATCCTTGCGGATGCCAGCCCGCTCGCGGCATCCGGTCAGAACATCTACAGCATTCTGACGAACGCCGACTTTCCGTATCCGACGGTCACGCTGAGCGACGGGCGAACGGCCAGGGTTGATCCCTCGGGCTACGCGGAGTTGCGGACCCTTCCAAACCGCGAAGACCGCGCGCGCGCCATGTCGGCATTCCTCAACGCGCTGGCCACGTTCAATCGCACGTTCGGGACCATGATGAACGCGAACGTGCAGAAGGTCGCGTTCTATGCGAAGACGCGGAAATACGCATCGCATCTCGAAGCGGCGCTGGACGGCCCGAACATTCCGGTCTCCGTGTATGCCCGACTCATCGATGGCATCAATCGCTCGCTGCCATCGTTCCATCGGTACCTGCGGCTGCGAAAGCGGATGATGGGCCTCACGGACGATCTGCGGTACCACGACCTGTACGCGCCGCTGGTGTCTTCGGTACAGTTGAAGTTCACGCCGGAAGAGGCGGAACAGAAGATTCTCGATTCGCTGGATCCGCTCGGCTCCGAGTACACGGAGGTCGTGCGCCGCTCGTTCAACGAGCGCTGGATCGATTTCTTCCCAAGCCCGGGCAAGCGCTCCGGCGCATATTCGGAAGGCGGTGCGTACGACGTGCATCCGTACATGCTGCTCAACTACCACGGGCAGTACAACGACGTGAGCACGCTGGCGCACGAGCTCGGGCACACGATGCACAGCTACTATTCGAACACCTCGCAGCCGTACGCGCTGGCGAACTATCCGACGTTCGTCGCGGAGGTGGCATCGACGTTCAACGAAGCGCTGCTCATCGAGCGCGTGCTGCAGGAGACCACGGACGTCGCGACGCGTCTCTCGTTGCTCGGCAGCTACCTCGAGAACATCAAGGCCACGGTGTTCCGCCAGACGCAGTTCGCCGAGTTCGAGCTGTCCGTGCACCAGACCGCTGAGCGTGGTGAGCCGATTACCGGCGAAACGCTCAGCAACATCTATCTCGACATCGCTCGGAAGTACTACGGCCACGCTGACGGCATCTGCGTCGTTGACGACTACGTCCGCAACGAGTGGAGCTACATCCCGCACTTCTACCTGGGGTTTTACGTGTTTCAGTACGCGACGTCGTTTACGGCGGCGGAGGCGCTGTCGGAGAGAGTGCTTGCCGGCGACGTGGACGCGCGGACACGGTATCTCACGTTCCTCGGTTCCGGCACGTCGAAGTATCCCATCGAGCTGCTCAAGGACGCGGGCGTCGATATGACGACCGACGAGCCGCTCGACCTGACGATCAGGAAGATGAATGGCGTGATGGACGAGATCGAGCGGTTGCTGGCCCGGTCCGCCTGAAGGCTGTCCGGACCGATCAGAGAATGCCCTTGCCGAGCGCCGAGAGCGCGAGCTCGGTGCCGAGCTCGGCGGTGGTATTGCGAATGTCCAGCGTCGGATTCACTTCAACCAGGTCGAGCGCAATCAGTTGCCGCGAGTCGGCGACCATTTCCATGATCATGTGCGCCTCGCGGTAGTCGAAGCCGCCCTTCACCGGCGTTCCGACGCCGGGAGCGATCGCCGGGTCGCAGACATCCATGTCGAACGAGACGTGAATGCCGCCCGTATTGCGCGCCGCGAGTCCGATGGCGCGCTCGGCCACAATCGCGATACCGTCCCGGTCGATGTCCTTCATGGTGAAGACGTGCACGCCTGACGCGCGAATCTGCTCCTTCTCACGCTCATCGAGATTCCTGATGCCGACCAGCACGGTGTTCTGAGGCAGGACTGACGGCGAGAATCCGATCGAGGCGAGCTCGAGCGGTTCCTGGCCGAGCAGCGCAGCGAGCGGCATGCCGTGTACGTTGCCGCTTTCCGTGGTCGACGGCGTATTCATGTCGCCGTGTGCGTCGACCCAGATCAGGCCGAGCGGCTTCGAGACGGTGCGCCGCACCCACTCCGCGCTGGCCGCCACCGAGCCGGCGGCAAGGCTGTGGTCGCCGCCGAGCACGAGCGGCAACGCATCCTCGTCCAGCGATTTCAACGTCAGCTCATAAAGCTTCTGGCAGACCTTGGCGATGTCGCGGATGTATTTCTTCTTCTTGTCGGCGGGGCGCTGCGTCTCGGGAATCGGGGCGGGAAGATCTCCCTTGTCGACGGTGATACAGCCGAGCGCGGCCACCTGGTCGCGGATCCCCGCGATCCTGAACGCCGATGGTCCCATGTCAACGCCGCGGCGGCCGGCACCCAGATCTAAAGGGACTCCGATAAGGTGGACTGATTTCATGTCATTCAAAATTCACAATTCAAAAGGCAAACGCTCCGCGGATTCGATGCACTTCGGCTCGTTCAGTGTTTGCATTTTGCATTTTGAATTACCGCAGTTTGTACGATACCGACATGCCTTCAGAGCCAGGAGAGACCACGGATGTGAAGAGGCCAGGATGCGCCTGGATCGCCTTGAGGAAGGGCTCCATCTCGGACGCTTTGTTGACGACATTGTGCGCAAGGAAGACGCCCCCCGGATCGAGCCTGGGGTAGACCATGTCGAAGAAGCGCTTGTAGTCAGGCTTCCACGCGTCGAGGAACACGAGATCGAAGGTGCCTTGGAGCTTCGGGATCTCGGCAAACGCATCACCGTGGATGACGCGCACGACATCGGTGAGCCCGGCCTTCCTGATGTTCTCCGCCGCCTCCTTCGCCCGCTGGGGGTCGTACTCGATTGACACGACCCGGCCTTTCGTCTCGCGCGCGCCCAGGCCGAGCCAGATGCCGCTGTAGCCGCTCGCGGCGCCGATTTCGAGCACGGACTTCGCATTACGCATCGCCACGAGGACGCGCAGGAACCGTCCGTCTTCTTCCGACACCGCGAGCAGCCCTTTGTCGGCGGCCCGGATGGTCTTCAGAATCGATTCGATCGGCGGCGTGAGCGTGCCTGGTGAGCGCTGCTGCGCGGCGGTTGTTGCGGCAAAGAGAGCGAGGACGAGAGTGCTCAGTGTGAGACGCATCGGTGACGATCTTACGCCACGGAAGCCACAAAGACGGTTTAACCACACAGGACACAATGAACGCATAGTGACCTTTGTGTCCTGTGTGGCTAATTCGTCTTGGTGGCCCTCGTGGCGAACGCCGCGGCGCGGGCGGCTGTCTCGCGCGCGTCGGCGATGCAGTCGGGGATGCCGATCGATCGAAAACCGCTGCCGGTGACGAACAAGCCGGGAATCGCCGCGAGATGCGACTCAATCGTCGCGATGCGCTGCAGGTGGCCCACGTCATACTGCGGGCTCTGGCGAGTCCAGCGGTACAGCCGTGAGAAGAGTGGATCGCCGCGCGTTGGCATGATGTCGGCGAGCGCCTCGCGCGCCGTCTCGATCAACTCCTCGTCGGTCCGATCCAGGCGATGCGGATCGCGGCCTCCGCCAAGAAACGCGCGCAGCAGGACGTGGTTGTCGGGTGCGCGATGGGGCCACTTCGACGTCACCCACGTAGCCGCGAGGAGCGGATTGTGCTCGACGCGCGGCACGACGAACCCGCTGCCTTGCATCGGATGATCGATCTGTTCGCGGCGATAGCCGAATGCGACGGTCGCCGTCGAGGCGTACGGCACCTCTTCGCACAGCGCCGCCAGGCTCGTCTGGACGCCGCGGATGATTCCGCCTGCGGCGTACGCGGGAACGGCCACGATGACCGCCTTCGCGCGAACGTGCCCGGCGGTGGTGTCGAGCAGGAATGCTCCCGCATGCTGCAGATCGGTGACGCGCGTGGAGGTGGCGATGGTTCCCGGGGCGATCGCCGCGGCGAGCGCATCCACGAGCTCGCCCACACCTCCTGGCAGCGACACGAACGCGCCCTGCGGCGACGGTCTCATCCGAAGCGCGCGGAACGCGCGGATCACGCTGCCGGACTGGCGCTCCGCATCGACGAGCCGTGGGAACAGCGCGCGGATGGACAGGCGATCGACGTCGCCGGCGTGGATGCCGGCCAGCAGCGGCTCGGCAAGATAGTCGACGGCTTCCTCGCCGAAGCGGCGGCGGACGAACGAGGCGATTGATTCATCCTCGTCGGACGGATCACCGGGAATCAAGGCTTCGCACGCCATTCGCAGCTTGCCGCGGAGTGAAAACAGCGACGAGCTCGCCAGCGCGCTTACGCGCACCGGAAATCCGAGGAACGATCCCTCCGGGATCGGATGCAGTCGCCCATGACGCAGGACGTACGCCCTGCGCGGCGTCAGCAGTCGAAACCAGGCGGTCCGCGATCCCCAGCTCGCGGCAGAGACCGACGGCAGCGGGCTTCTGCACGAGCATCGAGTCGGGCCCGCCATCGATGACCCAGCCATCTATCCGATCGGTGCGAATGACACCGCCGAGGCGGTCGGAGGCTTCGAGGAGGCGTACACCCGTGCCGCTGCGCTGCAGCTCGTAGGCGGCGGCGAGGCCAGAGATGCCGGCTCCGACAATCGCTACGTCGACGGGATCCATGACCACGTACCACCGAGACACCGAGACACCGAGAAATTCATTTGTTTTGCCTCGGAGCCTCAGTGCCTCGGTGTTCCGTCACGGCGAAAAACAGTCTAGTCCGGCCGCCGGATCACCGCATCTGCCGTGAAGCTCGGTGAACATATTGGGCGAGCATCTGCACGTTCTCGACCGGCGTCGACGGCAGGATGCCGTGACCAAGGTTGAAGATATGTCCCGGACGTCCGCCCGTGCGAGTGAGGATGTCTTCGGCCTGGTCGAGCATTCGGCGCGGTGGACCGAGCAGCAGCGTCGGATCGAGATTGCCCTGCACCGCCCGGTCGAAGCCGATCTGCGCCCAGGCCTCGTCGATCGGCACGCGCCAGTCGACGCCGATGACGTCGCCGCCCGCCTCGCGCAATTCGTCGAACATTGTCGCCGTGCCCGTGCCGAAATGAATCGACGGCACGCGGCCGGCAACCGCCTGGAAGATCTTCTGCGAGTGTGGCAGCGCGAATTCGCGGTAGTCGGCGGCGCTCAGCGTGCCGATCCATGAGTCGAACACCTGCACCGCGTCGACGCCGGCCTCGATCTGCGCCACCAGATAGTCGGCCACGACGGTGGCGAACTTGTCACACAAGCGATGCCAGGCCTCGGGATGGCCGTACATCAGCGACTTCGTGCGCGCGAAATTGTTCGAATGTCCGCCTTCGATCGCGTACGACGCGAGCGTGAACGGCGCGCCTGAAAACCCGATCAGCGGCACGCGTCCGTTCAGTTCCTCCTGCACCAGCTCGATCGCTTCCAGCACGTGGCCAAGCGCTTCGCGTGGCTCGAAGAGTTTCAGCTTGTCGATGTCGGCGGGCGATTCGATCGGGTGCTCGATCTGCGGCCCTTCGCCCTTGACGAAATCAAAGGGGAGTCCCATCGGCTCGAGCGGGAGGAGCAGATCGGAAAAGAGGATGGCCGCATCCACCTCGATGCGGCGGACCGGCTGCAGCGTGACCTCGGTGGCGAGCTCGGGTGTCCGGCAGATCTCGAGGAGCGAGTGCTGCTCGCGAAGGGCGCGGTATTCGGCCATGTAGCGGCCGGCCTGGCGCATGAACCAGACAGGGGTCACGTCGACGGGCTCGCGCCGGCAGGCCTTCAGGAATCTGGAATTGGGCACGCTCAAGACACACCTGCGTTGAGCATTGAGCATTCTGCCTTGGGCATGGTGCGTTGAGGAGCCTAGTCCTTGACGGGAATGTTCAGGAGCTCGCGCGCGAGCGTGACCAGCTCCTCGAGCCAGAGCGGCTTGTAGCGCAGCTCGGCGCCCAGCTCCTTGATCTCGTTCGACTGCGCGTCGTCCAGGTAGTAGTCACCTGTGACGATCGCGACCGGCGTATTGGTCAGGTCGGGGATGGCGCGGATCGCGCGGAGGAACTGCAGCCCGCTCGTCAGCGGCATCCGGAGGTCGAGGATGACCGCATGCGGCCGATGCGTCTGCGCGAGGCTCAGCCCTTCGTCCGCCGAGAGCGCGGCCCACACCTCGTAACCTTCGAGACGAAGCATTCGCGAAAACGTGTCGGTGACGCTGACGTCGTCGTCGACGATTAGGACGCGCGGGAGCGGGTCATGCGAGGCGAAGACAGGAGCAGGGGACACCGGGTCATTGTGCGGCCGGGCTTTGAGGTCGTCAAGCGATCTCGTGCTATATTCAGCCCCTTTGCACGCCGGATCTCGCTCTCGGATTGTCGCCAGTATGCACACGCGTCGGAGGTTGTGTGAGCCCAATCCTCGTGCGGCCTGTCCGCGAGCAGCTCGAGCACGACCGCATCATTCGCCTGCTGCAGGCGAAATATAAGAGAAAATTCGAAGTCGCCATCAACCCGGGCAACGAACAGACGACCCCCGTCGGCGGTCCGCCACCGTGGTATCCCGACCTCGTGCTGCAGGACGACGCGCGGCAAAAAGCTGCTGGGCGTGGTCGAGGTGGAAACGGCCGAGTCGGTCAATCATCTCGAGGCGATGTCGCAGTGGGTGGCGTTTTCGCAACTGCCGACGCCGTTTCACCTCTACGTTCCGTTTCGATGATCGATGTGGCTCGCCGTCTTTGCCAGGATATGCAGATCCCGGTCGCCGAGCTCTGGGCGTATTCGATGCTCGGCGATCAGCTCCGGTTCACGCTGGTGCAGCGCTCGGCGCAGGCCGGCTGAAAGCAGACCGCGGCGCGACGCGCGCCCGCTGTCGCGCCCATCCGACCACTCCCGCGCGCGTGCGGGTGCCAACGGCCAGGCGCGCGCGAAACGCCCGGTCGCGCGCGCCGCCATCGGCCGAAAGCCGTCGCGAAGAAGACCGCGCGGCCACTGCACCCGCGCGTCGCGCGGCGGCGCGAAAGCCCGCGCCAGCGTCCGGCGCCGGCCGCCGCGAAGAAGAGTTCGTCCGAGCTCGCGGGCGCAGAAGCGTAAGTAGCGCCCCGTGCCGTTCCTGCGCGTCATCCGCGACAAGCGCGGATACGAGACCACGTACCTGATGCATTGGTGCCGCGAAGGCAATCGTCAGCAGTCGCGGATCCTGTACGTGTTTCGCACGCCGGGTGGCGTTCGCGTCGGGCGCGAGGCGCTCGAGCCGGACGTCCTGCAAGCAGATCGAAGCGCAGCATCCCGAGATCGAGTTCGACTGGAACGCGGTGTTCCACAACCAGCAGGTCGTCGAAGCGTCAACCGAGCCGCGTCGTCCGCGCAAGCGCCCGTCGGCCGAGGCGCCGGCCGAACCGCGTCAGGCGCAACCGCAGCAACCCGCGCCACGACCCGCGATTCCGTCGAAGATCGAGGGGGCGACCGCCGGACGAGCAGATCGCGTTTCTCGTGCGCTGGTATGCGGTCGTCCGGGAGCGAATCCCGCAGCGTATTTCGGATCCGGCTCGCCAGCAGGTGCTCCTTGCGCTCGCCGAGCGCCTCGATTCCGCCGCGTGGACCGACGCGGATCAGATCACGGCCGGTCTTCAGCAGGCCGCCGAAGCGCTCGAACGTCTGTCGCACGTGTTCGCCAAGCGCCGCCGGCGCTCGAAGAAGCGCGGCGGACCAGCCATCGAGCCCACCACGCCTCTCGTGTCGAACACCGAGAGCGCCGATGTTTTGCCGGATCGTGTTGTGGAGGAAGAGGCCGGCTCTTCCGACGAACCGTCCGACGACGACTCTGATTCCCGAGGTGTGATGTCCTGGCTCCTCGCCTTGCTGGTCCGGGTCGGAGAGCTCGGGCCGTGGGGTCCGGTTCTGTTCGCGCTGATGTACATCGCCGCCGCCGTGACGATGGCTCCGGCGTTTGTGCTGACCGTCGCCGCCGGTGCGTTGTTCGGCGTGTGGAGGGGTTCGGCTGCTCGTGTTCGTCAGCGCGACGCTGGGCGCAATAGCGGCGTACGGCATTGCGCATCGACTTGCGGGGACGCGGCTGTTCCTCTGGGCCTCTCGCGATCGGCGCGTCGCCGCCGTTCGTTCGGCGGTTGCGGGCGAGGGCGCATGGGTGCAGTTTCTGCTGCGTCTGTCGCCGATCGTGCCCTATGTGCTCGCTCAACTACGCATTCGGACTGAGCCGCGTGCGCTTTCGCGATTTCCTGCTCGCGTGTCCCGGCATGATCCCGACAATCGTGATGTACGCGTACTACGGGAAGGTGGTGGGGGACGTCGCAAAGGTGGCTGCTGGCGTCGCGCCGCCGCGCGGACCCGAATATTACATCCTCCTCGCCGCTGGGTCTGGTCGCGACGGTGGTCGCGACCATGGCCATCACGCGGGCGGCGCGCCGCGCCATCGAAGGACAGCAGAAAGCCCGGCCCTAGATTGTCGGCTGTGGCGAAACCGACCTCGCCGCCGCGTCATCGATGATCCATTCGACACGTTCGCCCGCCGCGCGCAGCAGCTGCGCGGGATAGCGCGAGACGTCGAGTTCCCCTTCGATCGCCGCAGCAATCGCGTCGGCTTTCGTCGATCCGACGGCCATCACGATGATGGCCGTGGAGTCGAGCAGCGCCGGCGGGTGTCATGGGTGATGCGCCATTGATTCAGCTTCGGCACCCAGACAGCTGCAGCCAGTTCTCGCGGACCTGAAAGGTCCGCGCCGCTCGAGGCAAGGTCCGCGCCACTCGAGGAAGGTCCGCGCCGCTCGAGTGTGCGCACGGCGCGGACCCTTTGGGTCCGCGGACGAGAAGCGGGCTTTCCGGGAATATCGACGCGATGTGCGCATCCTCGCCGATACCGAGCAGCATCACGTCGAACAAGCGGGCCTGCTATCTCGTCTCGCCGTGCACGCAGCATCAGCGTCGTACTCGCGTCCTGCATCGACGGCTGGAAGCTCGCCGCGCATTCGATGCACCTGCGACGCGGGAATCGGCACGTGCTGGATCAGCGTTCGATACGCCAGAGCCGAAGTTGCTCTCCGGGTGATCGGGCGGCACGTTGCGCTCGTCACCCCAGAAGAGGTGCACGCGCGCCCAGTCGATCCGTGCCCGCCACGGGCGGTCAGGATCGGCAAGGTATTCATAGAGCAGGTCAGGCGTGTGTCCGCCGGTCAGAGAGATCGCGGCCGCGTTCCGGATGACGATGGCGCCTTCGATGAGTGAGGTGATTCGCTCGGCCGCCGTTTCGGACATCTCCGCCTTGTCGCGGACAACGGTCAGTCGCGCCATGCGCGGCCGTCGCGCTCGATCAACAGGTCCGCTTCCGACGGTCCCCAGGTGCCGGCCTCGTACGTCGGAATCGGCGATGTGCGTGTCCTGCTTCCACGCATCGAGGATCGGCTGCACGACCTGCCACCCGGCCTCGACCATGTCCATGCGATGAAACAAGCGTCTGGTCGCCGGTCATCGCGTCAAACAGGAGCGTCTCGTAGCCTGTGGTCGGCTCGGTCTTGAAATACTTCGCGTAGCCGAAGTCCATCGTCACCGTTTCGAGCCGCTCGAACGGTCCCGGCACTTTCGCGTCGAAGGAGAGCGAGATGCCTTCGTCGGGCTGAATGCGAAGGACGAGCACGTTCGGGCTCAGCGCGCTGCACCGGCGTCTCACGAAACAGCATCAACGGCGCGCACTTGAACTGGACGGCGATTTCGGTGACGCGGCGCGGCAGCCGCTTGCCGGTGCGCAGATAGAAAGGGACGCCGGCCCAGCGCCAGTTGTCGATGAACAGCCGCATCGCGACGAACGTCTCGGTGCGCGAGTCGGGAGCGACGTTCGGTTCCTTCGTGTAACCGGCGTACTGTGCGCGGACGACGTGGCGCTTGACGTCGTCGCCGGCGAGTGGCGGAACCGCGTGCAGGACCTTGACCTTCTCGTCACGCACGTCCTCGGCGCCGAACGAGATCGGCGGCTCCATGGCCACCAGCGTCATCACCTGGAACATGTGGTTCTGCACGATGTCGCGCAGCGCGCCCGCCTTGTCGTAGTACGCGCCACGCATGCTCGACGCCCGACTTCTTCCGCCACCGTCATCTGCACGTGATCGACGTAGCGCCGGTTCCAGATCGGTTCGAAGATGCCGTTGGCGAAGCGGAAGGCGAGGATGTTCTGGACCGTTTCCTTGCCGAGGTAGTGATCGATCCGGTAGATCTGCGATTCGCGCAGCCCCTTGCGTCAGCTCCGCGTTCAGCGCTCGCGCACTCTCGAGGTCGTAGCCGAACGGCTTTTCGACGATCACGCGGCGCCAGCCTTCGTCTTCCCTCGGTGAGCCCTGCCGCGGCAAGGTGATCGGCGACGGTGCCGAACAGATCCGGCGGCACCGCGAAATAGAAGAGGTAGTTCGCCGGCATGTGATGGCGCGCGCGAATCTCCGCAGCTTGTGCTTCAGTCGCTCGTACAGCGCCGGGTCGTTGAACTCGCCGGAGATGTAGTAGAGACGGTCTTCGATCCGCTTCCATTTCTCCGGCTTCGAGCGGCTCGCCTTCCGCCTTGCGCACCTGCTCGCGCAGCTGCGCGCGATACGCCGCCTCGTCGATCGGCGGGCGCGCCACGCCGAGGATCGCGAATTCATCCGGCAGGTGTCCCTCTTCCGCAAGGTTGTAGATGGCGGGGAGAAGTTTGTGCCGCGTGAGATCTCCGGACGCGCCGAAGATCACGAAGACGCACGGATCAGCGCTGAGGTTCGACATGGCCGCCGAACTGCGCGCGGAGCGCTGACAGCAGCTTCTCCGCGAAGGTGTGATCGCGGCGCGAGCGGAAGCGCGACGTAGAGCGCCGTGGTCAGCACGTCGGCCGGGACGTCCTCGTCGATCGCCGCCTCCACCGTCCAGCGCCCTTCGCCCGAGTCGGCAACGCTGCCGACGAACTGTTCCAGCTGCGGATCCGCCGCGAGCGCGAGCGCCGCGAGATCGAGCAGCCACGAGCTGACGACGCTGCCGCGCCGCCACACTTCGGCGATCTCGGCGAGCTTCAAGTCGTAGCGATGGTTCTCGGGCAGCGCGCTGCTGGTCGCGTTGCGCATGATGTCGAATCCCTCGGCGTACGACTGCATCAGACCGTACTCGATGCCGTTGTGGATCATCTTCACGAAATGACCGGCGCCGGCCGGCCCGCAGTAGAGGAACCCCTCATGCGCGGTCGTCTTCGAGATGTCGAGGCCGCGCGACGGTGCGATGGCCCCCTGGCCCGGCGCCAGCGTTCGAAAGATCGGCGCGAGCCGTTCCGCGGCGTGCTGGGGCCCGCCAATCATCAGGCAGTAGCCGCGCTCGGCGCCCCAGACGCCGCCGCTCGTGCCGACGTCGAGGTAGTGGATGCCGCGAGGCGAGAGCAACGCGGCGCGCCGCACGTCATCCTTGAAGTGGCTGTTGCCGCCGTCGATGATCGTGTCGCCCGATTGCAGCTGCTCGGCGAGCGCAGTCACGGTCTGCTCGGTCGGATCGCCCGCAGGCACCATGATCCACACCGCGCGCGGCGGAGTGAGGCGCGCCGCGAGATCGGCCAGCGAAGACGAGCCTGCGGCACCGTCCCTCGCAATCGCCTGCACCGCGTCCGGCGTTGCGATCGTACGCGACGACCTGATGGCCGCCGGCCATCAGCCGGCGCGCCATGTTGCCGCCCATCCGGCCCAGGCCGATCAGACCTAGCTGCATTGGAGGCTCGGTTGGAAACTCCCAACTCCCAATTTCCAAGTCCCACGCAACAACGCCCAACCACCAACTCCCAACCTCCAAGGAGATCGTTCCCAACAATTGCCTTGGGCGTCGGGAATTGGGAGTTGGGAGTTCATTTGCACAACTCGTCGATCTTTCGTATACGCGCGATGTGGCGTCCGCCTTCAAAGGGCGTCGCAAGCCAGACGCGCACAATCGCGAGCGCTTCGGCTTCCGTGATCGTCCGCTGGCCCAACGACAGCATGTTCGCGTCGTTGTGCGCCCGGTTCCAGATCGCGACCTGCTCGTTCCAGCACAATCCGCAACGGATTCCGCAGATTCGGTTGGCCACGATTGCCTCGCCGTTCCCCGACCCGCCGAGCACGATGCCGCGCTCGAAGTCTCCCCGGGCGACCGCCTCGGCCACGGGCCGGATGAAGTCGGGGTAGTCGCACGGGGCCTCGGAGTTGGTCCCGAAATCGTGGACTGTATGGCCGGGGCCGCCTGAAGCATTTTCTTGATGGCTTCCTTGTAAGCAAAACCGGCATGGTCGGACCCGATCGCGAGTTTCATCAGGACAATAACTATAGCCACCGGCTGTGACTGCGCCCTTATTCGGCTCGGACATCGAGGCCGCAAAGACTGACCGGTCGGGTCGCAGCGACCCGACCTGGCGAAGAGTCCGGTGCTGCTTATACTCTTTCGCATGCGAAATACCGCTAAGTTCTTGGTGGCGGGAGCACTTTGCGCTCGCCATGGCGTTGTGCACCCTCCGAGTAATGGAGGTCCCCGCGCATGCGCAGGCGCAGCCGGCCCGGCCCGCGCAACCGGCGCAGCCGCAATCGCAGCAGCCGACCTTCCGCTCAACCGCGGAGCTGGTCACGACCGACGTGATCGTCCGCGATTCCAAGAGCGATCAGTTCATGGCTGATCTCAAGCCGACTGATTTTGACGTGTTCGAAGACGGCGTCAAGCAGGAGCTCGCCTCGATGGTGCTGATCCACGGCGGACGCGCGTACAACACGCTGGCGCCGCCGCCGGCGCCGCTCCAGGAAGGGATCATCCTTCCGGTGAGTCGCCCGACGAACGATGCGGCAGGGCGGGTGTTCCTGCTGTTCGTGGACGACCTTCACATGGACTTCCAGAACACGCCGCGCATCCGCGAGATCTTCCGCAAGATGCTGAAGAACCTGATCCACGACGGCGACATGTGGGGCATGGTCAGCACCGGCACCTCGTCGATCTCGATCGATCTCACGTACGACCGCGCGCTGCTCGACGATGCGATCAACCGGATCAGCGGCAACGGCCTGAAGCCGACCGAAATCATCAAGGGGCAGCAAGGGGCGGACGGTCCGGTCGAGCTGCAATACCGCGCGCACGTCGCGTTCACGACGGCGAACTCGTTGATGCAGAACCTCGAGAAGCTGCACAACCGTCGCAAGGCGGTCATCTGGGTGAGCAGCGGCTACGACTTCAATCCGTTCGAGAAGTCGCGGCTGAAGGAGGAGCTCGGCCCGTGCGCATGGACAGCCAGGATGACGGGAGCGGCAACTCGACGCAACAGTCAACAGCGCCTCGATCCGAACATCGCAGGCCAGGGGTTCGCAGTTCGCGGACGCCGAGCTCGTGCGCGACATGGCGGACGTGACGCGCGCCGCCAACCGCGCAAACGCGACGCTCTACACCATCGACCCGCGCGGCCTCGTGGCGGGCGGCGACATCGGCGAGAACCTCGATCCGGTGGAGTGGGAAACGTTCGTGTCGCGCACGCAGGACAGCCTGCGAACGATTGCGGATCTGACGGGCGGCTTCGCGGTGGTCAACCAGAACGACTTCGACAAGGCGCTGAAGCAGATCGACGCCGAGACGAGCGACTACTACGTGCTGGGGTTCTATTCGAGCAATCCTGATCCGCTGCGGAGAACCCGGCGGATCCAGGTGGTCGCCAAGCGCGACGGCGTGCAGGTGTGGTCGCGGACGTCGTACTCGCTGCGTCCGACGCCGTCGGACGCCAAAAAAGTTAAACTCATCAAGACTTCCAGCCGGCGACGAGCCGGCGCGCGCGACCCTTCTCGATCGCTTCGCGAATGCGCTCACGCAGCCAGTCGATCGGCTTCGGCGTGCTCGCCAGGAACGCCTGCCACTCCGCTTCCGTCAGCGGAATGTGAATCACGCGATCGACGCTGTCCGAGAGGTGGAGTATGGTCCATTTCACCGCAATCTTATCCGCGGACGCACGCATCCCAAGAACATAGAATGATCCGATTGCGTCCATCAGGCGCGGTCATGCGTCATAAGGTCTTCGGCGCCTGCGCCGCGGCCGCGAGCCGCGGGCGCACGGTCTCGAACACCCTGAGCACCTCGGAGACCGACCGCGGGAGCCGGGTCATCTTCGGATACAGCCACCCGAACTGCCGTTCCAGCGAGTGCCCGGCGATCCGGCTGACGAACAACTGCTTCGCTTTCACGTCGCCCGGCCACCGCCTGCCAGGGCACGATGCTGATGCCAAGGCCGCTGCGCACCATCGCCTTGATGATCTCGACGTTCTCGGTCTCCATCACGATCTCCACCTCGATGCGCTCGCGGGTGAAGAACTCGTCGACCAGGCGCCGTGTAATCGACCCGGTTTCGAAGAGGATGAACGGCTGCTTGTTGAGGTCGGCGGGCGTGATCTTCCGCTTCATCGCCAGCGGATGGTTCGGATAGGTCGTCACCAGCAGTTCCTCGTCGAGCACCGGAACCGAGACGAGATCGGCGGCGTCGATCGGCACGGTCAGCATCCCGAGATCGCCCGCGCCCGAGCGCAAGCATCGCGATCGATCGCTCGGTACTGCCGACGGTGACTTTCAGGTCCAGATGCGGATGAACGCGTCGCACCTCCGCGAGGAGAGTGGGGAAGACGTAGAGGCAGACGGTCATCCCGCCGACCAGGCGCAGCGTGCCGCGCAGCGACTCCTGCTTCTCGCTGATGCTGGTCACGGTGTCCTGCAGATCCTGGAAGACGCGGTGACTCAGCTGGAGGAGCGCTTCACCGGCGGCCGTAATGCGGATGCGCCGGCCGATCCGATGGAATACGGACTCGCCGAGCTCGTCCTCGAGGAGGAGAATCTGCCGGCTGATTGCGGACTGCGAGACGTGGAGTTTTTCACCCGCGGCGGTGAAGGAGCCGGTGTCGGCGATGGCGCGGATGATCTCCAGTTGCCGCAGATCCATTGCCAGAAGCTTATATAACGTGAACGCATGGACGCAACGAAATGTATGACTAATTCGCCGTGCGATGCTGCAACGGTATGGCGCCCATGGCCTTGACCCTTTCGATGGCTTCTTCGAGATAGCCCTTGTCCATCTCTACGCCGACAAAATTCAGCCCGAGCTGCGCGCAGGCGACGGCAGTTGACCCGAGACCGAGGAACGGATCCGCCACGGTCGTGATCCGATCGGTGCCATGGAGCCGAAGGCACATCTCCGGCAGGCGCGGCGGGAACGTGGCGGGGTGCGGGCGATCCTTTTCCCGGCTTTGAATCGTTTCGTACGGGATGAACCACGTGTTGCCGCGGCACCGCAGATCATTGGCGGCCGAGCGCCAGCGCGCGACGTTCGATTTGTCCTGGTATTTCACGCCAATCGCCTGGCGGCGCAGGGGCGTGTTCCCCTTGGGCGTGAAATGAAAGACGAATTCGTGGCAGTCGTGGAGGAAGCGCTCGCTGTTGATCGGCTTGTAGTGGCCGACGGCAAGATCCTCCTCCAGCTTCGCGGCTGCACCGGCGAGGGCCTTTTCGATCGCGATCGACTTGATCCAGTGGATGGTGTTCTGCAGGCGGAGGTGCGGGCGCGCCGCCTGCGCCACGTCCAGGGCGGTCCAGGGGTCTGTGGGCTTACTGCCGACGTTCAGGAACAGCGATCCGTCTTCCGCGAGCGCCTGCGCCGCAAGGCCGATCCACTGGCCGGTCCAATCGAGATACCTCGATCGCGGCATCGTGTCGTCGTAGGTGCGGTACCGAATACCGAGATTGTAGGGGGGCGACGTGACGATCGCATCGAGCGAGCCTGGCGGGAGCCGCGCAAGGACGTCGAGGCAGTCGCCGAGATAGAAGCGGAACGTCGCGCGGCCGATTTTGAAGCTGGAATGCGGCTGGGGGAAACGATTCACCGACGTGATTGTAATTAACGGGGACCACGACCAGCCATCGCGATTCGCGCTTCGGCGGTCCGCCGTAGCTTTAGCGGAGGCGGAAGGTCCGCGCCGCAGTGGCCTTTCGCGATTCTTCGAGAAATCAGGACGCTCGAACGGGGGCGAGCTGCTCGGAAGGCGATGCGGTGACGCGTTCGGCCGCAATCGTGTGGTTCCGGCGATGACCGTACAACGCGCAGCCAACGCCTTTTTCTTCGATGTAGGTCAGCTCGCGGCTCGTGGCGAGCTCGCGATACCGGCCAATGACACACCCGCAAGCGAGTGTGCGAAACCCCAGGAGCCGCACCAGACTCATGGCTCGATCCTCCGAGCACACGAGCTGCAATCGTTGTGCCTGTTGAGATAGAGGTGTGCGAGCACCGTGTCGTTGATTCGTGATCCCCGTCAATGCTGGAAAAGGACACGAAAGGCCGCGGACGCTCATCTCGCGCGGACAACTCCCGTGTGTGCTATTGCGGAACGTACGTGTCGCGCGGCCGGTACACTCCAAAATCTAAAATCTCAGGATCCAAATCCCAAATCTCAACTTCCCAGATGTCTATGCGAAACCGAGCCAAGATGGAGCTAGGCGTTGGGATTTGGGGTCTTGGGATTTGGGTTTTGGGATTTGGGCATGAATCGCCCGGAATGATTCCAATTCCACGGCGCGCTGACGCGCGGCTGCTCCGCGCGCACGTACGACCCTGATGATGAAGCCCAGATGCAGGACGCCAATCACGCCCATTTCCATCTGGGTCCGTGGCGGCATCAGCGCCGGGATGATGTTGACGAACGCCGCGCCGGCAAACACTGCCGAGAAGAGTGGGTCGATCCCGCCGCCTGGAAGCGCCGGCCCGACGGCCATGACGGTGGTTTCCCACCTCGGACCGGTTTCGGGGTTCTCGTAATAGACCTGGAGGTACCGACCGACCCGCTCGACGCCAACGTGAAGCGCGTGGATCGCTTCGAATCCTCCTACGAGGACCGCCAGCGGAAACAGCACGGCGACCGGCGGCTCGCTGAGCGCCAAAACGGTAAGTGCCAGCGTCGCCCACCCAATAAGGGTGACGGGGAAGAGGATCATCCGTGCCGAGCCGCGGTGAGCGATGGTGCGGCGGAGAACGGTATATTCAGCTTCCGAGAGACTCATCCTTTGGCACCCTTCTTGGAATAGCCGAGCACTGGAGGCGGTTGGGCTGACCCAGTGTGGGCCAAAACCCCCTTGCGCGCTACAGTTTGTCTGCTAAAATGCCGAAACATTCCGTAACAATGTGTCTCGCAAAGGGTTGCCTGTGATCCGAAACCGGTTTTGCGCAACGATCCAACTGATCTGTTGCGTTGTCGCGGTGACCGCCATGGGCGTTCCCGCAGTTGCGAGCGCAGCGGGTGCCCAGTCGGCGGCCGAAAGCTCGTCCGCTCCCAAGAAACTCACGCTGAAAAAGCCGACCGCCAAAGCGGCCGCGGCCAGGCGTCGTGCCCGCTCGGCGCGCGCCAGAGCGGCTGTTCAGGCCGCAGCGCTCCGCGAAGCCATTGAACCGCGCTTCAAGCTCGATGATGCCGGCAGCGTCGTTCCCGACATTCGCGCCGAAGCAGCCATCATCTATAACCCGGAAAACGGGAAAGTGCTCTGGGAGAGCAATTCAACGAGCCGACGGTCGATCGCCAGCATTACGAAGGTGATGACCGCGACGGTGTTCCTGGAAGACCAGCCCGACATGACGCGTGAAGTCGTGGTCCAGCGCGCCGACGTGCGTGCCGCTTCGACCACGTATCTCCGCGCCGGCTACAAGATCACGACGGGTGATCTGCTGCACCTCCTGCTCATCGCCTCCGACAACGCGGCCGCCCGTGTGCTCGCCCGGGTCTCGCCCTTTGGGTCAGTTGGGTTTATCGATCGGATGAACGCCAAGGCGGAGGAACTGGGTCTCGAGAACACGACCTATGCGGATCCGTCGGGTCTCCTTGCCGACAACACGTCGTCCGCGTACGACCTGGCCAAGCTGATCACCTATGTCTCGGGCGACGAGCGGATCGCGAGCATCATGCGCACGCCGTACTATACGGTCAACGTCGGACGCAAGCAGATCACCGTGCACAGCACGAATCAACTCGTGATGAAGGGCGACGTGGACGTACAGGCCGGAAAAACCGGTTTCATCACCAAGGCGGGCTATTGTCTCGCAACGCTGCTCCGGCTGCCGCAAGGCGGGCCTGAAGTGGCCGTCGTCATTCTCGGCGCGAAGTCGAACCCCGGCCGCTTCTGGGAGACGCGCCACCTGTTCAACTGGATTTCGACGAAGGCGCAGGACTGGTTCGCCCCGATCGAGCAATCGACGACGCAAACGGGAATCCAGACGCCGGCCGTTGTTCCGGTCTCGAACTAAGTTCGAAGTGTGAAGTTCGAAGTGTGAAGTAGGTTCTAAAGTTTGAAGTAGATCTAAAGTAGGAAGTCGCTTCAATGTGAAAGGCCCGCGGGTATCGCGCGGGCCTTTTCTTTGTACGTCGAACTGACTTCGACCTTCGAACTTCTAACTTGCGAAGTTCACGAATAGCCTCGCTGAACGGCGTAGGCATCGAGCGGAAGTGTCGCGATGCTGTCGACGGCCGGCATCACCGGACGCGTCGCGCGCCTCCCATCGTACGCCTTCAGATAGCGCATGCACTCGTCACAGGCATAGACGCGGTATTGGCCGTCGGGCGTCGCGAACGAGGTAATGCGTGCGCGGTCGCTGTTGCGACAGTACGGGCACGTGAGCGGCTCGAATTTCCAGCGGAGCGTACAGCGGCTGCAGATCAGGTGGCGCTCGGCCGCCGGAGTGATGACCGCGAGATCGGGCTCCGCTCCGCACAGCGCGCAGTGCGGGTGCGTCCAGAGCGCGAGCTCCGGGCGCTGCTGCAGGACCTCCGCGCAGCGTGACAACCACGGGCGTAGTGCGAGCGCGAGCACCTGGTCGAGCGCTTCCTCGGTGCTCGAGGGCGAATCGGCTGACGAGGGACGGTGGCCCACACCAATCGCCGCCACTTGATGTCGCTGAGCGCCCGTTCGGTACCACCGCGAGGCGGCTTCCACGAGGTTCATTTCGCGGCCAATCACGTGAATGTGCTGGTAGTCCGCCTCCTCGAGCGCCCCGCGACGGTGCAGCACGTCGGCGATCTGGCGCACCAGCAGCCGCAAGTCCGTCGGTTCGATGCGAATATCTTCAAAGCGCAGGAGAGGCTGTCCGTGCTCCTGGTGATGCCGGAGAATGTCCGCGTTCAGTTCAAAGAAGGGGAGAGGCACTCGCCCCTGGACGCGGCGGTAAAGCTCGAGCACCTCGATTTGCATGTCGACGGCATCTGACAGCTCAGGATGCTGCTCGCGTATCGCGCGAAGCTCCACGACCTCCCGCGACTCGGAGCGCGGCGGACGTGGGGGCCTTACCGGGTCAGTCACGTGGCGATCATACACAAACTGAATGGGTTACGGGTCCCGCAGCCCACTTGAGATGATGAGCCGTTGGCGACGTCAGGGCTCCACCGGCGACGCGCGAAGAACGGAGTCGGGCTTGTCCGACAAAGCCCAAAGGGCGGATTCGGATAATGTTGGCAAGCCTATGCGAATCCTCATGATCGCGTCGGAAGCCGCGCCGTTTGCGAAGACGGGCGGTTTGGCGGACGTCCTGGGCTCACTCCCGGCGGCGCTTGCGCGACTCGGTCATGAAGTTGACGTCGTGATGCCTCGATACCGGGGTATCACTGCCGGGGAACCGGCTGGCGCCGTGACTGTTCGTCTTGGCGGCCAGGTGGCTGACGCGCGAATCTGGATAGCGGACACAGGCAGGGTTAGAGCGATCTTCGTCGACCACCCACCGTACTTCGATCGCGATTACTTGTACGGCACCACGGGGCAGGACTATCCTGACAACCCGGAGCGGTTCGCGTTTCTCGCGATGGCAGCGCTCGAATGGGCGGCATCAACGCCCGACCGTGTCGACATCGTTCACGGGCACGACTGGCAGGCGGGCCTGGCGCCGGTGCTGCTGCGAAACGGCTACGCACCGCCGAAGCTCGCGCACACGCCCGCGGTCTTCACCATTCACAACCTCGCCTACCAGGGCGTGTTCGATGCGAGTTGGCTGCCGCGGCTTGGGTTCGGCTGGAATCTGATGCGCATCGACGCCCTCGAATACTGGGGACGAATCAGCTATCTCAAAGGCGGACTGATGTTCAGTCGCATGATCACCACCGTCAGCCCTCGCTACGCACAGGAAATCCAGATGCCGGAGTTCGGTTTTGGATTCGACGGGATCCTGAGGCACCGTGCGGACGATCTGGTCGGCATTCTGAACGGAATCGACTACGATCAGTGGGATCCGGCGCGCGATCCGTACCTGCCAGAGCCGTACGACGCGACGAACGTCGCAGGCAAGCAGTCGGCGAAGCGCCTGGTGCTCGAGGCTTTCGGAATCACGGCTGACGAGGATGCGCTCGCGAGACCGCTCGTCGGTTTGATTTCGCGGCTGGTCGATCAAAAAGGGTTCGACTTGATCGCCGAGATCGCCGACGTGCTCCCGAAGCTTGATGCGTCGTTCGTGCTGCTGGGCAACGGCGACCGGCGTTACGAGGATCTGTGGCTTGGCCTCGCGGCCCGGCATCCGGGCCGCGTCGGCGCACGAATCGGCTTTGACGAGCCGCTGGCGCACCGAATCGAGGGAGGCGCGGATCTCTTCCTTATGCCGTCGCGGTTCGAGCCCTGCGGGCTGAACCAGATGTACAGCCTCCGGTACGGGACAGTGCCCGTCGTGCACGCGGTCGGCGGCCTCTACGACACCGTTCGCAATTTCAACCCGCGAACGGGAGAAGGGAACGGCTTCAGCTTCGATAACCACTCGGCGCAGGCGTTGCTCGATACGCTGCGATGGGGACTGGAAGTCTATCGCGACCGTAAGACGTGGCTCGGGCTACAGCAGCGGGGGATGAGGCAGGATTTTTCCTGGGACGCTTCAGCCGGTCAGTACGTCAAAGTATATGAACGCGCAATGCGGCGCGAACCTTGAGGTTCGCGGTGTGGAGTGGCCCGTTACGGGCCGCCGGGGAGACACAGACACATGGCATCCGACAAGGTTAAGACGTTCACCGACAGTAACTTCGACGAGGAAGTGAAGACCGGCGTCGTGCTGATCGACTTCTGGGCGGAATGGTGCGGACCCTGCCGGCGCCTGGCGCCAACCGTCGACGCTCTCGCCACTGAGTACGACGGACGCGCCACCGTGGCGAAGATGAACGTCGACGAGAACCCGAATATTCCGGGCCGCTTCATGATCCGCGGAATCCCGACGATGCTGATTTTCAAGAACGGGGAGCTCGCCGATCAGATAGTCGGTCTCGCCGCGAAGGAAGAGATCGCGAAGAAGCTCGACCAGCAGCTTCTGGCACCGCAGCTCTGACTATGGCCGATCGCAAAGTCGTCATCATCGGCTCCGGCCCGGCAGGTCTGACCGCCGCGCTGTACACCGCGCGCGCCAATCTGAAGCCGCTCCTCATTGAAGGGCTCGAAGCCGGTGGTCAGTTGATGCTGACGACGATGGTGGAGAATTGGCCGGGGTTCCGGGACGGCATCATGGGCCCGGACCTGATGGCCGAGATGCGGCTCCAGGCCGAGCGTTTCGGCACCGAGATTCTGCAGGGCGACGTGAACCGGGTTGATCTGATGGGTCGCCCGTTTTCCGTCGCGTTGGGCGATGGCCGGACGATCACATCAGACGCGCTGATCATCGCAACCGGGGCCTCCGCCCGGTGGCTCGAGATCGGCAGCGACCGGAAGCTCTCCGGCCACGGCGTCTCGACGTGCGCGACCTGCGACGGCTACTTCTTCCGCGGGAAACCAATCGCGGTCATCGGCGGCGGTGACTCCGCGATGGAGGAAGCGATCTACCTGACCCGGTTTGCCACCAAAGTCACCGTCGTCCATCGGCGCGATTCGCTGCGCGCGTCGAAGATCATGCAGGACAAGGCGTTCGCGAACTCGAAGATCGAGTTCATCTGGGACTCCGACATCGCCGAGATCCGGGACGTCGGCAAGGGCGAGGTCAGCAGCATCGTCGTTCGAAACCTGAAGACCGGAAAACAGACGGAGATCCCGCTCGACGGCGTCTTCATCGCGATCGGCCACACGCCGAACACCGATCTGTTCCGCGGGCAGATCGAGCTCGATGAGACCGGCTACATCAAGACGCACCACGGCTCCCGCACGAGCGTTCCCGGCGTGTTTGCGGCGGGGGACGTACAGGACCACATCTACCGGCAGGCGGTGACCGCGGCCGGCTCCGGCTGCATGGCCGCAATCGATGCTGAGCGGTATCTCGATGACTTGCCGGTACCCGACGAAACGACGGACAACGCCGCGTGTCTCGCCGCTCCACCGATGAATGAAATCCTGAAGCCATAGGTAAATCCCAAACCCCAAATCCCAGATCCCAAAACCCAACCTGCTTGTCGCTTGGATTTGGGATTTGGGATTTGGGATCTGGGATTTGAAACCCGCCGTCAGGCGTGGCCGTATAACGTGTGTCCGTGCCACCGAGTGACGCCGAACTGGCGAAGGAGGCGCTTGCGGGCTCTGATTCCGCAAGCCGCGCGCTGGTAGCCAGGTACGCTACACCCGCGGTCAATTTCGTCTTCCGCTTCGTGCACGATCGCGCGCTTGCCGAAGATCTCGCGCAGGAGGGGTTTCTCCGCGTCTTTCAGCGCCTGAACACCTACGATCCGGAACGGAAATTTTCGAGCTGGTTCTTTCAGGTCGTTCGCAACGTGACCATCGACCACCTTCGCGTCAATCGACTGGCGACCACGTCGCTCGACGAGCTCAAAGAGGGAGGCTTTGAAGGTGCCGCGGCCGACAGAACGAGGTCATCACCCGAGCATCTTGCAGGGCAGGGCGAGCTCGCGGGCGCCCTCGAACAGGCCTTGGCGCGACTTCGACCCGAGTACCGGGAAGTGGTCGTCCTTCGCTACCAGGAAGGACTGACCCATCCGGAGATTTCCGAGATCCTCGGGATGCCCAGCGGCACGGTCAAGACCTACCTGCATCGAGCCCGGAAAGAGCTTGCGTCGATTCTTTCGTCGAAGGGATGGGGGCCCGCCTGAATGTCTGAAACCATTTGCGCCGAGGTTCCGTAAAGTGACCAGGGACGCGATCAGAGACCGAAACATGCAGGATCGTGAACAACTGGAGCGCTGGCTGGCCAGCGAGGCAACAGGGCAGGAGGATGCTGCGGACGCCGCGTTCGCGCACCTGTTCGCCGCGGTGCCGAAGGTCGAGCCCCGGGCGGAATTCGTCGAGCGGACCGCCGCTCGAGTCTGGGCCGAGAGGACGCGGCGACGCCGCGTCGCGGTCCTGGGGTGGGCGGCCGCCGTCGTCATTGCCGCTGCAGGCAGCCTGGCTGGTTACGCGGTAGCAGGCCCAGCGAGTACGTGGGCCGTCAAGACTGGCGTACAGCTGATGTCGCACGCGATGCCATGGCTCCTCGCATACGCGACCGAGGCCATGAACCTCTGGTGGGTCGCCGCGCGTGTCGGAAACCACCTCGCGCTGGTAATCGCGACACCTCCGCGCGCGGCTGGGCTCGTAGCCGTGGAGCTTGTCGGGATCTTCGCGTTCTTCGCCCTGCAGCGGCTGGTTCGATTGGAGCTTCGAGGAGAGGCACACGTATGAAACGACAGGTGGCATATGCGGCAATCGCGGTATTGACCGCGCTGTGGGCGGGGGCGTACGTGCTGCTCGCGCAAACGCCGACCGCGGCCGAGCTCCGCAGCCAGCTCACGGAACGCTATGAGATCGTCGCGTTGCAGCAAGGCGTCGCGCTTGTGCCGCGCCTGGCTGATGCCCGCGTCCGCATCATTCAGATCGTGGATGGAGCCGTAACAGTAGATGGTGAAACGCTGACGGCGGCTCAGCTCAGAGACAGGCTTGGCGCGGACGCCAACCTGGTGATCCAGCTGACGTACCTCGATCGCGCCGCCCTGCAGGGGCTGCCAGGAGCGGCGTCATCACCTGCCACTCCGGCCGCCGTCCCCGCGGCGCCACCCGAGCCGTCGCGAACGGTGCGACGGGGAGGAGACATCGTCCGGATCGGCGGCCCTGTTACTGTCGGACAAGATGAACGCGTGGAGGGCGACGTCGTGGCGATCTTTGGCCCCGTCAACGTAGATGGCGAAGTGACGGGCGATGTCGTCGCCGTGATGGGCCCGTTGACCCTGGGGCCACATGCCATCGTGCACGGAGACGTGCAGGCGGTCGGCGGGCCTCTCAATCGTGCGCCAGAGGCGCAGGTGTCGGGCGACACGAACGAAGTCGCGATTGGCTCGAACGTCGGTCGCCGCTGGTCGATGTCGAATTTCTTCGGGTCGTTCGGCGACCGCGTTGGCAGCTTCGCGGTAACCACCGCGCGCTTGCTGCTCTTCATTCTTCTCGGTCTGATCGCCGTAGCCCTCCTGCGCCAGCCAGTAGAGCGGATTGCCGCGAAGGCTGCCTCGGATCCGATACGGTCAACGCTCGTCGGACTGCTTGCTGAGATCCTGTTCGTGCCAGTGCTCCTGGTCACCATCTTTGCCCTGGTTGTGTCGATCGTGGGCATCCCCCTGCTCGTGCTGGTGCCGTTCGCCGTCGTTCTGCTCGGTGTCGTCATGCTCGTGGGCTTTACGGGAGCCGCGTATCAAGCCGGCAGCATCGTGCTCCATCGTTTCGGACGCGACGATCAGAACCCGTATCTGGCGGTGGCCGCCGGCACGGTGGTCATTGCAGCCGTCACGCTCGTGGCAAAGCTCGTGTCAATGGTGGGCGGGTTCTTCGTGGGGATACCGTTTACCTTCGTCGGCTACGTGATCGAATATCTGGCCTGGACGATGGGGTTCGGCGCTGCGATCCTGGCGTGGTTCAACCTGCGAAACAAGTCCACGTCGCCACCGATCTCGGCGGCCATGCCGGATGGCGCCTAGTTGGGGATCGGGGATCAGCGATCAGGGATCAGGGATCTGGGAACGGGACGTTGGGATTTGGATCTTGGGATTTGGGATTTGGGATCTTCTACTCGATCCACCCCCCGCCGACCACGCTGTCTCCGTCGTAAAAGACGACGGCCTGGCCCGGCGTGATCGCAGGCTGGGGCTCATCGAAGATCATCTCCGCCCGTCCATCGGGGAGCGCGCACACGGACCCCGCGCCCGGCTTGTGCCGGTGCCGGATCTGCGCGGCGACGCGCATCGGTGATCCCGGCGCATCGATCGCAATCCAGTTCACGCCTGACGCGGAGAGCCGCGGCTTCTCGAGCGCGTCGCGGGCGCCGACCGTCACGGTAGCGGCCTCAGCATCGATCTTCAGCACATAGAGCGGCGAGGATGCGGAGATGCCAAGCCCCTTGCGCTGGCCAACCGTGAAGCGATGAACGCCGCCATGCGTCCCGAGGTGGCGACCCTCCTCGTCGACGATCGCGCCGCTGCGTACCACCGACGGCTCCTTGCGCGCAACAAACGAGGCGTAGTCGCCATCGGGCACAAAGCAGATCTCCTGGCTGTCCGGCTTGTCGGCCACCGCCAGGCCAAGGCGGTGCGCCTGTGCACGGACCTCTGACTTCGACAAGAAACCGACAGGAAACACTGCCCGCGCGAGTTGATCCTGCGTCAACGAGAACAGGAAATACGACTGATCCTTCTCCGGGTCCGCACTGCGCTTCAGCAACCAGCGGCCGTCGGGAGCGTGCTCAACGCGGGCGTAGTGGCCGGTCGCGACCTGCTCGGCACCGAGGCCACGCGCGCGATCGAGCAGCGTCGAGAACTTCAGATCGCTGTTACAGTGCGCGCAGGGCAGCGGCGTGCGTCCGGACGCGTACTCGCGCACGAAGTTCGAGATGACCGTCTCCTGGAACTGCCGCTCGAAATTGACGATGTAGTGAGGAAAGCCGAGAGTGGAGGCCACGCGCCGCGCATCCTGGAGGTCGTCGAGCGTGCAGCAGGTGCCCCACGCCTGCTCGCCGCCGCGCTGATCGTAGAGCTGCATCGACAGACCGATGACGTGATGACCCTGCTCGGCGAGCAGGGCCGCGGCGACCGAGGAGTCGACGCCTCCCGACATGGCTACAACAATTCGCACTACAAGTGGGCCGCCCCAAAGCCAGCCCCGTATCGCAAATACTGAGACAAGCCACGGAGACACGGAATCACGGAGAAAAACCCCTAATTACTCCGTGTCTCCGCGCCTCCGTGGCCCGTCTCGTCATGCTCTTACCGGGGCACGGGTGAGGCTTCGCAGCTTCTCGACCATCTTCGGCAGCACCGCGATGACGCGATCGATCTCCGCGTCCGTGCTTGACGCGCCGAGACTGAAGCGAATCGAGTTCTGTGCGCGGTGGGCGTTGAACCCCATCGCCTTGAGTACGTGTGATGGCTCCAGCGTTCCCGACGAGCAGGCCGAGCCAGTTGACACCGCAATGCCCTCGAGGTCCAGCGCGATCAGCAGCGATTCGGCTTCGACGCGATCGAAGCTGACGTTGGTCGTGTTCGGCACCCGGGGCTCGCGCGCTCCGTTGACGGCGGTCCCTGGAACCGCGGCAAGGATTTCCGCCTCGAGCCGGTCGCGCAGCGCCGACAGGCGTGCGCCTTCGTCTGCCATCTTGCCTCGCGCGAGCCGCGCGGCGACTCCCATGCCGACGATCCCGGCAACGTTTTCGGTCCCGGCGCGACGGCTCCGCTCCTGGCGTCCCCCGGTCAGCAGCGGCAGCACACGCAGGCCACGCCGAATCCAGAGTGCACCGACGCCCTTCGGTCCGTAGAACTTGTGCGCCGAGATCGACAGCATGTCGACGCCGAGGCTCCTCACGCTGATCGGCAGCTTGCCGGCGGACTGCACGGCGTCGGTGTGAAACAGCGCGCCCCGGTCGTGTGCAATTCGCGCGAGCTCCGCGATGGGCTGAATCGTCCCGATCTCGTTGTTCGCGTGCATCACCGACACCAGCGCCGTGTCGTCGGCCAACGCCGCACGAAGGGCGTCTGGCGCTGACGATCCCCGTCTGGTCGACCGGGAGCAGGGTCGTCCGCCATCCACGCTTGGCCATGGCCTTGAGCGTGTTCAGGACCGCCTCGTGCTCGATGCTGGACGCGATGAGATGCCGGCGTCCAGTTGCTTCAAGCGCCTCGGCCGCCCCGCGAATGGCTATGTTGTCGCTTTCAGTCCCGCCGCTGGTGAAGAGGACCTCGGACGGATCCGCGCCCAGCAAGGCTGCCACGTCCGTCCGAGCCTCGTCGATCGCCGCTTTCGCCTGCTGCCCGAAATGGTGGACGCTCGACGGATTGCCGAATTCCTCGCGCAACGCCCCGGTCATCCGGTCGACGACCTCCGGAAGTAGGGGGGTAGTAGCGTTATGGTCGAGATAGATTCGCTCCACAGGCTTTTTCAAATCGTAGCATTTCGCCCTAACCCGCAGTCGTCTAAAGCCTAGACAAGTTTTTCGAGCGGCCGATATACTCAGTGGGCTCCTGCCACCGTCAGTCAAGCGTGAGCTCGATTTTTGGCTCCTCGGGTCTGCCTTGGGGCTGCAGAAAGAGTCGGAGGACCAGATGTGGAAGCGTGATGAAGCGGTGAAACCGACAGGGCCGGGAACGCCGGCGGGACCGGTCGCACCTACCCAGCACCAGCCGCAGGCCAACGTACGGCCGCGCAGCCGGAGCCGCGGCGGCAGCAGATGACGGAGGGGGATGTTGTGAATATCGGGAAGTCAGTGGTCATCAAGGGCGAGCTGAACGGCAGCGAGGATCTCACGATCGAAGGTCACGTCGAGGGCAAGATCGAGTTGCAGCGACCACGTGCTGACGATCGGCCCTAACGGGAAGATCAAGGCGCAGGTGTTCGCGAAGGCGGTCATCGTGCTCGGCGAAGTCAACGGCAATGTCACGGCCACCGAAAAGGTCGACATCCGGGACGGTGGCTCGGTCGACGGTGACATCATCTCGCCGCGCGTGGCGATCGCCGAGGGCGCTCACTTCCGCGGCAGCGTCGACATGCAGCGCAAGGGCGCTCAGCCAGGCCCGAGCAAGAGCGAGGGGCAGCAGAACCAGAAAGTCGGCGGCCGTACCGAACCCGCCGCAGCCGGTTGGGGCGCACTAGACATTTTTGTCATTAGTGACTAGTGATTGGTGATCGCGGCTTCGGCCGCCATCGCCAGCCATTAGTCACGTCTCTCCGTCGGCGGATCACAAATCACGTAATTGTAAATCCCCAATTTACGAATCCGGGAATCGTCTATCATTCGAGGTTGTCACTCTCCGACCTCTTCTCCCGTCGTCGCAAGGACGAATCGGACGCCGCTGACAGCGGCGCCGCGATTCGCCTGTCCATCCGACCAAGGCACTCGCCAAGTTTCTCTCCAGCCTCAGCCTGAACCCCCGGGCGCAGCCGCTGCTGCTCGATCTCGGCCCCGTTGTCGGGACCAACATCACGTTCTTCGGCGAAGAGTTGGGCTGCAAGATCCTCGTCGAGAATGTCTACAAGGACATCGATCGGCACGTTCGCGAGGCAAAGCTCGAGGAGCTGCCCGCGTTCTTCGAGAAGCGTTTTACGCAGGAAGAGGACAGCGTCGACGGGATTCTCTGCTGGGACGTGTTCGACTACCTCGAGCGGCCGGCGGCGCTGGCCGCTCGCCCGGCAGCTGGTGCGGATGCTTCGACCTGACGGCGTGCTGCTCGCGTTGTTCAGTACCGCGCATCCGACTGGATCCGTCTGGACCGACGTACACGACGGCACGTGGTGGTCGATCGGCACGAACCTGCAGTACCGGTCCTATGCCGCGGCACGCGCCAAGCAGCGTCCGCTGCTCAACCGTGACATTCAGCGTATGTTCGAACCGCTGCGCATCACCGAGCAGTTTCTGCTGAAGACCAACCTGCGCGAAGTGCTGTTCCGCAAGCCCGCCGCGCCGCAGCCGCGCAGCGGCGAAGGCGGGCCGGCATCGCCTGCCGAATCCCGAAGAATTGAGCGATCGAGCGAGCGATGGCGCGCCCAGTCATCGCCCTGCTCACCGATTTCGGCACGCGCGATCACTACGCCGGCACGATGAAGGGCGTCGCGCTCGGCATCTGTCCCGACGCGACGCTCGTCGATATCACCCACGACATCGCACCGCAGGACGTGCTGGGCGGCGCGCTCGAGCTCGCGGCGTCATTCAAGTATTTTCCGCCGGGCACGATTTTCCTGGTCGTCGTCGATCCAGGCGTCGGCTCGTCACGGCGGGGCATTGCCGCCGAGGCCGGCGGCTACCGGTTCGTGGCGCCCGACAACGGCGTGCTGACGATGGTGTTCAGAGAAGTCGCCGCCGAAGCGCGTCGTGGAGCTGACCGAGCGACGGTATGCGCGTCCGACCGTGAGCCGCACCTTCGAGGGACGCGATCGGTTCGCGCCCGCGGCCGCCTGGCTCGCCAAAGGTATCGATCTCACGGCGCTCGGGCGGACGCTGACGTCATGGCACGTCCTCGACGATTCCCGAGCCGACGTGTGCCGAGGGGCGGATCGTCGGAGAGGTGCTGCGCGTCGATCGCTTCGGCAACCTGGTGACCAACGTCGATCGGCGCATGTTCGATCGCGTTTGCGAGCGGAGGCGCGCTCGACGATTGCCGCGGCGGAACATGCCGTGACCAGGCTCGTGGCGACCTACGCCGAGGCGGACGCCGGATCGGTCTGCGCGCTCTTCGGCAGCTCCGATCATCTCGAGGTCGCGGTGAACGGCGGGAGCGCCGCCACGCGCCTGCATCTCGCTCGCGGGGCACCCGTTATCGTCACGCGACGATAATTGCGGCACGACGACATGTCCGCCTGCAGGCGGACACTCCGATATCCATGGCTGGCGTTCGGCGATGATCATCGGTAGCGTCCGGCGATCGATCATCGGTAGCGTCCGAGCGATCCAAGCCGGACCGTGTTAGGATTCGTGGTTTCCGATGTTGAATTTTGATCTGACCGACGATCAGCAGCTGCTCGAGCGGACGGTGCGCGAGTGGGCGCGCGCGCGAGGTCGCGCCCGCGCATCCGCGATCTCGATCGTGCGCATCAGTTCGACCGCGAACCTCTTGCCGCAGATGGCGTCGCTCGGTCTCGCTCGGGATCTCCGTGCCGCAGCAGTACGGCGGCGCCGGGATGGACTACGTCGCGCTCGGCATCGCCAGCGAGGAGCTCGAATACGTGGACACGTCGCTGCGCGTCATCCTGTCGGTGCACGCCGGGCTCAACTGTCTGACGCTGCTCTCGTGGGGCACCGAGGACCAGAAGCAGCGGTATCTGGTCCCGCAGGCGCAGGGCAAGAAGATCGCCACGTACGGCGCTGACCGAGCCGTCGGCGGGCAGCGATGCGCGCGGTATCCAGACCGTGGCGATCAGGAAGGGCGATCGGTACCTCCTGACCGGCGAAAAGATGTGGATCTCGCTGGCCGACGTCGCCGACAACTTCCTGGTGTTCGCCTGGACCGATCTCGAGAAGAAGAAGCAGCGCGACCCCTCAGGCATCAGCGCCTTCATCGTCGAGCGGGCGTTCAAGGGATTCTCGAGCGGCACGCTGAAGGAGAAGTGGGGCATCCTCGCGGGCAACACCGGCTTCTTCAAGATGGACGAGGTCGAGGTGCCGCAGGAGAACCTCGTGGGCCGCGAGGGCGAGGGCTTCAAGATCGCGATGTTCGCGCTCGACCAGGGACGCTACACGGTGGCCGCGGGCGCGACGGGGCTGATCCGCGCGTGCCGCGATGCCAGCGTGAAGTATGCGAAGCAGCGCAAGACGTTCGGCGTCGAGATCGGCTCGCACCAGCTCGTCAAGGAAATGATCGCGCAGATGGAGTCCGACTATCAGGCGTCGCGGCTGCTCTGGATGCGCGCGGGCTGGTTGAAGAACATCGGGCGCCGCAATACGCGCGAAACGGGACTGGCCAAATGGTTTGCGACCGTCGCCTCGGAGCGCGCCGCGGCGACGCGGTGCAGATTCACGGGGCCAATGGCTATTCGGACGAGTATCCGGTCGGGACGGTTCTACCGCAACTGCAAGGGCGCGGTGATCTACGAAGGCACGCGCGAAATTCACAAGCTGATGCAGGCCGACTACCTGCTCGGCTACCGGAACGACCGGCCGACGCGGTGCGAGCTGCCTGCGTGGGAGCGCCAATGACAACGGCCGAAGACGACATGACCGCCAGATGCCTCGAGCACCATGGACTCAGACCTTTCGCTCGACTTCCTGCGCGTCGTCGAACAGGCAGCCATCGCGTGCGCACACGACGATGGGCCAGGGCGATCGACACAAGTCGGACCAGGTGGCGGTCGAGGCGATGCGCCGCGAGATGGATTTCGGTGCCGATCGACGGCACCATCGTCATCGGCGAAGGCGAGCGCGACGAGGCGCCGATGCTCTACATCGGCGAGAAGGTCGGCGATGGCGCAGAAGTCGCCAAACGGCCAGGCGTATCCGCAGGTCGACATCGCCGTCGATCCGCTCGAGGGCACGAATCTGTGCGCGACCGGCGCGCCGAATGCGCTGGCCGTCCTGGCGGCGTCGGAACGCGGCGGCCTTCTGCACGCGCCAGACCTCTACATGGAGAAGCTGGTCGTCGGCCCGAGCTCGCGGGACGTCGTCGATCTCGACGCGCCCGTGCGGTTCAACCTGCGCGCGATCGCCCAGTCGCTCGGCCGCCGCGTCGAGGATCTCGTGGTGATCGTCCTCGATCGGCCGCGCCACGAGACAGCTGATCGACGACATCCGCTCCACCGGCGCGCGCATCAGGCTGATCGGCGACGGCGACCTGTCGGCCGGCATCACCGCCGCGGTTGTCGGCAGCGGCGTGCACGCCGTCATGGGCACCGGCGGCGCGCCCGAGGGCGTGCTCACCGCTGCGGCCATGCGGTGTCTCAACGGCGAGATTTTCGCGCGGCTCGTGATCGACACGCCCGAGCACGAGCAGCGCTGCCGCGCGATGGGCATCAGGGACTTCAAGAAGATCTATCGATCGAAGGATCTCGCGCCGGGCAAGCAGCATCGTCTTCGCGGCCACGGGAGTCACGGACGGCACGCTGATGAAGGGCGTTCGGTTCTTCGGCGATGGCACGCGGACGACCTCGCTCGTGATGCAGACCAATCCGCACCGGATCCGCTTCATCGACAGCATCCATGTGTCGGACTCGGCCTCGATCGGCGCCAAGATCCGCTTTTTCTAGCGGCGGCCCAAGGTCACTGAGGCTGAAGCCCGATACCCTTAGTCCCCGGAAGCCTTCTTGTGTTTCCGCTGCCTCCAGGGCCGCTTGGTCTTGTCCTCGTGTGCGCCCCCCGTCTGACGCGGCAGAGGCGCTCGAGGTAGGGCGCGCTTCGACTTCTTCGCCCGCTTAGGCACGCAACAGCGTACGTTAAAATCGCATGTTGGCTGAACGCCGCACGTTGTCTTCGCCATCGGCCGAGCGCGCCGCGCTCGTCGGCCTCGTGACATCCTCCACGCGCGGCGATGCGGATCATTCGCTCGACGAGCTGGCCCGTCTGGCCGATGCCGCAGGCGCCACGGTGGTGATGCGAATGCTGCAGGACCGACCGCGACCCGATCCCGCGACCTTCATCGGTTCGGGCAAGGTGAGTGCGCTTGCCGCCGCGTGTGCCGAAGCAGCCGTTGATGTCGTGATCTTCGACAACGAGCTCACGCCCGGCCAGCAGCGGCAGCTCGAGGACAAAGTCGAGCGCAAGGTGATCGACCGCACGCAGCTCATTCTCGACATCTTCGCGAGGCGGGCGCGCACGCGCGAAGGCAAGTGGCAGGTGGAGCTGGCGCAGCTCAAATACCTGCTTCCGCGGCTGGTCGGATCGGCAACTGCGCTCTCGCGCCTTGGCGGCGGCATCGGGACGCGCGGACCCGGCGAAACCAAACTCGAATCAGATCGCCGGCGAATCCGCGTCCGGATCCAGGTGATTCAGCGGGAGATCGACCAGGTGCGCCAGCGCCGGTCGCAACTGCGCGAGCGGCGCCATAAGCAGTCTGTGCCGACCGTCGCGCTGGTCGGCTACACGAATGCTGGAAAGACGACGTTGTTCAACCGGCTGACGAACGAGTCGGCCGTGGCGTCGGATGCGTTGTTCGTCACGCTCGATCCGCTGGTGCGGCGGGTTCGGCTGCCGGACAGCCGCGAGCTCCTGGTCTCCGATACCGTGGGATTCATTGATCGCCTGCCGCACGCGCTCGTCGCGGCGTTCAGTGCGACCCTGGAGGAGGTGGCGGAAGCCGATCTGATCCTGCATGTCATCGACGCGGGCAGCTCTGAACGCGACAAACAGATGGCCGCGGTACATCGCGTGCTCGAGGAAGTTGGCGCGGCCGACGTGGCGATGGTGCCGGTGTACAACAAGATCGACATGATCAGCCCAGACGAGCGACGGCGGTTGCGCGACGCCGACCCCGCGGCGGCGCTGATATCGGCCGTGACAGGGGCCGGGGCCGCAGAGCTCCTTCAGATGATGGCGTCGCGTCTTGCGCTCGACACGCGCCGGGTGACGATCACGTTCGACAGCGGAAAGGAATTCGATCGGCAGCAGATCGGCCGGCTCTACCGCGTCGCGCGCGTCATCAGCCACGTTGCGACCAACGGCCGTGTCGTCATCGAGGCGGACGTGCCACGGCGATTCATCGAGCGGTTGACTACAGTGGAGTCCGGAGACGAAGTTGGCAAAATCTCTTAGGCATGAGGGGGCGCGGACCCTGTGGGTCCGCGGAATCTCCGTGATCGCGGCGATAGCGATATCGGCCTGCGCAATGAAGACGGCGCCCCCGCTTCCACCGGCGCTGAAGTATCCCGATTTCGTGTATCCGATCGCCACACCCGCGCGCGCGGAGCAGGCGGCTGCCGTCGATCGGGGCTGGCGTTTTCTTCAGAATGACGATCTGAAGAACGCCGAGAGCGAATTTACCTCTGCGCTGAAGACGGCGCCCGATTTGTTCCCCGCGCGCACCGGACAAGGCTATGTGGCGCTGGCGCAAAAGGATTACATGCGCGCGCTGACGACGTTCGATCTGGCGCTCCGAAGTACGCCGATGTACGCGCCTGCGCTTGTCGGCAAAGGGCAGGCGTTGCTGTCGCTCAAGCGCGATCGCGAGGCGCTTACGGCGTTTGAAACGGCACTTCGCGCTGACAGATCGTTGCTGAATTTGACGCCGCGGATCGACGTCCTCAGATTCAGGGGTCTGCAGGATCTCATCACGAGCGCGCGCCAGGCGAGCGCGTCGGGACGCCTGGACGAGGCGCGTGCCGCGTATCAGCGCGCACTCGCGACGGCGCCGGACAGCGCCGTGCTGTATCGCGAGCTCGGCATCGTCGAGCGGAAGCGCGGTGACGCTGGTGCGGCGCTGCAGAACTTCACGCGCGCCTTCGATCTGGACCCCACGGATGCGTCGTCGCTCGGGCAGAGCGCCGAGATTCTCGAGGAACGACAGGACTACGCCGGCGCGGAAGCGACGTATCGCAAGGCGGCAACGATCGAGCCTGGCGCCGGTTTCGAGGCCAAGGCCGAGGCAGCGGCCGTGAGGGGCCGCGACGCGCGTCTGCCCGCAGAGTTCCGTGCCATTCCGGCGGCGACACAAATCACGCGTGGCGACCAGGCGGCGTTGATCGGCGTCCGCCTCGATCCGACCTTGCGAAGAGCACCCCGCACGCAGGTCGTTATGACCGACACCCGCGAACACTGGGCGGCCCCCTGGATTGTGGAGGTCGCGTCGGCCGGCGTCATGCCGCCGTTTGACAACCATACGTTCCAGCCTGGCGTTGTCCTCCGCCGCGTGGATCTCGCGCAGGCTGTGAGCGCCCTTCTGGCGGTGATCGCGCGCACGCACCCGTCGATGCAGGCGCAGCTTGCCTCGCGACCGGCGATCGCGGACGTCAGCCCTTCGCATCTGAACTATCGGGCCATAGCCGCAGCCGTTTCGGCAGGGGTACTTCCGCTTCTCGACGGCAACCGCTTCGACACGGAGCGTGCCGTTTCCGGAGCAGAAGCCATGGCGGCGATCGACCGTCTCCGGGCGCTCGACGAATCCCGCTGACGCCGTGCGGTACCTCACGCTCGCCAATCAGCTGACGATCCTTCGGATCATGCTGATTCCGGCGTTCGTGCTGCTCACCGTGTACGGCTACCTTGGCGCGGCGCTGCTCGTATTCCTGTTTGCCGGGGTCACTGACGCGCTGGATGGCCTGATCGCGCGGGTCACGAGCCAGCGAACGAGCCTTGGAGCCTGGCTCGATCCGATGGCTGACAAGCTGCTCCTCGTCACGACGTTTGTAGTGCTCACCCTTCCTCAGATCCAGCTGACGAACCACGTGCCGCTGTGGCTGACCGTACTGATCATCAGCCGCGACATCGTCATCGTCGGAGTTGTGGCGATCGTGAACCTGGCAGTCGGGCCACGGACCTTCCGTCCTTCGATCTGGGGCAAGCTGGCGACCGCCACGTACATCGTGGCGAGCGTCGTCTTCATGTACTACAACTGGTTGAGGGAGGCATCGCCGGTCGTTGACGTGGCGGTCTGGACCGCGCTGACGCTGACCCTGGTTTCGAGCGGCGATTATTTCTTCAGGCTGCGCCGGCTGATCAACGATCCGCCAGTTTCGTCTTGAAATAGTCGACCGTCTTCATCAGACCGTCCTCGAGATTGACCTTCGGCTCCCACCCGAGCAGCGTGCGCGCGCGGGTGATGTCGGGACGCCGCTGTTTCGGGTCGTCCACCGGCAGCGGCCGGTAGACGATCTGGCTGCGAGATGCGACCAGCTTGATGATCGTCCGCGCGATCTCCTCGATCGTCACCTCGTGGGGGTTACCGATGTTGACCGGATCATTGGTGTCGGACTCCATCAGCCGCAGGATGCCATCGACCAGGTCGCTGACGTACGTAAAGCTGCGTGTTTGTGTGCCGTCGCCAAACACCGTCACGTCTTCGCCGGTCAGCGCCTGCGACATGAATGCGGGCACGGCACGTCCGTCGCGTAATCGCATGCGCGGGCCGTAGGTGTTGAAGATGCGGACGATCTTCGTGTTCACCCCGTGAAAGCGATGGTAGGCGAGCGTCATCGCCTCGGCAAACCGTTTCGCTTCGTCGTACACGCCGCGCGGACCGATCGGGTTGACGTTGCCCCAGTACGTTTCCCGTTGTGGATGCTCGAGCGGATCGCCGTACACCTCGGACGTGGAGGCGAGCACGAAGCGCGCCTTCTTGGCCATTGCCAGTCCGAGCGCGTTGTGGGTCCCGAGGGATCCGACTTTGAGCGTTTGTATAGGCAGCTCGAGGTAGTCGATCGGGCTGGCCGGACTCGCCCAGTGCAGCACCCTGTCGACAGCGCCATCGATGTCGATGTGGCGTGTCACGTCGTGGCGGATGAATTCGAAGTCGCGGCTGCGGAGGTGCGCCAGGTTCGCCAGGTCACCCGTGAGCAGGTTGTCGACGCCGACGACGGAATGACCGCGATCGAGGAGGGCTTCGCTGAGATGGGACCCGATGAATCCGGCGGCGCCGGTAACGACTATGCGCATGAGGTTCCTGGTTACAGGTTAGAGGTCGTGGGTTCGAGGGTGACTCTCAAACCCGCTGAAAGAGTCCCCGGAACACGGTCAGCCACATGATCTTCAGGTCGAGTGTGACCGACCAGTTCTCGATGTAGTACAGGTCGTACTCGATTCTCTTCTCGAGCGACGTGTTGCCGCGCCACCCATTGACCTGCGCCCAGCCGGTGATGCCCGCCTTCACTTTGTGGCGGAGCATGTACTGCGGTATACGGTGTTTGAACTGCTCGACGAAGAACGGACGCTCCGGCCGCGGACCGACGATCGACATGTCGCCCTTGAGGACGTTCCAGAACTGCGGAAGCTCGTCGAGGTCCAGGCGCCGGAGCCAGCGTCCCACCGGTGTCGCGCGCGGGTCGTCTTCGCGAGCCCAGATCGGGCCGGTTCTCTCCTCGGCGCCCTCGTACATCGACCGGAACTTATAGACGGTGAATGCTTTGCCGTCGAGGCCCATACGCTCCTGGGTGTAGAAGACCTGGCCGCTGGACGTCCATTTCACGAGTGCGGCAATGATTGCCAGCGGGATGCCCATCACCAGTAGCGCGCCGGCCGACAGGACGATGTCGATGACGCGCTTGAGCCAGGCGTTGAACCCCTGGAGCGGCACATCGTTGATGTTGATGATCGGGAGGCCGTCGAGATCCTCCAGCCGCGCGCGGATGGCGATGAACTGCAGCAGGTCTGGCACGACCTTGACGTCGATGCACTCCCGGCTCGTAATCTCGATGAGGTCGAGCAGCTTCGCGTGCTCCTCGAGCGGCAGCGCCACGTAAAGGTGGTCAACGCGCTCGCGTTGGGCGATGTCGGCGACCTCGGCGAGCGTACCGAGAAGCGGGAGTCCCCGGTAGCCGATGTGATCGCCGCCTGCGCGATCGTCGATGAAGCCGACAACCTGGTAGCCGAATTCGCGGTGCTGGAGGACGCGATCAGCGACCATACGGCCAAGATCTCCGGCGCCGGCAATCAGGATGCGCTTCAGGCCGATGCCGGCGCGCCAGCGGCGCTCGAGCAGCCCGCGCACGATTTCGCGCGAGGAATAGGTGAACAGAACGTTGAGGCCGAGGAACAGCGCCCATACGAGCTGCGAGACTTCGTAGGCGCCGCGCGCCTTCTCCAGCTCCGATAGGTAGTACGTCTGGACGTACAACGTCGCGCCGATGCCGAAAACGACGGCTAGGATGCTGCCAATCAACACCGCGAAGAAGTCGTCCACGCGGGATCGGCCGCGTCGCAGGCGGTAGATGCCCTGAAGCTGAAAGGCGAGCGGCGTGAGCACCACGACGTACGGCAGCACATGCAGGTACTGCTCGAGAGGTGGATAGCCATGAATGACCGGGATCAGGCCGCTCTCGAAGCGGATACCGTACGCCAGCACGAACGCCCAGACCGCCAGCAGCGCATCGGTGATGACGTAGAACGCGACGAGCACACGGTTATACCGTCTTACCACCGGGTGCCCATTGGCGCGTCGAGTGTCTCGTCGATGACGTCGCGCATTCGTTCGAGATGACGAGCGCGCGAGAAGCGGAGCGCGCGCTCCCGGATCAGATCCGGGTCAAATGCGAGCTTGGAGGTCTGCTCCAACGCGGTGACGAGCGACTCGACCGTCGGCTCCGCGAAGAGCACCCCAGTGTCGCCCGGGATCACGGTTTCGAGCGCGCCGCCGTGTGCGAGGGCAACGACCGGGCGGCCGCATGCCTGCGCCTCGACCGGCACGATCCCGAAATCTTCTTCGCCGGGCATCAGCACGGCGAGTGCGCTGCGGTATTCGGCACGAATCTCCTCGTCACTGAGGCGGCCCAGGAACTCGACGCTGCCGCCGGCGCCCTGCTCGAGCCGGGTGCGATCGGGTCCATCGCCGACGATGCGCAGCCGCGCCCCGGCGCGCTGGCACGCCGCGATGGCCAGGTCGATCCGTTTGTACGGCACCAAGGCGGACACAATCAGAAAATGGCTGCCAGGGACGGTCGTGTCTGGGTGGTAAAAGATCGTGTCGACGGGTGGATACACGATCGTAGCCTCGCGATTATAGTATCGACGGATCCTGCCCGCAACGTATTGAGAGTTCGCGACAAAGCGTCCCACGCGCGGAGCCGTGGCCGCATCCCAACGTGCCAGCCTCGCGAGCATTGGACCGTAGATCCACCGGCTCGCGAATGCTCCGACCCGCTTGGGTCCGAAGTAAGCATCGAATTGGTCCCATGCGTAGCGCATCGGCGAGTGGCAATAGCAGATGTGCCGCGCGCGGCCAGCCGCGACCACCGCTTTCGCGGCGCAGTGGCTCGAGCTGATCACCAGGTCATAGGGATCAAGATCGAATTGCTCGATCGCGGTCGGGAAGACCGGGAGATAGCGGCGGTACTGCGATCGGGCGAAGGGAAGTCTCTGGACGAGCGACGTGGAGATGCGGTGACGCTCGATCGTGTCTGATACCGATCCGCGCGCGTGAAACAGCGTAAAGATGTCCGCGTCGGGGTAGAGCTCGCAGAGCGCTTCGAGGACTTTCTCGCCCCCGCGCATGCCCGTCAGCCAGTCGTGGGCGAACGCAACTCTCAGGGGAAAGGGGGAAGGGGGAAGGGGCAAGGGGTTAGTTCCTCTTCCCGACGAGTCGGTAGATTTCGTGGGTGCGCGATACGGAGCGCTCCCACGAGAAGTCGCGCGCCCGCACGAGCCCTTTCCTGCGGAGCTCCGCGGCCAGCTGCGGGTCGGTCAGCACCCGGCGGACGCCATCGACGATTGAACCGACCTCGTACGGATCGACGAGGATCGCGGCGTCGCCAGCGACTTCGGGCAGCGACGAGACATTCGACGTGACCACCGGCGTCCCGCTGGCCATCGCCTCGAGCGGCGGCAGCCCGAACCCTTCGTAGAGCGACGGAAAGACGAACACCGCGGCCAGCCGGTACAGCACGGCAAGCGTGTCGTCGGGAACAAAGCCGAGGAAGCGCACGTGCTTGTGCAGCTTGTGGCTGTGGACCGCCCGGCGCAGCGCCGGCAGTTTCGAGATCTCGTCGCCGATGATGAGGAGCTTCAGCTCTTCGAATTCCCCTTTGCGCAGCTCGGCGAACGCCTCGATCAGCCGGACGAGGTTCTTGTGCGGCTTGATCGTGCCCGCGTACAGGACGAAGCCGTGATCGAGCTGGAATCGCTCGCGCACCCGCGCCACGTCCTCGGGGTCAGGCTCGACCCAGAGCCGCTCGTCAATCGCGTTGTAGACGACCGAGATCTTGTCGGGCGCCACGTTGAAGAAGTGCAGAATGTCGCGCTTGGATGCCTCGGAGACCGTGAGAATCCTGTCGGAACGTTTCGCCGCAATCCACATCGACGCCCGCGCGTAGGCGTAAGCAGCCCGGTTGGGGAGGTACTGCGGAAACATCAGGTGGATGCAGTCGTGAATGGTGACGACAGAACGGCAGGGCACGGCGATCGGCAGTACGTAGTGCGGCGCGTGAAAGACGTCAGGCTTTTCGCGCATCAGCGCCCACGGGACGTGGAACTGCTCGCGCAGCGAGTAGTTGGGCGACGGTTCGAACACCGTCCGGAAATTCGGTCCGAGTTGCTCCGCGACGTTCATGTCGGGCGCGTCGCACAGCAGCACGTACTCGTTCTCGCGATCGATCCGCGCGAGATGCCGCAGGAGGTTCCGAATGTAGGTGCCGATGCCGAAGTCGTGCAGCTTTCGGACATCGATCGCAACTTTCACCGGTGACGATGATGACAGAGAAACGTTGGGATGTGGGATGTTGGGATTTGGGATTTTACCGATCCCACCCATCCCAGTCGAGGCGGTACTTGCGTCGCAGGTCTCGCATCGTCCCTGGATACACGCCGACGCGGCGGGCGCCCTCGCTGGCCTTCGCCATCGCGTCGTGGATTTGGAGCGCGTCGCCCCGCATCGCCGCGACCCAGCTGGCGCAATCGTATCCGGTCGTTGTCGACAGACGCACGCCGTTGGTCTCCCACAGCGCGAACCAGGCGCGCGACGAGGACGTGCGCGGCGTGCCAGCAACGCAGATGCGGGCACCCTTGTCCCATGAAGTGTCGAGCTGATCGCTGTTGCGCGACGCCCAGTCGAAGACTTTCTCGAGCTGGTTCGCGCCATCGATCCGCCGCTGATCGCCTTCCGACGGTCCGCCCATCGCCTGGGTGAGACCGGCGAGCGGCGTGCTCGTCGACGGCATGCTCTGCCCGTCGAGCAGTTGCTTGACGTGATCTACCGCGATCGCGAACCCGAGGCCTTCTCCTACCTGCTTGGCGATCCCCATGGAATTGATGCCGATGACCTCGCCGCTGCGATCGAGGAGCGGCCCGCCGCTGTTGCCAGGGTTGATAGCGGCGTCGGTCTGAAGCAGCGTCACGTTTCCCGTCTGACGGATGGCGCTGACGATGCCGCGCGTGACGGTGTTGGATAGCGAGCCGAGCGCATATCCGATCGCGATGACTTCTTCACCGGCACGGGCGCCGGCCGCGGTGCCGAGGCGGAGTGTGACCTGGCTCGGGTTCGCCCCGTACACCTGAAGCAACGCCAGGTCGTAACCTGCGGATGTCGTCATGACCCGCGCCGTGTACTTCGCGCCACCCGCCTGCAGCTGGACCGATGTCTGACCCTCAACGACGTGCGCATTCGTGACCACGAGGTCGGGTCTGACGAAGAAGCCGCTGCCGCGGGAGGTGCCGGTGTCGATCGAGGCCACTGCGGGGAGGGCAGCGCTGACAATGTCCTCGATGGATCCCACCGGTGGAGCCGCAATACTCGGACTTGCGGTTGCCGGCTGGGCGAACGCAATGCTGCCTGTGACCGGAGCCACGAGGGTGTCCGTCGCTGCCTCAGGCGAGTCAACGACTGAGGACTCCGCCGTTGACGCGGACACAGTCAGCGATGCCTGTGCGGGCGTCTCGTCTTTCTGAGAGCGTACGATGAACACCGTAATCGCGATACCGACCCCCGCTCCAAGAATCAGCAGCAGGGATGCCGGTGGGCTCGACCGCGCCGGTTCGGCAGACGACTCCTCGGGCACGACAAGCGGCGCCGACTGTTTCTCGTGCCCGCATCGGCAGGCGTCGACCCTGGAGGGCACCCTGCGGGCGCACGCCGGGCAGGTCCAGGAGAATTGATCGCCGGCCGGTTCAGTCATGGCTTGATCGACTTATCGGGAAGTCGGCCACGTATCTTCAGGTACAGCCGGAGCGCCAGGACCCACCGCGGATGGTGCTTTTCGTAGAACGCAATCTGACTGCGCCGATACGCACGCTCGGTCGGGGTGGAGGCGGTTGCACGTGATTGCCCGCGGAAATGCACGATCTCCGCTGCCGGCTCGAATAACACTTTTCGTCCGCGGGCGCGTACTGCCGCACAGAAGTCGACGTCCTCGACGTACATGAAGAAACGCTCATCCATCAGACCGGCGGCCTCGGCGTCCGCGCGGCGGACGAGCATGCAGGCGCCACTGACCCAGTCAACGTCGCGGGGCTGACGTGTGAGCCACTCCACGTACGCGGCCAGCGGCGCGAGACCGTGCTCGCCTCCGCGCATCAGAACCTTCTGCCGGAGCTCTGATAAAGGGGACAGCATGCGGCCAAAGGAGAGCTCCGCCCGGCCGTCGCCGTTGACGAGGCGCGGCCCCGCAATCGCGGCATCCGGCCTGGCATCGAGCGCCGCGATCAGCCGGTCGATTGACCCGGTCGGGACGATTGTGTCGGGGTTGAGCAGCAGGATCAGTCCGCCGTAGGTCTGCTGGATTCCGAGATTGTTCGCGCGTGCAAACCCGAGATTTGCACCGGCATCAATCACGCGCACGCCCGTCCATCGTTGTCGAATGTCCGCCGCGGTCCCGTCCGTCGAGGCGTTATCGACCACAACGGTCTCGTGATCGATGGTCGGCGGATGTTCGACGAGCGAGCTCAGGCATCGATCGATGTGCGCGCGCGAGTTGTACGTCACGATCACGATCGAGAGGCGAGGGAGGGTCAGCGGGTCACCCACGGCCGCTCGCGATCAGCACCTTCAGCACCTGCCGGGCGCACTCGGTCCATGAGTACTTCGCGAGAACGCGGTCCGCGGCGTCCACCAGTCTCCGACGCTCCCCTGCGTCAAACAGCAACGTTGCCAGTGCGTTTTCGATGAGCACCGGGTCCGGACGCTTCACGTAGATCGCCGCTTCACCGCAGATCTCGCGTGCGACGGGCGTATCGAGCAGCAGCACAGGGAGCCCCGCCGCCATTGCTTCGAGCGGCGTCAGGCCAAAGCCTTCATATTCGGAGAGAAAAGCAAAGGCGGAGGCGCCGGCGTACAGCCCTTGAAGTTCCTGGTCCGTGACGTACGAGCGAAGCTGAATGCGATCGATCAAGCCGGTCGCGCGAATCGCGCCGGCGACGTCGATGGCGGGGGAGGTGCGATTGTCGCCGACGATCTGAAGCCGCGCATCCCCGCGGTCGCGCGCGAGACGCGCAAATCCTTCGATCAGCTCGGGAACATGGCGGCGGTTGAAGATGGAGCCGACGAAGAGCACCGTCTGTGAGCTCGTATCGCGGACCCGAAGGGTCGGCGCCGCATCCGGCCGGGTCCCCGCTGCATGAGGTAAATCATCCACCATGCGGGGCGGACCTTTCAGGTCCGCCACACCAGGATATGCAACAACCACCTTTGAGCTGTCGATGCCCAGATGCGCGACGATCTCGCGTTTCGAGAATTGCGAAATCGTCACGACGCGCGTCGCCGCACGTGCCGCAAGCTGCACGGTCGTCCGGCGGCGCGCCCCCTCGCGCCACGTGAACCACTCGGGATGCGCAGCGAACGACACATCATGGATGGCAACAACCATGGGTACCGGAGGGAGCATCGGTCCGCTATAGGCCGGAGAGAAAAGGACGTCGGCTCGGGCCTCTCTGACGAGTCGCGGCAGGACCACTTGTTCCCATAGGATCCCGGCACGCGGGGTCATCCCATCTGGCGCAAGCAGGATGAATTCCTGCGCTTGCGCTTCGGGTAAGGTTTTCCATGCCGCAAGGATCTCCGCGAGAAAGCGGCCGACGCCAGTCGGCTTGTCGCGAAGTTCCCGCGCATCGATGGCAATCTTCATTTCTTCTTGCGCCGGCGCCGTTCGACGGCGTCGGTGTACGCGCGGCGCAGCGTGTGGGCTGAATCGTCCCAGCTGAAGCCTTGCGCACGTTCCAGGCCCGCCTGTGCCGCGCGCAACGCCCATCCCTCGTCGCGAATCCCCCGTTCGATCGCGTTGGCGAGCGCATCGGCATCCGCAGGATCGACGAGCGCCCCAGCACCGCCAACGACTTCCGGCAACGACCCGCGCGTCGACACGATCACCGGTATTCCAGCCGACATCGCCTCCAGGGCAGGGAGTCCGAAGCCCTCGTCCAGGGAGGGCAAAACAAGGAGGCGGGCTGACCGATACAACGTCTCACGCTCGTCATTCGGGACGTACCCTGCGTGGCTGACGTGACCGGCGAGAGGCGCCATCGTGATCCGTTTCAGCCATTCGGACGCCGCCGGCGTCGCGCGTCCCGCCAGCACAAGTCGTGGAGGCGACACGCCAAGATTCAGAAGCCGCGCGTAGGCGTCGAGCAGAACGCCGATGTTTTTCCGCGGCTCGAGGGTGCCCACGAACAGGATGCATCCGTCGTGCGGCAGGTGTGGTTCCCGTCCCAGCGTCTTCCATGATGGAGCGCCGGGCGGACATACGTAGATGCAGTCATCCGCGATCCCAAGTCGATCGGCGACCTGCCTCTTGCCGTATTGCGTGGACGTGATGACTGCGTCGGATCGACGCGCGTGATTGGCCACGAGAGCAGGGTAGTCGCGCTCGATTTCCGCAGCGGTCATCGTTGTGCTCGACAGGAAATACAGGTCGTGGATCGTGACGACCTGGGCCGCGCGACGTGCGGGCATCAGGAGCGGATGCGCGGAGTGGGCGACGTCAACAGGGCCTGCGAGCATCTCCACCGGTGGCCACTCTCGCCGATGCCACAGATAGTTCAGAACGCGAACGGGAATGCGGTGGTCGACGACGCGCACGCCAAGTTCGGAATCGAGTCCCCTCGCAGGCCGGTCCTTCCAGGAACTGGTGAAGGCGATGACCTCATCGTGCTTCACGCTCGTGTACGCACGGACAAGCTGATGAATGTACTCGCCGACTCCGGTGCGCTGCCGCAAGGCGGGGCGGTAGTCGACGAGGATGCGCACGCCGAGCAGAGTACACGCGGTTCGATCCGATATGCTAACGTCAGCTGTTTCAGGCGCTTTCGCTTTCGCTCGCAGGGTTGAGAAAAACGATGAAAATTGCGGTCATTGGTACGGGTTACGTGGGGCTTGTCGCTGGAGCCTGCTTCGCCGAGAGCGGCAACGATGTGGTGTGCGTCGACAAAGATAGCGCGAAGATTCGCACGCTGAGCCGGGGCAAGATGCCGATTTACGAACCCGGCCTCGAGGAGGTCGTCCGGCGCAACCGTCACGAAAACCGCCTCACATTTACGACGATGCTGCCCAAGGCGGTCCGCGGCGCGAGCATCGTCTTCATTGCCGTCGGCACGCCGCAGGGCGAGGATGGCTCCGCCGATCTGCAGCACGTCCTCGGCGTGGCGCGCGAGGTCGCGCGCGCGATGAACGGCTACAAGGTCATCGTCAACAAGAGCACCGTGCCGGTCGGCACGGCGGTAAAGGTGCGAGAGGCCATTCGCCGCGAGACGACGCATCCCTTCAGCGTGGTCAGCAATCCCGAGTTCCTGAAGCAGGGAGCCGCGATCGACGACTTCATGAAACCCGATCGGGTCGTCGTCGGTGCGGAGGATCCGCGCGCGAAGGAAATCATGATGGAACTCTACACGCCGTTCACCCGAACCGGCGCGCCCATCATGATGATGGACTGCGCCAGTGCGGAGCTGGCCAAGTACGCGGCGAACGCGATGTTGGCGACGCGCATTTCCTTCATGAATGAGATGGCGAATGTCTGCGAGCTGGTCGGCGCCGACATCGATGAGGTGCGCAGGGCTGTCGGATCCGACACCCGGATTGGCACGTCGTTTCTGTTTCCGGGCATCGGTTACGGGGGCAGCTGTTTTCCGAAGGATGTCAAGGCGCTCGTCCACTTCGCCGCCCAGCAGGAATACGACTTCAAGATCCTCAAGGCGGTTGAGACGGTCAATGGTGCGCAGAAGACCCGGCTGGCCACGAAGATGCGCAAGCATTTTGGTTCACTGAAGGGGAAAACGGTCGCCGTCTGGGGCCTCGCGTTCAAGCCGCGCACCGACGACATGCGCGAGGCGCCCGCGATTCCCCTGATTGAAGCGCTCCTGTCTGCGGGCGCCGAGGTGCAGGCGTACGATCCCGAGGCAACAAAAGTTGCGAAGGGCATTTTCGGGAATCGGGTGACGTTTGCGGGCAAGAACTACGACGCGCTCAAAGGCGCGGACTGCCTCGCGATCGTGACCGAGTGGAGCGAGTTCCGGCGGCCGGATTTTGCGAGAATGCAGAAGCTGATGCGATCCCCAGTGGTCTTCGACGGCCGCAATCTCTTCACGCCGGAGCAGATGAAGCAAAACGGGTTCATCTACTACTCCATTGGCCGCCACTGACCCTTCGACGGTGCTCGTGACGGGTGGCGCCGGCTACATCGGCAGCCATGCCGCCAAGGCGCTGCGCCAGGCCGGCTACCGCGTCGTCATATACGACAATCTGTCGGCCGGTCATCCGGAGGCGGCGCTTGGCGCGCCGCTCGTCGAGGGCGATATCCGCGACGTCGATGCGGTTCGGCGGGCGCTGAAGGACAGTGGCGCGTCGGCGGTCATGCATTTCGCGGCGTGGCTGACCGTGTCTGATTCGGTCCACGACCCGATCGGGTATTACCGGAACAATGTGCTGGGGACGCTGGCGACGCTGGAGGCCATGGCGGCGGAGCAGTGCCGGCAGTTCGTGTTCTCGTCGACGTGCGCCGTATACGGGGAGCCGGTTGAAACGCCGTTGCGTGAAACGCATCCGACCGCGCCCATCAATTCGTACGGGCAGACGAAACTTGCCGTTGAGCACGCCCTCCCGCATTTCGAGCGCGCATATGGACTCCGGTCGATCCGCCTCCGCTATTTCAACGCGGCGGGAGCGGATCCCGACGGCGAGATTGGCGAAGACCACTCGCCCGAGATTCATGTCATCCCGCGCGCGTTTGAAGCGGCCTCCGGCGGGCCTCAGATCGAGATCTTCGGCGAGGATTACCCGACGCCTGACGGGACGTGTCTGCGCGACTATATCCACGTGACCGACCTTGCCAACGCGCACGTGCGGGCACTGCGCCGTCTCGAAGAGAACGGCCTTTCGGCCACCTACAATGTCGGCACCGAGCGCCCTTCATCTGTGCGTGACGTGATTGCGTCGGTGGAGCGTGTGACCGGCCGGAAAGTGGCGCACCGATCCGCGCCGCGGCGTCCCGGGGATCCGGCCGTGCTGTTCGCGTCGGCGCAGCGTATCCGCGACGACCTGGGATGGGTGCCGCAGCGGCCGGAGCTCGACATGATCGTCGCCGACGCGTGGCGCTGGCATTCAACGCATCCGCACGGTTTCCGAGCGAAGGCCCCTGGAGCGGGCGCGGGGCACGCCGCACGCTGATGCCGAGGGCCCGCGGCACGCCGGCCGACCCGCTTCTCTCGGTTGTCATGCCGGTGTTCAATGAGGCCGCGACGATCGACGAAATCATCCGGCGCGTGATTGCGGTCCCGGTCCGCACCCAGCTCATCGTCGTCGACGATTGCTCGACCGACGGTACTCGCGATACGTTGACGGGCCTGCAGCGCGAGCTGGGTTTCACGCTTCTGTTGCAGCCGACGAACCGCGGCAAGGGCGCAGCGCTGCGTGCCGGGTTCGAGGCCGTTCGCGGCGACATCGTCGTGATTCAGGACGCGGATCTCGAATACTCACCCGAGGAGTTCCCGCAGCTCATCGAGCTGATCTGCGACGGCCGCGCGGACGTCGTCTACGGATCCCGGTTTATCGGGCGGCACCGCGTGTTCCTGTTTACGCACTACCTGGGCAACCGGCTGCTCACGCTTCTCACGAACGTCCTCTACAACACCATGCTCACGGACATGGAGACCTGCTACAAGGTGATGAGGACCGACGTGCTGCGATCGATGACCCTTCGCTCGAACGGGTTCGGCATCGAGCCCGAGCTGACGGCAAAGATTTTCAAGCGGGGTTATCGCGTCTACGAGATTCCGATCACCTACGATGGCCGGGGCTATGACGAGGGGAAGAAGATCGGATGGCGCGACGGTGTCGTCGCGCTCTGGGTTCTGCTGCGATACCGGTTTACCGAGTGAGCGTCTTCCTCCGGCTGATCGCGTACGCGCGTCCTTATCGCGGACGACTGGCCGCCGCGATGGTCGCCATGATTGTGTATGGCGCTGCGTCGGCAGGCGTTGCCGCGCAGATCCAGCCGATCCTCGACCGCGTGCTCCCGAGGCACGAGGAGATCGGCCGCATCATCGCCACGATCGTCGCGCTCTACCTGATCAAAGGCATCGGCGCGTACCTGTCGGGCTATCTCATGACCGACGTCGGCCAGCGCGTCGTGCGCGACCTCCGCAACATTCTCTTCACGCACATCCTCGGGCAGTCGGCCGCATTCTTCTCGGCACAGACCAGCGGCCGGCTGATGTCGCGAATCACGAACGATGTCGCGCAGATCCAGCAGGCGGTCTCGGAGACGCTTGGCGACCTCGCACGGGAATCGCTGTCACTGATCGGCTTTGCGGGGCTGCTCTTCTACTACGACGCGCGGCTTGCGATGGTCAGCCTCACCGGCGCGCCGCTGATCGTGTACCCGCTCGTCCGGTTCGGACAGCGTGTGCGACGGACGACGAGACGCAGCCAGGAAGCGCTGGAGCAAATCACGCACGTCGCCTCCGAGGCGTTCACCGGCCACCGGATCGTCAAGGCGTTCGGGGCCGAGGGGCGCGAGACGGAGAAGTTCGAGAGCGCCTCGCATCGCCTTTATCGCACCAGCATGAAGGTGACGGGCGCGCTATCGGCACTGCCGCCGCTGATGGAGTTCATCGGGGGCGTCGCGTTCGCCGTTGCGCTGTGGTACGGCAGCCAGGAAATCGCTGCCGGCCGCCTCACGACTGGCGAATTCGTCGGATTCATCGCGGCGCTGTTCATGATGTACGGGCCGGCGAAGAAATTGAGCCGAGTCAATGCCAACCTTCAGCAGGCTATAGCCGCCGCGGAGCGCATCTTCGAGATGCTCGACACGCACAGCGAGGTCAAGGAGCGTGACGGAGCAATCGATCTTCCGCGTTTCCGCGACGCCATCGAGTTCCGGGACGTGCACTTCGCATACGTCGGGGCGGACGATGCGACCCTGCGAGGGGTGTCGTTCGGTGTCCGCGGCGGCCAGACGCTGGCCATCGTGGGACGCAGCGGCGCAGGCAAGACGACGCTGGTGAACCTGATCCCGCGGTTTTACGACGTCACGCAGGGGGCGATTACCATCGACGGCCGCGACCTGCGAGACGTGACGCTGGCGTCGCTGCGCGCGCAGGTGGCCATCGTGACGCAGGAGACGGTGCTCTTCGACGACACGATTGCCGCCAACATTGCGTACGGCCGGCCCGCGGCGGCTCGCGAGGAAATCGAGGCGGCGGCCCGCGCGGCGCATGCCCATGACTTCATCACCAGTCTCGATCGCGGCTACGAGACGATGATCGGCGAGCGCGGTCAGCGGTTGTCGGGCGGCCAGCGGCAGCGGGTCGCCATCGCCCGCGCGATCCTCAGGGATTCGCCGATCCTGATCCTTGACGAGGCCACCTCGTCGCTCGATGCCGAGTCGGAAATGCTCGTGCAGGAGGCGCTGTCGACGCTCATGCTCAACCGCACCTCGTTCGTGATTGCGCATCGCCTCTCTACGGTCCGCCGCGCGGACGCCATTGTCGTGCTCGAGCGCGGGCGCATCGTCGAAACAGGCCGCCACGAGGAACTGCTCGCGCAGGGCGGCGTCTATGCGAAACTCTACGAACTGCAGTTGCAGGAGGAGCCGACCGACGAGCCCGAACGCGTATGAACCACGAGGACGTGTTGAACCACGAAGGTCACGAAGTGCACGAAGTGTGTGATGCATATGATCCTTCGTGTTCTTCGTGTTCTTCGTGTTCTTCGTGGTTGAAAGTCTTGGTGTGCTTCGTGGTTGAAATTCGATGATCAAGTCGATGACCGGATTCGCCTCGCTGACGCACGAGGACGAGCGGGCAACCATTGGGGTCACGGTGCGGGCCGTGAATCATCGGTTCCTGGATATCCAGCTACGTATTCCGCAGTTGCTCGGCGAGGTCGAGCCTCGCGTGCGAGCCTTGCTCCAGAAGCGTCTTGCCCGCGGCCGCGTCGAACTGCAGATCTCCGTGCAGCTTCGCACCATGGCGACGCCGACCGTCGAGCTGAACGAGGAGTTCGCCAACGCCTTATCGGCGGCCATCGATCGTGCGCGCGAGCGCGGTCTCGTTTCAGGGGCGCTGACGCCCGGGGATCTGCTGCGGCTCCCGCAGGCGATCACCGTGCGCGATCGTACGGCGGACGCCGATCCCCAGGTCGAAGCGCAGATCGCGGCAAGCGTGGAAGCGGCAGTGGAGCAGGCGCTGGCGGACCTCGATGCGATGCGGATCCGCGAGGGCAGTCACCTGCGAACCGATCTGGACGCACGCAAGGAATTCCTGGCCAGTCTCATCGAGCGTCTGGCTGCCGCGGCCGATGAAGGCCGGTCGTCCCTCCAGGCGCGGTTGCAGGAGCGCGTGGACGAGATCAGCCACGATCTTCCGGTTGACGAGGCGATGATCGCCCAGGAGATCGTGCGCACCGTCCAGCGATCCGACATCAGCGAGGAGGTGACGAGGTTCCGGGCGCATCTTGCGCACTGGGACGCGCTGACCGATGCCGATGAGCCCTGCGGGCGTAAGCTTGATTTCCTGCTGCAGGAGATGAACCGCGAGGTGAACACGATTGGGTCGAAGGCCGACGGCCTCCGGATATCGGAGTTGATCATTAACGCCAAAGCGGAACTCGAGAAGATGCGTGAGCAGGTTCAGAATGTCGAGTAGCGCCTCCGACTCCGCTCGGACGACGCGGCTCGACAACAGGCCCGTCAAGCGGGGCCAGCTCTTTATCGTGTCGGCGCCATCGGGGACGGGTAAGACGACGCTGGTCGAGCGCCTGGTGCACCGGATCCCGAATCTCTGCCTGTCCCGGTCGTACACCTCGCGAGCGGCTCGTCCGGGCGAGCAGGATAGCGTTGACTATAATTTCATCAGTCGCCAGCGGTTCGAGGAGATGGTTCGAAAGGGCGACTTTCTCGAGTGGGCGGACGTCTTTGGGAACTATTACGGCACGTGCGCGACTGATACTGAATGCTGCCTGGCCACTGGACAGGACCTGGTGCTCGTGATCGACGTTCAAGGAGCGAGGCAGGTCCGGAGCAGCGGGATCGAGTCGGTCGGGATCTTCGTGCTGCCGCCGTCTGGGGCCACGCTCGAGCAGCGGTTGCGCGGCCGTAGCCAGGACTCGGACGAGGAAATCCGGAAGCGGCTCGAGACCGCCCGACTCGAAGTCGGCGAGTTCGCCACCTACGAATACGTGGTAGTCAATGACGAGCTCGACGGGGCCGTGGATCGGCTGCGCGCCATTGTGCTGGCCGAGCGGGCTCGCGTGAAGGCCATGCGCGCGGCGGCCGAAACCATTATCGGGACATTCCGTTCGTAGGTGCGGACCTTCAGGGGCGCCCCGGCGTCTAACGTAGAGCCATCGGATGGTATACGGGCGGGCCTTTCCGCCTTTCGTTAAAGCTACGGCGGACAACCAGACCCGCCCGGAGGATCTCGTGGAAAGAGCACCCAAGGAACATCGGTTCGAGTTCGTCGTGTTGGCCAGCCAGCGGACACGCCAGCTGCTCAAGGGCGCGTTGCCGCGGGAAGCGGGCAACAGGAAGATTGGCATTGCCCAGAAGGAAATTCTGCGACGGAAAGTTGTGAAGATTGATGACGAACAGTAAATCCCAAATCCCAAACCCCAAATCAAAAGTTCGGGGATGTCATTGGGATTTGGGATTTGGGATTTGATATGGGTTTAATTGCCCTGGGAGTCACCGGCGGCATCGGCGCCTACAAGGCGGTCGAAGTGTGCCGCGGCCTCCAGAAGCGCGGTCACGACGTGGTCGCCGTGATGACCCGGGCGGCCACGCGGTTCGTCGGTCCGATTACGTTCGAGGCGGTCACTCGCCGACCCGTCATCACGTCGCAGTGGAAGCCTGGCGCCAACGCCGACATCGAGCACATCGCGATTGGCGACCAGATCGCGCTGCTGCTCGTGGCTCCGTGCACCGCAAACGTCATCGGCAAGTTCGCCAACGGCATCGCAGACGATTTCCTGACCTCGCTCTATCTGGCGACACAGGCACCGGTGCTGATCGCACCGGCCATGAACACCAATATGCTGGGCCACGAGGCCGTGCAGCGGAACCTGCAGACGCTGGCGGCACGCGGTGTCCGCTTTGTCGAACCTGGCGAGGGATATCTTGCGTGCGGCTGGATTGGTAAGGGGCGGCTCGCCGAGCCGGACGAAGTCGTCGCGGCCGCGGAGCGCATGCTGCGACCGCGCGATTCCCTGCTGCGCGGTCGCCGCGTCGTGGTGGCCGCGGGGCCGACCTACGAGGATATCGACCCGGTGCGTTACGTCGGAAACCGATCGAGCGGCCGGATGGGATTTGCGCTGGCCGCCGCGGCGCACGCGCGCGGCGCGAACGTCACGCTGGTGGCCGGGCCGACCACGATCGAGCCGCCCACGGCCGACACGATCGTGAGGGTGCGCAGCGCGGCGGAGATGCACGCGGCCGTCATGCGGGCATCCGAACAGGCGGACGTCGTCATCATGGCGGCCGCAGTCGCCGACTATGCGCCGGTGCAGGCCGCAGCGGAAAAGATCGCCAAGTCCGAAGCGCCAATGACGCTGACCCTCCAGCGTACGCCTGACATTCTCGCCGACCTCGGTCGCTCGGCGACGCGGCGCGCGAACCCATTGGTACTCGTCGGTTTCGCCGCCGAGACGGGAGACCTCATCGCCAAGGCGCGCGAGAAGCGCGTTCGCAAGAACGCCGACCTGATTGTCGCCAACGACGTGTCGGAGCCCGGCGCCGGGTTTGACGTGTCGACCAACGCGGTCACCATCGTCGGCCCCGAGGGCGAGCAGGCGCTTCCGCTCCAGAGCAAGGCGCGGATCGCCGAAGCGATTCTCGACCGCGTCGAGACGCTCGTACAAAGCCGCGCGCCCGCGCCCGCCCGAGCCTGACTTCATGTCCAGCGATCAGCTCAAGGCCCACCTCGAGTTCTTCGAGGAACTGGGCGTGGACGGGATTCGTCGTGAACCCGAGTGGCGCGGCCGGAGCGGCGCGGACCCTTTGGGTCCGCGAAGCGAGCCTGAAAGGCTCGCTCAGGAGGATGCGGTTCCTCTCTTCTCATCCCCGGATGCCGCACTAAAAGCGATCCGCGATGACCTGGGCGACTGCACCCGGTGCAAGCTGCACACGCTCGGACGGAAGCAGATCGTGTACGGCGTCGGCAATCCGAGTGCTGACCTCATGTTTGTCGGTGAAGCGCCTGGTGCGGATGAAGACATCCAGGGCGAGCCGTTCGTGGGTCGTGCCGGACAGCTGTTGACGAAGATCATCGAAGCGATCGGCCTCACGCGTGCGGACGTGTATATCGCAAACGTGATCAAGTGCCGGCCGCCGGGCAACCGCAATCCTGAGCCTGATGAAGTCGAGCAGTGCGAGCCGTTCCTGTTCCGCCAGATCGACACCATCAAGCCCAAGGTGATCGTCGCGCTTGGCAAGTTCGCGGCGCAATGCCTGCTGCGCACGACCGATCCGATCACGCGGTTGCGCGGGCGCGAATTCAGGTACCGGGACGCGATCCTGATTCCGACCTATCATCCCGCGTATCTGTTGCGAACGCCGTCCGCGAAGCGCGACGTCTGGGACGACATGAAGAAAGTGCGGTCGATCCTGGCAGGCGAGTAATGATGAATGGCGGATGGCGAATGCTGAATTCAATTTAGAATCAGTCAGCATTCCCAATTCAGCATTCAGCATTGCGCCTCATATCTGTAGCGGTCCCCGTTCCATTCCTCGATCTCCTCACGTACCGTGTTCCCGATGCGATGGCGCTTCCCCCGGTTGGCGCTCGCGTCCGCGTGCCGGTCGGCTCTCGCACGCTCACGGGCTGCGTCGTCGAGCACGATGCGGCGATTGGTGAGGGGACAGAAGCCAAGGACATCCTCTCGGCGCTTGACCCCGAGCCGCTATTGCCGCCGGCGATCGTCGATCTCTGTCGATGGGTGGCTGAATATTACGTGGCTGGTATCGGCGATGCGCTCGGGGTGGCAATGCCGCCAGGCGCTCGCGCGTCGAAGGCACGTGGATTCAAGAAGCAGCGGATTGTTTCGGCAACGGTATGGGGTCGGGAGTCATTACGCGATCCGAAAACCTCGAACCGCCCAGTGGAGGCTTTCGGATCGCGTAATGACTCCCGACCCCTTAGTGATAAACAGCGAGCCGCCCTCGAGATTCTGATCGGCGCACCGGCGGGACTGCCGACCTCCGAACTGCGCGACCGCGGGGTCACTGCCGACGTTCTGGGGCGGCTGGTGAAGCGCGGCCTTGCAAGTATCCGCGACGACCAGGACGAGCGCGATCCGTTCGAACGAGCCGCACTCGTCGATGTTCCACCAGACGCCGCGCGTGACCTGACGGAGGAACAACGCTGCGCGCTTGCGACGCTGTCCGCGCTCGCCGATGCGCGCGACTTTCGAGTGGCGCTGCTGCACGGCGTTACCGGCAGCGGCAAGACCGAAATCTATCTACGCCTTGCCGAACGGGTCTGTCGGGCTGGCGGTCGGGTATTGCTGATGGTGCCCGAGATCGCCCTGACGCCGTCGGTGGCGGCGCTCTTCCGGGGCACGTTCGGCAGCCGCGTCGCCATTCAGCACAGCGCGCTGTCCGACGGCGAGCGTCACGATCAGTGGCATCGCATCCGCCGCGGCGACGTGGATGTGGTTGTCGGCACGCGGTCCGCGGTGTTCGCTCCGATCGATGGCCTCGCCCTCGTCATCGTCGACGAAGAGCACGACAGCTCCTATAAGCAGGAGGAGACGCCGCGCTATCACGGCCGAGACGTCGCGATCCTGCGCGCCAGCCGCGAACGGGCGCTGGTCATTCTCGGATCCGCCACGCCGTCGATGGAGAGTTATCAGAATGCGGCGTCAGGCAAGTACACCCGCGTGACACTCGAGCGGCGTGTTTTCGACCGTCCGCTTGCCGCTGTACGCCTGGTCAACATGCGCGCGGAGTATGCCGAGGAGGGGCCGGACGTGGTGATCAGCCGCGATCTCGCCGCCGCCATCGGCGAGCGGCTCCAGCGCCGGGAACAGGTGCTTGTTCTCCTGAATCGGCGCGGTTATTCGACCGCGGTCTTCTGCCGTCAGTGTGGCGATACGTTCGACTGTCCGAACTGCAGCGTATCGCTGACCGTGCACACCGCGCGAAATGGATGGAGGGCACGCTGCCACTACTGCAACTATTCCATGACCGTCCCGAAGACGTGCAGGAAGTGCGCCGCGCCCTATCTCGAGCACTCCGGATACGGCACTGAGCGCGTGGAGGAGCATCTCCGGGAGCGTTTTCCCGAGGCACGCATCGGGCGCATCGATCGGGATTCCGTCCGACGCAAGGGAGCGTTGACCCAGCTGCTGTCGGCATTTGCGGCGGGGGAGCTCGATGTCCTCGTCGGTACGCAGATGATCGCCAAGGGGCACGATTTTCCACGCGTGACACTGGTCGGCGTGATCTCTGCGGATGTCGGGCTGGGCCTGGCGGACTTCAGGGCGTCAGAGCGGACGTTTCAGCTGCTGACGCAGGTGGCTGGCCGCGCCGGCCGGGGGGAGCGGAGCGGCGAAGCCATCGTGCAGACGCTGTATCCCGAGCATTACAGCATCCAGCTCGCGTGTCGCCAGGACTACGCGGCGTTTTTCGAGCGCGAAATCGTATATCGCCGAGGGATGCGCTATCCGCCGTTCCTCTCGTTGATCAACGGCGTCGTGCGCGGGCGAAGCTTTGAAGAAGCGATGCAGTACGCGCAGGATATCGTGTGCCGCCTCGAACCATCCGCCGCGATCGGAACGTTCACGATCCTCGGCCCGGCGCCTGCACCGCTCGGGCGCTTACGCGGAGAGCATCGCGTGCAGTTCTTTCTGAAAGGAGCACGCCGCGCCGACATGCGCAACGCATTGAGCCAGGTCGTCGCCTCAATGCCTGAAATCAGGCGGCGTCTGACGATCGATGTGGATCCGTTGAGCGTTCTGTAGTCCGGCCAAAGCCGGACACTACCGAGGCGTTGAAGGTAGGACTGCTTTCCTTCGTGTACTTGGTGACCTTCGTGGTTGCGTACGTTCTAGGGTCTCCCAACGAGAGCCCCCGGCTGAATCGGCGCAGGCGTGAAGCACAGGATGAACATCAGGACCGCGAACGCGGCGAGCCAGAGCCGGCCGGCGTCGAGCGGAATGTCCTCATCGATCGTCCGCGGATGACGCGGGCCGAACGTCAACAGCATCACCACCGTCAGCACCGTCCACACCAGCCACGACGTTGAGATGAACGTCAGGCCCATCAGGCACAGCACCATCACAATCGTCACGATCGTGCTGCGTCGTCCGAGCACGGCATACGAGATATGGCCGCCATCGAGCTGACCGATTGGAAACAGGTTCAACGCCGTGGCGAGCAGGCCGAACCAAGCGGCGAAGGCCATCGGGTGCATGTTCACCGAAGAGCCGAGGGGAATCGTGCCGAACGTGAGCCACGCGGCCCCCTTGAAGAGCAGCGGTTCGCCCAGTTCGAACAGGTCACCGCGAATATCGTCGGGCACCGGGACAACGGTGGACAGATACATGCCGACGAGAAGCAGCGGAACAGCGACAAGGAAGCCGGCAATCGGGCCGGCGATACCGATGTCGAACAGTGCGCGCTTGCCGGGAATGGGCGTTCTGATTCGGATGAATGCGCCCAGGGTTCCCGTGAGCAGAAGCGGCATCGGCAGGAAATACGGGCGCGATGCGTCTACGCGATAGTAGCGGCAGGCGTAGTAGTGACCCAGTTCGTGGCAGCCGAGGATCGCGAGGATCGACGCGCTGTACCACCAGCCGTGGGCAAGCAGATGTACCGGCCCGAGGTCCGGTGTGCGCCCACTGAATCCGATGAGGAAGCTTTCGTAGTGCAACCCGCCCGCGTACGTCGTGGTCAGCACCGTCAGCGCAAAAAGAATCACGTACCGCCAGACCGGTTCAGGTTGCATGTGGTACGACGGCGCCTGCGGAATGTAGGTCCGCGGCTCCTCGGACATTGGACGCGAGGCCGAAAAGTCGATGTCGGGAAATTCGGACGGAGGTGTGCCCATGCGGGCGATTAGCCGATGTTCTGGAGATCCTTGCCGGGCTTGAACCGGATCGTCCGGCCGGGCGGGATGCGCACTTCCTTGCCGGTCCGTGGGTTGCGGCCGATGCCGCGCTTGCGCGGCTTCACCTGAAAGACGCCAAATCCCCTGAGCTCAATCCGGTCGCCGCGCTGCATCGACACGCGCATTGCGTCGAACACCGCGTCAACGGCTACCTCGGCCTTGACCTTGGTAATGTCCGCGATCTTCGAAACCTCGTTGACGATGTCGACCTTGATCATCTCTTAGGCGCTCCTGATTTGGTGTAACTACTATATTTACCGTCACTTACGCTGTCAACCCTGACGCTAAGTTAATTCAGGATTGTTGCAGAATGCACCTGTTTCCGCTCCTTCGCCCGAGATTTCCGTGCAGTTTGCCCTGCGGGGAGTATCCCCAGGGCGGGCCCGTCAGCCGTATCGGCTGCAGCGTGGCCCTCCGAAAAAGAATTCTGTAAACTACTGTCGAATTCTGAACTTTGGGGGTGCGGGCTTCGTCTGGTCTGGTTGTGGAGGGGGCCGGCTGATGGTCCCGCGGACACGTTCGGAGGGTTCGGAGGGTGGATCACATGAAGCGATTGATTGGCGGGTTGGCGGCTGCCGGTCTCATCACGCTGGCCGTGCCCGCGATGGCGCACCACGCTGTGCAGTCCCAGTTCGACATGAACGGCAAACAGCAGACCTGGAAAGGGACCCTCAAGGAAGTCCGCTGGGTAAATCCCCACACGCATTTCGTCCTTGATGTCGACGAAGGTGCCGGCAAGGTGACGAGCTGGATCTTCGAAACGGCCGCCCCCAACGGTTTGCGTCGCGCCGGTTTCAGCCAGAAGGGCGTCTTCAAGATCGGCGAGCCATACACCTTCGTCGGCTACCAGGCGCGCGACGGGTCCCCGATGGCATTTCTCGAATCCCTGACAGGACCGGACGGAAAGACGGTCAAGATCTGGTTCGGCGATCCAAACGCCAATTAGGCACTTACCCTCAGAAGACGGACGCGGAACGCCTCTCCCCGCCTGCTCTTCGCGAGACCCAGCCATGAAGAGAATCCTCGGCGCGTTGACGTTGTTCGCGTTGCCGATGCTGTCTGGATCCGCGCTTGCGCACCACGCGCTCCAGTCGGAATTCGACATCAACGGGCCGTCGCACCGGTGGACCGGCACGCTCAAGAGCGTGCAATGGATCAATCCGCACTCGCACTTTCTCATCGACGTTGCTGACGACGCCGGTAAGGTGACGACCTGGACGTTCGAGACCGCCGCGCCGAACGGCCTGCGGCGCATCGGGTTCAGCAGCAAAGGCTTCTTCGTAGTCGGCAAAACCTACACGGTCATCGGGTATCCTGCACGTGACGGATCCGCGCTGGCCTTCGTGGAGCAGATCACGCTCCCCGACGGTCGCAACGTGCGAATCTGGTTCGGCGACCCAAACGGTTCGAACTAGCGAGCGGCGCGGACCTTTAGGTCCGCGGACCTGGAAGGTCCGCGCCGCTCGGACACCTCTCCTTCACACACATGGCCAAACGGCACCCTTCGGTCGTCCTCGTCGGACGTCCGAACGTCGGCAAGTCGACGCTTTTCAACCGGATCACCGGCATGCGGCGCGCGATTGTCACACCGATCGCGGGAACGACGCGCGACGTGATCGCGCAGGAGGCGGAATGGCTGGGGGTGCCGTTCGAGATGGTCGACACGGGCGGGATGTTCGGCGCCAGCGAGGATCCGCTTCACGAGCTGGTGCTGCAGCGCGGGCATCGGGCGATCGAAGCCGCGGACCTTCTCGTCTTCGTCGTCGACGGCCGCGATGGCATAGTGCCGGGCGACAACGACATCGCCCAGGCGGTCCACGCCGCCAACAAGCCGGCCATTATCGCGATCAACAAGACCGACGATCGGCGCGCGCGGGCCGGTGCGTTGGAGTTCTATCAGCTCGGATTCGATCCGATCGTTGAGGTCTCGGCCGAACACGGCGAAGGCGTCGGCGATCTGCTCGACGCGATCGTCCATCGGCTGCGGCCGAAGGGACAGTCGGCTCCCGTTGCGGCGCCAGATGACAAGGAGGACGAGGCGAATGCGGACTCGCACGCGGATGAAAGCGGGGAAGTGGCCGTCTCTATCGTCGGTCGTCCGAATGCGGGGAAGTCGTCGCTGGTGAACCGGCTGCTGCGCGAGGAGCGGATGATCGTCAGCGAGATGCCCGGCACCACCCGCGATGCTGTCGATACTGTGATGACCTGGCATCGACGCAAGTACCGTATCGTCGACACCGCCGGGATCAGGAAGGCCGGACGCGTTCAGCGCGGCGGGCAGGTCGAGACGGTCAGCGTCATGCTGGCGCAGCGATCGATCGAAGCCGCCGACATCGTCGTCTTGCTCGTGGATGCCACGGCGGGGGTGACCGATCAGGATGCCGCGATCGCGGGCGCCGCGGACAAGGCGGGACGCGGCGTGATCATCGTGGCCAACAAATGGGACCTGATGAAGGACCGCGGGCCCGACTTCGTCAAGGTATTCGACGAGGAGCTGCACCGGCACCTGAAGTTTCTCGACTACGCACCGGTGCTCCACATCTCGGCTCTGACGGGCGAGCGGGCGCCGAAACTGCTCGAGACGATCGACCGCGTGACCGCCTCGCGCCGGATGCGGGTGAAGACCCCGGAGCTGAACAAGTTCGTGGCGGAGATTACTGCCGCGCATCCACCCTCCAGCCCTGGGCGGCAGCACGTTCGCGTGCTCTACGCGGCGCAGACCGGCGTCGCGCCTCCCACTTTCGTCTTTTTCACCAACGTCGCAACGAATTTTCATTTCTCGTACGAGCGGTTCCTCGTCAACCAGTTGCGCGAGCGATTCGGGTTTGAGGGCACCCCGATCCGGTTTCACGTCAGAACCCGACGTCGCAAGAACCCGGAGGATGGACAGGGTTCAAGGGGTTCAGAGGGTTCAGAGGGTTCAGAAGGTAAGCGTTCAGAAGGTTCAAGGGGTTCGAAGGGTTCAAAGCGTTCGAAGGGTGCAGAAGATTCAGATGGTTCAAAGGGACGCGGTTCGCGAACCAAGAAGAGGACCGCCTGAGAACACGACCCTCTGAACCCGTTGAACAGGACCTACTGAACCCTTTGAACCCCCTGAACCCACTGAACCCGGTTTATACTGACGCAGCGTGACGCCCAAGGTTTACAAGGCCGGGGAAGTCTGCGAGCTGGTGCAGGTGCAGCCGTACGTGCTGCGCTCCTGGGAGAAGGAATTTCCGGGAATCGGCATCCAGAAGTCGCCGGAGAGCCCGCGGCTCTATCGCCAGAGCGACCTCGAGCACGTGCAGCGGATCAAGCAGCTCGTGTTCGGCGAAGGGCTGACGGTCGCAGGCGCTCGTCGGCGGCTCGAGGAGACGATGCCTGCGATGAGCCGCACGGCGGCGGCGGAAGTTGCGGAGGTCCTTGACGCACTGAGCGCGGATGCGCGATCGCGGATCGCGCACGTGCGCGACGGGCTGCGCGAGATCCGCTCGATATTGTCGGGCGCCCCCGGGTCGTCGAATGGGGGCTTCGCCTTGAAGCCGCCACAGGCCAAACCCGCGCGCATGAAGGCACGACCGGCCGCGGCGAGAACCAAGACCGTCAAGCGAGGGGCGGTCGCGAAGGCGTCAGCGGCCCGCAAGAAAGCACCAACGACGAAGCGCAAACGTAATTGAAATTGAATAGCGTCGGGGCGTAGCGCAGCCTGGTTAGCGCACCTGACTGGGGGTCAGGGGGTCGCTGGTTCGAATCCAGTCGCCCCGACCATACTCTCGCGATGATTCCTCCAGAATGTCGCAAGTACAGGCGGACCTTGAGGTCCGCCCGGTGAAGGGGTTCGACGTGAAGGACCGCACCGTCGCGCGCCTGCGGCTCGCGCTCTGGATCGCGCTCATCGTCACCGTGGTCGTTCCCTGGGGAAGGTTCGTTGATCACACGCACTGGGACAGGGTCCAATGGGTGCCGTTCATCACGCCACCTGTGAAGGTGTTCGACGTCGTTGCGAATGTGCTCTTCTACGTGCCGTACGGATACTGGTACGCACGGCAACGACAGGGCGCTCGGCACGCGCTCACCGCAGCCGTCGGCAGTGCCTTCGCGCTGTCCATCTGTACGGAAGCGACTCAGCTATTCAGCCAACGGCGTTTTCCGTCGTTCACTGACGTCGCGAGTAACCTGGCCGGCGCATACGTGGGTGCTCATTGGGCTCTTAGACGAGCACGTAGCGTTACCTCAGCTCGCCGATCTGCTTCTTCAACGCCGCCTCCTCGATGTGTTTCCTACCCCGTGCGAACCACCGAGCGAGGCCCATAATCCCGAGGCCCACCACGCCGTAGCCGATCATCTTTCCGGGGCTCGGCTTTCCGGAGACCGGCTTTCCCGCACTCGGCGCGCGGACCGGTTCGAGCGGGCGCACGTGCGAACGCCGTTCCGCGGGGGGCACCCATCGAGTGAGAAACGCGAATGTCTCGGAAGCGCAGGACGGGCACTGTTGCGGGCCGTCGTGGACCTCCTCACAGTCGAGGCACAGGCGAGCGAGGCGAAGTTGCATATGTAACCTTCAGGCTGGTTGCAATGCAGGTGCCCAACCGCCGATCAGTCAGTCGGTGGAGGACGTATAAAGGCCCAGTAAATCCACCTTGAGGTGCTGGCAGGGGTCGTCGCCCTTCTTCCGCTTCGGCAACAGATCGGGCCGGTTGCTCGTCAGCCACCCGTGAAACGTCGCCACGTCGGGTTCTGTTCGAGTGGGTGCGGAGTGCTCGGTCCACAAAGCACGGATAACGGCTCGTCGCTGCTGGTCGTTCATCGTACCAAGTATCGGCATGTCCCGCTGGGGGCTGACGCAAACAAATTCACAGATCTGCGTTGCAAGAGCGAGAAAATTCGTGAGTCGGGTCAAGCCGATGTGCTTGGATTGGCGTCTCAAGGCGTGTTGGAGGACGGCGATGCCCACGTTCAAGCCCATCCTGTTCGCGTTGAGCCTGTCTGCCTCAGCCGCACCGGCAGTCGCGCAGAATCTCGCACCGAGCTGCCTGCATGGCTCGGATGAGACCGCCGCAAACCGTGCCCGCCGTCAGCAGGCGGTCCAGTACGCGGCAAAAGTGAACGCAGCCGAAGGCATGAGCGTTCCGCGACTGCAGAAATACCGCCCGCTTAACGAGCTGGCAAACCTGCCACCGCTGCCCGCTGGATTCGACATCCAGTTTTACACTGACGGCCTCACATACACCTTCTCGCTGAAGGATACGCGCGACGCGTGTCACTACGCGATCTTCTCGGACCAGGACAAGCTGTTGTACGAGGCGATCCCGAGCAAGGGCGAGCCGACGATTGTTCCGCTCGGAACGAAGTAGAAGGGGGATTTAGAAGCCGCCCGCAACCTGCATCTGCAGGTTGCGGACGACCGCGGGCTTGTCTCGCCGTAGCCGCGCCGTAGGCGGCGGCGAAGGCGGAAGGCTCGGTCCTTAGAAAAGGAACCGAGCCCCAAGTTGGAGTTGTCGCGGGCCTCCGATCCCTGAGATGAAGCCCGTTGGTTGGTTAAACGTCGTCCCCCTCGCGTTCCCCCCATAGGATCCACCGAAGTTGGCGGTGTTGAAGACGTTGAAGATCTCGGCAAATATGCCGACCTTCTTCTCGCCTCCCAGCGCAAAGAACTTCGTCGATCGTAGATCGAAGACGAACGTGTTGTCGCCTCGCGCCGAGTTCAGCGAGACCTGTTGGCCGGTGGCCGGATCGATGTATCGGTCGTTGTTGTTGCCGTCGGCGTTGAGATCCGAGCCGGCGGTGAGGTTGTACGGGCGAGCGCTGACGACCTGCACGACGGGCGACAACTGAATGCCGTACGCTACGTCGAAAACGCCCGTGGCCACGAACCGGTGCCGCTCATCAGGTCCGTTCGGTCCCCACTCACTCTTGTCCAGCGGCTTGTCGTAGGTCTGGGCCAGCCCCGCGCCGGAACGGTTACCGGTCGAGCCGCCGTAGGAGTACGCACCGGCCAGCGTGTAGTGCGCCTGCAGCGTGGCGCGCGGGAGACGGCGCTGGAACATGAACGTCAGACCGTCGTAGCGCGACTTGTTGATCGCGGCGAGGATGCGTGTCGAGGCGAGGTATGTCGGGTTGCCGAACACGCGCTGGAAATCGTTCGCCAGCAGCCGGCGGCCGCCGATGAGCGGATTGATCTCCGTGCTGCGCACTTCACGACGTCCCTCGATGCGCGTGTAGTCCACCGCCAGCGTCGTATTCGCCGCCAGCGTGTGCGCGTAGCCGATGTGCCCCTGGTGCGTGATCGGATCGTTGTAGTCCGGACGGATCCACTGGCCGGTCGAGTTGTTCGCCAGCCGGTCGCCCTGCGTCGGCTGCGGCGGAAGCGGGTCGAGGCCGAGACGGTAGGTCGCCAGCTCGCCCACGCCAATTGCAGTGTTCGTGCGGGTGGCGAGCGAGTTCAGCGGGCGGGCGGACTGCCCGGTGATGTCGCCGGCGGCAGCGGCCGTGTTGTACTGGTCGATGTAGAGACCGTAGCCACCGCGGATCACTCGGGTTCCATCTCCCGACACATCCCACGCGAATCCGACGCGCGGCGAGAAGTCCATTTTGGGCGTCTTCGGATACCCCCCGTACGGATGGCCGATCGCTTCGAGCGCCATCCGCGTGGCATTGGTGGCAAACTTCTCCTGCACCATCAGGTTGAAGTCGCGGTCGTAGCGAATGCCGAGGTTCAACGTCAGCGATGGCTTGATGCGCCAGTCATCCTGGAACCACGTGCCGATCTGCTGCGCGTTGCTGGTCGTGTCCTGCCAGCTCCCCTGTCCGTTGACCGCGCCGCCGTTGGCCTGCTGCCACATGCGCACGATGCCCGGCGTCTGGAAGCCCTGCGGATAACGGCCATTGGTGTTGTTGAGGATGACGGACGGATCGTCGAAGAAGGCAACGGTCGCGTAATGCTCGTTGCCATTCCTGATGCCCAGGTGCCAGAGGTAATTGAAGTTGACCCCCATCTTCAACTGATGGTTGCCCTTCAACAATGACAGATCGTCGCGGGCCTGGTAGACCATCCGGTCGGACTGCGTTCCGGCATCTCCGCCGGCGCCGGTATTGACGGAGGGGAACGAGAGGCGCGGCGCGAAGATATCCACAGTGGGGAAGTCGCGTGTGTAGTGCTCCCCGGTGATGTTGCTGACCACGTCCGCCAGATAGATCATCCTGTTCACCTGTCCGGTGATCTGGTTCAGGCCGGTGCTGCCGAGGACGTAGCTGTGCTGAGCCACCGCGCTCCACGCGTTGATGACCATGTTGTCGGGCTGCCCGTTGTCGTTGTTCGTGGCGTAGGTCACCGCGTCTTGCTGCTCGTCCTGACCCGCGTAGCGGATGGACAGGGATTGCGCGTTATTGAGTTGCAGATTCGATTTCAGTGAGTAGGTCCGGAGCTGGCCCGGCAACACTGCGATCTGCGGATGCTTGTCGTACACCCACCCCGCGGGAACCTGGCCACGGCGCATCGCCTGGACGAGGAATTCGAGCTGGTCGTACTGATTCGCCGGAACGAACGTGCCCGTGTCTTTTAGCATCTGCTCGATAGCGCCGAAGAAGAACATCCGGTTCCTGATGATCGGGCCACCGATCGATCCGCCGAACGACTCGCGGTTGTACGGCGGCTTCGCGCCATTGGCCTGCCTCTGGAAAAAGTCCTTTGAGGTCACCCTCTCGTCGCGTGCGGAGCCGAACAGCGAGCCGTGCAGCACGTTCGTTCCAGACTTGGTTACCAGCGAAACGGCTGCGCCACCGGTGCGACCGTCGGCCGCCGAGAACTGGCTGGACGCGAGCTGGAATTGCTCGAGGGCTTCCGTCGTGAAACTCATCAAGGGGCCGCTGTAGTGGTTGTCGCGGTTGTCGGCGCCGTCGATCGTAGGTGTCACGTTGCCCCCGGACGATCCCGCAAACGATACCGTCCCGGTGTTCTGCTTGGTTCGGTGGAGCTCGCCAACGGGGGCAGCGCCCGGCAGCAGTTCCAACATCCCGCTGATCGTTCGGTTCAGCATCGGAAGATTCGCCAGCTCCGTGGTCTGGATGGTATTGGCGACCTTCGACTGGGTCACCTCGATCATCGGGGTCTCGCCCGTGACCGTCAGCGTCTCGTTGAGTCCGGCCAGCGCCAGCTTGAAGTCGATCGTGAGGGTGGCGTTGAGCACGAGATTCACGTTCTGTCTCGTGGAAGGCGCGAACCCCGTAAGATCCGTCTTGACGTTATAAACGCCGGGCTCGAGCCCAGGCATGTAATACGATCCCTCGGCGTTGGTAACGGTCTCCCGCGTCACGCCAGTGCTGACGTTGGTCGCGGTGACAGTTACACCCGGGAGCACGGCATCGCCCTGATCGAGGACGCGCCCGTTGAACGTGCTGGTTGCCTGACCGAACGCTGGAGCCGTGGTCACAAGCAAGAGTGCCGCGACTATCCACAGACGCATACTTCCTCCTCCTAGAGTCACAAAACCGAGAGACGAAAAAGAGCTACCTGGGTGCTACCCGACGCTTCGATGCCCGGAACTATATCCGGTTTGCCTTCTTCGAGTTATGGAATTGTTGAGTGGGGGACTTGTAACATTGCGACCCGAGGGGTGTCAATAAGCACAAGACGGGATAGAGTAGCCGCGCCTGTCAAAATGAGTGACAAAAAGCGGTCTCGCGCGGTGCAAACCGTCGCTTCGCCACGATTCCTGCCCGGCGTCCTCCTTCTCTTCGTCGGCAGCGGCTGCGCCGCCCTGATCTACGAGGTCGTCTGGTTTCAGCTGATGCAGCTCGTAATCGGGGCGTCAGCGGTATCCCTGGGTGTCCTGCTGGCCACATTCATGGGTGGCATGTGCGCGGGGAGCCTTCTGCTCTCGCGCGTCGTCTCCACGGACCGGCATCCGCTTGGCGTCTACGCGCGGCTGGAATTCGGAATCGGCGCATTCGGCCTTCTCATCCTGTTCGCGCTGCCAGCGCTGGGCAACCTGTACGTGGCCAATGTTGGACACGGGTTCGGGGCAATATTCTTCCGCGCCGTACTGTGCGCCGTCTGCCTCCTCCCGCCCACGGTGCTCATGGGCGCGACCTTGCCGGCGATTGCGCGGTGGGTGGAGACGACGCCGCAAGGTGTGTCGTGGCTCGGATTCTTTTACGGCGGCAACATCGCAGGCGCTGTCTTCGGCTGTCTGTTCGCCGGCTTCTACCTGCTGCGGGTATATGACATGTCGACCGCCACCTACGTGGCGGTCGCGATCAATGTGGCTGTGGCGGCGATCGCGCTGCTGCTGGCGCAGCGTACGCCCTATGCCCCGGCCGTCATCTCCGGGAAGGAATCTGCTGCGGTCGCACACGCCGCCTGGCCGACGTCACACAGCCATCGCGTTGTCCGGGACCGCCGCACTCGGCGCCGAGGTGGTCTGGACGCGAGTGCTGTCACTGCTCCTGGGCGGCACGGTTTACACCTTCTCGATGATCACGGGAGCGTTTCTGGCTGGGCTTGGAATAGGCAGCGCCGCTGGCGCGTGGATCGCCCGCACGACAACGCGCCCGGGTCTGCTCCTGGCCTGGTCTCAGGTTGGGGTCGTGGTATCCGTCGCATGGGCGGCGTTGCTGCTGAACCGCGAATTTCCGTTCTGGCCGATCGATCCGGCCCTCGCCGCTGGTCCATGGTTCAACTTTCAAATCGATCTCCTGCGCGCCGCACTGGCGACCCTGCCTGCCGCATGCTTCTGGGGCGCCAGTTTCCCACTCGCGCTCGCCACCGTGGCCTCTCGCGACCATGACGCGGGCCGCGTCGTCGGTCGCGTATATGCGGCCAATACGCTCGGCGCGATCGCCGGGGCGCTCGCATTCAGTCTGCTGATCATTCCCGGGCTGGGCACTCAGGACGCGCAGCGCTGGATGATCGGCCTTTCCGCGATGGCCGCCGTCGTGATGCTGATCTGGAGGTCACCTGCCGACGCACCGCTCGGGGCCACAAGACGGCTCGGCGCGATTGCCGCCGCAATCGTACTGGCCGCGATCGCCGCCACAAGCGTGGCGCCAGTCCCGGCTGACCTCATCGCGTACGGCCGCCAGATTGCGACCTTCAAGGGCGCCACGTTCCTCTACACAGGGGAGGGGCTCAACTCATCGATCGCGGTGTCCGAGGCGGAAGGCGGCGTCCGCAACTTTCACGTGAGCGGCAAGGTCGAAGCGTCCACCGAAGTGCACGACATGCGGCTTCAGCGTCTGCTCGGCCACATGTCCGCGCTGATGCATCCGCGTCCGCGGTCGGTGCTCATCGTGGGCTTCGGCGCGGGCGTCACTGCCGGATCGTTCGTGCTGCATCCGAGCGTGGAGCGCATTGTGATCTGCGAGATCGAACCGCTCATTCCGCGGATGGTGGCGCCGTTCTTCAGCAAGGAAAACTACGACGTCGTCCATGACCCTCGGGTTGAGATCGTCTACGACGACGCGCGCCACTACATCCTGACGACACGCGAGAAGTTCGACGTGATTACCTCCGATCCGATCCATCCATGGGTGAAGGGCGCCGCGTCGCTCTACACGAAGGATTACTTCGACCTCGTGAAAGCGCACCTCAATCCCGGCGGCGTGGTCACACAGTGGGTTCCGCTCTACCAGAGCACGGAAGAGGTCGTGAAGAGTGAGGTCGCCACATTCTTCGACGTCTTTCCGTACGGGACGATCTGGAGCAACCAGTACGCGAACGGCGGCGGGTACGACGTCGTCATGCTGGCAAAGCCGGAGCCGCTCGTGATCGATCCGGGTGCGTTGCAGGCGCGGCTCGATCGTCCGGATCACGCGCGCGTGGCGCAAGCCCTCAATGAAGTGGATTTCCCGGGTGTGCCGGGGCTGATGGCGGCGTATGGCGGCCAGGGTCGCGATCTTCGCCCGTGGCTGGCAGACGCGCAGATCAACAGGGACCGGAATTTGAGGCTTCAGTACCTTGCGGGGATGGCGAACAACGTCTATGACAATCGCATCTACCAGGACATGCTGGCGTATTGGCGGTTCCCGGAAGAGATGTTGACCGGATCACCGGAATGGAAGGAGCGGCTGCGCCGGGAGATGGCGCCAGGCCATCCCCAGGTCGAAGATCCGGGGGCAGTGGTCCGTTGATGAGGGGTCAGGGGTTAGGGGCCAGGGGTTAGGGGTTAGATTAGAAGCGAAACGTCAGAACTGAAGGGTTTCCAGCGACGAGGCAGTAGCCGCAACGATCACGTCGTCGACGAGGATCTCCAGCTCGTTGGCCACGCAGTCCTGACTCTGAGCCCCGTTGACGATCCGGAACGTCGGCCGCTCGCGGTAGTAATCGACCAGCGGCTTCGTCGAACGACGATAGACGCCGAGTCGGGAGCGCACCACATCCTTGGTGTCGTCGGCGCGTTGCACCAGTGCGCCGCCGCACCGCCCGCAGGCGAGCGAGGCCGTCGCCTCAACAGCGTTTGTGCCGCACGTCGAGCAGATGCGCCGGCCCGCGAGGCGCCGGACGAGCTCCGGCTCGGGGACCACCAGGTTGACGACGATGAGCGGGCCATGGCCACGTTCGTCCATGATTGCGTCCAGGGCGCAGGCCTGCGCCACCGTTCGCGGGAATCCGTCGAGCACGAAGCCGCGATGCGAATCTGCCCGAATCAGGCGCTCGCGGACGACGGCGATGATCGTTTCGTCGTCCACCAGCGCTCCGCGGTCCATGTTCGCTTTCGCGATCATCGCCATCGGAAGCTGTGCCTTGATGCCATCTCGAAGGATGTCACCGGTAGAGAGGTGGATCAGTCCACGGGCGGCGGCAAACCGGCTGGCCTGCGTCCCTTTGCCGGCGCCCGGCGGGCCCAGGATTATGACGTTGATGCCTACGCGGCTCTCGCGTCGCGGGATCATTAACATCGTTGACGAGTATCGAGGAGACGCCGCTGAATCTCAAGGCCAATGGTTAATCCGGTAAGTAAAGGCGATCGGCTCTTGTCACGAGCGGTGTGAAAATCTGCAAATCTTGTAAAAGAAATGTTGGCGGGTTAGGCTATCGCGCCATGGGCGAATCCAACCTTGGTGGGAAGATCCGTGCAATGCGCCGCAACCATCGACTGACGCAGGTCGACCTCGCGCGACGTTTGGGGATTTCGCCCAGTTACCTCAACCTGATTGAGCACAATCGCCGGTCATTCACGGCGGATCTGCTGGTGAAACTGGCGGAGATCCTGCCGGTCGACATCAAGGCCTGGTCGACCGAACACGATGGCCGGCGCGCCGCCGAACTGCTGGAAGTGTTCGGAGATCCGCTGTTCGAGAACCTGGACGTCCTCGCCACGGACGTGCGCGAGGTTGCGATGTCGCATCCTCACACCGCGGAAGCGATCCTGCGGCTCTACGAGGCTTTTCGCCATAGCCGCGATTCGCTCCAGAACCTGGCGGGGAAGATGTCGGAGCACGGGGGGGCCGACAGCGCGCATCCGTCGCGCTTCCCCTCGGAGGAGGTCAGCGATCTCCTTCAGCGTCACCTGAACTACTTCCCGGAGCTCGAGCACGGCGCCGAGCAGCTCGCGCGCGATGCTCGAGTCGAGTACAGCGACTCGCTGTTCAGCAGCCTCGCGGCCTATCTCGAGCGCGCGCACGGTGTGGCCGTCCGCATCGAGCGCACGAGCGCGATGGACGGCGCCCTGCGACGGTACGACGCGACAAGCCGGATGCTATGCCTCTCCGAAGCGCTGCGGCGGGGGAGTCGTAACTTTCAGCTCGCGTACCAGGTTGGCCTGCTGACCCAGGGGGCCGTCCTCGATCGTATCGCCAGCGATCCGCTCCTGACGAGCGACGAATCGCGCGCGCTCTGCCGCGTGGTGCTCGCCAACTACTTCGCCATGGCCATGTTGATGCCGTACGAGCCATTCCTGCGCGCGGCGAAGCTCGAACGCTATGACATCGAGCTGCTCGGCCACCGGTTTCGAACGAGCTTCGAGCAGACCTGTCACCGGTTGACGACCCTCCGCCGCCCCGGCGCCGAAGGCATTCCGTTTCACATGATGCGCATCGACATCGCGGGGAACATCTCCAAGCGTTTCAGCGCGTCGGGGATGCGCTTTGCCCGCTTCAGCGGGGCGTGTCCGCGGTGGAACGTATTCGAGGCATTTCATACGCCGGGCATCATCCGCACACAACTGTCGCAGATGCCGGACTCGCAGATCTATTTCGAGATCGCGCGGACAGTGCGCAAGGAGAGTGGCGGTTTTCACTCGCCCCGGACGCAGTACGCGATCGCGCTCGGGTGCGCCCTCGATCACGCCAAGGATCTCGTCTACGCCGTGGGTCGAGACCTGAGCAACCACGATGCGATCGTGCCTGTCGGCCCCGCGTGCCGCATGTGCGACCGCCTCGATTGTGAACAGCGCGCCTTCCCGCCGCTGCAGCATCCGCTCACGGTCAACGAGCACGTGAGAGGTGTGTCCTTCTACGCGCCCCTGCGAACGTAAATTCCGTAAGTTCGAAGTGCGAAGTTCGAAGTCAAAAAGTAAGTGTAAAGTGCAACGCGCCAATACCGCGATACTTTTCAACTTACTTTTCACTTTGAACTTCACACTTCGAACTTGGAGAGCCACTGCATAAATGGCCGACAGCCGCGCCGTCTGGCTCGATACGCTCGAATTCTTCCGCCGCGACGCCGATCGGCCGGCGACCGATCGCTACTGGTCGACACTAGACACGGTCTCGCGCGACGAGCTTCGTGCGATCCACGACCGGAAACTGTCGGCTGTCGTCCGCTATGCCTACGACTACATTCCGTTCTATCGCCGCAAGTTCGATGACATCAAGTTGCGACCGGAAGAGATCCGGTCCGTTGACGACCTCCAGCTGATTCCCGTGACGACAAAAGCGGACATGGCCGAAGACGCCGTGACGAATCCACCGTGGGGCACGTTCACCGCGGTGGACGACGACTGCTGGCGCGCGCGCGGATGGCAGATCTTCGCGACGTCGGGGACCACCGGACAGCCACGCGTCTTCCGCTATACCGAGCTCGATCGATCGTTGTGGGCCTGGGGCAATGCGAGGGCGATGTGGGCCATGGGTTTCCGGCCCGGACGCGATGCCGCAATGCTCGCGTTCGGCTACGGACCGCACGTGTGGCTCTGGGGCGTCCACTACGCGCTCAATCTGATGCGCATTCCGATTGTGACGGCGGGCGGGCTCGACACGCGCACTCGCGCCCGTTTCATCGATCTATACAAGCCGACGATCCTCGCGTGCACACCCTCGTACGCGCTCTATTTCGCAAGCGTGATGCGCGAAATGGGGATCGATCCTCGGGCCAGTTCAGTGCGGGTCCTGTTCTGCGCGGGTGAGCCTGGCTTCAGCGTGCCTGCGACACGACGACGCCTCGAGGAAGAGTGGGGCGCGGATCTGCACGAGTTCTACGGCTGCACCGAGGCCGCTCCCGCGGCGGGTGGCTACACGTGCACGGACGCTGTCGCAGAGAAGGATGGTCCCGCGGCCACGCACCTGATGGCCGACACGCATATCTGGGAAACCGTCGCGCCCGACACGTGCCAACCCGTGCAACCAGGTCAGCGGGGGTTGTCCGTGGTCACGAATCTCTTCTCCGAAGCCTCGCCGCAGCTGCGGTTCCTCGTAGGCGATTTCACGACGCTCGACTCGCGCCGGTGCGGGTGCGGGCGGACTCATGGCCGCGCCGTGGGAGGGTTTCTGGGCCGCGCGGACGACATGCTGAACATTCGCGGCGTGACGCTGTTTCCAACCGCGATCGAGGATGCAGTGCGGCACATCGCGGAGCTGGCCGAGGAGTTCCAGATCGTCGTTTCGACCGAGCGCGAGATGGACGTGCTCACGGTGAAAGTCGAACCGCGTCGCGACGTGTCGGCCGGCCGGTATCAGATGTTGAAAGAGCTGGTTGAAACCGAAATCATCTCGCGCTGCGAGCTGCGCCCCAATATCGAGTTGGTCCCTCCGGGCACGCTGCCGAAGACCGAGTTCAAGGCGAGGCGGGTGAGGGATCTGCGGACTCTGTAGGGATCAGGGATCAGGGATCGGGGATCAGAGGGATTTAACCACGAAGATCACGATGGACACGAAGGGGAAAAATCTACTTCGTGTTCTTCGCGCGCTTCGTGGTTCTAGTCTTTCCGGATCCCTGATCCCCGATCCCCGATCCCCACCGTATCAGTTCGTGGTATTCCCCTGGCCGACCGCGCGCCGGAAGTCGGCGAACGGCACGATCCGTCCGTGGAGCGGCGCGATCTGCCCGACGTCGAGCTTCAGCCGCTGGATGTTGTTCCAGAGATTCAACGGCTCGGCCGCGGCGACTCCCGCAGGAGCCGGGGCGTTCGCCTGCGCGGGCGGGTTCCACATGTCGGCTTCGACCAGGACCTTGTCCTTCGGGAAGTAGGCAATCAGCATCGTATCGGTGTGATTGCTTCCCTGGATCCTGTAGAGCTCCATCGTCTGTGTGCCGTCAGTGAATACGCGTTTTTCGGTGACGCCTTCGACTGACGGCCGCTTCGCCGGCGTGGTCTTCTGCAGGCGATCCGGGTTGACGGTGTGCGTGTTGATCAGGACCTTCTCGTAATACGGCTTGTTCGCCTGGGCGGTGACGATGGTCGTCCCCTCGGCTACCGCGTCGCGGAGGCCGCCGGCGTGATCGAAGTGATTGTGGCTGTTGATCAGGTACCTGATCTTCTTGTTCGGAAACTGCTTCCTGACCGCCTCGAACATCGGCACCGCGCGGTTGTCGCCCAGCGGGCTCTCGATCACCGCCACGTAGTCCTTGAACTCCACCGCGATGCTGTTGTGGCTCGCGCCGGTCACGAGAAACACGCCCGTGCCCGCTTTCTGGATGTCTACGTTCGCCTGCGGATCTGGTGCGGCTGCCGCGAACGCGCGCTCGACATTCTCCGGCACCGGCATCACGACGTACGGGTTGTACATACGCGCGTTCCGGAGCGTGATGTCGAGGATGGGCATGCCGCCAAATTTCTGTACGTGGTGCATCGGGAAGGGGATGTCGCTGAGATCGGGGTCCTTGTAGTTGTCGTAGTCGACCTCGAGCTTCGTATCTCCAAGTACTGGATTGTCGACCGTGACCTCGACGTGCTCGACGAGCTTGCGCTCATCCAACCGCACCTTTGCGGTGTAGTTCGACACCGGCGCCGGCAACGGGAACGTCACCGTGTACTTGGCGCCCTCCATACCGACGATCGCCTTGTCGCCCGCCATGCGCATCGCCTTTACGGCGCCCTGCGGCAACATCCAGATCTGGACGAGGCGATCGTTCTGCTGGCCAAGCGCGGGGGTCGCGGGACCGCCAGGCATCATCGTCTCGTTCCACGCGCGGTTGCCACCAACCACGAGGATCTGGCGCTGCGGCGCGGCGAACGGAAGACCACCGCCGCCCTGGACCTGCCCGTCTGGGTTGGTGCGTTCGAGATCGATCCGCATCCCGGGGACGGAGTAATTGATCCACACGTTGTATTTCGTCAGCTTCGCTGCAGGCCACGGTCCACCCGGCTGAAACGCCTGTCCAACGATGTACTGCGTGCCGGTCGCCTGGAACTGCGCGGTCGTCGTGGCGTCGTTCTCCTGCAGCCCTCGCAGCATGCCGTGTGCGACGCCGATGTCGTGCACGAGCGTCTTCGCGTCAGGTAGTGCGGGCGCCGCGGCCTTCCCGCCCTTCGCGGGTGGTGCAGCTGGCTTCGTGGTTGTCGGCGAGGCAGGCGCTTGCGCCGCGGGTTTCGCAGTGTCCTGCGCCCGCATCACCGGGACCGCAAGCACCGCGATCGCGGCGAAGGTCAGTAGTCTGGTTCGCATGCGTGCCTCCTCTCCCTGGCCGCCTGCCGAGACACGTGCTGCGGAACCCTCCGCATTTGAGGCGTTACCGTGGAAAACCCGCAAAGGGTACCATAGAATAACGGCTCTGTTTCCTCCGGAGGACTCGCATGAAGCCTCGGTTCATTGGTGTCGGCATCGCCGTCGCAACAGCGGTCGCGGCGCTGGGGTTGGCGCCCGTCGCCGCGCAGCAGCAGCGTCCCGCACCGGCGCAGGATAACGCTCCGACACCGCGCATGACCGACGGTCATCCGGATCTCAACGGCTGGTGGGGAGGCGGCGGCGGTGGATTCGGCGGCGGACGGACGCTCGCGGATCTGACCGACGAAAAGGGCAACATCACGTTGCAGCTGAATGCCCGGCCAGAAGGGTCGGCGCTCGGCACCGCGTCGGGTCAGTTGGCGACGAACTTCGAGCGTGATAGCGGTATTGGCCAGCGCGCCGATCCGAACAAGCCGATCTACAAAGCCGAGTTCTGGGACAAGGTCCAGTATCTCGACGTCAACGGGAACGCCGAGGACCCGACATTCAGCTGCGGCCCCGCAGGCGTGCCGCGCATGGGCTTCCCGAACAAGATCGTTTCGAACCCGAACGAAGTCGTGTTCCTGTACGACACCGAGAACACCTTTCGCTGGATTCCGATTAACAAGCCGCACAACCCGGATCGCGATGCGACCTACAAGGGCGATTCCGTGGCGACATGGGATGGCGACACGCTCGTCATCGACACGAACAATTTCAACGATCAGACGTGGCTCGGTTGGCCGGGGTATTTCCACAGCGACGAGATGCACGTCGTGGAGAAGCTGACCCGCACGGGCAACGCAATCAAGTACGAAGTGACGGTCGAGGATCCGAAGGTGCTGATGAAGCCGTGGGTGTGGAACCCGCGCACCATGCGGGTGAACACCGACCCGAAGGCGGCCTTCTGGGAGGATCCGCCCTGCGACGACAAGGACCTGGAGCACATCGTGACGAAGGAGCGGGGTTAGTGGGATCGCGGACCTTGTGACTGCGGCGCGGACCTTGTGACTGCGGCGCGGACCTTGTGACTGCGGCGCGGACCTTTCAGGTCCGCGTGTGCGCCCCTGTGGTATACAAAAGCCCGCATCCGGCATTGCCGGACGCGGGCTTTTTCTTCGGCCGCGGAGGCGTCCCATGATCGCTCGACGAACAGTTCTCGCCGTCGCGCTTGCGGCATTCGGAATCGGTCCAATTGCCGCGCAACAGCAGAGCGCGCCCGATCCCGCAACCGCGCCCACGCCGCGGATCGCCGGCGGACATCCGGATCTCAATGGCTGGTGGGGCGGCAACTTCGTCTTCGGCAGCTTTGGCAAGCAGATCACCGAGCTGACCGACGAGAAGGGGAACATCAACTTCAGCCTGCCCGCTCGCAGCCAGGGCTCGGCGCTCGGCACCGCGTCAGGCCAGCTTGCCGTGAACTTCGAGCGGGATAGCGGCGTGGGTGACCGCGCTGATCCGAACAAGCCGATCTACAAGGCTGAATTCTGGGACAAGGTGCAGTATCTCGACCTGAACGGCAACGCCGAGGACCCGACGTTCGCGTGCGGTCCCGCCGGCGTGCCGCGCATGGGCTTCCCGAACAAGATCGTCGCGACCCCGACGGAGGTGGTGTTCCTGTACGACACCGAGAACACGTTCCGGTGGATCCCGATCGGCAAGGAGCACAACCCGGATCGCGATGCGACGTACAAGGGTGACTCGGTGGCGACGTGGGATGGCGACACGCTCGTGATCGACACCAACAACTTCAACGACCAGACGTGGCTCGACTGGCCGGGATATTTCCACAGCGATCAGTTGCACGTCGTCGAAAAGGTGACGCGCAGGGGCAACCTCGTCACCTACGAGGTGACCATCGACGATCCCGGCGTGCTGCAGAAACCGTGGGTGCGCAACCCGCGGCGGATTCCGCTCAACACGGATCCGAAGGCAGCATTCTGGGAGGACCCGCCCTGCAACGACAAGGATCTCGAGCACATCGTGACCAAGGAGCGTGGCTAGGGATGGAGATCCCGCTCACACCGCTCGAATTCGCGCGGCGCGCGCGGCGTTTGTACCCGAGCCGCGAAGCGGTCATCGACGGCGAGCAGCGCCTGACCTACGAGCAGTTCTTCGATCGGTGCGATCGGTGGTCGTCGGCGTTGCAGTCACTCGGCGTGAAGCAAGGCGACCGGATCGTCTACATTGCGCCGAACACGCACGCGCAGCTGGAGTCGTTTTATGCGGTGCCGCAGATCGGCGCGGTGCTGGTACCGGTCAACTACCGCCTCACACCAGATGATTTCGCTTTCATCATCAATCACTCGGGCGCGCGTGTCGTCTGCGCGCACGCGGATTATCTCGGGGCGGTCGACAGCATCCGCGGCGAGTTGAAACGGGTTGAGCATTTCGTGGCGCTCGAGGGGTCTGGCACGGGGTGGGTCGAATACGAGCGGATGGTGAACGCCGCGTCGCCCGATTTCAAACCGGCTAGTGATAGGCGAGCGCGACCTCCTGACGATCAACTACACGAGCGGAACGACGTCGCGGCCGAAGGGCGTGATGATCACGCACCGTAACGCCTACATGAACGTCGTCGGCACGCTGATTCACCTGCCGATGACGCCGGCCGATCGCTATCTGTGGACGCTGCCGATGTTCCACGCCAACGGCTGGACGTTTGTGTGGGTCGTCACTGCGGTCGGCGCCACGCACGTGTGCTTGCGCAAGGTCGACCCGGCGCTGGCGTTTCAACTGATCCAGAAGGAGTCAATCACGGCGCTGTGCGCGGCCCCGACTATCCTGATCTCGCTGGCGAACGCGCCGGAGCCGATGCGAAAGGGCGCGCGGAGGGGCGTTCGCGTCATCACGGCGGGGGCGCCGCCTGCCGCTGCGACGATCCAGCGGATGGAGGGTGAGCTCGGGTGGGACGTCACCCAGGTGTATGGCCTGACCGAAACTGCGCCCTTCATCACGGTATGCGAGCCGCGGCCGGAGCACGAGTCGCTGAGCCTCGAGGAGCGCTGCGTGATCAAGGCGCGCCAGGGCGTGGAGCTGGTGACGTCCGGCGATTTGCGCGTGCTGGATGAAGTCATGAACGAGGTCCCGCACGACGGCCAGACACTGGGCGAGATCTGCGTGCGCGGCAATGTCGTCATGGAGGGGTACTACGACGATCCGAAGGCGACGGAGGAGGCCATGCGCGGCGGATGGTTCCACAGCGGCGATGCCGCGGTCGTGCACCCCGATGGCTACGCGGAAATCCGCGACCGGTTCAAGGACGTGATCATCAGCGGCGGCGAGAACATCTCGTCGGTCGAAGTGGAAGGCATGTTGATGCGCCACCCGGCTGTGCAGGAGGTCGGCGTGGTGGGAGTGAAGCACGAGAAGTGGGGTGAGGCTCCGCATGCGTTCGTCGTGTTGAAGCCCGGCGCGTCGGCGACCGATCGCGAGCTGATTGACTTCGTGCGCGAGCGGCTGGCGCACTTCAAGGCGCCGCACGCCGTGACGTTCGTGAAGGAGCTCCCCAAAACCGCGACGGGGAAAATTCAGAAATACGTACTGCGCGGCGGACGGTCTGCTATCTCCACTCAGTAGTTTCGCGGACCCTTGTTTAGCGGCGCGGACCTTTGTTCTAGCGGCGCGGACCCTTCGGGTCCGCGATCTCAGATCTTCAGCACGATTTTTCCAAATTGATCCCCGGCTTCCATTCTGATGTGGGCATCCGATGCCTGCTCGAGCGGGAACACTTTGTCGATGACGGGACGCAGGCCTCCTTCGTAGAGCTTGAGCATCGCCGCGAAGTCGCTCGGTGGTCCCATCGTGCTCCCGAGCACATTCAACTGCTTCCAGAAGATCCTGCGGATTTCCACGTTGTTCGCGGCGCCGGTCGTCGAGCCATACGTCACAAGGCGGCCGCCTGGCTTCAGGACGTCGAGCGCCCTGTTGAACGTCTCGCCGCCTGCGCCATCGATCACGACGTCTGGCCGCCCGCCAATCTCCGCGATGAGCGTCTTCGTCCAGTCGTCCTTCCGGTAGTTGACGCTGCCGTCCGCGCCATGACCGCGCGCGGTTGCCAGCTTCGCATCACTTCCGGAGGTCACGTAGACCCTGGCGCCAAGCCGCTTCGCGATGAGAAGCGCGCAGATGGCGACGCCACCGCCGATGCCGGTCACCAGGACCGTTTCGCCCGCCTGTACGCGCGCGCGTGTGACGAGCGCGCGATACGCGGTGACCGATGCGAGTGGCAGAGCGGCAGCCTCTTCCCACGAGAGCTGCGCCGGCTTTGGATGAAGGTTTGCCGCTGGCACAAGCACTTTCTCCGCGTACGTCCCATCGACCGGCAAGCCGAGGATGTTGAACGAGCTGCCTTGCGCGCGGTCGTCGGGCCCCCAGTTGAACGACGGATCGATGACGACGTCCCGCCCCGTCCAACCCAGGTCGACACCTTCGCCGACTTCCGAGACCTGACCGGCACCGTCGGAGCCGAGCACGATTGGCAGCTTGATGCCGGCGTACTGGCCGCGGCGAATCCAGACGTCGCGGTGGTTGAGCGCCGCCGCACGGAGGTGGACGACGGCTTCGCCGGGTCCCGGATACGGATCCGGCCTCTCTTCGATCTTCAGGTGTTCAGGATCACCCAGGGCGGTGAGGACAACAGCTCGCATAAGAGGGCTATTGTAAACTGCCGGCTCGATGAGTCCGTCTAAAGCCAGCCCAATCGGTCCGGCTAAAGCCGGCGCACGCGGTCCGGCTAAAGCCGGACACTACCGATGATCGACCAGGACCGATGATCAACAGACTCTTCGATCTCTCAGGTCGCGTGGCAATTGTCACGGGCGGATCGCGTGGCCTTGGCGCGGAGTTCGCGGAGGGGCTTGCGGAAGCCGGGGCGTCGTTAATGCTCTGCGCCCGCCGCGACGAGTGGCTCGTCGCCGAGGTTGCGGCGATGCGCGCGCGCGGATTCACCACCGAAGGGATGCGCTGCGACGTGACGAACCCCTCGGACGTCCAGGCAGTGGTCGACAAGACGGTCCAGCAATACGGAAAAGTCGACATCCTGGTGAACAATGCCGGCGTGTCCTGGGGCGAGCGACCGGAGGCGATGGCGCTCGAACAATGGAAAAAGGTGATCGACGTCAACCTGACAGGCGCATTCATCTTTTCGCAGATCGCCGGGCGGGAAATGCTGAAGCGCCAGTACGGCCGCATCATCAACGTCGCGTCGATCGCCGGCATGCAAGGCAACGTCAACGGTCCATACTATGCGGCTTACGCCGCCAGCAAGGCGGGTCTCATGGGATTGACGCGCGAGCTTGCTACGTCGTGGGGTCGACAGGGCGTGCGTGTGAATGCAATCGCCCCTGGATTTTTTCACTCGCGCATGGCCGATGCGTCGATTGCGATGGTCGAGGACGGCATCCGCGCCGTAACGCCGATTGGCCGTGTGGGTGAGCCCGGGGAGTTGAAAGGCGTAGCGGTCTTTCTCGCATCGGACGCGTCGAACTATGTCACCGGCCAGGTCATCGTGGTCGATGGCGGCGGGACGATTGCGACAGGTTTTGGAGGAGCCCTGGCATGAAGGCGCTGACAATGGACTACCCGCTGACGCTCTCCGCCATCGTGCGGCGGGCGGAGGCGTTGTTCGGTCACAAGCAGGTCACCTCTCGCCTCCCCGACAAGAGCATCCGTCGTCATTCGTACGCGGACGTCATCGATCGCGCGAGGCGCCTGGCGGTGGCGCTGCGCGGCCTGGGCGTTCAGCCCGGCGATCGCGTCGCGACGCTTGGATGGAACCACCATCAGCATCTCGAGGCCTATTTCGCGATCCCGACAATAGGCGCCGTTCTTCACACGCTGAATCTGCGTCTGCACCCGGACGACCTGACCTACATCGTCAACGACGCAGGCGATCACGTGCTGCTCATCGACGAAAGCCTCCTCCCGCTCTTCGAACAGTTCCGGGCCAAAGTCGATATCGACCGGGTGATCGTGATGGCGCGAAACGGCGGCGACGCGAACGCCGCGCTCCCAACCTTCGCTCGCTTTGCGAGCTACGGTGGGCAAGCCGACTACGAAGAGCTGATCGCGGCCGCCGATCCGTCGCGATACCAGGCGGCAGACTCCTGCGAGAACGACGCTGCCGCCATGTGCTACACGTCGGGAACCACGGGACGGCCGAAGGGCGTCGTCTACTCGCATCGCGCCATCGTGCTGCACTCGCTCATGAGCGGCATGGTCGACGGGCTGGCGATCGGCGAACGCGAAACGGTCATGCCCGTCGTGCCGATGTTTCATGTCAATGCGTGGGGTCTTCCGTTTTCGTCGTTCATGAGCGGCGCGAATCTTGTGCTGCCCGGACCGTGCCTCGACGCCGCAAGCCTGCTGGAATTGTGCGATCGCGAGCGGGTGACCTTCGCCGCCGGAGTTCCCACGGTGTGGCTTGGCGTGCTGGCAGCGCTCGATTCAAAGCCCGGTGCGTACAACTTGACGTGCCTGCGCACGATCATGACAGGCGGGGCGGCCGCTCCTGTCTCTCTCATCCAGGCGTTCGAGCAGCGTCACGGCTTGCGCGTCCTCCACGCGTGGGGGATGACGGAGGCGGCGCCCGTTGGGAGCGTCTGCTGGGTGCCTTCGGATCTCGACAATGTTCCCCCCGACGAGCGGTACGCCCACCGCTCAAAGCAGGGCCCACCGGTGCCGCTGATGGAATTCCGCGCCCGATCGGAACAGGGGACCGCACCCTGGGACGGGGAGACGATGGGCGAGCTCGAGATGCGCGGCCCCTGGGTTGCCGCCGCCTACTACAACGACGCGGACCTCAACGATCGCTTCACGGACGACGGCTGGTTCAAGACCGGCGACGTTGTGACCATCAGCCCGCGCGGATGCATCGACATTCGCGATCGCTCGAAGGATCTCGTGAAGTCCGGCGGCGAGTGGATCAGCTCCATCGCGCTCGAAAACGCGTTAATGGGGCATCCGGCGATCGCGGAAGCGGCGGTCGTCGCGGTGCCGCACGCCAAATGGGATGAGCGGCCACTGGCGGTCGTGGCCGTCAAACCAGGGCACAGCGTCACGGCCAACGAACTGATCAAGTTCCTCGAGCCCGACTTTGCGAAGTGGTGGCTGCCGGATGCGGTTGCATTCGTCGATCAGATTCCCCGAACCTCGGCGGGGAAATTCCGCAAGTCCGAGCTGCGCGAGCGCTTCCGCACTCACTACGCAACACCCTCGTGATACAAATCTGACGTGCCGTATACGAAGCTTCGCTACGACGTAGCCGGCGGCGTTGCGCTGATCACGCTCGTCGAACCTCCGGCCAATACTTATTCGTACGAGATGATGCGCGAGCTCGACGACGCCGTGCTGGCGGCGCGGATGGATTCGTCGGTCCAGGTAATCGTGCTGACCGGAGAGGGCGAGAAGTTCTTCTGCGCCGGCGCCAACATCGCGACGCTTCGCGAAGCGACACCCGAGTTCAAGTACGCCTTCTGCCTTCATGCCAACGAAACGCTCTGCCGCCTCGAGCAGACACCGAAGCTGGTCATCGCCGCGCTCAACGGTCACACCGTGGGCGGCGGCCTCGAGGTCGCGATGGCCGCCGACATTCGCATTGCGAAGAAGGACGGTGGACGCATCGGCCTGCCCGAAGTAGGTCTCGGCGTATTGCCGGGCACGGGTGGCACTCAGCGCCTCTCGCGGCTGGTCGGGAAGGCGCGCGCAATGGAGTTGATGGTGACCGGCCGGCTGATGACGTTTGACGAAGCGGCGACGCTCGGACTCGTCACAGAGGTGTGGGGCGCGGAGCCGCTTGGCGGGCGCTCGTTTCTCGAGGCCGCGCTCGCATACGCACGGGACTTTACGCCGCCCAAGAAGGCGAGCGGCGCCGTCGGACGAATCAAGCGCGCCGTGCAATCAGGCCCCGAAGCAGGCTTTGGCGAAGGCCTCGCGCTCGAGCGCGAGCTGCAGCAGCAACTGTTCCAGAGCGACGATGCCCGCGAGGGTATTCGCGCGCATCTCGAAAAACGTCCGGCCGTGTTCACCGGGCGGTAACCATGGCCGCACTCACGGTTCCGGAGGGGAAGCTCTTCATCAACGGAGAATGGCGGGCGTCTGCCGGCGGGAAGCAGATCCCGGTCATCAATCCGGCGACGGAAGAAGTCGTCGGATCGGTAGCCGCGGCAGGGAAGGCAGATCTCGATACCGCCGTCGACGCGGCGCGTGCGGCGCTCGATGGACCGTGGGGCAAGATGTCCGCCCGCGCGCGCGGGGCGCTGATCTGGAACCTGGGCGTTCGCCTCATGGCCCACCTCGACGAGATGGCACGGCTCGAGACCATTCACAACGGCAAGCCGATCTTCGAGGCGCGACAGATTGAAATCCCCGCTGCCGCAGAGTGTTTTCAGTACTACGCCGGCTGGGCGGACAAGATTCACGGCGAGACGATCCCGGTCAAAGGCAACCACCTGACCTACACGCTGCGCGAGCCCGTGGGCGTCGTCGCGGCGATCGTGCCGTGGAACTTTCCGCTCTTGCTGACATCGTGGAAAGTGGCGCCCGCGCTGGCATGCGGGAACACGGTCATCATCAAGCCTGCGACGCAGACACCCCTGACCGCCCTGGCGCTTGCCGATCTCGCCAACGAGGCAGGGATTCCTCCCGGCGTCATCAACGTCATCACGGGGCAGGGGCGCGATATCGGCCCCGCGATCGTCGGCCATCCGGGCATCGACAAGATTGCTTTCACCGGCGACACGAGGACCGGCAGGGAGATCATGCGTGGCTCCGCCGACACGCTGAAGCGGATCACCCTGGAGTTGGGCGGCAAGTCGCCCAACATCGTCTTTGCCGATGCGGACCTCGAGGCGGCTGTTCGAGGGGCGACGTCGGGTATCTTCTACGGGAAGGGCGAAGTGTGTGCCGCAGGGTCGCGCCTGCTCGTGGACAACCGCATCAAGAGCGAATTCATCGACAAGGTCGTGGCGCGCACGAAAAAGATCGTCCCGGGCGATCCGATGGATCCGAAAACCCGGCTCGGCGCCATTTCGTCGAAGGGGCAGATGGAGAGCGTGCTGCGCTACATCGACATCGCGCGGAAGGAAGGCGCGACGCTTGTGGCCGGGGGCAACCGGACCGACATCGGCACGGGCAAGGGGTTTTTTCTCGAGCCGACTGTGTTTGCCGACGTCACGCCCACGATGACCATCGCGCGCGAGGAGATCTTCGGGCCGGTGCTCGCCGCGATCGAGTTCGCCGACGTCGATGAGGCGATTGCGCGTGCCAACGACTCCGACTACGGACTGGCGGCCGCCGTCTGGACACGCGACATCAAGAAGGCCCACTACGTCGCGAAGCGATTGATGGCCGGCACGGTCTGGGTCAACACCTATAACGTCTACGACACCGCGGCGCCGTTCGGGGGCTACAAGCAAAGCGGTTTCGGACGCGAGATGGGCAAGCACGCGCTCGAGCACTACACGCAGGTCAAGACGGTGTTTGTCGATCTGAATCTCTGAAGGGGTTGGGGATTAGGGGTTGGGAATTAGACGGATCGCCGTCATTGGCGCCGGCACGATGGGCCACGGCATCGCGCAGGTGGCAGCGGTCGCGGGCTACATCACGCGTCTGACCGACGCAAATCCAGAAGCCATTGTCTCGGGTTGCAATCGCATCCAGGCGAATCTGGTCGGCGCAGTTGCGCGAGGCAAGTTGACACAGGAGGCCGCGGATGCGGCCATGTCACGGGTGACTGGAGTGCCAGGCGTCGAGGCCGCGGCTCGTGATGCCGACCTGGTCATCGAAGCGATCCTCGAAGACCTCGTGCTGAAGCAGTCACTCTTCCAACAACTCGACAGTGTCGTAGGCGACGACACTATCCTTGCGACGAATACGTCGTCACTATCGGTGGCGCGCCTTGCGCAGGCAACCAGGCGGCCGGCCCGCGTCGTCGGCATGCACTTCTTCAATCCGGTCCACATCATGAAGCTGGTTGAACTGATCGCGCACGACAGCGCCGATCCCGCCGTCATCGACGCGGTTCGCGCCGTTGCAGAAAAGATGGGGAAGACCCCGATCCTCGTCCGCGACAGTCCTGGCTTCGCATCGTCACGGCTTGGCGTCGTCCTGGGACTGGAGGCCATGCGGATGCTCGAGGAAGGCGTCGCATCCGCCGCGGATATCGACACGGCGATGGAGCTCGGCTACGGCCACCCGATGGGTCCTTTGCGCGTCAGCGACGTGGTTGGGCTCGATGTGCGGCTGAGGATTGCCGACTACCTGCACCAGGAGTTCGGGGAACAAAAGTTCGAGGCGCCGCGTATTCTCCGAGATAAGGTCACGCGGGGCGAGTTGGGGAAGAAGACAGGAAGAGGATTTTATGATTGGTAGACTTGCGACCGACAGGACTGGTGGATGGAATCGTTTCTGACCTGGCTTCAGAATCTCCCTCTCTCCCTCTGGGTTGCGGAATCCGACTCGATCTGGGGATATGCGTTCCTGTTGTTCGTTCATTCGCTCGGTATGGGTTTGACTGCGGGACTGGCGTTTGTCATTTGCCTCAGGCTCCTGGGCGTCGGACAATCGATTCCCGTCTCGTCCCTGCGCGTCCTGTTCCGTCTGTTCTGGATTGGGTTCGTCCTCAATCTGATTTCCGGCGGCATCCTGTTCATGACCAACGCGACCGGCGACGCGCGCGTGCCTGTGCTGTACGTCAAGTTCGTGTTTCTCGGGCTGGGCGTCTTCGCGCTGAGTCGACTGCGCGGCTTCATTGACAGCGAGCGCAGCGACGGCGCGGTGCCGCCACGTGTCAGGAAGACCGCCGTCGCCTGCATCGTGCTCTGGCTCGGTGTCATTACAGCCGGGCGCTTGATTGCCTATGCCGTTGAGTCGAGTGGCGCGTCGCTGACGCGCGCGGCTCGCGATCAGATCGCATCCATCAGATAACGGCGAGAGGTTCGCTCATCCATGTTGTCGCCCCCAGATCTCGTACATCTTCACCTGCTGCTGAATCATTTTCCGACCGTCGGCATGATTGTCGGCTTCGGCATATTCCTCCTGGCGCTTGTCAAGAAGAGCGAAGACCTGAAGCGCGGCGGCCTCGCGGTGTTGTTCGTCATCGCACTCATTGCGTTGCCGACGTATATGACGGGCTACTCGGCGCAGAAAGCGCTCAAGGCGGCGCAAGGCGTGTCACCGGAGCTTATTGACATCCATCAGCGATCCGCGCTCTTCGCGTTGATCTTCATGGAGGCCACCGGCATCGTCGCGTGGTACGGGCTGTGGCGGTCGCGCCGGAACGTCTCGTCTGGCACCGCCAACACGGCCGCCGTGCTCCTGCTGTCAGTCGTGACGATCGCGCTGATGGCGGGTGTCGCGAACATCGGCGGCGAAATCCGGCACCCGGAAATAATGGCGGATCCAACCGCGACTGTGACGGCAGGGGTCGTCGCACCGGCATGGCTCGCCAGCAACTTCATCACGCAGTATCAGTACCGGCACCCGTGGGCGTGGAAGACGCTCGAGACGATTCATTTCATGGGACTGTGTCTGCTGTTCGGAGTCGTGCTCGTCGCGAACATGCGGCTCATGGGGTGGCTGCAGGCCGCGCCGCTCGAAGGCATTCGCCGGCTATTGCCGTGGGGGGTGTGGGGCTTTGTCGCGAACTCGGTGACCGGCATGATGTTCTTCATCGGTCAGGCCTTTCAGTACATCGAGAATTCCTCGTTCCACCTGAAGATGCTCTGCATCCTCCTCGCGGGCGGGAACGTGCTGTACGTGACATGGCACGATGAGCTCTGGGAGATGGGGCCGGGCGACACGCCTCCGGCCACGGTCAGATTCCTCGCCGCGTCGCAGATATTCCTGTGGATCGGGGTGATCTACTTCGGCCGCATGCTGCCGTACATCGGCAACGCGTTCTAGGGGGTCGGGAGTCATTACGAGAATCGAACACGCAATGCGACGACGACCCGCGTTTCGATTCTCGTAATGACTCCCGACCCCCTTACACTGAGGCCTGATACTCGGCGTGGGCGTCAACCGCGTGTGGACGGGCACTGCTGGCCAAATGCTTTGCAATGGCCCCGCCGCGCGCGGCTTCTCCGGCTGAGTAGCAGGAGAAGCGCAGCAGGCGCCGGCTCTCCTCGAGCGACACGACAATATCGCGGCCGACGCGATGAACCTCGGCTACCTCGCCCCACCCGACGCTCACGTCGAGCGTGCCGCGGAATTTCAGGCACCAGCCGGTCAGCACGAGGTGGCCGTACTGGTCGGAGCGACGGCGCCCGAAGCGAACGGGTGCAACAAAATGACACTGGTCGCCTGGCGCGATGAGGCCAGGAGCCTCGGCAATCGGAATGTCGCCCTGTTTCAACCGCTTGGCGAGTTCAACGGCTTCGAGCTCAGCGCTTGCTTCAGCGGACTTATCCAGAAGGGTCATGGCAACCACCAGCCGGGACTTCTGTCGGTCGCGGCGTCACGGAGGAACCGAACCGTATTGGATTCGGGCACTTGCGAGTGCAAAACCCCCTTGAACTGACCGGATGAGCAAGACCGTTGCCCCATGAGCCTTGGAAGATGGCCGGTTACAATCCGCCTCGAGTGGAAACGCGTCGGCGGTGGGTCGGTCCGGTGTCAATAGTCGAGCTCGCCGCCTGCATTGGCGCACTCGCGTGCGCGTTCGCACCGTGGCCGGCAGCCATCTTCGAGCAGCGTTACTCAGTCGGCTTCTATCCGGAGCTTCAACGCTCGATCACGCCGCTCTCGAACCGCCTGCCTTTCGCGATTCTGGACGTCCTGCTCGTGGGGCTTGCGGTCGCGACCATCGTGACACTGACCCAGGCGATTCGGGATGCGTGGCACACGCGCAAGGCGGCGAGGATCCTTCGCACGCTCGCGCACTTCGCGGCCATCGGCGCGGTTCTCTACATCCTCTTTCTCCTGTTATGGGGCTTCAATTATCGCCGTCTACCGATGCCGGCTCGGCTTGTGCTCGATCGCGTGGCGCCCTCGTCCGAGCAAGTCGTTCAGCTCGGACTGAAAGCGATCGATGAGATGAATCGACTGTACGCAGCGGCACACGCCGGGCCGCCATTGGGGCCCGAATGGCGGAACACTGATCTGCGCGCGGCGTTTACAGAGGTCCAGCGCGCGCTGAGCGATGCGCCTCCGGCGGAGCCCGGGCGTTTGAAGCGCAGTCTTCTCGGTCCATATTTTCGATGGACGGGCGTCGATGGGATGGTCAATCCGTTCGGACTCGAGGTGCTCGTCAATCCCGATCTCCTGCCTTTCGAGCGGCCATTCGTCGCCGCGCACGAGTGGGGACACCTGGCCGGTTACGCCACCGAAGCAGACGCGAACTTCGTAGGATGGCTGACGTGCGTTCGTGCGTCGCCGGCCGCGCAGTACAGTGGATGGTTTTATCTGTATTGGCAGATCGGCGGCGAAGTAAACGGTCGCGATCGGGAGCGACTGAACGCCACTCTGGACCGGGGTCCACGCGAAGACATCAACGCCGTGATCGCGAGGCTACGCCGCAACCAGATTCCCGCGTTGCAGCGGGCGAGCTGGAAGATCTACGACCAATACCTGAAAGCCAACCGCGTGGAGGCGGGCGTCCGCAGCTATGGCGAGGTCGTGAACCTCATTCTTCGCGCCCGCTTCGAGGACGGCTGGACCCCGGTTCGGCGGGATGGCCCGCGTCCTCCTTCGCGCGAGCCGCGAAGTTAAAGGTCCGCGGACCTAAAAGGTCCGCGCCGCGAAAATGATGCGGGTGGCCGCGCGGTGGAGTCGATCCCGGACAGCAGCACTCAGCGCGTGCTGAGTCGTGACGATCCGGGCAAGGACAGCATCCGCTCCGAGGTCGTCGCACTCGCGCAGCGCCGCGTAGAGCCGGGCTGCGACGTCTGCGGTGTCATGTGTGCTGCCGAGATGGACGAGGCGGACGGGCAGATCGACGAGTCGAGCAACGTCCTCCGCGAAGGCGAGCACAGCAACCGACTTTCCTCCATCAACGAGCGCGCGGGCGTCGCGTACCATCGCACTCAGCGCGGCCTCGCCGTCGCCCTCGTAGAGAGTCACCGGCGCCCGGGGAGCGTAGTGCTTCGACATCAGACCCGGAGACCGCGATGCCGCAGAGGGTTCGATCGTCGGATTGCGGAACTCGATGTTCGGAAGCACGGCTCGCAGCATGTCAAGGCTTACGGCGCCAGGCCGCAGGATAACGGGAGAACCCTGCGACAGATCCACAACGGTCGACTCCACCCCGACCTCGGTCGGGCCGCCGTCGACCACCATGTCGATCCGATCATTGAGGTCCGCGATCACGTGCATCGCGTCGGTCGGACTCGGCCGCGAGAAGAGGTTTGCGCTCGGTGCCGCGATCGGAATTCCTGCGGCAGATATGAGGGCCCGCGCGACCGGGTGGGAAGGCACGCGGATGGCCACTGTATCGAGCCCCGCCGTAACCTCGTCGGGCACCGCGCGTGACCGCCGTACGACGATCGTCAGGGGGCCGGGCCAGAAGCGCGCCGCGAGCGCGTGCGCGTATGGAGGCAACTCGGCGACGAGCGGAGCCACATCGTCGATCGTCGATACGTGCACGATGAGCGGATCGTTCGCGGGGCGCTCCTTGGCGCGGAACAGTCTGAGGACGGCCTCGCGATCGAGGGCGTGCACGCCGAGACCGTACACCGTCTCCGTTGGAAAAGCGACGAGCCCACCACGACGGAGGCACGCGGCCGCGCGTTCGATGGCGTTCGGATCGGGATTCGCGGAATCGACGCGGAGCACCTCGGTCATCTCCTGACCTCTTGACCTCCTGTCATGAAACCATTTCTAGGCTATTCTCAGTCTACGGATGCAGTTGGGACTTCCGTTCGACAGCACGATCGCACCAACAAGCGTAGTCGCAATCGCTCCCGTTTATTACGTACGCCATGGTCGCGCGCGCCGGTACGTCCTGCGTGTCGACATCGACGGGCGCGTGCGCGTCACGATTCCGCGCGGGGGCTCTCGACGCGAGGCCGACGCGTTCGCGCAGAAGCATGCGGAGTGGGTCGCGCGGCAACGGGCGCGGTTGCCGCGAGGGGGACCTCCGGTGGAGGAGCACCGCGCCCTGCGTGAGCGCGCCGGTCGTGAACTTCCGCTGCGCCTCATCGAGCTCGCACGACAACACCGCCTCTCGGTGTCGCGCGTGAGCGTGCGCAACCAGCGGTCGCGGTGGGGGTCATGCGGCCGCGACGGTCATATCTGTCTCAATTGGCGCCTGGTGCTGATGCCGCTCTGGGTGAGCGACTACGTGCTGATCCACGAGCTGATGCACCTGAAGCGCATGGATCATTCACCAGCCTACTGGCGCCTGGTGGCCGACGCGTATTCGGAGTACCGCGCGGCTCGCCAATGGCTCCGGACCCACGGTCCTTCGTTGCGCTGACAGGCCTGCGGGGCGAGCCTTTCAGGCTCGCCTCGCGGACCCGAAGGGTCCGCGCCGCTCCGTCTGTCCTGAACCTCGACGGGCCAGATTCCGGCGAAAATCGGGCGTTGCCGCACGCGGGGTGTGCCGCCGACGCACGGATTTTGCCCCGACATCTTGGATTCCCGGCGTAATCCCCTGTCCTACAGCGGCTAAAGCCGTAGTCAACTCCAGTCGATAGAGCAGCTTAGACATCTCGCGGGCGCGCGTGCGGCCGGGCGGGCGGTTTGGAGCCACCCTTGCTCAAGTTGTGCTGCGCACACGCTTCTGTGTGCGCTCGCTTTCGCAGATACACACCATGCAGAACCACCGCCCGCGTCTGCTCGTTGTCGACGACGACCGCGCGATTCTCACGCTGATTGGCACCATTGCCCTGGCGGAAGGGTTCGACGTCGCGACGACGACCAGCGGCGAGGACGCGATGAAGCAGCTGCGGCATCGCCCCGCGGAGCTCGTGCTCGTCGACCTGCGAATGCCCGGGGTCACCGGCCTCGATGTGCTCCGGTCGATTCGGGACATCAGCCCCCGCTGCAAGGTGGCGCTGATGACCGGCTACGGCACCATCGACAGCGCGGTCGAAGCCGTCAAGCTTGGCGCGCTCGACTACCTCACAAAGCCGTTCGACCTCCAACGCCTGCGACAGCTGCTTTCGACGACGCGTGAAGAGGCGGAGCAGCGGCGGGAAGTGCTGACGCTCGAAGGCGACCTCGCGCTGCGGCTGGAGTTCTGCGGCATGGTTGGCCGCGGTCCCGCGATGCAGGAGGTCTTCGGCCTGATCCGCCGCCTGGCGCCGCACGTGCGCACATCGCTGATCACGGGCGACACCGGGACGGGGAAAGAGCTGGTCGCACGCGCGCTGCACAAGCTCGGCCCGCGCAGCTCGAAGCGTTTCGTCACGGTCAACTGCTCGGCGGTCGTGGAGACGCTCTTCGAGAGCGAACTGTTCGGTCACGTCCGTGGTGCGTTTACGGGAGCGACCGATCACAAAGCCGGACTCTTCGAAACCGCCGATGGCGGCACGCTGTTCCTCGATGAAATCGGCGAGTTGCCCCTTCCAGTCCAGGCAAAGCTGCTGCGCGTGCTCGAGGAGGGGGAGGTGCAGCGCGTCGGGTCGCTCGAGCCCAAGAAGATTGACGTGAGACTCATTGCCGCGACCAACCGCGATCTGCTCGCCGAAGTGTCCTCAGGGCGTTTCCGCAACGACTTGTACTACCGTCTCAATATCGTCGAGGTCCGGCTGCCACCACTGCGGGATCGCCGCGAGGACATCCCGTACCTCACCGCGGCTTTCGTCCGGAGCTTTTCGCAGCGCTTCAACAAGCCCCTCGTCGGACTGACGCCCGGGGCGGAACGTCTACTTGCCGATGCCGGATGGGACGGCAACGTGCGGCAGCTTCGGAACGTGATCGAGCGGGCGTGCATTCTGGCCGAAACCGACTTTGTCGGCGAGGGTGATCTTGCGGGCAGCATGCAGGAGCAGACGCCGGTCCCGGCGGCGGCGGTGGCCACCGGGAATCCACCACGTAGCGAAATCAATCCTGCGCCACTTGTCGAGGTCGAGCGTGAGCACATCGTTCGTACGCTGCAGCAGGTCCGTGGCAACAAGGCCGTCGCCGCCCGTCTGCTCGGCATCAGTCGCCGCGCGTTCTACCGGCAGCTCGAGCGGCATGGGCTGCATGAGCGGATACCGATGACGGCGCGACTCGGGGCGCTTTCGTAGCGCAGGCCGTTGCAGATGAGGTATTCCGCTTGATCGAATTCGCACCGCCGTCTCCGGCGCTTCGCCGCAGCCGTGTGCTTGTCGCGGACGATTCTGAAAGTATCAGGGCGTTGTACCAGAAAATGCTCGCCGCCGACGGCTATGAGGTTCTTGCGGTCGAGGATGGCGTGGCCGCGCTCGCGGCAGTCTACGAATTCCATCCGGACGTCATCCTCCTCGATGTGACGATGCCGAAGCTCGATGGGCTCGAAGTGTGCCGCCGCCTCAAGTCCGATCCGGCGACGCGCCTGACCCCCGTCGTGCTGGTGACCGGCCTGAGCGATCTCGAGGACCGGATCAAGGGCATCGAAGCGGGCGCCGACGAATTTCTCTCCAAACCGGTCCATCCGATGGAGCTGCGCGCGCGGGTCGGATCCCTGACGCGCATGAAGCATCTCCTCGACGTACTCGACTCGGCGGAGGCCGCGTTCATGACGCTGGCACTGACGATCGAGGCGCGCGACCCGACGACCAACGGGCACTGTGAGCGGCTTGCGCAGCAGGCGGTGGCGCTCGGCAAGGCTCTCGGCCTGAGCGGCATCGATCTCCAGGCGCTACATCGTGGCGGTTATCTGCATGACGTCGGCAAGGTCGGTATCCCGGATGCCGTACTGCTCAAGCCCGGCCCCCTCACGCCGGCCGAGTTCGCGCTCATGAAGAAGCATCCAGATATCGGCGATTCGCTCTGTGCGCCGCTCCAATCGCTTCGCACGGTGCGCCCGATCATCAGATGCCACCACGAGCGGCTCGATGGAAGCGGATATCCCCAGGGCCTCAAAGGTGACGATGTGCCGCTGCTGGCGCAGATCGTCGGAATCGCAGACGTGTACGACGCGCTGACCTCACACCGGCCCTACCGTCGGGCATTGAGTCCCGACCAGGCCGCGCGTCACGTGCTGCAAGAGGCGGCGCAGGGCAAGTTCGCCCGCGACCACGTCGAGACATTCCTGAACATTGCCGAAGTGGCGGTTCTCCCCACGGTATAGCGTCAATGCTCGAGAGGACGCTTCCAGATCCCATCCGCCTGTTCCTCGTTGACGCGGACGTCGAAACGCGCGCGCTGATCGCGTCGCTGCTACGCAGTCACACGGGCCGCGAGTACATCGTGGAGTCGGTCCCGAATGGAGGCAGATTCGCCGGCATGCCGGGTCAGCCGAGCGATGTCGAGTTGAAGGCGGCGGAAGCGCTGCGAGAGAGCGAGGCGCAGCTCGCCGCCGTGCTTGCCGATCGCGAACGGCTCGAGCGACAGTTCTACCAGGCGCAGAAGATGGAAACCGTCGGCCAGCTTGCCGGCGGCATCGCGCACGATTTCAACAACATCCTGACCGCCATCGTCGGGTTCGGCACGCTCGTCGCCGAGCAAGTGTCAGAAAATGAGATGGCCTCGCGCAATGCCGCGGAGATCCTCACAGCGGCTAACCGCGCGACCGCGCTGACGCGGCAGCTCCTTGCGTTTGGCCGTCGGCAGGTGCTGCATCCCACGCGGCTGAATCTCAATGAGACGGTCAACGCGATGGTGGGCATGCTGCGCCAGCTGATTGGCGAGAACATCGACCTGCGAATCGTCTGCGCAGTTGATCTGCCCAAGATCAGGGCCGACCAGAGTCAGCTCGAGTCGGCCATCGCGAATCTCGTCGTGAACGCCCGGGATGCGATGCCGCGAGGCGGCCGCCTGACGATCGAAACCTCGGAGGTCACCCTCGACAGCGACTACTGCTCAACGCATGTCGGCGTGCGCCCCGGACGCTATGCGCGGCTTTCGGTGAGCGATACCGGCGTCGGCATTGCGCAGGAACTTCATGCGCGTATCTTCGAGCCATTCTTCACGACCAAAGATGCCGGGAAGGGATCCGGCCTTGGCCTCGCGACCGTGTACGGCATCGTCAAGCAGAGCGGCGGCAACATCTGGGTCTACAGCGAGCCGGGCTTCGGCGCGACGTTCAAGGTCTACCTTCCGGTCGACCTGAGCGATCGTCCAGACGCCACACCCACCGAGCCCGAGCGAGGACAGTGGTCGAAGGGCAGCGAAACGGTGCTGCTGGCGGAAGACGCCCCGATGATCCGCCGCCTGGCGCGTGAGATCATGACGCGCGCGGGTTACACCGTGATCGAAGCCGCCGATGGAATCCAGGCGCTCTCGCTCGCCGCGGCGCACGCGGGGCGGATAGAGATGCTCGTGACCGATCTGATCATGCCGGGTCCGAGCGGTGTCGATCTCGCGGAACAGCTCACGACGATTCGCCACGACGTGCGGGTGCTGTTCATGTCGGGTTACACCGACAACGCGATCGTCCGGAACGGGCTGCTTGCCGAAGGCGCAGTGTTCCTGCAAAAGCCGTTTACGCCTGAAGAGCTGTTGCGGAAGATGCGCCAGGTGCTTGACAGTGCGTAACCCTCCCCGGACTACAATCTACTTATGCCTTACCCAGAACCTTTCATCGCGCCGATGCGCGCGGAGCTGACGGGCCTCGGCGCGCGCGAGCTGCGCACGGTGGCGGATGTGGACGCCGCCATCGCTACGCCTGGTGTCACCATGATCGTTGTGAACTCGGTCTGCGGATGCGCGGCGGGCAAAGCGCGGCCTGGTATTGCGATTGCGCTGCGACACGAACGTCGGCCGGATCTGGTTGCCACGGTGTTCGCCGGCGCGGATATCGACGCGACCGATCGCGCGCGAGGCTACTTCGCGCCGTATCCGCCGTCCTCACCCTCGGTAGGGCTGCTGCGAGACGGCAAGCTGGTCTTCATGCTGCAGCGGAGCGACATCGAAAACCGTGATGCACGTCAGATCGCGGAGCGCCTGACGGCGGCGTTCGATCAATTCTGCGTATCGCCGCAGAATGCCTGAAGTCCGGCTAAAGCCGGACGCTACCGGTAATGATCCCTACCTATCCTCCTCGCGTGTGCATTTCGAGGTGGGGATCCCTTCTCAATCGATCCAGCGGAATCAGCTGCGAGCGGTTGCCGTTGGCCAGCCTGTCCTCGGCGCCGCGATCCTGGCGCCGCGTCCACACTTGCCGGATGTGCGATGCAAGGTCGTCGTGCGAGGCGCCTGAACGCAGCGCGCGCCGCAGATCGATGCCGTCAGTTGCGTAGAGGCACAGGTACCACATGCCATCCGCCGTCAGCCGGCTCCGATCGCAATCGCTGCAGAACGGCGCGGTGGTCGACGCAATGATTCCGAATACTGTTCCGTCCTCGAGACGGTAGCGGCGCGCAGGCGCCGACGATTCGTCCGGCAACGCGGTGACCGTTCCGTAGTGGCGTGTCAGCCGATCCAGCATGTCGGCTTTTGACAGGACGCGCGTCATCGACCACTGCGTGGCGCCGCCCACGTCCATGTACTCGATGAAGCGCACTTCAGCATCGTGCGTCCGGCCGAACTCGATCAAATCCACGAGCTCATCGTCGTTGACGCCGCGAATGACGACGGTGTCGATCTTGAGACCGCCGAAGATTGGACCAGCAACGGCGATACCGTGCAGGACGCGATCGAGTTCGTCGAAGCGCGCAAGGTCGCGGAAGCGATCGTGCCGGAGCGTGTCGAGGCTGACGGTCAGCCTATGAAGGCCGGCGTCGCGGAGTTGCCGCGCGTGGTCGGCGAGAAGCACGCCGTTGGTCGTCAGAGCGAGGTCACGAATTCGGGAGCGGGCGGCCAGACGTTCGATGAGCACGGGGAGATCGCGGCGGAGGAGCGGCTCGCCTCCCGTCAGGCGGACTTTGTCGACGCCTTCGTCGAGGAACACGTCGACGAGCGCCTCGATCTCCTCGAACTGCAGCATGTCCTCGCGCGGCAGCCACACGTAGTCCTGCTCCGGCATGCAGTAGGCGCACCGGAGGTTGCAGCGGTCGGTCACCGACACGCGGAGATTACGAAGCGGGCGGCCGAACGTGTCCTGGATCACTGGCTCCTTACGGTAACGCAAAACGCCGCCACGAAGGCCACGAAGACGAATTGGCCACGCCCTTTGTGTTCTTTGTGGTTAATCCGTCTTTGTGGCTTCTCGTTACAGGACCGAAAGTCGCGTCCGGTCAGCGGGAACGTAAGGGTGGGCGGTGCGCTGTCCTTCGAAGCCGGCGCTCCAGAGTCCCGGGATCCTGGAGTCACACCGCGGACACGCGCCATTGGCTGTCAGCCGGTACTCCTGAATCAGATAGCCATATCGCGAGATCAAGCGCTCGCCACAGCCGGCGCAGTTGGTGTGTTCCAGCTCGCCGACCCTGCCAGGCTGGTTTCCGGCGTACACGTAACGAAGCCCTGCCTCACGCGCGATCCCAGCGGCTCTCTGTCAGCATCTCGGGCGTTGTGTCTGCCGGGTCCGTCATCCTGTAGTCCTTGTGGAACGCGGTGACGTGCCATGGGATGTCCGGCGAGACGCTCGCGATGAACTGGGTCAGGCCGCGCAGCTCGTCATCGCTGTCGTTGAATCCTGCGATCAGCAGCGTCACGATCTCGACCCACACGCCTGCATCGTGCAGCCAGCGGATCGTGTCGAGAATTGGCTGCAGTCGCCCGCCGAGGTCTCGATAGCGGCGATCGTCAAAGCTCTTGAGGTCCACCTTGTACGCATCGACGTGGGGGCGAAGGTACTCGAGAGCGCGCGGTGTTCCGTTGCCGTTGGAAACGAACGCCGTCGAAAGGCCGCGCCCGCGCGCTTCCTTGAAGATTGCGACAGCCCATTCGATCGTGATGAGCGGCTCGTTGTACGTCGAGACGACGAGCCTGGCGCCCTGGCGAAGCGCATCCTCCACGAGAGAGGCCGGCGTGATGTCTCGCGGGGGTGCGCCGGCGTGCGGATCGCGCAGCGCCTGCGAGGTGACCCAGTTCTGGCAGTAGCTGCAGTGGAGGTCGCAACCAAGCATCCCGAAGCTATAGGCGAGCGCGCCTGGATACACGTGGAAGAACGGCTTCTTTTCGACCGGATCGCATTGCACGCCACCGACGTAGCCCCATGGCACGCGCAACCGCCCGTGCTCGTTGAAGCGCACCTTGCAGACGCCGACTGCGCCCTCGGGAATGGGGCACTGGTGGCCGCACGCGTGGCACCGCAGACGTGACTTGCCCGCCGAAGCACGCTGGCCCTCACTGTGCGAAGGCGGGTCGAGGGTCTCGACCAGCTCCGGTGCGGCTTCGCACGTCCGCGCGGCAAGAACCTCTTGAAGGGTGGACACCGATCTCATCGTACGGCATCCAACTACCGAAACGCCACGGAGACTGCCCCCATGCCTCCGTGGCTTGTCTCGTTAGAGGCCTTGTGACCTGAGCCTTGTGAATTGAGACAATCTCAACATGTCGCCCGATACGGTCGAGAAGCCCTCTATCCCGCGTCCCGTCTGGTTCCTCGGCTGGACGAGTCTCTTCACCGACGCCGCCACGGAAATGATCTATCCGCTGCTGCCGGTCTACCTGTCGCGCGTCCTCGGGGCGAGCGCGGTGTCGCTCGGCATCATCGAGGGCGTTGCCGAGGCGGTCAATAGCGTTCTGAAGGTCATCTCGGGGTACTGGTCGGACCGCCGCTCACGACGCAGGCCGATCGTGATTGCCGGCTACGCGCTGTCGTCGATCTCACGTCCGCTGATTGCGCTGACGATGACGTGGCCCCAGGTGCTGCTGATTCGCGCGCTCGACCGAACGGGGAAAGGAATTCGGGGAGCGCCCCGCGATGCGCTGCTGGCGCGCTTCGCGACGCCATCCACGCGCGGCCGTATCTTCGGCTTCCACGAGGCAATGGATCACGTCGGCGCCATCGTCGGCCCCGTCATGGCAACAGTGATCCTTTTTTTCGTCCCCGAAGGCTACCGGCTGGTGTTCGGGCTCACAGCGATTCCAGGCGCCATTGCGGTCACCCTATTGTTCTTTGTCGACGAGGACGCGGCCGCCGACAAGGAGCTGCCGAATCAACAAGCGACAACCAGCCCACGACCTGAGGCGCCTCGCCCCCTTCCGCCACGCCTCATCGCCGTGATGGGTGTCCTGCTGGTGTTCAGCCTCGGGAACTCCGCGGACGCGTTTCTCCTGCTGCGTCTGTCCGACGCACTTGGCGGCGCGAAGTATGTCCCCTTGATGTGGGCGGGTATCCACGTCGTCAAAGCATCGCTCTCGACGTGGGGAGGAACGTTGTCGGATCGGTTTGGTCGCAAGCAGCTGATCGTCTCCGGCTGGATCGTTTATGCACTCGTCTACCTCGGCTTCGCGATGTCGACGAGCGCGGTGGCATTCATCGCGTGGTTCCTGTTCTACGGTGTCTATTTTGCATTCGCCGAGGGTCCGGCAAAAGCGTTGATCACCGATCTGACACCACCCGAGCGGCGGGGGACGGCCTTCGGGTTTTACAACGCCACGATCGGCGTGGGCGCACTGATTGCGAGCGTGCTGTTCGGGTACCTGTACGAGCACTTCGGCTCGTCGACGGCATTCACCACCGGTGCAGCGCTCGCCGGCGTGGCCGCGGTGATGCTGCTCTTCGTGCCGACAGCCCCGCTCAGCCGTGCCGAGTGAAGGTACAATTGCAGATTCCGATGAAGACGATTCTCGTGACCAATGACGACGGCGTGAATTCCGAGGGAATCAAGGCGCTGGCCGAGGCGCTGATGCACCTGGGCGACGTCACCGTCGTGGCGCCGATGCAAGAGGCGAGCGCGATCGGCCACGCGCTCACCCTGCGGCGGCCGTTGCGGATTGAGACGATCGCGCCAAAGACCTTCGGCATCGACGGCACCCCGACCGATTGCGTCAACCTGGCGATCTCGCACGTGCTGAAGACCAAGCCGGATCTGATCGTCTCCGGGATCAACAAGGGATGGAATCTCGGAGACGACGTGACCTATTCGGGCACCGTCTCCGGCGCGCTCGAGGGGGCGCTGCTCGGGATTCCGGCGATTGCCGTGTCCACGCAGAATCGGCGCAACGCTGATTTCGAGTTCGGTCCCGCGGCAAAGGCAGCGGCGACCGTGGCGGCGCTCGTGCTCGAGCGGGGCATGCCGAAGTTCACGTTCCTCAACATCAACGTGCCGGACGGATCAAACAAGGGGTTCCGCATCACGGTACAGGCCAAACGGAATCACATCACGGTGGTGGACGAGCGCATCGACCCTCGAGGCCGTCACTACTATTGGATCGAGGAAGGGCAGAACGAGTGGGAGCCGCACGATCGCTCCGACTACCAGGCGGTTCGTGACGGCTACATCTCGATCACGCCGCTGCAGCCCGACATGACTGCGCAGGAAGGCCTGAAGTACCTGGAGGAGCTGCCGCTCGATACGCGAGCGACCGCCAGCCCGTAGCCAGTCCCAGTCGTAGAGGCGGACCTTCCCGCCTCCGCCAAGGCTACGGCGAGGCTAGCCGAAGCCGACAGGCGAAGGCTGCAGGTCCGCCTGGTACGCTGCGCATGTGCCAGCACATGGCCGAAGGATCTGATACGCTAGTCGGAGCGTCGGGGCGTGGCTCAGCCTGGTAGAGCACTCGGTTCGGGACCGAGGGGTCGAAGGTTCAAATCCTTTCGCCCCGACCAATTCTTCTCCTTCCTTAGGAAATCCTCACAACCCAAAACGACATGACCGGCGATGGTCGGTCGTGATCGGTGGTTTTCGGCGTCAGATCTCGGCCCGCGCGCCGCCGAGGTGCTTGCCATCCAACTGAAGCACGTTGTAGACGGAGTCATGAAGTCCCAAGCGGGAATGAATTCCGCGGTGCGGACGATTTGGATTATCGATCGAGGCGAGGAAGCCCCGAGGTTCGTGGCGGCGTATCCTGGTGAGAAGTGAGGGCGGCGATGATACGAGAACTTGAGCGGATCGTGCTGACCGGCCCGGTGTCGAAGGAAGGCCTGGAAGCCGGGGACGTCGGGACGGTCGTTCACGTCTACGCAGACGGCCAGGCGTACGAAGTTGAGTTCACGACCCTCGACGGGAAGACGGCTGCTGTCGTGACGGTCGAGGCGTCGGACGTGCGCCCGGTCGGTCGTCGAGAGATCACCCACGCTCGCGAGCTGGCTTCGGGCTGAGCGCTTCAGATCGTTACGCTGACGTTATGCGGCGACGAATCGCTTCCAAATCGTTCCTGGAAGTTGATTCTCAGTCTCGGTTCGGGACCGAGGGGTCGAAAGTTCAAATCCTTTCGCCCCGACCATTTTTACCTAACAAATCCGCGCGCTCAGTCTGACAGATCTTCGGCGCTTTTTTCGAGTCCCTCGGTGAACACATCGGCACGGTCGCGATTGGCCAACCACCAGGCTTTCTCTCGGTGAACGTGTTCGTGCGCCGTGGCCGTGAAACGAACAGCCAGTGACGGCCGCGCGTGGCTCGATCGTCAACATCATGAAGACGACGATCTTTTCGTACGACGCAGCGGGTAGTCAGAACGCGTTGTGGGTCGAGGTCCATCCCGCCAATTACAAAACGGCGTATCCGGCGAGCGGCACCCCGCCCCCAGCAACGAGCGGCGGACAGATCGTCAAAGTGTCATTTGGCCACACTCCGGGCGCATACACATCTCCCAACCAGCTGCACTGGAACCTCTTCGACGATGGGATCAACAAATGCGCGCCGGCTGGCGCGAGAGTGCTGGACGATCACATCTTTGGGAGCCCGCTGCTCGGTTATGTGAATCCGGCCGACAACAAGTGTCCCGGCGGCGGTCGCGGAAACGTGGGCGGGGGTACCGGTCCGGGTCCCTTCAACCCGAACAGCACATTCGGCCATATGCATGCAGGACCGGCGGAGTGGTGGATCGTGCAGGTGGGCGCCATCAGCGGCAAGTTCGAAAACATGGGTGAATATCATGCGGTCGAAGGAGACGTGCTTTATGCCGCGCCCATGAGCTGGCACCAGATGAGCGCCGAAGCACCGTCAGGCCCGTCGGTACGGCTGGCGATGGGCGGATATCCGCTCATCAACATGGGCAACACTGACGGACAGTAAGCACTGGGCTCGAAGGTTTCACCAACCCGCTCCGGTTGCGGAGTCAGTTGCTATAGCTGCTTCGTTCTAACCCCAGCAACGTGAGCAGGTCGCCAAGTTCTTCGATGATGGCATCGGCCTCGACGATTCGCGACACACTGGGGTCTCGACGCCAAATTGCCTGCATGCCCGCAGCTCGCGCTCCCGCCACGTCTACGTCGGGGTGGTCACCCACAAAGACAGCTTGAGCGGGAGTGGCGTTGAGTCGCTCCAATGCACGGTGAAAAATCTGGCGATCTGGTTTGCTGATGCCCTCGGCGTCGGAAATCAGGATGGTGTCAAACATGGGTGAGAGAGCCAGGCATTCCAGCTTGCTACTCTGCATTCGAACGGAGCCATTCGTGATCAGCCCGAGCTTCAGGCCTGATGCGCGAAGGAACGAAAGCGTCTGGGCGGCATCAGGGAAAAGCAAACAGGCACTTGGAAATCCGGCGCGGTAATCGTTGAGCAGAGTCTCAGCCAAGCCAGACGGAAGCTCGAACTGCGCGATCATCCCGGTAAACAGCTCCTTCCGTGGAGCATACCCATCGCGATCAAGTTCTATAAGCGTCTGAACGTACTGCTCCTCGTCAACAGTCTGGAGGAAGTGAGCAAATCGTTCCCATTGATCTCGAACGAACCGCTCGAAGCTTCGACGACGGTCAAGCAGGGTTCCGTCGAGATCGAAGACCACGGCCTGAATATCCACCAGCATCTGTTCTACAAGACACTCATTCGAGATAACGCGATAGTCGTGTGCGGCACCGAAGCGCGCAAGCGGTTAAATTAAAGCGTCGGGATCCCTTGCTTCACCTTCAAGGATTCCTGCGGGGCTTGCGGCAGTCTATCCCGATGGTGGCGTGGACTCAATGTGTTCGGAGGTCGCCTTGCCGAAAGAATGTGAGCAACGACATGCAGTGCTTGCAATCGCGCGACGTTCAATCACTATTTGTGAACAAATGACCCGCCGGTTCCTCACCGACTTCGAAAGCGCGAGGCTGTCTGTCGGTTAAGGATTTCAACGAGTTGGCGAGTCGGCTCGGTGCGTAAGAACGCTCATCAAGAGGAACCATAACTTCCTCGGTCAGTCCTCCACACTCAACTGACTAGCATCCCGGAACCCACGGTTGCTTCTGCCGCCCTCGAGTCCGGCGATTTCGATGGCGGTCGCGATCATACGGCGACCTCCTGCCTGACCGACGTTCCGAGCGCAGCGTGCAGCGCCTCCAGGAATGCTTCAGGCTGATCGCGTGGAGGGAGCTTTGGTCCACGGCGCAATACTGGCCCGAATTGCTGTTGCTGGATCCATGACTGCCTCCTCATTCGTTGGAAGTGCCTCGCACGGACGATAATCGTTTCTTGGAATCCGTCTAACGTGTGCGCTGACCAGCGGCGCTCACGTCGCCTGCCCGCCCGACTGGTCCAGCGCATGGTTGGGCTGCGCTCAGACACTGGCCAACTACGATTCCCGGTGTTGTAGCTTGTCCGCCAAGATGCACGCTGGCCTGATCACGTCAGAGATCTGCTCGAGCAGAGTCGCCTCGGATTCGTATTCGTGTATGGCAAGCACCCACGGATAGGCCTGTAAGTCTTTGACCATGGAATATCCGGTCGCCCCTACTTGACGAAGCATCAACACTGGAGTGGTCCTGAGAAACGGCACGGTTGTCGCCAGTTCATGGGGAACGCTGCTTGGAGCCGTTAGGTCTGCGACCACGAATCGCGAGATCCGGGCCAGTGTTTCGACGGTGCCGGTCGTATCCTTGCTGGCGGGCACCGCGAAGTCGAACACGACCGGGATGAGGCCGATTGTGCGGAGCCTGTCGCGGATACTATCCAAGACGCGCTTGCGCTCTTCGCCAAAGCTACCCAGAATCAGGACGACTTTCGTCGTTAGCGTATCGATCACCTCGCGGGCGTTCTCATTGCGGATCAGGAAGTACAGGAACTGTGCTAAAGCCAGACTGTCCGCGCTCAGTGTTGCGTCTCCTGGCGGACTGACAATGAGGCTGGTCTCATCGCGAGGCTTGCCTGCTACGTCCCAAACAGAAACCCCATACACCCGTGTGTAGCCAAGGTCACTGTCACTGAGGTTGGTCTTGATCAGGACGCACTGAGACAAGTCGGCGCCCCTCATGGCGGATCCGGTCAGGTCTGTGCCGACAAGTCGACTACCCGACAGGTTTGCGCGGCCCAATTCTGCCCCCCGCAGACTGGCCCCTGATAAATCGGCACCGCTGCAGTCGGCACACCGCAAATCGGCGCCGTCAAGATTTGCACCGCGCAGGTCGGCCTGATGCAGATCCAGCGGGTCGACCTCATAGCCGACGATTTCGTTTGCGATAAAGGCCCACGAAGAGCCCGGCGGAATGAGACCCTTGGAATCGGCCACGCGCAGCGATGGCATGAGACTGAGGTCGACAGCCCTGAGGTCCACGTGGGACAGATCAACACTCACGGCGCCGTTGTCGCGTCGCCATTGGTTCCAGCTCTCCAAGCCGCGCTTCAACACGGCTAGTTGGTCTGCATCTGCCACCGTAGTGCCCCTGACGGTTTTGAGTCTGTCAACGTGCGAAATGAGCCGCGCTTCTCGGCGACATGATCGCACAGGCCGTTGGAAGTGTCGGCTCCATTTCCGCGTCAGCCCGCGTTCCGGTAGTCAGGATTTCATTTTCGTACTGTCCAGGGCCGCAACCATTCTTTTCAGCGCCACTATCCGGTAGCTCTGCTCAAGAAGACGCTCGACGAGACCCCAATTGAGCGCGGCATCCGCCCAGATGCTGACCCACCGGCCCTGGCCGTACGGCGTCACAAAGAACCCCTGGCGACGAAGCAACAGGTCAACGTCCGTCGGGTTAAGCCGGAACGCAATGGAAGGCCGCTCTTTGATCCATTCGAACGTCGCGAAGGTTCGCTTGCCCGCCCGGAAGTTCGGATGGCCCCATGAACTTGCCTCGCTACTTTCTGGCATCGAGAGGCACAGCTTGCGAACCCGTTGGAGTACTCGATCGTCCGTTTTCATCTTTGTTTGTGGGTGCTGCACCTCCTGTAGCGCCAGGACGAATGGTGCCCGAATGGCCGACATGTTCGGATATGTGCTTCCAGCTGCTGGAAGTTTGCAGCCACGTTTCTTGGCACCGCCGCACAAGTGGCCGAACGCTGCGACTCAACTCAGGGGCCCGCAGCGAATCAATCGGTTGAGTGATTCCCGGCGACGCACTGAACCCGAGCGGTCGGTGAACCTCCAAGAACTTGCACACAGCGCCAGCAGGGCTTCATCAGTACTCGAAGCGCTCGCCCTGCAACGCGGGCGTAGTCGGCGGCAGTCGGCGCATCGGGTAGGGGTGACCACGATCGCAGTCATGGCGATCAACGCGGCCACGCAGCGGACCAGGGATCGCTCCCAGACCGACAGCTTGATACCCATGAGATCGTTGCCTCCGCACAACCGAATGGCCGTAGCCTTCTCTACGCCGTGTTCCGTCCATATCAACGCCCGCGTTTCAGCCGCGGCGGCGTGATGCCTGTTTCTTGTGACGAGCGCGTGCCGCCGCCGGCTGCAAACGCTGAGGCTGCGCCTTGCTTACCAAAGGGTATTTCTCCGGGTGTTCGATCGAGTCCACCGCCAGATCAATGTCGAGGTCTGGCCAATACAAGTGGTGTGGACTTGGAAGCTGAACGTTTGTGATTTCCCGAACTGACGCCTCCCGAAACCAGGGGACTTCCGCTACCGAAACCCGTCGGGTGCAGCCGGATGTTATGCCGTGCGTTTGTGCCGCACCTTGGGGCGAGGCCTGACGCGAGCAAGCCTTGTAAGCGTGCGTAGCGCCTCGTTGACCGCCCGGCTGTCTGGAAAAAGTTGGGCAACGTCCGGATCGAGAAGCACCACATTCGTACCCTGTGCATATCGCGCGGCCGTCACGCCCCGTACGGCGTTAGAAAAGTCATACTCTGGGCGCATTGTGTCGGCATCAGCGGCCGATTTCTTCGCCTTAGTCGTTTTCATATTTCCGCCTCTCGTGACTCGTGGCCAGTCGCGCACTGATGATCCGTGTCCGTGGCGGCCGCTCGGCGTACGAGACCACCACGAGCCTCGAAGCCCGCGACATCCCGAGCACCAGGAAGCGCTGCTCGCCTTCAGAATGATCCGGATCCGGCATGTTCATGGCCAAGATGTCACCGAAGACGGTGCTGGCCTCATCGAATGAGACGCCGTGATCCTTGAGGTTTGAAGCTGCCTTCTTCGGATCCCATTCGAAGCTGTACGCCACCTCGCCATCTTATCGTCGTCTCGATCGTTCGAGAATTGATCGGCATAGCCAAGTAGTCGGCTGAACTCGATAGCCGAATACTCGACCGGCGGCTGCAGTCTAGCGCGGCGGCGAGGTCGATTCAATGCGGGCCCAACCGCGGGCGCAACCGCCCCGAGCAGTAGCACTTGTTGCCGAAATAGGCGGTGGAACAGCGGACGGGATAGACGGAACGCGATAGCGCGAATACGCCTGCGGGCGTCGCGCGATATCCGATACGACTTCTACGTGGTAGTTGGCGGGGCTAGTTCATTTTCAGATTCAATCGCCCGCTGTGAGACGCGGCGTGTCCCAAGCAAGAACCGTAGTCAGGCCGAAGGCCGACAAGCACCCTCGGTCGACGGCGAAGCTCGGTTGTCTCGAGTCAAGCCGGTTTTGCGGAGGACATGCCGCGGTTCACAGCGGGCGATGCGGTGCGGCGCCGTGCGCTCGCGGTTTCGGAGACTTCTCGAGGTCGCCCTCGCTCTCGCGGACCCAAAGGGTCCGCGCCGCTCAGTAGACGTCATTCGGAAACCGCCGTGGTAGCGTAGACCCACGGTAGCAGGGCTCGAAGAGCCCGGGGGGACATCATGAGGGTCGTTGTAGATTTGAGCATATGTGACCTCCACGGCCTCTGCGTGGAGGCGGCGCCTGAGGTCTTCGAGATTGGCGATGACGGCGAACTCCACGTCCTGAACGAGAGGCCACCAGAAGGTCTGCGCGCGAAGGTGAACGAGGCTGTGAAGGGGTGTCCGACGGGTGCGATTTCGATCGAAGAGTGACGTGCTCGAATGCTGCGCCGAATCGCAATCGTTGGCGCCTCGCTCGCGGGCCTGCGCGCGGCCGAGACGCTACGCGACCGGGGCTTCGACGGTGAGCTGACGCTCATTGGCGACGAACCACATCGCCCCTACGACCGTCCGCCGCTCTCGAAACAGGTGCTGCAAGGCACATGGGAGCCGGAGCAGACCTTTTTCCGCAAGAAGGATGGGTACGACGCGCTCGCACTCGACATGCGGCTTGGCGTGCGCGCGACGTCGGTCGACCTTCGCGCCAGACGCGTCACGCTTGCCGATGGCACATTCGCCGACTACGACCGGCTGATCATCGCGACGGGTGCGCGTGTCCGGACCCTCTCGGGCGTTGCGCCGCGGGCCGGCCTGCTCGTTTTGCGCGGTCTGGACGACGCGATCGCGCTGCGGCGGGAACTGATGGAGGCGCCCCGTGTAGCGATCGTGGGCGCAGGGTTTATCGGTCTCGAGGTCGCTGCCTCCTGCCGGGCTCGCGGCCTGCACGTCACTGTGATCGAGTTGCTTCCCGTCCCGCTTTCTCCCATCCTGGGCCCGACGCTCGGCGAGATGGTCGCGGCCATGCACCGGGACAACGGCGTGGACCTTCGCACCGGAGTTACCGTGACCGACGTTTTCGGCGAGTCGCGCGTCGCCGGGATCGCGCTCTCCGACGGCTCACGGATCGACGCCGACGTGGTGGTGGTCGGCATCGGGGTCACTCCAAACACGGAGTGGCTCGAACGCAGCGGCCTCACGCTCGACAACGGGATTGTCTGCAATGGCTCCGGTGAGGCCGCGCCGGATGTGTATGCGGCCGGGGACGTCGCCCGGGTCGCAAACCGGTGGCACGGCGATTCGCCGCGAATCGAGCATTGGACCAACGCGGTTGAGCAGGCGGTACACGCCGCGGAGAACGTGCTCGCCGGCCCCGGTGCGAGCACGAGCTTTTCGTCAGTGCCGTACTTCTGGTCGGACCACTACGATCGCAAAATCCAGTTCATCGGTCGCGCGCGTCCGCACGACGAGATGGTCATCGTCGACGGGTCGCTCGCCGAGCGACGGCTTACGGCGCTTTACCGGCGCGGCGATCGCGTAGTGGCGTGTCTTGCCGTCAATCAACCGCGCGCGCTGATCACGTACAGGAAGCTGCTCGCGCGCGGCGCCCTGTGGGAAGCGGCGTTGTCGGGAACGGCCGCTTCGTTATCGAATCCGATCGGCCCGCTGTGAGACGCGGCACGTCCTTCGCAAAACCGGCTTGATCCGATCAACCGAGCTTCACCGTCGAGAGACGGTGGTTGTCGGCCTTCGGCCTGACGGTCTTGCTTCGGACACGCCGCGTCTCACAGCGGCCAAAGCAGCGCTGCGCGAGTGGGAGCATCATCGCCACACGCTGGTACCCCTTTCGAGTCACAAACAGATGAAATGCGATGGTTCTTGGACGACCCAACGTCCGGCTTCAGCCGCGGCGGTCCCGTGCCGCTCCGGCTCACGATGACGAGAGATCGTGTTCGTAGAATTCGATTAGACCGGCGATGTGCTGTACAAGTTCGGCGGGCAGTTCCTCTTTGCGAAGCACGCCGGCAGCGACCGCTGATGCGACCGCCGGCTCAAGGTGTGTCGTCGCATATCTCTTCCATATTTCCCGGGCAGTGTCCTGATGGAATCGATGCACAAGCTCGTTGAGCTCGAACGAATCAATTTCGCCACGATCCCAGCGGTCGAATTGCACGCGAAGCTCGCTCAGAGCTTTACGCAAGTCGCGATCGTGAGCGATCCTCGCCCATTCTCGGACTAAGCGTTTGATCTGTTTGGGAATGTCCTGCATCCGTTTGTCTGGCAACGCTACGAATGAGCCGCAGGTGATCGCGAACCAGCACGCGTCAGCTCCATCGCGGTGTTTGGCATCGAGCTATGATGCCTTCGCGGTCGCCGGTCGAACAGTGACGAGATCGTTATCGGCCACCGCGCGCACGTCGGCCGGGCCCAACGTCACCAGTGCCTGGGTTCGCCCCGACGCCGCAACAAACTCGACGATGAACACCTCGGGATTGTGAACCTCAACGACCGTGCCGAGATCGCCTCGGCGAAGCCCCTCGCCGGGTATGTCGCGCACGAGAACGACGACGTCTAAGAGTTCTGGGGTCACTTCGAACCTCCTGGGTACGCGGTGACGAATCTGGGAAAGGCCTCACCCTTCCGAACGAACCAGACACTTACGACCGGCGCTTCGCTTCCGCCTCCTGCGTCAAATGCTGCTCGCGAAGCGCGAGCTCGAAGACTGACCAGTCGTTCGCAGAAAAGCCGAGCGCAGCGAAGAACCGCGCTTTGAAGCGACCAATGGGATGTTCGGTCGACAGCAGGTAGTCCTGGAGCTTCGCCTGATCAATCAGCGCTCGTTCGCGCCCCGGCACCAACACAACCGAATTCTAGCGTCGTCCAGGCCAGGAGCCCCGCCGAGATGTCTATCGCCTTGTTAGACAGCCGGCCCGGATGGTACATTGCCGGATGTGACGTTCTCGATCGAAATCGAACGCGAAGACGACGGCCGCTGGCTCGCCGAGGTACCCGCTCTACCGGGCGTGATGTGCTATGGCCAAGACCGGGACGAAGCCGTTGCCTTCGTCCAGGCCCTGGCATTGCGCGTGATCGCCGAGCGTCTCGAGCACCGGGAAGCGCCGGCTGAATTCCTCAACGTCACATTCCAGGCCGCTTGAGCAACTGGCCGTCTGCGAAGGCCAGCCGAGTCCTGGCCGCCCTTTCGAGGATCGGCTGGAGCATCAAACGGCAGTCCGGCTCGCATCGAACACTCGAGCGTCCCGCATAGCCCGATTTCGGGTTCGCATTCCACGACAACGAAGAGATTGGTCCGCGAATGCTGGCTCGGATTGCGAAACGCACAGGCCTCACACCAAACGATCTCTAGGCGCTCCCCGTTCTTCGATCGGCTGTCTACAACGTCCGCGATGAGCCGCGGCGCGCCAGCGTCTGTTCACTCGCCGACGGCTCCATCGCGTGGTTGGGCGGCCTCGTCACTGTTGTACCTGACATCCCATTCCACGTGTCTTGCATCGCTTCGTCGAGTTGCAGTCCTTGGATCGCAACGTGTGCTCATCCCGTCGAGAACACGAGACACGCCAGCCGTGGGGCAGAATCGCACTGATCGCTTTCCACTTCCGACCGTAAGACAAAGCCTTGAGACCTGAGCCACGGTTCGGCGTGATGCGTCCGGACCTCGCCCGGTCTCCATCCGCCTTGATGCTCATGGCTCACCAGGACCCCTCTTTCCGCCAAACGTGCAACGAGGCGCTCGAAGGCCGAGATCCGCTCGTGGTGCGGGAACAGTTGCACTGTCCGTCGCTCGATGACAACGTCAAACGGACCGGGGCACACATCTGGACTCATGAGATCGCCGGTGAGGAACGACAAGGCCCCGCCGCCCCTGGGGGCATGATCGGCGCTGCGATGCATGGGCGGGCACAGCTCAGAGTCGATTGGACCGGAGCAACCGAAGGTCACCACGTCGTCATCGCCGATGCCGAATCCCGGGATGCGATGCACGGGATGGTCCAATCTTCGCAACATTCGTCCGATTACTTCCGCTGGCACAGCCGATATGTCCAGGGCGGTCACGTGAAACCCTAGCAGCGCCAGTGAAAGCGCTTCGGTCGATAAGCCATTGCCCGCGCAGAGAATCGTTTGTGAGCCGCGCCTGGTCAGCAACCCCGGAAACGCGTCATCAGACGACATCATGTCCGAGAACCCCTGCTCCCCGGCTCCAACCTCTATCTGGTTCCTCCAGTAGTTGTCCCACGCTCCAGGGTTGTGGACATCTCGCGGCGGATTCAGACGGCCCGCTTCGAAGGCCGCCAGCCAGGCCGCTGCCTGCTCGCGGCGGGCAGTCGACAACTGCCCTCCGCCGGCCTCGGACGGACCTGAATTCGGAGTCATTTCCGTCGAGGTCGGCGCACTCCGAGGACGCCCTTCGGCTGCAGGGTGCGGCGTGCGACCTCTGAATGATCGACCAACTGCTCGCCGAAGCAGGTCTCCCAGAGTCATGGTTTCATGAACCCTTCGTCAGATTTGATGGAACCTGCGACCGTCCGCCCAACTTGCGCATCACCAGCGGCGAAATTGGATCACACTGGTGCGCCGTCTGGTGCATGTGAAGTGAGACTGCGCCGTCGACAACTAGACAACGCGGCACCACCACCGTCGTACTGGCCCATTCTGCTGTCCGGCAGGCGCCAACAGACGCATACAGCTATTGCACGACGTCGCGGGCGCCTTCGACAGCCACCGCGGCTCCGCCGCGACGAGGGTCGGACACGCCGATGAGGGTTCCATCCGTGGTCAGGAGAATCGACTGCGTATCGCCCTGGTACGCAGGACGCCCCTGCACCGTGAGTTCCTGTACCGAATGACCGCGGTCCCGTAAGGCGCTCACGAGCGCTGCCGGGAGCCCGGCTGGCTCGTATAGCAGCACATCGGGTAGGTGCTGGTGATGTAGTCGCGGTGCAGCCGTCGCGCTGGCCAGGTCCATCTGGAAGTCGACGATATCCGACACCATCTGCGCCATCGTCGTCACGATGGTCGCGCCACCGGGTGTCCCGCTCACGAGCTTGACCCGGCCATCAGGTGCAAGCACGACTAGCGGCGTCATCGACGACAGCATTCGCTTTCCAGGGACGATGGCGTTCGCGTCGCCCTGCACGAGGCCGAACTGGTTCGCCACACCGGGCTTACTCGCGAAGTCGTCCATTTCGTTGTTCATCAGGAACCCGGCGCCTTCGACGGTGACGAGGCTGCCGTATAGGGAGTTAATGGTAGTGGTCACGGAAACCGCGTTGCCGGCCGCGTCGACGACGGAGAAGTGGGTCGTGTTCTGTCCTTCGGGACGCCCCTGGGCTGTCGCGCCCGACAGGCCGAGTCCGGGACGCACCGCACTGGACGGCGTCGCACGATCCAGGCGGATCTCAGCGCGACGTGCGGCAGCGTACGGCTTCGAGGCCAAAACATCCGCCGGCTGCCTGACGAAATCAGGATCACCGAGGTAGGTGTTGCGATCGGCATAGGCGCGCTTCACAGCTTCGGTCCAGAGGTGTACGTGTTCATCAGAGAAGTGACCGAGGCGAGAGAGATCGTAGCCCTCCAGCACGTTCAAAATCTCTGCGATCGTGACGCCACCGGACGACGGAGGCGGCATTGATAGCACGGTATGTGCACGGTAAGTCGTCGACACCGGCTGACGCCAGCGCGCAGCGTACCGCTCCAGATCATCTGCGGTGATCAGGCCGCCGCCACGCCTCATCTCTGCTGCGATGAGTTCAGCGGTTCGGCCCCTGTAGAAGCCGTCCCTCCCAGCTGCGGCAACTCGGCCCAGTGTCTCTGCGAGGCCCGGCTGTGCCAACCGATCACCCACGCGTGGCGCACGGCCGTCGGTCAAGAACACGCGCGCGGTGCCGGGAAACGTTCGCAATCGCGTTTCGTGGGTACGCAGCGACTCGGCGAGTCGGGCATGGACCACGATGCCCTGCGCCAGATTGATGGCTGGCGCAACGAGCTCCGTCCACTGCATGCTGCCGAAGCGCTGGTGCGCCTCCCACATGCCTGCCACCGACCCGGGCACGCCGGACGCCAAATGGCCGACGAGTGACTTGTTCGTGACATCACCGTTTGCGTCGAGGAACATGTCACGGCGCGCGCCTCGTGGTGCCGTTTCGCGGAAATCGAGCGCGGCCGCGCGGCCGTCCGCCATTCTGATGATCATGAAACCGCCGCCACCGATGTTGCCAGCCTCCGGGTTGACAACGGCGAGCGCGAATTGCGTCGCCACCGCCGCATCGACGGCGTTACCCCCGCGACGCATGATCTCTGCCCCAACCTCGCTCGCGACGCGGTCGGTGCTGACCACCATTCCGTTCGCGCCGTAGGTGACGGAGATCCGCGCCACCGGGAACGCCCACGCTGCGGCGGCCGAGTCCTGCCCCCCGGGAGCAGCGGCGAGCAGCGCGAGGCACCCAACCGTCCACGCCAACATAGCGGCAGTGATTGTTCGCATCGAATGGTTTCCTCGCTGTCGAACGTCAGGCTTCAGCCGCGGCGGCTCATGGTCACACCGGCCGCCGTCGGCTGCAAGCCGTGTTGGGCAGACGATTCGGACCGAGCCTCACGCCGCCAGGACCGGTGCGAGATCGGCTTCGCTGGCCGGAGTGTGCCCGAGTTCTTGGAGTACGGCATTGAGTGCCGCGAGCGACATCAGGTCCGGGGCCGTGATCTCGATCCCGATCGCTTGGCCGTCCGCTGCGAAGTCAATGATGAGCCCCGGCTCGACCCTCCGAGTTCGAACGCTCTTTTGATCCGTGCCCCGAGGGAGATAGTAGTACGCGGCAATCGGCCGGCCATGCCGGAAGGTGACTTCAAGGTAGCGGTCTTTCATGACTGTGCCTGATCCACAGGATACGCTGTTACGACTACGAGGAGTTGTCGTCCTTCGTCGGGCTCCACAATGACGGCCCAAGACTGCCCGGCGTGCCGAGCCTCGATGACGAACCGTCCCGCCACGATGTCCGGAGTGTAACCGCTCGCGTGTTCGAGCATTCGGCGCAAGTCCACTTCGTTGAAACCGCGATCCACCATCCGTTTCAGAAGGTGCGCGGTCAGCTCGAGCTCCCACGTCCACCAAGATGGCCACTGTCGCGTCGTCAGGATTTCCTCGTTCTGTTTCCGCGTCCGTTTTGTTCTGCCCAACAAGCAGTCGGCTGAACTCGATAGCCGGATACTCGACCGGCGGCTGCAGTCTAGCGCGGCGGCGAGGTCGATTCAATGCGGGCCCAACCGCCTCGAGCAGTGGCACTTGTTGCCGAAATAGGCAGTGGACAGCGGACGGGATATACGGAACTCGATAGCGCGAATACGCCTGCGGGCGTCGCACGATATCCGATACGACTTCCTCGTGGTAGCTGGCGGGGCAGGTTCATTTTCTGATTCAATCGGCTGCTGTGAGACGCGGCGTGTCCGACGCAAAACCGTAGGCAGGCCGAAGGCCGACAAAGCACGCTCGGTCGACGGCGAAGCTCGGTTACCCGGATCAAGCCGGTTTTGCGGAAGACATATCAAATCCAATCCGCCCGCTGTGAGGCGCGGCGTGTCCGAAGCAAAACCGTAGGCAGGCCGAAGGCCCACTAGCTTCGTCGCTCGGCGGCGAAGCTCGGTTGATCGGATCAAGCCGGTTTTGCGAAGGACATGCCGCGTCTCACAGCGGGCTTAGCAACCCGAGTTCTCTGCGTGAACTTGCGCTAACATCAGCCCCAAAGAAGTAGAGGAGCTTGCATGAAGTGCTTTCTTGCGCTCGCGCTCGCGGTTGTTTCCCTCTCCTCGCCACGCGCGCAAGCGCCGGCCGCGGGCAGGGCAGTCGATTGGGAAAGGCTCTCCCCGGAAATCCTGAAGCACTACCGCGCCTTGGTGCAGATCGACACGACGGCTGGCCACGAGACGCTGGCGGTCGACTATTTGAAGAAGGTCCTGGAGAGCGAAGGCATCCCCACCAGCACATTCGCCCTGGATCCCAACCGTGCCAACCTGGTCGCGCGCCTCAAGGGCAACGGGTCCAAGCGGCCTCTGTTGATTCTGGCCCACACCGACGTGGTCGGCGTGCAGCGCGACAAGTGGCCCGTGGATCCTTTCGGCGCGGTCATGAAGGATGGCTACATCTGGGGACGCGGCAGCAAGGACGACAAGCCGGTGCTGGCTGCCAATCTCATCACCATGCTGATGTTGAAACGCCTGGGCGTCCAACTGGATCGCGATGTGATCTTCCTGGCCGAATCGGGTGAAGAAGCCGATCTCGCTGGAGTCGGCATCAACTACATGGTGCGCGAGCACTTCGCTGAGATTGACGCTGAATTCGCCATGACCGAAGGCGGCGGCGCAACCATCGACGGCGCACATGTCACTCAGGTCAACATCGGTACTGCCGAGAAGCTGCCTGCGCGGGTGCGACTAGTGGCCACTGGCACTGCGGGTCACGGCTCCGCTCCACGGATGGACAACGCGCTGATTCATCTGGGCGCAGCCGTCGAAAAGGTGGGCCGGTGGGAGACGCCCATGCGGCTCAACGACACGACGCGCACCTACTTTGAAGCCCTGGCCAACATCAGCTCGCCGGAGCGGGCCGCGATCTACAAGGCGCTGCTCGATTCCAAATCCGCGGCCAACGCTCAGAAGTTCCTGCGGGAGCATTCGCCCGGAGAATATTCCATGCTGCGCACCTCGGTGGTCCCAACCATGCTTCGCGCGGGCGTGGGAGCAAACGTGATTCCCTCAGAAGCGGAAGCGACGTTGGACATCCGGGCACTGCCGGATGAAAACATCGACAAGTTCTACGCGGACATGGCGAAGGTGATCGCCGACCCGGCGGTGAAGATCGTACCGATTCCGCAAACCCGCCCCCCGTCACCCGCATCCAGGCTTGACACGGAGATGTACCGCGTCATGGAGCGGGTAGCCAAGACCATCTATCCCGGCGCCTCGGTGCTGCCATCGATGTCTACAGGCGCCAGCGACCAGGCCCAGCTCCGCGCCAAGGGCATCCAGTCCTACGGCATCGGCCCCGCGTCCACGGAATCGGACGCGCTCAACTATCCCGCGCACGGTGACGTTGAGCGACTGGCTGAGTCCTCGCTCTATCCTTTTGTCCAGTATGTGTGGAACGTGGTGACGGAGGTCGCCGCGCATAAGTAGCGGAGGACAAGCCGTGGACCTACACCTCAAGGCGCTCCTTCGCCTATCGAATCCGATCCGCCCGCTGTGAGACGCGGCATGTCCTCCGCAAAACCGGCTTGATCCGATCAATCGAGCTTCACCGTCGAGAGACGGTGGTTGTCGGCCTTCGGCCTGACCACGGTTTTGCTGCGGACACGCCGCGCCTCACAGCCGGCGATCACGGTCCGGCGTAGGGTCCTTCGCCTATCGAATCCGATCCGCCCGCTGTGAGACGCGGCATGTCCTCCGCAAAACCGGCTTGATCCGATCAACCGGGCTTCGCCGTCGAGAGACGGTGGTTGTCGGCCTTCGGCGTGACCACGGTTTTGCTGTGGACACGCCGCGCCTCACAGCCGGCGATCACGGTCCGGCGTAGGGTCCTTCGCCTATCGAATCCGATCCGCCCGCTGTGAGACGCGGCATGTCCTCCGCAAAACCGGCTTGATCCGATCAACCGAGCTTCGCCGCCGAGAGACGGTGGTTGTCGGCCTTCGGCGTGACCACGGTTTTGCTGTGGACACGCCGCGCCTCACAGCCGGCGATCACGGTCCGGCGTAGGGTCCTTCGCCTATCGAATCCGATCCGCCCGCTGTGAGACGCGGCATGTCCTCCGCAAAACCGGCTTGATCCGATCAACCGGGCTTCGCCGTCGAGAGACGGTGGTTGTCGGCCTTCGGCGTGACCACGGTTTTGCTGTGGACACGCCGCGCCTCACAGCCGGCGATCACGGTCCGGCGTAGGGTCCTTCGCCTATCGAATCCGATCCGCCCGCTGTGAGGCGCGGCATGTCCTCCGCAAATCCGGCTTGATCCGATCAACCGGGCTTCGCCGTCGAGAGACGGTGGTTGTCGGCCTTCGGCGTGACCACGGTTTTGCTGTGGACACGCCGCGCCTCACAGCCGGCGATCACGGTCCGGCGTAGGGTCCTTCGCCTATCGAATCCGATCCGCCCGCTGTGAGACGCGGCATGTCCTCCGCAAAACCGGCTTGATCCGATCAACCGAGCTTCGCCGTCGAGTAACGGTGGTTGTCGGCCTTCGGCCTGACCACGGTTTTGCTGTGGACACGCCGCGCCTCACAGCGGCGATCACGGCTGATCCGCTGTTGTCAGTCCGGGACTCGGTACTGGTTACTTATTCAGGCGGACGTGCCGTTCGGAGCACCCGGCTCATGGGGATGGCGGCGCGGGAGGTCTGACAATCAGCGCGGGGGGACGAACATAGCAGGGAGGACGCTCTCGTTCGATTTGGCATTCTCCCTGCGATCACGACGCGCCCCTACATCCCAGCCTTCAGCCTTCATCCGGCGATCCTCATCCTTTCAGGGTCCGGCCATTTTGCCGGGGATCGAAGACGCGACATCACGAAAGATCGCGTCATCCCGAACTTCTCACGCGCCGCTGCGCGCCGTGTCCCCGCCTTGTGTGTCGGAGGCCGTCCAGTTCTGGAGCAGCGTGACGGGGCTTCATTCAGGTCATCGGTCGCGATGTTGATGACAAACGCCGCGCCCCTGAGACCGTCTACCATGGTGTAATCATGGCCCTGAACATCAAGAACGGCGAGGTGGAGCGGCTTGTGAGAGAGGTTGCGCGCCTGACAGGTGAGTCGAAAACGGAAGCCATCCGGCGGGCGCTCGAAGAACGGCGGCGGCGGCTCATGCGCGTCTCGATCGCCGACCGCCGCGCGCGCGTGCTGCGGTTTCTCGAGAAGAAGGTGTGGCCGATGCTCCCGAAAGCGCAGCGCGGGCGGCGGCTCACGCGCGCGGAAGAGGACGAGATTCTGGGCTACGGCCAGGGTGGGGTTTGACGCTCGACTCTTCCGCCCTCTGTTGTCGTTGCTCGCCGCTTCTGCCGCTGTGAGACGCGACCACATAGAACGGTTTTGCTGCGGACATACCGCGTCTCACAGCGGCAGAGACGAGGGCCAGACCCGCGGCGGGCCTGGCCCTCTGGGTTCCCTTGGTATCAGCGGACATGAACGTCACCGTGTCTTGTCATGACGCTTTCTCCATGACTGACAACGGCGATGTCGTCTGAGGCGGGGCGACAGCCGACGAAGGTGTCGTCGCCGGTGTCACCGGTGTGGGCGCGGAGGGCACGGGCGGGGAAGCCGCCGCGGCACTCCGTGTTCGGTGCGGATGCCCAACCCGCCGAACATTCCGCCACAGCGCCGTCGTCTCTGGATCGTCGCGAAGGTGATTGGTCACCATCGCGTCGAGCTTTTGGACGGCGGCGGTGCCCGATGCCAGCGCCGCTTCCATGCTGGCCCGGGCGGCCGTCTGGCCACCTTTCCCCGCTTCCCGATCGTGAATCGCCCGCTCGAACGCGTCGACGACCCCGAGCAGGTCGGCGACAAACGTCTCCGGCATCGCGTGCGCCAGGAACGGGTCCCTGAACACCTCGGCGTCACGCGCGAACAGGCGGCCGGCCGTGAGGAGCGCCTGATCGCTCCGCGGGCTCGGCACGTGGAATCGGTCCTCGAAACCAGACGTGTCCCGGGCAATGGCACGTGCGGTCCGGGCCGTCGCCTCGAGCCGATCGAGCAGCGCTTCCCGTGCCATTGCCTTCGTTCTCTTACCCTCCTGCTTCGCCGACATCTTCTTCACGGAATATTCGCTCAACACCTTCACCGCCGCCGCTACGGCGGTAAATTGCTCCCGTGCAAGACTCGATGTGGGAAACAGGTCACCGTGTACGTCGCCAAAATCACGAACCCGAACGAGCATTTCATACCGACGTGTTTCGATCGTAGCCATCTTCGTATCCTCCTTGAGGCGGGATTGCCTCGTTGAAGGCGGTATGGTCGATCGGCGGGTAGACCGAAGTCGTGATCTGCGGTCTGAAACGTTATGAAAGTTCTGAAAGTTGCGTTCAGGCGGCTCGCTCGCGCAGCATCGCGAGCGTCTCTGCCCATGCACCGTGGTGATCGGTGACCTGGAGCAGCGGATCCACGGGCAGAAGCCAGCCGGCCGAGCCGGCATTGGCCCTGGCGAGCGCATCGCCGCACACACGCGCCGCCTCGTCGTAAAGCCCCTGGAACGTGAGGAGCACAGCATGCGCGACGGCCGCCTCGACGGTGTTCGTGTCGTGCGGTCTGGGAATTCCCGAATCCCGACCGAATCCCGATTCCCGACCGAATCCCGAATCCCGAGTCCCGAGTCCCGGCTTTAGTGATGAGGGCGACAGGATGGCAAGAGCCGCAGTGGCAGGCGCGTAACCGGGCACCTGCATCAGCGCTTCATGAAAGGCCGTTGCGGCTTGATCGCGAAAACCCTGCCGAAACCGAAGCGCGCCGATTGCGTACCATGTGCTCGCGCAACACTCGCGCGCATAGACATGGCTGTCGTCCGCCCCCGAGAGCTCGCGCGCGAGTTCCTCCAGGGCGTCGTCTATTGCGCCCTGCGCGGCAGGTACCAGTCCGTGAAGTAGATGCAATCCGACCATATGAAATCGACCGGTCTCCTTGCACTGCCCGTCCTGCGCCGAGCATCCCATCCGCAACGCCTCGAGCGCCGCGTCAAATGCCTGGCGCGCGACGAACACCGTCGCGGTGAACCAGTAGGCGAGCGCGAGGCCGGGACACAGTTTCCTCACCCGGTGCGCCGCGCGCAGGCGCTCGTCGCCCCAGCTCACCGACGCGAGTCGCAGGTAATGGCGCCACACGTCCGGCTCGAGCCTGACGGCCTCGCGCGCTGCGGCGATCGCCTCGCGACCGTCTCCGTTGCGATGCAGCACGAAGGCGAGCGTGCTCCAGGCTTCACCGGAGGAGGGATCGAGTCGGCAGGCTTCACGCGCGTGGCGGTCGGCCCTCTGCAAGGCGGCCACATCAGGTGCGGCGTCCACTCGCGTCGATTCAAATGTCAGCGCGCAGGCGCTCGCCATGCCGATGTGCGCGGCCGGCAAACCGGGCGCAGCGCGCAGCGCATCCTCAAACGCCTGTCGCGCGCGCGCCACGGCGCGAAGATCCAGAGTCTCGATCGCCGCACGCCCGTCGATGAACGCACGATGCGGATCGAGCAGCGCAACGAGCGCCATATTTGACGTGGACGGGTCGCTGCGCTCAACCGGTGCGAGAAAGCGGTAGCCTCGCCGCGCCACGGTTTCGATGTACGGCGTGCCGTCCGGCTGGGTGCCGAGCGCCTTTCGCAGTCCCGTGATCGCCTGCGCGATGCTGTTGTCGCCGACGGCCACGTCACGCCACGCGCCCTCGAAGAGCGCATGGTTGGAAATAATCTGACCCGCGTTCGCTGCCAGTAGCACGAGAACGTCCATGTGCCGATCCGGAAGCCAGACGGTCTCACGTCCGCGGGTCAAGACCCGGCGCGACGAATCGAGCTCGAATGGACCAAAACGATAAACACTGCTTCCGGTACGCACGCGAATGGGCCGATTATCGCGGCGACCGACGACGGTGGACGCCGAATGGGAAAAAAAGTCATGCAAGCGGCGCCTGTGGTCGTGAAATGGCGGCCTGACGACCCCAAGCAGTCTGCGATGGTCGTCATATGACGGCCAGTGGCTCAGAAACAGTGCGCGGTGGTCGTCAAATGGCGAGGCGTGGATGGATACGGCGCTCGGCGGTCGTCAAATGGCGAGGTGCGGCTGCAATACAGCGCGGAGTGGTCGTCAAATGGTGACGTATGGCTGAAATACAGCCCACCTCAAGAGTGGGACAGCAACCTGCCTCACACACAAAATTCCTGACACGCCCGGAACCGCCGGTGATGAGGTGTCGATTTCGTAGCGCCTCATTCGACGAGCATATAGAAGATCGTTGGTCGTGTCCGCCTTTAGGCGGGCGCTCGACGATGCCTTTAGTAGTGTCCGCCTTTAGGCGGACGTACAAGGATGGAGGGAACAACAATGAGAGTGATGGTATTCGTGAAGGCGAGCAAAGAGTCGGAAACGGGTCAGATGCCGAGCGAAAAGATTCTGACTGACATGGGGAAGTTCAACGAGGAGTTGGTGAATGCCGGCGTCATGCTGGCGGGCGAAGGCCTCCACCCCAGTTCCAAGGGAAAGCGGGTGAGGTTCTCGGGCGCCAACAGGACCGTCATCGATGGGCCTGCCTTTGAACCATTTCCGCACCCGCGCCATCAACCCGTCCTCCTGCATCAACCGGATGACACGCTTCCGGCTCACGCGCTCCTTGTGCTCGATCAGATCCTCGTGAATACGCGGGCTAAGGCCAAGGCGCGAGGAACCGCACAAGGTGATGGGAACGGTGCCCATCGGCCCAGAGAACACGCCCCGGTTTCGTCCCTTGGCGCGCTCGCCACGCAGCTCGGGTGATGGAATTTTTTTGATTCTTTGCGCTGCGGAGATGAACGCGAGTAGCGCCTCGCGTGATCGCACACCGATGGTCTGATAATCCGCGACCTCTTGCGCTTGCGCGAGCGCGTCAGATATGTCGTGAAGATGCCGATAGCACTCGGCAAATGGTTCCACGGGAAATGCGGACAACTTCTGTCGTTCGGTACGCGGAATCCTCAGACACAGTCCGATGTGGAACGTCACAGCCAGATCTATGTTCGGGAACTGGTCCTGCGAGTAGAGATTCATCGGCTCAGTGATCACCCACCAACGGTCCACATCCGTATGGACATTCCACACGTCATGGCGCACATGCAACACGTTCTCTGAGTAGACCTTCTGAACGAGTTGAACTGTTCGTTCTGGGGCTTGAAAGCGCATGTAGACGACGACACGCTCGGTTTCAGCGTCAGTTGCAGGAAGCACTGGGAAGTGCTTGGAGACCAGTGTATCCTCTGGCCCCGTTTGCGCTTCGACGACAAACAACTTTGACGGCAGATGATTTCCGGTCGGTTTATCGACTCATCCTCCCTATAGGCGGGAAGTATAAAACGCTGACCAAACACAGCCTCCTATAATCAGCAGCATTGCGAAGGTCGTCAGACGCCTCCGCCCCCGATAGGGACACCGGGAAGCCGGAAGGTGACGCCGAAGGCGCGGAAGGCGGCGAAGCGGAAGGCGGCGAAGAAACGATAGGTGCTAGAAGATCCGGAACCGTCGCAGTCGGTCTTTACCCCTGACTCAAAGCCGGTCTTAACCCCAGGCGAACGAGCGGTTCCGGTGTCGTCTTTGGCATGACAACTCTACAGAGTAAACCCCGGATAGGTTTTCGGCGATGTTCAATATCGCATAGGTGGGTTTGTGAAAGGCATAATTACCGCCTCGGCCCGTTCGATGGTTACGGCGGCGCGCTGCGACCCGGCTAGATCGGTGGTCCGACGCGGTTAGGTACAATTGTCCAATGTCAGAGTACGGTCGCCGCTGGTTTTGCGACGGTTCTTTATGACAGCCCACCATCTCCCCAACTCACCAGGCGTGATCCGCGATGCCCACTTCCATCGCTCCGTGGTGTCTCAGTTTGAACTGTCCATCAGAGTTTTGACGTTAGCGCGTAACTCATCGAGTTCGCCCGTCAGTGACTTCAGGCGCTTCATCTGCGCAGTCAATTCTCGGGACACTTCACCGATTTGTCCCTGAACGACACTCAATATTTCAAGTCGGTCGGCCGGCGAGAATGTTCCCGTATGCCCAGTCTTTCCGGTCGCCCCCCTCGCGCCCAGTTTGCCGACGATGCCGGTCTTCCCGGTGGCACCCTGCTTCCCCCGAGGGCCAGGCGGTCCTGGGATGCCACGTTCACCGCGCCGACCTTGCTGTTTCGACTTCGACATCGATCTGCCTCGTTTCAATTGGTTGCTCAGAGCGTGGGGCGGCTGCCTGTTATGCGTAGCGGTAAGCTAGGCCGAAAGGACCGAAGGGCCACAAGCGCCCGACCGATGTTATCTCGAACGCCGTGACGGTCATGAAGATCGCGACGGGCGAGATCGAGGAGTCCGGCGTCACCGAGAACCGGCACGAACAAGGCGGCTGTGGAGCTGGGGCGCAAGGGTGGGCTTGATCCGGTTAGGTGGACACGTTCCGAAGGGCGGATACGATGTCCAGAATGGGATCAAGCAAAGCAGGAAGACGCGCGCGCCGACAGTTCACGGAGGAGTTCAAGACCGGCGCTTCCCCGCGTGCTTGTGCCGCTCAGGGGAAAGATGTACCGTCAGGGTTCACGCTTTCCTGAGACCGCCGCCACCTCGCTGGGCGTTCTCCAGCCCTGGCCCCTGCCCTCATCAAGGCTCGTTTCCAAAGAAATCAGGCTGCCATGATCACATCCCCCCTTCGCTCCGCACCACTTGCCGCACTGCTGCAGCGAGTCCGCGACCAATACCGAGAAACGCCGGGGCTCGAATTAACCAAGCCGTAGGCCACGCGGTTATTTGGGGTGGCACCCTCGGTGTGCGCCGCGATGCTCAGGGCGCTCGTGATGGAGAACTTTCTGTCCCGCGCCGGAGACGGCCTGTTTGTGCGATCGACCACATATTAGAGAACCGCAAACATCTCACGCGGATCGAACTTACGAACACCACGACGATCACGGAAGTCACAAAGGCGAGAAAGAGCGGATCAGCACCATGACGCTCGAAGCAGTGCTCAACCGGGCTGGTCAGATGAATCGAGCCGAGCGGTGGACGCTTTGGACCGCGTGTGGAACGCACCAACTTGAGTCGCTTCCGAGAACCGAGACGGGCGGAGCCAAGCGGCCGAGGTATTGCCCGAGATGCTGGACCGCCTTTGGTGCCGACGGCGTGATATGGAACCCGCCGTGTCTGCCTACTGAGCTGGGTGTGTGAGCGGTGGGCCATCTATTCGACCGGAAGGACCAGTGAAGGGCCCGGGACCCGACAGCGCGTCTATGGGACTCCGACACTGGCCGGCTTGTCGGTTCGCCGCTGCGTCATGAGGGTCCCGTCACGTCGGCGGCCAGAGGGGACAATCGAGACGAGATCGCGGCGTCTGCGTCAGCGACACACCTTCGCAGGTGAGCCGATCACTTTCAAGAAACGAGTCATCTCGTGAAGGAGCATCTCTGACTCGCGGGGAGTCAGGTTCGTGGCGAACGTTTCCCGTCGACCTTCGTAGTCGAACGCGATCGTGGCAAACACCCTGTTTTGAAGCACTGGCTTATCAACTATCCTGAGGTTCCTGACAAGCCCCAAGTCGTATGTGCGTTCGATATTCTCCCAATCGTTGTAGACCTTGAGCGCGCGGCCATCGACTTCGATCCATTCTTTCGATTCAGCGAAAAGAATATTGCCTGGGTTCCTGGGGGGCGACACCTCAATTCTCAGCGAATTGTGCTCGCGCCAGACGCGCACCTTGTCGCCGATGCGCTTGTCGGCGTTGACCCTGCCGGTCGTGAGAGCGTGACGTGATGAACGCCGTCCTTTCGGTTCCCTTCGCAGGGCGATCCGTCGAGTGCCTGCGTACAGAACAGCGGTTCCAAGCGCTGTGCAGATATCAGCGCCGAGATGAGTCCCGTATCTGAAGACACCGTACAGCCCGACTATAGTGACGCACACGCCTGCGACCAATGCGGCTCGTCGGCCGATGTCCCAGCGTCCTGCCGTCGCGGTGCGTTCACGGTTCAAATCGGGCGAATCGGCCACCATACCCAACAACTTCGTACATGCCTGGCGTACCCGCCGAGCCTTGAGCAGAGTCCGTGACAGGGACAAGGGGACGCTGGCGGCCACTTCCCCCTCGTCATCAACGAGAAAGACCATTCCAGCGAGGTCATAGGCCGGCAAGAAGATTCCAAGGTCCATCGCGGCCTGCTGAACCTCGGCCCACGAGCTCGCAAGGTTGTAACTCTTCTGCTCGTAGTAATGGAACGCCTGGAACGGCAGCTCGATGCCGAACTGCCATCTTCCCGCCGTGATGGTTTCCGGCATGATCCAGAGGCACTTCGACAGATACCCCTTTGCCTTCAGGAAGGACAGTTCCCACAGCGTCCCACGATATGAAGATGGGATGACGAGCACGCAGTAGGCGTGGGCGACAAGCGTGGCCACACGATCTTGCCACTCGTCATCGCGAGAGCTGATGCGTCCTGCACCACTCGCCACATCGACTGGGCCGAACGCCACCATAGGCGCGAGAGGCTTCATCGCTTCAGCCAGGAGAGTTTCGAGATCGATATGCTCTTTCGGGTCAAAGTCGCGGCCGCCAGGTGATTGGGTCGGCAGATGATCCCCGATTTCAGTCGGACGTAGGTAGACGCAGGACGGTTGCAATCGTGTCGCGGCATTCTGAGGACGAGACAGGAGCAAGTCGTTCAATGCCTGTGCCCTGACGTTTCGCCGCGTCTGGATGGCGGAGTTCTCGATCACACGGATCACATAGACCACGAAGCTGGTCAGCACGGCCGCGACGAGCGTCAGCACGTCGGAAGTCCACTTGTCGCCATCCGAAGAGAGAGATGCGATGACAACAAGTGGAAGCGGACACAAGAGAAGGGTGACAGGTCCTGCGGCTATGCCTCCCTCGCTCTTCGCCAGGAACGCAAGAGCGTAGAAGATCAAGACGCCCTCGAACCACGCAGGCGGGTCCCAGAAAAGGAAGTTATCCATCGGGATCGCGCACAGTGACGTGTGGCGAGCCTCATCGTGACGTCCAGTTCAACGGAGTCTTTGAACATCCGAGTAGGAGAGGTTCGGTCACCGCCGTAGGTGCGCTTCGCACGTCCAGCCTTCAGTGACAAGGGACAAATTTCGCGACGTAATCATTGCACGGCCCTCACTGTGATCCCGCCCGAGTAGCTTCGATAGTCTCGGGACACTGGTCCCGTCGATCAGAAGCCCAGAATTGACCTCACCCATTCGACAGAGCGCAGGCGTATGATTGCGCCGGGCGCTTCCTTGAGGGCCTCGGCGAGCCGGTGGTTCTTCGGCTGCGACTGGCTAGGCCCCCGCCGATCGGAGACGGCCATGCGACGACGATTGCCATGGGTGACCTCCCTCGCAGTGTGCGCAATCGCGTGCGATGGAGCTTCAGTCCCAAGTCCAACCGCGCCGACTCAACCTCCGACGCTGGTGGCCACCGGGCCGCTCCTTCCTTTCGTTGAGCGCTACGCCACCGTCACGGTAGGCGACATCGTGAGGACTCAGGTGGCCGCCGATGACGTCTTGTGTTACCCCCCGTTCTACTGCAAGTACTTCCGCGTCACGGTTCCACGCGATGGGCTCCTCGAGGTCGGGCTGACGCACGCACCGGGAGCGATCTATTCCGGTCCGACGACCCCGATTGATATGTGGATCGCGGGCTCCCGCGGCGGCGAGATCTGGATGGAGTTCCACAAACCGGACATCGAAGCCTTCTCGCGCATTCGAGCCACCGCAGGCGAAACGTACCAAATAGGCGTCGTGAGCTATGAGCTGCCGGGCGTCACGTTCCAACTGCGTTTCCTGCTAACGCCGTAGGTGAGGGTGCTTGCGCATGAGACGTGCCTTCTGCGTTTCGATCGTTCTCTTCCTGACAGCGTGTGGGGGATCACAGTCGTTGGTAACCGGTCCCAGCGCGAGCTCACAGCCGCTCACGGATCCGTTCACGAGGCCTCCTTCGGCGACTGGTGGTTCGACATTCACCGTGTTCGGCGTAGTGCGGAATGGCGACGCTCCGGTTGCCGGAGCCAGAATCGCCGTGTTGGAGCAGCGCGACTCTCCGGAGGTGGTCACCGATGCGGACGGCCGATACAGCATCCGAGCGTCAGCCGCACAACCGTCGGGCATGTCCCCGCTGGTGACTGCGTCCAAGCCGGGTTACTTCGCCGAGATTCGGTTCACGGACGCGAATTACAGTCCTATTGCGAAAGATACCCAACTGGACTTCGTGCTCCAGCCTCTGACGTTGATCTCGCTGGGCGAGGTCGTACGCACTCGCGTGGGCGGAGCCACGTGCGCCCATTGGGGATACGGGACCGGTTCCTGCGTACGGTTCGCGGTCACAGTGCCAACATCAGGCACGCTCGAGGTGACGGCGACCGCGGCGATCAGGGATTTCGACATAGACGTCGTAGCCCCGGACGGGACATTTGCCGGGTATTACCCCTATCCGTCTCCGTCCCCGCAGGTCAGGATTCAGGTGAGTGCTGGATCCACGTATCAGATCCGGTTGGCGGGCGCCGCGCCACGCGACGTTGAACTGACCACCGCAATGCGTTGACGCCGAGTTGGCGGGCCATCAGGGAACGTTCGCTTTCGTCCGCAGCACCCGCGACAGATTCGCGATTGAGGCGAAGGGTTGTTTGCACGCAGATTGCGTTGATGCACTGGGTTACTGCCCGCCGCCGAATGAGAGCGCCGGCCGCCCGCTTAGGATCTCCCGCCGTGCCTCTCCGTTCACCCTCTCGCGCGTCTGGATCAATCAACCGTTTCGCGTGTCTGACGCACCGCGTCCGGTTGACGGGCGTACGCCTAGCTGTTGATCAATCGTTCGAGCTGAACCTGCTGCTTTCTCCGCCTGCGCAACGTCGCTATCACCCCAAGTCCCCCCGTGCCGAGGAGGAGCAGCGAGGCGGGTTCGGGCACCGCAGTCGCTTCGAGCGCTTCTAGGCGGAACGCAGGAAGAGTGGCCGTCGCAGCTGGGAGTAGGTTTGTCAGCCGAGTGCCGCTGGCGCCAGGCGACATCATCCACAAAGAAAGGGCACCATTGGCCGCCTCCGGCTCGGTGAAACTCAGCCAATAGCCTTAGCCGGCAATCGTTGTTCACCGGCAGCGTCGCTGGCCCGAGCCGGCTGCAATACAGCGCGGACTGGGTCGTCAAAATGGTGACGTGTGGCTGAAGTACAGCCCACCTCAACAAAACCCACACCTGAAGTAAACCGGAACCGCCGGTGATGAGGTGTCGATTTCGGGGCGGCTCATTCGACGAGCATATAGAAGGAGGACATGAACAATGAGAGTGATGGTATTCGTGAAGGCGAGCAAGGAATCGGAAACGGGTCAGATGCCGAGCGAAAAGATTCTGACTGAAATGGGGAAGTTCAACGAGGAGTTGGTGAATGCCGGCGTCATGCTGGCGGGCGAAGGCCTCCACCCCAGTTCCAAGGGAAAGCGGGTGAGGTTCTCGGGCGCCAACAGGACCGTCATCGATGGGCCATTTGCCGAGACGAAAGAGCTCATCGCCGGGTTCTGGCTGTGGAAAGTGAAATCGATGGACGAGGCCATTGCGTGGCTCAAGCGGGCGCCGTTCGATGGCGGGACCGAGATCGAGATTCGACCGGTGTTTGAAATGGAAGACTTCGGCAAGGAGTTCACGCCCGAGCTGCGGGCTCAGGAAGACTCCCTTCGCGCCCGAATCGACCAGAAGCCCTGATCGGAGGTCAGCGGACGCTGAGGACGCTGAGGATGTTCGAAAAGTCGTCGGTCCAGAGTGGCGTGGACGAGGATGCCGCGAGCGGTGACCAGCGCTTGTCCTTGCTCAGGGCGGCGAGATCCCTCGGGTTGCGGGCCATCACGATCCAGTGCGACGAGTTCTTTCCTTCAGGCCAGCCCGGCGCGGTCAATTCCATCTGCTGCAACGCGACGAGCTTCTGACTGGCCGCGAGGCGAGCGACGATCGGGGCGAGACGCAGGTGCCGATTGGAGATGTGCATCACGAGCACGCCGTCCGGCGCCAGGCGTGACAGGTAGCGCGAGAGCGCCTCGCGGGTCATGAGGTGAATCGGGATCGAGTCGGAGCTGAACGCGTCGAGCACCAGGAGATCGTAGGCGTGTTCAGGCATGCGACTGAGTGACACACGTGCGTCACCGAGTACCACCTGGCAGCGATCGCCGCACGCTTCCATGAACGAAAAATACTCGCGCGTCCGCGCGATCCGCTCGATGGCCGGGTCGATTTCGAAGAACGTCCAGTGCTGCCCGGGGTGCGCGTAGGTGGCAAGCGTGCCGACGCCGAGTCCGACCACCGTGACCTTCGCGACCGTGAGCGATGAGCCGCGGCGCGCCAGCGTCAGTTCACGCGCCGACGGCTCCATCGCGTTGTTGGGCAGCCCTTCGACGACGAGCCTGCCGACGCTTGGCAGGCCGTGGCGTTGGGTCAAGGAGAGCCCGACCTGCCTCACGTTCGTGCAGCCGGATGGTCGCGGCGATGCGATCGGCGTCAAAGCCATGGGCCCGACCGATTCGCTCTCGGAGCTTGTGGAGATCCTCGATGATGGCGTCCCGGCGTTTCATGACGGCTTCCTCGCAGGTAGCTCCTCAGGTGTGCAGATGATCGGTGGGCTCAGACCTTCGGAGCGACAGACGGCTTCGATCGTACCACGCATCGTCGCGTTCGCCAGATGCTTGCAGTTCCACGTCAGCAGGTACGTCACCTGGTGGGCCGCGGCGACCCCGATGTGGAACGCATCGACGGTAGCCTTCTCCGGCAGCGCCCCTTGCCGGACCAACTCCTTCGCAAGCCGGGTCGCCGCGTCCGTGAGCGAGAGGACGGGAATGCCTCGCAGCGCCCGGAGTCGCCGCGCCCGCAAGAGCTGATCGCCAGCCGCGGCCTCGTCGAGCACGAGCTGCGAAACCCGCAATTGGTACCCCGTGCGTCCGCGCCACCAGGCGCGCGTCAACGTCTGGTGGGCGGCAAGCACCACGTCTTGACTTGGGCGCGCCGTCAAGTAGCTGACAATGGTCGTTTCGACATAGACCGTTGACACGAACGAGATGATCTCATATCGCTGGGTCGTTTATGGCGTCGCACGCAGGTCTGTCTGCCCAACTTCGTGGTTGATGAATGAGGTCAGCGGACGCTGAGGACGCTGAGGATGTTCGAGAAGTCGTCGGTCCAGAGCGGCGTGGACGAGGATGCCACGAGCGGTGACCAGCGCTTGTCCTTGCTCAGGGCGGCGAGATCCATCGGGTTGCGGGCCATCACGATCCAGTGCGACGAGTTCTTTCCTTCAGGCCAGCCCGGCGCGGTCAATTCGATCTGCTGCAACGCGACGAGCTTCTGACTGGCCGCGAGGCGAGCGACGATCGGGGCGAGACGCAGGTGCCGATTGGAGATGTGCATCACGAGCACGCCGTCCGGCGCCAGGCGTGACAGGTACAGGGAGAGCGCCTCGCGGGTCATCAGGTGAATCGGGATCGAGTCGGAGCTGAACGCGTCGAGCACCAGGAGATCGTAGGCGTGTTCAGGCATGCGACTGAGTGACACGCGTGCGTCACCGAGTACCACCTGGCAGCGATCGCCGCACGCTTCCATGAACGAAAAATACTCGCGCGTCCGCGCAATCCGCTCGATGGCCGGGTCGATTTCGAAGAACGTCCAGTGCTGCCCGGGGTGCGCGTAGGTGGCAAGCGTGCCGACGCCGAGTCCGACCACCGCAATCTCACGGCCGGCGGCTGCCTGGGGCAGCGCTTTCCACGCCTGGCCGAACGGTCCTGTCGCGTGGTAGTAGGTGAACGCCTCTCCCCGGCGTTCCGCCGCCAGGGCCTGTATCCCGTGCAGCGTGGTTCCGTGCGCCAAGAGCGTGGTAGCGGCGTGCCGGATCCTCGCTCACGCGGTAGACGCCAAAAAACGTGCGTGTCGCGTACAGGACGCGTTCGCCGGCGTTGCCGAACGCGACGCTCGCGACGATCAGCGCAGCCATGCAGCTTCCAAATCGGAGCGACTGCCGTCGCTGTGCGAAGGTGAGGAACGCAGGCACGGAGAGCGCCGCCAGGTGCAGCGCCAACGGTGCGCCGCGGGCTTTCAAGGCGACGAGAATGCCGGCGGTCAATCCGCCAACGACGAGCGGTATGACCACGTCGGCCGTCACGCGGCGCCACATGCTAGAGCGAATTGGAGTGAGCCCAGGTGAATCGGACACTCGGAACAACAGGCAGGCCAGCACGAGGACGAACGGATATTCGACGATGCCGTCGAACAGCACGGGCGCGGCGAGCGTGTTGAAGAGTCCGCCGAGCATTCCGCCGAACGACACCCAGAAGTAGAACTCGGTGAGCCGCGATGGCTCGGGCCGGTCCTTCGCCAGATTCGCATGGCAGCTGAGCGCCATCACGCCAAATGCCATAAGGTGCAGCAAGACGAGTGCGGTGAGCGGCGCGTGCACCTTTGCGACCATGAACAGCACGAGTGGTACTACGAGCAGCGGGAGAGTCCGTCTCGCGAACGCGCCGGCCGCTGCCGAGTGCCGGCCGAAGGCCAGCGCGAAGGTGAGGAGGTACAGCGCGAGCGGCACGAGCCACAGCAGCGGAACCGCCGCGATGTCGGTTGACACATAGCTCGTCACCGCGAGCATCAGACTCGACGGGACGAACGAGAGCGCCACCCAGCGTGCGCGGCGCAGCACCGTGACCGGCGTGGAGGCCGGTTCGACGGACGCGTTCGTCGTAGCCGTCGCGAGAGAGCTTGCACCGCCGGTTCGCCGCCAGGCAAACAGGGCGCATGCGCCGGCCATCAAGGCGAACTCGGCATAGCCGATGGTCCAGAGACGCGACTGCTCGCGCAACGTGAAGACCGGTTCTACGACGATTGGATACGACGCGAGCGCGAGCAGGCACCCGAGGTTGCTTGCCGAATACAGGAAGTACGGGTCGCGGGCGGAGGGATGGTCGGTCCGTGACAGCCAATGCTGGAAGACCGACGCGCTCGTCGAGAGCACGAAGAAGGGAAGTCCGATCGTGCCGGCCAGGAGCAGCATGAGCCACCCGAGCGGGTTGCCGTCGGGCGGCCGCGTCACCGATCCCGCCTGGATCATGAAGGGCAGCACGGCGGCCGGCGCTGCGAGTACCACCGCGTGAAGGACGAAATGCTGCCGAACAGGCAACCATCGTGATGCGGCGAACGCATACCCGTATCCTGCCAGCATCACGATCTGGAAGAAGACCACGCAGCCGTTCCAGACCATCGGCACGCCGCCGAGGATCGGCAGCACCATCCTGGCGGCCATCGGTTCCACCATGAACAGGAGGAACCCGCTGAGGAACATCGTCGAGGCGAACAGCGGAACGATCAGCGAGGAGTGCGCGGCGACGCCTCGGGTCCGCGCGTGGGCCGCGGCGTGCGTTCCGCCTGTCAGTGTGTGTTCGAGGGCTGTCGCCGCCTGGGAGGCTGCGAGCTCCGGGATCTCCATGGGTGCCCCGGTCAGAGTGCAAGCGGGAGACCCGGAAAACCGGTGTGAAAATGGCCTTTTGGCGGCTTCTGTGCACGCATCCGTGTGCGCGGATTACAAGGACGGCACCTCGCTAACACATTCGGCAATCCGGCGTTACGTGCTATTTCGTCGCCTTTCTCCGTTCGGCCCACTTTCCGAGCGGCGGATCATGCAACGCGTCGCTTGAAAATCGTGTTCGACGATGGCATCGTCGTCAACGGAGACACGGCGGGCAATGACCGACGATTCGTTGTCGTTCGGAAAGGACCGTTCACGGGTCAGCGAGTCGAACTGGCCGCAACAACGGGAATCCAGATGTTCGATGAGATCGTTGAAGATTTCAAGCTCACGCTCTTCGGCTTCGATCCCGGGCAATATCTCATTACGGATCTCTCGAGCCTGCATGACTTTGTCGGAGTCAATGACATGAAGATCGGCTGCTCACGAGGATCAGGGAAATCTACGGACTGGATGTCGCGGACCTGCCTAACGGAAACCTGGTTGAGATTTTCAGAAGACTGCACGAACAGCAGGCTGGCGATCCCAGAAAAGGACTGACTCAATAGACGTGGCGATCCCGAATGCCAATCGCGCGACGATCGCCGTCGAAAAGCTCACCACGTACTTGCTGAATCCAGCGCACAAGCGCGGCGGCGCAAAAGCGAGGCTCCTGATCAGTTTTGGTTATCGAACGAATGCACCTGAACTCCTTGCGTCGCACCTTCGGGCTCAGCATTTGTCCCTGAATGCCACGCGAACGTCACAGAACCCGTACGGCATCGCCTACGAGATCGAAGGCCCGATTACGACGCCGAACGGAAGAACCGTGCGTTTCTGCTCAGTCTGGCAAATCGACACTGGAAGCGAAGTGCCGCGATTCATTACGATGTATCCGAGGTAGGAGAGATGCCGTTCGAGCTATACAGCGACGTGATTCTGACCCGCGATGTCGTCGAACGCGGCCTCCGCGCCGGCGACGTTGGAACGGTTGTGGAGCGACACGACGTGCCCGGCGTGGCCGAAGACGGTTACTCGGTCGAGTTCTTTGATATGGTCGGCAACACCATTGACGTGGTCACCGTCCCTGCCAGTGCCGTGCGCCTGCCCACGCCAACGGATCGCCCCGCGGTACGGGCACTCAGCGCGTAGGCCATCGGTCGACCATTCTCAGTCTAAGGCCCGTAATCCCTCAAGCTGTCTCAGCCATACGACGAGGCGGTTCCAAACGGCGCTGGTCTGGTCCCGCATCCTGGCGGCCATCGGTTCCACCATGAACAGGAGGAACCCGCTGAGGAACATCGTCGAGGCGAACAGCGGAACGATCAGCGAGGAGTGCGCGGCGACGCCTCGGGTCCGCGCGCGGGCCGCCGCGTGCGTCCCGGCTGTGATCTCCATGGATGTCCGGGTCAGAGTGCAAGCGGGAGACCTGAAAAACCGGCGTGAAAACGGCCTTTTGGCGGCTTCCGTGCACGCATCCACGTGCGCGGATTACAAGGACAGCACCGCGCTGACACATCCGGCAATCGGGCGTTACGCGCTATTTCGTCGCCTTCCTCCGTCCGGCCCACTTTCCGAGCGGCGGCCTGGCCAAAATTCGAGCGGCTCGCGCAAATAGCTTTGCTAAAGTCCGAGGAGCTCTTTCAGTTTGGCGACGACCGCCGCCTGTTGATGTGCGTCAAGCGCGCCGAGGTGCCGTGCCAGGCTTGAGCAGTGGATGGTGGCGAGTTTGTGCAGGCGCAAGGCCGATGTCACCTTGAGATGAGTATTTCTGGTTTGGCGGATCGACCAAGAGGTCGGAGGAGGCAGTTGATCAGGAAGAACCGACGAGATATAGGCGACCAAGACTTCTGGAACTGACCCGAGGCTGCCGGTCAATAGCAGCACCGGACGGAGCTTCATTCCGGGCACGTCCCCGAACGGGAACTGCGCCAAGTAGGCCTCACCAGGGCGCATTCACAGGCTGGCCGTCCTCCAGCGTATAGATGTCCTGACGACGGTCTTCCAATTCGGCTGACCATTCCTTGGCAACTCCGCCAACCCAGGTGCTGCCCGCCTCGTCTTCCTCGGGCAGCAACACGATCAGGCGCACCTGGCCTACAGGCAGATCTTTAGGGACCTGCGCTCGGAGCTGATGTTTGTCATCGATATCGCCGACCAGTTCGATTGCCTTCATAGAGGATCTTCCACTTGGTTCGAACAGATCATCGCAAATCCATCCTGCAGACGTGTGCTCCGCCGTCATTGATGCGGGTGGTCCGACGTTATGGCGTTCCCCCGGCGGATGCGTTCGCGGCGCGAAGACTTTGGTCACGGCTGTCTCCGACCAACAGTCCGGCGGGCGGCTATGCGGATAGGCGCTTGCGCGGACGGCCGTCCTTGGCGCCGTTGGCCTTTGCCGCGGCCGCCTTGGCTTTCGACCGCGTCCGGCCGCCGCGACGTCCCGTCGCCGCAGCGAACAGACGACTGCCGAACGCACGATTCTGTAAGGGTCCGAAGAGTTCCCCTGCCAGTACCGGCGAGAAGTCGATCGTCTGCGTCGATCCGTCGTCGAATTCGACGCGTAGGGCGGCAGCTACGCCAAAGTGGAGATCCCCGACGAGCCGAAACCCCGGCGCAGTTGAGCGACCGATTGCTGAAATCGGAAGCGGTTCAACCGAGTACGCGCGCAGCGGCGATTCGATTCCTGTTTGCGGTCGGTCCTTCGGCCCTCGCAAGTGATTGAACAGATTAGGGAGTTTAGCGGCGAAACCAGATCGAGCGGAGCGAGAGATGGTGAGCCTAAATTTCGCCAGTTGGAACCAGATCACGGGCTTGCTGCGCCAACTCAAGGGACTTCGCAGTGCCGCCTGACCCGAAGGCAGGCGCCGCCTACCTCATCTCGCGGCCGTGGAACACGCGCAGCATCAGAATGGCACTCCCATCATGGCGATACTGAAGGGCGTACGTTCCACCGAGCACTTGGAGGACGACCTCGCGGTACTCTTCGCGATTTCCTATGGGTCGCCCCAACTTCGGATGCCGACGGAGAACGTCAGCTCTTGCAATGAGCTCACCGGCGACGCGTGCCGCGAGCTCGGGGAACTGCCCGTGCAGGAACGCGGCAAATCGATCGAGATCGGCGAGCGCGTCGAGCGACCACTCGATCTCTACTGGCCCGGCCACTGTCGGAACCGGGGCGTGCCCCACGTACGCAGCCACCGCACCACGCGCTCGTGGGGCACCCGCGAGCCTTCCGTGGCCCTGGCATATCGGCGATCGAGCTCTGCGATCTCGTCAGCGTCTGCTTCACGCGGGGCGCTGTCGAGTGTCGCCAGTTCAGCGATCAACTGCGGAACCGTCACGCCGAGCTCGGCCGCTCGCATCTGGAGCACGTCCGCAGTGTGCTTGTCGACCTCGATGCTGACGTTGATGCTCATGGCACCAGAATAGCCGATCCGGAAACGGTCAGCGACGTGTGTGTGGTCGACCAACGTGGTTGTTGCACGGCGTGACATCGGGAAGCGCGGCGCAACCCGGATGCAACCACGAAGGTGCAAAAACGCGGATCTGATTCCCTACGCCGGCGCGGCGACCCACGAGCGAGCGCGGGCTGCGAGCTCTCCCTGAGGTCGACGAGTACCACTCCCTCCCGTGCGAGATCTGCTGGCGCCGACCGCACCGATCTCCGCGAGGTAACAACCACGAAGTGCACGAAGGTCACGAAGAGGTACTCCTTCGTGGTTAAAAACCACGCCCGCGGCCCACGCGGCTAAATGTAGTCGTCAAGACTCGCAGGAGGATCGCATGCGGTCATTCCTCATCCTGGTGATGGTGGCATTGATTCAGGCACCTGTCGGCAACGCCGCTGGTGGCGCCGCCCAGGGTCCTGGACCGACGGCCATCCCACGTATGCCGTCACGGTCGAGGATCCAAAAGTATTCACACGGCCGTGGAATATGGGCATGATCCTGATCGTCACAAGGAAAAGAATTTTCGACTCTTCGACTGGCTGATGGCCAGTCCGACGTACAGGGCATATGGGCCGCGACCAACGCCGGGTCCACGTCGTTGACCAATCCGATAAGCGGAGGCGAGGATTTCGATCAGCGGGCTTCGGGTACCAGCGTGCGCCGTCCCAGCCGGATCCTCGATCCTCCTGACGGATTGCTTCCGTATCAGCCGTGGGCGGCGGCGAGACAGAAGCAGCAGGGTTACGACTACGATCACGCGACGAAACCCGAGCACATCGACACGCAGCACCGGTGCCTGCTCTCCGGCGTTCCGCGGCTGTACACCACGTCCCGGCATTCAAGATCATTCAGACTCCGGGATCAGTCGTGTTCGTCTGGGATGAATACCATGCGTATCGGGTCATTCCTCTTGACGGCCGGCCGCATATCGCGCCGAACGTGAAGCTCTGGATGGGCGACGGTCGTGGCCACTGGGAGGGAAACACGCTGGTCGTCGATACGACGAACGTTCGAGGAGCGCGCCTCACCTACATCGGCGATTTCAACAGCGAGAACGCGCACATCGTGGAGCGATTCACGTTCGTCGACGCCGACACCTTGAACGACGAAGCCACGGTGGATGATCCGACCGTGTTCACTCGTCCCTGGACGATGCGTGTCGTCGAAAAGCGCCGGCCGGATCAGGAGGTGTGGGAATCGGCGTGCTGGGAGGGGAATGTGAACCCGGACGTGTTCCTGGAGAAGAAATAGAGCCGTAGCGGCGGGTCTTCAGACCCGCCTAAGCTGGCGGGATGCCATCGAGCGACGCCTTCACGAAGCCCGAAGAGCGGCTAGCTCTTCGCGCTCCTTCGCGCGGCCCAATACTTCCGCATCCGGAGCACTGACGGCTTTCTTCTGAGCGGCGGACATCGGCTTGCGCCCTCATTCAGTTCCGCAAGTCGCACTTCGGCCCCTCGACGAGCCAGGGATTTCATGTCAAATGTCGGCAAATGGGTCCTCCGAAACTCTCAGCGTATTGCACACGTCGGTGTAGGACAAAAGGCGACGTTGAAGGGAGATGGATGGGGAAGGGCCCGCCGCGGACCGATCTCCGAGGGGAGTTTGCGAAGGAGCATGAAGCCGCAGGCAGTCCGTCCCGCTAACGGCGTCGCCGCCGAGACAAAAGTCTCTCCCATGGCCGAATTTACGACGGACACAAGCACTCATAGTCGGTTTTTGTTATCAGTTTTAGGAAACTCACCTCAGCCGTCGTTTTGCACGATCTCCTCGGCCAAATGAAGGCCCCCGCCTGGCTAATGGGGCTCAATTCTCCAATATGAATCGACTTACGGGGCTACGCTCCGGCTGTCACAGGACTGGATGCTGCCGGCGTAACACTCGAAGGCTGTTATGAACCGCGAGACGTCAACTGTTATGAAAACGTCCGAGACGACCGTCGCTGTCGCGACCAGGCTGACCCATCTCCAACGTCTTGAAGCCGAGAGCATTCACATCATGCGTGAGACCGTCGCTGAATGCGAGCGGCCGGTCATGCTCTATTCCATCGGCAAAGACAGCTCGGTCATGCTGCATCTGGCGCTCAAGGCGTTTTTCCCGGCGAGGCCCCCGTTTCCATTCCTTCATGTGGATACCACATGGAAGTTTCGGGAAATGATTTCGTTTCGCGACGAGACCGCCAAGCGACTCGGCCTCGATCTTCTTGTCCACATCAATAGGGAAGGAATAGAGGCGGGCATCAACCCATTCCAACACGGTTCGACGGTCCATACCGACATCATGAAAACGCAGGCGCTGAAGCAGGCGCTCGACAAGTATCGCTTCGACGCGGCGTTTGGCGGTGCCCGCAGAGACGAGGAGAAGTCGCGCGCGAAGGAGCGCGTGTTCTCGATTCGATCGGCACAACATCGGTGGGAACCGAAGCAGCAGCGGCCGGAACTCTGGCGGCTCTATAACGGACGTGTTCGAAAGGGCGAGAGCATTCGAGTGTTCCCCTTATCGAATTGGACTGAGCTCGACGTCTGGCAGTACATCTACGCCGAGAACATTCCGATTGTTCCGCTGTACTTCGCTCGAGAGCGGCCGGTTGTACAGCGCGACGGTACGTGGATCCTGGTGGACGACGAGCGGATGCCGCTGGATACCGGTGAGGCTCCGCAAACAAAAACAGTCCGTTTTCGAACGCTCGGCTGCTATCCGCTGACCGGAGCCATTGAGAGCGAAGCGAATACGCTGCCAGCGATCATTCAGGAGATGTTGCTGACCCGCCATTCCGAGAGACAGGGACGGGTGATCGATCACGATCAGTCGTCGTCCATGGAGAAGAAAAAGCAGGAAGGGTACTTCTGATGGCGGACGTGTCGAGCCCGGTGGCCCCGGATATCGAGACGTATCTGCGCGCGCAGGAACGCAAGAGCGTGCTGCGCTTCATCACGTGTGGAAGCGTCGATGACGGCAAATCGACGCTGATCGGACGTCTGCTGTACGAGTCCGGGCTGATTTTCGAGGATCAGCTCGCGGCCCTGGCGACAGATTCGAAAAAAGTGGGGACACGAGGCGGCGAGCTCGACTTGGCGCTGCTTGTCGACGGTCTCTCAGCCGAACGGGAGCAGGGCATCACCATCGACGTGGCCTACCGCTATTTCTCGACCGACAAGCGCAAGTTCATCGTTGCCGATACGCCCGGCCACGAACAGTACACGCGCAACATGGTCACGGGCGCGTCAACCGCCGATCTGGCAGTCATTCTTATCGACGCGCGCAAGGGGGTGCTCACGCAGACCCGCCGCCACAGCTATCTGGTGTCGCTGCTCGGGATTCAGCGGATTGTGCTGGCCGTCAACAAAATGGATCTCGTCGATTACTCCCATGAAAGGTTCCTTCAGATAGAGGGCGACTACGCTGAATTTGCCGCTCGTATCGGGTTGACCGACGTCACTTGCATTCCAGTGTCAGCAGTGCTGGGTGACAACATTCTGAAGCCGAGCGACCAGATGCTGTGGTACGACGGCCCCACGCTCATGAATCATCTCGAGAGCGTCACCGTCGGGGACGAGCTCGTATCGAAGCCGTTCCGGCTGCCGGTGCAGTGGGTCAATCGTCCGAACGCCGATTTTCGTGGATTTGCCGGCGTGATCGTCAGCGGCATGGTGCAGGTGGGCGATCCCGTTCGCGTTCTGCCGTCGGGCCGTCAGAGCCGTGTCGCCCGCATCGTTGTCGACGCCGGCGACGGCGACGTTGCCGTAGCAGGGCAATCAGTCACCCTCACCCTCGACGACGAACTCGACGTGAGCCGAGGCGACGTGCTTGCCGCAGCCGCCGCTCCTCCAGCGGTGGCGGACCAGTTCGAGGCCACGATCATCTGGATGCACGACCGTCCGATGCTGCAGGGACGTTCGTATCTCATGAAAATCGGCACGAAGACGGTGACGGCCAGCGTCGCGCCGCTCAAGTACAAGATCAACGTCAACACGATGGAGCACGTCGCGGCGAAGAAACTCGACCTCAACGACATCGGCGTCTGCGGCCTCAAGGTCAGCGAGCCAGTCGTGTTCGAGCCTTACTCGGAGAATCGCGATCTCGGCGGGTTCATTCTCGTCGATCGCGTGACAAACACGACGATCGGAGCGGGCCTGCTGCACTTCGCACTCCGCCGCTCAGAGAACGTTCATTGGCAGGCGCTCGAGATCAACAAACAAGCACGCACGGAGTTGAAGGGTCAGAAACCCTGCGTGCTGTGGTTTACAGGTCTTTCAGGTGCGGGGAAGTCGACAATTGCGAACGCTCTTGACAAGCGGCTGCACGCGCTCGGACACCATACCTATCTCCTTGACGGCGACAATGTGCGCCATGGTCTGAACAAGGATCTCGGCTTCAGCGATGCCGATCGCGTTGAGAACATCCGTCGTGTGGCAGAAGTGGCGCACCTGATGGTGGATGCGGGACTCATCGTGCTCGTGTCGTTCATCTCGCCGTTTCGCGCGGAGCGTCGAATGGCGCGTGGACTGATGGAGAGGGAGAGTTTTTCGAAGTGTTCGTCGACACGCCGCTCGCGGTGGCGGAGGCGCGCGATCCGAAGGGCCTCTACAGGAAAGCGCGGCGTGGTGATCTCAAGAACTTTACGGGTATCGATTCACCATATGAGGAGCCCGAGAGCCCTGAACTGAGCATTGACACCACGCGCCTCACACCTGAGCAGGCCACGGACGTACTCCTCACGCACCTCAGACACGCCGGGATCATTCAAGCCGATTAAAGATTGACCTAGCGCCCCAGCCTCTTCACCAAACGTCGCTTGCCTCAAGCTGTCACCTCCCTTTCTGGCGTACCGGAACGGGCGATTATTATGACGAGAACCTTCACGCCCGGAGTTCCTTCCTCAAACGCAGCACTTGGACGCCGAGGGCCGCAGGCGGTTACAGCTGGATTGCGCCCGGATCGGACACAAGGATATCCAATCCGGCGCAAAATCAGCGCACCGTTCTCAACCTGGCTAGAACAAGGTGTAGATAATCGGGGCGGCTGCGGGTCCGCCTAAGACAATTAACGCGCCTATGAGTAACAGCATCAGAATGATCGGCGTCAGCCACCACTTCTTGTTGTGCAGGAGGAAATCGACGAGCTCGCGAGCAACACCCGGCTGGCTGTCTTCGCCAGCGCTGGAAATCGTCGGCTGTCTGCTTGCGACATGTGGCCATACTTCCCTCGACGGTCAGAACTGCTCGAAAATACTGCTTCTTTTGCTCGGGCGGACCAATCGACACCCAGTAGGTGCTCTCGCCGTTCGATCGGCCGCCGCATCGGATCGTACCCGCGAGCTTCATGACGAACCCGATCGGGGTGAGGATCCCGAAGAAGATCATGCCGAGCAGAAGGTGAGACATCACCCACCCGATCGGATAGGCGGCGTACATCCAACCGAGGTAGACCGGATGGATGAACGCCGGTTGGTAGAACCAATCGCGCCCGACCAGCAGGCCGAACATGGCAGCGGAACCGGCCAGAGCGCTTGTTCGCGCTCCGAAGTCAGACGATGCGAGCGACGACCACCAGAAGCACCGGGAACCACATCGCCGGCGAACTGCCGCAGCTCGCGACGTGACGGGTTGTCGTTGATTTTGATCAGCGCCATGAAACGAGCCATTCTCCTCAGCGTCACGCGACTCGGGCCGACTGCCGCAGCCGGCGTCGGCGCTCCCGACCATCAGGAAGAAGCCTCCCTCGCGGTTGCCGGTGACGATCTGCTTCGCCTGGACCCAGAAGTGATCGGCCCGAGTGCCGCGCGGTCGAGGCGTGAAGAGGTTTTCGCCAGTCGCTTCCTCGCCAGCGAGCGTCACCGCGGAATGCCGCGAACAAATTCCAGGCCGCACTGGTCGAACCATCCAGCACTTCGCCGATCGTGTGCTTCGATTCGTGCGGATGGCGATACTGATCGGTAAACCAGGCCCGCCGCTTGTCGCACGCTCATGCGGCGTCGAGCGCAGATACGGATCGATCCACTTCGCCCGCCCGCCGGTCAGCCGGAAGAGCTGCCGTCGCAAATCCGTCATCAGCCGGCCGTACGTGTTGTAGAGGCCGATGACGATGTGGCCGCCCGGGCTGAACCAGCCGCTGGATGCGATTGGAAGCCGCCGCACGGATCGGCCGTGTGGTGCAGCACGCCGTTGCAGAGCACGACGTCGAATTGCTCCGGCTTGAAGCACGGCTTGAACAGATTCATCTGCACGAACCGCACGCGATCGAGCCCATGCTCGCGGCGGAAGTCTTCGGCCAGCCGCAGCGAATTCAGGCACATGTCGGTGCCGATCACCCGGCGGCAGGAGATGCCCAGAAAGTTCGTCAATTGCCCGGTGCCGCAGCCGACTTCGAGCACCGTGCTGTTGTAGGGAATCGATTCGTCGAGCACGCGGGCATACAGGCCGCGGCGCGACTTTTCGATCAGCGAACGGACCGAATCGTGATCGTCGTAGTTCGGGAAACGGCGTTTCCTCGTAGAACGCCTTCACGATTTCGGTGACGTCGGCTGCGCGACGCGATCGTCGTCGTGCGGCCAGAACAGCTGCGGAATGCCGTCGGCTGATCGGAAACGTCTGGCCGCGACTTGCGCACACCACGTGATCTGCTCGCTCGCAATTCGCAGCTTCGCCTGATGTCGGGACTGCACCACACGTCGGCCACGACAGCGTCCGCGCGTTGGCTCGGTCTCCGACCGAGCGACGAACGCCCGCTGGCCGATTTGGTCAGCACGAAATGGCCCAGGCACAGCACGTCGATGTCGGACGCCATGAACGTGTCGTACGCCTCCTTCGGCGTGCAAACGATCGGGTCCCAGCCCAGGTTGAAGCTGGTGTTGACGATCACCGGGCAGCCGGTCTTGCGGTAGAACGCTTCGATCACGCCGTGATACAGGCCGTGCCGCTCGCGATCGACGGTTTGAATGCGGGCCGAATAATCGACGTGCGTGATCGCCGGCACGTCGGAGCGCATGCGTCTTGAGCTTGTCGATGCCCTTGCCGCTGCTGATCCTCGGCCGTGAGCGGGCGCCGCTTCTCCTCGCGCACCGGCGCCACCAGCAGCATGTACGGGCTGTCCTGGTCCGGCTCGACGTCGAAATACTCGTGTGCGTGCTCCGCGAGCACCGCCGGCGCGAACGGCCGGAATCCCTCGCGGAATTTCACCTTCACGTTCATCACGGTCTGCATCTCGGGATTGCGCGGGTCGCCGAGCAGGCTGCGCGAGCCGAGCGCCCGCGGGCCAAATTCCATCGCGCCCTTGGAACCAGCCGATGACGTTGCCGTCGGCAATCCGGTCGGCAATGTGATCGCACAACTGCTGGTCGTCGTCGATCTGTGTAGTACTGGCGCCCGACCGAATCGAGGAACTTGCTGATTTCGGCGTCGTCGAATAGTCGGGCCCAAGCAGCGAGCCACGCTGCGAGTCCGTCGGCCTGCGGCTGTCGCGGGCTGTCGAGCAGCTGATGCCAGATGAACAGCGCCGACGCCCAGCGCCCCGCCCGCGTCGCCGGCGGCCGGTTGAATCCAGATGTTCTCGAACGGCCCTTCGCGCAGAATCCGGCCGTTGCCCACGCAGTTCAGCGCGACGCCGCCCGGCCAGGCACAGATTCTTCATGCCCGTCTGCTGCGTGCACGTGCCGCGCCGAGCGCAGCATGATTTCTTCGGTCACCTTTTGAATCGACGCGGCGATGTCCATGTCGCGCTTGGTCAGCAGCGTATCCGGCTTGCGCGGCGGGCCGCCGAAGAGCTTGTCGAACTTCTTCGACGTCATCGTCAGACCCTGGCAGTAGTTGAAGTACGACATGTCCATGCGGAACGAGCCGTCGTCCTTCAGGTCGATCAGCTTTTCCAGAATCAGATCGACGTACTTCGGCTCGCCGTAGGGCGCCAGGCCCATCAGCTTGTACTCGCCGGAATTGACCGTGAAGCCCGTGTAGTACATGGAATGCGGAGTAAAGCAGTC
>CAVUHC010000006.1:0-1143444 GCA_963741135.1 uncultured Acidobacteriota bacterium
GGCCGTGAAGCAGTCAGTTGGGCCGGCCTGTCGCCAATCCTAGGAGCGCCCATGCCCTCGCGTCGAAAACCGCCCGAGACGAAATCGCCGATACGCGTTGCGACGTCGGCGCGCTCAGGTCGCGCTCCTCGCGCGGGCCAGAACCGACGTAGCCCTGCTCCGACAGACGCAACGACGAAACGCTGGCGCCGGGATGTTCGACCGCGGGCGGTTCGTTCGGCGGTTTCCGCGACCGCCATGCTTCGGTGGTCGCCGTCTTTGATGGAGGTCCTCCTCGAGGAGCTGTACGTGGACGACGGCCTCGAGGGATTGCTCGGGAAGTCGCCAAGTGAATTGCAGGTACGCCAGTACCCAGGGGCCGTCGCGGCTGCGCTCATATTGCGTCATAGCTGGCGCGCCGACGATCTCGCATGCATCCTCGAAAGACTTGGCATGACGAACGGAAGGAAATCCACCTTGGCGCGCCCGTCGCCAAAAACGACACGGAAGCGAGTAAATTTTTCCAGCTGATCGCAGCTCGATCCTGATCGCCCAAGTCCCAGCGTCCGTAAATTATTGAATCAGCGAAAGCTCCGGCGAAGCCGTCCAACTCGGTCTGATCGGTACACGATCTGCACGTGCCAGCCACCCACACGCGTCATCGCGCTAAATGCTCAGGTGGATATCGGTGTGCCGTCCGACCGCAGCAGCCATGCGTTAGCTCGCATGCACGCATACTGCTCGCTCCGGTGCCGTGGTACGCAGATTCTGCGTACTCTACTTCTTGCTCTGATTCTTTTCGTCGCGAGCCGTTCCCCGCGGTTTGGCCCAGCGCGCCTGGGCGGCGCGACGAAGTGCCTCACTTCGTTCCTCGGGTCCGACATTCCGCCACCGTGCGGTGCCGAGTCCAACGGCCTGGCGATTCAGTGGCGAAGGCGCGAGCTTTCGGCTCGCAATGTCCAGTAGTTCCAACGCGAGATCGAGGACGACCTCCATTGGCAGTCCGCTCTGGCGCATGATGCGCCGCAGCGTCATCGTTCGTCTGACGCCGAGACAGTTGGCCAGCGCAGACGGAATTTCCGACGGATCAAGGGGAGTCTTTTTTGCTGTTGACATGCGTCCGCTCGTAGTGATAAACCGATTCTAGTTTCGACAACACCAACGCAGGAGGTCTTCCATGGCCTGCAGCTCCGACGTCAGCTTCTTTCGACGACTGAGTGTGATGGTGTTCACGGCTCTCCTTTTCTTGCCCACACTGGCATTCGCCCAGTCTCCTTGGGAGCGCGCCGCGAGCAATCTCGAACGAACGTTCACCGGACCACTTGCGCGATCACTTGCGCTGGTGGCGATCGTGATCGGTGGACTGATGTTCATGTTCGGAGAGGGCGGCGCCAAACGCCAGATCTCCGGCATCGTTTTCGGCGGTGGACTTGCGCTCTTCGCGGCGCAGTTCCTCGTCTGGCTGTTCTGAAACGTCCGTAAGGTTTGCGGAGGTACGGGCATGCCTGATCGCCCGACGTACCGGCCCGTGTACAAGGCGCTGCATCGACCCCTGACGATCTGGGGCGTCGATCGGCGTCTGTTCTTCCTGTCCCTGCTGCTCGGGGCGGCTACGTTCAACCTGTTCTACTCGTTCCTCGCCGGACTGCTGATGTCCGGCGGGCTGTACGGGTTTGCCCTGTGGGCAACAGCGCGCGACCCTGAGATGCTGCGCATTCTACTCGCTTCGTCAAAGGCTCGCAGACGATACGACCCGGGAAAACACGACCGCGTCGACATGGAGGTCGTGCCATGGTGAGGCTTGGCCGCATTCTCCGCGACTACCAGGACGCCGGCAGCGTCAACGGCCTGCTGGCGCTCTGGGGATTCGTCGACGAGACGACGTTTCTGACGAAAGCCGGCCACGTCGGCGTTGTCTACCGCATTCGAGGCGTCGACTACGAAGGACTGTCGCATCCGCAGCGCCAGGCCCTGGCCCACCGGTTCGAGGCCGGCCTTCGTCTTCTCGACGAGCATTGCCGCGTCTATCAGTACCTCCTGAAGCGGACCGTCGCGCCGTTCGTCGCCGGAACCTGCGACCAGCCGATCGCGAACGAGGCGATTCAGCGCCGCGCGGCCTACCTGAATGACCGTCGCCACGATCTCTACGATCTCTCGCTCTACCTGGTCCTCCTCTACGAGGCACCGCACGTCGTTCAACGCAGCACTCGGCTTCGCGGCTTGTGGAAAGGGCCGCGCGAGGCTCTCCGCACCTGGCTCTCGACCGATCGAACGCTGAAGCTCATTGATACGGAACTCGATCGAGCCATCGGGACGCTGCACCACAAGGCTCAAGGCTTCGAGGTCCAGATCAGCGACTTTGGCCCTGCGCGCCTTCAGAAGCGCGAGGCCTTCCGGTTCTTCCGCGAGCTCGTGAACTACGAACCGGCCGTCGTGGACGCCGCCCGGCTCACGCACGACACGCACCTGGACTACTTCGTCTCCGACTCCGCCGTCGACTGCCACCGAGACCATCTCCTGGTCGGCGACCGCGTCGTCAAGGTGCTCACGACGAAGGAGCCGCCGAGCCAGACGTTCGCGTTTCTGATGCAGGACCTGTACGAGATTCCCGGCGAGTTCATCGCCTGCCTCGAATGGCAGCGGATCCCGAGCGACCGCATGCGTCGGGATGTCCAGAGCCGCCGCAGGCACTTCTTCAACAAGCGCGTGTCGATTGTGAACTACGTCGCGCCGGAGACGCGGCCCGAGGAGATGCTCGTCGACGACTCCGCGAACACGACGGTCCGGCAGCTCGGCGACGCGTTGACGGAACTGGAGGTTCATGGCCACTTCTTCGGCAACTGCTCGCTGACGCTCGTCCTGCACGGGACCGACGGGCGAGCGATTCAGCACCAGACGGCCGAGGCGATGAAGGCGATGGCCGTCCACGATGGCAGCCTCTTCGAAGAGACCTACAACCTGCTCAACGCCTGGCTCGCCATCGTCCCAGGCAACGGCGCTCACAACCTCCGGCGGCTCGCGCTGCTCGAGACCAATGTCGCCGATCTGAGCTTCCTGTTCACGCTGGATCACGGCGACGCGGTGAGTCCCCATCTTGCGACGGGAGGCGCTCGCCATTTTCGAGACTCCCCACCGGACGCCGTACGCGTTCAACCTCCACGTTCAGGACGTCGGCCACACGCTCGTCCTCGGCGCGACGGGAAGCGGCAAGAGCTTTCTGCTGAACTTCCTGATTACGCACGCCCAGAAGTACGCGCCGCAGACCGTCGTCCTCGACGTCGGTCACAGCTACCGCAAGCTGGCGACGCTGCTCGGCGGGAAGTATCTCGAAGTCGGTCTGCGGCAGCACAGCGTCACGATCAACCCCTTTGCCCTCGAGCCAACGCCCGAGCACCTGCACTTCCTTCATGCGTTCGTGCGGGTGCTGCTCGAAGGTGAAGACGGATATCGCGTCAGCGAGCTGGAGGATCGGGAGATCTACGAGTCGGTCGAGAACCTGTACGTCCTCGATCGCAGTCAGCGTCGCCTGTTCACGCTCGCCAACCTGCTGCCGCGCGCCCTGGCCGGGCGTCTGCACAAGTGGATCGGCGACGGCCGCTACGCCAGCCTCTTCGACAACATCGAGGACACGCTCACCGTCGAACGGCTCCAGGTCTTCGACTTCGAGGCGATGCGCGCGTATCCGGCGCTGCTCGAGCCGCTGCTGTTCTACGTTCTCCATCGAGTCGTCGCCCGTATACAGGACCCCGCTGAGGCCGCGGCACTGAAGGTCTGCGTGATGGACGAGGCCTGGCGATTCATCCAGCATCCGACGCTTGCGCGCCTACGTTCAGGAAGGCCTCAAGACGTGGCGGAAGCGCAACGCCGCCATGATTCTCGCCACGCAGACGGTCGAGGACTTCGCGTCTGCCGACCTGTTGCGCACCATCGTCGAAAGCTGTCCGACCAAACTCCTGCTGGCGAATCCGGCTCTCGACCGCCGGCACTATGCGGAGCTGTTTCAACTGAACGAAATGGAGCTCGATCTGCTGACTGGACTGATTCCCCGGCAGCAGATCCTGCTCAAACGTCCGGACCTGGCCAAAGTCCTCACTCTTGCTGTGGATCCGAAGAGCTACTGGATCTACACCAACACCCCCATCGACAACGCACGGGTCACCGAGACGTTTCGCGAGTACGGCTTCGAGGCGGGATTGGACCGTCTCGCAGCCTCTGCGTGATTCATGGGAGGTGTCACATGTTTTCTCGAATCCTCGGTCCCGCGCTGGCTCTGACGGTCATCTCGACCACTCCCGTTTCACTGTCGGCACAGGCACAGGGCACGGGCATCCGGGAGGTCTCTGCCTCCGCCCGCAGCCTGATTCCGCTTCAGACCCGGCTTCGCTACACGACGATGGTCGTCCTGCCGGAAGGCGAGGAGATCCTCGACGTCATCTGTGGCGACAAGGACTTCTGGGTCATCAGCTCGACGCACAACATTGCGCACGTGAAGCCGGCGAAGGAAGGCGCCGCCACGAACATGAATCTCGTGACGGCCAGCGGCGCCGTCTATTCGTTCCTGCTGACCGAGAAGAACGGCAGCGGGATGCCGGACCTGAAGGTGTACGTGAACGCCGACCCGAACGCACCGCAAGGCAAGCCGAAGTACTACAGCGCCGCGCAGGTCGAGGACCTGCAGGCGGAACTGGCGGAAGCGAAGGCCGCGGTGGAAGCGGCCAACCGGCGCACAACCGAGTCAATCGCGGCCTACCAGCAGCAGTACCCGGCAAGCTGCAGTTCGTCTACGGCTCGCCGCAAGTATGTGAAGCCGTTCCTCGTCCGCTCGATCTGGAACGACGGCCAGTTCACCTACATCAAGGCCGACGCGACCGAGCTGCCGGCGCTCTACGAGGTCAAGGACGGCAAGCCGGCCTTGCTGAACTTCCAGGTGCATGAGGGCACGTACGTCGTGCCGAAGGTGCTCGACAAGGGCTACCTGGCGCTCGGCAAGGAGCGCTTCGACTTCTTGCAGCAGGGGCGGTGATGTATGGCCGAGACTCCTCCTGCCGCGAGCATCGAACGTGACCCGCCGACGGCAACAGTCACGGACCATCGCCCTGTTCCGCGCGGCGTTCTACCCCGCGGCGTGCAGACCTGGGTGATGGCGGGCGTCGCCGTCGGCATGCTGGCGATCATGCTGATCGTCGGACGCCCCGATCCTCCGGCGCGACCAGCGACGACGACGGCGCCCGCGCAGGCTCCGAGCGCCGACCGCGTTCGTGACTATCAGGACCGTCTGCGCCTGCTCGACGCGCAAGCGATGCGAGATGCTCAACTGGCCGCGCCGGCGCCGAACGTCCAGCCGGCGCCAGTACGACGACTCGCAGCCGCCGCCGCCGCAGGATCCGATCGCGACAGATCGAAAGCGGCGCGAATACGAGAGCCTCTTTGCCAGCAACGTCGTTCTGAGCCGGCGTCCGGAGAACGAGCGGCCGGACGTTGGTCGGAGCACGTCGCAATCCAATGCGCCGGCACGGGCAGATGGCGCGAGCCCGTCGGTAGACGAAGTCGCCGATGCCGTTGTCAGAGCCACGACCCGAACCGCCGGCCTCACCTCGAACTCGGCATGCCCAGTTTCCGCAGCAGGCGCCAACGCCTCTTGCCGCCATCATCGCCTTCGTCGGAGCAGCGCCGAACTCCGGACCAGACGCCGCCGATCAGCGCCGCGGGGCCGCTGCATCGCGTGCTCGAAGGCACCGTCATCGACACCGTGCTGACGAATCGGTTGGATGGCACGAGCGCCGCGCCCGTGAACTGCCTCGTGACGAATGCGCTCTACTCGCACACGGGACGGCAGGTGCTGATTCCCGCCGGCGCGCGGATTCTCGGCGAAACGAAGCCCGTCCAGGCGTTCGGCGAGACGCGGCTCGCCGTGTCCTTCCACCGCCTGTTGATGCCGGACGGCCGCACCTACCGCCTCGATCAGTTCCTCGGACTCAATCAGATCGGCGACGCCGGCCTCCGCGACAAGGTGAACCACCACTACCTGTCCACGTTCGGAGCCGCGGCCGCGGTTGGACTGATCAGCGGCCTGTCCCAGTACCTGGGAAGTGCTGGCTTGGGCAGCGGCGATGGCAACCGAACCATCGTCATCGCCGGCGGCGTCGGCGATGCGACGGCGCAGGCTACGATGCAGGTGATGAATCGGTTTCTGAACAGGCTTCCGACCATCACCATCCGGGAGGGACACCGCGTGAAGGTGTATCTCACCAGCGATATCGAGCTGCCGGCATACGTGGCGCCTGGTGCGCCGAACCCGTTCTGACAGGGAGGACTCTATGTTTCGCCGACTCCTGTTGATCGTCACGGTTGTGAGCCTCATCGCGCCTCCGGCCCACGCGCAGCTCGTCGTCATCGACCCGGCCAATCTGGTCCAGACGACGCTCATCGCGTACCGGATGCAGCAGCACTACGCCGAGCTACGGGCCGAGTACCTGACCGTTCTTCGAATGGCTCAGGGGCTGGGCAACATGGACCGCTACCGGATTCCGACGATCCCCATCACGGCACACGACCCGAGCCGCTGGGACTTCGGCAGATCGTGGATTCAGGGTCTCAACAGCGGCGATGCCAGTGGCGCTGCGTATCTCTCGACAACCCTGCCGCTGCTCCGGCCGACCAGCCTTCCCACGAACCTCACTGCGGCAGCCAGACAGGCGATGGAGCGTCAGTACGCCACGATCGAAATCACAGACTCGGTGGCGATGATGGGCGGTCACCAGGTCGCACTGGCGCGCGGGTATCACGGTCGCCTGCAGAACGCCGTGCAGTCGCTGGAGAGCGACGTGCTCAATGGCCTCACGCGATATCACGAGATGACCGCCGTTCTCGACAAGATCTCGGCCGGCGAGCTGCTCGCCCGTCGCCAGGACATGCTCTCGAACCAGCTGCTCTCCCATGCCTTGGAGCAGATGCTGGCGCGCGGCAAGCGGCTCCGCGATACCGAGGCCGCCACGATCAACATGCAGCTCGTGACCTGGCGCGATGCGCGCGCCGTCAATGAAGCGTTCGTTGCCGGCACCGGCGACGCGCTCAGGACCTGGCGTCAGCCCTGACGACGGATTTCAGTCGTAGGAGGCCACCATGCGACGTTTGTTTCTGTTCACCATCGCCGTCGTGGTCGTCGCGCGCCCGCTGAACGCGCAGATAGCGGTGTACGACCCGGCAAACACGGCACGGAACTCGATCTCTGCCACCATCAAGGAGTACCTCCTCGAGACGCAGCGAGAGCAGCACGCCCAGATCAGAAGAATGGCGAGACGGCTCAGCGTCTTTGCCGACCTTCGACGATTCGTCGTGCTCGATACTCCCCGCTGGCGTACGCATGGTGGTGATTTCCTCTACGCCAACGGCATCAACGACGCACTGATTTTCGGAGACCCGGCCGGTGCCGCTTACCTCGCGGTGAGCCATCCGGTGGTGCGCGCCAGAGCCCTCCTCGGCAGGCTGACGCCGGCCGCACAGCGAGCCATGACGAGCCGCCTGGCGACGATCGAACTGGCGGACGCCGTGGAGATGTCCGCCATCAATGACACCGGTTCCCTGCGGCTGAACGGCCGCAAGCAGGAACTGCCGGCGATCGATGCCCTCGAGGCCCAGGTCATCGACCCGTCGGACGAGCAGAGCGCCACCGCGGTGCTGGACAAGATCAGCGGCGCCGTCCTCATCGGCGCCAGACAACGGCAGGCGCGGAGCCAGCTGCTGGCCGCGTTCGTGGAGCAGCTGCTGGTCGATTCGAAGCGTGACCGCGATGCCGATGCCGCCGCCATGAACATGCAAATCGTCACGTGGCGTGACCGCCGTGCTGCGAACGAGGCGTTCGTGGCCGGGACCGGAGACGCTCTGAGGACCTGGCGGCAACCGTAGGACGACCGTCGGAGGAGACATGCAACTCAACCTCTTGCCCACGGTGCAGCAGGCGATCACCAACCTGCTGACCGTCTACGAACCGGAGTTCCTGCGGTTCGGCTACGGCCTGTTCCTGTCGTTCGCGACCATTCTGATCGTGTGGCAGGGCATCCGAATGATGTTCTCGCACGACGGTCTTGGCGATCAGATGTTCGAGTTCGCCAAGCTCCTCATGCTGATCTCTTTCGGCTACGCGATGATCACCTTCTACGAGGCGCCGATTCCGGGATTCGGCGTCTCGTTCAGCAACCTGATCACCGATCAGGCGGGCTACTTCCAGAGCGTGCTGGAGGCGAGGGCGTTCGACAACATCTATCGACACTTCGACGAGCTGGCCGACCACTTCATGCAGCCCGATGCGTGGTCGATCCTCGCAAACCTGATCTATTGGACGGTCCTGCTGCTCGTCGCGCTCGCGAAAGCGCTCTCCTTGGCCGTCATCGCTTTCGGCCTGATCGCCAGTGCCGTCTGCGGTCTGCTCGGGCCGATCTTCGTGCCGTTCTTCGTCGTGCCGAAGCTGGAGTGGCTGTTCTGGGGCTGGCTGAAATCGTTCATCCAGTACTCGTTCATTCCCGTGGTGGCGATCGCGTTCCTGATGATCTTCGAGCAGTTCGTGTTCCGGTACGTGACGACGCTCCCGCCCACGATCACATCCGCGGAATACGGCGTGTATGCCCTGCAGGCAGTCGCCGTGATCGCGACATTCTGCGTCGGGATGGTCATGGTGCCGTCGCTCACGAACTCGATCTTCTCGGGTCACGGCGGCCAGACCATGATTTCGTCCGTTCCGCGGATCCTTCGGCTGCGGTAGCGAGAGGGGGAGACATGCCAAGGCGATTCTCCAACGTTCCCGATCACCTCCGAGAGCCTCACGAAGTCGAGATCCAGGGCTTCTGGAACATCTACTTCGTCGCGATCGGAATCGTGATCCTCTTCGGCCTGGTCAGCGGCACGCTGTATATCGCTTGGCAGCTGCTGAGCGCTCGCCTCGGCCAGTGAGGGACTGAGCTATGAACGCCACAGTTGCCGATCTGAATCCCAAAGACGCTCGATAGCGCGAAGCGCCAGTTCGTGGAGCTCTACGGCTCCGCACTGGTCATGAACACGTACCTCAAGATCGCGCTTGTCCTCGTCTCCCTGGTGGCATTGGGACTGCTCGGCCTCAACTTCCATACGGCCGCGAAGTACTCCCAGGTCAAGCCGCTGGTCATCCGAATCGACGATGTCGGACGCGCGGAAGCGGTTCAGTACGATGCGGCCGGCTACCAGCCGCAGGCGCCGGAGATGCGGTACTTCCTCACGCAGTTCATCGTGAAGCATTTCGGCCGGCTCCGAGCGACGGTGCAGCGTGAATATCCGGACTCCCTGTTCTTCCTCGAGCCGGCCCTGGCTGACGCCACGATCGCCCAGAACGAGCAGAGCCGGGTGCTCGAAACGTTCCTCACGAACCCATCCGCCGACGAGGTCGACATCGTCGTTCAGAACGTGAGTCTCAGCGAATTGGCGAAGCCCCCGTACAAGGCGTCGGTGAGCTTTCAGAAGCTGCTGTACGCGCCCGGGACCCGGCAGGAACGTGCGCGCCAGACGTTCATCGCGCAAATCGATTTCTCGCTGCGCGACCATGTGCCGAACGAGTTCATTCGCGTGAATCCGCTCGGTCTTCAGGTCAGCTATTTCCGCGTCGATCAGGCGTTCGAGGAGGGCAAGCAATGATCGCCAACGTCGCGTTCCTGGCGGCGCTGACCACCTTCCTGGCGGTCGCCTGGCTGGCGGGCGAGCTGTCCTTTCTGGCGCCGTACAAAGCCGGGATCTTCCGGCATCACGGACTGACGATCGGGTTGGCGATCCTGGTGCTCTTTCTGAACTTGTGCGCCGCGTACTACGGCATCGCTCGACGGCTCTTCCTCCGCGACACCGGCCGGAAGCTGTCGCACATGGACCGGCAACTGGGGTCCCGCGATGCCGTCCTCCGAGACCTCCATCGGGACTTGAAGGTGTAGGAGTTGCGGCATGTGGCGTGACATCGATCCCCGTCCGGACGAGCGCGAGCGACCCGAACTGAGTCGTGGAAGCGGCGGCGACCAGGACCGGCATGAATCGCAGTCCAGCGACCCTCGCGACGTGTTCTCTCGCGACCTGGATCTGCCCCGGGGAACCAGGAGACAGCCGGTTCGAGACCGCGATCGGTCGGTAGAACTTCGTGAGTCTGAGGTGCGAATTCTCGCGACGACAGGCGCCTTTCGCGTCGTCCCGGCGAAGGACCTCCTGGACCACCGGGGACGTCCCTCGAGTTCGAGACAAGGAGAACTTCGCCGGCTCCGCGAGGAAGGACTGGTGGAGGCAAGGCCGTACGTCGTTGGCCGTGAGAAGACGTCGCTCGTGACCCTGACCGAACGTGGTCGCGAGCTGCTGGAGCATCATCGGATCGAGCGCGGCGATGCCGTCCGGCAAGAGTTCTACGCCGGAGTGGTGAAGCCGCGCGAACTGGCGCACGATTCACAGCTGTATCGCGCTTACGTGCACGCGGCAGAACGCCTGCGCCGCGGCGGCTCGACGGTCAAGCGAGTCGCCCTCGACTACGAGCTGAAGCGCGACTATCAGCGCTTCCTGCGCGATCTCAATCGCGAGCGCCGCCGCGCCGAGCGTGATGGCAGATGCTGCGGCCCGTGACGTGGCGGAATGGGCAGCGCGTCGCGACCTTCCTGTCATCGACGGCCACGTCCACTTTCCTGACGTACGCATCGAATACGAGCGCCCAGACGGTGAGCGGAAGGTGGAAGACGTCGAGGTCGTGACGCCCCACTACCGCGGTGCCTATGCCGCTGCGAAGGGCCGCACGGGCTTCAGCTGCTATCGGATCGACACAGGCGTCGGAGGCCGCGGGGGCCACTCCGGCCGCAGTCCGGATCCCCGCATCTTCGAGGAGTTTCTCGGATGACGCACGCCGAACGTGTGAGCGCCGTCGCGGCGCTGGGCTTCACCGAGCGCCAGGCAGCATTCCTCGTGCTCGTGATGCTGCATTCAGGTGTCTGTGTGGGGCGCCAGTACTGCACGTTTGCCGGCATCGTTCGCGGCCAGAAGATGGCCGACTTCTTCCAGAAACTGACCGCCAAGCGCTACGCGACGCCCTACCCGTGCGGGCACAACAAGGCCCGCGTCTACCACGTCCACAACGCCAAGCTGTACGACGCCATCGGTCAGCGGGATGTGCGGTTCCGCAAGCGCTCCGCGCTCGCTCGCACCATCGAACGCGTGATGATGCTCGACCACATCATCGCCCATCGAGACATCACCTGGCTCGGGGCTGAACACGACAAGGTGGCCCATTTCCTCACCACAACGTCGCTGCGGCGTGAGGAGCTGCCGCGACTGACATTCGGTCGCGGAGCCGACGTCACCGTCCGGTACTTCCCAGACAAATTGCCCATCGGCGTGTCGTTGGACGGGCGCTCCCACGTCCTCCTCTACCTGCTGTCAGAGCCGATCGGTGACGACTTCCGGATCTTCCTTCGTCGTCATGCAGAACTCCTTCGTGCGCTTCCCGCCTGGTCGATCCGGTTGCTCGTCCCGACAGGCGTGGAAAGCGAGGTCGTCGACGCCTACGAGTCGGTGTTCCGCGAGGAGCTGGCGACACCGCTACACCCGACCGTTGCAAACGAGCTCCGTTGGTTCTATCAGAGCGCCGACATCACCGGCACCGTCGACGGCACTCGCTTGAGGAGGGCGCGCCGTGCTTTCGGCGCGCCACGGTTTCGCGCTATTCGGAAAGCCTGGCTCCAGGACGGCGACCGCGTCGTCGATGTGGCCATGTCCACCAGTCTCGCGGACGCCATCGCCCGCGAGAGCGGTCGTTTTGAACGCCATGAGTTATCTCGTCAGTACTTTCATCTCTCCTCCATGGTCGGCTCGGCCTGACCATCCCGCAGGGGGAACAGGAGGGGGAACAGGGCCTTGCGCGGGGTGTTCCCCCCGTCCGGCGCGATTGCCCTTCCTGGGTGATGCGCCTTGTGACGACCGGTCCACCTTCAGCGCGGGCGTCAAGTCGTTGCTCGCTGCGGGGTTGCGGCGACTGCGTTCGGGCGGCGCTCTATGCCGCCCGCTGTCGCTGACGGGCACGCAGTCACAACTCAAAGGGCAGCCGTGGCGTGAGCGACCACGAGTTTTGGCCGCGTCTGCGATCACGTCCGCGGCCAGGGCGGGTCGCTCACGCCACGGCTGCCTCGTCTTTGTCGATGTCCGGCCATTGACGTTTCTGCGCGTGGACACCACCGCGAAACCGTGGCCGCTTTCTGCCGCCGTTCTGTCGCGCTCAGTGCAGCGGAATCAGCGGGCGATGCGTTCACCCTAGCCCGTTCATGGAGGGAGCATGCCGCTCATCAAACCGCGTACGCGTGGAAAGCAGTTGGTCCGGCACATCGCGCGGCTGGATCGCGAGACGAACGAAACCCTGTTTGCCTATGCCCAGTTCATAGGAGAGCCGACCGATTACGTGCTCAATCAGGTGATCGACACCGTCCTCGGCAAGGACAAGGACTTCCAGGGGTGGCGCGCCGAACATGGGGAGTCGTTCGTGCCACGTCCAGGAAGCAAGTCGCACCGATCACGACGTGCCACCGAGCGGCACCCAGCGCACCAGAGGGACAACGCGGATCTGGCAGCGGTCGGTTCCGCGCGCGGGTGAAAAGGGACGTTGCCATGTTCCGACGATTGCTCGAACAACGGGCCGTGATTGCGATGCTGCTCGCGACGGGTGTGGGCGTCCTCGGCGTCCACACCTATCCGATCGATCGCGGCAACGTCTATCTGCAGCTGATCGAGCTGCGGAGTCCGGCGGTGTTCCTCGTGCTGGTCTACGGCTACGCGACGCTCTGGTTCACGACGCCATTCTTCGCGCTGTCCATCGTCGCGTCCCTCGTGACAATCGTCGCCTACCGCTATCCGGAAGGCGAACGCGCGAGGCCGCTCCCGGCGTACGTGCCGCCAGAGCGACGGCCGACACCCACGCTCGTGCTCGGCGAGGCGCATTTTGAAACGACATCCGGACGCGCACCGGCGCCGACATGGCTCACGATCCCGCAGCGAGGGCTCTACACGGGGGTGATGATTGTCGGTGCGGTCGGCACGGGAAAGACGTCGGCCTGCATGTATCCCTACGCCGAACAGCTCCTCCGTTGGCGAGCGGGCGATCCGGATCGAAAGATCGGCGGCCTCGTCCTCGAAGTGAAGGGCGATTTCTGCCAGCAAGTGCGAGGGATGCTCGGTCGCGCCGGCCGAGAATCGGACTACGCGGAGATTCGGCTCGGCGGCGACATCTGCTACAACCCTCTACACAACGATCTCGACCCGTATGCGGTCGCCTTTGCGATCGCCACACTCGTGAACAACCTGTTCGGCAGGTCCAAAGAGCCCTTCTGGCAGCAGGCCTACACCGATCTGCTCAAGTTCGTCATCCTGTTGCGCCGTCTCGTTGACGGCTACACGACCTTTGCGGAGGTGTACCGCTACATCCTCGAAGACTCGAAGATCGAGAGCGAGATCAGTGCTCTGAAGACGACGCTGACACAGCCGCCAGAGGTGATCGTGGTTCCGCTCGCGAACTACGAGCTGCAGGTGGTCGGTATCCCGTGGACAAATTGGTTCCAGGACGGCCCGGGACACATGGCGCATCAGTACAGCGCCGAGTTGGAGTCGGCCCTGCACGAACACCAGGTTCCGTTCGAAGTACGGCGTGCGAAAGGCACTGCATGGATCGAGCGGAAACATCAGCTGGACGCCGTCGATCGTTGGTTCACTCACGGGTGGCGGCGCCTCGACCATCGCCTCCGCTCCTCAATCACGGAAGGGATCGTCGTCTTCCTGTCGCTCTTCGACGAGAACCCGGCGGTTCATCGGACGTTCTGCCCGCCGAGAAGCGCGTACGCTTCGCCCCCGAAGCCCGGCGAGCCGCGCCCACTTCCCCCGCTGGAGGAACTGCTCGAGTCAGGCCACGTTTTGGCCTTGAACTTTCCCGTGGGCCTGAACCCCGGCCTCGCGCGCGCGCTCGGCGTGATGCTCAAGCTGGACTTCCAGCGCGCCGTGCTCCAGCGGATCCCCAAGATTGCCGCACATCCGGAGCGGACATGGCGCGATCTCCTGTTCGTCTGTGACGAGTATCACGCGTTCGCGACGGTCGGCGAAACCGATCCAACAGGCGACGAGCGCACCTTTGCGTTGTCGCGGCAGGCACGCCTGATTCCGATCGTCGCAACCCAGAGCGTCAGTTCGCTCCGATCGGCGCTCCCTGGCGATGAGAGCTGGCGAACGCTGCTTCAGTGTTTCCGGACGAAGTTGTTCCTGGCCACGAGCGACGAGTTCACGGCGAGAGCCGCCGCCGATCTGTGCGGTCGGCGCGATCGTCTGAAGGCGCACTACACACTGTCAGAAGGCGGCCAGGGCGCGCACATCTCGCTGCTGACCGGGCGGGCGACCGCCTCAAAGCAAACGGTCAGTGCCAGCAAGAGCTATGCGCCGCACCACGAATACATCTTCTCGCCCCGAGTCTTCACCGAGCTTCAGAACGCCCAGGCGATCGCATTGCCGTACGACGGGCTCAATCCGATGCCCCCGCAGTTCTGCTACTTGAAGCCGCACTACCTGGACGTCCAGACCAGCTACTTCGATCACCTGGCGAAAGGTGCCCTATGAGCAGCCTCGATCGCATTCTCCCGTTCTTGAGACCGATCGAGGATCTGCTCCTCGATCCGACCGTCACTGAAGTGATGGTGAACGACGGCGGCCGTCGCGTGTTCGTCGAGCGCGATGGAACTGTGGAGAGCGTCCCCGAACGAACGCTCGAAACGCGAAACCTCACCGTCGCCATCAAGAACATCGCCCGAGCGTGCGGCGACGAGATCTCGGACGTGCAACCGCTGCTGGACGCGCGGCTCGAGGACGGCTCGCGCGTCGCCGCCATGTTCCCGCCATGTTCAGTAGCCGGTCCCGTCCTGACGATTCGGAAATTCACCAGACGATACACGCTGGACGACCTGATTGGTGTGGGCTCGATCACGCCGTCGACGGCGTCAGAACTGGTCGCCGCGGTCTCCTGCGAGAAGAACATCCTGATCTCGGGCGGAACCGGCACCGGGAAGACGACTCTTCTGAATGCCCTCGCGGCTCACATTCCCGACAGGGACCGGATCGTCTTGATCGAGGAGACGGCGGAGATTCACCTCGACAAACCGAACGTCCTTCGGCTGGAGGCCCGCCGCGCGCAGGCGCCGCTCGGACAAGAGGCGCCGCTGCCGCCAGTCACCATCGCCGATCTGCTTCGCGCGGCACTGCGGCACCGGCCCGATCGCATCCTCGTCGGTGAGGTCCGCGGCGCCGAGGCCTTCGACCTGTTGCAGGCGCTGAACACGGGCCATCTCGGCAGCCTGAGCACCATCCATGCGAACTCGGCGGAGCAGGCATTCACGCGCCTGGCACACTGTGTCCTGACGGCCAATGTCGGCCTGCCGCACCGGAGCACGCGGGAGGCGATTGCGTTGGCGATTCACCTGGTCGTCCACATCGCGCGCGTTGGATCACATCGTCGAGTGACGGAGCTCGTCGCCGTCCGGGAATACGACGGGAATGCGGATCGGTTCGTCCTCGAGTCTCGGCTCAAAGAGCGGCCCGTTCCGGAAGGAGCTGTTCTATGAGGCCTCAACTCGCACGAATCGGGCTTCCTGTGCTGCTTCTCTTCATGCTCTCCGGTTGTGGAGGTGGAGGTTCCGGCCCGACCGCGCCGACCGGACCGCAGTCGTTTCTTGCGGGGACGTGGCGCGGAACGATGACGATTCAGCCGAACCCCACAGGGCCACAACCAGCCATGCCAGTCACCGGCCCGGTGACTTGGACGTTCGAGGTCGTGCCGCAGACGAATCTGCAGACCTTCCGGACCACGATTCAGTCGCAGAACACATGGCTGCCGATCACGTTGACGATGTCGACGGCGATGATTCCTGGGAACACGCCGCCGGCACAAATCAGCACACAGGGCGAGTACGACTCGCCGCGCGGATGCCGAGCGACGTTTGCAAGCTTCGGCAACGCCGACACGAATCGCATACAGGCTGACGTCACCGGCGTCGACTGTCCGGTGCCCTTCACCGGCACTGTGACGCTGACGAAGAACTGAGAATGCCGTGGTGTTGATCGATCGAGAGGCACCGCTTCGATTCCTGCGCACGGGGTACGAACCAGCCGACTGGGTGGCAGTGTTTCTCAAGACCTATCGGACCGGCGAGACCACTCAGCGCGTGGTGTCTGTGTCGGAGGCGACAAGCCCGCGCTTCCAGAGCTGGCTGCGCCAGCGGAACGCGAACAGTTGGAACGTGTACGTGAGCGTCAATGCCGTTCGTCCGGGTCGCTCTCGATCCAGGGACGCCATCTGCGGCATCCGTCACGTCTTTCTCGAGGAAGACGCGGACGGACCAGGCCTGCTGGCGTCGTTGACGACGCGTCCGGATCTGCCGCCACCGTCATACGTGCTGCACTCCTCGCCTGGACGGATTCATGTCTTCTGGCGGGTGCGAGGGTTCGACGCTGGCACCGTGGAAACGATGCAGAAGCGGTTGGCAAGAGAGCTGCGCAGCGACACGGCCGCGACATCGTGCGCGCAGACGACCAGGCTTCCTGGTTTCGCGAACTACAAGCGCCTGACGCCCTTCACCGGTCACGATCGAATACCTGCGTCCGAGTGCGGTGTTTGGAGCCGACGATTTTCCTCGGACTCGGTCGGTCGTTCCAGCCGACAACACAGCGGCAAGTTTCAAGCGCTCTCATCTCGCCGATCGTGCGGCTCGCGCCCAGCGCTTTCTCTTGGCTGTCGAGCCTGCCGTTGCCGGACAGCACGGCGACCTGCGCACATTTCGAATCTGTTGTCGCGTGGTTCGCGGATTCGAGCTTTCAGATCACGAGGCGATCTCCGTTCTCTCCGAGTGGAACGCACGGTGTCAGCCGCCCTGGTCCGAACGGGAGTTGCTGATGAAGGTTCAGAACGCCCGGAAGTACGGCCGGGAGCCTCTCGGTGCTCTCGTCGCCGACAACGAATGAGCGCGACTCATGCGTAAGCTCGTATGACAGTATGAAGAATATTAGGCTTATGTCTATTGACATTTATAGCGACAGGTTGTATTGATGACGAATCCCGTCACCACGCACTCGCCCTCAGGGCCGTGCGTCTCACCCCTGTTCGCCGGCGTTCTCAGAACCCGCGCGAACCAGCCGCTGCCATCGGTCTCAGGCCCTCGGCAGTCTTGGAGAACAACCATGTCCAAGTCCAAAGGCGAACTCGTGTCCGTGAAGATCATTCCCAACGAGCAAGGCTCTCCCGCAGGGAAGCTTGCCGATGCGGAGGTGGTCTTCGAAGCCGAAGCAGGCCCGCTCAGCGGGATGAAACTGATTGGCTTCGCAGTGTGGGAACGTCGCGATGGAGGGAGAAACGTGACGTTTCCGGCCCGGCAGTACTCCGTGAACGGGGAACGCCGGAGCTTCGCACTGCTGCGACCCGCCAACGGGGAGCAGAGTGCGCAGGAGGCAATCAGGCAGTGCATCCTCGACGCGTACACCCGCGTCCAGGCTCACGCCTGATCGGCCAGAGGTCACCCAGGCGGTGCGGGCTCAGCCCCGCCGCCTGGGGCCATCGTCTTCTCCGGGATGGCTTGAGGAGTTGAACGGGATGATTTCCGCCGGCCTTGCGTCGGCGTTCGCGAAAGGACGGAGCCATGGAGACCGTAACGCGCTTTGCCGAGCGACAGGCAGGTTCGGTGTCGGCGATCCCGACGCCCGGCCCCGAGGTGGCGCGCACACTCTCCGTGACCGCAAGTTACCTGCTGTCGGAGGACGGCAGGAAGGCGTCGCTGCTCGCGGGCGGGGACGGCCGCGCCGTCCAGCAAATCCCACTGCAGGTGCCAGCCAACCGACTGCACCTCGTGTCCGTGGACAAGCAAGGCGTCGCGCGGTTGAAGCTCAGACCGCGATTCGAGAGGGACAGCGAACGTGGAGTCGTACGCATCGACGCGTCGCCGATCTACGACGCGCCGCCGACGGTCGACGAGCTCTATCGGGCCGCTGCGAAGAATCACGAACTGGAGAGCGCCTACTATGCCGATCGCGTCGCCGAGCGCTCGAAGCGGAGCGACGCCGATCGCGCCCGCCGTGAGAGCGTTGCCGAGGCGTTCTTTGCGGACAAGGGACAACGCGCCATCGCCCACCCGCCTCCATCGCCCAGGCAGTGCTACATCGTGACGGAGCGCGGTCGCTTGCTGTTCGATGTCGCGACCGACCAGGGACGCGCGAAGGACGTGCCACCAGAGGCACACCGGCGCTTCCGAGCGGATCTCAGAGCGAAGGAGGAACGCAATCGTCACGACCGCGCCGAACAGCTCGCGCTCCACGAAGAAAAGAAGCGGTTCATCGCCGAGTGGGTCGCGGCGAATGGAACCGACGAACAGAAGGTGCGCCAGGCCGCCGGCGTGCTTCCGATGGCGGAAGCGATTGAAGGCATCACCGATCGGGAGTTCGCCATCGACGGCCGCCTGCCGCTCTACTCGCGCGATGGCGCTGAACGACTGCAGACATTCCTTCGTGAATCGTGTGGTTTGGTTGAGACCGTCGTCGGGCCATTCGACGTGAGGGTGCGCAGCAGTCACGCCGTGAAGGCGACCGCCGAGCAGTGGGCGGTTGTCCAGGACCTCCAGAGGCTGGTGCCGGACGCGAACGTGGTTCTTCGCGAGCACGTCCTCTCGTCGAAGCAACATGAGTCGGTTTCCTTGACGGTGTTCGGCGTGCTGGTGACCAAGAAACACGGACCCTTCGTGCTGCGGCGTGAGTACGTTGTTGTCGACTCTCAACACGCGGCTGACGCTTCTTCGTAAGGGTGCTTGCTGTGTTTGACAGCCGAATCCGACAGGCGTAGATTTCGATCATCTCTCGCTGTGGCCGTCCTGGCCACCCCTCCACGTCGCCCGACGCGGAGCTCGTTCCACCTCGTCGCCCTCAGGGCACGCTAGAAAGGAGCACCTCATGAACGGGATTGGTGTGTCTGCTGTCACCGCGTACACGGCTCACCGGGAATGGGCATCCCGCCCACCTGATGAACGGTACGCCAGCGTCCACGCTCTCTACGATGCGGCTCGCGCCCGACGCCTCCGCACCGAAGAGCGCACCATCGAGACCGTCGCACTCAGGACTGAAGCGGTGGCGTCCGACGCGCTCGCGCTACGCGACACGTCGGGTCGCCAGGCCGCTCTCACGAACTGGAGTTTCGAGCAGCTCGCCGGCATCGCCGCCGCGCCGCCGAAATACCTCCGAACGCTGCCCGCCGCGATCGCGTCCGACGCGATCAACTACGGGCTGCGCCGTCAACGTCGCGAGCAGCAGCAGCTCCTCGTCGACCGCGACGAACCGTGGACCATCCACGCCGTCACCTCTCCGAGGTACGCGCGGGTCCACCACGACGAGCTGGCCGGCCGGGTGCTCGATCTCATGACCCAGCATCCGGCCTGGTCCCTGCCGCTCGGCTACAAGGACGGGGTGTTCGGCGCTGAACGGGTTCCGTCCGGCGCCTACCTGGGAGACCGAGACATGTTTCTGTTCCTCGTGGACGGCAACCGCGATCTCGACGACCCGACCGATACGTCGCACGCTGGCTTGTTCCGCGGATTCATTCTCCGGAACAGCGACGTCGGTGCCGCCGCCCTCACCCTGGATGTGTTCCTGTTCCGCGCCGTCTGCGGCAACCACATCATCTGGGGCTTCCAGCACGTCGTCGGCTTCCGGCGCCGACACGTGGGTGCGTCGATTCAAGAGGCCTGGACGACGTCACTCGACAGCGTCCGGACCGCGCTCGACGCCGACCCCGCGCACGATCGCCTCGTCCTCCTGCGGGCCACGTCCCAGGAACTCGGGCCGACGCGTGACGCGGTCGTTGACACGGCCGTTCAGCGACTCGAGCTGTCGCAGAAGCAGGCCGCCGAGGCGTACACGCTGGCGGAAACGTTCGAGACGAATCCCCGTTCGGTCTGGGGCTACGTGCAAGGGCTCACGCGTTTGAGTCAGCGCACGCCCTGGCAGGACGGCCGTTTCACTCTCGATCGCGCGGCCAGCCGCCTCCTGACCACGGTCCACTAGACCCGGTCATTCGCCGCTCGGGCACAGCCCCGCGGCTTCTTCCACGCACAACGGGCGTCGGCACAGGCCACGTCCTTCACCCGCCCCTCGCGACGTCCGTCGCGCAGGTGGCCGCCTTCGCTCCCAGAGCCGGGCGCTCTGCCGGAGGTGTCTGCCATGCGCGACGGATCGACCCGCCGACCATCCACGAGTTCACGGTCACGCACCTGGACGCCTGACCGCGTCCAGGTGCAGCACTGGCGCGAACGCCACCGCCACGCGGTTCTTCGAGAACTGGCGGACGGCTCACAAGGCGTCGCCTGGACTCGTCGGCTCCTCAACGTCCTCCTCGAAGAACTCCACGTCACCGACGAGTTCGATCGGCTCGTCGGTCCCACCTCGCGCCTGCCCGCCAGCCAGTACCCACGGCTGGTCGCCATCGCGCTCCTGCTGCGACACAGCTGGTCGCTCCACGACCTCGCTCGCACCGGTTCGCGAATCGGGCTCTCGGTCGGTGAGTTGGAAGCAGAGCTCAACACCTACGGCTGCGACTGCAGTTCACGCCGTCGCGGCAAGACGCGGGCGCCGCTCACAGGGCCACGTCCGCACTAAGGAGTCAGCCATGTTGAATGAATCGTCCTCGACTTCAGCATCCACACGCGGTCACCGCGTGCGGGAACTCGTCTGCGCCTATCGTCCGCTGCGCGACAGCGACGGACGCGTCGTGGACGTGCCCACGGTGATGCTGACAGACCCACGCACTGCTGCCGCGGTCCTGGCGCCGCTGATCGCCGATCAGTCCGTCGAGGTCTTCGGCGTCGCGTGTGTCTCCACCAAGCATCGCTTGCTCGCCTGGCATGTGCTCTCGCGCGGTACGCGCGCGAGCACGCCAGTCTCGATGCCGGACGTCTTCGTGCCCGCGTGTCTCACACCCGGCACGACCGGCCTGATGGTCGTTCACAACCATCCGAGCGGTGATCCCACACCGAGCCCGGACGATGCGCGGCTCACGTTGCGACTGTGCGCCGCCGCCGACGTGCTCGACCTGCCACTGCTCGATCACCTCATCGTCGGTGACGAGCACCGGTACTTCAGCTTTCGCGAGGCCGGCCTGATGGGAGCCACTCCCGCAGGCCGGTGACTGAAACATGCCGCCGCTTCGAGCTGCGAATTCTGTGGAAGTGCTCGGCCGCGTCAAGGCTTCGCTCGCTGCGCTCGCCGCTGGCGCGGCCTTGACTCGGCCTCCGCACTTCACACGGAGGCATTTATCGAAGCGGCGGGGGATCTCGAAGACGGAAGAAGGGAGAACACCAATGACTGAACGGTCGCTCACACCCAACATCACGGTGACGATCGGCCACCACACGCGGATCTACTTCGCGTTCGTCACCACCGCACCAGCCGAACTCGATTCGCCAGCGACGGTCACGCTCCACGCGGCGCCGTTCGCGGACGTGGCCGGCTTCGCCGCTGAACCACTCACCGTCGACGGCACTCGCGGCCGGGCACCGGCGCGACTGGTCCTCGTCGATGCGATGGAGCTCGCCTGGCAACGCGCACAGTGCCGCGGCAACCAGCATCTGCTGCTGCCCGCGGATCCCGTGCTCGTCGGCCTCAACACGCTGCAGCACTGGCTCTGGCAACGGCTTCAGGCCCCAGCCGCCAGCCAGGTCGCGGCATGACTCGCGTTCACTCGTCGGCGTCAACCGCTCGCCGAGGAGGCGAGCTTTTCAGGAGGTCACATCATGGTCATCAAGATCGTTCCGAACGACAAAGGCAACCCTCCCGGCAAACTCGCGGATGCCGAGCTGCACTTCACCGACGGCGCGCTCGACGGCTTGAAGCTGATCGGGTTCGCCGTGTGGGAGCGACGCAGTGGCAGTGGCCGCAACGTTACGTTCCCGGCACGTCAATACGTCGTCAATGGCGATCGCCGCAGCTTTGCGCTGCTGCGCCCCGTCGCTGATGCCGCGGCGCAGGAACGTGTCCGAGAGCTCGTGCTGCAGGCCTACGCCGAGTACGAGGAGACGGCCACCGAGGCCGCTTCGTAGGTCGTTCGATTCCGGACGCTGCCATCGTGGCGGCGTCCGGGATCGTCGGAGCGCTCAAGAGAATCCGATTTGGAGGCAATCATGGCAACCATGGAATCGAGCGGCGGGGTAAAATTGGTAGCGTCGTTCGCGAATCCGTCAGGCAAGACCACGTTGACGGACATCGATGTCGCGAATCGCCTGGGCGTCTCACGGTTCACCGTGCGCTCCTGGCGCCTAAAGGGTGTCGGCCCGCGGTTCCTGAAAATGGGCCGCGCGGTGCGATACCGGCCTCAAGACGTGGACGACTACGAACGGCAGGCTCTCGTCGAGACGCAGACAGTATCCGATCACGGCCCCATGTGATCGTGCCTGCGCCGAGACCCCAAGGAGACCGCCACTGAGGCCGCTTCGTAGCGGTGAGCAATGGAATCCCGGACGTCCCTCCTGGGGCGTCCGGGTCCCGGGTGAACGATCATGAACACAGCCGATCTCAATTCAGTCGTCGCCGACGCGCAGCCGACCGAACGGATCAGGGCGCGGTTGCTGAACATGCGCCAGGCCGCGGCGTACCTTGGCTGCAGTTTCTGGACGGCGCGGGACTACATCCTGCAGGGACTGATCCCCGTTGTCGATCTGCCGCCGTTGCGGGCCCGCGAGGGCGATCGCCAGCGGAAGACGCTGAGACGCGTCCTGGTCGACCGAGCAGACCTGGATGCGTTCATCGAATCGCGCAAGCGTCGGGACGGCCGGAGCGTGAGCTGACCGAGCGCGGCGCTGGCACTGCCGGCGCTCGCGGCGGTAACATAGATCTCTCGGTCCCACCACTGGCTCGCCGGCGCGGAACACGCGTCGAGTTGGCCCCACCAAACCGCATCCAGCCACAAGCGAAAGGAGGATTCTGTGGGAAGTGTGTATTCACGAAAGCGCTACGACGTTTCTGTGGATCAAGTACCACCAGCACGGTCGGGCGATTCGCGAGAGCACCCAGACCGACAACATGTGAAGGCGCGACGAATGCTTCGCGAGCCGCGAGGGCGACGTCGAACGGGCGTCCCGATCAATCCGAACGTCGGGCGGATCACGTTCGACGACGCAGCCGCCGATCTGCTCAACGACTACTCGATCAATCGGAAGAAAACCTACGATCGATGCGCAAGCGCCGGATCAGAAAGCACCTGTCGCCGTTCTTCGGCAATCGTCGGATGATCACGATCACCACGACCGAACTTCGCGCGTACGTGACGAAGCGGCTGGCCGACGGCACGCCGGTTCGGCAAAAGCGGGGAAGTGGGGCCAAGGAGGAAGGGTCTGGATCGGACGTGCCCAGGCGGCCGGTGTCAGCCGGCGAGATCAATCGCGAGCTCACGGTGCTCAAGCGGATGTTCAGCCTCGCCATCCAGGCCGGCAAGCTGGTGCACAAGCCGCACTTCCCGATGCTGCGGGAGAACAACGTGCGGGCCGGGTTCTTCGAGCGGGAGCAGTACCTGGCGGTGCAAAGGCATCTGCCCACGTCGATGCAACCGGTCGTGACGTTCGCGTACGTCACCGGGTGGCGCATCAACAGCGAGGTCTTGCCGCTGCAGTGGCGGCAGGTCGACTTGAAGGCCGGTGAGGTCCGGCTCGACCCCGGCACGACGAAGAATCTCGAGGGTCGCGTCTTCTACCTGACGTCCGAGCTGAAGGAACTGCTCAAGGCGCAACGCAAGGCCGCCGATCGGATTCAGCGTCGGAAGGGCATGATCGTCCAGCACGTCTTCTTCCACGACGTGCCGACCAAGAGCGGCGACGTCGGGTTCTGGTCCGGGCATGCGATCGCGCCCAGCGGCTTCTACCACGCGTGGTGCCGCGCCCGGATCGCCGCCGGCTGTCCCGGCAGCATCCCGCACGACTTCCGCCGAACGGCCATCCGGAACATGGTCCGCGCCGGCATCCCCGAACGCGTGGCGATGAAATTGAGCGGCCACAAGACGCGCAGCGTCTTCGATCGCTATAATGTCGTCAGCGACGGAGACCTGCGGGAGGCTTCGAGCCGGTTGGGCACAGTGTTGGGCACAGTACGGCCCTGCGTGACCGGTCGAGCCAAGCGAAATCCGCAAAATCCTTAGCAATTTCGATACGGTGAGGTGGCCGAGAGGCTGAAGGCGGCGGTTTGCTAAACCGTTGTAGGGGCTTAAAACCTCTACCCAGGGTTCGAATCCCTGCCTCACCGCCAGTTAATTGCCCGGATTCATTGATCGTTTCTTCGCCCTCGGCCCGTCTCCACCATGTCTCCAAAACTCTGCAGCGTCTGCGTCAGCGACTGTGTCCGCTACGGACCGCGGGCTGCTCCAGCAGCCGAATCGCCGCGTCGAGCGCCGCCGGACTCAGGTGCATGTAGCGCTGCGTCATCGCCAGTTCCCGTGCCCGGCCAGTTCCTGAATCGCTCGCGCCGGTGCGCCACGCATCGCCAGGTGCGAGCAGAACGTGTGACGCAGGATGTGCACGCCGCCGTCCTGCGACAGCTCCGCCTCGACGCGCCGCCCGCTTCACGCGGTCTGCACGATCTGCCGCGTGAGCGGCTCGGCCGTCGTCCTGGCAGAGCACGCGCGCGCTCCGCAGGTGCCGATGCTCGCGCGAGCGCCGCCGCCAGTCGTCTCGTCAGCGGCACGTGCCGGAGCCGTCCACCCTTCGGCGTCGTCACCTGCCCGTTCCAGTCCGACCGGCGGACACAGAGTTGCCGCTTCGCCGAGATCGACGTCGCCCCACTCGAGCGCGATCATCTCGCCGCACCGTAGCCCCGCCTCACCGCCCAGCAGCACGATGAGGTAGCGTTCGCGCGATCGATCGACGCGCGCCGCCGTCGACGAGCCGTTCGTACTCGTCGAAGTCGTAGAACGCCGTTGAGCCTTTCGGAACCGGCAGCAGCTTCATCGTGCACGGCATGCGCTCGATGACCTCCCACTCGACCGCCTTCTTCAGCAGCACGCTCAGCACGGTCAGGATGTTGTTGACCGTCTTCGGCGACTTCGCCTCCAGCGCGCGCTTGAGACGCTGCACGTCTTCGCTCTTGATCGCGTCGAGCCGCTTGTCGACCCAACGCCGGCATCAGGTGCACGCGAAGGATCATTTCCTTCGCCGCGATCCCGCTCGGCTTCTGTCGATTCGCCCGCGCGTGGCCGTCGACGAATCGCGGCGCGAATTCTTGCGGAGTCGTCGGAACCTCCTTTCGTTGGCGTGGGCGAGCTGGGGATGCGTGAGCTGGTGATACCAATGTCGCTCACGATCCTCGCCCCATCGTTGCGCCGCTGACTTGGATGCGACCGGAGCCTTGCGGCGCAACCGGTGCTCCGATCCGTCCAGGAAGCATGACGCGAATGTCCACTTCCCAGCCCCCGCGTCGATACGGTCTGACTGTCACGCTCATCGCTCTACCTTTCCGGCGATGGCGCGGACTTTTGGCGGAGCCAGTGTAGCAGATCGTCGCGCTCGAATGAGCACGCGCCGGCCGATGCGTACGACGCCCGGGAGCAGTCCGCGTTCGATCATCGCGTAGACCGCCTTTGGACTCGTGCGTAGGAGCGCGGCGACCTCGCTGACGAGAAGCAGCGACGGTCCACCGACCCTCGGATCGTGATGTCTCGGTCATCGCGTCCTCACTGAATGGCGTTCGTCATCACCAGTTCCCATCCACGCGATTCGCTCGAAGCGTTCGCCGGCGGCCAGGAGTCTCGGCCTGTGCTCGCCGGCGTCAAGGCTCTGCGCTCCGCTTCGACCCGCCGTGCGGCGGGCTTCGGCCTTGACCCCGGCTCCGCGCAGGCCACATCGAGCACTTACCGCCGGCTCTCCGAATGTCTCGCGCTCGACTCTGTCGTCATCGCGTCGTCCCACAGACGACGCCGAGAAGACATCGAGTTGGGCACGGCGGCGATCAACACTCGATCACCAACGCGATCCACATGCGCGTCGCGGTTGCGCACTAACTTGATACTTCGCTGTGCATCAACTCGCACACAACGAGGTGCAGTTTCGATGTCCACCGCGTGATCGTGAAAATCGAAATCGTCAATTACTGAGGACGGGCCGTTCTCTCGAGGTGACAGCAACGCTCGGCCTTCCTCCACTCGACGTGCAGCTCCTCGAGCTCGCACCACTCGCGTTACTCCTCGCTCGAAGCCATTTCGGCGCTTCTGTCGGTTCACGAGGCTTCAGCAGTAATCAGCTCGCTCAATCGGTCACCACTGTCGGTCGTCGTCGAGCTCGCGTTGAGCGGTGCTTGCCATGTGGGGGCGCGCGGGGAGCAATTTCCGTGCTCAGCACAATCCTTGCTTTCCCCGGGCGCCTGTCGAAGTCCCACCTCTCCTCCACTTCTCATTCGCTCTCGGAGGTGACAGTGCCCGAGATGTCTCTACCCGGATTCGATTGCTCGACGAACGCCTCGCACGCTTGCGACAGGAAAGAGGCCGGTTGCTCGCTCGCGCAAGCCAGGCCGACCGCAGACGCGACACTCGACGAAAGATTCTGATCGGCGCAGCGATGCTGGCCGCGGTCGATCACGAGGGCATTCCCAACTTGAATTCCCGCGCGGAGCTGCTGCATTGGCTCGAGGCGCGGCTGAATCGCCCGTATGACCGCGCGGCCTTCGGATTCGACATACGAGCCGCCACGAAGTAGCGACGCGGTCGCGGGCCGTCTTGGTGCGGGCGCGTGGGGCCTGGGGACGGCGAAGAGCCGGCCACAGGCGCACTTTGGCGTTTCTCCGAAACGGCCCGCGCGTGCGCCTGTGGCCGGATGGAGGTGACGATGGACTGGCTAGATGGAAGACCGCCCTTGCCAGGCGGCGGAAACGCAACGAGCGGTGGCGGTTTTTACCAGGTGTCGTTTCGTTCTGGTTCCCGAGGCATGGGATCGTGCGCCAGAGCCTCCTATGAGTACATCACGCGCACTGAGGAGTACGGCGACGGTGAACGTGATCCCGCGATCTACACCGAGTCCGATCACATGCCGTCCTGGGCCGAGGACAATCCGCGCGATTACTGGGATGCGGCGGATCTCTACGAGCGCGCCAACGGCCGCCTGTATCTGAGCGCCGACTTCGCTTTACCCCGCGACCTAAGTTCCGAGGATCAGATCGCTCTGGGACACGAGTTCGCGCAGGAGCTGACAGCTGGGGAGTCACTACCCTGCACGCTGGCGATCCATTCCGGGCGGGACGCCGAAGGGCACGATCACAACCCTCACGCGCACCTGATGATTTCCGAGCGGAAGAACGACGGGATCGAACGTAGCCGCGAGCAATGGTTCCGACGCAGGAACCCCACGGAGCCGGCGAAGGGCGGCGCCGAGAAGAGCCGGACCTTCCACGGACGCGAATGGATGGAGCACGCGCGCGGGCGGTGGGCAGACCTCACAAACTCCACGCTGGCCCGTGTCGGACGCGACGAGCGAGTGGATCACAGGAGCTACGAGCGGCAGGGTCTCGACCGAGAAGGGGGTCACCACTATGGGCCCGCGGCGGCCCACATGGTCGGTCGGGGTGAGGGCCACGACCGCTTGGAGGACGCCGCGACTTCGGCGGACGAGCACGAACGGTTACGGTCCATCGAGGGGGAGATAGCGGCCCTTGAGTCTGTCCGAGCCGCGTTGGCGCGCCATGTCGAGGAGCACCCAGACCGGTCGGCGGAACAGGGTCACTCTGGTTTTGGTCGCGACGACGTCTCGCATCCGGGGAGGTAGTCATGGAGAGTTCCCTCGACACGTTCCGAGCGCAACGTGAGGCAGCGGATCATCGCGCAGCGGATGGCGACGATGACGGCAGCCGAACGCCGGCAGTGCGACGCGTTGATGAAATGGCATTGCCCGTGTCGGTAAAGTACTCGGTCCTTGGCGTGGTTGCCGGCGCTGGAGTCCCCTGCGGATAGATAAACCCTGCGCACTACTCAGGAGTAACACCACGTGAAGCGCATTGACGAAGGAATTCGCTAACCTGAAAGCGTCACTGCTGCGGATCGAGATCGCCCACCACCGTCACGAACGTGCCCGAGTCCAGTTGACGATGACCGTGAGTGGTGCGGTGGCCGCCGGTCTGGGCGTGGCGACTAGGAAACGGCGTCCATCCCTGGTCACCGCATAGACCTTGAGTCGCGGAATCGGCGCGCCGTATCCGGGGTTGGCCGCGCCCGTTGGCAAAAGAGGCTGAGGCGTTCCCGCGTCAAAACCGCCGGCCGTATCGATTGGCACGGCGGTAATGATCCCGTCGGCCGTCAGGAAAAACAGCTCTCTGCCGTCCGCCCCCCACACGGGCTGGCTCCCACCGTCCGGTGACACCTGATACTTTCCGTCGGCCGAAGGGAACCGCTGAACGTAGACATTGAACTGGCCCCCTTCGTTGCTCGCGTAAGCGATCCAACGTGCATCCGGTGAGAATACCGCCGACGTTTCCGCGAACTCACCCTGGACGACAGGAAAGGGCTTGCGATCGCCGAACATGGGCAGGATCCAGATATCTGATGCTTTCGTATACGCGAGGAATCGCCCATTGGACGACCAGTCGGTCGGGGTGATGTCCCCTTCGCCATCGATGAGCGGTTCGTCGCCGGCTTCATTTACCAGCTTTCTGCGCACTGCCGATTTGCCCGATCGCTGACCGCTGAAGACGATCGCGCTGCTGTCGGGCGACCATACGGGCGAATTGTCCATGCCCGGGTCGAACGTGTGGCGCGACCGAACGTTCCGCGCGAGGTCGATCACCCAGATGTCGCGGTTTGGGTTTTCTGGACTCGATGGCCTGCCGAGCGAAACGGCGATGCGGCGTTCGTCTGGTGACAGCGCGAGGTCGTTGATCAGCGCCGGCTCGCCGACCGTCCCGACCGGGTGTCCCGCCCGGTCGAACCAAGTCAGTTGCAGCGCTGCCGCGCGTGAATCACCGCGGCCGTACACGAGAGTGCCGTTCTCCGACGCCGAGGCCGCAATGTAGCGGCTTCCCTCCCTGCCAACATGCTCTGCGATCGGAAAGGCATCGCCGTTCTGTCGACGCGTGTCCGCATCGAACGGTTGCGCCATCAGCGTTTCGTCGCGCGCAAACAGCAGATGTCCGCGCGCGTATGACACCGACGACTCCGCTTCGAACAGGCGAACAGGCATGTCGGCGGAATCGAGCAACGCCAGCATGACCACTGATGGCTTCGGTGCAGGACAGCAGATGCCTGTCGATGCCGTGTAGATGAAATGACGTCCGTCAGGGAGAAAGTGCGGCCACGCGTGTCGAATGTCTGCGACCGGATCGGCTGTTGTCACGGGAATCGGGATTCCTCCCGCGCTCGACACCCGCACGATGCCGACACCCGCGGCCGACGCTGGCGTGAAGAGAATGACCTCATCGCGGCTCCAGCTGCCGCCTCTGCCGGAGGGTGCGTCTGAGAGCACCGTCACGGGTCCTCCGGCGAGGGCCAACTTCTTGAGTTTGCCGTTGGCGAAGAATCCGATGAAACGGCTGTCCGGGGACCAGAAGGGAAAGGTGCCACCCTCCGTTCCGGGGATCGCCGTCGCCGCGGCGCTGGCGAGCGACCGCAGCCAAAGCCGGTACGCAGGGGGAACGCCGGCGACGAAGACGATGCTCCGGCCATCAGGAGAAATCGCCACTTGCGTGGCGATGCCCGTGCCGCCCGCCCTTGGGCCGCCAAACGACGTGTCGGCCGGTGGTTCGATCGTGAACTCGACGGAACCGGCTGCGACGGGTACTCGTGCCGACGGCCACATGGACATGACTGCCGTGACAATCACGGCGATCGTGGCGACAGCGGCCACGAGCCAGGCGAGACGAGCCCCTCGCGCCGGCCAGATCGGGGACGCGACGACATCTTGTGTAGCGGGCGCGTCCGTTTCTTCCAGAACCATGCGGGCTTCACGGATGTCGCGTAGCCGCCGCGTGACGTCACGATCGAGGCATCTCGTCAGCAGATGGCGCACCGCCATCGGCGTCGATGTCGGAATCGCCGTTCCATCGACGTCCTGCCGCAGGAGCGACGCGAGCGTTTCGGATGCATCGTCTCCCCGGAACGCGCGTCGGCCGGTCAGCATCTCGTAGAGCACCGCGCCGAAACCCCAGACGTCGCTTGCCTTCTCCGCTGGGCGGCCCTTCGCCTGCTCGGGACTCATATACGCCGTGGTGCCGACGACGAGGCCTGGCTGCGTTGCCGCCGGACTCGCAATCGCGGGCGAGCCGGGCGCCACTGGCTCTGCCTGGAGCGCTCGGGCAAGGCCGAAGTCGAGCACCTTTACCGTTCCGTCAGACCGCAACTTGATATTGGCTGGCTTCAAATCGCGATGCACGATTTCATGCTCGTGCGCGAATTCCAGTGCCTCGGCAATCTGGCGGCCAATTCCGAGCGCCTCGTCAACGGGGATCGCACCATCCGCGATCCGATCGGCAAGGGTAGGTCCTTCGACGAGTTCGAGCACGAGTGCCCGTACGTCATCCGACGCGTGGACTCCATAGATCGCCCCGATGTTCGGGTGATTGAGCGCAGCGAGGAGCTGGGCTTCACGAGTGAAACGTGCGATGCGATCGGGGTCGGCGGCGAAGACCTCCGGGAGGACTTTGAGTGCGACGGAACGACCGAGTTGGGAATCGTAGGCGCGATAGACCTCGCCCATGCCGCCCCGGCCGAGCAACGCTCCACTTCGAACGGACCCACGCGTCGTCCTGTCAGCGATGGACACTCGGGTTGCAGGGCCTTAGCCGCTGCCGCGCCCACCGGGGTCTCGAGGAAGGCCGCTGCGGACGACTCCTGCACCAGCAGCGTTTCGACCTCCGCGCGAAGCCGCGTATCGGCACCGCATGCCTCATGCAGGAATGCTGCGCGATCGTCGGCCGGCCGCTCGAGCGCTGCGTGGCAGATCGCCTCGATGCGCTGCCACCGTGCGGAGTCGATCACCGATGATGTCCTTCGAGGTGGCGCAGGAGCCAGAGTTTGGCGAACTGCCAATCGCGCTTGACGGTGTCGACGGAAATCTGCAGGGCATCGGCGGTCTCCTCCACCGTCATGCCCGCGAAGAAGCGCATATCGATCACGCGAGCCTTCCGCTCGTCGACTCGTGCTAGCGCGTCCAGCGCCGAGTCAAGGTCGAGAACGTCGACGTCAGGAGTCCTTGAGATTAGAACCGCCTCGTCGAGCGTTGCGGTGGCGCGGCCGGCGCCGCGTTTCTGGAAACCTCGCGCCCGGGCATGGTCGACCAGGACGCGCCGCATCAGACGCGCTGCGATGGCGAGAAAGTGTGCACGGTCCTGCCAGCGGATGCCTTGCGCATCGACCAACCGCACGAACGCCTCGTTGACAAGGGCGCTGGCCTGCAGCGTGTGGTCGCGTCGCTCGCGCGCCATGTAGGTGCGCGCCAGACGCCGCAAATCGGCCTCGATGAGCGGCACCAGCGCCTCCAGAGCCGTCTCGTCACCGTCGCTCCACGCTCGGAGCAATTGCGTAATCGGGACAGCGTCGGGCACAGGCGCATTGTACCCACCCATATGCGCGATTCCTCAGCTTTCGGGCTGATGCACCCAAACTGCGCCAGTTCGCGCATTACTTGTCGCAGCACCACACCGACCGAATCCGACATGGAGGCGTTTATGAAGGCGACTCACGGCGTTCTTCTTGCCGTCGTATTGCTGATCGCGCCGCATGAGGCGTGGCCACATCACTCGAATACAGCCGACATGAGCCGACGGGCGACGGTCGAGGGCACCGTGAAAACCCTGGAATGGACCAGCCCGCACGTGTGGGTGTGGATCACCAGCGACGACGGTGCCGGGCAAGACGCGTACGTTCGCGTTTGAATCCGCATCGCCGAGCGAACTTGCGCGGTTCTTCGGGTGGAACAAGCGCACACTCCAACCCGGTGACCGCGTCATCGTCGAATACGCGCCATTCCGAAACGGGGACAACGGCGGAATGCTCGTTAATGTCACCTTCGCGGATGGGCGAAGCGTGCCGACCCCGCTTTCGAGACGCGCTCCGGTCTCGGCGAAATAAAAGGGAGAACGGATATGGACACATCTTTGATCCGGTACGCGGCGCGCGTCATCGCAACTTGGGCGCTGGTCGCGGGCACGGCAACCGCGGGCCAAACCTCAAGGACCAATAACGGGAATCCGGCATCGGTTCTCGAGCGTGTTGACTGGCTGGGAGCCTGGGTCATTCCGCGCGAGGCTTTCGTGGATGAGATCCCACGGCTCAGGGATCCGAAAGATCCGGTCGCCCCGCTGTTGACCGCCGATCACGCCGCCATGCAGGGTTCGCGGTCCCGTAGCGTTCGGTCGAATTCTGAGACGTGCAGGCCGACGGGCATGCCGAACGTTATGAGATACCCCTTCGCGATTGAGTTCCTGTTCAGCCCCGGAAGGGTCACCATGCTCCTTGAATACGACTCGACGATCCGGCGCATCTACACCGATGGACGCAGCCCGACGGACGACCCCGATCCGAGTTACACCGGCGAATCGCGAGGGCATTGGGAGCGAGACACGCTGGTGGTGCACACGACGGCAATCACTTCCAGCGCGGAGTTGCTTCCGGCGGTGAGAACGTCAGGCCGCGCGTCGATCACTGAACGCATTCATCTCAAGGATGCCAACCACCTTGAGATAGACACAACGGTCGAAGACCCGGTCGCGTTACGCGCGCCGTGGCGTTACAGCCGCACCTACGAGCGCTCAAACGCTGGCTTCTTTGAACACGTCTGTCTCGACAACAACCGTGACGTCTTGGGCGATCGTCCGACCTAACGCCACCAGGGGACGCGAGATGAGTGTCACAGAACAGGGCGACTTAGGCGTGGCGTGAGCCGGAATTCGGCCGGCCTCTTCGGATCGGGACCACGAACCTCGTCTTCCCGCAGCCTGCGGAACGTTCGGCTCGCGAGCTGTAGGCAGAGTTGCGACGCTAAGGGTTGAGCTTCAACAGTCCGCCTACTCGCGATAACGGGCAAGTGTTTACCGAAGCCGGGTCGGCCCCGGAAGCCCCCGCAGGACTGATTTGGTGAACGCTGGGCAAGGGTTTACCAATTCTAGGGTCGGCGTCACCGGGTCCCCGCGGAGGGAGCCCGAGGAAGAGATGTCGCTCGCCGACGATGATCCGAAGAAGACGCTTACGGGCTGACCGGTTTGATATGTCGCTCAAGCCAGGTGGTGAGCGCGTCGCGCGTCACCTGTCCCGCGGCGAGCGAGAGCATCAGCTGCTCTTGGTCGTCCATGGCCGCGACGATCTCGTGGCCGTTCAGGATGAGGAACACCTCCATCGCCGCATGTGCCACGCGCTTGTTGCCATCGACAAACGGATGATTGAGGGTCAGCGAGAAGCCGAGGGCCGCCGCCTTGGCAGCGAGCGACGCGTGAAGGTCGACGCCGCCGAAGGTCGCACGTGGCTGAGCGAGAGCTGATGCGAGCGAACCCAGATCGCGGATTCCGGTGGCACCTCCAGATGATTCGTGCACCGCGCGGTGAAGGGCCACGACCTCACCGAGCGTGAGATAGCGCATCAGGCGAGGCGCTTGTAGAGTTCCTGGTTCTTAGCGAGCACGCGGCGAGCGGCCGCGGCGAAGTCAGCGTCAGGTTCGGCCAGCAAGTCGCTCAGCGCGGCGTGGGCGAGGTCTTCCGGCGACAAGCCCAGACGCGCAGCTTCGGCGCGTAGCTTCTCGCCTTGGGCGGGCGTTAGCTCGAGAGCGAGCTTCATGCGGAGTACCTGTAGCCTCCGGGTGGACTGCCGGCAAGTTCGGCAGGGTTACCGTCTCCAAAATGTCTCCAAGACTCCGGTCGAATCGCGAGGATTGGGGGAGATGGCAGAGAACTGGCTGGTGGAGACAAGCGGTTGGGATTCAAACTCTTAGAGCCAGAAGTCACGCGCCATCACCAACTTAGAAATGACGCGTTCTTAGAGTTCGAATCCCTGCCTCACCGCCAATTCCTCGCGTTCGCTCGGTCTTGGCGGTTCGGCAAGGCTTCAGGGATCGCGCGATTCGCGTTGCTCATCGCGACTCGGCACGAATCCCTCCTCCTCGACACCCTTTGCCTTCGCTAAGTCTTGTCGGCTTGGCAGGGCTTCAGGCATCGCGCGATTCGCGTCGCTCATCGCGACTCGGCACGAATCCCTCCTCCTCGACACCCTTTGCCTTCGCTAAGTCTTGTCGGCTTGGCAGGGCTTCAGGCATCGCGCGATTCGCGTTGCTCATCGCGACTCGGCACGAATCCCTCCTCCTCGACACCCTTTGCCTTCGCTAAGTCTTGTCGGCTGGCAGGGCTTCAGGCATCGCGCGATTCGCGTTGCTCATCGCGACTCGGCACGAATCCCTCCTCCTCGACACCCTTTGCCTTCGCTAAGTCTTGTCGGCTTGGCAGGCCTCAGGCATCGCGCGATTCGCGTTGCTCATCGCGACTCGACACGAATCCCTGCCTCACCGCCAATTGCTCCCCTCAGTACCCGTCTCCAACATGTCTCCGAAGTGCCTTCGCCATAGGACGGCGGGGCGCCCTCGGGTTCTGACGTGATACGTTTCCAGACACGCGTGTCCGCTGGCCGGGGGCGACCAACTCCGCGTGAACGGAACCAAGCTCAAAGTTAGGTCACTTTGAAAAGCAGCTTTTTGGCCTTGGTCTTGACCCTCAGCACTCTGGTCGACGAGGCGAGGTAGAGGTAGCCGTCTGCGCCGATCTCGCAATTGGATGTGCCCTGGTCGGAACTGATAAAGCCGATCCGCTCGCCTCCCGGCGTGAACACAGTGACCCCTTCGCGGGTTGCCGCCCACATGTTGCCGGCTGAGTCGATTTTCAGGCTGTCGCCGCCCATCACGACATTGCGGGCCACGAACTGGCGGCGGTTTGAGGCGTTCCCCTGCTTGTCGAGGTCCCACATCACCCAGCCTGTGGGGGCGTCGGAGGAATAGAGCTTTGTCCCGTCCGGAGAGACGCCGATCCCGTTCGGCAGAGTCATGGTGTCGAGCAGGTGCAGGCTGTTGTCGGGTGCAAGGCGGAATATCCCCATGTAGTCGAGGTCACGGTCGGGGCCAGCGTTGCGGTTGACTAGGCCGTAGGGAGGATCGGTGAAGTAGATTGAGCCGTCGGGGCCGAGCACGAGGTCGTTGGGCGTGTTCAACCGCTTTCCCATGTACTTGTCGACCAGCACGGTCTTCTTCTTGGTGGCGAGGTCGATGCGGTAGATGGCGCGTCCGCCGGATCCGGCGACGATGAGACCGCCGCGTCCCAGGACCAGGCCGTTGGTACCGGGCTCGCGAATGCCGGGGTTCCAGGCCACTCCGCCGACGTCATAGCCCGAAGGCTCCAGCCAGACCGAACGGCCCTCTGTAGGCGACCATTTGACGATCTGGTTGATCTGGGTATCGGAGACCAGCAGGTAGCCGTTGTTGCCGCCAACCCAAACCGGCCCTTCGGCATGCAGGAAGCCGTCGGCGACCTTTTCCACCTTGGCGTCGGCGTCCATGAGGACGTCGAAGCGGGGATCAAGCCGGTTGACCTTGCCAGCCTCCGGGTAGGGCGCCTTCAGGTCCGTGGGAGGAAGCCCCTTCAGTGGGCCGGTCATCGGCGCGGGCGGCGCAGGCGGTGTCGCGGGCGCGGCCGGAGCGCCGACGACCTGGGCCAGGGCGGCGGAGGGGCCGGCGGCAACTAGGGCCGCGATCAAGGTTCGGCGAGAAATCTGGTTCGGCATGGGCGTGTCCTCCTCCTTGTTTGCTATCGGTGCCCAGCCTAGGCTGAGATTGCGAAGGAGTCAATGCCATGTTCTCCTTTGAGCGGTATCTGGCGATTCTCGGCGAAGGCACGGAGCCCTCGTGAGAACTCCGACGTGCCGCGCCCCGTTCCGGGTTGATGTGCAATGCGCTGGGGCAAGGCACAGGCCGTCTCCGTCTCCACCAGGTCTCCAAAACACCGGTAGAATCCTGAAGACCAGCGGGGACTGCTGCGGACGACCTGAAGATGGTAAGCAGTAGGAACTCGAACCCTTATCGCCAGAAGTCGCGCGTCATCACCAAGTTAGAAAGACGCGTTCTTAGGGTTCGAATCACGAATCCCTGCCTCACTCCCTACTGACTCCCTGATTCTCGTCGCTCCGCAGTGGCCGGTTTCGACCGCAGCGTCGTCCTGGCAGAGCAACACGCGTGCTCCGCAGGTGCCGATGCTCGCAGAGCGGCGCCAGTCGTCTCGTGAGCGGCACATGACGAATGCGCCCACCCTTGGCGTCGTCACCTGACCGTTCCAGTCGGACCGGCGGATGCAGAGTTGCCGGTTCACCAGATCAAGAATCGGCCCACTTCAGCGCGATCATCTCGCCGCACTGTAACCCGGCCTTACCAACGAGCAAGACGATCAGGTACGTCCGCGGATCGAAGCTAGTGCGACGCTCTCAAGCCGACCCACAGACGACGGCACATCATGCCCTCCGTCAGAATGCGTTCGGACCGAACCGACCGGCGTACGTCGGCAACTCGAGGTCGCCCGTGAGATACACCTTCACGCGATGACCGACACACGTGACAGCCGGCGTTGATCGACGAGGGCGATATCCTGGAAGTCACCGGCCTCGGAGCCGCTGCGGAGGGCCTCGCCAAGGGGTGACTGGACCGGTCTTCCGAGCCAGGATCGGCTTCACGCGGCTCTTCGAGGTAAGGGTCCCGGCCTCTACCTTGAGCGTGTCGCCGACCTTCACGACGGAGCGGATGGGCACCCAGCCAAACAGCACGACCTTGGCGAAGAGCCCCTGGACATGTTCGAGTACACCGGCGGCCGGCGTTTCGAATTCCACCCGGGAGGCGAGCGTGAAGTCGCGGCCCAGCCTCTTGTTTGTGTAGACGATCCCGTCGCGGCCGTAGAACGCGACGAGCTTGCCGCGGCCGGCGACGATGGCGGCCATTTCGAACTCCTGTCCTTTCTTGTCCTGCCCCCGGATGACGGTCAGGAGATCCAGGTCGAAGGCCGCGTCTACGGCGCGAAGCGCCTCTTTGGAGAGATAGAAGGTGCACGGTTCCCGGAACACGCCTTGGGTGAGGACCTCGACACTCCCCCAGCCCGCCGCCGTCGCGCGGCGGAACACGTCGAGGGCCGTCGTCGCGGGCAACTCCCGGACCGGAACCTGAGCGAACTCCGGGGCGACCTGGGCGACCCAGGTCTTCACCTCCGGGCTCACCTCGGGGAGGTTCTCGCACAGGGGCTCAGGGAACACCTGCGCCTCCAAGGAAAGCGCCGTCAGAAGAAGCGCTGCGATGATCATCGGCCACTAAGTGGCCCGGTTTTGGTTTCGCAACCGCCTCTCGGCTCGATCGCTCCGACTGTTCGTGTTCTCGGTCACGGAGTGCTGGAACTGAACTCCTGTCCGGACGGGCCAACACGACGGCCCCGGTGTTGTTCAGGATTGGTGTATTCAGATTCGACGTAAGAAACCGACGGGTCAGGTTGTGAATCAGCACTGCGGTGAATCCGTTGTTCATGATGCTTCGCTGCTAGTGTGACAGCGCAAGGCGGAGGCCGCTCGTCCGCGTACTGCGCTCGATTCGAGAGTTGTGCTCGTCGCACGCGAAGACGAACTGCGGTGTTCCACCTGTTGATGCAGAACGGATGGAACGCTCCCTGATCAGCCAGGAAGCGGTTTCGAGAGCACCGCTCGTTCGACGGGCATTCTGCGTACCCCGGCCGTTCCCGTTGCACGGAGCCCTTGAGGTCCGCGGCGCCGGCGTGCGCGTTCTCGTGATCGACGGCTAGTTCCAATTGAGACGACGTGGACGTCAAAAAGGCCGCCAGCCCTGCCGTATTCCGTCGTGGACCATCATGATCGAGGCCGCCGTTCGACGGAGATCACGGGCTGGAAGTCGAGCGACAGCCCCCGGTACAAGTCCGACGCCGCTTTCGTCGCCCGATCCGCCACGCGTGTGTCGGTCGTTGGAGAAGAAACAGCCGCACCTCGTCGCCGTCGAGCCGCGATCGGCTCCGCAACCTCTGCTCTATTCGTCTGAACCCGAGATGCGCCCGTTCGAATTTGCGACGGCGATCTTATGTTACCAGCCTCAACAAACTCGTCGCTATGCCGCGCGAGCTGCCGCCTTCATTCAGGAAGCGTAGGGAGAGGGCCACAAACTGCTGACCCGCGTAGCCAGTCCTGGTAATGGCGGCGCTGAGCAGGCCGAGAGCGGCCACATATCGCATGGCCAGCCCTTGGGGCTGTGCCAAGGAAGCCGCGTGCCTGGTCGGCACGCGGCCCGGTAGTAGTTCAGAAGACAGGTGCCACTAGTTTGTCGCGACCGGTGGTCCCGACGCATCCTTCAGGAACTGCGCGTAGGTCGCAACCTGGGCGTGCAGGGGCGCGATGCGGTCGACCCGCAGGTTGCGCTCTTTCACACTGGCCAGGAACTCTGCTGCAAACATCTGCACCGGACCCGGGTTGTAGACGTCCGCTTCGACGAGGATCCGCTGCCTGGGGAAGTACGCCATCAGCATCGTCTGCGAATGAGCGCCGGTCACGGGGTACAGGTTCACCGTCATCGTCCCGTCGGTGATGATCTTCTCGTCGGCGACGCCCTCGACGGTCACCGGCTTCGGGTTCTTGGCCAGCGCGTCCGGCACGATTGTGTGCGGCCGCTTGGCGATTTCTTCAACGAACGTTGCGTTCCCTTGATGCGTGATCACCGTGAGCCCCTCCGAGATCGCCGCGCGCACGCCGCCCGAGTGATCGAAATGGTGGTGACTGTTCACGAGCTGCGTCAGCGGCTTGCCTGGGACGAGCTCGCGCGCCTTGGCGATGACGGCGAGGGCACGTGTGTCGTTCTGGGGCGTTTCGATCAGCATCAGGTGATCGGCAAACTCCACGAGTACGCTGTGGTGAGACCCGCCGGCCAGATACCAGATGCCTGGGGCCAGCACCGAGGCGGCGACAGTGGGCGGCGCCAGGCCTGTGATGGCCGGGGCCGAGGCCGCCGCGGCCGGCGCACTCAGGTCGCCTGCGTCGCCGTCAACCGCCTGTGTCGAGACCTTGATCTCCTGGGTTGTGAAGTCATCGGTCTTCGTCGTCAACTGCGTGGGGAGCCGCAGGCCGCCCGCGTCCTGATAACCCGCGAAGGCCGTTGAAATGGCGACGTCACCCAGGTTGGTGTTGTCGGCCATCGTGACGACGCGCGTGGGCAGCTTCGTGGTGCTGTCGATCGCAAGCGTGAAGGCCTGGCCGCTGGCGGTCATAACGTCCACGAGCGATTCGGCGCCTTCAGTGCGCGGGTTGGCCACCTTGGCCATCGGGTCGAGCGCCGCGCGCACCGCGGTGAGCGGGTGGTGCAGGAGTTCGGCGCGCCGGTCGTTCGCGACCGCGTCGGCCGCGCGCGTGGCGGTGCCGTTGGGAGCAACGTTAAAAGCCACAGCCCCGTCGATGCCAGCCACCTGTTTCTGTGGTGCCGGGCCCTGGAAGAACGTGAAATTCGGCCGGCGCGTCAGCTCGGTGCGGGCGCGTCCGCCCGCGACGTCCACGGCGCGCTTGTAACCCGTCACGGCGAACGTCTGGCCAGACGCGCCAGGCGTCACATCCTGGCCGAGGTTGTACTGCGTGCCGTCGCCTTCCACGATCAGTGTCTTCACGGCCGCGATCCGATCGCCGCCGCCGAGCGCCTGTGCAGCGTCATTCACAATCTGCTGCTCCGGCGTGGGCCGTGAGCAGCCGGCCAGCGCGACGGCGACCAGCAGCGCGAAGAGTGCCTTGCGTGTCATAAGCAAACTCCTGTTGAGACGTGCCCCAAGTCCGTAAGCGCGGAAGCATAACACTGTGCGCGTCCGTTCGAGGTGGGGGAAGAAGAGCTTCTGCTCGAGCTACTCAACCAGGAGCGGAGCGAATGGGACGGAGAAGCTGGTCATCGCCGACCAGCCCTCGTTGCTAGCAGAGTGAGTCAGCACACACGAGTTGATCTATGTCCACATCCATACTCCAATTGAAGATTGAAGATGTTCGACTCGGTCCTGATCATTTCGTTCGGCGGTCCGCAGGGACGCGCAGACATCCGTCCGTTTCTCGCGAACGTGCTGCGCGGCCGGCGCGTCAGCCCTGAACGCGTCGAAGAAGTTGCGCATCACTACGAGCTTTTCGGTGGAGTGTCGCCGATCACCGAGCTGACGCGTCGTCAGGCCGAGGGGCTCCGGCAGCGTCTATCGGCGGCGAGTCTCCCCGTTCCCGTTTACGTCGGAATGCGGAACTGGCATCCGTTGTTAGCTGACACGCTGCGGCAGATGCACGCTGACGGGCTGCGCCACGCGATCGGATTCATCGCGGCCCCACACCACTCGTACTCGAGTTGCCAGCAGTACCGGGAGAACGTCGCCGCGGCGCAGAAGGAGCTCGAGGCGGCCGGCGGACACGTGGACATCTCATTCGTCGGCAGCTGGTTCGATCATCCGCTCTTCATCGAGGCCAATGCCGCGCACGTGCGCGAAGCCCGACAGCGTCTGCCCGCCGGGGTTCGCGATGCCGCGCGGCTCGTCTTCACCGCGCACAGTATTCCGTTGCCGATGGCGGAAGCGTCGTTGTATCGGGAGCAGCTGCAGACCTCCGCGCGGCTCATCGCCGAGAAGGCCGGGGTCGAGCAGTGGGCGCTCGTGTATCAGAGCCGAAGCGGCCGGCCGCAGGATCCATGGCTCGAACCGGATGTCTGCGAGTATTTGCGCAGCGAGCACGCCGCGGGGTTGCGCGCGGCGATCGTCTGCCCGGTGGGGTTTGTGTGCGATCACATCGAAGTGCTGTACGACCTCGATCGCGAAGCGGCCGAGGTGTGCGCGGGAGTCGGGCTGCCGATGGCGCGCGCGGAGGCGGTGAACGACGATCCGCTGTTTCTCGACATGATGGCGGATGTCGTGCTTCGCACCATCCGCCGTTACGAACACGGGCGGCCGTTGAAGATTGTCAAATCAAACCACGAAGACGCGAAGGACACAGCGCGGCCAACGCCGCAACCAAACCGATGACAGGTCGGGGCAGCGTTGGCCGCGCTGTGTCCAAAGGACGCTGTCACGCTAGTGACGAAGTCTAATCCGGTCTGACCGGACGCCAGCGCCGATCCTTCAGCGAGAATCGCGTTTCTTCAGGTGTCTCGAAGCCCGCGATCGGTGGATAAAGAGGATCTCCCGGATACAGGAGCAAGATTTCGTCGCCGCGCTTGAGGATGCCGGGCTGCACGCGCGGGATCGGCTTGCCTCTCGCCCAGTGCACGACCTCATCGATCGAATCGAACCTCGCCAGCGCGCTCAGTGTCGTCCATGTCGGCGGCGGCAGCGCGATCTCCTCTCTGCGGCTGCGCTCGATGGCCTCCGCGGGGTCGAGCCACTCGCTGTGGATCGTCTCGCCGTCATCGTGGACGGGTGTCTGTCCCTCCGGCGCCCGCGCGACAAAGAAGCGAGTATCAAAGCGCTTGATCTCGACCTCCGGCGTGACCCAGTGCGCGAAGTACGTCAACTCATCGAGGGCAAGGCGGAGGCCCTCTGCGCCGACGACGTCGGTGAACGACGTCGTTCCGGCGAGCAGGTTGTGACGATGGGCGGCAAACCGGCTGGGGGAATCGCCATCGATCGTGACAACGCAGCCGTTTTTCCTCGCCAGCAGCACACCTGCTTCCTCGAACAACTCGCGGAGCGCCGCGACATAGTGAGCAATCGCTTCTTCCGAAGGGATGTCGGACATGCGCATCGCGGACGACGCCGCGCCATCGGTCACCGACTGCGCATCGCGGATCCGGTCAGCGGGGTCTACGCGACCGCCGGGAAAGACGTGAGCACCGCCCATAAAGGCGATGCTGTCGCTCCGACGAACGAGAAACACCTCAAAGCGAGTGGCAGAAGGACGCAGGAGGACGACGGTTGACGCGGGACGGGGCTCGGCGGCGACGGTCATGTGAATCCATTTATATCGTGGTACGAGCGATAGCTGCGTGCCGTCCCGGTGAGATAGCATCCGGCCATGAGGCCGTACCGGTTCGTCGCAGCGGTCCTGCTCCTGATCGCCGCGGCGGCCACCACCGCGTTTGCCCAGGCGCCGGTCGCCTATCGCCTGACATTTCCAGAACCTGAGCACCGATGGATGCAGGTGGAGGTCACATTCCCTGACCTCCCGGCGGCCCCGCTCGAGCTGCACATGAGCCGCTCGTCGCCGGGCCGTTATGCGTTGCACGAGTTCGCCAAGAACGTATATGACGTGCGGATCAGCGACACGGCGGGCATCGCGCTTCGCGTGACGCGGCCGAATCCTCACCAATGGGTCGTTGCGCAACACCCCACTTCTGTTCGAGTGAGCTACCGGGTGTCTGGCGATCGCATCGACGGCACGTACCTTTCGATCGACTCCACACACGCGCATGTCAACATGCCGTCGGCGTTGATGTGGGCGCGTGGGCTCCAGGACCGGCCGGTCAGTGTGAGGTTCGAGCCCCCGGCCGGCGTGACCTGGCAGGTCGCGACACAGCTCTTCCCCGGACCCGACGCGCGGACTTTCACGGCTCCGAACCTTCAATACCTCATGGACAGCCCGTCCGAGTTCAGCGGCTTTGCGCTGCGGACGTTTACCGTACGCGATGGCTCGCGCTCACCGACGTTCCGTCTGGCGATTCATCACGATGGCGACGAGGCGGAGCTCGATGCGTTCGCACGCGACGTGGAAAAAATCGTGCGGGAAGAACGCGGCGTCTATCGGGAATACCCCGCGTATGACGCGGGAACGTACACCTTCATCGCCGACTATCTGCCGTGGGCCAGCGGCGACGGGATGGAGCACCGCAACAGCACGATCGTGACACTCCAAGGATCCATCCGCGCCAACCGCGCAAGCGTTCTCGGCACCATCGCGCACGAGTTCTTTCATTCGTGGAATGTTGAACGCATTCGACCGAGGTCGCTCGAGCCGTTCAATTTCGACGAGGTGAACATGTCGGGTGAGCTCTGGCTCGCCGAGGGTTTCACGAACTACTACGGCCCGCTCGCCCTGCAGCGCGCCGGGTTGACGGACCTTGCGGGGTTCGCCATGACGCTGGGCAGCGCGATCAACAGCGTGACACTGAGCCCGGGGCGGCAGATCCGCACGGCCGAGGAGATGAGCCAGATGGCGCCGTTCGTCGACGCCGCCGTAGCCATAGATCGAACGAACATCGCCAACACCTTCATCTCGTACTACACGTGGGGAGAGGCCATCGCGCTTGGCCTGGATCTCACGCTGCGCGAGCGGAGCGGCGGCAAAATCAGTCTCGACGACTTCATGCACGCGATGTGGGAGAAGTTTGGCAAGCCTGGCGGCCGCGCTCCCGGATATGTCGATCGTCCCTATACGATTGCCGACGCCAAGGAGGTCCTTGCCGCGATTGCAGGTGACGCCGCCTTTGCCGACGATTTCTTCGCACGATTCATCCAGGGGCACGAAGTCGTGAACTACGCGCGCCTGTTGTCCGACGCGGGCCTGGTGTTGAGGCCGCAGGCGCCCCAGGACGGCTTTGCCGGCGAACTGCGATTGCAGGATGTGCCGCGTGGCGTGCGCATCGCGGGCGCCGTGCTGTTCGGCTCGCCCGCGTACGAGGCCGGGCTCGAACGCGATGACGTCATCGTTGCTGTCGATGCTGCGGCGGCAACCCGGGCCGAGGATGTGAACGCCGCGATTCGAGCGGCGCGGCCAGGGGCGTCGCTCGCAGTGACATATCTGCGCAGGAACCAGCGCGTCACGTCCACGATCCGGGTGGTTGCCGATCCGCGTGTCGAAGTGGTCCCGGCCGAACAGGCTGGGCAGTCGCTGACCGATGCTCAGCGCCGCTTTCGCGACGCATGGCTGAGGTCGGCCGCCGGGAACACCTTTTGAAGGTTGAGGTCAGGTGAACTTCAGCAACCTCTTCAAGGCGGTGGACGCGATGATCGCGTTTCGCGACGCCGCCAGGCGTTTCAAGGGTCCGGCATCCGCACCGCCTCCATCAGATGCGGCGCTTTCCCAATCCGCTGCCGCGCAGGGACTTGCCGGCCAGATCGAGACCCGCTTGACCAGCGTTGTCGTCGCGGCGCTCAAGGAAGCGTTCGATCGCGATCACGCGCGACTGGAGCTCGAGCGCGCCCAGTTGGAGGAGGAGCGGCGGCGGGCCGACGAGGCGCTGCGGCTGGAGCTGCGGCGTCAAACCGTAGACCGGGAGCTCTCGCGACTGCGACTGCTTGGCGGCATTGCCCTGGTTGGATGGATCGCGTCGGTCGTCGGATTCGCCGTTCACGCCGGTGCGGCGTCCGTGGCAGCGCGCGTTGTCGTGGGAGGTGGTTGGATGCTTCTCCTCGCTGCGCTCGCGACCGCGTTTACAGCGCTTGGGCGCATCAGCGGGAGAGTGTTCGACAAGAACCAGTCGATCGAGCCAGGCGGAATGCCGTTGTGGCTGCTGATCGCGGGACTTGGGGTAACCGCGATAAGCCTTCTGCTGTGATCGCGATGTCGCGGACCTACCCCGACTTCGCTCGAGGAGCTTCGTCGGGCAAGAAGGTCCGCGCCGCGAAGAGGACTCCTGCGGCGAGCTTTCCTTCAGGATCGAGCGCGTGCTTCACGGCCCGCATCTCCTCAATCCCGCGTTCGCCGTACAGCGCGAGGAGCAACGATTGCTTCAGCGTGCTTCGTCCGACACCGTGCTCGGCCAGCGGCGCGCCTCCCATGGCCGTCACGCCGCGCGCCATCTCGCGAATCGCGTCGCGACCCTTTTCAACATCCTCGAGAGACCTCGGAATGACGTTCGGATGCAGGTTTCCATCGGACGCGTGTCCCCAGACCGCGTAGTCGAGACCCCGGCGCTCCAGAGCGTCTCGATAGAGCGCCAGCGATTGTCCAAGCCGCTCGAACGGAACGATCAGATCGCCGGCTGTTTTCTGGATGTCCGGATGGACGGCCTCTTTCGCCGCCGCCACCAGCGCGTTCACTGACGCAGGTACCGATTCCCGGAGCTCGATGAGGCGGGTGGCGCCGCGATCGTCGCCTGGCAGCGCCAGCACCGGGTCGCTTTCGACGTGACAGGCGTTCAGCAGCTCCTGAAGCATCAGGAGCGCCGGGTCATGCTGAGCGCCAAGCTCAATCTGTACGATGAGCAGCGTCGATCCGCCAGGCGGCCGCGCGAGACCCGCGCGCGCAAATACCGGATCATCGAGCAGCGCCACCGACCTCGCGTCGATGTATTCGATGGCCGCCACGTCGAGTGCGCCCTCGCCGCGCCACGCCGCCATCGCCCGGCTGCGCAGGGCACCCGTGACATCGATCGCCTGCAGCTCGGAGTCGCACTGAATGAGCGCAACGCAGAACGCCGGTCGAGGGATGACCCGCAGGGTGGCGTCGACGATCACGCCGAGCGTGCCTTCGGATCCGACAAAGAGATCGACGAGGTCCATGCCGGGCGCCGCGTAATACCCCGCGGACAGCTTCGAGACCGCCGGCATCGTGTAGGTTGGTATCTGTACGATCGTGATCACGCCGGTGCCGCGCTCGAACTCGAATTGTCCGCCATCAGAGGCACGGACATCACCCCGCTGAAGGCCGAGAATCGACCCGTCCGCAAGAACGACGGTGAGGCCGTCGACCCAATGGCGCGTGGTGCCGTATTTGAATGTCGCGGCGCCCGCTGCGTTCGTGGCGACGGTTCCGCCCGTGAACGCGCCTTCAAATGTCGGCGCCGGCGGATAATACAGGCCGCGATCCCCAAGCACCCGCTGTAGCTGCGAGAGCGGAACGCCAGCGCTTACGCGAATGGTTCCGTCACGTGGCTCGCCGATCTCGGTGAGCCGCCGCGTGCTGAGTACGACATCGCCGCGCGGCGTGGCGCCACCCGTCAGCGACGACTGGGCGCCAACCGGCAGCACGCGCGCGCACGCTGCGATGACCGCCGCGACTTCGTTTGCGTCCGTGGGGAATACAACGCCAGCCGCGACGCCGCCAGGCACGTGTGCGGCATCGCTGAGGAACGATTGGAGCAGGTCGTGATCGTGCTGGATGGGCGGCACGCGCGTGGGCGGCGCACGGCGCGCCGTGGCGCGATGTCGCAAGGAGCCTGACAACGAAAGAGGATCCTCCTGCTGCGCCGGATTATACCGGTCGCAACAGGAGGCGTCGCTGTTAGATCGCACGAGCAGGCCCGAACCTCAGCGAGGCTTCGGTGCCGATTCTATCCATCCGATCGCATCGAGGAGCTGCGCGTCGAACTCTTTGAGATTGTTGGAGAACCGGTGATCGCCGGCCGCAATGGTCCACAAGGCCTTCGGGTCGCGCGCCGCCCGCATCAACCGGTCGCTCTCCTCGGGCTTGACGAACTCATCGCCTGTCGATCGCAGCATCGCCACCGGAACCGGCGCGATCTCGCCGAGGACGTCTGTCGCGTGGAACAGCGGTTCTCTCGGGATCCCTTTGGTCACGTAGATGATTGCGTCGCGCACGTGCCACGCAAGCTCGTTGCTGTCCCCGAGGCCGATGGTGATCACCCCGCCAATCTCACGCTTCATTGCGGGGTCGACCGCCGCCGCCGCCGACAGCCCTGCGCCTTCGGAAATACCGATAAGGAGTGGCTTTGTCGCCGGTGCGCCGGCGAGCGACACGAGTGTTTTGTAGTCCCGCGGAATGTCGGCGACCGTCAGGCCCCGGTTCGCGTCACTTGCGCTGCTCAGGTAGGTCCGCGTGTCGAAGCCGATAACGAACCATCCGCGCGCCGCCAGCAGCTCTGCGACGTGGGGCGCGAGGTGAATCCATCCACCGTCTCCGCTCGAAACGATCGCGGTGGGACCTCCGCGGGTGCCGTACAGATGGAGGGTCTGTGGCTTTCCGTGAACCATGACGGTCTGGATCGCTGGCGCATGACCGAAGAACGAGAGCGTCAGCAGTGCGAGTGTGGCGAGAGCCATCGCACTACGCCGTACGACGGTTGCGAGGCAGGAAGATTTGCCAGTACCCACCGGCGATCACCGCTACGACGTCGGCGAGCGCGCGCGGCAGCGTGAGCCCGCCGGGATACATCAGGTAGCGCGCCTCCCACACGGGGTTGAACTTCTCTTTGTAGGCGCGAAGACCACGAAAATTGTAGAACGCTTCGCCGTGCCGGTAGACGAACTGCCCGAAGCGGGCCCATGTGCGTCGCACGGGAGATGGGGGCAGACCAGAGAGCGGCGCCATTCCGAGGTTGAACCACTGGTAGCCCTGGTCGCGCGCCCAGAGCATCGAGCATGTGAATAGCGCGTCCATCGTTCCTGGCGGCGCGCTCGGACGCTGGCGCATCAGGTCAGGAGATACTTCGACGCGGGAGGGCACCGTCCACAGGTTGGCGAACGCCTCGATCCGCCCGTCGTGTTCGATGATCGCCATCGGAAAGCGGCACAGATAGTCTTCCTTGAAGTAGCCGAGCGAGAATCCCTTTTCCGACGCGTTCTTGGTCGCGAGCCAGTCATCCGAGATTTCCCGGAGCTCCGGCAGCCGCGCCGCGACGTCGCCGGCCTCGATCACGCGGAAGGAGCGCCCTTCGCGCGTCATCCGGTTGAGGGCGGAGCGGAACTCCTTGAACGACGGTCCGCTGAGCGAGAACGACTCGAGTGGAACCCGCGCTTCCTCGCCAATCTTCACCGACGTGAGACCGTAGTCGGCGAAATCAGCAAGCCTGTCACGCGACGCTTCATACACGGCGGGCGTCAGGCCGAATCGATCGCACATCTCCAGGAACTGCTTGATCAATGGCCGGGCGCACTCGGGCGGGCCAACCGGATCGCCGAGCGCCACCGCTGAGCGCCCACAGACCGCATACATGACGAATCCTGTGCGGTCGCCGTTCCATAGGAGCGACTTGTCGCCCAGGTACGCGAGGTTCGCCGTGGCTCGCGGTTGTTTTCCGATTGCCTCTTCGACACTGGTCATCGTGTCAGCTCCAGTTGCCGGACGCGTACGCAACGTGGGTCGCAACAATTCGTGCACTCCCAGCATCAGCGTTGCAACGGTGACGCCGATCGATGCCCTGAGAAACCGCGGCGCATCGGCGTCGAACTCGAACCGCCACCACAAGTCGTTCGAGTAGGCGACGTGCTGGTACGCAAAGAAGCCGAGCCAGATCGATGCCGCGACGACGACGCCAACTGCGACGAGCCATCCCGGGGACAGCGGCGACTCGAAGACGCGCGCGCGCCGTGTGAAATGCCGTCTCGACACGATCAGCGCTGCGAGGACGACGGCCAGGATCGTCGCCTCCTCGTACTCGCCGCCCCTGAGCAGTGATGCGGCGCTTCCGATCGCGAGCGCTGCGGAGGTGATGTAGAAGGCCGCGTCGATTCGACGCGCAATAGCCCGCGACAGCAGAAGAAGCAGCAGGCCGATGAGGCTTGCAACGAAATGCGACACCTCAACCAGCGGCAGGGGCATCACTCGCGACAGCCACGCGACGCGCGTGGGAATCGCCGGGGTTGCCCCCGAGAAGAGAAGCACCACGCCGCTGACGAATGTGAACGCCGAAAGAACAGCCGGCGTTGTCACCGTGAAACGCCGCCACGTCAAATGCGCCACCGATAGTCGTGATGGGCAAGTCACGTACCGTGGGCGTCAGTGTCATTTCACCAGTGTGTCTGTGTAGAGGCGGGTCTTTAGACCCGCCTACGACCCGTAGCCACAACGCCAGGTGTGGCAGATTGCCCCACTGCCGCTGAGCGGCCTCATGACGTGCGCTCGGCGTCATCCTTGAGCGCGATGCCGAATCTCTCCGCCATGCGGTACAGCGTCCGGCGGTCGATGCCCAGCGCTTCGGCGGCGCGCGAACGATTGCCGCCAACCGCTTCGAGGACGTGCACCAGGTATCGCCGTTCGAGCTCGTCGAGCGACGGCAGGCCCTGGAACATCCGTTCCTCGAACGACGGCGCCGCCAGTACCGTGGCGGGCAGATCCGCCAGCTCGACGCGGCCGCGGCTGAACACCACAAGCCGTTCGATGGTGTTTTCCAGCTCGCGCACGTTACCCGGCCACCGGTACGACATCAACGCGGCGATCGCGTCGGGAGATATGGTGACGTGGCGTCCTGTGCGCGCCGACGCGTTGCGCACGAACAGCTCGATCAGCAGCGGGATGTCTTCGCGGCGATCGCGCAGCGCCGGCAGATGGATCACGATGACGCTGAGCCGGTAGTACAGATCCTGACGGAAACGCTGGTCCGCGACCGATCGATCGAGGTCAACGTTGGTCGCCGCAACGACCCGCGCGTCGGTGTGAATCGTGCGGTTTCCGCCAACGGGACGCACCTCTCCATCCTGCAGGACGCGCAGCAGCTTGACCTGCATCGCTGGCGGCATGTCACCGATTTCGTCGAGAAACACGGTACCGCTGTGCGCCTGTTCGAACACGCCCTTGCGGTCGGCAATCGCGCCGGTAAACGCGCCGCGGACATGGCCGAACAGCTCCGACTCGAGGAGCGTTTCGGTGATCGCGCCGCAGTTGACGACGACAAACGGGCGCGCCGCGCGCGCGCCGTGCACGTGTATCGCGCGGGCGACGAGCTCTTTTCCGGTGCCGCTCTCGCCCTGGATCAGTACCGGCGCCATCGAATCGACGGCATAGGCGATCTGCTTGTAAACCGCGAGCATGCCAGCCGTGCGTCCGATGATCCCCTCCGGAGGCACTCCACTGACCTGTTCGGCGGTCGTTCCACCTTTGCTGTCGCGCGCGAGCGCGCGGCTGACCGTGGCGCGGACCTCCGTGATGTTGAACGGTTTGCTGATGTAGTCGAAGGCGCCCGCGCGCACGGCCTGCACCGCCGTATCGAGCGTGCCGAAGCCGCTGATCAGCACCACCTCGCCACCCGGATACGCCTGCTTGAAGGCTTTGAGCACGTCGAGGCCCGATTCGGGACCATTGAGGTTGATGTCCGAGATGACGAGATCGAACGTGTCCTTCTGAGCGAGCTCGATCGCCTTCGCTGCGGTCTGGCACTGGTGCAGCTCGCGGCCTGGCGCCGCCACGAGCTCCGCAATCAACCGGCACGTCTCCACATCGTCGTCAACGATCAGGATTCGCGCGGGCAAGGTCGCCGCCATCATGACACCTCCGCCAGCGCGTCGGCGGCAGGCAGCTCGATGGTGAACGTCGTGCCATGTGCGGCGGACGTCGTCACTGCGATGGTACCCCCGAGCGCCGTAATCAGGTCGCGCGTGATGCTCAAGCCGAGGCCGGTACCGCGCCCCGCCGGCTTGGTTGTCACCCACGGCTCGAAGATGCGCGACAGTACGTCCGTCGAGATGCCGGATCCTGTATCGCCGACGTCGATCCTGACCCGCTCGTCCGCCATTCGCGCTTCCAGTGTCAACGTTCCTCCTTCGGGCATTGCGTCGAGCGCGTTGGTGACGAGATTCAGCAGCGCCAGTTCCAGTTGCGCTTCATCAGCGGCCACGCTGGCCATCGGCTGAGCGAGCTTCAGCTCGAGGTTGACGCCGCCGCTCGCGAGGCGCGCCCGCATCGCATCGCCGATGCGGGCTATGACTGTGTCGACGCGTACCAGCTGTCGCTCGCCCTGCGGCCGCGCGCGCTCGAGCAGGCTGCGCACTGTCGACACCACGCGATCGATCTGCTCTTCCACGATGTGCAGACGGCGTTTCAAGGCCGGGTCGGTGACTTCGTGCTGCAGCAGCTGCACGTGACCGGAGACGAGATTGAGCGGCGTCCCGATCTGGTGCGCCACGTTCGCCATCGTCTGGCCGACGGCGGCAAGCTGCTGCGCCCTCGCGGCGGTCTCGCGCAGTCGCGACACGCTTTCATACGACCGCACAAGTTCCTGGTTCCTGTCCCGCAGCTCGCCGGTTGCGGCGGAGACACGCTGGTTCAGCGAGCGGTGCAAGTCGTCGAGCTCTGTCAACATCGCGTTCAAGCCTTCCGCCACGTCCCTCATTTCGCTGTCCTGGGTCACCTGCGCGCGTGCTCCCAGGTCGCCCCCACGTGCCCGCCGCGTGACGCGGTGGATCTCGGCCAGCGGCGACAAGATCATGCTTCGGGCGAGCAGGTGGATCAGCAAGGCGATCGCTATCACCGCAAATGCCGCACCAGAAACGGCCACGATGCCGGCCCTGCGCTGCAATTGGGTGACGGCTCCAAGCGAGACGGCTACGGCGACCGCTCCAGACACTCTGCCGTCGGCCAGAATCGGGACGGCGACGAACATCGTGTCGGGCGTCGTCTGGAGCGTCACCATCTCACCGCGAGAAATCACATCACGGACGAGCGCAGCGGGGGCCGGAGCAACGATCGAAGTGCTCACGAGCGTTTCGGCCGGGCCGTCAGTCGCGCGAAATACCGTGATGGAACGAAGGTCGGGTGCCGCGTTCATGAACGAGCGAAGAACCGGCACGAGCGCGTCGGCCGACACAGGTTCGGGGCGCAGCTCGATGTCGTCGGCCACGGCGAATGCGGTGACTTCCGCGGTCTCGCGCAGGTCGCTGTCCAGCTGCCGCTGGGCCAGCCGCGTGCCTGCGAACGTGATGACCGTAATGACCACTGCCACCGACAGCGTCACGGAGATCGTCAACCGCGTGCCGAGCGCGAGGCGACGTGGCGATCGTGCCCCGGTGGGGCGATCGTGCGCGGCATCCGACGCGTCGTGTGCAGCGGTCGAGTGCATGAAAGTCACAGTAACAGAACCAGTTAGCCAATTACAGCGAGGGAGACAAGGGATGGCATTCCCTTTGACCTTTGCATGGCCGGATGCCAAAACAGTTGGCGGTAACCGTCCGAGTATCAGGAAAGTATCAGGAGGAAGTATGGCGCGTTCGATTCGATTGATTGCCGTAGCCATGGTGGCCGTTCTCGCGCTCGCGATGCCCGCGTTTGCGGCGCAGGCGAAAGCAGCGAAGGCCAAGACCATGACGATCAGCGGCACCCTGCAGAAAGTCGACGGTCAGGCGCTGACTGTGCAGACGCCGAAGGGTCCGGAAACAGTGATGCTGGGGGCCACCGCGCAGATTCGGCGCGCGGGCAAGACCCTCCCGGCCAGCGATCTGGCCAGCGAGAGCGGCTCGCGCGTCACGATTCGTTACATGGAGACCAACGGGCAGAAGATGGCCCAGAGTGTGACCCTGGCCGCGGCGCCGAAACCCGCCAAGGTCGCGAAGAAAACGTAGTCGACTCGCCACGTCGGCTGCTGTAACAAACGTCTACGTCGATCCACCAAAGGCGGGGTGCCGCGTCGGGCACTCCGCCTTCTTGCCGTTCGGAACCTTCGGAACGTTCGGAACGTTCGGAACGTTCGGATCGTTCTAGTCGTTCGGGCAATTCGGATTCTCGATTTCTCCAGGATCAGCAGGGACATCCCCGCCAGTCAGAATGTCTGGCCCATTGTTGCGAAATCCGCCAACGGAGGGTACGACGTCCATCCCGAATTGGGCGCGCCCAGTGGCGCTAAAAAGCTGGCGACCATCACGATCCCGCCAACCAGGTACAGCCAATAGCTCGACATGTTCAGGCGCGGGAACGCCATGTCCGGCGCACCGATCTGCAGCGGTACGAGGTAGTTGCCGACCGCCCCGACCGACAGCGGCACGACCGCGAGGAACACCATGATCGTGCCGTGCATCGCGACGAGCTGGTTATGAAACTCCGGAAGCAGGATGCCGCCGGGCGCATTGAGCTCCCCGAACAGCGAGCCGACGAACGGAACGGCCTTGCCGGGTAGGCAAGCTGTCAGCGAAAGACGATCGTCAAGGCAACCCCGATCAGCAAGAAGATCAGACTCGTCAGCGCGTACTGAAGCCCGATGACTTTGTGATCGAGGGAGAAGAGGTATTTTCGGAACAAACCCGTTTGGATTCTATAGAATCGCGAGATGGCCGCAAAGCACTCGCGACTGCTTGTCGCCCTGTTTCTTATGACGCATGCCGCTGCCGCGGGCGCGCAGACCGCGCCCGAGCCCATCCAATACACCCTGAGTTTCCCGGCCCCACAGACACACTACGTCGAGGTCACCGCCACGGTTCCGACGGGCGGCCGCGCGGACGTCGACCTGATGATGGCCGTCTGGACGCCGGGGTCGTATCTCGTGCGCGAGTACGCGCGCAACGTCGAGGCGGTGACAGCTGAAGGTCCTAACCGGCGCGCGCTCGACGTCGACAAGTCGAGGAAGAACCACTGGCGCATCGCCACCGGCGGCGCCCCGTCAATCACGCTGAAATACCGCCTCTACTGTCGTGAGATGTCGGTGCGCACGAACTGGGTGGAGTCGGACTTCGCGATGATCAACGGCGCGCCGACGTTCCTCACGCTGGCAGATCGGACGCCGCGGCCGCACGAGGTCACCATCAACCCCGCGCCCTCGTGGAAGCGATCTGTGACGGCATTGCCAGCGCTGGGCGGCGGCGCGCATCGCTACCGCGCGCCCGATTACGACACGCTGGTCGATTCCCCTATCGTTGTCGGCAATCCCGCCGTGTACGACTTCGTAGTCGACGGCAAGCCACACTCGCTGGTCAACGTGGGCGAAGGAGGGGTGTTCGATGGCGCCCGCGCTGCCAAGGATCTCGAGACGATCGTCAAGGAGGACCGCCGCTTCTGGGGTTTCCTGCCGTACGACCGGTACATCTTCTTCAACATGATTACCGAGACAGGCGGCGGCCTCGAGCACAAGAACTCGACGGTGCTCATGACCACCCGCTGGGCGACCCGAACCCGCCGCGCGTACCTGTCGTGGCTGGAACTGGCCAGCCACGAGTATTTTCACGCGTGGAACGTAAAGCGCCTGCGTCCAGCAGAGCTCGGCCCGTTCAACTACGAAGACGAGAACATCACGCGCAGCCTGTGGATTGCGGAAGGCTTCACCGACTACTACGCCGAGCTCCAGGTGCATCGCGCCGGCTTGTCGACGCGCGACGAATACCTCGAAGGTCTGTCGAACGCGATCGAAGCGCTCCAGACGACGCCCGGGCGTCTTGTGCAGTCGGCGGAGATGGCCTCGTTCGACGCGTGGATCAAGTACTACCGGCCCGACGAGAATTCCCCCAACACATCGATCAGCTACTACACGAAGGGCACGGTCCTCGCGTTTCTGCTCGATGCAAAGCTTCGCAAGGGCACGTCGAAATCACTCGACGACGTGATGCGCGCCGAATACGAGCGCTTTTCAGGGGCGAAGGGCTACACGCCGGAGGAATTTCGTGCTGAGGCGGAGAGAGTCACCGGCCTCAACCTGAAGCAATTCTGGGATACGGCCGTGGAGAGTACCGCCGAGCTCGATTACTCGGAGGCGCTCGACGCGTTCGGTCTGCGCTTCAAGCCTGTCCCGCAGCCGGTCGACCGGCCGGGGAAAGTCTGGCTCGGGATCACGACCCGCAACGACAACGGGCGGTTGTTGGTCACGCAGGTGCAGCGAGAATCTCCGGCCGTTGTCGCCGGGATCAACGTGGACGACGAGATTCTCGCCATCAACGATTTTCGCGTTCGCGCGGATCGTTTTGAGAACCGGCTCGAGCAGTACATGCCAAACGACAAGGTTTCGGTGCTCGTCGCCCGCCGCGAACAGCTGTTGAAGGTGGACGTGACGCTTGTCGTCGAGCCGCCGAAAGGCTGGCGCCTCGAGGTGAACCCGAACGCCACGGAGACGCAGCGCCGGGACCTCGACGCGTGGCTGCGGGGACAATCGTGAGCACATGACGTTCGATCCGGAATACATCTCGCAGGTTCTCAGCGAGAACTTCGAAGATGCGAAGACGCTGTTCCTGTCGCCCCTGGTCGCGATCCATTACGCGCATCTCGTGATGTTGCGCGAGCGCGACATCATCAACGCTGCCGACGCGCGGACACTGCGCGAGGCGCTCGATTCCATTTCGCTCAGCGACGTAAAGGCCGCGCCGTACGACGCGACCTGCGAGGACCTGTTCTTCTACGTCGACCGGATTCTCGTGAAGTCGTGCGGTGAAGCGGTGGCTGGCCGCCTTCATACTGCACGCAGCCGGAACGACATCGACATGACGATGTACCGGATGCGGCAGCGGGAGTTCATCGCGGCGCTGATCGGCGCCGTCCTGGAGCTCCGCGAGGCGCTGCTCGATCTGGCGCAGCGCCACCGCGACACCCTCTTCGCCGCGCACACGCACACCCAGCCGGCGCAGCCCACGACGATCGCGCACTACCTGCTGGGAGTCATCGAGCAGCTCGAACGGGATGTGACGAGGCTCCGCGCCGCGTTTGCGTGCACGAATCGCAGCCCGCTCGGATCGTGTGCCATCACCGGCACGGGTTTCCCGATTGATCGCCAGGCCACGAGCGACCTGCTTGGTTTCGACGCGCCCACCGGCAACACCTACGGCAGCATTGCCACCGTCGACTACCTGCTCGAAAGCGTGTCCGCCGCGAATGTCATGCTCGCCGGCCTGGGCCGCGTCGTCCAGGACCTGTTGCTGTGGTGCACCATCGAATTCGGATACCTGAGGCTCGCGGAAGGGCTGGTGCAGGGGAGCAGCATCATGCCGCAGAAACGGAACCCCGTTGCGCTCGAGCATGCGCGCGCGATCGCCAGCAAGGCGCTCGGACAGGGGATGGCGATCATCACCAGCGTCCACAACACGCCCTTCGGCGACATCGTCGACACCGAGGACGATCTTCAGCCGCTGGTGGCGTCGACGTTCCGCGACGCGCTGCGCGCCGTCGCCCTTGTCGCCGCGTCGATGCGCGGGGCGGAGTTCGATGTCGCGAAACTGGAATCCCGAGCGGCCGAAGGCGGGACGACGCTGACCGAGCTTGCCGATCACCTGGTGCGCGACCACAAGATTCCGTTCGGCACTGCGCACACGATCGCCGCGACGTTTCTGCAGTTGCGGCGCGAGGAACCGGACGTGTCACCCAGCGCGGCGCTGGCGCGCGTCTCGGCCGACACGCTGGGAGCGCCGCTGCAGTATCAGGACGAGGAGATCGCGCGGATCACGAGCCCGCGTCATTTCGTCGACGTGCGCCGAACGCCGGGCGGCCCCGCTCCGGCGGAGACGACGCGCGCGATCGCCCTGTCGCGGGACGTGCTCGGCCGCGATCGCGCCTGGCTCGACAAGACGCACGAGGCGCTGCGCGATGCCGACGCGCGTCGCCGCCAGCGGAGTCAAATGCTCTGAGGCTTGCGACCGTTCCTGAGACGGGCCACGGAGGAACGGAGACATGGAGAAAACAATTCAGACTCCGTGATTCCGTGTCTCCGTGGCTTGTCTTTGTCTTATCCAGAAGAGCACGCTCCCGACAATCACAACGAGCACCGCCAATCGGATTGATTCAATCGACTTGGGCCGCATCACCACAGTGTAGATGTAGCCCAGGAACGCGAGGATGGCGGGCAGCGGATACAGCCACATCCTGAACGGCCGCGGGAATTCGGGGCGGCGTGTTCGCAGGACGATGATCCCGATGGTCTGCGCGAGGAACTGCACGACGATGCGAATCACGACGAGCGCGGTGACGACGTCGGCAAGACGGAAGAGGCAGAACACAATCGCGGCGGAGCCGAGCACCAGGAGCGAGACGTGCGGGAAATGGTGCTTCGGGTGAACGCGCGCGAAGACGGGAAAGTAGTCGCCGTCGACCGCCGCAGCATATGGCACGCGTGAGTAGCCGAGCAGCAGTGAGAACACCGAGGCAAACGCCGTCCACAGCATCAGGATCGTCACCACGACGGCCGCCCTCGGCCCCCATATGCGCGCCATGAAGTCCGACGCGATGAAGCTCGACTTCTCGACCTCCTGCCACGGCATCGCACCGAGGATCGAGATGTTCATCGCCAGGTACATCGCGGCGACGCCGGCAATCGACAGCAGGACCGCGCGCGGAATCACGCGGCCCGGATCGCGGATCTCGGCACCCAGATAACAGACGTTGTAGTAGCCCCAGTAGTCATACACCGCGATCAGCAGCGCAGCGCCCAGGCCGGTGAAAAACGCGGGGGAGAGATCCCACGCGCCAGCCGGAAAGCTGAACGCCTGCGCCGCGTTGAAGTGGGTGAGACCTGTCCCGATGATCCAGAGCGTCGTGCCAATCACGCCAATCCACAAGAACGCCGCCATACGGCCGATCACGGTGATGCGGCGATAGAGGAGCAGCACGGCGAACGCCGCAACGCCCATCGCGAGGAACGTGCCGCGGGTGATTGTGAATTCGATGACGGGTGCGCCGATTCCGGGAATCGGCAGCGGAATCTTCTGCGACGTGATCGTCTGCGCCAGCGACGGCCACAGATACGACGCGTATTGCGCGAAGCCGATGCAGCCCGACGCCATCGACAGCGGCGCGCTGAACGTCAGCTGAAACACGAACAGGAACGACAGCCAGCGCCCCGCCTTGCCGGGATACATCGCGCGGAGGTACCGCACCGGCCCGCCGGCCTGCGGCATCGCCGCGCCAAGCTCGGCCCAGACCATCCCATCGCACACGACCAGCACCGCACCCAGGATCCATCCCAGCATCGCCTGCGGTCCGTGCATCGTCGCGATCATCAGCGGGATGGTGATGAACGGGCCGACGCCGATCATGTCGATCATGTTCAGCGCCGTGGCCTGGGCGAGACCGATGCCGCGGACAAGGTGGTCCTTCGAGTTGCTACGCGTGCCAGTGTCTAACACGCCCCAGATCCTACCTTCTCCGCTACTATCAAGCCGTCTACATGTCTACCGTCTACGGTCTTCAGTCCCGACAGGACGGTCGCCCGTAGACGGCGGACGGTAGTCGGGAGGCGCGGTGATTCGCATCTTCGTGACGGGTGGGACCTTCGACAAGACGTACGACGAAATCCGGGGACAGCTTTCGTTCGGCGACACGCACCTGCCCGAGATGCTGCGCCTGGGCCGTTCGCGCGCTGACGTCGCGATTCGCACGCTGATGATGATCGACAGCCTGCAGATGACCGACGCCGATCGCGAGCTGATTGTGCGCAACTGCCAGCAGTGCGACGAATCGTGCGTCGTCATCACACATGGCACAGACACGATGGTGGAGACGGCGGCCGCACTGGCACGCGGCGTGACCGGGAAAACGATCATACTGACCGGCGCGATGATCCCCTACGCGTTCGGCAGTTCCGACGGTCTGTTCAACCTCGGGAGCGCACTTTCACTCGTGCAGGTGGTGCCGACGGGCGTGTACATCGCGATGAACGGGCGGCACTTCAAGTGGGACAAGGTCAGGAAGAATCGCGAGACGGGTGCATTCGAGCCGGTGAGCTGATTCCCCTCTACGCGTGGCGCCGGCGCGCGAGGCCTTCCGGCTCGGAGCGGCACACTGGCGACGATCCCCGACGTGTCAATCAGTCGAACTCGTCGCCTGACTTCCATCCGTCGCCGCGCGCCTTCACGGCACCGGCGTGCACTGTAGATCCGCACTGACGGTCAGGGGGCCCGTGTAGAACTTCTTCACGTCCGCGATGGCCGCGTCCAGATCGAACTGGCCGATGTGACTGACGACCAGTCGCCCCACGTGTGCATCTTGCGCGATGCGGCCGACGACCGCAGGGGCGGCGTGAAGGGGACTCGTGGCACCTGCGGCAATGGCCATGTGCATGACGAGAACGTCCGCGCCACGCGCAAAGTCGACGAACGTCGCGTTCGTGCCGTTCTGATCGGTGCTGAAGACGATCGACTTGTTCTGCGTCTGCACTCGATAGGCAAGGGCGGGGATGTCGCCGTGAGGGATGCCGATGGCCGTGACCGTGACGCCCTGCCGGTTGAACACCATCGACGGTTCACCCTTCTTGACATCGGTCACCGTCACCTCGAGCGGCACGCCGCGTCCGGACCCGCCCACCATCCCGCCCAACACTCGAAACGCCCCGCTCTTTTGATCGAGCAGAAGATTGAGGAACGTCTGAACGTCCGGCACCAGCTCGTTTCCTGACGGGCCCGAGATGGGCAACGGCGGGGTTTTCCGGTTCTGGTCGATCGACCAGAACAGCGCCGGCAGATCTGACACGTGGTCGGGATGGAGATGGCTGATGGCAATCAGCGAGAGATCCTCCAGGCTGGCGCCGCTGGCTCCGAAGCGCGCGTACGCGCCGCCGCCGGCGTCAACGAGAATCCTCGCGCGACCGCCAATCCAGAGAAGATAGCTCGCTGATGCGCGATCCTTGTTCGCCCTGGGTCCACCGGACCCGAGAATCTGCAACGCCAGGGGGCTGGCCTGGCACGTCTGTGCCGACGCAGTCGGCACGATCGAGAGCAACGCGAGTACGCACGTGATCGCAATCCGAACCATGGGTGCCTTTCTATTCACCTCTCGGTGCATGGTCGACATCTTCTCGCGCGTGTCTACAACCTGGGGTCGACCTCTTGTCAACGACCGTCTTCTGCATGCGGTCCTCACGCATTCACGGCGCCTTGTGGCTGGGGAGCGTCGAAATCGGCTGCGCGCTTGGCGGCGGCAAAGAGCTTACGGCGTGACGACGTCTCACGTGCTCGTATCGCGTCGCGCGTCATTGGCCTCAGAAACTCAACTGTCCTCCGAACTTCACCAGACGCCCGTCGAGAATCAGGGTGGGCCTCTTCCAGTTCGGCCCGTAGTTCGTGTTCTCGTTGAGGATCGAGCTTCCGTTCAGCGCGTTGTACACGTCCAGGTTGGCTTGAAAGCGGCGCGCTCCGCCGAGCCTGAAACTCCTCGTGAGCCGTAGGTCGAGCTGGCTGATCCGGTCCTCGTAGACCGAGAGCGGGGCGATGATATTGGCGACGGTGACAGAGCTAGCGTTGCCAGGAAGGGGCCGGCCGAGCGACTGGGCGACGGTCGCATTGGGAACGACGAGACTGGCGTGGATCGGAATCCCAGGCGTGTTCTGGTATGCCGCCGAAATCTGGAAGTCCCAGGCTAGCGGATAGCTGCCTTGGAGCTTCAGTTGCGTCAGGAACGGCGGCGACACCCGGCAAAATCCTGAGGGGTTGTTCGTGAGGGTGGGCGCCGCGACCGACGGATTGGTAAAGGCGGTTGCCGTGAGGTCCGGTTGCTGCGCGGCGAAGCAATTGTCAAAGACCTCCCGGCCGGTGCTCGTGCCGCCCGTGAGGAAGCCCCCACGAGGCAACCGGGCGTTGAGGATCACATCCACGCCGTTGAACACGTCGGTCTGCTCGCCGCCGTAGTCTGACGTGCGCGCCACCAGGCTCTGGGACTGCCCGAACTTGGCCGCGCTGACGGCATACAGCCCGCACAGCTGGTTGCCCCCCCCGCCGGGCAGTCGCTCATCCGGCGGAAGCGGGACGCAATACGAATTGTAGTCATCAGGCGTCGTCAACAGATTGTCCGTGACCGTGAACTGGTTCCAGGTGGTCCGGTAGTAGGAGACGTTCACAGACGTCCCCGGCAGCAGCTGATGCTGAACACCGCCCGAGAACTGCACGTTGTTCCTTCTGTAGTCGAGCCGCGCATTGTCCGTGTAAGTGGTGGTGATGTTGACCGTGCCGAACCTGTTGTTGTTCAGGACCTGACACTCGCCGTTGGCGGCGATGAGGGTGAGGTCGCAGTCGGGCACGAAATTGCCGTTTGCGTCGTTCCACTGCCGCGCGGCGGTGTTCACAACGAAATTCGCCGGGTTGTAGATCCCTGAATTGCCACGCGCCAGCATGTAGCGGCCGGCGGCGAACTTGAGCGCGGTCTTGCCCGTTCCGAACAGATCGTAGGCGACGCTCACCCGGGGACTGAAGTCCGACTGGCAGGGCGTGCAGTCAACCGCGGGGGTATCCACCGCGGTGAGACGAAACCGCGTCGGCGGGAGATGCTGAGCGGGCACATCGTCCTTGATGTAGTCGAAGCGCAGCCCCGCGTTCACCGTCAGGCGCTTGTGCGTCCATTGATCCTGGCCGTATACCCCGAGATCCGCTTTCATGTTGTCCCGGACGGTGAGCGGCGTGCCAAACTGCGTGATCGTCACCGGCAAGCCGAGATGAAAGGTGTAATTCACGTCGTTCGGGACAATGGTGGTTTGCAGCTGACCCCATTCGTGCATCAGATTGAAGCCGGTCTTGAACGCATGGGACCCGGTGACATAGGTCATGGACAGTCGTGGTTCCATCTTGTGGCGGGTTGATGGCGTCAGGTACGAGTTGATCCCTGGTTCGGCACCCCAGCGCTGCCCTGTCGTGTCTTCCGTGATGGACACTGCGCCGGGCCATAGACCCGGTTGGGGGGACGTTGACCACGTGGGTCGAGAGAATTGGATGCCGCCGTTGAACAGCAGCTTGTTGCTGACCGGCAACGTCCATTCCGTCTGGAGGATGTCGACCGGCAGGAAAATCTGATGATCCGTGGCTTCGCCTGCGGAGAGGCCCTGGAAGCTCGCGTTGTTTCCCATGAGGTGGGTGCAATCGCACCGTTTCTCCCACTCATAGTGGAAGGAGAACTGGTTCCTGGCGGTGGCCTGCCATGTCAGTCGGAGAGAGGCGTTGTTGCCCCAGAAATCATTGATCACCGGCCGGCTGAGATCTGGCTGATAGAGGAGCGAGTTCTGAAGCTTATTGAAGTACTGCCCGGCCACGTAGGTGCCGGCGGCCCAGTACCGATAGGAGCCGTAATACCAGAGCTTGTCCTGGACGACCGCCCCGCCCACGCCGAAACCGAAGTCCCCGACCTTGTCGAGTCGATTGATCGTGGAGGCGGTCATCCCTCGCGCCGCGAGCGCGTCAGTGAAATTGTTGCTTTGCAGCTTCTGATTACTGAAGGCGCCGGTCACGTCTCCCCGGAAGACATTGCCGCCCGCCTTGGAGATGTAGTTGAACTGAATGCCGCCCGAGGGCTGTTCGGCCGATCCGCCGCCGAGCTCGACCGCGATCTCCTGGGTGTTCTGCGGACTGGGGACGAAGCCCCGGCCGGATGCTGCGGCATTGTTCACGTTGAATCCGTTCACCTCGAGTTTCGAGTCGCCCTGGGCGCTCCCATGAAACGAGAAGAACGGCATCAGGTCGCCCTTGGAGCCGCCGACATCCTGGCCGGCCGTGTTCCCCGCCATCCCAGGCGTGAGGGCGATGATGGTCAACATCGTCTTCCCCGTGGGAATCGTATCGAGCACCTTCGCCGAGATGATATTGCGGGTCGCCGCGTTCTGGACATCGACCACCGGAGCCGCGCCAGACACGGTCAGCGTCTCCTCGACCGAGCCAACTTCCAACTGCGCATTGACCGGTGCGGTGAAATTGGTCGTCAGCTCGATGCCGGACCGCTGCACGCTTTTGAAACCGGGCAGCGATACCGTTACGCCGTAGCTGCCGGGCGGCAGGCCTACGATCTTGTACTGGCCCTGCTCGTCGGTTACCACTTCGCGCACTTTCTCGATCAGTACCGGGCTGGCCGCCTGGACAGTAGCGCCTGGCAGCACCGCGCCCGAGGTATCTCTCACGGTCCCCGCGATCGCGCTGACGCCGCCCTGCTGGGCGGACACCGAGGCCGCGAGCGCGAGGCAGCCCAGAACGGTGGTCATCACAAGAAATCTGCTGGATGCGAGCATGGCTGTCCTCCACCTTGAACGGTGTGTATTGCGGGCTGAGAAGTTAACGCCCATTCCCGAGGATTTCGCGCCGCTCTTCGAAAGGCAAGATCTCGCTATATGTCGGCTGCGTCAAGCCTGTATTTGGAGTTACACCTCGCTCTCGGGAGGCTGGTTGTGAAACTGACCCAGGGGAAGTCATCCGCCGGCGCTTTTCGGGAGATGAGCATCATGCCGCCGGCAGCGACAAGACCGGTGTTGAACGGACGGAGCGTCATCGTGAGTTTAGGCATGCCGCCACGACAACCGATTTTTCGGGATTGCCCCTTTCACGGGCATCCCTAACACGCCCGCAGTTTCATGTCTGGACGCATCATAAGGCGTAGAGGAAGTCGATGCCACATTCCGAAAGGATCCCAGTGAGACAGACTGCATTTCGAACCCTGGCTGCCGCGCTGAAGGGTTACCAAGGTGTCGTCATCGTGGTGGCACTGGTTGGCTGCTTCCCGGCGCCTGCCAGTGCGCACCACTCGGCAGCACCTCATTTTGACCTCGAGAAGATGGTCGGTACTCGATGGCGTCGTCACCAAATTCGAGTTCGTGAACCCGCACGCCTATGTCTATTTCGACGTGCGCGGCACGGATGGCACAGTTTCCCCCTGGCGCTGTGAGCTGGCGGCGCGAGCTGCCCTGGCCCGGTTGGGCTGGACGATCGACATGTTTCCGGCAGGCAGGACGATCACGGTCAAAGGCTCACCCGCTCGTCGCGAAGATCGCGTCTGCATGTTGACCTCTTTCGTCCGCGAGGACGGAGTCGAAATCGGCCGCAATGAGGACGTGACCCGACTGCGGTTGGCCGCCGCCGTCACTGTTGCCGGTGCGAGCCAATCAAGCCCGCGACCTGCGCGCCTGGCCAATGGCCAGCCGAATCTGAGAGGGCCATGGGTTGCCGAGTTCGGCCCCGGCCGGGGCAGGCCCGGTGGTCCCGGTGGACCGGGAGGCGGCCGACCAGGGGGACCGCCTGGCGGCCCGGGCCGCGGTGGGCCAGGCGGTCCGGGTGGGCGACCCGAACCAACTCCCGCAGGAGAGCTCGCCGGCCAACGATACGATCAGCGGTTCGACGACCCCGCGATTACGTGCAATCCGGCGAATATCCTCTTTGGGTGGACGCACGATCAGCACGTGAACGAGATCACCCAGAAAGGCGACGAAGTCATTCTGCAGTACGGCTACATGGACTTCGTACGCACGATTCACTTGAACGCCGCGCATCCGAAGACGCTCACGGCCTCGACGGCGGGCCACTCCACGGGCACGTGGGACGGTGATGTGCTGGTCGTCGACACGATCGGTTTCGCGCCCAGTGTGCTCATCCCGATCGTGGGCCTGATGCACAGCGATCAGATGCATGTCGTCGAGCGCTTCTCGGTGGATCCGAATGCGAAGACGTTGACGCGTGAATATCGGGCCGAGGACCCGCTCTACCTCAAATCTCCGTACACCGGCAGGGATGTCATGCTGCTTTCGAAAGAGCCCTTCGTTCTTTACAACTGCGTGGAGCTGTCGGGCCAGAACAACATACGCCCCAAATAGCACCTGCGACTCGCGGATCTGGCCCGAGCCTTTCGCAAGAGTGGGAAATCGTCTGGTTGTCTTCGAGAAAGGTCATCGTGTCGCTGGTTGGGTATGAACTCGCTTCTCGGTGTCTCCGCGTCTCTGTGGCCCGTGATCAGTGAAGGTTGCCGCGAATCACATTACGGTCCAAGCGCTTCATCCACGGTCATCACGCGTATCGGCTGCGGGAGTTTCAGCGCGCGGATGCCCGCCTCGATCACTTTCCTGTCGCCAACGACTACCACGGCGAACTTTGACGGCTGGATATAGGTCGTTGAGGTCTTCTGCACATCGGCTGCTGTCACTTTCTGGATTTCGGGTACGTAGCGCTGGTAATAGCCGTCCGGCAGCTTGTACACGATCAGATCCTCGATCTGCTGTGAGAGGTCGCCGGCCGTTTCGAACTGGCCAGGGAAACTCAAGGCGAGGTAGTTCTTCGCGCGCGTCAGCTCGTCGTTACCGACTGGCTTCGCGCCGATGCCGTTCAGTTCGTTGAAGAACTCGTGCAGGGCGTCAGCGGTCTTGTCCGTCTGGACGGCTGCGCGTGCCACAAACGTCCCTGCCGAGAGGCGCATGTCGAAACCGGAACCGGCGCCGTAGGCGTAGCCGTGCTCTTCGCGCAAATTCTGATTGAGCCGTGACGAGAACGACCCGCCGAGGATCGTGTTCGTCACTTGTATCTTGAAGTAGTCGGGCGTCGACCGCGCCACACCGACCCACCCGATCTGAATGACCGACTGCGCCGCGTCCGGCTTGTCCACGAGATAGATCTGGCCGCTGGTCAGTTGCGGCGCCGTCGGCACCGCCGGTCGTCTCACCGCCCCGGTGTTCTTCCAGGCACCGAAGCTCTTTTCCAGCATCGGCACGACCTCGTCAATCTTGATGTCGCCGACGACGACCAGCGTTGCGTTCGAGGGCTGATAGAACGCGTCGTGAAAGGCACGCAGGTCCATCGGCGTGAATGACGTCAGCGTGCTTTCGGTCCCGGTCGCGCTCGTGCCGTACCTGTGCGTGGCGCCAAAGACGATGCGTTGAAACGCTCGCGGCGAGATCGCCTGCGGATCGTCGCGCGCCTGCAGCAGCGCGGTGAGCCGCTCCTGGCGAAGTCGATCGAGGTCCTGCGCTGGAAACGTCGGGTGCAGCGCGACATCGGCCATCAGAGGCAACGCGTCGCTCAGTCGTAGCGCTGGCACGTTGAGGCGCACGACCGATTCGTCGAAGGTGCTGCCGGTCGTCAGGTTGGCGCCGAGGAAGTCGACGGCGTCCGCCAACTCCAGCGCCGATCGCGAGCCTGCGCCTTCATCGAGCATCGCGGCGGTCATGCTCGCAACGCCGAACGTGCCGGCGGGATCGTCTCCGCTACCCGCGAGCACGACGAGATTCGCCTGAACGAGCGGCACCTTGTGCGTCTCAATCACCCACACAGGCAGACCGTTCGAGAGCATGCGCTTCTGTATGGGCGGGAGATTCAGCTGCGGGGCCGGGCCGAGGGCCGGTGGACGGGTTCTGTCGGGACGTTCCTGAGCCCCGAGGGCCACGAAGACGGTTTGGCCACAAAGAACACTAAGAACACTAAGTACCAAGAAACCACGAAGCCCACAAAATTCTCGAAGACCACGAATACGAATACTCACTTTCTCGCCTCCGGCTCCACGACGAGCTCCACGCGCCTGTCGGGCGGCAGCCACTGCAGGGCAGCAGCGCGGATATCTGACGGTGACAACGACGTATATCGCGCGAGATCCTCAGCGAAATAGTCCGGGTCACCTCCCGCGAAATCGAAATACCCGTTCAGCTGATTGGCCTTGCCGCTGAAGCCGCCGACACGCTCCATCTGCCGGTAGAACCCCGCCTCGATCTGATTCTTCGCACGCTGTAGCTCCCGTTCCTCGGGCGGCTCGCGCCTCAGCCGATCGATCTCCTCGTCTATGACCTTCTGGATGTCGGCGATCTGCTTGCCGGGTCGGGCGGTCGCCACGACCAGGAACGAGCCGCCGAGTGCCGCGCTCTGCTGAACGGCCATGACGTCCTGCACCATCTGCGTGTCGTACACGAGGCGCTTGTAGAGCCGCGAGTTCTTGCCGCCCGCGAGAATGTACGACGCCACATCCAGAGAGGCGTCGCCCGGCTGGTACAGCCGCGGCGTCAACCATCCGAGATACAGGCGTGACAACTCGACGCGATCCGTCAGCGTCTTCTTCTTCACGCTCGTCAACATCGCGGCAGGCGGCGCAACCGGTTCGACCGGCGCGCTGCGTGGGATGTCACCGAACCATTTCTGCGCGAGCGCCTGTGTCCGATCGAAATCGATGTCGCCCGCGATCACGAGGCTCGCATTGTTCGGCACGTAGTACTTCTTGAAGAACCCCACGACGTCTTCATAGCTGGCGGCGGTGAGATCCTCCATCGAGCCGATCGTTGGCCACTGGTAAGGATGGCCGTCCGGCCACAGCATCTCGTCCAGCGCGATGCTCGCCATCCCATACGGGCGATTCTCGTAGCTCTGGCGGCGTTCGTTCTTGACCACGTCCCGCTGCCCGTTCACGCGATCCGGCGACATCGTGTCGAGCAGGTATCCCATGCGGTCGGACTCGAGGAACAGCGCCAGCTCCAGCGCGTTCGACGGGACGTCAATGATGTAATTGGTCCGATCGTTTTGGGTCGACCCGTTGTTGTCGCCGCCCGCCGATTCGAGCAGCGTGTCGAACTCGCCTTCCTTGACGTGTCCCGATCCTTCGAACATCAGGTGCTCGAACAGGTGCGCGAAACCCGTGCGCCCGGGACGCTCGTTGGCCGAGCCGACGTGATACCAGAGGTTCACGGCGACGATCGGCACGCTCTTGTCCTGGTGGAGGATGACGTTCAGGCCGTTGGCCAGCGTGAATTGCCGGTACGGCACTTCCAAAGGTGCCTGCGAGTTTGGGAGTTGGGATTTGGGACTTGGGAGTTGAGTGATCTGTTGCGCTGCCAGCGGGAGTGAGGAGAGAGCCAGCAGCAGCACGAGGACGCGGATCTTCATAGGCGCTCCTCGTCGAGTGTACCGCAGGCACGTGAGCCGCTTTCAGTCCGTTCTGCACATTGTCGGGCAGGAGGACGGCATGAAGAGGCTCTCTACATTGTTCAGCCTGTCGGCGCTCCTGGCGCTGGCGCCAGACGCGTCGGCGCAGCAACCAGTTCCTGTAGCTGCAATTGGCCGCTGGGATGTTGCCGGGCAACTGGCTCTGCTGAACCGCAACAAAACCGAGCTCGGGTCGCGATGGGACCACTGGTACGAGGCGCCCCTCATCCAGGGATCCGCCGGTCACTACTGGACACCGCACTTCAAGACAGAGCTCGAAATCGCCACGAGTGGCCAGGGAACGATCGGCGTTGAAGAAGACTTGCGCTACCGCGAGCACATGCTTCGCGAATCAACGGTCGGCGCAACCGCCGTATACCAGTTCCTCGACAACCAGTGGGTCCATCCCTTTGTCGGCGCCGGCCTCGAGGTGGCCCGGGAACGCCACGTCGCGGAATCGCTGCCGTCATCAGTTGAGAGGTTCCCGACCACCGCCCTGCCTCTGACGCTTCGGCCCGCGCCGGCGATTGACAACGTCTCGTACTCGGTGCGGCCTGTCGTGACCGGCGGCTTCAAGTTCTACGTCAGCCAGCGCGCGTTCGTGCGAACCGAGGTCCGCACGTCGTTTTCAACAGACCGACCGCTTGCCATTCAATGGCGAGGCGGCGTCGGCATCGATTTCTGAGGAGGTGTGTGATGGCGAAGTACCTTTCCCTTGCGCTTGTGTTCGCGCTGCTGATGGTCTCGGCGCGCGAGGGTTTCGCGCAGTCCGCAGACGCGGCGATTGCCTGGAAGACGGTGGCGCAGAAGCTCGAGGCCGGCGTCACGGTAGACGTGCGTCTTCGCGACAGTCAGCATTTCAAGGCGACGTTCATCGCGGCGCGGCCTGACGCGATTGTCGTTCAGCGGAAGTCCCGCGTGCCCGTCGGCATTGAGACGATCGCGTACGAATCGGTCGCCTCGCTCGCACGCGTGGATGCCGCGGGGCTCTCGCGTGGCAAGGTTGCCGGAATCGCGTTCGGCGCCGCAGGTGCAACCGTGGGCGCGCTCCTGCTAATCATCAGCCTGCTGGCATACGACTAGAGGCCCTTGTGACCAATACTCAATCAGTCCTTGTGGCCCACTAGACGACCACAAAAAGACGCGTTGCCGACGTCCGCGCGGGTCGGGGTAGAATCACGGTTTCCCTCCCGTTGTCACGTCAATGCCTCAACCACTTGTCGCCGTCATCATGGGCTCGTCGTCGGACTGGGAGACGATGAAGCACACCGTTGAGGTGCTGGAGCAGTTCGGCGTCGAGCACGAACATCACATCGTCTCGGCGCACCGCACGCCGGTGTGGATGGCTGAGTTCGCTACCGCCGCTGAGTCGCGCGGGGTCGAGGTGATCATTGCGGGCGCCGGCGGCGCCGCGCATCTGCCGGGCATGGTGGCTGCCCATACGATCCTGCCCGTGCTCGGCGTGCCGGTGCAGAGTGCGGCGCTGCAAGGACTTGATTCCCTGCTCTCGATCGTCCAGATGCCCGGCGGCGTTCCAGTGGGAACGCTCGCGATTGGAAGGCCCGGCGCGACCAATGCCGGCATTCTCGCCGTCTCCATCCTCGCCAACTCGCGGCCCGAGCTGCGAGTGAAGCTTCGCCAGTTCCGCACCGAGCAGACGCAGAAGGTCCAGCAGGAACGGCTGCCGTGACGCGCGTGATCGCTCCGGGCGCCGCGCTCGGCGTGCTCGGCAGCGGGCAGCTCGGGCGGATGTTCGCGATTGCCGCGCGGCGCATGGGATACCGCGTCCACACCTTTTCTCCTGAAGAAGACACGCCGACAGGCCAGGTCGCCGACGTCGAGGTCGTCGCCGATTACGAGGACCTCGACGCGCTGCGCGCGTTCGCGAGGCATGTGGACGTCGTCACTTTCGAGTTCGAGAACGTGCCGATCGACGCGATCGAAGCGATCGAGGAGTTCGCGCCCGTGCGGCCGTGCGGCGCGGCGCTGCACACGGCGCAGCAGCGGGCGCGCGAAAAGCAGTTCCTGGCTGACCGCGGGTTTCCGACGGCGCCCTTCGGCCGCGCGGCCTCGCTCGACGAGCTCTGGGACGCCGTCGCGCGGATCGGCACGCCCTCTGTGATCAAGACGGCGGCGTTCGGCTACGACGGGAAGGGACAGCACAAAGTCACGACACCGGCGGACGTCGAGCATATCTGGGCGGCCATCGGTCACCAGGAAGCGGTTGTCGAGAAGTTCATCAGTCTGCAGATGGAGATGTCCGTGATCGGCACCCGCGGCGTCGACGGAGAAATGGCGCTGTACCAGGCGTTCGAGAACCGGCATCGCGATCACATCCTCGACGTCACGACCACCCCCGCCGCAATTTCACCGGCGCTGGCCTCGCGGGCTGCGGAGATCACGCGCGCGATTCTCGAGGAGCTGCAGTACGTCGGTGTGCTCTGCGTGGAGTTCTTCATCGACACCGACGGCGGATTGCTGATCAACGAATTGGCGCCGCGCCCGCACAACTCGGGCCACCTGACGTTCGACGCGGCGGTCACGAGCCAGTTCGAGCAGCAGGTGCGCGCGATCTGCGGCTTGCCGCTTGGATCGACGAAGCTGCTTGCGACAGCTGCCGCAATGGCCAACCTCCTGGGCGAGTTGTGGGAGCATGGCGATCCCAACTGGGCGGCCGCCTCGCGCTTTACCGATATCAAGCTGCACTTGTATGGCAAGAATCAGCCCCGACGCGGGCGAAAGATGGGGCACATGACAGTGATGGGCCGGAGCGTCGATGAAGCGCTCGGTCGGGTCATTTCCGCACGAGATGCGCTGTTAATCTGATTCCGGCGTCTTCTTTGCACTCACACAGGTCGTGCTTCGGTCTGCCGCGGTCCCGCTTGCATTGATTGCCCTCACGGCACTCGCAACGGCTGAGCCTGCTTCCTCACCTGCGACGATTGAACCCGTTTTACATCGATTCCTGGCGCGCGCCGATGAACGACTGGTCGAGTACCGTGGCACGCGCCGTCTGGAAGGGCGAAACGAACGCCTGAACCTCGACGGGTGGATGGAAGTCGCCACGGAACTTGGGGAAGGTGGCTTCCACTATCGAGTGATCTCGGAGGGCGGCAGCGAGCTGATCCGACGCCGCGTCTTTCGCTCGATGCTGGACAACGAGGAGCACGTCTTTGCAACGGGTGATGCTGAGCGCTCGAGCTTCACCTCCACGAATTACGAATTGACGCTGGCCGCGACCGAGGAAGAGGGCCTCGTGAAGCTGCTTGCGCATCCCAGGCGGCACGACGTGACGCTAATCGAGGGCGCCGTGTTCGTCACCGACACGGACGCGGACCTGGTTCGCGTCGAAGGGCGACTTGCGAAGAACCCGTCGTTCTGGACCAAGCGCGTGGAAGTGGTCAAGCAGTACCGGCGGATTGGCGGGCGTCGCGTGCCCGTGCGCGTCGATTCCACCGCGCAGATGCGCCTGGCCGGCACGTCGACGCTGACAATGACCTACGCCTACGAGATGATTAACGGGGTCACCGTGACGCCCTCGCAAGCCATCGCGGCCCGTTAGAAAATCCCACGGATCCCCGATCCCCGATCCCCGATCAAGAACCGTCATAATCTGCCCAATGCCCGCAGGGCTCTTTTCCTTCGGACCGTTCCAGCTGGATCCGGAACGACGTCGGCTCATTCGCGCCGGTGAGCCGGTGGCGCTTCCCGATCGGCACATTGACATCCTGCTACTGCTGGCCTCGACCGCAGGTCACATCGTCTCGAAGGACGCGCTGATTGAGGCGGCGTGGAAGGACGTCGCAGTGAGCGACAACAGTCTCGAGCAGGCCATCTCGAGTCTTCGCAAGACGTTGGGGAGTCAACAGGACGGAACACCTTTCATCGAAACGCTTGTGCGAAGGGGCTATCGCTTTAGCGCCACGGTGGAACGGCATCACGCGAGGCAGTCCGACGACACGCTCGATGCGCTGCTCGCGCCGTATCGCGCGTTCGTCGAGGGGCGCGCGGCGCTCGAAACGCTCGATCGCGACGCCGTGTCCCGTGCCCGCCAGGCATTCGAGCAGGCGCTCGTCACGGCGCCGGATCATCCGTCGGCTCACGTTGGAATGGCCAATGCGTGCGTGCTTGAGTTCGAATCGACGCGCGCCGACGCCGTCTCCGACATCGCGGCATTGGAGAAGGCCGGGCATCATGCGCGTGAAGGATGCCGGCTCGATCCTGCATCCGGCGAGGCGTGGAGCACGCTTGCCTTTGTGCTGCATCGCGCCGGCGACACGCGCGAGGCCATTGCTGCCGCGCGCAGAGCGGTGACCGTCGAGCCTGACGAATGGCGTCATCACCTGCGCCTCGCATCCGTGAGCTGGGGCGAGGAGCGGCTGCACGCCGCACATCGAGTATTGAAGCTCTGTCCGGGTCTCGCGCTTGCGTACTGGTTTTCGGCCAGCGTGTTCGTGGCCAGGCAGGCATTCGGCGCCGCCGCCGAGCAGTTGCGCGCCGGATGCGCGTCCCAGGATGCGCAACGCAAGGAGAGCGGCCGCTTCAACGCAGTTGGCCTGCACCTGCTTCACGGCCTGGTCATGGCCGCACAGGGCGCGGAGGAACGCGCGCTCGAGGAGTTCGCCCGCGAGCTGGCGTTCGAGGACGAAGGCCAGCTGTACGCGCGCGAGTGCTGCGCGAACACGTGGTACGCGTTCGGGGCGATCCGGTTGCGGCAGGACCGTCACGCCGATGCGGCCGCAGCCTTTCAGGGAGCGCTCAACCGCGTGCCCGGTCATGCGCTTGCGTCGATCGGACTTGCCGCAGCGCTGCGGACATCGTCTGCGACAGCATCGCGCGGGCGTCCCCCGCACTCGGCGCCGAACATCGTGGACGTCGCGATGATCAAATCCGCGGTCCTTGCTCTCGATGGCAAACACACGGAAGCGGCAGGGGTCTGCGGTCACGCCCTGGCTCAGGCCGAGCCGGGTCCCGCGGGATGGATGATTCCCGTTGATCCACTTCTGCACGTTACTGCCAATGGCGACGCGTGGGCCCTGACGCTCGCCGCGCTGCGCGACCGGGCCGCCTGAACGTTTCAGACCTTTTCAGCCCAGCCATCAGGACATCCTCGAAGCGCGCATCCATCATCGATTCCTCGAAAGAGGGAGGAGATTTCAGATGCGCAAAGTCATACGGCTTACAGGCTGCTGTCTCACACTGATCATGGGCCTTGCTGCGGCCGCCGACGCGGCTCAGGCAAATGTCTGCATCAACATCGATGAAACGCGCGACACGTTGTCGCCGCAGGACCGCGCAGCGGCGATCCTTCTCGTGACGAGACAGTTCGAGCGGGCCGGCGAGCCAGTCGCGCAGGGGGAGTGTTCGACGCGCTACACCCTGTCCCACGTGATGCTTGGCAATACGATCACGGTCACGCTGTCGGGACCGAACACCAATCGCGAGGGCACCGCTCTCGGCCTGGACGATCTGCCTGCGCTCTACAGCCAGATGGTTCGATCGATCGTCACCGGCCGCCCCATGACTGGGATGGGTGTCGTGGATCGAACAAATGTCACCGCTGCTCAAACATCAGCGCGGCGGGTCGGATCGGACAGGTTCGGGTACGCGCGCGTGGGATACAGCGGCATTTTCTCCGATCGGACGTACGGCGCACCTGCTGTGGGACTTGGATATCGCGCCGAGCTCGATTCATTCGGCATCGATGTGTCGTTTCTCAATTCTCAAATCAGCTCGTCGAGCGATTACAACTCGTCCGGTGCTTCCGCAGGATCTCTCTTGAAACTCGAGGTGCTGCATTTCACGAATCCCACGGGTAATACGACCAAGTATTTTGGCGGAGGAGTGGGGTGGGGTTGGACCAACATCGATTCCGGAGGCCTGAACGGGCGGTACGGGTACGGCAGGGGCCTCGAGGGTGACCTGACCGCCGGGTACGAAATTGCGCGCGCGACCACAGTGCGCCTGTTTGCTCAGCTCGACGCCGCCCTCCCATTCTACAAAGTGATCTCGAACAGCTATTCGAGGTCGGGAGTCGTCACCACTAGCCGGTACGCGCCATCTCTTGTTTTCTCGGTCGGCCTGGGGTGGCAGCGCGGTCGGCATTGATTTCGGATCCCGGATCCCGATCCCGGATCCCTGATCCCCGACCTACGGCACGAGCGTCAGCGAGTGCTCTGGAGGCCCAGGAAGAAACGGCGTCGCGTCGCCCCTCACCCACGCCTCGTGGGAGTTCGAGTAGAACGGCGACAGCGGATGGCCGCTCTGGCCGGTCGGCATGTGCATGATGCCGTCGGCCTCATGGCCCGGGGATACGACCATGCGAGCGGAAGCCCCGAGCGAGCCTGAATGCACCCGCACCGTGTAGAGATCCCCAGGCAGGGGCCGTATCGGCATGTCCAGCCACCGTGCGACAAACGACAGTCCCGCAGATAGCGGATGCCGGTACGCGGTGACGTTGAGCTCTGACCACGTGCGGTCACGAAGATCACCTGGTCGATCCCGCTTCACCTCCGCGACGACCTCGTCGATCGTCGCGAGAATCATCTGGTCCCATGTCGAGTACTGCGGGTCCAGGAGATGCAGAGGTTTCTCTGTCACGAGCTTCCAGATGGGTCCCTCACGGCGCCTGACCGTCGCATAGTCGAAGGCCGCGTCGGCTTCATAGCACTCCGACAGTTCGAACGCGATAACCCGCTTCGACAGAAGATCCCTGAAGACATGCGTGAAGCCGTATGCGGCTGAATCAGGCGACGCATGCCCAGTCCATCCGCTATCGACAATGCGGCGGAGCTCGGCGCGATCAGGATGGCCTTCTGTTGCGGTGGGGGTCAGGGCGTCGAGAAGCAGTTGCCGCCACCGATCGAGAAATTCCGAACGTGTGTCCAGCTGGATCGCCAGCATGTCACGCGGCGAGAAGCGCTCACGCGCCATCAGCCGCTCGCGGATCTGCCTGGCGCGAGCGCCAACTTCGTAGCTGCCGTCGCCAAGCTTCGCGAGCATCTCGCCGCCGACCACGCGCGCGTTCGCCGTCCAGAGGCGCCCGCCCGGCGGATCGATGATGCGCGGGTACTCGGATCGATCGAGCCATCCGTGCCAGCCGCGGGAGCCGTCCGCCCATGAAGAGGGAAGCAGGCCATCAATTCCGGCGCGCCTGGGGATCGCTCCGTATACCGACCAGCCGATGCGCTCGCTCCGGTCGGCGACCACCAGGTTCTGGCCCGGCGTGCCAAGTCCGTTGGCCCTGTCGAACGCTTCCTCGATGGTCCGCGCGGTTTCGAGCGGGAGCAGTGACCCGGCGAGGCGCTCCGCCGAATGCGCCACCCACGAGTACGCGCGCAGGCGGCCGCGATGATCGGGGCCCAGCACCGGCCCCCATACTGTCCACGCGACCGTGACGTGTTGATCGGGCTCGCCCGCAATCGAGATCGTTTCGTCGAAGCGCTGGATATCGCGCCAGCCATCCGGCGTGCGATAGCGGTTCGGATTCGCGGGATCGGTCTCGAGGACGACGAGGTCGCCCCAGTCGGCCCACGTGTTGGTGAATCCCCACGCGATATGCGTGTTGCTGCCGGTGACGACCGTCGGCACGCCTGGAAGGGTGGTTCCGATGAGACGATGTGGGTCGGACGCGTTTTCGGGGTCCGGCCATTCCATCGCGGCGCGGTACCACGTGTTCGGCACCCGGATCATCAGGTGCATGTCATTGGCGACCAGCGCGTGTCCATCGGGTGTCAACGCGCCTGCGACCGCCCAGTTGTTGCTGCCGAGCGCTTCGCGCTCGGCAAATCCCAAATCCCAAATCCCAAGATCCAAATCCCAACCTCCGAGGTTCGACACCATCACCCTTTGGCGTTGGGAGTTGGGGGTTGGGAGTTGGACGCCCAGTGGGCGTTCGGGCAACGGAAATGACGTTTTGCCCGTACGTCGTGCGCGAAGGTTGTACACGTCCGGTCCTGGAATCGGGGGCGTGCTGAATGCTTCGCCAACAACCGGCGTATCCCATTCGGTCCCGCGCGGCGCCAGAAACGCGAACATCGCCTCCGGCAACACGTCGTGCATCGTACCGAGTGTCGATTCGTACGACCCGTCAGAGTCCTGCAGGGTGATGAACATCGATAGCACGACGAGGAACGAGTCCTCGGGACCCCATGGTTGCGGTTGTTGGCGTAGCACCATGTATTCGAATGGGCGCGCGCCAAGCGCCGAGAGACCGCTGTTCACACCCGCCGCGTAGGCCTCGAGAACACGACGCTCGTTCGGGTCCATCAGGACGAGGGCGCGATGCGCCTCTGCGCGGAATCGGTGAACTCGAATCTCGCGATCGAGCGCGAGGGCGCGGGCGCCGACGAGCGCCGAGAGATCTCCGGCGGCCCGCCGCCTCGACAGGTCCATCTGGAAAAAGCGATCCTGCGCGTGAAGAAAGCCAAGCGCGCGAGCGACATCCTCGCGCGTGGCGCCGCGAATTGACGGAATGCCCAGTCGATCACGCTTGATCTCGACCGCAGCGGACAGCCCGCGTAGCGGCTGGCTCCCGTCAAGCAGCGGAAGACTTGCGCGCAGTTCTCCGCGCGCCCACGCCGCCGCCGCGATCCCGGCGACAAGGATGAGGATGAGTATGAGGAGGACCGCTTTGAGGAGGCGACGCACCCTGGCTGGCATGTTATAACGACCGCAAGCCGCGGATAGATTGGCCCATACGTGGCCGCATATCGTTACTGCATGACGACACACATCGCCACCAGCCCGGCTGAAGCCGGGCACTCCCCGACACAGTCCCTGAGTCCGGCTGAAGCCGGACGCTACGGGACGACGGGGACGCAATCAGAGGCCGGGAACGACGGGATGACGGGAACACCATCGGCCGAACGGCTCTGGGATGCGGTGCTGGCGCGCGACGCGCGAAGCGATGGCCGTTTCGTGTATGCCGTGCGATCGACCGGGGTCTATTGCCGCCCGAGCTGTCCGAGCCGCCGGCCAAATCGTGATTCGGTCCGCTTCTTTCCGGGTCCCGATGCGGCGGAGGTTGCCGGGTTCCGCGAATGCCGCCGCTGTCATCCGCGCGCGGGTGTGGCGCCTGCGCCTGGTCTCGATAACGTGCGGAAGGCCGCGGCCTACATCGCGTCACACGCCGACGAGCCAATCACGCTGTCGCGGCTGGCCGGTCACGTGCGGACCAGTCCGTTCCATCTGCAGCGGATCTTTATGCGGATCCTCGGAATCTCTCCACGCGCTTATCAGGATGCGCTGCGCGCCCAGCGGTTCCGGCACGATCTCAGGAAAGGGAAGCCCCTGACCAGCGCGATCTACGACGCGGGCTACGGTTCAAGCAGCCGCGTGTACGAGCAGCAACCGACAGGGCGCGGGATGACGCCGGCTGAATACCGGCGCGGCGCAAAGGGCGCAGCAGTCACCTTCACGATTGTCGATTCCTCCCTCGGTCGCCTGCTCGTGGCGGGCACAGAAAAAGGCCTGTGCTCGGTGAAGCTTGGCGAGCGCGACGATCTGCTCGAGAGCGATCTGCGCGGCGAGTATCCGTCGGCCGAGATTCGCCGCGAGCGGGGCGCGTTCTCGAAATGGGTGCGCACCCTGGTCGCGCACCTTGACGGGCGGGCGCCGAAGCTCGATCTGCCCGTGGATGTGCAGGCGACGGCGTTCCAATGGAAGGTCTGGCGTCACCTGCAGTCGATCCCGTACGGCGAGACACGCGCGTACAGCCAGGTTGCCAGGGATCTTGGCGTGCCGTCGGCGACTCGCGCCGTCGCCAGGGCCTGTGCGACCAATCGCGTATGCCTCGTCATTCCGTGCCATCGGGTCGTGCAGAAAGGCGGCGGGCTCGGCGGATATCGATGGGGCATCGAGCGAAAGCGCAAGCTGCTGCAGAAGGAGAAGCAATAACTTACAATCGCACGTCTGTGCCGATTGCGTTTCGAGCCGATCTCGAACCATTTCTCGCGGAATTCATCGAGCATCATCGCGGCCTTCGCATCGGCCGCATGTTTGGCCTGCCTGCCGGTTACGCCGGCCGGAAGCTGTTTGTGTGCCTGATGGAGGACGGCCTCATCGTCAAACTGCCCGCGCACATCGCAAAAGATGAGGTCCGTAGCGGCAACGCCGCGCTGTTCATTCGCCAGGGGCGTCCCAGCAAGGCGTGGGTGAAATACAAGCCCCGCACCGCACGCGAGGCGAGCCGCCTTGCGCCCATCCTCGAAGTCGCCGCCCGATACGTGGTACAAACTGCGTAATGCAAAATTCAAAATGCAAGATGCAAACACAACCTGGTGGTGGATAGCGAAGTGAAACGCGCGGCGGCATTCACCGCACAGTGTCCGCACGTCACAGTTTGACTTTTGCATGTTGCATTTTGAATTCTGAATTTCATGCGCACACGCTACGGCATCTCTCCCTGGATCGATCAGCTTCCGAGTTCGCGTCGCCCCGACGATTCCCGCCTTCGCGGTGAGCAGACCGCCGACGTGGTGATCATCGGTGGGGGTATCACCGGGTGCGCGACGGCGTACGCGTGCGCGGTTGCCGGAATCAAGGCGATTGTGCTGGAAGCCGGCCGCGTCGGGCAGGGGACCACCGGGCGCAGCGCCGGGCTGCTATTGCCGGATCCGGGCCCCGCGTTCCGTGATGTCGAACAGGCGCACGGGGTTCGTGCCGCGCGGACGGCGTTCGAAGCATGGCGGCGAGGGTCACTCGAGGGCGCGGCGCTGCTACGAAGACTGAACATCAAGTGCGGGCTGGAGCCACTCAACGCCCTCGTCGTTGCGGCGCGGGAGGACGAGAAGACGCTGAGGCGCGAATACGACGCGCGTGCGAAGGCCAAGCTCGACGCCAGCTGGCTGTTGCCGAAACAGTTGAGCAAGGCCGGATTGCCTGATGCCCCTGGCGCGATCCGCATGCGCGATGCGTTTGCGCTCGATCCCTACCGTGCGTGTCTCGGACTTGCTGTTGCCGCGGCGTCGCGCGGCGCTGTGATATTCGAGCGCTCGCGCGCCAGAAAGGTGAAGGTGGCGCGGCGCCACATCGACGTGATCGGCGAAGCCGGGACCGTGCGCGCTGGTACCATCATCGTGACGACCGGCACGGCAAGTCTCGAATTCAAGCAGCTCCGTCGCCATTTCAAGCGGCGCGAGAGCTATCTCGTGCTCACCGAGCCGATACCCGCATCCGTCCGGAAGCAGCTTGTCAGCCGCGATACGACGTTCAGCGACACGAAAACGCCGCATCATCGTGTGCGGTGGACGCCCGACGATCGGATTCTGGTTGGCGGAGCGGAGCAGGACGAGACGCCCGAGAGAAAACGCGCGGCGGTCCTCGTCCAGCGAACGGGTCAGCTGATGTACGAGTTGCTGACGATGTTCCCGATAATCTCGGGACTGCGGCCGGAGTACGGCTGGGAGCTCATCTCGGGCGAGACCGCCGATGGGCTGATGTACATAGGCCCGCACCGCAACTATCCGCGTCACCTCTTCGCGCTCGGCGGCGGAGGTGATTCCGTAACGGGCGCCTTCCTCGCCGCCCGTATCCTCGTCCGCGCGCTTCAGGACGCATCCGAGAAAGAGGATGCCGTCTGGGGATTCACGCGGTAGGCCGACCTGAAGGTCGGCCTCTTCGCCAGCCAAGCTTAGAATCGTTACACATGAACGACGTCGGCGAGGTTGACCTACTGGTCTTTGGGCCGCATCCGGATGATCTCGAAATTGGTCTGGGCGGCAGCATCGCGAAGCACGCGGCGATGGGGCTTCGCGTCGGCCTCTGCGATCTGACGGCGGGAGAGATGGGGAGCAACGGCACGATTGAAGAGCGTCTGGCCGAAGCGGAGGCGGCGCGCGAGGTGCTCGGCGCCGCGTGGCGGGTCAACCTTCGTTGGCCGGACCGCGGGATCGGTTCGAACGACGATCACGTGCGCCGCGCCGCGGAACTCGTTCGTCGCGCGCGGCCGCGGGCCGTCGCGCTCCCGTACTGGTCGGACCGGCATCCGGATCACATCGCCGCGAGCAACGTGCTCACCGATGCGATCTTCAATAGCGGGCTCCGCCGGTATGGCGCCGAAGGCGAACCGTGGAAACCGGACATGACGTCTTACTACTTCATCAACGAATCCGCTGCACCGTCGTTCGTGATTGACGTGACGGACCACTACGATACGAAGCGCCGCGCGCTGGCCTGTCATGCAAGCCAGTTTCGTCCGCCCGCAACTGATGCGGTGCACACGCGTCTGACGTCGCCGCGTTTCATGAAGCTGATTGAAAGCCGCGACGCGCAGTTCGGCGCGCTCGCGGGTGTCGACTTCGCGGAAGGGCTCGTCGTCCGCGAGCCGCTCCTCCGGCCGCACCTGCTGCGCGACTGGTTCCTCGATTCCGGTCGCGACAGGGACCGCGCGTGAACATCGGCATCATCTGTTACGCGTCGGTCGGCGGCAGCGGCATCGTCGCGACGGAGCTGGGGAAAGCACTCGCCAAGCGCGGTCACCAGGTCCACTTCATCAGCACGGAAACGCCGTTTCGTCTTGGCGAGTTCCAGGCCGGCTTGTCGTTCCACCAGGTGTTGACGCCCACCTATCCGCTCTTTCGCGAGCCGCAATACCTGCTGTCGCTCTCGAACAAGATCGTCCAGGTGGCGCGCGAGTTCAGGCTCGACGTCATCCACGCGCACTACGCGATACCGCACGCAACGGCAGGATTCCTGTCGCGACAGGTCCTCGGCGCCCACGGCGGGGTGGCGCCGCGCGTCGTGACGACGCTCCATGGAACCGACATCACGCTGGTCGGAAGCGATCCGTCGTATTCGGAGATTGTGGCGTTCTCGATCGACCAATCCGATCTGGTCACCGCCGTCTCGAAAAGCCTGCGGGCGTCGACCTACGAGCAGCTCGGCGTCAGGCGCGACATCGTGGTCATTCCGAATTTCCTCGACTGCGGGATTCACCGGCGTCAAAACGTCGGCGACCTGCGTCGCCGGTTCACCGCCGACGATCCCGACGCGAAGCTCGTGATTCACGTCTCGAACTTCCGTCCCGTGAAGCGCATCGACGCGGTGATGGGGATCTTCGACCGCATCCGTAACAGAGTGCCGGCGAGGCTGCTCCTGGTCGGCGACGGGCCAGAGCTGAACACCGCGTACCGGCTGGCGCGCGAGTTTGGAATCTCGCAGCTGGTGCACTCGCTGGGCGCCCAGGAAGAGGTCGTGCCGCTCCTGTCGATCGCGGATCTGTTCCTGCTGCCGTCAGCCCAGGAGAGCTTTGGCCTTGCTGCGCTCGAAGCAATGGCTTGCGAAGTGCCCGTGGTCGCGTCGCGGGTTGGTGGGCTTCCGGAAGTGATCGATCACGGCGTGACCGGGTTCCTCCACCCTCCCGATGCGCTCGACGAGATGGCGGAGAGCGGCGTGATGATGCTCAGCGACCCGGTCAAGCACCGCGCGATCGCACAGGCCGCCTGCGCGCGCGTCCGCGAAGACTTCTGCGCCGAGAAGATTGTCCCGATGTACGAGGCGTCTTATCAGTCAGTCGTCGGTTAGTGCCGGGTATTTAAGTGAAGGGAACCAGTTTCTTGAACGTGGCGAGCACCCACCGGTAGCCGTCCGGGTCGGTCACCGTCGCCACGCGATCGCCCCACGGACGATCTTCCGCCTCCGACACCCCTGCCCCAGCCGCACGTGCTTTCGTCAGCGCCTTGTCCACATCGCCCACGTAGGTGTATAACCCCGGCGCGCCGCCGGTGGCAGCCGTGGCGTCGCCCTTGGGAATCAACATCACGACCGAATCGCCGTGGCGCATCTCCGCGTAGCGAGGCTGGCCGTCCGTCCCTGCCAGCACCACGCCCCGCGAGAAGCCAAACGCTCGCTCGAGGAACTCGATCGACGCATTGACGTTGGCGACGGCGAGATAGGTATTCACCGCCTGCATCTGAGGCGCGAGGCCGCTGTCGACGCGGCTGGGTATCGCGCGGGTGGTGTCCCTCTTCTTCGGCACGAGGCGGTGTCTGGGCGTTTTGCGTTTGGCGGTCATGACGTGTCGAGTGTGTGGTGGGGCGTCCAGCTTTCACGCTTTGCCTGGGTGTCGCCGACGTGCGATCCACCCGAGAGCGAGGCGGGCAACGCGCCCAACGTAGCACAGGAGTCATTCGTTACGTTCGCTCATCTTCGACGTCACCATCACGCAGGCCGGCATCGGTAGGCCTTTCGGAAAAACAGAACCGGAGGCAACGCCGGGCCTCGTTTTTCAGTCATACCCTCTGTTGACTGGCGCTTGGAGGAGGTCCGTGCACACCCGCAGCGTGCTGGATGGCAGCGGGTTGGCAGAGTCCCATACGCCACTCTTGATCCAGGCGCAAAAACACCAGACCGAGCCGTGCGGCGGCGCGCAGAACTGTAATCGCGATAACAAAAAGCCTTCGTCCACCACTGGCGATACTGGGGCGGAGAAGGTAAGCTGCAGCTTTTCCCGGAGCAGGACATGCGATCAGGCGATGCCCTTTTAGACCATCTCTTTCGGCGTGTCGGGTTCGGCGCGAGCGCCGCGGATCTGCAGGCCGTGGCCGGCATGTCGTACAACGCGGCTGTCGACTACTTCGTCGACTTCGACAAGCAGCCGGACGACGTCGACACCAAGATCGGGCTGCCGGACTCTGTAGCCATTACCACGCGCGGGCAGTTTTCTCCCAACACGAACATCGACGATGCGCGGCAGCGGTGGCTGTTCCGCATGGTCCACACGAGGCGCCCGCTCCAGGAGAAGATGGCGCTCTTCTGGCACAACCACTTCGGCGTCGGCTATACCAAGGTCGCCGGCACCGTGGGCGGCGTTCTCGGCACGAAGATGATGGCGACCAAGGGCGGCGAGCTGCCCGGTCCGCAGGGGCACTATGAGCTGCTCCGCCAGGGGGTGCTCGGCAAGTTCCGCGATCTGCTGATCGAGGTCGCCAAGGATCCGGCGATGCTCGTCTTCCTCGACGGGCGCACGAACACCAAGGCCAAGCCGCAGGAGAATTTTGGCCGCGAGGTGATGGAGCTCTTCACGTGGGGCCTCGGCCATTACACGGAGAGCGACGTGTACGCCGCGGCACGCGTATTTACCGGCTGGAACCTCCGCAACGTCCCGGGCGCGAACGCCAACGATCCGGCGGGCTACCAGGAATTTATTTACAACGCGGCCCAGCACGACGTCGCGGCAAAGACCTTCACGTTCCCGATCAGGCGGATCCAACACGATTCCCGCCCGCGCCATGGCGTCAGGCATGCAGGACGGGATCGATTTGCTGACGTCACTGGCCAATCATCCGGAGACGGCTCGACGACTCGCGGCCAAGCTGTGGAACTTCTTCGTCAGCGATCTCGACGCTCCCGCTCCCGCGTTCATCGAAGGGGTGACCAACGTTTACCTCCAGAGCGACACGGACATGCGTCCGGTCCTCCGCTACATCCTGCAGCTCCCAGTGGTTCACCAATCCGGGCAACTTCAACGCGCGCTACTCATGGCCGGCGGAGTTCGTCGTGCAGGACGATGAAGGAGATCGGGTTTGCCGGTTTCTCCGTCGATTCGGCGCGCGTGCCGCTCACGAACATGGGCCAGACGCTGTTCGAGCCGCCGAACGTCGCGGGCTGGCAGCTGGGACGCGCCTGGTTCGGCACCGGCGCAATGCTGGCGCGCATGAATTTCGCGGCGGCGGTTGCGTCGAACCAGAAGTTCAATCTCGCGCGCTCGTTCAGCGCGACCGAGCGCGCACAGCCCGATCGTGTGCTGAACGGGATGCTGCAGCGGCTGACGCCGGCGCCCTACACGACGGCGGAGATGAACGAGATGCTCACCTACCTGAACACCGGCGGCGCGTGGACGGGCAACGACACGCAGATGAATGCCAAGGCGCCCGGTCTGGCGAGGCTCGTGGCCGGATCCGGCGAGTACCAGTTCGTCTGAGGAACGACATGTCCAAAGTTTCGCGACGCGAATTCCTTCGAGACGGTGTCGCGGCATTCACGCTGAGCTTCGCCGCGCCGGCATTTCTCGTCGATATCGCGCGCGCGCAAGGCGCGGTCTCTCGCAACCTCGTCGTCATCTACCTCGCGGGCGGCAACGATGCGCTGAGCACGCTCGTCCCGTACACCGATCCGTTCTATTACAGCCGGCGTCCTGCCATCGCGGTGCCTGCCGGACAGGTGTTGCAGATCGGCAGCGACTCATCGGGCAAGCCGCTCGGCCTGCACCCGCGGCTCACGGGGCTTCAGAACGATCTTCAACCAGGGACGCCTGGCCATCGTCCAGCGTGCCGGGTATCAGAACTCGAGCCGCTCGCATTTCCAGGGCACCGACATCTGGGGCACTGCCGATCCGACCAATCCGGCAGGGCTCGGCTGGCTCGGACGCTACCTCGATTCGATTCCGGGTGATCCGCTCGCAGGTTGGAACACGTCGAACGCGACATATCGGGCGCTCACGGGACTCAATGTGTCGGTTCCGTCGATCACCGATCCGCGCACCTACAGCTTCGCGAGCCCGAACAGTCGGTGCCGAGGCCATCAACGAGCGCAACTCCGCGATCCGTCTCGCCTCGGCTGCGGGCCCGAATCGCCCGAACCTCGCGTTCGTCAACACGAGCGCCATGGAGGCGTTTGCGACGCTCGATCGCGTGGCGTCGGTTGTCGACTACCAATCGTCGGTGACGTACCCGAACAACGGCTTCGGGTCTGCGCTGAAGACCGTGGCTGGCTCGATCGTCAGGGGCATCGGCACGCGCGTGTACTGGGTGCAGACCGGCGGTTTCGATACGCACTCCGGTCAGGGGAACGCCGGCGGCGGCGGATACGCGAACCTGATGGGGACGGTCGGCGACGGCATCCTCGCGTTCTACAACGACCTGCAGAATCAGGGACTGCTCGGCAACACGCTGATGATGCAGTTCTCCGAGTTCGGCCGCCGTATCTCCGAGAATGGCAGCCAGGGAACCGACCATGGCGCCGGTGGGATGATGATGGCGATCGGTGGCGCCGTGCGCGGCGGGATCTATGGAACGGCCGCGAACCTCAATCCGACGCCGGACAACACAACGCTGGAGAACGCGGGCGGCGACGTGACGTACCAGACGGATTTCCGCTCTGTCTATGCAAGCGTGCTCGACGGCTGGCTCGGGACCGATTCGACAGCTATTCTCGGCGGCAACTTCCGCGCAGGGGCTCCGGCGATCATCTAGCCGGCAGCGGGCAGCAGGCAGCCTGCAGCTCGGACCTCAACACCTGCGGCGCGGACCTTAACACCTGCGGCGCGGACCTTGACACCTGCGGCGCGGACCTTGACACCCGCGGCGCGGACCTTGACACCCGCGGCGCGGACCTTGACACCTGCGGCGCGGACCTTCTAGGTCCGCGTGTCATTCCGACTGCCGTCCTGACCAAAACGGTCGACGGTAGACGGCAGACAGTAGACCTCCTTATCATCTCTCCATGACAAAACGACTCGTGGCCGCCGTGGCGGCCGTGTGTGTGGTCGCGCTCCATCCTGTGAATTCGCGCGCGCAGAACGACGACAACGAAGCGAAGCGCGTGCGCGACGGCGCGACGGTGTTCGGAGAAATCATGTCTGCCGAGGACAAGGCGATCCCGAACGCCATTCTCGGGAAGGCCGCGGGAATCGCAATTTTTCCAAATACGGTGAAGGCGGGATTTGTGTTCGGCGGAGTGCGCGGACGGGGCCTCCTGAGCGCGCGCGGCCCGAGTGGCTGGTCGTCGCCGGCATTCCTCACGTTGACCGGCGGGAGTTTCGGCCTCCAGATCGGCGGGCAGGCGACCGACATCATCCTGGTCATCAACGACCAACGCGGACTGGAAAACCTGGTCAGCAATCAGTTCAAGATCGGCGCGGACGCATCGGCCGCCGCCGGTCCCGTCGGCCGCGACGCGCAGGCCGCAACCGATCTGCAGCTCCGCGCGCAGATCCTGAGCTACTCGAGGGCGCGTGGTCTGTTTGCGGGCGTCACGATCAACGGGAGCACCATCCGGCAGGATCTCGACGCCAATCAGCGCTTCTACGGCAAACGTCTCACGACAAAGCAGATCGTGTTCGACGGCCAGGCCGGCTCGCCGGAGTCAATCGGCGCGTGGCGCGCGACACTCGACCGGTACGCCCGGTAATCGGCGCTCCGCCATCCAATCACGGCGGACATACGTAGAATTCAGTGGAGCAAAGACCCGGATAGATGTGGCTCCTCGCAGCATTGGCGCGGATGCGGCCTGCGGCTCAGTCGCAGGCGGAAGACCTGGACTGTCTTCGGCGCCTGGCGTCCGGCGATCAGGTCTCTGCGGCAGCCCTCTACGATCGTCATGCGCGGCCGGTCTACTCGCTCATCCTCCGCATCGTCGGTGATGAAGGGGAGGCCGAAGATGTGCTGCAGGAGGTATTCGCACAGGCATTCCGCCAGGCGACACGGTACGACGCGTCGCGCGGTCCAGTGGCGGCATGGCTGCTGATGATGGCGCGCTCGCGATCCATTGACAGGCTGCGCTCGCGACGGACGCGTCCCGAGGCGCAGGCGTCCGATGACCAACACGCGATGGACGAAATGCCCGGTTCCATGCCGGATGCCGCGGCTTCGATGCTGGACGAGGAGCAGACGCGCATCCTCCAGCGGGCGCTCGGTGCGTTGCCGCTGATCCAGCGCGTGGCAATCGAGCTTGCCTACTATGACGGCCTGAGTCACCGCGAGATCGCGGAGCGCCTCGAGGAGCCGCTCGGAACCGTCAAAACACGGATCCGTCTCGGTCTGCTGAAACTTCGCGACGCGCTCACGGAGGCGCGGACATGAGCGCGCTGCACGACGAGCTGAAAGCCAACGCAACTGGATACGTGCTCGGGATTCTGGACGCCGGCGAGCGACAGGAGTTCGAAGCGCATCTCGCGACGTGCGGCGAGTGCGCGGTGGAAGTTGCGTCGCTTCGTCCGGTCGTCGGCGTCCTGGCAACCGCAGTTCCGCAGGTCACGCCCCGTGCCGAAGTGCGAGCGCGCGTACTCGGCCAAGTGATCCCGAGCCGGGGCGAATCCAGAGGGTTCACTCCGCGACAGCGATTTGGGTGGCTGCCACTCGCGGCAGCGGTGGCTGTGGCCGCGGGCGCGGCGATTTACGCCGTGCGAGTGCATCAGCAGGTGGCGGACCTGCAGGGACAACTTGTCCAGGCGCAATCGGCAACCTCGGTGCTGGCCGCGCCCGATCTCGCTCGCATCGACCTCCAAGGTCAAATGGTTGCCCCCGACGCGCGCGCCCGCGCGCTGTGGAGCCGCACCCGCGGATTGGTGTTCAGCGTGGCCAACCTTCCGGCGCTCCCTGCCGGCAAGGTGTACCAGGTCTGGGTCGTCACTGCGCAGGCGCCTGTCAGCGCCGGTCTCCTCGTGCCGGATGTCTCGGGTGGCGGCACCGCGTACTACATGACGCCTCAGGACATCGGCGCGCCAGTGGCGGTCGCCGTGACGCTCGAGCCTGCCGGAGGCGTTCCCGCGCCGACAGGCGACAGGTACCTGGTCGGCACTCCGACGCCAGGCGTCTAACCGCAAGGCGTTGCTCCGGGCGGTCCTTTCCGCCTTCGCCAAGGCTACGGCGGACCGCCGTAGCTGACGGGGTCGGTCCCGCCATAGATGGCGCGCAGCGCGGACTCGAGATCGGGATACCGGAACTCGAATCCGTGAAGCGTCGCCTTCGCCGGCAGGACGCGCTGGCCATTGAGAATCAGCGCGTCGGCCATCTCGCCAAGCAACAGCCGCAACGCGAACGCAGGTGCCGGCGCCAGGGCCGGTCGATGCAGGACACGCCCGAGAGTCTGCGCAAACTTCGCGTTGGTGACAGGGTGCGGTGCAGTGAGGTTCAGCGGGCCCGTGACGTCTGATGTGTCGATCACCCAACGGACGATGCGCGTCCAGTCATCCCGGTGAATCCACGACCAGTACCGATCGCCGGATCCCGCACGTCCGCCGGCGAACAGCCGGAAGGGAAGCGCCAGCCTTGGCAGTGCTCCGCCGCTGCGATCCAGCGCGAGGCCCGTCCGCAGAAGCACGACGCGCGTCATCCCTGCCGCCTCGAGCGCCTGCGCCTCCCATGCAACACAGACGGACGCGAGGAAATCCGATCCCTGCGGCGAGCGCTCGGTCAGTGCGGCGGACCCATGCGTCCCGTAGACGCCGATTGCCGACGCGTTGACGAACACCGCTGGAGGGCGGCGGGCCTTGGCCATCGCGGCGACGATCGCGCGCGTCGCCGCGACGCGGCTTTCGAGAATGGCTGCTTTGCGCGCGGCGGTCCAGCGCCCGGCGTCGAGCGACTCGCCCGCAAGATTGATGACCACATCCGCGCCGTCGATGATTGAGGCCCAGTCGCCCGCGGATGAAAGCGGATCCCATGCCACGTCGCCAGGCTTGCGCGGGCGCCGCGTCAGCAGCACGACGTCATGGCCGTCCGCGCGAAACGATGTCGCCAGCCCCGATCCCAGGAACCCGGTGCCGCCCGCGATGACGGTTTTCATGCTGCCGCTGCGGCACGCGCACGCGCTTCGCCCTCGGCCACGTTCACGCGCGAGAGCACGAAGCCGCCGCAGACAAAGAAGATGATGACGGAGAGCACGGCCGCGCGGCTGGAGCCGAACAGGCTGACCGATGCGGCGAACAGCGCCGGACCCGCGATGCCGGCGAACTTCTCGAACACCGAGAAGAATCCGAAGTACTCCGACGACTTGTGCTTCGGGATCATCCGCGCGAACAGAGACCTGCTGAGCGCCTGGCTTCCACCCTGCACCGTGCCCACGAGAAACGCGAGCGCGAAGAACTGCCAGGCGCTCGTCATGAAGAACGCGAGCACGCTGATGCCCGTGTAGACGGCGAGCGCGATGAAGATACCCGTCTTGGCGCCAATCCGTCCGGCCAGCGCGCCGAACAGGAACGAAAACGGGATGCCAACGAATTGGACGAGGACGAACGCCTCGATCTGCGCGTTCCGATCGATGCCAATCTCGGCGCCGTAAATCGCGGCCATCCGGATGATGGTCTGGATGCCGTCGTTGTAAAGCAGGAACGCGACGAGCATCAGGAACGCCTGGCGGTAGCCGCGCAGCTCGTGGAAGGTGTCCCATACCCTCACGAAGGCGGCGCGAATTGGATTCTCATCCGACGTCTCGTCCGCCTCGAGCGTACGCGGCGGCTCCGGCACGCGGCGGAAGAGCGGGATCGAAAACACGAGCCACCAGATGCCGACGCTGACGAAAGACAGCTTGATGCCCGCGACCGAATCAGACAGGCCGAACGCCGCCGGGTAGAGAATCCAGAGCAGGTTGATGACGAGGAGGGCCCCGCCACCGAGATAGCCGATGGCGTAGCCCGCCGTCGACACTCGATCCATTTCCTCCGGCGCCGCAATGTGCGGAAGGAGTGAATCGTAGAAGACGAAGCTCGACGCGATCGCGATGTTGGCGATCATGAAGAGCAGCGCGGCATATTGCCATTCACCCATGTCGATCGTCGCCATCAGCATCGTCGTGGTGACGCCGATGCCGACGAACACGGCCATCATCTTCTTCTTGATCGCACGGTAGTCGGCGATAGCGCCGAGAATCGGGCCAAGCACGGCGGTGACGGCCACGGCGATGGTGGTGGCCCACGCGAAACGCGCGGTCGCGAGCGGCGCGGGCATGCCAGCCGCGGCCACGGCGCTGAAGAATGGCGGGAACACCGCGGTGATTACGGTCGACTGGAACCCCGAGTTGGCCCAGTCGTACATCGCCCAGGCGCGCAGCTCAGGGCGACTGAGTCCGATGCGTGAGAGCAAAGACATGCGAAATGCTGAGTGGCGAATTGCGAATGCTGAATGTGAATTCTAGAACGTTCGCCGGGCGACCCATTCGCGCAACAGTGAATCCACGACGACGTAGCGCGGGCCTTCCTTGAGCAGCACGTCCTGCTTGACGAGCGCCGCAAGAGACGCCTGGATGCTCGACGGCCCGCTCAGCCGGTGGCGCGTGCGCGCGTCAGCCGAATGGAGCTCGCGTCCGCTCTGGAAAACGACCGCGCGGAGCGTCGCGCGTTGCGGCAGCGTCAACCGCTGCCATACGGCCTCGAACAACATGTCCTGCTCCGCCAGCAGCCGCGCCAGCGTCGTGTGCAGATGCTCGAGTGTCGCCCGTCGTCCCCCCGCCGCGCGGAGATCGTCCCACGTTTCATGCGCGAGACGCTGCACGTCGTACGGCAGGTTGCCCGCGAGATCGACGATCGCAGCTCCGAGGCCGGGCTCGGGCCGAATGCCGCTCTTCGTGAAGCGTGCCTCGATGAAGTCGGCAAACATCGGCTCCGGAATCTTCTGCAGCCGCATCACCGGTCCCGCCTTGTAGAACGGACGGCGCGGGCCGATCATCTTGTCCATCAGGCTCGGCTCTGAACCTGCGAACACATACCCGACCTGCCGTTGATGCTGCGCCGCGGCGCGCAGCGCATGTTCGACGCTGCCGCCGTTGAAGCCTTCAATCGCCTGGAACTCGTCGAGCGCGACGACGACCGCACGCTTTCGATCGGCGGCGAGCCTGCCGGGCAGCGCGAACACCTCGTTGGCGAGCCGGTTGACGTCCCGGGACGTCGTCACGCCTGGAAACGCGACGGAGAACTGACCGAGGCCGGTTTCCTTCGGCTCGAAGCGGATTTCCGGTCGCGTCGACGCGATGGCCGCGGTCAGCCAGGTACGCGCACGATCCCATTTCGATTCGACCGACGCGATCGCACGCGCGTACCCTTCGAGGAACGCCAGGTAGGAGCTGTAGCTGCTGACGGTGACGTCGATGGTGAGGGCGCCGCGCCGCCGGAGCCCCTCGAGTGCCTTCCGCACCAGGGAGGACTTGCCGTAGCGCCGCGGCGAAATCAGAAAGACCTTTTGCGACGAGCCGAGGTCGGCGACAAGGCGGTCGAGCTCGGCCTCGCGGTCGACGAACGACTCGCCGGGAACGACCTCGCCGTAAACGAAGGGGTTATCCATGCCGTTACGTTGATCTACGTAATGATTACGGTGATTAACGTAACACGAATACGCTTCTATCGTCTGCCGTCTGCCGTCTGCCGTCTGCCGTCTGCCGTCTGCCGTCTGCCGTCTGCCGTCACCGTCTACCGTCACCGTCGGTCGGTCCAGCGCGCCCCGGCCCCCCGTCCAGTTCAGTCCGGGACGGACGACGGTAGTCGGGCGACGGTAGACGATCAAGGCTCTGCAGCGTACGGTGCCCCTTTACGGGGCGCCAGGCCTGTCCAGTGGGAGCTGTCCGGTATACACGGCCATGCCGACGACCGCGTCGACCTGCTCCGCGTCGAGGCGATCGATTTCGTCCCACGTCGTGATGCCGCCGGCGGCCGTCACCCGGCGGGCGGTGGCGCCGCGGACGGCGAGGATGGCGTCGATGTCGGTGCCCTGCATAAGTCCCTCCTTGTCGACGTGGGTGTAGAGAAACTCGCCGCAGAACGGTTCGAGCGCATGAACCGCCTCGACCGCGGTGATCGACAGGACGGTTCGCCATCCGTGAATCGCCACGTGGCCGCCGCGGCTGTCGACGGCGGCGATGACGCGGTCGGCGCCTACCGCGTCAGCAAGGGCGCGGGCGAAGACGACATCGACGGCACCGTCGCGGAACAGCGCGGAGCTGGCAATGACTGCGTGTGCGCCGGCGTCGAGGACAGCCAGCGCGCGCTCGATGCTCCTGATCCCGCCGCCGACGCGGCAGGGAAGCCGGCTGCAGATCGCGGCAATCATGCCGGCGTTGTCACCGTGTCCCTTCGCGGCGTCCAGATCGATCAACTGGACACGTGGAAAGCGTGAGAAGCGCGCGATCCACGGCTCTGGGTCGCTGGCTTCGATGGCCAGTCTCTCGCCCTGCACGAGCTGGACGATCCGGCCGCCTTGGAGGTCGATGGAGGGAATCAGCATTTGTCCCTACAACCTCACAGGAATGTTCTTATCTCGCAAGTATCGCTTCAGCTCGCTGACGCTCGTATCGGCGTAGTGAAAAATCGACGCGGCAAGTGCGGCGTCGGCGTGGCCGCGCGTGAAGACGTCTGCAAAATGATCGAGGCCGCCAGCGCCGCCCGAGGCGATGACCGGGATATTGACCGCGTTCGCGACCGCCGCGGTCATCTCGCAATCGAATCCCGAACGCGTGCCGTCGCGGTCCATCGACGTCAGGAGGATTTCACCGGCGCCGCGCGATTCGGCTTCGCGCGCCCACTCAACCGCGTCGCGGGCGGCGTCCGATGTTCCGCTGCGCACGTAGACGGCGAAACCGTCGTCGCGCCGTTTGGCATCGATGGCGACGATAACAGCCTGGCTGCCGTAACGGCGTGCGAGCGTTGTGATCAAGTCCGGGTTCCTGAGCGCCGCGGTGTTGAGGCTGACCTTGTCCGCTCCTGCATCGATCGCCGCGGCGGCGTCCTCTTCGGATCGGATACCACCGCCGACGGTCAGCGGAAGAAAGATCTGCCGCGCGACGGCGTTGATGGTTCGCGCGAGCGCCTGGCGGCTCTCGAGCGTCGCGGTGATATCGAGAACGACGACCTCGTCGATCCCCTCAACGTTGTACCGCTGCGCGAGCTCGCCTGGATCGCCGGCGTGACGCAACTGCTGGAACTGCACGCCCTTGACCACCTGCCCGTCACGCACGTCCATGCAGGCGATGATGCGCTTGGTCAGCACGCGCGGGTCACCTCGAGGAAGTTGCGGATGATCTGCAGGCCCGTATCGCTCGATTTCTCCGGGTGGAACTGCACGCCGAACACGTTGCCGCGCTCGACGACGGCGGAGAACGTGTCCGCGTGCCTCGTCGCTGCCACGCAGTCCGCTGTGACTGGCGCGGCGTACGAGTGCGTGAAGTACACGTGTACACCGGACTCGAGTCCAGCGAGCAATCGGCTCTGCGGGGCGAGCCTCTCGGGCTCGCCGCCCGCGGACCCTTCACCGTGCGGCGCGGACCCTTTGTGGTGTGGCCCGGACTCTTTCTCAAGCGGCGCGGACCACTTTGTGAGCGGCGCGGACCACGTTGTGAGCGGCGCGGACCTTTCAGGTCCGCGTGGAGCGTTCAGTGCGTTCCACCCCACGTGCGGAATCTTCAAGCGCTCCTCAGCATTGCCTTGAAGTCGCACGACGCGTCCGGGGAGTACGCCGAGTCCCGGAACCTCTGGCGCCTCGTCGCTTCCCTCGAACAGCCACTGCATGCCGAGGCAGATCCCGAAAAGCGGTGTGCCCGAGCGCACCGCGGATCCGATGGCATCGCGCCACGGCCCGACAAGAGCGCCGGTGGCTGCGAAGTTCCCCACGCCTGGCACGATCAGGGCGGAGAAGCGTGGGCATTCCGACGGTGACGCAGGAGTTGCGAACTCGGCTCCAAGTGACGTGAGCGCTTTTCGCACCGAGGTGAGGTTGCCGGCGCCGTAGTCGATGAGCGCAATCACAGCAGCCCCTTTGTGCTCGGCAGCATCTTCGCGAGCCGTGCGTCGCGCGCGCAGGCGACGCGCAGCGCGCGGGCGAATGCCTTGAACACCGCCTCGATGTGGTGATGGCTCGACCGCCCGTAGAGCACCTTGAGGTGCACATTGGCCCGCGCGCCTGACGCGAACCCTTCGAAGAAGTCGTGGACGAGCTCCGTCTGGAGATCGCCAACGGTCCGGACCTTGACCTTGAGGTCCACAACGGCGTGCGGTCGCCCGCTCAGGTCGATGGCGGCGACCGCCAGCGTCTCGTCCATCGGCATCACGAAATAGCCCGCGCGATTGATCCCCTTTCGATCGCCAAGCGCCTTCAGCACCGTTTCGCCGAGCGTGATGCCGACGTCCTCTACGGTGTGATGCTGATCGACGTCGAGATCGCCCTTCGCCTTGAGCGTGAGATCGAAGCCGCCGTGGCGCGTGAACAGCTCGAGCATGTGATCGAAGAACCGGATGCCGGTACTGATGTCATACCGCCCCTGCCCGTCAATCACGAGTCGTCCCTTGATCTGCGTCTCCGTAGTGCGGCGATCGAACGCTGCGGCTCTCTTCATCTGGTCTGCCCCCCGGCGACGACCGATTCGAGCGCCTCGATCGCCCGGTCAGTATGTTCGAGCATCCCGGCAGTGATGCGAATGCATCCCGGCGTGGCCGGATCCTTCGAGCGGTCGCGGACGTGAATCTTCCTCGCGCCCAGCGCGTCGATGAACGGCGCTGTGTCACCAACCCGTACGAGGACGTAGTTCGCCGCGCTCTCCCAGTACTGGAGTCCGAGGGCGCGGCAGGCGGCATAGATGCGCGTGCGTGATTCGTGCACCTGCGCGGCATAACGCGGCAGGAACTCGGTGTCCTCGAGCGCGGCTGTCACCGCGGTCAGTGCGATCGCGTTGATGTTGAACGGCAAGGTGACACCACGTACGGGTTCGAGCGCCGGCGGCTGGCCAATCACGATCCCGACGCGCATGCCGGCAAGGCCGTACGCCTTCGAGAACGTGCGTCCGACCAGGACGTTCGGGCAGCGCGACAGCTGGGGTAGGAAGCTCGTGCCCCCGAACTCGATGTAGGCCTCGTCTATCAGGACAATCGCTCTTGGCGCGGCCTGGCTGATCGTGATCAGGTCGTCGATCGCAATGAGTTGTCCCGTCGGATTGTTCGGCGTGTTGAGGAAGATCATGCGCGTCCGCTGTGTAATCGCCTTCAGCACGCCGTCGGTCGGAAAGCTCAAGTCGGCGTTCGGCGGGACGCGTACGCACGTCGCACCGGCAGCGGCAGTGGAATTCGGATACGGATCGAAGGCAGGCGTCGGCACAATCGTCTCAGCGTCGTGAATACGGGCGCGCGAGATGTGGCCGATCGCGGCCATCAGGATCCCCTCGTCGAGGCCGTTGGTGAGCAATACCCACTCCGGGTCGACGTTGAAGTACTTCGCGCACGCGAGCACGAGGCTCGTGTACGACGGATACGTCGAGATGTCGGTCGGCGTGAGCCGGCGGATCGCCTCGATGACACGCGGCGAGCATCCACCGGTGTTCTCATTGAGATGGAGGCGCAGCCCCTCTCCTGGATCCGGGTAGCCCTGAATCAGCATGATGTATGGACCGTCTCCCTACCGAGCGGGGCGAACCCTTTGGGTTCGCCCGCGAGCCTGACCAGCCTTCGCGCTCCGCGCTTCGGCGGTCCGCCGCGCCTCTAGCGGAGGCGGAAAGGCTCGCGCCGCACTGTGTTTGTCCGCGATCCGAATTGCGATCGACCGCGCGTGCGCGCGCAGGCCTTCGGCGTGTGCCAGCGCCATCACCGTGCCGCCCATGGTCCGCAAGCCTCGCTCTGTCAGGCGCTGGATCGTGATCTGGCGCACGAAGTCGGCGGCGGACAGTCCGCCCCGCACGCGCGCGGCACCAGCGGTCGGCAGCACGTGATTCGAGCCGATCGCGTAGTCTCCGGCGACCTGCGCGGACCATGGTCCGACGAACACGGATCCCGCGCGTCTCACCTGCTTCGCCAGCCGCTCGTCGTCCACGACCAGGTGCTCGGGCGCTGCGGCGTTCGCGAGATCCATCGCTTCCCGTATCGATGCGGTGACGATAATGCCCCCATGGGCGCGGAGTGAGGCGCGCGCGGGTCCGTCGGCCGGCAGTTGCTCGCTCACCGCTTTGGCCACGCGTGTTGCAAGCGTGCCGCTTGGGGTGATCAGCACCGCCCGCGCATCGGGGTCATGCTCAGCCTGCGCGATCAGATCGGCTGCAATCCACGCGGCGGGACCCCGCGTCGCAACGATCACGATTTCCGTCGGGCCTGCGTAAAAGTCGATACCGCAGTCGGCCGCGACCAGCGCCTTGGCGGCCGCCACATACCGGTTCCCAGGACCGACGATCTTGTCGACGCGCGGAACGGTTGCCGTCCCATAGGCAAGCGCTGCGATTGCGTGCGCCCCGCCCAGGCGAAACAGGCGTGAGACGCCCGCTTCGAGTGCGGCGGCCATGACCACGGGCTCGGGCCTGGGACAAACGGCGATGATTTCGCCAACCCCTGCCACCGCTGCGGGAATCGCGGTCATCAGAAGCGAGGAAGGGAGCGGATAGCGTCCGCCAGGGACATAGCAGCCCACGCGGTCGAGCGGCACGATTCGTTGCTCGACCGTTGCGCCCGGCGCGACGCGCGCGCGCCAGCCGCGTGGCACCTGCCGTCTCGCAACCGCGCGGATGTTCTTCGCAGCGGCGCGAATGGCGGCACGAACGGGCGCCGGTATCTCACCGGCTCCCGCCACCATCTCATCGCGGGAGACCTCGAAAGGTCCGTCGAGCCGATCGAACTTTCGCGCGTAGCGGACGAGCGCCTCGTCGCCGTGCGTGCGCACGTCGTGAACGATCTCTGCCACTCGTCGATTGGCGGCGGCGTCGCGCGTGCGCTCGGGCGCGAGCAGCGCCCGCACCGCCCGCCGATTTGTCGATTCAACAATCCTCAACGACCAACTCCCAATTCCCAACTCCCAAGGTCCACTCGCAACTAGACGACGATCTTGTTCAGGGGATACTCGACGATGCCATGGCCCCCCGCTGCCTTCACCTTCGGGATGAGATCGCGAACCGTACGCTCCTCGATGATCGTGTTGACCGCCACCCAGTCCTCGTCGCTCAGTGACGAGATCGTCGGGCGCTGAAGCGCCGGGAGCAGCGCCAGGATCTTCTCGAGGTCCTTCCGCCGTACGTTGAGCATCAGCCCGACGCGGCCGTGCGCCTCGATGGCCGCGCGGAGCAGGAGCGCGATGTTGTCGATCTTCGTTTTCTTCCACGAGTCGGCCATCGACTCATTGTTGACAATCAGCTGGGTGTTGGACTCGAGGACCGTGTCCAGAATGCAGAGGCGATTCGCTCGAAGCGTTGATCCGGTCTCGGTCGCTTCGACAATCCCGTCGGCAAGAATAGGCGGCTTCACCTCGGTCGCGCCCCACGAAAACTCGACCCGCTTGACCGGCACCTTCAGTTTTTCAAAATAGCTGCGCGTCACCTGCACGAGTTCGGTCGCAATCGTCGCCCCGGCGAAATCGGCCGGGGACTTGAAGCGCGAATCCTCTGGAGCTGCCAGCACCCATCGCACCTTGCCGAAGCTCTGCTTCGAGTAGACGAGATCGGCGAGGTTCGTCACGCAGGTGTGCGAGTCGCGTCCGAGCTTGTGCTCGGCGACCCAGTCAAGGCCCGTGAGGCCCGCGTCCAGCACGCCTTCACAGACATACCGCGTCATCTCCTGGGCGCGGATGAGCATGCACTCGATTTCGGGATCGTCGATCGTCGGGAAATACGACCGTGAGCTGATGTAGATGTTGAAGCCGGCGCGCGCAAACAGCTGGATCGTGGCGTCCTGCAACGAGCCCTTCGGAATGCCAAGTCGGAGCGTCATGGAATCGTCACGCCCTCCGCGCGCTGAAAAAAGCAGGTGCGTTCGCCGGTGTGGCAGACGTTGCCGCCCCCCAGCCGCTCGGCCTTCACCAGCACGGTGTCAGCGTCACAGTCGATGAGAATCTCGCGGACCGCGAGCCTGTTGCCCGAGGTCTCGCCTTTGGTCCACAGCGTGTTGCGCGTACGGCTGTAGAACGTCACGTAGCCGGTGCGGCGCGTGATGTCCCACGCTTCCTCGTTCATGAAGCCCAGCATGAGCACCTCGCCGCTGACGTGGTCCTGCACGACCGCGGGAATCAATCCATCGAGTTTCGAAAAGTCCATATTCATGTGGGGGCCGGACTTCAGCCGGCCCGTACAACAAAAAACCCCGCCTTTGTTCCGGCGGGGGCTGCAGTGCGTTTGGGTGTCGGGTGACTAGGTAATGAATCCCTCTACGCGCGCAGTCCTGCCGGCCGGCCGCTGTGGCCGTGATGGTGGACGTGCGCGTAATGGAGGATCCGACCCATTGAAGTCAAGAGACTATCAGAGGGTCGCAGGCGGCGCAAGCGTGGCCTGACCGCCGGGGATTCGCGGGCAGCCCTTTTTCGAGTGGCTGCGTGGATCCCAGGTCGGTCACTCCTCGCTGCTTTGCGATGATGACCTCGGTCGACGTGATGATCGCGAGTGCTTCGTCACCGCGCCGCCATCAGACGTCATGCCGTCGATGAATCGATGATGTAGGCATCCGCCTCTATCTCGACCAGCATGTCCGGGTCGACCAGCTTCGCGACCTGCACCATTGACGTCGCCGGTCTGACGGTGCCGAAGAACTCGCCGTGCGCGCGGCCGACCTCTTCCCACTTCGCAATGTCCATCAGATAAATGCGCGTTCGCACCACATCGCTGAGTTGTGCGCCGGCCTGTCGCAGGGCCCACTCGATGTTTCGGAGCGTCTGCATCGCCTGTGCATGAAGATCGCCTTTGCCGACGATCTGCCCCTCCGCGTCGGTCGCCGTCGTCCCCGAGATGTGCACGTGCGCGCCAATCCGAACCGCGCGCGAATAGCCAACAATCGGCTCCCATGGCCGGCCGCTCGAGATGTTCTGCCGCTGCATCGCCCGATGTTATGCTGATCCGCGTGAAACGATATTGCGCCTGCGCGCTGGTAGTGGTTTTTGCGCTTTCATTCGTCGGCTGCCGACAGGCCGACGGTGCGCTTCCGGCGACGACCGGCACGATTCCGAACGAACTCGGGGATATCAGTCGCGACCTTCAGAACCTGGCGAGCGGAAACCCTGAAGGCCCCAGGGATCTCAGCGACGACCTCGGTCATTACGCTGAGGGAACCAACGGCGGCCTGGCCGCTGCCGAGGAGCTCTCGCGGCGTCTCGGGCAGGCGCTGACCGGCAAGACGTTCAAGCTGGCAGACGCGATGCCGCTCGCGCACACGTGCTGGGTCGCCGTGGCTGGCCGCCAGTTGAGCGAAAAGCAAATCGAGAATCTTCAGAACGAGATGAAGTTGCAGCTGACGACGATGGGTGTGAGCGAACAGCAGGCGCAGGAAGTGGCCGCGCAGGTGGGAGTCGTCCAGCTGGCGGTGACGGCACGCCACCGCCGCTGGTACGAATTGTTGTAACAGGCGGACCTGAAGGTCCGCCTCTACGCGGTCCGGTCGAGCGGCGCGGACCCTAGTCGAGCGGCGCGGGCCCTATTGGGTCCGCGTTTCATTTCGCGACGGCGACGGCCTTCTCGAGGGCTTCCCATGGAAGCCCGGGTCGGCCAAAGTGACCGTAGTTCGTCGTGCTGCGGTAAATCGGACGCAGCAAGTTCAGCTTGTCGATGATGGCGCGCGGACGGAAATCGAACGCGCTCATCACGAAATCCGCTGCCGCCCGCTCGTCACCCGTTCCAAACGTGTCGACCTTCACCGACACCGGCTTCGCCATACCGATCGCGTAGCCGACCTGCAGCTCGGCGCGCTTCGCGAGGCCGGCCGCCACGATCTGCTTGGCCACGTAGCGGCAGAAGTACGCGCTGCTGCGATCGACCTTCGACGGATCCTTGCCGCTGAACGCGCCACCGCCGTGACGGCCCCAGCCGCCGTAGCTGTCGACGATGATCTTGCGGCCGGTGACGCCGGCGTCAGCGGACGGCCCGCCGTGGCTGAAGTCGCCGGTCGGGTTCACAAAGAGCGTCACGTCCTTCCGCCACCAGTTGCCGAGCACGCGCGGCCCGAGCTGCTCGCGCACGTACTCGGTGATCTTCTTCTGGTCGGCGTCGGGAGTGTGTTGTGTCGAGATGACGACTGTGGTGACTTCCTTCGGCTCGTTGTTCTCGTAGAGGACGGACACCTGTGACTTGCTGTCGGGACGGAGGAAGTCAACCTTGCGCTGCTTGCGATCGTCGGTGAGACCCTTGGTGAGCTTGTGCGCGAGCAGAATCGGGAGCGGCATCATCTCGGCCGATTCGTCGGTCGCGTAGCCGAACATGATCCCCTGGTCGCCGGCGCCCTGGTCTCCGCTCTGGCTCGTGGTCGCGGTGACGCCCTGGGAAATCTGCGACGACTGCCGCGTGATGATCGGAATCAGCTTCAGCGTCGTGTCGCAGAACGGCTCCGACGTGTCGGTGTAGCCGATTTCCTTGACCGCCTGCGCGCACGATCTTGTCGTAATCGAGGTTGGCGCTGGTCGTGATCTCCCCGGCGATCACCACCGTGTCGCTTTTGCACAAGGTCTCACAGGCGACGCGGCTCGTCGGGTCCTGCTCGAGACACGCATCGAGAACCGAGTCGGAAATGTAGTCGCAGACCTTGTCGGGGTGTCCCTCGGACACCGATTCGGACGTGAAGATGAAACGCGACATGACGCTCCTTCGGGGAAAATCTCTTCGAATCCAGCAACAAAAAAGCCCGCGACTACGTCGCGGGCCATCCGTCGCGACTTAGACAGTAGCGCGCAGGCGTGAGCCTGGGCGACCATATGCAGCGCGGCCCATCAAGTCGGTGAAATCGCCGCGCCCAACGAAACGGGGCAGTATAACACCCGCTACCGACCCCGCGCCATAGGCTGACAAATGATTCTTCTCGTACACCACGGACCCGCTGTCGGACCGGAGATCGACCCGATGCGGCCGCTGTCCTCGGTCGGGCGTGTCGCCACCGAGCGGCTGGCGGCCGCCGCGGCTCGCCGAGGTGTGCAGCCTGATGCAATCTGGCACAGCGGCAAGCTGCGCGCGCGCCAGACTGCCGAACTGTTCTGGAATGCCTGCAACCCGCTGGCGACGATCTCCGCCGAGCGAGGGCTGCAGCCCGATGATCCGCCCCGCGTGGATGCGCGATCAGCTCACCGGTGAGACACGCTCCATCCTCATTGCCGGCCACATGCCGTCGCTGTCGCGATTGCTGGCGAGCCTCCTGGGCGAGCGGGAGGAATCAATGTCGGTCGGATTCCCACCACACGGATGCGTGGCGTTGGAACCGGATGGGGATCTGCTGGAAGGAAGTCTGGAGGCTTGAAGCGTAGCAATGCTGAATGGCGAATGGCGAATGCTGAATTCAACAATTCAGCATTCGTCATTCAGCATTCCGAAGGTTCTACCAGCGGAACGCGAGTCCGACCGTGCCGCGCCAGAAGTCGAATTTGCCGACACCGAAATCGAACTCGTTGTCCGGCTGCGGATCCTGGAGGCTGCGGTAGTACCGCACGTCGCCACGGAAGCCGACGTGGTCGGTCGCGAATCCGATCAGCACCGGCGCCCACGTCGAAGCCGAAGTCATTGTTCGTCACGTTGAACAGCTGGTCGTTGCTCGACACGTGAGTCTTCAACACGCCGAAGCCACCGATGACGTACGGACGAATCCCCGGTCCGGTCTGGCCGCCCTACCGGCAACGCCGAGGATCATGTTCGAACATTGCCGTCGTCACGTTGTCGGTGTCGACGAGGTCGATGTCGTCGGTGTTGTTTTCAAAGAACTGTGGCGTGTACGCCAGATCCGCTTCCCAGCCCAGAATGCCAGCGCCCATCCATCCGATCGAGGCGCCGTACGTCAGCTTGTCGTTCTGAGGGGTATCACCGCCGAAGCCCATTCCGATGTTCGGGGTGAATAACCAGTCGGCGCGTGCGCTTGCGGGTCCGACGACCAGCAGCACCGCCGCTATCAGTGCGCACTTCTTGAGCATGCGTTCCTCCGTTTTCTCCGCCCGGCCTGCTGCAAGCGAAGTGCCCAAGTGACCCGCGAGAGCTGAACCAAATGATTGAAGGCATTGATATTTGCCGCTCGAGACGCCGTTTTCAGTGCCGAACGGCTAAGCGCGGCCGTATGCTCGCAGAGCAGCTGCCACGCTCGCGCCGTGTGCGCGCTGGTCGTGCGCAGGTGACCGATCGCCATGCGAATCACGAACATCTGCCAAGGCGGGTGTGCGAGAGAAACACCTCGCCGCCCGCATTCACGGCGTCGAGCAGCCGCTCGTTGAAAGTGTCCAGCCCGGGCGCGCTCAGCGTGATGCCGCGCGGCTTTGCTCGGAAGCAGACGACACTGAAAGGCACCGGCGCGACACGCTCGAAGTCCGGATGCTCATCAACCCTATCGGCGAATTCGCGAGCGAGTCGCATGTGATCGCGCAGTACCTCGCGAATACGCGCGGCGCCGAAGTGCCGCAGGATCATCCACAACTTGAGGGATCGGAAACGTCGCCCGAGTTGGATGCCCGTGTCCATGAGATTGGTGACTCCGCGCGACCCTTCAGCGGTGCGGAGGTATTCCGGGACGATCGAGAAAGCCTGTCGCACGACATCCATTCGACGGCAGTAGAACGCGCTCAGGTCGAACGGGGTGAAGAGCCACTTGTGCGGATTGACGACGATCGAGTCGGCGCGCTCCCATCCTGTGAAATGAACGTGGCATTCAGGGAGCATGGCAGTCACACCGGCGTATGCCGCGTCGACGTGCAGCCAGAGGCGTCGATCGCGGCAGACATCAGCGATGTCGCGCGACCGGGTCAACGCTCGTGGTCGACGTTGTTCCGATCGTGGCGACCACTGCGAGTGGCGTGATCCCGGCCTTGCGATCTTCGTCCATCGCTGCGCGTAGCGCGTCGACGCGCATGCTGAACGCGTGCGTCGGCGGCAATGCGCCGTAAGCGACGACTGACCGAGTCCGAGCATGAGGACCGCTTTGTCAATCGAGGAGTGTGCGTGCTCAGAGCAATAGACGCGCAGCGGACCGACATCATCACGGCCGGCGAGCCCTCGGTCGCGTACGCCGGGCACTGCCGCCTCCCGTGCCGCGGCCAGCGCATGCAGGCTCGAGATCGAGGCGGTGTCGTAGATGACGCCCTCGAACGCGTCCGGCAATCCCATCAGGCGCCGCAGCCACCCGAGCGACACCTCTTCGAGCTCGGTCGCGGCGGGCGACGTCCGCCAGAGCATCGCCTGCTGATTGAGGGCGGCGGACAGAAATTCCGCGAGCACGCCGGACGCGCTCGCGGTGATCGGAAAGTACGCGAAGAACCCTGGATGGTTCCAGTGGGTCAGGGCGGGGAACAGGACGCGCTCGAAGTCGGCGAAGATATCTTCGAACGGCTCGCCTTCTTCCGGTGCCCGATCGGGAAGCGCGTCGCGCACGTCACCTGGGGCGACGCGCGGCAGGATCGGATAGCGCTCGGACCCGCTCAGATATTCCGCAATCCATTCCACGAGCGCGTGCCCGTGGCGCCGGAACTCAGAAGGATCCATGAATTGACGAATCTACGAATTTACGAATCTACGAATTGAATTGGCGCAATCCAATCCGTCAACTCGTAAATTCGCAAATCCGACAATCTCACTACTTGTGGGCCGCGATGTAGCTGGTCGCGAACGTCTTCAACCCGGGGTTGAGCGGCGCGATCAAGTTCGCCTCTTCCGCCGCGCGCTCCGGCGTCCAACCGTCCTTCAGCGCGCGCTTGATCATCCACATCGCCGCCGCGCGCCCGCCGCCGCCGCAGTGAATGTAGGCCGGTTGATTGGCCTTGTCCGAGACAGCGACGAGAAATTGATCCGCGACCTTCGGATCCGGCATCGCGCCGTTCAGCGGCAGGTGGACGTACTTGATGCCCGTGGTCTTGATCGCCGCCTCTTCTTCGGTGACTCCTTGTTCGGTCGGAAGCCGGAAGCTGATGATCGATGCGAACCCCTGCTTCTTGAGGTTCGCAACGCCGGCGGCGTCTGTGGCGCCGCCGCAGGCGAACACCGCGTCGATCTGGTTGAAGTTCTGTATGCCGGGGACGTCAACCTTCTTGACCTGCGCGAACGCAGGCACAGCCATTGTCGCCACGGCAAGCGCCGCGGCCAGTCGGTAAATCATGGTGGTTCTCCTTGGGGCAGATATTACCGCGAGGAGGGGAAAGGCCGACCTCGAGGTCGGCCTCTACGTATCCGGAGGGCTATTTCTCCTCGACGGTGACCGTCGCGGGTTTCACCAGGCGGACCGTGACCGGCGTGCCTGACGGCAGGGTCGCGGGGTTGCGCCCGCCGGCCATCACCGCGGCGGTACCCGCGCCGCCTCCGGCGGTGGCGCCGATAGCGGCCCCCTTCGCGCCGCCGAAAATCCCGCCGATGATCGCGCCGCCGATCGCGCCGCCGCCAATCTTGGCCGCGCTCTCGCCGCCCGGGCCCTCGCCTTCACGATAGATCGTGTCGGTCTCGAGCGGCACGCGCGTGCCGTCCGCAAGCACCACCGACGTGAAGCGGATGCCGAGCCGGGCCTTGTCGCGCACTTTGCCGCCGCGCTCGACGAGCGTCACCTCGCCATGCGCCCTGGCGCCGGCGGGAATCGCGACCCGATCGCCGACGCGCACGTCGCGCGTGACACGCGCGACCACTTCATCCTCGACACGGGCCCGCTCGCTTGTCAGCGACGTTTCCATCTGCAGGCCCAGCACCGAGTCGGTGGAGACAACCAGATCTTCGAAGCGGGGCGCGGGCGGCTCTGCCGCCAGTACCGGCGCCGGCGTGTAGGGTTGAATAGGTTCCAGGGGAGCAGACGCCGGGGTGCGAGGCTCCGGCGTCACCGTGCGAGCTTCCTCGGTCGCGCGTGCGGGCGCATTGACGACCGGCGCCGGGCGCGGGCGCTGGACGGCCGCGGGTGAAGCAGCCGGTCGCGCGCTATCCGCACGCGCCGTCGTGCGTGCCGGCGTGCGTGCCGCCGCGACGCTACGCGCAGGCGACGCCTGCACGGGTGGGACCTCGACGACAGGCGCCGGGGCATCCGAAATCACCCCTTCGGATTGCTCGACGCCAGCGGTGGACCAGGCATCCGCCGTTGTGGGGGCGGTTTGCGGATCTGACGTGTGGGGCGCCGGGCGAGTGACGAGGAACGCGCCTGCCGCTCCGACGGCAATGCACGCCGCCGCCACGATGCCGACCGTTGTCCTGCTGATCTCCATGTCGTAGAAACTCCTCGGCGGGGGCCAGAGCAAGGGCTATGCCCCGGTTCCCCAGTCAATTTCGCTCGGATTATCGCTTGTTTCGCCGAATTCCGGTGTGCCCTAGCGAGGATGCTGTCACCGGTCGCGGTCATCGGCTGAGGCCAGTCAGGTCTCGTCCGGACTGCTGATCCACCGGGCCTCCGGGGACGCCTGCGGCTTCGAAAGTTCATCCAGAAGCGCCGCGGGGTCGGCGTGGGCAACGACGATCCGCCGGTTGGCGGCCTTGATGAATCCTTCGTCGACCGCGCGGTCGACGAGCGCGATCAGCGGGTCGTAGAAACCCTCCACGTTGAGGAGACCGCAGGCCTTGGCGTGAACCCCCAGCTGTGTCCAGGTCACGACCTCGCAGAACTCCTCGAAGGTGCCGAAGCCGCCCGGCATCGCGATGAACGCATCGGCGAGCCCGGCCATCATCGCTTTGCGTTCGTGCATCGAGCTGACGATGCGCAGATCCGGGAGCGAGCGATGCGCGAGCTCGCGCGCCACGAGCGCGTGCGGAATGACGCCGATGGCGTGACCGCCCGCCGCCAGCATAGCGTCGGCGACAACGCCCATCAGCCCGACGTTGCCGCCGCCGAACACGAGACCGATGCAGCGCCGCGCCATCTCGTGCGCGAGCTGTTCCGCAGCGCGCGCATACTCCGGCCGAGTGCCGATGCTCGAGCCGCAGAAGACACAGATACGCGACGGGAAACTCATCGGCTCGAAGAATAGCGCGTCCACCCTGCCGGACTATGCCGAACTTTCGTCACGTTCGAGGCGGGGCGCCACGAAGACGGATTAGCCACCAAGAACACAAAGGTCTCTAAGAAAAGCAACCCCCATAGTGTTCTTAGTGGCCTTTGTGGCCAATTCGTCTTCGTGGCCTGCGCGAGCCACGGAGTGGCGGAGGAGCCCTTGGAAGGGCTGAGGGTCACCCCACCGGAGACGGTGGACCGTAGACCGTTACAATCACCACGTGAAGATCACCGTCGTGGGGGCCGGCATCATCGGATGCTCGGTGGCCCACGAACTCGCCTCGCGTGGGGCGCTCGTGCATGTTGTCGACATGCGCGGTACCGGTTTAGGCGCGACCCAGGCATCAGCCGGCATCCTGGCACCGTACGTCGAAGGCCACATCGATGCGTTGCTCCGGATCGGCGTCTGCAGCCTCTCGCTTTACGATGCCTTCGTGACGCGGGCCTCTGAGGGCGCGGCGCAGCCGATCGAGTACGAGCGGACAGGCACCTTGCAGGTAGCCGTCGATGAGGATGAAGCCGCGGAGCTCGAAGCCGCCGCGCAGCGACTCGCGCGGGGCGGCGTTGCTCACAGCTTGATGGATGGCAATGAGGCGCGGCGTCTCGAGCCATCGCTCTCGCCACGGATTCGTACGGCGTTGCTGTTGCCGCAGCACGGCTACGTACGGGTCGCCCAGTTGACGTCCGCGCTTGCCGCCGCCGCAGCGAGTTGTGGTACGTCAACGACCGCCGCAGTAGTGCAGCACGTCGAGCCGCGCAGTGGCGTCGTCATCGTCACGACGCCCGCAGGAGGGATTGAGAGCGACGCCGTGATTCTTGCCGCTGGAAGCTGGACGAGCGGGCTCGCGCAGCCGCTGGTGACGCCGCCGCCAGTCCGTCCGATCCGCGGCCAGCTCCTTCACCTTCACTTCACGCAGCGGCCCCTGTCGCGTGTTGTGTGGGGAACGGACTGTTACCTCGTGCCGTGGCACGACGGCTCGCTGCTGGTCGGCGCTACGGTTGAAGACGCAGGTTTCGACGAGAGCGCGACTGCGGCCGGCGTGACGCATCTCCTGAGGGCCAGCGCGAGATTTGCTCACGACCACGCCTACAGCGCGGTTCGAGGCAGTGCGCGTCGGACTGCGCCCCGGCACCCCCGACGAGTTGCCTCTGATTGGACCATCGTCAACAATGCGCGGCGTCTACTACGCGGCGGGTCACTATCGGAATGGCGTGCTGCTGTCACCGTTGACGGCCAAGCTGGTGGCGGACCTGGTGATGGATGGCCGGCGATCGCCGGAACTTGAGCTCGTGAGGCCCGATCGATTTGGATTGTGAGGGGTTATGGCGCTTCTGTCGAACGCGGAGATCGACGAACAGCTCAAGACACTGAACGGGTGGACGCTCGATGGCAAGGCGATTCGGAAGCAGTTCACCTTCAAGGGATTTCCCGAGGCGGTCGCGTTCGTCAATCGACTCGTGCCCGACGCCGAGCGCGCCGATCATCACCCCGACATTACGATCAACTACCGCCGCGTCACGCTGTCCTGGTCGACCCACGATGAAGGCGGTCTCACGGCGAAAGACATTGCGGGCGCAACGATGGCCGACCGCCACGCGCAAGAACAGGCGTGAAGCTCAAGAAGTTCTACTCCTCGCGCGAGGTTGCGTCACTCACCGGGCTGACCGCGCGGCAGCTCCAGTGGTGGGATGCGCGGCGGCTGTTCGCGCCGGCCATCGCGCCGCACCGGACCGAGGCGGGCGGCTTCACCGAGCGCCGCTACACGACGCTTGACGTGCTCGAGTTGCAGGTGCTGGCGGATTTGCGCCGCCGCGGCTTTTCGATTCCACGGCTTCGCCGTTTGCTGTCAACGCTGCGTGAAGTCTTCAGTGTCAGGCTGTACGAGGCGATCGGCGATGGCGGCGCGCTCACGCTGTTCATCGGCGGCGATCAGCTCTACGCGCGCACGCTCGACGGACAGCTTTTCAATCTCGATCAGCCGACGCAGGCGTTGATGATGGTGGGGGAGGAGTTACCGATGCGTCCGCTCGCGGCGCGCGAGCGGAGACGGCGCCGCCCCGTGCTGAGGCAAGCCACGGAGGGCACAAAGACGATCCCAACCACGAAGGGCGCAAAGGCCACGAAGCAAACAGGACACAACGAAACGTGATTGCTTCGTGAGTAATTCCGACGTCGTGCACGTGAGCGGACGACGCCCTCAGGTGATTGGAAAGATTTTCTCGAGGTCGTCGGCGGGCCGGGCAATGACGTGCACGCCGATCAGTTCGCCGACGCGGCGGGCGGCGGCGGCCCCGGCATCGGTCGCCGCTTTCACGGAGCCGACATCGCCGCGAATGAGCGCCGTGACGAGACCGGCATCAACCTTCTGCCAGCTCACGAGAACGACATTCGCCGTCTTGAGCATCGCGTCCGCGGCTTCGATCATGCCGATCAGGCCGCGGGTCTCAATCATGCCGAGCGCATCGCCGATTTCCGGTTTCTCGCTGGCTTGAGGATCGTTTTTCTGCGCGGCCATGTGTGGCGCTGAGTCTACCATCCTTCCCGTTCACGCAGCCGCGTAATGTGCGCCACATGGTGGCGCGAGTGCCAGCCGTACAGCTGCAGCAGATAGTCGATGGTGATCGGCCCGATCTCGGGATGGTAGAGCGATCGTGCTGAACTGGGCCGGTGTCATCGACGTCCAGACTGCCATCCATCGCGCGTGCAGCGCGTCGAGCAACAACAGCGACGTCTCGATCGGCAGCCGCTGGTCAGGCGAGCTTCGCGAACTCCTTCTCGTCGTACGGCTTGATCGTCGGATTGTCCTCCGTGAGGGCAAGCTTCAAGCGGACGTACGCGTTCAGATGACTGTCGGGCACGTGGTGCACGACCTGGCGGACGGTCCATCCGCCGGGGCGATAGGGTGTATCGAGCTGCGACTCGGAAAGTCCGCGCACCGCATCGCGCATACACGATGGCAGCGTCGCGATCGCGCCGATCGCGGCGTCACGCATGTCGGGCGTTATCGTGGATGGCGGCTTGAACTCGCCGATCGGGTAACGCAGGTCAGCGGTCATGGGGACGTTGTACATCCAAAGTCGGACGGATTGGCAGCGGTACAATTCGAAATCCCAAATCCCAACTCCCAAAGCGAAAAGTCGACGTAGCCGGCGTCAGGCATGCAGCTCGTAGTCGCGGAAGGCGCCACTGCTCGAGGAGATTATCGACGCGACGTTTCCTCTCTGGAACGAAGGTCTGACGCGATCCGGGTACGCGCAATGGAACGCCGCGCAGATGCGTACCGAGTGGGGCCGCGAGAATCTCCATCGCTTCGCTCTGCTCGACGATCGAGGGCGCTGGGTGGCAAGTGCCAAGCGGTACCGCCTGCCGATGCGCTTCAACGGAATAGACGGATGGATGTGCGGCTTCGGCGCGGTGTTCACGCGTCCCGAGGAACGCGGCCGCGGGTATGCGGGTGCCATCGTCGAGCAGCTCATCGAACGTGCCCGACACGAAGGCGCAGCGGTCGCCGGACTCTTTTCGGAGATTGGCGAGAAGCTGTACGCGCGCCTCGGGTTCCGGACCGTTCCGCTCGACGAAGTCACCGTGCATGTCGAGAGGAAGCGCGGCGGATCGCCCGCGATGCTCGTGCGCTCCGGCGAGGAGCGCGACCTTCCTGCGCTTGCTGCGATGCACGAGACACGCTCCCAGGGCGTCCGTTTCGCGCTGCGCCGCAGCGCGCCGCTCATTCACTACGCACTGTCGAAAAAGCGGTTGCTCGCTGGGCTCGGCCCGCGCGGCCTCCGGCACACCGAATTCTTTGTCGCCGAAGAAGGCGTGTCCGCTGTGGCGTACGTGGTCCTCACCGTCAGCCAGGGAGGGTGGACGCTGGAAGAGGCCGGAGACCGAGACCCGGCCGGCGCCCGCCTGGGCGCGATCCTGCAGGTGCTGCTCGCCCGCGAACCATCGCACGAACCGCCGCTGATCCGGGCATGGTGGCCCCCGGCCGTTCCGACGCCACCGCAGCTCCGGCTGATCGACCGTGTCCCGGCCGGGATATCTTCATGCTGCGGCCGATCGCGAACGTCGCCATACCTAACCAGGTAGACGACGTTTTTTACTGGCGAAGCGACTATTTTTGAAGGCGGTCTTGCCACAAAGACGATTTAGCCACGAAGGACACAAAGGCGTGATTCGTAGAGCGCAAAGAATCACCAAGCAAGGAAAACATTGTGACCTCCGTGTCCTTTGTGGCCAATTCGTCTTCGTGGCCGGCGTGGCGCAAGGCCACCCTCGCGGCGGCCGTACGAAACCCGGCCTTACGTACCATAAGATGGACCTATGAGCCAGGAAGTGCTCACCGAGCTCGTCAAGGCCCTGGAGCGCGGCGACGAGGTTGCCCTTGTCACCATCGTCGCGGCGCAGGGATCGACGCCACAGCGGGTCGGTGCGAAGATGATCGTGTTTCCGGATGGCCGGACGGTCGGCACGATTGGCGGCGGCTGCTACGAGAATGACGCCTTCTGGAAGGCGAAAGAGGCCCTGCAGTCGAGAAAGTCCCAGCTCGTTCGCTACGATCTCACGGACGACTTTGCGCAGGAATCCGGACTCATTTGCGGGGGACAGATGACGGTCTACATCGAGCCCGTTGAACCGGCGCCGCAGCTGTACATCGTCGGGGCGGGACACGTCGGCCATCAGCTCGGGCAGGTCGCGGGACCGGTTGGCTTCGACATCCACGTGCTCGACGATCGCGAGAAGTTCGCCAACGCCGAGCGCTTCCCCGCAGCCGCCGAGGTCATCGTCGACTCTATCCCTGATTGGCTGCACAAGGCGGTGATCCCTGCGAACGCCTACGTCGTCGTGGTCACCCGCGGCCATCAACACGATCTCGACGCGTTGCGCTCGTTGGCGGCGCGCGACCTGCGCTATATCGGCCTGATCGGCAGCAAGGCCAAGATCAAGAAGATCTACGACGCGCTGGTCGAAGAAGGGATGCCGCTCGAGTGCCTATCGCGCATTCACGCGCCGGTCGGTCTCGACATCGGCGCCGTCTCCCCGGAGGAAATCGCGATTAGCATCCTGGCCGAGCTGATCGCCGTCCGTCGCGGCCGCATCGAGGAGCCCCACGTCGCGGCGGCGTCGCTGCAGTGGAAGAAGCTCCCAGCATCCCTGACCAAGGAATGATCCCGGCGATCGTGCTGGCGGCAGGGAAGTCCTCGCGGATGGGACGTCCCAAGGCGCTGCTGCCGATTGGCTCCTCAGGGCATACGTTCCTCACCCACATCCTTCACGTCCTCCGCAGCGGCGGAATCGCGCGAGCGGTTGTCGTCATTGGCGGCGACGCAGGCGTTGTCCGCGCGACGCTGCCGCCGGACGATGAGTTCCTCCGCGTTGTCGAGAACGAGAATTACGAACAGGGACAACTGTCGTCGCTGCTAGCCGGATTGTCCTCCGTCGAAGAGGGAAGCGACGACGTGGAAGCCGTGATCGTGACGCTCGTCGATCTGCCTCTCATCACCTCGGCGACGGTGCGCGCCGTGCTCGAGGCGTATCGCGGTGCGCCCGGTGCGCCGATCGTACGTCCCAGGCGCGGCAACCGCTACGGGCATCCGGCGATCTTCGACCGCCGGTTATTTGCGGAGTTGAGGAACGCGGATCCATCCACCGGCGCAAAGCCGGTCGTGCACGCGCACGCCGCGGAAGAAGTGAATGTCGACGTGGCCGATGACGGCGCGTTCACCGACATCGACACGCCGGAGGACTACGAGCGATTCATCCGCCCGACCCTGAGCCAAGCCACAGAGACACAGAAACACAGAGAAAAGTAATCTCCATGACTCAGCGTTCTCAGTGGCTTGTGATCAGCGGTTGACGAGCTTCAGGTCGTGCGCCTTTGCCTCTCGATCGATCACATCGCGAACCACTCGCAGGGGGCCGCGACAATGACGTGCACAAGGAGGACGCCGGTCAACCGCTGGATCGGAGACCGTCTGAGTCCAGCTCCAGACGCTTCTGCCGGGGGCCGATCGGCGTCGACCGTCCTCTGCCGCGACATGTACAGCCACGCATCCCGGTTTCGTCTTGGTCTGGATGTACGCGACGTGATTGGACGCGGCAATCCGGGAATCAGAGCAACGACGCTGAATTGGACGCGGCAATCCCGGAATGAGACGAATAGTGAGGCAAGCGCGCGCGGCAAAAGCCAAGAGACGGCGAAAATCGCCGGAGTCGCCGCGGCAATCGCCGAATGGCCGCGAAAGTCGTCGAAGTCGTCGCGAAAATCGTCGAATAGATCCGAAAGACGCGGTAATGACCCGGTCATTTCCAGGAATGGTCTGGTTACTCCGGGAATGGTGCGATCCATAACGAGAATGGTTCGATCATCATCCGAAATAGGGCGGTCATTCTCGGAAATGGCTCAGTAAGCCGCGGGAATAGGCCCGTCACTCTCCCGAATGACCCGGTAATCCGCAGGAGTGATGCGGTAATCCGTGGAATGACATGACGATCTTCAGGAATGGTCCTCTAGTCAGCTGGACGCTTTCACGAATGGACGACACCTCATGCGGCGTGGCGGGAACGGACGAATCAGAAGCTGATTGACGTTAATGGGCTGGGGAGGCGGCACAGACAGCGCCTGGCTGCTTCGATTCAGGAAGGCGTTCAAGGTTGTCACGAACGCGCTGCTGGCGAGGAGCGCGAACACCCCGACAATCAGCCAGGAGGCCGGCGAGGTCAGTTGCCGCCTCACTTCCCTCCCAGCGATTGCGCGTGCTGTGGTATTCACTGCCGAGCACAGATGACGACCCACGTCTCTGGAAAGATGACCCGATGTCTTCGGTGGGCTTGAACCGGCAGCCGCTCCGGCTGTGAGTGGTTACGCGTTCGCACCGCTGCTCGGTGCTCTGTTGCTCTTGGAGCCATCGTCGGCCCAGCAATCGGCCGCCACGTCCACTGCCCTGCCAAGCGAGACGCCGGCGAAGTTTGAGCCGGCGACCGACAGCTTCGACTACCTCAGACGCGACGTCATGATCCCGATGCGCGACGGGGTGAAGCTGCACACCGTCATCCTCGTGCCCAAGGGCGCGAAGGCCGCGCCGATCCTCCTGACGCGCACGCCGTATGACGCCACCGCGCTCACGACCCACGCGCAAAGCGCCCACCTCGGTCCGGTTCTCAACGGCTACGACAACGCCACTGAGGTGATCATCGAGGGCGGCTACATCCGCGTCGTGCAGGACGTGCGGGGCAAGCACGGCTCGGAAGGCGACTACGTGATGGCGCGCCCGCTGCGCGGACCGCAGAATCCGACCTCAGTGGATCACGCCACCGACACCTACGACACGATCGACTGGCTCGTGAAAACCATCCCGGAAACGAACGGCAAGGTGGGCATTCTCGGCATCTCGTACGACGGGTTCCTGTCACTAATGGCGCTCGTCAATCCTCACCCAGCGCTCAAGGTGGCGGTGCCGATGAACCCGATGGTTGACGGCTGGATGGGCGATGACTGGTTTCACAATGGTGCCTTCCGCCAGCAGATGATGCCGTACATGTACAGCCAGGTGGCGACTCGCGCATCGGAGGCCACGTGGTGGACGACACATTTCGACGATTACGACATGTACATGCAGGCGGGACCGGCGGGCGAGCTCGGTCGAGGCCGTGGACTCGAACAGATCGGCTTCTGGCGGAAGCTTCTCGAGCATCCGAGCTACGACGCGTTTTGGCGGGACCAGGCCGTGGACAAGTTGCTGGCCGCACAACCGCTGACCGTGCCCGTGATGCTCGTGCACAGTCTCTGGGACCAAGAGGACATTTACGGCGCGCCTGCTGTGTACAAGGGGATCGAACCGAAGGACACGCGCAACGACAAAGTGTTTCTGGTGATGGGCCCGTGGCACCATGGCCAGGAGATCGGCGATGGCAGCACACTTGGTGCATTGAAATTCGGCAGCGACACCGCGCTCTATTTTCGGCGGGAGATCCTGCAGCCGTTCCTTGATCAGTACTTGAAGGACGGTGCGCCTAAAGCTGATGTAGCGCCGGTGACAGCGTTTGAGACCGGGACAAACACGTGGCGCCGCCTGCCTGCTTGGCCGGCCGGCTGCGCGAGCGGTTGCACGCTGCGGAGGACGCCGCTCTATCTGGCCGCGGGCCTCAAGTTGCGCTTCGAGGCGCCAACGCGCGGGGACAGCCCCTTTGAGGAGTGACATCTCGGATCCCGCCAAGCCCGTGCCGTTCCGTGCACGACCTATTCGACCGATCGACTACGCAGACCCGAACTTTACATGGCCTCAATGGCTCGTGGACGACCAGCGTGAGGCGTCCGGCCGCCCGGATGTCGCTGTGTTTACTTCCGACGTCCTGACTGCACCAGTGCAGATTAGCGGAGAGCCGATAGCGAACTTGGTGGCTGCTAGCAGCGGGACCGACTCTGACTGGGTGGTGAAAGTGATTGATCTGTATCCAGACGAAGTCGCCGGACAGCCATCACTCGGGGGCTATCAACTGATGGTGTCAGCGGACATTTTCCGCGGCCGCTATCGTGAGGGCGTGGAAACAGCCAAACCGATTGCGCCCAATACACCTCTGCTCTACCGCTTCGCCTTGCCAACGGTGAACCACGTCTTTTTGCCGCGCCACCGGATCATGGTTCAGGTCCAATCGAGTTGGTTCCCGCTGTACGACCGCAATCCCCAGACCTTCGTCCCGAACATCTTCTGGGCAAAGCCGGGGGACTACCGAAAGGCCGTGCAGCGGATCTATCACGATCCCGCCTGGCAAAGCTTCGTTGAATTGCCTGTCGTGACGAGACCCTGATGCAGCGCAGGAATGGGAACAAAACGATCCGAGTGTCTGCTGCCTAACGCCGGGCTGGAGCCGGCGCTGCTGTGACTGGAAAGCGCCGGGGCTCAGCGTCAAGCCGTTAGGCAGCTTGGGCGCGGCATTCGAACAGCGCGTACACTGATTCAGTGACGTTCACTTGGGATCCGAAGAAGGCTGAGGAGAATCTCAAGAAGCACGGCGTAGATTTCCGCGAGGCGGCGACGGTGTTCGACGATACGCTGTCAACGACGTTTCCGGACGCCGGCCATTCGACTGGCGAGAGGCGATTCCTCATCATCGGGATGTCTGTACGGGTCGAATTCTCGTGGTGTCACACACCGAAGCTGCCGATATCATTCGAATCATCAGCGCCAGAAACGCCACCCGGCGTGAGCGAAGGTTCTATGAAAAAGACGAAGCCAACCCCATCTGACGAGATGCGTCCGGAGTACGACTTTGCTTCGATGAAGGGCGGCGTCCGCGGCAAGTACGCGGGTCGAGCGCGGGAAGGGACAAACATCGTTCTCATCCAGCCTGAAGTCGCCGAGGCGTTTCCAACGGAGCTGGCGGTGAACGAGGCGCTGAAGGGCGTACTCAATACCACCCGAGCGGTGAGGAATACGGGAGGGCTGCCTAACAGGGCGCTGCAGCCGACGAGCCGCCCAAAGCGCAAAGCCACGACGCGGAAGCCATCTCGGGCAGCTCGCGGCTGAGCGCCATCGCTGGCAGCCGGCGGCGGCGCCAACGCTGATCGCCGCACTGTTAGTCCAACCCACGTGATCAGCGGTTGACGAGCTTCAGGTCGAGTGCCTTTGACTCCCCATCGCCCAGCGCGAATCTCGTCGCTCGACCTTTGATCTGATCCAGAAACTGCGGGTCGCCACCTTCGCCGTCCTCGAGATAGTCCACGGCCACCGCGAGATAGCGGTCGTCCGCAGGGAGCGCTTTGATGCGGAACTGCCCCTGCTGATCGGCGCGCGCGGTCTTCACGAAACGCGATGGGAACGCCCATTTGGCGGGATCGTCCGGGAACACGACGACGGTATAGTCGCGCGTCACTTCACCCCTGGCGGTCATCACCTTGCCGTTGAGGTCGCTGACCTTGTCGGTGACGACGATCTGAAGGCCGGAGCTCTGCGCGCTGCCGCGGAACTCGAGCGCGGAGTCGGTCACGTCGGCGCCATTCAATGTCACGGACTTCAGCGTCCACTCCTGTGGCAGGCCGTTCACACGGATGAATTTCTGTCCGGTGAGGTTGAAGAGGACGAAGTTGCCGTCGGCATCGACCTGCGCAGGTCGATTCTGAAAGGGACCGGGCTGGAACTGCGCACTCTGAGCCACGATCGTGATCGAATTCGTGCTCAGCTTGGCGACCGATCCTTCAGTCGCGACGACGTTACCGGTGATGCTCGCGCCTTTCGAGGTCACGAGCGTGAGGCCGGTGAGATCGTCGCCGCTGACGACGATCGGCATCGAGGCGAACTCCACGTCCATGGGGCCCAGAGGGCCGCCCCGACCACCGGGCCCGCCGATTCTCGCCGCGAAGCCTCCGCCGCCGCGGCCGCCGCCAAAGCCGGCGACCGCCATCAGCGTGTAGCTCCCTGGCGAGACGTTGGCGATGGTGAAGGTGCCGTCGGGTCGCATGCGACCGGCGTTGCCGCCGAAGCCGACAAAACCGCCGGCCGCTGCATCTGCAGGCGTCAGGTTGACCATTCCGCCGGAGAGCGGAACGCCGTTGGAATCGAGCGCCATGCCGGAGATCTTCACCGTGCGCACCGGTTGCAGCGCGAAGTTCACGTTCGGCTGCTCCTGCCCTATGGCGAGCGTGACGCGCTGCGCCTCGGCCACGTTGCCCGTGCCCGGATAGTAGGTTGAAGCGTAACTGGTTGTGTCACCGCCCTGATCGTCGAGCGGTCCGTTGTTGTTGCCGCGAAGCGTCGCGCTGACGTAGTAATCACCGGGCGGAAGGCCGTAGATTCGATAGGCCCCCGTATCGTCGCTCTGATCGCCGCCGCCGCTCGGTGTCAGCCGTCGCGTCCCCTGGACCATCTGGTACCGCAGCACCTGCACGCGCGCGTTCGCCACCGCATCGCCGAACTCATCGAAGACGCGGCCGGTGATCGCGGCGCCTCTCGGCAGCGAGAAGTCCGCGCGTTCCATCAGCTGGCCGTCCTTGACTTCGACTGGCGTGCCCGCCTCAAACGCCCGGTGCTGCCCGTAGCGCAGCGTCATGAAGCCGGCCTTTGACGCCGTGAGGTTCCAGCGTCCGGCTGGAAGATCCTTGAACTCGAAGCGGCCCTGGGCATCGGTGCTGACGAGACGATTCGCACGGAGCTCGCCAGATTGCGCGCGCACCTGCGCGCGCCGGACCGGGGTGCCGTTGTCGGAGGTCACGACGCGGCCCCGGATGATCGCGGTGCCCGCCGTCTGATCGCCGGTCCCATTTCCCGTCCCCGTCAGGTCGCGCGGCGGGAGCTGTCCTGCGCGGCCACCACCGCCGCCCTGCCCGAAGCCGCCGGCCTGGGCCCCGCCGGCGCCACCCTGTCGCTGCCCCTGGGCAACGAGCAACGAGGATGGGATGAAGGCGACCAGGAGGAGAGCAAACAGCGCCGACACGACGCGGGTCGCTGAGTGTTTCATGGCGAAATTATGACGTCGCCCGTTCGGGAATGGTTGTGAAGAGTTAAAGGCAGGGGCTAGGGCGCGAGCGCGTCCGCCGCCCGATCGAGGGCAGCCGCAAGGCGGCGTTCCTGCTCGGCGACGCGCCCGGTATCAGCGGCATCGACCGCTTCCGAGAGGCCGGGGAGGAGCACTGGTTCATAGCTGAACGCGGGTGCGTAGATCTGATGCCGATACCATGGCCGGCCTTCGAGGCCGGCGGGATCGAGCAGTGCCCGCTCAACGCGCATCAGGCGCCGGTTGATCGTATCGATCGCGGGCCGATCCCCCCGCGCGAGCGCCTCGGACGTGCGGTGGGCGCCGGCAGCGGCCGCAGCTGCGAAACGCGCCAACGCCGCGTCCGCGATCGTGAGGTTGGTTGATGTGCCGCGCGCGGCCTTTGCCGTCCAGCGCTGCTGGACGGCGGCGAGAAATTCGCCGATCCGCCTGGCGTACCGGACCTCGTCGAACGGCAGCGCATCCGCGTTCGCAAGGCGCATCGTCAGTGTCGCCCAGATGCGCGTCAACTCTGCGTGCCGGAGAAAACCGGGATCCGCGAAGCGCGACACCCAATCGTGATTGTCGTAGGCCGAGTGATAGACGCCATACGGTCCCTCGAAGCGCAGGTCGACAATCGGCACGCCGAGGAAGTTGAGGAACACTGCATAGTCCGAGCCTCCGCCGAGGCGGGTGTGTATCGCGGAGTCGGGCGCGCCTGCGACGGACGAAACGAGGCCGGCAAGCGCCGGTACGGCAAGCGCGGAGAATGTCGATCCTGAAACAGCTGCATCGACATTCAGGTACGCGACCGCCTTCTCGCGCAGTTCGTGCTCGTGTTCCTCGCCCCACTCGGTTGACGACGCCAGGGCGTATTCCTCCGCGTCCCAGCTTGCAAGGATGATCGTGCGCGCGGGACGGAAGCCGCTTCGCGCGAGTGAGCCAAGCGCGCGCGCCGTTTCCATCAGCACCGAGGAGCCGCTTGATGGATCGACGCCGCCGAACACCCATGCGTCGCGGTGGTTGCCGGCGATGACCCATTGGTCGGGATGCGCCGATCCGATGATGCGGCCGATGACCGTCCAGATCGGGCGCACGGCTTCGTTGTTGGTGACGTGGACGCGCATCAGCGCGCCAGGCCCGACGTGATAACCCGTGTCGAGGGCGCCACGCCACGAGCGCGGCGACGAGGGACCGCCAAGCGCCTGCAGGATCACATGCGCGTCGCGCGCGGAGATCGGCACGCTCAGGATCGCAGGCAGCACCTCCGCGGTGTCACGCGACAGCCGGCGGGCGCCTGGCGTCGACGACCAGCCGGGCGTGAGTGGATCGCCGGGCGCGAGGAAGTCGAATCCGACAGCGCCTCGCTGAATGTGATCCCAGGGTCCTCGCGGGCCGGCCGGATACGTCGGGGCGCGTGCCTCTCCTTCGTCGATCGGATCCGAGTACATCAGGACCGCGGTCGCGCCGCGCTGCTGCGCGGTAAGAACCTTGTATCCGCGGTAGCTGTAGGGAACGGAGTGGCGGAGGAGCACGATCTTGCCGCGCACCTCGACACCCTGATTGGCCAGCCAGTCGAAATCGGATGGACTGCCGCTGCCTGCAAAGACGACAGGAGCCGTGACGTCTCCGCTCGCGCTGTATGCGTGAAACGCGACAGCGTCCTCCCCTCCTTCGCTCAGCGTGGCACGCCATGGATGCGGCGCGATCATTTCGACGGAAGTCTCTCCGGGGTACGGCAGAAGGACGTCGTGCTCGACGATCTCGACCGAATCGAGCCCGGCGGCCAGCCACTGGTCGCGCGTCCATTCGGCCAAAAGCCGGTCACGCGCGGTGCCGGCGACGTGAGGTTCAGCGGTAAGAAAGCGGTGGTCGGCCTCGAGACGTCTCGCCGATGGAAAGCGCGAGATGCGCTGCTCGACCGTGTGCTGGGCGGCAACGCTCGTCGCACTGAACCCCTGGATTGGTGTGGTAAGGCCCGGACGCGCCGGCCGAGCGACAAGGAGGACGATCGCTCCCGCGATCGTGCCCGCCAGCGTCGTCCAGAGACCCGCGTACGCTCGCCAGCCCATGCCGCGAATCCTACACCGGGGTCAGACTCGGGTGACGGGATGCAGGCGAATCAGACTCGGGTACTGGGCGTCACCCGAGTCTGACCCCCAAGAACGCCGCCCAGCCTTGCGATGGCGTCGCGCAACTGGTCGTCGCTCAGATACGGGGCGGGGCCAAGGCGAAGGATCTCGCCGCGGGCGTCTGCGAAAACTGCCACGTGCTGCAAGGCACGCACCAGCTCTGTGGCGCGTGGTGTGCGAATCGCAAGGAACCCCGCTCGGCGTGCCGGCGGGATTCCCTGTGCGCGAGCAATCGAAGGATCGACGTCCAGCGCGGCGAATGACGTTGCGAGAAGGGCGACTTGATGGAGGCTGATCTCCCGAAGGCGGTCAGGCGTGAGCCGCTGCGCGACATGAAAGTCGAATACCGCGGCCGCTCGGTAATGTGACGTTGGATCGTAAGTTGCCCCCGCAAATGCGGCAGCACCAGGCGCATATGTCACGCGTCCGTGCTCCACCGATCCGCGTTGTTCGAACTCCGCGAACCATCCGGTCAGGACGGGCCGCATCCGGCAGCCCGGCGGCACGCGCAGGAAACAGTTGCCCTCGCCGAGCTGGCAGTACTTGTAGCCGCCGCCGGTGATGAACGCGTTTGCAAGGCCCATCGCCCGGACATCGAACGGAACGACATTCAACTGGTGATAGGCATCCACCAGGAGTGCGGCGCCGTGCGTGTCGCACGTGGCGGCAACTCGATCGAGCCCGGAAACGATTTCCGCCGTCTCGAACATGACCGATGACGCCATGACGGCAAGCGTCCGATCGTCGACGGCTCGAGCAATGCGATCGCTCAGGTCGTCCACAGGAGCGGTCGGGATTCTGACGACCTCAACGCCCTCTTCGGCAAGACGATCGAGCTGGCGGCGGATCGAGTGAAATTCCCCGTTCGTCGTGATGATGCGGCGGCGCTGCCGATACGGCAGCGCGGACAGCCAGCGCGTGACGAGCTCATGCGTGTTCTGGCCGAGCGCGATGTTGTCGGCCGAGTCGCCCAACAGCCGCCCGAAACCGTCGCGCACCTTTCGGGCCTCCTCCGAGGCGCGCACCCACTTCTCGTCCACGAGCTCCGCTGCGTCGAGCCAGGCGCGTTGTTGCGCTTCGAAGGCCACATCCGGCCACGCCTGGTGCGAGTGTCCCGTTAGCAGCAGCCTCTCGGTGACGCGAAATCGGGAGTAGTGGGCGGCGATCTCGTTCACAATCCGTAGTCTACGGTCTGCCGTCTACCGGCCCGATTCTTGTGTTCATGCTCGGCCGCCAGTTCGTCTTCATGCTCTCTACCAGGCGCGCGTCATGGAACATACGCAGCTTGCGATGATTTCTTGCCACCGAACACCTCCAGCGGAGGATCGGCAACGTGCGGGCCCAACAGGCGTTTCACTCAGGACGGTAGACGGTAGACGGTAGACCGTAGACGGTTGACGCAAGGCTTAGAGCCTCCCGCGTATCTCCCAGAGATCGGGAAACAGCGGGCGGCCGACCGTACTCGAGAGATACGCAGCCCCGCTCGATCCGCCTGTTCCACGCGTGACGCCGATCGTCCGCTCCACCATCTTCACGTGCCTGTAGCGCCACTCCTGAAGTCCTTCATCGAGGTCCACGAGCCGCTCGCAGAGGCCGGCGTTCTTCGGGTCGCGTCGATAGATGTCGATCAGGATCTGCTGCACATCGGCGGACGGCTCGACCGGGGACGTGACGGGCCGAGACAGCTGTGCGGAAGGAATGGGGTAGCCTTCCCGCGAGAGGTAGTGAAGAAACGAGTCCCACAGCGTCGGCGCATCGTATCGTTCCGTCAACGCCCTGCGAGCGCGGCCACCGTCTGGAAATCGCGCGATGGCCGCCTCGCTCTTCGCGCCGAGGAGAAATTCGATCTGGCGGAACTGGTCCGACTGAAAGCCGCTTGCGGCCTCCAACCGCGCGCGGAAGCTCAGAAACTCCAGTGGCGTCATCGTCTCGAGGATGTCGAGCTGAGCCACCATGACTTTCAGGATCGTGAGGATCCGCTTCAGCGTGTGCTGCGCACGGTGCGGCTCGTCGCCCGTCAGCAGCCGCGCGACGCGATCGAATTCGTGCAGCAGCTCCTTGAACCAGAGCTCGTAGACCTGGTGAATGATGATGAAGAGCATTTCGTCGTGCTCCCCATCGGACCGCGGCTGCTGCAGCGAAAGAAGCTCGTCGATCTTCAGATAGCTTCCGTACGTGACGGCGGGATGTGCGTCAGCCATGTCGGTCCCCGATAGAATCAACCACGAAGCTCACGAAAATCTCGAAGGTTGCGGAAGACCATCGTGGTTAGACTCTGGAACATCGAGACCGACGGCGCGCATCAGCGCGATCGCGTTGCTGCGCGTCACCGGCCCTGGTTTCATGACGTAGTCGAACTGGATCTCTCCACCCTCGAAGCGGTCGTCGAAGTGCACGTTGACCGCGCGCGGCGCGAGATCGTCCGCGACCCTCGTCAGCGCGAGATCGTGAGTGGTGATGAGGCCGATCGCCTGACGGTCGACGAGCGCGCCGAGGACGCCCGACGCGCCGACGACGCGATCGTGAGAGTTGGTGCCATGAAAGAGCTCGTCGAGGAGGAACAGCACCGGCACGGCACCAGATGCGAGATCGGCGATGTCGCGGATGCGGGTGATTTCAGCGTAGAAACGCGATCGTCCCTCCTGGAGCGAGTCCTGGATGCGCAGCGTCGCCCCGATGCGCAGCGGCGTGAGCCGTAACGTCCTGGCGCGCACCGGGGCACCGGCGAAGGCGAGCACCGCATTGACGCCAACGGTCCGCAGCAGCGTGCTCTTCCCCGACATGTTCGAGCCGCTGACGACAAGCAACTGCGGCGCGGACGTGTCGCCCCTAGCCTCGGCTCGGGGTGACCCTGAGCCTGTCGAAGGGTCAGATCCGCCGGGCTCGCCAAGATGCACATCGTTGCGAACCATGCGAGCCGCCGGAACCAACGGGTGCCCGAGCGCGACGCCGTCGAACACCCCGTGGCGGGAAGGGGGCGTCATGATTTCTGGAAATGGGTCATCCGGGTGTTCGTACTGGTACGCCGAGAGCGATGCGATTGCCTCGAACTCCCCTGAGACCCGCAGCCACTCGCGCACCTCGCGTCCGTGGGCGCGGCGCCACGACTCGATGGCGAGCGCAAGGTGTGTGCCCCACAGCACTGACGCGGCAAAAGGCGCAAAGAACATGTTGTGTTGCCAGTCGTGGAGCTCCACCAGCCGATGGAGTCGGCGTATGGAAGCGGATGCTCGGGCGGCCGGGTTCGTCGTCCCGGCGCCGGCGAGCTGACCCTGCAGCTGCGTGAGGCGTTCCGCAGTGAAACGCTCCTGCTCGAGGAGAGCCAGCACGACTGCGAGCACGTCAAGGTCTCGCGCGGCGGCATCGGCGCCGTGCAGCGACGCGGAGATCCGCTGCCGAAGCGGCAGCGAGAAGAGGATTTCCAGCAACACCACGGCGATGAACGCCGCCGAATCGCCGGTCGCGATCCATGATCCGGCCGCTGCGATCGCCGCCACCGTCAGGGTCGTCGCGACAGGACGCATCCACCGGCCGCTCAAGTGCGGCGGTCCCTCCGCCCATGCGACGACGGCTTCGCTGTGAACGCTCGCGCGGATGTCGGCGCCGGCAAGCGACAGCGCCTCGCGAAGATCGAGACGCGGCGCGAGGTCACTCGTCGCCTGCTGTCGCGCGAGAATCTCGGGTGCTTCAGCGGGTGCCAGTAGCCATCCGGCAAGCGTTTCTTCCCCGGCCCGGGTGCGCGCAATCGACAGCAGCTCGAACAGCGATGCGGGACCGAAAAGATCGAGGTCCTGCGCGTACAGATGGTCGGGATCGCGAAAGCGCTCGCCGGTGTCACCCGTGCCCGCCCACCGGTCTTCGATGCGCGCGAGCCCGCGCTCGTAGAACGCGATGGCGCGCGTCGCGGCATCGCGTTTCCGCAGCACCCGGTCGTGTCTCACGACGAGGACAGCAAACACCGCGACGGGAAGCGCCAGCCACCAGGGGGCGAACCATCCACGCCACGCGGCAATCGCACACAGGACACCGCCGACAAACACCGCCAGGCGCGAATAGCTGAAGCGGGCGTCGAGCCGCGTCAGATTGGAGTGAGTCTCGCGGCGGGCGCCCAGGCGCGCGCGATACTCGTCGGCCGGGGCGTGCGGCATCGAGCGATTATGGCGCGAGCGAACGTGCGAATTGCCGGAAGTCCTTGTCAGGAGGCCCGTGCAGGGTCTCCCGACCGCCGATCATCGCGCGATTGAGAAAGTCCACGAGCGGTGAGACGGCCCGGAACACGTTGAGGAGGTCCGGGTAGAACCGCGCGCTGAGCGCGAAATCGGCCGGGAATTCACAGCCTGCGACAAATTGCTTGTGCCGGAGGTAATCGGCCGCCCGATGATCCTTTGCGTACCCGCGCGGTACGCGCGTCAGCTGTTCGCCGCCGAGACTGCCGACCGTCCGGGTAAACGTCGTCGCGGTGACGATGCGATGTAGCGTGCGGTGGTGCCGCGCGACCGACGCGCGAATCGCCTGCAGATCAGCCGGCGACGGCATGTAGGAGCCGCCGCCGACCCAGACCCATTGCGGCGCGATTTCGAGATAGAGTCCCGCGCCTTCTCCCTTCGGAAACTTGCGCGAGGGGAAGTGCGCGGCGACATGCGTCTTCAACGGCGTCTTGTCTTCGCTGAAGCGGGTGTCGCGGTAGATCCGGTACAGGGACACACGCGGATCCGCGACGAGATCCGGCGCAAACGCCGGGAAGTCCGCCGAGAGCTGCTCGAGCAGCGCAACCATCGGCCCCCGGACGTGCTGTTCGTACTCAGTCTTTCGCGCTCGAAACCACTCGCGATCGTTGTTCCGCTTCAGCGCCCGCAGGAACGCCAGCGTCTTCTTTGTAAATGGCGAGCGCACGACTAGTCTAGTGGACCGTCGGAGAATGAGTACTAGGTGCGCTGCTGGGCGGCCGCGGCCGCGAACCGCTCCTGCATCGCACGCGTCAGATGCGGGACCTGGCCGATCATCCGCTGAATCAGCATGAGCTGCGCGCGGTGATGCATCTCGTGCTCCTTCATGCTCATGATCATCTCGAAGCGCGTCTTCGTGGCAGGCATCGTGCCTGGCGGCTGGTTGAACGGCTCGGCGAGAAAATCGTCGCTGAGCCCCTCGATCCACGACGCGGTCTCTTCTCCGCGTTGTGTCAGCAGCGCGGTTAGCTCCGCCTTTGTACGCGGCATCTGCTCTTCTGCCTGCATCTGGCCGATCAGCTGTGGAAAGTTGATCCCCTCAAACGACGTGCGCTTCTCCTTGTGCACGCCTGAGAACGAATCGGTCAAGGCAATATGGGTCAGCAACTGCCGGATTGAGCGCGTCCCTGGCGCCGCCACGAAATCGAGCTTCGCTTCCGGAATCTCCTCGAGGGTCTTCAACGTATTCGCGCGTACGGTCCGATATGAGCGCGCGAGATCCTTGCCTCCGTAGCACATCATGGGCATTTCTCCATTGAGGATTGATGATTGGTCATTGGTGATTCGTGATCGTAATTAGTATTTGTGATTGTTGATCAACCACGAAGAACTCGATGGACACGAAGAATATTAGAGGGCTCATCACGAATCACGAATCGCAAATCACCAATACTACAATCGTCCGGTGACTTCCGTCCTCTCCGCGACGGCGCGTGACGCGCTCGTGGCCGATCTGCGCGCCGTCGTTGGCGACCGATGCACGACCAATCCGACACAGCTCGAGCATCATAGCCACGGCGAGTCGTGGCACGCCCAGGCCGAGCCCGACGTCGTCGTCTTTCCGGCGAGCACGGATGAGGTCAGCGCGATCGTGAAGGTCTCGGCACGCTACGGCGCGCCGGTAATCCCGTTCGGTATCGGCTCGTCGCTCGAAGGGCACGTCAACGCCCTCAGCGGCGGCGTGTCGATTGACTTCTCGCGGATGACCCGGGTCCTCGCTGTGAACGCAGAGGATCTCGACGCCTCCGTCGAGGCGGGCGTGACGCATGGCCAGTTGAACAAGGCATTGAACAACACAGGGCTGGCATTCTGGGTCGACCCCGGCGCCGACGCGACGATTGGTGGCATGGCCGCGACGCGTGCATCGGGGACGACCGCGGTGCGCTACGGCACGATGAGGGAAGCGGTCCTGGCTCTGACGGTGGTGCTGGCCGACGGTCGCATCATCCACACGGGAAGCCGCGCGCGGAAGTCATCGTCAGGCTACGACCTCACCCGCTTGTTCGTCGGCTCCGAAGGGACCCTCGGCGTGATTACCGAAATCACGGTCCGCCTGTTCGGGTTGCCCGAAGCCGTGTCCGCCGCCGTCTGTCCGTTCGATTCGATGGAAGGCGCCGTTCGGACCGTCATCACGACAATCCAGCTTGGGATACCGGTCGCGCGGATCGAGTTGCTGGACGAAGCGCAACTCGACGCGGTGAACCGCTACTCGAAGTTGAACTGCGTGCTGAAGCCGACGCTCTTCTTCGAATTCCACGGGACCAGCGAGCAGGCAGTCTCTGAGAGTGCGAAGTCGGTGCAGGAGATCGCCGCGGAGCACGGCGGCCGCGATTTTCAATGGGCGACGACGACCGAGGATCGCGCGAGGCTATGGCAGGCCCGGCACAACGCGTTTTACGCGGCGCTTGCGCTGCGGCCCGGCTGCAAGCCGTGGACGACGGACGTGTGCGTGCCGATCTCACGACTGGCGGAGTGCGTCCTCGAGACGCGAGCCGACGTACAGGAAGCTGGCGTTCTCGCGCCGCTCGTCGGTCACGCCGGCGATGGGAACTTTCACCTCATCTTCCTGATGAATCCAGATGACCCGACGGAGTTGCCGAAGGCGAAAGCGATCAACGCGCGGCTCGTGAAGCGCGCGCTCGCCATGGGCGGCACGTGCAGCGGCGAGCATGGCGTCGGAATGGGCAAGATGGAGTACCTGGCCGACGAGCATGGCGAGTCGCTCGAGGTGATGAAGGCGATCAAACGCGCGCTCGATCCCGAGAACCGGATGAACCCGGGTAAGATGCTCGTTCTGTGAGACGGGCCACGGAGACACGGAGACACGGAGTTCTAGTTGGCTAAACGACGGTCCGAGCCCTCTCTCTTCGATCTTCCCGAAAGCAAGTCCAGCGCTCTTCCGCCGCCCCCCGGTACCGAAGCGGTCGCGCTGCACGAGGCGGCGCAGAGCCGTTATCTGAACTACGCGCTGTCGGTCATCACCTCGCGCGCGCTGCCGGATGTGCGCGACGGCCTCAAGCCGGTGCAGCGCCGCATCCTGTACACGATGTGGCAGCAGAACCTGACGGCCGACGTCAAACATCGCAAGTGCGCGAAGGTGGTCGGCGACGTCATGGGCAGCTATCACCCGCACGGCGACGCCGCGCTGTACGAAACGCTCGTGCGCATGGCGCAGTCGTTCTCGCTGCGCTATCCGCTGATCGACGGCTCAGGAAATTTCGGCTCGCTCGACGGCGACAGCGCTGCGGCGATGCGCTACACCGAGTGCCGCCTGGCGCGCATCGCCGACGAGATGCTGGCGGAGATCGAGCAGCGGACGGTCCATTTCCGGCCGAACTACGACGGCACGAAGACCGAGCCCGTGGTGCTGCCGGCCCGCGTCCCCAACCTGTTCATCAACGGCGCGACCGGCATCGCGGTCGGCATGGCGACGAACATCCCGCCGCACAACCTCGGCGAGATCTGCACCGCGCTGATCAAGCTGCTCGACAACCCCGACCTGAGCAGCGCGCAGCTGTGCCGCTACGTCAAAGGCCCTGACTTTCCGACCGGCGGTCAGATTCTGAATTCTCCGGAGGAGCTGAAGGAGATTTACAAGACCGGGTCCGGCACCGTTCGGCTCCGCGCCACGTGGGAAGAAGCCTCCAGCACGCGAGGCGGGCGGACGCTCTACGTCACCAGCATTCCGTACACGGTGAACAAGGCCGCGCTCGTCGAGCGCATCGCCGACGTCGTCCTGTCGCGCAAGCTGCCGCCGCTTCTCGACGTCAGGGACGTCTCCACCGACGATGTGCGGATCGCGCTGGAGATCAAGAAGGACGCCGACCCGAAGATGGTGATGGCGTATCTGTTCAAGAACACGCCGCTCCAGACCAACTTCATCGTCAACCTGACGTGCCTGATCCCGACCGAGAACGCCGAGGTCGGCCGGCCCGAGCGTCTCGATCTGCACCAGGCTCTGATGTACTTCCTGCACTTCCGGCTGCAGGTCGTCACCAATCGTCTCGAGCACGAGCTCGAGGCGCTGAAGAAGCGGATCCACATCCTCGAAGGGTTCGAGAAGGTCTTCGACGCGCTCGACGAGATCATCAGGATCATCCGCAAGTCCGACGGCAAGGCGGACTCGGCGGAGAAGATCATGAAGCGCTTCGATCTCGACGCCGAGCAGGCCGACGCGATCCTCGAGCTGAAGCTGTATCGCCTCGCGCGTCTCGAGATTCTCGTCATCCAGAACGAGCTGGCCGAGAAGCGGAAGCGCGCGCGGCAGATCAGCGCGCTGCTGAAGGACGAAGACGGCCGCTGGAAGGTCGTCCGCGACGAGATCGAGGAGATCCAGAAGACGTACGGCGGCAAGGACGACAAGCGCCGGACGCTCATCGAATCCGACGAGGAGGTCGCCTTCACCGCCGACGACTTCATCGTCGAGGAAGACAACGTCGTCATCGTGTCGCGCGACGGCTGGGTGAAGCGGCAGAAGGAAGTGCGCGACCTGTCGACGACGCGGCTGCGCGAGGGCGACTCGGTGCTGGCGGTGCTGCAGGGCAGCACGCGCGCGAGCGTGGTGTTCTTCACGCAACTTCGGCGTCGCGTATACGTCGCGCATCATCGACGTGCCCGCATCGACCGGCTACGGCGAGCCGGTGCAGAAGCTGTTCAAGCTGCGCGACGGCGAACGAGTGATCGCCGCGTTCAGCCTCGATCCGCGCGTGGCCGGCAAGATCGCGACGCGCAAGGAAGGCGTGGCGCCCGCCGGTGCACGCGCTGGCGGTGACGAGCGACGGCTACAGCCTGCGGTTCAGCTTCGAGCCGTTCGTCGAGCCGAGCACCCGCGCGGGACGGCGCTACGCGCGTCCGATCGGAAGGCGTCGAAGTCGTCGGCGTGGCGCGCATCACGGGCGACGAGATCGTCATCGCCGCGACGCAGGATGCGCGCGCGCATTCTCTGCCGCGCCGACGAGGTCAACTACCTCTCCGGGCCGGGCAAAGGCGTCATCCTGATCAAGCTGAGCGGCGGACGAGGACCGCGTGCTCGGCTTCATCGCCTCGACCGGCGACCGCGACCTGATGCGCGTCGAAACGAGCCGCGGCAGCGAACAGACCATCAGCACGACGAAATACGAGGTCACCGGCCGCGGCGGCAAAGGGCGCGAGCTGCTGCAGCGCGGCCAGTTCACCCGCGTCATTCCCGGCGAGGTCGAGAATCCCCAGCCGCTCGACGGTCGTAGGGCCACGGCCGCCATATCGGCGCTTCGCACAACTGGCGTGCGCCTCGCGATAGGACGTCTCCGTGCGGTATACGTTCCTGACTCGTCGCGCGGGTTACGCCGCCGTTGCGGCCGATTTCACTCGGCACTGAAGGCGCCCTGATGCAGGCCGTTGATGCCATTCCATCGCCGGGACCCTGCAGGCCGACCACCTCGCTATCAAGCCTCCCGGAACATGTGCCCGGCATCTCGCCTGGCGGAATCTGCATGAACATCCTCACAACAGATACACGCAGTACACGGATCGCCGTGTTCATCGATTTCGACAACGTCGAGATCGGCGTCAAGAACACCATCGGCGGTCAGTTCGACATCGGCCTCATCCTCGAGGCCATCAAGGAACGCGGCGAGATCGTCACCAAGATCGCCTACAGCGACTGGAAGCGCGCCGGCGACTACAGCCGCGCTCCTGACGCAGCACGCCATCCGCATGGTCCAGCGCAACATGACGCCTGGCGGCGACAAGAACGGCGCCGACATCACGATGGCGCTCGACGCGCTCGAGATGGCGTTCACCCACGACCACATCAACGCCTTCGTCATCGTCGGCGGCGACAGCGACTTCATCTCGCTCGTCGAGAAGCTGAAGCAGTACGGCCGCAAGGTGATCGTCGTCGGCGGCCGCCAGTTCACCAGCCTGACGATGCAGAAGAACTGTCACGAGTTCATCGCCTACGAGAACCTCGTCGGCAGGAGTGGCGGCGGGCGCAGCAGCGAACGCGGCGAGCAAGCCGGCAGCCAGCGAGCGCGAGCGACATCGCGAAGGCGCTGCCGCTCGTCAAGCGCGCGCTGAAGGTGCTGTCGGAGCGCGAGGTCACGCCGCAGCTCGGGTCTGCTGAAGAGCACGCTGCTGCAGCTCGACTCGACGTTCTCGGAGCGCGAGTACGGCGCGGGCAGCTTCCGCGACTTCATGGAGAAGGTGGCGCAGACCGGCGCGGTCACGCTGAAGAATGCCGGCCGCAGCATGCTGGTCGAGTCGCGCGACCACGACGCGACGGCGACGCTGCGTCGCCGCACCACGAACAGGAAACCACCGCTGCGCCGCACATCGCCGCGCCCCGCGCGGTCGCCCCGCGCGGCGACAACCACAGAGCGGTACCATTCGGACGCGCCTGCCGTCCGACGACGACGACGAAGAATCGATGCCCGCGTCGCCGATGACGATGCAGGACGGCATCCGCGCGGTGCAGCAGGCGTTCACGCACGCGTCGCCGGCACCGCGCTGGCCGATGTACGTGCGCCAGGCGAAGCAGTTCCTCAAGACCGGCATCGAAGGGTTCGACGAGCGGAAGTACGGCTTTGCCTCGGTCGTCGATCTGCTGCGCGCCGCGGGCAAGGAAGGCGTGGTTCGCCTCGAGCGCGATCGACACGGGGCGGTGCGCGTGTTTCCCGGCGCGAAGCTAATCCAGACGCCCGCGACCGTTGGGGTCGAAGATGTGCCGGTCGACGTGGCTGCGGAGGCGGTGACGGTGGAAACGTCGGCCGCAGAGACGGTCGAGGAAAGTCCGATTGTCGAGGCGGAGACGATCGAACAGACGCCTGCCGAGACCGACGCAAGCGCAACGCCCGTGCGGAAGGGCGCGCGCAGGCGGAAGACCACGGCCCCACGAACGAAGGCGGCGAAAAGCGAGACGGGCGCGACGGGTGGGAAGACCGCGAAGCCGCGGGCGCGCAAGACCACGCGCACAAAATCCGAAGCCGCAGACAAGAAGTAGCTCACTGCGGCGCGGACCTTTGAGGTCCGCGAATCAATAGCTCGTCTCGACAAACCCATTGTGCGGCGTCCACTGGATGCGCCGCACGATGGCGTTGACGGGATTCCCGGTCGGCCGCACGTAGATCAACACCTCTTCGTACTTCGCTCGAAGCGGATCGACGATGTCGTTCGCGATCCGCAGCGCGTCCTCGGGCATGTCCGCTTCGACGTCGACCACCATCGCGCGATACGCTGAGGTGGCGCGCGTCACCGTCCACGGCTCGTGCTTTGCGTTCGGCGATGATGACTCCAGCTTGTTGAGTGCGCGAACCAGGTCGGTCACCGCCGGAGGCGTGGGCGTCGGCCGTGGTGGGCGGGCAGACCACTCGATGAGCACCGCAAACAGACCGAATGCGGTGAGCCACGCGACGCCGGCAAGAACGAGGCGCACGGGCGTTACCTAATAACCTGTAACCTATAACCTTCCCGTGGCGAATTACACCGCAAAAGACATCACCGTTCTCGAAGGGCTGGAGCCGGTTCGCAAGCGACCTGGCATGTACATCGGGGGGGTTGGCACCGCCGGACTTCATCATCTGGTCTGGGAAATCCTCGACAACTCGGTCGACGAAGCGATGAATGGCTTCGCGTCGAATATCGTGCTGACGCTGCACGAAGACGGCAGCTCGATCACGATCTCCGACGATGGCCGTGGCATTCCCGTGGACAAGCATGCCGCCACGAAAAAGAGCGCGCTCGAGGTGATTTTCACGGTGCTCCACGCCGGAGGCAAATTCGAGCAGGGCAACTACAAGACGGCCGGCGGCCTTCACGGCGTCGGCGCCTCCGTCGTCAACGCGCTCTCGTCGGAGCTACGCGCCAGCGTGAAACGTGACGGCGCGACGTGGGAGATGTCGTTCAAGCGCGGCAAGGCGACCGGGCCGTTGAAGAAAGCGGGCGCCGCGCGCGGCACGGGGACGACCGTCTACTTTCACCCCGACTCCACGATCTTTCCGAAGGTGGAATTCGATCCGGCGCTGATTCGCGAGCGACTCGAGGTGGTGAGCTATATCCACAAGGGCGTGCGCGTCACATTCGACAACGAGCTCGACGGGAAGAAAGAGGTGTTCGAGCACCGCGAAGGGCTCCTCGACTTTCTCAAGAAGATCCTCGCGGAACGCAGCGCCAAGCCCGTGCACGATGCGCCGTTCGTTCAGTCTCGCGACACCTCGCCACGCCTCGATCTCGTGCTGCAGTGGACGGAGGCCACCGACGAACACCTGCGCAGCTATGTCAACGGCATTCCCACTGGATCGGGGGGCACCCACGAGAACGGGTTGCGAGCCGGGCTGGGCAAGGCGGTCCGCAACTATATCGACACGCACAACCTGTCGCCGAAGGGCGTGACGCTGATCGCCGAAGACATTCGAGAGGGTCTCACAGGCGTGGTCAGCCTCTTCATCGAGGAGCCGCAGTTCCAGGGACAGACCAAGGATCGGCTGAACAACCCGGAGCTGACATCGGCGATGGATTCCGCGGTGCGGCCGGCGCTGGAGCACTGGCTGAATCACAACCGCAGCGTTGCGGAGGCGATCGTCGCGCGGATCATCCTGGCGGCGCGCGCGCGCGAAGCCAGCCGTGCCGCGCAGGCGGAGGTCACGCGCAAGACCGCGACGTCAGGTCGCCTGAATCTCCCCGGCAAGCTCAGTGACTGCACGAACTCCGGCCGCGAGGACAGCGAGTTGTTCGTCGTCGAGGGCGACTCGGCCGGCGGTTCCGCGAAACAGGGGCGCGATCGCGGCCGCCAGGCGATCCTGCCTCTGCGCGGCAAGGTGATGAACACCGAGGGGATGACCCTGGCGAAAGTGCTCGAGAACAAGGAGCTGGCCGATCTCGTGACCGCGCTGGGATGCGGCCTTGGCAAGAGTTTCGATCTCGCGCGCCTGCGCTATGGGAGGGTCATCATCCTTGCGGACGCGGATTCCGACGGGCATCACATCGCGACGCTGCTGCTCACATTCATTTACCGCCACTTGCCGCAGCTGATCGCCAACGGGCGAGTATTTCTCGCGCAGCCGCCGCTGTATCGCATCGACATCGGCAAGGAGACCTTCTGGGCGCTGGACGATGCGCACCGCGATCGGCTGCTCAAGCAGTACGGCAACGGCCGGGCGCATCCCGAGATCACGCGGTTCAAGGGTCTGGGCGAGATGATGCCAAAGGTGCTGTGGGAGACGACGCTCAATCCCAGGACCCGCCGGCTGCTCCGGGTCGACATCTCAGATCAGATTGTGACCGACAGAGTGATTAACGAGCTGATGGGGAAGGATGCGTCCGCGCGGTTCCGTTTCATCATGGAGCGCGCTGAAGAAGCGCAGGAGCTGGATGTATGAGCTCGCCGACAATTGGAGGAACTGTGAAGAGCCGGATGCTTGTTGTCATACTGCTTGTCCCGGTGGCATCGGCCTCGGCGCAACGGTCCACGAGCGGTGTCCGTCCAATCGCCACCGTCAGGCAGCTCCACGAGATCATGATCACACCGGCGTCCGACGCTGTGTTTCGCGCGTCCGGTGATGCGCCCAGCAACGAGAAGGGCTGGGTCGAGGCGCGCAGCCAGGCACTCGTGCTGGCCGAGGCTGGCAACCTGCTGATGCTGGGGAGCCGCGCTCGGGACAACATGGGGTGGATGAAGATGTCTCGCGCGCTCGTTGATGCGGCGGCAACGGCGGCGAGCGCCGCCGAGAAGAAGGATGCTGACGCGCTCGCGGGTGCGGGTGACATCATTACTGCAGCCTGCGAGGCGTGTCACCGGCCGTATCGCGACGGTGGCCGGCAGATGGGCATCGGCAGGTAAGCGGCGCGTAGTAGACTCGCCGCCAAATCCCCGATGGCGACCCTTCCCCCTTCCGGTCAGAAATACGATCGCTCGATCATTGAAGGCCCCATAGGACGCGCCGTGTGGCGGCTCGCGTGGCCGACGATGCTCCAGAACGTCATCGCCGGACTGCAGGGCATCATCGACCATGTCATGGTCGGTCACTTCGTCGGATACGTCGGCAACGCGGCCATCGGCGTCAGCTGGCAGATCATCCTCGTCGTCATCGTCTTCGTCAGCTCCGTGTTCACCGGCATGGCGGTGCTCGTCGCGCGCTTCGCGGGAGCGGGCGATCCGCACAAGGTGAACCGTGTGGTGTATCAGTCCTTCCTCACAGCAACCGGTCTGTCTGCCGCATTGGGAATCGTTGGCTACATTGCCGCGCCCTGGCTGCTCACGCTGGTGAACGCCGCGCCGGAAGTACGCGCGGAGGCGCTCCCCTTTCTCCGCATGATGTTCGTCGGCATCGTCGGCCTGATCATGTTCTTCATGCTGAGTGGCGCCTTCCGTGCCGCCGGCGATCCGCGTACCCCGCTGCGACTCGGATTGGCGATGACCGGCTTGACGATCGGCTTGAACGTGATCCTCATTCCGATGTTCGGGACCATCGGCGCTGCGTTCGGGACGGTCATCAGCAGCACGATGGTCAGCACGTATGGTGTCTGGCGGCTCACGCGGCCGGAGTCGGTGATCCATTTCGAGGGCGGCATGGATCGCAAGCCCGACTTTGCCGTCATCCGGTCGCTGTTCAGGTTCGGTCTTCCGACGGGCGTCCAGGGCATCGCCATGAATATCGGGGGGGTCTTTCTGCTTCGATTCATTGGGGCACTCGAGAACAGCGCGGCGGCGCAGGCGGCGTTCGCCGTCGACTACACCGAGCTCTTTTCGTTGATCACGTGGACGTCGACGGGGCTGCTCGGCGCGTCGGCAACGATCGCGGGACAGAATCTCGGCGCCGGTAAGCCCGAGCGTGCGGCCGAAGGAGTGCAAGTCGCATCACACATCGGACTTGCGGCCGCGGCGATTGTCGGCGCGGTGTTCTTGTTGTTCCCAACGTATCTTCTGGCCGCGTTCGGCATGACCGACCCGCTCGTATTGTCGATCGGCCGGCAGCTGCTCGGCTACTTGAGTGTCTCGGGCCTCTTCATCACCGTTGCGCTCAGCTACACGGGCGGACTACAGGGCACCGGCGATACGCGGAGCCCGCTGTACATCTCGGTGATCTCGCAGATCGTCATACCGCTCGGAATGTGCACGGTCACCGAGATGACACGCGAACTGATGGCCGGCGACATCTGGATGGCGATCGTGGTCGGCCATTTCACGCGATGTGTGCTCAGCGTGATGAGATTCAGACAGCAGAAATGGCGGAACATCGCCGTCGACATCGAGCCCGCTCGGCCCTGATACACGAATTCAAAGGCAACGCCGCGGAACCAGGTTCAGTGGAAGGGTTCTAAATAAAAGGCCGTTATCCAGTGGATAACGGCCTTTACTTCCTGACACGAATCCGCCGGGCGCGGATTTTATTTACGCGCCCGCCCGTGCTTTCCGCCGAGCGCGGAAGGCAACAATTCCAGCGAGACCCGTGCCGAGCAGCAACACGGACGTGGGTTCTGGCACCGCGTTCGCGTCGTTGCCGGTCAACTGAAACGCGTGCTCCGCCCCGGTGTTAACCCAGCCGCCGACGGCAAACGGCGTCTGATCCTCATGACCACGGGTTGTGGCGTTAACCCCGGTGGTTTCCCAGTACATGTCGAGTCGGTTTGTTGTCGTCAAAGGACCGTTGTGGAGACCCAACCAATATTTCGTGCCCGCAAGCGCCGTAAAGTCGGGAATGGCGAAGTCGTACAGGAACGACGGACCGAAGCCCGTGTTGTGGTCAAGCACGCGTGTCGGTGCCACATTGCCGGACGCGAGGGTCGCGCCGGGTTGATTGGCGTTGTCGGCGTAAATCTGCCACGAAATGCTGCCCTGATACACGTTCGCACCAATTTCGAACGCCCAGAAGTGGACGTCAGTGATGATCGTTGTGAGACTCAGCGTGAAATCTTCCGCTTGAATCCACTCCGTCATCTCGTTGCCACTGTTGCTGTTCGGCGCGCCGTTGTTGTAGACGACAGGCGCCGCGTACGCGGGCACGGCTGCCGCAATCAAGACACCGAAGAGGAGTAGTCTGCGAAGCATCTGGGACCTCTTTGTCATCGCTGGTTTCCGTGGGAGTGGTGCTCCAAAAGCAAAGGGATGGCCAGAAGGGCGCAAAAAATCACACGTGGCTAACACACCTAACTGGAAGTACATGGCGAACTTCTACGCGAAGTTGTTGGATCTACTTGGAACGCCAAGGCACGCCGCGGGCAGACTTAAGGCTGAATTGGTGGCTTCTCAGCTCAAGACGCGCTGTGATCTACGGCCGTCGGAACTACGCTGACATAAGATCGCGTTATGTCGACGCCAGTCATTTCTCCATCGTCGTCGCCTGCGCAGCATCCGACAGGCTCCGCCACCTGTCAGACGTCTGCCTTTGCGGGCATTTCCCGCGTTCCGCAGCCAACGAATGAACCAAACCTCGCGTATCTGCCTGGCTCCAAGGAACGTGCGGAGCTCAAGGTTCGACTCGAGTCGATGTCCGCTGAGCGCGTTGAGATTCCGGTCGTGATTGCCGGCCGCGAGATTCGCACCGGGCGGACCCAGCAGGCGGTCATGCCGCACAACCATCGGCATGTGCTGGCGGACTGGCATGCGGCCGACCCTGAGCACGTCCATCAGGCAATCGACGCAGCAAAGACCGCTGCGCGGGAGTGGGCCAGCTGGCGATGGGAAGACCGCGCCGCCGTCTTCCTCCGCGCGGCGGAGCTGCTGACAACGACATGGCGGCAGACGTTGAATTCGGCGACGATGCTCGGCCAGTCGAAGGTCGCGTTCCAGGCGGAAATCGATTCCGCATCCGAGATGGTGGACTTCTGGCGGTTCAACCCCTACTACGCGCAGGAGCTGTACGGCGAGCAGCCAATGAGCTCTCACGCGACGTGGAACCGGATGGACTACCGGCCGCTCGAAGGCTTCGTGTACGCGGTCACGCCATTCAACTTCACCGCGATCGCCGGCAACCTCCCGGTGACGCCGGCGCTGATGGGCAACACGGTGATCTGGAAGCCGGCGTCGAGCGCGATGCTGAGCGGCTATTACATCCTGCGTCTCCTCGAGCGCGCAGGCCTGCCGCCGGGCGTCATCAATTTCGTTCCCGGGGATGCGGCACAGATCACAAACATCGTGCTCGACTCTCCCGATCTCGCGGGTATCCACTTCACGGGCAGCACGTCTGTCTTCAACAGCATGTGGCGCAAAGTGGGCGAGAACGTCGGCCATTACAAGTCGTATCCGCGGGTCGTCGGCGAAACGGGAGGGAAGGACTTCATCATCGCGCATCCCTCCGCCGATGCGCAGGAAGTGGCGGTCGCGATTGCCCGGGGCGGCTACGAGTACCAGGGACAGAAGTGCTCCGCGGCGAGCCGGGTCTACATTCCTGAGTCGTTGTGGCCCGAGGTGCGCGACCGCGTCGTCGGCATGATGCGCGAGATGAAGATGGGGGACGTCGCCGACTTCCGTACCTTCCTCGGTGCGGTCATCGACAAGAAGGCGTTCGACAGGATCGGTTCATACCTGGAGGACGCGAAGAAACACGCGAAGGTGATCCAGGGTGGCAACGTGCACGGCGAAGAGGGGTATTTCGTCGAGGCCACGCTGATCAAAACCGAGGATCCGGCCTATCGCCTGCTGTGCGAGGAGATCTTCGGGCCGGTCGTGACGGCGTATGTCTATCCGGACGGGGAATGGTCGGAGACGCTCACGACGATCGATCGGACGTCACCGTACGCGCTGACCGGATCGGTCTTCAGCACCGACCGGGCAGCGATTGTCGACGCCACGAATGCACTGAGAAACGCGGCCGGCAACTTCTACGTCAACGACAAGCCGACTGGCGCCGTCGTTGGCCAGCAGCCGTTTGGCGGCGGAAGAGCATCGGGCACAAACGACAAAGCGGGCTCGAAGATCAACCTGCTGCGCTGGGTCAGCGCGCGGACGATCAAGGAAACGTTCTCGCCGCCGCGCGACTACAGGTATCCATACATGGCCGAGGAGTAGCCTGATACGAGCGGCGCGGACCTTTCAGGTCCGCGAGAGGGTCACGATTCCAGGAGCAACTGCCCTGGATCCTCGACGAACTCCTTGATTGTCACCAGAAACTGAACTGCCTCACGGCCGTCGACGATGCGATGGTCGTAGCTCAAGGCGACGTACATCATCGGACGGACGACGACCTGGCCGTTCACCGCGATCGGGCGATCCTGGATCTTGTGCAGTCCGAGGATCCCGACCTGCGGGGGATTGAGGATCGGCGTGCTGAGGAGCGAACCGAAGACGCCACCGTTGGTGATGGTGAATGTGCCGCCTGCGAGATCCTTGAGGGTCAGCGTTCCGTCGGCGGCTCTCTTCGCGTAGTCACGGATTCTCTGCTCGATTTCCGCAAATGACATCTGGTCCGCGTCGTGCAGCACCGGGACGACCAGCCCACCCTCCGCACCCACCGCCATGCCGATGTCGTAGTACCGCTTGAGGACAATCTCGTCACCCTGGATCTCGGCGTTGAGCTGCGGGAACGCGCGCAACGCGGCAAGGCTGGCCTTGACGAAGAACGAGGCGATGCCCAGACCGACGCCGTACTGCTTCTTGAACGCCTCTTTACGTCGCTCACGGAGGCTCATGACGGCCGTCATGTCGACCTCGTTGAACGTCGTCAGCATTGCGGCGGTGTGCTGCGCTTCGACGAGCCGCCTTGCAATCGTCGCACGGCGTTTGCTCATCCGCTGGCGCTCCTCGCTTCGCTCGGAGCTTCGCCTCGGTCGTTGCACCTGTCGGTGCGATAGGTGCGGTAGGTGCGATAGGTGCTATCGGTGCGAAGGGTGCGACAGGTGCGACAGGTGCGATCACGTTCTGCACGTCCTGCTTCATCACGCGGCCCGCCGGTCCTGAGCCCTGCAGCGCGCCAAGGTTGACGTCGTGGTCCCTCGCCATGCGTCGCGCCGTGGGCGTCGCGCGCGTGTCGTCCGCCGAGGCTGCCGCCACCGGCGTGTCCCGCAGGCGGTGTGGATGCAGCCGCGGGCGGCGCTTTCACCGCACGAGCGGCAGACGCACCGTTGCCACCCGGTTTTGGCGCGGCGGCCGATTCGTCCACCACGCCCAGCACTTCGCCGATCTTCACGTCCTCGCCTTCCTTGCGCTTGATGCTGGCGATCACGCCGCCGCGCTCGGCATTGACCTCGAGGTCGATCTTCTCCGTTTCGAGCTCGACGATCGGCTCACCGACCTCAACGCGGTCGCCCTCCTTCTTCAGCCAGCGCGCGACGCGCGCTTCGACGACCGACTCACCAAGCTCCGGAACGACGATGTTGGTCATGAGGTGTGCCCTGGAGCGTCCTTCGCTGACACGTACCACCGAGACGCCGAGGAATTCATTCGGGTCTAGACCTGCTTTGACAGCACCAGCGACGGTACCGATGCGTGACTATCGAGATCGAAGGCCTGCTCGATGAGCGCCTTCTGATTCAGCTGGTGCCACGCGGCGGATCCTTCCGACGGGCTGCGCGCTGCGGACGCGGCCGATGTAGCGGAGCGGGCACCGATCGCCAATCAGTTCCTCGAGCAGCGGGCGAATGAATGCCCACGCACCCATGTTCTCGGGCTCTTCCTGCAGCCAGACGACGTCGCGCACCGACGGATAGCGTCCGAGCACCTCCCTCAGGGCGATGTTCGGGAACGGATACAGCTGCTCGACGCGGCAGATCGCGATGTCGCTCGACCGCAGCGCGCCGCTCGCTGCCGATCAAATCGACGTACACCTTGCCGCTGCACAGCACAACGCGCTTGATTGCGCCTCCACGGCTGCGCGCCTCCTCATCGTCGATGACCGAGAGGAAGCGACCCTGTTCGAGCTCTTGCGGTGTCGACGCGACAGCTGGATGGCGCAAGAGGCTCTTGGGCGTGAGGACGAACAGCGGAAGCGGATCGCGCTCGAGGAGCGCGGCCTGCCGGCGGAGCAGATGGAAATACTGCGCGGCCGTCGTGCAGTTGACCAGCCGCAGGTTGATGTCGGCCGCCGCTTCGAGAAAGCGCTCGGGACGTGCGCTCGAGTGCTCGGGTCCCTGGCCTTCGTAGCCGTGCGGAAGGAGAAATACCAGCGACGGGGTAAGACCCCACTTCGCGCGGCCGGACGTGACGAACTGATCGAGCATCACCTGGGCGCCGTTGATGAAGTCGCCGTACTGCGCTTCCCAGATCACCAGGCGCCGCGGCTCCTGCACGTTGTAGCCGAATTCGAAGCCGACAGTCGCGTTCTCGCTGAGCGGGCTGTTGTGGATCTCGAACGCCGCGCGCGACTGTGGAAACTCCTGCAGGGCGATCAACTGCTTGCCGGTGTTCGCGTCGTGAAACACGGCGTGCCGGTGGCTGAAGGTGCCGCGCTCGACGTCCTCGCCGGTCATGCGGATGGGGATGCCGTCGGCAAGGATGGTAGCCAACGCCAGTTCCTCGGCCGTTGCCCAGTCGACCGATCGCTCAGCCGGGTTCGCCAGCGCGGTCTTCCGCTTCTCGAGTCCCCGTTCCAGCTTGCGGTGAAACGTGAACCCCTGCGGTCGCGTCAGCAGCGCGTCATTGATCTCACGCAGGCGCTCGAGCGGAACTCCGGTCTGGACCCGTCCTGCCGTGCCGGCGGCCGGCGTCGGAGGAAGCGGCGGCACGTAATCCTGTTCGGGCTTCAGCGAGGCGTAGGTGGTCTCGAGCACTTCGAGGTGCCGCTTGACCAGCGCGTCCGGCAGCTCAGGGTGAATCGTGCCGTTGTCCACGAGGGTGTGCGCCCAGATCTCGCGAACGGTCGGATGCGATGCGATCGCCTTGTAGACAACCGGCTGGGTGAACGACGGTTCGTCACCCTCGTTGTGGCCGTAACGGCGGTAGCCGACGAGATCAATCAGGAAGTCGAGACCGAAGCGCGCGCGATATTCCCACGCAAGCCGGGCCGCCTCGAGGCACGCGACCGGATCGTCGGCGTTCACGTGCACGATCGGAATCTTGAAGCCTCGCGCAAGGCCGCTGGCGTAGCTGGTGCTGTACGAGTCGGCGGGGGTGGCCGTGAAACCGAGCTGGTTGTTGGCGATGATGTGAATCGTGCCGCCAGTGTCGTAACCGGCCAGTCGCGACAGGTTCAGCGTCTCGGCGACGACGCCCTGTCCCGGGAACGCCGCGTCGCCGTGAATGAGGATCGGCAGCGTGATTCCGCCGTCGAAATGCGCGGCGCCGGGCCGATCCACGGAAGTGCCGGCGGCGCGCGCCATACCCACGACCACCGGATCGACGGCTTCGAGATGACTCGGATTCGGCGCCAGCGTCACGTACATCTGTCCTCGCGGCGCGGCCGTCCGTGCGCCGGCGTGGTACTTCACGTCGCCCATCCAGCCGAGATCGGTCCGGAACGACTTGGCGGCCACCGGGTCCTTGAACTCGGCGAGGATCTGCGCGTACGGCTTGTCGAGGACGTGCGCGAGCACATTGAGCCGGCCGCGATGCGCCATGCCGAGCACCGCATGGCGGGCGCCATGATCCGCCGCGCCGCAGATGATTTCGTCGAGGATCGGCACCAGCATGTCGAGTCCTTCGACCGAGAAGCGGGTCTTGCCAGGAAACGTCCGATGAAGAAAGCGCTCGAAGACCTCGACCTGCGTCATGCGATCGAGGACTGCCTCGGCGCTGGTTGCGTCCATCGGCGGCAGGAATCGTCCAGACTCCGCCGCGTGCCGGAGCCATTCGCGCTCCTCGGGCACGAACACGTGCGCGTAATCGAAGCCGGTGGTCGAGCAGTAGATGCGGCGGAGTCTTCTCGATCGCCTCGAACGCGTTGGCCGATGACTCGGCGACCGGACCGTCGACGAGCGATGCCGGCAGCGACTTGAGATCCTCGTCGGTGATACCGTGAGCGCCGGGGTAGAGCGACGGATCGCCGATGGGTTCGGATCCCAGCGGATCGATCTGCGCGGCAAGATGGCCGTAGCGACGGATGCATTCGGCGAGGTTTGCGGCGCCGACGATCTTCTGGATGTTGGTACTGGCCCGAAATCGGCTGCGTGCTTGCGGTGTCGTGTGACGGCGGGTGTCCACGACTCGAATGCCGTGCCGCGTTTCGGGATCGATCGACTCGGGATTCTGTCGATAGCGCTCGTACAGCTCGAGGACGTAACCGGCATTCACTCCCTGGAACTCATCCAGACGCATGACATTCCTATCCTAACGCATCGACCGACGGGCCACGGAGACACGAAGGCCCGGCTTGTGTCGGCGCAGAAGACGAAACCGAATGATTCGCCTGATCGGCATCGACGTCGACGGCACATTGCTCGACACGCGCGGGCAGATGCCGCAGCAGAACATCGACGCGATTCACGACGCGGTCGCGGCCGGCATTCATGTCGCGCTCGTCACGGGACGCAGCTATCCGTTCGCGCGCCCGATCGCGGATCCGCTGCCGTCCGTCATCGACGCTCATCGTCAGCAACGGCGCCGTCGAGCGCGGCATGGACGGGTCGACGTTCGCGAAACGGCTGCTCGATCGCGGAGTCGCGCGTGCCGTGCTGAATTCGACGAGACCGTTCCGCCACGCGGCGGCGCTCGTGTTCGATCGCGATGCGGATCGACAGGTGATTTTCGAGACGATGGACTGGGAACATCCCGGGCGCAAGGCGTACTGGGCGCGGAACCAGTCGCTCATCGCGCAGTCGGTGCCGCTCGAGGATGCGCTCGTCGAGGATCCGATCCAGGTGATGTTCAACGGTGGCGTCGAGACGATGCGCGTCGCTCGTCGAGTCGCTCCGCGCGGAGGCGCGCGACTGTCGCCGTGTCGCTGACCGAGTACGTGCATCGCGACTTCTCGCTCATCGACGTGACCGCGCCATCGGCAACGAAGGGCCGGGCGCTCGCGTGGCGGGCGACACAGCTCGGTCTCACGCGCGACGAGGTGATGGCGGTCGGCGACAACTTCAACGATCTCGAGATGCTCGAGTTTGCCGGGATGCCGGTCGTGATGGCGAACGCCGTGGCCGGCCTGAAGGAGCGCGGGTGGGCTGTCACGGGCGACAACGATCATGCCGGGCTCGCCGACGCGATCCGGAGACTTGCGCTCGGGGAGTAACGGGGCAGAACTCTTTTTGAGACGGGCCACGGAGACACGGAGGCACGGAGCCTCTGTGTCTCAAAGCATCACTCGACGGATACCCTGTCTGATAAATGCGCTGTTGAAGTTAAGTAGCAGCCCAACCTTCAGGCCGGTAATGCGGAGGTACGTTAACAACTGAGCGATGTGAACTCGATCGAATCGCTCGATGCTCTTTACCTCGACTACCACTCGCTCTCCGACGATCAAGTCCGGGCGATGCTCGGAAAGGAGCGCGCCCTTGTAGTACAGAGGAATTCCGATCTGCCTCTTAGTGGCGATGCCGGCGGCGTGAAGTTCAATACATAGCGCTGATTCGTACACCGATTCGAGCAATCCAGGTCCAAGCTCACGGTGGACCTCGATCGCACAGCGAATGATCTCGTCAGTGATAGCGTTGTCGGCGGGGTCACCGTAAAGCAAACTACCTCCGTGTCTCCGTGCCTCCGTGGCCCGTCTCAGCGAAGGTCATTGAAGTGCGCGAGGCATCGAGCCTTCACGTCAGTGGGGATCAAAGGAAACGTCGACAGCACGTGGGCGAAGTGGGCCTCCGACAATCCGTAGAGTCGCGCGACGAGCCCCTGGAGCTCGAAGTATTCCGGTTGTTGTTCCGCGACCGTGGGTGAGTGCATGAGCGTTCTCGCGAGCGTGGCAAGTCGGGAGAAGTCACGGCCGTGCGGATCGAGCACGGGCACGCGCAGCCTGGAGACGAGCGATACGGTGACGTGTGTGTTGACGCGAAACCGCACGAGATAATTCGCGACGAAGCTGTTGAGCAGCGCGCAGAGCACGTGCTGTGCGTCGAGTGGGAGCGGTGTTCTCAGACAGAACAACGTGTGCGTGGTCACGGCATCGGCGGGGACGACTGCGGCGATGAGCGTGAGCCGGTTTGTCGCGCTCGCGATATCGCGATAGGCCAGGCGTGGCCGCCGGGGCACCTTTACCCGCACGCCGGACGCCAGCTGATACCGGCATCCTTCGACGGTGGTCCTGAAGGGCTCTATCTGCTTGCCTTCGAGCACGCATCGCCCGGGCCCGTCTTTCGCGAACGGAACGAAGAGAGCTCGATCATCGCTGGCGTTCAGCTCACGTCCGAACGAGACGTTCCAGCCGTGCGGCGAACCCAGTGCGGGAACGTGCGCGCTGATCTGTTCAAGGATCCACAGATCGGCCGGCGACTGAATCTCCGGAATCGCGAGGGCGTCGTCGCCGGACAGACGCGAGAGAAACGCCCGTGTCAGCGTGAAGGTCGCCCTTCGATCGAACGCGGCGGGATCATCGAGATCCCCTGGGCGATTGATACCGAACCGGCACTGGACGGCATCGGTCGTCTCGCCGGTCGTGCACGTCAGCAACACGAAGCGCACGCTCCGGTGTATCGGAAAGATACCGTGGCGATTGTCCAGGCCGATGACGCGGTCGATCCGCGAATGATCGAAGAGAAATCGACGAAGGGGTGCGGAACTGCTGTCGGTCACAGCGCCGACTGGAAGTACGAACCCGATTCGCCCGCCCCGCCGCGCCAGCTGGAGTGCGCGTTCGACAAACAGCTGGTATCGATTGATGTGCGCGCGCGTATCGATGCGGTAGACGCCGGATTCGCGAACGAAGTCCGTCAGGTACCGCGCTTCGTCGCGGCGCGTGACGCGGGTCGTCAGGTCGCCGCTGTCGCCGCGAACCATGTCCCACGGCGGATTTCCGAGGATCGCGTCGAACCCCGCGTCGCTCAGTGGCTCGCCGTCCCCATTGCTGAATACTTCTGGAAATGCGACGGGCCAGTGCAGGAAACGGTGCTGCGCGGCGACGGCGCGCGCCTCGTCAATGAGCGGCGCCGCAGTAGAGGCGGCCAGTGCCGAGCGCTGGTGAAGCACCTGCTCGACGAGCTCACGGAACGTGCCGCGCTGCGGAGGAGAGCCGGTACTCCAGAACCAGCTGGCACACCACAGATCGAGGACTTGGGCCCACCGGCCGAGGGGCCCCTCCTGTGCCTGAAGGGCGGCGAGCGTCTTTTCCTTTGCACGAACGATCGCCGCGGATTCATCTGCCTGACTTGCGATTTCTACGCGCGCCTGGACGACGTGCCGGAGCGCCGGCGCGAGGTCGGCAGTCTCGAAGAGCGGCAAAGGCTGCACGCGCATCGTCCGCGGGCGTCCACGCCCGGGCTTGCGCCTGACGTCATCCAAGCAGGCCCCGACCAGGCTGTTACCGGCAACCAGCCGGTGATCCAGGAACGTGAGCGGCTTGTCGGCAGCCAGTGTCGTCAGCCACAACGAGAGACGCGCGACCTGTACCGCGGTCGGATTGAGATCGACGCCAAACAAACATCGTTGAGCGACCTCGCGCCGGAGCATCACGCGGTCCGACGAGGTCACCTCGGACCGGTGCCATCGTCCGTCGCGAATCAGCGCCTCCTCGGCCGCCTCGGCAAGTTGTACACACGCAGCCACGAGGAACGCGCCGCTGCCCATTGCCGGATCCAGAATCCGCAACCGCAGAATGTGTTCCGCCGTGCGGTTCGCGACGAGTGGCGCCAGGGTCTCACGGACCAGATACGCCGTCATTGATCGCGGCGTGTAGAACGTGCCGGTCGCCTTCCGGAGGTCCCGCGTGTGATTCAGGGACGGAGATCCGTCGCGACACCGGGGCTCGTATTCGAGAACGTGCTCGTAGACCGCGCCCAGCTCCTCCACATCGAGATCGCGATAGGCGATTCGGTTTCTGACGGCGCCTCGGGCCGGCGGCGTTGTGCTGACCGCCAGTACCGCCTTCGCCATCGCCGCATCGTCGATTCGCTCCCGCCCGAACGCGCCCGTTCCGGCCGGTGAAAAGAGGCGCCCGTTGAACGCCGTGACTTTCAGTTCCCCCGCCGTACACCCGGCGTGGACAAGTCGGGAGATTGCGTTGATCGCAGGCCAGACGCCTCGATAGGGCCGGCCCGTCAGGAGCGTCGTGACGATTGCATCGATGGTGTAGCGATCCCGGTAGACCGGGTGCCACATGGGAACGAGTCCGCGCGCCTCGGCGAAGAGGAGGAACAGCAGGCGATACAGCACCGTGAGCGATTGCTCGAACAGCAGGTCAGGCCAGGAGGTTCGTCTCATCCTCGGCGCCAGTCCTTGCAGGATGAGCCCCAGTGCTTCGAGGACGCCGCTGGCAAGTGCCCGGCAGACTTCCGTTCCGTGTCTTGCCGAGAGAACGACCGCCTCGTCGAGCAGTGACGGCCTCGACGCGAACGACTCCGCCCTGGCGACACGCCACAGCAGAGCCAACGCGTCCGTTTCGTGTGCCAGAAGGGCGAGGTCGAATTCAAGGTAGTGGCGCGACCACGTGCGGTGGGCGTCAACGATGCGCAACTGGGTGCCGTTGCAGCAGAGACACCAGCGCGCATCAGAGCGGATGGCGTCGAGCACCGATGTTCGCCATGCAGCGTCCAGTGCATCATCCCATCCGACGACCACCACCGGCACCGATGCCACGCCACGCCAGCCAGTTTCGAGACACGTGGATTCCTCACGGTCGGCGCGACGGCTGGTCGTGAATCCGAGGATGTTCAGCAGCGGAATAACCACCCCGTCGGTCACGGCGCGGATGCTCGACGCCGGACCAAACGATGCTTCACGCTTTGCGGACCACGCTTCGACGTCGCGGATGACGCTGTCGGGCACGATGCCGGCGCCCGGGAGTGCCGGCAGCTCGCTGAGTGCGAAGGACGATGTAATTAGACGGCCACGAATACCTGCGAGCATCAGCGGAAGGCAATGCCGAAGACGACCGCCCTGCTGTCCTCGCGCAAATCTTGGAGGCGGTCGAGCAGCGCGAGGCGCACGATCGATTTCTGCACGGTCGTCCCGACGACGAATGCCTGCGCCGCAGCCGCGCGCTCGGTCCGGCGATCGAAAAGGCCCTGTTGCAGCAGGCTGGCCGCCATTCGGGCGTGCCGCACGCGCAACGCCTCGGCGATGGCTTTCTCACGGTGCACCATCGTGAGACGCCACGGCAGGATGTCGCTCGAAAGCACCGTGAGAACGCGTCGATGAGCGACGGCGGCGATCTGCTCCAGCGCGTCATCCACGGTCACGAGGCCGCGACGGTCGCTCAGGCCGACGATCGTTTCGAACACGAGATGATCATCCGCGTCGAGGACTGGCAGACGGAATGCCCAGGTGCACCCGCGCGTTATCCCTCGCCCTCTCGTGAATGCAAGAACAGCGCGATCCACGGGCACACCCTCGTGTCGACTGTCTGAAAGCGCCCGCGCGTGTCGCAGTCGCTCTCCTTCTGTCTCCGCCAGCGCTCGCAACGGCGAAGTGTGCGCCGTGCTCTCAGTGCGACCCACATCGAGCGCCGCAAGGACGCGCCCGCTGCGATCGGCCAGCTTCCCGACCCCTGCCTCCTCGCCGCTGTCTCTGACAACCAGCTGCACCGCATGAACACGCCGAAGCTGGCCGAAACGATCTACGCGGCCGACGCGCTGTTCGAGACGGGTGGGCGTCCACGGGACTTCGAGGTTCACGACCAGCCGGCATCGCTGCTGGAGGTTCAATCCTTCGCTGGCCGCATCGGTCGCAAGCAAGAGGCACTCTTCGACCTCGTTGAACTGACGGAGCGTCCGGCGTCGTTCCGAGCCCGTCAGGCCGCCATGCAGCTGCAGAGGGTTGAAGTCGGCCAGGACCCCAGCGAGGTGCTGCAGGGTGTCGCGGTACTCGGTAAACACGAGGGCGGGCTGGTTTGCCCGCCGGAGGAGCCGCTGAAGTGCGCGAGGCTTGCTCTCGCCCTGCGATGCGTCGCGGGCAAGCGACAGGAGGCGGTCGAGCCACCGCCGCTCTTCTTCCGCATTTCCCAGCCCAGCCACGCCGAGCTCGACGCCGGGCTCGTCGTCATCGTCATGAGACATGAACGGCAGTGCAAGTTGTTCGGGATCTGACGCTGCGTTTTCGGCGAGCAAGGCGATGCGGCGCTCCAGCGAACGCACGAGAGAGCTTGCACTCGACGATGCCCGGCGCATGAGGATCGCTGCCACCAGGCCGGCCGCCGGCGCAAAGACGGTCCCTTCAGAATGCGCTGTCATCAGCCGCGTGTAGTCGGCGAGGGCTGCGTGCATCGCCAACTCCGTCGCGGTGGGGCGGACGCGAAGCACGATTGACCGCCGGCCGTGCGGCAATCCGACGTCCGCTCTCGTTCGGCGGAACCTTATCAGCGGGAATTCACCGCCGAGATCTCCGAGGTCGCAGAGGCGCGCGAAGGCGTCGTCATCGCCGGAGTGCGGAGTGGCCGTCAGCATCACAACGCATCTCGCGCGAGCCGCCAGGCCCGCCGCGGCCGCGGCGCGATCAGAGCGGCCGCTCAGCGTGTGCGCTTCGTCGAAGACGACGACGTCCCACAAGAGCGATTCGAGCGATCGCATGACGTCTGGCCGCTTGATGTAGTCGATCGAGGCGATCGCGATCGAGTGCACGGACCATGGGTTCACATCGGGACCGAGGTGAGTTCCGGCCCGAGCGATGCCACCGGAGTCGAGCACCTCAGGGCGCAGAGAGAAGCGCGATTGCAGTTCGTCACGCCACTGATCGCGGAGGCCGGCCGGCGCCACGATGAGCACTCTAGCGTCGGGTGTGCGGGTCATCGTCTCGGCGACGATCAGGCCGGCCTGGATCGTCTTACCGAGACCGACATCGTCAGCGATCAGGAAGCGGCACCCGTCGCCGCGCATCATGGCAAGCGCAGGCTCGAGCTGGAACGGGATGATCGTCAACCGTGAGCAGGCCGCCGCGCGCAGGGAGGTCCAGTGAGGTACGGCTGCGGCCAGGCGCACGCGTGCCTCGCGGCGCCACCGGTCAACGCCGACAACGCGAGGAACGGCGGACGAGGGCGGAAGGGACTCCAGCGGCTCGAACGGCAGAATGAACCGTGCCTTGGCGCCGCGGTTGAAGGCGTCGCAGCCGTGTACTTCTATGATGGATGCCGCGTCGTAAGCCAATTCGCCGGCGACGCGCCACCGTTCGCCGCGGATCCGCACGGCATCTCCGGTGCGAAGCTTCGTACCCTGCACGTTCCGGCGTGGTGCAGGCGCCGTTCCGCCGCTAGTGCCTTTGAAATCGTTCGGAAGGTGCGACCGAATACGCAGAATCCGCGATCGTCGGTCCGGCGATGGATCGCGATTCGTTACACGTCTTTGCGGTCGCGAAGCCGTGCCACCGTGGCTCCAAGGTGTGTCTCCGGGGCATCCCAGAATTCGACGACGAGCGGGTGTCGTTCGAGCGCCTGCTGCACGATGCCGCGCTGCACGCCGCGGCCGCGGCCGTGAATCAGGCGGATCTCACGCAGCCCCCGGTCCCACGCGGCGGTGACGTACTCTTCGACAACGGACGTGATGTCCCGCGGAGCGAAGGCGTGGAGGTCGAGGGCGCCTTCTATGGGAATTCGCATGTCAACTCCCAATTCCCAACCTTCAACACCCAAGATGCCGACAGCCTACAACGTCTTGGGAGTTGGGCGTTGGGAGTGGGGCGTTGCGTCGGCAACGTACGTCGCCGTCACGACCGTTTTCATGCCTCCGCGGACCGAGAAGTCGCCCACGACCGTCATTCGGCGCGGCTGGCACGCCGCTACGAGATCGTCCAGGATCTGGTTGGTCACCGCCTCATAAAAGATGCCGCGATTGCGGAACTCGATCATGTAGTACTTCAGCGCCTTCAACTCGATACAGCGATCGCCTGGCACGTACGTGATGCGAATTTCCCCGAAGTCCGGCAGTCCGGTCTTGGGACAGAGCGAGGTGAACTCAGGGCAACTGATGGCAATTTCGAAGTCGCGCTCGGGCCGGGGATTCGGAAATGTCTCGAGCGGTGTCGCGGCGGGCACGGTTCGAAAATTCTAGCACCCCAGCCGCAAACACAGCGATTTCACGCGTGTTTCGTTGACACCCCGCGACGTGCGCGCTAGCATTACGACGCTTTTCTAAGAGTTTCCGCAACAGTTTGAGCGCGCGCAACTGTGACGCGGCCGAAGACGGCGCGCACCAGCACTGGGGGGACGTGATGGCAGACGCCCGACGCATGGGCAAATCGGAGTTGTTTTCTCACTTCGCCGAGCGGTTCGAAGTGAAACGTACGCAGGCGCGCGAGTTTTTCGACGAGCTGACGGCGCTCGCTGAGAAGGAGCTCAAGCGATCCGGCGAGTTCGTCCTGCCGGGCATGGTGAAGCTCGTCGTGCAGAAGCGGAAGGCGCGCATGGGTCGCAACCCGGCCACCGGCGAAGCCATCAAGATCCCCGCGAAGACGGTCGTCAAGGCGCGCATCGCCAAGCAGTTGAAAGATACGGTCCTGCCGAAGAAGTAGTCGGCAGGTAGCGCTGAAACACCCCCCTTGAACCCGGCGCCTTTGCGCGCCGGGTTTTGTTTTTCCCCTGTAACCGTGCGGGCTAACTGGCGGCGAGTTGCGCGGGGCGCGCCTTCGTGACCGGGAAGCGCATCGTGAAGGTGGTGCCGACGCCCACCTGACTGACGACGGTGATCGTTCCCCCGAGCTGCTCGACCATTTTCTTCGAGAGCGCGAGACCAAGACCGAGGCCCTGCTTCTTGGTCGTGACGAAGTCGTCGAAGATGGTGCCGAGGCGCTCCGGCGGGATGCCGCTGCCGGTATCGGAAATCTCGATGATCGCCTCATCGTCTTTGCGCATCGAGCGGACAATGACGCGGCCACGCGGAGGCGTCGCCTGAAACGCGTTGGTGATCAGGTTGCGATGGACGCGGTTCAATGCATACAGGTCGCCTTCGATGTAGAGCGGGCCAAACACGAGCTCTGTTTCGAATGAGATGCCGGAGGTTTCAGCGCTCGGCAGCATCGACTCGGCCACTCCGTGCAGCGCCTTGTTCAAATCCAGCGGGAACTTTTCGAGCGGCTTCGGGCGAGCGAGATTTCGCAGGTCCTCGAGCACGCGCTTGACCTGATCGAACTCCCGCTCCACGGTTCGCTTGAAGCTCTCCCGGTACTCCAGGTCGTCGAACATCTTCACCATCAGCTTGCAGCTGTTGCCGATGTTCTGAATCGGGTGCGAGATGTCGTGGACCAGGCCGACCGCGACGCGGCCGAATGTTGCCTGCCGCTCCTTCTTCCGGACGTCTTCCTGGAGCTCGACCAGTTTGTCGGCCATGTTGTTGAACGCGTCACCCAGCTGACCGAGCTCGTCGGTCGAGTCGACCACGACGCGCTCGTCCAGGCGACCGCTGGCCAGGGCGCGCGTGCCTCGTGTCAGCGCGAGGATCGGGTTGATGAAGCTGCGGCCCCAGAAATATCCGACGATGAGCATCGCCATGAGCGCCAGTGCGATAGCGATTCCGAGCTGCCGCTGCAGGCGGATCGGAATTGCGAAAGCCTCCGACTGTGGCTGCTCGACCATCACCGTCCACCCGAGCGCCGGCAGCGTTGCTGCCACACCGAGCACGGGTCCCCTTGTTCCGTCGTACTCGGCAGAGGCGGTCCGGTCTTCCTTGCTTTGCTTGAGCGCGGTAAACAGCGGGTGCGACAGCATGCTGTCGCCGCGCGCGACGCTGGACTTCTGGTCCGGATCACCATGGGCGATGAGCTGCCCCTCGCCGGTGACGACCAGGGCGAAGCCCTGGCTGCCGACGCGGATGCGGTCGACCATCCGCCACAGTTCTTCGAGGTTCACCTGGCCGACGAGCCATCCCTGCCTCTGGTTGTCGGTGACAGACACCGCCAGCACGGCGCGTCGGCAACACGTCCTTGTCGACGGAGAACCTCGACATCAGAACACCGTCGATCTTGGTGGTTTCGGATTCCGGCACCGTCACAGTCGGCTTGCCGATTCGGCTCGATATCGTCGACTTGCCGCTCTCGTCGATGAGCGTCAGCTCTCTAAACTCGGGAAACTCGAGGACGTAGTTCTTGAGAATCCGGTCCTGCTGCCACGGCTCCAGTCCTGTTTGCTGCAGGTCGGCGGCAACCGCCTTCAGGATCTTTACGCTTCCCCTGACGTACAGATCGATCTGTTCAGAGACCTGGCGCGCAACGTTCAAGTTGCCCTGCACGACCGTTTCCTGGGCGCCGGTACGCAACGAATACATCGACACCGCGCCGTACGCCAGCAACGGCATGACGGCCGCGGCGGCCATAAGGAGCGCGAATCGTGTCGATATCTTTTTCACTGCGCGAGGGCGAGCCGCGGTTCAGGAACCGGTCTCCAACGCCAAATCGTGTAGACCGGGTCGGCCGGGTCACGGACCGGGTCCTGAACAATCTCGAAGCCGCGCCTCACGGCTCTCGAGCGTTCGTTCCACGCAAGGAACAGCGCAGGTGGATCGTCCAGCAGGACCTCTTGGAACCGTGTGAAAGCGGATCGAATCGCTATTTCATTGGTGGAGGTTCGCAGCACGTCAAAGAGACGCTCGGCCTCGGCATTCTCATAGCCGAAGACGTTCAGGTCCCCCTGAAAATGACGCGCGGAACGCCAGAAAAAATATGACCTGCCTACCGTAGGCCCGCTGATCATGTCGATGAGAATCGCTTCGAAATGTCCCTGCCGTACTCGTCCGTCGAAATCCTTGATGGGGACGACTTCAAACTGCATGTCGACGCCGACGTTGTAGAGCTGTTTCTGGACTTCGAGAGCCACTCGCTCAATCACGCTGAAATTTTCAGGGACAAGGCACGTAAACCTGAATCGCGCCCTCGGCCCTCCCGATCCCTTATTGCCCTTATCGGCACTCAGCCCTGCAGAGTTGAGGAGGGAAACGGCGAGCCCCGGATCGAACCTGTACGAAGGAATGGAGCTGCTATACGCCCAGTGCTTTGGCCACAAAGGACCGGTGGATACCAGTCCGTGACCTGTGAGAGCACTTTGAATCAGTGCGTCGCGATCGATCGCGGCGTTCAACGCACGACGAACGATTGGCGAACTGAACGGTGGTTTACGCAAATTGAAGGCGACGAGGTACTGGTAACGTCGGCCGAACGAAACCACGCGCACCTGGTCATTTTGGATGAACTCGACGGCATCGGGGGGAACGTTGGTCACCATGTCAACGTCGCCCCGAAGAAGGCTCGTCCAGGCAGTTCTGAGCGTGTCAAATGGTCGGATTTCGACACGCGCAATCGTGGGGGTTCCTAGATAGTAGCCAGGAAAGCGCTCGAGCACGGCCCCTGTCTGGTCGTTCGTGACAATACGAAAAGGACCGGTGCCAACAGCTGGAGATCCATGCGTTAGCGGGAGCTCCAAGTCTTCCGGCAGGAACGCAGACGGCTGGGAGAGCTCAAAGACAAGTTGGTGATCGCCCTGCGGCCGGATGGAGGCGATGTCGAGAAGCGATGAGAAGATCGCGCGATTCGATGGGCGCGCGACCGCCGCACTCAGGATCTCGGCGGCCAGGGCCGCCGTCAGAGGTGTTCCGTCGTGGAACTTGATCCCCGGGCGAAGGTTCACGTTCAGCTGTCGGCCGTTGTTCTCCCACCACCAGCTTTCTGCCAGTTTGGGAATGGCACGGCCATCGGCGGCCAACTGTGTGAGGCTCTCGATGCTCAGAGTCGCGGCCAGTTGCCGAAGGCCCAGTTCGGTCCCTTCGACAACGCCTTCGGGAAAGCCGATTGTCAACTGGTTACGAGGAGCGGAACCCGAGGAGGTCTTCGAGGTGCAGCCGGCGACAAGGACAACAGAGAAAAGAAGAACGCCGCACCTGCAGCTTGGTGCGGCGTTCTTTGGGAAGAGATTTCCCCCCGAAAGCCGGGCAACGGCTCCCTAGTTCTTCTTCTCGTCGATGTCGTCGCTGACCCAAGGGCAAAAATTCTGCGGCTTCCGAGTCGTCGTTGCCTTCTTGATAACGGTGATTTTCATGAGTTTACTCCACTTTGGTTGAATGGCCGACTGGGGTTAAACAGCGTGCTCAAACGACTCGGCAGTGCGCTGGGCCAAAGCAGCCACCGCGAGCTCAAACGCGCCTTTGTGACAATTCGGCGCGTGCATGTCGCCCGATTCCGTGTGCGACGCGACAGAACATCCGCCGCCGCAGACGGGGATGTAAGAACAGTCTCCGCATTCCTCTTTGTGTGGGCTCAGCAGTTGTTCGAACCGATCCGCGGCCGCCTGTCGCCACGGGTCCTGCCGGCCGTCGATGTGCCCGGTCGACTCCTTCGGGTCGCCCGTAAACCCTGGGCACACGTACAGCGAACCGTCAGGGCCGATCGTGTGAGCGTTCAGCCGATGAATTTCGCACGGACCCATGTGAATGCCATCGGGAGTCGGGAAGCCTCGTTTGCGCGTCTCGTCGCGGAGGTAGGCCATCTTCTCGTCCACGAAGTGGCACGAGTCGCAGACGCTCGATCCGACGGAGCCTGCGCCCGCACTTGTCATGCAGGTGCCGTTCAGCGGCTTACCTTCGCCGCTCACCGCCATCAGCGGAATCGTTCCTTTCGGAGTGCTCGGCGCCGGCGCCTTGATGATCGGCTTGAAGTTGATCTTCGAAATCTTGTCCGCGAAATCCTGCTCTTTCAGGAAGTCGAGCAGGTCCGGATAGCTGTCAACCGACGACTCGTCGAAGTTGCCGCCAATGGTAATGGGCACCTTGTCGGCGACGAGCTTGATGTTCTCGATGATCCGATCGAACGTCCCCTGCTTGCCGCGAAGCGGCCGCATCCGGTTGTGTGTATCGCGATCACCGTCAAGCGTGATTTTGATCCCGTTCAGACCGTAGGGAGTCAGGCGGTCGACAATCTCCGGTGTTAGAAGCAGACCGTTGGTGATGATGTTGCAAAACTGCCGGACGCCTCGCTCCCGGCACAGCTCGTAGCACTTCTCGGCGAGGTAATACATGACGGGAACGTTGAGGAGCGGCTCACCCCCGAAAAACGTGATGACGAACTTCTCCGGATGGAGTGTCGTCGAGCCGGCCTTCAATCCATTTCGCCACGCCCACGGCCTGTTCCATTGACATCTTTGCGGCGAACTTGTTGTAGTCGCCGTGGTCGCCCTGGAAACAGTAGTCGCATGCGAAGTTGCACTGGAGCGTTGTCAGCAGCGTCACGCGAAGCTGTTCGGTGTCTTCGCGCATGGCCGTGAAATAGTTCGTCAACGCCTGCTGCTCGTCCTCGCGACTCTCAACGATGAAGCCGTTCTCGACCAGCGAATCGATCGTTTCGCGCTCATCGGCGCCGAACGTCTGCTCACCGCCTTTGATGCGATCGAGAAGTCCGGTCACATCCGGTGAGGCCAGGAGCTGCGCGTCAGAGAAGGTGTTCATCAGGAACACTTCTTTCCGCTCCGGAAGCGGCACCTGGACGTTGAAGATCGACGGCAACATAGGATTCCTTTGTGTCCGAGGCGCTCTCGGAACCTTTAGATCGTTTCTATTGCTCGAGTGGAGAAGCCGGACACTGATCGCGACCGCGGCTCGCACCCAGCCAGAGCAACGCACATACCAACAATGCGATGCACACCTTCCACGCGAATACGGCTGATTTTGCGAAGGGAATCGCGTGATCGGCAAGCAACTCGCATTCAGGCGGCGCGCGGTCGCACGGCCAAGGATTCGCGGCCTCTCGGGCGAGAAGCACGCGGCGCAGAAATTCTTTGGGAAAAACGGAAGCTAGAAGCCGGCCAACTTCTTGGCCGGTACGGACAATCGATTGCCGCAAAGCGCGGGTTAGTTGCCGCGGATCCTCCGCGCCAGCTCCCGGATCTCGAGCCGGTCCATCTTGAACTTCAGCGTGCTCAACGGAATGCCGAGCACGCGCGCGGTGGCCGTCACGTTCCAGCCCGATTTCTCGAGCGCGCGGATGAGGAAGTTTCGCTCGAACGTCGTCACGGCGCGTTCGAGCAGGTTTTCGGTTGATGGCCCTTCCGCGTCCAGTTGCGCGACGTGCAGTTCATAGGGCAGGTCTTCATCCGTGATCCAGTCCTTGTCCGACACGGCGACGATCCGCTCGATGAGATTCTCCAGCTCGCGGATGTTACCGGGCCACCAGTACGAGCCCAGGATCTTCAGCGTCGAATCGGCGATCCCCTGGATGTTCTTGCGAAACTGCTTGTTGTATCGGCCGATGAAGAACCGGGCGAGCTCCGGCAGGTCCTCGATCCGGTCGCGCAGCGGCGGCATCCGAATCGGAATCACGTTCAGCCGGTAGTAGAGATCCTCGCGGAACGTGCCTTCCTTGACGGCCTTGTCAAGGTCCACGTTCGTTGCCGCAATCAGCCGGAAATCGGTCTTGATGGGATGAGTGCCGCCCACCCGCTCGATCTCTCCCTCCTGGATGGCGCGCAGCAGCTTCGCCTGGAGATCGATCCGGAGGTCGCCGACCTCGTCGAGGAACAGCGTCCCGCCGCCCGCCAGCTCGAATTTCCCGAGCTGCTGGCGGATCGCTCCGGTAAACGCCCCCTTTTCGTGGCCGAACAGGGTGCTTTCGACCAGCTCCTTCGGAATGGCGGCCAGGTTTACGGGGACGAACGGGCTGGCGGCATCGGCCGATTCGCGGTGAATGAGGCGGGCCAGCAGTTCCTTTCCCGTGCCGCTTTCGCCCAGAATCAGCACCGTCGCCGAGAGCTTTGCGATCTTATGTACGAGGTCCACGATCTCGCGGGTGGTACGGCTCGGACCGACGACGAATTCGCGGTCGTTCTGCTCGGCCACCTCGGCGCTGAGCCGCATGACGTGCCGGCTCAAGTCCTGTCGCTCGCTGGCGTTGCCAACGAGCGTGCGGACTCCTTCGACGTCGAAGTCCTTGGAGATGTAGTGATACGCTCCGTGACGCATCGCTTCGACGGCGGCGTCCAGCTCTTTCAGGGCGGAGATGACGATCACCTCGACGTAGGCGTAGTTCTCCTTGACGATCTTGAGAACTTCGAAGCCGTTGATGCCAGGGAGCCGCACGTCGAGCATGCATGAGGTCGACGTCCTCTTTCTCCATGATCTGGAGCGCCGCTTCGCCGGTCGCGGCCTTCAGCAGGCGGTAGTCGCGGCGGAGGACGGCCGACAGCGTGTCGCGCATCCCTTCGTCGTCATCGACGATGAGCACGGTTTTGCGGCGATCCGACATCGGCGGCGCGAGTATAGCGCGGCTTCTTGACACTTCCGAATTCCCTTCGCTAACGTACGAATGAGATCTCAGACCTGCGCGCTATGACCCTCCAATGGTTCGTCACTGGCGCCTCGCTCCTGGTTGCGCTCATCGCTTTCAATCAGGCGCGGCGCACCGCCAAGCGGCTCGAACAGCTCTCGCAGAATTACTGGGAGCTGAAGTACCAGAATGGCGAGCTTCGTGTAAAGCTTCAGCAGCTCACTGGTGAGTCGGCCCCGCAACAGACAACGACGCCGACCGCCGCCCAGGGGCGTGACTCGTTTGTCCCGCTGTCATCGCTGAAGCGCTGAGTGGCGGGCCGTAAAGGCCTCGAAGGAGCTTCCTTGCCCAGTTCTTATGACGTGGTGGTCATCGGCGCGGGTACGGGCGGCTATGTTGCCGCGATTCGCTGCGCCCAGCTTGGAAAGAAAGTAGCCGTCGTCGAAAAACAGAAGGCCCTCGGCGGGACCTGCCTCATCTGGGGATGCATTCCGACCAAGGCACTGCTCGAGCATGCGCATGCGCTCAAGGTCATCAGGGACGCCAGGGAGTGGGGCGTCACGATACCGGCCGGCACTCCAGCGATTGACATGACCCAGGTGCAGACGCGCAAGGATCGGGTCGTCACTGGACTGACGAAGGGAATCGAGTTTCTCTTCAAGAAAAACAAAATCGACTGGATCAAGGGGACGGCGCGACTGGCTGGGAAGGGAAAGATCGACGTCTTCGAGGGCGACAAGCAGACGCTCGAAGCCAGGGAAATCATCGTCGCCACCGGGTCTGCCGCACGCAGTGTTCCCGGCATCGAGATCGACCGCAAGCGCATCATCACCAGCGATGAGGCGATCGGCCTGAAGGAGCTGCCGACAGTCGCTCGTCATCATGGGAAGCGGCGCGGTCGGCGTCGAGTTCGCGTCAATCTACAGGCGCTTCGGCACCGACGTCACCATCATCGAGCTGCTGCCGCGCCTCGTGCCGATCGAGGACGAGGCTGTGTCAGCCGAGCTCGAGAAGTCGTTCAAGAAGCAGGGCATCAAGGCGTTGACGGGGACGAAGGTCACGAAGGCGGTCGCGGGCGCAAACGGCGTCGACATCGAGGCGCAGACGCCGGACGGCAAGGCGCAGAAGCTGTCTGCCGATCTTCTGCTCGTTGCGACCGGTCGCGGACCCGTTACCGCCGGCCTTGGCGCTGAGGAGGCCGGGCTCACGATGGAAAAGGGCTACATCAAGGTCGATGAGATGTACCGCACGTCGGTGCCCAACGTTTCTGCGATTGGCGACGTGATCACGCTCGGTACCGGCAGCCACCCTCAGCTGGCGCACGTGTCGTCGGCCGAAGGGATCGTCGTGGCGGAGCGGATCGCGGGGCAGGACGTGCAGGCCGATCAACTACGACCACGTGCCAAGCTGCACGTATTGCGATCCGGAAATCGGAAGCGTTGGCTTCACGGAAGCGGAGGCCAAGGCAAAGGGGTATGACGTGCGGGTCGGCGCCTTCCCGTTTGGCGTCCTCGGCCGTGCCAAGATGGCCGGCGAGAGCGAAGGGTTCGTGAAGATCGTGGCCGACAAGAAGTACGATGAGGTGCTTGGCGTGCACATGATCGGTCCCCGCTCGACCGAGCTCGTTGCGGAGGCCGTGCTGGCCCTTCGCCTCGAGTGCACGGTGGAAGAGCTGATCAGGACAATCCACGCGCATCCGACGTTCTCGGAAGCGGTCGGTGAAGCCGCCCATGCCACACACGGCGCGGCAATTCATTTGTAACGTCAACCGTCTACCGTCTACCGTCTACGGTCTACCGTCCACGGTCTTCGGCAGGACGGTAGACGGTCGACGGCAGTTGGAAGACGGGAGACGCAAATGGCCACTCCAGTCGTGATGCCCCAGATGGGGGAATCGATAGCGGAAGGAACGATCGTCCGGTGGATCAAGAAGGTCGGCGAACCGGTCGAGCGTGACGAGCCGCTCTTCGAAATTTCCACCGACAAGGTCGATGCGGAGATTCCTTCGCCGGCGGCCGGTGTCCTGACTGACATCAAGGTGAAGGAAGGAGAAACGGTTCCCGTCAACAGCGTCGTCGGGACTATCGGTCAGGCGGGCGAAGCGGTATCCGCGCCGAACGCGGCAACACAACAGGCTGACGGCCAGTCCGCGTCCGCGGAGATGCCGGCCACCGCTACGGCGAGACAAGTCACTGCCATACCGTCAGTCGGGGACAAGTCCGTTAACCCGGTCCGGCTGAAGCCGGACACTACGGGTGAGACCGTCAAGCCCTCAACCGCTGCTCCAGCGCAGGAGCATTCCGGGAACGGCCGCCGGAGATCGTCTCCGCTCGTCCGGCGCATTGCCAAGGATCACGACGTCGATATCGCGCAGATCGCCGGGTCCGGTATCGGCGGACGCGTCACCAAGAGCGACATTCTCGGATACATCGAGCGTGCGCCTGCGGCGCGGCCGGAGATCCCGCGACCGACCATCGATCGCGTCGAGAAGCTTTCGGTGATGCGGAAGAAGATCGCCGAGCACATGGTCCTGAGTCGGCGCACGTCCGCACACGTGCACTCGGTGTTTCACGTCAACTTCTCGACCGTCGAGAAGCTGCGCCAGCAGAAAAAGGGCGAATACGAACAGGCGGGCGCCCGCTTGACATACATGTCGTTCATCGCGAAGGTCATTGTCGACGCGCTGCGGCGCCATCCGATCCTCAACGCGTCGCTTGACGGCGAGAACGTCGTTTACAGGAAGGACATCAATCTCGGCGTCGCGGTCGCGCTCGACTCCGGGCTGATCGTTCCCGTGGTCAAGAACGCCGACGAGAAGAACGTGCTGGGCCTCAGCCGGGCGATCGCCGACGTCGCCGAGCGCGCGCGCTCGAAGCGTCTCAACCCTGAAGAGGTCCACGGCGGCACTTTCACGATCACCAATCCCGGCCAGTTCGGCGCGCAGTTCGGCATTCCGATCATCAACCAGCCGCAGGTTGCGATTCTCGGCGTCGGGACGATCGAGAAACGACCCGTTGTCGTCGACGACGCAATCGGCATCCGGACGATGGCGTACCTGACGCTCGGCTACGATCACCGGCTGATCGACGGCGCCGTCGCGGATCAGTTCATGGCCGACGTCAAGGAGCGCCTGGAGAACTTCGACGCCAAGCGAGCTCTGACATGCGGCCGCTCGAAGTCCGGCGCCTCGGCGTCGTGCCGTACGGCGAGGCCTGGAATTGCAGAAGGCGCTCGTCGAGGAGCGCCGCGCCGGGCGTATTCCGGATCTGCTGCTGCTGCTTCAGCATCCCCCCGTGATTACGCTGGGCGTTCGGAGGGCGAGCCGTTCGCACATCGTCGCGAGCGACGCGCGTCTCGCTGAGCCTCGGAATCGAAGTGCACGATACCGGGCGCGGTGGCGACGTGACGTATCACGGTCCAGGCCAGATCGTCGGCTATCCGATCATCGATCTGCGGCCGGACCGCTGCGACGTGCATCGCTACGTGAGAGACATCGAAGAAGTGATGATTCGCGTGTGCGCGGATTACGGCGTCGCGGCCGGGCGAATTCCCGGGCTCACTGGCGCATGGGTGGGCGCGGACAAGATTGGCGCAATCGGCGTCCGAATCTCCCGCTGGATCACGAGCCACGGCTTCGCGTTCAACGTCGAACACCGACCTCAGCCACTTTCAGCTGATCGTGCCGTGCGGAATCTCGGATCGGGGCGTGACGTCGCTCGAGCAGATCGCCGGCCCTGACGTCCGTCTGGCAGGCGTCGAGGAAAGGTTTATCCATCACCTCTCGGCCGTGTTCGAACGGCAGGCAGTGATCACGGCGCCCCCTAAAGGGACGCCCTACGCGTTGGTGTAGGGCGGGCCTTCACGGCCCGCCGCGATCACCGTAAGCGCCGCGTCCTGAACGCCGCGTCCCGCGATAGCGGTCACCTCGATGCGCACATCGGTTCCAGGTGACGACGTCGCCGAGCGCCGGCGGCCGTCCGAGCAGTGCCAGCACGAGGCCGCTGATTGTCTGAACCTCAGGGTGTTCGAGCGGCCGGCCGAGCGCATCGCCGGCGTCCTTCAGCCTGACCGTCCCCCTCACGAGCAGCCGGCCAGACGCATCGCGCGAGATCGGAGTGCGGGCGCGTCCTTCGTCGATCTCGCCGACGACTTCTTCGAACAGATCTTCGATCGTGACGATGCCGGCGGTGCCGCCATGCTCGTCCATCACCACCGCCATCTGCGAGCGGCCGCGCCGCATCGCCGCCAGGACCTCGTCCAGCGGCATCGTCATCGGAATGTAAGGAACCTGCTCGCGCATCCTCCGCGGTGACGGGCTGGTCAAAGACGAGGTGGCGTAGCAGTTCCTTGATGTGAACGCTGCCGATGATGTTGTCCGGATCGCCTGTGTGGACGGGATATCGCGTGTGCGGTCTGGTGCGGACGATCCGCCGCAGATCGTCGGTCGCGGTGCCGACGGGAATCGCGACCAGGTGCACGCGAGGCACCATGACTTGCGCCGGCCGTCAGGTCGCCGAACTCGAACAGCTCGCGCAGAATCCGCCCGGACTCACCGCGAAGCAGGCCCTCTTCCTGGCTTTCCTCGATGATGAACTGAAGCTCCTCGGTGCTGTGGTACCGCTCCTCCTCGGCGACGTCGCCCTTGACGCCGACGGCCCGCATGACAACCCCTCGAATCGCGTCGAGCGCCACGACGAGAGGCAGTGTCGCTTTCTGGATCGCCTCGATGATGGGCGACACCCACATCGCGGTGCGCGCTGCGCTTTGCAGCGCGAGTGTTTTCGGCACCTGCTCGCCGAGCAGGATGTGCGCGTAGGTCAGGATGGTGACGGCTACGACGCTCGCCGACGGTGTGGGCCGTGATCCACCGTGTGAGATCGAGCGGCTCGAGCCAGGCCGCGATCCAGGAGGCGATCACGTGCTCCCCATACATCCCAAGGCCAAGGCTCGCGAGCGATATGCCGATCTGCGTAGTCGCCAGATATCGATTCCGGCGGCGCGCGCTGTCGAGGATCGCCACGACGCGACGGGCCAGCGCGTTGCCCAGAGAGGCCTGATGTTCGAGAGCTTGCACGCGGCGCGCCGACGATCGCAAACTCCGCGGCAACGAACAGGCCGTTCGCGAGCAGGAACAGCAGGATGAGGGCGAGCGTGACGAAGGCGTCGGTCACTCGTCCTCCTCGTCACGCCCGGCTGCCCTGATCCGTCGCGCCAGCACGGACACGAGCGCGCGCCGCCGCACATCTTCGACCTCGAACTCGAACTCGCCGATGACGACGCGCTCACCAGGTGTTGGCAGGTGACCGAGCGCCTCGAGTAACGAAGCCGTTGACCGTCGCCGCCTCCGTCTCCCACTCGGTGCCCAGAAACGTCGCTGCATCCTCGACCGGCATCTGACCCGGCAACCTGACGCGCCCGTCGGGCAGGGTCTCGGCAACGGGCTCGCCTGCCTTGAACTCGTCGCCGACGTCGCCGAGCAGTTCCGAGAGCACGTCCTCGAGCGTGATCAGTCCGGAGGTCCCGCCGAACTCGTCGACGACCAGCGCCTGATGTGTCCGGCGCTCGCGCAGGTGGCGCAGGACGCGGTCGACGGTCACGCTCTCGTGGACGCTGGCAATCGGGCGGATCACGCTCTCGAGCGTGTCGCTGGCCACCCCGCTCACCAGCCACCGCACGAGATCCTTGGTGTGCAGCATGCCGACGATGTTGTCGATCGATTCGCGATAGACGGGCAAGCGGGAGTACGGACTTTGCGCGACGAGGCGAATCACATCGTCGAGCGGCGTCGCGATGTCGATCGCCGAGATTTCGGGCCGCGGGACCATCAGCTGTTTCGCCTGCCGCAGGTTCAGGCGCAGCGCGCGGCGCAGGCGGCGATGCTCGTCCGGTTCCAGGAGGCCGCCGTCGCGGCTTTCCGCGATCAACAGCTCGATCTCTTCCGGCGAGTGAATGTGACGATGCGTCTTCGGTGGCGCGCCGATCAGGCGTCGAAGGACGAGGCTCGTACCATTCAGCCACGTGATGAGCGGCCGGTAGACCCACAGCGACGGCGCCATTGGTACGACGGCATACAGCGCCGCCTGAGTAGGGTATTGAAGCGCCAGCGACCTCGGTACGAGCTCCGCGAAGATGACCTGCGCCACGGTCAAGAGCACCAGGACTATGACCGATCGAAACGGACTGGGCGGTGTTTTCCTGCAGGCCCGCCGCTGCCACCCACGGCGTAAGCGCGCCGGCAATGGTTGCCTGCGCGTAGGCACCCAGGACCAGCCCGGAGACGGTGATGCCTATCTGGCAGGCGGCAATATACCGATCGAGGGATTCGGGCTTTTCGAGGATCGGCATCAGCCAGGAGGCGAGCGGATTACCCTCCTCGGCGAGCTGCTTGATCCGGCTGCGGCGGGCGCTGACGGCGGCGAATTCGGCGGCGACGTAGACGGCGTTGACCAGGATCAACGCCGCGACGACAAGAACGGCTGCGAGAACCACTCAGGTTCTCAAGCTTCTCACGTTCGCTACGGTCGAGGTTCCGCGCCACAAATGAGGGTTCGGAGGCTCGCGGATGCCCAAGGCCCGCCGCGGGAATAAGACCGAATCGGTCGGTGTTCTCCCAACTAAAGAGGACACCAATGAACAGGATCGAGGACCGCCAGCTGATCGCGAGGCTGCAGGCGCGGGATGAGACGGCCGTGCACGAGCTGGCAGAGCGTTACGGATCAAGGATTTACCAACTTGCCCTCCGCCAGATGAAGAACCGGGAAGACGCCGAGGAAGTCACCCAGGACGTTCTGGTGAAGGTTTACCGGAAGATCGGCGCGTTTCGCGGCGATTCAGCGCTTTCATCGTGGATTTACCGCATCACGTTCAACACCGCCATGTCACGGCTCCGGAATTCCCGGCTGGCGCGGGCGGCTGAACAGCACGATCAGGCGCGCGACGGAGACGACGACCGTCAGCGGGCGCGGCGGGAGCCAGCCGACTGGTCGAACATGCCGGATGAGGCACTGCTGCGCGCACAGCTGCGGCAGGCCGTGGTGACGGCGATTCAGGAGCTGCCTGAGATATATCGCGCGCCGGTCGTACTGCGCGATATCGAGGGGTTGACCACCGAAGAAGCGAGCACCCGGCTGCACGTCAAGGATCAGACGCTCAAGTCGCGGCTCCATCGCGGACGGCTGATGCTTCGCACGCGGCTGCAGGATTTCACGACCGGCCTCAATCTGCATCGTCCCACGCCCGCGTATTCCTAACTACACGGGCCACGGAGGCGCGGAGCCACGGAGGAAAGATGCTCCGTGTCTTCGTGTCTTCCGTGGCTTGTCTCGCCGAAGAATTCACCGTGGGCGGGGCGCTTGCGCGATGCGCGCGGCGAATTCGAGGGCGAGCGCCGCGACTCGCGCCGTTCCCTCCTTGTCGATCTTGTCCCAGTCGTCGGTTGGCCGGTGATAATCCGCGTGGAATCCCGTAAAGAAATTGACCGCCGGTACTCGCGCGTCAAGGAAGTTCGAGTCGTCGCTGCGCCCCGCGCCCGGTCCTTCCTGCTTGATTTCGAGCCCCCCGGTCGCCCGTGCGGCCGCCATGAGGTCGGTCTTCAGGTTGCCGGTATTGAGCCCGCTGACGTCGACGGCCCCCCGTGCCCGACCGACCATATCGAGGTTCAGCATCGCGATCGTATTCGCGAGTAACACGGGCGGCGCCTTGACGTAGTGCGCGGAGCCAAGCAGCCCGCGCTCCTCGCCCGCAAACGCAACGAAGATCAGGGTCCGCGGAAACCGCTCGCGCTCCGCCATTGCGGCGCGTGCGATCTCGATGATGGATGCCGTTCCTGACGCGTTATCGTCCGCGCCGTTGTGAATCTCTCCTGTCCGGTCGGGCGTCACAGACAATCGGCCGCCGAGACCGACGTGGTCATAGTGGGCGCCAATGACGATCGCTTCGCCCGCCTTTGCAGGGTCCGATCCGGGAATGATCCCCACGACATTGCGCACCGGACGCCGATCGTGCGCGAGATACTCGGTGTAATCCACGCGCGCCATGGTCAGCGGCTTCGATCTCGGCCGAAGGTCGCGATTGATCTGGATCGCCAACGCGTCGAGCCCCCACGCAACGAGTAACGGCTGCATCTCGTTGCGCCGTACCCGCAGCACGGGCATCCCCGCCTCGTCGGCATCCGGCATCACCTCGAAGGAGTGGTACAGGCCTTCGTCTGTCGTGTGCGATGGATCCGAAACGACAAGCAGGACGCGCGCTCCCCGGTTGTGGGCGGTTTCCGCTTTTCTGTAAAGCGTCGATTCCGGCATCGGCCGGTTTCCATTCAATGGGCTGTTTCGATCGGCCTCCTGCGGCTCGTGACTGAAGATGAGAACGGCTTTGCCCGACACGTCGAGGCCGGCGTAGTCGTCATAGCTGGCCTGCGCCGCCGAGAGGCCGAATCCGGCAAAAACCAGCGGCAGACTCTCCAGCTGCTGCGACGGGGCTTCGGGGGACTCATTCGGTACCGTCGACAGCGGGTAGTAGGTCGATCCAAGGACGAGGTTGACCGATCGCCCACCGTCCGACAGGACGAGCGAGTTACCGCTTCCAACGGCGAGTCCGGCCACCAGCTCGAAAGGCTGGAACCAGCCGCGGTCCCCCGCCTTAACGGCCAGCGCTTCCGCCGTCGAGCTCCGCGCTTCGGCGGACAGGTCGGCGGACACGTCGCCGCCCGGAATCAGCCCGATATTCTTGAACTGCTCTGCGATGTAATCGGCTGCCCGATTCAGCTCAGGACTGCCGTCCGCCCTCCCTTTCATCTCGTCGGACGCGAGCACCTTGATGTGACCAAGGAGGCGATCTGCATCGATCGGCGGTAATGCTGCGCGGTTTGAGACCGTCAGCAGGACCAACCCCACGCCGAGGCACGCGAGCTTCCTCACAAAGCGATCCTATACGCCGACGGCGCGAGTTGCGACACCCGAATCCCTGATCCCTGATCCCCACAGGCTCCAGCTATCAGACACTGAGTGCGGTGTCGAGTTGGACGCGCTCGCGCGTGTTCAGGGACGGTACATGTGTCTGGACGATGCCGCGGGACGCCAGGAGGGCGGGCAGAGTACCCACCCGGTCGCGCACGCCGAACTCGCCGCTCAGCACCGTCAGCACGTTGTACGACCGCCGCGACGCATCGAGGATTGCTTCAACGGTTCGCGCTGCCGCGGCGCCGAGTGTGTACGGGCCAGGCGGCCACAAGCGCGCGACGCGCCCCTCGATGCGGATAAGCTGCAGCTGAGACAGGGCCCGGTCGAGGGCGTAACCACCGATCGATGCGTCGCTCCACGGAACGACGAACGATCCCGGTGGCGCCCCAAGCACAGCCAGCGACACGTCATCGGGTGAGCACCCGGCTTCCATCGCGACGATTGCGGCAATCGCAGCGCTCAGTGCCTCCGGTGCCGATCCGATCACCCGGCGGCGCTCGACACGTGCCTCGCGCACAGAGGCGGCGATGAGATCGCCCTGCATCACGCCCGCGAAGACCAGCGGCGCATCATTGCAGGCCGGCGCGAGCTGCCTGATCATTGCGAGCCCCTCTTCCCCCTGCCACTCCGGCGATCCGGGCGCGAAACGATCTGCAATCACACACACCGTGCACCCCGTCGCGCGCGACCAGTCGTCGGTGCCGTCCAGCTGCGTGTGGAAGCCCCCGATCGCGCCTGACTGCCTGATATCGAGCGCCTTACCGGAGGCCGCCTTCGCGGTCGAGTCAATCACAAGAATATGACTGACGTGATCGCGCGCCGCGAGCGCCTGCGCGCACGCGCCGCCGATGTCACCCGCGCCGATGATCGCGACGGTCGTCATGATTCGGTGGAGTATTCTACTTGGCGCGCCGAAGCGTGTGGCGCGGAGGCGGGCGTTGTCGTCAATGTCGACACTTACGGGCAAGAGCGCCGTCGTGACCGGCGGATCGCGCGGAATTGGACTCGCGATTGCACGCGCGCTGGTGACGCGCGGCGCCAGCGTGATGATCACAGGAACCAGTGAAAAGCGCCTTGCGGACGCGTCGCACGAGTTGGAGTCCGTCGCGCGCGGTGGTTCTGTGATCGCGCAACTCGCCGATGTGCGCAAGTACGAGGACGTCGAACGGATGCTGAATGCAGTGGCGTCGCGCCTCGGCGGGATCGACGTGCTCGTCAACAACGCCGGTGTCGGCGTCTTCACGCCGGTGTCGGAGATGTCGGTCGAGCAGTGGCACGACGTCATCGACACCAATCTCACCGGCGTCTTTTATTGTTGTCATGCGGCGCTGCCCCACCTGCGCAGGCGCGGCGGCGGATGGATCATCAACATCAGCAGCCTTGCCGGGAAGAACGCATTTCCCGACGGGGCTGCGTACTGCGCCTCGAAGTCGGGCCTCAATGCCTTCAGCGAATCGCTGATGCAGGAGGTCAGGCACGACGGCATTCGCGTCGCGTACGTGATGCCGGGGTCGGTGAACACGGCGTTCAGCGGTCAGCAGCTGAGCGGCCAGGACTGGAAGCTGGCGCCCGAGGACGTGGCCGAGGTCGTGACCGATCTCCTGGCCCATCCATCGCGCAGTCTTCCGAGTCGCGTGGAGATCCGTCCGGCGCGGCCGCCGAAGAAAGGTTGATGATGGGCGCGTTGGACAAGCACCGGCAGGCTCTCGAAGTACACGAAACGATGATGGGATCGGGTCGCGGGCGGCTCGCCGTCGCGCTCGATCTGCTCACCGACGCACTGGCGATGATCGGCCAGCATGGCGTCTACTGCCAGAGCACGCGGACGCCCGGACGACCCACGCTCGACATCGCGATCGTGCTCGAGCAGATCGGCGACGCCAAAGAGCTGATGCAGACCGTCATCGAGCAGAAGACTGAATGAGCGACGCAATCCCCGGCCCTCTCGCCGTCGTCGCGCATTACAACCTGCTCGAGCGGCTGGAGCCTGCCGGACCGGGCGAATTGTTCCGCGCACGCGACACAAAGCTTGGCCGCACGGTCGCGGTGCGGCTCCTCCCGGCGGGGTTCACCGCTCCAGACGCGCGCGAGGAGTTCATGGGCAGCGCCCGCGGTCTTGCGGCGCTCTCCCATCCAAACGTCACCACCCTGTTCGACGTCGGCGAGCACGAGGGACGCATCTATCTCGTGTTCGAGTTCCTCAAGGGTCAGTCGCTGCGATCCGAAATGGGTGGGCGGCCGATCAACGTGCGGCGCGCGTTGGACCTCGCCGTTCAAATGGCAGACGCCGTTGCGGACGCGCATGCGTGCGGCTATGTGCACGGCGGCCTGAGTCCCGAGTCGGTCGTCATCACGGCAAAGGGGCACGCGAAGATCCCCGCGTTTGCGCTCGCTTCCCGCGAGGGCTTCGCGTCCTCGACCGACGCGCGGCTTCACGATTACGACTCGCCCGAAGAGGCGCGGGGCCTGCCGTCGGACGAGCGCTCCGATATTTATTCGGTGGGCGCAGTGCTGTTCGAGATGCTTACTGGGAAGCGTCCGCTGCATCGCGGCACAGCCGCGCCGAGTGCCACCAATCCCCACGTCCCGCCCGAGCTGGACGAGGTGGTGTTGAAGGCCGTCGCGCCGAATCCAGATAGCCGGTATCAAAGCTCCGCCGCGTTTGCCGCCGGGCTTCGAGGCGCCGGTGCGATTCTCGACGCACGCGGATTGTTCGGTGACGAACCGGACGATGAGCCGCGTCCGAGCAATATCGGTGGCATCCTGATCATGACCGTCCTGATGCTGCTGGGGATTGCGGCAGTGGTCTGGTGGTTTTCGCGGGTCTGAGTTTTGGCGGGTCTACAAAGACCCGCCCTCCGTACGTAATATTTCTCCCAGACGATCCGCGAACGCCGAGCGCGCGAGCACTTCGTCGATTCCAGCCTGGCGCGCGGCGGCAATCGTGTCGGTCTGCACGTGGGACACGAAGCCAAGCGTGCGGATCGCCTTCGTCAGCGGATCGGCCTTCAGTTCCGCGATCACGCTCATCGGGTGCAGCCTTGAACTGTTCAGGTCGAGGATCACGAGCGTAGGTTGCTTCTCCTTGATCCGGTCAACCGCCGCCCCCGGAGTCCGCTCGAAGTAGATGTCGGTCCCCATCGCCTTTGCGGCGGTCGAGATCTTCACCGAAAAGAGCAGGTCGTCGAGGACACACACAATCATGTGTAGGATTGTAGTGAATGATCCTCGAAGTCCGCGCAGAGGCGCCGTTCTACAAGAACGGGTTTGTCGTCGGATGCGAGCGAACCCACGAAGGGGTGATCATCGATCCAGGTGACGAGGTGGACGGCCTGCTTGCAGCGATCCGCGACCACGACCTGCAGGTTCAGTACATCCTTCTGACGCACGCCCATATTGATCACATCACCGGCGTGGGCACCGCCAAGGAAGCGCTCGATGTTCCCGTGTATCTGCATCAGGACGACCTCCTTCTGTACGACGCGATCGAACAGCAGGGGGCGATGTTCGGCTTCAAGACCAGGAAGCAACCGCCAGTCGACGTCTTCTACGACATGACGCCCCTTCATTTCGGCGATTACGACGTGCAACTCCATCACACGCCCGGTCACTCTCCGGGAGGCGTCTGTCTGCAGATTGGGAAAAAGGGGTCCTCAGGTACCGATCTGTTCGTCGGCGACACGCTTTTCGCCGGCTCGATTGGACGAACGGATCTGCCCGGCGGCGACTACGCGACGTTGATGCGATCGATTACCGACGTTCTCTTTCCACTTGGAGACGACCGTATCGTGCATCCGGGCCACGGGCCGGACACCACGATCGGGCGAGAGAAGACGACGAATCCGTTTGTCCTCGAGTATCTCGCGACGAGGGCCACGAAGACGGATTAGCCACAAAGAACACAAAGGTCTCTAAGGTAAAACACAACCATTGTGATCTTTGTGACCTTTGTGGCCAATTCGTCTTCGTGGCTCTCTGTGGCTAATCGTTGTCGCGCACGGCGACCAGCTCGACCCTTCCGATCAGAATCCGGTCACCTGACACCAGCTTCGCGGTCTGCACGCGCTTTCCGTTGACGAATGTCCCGTTGGTGCTTTCGAGGTCGCGGACTTCCAGTTCGCCGCCGGGCAGCGCGACGAGACGGCAGTGGATACGGGACACCAGCGCGCCGTCGAGGCTGAAATCGGCGCCGGTAGCACGCCCCAGCGTCCGGACGCCCCCCGGCATGATGCGGAACGTCTTCTCGGGCTCGCCGTCGTTCAACGTGCGCAGAATCCACATGTGTGTCTCTGAAACCCTTTTCCAGTCCGGTCCGTAAAAACCAAGGTGCCTACGAAGAAATCCCGCAAACGTACCTTTCTCGTCGCCCTCGTCCTGATTGTTAGAGGCGCTGAGATATGAGTAACTCAGTAATTCAAAATGCAAACACCACCCGATGACGCAACGACGAAGTGGACGGCGCAACGCCTTCCGCCCCGTAGTGTTCGCCATGCAGTGTTTGAATTTTGCATTTTGAATTTTGCATGACGGGTTCAATAATCCATTAACAATCTCGCAGCCCGTTCCACCTGCTCCTCGGACGGCAGGAAGAATTCCTCCAGCGGCGGCGAATACGGAACCGGCGTGTCGAGCGCGCCGACGATCCGGACGGGCGCATCGAGCGACTCGAACGCCTCCTCCTGGATGATCGCGGCCAGGCTCTCGCCGATGCCGCCCGTGCGCGTGTCCTCGTGGATGATCAGGACCTTGCTGCAGTGACGTGCGACGGCAAGGAGCGCGTCCTTGTCGAGCGGCACGAGCGACCGCACGTCGAGCACGCTCGCCTCGATACCGTCCTTCGCAAGCCTCTCTGCCACGCGCATCCCGACGTGCACGTATGCGCCGTAGGAAATGATCGCGATGTCGTCGCCGGCGCGCCGCAGCGCCGCTTTGCCGAGCGGAATCGGCGAAGGCGCGTCGGGAGGCAACATCTGTTTGATGCGCGGATCACGGTACATCGCGATGTGCTCGTAGTACAGAACCGGATCAGGATCCGCGATTGCGGACGCCATCAAGGCGCGCGCGTCCTGCGGCGTCGAGGGCACGACGATCTTCAGGCCTGGAGTGCGGTAGAACCACGCCTCGGTGTTCTGGCTGTGATACGGGCCGGCATGGCGCAGTCCGCCCCACGGCATGCGCACGACCATGGGGATCGACGCGCCCCAGCGGTAGCGCTGCTTCGCCGCGTTGTTCACCAGTTGATTGAACCCCGTCGCGACGAAGTCGTTGAACTGGACTTCCGCGATGGGGCGCTGGCCCGCGATGGCGGCGCCGACGGCGATGCCGAAGATCGCATTTTCCGCTATCGGCGAGTTGATGATGCGGTCACCGAATTCCTTGAGGAGCGGCCGAAGAAGAAGGAACGCGCCACCGTACTGTCCACCGATGTCCTCGCCGTAGACGAACACTCGCGGGTCGGCTCGGAGCGCGTCGCCAACACCGGCCATCACCGCCTCGAGGAAGGTCGTCCCCTTCTTGTCAAAGGGCAGGCCGGGATCCAGAGCGGGAAGTGCGGGGTTCAGATCGACCTTCAAGCGCGCAGAAGGCTCAAGGGGCTCAACGTGCACTCGTGGCGGCTCGTTGGCGAAGACACCAACGCCGGCTTGCGCGGGCTGCGGCCACGGCGCTTCGACAACCGCCCGCGCTTCCGTTTCCACCATCGCCTCGGCGTCGCGCTTGAACGTCTCGAGGTCACCGGTACGCATCAACTCCTCGTCGGCCAGCTTCGCGGCGTAGCTGGTGATGGGATCCTTCCTCGACCAGAACTCGTACTGTTCGCGGTCGACGTACGCGCCTTCGGCGACCGGCGCGCAGTCCCACGAGATCGGCGGCTCCTTCCCGAGATAGAGCATGTCGTCGTGATGCGCGTGTCCGCACATGCGCATGGCCACGAGCTCAATCAGCGTTGGACCTTTTCCTGCGCGCGCGCGATCGCTGGCCCATGTGAATGCCGCCGCAATCGCCTCCGGATCGGTTCCGTCGACCGTGATGCCTGGCACGCCGTAGCCGGCCGCCCTGTCGGCGAACACGCGGACGGCTGACTGGTCGGACACCGGCGTCGACAGTGCCGTCTGGTTGTTCTGGACGCAGAAGATTGCCGGCAGCTTGCGCACCGCGCAGGCGTTGATCGCTTCGTGCCATTCACCGAGCGACGCGCCCCCTTCGCCGATCAGCGAAACCGCGACGCGCTCAGAGCCCTCTCGTGCAAACGCCATCGCGACGCCTGCGATGTTGACGGGATTGATTCCGAGCGGTGCGGTCGGCGGGAAGATTCCCCAGCTGATGTCCTCCACGTGGATGTCCTTGCCGTCCATCGGCGGGCCCGCCTTGCCCATCTGCGCGTTCAGGATCATGCGAATCGTGCGTGGCTCGAGGCGCATCGCGAGGACGAGTGCGTTGTCGCGAATGAGGGGGCAAATCACGTCGCCGTGCCATCCGCCATCGGCGTCTCGATACGCGGCCCCGCGGCGCAGCCGTATCCCCGCGCCGTAGATTGCTTCCTGGCCGAGCGACCGGAACCCCTTGCCCTGGATCCCTGCGTTGCCGTACTTGACTTCGCTCTGCAGGTAGAACTGTTTCAGGCGGTTGTCGAGTGCGCGCATCAGCACCATGCCGCGCATGATCTCGAGCTTCTCTTCAGCGGTGATTGACGATGCGATGACTTCCCGCGCAAGAAAGTCATCACACGCTTCCACCAGCTCTGCGACGGCACTCTCCCATCGCTGCTCGGCGCTGACGCCTGGCGTCGTCTCGGGAAGATCCTTTACGTCATCGGTCCTGAACTGACGCCGCAGTTCCTGTCCAAAAGCCTTGCGGAACGCCTCGAGTCGTGTCGGCGGGTCCGCAAGGATTCGCCCTCCAGATTCGCGTTCGCCGGGCTGAGCTTCGCACCGTTCGAGAGCCCGCTGGACCGCCCCAAGCGCAAATGGAAATCGCTCGACGACGAATGCAGAGAGGCGGGCGCTCACGCCGCTCGTCACATGTGCGGGCACCGATCTCGCCATCACCTCAATGGTACCCTGTTCGTAGCAGGCAGCCGGCAGCCTGCAGCTGGCAGTAAGCGCTCAGGTCTTTCCTGCCTGCTGCCAGCTGCCGGCCGGCTGAGAAAGATGGAGACGCACTTCAAAGGATGGGCCATGCCCGGGGTCGTTCCGCCGGGTGCGAACGTGACGCCTGAGGTTGCCGCGGACGAAACCCTTGACGCCTTGAGCGGCCATTTCCGGATATTCCAGCTCCGCGACGGCAACAGGTTTTCGACCGACGACGTGCTGACCGCCTGGTACGGGACGACGTGGGTGCCGTCGCCTGCGCGTGTGCTCGATCTCGGTTCGGGAATCGGGTCGGTTGGGATGATGGCGGCGTGGCGCCTACCCGGCGCTCGTTTCGTGACGATCGAAGCACAGGAGGAGAGCATTCGCCTTGCAAAGAAGTCGGCGGCGTATAACGGCCTGATCCATCGATACGAGATTCGCCACGCGGACTTTCGAAGCGAGGACGCGCTTGGGCCGGAGGAGCGGTTCGATCTGATCCTCGGCAGCCCGCCGTATTTTCCCGTGGGCGCTGGGCTCGAAGCGGACCATCCACAGAAGGTGGCGTGCCGCTTTGAGCTCCGAGGGGACATCAACGACTACGCAGGCGTAGCCGCAAGACACCTCGCGCCCGGAGGCGTGTTTGCCTGTGCCTTTCCCGAAGACCAACTTGGGCGTGCCGAACGGGCGGCCGCGGATGCGCAACCTGACGATTGTTCGCAGGCGGCCTGTGATCTTCAAGGAAGGGGATCCGCCCTTGATCGACCTTTTTGCGATGATGCGCGCGGCCGATCTCCCGTCTCACATGCGCGATCGGACGTGGACGGAGCCGGCGCTCGTCGTTCGATGCGCGGACGGGAGCGTCCACCCGGAGTATGCGGCCGTCAAGCTGGCTGTCGGCTTTCCTCCGTGAGCGCGTGCGCGATCGCAGTCCCCATCTGTGTCGTCGTCGCGCGCCCGCCCAGGTCGGCCGTTTTGATCTGGCCATCGGCAAACACGCGCTCGATCGCGGTGAGCACACGATCGTGTGCGGCGCGCTCGCCCAGATGGTCGAGCATCATGGCGCCGGCCCAGACCGCACCAACCGGATTGGCGATCCCTTTGCCAGCGATGTCTGGCGCTGAGCCGTGAATCGGCTCGAACATCGACGGAGTGGTTCGCTCGGGGTTGATGTTGCCGCTCGGCGCGACGCCGAGGCTGCCCGAAATGGCGGAGCCGATGTCGGTGAGGATGTCTCCGAACAGGTTCGAACAGAGGATCGTGTCGAGCGTCTGCGGATGCGTAATCATCCGTGCCGCCAGGGCATCCACGTGATATTTGCGATAGGCAACGTCGGGAAACTCCTTCGAGACCTGCTCGACCACTTCATCCCAGAGCATCATCGAATGCTGGAGCGCATTTGATTTCGTCGCGCTCGCCAGCAGCTTTCGCGGACGCGATGCGGCCATCTTGAACCCGTAACGGGCGATCCGTTCGATCCCGCGGCGCGTGAATATGCCGGTCTGTTCGGCGAGCTCGTCTGGCGTGCCGCTGTGCACGCGCCCGCCCAGGCCGCAGTATTCACCCTCGGAGTTTTCACGGACGCAGACGATGTCGATGTCGGCCGCGCTGCGTCCGGCAAGCGGCGAAGCAATCCCTGGCAGCAGCCGGACCGGGCGCAGGTTCACGTACTGCACCAGCCGACGCCGCAGCGGCAGCAGCAGCTCGCCCGCGGAGATATGGTCGGGTACCTTCGGGTCGCCGATCGCGCCGAGGTAGATCGCGTCGAACGTCCGAAGCTGATCGACGGCGTCCGCGTCCATCATGCGGCCGTGCCGCAGATAGAAGTCGCAGCCCCAGGGAAACTGTGTGAAGTCCAGCTTGAAACCGCCGTACGTCGCCGCTGCGTTCAGCACCTCGACGCCGGCGGGGATTACTTCCTTCCCAATCCCGTCGCCGGCCAGCACGGCAATGCGATGCGTTTTCATAGACGACTCAAGATCCTATCGTGAATGACGTGCGGGGCGAGCCTTTCAGGCTCGCCTCGCGGACCCGCCGGGTCCGCGCCGCACTGCAAGGGTGATGGCAAAGGCAGTGGTCGCCGCAACGATCCCGGACAGCGTAGGGTCGAGCCAGGGATGGAGAGGCAACAGCGTGAAGCGCACGATGAAGAGCGTGAGCACACCCGCGCAGATTGCCGCGAGCGCTTCACGGGATCGGGCACGCGGCACGTAGATGCCTGCGACGATCGGCACGAAGAGCGTCACGACGAGCAGCGAATAGAAGATCGTTACCGCTCCGATGACCGTCTGCAGCACGATCGCCAGCAGAACGCCGACCATTCCGCCGGCGAAGGCGGTCAGCCGCGCCACGCGGAGAAGCATCGCGTCCGACGCCTCCGGCCGCAGGAACCGCTTGTAGAGATCCTTCGAAGCCGATGTCGAGATCATGAAGAGGATTGCATCACAGGTGTCCACCTCCGTGGAGAAGACCGCGGACAGCGCGATTGCGCCAAGCCAGGGAGGAAGCTGGCGCGTGAGCACCGTCGGAAGCACGGCGTTCGGATCGGTGATGGCGGGGATCGTTCCGCGCGCTGCAATGCCGAACAGCACCGGCACGAAGGCGAATACGAGGAGCACGGCCCCGTTCAACAGTACGCCCGTCTGCACCGCGCGCTCGTTCGCGCCGCCCCAGGACTTCTGAATCAGCCCCGGCGAAATGATGAATGCTGGCCCCGTCAACGCCAGCAGCGTCCACCCCGATCCAGGCCCGGAGGAATAAGTGAACTCCATGAATGAGGCGGGAATCGATGGGTCGACGACGAGCTGTCGGACAACATCGATCGTGTACACCATCGGCAACGCGAGCGCGAAGCCGGTCATCATCACGATCAGCTGCAGAGTATTGACCCAGGCAGACCCGAGCAGGCCGCCAGCAGTGAAATAAATCGTCATCACGCCGCCGCCGACGAGCGCCCCCACCCAGCGCGGGGCGCCGGTAATGACGTTCAGAATCGCCGCACCGGCGATGAGTTGCCCCGCCAGCAGCGCCAGCGATCCGAGACCGACAAGCGATACGGCGACTGCGCGGACGGAGACGCCGTAGCGGAATTCGAGATAGTCGCCCGTCGTGTAGAAATCATGCTCTTTCGCGATCCGCCACAGACGAGGAGCTACTGAGAACGCGAACACGATCGATCCGAGGCCTGCCGACCCGACCCACCACCACGCGCTGACCCCGTCTCGATAGGCGAGGCCCGCGGCACCCACGGTGGACCCGGCGCCGATGTTCGCCGCGATCATCGAGACAAAGATGAGACCCGCGCCGAGGCGGCGGCCGGCTACGAAGAAGTCGCCGCTGCCGCGGATCAGCCGCGACGTCCACAGGCCGAGCGCGATGACGCCTGCTGAGTAGACGACGAGCAGGGTGAGCTGGAGATTCATGGAGAAATGCTGAATGGCGAATGTCGAATGCTGACGACTCCATTCAGCATTCGCGATTCAGCACTCATCATTTGAAGCGTGCAGGGATGCTGCCGATGTCCCCGGCGGCCGGGAAACCGCCGGAGCTCTTCGCCATCACCGCGGCGCGGACGATGGCCTCAGACATTGCGTCCGCTGCGAGCGCGCCGACGATGCTGACGTCGGCGTTTCCATTCCAGCCTCCGGTCGCGAGTGCGAACACGGTATCGCCGTCACCCAGCGTGTGCGACGGGTACAGCGCGCGCGCCAACCCGTCGTCAGCCATCGACGCCATCCGGCTCACCTGTGTTTTTGTCAGCCGTGCGTTCGTGGCGACGACTCCGATCGTGGTGTTTTCGCCGGGCCGAGGAGGCGCGGCCTGCGCTCCTGATCGAACCACCTTGCGGGCATCGGCGAGCCTTCCGTCCGGGTTGCGCGCTCCCGCGACTACAGTGCCGGTCATGGGGTCGATGATGTCGCCGACGGCGTTCACGGCGACAATTGCGCCGACAATGAGGCCGCTCGGCAGCACGATCGCCGCTGAGCCGATGCCTGCTTTCATCGGCATCCGGCCGCCACCGATCTTGCCGACGGTCGCGCCGGCGCCGACGCCCACGTTTCCTTCGGTGACCGCCGCGTTGGTCGCTGCACTCGCGGCCTTGTAGCCGCAGTCCGCCGTGGGCCTGGTCTTGTTGCCGCCGAACCCAAGGTCGAACAGGATCGCGGACGGGACGATGGGGACGACGCCGGCGTTCGTCTTGTAGCCGATGTTTTTCTCTTCCAGGTACTTCATCACGCCCTGGGCGGCATCGAGACCGAATGCGCTGCCGCCTGAGAGCACGATCGCGTTGACTCGCTCAACGAGGTTCAGCGGATCCAGAAGGTCGGTCTCGCGCGTGCCCGGAGCGCCTCCGCGCTGCGCAACACCGCCCACGGCGCCATCGCCGTCAGCGAGCACGACCGAACACCCCGTCATGCCTCCCGGCAGGGTGAAGTGGCCGACACGAATTCCCGGTATGGCGGTGATCCCCTTGGAGCCGGGGGAGGACGATTGCCCATTTGCAGTCATCGTGAAAACCACGCATGCGATGGCGGCGGTTGCGATGTTCCTCACTGGAATTCCACGATTATGACCCGCCTTTGCCTGTCGGCCTCGGCACGCCGGACGGTGGAGCACAGAGCAGGTTGTCGATAAGCCGGGTCGAGCCCACCCATATTGCGCCGGCTGCGATCACCGGGTGCTCGACGCGTTCCACCGGCTGCATCTCGACGGTGTCGACGATTTCGACGTATTCCAGTTTTACCCCGGGACGCTCCTCGATGATGCCTGTGGCCTTCTGCCGAATCTGTGCGACGTCGGTAACGCCGGATGCGATTTGCTGCCTGGCGACCCCAAGCGCTTCGTACAACGCGGGCGCGGCGCGGCGCTCCTCCGGTCCCAAACGCTGGTTCCGCGAGCTGAGCGCAAGACCATCCGCCTCGCGCACCGTCGGAACCGCCACGATGTCGACCGGCACATTCAGATCCGACACCAGATGGCGAATCACCGCCAGCTGCTGCGCGTCCTTCTCCCCGAAGTAGGCGCGTTCGGGCTGCGCGATCTGAAACAGCTTCATGACGACCGTCGCGACACCGCGGAAATGACCGGGGCGGTTGCGACCGCACATGTGATCTGCGACGCGGCCGACATCAACGGTGCAATTCAGCGGCACGGGTACATCTCTGCGGCCGAGGGCGCAAACACCACATCGATGCCCGAGGAAGCGCACAGCTCGATGTCCGATTCCAGCGTGCGCGGGTACTTCTGGAGGTCATCTTCGCGATCGAACTGCATGGGATTGACGAAGATGCTGACGACGACGGCGTCGCACTCGGTGCGAGCCAGGTCGATGAGGCGCTTGTGGCCCGCGTGAAGCGCGCCCATCGTCGGCACCAGGCCGACGCGTGACCTGCCGCCGCGAGCCCCCGCCATCTCCATGCGGCGCGGACCCTTCAGGTCCGCGAGGTGGTTCCGTAATCGATGAATCGATTCGATTACCTCGGGTGGCATTTCATGCGGTCGGGACGTCCGCAACAGTCGCGGCCGGCCGCGCGTACCGGCCCGCTTTGACGTCCTCGACGTACGCCTGCGCGGCGGCGACGACGGTCTCGTTGAGCCGGGCGTACTGCTTCACGAAGGACGGCACGTACCCGTCGAAGAGTCCGAGCATGTCGTGACTGACCAGCACCTGGCCGTCGCAGTCGGGCCCGGCGCCGATGCCGATCGTTGGGATCGTCAGCTCGGCGGTCACGGTGCGCGCGACGTCCGAAGGGATCGCCTCGAGCACGATTGAAAATGCGCCGGCCTCTTCGAGCGCCAACGCATCGACGAGGAGTGCGTCGGCATCGCGCGGGTTGGTCGCCTGTCGAACGAAGCCGCCCACCTGGTGGACCGACTGCGGGAGCAGGCCGAGATGTCCCATGACCGGCACGCCAACGTCGACGAGACGCTTGACCACGTCGACGACGGCACGTCCGCCCTCGAGTTTCACTGCGGCCGCGCCGCCTTCCTGCAGCAGGCGTCCCGCGTTGCGGACGGCATCAGCAACGGTCACCTGGTAGGTAAGGAACGGCATGTCGGCGACGACGAGCGCCCGCTCTGTTCCGCGCGCGACGGCGGCCGTGTGATGAATCATCGCGTCGAGCGTCACGGGAACCGTGTTCTGGTAGCCCAGCATCACCATGCCGACCGAGTCTCCGACGAGCAGCGCGTCGACGCCGGCGCGGTCGAGCAGGCGCGCCATGTTGGCGTCGTAGGCCGTCAGCATCGCGATCCTCTCGCCGCGGCGCTTCTTTTCTTTCAGGTCACGGGTGCGGACCGGGGTCACCACTTCGTCCTCTTTCCTGATTACCGGCGCGGAGGGGCCAGCGTCTTGGTGAGCCACGCGGTCACGGCGTTCGAGACGTCCTTGCTGACGTTGAGGTCTGCCAGCGACGCGTATTCGTCGGCCTCGCCGGTGACAGCGGGGACCAGCAGATGATTCACGCCGCGCACCGTCACGACGTCGACCGACTTCGACTTGCTTTCTTTCCGCGCGAGGTCGACAAGCCGTTCCACGTGCGCGACGGGGACCTGGCGATCGAGTTCGGCGTGAATGAAGAGCACGGGCTGGCGCACGTCCTCGACGACTTTCGCAGGGTCGAACGAAAGAACGCTCTGCGCCCATGGCGTATCGGCCTGCTTGCGGAGCTCGGGCGGCACGCCCTCCCACCCTTTGCCGGTCAGGATCGCAGCCTGGATCTTCTTCTGAAGCTCGATTTTCTGATCGCGTTCCGGAGGCGTCGCCTTGAGGCGATCGAGCGCGCGCTGCTGCTGTTCGAGCGCCAGCTCGGCCCCGGTTGTCGATGGCGCATCGATCGAGACGACTCCGGCAATCCGCTTGTCGCGAGCGGTGGCTAGCAGCGCCACCCACGCGCCCTCGCCATGACCGAGCACCGCGATACGTTTCGGATCGACATCCTTGCGATCGCCGAGCCATTTGACGATCGCGCGCGCATCGTCGGCAAGGTCGTTGATCGTGGCGGACTCGCGCCGTCCACCGCTCTGCCCGAAGCCACGCTTGTCGTATCGCACCGCGAGCACGCCCGCTTGCGAGACGGCGCCCGCGAGTTGCGCCAGCACGGGCACGCCGTACGCCATGCCGTCGCGATCATCGCTGTCGGCGCCGCCGATCAGCACGACGGCCGGCAGCCTGCCCGCCGCGTTCGCGGGGCGCGTCAGCGTGGCGCCGAGATTGAAACCGGTGGCGGGAATGACGACGGCTTCGTCACCCGGGTTGGAGGTGACGCGCGTTCGCGAGATCGATCCAGCGATGTCATCGCGAACGACCTCGAGGCCCTGCCCAGGAACGTTGAGCCGCACCAGAGCACCGACATTGTCCGCGTACAGATGGATCGCCAGTGGGGCGCCGGCGTTGTCGAACACGAGCTCGTAGTGATGCACGTCGAACGTCGACGTCCCAATCTGCATCTGCTCCGCCGTTTCGCTCCGGAGACGGAGGACGACCTGCGCGCCGGGACCGGGCCCGACGAAGGCGCGGTACTCGGCGCCGGGCGCCGCGCCGGCGAGGCGCCGCGCGAGCACCGCATGGGCGCCGAAGAAGATGTTCGGCAGGACGACCGACTGCGCCGAGACCGTGTCTGTCGCGGAAATCGGCACGGCGCCCTGCATTCCCTGCGTCACTGCCATGCCGTTGCTGAAGGCCGTTTGCAGCGTGACGTCGACGCCGCCGATCCGTGAATCGATGACGAGCGATTCGGGCGACAGATCGGGACGGTAACGGATTTCCGCGCGCCGCGTGAGGATATCGATGGGATTCGCGATCTGCCCCTGGCCGCTGATGGTCAGGCCCTGAGCGTCGCCGCGGACGCTCACGTCCTGGTGTCCGACAGGCATGCCTCGGAGAAAGACCGTGTAGCCCACAGTGTTCTGGGCGCCGGCGGCGGCAGGCTGTGGCTGCTGCTGCGCAGTGACCGGGAGCGCCAGAAGCAGGATGAGCGTCCAAGTACAATGTAAAGCGCGCATCTCAGTTGAATCGTATCAGCTAGTCACCCCGTCCAGAAGCAACTCGAATGACCTCCCCAGACGACTACGCTGCCCTTCGCCAGGGCGCCGTCATCGGCGCAATTGCCGAGCGGCGGCAGATCGCGGTCAGCGGCCCTGATCGCGCAGCGTTTCTCCAGGGCCTTCTCACCAACGACATACCTGCCCTGACGGCCGGACGCGGGTGCTACGCCGCATGGCTGACGCCCCAGGGGCGCATGCTTACCGACCTGCATGTGCTCGAATCGGGCGACATGCTCCTGCTCGACGTGCCGGCACCGGACGCTGAGCAGACGGCCGAGCGTCTCGAGCAGTTTCACTTCACCGAGGACGTGCAGATCGCGAACCTTGCCGGCTCGCTTCGCTCCGTCTGGCTGCATGGGCCATTGGCGTCGCAAATACTCACGAGCGTGGCGGCCCATAAAGGGCCTCCAAACGATGCCCGCGACGCGTCGCTTCACGGTGATGGTGACGCGCAAGGCGATGGCGGCTTCGCGGGATGGGCCAATTATCAGAATACGCGCACCGAGATTGCGGGGACCCCTGTGGTCATTGCGCGCATCGATCAGCTCGGGGTGCCCGGGTACGTGATCTATGTCGACGTGCAGCGGGAAGCCGCGTTGACGCGTCAGCTGGCTTCAGCCGGCGCGGTGCCCGCAACGCCGCAAACGCTCGAAGCCGCGCGAATCGAGGCGGGATATCCCGTCTTCGGCATCGACATGACCACCGACACGATTCCGCTCGAGGCTGGCAATCGAGGACCGCGCGATCTCGCTGACAAAGGGCTGCTACGTCGGGCAGGAAGTGATCATCCGCGTGCTGCATCGCGGCCACGGGCGCGTCGCTCGCAAGCTTGTCGGCCTGCACGTGGAAGGCGACTGTGCCGCCGCACAGCGCCGAAGATCTTTGCTGGCGATCGGGAGATCGGCGTTGTGACGAGCGCCGCGCATTCTCCCCGGTTCGGAGCGATCGCGCTCGGCTACGTTCACCGGGATTTCATCGAGGCCGGTACCGTGGTCGACGTCGGCGCTGCGCGCTCGCGCGCCGTGGTCACGCCTCGATCAACATCCTGATCAACTCGACGTCGGCCGGCGGGAACAGGAGCGAGGACAGGTCGTTCCTCGCAACCCACTCCATCTCCTGGCCGATCATCGGCCTCGGCATTCCAAGCAGATCGCAGCGATAGAAGAAGAGCGTCACGGTTCGATCGGGATACGCGTGCGTGGTCTCGAACACCAGGTCGCGCACGACGACGTCGGTATCGAGCTCCTCGACAATCTCGCGCCGCAGCGCGTCGGAGTGCGATTCGCCGTGGCCGACTTTGCCTCCGGGAAACTCCCACATGCCCGCCAGGTGGACGCCGCCCTGGCGTCGCGTGACGAGAAACCGGTCACCGTGCTGGATGACGGCGGCAACAACCGCAACGTTCATCCCTCGACGGCGCCCCGAACCATCACGACTGGCTGGCGTGCGCGTCGAGCGCCATACGAACGCGCTCGGCAAGCTGCGCTGGCGTGAACGGCTTCTGCAGCAGCGGCACGCCGCCCCAGAACGTTCCGTGGACTTCCGTGGCGTCGTCCGTGTAGCCCGACATGTAGAGGACGCGGAGACCTGGGCTTTGCTGCAGCAGGCGCGCCGCGAGGTTCGGTCCGCTCAGGCCGGGCATCACCACGTCGGTGATGAGCATGTCGGCTTTCCGCGGAGCGCTCGCCGTCCACTCGATCGCCTCTTCCGCGTTGCGCGCCTCGTGCACCGTGTAGCCGCGTCGACGAAGCGCGCGTGCGGAGATCTCACGGATCGCGTCGTTGTCCTCGACGAGCAGCAGCGTCTCGGTTCCTTCGGTGGCGAGAGGGGTGATCTGGGGGCGTTCCTGTTCCGGCGACGCCGTGGTGACCGGCAGATAGATGCGTATGCGCGTGCCGCGGTTCGGCGCCGTGTCCATCGCGATCGCCCCGCCGCTCTGGTCGATGATGCCGTAGACCGTAGCGAGCCCGAGGCCGGTTCCCTTGCCCTTTGGCTTGGTCGTGAAGAACGGCTCGAACGCGTGCGCCCGCGTGGCTTCGTCCATGCCGACGCCCGTGTCGGCGATGGCGAGCATGACGTACTGGCCCTTGGCGAAGCGTCAGCGCTTCGGCTTCGAGCCGCTCCTCGGTCAGCTCCACGTTCGCCGTTTCGATCGTCACGTGCCCGCCAGCGGGCATCGCGTCGCGTGCATTCAGCACGAGGTTGACGATCACCTGTTCGATCTGGCTCGCATCGGCCTTGACGAATCCCAGTCCGTTTCCGAGACGCGCGTCCGTGTGGATGTGGTCGCCGATGACCCGCGGCAGCATGTGGAGCAGCGCCGCGACGCTCTCGTTGAGGTTCATGACCGTCGGGTTGAGGAACTGCTTGCGGCTGAAGGCGAGCAGCTGCCGCGTGAGCGCGGCGCCGCGATCCGCCGCGCGGCGGATTTCCCGAACCTCGCGCGCCGTCTGCTCCTCGACCTCGAGGCGCTCGCCGATCATGTCGGTGTAGCCGATGACGGCGGTCAGCAGGTTGTTGAAGTCGTGCGCGACGCCGCCCGCCAGACGGCCGATCGCTTCCATCTTCTGCGACTGCCGGAGCTGCTCCTCGCGGTCGTGAAGCGACGCGGCTCGCCTGCCAGTTGCGCAGCGCATAGCGGATCGATCGCTCGAGGTGCGCGCCGACGAGATGTTTCTCGACGTAGTCGGCGGCGCCCTTCACGCAGCGCGGCCTCGTCGAGCGCCCCGCTTCCGTAACCGGTCATCAGGATGAACGGCTTGTTGGCGCCCAGGTCTTTCGCGGTGCGGATCAGGTCGAGGCCGGTGCCGTCGGGAAGCCGTTGATCGACAAGGTAGATGTCGTGCTCGTCGGCCTTGATCCGCTCGAGACCCGCGACGGCGGTGACGACGACCTCGATGGTTCGCTCGAAGTGCGCGTCCATGAGCGCCATTTCGATCAGCGCCTGCGCCTGCGGGTCGTCGTCGATCAGCAGGATGCTGACATGACGCAAGATCAGGCGGACGTGCTTCGAAGCACGTCTACGTGATTCTCGGACTTCCGTGACAGGAGGCGTTCCATTCACTCCACCCCGAGTGGACGCAAACTGATGCGTCGGTTCAGGGGGAATTTCTACCCTACCACGCGTAAAGCGCGGCCGAAGCTCAGCTGTTGAGAGGTTTTTGGGAAATTGGCCTAGCGTCGCGATTTCGTTTCCCGCCATGGATACGATCTGCACAGCTTCGTCATCGGACACACGTGGCATTTCGGCTTTCGCGCGACGCACACGGTCGCGCCGAGGTCCATGAGCGCCTGGTTGAAGTCGAAGACGTGCTTGTGCGGCACGAGCGTTTCCGAGATCGCCCAGAGGTGCTTGCGCATCGCGTGCGCCTTCGGGTCGCCGCGGCGAACGAACACGCGAAAGAGCACGCGCGCGACGTTGGTGTCGAGGATCGCCGCGCGCTCGCCGGAACGCGAAGCTGCGAATCGCGCCGGCGGTGTACGCGCCGATGCCCTTGAACGACAGCAGCGTTTCTTCATCGGACGGAAGCTGGCCGCCGTAGCGCGCGACCGACTCGCGCGCGATCGCGTGCAGGCGCCGCGGCCGGATGTTGTAGCCGAGCGGCCGCCACGTCTCTGCGACGTCGTCTTCGGCGGCGCTGCGGCGAGCGCCTCGAGCGAGGGGTACTTCTCGAGCCACTCGTGATACTTCGGCAGCACGCGATCGACCTGCGTCTGCTGCAGCATCATCTCGGAGACGAGGATGTGGTACGGGTCGCCGTGCGGCGCCAGGGCAGATCGCGTCCGTGCTGCGCGGTACCAGGCGAGCAGCGTGCGGCGGAAACGTTGACGGGCCGGCGGCGGCGGCAGGGAGGGGGCGGACATCCGCCCCTATAATTCCACGCGGTGAAGATCTACACAAAGACCGGCGATGCCGGCGAGACGTCGCTGTTCGACAACACGCGGGTCTCCAAGGCCGACGCGCGGGTCGATGCGTACGGCGAGGTGGACGAGGTGAACGCCTGCCTGGGCGCCGCGCGGGCGGCTGGCGTGGACGCCGACATGTCGGCGCTCATCGAGGCGATGCAGAAGGATCTGTTCGCGCTCGGGGCGCGCCTCGCCGATCCGTCGGCGCGCATCGCGCAGCGCGTCACGAAGGCGGCGATCACCGACGCCGACGTCGAGCGGCTCGAGCAGACGATCGATCGTCTCGAGGCAGAGCTGCCTCCGCTGCGCCGGTTCATTCTGCCGGGCGGATCGCCGGCGGGCGCGCTGCTGCACCTGGCGCGCACCGTCTGCCGTCGCGCCGAGCGGCGCGTGATCGCGCTCGGGGCCGGCGCGGTCGAGCCGATCCTGATCGTCTACCTCAATCGATTGTCCGATCTGCTGTTCGTGATGGCGCGCGCCGTGAATCATCGCGCGGAGCTCCGGAGACGGAGTGGTAGTCAGGGAAGCGTACGCGTCGTGCGAGCGCACCGCGCGCGGGCACTACGAAAATTTTCCGGTCGCTTCACTGCTGGTGCCGCGGCACGATGCGCCCGCACGTGGCGGCCGTGTACGCATTCGCGCGAGCGGCCGACGATTTCGCGGACGAGGGAGAGCCGCGCGGATCGCGAGCGCCTCGGCTGCTCGACGGCTGGGAGCGGCGGCTGCACCACGCCGCGGATTCATCGGAGGCCGGGCCGCCGCCGCGTCCGGGTGAGCCCTCGAACGCCGTCGAGATCTTCCTCGCGCTCGGCGAGACCATTCGATCGCCTGTCGCTGCCGGTGCGTCTCTTCGAGGATCTTCTCAGCGCGTTCCGGCAGGACGTCACCGTGACGCGCTACGGGACGTGGGATCGACCTCATGGACTATTGCCGCCGGTCCGCCAACCCGTCGGCCGCCTCGTGCTTCGCATCGCCGGGTACGACGACGCGCGGCTCGACGACTGGTCGGACGCCATCTGCACGGCGCTGCAGCTGACGAACTTCTGGCAGGACCTGAAGGTCGACTTCGACCACGGACGGATCTACCTGCCCGCCGATGAGCGCGAGCGGCACGGCGCGATCGAGGCAGATCTGGCTGCCGATCGCGATGACGCCAGGGTGGCAGCGGGCGCTCGGGACGGCGGCCGCGCGCACGAGGTTGCTGTTCGACGAGGGACGCCCGCTCTGCGACGGCGTCGATGGCCGCCTGCGCTACGAGCTTCGTGCGACCTGGCTTGGAGGCATGCGGATCCTCGATCGGCTGGAGCAGTCGCGATTCGATGTGATCGTTCGACGGCCGTCCCTGGGGCCGCGCGATGCGCTGTGGATCGCGCCGCGGATCGTCGCGTGGCGTCCGACCGTCGCGCTGCCATGAGCCGCGACACGCAGCTTCTACTATTCGTTCCTCGTCCTGCCGCCGCGAAAGCGCAGCGCCATCGTCGCCGTGTGGGATTTCTGCCGCGCCGTCGACGATGCGGTGGACGAGGCGCCCGGTCGGGCACCGGCGCAGACGTCCGGCTGGCGCTGTGGCGCGACGAGCTGGCGGCCTGCTACTCCGACGTTCCGGGCGTCAGCCCAAGCACGACGCAAGGACGCAACCTGCAGCCGTTCATCCGCGAGTTCAACCTGCCGCGCCGGCCGTTCGAGGATCTGATCGACGGCGTCGAGATGGATCTGGCGCACGTGCGCTATCAGACGTTCGAGGCGCTGGCCGAATACTGCCGCCGCGTGGCCTCTGCCGTCGGCCTCATCTGCGTCGAGATTTTCGGCTATCGCGGATTCCGCCGCGCGCTGCGTACGCCGTCAATCTCGGAATGGCGCTGCAGCTCACCAACATCATCCGCGACGTAGCGCCCGATCTGCGGAACGGCCGCGTCTACCTGCCCGCCGAGGATCTGGCGCGCTTCCGGGTGACCGAGGACGACCTGCGTGCCGGGCGTGTGACACCCGCGGTCCGCGACCTGATGCGGTTCGAGTGCGAGCGCGCGCGGTCGTACTACGCGAAAGCCGCCGCCGACGCTCCCGCCGGCCGACGGCGCAGCCTTCTTGCCGCCGAGATCATGGGCGGCCATCTATTTCGAAATCCTGCGGCGCATCGAGCGCAACGGGCTACGACGTGTTCAGCACGAGCATTCGCGTGCCCGTCCGTACCGTGCGGTGATTGCGCTCCGCGTTCTGGGTGCGCGCGCTGCCCGTCCGCACGATTGAACCGCCGACGCCATCGTGATCGGCGGCGGCTTTGCCGGACTCAGCGCCGCCACGGCTGCTCGCCGAGCATGGCGCGCGCGTGCTCGTCCTCGAAGCGCGGCCCACGCTCGGCGGTCGCGCGACGGCGTTCACCGACCCGGCGACGGGCGAGCGCGTGGACAACGGTCAGCACGTCCTGCTCGGCTGTTATCGCGACACCTTCACGTTTCTTCGGCGGATTGGCGCCGCGGATCACGTGCACGTGCAGGATCGGCTCGCCGTCGACTTCATCGATCGCGGCGGCCGCGCCTCGCGTCTCGCGTGCCCGTCGCTTGCGCCTCCTCTCAATCTGCTTGGCGGGCTGATGACGTGGCGCGCGCTTGGTTGGCAGCGATCGACTCGCCGCCCTCCGCATGCGCGCAGCGATTCGTGAGTCACGCGGACCCGCAGGGTCGGCGCCGCACGAGTCGAGTGGAGGGCGGGGCTTTATGCCCGGCCAGGAGACCGTACGGCAATGGCTGACGCGTCACCATCAGACCCCTCGATTGATCGAGATGCTGTGGGAACCGCTTGCGGTCGCCGCGCTGAATCAGTCGATCGACGTCGCGGCCGCTGCGCCGTTCGCGCGCGTGTTCGCCGAAATGCTTGGCGGCGATTCGCGCGATGCCTCGCTTGCACTCCCGCTCAAACCGCTCGACGAGGTGTACGCGATCCCTGCACGAACATTCATCGAGAAGCACGGCGGGGAAGTGCGGACGAATGCGCCCGCGCGGATTCTTGTCGGCGGACCCACAGGGTCCGCCCCGCAGGCGTCGGTGACCAACTCTGCCTCCAGCGGCGCGGACCCTCTTGATTCGAGCGGCGCGGACCCTTTGGGTCCGCGAGTCGTCGTGCGCGATGAAGTGCTTCAGGCTCCGGTGGTGATCTGTGCCGTCCCATGGTTCGCACTCTCCGAGGTATTTCCCGGACACCCGTCGCCCATTGGAGATACACTCGACGCTGCCGATGCCACCGACGCCTCATCGATCGTGACGGTCAACCTCTGGTTCGATCGCATCGTCACCGAGCGCATGCCGTTGTCGGCTTGCCGGGTCGGACGATGCAGTGGGTGTTCGACAAGCGCAGGGTGTTCGGAGAGCAGGCGTCGCACCTGTCGCTGGTGTCGAGTGGCGCCGACGCTGTCGTGTCGCGCGACGAACGACGAGTTGATCGCGCTTGCCGTATCGCGAGGTGAACGAGGCGCTTCCGTCGGCCCGGTCCGCCACCGTGAAGCGTGCCGTCGTCGTTCGCGAGAAGCGCGCGACCTTTTCCGTCGCGCCAGGGCAGCCGCCGCGCCCGGTGACGCGCACGGCGTCTGCACGGCCTGCTGCTGGCAGGTGATTGGATCGACACGGGCCTGCCGGCTACCATCGAAAGCGCGGCGCGGAGCGGCCACATGGCCGCGGCCGCTGCGATTGACATGTCCAAATGAACTCGATCGTCATTCACTACCAGGAACTTGCGCTCAAGGGCAAGAACCGTCCGTGGTTCATCGGCCGGCTGGTCCGCAATCTCAGGCGGGCGCTCGCGGATCTCGACGTGGCCGAAGTGCGGGCGTTGATGGGACGCATCGAGGTGAAGCTCGGTCCTGGCACGAGCCGCGAGCAGGCGGGCGACCGCATTCGGCGGACGTTCGGCATCGCGAATTTCTCGTACGCGCGTCGGACCGCCCTCGATCTGGATGTGATCGCGCGCGCGATCCTCGGAGACCTCGCGGACCGCACCTGTCGCAGCTTTCGCGTCAGCGTACGGCGCGCCGACAAGCGATTCCCGATGACCTCGCCGCAGGTCGAGCGTGAGGTCGGCGGGCAGATCAAGGCGGCTCGCGGATGGACGGTCGATCTTGACGATGCCGAGCTCACGGTCCATGTCGAGCTGCTCACGCAACGAGGCGTTCTATTTCTTCGGGAAGGAGCGGGGACCTGGTGGACTTGCCCACCGGCACGGCCGGTCGCGTGACGTGCCTGCTCTCTGGCGGCATCGATTCGCCGGTGGCGGCTCACCGGATGATGAAGCGTGGCTGCGCTGTCAACTTCGTCCACTTCCACAGCTATCCGATCCTGTCGCGCGCGTCGATCGAGAAGGCGCGCGAGCTCGTGCGGCTGCTGACGACGTGGCAGCAGCGATCGCGTTTGTATCTGGTTGCATTCGGCGACATCCAGCAGCAGGTCGTGCTGGCCATTCCGGGCCCGATGCGCGTCATCGTCTATCGGCGGCTGATGCTGCGGATCGCCGAGAAGATCGCGCGCGCGCGCGGCGCAAAGGCGCTCGTCACGGGTGACGTCGTCGGCCAGGTTGCGTCGCAGACGCTCGAGAACCTGCAGGTGATCGGCAGCTGTCGCGACGCTGCCGCTGTTCCGGCCGCTGATCGGAATGGACAAGGAAGAAATCATGGCGGAGGCGCAGCAGCTCGGCAGCTATCCGATTTCCATCATTCCCGACCAGGACTGCTGCACGCTGTTCACCCCTCGCAATCCGCTGACGCGCGGACGGCTGGCGAACGTCGAAGCGGCCGAGCGCGCGTTGCCGATCGACGAACTGGTGGAGCGGGCGGTGGCCGAGCGCCGTCGTGGAAGAGTTCGAATTCCCCGCCGCTGGAGCCACCGTCAACCTCGCCGAAAACGATGCGGCGAAGGCGAGCAGTGATACGATCCGAGGCTCGTAGGGCCGCGCGTTCGACCGGCCCATGAGAGGTGTGACGTGGCACCAGCAAGCGGAGTTGCAACGGGGGAAGGTATCGGTCGGATCGAGTCGATCCTTGGCGACGAAGCGTCGCTGCTGACTCACCAGTGCCGCACGATTCCGCGCGAGAGCCTGCACCTGCCGGGGCCGGACTTCGTCGACCGAATCCTCACGCCCACCGACCGGCCGCTGCGGGTGCTCGGCAGCCTGCAGTGGCTCTTCGAGACCGGACGGCTGTCGCGCACGGGCTACGTCTCCATCCTTCCGGTCGATCAGGGCATCGAGCATTCCGCGGGCGCGTCGTTCGCGCCGAACCCGCGCGTACTTCGATCCCGAGAACATCGTGAAGCTCGCGATCGAGGGGGGATGCAACGCGGTCGCGTCGACGCTCGGCGTGCTCGGGTCGATCGCGCGACGGTACGCGCACCGGATTCCGTTCATCGTGAAGCTGAACCACAACGAGTTCATCTCGTATCCGAATGCGTTCGACCAGATCCGTTTCGGCAGCGTGAAGCAGGCGTGGGACATGGGTGCGGCGGGCGTCGGCGCGACGATCTATTTCGGATCGGAAGAATCGAAGCGGCAGATCCAGGAAGTCACGGCGATGTTCCAGGAGGCCCACGAGCTGCGGCCTGTTCACCGTGCTGTGGTGCTACCTGCGCAACGCCGCCGTTCAAGACGAAGGAGGTGGACTATCACCTCGCCGCCGATCTGACCGGACAGGCCAATCATCTTGGCGTCACGCTCGAGGCCGACATCATCAAGCAGAAGCTGCCCGAGACCAACGGCGGCTACACCGCGCTCAACTTCGGCAAGACACACAAGTCCGTCTACTCGCAGCTGACGACCGACAATCCGATCGACTTGACGCGATATCAGCTCGCGAACTGCTACATGGGGCGCGCGCCGCTCATCAACTCCGGCGGCGCATCGTCCGGCGAAACCGATCTCAAGGAAGCCGTGCGCACCGCCGTCATCAACAAGCGGGCGGGTGGAACGGGCCTCATTTCGGGTCGGAAGGCGTTTCAGCGGCCGATGAAGGAAGGCGTCGGGCTACTGAACGCGATCCAGGACGTCTACCTGACGAAGGAAGTCACGATCGCCTGAGACTGCTCTTCAAGAATTCCTCGAGCGCATCCTTCGTACTCCGGAACGCCAGCTCGTCCCACGGGATCCGTTCCGGCTCGAACAACTGCGCTTCGAGCCCCTCGTCATCGCAGGCGAGACAGCCGCCAATCGACGTTGCCGCGAAGGCAATGATGATCACCGCGACTCCCGGGTAGGAATAGACGTTGACCAGACGGTCGAGACGGATGTCGAGGCCGCACTCCTCGCGTGCCTCGCGCAGCGCCGCGTCTTCGACGGTTTCTCCGCGGTCGATGAAGCCACCCGGAAACACCCACTTACCGTAGCCTGGCTCGATCGCTCGCTTCACCAGAACGACGCGCCCGCGCTCGTCGGTGATGATCGTGCCGACCGCGACCTTCGGGTCGATGTAGTGCACGAAGTTGCATCGCGAGCAGACGAGGCGCGCCGGCTCGGTCGCCTTGAGCAGTCGTGATTCGAGCGTGCCGCCGCACTGCTGGGCAGAACCGGAAGGCCGCATTGAACACCGTATAATCTTGCTTCATGTCCATTCTGAAAGTCGCGCGCATGGGCCACCCGGTCCTGCGTGAGCGCGCGCGGCCCCTCGACAAGTCCGACCTCAAGAGCGCGGTCGTTCAGAAGCTGATCGACGACATGATCGACACGATGCACGAGTACCACGGCGTCGGTCTTGCGGGACCCCAGGTGCACGAAGGACTGCGCCTGTTCGTCGCACTTCTGGATGATGAGCCCGACTCGAAGAGCCCGGCGGTCGTCGTCATCAACCCCGAGATCATTCCCAATACACAGGCGACCGAGGAAGGATGGGAAGGCTGCCTCAGCATCCCCGACATCCGCGGAATGGTGCCGCGCTACACGGACATCACCCTGAAGGCGATCGACCGCGACGGCCGCAGCGTCGATCTGAAATTGAAGAACTTCGCCGCGCGTGTCGCGCAGCACGAGACCGATCACCTGGACGGCGTGCTGTTCTTCGATCGGATGAAGTCGATGCAGTCGCTCACGTTCCTGGATGAGTACTCACGGTTCTGGGCCAAGGATGAGGACTAGGACAACCCCCAACGCCCAACCTCCAACTCCCAAGACGACGTCGCGCTGCGATACCAAGCTCCTTGGGAGTTGGGAATTGGGAGTTGGGGATTGAGAGGCTCGCTCGTAACGGGCGGCGGCCGCGGAATCGGCCGCGCAATTGCCCTGGCGCTTGGAGGGCCGGGGACCTCCGTTGCGATTGCCGGGCGGACGCGCTCGCAGCTCGAGTCGACGGCCCTCGAGCTGGACGCCGCCGGCGCCCGCGCCATTCCACTTGAGATGGATGTCACGAGCGAGCAATCCGTGGCGCGCGCGATCGACAAGCTGCGCGCGGACATGGCTCAACTCGACGTGCTCGTCAACAACGCCGGCGTGGGCGGGGGAGAACCGGTGGCCGGCTCCGACGTCGAGAGGTGGCGCCGGACGATCGATACGAACCTGACGGGCACCTACCTCGTGACTCGCGGCGTGCTTCCTCTGATGCGTCCAGGCGGCCGGGTCATCAATCTTTCATCTGTCCTGGGGCGATTCGGTGTGCCCGGTTACACCGCGTACTGCGCCTCGAAGCACGCGGTCATCGGCTTCACGCGCGCGCTCGCGCTGGAGCTGGCGCCGCAACAGATCACCGTGAACGCAGTGTGTCCCGGCTGGGTGGATACAGAGATGGCGCAGCAGGGAATGCGCCAAGGCGCGGCGGCCACGGGGAAGACCTTCGAGCAGTTTCGCGAGTCGGCGATCGGCGCCGTGCCGATTAAACGCATCATTCAGCCTGAAGAGGTCGCGACGCTCGTCGCCTTCCTGGCATCACCAGCCGCCTCCGCCATCACCGGTCAGACCTACAACATCTGCGGCGGCCAGACCATGGATTAGCAATTGGTGATTGGTGATTTGTGGAGCGAAGCTTCGCGGCCAAACGACCAAATCGCGAACGGCGAGCGTCATAGAATCACCAATCACCAATCACTAATCACTAATCACAAATATAATTTCCTCACTCCCGTGCTCGTCACAGAACCACCGAAGATCACACTCCGAAACGCGCCCATCACGCCGTTCGACGGCGCAATCGCCGCTGCACGCACGTGTTACTCGCCGCGCGTGATCGCCGCGGCTGAAGTCACCGAGAAGCAGCGCGACACGATCGGCGCGCTCACGTTCGACGCCGGGCATCACACGGTCTACCAGCACGCGAGCTTCGAGTTCGGGCTCGAAAACATCTCGCGCCAGTTCGTCTGGACCTTCCTGCACTCGTATCCCTTCTACAACTCAGAGCAGTCCAGCCAGCGCTACGTCAAGCTGAAGGAACCTCGCGCCTTTGTACCGCCGATCTCCGGCGAGGCGCTCCATGTCTACGAGTCGGCGATTGTTCGCGCGTGGGACCGCTATGCCGAGCTCTCGGCGCTCCTGAAGGACGACGCCTTCGGAATTCTCAAGGAACTGCGCTACGTCAGGCCGACGACGACGCCTGAACGGCTGAAGCAGATCGAGCGCGATTCCGAAAAGCGCGCGATTGAAACGGCGCGATACGTGATTCCGATCGCCGCGTTCACCTCGATGGTGCACACGATATCCGGCATCGTCCTCCACCGCCTCTACCGCATGGTCAACACCGGCGACTCGCCGTACGAGACGCGCATGGTGATCGGCGAGATGGTGCGTCTGGTGAAGGAATGTGATCCCTTCTTCTTCGAGAAGGTCGGTCTCGGCCCGATCGACGGTGACGATGTGCCGGAGGGACGATTCCCGAGTCCGCGCGGCAACGGTGACCGGTACGCCGCGGCATTCGATGCGCGGTTGAACGGCCGGTGGTCCCGCCTGCGCGATGCGTCGCCGGAGGCGGAAGAAATCATCGCGGACTCGGTGCGGTCGGTGTTCGGCCTTACGCAGGCCGACATGAGCGATGACGAAGCGCTCGACCGGGTGATGAACCCGGCGCAGAATCGCTATCGTCTTGACGTCCTCGACGTTTCGCATCACTCGCCGCTGATGCGATCGCTGCACCACGCGACCTATGTCTTCGAGAAGCGGCTGAGCCACACGGCCGACTCGCAGGATCAGCGTCATCGCATGGTGCCCGCGTCCCGCCCCCTGATGACGTTCACGGACACGGCGGCGCCTGACTACATCACCCCGCGGCTGATCGCATCGAATCCTCGCGCGCGTGCCGTGTATGACTGCGCGATGCGCGACGCGTGGACCGCGAAGAACCGGCTGCTGGATCTCGGCGTGCCGCTCGAGTTCGCCTTGTACGTCCTGCCCAACGCGAAGACGCTGCGTTTCGTCGAGTCGGGATCGCTGCTTGCGCTGCTCCACAAGTGGACGCTGCGCACCTGCTTCAACGCGCAGGAGGAAATCTTCCTCGCGTCGATGGACGAGGTGGATCAGGTCCGCGCGGCGCATCCGCGCATCGGACGGCACATCGGTCCGCCGTGCGTCATTCGCAACGGGCTTGTATCGCCGCGCTGCACCGAGGGAACCCATTTCTGCGGCGTTCCCGTCTGGCGCGACTTCCCCGCGGTGGTCAGACGGCTGTAGGCTGTCGCTTACAAGTCGAAAGTGCGAAGTTGAAAGTGGAAAAGTAAGGACAAAGTGCATCGAGCCTTGGTCCGCGGTTTGCCCGCGATTCTCGACACAGGCCTTCGAGTCATAGTTCCTTGGCCGAGCGCGGCCGTCATACTTTCAACTTACTTCGTCGACTTCCAACTTTGAACTTTCCAACTTGCATGTCGTGATCCTTGCCTGGCTGGTTCACCTCTACACCGCGAGCAGCGCGGTTCTTGCGTTCCTTGCCACGCGCGCCATCTTCGAGTATCGCTTCCGTGACGCGTTCTTCTGGTTTGCGGCAGCGATCGTCCTCGACGCCACCGACGGCGTGCTCGCGCGCGCCGCTCGTGTGTCTCACCGCATTCCCTGGTTCAACGGCGCAAAGCTCGACGACATCGTTGACTACCTCACGTATGTGTTCGTGCCGGCGTTGTTCGTCTGGCGATCGCTGCTCGTCCCCGACGCATGGACGCTGCCGGTGACGGGCGCTATGCTGCTCTCGAGCGCGTACGGGTTCAACCGCGAAGACGCGAAGACCAGCGACCATTTCTTCACGGGATTCCCGTCCTACTGGAACATCGTGGTGTTCTATCTCTTTGTCATGCGTCTGACGCCGCAGGTCAACGCGATGGTGCTCCTCGGTCTGGCCGCGCTCGTCTTCGTCCCGATCAGGTATCTCTATCCGTCGCGTACGCCGAGATGGCGCGGTATGACACTCGCTCTCGGGATCGTCTGGGGCATCGTGATGCTCGCGATGCTGTGGCAGCTACCAGTGGTTTCAGGGGTCCTGTTGTGGGCGTCGTTTGTATTTCCTCTCTACTACGTGACCCTGTCGGTCGCGATTGGGCGGTCGTCGCCCGCATGACCCTCCAGGTGAATCCGATTGCTGTTCATGCGTTCAACCCCGGACCGATGACCGGGCCCGGCAACACGACGTGGCTGATTTCCGGCCGCGTCCCGACGCTGATCGACGCGGGCACCGGCGAGCCGCAGCATCTCGACGCGCTCGAGGCGGCTCTGGCTGGCTCGCGACTCGCGCAGGTGCTGGTGACGCATAGCCATGTGGACCACGCGTCGGGCGCGGAGGCGATCGCACAGCGGATGCCGCACGTCCGCTTCCTCAAGATGCCATGGCCGGAACACGACGCCGCATGGCGTGTGCGTTGGGAGCCGTTGACGGATGGCGATGTTGTTCCGGCGGGCGACGGTGTCTTGAGCGCCGTGTACACGCCCGGCCACTCTCCAGATCATCTCTGCTTCTGGAGCGAGGAGGGCCGGCTGCTCTTCTGCGGCGATCTCGCGTGGAAAGGATCGACGGTCGTCATCCCCCCGAGCCACGGCGGGGACGTGTCGGCCTATCTCGCTTCGCTGGATCGCATCCTCTTACTGGCCCCGGCGAAGATGCTGCCGGCTCACGGCCCCGTCATCGAGCAACCCGCAGAGCTGCTGCGCGCATACATCGAGCATCGCCACGAGCGCGAGCAGCAGGTGCTCGACGCGATTCGCGCCGGACTCACGGGTGTTGATGAAATGGTGTCGCGAATTTACCCGACCCTTGAGCCGCCGCTCGTGCCGATGGCCGCAGAGAGCGTTCTCGCGCATCTCATCAAGCTCGAACGTGAAGCGAAGGTCGGCCGCAGCGGCGATCAATGGACCACGAAAACCACGAAGACGGTTTTGAACCACGAAGAACACGAAGGACACGAAGAATAGTCGTGTTCTTCGTGTCCTTCGTGGTTATGTACGTCTTTGTGGTCTTCGTGGTTAAATTCGTCACATGAACGACGTCGTCGACTTCATCAACGTCAATCGCGATCGCTACATCGACGAGCTGAAGCAGTACCTCGCCATTCCCAGCATCAGCGCGTTGCCGCAGCATGCGGCCGACGTGGTGCGTGCAGCCCAGTGGACGGCAGACGCCATTGGCAACGCAGGACTGCAGAACGTCCGGCTCATCGAGACGCCGGGCAACCCCGTGGTGTACGGCGACTGGCTGAACGCGCCAGGCAAGCCGACGATCCTCTTCTATGGCCACTACGACGTGCAGCCGGTCGACCCACTCGATCTCTGGACGACGCCTCCGTTCGAAGCGACGGTGCGCGACGGCGAGATCTACGCGCGCGGTTCCGCCGACGACAAAGGCCAGGTCTTCATGCACATCAAGGCGGTCGAGGCGCACCTGAAGAAGGCCGGCCGCCTTCCGTTGAACATCAAGTTCTTCATCGAAGGTGAGGAAGAGGTCGGCAGCGTCCATCTCGATGACTTCATCAAGTCGCACAAGGACGAGCTCGCGGCGGACGTGGTGGTCATCTCCGACTCGCCGATGTTCGATCGCGGCATTCCGTCGATTTGCTACGGCCTCCGCGGTCTGACGTACTTTCAGATCGATCTGCGCGGCACCAAGTCGGATCTGCATTCGGGATCGTTTGGCGGCGCGGTGGCAAACCCGGCGTTCGTGCTGGCGACCGTCCTCGCGCAGATGAAGGACAAGGGCAACGGCCGTATCAAGATTCCCGGCTTCTACGACGACGTGCGTCCGCTGAGCGAGGCCGAACGGGCGGAGTGGAAGAAGCTGCCGTTCAACGACACGCGCTACCGCAAGGAGCTGGGCGCGCCGAAGCTCTGGGGCGAGAAGGGCTATTCCACGCTCGAGCGCGTGTGGGCCAGGCCGACATTCGAGGTGAACGGCCTGTTGTCGGGATTCACCGGCGAAGGCGCGAAGACCGTGCTGCCGGCCGTGGCGATGGCAAAAGTCAGCATGCGGCTCGTGCCGGATCAGGATCCGAAGAAGATCGGCGATCTGTTCGAGGCGCACGTCAACAAGGTCACGCCGAAGACCGTAGAACTGAAGGTCACGCGCATGCACGGCGGGAAGCCGTGGATGACGGAATTCGACAATAAGTACGTACGCGCCGCCGGGCGCGCCATCGAGAAAGGTTTCGGCAAGACGCCTGTCTTCAACCGGGAAGGCGGTTCAATTCCGGTCGTCTCCACGTTCCAGGAGGAGCTCGGCCTCCCGAGCGTGCTCTTCGGCATCGGCCTGCCGGACGAGAACGCACACGCGCCGAACGAGAAACTCGATCTCGGGAACTTCCACGGGGGCGTCATCGCGTCGGCGTTCCTTTACGAGGAGATCGCGACCCTCGATAGCGACGGGCATTGAGGCGGGTTGGTCCATAAACGAGATCTATGACGAGGTCCATATGCGGGGTGGTGTGATGACAGTCCTTCTCACGGCGATCTTCGTGATCGCGGGGTCCCTGTCGTATGTGGCAGGCCAGGGGAAGTTCGTCTCAGTTGATGATGATCCTGTGCTTGGCAACGCCAACGCCAAGGTCACCATCATCGAGTTCGGCGACTACCAGTGTCCCTCCTGCAGACTGTTCTGGAGGGAAATCGAGCCGCGGTTGAAGAAGGAATATGTCGACACGGGAAAGGTCAAGTTCGTGTTCAGAGACTTTCCGATCCAGCAAATTCATCCGGAAGCGACGATTGCGGCGATGGCCGCCCAATGCGCCGCGGACCAGGGGAAGTACTGGGAATATCACGACAAGATCTTCCGGCAGCAGGATCGAGGCTCAGACGACGTGGTCCGGTTCAAAGCCGCCGACCTGAAGAAATGGGGCGCCGACATACGACTTGATGCCGCGGCGTTCAATGTGTGCGTCGATTCAGCGCGCTACCAGGACGAAGTCGCCAAGGACTATGCGGATGGGACCGCTGTTGGAATCCAGGGCACGCCCACGTTCTTCATCAACGGACGGGTCGTGGGCGGGGCCCAATCGTTCCCTGTCTTCAAGAAAATCATCGACGAAGAATTGGCGCGATAAAGTCGCGGCTCTCTGACTGAGCTCCGCACCGGAGCTCTAAATTGCTACAAAAAAGGCCGAAAAAACGGCTTCGGCCGCGTCGGGATCAGCACAATTGCGACCCCGCTCCTGGACGACCCGCGCGCGTGTCGGCGCGGGTTATATAATGGCCCGCGTTTTCAGCAATTATCGTCGCCGGCTCGCGTAGGTACTCGATGTCTCGAACCCTTTGGCTTGTTCACAAGGAGGCTCTGATGAAATTCGGGCGATCGGTCTGGTTGACCATCGCGTTGCTCGCGTTGCCCCTCGTCGCGCACGCGCAGGATGCGACGTTGTTGGGCACGGTGAAAGACAACACCGGCGGCGTCTTGCCGGGAGTCACGGTAACGGCAATAAACGAGGCCTCAGGAATCTCGTTTGTCAGCGTAACCGACGAACGTGGACTGTATCGTCTCCCCGTCCGCGCAGGGGTCTACAAGATCAGCGCGGAGCTCGCGGGGTTCACCACTGCGGTCCGGCCCGGCGTGGAGCTGCTGCTCGGCCGCCAGGCTACGCTGAACTTCGACCTTCAGGTATCGAATCTGCAGGAAACGGTGACGGTCACTGGCGAAGCGCCGCTGCTCGACACGAACAGCTCGACCATCGCCAGCAACATCGACCCGCGACAGATGCAGGAGCTGCCCATCAACGGCCGCAACTGGATGGACCTGACAATGGCCTCGGCTGGATCGCGCACGAACGCGTCGAGCGAGGTGCCGCAGGACCGGCAGGGCTTCTTCCAGACCAACGTCGACGGCCAGTCGGTGACGCTGACGGTCTGCTGCGCGCAGAACCAGCCGCGGTACAGCAAAGACTCGATCGCCGAGTTCCAGCTGACGACCAATCGCTTCGACGCCACTCAGGGACGGACGATGGGCATGATGGTGAACGCCATCACCAAGTCCGGCACGAACACGTTCGCTGGTTCGTTCGGCAGCTACTTCCGGCGGGATAGCTGGAACGCCAAGGACTTCATCCAAAATCGCGTGCTCCCGTATAAGGACACGCAGTTCAGCGGCACGCTCGGCGGGCCGATCGTGAAGGATCGCATTCACTTCTTCGCCAATTACGAGTACGAGCGCAATCCACAGACGTTCACGTTCGGCGGCCCCAACGGTCCGTTCCCGACCGCCGGTCCGAACATCAACCTGAACATTCCGGCCAAGTACAGCCTCCAGCAGGGTGGCGGCAAGGTGGACGTGCAGTTCAACCCGCAGAACCGGTTGACCGGGCGTTACAGCCATTACAAGAACCTGCAGCCGGTGATCGCTATCGGCTCTCCCAACACGACCCATCCGTCGAATGCCAACGCGAACAACCGGTTCGTCGATCAGTACTTCGCCACCTACACGCAGGTCCTGAACAACAACACCATCAATGAAATCAAAGGGGGCCTGAACGCGAACTACTACACACTCGAGCCACTCGCCGGGTGGGGCACGACCGGCGCCCGCCGGCCGCCTGACACGGCCAAGATCCTTGAGGGCGTCACGAGCGGACGTGAGATTGAGGGTGGTGCGCCGTCGATTCTCTTCTCCGGCTACACGATTGGCTCGCCGACCAACAACCCACAGCGCACGGGCGAGCGCAACTACCAGATCCGCGACGATTTCTCGACCGCCTTTGAACTTGGTGGGCGGCACGACATCAAGCTCGGCGCCGATTTCATCAAGTACTCGATGGCTCAGGGATGGTGCAACTTCTGCGACGGCCAGTTCACGTCAACGGCGGTGCCGCCTGCCAACCTCGAGCAGTTGCTCCCGGAATGGCGCGACGCGTCGACCTGGAACTGGGCGGCGATGTCGCCGCTGTTCCGTGATTACCGCGTGGCTATCGGCAACATGTCGTACGACGTGCACCGCGAGATCTACGCGGCGTGGTACCAGGACGACTGGAGGATCGGGAGCAAGCTGACGCTGAACATGGGCGTTCGCTACGACCTCGATCACGGGGCGCAGGGCGAGTTCGTGAAGTTCCTGCCATGGCTGTCCGGCAAGCGGCCGACCGACAAGAACAACCTGGCGCCGCGACTCGGCTTCGCGTACTCGGTCAATGACGCGACGGTCGTCCGCGGCGGATGGGGTCTGTTCTTCACCCAGCTCGAAGACGACGCGCTGCATCAGTCGTACGTGCTCACGCAGAACACCACCATCACGATTCCGAACAACGGGCGCGCCGACTTCGGCTCGAATCCGTTCAACGGGCCGAAACCGACCTACGAGCAGGTGCTCACCAGGGCCTGCGACGTCGTGAACCTGCCGTTCAACTCCCCGAACTGCTTTCCGCGTTCGATCGGCAATGGCTCGGAGGTTCCCTTCGGCGCGCACGAGACGTCGTACAGCCACATGGCGTCGATCGGCATGCAGCACCAGCTGGCCCCGGGCGTAGGCATCGACACGAACTTCGTGTACACCGGCGGCCGCGCGGAAGAACGGCGCCAGAACGCCAACAGCTCGATCAACCCGGCCACCGGAGCGAACTATCCGGCCACCGGCCCGACCACCGACCTGGCGCGTCTGCCCTTCCCGACGTGGGGCCCGATTGCCGCCGAAATCATGAACGGCCGCTCCAACTACTACGGGTGGGAGAACACCTTCACCAAGCGGTTCAGTAACCGGTGGCAGGGGAACGCCACCTACACGCTGTCCCGGTTCTACGACGACGGCGGCATCGGTGGATTGACCGGACCGTACGTCACGACCCTCGATCTGTCGGCGCCGATTACCACGACCCTGACCCCGTACACTGGATCGGTGGCGCCGGACATGGGGCCGCTGTACCAACTGACGGCGAGCGACCAGCGGCACCGCGCGACCTTCAACGGCATCTGGGACATGGGGATGGGAGTCCAGCTGAGCGGCCTCTACTTCTTTGGCTCCGGCGAACGTCGCGGCACGAGCTGGGGCTCCGACCTGCGCAACACCGGCGGCGCGAACCACCAGATCCTGACGCCGGCTGGCACGACCGCAGCTTCGTTGGGGGCTGTGTGCAACTGCACGGTCGAGGGCCAGACGACGGCTGATGGCAGGTTCCTCCTGGACCGTGCGCAGTTCGTGGGCAAGCCGATCCACCGCGTGGACATGCGCATCCAGAAGCGCATCAACCTTGGCGGCCGGCGAAACCTCGAGGGCATGGTTGAAGTGTTCAACGTCTTCAACCATCAGAACTACGGGTCCTACACGACGACGTTCAGCAACGCGGTGAACTACGGTAAGCCGTCGTTCAACTCTGCGACGGCGTACCTGCCGCGCATTCTGCAGTTGGGAGTCCACCTCACGTTTTAGCGAATCCAACTCCCAACCTCCAACTTCCAACTCCCAAGACACCTTGGGAGTTGGTTCTTGGGAGTTGGGGGTTGAGTTATTCGAGTCCGAAGGCGAGCAGCACGTTCCCGCCCCTTCCGTTACCTAAGCCGGTATAACCGGATCCGACGAAGAGCATTCCTCCGGCGACGGTGGGTCCCGGAGCGCCCATGGCGCCACCCTTAGCCGCCACGCCGTTTGCCGTCGTGAAATCGCGAAGCGTGTCGTATTCCCAGACCTGCTTGCCGTCGCCCGTGGCGAATGCGCGCACCACGCCGTCGGCGCCTCCTGAGAACAGAACACCAGGGATCACAGTGAGCGCTGCTGTCTGGCCAACCTGTCGCGGCGGCGTGAAGGGCGCGATCTTCGCGACCCATTTGCGCTCCCCCGTCCGGAGATCGAGCGCCGAGATGCCGTTGCTGCGCGTGCCGAAGTACGCCTGCCGATCGTCCGCGGCCCCGCCGAAATTGATTTCGCCTCTTGCAAGTTTGTCGACGAGCGTGGCCTTCCAGAGGAGGGCACCGTCACGCACGTCCTGCGCGAACACCTCGCCGCTTTTCTGTCCGGAGACGACTATCGTGCGGCCGTCAGGCAGGGTCCGCATGATCGAGGCCGATCCGAAGTCGTAATCCGGTCCGATATCGGTCGGGCAGTTCTCGGACGGGTTGTTCACCTCGCATCCGACGAGCCACGCATCGTTTGCGGTGTGTTGGACCGACCATCGAACTTTGCCCGTGTCGAGATCCAGCGCCATCACCGCGTCGGTCGTCTTCGGCACTGGCGGCTTGCTGTACGCGTCGCCGGTCCCGAGGTAGATGGCGTTCCGTGCTTCATCGATCGTCGGCGAGGCCCAGAGGCCGGCGCCGGATGGCGCGAAGAGCTGGACGCCCCGCGAGTTCTTCCGCGTCGGCTTCGGCTCTTCCGGAATGATGTACGTCTTCCAGATCTGCTTGCCGGTGTCGGCATTGAGCGCGACGAGGCTTCCGCGGAACGTGCAGCAGGGATAGTCAAGTCCACCGCCTGCTGCTTCTTCGCGCGAGGCGAGCGGCACGTAGAGCCGGCCCTTGTAGAACGTCGGCGCTCCGGTCACGGCCGCGAGTGGATGCGGGTCGACGCTGACGATCCAGAGCGGCATTCCGGTCGCCGCATCGAGCGCGTAAACATTGCCTCGGAGGTCGCCGAAATACGCGGCATATGCCGTCGATCCGTGCCCCTTCACGGGACCGACGTTGATCGCGTTACGTACCCCGGCTGCTGCCTGAAACGACCAGTAGACGCACCCGGTTTTCGCGTCGATCGAATAGACGTAGCCGGTGTCGACGCCGATGAAGATTCGCCCCGCGGCAACGGTCGGTTGACCGTACATCGAGGCTGCGCTCGGAAAGCCAAACGCCCATTTCAACTTGAGGCTGGGCACCTGCGCCGCGGTAAGGCCCGCGGCCTTTGCGGTCTGGAATCGTGCGTTGGTCGCATCGACTCCCCAGCCGTTCCACGCGGCGTCTGCCGCGGGATCCGCCAGCCTCGAGCTCGCCGCGCACTGGTTTGGCATCGCCTTCGCCGCGCCGGCAGGGATGCTGCCAAGCTTGCGCCCGCCCACGAACTCGGCGAACCCGCGTTTGATGTTGTCGGGTACATCCACTGCGTGTGCGGGTATCGGGTTGTTCGTGATCGCGGCGTACACGGTCTCGGGGGCCATCTTCTGGAGCGTGGCGATGTCGGGCGCCTGCTCGGCGCCGGCAGCGCGCGCGACGCCCGCGTTTCGATGGCACGTTGCGCACCGTTCTTCGAACTGGCGGATCGTCCCCGACGCGGTCTGCGCGACGGCGCCGGATGGGCAGAGAAGAAGCGCGACCAGGACGCCGCTGAATAGTGCGAAATGCATCCTCATGGGCGAAATCCTTTGAAATTGGTGTGATATCTTACTTCGCCACAAACCACATTTTCGCTTCTATCCGCATGTGGGGGAAGAACGATCAAGCTATGACAACTGTGCGACTTCGGCGCGGCAGCTTCGTCTGTCTGTTGGTGCTCCTCGCAACACTTCCGCTGCTCGGGCAGCAGGGCGCACGCGACGGCGAATGGCAGGTCTGGGGCGGCGACGGCGGCACGAGCCGCTATTCTCCGCTCGCGCAGATCAACCGCGACAATGTCAGGAATCTTCGCATCGCGTGGACGTGGAGTTCCGACGGTGTCGGCGGCGCAGCGGAGGCGAGAAGCGAAACGACGCCGCTGATGGCGAACGGCAGGCTCTTCTTCACTGCCGGCCGAGATCGCGCGGTGGTTGCCGCCGATGCCGGCACGGGCGAGACGCTCTGGCAGTGGAAGAACGACGAGGGTGAGCGGAACGAAAAAGCACCTCGCAGGGGTTCGGGCCGGGGAGTCGGCTACTGGACCGACGGTCGTGACGAGCGCGTATTCACGATCACGCCCGGCTTCCGTCTGGTTGCGCTCGACGCGAGGACGGGACGTCAGATCGTGGGATTCGGCCAGGGCGGCGTCGTCGACCTGTTCAAGGAGCTCGATCCGACGTCGGATCTGACCGGCACGATTGGCAATTCGTCTCCTCCCGTGATTTCAGGCGACACCGTCATCGTCGGTCCTGCGCTCGCGCAGAGCGCCCGTCCGATGTCCTACCGGAACACCAAGGGCAACATCCTGGCGTTCGACGCGCGCACCGGGAGCAAGCGATGGGACTTCCGGACGATTCCACGCAAGGGCGAACAGGGCTATGAGACGTGGCTGAACGGATCGGCCGAGTACACGGGCAACGCGGGCGCCTGGACGCCGTTCACGGTGGACGACGAGCTCGGATACGTGTACCTGCCGGTGGAGGCGCCGACCAGCGAGTACTACGGCGGCCACCGCCCGGGCAATAACCTGTTCTCATCGAGTCTCGTGTGCGTCGATATCAAGACGGGCAAGCGTGTCTGGCACTACCAGCTCGTACACCACGACATCTGGGACTACGACATCGTCTCGCCGCCGATCCTCGTCGACATCAACAACAACGGCAGGCGCATCAAGGCGGTCGTGCAGCTGACGAAGCAGTCGTACGCGTACGTCTTCGATCGAGTCACGGGCAAGCCGGTGTGGCCGATCCAGGAGCGGCCGGTTCCGCAGAACGGCGTGAAAGGCGAGTGGACGTCGCCGACGCAGCCGTTTCCAACGAAGCCCGCCCCATTCGATCGCGTGGGCATTTCAACCGACGATCTGATCGACTTCACGCCGGAGCTGCGAAGCGCGGCGATTGACGCGCTCAAGCCGTACCGGCTTGGACCGGTCTACACGCCCGCCTCGCTCATGGAAGCCCCGGATGGAACGAAAGGAACGATCATGCTGCCGGGTAACCGGGGCGGATCGAACTGGAATGCCGGCGCCGTCGATCCAGAAACGGGTTTCGTCTACGTGCCCTCGATCACCAGGGCGACGCTGCTTCAGCTGATCAAGGACCCGCAGAGTGAGATGGATCTCGTGGCCACGGCGCTCGCGCCACCGCTGCCCTCGGTCGATGGCCTGCCGTTCGTCAAGCCACCGTACGGCCGCATCACGGCGTATGACATGAACACGGGCGAGATCGCGTGGCAGATTGCCAATGGCGATACGCCGCCGGCGATCAAAAACAATCCGAAGCTCGCCGGCGTGACGCTGCCGAGGACAGGCAGCCCGTCGCATGCCGGTGTCCTCGCGACCAAGACGCTGCTGTTTGCCGGAGAAGGTGACGGCGGCATGCCGATGTTCCGGGCGCTCGACAAGAAGACGGGAGAGATTGTCTGGGAGATCGAGGTTCCGCAGGGCGCGCAGACCGGGCTTCCGATGACGTATCTGTTGCGCGGCAAGCAGTACATCGTCTTTGCGGCGGGCGGCGGGGCCGGACGCACGGCGCAGCTCGTTGCGTTCACCCTGCCCGACGTGACCCAGCAGACGCGTTAAGAAGGGGAAGCGCGTCCGGCCGCGGACTCACGCGACCTTCCGTTTGCCTTGCTGCGATCCGCTTGACGAACTCGAGCGCCTTCTCGGCGACCTCCCGCCAGCCGGCGTCGATCGTCAGCGCGTGCCCGCGGCCCGGCATTTTGACGATCTCGGTCACGCCCTTGTTGCGCTTCTGCTTTTTGTAGGACGCGTTCGCGATCGCCCAGGGGACTGTGTGGTCCGAGTCGGCCGAGACGATCAGCATCGGACCCCGCTCCGGGTTCATCGAGTTGACCTTCGCCTCTGACCACGGATTGAAGTTCGCGGACGCCGCCTGGAAGAGCGGCTCGCCGGCGCCGGGGACGGAGTAGCCGAGGTACAGCTCCTTCGCCTCGTCCTCGCCGACCGCGTTCGCGAAGCTGTAGCGGAACTGCTCGTAGGTGAGCGGGACCGCGCGGTTCCAGTTCGCGGGGTTGCGCAGGGCGACGCTGGCCGAGCGCAGCGCCGCGATCGGCAGCGGGAGCACGCCGCGGAACGGAGCCGGGCTGATCGCGACCGACGCGGCGGCGAGCCCGCGCCCAGCGAGAATCATGGTCAGCAGGCCCCCGAAGGAGTGGCCGATGATCACGGGCTTCCGATCCAGGCGGCGGATGATCGCCTCCTCGTAGTCGGCGATCTCGCCGATCCCCTTGCCCGCGAACACCTCAGGGTGCTCTCTGGCCTCGGCGACCGTCTCGGGATCGTCGGGCCAGCCCGGTGTCAACCCCACGTAGCCTGCCTCCTCGAACAGCGTCACCCAGCGGTCCCAGCTCGAGGGCAGCAGCCAGAGCCCGTGAACGAAGACAACGGGTGTAGCGCTCGACGCGTTCGCACGCTCGACCTGCGCTGCCTCGTGCTCAGTGATGGTCAGCTCGACTGCCCCGACCGCGTGCTTTCCATGTTTATCAGTAGTTCTCGACATGAACTAACCCCTCCCACTTGTTGAGGGGCAAGCCGTTAGCCAAACGCAGGTCGAAGACCGACCATCGCCGGTGCTCGAACTCTGACTTCGACGCCAAGCCTGCGGCCAGTCTGTGACTGCGCATCTCACAACATTTCGTGAGTCACGCAGCGCGCCGGTAATGTCGTTTAAGGTGATACCGGAAGCAGGCCGCGATCGCGCAACTCGCTGAGCGCGGACGGCGTGAGTGCGACGAGGAGCTCGGTCACGTTGCGCGCGGTACGCGATAAGTTTCCGCCGCCGCGAGGACGCTCGTCAGTCGGCTCCGGACGGGGATCGTTTGCCCGTCAACCTGCGCCGCGGAACCACGCCAACTGGGAACGCCGTTCCACGCCCCCGCGACTTACTGCGTAGACGGCGCTTCGACAGGTTTGCCACCCGGTCCTCTCCGCAGGGCAGCGTTTGAGCTCAGCACCGAGCCGTCAGCCTTGGTCACGCTGACCATCAGAGCCGCCGGGCGTCCGTCTTTCAACGGATACCCTTTTGCCGTGACTTTCTCGCCCGGTTTCAACGAGCTTATCTTGATGCCCGCCCGCAGCAGGGTGCTGGGACCTTCGGCCTCGAAACCCCAATCGACCGTCATGCCTGCCTTGTCCACCACCTCGACGATGAGCCAGGAATGAGGATTCGTGTACTGGAACTCCTTGACGGTTCCCGCCAGCTCCACCTCACTAGCCCTATCGTACGCAGCGGACGAATGGTGCGCCGACACGTAGACGCTTCCCATGATCGAAAAACCCACGCCGAGGAGCGCAGCCAATACCGCCTGCTTCACTGGATCCTCCATTCGATCGTGACGCTCATCTTCCCGGAGGCGTCTGCGCCTCCTCAGGTCCACTGATCAACTTTTTCGGGTCCTTGTATCCCTGTTCGCCTCTGAGGATGAATTGCGTTCCCTCCGAGGTCTTGATGACGTTGTTGTTTTCCTCGCACGACCACATGTTGATACGAAGGTTCGGCGTCGTGACCCGCCCGAAGCGGTTGACGACATGCCAGGGTTCCACCAGCGATAACGGATCGTAGACCGTGATGTCGTCTTCAATCGTGTTGGCGTCGACTTTCCGGATCCTCTCCACGACGCTGACCTTGTCGCTATAGTCGGGCTGGCCGCGATTGTATTGGCCTTCTTTGTTGTTGATCGTGTGCACGACAAGCGTGTCACCGTCCCAGAAGCCGATCGAATCACCTTCCCAGAGGGGGTAGGCTTCGTCTTCCGGCACATGGCCCCTGCCGTCTGTGTAGATGCGGCGCACCTCGCTTTGCTGTTCGGTGACCAACCACACCTCTTCCGGGCGAACGATGAACTCCCGAAGGAAGGGCTCGGTGAGCCAGCGCGGAAACCCTGCCGGCAGGCAATAGCTCAGCGAATCCCATTCAAGCCCTTTTTTCTGGTCGGCGAGCTTCTTCTCAAACTTGGCCTGGTATGCAGGAGTGAGCTTGGCCGTTGTCGGAGCGTAGTTGGGAACTGCGGGGTCGAACCTCGTGCCACCTTGGCGCGTCCAGATGCCGGTCCAATCCGGGAGCTTGTCCCAGGTCATCCTGGTCCCGCCGCGGGCCTTTTGTTTCAGCTCCAGAAAGTGCCGTTCCGATTGCTGATACCACCGGGCGTACTCTTGAGCAGACACAATTCCTGGAACACACATCCAAGCCGCGACCATCGCGGCCGCAGCAACCGCTGGGCGGGCGCGAAGAGCGTTCATTTCAATCTCTCCAAGGGTTAGCGGTATGGAACATCAAGGCGACCTGAAAGTCGCGATCACCCAACTATCGTCGGACTCTACCATAAGCGATCGGACATTGGGCCGGGGCGGCGAAGCGTATGATTACGACCTTCTACAGCTGGAGATGTCGACTATGAAAAGAATCCTCGTACATAGCGCTGTGCTGCTGATCGGTGTCGCCTCCGTTGTCGTTCATCATGTTGCGTAAGCCAGATGTGTTCCGCGCGTTCCTGTTCTCGGGCGCCGTTGTGCTCGCCATATCGGGCTGCAGGCTCGCGCCAGCCGCGACGACGCCGTCGGAGAGGGCGTCGCAGCTCAAATTCACCGGCGTCTGGATCGCAGTCGGCACGTTCGATGACCCGGCCGGCCCGCCGCCGTGGTCCAACACTCCGTGGCCCGCGCAGCCGCCGTTTACACCGTGGGGCGATGTCGAATCCCGTCGTCTGGCCGACATCAAGAGCGTCGTACCCTGTCAGCCTGCCGGGCCGGTCTTCTTCATGGGTGGGATCGGTCTGTTCCCCATTCAGATCCTCGAGGCGCCGGATCAAATCGTCCTGGTGGCCGAGAACATCGCGATGCCCAGGCGGGTCTATATCGATGGGCGGGGCCATCCCGAGGATCTGGATCCGAGCTGGATGGGTCACTCGATCGGCCGGTGGGAGGGAGACGTGCTGATCGTGGACACGGTCGGCACAAACGGAAAGACCAGGGCGATGAACGGTGTCGGCGCCAATGCGGGCGTCAGCATCGAGGACGAGGATCGACGGTTCCCGGCCAGCGACGAGTTGCACATGGTCGAGCGCCTCCGGGTTGTTGCCGAGGGGGAGATCCTGGAAGATCAAATCACCATCAACGATCCGAAGACGTACACATCGCCAATCACGCTGAAGCACTACTGGCAACGACGCCCCGACGTCAACATGATGGAGTACTACTGCGGGGAAAACTTACGGCCACGGGACGAAGCCAATTTGCCGGCCAGTGAGACGAGGTAACGCATGAAAGCCGCAATCGTGGGACTGGTCGCCGCTTTCGCCCTCATGTGGGCGCTCCCCGCGCCGGCGCACCATTCGTTCGCAGCCTTCGATCGGACCAAGGAAGTTACGCTGCGCGGGTCGGTCAGGGAGTTCCAGTGGAACAACCCTCATGCGTGGATCCAGATCGTGGTCGTTGACGACACGGGCCGCCAGACCGAGTGGTCGGTCGAGTGCGGCAGCCCGAACATGATGGCGCGTACCGGTTGGAAGCGCACCACGCTGAAGGCGGGTGACAACGTCGTTGCAGTGGTGAATCCGCTGAAGGACGGCCGTCCCAACGGCGCGCTGGTCAAGATCACCTTGCCCGACGGCAGTGTTCGAGGTCCAGGTGACGCGCCGCCGCCTCGGCCTCTCGGGTCGGTGAGGAACTGAGAACGAGCCCGACGAAGCTTGTTGAGCGACGTCGGTGCCCGTGAGAGGTGAGGTCAGTTGAGCGCTGCAACCCGACGGCGCAGCGTCTTCACGTGCTCCCAGATCTGGTCGTGTTCCTCGCGCGCTTCCTTGTCCATCTCGCTCATGCTCGACAGCTTCAGATACGTCTGGAGATCACGCAGCGCGCCGGTGACATCGTTCAGGTGATACGCAAGCAGGCCGCGATCGCGGAGCTCGCTGAGCGCGGACGGCGTGAGCGCAACGAGGAGCTCGGTGACGTTGCGCGCCTGGGGGAACGATCGCATGTGCACGTAGATCCGTTTCAGGTTGAGCAGCATGCGCACGATGATCTCGCGCCGCGTGGCGGGCGCGAGCAGCGACTTGCTGAACGCGATCTCGCTGCCGACGTGCTTCTGCAGCAGCACGCGGCAGTCGTGCTCGGAGAGCAGCGCGCCGCCGTGGAACGGATCGATGATCAGTCCTCCGCTGGCGCGCTTGCCGACGTCGGGACAACGGACGAGAAAATGCCCGGGGAAATTGATGCCGTCGATGTGCAGTCCCGCGCGCCGCGCCACTTCCATGTAGACGAGGGACAGCGTGATCGGAATGCCGGTGCGCCGATCGAGCACCTCGTTGAGACAACTGTTGCGCGGATCCTCGTAGCGCTCGCGGTTGCCGACGAATCCCTGTTCCTGAAAGAGGTAGGCGTTCAGCGCGCGAACGCAGGAGAGCGTCGAGCGATCGCCGGTGTCTTCGACGTGCGTGGCGATCGACCTTGGCGGCGGCGGCGCCCATGCCATCGAGCTGCGCGACGTACGGTTCGGGGATCAGGCGCGGGATACTCGATGCTCGCGATTACCAGGGCCGCATGCGCCAGCGCCGTCCCCGGAGCGTTCGAAGCTGCGGTCAGCGCGTCGACGAGGTGTTTCTGCATAAGCGCTCCAATCGCAGGGATCGTCAGTGCCTGCAGCCCGTCCACGACCAGCTCGGCGCCCGTGAGCTGATCCGCAGCATAGCTCGTCGTCACACCCACACAGCGTAACCCGGCTCCACGTGCCGATTCGAGTCCCCACACAGAATCCTCGATTGCCACGCACCGCTGCCGGGTCGAGGTTGCACCCGGACGCCTGCTGCAGCTGTTTGAACGCCAGCAGGTACGGCGCGGGCGATGGCTTGCTCTCCGGCGTGTCGCCCGATGCCACGATCGTCGTGAAGAGATCGTCGAGTCCCGCGCCTTCGATGATTTCGACGATCTCGTGGCGCAGCGCCCCCGACGCGATCGCGATCGGCACCGCCGCCGCCGCGGCGCGGATGAACCCAGCCGCGCCCGGGAAGAGCACCTCGCCACCGTTGAGCATCGTCTGCAGCTTCTTGCCCTTGCGCGCGACGAGCTCGGTGATGTGCCTGTCGCTCATCGCCAGCGCGCGATCCCTCGCCAGTGCGGCGAACATCCCGACATCGTCGTAGCCGAGGTAGCGGGAGAAGTATTCGGCGCGGTCGAGCGCGATCCCTTCCTCGGCGAGCGCCTGCTGAAACGCCCTGAGGTGCAGCGGCTCGCTGTCCGCGATGACGCCGTCGAAATCGAAAATGATCGCCTGCAGCGGCGAGGTCACGCCCCCTCCGCCGGAGGCGCCTTCTCTCCAGCCCGGATCGCAACCTTGAGCCGGTTCGATGCCGGTGGATACGGACACTCCCAGGTCGGGTTGTACGCGCAGGTGGGGTTGTACGCGCGGTTGAAGTCGATGACGTAGAACCCGGTCGATGTCGGCTTCAGATCCAGATAGCGTCCCGCGGAGTACGTGTCGGTCCCCGTCGTGAGATCCGCGAACGGCACGAAGAGCGAGGTGATTTGTCTGCGTGCCCGTTCTCGACGAACGCATCAAGCGTTCATGGGCTCGCCCTGCAGCGTGAACTCGAGGACGCCGACGCGCTGCATCTTCCGCATGGTTCCGGTCGACGTCGGCATGTCGAACACCGGCCGATCCTTCGACAGCCGCAGCGCCGCCGGCACGCTGAACGCGGGATCGATCGGAAAGTATTTCAGCGGCAGGATCTTCGAGCGCTTTTCCGCAGGGATCGGGCTATCGGGATCCTCGCTGAAGGAGCGGTCCTTTTCGGCGCGCGCCTGCTCGATCTCTGATCGCATAGCCGGAATCCTCCGGGGCGGAAGGACCGGACGTGCACGAGGCGAGCGCGACAGTCGCGACGACGATCAGCGCGAGGAACAGAGCAGGGCGGGTCCATTCCGCCTTCGCCAAGGCTTCGGCGGACCGCCGTAGCGCAAAGCGCGGAGGCTGGTTGGACCCGCCGGACCGTTTGGACCTGCCGCACTCGATTGGGAATAACACTAACTAAGAATATAACCGCCCCGCGATACCGTGGCGTCGGCAAGCGTCCGCCTCAGCGCGACCGTGTTGATCGGGGTCGCCTTGAGCACGCGGCGGAGCGCGGCAAGCAGCGTTCGCAGCATGTCGCCTTCCGCCATGGCGGCCAGCGCGTTGGCCGCGGCCGCCTGAATCGCGCTGCGCGGCGTCGTTGACGAACGTCCGGGCGGCCGCCTCGTGCAGCGCCGCGTCCGTCCGGCGGGCCTTCGACCGCTTCGCTTGCACGGAGCACGGCGCTTTCGGCCGCATAGGTATCGATGAGTATGTCGGCCGCGGCGCTCAGCACTTCCTGCTCGTCGGTCAACTTCTGCCCGTAGGTCTGCATCGCGGTGCCGAGCACCATCAGGGCGACCTTCTTGAACGCCGCCACCGTGCGCAGGTCGGTGTCGAGACCTTCGGTATCGCCTGACAGCGATCGAGCGGAAGGCGAGAGCAGCTCGTCCTGCAGCCGCTTTGCCGCCGGAATCAAGTCGATGTCGCCCTTGAGCGCGCGACGGATCAACATTCCGGGAATCAGCAGCCGGTTGATCTCGTTGGTGCCTTCGAAGATGCGGTTCACGCGCGCATCACGGTAGTAGCGCTCGGCCGGATAGTCCTTCACGAAACCGTTGCCGCCGTGAATCTGCACGTTCTCGTCGAGCGACGTAGTCCATCACCTCGCTGCCAATCACCTTCGCGATCGAGGCCTCGACGGCCAGCTCCTCGAGGGCAGCCGCGATCGCAGGCCCTCCGCTGTGGCCGCTCTCCGCCACGGCCGCGTCAATCAGTCCAGCGGTCCGATACATCAGGCTCTCGAGCGCATAGGTCCGCGCGGTCATCTCTCCCAGCTTGTACTTGATGGCGCCGAAGTCCGCGATCGCGTGGCCGAACTGCTTTCGCTGCTTCGCGTACGTGGCGGCCTCGCCGATGGCGGCGCGGCAGCCGCCGCTGCACATCGCGCCGAGCTTGAATCGTCCGAAGTTCAGCGTGTTCAGCGCTACCTTGTGGCCCTTGCCGATGTCGCCAAGCAGGTTGTCCGCGGGCACCTTCACGTCCTGCAGCAGGATCGGCGTCGTCGACGACCCGTGCAGTCCCATCTTGTGCTCCTCGTTGCCCGATACGACGCCGAACGCTCGCTCGACGATGAACGCGGTGAACTGATCGCCCTCAGCCTGCGCAAACACGATGAAGACGTCGGCGAATCCGCCGTTGGTGATCCACATCTTCTCGCCGCTGAGGACCCAGCTGCCGTCAGCCTGCTTCGTCGCGCGGGTCCTCGCCGCAAGCGCGTCTGACCCCGATCCCGATTCGCTGAGCGCATAGGCGCCGATCGTCTCGCCCGAGACGAGACCCGGCAGGTATTTCTGCTTCTGGGCGTCGGTGCCGAAGAGGACGATGGGAATGATGCAGAGATTCGCCTGTGCTCCGTACGCGGCGCCCAGCGACGCCGAGCGCGCGATCCGCTCCGATACGACGAGCGCCGAGACCTTGTCGAGATCGAGACCACCGTACTGTTCAGGGACGCTGAGGCCGAGAAGTCCGAGCTCTCCCGCGCGGCGGATCAGCGCGCGCGCGAGCGTCCAGTCCTTCGTTTCGAGCTGATCGATCTGCGGCAGGACCTCGGCTTCGACGAACTCATCGACCGTCTGCGCCATCAGGCGATGCTCTTCCGACAACTTCTCTGGCGTGAACACCGAGGATGACTCGGTCTCTTCCAGCAGCCAGGACGCACCTTTGTGCACGTTCCCACAACAGTCATGTCTACTCCTGCGCGCAGGTCCGGCTAAAGCCGGACACTACGATTACGACAATCCTCTCGAAGATTCCGGCGGCGCCCATGCCTCCGCCGACACACATCGTCACCATTCCGTATCGCGACTGGCGCCTCCGCATCTCATGCACCAGGGTCGTCGTCAGCTTGGCGCCGGTGCATCCCAGGGGATGTCCCAGCGCGATTGCGCCGCCGTTCACGTTGAGACGCTCGGGATCGATCGGCAGCTCGCGCAGGCACGCCAGCACCTGCGCGGCGAATGCCTCGTTCAGCTCGATGAGATCGATTTGATCGAGCGAGAGGCCGGCGATCTTGAGCACCTTCCGGATCGCCGGCACCGGCCCGATTCCAAACCGCTCGGGCTCTACGCCTGCGGTGGCGAATGCGACGAACCGGGCGAGCGGCTGCAGCCCACGCTCTTTCGCGAAAGACGCCGACGTGAGGAGGACCGCCGAAGCGCCATCGCTGGTCTGCGACGAATTGCCCGCGGTCACCGTTCCGGCCGCATGGAAGGCGGGCCGCAGCGCGGCCAGTGCCTTGTCCGAGGTATCTCGCCGCGGGCCCTTCGTCGACCGTCAACGTCAGATCGCGTACGTCCTGTTTCCCGTTCCCGTTGTGCGGGACGACGATGCGGTAGGCGAGGGGAGTGATTTCGTCGGCGAACCTCCCGCGTCGATGGCGGCGACCGCGCGCTGATGACTGCGCAGCGCGAAGGCATCCTGCTCCTCGCGCGAGATCTGGCTTTCGCGCGCGTGGTTTTCGGCGACGAGACCGGTGCTCAGATAGACGTCCGGGTAGTTGTCGACGAGCGTCGGGTTCGGCGAGATCTTGTTGCCACCCATCGGCACCATGCTCATCGACTCGGTGCCGCCGGCAAGGATGGTGTTGGCGAATCCGCACATGATGCGCTCGCCGGCGTACGCAATTGCCTGGAGGCCCGACGAGCAGAAGCGGTTGATGGTGACGGCCGACGCGCTCACGGGCACGCCAGCGCGAAGGCTTGCGATGCGGGCGACGTTCAGCCCCTGCTCGGCCTCGGGCATCGCACAGCCGAGGATCACGTCTTCGACGTCCGACGGCTCGACGCCCGGCGCGCGGCGCAGCGCCTCTGCGATGACGGTGGCCGCCATCTCGTCGGGCCTGACGGTCTTGAGCGCGCCGTTCGGAGCGCGGCCGACCGCGGTCCGTGTCGCCGAAACGATTACTGCGTCCTGCATGAGAAATCCGCCAGCAGATCCTCGATCGCGTCCGCCACCTCGCTCGACCTGGCCGTCGAAGAGGTGATTGGCGCGATCGATCTCGACCAGCTCCTTCGGGATCCGCGAGCTGCGCGTAGAACTCGCGAACCTGTTTCAATCGGAATCAACTCGTCAGCCTCGCCATGAATGATGAACTTCGGCTTCGGACGACTTCTTCACCGCTTCGAAGTCGTACCGGTTGACCGGCGGCGCAATGCCGATCAGCGCGCAGATCCGATCGTCTGTCGCTCCGGCCGTCAGCGCAACATACGCCCCGAAGGAAAAGCCGGCGGCCCACAGCTCGTTGCCCGGGTATTGCGCGGCCATGAAGTCGACTGCCGTCCTGAAGTCGTCGAGCTCGCCGCGCCCCTCGTCCCACTGGCCGGCGCTGCGGCCAACGCCGCGAAAGTTGAAGCGGAGTACCGCACATCCGATTCGCGCCAGCGCCTTCGTCGCCCTGGAACACGGCCTTCGTGTGCATCGTGCCGCCCTTCGTCGGCAGCGGATGCGCGAAGACGACCGCCGCCCGTGGGTCGCCAGCGGGCTTCTCGATCAGCACTTCCAGCGCGCCGGCCGGTCCGTCGATTTCCCGAATGGCGTCAGCCAATGCTTCTCCGTGGAACCACGTAGGGATCGGGGATCGGGGATCGGGGATCAGAAAGCGTGGATCCGGGATCCGGCAGCGCTCCGTCCAGTGCACGCGGCGCATGCTCAGCGGCGAACGTCGACACAACCGCCGCGAAGTCGGCTGGGCGCGTGATGAGTCCCAGGTGGCCAGTGCGGGCAATCGTCGCCGAGCGCGCCTGGGGCCACAGGTCCAGGTACCGGCGCGTCATTCGGGGCGGTACGACCCTTTCAAGGGAATCCTCCCCGGTCACGACCAGCACAGGTAATTGGACGCGCGCGAGGTCCGCTTCGATCCGCACGGAGCTGAGCAGATGCACACGTCGAGCCATGCGGCCCGGGTGGAACATGTGGCGCAGCACGTTGATTCCGTGGCTCATCGCTGCGGTGACGCCGCCCCACCAGCCCTCATTCGCTGCCGCAATTTCGCGATAGAGCCGCAGCGATCCCAGACAGAACAACGGTGTGAGCAGCCAGGGGAACCGCAGGTAGAACGTCACGCGCTCGTCCGGTTGCCACGACGGTGGAAGTGCCGACACCAGGACCAGCGAGTTGACGCGATCCGGGTACCGTACGGCAAACGCGGCAGCAATAAGACCGCCGTAGGAAACGCCGCAAATCGACGCCCGATCGATGCCAGACTCGTCGAGCGCCTCGCCGGACCTGGTCGACGTAGCACCAGAATCCTTGTGCCTCGTCGAAACTGTCCGTAGCATGTCGGCTCGTCCGCCAGCGAAAAGGTGATGACGCGCCCCCGCTGCGCCAACGCATCGATGGCCGGCTTCATCCACTCCCACCGGCCCTGGATGCCGGGGATGACGACGATTGGCGTGCCGGAACCAATGTCGATGATCCTCAACTCCCAACTCCCAACTTCCAACTCCCAAGGCGAACCGAATCCCGAATCCCGAACCCCGGATCCCGGACTCTGACTAGTTCCGTAACGGCTTCCCGGTTTTCAGCGTGTGCTGAATGCGCTCCTGCGTCTTCCGCTCGCCGACCAGACTGAGGAATGCCTCGCGCTCCAGGTCGAGCAGTTCCTGCTCAGTGACCGTTGACGGATGAGGAAGCGACCCGCCGGCCATGATCGTCGCGAGCTTGCGGCCGATCAGCGCGTCGTGATCGCTGATGCGTCCCGCGCGCCACGCGAGGTGAATGCCAAGTTTCAGCGGCGCGAGCACCGTGTCGCCGCCGACCGGAATCGTCATGCGCGGTGCCGGCGGTTGATATCCGTCCGCCACCCGCTGCAAGGCGCCGCGCCTTGGCATCCGCGATCAGTCGCTCGCGATTCATCGTCACGGCGTCGGTCGGACGGAGGTATCCGAGACGCTGCGCGTCTGGCGCGCTGGCGGAGACCTTCGCAAACCCGATCGCTTCGAAGGCGCGCTGGATCGGCGGCAGAAAGTCGGTCGATCCGGGCGGCATCTGCTCGGCCGCGCGAGCAACCATCTCCTTCGTGCCTCCGCCCGCCGGAATCAGTCCCACGCCCGCTTCGACGAGACCGATGTAACTCTCCGCGGCGGCCTGGACACGATCGCCATGCAGCACGATCTCGCAGGCGCCACCGATCGCGAGTCCTGCCGGCGCGACAACTGACCGGCACGTCGGCATACCGCAGCGCCATCGTCGCGTTCTGGAACGCGCGGACCATCAGGTCGACTTCGTCCCAGTTCTCCTCCTGCGCCTCGAGAAGCAGCAGCATGATGTTGGCGCCGGCTGAGAAATGTTCTCCCTCGTTGCCGACGACGAGCGCGGCGAAGTTCGCGGATGCCTCGCGAAGCCCGGCGTGCAGCATCTGGATCGTGTCGCCGCCGATGGCGTTCATCTTCGAGTGGAACTCGACGCAGAGCACGCCGTCGCCGAGATCGACGAGACTGGCTCCGGGGTTCTTCTTGACGACGCCGTTGCGTTGCTTTGCCGACCTGAGGAACTGCAGGTCTGGAGCGGCCGGCGGTAGCTCATGAACCTGCGCCGTGGACCCTTCGGGTCCGCGAGCCATCCCGATCGCATCCATCAGCTCGAACGGGCCGAGCTCCCATCCAAAGCCCCACCGCATCACGCGATCGACATCGTCGGGCGAGTACGCGATGTCGGGGTGACCTTGGCGGTGTAGTCGAGCGTTGGCGTGAGCGTGTCGCGCAGGAACTCGCCGACCCTGTCCCTGCCGGCGTAGAGCGTCTTCACACGCTCCCGGACGTCGGTGATGGTGGACGCTGCCTCGAGCGACGACAGGCGCGGCGACTTCCGCGGACGGTATTCAAGCGTGGCTGGATCGAGCGTCAGGATCTCAGACTCGCCGTCGGCCGTTTTCACGCGTTTGTAGAAACCCTGGCCGGCCTTCTCGCCAACCATCTTGCGCTCGATCATCCTCTCGACAAACTGCCGGCAGCACGAATTCGCGACGGGCCTCTTCGTCGGGAAGGCGCTCGTGGAGGTTGCGGATGACGTGCGCGAGGATGTCGATGCCGGCGAGATCAAGCGTCCTGAACGTCGCGCTCTTCGGCCGCCCGATCGCAGGTCCGGTCATCGCGTCGACTTCTTCGATCGTGTAAGCCCCGGACTCAACCAGCTTGAGGATCTTCACCACGCCGTAGAGCGCGATGTGGTTGCCGATGAAATTCGGCGAGTCCTTCGCGATGACCACGCCCTTGCCGAGGTGATGATCGGCGAAATATGTGACTGCCTCGACGATGTCCTTGCTGGTCTCCGCGGTAGGAATCAGCTCCAGCAGGTGGAGATAGCGCGGAGGGTTGAAGAAATGCGTGCCCAGCCAGTGGCGGCGGAAGTCGTCGCTGCGGCCTTCCGCGAGCGCCGCGATCGGAATGCCGGACGTGTTCGAGCTGACGATCGAGCCGGGCCGCCGTGCGGCGTCGACCTTCTCGAGCAGCCCTCGCTTGATGTCGAGCTGTTCGACGACAGCCTCGATGATCCAGTCGCTGTCCTTGATGCGCGCGAGCTCGTCGAAGCCGCCGGTGGCGATCAGCTTCCACGAATCAGGCGTGAAGGAGGGATCCGGCTTGAGCGCGCGGGCGCGCTTGAGCCCGTCCCTGGCAGCGTCCGCCGTGACGTCGAGCAGCAGGGCGGGAACGCCGGCGTTGGCGAAGTGCGCCGCAATCTGAGCGCCCATCGTCCCCGCGCCCAGGACGGCCACCGACCGAATCACCATCCTGCGATTGTAGGGCGAGCCACGGCACTCCACGGGGCAGCACGCGGTCGGGACGCGCTTTCGGGCTCTCCGACTCGCCACGACGATCGCTCCGACCCGTTATGCTGAAGAGGTGAACACGGCGTTCGAAATCCTCGCGGCGCTCAGCTTCTGCCATCTGCTCAACGACATGATGCAGTCGCTGATCCCGGCCATCTATCCGATCCTCAAAGAAAACCTCCGTCTCGATTTCACGCAGATCGGCCTCATCACGCTCGTGCTCCAGATGACTGGCGCGCTGCTGCAGCCGGTGATCGGCTTCTACGCGGACCGCCGTCCGTGGCCGTACGCGCTGGCGACAGGCATGGGATTCACGCTCGCGGGAATGATCCTCCTGTCGAGAGCCGGCAGCTTCGCGATGGTGCTGGCGGCGACGTCGCTGGTTGGCCTCGGCTCGTCAGTCTTTCATCCCGAGTCGTCGCGGATCGCGCGAGCGGCATCAGGCGGTCGGCATGGGTTCGCGCAGTCGCTCTTCCAGGTCGGCGGCAACCTTCGGATCGTCGCTCGGACCGCTGCTGGCGGCGTTCATCGTGCTGCCGCGGGGGCAGTCGAGCATCGCGTGGTTCTCCATCGCCGCGGTGATCGCGATCGCGTTTCTCCTCCATGTCGGCAGCTGGTACCAGGGGAGCGGCGCGATCCACGCCGCGAGACGTGCCGTGTCGGCGAGTCCGTATGCGGTGTCATCCCGGCAGGTTGTGATTGCGATCTCCATCCTGCTGGCGCTGCTCTTCTCGAAATTCATCTACCTGGCGAGCCTGGGCAGCTATTACACGTTCTATCTGATCAGCCGCTTTCATCTGTCGGTGCAGAGCGCGCAGATCCATCTTTTCGTGTTCCTCGGCGCAGTCGCGGCTGGAACGATCATCGGCGGCCCGGTCGGCGACCGCATCGGACGGCGCCAGGTGATCCTCTGCGTCGATCCTCGGCGTCCTGCCGTTCACGCTGGCGTTGCCGTACGCCAACCTGTTCTGGACGCGCATCCTCAGCGTGGTGATCGGAATGGTGCTGGCGTCGGCGTTCTCGGTCATCGTGGTCTACGCGCAGGAGCTCATGCCGGGGCGCGTCGGCATGATCGCGGGCCTGTTCTTCGGCGTGGCGTTCGGCATCAGCGGGATCGGCGCCGCATCGCTCGGCTCGCTGGCCGATCGAACCGACATCTTCTTCGTCTATCGCCTCTGCTCGTACCTGCCGGCGATCGGCGTGCTGGCGCTGTGGCTTCCGCGTGTGGAAACCGCGAAGCCGCACGTCGCGCCGTTCATCGAGCCCGTACCCGACCTCGGGCCAGTGGGCGAGTAAGGCACGTCGGACCGCCCGCGCCTTTGACGCTGATCTCGTCCCCCTTGTAGTCGGTCACCTGAACGCCCGCGCGTTCCAGCGCCGCGCGGGTGCGCGGGTTTCCCGCCAGCATCACGCATTGCCGTGGCGCGAGGGCGAGAACATTTGTGCCCATGCTGTCAAACTCGCTCGTCTGGGACTTCGACGAACGCGTAGCCGCGCTCGATGAGGCGTTCGCGAAATGCCACCGAAAGGAGAGGGGAGTACACGACAGCGAGGTTGTCGTCGACGGGACTGATGAGCGACATCAGGTGGAGTACGTCGCCAGGGCCGCGCCAGTGGGGCAGCGGCACGACAATCAGCTCGTCGATCGAGTCGGCGAGCAGCGCTCGAAACTGCCGGATGCCTTCGTCGTTCGTCCGATAGCCTCGACCGACGGCGACCGTTCGATCGTCGAGCCACACGACGTCGCCCCCTTCAAGGCATCCCGGCTCGGCGATCGTGCCGACGACCGGAATGCCGAGCCGCCTGAACGTCGTTTCCTGAGACGACGGCTCGGTGGCGCGAAGCCGCTTGCCCATCCTGCACAGAATGACGCCGCGCGCACAGACGACCGACGCGTCGCGCGCGTAGAGCGAATCGAGGTTCGTCTGTTCGTCGCGTGGAAGAAAATCGATCCGAGCGCCGGCCGCGCGAATGATCTCGAGAAACGCTTCGTACTCGTCGATCGCCTTCGGCAGCGACGGCGCGGCTGCGAAGTTGAGATGTGTCCACTGCGCCGCGATCGTCCCTGCGTCCACGAACGCTTCCCGCGGATGCTTCACGAGCACACGCGTGAGGCGATCGACCTCGGACAGGCTATCGCTCACGCGCCTGGAGCATGTTCATCGCCTTCACCGACATGACGACCTCGCCTCGCTGGTTCAGCACTTCGAACAGCGTATGGATGATTCCTCGATCGGGCTTCGAGCGCGAGCGGCGCGCCTCGAGCACGGTGGCGCGCACCGACAGCGTATCGCCCGGCCGGACGGGCTGCGTCCAGCGCAGCTCGTCGACGCCAGGCGACGCAAGGCTGGCGACGTGCGACAGGTAGTGATCGACGACGAGACGCATCATGAGACCAGCGGTATGCCATCCGCTGGCGATCACGCCGCCAAAGGGCGTGTGCTGCGCCGCTTCGGGATCGACGTGGAACGGTTGGGGATCGTACCGGCGGGCGAATTCGACGACGTCGTGCTCCTCGACCGTGATCCGCCCGAACTCGTGGACGCTTCCGGCAACGTAGTCCTCGAAGTAGCGGTCTTCAATTGGCCTCGTGAACTGCGTGGTCATCGACGCCGATCCTACTTCCAGCGCGTCAGGATGGATTCGCGATCGAACAGCCTGATGCCAATCGCCATCAGCACCGCGTTCAGCGTCGCGAGTCCCGCAGAGATGACGAGAATCAGGGCGCTCGTCAGCTGCACGGTGCCGGTAAACTCCGCCACCAGCAGCGCGCTGATCGGCAGGATGATCAGCGCCCCAATTTGCTGCGCACTCCGGGCATCGTTGACCCGCGAAGACACGCAGACCGCCAGCTGCAAGCGCCGCAAGCGACGCGAGCGGACCGAGCACGAAGATCGTCAACAGTGACCGCGGCAACAGGAGTATCCGGTAGACCCCCGCGTGAGCGAACAGCAGAATGCCCCCCAGGTAGAGAGCAAAACAGATCGTCACCAGGACGATGCCGGGCACAAGCGCACCGAGGACCTTCGCCGCGAGCAGCTCGAACGTCGTGAGCGGCGTCGCGAGGAGCGGCTCGAGAGTGCGCGCCTGTTTTTCGCCGATGACCGCGAACGCCGCCACCGACATCGCGCCTGCCACCGGCGTGACGACGAGCAGAATCAGGAATTGCTGGAAGATGAACGCCTGAATCGCGCCTTCCGGGTCGAGGCTGCTCGTTGCCGGCTGATCGCGATACATCTCGATCGCAACCCTGAAGTCACTGGAATCGGCCAGCCGCTCGCCCGTGAAGTACGGGACCGCAATCGCGACGACGAACGGGATCACGATCGAGATCACGCCGGTCATCACCGCTGGTAGAAAGAGGCCCGGGTTGCCGCGGAGATCCTCGAGCTCCTTCGCGAGCAGCGCGCCGATGCGTCGCATTCCTCGACCGGTCACGCCTTCTCCTTTTCGAGCAGCCGCAGGTAGACGTGTTCGAGCGGCGGTTCCTCCGCTGTCACCGACACCACGTCAGCCCCGCCGTGCACCAGCGCCCTCACGATCGCCGGCGCACGCGTCGCCACATCGTCCACTCCGATGGACAACGCGCGATCGGTCACGCGGACATCGTTGAACGTCGGTTCCAGCATGCTGGCAAATCCGTTGGCGGGCTGGGCCAGCGTGACGAGGACCCGCGCGCCAAACAGACGGGCCCGAAGCGCGGAGGGTGTGTCGAGCGCGACCAGGCGCGTCCGCAGGACGGCGACGCGATTCGCGATGCGCTGTACTTCGTCGAGGTTGTGCGTGGAAAGCAGCACCGCACGGCGCTCGTCGCGCAGCCGCAGAATCAGTTCGCGGACATCGCGCGCGCTCTCGGGATCGAGGCCCGACGTCGGTTCGTCGAGGAGCACGATGTCAGGCTTGTGGAGCAGCGTGCGCGCAAGCGCGACGCGTTGCTTCAGCCCCTTCGACAGCTGGGCAGCGCGCTCGTCTCTGCGGGGGCGAATGTCGAACAGTTCGAGCGCGTCATCCACCGTGCGCGCGGGATTCGGCAAGCCGTGCAGACGCGCGTAGACGAGAAGGTTCTGGCCAACGGTCAACCGATCCCACAGGCCGGGCGCTTCGGTCAGGAAACCGATTCGACCGCGCAGCCGCTGCGCCGCCCGGCGCGACATCGCTTCGTTGTCGATGCGCACCTCACCGGACGAGGGATCGATGAGCCCCGCCAGCATCCGCAGCGTGGTCGTCTTTCCGGCGCCGTTCGGGCCGAGCAACGCGAAGATCTCGCCGGGCACGAGATTGAACGAGACGTCCTCCACCGCGAGGCGTGAGTCGAAGCGGCGGGTGAGGTGTGACGCGACTAACGTCGCCACGATGACCACAAAGACGGTTTAGCCACAGAGGTCACAGAGAACACAAGGGTGAGACACCAAGAAACCCATTGTGACCTTTGTGTTCTTTGTGGCCAATCCGTCTTTGTGGCCAGCGTGGCCAGCGCTGGCTCGGATCGGCCGTTGCCGATATCCGTGATCGGCGTGTCTGCTCAGTCCGACGAGCCCGACGACCGGTTACGGACTAGCTGTTGTCGGCAGCTCCGCCGCTTCGTTCTGACCAGCGGTCCCGACAGGCTTCTCCAACTCACTACCCGAAGTGCCAACCGGTCGTGACCCGTCGCTCGCGACCTGTGGGACCTGCTGACCGGCAGTCAGCGCGGCCGTATCTGCTGGTTCCACGGCGACGACGAGCGCCTTATCACCCTTGGCGGCGTCTGTGTCGGTCGCGAGGATTGGTTGAAGCGTTGCTGCCGCGAGCTGAGTCGCCTGCCCTCGTGGATAGATGAACTCGCTTCCCGAGAGATCCGTGGGGTAGTACAGCACGTGAATGGCCGGTGGCACGCCCTGCAGTGTCTCAGTGAATATCACAACGGGCTTGCCGTTGGCCGCGTTCAGCTCCTCGACGGTCCGATCCGGCGTCGGAACGTAGAAGAAAACCGCGAAGATGTGCCGCTGATCCGCGTCGAGAACCTGCCAGATTTTTTTTGTGGCGGGGTCTGCCAGGCGGAACGCGTACTTGCCTGCCGGAAGCGTCGCCCCTGGCACCTGCACCGCGCCACTGAAGGTGAGGAAGGTCAGCTTGTTGGCCGTGGAGCCTTGCGCGAAAAGGTGTGTAGGCGTCGAAGCCGCGAGGAACATCGCAGCGAGGATGCTCGGGACCACTGAAGTGATGCGGGTCATGTTGATTCTCCTGCTTACGCCGTCAAGGGAGCAACTTGTATGCCTCGACTTTGTGCAGGTTGTGTGACCGGCATGCCTCATCCGAATCGCACGGACCGCCATTTGCTCTTTCCATCATGGCGCGGAGGCGATGTCCGATTTTATCGGGTCCGTCCAGGATCGAACTCGTAACAGCCGGGCGTCACGAGAATCCGCCCGCCGCGCGTGAAGAAGAGGCTTGTGGGGCTCATGATGCCGGTGGCGCTGAACTGGACCGTGCGTGTCTTGTCGCCCTGCGTGTCGTAGACGTACGTATACGGCACGATCATCGAGACCCAGAGCTGGCCCTGCGGATCGACCGACGCCGCGCGGATCAACGGCTGCACGAACGGCACCTCGCGATCCTCTACGCGGCGTGTCGGCCACTTCGTCGGTTGCGCGGCGAGGAGATCGTCGATCTCCCGTCCTTCGATGTGGCGCTCGAACAGCAGCCTGCCACCCGCGTCGTACTTGCGGAACATCGGCCGCCCGGTGAGAAAGACGTAGTAAAAACCGCCGGTCGGATCGATGAGCGGAAGGCCGGCGTTCATGGCCAGGTGGAGGTCGCGCTCCTGCTCGTATCCCGGTGTCGCGCAGGCGCCCGATCGTCCGCTGGGCGATTCCCGAGGCGGAGTACTCGGTGATCAATGCGCCCCGCGCCGGCTCGCTGATGAACACGGAATTGGCCGAGATACTGCAGCGACGAGATGCCGTTCACCGCGAGATTGCCAAGGATGACCTGCGGCGTCGCACGTCCGGCGATGAAGAAGCCGCCGATGCGAAGGGCCCCGGGGCCGAAGATCTGGATCCGCTCCTGCCCGCGTGGCACGTCGGCGACGACAAACGATCCCTCCGCGGCGAGATCGAAGCCTCCCGGTTGAATGATCCGTCCCGTCTTCCTGGCCGACGTCGACGACCTTGCGTGCGGTCGCGCGATCGGGATCGACCATGTAGACCGCGTGCCCGCGGCGATCGAACACGAAGTAGTAGCCGTTGGCCGCCTGCTGGAACGCCGCCGGCTCATCGAACAGGCCCGCGATGTGGGCGGGCAGCCCGCCCACCGAGCGCAGCACATCGACGCGAATCGCGGCGCGAGGCTGCGCGAACAGACAGCAGAACGAGGATGGGCAATGCTAGTACGCCGCAATCGCGCGAATGGCCTTCAACACGTCGGCGGAACCCGGAAGGATGACCTCTTCGAGCACCGGCGCGTACGCCACCGGGCAATCGAGCGCGGCAACCCGCGTCACGGGCGCGTCGAGATGCTCGAACAGTTCCTGGCCGATCCATGCTGCGATTTCACCGCCGAAGCCCGCGGTGAGTTGATCCTCGTGCGCCACGATCACGCGGTTCGTCCTGCTTCGTGTATTCCGCGATCGTGTCCCAGTCGAGCGGAACGATCGTGCGCAGATCGACGATGGCGACGCTGATCCCGTCCTTCTCGGCCTGCTGGGCGGCGACGAGCGAACGCTGGACGAGCGCGCCCCACGTGAAGACGACGACATCGGTCCCTTCGCGGACGAGCGATGCCTTGCCGAACGGCACCATGTAGTCCGGGCCCGGGGTACTCCGCCTTGTTGTAGGTCTGGCGGTACAGATGCTTGTGCTCGAGGAACATGACCGGGATCGTCGCAACGGATCGCGGTCCGCAGCAGCCCCGCCGCATCGCGCGCGTTCGACGGGAACGCAATGCGTATGCCCGGGCAGTGCGCGAAAATGCTGACACCCGACTGGCTGTGATACGGCGCGCCGCCGCGGAGGTACCCGCCGATCGGTACGCGAACCACCATCGGGCACGTCCAGCTGTTGTTCGACCGGTACCGCATCATGGCCATCTCGTCGCGCAGCTGCATGTACGCGGGCCAGATGTAGTCGAAGAACTGGATCTCGACGACCGGCTTCAGGCCGCGCATCGCCATGCCGACGGCGCGGCCGATGATGTTCGCCTCGGCGAGCGGCGAATTGAACACGCGCTCGCTGCCGTACAGCTTTTGCAGGCCGTGCGTGACCTTGAAGACGCCGCCCTTGCCCGATACCTTGCCAAGCGCCGCGTCGCGACTCACGTCCGCCACGTCCTGGCCGAAGACAACGATGCGCGCGTTGCGCGCCATCTCGTCGCGCAGCGTCGCGTTGATCGCGGCCACCATCGTGTCGCGCGCGCCCGTTCGGCTTCGGCTCGGTTGAAAACACGGACGAGGTCGGATCGACGGTTGGCGAGAAGACGTAGCGCGCGGCGGTCTCGGGTTCGGGCTTCGGCGCGGCAAGCGCTTCCTCCGCGGCGGCGTTGACTTCGCGCTCGACGCCCGCGAGCATCTCCGCCAGCTCCTCGTCCGAGGCGAGTCCTTCCGAGACGAGCAGCTGACGAAGGCGTGGCAGCGGATCGCGGCGCGCTTCGGCCTCTCGCTCCTCGGGCGTCTTGTACAGCTTCTCGTCATCGGAGAGGGAATGCGAGTACGGACGAACCACCTTTGCGTGCACGAGCGCAGGCCCTTTGCGCTGCACGCACGTGCGCCACCGCGTCCCGCATCGTGTCGATAGCTCGCGACGTAGTCGGTGCCGTCGCAGCGAAATACCTCGAGCCCCGGGAAATGCTCGACGACGCGCGAGAGATCGCCGCCGGGCGTCTGCACTTCGACGGGCGTGGAGATCGCGTAGCCGTTGTCTTCGACGAGATAGAGCACTGGCAGGTTGCGCATGCACGCGGTGTTCAGCGACTCCCAGAATTCGCCTTCGCTGGTCGAGCCTTCGCCGATGGTGATGAGCGTGACCTCGTCGGAATGAAACTTCGACGAGGCGATCGGGGATCGCGTCGACGCGCTCGTACAGGCGTCCCGCTTCGGCGATGCCGATCCCGTGGAGGCACTGCGTGGCGACGGCGCTGCTGGCCGACGGGATGCTGCAGGCGCGGATTCGACCAGTGCGACGGCATCTGCCGTCCTCCCGATGACGGATCGTCTTTCGCGCCGACCGATCCGAGCAGCATCTCGAGCGGCGTGACGCCCAGCGTCAGCGCGAGCGCGCGGTCGCGATAGTAGGTGAGAAACCAGTCGTGGCCCGCGCGCAGGTGCGTGCCCGCGGCAACGAGCACGGCTTCGTGGCCGGCGCCGCTGATCTGAAAGAACGCCTGGCTCTGATTCTTGAGCTGAATCTCCTTGTCATCGATCTTCCGTGACAGGAGCATGAGCCGGTAGGCGGAGAGTAAATCATCGCGGGTGAGTCCGTCGTGCGTCCGCGATTTCGCCGCCCCCTGGGCGCGGGTCTCCGCGCCGTTGGTGAGGGTCGACCCCTTCATGGCCGAAAAATTATGGCACACTCGTGGGGCCGTCGCATGCCTGCCCGGATCCGCATCCACCGATGGGATGAAATCGCCCTCGAGAAGGTCACGGAGATGATCTCCCGCAAGATCGTCTCCGGCGAGCGCGAGATGCTGGCTCAGATCTATCTCAAACGCGGCGCGCTCGTGCCGATGCACGCCCACGAGAGCGAGCAGATGACGTACGTCCTCCAGGGCGCGCTGCGGTTTCTCGTCGACGGCGAGGAAATCACGGTGCGCGAGGGCGAAGTGCTGCACATTCCGTCGCGGGTGCCTCACCAGTCCGAGGCGCTCGAGGATACGCTCGAGCTCGACGTGTTCAGCCCGATTCGAGCCGAGTGGGTGGAGGGCGCCGACGAAGGCAGTTTGTGATGGCCACGCAGGCGAAGGCGCGCGGCGCCCCCCCGCGCGCGACAGGCGGCTTCGGCCTTCGCATTCTTGCCGTGATGCTCGGCGTCTTCTTCGTCGCGATGAGCTTCACCAAGATCGCGTGGCTGACCGACAGCGGCATCCTGCTGCAGCGGTTCCAGCAGTGGCTGCCGAACGCCACGCCCAGCGTGCGCTGGTATCTGGAGACCGTCTGCATCCCCGGCGCGCCGCTATTCGCGCGTCTCGTACCGATCGGCGAATTCTGCGCCGGCATCGCGTTGATCGTCGGTTTCTGGACGCGCATGGCGGCGATCGCTGCGTTCCTGATGGTGCTGAACTTCCATTTCGCGACGAGCGCGTTCTGGTCTCGCGTTTCTGAGAGATGGCACGGGCCTGCCGGTGCTCGGTGGGCTGCTGGCGCTGGCCATGAACGGATCGCGGCTGCCGTTCAGCGCATCACGTTAGCCACAAAGACGGATTAACCACAAAGCACACGAAGGACAGAAGGTTAGAGCACCAAGAATCACCAAGAAAAAAACCCTAGTGGTCTTTGTGTCCTTTGTGGCCAATTCGTCTTCGTGGCCCTCGTGGCTAGTGCACTCGTCGATTGACGTCGTCTGCTCGCCCGCCTGAGTAGACGTCGAACTTGCGGCGCATCCGATTGATACGCCACTTCAGGTAGCGGTACTTGACCTCCGAGAGGAGATGGATGCGGCCGCCCTTCAGGTAGAGATACCCGGCGACGCAGTCCGCCGAGATGGGTCGATGTGCGCGATGCCTCCGCCGCCGCCGTCGATCGACGACAGCAGGGAGATGCCGCCGATGATCGCGACGAAGTATTTCGCCGGAATCGGAAAGATGAAATACATGTAAGATCGGCCGGTCGGGAAGTACAGCGCGTAGGCGAGCAGGACGCCATAAATCGCGCCCGACGCGCCGATCGTCAGCGAGTAGTAGAACTGCTCGCCGAAAGCGGCACTGGCAGGAACGACAGCGACGACCGTGTGTCATCGCCGGCGCCGACTGCCGCAGACGAAGTAGAACTTCACGAAATACCGGCTGCCCCACGTCCGCTCCAGCTCGACGCCGAACATCCAGAGCGCCGAGCATGTTGAACAGGATGTGGAAGATACCTCCGTGCAGGAACATGTACGTGAACAGTTGCCATACACGCAGCTGCTGAAGACTGTTGCGGGACGCAAACCCAAATTCAGAGCGATTGTCGGAACGAGAGCGAGACGACGTACATGACGACGTTTGCGATGATCAGACCTTGATCACCGGCGTCCAGCGGACCGGGGCCGAACGAATATGCGAGCGTCGACGAGGAAGGATAGCGAGACCGCATTTCAATCAGTCTGTTACAACTGGGTGCTAGTGAGCAACTTCCATGCCTCGGCAAAAACCCATCATCTAGAGAGATTCGCGGCCGCCGCGCTTCGCGACGAGCACCAGACCTTCGCGGAATTCGCGAATTTTCAACACGTGGGCTGCCAGCGCGAGCACCAGCAGCGCCGACAGTATTGTGACGAACAGACGCGCGGCCTGTACAACGAACGCGCTGCCGGGAATCCACGCCGTCAGCGCGCGGTCAATCGCAACCGCCGCCATTCCCATCACCAGGGAAGCAACCATTATCCTCGCGAACGAGCCGAGCACACGCCGGTCGTCCAGCCCATCGAGACGGCGATGCAGGAACCAGATTAACGCGCCCGCGTTGAAGAGCGCCGCAATCGGACGTCCCGAGCGCCAGGCCGCGATATCCGAGCACTCGAACCAGCGCCAGGTTCAGGCCGGCATTTGCGATGACTGCGGCAATGCTGATTTTCACGGGGGTCCGGCTGTCGCCGAGCGCGTAAAACGCTGGTGACGCGATCCTTACGATGGAGTAGCCGAGCAGCCCGACCGCGTAGAACTGCAGTGCCGCCGCCGTCGCCGCGGTATCTGACGGCAGAAATGCGCGGCGTTCGAAGATCACCCGGACGATCGGGGTGGCGAGAACGATGAGTCCGACCGTCGCAGGGACGTTCATCACGAGCATCAGCGACAGCCCCTCGGCCAGCGTGCCGCGTACCGGCGACGTTGTCTGACCGCGCCGCGTGACGCGACACCGCCGGCACGGTTGCAGTGGCGATCGAGACGCCAAACAGGCCCGTCGGCAGGTACATGAGCCTGAACGCATAGTTCAACCACGACACGGCGCCCGTCCCTTCGCCCGTGGCGAGCACCGTGTTCACGAAGACGTTCACCTGCGTTGCCGCAAGACCGATCGTCCCCGGTCCCATCATCAGCAGTACGCGGCGCAGTCCCTCCTCTCTCCAGTTCAGGACGGGCTCGTACCTGAACCCCTGACGGCGGATGCAGCGGCCACTGCAACGACAGCTGCGCGAGGCCGCCGACGAGCGTGCCGATGGCGATCGCGGTGATCGGAGGCCAGCCGGCGCGCGCCATGACCGGCACCAGTGTCAGCGCACAGACGATGGTGGCGACGTTGAACATCGCCGGCGCGAGCGCGGGGATGAAGAAGAGGTGCAGCGAGTTCAGCATGCCCATCAACGCGGCAGCGATCGCCACCAGGGTCAGGAACGGCAGCATGATGCGCGTCAGCAACACCGTGAGCTCGAGCTTCCCCGGCACGCTCGCGTAGTCGGCCGCGAAGGCGCCGACCAGCGGGCGCGCGAACACGATGCCCAGGACGACAACGACACCCGTGACGAGGAGAAGCGCGTTGATGACGTTGTTACCCAGCCGCCACGCCGATGCCTTTCCGCCGATCGTCAGCTGCCGCATGAACACCGGCACGAATGCGGCGCTCATGGCGCCCTCCGCGAACAGGTCGCGGACGAGATTGGGGATCCGGAAGGCGACGTTGAACGCGTCCATCGCATTGCCCGCGCCGAACATCGACGCAAGCACCTGGTCGCGGACCAGCCCGAGGACGCGGCTGGTCATCGTGGCGGCTCCCGCCGACGCGGCGGAGCGCGCGAGCGCGTATTGTGGAGGAGGAGGAGAGCTAGGCTCCAAGCTTGCGGCGGACCGCCTCGTTCACGGCGCGGCCATCCGCATTCTTGCCCGCCAGGCGCGGCATCACCGCTTTCATCACCTTGCCCATGTCCTTCGGCGAGCTTGCGCCGGTCTCGGCGATCGCCTCGAGCGACGGCGGCATCGATCTCCACGGCTGACGCCGCCGGCGGAAGGTAATGCTCGAGGACGGTGATTTCCGCGGTCTCCTTGTCGACGAGATCGATGCGGCCGGCGTTCGAGAACTGCTCGATCGAGTCGCGGCGCTGCTTGACGAGCGTCGAGACGACCTGCAGCACCTCCGCGTCGTCGAGATCGTGTCCCTTCTCGACGCCCTTGTTCATGATCGCGGCCTTCAGCATCCGCAGCGCCGAGAGGCGCGCGGCGTCCTTGGCCTTCATCGCCGCGGAGATATCGGCGTTGACCTGGTCGCGGAGCAGCATGGGTCATGTGTGAATCACTAATGGTCTTGGTCCGAGTCGCCGTACGTGATGTGCCACTTGCTCGGTCTCGTCGTAGAAGCCGTTCGGCACCTGCACGGCGTTCACCTTCACGCTGACTTCGAGCGTCGACTTCACGGCGAAGTACCCGTTGCGCTGCAGCGCGCGACGGAACGCGCCGTTCATCGCGTAGGCGCGGACCTTGTCCGCATCCTCCGCGCGCGCCGCGCGATCGACCCAGCGCAGCAGCGTCTTCAGCCCCGCGACGTCGTCCGGATCGGCCAGCAAGTCGACGAGCAGCGTCACGCGGCCGAGCGGTTCGTGGCGGTGGCGGTAGACCGCGTAGCCGTGGACCTCGCCGTGCCGTTTCAACGCGACGACCGAGTAGCGCACATGCGGCGGCTCGATGTAGCGCCAGTTGAGATACGACGCGTCGCGGCGCACTGCGAGGTCGAACTTCGGCGCGAGCCGTTCCCACAGCGCCGTGAAGGACGAATCGAAACGGCGGATCGGCTCGCATTCCGCGCGCAGCGGGCGCGATCGCGACACGACGTGGACGACTGGCCAGGTGAGCGCGGAGACGAGACGGTTGATGGGTGCGGGCCACTGCGGCAGCCGCATCGCGCGCCGTGTCAGCGGCTTGACGAGGCAGGGAACGATGTGCGCGATCAGGCCAGTGCAGCCGATCGAGCAGCTTGCGGCCGTCCGTCGTGGCGCCCAGCGCGAGCACGGCGCCGCTGTTGCGATCCCACGTGCGAACGAGCGCTTCGCCGATCCCCTGCCGCCGCCGCTCGGGCGCGACCATTGCGTCGCTGCCCCACGCGCCCTCGACCTCGATGCCCTTGATCGAGACGCGGACCGGAAGCGTGGTGTAGTGCCCGACGATCGTCGGCCCCTCGCGCGCGACCCAGATCTCCGGCTGCCCCGTCTGGTTGTACGGGTTGCGGCGATGCTGCCAGTCCCAGCGGAGCCGCTGGGCATTCGCGGCGTCGGCGCCGTGCGTCCGGCGATAGAGCGTATCGACGCCGCGGCGGTCGTCCGGCCGGAACCGATCGATTTCGGACACGAGATCGCTATTTTATGACGAAGCAGGTCGGGTTCTTTTGGACCAGGCGAGGTCGTGTGATCGCGGGATCCGCAGGCGTCAGTTTTCGGGCCCGTTACGTACCGGAGGTACCTGTGCCGGCGGCACCGGCGTCACCACACCCGGTCTCAGCGAGGAGCCGGGTGGCATCCCGAACGGATTGGTGGGCGTGACAACCACGCCGGGCGGCGTCGGAATCTGTTCAGGAACGTCGTCGTCCGGTCGGACGATCGGCACCGGCGGAAAGACCGGCGGCCCGATGGGGTTCTGCGCCGGTCGCTGGATCACTACCGGTCGCGGAACCTGGATGCCATCGTCGTCCCCGAGTGCGTCCGTGTCGTCCGGCTCCAGATCGTCAATCGGAGGACGTGGCTGAATCGGCCGCACGATCCCGTTCGGCGCATTCGAGAAGATCGGCGCAGGCGATGCGGGCGGGTTGCGCGGCGCGGCGCTCGTCGGAAGAATCATGATGCGATCGAACATCGACGCGCCGGCCCCGCCTGGCTCCCTCGCGGCCAGCATGTATCCGCTGACGCCGCGCAGGATGATGTCGAGCGCCTCGCGTTCCGGCACGCCTTCGAGTTCGAGCGTGAGCGGCAGACCCGCGACTCGATCGCCGTTGATGATCGTCGCGCCACCCAGCCGTGCCCACTCCGCGAGGATCGTTCGGACGGGGACGTTCTGCGCATGCAGCGTCACGCGACCGCCCGCAATCTGCAGTCGCAGCGGCTGCTGAGCGCGCACCAGCGCCGCACAGCCGATGAGCGATGAGCGAGAGCGCGAGAACGCGGTATCGCACGGGAGCCTTCATTCTACGTCTCCCCGTACTAATTTGCGCGCATGTGTTCGATGACGCTCCGAATGATATCGTCGAGCTTCACCTTCGGCTCGTAGCCCACGAAATCGCGAATCTTCGTGATGTCCGGCACCCGGCGCGGCATGTCCTCGAAGCCGGTCTCGTAGGCCTGGTCGTATGGAACGTACTGGATTGGCGAGCAACTGCCAGTCATCTGCTTCACCCGTTCGGCCAGATCGCTGATCGTGACCTCGCCCATGTTGCCGATATTGAAGACCTCGCCGACGGCGCGCCGCTCATGGGTGAGGCGGACGAGCGCGTCGACGACGTCGCCGACATAGGTGAAGCTGCGGGACTGTGTGCCGTCGCCGAAGACGGTAATCGGCTGTCCCGCGAGCGCCTGCCGGACAAATGTCGGCAGCACCATCCCGTACCGCCCCGTCTGTCGCGGGCCGACTGTGTTGAACAACCGCACGATCACCACCGGCAGCTGCTTCTCCTTCCAGTACGCGAGCGCGAGGAACTCGTCGATCAGCTTGCTGCACGCGTACGCCCAGCGGTGCTTGGTCGTCGGCCCCATCACCACGTCGGCGGCTTCGCGGAACGGGACATCCGTGCTCTTGCCGTACACCTCGGACGTGGACGCGATGAAGACCAGCTTCTTCTTCTTGTTCGCGTGCTTGAGGACGACCTCGGTGCCGTGGACGTTGGTTTCGATGGTGTGCACCGGCTGCTCGACGATCAGCTTCACGCCGACGGCGGCAGCGAGGTGGAAGACGACGTCGCAGCCGTCGATCAGTTCCGCCAGCAGCGACTCGTTGGTCACCGAGTCGATCGTGTATCCGAAACCGGTCCGGCCCTTGAGATGCGCGATGTTGTCGATCGATCCAGTCGAAAGGTTGTCGAGGACCATCACATCGTGTCCGTCCTCGAGGAGACGGTCCGCAAGGTGTGATCCGATGAAGCCTGCGCCTCCGGTAATGAGGGCTTTCACGCGAGGATACGTCCCTTCTGGAATGCGCCGATCGCAGCGGACACCCGCGCCACATCGGCGTCGGTCAGCCGGGGGTGGAGCGGCAGCGACAGGATCTCCCGCGCCAGCCGTGCAGCGACCGGGCAGTCCCCGCGCGCGATGCCGGCAAACGCCGGCTGGCTGGGAAGCGGCACCGGATAGTGAATCAACGTGTCGACGCCCGAGGCGCGCAGGTGCGCCTGGAGCGCATCGCGGTCCGGCGACCGCACGACGAACAGATGGTACACGTGCCCGGTGTCGTGCTCGCGCAGCGGACGCACGTTGTCGGGCAAGGCTCGCCGATACGCGGCGGCAAGAGAACGCCGCCGGCTCGTCCAGCCGGACAGGAGTGGAAGGCGCACGCGCAGGACGGCTGCCTGCAGATCGTCGAGCCGGCTGTTGTCGCCCGCCTCGAGTGGATGTAGCGATCGATTTGCCCGCCGTTCCGCAGGCGGCGAAGGCGTTCGGCCAACGATGCATCGTTGGTCAGAATCGCGCCGCCGTCGCCGAGCGCGCCGAGATTCTTCGTCGGGTAAAAGCTGAACGCGCCGCCCGCGCCGCGCGTGCCGACGGGAATGTCGTCGCACGTGGCGAGATGCGCCTGGCAGCAGTCTTCGATCATCGCCAGCGATCGGCGCTGCGCAATCGATTGAAGCGCACGCATGTCCGCAGGCTGGCCGTACAGGTGTACCGGGACGATTGCAACCGTCCGCGATGTGACCGCCGCTTCACACGCGTCGGGATCCAGCGTCAGCCGCTCGGGATCGATGTCCGCAAACACCGGGGTTGCGCCGGCAAGCAGCACGGCCAGAGCCGTGTACGCGGCCGTCAGCGCGGGTACGATCACTTCGTCTCCCCGGTTGACATTCATCGCCCGGAGCATCAGCGCTATCGCATCGGTTCCCGTACCGACGCCGACGGCGTGGGCCGCACTGCTTGCCGACGCGAATTCCGCCTCGAAGGCCTCGACTTCCGGACCGAGCACGAACCATCCGCGAGCGATGACGCGATCGATCGCGGCGCGCACCGCGGCGTCGTCATCACCGGGACGCAGATCGATGAAGGGGATGCGGTCGCTGGTCACAGGGTCGCGACCTGTTGTCCGGTCGCGGGAACGTACTGATCGAGGTGGGCGCGGTAGAACTCGAACGTGCGGCGGAGCCCGTCGGCCAACGGAGTCACCGGCTGCCAGCCGAGCGTCGAGCGGATTTTCGACGAGTCCGCGTAGAAGTCGCCGATGTCGATCGCTTTCTTGTCGGGCGGCCACGCGACGCAACGGAAGCGGCCCGAGCCCGCGGTGCGGATCATCAGCTCGACGAGGTCGCCGTGCTTGATCGGCTCCATGCCGCCGACGTTGAACACCTCGCCGTTCGACGACATCGTCGGCGCCCGCCCGCAGGAACGCGTCGACTGCGTCGTCCACGTAGACGAAGTCGCGAAGCTGCGTGCCGTCGCCGAAGATCTGAATCTCACGGTTCTCGAGCGCAAGCCGGATGAACCAGCCGACGAAGCCCTGACGATTGTGCTTGATGAGCTGCCGAGGGCCGTACACGTTCGTCAGCCGCAGCGAGCACGCGCGGATGCCGAACACGTTGTTGTAGACGAGATGGTAGTACTCGCCTGCCGCCTTGTTGATCCCGTTGACGTCTGTCGGCCGCACGAGATGATTTTCGGTGACTGGAAGTGTGTCGGCGCGCCCGTAGATCTGCCGCGTACCGGCGAACACCACTTTGACGGAGGCGTTGTTGCGACGGCACGCTTCGAGCACGACAACTGGCCGCGGCAGTTGATCTCGAGATCGGTGTACGGATCCTGCATGCTGTCGATGTGGCTCACCTGGCCGGCCAGGTTGAAGATCACGTCGTGTCCGCGCACGAGATCGTTCATCGTGCTCTGCTGCCGGATGTCGGCGATGTTGACGCGGACGCGATCCTCGATGCCGTCGATGTTGAACAGGTTGCCGCCGTAATCGGGAATGAGCGAGTCGACGATCAGCACGCGCGCGCCGAGCGCGACGAGCTGGCGGGCGAGGTTGCTGCCGATGAATCCGAGGCCGCCGGTGATCAGCACGGGCCGATCGCGATAGAACTCGCGATACGCGGTCACGGCTTGGTGGATTCAGGCGGGACGACGCCGCTGATGGTGGGATTCCGGAACAGCACCGGCGTGCTCGTGCGGCCGCGTCCGAGGACGACGAGCTTCACCCACAGCCTCATGCACGTCGATGCCCGTCCAGAACACCCGCTTGAAGTTGAAGAACTGCGAGCGGCCGTGGAGCCGGTGATAGTGGTGCACCGGCACTTCGACGACGCGGAAACCAGCGTCCTGGATCTTGCGCATCATCTCCAGACAGATGACGCCGGTATCTTTCTCCAGCTTCACGCGATCGAAGATCTCCCGCCGCATCAGACGGAAATCGCAGTCGACGTCGCGCACGCGCAGGCGGAACAGCAGCTTCACGGTGTGATGGTAGAGGCGTCCGATCACGATGCGATGCCAGGGATCCGAGCGACGGATCTTGTAGCCGTTCACCATGTCGGCGTCGGGCGTCAGCCTGTTCCACAGCACCTCGAGCTCCGCGGGATCGTATTGCGCGTCGCCGTCGGTGTAGGCGATCAGATCCTTGGTCGCAGCCGCGAAGCCGGTTCGCAGCGCGGCACCGTAGCCGCGATTGCGCGAGTGGTGAATGACGCGCACGCGCGGATATGTGCGCGCAAGCTCGTCGAGGATCTCTTTGGTCGGATCGGTGCTGCCGTCGTTGACGACGATGACCTCGAAGTCGGGCGTCAGGCGGCCCGCGACCTGCACCGCGAGGATCACGAGGCTCGCGATGGTCCCCCCGTCGTTGTACGCGGGAAAGAACATGCTGAGCCCGACGGGTCGTGTCGAGCGGTCGTCTGGCATTGAAGCGTTAAACCGTACCACGGGAACAGCTTGCGGGCAAGAACCGAGCGTGCCTATCTTGGACGCGCCACCAGGCGCCAGGGTAGTATCGCGGATTCCACAATCACCCAGGTCGAGAGCTTCGACGCGCCCCTTCGCCGCTCGACGAACGTGATGGGGATCTCGCCGCACCGGAATCCCGCCTTCGACGCCTCCCACGCGAGCTCGACGATGAATGCGTAGCCGTCGGAGCGGATCGAGGCGAGCGGAAGCTGTTCGAGCGCCTCGCGCCGCCAGCAGCGGAACCCGCTCGTGCAGTCGCGAATCGTGAGCTTGGTGATCGCCCGGATGTAGCGGTTCGCGAATGCGCTGAGCATCCGGCGCCGGGCAGGCCAGTTCTCGATGCGTCCGCCCGGCACGTATCGCGACCCGATCACGAACTCGGCCTGCTCCGTCGCGGCAATCAGCCGCGGGACGTCGACCGGGTTGTGCGACAGGTCCGCGTCCATCTGGCAGATGTGCGTGGCATCGGTGCGCAGCGCCAGGTACATGCCGTCGATGTACGAGCGCCCGAGGCCGCGCTTGCCGGTTCGGTGCAGGACCTGCACGCGCGCTCGATTCGCCGCCGCGTACTCGTCGGCGATCCGCCCGGTCCCGTCCGGCGACGCATCGTCGACGACGAGGATCCGCAGGCCATCGACCATCAGGAGCTGCTCGAGCAGAGCCGGCAGGTTGTCGCGCTCGTTGTAGGTCGGGACGATGACCAGCGGCCGCATGCGCGCTATTTCTTGGGACCTTCGAATCGCAGCGACGTGATCTGTTCGGAGACGAGCCCGACGAGGAAGACGATGACCGCGAAGAGGATCAGGATGACCGCGCCGTTCGGAATCTTGCCGGTCGTCGCGATGTTCCAGACTCCGTATATCGCGCCGGCAACGAACGAGAACGCGCTGACCGGCAGGAAGATGCGCAGCGGGACTGAAGAGCGTCACGATCTTGAGGAGGATCAGCAGGAACCTCGCGCCGTCGTGCGCGAAGCGGATCTTCGAGCGCCCGACGCGCTGCCGCGCGTCGATCGGTTCGAACGCGACGTTGTAGCCCGCCTTGATGAACGCCAGCGTCGTCGTCGTCGGCGTCGAGAAGCCGTTCGGGAGCAGGTGGATGAATTCGCGGAGGCACTCCGTGCGCGCGCCCGCGGAAGCCCGACGTCAAATCCGGGATCGGCCGGCTGGTCAGGTAGCTGGCAAGCCCGTTCAGCACCGCGTTGCCGGCGCGGCGCGCCGTGGTCGCCTGGGTAGTCGCGGCGCGCGCGCCGATCACGAGATCGAACTCGCCGAGCCGCGCTACGATGCGTTGCGCGTCCTCCGGCGGATGCTGGCCGTCGGCATCGATGATCAGCACGAAGTCGCCGCTCGCGCGACGTATGCCGCTCTTCACGGCGGCGCCGTTGCCCTTGTTGTACGGGTGACGGACGACGCACGCGCCGGCCTCACGCGCGCACGCCGCTGTCTCGTCGGCGGAGCCGTCGTCAACCACGATGATCTCACGCCACGCGGCCGCAGCGCGCAGCTGCGACACGACGCTCGCCGATGGCGTCTGCTTCGTTCATGGCGGGAATCACGATCGAGACGGTGGAGGGGTCAGCCAAGGAGCTGCTCGATGACGTCGTCCCAGCCAATCGTCTGTGCCACGGAGCGGCCGGCGCGGCCGAGGCGTTCGGCCAGCGACGGATCGGCGGCGAGGCGGTTGATCGCGGCGGCAATGGCGCGTGCGTCCGGCTCGCACACGAATCCGTTCGCCCCGTCGACGACGAACTCGAGCGTCCCGCCCGAATCGGTCGCCGTGATCACCGGCTTTGACGCCAGAAACGCCTCGAGCGTCACGTACCCATAGTCTTCGTCGAACGGCGCGTAGACCACGGCCAGCGCGTCTGCATAGAGATCCGCGACTGCGTCGCCCCAGACCGCGCCCGCGAACTCGATCCGATCGCCGGCGCCGGATTGTGCGGCTTCACGCTCGAGCGCCGCGCGCTCGAGACCCCTCGCCGACGACGATCAGTCGAACCGGTGCAGGTACGTGTGCCATCGCGCGGATGACGAGCTCCACGCGCTTCAGCGGCTCGAGTCGCGCGACGACCAGCACGTAGTCGCCGTACGCGCCTCCGCGAAGACGATCGGCAATCGGCGGCGGATGATACAACGGGCGCGCGACGATGCCATTGAACCGCTTCAGGCGATCTGCGGTGTTCTGCGCGTTCGTGACGATCCGCCGGCATTCGCCGAGCATCCGGGAATCGAGATCGATGATCTGCCGCCGCAGGCGCCCGTCGTCGTCGCTGTCCCGTGAAATCACTGTACTCGGTGCCGAACAGCTCGTACGCCGGCGCGATGCTGATGCATCACCCAGGCGACCTTGCGTGGATGGCGCGCGAACCAGGTCGGAAACCTTGTCGCGATCAGCAGATCGATCGGGACGGCCGTTGCTGCTCGAGAGATCGAGCATCCGCCACGCGCAGGCCTGATCGAGCAGCTCGGACTTGTGTGCGCGAAAGGGGAGCGCGACGCTCTCGGCGTCGTGTCCTCGCCTGCGCAACTCGGCGACCAGTGCGTTGCGCGTGCAGCTCGGCGCCATCGCGGCCAAACGGCACGCGTGCTTCGGCGACCAGAATCCGTCTTCGAGCGCCCGATTCCTGCGCGCGTGTCGGCGATACCTCGCTGCCGCCCGCTTCCAGCGGGGGAAGGCGGTCTCTCACGCGCTTGCTCCGACCTTTTCGGCGGCTTGCGCTGCTCCGACGAGCCGTTCGACCACGTGATCCCAGCTGATGTCCTGCGCGACTTCGTAGCCGCGTCGACCGAGCTCGGCGGCGAGGGCGGGGTCTGCCGCAAGGCGATCGATCGCGGCGGCCAGCGCGTCTGGTGTCGGGTCGCAGACGTAGCCGGTGACGCCGTCGGTCACGAACTCCAGCGTTCCGCCCGAATCGAGGGCGGTGATGACCGGTTTGCGCGAGAGGAACGATTCGAGCGTCACGTACCCGTAATCTTCCTGGTACGGGGCGAAGAGCACGGCGAGACATTTCGCGTACAGCTCGATCAGCTGGTTGTCGTCCACGCGTCCCAGCATCGTCACGCGATCGCGCAGTCCGCGGCGCTCGATGTACTCGCTCAAAGCCTGACGCGCGGAACCGTCGCCTGCGATCACGAGACGCACCGGTGACGCCGCCTTCTCGAACGCGTCGATCGCGAGGTCGACGCGCTTCACGTGCTCGAGGCGCGTCACGGTCAGCAGGTAGTCGCCGTACGGGCCGCCGTGCAGGCGTCCCGCAAGCTTCGGCGGATTGTAGAGCGCTTCGGATTCGATCGCGTTGTATTTCAGCAGCCGATCGGACACCGTCCTGGCGATCGTGAAGTGACCGACGCACTCGCGCAGCATCCGGGTATCGGTCTCGATCAGTCGGCGGCGGAGCGCCACGTCGCGTTCAGAATGCGCGAAGTCGCTGAACCGGGTGCCGCACAGTTCGTACGCGGCGCGATGCTGGTGCACGAGCCAGAGGACCTTCCGCGGATGCCGGGCGAAGTAGGTGGGGAACTTCGTGGCGATGACGAGATCGACGTCGCGTCCCGCCGCCTTCGTGACATCGAGCAGACGCCACGCCTCGGCGCCGGCAAACAGCTCGTCCTTCGGATAATCCCTGAACGGTACCGACACGACCTGCGCGTCGTGGCCGCGCGCGATCAGCGCGCTGGTGAGCTCGCGCACGAGAATCTCGGCGCCGCCGTGCACGAACGGCACCTGCGCCTCGAGGATCAGTATGCGGAGCGATGTCACTCAGGTGGCGTGGCGGAAATTGATGATATCGCCGTCCTGGACGACGTACTCCTTGCCTTCCAGGCGGACTTCGCCGTGGTCGCGGCACGCGGCCATCGTGCCGCGGCCGATCAGCGCGTCGTAGGCCACGACTTCAGCCCGGATGAAGCCGCGCTGGATGTCGCTGTGGATTTCGCCGGCTGCGAGCTGCGCCGGCGTCCCGCGCGCGATCGACCAGGCGCGGCATTCGTCTTCGCCGACGGTGAAGAACGAAATGTAGCCAAGCAGGTCGTAGCTGGTGCGGATCACGCGGTCGAGTCCCGACTCGGTCAGGCCGAGATCCGAGAGGAACGCCTTCGCGTCGGCACCTTCGAGCTGCGAGATCTCGAGCTCGATCTTCGCGCAGAGCGCGACCGCCCGCGTCGACGCGTGCGCGAGGAACGCCGTCAGCCCGGTCTTCTCGGCGGCGCGCGGACGATCGGAGCCGACCTCCGCGACGTCCGCCTCATCGAGGTTGATCACGAGCAGCAGCGGCTTGGCCGAGAGGAACTGGAAGCCTCGCAGTCGTTTGAGATCGTCGCCCGCGAGCTGCAGCGCGCGCAGCGGCGTGCCGTGCTCGAGCGCGTCCTTGCACCGCTGCACGAGATCGCGCTCCTTTTCGAGCTCCGTCGATCGTCCCTTCTTCAGATCCTTCTCGATGCGCTCGAGCCGCCGCTCGGCGACGCCGAGGTCCGCGAGGATCAGCTCGTCCTCCATCGCCTGCGCGTCGCGCGCGGGATCGATCGAGCCGGACGGGTGTGCGACCGAGGCATCGCGGAACGCGCGAACGACGTGCACGAGCGCGTCGGCGTTCTTGTAGCCGGCCACGTCGACGAGCGCCTGAGCGCCGCTGCGCGCCGGCGCGGCGATGTCGGTGAACTCGACGGTCGCCGGGACGCGCTTGCGCGGGTTGTACATCGCGGTCAGCCTGTCGAGCCGCTCGTCGGGGACCTTGGAGATCCCGATGTTCACGTCGCCCTTGCCGCGCGGCGCGTCGTGAATGCTGGTCATCAGCTGAAAGAGGGTGGTTTTTCCGCTGGAAGGAAGGCCGATCAGCGCCGCGCGAAGCATGAATCCTCAGCCTAGCACGCGAAGTTGAGTCGCCCTGCGATCAGGGTCCGACTCGGGAACGACTCATCACCCGAGTCTGACCCCAATAGGCCAATCGCCAGAAATCCCACGTGTCGTTAACCAGGAAACGCAGGGCGAAAATTTAACGTAACTCAAATTATATGAACTGTTTGCAGCTTGACAGGGAATGCCTCAGGTTTTACTATCCGAGTGGATTTTTGTGGACGAAAGTGGAGCAACAAGGCCTACGAGGCAGCGCCCAGACGCGAATCGACGACAAAGGCCGTCTGAAGGTCCCGACGATGTTCCGCGGAGTCATTCAGGACCAGCACGGCCCCGACGTGTTCGTCACGAGCGTGACGGGCGAATCTGTGCGCATTTATCCGATGCCCGTGTGGCTCGAGATCGAGCAGAAGCTCTCGAAAATGCCGGGCAATCACCCGTCGCGGCTCAAGTTCCTCGATCGCGTCAACTACTTCGGCCAGACGAGCGAGCTCGACGGCCAGGGGCGCATCGTCGTCCCGCAGCTGCTGCGCGACAGCGCGTCTATCGTCGGCGATGTGCGCGTGTTCGGCAAGCATCGATTACCTCGAGGTCTGGAACGACGAGCGCTTCGCGCAGAAGCTGCAGCGCGACCCGTGGATGGACGAGGACGGCTTCAAGCTGTCGGAGCATGGGATATGACGGGATGCGCAGTGCCCATGCGCGATGCCCAATGGTCAGGGAACGCCTGGCATTGAGCCGATTGAGCCTGATCCGTCACGAGCCCGTCATGGTCGCCGAGGTGCTCGAACACCTCGCGCCGTCGCGCGGCGGGATGTTCGTCGACTGCACGGTCGGCCTTGGCGGTCATGCGCGGGCGCTGCTCGAGGCTGGCGCGTCGCGGCTGATCGGGCTTGATCGCGATCCGGCGGCGCTCGCGCACGCGCGAACTGCGCTGCGCGAATTCGGCGACCGCGTCGAGCTGGTGCACTCGGACTACCGCCGCCTGAACGACGTGCTCGACGCAGCGCGGCGTCACGACGGTCGACGGCGTGCTCGCGGATCTCGGTGTGTCGTCGATGCAGCTCGACTCGCCGGGACGCGGGTTCAGCTTCCGGCGGGACGATCCGCTGGACATGCGGATGGACACGACGACGGGACCGACGGCCGCCGAGGCGATTCGCGATGTCGACGAGCGGACGCTGGCCGACGTGATTTACGAGTTCGGCGAGGAGCGGCATTCGCGGCGCATCGCGCGGGCGATCGTCGCGGCGCGGCAACGGGCGCCGATCGAGACGACCGGGCAGCTCGCCGACGTCGTGCGGCGCGCGATTCCGCGCAAGGGGTACTCGCGGATCGATCCGGCGACGCGGACGTTCCAGGCGATTCGCATCTGGGTGAACCGCGAGCTCGAGGGGCTCGACACGTTTCTCGGCGACGCCGCGCGGCGGCTCGGCGGCGGACGGGCGGATGGCGGTGATCACGTTCCACTCGCTCGAGGACCGGATCGTGAAGCACACGCTCCGGGCGCTGCAGGCCGAAGGGATCGGTCTCAGGATTCGCACGAAGCGGCCGATGGTGCCGAGCGAGGCCGAAGTCGAACGCAACCCGCGCGCGCGCAGCGCCAAGCTTCGCGCGGCGGAACAGATCGGGCAGGAATCCTCATGAGCGGCGAATTCGAATACGCAATCAAGAAGGACGTCCGCAACAACCCGATCGTGCGCGAGGTCGATCGCGAGCGGCACCTCGAGATGTGGCGCTCGGTGGCGCGTCGGCGTCTTCCTCGTCGCCGTGCTGCTCTTCTCGGCCTGGCAGCACTTCGAGCTGCTGCGCCATGGCTACCGGATCGAGCAGATGCAGAAGGAGCGCGCCGCCGAAGACGAAGTCAACCGCCATCTGCGGCTCGAGATCGACACGCTGCGATCGCCCGCCCGCATCGAGCGGCTCGCGATCGGCTCGTCTCGGGAATGGTCGTCGCCCGCGCCGGACGACGCAACGGTCATCGAGCGCGTGACGCCGACGCCGCCGCCGCCGAGGTCCGTCGTCGCTCGCCGGTAAGAGGGAACCGGACCACGTGGCCGAGACGCCCGCCCACGCCTGGCGCACGACGCTGAAGCGCCGACTTGTCGTTGCCGCGGCTGGCTTCCTCGCTGTGGTCGGCCGCCATCGAGGCGCGGCTGGTCTACCTGCAGGTGTACCGGCACGCCGACCTCGTCGCGCGCGCCGAGCGCCAGCAGCTGCGGACGGTCGCCGCGGCCGCCAAGCGCGGCGAGATTCTCGATCGCCGCGGCCACGTGCTCGCCTACAGCGTCGACGCCGACTCGATCTACGCCGTCCCGACCGAAATCGGCGATCCCGCAAGCCGCCGCGGCCCGCTGTGCGGCGCGCTCGGCGACTGCACCGCCGGCGATCGGCAGGCGCTGGCCGATCGCATCCGCCGGGGCCGTGCGTTCGTCTACGTGCGCCGCCAGGTGACGCCCGATCAGGCGCGGCGAGTGGCGGACCTTCAGCTCGAAGGCGTCGGCTTCATGAAGGAGAACCGCCGCTTCTATCCGAACAAGGAGCTGGCCGCGCACCTGCTCGGCTACGTCGGGATCGACAACACCGGCCTCGCCGGCATCGAGGCGACCTACGACACCCTGATCAAAGGGCACGCCGGGAACGGTGCTGATTCAGACCGACGCCAAGCGTCACGCGTTCAGCCGGGTCGAGCGGCCGTCGACCACCGGCGCGACACTCGAGCTGACGATCGACCAGTACCTCCAGCACATCGCCGAGCGCGAGCTGCGCGCGGGCGTCGCGGAGAACCGCGCCGCGGGCGGCACCGCGGTGTCATGGATCCGTGGACCGGCGAGATCCTCGCGCTCGCGAACTGGCCGACGTTCAATCCGAACGCGTATCGCGACACATCAGGACGAGCGAGCGCCGCAATCGCGCCATCCAGGATCTGTACGAGCCGGGCTCGACGTTCAAGATCGTCACGGCCTCGGCCGCGCTCGAGCAGCACGTCGTTCAGCCCGACGATCAGGTCGACGTCCGCGGCGGCCTGATCCGTTTCGGCTCGCGCGTCATCCACGACACGCACGACTACGGCGTGCTGTCGTTCACCGACGTGATCGTCAAGTCGAGCAACGTCGGCGCGATCAAGGTCGGGTTGCGGCTCGGGCCCGAGCGGCTCGGCATCTACGCCCGCCGGTTCGGCTTCGGCCGTCCCTCGTCGCCCGATTTCCCGGGGGAGAGCCCCGGGATCCTCTGGGATCCGGCGAAGCAGACCGACAGCGCGCTTGCGTCGATGGCGATGGGATACCAGGTCGGCGTCACGCCGCTGCAGATGGCGGCGGCCGTCAGCTCGGTCGCCAACGGCGGGGAGCTCCTCCAGCCGCGCGTCGTTCGCGCCGTCGTCAGGGACGGCGGCGCGTTCCGGTTCCGCGCAAGGTCGTCCGGCGCGCGATCAACGAGGGCGTCGCGGCCGAGCTGACGACCATCATGGAAGCAGGTCGTCGAGCGCGGAACGGCGACGGCGGCGCAGATTCCCGGCTACACGATCGCCGGCAAGACCGGAACGGCCGCGAAGCTCGTGAACGGCCGCTACTCGACATCGGACTACAACGCGTCGTTTGTCGGCTTCGTGCCGTCGCGCAAGCCGGTCTTCACGATCGTCGTCGTGATCGACTCTCCGCACGCAAAGGGTCACACCGGAGGCGTCGCCGCGGCGCCGATCTTCAAGCGCATCGCCGAGGCGGCGCTGCGGCAGTACGGCGTGCCGCCGTCGATCAACCCCGCGCCGCCGCTTAGTCGTCGCGCGGCACGACGCCGAGGATGAGGATGCACACGAGCAGCCGACGTCAACGGGCGGCAGCACGCCGAACCCCATGGCCCTCGGGGGCACGTCGCAGGGATCAGCGCGTGTTTCCGGATCTGCGCGGCCTGGGCGCGCGGGATGCACTCCACGCGCTGACGCGGCTCGGCATGTCGGGTCGGCTCAACGGGACGGGCATCGTCACGAGGCAACATCCAGAGGCCGGTACGCCGATCGATCGCGACGCGACCTACGTCCTCTGGCTGGAGCGGCAGGCACCGCTGACTCGCGTCGCGGGCGCAACGCGATGACCGCTCGCGAGCTGCTGCAGGCATTGGCGGACGCGCTGCCGAAGGGGCAGCCGCCTGCGATTCCTGCGGCGCCGCGCTCGACGTGTCGTGCACCGGCGTGACGCACGATTCGCGGCAGGTGAAGCCGGGCTCGGTATTTGTTGCACTGCCCGGACAAAAAGCCGACGGCGCAGACGTTCGCGCCCCAGGCCGTCGCTTCGGGCGCGGTCGCGATCGTCGCCGAGCGCCCTGCCCCGGGGGCGGTCGGCGCGCCGTGGATCGTCGTCAGCGACGCGCGGCTGGCGCTCGCGCTGCTCGCGGCGGAGTTCTTCGGCCATCCGAGCCGCCAGATGAAGGTCGTCGGCATCACCGGCACGAACGGCAAGACGACGACCAGCTACGTCATGCACTCGATCTTCGAAGCGGCCGGCATTCGCTGCGGCTTGATGGGAACCGTGACGTACCGGATTGGCGATCGTCGAGCTGGCGGCGACCCGCACGACGCCCGAGGCGCCGGAGGTGCAGAGCTTCATGCGACAGATGGTTGACGCGGGGTGCGGGGCGTGCGTGATGGAAGTCTCGTCGCACGCGCTGGCGATGCGCCGGGTCGATGGAATCCAGTTTGCTGCCGGTGTCTTCACGAACCTGACGCGCGACCACCTCGACTTCCACCAGGACATGGAGAACTACTTCGCCGCCAAGCGTCGGCTGTTCGAGATGCTGCCGGCGGATGCGCCGGCGGTGATCAACGCCGACGACCCCCGCGCGGCGTCGCTCGTGGAAATCGCGGGTCGCCCGGTGACGTACGCGGTGAGCAAAGCCGCGGATGTCACACCCGGTCCGCTCTCCTTCGCGCTTCGCGGCCTCGAGTTCGATGTGCGCATGCCCCAGGGAGTCGCGCACGTGAAGTCGAAGCTTGTTGGCAGGCCGAACGTCTACAACATCCTTGCGGCCACCGGAACGACCGCCGCGATCGGCATTCCGATCAAGGCGATCGAGCAAGGTCTGCAGAAGCTCTCCGAAGTGCCGGGCCGCTTCGAGGTGGTCTCATCGCCCGACGACGACATCACCGTGGTCGTCGACTACGCGCACACCGACGACGCGCTCCGCAATCTGCTCGAGACCGCGCGGCCACTTGCCTCTCGTCGCCTCATCACCGTGTTCGGCGCCGGCGGCGATCGCGACAGGACCAAGCGGCCGCTCATGGGCATGGTCGCGGCGCGGCTGAGCGACGTGGTCGTGATCACGTCCGACAACCCGCGAGGCGAGGATCCGGCGCGGATCATCGAGGAGGTCAAGCGCGGCGCCGAGCCGGAATCGCGGCAGGGCAACGCAGAGGTCCTGGCAATCGTCGATCGGCGAGACGCGATCCTGCAGGCGGTCGATCGCGCATCGCGCGGGGACGTCGTGCTGATCGCGGGCAAGGGGCACGAGAAGTACCAGGAAATCGGCGGCCGCGTCACGCCGTTCGACGACGTGGCGGTCGCGCGCGAGGCGCTGGAGGCGCGCCGCGTGAAGTCGCGGGTTGGGTGAGTGCACTTCGTCTCACCGTCGGATGGCTGGCCGCGGCCGTCGCCGGGCGGATCGTCTCGGGCGATCCGGACCAGGTGGTCGGCAATGTCGTCACCGACTCGCGGTCGCTGCAGGCGGGTGATTTCTTCGTCGCGCTTCGCGGGCCTCGCTTCGACGGCCACGCGTTCGTCGACGAGGCGATCGGGCGCGGCGCAAGTGGAGCCCTCGTCGCGGTAGGGGCGGGTCCAGGGGCGGGTCTAACGACCCGCCCCTACACGGCGGGCGATCGTGTCCCGGCGATTGTCGAGGTCGGCGATACGACGAAGGCGCTGCAGGACCTGGCGCACGCGGTGCGGGAAGCGGCCGCCACCAGGGTGGTGGCGATTACGGGAAGCGCGGGGAAGACGACGACCAAGGAAACGATCGCGGATTTTCTGTCTGCCACGTTCCGCGTCGTGAAGAACAAGGGGAATCTGAACAATCACATCGGGCTGCCGCTGTCGCTGATGCAGCTTCGCGACAAGCCAGACGTGGCGGTTATGGAACTGGGCATGAATCACGTGGGGGAGATCAGCACGCTGGTGGCGATTGCCGATCCGGACGTTCGCGTCTGGACGAACGTCGGCGACGCGCATCTCGGATTTTTTGACTCCCCCGACGCGATCGCGGATGCAAAGGCGGAGATCCTGGAGGGAGCCGAACCGCAGGACGTGCTGGTGTGCAACGCAGACGATGCGCGCGTGATGACGCGCGCATCGGGCTTTGCCGGCCGCACGATCACGTTCGGCGAGAGCGACCGCGCGACGGTGCGCGCGCGGGATATCGAGGATCGCGGCATCGACGGCATGCGCGCACGCGTCGTGGCGCCGGCGGGTGAGTGCGTCATCGAGACGCCGCTGCTGGGCCGCGGCAACCTGTCGAACGTGCTCGCCGCGACCGCGGTGGCGCTCGAGTTCGGCGTGCCGCTGTCCACCATTGCCTCGCGTGCGGCCGCGCTGCGTCCGGCGGATCGCCGGGGCGCGGTCCACCGGCTTCGCGGCGGCATCACGCTCATCGACGATTCGTACAATTCGAGCCCTGCTGCGCTGAGGCGCGCGGTCGATGTGATTGCGAAGGAAGGCCGCGCGTCGCGCAAGGTGGCGGTACTGGGCGAAATGCTCGAGCTCGGCGATCACGCCACCGCGCTGCACCAGGACAGCGGTCGCATTGCCGCGTCTGCCGGTCTGCGCCTCCTGTTTGCCGTCGGCGGCGCGCCGGCGCGCGCGCTTGCCGATGCGGCCATCGCGTCCGGGATGTCGCGGGACTCGGTGATCTACTTCGAGCAGAGCGAGGAGGCCGCCCCCGCTATCGCGGCCGCCTTGCGCTCCGGCGATCTCGTCCTCGTTAAAGGGTCGCGCGGCACGCGGACGGATCTGATCGCGGACCGGATTGCAGCGGAATTCGCCTGATGCTTCTTTATCTGCTGTATCCGCTGCGCACCTACGCCACCGTCTTCAACGTGACGGGATACATCACGTTCAGGACGGCAGCCGCGAGCCTCACCGCGCTGGCGCTGAGCCTGGCGCTCGGCCCGTGGATGATTCGCAAGCTCCGCGATTTCCAGATCGGGCAGGTGATCCGGCAGGAAGGGCCGCAGTCCCATCGCGCCAAGGCTGGCACGCCGACGATGGGCGGACTGCTCATCCTGGCATCCGCGATCATCCCGACGCTGCTCTGGGCCAACCTGACAAACGCGTACGTCTGGATTGCAGTGCTGGCGACTCTGGGGTTCGGCGCTGTCGGCCTGTGGGACGACTACTTGAAGATCGTCCGGCGATCGCATCATGGTCTGATCCCTCGCTACAAGATCGGCCTGCAGATCGTCATTGGTATCGCTGTCGGCCTTGCGGTGATGTTGCTGGCGTCGAAGGGCCTGTACAACACGCGGCTGATCTTTCCCTTCTTCAAGAACCTGATTCCGGACCTGGGGTGGTTCTACGTGGCGTTTGCGGTGCTCGTGCTCGTCGGCGCGACAAATGCGGTGAACCTCACCGACGGCCTCGACGGCCTCGCGATCAGCACGTTTGCGGTGTCCGCCGCGGCGTTCACCGCGCTCGCCTACGTCACCGGCCACGCCGTGATCGCGCAGTACCTGCAGCTCGTACGCTTCGCGCCTGCAGGCGAGTTGACTGTTTTCTGCGGGGCACTCGTCGGCGCAAGCCTCGGGTTCCTCTGGTACAACTCGTACCCCGCCGAGATCTTCATGGGTGACGTTGGCTCGCTGGCGCTCGGTGGCGCGCTCGGCACCGTCGCGATTCTGATCAAACAGGAGCTGCTGCTGCCAATCGTCGGCGGCGTCTTCGTCGCCGAAGCGCTCTCCGTGATCATCCAGGTCGCCTCCTTCAAGCTCACGGGCCAGCGCGTGTTCAAGATGGCGCCGATCCATCACCACTTCGAGCTCATTGGGTGGAGCGAGCCGAAGGTGATCACACGCTTCCTGATCGTCGCGGTCATCTTTGCGTTGTTCAGCCTGACAACGCTGAAGCTGCGGTGATGGAGTGGATGCGACTGGATTCTCGGTGCGCGGGCGGCGGGTCGTGGTTGTGGGCGCGGCCCGAAGCGGCATTGCCGCCGCGGAGCTGGCGGCTCGGCGCGGGGCCCGTGTGACCCTCACTGAAGCGCGGAACGGGTTCGAAGGTGAGGATCGATTGAAGGCAGCCGGCGTGGCGCTCGAGCTCGGTGGTCATCAGTCCGCCACGCTCGCAGGCGCCGACCTGATCGTCGCAAGCCCAGGTGTGCCGCTCGAACAGCCGGTGTTCGACGGTGCGCGGCAGGGCGGCGTTGAGATCATCGGCGAGCTCGAGTTCGCATGGCGATGGATTGCCGGTCGCGTCATCGCCGTGACCGGCACGAAGGGGAAATCGACGACGACAACGCTGATTGGACGGATTCTCGATGCCTCCGGTGAGCGCGTCCTTGTTGGCGGAAACATCGGCACGCCGCTCAGCGCGCAGGTCGAGCAATCGACGCCGGAGACGATCCACGTCGTTGAGACGAGCAGCTTTCAGCTCGAGACCACGACGTCGTTCCGTCCATGGATTTCGGTGTGGCTGAACTTTTCGGATGACCACCTGGATCGGCATCCGACTATCGACGCGTACGCTGTCGGCGAAGGCGCGCATCTTCGCGAACCAGACCGCCGGTGATTGGGCGGTGCTCAACGCCGACGATCCGGCCGTCGTCAAGCAGGGTAACCGGACCGCGGCGCGCCGCGTCTCGTTCTCACTCGCGGGCCTGGCCGCCGATGGCTTCGTTGTCGACGGCGACTGGATCGTGCGGCGCACCGGTACCCAGATCGAGCGGCTCATTCCGTTACGCGCGGTCGAGCTGACGGGGCGCCACATGTTGAGCAACGTCCTGGCCGCGGCCGCGGCGACGTATCTCGCCGGCGCGCGGTCGCAGGCGATGGTCGATGCGCTTCGCGGATTCCACGGTCTGCCGCACGTGATGGAACCGGCGGGTCAGGTTGGCGGTGTGCGTTTCGTCAACGACTCGAAGGCCACCAACGTCGAGGCGGCTCGGCGCTCGATTGAAAGCTTCGACCGCGGTGTCGTCGCGATTGTCGGCGGGCGGTTCAAGGGCGGCGATTTGCGCGACCTGCGTGAACCGCTCGCCGCGCGAGGCCGGGCGGCTATCGCCATTGGCGAGTCGACGCCGCTGGTGCGCGAGGCGCTGACCGGCGTCGTGCCCGTCATCGCGGCGGCGTCGATGCGCGAGGCGGTCGAGGAAGGCTTCAAGGCGGCGCAGCCGGACGGCGTCGTGCTGCTGGCGCCCGCGTGTTCGAGTTTCGACTGGTTCCGCGACTATGCGGAGCGCGGCGATCGATTCAAGGAGGAGGTCGACAGGTTACGAAAGGAGTTGGCCACGCAGAACACGAAAACGAATTAGCCACAAAGCACACAAAGGTCTCTAAGGAAAACCAAAACTTTTGTGTTCTTTGAGACCTTTGTGGCTAACCGTCCTTCGTGGCTTTCGTGGCTACCGAAGGGAGCGAGCAGTGAGCTGTCGTCAGTCGGCCCGGGCGTGTGGGAATCTACCGCTGGGAACTCGATCTACCCCGGATCGAGAGGTGGGTGTCCCATTCCACGAGCCGGCTGATGACTGCTGACTGCTCTGCGACCTTGCCGCCTGCGATCGACTGCGGCTTCGGCGGCGCGGCACGGATCGCGGATCTTAGCGGATCTGCGACACGACGAGCGCGAGGTTTTATGCCTCGCGTGGCGAACCGTAAACGGTTCGCATGACGGCGCACTAACTATTTTCGGGTGTTTGGGGGCTCATCTTCAATGGCGCGTAAGCTCAAGTCCGACAGGGTCCTGTTTACCGCGACGTTTCTGCTTGTCTGCGCCAGCATCGTCATGGTGTACAGCGCCTCCGCGGTGGTGGCGCTCGAGCGTTTCCAGCAGCCCTATTTCTTCGTGACCAGGCAGGCGCTCTGGGCCGTGCTTGGCCTCGCAGTGCTCGCTGTGGCGATGCGCGTCGATTACCGCACGTACAGGAACGAGGCGTTCATCTGGTGCCTGGTCGGTGCCGTCGCGGTGATGCTGGTCGGCGTGCTTTTCAGCGGACGCGTCAACGGGACCCACCGGTGGTTCGGTGTCGGTGGGCTGGGCATTCAGCCGTCGGAGCTGGCGAAGGTTGCCTGCGTGTTCTTCACGGCGCTCATGCTCGAGCGCCGCATGCACCGCATCGATGATCTTTCGTACTCGCTCCTGCCGATCGGCCTTGTCGTCGGGGTCGTCATCGCCTTGATCCTGCTGCAGCCCGATTTCGGCACGTCGATGTCGGTTGCCCTGATCGTCATGGTCATGGTGTTCGCCGGAGGGCTGCACTATCGCTATTTCGTCGGGCTCCTGCTGATCGCCCTTCCCGCGATCTATCTCGTGCTCGTCGGCGCGTCGTACCGGCGGCGGCGCCTCCTCGCGTTCTGGGATCCCTGGGCGGATCCGCTTGGCGACGGCTTCCAGATCATCCAGTCCTTGATTGCCGTCGGGACCGGCGGGGTCTTTGGCCGAGGGCTGATGGCGGGCGTGCAGAAGCTGTTCTATCTGCCCGAGCCTCATACCGATTTCATCTTCGCCGTCATCAGCGAGGAGGCCGGGCTGATCGGTGCGACTGCGGTTCTGGTCTGCTTCTGCGTGATCGCCTGGCGCGGGCTGCGAATCTCGGTGCGTGCCGAAGATCGCTTCGGATCGTTCGTGGCTCTTGGTCTCACGACGATGATCGCAGCCCAGGCCCTCGTCAACATCAGCGTCGTGCTCGGGCTGATGCCGACCAAGGGAATCCCGTTGCCCCTCGTGAGCGCCGGAGGATCCTCGCTGCTGATCAACCTGCTCGGTATGGGCGTTCTGCTGAACATTTCTCAGCACGAGTCGGTGGACGCATGAAGGGCGAGGGGTGCGAGGGGTGCGAAGGGTGCGAAGGGTGCGAAGGGTGCGAGGGGTGCCATGGTGCGCCCGGGAGATCAGGTGAGTTTGTCGGTCCTGATTGCCGGCGGGGGGACGGGCGGCCACCTCTATCCCGGAATCGCCGTGGGGCGCGAGGTGATCGCACGCGTGCCCGACGCGAATGTGGCCTTCGTCGGCACGACATCGGGCATCGAAGCGCGCGTGATTCCGCGCGAAGGGTTCGCGCTCGACACGATTCGCAGCGCAGGGCTGAAGGGCAAGTCGCCGTTGGCGCTCGCGCGCGGTATCGCGTTGCTTCCGGCGAGCGCGCTGGATGCGTGGCGGGTGATCTCGAAGCGTCGGCCGGTGGTCGTCATCGGTGTCGGGGGATACAGCTCTGGCCCCGTCGTGTTCCTCGCCGCGATGCGCGGGATTCCGACGCTGCTCATGGAGCAGAACGCGATGCCGGGTCTTACCAACCGGCTGCTCGCGCGTGTGGTGAAGGCGGCGGCAGTGACCTACGAGGAGAGCGCTCGATTCTTCAGGGGACGGGCATTCGTGGCAGGCAATCCGGTTCGGCCGGAATTCTTCGGGGGGGAGATGACGAACACGGTTCGCCGCCTGGGGCGGCTCGGATCCTAGTCTTTGGCGGCTCTCAGGGCGCGCACGCGATCAACGTGGCCATGGTGGAGGCAGCGTCGCGGCTGGCTGCCGCCGCACCAGGTCTGGCGATTACGCATCAGACGGGAGAGCGAGATGTGGAAATGGTCCGGGACGGCTACCGGCGCGCCGGCATCGAGGCACGCGTCGAACCGTTCCTGTTCGCCATCGACCGCGAGATGAAGGCCGCCGATCTCGTCGTCTGCCGCGCCGGCGCCACCACGCTGGCCGAGCTGACAGCGGCGGGTCGGCCGTCGATTCTGATCCCGCTGCCGACGGCGACCGACGATCATCAGCGCAAGAACGCGGACGCGCTCGTGACACACGGGGCCGCGCGGATGATCGACCAGCGATCGTTGACGGGCGAGCTGCTCGCGGCCCAGATCGTCGCGCTGGCTGGGAATCAGGCGGAGCGGGACAGCATCAGCGCTGCGGCGCGAAGGATGGCCAAGCCGGATGCCGCGAAGTTGATCGTCGATCGGGTATTGGAATTGGCGGCGTGAAGGGGTCGGAGTCATTACGAGAATCGAAATCGAACTGGGTCATGCGGCGCATTTCGATCTGTATGACTCCCGACCCCATGGATAGCCAAACGTGCTCGGGAAGACGCGGCGGATTCATTTCGTGGGGATCGGCGGGATCGGTATGAGCGGGATCGCTGAGCTGCTCGCCAACCTCGGATTCGACGTCAGCGGATCCGACGCGCGGCGATCGGACGCGACGGACCGGCTGAAAACGAAGTTCGGCGTGAAGGTGTACGAGGGTCACCAGCCGGCACACATCGGCGACGCGGAAGTCGTCGTCTTCTCGTCGGCCGTTCGAGCGTCGAACCCGGAGATCGTCGAAGCATCCCGGCGCGGCATCCCGGTGATTCCGCGCGCCGAGATGCTGGCCGAGCTGATGCGGCTGCGGTTTTCGATCGCGGTCGCCGGCTCGCACGGGAAGACGACGACGACGTCGATGATTGCGGTGGTGCTCGAGCGGGCCGGCGTCGATCCGACGGCGGTGATTGGGGGGCGGCTGAGCGCGTTTGGCAGCAACGCGCGACTCGGGCGCAGCGAATACCTCGTGGCGGAAGCGGATGAGAGCGATCGGTCGTTCCTTATGCTCTGGCCGACGATCGCAGTGCTGACCAACATCGATCACGAGCACATGGAGAGTTACGGGAGCTTCGCCGACTTGCAACAGGCCTTCGTGGAATTCGCCAACAAAGTGCCGTTTTACGGCAGCGTCGTCGCGTGCGCCGACGAGCCGGACCTTGCCGCGGTGCTCCCGCGCGTGAATCGGCGCGTCGTGACGTACGGACTGAACGATGGGGCGGATGAAGCCGGCCCCCACGTACGTGAACCTGCGTCGGACAAGGCGGTCGGGCCGGTGAAAGCCGGCCCCTTCGTACGCGGCGTTGACGTGGAGCTCGGTGCGTTCGGCGGGCGCTGCGTGGTCTACCGCGGCGACGGCTGGAACCGCGAGCGTCTCGGTGCGCTGCAGTTGTCGATACCGGGCCGCCACAATCTGCAGAACGCGCTCGCCGCCGTTGCCGTTGCCGATCGGCTTGGCATCGATTTCAGCCACGTGGCGTCAGCGCTCGCCGACTTTCGAGGCGCCGAGCGACGTTTCGAGCGGTGCGGCGAAGCAGGCGGCGTGCTGGTTGTCGACGACTATGGCCATCACCCGACCGAGATTGCGGCGGTGCTCGCAGCCGCACGTGCCACGCTCGGCCGACGCCTGGTGGTCGCGTTTCAACCGCATCGATACACCCGCACCCAGCGGTTGATGGACGCCTTCGGACCGGCGCTCCGCGAGGCGGATGAGATCGTGTTGACCGATATCTACGCCGCCAGTGAAGACGCGATCCCGGGCGTCACGATCGAGGCCCTCGCCGAGGCCATCCGGAGCGGCTCGGGCCGTCCGGTGCGCGTCGCGAAGAGTCTGGACGACGTCATTCCCGCCATCCTGGAGATTGCCCGTCCCGGGGACGCGGTCATCACGCTGGGTGCAGGCTCCATTGGATCGCTCCCCTCGCGGCTCATCGAGGCGCTAGGGCAACGCGGGGGAGGACGTTGATGCGCGTTGCCGCGCCCGCCGACAAGCGATTTCGCCGTGCGCGTGTGACGCCCGCGCGCCGGTCTCGATTCCTGCAATTCACCTGGATCAAAGCGGCACGAGCGGCCGTGCTGCTCGCCCTCGGCCTTTACGTGGTGTATCGCGTCACGGCGCTCGTGCTCACCGCCCAGGCGCTCACCATCACGCGGATCAGCGTCAGCGGCAACTCGCGCATGTCGCGCGGCGAGGTCGTCGCGCTGCTCGATGGCCTGCGCGGCACGAACATGGTGACGGCCGATCTCGAGTCCTGGCGACAGAAGCTCCTGGGCTCTCCGTGGGTCGCCGAGGCCGCGATTCGACGCGTGCTGCCCGGAACGGTTGCCGTCGCGATCTCCGAGCGGCGGCCCATGGGCATCGGCCGCGTGGGCAACGATCTGTACCTGATCGATGACCGCGGCGGCATCATCGATCAGTTCGGCCCCAACTACGCCGAGTTCGACCTGCCGATCATCGACGGGCTTGCGGCGCCGCCGCGCGACAACGGCCCGCTGATCGACGAGGTGAGAGCAGGCTTCGCGGCGCACGTGCTCGCGTCCCTCCAGGCGCACCCGAACCTCGCGAAGCGCGTCTCCGAGCTCGACGTCCGCGACGCGCGCGACGCTGTTCTGCTCCTCAAAGGTGATACGACGCTCGTTCGGCTGGGCAACGAGCAGTTTGCCGAGCGGCTGCAGTCGTACCTCGATCTCGCTCCGGCTCTCCGCGAACGGGTTGCCGGAATCGATTACGTGGACCTGCGCTTCGATGAGCGCGTGTATGTCAGACCTCAGGGCTCCGGATCGCGGCCGGAGCCAGGCAGTCGGAAACCCCGTCAGGAGGATTAGTGGTGTGTCCCTTCCCGCAGTTCGCGCTCGGAGGCCTGTTGTGACTCTTACTCAATCAGCCCGGACGGTCCGCTAGTGGCGCGAAGAGAGCGATACCTCGTTGGCCTCGACGCGGGCACGTCGCGCGTCACTGCGGTCGTTGCCGAAGGTCTCGATGACGGCACCCTTGAGATCGTCGGGCTTGGTGTCGCCGAATCGCGCGGTATCAAGCGGGGCGTGGTCGTCAACGTCGATGCGGCGGTCGATTCGATCAAGAAGGCGATCGAGGAGGCGGAGCTGATGGCCGGCGTCGAGATCGACTCCGTCCACCTCGCGCTGTCGGGGCCTCACATCAAGGGATTCAACAGTCGCGGCGTGATTGCGGTTGCGGGCAAGAACCGTGAGATCACCAGGGACGATGTGCGGCGCGCGATCGACGCCGCAAAGGCCGTTGCGCTTCCGAGCGGCCGCGAGATCCTTCACGTCCTGCCCCAGGACTTCGTCGTCGACGAGCAGGACGGCATCGGCGCCCCCGTCGGGATGACCGGCGCCCGCCTCGAGGTCAACGTCCACATCGTGACCGGGTCGTCCTCGTCGACGCAGAACCTGATTTCCTGCGTGAACCGCGCCGGGGTCAACGTGGCGGACACCATCATCGAGCAATTGGCTGCATCCGAGTCCGTCCTGACGCCGGACGAGAAGGAGCTTGGCGTCGCGCTCGTCGACATTGGGGGCGGCACCGCCGACCTCGCGATATTCGAGCGCGGCAGCCTCTGGCACACCGGGGTCGTGGCGGTTGGCGGCGATCACTTCACGAGCGATATCGCCGTCGGCCTGCGTACGCCACTCCCGGACGCGGAGAAAGTAAAGCGCAAGAACGGCTGCGCGCTCTCCTCGATGGTGGACGAGGACGAGACCATCGAGGTGGCAAGCGTCGGCGGCCGAAAGCCTCGTCTGATGGCGCGCCGCATCCTGTCCGAGATCCTCCAGCCGCGGGCCGAGGAGATTTTTCATCTCGTGTGGGACGAAATCCGCCGCGCGGGATACGAGAAAGCGCTCAATTCGGGCATCGTGCTGACCGGTGGCGGCTCGATTCTCGAGGGTATGCCGGAGATTGCCGAGCAGATCTTCGATCTGCCTATTCGACGCGGGGCGCCGATGGGTGTCGGCGGGCTCGCCGATCACGTGAGCAGTCCGGGGTTTGCAACGCCGGTCGGGCTCGTGCTCTATGCGCATCGCAACCGCGAGCCCGAGGGGCCTCGCGGCGGTTCGGGCGCGTTGGTCCGCATGGCCGGCAGGCTGCGCGGGATTTTCAAGGAATTTTTCTAAGGCGGGTCGACAGGACCCGCCCTACCGAGGAGGCCAGGCATGAAGCTATCCGATCAGCGCAACGCACAGGACCTGCGGCTGACGCTCGATCCCGGAGTGCGACGGGGCGCGAAGATCAAGGTGATCGGCGTCGGCGGTGGTGGCAGCAATGCCGTGAACCGCATGGTGGAGGTCGGCCTCTGCGGCGTCGAATTCATCGTCGCGAACACGGACGCCCAGGCGCTCGATCACAGCAAGGCCGCCGTGAAGATCCAACTCGGTCAGAAGCTCACGAAGGGGCTCGGCGCCGGCGCGGATCCGAATGTCGGCCGCCAGGCTGCGCTCGAGGATACCGACATGATCATCCAAGCCCTTTCGGGCGCGGACATGATCTTCGTGACGACGGGCCTGGGCGGCGGCACCGGCACTGGAGCCGCGCCAGTCATCGCCAGCCTTGGCAGCGAGCTTGGTGCGCTCACGATTGGCGTTGTCACGAAGCCCTTCAAGTTCGAGGGCAAGAAACGGGCGCTGCACGCGGAAACCGGGCTCGAGGCGCTTCGCGAGTGTGTCGACACGATCATCACGATCCCGAATGAGCGGCTGCTGCAGGTCGTCGACCGACGGACGACGATAAACGAAGCGTTCGGGCTGGCGGACGACGTCCTGCGCCAGGCGATCCAGGGCATCTCGGATCTGATCCTGGTGCCGGGCCTGATCAACCTCGACTTTGCCGACGTCAAGACCATCATGTCCGGCATGGGCGTGGCGATGATGGGGACCGGCATGGCCGATGGCGACGGCCGGGCGATGCACGCCGCTCAGCGCGCGGTGTCGAGCCCGTTGCTCGAGGACAGCTCGGTGACCGGCGCGCGGGGCGTGATCATCAACGTCACGGGCGGTCCCGACATGTCGCTGATGGAAGTCAACGAGGCGTCGTCCGTGATCCAGGAATCGGCCCACGAGGACGCGAACATCATATTCGGCGCCGTGATCGATCCGAACCTGACAGGGAAGATAAAGATCACGGTGATCGCGACCGGGTTCGATCGGAAGGGCAGCCAGCGGACGATTCCCACCGCGGCGGTCCAGACGCCCGTCGACCTGACGAACTACACCGCCCATCTCGCGCGTGCCGACGCGGAACACGCCGAGCCCGCCGTGCAGACGAAGGTGGCACGGTCGTCTGGCAGCCAGGCTCCATCGGTGACGCTCAACCGCCGGCCTGCGCTCGAGCTGTCTCTTCCGCCGGCCAACGGCGGAGGCGGTCACGAATCGATGGAGGTGAATGGGCTCGATCTTTCGTCGCCGCTCGACGTGCCCGCGTTTCTGCGCAGGCAGAATTAGAGGTCGGCGGGCCTTCCGCCTCCGCCAAGGCTTCGGCGGACAGGTAACGGCCCGCCCCGCACTTTCCGGTGACGTGGCGCGGACCCTTCGAGTCAGTCTGGTTGTGCGGACCCTTTGGGTTCGGGGTGATGCCATACACTAGATAGACCCCTGACACGCGCGTACGGCGGCGTCGCAGCTCGACTGCGCGCCAGAGTCCGGGGCTGTTATCTGTACCCATGAAACCCTGGCACCAGCAGCGTGAGCGCGCTCGCGAGCTCCTCGCCAAAGAGGTGGGCTACGTGTCGAAGCCGCACGGCGGCCGGCTGCGCGTGGCCCTCGCATTTCCCAACACCTACTTCGTCGGGATGTCGAACCTGGGCTTCCAGACGGTGTACAAGCTGTTCAACGCGGAAGAGGACATCGTCTGCGAGCGGGTCTTCCTGCCGCCGAAAAGTGAGCTTGCCGCGCAGCTGTCGAGCGGCGAGCGGCTCGTGACGATCGAGTCCCAGACGCCCGTCAACGATTTCGACATCTTCGCGTTTTCGGTCTCGTTCGAGTGGGACTACACGAACGTGCTCGCGTTGCTGCGGCTGGCCGGGCTCAAGCCGCGCGCGGACGAGCGCACCCACCACGACCCGCTCGTGATGATCGGCGGCGCCGTCACGTTCGTGAACCCTGAGCCGCTCGCGCTGTTCGCGGACATCATCGCGGCCGGCGAAGGTGAGGCGCTCATTCCATCGCTCCTCACCGCGTTCAAGGGCGCATCCGATCGCGACGATCTGCTTCGGCGCCTGTGTACCGAGCGCGGGTTCTACGTGCCGTCGTTCTACGACGTGCGGCACAACGACGACGGCACGATTGACGCCTTCGCACCGAAACCCGGCACCGGCGCTCCCCCGATCGTCAAGAAGGCGGCATTGCGGACGACCGATGCGGTGGATCCGCCGGCGACGACGATCTTCACGCCCGATACCGAGTTCGGCTCGCGCTTCCTTGTAGAAGTCGTCCGCGGGTGTGCGAACCTGTGCCGCTTCTGCTGGGCGGGATACAACTACCTGCCCGTGCGCGCGTTTCCGAAGGACAGAATCCTGCAGCTGGCCCAGCGCGCTCGCAGTCATTCCAACCGCGTAGGCCTCGTCTCGATCGCGCTGTGCGATCACCCCGACATCGAAGAGATCCTGACGCGGCTCGTCGCGATGGGCTACTCGATCAGCCCGGCATCGCTGCGGCTCGACGACCTGACGCCGACGATCCTCCGCCTGCTGCGGCAGAGCGGCGAGCGCACGATCACGATTGCCCCGGAGACCGGATCGGATCGGCTGCGCCGCGTGATCAACAAGACGATCACGAATGAAGAGATCCTCGCGGCCGCGGAGCTGATCTTCGCCAGCGGCTTCGAGAACCTGAAGCTGTACTTCATGATCGCGCTGCCGACGGAGACCGAGGACGATCTCGTCGCGATCCGCGATCTCTCGGTGCAACTCCGCGACGTGATGATGCGCCACGCGCGTGGCCGCGGCCACATCGGCCGGATCGTCGGGAGCGTCAACCCGCTCGTGCCCAAGCCGGGTACCGCGTACCAGTGGCTGCCGATGGAGGATGACAGCTCCATCGAGCGGAAGATCCGCCGCATGCGAACGCTGATGGCGGATATCGACAACGTCTACTTCAACATCAAGTCGGAGCGGCATTCGTTCTACCAGGCGCTGCTGTCGCTCGGCGATCGGCGCGTGGCGCCGGTGATCGAGGCGGCGGAGCGGAACGGCGGCAACTGGCGCGCGGCCCTCGCGGAAACGGGCGTCGACGCCAGCTTCTTCGTATTCCGGGATCGCTCCCACGACGCCGTGCTGCCCTGGGACATCATCGACGGCGGCCTCAGGGACAATTTCTTCCGCTCGGAGTTCGAGAAGTCGCTGCGCGAGGAGTCGACACTTCCACCCAAGCGGCAGAAGGAGAACGCCCGGCTGCTGCCGGTGCTCCAGTAGTGCGGCGCTTGCCGCGACGAAGCGCAAAGCGCGACGTCGGGCGCCTGCTCGTTGCGGCGGGCACATGCGCTCTCCTCCTCCTCCTCATCGTCATCATCACCGGCGGCTTCACCATCCGCGCGGGACCGCTCTACTTCTCCGCGCACAACTGGCGCGGGCCGGCGCTCATCGCGCTCGTCGCGTTCGCGGCCGCCGCATTCGCCGGTCGCGCCACGTTTCTGAATGCCGCCTCGTCAACGTGGAACTTTGTTGACGAACACGCGCTGGCGATCGCGACCGTGGTCGCCGCTGCAACTGCCGGGGTCGGCGTCGGCTACGGCACCTATTCCGCCTCGGGATCGGATGCGTCGGGATACATCAGCGAGGCACGACTTCTCAGCTCTGCCCGTATCGCAGCCGACGAGCCGCTGGCGCGACAAGTGGCGTGGCCCAACGCCACGTGGACGTTCTCGCCGCTCGGCTATCGGCCTGGCAGAACGGCAGGCGAGCTGGTGCCGACCTATCCGGCTGGCTTACCGTTGTCGATTGCCCCTGTCCTCCTCCTTGAGAATGAGCTGGCCGCGTACCTCGTGGTGCCTTTTCTAGGCGCCTTCGCCGTGCTCTTCACGTATGTGCTCGGAGCGCGGCTGCATTCCCGTCCGGCGGGCATTGCCGCCGCGGCGCTCCTGGCGACGAGCCCGGTCTTTCTGTTTCAACTGGTCCAGCCGATGAGCGACGTTGCGGTCACCGCCTGGTGGGCGCTGGCGTTCGTTTTCGCGCTATCGCCGGTGCCCGGTTCTCCGCTTGCCGCCGGCGCTGCCGCGGGACTGGCTGTGCTCACGCGCCCGAACCTTCTCCCGCTCGCTGCCGTTGTGGCGCTGGCGGTGATCAACTGGCCGCGTGGTCGCCATGACCGCCGCTTGCAACGGCGCAACGTATTTGCATTCGCCGCCGGCATCGCGCCGGCGATTGGCACGTTCGTGTTCCTGCAGTGGCGTCTGTACGGAAGCCCGTTCATGTCAGGGTACGGTTCCGCCGGCGAGCTGTTCGCTGCCAGCAACATCGCCCCCAACATCTCGGCGTATGCCAACAGGATCCTTCACGGCGAACGGCCGGCGCTTGGCCTTGCAACGCTCGCCGTGATTCTCTTGCTCGTGCGCCGCGGTCACGGCGAGAACGGCCCAGACCTCAAGCGCTCGCTCGTGCTGGCGACGCTGGCCGCCGGCATGGTCGTTGTGTTGTACATGCCTTACGCAGTGTTTGCTGAGTGGTCGTACCTCCGCTTCCTTCTTCCCGCGTTTCCGTTGCTGTTCGTCCTCCTAGGCGCGCTCCTCGTCAATACCTCGCTCCGCCTCCCGTCGCCGATTCGCGGTCTCGTGTTCGTTGCGGCGCTCACCGTCGCCTGTTCGCTGAACATCGTCCTGGCGGACCAGGAGCAGGCGTTCAACCTTCGGCGATACGAGTCCCGGTATCGCATGGCAGGCGCTTACCTCAAAGCCGCGCTGTCCTCTGACGCGGTCATCGTTGCGGTGCAGGAAAGCGGGAGCGCCCGCTACTACGTCGACGTGCCGATTCTTCGATGGGATCAGCTCGACGTCGACCTCGATACCGCGTTGGCAGCCATGCTCGCGATCGGGCGGCACCCTGTCCTGCTCGTGGAAGACTGGGAGACTCCCGATCTTCGAATGAAGTTCCCCACATCGGCGAACGCGCGCCTCGACTGGCCTGCCCGCGCCGAGTTCGGCGATGAGACGCGCGTCCGCCTGTTCGATCCGATTGACCGCGGCGCGACCAGGAATTGGCCTGCCGATCGGGTCCACTGATCGGGTGCGCGCGCAGTGTTGCCCACGACGCCACCCTACGACGCGACGGCGGCCTTCTCCTCGAATTCCGCGTACACCTCGAGGATCAGCTCGCGAACGCGATCCTGGGCGGTCGCATCGCCGGTTGGGCGCAGCAGCGCGAAGCTACGCCGCTCGCCGTTGACCGAGTAGGTACGCGCCGGGAACGTGACGTTGCGGCCGCCACCGGTCCGCCGTTCCCACACAGTGAAGCCAATCAGTTTCAGGCCGTCGAGGACGCCCTCGGTGAAATGAAGTTCTGCCTCGGCAAGCTTGCCTGGGGGGTTGCTCTTATCGTTTGTTGTGAATTTGACGACCACGGCGTCCTCCATGTGCGCTGGCGCCGCGGAGAGGGCAAAGGAAGGGCCCCGATGGAGCCGCGATCGGTGTCGCTGGAAGTGATTCAGTGGTCGTGTGTTGGGCGGCGGCGCGTGATTCGTGCCGAATCGCCCCCTGCTCAACTGTTAACCAGGGTTGTCAGTTGCGGGCCTCCGAAGCCCTGATGACGCCCGCGATGCGTCCGGCCCGTTCCTTCTCGGCGCGATACGACGTCAGCACGTCAAGGTGCATGGCGGTGCAGAGGCCCGCGAGGTGAATATTGTGTGCTGCCACACCCGCAAGAATCAGCTGGTCGCGGTTCGCGCCCGGCACGTCGAGCCGCATCCGTGGTCCGTCAGTTGCACTCGGGACTGGCCGGAAACCGCCGCGGGGAGCGGGCGGCGCGTGGAACCAGCGCTCGATTAGATACCTCTCGTGTCCCGCCGATGCGAACGCGTCGACGACGTCCGTTCCGACTTCGTAGCAGCAGGGACCGATCGCCGGACCAATCGCGACAACGACGATCCTCAGGCCGGCTGCTCGAACTCGCGTCCCATGGTCTCGATCGCGGCCAGCGCGACGCGCGCCGCCGTGCCCCGCCACCCTGCATGAACGGCCGCGACGACGCCAGTCCGACGATCGGCCATCAACAGGGGAACGCAGTCCGCCGCGCGGACGACGAGCGCGATGTCCGGCTCGGCGGACACCACGCCATCCGCGTCCGGACGATTGGTCTGCAGTGCCGTCAGCGCGGCGCCGTCGATACCGCGAGGAATCGCAATGACGCGACGGCCGTGCACCTGGTTGAGCGTGATGAATCGATCCGGTGCCACGCCGGCCGAGGGGGCCAGCTTCTGCCACGACTCGCGCGACGGTAACTCCAGTTGTCGTGTTGTAAACAGGTGTTGCGCGGCCACATCGAGCGGCGGACACGTGAGCGCTGCGCCCCATGTCTCGCGCGTCCAGTGGAAGGTTTCAGGAACCGGCGGCAGGGTCATGTAGGATGTGGACCAGATGCAGATTATAGGTGTGGGTCTCGACGCCACCGAGATCGAGCGCGTCGCGGACATGATCGAGCGCTACGGCGACCGCTTCCTCCAACGGGTGTTCACAGGGGAAGAGATCGCCTATTGTCGCGCCAGGAGGGACTTTGCTTCGTCATTCGCGGCGCGTTTCGCGGCGAAGGAAGCGGCCATGAAGGCGCTGGGGACCGGCCATTCGCGCGGCGTGTTCTGGACCGGTATCGAGGTCGCGCGGCGTTACGGCCCGCCCCAGATTCGCTTTCATGCCGGCGCCGCGGAGCGCTTCAAGGCGATGGGTGCCACGACCTCACTCCTGACGCTTACGCATTCGCGCGAACTCGCCATCGCGCACGTGATTCTCGTGCGTGATTGAGTCCGGCTGAAGCCGGACATTACCGACGATGCGATTAGGTCCGGCTGAAGCCGGCACTACCGACGATGCGATTAGGTCCGGCTGAAGCCGGACACTACCGAAGATCACCGGTAGCGTCCGCCTTCAGGCGGACCATCGAAGGGCCATCTAGTACGTGTAGAATCCGCGCTTCGTCTTGCGGCCGTGGTACCCCGCCAGGACCATCCGCTTCAACAACGGCGGCGGCGCGAATCGTGGCTCGCGGAACTCTTCGAACATGATGTTGGCAATGTAATACGTCGTGTCGAGGCCGACGAAGTCCAGCAGCGTGAACGGTCCCATCGGGATGGCCGCACCCGAGCTTCATTCCCTTGTCGATGTCCTCGACGGTTCCCAGTCCACGCTCGTACTCACGAATCGCGTCGAGTAGATACGGCACGAGCAGCCGGTTCACGATGAAGCCTGGACGATCCGGCGCCGCGATCGGTTCCTTTCCCAGCGACGTCGCAAATGACGTCAACGTCTGATTCGTCTCCTCGCTCGTCGTCAGCGCGGGAATCACTTCGACGAGCTTCATCAACGGCACCGGATTGAAGAAGTGAAGGCCGCCAAAGCGATCCGGCCGCTTCGTCGATGCAGCGAGCTCGGTGATGCACAGCGAAGACGTGTTGGACACGATGATCGCGTCCGGCCGCACGACGCCTTCCACTGCCTGGTAGATTGCGCGCTTCTCGTCGAGATTCTCGACGATCGCCTCGATGACAATGTCGCAGTCCTTCAAATCTTCGAGGCTGGTGGTGCCCGCGAGGTTGGCGAGCGTCGCGGCTCGCGCCCCCTCAGTCACCTTCCCCTTGCTGACGCCGTCCGCCAGGAATTTCCCGATGCGGCCCAGACCCGCCTGCAAGACGCCTTCGTTCACTTCGCGGACGATCGTCTTGTAACCTGCGCCGGCGGCGACCTGCGCGATTCCCGATCCCATCAGGCCACATCCGATCACGCCCACCGTTCGAATTTCCATCTACAGGACCTCAACGACTGCTGCGATTCCTTGACCGCCGCCGATACAGGCTGACGCGATGCCACGCTTGAGCCCTCGCCGGCGCAGTTCCAGCGTCAGTGTCAGGAGCAGGCGCGCGCCCGTCGCCCCGAGCGGATGCCCCAGCGCGATCGCGCCGCCATTCACGTTCACCCGCTCGCGATCGAGGCCGAGCTCCTTTTCGACGGAGAGGTATTGTGCGGCGAACGCCTCGTTGATTTCGAAGAGGTCGATGTCGGCCAGCGACAGCTTCTGCTTTTCCAGCACCTTCCGGATCGCCGGGGCGGGTCCCATTCCCATGATGCTGGGATCCACGCCGACCGTCGCCCAACCCGCGAGCCGCGCGATCGGCGAGAGTCCACGGCTCTTTGCACCGGCCTCGGATGCCAGAATCACGGCCGCGCCGCCATCGACGATGCCGCTCGCGTTGCCGGCAGTCACTGTCCCTTCCTTCGAGAACGCGGCGTTCAGCTTCGCGAGCCCTTCGAGCGTTGTGTCGGGCCGCATATGATCATCGCGGTCAACGATCGTCGTTCCGCGGCGTGTCTTGATCTCCACCGGTACCACTTCTTCTGCGAGCCGCCCCTGCTTCCACGCGTCGTCCGCGAGCGTTTGGCTGCGAATCGCGTAGCGATCCTGTTCCTCGCGCGAGATGCTGTACATCGCCGCGCACTTTTCGGCGGTCTCCGCCATGAAGAGGCCGCACATCGTGTCGCGCAATCCCTCGTACAGCGAATCCTCGAGGGCTCCCTGCCCAAGCTTCAACCCGGCGCGCAGGCCGCGGATCACGTGCGGCGCCTGGCTCATGTTCTCGACCCCGCCCGCGAGGACGACGTCGGCTTCGCCGGCGAGGATGTGATGCGCGCCGCTCACGGCAGCCTGGATGCCTGAGCCGCACAGGCGGTTGACGGTCAGCGCAGGTATCTCGATGGGAACGCACGCCTTCAACGCAATGTGTCGCGCGCCGTAGATCGCGTCCGCGCTCGTCTGGAGAACATTGCCGAACACAACGTGATCGATCCATTCCGGCTTCACGCCGGTTTTCTGAAACGCGCCGCGCGCAGCGATCGCGCCGAGCTCGATCGCCGACACATCCTTCAATGCGCCGACGTACTCCGTCATCGGCGTGCGTGCGCCGCCGACGATCAACACATCTTTGGTGGCCATTGTTCACCCCAGGCCGACCTGCTTGCCTCGCCGTAGCCTTGGCGAAGGCGGGAAAGTCGGCCTCTACGATTCAACACGACTCTTTCAGCGTGCGGCGGAGGATCTTGCCCGAGGGCGTCCTGGGGATGGCGTCGGTGAACTGCCACTGCCGGATCATCTTGTAACCGGCAAGGCGGGTCGAAAAGAACTGCGCGAGCATCCCTTCGTCGAGCGTACATCCCTTTCGACGGACGACGAAAGCCCTAGGCACTTCACCCGACTCATCATCGGGTACGCCGATGACGGCGCAGTCGACGATGTCGGGATGCTCGAGCAGCGCCGCTTCAAGCTCCGCCGGCGCAATGCTGAAAGCCTTGCACTTGATCATCTCTTTCTTGCGGTCGACGATGAAGGCGTAACCCTGCTCGTCCACGCGGCCGATATCGCCGGTGTGCAGCCAGCCGTTGCGCAGCGTCTGCGCGGTTTCCGCGGGCGCGTTCCAGTACCCCTGCATCACCTGCGGGCCGCGGATGACAATCTCGCCCGTGCCGCCGGCCGGCAGCGTCCTTTCACCGGTCTCGAGATCGACGACGCGCTGCTCGGTGTCTGCGACAACGAGCCCGACGCTCTCCAGCTTGATTCGCTCCGGTTCGAGCGGGCTGTGGTGCGTGGCGGGCGACGCTTCCGTGAGACCGTACGCCTGGATGACCCGGAAGCCGAGGCGCTGTTCGACGCGCCGCGCGACATCCGGCGCGAGCGGGGCCGCCGCGCTCAGCGCGTACTTCACGGTGCGGAACTGAGCGCGATCGAGATCAGGGGCATTGGCCAGCGCGAGTAGAACCGGAGGAACCACGTGCAGCCACGTCGCGCCGTACGTCTGGACGACCCGCGCCAACGCTTCGAGATCGAAGCGCTCCATGAGGATCTGGTGCGCGCCCCGCGACAGGCCAACCCCCATCAACATCACGCCGTAGATGTGCGAAAGCGGCAGATACACGGGATATGTGTCGTCGACGCCGATGCGGCTGACGTGTCCCACCTGCGCGTGATTGCAGACCAGGTTTCGATGCGTCAGCATCACGCCCTTCGCAAGCCCGGTGGTGCCGCTCGAGTAGGGAAGGGCGACCAGTTGATCCGCATTGACGTTGACCGAAGGCGGATCGCTTGAGGCCGCGTCGACAACGACGTCGTACGGGAGTGAGTAACTCGCCGCCAGCCGGTGCCTCGCCGCCAACGACCACAACGCGCTCGACCGTCGGGAGCCGCGCGCGGCACGCATCGACGAGGGGCAACAGGCTTGCGTGCGTGACGATCATCTTCGAGCCCGCGTCGTTGGTCTGGTAGGCGATTTCGCGCTCGCGGTACGACGGATTCATCGGACTGACGATCGCGCCGAGCTTGCTGGCCGCATAAAACGCGAACTCGAACTCCGGGCAGTTCGGCAGGTACAAGGACATGCGGTCCCCGGACGAAAGTCCGAGCGCGGCGAGACCGTTTGCCAGGCGGTTCGATTCGCGATCGAACCGCGCAAAACTGATCGGTTCGTCCTTGAAGGTGATGGCCGGACGATCCGGGTGGCGCGCTGCCGTGGCGCGCATCGCCTCGTGCAGCGGAATGTCAGGATAAGTCAGGGTAGACATCGGTTGCACACGTTATCACCGGCGCGTGCGAGAATGCGCGCGCATGGCCAACGCAATGACGCGAGCGTCGTGGCGGATGATCCTGCTCGCCAGCCTCGGCGGCACGCTCGAGTACTACGATTTCGTGCTGTTCGGAATCTTCGCGCGAGATATCGGACGGGCGGTGTTCCCGAGCGAGGATCCGCTCGTCTCGCTGATGGTCACGTTCACCACGTTTGCCGTCGGCTACCTGGCGCGCCCGATTGGCGGTCTCGTGCTCGGTCGTCTCGGCGACAAGTTCGGCCGTCGCGGAGTCTTTCTCGCCTCTATCTTCGTGACATCCGCGGCGACGCTCGGCATCGGGCTCGTGCCGACATACGCGTCATGGGGAATTGCGGCAAGCGTGGTCGTGGTCCTTCTGCGGCTCACGCAGGGGTTCTGTCTCGGCGGAGAGCTGCCGGGTGCCATCACCTACGTCGTGGAGTCGGGCCCGCGCATGGCGCCGTTCGTCTGCAGCGTGGTGTTCGCCTGCGTCACCATGGGCGTGGCGCTCGCGACGACGATCGCGCTTGTTATGGGAAGGGTTCTGGGTCCGGCGGAGGCCGCGCTGTACGGCTGGCGCATCGCATTCATCATCGGCGGGCTCATGGGCCTCATCAGCTACTGGCTGCGCCGATCGTTCGAGGAGTCGCCTGAGTTCGTGCAGTTGAAGCGCCTGGCCGCCGCATCGAAGGAGCCGATCGGCGAGCTCGTGCGGACCCATCGGCGCCAAATCGTCGCCGGCATCGCGGTCCAGACAGTCACGGCCGCCTTCGCGGGACTCTTCTTCGCGCACATGCCGGCGTACCTGGCGGCCGTGGGACAGTACGACGCGTCCACCGCGGTGTTCGCCCAGACCTACGGAGTGATGCTTCACGCCGCACTGATACTCGCCGTCGGCTGGGTCGCCAACCGCTACCCGCCGCACGCGCTCAACCGGATCGGAGCGGTCGTTCTGGCCGCGGGCGCGTATCCGTTCTACGTCGCGCTCAGCAATCACAGCATCAACATCATGCTTCTGATGACGCTCGCCGCGGTCGCCGGCGCCCTGGTGAACGGCACGTTTGCCTTCGTAACCGCGGACCTGTTTCCGACGCGCATCCGGTTCAGTGGTGTCGCCGTCGTGCAGAACATCAGCCAGACTGTGTTCGGAGGGACCGCGCCGCTCCTCGCCACCGCGTTGATCCGCGACTTGCAGAACCCCGCGGCACCTGCGCTCGTCGTGATTGTCTGCGGCGTGATTACGTTTGCCGGCAGCTTCGCGGCGGGACGTTACGGCGGGCGGGTCCGCTCTAGAAATCAGGTAGCCGCGTAGCTTGGATCGCCAGGCCGCAACGTCCCTTCATCCTGCTGCCGCTTCGTCCATCGCCTCGTTCGCCAGTCGATCGGCGTCCGTGTTGAACTCCCGCCGAACGTGCTCGAACTTCACGTCACCGATCTGCCGCACGAGCGCCCGCGCCTGCTCGAACAGCGGCTGAAGGCCGGGGCTCTTCACGCGGTACTCGCCGCGCATCTGTTTCACGAGCAGATCGGAATCGGCCCGGACGTGCAGACGCGACACGCCGTGCGCCACTGCCCACGCGAGCGCGGCGATGAGTCCGCTGTACTCGGCGACATTGTTCGTCGCAATGCCCAATCGATTCCTTCAGCTCGACGACGCGGCCGTCGTCCTGTTCGATGCGGACGCCATAGCCGGCAGGACCGGGATTGCCGCGCGAGCCGCCATCGACGTTGGCGCGCGCAGATCCGGCCGCGCTGCGGCGGCCCGAACAGTGAGGGCTCATCCGAGCTCACCCGCGAGTCTGGCCACTACGAACTCCCTTGGGAATTGCGAGTTGGGAACTGGGAATTGGCGCGTTCACGAGGCGTGCGTGACGGCGGGTTCGACCGGCGGCGGGGGAGGCACGTAGTAGAGGATGCGGTTGCAGCTGAAGCACTGGATGATCGCATCGTTCCGCCGGACCTCTTGGAAGACCTGCGGCCGAAGACGGACGTGGCACGCCGAGCAGAGTCCATCGCGGGTCGCGATGCAGATCGCGATGCCCTTGCGGGCGCGCGCCACCTGCTCGAAGAGCGCGACCAGCCGCGGCTCCATCGCGGCGATCACCGCAGACCGCTGCTCGGTGGCCTGCGAGAGCGCCGTTTCAACGGTCGCGAGCTCCTCGGCCATCGTCTTCTTTTCCGCGTCGACCTCTTTCTGCTGCACGGCCAGCGCCTGCTCGGCCTTCTTGATCTCGGCGGCCAGCGCGTCGGCTTCCATCATCCGCTCGAGGACGCTTCTCCTCGACGATGCCAAGCTCTTTCTGGGCGGTCTCGATTTCGACTGCATCGCCTGGTATTCGCGGTTGGTTTTTACGGCGGAGAGCTGATCTTTGAACTTGGAAAGGCGGGTCTGGAAGGTGGCGGCATCTTTCTCCTGCTCGCGGCGCAGCTTCCTGGCTGGCTTTGAGCCGCTGCTTGGCATCGTCCACGATACCTTTGGCTTGGCTGAGGCGCGTATCGGCGTCCTGCACCCGTTGCGGGTGCGCGGCGACACGGCGCCGGGATTCCTCGATGGTGCTCTCGAGGTTCTGCAGCTGGATGAGACGTTCCAGATCAGGAGACATCACGAAATGCAAAATTCAAAATGCAAAAGGCAAACTCGCTGTTGTTTGAATTTTGACTCTTGCATTTTGCATTGTCTTGACCGACTGAGTGGGCCCGCCTGGATTCGAACCAGGGACCAACCGATTATGAGCCGGCCGCTCTAACCGCTGAGCTACGGGCCCGCACGCGCGCTCCGCGCGCGAACTCAAAAGTTCAAAGTTCGAAGTCAAAAGTGACTACAAAGTACCTCTGGCCTACTTCCGACTTACTTTGAACTTTGCACTTCGAACTTCCAACTTGCTATGTACGGCCCTCCAAAAACGCCTTCAGCTTGCGCGACCGTGACGGATGCCGCAGCTTGCGCAGCGCCTTTGCTTCGATCTGCCGGATGCGCTCGCGCGTCACCGCGAAGTTCTGGCCGACCTCTTCGAGGGTGTGCTCGCTGCCGTCGCCCACGCCGAACCGCATCTTGATCACCTTCTCCTCGCGCGGGGTCAGCGTTTTCAGCACCGACTCGGTCTGTTCCTTGAGGTTCAGGTTAATCACCGCCTCGGCCGGCGAGACGATGTTGCGATCCTCGATGAAGTCGCCAAGATGCGAATCTTCCTCTTCGCCGATCGGCGTCTCGAGCGAGATCGGCTCCTGCGCGATCTTGAGCACCTTGCGGACCTTCGCGACCGGAATGTCCATCCGCTTCGCGATTTCCTCGGACGTCGGTTCGCGACCGAGCTCCTGCACGAGCGCGCGCGAGGTGCGAATCAGCTTGTTGATCGTTTCGATCATGTGGACCGGGATCCGGATGGTCCGCGCCTGGTCCGCGATCGCCCGGGTGATGGCCTGGCGGATCCACCACGTCGCGTAGGTCGAGAACTTGTAGCCGCGGCGGTACTCGAACTTGTCGACCGCCTTCATGAGGCCGATGTTGCCTTCCTGAATCAGATCCAGGAACTGCAAGCCGCGGTTCGTGTATTTCTTCGCGATCGAGACGACGAGCCGGAGGTTGGCTTCCACCAGCTCCTTTTTTGCCTGCTCGGCCTGCGCTTCGCCGCGCTGGATGACCTCGATCGTGCGGCGGAGGCGCTCGGGCGTCTCCTCGAGATCGTCGATCATGCTCTTGACCTGGGTCTTGATGTCCTTCTGCTTCCTGAGGAGGTTCTTCTTGTCCTCCTCCTTGAGGCGCGGACTCTTGGTCTTGAACTTCGGGTTGATCTGGCGCTCGAGGACGTCGACGTCGCGCTGCACGCGGACCACGGCGTCGACCGCGTCCTTCACTTCGTCGATGAGGCGGCGCTTCATCGTCTCGGTGAACTCGATCCGGCGGATCGCACGCGACACGTCGATGCGGGCGCGCAGTGACCTCACACGCGCACGGCGGTACTTCTTCTTGTCCTTCTTCAGGACGAGATCCAGCTTCTCGGCGAGCTTGACGTAGTTGCCGCGCGCCTTCCGGACTTCCTCGATCTGCCCGAGGACGTCGACTTTGCGATCCTCGATCACCTCGTCGGTGATTTCCTCGTCGCTGAAGATCACGAGCTCACGAATGGTGCGCTCGCCGGCGCGCAGCTGATCGCCGATCACCAGGATGCGCTTGGCAATCGTCGGCGTGCGGGAGATCGACTTGATGACCGCGAGCTTGCCGCGCTCGATGCGCTTCGCGATGGCGACTTCGCCCTCGCGGGTGAGGAGGGGAACCGTGCCCATCTCGCGCAGGTACATGCGGACGGGGTCGTTCGTCTTGTCGAGGGCGCCCGGCGTGAGATCGAGCTCGGGGCCTTCCTCGGATCCGTCGCGATCGAAGTCCTTGTCGCCTCGATACGCCTTGTCGGAATCGACGACCTCGATACCGGCGCTGCTGAACGCGTTGAAGAGATCGTCGAGGTCTTCCGAGGAGGTGACCTCCGACGGAAGCATCTCGTTGACTTCGTCGTAGAGCAGGTAGCCTTTTTCCTTGCCGACCTGAATCAGCTGGCGTACTTCATCGTATTTTTCTTCAATCGACAAGGCTGGTCCTCCGGAACACGTCTATATAAGGCCTTCTATCCGCTGAATCAGGTCGTACTTTCGAACCAGCAGCTCCTGGAGCTGCTCCCCTTCGTGCCCGCCGAGCTCCTGCAGGCGATCGATTTCGCGCTGGATCGCCGCGCGCTCCCGCTCGTAACGGAGGCGCTTGATAATCCGGACGCACCCGCCGGCGTCGTGCACGTGCGCTTCCGTTTCGCTCGCAATGGCGGTCACCAGCTGGGCGTCCACGGTACTTAGACGCTCGAGAAGCGCAGATGGAGTGAACTCAGTATTTTCGTTCAGTTTGTGCGCGAGATCCAGCACCGTTCGGGATGCCAGCCCATCTAAATCCGTGCCATCCAGTGTTTCCAACGCACCGAGCGCCCCCTCCGGTTGATGGACCAGCAGCCAAATCAGCCCTTTTTCCGCCTTTGTGACCTGCCCGAAGCTCGGGACGTCACGTTTTGTCAGCGTGGTTTGCTTCTGGACGACAGCCTTTCTGATTTCCGCGCGAACGACGTCGTCGGTGACCCGCGCTTTGAAAGACAGCCTGTCTGCGAACCGATCCCTCATTGAGGCGTCCGGAATGCGCCCGGCAATAGGAAGCATTTCGCCCAGAAACTTCACGCGACCTTCATCCGTATTGAGGTTGTGGCCCGCCAGCCACCCGGTCGAGGAGATATTCGAGGTACGGACGGGACTGCTCGAGGCGCTCACGATATCCCTGGCGGCCCTGCCTCCGGACAAACGTATCAGGGTCCTCCCCCGGGGGCAGTATGGCGACGTTCACCTCAAATCCTTCAGCCACCAATATGTCGCACGATTTCGCCGTCGCGCCCTGGCCCGCGGTGTCCGGGTCGAAACTGAGCACGACCTTGCTCGTGAATCGCCGCAGCTGCTGAGAGTGCTGCGGGGTAAGTGCCGTGCCGCACGACGCGACAACAGCCTGGAACCCTGCCTGATAGACCTGCGCGAAATCGAAGTAGCCCTCGACGAGCACGGCGAACTTGCCGTGTCGGATGGCGTTCTTACTGAGATTCAACCCGTACAGCGTGCGGCCCTTCGAGTAGATCGGCGTTTCCGGCGAGTTGAGGTACTTCGGTTGCTGGTCGGCGTCGACGGCGCGACCGCCGAACGCGATCGCGGACCCCGTGTCCCGGCAGATCGGAATCATCAACCGGTTACGGAACCGATCGATCACCGAGCCGTCGTCTTTTTGAACGAGAAGGCCGGCGCGGACAAGCAGCGCCTGCGAAAACCCTTCCTTGATCAGCGCCGCTTTCAGTCCCTCACGGCCAGGGGGCGCGAATCCAAGGCCCATCACCTGTCGCGTGTCGTCGGTGACGCCACGGTCGGCGATCTGCCGCCGAACCCGCGCGCCAGCGTTCGAGGCAAGCTGTTGCTGGAACCACGCGGCCGCTGACTCGTGCACCTTGAGCAGCGTCTCGCGCTCGGCGGAGTTGGCGCGCTGGTCGTCGGTCTGCTCCATCTCGGGCAGCGACATGCCGAAGCGCTGCGCGAGCAGCTTCACGGCGTCGGCAAACCCGATCTTCTCGTGCAGCTCGAGGAACTTGAACACGTCCCCGCCGACGTTGCAGCCGAAACAGTGAAAGAAGCCCTTGTCGCGGGTCACGTGGAACGACGGCGTCTTCTCGCCGTGGAACGGACAGAGACCCTTGTAGGTTGCGCCCGTCTTCTTCAGCGACACGTAGTCCTGGATCACGACGACGATGTCCGCGTGATGCTTCAGGTCGTCGATGAACTGCTGCGGGAATAAGCCCATTCGCGTAATTCAAAATGCAAGATGCAAAATGCAAACACGACACAGGTCGAAACCTGCTGTTTCATTTTGCATTTGAATTTTGCATTTCAATCTTTCAACTCTACGATTGTTGCCCCGCCGCCGCCTTGATCCTGCGGCGCCAGCTGGTAACTCGCAACAAGCGGATGATTCTTCAGGAACTCGCCGATCGCGCGGCGAAGCTGTCCGGTGCCGTGGCCGTGAATGACCCGGATCGTATGCTGATCCGTCATGGTTGACTCGTCGAGAAATTTTTCCAGGCGGGTGAGCGCCTCGTCGACGGTGGATCCGATGACATTCAACTCGGACAGCAGGCCCTCCCTCGGCTGAAGGTCGACGTGCACGTTGACCCGTGTCGCCGGCGGAGGACCGTCAATCACCCGCAGATCGCGAATAGCGGCGCGCAATCGCTTCCCGCGCACATCGACCTCGGCCTGCTTGCCGTGGAGCTCGATGACCGTACCTTCAAGTCCGAGCCCGCCGACCATGACGCGGGCGCCCGCTTCGATGGGGCCGGTCGCGGGGCCGGCTTTCTTGTCCGACGAAGCGCCAGGTACGTAGGGGCCGGCTTTCGCCGACCCATCGCCGATCTCGCCCACCGCCTTGGCGAGAATATCCTCGACCGCTGCTCGCGCCTCCGATCGCGTCGTGCCGGTTTGCCCTGTGTTCACCAGGCGCGGAGCGCGCGTCTTCAGCTCCTCGATGACCTTGTCGATCTCGCGGCGCGCCTCACGCAACTGCGCGTCAAGCCTGGTATCGAGCTTCCGGCGGAACGTCTCCTCGCGCTCCCGAACCGATTCCTCGCGGCCGCGCACCTTGTTCTCGGACTCCGCTACTGTGGCCCGCTGCTTCGACAGTTCCCTCCGTTCCTGCTCGAGCGCGCGGAGATCGTTGTCGACACGCGCCAGGTGGTCTGCGAGCTGCTTCTGCTCTTCCGTGAGATTGTCGCGTGCGGACGCAATCACGGAGGGCGGCATCCCGAGTCGAGCGGCGATCTCGATCGCGAGACTGCGGCCGGGCGACCCGTAGATCAACCGGTAGGTTGGCGCGAACGACTCTGGGTTGAAGCCGAACGCCGCGCTGGTGACGCCATCGGTCGTCGACGCGTACGACTTCAGCGCGTCGTAATGCGTTGTCGCGACCAGGTGCGCTCCGCGCGTGCGGAAATGGTCTATCACCGCGATCCCGAGCGCGCCGCCTTCGACGGGATCCGTGCCCGCGCCCACTTCGTCGAGCAGCACGAGCGCCGGCAGCACAAGGTTCCGGTCCATCGAAACGACGTTCGTGATGTGCGCCGAGAAGGTGCTCAGGCTCGCCGAAATCGATTGCTCGTCGCCGATGTCGGCGAACAGCGACTGGAACACCGGCAATCGCGACCCGGTGTCCGCAGGGATGTGCAGTCCGGCCTGCGCCATGACCGCGAGAAGACCGGCCGTCTTGAGCGCGACAGTCTTGCCGCCGGTGTTCGGGCCGGTGATGAGAAGCACACGCGTCGGCGGAATCAGGAGGATGTCGACGGGGACCGTGACATGGGGTCGGGAGTCATTACGAGAATCGAAATGCTGATCGTCGTCCCGCTCTGGTTTCGATTCTCGTAATGACTCCCGACCCCTTAGCACGAGGAGCGGATGCCGCGCACCGCGCAGCTCGAAGGCGCCATCGCTCGAGATCACCGGCTCAACGCCGTCCACGATCTGGGCAAATCGCGCGCGGGCCTGGATGACATCCAGCTCCGTTGCGACGTCGATGGTCCTCTGTAGATCGTCCGGTCGCGCGCGGAAATTGTCGGTCAGCGCCAGCAGGATGCGGCGGACTTCTTCAGCCTCCTGCTCTTCGAGTGCGACGAGGTCGTTGTTGATTTCGACCGTGGTGAGCGGCTCGAGATACAGGCTCGCGCCGCTCGCCGATGCGCCATGAACGATGCCTGGGATGGCGGAGCGATGTTCGGACCTGACGACCAGCACGTAGCGCCCGTTGCGATCCGTGACGACCTGCTCCTGCAGATACTTTGACGTCTCGCGTCCGCGCACGAACGATTCGAGCGTCGTCCGAAGCTTCGCGCGCTGGCGCCGCAGGCGATCGCGGATCGACGCAAGCGCAGGGCTCGCGTTGTCCGCCACCTCGCCCGACGGATCGATCTTGCGCCGGACGTCCGCGATCTCGCCCTTGAAGGAGGCGATGCCCTCTACCAGCCCTCCGAGGATCGGAAAGGTGCCGGACGCGTTCCTGATAGCGGCTCGCGAGTGCTCGATCGATTCAAGGTAGTCGGCCAGGCCAAGCAGCCGCAGCGATTCGAGCGCGCGTCCGTTAACGCCGAGCGCGTCAAGGATGGCTGCGAGGTCTGACGGCGCCCGAAGCGGGAAGCCCGGATGGTCGGCGAGGAATCTCGTTCCTTCGCTGGTGGCCTTCTGCGCCGCGACAACCGCGCCGGCGTTCGTCAGCGGCTGCAGCTCCGCCAGTCGATCCTGGCCGGTGGGCGTGACCGCAAGGCCGGCTACGACCGCAACTATGCGATCAAACTCTAAAGCGCGCAGGGCGCCTGCGTTCATGGGTTCAAAGGGTTCGGGGGGTTCAGAGGGTTCAGAAGGTCCTGTTCAAAAGGTTCAGACGGTTCCAGGGGGCCAAGGGGTTCAGACCGAACCTGCTGAACCCTCTGAACAGGACCCCCTGAACCCACCGAACCCCCTGAACCAACTGAACCCTGGTTCGAGTTCACAAATGATTGATCAAGCTAGCCATCGCGGCGCCACCGAATCCGTTGTCGATGTTCACGGTGGCGATGCCGTTGGCGCAGCTGTTGAGCATGCCCAGCAGCGCGGCAACGCCGCCGAAGCTTGCGCCGTATCCAACGCTTGTCGGGACCGCAATGACCGGCACGCTCACGAGCCCGGCGACCACGCTCGGCAACGCGCCTTCCATGCCGGCGACGACGATCACCACACGGGCGCTCTGGATTCGGTTCTGCTCGCTCAGCAGACGATGGATGCCGGCGACACCGACATCGTAGAGACGGTCGATCGTATTGCCCATCAGCTCCGCGGTGACCGCCGCCTCTTCAGCTACATGGAGATCTGCCGTTCCAGCACATGCGATGAGGATGGTACCGTGACCTCGCGGAATCTCGCCCTGTGCCAATGTAATCGCCCGCGCCTCGGCATGATAGACCGCTGCAGGCGCGACCGCGCGCACCGCCTCGTAGGCCTCCGGCTCAGCGCGCGTAACCAGCAGTGCCTGGCCTCGCGCCACGATACGCGAGGCGATTGCGGCGATCTGGGCAGGCGTTTTGCCTATGCCGAGGATCACTTCGGGAAAACCCTGGCGGAGTTCCCGATGCGTGTCCACACGCGCGAAGCCGAGATCCTCGAACGGCGCAGCCCGCATCGCGGCGGCGATCTGCTCAGATGCCGCCGCCGGATCGACGCCGCCGGTGCGAACCGACTCAAGCAATTTTTGTAACTCTAAGCTGTTCATATCTACGTTTTGGTCGCTTTCGCGAATGCGACGGTATCCGTATAATTATTCAACGGTGACTACAGCGGGTCCTCCTACTCTATGAGTCTCGGCGAAACCCTCATTCTCGCGACGTACTTCTTCGTCCTCGTCATTCTGGCCGTGTACGGATGGCACCGGTACTACCTGGTCTATCTGTACATGAAGAACAAGGACAAGGTACCGGTCCCGGGCGTCCCTCTCGACACACTGCCGGTTGTCACGATCCAACTCCCCATCTACAACGAGATGTACGTCGCCGACAGGCTGATTGACGCCGTCTGCGAGATTGACTATCCGCGCGAGCTGCTCGAGATCCAGGTGCTGGACGACTCGACCGACGAGACGACCAGCGTGGCCGAACGCGCGGTCCGCCGCAATGCGGCGCAGGGGATCGACATCAAGTACATCCACCGCAGCGATCGTACAGGCTACAAGGCGGGGGCGCTCGAGGCGGGACTCAAGGCGGCGAAGGGCGAGTTCATCGCGATCTTCGACGCCGACTTCATTCCGACGGCCGACTTTCTGCGGCGCACGGTGCCGTTCTTCGGCGATCCGAAGATCGCGATGGTCCAGGCGCGCTGGGGGCACATCAACTCCGAATACTCGCTGCTCACGAAAGTGCAGTCGATTCTGCTCGATGCGCATTTCGTGCTCGAGCACGGCGCCCGCAACCGCTCGGGCATGTTCTTCAATTTCAACGGCACCGCCGGCATCTGGCGCCGCGAGGCGATCGGTGACGCGGGCGGGTGGCAGCACGATACGCTCACCGAGGATCTCGACCTCAGCTACCGCGCGCAGCTGCGCGGCTGGCAGTTCATCTTTCTTCCAGGGCTGATTGCGCCAGCCGAAGTCCCGGTCGAAATGAATTCGTTCAAGTCGCAGCAGCACAGGTGGGCCAAGGGTTCGATCCAGACATGCCGCAAGCTGCTCCCGCGCATCCTGCGATCGAACCTGCCGCTCAGGGTGAAGACGGAGGCGTTCTTCCATCTGACGGCGAACTTCAACTATCCGCTGATGTGCGTGCTGTCGGTGCTGATGGCGCCGTCGATGGTCATCCGCTACAACATGGGGTGGTACGAGATGCTGCTCATCGACGTGCCGCTGTTCTTCGCGGCGACAGCGTCGGTGGCGAACTTCTACATGGTCTGCCAGCGCGAGCTGCACGACGACTGGATCACACGCGCGAAGTATCTCCCGTTCCTGATGTCAATCGGCATCGGCCTGACCGTGAACAACACCAAGGCGGTGTTCGAGGCGCTCTTCAACCAGGAGAGTGAGTTCGCGCGCACGCCGAAGTACCACATCGAGGCGAGCGCGGACGAGTGGATCGGCAAGAAGTACCGCCAGACGGTCATCATCCAGCCGGTGATCGAGCTCGCACTCGGCCTGTATTTCACCGCGACGGTGTTTTACGCGCTCGCCAACGGCATCTACGGCACGCTGCCGTTCCTCATGCTCTTCCAGATCGGCTTCCTCTACACCGGCCTGCTTTCCATCGTGCAGCAGTACGCGGGCGATAGCGTCGTGCTGGAGCCTTCGGAAGAAGAGGCGTAGTCAACACCTTTCCCTTCCACAAGCCACGGAGTCGCGGAGGCACGGAGAATTTAGACATACCAGCTCCGTGTCTCTGTGTCTCCGTGGCTTGTCTCGTGAGCGCTGTTAGAATCGCCGGGCATGAACTACGCGCGGATGGTCATTGCGGCAATCGCGGCCTGGTTCGTGTCGATCGGGCTCGGATACCTGATTAACAATGTCTGGCTCCTGCACGTGTACCAGGCGAACCCCTGGGCATTTCGCCGCGCCGAGGATGTCACCCCGCTTCTTCCAATCGGGTTTGGAGCGCAACTCGTGGCATTCGTGGCGTTCGCATATGCGTACGCGAAGGGCTATGAGGGTGACGGATCCGGGATCCTCGAAGGCATGCGTTTCGGCCTCGTCGTCGCCATCATGATCGACGGCTTCGCGATCGTCTGGAACTACGTCACCGAGCCGATCGCGCTGCGCCTCGGCGCGCTGCAGATGATCGAGCACATCGGCGAGTTCGGCGTCTACGGCGCTATCGTTGGAGCCATCTACAGGCCCAAATTCAAACTGTCTTTGTGATCTTTGGACTACGCATTGTTCACATTTTGCATTTTGCATTTTGAATTACGATCAGGCCTCGCATGACAGCTGACAAACCAAAGGGCGGACTCGAAGACGTCGTCGCCACCTCGTCTGCGATCTGCTACCTCGATGGCGATCGCGGCGTGCTCGCCTATTGCGGGTACGACATCCATGACCTGGCAGACGCGGCGACGTTCGAGGAAGTCTGTTACCTGCTGTGGCATCGGCGCCTGCCGACGCGTGCGGAGCTCGGAGACCTCCAGTCGCAGCTTGCCGCGGCGCGGCCGCTGCCCGAGCCGATCATCCGGCTGATGCGCTCGCTGCCGCCTGTCGACGGGATGGACGCGCTCCGCACGATCACGTCCGCGCTCGGCCACTACGACTCGGAAGCCGACGATGCCTCGCCTCAGGCGCAGTACCGGAAGGCCGTGCGGCTGACGGCACAGACGGGAACGGTTGTCGCGACGTGGGGACGGCTCAAAGCCGGCGGCGGGTCGATCGCGCCCGACCCCGTGATGGGCCACGCCGCGAATTTCCTCTACATGCTCACCGGCGAACGGCCGAGCGCAGCCGCCATCCGGGCGTTCGACGTCGCGCTGATCCTTCATGCGGACCACGAGCTCAACGCCTCGACGTTCGCCGCGCGCGTCGCGGCCGCGACGCTCACCGATATGTATTCAGCCGTCGTGGCGGGAATCGCGGCGCTGAAGGGGCCGCTTCACGGCGGGGCGAACGCTGAAGTGATGAAGATGCTGCTGGACTTCGGCCAGAACGCGGCCCCCGAGCGGATTGATGACGCGATTCGCGCCAAGTTCGCGCGGAAGGAGAAGATCCCCGGCTTCGGCCACCGCGTCTATCACACCGAGGATCCCCGCGCGACGCACCTGCGGCAGATGTCGCTCGAGCTCGGCAAACGCGCCGGCAACACGGCGTGGTACGACATGTCGCAGCGCATCGAGGCGCTCGTGAAGGCCGAGAAGAAGCTGAATCCGAACGTCGACTTCTACTCCGCCTCCACGTATTACACGCTCGGGATCCCGATCGATCTGTACACGCCGATCTTTGCCGTCAGCCGCATGTCCGGCTGGACGGCACACATTCTCGAGCAGTACGCGAACAACCGGCTGATTCGCCCGCGCGCCGACTACACCGGGCCCGACTACCCGCAGCGCTTCATTCCGCTCGACCAGCGCTGAAGCTCAACCTCCAACGCACAATTCCCAACTCCCAAGACGATCCGGATCCCGGATCCCTGATCCCCGATCCCTGATCCCTGATCCCCCCACGGTATAATTCAGTGTTCGTATCTGAATGGATCCCGCCCACATCCGCAATTTCTCCATCATCGCCCATATCGATCATGGCAAGTCGACGCTGGCGGACCGTTTCCTCGAGCTGACCGGCGCGTTGCAGGCCCGGGAGATGGAGGCGCAGGTACTCGACGCCATGGATCTCGAGCGCGAGCGCGGGATCACGATCAAGGCGCACCCGGTCCGCTTGAACTACACCGCGAAAAACGGCGAGCAGTACGTCCTCAACCTGATCGATACGCCGGGTCACGTGGACTTCGGCTACGAGGTGACGCGATCGCTCGCGGCATGCGAGGGTGCACTGCTGCTCGTCGATGCGTCGCAGGGCGTCGAGGCGCAGACGCTGGCGAACGCCTACCTCGCAGTCGAGAACAATCTCGAGATCATTCCGGTCATCAACAAGATCGATCTGCCGAGCGCGCAGCCGGACGAGTGCAAGCGGCAGATCGAGGACATCATCGGCCTCGACAGCTCGGGCGCCATCCTCGCGAGCGCGAAGGAAGGCACCGGCACGCAGGACATCCTCGAGGCGATCATCGAGCGGTTCCATCCGCCCACGGGCGATCCCGACGCGCCGCTCAAGGCGCTGATCTTCGACTCCTGGTTCGATCCCTACCGCGGCGTCGTCATCGTCGTACGCGTGATCGACGGCATGCTCCGAACGAAGCAGAAGATCCGGCTGATGGCCGCGGGAGAGGACTTCGAGGTGGACGGCCTCGGCGTGTTCTCGCCGAAGGCGATACCCGTCGAGGAACTTGGCGTCGGCGAGGTCGGCTTCGTCGTGGCGAACATCAAGCGCGTCGCGGACGCCAGAGATCGGCGACACGGTCACCGACGTCGCGAGGCCGACCACCGAGCCGTTCCCCGGGTTCAAGAAGCTGAAGCCGATGGTCTTTGCCGGGCTGTACCCCGTGGAGAGCCATCAATATGCGGAGTTGCGCGAGGCGCTGGAGAAGCTGCGCCTCAACGACGCGTCGTTCTTCTATGAGCCCGAGACGTCCGCGGCGCTCGGCTTCGGCTTCCGTTGCGGTTTCCTCGGGCTGCTCCACATGGAGATCGTCCAGGAGCGCCTCGAGCGCGAATACAACATGGACCTGATCACCACCGCGCCAGGCGTGCTGTATCGCGTGACGACGACGGACGGGGTCGTGCAGGAGATCGACAGCCCGTCGAAACTCCCGGATGTCGGGCGGATCACGAAGATCGAGGAGCCGGTGATCACGGCGATGATCCTGACGCCGTCCGAGTACGTCGGGTCCGATTCTCAAGCTGTGCCAGGACAAGCGCGGCGTGCAGAAAAAGCTCGAGTATCTGAAGTCCGACCGCGTGCTCATCACCTACGAGCTGCCGTTCAACGAGGTCGTCCTCGACTTCTACGATCGGCTGAAGACGATGTCGCGCGGCTACGCCTCGCTCGACTATCACGTGACCGACTTTTGGGAGTCGCCGCTCGTCAAACTGGACATCCTGGTGAACGGCGAGCCGGTCGATGCGCTGTCGATCATCGTCCACCGGGACGCCGCCTACGACCGCGGCCGCGCGCTCGCGTCGAAGATGCGCGAGCTCATCCCGCGCCAGATGTTCGAGATTGCCATCCAGGCGTCGGTCGGCACCCGCGTGATCGCCCGGGAGTCGGTCAAGGCGCTGCGCAAGAACGTCCTGGCCAAGTGCTACGGTGGCGACATTTCGCGCAAGCGGAAGCTGCTCGAGAAGCAGAAGGAAGGGAAGAAGCGGATGAAGCGCGTCGGGCGCGTCGAGATTCCGCAGGAGGCCTTCCTGGCTGTCCTCAAGATGGGGACAGAGTAGGATTGATAGAGATGGCAAGAGCAGCACGAGAGCAGGGAACGGAACCGGTGGTCGAGTACCGCAAATCGACGGTGCGCGAGTATTTCGAGTCGATTTGCGTCGCCGTGATCCTCGCGCTCTTCGTGCGCACCTTCGTCGTCCAGGCCTTCAAGATCCCAACCGGCTCGATGGAGAACAACCTGCTCATCGGCGACCACCTGCTCGTCAACAAGTTCGTCTTCGGTCCGACGCTCGAGCCCCATCGAGCAGAAGCTGCTGCCTATCGATTCGATCAAGCGCGGCGACGTCATCGTCTTCAAGTTTCCAGAGGATCCCGAGCGTGACTTCATCAAGCGCACGATCGGCCTCCCGGGCGACACGATCGAGCTGCGGAACAAGAAGGTCTACATCAACGGCAAGGCGCTCGACGAGCCGTACGTGCATTACCTCTTTCCGGCGCCGGGTGATACGCCGCAAGAGGACTTCGATGTGCGCGTCCATTACGGGCCCGTTACGGTGCCACCCGACCACTACTTCATGATGGGCGACAACCGGGACAACTCGGAGGACAGCCGCTACTGGGGGTTCCTGCCTCGAGAGTACGTGAAGGGCAAGGCGGCGTTCGTCTACTGGTCGTTCGAGGACGCCGAGGAAGGGCAGCCGTCAGGCGGCCTTGCGCGTTTCTTCACGACAATCCGCTGGAATCGCCTGTTTCACCAGATTCATTAGGCGGACCTGAAGGTCCGGCTCCAGAGGCGGGTCTTTAGACCCGCCTGCCCTCCCCTACGGATCCCGGGCCAAAGCGCCGACATTACTAGGGTAGGGGCGGGTCTTCACATCGCCCGAAGAATTCATGAAAACCACTATCAAGATCTTGATTGCGATTGCGATTCTGAATGCGTCCGCCCGTGTCGGAATGGCGGCGGCGGGCTATTACCAGCTGAAAGACGCGTCCCAGGAGCTCCTCACCTTCGGGGCGCAGGCATCGCCCGGCGAGATCCAGAACCACATCCTTCAGAAGGCACAGGGCTTCAGCGTGCCGCTGGAGGAAGGAGACGTCGAAGTGACCCGGGACGGTCTCCGTACGACCGCCAAGGCGTCATATACCCAGGGCGTCGAAGTGTTCCCGAACTACATTTATCCGATCAACTTCCGATTTTCCGTTGAGGCACTGTCGATGGCAGGGCTCAACGGCGACAGCCACCGTTAGGTCAATCCGAGAAGTTCCCTTCCACGGGCCGCCTCAGCCCCCGCGTCGTCTCCAAGCTGACGCGCCTCGTTCTGTAACCGGGCCACGTACTCGGTGTCGCTCACCCCGGCGAGGTTGATCTCGACATTCATGCGGGCACCGCGGAGCGCCGCAAAAAGCAGTTCGATCGCCACCCCGACATCGCTCGAGGCGTTGCGATTGCCATTGGCGGCTACCGTTACTGCGCCGCGCAACGCCTGCTGACACGCGCGCATCGTGTCGAGTGGCACCTCGGTCGCCCACCGTGTTGCCGTCTCTATCGCCTGTTGTCGTTGCGATTTCTCCGCGTCGGATCCCTTGGGCAGCTTGAATGCCGTCAGGACCTGGCTATATGCCTCACTGTCGCGGTCGACGAGCTCGAGCAGGGAATCACGAAGCGGCCGGATGCGCGCCGCCGCGTCCGCAAGGTCTGCCGTTTCCTCCGGCGCACCGCTCTTCGTTTTCGGATTTCCCGCGACCATCAGCAGCAGGGCCGCGCCGACGGCGCCCGCCAGCGCCGCGGCAGATCCGCCACCCGGGACCGGATCCGTCGACGAGAACGCGTCGACCAGATCGGCGAGCGCCATCTCGGAGCAAGCCGGTTGGCGGCTGGTGGTAGGCGGTTCGTCGCTCATCTCATTGGCCCGGCGACACGACTTTCCCCCGCTTGATGACCATCCGGATCGACGACGCGCCGACACGAAGCACGTCCGCGAGGCCGCCCTTGATGATCACCGCGTCCATCAGCTTACCCGGCTCGAGGCTGCCGGCTTCGTGAGCGCGATCGATCGACCACGACGCATTCAGCGTCGCGGCAATCAAGGATTCCTCGAGGGTCATATCCATGGCGAAGCAGGCGAGCGCCATGGCGAACGGCATCGACGGGGACAAGCCGGCGCCCGGATTCACATCACTTGCCAGAGCGACGGGGACGCCGCGATCGATGAGCATTCGCGCCGGGGCAAATCGGCCAAGCTTCAGGTAAAACGCTGCGATCGGAAGCAGCGTCGCGCACACGCCCGAATCGGCAAGCGCGTCGGCACCGCGTTCGTCCACGTGCAGGAGATGATCGGCGGAGCGCGCCCGGATCCGCGCGGCCACGCTGGCGCCGCCGCTTGGACCGAGCTCGTCTGCGTGCACGCGTGGCGCGAGGCCGGCTCGCAGGCCTGCCTCGAGAATCTCCAGCGATTCCTCGGGTGTGAACACTCCCTCTTCGCAGAACACGTCGCAGAATTCGGCGAGCGCCTGCTCGGCCACGCGCGGAATCATCTCGTCAATGACCAGCGAGACGTACTCACCCCGCCGCGTGCGGTATTCGATGGGGATTTCATGCGCCCCCATGAACGTCGGGACGATGTCGATGGCGTGTTCTTCGTCGAGCGTGCGAATGGCGTGGAGCTGACGGATCTCGGATTCTACGTCGAGGCCGTAACCGCTCTTGGCCTCGCAGAGCGTGGTGCCGGCAGCGAGCATCTCGTCGAGACGCCCGCGGGTTTCCGCCACCAACTGGTCCTGGGTGGCCGCGCGGGTGGCTTTGACGGTCTGTACGATCCCGCCGCCGTCGCCCGCGATGGCGGCGTACGACTCGCCCGCCGAGCCGGCGCTGCAGTTCCGCGCGTCGATCGCCGGCGTACACGACATGGGTGTGAGGATCGACGAAGCCGGGGACCACGGTGCAGCCGCGCGCGTCGATACGCGTGGCGCCCTTCTGGACCTCCACGCCATCCGATAGCGCTGTTGCGGCGCCGACGTACGTGATGCGGCCGCCATAAGCGGCGATGATGCCGTTGTGAAGGGATGAAATCTCGCGCTGGGCAAGGCCTCGGCGCGGCGCCGGCCCCGCGCAGGTCGCGATGAGATCAGCGTGCTCGATCAGGAAGTCCGCGGGTTGCACGGACGGAGCTTAGCGTAATTCAAAATGCAAAATGCAAAATGCAAACGTCAATAAATCGTCGTCGTGCTGGAGTAGCGTGGGCGTCATTCAGCGTTTGCATTTTGCATTTTGAATTTTGCATTGACGTCGTCCATCGTAACGCCGTGGACGACGATGCGCTTCAGCCGTGATCGTTGCCCGGACACGATGGCGATCGATCGCTTGGGGACTCCAAGCGCATCCGAGATGAGCTCAATCAACTCTGAATTGGCAGCGCCTTCAACGGGAGGGGAATTGAGCCGGACGAGCAGCACGCCATCGCGCGTCCCAGCGATGCCGGACTTGCCGGACCTGGGAGTCACGCGAACACGCAGCTCGACACTCAATTCTGAGTTACGCGACGCCGATCTTCAGGAGATGTGGCACCAGCCGCTCCGCATGCTCGCGGCTGTCCTGCTCACGGATGAAGTCGAGGGTGTTGTGCAGGGCTGCGATCGTCGATTCGACGTTCAATTCCGCCTCGCGTCGCTTGAGCCGCAGTCCGTCGATCTCGCGCTCGATGTCCTCGGTTCGCGCCTGCGTCTTCTGCAGGAGCAGGTCGGCGCGCCCCTCGGCTTCCCGCACGATGCGCGCGGCTTCCTGCACCGCGTGTTCGTGCATGTCGTCAGCCACCTTCTGCGCGGTCATAAGCGTGTTCTTGAGGCTGCTCTCGAGCTCACGGAACTGGACGATCGACCCTTCGAGCCGCGCGATCTCCTGCCGCAACCGCTCATTCTCACGCAGCGCGTGTTCGAAACCGTCGGCCGCTTCCTGGAGGAACGCCGTGACGTCGACCTTGTCGAAGCCGCGCATGCTGGCGGAGAAGCGCGCCTGCCGCATGTCGAGCGGCGTGACGGTCATGTGGCGTTCGGGCGAGGGCAGACGCCTCGCGTCGGCGGTTGGCGTCAGATCGTCAGATTTGAACATGTCGGCTCCCAAAAATCGCTGTCCCTACCCTCACCATCGTCGACCCTTCCTGGATCGCCACTTCGAAGTCGCCGCTCATGCCCATCGACAGCTCGCTGAGCATCTGCAGGCGGAACACCGGAGGCCAGCCAACCATCCCGCAGGTCGCGCAGCCGTCTGAACCAGGGCCGCGCGTCCTCGGGCGAGTCAGGCAACGGTGGCAGAGTCATCAACCCGGTTACCCTGGCGGCGCGGCATCCGGCCGCGGCGTCGAGCAATCGAGGCACCTCGTCTGGCGACGCGCCGAACTTCGTCGCCTCGCCGGCCAGGTCCACCTGCAGTAACAGTTCCGCCGTCCGCCCGGCCTCCACCGCCGCTGCATCGAGCTTCTTCAGCAGCTCGAGGCTGTCCACCGAATGAATCGCAGTAAATACCGGCCCTGCCTTCCGGGCCTTGTTCGAGCTGCAGATGGCCAAGGAGGTGCCATCTGATCTCTAGGTCGGTTGCAGACGCGATTTTCTGTAGGGCTTCCTGGACGCGATTCTCCCCAAAGTCACGGTGTCCTGCGGCGTAGGCCTCGCGAATTGCGTCAATCGGGAATGTCTTGGAAACGGCGACGAGCCTGATTGAGGAAGGATCCCGGCCGGCGGACCGGGCCGCGGCGGCCATGCGCTCGCGGATTCCGGCCAGCCGGTCGGCGATAGTGGGCATCAAAGTCGCGGGGGCGTGAAGCCCCCGCGGTACTGGCGTGCGCTGGCTTCGCCGCGCCTCTACTTCGGCAGCATCTGCTGCAAGGCAGGGAGCGACGACTGCACCTGCGCAGCCTTCGGGATCGCTTGGCGCCAGCTTCATGAACGTCTGGAGCGCGGAGACGGCATCCGGGATCTGCCCGAGGTTCAGCGCGGTCATACCGAGCTGGTAGAAGGCATTCGCGTTAGTTGCATCGGCCTTGGTCGCAGCCTCGAACTGCACCTTCGCGTCGGCATACTTGCCCGCGTTGAACAATACGACGCCCTGGTTGTACATCGCTTCGGCGTTGCCGCCGCCGGCCCCCCCCGTCGTTCCTGACAACTCGGTCGCCTTCGGTGTTCATCGCGAGCGCCTCGTCGAACCGCTTCTGCGCGTTGTAGACGTTCGCGAGACCGTTGTACGGATCTGGGTTGGTCGGCTTCAGCTCGATCGACTTCTTGAGCGCGACTTCAGCCTCCGGCCACTGCTGCTTGTGCGTGTAGGCGATGCCGAGGTTGTAGTAGCAGTCGCTGCAGGTCGGCAGCTTCACGATGACTTCGTTCAGCTTCTGAATCGCTTCGTCATCGCGGCCGGCGCGCAGCGCCTCGATGGCGGAACGCCGCCGCCTCCTGCAGCGCCTTCTGCTCGGGGCTCATACCGGCCGTGGCTTGCGGCTGCAGGGTGAGGTTCGCCTCGGCCGGCGTGCCCTGCGTCACATTGACCTTCTGGGTCGCGACCAGTTTGTCCTTGGTCACCGTGATGGTGTACGGGCCGGACTGCAGACCGACTTGCACGTATTCGCCCCGGTTGTTGGTCTTCGTCTCGGCGTTGCGCGCCGTACCCTGAATGACGACTTTGGCGTCGACCACGGGCTGGTTCTTCTCGTCTACGACCTTGCCCTTGACGATGCCCTGGGCGAACGCGGGGGCCGAAAATACCAGCGCAACCACGAGCGCCAGGACACCCCGGTACAGATGGGTCCGCATGCTGAATCCTCACTTTGCTGAAAACAACGAACGATTCGCGGGCGTTGCGGTCCAGTTAACCGACACCCTGTCCGTAGAGCTTAATACGAATTATACGAAGAACCGTTCAACCGCAGCCAGGTCCTGGGTTACGGGCGCCGGGGGAAGAGACTCTAAAAATCTACGCCCGTAGCCCATTGTGCGCAAGCGGGGGTCAAGAATGGCCAAAACTCCGCGATCTGTCCGGTGGCGGATGAGCCGTCCCAAGACCCTGCTGGAGGGCGAGGATCGCGAGCGGGACCTGGTAATCGGCAAAGGCGTCGCCGCCGCGGGCGTTGATCGACTCGATGCGCGCCGCCGTGATCGGGTCGCCCGGCGAGGCGAACGGCAGCTTGTCGATGATGACGCAGCTGAGCGCCTCGCCCACGACATCAACGCCCTGCCAGAAACTCGAGGTGGCCAGCAGCACGGCATTCGGCGTCGAGCGGAACTGCTCGATGCAGCGTCGATCGCGGCGCCGTGCCCTGCACGAGGATGGGAAACGGCAGCGACATCTCAACGAACTGCTGAACGGCGCGGAGCATCGCGTAGCTGGTGAAGAGGACGAATGCGCGTCCGCGCGATCGCTTGAGGATCTCGATCACCTCGCGCGCGGCCGCCGCGCTGAAGGTCGGCGCTTTTGGCGACGGGATGCGCCGCGGCAGGTACAGCAGCGCCTGGCGCGCGTAGTCGAACTCGGACGGGACGCGCACTTCGGCCGCCTCGCGGATGCCCAGCCGGCTCTTCACGTACTCGAACGATCCATCCACCGCGAGCGTGGCGGAGGTGAGCACGGTCGCCCGCATGCGATCGAACAGCGCTTCCCGGGCGATGCGTGAGACGTCGATCGGAGAGGCGCGAAGGAAAATCCCGCGGCCGCGAATCTCCAGGTAGTACACGAAGTCGGCGTCGGCGGCGCGGATCAGGAAGCGGCAGGTCCCTGTGCAGATCGCCGGCTCGCCGCGCGAGCGTCGCGAGCACCTCGTTCGTTCGCCGAGTCCCCGTCGCGAGGGTCGGCTCACGGCCCCTTGCGAGTCCGCGGCAAGGACGCGAGCGTGACGCCTCGAGGCCCTCGAGCGCGCCCGCGAGCATCGCTCCGTCCTCGAAATGCTCGACGAGCGCCTCTGACGTGTAGCGCGCCTTCGTCTCCGCCCCCGCCTTCGCGCTCGGCGCCTCGGCGGGCAACCCCCTGTGCATTCGGGCCATTGAGAGGCCGCTGAAGAACATCGCGAGCGTTCCGCGACCCGGGTGATCGCCTGATACACCTCATTGCGGGGCGGGCCTTCCAGGCCCGCCACGGTCGCCTCGACGTCGCGCAGCAGATCCTCGATGCGGTAGTTGCTGACGGCGACGCCGAAGTACTGCGTGGCCACGTCTTCGAGCTGATGCGCCTCGTCGACAACCAGCGTCGCGCAGGAGGGAATCACCTCGCCGTATGCGCTCTTCCGCACCGCCGCATCCGCGCACAGCAGGTGGTGATTGACGATGACGACGTCGGATTCGGCGGCGCGCTGGCGCATGAGGGTGACGAAACAGTCGCCGTAGCGCGGGCACTCGCTGCCCAGGCAGGTCTCCGCGTCCGCCGCGATGTCTTTCCAGAGCGGCAGGTCTTCGGGCAGGTCGCGCAGCTCCGCGCGATCGCCGGTCTCGGTCCGCTTGGCCCACTCGATCGATCACCGGCAGCATCACGCGGTCGCCGCTCTCGATCAGTCGTCCACCCGCGGAGGTATTACCTTCGACGCCGTCGCGATAGGTTTCGAAGCGATGAAGACAGAGATAGTTCGATCGGCCCTTCATCAGCGTCGCCGCTGAACGGAATATTCAGCGCCTCGCGAAGCGAAGGAAGATCCTTGAAGAAGATCTGTTCCTGGAGGTTCTTGGTGCCGGTGGAGACAAGGACGCGCTGGCCGACTGAGGATGGCCGGGATCAGGTACGCCAGCGTCTTGCCGGTGCCGGTGCCCGCTTCGGCGACAAGCATCCCGCCGTGCTCGATGCAGTCGGCCACGGCAGACGCCATCTGGCGCTGACCCTCGCGGGCTTCGTAGCCATCGACAGCGCGAGACAGCGCGCCGTCATCGGAAAACGCGGCGGCAGACCGCCTCGTTCAGCGCTGTAGTTCTGGATACAGCGGGAAGTTCCGGCACAGCCGCTCGACCTCGTCTTTCACCATGCCGAGCGCGCGATCGTCCTCGGGCGTCGACAGCACGCGCGCGATGAGATCGCCGATCTGATCCATCTCCGCTTCGCGCATGCCGCGCGTCGTGATCGCAGGCGTCCCGATGCGGATGCCGCTGGCCACCATCGGAGGGTTCTGGTCGAACGGGATCGCGTTCTTGTTGACCGTGATCCCCGCCTTGCCGAGGGCGGCCTCGGCGACCTTCCCGGTGAGGCCCTTCGAGAAGACGTCCACGAGCATCAGGTGATTGTCGGTGCCGCCACTCACAAGACGGAACCCGTGGCCGGTGAGCGACGCCGCCAGGCGCGTCGCGTTCGCCGCGATCTGGCGCTGATACTCGGTAAACGACGGCTCCAACGCTTCCTTGAAGCAGACGGCCTTGGCCGCAATGATGTGCATCAGCGGACCGCCCTGAACACCGGGGAACACCGCGCGGTCGAGATCCTTGGCGTACTGCTCGCGGCACAGGACCAGCCCGGCGCGCGGCCCGCGCAGCGTCTTGTGCGTGGTGGACGTCACGAAGTCGGCGTGGGGAACCGGGCTCGGATGGACGCCGCCGGCGACGAGCCCGGCGATGTGCGCCATGTCGACCACCATCGGCGCGCCGACCGCCTTCGCCACCGCGCTGATGCGCGGGAAGTCGATGATGCGCGGGTAGGCGCTCGCGCCGACCATGATCATCTTCGGCTTGTGCTCGTGGGCCAGTTTCTCCAGGTCCTCGTAGTCGATCCGCTCGTCGTCACGGCGGACGCCGTAGGGCACGATCGTGTAGAGCTTCCCGGAGAAGTTCAGCGGGATGGCCGTGCGTGAGGTGGCCGCCGTGGGCGAGATTCATACCGAGCACCGTATCGCCCGGCTTGAGCAGGGTGAAGTAGACCGCCATGTTCGCCTGCGCGCCCGAGTGCGGCTGAACGTTCACGTGGTCGGCGCCAAAGAGCTGCTTCGCGCGCGCGATGGCCAGCGATTCCGCGACGTCGACGAACTCGCATCCGCCGTAATACCGCTTGCCCGGGTAGCCCTCGGCGTACTTGTTCGTCATCACCGAACCGGCGGCCTCGAGCACCGCCGTGCTGACGAAGTTTTCCGAGGCAATCAACTCCAGGCCCTCTGCCTGACGGTGAACTTCGTTCTTGATCGCGTTCGCGATCTCGGCGTCAGTGTCGGCCAGCGAGCGTTGCATCGATGAAAGCGAGGAAGCAGAGGCGGGCATGACGAGTGATTGTACTATCCAATGCCCGGGGCTCAATGCCCCAATGGCCAATGACCAATGATCAAACCACGAAGACTCGAAGGGCACGAAGTATTGACTTGTTGTTCTTCGTGACCGTCGGGTCTTCGTGGTTAAAACCTAATGCCAACTACTCAACGTCCCGCCGTCGTAATTTCCGCGCGAGGTGAAGAGCGCGTTCGGTCCGGGCACCCGTGGATCTATCGCTCCGATGTCGTCGACGTGCACGCCGGCGGCGGTGACATCGTCGAGATGATTGGTCCTCGGCGTCGCAGAATCGGCAGCGCGCTGTTCAGCGATCAATCGCAGATTTCGCTCAGGGTGCTGACCGTCGGCGAGAACGTGGCGGACAAGTTGTTGCTTCGGACGCGGATCGAGGCGGCGATTCGCGTTCGCGAATCGCTTGCACTGGATGCGAGCGCCTATCGCGTCGTGCACGGCGAAGCGGACCTGCTGCCGTCACTGATCGTCGATCGGTATGGCGACTACCTCGTCGTGCAGGCGCTGTCGCAGGGCACGGATCGCCTGTTGCCGGAACTCACCTCAATGCTTGTCGAACTGCTGAAGCCGGCCGGCATTCTTGCGCGGAACGATCCAAAAGTGCGGGCGCTCGAGGGGCTCGAGCAATCGATCACGGTGCTGCACGGCGATGTGCCGGAATCGGTCATGGTGCGCGAAGGGCCGATTGAGTACGACGTCGACATGCGCAAGGGACAGAAGACGGGGCTCTTTCTGGATCAGCGCGAGAATCGTGAGGCCGCCGAGCGGTATGCGCACGGGCGGCTGCTCGATTGTTTCAGCTACACTGGCGGGTTCGCGCTGCGACTGGCGCGCAAATGTCCTGAGGCGGAAGCGCTCGATATCTCGGCTGACGCAGTCGAGCGGATTCGAGCGAACGCGACCCGCAATGGCGTGCCCCACCTCCAGGCGCGCGAGGTCAACGTCTTCGACGAGCTGCGCCGGCTCGAGCGGTCAGGGGCGCGCTACGACACCATCGTGCTCGACCCGCCCGCCTTCGCGAAGAACAAGGCGTCGATTCCGAACGCGATAGCCGGATATAAGGAGATCAACCTTCGCGCGATGCGCCTGCTCAACCCCGGCGGGTACCTGATCACGTGCAGCTGCTCGTACAACGTGAACGAGGACATGTTTGCCGAGGTGATTCACCAGGCGTCGATAGACAGCCACACGCCGGTCGCTATCGTGGAAAAGCGCATCCAGGGCCGCGATCACCCCGTTCTGGTCGGCGTTCCGGAGACCTACTATCTCAAGTGCTTCATCCTACGCCGCGTCGAGTGATGGAGAGTTCCAATCTCGACTATCGATAATACGAACCGAGGAGGGCAATCACAGCCAGCAACGTGGCGAACTGAAGACCGACGAGCCAGTTGAAGCGGTTGTCCATGTGTGCGAAGCGGCCGTCGACCTGCTCGAACCGCCTGTCGATGAGCTCGAATCGCTACTGTCAACCTGCTCGAAATGACGAATCATCTCGGCCCGGAGCTCACGTACATCGTGGCGCACTTCCGCAATGGCGCCGGCGTGCTCCTCGCCGCGCCCTTCGAGATACGCCACACGCTCTTCCAGGCTCGGCATCTCTCCGCCTCTCCGACGGACCGCCACGGCCCGATTCTACATCGTCGTTATGGAGCACGACGCGTACCTGCCCTGACCTTCGGAAATTCGTGGGCTCGTGCTCTTGGAGCGCAATTCCTGCAGCCAGGTACGCAGGTTCGGGATCGCACTCCGCGCCACCTCGCCGAGAACTCGGGTACTGCTTGGATCGCGCACGCCGGCCGCCATTGTCGCGCACGGATGCCGGGTGTACGATGCATCCCACTCGCGCGTTAATTTCAGAATAGGAGGATCCGTGAGGCGGCTCGCGATCGTCGTCGCTCTGCTCGTGTTCGTGTCCACAGGGCTTGCCCAGAGCGGTCGCGGCGCCATTACGGGGACGATCGTCACCGATGGTGGCGACGCTGTTGGCAGCGCTACGGTTCAGGCGAAGGAACAGTCCACCGGCAAGGTGTTCACTGCGATCACGTCGAAGGCCGGCCGCTACAGGCTGGCTGACCTCCCGGCAGGTACCTACGAGATCTCGGTCCCCCAACTCGGATTGCGAACGTCGCGCTACGCGAAGCCCGGTGTGGTCGTCGAGGCGGCGAAGACGCTGTCGCTCGACATCGCGCTGATGCCGAACAACTTTGGAATCCTTGGCGACGACGCGGGGTTCCTCCAGATGATGAACAAGTACGCAGACATCAAGGGACCGGCGCCGCGCATGCCTGATGGACATCCTGATTTCTCGGGCGTCTGGCTTGCGAATGTGGATCCGAATCCGGAGCCCGCGTCGATGCTGCCGTGGGCCGTCGCGGAATGGACCCGGCGGCGCGATGCGAATTTTGCAGGCATGCCGACGGCGACCTGCCTGCCGACCGATCCGACGCTGACGCTCCCGGTCTTCTACAAGATTATCCAGACGCGTTCGCTGCTCGTGCATCTGTTCGAGCAGGATCCGCATTACCGCCAGGCATTTCTCGACGGACGTGGCCATCCGAAGGATCCTGACCCGACGTGGATGGGCCATTCCATCGGCACATGGGAGAAGGACACGCTCGTCATCGATACGGTGGGGCTCAACGACAAGAGCTGGCTCCTGCAGGCCACGTGGCTTCCGCATACCGAAATGCTTCACATCGTCGAGCGGTACCACCGGCCCGATCTCGCACATCTGAACATCGACGTCACGATCGAGGATCCCGGCACATTCATCAAACCGGTCGAGCGGCACGTGATGTGGCAGCTTGCCCCTGGCGAGGAGCTGATGGAGGCCGTCTGCGCCGAGAACAACAGGTTTGAGGAGAACGCGGGGCTTAAGTAAAGGAGACTCCTGTGAAGCCGATTGCGATTGCCCTCGCTCTGTTCGTCTCAGGCTCCAGCGGGTTTGCCCAGAGCGGTGGTGGCGCTATCCGTGGCACCGTACGAAATCCGGACGGCATTGTGGCGGGCGCGTCGATTCAGGCGAAGCAGCGGTCCACCGGAAAGACGTTCACGACGATCAGCGGGAAGTCGGGAGAGTACGCGTTGACCGCCCTGCCTGAAGGGGCCTACGAGATCTCCGTTCCGCAACTGGGCATTACGTCGGCGCGCTTCGTCCAGCAAGACGTCGTCGTCCAGGCAGGAAAGGCGACGCTGCTGGATATTGCGCTCAAGAGGATGAACCAGGGCATCGTGGGTGATGACAATGCCTATCTGGCGATCCATAACAAGTACGCCAACGTAAGGGGGCCGACGCCGCGTGCTCCTGACGGCCGGCCCGATTTATCCGGCATGTGGAACGCGAACGTCGATCCCAATCCCGTACCGGTTTCATTGCTGCCGTGGGCTGCCGACGTCATGAAGGTCCGGGTTGCCACCAACTTCCGCGATCAGCCGTCGAGTGTCTGTTTGCCTGACGACCCCACGCCAACTCTGCCTCTTCTCCACAAGTTCGTTCAGACGCGAACCCTCATGGTGCAGCTGTTCGAGCAGGAGCCGCACTACCGGCAGATATTCCTTGACGGCCGCGAGCACCCGAAAAACGCGGATCCCACGTGGATGGGGCATTCCATCGGCAAATGGGAGAAGGACACGCTCGTTATTGATACGACCGGATTCAACGACAAGACGTGGATTCTCTTTGGCGAGGGTCTGCCGCATACCGAGATGCTTCACATGGTCGAACGGTATCGGCGCCCCGACCTCGGTCATCTCACGATTGACCTTACCCTCGAGGACCCCGGAACGTTCACCAAGCCGATCGAGCGTCACATGACGTGGGAGCTCGCACCCGGGGAGGAAATTCTCGAGAGCATCTGCAACGAGAACAACAAGTTTGAGAGCAACGCCGGGATTAAATAGGGGAGGTCGCATGAGAGACACGTTCCGTTTGCTTGCCCTGGCGATTGCGGCAACTGTCTGTGCCGGAACATCTGTTGGCGCACATCACTCGTTCGCCGCGGAGTTCGACATTACCAAGCCGATGACGCTCACAGGCAAAGTGACGAAGCTGGAATGGACCAACCCACATGCGTACGTGTACGTGGATGTGCAGGACCCGCAGACGGGCACGGTCACGAACTGGGCGATCGAAATGGGCAGTCCCAACGGACTGACGCGTCTCGGATGGACGCGGAACGTGCTGAAGCCCGGTGACGCGGTCACGATCGAAGGCTCGCTCGGACGCCACAAGCCCAATCTTGCCAACGCGCGCTCCGTCGTGATGACCGCGACCGGACAGAAGCTGGGTGCGGCGTCAAGCGAAGCAAGCCGCTGAGCGCGGGGATCGGGGATCGGGGACCGGGGATCAGGGATCGGAGTATGCGGAAGCTGATCGCTTGTGGCGGCTGCGCCGCGCTTACCTTCATTGCGAGTGCCGGCGCCGTGGTGCACAGTGCTCAACAACCGTCGACACAATCGGCGCCACGCGCCACGCGCCCGACCGGATTCCTCTTCGATGCCCTTTATCTTCGGCACCTCTCCGGGGACACGGGCCATCCGGAACGGCCTGAGCGCCTGGTCGCGATTGTGCGCGGCCTCGAGACAGCGGGGCTTTCCAAGGGTCTCAACCCGATTCCCTCGCGGCCAGCGACCGACGATGAACTAGCGCTTGTGCACGATCGCTCGTACATCGATCTTGTCAAGCGCGAGCTGACAAATGTCACTGGTGTGAAAGAACTCAGCACCGGAGATACCGACGTCACCGCGGATTCGCTTGCGGCCGCCCGGGCAGCCGCCGGCGGAGTGCTGAACGCTGTTGACGGCGTGATGAGCGGCCGCCTGAAGAACGCCTTCTGCGCCGTGCGGCCTCCCGGGCATCATGCAACGCGCAACCGGGGTATGGGTTTCTGCATCTTCAACAACGTCGCCATCGCGGCCCGCTACCTCCAGAAGATGCACGGCATTGGCCGCGTGCTCATCGTCGACTTCGATTATCACCACGGCAACGGAACGCAGGACATCTTCTACGAGGACGATTCGGTCTTCTACTTCAGCACGCACCATTACGGCGCGTATCCAGGCACGGGGAGCGCGGCGGAGACGGGTGCCGGCAAGGGAGTCGGCACGACACTTAACGTGCCGCTGCCGCCCGGCGCAGGGGATGCGCAAATTGTCGCGGCGTTCGAACAGAAGCTCGTTCCAGCCGCGCGGCGGTTCAAGCCGGACTTCATCCTGATCAGCGCCGGCTTCGACGGCATGCGCAATGACGTCCTCGGCAGGTTCGACATCACGCCGGCGGGTTACGCGGCGATCACGCGCATCGTCGTTCGACTGGCCAACGAATTGTGCCAAGGACGCATCGTGTCGGTGCTGGAAGGTGGCTATCGGCTTGATGGACTGGCGGAAAGCGTCGCTGCCCACGTGAAAACGCTGAGAGACCAGTGAACCCGAACACCGTGATGACCGCGACCGGCCAGCAGCTCGGCGCGGGATCCAGCGAAGCGCGTTGGAAGGAACCTCGCCGCCAGCAGTCAGTCGCGAAAGATGCGCGCCAATGGCAGATTCAACTCTGACAGTAGCGGGGTCGTGAGCAGATCGCCGGCCTCGCGAGAAAGCTCGATCGCGCGGCCGAAGCCCTCTCGCTCCCTTCGATAGACGCGAATAAGGTCCAACTCGGGATCCACGATCCAGTATTCGGATACCCCGAAACGCTCGTACAGATGGCGCTTGATCGTCTCATCACGCTTTCGAGTGCCTGGCGAGCCGATTTCGATGACGAAGTCCGGCGCACCCCGCACATTGGCCGGAGTGAGCACCCCGGCCAACCGCGCGTTCGACACGTACAGCAGGTCGGGCTCAACGACGTCGAACTCGGAGAAGACGACGTCAAATGGAGCGACGAAGATGCGACCGATCGGATGCGTCTCGAGATGGGTGCGAATCAGGAAATGCAGCGTCCCGACGATTGTCTGATGTCTGGTGTTGGGTGACGGCGTCACGTAGTGCTCCCCGTCGATCAACTCGTGCCGTTTCCCATCGTCGGGGAAGAGCACAAAGTCGTCGTAGGTGAGCTTCAACCCAGGGCCCGCGGGTTTCACATGATCGCTCCCGGACATCGGCTCATTGTAGCCGTGAGCGGAGCAGACGCAGTGCCACGTGTGCTGACGGATATCCTCCGGCGTTCCGGTCGATCGTTTGAACTGCGAGACACGAAAATTTCAACGCCCGCAAGAGGCGCCCGTGGCAGAATTTGCCGCGATGTCCCTGAGCGCCGGTACGCGACTTGGACCGTATGAAATTACCGGCGGCGGTGATCACGAGGGGCAAGCGAAGCAGGCCGCTGACTTGGGGGATCAGGGATCGGGGATCAGGGATCGGGGATCCAGGATCGCCGCTCGTATCAGTCCGGTGCGACGCTCACATGTTACGAACCGAAAACCGGCGACGTGCTGCGCTCGAACAACACCGTGGCCGTGAAGCGAATGCCGCAGCGGCTCCCCAGGCTGTTTCTAGCTCATTTCCGCTCTCGCGCTTCGCGCTGCGCTCGCGATCACCATTCTCCAAGGCGACCGGCGGAGGGCGCAACCAGGCCCCTTTCCGAAGCGCGCTGACTGTTTGGAAAAAGGCACACGGGAAGACGCGCCCGCGAACTTTCCCGCACCCCGTCGAAATAATCTCGCGGCCCGCGCAGCTGAAAAGCTTCCGCTCAGGAAATCTGGAGCAATTCTGCCATCGACGCGGCGATGTCACTGGCACGCGCCTTGTGAGTGGCGCTTCCGCCTCTAGGAGGGAAATCGAACTGTGGCATTGCTTATGTGGCTGGAGAGCACGGCCTTGGCCACCTGGGTGCGCGAGTCCGACTCGCTGTGGGCCTACCCGGGAGTGATTAGCCTTCATGCGGTCGGACTGGCGGTGATGGTGGGTCTCAGCGTCATGATCGATCTCCGGTTGCTCGGGTTTGCGCCGGGCCTGCCGCTGGCCGGGATGCGGAGTCTCAATCGGTGGATCTGGATCGGCTTCTGGGTGAACGCGATCTCAGGTCTAGCGCTTCTTATCGCCAGCGCGACGACGCTGCTGCTCAACCCGCTCTTCTACGCAAAGATGGGACTGATCGCGATTTCGATGACCATCGTCATCCTGATCAACTGGGCGGCGTTTCCGCCCGGTATCACATCGAATGTCGTGACGCGCCGCGCGCGGACTCTCGCGATCACATCGATCGTGGTATGGGCGGCGACGATTACGACTGGCCGGTTGACGGCATACCTGGGGAACTACTGAGTCATGGTCCAAGCCCTTTTGTCAGCGGCACAGTGGCTTCACAACACACCCCTCGGCTGGGCGGCTGGCGGGGGCTGGCCTTGGCTCTGGGCCGCGTGCGAGAGCCTGCATTTCATGGGCATGGCGCTCCTGATCGGCGCGATCGGTCTGCTCGACGCGCGCATGCTCGGATTGTTCAAGGGGCTGCCCATCGGGGCCCTGGAGCGGCTCGTGCCCTGGGGCGTGCTGGGATTCGTGATCAATCTCGTGACCGGGTTCGTGTTCTTTGCCGGCGCTCCCAGCCAGTACACCGACAACATCGCCTTCGGGCTGAAGATGCTGTTCGTCCTGCTCGCCGGCGTCAACGTCTCTCTCTTCTACTTCACCGGCCTGAGCCGTCGTGTCGATCGTCTGGGCGCGGGAGAGGACGCGCCCGTGGCGGCGAAGTTGATCGCAGGGGCGTCGCTGTTCCTCTGGTTTGGCGTGCTCTATTGGGGACGCATGCTGCCATTCATCGGCAATGCGTTCTGACGCCGGCAATCAGAAGCTGGCCGTCGCGCCGCTGAATGCGAACAGGTAGACCGCTCCGGCGCCATCGACAGACCTGTTGCTCGCGTTGCCGTTGACGCCTTTCGCGCCACCGGGTTCGAGGCGCGCCGCCACCACGAGCGTTCTGCCGTCCCTGCTCAGCGCCAGCGAGCTGCCGAATTCATCACGCCTCGAGGTGTTTGCGCCCTTGACGTAGGCGCGCTGCGTCCACCTCCCGTTGCTGCGGCTGAACAACCAGGCGGCGCCCGCTTCGTCGGCCGTACCGCCTCGTTCGTTGCCGTTGATCCCCTGCGCGTCGTTGTCCTCGAGCGGCGCGCCAATCAGCGCGACGTTGCCGTCGCCGCTCAACGCCAACCGGTTGCCGAACCAGTCGCCGCGATGAATGGTGGACGGTTTGATGTAGGCCTGCTGCGTCCAGGTGCTTCCACTGCGAACGAAGACGTACGCCGCGCCACTGGACGTATCGGAGGGCTGGTCGTTGCCGCCGACGTCCGTTGGTCCCTGAATGATCCCTGTGCACAGGCAGTCTTCGTCGAGGGAACCGATCAGAATCGTATTGGCTTCGTCACTCAGCGCAACTGACACGCCAAACGAATCACCGTTCTCGATATTCGACGCCTTCAGATAGTTGGTTTGCTTCCACTCGCCGGCGGTGCGGGCGAAGATGTAGACGGCGCCCCTGCCGTTGCTGCCAGAAACGCCTCCGCGCGCGTTGGGATTCGGAGTGCTCGTCGGCTCCTGCGGCCCATCGACGACCTTGGAGCCTCCGCCCTCGTCGTAACTGCCGACCGCGAGGACGCTGCCGTTGGCACTCAAAGACAGCGAGTAACCGAACTGGGTGCCGGCGGCGGTATTCGAGGGTTTGACATAGGCCTGCTGCGACCAGGTCGTACCCGTTCGCCCGAACAGATACACCGCGCCCGAGGACATCATCGAATTGTCGTTCTGGTTCCCGTTGATCCCTTTGGCATTGCCGTCTTCAGTGACGGCGCCGACGGCGAGCGTATTTCCGTCCTTGCTGAGCGACATCGCAAAGCCGAACTGATCGCCGTCGCCATAGGCCTCGCCGGGGGCGGGGCCTTCGCCGGCATTGGACGCCTTGATGTAGGACTGCTGCGTCCATCTGTTGTTCTGGCGCGTGAAGACATACGCAGCACCCGCCTGCGGCACCGAGCGATCGTTCTGATTGCCGTTGACGCCCTTTGCGCCGCTCGCTTCCCATATCGCCGAGACCGCCAGCGTGTTGCCGTTCGCACTCAATGCGACGACATGTCCGAACTCCGTGGCGGTGTCGGGATTGGATGCCTTGATGTAGGCCTGCTGCTCCCAGGCACTCCCGTTCCGGATGAACACATACACGGCTCCGGAATCGAAGAGTGACGAGTCGTTCTGGTTGCCGTTGATGCCCTTCGCGTTGCTGCTCTCATGCGGGGCGCCGACGGCGATCGTGTTGCCGTCCTCGCTGATCGCGACGCCGATGCCCGCGTGGCCATCGAGCGCTCCTCCGCAGCCGAAGTGGGCGCCGACCTGCGGGTTGGAGGCTTTGAGGTATGCGACTTGTCTCACCGGTGGCGTTGCCGGCGGTGACTGCGCTCGCAGGTGGGCGATCAGGCCGAGGATCGCCAGGGACAGTGGGACGACCACCGCCAGTCTTCTGCCGCTCATGATGCCTCCGGGAAAATCGCGCGAATTATAGTCCCGCAGGCTCATGATTCCATGGCGGAGCGGCCGCATCCCATGTGTTTACATTCAGATCCCATGATGACGCGCCCGTTTGCCATGCGATCGCATCGCGATGCCATGTTGAAGCCGTCGCCCCGACGGCTTCACCGCCAGCATCCCATGTGATACGGGTCGATACGCCGCCCTCCGCCTGCCTATTCCCTGTTGCCGTGGCGACAAGCCTTCGCGATCGGCGCTCGTTCAATGTTATCGGGGCGATTTGACGAGCGTTGCCATGCTGCGAGGCGAAGATTCCATGGCGCGCGGCGTTGTCGGGATGGCATCGCGTGCGTTTCCCTTCCGTTTCGACGCGATTCCATGTCCGCGGGCGCGCATACGGGCAATCAGCTCCGCGATTCCATGCAGGCCTGGACCGCTCAGCTTCAGCGTCTGCCGCTTCCCTCATCAAGAACGGATTCGTTGAAGTGACCAGCGGTGAAGGCTGGAAGCGTGCGCGGCTGGCGTCGTCTGGCGTTGTTCAGGCGGCGTCGATCACAGCCACCAGCGTCTTCGGTTCCGGAATGTCGTCACCAGAGTCCCTGAGACCTTCGAGGTGGAGTGCAATGGCCTGAGGAATGTTGGCCGTCACTTCCTCCTGGGAGTCGCCCACGCTGATGACCCCGGGAAGATCGGGCGGGTAGGCACCGTAGCCCTGATCGCTCTTTTCGATCACGACCGCGTAGCGCATGATGCTCATTCTATTCTCGCAGCCTTCAGCAGCCGCACATCTCGCCATCGGGAACAATGCCAGCGCGCAAATCATGCGACGTCAATGCTCAGGCGTTGTGGCACAATCTGCACGCCTTCAGCAGATCCCGATTCCGGCCGACTTTGTGTCCGATTTGCGCAGGTATCTGCCACCTCCGACGCTTCCAAACGCGGCACCTCTGTGCACGCCGCGGCTGATTCCAGGCGGTCGCACGGGAGCGTATGCGAGGATCAGAGATCGAATCGGTGGGCGATCGAATCGGTGGGAAAATCCCGACGCGCGAACCGAGGATCAGGACGTCGTCTACCGCCTACCGCGACGCGGTTCAGTCCAACAGGCCTTCCGTGAACCTGGCCCCCTCTTAATGTTTCCTAAATGTTGGGATTCTTCTTCCTTCGCGTTCGTCTGCGTTGTAGCGCCACTCCGAGACCGAGACCCAACAATGTTGCCGTCGACGGTTCCGGGACATCGGCATTGATCGCACGCGATTTCGACTCGACCGTCAGCGTCAGGGAATACGACTTGCCGAACTCCAGATCGCGCGCTCCGGTCAACGTCTGTGCGAACGACTCCAGAAAGTCCGAATTCGGCCCGATCGACCGCGGCCGGTCGTCAAACAAGACCGGATCGCCATCCACGAACATACTGAAAAGGGTCTCTGTCTCGGCGAAGAGTCCCGCGGAATCGGTAGCGAGACGCAATGCGCCACCCACGCCGATGGAAAAATTCACAGACACCAACCCACTGCCGCCGATGAGCGTGAACGTGCTCGAGCAGGTCCCACGGGCGAGGGACGCCGCCTGGTTGGAAAACCCCGGCAGGTCCACCCTGCTGAAGGTTGATTCAACCCCATCACCCAGGAAAGGGCGGCTAAGGGCCCAGGTCACAGTAGCCGCCGTTGAACCGAAGCAAGGGTCCAGCGGACTTTCGTATTGGGCCAGTTCGCCCAGACTGTTCCGCGCTTCCGCGAACAGTTGCCCCGTGAATCCGTCGAACAGGATCGACCCGGTCGCCGGCCTGACGTCCGGCGAGGTGGGTGTAATGCCACTGGCCGCGATCGCCGATGCCAACGCGCGAGGGCAGTCGAAGAGCAGGACTCCTGCGAGCGCGAGTCCGAGAACGCGACGGCCCCAACTCATAACCCCTGCCTTTCGAAGCTCACGAGTCCAAACAACACCTCGGAGCCCGGCACACTATCTGACAGGCTACGGCGCGGTTACAAGCGGAAACGGCCGGACCAAGAGAGCACCGAAGGCCCCAGGGGCGATTGCCTGTATTCGCCCAACGGAGTTCTGCGTAGCGCGCGCAAACTCCCCATTGACATTCAGCGATAAATGACGATTCGTGGTGAAGCCACTATCAAATGCAGCACCCGCCCGGGCCTTCGGGGTGCGCCGCACGTGAACATGGGCGAGTGAGCGCGTGTAGCAGTTTTCCTCCCTGTAGCTATCCCCCTTTGACATATCCCCCTTTATCCCTTTTGGCAGTTGACCTTCCTCCAGTGCAGGTCTAGAGTTGCCCAGTTCGGCCAAGATCTATCGATATTTCTCAGGAGACGCGATGGACCAGCCTCCCGATTCACGATCTGGGATTTCCCGCCGCGCCTTTATCAAAGGCGTCATTGCCAGTGGCGCCGTGGCATCGTCCGCGGCGTACCTGTTCCGCGGCAACGGCGAGACGATCTTCGGCCAGACATCCGCCCCCGACTCCGTCGAGCGCCTCATCACGCTGAACGTCAACGGCCAGATGCGCCGCGTCGACGTGATGAAGCAGGAAACGCTCGCGATGACGCTCCGCTACAAGCTGGGGCTCACCGGAACGAAGATCGGTTGCGATCGCGCGGAGTGTGGCGCGTGCACGGTGCTCGTCGACGATGTGCCGCACTACTCGTGCTCGATGCTCACCCACATGGTGAGAGGCCGGCGGATACAGACGATCGAAGGGCTCGCCTCCGGCGGACAACTGCATCCGGTGCAGCAGGCGGTCGTCGACGAGCAGGGCTTCCAGTGCGCCTTCTGCATGCCGGGATTCGTCATGGCCGCCGTCGGCTTCCTGAAGACGAATCCCAATCCGACGCGCCAGGAGCTGGCGCACGGCATCTCCGGCAACCTGTGCCGCTGCCAGGACTACGACAAGATCCTCACCTCGCTCATGCGCGGCGGTGAGTACATGCGGAGGGCGTGATGGCTGAGAACAAGCTGATTGGCCACAACTACACGCCTCCTGATCTCGTGGCCAAGGTCACGGGCCGCGCGCGATACGCGGAGGACTTCCGCGCGGATGGCATGCTGTTCTGCAAGCTCCTCGTCAGCCCGATGCCGCACGCACGCGTGCGCAGCATCGACACGAGCGCCGCGCTCGCGATGCCTGGCGTGAAGGCGATACTGACCGCGGACGATCTGCCGGATTTCGGCGGCGCCGAGAAGGCGCTGACCAACGAACCGTTCTATGCCGGCGAGCCGATCCTCGCGGTCGCCGCGGTCGACGAAGTAACGGCCGCTGAGGCCGTGGAGAGGATCAACGTCGATCTCGAACCGCTGCCGTTCGTCGTTGATCCACTGGAGAGCCTGCGCCCCGGCGGCCCGAACGCCCGCACGACCGGAAATGCATGGGGCCCGCCGATGCCCGGCGGCCAGGGGCCGAACGCGCCCGCGCCGCCCAAAACCATCAAATGGACCGAGCAGCAGTTCGCCGATGCAGACGGAAGGGCGCCTGCCGATCGGCGAACCTGGCGGAGGAATGGTCGTACGGCGATCTCGATGCCGGCTTCAAGGATGCGGCGATCGTGCTCGACGAAACCTTCGTCGTGAATTCCACCGGACATCATCCGATGGAAACCCGCAGCGCGATGGCGTACTGGCAGAACGGCAAGCTCTATCTGCACTGCTCGACGCAGAGCGTTGCGCAGACAGTGCCGGCGATCGCGCGATGGGTCGGCATCGAACCCACGCAGGTCGTGCTGATCTCCGAGTACACCGGCGGCGGTTTCGGGAGCAAGGGCGGTGGAACGGTGTCGATGTCGATTCCCGCGCTGCTCTCGAAGAAGGCGAATGCGCCGGTCATGATGCGGATCAGTCGCGACGACGAAAGCTACATCGGCCGCGCGCGGACCAATATGAGCGGTCGCATAAAAGCTGGCTTCGCGAAAAACGGCCGCATCACCGCGCTCGATCTCTTTATCGTCCAGGACAACGGATCGTACGGACCGATGGGCGACCACCGGTCCGCCGGCCTGGCCGCGTCGATCATCTACCAGCCGCCGGCGATGCGGTGGCGGGCCATCAGTGTCCTGACCAACACGCCGCCGCGGTCGCAACAGCGCTCGCCCGGTCCGATGCAGGCCAACGGAATGATCGAGCCGGTCATTACGAAAGCGGCCAAGCAGCTTGGAATCGACCAGGTGGAGATCCGGAAGATCAACTCGCCGGTTGGCAAGGCCATCTTCGGTCCGGTCGGCCCGACTGGCCAGCGGCCGCGCCTGACAAGTGCCTTCGTTGTCGAGGCGCTCGATAAGGGCAAGGAAACCTTCAGGTGGGACGAGCGGAAGGCGTACTCGGGTCAGCGGCGCGGATCGAAGGTGCGTGGCGTCGGCGTCGCGGTCGGACCCCACGGCGCCGGGTCGATCGGGTTCGACAGCCTGATGACAATCCGCCCAGACGGCAAGCTGTACGTGCAGTCGGGCGTCGGCAACCTCGGGACGCATTCAGTGATGGATCTGGCGCGCGTGGCCGCTGAAGTGCTCGCGATGCCGTGGGAGAAGGTCGAGGTTGTCTGGGGCGATACGGGCAAGGGCGTACCGTGGTCCTGTCTCTCGGTGGGCAGCCAGACAACCCACGCCATGACCCGCGCGAACTTCGCTGGCGCGAACGATGCCAAGCGCAAGCTCCAGGAGATTGCGGCGAAGGATCTCGGCGGCGCGCCGGACGATTACGAGCTGGGGAACGAGCGCGTGTATCGCCGAGGCAGTCCCGGCAGCGGGATGACGTACATCCAGGCGGCCAAGCGCGCCATCGAGCTCGGTGGCAAGTTCGACGGGCATGAGGTCCCCGAGGATGTCAACGCGATGACCAAGCGCGCGGCGGCGATGCACGCAGGCCTTGGCGTCATGGGCGTCGCGAAAGACAACTACCCGCGCAACGGGACGACGTACTCGTTTGTGATCGGATTCGCGGAGGTCGAGGTCGACGTCGAAACCGGAAAGGTCACGCTTGTCGACTACCTCGGCGTCGGCGATGTCGGCACCGTCATCAACCCTCGCAGCCTGCTCGCGCAAATCAAGGGCGGCAGCTGCCTCGGCATCGCGCACGCGCTGCAGCAGAAGTGGGTCTTCGACCAGAAGTACGGCCTGATGGTGTCGCGCCGGTTCCACTACACGAAGCCGCTCACGATCCTCGACATCCCGGCGACGATGCAGGCGGACGCGGTGAACCTGCCCGATCCGGAAACGCCCGTCGGCGCGCGTGGCGTCGGCGAGCCCCCGGTGGGCGCGGGATACGGCGCGGTGTTGAACGCGATTGCGGACGCGGTGGGGGTCGATGTGTTCCGCCGCGCCCCGGTCACGGCGGACCTGGTGTTGATGTCGTTGGAAAACGGAAGGCGCATGCATGAGCCGTTGCAGGCACATGTGTAATGACAAAATGCAAAATGCAAAATTCAAAATGCAAACAATGCGTTGTTTGCATCAGACGGCGTTTGCATTTTGAATTTTGCATTTTGAATTACAGCGGAGTAGTGAAATGGCTGTGATCAGAGACGTCATGCCGGCCTTCGAGCTCTTTCAGCCGGCCAATCTGGCTGACGCGCTGAATCTGCTCGATCGCTACGGCAATGACGCATGGATTTTCGCCGGCGGTCTCGACACCTTCGACTGGTTGAAGGACCGTATCAAGCGCCCGCGGTATATCGTCGATCTCGGGGGCCTCGCCGAATTGAAGGGTGTGCGCGAATCAGGTGGTGGCGTCGAGATCGGCGCAATGACGACGCTGACCGACACGGTACGGCATCCGGTGATTCGCGAGCGCTACGGCATCCTGATGGAGGCCGCGGAGTCGGCCGCGTCACCGCAGATTCGTAACCAGGGCACGATTGGCGGCAACGTGTCGCAGGACACGCGCTGCTGGTATTACCGCTCCGGCTGGTCCTGCTATCGTGCCGGCGGAAACATCTGTTACGCCGACACCCCCGAAGCAGTGAATCGCGAGCACGCCATCCTCGGCGCCGACCGCTGTGTCGCCGTGAATCCCTCGGACACCGCGCCCGCGTTGATCGCGCTTGGCGCCTCGATGGTGATCCGCAGCGCGAGCGGTGAGCGCGTCGTCGACGCCGAGGATTACTTCATCGGGCCAGGCACCGACATCACGCGTATGAACGTGCTCAACCCCGGCGAGATCCTCACGGCGATCCGCCTGCCCGGCGATTGGGCGGGCTCGCGCTTCTATTTCGAGAAGGTCCGCGATCGGCAGGTCTGGGACTTCGCGCTGGTCAGCGTCGCGTCCGCGATGACGCTCTCCGGCACCACCATCCAGAACATGCGCATCATCGTCAACGGAGTGGCGGCGCGGCCGCTGCGCCTGGCCTCAGTCGAGGATCTGGTGAGAGGCAAGCCACGCAACGAGGCGACGGCGGCGCTTGCCGGGGAGCTGGCGATCCAGGGCGCGCAGCCATTGCGGTTGAACGCTTACAAGATCCCGTTGATGCGAAACCTGGTGAAGCGAGCGATTCGCGGGGTGGAGGAATGGACTACTTCCTGACGTGGGGGCGCAGCCCCTGGGGCCAGCAGATCCTGACGCACGTGTCATGGAATCTGCTGTGGGCATCGCTCTTCGCGGGCGTGGCCTTCCTGCTCGCGCACGCCAGCTACATGGTGCTCTCCGCGCATCGGAAGCGGCTTCCGGCGGAGACCGATGCGATGGAAGCGATGCGGCCCAATCTGCCTCCGCGCATCGCAAGGCATTCATTGGCCGCGCGGATGTTCCACTGGGTGATGGCCGCTTCGATGCTCACGCTTCTTTCCACAGCCTTCCTGCCGATTGCGGGCGTCAAGTTCGCCTGGGTCACGTGGCACTGGATGGCGGGCCTCGTGCTTGCGGCGTCGGTTGCGTTCCACGTGATTCACGCGACCTTCTGGCTCGACTTCTGGTCGATCTGGGTCGGTCCAAAAGATCTCCCCGAGCTTCGCGCGGAGATCATGCGCGAGCTGGGACACGACGTCGCCGGCCCCAAGCCCGGGAAATATCCGCTCGGCAATCGCCTCTACCACCTCGCCATCGTCGTCTCCGCGCTGTCGGTCATCGCCACGGGCCTGACGATGATGGTGCGTATCCGCACGCCAATCTTCACGCGCAACCCGTATCTGTTTGGCGACGCGTCATGGGGGTTCGTTTATGTGACGCATGGGATGGCGGGCGTCACGCTCGTCGGCCTCGTCATTGCGCACATCTACTTCGCGGTCCGGCCGGAGAAGTGGTGGATCACCAAGGCGATGATCCTCGGCTGGATCACGCGCCGCCAGTACCTCGAGCACCACGATCCGCATCGCTGGGTCGTCAGCGAGACAAGCCACGGAGGAACGGAGGCACGGAGGTTATGAAGTACCTTTTATTCTCCGTGTCTCCGTGTCTCCGTGGCCCGTCTTAGTGACGGCGCCATCCTCCGAGCACGCGCGCCACTCACGTCGTTGACGCTTCGCGTCGTGGGCATTCCCAGCGTCGAGGGTGAACGCAAGATCCCTTGCCATGATGCCTCGGTCCCGGACGGCACGGCGTCTCAGCGTAGGAATAGCAGGACGTGAATCGCAGACGATTTCTTCAGCAGGCGGCGAGTGGGTTTCCCCTCGCCGCGGCCGCCGTTCGAGGCGTCTCCACGCGTGCGCTCGATGCCGAACAGCCCGTTGTGGTCGTCGGCGCCGGTCTCGCCGGCCTCCGCACAGCCGATCTTCTTCACAAGGCCGGCACGCCGGTCATCGTCCTGGAAGCCCGGGCACGTTCGGGCGGTCGTGTCCTCACCGTTCGGGCACCGTTCGACGACGGGTTGCATGCGGAGGCTGGCCCGACACGGTTCGCGGGTGCGCACGGGGCGGTACTGAGAGCCGCGCGCTCTCTCAAGCTGCCGCTTGTGCCCCTCGCAATGTCTGGTGCCGACGTGACCGCAGTGAACGGCCGGCCCGCGAGCACGCTGCAGGGTCAGCGTGCGTGGATGCTGGATTTGAAGCCCGACGAACAGATGAAGACTCCAGCCGAACTGTTCAACCGGTATGTCGGCGATCTACCGCGCGAGCTGGGTGACCCGGCAGCGTCTCGAGCAGCATTCGCCCGCTGGGAGGCATACGAGCGCCTGACGTGGCCGGAGTGGCTTCGATCACGGGGCGCTTCGCCGGACGCCATCAAGCTGATGACGGTCGGGGTTGATTCCAACGACGTGTCCGCCCTCTACGTCCTGCGTCAGTACGCTATGCTTCGCGCGTCGACGCAGCGCTACACGATCGGTGGCGGCATGGATCGGTTGCCTGGCGCAATAGCCGCGTCGCTGGCCGGCATCATCCGATACAATTCGCCGGTGATTCGCGTCGAACGTCAAGCGACGCAATTCCGGGTCGACTATCGCGAGGGTGCAGCCGTGAAGAGTGTGGCGGCCGCACGCGTCGTGTTTGCGGTTCCGGCGAGTACGATGCGCCAGATCGAAATAAAACCTCGATTGTCTCGCCTGAAGGAACAGGCCATCGAGCAGCTTGCGTACTACGATGGCATCCGTTTCCTGCTTCAGGTGAAGCGTCCTTTCTGGAAGGCGGCGGGCTTGAGCGGTTCCGCGAGAACCGACAAAGCAACCGAGATCTGGGATGCAGTGGCCGACCAGACCGCGTCCTCACGCGGGATCCTCAGTGCCACCGCTGCGGGCAGCCGCCGCGCGCCCGGCTCGACGTCCGAGGCGAGTCTCTCTGTGGGCATCGATCTGGTCGCGGATGCCTTTCCGGCAGTCCGATCCGAGTTCGAGAAGGCCGTGGTCCATCGCTGGAGCGCCGAACCCTGGACTCGCGGCGCATTCGCAATGTATCGTCCGGGCCAGATGACGACGCTGATGCCGGTGCTCGCGTCCGCGGAAAGCGGCCTTCACTTCGCCGGGGAACATACGTCGAACTGGACGGTTGGATGGAAGGGGCACTCGAGTCGGGCGAGCGGGCCGCGCGCGAAGTGCTGAACGCCACCGGCCGGGCGTGGCCCGAGCAGACAGGTCCCGCACGATGATTGTGGTCCTGCTTATTCTCCACGGGCTGCTGGCGGTCGCCCTGCTCGGGGCGATCACGCATCAGGCGCTCAGCGTGCTCAGGATCGCGCCGTCAGCAAACGGCCGGTGGACATTTTGTCGACCGATTCCGCGGCGTCGACGCCACGGCGTACGCGACGCCCATCGTCGTGCTGTTTGCCGTCACCGCCATCGGCGGCGCGCTGCTGTATCCCCAGTACCGGATCGACGTGCGGCCGGCGCTCGAGGACACGCAGAACGTCGCCGCGAACGGGGTGTTCGAAATCAAGGAGCACCTCGTGGCGATCGGGTTGGGACTGCTGCCCGTGTACTGGCTCTTCTGGCGGAAGCGGAACGGACCGGAAACGGCCGCGCCACGCCGCTACCTGACGTGGCTCCTCGCGTTCTTCGTCTGGTGGAGCTTCATCGTCGGACATGTGCTCAACAACATCAGGGGACTGCTGCTCGTGAAGGATTCCAGACTGACCATCTTCTCCATCATGTTCGGCGTGCATCTATCTCGTCGCCTTCTATTACGATCTGGCGCTTGTTCCGGTACTACCCGGAGGTCAAGCCAATTTCACTGGCTGCGCACTGACGACCTCGGCGTGGTCATCCTGTGGTACGGTTGGATCGCCACGGCCGCGCTCGCCAGCGCGGCCATCGCGTTCGCGGTGCCGAAAAGTATGGCGGAGCGTCTCTGGCCTGGCTGGGCATGGATCATCCCGACGGCCGTGGTGGTCGCGATGCTGATTTACGAGCGCCGGTGGTTTGTGTAGCAGGGAGGAGCACATGAAGAAACAACAGCCGATCCGGTCGGCCGTCGTTGCGATTGTTGCAGGTCTCGTCCTTGCGAGCGCGGGAACGCTTCTGGCGAATGGTGGCGCCTTCTTCATTCCGGCGGACAGAGGGCCGGTGGATCTCGTCTACTTCGCCCGCGTCAAGGACGCGCGAACGGGCCGGCCGATCCAGAAAACGCCGTACGTCAACATCGTCGATCCGTTCAGCGGGATCTACATTCCGTTCCAGGGCGACAGTCCGGGACATTTCAGGAGCCCGGACATCGGCGCGGCGATCAAGGAAGTCACCACTCGAGCCGATCGACACCCGGCAACTGGAGATCGTCGTCACCGCGGTGGGCTATCAGACGGTGAAGGTCGCCAACATCCCTCGCCAGTCGAAGGGCACCATCGAGCTCGACGTGAGGATGGAGCCGAGAGCCAACGCCGGCAACACAGCCGCCAGCCCATCCAACGCCGGCGCCGAGTCGAACCCGTTGCGGCGGCGCGGCAGCAGCGCTCCCACGGACTCGTCGAAGCCGACGTTCTTTCTGTTGGCGGCCTGCTTCGGTCTTGCGGCTATTTCAGCGGTGGCGCGAACAGTAGGCCGCCCCGAGTCCACAGGGCGTTGAGCCCGCGCTCGAGGGCGATGGGCGTGGTCATTCCGAGGTTGCGCTCGAACACTTCGCCGTAGTTGCCGACGTCTGCGATGACGTGCCGGGCCCACGCTTCGTCGAGCCCCAGCGCGGCGCCATTCCCAGGACTCACTCCGAGCAGTCGCGCGATGTCGGGATCGTCCCGCGCCGCCATCTCCGAGACGTTGGCCGACGTGACGCCGAGCTCCTCGGCGGCGATCATCGCGAAGACGGTCCAGCGCAGGACGTTGAACAGGTCGACGTCCTCCTGGCGTACGAGCTGCGCGAGCGGCTCGTGCGAAATCCGATCGGCGAGAATACGGAAACCTCGCGGATTTTCCATCGTGCTGCGGACCGACGCCAGCTCGGACACGTCGGCGCTGAATGCCTGGCAACGCCCTTCCGCCAGCGCACGTCCACCAGCCGCGCCGTCCGCGACGCGGACCTTGTCCAGCGCGATCTGGTGTCGTCGGAAGTACGCGGTCAGCGTGACATCGTGTTCCGAACCCTCGGCGACGCACACGGGGACGCCTGCCAGCTCCGCCGCGCGATCGACCTGGAGGCGCTCGGGGACGAGAAATCCCTGACCGTCGTAGAACGTGACCGGACCGAACAGGACGCGCAGCCCTTCACGGCGCAGCGACCATGTCAGGCGGCGCGAGACGATGTCGATGTCGCTGGAGCGCTGAAAGAGATCGATCGAGGCGACCGGCTGGTACCGAATCCGCTCGGCGGACCCGACGATCGCGGCCGCGACGGCGCGGCAGATGTCGACGTCGAAGCCGGTATAGTGGCCCTGGCGGTCCATCTGGGCGAAGCCGGCGATCCCCGGGAAGACACCGCAGACGAGGAAGCCGCGCTGGCGGATGCGTGATACGCGCGATCCCGGAGCAGCGCCGCCGCACGATGCCGACAGCATGGCGGCGATGAGGAGCGTCGAGACGGACCGCCACATGATTGCAATCGAGTGTATAACGTCGTCGCACCCGGTCATGGTGCGCCGGCCGGTTCTGGCTGGCAGACAGTGAGGGACCAATGCCAGTATCGAACGCCGTCGTACGGGTCATCCTTCCAGCAGTCATCGGCGCGCTGATCGGCGGAGGTGCGATCGCCTGCTCCCGTCCAACCGATGGCACTGCTGCCGCGGGCTCCGGGGTGAGCAGCGCCGCCCAGGGTGACAGAAGCCAAAGCGATCTCGACGTGCTGCGTTCGGATGTTGCCCGGCTGAAGGCCAACGCGCCGTCGCAGTCACACACGATGTCCGACGTCGGATATCACTGGACCAATCTCTGGTTCGCCGGCGAAAAAAAGAACTGGCCGCTGGCGATGTTCTATTTCGAGGAGACGCGCTCGCACATCCGCTGGACGATTCAATTGCGGCCCGTGCGGAAGGGGCCGGACGGAAATGATGTGAACCTGATGCCGATCTTCGAAAGCATCGACACGAGCGCGTTCAAGATGGTAGCCGACGCTATCCAGGCCAAGGATTCAACCGCGTTCGCCGCCGCGTACCGCGTGACGCTGGAATCCTGCTACAGCTGTCACAAGGCATCGGGCCTGCCCTTCCTGCGTCCGATGGTTCCGACGGAGCCGGCGCAGTCGATCATCAACTTCGACGGTGCGGCCACCTGGCCGCAGTAGGCTCACCTCGTCACAGGCTGCGGCGGACGAGCCCCGCCTTCGCCGAAGGCTTCGGCGGGCAAGCTGTCTTTCTGCTACTCTCGTCGTCCGTGGGCGCGGAAGCGAATTGCAGAGTAACTGTGGGCCGGAAAACGGCCGACGGCAAGGCGTTGCTCGAAACTGACGAACTGATCTTCCGGGGCGACGACCTGCGCCTCTCGATTCCCTACAAAAGCATCCTTCAGGTAGACGCCAAGGGCGGCACTCTGCGAGTGACGTCAACTGCTGGCACTGCCGCATTCGACCTCGGCGATGCCGCCGCGAAATGGGCCGAGAAAATCAAGAATCCTCCGAGCCGCATCGACAAGCTGGGAATCAAGACAGGCCAGCGGGTGCTCCTCGTCAGCCTTCGGGACGCCAGCCTTCGTGAGGAGATCGAGACGCGCGGCGCGACGGTCCTGTTCCGAGGAACAGCGGAAGCCGATGCGATCTTCCTTGCCGCCAACGATCGCAGCGATCTGGAACGCCTGGTCACGCTGCAGAAGTTCCTGAAGCCCGATGGCGCGATCTGGGTGATCAGGCCGAAGGGAAGCCCGGACATCTCGGAGGGTGACGTGATGAAGGCCGGCAAGGCCGCCGGGCTCGTCGACGTCAAGGTCGTACGCTTCTCCGAGACACATACGGCGGAGAAGTTCGTGATCCCTGTTGCGAGGAGATGACATGAATCGTTATCTGACCGAGTTCATCGGGACGTTTTTCCTCGTCTTCACCATCGGATGCACGGTGCTTGGCGGCACGCCGCTCGCGCCGCTCGCGATCGGCGCGTCGTTGATGGTGATGGTGTACATGGGCGGGCACATCTCGGGCGCGCATTACAATCCCGCGGTGTCGCTTGGCCTGGTGTTGCGCGGTTCGTTCGCGGCGAAGGAATACGGCCCGTACGTCGCGGCGCAACTCCTCGGCGCGATTGCCGCCAGCCTCGCCGTGCTACGCAGTCACCGGACGGACGTTCGTCCCGGCTCCTGCACCAACCGCGTCGACGCTGGCTGCTCTTCTCGTCGAGATTCTCTACACGACCGCACTTGCGCTCGTCGTGATGAATGTGGCGACCGCGCCTGCCACGGCGGGCAATTCGTTCTACGGTCTCGCGATCGGGTTTACGGTGTGCGCCGGCGCGTTTGCCGGTGGACCGATCTCGGGTGGCGCCTTCAACCCGGCGGTCGGACTCGGCCCCGCCATCGTGTACGCCCTGATCGACCACGGCAGCATTGCCCACGTCTGGCTGTACATCGTCGGCCCCGGCATCGGTGCCGTACTCGCGGCGGCGATTTTCAAGGTGCAGCATGCCGTCGTGCCGACGGCCGCCTGACGAGCGTGCCTGGCACTGCGTCTGAACATTCTCGGGATTCGGGATTCGGGAGTCGGGATTCGACGCCTCGACCGGAGACGAAGCGGCGGGTCGCGCTGATCACCGGCGGATCATCCGGCATCGGCGAAGCGTTCGCTGACGTCTTCGCCGCGGACCGATTCGATCTCGTGCTCACGGCCCGCAGGGAGGATCGGCTGCGCGCGGTTCAGGAACGGCTTCAGCGCGAACATGGCGTACACGTCGATGTGATCGTGTCCGACCTTTCGCAGCGTGACGCGTCCGAACGGCTGTGCGCCGAGATCGCGGCGCGTGGCTTGACAATCGACGCGCTGGTCAACAACGCCGGTTACGGAGTGCCCGGAGCGTACGTCGCAAGCACGTGGGAGACACACGCGGCATTTATCCAGGTGATGGTGACGGCAGTTGCCGAGCTGACACATCGGCTGCTGCCGGGCATGATCGAGCGCCGTTACGGCAGGATCGTCAACGTGGCGTCTCTCGCGGGCCTGGTCCCATCCCCTGCGGGCCACACGCTCTACGCCGCATCAAAGGCGTTTCTGATCAAGTTCTCCGAATCGCTCGCGCACGAAGTGGGGCGCGACAACGTGCATGTGACCGCGGTGTGTCCCGGGTTCACGTTCAGCGAGTTCCATGATGTGATCGGGACGCGCGCGGCGGTCAGCCGCCTGCCACGCTTCATGTGGATGGACGCCGCGGACGTGGCGAAGCAGGGACATGCGGCGGTGATGTCGGGGAAGTCGATCGTCGTCACCGGACGCGTCAATTCGGCCATCGCGACGCTCGTTCGCATGCTGCCGCAGCGGCTGATTGTCGGCGCGGGCCGGCGCATCGGACGGTCATACCGCAGGGTCTGAGGGGAACGTCGCATGCACGCATCCACAGACGTCGAGCGACCGAAGACATGGACCGAGCTGATCGAGCAGCTGTTTGCCGGGTCGTGGAATCCTGACCTTCAGCGCTTTCGATCGCCGTACGCGTTCCGGGGACTCGTCTTCGGCACACCACAAGCTGTCGAACAGCCTGCTGCGACTGACGGCCGGCGCAGAGCATCAATACGCTCGAGCTGTCGCTCCTGCGCAACTTCCGCAAGTACGCGCACGCGCAGCCCGCGCCGGGAATTGATTCGATCTGGCATTGGCTTGCGCTTGGCCAGCATCACGGCCTGCCGACGCGTCTGATCGACTGGACCTATTCGCCGTTTGTCGCGCTTCACTTCGCCACCGAGTATCCGGAGGAATACGACGCGGACGGCACGGTGTGGTGCGTGAACTTCGTCGAGGCGAACAAGCTGCTGCCCAGGCGACTGAAGGCGATCCTCGAAGAGGAACAGTCACAAACCTTCACGATCGACATGCTTGCTCAGTTCCAGTCGCTGAAGGCGTTCGACTCGCTGGCGCACGATCCGTTCGTCGTCTTCATCGAGCCGCCGTCGCTCGACACGCGCATCCTGAACCAGTTCGCGCTGTTCTCGTTGATGCCCGATCCGCCGGATCGCATCTCGACACGTGGCTGGAGGAACATCCTCATTTGTGCCGTCGCGTGACCGTTCCTGCTGAGCTGAAGTGGGAAGTGCGCGACAAGCTCGATCAGGCCAACATCAACGAGCGCACGCTGTTTCCCGGTCTCGACGGCTTGAGCCGATGGCTCGAGCGCTACTACACGCCGAAATCCAGCGCGCCACGCGCCGATTGAGCGCGCCGGCGACTTGACCCTGTTGAACCTCAGTCCGCCAGGCGACAGCGGCCTCCACCGGATCAAACCGCCGAGGACGAAGTGATTAGTGCGGACGGTTCCTGCTACGCGGTTCTATCCAAAGCAAAATCACTAACGCGCACAGCAGAAAAACCGCGGCTACAGACAATGGGGCAATCCAGACGACATCGAAATTCGTCATTTGAAGTTGATGGATTCGACGACGATAGCACACACGATACCGATGCCCGCCATCGCTACTACGATGACCAATCCGGAACCGATTGGCCGTTCCGCAAACGCATAGTCGACCGGGACGAAGACCACAACCAGAATGCCAATTTCTCGCACCGTCTCTGCGAGCAGTTGCAAAGCACGGCGCCAATCGAGCACCAGCTGGATTTGGCAATGATGGTGCCGCTCCTCATTCCGCGCGAATGTGGTGAACCCGTGGGTCCTTGCGAAGTCGAAATAGCAGGATTTGAACTCCTCGCCGGGTGCGGGGGGTTCAGAAGGTCCAATGGGCTTGTCCAACCCGATGGTAAGCTTCACGCGACGCAACACCGCCGCGAGGAGTTACCTTCCCGTGACATTCAACTTTACATTCGGGTATCTCGTCATCGCGGTTGTTGCGACAACCGGTCTCTACATTCTGCTGTCCTCGATCTACAGCATCGGTCCCACCCAGGTCGGACTGGTCCGAAAACGATTCGGCGCCAAACTGCCCGGAGACAACCCGCTCGCGTTCCGTGGGGAGGCGGGGTACCAGGCGGAAATGCTGATGCCCGGCCTCCGCTTCAAGCTCTCGCTGGTGTTCGCGGTGACGAAACATCCCTGGGTGCAGGTGCCCGCCGGGCAGATCGGCGTGGTGATTGCGCAGGTCGGACAGCCGCTGCCCATCGGCGCGAAGTCGGCCGTCTACAAACCGGAGTTCGGCAATTTCACCGACCTCAACACGTTCATCGAGAAGGGCGGACAAAAGGGCGTGCAGAGGCCGGTGCTGTCTCCCGGCACGCTGGCGCCGATTCACCCCGCCGCATTCCTGGTGATCACCAAGCCGGAGGTGTTCGGCGAACCCATTTCCTCCGATCTCAGCGCGCTAGCTCACAAGAAGGGCGAGCTCACGTACGAGGCGTTCGGGCTCGAGGAAGAGCAGCTCGAGGTCACTCGAATCTCGCCGCATCCGACCGAAGGCGGAAGAGTCCTCGACATGATCGGCATCGTCACGGCGCTGGAAGGCGAGCCCTTGCCTGGCGGCGACATCGCCAGCCGTCTGGGCGGATTCGCAGGATATCGAAGCGCTGGAAACGACACCCGGAACGCAGTCCGACGACTGACGCGCGACTCATCGAGACCATTCTGGGCAACCAGAACGACAAGCACAGCGCGTATCAGGACTTCCAGAAGTTCCTGGAACTGGGCGGCAAGATCGGACTCCAGCACGATCCCTTGCTCTACGGCGCGTACAACCTCAACCCATTTCTGGTGCGGGTGGAAGAAGTGCCCATGCTGGTCGTCGAGCAGGGCCAGGTCGCCGTCATCAAGGCGTACGTCGGCCTCCCGACGCAGGACACGTCGGGCAGTGAGTTCAAGTTCGGCAGCCTCGTGCGGCCCGGCCATCGCGGCATCTGGCAGGAGCCGCTTCGAACGGGAAAGTACCCGATCAATCCCCGCTGCTACCAGGCCGTCATCGTGCCGACCTTCATCATCACGCTCAACTGGGCCGATGTGGTGTCGCAGGCGCACAATCTCGACGCGCAACTGAAGCAGATTGAGGCAAAGAGCAGCGAAGGTTTTCACTTCGCCATCGATCTGCAGGTGCAGATTCACATTCCAGACACCCAGGCTCCGTATGTCATCTCGATGGTCGGAAGCGTGGCGAACCTCGTCAACGAGGTGCTGCAGGCCGCGGTGGGCAACCATTTCCGCAACAAGCTGCAAAGCATGCCGGCGGTCAGCTTCATCGCGACTCGCGAAGCGGTCCAACAGGGCGCGTTCGAGTACGTGAAGGAAGAACTGGCGAAGTACCGGGTCGAGACACGCGGCGTCTATATCCAGGCAGTGGTGCTGCCGGAGCAATTGGTGGAGGTGTTGACGGAGCGGGAGATCGCCAATCAACAGGTGGCCACCTACAAGATGCAGAAGGCGGCCCAGGACCAGCGCACGGAAACCGAGAAGGCCAAAGGCACGGCGGACATGCAGGCCGATCTCGCGAAGTCGCAGGTGGGCGTTGACATCCAGAACAACCGGACGGCGGCCCGGAAGATGGAAGCCCAGGGTGAGGCCGCCTTCATCGAGCAGACCGGCGCGGCGCAGGGCGCGCAGGTCAGATCGGTCGGCCTGGCCAGAGCCGAGGCCTACGAGCGACAGGTTGCAGCCCTCGGGCCGAACGCCACGGCGCTCGTGAACGCCGTCGAAGCGCTCTCGAAGAGCAGTGTACCGTTCATGCCGAACACGCTGGTCATGGGCGGCGGCGAATGGAGGCGGCACGCTCGGAGGAGTGATGGCGCTGTTGATGCGCCAGATCGACGCCGGGCTGGAGCCCAAGTCGGCGCCTAAATAGAAACCTTCCCGTGGTTCAGGGGGTTCAACCCTTAGAACCTCCTGAACAGGACCCCTGAACCTGTTGAACCCTCCGAACCCCCTGAACCTCTGAATCCAACGCTCGAAAGGTTCGCGCTAAAATGCGCGCTTCAGTGCGCAAGACCGCTTTCCTTCTGATTGGCCTGCTGCTCGCTCCTCGAGCGGCGTTTAGTCATCCCGCGCCTTTCAGCTACCTGGATCTCCAGATCGGGGACAACGGGATCGACGCCTCGCTGGTGATCCACGTCATCGACGCAGCACACGAGCTGGGAATCGACACCGGCGGAACGGTTACTCGATCCGGGGGTCGCGGCGGCGAATCGCGATCGCATTACGGCGTTCATCACCCAGAGGCTCGGGCTTCGGGCCGACGCGCCCCTGGCGTTCGAATGGGGCGCGATCGAAACGGTCCCCGATCGACAGGGAATCCGTTTGAGCTTCCGCATTCGCACACCGCGTCCCGCCACGCTCGCGCATGCATGCGGTGCTGTTCCCGTACGATTCGCTCCATCAGACGTTCGTGAACGTCTACGAGGATGGCCAGCTTCGCCAGCAATTCGTTCTTTCGGATGAGAACCCGGATCGCACGTATTACACAGGGACGACGCGTGGCGCGCTCGCCGTCATCAAGACGTTCGTCCCGGCGGGGATTCATCACATCCTCATCGGTCCCGACCACATCCTCTTCCTGATCGGACTGCTGCTGCTTGGAGGAGGATGGAAGGCGCTCCTGAAGATCGTCACCGCCTTCACCATCGGCCACAGCATCACGCTCTCGCTCGCCGCGCTCGACATGGTGACGCCGCCGCCCACGGTGATCGAGCCGGCCATCGCGCTCAGCATCGTCTTTGTCGGCGCCGACAACCTCGTGCAGAGGCGGCGGCCGCGACGTGCGCGCGCTGATCGCGCTGACGTTCGGCCTCGTGCACGGCTTCGGCTTCGCCAACGTGCTCCGGGAGTTCGGTCTCCCGCGCGAGGCGCTCGGCTGGTCGCTCTTCTCCTTCAATGTCGGCGTCGAGATCGGTCAGCTCTTCATCGTGCTCGTGGTTGCCACGGCGCTGGCGCTGGTACGGCGCCGCAGCGAGATAGCCGGGATGCGCCTGGCGTCCGCGGGCTCACTCGTCGTCGTCGCGGCAGGCACGTACTGGTTTGTGCAACGTGTGTTCTTTCCGGCTGAGGCCTTGGGTTCAACCCACTGAACCCGGAGCGGGACTGGCGAGGTTCTGGTCAGGGAACGACGGCGCTCGACGCAGCGCTGACGCGATGTGCGACACGGCGCGGTTTGCCGTGTCGATCTTCCCGCCCATCGTCAGGAAGCCGTGGACCATCCCGCCAAGACACAAGTAATCGACGGCCACGCCAGCCTCTTCGAGGCGACGCGCGTAGGCCTCGCCCTCATCACGAAGCGGATCCAGGCCCGCGGTGATCACGAGCGCTGGAGGCACGCCATCGACTGACGGCGCGAGCAGCGGTGATGCGCGCCAGTCGCGACGTCATCAGGCGTCGGCGCGTATTGCGCGATGTACCACCGCATCATGTTGCGCGTGAGCAGATAGCCGTCGGCGTACTTCGAATACGACTCGCTTTCGGCGCGCAGATCGGTCACGGGATAGACCAGGATCTGAAACGTCAGCGCGGGGCCGCCGCGTGCGCGCCATCAGCGTCATCACCGCGGCAAGTCCGCCGCCGGCGCTGTCACCTCCGACCGCAAGGCGACGGTTGTCGATGCCGAGTGCGACGGCATTCGACGCGATCCAGGTCGTTGCGCTCGCAGCAGTCGTCGACCGCGGCAGGAAAGGGATGCTCCGGGGCAAGGCGATAGTCGACGGCGATGACGACGACGCCGGCCTGCGAGGGCGATCTGGCGGCAGACGACATCGTGCGTGTCCAGATCTCCAACGAACCCATCCCCCGCCATGAAAGTAGATCAGCGCGGGCAGCACGCCGTTGGAGGGTCGATACAGTCGCAGCGGAATCGACCCCGCCGTTCCCTCTGCATTGAGATCGCCGACGACGGGCAACGCGGGCGCTGGAGGTCGAAGCGCGGCCCGTGTCTCACGGTACAGGCGCCGGGCCTCGGCAGCCGGAACCTTATCGAGAGATGGATGTGCGAGCTCGGCGAGGTACCGAATGACGGCGATGGCCTGGGGATCGAGAGGCGTCACATCCAGCGCTTGAACCACACGACCGATGCGGCCGCCGTGTGGCCGAAACCGTTGACGCCAAAACGTTCAATTGCGCGATGACTGACGCGAAGCGTGATCTCGGGCGTGACGCGGAAGCCGAGCGTCTGCTCGGTGGCTTTGAATGTCTGCTCAACCGGGACGGCAAGCGCCAGAGTCGCGCGTAGTTGTTCGACTCGTCCGGCCACGAACCAGCGAGGCGCAAGCGTCTGCGCTCCCTGCACGTACCAGCCGGCCGCGGTACGATCGCCGAAGCTGGTCTCGAAGGTGTCGCGCGTCCACTCTCCGGCGAGGCTCGTGTGCCGGAACGACAATTCGGATTCGAACGTCACCACGCTCGCGCTGCGGTCGACAGTGATCGTCGGACTCTCTCCCGCCCGCAACCATCCGCCTCGTGTGACGGACGCGCCGACGCGGAACCCGACGAACGGCGTGACACCCCCACCAACGACCACATTCGTAAAGCGTGGAGGGTTGACGGAACTGAACACCCGCCGATTGCGAAGCGGCGAGGTGTCCATCACGGCAACTCTGGCATCCCAGTGCCGCATCGACACTGTCGCTTGCGCGCCGAGCGGATACAAACCGGTCAGCAGGGTGACGCGCGGACCACGGGGCTCGGGAGACGGCATTGACGTGAACAGCGAGGCAGGCTGTGCGATGGTCGGGTTCAGATGCGGCCGCAGCGTGAGGTTCGCAAGGCCAATCGGCGAAGGAATGTAGCCGCCTTCGATCCGTACGCCGACCGCGCCCGCGCGCTCGTACCTCATCTCCGCAATCCAGATCTGGCGATTCCACTCCCCATTCGGGCGCGCCGCATTCGGAGCAAGTCGCTGGACCTGTGGTCTGAACATCGTCTGGAACCCGCCGGCCCACATCCACAGTGCTGAGCGAATCTAGGAAGACGCCGGTCACGTGGTTGCCATTTCCATCGACGGTGACGTCCACGGCCGCGTCTGAATCGATCGTGAGCCGAGAAGGGCGCGCCTCCTGCGCAGCGGCGGGCGCCACCCCCAGCAGCACCACGATCATCCACGGTGCCCAGCGCGTCTTCACGGCTAGACCAGCTGGCGGCCGAGGAGCTGCGCGAGCGCCGGCTCGGGCATGTCGTGGGATGAAGGCATCGCCACGAGCAGCGCCTCGACGCACACCTCGTCGAACTGCGTGTCCACGTGGCGCTGCAGCTCTGCGAATGCCTCCGAAGCGCCTCGCGCAGCGCGGTATGCGCGTGCGCTCGTCATCGCGTCGAACGCGTCGGCGACGTGCACGATGCGCGCCGCGAGAGGGATTGTCTTCACCGCGCAACCCGAACGGATAGCCGCGGCCATCCGGGCGCTCGTGGTGGAGCTCGACGATCGGCAGGTGAGGCGCGAGGAACGGCACCTGCCGGAGGATGCGGGCGCCCAGCGCGGGATGGCGTTTGATGTGTTCGTACTCGTCGGCGTCAACGGCCCGGTCTTACGGAGGATCTCGTCGCTGACGCCGATCTTGCCGATGTCATGCAGCAGCGCTCCGAGTCGGAGGATCTCCAGCTCGTTGCTGCCGATGTCCATGACCCGGCCCATCATCACTGCCAGCGTGCTGACACGCTCCGAGTGGCCGGCCGTGTACGGGTCGCGGGCGTCGAGCGCGGCGGCCAGCGCGCGGATGGCACCCAGGTACGCAGACCGCGTCTCGGCTTCGGCTGCCCCGAGGCCGCGCATCAGATCGTTGAACGTCCCGGTGAGTGCATCCAGCTCGCGGCTCGACCCGGTCAGCATCAGCGTCCGGCCGAAGTCGCGCGCGGCGGTCATCGTCGCGATCTCGCTCGAGACCTTGTTGATTGGGTCGGCGAGCTGGCGCGCCAGCCACAAGCTGCCGATTCCAGCGAGCACGAAGCCGCCGAAGGCGATCGTGCCGAGCGCGTACAACGCAGCCCTCGTGGGTGCACGCGCGGCGGCGTCAATGGATGTGAGCGTGTACACGCGTGCGGGAGCGAGATCCGACAGGACTCGGATGGCGTACTCCTCGTTGCCCAGCGTCCGTGTACCCGTCGCCTGGTTTGACGCGGCCAGATCAAGAGCGACTTGTTCAGGCACGGTTCGGGCGACGATCAAACCGTTGACCGTGATGACCACGCCAGCCAGCGAGAGGTTCGACAGCTCCTGCGCATAATTGGCGTCGAGACTCGTTCCCGCCACCAGCGCGCCGATGGCGCGATCGCCGAACGTCAGGCGCGCGCCAGTCACGCGGAAGGCGCCTGTCGGTAGCACAACGACACTCTGGAATGTCGGCTGGACGCCCGTGGGAACGTCGACGACTCTCTGGCCGGATGGCCAACGCCCCGCCGACGGGCCTGCGCTGGTGAAGATGCGGCCATCCGTCTCGACGACAGCCAGGACGTCTGCAGGGGTCTGCGTCGCCAGCTTCGCCGTCTCGCCGGTGACGGTGGCCCGCAGCTGTTCGTCGGACGATCCGCTGAAGCGCCGCTCCGTGAAGTACGTATCGAGCGCGGCCTTGAGCGTTGGGTTTTCAGCGAGCGTCGCCATCGCGGCGACCTGGTCCTGCTGCCGCTTGGCCTCGAGCGCCGTGAACACATTCTCGCTGACCCGCAGTTTGTCGGTTTCCGCGGCGCGGACCCGATCGCGCACGTCCAGCGTGATCACGATGAACACCACCGTCAGAATCACCGCGACGGTCACAAAGGTCACCATCAACGTTCGGGCGACCAGGCGGGGTGGTGTTTTCACGGTTGTGCGGGGACGGGAAGCAAGAAGTCGACTGTGGCAGGGCGACCCGGCTCGACACGGACCTGCAGCGTGGTATCGCCAAGCCGCTCGTGCCACGCCGTTATCTGGTGCATGCCAGGCGGGACGGCCGGCAGGTCGAAGGTCCCTCCCTCGTCCGGCATCGCGAACCACGGATGATCGAACACCATCACGGTCGCGGACATGTGCGAATGGATCTGGCAGAACACCTTGACAAGGCCTGGCTTGTCGAACCGCTCGCCTCGGCTCTTGCCCCTCGGGTAGCGCCCGAGATCGAACGTTTTCACGCGCGACAGCGAGAAGACGTTGTGGTAGAGCGGATCCTCGTTGGGGAAATCGACCTCGGAGCCCACGGTCACCGCGACGACACGAGGGACGAAATTTTCACCGCGCTGTCGAATTTCCGCGCGCATCGGTGCCACCGTGGTCTTCGGCGCGTCCTTCAGGTAGATGACCACGTGCCTGAGCTCGGACTCCGGGGCGAGGGTGATCGTCTGAACGCTGCGGGAGTATGTTGAGGTGGCGCGCTTGGCGGCGACCGGGATGCCGACCGAGACGCGACCCCTTATTGAGGCCGGCTCCTGGGCCGTCGGCCGCGATCCCGCCATCGTTGCCAGTCCAATAACGGCGACGGCCAGGGGTAACAGGTTACGGGGTCGCAAAATCATGGAGAGGCATTCTATTTTGCTTATTATGGGTTCGCGATGCTCAGCCTGCTCTTGATGACGCTCGTTGCCGGTCCATCCCCTGATTCGGTCGACCGCGGTATCTCGGAGGCCCTTGCGCGCGAACGGGCAGCCGTTCTCACGGGGGTTCGGTACGATCTGGCGTTCACGGTGCCTGCTGACCGGCAGCAGCCGGTCCTGGGCCGCCTCGTCCTGCGCGTGGCGATGACTGGACCTCACCGTATCGTCATTGATTTTTCGGCTCCAAGGGACCGAATCCGTAGCGTGCGGGTAGGCGAGGCGCAGATTACGCCCATTTATTCGGAAGATCACCTGATTATTCCCGCCGATGCGACCCGCGCCGGCGAAAACGCCATTGCCATCGAGTTCACCGCCGGCGATGACGCGCTCAACCGCAATGACGATTTCCTCTACACACTCTTCGTGCCAGCGCGTGCACATTTGACGTTTCCCTGCTTCGATCAGCCGGACATCAAGGCGCGCTACACGCTGTCGCTTGACGTGCCCGCGGGGTGGGAAACCGTCGCCAACGCCGCCAGCGTGAAACACGACGCCGACGCGGCGCCCGTAGGGCGGGCTCTCTCGGACCCGCCGCCTCGCCAACACGTCCAGTTCGCCGAAACCAAGCCCCTTCCGACGTATCTTTTCGGCTTCGTCGCCGGCAAGTTCTCCATCGAGCGCGCCACGCGCAACGGCCGCGAGCTGCGGATGTTCCATCGTGAGACCGACGCGGCGAAGGTCGCCCGGAATCGAGAGGCCCTCTTCGATCTGCACGCGATCAGCGCTCGCAGTGGCTCGAGGATTACACCGCGATCCCGTACCCATTCGACAAGCTCGACTTCATTCTGATTCCGTCCTTCCAGTTCGGCGGGATGGAGCATGCCGGCGCGATTCTCTATAACGCGGCTGGCCAAATGCTCGATGAGAGCGCCACGCAGAACCAGCTGCTCAATCGCGCCAGCACGATTGCCCACGAAACCTCCCACATGTGGTTTGGCGATCTCGTGACCATGCGCTGGTTCAACGACGTGTGGATGAAAGAGGTCTTCGCGAATTTCATGGCCGCGAAAATCGTGAACCCTTCGTTTCCCCAGGTGAATCACGAACTGCGCTTCCTGCTGTCGAATTATCCGGATGCGTACTCCGTGGATCGCACGGCAGGAGCCAATCCAATCCGGCAGCCGCTGTCGAACCTGAACGATGCCGGGCAGTTGTACGGGCCGATCATCTATGAGAAGGCACCCATCGTCATGCGGCAGCTCGAGATGATCGTGGGCGAACAGCGGTTCCGCGAGGGTCTGCGCGAGTATCTGAAGACGTATGCGTTCCGCAATGCGACGTGGATCGATCTGATCCGCATCCTCGATGCGAGGACACCGGATAATCTCTCGGCGTGGAGCCGCGCGTGGGTTGAGGAGCGCGGCCGGCCGGAGTTCGCGACGACGATGCGCCTCACGAAAGACAATCGCATCCAGCGGCTGACGGTCACGATGCACGATCCCCTTCGCCGCGGCCTCGTATGGCCGCAGCGGATGCGCATCACGCTCGGCTACGCCGGCGCGCAGAAGGATCTGTCGGTCTATGCCAGCGCGGCGACGACGACGGTGCGCGAAGCGGCCGGGATGCCGAAGCCGCTGTTCGTTCTCCCGAACGGTGGCGGATTGGGCTACGGCCTGTTCGTGCTGGACGAGGGAAGCGCGGCGTATCTGCTCGCGAACATGCAAAACATCCCCGACGCGCTGACCCGCGGTGCCGCGTGGGTCACGCTCTGGGACAATCGTCCTCGAAGGTCGCATCGCCGCCGGCACGTTCATCGATGCCGCCGTGCGGGCGCTGCCGGGCGAAACCGACGAGCAGAACACTCAGCGGATCCTCGGCTATCTAAGTCGTGCGTATTGGCGGTGGCTGCCGGGCGATCAGCGGACTGCGCGCGCGCCCGCGATTGAAGCCGCGCTGCGCGCCGGCATCGCGCGCGCCGGGACGGCAAGTCTCAAGTCCGCCTGGTTCAGCGCGTTTCGAGACGACGCGTTGACGCCTGACGGTCTGGGTTGGCTGGAGCGCGTGTGGCGTCGCGACGAGAAGATCCCGGGGCTGACGTTCGCGGAGACCGACGAAATCGCGATGGCGATGGAGCTCGGCGTGCGCGAAGTGGCCGGGTGGCAGCAGATCCTGCAGACGCAGCTCGATCGCACGCAGAACCCCGATCGCAAGGCACGCTTCGCATTCGTGATGCCCGCGCTCTCGGCGGATCCGGAGGTTCGCGGGCAGGCGTTCGCACGCTTCCGCCAGCTCGAGAACCGCAGGCGCGAGCCGTGGGTGCTCGAATCGATCGCGTACCTGAATCACCCGCTGCGTGAGGCCGACTCGGAGCGCTTCATCCGCCCGAGCCTGGAGCTGCTCCGCGAGATTCAGCGGACCGGAGACATCTTCTTCCCGGGGCGCTGGATGGATAGCACGCTGTGGGGTCACCGTTCGCCGGGCGCGGCAGCCACGGTGCAGGATTTTCTCGCGAAGGAGCTGCAGTATCCCGAACGGCTCCGATGGACCATCCTCGGCGCGTCCGACGAGCTGTTCAGAACTGCAACACTATCGGCCCGCTGATCGTGTCGCCTGCCGGCGTGCGTCGCCGCACATCCTGCAGCGCACCGTCTTTCAGCTCGCCAATCACGCGCACCGTGAGCGTGCTGCCCGTGATCGTGACGAGCAGGAAGTGCGCGAAGTTCGACCACGACAGAGTCCGCGCCTCGTCAAACCGCTCAGGCCGCCGCTGGTCCAGTTTGCTGGCCGCGCCGGTCACGAAGTAATCGATCCCGTTGTCGCGCGAATGCTGGAAGTTGTGCTCGTGTCCGCTGAACACGACGCGCACGCCCGCGCGCCAGAACAGCGGTAACAGCTGCTCCATTCGATCGGTATTGTGATGATGTGGGCCGGCGTTGAACGGCGGATGATGACAGAAGGCACACTTCCACTGCGCCGCGGGGTCCGGGACGAACGTCTGGTTGATCCATTCCCAATGCTTCGGATACTCGTACAGCCGCTTGCCGCGGAAGAAATCTTCCTTTGACGTGTCGATGCAGATGAAGTCGACGTCGCGGCCGTACCGGAAGCGATAAAACAGCCCTGGATCCAGCGATGCGCGTCCGAACGCCTCGTCGCTCGCGATCCGCTCCAACAGATACAGGTTGTCCAGCAACTGCTCGCGGTCGTCGCGTTCCTCCGTCTCCGCCGTGTCGTGATTGCCAATGCACGGATACACGGGAATGCGATTGAGGATGTAGCGATACGGCTGAAAGAAGGTGAAGAACCAGTCGTCATCCTCGGCGCCGGTGGCGCCGGTGGGGATGCCGAGAATGCGGTTGCCCGCGTAGATGTTGTCGCCGGTGGTGATGATCATCCGCACGTCGTGCTGCTCGAAGGCGACCTGCATCGCCTGCGCCACCTCGTACTGGCGGCGTGTCGGCGTCGAGCGTCGGATGCCCGTGCCGAAATCGCCCATGACCATGAACGTGAACGATCCCGCCGGCTCGGCGACCGGATCCGGGTGCGTGCAGAACGTGTTGACATAACGCCCGCCGCGCTGCACGAGTCCCTGGTCCTCCCCGCGCGTCCAGTCCCAGCGTTCCCCCTCGCCCCACGGCTCGTCCTTGACGATGACCTCGTAGCGGTACCTGGTGTTCGGCGCGAGCCCCGCCACCCAGCAGAAGTTTGTTGTCTCAGTGAAGTTCGTAGCGACCAGTGCGCCGTCGGCGTCGTACACGTTGACGCGGGCGGGTCCGTACGGATCCGAACGCGCGCCGATGCTCTCGCGCCGCGGAGGGTGCACGTGGCGCAGGTCGCTGTCGTCGACGAGCTTCCACGTCTGGCGAGTCCGGGTCTTGAAATAAAACGCGCCCCAGGTGATCAACGCGGACTTGTGGGAGAGACCGGCGAGATGAAGGTACGGTTCGGCGTGGAACTCTGGCACGCCGACCAGTATCCCATTAGGGATTTGTGATCACGAATCACCTTGTCACGTACGCAAGAACTTCATCCTTCGGGACCCGCGTGATTGCGGTTCTTGCGTACCCGCAACCCGATGGCTCGAGTTTCCTGTGATTACCGATGGACTTGTCCTTGCTCTAGAGGACGCCATGGACGAAGCCGAAGAAGATGAATTGTTCCTCCAGACGCTTTCGCCGCGGAACATCGTCGGCGTTCACAACTACTGCGACGCCTGGTGCGAACGGTGTGGCTTCGCGGACCGTTGCGTCGTCAACGTATCGAGGCCGCGGGATGAGGCGCCGCTGCGGTCTGAGGATCCGTTGCTCGATCACTTGAAGGAGCGCTTCGATCAGGTCCGGACGCTCGCGACGAGGCGCTCGACATTCTCCGTCGAGGAGCTGATGAAAAACGTTGATATTGAATCGCGCGACCCGGTGGAAGAGGCGAAGGAAGACGCTCGCCGTGAGCGTCTTCGACAGCATCCGGTTGTCCGTGAAGCGCACGCGTACTCTGAGCTGGCTCGTGCCTGGTTCGAGGTCGAGACCGAAGCGATGCGCAGGCACGGCGACGCGCTTGTCCGTCGCGCGGAGGTCGAGGACGTCGAGGACCTTCCCTCGATGTCGGAGCTGGCGAGGATTGTCGACTCAATCGATATCGTGCGTTGGGACAGCTACCTGATCTTCGTAAAGCTGCATCGGGCAATCGATGGCCGCGGCGAGGACGCTGAAGAAGGCGTCTGGGACGATCCGATCCAGAACGATTACAACGGATCTGCCAAGCTCGCCTTGATATTGATCGATCGGTCAGAAGGCGCGTGGCGCGCAATCGACCGCTGGTTTCCGTCGTCAGGTGGAGCACGGCTGCTCGCCGATCAGCTCGCGTCGTTGCGGGTGTCGATCGAACGGGAGTTCCCGCGGGCGCGCGCGTTTCTCCGTCCGGGCTTCGACGGACTGATTACGCCTGACTGACTAACCGTGTTCACTTTCACGTGGCCACGAAGACACGAAGACGCGGAGAAATTCATGTTGTTGCTCCGTGACTCCGTGCCTCCGTGGCCCGTCGATGTGAAAAGCGCCTCGGATGCGCGTTACTTGCGCTCGTCGGGAGCGCGGAGGAGCCGCACCAGCTCCAACGGGACCGGGAAGAGGATTGTTGAGCTCTGCCCGGACGTGATCTCGGTCAGCGTCTGAAGGTAGCGCAGCGTCATCGCCGCAGGCTCGCGATCGATCACCGCGGCTGCCTGCGCGAGCTTCTCCGACGCCATCAACTCGCCTTCCGCGTGGATGATCTTCGCGCGCTTCTCGCGCTCGGCTTCGGCCTGTCGCGCCATCGCCCGCTGCATCTCCTGCGGGAGATCGACGTTCTTCACTTCGACAGCTGAGACCTTGATGCCCCACGGCTCCGTCTCGCGGTCCAGGATCTGCGTCAGCTGCTGGTTCAATCGATCCCGCTGTGAAAGCAGGTCATCGAGCTCCGCCGTTCCGAGCACGCTCCTCAGCGTCGTCTGTGAAAGCTGCGAGGTGGCGTACAGGTAGTTCTCGACCTCGACGACGGCGCGGCGGGGATCGATGACGCGGAAGTAGACGACCGCGCTCACCTTCACCGACACGTTGTCGCGCGTGATCACGTCCTGCGGCGGCACGTCGTGGACGATGGTCCGCAGGCTGATGCGGACGACACGATCGATTGGCCGGAAGACAAGGATGACGCCCGGGCCTTTGGGCTCGGAAAGCAGCTTGCCCAGGCGGAAGATGACACCTCGCTCGTATTCCGCGAGGATCTGAATCGACGTCACCAGATAAAAGATGATGACGACGCCGAGTATCAGCGTCGGTGAAATGTTCATGACGTTGCTCCTTCGCGGGTGGAAGCCACGATCGGTTCCACCTCCAGGGTGAGACCGTTCACAGCCAGAACTCGAATACGCTGTCCGGCATTCACGGGCAGACGGCTGGTGGCCCGCCAGAGTTCGCCGTGCACGTGGACATAGCCGGGCGCACCCGGGGTGATGACATCACGCGCTTCCCCGACGGTGCCCACAAGCCCTTCTTTGCCGGTGACCGGCGGCTGCCGCTGCGCCCTCAGCGCGAGACGTCCGAGGAAGAGAAAGATCACGGCGAATCCGATAGAGACAGGCACGATGAAACCCAGACCGACTGACACACCCGGCACGGTGTCGGTCAGCATGACCGACCCGACGACGAGCGCGATCGTGCCGCCGACTCCGAGGACGCCGCTTGGCAGCTTGAGCTCGAGGACGAGCAGGCCGACGCCGAACAGCATCAACAGAATTCCAGTGGTATTCATCGGCAGGATCTGAAGGGCAAAGAATGCGAGCAGGAGGCTGAGACCACCGGCGACGCCGGGCAACACCGCCCCGGGATTCCAGAGCTCCACCGTGAGGCCGAGCATCCCGAGCGTCATCAGGAGATACGCGATCTGTGGATGGGCAATGGCGCTGAGAAACCGTTGTCTGCGCGTCATCTCGACGCGGCGCGTCTCGATGCCTTGCGTGTGGATCGCCACCGAACGGCCATCGAAGCGCTTGATCGTGCGGCCATCGAGGCGCCGCAGCACATCGTCGACATCATTGGCGACGAAGTCGATGAGGGGAGGCGTCGCTTGCAGCGCCTCGAGATCCGTAAAGGCGCGGCTTTCGAGGACGGCGGCGGCAGCGAGCGCGACGTTGCGTCCGCGCGCTTCCGCGAGCGTCCGCACGTACGCGGCTGCATCCGACGCCGCCTTCTGGGACGTCACGTCGTCCATGGCCTGGCCGTTGCCAGAGACCGGATGCGCCGCGCCGATATGTGTTCCCGGGGCCATTGCGGCGACATCCGCAGCGAGGATAAGGATGAAGCCGGCCGATGCGGCACGTGCGCCGGACGGTCCGACGAAGACTGCCACCGGAGCGCGCGACGTAATCATCCGCGACACGATATCCCTGGTGGAGTCGAGCAGTCCTCCCGGCGTTCTCAGGACGATCACGACGATATCCGCGCCCGCAGCATCTGCCTGATCGATCACGCCGATCAGGTACTCGGAGGAGACCGGATGGATGATGCCGTCGAGCTCCGCAACGATGGCGAGCGGCCGATGCGGCGGCGTCTGGCCCGCCGCAAGGGCGGCGGCGGAGTGAAGGAGCAGGGCCGCGATCAGCGCCAGCCGCACGGGGGGATTGTATACCGCGTCACCGACCGGGTGCGATCCTCGCACCGATCGGGGTGCGATCGTCGCACCAACCGGGTGCAATATCGCACCGACCGGTGTCATCTCGCACCGACCGGGTGCGATCGTCGCACTTACCAGGTGCGACCGTCGCACCACCCGCATCCGCATCGCACCTAGTAGAATCGCGATGTGACCGACCGAGAGATCCTTCGTCACACCGTCGCGACGCTGGCGTATCGCGCCGGCAAGGCGGTGCGCGCACGCGCCGCCGCACTTCGCCGCGTTCGCCGTCGCCCCGGGCTCGCGGACGCCAGGGCAGATCCTCGCGCACATGGGCGATCTCTTCGACTGGGCACTGTCCATGGCGAAAGGAAATCAGACGTGGCGCGATTCGACTCCGCTCGCGTGGGATCGGGAGGTCACGCGCTTCTTCGCCGCTCTCGAGGCGTTCGATGCGTATCTCGGCTCAGACGAGCCGCTCGGTCTTGCCGATCGAGCGCCTGTTCCAGGGCCCGGTCGCCGACGCGTTGACACACACGGGCCAGCTCACGATGCTGCGCCGGCTGGCGGGCAGTCCGGTCAAGGCCGAGAACTACGCGAAGGCGACGATCTCGGCTGGAACGGTCGGCCTTTCGCAAGCGGCGCCGAGGGTCGAGTTTGACTGACGTCCGCCGCGTCCGACCGATGGTTGTCGCGCTCCTCATCGCGTTGAGCGCGGTCGCTGCCGCCGTTCAGCGCGGCGGCGCGTTTGATGATCTCAAGCCGACCGTGATCCTCGTTTCGTTCGACGGTTTCCGCTGGGATTACCCGACGAAAGCGCCGACGCCACACCTCCGCCGACTCATGACACGCGGCGTCCACGCACAGAATCTCATTCCGAGCTTTCCGTCGAAGACATTCCCGAATCACTACGCGATCGCCACCGGTCTCTATCCGGGTCACCACGGCATCGTCGCGAACAACATCTTCGATCCGTCGACGGGGCGCACCTTCGCGACCAACAAGCGGGCTGAAGTGCAGGATCCGATGTGGTGGGGCGGCGATCCCATCTGGACGCTCGTCGAGCGCGCCGGCAAATCTTCGGCGCCGCTCTTCTGGCCGGGATCCGAAGCGCCAACTCACGGCGTGATGCCGCGATTCTGGAAGCCGTACGATGAGAACCTTCCGGCGGCCTCGCGCATCAACCAGACGCTCGCGTGGCTCGACTTGCCGACCGCGGAGCGTCCCGTGTTTCTCTCCTTGTACTTCGAAGACACCGATGCCGCGGGGCACGGGAACGGCCCCGACTCTCCAGAAGTTCGCGCGGCGATTGCCCGCGACGATGGGTATGTGGGGTCACTCGTCGAGGGTCTGACGCGGCGCGGGATTCTCGACCGCGTCAATATCGTCGTCGTGTCGGATCATGGGATGGTGCCCGTTGACGCCGCGCGCGTGATCGTCGCGGACGACTACGTCTCGGCAGACGACGTGGTCATCTCGGACATCAACCCGACCCTCGGCCTTTTCCCGAAGCCTGGCAAGGAGGAGTCTGTCTACCGCGCGCTGGTCGGCGCGAACCCGCACCTAAAGGTGTATCGCCGCGACGCAACACCCGAGCGCTGGCACTTTCGCGACCACCCGCGAGTGCCTCCGATCCTGGGCGTGGCCGACGAAGGCTGGCAGGTGCTGCGGCGCACCACCGTCGACGGCATCAAGGCAGGGAAGATCACAGGCGGGCGGGGCCAGCATGGCTACGATCCGCAACTCATGTCGATGCGTGCGATCTTCATTGCGGCGGGACCGGCGTTCAAGCGCGGCGTCACCGTCGCGCCGTTCGAGAACGTGAGCATCTACAACGTACTCGCGCGCATCCTCGGCGTCACGCCCGCACCCAACGATGGCGACCCGTCGGTCGCGCGACGCCTTCTCCGCTGATCCCACGACGCTCTCGCGCGCGCTCGGCGCGTCGCGCCATTGCACGTCGCAATCCGAAACTGATTCTGAGACTCGCTCGCAAGCTCCCGCCTGTGAGTGCGTTTGCGCTACTGTCGATCCCGGCGCTTGCACACTCCATCATGGTTGGTTACTCCGCGCGTGAGCCTGAGACTCTCGCCTCGATCAGAAAACTACTCCTCGGTGCTCTCGCGCTTGGCGTGCTCGGCACAAGCGGTGAGTTGATCCTCCTGCGCCACGTCGACAAGCCGACGCAGTGGATTCCGCTCGTGGCGTTCGGCGTCTCGATTCCCGTGCTGATCTGGCACGCCGTGTCGCCCGGCGCGGTAAGTGTGCGGGCCCTGCAGATCCTGATGGTGGTGTTCATTGGCGCAGGCGTCCTCGGGGTGGGCCTCCACTTCGACGGCAACGTCGAGTTCGAGCGCGAACTGCACCCGACGGAACAAGGCTTCGAGTTTCTGCGTAAGACAGTGGCGGGCGCGACGCCCGTCCTCGCTCCCGGCTCCATGGTGCTGCTCGGTCTCGTGGGTCTGGCGCACTCCTATCGACACCCGTGTGTGGCCGATGCCAACGGTCAGGAAAGAGAACTATGAAACACATGATGCGCGCCCTGTTCCTCGCGATCGCTCTGTGCGGATTGAGCCAGCCCGCATACGCGCAGACCGGCAAGCCGGTCACGATCGTCGACGCCAACCTTGTCACGGAAGCGGATCTCGCGAAGCTTCCGCACATGAACGCCGCGCTTGCCAAGGCGGTCATCGCGAAGCGTCCGTTCAAGACCATCAAGGATTTCGATACGGCATTGAGCTCGTTGAGCAAGGCGGATCGCGCCGAGCTGTACACAAAGGTGTTCGTGCCGATCAATCTCAACACCGCCACCGACGAGGAAATTCTGCTGATTCCGATGATGGGTCCCCGCATGCTGCGCGAGTTCAAGGAGTACCGCCCGTATGCCGCGCTCGCGCAGTTCCACCGTGAGATCGGCAAGTACGTGGATGCCACCGAGCTCGCCAGGCTCGAACAGTACGTCTACGTTCCGCTCAGCAAGTAACGGCTCTTCATCCGGCATCGGGGTCGATATGCAGGGCATACGAGCAGGTAAGGACATCGCGGCAATCGCGATCGCGGCTTTGTTGTACGTGGGCGTGACAGGCGCTGTCTCGCTCCACGCCGCACAGGACGCGACGACGCCACCGACGTCGCTCGCCAATACCGGCCTTCCGGCAAACGCCACCGGCGAGGACATCTTCCGGCTGACGTGCTCGACGTGCCACGCCATGGACGGGACGGGCTCTCCCTCGAACGCCGTCGGCTTCGAGTTGCCGCTTCCCAATGGGCACGACTTTCCTGACTTCAACGACTGTCCGACGAACACCGTGGAGCCGTTGGGCGACTGGAGCGCGGTGGTGCACCGGGGCGGCCCGATTCGGGGCCTCGACCACCACATGCCGGCCTTTGGCGACGCACTCTCCGACGATCAGATCGAGAAGGCCATCAAGTATCTCTGGTCCTTTTGCAAGGACTCATCCTGGCCGCGAGGCGATCTGAATCTGCCGCGTGCGTTCTTCACCGAGAAGGCGTTCCCGGAGAGCGAGACCGTGTGGACGACCGGGATCACGGGCCAGGGGTCGAAGGCGGTCACGAACCTGCTCACCTACGAGCACCGGATCAAGTCGCGCAGCCAGTACGAGGTGTCAATCCCGCTGGATTTCCAGCAGACGGTGCCCGGAGGATCCTGGAGCCGCGGTCTTGGCGACGTCGAGTTCGCGCTGCGCCGGACCTTCTATGCCAGCCTCGATCGCGGCAGCATCTTCGCCGCCGGGGGCGCCGTGACGCTGCCAACAGGCAAAGAGAGTGAGGGGATGGGCAACGGCTTCACCATCTATGAGCCGTTCGCGATGTGGGGGCAGATCCTGGGCTCGAACGGGTTCCTTCAGGTCCACACGGGCATCGAAATCCCATCGGATCACGACAAGGGTGCAAACGAAGGGTTCGTTCGCACGGCTCTGGGCTACACGATTGCCCAGGACCAGGGGTTCGGGCGGGCGTGGTCGCCGATGGCCGAGGTGCTGATGGCCAAACCCGCGGGTGGAGACGCTGAGTGGGACGTCGTGCCTCAGATGCAGGTGTCCCTGAGCAAGCTTCAACACATCCTGCTCAGCGTGGGTGTCCGCGTGCCGCTCAACGAGCGGCAGGATCGCAAGCCGCAGTTCTTGACCTACTTCCTGTGGGACTGGTTCGATGGCGGATTGTTCCAGTTCTGGAAGTGAGTTGGTGACGAGGACATGATGTCGATGAACCGTACCCTGGCGCTGGCCTGCGCAATTTGGATGCTGGCGTTCTTTTTCGCGACGCCGCGGGCTGCTCAAGTCACCGCAGAGCCAGTTGAAGCCAAAGCGCAACCCGGCAAGGCCCCGCTGTTTACGCACTCCGAGAATTGCATTGCGTGCCATAACAACCTGATCTCTTCAACGGGCGAGGACATCTCCATCGGATCCACCTGGCGGTCAACCATGATGGCGAACTCGGCCCGCGATCCGTACTGGCAGGCAGGCGTCCGGCGCGAGACGATCGATCATCCGACGCAGGCGGCCGCCATTCAGGACGAGTGCGCCGAATGCCACATGCCGATGACGACGCAGATGGCGCGCGCGGCAGGAGGCAAAGGGGAGGTGTTCAGGCACCTGCCAATCGCCAACGGCGATGACTCGGAAACCCATCGTCTGGCCGCTGACGGCATTTCGTGCACCGTCTGCCACCAGATTTCAAGCGAACGACTTGGGACCCGGGAGAGCTTCAACGGTGAGTTCGTGATGAAGCCGACGCCAGCCGATGGCGTCCGCGTGATCTTCGGACCCTACCAGATTGATGCTGGCCGGAAGACGATCATGCGCTCGGTGAGCGGCTTCGTCCAGGCTGAAGCGCCGCACATCCGGCAGTCGGAGTTGTGTGCCTCGTGTCATACCCTGATTACCAATGCGTTCGGTCCGAATGGCGAGGTCATAGGATCGCTGCCTGAGCAGATGAACTACCAGGAGTGGCAGCACAGCGACTTCAACAAGGAGCAGCGAAGCTGCCAGTCGTGCCACATGCCGGCCGTGCAGGGGCCGGTGCGGATGGCGTCGGTCCTTGGCGATTACCGTGAAAGTCTCGCGCGTCATCTGTTCGTCGGCGGCAATGCCTTCATGGTTCGTCTCATGAGCAAGTACCGGACAGAGCTCGGTGTCGAGGCGCCGCCGTCTGAGATGGAAGCGACCGCCAAGGCGACGATCCATCAGCTACAGGCAGACACCGCGACCGTGTCGGTCGCGCGCACGGAGTTGGCGGGCACGACGTTGAGCGTCGACGTCGACGTGAAGAACCTGACGGGCCACAAGTTCCCGACGGGCTATCCTTCCCGCCGTACGTGGCTGCATGTGACGGTCAAGAACGCCCAGGGACGTACCGTGTTCGAGTCCGGAGCGATCAACGAAGCAGGCGCTATCCAGGGCAACGACGCCGACGCCGACGCGACGAAGTACGAGCCGCATTACGACCGCATCACCAGCCCGGATCAGGTCCAGATTTGGGAGCCAATTCTTGGCGACCGGGCGAACGTTCCGACGACGGGATTGCTCACGGCCACGCAGTACCTGAAGGACAACCGACTGCTTCCGCGCGGTTTCGATAAGGCGACAGCCGACCCCCTTATCGGGGTGTACGGCGCCGCGGCACAGGATTCGAATTTCGCGGGCGAGGGCGATCGCGTTCATTACGTAGTCGATGTGCCCGCGGGCGGAGGGCCATTCCTGGTTGAGGCAGAGCTGCTATATCAGTCGATCGGCTACCGGTGGGCGCACAATCTCGAGAAATACGACGCGCCCGAGCCGAAGCGGTTCGTCAACTATTTCAACGCCATGGCGCCCGGATCGTGGGTGGTCGTTGCGAAAACGACCACAAATACGCCGTAGGGCCTTTGGATCCGCCTTCGCCGCTGGCTTCGGCGAGACCTCGCCGCAGCGCGACGCGCGGAGGCGGGCCTTTTTGACACGCCGTCACTCAGGCCATAATCCGCGGATGGCTGTCTACAAAGAATTCCGCGAATTCATCGCCCGCGGCAATGTCATCGACCTGGCCGTTGGCGTCATCATTGGCGCCGCGTTCGGAAAGATCGTCACGTCGCTCGTTGAAGGAATCATCATGCCGCCCATCGGCTTGCTTCTTGGGCGGATCGACTTCTCCAGTCTGTTCTACGCGCTCGATGCCACGAAAGGCGTGCCCGTTTCGCTGACCGACGCGAAGGAGAAGGGCATTCCAGTCGTCGCGTACGGACAGTTCATCAACGACGTCATCGGCTTCTTGATCATCGCCTTCGTTGTGTTCCTGATTGTGAAGCAGGTGAATCGGATCAAGAGTGGAATCGTCGAGCCGAAGCCGGCGGCGGTTCCGTCGACGAAAGAATGTCGGTATTGCGCGTCGACGATCTCGATCAAGGCCACGCGCTGTCCCAACTGCACGTCGGAGCTCGGTTGAGGTCCGCCTAACGGCGGACGCTACCGCCGATCATCGGCCGGACCTAAATTTCGACTTGGACCCCCAATTCGACGACGCGCTCCGGCGGAAGCCGGAAGAACGCCGTCGCCCGCACCGCGTTTCGCGTCATCAGCACGAACAGCTTCTCACGCCAGATCGCCATCCCGCGGCGATGTGTGACGAGGATCGTTTCCCGTCCAAGGAAATACGTCACATCGTCAGCGTCGATGTCGAGTCCCTTTCCCTGCGCCACGCGCAGTGCGTCGGGGACGATCGGATCCTGCATGAACCCGTAGACGAGCCGCATCATGAACACCCCGTGCCCCAGGGCGTCCACGGTGATCTGCTTGTCGGGTCCGACGTGCGGCACGGGAGCAGTTGTCACCGTGAGGATAACCACGTACTCGTGCATCACCTTGTTGTGCCGCAGATTGTGCGCGAGCGCCGGCGGCGTCCCGCGCGGCTGTGCCGTCATGAACACCGCGGTGCCGGGGACGCGCACGGGCGGCGCGGCAACAATCGCGGACATGAAATGGTTGATCGGAATGGCGCGGGCCGTCAGCCGCTCGGCGACGATCCGCCGGCCCGTCTTCCACGTCGTCATCAGCGTGAAGATAAATGCCCCGATCAGCAGAGGCAGCCATCCGCCCTGGAACACTTTCAACAGGTTGGCGCCGAAGAAGGTGAGATCGATGGTCAGAAAGACGCCGGTGACACAGAACACGATCGGCTTCGGCCAGTGCCAGCGCTCGAGGGCAATCACGTGCAGCAGTACCGCTGTGATCACCATCGTCATCGTGACGGCGATGCCGTACGCAGCCGCCAACGCGCTCGACGATTCGAATCCGATGACGATCACGATCGTCGAGACCATCAACGCCCAGTTCACCTGCGGCACGTAGACCTGCCCCATCTCGTGCGACGAGGTGTGCTCGATGTCGAGGCGCGGGGCAAAGCCAAGCTGAATCGCCTGCTGTGTCAGCGAGAACGCGCCGGATATCAGTGCCTGAGACGCGATGATTGCGGCGGCCGTTGCGAGTCCCACGAGCGGGAAGAGCGCCCACGAGGGAGCGAGGAGGAAGAACGGCTGTTTCGCGGAGTCTCCGTCGATCAGCAGCAGCGCGCCCTGGCCGAAATAGTTCAGCACGAGCGCCGGGAGGACGAGCACAAACCACGCGATCCGGATCGGACGCTTGCCAAAGTGGCCCATGTCTGCGTACAGCGCTTCACCGCCTGTCACAGCCAGGAAAACTGCGCCGAGCACCGCGATACCGGGGAATCCGTGAGACCGGAAATATCTGATGGCATGCACCGGATTGATGGCGCCGATGACGCTCGGCTCGCGCACGATCCAGACGACGCCCAGGCCAGCGATCGTGATGAACCAGACGACCATGACCGGTCCGAACAGGCGGCCCACACGGTGCGTGCCGTACTGCTGGAATACGAACAGGACGATGAGGATAACGACAGAGGTCGGGACGACGTATGGCGCGAACAGCGGCGTTGCCACCTGAAGGCCTTCAACGGCGCTCAGCACGCTGATCGCCGGGGTGATCATGCCGTCGCCGTAGAGCAACGCTGCCCCGAAGATGCCGAGCGCGATCAGAACGGGGGTCATCGCGCCGAGCGTGTCCTTCTTGCGTGCGGGGAGGAGCGCGGTCAGGGCGAGGATGCCGCCTTCGCCCTGGTTGTCGGCGCGCATCACGATCGCGATGTACTTGACGGAGATGACGACGAAGAGCGCGTAGAGCACCATCGAGAGCACGCCGAGGACGTTCTCCTGAGTGACCGCGACGCCGTGGGTGCCGTAGAAACACTCCCGGATGGTGTACAGCGGGCTCGTGCCGATGTCGCCGTAGACAACACCGATAGCGGTCAGCGTGAGCGGAAACAGCCGCCGGGATCCGGCCGTGCCGGATCTGGATGCGCTCATGAGGCCGTCACAAAACACCGAGGATAGCACTCCCCAGTTGGAGAGGCATCATTCAACTCATTGGAGAGCCACGAACGCGACCGCACGACGCTCGATCATATTGAGGCACCGGGCATCCAGATCGAGCGCACCGTCAGCTCTCGATGGTTGAGCCCGGCCGCCTTGTCCAGCGTCCGCAGCAGCGGCGGCAGATCGACTTCAAATCGCCATTCGTCGCCGCGCCCGCCGGCGCCCTCGGCTCGGCGCGCGGTGGCGCCCCACCAGGGCGCGACACCACGTGCGACAGGCTCGAGAATCAGGACACGCACGCCGCGCCCCGCAGCGGCGAACAGCTGATCCTCGACACGCATGCGAACCTCGGCGCTGAGTTCGTTCAGCACGTACGCCGCGATTGCTGCACTTCCGGTCTTCATGATCGGCAACCGGCTGGCGTCTCCCTGTCGGGCGGTTCCGTGCAGCCCAAGCGCGCGGTACGTCCACCGCGCCTCGTCCGACGCCCACGAATGACGATCGATCCCGCTGACGGAGGGCCGACTCGCGGCCGACAGTGCCCACGCAGCGCCTGCGGCGCCAGTGCCGCAGCCGATGTCCAGAATGGCCGACGGCGCCGGCTCGTGCCCTCCGACGGCGTGAACCACGTGGGTCGTCGCGAGGAAATGCAGCGGCGCGTAGAACAAGGCGAACGCCGCACGCTTGCCGGCGCTCTCGAGCGGACCGCCTCGCGCGACGGTGTGGCGGCGCTCGACATACGCCGACGAGAGCGCCCGAAGGGCGCGCGTCACTTCGGGGATCCGCAAGTCAGCCAGGTGCCGTTGTTCCAATGCAGCGACCCAATGCTCAAATTGCGACATCTCATCCATTGACGCATTGGCTAGAATACCGGTTCAGGAGGATCGCCGATGCGATCGATATGTTCGGGTGTGGCAGTTCTGTTGTGTGTTTTGGTCGCCGTTCCAGGTAGCTATGCGCAATCCCAGCACGTCGCGTCGCAGGCGGCACTCGACGCGGCTGTCCAGCAGCACGTCAGGTCAGTGGACCGAGATCGCGAAACGGTCCGTCTGTTCCTGCAGCGCGACGACGTCAGGGCTGTGGCGGGAAACGCCGGCCTGGACGTCGGCCGCGCCGAAAGCGCCGTGGCCGCCATGAGCCCGTCTGAGCTCGCGTCGCTGGCCGAGCAGACACGCCGGGCGGAGCAGAGCCTGGCGGGCGGCCAGTCGAGCGTCACGATCTCGACGACGATGATCATCATCGGCTTGCTGGTTCTGGTCGTGCTCATCCTCGCCCTGAAGTAGTTCCAATGCGCGAGTTGCGAGCGGCCGCCCTGCTCGTGCTCGCGCTCTCTGGCATCCCTGCCGCCGCCACGGGCGAACCACTCACCATTCTCGACGTGCCGTTCATCGCACAGTCGGAGCTGCTGTGTGGGGGTGCGGCGGCGGCCATGGTGATGCGGTACTGGGGCGAGCGCGGGATTGATGCGGACGCATTCACCGCTCTCGTCGACGAAAAGGCCGGCGGCATCCGCACCGGCGCACTCGCGTCGGATATCCGAGCTCGCCAGTGGGAGGCCGTCGACGCGGCGGGAACCGCGGAGACCCTTTCGCGGGAGCTCCGGCGGAAACGACCAGTAATCGTGCTGCTCGAGGAACGGCGGGGGACCTTCCACTACGTCGTGGTGGTCGCGCGAAGTGCCGACGGTGTCGTGTTCCACGATCCGGCGCGCGCGCCGTTTCGTGTTGCGAGCGCTGCGGAATTCGATCGGCGCTGGTCCGCCTCTGGACGCTGGATGCTTGTTGTCACACCCGCAGCATCAGATCTGCAACGGCCGTCCGATCTGTCCCCCACCAATGTCGTAGTGAATCCTGCCCTCGGCGCAGGCGGGGAGGCGGCGACATGCGATCGGCTCGTTGCCGACGGAGTTCGCCAGGCGCAGGCCGAGGATCTGGCGTCGGCGGAGCGGACGTTCGCTTCCGCGATGGCGTGTCCTGGCTCCGCCCCTTTCCGCGAGCTCGCAGGGGTCCGCGTCCTTCAACGCCGCTGGCCCGAGGCCACGGATCTCGCGACTGCCGCGGTGAAGCGTGACCCGTCCGACGCCTACTCCTGGAAGCTCCTCGCGACGGCTCGCTTCGTCAACGACGATCGGTTGAATGCGCTTGACGCATGGAATCGCGTCGGTGAACCCCGCACCGACTTGATCCGCCTCGATGGTCTGACCCGCACGCGCTTCGCCGTCGTTCAGCGCCTCATCGGGTTACGCGCGGGCGATGTGCTGAACCGTGACGGGCTCGTGCGGGCTCGCCGTCGTCTGGGCGAATTGCCGTCGGCGGGAGGCGTCGCGCTCGACTTCCAACCGGTGCCTCCAGGTCTTGCCGAGGTGCGCGGCGTCATCGCGGAGCGCCCGCTCTTTCCGCACGAACCATTCGACTTTGGCGTGCTGTCGCTCGCCACGATCGTCACCCGTCAATTCAGTGCGTCGTTGTCGTCGCCGACCGGCGGGGGTGAGCGTCTGTCGGTCGACTGGCGCTTCTGGCCTCATCGTCCGCTCTATCAGCTTTCGTTCGCCGCTCCGGCGCCGTGGGGAGGCGTGTGGGCGGTCACCGCGTCGAGGGAGCGACAGCCGTTCACCTCAGCTTTCACTTCGTCCCTTCACGATTCCGCGCAGCTCGATCTTGCGGATTGGATGACCGGCGCGGCGCGTTGGGAGCTCGGCGCCGGCGCGGATCGGTGGAACCCTGGCGCGCCGAAGCCGCCAGGCGAAGGCGGCGATTCACGAACATTCGCCACGGCAAGTGCCGGCATTCGCCTGATGACCACAGGCGAGCGCGTTGACGCCCGCATTCGGATGCGCTCGTGGCTCAGCGCCGGTAACTCCTTTCACAGCGGTCAGGCGTTGATCACCGCGCGGTCGTCATCGCAGGCGATGGGCACTGTCGTCGTGGGTGCCGGCGGGGTAAGTGCCGTGACGGCGTCTGCTCCCGGCGACCTGTGGTTTGCCGGCGATACGGGCCGTGCGCGTTCTCTCCTGCTGCGTGCACACCCGATTCTTTCCGAAGGTGCACGCTTTCGCACAGAGCGCCTCGGTCGGCTCCTTGGCAACGGCTCGTTAGAGCTCCAACGATGGTGGAAAGTGGGACCATTCCGCGCGGGAGGGGCGACGTTCGCTGATGTCGCCCGCACCGCGCGCCGCGTGGCAGGCGGCGCCGTTACGGACATCGACGTTGGCGTCGGTTTCCGGAGCGCGTACCCGGGCAAGACGGCAGGACTCCGCATCGACGTCGCCAAAGGGCTCCGCGACGGTGCGACGGCCTTCTCCATCGTCTACAGTCCCTGAAATTCCCCGGTGGTCAGATAGTGGGGTCAGTTTGCGAAGAACTGAGAAGGCCAGTGGTCTCGAGCCGCCTCAGCCATGGTAGAGTTACGCCCCTCCAGAGCCGAGATCCAACTCAGGGGTGCCCATGTCCAGGTGCGCGGCAGTACTCGTGTGTCTCGCGACCGTGTTTGCCGCGGCGTCAGCCGATGCCCAATACTTCGGGCGCAACAAGGTCCAGAACGGACGCCTCGAATTCCGCACGCTACGCACCGATCACTTCGACATTTATTACTACCCGGAAGAAGAGCAGGCGACGAGGCAGGCCGCGCGCATGGCGGAGCGCTGGTATGCGCGGTACTCCACACTGCTTGATGACTCCTTCACCCACCGGCAGGTGATCGTTCTCTATGCCAGTCACCCGGATTTCGCGCGAACCAATGTCAGTACCCGGGGCCCCAGGTGAGGGCACCGGCGGCTTTACCGAGCGCCTCAAATCGCGCATCGTCATGCCGTTTGCCGCCGGCCTTGGCGAAACGGATCACGTCCTCGGTCACGAGATTGCGCACGCCTTCCAGATTGATATCGCGAAAGGCTCGCGCCAGAGCGCGTTCGATCTTCCCGGCTGGTTCATCGAAGGGATGGCCGAGTATCTGTCGCTCGGTCCGTCGAACGCATTCACGACGATGTGGCTGCGCGACGCGGCAATTCACCGTCGGCTGCCGACCCTCGAGCAGCTGGACGATCCCCGGTACTTTCCCTACCGCTACGGTCACGCGCTCTGGTCGTATCTCGGCGATCGGTTTGGCGATGCGATCGTCGGGAAAATCCTGCGATCGAAGACGCGCGGGGTGCTGCCGCGCCTCGAGGAAGCCACCGGGCTGACCCGCGACGAGCTGACGCGCGACTGGCACAAATCGATTTCCGCGACAATCCACGACACCGACGTCGTCGTGAGCCCGCGCGCGATCATCACGTCCGTCGACGGCAGCCGGATCCACGTGTCGCCGGCCATCAGCCCTGACGGCCGTCAGCTCATGTTCGTGTCGGAACGCGATCGCTTGTCGCTCGATCTGTTCATGGCCGACGCCATCTCTGGCACTGTCCTGAGGAAAGTGATCAGCACTGCCGCCGATCTGCACTTCGACAGCTTGCAGTACATCCAGTCCGCGGGTGAATGGGACCCGTCGGGCTGCCATTTCGTTGTGGCGGCGCTCGTTGATGGTGTGCCGGCATTGACGATCATCGACACCGCGGGCGACACGCGCCGGAACGAGATCCGCTTTAAGGAGCTTGGAGAGATTTACAACCCCAGCTGGTCTCCGGACGGCAAACAGGTCGTCTTTTCGGCGCTGAAGGGCGGCTTGTCCGATCTTTTTGTGTACACACTCGCCAACGGGGTCCTCGAGCAAATTACCGACGACGCGTTTGCGGATCTGCACCCGTCGTGGTCACCGGATGGGAAGACGATCGCGTTCACATCGGACCGGTTCACGACCTCGTTGGAGGATCTGCGATTCGGTCCGCCGCGAATTGCGCTGCTCGATCTCGCCACGAAGGTCATTCGTCCGTTGACCGCCGTATCGGATAGCGGGAAACAGATCAGTCCGCAGTGGACGCCCGACCGGAAGGCGATGTACTACGTTGCCGACGGCGATGGGATCAGCAACATCTTCCGAGTTGATCTAGCCTCGGGCGAGACTCGGCAGGTGACCGCGGTCTCCGGCGGCGTCACCGGCATCACGGCGATGAGCCCCTCGCTGGCCGTGGCGTCGGCGAGCGGCAGGCTCGCGTTCAGCGCCTACCGCAATGGGCGGTACGAGATCCAGACGCTCGAGCAGGCCAGCACGGAGTCGGCACCGATCGTCAGCGCCGGCGTGGGGCCGACGCCGCTGCCGGTCGGATCGCCCGGCACGTTGGCGCGGCTCCTATCCGACTCGCACGTCGGCCTGCCAGCTGACAGCTCGTTCCGGTCAGCCAAGTACGACGATCGGTTGCGCGTCGAGTCGCTCTCCGATCCCTACGTGGGTGCCGCGGTCGGAGGTGGCGGCCTGGTCGGGGGCGTGCTTCGCGCGAGTTTCGGGATCGCGTTCGGGGACATGCTCCGCGATCGGCAGCTGCTGACCATGTTGCGCGTGGGAACGAACAAAGACGATTTCGCTGCACAAGTGGCGTACATCAATCAGAAGGGACAGCTGAACTGGGGATTCGTGGGAGGTTTCGTTCCCGCGCGTTTCATGGGGGCCCGCCGGGCGATGGAACGCAGCGGCGAGGTGGTGACGCAGGAGTACGGCAACCTGCGCTACCTGCACGAGTTCGCGAGTCTTACCGCCCGCTACAACGTGAACCGAACCAGCCGGTTCGAGTTCCGCGGTGGTGTGCGCCGCACAGGCTATGGATGGCAGACCCTCACGCGTGTCACGAACATCGCGTCGAGGAAGGTCGTCAGCAGCGTGACGCAGGACGCCCCCGCGGGCGCGCCCATCTATCTCGGTGAGACGCAGGCCGCGTACGTGCGTGACACGGCGGTCATGGGGCCGACGAGCCCAATCCTTGGCCAACGGCTACGCTTCGATATCGAGCCGGCGATCGGTGGCCTGCTGTTCACTGATGTTCGCCTGGATGCGCGGCGCTACTTCATGCCGGTGCGCCCCGTCACGTTCGCCGCGCGGGTACAACACACGGGCAGATACGGACCCGATGCCGTCGACGGCCGCCTCACGCCGCTGCTGCTTGGACTTCAAACATTGGTTCGGGGATACGACATCACGACGTTTGCGGCCGCGGAGTGCGGTCAGACGGCGACGAGCTGCTCGATCCTCGACGAGCTAACCGGTAATCGCTTTGCCGTGCTGAACCTGGAGCTGCGTGCCCCGCTTCTTGGTCTGCTGACGGGGAACCTCGATTACGGCCGGATCCCGATTGAAGCGGTGATGTTCGCGGACGGCGCCCTCCTGTGGACACCGCATTCGAACGCGCCCCTCGAACGCGACACATTCCGCAGTGTCGGGGCGGGGGTCCGCTCGAATCTTGGCGGTTTCGTGATGGAAGTCACCGGTGTGCGGCCATTCGACAAGCCGCGTAACGGGTGGACGGTCAGTTTACTGATCCGACCGGGATTCTAGAACGCTGAATGTCACTTCGCTTCCTCACATGGCGGGCCGCTCAACGTCGCAAGCAGGATCAGCGGCCGATTTCCACGGCGAACGAGGCTGTGGCTGGTGTTGCGTGGCAGTGATACGTAGCTGCCCGCGGCCAGTCCCGTGTCCTTGCCGTTGAGACGTACCGCTCCCTGGCCCGCGACGACGTAGTACTCGGTCTCGGCGCTGTCGTACAGTCGCTCCGGTTGATCCTGATTCAACAACACCAGCGTGGTCCGCGTGTTCCCGCTGCACGCGACGAGCGTTTCCCTGCGCGCCTGGTTCCCTCCTAACTGCTTCTCGGCGAGATCCACGACCGACAGTACTTGCGGCATGCCCCGCGGTCCGACGGTCGGTCCGACGACCGTTGGCTGCACCGGCGGCGGCGGCGCGGGGGCAGGCGGCGGTGGCGGCGCAGGATTCAACGTGACGTCGATCACCGTGGGCAGACCGGCGCGGACGACGACCTCGCGTTCGAACGGCGTCACTTTGTCACCACCAAACCGGGCGCGATAGGTGCCCGCCTGCATGCCGACGAAGTTAATCTGGCCGCTCGCATCGGTCTCGCCATTCCGATCCGACGCGCCCTCGATGTCGACCTGCACTCCGGGAATTGGCGTGCCGTGCCCGTTGGTGACAGTGATCGCGATGCCCGTGCGCGATACCGGAGCCGGAGCCGGCGCGCGACGTGGTGCCGTTGCGGGTGCAGCCGGCGCAGGCGCTGGTGCCGGTTGCGTTTGGGCCGGGCGCGGCGCCGCCGGCGCAGGAGTTTGTCCGAACGACGTGCCGCCTATCAAGAGTGACAAGCTCAGCCAGAACAGCGTACGCATAGTTGCATTCTATGCCTCGGCCCGTTCGCGTGACCACTGGCTGCGAAGACACCAGACCCCGGCAGCGAGCGCGGCGATCATCACGACGCTTCCGCCGACGTGCGCGGCCATCCCGAGCGAGTGATCGAGATGCAGCCACCCGAGCGTTTCGAGAATCGCCTCCCAATCATGGCCCGTGACTTCGGCGCCCGTCTTTCCTCCGAGTAGAGGCAACTGGAGCGCTCGCGCATCGGCAATGTATGGTCCGAGATCGACCAGGTTCTCCCCCGCCCACCACAGGCATACGGTCATCGCAAACCAGTCCTCGCGCCGGATGAACGCCACGGCGCAGACGACGGGAATGATCACTTGAAAAAGCGACCCGCCAAGCACCGTCATGAACTCGCCCAGCGGCAGAAACACGATGTGACCGGCCTCGTGGAACGGCAGGTTTACCAGGTGAAGGAACGAGTCCAGGATCCGTTCCGAGGCGAGCGGATGCGGGACGAGCCGGGCCGTCCACCACGCCAGGACCGCGAGGAGCCCCGCGCGTCCCATCGTCGTGGCGCCCGTCACTCGGGGAGTATAATCAGCGCGGCCGCCAGGGGTATCCCGTACGATTGGACGATCGCGGATTGCGATCAGGGATTGAGACAAACCCTTGGAACCTGAACCGGTTTAGACCGGCGGAGGGAGCGCGGCGATCCTTGCCAGATCCCGCCTGCACGATTCCATGATTGATTTCGCGACTGCTTACCCGAATTCGCAGAAAGTGTACGAAGAGCGTGGCGCGCGCCTGATCGCCGACGGTCCGGAGACGATGCTGCGCGTGCCCGTGCGCGAGGTCGCGCTGAGCGGCGGCGAACCCTCGCTGCGTCTCTACGACACGAGTGGTCCACAGGGACACGACGTGCGAGCCGGGTTGCCGACGCTGCGCGCCGACTGGATCGCGGCGCGCCGGCGCACGGGCGTGGTCGGGACGCAGTTGTATTACGCACGGCGCGGCGAGATCACGCCGGAGATGGAGTTTGTCGCGGCGCGCGAAGGTCTGCCGGCCGATTTCGTCCGCGCGGAGATCGCACGCGGCCGTGCGATCATTCCGTCGAACATCAATCACGTCGAACTCGAGCCGATGATCATCGGCCGCAACTTCCTCGTGAAGATCAACGCCAACATCGGCAATTCCGCCGTTCGCTCGTCGATCGAAGACGAGGTCGAAAAACTTCAGTGGGCGACGCTCTGGGGCGCCGACACGGTGATGGACCTGTCGACGGGCAAGGATATTCACGAAACGCGCGAGTGGATCATCCGCAACTCGGCGGTACCGATCGGCACCGTGCCGATCTATCAGGCACTCGAGAAGGCGGGCGGCCGTCCCGAGGACCTCACGTGGGAGCTGTATCGCGACACGCTCATCGAGCAGTGCGAGCAGGGGGTTGACTACTTCACGGTTCACGCCGGCGTGCTGCTCCGGTACGTGCCGCTCACCGCCAAGCGCGTGACCGGCATCGTTTCGCGCGGCGGATCGATTCTGGCGAAGTGGTGCCTCGCTCATCACCAGGAAAATTTCCTCTACACGCGCTTCCGCGACATCTGCGAGATCATGCGCGCCTACGATGTGTCATTCTCGCTGGGCGACGGACTGCGGCCCGGGTCGATCGCCGACGCGAATGACGAGGCGCAATTCGCCGAGCTCAAGACGCAAGGCGAGTTGAACCAGATCGCCTGGGAGTACGACGTCCAGGTGATGAACGAGGGGCCGGGGCACATCCCCATGCATCTCATCAAGGAGAACATGGAGAAGCAGCTCGAATGGTGCAAGGAGGCGCCCTTCTATACGCTTGGTCCGCTCACGACCGACGTCGCGCCCGGGTACGATCACATCACATCTGCTATTGGCGCCGCGATGATCGGCTGGTACGGCACCGCGATGCTCTGCTACGTCACGCCGAAGGAGCACCTTGGACTGCCGAATCGCGACGACGTGAAGGCCGGTGTCATCGCGTACAAGATCGCGGCCCACGCGGCGGATCTTGCGAAAGGCCACCCCCGCGCGCAGGCGTGGGACGACGCGCTCTCGAAGGCGCGGTTCGACTTCCGGTGGGAGGATCAGTTCAACCTCGCGATGGACCCCGTCACCGCGCGCGCGTACCACGACGAGACGCTGCCGGCCGACGGCGCGAAGGTCGCCCATTTCTGCTCGATGTGCGGACCGAAGTTCTGCTCGATGGAGCTGACGCAGCAGGTGCGCGACTACGCCGCCAGCCACAATCTCACCAGCGCTGACGCGCTCCGCGAAGGGATGCGCGAAAAGTCGACTGAGTTCAAGAAAGCGGGCGAGATCTACGTGAAACAATAGACCACTCGCGTCCGTCTCTCACTGACAGGCACCCGTATTTGCGGCGCGGACCTTCTTGCCCCGACGAAGCTCGGAGAGCGAAGTCGGGTCAGGTCCGCGTCTCGGGAGGACGTGATGGTGGAGCGACGTCGGGTGATTGGTGGCGGGCTCACGGCCGGGCTGGCGGCGCTCTTCGGCGACGTTGCCGCGCAGGGTGCACAGACGACACAGCGGACCGTCCCGACCGACGATGATGACGCAAAGACGGCGAAGGCGCTCGATGCCTTGCGCGTGATGCTCGAACATCGACATGAGAGTCAGGACATCATGCGGATCCGTTCGCAGCAGCGGACGTTCCTCAAGGCGAACCAGAAATTCCCCGACTTCATCGACGTCGGCATCGACGTCTGGGAGCGTCTGCACGATTGGCACATCAAGAACCGCCAGCCACTGACAGTCCTCCGTACCAATGATGGGCACTACGGCATGCCCTTCATGGCGACAACGCTGCTCCTTCGGCCCGAGCAGACGGCTGGCTACATTTCGTGGGGGTACGACTGAGGTAACTTCCGCGGACGTGGAAGGTCCGCGCTGCATGTGAGGGACCTGGAAGGTCCGCGCTGCATGTGAGGAGTGATTCGGTGCCTCGGTGTTCCGACTCAGCGTTGTGTGGCTGGCGGGGCCGGCACGATCTGGATAATCGACGGGAACCGCGCAGGCTGAGTGCCCGGCTTCGGATTCGCGTAGCCCTTCGACCCGCCTGACGTCCAGTCCTTGATCGTCACCCCGGGCGGAAAGGCCATCGTCTCGTTGTTGAACCTGCCGATCTCGAACATGTGCGTCGGCGGCTCTTCGAAGACGAGGTTCCCCTTTTCTTTCAACGTTGTGCGGTAGTACGTGACCAGGTCGTTGAACGACGCGGTCGAACCAAAGATGTAATAGCGCTGCGCGCGGCCTGCGTCGTATGACGCGATGAACTGCGCCGCGGGGTAGATCGGAAAGCCGAGCGTGGCCTCAGTCGGCGTCGCGGGATCAGCCGCTGCCGGCGCGGGCGCTGGTGGAGTCGGCGCCGGTGCGCGTGGGGCCGCAGGTTGTGCTGGTGCCGGTGCCGGCGGCTGCGCGCCGCCGCGCGGAAACGGCTGCGGTGTCTGCGCCAAGGCCGACGTCACGAAAAACGGACAGATCACGAAAGTCACGACCGTTCGCCACATGTCCGCATTATAGAAGTCGCTACCCTCTAATCACTACGATTGGATGCAGTCCCACGAACCTTATTCGCCGGCGACTCGGCCGTCAGAGCTCCGTAAGCATCATTGTCCCCAAGAGATAGTCCGATGGTTCCTCACGTGCGCATTGCGCCTTGGCACTGGCTCGCATCTTGCCACTGGGGTCAACAGTGACTCGCAGCCATAAGGGATGCAGGTCCAGGAGGCGGCACGGCGTGGACGATTTCGACATTGCACAAAGCAAGATCGGCGAATCGGCGCAACGGGTCGTCGATCGGGCGGTCGAGGAATCACGACGTCGCGATCATGCCCTGTTGACCAACGAACACATTTTTCTCGCGTTTGCGCAGGTCGAATGGGACACCTTCTCCCAGGTGATGCGCGACCTCGAGCTGAATCCGCACGAAATTCTGCAGGGCCTCGAAGAGCATCTGCACGTGCTCCCAACCTTCTCCGGCCGCGAGCTCCGAGTCGCGCCGGCAACGAAGCTTGTCTTCAAGCTGGCGTTCCACCAGGCGAGCCGGGCGGGACGCCAGACGATTGAATCTTCCGATCTCTTCTCAGCCATCTTCGAGGAGAGCCAGGGGGTTCCTGTCTCGATCATTCGCCACCATGGCGTCGAGCCGGAGGTCCTTGTGTCGCGAATTGCCACCCGGATGCGGGACAACGAAATCCGCGAAGAGCGGCTGCGGAAGCGGTTCGAGCTCCCGCCGTTCCTCAAGCACTTTGCCACGAACCTGAATCTCCTTGCGCGCCAGGACAAGGTGCCTCCCGTCTACGGCCGAGACAAGGAAATCCAGCAGGTCCTCGAGATCCTGTGTCACCGCGAGCGCTCCAACTCCGTGATGCTCGTCGGCGAGCCCGGCGTCGGCAAGACCGCGATTGTCGAGGGTCTCGCGCGGCGTATCGAGTTCGAGCCGGACAGCGTTCCCGTGCGGCTTCGCGACTGCCAAGTGATCAACCTGCAGATGAACACGATGGTGGCCGGGACGATGCTCCGCGGGATGTTCGAGGATCGAATCCAGAACGTCATCCGGGAAATCAAGGAGCGACCGAATCTGATTCTGTTCGTCGACGAGGCGCACACCATGGTCGGCGCCGGCTCGGCGCTCGGCGCGCCCTCTGACGCCGCAAACGTGTTCAAGTCGGTGCTCGCGCGCGGCGAGGTGCGCATGATCGGCGCCACCACGCTCAGCGAGTACAAGGAATACATCCAGGAAGACGAAGCGCTCGCGCGTCGCTTCCGTACCGTTCAGGTCGACGAGCCGAGCATCGAGGAAACACGCCGCATTCTCTACAGCATCCGGCCGCGCCTCGAGCGAAACTACTCGGTGCGCCTCGTGGACGATGCGATCGAGACGGCACTCGAGATGGCACCGCGCTACCAGCGTCACCTGCACCTGCCGGACAAGGTGATTGGCTGGCTCGACACCGCGGCCGTGCGCGCCGAGATCGACCGTCGCTGGGAGGTCACCAGCTCCGACGTTGTCGAAGTGATCTCTCACGCCGCACAGATTCCGAAGGACATGGTGTTCCGCGACGTCGGCGACCGGTTCAAGGAAATCGAGAGCCGTCTCGGCAAACGCGTCATCGGCCAGAAAAAGGCGGTCGAAGCACTCGCCAACCGGCTCGTCTTGAACAAGGGACCGCTGAAGGACGGCTTCGATCGCCCAGACGGCGTGCTGCTGTTCCTCGGACCCACGGGCGTCGGCAAGACGGAGCTCGCCAAGGCGATGGCGGATTTCCTTTTCGGCGACGACAAGAAAATGATTCGCATCGACATGTCCGAGTACCAGGACGGTGGCGTGTCGGTCGACAAACTGATTGGGATGCCGCGCGGCATCGTCGGCAGCGAGCGCGGCGGTCTGCTGACGAACCAGTTGAAGGACAACCCGTGCTCGGTGGTTCTGCTCGATGAGATTGAAAAGGCGAGCCCGACGTTACTCAACGTGTTTCTGCAAGCGTTTGACGAGGGCTGGATCACCGACGGCCGTGGCAAACGGGTCTACCTCTCGGACGCGATCATCATCATGACGTCGAACGCCGGGTCGGAACATTTCCGCAAGCTGACGAATCCAATGGGATTCCGTCAGGGCCATGCTCCGCTCGACCAGGTGCAGGGTGATGTCAACCGAGAGCTCGAGCGCCGGTTCCCGCCCGAGTTCCGGAACCGTATCGATCAGGTGGTGCTGTTCCAGCCGCTCACGAAGGACGAGGTGCGGTTGATCGCGCTGAAGTACATCGACCAGATCACGGCGACGCTCAAGCGTTGGAACAAGACGGTGACGATCGAGCCAGAGGCGCTGGAGCAGCTGGTGACCGAGGGGTACAGCATGGCGTTCGGCGCGCGCTTCCTGAAGCGCATCATCGACGACCGCATCAAGCTGCCGCTCAGCCAGCGTTGGAAGGAAGCCAACGCGTTCCGGGTCACGGTCATCGACGACAAGATTGCGCTCGAGGCCGCGGGTCCGCGACTGGTCGCGTCGAGCGACCCGAATGCGATTGCGGTCTGAAATAGGGGTTAGGGGTTAGGGGTTAGGGGTTAGGGGAGGGCCGGCGTTTCGCCGGCCTTTTCTTTTTCGGGACGGCCGGAGTCGGCGTCGGATCCGGTACGGCTTCTCAACCCGTACTTTGCCGTGAGCATTCCAATCACGCTCGAGACTTCCTTGCGGTAGTCGGACGGCGCGTACTTGCGCGCGTAGAGGTGCGCGTAGCCGTCCACGAGCTGAGGATATTCCTGCGCGAGCCAGCGCATGAAGTGATCGCGCGTGCCGCCCTCCAGAAACATCACGTTGCAGCCGACGAAACGTGCGCCGTGGTCGGCGATGGCCTTCACGGTCCGTTCGAGGAGCGCGGGCTTCGACGAGATACCCGGCACGATCGGGTTCATGAGGACGCCGGCGCGAATGCCCGCGTCGACCAGCTCGCGCACGGCCCTGAGCCGCTGCATCGGATGCGCGGTGCCTGGCTCGAGTTGCCGCCATGCATCTTCGTCCACCGTCGGGACACTGATGTAGACGTTGCAGTCGGTCCGCCGTGTCAAATCCGAGAGGACGTCCTTGTCTCGGACGATCATCGGTCCTTTCGTGATCACGCCGACCGGATTGCGCTGCTCGCTCAGCGCTTCGAGCGACCGTCGCGTCAGCTTGTAATGCCCCTCGATCGGCTGATAGCAATCGGTCGCGGTCCCGAACGCGACGTACTCGCGCGTCCATGACGGCTTGTCCAGTTCCGCGCGGAGCACATCGACGAAGTTCGTTTTCACGAAAATGATCGACGCGAACTCGTCGTCCGCCCCCAGCCCGAACTGTGTCTGGTATCGACGCGCGTAGCAGTAGTGGCACCCATGGGTGCACCCGCGGTACGGGTTGAGCGTCCACTCGAACGGCATGCCCTTCACACGGTTCAGCGCGGACCGGCAGCGGACCTCCTGGTACCTCGCGGCGTCCGCACGGCGGATTGCCTCCGTGAGCGCGTCCGCACCGCCGGCTTTCACCAAATCCGCGATCTGTCGTGTGGTGGGTTTGGGCTTTCCGAGATCGAAGAGAAGCGGGGCAGTTTCCATGTGAGAACCGCTGGCGTTTCGGTGTTTGTTCGCCAGCGATCCTTTTCGATCGACCGCGTCGAGGTCAAGCCTTTTTGTTCAGGGATTCTGGACGGCCGACGACACGCTCAGCGTCACTTCCGGACGCGAACGGTCGAACATGACCTGCGGCCAGCTGTACATCCGGCTCGTGTTGTCGGAGAACGTCACGGTCAGCCGTGGTTCGAAGTTCCAGTCGTCGGCGCCGTCCGGCGTCAGCCGGATCCGGAGCTGCGCATCGTTCAGATCGGTCCTGTAGAACGTGCCCGACATCGGGACGCCCATCGGGGCGATCGAGGCGTGATCGTCGAACTTCACCCCGACGCTATGCAGGTGCGCGATCTCATTCGAGCCCTTGCGGAGCAACCAGACGTCCACGCCGCTGTCCGCGTCCTTCCCATGATCGCGGTTCTGGAACTGAACCGTGGCACTCGTGATCGCCGGTCCAGGAGCAACGGTGCTGCTCACCTTCCGCGTCGCGCCACAGCCCGCCGAAAATACTGCCGCGGTCAAGAAGACACTCACCGCCAATGTGCGCATATGCTTCCTCCTCCACTCACCGAGCGGAAAAGGAAGCATGCGTGGTGCCGCATCCTAGCGAATGCGGTCCGCGTGGGGCGCAGAGACCGGATGAGTCGTCAGATTGCTGCGGGACGGCGGGAACAGATTTCGAGTTCCCTGCCGATCGTGCAAGATGAGACCCCCGCCGCCGGAAGTGCCGAACGATGGGTATCGCTGTAGTGTGGTGCAGCCCGGGAGAAGCACCACGGCGGTCAGAACAGCGGTCGCCGTCAGCATACGCATGACTGCCTCCTCTAGGTAGGGAAGAAGCATTATGGATGCCCGGCGGAACTCAGCTGTGCGTCACGCTCCGCCAGTAGTTCAGCAGGTCGTCGAGGGTGCGTTCGAAGGGGATCTGCGGCTCCCAGCCGGTGGCGATGCGCAACCTGGTGGCGTCGCCGAGAAGCACCGGCGTGTCGCTGGGGCGGAGGAGGGCCGGGTCGGTTTCAATGCGCACGGTGACACGGGCGCGAGCGACAAGTGCTTCGAGAATCGATTTCATGCTTCGGGCGACGCCCGACGCGACGTTGTAGATCGTGGACGGCGTCCCCTTCTCCATCAGCCCGACATACGCCCGCGCCATGTCTCTGACGTCCGTCATGTCGCGCTGCGCGTCGAGATTGCCGACCTTGATCATTGGCTCCGCTGCTCCAGCCTCGATCAACGCGATCTGACGCGCCATGTTCGGCGCCGCGAATGCCGCGCTCTGCCTTGGACCGGTATGGTTGAACGAGCGGGTGACGATGACCTCGATGCCATCCTCACGGCCGCTGATCATGCCGAGCTGCTCCTGTGCCAGCTTGCTCAGCGCGTACGGATTGACCGGAGCCACCAGGCTCTGCTCGGTGAGCGGGGACGTCGAAGGCGCATAGACCGTTGCGGAGCCGGGAATCACGACTCGACACCTCGACCCCGCGCGGCGCAGCGCGTCGAGCAGGATGTGCGTGGCCAGGACGTTGTTCGAAAGCGGGCTGACGGTATCGCGCCACGAGTGCGCCACGTTGGGCGCGCCAGCGCAGTGGTAAACCGCGTCCGGCTTCACGCGGTAAATCGCAGCGCGGACCGCGTCGCGATCGAGCAGATCAACCTGCTGCCACGTCGCGAGCGGCGCAATTTCCTCAGGTGGGGGCGTCGCACGCGTCCAGCCGATGATGGTGCCAGCGCCGGCGAGTGTTTGGACGACGTGGCTGCCGGCAAATCCTGCCGCGCCCGTCACAAGAATCGTCACGGCTCAGCGTCGCTTCTCGTACTGTGCGTGGTAGTACGACTTGAAGTTCGGGTCCTGCTCTTTGATGGGACGCCACCACCACTCGTTGGCGCGGTACCAATCAACTGTCTCGCGGAGACCCTGTTCGAACGGCACCTGGGGAGACCACCCCTGCGACCGGAGCTTCGCCGTGTCGAGGCAGTAGCGGCGATCGTGGCCGAGACGATCGGCCACCGGCTTGATCAACGACCGTGGCTTGCCAAGCGTCTCGAGGATGCGGTGCGTCAAATCGACGTTCATCACGTCGTTGCCACCGCCGATGTTGTAGACCTCGCCGTTCGATCCCTTGCCGATCAGCAGATCGATGGCTCTGCAGTGATCGAGCACGTGCAGCCAGTCACGCACGTGGCGGCCGTCGCCGTACAACGGCACGGGGATATCGTCGATGGCGTTGGTCACGAACAACGGGATCACTTTTTCCGGAAACTGGTACGGCCCGTAGTTGTTCGACGCGCGCGTAATGATGACCGGCAGGTCGTACGTCGCCCAGTAGCTGTAGGCAAGACGGTCCGCACCCGACTTGCTTGCCGAGTACGGGTTGCGCGGCCGGAGCTCATCGGTCTCAGTGCTGGCGCCGGTGGCGACGCTGCCGTACACCTCGTCGGTCGAGATCTGGACGAAGCGCGTCAATCGCGTGGCGCGCCTCGCGGCCTCGAGCAGCACGAACGTCCCCTCGACGTCGGTCCTGATGAAGTCTCCCGCCGCCCTGATCGACCGGTCGACGTGAGTCTCGGCAGCGAAATGCACCACGATGTTCGAGCGTTCGACGAGTGGACCGCTGACCGGGGCGTCGATGATGTCGCCGTGCACGAATGCGTGCCGCTCGTGCGTCATGACGTCGTGGAGGTTCTCCCGTCGTCCGGCGTATGTGAGCTTGTCGAGGGTGGTGACGCGCCAGTCAGGATGGGCCTCGAGCGCGTACCGGACGAAATTGCTGCCGATGAAGCCCGCTCCGCCGGTGACGAGGACTTCAACCAGATTCACCATCTGATGCCGACCTCTGAATTGTCGCCAAGCATGAACCGGTAGGCGCTCGGCTTGACCGGCTCGCGGTAAATGCGGACGTTCTTTCCGATGAGGCTGTCGATGACACGGTTTGCAAGGTCCCGCACGCATGACCCTTCAAGCACGATGCTGTGCTCGATCTCGGAATCCTTGATTTCGACGTCGTTGCCGATCGACGTGAACGGACCGACGTACGCGTGAATGATGCGCGCGCCGGCCCCGATGATCGCCGGCCCGCGGATCATCGATCGCTCGACGACCGCGCCCTTTTCGATCACGACTTTTCCCTCGATGCGGCTGTCGTCCACGGTGCCGTCGATTCGTCGCTCGAACGTCTCGAGGATGAGCCGGTTGGCTTCGAGCATGTCTTCGAGCTTGCCCGTGTCCTTCCACCAGCCGTCGACGATGTGCGGGCGGACGGTCAGACCACGATCGATCAGGTCCTGGATCGCATCAGTGATCTCGAGCTCGTTGCGGAAACTCGGCTTGATGCGGTTGACCGACTCGAACACCTCGCTTCCGAACATGTAGACGCCGACGAGCGCAAGATCCCCGATGGGCTCCTTCGGCTTCTCGACGAGCCTCACGACTTTGCCGTTCTCGAGTTGCGCCACGCCGAACATCTGCGGATCCGGCACGCGGGTCAGCAGGATCTGCGCCGCCGGCTTCTCCTTCTCGAACTCGCGGACGAACTGCGTGATGCCTTTGTTCAGCAGGTTGTCACCCAGGTACATCACGAACGGTTCATCTCCGATGAAGTCGCGGCTGATCTTGACCGCGTGCGCGAGGCCGCGCGGCGCATCCTGTTCGATGTACGTCACGTGAACGCCCCATCGAGATCCGTCGCCGACCGCCGCGCGGATCTCGGCCTGCGTGTCTCCCACGACGATGCCGATGTCGCGGATGCCGGCGTCGGCGATCGCCTCGATGCCGTAGAACAGCACCGGCTTGTTGGCGACCGGCACGAGCTGCTTGGCGCTGGTATAGGTGAGCGGTCGAAGACGGGTTCCTTTGCCGCCGCTGAGGATCAGCCCTTTCACAGCGTCACCGGACCGAGTTCCCGAACGCGCCGAAGAAGTTCGAGAACGTCCCGAGTCCGGCCAGGACGAAGGAGAAGTTGATCCGGCGATCCGCCGGTATCGGAAATCCCGAGGAGCTCGGGTAGCTGAATTTCTGAAAATCGACCTGCAGACCGCAGCACTGTGCCATGTAATTCGCCAGGATGTTTTGAGAGACGACTGTCGAATGCGTGATGTCCCAGCTCAGCCCGTACGTGCCGGTGAAATGACCGTTCGGCGATCTGAGCGACGTTGATCCGGAGAAATACGTGTCTGGATCCGACCCGCGTGTGTATTTGCGACGGCTGTAGCTGAGCGTGCCGGAACTCTGGCCCGCTGACATCGTGCTGCCGATCGTCCACACGGCGAGGCCGAGCCCGGACACGTCGTATTCGAGTCTGCTGTTCGCGTCGATCCTCGCGGACGGCGAGACGCGGACGTTCAGGGTCACGGGCGAGAGGTCCACAGGGTTCCGGTTGACGCTCGAGCTGGCATACGCGGTGTCGTACCTGCTCGACTCGCGGTTCGAATAGTAGGTCTGCTGCACGCCAAACGTCACGAACTCGCGGGTCTGCCCGCGGGCGCCGTCGGCCGCCTTGCTGCGATACAGGAGGCGATTCGTCAGGCCGTACGTCAACCGGGACGTGCCGCCGATGATCAAGTCCGAATAGTCTGTCAGGATGGGCGTCTGCAGGTAGTTGTTGATCGCCGTGGTGTAGTCGACAGTGAACGCCGGCTCAATCACATGCTTCATCCGCTCGGCGTAGCCGCTCGTCGGCGTGTCCCAGATCTTTGTCATTACCGGGCCGACGATCTCGGTGCGCAGCTGCGTATAGTCGCGAAGGAACGATCCGGGCACCGCCACCTGGCGGGCGTCGAAATGGCGCGAGTAGTACGTCATGCGATGCGCGGCGCTCGTGTTCACCGACAGGTACGTCAACCGCGACAGCGGCACGCGCAGCGACGGCGCCACATCGACCCGGAATAGCGTGTTGTCGAGCGTAGCGATGCCGTCCGTAAGGGCTTGGTACGGCAGATGCGCGTACTCGCTGTTCAGGGATGCGTAGATCGGCGCCCCGAACAGCTGCTGCGGAGCAAGAATCGCAGAGATGCGCGGAGTCGATCCGTACAGCACGGAATTGGTGTCGCTGTTGAACGTCTCGTTCCGCTGGTAGAGGAACGTCGCCGCCAGTGGTCCGAACACGTCGCTGACGCCCCCTTCGATCAGCCGGCTGCGACGCGAGGCGAGGTAGACGTTTTGATGGTAGAGCTGCTGGGTGAGGACGTCTGAAAAATAGTCGAGGCGCATCCGCCCTCGCGCCGATCCGCCGAGGGCCTGCGTGGCGGCGCCGGTGAATTCGTAGCTGATGTTCGCCGGCAGGGTCGTCGTCTGTCCTGACTGCGTGAAACTCGTTTCGTGCTGGACGAAGCGATAGGCGCGGACGTTGCCCGCCGACTGCAGCCCCGCGACGTAGCGATATTCGCTGCCTTCACCCATGCCGGTATGCGTGAACCAGTCGTGGAAGAACGTCGCGTCCTGGCTGCGGTTGATGGCCCAGAAGAATGCGTTGCTCAGCGACTGGCCGCGGAGCGTCGAGGCGCCGTAGGTCGGGAGCAGAAATCCGGTCGCGCGCTGATCGCTCCGAATCGGATAGTAGAGGACTGGCAGGTAGAAGACGGGGACCCCTTTGACCCTCAGCACCGTGTTGCTCGCAATCGCGTAGTCGTCCAGGTTCAGCACGACGCTGCCGCTCGTCACTTCCCACCGTGGTGTCGGCTGAACGCACGTCGTGAAGCCGCCGCGGGTGATCCGGTACTTGCGGGGCCCAAGCTTCTCGAGTGTCTGACCGTAGAAGTAGACGTCGGGATCCTGGCCGCCGAACGCGGCGATGTTCGCGCCCATGCTCACGCCAGCCTTCGCGCCGAGCGACATGATGCCGGAGGCGTCGTAGAACGTCCCGATACCAGTGGCGGTGTTGAACTCGACACGCTCCGCGGCGATCCGTCCGTCGGCATTGGTGAACACCACGTTGCCGCTGGCCACGATGCGGTTGGTCGTGAAGTACAGATCAACTTCGTCGGCGAAGAACTGGAGCTGCGTGCCCCTGATTGCGGCCTGCCCGATCAGGTGAAGGTGGTCTCCCTCCTGTTCGAATTTCCAGCTTGAATAATCGGCGATCCCCAGAGGCAAACTGGTCGATGGCGCCGGTGCCGCGGTCTGGGCAGGTGTCGTCTGGGCAAACGTCGCCGCGACGGCCCACAACCACACGACGCACGAGAGGAAAAAACCTTTAGACGCTTTGAGATACACGGTGTTCGTCGGAGGAATCAATGCAGGATATCACGCCGTTTGAGAGCGTCGCGAACCGCACCGGCCAGGAAGATCGAGCCCGCGACGCACACAGTGCGATTGCCATCGAGCAGCGCATCCACCGCCGTCAGGACGTCGGCGCACGCGCGGACGGTCCTGGCGGGATCGAGCGCCGAGACGTGTGCCGCGAGCTCGTCGGCGGGCATCGCGCGGTGCGTATCCGCAGCCGTCGCGATCACGGACGAGGTGACAGGGAGCAGCTCGCGCAAGATCGCGTCAGCGTCCTTGTCGCGCATGATCCCGACGACGAGCGACGGCCGTTCCGGATGCCACCGGACGAGATAGTCGCGCAGCGCGCGCGCGCCTTCGGGATTGTGCGCGGCGTCAAGCAGCACCTGCCGGCCGCTCGTCAGCGTGAACAGCTCGAGGCGGGCGGGCCATTCGACGGTTTCGAGACCTTCCACCACCGCGGCATCGGATACATCGAAGCCGGCGTCGCGCGCTGCTTCGACCACGCGAACAGCAACAAGCGCATTGTGTATCTGGTGCTCCCCCCGCAAGGCGAGCCGCAGGGGGCCGTAGCGTCCGTGCGGCGTCTCGATCGTCAGCTGCGCTCGTCCATCGCGCATCTCGCTGTCGACGCGCACACCAGCGGTTGCCTCGACGAGCCGGGCTCCCCGCTCCTGCGCGATCCGCCCAACCACGCGCGACGCCGCCTCGGGCAGCGCGCCCGTCACGAGCATCATCCCCGGCTTGATGATGCCGGCCTTCTCGAAAGCGATCTGCTCGATGGTGTCGCCCAGGTGCTGCTGGTGATCCAGCGCGATCGATGTGATCGCGCCGACCGGCGGGGTCAGGACGTTCGTGGCGTCGAAGCGGCCGCCCAGGCCGACTTCGATCACCGCCGCCTTCACGTGCGCGCGCCTGAACAGCTCGAACGCCATCGCGGTGGTCGCCTCGAAAAAGGTCGGCGGCGCCGCCATCGTCCCTTCGCGCCGCAGCCGCTCGGCGCACTCGAGAATGTCCGTTGCCACGGCCTCCACAGCCGCATCGTCCACCGCAGCGCCATCGACGACGAAGCGCTCCCGCAGGTGTGTGAGGTGCGGTGAGGTGTAACGGCCTGCCCTGACTCCGGCGGCGACCAGCGACGCATGGACCATCGCCGTCACCGACCCTTTGCCGTTGGTGCCTGCGACGTGCAGGGAGGTAAAGGCGCGCTCGGGATGATTCAGCGCGTCGCAGAGATGCCGGATGTTCTCGAGGCCCAGCTTGATGCCGAAGGTCTCGAGTGCAAAGAGACGATCGAGCAATTCAGCGCAGAGACTCTGAAGTAGCGATTGACGGAACGGTGACCGGCACCGCCGGCGCCGTGTGGGTGTCCATGAAGCTGAGCGCCCGCGCAAGCGTGGACTTCAGGTCGCGACGATCGACGATCAGGTCGAGCATGCCGTGCTCGAGCAGGAACTCGCTGCGCTGGAATCCTTCGGGCAGCTTCTGGCGGATGGTCTGCTCGATCACGCGCGGCCCGGCGAATCCAATCAGCGCCTTAGGCTCCGCGATGTTCAGGTCGCCCAGCATCGCGAAGCTCGCGGTGACTCCGCCGGTCGTCGGGTCGGTGAGCACCGAGATGAACGGCAGTCGCGCCCGATCGAGTCTGGCGAGCGCAGCCGATACCTTCGCCATCTGCATGAGCGACAGTGCGCCTTCCATCATTCGCGCGCCGCCGGAGCACGAGATGACGACCAGCGGCCGGCGTCTCGCGAGCGCCATCTCGATCGCGCGCGTGATCTTCTCGCCGACAACCACGCCCATGCTCCCGCCGATGAACGCGTACTCCATCGCAGCGACGACGACCTCGCGGCCGTCAAGCGTCCCGGTCGCGACGACGAGAGCGTCCTTCATGCCGGTTTTGGCGATGGTGGAGCGCAAGCGATCGCGATACGGCTTGATATCGGTGAACGTCAGGGGATCGTTCGACGTGAGGCCGGGAAAGTGCTCGGTCCACTGACCGTTGTCGAACAGCGATCGCAGGCGATCGGCGGCGCTGATTCGAAAATGATGGGCGCACTTCGGGCACACCTGCTGGTTCTTGTCGAGGTCCTTGTTGTAGATGATCTGCGTGCAGCCGGGACATTTGATCCAGAGCCCCTCAGGCACGCGGCTGGATTTCTCGGCCGTTGACGCGATGGGCTTCCGGGTCTTCTTGAACCAGGCCATTACTGGAGACTAGCGTAATTCAAAATGCAAAATGCAAAATGCAAACATTGCGTTGTTTGCAGGACCGGGGTGGAGGTCGCCGCGCCTTTCACCCCGTCTTTGCGTACGCGTGTGGTGTTTGCATTTTGCATTTTGCATTACGTTCTTGGCACGTAATACCGCGTGCCCTTGTTCAGACTCCGGATCTGGCGAATGAGATCGTCCACGGCCTCGTCGCTTGCGGGCAGATCGAGGTGCGAGGTCTCGACGACAAGAAGGGGCGTCGCGGAATAGTGAAAAAAGAAGTGCTGGTAGGCCTCGTTCAGCTCGCGGATGTATTCGGGATCCGGGTCGAATGTCTCGCGCTCGGGATCCTTCGACCGATCGCGGAGCCGGCGCACGAGAATGTCGGTCGGCGCCTGCAGATAGATCACGAGGTCGGGAAGGGGAATGTCCTTCGCGAGCAGGTCGTAGAGCCGCTGGTAGATGAACAGCTCGTTGTCGTCGAGATTCACGTACGCGAAGATCTTGTCTTTGTCGAACAGGTAGTCGCAGACCGTCGCCTGCGAAAAGAGATCGGCCTGCTGCAGGCCAATGAGCTGGCGATGACGGTTGAGCAGGAAGAACAGTTGCGCCTGCAGCGCGGCACCCGCACGTCCTGAATAGAAATCAGCGAGGAACGGGTTATCTGTTTCCTCCAGCACAGCCGTGGCATCGAGGCGCGCCGCGAGCTGCTCGGCAAGCGACGACTTGCCGACACCAATCGGTCCTTCGATGGCGATGTACTGGAAGGGCATGCGCGTTTACGCCGGTCCGGGAGGCCGGTGCCTGCGATGCTATCATCGGCCGATGTTCAAGGTTCAGGGCCTGCGCCTCAAGGCTCGAGGTGGATTGAGCCTTGTGCTCCTCTGCGGCGCGTGCGCAACGGCGCCTCCTGCTCCTCCTCAGTCCGTCTCCCCGCCCGTCGTCACCTGGGAAGAGAAGCTCGGATGGATCATGCGGCTCGAGGACCAGCGTATCCTTCGCGATCCGAATCCGCCGGCCCCTGTCGTGCTGGTGCCGGCGGCGAAGGGACGACCCGCGATCGTTGCGCCCCCGCCGCCTTCCAATCTGATTCGTCTCGTCAATGACGACGAAGCGCGCACGCGCAGGCGCGCCGCGCTTGCGTTGGGCCGCGTCGGTCTGCCGGAAGCCGTGCCCGCCCTGCAGCAGGTGCTTGGTGATCCCGATGTCGAGGTGCGGCAGATGGCGGCGTTCGCACTCGGATTGATCGGCGACGCGTCGGCACGCCCGGCGCTGCTCAACGCCCTCAGGGACGGCGACCCGATTGTGCAGGGACGGAGTGCCGAAGCCCTGGGGACGATTGGCGATAAGTCAGATGCCGCCGCCATTGCGACCATGGTGAAGGCCCACGTCCAGGGCGGGGCGCTGATGAACATCGCGCCGGACGACCTGGCGTGGCCGCTGGCGCCGTCGGTCGAATCGGCGCGACTCGGGCTGTACGCGCTCGTGAGGCTTGGATCTTTCGATGCGATCGCGGCGGCCGTGCTCGACGCGAGCGGCGCGCCAGTGTCGACGTGGTGGCCGGTAGCGTATGCCCTGGGCCGCGCTGGCGATGCGCGAGCCGCGCCGGCGCTCGTCTCGCTGCTTGCCACCCCCGGCCGCCTGACAGCTGCCTTTGCCGCCCGAGGTCTGGGAGCTTTGAAAGCGCCGAGCGCCTCCGCGGCCTTGCGGGACATCGTCATGAGGCGGCAGCGCGATCCGGCAGTCGTGATTCAGGCTGTTCGAGCCCTTGCCGCGATCCGTGATACCTCGTCGGTGCCGCTCCTCGAGAAGATCCTGGCCGAGGGTGAAGTGGATCCCACCCTGCGGCTCGAAGCGGCGACGGCGATGGGGGCGATTCACAGTCCGGAGATGCTGGACTTTGTGATCGATCTCATGTCCGACGCCTCGCCTGGAATCCGAGGCGCAGCAATTCGGGCGCTCGCATCGATCGATGCCGAAACGTTCCTGACGACGTTGTCCGGCCTCGATCCGGATCGGGACTGGACGGTCCGGGTCGCGCAGGCGGAGGCGCTTGCGACGCTGCCCGGCGCGCAGGGCGCTCCGCGATTGATCTCCATGCTGGGGGACCGAGATCAGCGAGTCATCGCGCCGCTCCTCCGCGCGCTGGTGGCCACAAAGGCGCCGGACGTCCAGCGAATCCTGCTCGATCACCTGAAGATGGACGATTTCGTGATCAGGTCGACCGCAGCCAGCAGCCTTGCAGAAATCAAGGCCACCGCGGCGGTCCCCGCGCTCGTCGACGCGTACGGCGCAACAGCAGGCGACAGCACATACGTGGCGCGAGCCGCGATTCTTACCGCTCTCAACACCCTGGATTCCGCGGCCGCGCGGCCGCTGCTTCAGGCGGCGCTGAAGGATCGCGACTGGGCAGTTCGCGTGAAAGCCGCCACACTCCTGCGGGACCAGGGGGTGACCGACACGGCCATGACCATGCGGCCGGCTCCTGAACGCGCGATGGACGACGCGGAGCGGCGGACGCTGCTGGCACCGCCGTTCTCGCCGCACGCCTTCATCGAAACGGACAAGGGCACCGTCGAGATCGAGCTCGCCATCCTCGACGCGCCACTGACGGTCTCGAACTTCGTTGCGCTGGCGCGAAAGGGGTTCTTCAACGGCATTGCGATCCATCGCGTGGTGCCCGATTTCGTCGTGCAGGATGGAGATCCGCGGGGAGACGGCGAAGGGGGACCCGGCTACACGCTCCGCGACGAGCTCAATCAGCAGCCGTATCTGCGCGGCACGGTCGGGATGGCGCTCGACTGGAAGGACACCGGGGGCAGCCAGTTCTTTATCACCCACTCACCGCAGCCGCACCTCGATGCGCGCTACACCGTGTTCGGCCACGTCGTGAACGGCATCGAAGTGGTGGATCGCATCCAGCCGTGGGATGTCATTCGCCGCGTCCAGATCTGGGACGGGACCACGCTTCGCTAGTACACAAAAAAGGGGACGCCAAGGCGCCCCCCTTCTTCGCGAGCAGCGAACTTACCTCTTCTTCGCCGCCTTCTTCTTTCCGCCTTTTGCCTTCTTCGCCATGAGGAGTTCCTCCCTTCAGCGTTTGGATTGCGGGGTCCTGCTGCAGCGTCCGGCGCTCTCTGCCGCCTGGCACGTCGGCCCGGAGCTCAGCGACCTCGCTTCGTGGGCTAACTCCCGACGCGCCCACGGCGAATCAGGAGAGCAGCAACTCTATTGATTGATAGATAAAAAAATGGGGTGCTCTACCGAGCACCCCCGAAAGTCAGAACGGAAGATCTACCGCTTCTTCGCGGCCTTTTTCTTCCCGCCCTTGGCAGCCTTCTTCGCCATTGTTTTCTCCTCAGGTTGTTGTGACTCAGCCTCCGACGAGCCGCTTGGCCGTCACTACGGGTGGGCTGAGCCATCCACCCTCATACCAGATGTAGATTATGGGTGAGATTTTTTTCCTGTCAAGCATAAAAGCGCGCGCGTTGTCAAAAAAACCGCGATCGCTGACACGCTCATTCGTGTCTCCGAAGTCAAGTGTCGGATGAACGCGCGCGAATCTACAGCGCGAGACGCGCGAGCGCGCGATCAGCCGCGTCGATCGTCTGCCGATCGGCACCGAAGACACCGCGCGCGGTGCGATAGAGATCGATCGCGCGCGCGGTCGCGCGCTGCCGCTCGTACAGACGCGCGGCATCGAGGCAGGCGGAGGCGTAAAAGGTCGGCGGCGTCGTTGCCCGTGCATTCACCAGCCCATCGAGGACGGTGAGCGCAGCGGCGTCGTTCTTCTGGGCGAGCAGGAGCTGCGCGTGCCGGAAGCGCGTGACCGGATCGTTGGGCTTGAGGGCAAGAGCCTCCCCGAGGATCCGCGCCGCCGCCGGCAGCTCGCCGCGCTGCAGGGCGCGCCACCCCTCGATCGACAGGCGGTAGGCGGGATCGTTCATCCGGTCGAGGGTATGCCGCAGCTGCAGCTGCGCTTGGGCCATTGCGCCAGATGGCGCCGCTGGCTTCGCGGCGATCACGGCGCGGAGGTGTTCGATGGCGGCGTCGGTTTCGAAGAGGCGATCGAGCTCCAGCGCTGCGCCGAGCCGCGCCCTGGTTTCCGCCAGCTCGGGGTAGGCGACGCGCCCTGCCTTCGCGGCGTCCAGGAGCGCCTGCCACGATCGAAGGCTTGCGGTGAGATCGTGCAGGTAGCTGTCCTGGACCTCGGCGATCAGCTGGAGGAAGAGCGGATTCCGCGGATGCCGATCCCGCAGCCGTTCGAGCAAATCGAGCGCCCGCTGCGGCTGTTTTTCGTACCAGAGATAGATCACGTGTAGCTGGTAATCTGCCTCGTCTCTCAATAATTCGCTGTTTTCACGCGCGCGCAGCATCTCCCTCATACCCCGGGCTTTGTCGCCACCAGGCAGCGACAACAGCCAGCGCAGTACCTTGGCGGCGGTTGGGGCCACGTCGGCGTAATAGTGATAGAGGCCGATGCCGAAGAACGCCTCCTGCAGACGCGGATCGAGCATGAGCGCCCGTTCGAGCGACTCCTTGATGCGCTTTCCGTCGCGCGCCGCTCCCAGGCGCTCGCCGCGAAGCACCCGCCATTGCGCCCGCGCTCCGTACGCCCCACCCACGTAGAACCATGCCTCGGCGCGTTGTGGTTCGCGCTTCGCCCATGCCTCCGTGGCCGCGATCGATGCTTCGACCTTCGATTGAAATTGCGTGTCGCGCACTTTGCTCAGGGGATCGAGCTGGATCTGCCACCAGAGAGACACGGCGTCGAGGACCTGACACGCTTCCGGCGGGGCGGGCGGGCAGGTGCCGGTTAGTAGCGCCGGTACCTCGTCGAAGCGGGCGTCGAAAATCGCATCGTAGGCACGCTGCAGTTGCTGAGGTCCCGTCAGGCTCGAAGCGGATTGCGCAGCCGCTGGCTGCGCGCCCGGCATTCCGACCAGGACGACGATCGCGAAGGCGAGCGCCGACCGCACGTGCCTGGTCACGTGATGCTGGTGCGGAGCTGCTGCTTCTCAGCGTGACGCTCCAGCGCGAGCGTGATGAGGCGATCAACGAGCTCCGTGTAGGACACCCCCGACGCTTCCCACATCTTGGGGTACATGCTGATCGTGGTGAACCCGGGAATGGTATTCACCTCATTCACGTACATCTCGCCGGTCTCGCCGGCGATGAGGAAGTCGACTCGCGCCATACCGGCGCCGTCGACAGCGCGGAACGCCGCAATCGAGAGTCGCTGGATGTCGGCGACCTGCGACGCGGTGAGCGGCGCGGGGATGAGCGCCTTTGACCCCTCGTCCAGGTACTTGGCTTCGTAGTCGTAAAACTCTCGCGACGGCACGATCTCGCCCGGAATCGAGGCCTCCGGATCGTCGTTGCCGAGTACCGCGCACTCGATTTCCCGTGCCTTCGGAATCGCCGCTTCGATGACGATCTTGCGGTCGAACTGCAGCGCAAGCTCCATCGCCGTCTCGAGCTCTCCGGCCGACTTCGCCTTCGAGATCCCCACGCTCGACCCGAGGTTTGCGGGCTTGACGAAGACCGGGTACCCGAGCTCGCCGGCGATCCGGCTGATCACGGCGCTCGCACTCCGATTCCACTCAGGCCTCAGGACGACGGCATACGGGCCCACCGGCAGATGGCGGGCGGCAAAAAGTGTCTTCATGACCGCCTTGTCCATGCCAACCGCCGACCCGAGGACGCCGGCGCCCACGTACGGCACGTTCGCGAGCTCCAGCAGCCCCTGGACCGTTCCATCTTCGCCGTACGGTCCATGGAGTACTGGAAACACGACATCGAGACCGACGCCGGTGACCGTCGCGGCGCCAGTCGCATCCGCCCTCGAGTCCGAACCTCGCTCGATGGCAAGCACGGTGTCTTCACCGGGATGCGCTACAAGATGGGCTTCGCGTCCGGGGCGGATAGAACGGGCTCCTTCGAGCCGCGCCTGCTCGATGACGTCCGCGGCGGAAATCGCCGTCGGTGTTTTGTCAGCGAGCGTCCACCGGCCGTCCTTTTCAATGCGGATGGGAACGGGCTCGTACCGGCCTCGGTCAAGATGCTTGATGATCGAAGCCGCCGAGGCGACCGAGACTTCATGCTCCCCCGAGCGGCCGCCGTAAATCACGCCGACACGTAACTTCTTCACGTAAGAGTTCTAATAATAGCGTGTCGGGAAACGCCTTCGAGTTCGCCCTCCGCAGCACAGACGGCCTCGCTCGCCTCGGGGAGCTCAGCACACCCCATGGTGTCGTGCAGACGCCGGCGTTCATGCCCGTGGGGACGCAGGGCAGCGTCAAGGCGATGCGTCACTGCGACCTCGAGGAGGCAGGCGCTCAGATCATTCTCGGCAACACCTATCACCTGTATCTGCGCCCCGGGGACCAGCTCATCGCCCGGCGCGGGGGCCTCCACTCCTTCATCGGGTGGCACCATCCGATCCTTACCGATAGCGGTGGGTACCAGGTATTCAGCCTCGCGGACCGCCGGAAGATTACCGAGGATGGCGCCGAATTCAGCTCCCACCTCGACGGCTCGCGGCATCTGCTGACGCCGGAGGGCGCGGTCGACATCCAGGCACGCCTCGGTTCTGATATCGCCATGGTTCTCGATGAATGTCTCGCGTATCCGGCATCGCGCGACGAGGCAGCCGTTTCGATGGAGCGATCGGTGCGATGGGCGCTGCGATGCCGGCGACGGCTGGTCGAGCTCCGGGAGGGTCAAGCGAATGGCGTGGGGGTGTCCAATGCGGGCCAGGCGCAATTCGGCATCGTCCAGGGTGGTGTGCATCAGGATCTCCGTGACCAGAGCGTGGCGGCGACGGTGGCGGTCGGGTTCGAGGGATACGCGATCGGCGGATTGAGCGTCGGCGAGCCGATCGACCTTATGTACTCAGTCGTCGCTGATACCGCGAGACGGCTGCCCGAGCATCGACCTCGCTATCTGATGGGCGCGGGGACGCCGGCGGATCTGGTGGAATGCGTCGCCCGCGGCATCGACATGTTCGACTGCGTCATGCCGACCCGCAACGCCCGCAACGGCCAGCTCTTCACCAGCCAGGGGCGCATCAACATCAAGAACGCGCGGTTTGCCGAGGACGATGGACCGGTGGATCCGGAGTGCGGATGTTATACCTGTCGTACGCATTCGCGGGCGTATTTGAGGCATCTCTACATGGCCGGGGAGATGAGCGCAGGTGCCCTTAACACGTTGCATAATCTCAGCTTTTACCTTGACACCATGCGGAGGATCAGAGACGCTATATCGTTTCGGACCTTCGATAGATTCAGGCAGGATTTCCTTCACTCGGCTTCCCGCCTGTCGCTCGATTCATGACCGCGTCATTCGTACTTGCCATGGCTGCGCCTTCGCAGGGCGCGCCGAGCGCGTTGGTGCAGTTGCTGCCGTTCGCGCTCGTGCTGGCCATCTTCTATTTCATCATTCTGCTGCCCATGAAACGGCGGCAGCAGAAGGTGGCGGACTTTTTATCGAGTCTGAAGGTGGGCGATCAGGTGGTCACGTCGGGCGGAATCTACGGCACTATTACGCGGGTTGGCGACCAGGCGGTCCAGATCCAGATAGCTGAGCGCGTGCGCGTCGACATTTCCCGGAACGCCATCGTCGGCTTCCAGGGGCAGGAGCCCGTGGCGCCCGAAGGCAGCGGTATCTCGTCATGAACAAGAACATTCAGTGGAAGGTAATCACCATCGTTGCGGTACTCGTGATCTTCGCCGCGGTTGGTGTGTATCCGATCATCGCGTCGCAATACGGCATCACCTCGCCGTCGTGGCTGATGGCGAAACAGCTCAAGCTCGGGCTCGATCTCAAGGGCGGCGTGCACCTCGTGCTCCGCGTCCAGACCGACGACGCCATCCGCCTCGAGGGCGAGCAGGAAATGGAGCGGCTGCGCGAAGCGCTCCGGACCCGCAACATCCCCGTCACCAGTCTCACGATGCCGACAATCGCGCAGATCCGCGTGGAAGGAGTGCCGCCGGCGCAGGACGCGGCCTTCCGCGAAGGCGCGGCTGATCTGGCCGTCAACTACGACCGGAGTCCGGGCACGAATGGCAGCTACACCTTCACGATGAAGCCGAACATTCAGGTGATCCTCCGCCAGGAGTCGGTCGTGGCGGCCCGGCAGACGATTGAGCGGCGGGTGAATGAACTGGGAGTCGCCGAACCGAGCATCGCCCAGCAAGGAGCCAACGGCGATCAGATCCTGGTCCAGCTGCCCGGCGTGACCGACGTCGAGCATGCGAAGGAAATCATCCGGTCGACGGGGCTGCTCGAGCTCAAGATCGTCGAGGCGGGACCGGCCGCGACGCGCGAAGATCTGCTGCAGACCGGCCAGGTGCCCGAGGGGATGGACATCATCCCGGGCTCGGCCGATGCGACCGGCGGCGGCACGGTCTACTACATGGTTCGCAAGGCAGCCGCCGTCAGCGGACGTGACCTGACCAACGCGCGTCCCTCGGTCGACCAGAACAACCTGCCGGCGGTGCAATTCACGCTCAGCAGTGAGGGGGCGCGGAAGTTCGGCGTCGTCACCGAGACGAACATCGGACGCCGGCTCGCGATCATCCTCGACAACCGCGTCACCTCGGCGCCGACTATCCAGGGACGCATTACCGACACCGGCCAGATCACCGGCGTCACCCGCGACGAAGTCACCGATCTCTCGCTGATTCTGAAGTCGGGCGCGCTGCCCGCCACGCTCACCTATCTCGAGGAGCGGACCATCGGTCCGAGCCTCGGCGCCGATTCGATCCGATCCGGCATCGAAGCGTCGGTGGTCGGCCTGCTGCTGATCGTCGCCTTCATGCTGATTTACTACAAGCTGTCGGGCGTGAACGCGATCGTCGCGCTCCTCTTCAACCTGATCATCCTGATCGGCCTGATGGCGTACATCGGCGCCGTCATGACCCTGCCGGGCATCGCCGGGTTCGTGCTGACGATGGGCATCGGCGTCGATTCCAACGTGCTCATCTTCGAGCGCATCAAGGAGGAGCTCGAGGCGCAGCACGGTGTCCGCGCTGCGATCAATGCCGGCTTCAGCCGCGTCTTCCTGACACTGCTCGACACGCACATCTCGGCGTTGATCGCTGCGCTGTTCCTGATTCAATTCGGGACCGGCCCGATTCGCGGCTTCGCGTACACCCTCATCATCGGCCTCGCGTCCAATCTGTTCACCTCGACATTCGTGTCGAAAACGCTGTTCGAGCTGGCGCTCGGACGGCAGCAGCGGCAGACGGCGGCGCTGTCGATCTAGCGACGAGCGACAAGCATGCATATCTTCACCAACCCGAATTACAACTTTCTCCGCTGGCGGTGGTACGCGGTGGCACTGTCGTGGATCGTGATCCTCGCGGGCCTCGGTCTGATCTACACGCGAGGCCTGGCCAAGGGGGTCGAGTTCGCCGGCGGCACCTCGATCATCATGCAGTTCGAGCAGACGCCGTCGGTTGATGCGGTCCGCACCGCGCTGAACCAGAACTACGCTGGCGGCGGACAGGACGCGATCGTCCAGTCATACGGCGATCCCTCGCTCCGGCAGGTCATGGTGCGCGTGCCGCAGGTGGGCGCCGAACAGGGCGCCGCGCTCAGCTCGACGGCGCAGGCGGTCGAAGCAGCCCTGCGCAAAGGCAACCTCGGGAACTTCACGGTTGTCGGCACCGAGATCGTCGGTCCCGCGGTCGGCGAGGAGCTGACCCAGAAGGGCATCTCGGCGTTCGTCCTCTCGCTCGTCGGCATCCTGGCGTACATCGCGTTCCGGTTCGAGTTTGCCTTCGCGGTGGGCGCCGTGGTCGCCACGATTCACGACATCCTGGTCACGCTCGCGCTGCTGGCGTTCTTCCGCTACGACATCACGCTGAACGTCATCGCGGCGATCCTGACGGTGACCGGCTATTCGACCAACGACACCATCGTCATTTTCGACCGTGTCCGGGAGAACATGCGGAAGATGCGCAAGGGGTCGTTGAGCGAAGTCATCAACGCGTCGATCAACCAGACGCTGGGCCGCACGGTCATCACCGCCGGCACGGCGTTCCTGTCGGCCCTCGCCCTGTTCCTGTTTGGCGGCGAAGTGCTGAGGGGCTTCGCGTTCACGATGATCGTCGGGATCATCACGGGGACGTATTCAAGCGTGTTCATCGCGGCCGCGATCGTGACGTTCTGGCACCGGCAGTCGCCGTCGAAGCTGTCGTCGGCGGCACCGGCGGCGACGGCCACTCCGCCGGCGCGGCGATCGAAGTCGCAGCGCAAGGCGCGGGCGTCATAACCAGCATCTAAAGAGTTGTACGTGCGGGCCGGCGTAGCCGGCCCGTTCTCGACACAACCGCATTCACGTCCGCATTGACGTATTTCCTCGCTGCGATTCTCGGCATCGTCCAGGGCCTCACGGAATTCCTTCCCGTGTCGTCGACCGCGCACCTGCTGCTGGGAGAGAAGCTGCTCGCCTTTGAGGATCCCGACCACGTCTTCGCCGTGATGATTCAGCTCGGTTCGATCCTCGCGATCGTGTGGCTGTACCGCGTCAAGATCGTGAACGTGATCGCCGGACTGCCATCGGATCCCGACGCCAGGCGCTTTGCGGCGGCGGTCATCGTGGCGGTCATTCCGGCCTTGGTTGTCGGCGCCTTGTTCTCGACGTTTGTGAAATCGGTGCTCTACGAGAGCCCCGCCGTGTTCGCGACGTCATTCATTGTCGGCGGCGCCGTGATGCTGGTCGTCGAGCGCGTCAGGCCGGCCCCGACGATTCTCAACGCCGAGCAGACGCCACTCGGGCGGGCGTTCGGCGTGGGGCTGTGCCAGATGCTGGCCATCATTCCGGGCGTGTCGCGCAGCGGGGCGACGATTGTCGGCGGCATGTTGATGGGGCTGGATCGCCCCGCGGCCGCCGAGTTCTCGTTTTTCGTGGCGATCCCAACCATGATTGCCGCCTTCTCGCACGATCTGCTCGAGGTGGGAGGCTCGCTCGCTCCGGGTCTCGCGGCGGAGATCGCCATCGGGTTCGTGACGGCGTTTGTCGCCTCACTGCTCGTCGTGCGGCCGTTCCTGGGATTCATCAGGCGCGCAGGGTTCGCGCCGTTCGCGTGGTATCGGATCGCGCTCGGGCTCGTGATCTTTGGGGCGCTGGCGGCGGGGTGGAGATAGGCCGTGGAGAACAGTTCGCTGGGTCAGTGGCTCAGGCGCCGATTCATTGCCGGGTTCTTCCTCACGGTGCCGCTGGTCCTCAGTATTGCGGCGCTGGTGTGGATCTTCGGTATTATTGACGGCTTCACGGCCCCACTGGCGACGCGTTTGGTGGGACGTGCCGCGCCCGGCGTCGGATTGCTGATCCTGCTGCTGTTCGTGCTGGCCGTCGGTGCCGTGGCGACCAACGTCATCGGACGCCGCGTGCTGGCGCGCGGCGAACGCTGGCTGGCGCGAGTGCCGGTGTTCAAGACGATTTACACGCCGGTCAAGCAACTGGTGGCGGCGTTTTCGCCGGACAACGAGTACGGATTCAAGCGCGTGGTCATGGTGGACGATTCGCGGCGCGGCCTCGTGATGGGGTTCCTCACGAAGGAGTTCACCGTCGATCGCGGGCAGGGGCCAGAAGCACTGATTGCCGTGTATGTGCCGACCAATCACCTGTATCTCGGCGACATCATGTTGTTTCCAAAGGAGCGCGCCTTCTATCCCGACGTGAGCGTCGAAGAGGGCATTCGCATTTTCCTGACCGGCGGGATGTCGCTGCCGGGCCGCGTTCATTCACTGCTGAGAGAGGACCAATGAAACTGATGCCCCTGCTCGTATTCCTTGCTGCCGTTCTGGCGATTCCCACGCGCGCGCTGGCGCAGCAGCCGGAGCCGGCGGGACCACCTGCGGCGCAGGTCGAGCGGCCCACCGGCGGCGAAGCGAGCCTCGTGCTGCCCGATCTCGAGCAGGTCACCGTGGGGGGCTACAACGGGCGGGACCTGCTCCTGGGCGGCATGGTCGTGGCCGCGCTTGGCATCGTGTTCGGTCTCGTGAGCCTCAGGCAGGTGAAGAACCTTCCGGTGCACCGGTCGATGCGCGAAATCTCGGATCTGATCTACGAGACGTGCAAGACCTATCTCATCACGCAGGGCAAGTTCATCCTGATCCTGTGGGCCTTCATCGCTGTGATCATCGCCGGCTACTACGGGTGGCTCAACCCCATCCCTGGCAAGTCGGTTGCGGTGACGTTGTCGATCATCCTGCTCTTCAGCGTGGTCGGCATCCTCGGCAGCTACAGCGTGGCGTGGTTCGGCATCCGGGTGAACACCTACGCCAACTCGCGCACCGCGTTCGCGAGCCTCGAGGGGAAGCCGTTCGGCGTCTACGCCATTCCTCTCCGCGCCGGGATGAGCATCGGGATGCTGCTGATCAGCGTCGAGCTGCTGATCATGCTGTTCATCCTGCTCTTCATCCCGCGTGACTATGCGGGCGCGTGCTTCATCGGGTTCGCCATCGGCGAGTCGCTTGGCGCGGCCGCACTGCGCATTGCCGGCGGCATCTTCACCAAGATCGCGGACATCGGGGCCGACCTGATGAAGATCGTCTTCAACATCAAGGAAGACGATGCGCGCAACCCGGGCGTGATCGCGGACTGCACGGGTGACAACGCCGGCGATTCGGTCGGTCCGAGCGCGGACGGCTTCGAGACCTACGGCGTCACAGGTGTGGCGCTGATCACGTTCATCCTGCTGGCGGTGCCGGAGGCGGCCGGCCAGGTGAAGCTGCTGGTCTGGATCTTCGTGATGCGCGTCATGATGATCATCGCGAGCGGCGGCTCGTACCTCCTCAACGAGGCGATCGCGAAGGCACGCTACGGGTCGGCGACGAAGATGAATTTCGAGGCGCCGCTGACGTCGCTCGTGTGGCTCACCTCGGCGGTGTCGGTCGTCCTCACTTACATCGTGTCGTACCTGCTGATTCCCGACCTCGGGGACGGCACGCTCTGGTGGAAGCTGGGGACGATCATCACCTGTGGCACGCTCGCGGGCGCCATCATCCCGGAGCTCGTGAAGGTCTTCACCTCGACCGAATCGAGTCACGTCAGGGAAGTCGTGACCGCGTCGAGAGAAGGCGGGGCGTCGCTCAATATCCTCGCAGGCTTCGTCGCGGGAAACTTCAGCGCGTACTGGCTCGGCCTGAGCATCGTCTCGCTGATGTCGATCGCGTACCTGGTGAGCGCGTCCAGTCCGTCCATGGCGAGCCTGATGCTCGCGCCGGCGGTCTTCGCGTTCGGTCTGGTCGCGTTCGGCTTCCTGGGCATGGGCCCGGTGACGATCGCCGTCGACTCGTACGGCCCCGTCACCGACAACGCGCAGTCGGTGTTCGAGCTGTCGGAAATCGAGACGATTCCCGGTGTGAAGGAGGAGCTCAAACGCGACTTCGGCATCAACGTCCAGTTCGACAAGGCGAAGGATCTGTTGGAGGAAAACGACGGCGCCGGAAACACGTTCAAGGCGACGGCAAAGCCGGTGCTCATCGGTACCGCGGTCGTCGGGTCAACGACGATGATCTTCTCGATCATCATGGAGCTCACGCTGGGCCTGACGCAGAACATCGACAAGCTCTCGCTGCTGCACGCCCCGTTTCTGCTGGGGCTGAGCACCGGTGGCGCCGTGATCTACTGGTTCACTGGCGCATCCACCCAGGCGGTGACGACGGGAGCTTATCGAGCCGTGGAGTTCATCAAGGCGAACATCAGGCTCGACCGTGCGGAGAAAGCGTCGGTCGAGGACAGCAAGAAGGTCGTCGAGATCTGCACACAGTACGCGCAGAAGGGGATGTTCAACATCTTCCTCACCGTATTTTTCTCGACGCTGGCATTCGCGTTCCTCGAGCCGTTTTTCTTCATCGGCTATCTCATCTCCATCGCGCTCTTCGGGCTCTACCAGGCGGTGTTCATGGCGAACGCCGGCGGTGCGTGGGACAACGCGAAGAAGATCGTCGAGACAGAGCTGAAGATGAAGAACACGCCGCTGCACGCGGCGACCGTGGTGGGCGATACGGTCGGAGATCCGTTCAAGGACACGTCGTCGGTGGCGCTGAACCCCGTGATCAAGTTCACGACGCTGTTCGGACTGCTCGCCGTCTCGCTCGCGGTTCGGTTGAGCAGCGAAGCGGGCACGGCGGTAACCCACGGGCTGGCCGCCGCCTTTTTTCTCGTGTCCGTCTTCTTTGTGTATCGGTCGTTTTACGGGATGCGTATTGGTTCCGGGTCGCACTGACATTTACTATTGCGCTTGTCTGGAACCGGTATAAAATGCCCGGTCTTTGCCCCTTACAACCGGGGAGCACTTTGAAAGAACCGGTGTCTAACTTGACTGTCGGCCCTGTTCGGGTTCAGGGCCGTGCGTTCGTTGACACCAATTTTTTGCAGTCACCATAATCGGCCGTCTTTGTCGGCCGTCGACTCAGGTCCGACGCGACGCGAGTAGGGGAATCTGGTCCGAAAGGACCCGACTCACGACGGGGGTCCGAAGGACCCGGTCAGGGACCAGGGACGTTTGCAGGAGGGTTAGTCCGGTGCCACGTGAAATGTTCCGCGATATCGTCGAACCGACCGTCAAAGTCGGAACCCAGCAGTGGTATACGGTTCCAGTTTCGATTCTGGTACATACGGTGGCGGTACTCGCGCTGATTATTGTTCCGTTAATGGCGGCCGATGTCCTGCCGACCCCGCCATCGATGATGGCGTTCGCGGCCGCGCCGCCGCCGCCGCCGCCACCGCCACCACCGCCGCCGCCGCCGCAGGCTGCGGCGCCGAAGCCGGTGGTTGAAGTCAACCCGGCTGCAGCCCCGACGGAAGCACCACGGGAAATCGCCCCTGAACCGCCGGACACCAGTTTCGAGCGTGCGGAGCCCGCCGGGGTCCCCGGCGGCGTCATCGGTGGCGTCGTTGGCGGTATTCCGGAGGCGCCACCTCCGCCGCCGCCGCCGGCGGCGCCGGTCCGCGTCGGCGGCAACATCAAGCCGCCGATGAAGACCAAGGACCAGCGGCCCGTCTATCCCCCGATCGCCCAGTCAGCCCGCGTGCAGGGCGTGGTCATTATCGAAGCGACGATTGGACCCAACGGCAAGGTGCAGGACGCCCGCGTGCTGCGCTCGATTCCGTTGCTGGACTCGTCGGCGCTCGACGCGGTGAAGCAGTGGGAGTTCACGCCAACGCTGCTCAACGGCGTGCCGGTGCCGGTCATCATGACGGTGACCGTCCAGTTCACACTCAGTTAACAGCAACCACGAGCAACAACTACTCGCAGTTTCTTTCCAGCGGAGGATGCAGTAATGGAAGTCAGGAAGATGCGTCAAATTGCACGAATCGCGTGTGCCGGGCTCGGAATGGTTGCACTTAGCACTCCCGCGTTCGCGCAGGAAGCAGCTGGGCTGAACTTCATCGACATGGCCGCCAACATGGGGCCGGTCGCGATGGGGGTCGCCGTCGTCCTGTTCGTCATGTCGTTCTGGTCGGTTGGCGTCGCGATCGAGCGCGTGTATACCTACAATCAGGCGCGCAAGCAGTCCAAGCTGTATGCGCCGCAGGTGGCCAAGCACCTCAAGGATGGCCGTCTCAAGGAAGCGATCGCGCTCTCGGCGTCGAAGGAATACCGCTACAGTCACCTCGCGAAAGTCGTGCTGGCGGGCCTGCAGGAATATCAGTTCCAGCAGGAGACAGGCGGCGCGAATCTCAACCGTGAAGACGTGCTCGACACGGTCCGCCGTTCGATTCAGCGCGCGACGGCGCTTACCGCCTCGGACCTGAAGAAGGGCGTCAACACGCTGGCTACGATCGGTTCGACGGCCCCGTTCGTCGGACTGCTCGGCACGGTCGTCGGCGTCATCAACGCGTTCGTCGGCATCGCGTCGACCGGCTCGGGTGGTATCGGCGCGGTATCAGCTGGTATCGCCGAGGCGCTCATCGAGACCGCACTCGGACTGTTCGTGGCGATTCCCGCGGTCTGGTTCTACAACTTCCTGACCAGCCGTATCGAGTACTTCAACGTCGAAATGGACAATTCGTCGTCGGAGCTCGTCGATTACTTCATCAAGAAGACGGCATAAGCGCTGGATTATGATTGGTGATTAGCGAATTGTGATTGGCCCCGTCAATCGCAACTCGCTAATCGCGAATCGCCAATCGTTTTTGGAGTCGTAACTATGTCAATGCAACTCGGTGGCAGCACTGGGGTCAAGTCCGACATCAACGTCACACCGCTCGTCGACGTGATGCTGGTGCTCCTCATCATCATGATGATCATCGCGCCGCTGCTGCAGAAGGGCGTCGACGTGAGGCTGCCAATCGCCATCAACAGCGCCTCGAAGCCCGAGACCCAGGACCAGACGGTCCTCGGCATCAAGGCCGACAGGACGGTGTGGATCAACGGCATCGAGGTGCGCAGGGAAGAGCTGCGCGCCCGCCTCGACGCCATCCTCGAGACGAAGAAAGAGAAGCTGATCCTCATCAAGGCCGATGAAGACGCGCCCTACAGCGCCGTCATGGACGCCATGGACACGCTCCGCGCGAGCGGGATCGAGGACGTCGGTCTGATTACCGACAGCAAGTCCGCCAACGCACTGTCAGCCGGCGCAGGAGGCAAATAATGTCTCACGGTCATCACGAGCATTACGGCGCCGACGCCGTCTTCAAGGGCAGCGTTCCGCAGCCGAATGCGGATATGAACATCACGCCGATGATCGACGTGCTGCTCGTGCTCCTCGTCATCTTCATGGCCGCGTTGCCGCTCTCGCAGAAGGGGCTCGATATCAACCTTCCACCTGAGACGAACACGCCGCAGCAGAATCAGCCGATCAGCCAGATCGTGCTCGAGTACACCGCGGACAAGAAGATCTCGATCAACCACCAGGACGTCAACTTGCAGGACCTCGAAGAGAAGCTTCGCGTCATCTTCGAAGAGCGCAAGGACAAGACGATGTTCATCAGCGGCGACGGGACGCTTCGATACGGCGATATCGTCAACGTTATCGACGCCGCGAAGGGCGCTGGTGTCGAAAAGGTCGGCATCGTCACGGAAGGTATGAGGAAGGGCGCCACGACGCCGCCAGGCGCGTAGAGTCGCGGACCTGAAGGTCCGGCGCCGCCCCCTACACTTGAAGGTCCGCGCCGCCCCTGCACCTAGGTTCCGCCGCCCGTACAAGAGCTGCGAGTACATGAAAAAGGGCCGTCCCGATGACGGCCCTTTCTCTTGTACGTTGCCGCACGCTGCGAGTGCGGACCCCTTCAGGTCCGCGGAGCGATCAATCGCTAGACAGGACGATGCCGTCGAGCACGCCCGCCGAGAGGAGGCGCGGTCCCGATGCCTGCTCGGCCTGCAGGCGCGAGCGTTCCGCCATTCCGCGCTTGACGACCTGGTCGAGATCCTCGCGGTTGAACGGTTTCACGATGTAGCCGACCACGCCTGGCCGCAGGGTGACCATCGGGTCCATTTCCAGCAATCCCGTGGCGAGCACGACCGCGACACTCGGATGGTGGCGGCGCATCTGCTCGACCAGCCATATTCCGTCATGGCCCGGCATCCGGATGTCGCACAACGCCACGTCGATCTGAAAGCCGCGCATGACGCTCAGCGCGGTCTCGGCATCGGGCGCCACTTTGACGGTGTACCCCATGGCCGTGACCCAGCGCGTCAGCAGCTTTCGGACCCCCTCGTCGTCGTCGACGACCAGAATCGTCCCCGTCACGGTCTCGGATTCAATATCCATATCTCGTTTGCCCCGGTAGAGCAGAATTGGTGCCACGGAGGGGCATGAAATGCTCAGTAAATCATTGAGATCTTCAGGGAGTGCACCTGGCGAGTGTGCGGATACGCTCATCCGACGAACGTTCCGCACACGTGCACCCGCACGAAAAGCGAAATCCGTACCTCGGCGACATGATTGTCGAGAGATAAGCCACACCTCCCGGAGCGATGTATCCCGATGTACAATTTCGGGACTCGTACGCCGGATATCATCGTTGCCAGGACGTTACCCGGCTCTCGTATTCTGGTTTTCCTCAGGACACGCGGCACCTAAACGGTTGGATGTGTTGCGGTCCGTCTGTCAGTAAGCCCTCTGGGTGTTCAACACGTTGGGAGTGATTCAATGAAGCGCTTGCGAAATGCCACGCTGTGGCTCGGCCTCAGAACCTGTACCTTCGTCGCGCTCGTCGCGCTCCTGTGGCCTGCCGGTCACGTCAGCGCGCAGGGCGTCACCACAGGCGCCATCAGTGGCGTCGTGACCAACGAGCAGCAGCTGCCCGTCGCGGGCGCGTCGGTGATTGCGATCCACCTGCCGTCGGGAACCAGCTACGAGGCCACCACTCGTGCGGACGGACGTTTCACGATTCCTGGCATGAGGGTCGGGGGACCATATTCCGTCACCATTGCCTACGTAGGAGCCGGCGGCACTGCGTTCGAGCCCAAGACCGAAGAGAACATCACGGTCAATCTGGGCGTCGCGACGGATGTTCCTGTCAGGGTGCAAGCCATTACCGTGCAGGAGACGGTGGAGGTGGTGGCGAGCGTGGACGCGGTTTTTGCCTCCAGCCGCACGGGTGCCGCTATATCGGTCAGCCGCGCCGAGATCGCGGAACTGCCGACAATATCCGGGCGCATCAGTGACCTCACGCGTCTGACGCCGCAGGCGAGCGGCAATTCCTTCTCCGGCCAGGACAATCGCCTGAACAACATCACGGTTGATGGCTCTTACTTCAACAGCGCGTTCGGGCTTGGCGAAGGCCAGCCGGGCGGCAGAACGGGCGTCGCGCCTATCTCGCTGGAGTCCATCGAGCAGGTGCAGGTCAGCGTCGCGCCGTTTGACGTCCGCCAGGGCAACTTCATTGGTGCAGCCGTGAACACCGTCACTCGGAGCGGAACCAATCGGTTCAGCGGCTCGTTCTATCACCGGATGCGGACCCAGGACTACGTCGGCACCGAGGCTCAGGGGCTGACCGTGAACCCCGGCACGTTCAAATTCCGGGACACCGGTGTCTGGGGCGGCGGCCCGATCGTCAAGAACAAGCTTTTCGTCTTCGGCAACTACGAAAACGAGAAGGACACTCGGCCCATTCATACCTTCAGGGCCAACACCGGCGGCGAGCCCGTGGGCGGGAACGTCACACGTGTACTGGCATCGGACCTCAACACGCTCAGTGCGTACCTGTCACGGAACTTCAATTACACGACGGGCCCATATGAAAGTCTCCCCGCGGAGACGCCCGCCAAGCGGTACCTGATCAGGAGCGACTACAACCTGAACAACAACAACAAGATCAGCTTCCGATACAACCAGCTGGATTCCAGTTCAGGGAAGAACTTGTCCGGCTCCGGGTCCGCTGGCCTCGGCCGGAGCACGTTCAGCACGAGCTTCCTGAACTTCGGGGCCTCGAATTACGCACAGCTCGAGAACATCAAGTCGGGCGTTGGTGAATGGAATTCGGTGATCGGCAGCAGCATCTCGCAGAGCCTGATCGCGGGGTATACCACCAACAACGAGGGCCGAAACGACCCAGGCAAGCTGTTTCCGTTCGTGGACATCCTCGCAGCCGACGGAACAGCCTACACATCTTTTGGCACAGAGCCGTTCACGCCGAACAATGAGCTGGTCTATCACACGTTTCAGCTCAAAGATGACATCACGAAGTTCCGCAACAAGCATGCCCTGACGTTCGGCGGAACGCTGCAGCAGTATGAGTCCGCGAATGTGTTCTTTTCGTTGCAACAGAGTGCGTACGTCTATAACTCCTTGCAGGATTTCTACACCGACGCCAACGACTTCCTGGCCAACCCGAACAGAGCGACGTCTCCCGTCACGCTGCGGCGATTCCAGGTGCGTTACAGCAACATTCCCAATCAGATCAAACCGCTCCAGCCGTTGAAGGTCTGGTACGGCGGTGGGTACGCGCAGGACGAATGGCGGCCGGGTCAGACCGTGACGGTCACCGCCGGCGTGAGGCTCGACGTGCCCGCGTTCGCCAACACCACTTTTCCGAACCCGAACGCCGATGCGCTTACCTTCCGTGACGAGGCTGGATCCGCTGTGAAGTATTCGAGCGGGCACCTGCCTGATAAGAAGGTTCTGTGGTCACCGCGCGTGGCGCTCAACTGGGATGTGGCCGGGCAGCAGCGTACGCAGGTTCGTGTCGGCACCGGCGTCTTCACCGGTCCTCCGTTATATGTCTGGATCTCCAACCAGATTGGCAACACCGGCGTGCTCACGGGCTTCGACCAGTTCGACAACATCACGAACCGGCCGTTCAACCCCGATCCGAGCAGGTACAAGCCGGCGACAGTCACCGGCGCGCCGGCTGCGAGCTATGAGTTGGATGTCACCGACAACAGTTTCAAGTTCCCGCAAGTCTGGCGTACGAACCTTGCGGTGGACCATCGGTTGCCGGGCGGAATTACCAGCACGACAGAGTACATTTACAACAAGGACGTCAACGGCATCTACTACATCAACGCCAACTTGCCGGCGGCGCAATCCGCGTTCGCGGGCGTCGATGCCCGGGCGCGTTGGACTGGGGTCGCGTGCGGCACCGGGACGGTCGGACCGTGCGTGAATAGAATCAACAACGCGGCCGGCAATCAGATCACCGGCGCTATCGTGATGAAGAACCAGAGCGTCGGCAAGTCGTGGAACATCTCGCAAATGCTGTCGAAGACGCTGTATCACGGCCTCACGCTGAAGGGCGCGTACAGCTACGGTAACGCCAGGAACACGATCGATCCGGGTTCAACTGCCTTCTCCTCATGGAGCTTGAACCCGACGCCCGCAGATCCCAACAACCCTGGCCTGGGACGCTCCCAGTCAGCGCAAGGACACCGGGTATTCGTAGCGACCTCCTATACGCGTTCGTACTTCGGTTTCGGAGCGACAACCGTATCGGCGTTCTGGGATGCGCATCCCAGTCTGAACGGAGCCGCGTTTTCTTCCACCGCCAGTTACGTGTTTGCAAACGACATGAACGGCGACGGCGCCGCAGGCAACGACCTGATCTACATCCCGAAGAACACCTCCGAGATGAACTTCGTCGCCTTCACGGCTGGCGCTCTCACGTTCACTCCCGAGCAGCAGGCTGCCGCGTTCGAGGCGTACATCAACCAGGACGAGTACCTGAGCAAGCACCGCGGCGAGTACGCGGAGCGCGGCGGTGTGTTCTACCCCATGGTCAAGCGGCTGGACCTGAGCATCACGCAGGACGTGTTCCACAACATCGTCGGCCAACGTAACGCGGGCCAGATCCGAATCGATTTCACGAACTTCGGCAACATGCTGAACCACAACTGGGGCGTCAGCCAGCGCCTGGTCGTCCCGACGACGCAGGGCAACGGGGCCGGCTTCTCACGAACGCTGCCGTCGATGCGCAGGGACGCGTGAACTACCGCTTGGCCGTGGCCAACAATCAGTTGGTGACCAAGTCCTTCCAATACAACACGAACCTCGCGCGACGTCTACCAGTTCCTGCTCAGCTTCCGCTACTCGTTCAACTGAGCGGTGTCGGTCGCGCGGCTCTTCAAGGCCGGTGTCCCACAAGGGCACCGGCCTCGTGCGTTTGAGCCTCTCCGGCAGTAGCTGGAGCCCGCGCCTGCTCTAATTCACCACCCGCGGTCTCGCGGCGCGAACCTTTAAGGTCCGCGAGTGTTTCCACAGGTCCGACAAACGTGACCAGGTCAATGAGGTCAATGACCCGGGCGGTACGTAGGAAAGGGCTGTCCCACCGCGTGGAACAGCCCTCGTCCGTACCGCTTCGTTGATGATCTGAAGATCGGCGGTCTAGCTCTTTGTCGGCGCGGAGGTGGAGGCCTGCTTCTGCTTCTGCAGTTCCTGGGCCTTGTCGCGGAGCTGGTCGGCCTGTTTCAGGAGCGCCTGCTGGCGCCCCGGGTCCTTCTCCACAAGCGCCATGGACCGCAGCAGCAGGTTCTTGTAGGTCAGCGCCTCGAAGTAGTCAGGCTTCAGCGCCAGCGCCTTGTCCGCCTCCTCGATGCCAGCCTGGATGTACTTCCTCTTGTCCGCTTCGGTCAGCTTGAAGTTCTTGTAGGCCTCGTTCCAGTAGTACGTCGAGATGACATGGTGGGCTTCGGGGTTGTTCGGCTCGTGCTGCGCGCGCTCGTTCAAGGCGTTGATCGTCTTGTCGAATTCACCCTGGCGGTCATAGAAGGCCGCGAGCGTCGTGTAAACCAACGAGTCGTTCGGCTTCATCTGTTTCGCCTTGAGGAACTGCTCCTCGGCCTTTTCGTAGTCGCCGTTCTGCTCGTAAATGTTGGCCAGGTAGAAATAATTGGCCGGGTCTGTCGGGTCCACCTGGATCATCTGCTGAAGAATCGGTTCCTGCTGCGTCGGGTCGTTCAACTTGTCAGGACCGTAAGCGGCCACGAGGTATTGGAGCGACAGCTTTTTCATCTTCGGGTCGACGTCAAGCTCCGCATCTTTCTTGTAGTACTCGACCGCCTTGGTCATGTACGCGTCGTTGGTCGGGTCGCCCCTCTTCGCCACTCGATAAAGGTTGTCGTAGCTGTTGGCGAGGAAGAAGTAGGCGGGGGTCAGGTAGAACTTGTTGAGGATGTCCTGATCGAGCGCCACGACCTCTTCATACTTCGCCGCCGCAGCCTTGAAATCGCTGCCCTGGTACAGACCGTTGGCGTCCCGGAACGTTCGTTTCGCCTTCAATCCGTTGTACTGACTGCATCCGGTCGCCGCAACGCTGACGGCAACAACGACCGCGAACAGGATGCCCTGTGACAAAAGCTTCCGCATCGTATCCCCTTTCAACATCTCTCGAAGCGTCGTTCTGGCCGCCGGGATTGACCGTGCTGCCGTTTCAAGCGCGCTTTGTTCCGCGCATGAGCGCGAGTGGCACCTAATGTGGGCGGGCCAGCGCCCGCCAAATATTTCCGTAAGCGGGCCAGTATAGTGATCCGTTTTCCGGTCAGTCAAGCGTTCTGGCGCCGTTTCCTTGACCCCCCTCAACCCCACTCCTATCATGGGGATCGCGGCATTCCGTTTCGCCGATACGTACCTTAGACACCGGCTTCAATGATTCGTTTCGAGACGCTACTCGAGAAAGTGCGGAGCTACAGTCCCGAGGCTGACCTCGAGCTGCTTCGGCGGGCGTACGTCTTCTCGGCGCTCGAACACAAGGGGCAGGTCCGCCATTCCGGCGAGCCCTACCTGGTACACCCCCTCGAAGTGGCCGATTTCCTGGCCGACATGAAATTGGACGTCGTAGCCGTGGCGGCTGGTCTGCTCCACGACGTCGTGGAAGACACGCTGACCACCCCGGAGCGTATCGCCGAGCTCTTCGGGCCCGAAATCGCCCATGTTGTCGAGGGGGTCACCAAGATCGGCGCGATTCCGTTCTCCTCGAGCGAGGAGCGGCAGGCCGAGAACTTCCGCAAGATGCTGCTGGCGATGGTCGATGACATTCGCGTCATCCTCGTCAAGCTGGCCGACCGGCTTCACAACATGCGTACGCTCCAGCATCTGCCGGAGGAGCGCCGGATCAAAATCGCCCAGGAGACGCTCGATATCTACGCCCCGATCGCGAACCGGCTGGGGATGAGCAAGGTGAAAAACGAGTTGGAGGAACTGTCGTTCCGCTACCTCGAGGCAAAGGCGTTCGAAGGTCTCCGCGCGAAGGTGGAGGCGAAGCGGAAGACGGCCGAGGCGGTCATCGACGACCTGACCCGAACCATCCGGGCGAAGCTCGCGGAAGCGCAGGTCCCGGTCACTCACCTCGACGGCCGAATCAAACGCCTGTACAGCATTCACCTCAAGCTGAAGCGCCAGAAAATCGACCTCGAGCGCGTGTACGACTTCGTCGCGTTGCGGATCATCACGCAATCGGTCAAGGACTGCTACGCGGCGCTCGGGATCATCCACCAGACGTGGTCGCCTGTGCCGGGCCGCATCAAGGACTTCATTGCGATGCCGCGGCCGAACGGCTACCAGTCACTGCACACGTCGGTCATCAGCGAGAACGGCTTTCCATTCGAAGTGCAGATTCGCACGGAGGAGATGCACCGGCGCGCGGAGGAAGGGATCGCCGCGCACTGGAAGTACAAGGAGGGCCGCGTCGGTGATCATCGCGACGAGCGTTACTTCCAGTGGATGCGCCAGTTGCTCGAGGTGCAACAGGAAGTCCGCGATCCGCAGGAATTCCTTCAGAACCTGAAGATCGATCTTTATCCCGAGGAGGTCTACATCTTCACGCCGAAAGGCGAAGTGCGATCGCTGCCCAGAGGCGCCACGGCCGTCGATTTCGCGTACACGATTCACACCGACGTCGGCAACCAGTGCACCGGCGCACGCGTCAACGGCAAGATGGTGCCGCTTCGGACGCGTCTACAGAACGGCGACATCGTCGAGATCGTCACCCAGTCGGGTCACAAGCCAAGCCGCGACTGGCTCAGTTTCGTCGTCAGCGCGCGCGCGCGCAACAAGATCAAGCATGTGCTCCAGGGCGAGGAGCGGGTGCGGAGCATCGAGCTTGGCCGCCGGCTGTTCGAGAAGGAGGCCCGCCGGTTCGGTCTCAATCCGAAAACCGTGCTCGAAAGCGAGGAGCTGACGAAGTTCGCGACGGAGTACGGCGCACAGAAACCCGAGGAGCTGCTCGCACACATCGGCTACGGCAAGTTGTCGCCACGCACTGTGCTGCAGAAGTCGGTGCCCGGAGGACAGCTGAAGGAGCGTCCACAGGACTCGGCTGTCGTGTCGGTCGTCAAGCGCGTGCTTCGGCCGGGCGCGAGCGACAAGATCAAAGTCCGCGGCACCGACGACATCATGGTATTCCGGGCGAAATGCTGTAACCCTATTCGCGGAGAGAAGATCATCGGCTACATCACGCGCGGAAAAGGCGTGTCGGTCCACGCGGCTACGTGCTCGAACGTCTTGAATCTGATGTTCGATCCGGAGCGCCGCATCGATGTCGAGTGGGATACGACCACGTCGGATCAGGCGCCGTATACCGTCCGTCTCACCATGCAAGTGGAGGATCGTAAGGGCATGCTCGCCGAAATCAGCGCCAAGGTCTCCGACATCAACACCAACATCACGAACATGGAGGCCCGCACCGGCGACGATCAGCAGGCGCGCATCGACATGACGGTCGAAATCAGCGACGTCAAGCACCTCGAGCGGGTGATCAAGTCAATCAAGGGCGTGCAGGGCGTGCTGGGGGTCGAGCGGACGGCTAGAGCCTAATACCGCCGGGCGGGTCTAAAGATCCGCCCCTACACGACTTGCCTGGCGGCGCGGACCCTCCGAGTCCGCGGCTATTCGACTACCGCAATCACATCGATCTCGACGCGCGCATTTCTTGGCAGCGCGGCAACCTGCACCGTCGACCGGGCTGGCGGCGGATCGACGACGTGGCGGGCGTAGACAGCATTCATCGCAGCGAATTCATCCATATCCGCGAGGAAGACCGTGGTGCGGACGACGTGCGCGAAGCTCGCGCCCGCGGCCGCCAGCAGCGTGCCGATGTTGCGCATGACTTGCTCGGTCTGGGCCGTGATACCGCCATCGACCAGCGCGCCCGTCGATGGGTCGAAGCCGACTTGTCCGGAGAGGAACAACAGGTTGCCCGCGCGGATGCCCGGGCTGTAGGGACCGATGGGTTTCGCCGCGTTGGGCGCCGAAACCGGCAGACGCACGTCAGGCTGCCTTGGTGACCTTGCCCGAGCGGAGGCACCGGGTGCAGACCCGAATCCGTTTCGTCGCGCCGTTGATGAGCGCCCTCACAGACTGGAGATTCGGCTCGAAACGCCGGGGTCCCACGTTGTGGGCGTGGGAGATCGTCCGCCCGACGACCGGTCCCTTGTCGCAGATTTCACACCGCTTGGCCATGATTTCCTCTGCAGATTCCGCAAGATTCTGCACAGATCCGCCCGTTGGCGGCCAGTGCAAACTCCAAATTGTAGTTGATGCCTAGGGAATGATCAACGACGGCTGCTCCCCGGAGGGCGACGGGGTCGAGCGGTTGCGCTGGAGCAGGCGAGCCATGAGCGTCAGATACGCTGCATCCCCCGGCTCGGCCTTGCGCGTCTCGCGGGCGCCTCGCTCGATGGCGCGCAAGACGATCGCCGCCTCCCGGTCGTACACGGTTGCGCCCTGCTGGCGCATCTCTGCGAGCATCGTCTTCATTTCCGCACCAAGCCGCTGGGCGGGTAGTGACTTGGCGGTGTGCTCGTAGATGACCCCTCGCGCGGCAGTTTCGAGCGTCGACGCCACTGAACTGGCCGCTTCCGCGACGTCGTCGTCGACCAGGCGAGTGAAGCCTTGCGGGACGTGGCGCGAGATCAGATTCTGGAAAAGGAAGAACAACTGATACTGGCGCTCGGTCAGCGACTGAATGGTCGGAAGCAGCATGGCCACGTCGTGTTCCTGCTGGCGCTTGACGACCGCCGCCGGATGCTCGCGCGCAGATGTGAGGTAGACGCAGTCGTCAGGGCACTGAATCTCCACCAGGCGCTTGGTTCCGCAACACACCGCGCAGATAGTTTGATGAAGCGCCGGGCACGCGCGTCGCTCCTTGCGTGTTCCGCATAGTGGGCAGGACATCTCGTCAGTTTCGCATTATAATTCCTTCGAAATCCTCCAAATCTCCAGGAATAGCCTTGCATGGCGGAAGGGCTTCTTCGAAACGAGTCGCCGGCGGAGTACTTCAGGGAGCTTGTCGAAACGGCGATGGAGCGTCAGCGCCTCGCCGTGCGTGACCTTACGTCCTTCTACCTGGTCAACCTGCTCACCGGCTTTGTCCACTTCGATCGATCCGCAATACCGAGCGACGAGCCGCTCGGCATCCGTCTGGCGCGCGCGCTGCAGACGGGCGGCAGCCGTCAGCGCGACGGTCTCCGCGAAGTTGGCGATTTGTCCCTGTTCATCTCGGGCTTCTTCGCCGACAGCCTGAGTCGCAGCCTTGTCGATGTCGACTACTACATCCAGCTTGGAGAATGCGCGTATGGATCGCTCGCGAGACATGGTGACCTCGCGTTGGGGCACGTCTTCGACGAGCTGGCAGGCAAGTTTTCCGCCTGCGTCGACGTCCTGAGCGAGGTCAGCGAACGAAGTGCCCTCACGTCTAACTCCGACGTCTTACGCCTGTACGAAAAATGGCTGCGAACCCGAAGCCGACGAAGCGGCGATTTGCTCGTAGAGCGTGGAATCGTTCCAAATTCCTCTGTAAGCAGTCGATTCCTTCAGTAGCGTTCACTAGCAGACTCGGCGGTCGCACAAACGTCGACATATTGTCGATATTGCGACAACTTGCCCCAGTCGTCCCGGCAACGCCGATATGGCGAAGAACCCGTTTGCCCGGCGACTTTTAAGCCCAGGACGGCTCAGGTCGTGGTGCATTTTCGCAACATCCACGTGCTTTTCTGCCGTCCTTGTACGGAGGCACAACCCGGGGACCCTGACCGGCGTCTAAAGGCATGACCGCCAGAAAGGCCGGTTGGGCGAACTCTGGTTCATTGGGTTAAATTGTTGATTCTTTTGCTTTTGGCCGTTGTCTGACGAAATAAACACTACCCGGAACGCCCGGCCTGAACGCAAGGGAACCAATCATCCGAGCCAGACGTCTAACAAGGGCATCAGAATTGCACATGCGGGCGCATCAATTGGTCACCCAGATTTGGGTGATTCGGAAGGAGCGGCAGGAATAATGGCGACGACGAAGAGCACAAAGGCGGCGGCCAAGACGAGCCGCTATAACGAACTGAAGAAGATGCTCGAGGAACGCCGCCGCGAGTTGTTAAGCGCAGTCCAGGGCAAAATTCGCGACGTGCGGGCCGAAGGCGGCAACGACCGGGATGTACTCGACCAGGGCGAGAGTTCCGAGGTGGACATCCAGGAAGACATTGAGTTCGCGCTCATCCAGATGAAGTCTGAGACGCTGAACAAGATTAATGAGGCGCTCCATCGTCTTGACGATGGGACCTACGGCAATTGCTTCGAGTGCGGTGAGGAAATCGCCCATCCGCGGCTCCGGGCTCTTCCGTTCGCGGTCCGCTGCAAGGATTGCGAGGAAGCTCGGGAAAATACCGAGCAGCGCGAGCGTGCACTTGCCCGCAAGAGCGGCTCGTCGGGCCTTTTCTTCGACATGTCGAGCTAACCGGGTCTCGACCGGGTTCGTGCCGCGTCGGCGGCGCGAATCCGGGTCGATCCGGTCCTGCCAACTCCCTTCGCGCCATCTCCCCGGCGCCGCTAATCCACGATGGGCTGTATCATCCACCGTGAGTTGTATCCATGAGTGAGCGTGACGAGCCTCTCGAGGTGGAAGAACTCTCGACCGGTGACCGTCCGTTGAACCTTCCGGACGAGCTCCCGATCCTTCCTCTTCGCGACACCGTCCTCTTTCCAAACTCGTTCATGCCGCTTGCGGTTGCGCGCGAAAGCTCCGTGCGGCTGATCGACGAAGCCATCTCGGGCGGCAAGCTGATTGGCGTCTTCACGCAGCGCGACGCCACCGTCGAGGAGCCACAGCAGGGGGATCTGTACTCGATCGGCACGGCGAGTCACATCCACAAGATGTTCAAGCTGCCGGATGGAAGCCTGAGGCTGATCGTCCAGGGACTCGCGCGCCTGCACCTCGACGAGGTCTCCGCTGTGAAGCCGTACCTGCGGGCGCACGTGAGCCTTGCGCCGGAAACTGGTGCCGATGCCGAGCATCTCGAGATCGATGCGATGCTCCGCAACATCAGGACGAATTTCCAGCAGGTGGTTTCGTTGTCGCCGCTGCTGTCCGACGATCTCCAGACCCTCTCGACGAACATCACCGACCCGGGACGCCTGGCCGATTTCATCGCGTCGAGCCTGACGACGATCAGTACCGCGGTGAAGCAAGAGGTGCTGGAGACGCGCGATGTGCGCATGCGACTCGACACGCTCAACCGGATCCTGATCAAGGAGCTCGAGGTCCTCGAGCTCGGATCCAAGATCCAGTCGCAGGTGCAATCCGAGGTTGGCAAGAACCAGCGCGAGTATTTCCTTCGCGAACAGCTCAAGGCGATTCAGAAAGAGCTCGGCGAGGGCGACGATCAGACGCGCGAGGTCGAAGAGCTTCGCGACAAGATCGAGGCGGCAGGGATGCCGGAGTCGGTGAACAAGGAGGCGCTGCGCGAGCTCGATCGCCTCTCGAAGATGCCCGTTGCGGCCGCTGAATTCACCGTGTCGCGCACCTATCTCGATTGGCTCGTCGCGCTCCCTTGGCAGAAGCGCACCGATGAGGTGATCGACCTGCCGAAAACGAAGCAGACGCTCGACGCCGATCATTCCGGTCTCGAGAAGGCGAAGGATCGCATTCTCGAATACCTCGCGGTGAGAAAGCTCAATCCGCAGGTCAGGGGCCCCATCCTCTGCTTTGCCGGACCGCCGGGGGTCGGCAAGACCTCGCTCGCACGGTCGATCGCGCGATCGCTGGGACGCAAGTTCGTCAGGGTGTCGCTTGGGGGCATGCGCGACGAGGCTGAAATTCGCGGCCATCGCCGCACCTACATCGGCGCGCTGCCAGGCCAGATCATCCAGGGGCTTCGTCGCGCCGAATCGAAAAATCCGGTCTTCATCCTCGATGAGATCGACAAGCTGGGGAACGATTTTCGCGGAGACCCGGCATCGGCGCTGCTCGAAGTGCTCGACCCGGAGCAGAACGTGAGCTTCCGCGATCACTATCTCGATGTGCCGTTCGATCTCTCCGAGGTGCTCTTCATCACGACGGCCAACGTGCTCGATCCGGTTCCGCCGGCACTGCGCGACCGCATGGAGGTCCTCGAGATTCCCGGATACACCGAGGAAGAGAAGCTCGCGATTGCGTGCGAGCATCTCGTTCAGAAGCAGATCGGCAACCACGGGCTCACGCCGGATCAGCTGACGATTAGTGACGATGCGCTGAGGCTGGTCATTCGCGGATACACACGCGAGGCAGGGGTCCGGAATCTCGAACGTGAGATTGGCGCGCTCTGCCGCAAGGCCGCGCGCCGTCGGGCCGAAGGCGACGAGCGCCCCCTGGCGATCACACCGGAGGTCGTCGTGGCGCTGCTCGGTGCGCCGCTATTCCTCGACGAGGAGATGGAGGAGCGCACCAAGGAACCTGGCGTGGCGATCGGTCTCGCGTGGACGCCTGCTGGAGGCGACGTCCTGTTCATCGAGGCGTCTCGGATGACCGGCCCCGGAGTTCTGACGCTCACCGGCCAGCTCGGCGACGTCATGAAAGAGTCTGCGCGTGCCGCGCTGTCCTGGTTCCGCGCGCATGCCGCCACGTATGGCGCCGATCCCGATTTCTTCAAGACGTCGGAAATCCATCTGCACGTGCCCGCTGGCGCTATTCCGAAGGATGGGCCCTCAGCCGGTGTGACGATGGTGACCGCACTCGCCTCGGAGCTGACGCGACGCCCCGTGCGCGGCGACATCGCGATGACCGGTGAGATCACGCTGTCGGGACGCGTGCTGCCAGTCGGCGGGATCAAGGAAAAGGTCCTTGCCGCCAGGCGCGTCGGCATCCGCGAAGTGATCCTTCCGCGCCAGAATGAAAAGAACATTAACGAGGATCTCACCGAGGAGCTGCGGCGCGAGCTGACCGTGCATTACGTCCAGAGCGTTGACGAAGTCCTGCTCCTGGCACTTCTGCCGGCGGTCGCCGCGGGCGATCAGAAAACCGAGCGCCGCCTCCAGCCGCCGATGCAATAGCGGACGTGCAGATTGTCTATTCGCCGCGCTATCGCATCGACATCGGCCCCCACGTTTTTCCAACCGCCAAATACGAAACCATCCATCGCGAGCTGAGCGCCGCTGGTGGATGGACGTGGGTCGAGCCCGACGCCGCCTCGTGGGAGGATCTCGCGCTGGTTCACACCGCGGAGTACCTCCACAAGGCTCGCACCGGCACATTCACTGCCGAAGAAATCGCGGAAATCGAGCTGCCCTGGTCGCCGGCCATCGTGGACGGCTTCCGGTTGATGGCTGGAGGCACCGTTGCGGCCGCGCGGCTTGCACTGGAGACCGGCGTGGGCATCCATGTCGGTGGCGGTTTTCATCACGCGTTTGCCAACCATGGCGAGGGCTTCTGCCTCTTCAACGACGTCGCCCTCGCGATTCGCATGGTCCAGCGCGAATGTCACCCCCGGACCCCCAGCGCCGCGATCGTCGATCTCGACGTCCACCACGGCAACGGCACGTCGATGATTTTCGCTGGTGATCCATCGGTCTTCACCTTCTCGATGCATCAGCAGCACAACTACCCGATGTTCAAGCCGCGCAGCGCGCTCGACATCGGGTTGCCGGACCGAGTGACCGATGACGAGTACCACGCGAAGCTGAGCGCCGCATTGCCGACGGTGTTCGCGTCGAAGCCTGACGTCGTGTTTTACCTTGCGGGTGCGGATCCGTTCGAGGGCGATCAGCTTGGCGGGCTGGCGCTGACGCGGGCGGGCCTTCTCGAACGCGATCGCATCGTCTTCGACGCCTGTGCGGCCGCTCATCGTCCGGTCGTCGTCACGCTGGCCGGCGGATATGCGCGCCGGCTCGAAGACACGGTCGCCATCCACCGCGCCACAATCGAACTGGCGGCGCGGACCTTCACCGAGCGGCACGGACCCTCCAAGTCCGCGCGCGGACCCTCTATGCGGCGCGGACCCTCTATGCGGCGCGGACCTTCTATGCGGCGCGGACCTTCCAGGTCCGCGTGAGTACTCGCGACAGTAGGGGCGGATCTTCAGACCCGCCCGAGGAGCGTCAACCCCGCCACCGTCTTGAGGTCGACAATTTCACCGGATCGGATCATCGTCCGTAGCTGCTCGACGCCAAACGTGCGCTGCTCGATGTCCTCATCTTCGTCCTGCTCCGCTTTCTCGTCGTTCGGCCCCGGCTTGCGCAGCCCGCTGGCCTTGTAGAAGTTCATTTCTTCGTCGCAATAGCCGGGCGTCGGGAAGAACGCACCTAACCGATCGAGCTGTGCCGGAATCAGTCCGATTTCCTCTTGGCATTCGCGGGCCGCGGCGTTCTTCGGATCCTCGTTGGGCTTGAGCGAGCCGGCCGGGAGCTCCCATGCCCGTCGTCCGATCGCGTGGCGGTACTGCTTGACGAGGATGATGTCGCCTTCCTTCGTCATCGGGAGAAGGACCACCGATCCTGGGTGCCGGACGATTTCCGCATCGAGCTTGCTGCCTTTCGGGGTCGTAATCGACTCGACCGTGACGGTGAAGATCCGCCCTACGAACACGTTTCGAATCGAGTGGGGAACGACAGGCTTTTCCATTTCACTCCTCTTCGCGGTCGCCCCACCCCGGGAGCGATTCCAGCACGTCCAGCAGATCAGGCGGCAGATTGGCGTTGAATTCCATGCGGCGGCCGTCGCGCGGGTGAGCAAATGCCAGGCGCGTCGAGTGCAGGAACGGCCGCTGAAGCCGCTGCACCGCGCGGATGTCGCCTGGAACGCGTCGATGCACGCCGCCATAGAGCGCATCGCCGACAATCGGATGTCCGATGGCGCTGAGATGGACACGAATCTGATGCGTGCGTCCCGTGTAGATGGCGACCTGGCACAGCGTCAGGCCAGGCAGGTGAAAGGCCCTCGTGATCCGTGTGACCGCCTCCCGCGCGTGTCTCGACCGCGATGACATCTTCTGACGATGGACCGGATCGCGCCCGATCGCGGCATCGATGCGGCGTCCCGCCTGCACGACGCCCCAGACGAGCGCGATGTACTCCTTCTCGACCTCGCGATCGTGAAACTGGCGCGACAGCTCCTGCAGCGCGGCATCGTTTTTCGCGACCACCATCACGCCAGAGGTCCCGCGATCCAGTCGATGCACGATCCCGGGACGGAGCTCGCCGCCGACTCCGCTCAAGTCCGTAATGTGATGGAGCAATGCGTTCACGAGGGTCCCCGAAGCGTGGCCAGCTCCGGGGTGCACGACCATACCCGGCGGCTTGTTGATCACCACGAGATCGGCATCCTGGTACAGGATTTCCAGCGAGACGGCCTCCGCCTCGATGGACGAGGGAGCCGCGTCGGGAAGATTGACGACCACGCGATCGCCGGCGCGAACGGCGAGATTCGGGCGCGCATCGCGTGCGGAGACATGGACATGGCCGTCGGTGATCAGCTTCTGGATCTGCGACCGGGAATGATCCTCGAGGACCGTGACCAGGAAGCGGTCGAGCCGCTGCCCCTCCGATTCAGGCGTGACGGAGAATTCGAGCGGCTCCACGATTTCAACCACGAAGGATACGAAAAAACACGAATTACGCCGCGACCCGTCGGCGTCGCGTCGCGCGCTGCGGGGCCTCGGGCGTCGTACGCCGCAACCAGATCAGCATCGCAATGGCGAGTGGCGCCAGCAGCAGTGAGATGAACTGCGATGTGGACACGCCGAACACGCTGCCGCGCGGATCGTTGCGGAAAATCTCGATGATGAAGCGCGAGATCGCATAGAGGATCATGTAGAGCCAGAACGTGCGTCCAGCGAAGCGGTGTCCGCGACGCTCCGTGGTGAGTAAAACGATCAGAATGAGCAGCTCCGCGCCAGCCTCGTAGAGTTGCGTAGGATGCAGCGGAATGCCCAGTGGGGTTCCGGAATTGGCCTGGGCCAGCGGATTGGTGAAGACAACCGCCCATGGGACGCTCGTCGGTTTCCCATAACAGCAGCCGGCCGCAAAGCATCCGAGCCGTCCGGTCACGTGACCCAGGGCGATGCCGGGCGCAAATGCATCGCATGTCGTCCAGAACGGCATCCCGTGGCGATGGATGTACCAGAATGCCACGCCGACGGCGCCGATCAGCCCGCCATAGAAGACGCCGCCGGAGCGGGCGAGCGACAACAGGTCGGCCGGCGACTGGCGGAACTGCGCGAAATCGGTCACCAGCAGGAGCAGCTTCGCGCCGACGAGCGCGGCGATGATGATGTAGATCCCGAGGTCCAGGACGCGGTCCGCGTTGAGCTTCCACTTGCGCGCCCGCGTGATCGCGAGTCGCAGGCCAACGAGGTACGACACCGCCAGCAGCACGCCGTAGGTATAGACCGTCACCGGTCCCAGGCTAAACAGCTCTGGATACATGTCGGGTCCCCACCCCCAGCAGATCGAGAATCATCAGCGCAACACCGACCGTGATCGCCGCGTCGGCGACGTTGAACGCCCAGAAATGCCAGCCTGACCAGTACACGTCGACGAAGTCGACCACGTACCCCCACGAAATGCGGTCGATGAGATTGCCCGCCGCTCCGCCAAGGATGAGTGCCAGCCCCGTCCGCGCCACCCACTGCTCGTAGGGCAGCGAGGCCGCATAGACCGCGAGGCCGCCCAGCGCCGCCAGCGCCACGCACGCAAGCACCGCTGTCTTGAATGGGAAATCGGTGCCATTCATGAACCCGAACGCCGTGCCGCTGTTGTGCACGCGCGTAAGATCGAAAAATCCGGGGATGACCGTCACGCTTTCGTTGAGCGCCAACTCCTGTCGCACCAGCGCTTTCACCGCCTGGTCGAGCGCGACGACGAACAGAGCAATCCAGAGCTCGCGCTGCCGCGTGTGAACAGCCACCACCTAGGAGTTCACCGGCTCGGCCAGCGCATCGACGCAGCGATCGCAGATGCCCGACCAGTCGGGCTCGGTTCTCACCGACGGGACGAAGCGCCAGCATCGTCCGCACTTCACGCCGTGCGCCTTGTCGACGTCGACGCGGATGTCGTCCGGGCCGTCGGCGGAACCAATATTCAGCGTCAGATCCGAGACGATGAAGAGCATCGGGAGGTAGTCGCGATTCTGTTCCAGCAGCGCCGCGATTGGCCCTGAGGCGCCCAACGTGACACTCGCGCTGAGCGAGTTGCCGATCACCTTGTCTTTTCGCTTCTGCTCGAGCGCGGCATTCACCTGATCGCGCACCTGCATCAAGCGGTCCCATGCACCCACCACGTCGGGCGCCAGGAGCCGCTCGACCTGTGGGAACTCTTCGAGGTGAATCGATGCGGATCGCTGTCCCGGCATGTTCCGCCAGAGATCGTCTGCGGTCACCGGCAGTATCGGCGCGAGCAGCCGTGCCAGCCCGTCACACATCAGAAACATCGCCGTCTGGGTCGACCGGCGTTCGTGCGAGCGCGGCGCGAACGTATACATCCGATCTTTCGTCACGTCGACGTAGAACGCGCTCAGATCGACCGTCGCCAGCGTGTTCAGCGCCTGGAACACGGTAGGGAAGTCGTATGCCTCGTAGGCACGGAGCATTCGATGCGCGGCATCCCCGAACTTCGCCAGCGCGTAGCGATCGACCGGATCGAGGCGCTCGATCGGCACCTGATCGAGTGCCGGATCGAAGTCGTAGAGATTCGCCACCAGGATCCGGCAGGTATTCCGCAGCTTGCGGTACGCCTCGATGACGCGGGTGAGGATCTCCTTGCCGACACGGAGCTCCTCGCTGTAGTCGCTCATCGCCACCCACAGGCGCAGGATCTCGGCGCCGCTCTCTTTGATGACTTCCTGCGGCGTGACGGTGTTCCCGAGCGACTTCGACATCTTCCGCCCATCGACGTCGATAAGGAATCCATGGGTCAGAACTTCGCGGTACGGCGGCCGTCCCCGCGTCGCGAGCGCTACGAACAGCGAGCTCTGGAACCACCCGCGATGCTGGTCGCTTCCTTCGAGGTACATGTCCGACGGCCAGGTCAGATCCGGATACCTGGGCAGCACCGCCTCGTGGCTCGACCCCGAATCGAACCAGACGTCGAGAATGTCCTGCTCGCGCTCGAACGACGTCCCGCCGCATGAGGGACACGTGAGCCCGGCCGGCACGAACTCCTCGAGCGGCCGCTCATACCATGCATCAGCGCCGTAGATGTCAAAGACGGACGCCGCCTGGTTGACAAGCGCCGTTGTGAGGATCGCCTCGCCGCATTTTGTGCAGTCGAGCGCCGGGATCGGCACACCCCACGCGCGTTGGCGCGAGATGCACCAGTCCGGCCTGTTGGCGACCATGTTGAAGATACGATCGCGGCCCCACGAGGGGATCCATGTCACCTGCTGATCGATCGCATAGCTCGCCGCGTCCCGCAGCGTCCGTGTCGTCCCGTCCTCGCACGGGATCACCGGGTCACCGTCCATCCTGACGAACCACTGCGAGGTCGCGAGAAAGATCACCGGGTTGTGGCATCGCCAGCAGTGCGGGTACTGGTGCGAAAACACCTCGCGGTGCCACAGGTGTCCGCGTTCCTTGAGCGCCAGCTCGACATTCGGATTGGCGTCGAACACGCGCTGGCCCCCGAACAGCTCCACCGTGTCGAGGAAGTGCCCCCCAGGGCCGACGGGCGCGTAGATCTCGAGGCCATACTTCACGCCCGTCAGGAAGTCATCGGCGCCGTGGCCCGGCGCGGTGTGCACGGCGCCCGTGCCCTGCTCGAGCGTGACATAGTCGCCAAGGACAGCAACGGAGTCGCGTTCGTAGAGCGGATGGCGGAATCGGATCCCTTCGAGCTCCTCGCCTTTGAAGCGCGCGACCGGCGGCCCGAACGGCCGTTCCACCGCCTCGCTGACGGCCTCCGCAAGCTTCTCAGCGACGATCACCGCACGGCCGTCCACGTCGAATGCCGCGTAGTCGAATTCCGGATGAAACGCGATCGCCAGGTTCGACGGGATCGTCCATGGCGTCGTCGTCCAGATCAGGACCGACACCTTCCTGCCTTTGAGCGCCGGCACCCGCGCGGCAAAATCCGCCGCGCTCGAATCTGCCAGCGGGAACTCGACGTAGATCGACGGCGAGGAATGATCCTCGTACTCGACCTCCGCCTCGGCGAGCGCCGTCCGGCAGTGAATGCACCAGTGCACCGGTTTCTTGCCTTTGTACACAAGCAACTGCTCGACGAAGCGGCCCAGCGCGCGGACGATGTCCGCCTGGTACCTGAAGTTCATCGTGACATACGGGTGCGCCCAGTCGCCGAATATGGCGAGGCGACGGAACTCGTCGGTCATGATGTCGACGAAGCCCTGGGCATATGCTGCGCATGCACGGCGGATGTCGGCACGTGACATCTCGCGTTTCTTCGGTCCCAGCTCGCGATCGACTTTGAGCTCGATCGGCAATCCATGACAGTCGTAGCCGGGCACGTAAGGCGCGTCAAAACCGGCCATCGTCTTTGACTTCACGACGATGTCTTTCAGGATCTTGTTCAGCGCATGGCCGAGATGGATATGGCCGTTGGCGTACGGAGGACCGTCGTGGAGGACGAACTTCGAGGCGCCGCGCCGTTTCTCGCGGATCTGCCCGTAGAGGTTCATCGCCTCCCATCGTGCGATTGCTTCCGGCTCTGCGGTCTGCAGGTTCGCCTTCATTGGAAAACCTGTGCGCGGCAGGTTGACCGTCTCCTTCCACTCGGGCATGCCGTCAAATTGTACCCCGAGGCGGCGACCTATAATGCGGCATGGACGTGCGCGACGAGGGATCCAACACGGCATCGTCGGTGATGCAACCCGCTGATGACGTGACCGGCACCGTGCATGAAGAGGTGCTCGACAACGGGCTGCGCGTTTTGATCCAGGAGGTCCGTACCGCGCCGCTTGCCAGCGTGTGGTGCTGGTATCGCGTCGGCTCGAAGAACGAGGTGCCCGGCCTGACTGGCGTATCCCACTGGGTCGAGCACATGAACTTCAAGGGCACGACCAACATTCCGCGCGACAAGGTGAAAGGGATCATCGAGCAGTACGGCGGGTACTGGAACGGCTACACGTGGATCGACCAGACCACCTACACCGAGACCGCCACGCGCGACGTGCTCGACCGGATGCTGTTCATCGAGTCCGAGCGGATGGCGAACTGCCTGTACGATCCGGCCGATTGTGAATCCGAGCGGACCGTCATCATCTCGGAGCTGCAGGGTGGTGAGAACGACCCCGACCAGCTGCTCGACCAGGAGCTGACCGCGACCGCGTTCCGCGCGCACCCCTACCGACATCCGACCATCGGCTGGCTCGGCGATCTGCAAACGATGACGCGGGACGATCTCTACAGCTACTACCGTCGTCACTACGTGCCCAACAACGCGACGCTGGTCATCGTCGGCGATGTCAAGACGAAGGATGCGCTGCGGCAGGCCGTCCAGTATTTCGGTTCGATCAAGCCGGGCGACGTTGTGAACCGTCCGTTGACGCGCGAGCCGGAGCAGCTTGGCGAGCGCCGCGTGACGGTGTCGCGTGAAGGCACGACGGCGTACCTGAAGCTCGGGTTCCACGCGCCGTCGGTCCACGACGCGGATTTCTTTCCAATGCTGGTGCTGGATGCGGTGCTGACGGGTGCGAAGGGCGTCAACCTGTGGGCGAGCTTCCGCACGCCGCCTCCTCAGCGAAGCGCACGGCTCTATCGGGCGCTTGTCGACGGCGGTTTTGCGTCGGCTGTGAATGGTGGTCTGGTGCCAACCCAGGAACCGTTCCTGTACACGATCTCGGTGACGGCGACGGAAGGCACGCCGCTTGGGGCAGTCGAAGAGGCGACGCTCGCGCAGCTCGATGCGGCGCGGCGTCACGGGATTACCGCGCTGGAGCTGCAGAAGGCGAAGAATCAACTGCGGGCCCGGTCGGTCTTCGAGGGGGACAGCATCTCGAACATTGCGCACCAGCTCGGGTACTTCGAAACGGTCGCGAGCTGGCGTCTCGTGCCGTCGATCGGCCGGTGCATCGATTCGGTGACGCAGGACGCGGTCGCGGAAGCCGCGGCCAGTTGGCTCCGTCCGATGAACCGAACGATCGGATGGTTCGACCCGCAGCCCGCCTCCGATGCCGACAAGGCGCCGATCGGCGAAGGGGCCGGCGCCGGCCCCGCTTCCGCTCGATGACGATACTCGAGCAGCGCGGACTCGCGTCAGTGCGAACACGGCTGGACAACGGCGCCGTGGTGATCGCGAAATATTCCGGCGCCACGCCTGCTGTTACCGTGCACGCGTCGTTTGAGGCAGGCACGGTCTTCGATCCGGCCTCCGAACACGGCGTCTCGCATTTCGTCTCACGAACCATCGATCGCGGAACAATTGCGCTCACCGCCGACGAAATCGCGGAGCGCTTCGATAGTCGCGGCGTGTCACTGGCGATCACCGTCAACCGTCACGTGCTGTCGCTGGTCTGCACGTGCCTGGTCGAGGATCTCGACATGACTCTCGCGACGCTGGCCGATATCGTGATGGAGCCGGCGTTCCCCGACGCCGAAGTCGGGACGCGCCGCGGCGAAATCGTCACGATGATTCGCCAGGACGAAGACAGTCCCGCCACCATGGCCAACGAAGGCCTGCTTGCCCTGCTTTATGGCGACACGCATCCGTACGGGCGACGGCCTCGCGGCAGCGTCGAGAACGTGGAGCGCATCGGCCGCCCATCGCTGCAAGCGTTTCACGCCGCGAGGTTCAGGCCCGGTACGCTCTCACTCGTGATGGTCGGCGACGTCGACTCCGCACGTGCCATCGAGTCGGCTCACCGCGTGTTCGCGCCTTGGCGCACAGGACCGGCCGCGGACCTCGTTCTGCCGCCGCCACCGCCGGCAACCGTGCGCCGCGTCCACGTGATCCCGATGATGAACAAGGCGCAGGCCGATCTCGCCTGTGGATTCACGACGATCGTCCGGTCGGATCCATCGTTCAACGCGTACTGGCTGATGAACAACATCCTCGGCGAATACTCGATCGGCGGCCGCCTTGGTGAGAGCATCCGTGAGAAGCAGGGGATGGCGTACTACGCTTTCAGCGCGCTCGACGCCAACGTGATTCCAGGGCCGCTGGTGATTCGGGCAGGCGTCAATCCGTCGAATGTCGATCGCGCGCTTGCGTCGATCGACGAGGAACTCGTCCGGATGGCGGCCGAGGGACCGACCGATCAGGAGATCAGCGAGTCTCGACAGTATCTGATTGGCTCGATGCCGCGCCGCCTCGAGACGAACGCCGGCATCGCCAGCTTCCTGCAGATGGTGGAGTTCTTCGATCTTGGGATGGATTACGACGTGCGCGTGCCGGAGCTGCTGCGCAAGGTCACCCGCGATGACGTCCACGCCGCCGCGCGCGCGGTGCTCGATCCCGCCAAAATGTCGATCGTCGTTGCCGGGCCGTATCAGGGATTCTTGCATTTCGTTCAGCCAGGCGGCCAGTTCAACGTCCGCCCTGCAAGGAGATGCAGGTGGATGTGGAAAACCGACTGGCCAGCCTCGCGATTGCAATTGAGTACGGTACGGTAGCCCCGCTCAGAGTATCCGTGCTGTGTCGCCAGCTTCGCGGCCGCGCGAAACATGGATCCCACGAGGGCATCGTTCTCCGGCCTCAGGTCGTTGATCGTGGCGATGTGCTCCCGCGGAATGATCAGCACGTGGAGCGGTGCCTGCGGGTTGATATCCTTGATCGCGACCAGATCGTTGTCCTCATGGACGACAGCGCCCTTGATGTCGCCGGCGATGATTCGGCAGAAAAGACAGTCGCTCATCGTGACGTAGATCTCCTTGGGAGTTGGGAGTTGGTTATGGGGAGTTCGCCGTCTTGTGAATGACGGCTGTTCGAGCGATCCCTTGAAGATCGTCGCGGATGCGATCGAGCCGCAACGCCGGCCGCCCGTCGACGAGCCGCCGCACGTCGTCTTCCTGCCCGTATCCGAATTCCATCACGAACCATGCGCCAGGTTTCAACTTCTGCACGGCGGCATCGAGTACGCCGCTCACGTCGCGCAGCCCGTCGGGACCTCCGAACAGGGCGACATCGGGCTCGTGACGCACGTCGCGCGCCAATGCCCGCCTGTCGCCGTCTTTCACGTAGGGCGGGTTGGCCACGATCAAATCAAAGGGTCCATCGACACCATCGAGATATGACGTTTCGACAAAGGTGACGCGATCGTCGACAGCCAGGCGCCGTGCGTTCTCGCGCGCGATGTCGAGCGCTGCACCCGACAGATCGGTGGCGACGACGGTCGAGGCGGATAGCTCGCTCGCAAGTGTCACCGCCAGGATTCCGCTGCCGGTGCCGATGTCCGCGATGCGCGGCACCCGTGTATCCCGCATCAGCGGAATGCTTTCTTCCACGATGAACTCGGTTTCGGGGCGCGGCACCAGGACCGCGGGCGTAACCAGGAACTCGCGTCCCCAGAATTCGCGGCCCTTGAGGATATAGGCGGTGGGCTCGCGCCGCTCTCGGCGCGCGATCCATTCGGAAAACTGCGGTTCGAGCGCGGCGGGACTCGTGTCGCGCTGGTTCGCGAGCAGCGTCGCCCGGTCCCATCCGAGAATCGCGCGCGCATAAACATCAACGTCGACCGCCGCATCGGCCGGCGACACGCCCGCCTCGATGAGGCGAGCGCGCCCCTGCGCGAGTTTTTCGAAAAGCATGTCGGGGTCTGACCCCATTTATACCGCGGTAGCTTCCTTGAGCTTTTCGGCGTTGTAGAAGGTTGTGAGCTGATCGATCAGCTCGCCTGGGTCGCCCTCGAGGACGTCGTGCAGACGATGCGTCGTGAAGTTGATGCGATGGTCGGTGATGCGGCTCTGCGGGAAGTTATAGGTGCGGACCTTTTCCGATCGTTCGCCCGTGCCCACCTGGCCACGGCGCTCCTTCGCCGTCGCCTCCTGTTGCTTTCGCATCTCCATCTCGTAGAGGCGCGCGCGCAGCACCTTCATCGCCTTCGCGCGGTTCTTGATCTGCGACTTCTCGTCCTGCTGCGAGACGACGAGACCGCTGGGGATGTGCGTCAGCCGCACGGCCGAGTACGTCGTGTTCACGCTCTGGCCGCCGGGGCCGCTCGAGCAGAAGGTATCGATGCGCAGATCCTTCTCGTTGATTTGAATATCCACTTCCTCGGCTTCCGGCAACACGGCAACGGTGGCCGTGGACGTGTGGATGCGGCCACTCGCTTCCGTCGCCGGAACGCGCTGCACCCGGTGCACGCCACTTTCGTACTTCAGACGGCTGTACACACCGCGCCCTTCAATGGAGGCGATGACTTCCTTGAGCCCGCCGGTCCCGCTCTCGCTGGTCGACATCACGTCGATCTTCCACCCTTGTCGCTCCGCGTAACGGCTGTACATTCGGAAGAGGTCCGCCGCGAACAGCGCCGCCTCATCGCCGCCGGTGCCTGCGCGGATTTCGAGGATGACGTTCTTCTCGTCGTTCGGATCCTTGGGTATGAGCAGGACCTTCAGTTCCTGAAGGAGTACGTCGTGCTTGACCTGGAGCGCCTTCAGCTCCTCGCGCGCCAGCTCGCGCATTTCCGCATCGTTGCCGTTGACGAGCTCCTCTGCGCCCGTCATATCCTGGCGCACGCTCTTATACTCGCGAAACTTCTGCACGAGCGGCTCGAGCTCCGACAGCGCCTTCGCGGACTTCCGGTACTCCGACGGATCAGATTGGATCTCGGCCGAGCCGAGCCGTGTCATCAGCTCGTCATACCGGTTCTCGACGTTGAGTAACTTGTCGAACATGTTTTTATCGGGCCGTCTCAAGGCGGCCCCTGCGTACGGCGCGGACCGTATCAGGTCCGCGATGGCGAGCCTTGCAGGCTCGCCCCGCATTGTCCATTAACCTCCCGACACAGGAGGCAGAAACGCTATCTCGTCCCCATCCTTGACGGTCGCCATCATCCGCGAGTACTCGGCATTCACCGCGACCGACATCGTCTTTTCGTACTCGCGCAATGCAGGCCACTCGGCAACCAGCGCGTTCCAGACCGCGTGAGCGGTGGCCGGTTCCGGGATCTCTCGAATCAGCTCGCCCGCACCGGTGAGATCTCGCAGCCTCGCAAACAGCCGGACGGTCACGCGCATGCGGTGCGGTACGCCTTCACCCGCGCTGCCTCATCGTCGGGATCCGCCGTCGCGCCTTCGAGCCAGACGTCGCCGCCATCGAAGTACTCGCGCTTCCAGATCGGCACGATCTGTTTCACCCGCTCGATCATGTATCGGCACGCCGCGAACGCATCAGCTCGATGCGGTGATGCCGCAGCGATGACAATGCTGGCTTCGCCGATCTCGAGACGGCCGATCCTGTGACGCGCCGCCAGACGAGCGTCGGGCCAGAGCCCTTTCGCTTCATCGACGATTCGCTGGAGCGCGTGAACGGCCAGCGGCTCGTACGCTTCGTATTCGAGGAAGCGTACCCGGCGTCCCTGGTTGTGATCGCGAACCAGGCCCGCAAACGTCACGACGGCGCCGTCGCCAGCCGCGCCAACAAGCGCGATCAACGGCTCGATCTCGAGCGGATCGGCGGTCACCGCCACGGCAGGCACGCCCATGCACTCAGTATACCGGGCACGACAGGACGGTCCCGAGCGTCAAATCCCACATTCCAAATCCCAAGATCCAAATCCCAAGAACTTGGAAATTGTGATTTGGGATTTTGGGATTTTAGAGTCTCCCTCCCCTATCAAGATCTAGACGCCAGAAATGGTTCAGCGGTCCCGCACCTCGGCCAAGACCTGGTGCGTGGCGAATCGCGCCGGCCACGAAATGCTGCGCCAGTGGAATCGCCTCGTGCAGTGATCGGCCGAGCGCCAGGTGCGACGTCAGCGCCGCGGAAAAGGTGCATCCGGTTCCGTGTGTGTGACGTCCGGCGACCCGCGCCGCCGCGTAGTCCGTGAAGACCTCTCCGTCGTACACAAGGTCGACGATCTGCTCGGAATCGATGTGACCCCCGGTGATGACGACGTAGACCGGGCCGAGCGCCCAGATACGGCGCGCCGCTTCGCGTCGATCCTGTTCGGTTCTGATCGTGACGCCGGACAGCAATTGCGCCTCCGGAACGTTCGGAGTCACGACGTGCGCGCGGCGGACCAGTTCAGCCTTCATCGCCATGAATCCTTCGTCATCGAGCAACGGCTCGCCGCTGGTCGCCACGATCACGGGATCGACGACAAGGAACGGAATTTCCAGATCTTCAACCGCGGCGGCAACCGCCTCGACGATCGCCGCATTGGCGAGCATGCCGGTCTTGGCGGCGTGAACGCCAATGTCCGACACGACGGCTTCGATTTGCGCGGTGACGAGGTCGGCAGCCAGCGCCGTCGCCGTCGTGACGCCCAGCGTGTTCTGAGCGGTGATGGCGGTCACGGCGGTCGATACCGAATATGCCATGCGCCGCAAATGTCTTGAGGTCGGCCTGTATCCCTGCGCCGGCGCTCGAATCGCTCCCGGCGATGGTGAGCGCCGTCCTCAACGCTTACCTGCCAAGGACGAGCAGGTACTGAAACGGAAGGTTCTCGCGTGAGAGGACCCGCAGCCCCGCCGCCTGCGCATCGGCTTCCACCGCGGTGATTTCGACGCGTACTCCTTCGGTCGGCGAGGGTCCCGGCCCGCCCTGGCCCGGTTTGTAGTTGACGATGCCGATGCGCCCGTTTGGCTTGAGCGCGCGGGCGAGGTTCCGAAGAAAGGTGACACGGTCGTCGACGTCGACTTCCGAGTACATGTCGACGACGAGGATCGCGTCGATCGCGCGTTCCGGCAGGCGTGGATCCGTGCTGGTGCCGAGGCGCCCCTGGACGTTCAGCAGCCCTTCCCGGCTGACGCGCCTGCGAATCGCTTCGAGCATCTGCCGCTGGACGTCCTCCGCGTAGACCGTCCCGTTCGGTCCAACGCGCCGCGCAAGAATAATCGTGAACCAGCCGGCGCCGGCGCCGATGTCCGCGACCGTCGAGCCGTCCGCGATTCCGAGCGCGTCCATGATCTGATCCGGCTTCTGCCACGTATCGCGATCGGGGCTTTCGAGCAGCCCGAGGTTCTCGGGCGGGAACAGATGCCCTGTCCGTTGTGGCTGAGCGCCTTGGGAGTCGGGAGTTGGGACCTGGGCGTTGAGCGCGAGAGCGGCCGCGAGAACCAACGTGATGACAGGGTAAAGGCGGCTCTTTAGACCCGTCCGAGTCGAGATCACGGTGCCTTCTCCTTGCCGGCAACGCCCGGCTGCGTCATCGCTTCCACCGACAGAATGCGATCGAGCTGCCTTGCGTCGAGAAGGCCGCGCTCGAGCACGAGCTCACGTATCGGCCTCCCTGTCTTCACCGACTCCTTCGCGATCTCAGCCGTCATGGCGTACCCGATGTAGGGATTCAGCGCCGTGGCCACGGCCGTGCTGCGATCGAGCAGCTCACGGCACCGTTGCGGGTCCGCCTCGATACCATCCACACACCGCGTGTGCAGCACCTTCATCGATTCCCGCAGGATCGTCGACGCGTGAATCGCGTTCCATGCGATGACCGGCATCATCACGTTGAGCTCGAGCTGGCCGGCTTCCGCGGCCACACAGATCGTCGTGTCGCAGCCGATCACCTGGTAACAGACCTGGTTCACCATCTCGGGAACGGATGGATTTATCTTGCCGGGCATGATCGATGAACCAGGTTGCACGGCCGGCAGCGCGATCTCGCTGATGCCCGCCCTCGGGCCCATGCTGAGCAGGCGCAGATCGCTTGCGACCTTGGACAACTCCACCGACAGTCGCCGCATCGCGCCCGAATACGCGAGCACGTCACCCATACTCTGCGTCACACGGAAGCGATTCCGTGCGGGGACGAGCTCAAGACCCGCATACTGGCTCACGTTCCGAATCGCAAGTTGTGTATAGTCTTCGCCCGCGTTGAGTCCCGTTCCGACCGCCGTCGCGCCCAGGTTCAGCTCGCGCAATTGCTCCGACGCGTGCGCCACGTCATCGGCGCCGCGTGCGACGCACGCGGCATACCCTCCGAACTCCTGTCCGAGCGTCATGGGTACCGCATCCTGCAGATGCGTTCGTCCGACTTTCAGGATTGTGTCGAACTCGCGCGCCTTGCGGTCCAGCGATGCGGCAAGCGCACGCGCCGATTCGACGAGTGCTCCGTGCACGAGGAGCAGCGCAAGCCTGGTCGCGGTCGGAAACACGTCATTCGTGGATTGCGCCATGTTCACGTGATCATTCGGGTGCACGAGCGTGTACTCGCCGCGTGCGCCTCCAAGGATCTCCGCCGCGCGATTGGCGAGCACCTCGTTGGTGTTCATGTTGTGTGAGGTGCCGGCGCCCGCCTGGTACACGTCGACGACGAATTGATCGCGCAGCGAGCCGGACAGTACTTCGTCAGCCGCACGAACGATGGCGTCGCCAACGCGCGTGTCAAGCCGTGCGAGCTCCATGTTCGCCGCGGCCGCGGCTTTCTTGACGAGCACGGTCGCGGTGACGAGGTCCGCCGGTGCGCGAAGGCCGCTGATGGGGAAGTTTTCGCGGGCGCGGACGGTCTGGATGCCGTAGTACGCGTCGGCGGGTACGGCGTGTTCACCGAGGGGGTCGCGCTCGGTCCGGAACTGCATGATGGTGCGCGTTCAAATTATACTTCCCGCATATGCTTCCCCAGTTTTTCGACAGCGTGCTTTCACTGGTCGTGAAGACCTCCACCGACCTGCCGCCCGACGTCCGCGCCGCAATGAAAGTGGCGATGTCGCAGGAGCCGGCGGCAACGCAGTCGGGACAGGCGCTTTCGATCATCGCGGAGAACATCGACCTTGCCGCCGATTGTGAAGGCGCCATTTGCCAGGACACCGGCATGCCGACCTTCGAGGTGAAGACGCCGATCGGCGCGAACCAGGTCGAGATGAAGAAACAGATCCGCGATGCCGTGGCCGAAGCGACCAGGCGCGGCAAGCTGCGTCCCAACTCCGTCGACTCGATCACCGGCGAAAACTCCGGCACCAACCTCGGCCCCGGCACGCCGATCATGCACTTCGAGCAGTGGGAGCGCGATGAGATCGAGATCAAGCTCATTCTCAAAGGCGGTGGCTGCGAGAACATGAATGCCCAGTACTCGGTGCCGGTCGAGCTGCCCAACCTCGGACGCGCCGATCGAACCCTCGAAGGTGTGCGCAAGTGCATCCTCCACGCGGTCTGGAACGCACAGGGCAAAGGATGCGCACCCGGCGCGGTCGGCGTCTGCATCGGCGGCGATCGCACGTCCGGCTATGTGCATGCGAAAGAGCAACTCTTTCGCACGCTCGATGATCTGAACCCGGATCCACGGCTGGCGGAGCTCGAAGCGTCGATCATGGGTGAGGTCAACAAGCTCGGGATCGGGACGATGGGATTCGGCGGACGTGTCTCGCTGATCGGCTGCAAGATCGGCGTCCAGAATCGCCTGCCTGCGAGCTTCTTCGTGTCCGTTGCCTACGACTGCTGGGCGTTCCGGCGCCTTGGTGTCGTCCTCGATGCGAAGACGGGTGGGATCGCCCGCTGGCTGTACCGCGATCCGGCAAGCCCGGTACTCGCGATGGCCGACCAGGCGGGGTTCCAGCGCACGGGGCGCGAGGTCGCTCTACAGTCGCCCCTCTCCGAAGAACAGGTGCGATCGCTGAAGGTCGGCGACGTCGTGCTCGTCTCCGGCCGCGCATACACGGGACGCGATGCCGTTCACGCGCACCTCATGAAGCACGATCCGCCGGTCGATCTTCGCGGCGCCGTTCTCTACCACTGCGGGCCGGTTGTGGTGAAGGAGGGCGACGGCTGGCGTATCACCGCGGCAGGCCCTACCACGAGCATTCGCGAGGAACCCTATCAGGCGGACGTCATCAAGCGGTATGGGGTCAGGGCCGTCATCGGGAAGGGCGGCATGGGGGCGAAAACGCTCGCGGCACTCAAGGAATCAGGCGCCGTGTACCTCAACGCAATCGGTGGTGCGGCTCAGTTCTACGCCCGGACCATTACGAGCGTGGACGGCGTCTCATTGATGGAATTCGGCACCCCTGAAGCGATGTGGCACCTGACTGTAAAGGACTTTCCGGCCATTGTGACCATGGACGCTCACGGCAACAGCCTCCACAGGGACGTCGAACGGGAATCTGCACGAGAACTGGCCATAATTGGGGCCTAGCTTGCCGGGTTCGGGAACGCCCGCTTATACTTTTCAAGGGGCTCTAGGCCATCTATCCCCAGGAGAACCGAAATTATGGTGAATGTGTCGACGGCGGCAGCCTCGAAAATCAGCGAGCTGCTCACGGAAGAAGGGAAGACCGGCAGCGGCCTGCGCGTCTTCGTCCAGGGCGGCGGGTGCTCGGGTTTCCAGTACGGGCTGATGATCGAGGAAAGCGGCGGGATCCGGCGACCAGGTGTTCGAGTCCAATGGCGTCAGGCTCTTCATCGATCCGGTCAGCATCAGCTACCTCAAGGGCGCCGAGGTCGATTTCGTCGATACGGTGACGGGCGGCGGCTTCACGATCAAGAATCCGAACGCTACGTCCACGTGCGGGTGCGGCAGCTCCTTCAGCGTCTAACACGTCAACGCGAGCAGCCGGCGCGTACGAAAGGGTCATGAACACCAGCCTTCCTGATCTGAGCCGGCTGAAGCCAGACGGCGGCAAGCGTTCCAGCAAACGGGAACAGATTGTCAACGTGTTCCTGCGCCAGGAAGGACACCTGAGCGCCGACGACCTCGTCGACCTCATTCGCCGCGAAGACCAGCGCATCAGCCGCGCCACCGTATACCGCACGCTGCAGTGGATGGTGGACGCGGGCATTGCGCGAAAGGTCGACTTCGGCGAGGGGCGCTTCCGCTTCGAGCATTCCTACCGCCAGCCCCGTCACTTCCATCTGATCTGCAAGACCTGCCACCGGTCCTTCGAGTTTCTCAGCTCCGATATCGAGGCGCTGGTCGAGGAGGTGGCGTCGGCCCGCAGTTTTTCCCCGTCGCAAAGCGTCGTGCAGATCTACGGGACGTGCGATGAATGTCGCACCGGACGCCACGGCAACGTGGAGCCCGGCCATACCGATCTGCTGTTCGCGCGCGACGCGCTGCGCATTGCCATTGCCACCGAGCGCAGCGGCCTCGAGTTCTACTCGCGCGCCGCACGCGTGACGCGTGATGCGCGTGGACGGAAGGTGTTCCACGATCTCGCCGCTGAGGAGAAGGAACATCTCGGCAAGCTCGAGGGACGGTACCGCGAGCTGCTCGAGCGCGACCCGGAGCTGGAATCGCGCCCCACGTTCCTGTTTTTCAAGGGCGCCGCGAACGGCCTGTTTGCCGAGGGCGCCGATCGCCTGTTGAGCGGTGTCAACGATCAGCAAGCCTTGCTGATCGGCATCCGCTGCGAACGCAACTCGCACCGTTTCTTCAAGAAGTACGGCGAGCGGTTCGAAGACTCCGAAGGCAAGCAGATCTTTCTCGAGTTCGCCGACGAGGAGCGCGAGCATCTCGACCTCCTCGTGCGCGAGTACCGCGCCCTCGTCAAGCGCCAGGGCCGCAGCCGGAAGCCCCTCCCGCGCCACGGCTCCGCCGCCTCGCATCGCGCATCGGCGCGGTGACCGTCGACCTCCACCTCCACACGACCGCATCCGACGGCCGCTGTACGCCGACCGAGCTCGTCGAGCGCGCCGCGGCGGCAGGCGTGACGGCGATGGCCGTCACCGACCACGACACGACCGCCGCAGTCGACGTGGTGCAGGCGGTGGCACGGGCGCGCGGCATCGAAGCCATCAGCGGGATCGAAATCACCGCCGTCGAGGCGGGCCGCGACGTGCACCTTCTCGGGTACTTCATCGACCCGGCCAACGAGGCGCTGGCCGCATTTCTCTCGCGGCAGCGCACCCAGAGGATCGCGCGCGTCGAGGCGGTGTGCGATCGCCTCGCGCAGCTGGGCATGCCGATCGACATGCTTCCGGTGCTCGCACAGGCGCGGGAAAGCGGAGGCCGCTCCATCGGGCGCCCGCAGATTGCCCGCGCCATGGTCGTCGCCGGCCACGTCACCGACACCCGCGAGGCGTTTGATCGATGGCTCGCGACGGGACGTCCCGCGTTCGTGCCGCGTGCCGGCGCGCCGCCCGAGGAGGTCATGACCATCGTACGCGGCGCCGGCGGCCTGACATCGCTGGCCCATCCCGGTCAGACGGCGATCGACGCACGCATTTCCGCATATTGCGTCGCGGGTCTCGACGCGATTGAGGTGTACCACCCCGATCACGATGCGGCGTCGACCGAGAAGTACCGCCAGCTGGCGTCGCGCCTGATGGTGCTGATCACCGGAGGATCGGATTTTCACGGCGATCCGTCGCATGGCCTCGACCCTGGCTCGGTGACGCTGCCCGACGACGCGTGGCTTCGTTTTCGCGCTGCCGCGCCTCATGGCTGACTCACACGACGTCGTCATCGACGTGCGCGGCGTCCAGAAGGACTATCACGGCCTGCGTCCCCTGCGAGTGCAGCACCTCGAGGTCCACCAAGGAGAATCGGTTGCATTGCTTGGATTCGACCAGGCGGCCGCCGAAGTGTTCGTCAACCTGATCACGGCCGCCACCGTCCCCGACGCAGGAGAGGTCCGCACGTTCGGTCAGCCCACCACTGCGATCAACGACGCCGACACGTGGCTCCAGTCGCTCGATCGATTCGGCATCCTCAGCGAGCGCGCCATCGTGCTCGACAACCTGTCGGTTGCAGATAACCTGACGATGCCGGTGACGATGTCGCTTCACGATGTCCCCGATGCGACGCGTTCAAAGATCCGCGCGCTTGCTGAGGAAGTCGGTCTCACGGGGGCGCACCTCGATCAACCCGTCGCGGCATTGAGCCCGTCGGCGCGACTACGGCTGCGGCTCGGCCGTGCACTCGGACCTGACCCGCGGGTGATTCTGTCGGAACATCCAAACGCATCGCTGGCGCCCCGCGATCTTGCCTCCTTTGCGGCCGATTACGCCCGCATCGTCACCGCGCGCGCGATCACCAGCATCGTCTTGACCGCCGACCGCACGTTCGCCGCTGCCATCGCTTCGCGCATCCTCACGCTTCAGCCGGCCACCGGTGAGCTCAAGCCACTTCCCGGCTGGCGCCGGTGGTTCAGCTAGCGTCTGAATCGCGAAGGGCCCGACTCACGAGTCTGACTCGCGCGCGACCCGATTCGCGAGTCAGACTCGTGTACGAGCCGACTCGCGAGTCAGACTCGTGTACGGGCCGACTCAAGGTCGACAGAAGCGCCACGCGTGGAACGGAATTTGATGCAGTGCTGACAGGGTTGTCTGGAGACGGCCCGCGGAGGTAACGACGCGTGGCGAACGGTACGATTAAGCGCTTGGTCAAAGATCGCGGGTTTGGCTTTATTCGCGACGAGGGAGGCCAGGAGTGGTTCTTCCATCGCAGCTCAGTGACGGAGGGCGCGTTCGAGCAGCTGAACGAAGGCCAGCGCGTCAGCTTCGACGAAGAACCGTCAGCGAAAGGCCCGCGGGCGGGCAACATCCGATCTGACGCTTGAGGCTTGGGCCGCGGCACTCGGCAATGCGGTTGAGCAGGCGCGCCCGGGGCTCTCAGCTATGGTTCCAGACCGAGCTCATAAGCGATGAGCTTGGCGCCTTCGTCAAGCGCCCATCGGAGATCACGACATGTGGTCCACCAGCGATCCGGATCCGCAGCTTCGCAGTGCGTTCCGCGCATTTCGACCTCTACGGCAGTTCCGCTCATTTCCCGGCGAATCGCAAACCCCGCTCGTCTCAAATGGTATTTCGACGTGACGACGATGATCCGGCGCCAGCGCTTCGTACGAGGCTTCAGGCATTTGGTGCGTCAGCACGATCTGGGGGGCGTAGCCTTCTTTGAACAGGTCGGCCGCCAGCGGGCGATCCATGCTCGTTCCGGCAAGCACGGCGATCGCGTCTGCCTTCTGAAGCGGATCTTCCCTTCAGAAAATGTCCGACCTGCGTGAATCCGTACGCGGCGAGGACGCGAGTGTAATCAGCGCGACGGCAACAAGCGTGCGGCGTGACGTTTGGCGTGTGGGAGAGCTCGAGGCTGGCAAGGGGACAGCGCGAATCCCCGGCCCCGCCGGGGGCCGGGCCTCGTAATGCGGGGATTACCCTTCGATCAGTCGAACGTCACCGGCGCGGGGGCCTTTCGTTGAGTCCTCTGCCGTGAACTCCACGCGCTGCCCTTCGCGAAGCAGCTCGAAGACGGCGCCCCGGACGGAGCTGCGGTGGAAAAAGTGTTCGATGCCGCCCTCATCGCGAATGAATCCGAACCCCTTGTCGATGAGGAGACGTGCGATAGTCCCGTTCGGCATAGCCGTGTCCCTCCGATGCGCGAAAGCCTGAGACAATCTCAGACGCTTCCAGGACCGCTCGATGAGCGGACGTATGAAGCCATGAAGGAACCGCGGCCCAGACGCGCGCCGGCGTAAGCTCGGCAAGTGTAGGGAGTGCAGGCACTGAAGTCAAGGCACGCCCGAACTCCTTTCGACTGTGTTAGTTGGTGGGCTCCGATGGTACCCTCAGCATTTCGATGAAGACCATACTCCTTTCGATCGTGGTGCCCGCGTACAACGAAGCAGGACGCATTGCGCACACCGTGTCGGAGGTTGCGGCAGAGCTCAATCGCCTTGGCATCGACGCCGAGGTGGTAGTCGTGGACGACGGCAGCGCCGACGCGACTGCGTCGATCGTCGCAGACGCCTCGCACTTGGATTCCAGAATACGGCTCGTCCGCACGGCGCACGCGGGCAAAGGCGCCGCGGTGCGTCGCGGGATGCTCGAAGCGGCGGGCGCGTGGAGGTTCCTGGCGGACGCGGACCTCTCGATGCCCATCTCCGAGTTACGGCGATTCATGCCCGCCTTCGCCGAAGGCTTCGGCGCGGCAAGCCCCGCCTCCGCCGAAGCCCACGGCGAGGCAACGGGGTCCGACGCGACGCACGCCGACGTGCTCGTAGGGTCGCGAGAGGCGGGCGGCGCCACGCGCATCGGCGAACCCTGGTCGCGTCATGCAATCGGCCGCGTCTTCAACTGGTGCGTGAAGCTGCTCGTGCTGCGCGGGGTCGACGACACCCAGTGCGGGTTCAAGCTGTTCAGCGCCCACGCAGCGGAGACACTGTTCCCGCTGCAGCGCCTTGACGGGTTCGGTTTCGATGTCGAGATCCTCTTCCTCGCACGGCGCGCGGGACTTGTCATACGCGAGATTCCGGTGACGTGGGAGTACGGCCGAGAGAGCAAGGTTAGTATCGCGTCGGGTGCGCGCGGGTTTCTCGATCTCGTCAAGATCCGGTGGAACCAGCTGCGTGGCGCGTACCCGCCTCCGGTACGCCCGGGGCGTCCGCTCGCCGACGCCGCGCGTCCTGCGAGCTCCAAAGAAAGCTCTTGGTGAGCCGTCGCGCGATCGCGTGGACCATGACTGCGATCATGGCGATCGCGGTGTGCGACAGCCTCGCGAGGATTCCCGTGCAGGTGACGGACAGTCTCGTCCCGATCCTCCAGGCGCAGCAGACATCCTCCGTCGCATCCGCGTTCATCGGCAGTCTCGGCGCCGCGTATCTGCGGCCGATGCGGATCGCGCAGATCCAGGCGCTCTTCGAGCTCTCGAACGGCCATTACTTTCTCGCGTACAAGGCGTTCCACATCGCGATGGTGATCGCGTGTTTCGTGTTGTTCCTTCTCGCGATTGATGTGGGGACAGCCGGCGGACTCGCGGCGCTTCCGCTAGCGCTCACCGTTCTTGTGGGCCTCCATACGTTCCGCGGGATGGTGTGGGAGGCTTATCCCATCAACCACTTCCTCGAGATCGCGGTGTTCTGCCTGTTCGCGCTCGCGCTCGCCAAATCACGCGGTGGGTGGTGGGTCGACCTGGCCGCGGCGGTCACGTTTGTCGCAGCGTCGCTCACGCTCGAGTCGGGCCTGCTTGTCTGGGTGGTCATCGTCACCGCGTGGCTTGTCGGATTCCGGGGCGTGTCGACACGGGGCGTGATCGCACTCACGGGACTGCTTGCCGTGTATTTCCTCGTGCGCTTTCCCTATCTCGGTACCGGAGCGCCGACGCTTGCGGAACGCAGCTCAGGTTTCGGCTTCGGCCGGCTCGAGCCCGCGGAGCTCGTACGCCGCTTCGACGCGTGGCCGTATGGTTTCTATGCCTACAACGTGGCGAGCTCGCTCATCTCGGTACTGCTCTCCGAGCCGCGCGGCGGGACGTGGACGGCGCTTGCCGATCTCTCGGTGCGCCGCATATCACCGGGCACCGTTGTCAACCTGATGTCGTCTGTCATCACGACCGTCGTGATCGGCTGGTTCATCCTCACGCGCGTGCGCAGGTGGCGCGCGTCGCAAATTGATGACGCAGATCGAATCTGCGTGGTGTCTGTGGCGGTACTCGTTGCGAATGCTGCGATGAGCTACGGCTACACGAAGGACGAGATCATGAGTCCGGGCGGCGTGTTCTACGCGCTTGCCGCTTTCGTTGCGATGCGCGAGCTCCTGGTGTGGGTCGGTCGGCAGCCGCGAGCGCGCTGGAAGAGCGCCGTCTGCGGTTTTGCGCTGGCGGCAGCATCAACCGGCTGGGCCGTCCGAACCGTTGGCCTTCACTACCAGATGCAGATGATGGCCTTCGCGGTCCGGAATGAGTGGGTGTATGTTGACGACTGGCTTGCCAGGCAGCGGGCGGCACCAACGACGGCGGAAGGCACGCAGATTGTCAACACACTCAGGGACGATGCGTTCGCGCGCACTGCGGTGAATCCATACCTTCAGGCACAGGCCGCGCGTGCGTTGAGGCTCTTTCCATGAGGCAGTGGCCGGCGTTCTGCGTTGGTTTGCCGGGAACGCTGGTCATCGTCGGATTGGCGGCGTGGCTGGTTGCGTCGTGGCTCGGCTTGCCGTTCGCGGCGGCGGGCAACAGCATCACACTCTCAGAGGCGGCAATGCTTGCCGATCACGCCGACGTCGTGCGGCTGACGTCCCAAGGCGCGGACCCGAATGCCCCCGCGCGCGTGCGCTCCGGGCTTCTCGACTTCAGCGAGCATGTGATGTCACCTCTCGAAGCAGCCACGCGCTCGCGCCAGTCGGGAATCATGCGGTTGCTGATTGATTCGGGCGCCGGGATTACTGCCACCAATTACCCGGATTTATGGTGTTCGGCGAGCCGCGTGCCCAACAACCAGGACGTTATGGCCTTCCTGGACGCCCATCGGCCCGCGGGACTTGCTGGAAACGGCACTTGCCAGCCGTAGCCCCAACGGAAGAGTGAGGCCCGGCCGTGCGCTCGCGGTGTTACGCAAGAGCGCGCGTTGACGAACGCGAGCGGCCGCGTGGGTTCGGCGCGGTCACCGCGGCCTCGAATCGCGCCGCGATCGGAGCGAAGGCGGCCGTTGGCCCTTGCCAGTGCAGCTCGTCGACAGAATCGAACAGCGGGATGTCGGATCGGAGCGTCGCGAGATCGCGGAACAAGAAGGCGCGCTCGCGCTCGCGCTCGAGCGCCTGCGCCAGCGCACTTGGACGAGCGGCGTTCACTCCCCATGTGCGCCAATCCGGAGGAATCGATTCAAGATGACCGTACTTCGCGAGCACGGCGGCAGAGGATTTTGCGCCCCAGCCCGGCACGCCTGGATAGCCGTCCGCGCTGTCGCCCACGAGGGCCAGGTAGTCGGGGATTGAGAGCGGGGGCACGCCGAATTTCGCGATGATGCCGGCTTCGTCGCGGACCGTGCGCGTCCGACGGTCCATCTGCACGATACGTGTGCCGCGCACGCATTGCGCCAGATCCTTGTCGGGCGTGCAGATGATCACACGTTCGACGCGTGGATCTCGAGCCGCCGCGGCGGCGGCGGAGGCCAGCGCATCATCGGCCTCGAACTCGATCATCGGCCAGGTCGCGATTCCAAGGGCGGCCAGTGCCTCTTCGAGCAGTGGGAATTGGGCGAGGAGGTCGGCGTCGATTCCCTCGCCGGTCTTGTAGTCAGGCCAGAGGCGGTTACGGAACGATTCGATCACATGGTCGGTGGCGACTCCCACGTACCTGGCGCCCCCAGTGATCATCCCGAGAACGGACGCGATGACGCCGCGCACGCTGCCGACCTCTTGACCGTCCCGGTCACGTGCGGATGGGAGGGCGTAGTAGTGCCGGAACAGCTCGTAGGTCCCGTCGATGAGGTAAACGTCCAGCGCAGGCTCCCGGATGAAAGTATCATCATCGGTCCGGCTCAAGCCGGACGCTACCGATGATGATCGGTCGTGTCCGCCTTTCAGGCGGACCAAACCCAGACGAGATGTCGACCGACCCCCCGACCGGCTTCGCGCTCGCGCCCCCAATCGAGCCGATGCTCGCGAAGCTTGCCGAGAAACTCCCCATGGGGGGACCGTTCTTGTATGAGCCCAAATGGGACGGGTTTCGCGCCATCGTTTTTCGCGGGGTATCCGAGGTCTTGATTCAAAGTCGCGATTTGCGACCGCTCGACCGCTACTTTCCTGAGCTCCACGCGGTCTTTCTAGAGAGGTTACCGGACGGCTGCGTTGTCGACGGCGAAATTGTGATCGCCACGCCTCGCGGGCTCGATTTCGACGCGCTCCAGCTTCGCCTTCATCCCGCCGCGTCACGCGTGGCGAAGCTCGCGAAGGAAACGCCGGCGCAGTTCGTGGCGTTCGACGTGCTGGCGATCGACGGGCGGGATGTGCGCTCCGAGCCGCAGGGCGGCCGCCGCGTCCTGCTCGAAGAGCTACTCGCGGAGGTGAAACCGCCGATCCACCTTACGCCAATGACGCGCGATCCCGCAGTGGCGTCAGAGTGGCTCTCGCGGTTCGAGGGGGCCGGCCTCGACGGCGTGATTGCCAAGCCCGAACACGAGATCTATCAGCCGGGCAAGCGCGCGATGATCAAGGTGAAACACGCCCGCACAGCCGACTGCGTCGTGGCTGGCTTTCGCTGGCACAAGAACGGAAAGAACGTGCTCGTCGGCTCGTTGTTGCTTGGACTGTACGACGACAGGGGCAAGCTGCATCACGTCGGCGTGACCTCGTCATTCACGATGGTGGCCCGAAAAGAGCTTGCGATCGAGCTCGCACCGTTGCGGGAGCGCGCCGTCGAGGAGCACCCCTGGCGCGCGTGGGCCGAAGCATCCGGCGGTGAGACGACGCGCATGCCCGGAGGCCAGAGTCGTTGGAGCGCCGGCAAGGATCTGTCCTGGGAGCCGCTGCGCATCGAGCGTGTCTGTGAGGTCAAGTACGACCACATGCAGGGGCCGCGGTTTCGCCATGCGGCGGTCTTTCAGCGCTGGCGCCCGGACAAGAGGCCGAGCGACTGCCGCTATGACCAGCTCGACGTCACGACGCCTTACGAGCTCGAGAAGGTCTTCGGGGCGGCGCGCCACGAGCGCTGACGCTGCTCCAGTCGTCAGGAGCGTCGTCCGGATCGAGCGCTTCCTGACCCGGTCGAAGGTCGACGGGCACGTGCTGCAGGTTCACCCGAATCCGCGTCCACGTACGAAACCGGCCACGCATGGCATCGACGAGCACGTCTTCGGGTGCCAGATGCGCGGCTGCCTCGGGGTGACGCGACCGCCAACGCTCGAGCCCCGCGAGCCCATCGTCTTTCCGCCGCGCGCGGCCGATCTCGATCAGAGGACGGCTCGGCGTACGCCTCCGCGAGGGTTGCACACGCGCCGGTTCACCGGGCTGTTTCTGGTAGTGAGGCGGCCACGGTGCATCGCCCAGCCCCTCGCGTTCCTGACGCGCCGAAAGCTCCAGGACCCCCGCGATCGAGCACGGATGCAGATCCATGCCTGCATGCCGATCGCCCATCTCGGCAAAGCGCGAAGGCATGGTGCCGAGCGTGAAGTCTCCAGGCTCACAGGCGTCGACCTCGTCCCAGGTGAGCGGAGCCGACACGCGCGCGTCAGGTCTCGGCCGCACCGAGTACGCCGCGGCAATCGTCCGGTCTTTCGCGTTCTGGTTGTAGTCGAGGAAAACGCCGTGGCGCTCTTCTTTCCACCATTTGCTCGTCGCGAGGTCCGGAACGCGCCGCTCGACCTCGCGTGCGAGCGCCAGCGCGGCCCGTCGAACCTCGTCGAACGTCCAGCGGCGCTCGATACGCACGTATACGTGGATACCGCGCGACCCTGATGTTTTCGGCCAGCCCACGAGGCCGAAGTCGCCCAGGGTTGCGCGCACCACACCCGCCACCTCGCGGACGTGCGCCCACGTCACTCCCGGGACAGGATCAAGGTCTACGCGGAGCTCGTCGGGATGGTCGAGATCGTCCGCGCGAACCGGATGCGGGTGAAGCTCGAGACACGCGAGATTTGCCATCCAGGCGAGTGCGGCCGCGTCGCGCGGCACCACTTCTTCGGCGCTGCGGCCGGATGGAAACCGCAAGGTAACGACGTCGATCCACGGAGGCCGCGCGCCCGGCGCCCGCTTCTGATAGAAGAACTCGCCATCGATACCGTTCGGATAGCGCACGAGCACATTGGGTCGCCCGCCGGCGGCTCTCAGCGCACCGTCCGCCACCGCGAGGTAGTAGCGCGCGAGGTCCAGCTTCGTATACCCCGGTTGCGGAAAGAGCACCTTACGCGGATTCGAGATCGCCACTTCGCGGCCCGCGACGGTAAGGAGTTCTCGTTCGGTCTGGCTGGGCATCGATGGAGTGGTTCCGGATGCGTCGTATGGTCTCGACGGCACATCTACAATGTTGGCTCTTCTAATGGTGTCGACGTGCGATGCTGAAGCCAACGGAGAGGGCAGGCGATCACCGCATGCAACCCAATAGCAACGAAAAACTGGCTCGCGATCACCGTCGGCAGGTAATAGCGTTCCCTACGTACTGCATTCCTGACACTCCCACTTGCTCGATGTGGGGTCGAGCGTCAGCAGGAGGTCTGTGTAGTGGTACGCAGAGGAGATCCAGCCGGATTCATCGCCATGAAAAGGAGTTTCGTCAATCCCCGGGAAGATCGTGGCTCCGGCGGCAATGCACACCAGGCTCGCGACAATTGCCAACCTCACTGAACTGCTGCAGCGACACACTTCGCCGCCCGAATCACCAACCCGGCGACCGGGCGCCGAGAATCAGTACGTCGTATTTCACGATTCGAGCGTCCTGCTCTTCGCCTTAAATCGCACCTTGCTGGCGCGCCACCTGGATGTCGTCGTCGTTCAGGCCGAGAACGGAACGGAGAACCTCTTCGGTGTGTTCTCCGAGGAGCGGCGAGCGCCGAACCTCCGCAGGTGAATCCGAAAGTTTGATCGGATTACCCACCGTCAGATACTTGCCGCGTTCTGGATGGTCGACTTCGACCACGGTTCCAGTCTGACGGAGGGACGGCTCATCGGCGAGTTCCTTCATCGAGAGAATCGGGCCGCATGGAACGTTCAACGGATTGAGCGTCGCCATCACCTCCATCTTGCTCAAGGTCATCGTCCACTTCTCGATTTCCGCAAACACGTGAGCCAGCCTGGGAAGACGCGCGTCGGGTGTGTTGAAGTTCGGGTCGTCCAGCCAATCGGCGTGACCGATCACCTTGGCCAGCGTCGGAAAGGCCTGCACCTGCCCGATCACATAGATGTACGCATCCGGATCGGTCTCCCACCCTTTGCACTTGACGATCCAGCCCGGATGGCCTCCGCCGGAAGCGTTGCCGGCGCGTGGGACGGCGTCGCCGAATGTTCCGTTGGGATACTGGGGATACTCCTTGAGCACGCCACCGCGCGCGAGCCGTTGCTGGTCGCGAAGCTTTACCCGGCAGAGGTTCAGCACGGTATCCTGCATCGCGCACGTGACCCGCTGGCCGCGTCCGCTCTTCTCGCGATGGAACAGGGCGGCCAGAATGCCCGCCACCAGATGGATGCCGGTGCCGGAATCGCCGATCTGGGAGCCGGTCACCATCGGGAAACCGCCGATCTCGCCGGTCGTCGAGGCCGACCCGCCGGTGCACTGCGCGACGTTCTCATAAACCTTGCAGTCTTCGAAAGGACCCGGACCGAATCCCTTGACAGAGGCATAGATCATTCGCGGATTGAGCTGCTGAATTTTCTCCCAGGGGAAACCCATGCGGTCGATCGCACCCGGCGCGTAGTTCTCGACCATCACGTCGCAATGTTCGATCAGCTTTGAGAAGATTCTCTTGCCTGCTTCGGTTTTAGGATTCAACGTGATAGCACGCTTGTTACTGTTCAGCATCGTGAAATAGAGACTGTCGACTCCCGGAATGTCGCGCAGTTGGGTGCGCGTCGGATCGCCTTCACCAGGCTTCTCGATCTTGATGACGTCGGCTCCGAACCAGGCCAGAATCTGGGTGCAGGTCGGTCCCGATTGCACGTGCGTCATGTCCAGGATCCGAACACCCTCCAGCGCTTTCCCCATGAATGACCTCTCCCCTGAAATGTTGATGCTATTCGTTTGGGACGAGAATTCTATCCTCGGTATGAACGTTTGAGAACCCTTTGTGTGTCAGATCGTCCCTGCACGCTTCATCGCGTGATACCGGTTGACAAGCTCGATACCGAGACGTTCGGGCTCGGCGTCTACCATCAGGGCATGACCTGCCGCGAGGCGATTGAAGGCGTCGCGGCGCGACTGCTCATACAGATGGGCGCTTGCGACGTCAATTGCCGCATCGCCGCTCACGAGAGGCTGTGCAATCAGCTCGCCCACGATTCGCTCGCGCAGGCTCGCGACCAGCACGAGATGCCGGGATCGTAGCAGTCGGAGTGCGTGTCCCAGCTCCGTGCTGTCCTCGTCGCGGAAATTGGTGATGACAATCACCAGCGCGCGTTTGCGCTGTCTGCGCAGCAGATCCTGCGCTGCGGTCACATAGTCGGAATGGGTAGGCGTGGGCTGTACGCCGTACAGCTGGCCCATCAGCGCATTCAGCGTGTGCGCGCCTTTTCGAGGCGCGAACGAGCGCTCCTCTCCGGCGGGCGTGCCGAACGTCATCGCGCCGACGGCGTCACCATCCTTGAGCGCCACGTACGTGAAGAGCATCACGGCGTTCAACACCTGGTCGAAATGTGTGGTGCCGATCGCGCTGTCCCGATCATCTGCCCGCATGCGCCGGCCGCAGTCGACGAGCAGCATGACGCACTGGTCGCGCTCGTCCTGAAACTGGCGGACGATCGGTTTGCCCAGTCTCAGCGTCGCGCGCCAGTCCACGTGGCGCACCGAATCACCGACACGGTACTCGGAGAGCTGCTTGAAGTCCGTGCCTTGGCCGCGCAGCTGGTATGTCTTGACGCCGATTTCCTGCAGGCGGCGATCGCTCGCGAGCCATGCGTATCGTGCAACCTGGGCAAAGTCGGGGTAGACACGACGCACATCGGTCGTGCCGAGTCGTTCGAGCAACTCGCACAGTCCCCAGCGCGAGCGGACCCGCACATCCGCCGGCGCGAATGTCACCTCGCCCCTCCGGGTCGGGGTGACCGGGTACGTGGCGTCGAAGCGGCTGGCGCCTGGGAGCGACAGCCGGATCGGCAGCCCTTGCGTGAGGAAGCTCGGGTCGGCATGGTCGTATAGCTCACCGCGCCATGTTTCGGCTCCCGCAGTAACGATGGCCAGGTGCACCGACTGCCTCACCCCGATGGCGAACGCCGCCGGCAACTGACGTGTCATTGTCGGAGACGACTGTCGCCACGCGTGCAGGGAGGCCGTGTAGTCCCAGATTCCGCCGACGAGCAGCGCGAGCAGGAAGCCGAATGCCACCCTGCCGATGACGGTCACCGGCATGCCCATAAGCAGTGCGAGGAGAAAACCAACGGAGCTTCCCGCGAGTGCGAGAACCGCTGTCCGTCCCGGAATCACGCGAAGTCGCATGGCTCGAGACCTCAGACGCGTGGGGCAGCAACAGTCTCGATGATCTGGACCAGCAGATCGTTGATGGTGCGCCCCTCAATCAACGCGTCCGGCGCAAGCGCGATACGGTGCCGCAGTGCAGGCAAGGCGATGCGCTTGATGTCATCGGGCGTCACGTAGCCGCGCCCATCGAGGAGTGCTACGGCTCGAGCGCCGCGCACGAGCGCCAGAGCGCCACGCGAGCCGCTGCCCATCGCCACGCCCGGCCAGTCACGTGTCGCCCTCACGATGCGCACGGCATAGTCGATTACCTGCTCGTCAACCCGCTGTTGGGCCGTAAGCCGTTGGAGCTTCGAGACGGCAAGGCGGTCAAGACACGGCTTCACGTCCGCAAGCGGCAGCTCGTCGCCGGCCTGGTTTGCGGTGGCTCGTGCGACGACGGCCACTTCCTCGGTGTTCGACGGATAGCCGATCTCGACCTTGAACAGGAACCTGTCGAGCTGCGCCTCGGGCAGTGGATACGTCCCTTCGGTTTCGACGGGATTCTGCGTGGCGAGCACCATGAATGGCTTCGGCAGCAGGTGGGTCTGCCCTTCGAGTGTCACCTGGTATTCCTGCATCGCTTCGAGCAAGGCGCTCTGCGTCTTCGCTGGAGCGCGATTGATCTCGTCGGCCAGCAACACGTGCGTGAATACCGGGCCGCGCACGAGCCGTAGCTCACGAGTTGACGGATCGAGCACCGCGTGGCCGGTGATATCCGACGGCATCAGGTCGGGCGTGAACTGCACGCGGGCATGGGCGAGCGACAGCGCCTGCGCCAACGCTCGCACGAGCAGCGTCTTCCCGAGGCCCGGAACGCCTTCGATCAGGACGTGCCCCGACGCGACGAGCGCCACCAGTACCTGTTCGATGACGGCCGACTGCCCGACCATCGCGTGACCAATTGCCGCGCGCAACTCGTCGAGCAGGACAGCGGCCTGGGGAATTGCTTCCGTTTCAATGTCTTCCATGCGAGGACCTCGTGTGCTCGATGAGGGTTCGGCGCCGCGCGGCCTCGAGCAGCGCGATCCTGTTGCGGAGCTCGTGGGAGCGGCGCCCGCCAGTGTGGTGAACAGCCGCAGCGAGAGCGTCCCGATCGAAGCCGGTCAGATGCGCCAGAGCCGCGGCGCGTTCGTCGGCGGACAATTGCGCGTACGTTGGAACCCGGCGGTGCGCCGCTTCGTCGAGCGCCCGTACGGAGGCCGCGTGAAGCGCCTCCCCGCCGCCGTTGCGCAATGCGAACTGTCCCGTGCCGCAGATCTGCTCGGCCAACGAGCGGCGCGCAGGGTCCGGCATCGCCGCGAGCGGTCCGAACCGGATACCGCCGCGCCACAGCACGACTGCGAGGAGCGTGAACGTGAGCATCACCACCGGCGCGCCGTACTGCCAGAGCAACGCCAGCAGCGACGGGTGAGCGTCTTCCGAAAGGAAGTGGACATCATCGCCCCGGCGCATCTGGGTGGCGGCCACGAACAGCCAGCCATGATCGCCTTCGAACAGGTTCCGATCTCGGAACGGAGTCGCGTTGATGACGGTCACGCTGCCTCGACCCACCTGAACGCGCATCGCCTGGATGCCGGACTCGTCGCGGAGAACCCACCCGGTGTTCCTTGTGCTCGTGAGGAAAGACACGTCATCGAGATCGCACATCCGATAGCGCTCCGTGGGCGTCCCGCTGGAAGGCGTCCCGTTCTGTTCCTCCTGGAACATGCGGCACGCCGCATCCTGCTTCGATTCCGCAGACTCTTCTGCACCATCCCGTTCTCGGTACTCACGGACGATGCCCGACCAGCGCTCGAATTCGTTCTCACCACCAGACAGCGTCCGGTCGATCACCAGCCGCCCGCCCGATTCCACCCAACCCTCGAGCGCTTCGCGCCGGCCCGCGCTCAGGTCCCAATGCCAGGTGGAGAGAACGATCACCGAATCGGCTGGCGGCGTGGTGAATGCACGATCCCACGCGCTGCGAGCGCCGAGCGCCTCCGCAAATCGCTGCGCGGCATAGAAGGGATTCGTGAGCGCCTCGCCTTTCGGAGGCATCGGCACCTTGGTGTCCGCCCAGTAAGTGTTGCTCGCAACCCAGGCGATGAGCGCCACCAGCGGTACGAGGACCACCAGCCAGGTGATTCGCCCGCGGCTCATGCTGCGCCCCCGGGTTCCATGGAATCGCGCGGTGCGCCGGAATTGAGCGCGGATGCGAAGTCATCACAGAGCGCGTACACCGTCACTGCCTGGGTGTCCTGGCCGCCATACACGAACCGCTGCCAGACACGTACGAGGCGGGAGGCGTACTCGTGCCTTCCCTGCGTGAGATGACTCGCCGCCAGCGCCAGGCAGTCGCTTTCCGTGGTCGAATCGCGAATGGGAATGCGGTGAACGTGGGCGAGCCGCGACAGCATTCCGCGGTAGAGCAGTGCCAGCGCCGCCCGATGCTCACCGCGATCCCACAGCACACGTGCTGCGATGCCAATGTCCTCGGGAAGGCTTTCCGGCCGGATGTCCAGATCGCGCACGTGAGTCGGCGCGACGAACGGGTCCTCGCCGCGCAACACCCCGTGTGTGCGCACGGTGCGCACGACGTAGGCGAACAGCAGACCCGCCAACACCGCCACCGCGCCCCACACGAGCAGGCGCGCCGATTGGTCGAGCCAGCGAAACAGGCCGGCAGTCCATGTGACCAATGCCGGCGTGGTGGACGGCCTCGCCTCGGTCGAATCCCTCCACCGGAGCATCTTGATCGTGCGTTCGGTTGCGAGGTTCGGATCTGCCTTGACCTTATCGAGCGCGCGCGCGATCTCAGCCCGTGAGGGAGCCCCGGTCGTGGCCTGCGCCGATTCCAGTTGGACCGGCGCTGCCCCAATCGAGAGCGCGGCCATCAACACGGCCGCCATCGTGACGACATACAGTCCGCGTGCGCTCGCCGCATATTCCAGCGGCGCGCCTTGGCGCGACCCCGCCGACGCCCTGGCGGGGGCGGGGAATACGTCAGGCTGCGAACGCACGTCGGAACTCCTGCTCGATGTCCCATGCCTCGAGCTCGGCGCGCCTGTTCAGGTACATCGCGAACCCTGCCGCCACATAGAACGGCTCGAGAAACACCACCGTGATCGCGTAGGCGACCGCGAAGGCCAGCGAGAAAAAGGCCGGCAGCTCGCCGGACAACGCTTCGAGCACTCCCGGCGCCCGTCCCGACGGCGCGAGCCAGAAGACGAGCGAGACCAGCGCAAACGTCAGAGCGTTTTCAGCCAGACTGAACGCACTTGTCATCATCAGTGCGGATCCGGCATTCCGCTGCCGAATCTGCCGAACACGTGCACCCGCCGTCACGATCGAAAGACCTTCGAGTTGGTACACCGGCTGCGTGAGCGAACGCCACAGCGACAGGCGCCGTACCGTCCACGTAAACAGGAATTGGCTCCACCACACCTGTCGCTGCGCCTTCCACACATCGGAGGGTGCAGTTCGTTGCCCGAAGGCTGCCCGCGACAGCGCGAAGAGGATCGTGCGATCGAGCCACGGCTTCGCGCACCATATCACCAGGGTCGGCAGCCAGGTGGCGAGCTCGAAGGAGGCGAGCGCTAGCGCAATCACGGGTAGAGCCACGATTCCGTAACAGGGGTAGACGGAGTGCGCGGCGCTTTGGCAGAGACGCACCCCGAGATCCGCGGCCTCCGTCGGAGTCCGTGGCCGCAGGCGTACCGCAAACGCGTCAACCCGCACGTCGTCCCTGGAAGGTGAAATACCCGAGCACGGCAGTCCAGGAGACGGCGGCAACACTGTACTTGGCGGTCGCGGGTAGCCAGGTCGCGGACGACCAGAAGGCCTCGATCGCGGCGGCCACAAGCAGCATGGCGGTCACGCCGTACAAGAGGACCGCGGAATCCCGTGTCGCCACCACGAGCGAATGCAACCGTGTCATGCGGCCAGGAGCGAGCAGCGCGTGTCCTATTCTCAATCCGGCCGCTCCGGACAGCACGATCGCGGTCAGCTCGAAAGCGGAGTGGGTCGCGACGAACGAATAGAACGTCGGGGACAGGCCTCGTTCCGTCAGGTATCCCGCGAGGGCGCCGGAAAACGCGCCGTTGTAGGCAAGGAAGAACAGGCTTCCCAAGCCGGCAAACAGTCCGCCGGCGAAGCACTGGAACGCCACACCCACGTTGTTGCGGATGTAGAAGCCGAACATCATCCAGTCTGTCGTTGCCGTGCGCGTCCGGCCAATCGAATCGGCCGCCGGGGAGTACATCTCTTCGAAGGATGCGGCTGTCTCTGAGCTCACGACTGACAGGATCAGTTCCGGCTGCGAATACACCAGAAGAGCAATCACTACCGTCGGCAGCAGGAACGTCGCCGCAGCAACTGCCACGTACGACACATGACTCCTGACGGCGGACGGAAAGTCGACGGCCACCGTGGCCCAGACACGCGCGAGCCCGAGTTCGCGACGGTGATAGATCACCTGGTGGGCATTGGCAGTCAGCCGCTCGAGACGGTCGACCATATACGCGGGATAGCAGCGCGCGCGCGCCAGCGCGAGATGCTCGCAGGCGCGCCTGTAGAGCGCCGCGACCCGAGCTCCAGAAACCGACGAGCGAGGTGCGGATTTGCCGACCCCTCGGGCGAGCAGGCAATCGAGCGACGCCTCGAGCTCCGTCCACTCGCCCTCGTACATCTCCTCGAAGCGCAGCGGCGTCATTCCCGTCGTCCCAGGAGCCACTGCGCTACTCCGAGCACGCGGCGTGTCACCTCCGGGCCCGAACGGCCCGCGTCTCCGGACACGGTCGCCGCCAGCGCCGCCAGCTCGTCGAGCCGCTCGGCCGTAAGCCTGGGCGCCCGCGCGGCGAGCGCGATGACTGCCGCCTGATCCTGCGGCGCCAGAGACATTGACGGCATGACAGGCGCAACGTCATCGAGGGTGATCCGGGGCACCGCCCGCGGCTCGTGCACCACGATCGTGGCGGCGGCGATGTCGCCGAGGCGTTTGCAGTCGCGTCGCAGCAGCATGCTCACGATCGCGAAGCCGTAGAGGAGTGGAAGAAAGTCGGCCGCGCGCAGCAGGTTGCGCGTCAACGAGGCCGCTGGAACAACGGGCAACCCATTGTCCATCACGACCTTGAGTCCGAAGACCCGCTTTCCAGGCGTAGCGCCCGATGGCGTGAGTTCGAACGCCACGGGATAGAACCATTCGAGCGCAAAGAACAAGATGAGCCAGAACGCGATTCCAATGCCTCCCGTGAACGCAACAGCGATGGCTGCGGCATACATGATCGCGAGCCGGATCACCCAGTCGAGAGTGAAAGCGTAGAAGCGCGCACTCAGGCCAGCCGGACGTAGCTCGAGCAGAATGCCTTCAGGGGTCTCGGCAGAGACGACGGTATCCAGTACGTCCCTGGGCACTCAGGGGTGCTTGTCAGGCTTTAACGACGATGGTGTCGGCGATCTTGTCGTGCAGGCACCGTCGCGAGTCATGGAAGATGAAGAGGGCGTCGATCAACCCGTAGAGCGGGATGATGCTGACCAGCCCGTTTACGACATTGCGCAGCCAGAAGACCCGCCCGAGCGATGCGGGTGAGCCATCAGTGCGTATGACCTTGATGCCGACGATCTTCTTGGCAATCGATTGCCCATTGCGCCTCATGTACTTGATCGTCAGCCAGCACCAGACGGTGAAACCAACGAGCGTCACCACGCCGCCGACGAGGAGAATTGCATTGGGACCGGTCTCGCCCGTCGCTCTCGCCGCGGCCCCGCCGACAATCGCGACCAGTATCAACGGCGTGTAGACCATCGCCATGAGGATGATGCCATCGAGGATCGCGGCGCCCAGCCGTGTGCCGCGATCTGCGGGGGCGGTCAGCGCGGAGGGGTCGGCGATGTCCCTGACGGAGGCCCGCGGTGGAGCGTACGGATTTGCCATCGGCTGAATGACTCCCTTGTATTGCTGTCGATATCCCCTCTCTATTCTCGGCAAATTGCCGCGCACACGGTAGTCGCTTCGTCACGCGATTGCGCGAATAAGACACCCGATTCACTTTCGGCCGGAGGCACACAGTTGTGGTGGCGCAGAGGCCGTAAGGCAGGAATAAGCGCTGGAGTTACGCGCGAGGTGTTCGCGGGGGCTGGGAGCGCGATCCATGCGGCGGGCGACGGCCCGCCGCATGGTTATGAGCCCGGTTCTAATTTGTCGCGCCGCTGCCGGCGAATTTCGCGAAATCCGCCCACGGGTACACACGACCGCCGTGGATGGGTGCGATGGTCGTGACGTCCAGCTTCAGTCGCTGCACGTTGTTGTAGAAGGTTCTGCTCGCTGGGCTGACCGTGGTCGGGAGCGGCGCGTTCGGCGCGGGCGGCGTGAACAGATCCGCTTCGACCACAATTTTCTCCTTGGGGAGATACGCGATCAGCATGCCTTGGGCGTGAGCGAGGCCCTGGACGTTGTAAATCTCCATGACCTTCGTCCCATCCGTCAGCACATATTTCTGGCCCACCGTCTCGAACGTATAGCCCTCCGCGACTTCCTCTGGCGGAGCGAGGGCCAGCCGGTCGGGCTTCAACATCCACGGCTTAACCGTCAGGACCTCTGCGTAATATGAGTGATTCGCTTGCTGCAGGACGATGGTGACACCTTCCTGCGCAACGTAGGCGCGGACGCCGCCCAGGTGATCCCAATGGTGATGCGTACTCACCAGGTACCGAATCGGCTTGTTGGGAATCAGCCTCTTGACTTCCGCGATGACGGCGAGTGACCGATCCTCGTTGAGCGGTGCCTCGATGACCGTGATGAAGTCACGGAACTCGACGGCGATGCTGGAGTGCGTTCCACCGCCTACGTACCACACGCCATCCGCCGTTTTCGTCGACTCGACGCGGACCGGCGGGATGGTTGCTGAACGCACCGCGTCGGGAACGGTCAGGGCGGCGCCAGTCACGTTCAGCTGTACGTTGCTGACCGTGAGACCGAACTGGTTGTGCCCGCCGCTCACGTTCACGCCCTCGCCTTCCAGATCGTCATCAAGATCGTGGTGCGCATGGAACGTGGTGGGGAACATCACGCCACCACCGAAATCCTTGTAGTTGGTGAGAACCAGTTCGTAATACAGGTCTCCGACGACGGGATTGGGGAAATACGTCTGGATCCGTTCGACCAGGTTCCTGTCGTTGATCGCGCACTGCACCCGGTACTTCCCGAGCGCCATGAACGAGACGGCTCTGATCCGGCCCTTTCCCTGTTCATTGCGCGTGATGACAATCGGGTTGGCCCCTGGCTCCAGAGCGGCTTTGAGACAGCCGTGCGGGGTGAGCCAGACCTCGAGCTGCCGTTGTTCCGCGTCGGCGGGCGCCGGAACCACCATCGTGCCGTTCAGGTTCCAGGCGTAGTTGCCGCTGACCATTTGTATCGTCCGTTGATCCCCGATGAGGGGGTTGGTAACCACGGGAGCATTGCCTCCACCTGCAGGTCCGCCCTGGCCCGTTCCCTGCCTCAAGGTGTAATCGACCTTGGAGGATTTGGAGTCGTAGTCGATGGTTCGGGTGTAGGTGGTCAACTGATTCGCCGGCCAGTCCATCGCCGGGGAATAGTTCTGGCCCGCTGCAGCGACATAGCCCGTGGTTCCGGAATACGTGATCGACTTCAGGTTCTCGGCGCCCATCGCCTTGAGTGACGTCTGCAACAGCGTCCGGGCATCCGGTTCCTGGGCGATCCCGGCCGCGCGTATCAGGGTCAGCAGAAGGCCGACACAGAGAATCCACAATCTGCCGTTCATATCTCCTCCTTTTTCCAGACCGATGATGGTCGGCGCAGCGCGCCTGCGGAAGCAGGCCAGCGCAGGGCCGGCGCGTCCGGTGTGGCGTGATTTCGGCTGACCACGAAAGCACTAAGCGAATTGGTCCCAGCGTCGACCCGTGCGGAAGACTTGAGCGGTCCGCAGAATGATGGAACCGCGGGGCACTGTCAAGGTCGAAGGGGCGGCCGCCCTCGCGAGGCCGCTTCGGCGGACAAGTCGCGCCACGTCGGACAACCTTCGCCCGCATTCGAGAGCGGAGGTTGGTGGACCGGATTTTGACCAGTTGGAACCGTACCACGGACCAGCTGAAGCGCCTCGACGAGTAGGCTGGCTGGATGAGGAAGGCGACGCCCAAAAACACGCTCGCTGTTGCCTGCCGCGGTTATTATCATTTGCTTATCGTTCGACGACGGGATGCCGCGCTTCGCCGTGGCCTTGTCGCCCATCCCTGTAACGCGCACGACACCGGCTCCGCCCGCAGCCGGAACGCACGATGGACGAGAACGAGTTCAAGACGATCGATCGCTACGAGACCATTGACCTCATCGGGCGAGGAGGCATGGGATCGGTGTATCTGGCGCGCGACCCGCTTATCGACCGATACGTCGCGGTCAAGGTTCTCGACGTCGCGTTGGACTCCATCGCTCGCGAACGCTTCAACCGCGAGGCACGGGCGTCCGGCCGACTGCATCACCCGAACATCGTCACGATTTTCGACGTCGGCGAACATCAGGGCCGCCCCTTCATTGCCATGGAGTACGTGCCGGGCCAGACACTGGCGGTGCTGATTCGCCAAGGGCAGCTGGACTTGGCCGAGAAGCTCCGGCTCATGGCGGATGCGTGCGTGGGACTTGCGCATGCCCACCGTGCCAGCATCATTCATCTTGATGTCAAGCCGGCGAACTTCGTCCGGCATGACAGCGGCGTGCTGAAGATTCTGGACTTCGGCATAGCGCGCGTGATGGCAGCCGACACCACGCGCACCGAGCATGTCCTGGGGACGATGCGCTACATGGCCCCCGAGCAGGCCACCGGCCAGACTATCGATCGTCGAACCGACGTCTTTGCGCTGGGCTGCGTCTTCTACGAGGTGATCGCGGGTGTACCAGCGTTCAAGGGCACGTACGAGGAGCTGATATCGCGCATCACCAAGCCGATAGAGGCGTCCCCGCTATCAGACGTCGTGCCGGGGGTGCATCCGGAATTGGTGCGCATGACCCAGCGGGCGATGGCAAACGATCCGGACGCGCGTTACGACGATCTAGAGGTCCTGAAGCGTGAGATCGACGGGCTGCTGCGCAAGATTGTTACAGGGCCGCAGGAACCGAGGCGGCTCGTGCTCCAATCGAATGAGGCTGATGCCTCCGGCAATGCCGGGCACGAGGCGCCGGCGCGCGGATCGGGAATGGACAGATCCAGCGCGGCGCTCGAGAGGCCGGCACTCCGAGATGATCAAGCAGCCGGTGTTTCACTGAGAATTCGGGATCGTCGTCGCCCCGCGGCAGTGGCCGCTCTCGTGATTGGACTGGTTGCCGCAAGCGTGGGCGTGCTGTACCTCGTCGATACGTGGAGACCTCTCACTGACACCGGATTGCCCGACCAGGTATCGACAGCTCCGCTGTTATCAGCAGGTACGACGACGGCGGGGGTCGTGGCATCGCCACCCCAGCTCTCGAATGGAAATCGAGCGGGGACGGTGAGTTCCGGCGACGCAGCCGATCTCGAGGGACAGGTATGGCGCCTCATCGCCACGCGAGATAGAGAAGCGGTGCTCAGGCTGCTTCGGGAACAACCTGGGCGACTGAGCTCGTCGTTCGTGAACGAGCTCGCGACGGCCGCGCGAACGTCGGTCAACGAGACACGATTGAAAGCGGAGCAGCAGGATCCGATCGTCGCTTCGTCACGGACGTACCGCGCGGCGATGGATCAGTTCAATCGCGGGACGGCGCTGCTCGGTAGAGGGCAGTCCGTCGACGGGATCGCTGCTCTCTGGTTGGCGACCGATTTGTTCGCGCGCGCCGGCAGCCGGGAGGCGCCGTCCGGTTCGTTGGAAGCCGCAGGAGCAGAACGGTCCGCATCGAGCATCGATGAGACGCCGTTGGCGCCTGTGAGGCCGCCGGCTTCGACTGCAGTCAGTGAGCTGCCAGTCTCCGGGCGGGGCGACGCGAGCCCACCAGACGGTCGTCCAGACGAGACAGCGGGGATCGTGGCCGCTCGTCCGAAGCGCGAGGGTGAGACGTCTCCGGCTGATGCGCCTCCGGCTGACGCGCTGGCACCGGAAGAAGCGATCCGCACATTGTTGAAGGCGTACGAGGCGGCTTACGACGAACGGGATGCCGCAGCCCTGCGGCGAATCGTTCCTGGCCTCTCCGCAGAGCAGCTGGGAGCGATCACCCGCACGTTTGCCGATGCCGTCAGCTACGACGTCGAGGTTCAGATTCTCGCGATGAACATTACGGGGTCTACGGCCACGGCGACCTGCCTGGTTACGCATGCGCTCGTTCCGAAAATCGGCAGCGCCTCGCGCAATCCTCCGCAGGAAACACGCTTCTACTTGCGGCAGGCATCGGCTGGATGGGTGATTGAGCGTATCGAGCGGACGGCGAAGCGGTGACCGTCAATCCCATCAAAAGCCGTAGTCCAATCCGATGACCGGCGTCACCCGATCGCGCAGGCCGGCTTCCGTCAGAGGAAAGAGAAAACCGGCTGTCACAAGGACACTTCGCCAGGGGCTGAATCGAATTCCCGCCGAGCCGAGGAACAATCGCAGGTTGCCCGGCTCGAGTTGCAGCTCTTGACGGGTGACGGTCTGAGCAACGCTTGGCGCTGGCTGTCCCCCCCCGCCGCCCCCGCCGCCTCCTCCTCCCGAGCCGGTGCCTGCAGGAATGAACTCGAAGATCTTGTCGGCCTGACGCAGCCTTCCCGCGTCGAGGAGGATGCGACTCAGCACGTCGACAGCCAGCGTGGCCCGCGGCGTCATCACCAGGTCGAAGCCCAGTGCTCCGTTGATTTCGTCACGCAGTCGCGTGCGCGGGAGCGCGCCACGGCTGGAGAACGTGTATCCCAGGTTCAGATGCGGCGAGACGCGACCGTGAGTGAACGAGGCGATGGCGTACGCCCGCCCTTGAACGCCCCCGGTTCCGAGCAGGTTCGTCTCATCGCCGGTCGGCACACGAACATCGACCGCGCCAGCCAATCCACCGCCTGTCACCGGCAGAACCAGATACTTGGCCCGAAGCACCACATCGCCCAGGCCACTCGCCTGGCCTGACGCGCGAAACGTCTGCTGATCCGGATCTGGCCCCTCGAACCTGTGAGTCGTTGGCTCGGCCGCCGTGGCCAGGCGTTCGATGCTCGCGACGACACTCGCGTCCATGCGCACTCGGACGAACGGTATCGCGACGCCAATGTCGAGCCTGTCGTGGACACCGTAATTCACGGAGAGTACGGTTGTGTCGGTCACCAGGTCGAGCGCGAGTGCCGTTTCAACGAGATCGCCCTCGAAAGCGGGCGTCAGCAGCGAGTTATCCGGTTGAGACGCACTACCGCCAGCGCGACTGCAACAGTCGATATGACGAACGAAGAACTTCAGGTCGCGCTGGCGGAGGTTCAATCCCTCGAACGTGTCGTAGGTCGCGCGCTGGTGGCCGAGACCCACGCTGACTTTCGTGCGTCCGATGGTGAGCGCCCGCTCGGCGAAAAACGGCCCGAAGCTCTCGCTCGCTCGCGTGAACGTTCCGAGCGCCGGGTCGAAGATGTACGTGAAACCTCCGGATGGCGAGCCTACCGGATACGTCGACAACAGCGTGAGCAACGCCTGATTGAACTGGCCCGGCACCTCCAGTTGATCGGGGCCCGGCTTGAAATGAGCGCGATGATTGGGCTGATCGGCGAGATCACCCGGTAGAAGGACGATGGTGTTGCCGATAAGCTGAGGGAGGATCTCTGAGATCGGCAACTGCTGCTGCGCCGCGGCCCGGCCGGCGCATGACACCACGAGAACAAGCACGCCGAGGGCGTGTCGCCTGAATGTTCGATGTGACGGCGGCATTCTGACGAGATCCGTTAGCCGCCAAAGAGTATCAGCTGTGAAGGCATGACGCGCCAGGATGGGGCAACCCTGCCAGAGCCGGAGCGGAGATGGTGGACCAGAACAGCGCCAGTTGGAACCATCTCGTGCGATGGCTGCGCTTGCTCGCAGCCATCGACGGTCATCCAGGCTCGGAATGAAAGTCGAGCGTTCACGCGCGCGACCCCACTACCAGATCGTCTGAACCGGGTAGTCGCTGAGCGGACCGTCACTGGTCAGCAGGCCCAGGCCCTCGGCCTTTGCCTGAGCGATCAGGATTCGATCGAACGGATCCTTGTGGAGTGCGGGAAGCCCAGCCAGGGCCGTGACGTGGCTGGCGCGGATCGGGAGCACGCGCGCAGCGGTCAGCTCCGTTGCCTGACGCCACCACGTCACGAGGTCCGAGATCGCGAGCAACCCCTTCTGCGTCTTGATGACGACTTCCCAGTAGGACGCGACACTGACCACGTTCTCGCCGGCCTCGACGAGGCGGCGCGCCCTTGGCGACAGGCGCTCGGGCTCGCCCAACGCCCACAGGAGCGTGCTCGTGTCGAGGAGGTGGGCGGACTTAGCGCCCGCCCCAGAACGCTTCGGCCTCTTCATCGGAGAGCTTCCGTTCCCAGCCTTCGGTCATCGTGAACTGCCCGCGCATGGCCCCGAGAGGGGAGGCGCGGCGCTTGCGCACCGGCACCAGCTGCGCCACCGGGCGCCCGTGCCGCTCGATCACGACCGATTCGCCGTCCTCGACAAGGTCGAGCAGCTTCGAGAGCTGGGTCTTGGCGCCGTGGACGCTGACGTTCATGGCCCCAAGTTTAGTTCAAATTTCGGACTAACGCCACGTTGTGACGTGTCGATTCGGCCATCGTCGCCCCTAGCGTCCCTGGAATCGGATCCGCAGGCCTCCGTTGACCAGGCGCGGCGTTCCTATTGTCGACGGATTCGTCTGGACGAAGTACATCTTGTCGAACAGATTCTGCACGCCGAAGAACACCTGTATGTTATGCCCCACCTCGCGCGATGCCACGAAGTCAACGACCGCATATCCCGGCAGCCCCGCGGTTGTCGACGTGTCGTATCCGGCGTCGGCGAGGGTCGCCGCCGGAATGAACTGCACGTTCTGATCGTCGTTGTATTGCAGACCGAGGAGCTGCATACCGAGCGCGATGCTCGCGTACTTGGGATCCGAGTACGCGACTTGGAGCGATCCACGATGCTTGGGCACCTGCAGGACGAATTTTCCGACGAGCGCCGCGTTGGCCACCCCCCCATCGGTCACCTTCGCATCGTCGAACACATAAGCGCCGGAGAATCTCCAGGAAGAGCCGACGCGATACTCCGCATCGGTCTGGATGCCGCGGACCCGCGTCCGGCCGAGGTTCTGTTTCTGGGCCGTGGTCGCGTTGAGCGTGATGTTCGAAACGGGATTTCGCACAGCGTTGTCGAACCAGGTGGCGCGAACCGTCACGTTTCGGGCGGGCGCGACGTTCAGTCCCGCCTCGCCGCCCACCAGGCGCTCTGGCCCGAGCTGGTCGTTCGGGCGGGTCGTGATCGCCCCCACCGAGAACTGGCGGTACAGTTCGGTGAGCGTTGGCGCGCGGAAGCCCGAATTGACCGAGCCCCACGCGGTCACGCGATCCGAGATGTGGTACAGGGCCGCGGCGCGCGGGCTGACCACGGTGTCGGTCCGATCCGGCAGGGACGGCTTGTTGTTGGCGGTCGGCAGGCCGGTCGCCACCGTCGTCTCCAGATTGTGACCATCGTAGTTACGCCAGCGATCCACGCGCGCACTGAGCGTCACCACGACCTTCGGCACCGGCGTGAAGATGTCCTGGGCGAAGGCGCCCAGAATCTGCTGGGACCCGCCGGAAATGCGCTGCACCGCGAGCGTTGCCGCCTGCGTGACGCCGACGATCGCGGTGGGCACCGACGCGACGAACGCATCCTCCCGGCTGTCGCCGTCAACCCATCGCCAGTCGGTGCCCACGCTGAAGACATTGGCCGCGCCGAGCGTCTTGCTCCACTGAGCCGCCCAGCCCACACCATTGGTCGGCACGTGCTGATCGGTCGCGAGGCGAACCACGTTTCGTGTCGTTGCCGCGTTGGTGACTGCCAGGAAGTTGAAATGGGACTTCTGGAAGTCCCCGTAGACGCGCGCCTGGAGGTCGCTCCGGTCAGGCAGGCGGGCCTGGAACCCACCGTTCACGGTCGTCCACCGGGTGTCGTTCACTTCGCCAACCTTGCCGTTGATCCGATTCTCGGTGAAGTACCCGATACGGAAGAACGTGTTCACGCGATCGTTCGGGGCATATTCGGCCTTGGCGCTGACGTTCCGGTAGTCCACGTTGGCGTTGATGTCGATCGGCCCGACTTCCCTCGGTGCGACGATGGGGAATCCGTCGGAGTTCATTACGCTGCCTTCGACGGCCACGCCCACCTTGTTCCACTTGTCGCTCCCGAAGAAGTCGAACTTGGGTGTGCCTCGGCTGCCGTACTGCGGCTTGATCTCGACCGTCCTCCTCGTGGGCCTGCCGGTGATGATGTTGATGACGCCGCCCATCGCGGAACTGCCGTAGAGGCTCGACGTCGTGCCCTCGGTCACCTCGATGCGATCCACGCTGACGAGTGGCACCCGGGTCCAGTACACCCAGCCGCCGAAGGGATCGTTGAACGGCACACCGTCGAGCAGCACCAGCGTCCGGCTCTGGCCGCTCGGCCCGATGCCGCGCAGCGACACGCCCTGCGCGGTCGGATTGGCCGCGAGGCTGCTGGCGCGGCGGAGGAGGCTGAAAGTCGGGATCTGGCGCAGCACATCGTCGGCCACGAGGGCGGGCGAGGAATTGATCTGCTCGCTCGTCACGACGCTGACGCTTGCGGGCACTTCGCCGAGACGTTGCTCGGTTCGCGTCGCCGTGACGACGACGGTTTCGAGCAGCGTCGCGGGTGACAGCACGATCTCGATATCGCGCGACGCGGAGACGGGCTGCCGTTTCTCGGCAAAGCCGTCGGCGCGGACGATGAGCGTGAGGTCGCCGGTGGCTGACGTGTCGATGGTGAACCGGCCGTCAGGGCCGGTCACCACCTGCTCTTCGGCACCGGACCCGGTGCGCACGATGACCGTCGCGGACGCGACGGCTCCGCCGCTCGAATCGTGGACGACACCGCCAATGGTGGAGACATCGGCCCCAGCCAGCATTGCGAACAGAAGCCAGGCGCTCATGCACATCCCATGTGAGTAGGTAACGATGAAGGGCGGATCATAGCGCAATCGTCTCCCGGAAGCTGGCGCCTGCACCGGCCGTGATCGACGAGATGCGAATGCATCGCATCGCGATCGCGAGCAGGAATCAAGGCGAAAAAGCACGGAGGAATACGACGCTCTTCTCGGACAAGTCCGGTGGGCGCACACGGCGAACGGCTATCAGGCGCTCGCCTCGAACGGCTGCGAGGTAATAGTGATTCTAGGCTTGTAGAATCAATGACTTGAAGTTGGTGGACCAGACCGGGATCGAACCGGTGACCTCGTGAATGCCATTCACGCGCGCTCCCATCTGCGCCACTGGCCCATGTCGGGATGACTTTTCATGGTAGCGCACGCGGATGGCCGCAGCAACCCACTCCGCGAACCCAGGGGTTCGCGCCGCACGCCGGTGACCTGGGCTGTCACTCCGCGGCTATATAGTTGATGGTCGAGGAGGAGTGGCCGTGGCTGCGAAGCGCTGGTGCGCCAATGACAGCCACTGCGTCAGCTGGCGCGCGGCCTCGTCAGGCGTCGGGCCGTAAAACGGCATCATCGCGGTCGGCATCCCAGGGCCGCGGCGCAATTGCGCCCTCCACCGGTCACTGACGGGCGTCACTTCGATCTGGTACGCACGCCCGCCGATAGTTTCTTCGAAGCGATGAATGATCACGTTGTGTGTGTTGTCCGGTGGAGTGGGAAAGCGAGGGACGATTCTACGCTTCGCCACGGCACGATCAAGCGAAGCGGGACGCGAAGGGCGCATCCACAGCTGGAATTACCGGAGATCGGGTGCGTTGCGCGCAGAAAAATATTTCGCTGTCAGGTTCTCCACAGGTTTTGCACGGGTCATCCACAGGATTTCCACAGTTACAATGAATTTCACCCGGATGTCCTCACTAATCGCCTGGCTCGTCGTGCTGCTGCTCCTGTCGAATTCGGCCGCCGCGAGCGCGGCGAGCGACGCCACGCTCTTTCGAATCTTCCTGCGCGATGGAAGCACCGTGGTGAGCTACGGCGAGTTCGCTCGTGTAGGTGACGACGTCGTATTCTCGATGCCCGTCGGGGGACCGGTCAACGAGCCGCGGCTTCATGTCGTTTCGCTGCCCACGTCGGCGGTTGACTGGAGCCTGACCGACCGGTATGCCGCGTCAGCGCGCTACCAGCAATACGCGCAGACGCGCGGCGAAGACGACTTTCAGCTGCTGAGCAGTGACATCGCCCGCGTACTCAACGAGATCGCGCTGTCCAACGACAAGCTGGCCGCGCTGAATTCTGCACAGCTGGCGCGGCGGACGCTGGCGGACTGGCCGGCCGCGCACTACGGCTATCGGGAACGCGACGTCCGCGAAGTGGTCTCACTCCTCGATGAAGCGATTTCTGATCTCCGGGCGTCCGCCGGCCTCAACGACTTTGCCGTGTCGCTTGTGGCCGCACCGGCGGAGGCCGGAGTCACGCCGCCGCTCCTGGGGACGCCGACGCTGCGCGATCAGATCGATCAGACGTTTCGGGTCGCCGCTCTGATCGGGCGTGTCCCCGATCGCATCGCCCTGTTCCAGGAAGCACTCGCACTCCTGAACGAAGCGGGTTCGTCGATTCCGAAGGACGAATCTCAACGGCTGCGGCACATCGCCGAAAATCAGATTCGCACCGAAACGTTCCTCGACACAGCGGTACGCGACCCTGTCACGTCGCCTCGTCGAGTCCGCGACAAGTGCCGCCGGCGAGGCACGGATCGCCGATGTCGAGCGCATTCTCAACCGGGTGTCGAAAGAGGATGCGAAGCTTGGCGGACGCCGCCCGGACGTGATCCAGGCATTGAACGCTTCCATCCAGATCCAGCTCGAGAACGCTCGACACCTTCGGCTCCTGCGCGATCAGTGGATAGTTCGCCGCGCCAGCTTCCGCGAGTATCAGCGCGCCGTAGGCGCCGATCTTCTGCAGCTGGTAAAGATCCAGCCGGCGCTCGAAGCGATCCGGCGACTGGACGGACCCGTTCCTTCCACGCTCGTGCGCCTTCGCCGACGCCTCAACGGCGGCGCCGACCGGCTCGGGCATCTGACCGTGCCCGATCACCTTCGTGCCACCCACGAGCTGCTGGTGGGAGCATGGCGCTTTGCCGAAACGGCCGTCGACACCCGCTACGATGCGGTGTCATCCGGCAACGTCCCAATTGCCTGGCAAGCCTCCTCGTCGGCTGCCGCCGCGCTGCTCATGGTCGACCGCGTGCAGCGGGAGATCCGCGCACTCCTCGACCCTCCGCGGCTCGAGTGATCACACCCCGCACGACTCGACTCGTGCGGGCGGCGGATCTCCGGTCTTTCCGAAGCGCACTCGCCGCGCTCGCCACCGATGGCTCTCCGCTCGATGCCCGCGATCGTCTGGTAATCGTTCCCACGCGCGCGGCCGCCGCTCATCTGGTCCGTTCGATCGAGGACCGGATGGCCGGGAGTGCCGACGCGGTCGTTCTTCCGGATTTCGTGACGCGCGGCGAGCTGTACCGAGCGGCTGTTCGATCGGTTGAGTGAGGCGCATGCTGAGGCTTCGCCCTACACCGCGGCTGAGCGCGAAGCGCTGCTGACTGTCGCGTGCCGCACCGCAATGGCGGCGGGCGCCGACCCGCCGTTTCGTGTCAGACCGGGCCTCGTCGCGGCGATGCTCGAATTCTTCGATTCGCTGAAGCGTCATCAGAAGACCATCGACGATTTCGAGCGGTTGACGATGACACGGCTCGAGGCGGGCTCGGGCCTGGACCGCGGCGCGGACAGGCTGATTCGGCAGACGCGATTCTTTGTTGCCGCCTTCCGCGACTTCGAGACGCGCTGTGTCGAAGCCGGTGGCGTCGACGAACACGCCATGAGGGCCGAAGTGCTTACGACGTCCGCCGATCGCCCCTTGCGGCACATCATCGTTGCCGTTCGCGACCGTGCTGGCGATCCGTACGGCCTGCACGCCGTGGATTGGGATGTGCTGGCGCGCGTGCCCGGCCTCGAGAGGCTCGATGTCGTGGTGACAGACACGACCGTGGCGGGCGCATTTCACGAGCGCATTCACCAGTGGCTTCCGGGGATCGAGGAGGTGCGCCTCGACCCGCCTTCGCCAAAGGCTTCGGCGGGGCAAGCCGCCTCCGCGTTACCGGAGCCTGTCCTTGTCGTGTCATCCAGCGGCGCGCACGTGCACACGGCGCGCGATCGCGAGGAGGAGGTTGCGGGTTTCGCGAGACGGGTACGGGCAACCTCACGCGCGGGCGACGCCCTCATGCTCGATCGCATGGCGCTCGCCGTGCGTCATCGCCTTCCGTACGTCTATCTGGCCACGGACGTCTTCCGGTCGGCCGGCATTCCGTGTCAGATGTTCGACGCCCTGCCGCTGGCAGCCGAGCCGTATGCTGCCGCGCTCGATGTGGTCTTCTCGTTCGTCAGTGCCAACTTTGCGCGCGTGCCGGCAATTGCGTTGTTGCGATCGCCGCACTTCACATTTCCCGCTCGTGACACCGATTCACTCCGTGCTGGAGATGTCGCAGCCCTGGACCGCGAGCTCAGCGAGGCGGGCTACCTCGGCGATCTCGAGACGCTCGAACGCCTCGTCCAGTCATGGCAGAGCGACGGGTCGCGTGCGCCGGAAGGTGCGCGAAGGGCCGGCGTTGTGCTGTACGGGGTCGCGCGAGAGCTTGCGCCTCTCACGTCGAGCGCGGACGTTGCGATGCACCTCGATCGCCTTCTCGCGTTCCTGACCGCGCACGACAGCCTGCCGGGGCCGGACCCGGACCCCGAGGATTTCCTTCGCGCGAGGCAACTTCGCGCCCGCGCCGCCGTTCATGCCCTGCTCCGCGCGCTTCGTGACGCGTATGTTCGTTTCGACGGCACGATTGCCGAGTTCGATGAGATCGCTGCAATGGTTCGGCGGGGAATTGAGGCGCACACGTTTGCGCCACGCAGCGGAGACTCAGGGGTGCACCTGGTCGATGCCGAAAGCGCCCGCTTCGGCGAGTTCGACTTCGTGCAGCTGGCAGGTCTCGTCGATGGCGAATGGCCTGACCGTCCACGACGCAACATCTTCTACTCGCCTGCGATCCTGCGGGACCTTGGCTGGCCGGCCGATGCGGATCGGGTCGAAGGCGCCCGCGCATCTTTCGTGGATCTCCTGCGTCTGCCTTCGAAGCAGCTCGTCGCGTCGACGTTCTCGCTCGAACTCGATTCCGTCGTTGGACCTTCGACATTCGTCGACGAAATTGACAAGGCACTCGACAGGGTGGAGGCGGGTCTTCAGACCCGCCCCTGCGCTGTGGGCGCCTCACGTGTTTTTGAATACGAGGCACTCGGCCTCGCTCCAATCAACACATCCGCGCTCAGCGATGGAGCACGCGCGTGGGCTGAGCGCCGCCTGCAGACCCCGGCAGACCCCGCTCTTCGCGGACGCACTGCCGGACACGTGGCGAAGGCCTACTCGGTCAGTGCCCTCGAGCGGTACCAGGACTGTCCATTCAAATTCTTCGCCTCCGACGTACTAAAGCTCGACGAGCTGCCCGAGGACGAGCCGGCACTGTCTCCACGCGCGCGCGGCCGATTCATCCATGAGGTATTCCAGCGCTTCTTCCAGCAGTGGGACGCCCGCGGCGGCGGGACGATCACCTCCGAACGGATGGACGAGGCGCGCGCGGTCTTTTCCGAGGCCGCGGAACCGTTGCTCGATCGGCTTCCAGAAGCCGACGCCGCTCTCGAACGCACCAGGCTTTTCGGCTCGGCGATCTCCGTGGGGATTGTCGACGTCGTTCTAGGGCTCGAAGCGGCGCGACCCGTGGAGGTCATTGAGCGGTGGCTCGAGTACCGGCTCGAGGGAGAGTTTTCGCTTGGCGCGGCAGGCGGCCGCCGCATTCCGCTCAAAGGGGTCGCTGATCGTATCGACCTGCTTGCCGATCGCCGCCTGCGCGTCATCGACTACAAGTCCGGCTACGCGCCTCAGCCCAGGCGCGCGCTGCAAGTCCCGGTATACGCGCTATGCGCACAGGAGCGATTGGCCGAACAGCGGGGCGGCGACTGGACGGTTGACGAGGCGGCATACATCGCGTTTAGCGGGAAACGGTCGCTGGTCCCGGTGATCAAAGCTGGGAAGGCAGATCAGGACGAGGTTCTGACAGACGCGCGCACGCGGTTGCTCGCCATCATTGAAGGCGTCGAGCGCGGCGAGTTTCCACCGCGGCCACACGAGCCGCGGATCTGCACGTATTGCGCGTATCCATCGGTGTGTCGGAAGGATTACGTCGGTGACGAGTAATTTCCGGCTGCCGTTCGACGTGCAGGACGCCGCAGTCGAGACGCGTATCGACGCACGCGATCGCACCGGGCGCGAGCGTGCCGTCGACCCGCGCTACAACGTCGCGCTCGAGGCCTCCGCCGGCACCGGTAAGACACGCGTGCTCGTCGACCGCTACATCAACCTGCTCCGCGCCGGCGTCGATCCGTCCAATATCCTCGCGATCACGTTCACGCGCAAAGCGGCCACCGAGATGCGCGAGCGAATCATGACGACGCTGCAGGCCGCGGCCGGCCGCGGCGAGATTCCGAACGCGCGCTGGCGCGAGCTGCGCGATCGGACCGACGACATCGGGATCAGCACTATCGACGCGTTCTGTCTGTCGCTGCTCCGGGAGTTTCCGCTCGAGGCCGACCTCGACCCGGGGTTCGACGTGGCCGACGAGACCGAGGTGCCTCGTCTCGTCGACGAGTCGCTCGACCGGGCGTTGCGCACCTGCCGGAACCTGGCGCGCGAGGATGAGAACGTCGCGCTCGTCTTCGCCCAGCTCGGCGACCGTCGGGCGCGGCGGGGCCTTGCCGCGCTGCTCACGCGCAGGCTTGTCGCGCCTGGCGTACTGAAGGCATATCTCGAGACGGGGCCGCGGGATCTCGACGTATCGGTCGCGAGCCGGAATGCCGCCCAGGCACTCCTCGAGGTGTTTACCTCGATGCCGGGCGGCCTCGCGCGTTTTCTCGATTCGGGTCCGCCGGAGCCTCCGTTTCTCCTTCTCAGCCGGGACCTCCGAAGGATTCGCGATGCCGTGGAGCAGGACCGCCTTCTCGATCCGCCTGGCGTCCAGGCGGCCTGGGCGCGCGCGCGCGACCATTTTCTGACGCAGGAAGGCGAGCCGCGAAAGAAATTGCCGTTTGCGCGAGCGCTCTTCGTGCGAGAAGCCGCGTGGACGACGCATCGCGACCTGGTCCTCGCCCACGCGCCCGCCATCAAGCAGGCTGGCGCCCGCTACAAGCGAGATCTGAATGTCCTGGTGTCGCGAGGCATCCTTCGAATGTACCGCGTCGCGGAAACCGAGTACCGGCGCACGCTGGACGCGCACGCGGTCCTCGACTTCTCGGACCTGCTGCTGCGGGCAATCGACCTCCTGCGGCACATGGAGGAATTTTCGCAGAGCCGGTATCGTCTCGAGTCCCGCTACCATCACGTGCTCGTCGACGAGTTCCAGGACACCAGCCGGGCCCAGTGGGAGCTCGTCTCGCTCCTCGTCCAGTCCTGGGGCGAAGGGGCCGGCCTCGCGTCTTCCGGTCCGTTATCGCCATCCATCTTCATCGTTGGGGACCGGAAACAGTCCATCTACGCGTTCCGCGACGCCGATGTCTCCGTCCTCCAGGACGCGGGCCGGTATCTCGAGGCACTTCGCCCCGGTGGGGACGTGCGCCGATCGATTTCACGCAGTTTTCGATCGGTCCCCGCGCTGCTCGCGTTCGTGAACGACGTCTGCCATGACATGCAGAAAGCCGACGGACGGCGTGATGCGTTCCGATACGACGAGGAGGATCGCTTCCCTTTGGAGGGCGCCGCGCTCGAGACGGTGTCCGACGCGATCGGCCTCGTCATAGGAGACACTCCGGAGGCATGCGCGGACATGACGGCGGCTGAAATCGCGCGGCTGATTGCAGAACAGGCGACCGTTCGCGACAAGGAAACGGGTGTCCGCCGTCCGATCACGCCCGCCGACGTGGCCATCCTGTTTCGGACACGGGAAACGCATCGCGAATTCGAGGCCGCGCTCGAGCAGCGCGGAATCGCTTCGTACGTCTACAAGGGGCTCGGGTTCTTCGACGCGGATGAGATCAAGGACGTCCTCTCGCTGTTGTGGTACCTGGCGGATCCGCTTTCGAATCTCCGCGCGGCCTCGGTGTTGCGGTCGCGCTTCGTGCGCCTGTCTGACGATGGATTGCGGCTGCTGGCGCCGGGCCTCGCTGCAGCCTTGCGACGGATCGCGTCCGTCGGTCGTCGCGCTGGAATCGGGCAGACGCCCGCGCCCTGGCCCAGGCGCGCGAGGCGTTCGACACGATGGCGAGGCCTTGTCGATCGGATACCGCCGGCCGAGCTCCTCGATCTGATCCTGGCGGAGTCGGCGTACTTCGTCGAAATGCGGGGTCCACGCTTCGCGCAGGCGCGTGAGAACCTGAAGAAGATGCGCGCCCTGATTCGGCGTATGCAGAACCGCGGCTACGCCACGCTCGGGCGCATCGCCGCTCACCTCGATCGGCTTGCCGTCGGCGACGAGTCGAACGCCGTGATTGACGCACTCGACGCCGTGAACCTGATGACCGTGCACGCAGCCAAAGGACTCGAGTTTCCGATCGTCTTCCTCGTCAACCTGGCGCGTGGGACCGGCAGCTATCGTGACCCGATTCGCGTGTCCGCGAACCCGGGCAGCGACGACGTATCGGTCGCGGTCGGCGATTTCCGCTCTGACGCCGACGAAGATGACGGCGACGAAGGAACGGGAGGAAACCAAGCGCCTGCTTTACGTCGCGTTGACGCGCGCGCGCGATCGTCTGTATCTCGGGTCCGCGTTGAAAGACGGGATCCTGCAGCCGGGACGGGGCAGCCTCGCCGAGGTATTGCCCGCGTCGCTCGTCGAGCAGATGTCGATCGCCGACGGCCATCTGTCCATGACGGAATGGCGTGCATCCTCTGGCGCGGTCCATAGACTGTTGCGCTGCCCGGCTCCCGATGCCGCCGCTTCGTGTCTCCCGGATCCCCGATCCCGGATCCCCGATCCCCGATCCCTGCGTGATACCCCCATCGACGACTTCGGTCCACTCGTCGACGCCGCGCTTCCACGGACGTCGATCGCAGCGGCAATTGCCTCGGCTGGCGAGTACGGCCCTCTGCGCCGTGCAGGCCAGGAATCAGATCGGCTCGTTGGCACGCTCGTGCATCGTCTGCTACAGCGATTCGGTCTGGCCGAGGCGTCGGTGCAACCGGTTCGCGAGGTCGCGGCGCGGCTCGTCCGGCAAGAAGAGATCGATGAGAGCGGCGATGTTCGCGCGCTGGTCGAAGCGGCAGTCTCGACGTACACGGCGATCTGCGCGCGCGACGATGTGCGAGCGCTCTACATGTCAGGGAAGAAGCTGCACGAAGTGCCATTCACGATGGTCCGTCGACGGCCGTTTCCTCCGCGGCACGGTGGATTGCCTCGTGCAAACGGCGTCCGACCGTTTCACCGTCCTCGAGTTCAAGACCGGGCAAGAGCGATCGGAGCATCGTGCGCAGATAGACCTCTATCAGCGGGCGATGCAGCAGGTATTTCCCGACTGCAAAGTGGACGCGCGATTAATCTACGCTGGAGCGCCCTGAGCGTCCTAATTGCATATTCGGCTGCTGTTTGCACGGTTATTCAGGCGAACATGGTGCTAAAACAAGCTCGACTGCGCAGATCGAGCCCAATTCTGCATTGCGGATGCAGATCCCATCTCCTACAATCGGTTTAAGGAGTTCGCTATTGACCACCAATGAGGAGACCCGAGTGGCGCTGACGTGTCCCAGTTGCGGTAACGACCAGAACTTTCTGGTGAAGACCCTGCAGATGCACGTCGTGCACCTCGACGATTCGCGCGTGGAAGTGTCGGAAGAAGGACGTCCCGCGGTTCTGGAAGTGCTGTGCGACGAGTGCGAGACCGCACTCAGCATCGACGACATGGAAGAAGGCCTGCGTAAAGAGCTGCTGCTGACGCTCGGCGCGCGCTGACGCGCGTCGCGCCGCCCCTTTCTCAGCCCGCCTCGTCCTCGGCTTCCTCGAAGTAGTCGCATTCAGGGCAGACCCACTCACGGAATTCGAGCCGTCTTGGTCTGTGTCGAGCCCGGCACGCGATTCGGTGATTTCGCGTTCGCGCAGCCGCATCGTCTCACCGCACATCGGACATTCTTTTGCGGCCATTGACTTCTCCCTGGACGGACCCTATCGTAACAGCAGTTTCATGGCGCTGGAATACGTTTCGACCTTTCGGCGGACACGCGCTCGCGGTGCACGGCGGGGAAGAGACCCGCCACGATCGCCGCTGGTTCGCCGACGAGGTCGTCGTCGATTTTCCGTCGGTGGCGCCGGCGGTCGAGCGCATGCGCAGTGCGTTCCTCGCCGACGAGCGCGCCGCGACGATGACGGCCGCGATTCAGCTCTCGCGACGCGAAGCGAACGAGGGCGCGACGGTGCCGCTCGCAGTGCCGGTGCGCTGCACGTGTCGCGCATGCGGTGGTCGCGGCGAGACGTGGGCGCAGCCGTGCACGCGGTGCGCCGGAAGCGGCATCGAGCTCCTGCATCACCAGGTGCACGTCACGGTTCCAGCCGGCGTCGAGGACGGCGCCTGCTTCCATTTCTCCGTCGCACCCCGACACGACCTCTCCACGCGCATCGAGCTGCGCGTGCTCGTCAGCCCGCCTCAGCGCGGCTGAGGACCGGTGGAACGGCACGTCACGATCCTCGCCATTCTCTGCAGCCTGTGGGGCGCGCTTGCGATGCTCGTCGGGGTGTCGCTGCTGCTGCTGTCGGTGGGGGCGATTGCGATTCTCTTCAGCCCGGACGGCCGCGCGGTGACGTTCGCCGCCGGCCTGACCGCCACCGCATTCGCCGTCATGGGCGCCGTCGCGCTCGTCTGGGGCGGCCGCGCACGTCGGCGCCAGCGTGCTGCTTCGCCGACGTCAGGCGGCCGGGCGCGTCCTGACGCTCGGCCTGGCCGTCGTCAATCTGCTCGTCCTGCCGTTCGGCACCGCGCTCGGCATCTACGCGATGTGGATTCTGCTGACCAACGACGGCCGCCGCCTCTTTGAGCCCACATTCGCGACACCGGTGACTTGAGACAAGCCACGGAGGCACGGAGGCGCGGAGACATCTTGGAAACAAAGCTCCGTGTTTCCGTGTCTCCGTGGCCCGTCTCACCGGGTTGCCCGGGCGGATTAAGATAGCAGGATGGCAGCCACGCCGGACCGCGACGCAGTGCTGAACGCGCTTCGCGTCGTCATCGATCCCGACCTTCGCCGCGACATCGTGTCGCTCGGCTTCATCAAGGATCTCTCGCTCACCGACGGCAACGTCTCGTTCGCGATCGAGCTGACAACCCCGGCGTGTCCCGTCAAGGATCAGATGCGCGACCAGGCGATCGCCGCGGTGCGCGCGTTGCCGGGCGTGACGATCGGTCGACGTTCGGATGACGGCGAACGTGCGGTCGGTCTCGGCGCCGGAAACCGGACGCCCGCCGCTGCCAGGCGTGAAGAACGTGATTGCGGTCGGCGCAGGAAAGGGTGGCGTCGGCAAGACGACGGTCGCCGTGAACCTCGCGCTCGCGCTCGCGCGATGCGGCAGCCGCGTCGGCATTCTCGACGGCGACATCTACGGACCGAACGTGCCGATCATGCTCGGGCTGACGAACGACGCAGCTCACGACCGACGGAAAGCAGATCGTCCCGGCGGAGAAGCATGGCGTGCAGGTCGTGTCGATGGGGTTCCTGACCTCCGACGATGCGCCGGTCATCTGGCGCGGTCCGATGCTCCACGGCGCCATTCAGCAGTTCTTCCGCGAGGTCGCGTGGAAAGATCTCGACTACCTGATCGTGGACATGCCGCCCGGCACTGGCGACGTCGCGCTCAGCCTCAGCCAGACGGTGCCTGTCGTCGGATCGATCGTCGTCACGACGCCGCAGAAGGTGTCGCTGGCCGACAGCCTTCGCGCGGTCCGGATGTATCAGAAGCTGAACATTCCCGCCGATCGGCATCGTCGAGAACATGAGCTATTACGCCTGCCCGAACTGTCATCACGAGGCCGACATCTTCGGACACGGCGGTGGCGAGAAACTTGCGACGCAACTCGACGTGCCGTTCCTCGGGCGTCTTCCCATCTATCAGCCGATCCGCGAAGGAAGCGACACCGGTGTGCCGATCGTTGTCAGCGAGCCGGGCTCGGTCGCCGGGCGCGCGTTCATGCACGGTGGCCGAACGTACGGCCGCGCAGGTGTCGATCGTCGCGCACAAGACCGCTGAAGCCAACAAAGGCAAGATTCCGCTGATCCAGGTTCGTTGAGTGCGCCGGTGACGACCGCGATCGAGCTGCCATACACCAAGCGCACGCTTGCCAACGGTCTTGACGTCGTCGTCCACGAGGCTCGGCACGTGCCGATTGTGGCCGTCAATCTCTGGTATCACGTCGGGTCCAAGAACGAACGCCCGGGACGCACCGGCTTCGCGCATCTCTTCGAGCACCTGATGTTCGAAGGGTCGGAGCACCACAACACCGGCTTCTTCATGCCGCTGCAGCAGGCGGGAGCGCTGCTGAACGGATCGACGAACACCGATCGCACCAACTACTGGGAAGTCGTGCCGACGGGCGCACTCGAGCTGGCGCTCTGGATGGAATCGGATCGCATGGGTTATCTGCTGCCGGCGCTGACGCGCGAGCGGTTCGAGACCCAGCGCGACGTCGTCCTGAACGAGCGGCGCCAGAACTATGAGAACCGGCCGTACGGCCTGGCGCTGATGGCGCTCACGTCGGCGCTGTATCCACCGGATCACCCGTATCACTGGCTGACGATCGGCGCGGCGGACGACATCCGCGCGATGCAGTTCGAGGACGTGCAGGCGTTCTTCCGCACCTATTACCACCCGGCGAACGCCTCGCTCGCACTCGCGGGCGATATCGACACCGCAGCAGGCGTTCGAGCTCGCCGAACAAGTACTTCGGCGAGATTCCCGGAGGCCAGCCGCCGCAACCGGTCGATGCCAGCGCCTCGCTGACGCGCGAGGTCCGTCTCATGCTCGAGGATCGCGTCGAGCTGCCGCGCATCTACGTGGCGTGGCATTCGCCGGCGATGTTCGCAGCGGGTGACGCCGAGGCCGACCTGCTGGCAGATCTCCTCGCCAACGGCAAGACGTCGCGTCTCTACCGGACGCTGGTCTACGAGGAACGCGTGGCGCTCGACGTGTCGGCGTTCCAGCACTCGCGCGAATTGGGCAGTTTCTTCCTGCTCGCGTCGACCGCCGCGCCCGGCCGCTCGCTCACCGACATAGCCGCGATCATCGACCGGGAAATCCAGCAGATCGCCGACGAAGGTCCGACGGACGACGAGATGGAGCGGGGGATGGCGCAGGCCGAAGCCCATTTCATGTACCGGCTTCAGACGGTCGGAGGCTTTGGCGGCAAGTCCGATCAGCTCAACACGTATAACGTCTTCCGCGGCGATCCGGATTTTTTTGCGGCTGACCTCGCGCGCTATCGTGACGCGACTCGCGAATCGGTGCGCGCCGCGGCGCGCGAGTACCTCGCCTTCGATCGGCGTGTTCTCCTGAGCGTCGTGCCACGCGGCCACGCGGCGGTCGCGCTGTCCGGTTCGGAACCGGTTTCCGTATCGTGACGCGCGCCGATCGCTCACGTCTGCCTGCGCCCGGTCCCGATCCGGCATTTCGTTTGCCGTCCATCGTCAGGCACGAGTTGAAGAACGGGCTCAAGGTCCGTACCGTGGAGCACCGCAACGTGCCAATCGTCACGTTCGTGATGAAAGTCGACGGCGGCCTCGGCGCGGATCCTGGCGGAAGAGAAGGACTCGCGTCGATCACGGCAGACATGGTCGACGAGGGTACCGGTAATCTGTCCGCCATCGACGTCTCCGATGCGCTTGCGCGGCTCGGCGCGGAGTACGACGTCGAGGTCGGGGCCGACGCCACGATGTTCGCGCTGACGACGCTGACGCGATTTGCCGAACGGGGCGCGACGCTGCTGTCGAGGATTCTCACGAAACCCAGCATGCGCGACTCCGACTTCGATCGGGTCCGACAGCTTCGACTCGATCGACTGCGCCAGTTGAAGGATCTGCCGCCCGCTGTTGCGGAGCGCGCGTTTCTACGGCTGCTGTACCCGTCGCATCCGTACGGCCATCTGGCGATCGGGACCGATACGGCATTGCGTGAGTTGACGCTGGATGAGGTCGTCGATTTTCACGCGTCGACATTTCTTTCATGGCGCGCCACGCTCGTCGTGACCGGGGCGATGCCGCACGCGGAGCTTGTCGGCTTGGCGGAGGAGGCATTCGGAGGGTGGAAGGGGGAGGAATCGGTGGCGAGCATCCCGCAGGCAGCGGCCGATCTCATGCCCGACTCTCCAGCGTCGTCGCGAATTGCGATCGTCCCTCGTGAAGGCGCGGCGCAGTCCGAACTGCGCATCGGTCACCTCGCCGCGCGGCGTGACACGCCCGATTACGCGCCACTGCTTGTGATGAATGCGTTGCTCGGCGGGCAATTCGTGAGCCGCATCAACCTGAAGCTGCGCGAAGAGAAAGCGTTTACTTACGGCGCGCGGACAGGATTCGACTGGCGCCGGGGTCTTGGACCATTTTCGATGCAGGCGAGCGTTCACACCGCCGCTACCGCGGAGGCGATCGCCGATTCGCTCAAGGAGTTCGCGGACATTCGGGGCACGCGGCCCGCCGACGGAACAGGAACTGTCGCTCGCCAAAGCGTCGCTGACGCGCGGATACCCGCGGAACTTCGAGACCGCGCAGCAGGTCGCACGTTCAGTGGCTCAGCTGGCGCTGTTCGATCTGCCGGATACGTACTTCGAGGAGTTCGTGCCGCGCGTCAATGCCGTTGCCGCCGCCGACGTGACACGCGTGGCGGAGGCGTATCTCGATCCCTGGCGCGCCATCACCTTGGTCGTCGGCGATCACAAGGTCATTGAAGACTCGCTTCAGGCGCTCGGTCTTGGCGAGCTGCAGGTGCTGCCGCCGGAGTGAAGGGGTCGGGAGTCTTACGCGTTTCGAAAACCTGAAGATCAACTGCGCGTGTTTTCGGAACGCGTAATGATCCCGACCCCTTCTACAGCCGCCTCCGCAAAAATCGCGTCAGCACGTACGCGTCGAGGAAATTGAACGGCGGGACACCCGTGCTGTAGTGCCCGCATGGCAGCGCTACCACCTCGTGCGGCAGCCCGCGTTTGGTGAACTCACCGACCAACACCCTCGACAGGTCCACCGGAAACGTGAGGTCATAGCGCGCGTAGACGAGCAGCGTCTGCGTGTGACGGATCCTGTCCAGGTACGACCATGGATTGATCGGACGCCACAGTTCACGCAGCTCGTCCAGGTCGATGTTGTCATCCAGGGCCTCACGCACATGCCTCGTCGACAATCCTCGCCACACGACATCCGCGAACCACGGCGAGACGTGGTTCAGCGCCTGCGCGCGGATCCGTGGCTCGTGCGCGGCCGTCAGTAGCGCGAGGCATGAGCCAAGGCTCGTGCCAAGAATACCGATGCGCTCGTATCCCTGGTCCGCCAGCCACGCCACCGCGCGCCGCGCATCCAGTACCGCCTGCCTGCACACCTGGACCGTCCTCACGACGTTCGCGCTGACGATGTAATCGGCGCGCCTCAGCTCGGGCGGCATGCGCGCATCGTGATAGGGAAGCGAGAGGCGAAGCGCCGAGATTCCGAAGCGCGCAAGCAGTCGCGACAGACCGATGTGTCCTTCGGCGTCGGAATTCCACTGCGGCAGGACGACCACGGCCCGCCCGCGCGGACCCGCCGAACCGACGCCTGGCTCCCCGGGGGCGGGAAACCATCGTGCGATCACCGTGTTGTTTTCGGGGTGCGGCGTCACGAGCGCGCTCGGGAAGCGGAGGGTGCCGGCTTCGCCTTTCGCGGCGGCGTGCGGCCCAGCCGGATTGAATTGATATGCGCGCGTTGGGGGGTCATCGAAGAACGCGCTCGTATCGCGCATCAACTCGTCAACCCATGCATGGACGTGCGCCTTGGGAGCCGCGTCGCCGCAACCGTTCACCGGGATCCAGTCGAGTCCCCAGTCGAACGGACGGAAGACGCGATCCGTGGAAACGGACGCGAGTTGGTGTTCCCAGCGATGGAAGAAGCGAGTCAGCATTGAACGACGGCAATCAGGTTGCAGTGAACACGAGCATGTTCGAGCATCCGCAAGCACCGGATTCCGCACCAGGCCGTGAGGGTGTTCCTGACATCATCGATGCGCCGCCGCCGGACATCCCGGTTGTGCCGCCGCCCGATATTCCCCCGCAGCCTCTGCCGGACCGGTCGACACCTCAACGGGACGTGCCCGGCCCGAGATAGCGCTCGATCGTTCGCGCCAGGCGGAGCAACTGCGGCGTGCCACCGCGCGCCCCGACCACCTGTGCCCCGATCGGCAGACCCTCGGATGTGTTCCCGCACGGGATCGCGATGGCCGGGTGGCCAGTGACGTTGAAGGTCTGCGTGCACCGCAGCATCATGCTTCGCACCGGTTCCTCGACGGCTCCCACGCGGACGGTGGTCGTCCCGATTTTCGGCGCCGGGATCGCCATCGCCGGCAGGAACAGGCCATCGCGCTCTTCGAGAGTGGCATCAACCTCGCGCTTCAGCAGGTCGCGCCCCTGCAACGCTCTCGCATAGTCCTCCGCCAGCACATAGCGACCCATCTCGAGACGCAGGCGCACGCCGGGGGTGTAGTCGTTCGGCTGCCGCTCCAGCGTCTTGGCGTGAAACGCCGCGCCTTCCGAAAGCTGGATGTGCAAATAGATGGCGGTGACGTCTCCGACGTGCGGGATGGACACGTCTTCGAGCTTGATACCAGCATCACGCAGACGTTCGCACGCGTTCTCGAAGGCGTGTGCGACCTGCGGGTCGAGAAGCGTCAGAAAATACTCGCGTGGGATTCCGAGGGTGAGTCCCCGGGAATCGGCAGGGGCAGATACCGGGGGCGTGGTCTCGCCGCGCAGGACGTCGTACAGGATTCCCGCATCCTCGACCGAGCGGCACAGCGGCCCGATATGATCCAGCGTCGTGCTGAGCGGCACGACGCCATCGGTCGACAGTTCGCCCAGCGTCGGCTTCAAGCCGACGAGCCCGCATGCGGCCGATGGAATGCGAATCGATCCGCCCGTATCGGTGCCCATCGAGGCGAAGCACATGCCATCGGCCACGGACGCCGCGGATCCGCCGGACGAACCGCCTGGCGATCGGGTGGGATCGAGCGGATGTCGCGCGGGCCCGAACGCCGACTCCTCGTTGGTCGTGCCGTACGCGAACTCGTGCAGATTGGTTTTGCCGACGAACACCGCGCCCGCATCGCGCAGTCTCGCGATCGAGGGGGCATCGCTCCGTGCAACATGGTTCTGTCGCACGCGCGATGCGGCGGTCGTCGCCCATCCGCGGATGTCGAACAGGTCCTTGATGGAGATCGGCACGCCGTGCAGGGGGCCGCGGTAGCGGCCGGCGGCCATCTCGCGGTCCGCCTCGCGCGCCTGCGCCCGGGCGTCGCCTTCGAAAACGGTGATGAAGGCGTTGATCGTGGGATTGCGCTCGGCGATACGCTGCAGGCATCGATCGAGGACGGCCTCTGCAGTGGTGTCGCGGGCCTTCAGCGCGCGCGACAGCTCTGCGATCGTCTGCGCCTCAGCGGCCATCGGGTTCCTCGCGCTGATCGAATTCACCGCTGGCGTCGGCGTTCCATTCAGCCGTCCTGAGCGCCGACGTCGCGCGGGCGAGCATCTCGAGCATCGGTTTCAATTCGATCAGGCCTCGACGTTCTGCATCGTGAACGGCGGCCTCCAGCCACGCTTTGATGGTCATTTCGAAATAGAGCGTACCCCAAAAAGTTTCTTTCCTTCGTATCGTGACCCGCGTGGTTTAACCTTCTTCAGTTGAGACAGACAAAGATTATTGCGACCGTCGGACCGGCGAGCGACAGCGACGAAACCATCCGCGAGTTGATCGAGGCCGGGACCGATGTCTTCCGCCTGAATTTTTCGCACGGTACGCACGAGACGCACGGAGCCGCCATTGAACGCATTCGCGCCGCTGCCGATCGGGCGGGACGATGCGTCGCGCTGATGCAGGATCTCAGCGGTCCGAAGATCCGGACCGGCGAGCTGAAGAATCACCAGCCTTTGGAGCTTCGTAGCGGCGACATGCTGCGCATCGTGATCGGTGATATCACCGGTGAGCCCGGCTCCGATTCGCCCGCGGCTTCGGTGCGGCACGCGCGCGTGTCGACGACGTACGACCTGACGAAGGTAGTTGCCGCAGGCGACACGTTGTTGCTGGATGACGGGCACCTTCAGTTGCGCGTGGATGCCGTTGAGGGCAACGAGATTGTCACGACAGTCATCGACGGCGGTCTGCTGGGGGAGCACAAGGGGATCAACATCCCGGGCGTCGTGCTGCCATCGGCGGGTCTGACGCCGAAGGATGGCGAGGATCTGAAATTTGGTGTCGGGATGGGCATCGATTACGTCGCGCTGAGCTTCGTACAGAGCGCAGCGGACCTGCAAAACGCGCGCGAGGCCCTGACGAAAGCCGGATCGCCGGAGACAGTGCTCATTGCGAAGCTCGAGCGACCCGAGGGCGTCGCGAAGATCGACGAGATCCTCGCCGCGTGCGACGCGGTCATGGTGGCGCGCGGGGATCTCGGGCTGGAACTGCCGCTCGAGCGCGTGCCCCGCGTGCAGAAGGAGATCACCCGTAAGGCGCGCGCACGGGGCATCCCGGTCATCGTCGCGACGCAGGTGCTCGAGTCGATGCGGACGGAGCCGCGTCCGACGCGGGCGGAAGTGAGCGACGCCGCGAACGCGGTCGACGACGGCGTCGACGCGATCATGCTGGCCGGCGAAACGGCAGCGGGGAAGTTTCCGGTGCTGGCCGTTCGCACACTCGACCGCGTGATTCGCGACGCCGAGGTGATGCCGCCGGTCGGCAACGTCGCGCTCGAACAAACGAACCTGCTGTCGGGGCCGGGGCGGGCGCTCTGCGAGGCGGCCGTCACACTCGCCGAACGAAGCGATGCCGCAGCGATCGTCGCGGTGACGCGCGGAGGAAAGACGGCGCGCGTGCTATCGGCGCTCAGGCCACGCGCGCCGATCTACGCCGCGACCAACAGCTCGGCAATCGGACGGCGGCTGGCGCTGGCACGGGGGGTCGTACCGCTCGTGTGCGCCTTTGGCGCGGAGGTCGACGCGGCCGTGGCGACAATTGGAGCAACCCTGGTCGCGAGCGGCGCGATCGCGGTGTCGTCAGTGATCGTCGTCGTCAGCATCTCGCCCGATCTCGCGCACGGGCCTTCGAACTTCCTCAAGCTTCAACGGATCTAAAGACAAAAATTAGGTTTCGTGTCCTTCGAGCTTTTCGTGTTCTTCGTGGTTGCTTTTAATCCAGTCGTCCGCGCTCGACGAATTTCTTCAGCGACGCGAGCGCACGATGCCAGCCAGGTCCGGTCAATTCGTAGTAGCGCCGCCACCGAACACCCTCTTCGTATCCGGATTGCCGGACGTGCAGCTGGGTGCCCCACGTGTGACGACTGCACGTCACCTCGATCGCCATCGGGCCGATGGGGTCGCCGTCTGGCGGAAGCCAGTAGGTGTCGGCCAGGAAGAATTCGCGTCCCGGCTTGAACTCCACCACCGTCGCGTGCAGCGCACCGCCCAGACGTCCCAGGACCTCGTCGCGCCACTCGGTCGGCTCCCACTCGATCGCATAGCTGCCGAGGGGCCGCGGGACGCACACCGAATGCTTCGCCTGCCACCAGGTGGCGAGCGCCTTCGAATCGAAGAAGGCCTCCAGCACCTTCTCGGGCGGCGCGACGATCACGAGATCAGTGGTGAATTCGAGCAGCGGATACCTCCGCCCATCCTGCGCGGGTCGTGTCAGGGCCGCGGAACGCTTTCATTGTGCACTTTCCGCTGTGCATTGATAATCGGGAGATGAGCAAGCAGCGAAAGGCGTATCTCGATCCCACCTTTCTCAAGAGCGAGGACGCCCGTCCGATCCGCATCCTGGCGGAGTACCTGGAGCCGCTGCGCCGGTTCAAGGCCCAGAACATCCAGGATACAGTCGTATTCTTCGGATCCGCGCGCATTCACAGCCGCGAGAACGCGGAGCGATCTCTCGAAGCGCTGATGCGGAAGCATGGCGACGAAGCCGACCGCGACATCGAGGAGATACTGCGGCGCGGTCGTCGAGCCGTCCAATGGTCGCGCTACTACGAAGAGGCCCGTGAGCTCGCACGGCTGCTGACCGGCTGGACGACGACGCTCGACAGCTCGCATTATCGGTTCGTCGTCACCTCGGGCGGAGGCCCGGGCATCATGGAGGCGGCCAACCGCGGCGCTCACGAGGCGGGCGGTAAGACCATTGGCCTCAACATCAGCCTTCCGCACGAGCAGGGGCCCAACCCGTACATCACCGACGGCCTCCACTTCGAGTTTCACTATTTCTTCATGCGCAAATTCTGGTTTGCGTACCTGGCGAAAGCGCTGGTGATCTTTCCGGGTGGATTCGGGACGCTCGACGAGATGTTCGAGATCCTCACCCTGATGCAGACACAGAAACTGGCGAAGCAGATTCAGATCATTCTGTACGGCAGCGAATACTGGGATCCGATCCTGAACCTCGAGCCGCTCGCCGAATGGGGCGCTATTGGCGACAGGGACATCGATTTGCTCACGCGCGCCGAGACACCGGAGGCCGCCTTCGAGCTGCTCAAAGCGCACCTGACGGAGCATCACCTGACGCCGCCGACGGTCCAGGAAACGAAGGCGCCGGGAATCGCGAAAACGCGATCGAATGTGTTGGCGGCAGACTAGAGCATTTTCACTTCCACGGGCCACGGAGGCACGGAGCCCACGGACTCCAAACCTATTGATTCCTCCGTGTCTTCGTGTCTCTACGTGGCTACGTCGGAGTGCACTAGTACATCAGGAACGGCCGCCGAAGCCGCTCGAATCCCGTCTCATCGTCCTTCCAGCTTGCAGCGATCTCTGCGATTGGCATACCGGATTCGACCTGTTGCCGCAGCGTGTCGGAGCCGGCAAGGATGTCGATCGGCATCTTGTCGTGCTCGTACTCGTACGGCGGCTGGCGCCAGGCGAAGCGACCCGTATCGAGCCGGCGGAACGTGTCGATGAGCGCGACGCCGGTGATCACGGGCCGAAAGGCATCGCGATCGGTCACGTGGACCTGGCAGCCGCCGCACGTTTGCCTGGCGTGCTTCTGGAAAGTCGGCTCGAAGCCCGCCGGCCGGAAATAGGCGCCAGGCAGTCCGAGGGCGTTCATCGCCGCCGCAAAACGCTCGGCCTCGATCCACGGCGCTCCGACCAGCTCGAAGGGCCGCGTGGTGCCGCGGCCTTCGGACAGCATCGTTCCCTCGAACAGCACGGTTCCCGGGTAGACGATCGCCGTGTCGAGGGTGGGCATATTGGGCGAAGGCATGACCCAAGGCAGGCCGGTGCCATCCGCGTACATGCTGCGGCTCCATCCCTCCATCCGCACAACATCCACTAGTGCGCCGATGCCAAACGCGCCGTTGAACAGCGCCGCCAGCTCGCCGATCGTCATCCCGTGGCGCATAGGAATCGCGAACTGCCCGACGAACGATTCCCATTCCGGCTGGAGGCATGCGCCTTCGACGTTTGTTCCACCGATTGGATTCGGCCGGTCGCAGACGATCACCTGGACTCCGTGCCGCGCCGCGGCCCGCAGGCAGTTGGCCATCGTGTAGATGTAGGTGTAAATCCGGGCGCCAATGTCCTGCAGGTCGATGACCAGCGCGTCGATGCCCCTGAGCATCTCCGCCGTCGGCTCACGCGTCTCGCTGTAGAGCGAATAGATGGGTACCCGCAGTCGGGGGTCGTCTCTGTGCGGCGTTTCCACCATGTTGTCCTGCACGTCCGAACGAAACCCGTGCTGGGGGCCGAAAATCGCGGCGAGCGTCACGCCCTCAGCCGCCGCCAGCTTGTCGATCACGTGCCCAAAATCACGGTTTAGCGAGGCGTGGTTGCAGACAACGCCGATTCGGGAGCCTTTCAGCCGGCCTGAAGAAAGAAGGACATCGGACCCAAGGCGGACGCGCATGACTGGTGTATTATCCCTGCCCTAAAGCTCAGCTAGCTGAATACCGATAGGCCGGTCATGCCCCTGAATAGAAGGCTTCGCGTTCTTGCGGCAGCTCTACTTGTCGCCATTCTGATTCCGACCCTGGCGTCTGCACAGCAGCCCGGCCTCAAATGGCCGACAATCGCGGCTGGCGCGGCGGCGACCGCCGATTGGGCGACGACGTACCACGCGCTCAAGTTCTACAAGGTCCAGGAGCAGAATCCGGTCTTGAAGCCCTTTCAGTCGACCCCGGGACGCCTGGTGTCGATGGGCGGAATGATTGATGTGGCGGGCATCAGCGCGTGGAACCTGACGATGGGCCCGAAGCACCCAAGAATGGCGGCGGCAGGACTGTGGACCATGACGGCATTCCGCGCCTACCTGGCAATCCACAACCACATCAACGAGCACCGGTCCGAACGCAGGTAAATCAAACCGGCTTCTTTTCCGCCTCCCGCCATCCCCGCCTCTTCAGTGACTCCCGCAGCGCCCGCGTCCGTGCGAACGAGCGCGGCTGCATCTCGAACGGCTCGCTCATGATCACGCCGGTGGCAGACTCGAGCCGCAGCTGCATCCCTTCGGCGCTCTGGTAGACCACGCACTTCACACGATCGTCGTTCCAGGTGAGTTGCCACAGCGTGGCGATGCGGCCTTCACGCGGGATTGGCACAGCGAGGCTATTATGGCCTTTCTTCGCGATGAACAGGTTCGCTCTCCTCCTCCGCGACATCGTGGCCCGGCTGCCCGGGGGACGGCGTCTCGGCGCGGAGCTCGCGCAGGCGCGGCGGCAGCGCGATCTGTTGCGTCAGCGGCTCGATCGATCCGAGAGGCTGCGCGAGGTGCTGCGCCGGCGGTTGGAGACGCGGCGCCTTCGCGCGATCGCGGCGCAGCCGGATGAAGCGGTGCTCGAGCACGTGCTCCCGCTTCGCCATGCCGCGATGCTCGCGTCCAATCACGACGGGCGAGCCTCACGCGAGGCGGCCTTTGCCGGGCGCAGCGCTGCGTATCGTGATGCCGTCGCGAGCCCCGGCGATGTCCCGCCGCCTTCGTCGGCCTGCGTCGTCGTTGGCGGCCTGTCGTGGTGGATTCCCAAGCGCCCCGGCGATCAGGATGGCGTGGCGGCACGCCTCGAAGGAAGAGGGCGCCTCCCCCTGCGCGAAATCCTGGAGACACGCGAACTGGCCGTTGGACGAGTGATGATCGATATCGGCGCGAACGTCGGGACGACCTCGATCACGCGTGCCGTCCTTGGCGACTTCAACACCGTGTACGCCGCCGAACCCGACCCGGCGAACTACGCGTGCCTCGTGCGGAACGTCGTCACCAACCGTGTCCGTGGCCTCGTGTTGCCGGATCGCGTTGCGATTGGCGATTCGAACGGCGACATGACGATGCGGACGCTGCAGAGCGGAACACATCATCTCGTGACCCGCGCGTCCGACGTCGAGCAGAGCGAGCACGTGACCGTCCCGTGTCTGACCCTTGACACATGGGTCGAGCGCATCGGCATCGACCTGGCGGAGGTCGGATTCATCAAGTCTGATACGCAGGGATGGGATCTGCGCGTGCTTGCCGGTGCGCCTGGGGTGCTCGGACACACGCACATCGCGTGGCAGATCGAGTTCAGCCCGCCAATGCTGCAGCGCGCAGGCGGATCGGTGGCCGAAGCGTATCAATCGATGGAAGCGCATTTCACGCATTTCATCGACCTGCGAGGAGACTCGGGAGCGCGCGTTCGTCCTATCGCGCAGTTGCGCGACGCGCTCGCGTATGTCGAAGCCGGCCGGCGGCGCTACACGAATCTCTTGCTTTATACGTCCGCCTGAGAATGTCCGCCTAAAGGCGGACGCTACCGGTAATCATGGAAACCATCCGGTGCCCCAGAAGGTGTGTTGCCGATGATCATCGGTAGTGTCCGGCTTCAGCCGGACCTCACGCCTTCGACCGGACCTCACGGCTGATAAGATCCATCCTCCAAAAGATGCTGTCCAGGCTGAAAAGCGGGGTACGTGCATTTCTGGGCGCCGACGCGTCCGGCGTCGGCGCGACGCCAAAGCCCGCGATCGCGGAACGGCCATCCGGCGAGGCGGAAGCGCTCACCTACGATCCTTCGACCGATTCGCCGTGTCCTGCTGAGCCCATCCTTACCCTCGAGCAGTGTCCCGTCTGCGGAGGCGCCGAGTCGACGCGCGTCAGCCGGTACAACCGTTTCGTGCTCTTCGATCGCACACCAGACGCGGCCTCGGCCATTTACAACTACTCCCTGTGTCATGCGTGCGGCGTGGTCTACGCCGCGCGTCGTCCCGCAGCCGGACGCTACGAGTGGCTGCTCGAGCGTTTCGAGGAGACCCTGGGCCGGACCGAAGTTGGAGCGCCGCGTCCCGGCAAGTTCGCGCTGAGCTCCTCGTCGCTGACCGACGAAGCGCGGGCGCAGTTGCGACGGATGATCGCGAACGGCGTCTTCGTGTCGGGTCACAGCGGCATCACCCGCAAAGACTTTTTGCCGTCGCTGATGAACGATCGGCTCGCGAGCAGCATGCACGTCGAGATCCTCGGGTCTCTGCTGGCGATGACGGCGCCGCGGGTCCTGGAGATCCGATCGAGGCTCGGCTCGATCTCCGCGATGCTCCAGCGGCTCTACGGCGCGAGCGGCTTCGCGATGACGATCTTCGAGAATCAGCGTTTCCTCGTCGAGGAGGTCTACGGATTTCCCGCCGTGTGTCCCATCGATTTCGACGCCTTTGACATTCCGTTCGATGGGCCGTTCGATCTGATCGTCAGCAATCACATGCTGACGCACTCGGTGCGCCCGAAGGAATTCCTCGCGACCGTGCGGAGCCGCCTGAGGCCCGGCGGCCATCTCTATCTGTACAACGAGCCGATGGAAGGCGAGTTCCTCGAGCGGGGCAAGTCGATGTTCAACACACTCAACCCGTTTCACCTGCAGACGTTCAATCAGGCGTCGGCGGTCCGCGCGCTCGAGGCGAACGGCTTCAAGGTGATCTTCTGCAACGTGCGCGACGACCTGTTCCTGGCGCTCGCGCAGGCGGCCGATTCGCCCGCCGATTGGGAACGGATGGGCGAGAGCGAGCGGTCGCGCCGCCGTTCGGCGTATCGGGTTGCCAACGACACTGCGATTCTTCGGGTCCCCGAGCACCTGCGTGCGCCGTTTGCGAAGGACTGGGACGCCGTAGTCGAGCGTTCGCTCGCCAGCGGGATCGCAACACGAGCGAAGGACGGACGTATCAAAGTGAGGCGGATCGACGAGTAGTCCTACACCGATGTCGACCCGGACGCGGCATCGACATTGTTGTCTTTCGAGTGGCGGGCGGGACCGATCTACAGTATTTCGGTGCACGCAACGCGCGTACGGGAGGAATGTTGGCGAAGGCGAGCCTGAACGCCGACTACGTTCGCACCGAGATCAGTCGCTGGCAGGCGCGATCGATGGCGATGTCCACGCGCGGGATCGTGGCTGCCGAGAATCCGCTCGCTGCGCAGGCCGGCGCGGTGGTGCTCGCGCGCGGCGGACACGCCGTCGACGCGGCGATTGCCGCCAACGCGGTGATGGGTCTCGTCGCGCCGATGATGAACGGTGTCGGCGGCGATCTCTTTGCCATCGTCCACGACGCGGCCAGCAATACGGTGCACGGCCTCAACGCAAGCGGCTGGTCGCCGGCGGGAACGTCGATCGAATTCCTGACGGCCCGCGGCATGAGCGTGATGCCGCAGCAGGGCATTCACGCTGTCACGGTCCCGGGCGCCGTGTCCGGTTGGATGGCGCTTCACGAAAAGTTCGGTAAAGCGACGCTCGAGACGATCCTGTCCGCCGCGATTGCGCACGCAGAGAATGGATTTCCCGTCTCGGAGATCACGTCGCTCGAATGGCTTGGCAGCGCGCCGCTGCTGCAGAGCGAACCCAACGCGATCGTGACGTACCTGCCGGCCGGCCGGCCACCCATCGCCGGCGAGATGTTCCGCAATCCCGACCTGGCGCGCACGCTTCGGGCCATCGCCGCTGACGGAGGCGACGCCTTCTACCGAGGTGACGTCGCCAGGCGGATACTCGAGTGCTCGGAGGATCGCGGCGGCGCCATCACCGCGGCGGATCTGTCCGAATACGAAGCCGAGTGGGTGACGCCACTGACGACGAACTACCGCGGGTGGGATGTCTACGAGATCCCGCCGAACAGCCAGGGGATTGCCGCGCTCGTCATGCTGAACATCCTCGAGGGTTTTCCGATCGGCGACTACGGGCACGGCACCGCTGAGACACTCCACACACTGATCGAAGCAAAGAAGCTGGCCTATACCGACATGCAACGTCATGTCGGCGATCCGCGCTTCTCGAAGGTGCCGATCGAGGCCATGTTGTCGAAGGCGTATGCGCGCGAGCGTGCGGGCCTCATCGACGCGCGACACGCCGCGACGAACGTGGCGGCCGGGACGCTGCCGATGCACGGCGGCGACACGACGTATCTCTCCGCGGTCGACGCCGCGGGGAACGTCGTCTCGCTGATTCAGAGCAACTTCGCCAACTTCGGATCAGGCGTCGTCCCGGACGGCGCGGGGTTCGCGCTGCAGAGCCGCGGGGGTCTGTTCACCTTCGATCGTTCGCACCCGAACGCGCTCGCGCCGCGGAAGCGGCCGCTGCAGACGGTGATTCCCGCGTTCATGAAGCGCGATCACCTGCGGGTCGGCTTCGGCGTCATGGGCGGATGGAATCAGCCGCAGGCGCACGTCCAGGTCATCTCGAACATTGTCGACCACGGGTTGAACATCCAGCAGGCGCTCGAGGCGCCGCGGTTCGTGAAGCTGACGTTTGCGGGGACCGACGTGATGATGGAATCGCGATTCCCGGAGAGCGTTCGCGACGGCCTGACGCGCCGCGGGCACGAAATCGACCTGCAGGGCGAGTTCTCGAACATGGTCGGCGGCGGGCAGGCGGTGATGCGCGATGAGCGCGCGAGGGTGAACTACGGCGCATCCGACCCGCGCAAGGACGGGGCCGCGATTCCGGAGCCGATCTTGTAGCGGACTCGGGATTCGGGATTCGGGGATTCGAAAACACATCATGGCAAAAGCAGACAGATCACGTTGGATCCAATTGTTGCTGGGCCTTGTCTGCATGATTGTGATCTCGAGCCCGCAGTACGTCTGGACGCTGTTCACGCAGCCGCTGATGGCGTCGCTCAGCACAACGCTCGCGCCGATCCAGATCACGTTCTCGATCCTCATCGTCGTGCAGACGTTTCTCTCCCCGTTCCAGGGGTTCCTCGTCGACAGGTTCGGGCCGCGAGTGCTGCTGTCGGTCGGTGGCGCTGTGACTGGCCTGAGCTGGGTTCTCGCGGCGCGCGTGACGACGCTGACTGGGTTGTACCTGACGTACGGATTGCTTGGTGGAATCGGGACGGGCATCGTTTACGTCGGCGTGATTGGTCACATGGTGCAGTGGTTTCCCGACCGCCGCGGCTTCGCCACGGGCATCGTTGCGGCCGGCTACGGCATGGGCGCGCTCCTCACGACATTTCCGATCGCCGAGTCGATGAAGGAGGCCAGCTATCAGCAGGCGTTATTTCGCTGGGGCCTGGTGTTCATGGCTGTCGGCATTCTTGCCGCTCAGGGACTAAGGTCGGCAGGCCTTGAAGGCCGGCCCCGCGGGACCGACGGCGCGGACCGCAGTACGAGCGGCGCGGACCTTCAAGGTCCGCGAAAGCAGCGGTCGACTACCGGCCGGCCGAAATGCTGCGTACGCCAATCTTCTGGTTGATGTTCATCATGATGACGATGATGTCGACAGCGGGGTTGATGGTGACCTCGCAGATGGCGGCGTTCACGCGCGATTTCGGGATGGCGAATGCCATCGTGTTCGGGCTGCCGCTGCTGCCGCTGGCGCTGTCGCTCGACCGGATTACGAACGGCCTCACGCGTCCGTTCTTCGGCTGGCTGTCCGATCGGATCGGCCGCGAGAACACGATGGTGATTGCGTTCACGCTCGAGGGCGTCGCGATGACCCTGTGGCTGTTCACCCGCGTCGAATCCCGCCGCCTTCGTCCTGATGTCCGGTGTCGTGCTCTTTGCCTGGGGCGAAATCTTCTCGCTCTTCCCTTCGACGCTCACCGACACGTACGGCGCGAAGTACGCGACCACCAACTACGGATTTCTCTACATGGCGCAAGGGATCGGGTCGGTGCTCGGCGGACCGGTCGCCGCGCTCATCCATGACGCGTACGGATCGTGGATGCCTGTCTTCGCGATCATCATCGCGATGAACTTCGCGACAGCGCTGCTCGCGGGTGTCGCGTTGAAACCGATGCGGCGGCGGTGGCTTGGGGCGATCAGCGCGCCAGGAGTGGCGGCTTCGCCAGCCATTCCCGCGCGGTCGTGATATCGCTCTGGGTCAGCTCGTGACTCGCAGCCTGCCATGCGACCGTGACTTCGGCGCCTGCCGATCGAAGCAGCGCAGCCAGATGTTCGGTTCCTCTCCTGCAACCAGTGGATTGGTCCTGTCATTGGAGATGAGTAACGGGTGTCTGCGAAGTAAGACTACATTCGGCCCGGAGACGCTGGGTCCGCCACCCTATGTACAGCGCGAGAATCTTGTCGTCAAAGCCGGCGGACGTGTTGACCGAGCGGTATTGCTGTTCAGCGAGCCGGGAGATGCGTTGAGCGTGGCGCGCGAAATGTTTTTCGCGCCGGGGCCGTGTTTGTCGAGCCGTATTTCAGTCTGTTTCGTTCGGAGACGTGTTGAGCACGTCCGCGATTCTCCTGTCGCACCGGTACATGTTGTCGGCGCCGTATTCGTTTTGCCGCCGCGGTGGGCGCCTTGCCGCCGCCATATTGTTCTTGTCTGCGTCGTGGGTCTCTTTTCCAGCGTGCCCGGGAGTCTTGTCGCGCTCGTGCCGGCCTTCTTGCACGCGTATTTTATTTTTCGTTTCGTGTGCAAGTCGACGATGCCGTGCCGGCGACAATGGGCGCGGTCGGCCGCACACCTAGTCCCATCCCGCGTCCGTTCCGCACATCGCCTGTCGCGGAACACGGCAACGCATCACCAGCGGCGCTTCACGATTCAGGAGCGCCGTCTGGTGCATGCGGTGTTAGACGTCACGGCTGGTTTCCGAACTACCCAGCACGGCGCTTCGCCAACAACTCACGGACGGCAGGTACCAGATCGACGGGCACCTCCATCGCCGTGTGCGTCGTGGATTCGTAGGCCGCTTCGTCTTCAGCTACCGCTTGCTCGTCCGTCTGCTGCTCGTAGTGAGCGAGCACGCGCTTCACGCGTTCCTCATCCCAGCCCGGGGGGTACTTCGTGTCTGTCATGGCTTCTTTCGTCGACGCCGCAGCGCCTTCAAGGCCTTCGGCCCAAGGTCGTATGCCGTAACTACAAACACCGACCCCGGTTCGGGATCCGGCACGTAGATCACCCGGAGATAGCGACCGGCCTGTGTCTGCCCGAGAGCAACGCGGGAGCCCTCGCGGCCCGGGCCGATCCTCGATAGGACGTTCCGGAACGTCCACGACCTCGTCTTCGTCAACACCGTGCTGATAGATGTGTGGTTCCCCAGTCGACGGGTCGATGAAGAACCGAAGAACCACATGGTGATTGTAGATCCGTCACGCGAGCTCCGAATTTACTCGTGACGTCTAACAACAATTCGGCTCAACTCTGTATCCGAGTATTTCAACGGCGGCTGCAGTGTATCGCGGCGGTGGAGTGCCTTCAATGTGTGCGGATGTCGCGTCGCCGCAGTCAGTTGCCCTCGAACTCATGACCGGGAACGGGCGGGATAGACCGTTCTCGATAGCGGGGATATTCTTACGAGCGTCGCGGGATATTCTGAGGCCACCGGTGGCCTGGGCTTGGACCGAGCTAGTGCGGGTGTCGCGTTGAAACCGATGCGGCGGCGGTGGCTTGGGGCGATCAGCGCGCCAGGAGTGGCGGCTTCGCCAGCCATTCCCGCGCGGTCGTGATATCGCTCTCGGTCAGCTCGTGACCCGCAGCCTGCCATGCGACCGTGACCTCGGCGCCTGCCGATCGAAGCAGCGCAGCCAGATGTTCAGTCTCCTCGGCTGATACCAGCGGGTCCATCCTGCCATTCGAGAGCAGCACGGGCGTTCCTGGAATCTGCGGCAGCGTGTCGGGCGTGAGCGGCACCATCGCGCGCAGCAGGATCGCGCCTCCAAGGACCTCGGGGCGCAGCAGGAGCAACGCTCCTGCGATGTTCGCGCCATTGGAAAAACCCACTGCGATCAGGTTGCTCGTCGAGAATTTGTACGTCGCCGCCGCTTCGGTGATGAAATCGGCCAGCTCCTGGGTCCGTTGTTTCAGGTCCGGGATGTCGAACACGCCTTCGGCAAGACGCCGGAAGAAGCGCGGCATGCCGCGCTCGAGCACTTTGCCCCTGGGGCTGAGGACCCCGGCGCCCGGCGCGAGCACCTCCGCCAGCGGCAGCAAATCGTGCTCGTTGCCGCCCGTGCCGTGGAGGAGAAGCAGCACCGGCGCCTCGGGGGTCGAGGGAGGATGAAAGACGTGGATGAAATTCAGTTCCATGAGGTGCGACGTGCGATGGAGCGGCAATACGATTGGCTAATCGCCGGCAAATGCCGGATGCATTTTCAGCGGCGGCAGCACCTCCTCGATGCGCGGGCGGGCGGGTTCGAGCCACGGAGGAAGTACGAGCGTCTCCCCGAGGTGCGCGACTTCCTCGTCCACCGAGAAGCCGGGTCCATCAGTGGCGAGCTCGAAGAGCACTCCGCCGGGCTCTTTGAAGTAGACCGACTTGAACCAGAAGCGATCGATCACTGGTGTTGGATGCGCGCCCGCACTCTCGACGCGCACGCGCACCTCCGCCTGGTGTCGCTCATCGTCCACGCGCCACGCGATATGATGAACGGCTCCGACGCCCCAGCTGCCACGCCTGCCGTCCGGCGTTTCACGGACGTCGACGACGCCGGCGGAACTCCGGAAGCCGTATCGCGTGAGACCGTTTTCCTGACCGAGACGCTCGAAGCCGAGGACCGTCGTGAGAAATGTCTCGGTCTTCTCGGCCCCAAGCTCCCAGATCTGCGCGCCGAACAATCCGCGCACCTGGCGATCGGCGAAAACGGTGCTGCCATCCCATGGCGTGAACGGGCGCCGCGGCGGCGTCGCGGGTTCCACGAGCGCCACTTTCAGTCCGTGTGGATCGACAAGCGGCAGCACGCGATCGCCGAAGCGCGACTCGATGGAGCCGAGCGGCACTTTGTATCTGTCGAGGCGCGAGCCCCAGTACTCCAGGCTCCCGGCTGGTACTTCGAGCGCGACCTCGACCGCGAGCCCATGACCCATGCGCGGCGGCGACATTTCCGCCCATGGAAAGAACGTCAGGTCGGCGCCGGGGTGACCTTCCGCGTCCGCGTAGAAGAGGTGATACGTTCCCGGGTCGTCCTGGTTGACCGACTTCTTGACGAGCCGCATGCCGAGAATGCCGGCGTAGAAGTCGAGGTTCTCCTGCGCCGGTCCGGCGATCGCGGTGATGTGATGAAGTCCGTTGACTCCGTGCATGACTATTAGGGTACTAGGTCTAGGTCCGGCTGAAGCCGGACGCTACCGTACCGTAGCTAGGTCCGGCTGAAGCCGGACGCTACCGGTACCGTAGCCGGACGTTACCGGTACCGTAGCCGGACGTTACCGGTACCGTAGCCGGACGCTACCGGTACCGAAGCCGGACGCTTCCGCGTCCGGGTCAAACGCGGGGAGTACCGTAGCACAACGCCTTGCACATGTTGCGCATCCATTGACGCGGGTGTATAAGGAGGCCGCTGAAGGAAGCCGTGAGCAAACGCGCCGCTGCCGTAATCCTCGGTCTCGCCTGTGTGGCATTCGGCGCAGCCTATGTCCAGGCCGCGGGAATGCTCGCGAAGGAGCCGTTGTGGGCCTATGGCTTCCTCACTCCTCCTGCCCGCGGAGATGTCTGGGGCCGTCAGGGCCCCCCACTGGGCAGGACTCTACGCCCGGACGAGGACACCGAACAACAGACCAGGCCGCGGCACGTCGACGGGAGTAGTGCTGCGTTTTCGCTGTTAGACATCCGTGACGGTCAGAATGTGATCGACTGGTTCCCAGGCGACCATCCGCCGATGCCCGACGTCGTCAAGCACGGTCCGGCACGGATGGGCAAACTGATGCGCGGATGCGGTTCCTGTCATCTTCCCAACGGAAAGGGACGGCCCGAGAACGCACAACCTGCGGCGCTGCCGGTCAAGTACTTCATCCGTCAACTCCAGGACTTCCGTTATGGCTTCCGCCGCAGTGCGGATTGGCGGAAGCCGAACACCTACACGATGATGAAACTCGCGATGGCGATGACCGACGAAGAGATGCGCCAGGCGGCCGAGTACTTCGCGGCGATCAAATGGAATACGCCGTGGGTGCGCGTCGTCGAAACGAACCTGGTGCCGAAGACGCGTATCGCCGGCAACCTGTTCGTCGCGGTCGCGAAAGAATGGACCGAACCGATTGCGGGACGAATCATCGAAGTGCCGGCGGATAACGAGCAGGCCGAGCTCAATCGCAATCCCCGCTCCGGGTTTGTCGCGTATGTGCCTGTCGGCAGCATTGTGAAAGGCGAGGACCTCGTGAACACTGGCGGCGCGAAGGTCGTCGGCAACGAGATTGTCCGCAAGACGATGGCCTGTACTAGCTGCCACGGACCTGACTTGATGGGCATCGACGACGTGCCGCCGATCGCGGGGCGCTCACCGAGCTATATGGCCCGGCAGCTCTATGACTTCCAGGCGGGGTCGCGCAACGGCACCCAGGCGCAATTGATGAAGCCGGTCGTCGCGAATCTGACCGAAGAGGACATCGTCGCGATCACGGCCTACGTCTCATCGCGCGTTCCGCGGGATGTCCACCAGCCAACGACCCCCCGCCCGGCGATCCGCCCGCCGGTGATGAATACCGCGATGCGGTAATAGCGGCAATAAGCAGGGCGCCCCTTAAATTCCCGTCGCTTTCCAGCCGATAGAATCAGCTGAGGTTGGATTCTCGCAATCTGTCCGAAGGAGGGCAACGAGCGATGAGTGTCGGTTCCCCCACGCCGATGGCCGGTTGGCAGCGGGCCAACGTGCTTGCGGCGGCGCAATATCTGGCCGATGTCGTGTCGCAGTCTCCCGACGACGTCAAGGCGCGGGCGGTGTACCAGGGCCTGCTCGAAGTGCTCGAACCGGCGCGGCGCGCCGTTCGTCAGCAGCGGGAGCTGAGCGAGACGGTGCTTTCGGCAGTGACGGTGCGCGAGAAGCGCGCGGGGCGCGAACGGCGGGGAACGGACCGCCGGCGCGTCAACCTTGGTCCGCAGGTTGCGAGCGTCGAGCGGCGCAAGGCGGAGCGACGCATCGGCCGCGATCGACGCACCCGCGCCTGAAGCAATTTCACCGGGCACTCGCGACTCAATACTCCACTCCGAATCGTTGCGGACTCAGATTTCAAAACCGGTGTACCCAGTGCCACAGCCGCACCAAGCCTCCTGCCCGGGAGGCACCATCTGCACATGACGGCGCGCCCCGACGCTGGCATGGGCTGTGCGGTTCACGCAACTGAACCGCTCATGTCAATCGAAACGCAGTGGACCCCGAAGGCCGTCGCGGGGGCGACGTTGCGTCACGTCCGTGCGACGTGGCTGACGTACGAGGTTTTCTACGGCCTCACCGAGAAGCCATTCAGCCTGTCTTCGGACCCGGCGTTCTTCTACGGCAGCCGTTCGCACGCGAAGGCGTTCGAAGATCTGCAGTCAGGTATCCGCCGTCGCGAGAGCCTCAGTGTGCTGAGCGGCGACATCGGCACCGGCAAGACAACGCTGTGCCGCGCGGTTCTCCAGAAACTCGACCAGAAAACGTTCAGCGCGTTTGTCCCGGATCCCTTCGCGTCGCGTGAGGATCTCCTGAAGGTGGTCCTGATCGACTTCGGCGTGGTGTCTGCCGACGACTTCACGAGCGGACGTCTCAAGGGCGCGTCGCGCACCGAGTTGAGCTATCTGCTCTACGAATTCCTTGCCACGCTCACTCCGCTCGACGCGTTCGCAGTGGTGTTCATCGACGAAGCGCAGAACCTCTCGCTGTCCTTGATGGAGGAGATACGGATCCTGTCCGATTCCGACGGCCGTCAGCGGCAACTCCAGGTTGTGCTGGTTGGACAGATCGAGCTGAGGGACAAGCTGGGGCTGCCAGAGATGCGGCAGGTCGATCAACGCATCTCGGTACGCTGTGACCTCGGACCGCTGGATCAGGCAGGCGTCGCGGGATACATCGCACATCGTCTCAATGTGGCGGGCGGCAGCCCTGACCGAGTCCGCTTCTCAGAAGACGCGATCGCCGCGGTGTATCAGGTGACGGGCGGCGTGCCGCGGCTGATCAATCGTGTCTGCGATCGTGCGCTCCACCACGGGCACCTGAGACAGGCTGCCTTCATTGATCGTGACATCGTGGAGGCGGCGGTCCCCGGGATGACATCGGCGCCGCCGTCCTGCGAGACCCCGCGGTCGCCGGCAACGCCTCCTGCATCCGATCCTATCGACCAGTGGTATGCCGCGGTCGATCAGGGCGTCACTATCGCGAGCCAATCGGAAGTTATCGCTGAGCAGGGCGTCGAGGAAGAGGCGGCGCCCCCTGCCACGACGACGCCGGGCGGTCGGCAGCGCGTTCGCACGGTTCCCTTGACGCGCCTCGAAGCGTTCACCCGGAAATGGGTGCGTCGCGCGCAGATCGCTGCGCTCGCGATCCTGATGATGGGTGGGGTCGGTCTCGGGCTGATGGTGGGATGGACGATCCTGTCGGAGGTGGCGTCGCCGGTGACGCTGCCGGCTCTTCCTCCGGAACCGCACCGCGCCGCCGCCGGGAAGGCCGCTGACCCGTTGGCGCCGGGACATGTCACCTATTCGATCGCACTGCCCGCGAGCGACACGCTCGACCGCGAGCGACGTCTCCTCATCGCGTCCTACGCCACTCGCGCCGAGGCCGACGCAGAGGTCACGCGCCTGCACGAATTGCCCGGATACGAAGCCGCCTTCGCCGTCGAGATTCCTGCCCGCTAAGGTCGTTTCGGAATCTGGATTGCATGTGAACGTTTCTACAAGGAGGCGTTCATATGGCTCTTCGGGAGAAGTACAACCACGCAATTCAGACGGCTAAGGGCTTCGGCATGCAGGGCTCAGCCGACGAGCATGACGGCAAGCTCCACTTCCACGGAACCGTCCAGACTCAGGATCAGGCGAACAAGATCTGGGATGCGATCAAGACCGTTCCCACCTGGCAGCAGGAAGTCGTCGCGGACATCAAGGCAGCCGGTGGGCCGGCAGGTTCGCAGACGCAGTTGACCTACACCGTGAAGGCAGGCGATACGCTCAGCAAGATTGCCAAGGAGCAGCTCGGCGACGCCAACGCCTACATGGATATCTTCAACGAGAACAAGGATCAGCTCAGCGACCCGGACAAGATCAAGCCCGGACAGGTGCTGAAGATTCCTCAGCACGCGAAACGAAGTTAACGTCGCACCGCCTGCGAGTTAATAGGCGATCACCCGGCTCCAAAATTGCGGCCCTGGGGGCGGTGAGGTGCGCGCACGTATGGCTGGGCGCAAGGAGCCGCGGTGAAGCGGGTGAAACGTTCTGCCGTGGCTCCTTGGAGTTCCTCGTCACGACGGACCGCCAGCGACGACGCATCGCTCGCCCGTAAAGACCGTGAACTGATTCCTCCGGTACAATTGCGACTCACACCCTTGGGAGGATCGGTCGGATGCACCGCCTGAAAACGTCGTTGAAGCGCACCTGCGCTGGCCTCGCACTCGGTCTCGTGGCGGTGGCCGTGAGCGCGGGGGCCTCATTCGCCGATCCGATTCCGGCCGGATCGAAGATGTCCAACATGCAGGTGGTCGGCTACAGCGACATGCAGGGCCGGCCGCCGTTCAAGCTGGCTATCAAGCGTGTCGGCGATCGCTGGTATCTCTATACCGGACATCTCTGGCACGACGGCTGGAGCATCGTCGACGTTACGGACCCGGTGAACCCGAAGTACCTCAAGTTCATCCCCGGCATCGCCAACAGCTGGAATATCCAGGTCACGCTCCATGACAACCTGATGATCGGCGCAGTGCAGCCGAAGCCTCCGACGTGGGGAGGCGATCCGAGTAAGCCTGGCGGCGAAGGGATCATCATGTGGGACATTTCCGACCCGCTGAACCCCAAGGAGGTGGCCCGCTGGAAGACGGGCGCCGGCGGTACGCATCGCAACTCGTATCCCGGGGGCAAGTACGCCTTCCTATCCGCGGGCAGGATGGGATTCCAGGGCGGCAACATCCTTGTGATCCTCGATGTCAGCGATCCGAAGAATCCGAAAGAAGTCGGCTACTGGGCACAGCCGGGCATGAACACCGCTGCAGGCGAGAAGTTGAAGCCGAACACGCCGTACGGCTTTCACGGGCCAGCCAATGTGAGCCCCGACGGCAAGATGATCACGATGGCGTTCGCGCCAGGTCTGGTGAATCTCGACGTCACGGATCCCGCGCATCCGAAAACGATCGGCACGCTCGATTTCAGCCCGCCGTTCCTGAGCGCGGGATCACAGTCGCTGCATACAGCGCTGCCGTTGTGGGATCGCCAGCTCGTCGAGGTGAACTCGGAGGCCAGTGCGGAGCGCTGCAACGAGGGTCTCAACTTCGCCGGTCTCGTCGACAACAAGGATCCGGCGAAGCCGCGGATGATCTCGCTGTTCCCGCTGCCGCAGCCGCCGGCCGGCGAGCCGTACAAGAATTTCTGCGAGAAGGGCGGGCGCTTTGGTCCGCACAACACCAACCAGGAAATCCACTTGCCCGACGTGGAGAAGCCGGGAAGCCTGATCTACCTGACATACTTCAACGCGGGGCTTCGCATCTTCGACATCGAGGATCCCCTGAACCCGAAAGAGACCGGCTGGTTCATCCCGCCGACGCCCGTGAAGCGCTACGGTCCGCAGCCGCCGAACGACCTGGTGAATCAGACCGAAGACGTGCTCGTCGACACGCGGGGCTACATCTACGTGGACGACAAGCACTGGGGACTGTTCATCCTGAAGTACACGGGGCCGGATCAACCCGCGCCGACCGCGAAGTGAATCCTGGTTTGGGATTCTTCTAATTCGAGACCGATCCCGCGACGATCTGCCAGCGGTTGTCTTTCTTGACCCACACGCGCAGGAATTTCAGCGTGACGCTGGCCTGCGCGCTCTCGTAGGTTCCCGTGCACGTGACGACGGCCGTTGTCCCGTGGTCGACGACCTGCAGATCGCTCACCTCGACGCGGTTGAATTTCGGCACGATCCCGGGTTGGTGCGCCTCAACGACTTTACGCTTCGCAAAAAACGCCTGGCCGTCTTGACCAACCAGCACAACGTCGTCCGCTAGGACCTCCTCGAAGAACTTGGGATCCGGACCAAGTTCCGCCTGACGAAGCCGCTCTTCGAGTGCGGCAATGTCATCTCGCACTACGCTCATACGAACCTCTCGACGCGATTCTAATGTGACTGCGGCGTTCTTCACGCCCGTGATGATTACGATCTTGGGTGACCGTTCTTTGCACGTAGCGTGGCCTGCCGGCCGAGTCATCTCCAGGCAGCCGCGGAAGTCGTGGCAAGCCGGCCAGCGCCATCTTCAACCCGACCCGAGAAAATCCGGTACAATCCGCGCCGCCCAGGGGTGCGGCGCTCGCGCTACCACGCAGATCGGAAATCGTCAGGTGATCAACCGGAGGCCCCGTGAGGAATCAATTTGTCTCTCGCATGATTCGGCTCGCGATCGTGGCGCTCGTGTCACTGATGGCGGTGCCCGCACGGGGCCAGGCCCTGTTTTCACGAGACGCATCGAAGGAGCCAGGCGCGAGGAGTTGGGCGCTGGAGCGCGCGAAACTGCCACCATTCGTTCCGCCACGGACCGGCGATGGCACGCCTGACTTGCGAGGCCGATGGGGAGGCACGCCCGGCGGCGACGACCTCGAAGAGCATCCCTACGTGGATATCAGCTCGCCGCCCGAGGAAAGCTTTGTCTCTGATCCACCCGATGGGAAGATCCCCTACCAGCCGTGGGCGTTGGCGACGCGCGCCGAGCATCGCGCGGGCCTCGCGCGGGGATGGCCGGGCGAAAAAGAGCGGTTATACACAGATCCGCAAACCTACTGCCTCTACACCGTTCCACGCGCCACCTATCGTGGCGGGTTTGAGATCATGCAGGGCGCGGGCTATGTGCTCATCGCGTTCAACTTCGGCCACTACTATCGCTTCATTCCGACGGACGGCCGTCCGCACGCGGTCGGACAGGACGTCAAACTGTGGATGGGGGACTCGCGGGGTTCCTGGGACGGCAATACGCTGGTGGTCGATGTCACCAACCTGAACGCCAAGAACTGGCTCGACCAGGTCGGGAATTTCTTCAGCGACAACGTGCACGTGGTCGAGCGCTTCACGCTGGCCGCCGCAAACATCATCGACTACGAAGTGACGATCGACGACCCGACGGTGTTTACCAGGCCGTGGAAGATCCGTCTGCCTATCAGGCGCGCACGCACCGACGCCAGCGATCCGTATTCGAACGAGACCTGGGAGAACGCATGCAACGAAGGTAATCAGGCCGGCGAGCACTCACGCGGCCTTGGGTTCAAGTGGTTCAGCGGAGTTGTGCCTCCGAAGTGACAGCCAATACGCCTGGCGGTCCTACTTCTTAGCAGCGCCCCAGAACTCCTGCGACAGCCCTCCCAGCATGTTGCCTTCCCAGACCGCGTTCTCCCACTGCTCTTCCACCTTCTGGCGTCGGAAGTCGACCCGTAGCTTCCATGGCCGTGTGTACACCTTCGGATCTTCAATGGTCACGATGTACACGATATGGTCCGGTGCGGTGGCGGTCCACCGTTCGACCAGGTGCAGTGCGTCGGAGTGAAAGGAGCCGACGATGGCGAACCAGGTCTGGCCGTTGTTGTTGGCGACATCAACAACTAACGTGTTTCCCTCCCAGTGCCCACGCGAGTCGCCCATCCACAGCTTGACGTCTCCTCCGGGATGCGGACGACCATCGAGCGGGATGACGCGATAGGTGTGATGGTAGTCGTAGGTGATCAGCACCGTTCCCGGAAGCTGCTGGATTTGAAACGCCCCCTGGTAGTTGATCCGCGGAAGGCCTTCCTGGAACCCGCGGCTTACCGGGTCGAGGTACTCGGGTTTCGAGGGCTTCCTGTGCTGCTCGTGCAGGAAGTCAGCGAACTTCATCGCCCAGGGCTGATACGGGATCTTCCCATCGGGCGGATCGATGATGGGCCGCCCGACCATCGGCCGCTGGCCGCTGATCGCCGTATGCTCGGCACGTTCCAATTCGGGATCTTCGATGCTGTACGTGATGATGTCGCTGGCCTGACCCCATTGGCCTTCGATATTTGGCTGACCGTCGGGGGTGCGGGCCGGGTTCCAGTTCGGATCTTCCTTCGGGGGATTCCTCGGGTCGATCCAGTTCGGCGGGGGAGGAGCCTTCGGCGGAGGTGGTGCCTGCGCCCCGACGGGTACCGAGGCGGTGGAGAGGATCATCCCCGCAAGGATTGACGCGAACACCGCACCAAGGAACCGATTGGTCATGAGCGCTTCCTCCCAGACAGCCGTCGAATCCCGCCTACTCTAACACTCAAATCGCCCGCCGCGCGACGCCGTCAGTTGGGCACCGGCGCATGAAATTCGTTGTCAAACGCATAGCACTCGTATTCCAGAAGCTGCACGTTCTTTTCCTTGTGACGATACAGAATCATGCTCATGCGCCACGGCCGCGTGAACACCTGGGGATCCTCGACCGTCACTTCATACGTGATGTGATCGGGGTCCGTGAGCGTATACCGTTCGACGAGGTGCAGCTGATCGCTGTGGAAGTTTCCGGCCCGGTCGAACCACGTCTGATCGTTGAAATCGACGACGTCGACGACCAGCGTATCTCCTTCCCACCGGCCACGTGAGTCGCCCATCCACCAATCGATGTGACCCGGCGGATGCGGCGTCCCGTTGGTGTGGATGAAACGGGTCGCGTGGACGTACTCGAAGAGCATGGTCAATTTCGTCGGGGTCTGAAAAATCTGAAATGGAAACGGCATGTACATGAGCCGCGGAAGGCCGGGGAGATAACACTTCGCTTCAGGGTCAGCGGTCTCGCGGTTCTGAAAGTTCTCGCGCTTCTTGGCCAGGGCCGCCGGCTGATACGGGATCTCGTTGCCTTCGACCACACCCATCCCGCCGGGCACGCCCTTTCGGGCCTGATGGTCCTGAATATCCCAGGCTGCCGAGTTCATCACCTGCCAGATGCCGGTGAGATCGGGCTTGCCGTCCTGTGTGCGCGGCACGTCCGTGGCCCGAGGCGAGGCGGGGACCTGTGCAGCCGCTCGAATCAGCACGAGCGACACGACAGCCCCTACGATCATCGACATCAAACCGATGGACCGGAGACGCATCTGGCGAACCTCCTCTATCTGGCGGCGCGCCAGCATGCCTCAACCGAGGTTTCCGTGTCCAGCGCTCTCTCGGCGAGTCGACTATTCGATGAGCCTGCGCTCGCCGCGCTCCAGCGCGAGGAGTCGCTCTTTGATCGGAAGCCCACCGCCGTAGCCGGTGAGCGTGCCGTTCGCGCCAATGACGCGATGGCAGGGAATGACGATTGCCAGCGGGTTGCTCCCGTTGGCAAGGCCGACGGCGCGAGAGGCTGTCGGTTGCCCGATCCGCGCGGCGAGCTGCCCGTACGAGATCGTGACGCCGTAGGGAATGTCCTGGAGCTCACGCCACACACGCTGCTGAAACGGCGTTCCCTCGGGGGCTAATGGCAGCTCGAACCGCTGTCGCTGGCCGGCGAAGTACTCCGTCAGCTGCGACACTACATCGTCGAACGCGTCCGGGCGCTCGTGCCAGCGCGGATCAGGCCGGGGAAGTCGGCTGCGCTGAAAATTGATCAGACGGAGCTCCCGTTCTTCGCGTGCGAGGAGCAGCCGTCCGACGGGCGTGTCGAGATAGCGATAGTCCACGTCAGTCGCGTTTCAACTTGCCGCCTTTCGGCGGTCGTACCTTCACGTGCCCTTTCTTCACGATCTCGGCGGTGCCGTTCTCGAGCGATCGTTCGAGCGCCCCATCCCATTCCTGCGCGACGCGTGATCGCAGCGACTCCGGCACCTGCAGTACCGCGAGATCGAACGCCAGGCGATACTGCTGTCGCCGCCGGCCGCGTTCTTCGTGCGTCATGCGCTGCCAGTCGGAGGGGACGTGTTCCATCTTCTGCGCGAGGCCGACGAAGTGACCGTCATGCATCGTGCAGAACACCATCGTGAAGCCGTTGGCCTCGAGCGCACGGACCGCCGACGGCGTGTTGAAGGTCTGCAGGTGAAACGGGTTGAGCGTGTTGAACATCGAGTGGCCCTGTTCGAGGAATTCCGCCTCGACGAACTCGGAGTAGATATAGAAGTGCCCGCCCGGCCGGAGGCGGCTGCGCACCGTCGCGAGAAATTCCCTCGGCCGCACGGCGTGGGTCAGCATGTGCTTGCTGACGATCAGATCGAATTGCCCCTCAAACGGAATCGTGAAGTGGTCGAAATCGATCGGGCATTTCGCGGGAATCCCGTATACCTCCTGAATGAGGTGCTGCTGGTTTTCGAAGAGCGTCAGCGCCTGGCAATCCGCGTCGTACAACCGCTTGAGCGCCGCGGAGATTCCGCCGAGCCGCGATCTGATCTCCAGCACCCTGGGGCGATTCATCGGCAGCAGCGAGCCGAGAATCTCGACGTGGACGCTGTTCGCCAGTCGATCGACCATGAGCGCCGGGAGGTAATCTTTCCGCGAGATGCCCGAGTGATCGGACACGAAGATCCCGCGCGAAGCGAGTCGTCGCAGCTCGTCGCGGGTCTCGTCGGTGAGGGCGTATGAGCTGAGCGTCACCTTTCCGGCTCGCTGGTCGCCCAGTCCGGTACGCCCGATGGTTTCCTCGAAATGCTCGAGCAGCCAGGCATATCGCTCACCCGCGGGACGCGCCGTGGCGTAGACGACGCCACAATCGTTGCAGAGCGCATAGTTATAGATGGTCGCGGCGGTATCGGGGATCCGTTCGTACAGCACGAACTTGTTGTAACGACCGACGCGCGTCGCGTCCGCTGAGCCACAAGCCGGGCAGCTATCCAGTTTGAGAATCGGGTCGCGTGGACACCCTGACTCGAACACGTCCTCGACCGGCGGTGGCACGGGTGGTGAGGGCATCGCCGCACTGGTGGTGCGATCGCGCTGCGGCTTTTGTGGCGCGGGTCGCAGCAGCTCCCGCGCTGCAGATCGAAGTCGTCTCAGCATTCGGACACGAATCTTTATTAGACACCTTGACGTATGGGATCGGTGTCTTGACTCCCGTACGCCAAGTCGGTATACATCCGGCCACCCCAATCGAGACTCAGTGAGGAGATGTCATGACCCGCTTCCTTCGGGATCTTTCGGTCGGCGCGGCGCTGCTTCTGCTCGCAAGTGTCGCGGCGTTTGCGCAAGCGACCGCCGAGCTGAACGGCCGTGTGACCGATGAGAGCGGCGCCGTGTTGCCAGGGGTCACGGTCACTGCCACGCAAACCGACACGGGGTTCACTCGCACCGTTGTGACCGAAGGCTCCGGGACCTACGTGATGCCGAACCTCCCGACCGGGCCGTACCGGCTGGAGGCGTCGCTGCAGGGGTTTCGCACCTACGCCCAGACGGGCGTCGTGCTGCAGGTCGGCGCCTCGCCGACGCTGAACGTCGTCCTCGCGATAGGGAATCTCGCGGAGACGGTCGCGGTGGAGGCCGCCGCGCCGCTTGTCGACGTCCGGAGCGCAGGCATCAGCGAGGTTGTCGATCAGGAGCGGATCGTCGAGCTCCCGTTACAGGGGCGCCAGGTCACCGATCTCATCGTGCTGGCTGGAGCGGCCGTCGAGACCGGACGGCCGAACAATCGAAGCTTCCAGGGCGGCGTGAACATCTCTGTGGCCGGCGGGCTGCAGTTCGGCGTGGCGTACAGCCTTGACGGCGCCGTGCACAACGATCCGCAGAATTCCGGCGGCCTGCCGCTGCCGTTCCCGGATGCATTGCAGGAATTTCGCGTCGCGACCAGTGGCCTGTCCGCGCAGAGCGGCATGCATTCCGGGGCTTCGGTCAACGCGGTGACGAAGTCGGGTACGAATCGCTTCTCCGGAAACGTATTTGAGTTCGTTCGAGACAAGCGGTTCAACGCGACGAGCCCGTTTGCCGCAATAGGGCCGGACGGGAAACGACGTGACGATGGCCTGAAGCGGAACCAGTTCGGCGGCACGGTGGGCGGCCCGATTGTCCGCGACAGGCTCTTTTTCTTCGCGGGTTACCAGGGCACCGTGACCCGCGTGACGCCTGCGGATCAGATCGCCTACGTGCCGAGCGCCGCGATGCTGGCCGGCGACTTCACGGCCTTCGCCTCACCAGCATGCAACGCTGGGCGCCAGATCAATCTCGGAGCAGGATTCGCGAACAACCGGATCGACCCGACCCGGTTCAGTCCCGCCGCGCTGAACCTTGCAAAGAAACTGCCGACCACGACTGCTCCGTGCGGTGAAACGCTGTTCAGCCTGCCGGACGATCGCGACGAAGGGCAGTACGTCGGCCGAGTCGACTATCAGCTGACTGCCAATCATTCGCTCTTCGGGCGCTACATGGCCACGCGGGACAAGAAGCCGTCCGCTTTTGCGAAGACCGGCAATGTGCTGACGACGGTGAACCCGCACATCGACAATCTCGCGCAGTCGTTTACCGCAGGCGCGACGCAGGTCGTCGGTTCGAACGCGGTCAACAACGTACGTTTTGCGTTCAATCGGACGGCTGTGAATCGCGACAACGATCCGTACTTCGATCCCCACGATCTGGGCATCAACGTCAACAGCTATGTACCGCACCAGATGATCGTGGTCGTGACCGGCGGGTTCAACATCGCGGCGGCGACCGCGACCAGAGGCATCGCTCAGAACAACTCCTTCCAGGTGAACGATGACGTCGCGCTGGTTCGCGGAAATCACCAGCTTGCGTTCGGCGGGAACGTGACGCGCTTCACCGTCGACCAGAAGACGTGGGCGCGGGGCGGCGGGCAGTGGAACTTCACCGGCCAGGCATCAGGGTCGGGGCTGGCGGATTTTCTCCTCGGCCGCGTCGCCACGCTCGATCAGTCCGGGCTCGCCGGCGTCGCGTTCTACCAGTGGTACCAGGGTGTATATGCTCAGGACACCTGGAGAGCGACGAGCCGGGTGACTGTGAACGCCGGCCTGCGATGGGAGCCGTTCTTCAGCCAGAACCTGACCCGAGGCGCCAACTCGATTTTTGTCCGGGAGAACTTCCAGAAGAACGTGAAGAGCACGGTGTTTCACAACGCGCCGGCCGGCTTGATTTATCCGGGCGATCCTGGGTTTCCTTCAGGCACGTCAGGCTTGAACAAGAAGTGGTGGAATTTTTCGCCACGCGCGGGCGTGGCGTGGGATCTCCGCGGCGACGGCCGCATGGCGGTGCGGTCCTCCTACGCGTTGATGTATGACTTCCCGACCGGCGAATTCTTCTCCAACCTGGCGGCCGCGCCGCCGTACGGCAACCGCTCACTGGTCACCGATCCCGCGGGCCTGTTCGACAATCCGTATCGAGACGTTGGTGGAGATCCGCACCCGATTGTCACCGGCCCCGATACGCTCTTCCCGGTGGCCGGGACGCTGTCGACGATGAACCCCGACATCAACGCGCCGCGTATCCAGTCGTGGAATGTCAGCCTCGAAAAGCAGATCGGAGCGAACTGGGGAACGTCGGTCAGCTATCTGGGCAGCTACTCGGACCGCTTGTGGGGTCTCGTCGAGCTCAATCCAGGCGTGTTCCTCGGGCTCGGTCCCTGCACGCTGCAGGGAGTCGCGATTCCCGTGTGCACCACGAACGCCAATCTGAATCAGCGGCGAGTGTTGTCGCAATCGGGGGAGAACCCCGCATCGGCGACGCTGATTGGCAATCTGGACAGTCATGCCGCTGTGGGCACCCAGACGTATCGCGGCCTCAAGCTGTCAATGCAGCGTCGCGCGGGGAGCGGCGTCACCCTCAACGGGAACTACACGTGGTCCCGTTGCTTTGGTCTGGAAATGCCGACCGGCGCCCAGTTTGGTATCGGCTTCGTCGATCCCTCCAATCCCGATTACGATCGCGGGCATTGCGACGCAGACCGCACCCATCTCGCCAACTTTACGGTGGGAGCCCAGACGCCGCAGTTCCGTAGCCCGGCGCTGCGCGCGCTCGCCTCGAACTGGCGCGTATCGGGTATCCTCAACGCACGCTCGGGGAGCTGGCTCACGGTCGTGAGCGGCCGCGACAACGCGTTCAACGGCATGGCCAATCAGCGTGTCGACCAGGTGTCCGGAGATGTGTATGGCGCCAAAACGTTGACGAACTACCTGAATCCAGCGGCATTCGCTCAGCCGGCGTCGGGTAGATTCGGCACCCACGTGCGCAACAGCATCAAAGGCCCGGGCTTCTGGAAGGTCGACCTGGCCCTATCGAGACTCGTATCATTGGCTGCGACCAGCAATTTGGAGTTCCGCGTGGAGGTATTCAACCTCTTCAACCGTTTCAACTGGGGACTCCCGAATGTCAATCTCGGTGCAGGAACCTTCGGCCGGATCACGACGACGACCGGCGATCCGCGCATCATGCAGTTCGGCCTCAAGTACGGTTTCTAGGAAACACCTGGGAGGATTGACGTGAGAAAAGTTCTTGTCATCTCGATAACGCTCGCCGGGCTGTGCGCGATGCTGCTGACGAATCTGCACGCGCAGGGACGCGGCAATGGGGGTGGCGCGAACAGTCAGCCCGGCCGCGGAGACGGCACCGAGACGAACAATCAGCAGGGCGTGCTGACCGACAACGGGGGCGTGCGCTACATCAACCCCGGTAGTCCGACCGTGCCCGACTCCGAGGTCAACAGCCAGCCGATTCCGCGGCTACCCGACGGTCACGTCGACCTGACCGGGCCCTGGGTCGGTGGCGGTTCCAACGGCGACATCGAGCGCGATGGCGGGCTCAAACCTGGCGAGCTTCCGCTCCTACCATGGGCGAAAGAGCTGAGAGACAAGCGGCTGACGAAGGACGAACCGTATACCGCCTGCCTGCCGATGAGCGTGCCACGCGTCAATCCCTATCCGTGGAAGTTCGCGTTCTCCTACACGTCGAAAGGTCTCACGCACATCTATGTCCTGCATGAGACCGGCGACGCCGGCGCGCATCGCGTCGTTTACATGGATGGCCGCAAGCACCCGGACGATCTGATTCCGTCCTGGTGGGGGCACTCGATCGGGCGGTGGGAAGGCGACACGCTCGTCATCGACACCGTCGGCTACAACGACAAGTTCTGGTTCGACAGCCGCGGCACACCGCACACCGAGAAGCTGCACACCATCGAGCGGTGGACGCGCCTCAACTACGGACGAATCGTCAACGAATTCACGCTCGAGGATCCGGGAGCGTTCTCGAAGCCAGTCCAGTTGAAGTTCACCGGCAGGCTGCTGCGTCCGAACCTGAAGACCGGAGGCGGCGAGCTGATGGAGTTCATCTGCCTCGAGGACAACGAGTACGGCGCCGCTGCCCAGATCAAAGTGGGCACGGGCACCACGAACAAGTAGAGGCGGACACGTGTTGAAGCGTCGACGCATACATGTACCTATCGGAGGTCCCGCAATGAAACGGAAGCTCGGAGTCCTGGTCATCACTCTCGGCCTCTTGTCTGTAACGGTGCCGGTCCTGGCTCACCACGGATTCGACACGGAGTACGACGCGAAGAAGAAGGTCAAGCTGACGGGCGTGGTGACAGAGGTCGCGTGGAGCAACCCGCACATGCGGATCTACATCGACGTCACCGGTCCGGACGGCAAAGTCACCAACTGGAACATGGAGCTCACCAGCCCGAATACGATCCGGCGGCAGGGGTGGGGCCCGACCGACCTCAAGGCCGGCGACAAGGTGGTCTTCGAAGGCTTCGGCGGCAAGGTGGTCGAGAGCCGCGGCTCGCTGCAGACGATCATGAAGGTGAGCGACATGAAGCCACTCTTCGGCCCGGGCGGACCTGACGCCGCGCAGGCGCAATAGATCCTGACGTGCGTACGATTTCAGCTGCCATCGGATTCGGGATCGTGTGTTGGCTGGGGATTGCCGTCTCGGCGGCCAGCGTGCGTGAGGACGCCGTAGCGCAGACGCCCTTACGCGCCGAAGCCTCGGCGCAGGCGACCCAGGCCGCGCCCGCACAGACCCCACAGATGTCGGACACCGTGTTCAAGAACATCCAGGTGCTCAAAGGCATTCCCGTCGATCAATTCATGGACGCGATGGGGATGTTTTCCGCCTCCCTTGGCTATGACTGTTCCAGCTGCCATTCACCGGAAATCCATACGGACCGGGCGGCGTTTGCGATCACGACCCCGCTGATCACGAAGGCGCGCCAGATGATCGCGATGATGAACGGCCTCAACGAGGCGAACTTCGGTGGTCGGCCGCGAGTGACGTGCTTCACCTGCCATCGCGGGAGCCCCAGCCCTGAAGACGTTCCCAGCCTCGCACTGCAGTACAGCGTGCTGATAGACGATCCCAATGCGATGACGATTTCTCGTGATCGCAACACAACGGCGGACCAGGTCTTCAGCAAGTACATCCAGGCGCTTGGCGGGGCGCAGCGGCTCGCGAGCCTCGCGAGCTTTGTCGCGAGCGGCACGTATGGTGGCTTCAACACCGGCGGCGGCGACGTCCCCATTGAGATCGCAGCGAAAGCTCCGAATCAGCGGATCCAGATCGTCCGTGCGCCGGATGGAGACGCCGTCAAGACGTATGACGGCCGCAACGGGTGGGTCGCGGAAGGTTGGCGGCCGGTGCCGTTGATGGCACTGACCGGAGGGAATCTCGAAGGCGCCAGGCTCGACGCGTTGACGGCGTTCCCGGCTGGCATCAAGGACGCCTTCAGTCGATGGCAGGTCGGGGCCACGCTCATCGACGATCGCCCTGTGAAGATCCTCCAAGGCACCAGTGCCGGGCTTCCCGTGAACTTTTATTTCGACGAGTCGGGTTTGCTCGTACGGACCCTGCGGTGGAACAGAACGGCGGTCGGCACCGTGCCGACGCAGATCGACTACGCCGACTACCGCGATGTTGCCGGGGTCAAGGTGCCTTTCAAAACCGTCGTCACCTGGACGGACGGACAGAACACCATCACATTGAGTGAGGTCCGGCCAAACGTCGCGATCGATGCGGCACGGTTCGCGAGACCGGCCCCCTTCCAGCGCCGCTAGAACATCTCACTTCAACGGGCCACGGAGGGGCGGAGCCACGGAGCACAAACCTACGAGTTCCTCCGTGTCTCCGTCTCTCCGTGGCTACGTCGGAGTAAAACCGCTTTCAGTGTTTACCCCACGCACAATCGGTGTGTTCGACGAGCTCGATACGCACACCACCCGGCGCTTCGACGTACGCCGTGCGATGGCCAAACTGATTCGGCTTCGGTTGCGGCGCGGAGGTGAATGTCACCCCTTGTGTCTTGAGATCGGCTGCCAGCCCATCCATGTTCAGCGGCCCCCAGCCCAGATGGTCAATCGCACGCCCCTGACTCGGCGCCGTGCCCTGGCCCTGCACTAGCAGCAGGTACGTCTTGCCATACCGCAGCGCATCGAGCTGGCCCCCAAGCTTGACGCGCTCGCCGCCAAAGGCCGCGAGGAACCACCGCGTGGTCGCGTCCGGGTCCGCTACGCGCAGCGCGATGTGGTGGAACCCCAGAGCGTTGCGATCCTCGACCAGCTCGATCTTCACGCCAAACGGGTCCACCACGACCGCATGCTTCCACAGCCCGGGCATCTCGCGTACCGGCGCTACGACTTTGGCGCCCGCCGCTTCCAGTGTCTTGACCTTCGCCGCAACATCGGGAAACGACAAGCCGATGCTATCGATCACGCTGCCCTCACTCGGCGCGGCGTCCGGCGCCTTGATGAACATGAGCTGAAGCGGCAACGGCCGGCCACCCGAGAACCGCTCGAAGATCATCCGTCCTGCGTTCTCGCCCGCCTGCCCATTCAGATTCGCGAGGTACCAGTCGTACGCCTTCTCGGGATCTGCCGCCGCGAGGTGAATATGGTCGTACGGCACCGTCTGCGGCACCTGTGCCTCGCCGGAGACTCCGAGCAGGGCGGCGAACATGCCGCACAGTAGTAGCGATTGCATTTTCATCGTCGGTTCACCTGTCATTCCCAATATCCTTCGTCAGTTCGACCCCGACTGAGAAGTCGGTCTTTCGCGCGCCATACTCAGGTCATCAAGGACGTCCGATTCAGAACGTGAATCGCACAGCCAGCTCCGCCTGTTGCCGTGGCTGCACGCTCAGAATCTGGCCGAACGCATCGGACAGCGCGTTCTCCTGCCAACCCAGCTCGGTGAGTCCCAGGTTGTCCCGTCCGAATAGATTGAACACCTGGGCGATGAACTCGACCTTGCGACTGCCCATCACAACAGCCTTGCTCGCCCGGACATCGAAGCGGTTGTACTCGTTCGTATGGAGACCCGCCTCCAGGATCGGAGCGCGCCCGTTCTGTGCACGCCACGGGTTGACCGCCGCGAGCATGGCCGCGTTGTCTCGATTGCCCACGTTTCGGGTGGTGCCCGGGACGTAGTCGGTGTTCGCCGCACCGTCGTTGTTCAGGTCGCGTCCCGCGCGCGCGCTGAACGGCATCGTCGAGCGCAGTGTCCACACCGCGCCGACGTTGATGTCGTACGCCAGCCCAACCGAGCCACTGGCTACGAAATTGTGGCGCCGATCGGCGCCTCCGGGGCCCCAATCGAGGCCAGGGTTATAGAAGTCGGTGATGGCGGGCTGCGTTCCCGCGCCGGTGTTCTGCTGCTTCGACAGCGTGTACGACAGCAGATACTGATGCCGGTTTGCGTATCGCTTCTCGAGCCGCGCGAACATTGCCCGATACTCGTGCTCGCCGCCGGACTGCAACCTGACGATGCGCCCCCATGTCGGCAACGGCCGGGCCCCGGTCGGCGTGACCGGCGTGTTGATGTTGGCCGTCTGGGTCATCGTATCGACATTCGAATAGATACCGTCGACGTGAACCGCCAGATTGGCCTTCAGCTGCTGTGAGTAGCCGAGGGTCAGCGACTGCGCCCTCGCGTTCTCGAGCGCGTCGTCGGTGATGTTGACGTTCGGCGGCGCCGTCGAGGCAAACGACTCTGGAGAGCGCCCGCCGTACGGATCCGGATACGTGGGATTGCGGATGACGATGCTGGTCTGCCGCAGCGCCGTCAGCTCGGGCCGCAGTCCGCCCTGCATGACGTACTGGTAATACGTGCCGTAGGCCGCGCGCACCACCGACTGCCCATTGTCCTTGATATCCCACGCCACCCCGAGCCGCGGGCCGACGTTGTTGTGATCGCCGCGCACGGTCGGATCAATCAGTTCACGCAGACGCGGCACCGGCGTCAGGTCGAGATGATTGTTGAACGACTTGTACTGATCGTCGAAGCGCAGCCCGAGGCTCACCGTGACGTTCGGTCGCATCCGCCACTCGTCCTGGACATAGGCCTGGATCCAGTGGTTCTGGAGGTTCCGCAGAAGGGGCGGGAACGCGGCGGTGAACTGAATCGGGTTCCGCAGGTTCGCCATGGCCGCCGCCGATCCGTCGAAGAACTGATCCGTGTCGAACAACCACGTGCCGATATTCCCGGGTTGCTCTTCAGGCGAGAAGAGACGCACGTACCCGCCACCGATTTTCAACCCGTGGTCGCCCATCGTGATCGAGAAGTCGTCCCGGAACTCCGACCGGTTGGTCCAGTTCATGGCCCACTGATTGGAGCCCCAATTCAGGCTTGGGAACTGGAAAATCTGCGTGTAGCCTTTGAACCGCTCGGCCGGGAACTCACCCTTCTTGCTCGGGGGCCACAGCTCGAGTCCGGGAGGGCCCGTTCGGTTATCCAGATGCGACGGCGGGATCTGCGCCCGGATCTCATTCAGCATCCGCGAGCCGATCACCCATGTGTGGCCGACTAGGTTCGAATCGCGCGGCGAGCGCAGGTCGGCGCCGTAGAACGCCGCGTTGAAGCCGCCGCAGGTCTCGCACAGAATGCGCTCCATGTCCGTGACGTACCGGACGAAGAGATTCTGCTGCTGGTTGATCTGGAGATCGCCGCGCAGGAACCACGAGAGGCGCCGGTACTCGCGGGGGAAGCTGCCTTCCAGCCTGGCGTAGAACTGCGGCTGTCCTGTGTTGACGTTCGCCGTCGCCTGCTCGGACGAGCGTTCGATCGCCGCGAAGAAGTGCAGGCGATCGCGGACGATGGGGCCGCCAAATGCCCCACCTTGCGAATGCCGCCGATAATCCGGCTTCGGATCGCCCAGCCGATCGTGCCGGTCCTTCTCAATCCTGTCCAGCGCATTGAGGCTCTTGTCGCGGAAGAACTCGAACACCTCGCCGCTGTACCTGTTCGTGCCGCTCTTGGTCGCCGTCAGTACGACGCCGCCGACGGCACCATACTCTGCCGACGACTGGCTGAGGTTGACCCTGAATTCCCGAATTGCCGACTGCGGCACCTCCAGGTGCTGCTGGCCCGAGTTGTTCGACACATTCATGCCGCCATCGACGTGATAGAGGTTCATCGTGTTGGCGGAGCCGCCCGCGCCGATGTTGGCCTGCGATCGGCGCGCCGATGTCATGTCCATGCTGGTCCCCGGCAGCAGGAGGGCGAGCGAGATCGGCTGGCGATTCGCGATCGGCAGCGACTCGATCTGCTCCTGCGTCACGACGGAGGCCACCTCGGTCCGCGTCGTCTCGACGACCGGCGATTCCCCGGTGACGGTGATAGTCTCCTGCAACCCCTGAGGCGCCATCGTGATGTCACGCTGCATCTCGAGGCCGATCGTGATCGTGATGTCCGTGCTTTCGGTGTTCGCAAACCCCTGCAGTTCGGCGAGCAGCTGATATCGGCCCGGCGGCAGGCCCGGCAAACGGTAAGTACCATTCCCTTCGCTGACGCCCGTTCGCACGACCCCGCTTTCGACGTTGCGCAGCGTCAGGCTGACGCCCGGAAGGGCTCCGCCCTGCGCGTCTTTGATCGTGCCGGCAATCACGCCGCCGGCGCCTTGTGCCGCAATCGGCAGCGTCAGCCCAATCAGGGATGCGAGGACCAGTGTGATCTGAAGAACCCAACGAATCCGACGCCAGATCTCCATGAAATCCTCCCTCTATATTTCGTGAGTGATTCACGCGAGAGCGACCGGGTTTCCAACCTGCCTGTGTCCTTGTCGGAGCGTCTCTCCTTACCTCATGCCGGCGGACGTGACACCGGAGCGGGCCTCGCGAACTTCGCCGCATCGATCGTCACGTTGGGCTGCACTTCGGTCAGATCCACGTTCATTTGCATATAGGTCTGGCTCACGCTCCGATGAAACGGAACCTTGACGCCGGCGACGTCACGATAGTCCGCGTAGTCAACCTGCGTCGGCACAAAGCCGACCGGTGTTCGGGTCCAGCGCACCATGCGCACGAGCAGCCCGGAGTCGTCGAAGTAGAAATTGGCGAGCGCCTGCGCATCGCCGATGCCCTGCACGACCCGCACCTCCCGATCGTCGATCGCCGTGCGACCGACGCGCCACTTCGGGAACGCCCGCCGGATCCCCGCGGGAAACGCGACGATCGCCTCGAGCCGCGCGCGATCCAGGTTGCCCTCGGTCAGCGTCAGGAGTGGCATGGGCGTGTCCGGTCCCGCCATCCAGCCGTTGCGGCCGTCGAACGTCCGCGTGCTGGTGCCAGCGACCTGCCGGACGATCATGGTTTGCTGATTGGGCGCCTTGGCAAAAAGCTCCACCGGGACTTTCTCGAATGCCGTATCGAATCCCGCGTAGGTGCCCTTGGCCGTAAAGCTGGTGAATTTCGCGAGGCGTTCGGTGCCGCCGAGCGCCAGGAGGTACTTGTCGAAGATCTCGTCGGCGGACACGCGCGGGTCGACGGGAAAATCCCGCGCGTTGGGGTCTTCCGTCGGCGCGCCGTACTGGAGCGCAAGATCCGGCTCGCTCCTGGGAGCCTGGCTCCCGCCATGACAGGTGAAGCAGGTCACGCGCGTCCGGCCCGCGAAATACTGGTCGTTGAGCGCCTTCATCATCGTGAGCATCTGACGCGCGCGCCTGATCCTCGGGGTCGGCTGTGCGAACGCCGTCTTGTCGAAGTACGCGTTCGACACATGGCAGAACGTGCAGTCGTTCCCCATCGCAGACGCAAACATGCCCATCGTCTCGAAGAACGTATCCACCGGAATGCCCTTCAGAATTTCGACGCTCTTGAAGACGTCGTCCGTCAGCGGCACCTTCTCGGCCGCGCCTTGCGGCGCTGGAGCCTGCCCGGCAGCCCTGATCCCGATAATCAGGCATAGAACCACGGCTATCGTGACGCCAAAGAGCGTTCGTTTCGAGCCCACCTTCATGTTGTCTCCTCTGCGAAGCTGGATATACGCTGAAAAATGCCAATTGCCGTAGAAGATTCAGTATCGGGCAAGTCCACCTTGCGCCCCCTGCCGCTAGGTGCTATCGTTCGACGTTCAATGCGGAGGTTACTGGCGATGAGAACAAGACTCGTCCTGATGCTGGTCGGCGGAGTCCTGCTTGCGACCCTCCCGGCGCGAGCGCACCATTCGTTCGCGGCGGAATTCGACGTCAACCAGCCGGTCACCTTAAACGGTGTCCTTACCAAGATGGAGTGGCTCAACCCGCACGGCTGGATTTACGTCGACGTGGCCCAGCCGGACGGCAAGATCGTGAACTGGGCCATCGAGGCCGGAGCGCCGACCGCACTGCTGCGGCGGGGCCTGCGCAAGACCGACTTTCCTGCCGGCATCGAGGTCGTCGTCGAGGGCTACCGCGCCAAGGGCGGGGCGCCGAGAGCCAACGGCAAGACGGTCAAGTTCAAGGACGGCCGCAATTTCTTCCTGGGCGCGTCCGACGCTCCCGGTGCGCCGGGTGCGGCACCGCAATAGTCGAACGCGAGAATAAGAGCCACGGACCGTCTCGGCATCTCGCCGATGACGCGCCGTGGCTCGTCTACCGCGCGGCGGCTTAGCGGCTCGATGTCGACACACCTGTCGATGCCGCCCGATACTCTTTGGTGAATCCGTTCCGCCCGTTCTTCATGGTGAAGCTGCCATCGGGCCGCGCCGTCAGCTTGATGTAGGCCCCGCCGTCGCCGGCACCCGTGAAGTTGGCGATGAATGATTCCGGCGAGTTGACCTCCTTGGGCACCACGTCGGAGAAGTGCAGCTGCCAGAAATCCTCGATCCCCGGTGAGCTCCTGACGATTTTGAACGTGCCAGGCGTCCCGCCCTTCGTCGGGTTGTTGTTCATCACGGCCACGCGCGGCCGCACCGAATGCACCATCGCCTCGGCACCAGACCAGTCCCCCCCGTGGCGTGACGTGCGGTAAACGGCGACCGTCCCCAGCAGGTTCTGCGGGCACACCAGTTGGACCTCCTGGTTCCAAGTCAGGTCGGCGAGGTCGAGATACCTGAAGCGCCCGAAGTCCATGACGACACCGATGCTTTCGAAATTATTCGGCGTGTTGTCCTGCTCGCGCTGCTGGGCCTGGGCACAGAGCGGGTTCGCCGCCGGCGTGCGCCGGACACCGGGGACAGGAGACGTGATCAATTCGCCTGCGGACGACACGACGCTGACCTCGAGGCCGGCGACCGGGATTTTCATCCCCGGCTTCGGAATGGTGACGTGCGCTTTCCCGCGGAACGGGAGATAGGAGATGAAACCGGCTCCGCGGTTGCCACTGAGTTCGTCCGCGAAAGGACCAGGATCAAGGACACGTCGGATCGGCACCTTGTCCGCCAGCGCGGCGACACCGCCGACATGGTCGCCGTGATAATGCGTGACGACGAGCGTATCGATACGCTCGACACCGGACTCCTTCATCGCCGCCTGGATGCGTTCCGCGTCGCGGCCCGGCGGATTCAGGTTGCCCGCATCCAGCAGCAAGGTTTCCCTGGCGCCGAGGATTCCGTTGGTGGGAGAGATGATCAGCGTGGACATCCCGCCTTCCGTGTCGATGAAATAGATCTCCGTTATGCCCGGTGCTGGGGCGGGCTGTCTGACCACCGGTACCTGGGCCTGGCCGTAGGCGATCGATCCAAGGGCCGCCGCCACCGCGACCGCCAGTAATACCTTGCGCATGTGTGCCTCCATTAAGCGTTCCTATCGTGCCGCTTGTGTCTGCTGCTGAGTGGCGGGCGCCCGAAACTGTATGCGCACGACTTTGTTCGTTCGGTTATACGGCGCCCAGACGGTCGGCGGATCGGTACGGTTGTCGACCTGCACGTGGCGAATCTCGGTGCCGCGCGTCGGCAGCGGATATTCGGTGAACCGCTCCGTCTTCGGATCGAACTTCGTGAGCACATCATTGTTCATTGTCGTGAGGGAGCAGCGCTGATAGAACCAGGCCTCGCCGTGCTTGACGGAGTCACCGGTTGCTGCCGCCTGGGGCGGCGGCGCTGGCGATTGCATTGACGCGGTAGCTGGGACGATCAGCGACGCGGCGATGATGAAGACCAGCGCCGCCAAGATGTGCGGCCAGCGATTCATGCGCACGCTCTCACGTTCGATGTGTCCGGAACGTCTCAAAACGCGAACCGGAATCCGACCTGCGCCATCCGCGGCTGATACGCGACGTTCGTATTCGACGAGGGTTTTCCGTAGAGCCTGTTGCTTTCCGCGGTCGTGTACCAGCCGTAGTTGGCGTGGTTGAATACGTTGAACACTTCCACGATGCCGTCGATGCCCGCATTGCCGCCCATCGAGAGGTGCTTCTGCAGCCGCAGATCGACGCGGTGAATCGGGTCGCCGACAATCCCGTTGCGCGGCGTGAAGCCGCCGCCGACATTCGCCGGACGCTGCCGCAAGCTGCCGACCGTGCCGCCCGTGTCGAGCGCGTCGCCGCCGTAGGTCGTCGCGAACCGCTGGCCGGATCCATAGAAGTACAGTCCGCTCACCTGGATGCCATACCCCGCCTGCCAGATGCCGTTGAACACGGCGCGATGGCGCTGGTCGGTCGCCGCCAATCCGTACTCTTCGCCGAGCGGCCCCTTGACCGCGAATGGGACGGGATTCATCACTCCGCTCCAGGGCCCGGGCTGGCTGTCGCGGTACGTGGAGAGCGTGTAGGTGCCCGACGCCTGCCAGCGGTGGCTCATGCGCTTGCTGAATGAGGTCTCGAGGCCGTTGTAGTTGTTGTGCCCCGCGAAGATGTCCATCAGCGCCGCGCCCCATTCGGGGAACGGACGGCGGGTAACGTCGGTGAATGGGTAATTCAGCCCTGTGGCAGGGTTGAAGCTCAGGTTGATGTTGTAGCCGGTGACGCGATCCTTCCGCTGCCCGTTGAACGAGTAGTCGGCGGTCATCCCCATGTCGGTTCCGAGCTGACGCTGCACTCCGATCGACGCCTGATAGCTGTACGGGTATTCGGCGTTCGGGGGAGCAATCGTCTGACCGAGGGCGCGCCGGGTACACCCAGGCACGAAGTTGACGTTGCAGAGGGACTTCTCCAGATCCTCCGCTTTGGGCAGCGGGCCGTTCCACGGGTTGACCGCAAAGTCCGGACGGCCGTCGTAGAGCGCCGACAGCACACGCTGTGAGACCGCGAATCGAATCGGATGCGCCACCTGGTTGACGAGCTCCGAGAAGTACTTGCCGGCGCCACCACGGATCACCGTCCGGCTATTCAGGGAGTACGCGAATCCGACCCGTGGGACGATGTTGTTGGTATCGAGCGGACGGTTGCCCGGCAGGAACGGCGGGACCGCCAGCTCGTTGGCGAAGACGTCCGTTTCCAGGTCGTACCGCACACCGACATTCAGTGTCAGCGACGAGGCCACTTGCCAGTCGTCCTGGAACCATCCGCCAAAGATGTGCCGCGGGCTGCGGATGTCGCAGCCGCCGAACTCGGTGCGGAATTCACGGGAGATCGATGACAGCGCGCCGATGTTCCACGCGTTGGGATCCAACGGGAAGAGCTGTTCGATGTTGGCGGGAACGGGTCCGTTGTCGGCGATGAGGTTGCCGCGCAGGAAATTACACCAGTCGTGCCACGTCAGGTAGTTCATGTACTCACCGCCGAGCCGCAGATCGTGCCGTCCCGCTTTGTTGGCGGAGAAGGAGAAATCGTCGCGCAGGGTGTAGACCTTCTGGCCGATGTACTGCGGGAAGTTCGTCCCGCCGCCGATGTTGAAGCCACGCAGAGTAATTACCGGCGGAAGCTGCCGTTGATTCGCGACGGGATTGCGCGCCGCAGCAAGCCCGGTGGTCGCCGTCCATGTGGCCGTCGGCCCCTGGTCCCAGTGGTTCGCCGCCCATCCGAGCTTCAGCTCGTTGACCGCGTTGTTGCTGATGACGCGCGTCAACGTGCCCTGGACGGCCTCGGCGTACTTGTCGAACTTGACCACGTTCGCCGGATGGTTCGTCGCGCCGCCGACAGTCGCCTGCGTGCCGTCGATCGGCTGGAAATCGCGCCACAGGTAAGTCGACACAGCCATGCGCGTCTTGTTCGAGAGCTGCGCGTCAACCCGCGCCATCGGCTTGTGCTGCCGGCGCACTTGAACCAGATCGACGTTATAGGTCGGATATGGGGAGTTGTGCGTGACCGTGGACGGCTCGCGCTCGAACTCGTAGTTGAAGAAGTAGTGGACGCGGTCACGGCGGATTGGCCCGCCGAGCGTCGTGCTGAGCTGCTGGTTCGAGTACGCCAGCACCCGCTGCTGCACGAAGTCTTTGGCATTCATTCGATCGCTGCGGAAATAACCCGAGAGCGAGCCCGCCAAGACATTTGTCCCCGACTTCGTGATGACGTTGACCTGCGCGCCCGATGAGCGCCCCTGCGTCGCGTCGAAACGGTTCGAGATGAACTGGAACTCCGCGATGGCGTCGCGGCCGAAGCTCGGTTGCCGGTTCGATCCGCCGCAGCAGTTGTTCGTGACCTGCATGCCGTCAACGTTGAGTTGAACGGTGCCGAGGGCGGTGGTCACTGGAATGCCTCCAGGATCGGTGTGGTTCGCGCGGGCGCCTGGCGCCAGCATCGTCAGATCCAGGAAGTTCCGGCCGTTCACGGGCAGCTCCGACAGCTGCCGTGAATCGATGTTCCCGCCCAACTGGGAGGACGTGACGTTGACGAGCGGCGCTTCCCCCGTGACCGTCACCGATTCCGCGATCGTGGACGGCGACATCTCGAGATTCAGCGTGACCTGCTGTCCGACCAGGACTTCAAGCCCCGTTCGTTGGAGCGTTGCGAACCCGGCTAATTCCACGGTGATTCGATACGTGCCGATGCGTGCAGGGATCCGAAAAGCGCCGCGCTCATCGGTGAACCCCTCGAACTGAGTCCCCGTCGCCTCATGCACCGCTCGGACGGCGACGCCGGGCAGGACACCTCCCGTGAGATCTTTGATGGTGCCGCTGATTGTCGCTTCCTGCGCCAGCCCAACGCGAGGCAGCGCCAGGACAGCCATTACAACCAACGCCAAACCAAGTCTGCGTCCCATCGGTACACTCCTTTAAGGCGTTTGTCCCCAAGAGCAAGGATTGAATTGCCGCAACGAGTAAGAGCCGACGACCGACTGAAATTGTGTCAACGGACCCGAGGCAATCGCCTCATGACAGGAGTCCTTATACACCCACTCAGTTACCAAGGCCAGATCTGTTCGAGGTTCTTCACGGCGCGATGTCGGTCAGCCTACGGAGCATTTGACACTCTTGGACTGACTCTGTAATAAGTGGCACGTCGCGGTTGTCGCGACGCCTCTCGGCTTCATCTGTTTCGTCGGTATTTTTCAACGGGGTTTGTCCATCGGCGCGCTGATTCTTTTTTCACCGATGCCACGGCCGGGTACCGCGCAAGGGATCCGGCGGGATTTGGAGGATGCAATGAGAAAGAAGCTCGCGGTCCTGCTGGCCAGTTTCGGTCTGCTCTGCTCGATGGTGCCGGTCTTCGCGCATCACTCGGTCGCAGGAGAGTACGACGTGAACAAGCCGGTCACGGTGAAGGGCACGGTGTCGAAGATCGAATGGACGAATCCACATGCCCGCATCTACGTCGATATCGCCGAGCCGAACGGAAAGGTAACGACGTGGAACTTCGAGTTGCAGGCAAGGAGCGCGCTGACCCGGCTCGGTTGGACGGGCAAGTCCGTGAAGATTGGCGATACGGTCACCGTTGAAGGCGACAGGGCAAGATCGGGCGCGACCGGTGCACATGCGACCGCGGTGTTGCTGGCGGACGGTTCGAAGGTGTTGATGGGTGCGAACAACGATAACTAACGACAACTAGAAGGGGAGCACGCCGTGAGAAAGCTTCTTGTCGTCTCGGTGTTGGTCGCGACCGTTGTGCCTCTCCATGCGCAAACGCAGACTGGCCGCGGCGGCTCGGGAGCACCCACGGTCAGCACGGTCAATACTGCCAAGCGCACGGCGGTGCCAACGGGCCCCGTGCCGAGGCTGCCAAACGGACACGTGGACCTGGACGGCGTCTGGGTCGGCGGCGGACCTATCAATGACCTCGAGAAGGATGGGGGATTGAAGCCAGGGGAAATCGACAGCCTGATGTTGCCGTGGGCGAAAGAGCTCATGTCGAAACGGGACGTGACCCTGGAGCCGCATAACCAGTGTCTGCCAATGGGCGTACCGCGCGTGACCCCATTTCCGTACCGATTCGTACAGAACTATACGGACAAGGCGGCGACGCACCTCTTCATCCTGCACGAAGGCAACATCCACACCTACAGGCAGATTTTCATGGATGGCCGGAAGCACCCCGACGATCTCGACTCGACCTGGTTGGGGCACTCAATCGGCCGGTGGGAAGGCGACACGCTCGTCATCGACACCGTCGGTTACAACGACAAGTGGTGGTTCGATCGTCGCGGGCACCCGCACACCGAGCAGTTGCACACCATCGAGCGGTGGACCCGGAAGGACATGGGGCATCTCGAGAACGTCGTCACGATCGACGACCCCGGTGCCTACATCAAGCCGTTCACGGTGAAATTCATGGCCACTTGGACTCCTGGCGACGAGTTGCTGGAGTACATATGCCAGGAGAACAATCAATACGGCGTGCAGACCCTGCCGGGCGGATTACCTGCCGCCGATACCGGCGGTCGTCGTTAGTTAGTCAAATCCCAAATCCCAAATCCCAAGGAGCTTGTTGTTGCAACAACGGATCGCCTTGGGAGTTGTTCCTTAATCAGCCCGCATTCGGGCTCGCTCACCGGGCAGACGCGGACGTTTGTTTCTTGAACACCGCGTCGATCGCCGCCTGCGCGCATTTCTCGCCGTCGGGTCCGGAAACGCCCATGGCGCCGATGACCTGGCCATTGACCATGACAGGAAGCGCGCCCGGTTGCGGGAAGTCGTTCATGAACGTCGGCGCCAGATTCTCGCCGCTCCGCACGATCTTGTTCGTCTCCGAGGTTGCGCGCCGCCAGCGCAGTGCCGATTTTGCCTTCAACAGCGCGGTGTCGATGGCGTTCGCGGCTGCGCCTTCCATGGCGTGGGACTCGATGAGATTACCGCCCCAATCCAGAACCGCCATCGCCACGATTTGCTTGTTCTGCTCGGCCCAGGCGATGCACGCGTCCGCCATGGCGCGTGCGCCGGCGCTCGAGATCACTTTGATGTCCCTCGTGGCGGACTGCATTGTCGAAGCATCGGCGGCTGGAGCCACTGTCACCAATGCGGCAAACGAAAGCACACAAAGCCGAATGCGCATCTGATTTCTCCTTGCTATCCTCTGCAACACCGGATCTCCCCTATTTCTTGTCCCGTTCGCCCCACTGATTGTTCTCGATGCAGATGTACTCCAGGATCTCGCTGTCCGGGGTCCCTAGCTTCGCGGTGTAGCTGACCGTGAACGGCTTCGTGAACGTCCCCGGGTCTTCGATCGTGACGTCACGGCGAAGCGTCGTGAAATCGGTTCGCGTCCAGCGCTCGACCATGTGCATCTGCTCGGTGTGCGGCGTGCCGGCACTATCCAGCCAGAACCTGTCGTTCATCCCGATCGTGTCGATCACGAGCGTGTTGCCTTCCCATTTGCCGGTTGAATGACCGTACCACGTGGGGCTCGGGTCGTCGGGGTGCTTGCGGCCATCCATGAAGATCTGCCGGAAGGTATGCGCGTTCCCTTCTTGCAGCATGAAGATGTACTTGGCGTTGACGGTCGGGTGCTGCACGAACCGCCACGCAAAGCCCCCGGTGATCCGCAGCGGTCCGCCCGGCATGCAATAGAAATAGGGATCGTCCGCTTCCTTCTGCGATGCCATCTTCTGTTTCGCCCAAGGGAGCAGAAGGCTGTCCAGCTCGCCCGGCTTCAGGAGGCGTGAAATAGGGGCGTCGCCGCCACCCGTCCACACGCCGGACAAGTCCACCGTGCCGTCAGCCAGTTTTGGCACGGGCCGGTTGGGAACATCTTTGATCGCCGTCGGACCGTTGGCGCCGCCCAAACGGCGGGGGAGCTCCTGGCCGGCAGCCTGCGATGGTGCAACGAAGGGCGAGGTCAGCCCGGCGACCGCTGCTGCGACGACAAGAATTTTTCTCACGGCCTCAATTCCCCAGCTTCGGGACAAAGAACTCCTTGCCATCGGACGCCTTGAACGAGGTGACGATCGCACGCTCGAGAACCGTGCGCCCTCCAAAGCCCGTGACGGTCACCTCGGTGCCAATCGGCAGCGTCTTACGCGAGAACCCGTTGCGTTCGAGCGCAGGCGTACTGGCCATCTCGAAGTTCCAGTTGGTGACCTTCCCGTTCTCGTCGGTGGTATCGACGTAGAAGTGGGTATGCGGATTGGTCCACTCGACTTTCGTGACGACGCCTTTCACCGTCACCGGCTTTTTGGCGTCGTATTCTGCGGTCCACGAATGGTGGGCGGCGATCGGCACGGCGAGACACGTGACGACGAAACCCACGAGAACCCCAAGCGTCATCCTCATTGCCACTCCTCCTAAGAATCGTTAGAACCCGAACTTGAAGCCGAACTGCATGATTCGCATATCGCCGCCCCGTGTCGTGATCTGGCTGAACGTCGCTGCATCGAGGTTCGTCGTCGGATACGGAACTTCATCGTCTGCCGTTGAGACAGGGAGACAAGTCTCGACAGAGCGAGATGACGATCCAGAACCGGGGCCCTCGATGCTGTTAATTCTATGATCGCCCAGGGTTCCTGCGACCGGATACGAGAAAGCCGCCTTGCGGGGCCGACACGGACGTCACCGGCGGAGGGGCTCCTCCGGGGCGCGCGTCGGCGAGTACCCCGAACTCGTCGTGAAAGTGGGGGGATGCTACGGTAGGCCCCACTGGTTGTCAATGCAGGGCGGACGCATCGGAAGGGCGCGTTCGAATACGCCCGCACGACGGCGCGCCTCCCCATATAATCACGCCCGAAACAGATGGCCTTGCCTCCCGGCGCGCGCGTTGGCCGTTACGTGATCACCGCGCAGATTGGCGCCAGTGGGATCCGGATCCGGCTACCCGCCTGCGCGCGTCGCGCGATGGCGAGGTCTCGCCGAAGCCGAGGCGATCGCGGAAAGCCGGACGCGACGTACGCGCGTGAGGGGAGCTATGTGGCAGCACAACTATGAGCCCGTCGGCGGGAGCCTGGCCATATCGGCCGTGATCGCCGCAATCCCGATTCTCGTGCTCTTCTTCATGTTGGGTATCAGGCGAAAGCCGTCGTGGATGTCGGCGCTGGCTGCGCTCGTTTCGGCGTTGATCATCGCCCTGTTCGTGTACGGCATGCCCGTGCAACTGGCGCTGATCTCCACGCTCTACGGGGCCGCTTTCGGGTTGTTTCCCATCGCTTGGATCGTGTTCAGCTCGATCATGCTCTACCGCCTGGCGGTCGACACGGGGAAGTTCGAGATCATCAAAGACTCGATAGGCGGCTTGACCAACGATCGACGGCTGCAGGCGATGTTCATCGCCTTTTCCTTCGGTGCGTTCATCGAGGGTGCGGCTGGCTTCGGCGCGCCCGTCGCCATATCTGGCGCCATGCTGGCCGGCCTCGGCGTCAATCCGTTCTACGCGGCGGGAATCTGTCTCATCGCCAACACCGCTCCCGTGGCATTCGGGTCCATCGGAATTCCCGTGACCACGCTCGCCAACGTGACCGGATTGCCGGTCCTGGCACTGAGCGGCATGGTGGGCAAGCTCTGCGCGATGGTGTCGGTGATCATCCCGGGTTACCTCATCGTGGTGATGGCGGGACGAAAGCGCGCGCTGGAAGTGCTGCCAGCCATCGTGGCCTGCGGCGTCTCTTTCGCCGGGATGCAGTTCTACGTGTCGAACTATGTCGGGCCTGAGCTGACCGATATTGCGAGCTCGCTCACGTGCATCGCGGTCATGGTGCTCGTCCTGAAGGTATGGAAGCCGAAGATCATCATGCGTCTCGAGGGCGACAAGCCAGTCACGATTGCTGCCAGGAAACATTCCGGTGGCGAGCTCCTCGCTGCGTGGCTCCCTTACCTGCTCCTGGTTGCCTTCGTTCTCGTGTGGGGCGAGGCGGACATCAAACTGGCGATGAACCGGTGGACCGATACACTGCTTCCCGCGTTTCTCGCGCAGAGCCCGACGGTGTTGAATGGTCTGCTGGTTCCGGGCTTGCACGGTCTCATCACGCGCATCCCGCCGGTCACGCCGCAGCCGACCGCCTATGCCGCGGTCTACGAGTTGAACTGGCTCACCGCGTCGGGGACCGCGTGCTTTCTGGCCGTCATCGCAACAGCGATACTGGCGCGAGTCAAGTCCACTCAGTTCGTGAACATCTACAAGGCCACCTTCAAGCAGCTGTCGCTGCCGATGCTCACGATCGCGACGATGCTTGGACTTGCGTACCTCATGAACTACTCGGGCATGACGTCCACGCTAGGGTTGGCGCTCGCCGCCAGCGGCTGGGCATTTCCGTTTTTCAGCGCCGTGCTCGGATGGCTGGGCGTCTTCCTTACTGGCAGCGACACGTCCGCGAATGCGCTCTTCGGGAATCTCCAGGTCGTCACCGCCACCGCGCTCAATCTCAATCCGGTGCTGACCGCTTCGGTGAACTCGGCGGCGGGCGTCATGGGGAAGATGATTTCGGTTCAGAGCATTGCGGTGGCGGTTGCCGCAACCGGGATGACGTCGGCGGACGAGGGAAAACTGTTCCGGTTCACGATCAAGCACAGCGTCTTTCTGATGGTCGTGATGGGTATCCTCTCGATGCTCTTTGCGTACGTGTTCCCCGGCTATGTGCCGGCCGTTCCGCCCAAGTAGCGATGGAACTGCCCTGATACCATCCGGCCTGTCGCGAAGGAGTTTCTCGATGATGAAGCACTCGACGATGAACACGCTGAAGAAATGGGCCCCGCCGATACTGATTGTCGCAGGCGCGCTTCTCACCGGTGTGCTCCTCCGAGGACAAGGCGCCGCGATGGGCGACGCCGTGCTTCAGCCGATGGCGCACGACGTGTCGAAAGAGCTCGCGATGAAGATCACCGAGCCCTTCACGTTCGCCGCGGTGGGCGACATCATCATCCGCCGGCCCGTGGGTACTGGTGACGCAGGGTATCAGGCGCTGACGAAGATCATGCGTGACGCGGACATGACCTACGCCAACATGGAAGGGCCGATTCTGGATGAAGCCACCTTCCGCGGTCCGCTCGCCGGAGGGCCGAAGAGCGTGGTCGACGAGTTGAAGACCATGGGCGTCCGCATCATGACCACGGCCAACAACCACACGATGGACTCCGGCGACGAGGGTATGTACGAAACCAACCGTCTCCTGGACGAGGCAGGCATCGTTCACGCGGGTTCGGGCAGGAACCTGGCGGATGCGCGAGAGGCCCGCATCGCGGCCACGAAAAAAGGAACGGTTGCCGCGATTGGGATGTACTCGATTGACGCAAGCAACAGCCCGGAACCGTCGCGGTACTTCAATGCGACGAACAACAAGGCGGGGCTCAATCCTCTTCACGTCAACCCGTTCAACGTCGTGACCGCCGAGCAGATGCAGGCGCTGAAGAGGATTCGAGACTCGGTGTACGCGCGCCGTGGCGAGGTGACGGTGCCGGTGGCGCCGATCTCGCCGAACGAGCCGGCCGATCGGTTGCAGCTGTTCCGCGCCGCGTACAAGGTGGGAACGCAGCCGGGCAACCTCACGTACGAGATCGATCAGAACGATCTGAGAGGCATCGTGGCGAGCGTTCGCACTGGCAAGCAGCTCGCCGACTTCATGGTCGTGGCGATCCACTGTCACCAGAACTCGTTCGCGTTTCAGGCCTACAGCCATGACAACCAGACCCCGGACTTTCTCGTCCAGCTGGCGCACACGGTCATCGACAACGGCGCTGATGTGTTCGTCGCCCACGGTGTCCACACGCTGCGTGGCGTCGAGATCTACAAGGGGAAGCCGATCTTCTACGGCGTTTCCAATTTCTTCTATCACCAGGACGCCTCACAGGACGTCGTCAATCCGAACGGGGCGCCGGCGGTGAGCTCGGGAGCGGGGGCGCAGACGCATCAGCCCGACAACATGGAAGCGCTGTTGGCGACCGCGCGATTTGAAGGAGGAAAGCTGGTGGAGGCTCGCCTCCATCCCGTGGACATCGGCATCGAGCCCCGCACGACGTCGAAGGCGGGAAATCCGACGCGGCCGACTCCGGAAATCTCGCGGCGTATCCTCGAGAAAGTGCAGACGCTCTCGAAGCCGTTCGGCACGACGATCGCCGTAGAAAATGGTGTCGGCGTGATTCGTGTGACGCCGGCGAGCACGCAATAACCAGCCCGCGGGACGGCTGCGCACCGCATTCAAGACGGGCCACAGAGACACAGGTCACAGAGGCAGGTCATTTTTCTCTGTGTCTCTGTGTCTCTGAGTCTCTGTGGCTTGTGTTTGAGTTGTGCTTCGGGTCCTCGAAAGGCCACCAGAATCCGGTCGCCTTCAGTGCGATTCTGAGACTCGCCAGTGGCGGTTTTGGAGATCGCCTGCTCCGGAATGGAACATGTTGGCGGAGGTCCGCGCTCCTCGCCGCCGCCAAAAACAACCCTGCAATGCGCCGTGGATTAACAGGTTACCTCCCAAGCGACCGTTAGCTCTGTGGACCGGAACAGCCATTGCTCAAAGTGCTCCGGTCGATTGGCCCGGTGATCCGGTCGACCAGATTTTAAGGGGGGAAATGTGCCGACTGCCGCCATCAGGTACCTAGAGCGGGCGAACAAGGAGCTGTGGCTCATCCTGTCAATGTTCGCGATCGCGCTGCTGTTGAACCACTTGTTCGACTCGCAGCGGATGATGCTCAGCTTTTACGTCCTGCCAACCCTCGGGTCCGCGTATCTCTACGGCCGTCGCCACGCCACGCTCACGGCATTGGCCAGCGTTCTCATCGTGACGCTGATGATGACGAATTCCTCATGGCTCGCCGCCGGGAAAGAGAACGCGCTGGCCGATCCTGGCGCGTGGATTGACCTTGGGTCCTGGGGCGGCACGCTCATCATCACCGGATACCTGATGGGCACGCTCTACGAGCGCCAGAACACGCAGCTTCGTCAGATGCGGGAAACCTACAACGGCGTGCTGATGCTGCTCCGGCATTTCATCTCCAAAGACGAGTACACGGAACATCATTCCTATCGCGTGTCGCTGTACGCCACGCGCATCGCGGCGCACATGGGACTGTCCGGCGATCGTATCGAGGACGTGCGTGCGGCAAGCCTGCTCCACGATATCGGTAAGCTCGAGATCAGCCGCGAGCTCCTGTACAAGGCCGCCCAGTTCACGAGCGGAGAGTTCAAAGAAGTGCAGCGGCACGTCGAGAAGGGCGTCGCCATGCTCGAAACCGTCGGCGGGTCGCTGGCGCGGGTGATCCCGATCGTCCTCGCGCATCACGACAAATTCAACGGGTCCGGCTATCACCCGACTGAAGGTGAGGCAATCCCGCTCGAAGCACGCATCATCACGGTTGCGGACGTGTACGACGCGCTGACCAGCGACCGGCCGTATCGCAAGGCGATGTCGCCGTTCGACGCCAAGGAAATTATCGTGAAGGGGTCGGCGGTCGACTTCGATCCCGTGGTCGTTGACGCGTTTCTTGCGGCGTTCCGCTTCGGCGAGATGGACGTGCGCTCCGAGGTCGCGTAGGGTCGCGCGGCACGATCGGATCCCCTTCGAGAGACCTCTGGTGCGGACCTGCAGGCCGGGAGCCATCCCGGCTTTCTCATTTTGCCTCCCTCTCGATTACCCTACCCCGTGAGAAATATTGCTCCTTCACGAAAATCCCTTCTTCCATCCGAACATCTCGAGGCGCACAATCGGCAAACACATTGACAAGTCGATGATTCGGGAGGACCGATGAAGCGTCAGAAGCGAATCGGCGGCACGGTGATCGGTGCGCTCTGTTGTTCTCTCAGGGGTCCTTGTGCGCTCCCAGGGCGGCGCGCCGACGCGGTTCCTGACGCCTCCCGCGCAGGTCGTGGCGGTTCGTGCCGGCCGCCTGTTCGACAGCAGGTCGGGCGCGATGCTGGCGAACCAGGTCGTGCTCATCAGAGGCGACCGCATTGCCGACGTCGGTCCCGCGGTCGCGATCCCGCCGGAGGCGCAGGTCATCGACCTGAGCACGGCGACGGTGCTCCCCGGGATGATCGACGCCCACGTCCATCTGTTCCCGGCGGACAACCTGTCTGAATCCACGCGGACGATCGTCGGCGTTGCGAATGCGCAGACCGATCTGAACGCCGGCTTCACGACCGTGCTCGACATGGACTCGCGCGGCGGGTTCGGCACCGTGGATCTCCGCAACGCCATCAATCGCGGGCTGGTCCTCGGTCCGCGGATGCAGGTCGTCGGACAGTCGCTCAACCAGCGCGCGAGCGTTCCGTACCCGGCTCTGTTCGAGCGCTTCATCGACCGGTTCACCGAGAGCAAGAATCCCAACTCGCCATACCTGGGGCGTGCGGCGGTGCGCGAGGCAAAGCTGCACGGCGTCGACTGGGTCAAGATCTACACCACGCAGGATTTCGTCGGCGACGAGTACGAGGTCTTCAAACCCGACGGCACACTCGTCAACAGCCCCTCGCTGACGGAGGACGAGGTGATGGCGATCGTCGACGAAGCGCATCGACTCGGCTTGAAGGTGGCCTGCCATACCTACGGAGGGGAAGGTCAGCTCAGTTGCCTGAAGGCCGGCGTGGACGCGCCCAATCACCTTACCGATCTGGACGACGCATCGCTGAAGCTGCTGGTGGACAAGAGGCTTCCGCTGGAGCTGACGGTCGACGACCTGGTGTCGTTGGAGGCTGGCGACCTCAAGCGCACGGGTGGAAAGAACAGCCGGCTGCGGATGGCGGAGCAGGCGTTCAGGAAAGCGCGCGCCGCCGGCGTGCCGATCGTGTTCGGGAGCGGTGCCACGTCGGCCACGATTCCTCATGGCATCGGGGCCGACCAGTTTCCGTACTACGTCAAGTGGGGCATGACGCCTGCGCAGGCACTGCAGACAGCCTATCTTCCTGCGGCCGCCATGCTGAACTACAACTGGGTGGAGCAGATCGGAAGCGTGGAGAAAGGGAAGTTCGCCGATCTGATCGCCGTTGCCGGCAACCCCCTCGCTGACCTCACCGAGATGCAGCGCGTTCGGTTCGTGATGAAGGGCGGTCTCCTCGTCCGGAACGATCTGCCCGCGCGATCCCCCGCAGCGGCTGTGAGATGAGGCCGTTGCCTTCGCGGCCTGGATGCCCGAAAGCGAACATTGGAAATGTTGGACACGGATTGGAGGTTGGCATGTTGCGCAGGTTGCTGGTGCCCCTTGTCGTTCTTGTGTCCCTCGGCGCGTGCAACCAGACTGCGGTGCCTACCTCGAATGCGATTCGGCTGGCCCAAAGCAAATGGTTCATCGGCGTGGCGGTGGTTGGTCTTCTGCTCGCGGGTTGGGCGTCCTGGCGTATGGCGCGTGACACGCGAACCCGAAGCGGCCACGGGCACCGCCGGAAGCGACGTTGAAGGAACTACCTCGCTGGCGCTGCGGGTTCGGCCAACGTTGAAGGTGCGTCAAAGGGATCCGTCTGGGCAGGTTTGCGGAGGAGCGCCGCAGCCAACACGAGAACCAGGACCCCGACGACGATCACGCCGAGCAGGAACATGACCGGCCCCTTGTCGTCGTGCTCAGGCGTGTCCATCTTCCCTCCGTGGGTGTTGTTCATTCACATGAGTCCCGCCTCCGCCGCTTCCGCGAGGCAGGCGTGACGTCGTTCAGCGCGCGGACGTGATGCCCATGCGCAGACCGACCACCCATCGTAACGAAAACATCGCGATCGCAGAAATCAGGGCGGGAATGGCAGCCGCCAGAAACATGTCGCGGGCGGCCCAGTGCATCGCCATGAAGTAGCCGCCGATCGCGGGACCCACGATTGCGCCGATGCGGCCGATGCCGAGCCCCGCGCCGACGCCGGTCGAACGCATGGCGGTCGGATAGTAGGTCCCCGACAGCCCGTTGAGGCCTGCTTGGCCGCCGACCACGCACCAGCCTGCGATGAAGACAACAACGAAGATCAGCGAGAGCGAGAGGCCCGGCTGCCCGATGAGGGCGATGCTGACGCACGCGACCGCAAACGTGCACGCGAGCGCGCGCACGAACCCGCCACGCGCCACCAGCCACGCGAGGCCGAACGTGCCGATGGTGCCTCCCACCTGCAGGATCGTCCCGACGAGCACCGCCGTCGAGGCCGAGTAGCCGGCGTCGCGGACGACCGTCGGCAGCCAGCTCGCGAGCGAGTAGAGATTCAGGAGGTTCATGAAATTGACGACCCAGAAGATCAACGTGGCGGCGGCCCGCCCGTCCCGGAACAGATGCAGCACCGGCACGCCGCTCTTCTTTTCTTCGCGGACGACGAACTCAGACGACTCTGAGGCGTGAACACTCGGATCGATCCGGTTCACCCACGCGGCGACGTTCCGCGGGTTCTTTCCGCGGATCACCATCAGTTGCAGCGATTCGGGAAGCGAGATGGTCATCGCCACTGCCAGGACGAGCGGGATCGCGCCGCCAAAGTAGAAGACCGATTGCCAGCCGTAGGCCGGAATCAGCGCAGCGGCGACGAAGCCCCCGAAGGCGGCGCCAGCCGTGAAGCCGGCGCCCACGATCATGATCATCGTCGCGCGCCGGTGTTGCGGGCTGTATTCGGCGACGAGCGCGCTGGCGTTGGGCATGATCGTGCCGAGGCCCATGCCCGCGAGCAGGCGCATCACGAGGAGCTGAGGCACCGAAGTCACCTGTGCCGTCAGCATCATCATGACGGCGAAGAACAGCGTTGCTCCGATGAGCACCGGCCGGCGGCCGATCCGGTCGGCGAGCATGCTGAAAAAGAGCGAGCCGATCAGCACGCCAAGGTTGGCGGCAGCGAACACTGGGCCGAGCACCGCGTTGGGGACGCCCCATTCGCGGACGATCGATGGCGCCGTGTAGCCGAGCGCCTGGACATCGAAGCCGTCCATGATCAGGCACAGCAGGCAGAGCGCGAACGTGCGCCGCTGCAGCTCGCCAAACGGACTGTTCTCCACCAGCTCCGAAACATTGATCGTCGTGCGGGTGCTCGTGCCGGAAGAGGTCATAGCAGGCTCCTCGGGACCATGGACAGGGTGAACAAGAGTGCCGCCGCGAAGTATAGTCGTCGCCGTTTCAGTATCTCCGTGATCGTGGAATGAACCCGTTGAGGAGGGATTCGATGAATCGCGATCTTCGTGGCCTGTTCGGTGGATTGACTGTCTCGCTCCTCGCCCTGGCGCTTGCCGCTCCGGCGTCCGCACAGGTGGGCTCGACGGCGCAGATCAGCGGCACCGTGAAAGATGACAGCGGCGGCGTGCTTCCCGGCGCCGACGTCACTGCCACCCAAACCGACACTGGTTTCAAGCGCACCGTGACTACGGAGTCGAACGGCGCCTACACGCTGCCCAATCTTCCGGTCGGCCCCTATCGCCTCGAGGTGATGCTCTCGGGCTTCCGCGGCTACGCGCAGACTGGCATCACTCTCCAGGTCAACTCCAATCCCGTGATCGACGTCGTGATGGCGCTCGGGAATCTCAGCGAAACCGTGGCCGTCGAGGCCGCCGCGCCGCTCGTCGAGACCCGGAACCCGGGTATCGGCCAGGTGATCGAGAACGAGCGCATCGAGGAGCTGCCGCTCAACGGCCGCAACGTCGCTGACCTGGTCAGCATTGCGGGCGCGGCTGTCCGGCCCGAGGGCGCGGCGGGACCTCGTCCAGCCGCAGCATCCAGGGAGAGCGCGGCGGCGCCGCGATTTCCGTGGCGGGCGGCCAGTCGTTCGGCGTCGCCTACCTGCTCGACGGCGCGCTGCACAACAACCCGTACGACAACTTGAACCTGCCGCTGCCGTTCCCGGACGCGCTGCAGGAGTTCCGCGTCGAGACCAGCGCGCAGAACGCGCAGAACGGGTTTCACGCCGGCGCGTCGGTGAACGGCGTGACCAAGTCGGGCACGAACCTGTTCCACGGCGACCTCTTCGAGTTCTTCCGCAACCACCGCTTCAACGCCACGAACCCCTTCAGCGGCCATCGACCCCGCCACAGGCAAGCGACGCGACGACGGGCTGAACCGCAATCAGTTCGGCGGCACGCTCGGCGGTCCGATTGAAAACCGACAAGCTGTTCTTCTTCGGCGCCTACCAAGGGACGAGAACCGCCGAGGCGCCCGCGGACAACATCGGCTTCGTCCCGACGGCCGCAATGCTGGCCGGCGACTTCACGGCGGTCACGTCAGCAGCCTGCAACACGACTGGGCAGGTCACGCTGCTCGCGCCGTTTGTCGGACAATCGCATCAGTCCGTCGCTGCTCAGCCCGGCGGCGCTGGCCATTTCGAGGAAGCTGCCGGTCGACCAACGACCCCTGCGGCCGCGATCACCTACACCCGCTCCAGGAACATCAAGGAGCATCAGGCGATCGGCAAGGTGGACTACCAGTTCAACTCGAACCACTCGATCTTCGGCCGCTACATGGCGACGACGTTTGCCTACGCGCCGCCGTTCGACGAGACGCCGGACAACATCCTGTCGACGACGATCGGCGGCCGCGACAACCTGGCGCAGTCGCTCGCGATTGGCGACACGATGGTGCTCAGCAACACCACGGTCAACAACGATCCGCTTCGCGTTCAACCGGACGGCCATTCACCGCACGCACATCGACTTCTTCGGTCCTGCCCGGACGTCGGCGTGAATATGTACAGCTACCTGGAGCACTACATGCTGCTCACCGTCACCGGCGGGCTTCAACCTCGGCGGCGGCACGGAGAACGACGCCATCTTCCAGACCAACACCTACTCGATCAGCGACGACCTCACGATGATTGCGGGCAACCACCAGTTCGGCATCGGCGCGCAACGTGGCGTTCTGGGACTTCGCTGTCGAGGGCGAACGTCCGGTCGCCCGGCACCTACACCTTCGACGGCGGCGTCACGCGGCTCGGGCTGGCGGACTTCATGCTCGGCCGTCCGTTCACGCTTCATCCAGTCGGCGCCGAACACGCTCGACATGCAGCAGAAGTACTTCGGCTCGTACGCGCAGGACACGTGGAAGCTGTCGACCAACGATGACGCTGAACTACGGGTGCGGTGGGAGCCGTGGTTCCCGCAGCAGCATCGTCAACGGCGCGATCTACAACTTCTCGTCGGACCGCTTCAAGGCCGGGCACGCAGCAGTACGGTCTTCCCGCAGGCGCCTCCGGGATTCACCTACCCGGGCGACGCGGGCTTCCCGAACGGCAAGGCGGGCATGTCACCGAGTGGTCGAACTTCGCGCCGCGCGTCGGCGTCGCCTGGGATCCGACCGGGCGACGGCCGCATGTCGGTCCGCGCCGGCTACGGCATGAACAGCGAGTTCGTCAACGGGCAGTTCTTCATCAACACCGCCGAACGCGCCGCCCTGGGGTTCGGAGATCCGCCTGACGCGGCCGAATATCGGCCCGTTCGAGAACCCGTTCGCCGGCACCGGCGTGCCGAATCCGTTCCCGATCACGTTCGACGCGAACGCGCCGTTCTCGCCGAACGGGCCGTACCTGGCGCCGCCGTCGGACCTGTCGACCACGACGCGCGTCCACTCCTGGAACGTCAGCGTCCAGCGGCAGTTCGGCGACAACACGGCGGTGTCGGCGAGCTACATCGGCAACTACACGACCAACCTGTGGGACGTCGTGACCGGCAACCCGGGCATCGATTCCCGGCGGCGGCTCGCCGACCGGCCCGTGCACGATCAACACGCTGACCGGGCCGCAGGCGGTCGCCGAACTGCTCGACCGCGTCGCTCGACTCGCGCCGCGAGCTCACGCAGCTCAACCCGGCGATCGGGCGGTTCATCGGCTTCCTCGACTACTTCACCGATCACGGGACCCAGACGTACAACGGGCTGCTGCTGTCGGTGCAGCGCGCGCGGCCAACGGGTATCAGCGTGAGCGCCAACTACACGCTCTCGAAGTGCGAGGGACATCCGACGCAGGGCGGCAGCACGCCGAACGTGGCGAGCGGTTACATGATGCCGGTGTCGCTGGTCAACCCGCCGGCCGAACGCCGACGACGCGGCTCGACCTGCGACTACGGGCCGTGCGACAACGATCGCCGTCACATCTTCAACCTGAGCGGCGACGGTCGCAGACGCCGGAGTTCAGCGGCGCGGCGATGCGCGTGCTGGTCTCGGGCTGGCGCCTCTCGGGCTATCTTCCGCGCGCTCTCGGGCAGCCCGTTCAGCGTAACCACCGGGCTCGATCGCTCGCTCACGGGCAACCCGGGTCAGCAGCGGGCGAACCGTTTCGGGCGACCCGTACGGCGAAGCAGGGTACCACCTGGCTCAATCCAGCGGCGTTCGCGCAGCCGGCGCTCGGGACGTTCGGCAACTCGGGGCGAAACGCAGTTCTACGGCCCGGGCACCAGCGGGGTCGATCTCTCGCTGGTGCGTGCGTTCCGCTTCGGCGACGCACCGGGTCGAGGCGCGCATCGAGGCGTTCAACGCGTTCAACTGGACGCGCTTCAACACCCTCAACCAGCAGGCGCCGGCCACCAACCCCCTTAACACCAACATCCTTAACAACGCGAACTTCGGCCGCATCCTCGGGGCGGGCGATCCGCGGATCATGCAGTTCGCGCTGAAGTACCAGTTCTAGGGCACAATGCGTCCGAACGACCAGAACGACGCGAACGATCTGGGAGAACGACAGCATGCGATTGTGCCGATTTAACGATGGGCGGCTGGGCCTCGTGGATGGCGCGGCCGTTCGCGACGTCACCGAGGCGCTCGATGTACTGCCGAACTACCGGTACCCGCTGCCGGCTTTCGATCCGTTGATTGCGAATCTCCCGACGGTGATGGCGCGTGTGCGTACGATTCTGCCGGACGCGCAGTCGCTGACGCTGGCGGGGATGAAGCTGCTCAGCCCGGTGGCGAGCCCGCGCAAGCTCGTGGCTGCACCGGTGAACTATCAGAAGCACCTCGACGAAGTACGCGACGACAAGGCGCTGCACCACAACACGCCCGGCCACACGGTGACCATCCAGTCCGCCGGCCTGTTCCTCAAGGCCACCAGTTCGCTGGTCGGGCCGGGCGAAGGCGTTGTTGATCAGCAAGCCCGATCGCCGAACCGATCACGAGGTCGAGCTCGCGGTCGTGATCGGCAAAGAGGCGCGCGACGTGTCGAAAGAAGACGCGCTCCGCCACGTGGCCGGGTACTGCATCGGGCTCGACATCACGATTCGCGGCTCCGAGGATCGCAGCTTCCGCAAGTCGGCGGACAGCTATTCGGTGCTCGGTCCGTGGCTCGTGACGGCCGACGAGATTCCCAATCCAGGACAGCTCGACCTGCAGATCGCCGTCAACGGCGAGATGCGCCAGTCGTCCAACACGAAGTACCTGATTCTGGGGGTGGCGGAGCTCATCGAGCTGGCATCGTCCTTCTACACGCTGTACCCGGGCGACGTCATCTTCACCGGGACGCCGGAAGGGGTCAGCCCGATTGAGCCTGGTGATGAGATCGTCGCAACGATCGAAAAAATCGGCACGATGCGTGTGAATGTACGAGGACACAAAGACGGGACATTGAAAGTCTTCGTGGTCTTCGTGGCATAGACTCGAAACAGGGGGCAGAGAGCATGGAAAGCGCAGCCGTCGCGCTCAAACCGGGAACCTCCTTCGCAATCAAACCTGGGACCTCCCCGGAGCGTCAGGCGCTCTACGGGCGTCTCGACCAGAAGAACACCGCGCCTCTCTGGGAGGTGCTGAGCCGGCTGGTGCCCCCCGAGCCGCAGCCGGTGTGCGTCCCCGCGCTGTGGAAGTATGACGAGCTCCGCCCGCTGCTGATGGAGGCGACACGCCTGATCACCGCGAAGGAAGCGGAGCGGCGGGTGCTGGTCCTCGAGAATCCGGGCATCCGCGGCGCCTCGCAGATTACGTCGAGCCTGTACGCGGGACTGCAGATCATTCTGCCCGGCGAGGTCGCTCCCAGCCATCGTCACACCGCCTCGGCGCTGCGTTTGATCGTCGAAGGCGATGGCGGCGGCTATACCGCCGTGGACGGCGAGCGGACCTCCATGCACGTCGGCGATTTCATTCTCACACCGTCATGGACGTTCCACGATCACGGGAACCCCGGTTCGTCTCCCGTGATCTGGATGGACGTGCTGGACGTGCCGATCGTCAACCTTCTGGACTCCAGCTTTGTTGGAGCATCACCCTCAAGCGACCCAGCCGGTCGTGCGCCCTGAAGGCGATGCCCGAGCCCGTTACGGCGCGAACATGCTGCCGCTCGAGTACGAGCCGGCCAGCCTGTCGGCACCGGTTTTCACCTATCCATACTCGCGGAGCCGCGAGGCGCTCGAACAGCTCTACCGGAACGGCCCCGTCGATCCGTGCCACGGCGTGAAGCTCCAGTATGTGAATCCGGCGACCGGCGGCTATCCGATGCCGACGATTGCGGCGTTCCTGCAGTTGCTGCCAAAAGGGTTTTCAGGCGAGACGTATCGCTCTACCGACTCGACGATCTACAACGTCGTCGAAGGACACGGCGTCAGCCGTATCGGCGGTGCGACGTTCAGCTGGGGTCCCCGCGATGTCTTCGTCGTGCCGTCCTGGCAGAAGGTTTCGCACGAGGCAAACGACCAGGCCGTGCTCTTCAGCGCGTCCGATCGCGCCGCGCAAAAGGCGCTCGGCGTCTGGCGCGAAGAATCACGCATTCCTGCCTGACACAGGCGCTTCGTATGTCAGCGCGTACCTATCGCATCGGTCAGATCGTCCCCAGCTCGAACACGACGATGGAAACCGAGATCCCGGCGATGCTGCGCGCGCGCGAGGCGATCGAATCGGAGCGGTTCACCTTCCACTCCAGCCGGATGCGTATGAAGAAGGTCACTCGAGAAGAGTTGGCGGCGATGGACGCCGACTCTGATCGGTGCGCAGCGGAGCTGGCTGACGCACGTGTCGACGTCCTCGGATACGCATGTCTCGTCGCCATCATGAGCATGGGACAGGGTTATCACAGGCAGTCCCAGGCGCGGCTGCAGCGCGTCACGGAGAAAGAGAGCGGCGACTGTATCCCTGTCGTGACCAGCGCAGGCGCGCTCGTTGACAGCCTGAAGACGATGAAGGCGCGGAAGATTGCGATGGTGGCGCCCTACGTGAAGGCGCTGACCTGCATGGTCGCCGACTACATCGAAGCGGAAGGAATCGAGGTCGCCGACCGCGTCGCGCTCGAAATCCCCGACAACCTCGAGGTGGGACGTCGCGATCCACTTGCCCTCGTCGACATTTACAGGAAGCTGACGCTCAGCGGCGTCGACGTGCTCGTGCTGTCGTCGTGCGTGCAGATGCCATCGCTTGCAGCGGTCCCGATCGTCGAGCGGGAGTGCGGAGCTTCCCGTCATCTCGGCATCGATTGCCACCACGTACCAGATGCTGAAGACACTCGGACTCAAGGCGCACGTGCCGGACGCGGGGGCACTGCTGTCCGGACGATACTAGGGGGGACATTGCTCTTCCCAACGACGCTTGTCGGCAGTTATCCGCAGCCCGAATGGCTCATCGACCGCGCGAAGCTCGCCGGACGCTTTCCACCGCGCGTGCGCGCGAAGGAGCTCTGGCGGATTCCCGAGCCTCTGCTCGCCGAGGCGCAGAACGATGCCACGATGCTGGCCATCAAGGCACAGGAAGACGCCGGTCTCGACATCATCACCGACGGAGAAATCCGGCGCGAGAGCTACTCGAACCGCTTCGCCACCGCGCTTGAAGGCGTCGATCTCGACAACCCCGGCAGTGCCCTCGACCGCTCCGGCCATCCCAATCCTGTGCCGCGCATCGTCGGCCGGATCCGGCGGCGGCATCCCGTCGAGACGGAGGATGTGAGGTTTCTTCGCGCCCACACGAGCAAGAGAATCAAGATCACCGTGCCGGGACCGTTCACCATGTCCCAGCAGGCGCAGAACGATTTCTACAAGAGCGTCGATGAGGCTGCGATGGACTACGCAGCCGCCGTGAACGAGGAGATCAAGGATCTGTTCGCGGCCGGCGCCGACATCGTCCAGATCGACGAGCCCTACATGCAGGCGCGTCCCGAGAAGGCGCGGCAGTACGGGCTCAACGCGCTCAATCGCGCGCTCGACGGTGTCGCGGGCACCACGTGCGTGCACATCTGCTTCGGGTACGCCGCGATCATCCACGAGCGGCCGAATGGATATTCGTTCCTTCCAGAACTGGCGGGGTGCAGCTGCCGGCAGATCTCCATCGAAACCGCGCAGTCGAACCTCGATTGTTCGGTCCTGACGTCGCTGCCCGGGAAGCAGATTCTGCTGGGCACGGTGGACCTGTCGGACATGACCGTCGAAACACCTGAGAAGGTCGCCGCTCGGATCCGGCGCGCGCTCCCATTTGTTGCGCCCGAGAACATCATTGTTGCCACCGATTGTGGGATGAAGTACCTGCCCCGCGACGTCGCCGACGGCAAGATGCGGGCGATGGTGCAGGGCGCCGCGATCGTGCGGCGTGAAGCCGGGGAGGTCCGATGAAACCGGTATGGCTGGCGCTTCTGATCCTTGTCATCGCTTCAGTTCCCGCTGTCTCGTGGGAGATCCCGCCCGACAACGGAACAATGGGAAGAGAAGCGATTGATGCGATTCTCGCTGGCAGCGATTATCCCGAAACCAGTACCTACACACAGGCGGTCGAGTTCATCGACTTCACGGCGAACGGACAGGATTTCACGCAGGTCGTCGTCACGCTGACGCCAGCCAGGCCCCGTTTGCGGAACGGCAAGAAGCTCGTCGTCGTCGGCGGCGAACCGGGCAGCGAATACGGCATGGACTTCGTCTCCACCATTGAAGGCAAGGAGGGTCCTGCGGTCTGGCTCGCGAAACGCGGCGTCACGTTTGTCGCCCTGACCCGAGTCGGGCGCTGGAATTTTCTCGCACCCACCAAGGATGGTTCCTGGGAAACCGTGCCGATCGAGCAGCGAATGCCGATGTTCAGCCGCACACAGAAGGCGCATTGGCCGCAGGGCGATTACGAGGTGAGGCGCTCCGGCGTGTCCGGCGCAGTCTCCGCCAGCGTGAGCGCGATCTACCGTTTCCCGCGGAAAGGTACCGCGCTGGAAAGGCAGATGCTCGCGGCGACGCCGCGCGTGTTTGTCGAGGGATACCGCCTGGCGCTGGAGAAGGCCATTTCCGATCGGAGAGGCTCTCTCGTTTTCTTCTGGGGCATGTCGACTGGAGGCGCGAGCCTGTACCCGCTTGCCAAGTACTACACGCCGGACGGATATCTCGGCTGGGGCACAAGCTCGACTGGCCTCGCGTCTGTCAACGGCCGCACGCTCGATGGCAACTTCAACGACATCTATGAACATAGCGCGCTGCGGGTTCGCGAACGCGGCCTCGACGATTTCGAGTTCTACACCAGGAACATCGATCCCGGCACGCGGATGCAATGGTGGAAGGCCGCACAGAAAGACCCACGCTTCAAGAGCACGGAGGATGCGGCGATGCAATTCGGCGCCGCGGCACTCAGCGAGCATGGTCTGCGTCTCTGGCACTCCGATTTCCTGCCGGCCAAGGACCGTAAGGCCGGACTTGCGGCGTTCATGCAGGCGATGTTCGAGCCGAGTTACCCGCCTGTGGAACTAAAGAACGTCCCGGTTCTCGATTTGAACGGGACTGATGATGAAGTTCTGCCCCCCTCGACCGTGGATGCCAACCGGAAGGTGATGGAGCCCTACGCGAAACGGTATCGGGTAGGGCGCATCGCGGGACTCCATCACTATCTGTTCACCCAAGACAGCATCAAGATCGTCGGGAGCACATGGATGCGTTACATCGAGTCAGGCTATTTCGATTGACGGCGGTGTCGCCACTCATGTCATGCTGTTGAATGACCATGACCGTAGACGCGCCGAAGCGTTTCTTCGACGGCGCCTGATCGGTGCCATGCGATACTCCTGCGATGGCGGGACGTTTATCCGCGCTGCTCGACCTCATCCGACCTCGTACGATCGCGCGAGCGGTCAAGTCTGTCGACGACCTCGCCCTCATTTCTCGTGATCTGAAACGCCTCGTCAAGCAGCTCGAACAGCGCGCCGTCCAGACGGACGCGCGAACATCCGCCCTGGAAGAACAGTGTCGGTCCCTCAGCGACGCTGTCGCGGGGCTGCGGGTGCGTGAGTCGAGGCTGCGCGCGATCTACCAGCGCGATATCGATTTGCAGACGGCCCTCGACGCGGTCGACCGCATCTTGGACGCAGCGTCAATCCGTTCACACGTCGAGCGGTCAATCGAATCGGCTCCGCTCGACCTCGAACCGTTCCCGCATCTGGTGCTCGAGGATTTGTTTCCTCAACCGTTCTACGAGGCCGTGTTGCGTGGTATTCCGCCTGTGGAGTTGTTCGACGGAACGACGAACAAGCAGCGCATCGTCGTGCCGTTCGAGATGGCGCCCGCCTTCAGCCGGCGGGTCTGGGGATTCCTGCTGCACTCGGTCGTGGACGACATCATTGGACCAGCGCTGATCCGAAAGTTCAGGCAGCCGCTCAACGAATGGCTCCAGGCAACGTGGCCGGAGCTCGCCGGCCAGTCACTCGAATCGCGCGTCAGGCTGCAGAGCACCGACGGTCGCATCCTTCTGCGCCGGCAAGGCTATCTGATTCCCCCGCATCGTGATCCGAAGTGGGGCTTCGTGACCTGTCTGCTCTACCTCGCGAGGCCAGGAGACAGCCCCACTTGGGGGACCGAGCTCTACCATGTGGATGGAGATACCGAAGCGGTCAATGTGGCGCCGCACTGGATTTGCGCTGAGCATTGCAGGCTTGCAAAGGAAGTCCCCTTTCGGCCGAACACCGCACTCGCGTTCATGAATTCGCGGGGAGCTCATGGTGCCCGGATTCCTGCAGACGCCGAGCCGCCGGATCTCGAACGATACATCTATCAGTTCCGGATCGGTCCGTCGACTGAGTCGATCCGCAGGCTTCAGGCCCTGCTGCCGAAGGATCGCCGCGAGATGTGGGCGGGCAAAGCGGTCGACTACGCCTGACCCGGTGCGGGTCAGAGTCACGACCCGCACCAGCGCGACATTCGCACGCGCCTCTGATGTCAGAGGCGCGTTCCCGCATCGGCTCGCGGGCCCCGAGGAGTGATCATCCGCGGGGCCCACTGGTCGTCACTGCCACCAGATCTCGCGATGGATACGCCAGGCATCGCCGTCCTGCATCCACAGCTGGACGTAGTGGCCCTTGGTCACCTGTCCTTTGTCGGACACGTCGTACTCACCCTCGAGATGGGCGAGGTCATCCGACATATAGGCATCGGTCAAGGTCAACGTTGTCGTTGGCTTGCCGTCCCCGAAGTCCTGTTTCCAGAACGACCCGATAGCATCTTTTCCCACCACGTTACTGTTCGGGCGCGTCGAAAGCTCAGCGTCCTTGTCGTACAGCGCCATGAGGCCCGCGGCATCGCCGGCGTTGTATGCAGTCGTCCACAGTGACGCCAGGCGATTCGCTGTTTGAGGGTCGCGCTGCCGCGACGGATCGAGTCGCCAGATTTCGTGCTGGACCTTCCACTGGCTGTCAATGCGCCTCCAGAGCTGCTGGTATTGCCCCTTCGCCAGCGTCACGCCGTCCTTGGCTGCAACCTCGTATACGCCGTCGACGTGGAGAAGGTCTCCCTGCGCGACGGAATCACCGGGAGTGATCTTGGTGACGATGCCACCGGATCCGATGTCCTCGCGCCAGTACCGACTCGATCCCGCTGCGGCCGCTAATCGCCGCTCCGCCCGGGGGCATCGAGTGCGCATCTTCCGCATAAAGTGCTGCCACGGCGGCTGCGTCGCCGGCATTGAAGGCCGTAGCCCATGTGGCAGCGAGTTGGTCGGCAGTCTCCTTATTCGCCGCTGGAGCCGCAGCGCCCCCGCAGGCCGCGAGACTGGTCCCAACAATTGCAGCCGCCACCCCGACAATGAGTCGGTTACCAAAAGTTCGGTTCATCTGAGCGCTCCTTCCACGCGGCAAATGGGCCAGCTGTTTTGGCCGCTGGTACGCGCCGCGGTTCAGTGGAATTCCGCGCGCGATGGGGAATATTTCGGGCACCAGCAGGAATGCCAGTAAAAACCGTTGATACTCCACGGCGGAATGTCATGTGTTGTTGGACAAAGCATGCGGCACGCCAAGTCAGTCAGTCTCGCGCTCGATGCGATCTGACTGTCTGTGACACGCATGCAGTACGAAGCGCCGGGAGTGTCAGGGCGCTGCGACCATGCGGCGGGAAGTTGCGGCGTAACTACTTCAGGAGATCGGCCACCTTGGCGATGCCCGCCTTCGAGCAGGCGTCATCCACCTCGAGGGTGGATCCAGCGCTGCCGACTCCACCGATTGTGTCGTTGCCCACCTGGATCGGCACGCCGCCGCTCAGCGCCAGGATATCGGCGAGGTCGCGTTGAGCTGCCCGCGCGGGATCCTCTGCCGTGCGCTTCTGAAACTCCATCGTGGTGATGCGATACATCCGCGCGGTGTATGCCTTCCGCCGGGCCATGTCGGCTGTCTGGGGAGTCGCTTGCTCGTCCCTCATGATCACCAGCACCTGACCGGCGCGGTCGACCACCGCCGCGGAGGTGTTGTATCCCTTCGACTTGCATTCCGCCAGTGCCGCTTCGGCGATCGTCTTCGCCATCGAAAGGGAGAGGTTGCGTTGCATGACGACCCCTTGCGCACCCACGCGACCAGACAAGAGCAGGGTTATGCCGATTCCGGCCAATGCCTTCAACTTGTAACCCATGAGACCTCCGTTGACTGCCGACCGCTCACGTCGTGGTGAAGGATGGTGCTCCACAATCCCGAGCAATCCTAGTTGATCCACTAGAGCGCTGGAGGCTCGGCGTCACACGCGTGTATCCTTCGCACGATCGATCGGCCGGAGTATGCTCGAAGAACGCCGGTCAGAGGGTGAACGATCTGAGCCTGTCAAGTCTGGTGCTACTGGCCTTTCTGGCCGCGTCAGCAGTGTTCCTGCTGTTGGCAAGGACATTTGCCCGCAAAGCCGTGATGGAGATCTGGCTTGCGGCGCTCGCCATTGTGGTGCTCTCGTCTTCACTCCTGTGGACATTGTCCGAGCTCAGCGCGTTGCTCAATCGAACGCCGGCGCTTATTCATGCCGGATTTGCAGGGCTGATTCTGGTGTGGGCAACCTTGCGGCGCGACACCTCCGTGTTAGGGCCTCCGGCACGCGGCACAATCAGGTCAGGCGAGGTCTCGTGGCTCATGGCCATTCCCGGCGGCGGCGTGCTGTTGTCCCTTCCGGCGCTGTGGGACATGCCGGCTCTCTCCCCACAAATCGTAGGCCTGCTGCAAATGACCGCGCTCGCTTCGGCGTGGCTGATGGTCATGAGGCGCGCGGATCGGTCCTCGGAACGATATGTCGCCGGGCACGAGGCATCGCAACGGATCGTACGGATCTTTGTTTCCTATCGACGCGAGGACAGTGCCGATGTGACCGGCCGCCTCTATGACCGCCTCGTGGCACGCTTTGGGCGTGAGCGGGTATTCAAGGATGTCGACTCGATCCCGCTCGGCGTCGACTTTCGAACGCATCTCCAAGAGGTGGTCAGCGCCTGCGATGTGGTAGTGGCTGTGATCGGAGAGCGCTGGATGTCCGTAAGGGAAGGGGAGTCTCGGCGCTTGGACGATACGAAGGACTTCGTGCGCATCGAGCTCGAAACGGCCTTACAACGGGAGATTCCCATCATTCCCGTGTTGGTGGGTGCCGCGAAGATGCCGTCGGTGCGCGATCTCCCGCCGACGCTCGCGGCATTGGTCTATCGCCATGGCCAGTCCGTGCGGCCGGATCCCGACTTCCACCACGACATGGATCGGCTTATCCACGGGCTGGAAAACCACCCGCTCGCCTCGTCCTAGAAGCCCAGCTTCAGAGAAAGTTGCACGACTCGCGGGCTGGTATTGGTATCGGTGATCCGTCCGAACGTCGTGCTGTTGATATCGTAGTCGCCGACGAAAAAGTTCACGGTGTCCAGGAGGTTGAAGATATCGGCGCGGATCTGCAGCGTCGTCTCACGCCAGAGCCGGACGCGCTTCGAGAGCGACAGGTCGACGAGGAACTGTGACGGGCCATCGACGGCGAGGATCTCCAGATTCCCTACTTCGCCAGCCATCGGGTTGAAGAAAACCTGCCCGCTGAATCCGGCGGCGTTCGCCAGGCTGTCGGAGGCGACCGCGCGGCCGGTGGTCGGGTCGATCACTTTGGGATTTATCCAATAGAGGTCGCCGTTGACGTCCCGCACGCCAAGGAGATTCTTGATCTCACGCGCGCTGAGGCTGGTCTGCGCCGTTTGATTCAACGAGCGGCCCACGCGATTGAATGTGCCGCGCCCGGCCAGCAGCGAAATCGGCGACCCACTCTGCCAATGCAGGATCGGGCTCGCCTGCCATCCACCGGCCAGGGCATCCCACAGACCGCCGCGGTTCAGCCAGTGCTTGCCTCGACCGAACGGGAGCTCGACGATCGCGTTGGCGTTGATGACGTGGGACACGTGAAACTGGGACCGTCCTTCGTCCAGTTCCGGCCGGGCGTTGTCAAGGAACGGCTCGAAGCGGACTTCCGACGTGCCTTTGGAATTCGATCGCGTGTGGGCGAGCGTGTAGTTGATCTGACCGAAGAGTCCGCCCTGCAGCCGGCGGCGCAGTTCGAGCTGCATCGCGTGGTAGTTGCTGAACCCGCCGTTGTAAATCAGGTCCGCCCCGTAAATCGCAGGGTTCCGGAAGAACGCTTGGCGGGCCTGAGCGCCGATGGTCGGGCCGGTGCCCGTCGAGTACACGTCTGCAAGAGCGGCCACCTGGCCGGTCTGAATGAAATTCCGCACCGTGGCATTCGTCAGGAATCCGCCACCGAACGTCGGAATCACCGTGAGCGGCTGGCTGCCGGAGATCGCCGGGTCGAAAGCCGGGTTGAACCCGCCTGTGGCCTGCAGCGCGAGGAAGCCGTTGCTGCGCGCGCGGAGAAAGTCCTCTTGAAAGGCGCCACGAGGGTTGATCTGGTTGACGTCGATGCCGCGCCACAGACCGCGGCCGAACGTGCCCACGTAGCGAGCCTCGCCGGCCAAGGACCCGAGAACCTCACGCGAGATGCCGACGCTGACCTGATGGACCTTCGGCTGTGTGATCTTCGGATCGATTGCGAAGGCCACTGAGGTCGGCGACACGGCGAGCTGGTCCGCGTAGGCGCGCACGCTCATGAAGGCCGGCGTCGGCACCGCTGGGATGCCCGCGACAGCGGTCGTGAACAGGTTGGTGAGCGACGTGCTCGTTTCGAGACCAGTGTTGGCTTCGGCAGCGTTCTTCCCGACTGTGATCGTTTCCTCGTTGACGAAGGTCAGGGAGTAGGCGGCGCGAATGGCTGTGCGGCCGTCCTTCAACGGATCCCATGTAAAACCCACCGCTGGCCCAAAGTTGTTCAGGTCCTTGTTGTAGAAGGCGCCGTCGACGAATGTCACGTGGCCGTTGGGATCGAGGAGCGCGTCGCGGACCGGGCGCCCGTCGAGGGCAGGCAGCATCGCCAGATTGTCGTCTTCGCGCAACGGGCTGTAGTACTCCCATTTCAGGCCGACGCGAACCGTGAGGTTGGGCTTCCAGCGCCAGTTGTCCTGAAGAAATGCTGTGGAGTTGTTCAGACTGTAGTTCGCGTTGTGCGGAATTCCCGCGATGAAGCCTGATGTGCGATCGCGGACCTCAAATGTCTGGCTCACCGAGCCGATGGTTCCGGAGAGGAACGCGAGCAAGGCGTTGGCGGACGCCAGATCGGCTGCGCTGATGCCGCCCGGGAACCGGGCCGCCGTGAGCTGGACGGCGGCCGGCGCTGCTGTGCTGAACCCGAACGCGACTGAAGGGAACCGTCCGGCGTAGTCGTACGGATTGACGCGAATCTGCTGGAGTTGCCCACCGAACTGCAGCTCGTGGCGGCCGTGGAGCCATGAGCCGGTGTCACTGTACTGGAATGTGCGGGTGTCGCGCCCTTGCGGCTGGAACGTCGCCATGCGGTTCGTGACGAATGGCACGGAGAAGATCGCATCGTTGAAGGCCTCGTTGCTTTTGAACGCCGTCGGCGCGAGGTTGCCTCCGCCCCGTACCTCGTTCGTCATGTTCGACCGTCGCCACTGCCAGGCCGCTACGTAACGCTGGACCGTTGATGCCGTGAAGACGACCGGGCGCTCGTGGATCAAATCGAGATCGCCCCTGTCGTCGGTTTCGCGGAACCAGGAGTAGTCCACTTCAAAGCGGTGGCGCGGCGTCGCCTCGTAGTCGACGCGTACGCCCCACTGATTCCGTTCGTTCAGATTGCGCTGCAGGAACCGGTACCCCGCGGTGTTGAGCCGTCGAGACTCAACTGAGTTGCCGACGTCGAAGTTATTCACGTTCGACGCCGCCGGAATCTTCACGAGGATGTCCCGTTGGACGACCGGGTCGAGCGGCAGCCCGGCAAGTTGCGTGACATTGGCAGCGCGGATCTGACCGTCCGCCGCCACATACCGAAAAACGCCCTGCAGGAAATCGTCGGAGGTCGGGATGACGTTGTTCTGCGTCTCCTGGGTTCGCTGCCGCAGGCCCTCGTAGTAGGCGAAGAAGAAGAAACGGTTTCTCACGATTGGACCGCCGAGCGCGCCGCCGAACTGCTTCCGACTGAGCTCGGGTCTAGGCAGACCGCTCCGTTCGTTGAAAAACGAGTTGCTCCCGCGAGTGTTGTTGCGACCGAATCCGAAGACATCTCCCCGGAAGCGATTGGTGCCGGACGGCGTGATCAGCTCCACCGTTGTCGCGCCGCCGAGCGGCGTCCGCACCAGGGACCGCAGTCGTGATGGTGAACTCGCCAACTGTATCCGCCGTGGGCCGGTTCGGGACGAAGTTGAGTGCGTTCTCGCGGATGAAATTGTCCTGAATGTTGATGCCGTCCTGAGTGATCTGCGTCCAGGTTGGCCGTCCGCCGTTGATGCCGGTGGCCGTGCGGTTCGGAATCCCTGGCACGCCCGCCTGCAGCCGGATCAGCTCGATGGGGTTCCGGTCTACGAGCGGCAGATCGACGATCTGACGCTGGACGACCGTCTGCGTCACTTCCGGCGATGTCGTCTGCACGAGCGACCCGCCAGCGGTAACGTTGATCGTCTCCGCCAGCTGGCCGACTTCGAGTCGCGCGGTCAGGGAGCGCTCGGCGCCGACGTTGACCTCGACCTCCGTGTACGTTGCGGTCTTGAAGTCGGTCAGAGTCATGGTCACGGTGTAGCGCCCCGGCTGCACCTGGGCAAACAGGAACGCGCCCGTCTCGGTCGTAATGGTCGTCTGCGTCTGGCCGGTGAGCTCGCTGGTCAGCGTGACGGTCACACCCGGCAGCACAGCGCCGGTGTTGTCGAACACGGAGCCCGCAAGCCGGCCGAATGAGGCTTGCGCCATGACCAGCGCGGACCAGAGGATCACATTCGCGAGCGCCGCGACTACTTTCTGAAAGACCCGCACGGCATCACTCTAGCGCTTTGACATCCACGGGCCACGGAGTCACGGAGCCACGGAGCAAAGACATGAAATCTGCGAGGAGGCAAAAACAGCGTCAGGCACGTCGTTGCAGCAAGGACCTGAAGGGTCGAAGATTTCGGGCCGCGTCCAGCGACAGCACGCCATCAATCAAACGCTGCGTCTGCGCTCGGCCGAGGACCGGCGCCATCAGATCGCGCGCCTTATCCGCGATCTCATCCCTTGTCATCGGATTGCGGACGGTCCCACGGACTGCCTCGACGCGGTCGCTGAGCCGCGAGCCGTCCTTCAGCGTGATCTCAACGACTGCCACACGCACCGGCAGGAGGCGCGCGAGCTCCGCGTCGGGCACGTACTCGACCTTGGCCCGATGGCTCCGCACCGTCTGGTCATCCATTCGCGGCTTGTCGTGCGCAGCGGCAAATGACGCGGTCTTGTCAATGAGCATCACGGCGATCATGTGCTGCAGACAGATGTCCGGGATGTCGCGGTTGTCGACCACTGCGCCGACAGTCGGTGCCAGCCGCACGATGACCCGCTGCACGTCGTCCGCTTCGAATGCCCGCTGGCGGCGCAGGTTCGCGATTGCGTCGAGCGGCGCCTGGATCGGCGTGCCGACGGTCCACTTCTTGATATCGGTGCGCGTGACCTCGTAGCGCTCCCCGAGCCCATCGACCAGCATCGCCGTCGTCCCCTTCGGCGCATTCACCTGGAAGTAGTTGTCCGCCCCGGAGAACACATCGTCCACGCCGTTGAAGCCCGAGCGCACGAGCAGGGCGGCGGTGACACCATTACGAGCGGGCATGCCCGCGAAGACGAACCCCTTCTCGATGTGATCGGTGTCCCGCTCCCAGACCGCGAATCCCGATGACTCCTGCGACGCGTAGTCAAGCAGCCATCGCATCTGCGTCGCGTCGAGCGACGCCGCAGAGCCGGCCGCTGCCGCGGCGCCGAACGTTCCTGCAATGCTGTGCGTGCTGCGGCGGGTGTCGTTCCGGAACGTCACCCCACCAAGAGCCATCGTGACGCGAGGGCCGATGTCGTAGCCGAGCGCCACGGCGCGAAGGAACTGCGAGCCCGTGATCTGGAATGCCTCCCCTGCGGCCAGAGCGGCCGGAACGGTCGACGATCCGGGATGCGACTGCGACTCGCCGTGCGAATCATCTGTCTCGTCTGAATGGGCGAGGACGCCATTGATCAGAGCGGCATCCATGGGAGACGTGACGATGGTCGAACCGACGACGGTCGCCACCGGGCGACCAGCTTGCGTGGCAGCAAAAGACAGCGCGGCCTTGCCGGGCGGCAGCTCGGAGCCGGAGACCATTGCGGCGAACGTGTCGAGCACATGATGCTTGACCGCGTCGAGAACTTCGGCGGGAAGCGGATGGTCCTTGGCCGCCGCCATGTAGCGGCTCAGCGCCTCCATGACTGGGCTCACCTCTGCGCGCAGTCGAGCGGCGGGAAGTACGGCGGCCACCAGCGCCAGCGCGCCTCGGCTGATGAGCGTCCGTCGAGTCATGTTGCTGGTTGGTCCAGGCATCGCGTCTCCTTTGCGCGCCCCGGGGCGGAGCTTGTCGGGGGGTCAAAGGTACCACTTTGCATTACTATCTCCACGACCTCGCAAGCTCTCTGCGGCGGAACGGCCTCGACCTGCGGGTTCCATTCAGGAGGTAACGTCGATGAGAACGCCTCTCTTCATTCCGGCTGCAGGGCTCGTTGTGCTGACAGCCGGCGCGCCGCTCGCGGCGCATCATTCCTTCGCAGCGGAGTTCGACGGCTCGAAGCCGGTGACGCTCAAGGGAACCGTCACGAAGATGGAATGGACCAATCCCCACGCGTGGCTTCACATTGATGTCAGGGGCCCCAAAGGCGAAGTCGTCAGCTGGATGGTTGAGGGCGGCGCACCGAATGCGCTGCTCCGACGCGGGTGGAATAGAGATTCAGTTGCCCCGGGGACCGCGGTCATTGTCCAGGGCTTTCGGGCGAGGGACGGTTCGAACAGGGCAAGCGGCGGCGATCTGACGCTACCCGACGGGAAGAAGTTATTCATCGGGTCGACTGGCACGGGCGCGCCCGGCGACGGGCGAGATGCAGCGGGGAAGAAGTGAGGACGCGCAATCGAGGTCTCATGTCGCTCGCGATCGCGGCGACCGTCGCGGTGGCGGCGCTTGTCGCGGCCGCCGGCCAGGAGCAGGCCGCTCCCGCGAAGACGGCGGAGGTCGCGAAGAACTGGACGCCACCACGAACTCCCGATGGCGCGCCGGACCTGCAGGGCATCTGGACGAACTACACCGGCACGCCGTTCGAAGTCCCCGACAAAAGCGACAGGCCTGAGTTCTATGCCGGAGATCTGGATGGCACGGGCCGGGGCACCGGTCCTGGTGCCTTCCTGACCGACACCACCGATCGTCAACTGACGAAAGCCACTTCGCTCGTCGTGGATCCGCCCAGCGGGCGCGTGCCGATCATGCCCTGGGCCGAGGAGAGACGAAACTACAAGCTGGCACACATCCAGGACGACTGGGTGAATTTCACACGCGTGGGAGCGGTGTATCACCCGTGGCGTGCCGGGAGGGATCTTCCCGGCCGGCTACGGCTCGGGGTATCAGATTCTGCAGAGTCCCGGCTACGTCGCGATCGTCTACGAGATGATCCACGAAGCGCGCATCATTCCGCTCGACGGGCGTCCGCATCTCGGGTGGGAGTTTCCGCTTGTGGAACGGCGATTCGAGGGGCCACTGGGAAGGCAACACGCTTGTCGTGGACATCACCGGCTACAACGACAAAGGCACCGTCGCGACCAATGTCGCCACGCAGCGTGTTCGGGCGATTCCGCAGAGCGAGGAACTGCACGTCGTCGAGCGCTTTACGCGCGTCGACGAGAACACGATCAACTACGACGTCGTCGTCGAGGATCCCAAGGTCTTCACCTCTCCGTGGAAAGTGGCGATGCCCTTACACAGAGAGCCGGACTACCAGATGTTCGAGTACGCGTGTCACGAGGGCAACCGCGCCGTTCCGAATACCCTCAGCGGCGGGCGCGCGCGAGACAAGGGCGCACCGGCCGCCAAGACGCAGTAATCCTCGCGAGGAGGCTCAATGCAGAACTGGGTGAAAGGCGCGGTCATCGCACTCGTGTCTGTCGCCGGGACCCTCGCGATCTCGCCGATGATACGAGGGCCGGTCGAGGGCCGAACTCCGGACACCAAGGTGTTGCGGACCGCGGACGGGAAACCGAACCTGAACGGCATCTGGCAGGCCGTCGGTTCGGCAAACTGGAATCTTCAGGATCATCAGGCCCGAACGGGTCCGGTGCTCGAGCTCGGCGCCATCCTGGCGGTTCCGGCGGGTCTGAGCGTGGTCGAGGGGAACGAGATTCCGTATCAGCCGTGGGCGGCCGCCAGGCAGAAGGAGAACTACGAGAACTGGCTGAGCAGAGATCCGGAGGTCAAGTGCTACCTCCCGGGTCTGCCACGCGCGACGTACATGCCGTATCCGTTTCAGATCCTGCAGACCGGCAACAACGACATCCTCATGGCGTACGAGTACGCCAGCGCCAGTCGTGTCATCAAGATGGGGAAGGTGGAGCCGCCACCCGTGGACACCTGGATGGGGCAATCAGCCGGTCGCTGGGAGGGTGACACGCTCGTCGTCGACGTCACGGGCCTCAACGACCAGACGTGGTTCGACCGCGCCGGCAATTTCCACAGCGAGGCGCTCCACGTCGTCGAGCGATTCACGCCCGTGAGTCCTGACCTGCTCGACTACCAGGTCACGATCGAGGATCCCAAGGTGTTTACGCGCCCATGGAAAATTCAGATGCCGCTCTATCGGAGGCAGGACAAGGGCGCTCAGCTCCTGGAATTCAAGTGCGTCGAGTTCGTCGAAGAGATGATGTATGGCCACCTGCGCAAGAAGACAGGTGACGAGAAGCCGTTCAGCGCTGCGCGCCTGAGGTGGCCTTAGTCAGCATCGAAGGGGAATGACGATGACCAGATCCTGTTTCATTGCGGCATCCTTCGGGGCCGTCACATTGGCCGTTCTGGGCATTCCGGCGGCGGTCGCGCAGACCGGCGCGTTCATCCCGGTCACTCAGGCGATTCAGGCCAATCCCGATCCCGCCGACTGGATCCACATCAGTCGAACGTACAACCAATATCGTTTCAGTCCACTCACGCAGATCAACAAGGGCAACGTCGCTCAACTGCGCATGGCATGGTCGCGCGGCCTGCCGGCGGGTACCCAGGAATCGACGCCGATCGTCTATCGCGGCGTGATGTACGTGATGGCTCCGGGCGCCAGTATCCAGGCCCTCGACGCGACTAACGGTGATCTGATTTGGCGTTATGAGCGCGACTATCCGCGCGGCGTCCTTGCCACGGCAGCGCGCAGCAAGAGCCTCGGTATCTACGAAGACATGATCTATTTCGGCGCGCCGGACGGATTTCTGGTGGCCCTCGATGCCCGGAACGGCAAGCTGCGGTGGGAAACGAAGGTTGACGATGGCCAGATTACCGCCGGCGGATTGCTGGTTGCCGATGGCAAGGTGATTTCGAACCGCACCTGTCTGCAAGGGAAGCGCGAGTTCTGCTTCATCGCCGCGCATGACGCCAGGACGGGCAAAGAGCTCTGGAAGTTCTATGTCACGGCCGCACCTGGCGAGCCCGGGGGCGACACCTGGGGCGACCTGCCGGTTGACCAGCGGGCCGCCGGCCCGTGGGGCCTGCCTGGCTCGTACGATCCGGTCCGGAAAATCGTGTATTGGGGTGTGGCCAATCCCAATCCGTACACACGGTTCAAACGTCACGGTCGTTACGACGCCACCTCTCTGACCTCGCCGTCGGAGCTCTATAGCAACTCGACGCTGGCACTCAGCGTCGAGACCGGCAAGTTGGTGTGGTACTTCCAGGAACTGCCCGGCGACGATTGGGACGCCGATCACAACCAGGAACGGATTCTGGTCCGCACACGCGTAAGCCCGGACGCGCGATTCGTCAAATGGATCAACCCGGGGCTAAGGGCCGGGACCGAGCAGGACGTGGTGATCACCGTCGCCGAAGGCGGTGGCATCTTCGCGGTCGCGCAGGAGACCGGTCAATTCCTATGGGCGCGGCCATTCCCCTTCGATGATCCGAACGTCAACATGAGCGTCGTCGACGTGAAGACCGGTCGGACGAGCGTCAATCCCGACAAGCTTTTCAAGAAAGACGGCGACACGATTCTCGGCTGCTACCACAACACCCGCGGCCTGTGGCAAATCGCCTATCATCCCGGCAAGAACTCGCTCTACGTTCCGTTCCACGACCAGTGCTTGACGATGCAAGCGGCCAATTCCAGCGCGACCGGCTATGGGCGGCGCACCGGCGTGCTGCGTCCGGGTTCCGACCCGAAGGCATATATGGGCATGGCCAAGATCGACGTCGCAACGGGTGAGATGCGAGTGATTTACTCGCAGGCTCAGCCGACCAACGGATCGGCGCTGACGACAGCGGCCGACCTGGTGTTCTTCGGCGATCTCAACCGGCGTTTGCGTGCCCTCGACGCCGACAGCGGCAAGGTTCTGTGGGAGGCCGTGGTCGGCGGCATGATCGTCAACAGCACGATTTCCTATGCGGTGAACGGCAAGCAATACGTAATGGTGTACACGGGTGCGGAGCAGTCGGCGACGACGGGGCCGCTCGGGCTGACCGAAAAGGCCATGCCGCCAGCCGTGTTCGGACACAATGCGATCTACGTTTTTGCGCTGCCCTAGGTAATTCCTAATGTTCTCGCCACTCCGGCGCACGTGGCAGAGCCAAGCGCGGCAGGGCGGGACCGTGCAATGAAGTACTACCATTTGATCTGTTTCTGCGGCAAAATGACCCCCTTACTCCTGGTGCTCGTTTTTTCGGGAGGTTTGTGATGCGTACTCGAGTGCCTGTCGCATTCGTCGCCGTAGCTCTTGTCATGGTCGTCGGGTGGTGGAGGCCTGTGCTCCTTGCGCAAGGCGGCTCCGGCACGAAGGCGTTCGACACGACCGTGGTCGATCCCCAAGCGGCTATCAAGGCAGCGGCCGCGGCGTTCAAGCTGGGCCAGCCTGACCCGAACTTCACTCCAAAGAAGACGCCGTGGGGCGATCCGGATGTCAGCGGCTATTACCTGGTGGCAACATACGCGCCGTTGCAGCGCCCCGAGCGGCTGAAGGACAAGGCGTTCTTCACCGAAGAGGAATCGATCGCCGAGCTCAAACGGGTGATCGAATCCGACTCCAAAGTCGATCCGAAAGACGTGCACTACGACTGGAAAGAGTACGGCATGGACGGGTGGCAGAGCCCGATCAGGCCAAGTAATCGCACGTCACTCATTGTCAAACCAGAGAACGGAAGGCTTCCTCCACTGACGCCCGAAGCACAGAAGCGACGAGAGGAACGCGCAGCCGCTTTACGTGTGAGGAGTCAGGAGGTCGGTGTAAGGACTGTTCAGAGCTTCTACACGCGGTGCATCATGGGCAATGCCGGCGGCGCGCCGCTCGTGCGCGGCGGGAACCCCGACCCGGTATCGACCGTCGGCAGCGAGGCCGGCGTGACGGCCGAGATTCAGATCGTGCAATCGCCCGGATACGCGGTGATTATCACGGAATCGAACTACGATGCCCGGATCATTCCGTTGAGTCAACGTCCACACCTGCCGCAGAACGTGCGCACCTGGCTGGGAGATTCGCGTGGCCATTGGGAGGGTAACACCCTCGTCGTCGAGACGACGAACTTCAACGACAAGAAGCCAGGCGCGAACTTTCAGGGATCCACCGAGAACATGAAGATGACCGAGCGCTTTACGCTCATCAATCAGGCCACGATCAAGTACGAATACACGATCGAGGATCCGCGCACGTGGACGCAACCGTGGTCGGCTGAAGCGCTCATCCCGCGCATCCCGCCGGGGCTCTATGAATTTGCGTGTCACGAACAGAACTACGGTCTGATGAACGTGGTCAAGGGCGCGCAAACTCGTGAGAAGGAATTGATTGATAAGGGGCTGCCGATCGGACAGGCAAGCGGCGTCGGACAGGCAGGCCGCCCAGCCGGCGCCGGCGCTGCCGCCGGCGGCGGCGAGAGGTAAACGGCGCGCAGCCGTTCCGCACCTGAAGGACGAACTCCAGGTCCGTCCTTCAGGCGCGGTTACGTTTCACTCCTTCCATTTCTCGTTCTCGCCCTTTTTCCAGCGTGAGCCCACGCGGAATGTCACACGCGATGTCCCATGCGGCAGCTGTCCCGCGCGATCAGTTTCGGTCGTCGTGGCGGCGTAAGATCTTGAAGCCACATGCCACTTGACCGGACATATCGAGCGGGCGGATCGATCGAGGACTATTGCCGCGCGTGCAAGACCGACCGCACTCACACCGTGATCGTCGTGGACGCAGAACATCGTCCCGTGCGCGTGGCGTGCGACTTCTGCCGCAGCGCGCATAACTACCGCGGCGGGCCGAGAATGGCTGCGTTCGGCGCGCCGTTGACCGCCGCACCCGGCCCACGCGCGCGCCGCGCCGCGGCCGAGCCGTTTCCCATCGTGAGCGACCGAGAGAGGATTGCGCCAGCTATGACTGCTACGTCAGACGATCTCGAACTGCTTCTGCGGCGCATCATCCGCGAGGAGGCCGGCATCACGCCGGCGGTGCCCGCCGAGAAATGGCGCGGGGGCACTCTTACCCTGCGTCCCGGCGCAGAAGGGCAGGCGAAGAGTTGGCCGATCGAAACCTTCTTCCACAAGATTGTGATGGTTCGGAATCGCCTGCGCACGCTCGAGCAGCAGGTGAACGCATCGGACCTCGCCGACGATGTGAAGGTGAAGCTGCAGAGTTACGTGAGCGGCTGCTACGGGTCGCTGACCAGCTTCAACGTACTGTTTGCGGATGATGCAGATCAGTTCAAGGGGAGCGGCGGCGATCAGGACAAGTAGGAACCGGCCGCTCATTGAACGAGCGCCTGCCGTGTTAACCAGCCCTCGTCCGGCGCCGTCGTCCGCGCCGCGGCGTTGCGGTGGCGCCCGCCGAGAGGATTGCGCGGATCCGTTCAGCGTGTGCGCGCTGCAGGGCCGCACCGTCGTTGAGGTAACGGAGCACCGCAGCCAATTCTTTCCCCGTGTATTTCTGAAGAAGTTGGCCACCCTCGCGCGCGAGTGGCCCGTAGAGCGAGCCGATCGTACGCCGAGCGGCTTCGGTCAGCGCGACGCGTACGCTGCGCCGATCGTCGCGATCCCACACCCGTGTGGCATACCCTGCTGCCTCCAAACGATCGAGCGCTGTCGTCATCGCCCCTCGGGTGAGACCGGACGCCTCGGCCAATTCACCCGCGGTCGCGCCGTCAGGCTGGCGCGCGAGCACGCTCAGACAGCGGAGGTCGGTGCGGATCAGTCGGAGCACGCGCGCCACCGCCTCGTCGATCTCGTCGGTGGCGTCTTGGAATGCCTGAACCGCGTCGCCGACGGCCGAGATCAGCGCGGTTTTGCTATGGTTTGATTTTCGAATCATCCTATTGTCTAATCATATGCATGTCTGCTCACCGCGACCGCGTACCGACACGCACCGGCGTCACACGGGCGCTGATCGTCGGCGCCGGCATCTGCGGCCCGGCCACGGCCATGGCCCTGCAGCGTGCCGGCATCGACGCCTGCGTCTACGAGAAATATCCGAGGCAACCACAGGAGGTGGGATCGTATCTCACCCTGGCGACCAACGGCCTCGACGCGTTACGCGCGATCCACGCCGAGGCGCCGGTACTGGCGGAAGCCTTCCCAACGCACGACATCGTGTTTTCCAGCAGCACTGGTAAACGCCTGGGCGCCGTGCGAATCGGTCTCGCACGGCCGGACGGTACCGTGAGCTGCACCATCAAACGCGCGCATCTCCAGCGGCTGCTCCACGACGAGGCTCGCCGACGCGGCGTGCCGGTCGTGTTTGGGAAAGCGCTCGTGGCCGCTGTGCCAACTGCCAATGGCGTGCGAGCGACGTTCGACGATGGCGAAGCCACGGAGGCCGACCTGCTGATCGGCTGCGACGGCGTTCACTCGGTCACGCGCCGACTGATCGATCCCTCAGCTCCATCGCCACGATTCGTTGGCCTGCTGAACTTCGGAGGCTATACCGAAGGCGTGGCCGCTGCCCCTGCAGGAGAATGGCAGATGATCTTCGGCAGGCGCGCGTTCTTTGCCTATACCACCGATCGAACCGGCGGTACGGTCTGGTTCGCGAACGTGCCGCGCCACGCGTCAACTCCGGAGGAACGTGCGACCACGACTCCGGAACAGTGGAAGCGATGTCTACTGGATCTGTTTACGGACGATGTGGGCCCAGCCGCTTCGCTCATTGAGTCTGGCCGGCTCGAACTGGCCGCCGATAACACCCACGATCTTCCGAGTGTGCCGCGATGGTTCGCGGGTCCAATCCTCGTCATCGGTGACGCCGCGCACGCCCCGTCCCCGTCATCAGGTCAAGGCGCCTCGATGGCCTTGGAAGATGCCGTGGTTCTCGCGCAGTGCTTGCGGGACTCCCGCGACAGCCAAAGCGCGTTCGCCGCCTTCGAGCGCGTTCGCCGCCACCGCGTTGAGCGCATCGTCGCTCAAGGCGCCCGCACCAGCTCCAGCAAAGCCGCCGGCCCGCTCGGACGCGTCCTGCGGGATCTGATGATGCCGTTTGTGTTCAAACACCTGGTCACGCCCGCATCGCTGGAGTGGATGTACGGCCACCACATCACATGGGAAGCGAGGCCGGCCTAGCTTGACTGGGGGGTTGACGGATGCTTCAGACTGAGTGCGTCGACGGGCTGTCGAATTCCCGTCGACGCTGCTCAGGCTACTGGAGTGTGATCAATGGCGGCCTACCATGGCCGGGTTCCCTTCAGCGCGAAGCCGCGGTAGGTCTGGCGAATTTCGAGTCGTCGACCGCAGCGGCCCGGACGGCCTGCATCGCATAGGTGAACTCACGGTTCCGTGTCTGCGAGATCACCCAGGAGTACGGAACTTTTCTCCCGCCCACGTCCCGGTAGTCGCGGTACTCGATCTGCGTTGGATAGGGGCCGACGAAGGTGTCCATGTAGTACACCAGTCGAGCGAGCATCCCGTTTTCCTTCTCGAAATACGCTTTGACCCGGGGCAGATTCTTTGTGTGCCCCGTTATGACGTACACCTCGGCGCCGTCGATCACCTCCGGCCGCTCCATCTTCGGGTCGAGCAGCAGTTGTTTGAGCTGGGCGGGAAGGTTGAAGGTGTCTTCAAGCATCATCGCATCGAGTTCGGCCTTGCGGAGGTCACGAGGAGCGCCGTTGCCGGCCTTCGCCCACCCACCAGTCGGGCCATACGAGAGCAGGTTGTCGTTCTGCCCCGCCTTCGTGACGGTCAGCTCGAGTCCCGGCTTCGATGAAATCTCGATCTGCTGGCCGGGGAAGGGACGTCCGATCCGAAGCTGGGTGACGGTCCCGACAGCCGTGAGACTCGGAGCTTTCTGGACGGCAGCCGCTCCGCCGAACGCAGCGAAGTACTTGTCGAGAACCTGGGTCGCACTGACAGCGGCAGCCGCTGGAGGCGAAGGCCGGCTCAGGGGATAGTCCTCGCCCAGTGCCACTGGCAGTTCCTCGCCAGTCACGTGCGGTACCCCAATCGGCTTGGGTCGTCCCATGTGGCAGGTGTAGCAGGTGACCTGCCGGGTTCCACCGAACGAGTTCTTGTTGATCGTCGTCACCATGTCGATCATCCGCCGCGCGACTATCTTCGTGTTTTTGGTATCGAGGTCACGCTTCGCCGCGTCATCGTCGTGGCAATACGGGCAGCCGACACCAAGAGCGGCTTCAAAGAACACCATCGTCGGGTTCAACCCCTCCGCAGGCTGGCCGTTGAAAGACTTGATGTTCTTGAAGACGGCCTCCATCTTGGCGTCACTGCCTGCTGCGGCACCCTGGGCGCTGACCGGCTTCTGACTGACGCCAACGGCCAGGGAGAAGATAATTGCAGCGACCGCCAGCATCGTGCCCGTCGACCGCTTAGGAATCAGATTCATTGTTTGCCTCCTGCTTCTTCTTCGCCAACTCACACGATGTTCAACAGGCCCTGCTTTGAGCGGGGCTCAGCTCCATTCCACCGACGGGACGCATCCTACACCTGACACCGCCGGCGCGCTCGCGATTTTCTTTACTACCCACCAAACCATCGAGGCGGCACCAAGGCAGGGTTGGAACACCGGCCTCGCTAGGTTAACGGTGTTACCATCCGCGTTTCGAGGGGGGAGGGCACCATGAGCGGGTCGAGCCGGCATTGGTTTCGCGGGTCCGCTGCGGGCGCGGCCCTGCTGGCAGCGCTGGTATGGCAGGCTTGGCCACTGCCCGCTGCGGAGGCGCAGGCGGGGGCAACGACGGCCGCTATCCCTGATCTGGCAGGGATTTGGGACGGGCGGGTGTCCGTGCGCCCGCCCAACGGCGAGACCGTTCCGTGGGCAAAGACGGTCGCGCCCGGCAAGACGTTGCCCGACGGCACCAAGGCCGGTGCCACCTATGTGTCCAACTTTCCCGACGTCAACGAGCGGGCGCAGGCCTACATGAAAATCTTTGACGAGGGGCTGTCGCCGAAGTACGACTGCCAGCCGTCCACGCCGCCCGCGCTCGAGTACGACCCGTATTTCATGGAAATCGTCCAGTGGCCCGACCGGGTGCTGTTGCGGTACGAGAAGGACGACCAGCTGCGGACCGTCTGGCTCGACGGCCGCGAGCCGACCGTGCACGACTACGGGATTCAGGGCATTTCCATCGGCCGCTACGAGGGCAACTCGCTCATCGTGGTCACCACTCACTACCTGTTCGACGTTACCGGCTTCGACGACTATAACGGGATACCGTCGTCGCAATTGAAGAAGGTCACCGAGCGCTACTGGCGCGAGGGCAACGAGCTCAAGGCGACGGTGACCGTCGAGGATCCGCTGTTCCTGCGGAAGCCGGCGTCCTACACGACCCGGTGGCTCCCGGCGCCCAAGGGCTATAAGCTGCTGCCGTTCGAGTGCGACCCGGAGACTGCGCGCCTCTCGGTCCAGTTCATTCCTTCCAGGTACAAGTGAGGGTATCGATGACTCGACGTTCGAGCCAACTCGCGGTAGTGGTGATCGTGATGGGGTTCGCGTCAGCTCCGCGCGTCCATGCGCATCACTCGTCTTCGGCGGCCTATGACTCCAGCAAGACGGTCGAGGCGCAGGGGACCGTCACGCAGGTCCTCCTGAAGAATCCACACACGTTCATCTTTCTCGAGTCCACTGACGAGACCGGTCAGAAAGTCCAGTGGCAGATCGAGATGCAGGCGGCAGCGACATTGTTCAGTCAGGGATGGACCAAGGAGACGGTCAAGGTTGGCACGGTGATCAAGGTATCCGGGATTCCGTCTCGCGCTTCCGGGTCGCACGGGATCACCAACGCGCGGCTGGCCTTGCCCGACGGTACGCCGATTGGGCGCGCCACGGCGGAAAACTGAAGATTGCGATTTTCCCTATCGCTCAGAACGTCACGCGGAAGCCAAACTGCATCGTACGGTTCTCACCCGATGTCCGCTGTAGGTACTGCGGGCTGCTCTCCTGCGTCGTGATGGTCCAGTTCGGGCGGTTGAACAGATTGAAGGCTTCGAGCATCGCGTCCACCGTCACGCGGCGAGGGAGGGAAATGCGCTGCTGAAGCCGCAGGCTGGTGCGATGGCGGGGAGGCTGCGTGAACCCGTTGCGCGGAACGATCGTCCCGTCGGGACGCAGCCGCGCCGCCTCGGACCCTCCCGCTCCAAGCAGGCGCAGGTCGCTGCCGTATGACGTCTGCGCACGCTGTCCGATGCCGGTGTAGTGGATGCCACTGATCTGGAAACCGTGGCCCACCTGCCAAATCCCGTTGAACACCATCCGATGCCGCTGATCGCTCGAATCGAATCCCCATTCGCCGGCTAGATCCGGAGCCAGCGTGGACGTCGCGAGCACGGGCGTCGCGCCGGCCACGCCTCGCAGCGGTGCACCAACGCCGGTCCACAGGCCACTGAGGGTGTAGGTGGCCGAGGCCTGCCAGTTGTTGCTCATGCGCCTGGTCAGGGCCGTCTGCAGTGCGTGGTACGCCGACTTGCCCATGAAGGGGGTCATCGCGACGATGCCAAACTGGGGATACGGCAGGAGCGCACGTCCGGCGCCCGTGCTCACGTACGGAGTGTTCGCGCCTGTCGTCGGGTTGTAGTCGAGGTTCACGTTCCCCTGGATCCATTTCTCATTGCGGCCACGGCTGAACACGTAGTCCGCTTCAACCGCCGTCACCGGGCCCAGCTGCCGCTGGAATCCCACGGTGCTCTGCCACGTGTGGGGCATGTGGTACGCGCCTTCCGGCGGCATCATTTCCCCGGCACCGCGGAGAAGGCAGGGTGCGGTCCCGCTGAACGCACGAGCCTGCCAGGCGGCAAAGTTGGCCGCCTGCTCGGGCGCGGAACAGAACCGTGTCAGCGCCTGCTCGAAGGTCGGTGCCGGTCCGTTGAACGGGTTGGCCGCGAAATCGGGCCGGCCATCGTTGGCGACTTCGATCAGCGCAACGGTCTTGGTTTCCGCAGGGAACGTCGTCTGGATAATCTCCGCGTAGTACTTCCCGACCCCTCCGCGGAGGACAGTGCGGTCATTGACTTGATAGGCAAACCCGACGCGCGGTTGGATATTGTTCAATTCCTGGGCCCGGCCCTTCTCCATGAACGGGAGGAATTCCTCGTCATTGGAAAACGCGTTCCACAAGAGGTCGTATCGAATCCCAAGGTTCAGCGTCAGCTTGTTCGTCGCGTGCCAGTCGTTCTGCGCCCACGCCGAGTAATTGGGAATGCGAACCGGTGTGCGGCGGCTGAGGTGAATGCCGAGGGTGTATCGCCTCGTGATTGATGAGAGGGCCGCCAGGTTCCAGGTGTCGGCGTTGAAGGCATCGGGGAAGATGTCTTCGACGTTGGCGGGGATCGGGCCGTTACGGGCATCGATCGCGCCCATGCACTGCGTGCAGTTGTGCGTGTAGTGCTGATGGAAGAGGAACTCGCCTCCGAGTTTCAGATCGTGGCGGCCTCCCGCGTCATAGGAGAACGTGAGATTGTCCTTCACGTTGTACAGGTTCTGAACGCGGTGACGAGGATACGCGGCGTTGCCGGTGATGTTGAACCCGGTCAGCTGAATGCGCGGCGACCCGGTCGTGACCTGTCCAAATGGTCCCCCTTGCGCCATCCAGTGATGTGACCACGTGGTGAGGTTCTCATTGCCGAACAGATAGCTCGAGTAGCCGACGGTCACTTCGTTGAGGGTGCGGTTGCTCAGCACGTTGGTCAGCTGCACCGACAGGCCGTCGTTGTTCACATAGGTCGTGGACGTCGCCGCCGGGTGCTGGTTGTTGCCGGCGCCGAACGGCTGAAACTGGGTGTTCTTGTCGCCCTTCACCATCAGGCGCGTCGCCGGAGACACTTGATAGTCGAGGCGCAGGCCGCCATGCTTGACTGATGACGCGCCCTCGAGGGTGACATTGAAGCGTGGGAACGGAGTATTCCACGTCTCTTCCTTTGGCTCGCGTTCGTATTCGTGATACGCGAAGAAGTGCAGCTTGTCCCGGCGAATGGGCCCGCCGAAGGTCGACGCGAATTGCTGATTCTTCAACTTCTGCACTGTGCCCAGGACGGGATTGGCGGCGTTGAGCCTGCTGTCGCGAACGTTCCCGCGGAACGTTCCCGCGAACCGGTTCGTGCCCGATTTGGTCACCAGGTTGACCTGGACGCCCTGCGAACGGCCCTGGGTCGCGTCGAAGCGGTTCGAAATGAACTGAAGCTCGCCGATCATCTCCTGGCTGAACGTCGGCTGGCCGCCGCCACCCATGGTGTTCGTGACCTGCTGGCCATCGACGTTCGTCTGGTACTCGCGCACCTCTCCGCCGTTTCTCGCGGGAAGCGGCGATTCCCCGGTCGTCGACGTCGTGCGGCTCCCTGGTGCCAACAGCAGCAGCGCCATCCAGTTCCGCCCCTCGACGGGCATCTCCTGCACTTGCTGCGGATCGATGTTGCCGCCCAGACTCGATGTCGCGACGCTCAGAAGCGGGGCTTCGCCGGTCACGGTTACGGTTTCCTGCAGCGTCGAAGGTGCCATCTGCAGGTTCACGGTGACTGTCTGTCCGAGCAGGAGTTGAACGCCCGGCCGGCTTGCTGTGCTGAAGCCCGCGAGTTCTGCAGTGATTTGGAAACCACCGACACGGACGGGCATGCGATAGATACCGCGTTCGTCAGTCACGGCCTCGAAACGGTTCCCTGTGGCCTCGAGGAGTGCAGATACCGTCACACCTGGCAGTACCCCACCGGTGGAGTCGGTAATCGTGCCCGTCAGTACCGCTTCCTGCGCGTACCCGGTGACGGGCACTGCCATGATCGCGGCGATGGAAAGCAGACGCCGGAGAAACGTCATCTCAGCCCCTGTTCGATGGGTCGCGTTAACAGGTATCCGGCTTGTAGGGAATATTCCGGGCGGAGGTTACCACGTCCGACTCAGGCCTTGCTGCGAGGTCCGGACGTCTTCGGCTGCGCGAGTGGCGCCACGTCAGTGGGAACGACGTGAACTCGAAGGCGCTTGCACAGGGTCGCACGCGCCTCGTGCAACCGGCGAGTCACTCACGTCAGCGACCAAAGACCAGCCGATCGCTGACCAGGAAGTTCACAATCGACGCGAGGGCGACCGCGACGACGTTGGCGGCCACCACCGGGAGGCCGGTCAGGGTCATCACCAGCGTTGTGGCACCGACGTTGGTGATGACCGACAGGGCGCCGGTCGACGCGTGGAATGACAGCCAGCGTCTTAGACGCCCCTCGCGTGGCTGGTTCGGCCAGGTGAAGTGCTCGTGCCAAACAAAGTTGTGCGACACCGCGACCATCACGGCGACCGCCACGGCGACGCTCGTCGTCAGACCGGCACAGCGCACCAGCAGCGAGAGCGTCACAATCTGGAGCACGAAGCCGGCCACGCCGACGGCGTTGAAGCGGACCCACCGCATGCGCGGCGTCACAAGACGCCGTCTTTCCTCGCCGCAGCCGCGGGCGCGTGTGTCTGGCGGATGTTCTCGAGCGTGCGGTCGATCGACTCGCGCGCGATCCTGTCGATGATTGGCTTGACGATGGCCCCCAGGCCCATCGGAATGCTGCGGCTCAACGTCAGCGACTCGAGCTCGACGATGACCCCGCCGCCGATCTGCTCGTAACGCCAGTACGAGTTGAGTCGCCAGAGGAATCCCCTGTCTTCGCCCTGCGGTTTCTCCCGCTCGTTGGCGGTTCCGGCCGCGTCGACCTCGACGATCCTGGTGGCCACGCTCCGGCTCGATGCCCGCGTCCGGCCGTGCCGACGGTAGTCGAGGCGGTGTTCGGTGTCGTATGTGACCGTCACGATCTTCGTGCGTCTCATCCGGATCAACAGCCTTAACTCGTGTGGTTGGCGCTCGAGGACTCGAAGGGTCAGTACATCCTCCTGGTGCGGGCCACGCTCAGACGGGTGCTGAAGCTGTTCAAGGAGGGTGTCGAGCGCTACGCCAGGCAGGAAGACGCTGCCGCGCCAATGAGAAATCACGCCGTCGGGCACCTCGATCGGGTTCCCCGTTCGATCCACCGTGGTCATTTCGCCGATCGCGATCTGTCCGTTGACGACACACATCCGCGTGCTGGCCGCGTCGGGTGAAAAATCCGTGATGAAGAAGCCGCGTGACGACGCCAGCTCGCGCGCGATGCGGGCTTCGGTGGCAGATACGTACGCGTCCCAGGCTTTCATGGTCGACGGCTGCAATGTCGCAGCGGTCACGCTGGCCGGCAGCATGAACGCGACCGTAAGCGCGGTGGGCGTAAGAGTGGAGAGACGCGGCAGGAATCTCACGCGGCTCTCCCTTCGGAGGTCTTGGGCAGGGGCTCCGCCTGGTACAGGGCCACGGTGGTGCGGGCCGTCGACATGATGAGCGACACGGTCAGGCCGATGGCGGCCACAGCACCGCCGACGTCGAAGAGCAGGAACGGACCGAAGCCGAAAGGACTCACCGTGGGCCTGGAGAACAAGAGCAGCGTGCCAATGGCGAGGATAATGCGCAGCTCGGTAGGGCCGACGCGCAGGAACGACATGCGGAACTGCCCGTTGACCGCGGTAGCGAGGAACACTTCGGCAGACACGAGCAAGTAGGCCGCGAGCAGCGTCAGTCCGACGACCGGGTTGATGAACCCAGACAGCGACATGCCGCCGACGAGCAGGCTGAAGCCGGTGACATCGAGCACATGGTCGACATAGAAACCGTAGCGCGGGCGCTCGTGCTTGCGCACGCGCGCGACGGTTCCGTCAAGGCTGTCGCCGAACCAGTTGAGGGCCAGCGCCACGACGACGAGACCGAGGGCCGGGAGCCAGTATCGAGACGCCCAGAACGCCGCTCCTGCGCCGGCCATCGAGAAGAGCGCCAGCAGCGTCAGATGGTCAGAGTTCAGCCAGCGCGGTAGCCGCTGGGCCATCCAAATGAGTGCTCGCTTTTCGGCGGCGGCGAGAACGCCCGTGTTGATACGCGTGTGGCTGTGGGCCTGGACTGTCATGTTTCCCCCTCGGGCCGCATACGGCAATCCTCTCCGGATGCCGTGCGCCCACAGGGGAATGTGCCAATGGGACTGGAAGTGGCTCACGAGGCGGTATTCGCGGAAAAGTCGTATCATCTGTGCGTCTTTGACGGAGGGATCATGAGGAGACAGATCGTCCTCGGCGGCGTGCTTCTGTTCGGTGTCCTTTCACTGACCGCGTCAGCCCTTCAACAGCCGCCGAAACCGGCGGCGTCAGCCATCGAGGTCGAGAAACTCACAGACAACCTGTACGTCCTCAAGGCGCTCTCGGCCGGCGGCGGGGGTAACACGTCGGTGCTCGTCACCGCGAACGGCGTCGTGGTAGTCGACACCAAGAATCCCGGTTGGGGCCAACCTCTGCTCGAGAAGATCAAGACGCTCACCAACAAGCCGGTGACGATGATCATCAACACACACACGCACGGCGACCACGTGAGCGGCAACGTTGAATTCCCCGCCACCGTCGAGGTCGTCGCTCACGAGAACACAAAGGCCAACATGGGGGCGATGCGGCCGGCCTCGTTCGTGGCCCAGCCGCCCGGTGGCCCGGCGCCGAACATCTTCACGCAGCACAACGGCACCGGAATGGCCAAGCGAACCTTCAAGGACACGATGACGATTGGCAGCGGCGCCGATCGGATCGACCTCTACTACTTTGGGCGTGCGCATACCAACGGCGACGCCATGGTCTTCTTTCCGTCGGCGCGCGCCCTGCACATGGCAGATGTGTTTGCGAACAAGGGCCTGCCCGGCATGGATTCCAACAATGGCGGTACCGGAGTCGGCTACGCGGACACGCTGACGAAGGCGGCGGACTTCGCGGACAAGAACAACGTCCAGACGATCATCAACGGGCACAACGCCGCCACGACGACGCGCGCCGACCTCCGGGAGTTCATCCAGTACGTGCGCGACTTTGTGAAGGCCGCGCAGGACGGGAAGAAGAGCGGCAAGAGCGTGGACGACGTCGCGAAGGCCTGGCAGACGCCGGCGAAATACGTGGGATACGAAGCGATGCCGATCCCGGTTCGCGTGCGCGCGAACGTCGACTTGATCTTCAAGGAAACGAATTGAGCGCACCCGCCGATCGGGCGGGTCCACGACCAACGGCGGATCTCTCGTCAGTTCCCGGTCCCTCGAGTCGGTGAGGACGCGGGGCCGATTGCCACGCTCAAGCAGGAGCCGGAAATGGAACTGAGTCGTCGTGACGTGCTGGGCTCGAGCCTGGCGTTGTTGGCGGCCGCGAGTGGCAACGACCGCTGCGAATGCGCAGGAGGCGAACACCTATGGCGCAGCCCCCACCGGCTTAGGGATCACGAGCGCGCTTGCCCGCTTTCTGTCGGGCATTCGCTATGAGGACCTGTCGCCAGCGGCGGTGCACGAGGCGAAGCGCGCGGTGCTCGATTGGATCGGGTGTGCCCTCGCTGGCAGTACACCATCCGACCGTGAACGTGTTGCTCGCGACGTTCGAGGTCTTAGGCTCTGTGCCCGTTGCCACTGTGTTGGGCCGGGGCGGACGCAAGCTCAGCCTGCTGGATGCTCCGGTGGCGAACGGCCAGATGGGGCACGTGCTCGACTTCGACGACACGCACCTCGGTGGCGTGATTCTTCACACCAGTACCGCAACCCTTCCCGCCTTGTTCGCTCTCGGCGAATGGCGCAAGTCGTCCGGCCGCGACGTCATCGTCGCTCTGGCTGCGGCGTTCGAAGCGGGCATCCGGGTGGGGCAGGCCGCCACGAGTCACCACCTCGGCGGCTGGCATCTGACCGGTACCCTGGGAACCGTGGCCGCAGCCGCCGGATCGGCGCGGCTCATCCGGCTGGACGAGAAGCAGACCACCTTTGCGCTCGGCATCGCATGCACTCAAGCCGCCGGAATGCAGCAGAACCGCGGCAGCGACTGCAAGTCTCTGCATGCCGGCAAGTCCGCGTACCACGGCGTCCTGGCGTCCATGCTGGCGTCGAAAGGTTTCAATAGCTCGCCCGAGATTCTCGAAGGAAGCCTGGGCTTCACCAAGATCTTCAGCGCCACGCAACAGAACAACGCGATCACCGCCGGCCTGGGCCGGACATGGATGATCGCCGGAAATGGCTACAAGCCGTACGCCTGCGGCGTGGTCTTGCACCCGCTCATTGACGCGATGATCGAAGTCTCACGAAAAGCCCGCACGCCCGCTTCTGACGTTGGGCGCGTGGAGGTGCTGGTCCATCCCGACGTAATCCGAATCACCGGCATAGACACGCCGAATTCCGGCTTGATGTCGAAGTTCAGCGCCAACCATGCGGCGGCGGTGGCGTATATCGACCAGGCCGCTGGCGTCGTCCAGTTTACGAACGAGCGCTCCGGAGACCTGGAAGTGCAGGCGCTACGGAAGCTGGTTCAGGTGAAACCTGACCCGTCCTACCGTCTGGATCAAGCCGCGGCGATCGTGCGCACCAGGTCTGGCGCTACCCATGAGGCGCAGATCGCGCACGCGACCGGGACCGTAAGCAATCCGATGTCGGATCAGGCGCTTAGAGAGAAGTTTCTCGGGAACGCAACGCCTGCGATCGACGCAGACCAGGCTCGCCGCGTCGTCGACATGATATGGAAGCTGGAAACGCTAAGCGACGTCGGCGAACTCGTTCGGACTTGTGCGTGACAACCGTCAGCGGTCGAACGACGCGGTTGCCGGTCCGGCTGATTTACCGCGGCCGCCGATAAACGATGTTTCGCACAACCTCTACGTACGCGGCAAGTACCGCGATGTCATCCCGCCGATGACAGTCCTGCGGCGGCGTGACACCGGTCACCGGCCGGACGGTGTCGCGTTCGCCGGCGGCGCCGGTGCGCCGCGCGGAAGGGGCTTCGGCACGTCCGGGATGTTGACATAAGTCGCTTGGTACCGAACCGGTCGTCCCTGTTCGTCGAGCCAGTTAATCGACTCGTTGAAGGCCACTGGCGGCGCGGCGCCGCGCGGCACCGTCGCCTCGAGGATGAGGAGCCGGTTCTCGTGCATGTAGATTGACGCGAACGTGCGCGACTGGTCGGCGTTGTTGGTGAGCCGCATTTCCACGCCCTGAACCAGGGCGACGCCATTCCAGGACAGGGTCGTCACCTTTGCATCTCGTTGCTGGAATCTCGAAATCACATACAGGAGCGCTCCGCGAATGTCGGTCTTCCAGTACCCGATACCCCAGTCAGGGATGCCCTGACACGTGTTCGCTCCCGGCGGGCACGACCGCGATCGCTCCACGAGCAGACGCTCGACCGGGTTGTAATCGACGACCGTCGCGGAGTAGCGGCTCTGCCCGTTGGTCACGCCGTAGACGCGCGCCGGCAGGACCGCTCCGAACTGTGAAAACCAGATCGTCTCCTGGATGACGGGATGGCCGGGAAAGTTGGCCGAGAAGCGTTCTTCTCGGCTGACGACATCTTCCCAGTCGCCGCCTCCGGTATCACCTGGGACCACACTCGGTGGCGCCTGAGGCGACCCGGTCTGGCCGAACGCTGAATAATCGAGGGTTGTCGTCAACGTGTTGCTCTCGAACCGCGCGGAGTCTGCGACGCGTAGCTGCACATCGCACTTGGTCGCACCGGTCGTGGCACGCCCGGGCGCCGGGCGCGGTATGCTCACGCGGATGACGCTGCCGCTTTCGCGCGTGCCGGCCACGGTGCCGCGAACGACTCCGGGAAGCGGCATGTCGCCGCACGCCGCCGTGAACCACACGTGCGGCGCCGTGCCGAGGTCGCCAGAGCCGTCGCTCGCGGCCAGTTCGAGATCAACCGCCGCGAAATTCGAGTGCGCGCCCAGAACACGGAGCTCGGCGATGCGGGGCACGTGCGAGGGGATGGCCACCACGGTCGACATGGTGCGTCCTCCCGGAAACCGCAGGGTCAGTGTCCGATCGCCAGGCGCAGCATCCCTGCCCACATCAACAGCGATCGCCCACCACGTGTTCGCTCCCTGAAAACTATCGCCACGCGTGACGCTTGACACCGCCACGCCCTGCGACGGGGCGATCTCCGGCTGAAGTTCGTCCATGGTCGGGGCGACGACACTGATGACGGTGCTCTGCCCGATCGGGAGTTGCCGCGGATAAATGCCCTCGACCCTGAGCGGCTGCTGTGCCTCGCTGCGCTGCACGCCCGGTCCGAGACAGGCGGCAGCAGTTACCGCAATCGTGATGAAGTAGCGAATTCCCGGGGACATCAAGCACCTCCCGTTCTCACGGTCTTCGCGGAGGCAGAGTAGTTGTGGCGGCTGCGTGTGTCAACGGGACGCCGCCCCAGACTACCACCAGTCCCTCAAGCTGGTTGAAATCACGTGCTGACGCGAACTGACGCGCAGACGGATGGGCAGTGGCGGGCCGCACCGAACGCGCTGGAAGTAGGCCACTGGACCCTGCAGCGCGCACGCCAGAGAAATCAACAGAAGTAGTCGCGCCGTGGTGTCAGTACGTTGCCGCAGCGACGCGTGGGGCCTGAATGTGACGCAGAGCGGCGAGTTCAAGCATCCCGCGCTCGATCAGCTGCCGCACCTGTTCATTGTTCCGGAATTCAGACACGAGGGCGCGCCGGGTGCTCGTGTATGCCTGGTCCATCGCATATGCCAGCACCGTCTCCATCACCAGGCCTTCTTCCGTGTTCGTCTCTCTGAAACGACGTTTGAAGTCCGTCAGGACAGGCGCGAAGGCCGGATCGTCCCACCGCTCAGGACCGGCGTCGAGGCGCATGAAGTCGTCAAGAACGGCAACATACGACGGGGTGGGCGGCAGACGCCAGAACGCCACGTCAGCGCCAAACTCGCTGACGTAGTACGGAAGGTAGAGGGTGGCATGCGCAGGGACCCGGTCGACGAGTGCCGGATTGAACCGTCGGACCTCGTCCGCAGGTAGACGCGTTCGCTTGATGATCTCGGCGAGCGAAATCGCGCGCGGCACGCGCATCGCGTGGATCGACAGCTGCGGCGTCGACGCGATCAGGTGTCTGACGTTGAACGTGTTGCCGAACACCATCTCCGCGTAGAGAAACGAGCGCGGGCCGTAGCTCCGATACACGTCTTCATATTCCTTGCCGGGGAGGGCGCGCAGGTCGCGGGCCAGCTTCGAGCCCAGAAGATATCGGGCACGCACATCCTCCGCGCCAAGGCGCTCGCCGTTGATCAGCACCCGCCCGACATTCGTGCCGCCGGCGTTGTGCTCGGACAACGCGGGGATGAACGATCCGTACTTGGTGGCGAGCACGGACAGGTACGCGGCGCAGTAGGGAGCCTGCGTCGTCTGGTTCTGTCCCTCGATGGGCGTCGGCGAGAAGTAGTTCAGGCGCCTCCAGTTCTTCTGAAGCCACTGGCAGAACCCGACGGCGTCAGCTTCCGAGCGCCTCGTGCCGCTCAGTCCCGATTCGAAAATGACCTGCGCGAGACCGATATCCGCAGGTACACCGAACCGCTCGTAGATCGCGCCCCACTCGGCAAGAAAGGGTCCGTACCTTCGAGCGTTGTTCAGCAGCGCGTCTCCGCGCGTCGAGTTGTGCAGCACCGGCCCCGCGGCGTGCTCCAGGAGGAGCGCCATTTGTTCTCGCCGTTCACTCATTGTGCGAGCGAGCCCCGCGTTGCCCGTCCATGCCCCTTTCGAGGGAAAGGTCGCGAGGAGCCGTCCGTCAACGGCGCTGCCAAACGCGATCGAGCCGTCGGGAATGGTGAAGACGTGCTGCCAGAACGAGTAGCCTGGCCTGAAGGTCTGCATGGCGACGAAGTCGGCGCGTCGGCGTGCTTCGACGGAGTGGTCCGCTGCGTAAGGCGCCTCGGCCGGCGCCACAGCGGCTGCCTCCGCGCTGGCTCGGCGCGTGATGACGTTCCACGCGGCCAATGGAATCGCAGCGGTGAGCACGGCGAGCACCAGGATGGCCTTTGTGCTGATCGGGCGCGTTCGGATGACGTGTCTGAGCATTGCGTATTCAGGTCCATAGCGCGAAGCGCCGCGCGGTCACGGCAACCATGATTGGGAGTGGAGCAGTCCTATGACAACGGTCGCGCGAAGACCTGCACGTAGTAGGGGCGGCGCTCTCGGTCAATCGCGTAGCCGGCGCCGATCTCGGTGAACTCCGGGTTGAGGATGTTCGTACGATGACCGCGTGAGTGCATCCAGCCGTCCAGTGCCTTCTTGGCGCTCAACTGTCCCAGCGCCACGTTCTCGCCGTACGCCTGCCAGCGATAGTCCGCTGCCGCCAGTCGATCCCCGGCGCTCGGATAGGCTGCGTTCGGCAGGACGTGAGCAAGTTGGCCCGCGCGTGCCATCTGGTCCGCTTGGATTTGCGCCGCATGCATCAAGCGCGCGTTGGCGCGCAACGACGCGCGCCCATTGCGGGTGCGTTCGACATTTGTCAGATCGACAACATCAGCGGTGACTCTGGACGTGACGGCCGGAGGCGTCCCCAATGGCGCCTCTGATTGGGCGGGGGTGGAGCAGAGGCTGACCACGCCGATCATCAGCGCCACGCTGAGACGTTGCGGTTGACGAAGCATGCGGCGGAATCTGCAATCCATGCGCCCCGCGCAGCTATGTGAAGATCCGGCCCTCAGCACGGGATCTCGATGCGAGTGTCAAAATCCGGATCAAGCGCGGGTGACGAGTTTGAACCTGGGATCCGGAAATTGCCGTACGCGCGCACAAGTCTCACCCCTGCCGATTGAGCGAAATAGGCGAAGTGCGTCGCTTACTGTTTCGATCTATGCACGTCGAAATTTGGCGTTGCGTTCGCGGAGGCCCTGGAGAACAACAAGACGCGCGAGAGGAGCATTTCGGTCCTTCAACTTCGTCGACGAACTGCGCCGCATTGCGCCGCCGGCGACGGAGTGAGGCCGGCGACGGAGTGAGGGACGGGCGCGGCCGTAATCCCCGCTATCTCCAGGCCGCGTAAACCGGCTTGCCGACGAGGAAGGCGGGGTTCGCGCCCGCTCGCGGCCTGAACTTCTGCAAGCGTCCGTTGCCCACCTCCGCGATGTAGAGGTTCCCCTGCTGGTCCACGCTTGCGCCGTGCATGTTGAAGAAGCCGCCTGGATGATCGCCGAGCGTGCCCCAGGCGTAGAGGAAGTGTCCTTCGAAGTCGTACTTCACCACCTTGGCCGTGGTGTCTTCGAACGCCCAGATCCCTGAACGATCGGCGGGGATGATCAGGAACTGCGTGTTCGAAGCGGGCGAGAACGGCCACTGATCGAGGAACTTGCCGTTTTCGTCGAACACCTGCATCCGCTTGTTGCCCCGGTCGCTTACGTAGACGCGGCGGGTCATCGGGTCGGACGTGATGCCGTGGACGACGTTGAAGTCGCCAGGCCCGTTGCCGCGCTTGCCCCACGCGAGCAGGAACTTGCCGTCCCTGTCGAACTTGGCCACGCGGGTCCCGTTGTAGCCGTCGGCGACGAACATCGTGCTGTCGGGCAACCACGTGAGGAACGTCGGCCGGTTGAAGTGCGTGGCGTCCGCGCCCGCTTTGTTCGGCGTGCCGATGGTCTGCAGGAGCGTCTTGCCGTCGTGCGTGAACTTGAAGAGTGCGTGACTATGGTCATCCACGATCCACACGTGTTTCTCGGCGTCGTATGGGTTGATGTAAACGGAGTGAGGCCGCCTGAGCATCTTGTCCCACTGCGTCCACTGCTCGACGATGTCGCCAGCCTGGTTGAAGACGACCACCGTGTGCTCCCATCGGGCGTCGATGCCCATGCGCCCTTTCCACGCCTGCGCAGGGTCTTCCGGATCCGCGCCAGGACCGCCGGCACCAGGCGGGCTCGCGACCATGCCCTGCGATGCGTTTCGGAACGGCGCCTGTCCGACCGGGAACGACAGGCTTGGCCCCATTTCGGGGAACGCCTTCGGGGCCGGGCGGTCCAGCTTGGGCAGCTCACCGCGCTCCAGCATGAAGACGCGGTCAGGACTTTCCGCGAAGACCCCTTGCACGGCTCCCCACGTCCAGCCCTCGTGGCCCGGCAAATTCGAGAGCGGCTTCGGCCAGTTCGCCACGACCTCGTACGGGCCGGTCATCACGTCAAGGCCGCCTTTGTATCCGGCAACGGCACCGAAGCCGACGTTGGCTGCCTGACCTTGGAGCGGCTTCGCGGATTCACCGAGGATGAAACCGCCGACCAGCGCGGCGGCGACGCCTGTGACGAGAAGAGCAGACTGACGCATGTGCGACTCCTGAAGTGGCGTGCGATACCGATTACTTGGCGCGTCCCTTGACGCCCTGAGCCAGCATCGCGATCTTGTACACCGCACCGCCGCCGACGACGTACAGCGTCTTCTTGTCGGGCCCGGCAAACGCGGGGGCCTGGGGGTTCAAGGGCGTCTTGATCGTCCCGAGGTACTCGCCCTTCGGGCTGAACACCTGCACACCGCCGGCCGCCACGTAGAGTCGTCCATCCGCATCGACGCACATGCTGTCGGCGTTGCCGCCCATCAGCGTTGCGAACGTCCGGAAGTTGCGAAGCGATCCGTCGGGCTGCACGTCGAACGCGGAGATGATCGGCCCGTTCGCCGCGTAGAGGACTCTTCCATCGGGGCTCAGCGAAATGCCGTTGGGACGCTCGACTTCCTCACTGGCCTTGACGGCCTTGCCGTCCGGGCGAATGTACACGATCCACGGTTTCGTCCGAGACGCAGGCGTCGGTCTGAATCTGCTGTTGAGCGTATCGGTGAAATACATTCCACCCTTGGTATCCGCGACGATATCGTTTGGAGCGACGATCGGCAGCCCGTCGATTTGCTCCACAAGCGTCATGCGCGTCGGAGACAGCACCTCGATGCGAGGGATGTTCGACTCCACCCCGATCAAGCGACCCTTCGTGTCGTAGGCGAGGCCGATCGTCCGGTTCGTGTTGTCGACGAACGTGGAGACCTTGCCGTCCTTGTCGATCTTGATCAGCCGCCCATCGCCGGCATCCTGTTCGGTGAAGAGCAGGCTGCCGTCGGGCATCGCGATCGGACCTTCGGTGCTGTGAAACAGATCCCGAATGAGCTGCACTTTCGTCCCGCCGCGCACGACACCCGGGATATCGGGAGCCGTCGTGTCAGGAGGGGACTTGACGGGCGGCGCGGGGAGTCGCGGGTACGGCTGATCCTGACCCCGACCTTGACTTGACAACGACGCCGACAAGAGAACCGCAGCGACCAGCACGAATGCCGCCAATTTCGCCATAGGAATTCCTTTCGCGTGACCTGTCCCGGACGGCGCAGTATGCCTCCAGGGTCCCACTCACCGTCAAGTGCCTGCTCGGGTAGAATCCCTCCGAGGGAGGCTTCGGATGAGCGAGCAGACTCTTGCTTCAGCAGTGACGGCGGCAGCGGTGGTCGCGGTTTTGGCCCTGGCGCCGGGTTCTGCCGCGGGTCAAACGAAGACGCCGTTCAACCCGGCGCGAACATCTGATGGCCAGCCGGACATGCACGGCTACTTTTCGCCCGATGCGCCCGACGCGTCGCACAGCCTCGAGGAGGGTGCGGAGCCGGAGAACTCACTCGGCCGCGGCAGGACCCCGGCCCAGGTGGCTGAGGGCCTCAAGAACAGGCGCGTCCTGATTGTCGATCCTGCGCCGGGCCCGAAAATTCCGTATCAGCCGTGGGCACGCGCGAAACAGAGAGAGCTCCTCGATGCGCTCTTCACACCGATGAAGTTCACGGATATCGAGCCGGAAGATCGCTGTGCGCCGATGGGTGTGCCGCGCATGAATTACCGCTTCGATTTCGAGATCGAGCAGTCCGCGGGGATGGTGACGATCCTCTACTCGTGGAACCACGCCTTCCGCATGATCCCGCTCGACGGACGCCCGCATGCGCCCGGCGTCGATCAAGCTGTTCAACGGCGATTCACGCGGCCACTGGGAGGGCAATACGCTGGTGGTGGACGTGACGAATTTCAACGACCAGACGTGGTTCGATGCGCACGGGACGATTCACACCGACGCGCTGCACGTCGTCGAGCGGTGGACCATCGTGGACGCAGACACGATCACCTACGAAGCCACGCTGGACGATCCCAAGGCGTTCACGAGGCCGTGGAAGATCGCGTTTCCGATGAGGCGTATCAAGGACGCGAAGTACGAGCTGTATGAAGAGGCGTGCTTCGAGGGAAATGGCACCACGATCGAGGGGATGCTCGAAGCGGGCCGGTATCTGACGGCAAAGGGCGTCAAGGGGCGCCATGAACACAGCCCCGGGTTCTACGACGAGAAGTGAGGGTCAGGGCGAGTCGAGCGTCAGGGCCTTACGCCGGCAGCGGGGTTGGCAAACAGCTTGTCATATTTCGCTGTCTCCGACGGTACGCATTCCTGCTCGGGAATCTCCAGGCTGGCTGATTGCAGCCTGTAAGGAAGCTTGTCGAGAGCGACCCATTGCCGGGTGTAATACTTCGGGTCGTCTATCGTGATCGTCTTCTCCAGGTGGTCGGCATCCACACGGTGGTACGTCTCCATCACGCGCATCGCGTCGCTGTGAGGACGGCCCGCATTGTCGAGCCAGGTTCGATCGTCGAATCCATTCGATTCCGCGACGAACGTATAGTCATCCACCCATCGGCCGACCGAGTATCCCCAAAAGCGTGATTCAGGTGGCGGGGCGTCTTTGATGGCCCACGCCGGTTGTTCGGGATCCCTGGGCAGCGCCCGGCCGTCCGTCCAGATGACGCGCCATTTCTTGTTGAACTGATACAGGATCACCACCTGGGTGGGGGTCTGGATGATCTGCTCCGTGTGGGAATTGTGAAGCACGATGCGTGGAAACCCCTGCGGATCGCAGCCGGGCATCGGATCGTTGGTGAGTGCCGAGGGCACCTGCGTGATCCCATAGGTCGGCTTGTTGGCCATGAAGGCCTTCCGCCCTTCGGCAGTGAACGGCAGCTCGTGTTCCGGCTTGCCATCCGACGGCATGGCCTTCGCCCCATCCGCCTGAATCCCCTCGGCCCCGCCTTTGGCGAATTCCCAGGTGCCGGACACGCTGCGGCGCGGAGCGGCGCCTGACTTCTTGCCTTCGAAATCCACGTCGTACACGGCTCCAGGCGCGCGCCGGAACCCCTGTTGACCGCGCGTCACAGGTGACAGCAGCGTCACGAGCGCAATCGCTGCAATCGCTGGAACAACAACACGCTTTGCCATGGCTCGTCCCTCTCAGTGATTGGGACTATCGTCCGGTTTCCGGCCCGCCTGCCGCTCCAGCGGCCACGGGCGCCGCGCCTGCGACGAGGGTCTTGCCATCCGGAAGCCTGGCTTGAAGGATACGCCCGAGTGGCGAGCCATTCTTGACGGGTTCGAGCGTGATCGTCACTTCATCCCCCGCCATGAAGGACTGTTTGCTCCAGCCGAAGGGGATCATGTTTGGCGGCGCCTGGGTTTCGGCAACCCAGTGAACCACCTGGCCGTTGTCATCTTTGACGTCGAACCGCAGGAGGCAGTGGGGGTTGGCCCAGAACCACTCCGTGACCGTTCCTTTGACCGTGACTCTCTTTCCGACGTCGAACACGGCGTTGGCGTGGTGGGCCAGTAACGGACCCGAAACGAGAAGAAGACCGACGGCCACCGCGAACACTGTGACAAGCGTCTTTCTCATGTCGGTCCTCCAATGAGCGGCGCGGACTCTTTTTGAGCGGCGCGGACCCTTGGGTCCGCGATTCAGCCGCGAGACATCACCGCCGGATGGGAATGGCAGCTTTCTGCTGCAGAAAACGCTCCCGAAACCGAAGCTCGTCGGAGATCGTGTAGATGTTTTCCGTCATCGATCCGTCCGGCGCCGGCTTGAAGATCAAGTGCGCCGTCCACGGTTTTGTGAACGCGCCGGGATCTTCGAACGTGATGTCGAACGCGAGGCTCTCGCCAACGCGATGGATGCGCTCGACGATGTGGAGATCCTGCGTGTGCGGCAGGCCCCGCGCGTCGAGCCAGGTCGAGTCTTTGTAGCCAACGGAATCGACGACCAGCGTGTCGCCTTCCCACTTGCCGACCGCGTTGCCGTACCACGTGAGCGCGGGATCCGGATCCGGCGGCACGTTCAACGCGATCTGCCGCCAGTTCTGGTTGTATTCCCAGAGCTGGTACACGTAATCGTCGGTCTGAATCAGCTTGAAGCGCATCGGGTGCAGCGAGATGCGCGGGTAGCCGTTCGGATCGGCGTACCTCAGCGACGGATCGGTGGTGTTGGCGAAGTCCTGGTTCTCGCCCGCCGCTGGCCGCTCGGCCTTGAACTTTGCCGCGGCCCACGGCGTGAGCGGAATCTCATTCACCGGCGGCAGTCCTCCGACTTCCCGGTCGCCGAGAGGGCGCACCCACGAGCCAGAGAGATTCGGATGCGCCGGCGCCGCGGGTGCTGCCGCTGGCTTCGAACACGCGGCCGCCGCGAACAGCGCGGCGGCCGTTGAGAGCGTGACGAGATGGCGGATCACGCGTGGAGCTCCTTGCCGTCGGCCGTGATCAGCTTCATGACCACGCCGATCTTGGCGCCGCGCAAGCCCGGATGGAACGTGACCGTCACGACATCTCCAGGCTTGACCGTTCGACTCGTCCACCCCCTGTTCCTGATGTTCGGCGGCGAGCCGAGCTCGAGCAGCAGCTCGGTCGTCGTGCCGCCGCTCGGCGAGATCCCGATCTCCACGTGCGGGTTGGTCCACACGTATTCGGTGACCGTCGCCTTGATCGTCGTCTCCTTGGTCATGTCATAGATCGACGCCGCTCCATGATGGGCGAGCGCGGAGGCCGCGACGAGAACGGCGGCCGCCGCTCCGACGACGACCCGAAAAACGCTGCGACACATGGCCACCTCCTACCGCGTACCCCTTGGTGCGCCTTCGAGGTTGAACGCGATCAGCAGGTTCTGGTACGGCACGACGCGGCCGTGCACGGGCGCGATCCGCTCCGGCTTCAGCTTCAACTCGTTGACCTTCGCCACCAGCTGCGCCGCGTAGTCGGGCCCCCGCTCGGGCGTGCGAATCTCGTCGCCGGCCGGCGGGTTGTAGGCGTCGCCGTACAACAGGATTCGCTCCTTCGGGAGGTACGCGATCAGCTGGCCGCTGTGATGCTGGTGGTTGGCCAGGAAGTACAGCTCGACGGTGCGCGTCCGGTCGCTCAGCACCCGCTTGTCGCCCACGGTTTCGATCGTCGGCTTGTTGGATGTCGGGGCCGTGTCCTCGACGGTCCGCGGCCGCGCCCACGCCTGCTCGTAGAACGCCTTGTTGCTTTCGTGGGTGATCACCGTGATGCCTTCGGCGACGTATTCCCGCAGGCCGCCCGCGTGATCGTAGTGGGCATGGGTGTTCACGACATACCGGATTGGCTTGTTCGGTACGGTTTGGCGAACGAGGTCGTTAGCCGCCTTCGATCGTGCGTCGCTCGTCGGGCCCTCGAGCATCACGACGTGATCGGCGAACTCGACGGCAAGGCTGCGGGTGCCCGCGCCGTTCACCGACCAGAGGCCGTCGCCGACCTTCTCAATCGTCGCCATCGGCGCGGCAGGCGGCGCGGCGCGGAGGCCACGTTTGCCGGCACGGGCAGCGAGACGGCGGCGTTCGGTTGTACGTCGGTGACCGTGATGTCGAGCGTGTCGAAGCCGTCCTGCTTCTCGACGATGTGCCGCGGGAACCGGATGTCTCCGAACTGCGCATAGTCCGAATACGTGACCACGACCGGCACGTCGCCCACCACCGAATTCGTCGTCAGGTATTCGACGCGATCGACGAGGTTCTCCGGATTGAGCGTTACCTTGACGTCGCGGTCCTCGGCCTTGAAGGTGAAGACGTTGCCGTCCGCGGGGGCGCCGCTTGCGATGACGGCCTTCACGACGCCGTGCGGCGTCAGCCAGATCTGGCGCAGACGCTCGCTCACGGCCCCGGGATTCGGCGCCGGCTGTGCGCCTCCTTCGCTCCACGCGTTTTTCCCGCTTACGACCTGGATGGTCCGCTGGTCGGTGGCGAAAGGCTGTGCGCCGCCGCCCCGGGGCGGATGCTCACCTTGCGCGCGCAGCATGTCCACCTTCATCGCGGGCGTCTGATAGTCGACGACTGCCGTGTAGCTCTTGACCTCGAAGCGCGGCCACGGCCCAGCGGGGGTGTACGCCTGCCCAAAGGCGTAGTTGGTTCCGCTGCCCGAAAACTGGATGGAGTTCAAATTGGTCGCGCCCATCGCATCGGCTGCGGCAGCGGCGCCGCTCTTCCGGCTGCAGCCGGAGACCGCGACCGCCAGCGCAAGACCGCAGACCAGGGCTGTCATGGTTCGCATGGGGACTCCTTGTGGTGAGGCGCGCCAGGCGCGCTAAACATGGTACCGGCGCCGGCGATATTACAGCTTCGTGCACGCAGGCGCTACTGTCTGAATTCTTCGCATACCTCGACCGGCGGCTTGCGACGCACCCACGGCGTGGCCGTGCGACCTCGCGAATTGACCTAGCGAATGAGCGGCGCTTGAGCGGGTCCTGCTCCGCGATGCACGAACTTCTGTACCCGCTTGCCTTCGTAGGTTTCGCCGATGAAGAGGTTGCCCGACGAATCCGCCGCGAGATTGTGTGCGCCGTAGAACTGGCCTGCCCAGCGGCCCGCGTGGCCGAACCCGCTGACCAGTTCGAGCGTCTGACGGTCGACGATGTAGACCTGCTGGTTGGTACCGTCGATTACGATCAAGTACGTTTGCGCGGTGTCGGTTGAGAACGCGATGTCCCACACCGAGCCGCTGCCGAGGGTGCTTCGCGCGATGAACTGCTCCTTCACGAACGTGCCGTCCTTGCGGAACACCTGGATGCGATCGTTGGTCCGGTCGCAGACGTAGACGAGGCCGTCGTTGGCGATCCGCACCGAATGCACGATTCGGAACTGCGGCGGCGGCGGTCCGTCGGGATCGTACTGGCTGGGACGGTTCTCGAACTGCACCGCGCCGCTGAAGGGGCTCGGAAGGCGTTCGCCGGCGCGCGTGAAATAAGAGTCGTCCGGCGTTTTGCCGTACGCGCCCCAATGGCGCTTGTAGGCGCCCGTCGCGGCGTCGAACACGATCACGCGGTGGTTCACGTAGCCGTCGGCGACGTAGAGCTCGCCGCTGCCGCGATCCAACGTCATGTTCGCGGCGGCGCCGAGGTTACGCGTGTCGTTGCTGCCGGTGTTCTGGCCCTTCCGGCCGATCTGCTTGAGGAAGCGGCCCTCGCGCGTGAACTTCAGGATCTGCGCGTCTTTCTCGCCGCCGCCGCCGAGCCACACGTTGTCCTCGTGATCGATGTAGATGCCGTGCTCGAGGTCCGGCCACTCGTAGCCGTCGCCGGGGCCGCCCCAGGCGGAGACGAGGTTTCCGGCTTCGTCCCATTCGAGAACCGGCGGCGCCGCGCGCCAGAACGAGCGCGTCTCGTTCGGCTGCAGCGTGCCTGGACGATGGACGATCCAGACATGATTGCGTGCGTCGACCGCGATGCCAGCGATGGCGCCGACGAGCCAGTTGTTGGGGAGCGGCTTCGGCCACATCGGATCGACCTGATAGGCCGGCACCTGGCGGACCGACTGCGCGGCGCTCAGCACCGCGACTGATGCGAGGACGGAAATGAGCCGGAGCACGCGGAGATTTTAGCGCCGCGTGCCCAAAAGGCGTGAATTGCTAAGATTGGCGGAATCAAAGGCCATCCGAGACTGTTGGTCGGCACGGGTACAACGCAGGATGATCAGATGGAGTTGCGCATGAAAATAGTCGTGGTCCTCACCGCAGTCCTGGCTCTGTCGGCCCTGGCGCCCTCCGCAGCGATCGCGCAGTACGGTATGCCGGGCGGCACGCCGATGACCTTCTTCGTCACCAGCGAGCCGATCGGCGACGGCGGCAATCTCGGCGGGTTGGCCGGCGCGGATGCGCACTGTCAGAAGCTCGCCCGCGCTGTCGGCGCGGGCAACCGGACGTGGCACGCCTACCTCAGCACGCAGGCTCGCCCCGGTCAGCCGGCCGTCAACGCACGCGATCGGATCGGAACCGGGCCTTGGTACAACTTCGATGGCGTGATGATCGCCCGCGATCTCGCCCACTTGCATGGAGACACGATCGAGCTCGCGCGGATGGGCAACAACCTGACCAAGCGTACTGGGCTCACGGAAAAGGGCCAGATCGTTCCGGGTCTCAACGACTACCAGGTTCCCCGAGATAGCGATTGGGAGTACACGAAGACGACGCCCTATACCAACCGGCACGAGATGCTGACCGGTTCGCAGCTCGATGGCCGGGCGTTCCCGCCGGGAGTCGACTCCACGTGCAACAACTGGACGAGCAACAGTGACCCCGCTCCCGGAGGGCCGCAGGTGCTGGAAGGTGGCCCAGGCAGGCCGAATGCGCAAATCGGATTTCCGGATCGCAATGGCGGCGGCAACGGCTCGTGGAATTCATCGCATGGCACGACCGGCTGCAGCCAGACCGCGCTCAACAGGACCCATGGTGTCGGGATGTTCTATTGCTTCGCGACCAATTGAGACGACCATGAAGAAGATATTCCTGTGGATGTTGATCGGCTTTGTTGTCGTGCCGGTCACGACGGTCGCCCAAGGCCGAGGGAGCGTGCCGATGCCGACCTCGGACCGTATTCCCTCGAGCCTGATGACGTTCTTCGTGACCAGTGAGCCGATCGGAGACGGAGGCAACCTGGGCGGGTTGGCGGGTGCGGATGCGCACTGCCAGATGCTTGCAACCCGCGCCGGCGTGACCGGCAAGACCTGGCGCGCGTACCTCAGCACGCAGGCGCGGCCCGGTCAGCCGGCCATCAATGCACGAGACCGTATCGGCACCGGTCCCTGGTTCAACGCGAAAGAGCGGATCCCGGACTATCTGAACCGACGGCTCCAGCGACCGATCATCCAGTCTGAGATACACGGAGACACCCTGGATGAGGCACGACGTGGCAGCAACCTGACGAAGGAATTCGCCGTCACCGAAAAAGGCGAACTGATAAATGGAATTGGTGACCCGTTGCCGACCCGCCACGACATCCTGACCGGCTCGCAACCGGATGGACGCGCGTTTACCGACGCGGCGGACCACACGTGCAACAACTGGACGAGCAACGGCGCTGGCTCCGCGCAAGTCGGCCATTCCGATCGCGTCGGCAATGGGAACCAGTCGTGGAACTCCTCGCACGCCACGACCGGCTGCAGCCAGAAGGATCTCGTCAGCTGGGGCGGCGTCGGGTTGTTCTACTGTTTCGCAGCGGAATAGGTGGCCGAGCGCCAGCGGCGCCGGCGAAGGAGAGAAACGGAAATGCGCTTACCGCACATCGTCACGGCGCTCTTCGTCGTGCTCAGCGCGACGGCCGCGCATGGACAGAGCGCGCACCGCGGCTTCCGCGTCCTGCGATTTGCCTCAGGCGTCAGGCGTGTCGTCGCAGCAGCTCGTGTCGGGCCAGCGGCAGCGCGCTTACAGATTGTTCGTCCCGCCCGGATACGACGGGCATGTCCGCCTGCCCCTGGTTCTCGATCTGCACGGCAGCGGCGGAACGTCAGCAGGCCAGGCCAGAAACAGCGGGTTCGAGACACTGAGCGCCAGCGAACGGTTCATCGTCGCGACGCTGGACGCAGAAGGCGGCCGTTGGAATGTTCCTGTTCAGGACAACCGGGCCGACGACGTCGCCTACGTCGGCGACGTGATCACGCATGTCGCCGCGCGTGTGTGCACCGACGAGACGCGAGTCTATGTCACCGGGTTCTCAGGTGGTGGACGGATGACGTCGTTGCTCGGGTGCCAGCTCGGCTCGCGCATCGCGGCCATCGCGCCGGTCTCCGCGCTTCGATTTCCCGGCCCGTGCAGCGGCCGTCCAGTTCCGGTGCTGACCTTTCACGGGTTGGCCGACCCACAGAACCCTTACGATGGCCACGCGGCAGGGCCGAGGCGCGGAGTGGCTGGAGAGCGTTCCCGAAGCTCTCGCCAGCTGGGCGCGCCACAACTCGTGCAAGGGGGACGTCAGTCCTCGATGACCCTCCAGGTCCGCTTTCCACCATGCGCTACGACGGGTGCGGGGATGGTACCGAAGTCCGCATGATTCGCATCGATGGCCTGGGTCACACTTGGACGAAGAAGGAAGTCGACACGACCGGCGTCATGTGGCAGTTCTTCAAGAGCCATCGTCTGAGTCGATAAGCGACACGTCTGCTGCGATGGCGAAGGCATGATAGGAACGCACGTCTGGAGGAGGCCTATGTCTGGTTCCCCCGTTTCGACGCCAACCGGTATTGCGACGCTTGGGAAGATCAGCGCCGCGACATTGATCGCTCTGCTGCTTGGGGTATCGAGGCCCGCAACAAGCTACGCCGATGCCGGCCTCCTACGCACTATCCAGGCATTGGACGAGCCGCGGGGGTACTGCCTCGACATTGCGGGCGAGGGCCAGACGCTGAGGCTCGACGATGCGCTGCAGGCGCACACGTGCAAGTACGGAGCGCCGCTCGACGATCAACGCTTCGAGCGGACTGCCGGCGGAGCCATCCGCGCGACGATGTACGACCGCTGCCTGGCGGCGGCCAGCCTCGAGCCTGGAGCCCGGCTGCTGGTACGAGCCTGCGCGTCGGTGCCCACGCAGCTATGGTCGATGGCCTGGGGCCGTCTGAGTCCCGCGTCGCGGCCAGACTTGTGCGTTTCGCTCGCAGGCGAGAAAGGCCAGCCCGCAGGAACGCCAACGATGATCTCTCCTGTCTACCGCCGGCGCGATGTCGCCCTGGATCGATGCGGCGATGCGCGAGAAGCCAGTCAATCGTTCAGATGGTCGGCGCCCGGCGAGCGCGGCCTCAGCTCCGCGGAGATTTCACGGAACGGCATGCCCTCCGACGTCGCGACACAGCTCGCCAAGCTCACCATTCCAGAGACATACAAGGTCTACGCATCGCAGCCACGCGTGTACGACGCCGCCGAGATCAAGGTGACGAAGGACATCGCGTACGGTGCGCACGAGCGGCAACGGATAGACATCCATACGGCGACGCTGCGCAGGGCTCAACGGCCCGTGCCGATTGTCGCGGTGTTTCACGGCGGAGGACTCATCGGCGGCAGTCGGGACAACACGACCACCTTTGCGGACTACTTTGCGAGCATCGGGTTCGTGGGGGTCAACGCCGGGTATCGACTGGCACCCGACTCCACGTGGCCCGAGGGCGCGCGCGACGTTGGCGCGGTCGTGACGTGGCTGCGCGACCACGCGACCGAATTTGGAGGCGATCCGAACCAGATCTTCGTGTGCGGGATTTCCACCGGCGCGTTGCACACGGCCTCCTATGTCTTCAGGCCCGAGCTGCTGCCCCCTGGAACCGCGCGGCCCGCGGGCGCGGTGTTGCTCTCCGGACCGTACACCTTCGACTTCTCCGCGCCGATGAAAGGCGAGCTGGCGTACTTCGGTGAAGACAAGGCGCGGTGGCCGCAGATGGTGGTGACCGGGAACGTCAGTCGCACCGATATCCCCGTTCTGCTCACGACCGCGGAGTGGGACGACCCTCGGTATTTCGGTCCCGAAGCGCAATTGTTCAGAGAGCTCATCGAGAAGAACGCAAGGCCTCGCTACAGGCAAAGCCTCGGGCACAACCATGTGTCGCAGTTGCTGTCGGTAGGGACCGCGGACACGAGCGTGTCGCGCGAGATCCTGGATTTCATCGACCGGACCATGCGGCGCTGATAGAAGGGACCAGGCGCTGATCGACGACTACTGAAGGCCGCCGCGCACGGACGTGATGCGCTGGGTGTTGAAGCCAAGCCAGTGCATCCGTCCGACGTAGCGGGCGTGCTCCACCTTGATGCAGCGATCCATGACGACCGACACGCCGCCCGCCTCCGCGATGCGCGCGCCTTCCTCGTTGATCACCGAGAACTGACACCAGAGGTTTCCGGCGCCTATCTTGACCGCCTCGGCGGCGATCGCCGGCAGCGCGTCCGGCGCGCGAAAGACGTTGACGATGTCCACGGGAACGGGGACGTCGAGCAGACTCTTGAAGCTCTTCTCGCCGAGGATCTCGCGCTCGCGCGGGTTCACGGGAATCACGCGGTACCCGTGTCGTTTGAGGTAGTACCCGACGAAATAGCTCGCGCGCAGCTCGTTCTTCGACAGCCCGACGATCGCGATGGTCTTCGCGTTGTGGAGCACGCGCTGGATCGTCAGCGGATCCTGATAGCGGGTCAGATCGAACGACGGGCTCATCGCGACGCCACCTCGCTTCGCCGCCGACGCGGCGACTCGTGCGAAGCCCTGTTCCAGATCCCAGATCAGATCGTCAATCGATTCGGTGCCGACCGAGAGCCGGATGGTTCCCGGGCCGACCCCGGCGGCCCTCAGCTCATCGTCGTTCAGCTGACGATGAGTCGTGCTGGCCGGATGGATGATGAGGCTCTTCGAATCGCCGACGTTCGCGAGGTGCGACCACAACGTGACGCCGCGGATGAAGTCCTGTCCCGCGGCGCGGCCGCCGCGGCAGTCGAAGGAGAACACCGCGCCGGCGCCGCGCGGCAGATACTTGTCGACCAGGCGCCGGTAGCGGCTCGTCGGCAGGCCGGGGTACGTCACGTTCGAGGCGAGCTCGTGCGACGCGAGGTAGCTCGCCACGGCGGTGGCGTTCTCGACATGCCGCACCATCCGCAACGACAGCGTCTCGAGCCCCTGCAGGAACAGGAAGGCGTTGAACGGGCTCATGGCCGCGCCGAGGTCGCGCAGCGTCTCGGCCCGCAGCTTCATCAGATAGCCGTAGGTGCCGAAGGTTTCGTGAAACTGCAGCCCGTGATACGCGGGCGATGGATCGGCGATCACCGGAAAGCGGCCGTTGGACCAGTTGAACTCGCCCGAGTCGACGACCACGCCGCCGATGCTCGTTCCGTGACCGCCGATGAATTTCGTCGCCGAGTGAAGAACGATGTCGGCGCCCCATTCGATCGGGCGGCAGAGGAACGGCGTCGCAAAGGTGTTGTCCACGATCAGCGGGAGCTGGTGATCGTGCGCGATCGCCGCGATCGTCTCGATGTCGAGCACGTTGCCCGCCAGGGTTGCCGATCGTTTCGCCGTAGAAGGCCTTGGTGTTCTCGCGGACGGCCGCCTTCCACGCGTCCGGATCGTCGGGATCGACCCACGTCAGATCCACGTTCATCTTCCGCAGCATGTGCTTGAACTGGTTGACCGTCCCGCCGTAGAGCGCGGACGACGAGACGACGTGATCGCCGGGCTGCAGCAGCGTGAAGAGCGCGGCGGCCTGCGCCGCGATCCCGCTGGCGAACGCCACCGCGCCGCATCCGCCTTCGAGGCTCGCCATGCGCTCCTCGAACACGGCGACCGTCGGGTTCATGATGCGCGAGTAGGTATTCCCGTACTCCTGCAGGTTGAAGTACGCCGCCGCCGATTCCGGGTCCTCGAACACATAGCTCGTCGTCTGATAGATCGGCACCGCGCGCGCGCCGGTGTTCGGGTCCGGGCGCTGCCCTGCGTGCACCTGACGGGTTTCGAATCCGAACTTGCGGGCTTCTTCCATGCGTTACTCCGACTGTGGGCAACCTAGACGGGCTGAGCCGCGAGGAACCGCTCGATCATCGGCGTCTGGCGCGCTTCCTCCAGCAGGAAGCAGTCGTGCCCGTACGGCGCCTCGATCACGTGGAGCTCGACATCCTTGCCAAGCGCGCGAAGCGCCGCGGCGAGCTCCTCGGAGCCGGACGGCGGATACAGCCAGTCGGAGCTGAACGCGATGAGCAGCGTTCTCGCAGACACGTTCCTGAGCGCGTCGACAAGGCGTCCGCCTCCGTACTGCCGCGCGAGGTCGAAGTAGGTCAGCGCTCGCGATGTGTAGAGGTACGTGTTCGCGTCAAACCGCCTGACGAACGCATCCGCCTGGTGGCGCAGGTAGCTCTCGATCTCGAACTCGGGGTCGGTCAGCGTGTAGCGGATGTCGTCCGCGAACTGCAGCCGGCGGCCGAACTTGTCGCCGAGCGACTTCGCCGAGAGATACGTGATGTGGCCGACCATGCGTGCCACGCCCATGCCCGCGTTCGGGGCGCGTCCGGTGCCGTAGTAGTGGCCGCCCTGCCAGTCGGGATCCGCCATGATGGCGTTGCGCGCGATCGCGTTCCAGGCGACACCCTGCGGCTGAAGCGCATGCGTGCTCGCGATCACCACGATCGAGTCGACCTGATCGGGGTACAAGACCGCCCACTCGAGCGCCTGCATGCCGCCGAGCGAACCGCCGGCGACGGCGGCGAGCCGCGTAATGCCGAGCGCGTCGAGGAACGCGCGTTCCGCGCGCACCATGTCGGCGACCGTGATGACCGGAAAATCCGATCCGTACGGCCTGCCGGTCGCCGGGTTCGTCGACGAGGGTCCCGTCGTTCCGCGGCAGCCTCCGAGCAGGTTCGTGCTGACGACGAAGAAGCGATTGGTGTCGAACGCCTTGCCGGGGCCGATCATGCCGTCCCACCAGCCGAGGCCGCGGCCGGCGGTTCCGTCGCGATCCTCGGCGGCGAAACCGTCCCTGGTGCTCTCCGGCGGCGGCGTCTTCGCGAAGCCGGCCGCATGCGCATCTCCGCTCAGCGCGTGGCAGACGAGAATCACGTTGTCGCGCGCCGGCGACAGCGTTCCGTACGTCTCGTAGGCGATGCGGATCGGATGCAGCGTCCGGCCGCAGTCGAGCGGAAGCGGCGCCGGGAGATCCAGGAACTGCGTTTCGACCGTGCCGACGGAGCCGGCGGCGGTCTTCGACGCTGGCGTGGCCATGGGCGCGATCATATCCTCTGTCTCGCCGTGCCTGGGATGATCGATGTATGATCCGGGCCTTCCGCGAAGCCATTTGCCACATCGAAAGGGCTCACCATGACTATGACGAGCGTCAACAACGGAGTCAACGTCCAGGCGCTGCTGGATGCGCGAGAGGCACTGAAGGGCGCGCCGGAGGCGACGAAGTTCACGTGGCGGGCGACCTGCAAGTGGCAGAACGGCACGTACAGCAAGATCGAAGGTCCAGGGTTTCTTCGGGCTCGGCCAGGAGCAGAAGCACAAGACCGAGACCTCGTTCGAAGCGGATCATCCGGAGATCTTCGCCTCGGAGGATCGCGGCATCACCCCGATCGAGTACGTGCTCGTCGGCCTCGCGAGCTGCCTCACCGCCGGCGTCGCCGCGGTCGCGCAGAACCGCGGCATCCAGCTGCGTTCGGTCGAATCGACGCTCGAAGGCAAGATGGACATCCGCGGCATCCTCGGCATGGACAGCGACGTGCGGAACGGCTACGACGACATCAAGGTGACGTTCAAGATCGATGCGGATGCGTCCAAGCAGGACATCGAGGCGATCGTCGCGCAGTCGCAGAAGCGCTCGGCGGTGTACGACGTCATCACCAATCCGGTGAACGTCACCGTCGAAGTCGTCTAGCGGCATCCACGACGCCACCGACAGCGGAGCGGAATCATCGAACAGGTCACCACGGTCGTCATCGGGGCCGGGCATGCCGGCCTCGCGGCGAGCCGATGTCTCAGCGCGCGCTCGATCGATCACGTGGTGCTCGAGCGCGGGGAGGTCGCGAACTCCTGGCGCCGCGAACGCTGGGACTCGCTGCGGCTCCTGACGCCCAACTGGCAGAGCCGACTGCCCGGCTACCGGTACGACGGCGCGGATCCGGACGGCTACATGACGATGGGCGAGGTGATCGACTTCATCTCGCGCTTTGCCGTGGTGTCCGCCGCGCCCGTGCGCACGCACACGACCGTGACCTCGGTGAGGCGAACCGACGCGGGATACCACGTCGCGACCAACCAGGGCGACTTTCGCTGCCGCACCGTCGTGCTGGCGAGCGGCGCCTGCAATGTTCCCAGCGTGCCCGTCGCTGCTGCAGGCGGTGCCCGCCGTCGATTCAGTGCTTCACGCCATTCGACTACCGCAATCCGACTCAGCTGCCGGAAGGCGGCGTGCTGATCGTCGGCGCGTCGGCCACCGGCGTGCAGCTCGCCGACGAAATCCACCGCTCCGGCCGGCCCGTGACGCTCTCGGTCGGCGAGCACGTGCGGCTGCCGAGGATGTATCGCGGCCGCGACGTGCTCTGGTGGATGGACGCGTCGGGCGTGTGGAACCAGCGATACGACGAAATCGACGATCTGACGCGCGCACGAGGGCTGCCGTCGCCGCAACTCGTCGGCACGCCCGAGCCGCACGACGCTGGATCTCAACGCGCTCAGTGCAGCTGGCGTCGAGATCGTCGGTCGGCTCGCCGCGGTGCGCGACGGGCGGGCGCTGTTCTCGGGAGGGTTGCGTAATCAGTTTGCGCTGGCGGATCTGAAGATGAACCGGCTGCTGGACACGTTCGACGAGTGGGCGCGAACCCACTCGCGCGACGCCGAGGTCGCTCCTCCGGAACGCTTCGAACCGACCCGCGCGCCGGCGCTCGTCGCGGCTCAGATCTCGATCTGCGGAGCGGCGAGATCCGTTCGATCGTGTGGGCGACCGGGTTTCGTCCGGACTACAGCTGGCTCGACGTGCCGGTGATCGACGACAAGGGATACCTGCGGCACGACGGAGGCGTCGTCGATGCGCCGGGGCTGTATGCCCTTGGGCTGCCCGTCCTTCGGCGACGCAAGTCGAGCTTCATCTATGGTGCCGAGGACGACGCGCGCGACGTGGTCGATCACCTCGCCGGCTATCTGCAACGAAAGAGTTAGGGTTTGACTCCCTTCCTGGCAGCCTCTTCGGCAGCTTTCTTCTCTTCGAGGCGAGCTCCAACGAGAGTGTTGTACAAACCGCGATTTCCCTCGTGGCAGGCATGCTCGAATAGCGGCCCTACGGTTCTCCGCATGGGAAGCTCTGCGGACCAGGGTCTTGTCCACGTCGACTCATCGTTGATCGTGAATTGATACCGGATCATGTCAGCATCCACACGGGTGAACCGCTCGGTCACCCGCATGTTCTCGCTCGACCCTCTCAAGGGATTCTTTCCGTTAAAGTTCGTTGTCTCGACCACGAGGGTATCGCCTTCCCAGTGACCGCGAGAGTCGCCCGTCCACTGCCGGATGCTTGGAGGGACGTACGGCCTTCCGTCGAGCGGGATTATGCGAACATCGTGCGCTATCTCGAAGAGAATCATCACGTATCCCGGCGCCTGCAGGATCTGGTAATTGCTGTTGTAACTCTGCGGGAGCATTGGCGGTCCCGCGCCCGCGAAAATGATGCAACGGTCGTCGAGTTCGTTGCTCTGAGCCGAGTCCCATCGGCCCACTCGCCTGGCTTGCTCTGCACGTTCGGCCGCCCTCTTTTGTCCTTCTGCGCTCAGTGGAGGAAGCGTGCCGTCGCGCGGATCGACAATCAGCGAGGTTCGCAGATTCGATGCGTGCGGCGACTGATTTCGGTCCAACCCGAACTGCGTGAAGTCATAGTGCACGTCCGCGACGGTGCCCGGCGTCGTTTGCTCCGTTTCCTCTGTAGCGGCCCGCTTCTCCATTTCAGCGGCTTCCTCTTTTGTGAAGAACTCCTTCGTGACGTTCTTGGGCCGCTCCAATGGCGCATAGGTGTTGTTTGTCCAAAAGCCCTGCAGATCCGGCTGCCCGTCGGCTGTGCGCGGCGGAGTCCACTGCCTTGTCTGCCCGGCCAGGAAGGGCGTGACACACAGCACGAATACGATTGAAGTGAGCAATCGATGGTTCATGTGAGCTCCTCTTTCAAGGTCAATGTGCCCTTTCCGTTTCCCTCGTCTTGTCGACGACGACCCGACCGGCTTTCATCACCCAACGAACATTCTCCCTTTTCGAGATCGCGGTGATGTTGGCGAGCGGGTCGCCCTCGACCGCGACGATATCGGCGAAGAACCCTGGTGCGACAGCGCCGAGACTCTGCTCCATTCCAAGCATGGCCGCGGGTTCGGTGGTCGCCGTCTTCAACGCCCGCTCGGGCGTCATACCCAGCTTCACGAACCAGTCGAGCTCCCGCGTGTTGAGACCCCAGCCGTTGTAGACGGCATCGGAGCCCATGACGATGCGCACGCCAGCCCGGAAGGCCTTTCTCGCGGTTTCAACATTGCGTTGGATGTAATCGCGGAGCCGCTCTTTCGTGCCCGGGGGAAAGCGGTAGACGTTGTCAGCGTTCTCCAGGTAGTACTGGTTGTGATCGATTGTCGGGGCGTAGTAGGTGTTCCGCTTGACCATTTCGGCGATTGTCGCATCGTCGATGTCCGTCGCGTGCTCGAGCGAATCAGCGCCGGCGCGCACAGCATCCCGGGCACCCGCGGGTCCGTAGGAGTGAATCGCGATCTTCTTTCCGAGCGAATGCGCGACATCGACCGCAGCCTTCATTTCCTCGAACGTAAACGTCTGAAACTGCGTGAGGTCGTCGAAGCCGCCGGTCGATCCCTGCATCTTCACCCAGTCCGCCCCGGAGGCGATGACCTGCCGCACGCCGCGGATGACCCCATCCACCCCGTCAACGACGAGGCCGACAGGCGCCGGTGGGCCGGTGCTGCGGGTAATCCGAAGGGCAGTGCCCGAGACGAACATTCGGGGCCCCACGATCTTTCCCATGTTGACGAGATCTCGCATCGCAAGGTCCGCTCCGTCGGCCGCGTTGAGATTTCGAATCGTCGTGAGGCCTGCCTCGAGCGCCTGTTGCGCGTTTTCCTGTGCGAGAAACACCGTGATGGCCGGATGGCGAGCCGGCTCGCTGCGCGGCACTGTCATCCCGTCCCAGTAGTACGTGATGTGCGTGTGGGCGTCGATCAACCCTGGAATGCCGGTGTATCGGGAAAGGTCGATCACCTCAGCACCAATTGGTATCGACGGGCTGCCACTTGCGACGCTTCGCACCCGGTCGTCTTCCACGATGACAACGGCATTTGTGAAGACCCGTCCCAAGCCATCCACCAGTTTGCCGAACTTGATGGCCGTGGTCGCCGCATGTGCCGTCGACGATGTGGCGAGGAAGAAAAGAACGGCCAGCAGTGTCGCGATGCGCATGCGTCCGGTCAGTTTACGCCCGCGACGCCTTTTTTTGCAGATCCGTTAGAGGCCCGGAAGACCGGGCCTCTTTGTGTCTTTGGTGCGGAAGGGGGGACTCGTGCCCGAAGGCCGTGCGCCAAGCGCGACGGCCGAGTGCCTGCCGCGGGATCACGACGATCACTCGGGTCGGCTCCTTGGATTATCAGACCCCGCTTCTATGGGTGACCGCCTTGAACGCTCAGCGACGCGCAAGCGAACGGCTACCGCGCGGTGGCACGAATCATCTGATCTCGCGGAGCGCGCCGATTGATCGACGGTGACAAACGCTCGTGATCTCAATGGTCAGCGCTCGGCAAGCACAGCCGTGTTCATGGCCGAAAGCGCCCACCGGTCGGCGAATACGGGGATTTATCGAATGGCAGGAGTCGCGGGTCGACGGGTCTACCCTTTGCATCGCATGCGGCGGCCCCAGTATGACGACGCCCGCCAAAGCATCGAGCACCGCTTACGTCCTGCGTCGCCTGCGGTTCAGGGCGTGTCTGGTGGCAGCCGGGCTGGCGCTGGCGGTGCCGCTTGTTGGGTGCGACCTGGCCCACTCGGATTTCGATATTGCCGTCGGTAACCGGACGGCAAACACGGTGTCGGTCTTTGCGAACGGTGGAAAGATCGGAGATGTCGGTTCGAATCTGACCGCAACCTTCACTGTTGAAGAGACCCCGATCGGAGCTTCCGCGAGCTCAACCTCTCCGGGACCGGTCGCTCAAGTGACCTTCTCCGCTAAAGACATGACGACGGGCGCTTTGTCTGCTGGAGTGGCCGCCACACTGGTCAAAGACGTCACAACCTATGTTGATGTCGCACCGTGTGTCCTGAGCGACGCGGCATCGGCACCGCCTTGTCTCTCGGTGTCAAGCGGGAATGTCTCGGTGTCAAGCGGGACGACCGGTTCGCAGGGGCAGGCATGCAGCGTCTCGCTTTCAGGGTCTGGTCAGTCCTTTAACGCAACGGGTGGAACCGGGAACGTGAGCGTGAACACACCGAGCGATTGCGCGTGGAGCGCGACCAGCAGCGAAAGCTGGCTCACCGTGGTCAGGGGGGGCTCCGGAATTGGCACCGGCGTTGTCGTGTACCAGGTCGCAGCTAATACCACCGGGCAGCCGCGAAGCGCGTCCCTGTCCATCCGGGGCCAGACGTTCACAGTCAATCAGACTGCCTGAGTGACCTCCACGAGAATTGGTTGCGACTGAATCTAAAGCGGCGGTCCGTTACCGGGCCGGGGCGTCAGCGCCTTGTGATCCAAAAAAAATGTCGCGTCCATCGGGGAACTTGACGGAGCCGCCGTTCGCGGTGTTGGACCCGTCCCTCGCCTGGTACCCCGTGATGACCACTTCGGCTCCGATCGGTAGAAATGTCTTTTTCAAACCGCGTCTTGCCAGCACGGCGGGAGAACCAGCTTCGACGGCCCAGTTCGCGACTTTGCCGTTCGGCTGCTTTACATCCAGGTAAATCCAACCATGCGGATTCACCCACTCGACCTTCGTGACGGTGCCCTTCAAGGTCACTGGCTTCTTCGCGTCGTACTCCGCGGCAAAGGAGTGATGGGCGGATGCTCGCACTGCCAGCGTGGCCATGAGAATTACGACGATGGTGCCGCTTTTGAAGAGTGTGCTGGGCATCATGAACCTCGATAGGAGTTTACCGGCCGGCGGCAGCAGCGATGCGGGCCCACCCTGGGTACGGTTGGTGCCCTGCGCCAAGCAGACGGTTGGAGTCGCGTTCGCCTTCGTGACAGGACTCCAGCCACATGTCCTCTGTGCCTTTGTTTCGCACAAGAGGAACAACCATGGTCCAGGACCGTGTGTACACCTTCGGATCATCAATGGTGGCTCGATACTGAATGGTGTCGGGGTCGACAAGCGTGATCCGCTCGACGATGTGCATCGCGTCGCTCGCGAAATTTCCAGCGATGTCGATCCAGAATTTGCCGTTCAGATTGGTCGAGTCGATAACCAGCGTGTTGCCCTCCCAGCGGCCGCGCGAGTCTCCGTTCCACAGGCTGATGTTCTTGCCCACGTGCGGACTGCCATCCATCCGGACGATCCGGTACCCGTGATCGCCAGACACCATGAAGATGTAGCCGGGCCTCTGCTGCACCAGCATCTGGTCTGACATGTACGCGGTCGTACGGGGCAGACCCGACAGCAGACATCCCGCATTCGTATCGTAGTACGTCGCGTAATTCTTCGTTTTCTGCTGCGCAGCCCACGGCTGATAGGGAAGCTTCCCGTCCGGCGGGTCGACAATCATGGTCGGCTGTCCGCGAATCATGAACGAATCGGGGTGCGCCTCGAGGTCGTAGGAATTCATCGTCCGGCCCCAATATCCGCGGAGATCAGGATGGCCCTCCGGGGTCCGAGTCGGGGTGAACGCCTTCGCCTTCTCCGTGGCGCATGGATCGAACTGAACCGGCGCCTCGGGGCAGCCGGCAAACACTCTGGGCGCCCGCCTCCTGGGCGTGCCTTCCTGTTCCTGCGCCGCCAGGGCGAACGGCAGGACGAAAACAGCAGCGACCAGCGCGTACAAAGCCAACCTGCGCATGTTCACAGACTCCCGATTGATGAGAGACATCTACCTGGTTCCCGGTGCTCCCAGACGTTCCTCTCGCTCGTATGCGTAGCATTCGTATTCGAGCAGCTGAACGTTCTTTTCCTGCCGCCGGTAGAGCGGCATACTGATTTTCCAGGGACGCATAAACACCTTCGGGTCCTCGATCGTGGCTTCGTATGTCATGTGATCCGGCCCGACGCGGGTATACCGCTCGGTGACGTGCAGCGCGTCGGAATGAAAGTTGCCCGCCCGATCGAACCACGTCTGATCGTTGAAGTTGCGCGACGTCGACGACGAGCGTGTCGCCTTCCCAATGCGCGCGCGAATCGCCCATCCAGAAATCGATGACTTCCGGATCGGGATGTGGATGGCCGTCCATGAACAGCAGACGATGGACGTGAACGTATTCATAGATGATCAGGACGTGATCGTCGGACTGCGCGATTTGGAACGGAAACGGTTCGTACGTCAGGCGTGGCACGCCAGGCATGTAGCATTTCGCTTCCGGATCCAACGTGGCGCGCTTTTCGAAGTTCTCCTTCTTTTTGGCCAGCGCCCAGTCCTGATACGGAATCTCGTTGCCTTCGACGACGCCTTGTCCAGCGGGCACGCCGAATCGGCCGCTGTGATCCTGGATGTCCCAGGCGGCCGTGTTGAGCGCCTGCCAGATGCCTTCGAGACTCGGTTTCCCGTCTGGCATCCGGGGCACCGCGCCACTCGATAGCGAACTTGCCGACTGGCCGCTGGCCGCGCGCTGTCCCCAGAGGAACGCGACGGTGGCGGCAAGCACGACCACCCCGCCGAAGACAACAGCCGCAGTGGTTCGAGAACGCATGGCGGACCTACTCGAGGAATTCACAGGCGCTCAGAACGCGAAGCGGAAACCGAGTTGCGCCGTTCGTGGCTGATACGCGACGTTATTGTTCTGCGACGGCTGGCCGTATCTGTTGTTGCTCTGCTGCGTCGTGTAGGAGCCGTAGTTCGCATGATTGAAGGCGTTGAACACCTCGATGATGCCGTCGATCGCTCTGGCGCCGCCCAGGCTGAATCGACGCTGGAAGCGCAGATCGACGCGATGCACCGGATCGCCGACGAAGCCGTTACGCGGGACGATGGTTCCATCCGGACGCAGACGACCAGCGGTGATGGACTGATTCCGCAGATCGCCTCCCCAGCTCGTGGCGTAGCGCTGGCCCGATCCATAGAGGTACAAGCCACTGAGTTGGAAACCGTACTTCAGCTGCCAAATGCCGTTAAATACGGCGCGGTGCCGTTGATCGTTGACGGCGTAGGTGTATTCGCCTCCCAGGTCGGGCGCGAGTTTGAACGGAACGGCCTCGAGTCCCTGCGTCGGCACCGCGCTCGCGTCTTTCGAGACGCCGAACGTATAGGTCGCCTGCGCCTGCCACCCGTGTTGGAACCGCTTCGTCACTGCCGTCTGCAACGCGTGATAGTTGGAGTAGCCGCCGTTCAGGAACATTCCAACCTGGCCCCAATCCGGATACGGACGGCGATTGATATCCGTGAACGGATAGTTCGTGCCGGTCACCGGGTTGTAACTCAGATTGATATTCGTGGTGCTCTTGTCACCCCGCGTCGCGAGATAGGCGTAATCCGCGTCGACGGCCACCACCGTTCCGAGCTGCTGCGCCACGCCGATCGACCCCTGATAGCTCCAGGGGATCTGGTCGCTGGGATGGTTGAGTGACGTCGTGATGTCCCTCCGGACACAGCCCGTGACGAGTTTGACATCGCAGAGCCCGGCCTTGACCTGGTCGAATGTCGGTTGCGCGCCGTTGTACGGATTGGCGGCAAAGTCCGCGCGGCCGTCGTACAACGTCTGGGGAATGATGGCGAGTTGAAATCCCTTCGCGGGATGCGGGTTCTGCTCGTCGCCGAAATATTTGCCCCACCCGCCACGGACCACGGTTCGCTCGCTGACCTTGTACGCAAAGCCGAGGCGTGGACCCACATTGTTCCAATCGTCCGGCCGGTTGGCCGGATAGAAGGGGCCCAAACCGACGTCATTGGCAAACGCCCCGGGCTCGGCATCGTATCGAACCCCGAGATTCAGCGTCAGTCGCGGAGTCAGCGTCCAGTCCTCCTGCGCCCACGCGCCGATGATGTTTCGCGCGATCGTGAAGTCGAACTGCCCGACGCCCTGGCGCCAGAACCGGGAGATGGAAGACAGCGGCGCCAGGTTCCAGGTCGAGCTGTCAAATTGATTGGGAAAGAGTGATTCGATGTTCGCGGGAATCGGTCCGCCCTGGGCGTCCAGGACACCGATACTCGTCCGGCTGATGTACGAGTACACCGACTGGTGAAAATATTCCCCGCCGACTTTCAACGTATGGCGGCCCGCCTTGCTGAATGAATAGGTCAAATCGTCGCGAATCGACGTGACCTTCTGGTCGAAGTTCTGCGGTGTCGACTGCCCCGTGCCGAGCGACAGGCCGACCAGCAGGACGCCAACCGATCCCAGTCCCGATCCGCAGGGTCCTCCCGCCGGTGATTTCGGGTTGCTGACGTCGGGGCACTGATCCCAGTGGAACCGCGCGAAACCTGCCTTGACTTCGTTCACCGTGCTGCTGCTCATCACCTTCGTGAGCGTGGCCAGCACCTGGTCCTGATACCGATTGATGCTCTGCGCGCTAGACGGGGTGCTCGTCGCACCGCCGGCGTTGTCGTGGGGCGACAGATTGCTCCACTTGGTATAGCGGGTAGCCAAACGGCTCTGAGACGGCATCTCGAAGTCCACCCGCCCGAGAAACTTGTTCTCTCGCCTGGTGCTCGCGAGATCCTGGTTGAAACTCGCGTACGGCGTGTTGTACACGGCCGTCCGTGGCTCGCGTTCGTATTCGTAGTTCAGGAAGAAGTGGATCTTGTCCTTCCGAATCGGACCGCCGAAGGTCGTGCTGATTTGCTGGTCCGAGTAGGGAACGACTCGGTGCGCCACCAAGTCGGACGCATTGAATCTGTCGCTGCGGAAGTACCCCGAGAACGTACCCGCGGGAGTATTGGTCCCTGATTTCGTGATCGCGTTCACTTGGACTCCGGTTGAGCGCCCTTGCGTGGCATCAAACCGGTTCGTAATGAGCTCGAACTCGGCGATCGCATCGCGGCTGTAACGCGGGTTGCCATTGCCGTTCAACACATTGTTGGTCACTTGCTGGCCATCGAGGTTCAGCTGGTAACTCCCCACCTGTGTATTCGAATTACTGCCAATCACCGTTGGCGAGTCGGCCGTGACCGCGTTGGTACGGCTGCCGGGCGACAGGATGGCGAGATCCTGCCAGTTGCGGCCATTGACCGGGAGTTCCTGCATCTGACGCGGATCGATATTGCCCCCCAGCTTCGATTGGTTGAAATCGACGAGCGGCGAATCGCCGGTCACGGTGACCGATTCCTGCAAGGTTGATGGGGCCATGACGAGATTGATGGTGGCTTCCTGGCCCAGCAACAACTCGAAGGTGCGAGCGGGAGCGGCAAAACCTTCCAACGCGGCGGTCAGATGGAATGTTCCCGTGCGAACCGGCAACCGGTATTGACCCCGGCTATCAGTCAGCGTCTCGAAGCTGTTTCCGGTCGCGTCGTGGACCGCCCTGATCGTGACTCCGGGTAGCACACCGCCAGTGGAGTCGGTCACGGTGCCGGCGAGCGTCGCCTCCTGTGCAGAGGCGGCGACCGGCAGCATCAACAACATCGCGACGGCAAAAGCCCGTGGCATATGCGACAACGTATACATAGGAATCATCTGCCTGCAAACATGGGCAACCTACCCTGCTCGTTACAGGGGGTGATCAGCTACACGGAAGGTGAGTGAGTTTGCGCAGGAGTATACCCCCGCGCGAAAAAGAATCAACGCAGGAGCACGCAAAAAGCACTGAAGATTCGCATGTACTTCCGCATCGGGCGGCGGGACCTGGCAATTGTCAGTGCTGTGTGGCCGGGGTTTCGATGCTCGCGCAGCAGCGCACGCCGCTCACCCCAGAGCAGGAGGCGCGGCGCTGCTCAAGGCGCACAAGAAACACCAAGCCAAATTGACGCTGGCGTGTCCCTTCAGGGTCCGTGGCAACCGAGGTCAGAATCGCGATTTGATGGGCGTTTCGATCCTGATCAAGTCAATGTCGAACACCAGCATGCCCCGCGGCTTGCCCCGCTCGCCCTTGTAGGCCAGCTTTTCAGGAACCCAGAAGCGGGTTCGCCCACCCTCGACCATCAGTTGCAGCCCTTCGGTCCACCCGCGGATCACGTTGTTCAGATCCAGCGTCACCGGGGTCCCCTTCAGGACGGTGCTGTCGAACAATACGCCATCGGTCGTCCAGCCGCTGTAATGGACGGTGACGTTGTCACGCGCCATCGGGCGCCGTGTCCCCGTACCCGCCTTGATCACCTTGTAATACAGCGCCGAGGACGTGCTCGCGGCATCTGCCGGCGGAGCAGCGACATCAGGTGGAGGTGTGCTCGGGGTTCGGCGGATGTCGAGTAGTTCGATATCGAAGACGACGGTGCCGGCGGGTCGGCCGGCCTGTCCGTTGAACGCGAGGCCCTGCGGCACCCAGCATCGCCTGGTTTCGCCCACCGTCATCATCAGCACGCACTCGCGCCAGCCGGCCATGACGCGGTTCAATCCGAACATGCTCGGCATGCTGCGCGCGTGGGAACTGTCGAAGAGCTGACCTTCGCTTGTCCACCCGGTGTAGTGCACGGTGACAAAGTCGGTTTCCTGGGGCGTCTCTGTTCCAGTCCCTGGCGTGACGATTCTCGAGACGAGACCAGAAGGACTTCTAAGAGCCTCCGCCGGCGGGGTCGCTACATCCGCCGGAGCCGGAAGGTCCGGCAGTCGCTGGGCCGATGCCACCGACGCCGCAAGCAGCGCCACGGCGGTCGTGAGAAATCGTCGCATCACAAACACGTGGAAGGTAACTCGGAATCTTGCCCACGGCACTCGACGCTCAGTGCTATTTCCCGCCGCGGCTCTTGATTCCCTGCGCCAGCATCTGGACCTTGAAAACCGTCCCGCCACCCACAACATAAAGCGTCTTCATATCCGGACCGGCAAAGGCAAGGTTCTGCGGTCTTCTCGATGGCGTAATGGACCCCAAATACCCGCCCTTCGGAGTGAAAACCTGAATTTTCCCTGCGGCCGCCGTGTACAGCCGGCCCTGAGTATCGACGGTGAAACCGTCTCCTCCTCCGATAACTTTGCCGTCCGTCACGGTCAGGCCTTCATACTTGGCGAAGTTGCGGCGATTCGTCAGCGTTCCGTCGTTCTGGACATCCAACGCGAGCACATACCCGGTGCCACCGTTGTTAACGTAGAGAATCTTCTCATCGGGGCTGAGCGTCACGCCATTGGGGTTCACGTTGTCTACCACCTTGATGACCTTGCCTCCGCCCGGTGGAAGATAGTAGACCGCCGGCGGCAAGGACGGGTCAGGCGCGTTGGCCGGATCGGTGAAATAGATACCGCCTTTCTTGTCGGCGATGAGGTCGTTAGGGCGAACGAAAGGCTTCCCTTCGAAATTATCGGCAAGCGTCGCTTCACTACCCTTGGGATAAACCACTCTGACTCCCACCTTACCCGGAGCCGTCGTCGCACCAATGAGCCGGCCCTTGGGGCCCCAGGTCAAGCCATTCGGACCGCCCGCAAGAGCGGCATCCACGAAGACGGATTCTTTCCCGTCTTTCTCGACCTTGGCAACGCGGGCCAAGATGGTTTCGCAGAAAACCATCGTGCCGTCAGGCAAGGCGATCGGCCCCTCCGTGCCTTGCAACGTAACCCCGGGGTCTCCGTGTCCAGCAACGTTTGCTATGACGACTTCTATCTTCGTCCCGCCTCTGATGACCCCAGGGATATCTTCCGCAATAGTGTCGGTAGGCGGCACCTCTGGAGCTCTCACCTGGCCTTGTCCCTGGCTCAATGCAGCTGCAGAACCGAAAAGGGATACTGCTGCAAGGATCATTGGTGACCATCTCATGGACTGTGCCCTCCAGTGCTTCAGGCTATACGCTCGGCTCGTCTTACCTGTCAAGGTGGATGTATTGCGCAGCAGAATGGGTCCTGACCACCAGGCGCTTCAGCGCTTCAGCGAGAGCTCGAAGTGACATTCAGGCGGCCATCAATTCACGGCTGAGCTGGTGCGGCAGCGCCAATCACATGCTGCAGGTCTCGTTTTGATATGGAAAGACCGATCAGGAGCCGTCTAACATCGTGGTCACGCAATGAAGCCGAGAACGAGTTCGAAGTCGAGTGCGAAATCTATCCTGCGCTTTCATCATGTCCTCGTTCCCACCGATCTGACGGAACGGACTGAGAAGGCACTGGAGCTGGCCGACAAACTGACCGTCTCTGATACGTCCCGCATCACATTGATGCACGTCATCGAGACAATCGAGGGAATGCAGTTTGACGAACTGAAACCCTTTTACGATCGCCTGGAACGAAAAGCCCGTACCACGATGACCCGGTTCGCTCGACGCGTCCCCCCCATGCGCATGAAGAATGTGTTGATATATGGGCGACGTGCCGAAGAGATTGTGAAGTTTGCGGCAGCCAACGACGTCGATCTGATCGTCCTCGCCTCGCACCGTGTCAATCCCTCGAAAGTGAACCACGACTGGGGCACTATCAGCTACAAAGTCGGGCTCCTCGCGCAGTGCCCAGTGCTCTTGGTGAAGTGAACGTGACCCCAAATGCGAGGTCGTGAGAGAGAGCGAGACGCCCCGTGTCAAGTGAGCCAAGACATGGAGCCCGCCCCCAAGAACAAGATGTCGCTGTTCGGACAACACCAATAACGACCTGCGGTCCGAAAATGGCCTCGATTCTCGGGATGCCTAAGGTCAAGCGAAACCTGGAGCACTGGGCGATGAGCAAAACACGAAACGTGAAAGACCTTATGAACCCGGACATCATGACGGTGGCCGACGAGATGACGACCGATGAACTGGCTCGATATCTCATCGAGCGGGAAATCTCCGGCGCGCCGGTTGTCGACAGCCAGGGACACCTCATAGGGGTGGTGTCGATGACTGACATCGGCCGCAATATGGCTGAACCTTCTGATGTCGAATCTTCGCGAAGCTCGGGTTTCTATCGCGATATCGCCGCGGACGTCATGCTGGAGGACTCCGGGGAGCGCTATGTCGAAGAACGGGCGGTCACGGTGCGAGATGTCATGACGCCAGTGATCCACCAGGTGCCGGTCACGGCCTCCGTGGCGGAAGCGGCACGGATCATGTTCGACGAGCACATTCACCGGTTGGTCGTGACACAAGGCAAGGAACCGGTGGGCATCATCACAAGCATGGACGTACTGAAGATGGTCGCCGAACAATCCTGAAGATAGATAGCCCGCGTACGGGGGCTGCTACGGGCACCGTATCGTGACAGCTATTACAGGGTGCCGAAACATCGACATGCCCGCGAGTCCTTCCTGAACGCGGAATTACGTTCCGCCCACGCGAAAGACTTCGCACCGTGCAGGCGCGGGACTCAGCCGATCCTTCGACCGGACGCCGGAACTCAAATGGCCGCGCCGCCGCGAATTGGCACGGTTGGTGCCTCATGCAGGCTGGATGATTTGCTGTGCTGACGTGAACTGACGCGTATCATGCGGACGGATGTTGGGCAGGAGCGTGCTCAAGCGAACGCATGCGACGACTTTATTCGCACACGTTCGCACACGGCTCGCCCTTCGGGCTGCCAGTTCGCCAAACACCATCGCGACGACAGGGAGTAGTCGAGGCGCTTCAACTCGTCCAAGCGAGAGCGCCGCGTCGGAGGTGAAGAGGCCCCCGTGGTGGCGAGCCCAGTCTTTGCGTTGAAACTTGCGCCGAACGTCGTATTCGACCCTGGCGGGCCCGCTCGGTGTATAACCTTGGCTGCAATTGGCAAGGGTATACCCTCGCCTGGGAGGTTTCCGATGAGGACATCCACACTCCGCTGCATGGCCTTGGCGGCAGGAATTCTGGCGCTGTCAGTTGCGGCTTCTGCCCAGGGATCGAAACTCACCGGCACGGTGACGGATACGAACGGCAAGCCGGTCGCCGGCGCGGCGATCCGCGCCCTGCTGCCAGGGCCCGGCGACAACGCCGACGTGGTCACCAACGCGAAGGGCGAGTACGAGGTTCCTGTGTCCGTCGGCGACTGGATTATTTCCGTCGCCATGAAGGGTTTTGCGGCCGAGCAAAAACAGCTCGCCGTGAGTGACCGGCTGATCAAGGTTCAGAGTCTGAAGATGGACTTTACGCTGAAGCCTGCCGATGCCGCGGCCGTGGCGTTCACCCCCAAGCGGACGCCCGACGGTCAGATCGACATCTCGGGTACGTGGAACGACAACCACGCCACCGGCGACAGCATCAACTACGATCTCGAAACGGGACACCGCTCCGCGGAGCACTATACGGGCCGGGGTGAGAAGCCGATGCCGAACCCAGAGCACGCGATTGTGGATCCTCTGGACGGCAAAGTTCCCTACCAGCGGTGGGCCTTGGCCAAGCGGAACGAGAACCAAGCGCGCTACCAGAATCCGCCCGGACTGGACTACGTCGCGGGGCGTACGAAGTGCTGGCTGCCCGGCAGCCCGGGATTCCCTTCGTCGGGTAACCCGACGGTTCTTCAGATTCCCGGTTACGTGATCATGATGCTCGAGTTCTCACACTCGTACCGGATCATTCGGCTCGACGACAGCCCGCACGTGGGATCCGACATCGTTCTGATGAGCGGAGATTCACGGGGACGCTGGGAGGGGAACACGCTGGTGGTCGACGTCACCAACATGAAGGAGCAGTGGCTCGATCTGCTTGGGAACTTCCGCACTCCTGCCGCACACGTCGTCGAACGGTGGACCCTCACGAGCCCGACGACGATGACCTATGAGGCGACCGTGGAGGATCGGCAGGCGTATACGCAGCCGATGAAGGTCGTGTTCCACTTCAACAAGAACAACAACCCGAACTACGAGATCTACGAAGACACCTGCCACGAGGGCAATGCCGGCGTATACGAGCGGGTGGGCCGACACGCCCAGTAGCAACTCTCAACATTCAACGACATTCAACCTGAGTTGAGCGTTGAGAGTTGATGAAGGATGCAGCGCATGACACGTGTGTTTGCGGCGTCGGTTCTGGCTGTCGCTGCCGTTTGCCTGGCGTCGCTCTCCGCGCAGACCCAGACGATTCCGCGGACGGCCGACGGGAAGCCGAACCTGTCGGGAATCTGGCAGACCGTCAACAGCGCGGTCTGGGACATCCAAGATCATTCCGCCGCCAACAGCGTGCCCGCCGGCCAGGGAGTTGTCGAGGGCAATGAGCTCCCATACCTGCCGGCCGCGATGGCGAAGCGGAAGGAGAACCTCCAGAACCGTCTGACTCGCGACACCGAACGCGACTGTCTGCTTCCAGGAGTCCCGCGGATCACCTACATGCCGTTCCCGTTCCAGATCGTCCAGACTCCGAAGGAGGTTGCCCTGTTGTACCAGTACGCGCACGCCGCCCGGCACGTCTACATGGACACGCCCCATCTTGCGGACGGCATCACGTGGTGGATGGGCGACTCCCGCGGGCGCTGGGAGGGCGATACGCTCGTCGTCGACGTCAACAACTTCAACGACAAAACGTGGTTCGATCGCTCCGGCAATTTTCACAGTGAGGCGCTGCACGTCGTCGAGCGGTACACGCTCATCGACAAGGATCACATCTACTACGAAGCGACGATCGAGGATCCTCAGGTGTTCTCTCGACCGTGGAAGATGAGCATGCCGCTCTACCGGCGGATAGACAAGAGCATGCAACTCCTCGATTACGAGTGCTACGCGTTCGAGGACTACGTCGATCACGGGAACGGCCCGGGGCGTAATTAACCGGCAGCCCGAGTTCACGCATATCCTGCGGACGGATGTTGAGCAGGAGCGTGCTGACGCGAACGCCAGCGACGACTCTATTCGCACAATTTCGCACGCAGCGTTGCCCCGGATGAGCGTCCCGGTGGACCGTGGCGGTTCGCCTTTGTGCCGGCCGGAGTGTGGACTTCTCAGCGGCGCGCATTGGGCGGATAATCTCGCTCGAGTCACGCGGTGGTCGGTCGACGTCAGCAATGATTAGAGGAGACGTGAGATGAGCAGTCGCTTCATCATGTTGAGCGTCGCGACAGCGGCGGCCGCCACGATGTTGGTGCTGCCACCGCGTGCGGCCGCCGACCAGGTGCCCCGGGTCGGGACTCCCGGCGCGGCCGTCACGCCGGGGCCGCAGGCGTCCGAGCCGGCGCACAGTTGCGCATCCGACGACCCGGCTCTGTTCTGGCGATGTGCTCAGGAAAGGGCGACGGCATTCGATCCCCCTCGCACCGCGGACGGCAGACCGGACTTCAGCGGCTACTGGCGTCACGGGACGGAGGCGAAGGAAGACCTCGAAGCGCCCTGGGACAACCGCGCGCGGGTTGGAGCCCCCAGAGAAGGTGCGCCTAATACCGGGCCGGGAAAAAGCCTGATCGTCGACCCCCCGGACGGAAAGCTTCCGCTGCAGCCCTGGGCGGAAGCCCAGAAAAGAGAGAACGAATCCAGCTACATCGACCAGAACACGCTTTGCTTCTTGTCGGGCGTACCCCGCTTTATGTATGAGTCGGGGGCCTACCAGATTCTTCAGGCTCCCGAATCCATCACGATCCTGTCCGAGGAGGCGCACGCGTTTCGCGTCATCGCCATGAACGGCCGTCCACGTATCGCAAGGAACATCCGACTCTGGCTGGGAGACGCGCGTGGCAGGTGGGAGGGCAAGACCCTGGTGGTCGAAACCACCAACCAGAACGGCCGCGCGTTTCTGGACCGGCGGGGCACGTTCTATACCGACGCCGCGACCGTGACCGAGCGCTTTACGATGCTCGATCAGAACACGATCGCCTACGGGGCCACCGTGGACGACCCGCTCGTGTACACCCGACCGTTCACGATCGGGTTCATGTTGACGCGGCACACGACGAAAGATTTCGAGATCTGGGAAGACTCCTGCTTCGAAGGTAGCAAGGACGCGGACATCCTTCACGAAATCGGGCTCAAGAAGTACCCGGGAATCGCATCCGAAGACGTTCCTGCGTTGAAGCTTCGCAGGCCTACGTCGCGTTAACCAGACTGTTCATGAACTGTACGATCTCTGAGTGGCTTGTCGACCTTGATGCAGGGCGAGTCCATGATGAACACCACGTCTTCGCCGAAGGTCGAGTGACTGAGCCGCAGCGATGCCGGTTGAGCGACGGGTGCTGTCCCATTGGCATCCCCCCATGTCCTTTCCGGCCGCGCTCCTGAGCATTTCAATTCCATCGAACCTTGCTTTAGTGTAGGTTTCAGTCCCTGCTTTCGAAGCGCGCAGTGAAAGGCGTGTAGCCAGGTCTTGCGAACGTTGAACCGGAACTTGAGCCCCTCTAAAGGAGATTCCACATGAAGCTGTTTCGCACTGTCCTTATGAGCGGTCTCGCCCTTGCGCTTTGCGGCGGAGCATCTGAAGCACCGGCCGCGCAAGCTCCAGCCAAAATGATCACCTTGCAAATGCCGGCGACCCCAGACCCGGCCCGCGTCACGCTCGATCCCAAGGCCACCGCTTTGATCGTGCTCGACTATGTTGAGGACATTTGCAACAACCAGGTCAGTTGCAAGACCAAGATGCTGCCGGCCATGACCCCCTTTATGGAGCGGGTACGCAAGGCGGGCCTCACCGTGGCCTACGGCACGCGAGCACAGAACCAGACCAAATGGCTGAAAGAGGTCGCGCCGGCTCCGGGCGACATCAGGATCACCAACACGGCCCAGGACCGGTTCTACAATACCGATCTCGACAAGGAGCTGAAGGCGAAGGGCATCAAGACGCTCATCATGGTCGGCTGGAAGATCAGCGGTTCGGTGACCTACACATCGGTCGGAGCGATGGCGCACGATTACACCGTCGTTATTCCGATGGATACGACTTCAGCCGGCAGCGACTACGAGACGACCATCGGTTTCTATAATGTCTTGAATTCGGGCAATGCGAACCTGCCGAACCAACCCTTGAAACCAAACGCCGTAACGCTGACCCGCACGGATATGATCACGTTTCAATAGGAGACCGACGGCTTCCTCGGCTTTTGACTATCGCCACGAGAACCTGATTCAGCAGCCGCAGACGAGGGCTAGTCTGGAACTTCATCGCTTGCAGGGCACTGCACACGAGCGGCATCCGGTCTCACGCAATTTGCGCTGAAATTTGCTTTGTTCGGATTTCGGTGTCGGGAGGCTCGCGCTACTCCGAGAACCGGAGCGCGAAAAAAACGCAGTCGTTCCTGATCGAAATCGGGAATGCGGAAGGGGGGACTCGAGCCCGAAGACCGAGGCGCGAAGCGCCGAAGGTCGAGTGCCTGAGTCTCCCACGACGCACCAGATCGAAAAAAGCCCGGGAACGCCGGGCCTCTTCTGATCTGGTGCGGAAGGGGGGACTCGAACCCCCACGATATTGCTACCGCCAGCCCCTCAAGCTGGATGATTTGCTGTGCTGACGTGAACTGACGCGGATCCTGCGGACGGATGTTCGGCAGGAGCGTGCTGACGCGAACGCACGCGACGACTTTATTCGCACAAATTCACACACGGTTGGCCGAAGGTGACGACTGTCGTCGCCACATCCGACACGACGCGATGCGACCAAAGATAACCAAATCCTGGGCGACTGATCGTCACGTATCCGTTTGGCGACGCGGCTTTGGTCGTCATCGCGCGGCAAAGTTCCCGGGCCTGTGACGTCTCGAGCACCGCGCCCCTCAGCCCGCGCTTTCACGCGGCGACGAACCCGGGAGTAACGCTCCTTTAGCGCTTTCGTTTGCGAGCAATGCTGATACCGGCCGCAGTTGCCACGGCTGCCGCGCCGATAAGAGCGGCCGCGACCTTGGCCGGTTTACGCTTCCGTGTGCGTCCGGTGACCTTGTCGGTTACTTTGCTGGCCAATGCCGCGGCCTGGCCTCGCACTCGAGCGACCTTCTTTCTGGCCTGCCTGACGGCCTGCTTCTTGGCGAGCTGCGTTGCCAGCTGTTCGCCTTTCCGTTTCGCCCGTGAGATCGCTACCTTCGCACGCCCGACTGCCTGTGCAGCTGTCTCTTTGACATTCGCCATCTGCCGTTGTCCTCCTTCCGCAATTATCAGCTTTCCTCAATCGCCGGTGGCGCCTCCACGGTGGCGTTTCGCTCCAGCATCACGCGCCGGACCACGACCGCGAGGATGGCCCACACCGCCATGCCGGCGAGAAAGACTGCGCGGATGCTGCGTGCCGCGATAAGACCCGCCAGCACCGGGCTGATGGCGACGCCAATCAACTGTGAGCCGGTCAGAAACCCAAACGCCGTCGCGTGGACTTCAGCCGGGATCACCGACGCGCCCGCTGTGTACGCCGTCGTTGTCGACACACCGATGCAGAGGCCGGTGATGGCCATGAAGATGGCCATCACCCAGATCCCGTCCGAAGCCGCAAAGGCGGCCAGCGCGGCGGCTCCCATCCATCCCGCCCAGCTGAGGATCTCTCGCGGCGAGCGAGCCTCGAGCAGGCGGCGGCTGGTCAGGTGGTGACCGGCCGCGGCCGCAAGCGCCAGCACCGAGAACAGCGTCCCGGCCGCAATCGGAACCTCGCTAGCAGAGTAGCCCAGCTCGCGAAGGTACAACGGCAGCACGGGACCGAAGCAGCGGTCGACCAGCTGCAACCCGAACACAACGAGCATGAGCAGCAGAAAATTCTCGAACGCGAGAATGGACGCAAAGGCGTTTGGCTTCCGCGTGCGATTCTCCCTGGCCACGCGTTCGGGTTCTGTGTAGAGGAGGGTGACGAGGATCAGGGCCAGCATGTAGAACGCCGCGGCCACGAAGAAGGCGTTCCGAATGCCGACCGCCGGTGCCAGGATGCCACCGATGACCGGCCCAATCGCCGGTCCCATCCGCTGCGCGGTCTGCACCGTGCCGATCGCCACGGCCATCTTGTCGCGCGGCGCGGACCGTGCGGCCATCGACAGCGTCAGCGGCCCGTAACCCGCAAAGAAGCCCTGTAGGCTGCGTAGCGCGAACAGATGCCACGGCCTCGTCACGTAGGCCATCGCTATCATGACCACGATGAAGCTGACGAGCGACCGCTGCACGAGCAGCTTGTTGCCGAAGCGGTCGCCGACGCGACCCCAGAGCGGCGCTGTCAGCGCCGCAATCGCCGGCGACACGCCCAGCGTGGCACCGCTCCAGAGCGCAATCTCTCCGACGTTGGTGACTCCGAGCTCCTGGATGTAGAGCGGCAGGAACGGCATCACCAGCGTAAAGCCGATGAAGCCGACAAAGGCAGCTGCCGTGACGGCAGCCTGGTTACGTTTCCACGAGTGCGTCAGAGGAATCCAATTGTGACATCGTTCGTGGATTGACTTAATCACGAGGGATCGAGTCACGTGCATTGCCGTGACTTGCGACCACAGCCGTCGATACCGCTGGAACGTACAGGTGGAACTCAGATGTGCAGCGGACAGTCGTTCAAACGCCGAAGTGTTGATCGAGATAGGGCACGAATCGCAAGGATTCGCACCAACAACAAAAAGGCGCCGGATGGGGCGCCCTCTTGCTCTCGTCGACAATCAGCGCAACTTACTGAATCAAGAGGATGGTGCGGAAGGGGGGACTCGTGCCCGAAGACCGAGGCGCGAAGCGCCGAAGGTCGAGTGCCTGAGTCTCCCACGACGCACCAGATCGAAAAAGGCCCGGGAACGCCGGGCCTTTTCTGATCTGGTGCGGAAGGGGGGACTCGAACCCCCACGATATTGCTACCGCCAGCCCCTCAAGCTGGTGCGTCTGCCAATTCCGCCACTTCCGCGTGCGGTAGATCCAAGCGAAGGCGGACCTGACTTGTCCGCCGAAGCGCCCACGGCGCGAAGGCGGAAGGTCGGCCTGTGTGCCATTTACCTATTAGTCGGTGCCGGCGTTGCCGGTGCTGGTGTCGCCGGTGCTGGTGTCGCCGGTGCCGGTGTCGCAGGTGGTCTCGCGGGTGTCGTGGTGGCCGGCGTAGACGGCTGCGTCAGCGGCGCGCGGCCGCCGATCACAGAGCGCAGGCCCGCTCCTCCCGATGATCCCCAGCGCGAGCGCGCCCACCATGAACAGAATTGCGCAGATCGTCGTCGCGCGCGACAGCACGGTCGCGCCGCTGCGAGCACCGAACGCCGACTGGCTGCTCCCGCCGCCGCCGAACGCGCTGGCGATGTCGCCTCCCTTGCCCTGCTGGAGGTAGACCACAAGCATCATCGTGAAGCAGGCCAGTATGTAGAGTACGGTGACGAGGTAGTACAGCATCCTGTTGTCCTGTTTGAGAAAAACTGATTATACCGCCGCGTTGCGGCTTCGCGAAACGATGTCGAAAAACGCTTTGACGTCGAGGCTCGCCCCTCCTACCAGGGCCCCGTCGACGTCCGGCTGGCTCGCGAGATCGCCGATATTCTCCGGTTTCACGCTGCCGCCGTAGATCACATGGCAGAGCTCGGCGGCGTCGGCGCCGAACCAGTTCTGCAACCGTTTCCGGATGTGGCCGTGCGCCTCGGCCGCCTGCGCGGGCGTCGCATTGCGCCCAGTCCCAATCGCCCAGACCGGTTCGTAGGCGATCACGAGCTGCACGACCTGTGCGGAGGTGACGCCGTCGAGTCCTTCTTTGATTTGCCGATCGAGTACCGCGAACGTTTCGTTGCGCTCCCGCTGATCCAGCGTTTCGCCGATGCAGACGATCGGCGTCAGGCCGCCCGCAAACCCGGCGGCAACCTTGCGGTTCACTGACGCATCGGTCTCACCGAACAGCGTCCTCCGCTCGGAGTGACCGATGATCACGTACTGAGCGCCCGCCTCGGCGATCATCGTCGCGCTGATTTCGCCGGTGAAGGCCCCTTCGCGCTCCCAGTAGAGATTCTGCGCGGCCACTCCGACGTTGCTGTTGCGCGCCGCTTCGGCGGCGGCGTGCAGCGCGGTGAACGGCGGGGCAATCACGATCTCCACGCCGCTGACGTCCTTGACCATCGCGCGAAACTCTTTGACGTATTTCACGGTCTCCGCGACCGTTTTGTACATCTTCCAGTTTCCGGCAATGAAGGGAGTTCGCATGTAATTCACAATTCAAAATGCAAAATTCAAAATGCAAACAAGACGTAGTTCGCAAGACTGGCGGCGAAAGGCGCAACGTTGTTCCATACCGGTTCTTCCACGAATCAGTGTTTGCATTTTGCATTTTGAATTGTGCATTTCATTTCTCCGGTAACACCGCGACGCCCGGCAGGGTTCGACCGCCGAGGAATTCGAGCGACGCGCCACCGCCGGTGGAGATGTGCGTGATCCGGTCGGCCACGCCCGCCTTCTTCACTGCCGCGATCGAGTCGCCGCCCCCGATGATCGTCGTCCCCTTTACATCCGCGACAGCTTTCGCGACCGCGATGGTTCCCTGCGCGAAGGCGTCGATCTCGAACACGCCCATCGGGCCGTTCCAGACGACGGTGCTGGCGTCGTGCAGCGCGTCAGCAAAAACCTTGGCCGTCCGCGGGCCGATGTCGAGTCCCATGCGGTCGCCTATCCTGGGATCGTCGACGCTGAGCGTCTCCGTTGGCACGCCCGCCTCGATCTTCGGTGCAACAACGTGGTCGACGGGCAGCAGCAGCATGAGCCCGCTCGCCTTCGCGCCCGCGATGATGTCCCTGGCTTCGGCCTGCTTATCGTCCTCGACGAGCGACGTTCCGACAGGCTTGCCCTGCGCCTTGAAGAACGTGTACGCCATGGCGCCGCCGATGAGGAGCCGGTCCACGCGCGGGATCAGATTCTCGATGAGGTCGATCTTGTCGGACACCTTCGCGCCGCCGAGCACCGCCACGTACGGCCGTGCCGGATTGCCGACCGCTTCACCGAGGTAGCTCAGCTCGGTTTCCATCAGGAGCCCGGCGCCCGCGTCCGGCAGCATCAGCCGCACAATCGCGTGCACCGACGCGTGCGCGCGGTGCGCCGCGCCAAACGCGTCATTGACGTACACGTCGGCAAGCGACGCCAGCTTCCTCGCGAAATCCTCGTCGTCTTTCTCCTCCTCGGGATGAAACCGCAGGTTCTCGAGGAGCACCACGCCCCCATCTGTTGCGCGCGCGACCGCCTGCGCCGCAGCCGCCCCGACGCAATCCTCGGCAAGTGATACGTCGCGCCCGAGCAGTTCGCTGGTGCGCTTCGCCACGGGACGAAGGCTCATCTCGGGGTTCGGCTTGCCTTTCGGGCGACCGAGATGAGACGCCAGAACGACCACCGATGCACCGGCATCGAGCGCGTATCGAATAGTCGGCAGCGACGCCTGAATGCGGGTGTCATCCCCGATGGTGCCGTTCTCGAGCGGGACATTGAAGTCGACGCGCATGAAGACGCGGCTGCCTTTCAGGTTGAGATCGCGAATTGTCTTTTTCGCCAGATGGGTCGGGCGGGGCGTAAAGCCGCGCCCTACAGTCCGCGTTGCACGAGCTTCAGCACGAGGTCGACGCAGCGGTTCGAATAGCCCCACTCGTTGTCGTACCACGAGAGGACCTTCACGAAGTCGCCGTCAATCACGGCGGTATACGCGCTGTCCACGATCGACGAGTGTGAGTTGCCACGGAAGTCGATCGATACGAGCTCGTCGTCTGACATCGCCAGGATGCCCTTCATCTTCCCATTCGCCGCCTCGCGGAGCGCGGCATTGACTTCTTCGCCGGTCGTGTTCTTCTCGACGATCGCGTTGAGATCGACGAGCGACACGTTGGGCGTCGGCACGCGCATCGCGATCCCGTCAAAGCGGCCCTTCAGCTCGGGCATCACTTCGCCAACGGCGCTGGCGGCCCCGGTGGTCGTCGGAATGATCGATAGTGCAGCCGCGCGCGCGCGCCGCAGATCCTTGTGCGGCAGGTCGAGAAGATTCTGATCGTTGGTATAGGAATGCACCGTCGTCATCCACGCCTTCTTGATCGTGAAACGCTCGTGGAGCACCTTGGCGATCGGCGCGAGACAGTTGGTGGTGCACGACGCGTTGGAAATGATCTGGTGCTTCGCCGGCTCGTACTTGTCATCGTTGACGCCAAGCACGATCGTGATGTCGGGGCCTCTTCGCGGGCGCGGTGATGATCACCTTCTTTGCGCCGGCCGCCAGGTGCTTGGCGGCGCCGTCGCGGTTGGTGAAGATGCCTGTGGATTCGAGCACGATGTCGACGCCCAGATCCTTCCAGGGCAGTTGCGCCGGATCCTTCACGGACAGCACCTTGAATTCGATCGCCCGCCACGGTAATGCCGTCGGCGGTCGCGCGCACGTCCGCGTGGAGATTGCCGAGCACCGAGTCGTACTTGAGGAGATGGGCCAGCGTGGCGGCGTTGGTCAGGTCGTTGACCGCGACGAAATCGATCTCCTTGTTCCCCATCGCGGCGCGCATGATGTTGCGCCCGATCCGCCCGAACCCGTTGATGCCCACTTTGACGGCCATGTCGACCTCGCTCCCTTGCGCGCCATTCGTGACACGCCCCAAAACACCCGATTCTATCGAGGCGCGTTGAACGCGGTCAATTGCCGCGATATACTTCAGGCACCTTAACGGCCGCGTTTCCCGCAACTTACGCGTGTATCTCCTTTACAGCATCGTCACGTGCGTCGTCTTCGTGGCTGGCGTCGCCGTACTTTCTCTACCAGGCGCTGCGTCACAACAAGTACGTCGGCAGCGTCGGGCAGCGGCTCGGGTATCTCCCGGTGTCGTTCAATCTCGATGGCGACGAGTCGATCTGGGTGCACGCCGTGTCGGTGGGCGAAGTGCTCAGCGCGCGTCCACTGATCTCCGAGCTGCGTGCGCGCTATCCAAAGCTGCGCGTGTTCCTGTCGACGACGACGCTGACCGGGCAGCAGCTGGCGCGCCGCAGCGTGTCGGACGTCGACGCGGTCTTCTACTTTCCGTTCGACTGGACGTTCACCGCGCGCCGCACGCTGAACGTCGTCAAGCCGCGGCTGTTCGTGATGATCGAGACCGAGATCTGGCCGAACCTGCTTCGCGAGTGCCGGCGGCGCCGCATCAAGACGGTGATGGTGAACGGCCGCATCTCGTACCGTTCGTTCCCGCGTTATCGGATGATCCGTCCGTTCATCAAGCGCGTGCTCGCAGACATCGATCGCTTCTGCGTGCAGGGCGAGGAGACCGCGCGGCGGCTGGTCGAACTTGGCGCCGATCCGGCGCGGGTGACGGTCACCGGCAGCCTGAAGTTCGATTCGCGTCGACGCGTCGCCGACGCCGGGCCGCGGCCGCGAGCGGGTGCTCCGCTTTTTCCGCATCTCGCCGAACCGTCCGGTCATCATCGCGGGCAGCACGCTGAAAGGCGAGGAGGAGCCGGTCATTCGCGCGTTCAACCGCGTGAGGACCGCCGGCGCCAACGCACTGCTCATCATCGCGGCGCGCCATCCGGAGCGCTTCGACGAGGTCGAGCGCCTCTGTCGCCACGAAGGCCTCTCGACGATCCGGCGGAGCGAGCTGCCGATCGACGCCGAGCCTCGAGCCGACGCCGTCGTGCTCGACACGATCGGCGAGCTGGCGCAGCTCTATCAGGTCGCGACGGTCGTGTTCATCGGAGGAAGTCTCGTGCCTGCAGGCGGCCACAACATCCTCGAGCCGGCGCTGTACGGCAAGCCGATCGTCTTCGGGCCGCACATGCAGAACTTCGGCGAGATCGCCGAGACGTTCGTGGCCAACGGCGCGGCGATCCAGGTGCGCTCGGAGGGCGAGCTGTGAAGACACGATGGTCAGCCTCATCGGCGACCCGGTGCGCCGCGCGCGCGTCGGCGCCGCGGCGCGTGCGCTCGTGGAATCCAACCGCGGCGCCGGGGACCGGACGCTGGCCGTGATCGCGAGACCTGCTGCCCTCGGACGTGAAGCGGCGTGGTCCGTCCTTTCCGCGTAATCCATTGACGGGCGAGCTTCGCCAGGGATCGCGCACCGGCCTGCTCAGCGGCGTCTACGGCCGCGTGACCCAGGTGCGCCGCGCGTGGTATCCGCGTCGCTCCGATCGCCGTCGCCGACTTCACCATCGCTGTTATCAGCGTCGGCAATCTCGTCGCTCGGCGGCAGCGGCAAGACGCCGGTCGTCGCGGCGATCGCGCGGCTGCTGCGTGAACGCGGCGAACGGCCGGTCATTCTCACGCGCGGGTACGGCCGTCGCGAGCGTGTGGAAGGCGTCCTCGTGGTGAGCGACGGCGAACGCGTGCTCGAGCCGGTCTCGCGCTCCGGCGACGAGCCGCAGCTGCTTGCGCGCACGCTGGGCGGGGTTCCCGTGCTCGTGTCACGCCGATCGCTATCTCGCCGGATCGCTGGCGGAGCACCAGTTCGGCGCCACCGTCAGCCTGCTGGACGACGGGTTTCAGCACGTGCAGCTGGAGCGGGATATCGATCTGCTGCTCGTGTCGCCGGGGGATCTGCAGGACCGCGTGCTGCCGTCGGGCCATCTGCGCGAGCCGCTCGGCGCAGCGCGGTTCGCGGATGCACTCCTCGTGACAGGCGACCGACGAGGAGGTCGACACAGGTCGCGCGTGCGCTTGGACACGAAAGTGCGTTCCGCGTCGTGCCGCGTACGGCCGCTACGCGGACCTGAAAGGTCCGCGCCGCGGAGCGAGGGCTGCGGCGGGTGTTGCCTTTGCCGGGATCGCGCGGCCCGAGCGTTTTTTCAACGCGCTGCGCTCGCTCGGTTGGGACGTCACACGCGAGCTGACGTTTCGCGACCACCATTGGTTTACGGCGCGGGACCTCGAGACGATTCACGCGCGCGGCGCGTGAGTCGGACGCCTCGCGATCGTCACAACCGAGAAGGATGCGGTACGCCTTCCTGCGCAACCTACGACATGCCAATGCTCGTGCTGCCCATGACCGTCGAGATCGAACCGGCAGGCGTCTTCGAATCATGGCTGCTCGAGCGACTTGCGCGTGCGCGCGCGTGTCCGCCGACACGTCCGCCGAAGCGCTGGGCGAACGGACTCGTGGACGGTGAGGCGGATGATTCGCGCAATCGAGCTGGCGGCGGTCCGCCTCGTTGCCGCCCTCGTGTCGCTGCTGCCGATGCGCATCGTCCGCCGCTGCGGCGCGATACTCGGCCGCGTGGCCTACTCGCGTGGACGGTGCGCATCGACGGATTGCGCTCGAGAATCTCGCGTCAGCGTTTCCGTCGCGGCCAGAAACCGAACGGCGCGCGCTGGCCCGCGCGATGTTCGCCACTTCGGGAGCCTGCTGCTCGAGCTGTTGAAGTTCGGCACCTACACGCCGGATCAGATGCGCGCGGCGGTCGACGTGGAAGGGGAAGAGCGCGCTCGGCAGGCGTACCAGCAGGGCCGCGGCGTGCTGTTCTTCACCGGCCACTTCGGTTACTGGGAGATCCACGGCGATCGCTCGAGCCGCTGCACAGATGCATCCGATCTCGGTGCTTGCCCGGCCGCTCGACAACGCCGGCTGAACGAGATGCTCGAGCGGATCCGGACGCGCACGGGCAACTCGGTCATCTACCGGCAGGGCGCGGTGCGCAAGGTGCTGCGCGAGCTGGCGGCGAATCATGGCGTGGCGCTGCTGATCGATCAGCACCTGCACACGCCGGATGCAGTGTATGTCGACTTCTTCAGGCGTCCTGCCGCGACGACGTCGGCGCTTGGCGGCGCTTGCGCTGCGCACCGGTGCGCCCGTGGTTCCGGTGTTCGCGCTGCCGCTGCCGCGACGGACGATATCGACTCGTCTACGAGCATCCCGTCGATCCGCCCGACGGCCGACACGCCCGATGCCGTGCGCGAGTTCACCCAACGGTGCACGGACGTGCTCGAGATGTACGTGCGTCGACATCCGGAGCTGTGGTTGTGGATGCATCGGCGGTGGCGCGATCAGGATGTGACGGCGGCTGACGACCTGCTCATGCGGGATGAACCAGACGCTGAGGCGGATGTCTGATTCGCCGTGGTCGTCGTGGCGCCGAACTGGCTCGGCGATGCAGTGATGGCGCTTCCGGCGATCGCAGACGTCAGGCGCCACTTCGCGCCGGCGCCATTGATCGTCGCCGCCCGCCGCGAGTGTCGCCGATCTGTTCCGCATGGTTCCCGGCGTCGACGGCGTGATGTCTTGGAGTGGAACGGCGCGTGGTGGCGCCGGCGCGCGCTCAACGGGGACGCGATCCGCCTGCGCGAGACCGGAGCGGCAACCGCGATTCTCCTGCCGAATTCATTCTGCCAGCGCGCTGCTCGTCACACGAGCGGGCGTTGCGGACATCTGGGGCTACGCGATCCGATCTGCGAACGCGCCTGCTGTCGCGCGCGGTGCCGCGGCCGAAGACCCCGCTGCACCAGGGGGACTACTACCAGCACCTCGTACGGGAGCTCGGAATCGAGACCGGACCGCTGGAGCCCGTCGTGTCGATTCCCGCGGCTGCAGTCATTGACGCGCGAGCGTCTGCTGCGCCGATCGTGGATGGGACTCCGTCAGCCCACTGATCGTGCTGGCGCCGGGCGCGGCGTACGGGAAGGCCAAGCAGTGGATTCCCTCGCACGTGGTGCGGCTGGTGACGGATCTCAGCCGCGATCGTCATGCCACGTGCGCGCTGGTGGGCAGCCGCGGAGACGCGGCAACAACCGCCGCGATTCGTGCCGCCGTGCCCCGCGATTGTCGGTCGCGGGTTCTCGATCTCGCAGGAACGACGACGCTCCCCGTGCTCGCCGCGATATTGAGCCTGTCGCGCACCTGTGTCGTCGAACGATTCCGGCGCGATGCACCTTGCTGCCGCTGCCGGCGTGCCCGTCGTCGCCATTTTCGGATCGACCAACGAGCGCGCGACGCGTCCGCTGGCACGCGGCAACGTGCGGGCGGAAGTGCTGACCCATCCGGTCTGGTGCCGCCCCTGTATGCTTCGTGAATGCCCCATCGATCACCGCTGCATGACCGGCATTGAGCCTGGGCAGGTCCTGGCTGCCATCGATCGTGTCTGAGATGCGCCCCGCGGTATTCCTCGATCGCGACGGTACGATCATCGAGGAGCGCGGTTACCTCGATCGCATCGAACTGCTCGAACTGTATCCATTTACATGTGACGCCATCCGACTGCTCAACCGCGCCGGCTTTGCGACCGTGGTCGTCACGAACCAGGGCGGCATCGGACGTGGCATCATCGACGAGCCGTTCCTGCGCCACGTCCACGAGACGATCGATGGACGCCTCGCTGCCGGTCACGCGCGGATCGACCGCTACTACTTCTGCCCGCATCATCCCGACGCGGTCATCCCCGAGCTGCGCCAGAAGTGCGTGTGTCGCAAGCCGGCGCCGGGCATGATCGAGCAGGCGTGCCGCGAGCTGTCGCTCGATCCACGCCGCTCGGTGATGATTGGCGATCGGCGGCTCGACGTCCTCTCCGGCAACAGCGCAGGAGCCCGATCGATCCTCGTACGCACAGGGCACGGAGGACACGAAGAGGCGATGCCGCTCGGGGCGGCACGGCCGGATGCTATCCTCAACAATTTGATGGAGGCGGTTGGTTGGATTCTGCGGACGTTCTCGCGCTGATCGACGCGCTTCCGGGCCGCCGGGTGGCGGTCGTCGGTGATGTTGTGGCCGACGAGTTCGTGTATGGGCGCGTCGCGCGCGTCTCGCGTGAGGCCCCCGTGCTGATCCTCGAGTACGACTCGACACAAGGTGGTGCCTGGCGGCGCGGGAAACGCGGCGAACAACGTCGCGGCAATGGGGGGTTCCGCGCTCCTGGCCTCCGTCGTTGGCCGCGACGAGCCCGGGCGGAGACTGATCCAGGCGCTTCACCCGCGCGTGAGTCCGCGGACGCTTGTTCGTCCAGCCCGCCGTACGACGACCATCAAGACACGCATCCTTGCGGGCGGTATTCATTCGGCAAAACAGCAGGTTGTCCGTATCGATCGCGTGTCGAGCGGCACGCTCGACAAGACGACGCGCGAAGCGTTTTTCCGCGCGGCCGTGTTGGCTGCGAGTCCGCTCGGACGCCGTGCTCGTGTCGGACTACGGCGGCGGACTGGTGTCTCCCGCGCTTGTGTCGAAGCTCCGCGCCGAGCTGAAGCGGTCGGGTCACCCGGTGCCGATCCTCATCGACTCCCGCTACGGGCTACTCAGCTACAGCGGCCTGACCGCCTGCACGCCCAACGAATCCGAAGTGGAGCAGGCGCTTGGCGTCAGAATCAATGACGATGCGCGGGTGCTCGAACGCGCCGGGCGGGAGATTCTCGAGCAGACGAAGATGCAGGCGGTGCTCATCACCCGGGGCAGCCGCGGCATGGCGCTGTTCGTGCCGCGCGAGCCGACCGTCCATATTCCGATCTTCGGATCCGACGAGATTGCCGATGTGACGGGCGCCGGGGATACCGTCATGGCGACGATGACGCTGGCGCTTGCGGCCGGCGCCACCTTCGAACTCGCGGCGCGGCTGGCGAACTACGCGGGCGGTCTCGTCGTCATGAAACGTGGCACCGCGACCGTGAGCGCCTCGGAGTTGCGCGACGCGGTAAGACGCGACAGCGCGCGCGGAGCACGACGCCGTGGGTAGTGTGGTTTCGCGGGACGAGCTGGTCCGTCGCGCCGAGGGCGAGCGCGCGGCCGGCCGTACGATCGCGTTCGCGAACGGCTGTTTCGACCTGCTTCACGTCGGCCACATCCGCTATCTCGAGTCCGCGTCACGCGAAGGAGATGTGCTGGTCGTGGCCGTGAATGACGACGATTCGGTGAGGCGCCTGAAGGGACCCGGACGGCCGATTCTCCCGGCGCCGGATCGCGCGGAGCTTGTGGCGGCGCTTCGGTGCGTCGGACTACGTCGTGATTTTTCCAGAGCCGACCGTGGGCCCGCTGTTGACCGCGCTCCGCCCGGACGTCCATTGCAAGGGGACGGACTACACGGTCGAATCCGTTCCCGAGCGCGACATTGTCGAGGCGTACGGCGGCCGCACCGCCATCGTCGGCGACCCGAAGGATCATTCGACGCGCGATCTCCTGTCGCGTATCGCCCGTTCGTCCACGTGAACAGCTTTTTGATCGTCCGCCTCGGGTCGCTTGGGGATGTCATCCATGGCATTCCAGTAGCGGCCGCGTTGAAGAGCGAGTTTCCAAGCGGTCGGGTGGACTGGATGGTCGATCCGCGTTACGTCGAACTGCTCGATCTCGTCACGTGCGTCGATCGCCGCATCGCGGTCGATCCGCGCGCGGTCAAACGGGGCGAAGGGCGCGAGCGGTTTCGCGAGACGATGCGCGAGCTTCGCGAGATGGATTACGACGCGGTCATCGATCTCCAGGGGCTCTTGAAGTCGGCGATGCTCGCACGCAGTGTCGGCGGCCACAGAACGATCGGATTTCCCCGGAAACATCTGCGCGAACAGCTGGCTCGGGCCTTCTACACCGATGCGCCCGACCCGGGAGACGCGACACACGTCATCTACAAGAACCTCGCGTTGCTCGCGCCGCTGAAGGTCGACAATCGCCGGATCCGATTCCCGATCAGAATCCCGCATAACGCGACGATCGAGCAGATCGCGGGCCGCTTCCAGCCGAACGGGTACGTGCTGATCAATGCGGGGGCGGCGTGGCCGAACAAGCAGTGGCCTCCCGACGATTCGGAGCCGTTGCCGCAGCGATCGCCCGCGACTTCGGGTTGCGGTCGCTGGTGCTGTGGGGCCCCGGGGAGCAGGAGATTGCGCATCACGTCGTCGAGACGTCGATGGGCGCCGCGGAAATGTCCCCGCCAACAACGATCACCGACCTGATCGGGATCTGTCGGAACGCCCGGCTGATGATCTCCGGAGACACGGGGCCGCTCCACATTGCGGGTGCCGTCAACACGCCGATTGTCGCGCTCTTCGGTCCGACGCGGCCGGATCGCAACGGCCCGTGGGGACTGTACGACGTGGCGATTTCGCGTGTGCAGCAGTGCTCGTGCGTCTACCGACGGCAGTGCAAGAAGCCCGAGCGGTGTATCGATGACATCAGCACGTCGGAGGTGATGAGCGCCGTCCACGCGCGGATGGGCGTGCGTGGCTGACGGCGCGCGGCACCTGCGCGCGGACGCGCCGGCCATTCTTCACACACTCGTGCGCATGCGGGCCTGCCTCGCCGAAGCGCTCGCATGAACGTTGCTCACATCCTTGCGCGAAGGCGGGTCGCTTTGGGATTCGCGACGGCGCTGGTGACGCTCGTACCTGGCGCATCCCACATGGGGCACGTGGCGTGCGGGATTCCTCGTGGCGCTGTCGGGTGAAGCGGTGCGCATTTGGGCGGCCGGGCACCTGGAGAAGAGCCGCGAAGTCACGCGGTCTGGGCCGTATCGCTGGACGCGTCATCCGCTGTACGTGGGATCGACGATCATGGCGCTCGGGATCGTTATCGCGTCGCGCAGCACAAGCGTTGGGGTGCTTGCGGCGCTGTATATGGCCGCGACGCTGACCGCCGCGATTCGAACCGAGGAATCGTTTCTGCGCAGCGCGTTCGGGGACGACTACGATCGGTATCGCGACTCACGCGGCGAGCCGATGCAACGCTCATTCAGCTTCGGGCGCGCGATTCGCAACCGGGAATACCGCGCGGCGGCCGGTTTGATCGCGGGCTTCGCCCTTCTTGCGCTGAAGGTTGTCGGCTCCCTATAATTACGTGTTTGGGTTAACCTCGCTGAAGCCGCAAGGTGGAGGTGGGTTTAGCCAGTGGGTGTACCCGCCGAAGCCCGCCCTTCGCTCAATAGGTGCAATCCGGGCTACGGGCGGCTGGGGCAGCTTGCCCGCCGAAGCGCAGAGCGCGAAGGCGGGGGCGGTTAGCTCAGTGGTAGAGCACCGGCTTTACACGCCGGCTGTCACAGGTTCGAATCCTGTACCGCCCACCAGAACGGAAGTTAGAAGGTCGAAGTTCGAAGTCGTGAAGTAAGTTCGAACTTACTTCGACCTTTGAACTTCAAACTTCGAACTGATAAGTTCGGGGTCGTAGTTCAGTTGGTTAGAACGCCGGCCTGTCACGCCGGAGGCCGCGGGTTCGAGTCCCGTCGACCCCGCCAATTTCGCTCCGCTCAATTGGCGTGATCCCCGACACTCAGGCGGTCAGCGGCTCACGCCGCTGACTGGCACGAGTCCCGTCGACCCCGCCAACCTTCGCTCTTCGAGCTTCGGTTGGCAAGCCAACCCCGATACTCAATCACTCCGCAGAGATCTTCGGTCTCGGCGAGAGAGCACGAGTCCCGTCAAGTAGTACCGTCTATCGACTTCATCTCCGCCGATATTCGATGGTCTCGATCGTCAGCCGCCCATCACGCGGCATCGGCACCACGTTCGTTTCTTCGTGTCGCTCGCCCATCCTCAGAATCACCTATGGAAAAGTTGCGCGGGCGGCCATACCCGCCGCTTTCGAGGCGGACCGACGAGACGTCTTTCCCATTGGGCAGTCCCTCTTTGAGTCGGATCAGGTACTCAAACGCTTCGGCCGGGAGTCGACCCCGCATGGGGATCAACGTCGAAAGCCGTATGACTGAATACGCCCGTCCATCCATTCAAAAAGCAGCCGCCAGACCACCTGGTGTCCGGCCCAAACTGAAGGCAAACGGCCTCAGGAAAAGCGCGACACGATTCATATCGCCGGGAGCCGTCGCGAGCATTGCGCCAACAGCCCGATCAGTGTGGAGCCGAGCGAATGGTGGCTTTGATCCCCAGCGACAAGTCCGGGTCGGTGTTCCAGCGGACGCGAAACGGGAGGTTCATGTTTTCGCGCAGGTAGGCTTGGGCAATGACCTGGCGTTGCCGGGTCCTGAAGCGGTGGCTCAGGCCAAGGGTAATGTCGCCGTACCCCCTGTCGAAGGCAGTGGCGCCTGTCGGCAGGTAAGGAGTAGTACTTCCGCCAATTTGAGCGCTCGCGGAGCTGTTTACCCCGAGGCTCAACTCCGGCCCCGCTGAGAACCCAAGCGACACATGCTTGAGTGGCAGATTCCACTGGTTCACACGGTCCAGAAAGAAACTGGCTCGCACGTCGCCGTGAAAGGCAGCCCATTTCAAGACCTTCTTGTCCAGGCTCACACCGATGCCGGCGAAGTTTCCTCTGGTGAATTCTGACTTCCCGGACATGTTGATTGCGACGCGCGCGGCCAGACGTGTGCGGCTCGACGAAGGAGCGCCGTCGCGAAGAAGGGCTTTCGCGACGATCGAGAAGTCTCCGAAACCCGAGCCATCGCCCGCTGCTCGATAGACCGGACGCCCGCCTTTCGTGACGAACGTGCCGAGCGGCGGCAGAGTTTCTTCGCTGCCTCGCAACTGGTTCCTGGCGGACTCTACGCCGGTCATCCGAACGAGGAAATTCTCGATACCCAGGATGAATCCGTTCATGAAGCCACTACCGCCCTCGGTCAGCTGGACCTGCCCGCCAAGCTCGAAGCGGGGAAAGATCCCGACTTTGAAGCCGTGACGGTAACCAAGAGCCATCGTGTGCGTCTCGTATCGCTGACTGATCGAGAAGTTCTCGTTCTGCTCACGGTAAAAGTTGTTCGCGGCAACCGCGTGAATTGAGATCTGACTGGCGCCGGGCTCGGCGACCTCGGTGCTCTCGCCAGCCAGCACGTAACCGCGGAGTCCGGCACCGGCCTGATCGACCGGAATCTGACCCAGAGGCGCCCATTGACCGAGGCCGTCGATGTCTATGTCGGCGACGCTCGTCGGCGGTCTGTCCTGGGCGACAACCGGCCTGGCAAGCAGCGCTACAAAGACGAGCGCAGTCGTTCTGATTGATAGCGGCAAGACAGGACCCCAGGTGCCTAAGGATGCGTGATGAATTCAGGTGCTTCGGTGCGTACGAGAGGGCGCCGGATCATAACAGTGAGAACGACAATCTGACAATCCTGCATCCGGCGTCTCTCAATATTTGGTGAGCACCGGAATCTCTAACTGCCTTCCAGCCTCCCACCGCACGCCTTCTACTAGCAGATCTCGTTGGCGCGTTGCGGCAATCGCATTGCACTGTGCATGCGGTCGAGACCGTCGCGGTGCGCTGCCCCCTTGTCACGCGTCGAAGAGGTCAATCACTGCGGCCTCCACGACAACAACCCAACGATTGCCTGTGCATCTTGACGCGGGCGTCCGCTTCCCGAACGACGGGACCGTCATGACAGAGACCGGCACCGATGTGTTCGCAACCGCCGCATCACGCGTCAGTGGACGGAAAACGCTCGTCGTACTCCTTGTTCTTTCGTGGCCTGGAACGGCCTATGGGCAAAGCTTCGAGACGAACTTCTGGTTTGTGCGCGGCGGCGCCACGCCCGCGTACATTCTTCCCACGAACCCGTTCGCGGCCAGTGCAGGCGGTGCAAGCGATCCGATCCATTGGGCTCCAAATCTGACCGTTGAGATCGGCCGGCGGACCGACGGAACCAGCAAGTGGCACGAACTGTACGGCACGCCGTCCTATGGCTTCGGCTTTTCGTTCGTGCCCCTTCCGAAAAGCATCGAGAACGGCCGGCCGCTGGAAGCCTACACGTTCTTCTCATGGCCCTTTGCGCGCCTCAGCGATCAGTTGCAAGTGACGACCGATTTCGGCATGGGGCTCTCGTGGCGTTGGAAGCACATGAACGAAGAAACCGAAGACTACGAAAACGTGCTGGGGTCAGATCTTAATGCCCGCATCAATTGGGGCTTTTACCTGCGTTACCTGTCAACGCCCAGGATCGCGATCTATACCGGGGTCGATTTCACTCACCGGTCGAACGGCGGCATGGTCCAGCCGGACTTGGGAATCAACGTGATCGGCCCGAAGGTGGGCCTTCAATACAACCTTGCCTCCGAAGCTCCCACACGCCGCGACATCGATCCGCCGCCGTTTCAACCTTCATGGGAGTTCGTCGTCGGGGGAGCGGGAGGGGTGAAGAACGTAATCCAGAAGAGAAGTCCGATCGTTCGAGCGAACTTTGGAGCGGTCGACGTAACAGCTGCAGTGCAGCGGCACTTCTATCAATTCGGAAAGATCGCCGGCGGGACCGATGTGACGTACGACGGCTCGGCGGGTGCAAGCATGGACGGAGCCGACAGAGAGTGGCGCGCCGGAGCCAGCCGACGTTGGGCCGTCGGAGTCTATGGGGGGTACGAACACGTCATCGGTCGATTCAGTGCCCTCATGCAGGTTGGAGACACCGTCGCACGTGGGTTCGCGAATCCCAACTCATCGCGCCTCTACACGAGATACGGCTGGCGCTATCAGGTCAACGACCGCGTGTGGAGCACACTGACGATCCGCGCGTACGGGTTTCGCAAAGCCAACGTTCTCGAATTCGGCGCAGGCTATCGCATCCGTCGGGTCAGCAGGTAAGCCTTCAACCCCTCCGACGCTCTACGCCAGAACCGGCGGTCTTCGCGTGGCCATGTGTTGCAGGCCTGGTCGTTGCTCTCTGGGTTGCTGCGGTCAGCCCGGGAAGGTCCTGACCCTGCTCAATGGGTCATGCCGTATATCGCGATATCTATGCCGACCGAGTAGGCGTCCGGCGAGAACTTGAGGAAATACTCGCGGTCCTCTCCTTCTCGCTCCCAACCGTCGGGGACGTCGGTGTTGTGAAGCATCACAACCATCAGGCGGCCGTGCTCGTCGGCAATCCCACGGGCGTCCTGTGTTCCGCTACCGACGCCGCGTTCAAATGTACCGCCGCTGCGCCGCCAGGACTGGATGGAGGGCATCTGCGGAACACGCGTGACCTCGAACTGTGTGTGCCAGATCGGATGGCCCATTGGAATCGTGACGATCGGATACTGCGACCGCGGGAGTGCGCGACCGATCTCCCCGTCAAATTGCTCTTTCGCAAGAGGACCCCAGTAGTCCGAGACGAACAGGAAACCGCCTTTGAGCAAGTACTCTCGCAGTCTGACAACCTCCTGTTCGTTGAAGATCGCAGTACCAGCATCCTCCATGAGCAGGAACGGGCACTGGAACAACGCGTTGTCCGTCAACCGGACGACGACGTGGTCCGGGTCGCCTCCCTCGGATTCCTTACTGACGCGAGTCTTGGTCAGCTCCGAGAGCCGGATGCTGAAATTGATGTCGGCCCCCGGGTAATCCGTGTCCCAACCGCGTTTCTCGCGCCGATTGCTGGTAAACATGGCGCGGCAGAAGTTGAAAGCGCCCTTGAAGGTCGTCGCCGTCGCGAATTTGGGGGGAGTGGAGCCGTAGTAGCCGCTGAAGATTTGCTGGGCGTGACCTATACCTACACCGATAGCGAGAAGGCCAATGAGAGCCGTTATCGCCCACGACCGACGCCTGACGGCCGATTTCACGGTAGGTCCTCGCTCGTTCTGACGCCGCCTGACCGTGCGTTCATCCCGCCGATTCAACACGCGGCATTGTTCGAACCTGTATGGTAGTCCGTGTGTGCCCGTTCCGAGACGTAACCGACGGGACAGCCCGATTTCCAGCAATTCCGCTTGCGGGTTAGTGGTGCCCATTCCGATCAGCCGCGCAGGCACCGATCCGCAGTCATTCGGCTTAGAAAACCCCTAGCGCGATCGGAGGCTCGCGGGACAGGCGGCGAGCGACCGCAGTCGCCCACCGCATCACCCTTCGCTACGTGCTCAATCGATCATTAGCGCGCGGAGCGAAACCCATACTCAACACCGACTGTGACCGGACCATTCAATGCGGTTGCCGCGAAGACGCCGTCAGAAAAGTGTGCGCTGGCGAAGAATGCCTCGCCGCCGCGGGCCAGCGCACCGGGTTCACCAGTTGTCGCAGCCCCGACCAGGCACTGGCCGTCGCCGCCGAAACTGGCCGGCCATGACATTCCGGGGTTGCCAGGCACGGCTCACGTCCGAAGAGGTCAAGGAGAGAAACGCGCCGCTTCTGCTTCATCTCGCTGCGCGTACAGCTTGTGATAGTGGAAGGAGTCAAACCAGGACGCAAACCATTCCGAGCGCTGGGTTTCTGGCTGAACCGTCGTCGTCAACATCATGTGCCACCTGTCCGTTAAAACGTGTTGGTGACACGACACTAACCAGCGGCGCGACGGCGGACATTGATCTAGATCAAGAAATGAGAGCGAAGGTCATCGCAGCGTGGTCAAGGTGTTGCCGGAAAGGCCATTCGGCGCATCAAGCCCTCGAATCGCGGCTCCGTGCGCGTGCGGTCCCAATGGGGTCCGCCTACAGATCGCGCAGCATGGTGTCGCCTTCGTTGTACGCTTGCTCAAGGCGATCCAGCGCAGCATCGTTGTGGCTCGGGTGGGACTCGTGCGGTCCTTGTGCGGGGGCGCACACGTCACTGTGCGATCAGTGCGCCACGGCGTGCGAAGGACCATGAATAGCGTGCGAAAGACCATGAATAGCGACGTCGATTACGGTACGCGTGTTGCCTCCCACGTCCATACACATGGATGAAATCGTCTGCCAGACGTCCCAGCCGACGTCAGATGAAACGCTCGATCGCAGTCTGATCGGCCAATTCCGGGAGTCTGACACTTCCGCCCTTCCGGATTTCGCACTGGTGTTGATTGAACAATTCGTCCTAGAGGCGGAATCCCAGATAGAGCTCCTCAGGAACGCCGGACAGCGCGGCGATGCACAGGCGATGAAATCGGCCGCACACTGCCTGAAGGGCAGCTCGTTGACGATGGGCGCGACGAGACTAGGCGCCCTGTGTGCGCGAATAGAAACACATGCCGCCGATTACGCCGGCGGTGACACGTCAGATCTGATGCTCGAAGTCGATCAGGAATTTATCAAGGTTCGGAACGCGCTCGCGGCCGAACGGTAAAGGCGCCTTTCACCAATGACCTCACATGGATTTGTCGGCGACCTCCTGCTGCGAAACGGCGTGGTCGACGCTGCCGGACTGACGCGGGCGATGGGGACGCAGGCCGCTGACAAGGCGACCCTGGGTCGGGCGCTTGCCAATCTGGGCCTCGCCGATGAATCGGTCGTTGCCTTCACGATCGCCGCGGCCTTGCACCTGGAGTTTCTCGATGGTGCGCCGCCGGCAGTCGCTCCTGAAGTCGCCGCTCTGCTGAAGGCGGAATCCTGCCGGAAGCGCGGAATCGTCCCGTTGACGCTCGAGGGCAACTGTCTTCGTGTGGCAGTCTCCGACCCGATGGACGACTCGGTACTGCAGGACGCGCGGTTCCGAACGGGGAAGAACATCAGACCGGTCGTGGTGACGCAGACGTGGCTCGCTGAGCTCTGTGCCCAGGTCTACCCGGAGGCGGAGCGCGTCGTGCCCAGCTATGACATGCTTCCGACCAAGGCCCCGTCCGGGGAAGTCGAAACCTCCACCGACGGCGATTATTATGACCTCGTCGATCCGGCTGACACCGCCAAGAGCACCAACCTGCCGCCGATCATCCGGCTCGTCAATCTCATTCTCAGCGACGCGGCCGCCGCGGGCGCCAGCGACATCCACATAGAGCCGCAAGAGGGATCCCTGCAGGTGCGGCAGCGCGTGGACGGGCTCCTGCGAGACGTGCTGACCCTTCCGCACCATCTGCAGGACCAGACGATTTCCCGTTTCAAGATCATTTCCGGCATGGACATCGCCGAACGCCGGAAGCCGCAAGACGGCCGCAGCCGACTACGTTTTGAAGGCCGGCGGATCGACCTGCGCGTATCGACGTTGCCGACCCAGTTCGGCGAGAAAGTCGTCATTCGGCTGCTGAACTCGGACCGGGCGATTCTGCCGCTCGACCAGATCGACTTTTCATCCGAGAACCTGCGAATCATGCGGTCGTTCATGTCGCGGCCGCAGGGGATGATCCTCGTCACGGGTCCGACAGGCAGTGGAAAAACCTCGACGCTCTATACCGCGTTGAATTCGATCAAATCGTCGAGCAACAACATCGTCACCCTGGAAGACCCGATTGAATTCCAGCTCCCGGGCGTGAACCAGATGCAGATCAACGCCAGGGCTGGCGTGACGTTCGCCAGCGGGCTGCGGTCGATTCTGCGACAGGATCCGAACGTGATTCTGGTCGGCGAGATACGCGACCAGGAAACCGCGGAGATCGCGCTTCAAGCGTCCCAGACCGGCCATCTGCTGCTCAGCACCGTGCACACCAACGACGCGCCGGCGACCATCACGAGACTGTTCGATCTCGGCATCCCGCCGTTTCTCGTGGCGTCGTCCCTCATCGGCATTGTGGCGCAGCGGCTCGTGCGGCGGCCGTGTCCGTCGTGCGTGACCCGAGCGTGGCCGAGCCCGGCAGCGATCGAGAAGGCGGGGGGTCTGTCGAACCTGCCGGCCGACGGACGATGGGTCGCGGCGAATGGATGCGAGAAATGCGCACAGTCAGGTGTCAAGGGACGGCTCGCCATTCATGAAGTGCTCGAGATCAACGATGTAGTGCGCGACCTGATTGCCAGGCAAGCCTCGGAACAGGCCATCCGCGCCGCCGGGAAGCGGACAGGCATGCGAACCCTGTTCGAAGACGGCCTTGCAAAAGCGGCGCAGGGCTTCACCACGCTCGATGAACTGCTTCGTGTCGTCTCTCCAGACGAGCCAGTCGAGACTGCCGGCAATACGCGGTCAGCCGTGGAAGCGAGGGTGGCCCCTGTTGCCCCTGCGCCTGCTCCCGTCAGCGCGACTGCGACCGCCAGCGTCAGTAAGACGGCCGAGGTCGGCGATACGGGACAGGCCCCCGTGCGCGGCCGTGTGCTCGTGGTTGAAGACAGCGCGACGATCGCGTCGGTCGTGAAGTATTTCCTGGAGCTCGAAGGTTTCGACGTCCTTCTCGCCGCTGACGGCCTGGCGGGCCTCGAGATGGCGCAGCGAGAACACCCACAGGTCATCGTCAGCGACGTCAACATGCCCGGGATGGGCGGCGTCGCCATGGTCAAGGCGCTCCGCGCCGATCCGAGCCATGCCAACGTGCGCATTCTGATGCTCACGTCGGAGGCAAGCATCGAAGCCGAAAGCGAGGGTCTCGCGGCCGGCGCCGACGACTACCTTCTCAAGCCCGTCGAACCCCGGCGCCTGGCCGCTCGGGTCAAGGCGCTGCTCGCACGTTCCGGGTCCAGGGCGGCATAGACAGATTCCGGGTCGGTCGTACTCCATCCGCACACCCTCTGCGCATGCGCGCACGGGCCCCTCGCACAGCCCGTGCGCACTCCAACCGGACGACACCGTACATCGGCGAGACATTGAGCGATCCGGTGCGAAATGGACGTTTGTTTCTGCGGACTCGTGTGGCCGCCGCTTTGCGTGGTGGGCGGTGGCGACCCACGCCATGACCACCGATAACAAACGAGCGCTCATCGTCGAAGACAGCCGCACCATTGCCTCCATCGTGAAGCACTACCTGCAGCTCGAGGGCTTCGAAGTACTCGTCGCAGCGGACGGCACCGTCGGCCTCGAGACCGCCAGGCGTGAGCGGCCTCGGGTGATCGTCACCGACCTCAATATGCCGGGCATGAGCGGCCTTGACATGGTCAAGGCGCTTCGCGCTGACGCTGGAACACGCGATATCGCCATCCTGATGCTGACTTCTGACGAGAGCGCGCAGACCGAGCAGCAGGCGATGGCCGCAGGTGCCGACGAATACATCCTCAAACCGGTGGATCCCCAGCGTCTCGCCGCTCGTGTACGAGCGGTCGTGGACGGCGCAAGGGTCACATCGTGAGCGGACTCGACACGATCGCCAAAGACTTCGTCGTTGAAAGTCGCGAGAACCTGGATCAGCTCGAGATCGACCTGATGGCGTTGGAGGGCAATCCTTTGTCGCGCGAGACGCTCGCGAGCATCTTCCGCACGGTGCATACCATCAAAGGCGCCGCGGGGTTCATGAGACTGCCGAAGCTCGAGACGCTCGCCCACAGTGGCGAGAGTCTCCTGAGCCAGCTCCGCGACGGCGTGCTCGTGATCAATCCAGTCATCACCAGCGCCCTGCTCGCCCTCGCGGATTGCATTCGGTTGATGCTGACTCACGTCGAGCAGACCGGCACGGAGGGAGACACTGACTGCACGGCGATCGTCGAGCGGCTCGCGCGTGTGGGGGAGGGAGGCGGGCAGACGCGATCCCAGCAGCCTGACGGCGATCCGCCCCCTGAGGCAGAAGCCGTTGTGCAACCGAACGCGAGTGAGGGCAATCGCCCCGTTCAGACCGGCAGTAACGTTCGCGTCAGCGTCGAGCACCTGGACAAGCTCATGAACCTCGTCGGCGAACTGGTGCTCGCGCGAAACGAGATCATTCAATTCAGCGCCCTCCAAGAGAGCTCGGCGCTGCTCAACACATCACAGCGTCTCAACTCGATTACAACCCTGCTGCAGGAAGGGATCATGAAGACCCGGATGCAGCCCATCGACAAAGTGTGGAACAAGCTGCCCCGCGTGGTGCGCGATGCCGCGCAGTACTGCGGCAAGCGGGTTCGCCTGGAGATGGAGGGCAAGGATACGGAGTTGGACAGGACCCTGATTGAGGCGATCCAGGATCCGCTGACCCACGTGATTCGGAACTCCATCGATCACGGATTGGAAACCTGGGAAAAGCGGGTGGCCGCCGGAAAATCCGCCGAAGGCCACATCCGCTTGCGCGCGTTCCATGAAGGCGGCCACGTGACCATCGAGGTGTCCGACGATGGCGGCGGCGTCGATGTGGCCGCGATTCGACGCAAGGCGTTGGAGCGCGGGCTGATCACGCCGGAACAGTCCCGTCTCATGAGCGAGCCAGAAGCGCTGAACCTCGTGTTCCTGGCGGGTCTGTCCACTGCAGAGAAAGTCACCAGCATGTCTGGCCGTGGCGTCGGCATGGACGTGGTGAAGACGAACATCGAGCAGATCGGCGGCAAAGTCAGCATCCACAGCCAGGCCGGAGTGGGGACGACGTTGAGGATGAGAATCCCGCTGACGCTGGCCATCATGACAGCGCTCGTCGTGACCAGCGGCGACGAGTGCTACGCCATTCCCCAGGTCAATGTGCTCGAGCTCGTGCACGTGGAAGCGAAAGATGCGCGCGCGAAGATCGAGATGATCTGCGACGCGGCGGTCTATCGACTGCGAGGAGAGCTGCTGCCCCTGGTGTGGCTGGACGCTCAATTTACATCAGGCGGGTCCGACACGACCCGCGCGAGACTCGTCGGGCGGCTCACGGAATGCGACGCGGTCAACATCGTGGTGCTTCAGGCCGACGAGCTCAGGTTCGGCCTGATCGTGGACGACGTGAGGGACACCCAGGAAATCGTCGTCAAGCCTCTCGGCCGGCATGTGCGCGGAATCTCGATATTCGCCGGCGCCACCATCATGGGGAACGGCCGCGTCGCGTTGATTCTCGATGTGCCAGGGCTCGCCGTACGGTCCAGTGTGCTGTCGGAAGCGCGCGAGAAGAGCGCTGTGCGATCCGACGTCGCGCTCGAAGCGGATCCTGAGCCGACGCAGGCGTTGCTGCTGTTCTCGGGCCCGGACGACACGCGGATGGCCATTCCGCTCTCGCGAATCACACGGCTCGAAGAGTTTTCCCGCGCCTCGGTCGAACGCGTCGGCGACCACGATGTCGTGCAGTACTTCGGCGACATTCTGTCGCTGACGGACATTGCCGCCCTGATGCCGGGGCCTCGTGCGCGCAGCGGCGCCTCGCTGACGACGGCCTCGGAGTCGTTCCAGGTGCTCGTGTACTCGAAAGACGGCCGGCAGGTCGGCGTGGTGGTGGATCGGATCATCGACACCGTCGAGGAGCGTCTCGTCAACATGCGCCCGACGACCCGCCAGGGCGTGACGGGATCGGTCGTCATCAACGGGCGGGTCACCGAGATCCTGGACCTCGATACCCTCTGCGCCGATGTCGTAGCGGCGCCTGTGTCGGAACACGTGCGTGCCGGGGCGGAGGTCTGACGTGTCAGACAGACGGCAGTATGTCTCGTGCTTCGTCGATGACCTGATGGTGGGCATCAAGGTGGAGGACGTGCAGGAGGTGACCAGCGGGTCCGAACTGACGCACGTGCCGCTCGCGCCTCCGGTCGTCAGCGGCCTGTTGAATCTTCGCGGACATATCGTCACCACGATCGACCTCCGCGGGTGCCTGCAGCTTGGCAGCCGGCCCGCGGACCAGCGTCCGGTTCACCTCATTCTGCGATCAGACGAGGGTCGTGTCGGTCTGCTGGTGGATCAGGTCGGCGATGTGTTGGAGGTGAGTGACGATGACTTCGAAGCGCCTCCCAAAACACTGCGCGGCTCGCTCAGGGAACTGATTACCGGAGCTTACAAACTCGACGGGGGCCTGTTGCTCGCGCTGGACACCGAACGTGCGTTGGCGTTCTCCAGCGGAGAACAGACGTGAACGCGGCGGTTTGGAGGAGTCCGATGTTGAAGCATGCACGGAGCGCGACGATCTGGCTGAGCCTGGCGGCATTCGGAGCCGGGGCCGTGCTCCCGGCGGCCCTCGCGGCTGAAGAAACCACTGTCCGGAAGGTCACGAAAAAAGTATCGCCGGTCATTTCGAAAATCGCCAAGCAGTCGCGCATTACCGGCACCGTCAAGCTGGTGGCGATCGTCTCTCCCCAAGGAACTGTCACGAGCGTTCGTATCGTCGGCGGCAACGCGCTTTTCGTGGCGGCGGCCGAGGAGGCCGTCAAGCAATGGAAGTTCGAGGTCGCCAAGGAAGAGACCGCCGAAACACTCGCGATCAAGTTCGAGAACGCCCCTTGATGAGGCTCGATGAGACGTCGGGGAGCGGAGAGACACACTTATGACTATCAGCAGGAAACTGTATCTGGGCGTCGGCTCGATTGTGGCCATCCTCATTCTCCTGTTCATCACCAACACGATCGTCGTGATGCAGGAACGCGCCGCGAGCACACAGTCAAGCGTGAGGCTGGAGAGCGTGCAGAGTCTCGAAGCCGTGCAGATGAAGATGATGCAGGTTCGTCTGCACCTGCAGGACTACCTGCTCACGGGAGACGAGCGCCAGCGTCAAAAGATGTCGACGGAGGCCGCGACCCTCGCCGATCTGTTCAACAAGGCGCGGACGCGAGCGCAGACGGAGACGCTGCGTGATGTGCTGTCCCGAATGGAAGTCAGCCAACGAGAGTGGAGAGAGAAGTTCGCCACGCCTCTCATTGAGCAGCGCCAGCGAGTGGAGTCGGGAGATGCCTCGGTGGCCGACCTGCAGGTGTTTTACGCCCAGAAGGATCCGAACGAGTGGACGACCACGGCCATGTCGGTTGTCGAGGAGGCCAACGCCGCGATTCGCAAGGCGCAGGACGAGTCCACGGCATCGGCCGCGGCCGCTCTGGCAATCGGTACCGTGATCAGCACGACTGTGACGATCGTCGCCATCGTTCTCTGCGGCGCTATCGGCTATCGCACGGCCAAGGCGATTACCAGGCCACTCGAAGCCACGGTCGTTGTGCTGAGGAACATTGCCGAGGGCGAGGGCGACCTGACGCGACGGGTCAATCAGAATACCGGCGACGAGCTCGGTGAAATGGGGAAGTGGGTCAACACCTTCATAGTGAAGCTGGAGGGTCTCATTGCCCGCGTGGCCAGAAGCACGCAAGGGGTCGCAGGCTCATCCGAAAACCTCTTCAGCGTCAGTCATCAGATGGGATTGGGTGCCGAAGAGACGGCGGTCCAGGCCAACGTGGTGGCGGCGGCGGCGGAGCAAGTGACGCGCAACCTGCAAACGGTGGCAGCGGCGACCGAGGAGATGACCGCGAGCATCGGGGAGATTGCCAAGAACGCGACTGCCGCGGCGGCGATTGCGACCCGGGCCGTGGAGCGGGCGCAGGTGGCCAACGTCACGATGGATCACCTGGGAAAAGCCAGCGCGGAAATCGGCGAAGTCGTGAAGGTGATCAATTCCGTCGCGCAGCAGACGAAGCTCTTGGCGCTCAACGCCACGATCGAAGCCGCGCGGGCGGGCGAGGCGGGCAAGGGATTCGCCGTCGTGGCGAACGAGGTCAAGGAGCTGGCGAACGAAACGGCGAAGGCCACGAAACAAATCAGCGAAAAGATCGAAGCGATTCACACTGGAACCCACGAAGCCGTGTCGGTGATCGGCGACATCAGCGGCATCATCGCGCAGATGTACGACATCTCGATCACGATCGCGAGCGCCGTCGAGGAGCAAACCGCGACGACGAGAGAGATCGCGCGAAACGTGTCCGAGGCCGCGATCGGCGAATCGCAGGTGACGGAGAACATCACATCGGTGGCACAGGCCGCAAAGATCACGTCGGGCGGCGCCAAGACCGCGCAGACCGCCGCCGGCGAGCTCGCAGGCATGGCCGCCGAGCTCCAGAAAATCGTCGGAGTCTTCAAGTTCGCAGCGGCCGGCCCCGTTCCTGCGTCATCGGCCACCTAGGGAGTTTGCATGCACGCGCTTGTCGTTGACGATTCCAACACCATCAGAATAATTCTGACGGCGTATCTCAAGAAGCTGGGTTTCGACGTCACGGTCGCCATCAATGGCCGTGAGGCGCTGGACCGCCTGCACGGCATGGCGAAGGCCGACGTCGTGCTCGTGGACTGGAATATGCCCGAAATGGACGGCCTTTCTTTTGTTCGCGCGGTTCGCGCCGACAACGAGTATGCCGATCTACCGCTCATGATGGTGACGACCAATGTCGAGCTCTGCAATGTCGCGGAGGCGCTCGACGCCGGCGCCAATGAATACATGATGAAGCCGTTCACGATGGACATCCTCCGGGCGAAGCTCGAGTTGCTCGGCTTTCCAGCCTAGCACCGGGCCCCGGCCAGAGTCGGCCCGATCAATCATGCACAAGCCGCGTCTGCTCATCGTCGACGACTCCGTCGTCATCCGCCGTGCCCTGACCGCTGCGATCACGCGCGAGTCAGGCGTTGCGGTCGCAGGGTCTGCCTCCGACGGGCGTGTCGCGCTCATGAAGATCCCCCTTCTTCATCCCGATGTCGTCGCGCTGGACGTCGACATGCCCGACATGGACGGTCTCGAGACGCTGACCGCCATTCGTCAAATCTACCCACGGCTTCCAGTCATCATGCTCAGCGTGCCGACGTCGCGAGGGGCTGCCGTGACCGTCGACGCACTGACGCTCGGGGCCAGCGATTACGTGACGAAGCCCGCGGCGGCCGTGCCGTCCGACGATGAACTGCGAATCCTCGGGGACGAACTGATCTCGAAAATCGCCGGTTGTTTTCCCAACGCGCTTCGGGAGAGGAGGCACGACTCGATCCGCGTCGCCCGTCGGATCGATGTTCTCGCCATCGGTTTGTCGACCGGCGGTCCTCAAGCGCTGATGGACCTGATCCCGACGCTGCCGGCCGACTTTCCCATTCCCATCCTGATCGTCCAGCACATGCCCGCGGTATTCACAAAGCTCCTCGCCGAACGGCTGAATGCGAACGCCAGAATTGCAGTCGCCGAGGGCAGCATGTGTCAAGCCCTCGCACCGGGTCATGCCTGGGTGGCGCCGGGCGAGTTTCACATGGCCGTCGAGCGAGACGGCGATGCGGTCCGGATTGTGACGCACCAGAAGGCGGCGGAGAATTCCTGCCGGCCGGCAGTCGACGTGTTGTTCCGCGCCGTGGCCCAGGTGTACGGTCCTCATGCGCTTGCCGTGGTGATGACCGGTATGGGTCAGGACGGCCTCCGAGGATGCGAGCACATTCGAGCGGCAGGCGGCCAGGTGCTCGTACAGGACGAGGAAAGCTCGGTCGTCTGGGGCATGCCGGGGAACGTCGCCCGATCGGGGATGGCCGATCAGATCCTGCCGCTGAGGCAATTGGGTCCCGAGATTCTGGATCGAGCGTGGCGCGATCGGCGGCACCCGCTTGTGGCGGCCGTATGAAAAAAAGCGAGCCGATGACAAGCGGGGACTTCAACTACATTCGCGACCTGGTGCGCAATGAAGCCGCGCTGGCGCTTGAGGCCGGCAAGGAATACCTCGTGGAATCGCGTCTCCAGCCGCTGGCGATTCAGGAAGGATTTCCATCGTATCAGCAGATGGTTACGAGCCTGCGTGTCGGTCCGCTCCGCGACCTCCATCGAAAAGTCGTAGAGGCGATGACGACCAACGAAACCTCCTTCTACAGGGACTCTCGCGTGTTCGGGATGATCACGAAGTCGATCCTGCCGACGTTGATCGCCGCGCGGTCGGCAGAACGGTCGCTGACGATCTGGTGCGCCGGGTGTGCGACCGGTCAGGAACCCTACAGCCTCGCGATGCTGTTGAATGACTACCGGCCATCGCTCGACGGTTGGAACGTGCGCATCATCGCGACCGACATCTCGAGGGACGTCCTCGCCCGCGCGCGCGCGGGCCGCTACAGCCAGTTTGAAGTGAACCGCGGGCTGCCCGCGATTCAGTTGGTGAAGTACTTCCAGAAGGAGGGGTCCGCGTGGGAGATCCGGGCGGAGATCCGTCGGATGGTGGAGTTCCGTGAACTCAACCTGATCCATCCCTGGCCCCGTCTCGCGGGCATCCAGCTGGTTCTCATGCGGAATGTGATGATCTACTTCGACGTCGAAAGCAAGAAAGCCATCCTGGGACGAACCGGTCTCCTGCTGGCTCCCGGAGGCTACCTGCTTCTCGGCGGGGCCGAAACCACCATGGGTCTCGATGATTCGTTCGAGCCTCTGTCACTCGACGGCGCCGTATGTTTTCGGCGACGGCCGACAATCGCGAGGACGCCCGTGTAGCAAGGCGTGCACCTGCAGAAGCGTGAGGCTATACTGCGCGCCGAGGGTTCACACTGATGACACGCGCGGTCGCCTCCGTTGGCCTGGCAATTCTGTTCCTCCGGACGTGGTGGTCAGCGAAGTCAGCGCGGCATTGACGCATGTCCGGACCTTCCCGACGTGGGCGCCGGACAGCGAGCCCGCGATGCTGTACCTTGTACTCTTCAGAAAGCCGTAGCCAGACAGCGGCGAACGTCCTGGCTGACGTGCGTACTTGACCAAATGGAATCCCGGGTAGACGCGTCGTCACGGTTATGAGCGCTGACGCCCGGCGTACGGCCTATCGTCTCGTCCTCACCGGGCTGTTGTTCTGGGCGCTTGCGGGGATGGTCTATTCCGTCCTCCGAGTGACGTTCGGGAATCGGCCCGCGTACATCCATGTCAAATGGGCCGACACCGTCGATGACTCTGCCAGACAGCGACTGGAGGCGCGGTACAGCCTCGCGCTACCCGAGCCCAGAGAGGGTCGTACCATCGGCTACGCCCTGACCGACCGCTCCAGCGAGAACATCAGGCGTCTCGTTCTCGACCCTGCAGTCGAGGATACCCATCAGATCGACAGGACCGGGTTTCGGGTCGTGGACGTTGCCCGGCTCCCATATGTGACGTCTCATCCCGGGGTGCCGGCCGGCTTGGAACTCCTGACGGTCCTCTGTTTCTTTGGTGGGCTCGCCAGCTTGAGTCTCGCCCTGCTCGGGATTGCCGCGCCAACTCTCGTTCCCGGGCGCGTCCTCGTCGTCAGGAACGCATTTCTCGACCCACCGCGGGCGTTGCGTCGCGCGGGGGCGAACCTCGCGGCCTGGATTGCTGGACGCATTCCCGCCGCGTCCGCCGAGTCGGTCGCGTTGTTCCGGATCGCCTTCGGAAGCGCGCTGCTGATCTTTCTGTTCAGTCGGCCGGTGCTCGGTACCTGGGCCGTGAATCCGTGGAACGCCCCGTCGCCTGCTCAAAGTCTGATGTTGCCAGTCTTCGTTGACGCGCCGTGGGTCGCCGACTGGCTGACGCCGTGGGTGGCGTTCTGGGGAGCGCTGTTCATTATCGGCGCGTTCGCCCGGACCGCGTTTGCGTGCCTGACTGTCGGTTCCTTCGCGTGGGCCCTGCTCTATACGACCCGGATGACGCATCACAGCGTCAGTGCTCTTCTACTGACGCTCCTCGCGTTGCAGTGGTCGAGATGGGGCGATGCGTGGAGCATCGACGCCTGGAGACGCCGCGATCAGCCGTCATCGCGCGGCACATCGCAGCAATACGGGTATACGGTCTGGGCTCCAGGGTTCGTGTTAGGGCTCGTTCTTTTCGCGGCTGCACTGGCAAAGCTCCGAGAGAGCGGCCTCGCATGGATTCTGAATGGCACCGTGAAGTACCACTTTCTCTCTGACTCGTCACAAGCGATGGTCGACTGGGGCCTTCGGATCGGCCGCCATCAATGGCTCGCAGTATTGCTCTCATTCGGTGCCATCGCCATCGAAACGCTCGTCATCGTCGGTGTCGGATCTCGCGCCTATCGGTATCGCCTCCTCGCGGGGGGCGCCGTGCTGTGCCTACTGCTCGGCTTCTCGTTGTTGCAGGGCCTCTTCTGGCCGGCATGGTGGATCCTGCTGCTGTCGTTTCTGCCGTGGCACTTCGTGCGGACACCGGCCGCATCCCCAGCTCCTGCCACCATGCATCCGATGTCGGCTGCGCAGCGATCGGGACCTTTCCCTACGCTGGCCGTCTTCATGGTGATGGCCCTTGTCGCTCAGCAGCTCGTCATATCGCTGCTGAAGCTCGAGGTCGCGCCTCTCCTGTCGACGTACGACATGTACTCGACCACCTACGCCAGTCCTGCCGAGTATGAGCTCAAGGCAGGTCAGGCGTACTGGCTTGTCGGTCTGGACGACTCCGCCGAAACGCACAGATGCGGAATCAGTCGGATCGAGGCCGAGACGATCGCCCGCGACGCGGTCCTCGCAGATCGGCATTTGAGGGAACAGTTCCTGCGCCGCTGTTTCGACTCCTCGATCCGTCTTCAAAGTGTCTTCGTTGAGGTCGGTCGGGTCCACGTGGATTGGACGCAGTGGCGGTGGGTGGAGGAGTTTGCCCGAAGCCGCATGAGTGAACCGATAGCACTAGATCCTGTCCCGTAGCGACGCCGACGCCGTCCAGCCTCGCGTCCGAGCCATGCGGTTCGTCTGGGTCGCTCGGTTGGTCAGGAATACGTAAACGCCATCTCCCGAATGTCTGATGTGTCGGGCAACGGAGGCGTAGACGCCACGCGCTGTTCGTGCCACGCAACCAGCACCATCAGCCCCCACAGCTCCCAGCCGTACGCCGCGCGTCCACCGAGGTGTGCCTCGACGACCAGCGCCACTCGATCCGGATCGAGCATTCCCACCGCGTCGACGCGCTCGCGGCTGAGAAGGGTCGTCACGAGTGCTCGACCGTCGGTGCGCAGCCACCGGTGGATCGGCAGGCTGAAGCCCTGTTTCGGGGCCGCGGCATGCGCCCGGCCGAAGTGCCGTTCGCACAGTTGCCTCAGGAGCACCTTGGTCCGCGAGCCGTTCGCGCGGAGGCGCGCGGGAAGCGCGACCGCCAGCTCCGCGACGCTCGCATTCAGCAATGGCGCGCGGCTCTCGAGGCCGTGCGCCATCGTCGCGCGATCGACCTTCGACAGGATGTCATTGGGCAGGTACTCGCGCACATCGGCGAGTTGAAGAGACGCCACCGAAGGCGTGCGCTCGAGGTTGTGCGCGTCCGCGAGGCGACGCAGCGCAGTCGCGCCGGCAGATCGCGCGGCATCGCCGCGGACGAGGGCTGCCGCCGATTCCGGCAGCCACGTCCCGTTCCACGTAAAGTGCGCCTCGCGCGTCGGCAACGGCATCGCGCGAAGGAAGCGATGGAGCTTGTAGTCGATGCCGACCTTCACGCGGTCGTTCATCGGCAGATGGCCACTCGCGGCGGCAGCGGCCTTCCACACGCCGTCCGGCAGCCAGGGCCGCAGACGCGCGTGCCAGTACGACGCCGGATATGTCAGGTACCCGCCAAACAATTCATCGCCGCCGTCACCGCTCAGGACGACTTTCACGTGCGACGCCGCGGCGCGCGCGACGGTCCAGACTGCCATCGCGGATGAATCGGCGAGCGGATCGTCGAGATGGCTTGCGACGTCAAGGAATTCCCCGAGGACGCCGACATCCAGCCCGACACGGGTCAATGGGATGTCGAGCTGTCGCGCGACCTCCGATGCCCGGGGCCATTCCGAAAACGCCTGCTCCGCAAAGTCGACGCAGAACGCGGTCTCGAGCCGGCCAAGACGCGCAGCGCTCTGCGCGACGATGGATGAGTCGACACCGCCGGAGAGGAACAATCCCACGGGCACATCGCTGCGGAGCGCGAGCCGCACGCCATGATCGAGACGGTGCTGCAGCTCGTCGAGAAGGTCTCCATCGGTGAGACCCCCTATGTTGGCGGCGTCCTGGCGCAGCGCCCAATACTGCTTTCGTGCGCGCAGGCCCTCCGGTCCGTACAGCTGCCATTCGCCGGCACCCACCCGACGTACGCGCCGAAGCATCGTCGCGCATCCCGGGACATAGTTGAGACAGAGGTAGCCGCCCAGCGCCTCGACGTCGATATCACGCCCCGCAAGACCGGTCGCCGCCAACGGCGCGAGCTCGGATGCGAACGCCACGCGGCCGCCGTCAGCGGCGTACAGGAGCGGCTTTTCTCCGAAGCGATCGCGCGCAAGCAGCAGCGTGTGCTCGACGCGATCGTACAGCCCGAACGCGAACATTCCTTCGAACCGCCGCACGGCATCCACGCCCCAGTGGGCGTAGGCGGCCAGGATCACTTCCGTGTCCGACGTCGTTCGGAATCGAATCCCGGCGGCCCACAGCTCGTCGCGCAGTTCAATGTAGTTGTAGATCTCGCCATTGAACGTGATGACGTGGCGTCCGTCCGCGGAGGCCATCGGCTGGTCCCCGGCCGACAGGTCGATGATCGACAGGCGCCGATGCCCGAGGAATACGCCGGGGGCGGCCCAGTAACCGCCGCCGTCAGGTCCTCTATGCCGAAGGAGGTTCGTGATTCGACACAGCTTTTCGGTCGGAGGTAACGTGCCGCCAGCGTCGACATACCCGAAAATGCCGCACATGAGGCGCGTTACCCGCGCGTGCCAGCCAAGACGCTGTTCGAGACGCTGTTTTTAGAAACGCTGCGAACCAGGTACGGCTTCGCCTGGCCGGGGTAGAAGTACATCCGGACCACGACCTCCGACACCAGGCCGAAGAGGAGAAATTGCACGCCGCTGACGAGGAGCACGAGTGCCAGCAGGAACCATCCGCTTCGCTCGCGCACGACAGGCACGTGATAGACGAGCGTGTAGAAACCGAGGACGGCGAGGATGATCGCGGCAAGCCCGATGCAGGCGAGCGCCAGACGGCCGAAAACGCGAATCGGCCGATCGAGGTACTTCACGTAGAAGACGAGGAATGCGATGTCGAGCAGGACGTTGAGGGTACGTGACAACCCGTAGTTGGAGGTGCCAACCGGTCGCTCGATGTTCTTGATCTGGACCTCGGTGATCTTCGCGCCGAGGTTCTTGGCGAGCACCGGGATGAAGCGGTGGTGCTCGCCCAGCAGCCGGAGTTGCCGGACGATATCTCCCTGGTACGCACGAAACGTCGTGCCGACGTCGTGCACGGCCAGGCCGGTGACGCGCCGCACGAGCCAGTTGGCGGCCGTGGACGGCCACCGGCGCATGACGCCTTCCTGACGATTCGCCCGCCAGCCACAGACCACGTCGTAGCCTTCCTCAATCTTGGCGAGGAACGACGGGATGTCCTCCGGAAAGTGCTGAAGGTCGGTGTCCATGGAGATCACGATGTCGCCATCCACGTGCTCGAAACCGACCTGCAACGCGGCGGTCTGGCCGTAGTTCCGCCTCAATGCAACCAGGCGGATGCGATCGTCCAGCGCCGCAAGCTGCTCGGCGGCCTCAAACGTCCGATCGCTACTGCCATCGTCGACCAGGACGAATTCGAACGCGTAGCGGGAGGCGAGACTGCGCGCGACGTAGTCGAGGCGATGCAGCAACTGGGGCAGTGTCTCGGCTTCGTTGAACACGGGCAGCACGACACTGACAAGCAAGCGACGTGCATCACGCGCGACTCCGGCTGGCGCGGCGGGGGTGACGCCTGTAATCGGAACCATTTGATACTGCTGGACTTGCGATGGTCGCCCGAAACAGGCCACCTGTCAATCGACGGCTGTTGCACCGTGGAGCACTCCGCGCACGTTCCGGGGAGAAACACGGGAGGGCAGGAACCGCTTCCACTCACTGAAAACAAAGAGCGGCCGTCGCTCGCCGTCGCTGTCTTCGCCGGGGGAGCGCGGTCCCGGAACCAATCATCGACAAAACACCGCCATCGTTCTCCGACTTGAGCACGTCTGAGAACCGGGAACGGTCTACCGCCGAGAGTCAATCTACCGGGGGAACCTGCGCCCTGGGTGCATAATCGGGCCAATCACCGTCGGCCAAAAGGGCAATCCTGGTCTTCCCGAATTCGCCGGACGATCGGCGAGGACCGAGGCTGCGGGAGGCTCGGCATCATCGATCGCAGCCCGGCCATCGCGGACAAGGTTGTCGAGTAGGCGAACATGACGCGTCGAGAGAAGCTGATCTATCGCCATGAGCATTCGGCGAAGCTGGTCGTCGACGCGATCGCCGCGGTCGTCGCCGCCGTGCTGCTCTGGCAGCAGCATTTGATCCGCGCGACGGCCGTCGGTCTCCTTGTGCCGGCAATCGCTTCGGCGTGCGTGCTGTGGTTCGCCGACCTCGAGACGCTGAAGGAGTTGCGATTCAGACGCTCGGAAGCCCGCACCGTGACATCGACGATGCTGCTGGTCCGCATGGCCGGTGTGTTCGTGATCTGGGGAGGGGCGTGGTACCGGTCGGTACTGGTGTGTCTCGCCGGGCTGGTCGTGATCGCGCTGACGCTGGTGCGAGTTCACCGGTCCACCGAATTGGATCGGGCTCGCCTTTCATGGACGTCTGCGCGGCGACAATTGGCTTTGATATCCCGCGCTCTGAAAAATCAGGAACACATCATCGCCTTCGTTCTGTTGATTTTGAGTCTGGACAATATCATCGTCTTCTATCTTGGAGGGCACTCATTCCGGGGATACCTTGTTGAGAACTCCGACCTTCTTTATCTACCAACGTTATTCTCCGATCTCATTTCCAAAAGGGGTCGAATTTCCGATTGGTTTCTGACTCCTGCACCGTACTTCTTCCCTGACTACCTGGTTATCGTGGTTTTATTTCTTGCCCATTATCTGGGACAGCGCTTCTTTGCTGTTGGAACGGTTGTCTCACTACTGGCTGTTCTGTCGCTGAGCTCGAACTCTTACAAACTCGCACACCCTGCCTGCTGGTCATCGGCGAGGTGTACTATCCGTGGTGGCGAGTCTCCATCGACGACAAACCCGTTGAACTTGGACGAGTGAACTACACGATGCTCGGAGTAACCGTGCCTTCGGGTTCACATGTAGTCCGACTGTCCATCGCGCCCGTGAGCATCTGGATTGGTGGAGCGATCTCGGGGACCGGCCTGCTTCTTTGGGGCGCGCTCGTCATTCCCGTTCGCCTCCCGTTCCGACGGTACCCTCCCCGCTGACACGGAGGTCTTTCGGCTCAATGCGGGCCTGGCCTGCCGCTCGAAATAGAGCCGGGGCCATGCAGGGGATTTCTGGCCCTCAGCAACGAGGCTATCAACGGTGCATCGGCGCCGCCCGCGAGCCGTCGTCCCGCGGGTGCAGATGGACACCGATCAAATCCTGCAGGATGATGGAGCGCCTGCGAGGAGATGTCGACAGATCTGGAAGGGAGAAGGCGGGGGCGGCGTTCGCACTCGATTGCGATCACGTTCGGCTTCCGTGGACCCCATGAATGACAGCAGACCAGCTATTGGCGCGCGCCGGCTCGCCTACGTGGTTGCGCTCGCTGTCGGCATTTTGATGGGCGTGTTTCTGCTTGAAATCCCGGTGCAACTCAGTGACTCGTTCACCGAGTTCACAGCGCTCGAAGGACGTTCGCTGTCAGAAATCGTTGCTGCCGAGTTCTACAACGGCAGCTATTTCCGGCCGCTGCGTCGCGGCTTGATCAAAATCGTCCACGATCTTTCAGCCGGTCACTATTACCTGGCGTTTCGCGGCTTTCAAGCGGTGCAGGTCATCGTGCTGCTGCTGCTGGTGGTGCGCATGCTCCGCGTGCGAAGCCGGGCAGGCATCGTTGCGCTTCCCCTTGGTCTGGCGATCCTCGTTGGACTTCACACGTTCGCCGGCGCCGTGGTTGAAGGGCTCCCGATCAATCACTTCCTGACAATCCTGGTCTGCTGCGCGGCGGCGGTCAACCTGGCAGATGCACGGCCGCGCCCAATCGTGGACCTCGCGGCCATCGCGTTGCTGGTCGGGGCGATGTTGACGATCGAAAGCGGCCTTCTGGTATGGGTGATTTTCGTGGCCGCCTACTTCGTCGGATATCAGGGGGTTTCTCGCCGCGGCATGGCCGCGCTCGCCGTCTGCGTCGCCGTGTACTTCGTCGGACGCTTCGTCCTGCTCGGAGGGGCCGCCCCCGGACTCAACGAGCGGAGCGCCGGCTTCGGCTTCGAGGTTCTGAACCCCGACGAGCTCACGAGGCGCTTTGGGTCAAACCCTGTTCCTTTTTACCTGTATAACGTCGTCAGCGCGATCAGCTGTGTCCTGTTCGCCGAACCGCGCGGTGGTGCGTGGGCGTTCGTGAGGAACCTGACGCGCGGTCTTCCAGAAGCCTGGCAGGTCGTCAATGTCGTCACGAGCACCGCGACCACGTTCCTGATTGGCCGTTACGCCATGACGCGGCTCTCAGCGTGGCGCGCTCGAGCGTTCAGTGAGGCCGACCGGTTCGTCGTCATGTTCCTCGTCGTGCTTCCAGCCAACGCGCTGTTTGCGGCGGCGTATGAAAAAGATGTGATCATGAGTCCGGCCGGCCTCTTCTATGCTGCGGCGGCGTACATGGTTGTACGTGAACTGATGTTCAGCGGGGCCTCGCCGGGCAGCGCCACGTCCGCTCTGACCGTCGCGCCCGTCGTTCTGCTATTGATCGCGGTCGGCTGGACAATCAGGTTCATTGGCATTCACGACAGCCTTCGCGCACGGGCGCTCAGCGTCCGCGACGAGTGGGCGTACTACGATGATTGGGCGCGCGAGCAGCGGACCGATGTGGCGCTGAATGCCGCGCAATCGGCGATTAAGCAACATCTCTTGGAGGATGCCGTCTTGCGTGCCCCGCGCGTTCCGCAGGTGTCGCTTGGAGCGATCGACGCGTTGTTCGATCTCACGCAGTGATGTCGACCGGGTCTATGGCGCGCTGTGCCGCGCCTCCTATTGTCGGCTTTCTTCTGATTGCCGGGTATGTCGTCGCCGAAGCACTCGGGTTTGACGGGCTTGCCCGGCCCGAGGCAGCAACGGTGTCGGAGGCTGCCGCAATGGGGCAGGCGGCGCGTACGCTACAGCTGATTGCCGAGGGGCAGGATGCGAACGGCCGCCACCGCGTCCGCGAAGAGCTGCTCGATCACGCCAGCCACGACTTGACCCCAATCGAGGCGGCCATACTCGGCAGACATGCCGAGCTGGTACGGCTCCTTCAGCGTTCGGGGGCAAAGCGCTGGAACGCCACACGGACGGCTTGCTTCGCACGCATGCGACTCCCAGAGGTGTTGATGGACCTGGGCGCGTCCAACACCGCAGCCGCGGATCAGTACGCGGACGTCGAGACCACAATTCGAACCTGCTCGTTGCAAGGCGCCCTTTTGTGAATCGAATGGTCGCCAACGTGCTTCTCGTGGTCATTGCGGGTCTCGCATTCATTGCACTGCGGCTCCATTCCGGCACGACATCGCTCAATGAAGGGCTCGGAACCGAGGGACCGATTTACGCCGCCATGGTGACGACTCACGATGTGCAGGGTGGAGGGGTCGGCAATCGCCTGTGGCCGGCCTTCCCGCTTGCGACCGCGGTCGTGTACGCAATGACGGGACGCATCGTCAGCAGCTTCGTGGTTGTGAACTTCGTCGCATTGCTTCTCCTGGTCGTCGCCTCCTGCCTGATCCTCGACGCCCAATCCGCGCCCTGGACCATCAAGGTATGCGCCGTCATGACGTTGAGCCTGCTTGGATTGCCGACCACCACGGCCGCGTACAGCCCTGCGCAGCCATATCTGCTCGGCGTCTCGCTCGCCACGCTGGGAGTTGCAGCATGCGAAACTGGCGGGTGGCTGTTCATTGTGGCCACCCAGATCGCGGCCACCCTCGCGTCTCCGGTCGGCATCATCGCCCCCCTATACGGGATATGTCGGAGCTGGAGACTGAACCGGCGCGGCGCGCGCGAACTGCTTGTGTTCGCGCCTGGATTGGCTGTGTGGCTGTTGATACAGGTCTGGGCGCGCGGAGGACCGTTCGGTCTGCTGGACCTGCTTCGGTTCTCGCGCGTGCGGTCGGATGCCGCCCTGTGGAGCGAGTTCGCGTTCATGCTGTTCGGAGCGTATGCTCTGCTCACGGCGCTCGGCGGCTTGACCATCCTGCTGTGGTCGCGACCCCGATGGATCAAGGAAATCCTGCGTGAGCGGCCAGAGCTATGGGCGCTGCTGGCGCCGGTGCTCGTGTTCGTCTTCACGGCGGGACTCGAGGTCCCACCAATGATCTCCTTTCTTATTCCCTTCTGGTTGATCGTGATCGGCACGTGGGCGCGCGCACAGAGATCGTCGCTGCTCGTGCCGGCGGTCCTCGCAGGGGTGCTGACCGTCTTGACGCAGCATCCGTGGATGAGGATGGACGACGTGACCTACTTCGTCGATTGGTTCCCGTATTCGGTGCATGCGGCTCGCATCGGCAGCGTCACCGTCACCGACGCTGTTCTCAGCAACATCTGGAGGGTGCGCGTTCTGATTGCAGCCGGAGGACTCATTGCGTTCGCGGCGTGGTGGCGGCGCCCCGCATCGTGGCAGCAGCGCCAGTGAGCGGGGCCGCCTCGCAGCGCTGGCTCCTTACGGCCGTCGCGGTGCTGGTGGTCACCGCGGGTTTTCGTTTTCTCACACTGGCCGGCTTTCCTAACGATCACTTTACGACTTTGACACCCGCGTGGCAGATGGCCGCGACGGGCGATCTGCCGATAGCGGATTTTCAGGACCAGGGCCACCCATTAATGGTCGTACTGTCGGCATAGATGCAGGTGTTGCGGGCGGACAATACGTCTTCATGTTCGGCTATTTTGCGTCGGCGGACAATCAACGACAGGTCGTTGAGCGGCTGCGATACCAGCAAGCGCCCTTCATTCTGGTGCCCAGCAACTACGCGAAGGATTTCGATCAGGATTTTCCGATGGTGCAAGCCTGCGTCGCCCAGCGCTACGAATTGCTGACCACGCTGGACGTCGATGAAGATCTCACGGTCACCGTACTGGTAGATCACACCCGACCACACGGCTCACGCGATCCGGAAACCGGGTGGCCATGTTTTCGATAGGACGATGAAACTGCGGGCAGTCGCCGGTAATACCTCGGGCTCTTCCCCAATCAAGGTGGGGAGGTGACGACACGCGCATCCGATCCCGCGCGCGCCTGGACATTCGCCACGGCGATTGGATTCATCGCGTTCGGCTTCCGTTTGATCAATGTCCGCGACCTGCCGAACGACCACTACATGCATCTCGCGTGGGCACAACAGCTGCTGTTTGGCGAGCTGCCCGGCCGCGACTTCGTGGATCCAGGAATGCCCCTCACCTATTTGCTGTCTGCGCTTGTGCAAGTTGTCTCGCCAGGCCCGTTCAGCGAAGCGGTCATCTGTTGCGTCATGATTGGCACCGCAGCCGCAGTGACATTCGTCGTCTCGGCTGAGCTGACCGGATCGATCGTCGCGGGTGTCGCCGGTGCTGTTCTCGAGGTTGCGCTGTACCCTCGCCTTTACTCCTATCCGAAGATCGTCGTGCCTGCGGTGACGCTGCTCCTGATCCAGCAGTACGGGCGGCGGCCCGGCCGTCTACCGCTCGTGCTGATGGCGATCTGGACCGCGATTGCAGTGCTGCTGCGTCACGATCTCGGCGTTTATGCCGCCGCGGGTTTCGGCACCGCACTGTTCTGGATCCATTGGCAGCGATGGGGAGACATGGCCCGCGCCGTGGCCTCGTATGCGACCGGGGTGATCGTCGCGATGATCCCGTACGTCTTGTTCGTGCAGTGGGCCGAAGGGTCAATCGAGCATTTCCATGAAGCTGTCGAATTCGCGCGCGGCGAAGCGCACCAGCGGTTTCTGACCCCGCCTATACTTCCGTTCTTCAGCAATTCTGGGATTTCAGCCGCGTGGAGCGCCGAGGATTCGGCAGTGCTGCTTTTCTACGCCGCGCATCTGGTTGCCATTGCTGCTCTCGTGCTTCTCGTCACATCGCGCAACGCACCGAGGGGGACGGCAAATCAGTGGCAGCGTTCGACGGGGCCGGTGGTCGGCGCTTCGCTTGCAATGTTGGTTCTGTATCTCGTGGTCGTGTTGCGGCACCCGATCGTGTCGCGGATACAGGACGTTGCGACGCTATTGACCATTCTGGGTGTCTGGGAGTTTGCCGAAACGCGACGACGTGCCGCGGACGCGCGCGTCGCCAGATCCGCCTCAGCGAGACGGGTGACCGCATTTGCGTTCGCGATGGTGGTCGCCGTTGCGGCGGCAAGCGCAGCGAGTATTTGGAATCTTGGCAGCCTGACTGAGCGACTGAGAGACACGCGCATAGCCGACGGTGTGGACGGAGTGTGGCGAACCGTCGAAGGCGTACGCGAAACCGGCACGCAATGGCCCTGGGTGCGTTTCTGGCCCGCTGGTGAGCTACCGGAGGCCATTCGGTATCTCAACACGTGCACTGAACCAGACACAGCGCTGCTGTTGACGTGGGCGGCGCCGGAGTACTACTTCTTCGCGAAGCGTCGCTTTGCAGCCGGCCATGCGCTGTTTCTGCCTCCCGATGCGTTCACGACACGGCACGACCAGGAGCTGATGCTGGCACGCATGCGCCGCCAACGTATCCCAATCGTGCTGATCAACGAGACACGGAGAAAGGAATTCGCGAGCGCCTATGGAGAGGTGGACCGCTACCTCCGACAGGAATACGTGCCATCGGGCCATTTCGAGATTCGCGAGGGATCCGACGTCATCATCGCGATGCGCCGCGACCTGAAGCCGGAGCGGACGTACGGCGCCGAGCGCTGGCCGTGTGGTTTCGACAAGCGCGGCAAGCAGGACGGCCCCAAGAGTGGGTTACTCTAGACCAGCTACCCGGTGGCTGGTGTTCAACCGTCCAGCGAGGCCGGATCGCCCCAGGAACCGCGACCTCGATCGTGTCACCGTCGATGACGCGCGTAACGAGGGCGACAGTGCTTGCAACTCGCGCGGGAAGTGCCTACAGATCCCGAATGACGAGAGCGATCGTAAAGAGCAGGCCCATCCCCGACTGTACTGCGCCAATCCGCACGTTGCCCGCCCACTGACATGCGAAAGCATCTGACCTTCGCGGTGCAGGCGGTTGTGTCCGTTGGACTGCTGACGCTGCTCTTCCGTCGCTTGGATATCTCTGCGCTGCGAACGCTGTACACGACGATGCCCCTCTGGTTCTACCTGCTGTCCCTCGCGGTCGTCATGTCGGGGCAGGTGCTCTACGCCTGGCGATGGCGGCAGGTGCTGGCGGCCGCCGGGGTCTCGGTCACGATCGGCACGGCGATCCAGCAGTATTTCATCGGTATCTTCCTCAACAATTTCTTTCCGTCGACTGTCGGCGGCGATATGGCAAAGGTGTACTACCTCGGGCGCCTCCACGGATATCGTCCGATCGCCGCGTCGATTGTGCTCGATCGGCTCCTCAGCATCGGCCTGCTCGCCGTACTGGCGACCACGATGTACTGGGTGGCGCCCGATCCATCGCCGCGGTTCGCGGCCACGCGGGCGGCCGTGACCGCGATGGCCGCGATGCTGATTCTTTTTCTCGTGCTCGCCGCGCGAGGGACAGGTGGCCTTCCGGAGCGCTTGTCACGCTTCGGCGCGCTGGCCGTCAGGTTGGCCGAGCGGGCGCAGCGTTTTCGCCACGACATGGCTACTGCCGCCAACCGACCGCAGATCGTGCTGCAGTCGGCCGCCGTCGTGATGACCTATTTCTTTGCGCTGACGGGTGTATATCGGGTGTTCTTTGCGATCAACACAACGGCGCATCCGGCCTTTCTGACGCTGCTCACCGCCGTGACGACGGCATCTCTCCTCAGCAACCTGCCAGTGTCCGTCAACGGGCTCGGGCTTCGAGAGCAGCTGCATGCGCTGCTGCTGCAACCGCTCGGTGTACCGCGTGAGGCCGCGGTAGCGATCTCCCTGCTGGTCTTTGCGCACCTGCTCGTCTCGAGCCTGCTCGGGCTCGTGTTCTGGCTTCGGCTTCCGGCGTTGCCCGACAGCGTGGCGTCGGAGGTATAGGAAAATCCCAAATCCCAAATCCCAAGGTTCAAGACCCAGGTCCAAAATCCCGACGCACTGAGAAGTTCTTGGTTGGGATTCGGACTTGGGATTTGGGTTTTGGGATTTACAGATGAGCCGAGCCGAGGTGGAGGATGGCGGTGTCTGGCGCGTGACGCTCGTACAGCTCGCCACGCTGATCGACACGGTAGTCGCCCACCGCATCATCTATTTCATTCCCGTTGAGGTCGAGATGCGGCTCAGCCCAATCGTCGTCCCGCGCCCTTTCCAACTTCGCCGCACCATTTACCACTTCGTCGAGAACGGATGAGCTGTCGACCCGCGGATGCACGTCGGCGATTGGCTGCGCCGTGGTGTGTATCGTCCACATGTAAGAACCCGCAGATAGAATCGCGAACCACAAAAAGAGGATGAGTACGCGCAGCGGCATCATGAGTCGTGTCCCCTACGGCAGGGAGCAATCAGGGTGCCACCAGTGGCACACGCGTTGCGATGATCGATGGTGGTCCGTAGATGTACAACGTCCGCCAGCGCAGTGCCCACCTCCGTCGGCGTCTAGAACTCACAATCCGAGCTCATCACGCATCTCGTCGTCGCCGCCGTCGTCATCGTCGCGATCGCGGTTGTCACCGTGATCGCAGGATCGGTCTGGCTGGTGCACGACATCACGACCGGCCTCCCGACTGCGGCGGAGCTGCGCGGGGTTGGATCGATGTCGCAGGCGACGACGCTGTACGATGCCAGCGGCCGTCCGGCGTTCACGATCTTCCAGGAACAGCGGATCGACGCTGCCGCTGTCGGCGATTTCTCCGCACCTGGTGCACGCGATCGTCGCGATCGAGGACCAGCGCTTCTACGATCATGGGGGCGTCGACGTCGTCCGCATCGTTGCGGCGGCGCTGAATAACGTCCGCGCTGCGCCGGGCCGCGCAGGGCGGCAGCACGCTGACGCAGCAGCTCGCGCGTCAGAGCTTCCTCACCACCGACAAGACATTCAGACGAAAGCTGAAGGAGGCGGTGCTTGCGTGGCGCCTCGAACAGCGAGTTCACGAAGGACCAGATCCTCGAGATGTACCTGAACAAGGTGTATTTCGGGGACGGCCTGTATGGCGTGGAAGCGGCGTCGCTCGGTTTTTTCGGCAAGCACGCGCGGGATCTCGACGTGCCCGAGTCGGCGCTGCTCGCTGGTCTGGTGAAATCTCCATCAACGTACGCGCCTACCGTGAGCCTCGAACGCGCGATCGCGCGCCGGAGAGTGGTCCTGCAGGCCATGCGTGACAGCGAGGCGATCGATCGGGCGACGTACGACAGCGCGCTGCGAAGCCGGCCCCGGCTTGCGGATGCGCTCCGACCGGAAGAAGGCTACGGGCAGTATTTCAAGGAAGAGGTGCGGAAGCAGCTCGTCCAGCGTTTCGGCTGGGAGCGCGTGTACCAGGGTGGGCTCAAGGTCTACACGACGCTCGATCTCGAGATGCAGAAGGCGGGCGAGCGCGAGGTCGCGCGCGCGCTGGCGAATATCGAGCAGCGGCAAGCGAAACGCCGCGGCAATCGGCCGGCGGCAACTTCCGATCCGTTGCAGGGTGCGCTCATCGCCATGGATCCGCTGAACGGTGAGGTACGCGCCATGGTCGGTGGGCGCGATTTCGATCGCAGCCGATTCAATCGCGCGACGCAGGCGAAGCGGCAGGCGGGGTCCGCGTTCAAGCCGTTTGTGTACGCGACCGCCCTCGAGCAGGGCTTCACGCCCGCCACGCTCATCACCGGCCTCAGCACTCCGATCGCGACACTGGACGGCCGATGGGTGCCGGCGGACGAGCATCTGGCGAGCGATGCGATTACGATGCGCGCGGCGCTTCGGACGTCGAGCAACCGTGCCGCCGTGCAGATGCTGCAGCAGGTGGGCATTCCGACGGCCGTGCGGTACGCGCAGCGTCTCGGGATCGGCGATCTGCCCGCTGTCCCGTCGCTGGCGCTCGGTTCCGGCGAGGTCACGCTGCTCTCGATGACGTCCGCCTATTCCGTGTTCGCCAATCAGGGGATGGTGACGCCGCCGTCGCTTATCCGTCGTGTCGAGGATGCGTCGTCCGGCGAGGTGCTGTACACCGCGAGCACGCGCGAAGGTGCGCGCGATCAGCGAGGCGACGGCATTCATCATGACGTCGATGATGTCGGATGTGATCAATGCCGGTACCGGCGTGGCAGGCGCGGCAAGTCGGCTTCACGCTGCCCGCGGCCGGCAAGACCGGCACGACCAACGATTATCACGACGTCTGGTTCGTCGGCTTCACGCCGCACCTCGTCGCCGGTGTGTGGATCGGGTACGACCAGCCGAGGACGATCATCGGCAACGGCTATGCGGGCGACCTTGCGGTGCCGCTGTGGGGACGCTTCATGGCGATTGCGACGCATGACGATGCGCCAGATCGGTTCCGGATGCCGTCGACGGTTGTTCCCGTCACCATCTGCCGCCTGAGCGGACAACTACCGAACGATTCGTGTCGAGGCGCGGTCGTGCTCAACGGCGATGGCGAACCGACGAATCAATCGATGGTCTACACGGAGTACTTCGCGCGCGGGACCGAGCCGAACGCGTTCTGCCCGCTGCACGGTGGCATTCTCGTGAACACCGTGGCGACCTCTGGCGATGCGGCGGACGCGACACCACTCCCCGTCGATCGGCAGCGCGACGCGGCGATCTCGAAGGTGAACTCACCACCGTTTCCGCCCTCGCCTGAACCGCCCCGCCGAGAAGAAGCGACGGGTTCTGGGGACGAATCGTCTTAGGCGCCGCGACTCGGAACGGGATCGGGGACGGTTCCCGGCGCTGAGATAATGTCGTCGTGCCGTTTCGCACGATCGTCGGCCACCGGCGGCTGCTCTCGCTGCTCGCACGCGCGATCGCACGCGACTCGATGCCTCCCGCGTCCTGATGGCGGGGCCCGCGGGCGTCGGCAAGCGATTGACGGCGGTCGCCGCGGCGCAGGCGATCAACTGCCTGCAGCCGCAGTCGTCGAGCGAGTTTGAGCGTGACGCCTGCGGCGAATGCGCGTCCTGCCGGCGCATCGCGCGCGGCGTCCATCCGGACGTCATCATCGTCGAGCCCGGCGACACGGGATCGATCAAGATCGAACAACTCCGCGATGTGATCGATCGGTCGCAGTACCGCCCGTTCGAGGGGCGACGCCGCATCGTGATCATCGACGAGGCGGACGCCGCGACGGCTGAGGCGCAGAGCGCGCTGTTGAAGACGCTGGAAGAACCGCCGTCCGCCTCCACATTCGTCCTCGTGTCGTCGCTGCCCGATGCGCTGCTCCCGACGGTGAGGTCGCGCTGCCCTCGCCTCCGATTCGGACCGCTCACGCCGGCGGACGTCGCCCAGCGTGTTGATGCGCGATCACGACTATTCAGAGGCCGACGCCCGGGCTGCGGCGGCGGATGCGGATGGGAGCATCGGCCGTGCGCTGGAAGCGCAGTCGGCGGACCTGACGGAGGCACGGGAGGCGGCGCAGCGCCTGCTCCAGGAGACCGCGCGATCCAATGACGCGGCGCGACGTATCAGCCTGGCGCGCGATCTCACCGGTGGCAAAGGTACGCCTGCCGAGGAACGCAACCAGCTTGCCGTCTGTCTTCGTTCGCTCGGCTCGCTGCTGCGCGATATTGGCATCATCGCCAGCCGGGCCGATCGCCGGTCTGCTCGCAAACGCCGATCTCGAGGCGCAACTCGAGAAGCTCTCGGCCAGTCTTCGATGCCGATCGCAGCCTTCGCGCGTACGCAGCCGTCGATCGTGCGCTCGGCGCGCTCGATCGCAACGCGAGTCCGAAGGTCGTCGCGGACTGGCTGCTCCTGCAACTCTGAAGGTAACCTATACCCTCGTGTCCAAGCCCGTCGTCGCTATCACCGCCGGCGATCCTGCCGGCATCGGTCCCGAGATCGCTCGCAAGGCGGCCGACGATCCACGGGTCCGGGCCGTGTGCGATCCAGTCATCTACGGACCGCCGACCGACGCACACTTCGAGCCGGGCGTGTTGTCAGCGGAGGCCGGCCGTGCGGCGTACGACGCAATCTGCGCTGCGGTGCGGGATGCGCTGGACCGGCCGCGTCGACGGCATTGCTACAGCACCGGTGAATAAACTCGGCTTCTCTCGCGCGGGACTGCCCTGGAAAGGGCACACCGATCTGCTGGCGGCCCTGACGCACAGCCCGCTCGCGGCCATGATGTTCTGGTCCGAGCCGCTGAAGGTGGTCCTGGCGACCGTGCATGTGCCGCTGGCGGACGTGCCGCGGCTCCTCACGCGCGAGCTGGTCGGCGACATCATCGATCTCACGGCTCGCGAGCTGCCGCGCTTCGGCATCGACGCGGCCGCGGCTCGCGCTTGCCGGATTGAATCCGCATGCCGGAGAGGAAGGGCTTCTCGGCCGTGAAGATACGGAGGTCTTGCGGCCGGCGGTGGAGGCCGCGCGTGCTCGAGGCGTGACGATCGACGGCCCGTTTCCCGGCGACACGATCTTCGGCCGGGCGACGCGTGGCGAATTCGACGCCGTGATCGCCTGCTACCACGACCAGGGACTGATTCCCGGTGAAGCTGCTCGCGTTCGGGCACGCCGTGAACGTCACGCTCGGACTGCCGATCGTCCGCACGTCGGTCGATCACGGCACGGCGTTCGACATCGCCGGCAAGGGAGTCGCGGATCCGTCCAGCATGATCGAAGCGGTCCTGCTCGCCGCGCGGCTCTCGAAACCGCAGGGCCACCGATCTGCGCCGTAGGTGCGCTCTGGCTTCACGTCGCGGCGGATCGCGATCGTCACATCCGAGCCGTCGCGGATCTCGAAATGGCCCGCCGGCACATATTGTGACCGGCGCCAAACCGCCGCCGGGCGAAGTCGTAATACTCCGGAGCCGCTCAGGTCAGCAACACCGCATCGTCCCGTGTCGTGCACGGGTTGAGATACCGGACCGCTGCGGGCAGTTCGCCCGCAGGCCAGAACCGCTGCCATGGCCATTCACTCCCGGTTTCCCGGATTCCCTCCACCGTGGGCTTCATCACGTCACCCCGTCGGTCACCCGCGTTTCCTTGAGCCGGAGGCGGGGACCGCTCGAGCTGTCTGGGTACTAAATTTAGTCAAGGCATACCACTAATCCGCGCGATCGCTCGGCAGGCGCACGCCAGAGCAGTCGGGCCCTTGCTCCAGCGTAGTCGAGGGCTCGCCCGTCGCGCGCATGTCGAGGATCTCGCGCACACCGGAGTCGCGGCGCGTGTGCTCATAGCAGCGGAGGACGCGCAACTCGCGCTCATCGACGACCGCACCGTGTGCCAACAGCATCCGCAGCGAGTCGGCACGCTGGGCGCCGACCGCCGCTTCCACCGGCGTGACGACGACGTCGTAGCCCTCGGTCAGGAGTCCATCGCGCACGCGCGACGGCTGATTCGGATCGGCGCCAATTGCAATGAGGCGCAGCGCCTCCGCGTTGTTCCGCGTGGCGATCGCTTCCGCGAGGGTCACCTTATCAGGGGGCCAGAGGCGGCGGCCCATCAGCCCGCCCGCAGACCACCATGCGCTCAATGCCGCCAGCGCGATGCACGGCAGCGCGGCTAGAAAGCCGGCGACTCCAGCTCGAATCCCGAATCGCGAATCCTGAATCCCGTCGGCCATCACTCGACCCAATACCGATCGGCCCAGCGCGGCATGAAGGACGGACTGGCGACCGATCTCAGTATGACTTCATCGCGGATCCGACGCGTGATCGCGAGCTCCTGCGGATCGGTCGGCCAGTCGTCTCGCCTGTCAGGACGAAGCACCTCGATCCAGTCGTTCCTCGTCTTGAAGGCGTCGTACCGAAGTACGTAATGCACGCCCGCTGCGCGGAACGCCCACAGCCCGGCGTTCGCCATCAGGAACAACGCAATCAGCGCGGACGCAACCGCGCGGCGCTGCGGAATCGTCTCGAGTAAGGCGCGGGATGCGAAGAACGCCGCCACGGCGTAGAACAGACCTCCGACACTGATGATTTCGTCCTTGATGTATGCAGCATTCAGCGCGGCGTTGACGACCATCACCGCGCCGGCGACCACGAACATGCGGTCGGTGTCGAACCAGGCGCCGCGGCCGACTCGAAGACGCGTCACGCCGTACCACACGATCAGCGCGGTCGTGGCGATCGATGAGACGAGGTTGATGACCAGCACCGCGTGCGGCTCACCCGTTTTCCACGCAATAGCCAGGCTGTAGACGCCTTGGCGCGGCTCAGAGAAAAGTAGCGACGCAAGGCCGCCGGCGACGTTGTACGCGATGAAGCCAAGCGGATGCGCACCGAAGCGCTCCTTCAGTTCCTCCGGAGAATAAAACGTGCCGCCGAAGCCGCTGCCATGGCCGCCGATACCTGGCGAGGAGATATCGAATGCGTACCGGACGAGCAAATACCCGCCGAGCAGTGCGGTAGCGGCGACGACGCTCGATCGCGTCATCCCGCGCATGCCTACGGCAGCGCAGCAGATCGCGACGACCCACACCATCGCTCCCGATTCGATGACGGAAAGCGCAAAGGCCAGCAGCGCACACACGATAAAGGGAAAGAACCACCTCGGCGCCTGCTGGGCAAGCACGAAGACTGCCAGCGTGCAGACACCGACCTCGGCGAAATGATTGACGGGAAACGCTTCCTGCAGCATCGCCACAAACGTATGGATCCCGATGAGGACGGGGAAGGCGACTGCGAACGCCGCGACGTCGATCCAGCTTCGCACGCGGATGGCGAGGAGAAACAGCAGCACCAGCATCACCATGAGTGCCACGTGCACCCCGCGGAAGACGGTGTTGTAGGTGAGGCCCGTGGCCGCGGCGCCTTGCAGGAGCCAACGAGCCTGCTGGTAGCGCATCGGACGGAACGTCGTGCTCGAAAACTGCGCGCTGTCCGTGAGGAGACTCCAGGAGGAGGGATATTTGGCGCCGATCACAATCGCCTCGAGGCTGTCGGAGACCTGAATGGGAATCTGGAAGACGCTATCGGCGAGCGGCAGCGTGATCAGCGCCGCCAGCAGGAGCGCGAGTACAACCGGTTTCATGAGGTCCACCGACGGCCGACGCCCGCGCCCGTGGCTGTCGCCGATCGAGAGTTCGATCTCATATCAGTCTGTGCGAAGTCGGTAACTATACCGGCGTCACCCGTCCCCTTCAACGTCATTGCGCCGCGCACGGAAGACCGGTTGACGCATCGACCGACGCCTCCGCCCGCACGCGTGGAAGCCAGACGCGCATTCGCGCATCGATCGATGGAACCGCATGTTCCTCGAATGCACGTTTCCGGATCCACTGGCCGAGCTCTGGCCACGAATTTACCAGCACCGTCGAGCCGTCGAGCATGATCGCCGCGCCCACCTGCTCGCGATCCAGGCGCTCGATCGCGCGCGCGACATCAGGCGGCTCGTTGTAATAGCCGGGAATCCAGGTCGGGAGTCCGCCGGCGAACGGCCGGTGCGCCAGCACGGCGATCTCCGGACCAAAACCACCGACGAGGACCCGATCGCGCGGCCGGGTGCACCGGTTCAGATAGGCGATGAGCGGCGCCAGCGAGGGATTCGGCTCGATCTCCGCCGACGCGGACGAGAGGCGGTGCGTCACGCGAATCGCGTGGCGCGCGATCTCGACTGGTGTGGGGATTGCAGTGCGGCGCGCCGCAACTGGAAATGCCGCGAACAGCGCTCCAGCGGCCAGCGTCGCGATTGCGCCCAGGCTGACCGCGCGCGGCGTGAACAGGTGACCGACGACCGCCGCAGTCACCACGGCGACCGGAGCGACGATGTCAGGAAGACGGGCGGCCAGGACATCGCGAAGGAACACGACGTCGATCAGCAAGACCAGCACGCACGCCGAGGCGAGCTGGGCGGCGCTCAGCCGCGGACCTTTACGGAACGACGCCAGCAGTCCCACGACAGGAATTGCGACCAGCACGTAAAACAGCGTCCCGGGCGGTCCGACGGCCGTCCGACGCCCTTCGGCGCCCACGAACCGGAGCGCCGACGCAAAGTACTCGGGCACGCCCTCGAACCACTGGACGTACAGCAGCCAGGGACTGATGAACAGCAATGAGAGCGCGGCGTACGCCGCGAGCCTCCGCATCATCTCGCGCCGTGCGTCGGCGTGACGAACGATCAGCAGGACCGAGCTCGAGATCGCGACGTACACGACGTAGTCGTGCCGGAAGAGAAATGCCGCGGCCGTCCACGCCGCGAGTGCCACCAGCCGCCGCATGCCCGGCACATCGGCGTACCGCCACGCGAGCCAGATCGCGACGACCGGTACGACCACCTTCGTCGTGTTGTACATCCGGGGATACATCACGATCGTGAGAGCGGCTGCGCCGATACCGGCAAGCGCGCTGCCCGTCGCCCGGAGGGCCAGCACGTACGTGATCGCTGCCGTCGCGCACAGAAACAGAATGCAGAGCACGACGTTGACCAGCAGCGTAGGTCCGAAGACCGCCGCCGCGGCGGTGGAGACGAGATAGGCGAGCGGCTGTCCGGGGTCCTCGAAGTCGCGCACCGGCCAGTCGCCGTACAGCACCTGGTGGGCGCGCGCCAGCATGATGAAGTGGTCGTTTTCGATCGCGCCGCTCGTGAGATACCGGAACACGAAGGCTGCGCCGCCGATCATGATTGCCGCCGCTGCCGGGGAGAGCCGCGGTCGATTCACGGGTTAGCGGACCGCCCCGATTGATTGAGTAATGGTCACAAAAGGACTCCCAGCGCAATCTGCGGGCCGCGACAACGAAGCGGCCCGGTGGCAATCCGGAAGAGATACACCATTAGTCCACCGTCGCGACAATGCCGGCCACATCCCCGAGGTTCAGGCTCATGCGTGTCTGTCCGGCTAGGCGGAGCGGCAACGTCGCCACGTGGGCGGCGCGCAGCAAGAGGCTGTCGCGCGACAGGCCCCGGAGCCGCCGCTCGATGTAGGACAGACGATACCGTCGGCCGAACGTGCGGCGCTCGATGACGCGAAACCCGCACTCGTGAAGCAGCCGGGTGAGATTGGCGGTCGTGAACATCGAGATGTGCTCCAACAGGTCAACGTAGTACCAATGCGAGCCGAGGAGCCGCGCCGCCGGAGCATCGGCGTCAGGCGTGGTGATGAACACGTGTCCCTCCTCCGTCAGGTACCGGCGGCACCGCTGCAGAGCCGCGCGCGGGTCGGACAGATGCTCGATCACATCGAACATCGTCACGGCCGCGAACCGAGCGATATAGGCGGGGTTGTCAACATTGATCGAGCCCTGCTCGAGACAGACGTTCAGGTACTGCCGACCCCAGGCGACGACCGCTGCGCTTGGCTCGATGCCGATGGCCGTGTAGTGCTGCTGCGCCTCTTGCAGGAACAGTCCCAGGTTGGCGCCGACGTCGAGCAGCGCGCGTCCCGAAGCCACGAACCTGCGGACCCAGTCGAGCTTCGCACGGGCGGCGTCGATGCTGGCTTCGTCGCGGTAATAGTCCGACTGTATGTCGGTGAAGAAGATCGGCTCGTCCGATTCGTAGATCGACTCGCCCGTGCTCGTGCGCCCTACTCCCTGCGGAACCCACGCGAACCGGCAGGTGCGACACCGTAGCAGCTCCCGCCCGCGACTCGCGGTCCACAGCCGGCCGGCGCCGCCGCACACCAGGCACCGACGTGTCAGCCGACGCTCAGAGAGCGAAGGCGGATCGCTCGGGCGGTCGCGATCAGGCGACATTCTGCGGCGCCGGATAGCCGCGCGTTCGGAGGTCCGACGCGATGAGCGCCGCGCAGATGAGGAGGCCGGCCGCACTGAGTGCCGCGCCGCCTCGCTGGGTCATCGACACGAGCTCGAATTCCACCGTGTGTTTTCCGGGCGGCACGACGACGCCCTGCAGCGCGACGTCGGTTCGACGCACCGCCGTAAGAGTGCCGTCGATGCGTGCCCGCCACCCGGGGTAATGCGATTCGCTCAGTACCGAGGAACCCGCCACCGCTCGTCGACACCGCTACCGTGATGTGGCCATCCGATATCTCGTTGACCTGCGCACTCGCTGAACCGGCGGCAAATGGACCGGACGGTCCGTCGTCGTCCGAACTGACGATCGCCGTCTTTTTCGGATCGAACCATGTGCCGTCGGGAAATTGGCCTCGGTGGATGGCTTCAATCGCGTCCGGATCGTCCACCGCTTTGACTTCAGATACGATCCACGCCCTGGGCTCCGCGTGCAGATTCTCGTACACCGTGTAATTGGTTTCATCCGGCCGTGTTTCGTCCGTTCCACGATCGCTCAGCCGTGAAGTCGCGAACTGTTCGACGGCGCGCCATCTCGTTGAATCGCCGAGCCAGACGCTTCGCCCAGAGACGGGGTGCGAGCGCCCGTTTGCATCCATGACCGACAGGCGGTCAATCGACAGCCATCCGTTGGTCGGCGGCGTTTCGATTTCCAGGCGACCCCCTCGGATCGGCGCCGGCAGCGCGACGCGTACGAACGACCGCAGCTCCGGAGGATCGAAAGGATCGTGAAAGACCCGTGGCGGCGCGTGATGCCGTGCGCGCCGCGCGATGTCGGGCTCGAAAAGGTCTCCTTCCGCGGTGTCGATTCCGGCACGCAAGCGATGTTCTTCGACTGCGCCCGCCGCGGTCGTCACGCGAAGGGTCGCGACGTCGGTCCCTTGCGGTACCTGCTCGGAGCACTCGAGGTGCGTCACGAGGCCGACTGCCGTGACGTCGATATCTGCAGGAATGGGAATCGACGTCGTGCGCGTATACGACAGGTTGCAGTCCGGACGTCCAATTGGCAGGCCGAACCCGGGACGGGCCCACGTGAAACCCTCGGCGTCAAATGTCTCGGCGGGCGCGGTGTCCTCCTCTGTGACCAGCAGATATTTCACCGCCATGATGTCAAGTGCAGCGTCTCCGGAGCGCAGTACGCCCGCGCTCACCGCTCCGTTTGTCCCCATCGTCCCCACCAGCGAGTAGCGGCCGATGAGCATCGGACCGTATCCGCCCGCGATCGGGATCTTCCACAATCGTGCGAACGCTGCCGGAAGCACGGCATCGTTGTGCGTACCGCCAGGCGCGAGCGCGCGTTGCCTCAACGGTTCGAGCTCGGCTTTCAGTTTCAGCGCATGCACGCTGGGACCCGCCGCCGCTATTGGCATCACGCGGTAGTCGAGGCCCGTTAGCCCGACGGAGTGCGGCAGCGAATTCAAGAGATCGAGAATCAGCACCGCGCTTGCAAGGCCCACGACCAGGATGATGCGACGCTGCGAGGCCGCGACGACCAACAGCGCCGCGGACACCCCCGCGAACGCAAACTGGATCCATACGCCGGTATTCCAGATGGGCGTGGTGACGGCCGGGAATCGACGGGCTTCGTATTCGAACGAGCCCGGGAAGACGATCTGGATGGCGGCGCCGGCGGCCAAAGCCACCGTCATCGCCAGGACCGAGGCGTTCATCCGACGCGATCCAACCTCGCCTCGCTGAAGCGCGGCGATGCCCCACCCGGCCAGAAATGCGAAGCCGAACGCCGCGAGGAAGAGATGCCTGGCGCCGACGCGGAACTTTTGGTACAGCGGAACCACGGCGTACAGGAGCCGTGGGATGGGCGTTGCGTCACCGGCGCCGACCAGCAGCGCGAACGCCGCGACACCTATCCAGAAAGCCACGCGCCAGTTACGCCGGAACAGGGACGAGCCTACGAACGCGAATCCGAGCGTCAGCAACCCGACATAGGTCGGCGCCTCTCGTCCCTCGTGCAGGATCGCCGGGAAGAGCGCTGAGAGCATCTGCGCGGGCGAGTTGGCGTGACTGGCGAACTGCCCGAGGTTCACCTCCTGTCTCGCCATCAACTGGCTGGCTTCGACGAGGGGGATGGCTTTGACCGACGCCAGCAGACCACCGCAGACGAACATGGCGGCAAGGGAAAAGTAGGTGCGAAATGACGCGCGTTCGGCGAGCGCGCCAACGAGCGCGTACAGCCCGCTCACGTACATTGTGTAGATCGCTGGCTGCGGATGGCCGGACAGAAACGCGCACGCAACGGCAAACCCGCCGATCGCGATCCACGTCCGGCGATGTTCGCCGCGCAGTTCCTCGATCGCGAGGAGGATCAACGGGAGCCACGCAAAGCAGTGCAGCGTGCCGAGGTGCGGAACACGCTCGACCATCGCCTCCGACATCGCATACGCGAGACCGGCAAATGCGGCGGCTGTTCGTGAGCGCGTGAGGCGGTACACGTAGGCGTACGTGCACGTGGCGGCGACGACGAACGCCGAGACGATGAAGCCGGTCCAGGAGTGAAGAACGCGGGCAAAGAGGAAATGCAGGGGATACAACGAGAAGTCGCCGGGATCCGCAAATGCGGGAAGCCCCGAGAACTCGTAGCTCGACCAAGTCGTGATTGGGGCCAGAAAGATCGGCAGGTAGGACTCTGGTACAGATCCGATTCCGACACGTATCCGTGAGTGACAATCGGTTTGCCGAAAAGCCAGATGAAGAGAGCGGCATACGAGGCGACGACCAGGAGCGCGTAAAGGACGGCGCTGTATCTCGGCCGCGTCGCAGTGCTCATCTTGAGAAATGAAGCGCCATCGTACACCAAGTGCTGACGCGTGAGTTACACTCGGATGTTCCCCCACTCATGAGCGGTCTACTTCACCAGCTCGCGCAACTTCCAAAACGTCTGCTCTCGGGGTTTGTTCACGCGCCGGCACGCTTGCAGCAGGTTGCCGACGACAGCAGACGCGCGACCAAGATCAGCGCAGATACGGCTGCGATCGTCAGGGAGATCGACGCGCGCACCATGCGCCTCGAGAAGATCGTCGCAAAGGAGGTATGTGGGCTCGTCGACGATGTTCGTGAGCTCCGTCTGGAGGTCCGCGAGCGCCTGCTGCAGTACAACCTGCAGCTCGGTCGCCTTTCGCGCCTTGCCATCGATGACGACGAGACGCCGCGCCTGTCGGGCCGGTCGGTCTCGGTGGGCGCAGCCGAGGCGGAGCCTCCGGCGTGGGAACCGGTTGCGCCGCATCCCGATCCGGAGGGACGCGAGTGGTTGACGCTCGACGCGTGCCCGATGTGCGGGCATTCCGGACGCACGATCGTCAACGAGTGGAACAAGCTGATCCTGCTGCGCAAGACACCCGACGCCACTTCCGCGCGGTACGATTTTGCGATGTGCCACGCGTGCGGCGTGGCGTACGCGACGCGTCGTCCGATCGGGGAACGGTATCGCTTTCTGCTGACGCATTTCGAGGATGTGACGGGCAAGCACGGAGACGACGGCGCATTTACGAACCCGCTGCTGAATCCCTACCCGCTGACTGAGGCCGATCGCGACACGCTCAAACGTCGCGCCACGCCAGGGGTGTACGTCTCCGAACATCTGGGTTTTCGCTCCACCGATTACCTCGAGGGTCTCCTGCTGGATCGTTTCGAGAACAGCGTTCACCTGGATCTGATCGGCGCGCTCGTGCCACCGCGGAATGCCCGCGTGCTCGAAATTCGCCCGCGGACAGGGATGATCTCCGAGGGACTGCGGCGGCTGTTCGGCGCCGACGTTCATACGATGCCGATCTGGGAGAGCCAGCGATTCCTCCTGAAGGAGGTGTACGGAATCGAGTCGTCCGGCCTGGTGGATTACGACCAATTCGACATCGCCGGGGACGGCGCGTTCGACCTGATCGTCTGCAACCACATGCTCACGCACTCCGTCCGGCCGCAACGCTTCTTCGACGTCGTGCGTCGCCGGCTCACGCCGGGGGGCCACCTCTACTTTTACAATGAGCCTGACGACGCGGAGTACCTGACCGGCAACCAGTCCATGTTGGCGACGTTGAACCCGCTGCACATGCAGTCGTTCGACCGGAAGTCATTGGCGCGGGCGCTCGGCGCGAACGGCTTCGAGGTGATTTTTCACAAGCGACGCGACGAGAATCACATCTGCCTGGCGAAATTGACGGGGGTATCGTGGAGTCCGATGACCGAACAGGATCGAAAGCGGCGTGTCCGCTCCTACCGCCAGGCGCGCGATCGCGCGATCCTCGGCCTCCAGGGTGACCTGCGGGCGCGATTTGCCGGTGAATGGGAGCAGGTGGTCGCGCGTGGGGTCGCGGACGGGGTCGTAGAGTTCGACGCCGAAGGACAATTGCGTCTCATCGCCCGATGACGCGCGGGGCAGACTGACGTGGCGGAGAAGGACGAGCGCGAGAAAGCCCAGCGGCTGATCGCCGAGAACCGCAAGGCACGTCACGACTACCACATCATCGAGACCTGGGAGTCGGGCGTGGCTCTGCTCGGTACCGAAGTGAAGGCGATTCGCGAAGGGCGCATCAATCTGCGAGACAGCTACGCGAGGGCTGACCACGGCGAAATATGGATGATGAACGTGCACATCAGCTCGTACAGCCACCGCGGCTACGCAGACCACGCGGAGATGCGGCAGCGCAAGCTGTTGCTGCACCGCCATGAGATCCGGAAGCTGATCGGGCGCACCGCCGAAAAGGGGCTGACGCTTGTCCCCCTCGAGATGTATTTCAAGAAGGGGCGAGTGAAGGTGCTGCTCGCGCTGGCGAAAGGCAAGCAGGAGCACGACAAACGCGAGACCATCCGCCGGCGGGAGATCGACCGCGAAACGAGGGCCGCTGTGAAGGCGCGCAGCCGATGATGGACGGATGCCGCTGCTGACCCGCATCCTTCGACGCGCCGGACGGGCGCTCGAGCCGCTGCTCGCGCCAGACGCCGAAGATCAGCGGCGACGCGCCGACCGGCTGGTCGCGCTCGCGCGCGACCAGGACGCTGCGATTCGCGACCTCCGCGATCAGGTCGCGGCCGAGCGCGCCGAGCTTCGCCGCATGCGGGACGTGCGCGCGACCGACGTCGCGGAAACGCGCGATACCATCGCCGATCTGCGATCGGGCGTCCGCCGCCAGGGCAGCACGCTCGCGCGCCTTGCGCGAAGCACGGGCATTCACGCGCAACTCGAGTGGACCGAACAACGGGTCGTCGATCGGCTGTCGCGAATAGCTCGGAGCGACCGGCCGATCCTCGTCGGGCCCTGGACGGGAGAGATTGGATTCGAACTCCTCTACTGGATCCCGTTCATCCGCTGGGCGGCCGAGAAGTTCGGTTTCCCGGCGGAGCGTCTCGTAATCGTCTCCCGCGGCGGCACGCAGGCCTGGTATGCGGGTCTCGGCAACCGCTACATCGATGCGTTCTCGTTCGTGACCCCCGACGAGTTCCGGGCGGCCACCGAAGCGGTGAAGAAACAGCGCATGATGGGACGCTTCGACCGGCAACTGCTCCGCCGCGTCAGTGCGCAGCTCGGCGGCGGATCGCCCGCACTCTTGCATCCAGCACTGATGTACTCGCTCTTCATGCCGTTCTGGAAGCACCAGGCCGCAATGACCCGCGTCGCGGATCACGCCCGGTATCGACGCATCGATGCCGGGCCCGGGGCGGCGGCGTTGCCGCCGTTGCCCCCGGAGTACGTCGCCGTCCGCTTCTATTTCAGCTCCTGTTTCCCGGATACGGCTGACAACCGTGCGCTCGTCGCCTCCACGGTTGCCGCCCTTGCCGAACATACCGATGTGGTGATGCTGAATCCGGGATTTCGAGTCGATGACCATGTCGATTACACCGCGCCGCGGCATGACAGGATCCATTATGTCGACATGCGCGCTGAGCCCCAGGAGAACCTCGCGCGGCAGACAGCGATCATCGCCGGCGCCAGGGGATTTGTCGGTACCGTACGGCGGGTTCGCGTACCTCGCGCCCTTCTGCGGCATCAATGCCATTGCGTTCTATTCGGACCGGACGTATTTCGTCTATCACCTCGAGCTGGCGCAACGGGCGTTCGCGGAGGCAAGGGGCGGCGCGCTCGAAGCGATCGACGTGCGGAACACAATGCTGCTTCGCGCCGCGCTCGGTCGAGTCCAGGCCCATTCATCGCTTTGATCCACGCAGCGCGACAGTGTCACGCGGTGTGTGAGTTGACCCGATCCGGTCTTACCCCTACGATTAACGGCTGCCCCTCGATCAGGAGGCGGGTGTAGATAGATGCTCAACGACCAGAACATTCTCGTGACCGGCGGCACCGGCTCCTTCGGCAAGCGATTCACGGAAAACGTGCTGAAGCGCTACCGCCCGAAGCGTCTCATCGTATTCAGTCGCGACGAGCTGAAGCAGTGGGAGATGAAGCAGGTACTCTCGGACACCCGCTACGACTGCATCCGCTACTTCATCGGCGACGTCCGCGACCGCGAGCGCCTCTACCGCGCGATGGACGGGGTGGACATCGTTGTGCACGCCGCTGCGTTGAAGCAGGTGCCGACGGCGGAGTACAACCCGCTCGAGGCCGTGAAGACGAACGTGCTGGGCGCGGCGAACGTGATTGACGCCGCTATCGATCGCAACGTCAAGCGGGTCATCGCACTCAGCACTGACAAGGCGGCGGGTCCGATCAACCTGTATGGCGCCACCAAGCTCTGTTCCGACAAGCTCTTTACCGCCGCCAACAGCTATTCAGGGCAGCACAAGACCCGTTTTGCCGTTGTGCGTTACGGCAATGTCGTGGGAAGCCGCGGAAGCGTCATCCCGTTCTTCCTGAAAATGCGGGCCACGGGCGTGCTGCCGGTCACGGATCCTCGCATGACACGCTTCTGGATCACGCTCGACCAGGGCGTCGACTTCGTCATCGCCTCGCTCGAGCGGATGATGGGCGGCGAGATCTTCGTGCCGAAGATTCCGAGCATGAGCATGATGGATCTCGCGCGCGCCCTGGCGCCCGACTGCCGGATCGACATCGTCGGGATCCGGCCTGGTGAAAAGCTGCACGAAGTGATGGTGCCACAGGGTGACGGCCGCAGCACGCTCGAGTTCGATGACCACTACGTGATCCTGCATCCCTTCCACGACTGGACCCGCGACGACTATCACGAGTTGCGCGGCGGCATTCAGTGCGGTGAGGATTTCGTCTTCAGCAGTGACACCAACACCAAGTGGCTTACTGCGGAGCAGCTGCTGGAGATGGCACAGCTGCAGGTCGGAACCTCGGCGTGAGCGCCCCACGGGTTCGCGTGCCTGCGGCTGACGTGCAGCGGCTCTCTTTCACACCCTAGCGAGAAAGATGGCGAATACGCTCGCCCTGCACGGCGGCACGCCCGTCCGGTCTACGATGCTGCCGTACGGACGGCAGGACGTATCCGACGCTGATGTCGCCGCGGTCGTCGCGGTGCTCCGTTCCGACTGGCTCACCACCGGTCCGGCCGTTGCGGAGTTCGAACGCCGGTGCGCGGCGAGCGCAGGAACCCTGCATGGCGTGGCTGTGAGCAGCGGGACCGCGGCTCTTCATGCGGCCATGCGCGCGCTCCGGATCAAGCCCGGCGACGAGGTCATCGTGCCGACGATCACATTCGCCGCGAGCGCCAATTGCGTCCTCTATGAGGGCGCCACACCGATCTTTGCGGACGTCGATTCCGAGACACTCCTCCTGGACCCCAGCAGCGTTGCGGCGAACATCAGCGCCCGGACGCGCGCGATCATCGCGGTCGACTATGCCGGGCAGCCGGCTGACTACGACGCACTCCAGCCGCTGGCGGACGCCCACGGTCTCTCGCTGGTCGCCGATGCCTGTCATGCGCTTGGAGCCGCGCTTCGTGGCCGTCCCGTCGGCAGCCTCGCGCGGCTCACCTGTTTCTCGTTTCACCCGGTGAAGCACGTGACCACCGGTGAAGGGGGTATGGTCACAACCGAGGAAACTGACCTCGCCGCACACATGCGCGTCTTTCGCAATCACGGCATCACAACCGATCACCATCAGCGCGATATCGAAGGTGCGTTCTACTACGAGATGACCGAGCTTGGATTCAACTACCGTCTGTCCGATGTCCAGTGCGCGCTCGGCCTCAGCCAGCTCGAACGGCTGCCGCAGTTCGTCGCGCGGCGCCAGCAGATCGCCTCCCGCTACGATGAGGCGTTTGCCGCGCTTCCAGGGGTCCGGGCGCTCCGCGTGCGTCCTGGGGTCGAGCATTCGTATCACCTCTACGTGGTCCAACTGGAGCTCGACGCGTTGCGGGCGGACCGCGGCGAAATGTTCCGCGCGCTTCGCGCGGAGAACATCGGGGTCAACGTCCACTATGTACCTGTGCACCTGCATCCGTACTACCGTCAGGCGCTTGGCACGAGGCCAGGCATGTGTCCTGTCGCGGAAGACGCGTACGAGCGGTTGCTTTCGCTGCCGATGTTTCCAGCCATGGGCGACGCGGACGTCGATGCGGTCATCGCTGCGATGACGAAGGTTCTTGCGCATTACCGCAGATGATGCGAACTCTCCAACTACTAGCCGTACCATTCGGAGTGATGTGACAGACGGGCAGGACGTGGCGGAACGGATTTCGCGGACGACGAGAGTCGTCATTCGGGCCGACGCGGGCCCGGAAATCGGCAGCGGGCATGTCATGCGCTGTGCTGCGCTTGCTGACGCGTTGCGCTCCCGTGGGGCAGAGGTCGCTTTTCTCTCGCATGGTCTGCCGCCCCGTCTGGCCGGAGAGCTGGCTGCAATTGGGGTTGCCACGGCAGCGCTGCCCGAGGTCTGGCCGAACGTGCGAGATGCGGCCGAGACCATCGCCGTGGCCAACGAACGTCCCGCTGACGCGCGGTGGGTCGTCGTCGACGGCTACCATTTCGATCGTGACTACATGCGCGTTCTCGTCGACGCCGGCCTGCGCATCGCGTGGATTGATGACCTGAACACGCTGGGCGGGTTTGACTGCGACATGGTCGTCAACCCAACACTGGGCGCGGAGCGTGAGGCTTACGCCACGCCCTTGCATACGCGTACCCTCATGGGCGCGACGTATGCCCTCGTGCGCCCGGTCTTCGGTGACCTCGGTCGCGTAGGTGAGAACCGGTCGAATCACATCGTCATCACTCTTGGCGGCGCGGACCCGCGTCGACTGACACCGCACGTGGTGCGTGGAGTGCTGTCGACGCGTATCGAGGGTTATCGCCTAACCGTCGCCGTCGGACCGTCCAATCCGAACATCGACGAGGTTCGTCGCGCCGCGGCCGGGGCTTCGAACGTCGAGGTCATTCATGATCCGCCCGACTTTCCGCGCCGTCTCGCGAGCTCGATCCTCGTCATCACGGCAGCCGGAGGCGCAACGTGGGAAGTCGCGACGCTCGGCATTGCCTCGCTTTTGATCGTCGTGGCGGACAATCAGCAACGCGGGGCATCGGCCATGGCGGAAGCGGGTGCGGCCGAGGCGATGAGCGCGTCAACACCGGCGGATCTCGCCGGCCTTCCGTCACGCGTCGATGCGTTGCTGAACCACGAGCGCGATCGGCTCGCGCAGATGGCCGATAGGGCGGCACGGATCGTCGACGGAAAGGGTGCGCACCGCGTCGCCCGATGGATCGTCGATGGTTCTCAGCCCGGCGCCATCAGGATGCGAGCGCCGACTCGCGCCGACGCCATACAGGTGTGGCGTATTAACAGTGAGCCTTCGACAAGGGCGCAGTCATTCGAAGCGTCGCCGATTCCCCTGGCCGAACACTTCCGCTGGTTCGATCGCTATCTCATGTCCCCGTCCGGGCGGATGTATCTCTTCACGCGGGAGGACGAAGTTGCGGCCGTGATTCGATACGACCGGGCGGAGGGCGAGGATTGTGCCGAGCTCAGTATTGCGGTGGCGTCGCCGTTCCGGCGGCTCGGGCTTGGCGTCCGGGCACTCATCGAGAGCTGGCAGGCCGCCTGCCACGCTCTCGGCGTCACCGGCGTGCGGGGTTCCGTTATAGAGGGGAATGACGCATCGATGGCAGCGTTCCGGCGCGCCGGCTTCGTCCAAGCCCGTCGCGAGCGCCGCGGCGGCCGCGAATGCGTCGTCTTCGAACGGCGGACCGCATGACCACGATCCGCATCGCGGGACGTGAGATCGGCGCCGGTCAGCCCACGTACGTCATCGCAGAGATGTCGGCGAACCATGGGCACGACTACAACCATGCGGTGCGCATTCTCGAAGCGGCGGCGGCTGCCGGAGCCGACGCGATCAAACTGCAGACCTATACCGCCGACACCCTGACCATTGCGTGCGACAACGAGTTCTTCCGCATCCGCGGGACGCAATGGGACGGGCGCTCCCTTCACGATCTCTACCGGGAGGCGTTCACCCCCTGGGAGTGGCACGCGCCGCTCAAGGAGATCGCCGCGACGCTCGGCCTCCATTTCTTCTCGACGCCGTTCGATGCCTCGTCGGTGGACTTCCTCGAGCGCCTCGATGTGCCTGCGTACAAGATCGCCTCGTTCGAGCTCATCGACGTTCCGTTGCTCCGCGAAGTCGCGCGACGCGGCAAGCCGGTCATCGCGTCGACGGGCATGGCGACATTCGCCGAGATAGAGGAAGCCGTCACGACCATCCGCGGCGGCGGGGCGACGGAGATTGCGCTGTTGAAGTGCACGAGTGGGTATCCGGCAAGACCGGAAGAAATGAATCTACGGACGATCCCGCATCTCGCCAGCGCATTCGCGGTACCGGTGGGCCTCTCGGATCACACGCTGGGCACGTCAGTGCCCGTCGCGGCCGTCGCGCTGGGCGCAAGTATCGTTGAAAAACATCTCACACTTTCGCGCAGCGCCGGCGGCCCTGATAGCGCATTCTCACTCGAGCCTGAGGAATTCAGGGACATGGTGGCCGCGGTGCGTACGGCCGAGCGTGCCATGGGCGGCGTGCGGTACGAGGCATCGCCTCACGAGGCAGCGAGTCGCGCCTTCAGAAGATCGCTCTTCGTTGTGCAGGATGTTCGGATGGGCGACGTGTTTACCCGTGAGAACGTACGCTCGATCAGGCCGGGCTTCGGTCTGCACCCTCGACACCTGGACGAGGTGGTCGGCACGCATGCCGCGCGCGACATCGCGCGGGGGACGCCGCTGGAGTGGCACATGGTTGAGGAATCGCAACGTCGATGAACATCCGAGGGGGTCACTTCATCCTTCAGGTCTATCGCCATCTCCTGACCAGCCGTCCGTTTTCGCGAATTTCGAACAGCCTGCTGTTTCGTGCGATCCCGGCGCGAACATTTACGTGGCAGGACCTTCCGGAGATCGTTCGCCGTAACCTCTGCAGGGTTTGTCTCGAGCAGCCGCTGAGCGGTGATCAGCATGTGCGTCTGGAGCAGCTGCTCGATCGTAGCGCGTTCGATGAGCGCCTCGCCGCGCTGTGCGTCAAGGCGAGTTGCGATGTCCAGAAATATTCGGACGCGTATCAGATCCTCGAGCGTTGCCTCGTTTCGCGGACGCGGGAAACGCTGGCGAACATAGCGCCGTCCGACACCACGTCCAAGACGGCCGTGCGACACGATATTCAACGCTACGCGCATGACATTGGAGCCATTACCGGGTTGTGGGAGCACCTCGATCGCGAATCGAGGCGCGATACGGTCGTCAGGCATCGCGTCAGCGACGAGGTCACACAGGGCCTGGCAGCCATGTGCCAGGAGTTCCCGCGCGTATCGTCTGCGCTGTCCCAGCGCAACCAATCCAAGGTGATCCTGTCGCTGCTCGACCTGGTGCGACTGATCTCGGACGAGCAGCTGGTCGACACGGTTGCCGAACTCTTCCTTGCCTCCGCGGGAAAGAATGACGTCGGGACGTATTCGCAGTTCGCGCGAAGCGTCAGTCAGGAAGGGATCTACTCCCGCCATCTGGAACACCGGCAACGTTATCTCGCCGAGTTCAGAGCGTGGCTCGCCGAGAAGATCCCGGACGAAGCCGCGTTCGTCAGGCTTCTCTCCGAGCAAGAACGTGCCGCGAAAACGAAGGCGGCCCTCACCGGGGTCGACCAACCTCGCGCAACCAAGCTCAGGCTTCTGTTCACTCTTGTCGTCGCCCTCGATATCGCGGGAATGGACGACCTCGTGGCTCGTATCGCAGAGCGGACGTTGCGGCGTCCGCGGAAGCCGGTGCGCATGATCGAGTACTGCGTTCGATTCCTGCGGCTGCGGAACGAGGCGGTGAGGGGCGTCGCGTTTCGAGCGCTGAGAATCGCCTGCGAGAACGCGCAAGTGACGCGTAGCAACGTTGGTCACTTCCTGACCGCGTTTCTATGGCTAGCTGACCGGGATCAAATCCGCCACCTGGACACGCAGGGCTGGCTCGATCGACGTCATGGTCTCGACGATCGCGATCTCGCTCTCGCGTATTCGATGCTGGGGAAGTTCGACAAGAGCGTGGAACACCTCAGGCATGTGAAGCACCAAGGAGTGATGTCCTTCTCTGAGGACGCGACCTCCCGTTCGCTCAACATCGCGCTGGGGCAGGAGAGCGCACTGGCGGATCAACAGTTTCTGAAGGTGACGAACGACCTTTTGAACGAGGTCCCCCAGCCGCGCGTCCCGTGCGGCATCGCTGTGATCGTCGCGAAGAATGCTCACGAATTGAATGTCTATCCGATTCTGGCCATTCGTGAATTGAAGCGGCGCGGCTTCGCGATTGTGTCCCTCGTGTCCGGCCTGCTGGAGTATCAGCCAACCGGCATTGCGGAGATCGATCAGATCGCCGATCAGTTGAACCCGGGAATGGATCACGCGAAATGGCAGGACGAGGCCGGCGGCGAGACGGACAAACAGTGGGACATCGATTTTGGCGCGCGAAAGATCGCGTACGACGGCGTCGACGTGTATTGGGGCGTCCGGGAGGATCTCAGTTGCCGCAATCGTCGATACTCAATCGATTTCGAAGACCCGTCGAAGCAGGATGTGTTGGCCGACAACATGCGTCGGATCGAAGTATTCGAGGTGTGCTTGCGTCATGTCGCGGACGCGGGTCGGCGGCTGAACCTGCCTGTGCGGGTGATCCTGCCGTACGTGCACCTTGGTTCGCATTTCTACACGCGGCGGTATGTTCAGCGGCGAGCGTCTCAGCAGGATATCTCCGTCATACACGTGGCGAACGTGTACGAGAATTACTTCGCCAACTTCCAAACCGACGAAGCGACCACGCTCGCCGTGCGTGACATGACGCTTCACGCGGATCTCGCCGGCGCGTACTTCGCCCCAATGACATGTTTTGAGCAGTACGACAGTCAGCTCTCCGTGGATCAGAGAGAACAGCTGGTCGACACGATGGACCAATGGACCAGGCAGCATCGCGTCCAGCGGCAGGTCCTTGTGGGGCAATCCGACCGCCTCGATTTTCTGACGAAGGAACGGCAACAAGGCAAGAGGATTGTCGGGTTGCTGGGGAAAGTGCTGTTCGATCTCGAAATGCCGCGCGGTGATGGACCCGCGCATGCGGACATGCGCGAATGGTTCGATCATACGGTGGAGATTGCGGGAGCCAACCCGCATCTCCATCTGCTCATCAAACCGCATCCGCACGAGATCCGCGAGGAGATCGCCCTGTATCCGACCGAGGTTCTCATGGACTGGCTTCCTGCCAATCTCCCCCCAAACGTCCATTTCCTCGGCCACAATGAGTTCAACCTGTTTGAGTTAGCCGAGATCCTCGACTTGGCGTTATTGTGGAACGGAACCGCGGCGCTGGAACTTGGTGTGCTCGGCGTGCCGACGATCATCGGAGCCTACTACGGTCACATCAATTTCCCTGCGGGGCATATCCTGCCAGAGTCACGGGCGCACTACGAGGAGCTTCTCGCGTCACCGGCCAATCCAATCCCGTCCACTGATGTCAGGTTGCGCGCGGCAGCGCTGATCAACTATTTCAGGCACCCAGATCACTCGATCCCATATCGGTATACGTATCGCGGACTCACGAACCGGAGCATCCGGAACCTCCGATGGTTTGACGAGGATCTTCGGACATATCGCGCCAAGGGCGACGCGAACGTGACGAAGATCGCGGATCGCATCGCTGGTTCGCGCTCGGTCGAGCCGGTTCCTCCGCGATCTTCTTAGTCGGTTCGCCGGCCATCAACGTTTGCCGGTCGTGTAAAATGAGCGACGCTCCTGCGCCCGACGTCCGTGTTCCCTATGTCAGATAACCCGGTTGGCTTCAGGACACGTTGCACCTGCCGGCGGTCCGCCGGCATTGCCGTGATCTTCCGGCATCGACGCTGATGCGCGTCGTCTTTTCCGTTCGCAACTTCTGGTATCTGAAGTTTTTCGACCGGGTGATCCACGAGCTTGTCCGGCGGGATCACCACGTGCACGTCACCGCCGAGCGCCAATATCACTGGAAGGAAGCGATGGAGCAGCTCGCCCGTGAGCATCCGTCCATCTCCTTCAGCACGACACCGCGGGTGGCCACCACCTGGCTGGACTTATCGGTCCGCTTACGCCGGACGATCGACTTTGTGAGGTTTCTCACGCCAGCGTTCGCCGCCGCACCGGTTCTGCGCCAGCGTGCCGAAGCGCGGGCTCCTGATTTCGTTCGCCGTTGCATGCGGTGGCCGATCCTCCGCCGCTCCCGTGTGGCGTATCTGCTCGAGCGCGGCTTGACCCGGATCGAATCGGCGCTTCCCGTCGCAGCCGTCTTGCGTGATTTTCTTCACGCGGACCGTCCTGATGTACTCGTGATTTCGCCGTTGATTGCTCTCGGCTCCACGCAGTTCGACATGCTGCAGGCCGCGCAAAGCATGGGCATTCCGACGGCGCTGGCGGTCGGGAGCTGGGATCATCTGTCGAGCAAGACGCTCATCCGCAGCTGTCCTGACCGGCTCTTCGTCTGGAACGAGATGCAGCAGCGGGAAGCGGAGACGTTCCACGGCGTGCCTGCGGACCGGGTTGTCGTGACCGGCGCGCAATGCTTCGACCAGTGGTTCGATCGGCAGCCGGGGATGGATCGTGATTCGTTCTGCCGGTTGGTCAATCTCCCTGCGACCCGGCCCTACGTCCTGTACGTGTGTTCCGCCTTGTTTGAAGGCAGCCCCTCGGAGGCCGAATTCGCGGCGCAGTGGGTTGGCCGGCTTCGCGCGTCCCCAGATCCGGTGTTGCGCGACGCGCCCATCCTGATCAGGCCGCATCCCAAAAGGGCGTACCAGTTCGACTCCGTGAGCTTCGAAGGCGTACGGGACGTATCGCTCTGGCCGCGACAAGGCGAGGTTCCGATCAGCGACGCCGCGAAGAACGCCTATTTCGACTCCATTTTCCATTGCGCGGCGGTGGTGGGACTCAATACGAGCGCGATGATTGAAGCAGCGATCGTCGGCCGTTCTGTGCACACGATCCTGTTGCCGGAATTTCACGACAATCAGGGCGGCACGCTGCATTTCCGTCATTTGCTCGAAGCGGGTGGCGGACTGTTAAGGACGTCGCACTCGCTCGAGGAGCACTTGGCGCAGCTTCGCGCTGTGCTGGAGGCGCCGGGGCTTTCGTCGCTGAACGATGCGTTCGTCCAGGCCTTTGTTCGGCCTCACGGACTGCAGCGAGCGGCGACACCGATCTTCGTCGACGCCCTGGAGCAGCTAGCCGGGCACCGCCGTGCGCCATACGCGCCGCCCCTGTGGGCGCGCGCCGTACGGACCGGCCTCTGGCCTCTGGCTGTGATGCTGCGCGAAACCGCCGACACGGAAAAGATTTGGAAAGAGGCGCGGAGAGCCGAGAAGGCGGTTCGCATGCAGGCTCATCGCGAGCGCAAACGCGCGAGCGAACGACGGCGAAAAAAAGTGCTCGGATGGCGCACCGCGTTCGGCAGCTGGTACCGCAATTTGTTCGGTCGAGCCTCCTGAGCGTGGCTCGCGCGCAGCCGAGCGCGCTGGCGATCAGCGCGCCAGTCGCACTTCTTCGATTGGCTTGAAGCTCCGCCGCACGGGAATTGCGGCATTCATCAGCGCTTGCCGTGCGCCTGCCGGCGTATGCTCCGTGAAATGAAACATGCTTGCGGCCGCTACCGCCGACGCCCCTCCTTGGAGCACCGCATCCACCATGTCCTGGTAGCTCCCGGCTCCTCCCGAAGCGATCACGGGAACGTCCACGGCGCCTGCCACCGATGCGATCAATGTGAGGTCGTAGCCCTGCAACGTCCCATCACGTTCAATTGATGTCAGGAGAATTTCGCCGGCGCCGCGATTCACAAGCTCTCGCGCCCATTCAACGGGGTGCCTGTTCGTGTCGCGCGTTCCCGAATGACTCTTGCAGTGATAGTTGCCGCCAGCGTCCTGACTGACGTCGATGCTTGCGACCACGCACTGCGAGCCGAAGCGTTGTGATATGTCGTCAACGAGTGCTGGTCTCGCATAGGCGGCGGTATTGACGCTGATCTTGTCCGCGCCGGCGCGAAGAAGCGCCGTCGTCTGCTCCACGGTCGTGACGCCTCCCCCCACGGTCAGCGGCACGAAACATTCCTGTGAAAAGTCCGCGATCGAATCGGTATCGGGCGTCGTCATCGCCAATGATGCGGTGATGTCGACGAGGATGAGCTCATCGACGTCGCGGCTGTTGTAGACCTTGATGGCCGGCAGCACGGTGCCCACCCGGCGCCAGCTGTGAAAACCAATCCCCTTGACCAGTCCGAGGTCCTTCCAGAGCAATGTCGGAATGATTCGGACTTTCAACACGGGGCATAGTCCATGAAGTTCTGGAGGAGCTGGCGACCCGCTTTCGAGCTTTTCTCGGGGTGGAACTGCACACCCCAGATGTTCTGCTTGCGCACCGCGGCAACGACCGGAACGCCATAGTCTGTGACAGCCACCACGCTTTCGGCTGCCTCTGGAGCGAACGCAAAGCTGTGTACAAAGTAGAAGTCGGACTCCTGCGGGATTCTTGCGAACAGCGGGTCGTCCGGCACGTGCGTGATCTGGTTCCAGCCGACGTGCGGAATCCGAAGCGCGCAGCCAATTGCATCGAGGCGTCTGACTGTGCCATCGATGAAGCCCAAGCCGTCGGTTGGATCTCCCTCTTCGCCACGCGACGCCAACAGCTGCATCCCCAGACAGATCCCGAGAAGCGGCTTTCTCCGCTCGACTGCCAGGTGCTGCAACGCGTCACGCCATCCCTGATGGATCAGGCTGTGCATGGCGGCGGGAAATGCGCCCACGCCCGGAAGGACAATTCGATCCGCATCCGCCAGCGTCCCGGGTCCCTCAGCGATGAACGGATCTGCGCCGAGGTCTTCAAGCACCCGTTTCACCGAAGCGAGATTGCCCATCCCGTAGTTAACGATGGCGACCTTCATAGATTGTCGTAGTTCACCTTCTCCAGATTGCCGTGCCGATCTTTGACGAGTCGGCCTGCGCCGTCGCGCTTGAAAATCTGCTTGTTCGTAAATCGATCGCAAATCGCGATGAACTCCTCGACGCTTATCTCCAATGGTTCGAGAATCTGATCGAGCGGCTTGCCAAGATACGTCCACGGAAACTTGCCATCGCGATGTTTCACAATGTGCAGGGCATCCTGCCGTGAAATCCGGTCCCTCCTCACGTGCATGCAGGCAATATCGGTCGCACGGGAGAAGCCGAATTTTAGGAATTTGAAATAGTCGTGAATGCCCGTCTGATGGTTGTCAAGGTTCTCGTAATTCACCATCGACCCTTCGATGGCCCTATCGAGCGTGCGGAGTCCGTAGGCCTGCGCAATCAAGGCATTCGATAACCCGTCCCACGGAAGGTAGTATCCGAGGAACAATCCCGTGACTCCGACACGCTGGAGGTCTTCATCAGTGGGGTACTGGTACGGAAGAAGATGTTTCCGATCGATGCCGTAACTCTCGCTGAGATCCGTCACCCTCAAGCCGAGTAGTCCCCCGAACTCCTCGAGCCACCGACGCGTGAGGACGCTGTTCTCGGCTGCGGTCGCCGGTCCTCCGTATTCGTTCTGTGAATTCTCACCCCAGATGAGCAGCTGGATATTGAACTGTACGGCTGCGCGCACCGGGATCGTGAAAATGCCCACGTGCTCGGGCCAGGAGATGTCGCCGACTTCCGTCAGACCTATACGATTCAACTTTGCCCGTACGCACGGGTTCGGCGAAAACTCCATGTAGTCGACGCCGAGTCTCTTGATGTTTTCGATGTTGGCGCGCCCAATCGTCGACAGGTCGCAGGTGGTCGCGGTCACACAGAGAGGGTTCAACCCGAGTTGCAGCGTTCGGACGACCTGGTAGGTGCTGTCCTTTCCGCCGCTGACTGGCACGATGCAATCCCAGTGTTCGCCGTGCCGACGGTACCGTGCCAGGACGCTGAGGAGCTCCTCTCGCCTTGCGTCCCAGTCGATCGTTGCACGTGCTTCATAGTGCCTGCAGGCGCTGCAGATGCCCGCGGCATCGAGTTGCAGGTCGGGCTTGGTGCTCGGCATCACGCACCGAGTGCAATACGTGAGCATCGGTTAGTCGCGTTTCTCCATGAGGAACCAGGTGATGTCGTCCTGCGGAAACGCAGGATCACGCCGATAGGCAAATCCGTAGTCAACGAGCCTCAGATCTGTGTAGGTGTCGAGCATCTCCCCGGCGAAGTCCCTCTTGAACAGCCGGTCGTTGTGGCCGCGGTACTCGATCGCGACGGGAGACGGATTGTAGTACTCGCAGACCAGAATCCAGCGACGGGTGGCGGCGTGAATCGCGCGATAGGCGTCGGCGAGCCTCTCGGGATTGATGTGAATCAACACGCCCTTGATCAGCGCCAAATCGACCGCGACGGTTGGCTTCCAATCGAAAATCGACCCGTTGAAGACATTTGCGTCGCCGAGCCACGCGGCCAGTTCCCGCGCGGCCTCGCCATTGATCTCTATTGCCTGCTGCCGCATCCCGGGAAAGAGGAGTCTCAGCGCCTGAAGATTCATCCCAATATTCGCGCCGAATTCGATGCACGATTCGATCTGGCCGGCGCGCCTGAGCGCGTGGCTGAAAAAATTCAGATTCGAGGCGAGCAGCGCATCGCTCTTGTTGCGATTGATGTATTCGGTGCCGAATGCGCCGGCCCAGAACGACTCCTGTTCGGTGCTGAAGGATTTACGTTCCATTCTGCGAGGTGTCCTCCATGATTCTATGGAGGAGTTCTGCCCGACGCCAGTCTTCCACCGTGTCGATGTCTTGCGTCCGCCACCGTGGAATCTGCAGAACCTGCGAGTGTTGGTGATAAATGCTGGCGCCGGTCATCCAGGCTTCGACACGACCCCAGTAGAACTGTCCCGCATCGTGAACGGTTTCGGGCAGATCCTGCGAACGCGTCTCGGAGTGCTCCGGGAACACCATCATGATTCTGCCAGACGGATCCCACTGGAGCGCGCGGAATATTGAAAAGTCAAACGTCGTTGCCGAGAACACATACTGCCAATCACCTGTCTCGAGAATGGAGTAAGCGGCGCGGATGTCCGAAGGCTGGATGAAGGGCGCCGTGGCATAGATGCAGCACGCAGCAGTCGGGCGGTGTCCCATGGCGTCGAGACGACGCAGCGCATCCTCGACGACCGCGGTCGTGCCCGTGTAATCGTCCGAGAGCTCCGCGGCGCGCATGAATGGCACCTCCGCCCCGCACGCTTTCGCGACCTCGGCGATCGCCGGGTCATCAGTTGAGACAACAATTCGATCGAACAGCGCTGACGTCCTGGCCGCGTCAATTGACCAGGCAATCATCGGTTTGCCACGGAACGGCCGGATGTTCTTGTGTGGAATCCGCTTGCTGCCGCCCCGCGCCGGAATGATGGCGACTCTGATGATGCCGGCGTCCCTCACGTCAGTCCCCGCCTTTCTATCGCCCCCTCGATTGTGGCGGCGCACTCTTCAGCATCACACCCGATCGTCGTCAGCACGACATCCGGAGCGCCCGGAGGTTCGTACGGATCGTCGATGCCGGTCAGCCCCTTGATTTCACCTCTGCGCGCCCTGGCGTACAGGCCTTTTACGTCACGCTGCTCGCAGACGGCCAACGGCGTCGCGACATGCACGAGCACGAACGCGTCGCGCCCCACCATGTCGCGCACCTCGTTCCGCGTCGCTTCGTAGGGGCTCACCGCCGCGACGATCGCGATGCCGCGATGTCGCACGATCTCCGCCGCGACGAACCCGATACGGAGGATGTTGGCGTCGCGATCCTGCTTGCTGAATCCGAGCCCTTTGGACAGATGGGTCCGCACGGCGTCTCCATCCAGCAGCGTCACTGTGCGGCCCCGCGCTGTCAGATGCGTGTTGAGAATCTGTGCGATGGTGGATTTGCCCGCGCCGCTCAGTCCCGTGAGCCAGATACAGCACCCATGGTCGATCGGATGTAATGTGGCGGTCATCTGGGAGAGTCCATCGCGAGGAGCGCCGACGTCACGGCCAACCGGTGCTTGGGATGACCCAGACTCCTATGGGGCGCCGGTTCGGTGCCGGCGAGTTGAAAGGGATGACGGCTCAACGCCCCGCGCAGGCCATCCTCGTATTGCAGCAGAACCAGATACATGTACTTGATTCTCTCGCGAAGCCTTGCGTGAGGCCGGCCAGGGTGACGGATGCGTGCAACCGCGAGAATCATACGGTCAGTCGTGGTCCCAGGCACGTGGCCTCCATGCCGTGCAGCGACGAGGACGCGATGATCAAGCCAATGCGGCCCGCGTCCGACGTTCAGGTAAGCATCCGAGGACACGCCCTGGGACGACGCCGCCGAGGGCGTGAAAGATTCGTTCCCCGAACCTGCGGATATGCGCAGGATCGGCGTCAAATGTACCGCCTCCATCGATGTCCGACCAGCTACTTCACGGCGCGTGCGACGAGCACGGCGAGTCGATGCTTCAGTTGACCTGGGCTCGTGTGAGGCGCCGCTTCCGTGTGAAGGACGTGAAAGCCCTCATGACGGAGAGCTTCGCGCAGCGTCTCGTCGTAGTGACGGGTCACCAAATACATGTAGTGCACTCGTTGCCTGAGCCACTCCTGCGATTGACCATGATGGAGCAGTGTCGCGGCGCGGAGAATGATCCAGTCCGACACCTTTCCGCGCATGCGACGCAGCAGGTTCCGAAAAGTGTTAAGCAAACTGTTATACAGGCAGCGATAGGGCATGACGTAGATCAGGATGCCGCCGGGAGCCACATCGCGCGCAAGTGTCGCCGCCACCTGCTCGGTCGGCGCGTCGATCGCCTCCAGGGATTGGAAAGCCGTGATCAGTCCGAATTGGCCGCGGTCGAACGCCATGTAGTCGCTGCATACGACTGACATCCTGGACTCGTGGAGTGATGTTACAAGCCGCTCGCGCGCGGCGGCGACGCTGGCGGGAGAGAGATCGACACCGATCAATGACACGCGTGGCATCGCGTCCGCGAGTGCCAGCAGCAGCAGCCCGTCGCCGCAGCCGATATCGAGGACCCGGCTCGGATTTGGGACTGGCACCGCCCCGACGATTCGCGCGACGAACCAATGAATATTTGCAGGATCGGCTGTGAAGACGGCCTTGGAATCATGCGCATCATGTATCACTGCGGTCCTGCGGCGGCTGCCACGCGGGCAGCGGTGCTCCATTCGAACCGAGGCGAACATCGGACGAATTCGAGGAACTGTCGATAGGCGTCGAGCATCGGCCGGTTCCCGGAAAACCGCTTCTCGCAGTGCGTCAACAGCATCACCACACCCCGAGCCATGGCGATTGTCTCCGCGTTCTGCTCCCACATCGCACCGATTTCGGCCGGCGTGTAGCCGAGAAACTGGACGCTCCCGTCGCGGCGCATGGTGATGGGGATTTCCAGCGTGCGGTCAATCCGGAAAGGGCGGGCGCTGGCGCAGCCGTTGTTGAAGACCGGAAACGGGCCACCCGATGTGGGTATGCTCGAATCGTAACGGTAATAACCCGCGAGATCCTCGACCAGTTCTGAGGTTCGCACGAGCGATGGCGCTCTGTACCCCGCCGGCGAGTACGCCTCAAGCGCCGCGCGCCCATCCGTCAACCGCTGGCGGCGCTCGGTGGCGCTGAGGAACGCGGTTCGATTCGAATGGTCGTAGCCGTGTACGCCGATCTCGTGGCCGCGTTGGATGATTTCCCTCAGCAGCCCGTGATCCAGCTGCCAACCGCACGGCACCACGTAATTTGTCGATCGCGCGCCGGCCGCTTCCTCGATGGGCAGGAACAGCTCGACGAGGTTGCGTAATCCCTCTGGCGAATCGATGTCATGGGTCAGAAGGACGGGCGCCGGCTGTGGGGCCGCCACGTCCAGCTCGGTGGCCGACCAGTCGGAGACGAAGTCGGCGCTGAGATCGAGCGGCCAGTCCGGAAACCGCGCCCATGCCTGCTGCTTCGTGCGCAGGCGCCTGCCAATGTTACGTGCGATGAGCCAACGGACCATCGGAGGGACGCGCTGATAACTGAATGGAAGCTTCGATACCGGAGGCCGCTCGGTGAACGCCGCTCTCAACCGTAGACTGTTTGCCAGGCCGTTTTGGTTGAGCGGCGGAAGCGTACGCAGATCAAGCGTTGAGATGTCAGCGGAGCCGACGAGCGACCTGAGGAGCGATACGGGCAGCGACACCTCGAGGCCGACTGCCCATTCAAGACGCCGCGTCCGTACGCCTGTGATGCGAACCCGTCGCAACTCCTCAACGAAACTGGGCACGCGCAGCCTCACGTTCCTCGGTCGTCGCACTGATGAAATACAGAGGCCGCCTCACGACCTCGGTGTAGATGCGATACAGGTACTCCCCTACCACACCCATCATCAGAAACTGGAGGCCGAAGAATACAGTCAGGCCGAGCATCACGCTCGTCCACCCGGGCAAAGGCCGCCCGCTGACGTAAACGTAGAGAAAATATACGGCGAGTGGAAGTGTGAGTAATGACACCAACGTACCAGTGATGGTCATGAGCCGGATCGGCATCAGCGAGAATCCGATGAACGTGTCGTACATCGTTTTCAGCATGCGACCATAGGTCCACCCCGACACACCGGTTCGCCGCCGTTGCCGATGGTACTCAACAACGGTCTCGGAGAAGCCGGTCCAGGCAACCAGCGCGAAGGTGACGCGGTTGTGCTCCTGGAACCGGGCGAAGCACTCGGCGACCTTCCGATCCACCAGCAGGAAGCTGCCGGTCGTGAACCGTGACCCCCGGGGCATGGCGTGCCGGCGGATGAGCGATTCGAAAAGCCGGCTTGTCGAAACACGGACCGCCGACTCCGCGCGGGTGATGCGCTTACCCCATACGATCTGGGCGCCGCGCCTCCAGGCGTCGATGAACTCGCCGACGGCCTCGGGCGGATCCTGCAGGTCGCAGGCCAGCGTCGCCACCGCGTCGGCGCCGTCGACATTCGCGAAGCCGGCGCTCAGCGCAATGTGCGATCCGTAGTTCCGCGAGAGCCTGATGCCGCGGAATTGCGCGTCGCGCGCGGCGAGCTCACAGATCAGGCGCCAGCTGTCATCGGCGCTTCCGTCCTCGATGAACAACACACGGACAACGCAATCTGTCCGTGAGAACAGCGTCCGGCGGATAGCCTCCTCGTACGCCGCCAACCCCGCGGCTTCGTTGTAGACGGGAGTCAGGACGAGGACGACAGGAAGGTCGCGTGCCTCGGCGCTCACAGATCTTCCCAGCTCTCGAATTCCGAACCGAGCAGATCTGCGAGCGCACGATTCGGAGCCGCGTAGCGCTGTCGCAGCTGTTCGCGCACGTGAGCGGGCATTTTTTCCCCGTTGCTTTCTGAAGGGTTCACCACGTCCAGTCCCTCGGCGTTCTGCGGCTGCACCGGCACCCCTAGGAACCTGTGGAGGCGCGAGGCGAGGTCGCCGGGCTTGCGGATGATATCGTCGAACTTAAGGCACAGCACCTGTTCGCGCGGAAACAGGTCAAAGTAAGGCCCCAGCATCTCGGCATACAGCCCGCGAGAGAAATAGGCGTGCGGCCTCGCATACCGAAGGCGTGGGTCGAGCAGCCGCTCCCGTTCGTCCTCCCGCGCCAGCGCCGTATCGAACTCCTCGGTCTCCATACCGTTCATTCGCGACCACGCCCAGTTCGAATAGGCCCGGTGCGCAGGCTCACGCAGGATGAAGATCAGCTTCACGTCTGGGAGATGCGTGTGGATCCGCGTCGCGGCGGCTGCACTCTCCAGGTAGTTCGTCGTCTTCTCCCCGAGGGCTGCCTGATGCTCCGCTCCCTTGAACCAGGTATCGAAGTAATGCTGAATGCCCCGGGCGTACAGCTCGTCCACGAGAAAGAACTTCGGCTCGGGACGCACCGGCTTCGCCATGTACACGTCGGGATGGCGATCGAGCAGCTGGTACAGCCACGTCGTTCCCGATCGCGGAGCGCCGGCAATAATGAAGGTCGGCCCGTGTCTGTTCATTCAGAGGTCTTGCGCACGACCGACAACACAGACGCTGCCGATGCTAGGAAGGCCGGACGGTTGACGAAGACGATGTCCAGGAATTTCAAAGGGAACATCACGCCGCAGAGGAGAAGGTACGTGAGGGATTTGAGGCGAGCGATCCCGAAGCCGAGGATTGTCGAGGCGACCTCGATAAAATACAGCAGCGCGACGGTCACCGGGCCGGTGGGATTCGTGCGCGAGACTGGTTCCCAGGACTTGAAGAGAATGTCGTGTCCGTCGGGAGTCAGGCGATGGTAATCCTTTGGAGACGAGTGCGCTGGAAAGAGAAATGGGATGACGTGAATCCCGAGCCCGCCGATCTTCGTGCACCGGTGAAATTCCTTGACGACATCGTCGGGATCCTCGACATGTTCCAGCACACTGCGGGACACGACGGCATCGATGGTGTTCGACCGGAACGGAAGCGCGTCGAGCGTGCAGACGATGTCGACCGCATCGTAGTCGAAGAAATCCAGGGAGACGATGTCGGGATGGAGCCGGTGATTGCCGCTGCCGGCGTCGACGACCAGTGAGGACGACGGATTGATGTGGCGTGTTACGACCCGTCCGAAGTTCAGTGGAAAGGTCGGCGCAACGAACTGGATGCCGATCGTGTAATACGCCTGGCCGAGCGTCCGTTTGAGCCATCCCTTCACGCGATCCAAGTCATCCCCGCGCGTGGGGACATCCACGAAGTAGATGCGCTCATGGCGGATCGGGTACCCGCGTGCACACGCCCCGCATCGTGCCTCACTCGATGAATACGTGAGCGCACCTCGGCATCCCGGGCATGCCAGCACCGGCCGGATCCGCGCGACGCGGCGGGCGCGCGCGGTCTCAGTTATGTGCGCCGATGGCATAGATGTCAACGTCGTTGTTGGAAAAGACCCGCGTCGCCGCGGTCTCGAGCGCCTCGACCCGGTGCCCATGCACCTTGTCGACGAGGAGGTGCGTGACGCCGCGGCTGTGCAGCGACGCAATCGCCGTAGCACCCCCCGTGCTGAACACCTCGTTGTTGAGGGCAAGTCGATCGGGAAATGGGTGCACCTTTCCGCGTGAGACGTCGTCGTACCCGACCGCATGCGTTCGGTCCGAGTACATCCACCCGCCGAGGAAGGTGTGGCGCTCGGCGAACGCCGAATAGTAAAAGTAGCGCCAGTCGCCGGATGCGCCGAGGCTCTGATTGTTCACCGCGAGCACGGCGTTCTTCGGTAAATGGTCGCGAGCCCACACCAGGCCCTTCCACAAATCTCTGGTGAGGTTCTGATTTGTCGTTGCGTAGATGGCCTCGCCGGACAGGTAGCGATGGAAGCGGTTGCCATAATCAAGCGGCAAATCGCACAGGCCGGCAAGTCCAAGCGTGGCGCCCGCCGCGATCGTCAACACATCCGCGCGAGACTTGCGCGACCGGTATGCGGAGGTAAGCACGGCGCCTGTCAGCGCAGAAAGGACCACATAGGAAAACGAAAGGAAGTAAAACTCGCCTGAGCCCATATCGAAGAGGTACGCGGGCACAATGCCGGCCGCAGCCAGGATCAAGAACCATGTCGTGGTGCTCGATCCGCGGCGCCAGATTGATCGCAATGAACCGATCAGACCGATCACTCTCATACCGACCAGCCCCGCAAAACCAAGAATCCACGGCAGTGGACCTGGAAGATTTGTGGCTCGAGGCATCCGGAGAAGTGGATGAAATGCAATTGAGGTGGTGCGCGACCCCGCCACTGCATACAACCCGACGAGAAGGGCGCCAGCCACAACCGTCAAGACGAGCGCGCGTTTGTGCATGCGGCGCTCACGCACCGCGACCCATCCGAGGAAACCGATAAGGGCGGCCAACAGCATCGGCAAAACCTGGCCCTTCGTGCCGACGCAGCCCACAAGCAACATTGACAGCGCGATGATGGATCGCGCTCTGAACGGCTCATCGTCATGATCTGCCACCGATGCTACGACCGGAATGAATACGATGAGCCCCAGCAGAAACGTGGGGCTGTACAGCAGCCCGCTGAAGAATATGTTGTAGAAGGGATACATATCGGACGCAGACAAGTCGAGCTCACCGATTAACAGGACGCACGCCGAGCACAAGACTCCGGCGAGTCGGCTGCCGCGTCCCGCCACGGTCCCGAGATAGTACGTCTGCACCAACAACGCGATGAACACGGGAACAATAAAGAGGCGCAGAACCACGACCGGCAATTCGAGCCCCGTAACCTGGCTGATTGCGGCCATGTGCATGAAGGGGAACAGGTAGTACCCGAAGGCTTCGCCGTGGACGTGCGGATCCATGATCGGCCAGTGATGCAACGCCTCGGCTGCAAGCGCCAGATCATGCACCGTGTCGACGTAGTACGACACGGCCGGCACCGTTCCCGGAAGGGGGTTATCGAGAAAATACGTCAGCCAGACATATGCGAGAGACAGGCTCGAGACGGCAGCAAACGTCCATGCGATTCCAGGTGATATTGGCTCGCGTGTATTCGTGGTCGGCCGACCTGTCCTGCGATGCGTTATCCCGATGCACAGCAGCGCGAGAACCGGCAGAGCGAGAAAGACGCCCCTGACGTTCGCAGCCGCCGTGAGGGCGAACAGGAACACTTCGATGACGTACCCCAGCCCCCATGCGAATGTGAGTTGCCGCGAGAGTCGGGCGTCCTCCGCGAACAAAAGCCGATAAGCGGCATATCCGGGAAGGAGAATGAAGGCCGCTTCGTAACCGGCCATCGCCACGACCCGACCCAACGTCACACCAGACCCGGTCAGGATCAGTGTTGCGGTAAGGCCGATGGCGGCCGAGGCGCAGAAGGGCGACCAAGCGTGCGCGACCGCTGTGCCGCGCCGACCCGTCGCACGCATGTCAGGTTGGATGCTGGTTGCTGAAGTGATGCTATGTTATACAGTACGTTAGGTTTGTGCCGCACCGAGAATGTCACACGAATCGAGTCCGGCTCGCCATTCCCAGTCCTCCTGAATGAATAGCCTGACCGTCGAGGATCTCGGCAAGCGTTACCACCTGGGCCGTCAGACGCGATCGTCGCGCGCCCGCGCGACGGTCAATCTCGGGTTCGCAACGCTACCGCTGCCATGGGGCAAGAAAGCGCCGCTGCGCGAACTGTGGGCACTCCGACATGTGTCCTTCACCGTCCGGCCGGGCACGATTCTCGGCGTGATCGGACCGAACGGCGCGGGGAAGTCGACGCTGCTCAAGATTCTGGCCCGGGTACTTCGGCCCACCGAAGGGCGCGTCGTCGGCCGCGGCCGTGTTGTGTCGTTGCTCGAGTTGGGCGCCGGGTTCAATCCCGACATCTCTGCGCTCGAGAACATCTTCATGAACGCGGCGATGTACGGCGTGCCGAAACATGAAGTGGAGTTGCGGCTCGCCGAGATTGTCGACTTCGCGGAGCTCGGCGAATTTCTCAACAGCCCTCTGCGTCATTACTCGAGCGGCATGTACTTGCGGCTGGCATTCTCGGTGGCGATCCATATGAGCCCCGACATTCTGCTGGCCGACGAGATCCTTGCTGTCGGTGACATGGCCTTCCAGGAGCGGTGTCTTCAACGCGTCGAGGAAGAGGGGAAGAAGGGGCTTACGGTGCTCTTCGTCTCCCACGACATGGCGGCGATCGCACGTTTGTGCCACCAGGCCCTATGGCTGCGGCAGGGAGAGGCGGTGCAACTGGGCGACGCCACGACCGTGGTGGCCGAATATCAAAGTGAAGCGCGGCAGTCGCTCCTGGCCGCTGCGAATGCCACTGGCGAAGATCGCGTCCGGCAGAGCAACCGCTTCATCGAGGTGGTGGCCATCCGTCTCGTGAGCGCGGATGGCCGCGTGATCGGCGCGGCGCCGATTGCCGAGAGCTTCTTCATCCGGACCCGCGTCCGGATTATGCGTCCGCCTGTCCGCCTGCATGCGTCCGTCGATCTGTATATGAAGAACATCCACGTGTTTCGATCGGCGCAGCCGGAGCCGGTGACGATCGATGAGCGTGGCGTCTATGACATCGCCGTGAAAATCCCGGCGAACCTCCTGGCAGAGACCAGCTACACGGTCGACGTGCAGCTTCAGCAGGAAGCCGGCAAGACACAGGTGATCACCATTCCCGACGCGCTGTCCTTCATGACATACGGCTCGACGTACGTGAGCCTTTACAAGGGCGGCGTGCTGATGCCAAAGCTGGATTGGTCCGTGAGGTCAGCTACCGCGGAAGCCGTGGAGGCACGCGGCTGACGGGACCTGCCGGCGCCGCGGCCCACAAGCCGGCAAAGTGGGTCCTGACGAAGGACCACGGCTTCCATCCGTTCGCACGTCTGGAAGAAGCGTGGCGGTATCGCCGCCTCGTCGCGTTCTTCGCGTCGCAGGCGTTCAGCGTCCTGTACCGGCGAACGCGGCTGGGATGGATCTGGGTCCCGCTCCGTCCCCTCATCCCGCTGCTCATGGGTTCTCTCATCTACGGGGGACTCATGAATGTGCCATCGACCGGAGTCCCTTACTTCCTTTTGCTGACCGTCGGAAGCATCCCCTGGAACTGCTTCGATGGCCCCTGGGGGTGGGGCAGCCGAGGCTTCGAGATGAACCGCGATCTCATTGCCAAACTCTATTTCCCGCGGATCATCCTGCCTCTGTCGACGATGGTGCCCGGGTTTGTAGAGCCGACGGTCAACATCGCGGTGGCCCTCGTCGCGTTTGCGTATTACCGCGTTTATGACGGAGTCTGGTACATCGACTGGAGCCCAAGGTTGCTTTTCGCGGCACCACTGCTCTTCGTGATCCTGTTCTTCGCATTCTCGCTGTCGCTCGTCACGGCGCTCTACCAGGTCCGTGCGCGCGATGTCCGCTTCTTCATCGGCTACGCGCTTGGGTTCTGGATGTACCTGACGCCGGTGATTTACCCGGTTACGCAGATCCCAATCAAGTGGCGTTGGCTCGTCTGGTTCAACCCGATGGCGGCGCTCGTGGAGGAATTCAAGGCGGCGGTGTTCGGGTGGGCCCGACCGCCATCATGGGCGCTACCGCTGTCACTCGCCGAGATCGCGATCGTTTTCGCCCTGGCGTTCTGGCATTTCCACCTGATGGAATCGCAGACGGCGGACAAGGTATGACAGGCTCTCGGGACGGGTCCGCTGCGCCGACGGCGTGGTCTATTGAGCCCAAACGCCCAGGTATCATCGCGACCGCGATCGAACTGTGGCAGTACCGCAGGTTCATCAACTTTCTCGGGGTGAAATCGTTTCGGAAGCTGTACGCGCGGACGATCCTTGGTTGGTCGTGGGTGTTCATCACGCCCCTCTTTCCGCTGCTGCTGAACGCGTTGGTGTTCGGAGGGCTCATCGGCTTGAAGTCCGAAGGGATACCCTATTTTCTGTTTCTGACCATCGGTACGATTTCGTGGGACCTCTTCGCGAATGCGTTGATGTGGTCGACGCGCGGACTCGAGATGCACCGGAAGGTGCTGGACCGCGTGTACGTGCCCAGGGTCATCCTGCCGATCGCCACGACAACGCCTGCAGTTTTCAACTTCCTCATCAGTGCCGCGGTCACCGTCGTCGTCGTTGGCTACTACTGGGTCAAGGACGGAACTCCCTATCTGTCGCTGGGCGGCCACACGCTGTGGTCGGTGGCCGCCATCGCAGCGATTGCCACGTTCGTGCTTGGCATCGGCATGTTCACCTCGGTGTGGGGCGAATCGGCGCGCGATACCCGGCTCTTACTGGGGCCTGTGATTCAGTTGTGGTTTCTGGCGACTCCGGTGCTCTATTCCACTTCGCAGGTACCGGTGGAGTATCAGAAGTGGCTTGCCCTCAACCCCATGGCCTCCTTTGTCGAGGCATTCAAGTACGGATTGTTCGGCACGAATCCACCGGATCCGGTCCGGTTCGCCATCGCGGTGACGTTCGCGGTTGGCCTGCTTTCGGTTGGCCTCGTGTTTTTCTCCTGGCGCAGCGAGATTGAGGAAAACGCCGTCGCCTGAGGGGGGCGAGTTGGTCAATTTGGGACCGATCTGTCCCGGCGATCGCCGATTTCCGACCCCTAACTCGGGTGGTTTGCGCGTTGACCGGATCGGGCCAAATCACTTACTATTCAGAGCTTAAGGCCGCGCTTGTACCATCACACCAGTCTGGTTTTTTGACACAGCCAACTTCATTTTCCGGGGCGCGTACGCCGAATACGGCTGTCGAACGCTGACCGATTAGCGTTCGCCCGGGCGAGGTGTGGACGGGTAAGCGCATAAATCCGCCAATTTCGAGCGGTTTACGCCTCGTCTTCGCCGTACGTGTAGGCGAGAGGGCGAAGCTCTGTACATGAAAATTCTCTTTTGCGTGGGCAGTTTCGGATTTCTCCGGAACTTTGAGCCCGCGCTGCGCCTGCTCGTGTCACGCGGCCACTTCCTGCATCTTGTTGCTGATCGCAGGGACAGCGTCGGTGGCACCAAGACGCTCGAGGCGCTGGTCCGGGACTTCCCAGAGCGCATTCGCTACAGCTACGCTCCCTCGCGCAAGGATTCGCGATGGCAGCCGCTTGCCACGCAACTCAGGCTTACGCTCGATTACTGGCGCTATCTCGAACCGCGGTACGACCAGTCGCCGAGTCTTCGTGCGCGCGGCGCGGCTCAGGCGCCAGCGTTCGCGTCGCGAATCACGCAATCGCGGTTCATGCGGTCCCGCGCCATGCTCGGTGTCCTTCGCGCGATTGTACGGACGCTCGAGCGCGCCGTGCCGCACGGCGACCGCATCGACGCGTTTCTGCGCGCCGAGCTCCCAGACGTGCTGCTCGTGACGCCGCTGCTGTATTTCGGCTCGGCACAGGTGGACTATGTCCGCGCAGCCAGGGCGCTCGGTATCCGCACTGTGCTCGGCGTCGGCAGCTGGGATCATCTGACCACGAAGGGGCTTATTCACGAGCAGCCGGATCGTGTGCTCGTGTGGAACGAGGCCCAGCGCGGGGAAGCTCGCGAGCTGCACGGCGTTCCTCCGGAGCGCGTGATTGTGACCGGCGCGCAGGCGTACGACCACTGGTTCGTGCAGAAACCGACGCTTTCTCGCGAAGCGTTCTGCGTCAAGGTTGGGGTGCCGCACGATCGGCCGTTGCTGTTGTATCTCTGCTCCTCGCCCTTCATTACCCCACACGAAGTGCCCTTCGTGCGCCGCTGGATCGAGGGGATCCGCCGCGCATCCGATCTCGTCCTTGCGCAGGCGGCCATTCTCATCCGGCCGCATCCGCAGAACGCGGATCAGTGGCAGGACTTCAATCCCTCCGAGTATGAGGCGGTGGGCATCTGGCCTCGTGGCGGAGCAAACCCCGTTGACACCGAGGCGCGCGCCGACTACTTCGATTCGATGTTCTACAGCGTCGCCGTCGTCGGCGTGAATACGAGCGCGCTCATCGAGTCAGGCATCGTCGGTCGGCCGGTCTACTCCGTGCTGGCGGATGAATTCTGCAGGACAGCAGGAAGGGACGCTGCACTTCCAGCATCTCAAGAATGTCAACGGCGGCCTGCTCACCACGGCTGCGTCGATGGCTGAGCACCTGTCCCAGTTGTCCGGCGCGGTCAGACGGGAGCCTGCCCGCGATGAGAAGGCGCGGGCATTTGTCGAGTCGTTTGTCCGGCCTTATGGTTTCGACGTGCCGGCTGCGGACCGTTTCGTCGCTGCAATCGAAACGTTCGCAGCGACACCCGCGCCGATCGCGCGGCGGAGCGGGGTGACCGGCGCCGTTCTTCGGCGGGCAATGCTGCCGCTCGCGCTGGCAACATCGGCGGCCGCCAGGACGCGGCGCTCCGACAAGCGAACGCCGCGTGCGGCCGGACCGCTTCAGATTATGTTCGCGCTCGCCTCGCCCGAGTATCTCCGCTACTTCGACTCGACCATGCGGCTCCTGGCCGAGCGCGGACACCATGTGAGCGTCGCGGTCAACTGGTTGCGCGAGCGGAAGGCGGCGCGTCTTGATGGCCTTTCCGGCGACGAAGGGATCGACGTGATCGGTGTGATCCCGAAGCGGACGGACGTCTGGACGCCGATGGCCCGCGCCGTGCGCGGGACGTTTGACTTCGTACGCTATCTGCATCCACGGCTCGCGGCCGCGCCCGCGCTGCGCGCGCGGATGAAGCGTAAGGTCCTGCCGCCCTGGCTGCATTGGCTGGATCGCGTCGAATCGCTCGGTGACCGCGGCCTCAACCGGTGCTACCGCGTGCTGCGCGCCCTCGAGGGCGCGATTCCCGTAAGCCGCCGGATTCTCGATTTCCTGGCCGCGCACCGGCCGGATGTCGTCGTGGTGTCGCCGCTCGTGGACGCCGCATCGGATCAGGTCGATCTCGTGCGGGCATCGCAGGCGATGGGCATCCCGGTCGTTGCGGGCATCGCGAGCTGGGACAACCTCACCAACAAGGGGCACATGCGCGTGCGGCCTGACATGGTGACCGTCTGGAATGAGCACCAGAAGGCGGAAGCGGTCAGCTATCACGGTGTCGACGCGGGCCGGGTCGCGGTCACGGGCGCGCAGTTGTTCGATCGCTGGTTCGATCGGCAGCCAAGCCAGTCGCGCGAGGAGTTCTGTCGCATGGTCGGGCTGCCGGCCGATCGGCCGATTGTGCTCTACACGGGATCGTCGGTCTTCATCGCGCGGTCGGAGGTCGAAGCGCCGTTCGTTCGCCGCTGGATCGCCGGGCTGCGCAACAGCGGCGACGCGATGTTGCGGGACGCGGCGATTCTGATTCGCCCGCATCCGTTCAACTGCGAGGCGTGGGAAACCGCGGACTTCTCGGACCAGGGTCCGGCGAGTGTCTGGCCCCGGCAGCGGTACACCCCGTCGGCTGAAGACGCGCGGAACAGCCTTTTCGATTCGTTGTTCTATAGCGCTGCCGTCGTGGGCGTAAACACGAGCGCGATGGTCGAGGCCACGATACTCGGCCGTCCGGTGCTGTCGGTGCTGTCGCCGGAGTTCGCTGCGACGCAGGAAGGCACCGTTCACTTCCACTACCTCCTACCCGAGAACGGAGGTTTCCTTCGCGTCGCGCAATCGATTGAGCAGCATGTCCGACAACTGAGCGAGGTGCTGCGCACACCCGAGGTCACACGTCAGCAGACGCGCGTTTCGTCGGCAGCTTCATCCGGCCCCACGGTCTCGATACCGCATGCACGCCGATTCTCGCGGACGCGCTGGAGCGCGCGGCACGCCTGTCGCCAGTCCCTGTTCGCGATACCGCCTCCACGCGCGCCGCCAGAATCGTCGCATGGCCCCTGGCGATCGTTCTGCAATGGATCGCGTTGGGCGAGAAGGGGCGTGCGGCGCGAAACGCATGGAGCGCGGCGGTGCGTACGACGCGCATCGCGCTCAAACGCTTCGTCATCCGCCCGGCGCTGCTGACCGCCTGGGTTCTTCGAGCGGCGGGCGGGAAAACGAGGCGCGGCGCGAGGCGTGCAGTGCGCTGGAGCGGGTCGATTCCTGGCCGGCTACTTCGGCGCGCACGGCGCGCGCGCTATCAGGTCGCCGTCCACATCAGGGGAGAGGCCCGAGTCGACGGGAGTGATCCCCGTGGCTGATACGGATCGATCGACGACGCGCCTGCGCATCCTGTTCTCGATGCGCAACTTCTGGTACGTGCGCCTCTTCGAGCCTGTGATTCGCACGCTCGCGGCACGCGGTCACGCAGTCCACATCCTCGCGGAGCAGGGCGAGCAGAAGGAGGTGGCGCGCGACTTGGAACGAGGCGGCCACGCGGCTCGCGGCAGAGTATTCCAACATCACGTTCGCTTGGGCTCCCAGACAGATCGACGACGTCTGGATCGATCTCCGGAGCATGATCCGGCTCGGGCTCGATCATCTCCGCTTTCTGCAGCCCGAGTACGCAAACGCGCCGAAGCTGGCCTAGCGCGCGCGCGTCCGCACTCCGGTGTTCATCGTCCGGCTCGCCGATGCTCCCGTCTGCCGAACGCGACCGGGCCGGCGGGTGATCGCGGCCGTGCTGCGCGCCTCGGAGCGTGCCATGCCAATCGACCCGGACGTGGCGAGCTACATCGAATCGCATCCGGCCGATGTGATCCTGGTGACGCCGTTGCTTTCGCTCGGCTCCGAGCAGCAGGACGTCGTGCGCATCGCGCGCCGGCTTGGCGTTCCGACCGCCCTGTGCGTCGGCAGCTGGGACCACCTTTCGAGCAAGGCGCTGGTCCGCGACGTGCCTGACAGCGTCTTCGTCTGGAACGAGACCCAGAAGGCGAGGCGGCGGTCTATCACGGAGTTCCGCCGGAGCACGTCGTTGTGACGGGGGCGCAGTGCTTCGACGAGTGGTTCGATCGCCGCCCGACGCTCCTGCGCGACAGCCTTCTGCCAGCAGATCGGCCTCGATCCGGCGCGTCCGTATCTTCTCTACGTGTGCTCCGCGTTGTTCGAGGGTAGCCCAAACGAGGCACAGTTCGTCAGGAGATGGATTGCCAGCGTTCGGAGCAGCCCCGATCGACGTCTTCGCGAGGCGGGCATTCTCGTACGACCGCATCCGAAGCGCGGATTCGAATGGGATGACGTCGACCCTCGATGGTTTCGCGAACACCGCCATTTGGCCGCCGCGCGGTGCGGCGCCCATCGACGCGGCGACCAAGGCTGACTACTTCGACTCGATGTACCACAGCGCCGCAACCGTCGGCCTGAACACCAGCGCGCTCATCGAAGCGGGCATCGTCGGCCGCGCGGTGCATACGATGCTGCTGCCGGAGTTCTACGAGAATCAGGAAGGGACGCTTCACTTCCGGTATTTGCTCGAAGGCGGGCTGCTGCGGCACGCGCGCGACCTCGACACGCACGTCGCCCAGCTCGCGGAGTCGCTGGCCACCGCCGACAGCGCTCGTTCATCACAACCGAGCGTTCGTCGAAGCGCTTCGTCCGCCCCCATGGTCTGGGTACCGCGGCGACTCCCCGGTTTGCGGCGGCCGTCGAGGACGTGGCGCGTGAGCGCGTTCGGCCGGTGCAACAGGCGCGCTGGATCCCGGTTCTTCGAACGCTGATGGCACCGCTCGCACGGCGAACGAGCGGCACGTTTGCCGAACAGGTAAGCCGCCAGCGCCGCCGCCGCGACAAAGAGCGCGCGAGGACCGAGCGCGTGTTGGCGCTCCGGGCGCAGCGGGCCGTCGAGAAGGCGCGAATTCTCGAGGAGCGGCAGCGCAAGCGTGAAGCGGCTCTGCGCGAGAAGCACGAGCGCGGGGAGCGCGTTCGTGCTGCGCGTCTGGCGGCGAAGCAGCAGGAGCGACAAGACAAGGAGCAGCGGAGGGCGGAGCGGATGGCGCAGTGGCAGCGAAAAAAACGACGCTCCGCGTTCAACGCGAGGCTCGTGGCGTACTGCCGGCGCCTCGTCAAACCATTTTCAGCGAGCCGGTGACCATTCTCTTTCTCGGCCGGCACTACACCTACTTCCGCAATTTCGAGTCGGTGCTGCGCGGTTTGGCCGAGCGGGGCCATGCGATCCATCTCGCCGTGGAGCGGGACGAGACGCTTGGCGGGCTGAGCATGGTGCAGGCGCTCGCATCCGAGTTTCCATCGATCACACATGGCGAGGCGCCGGGACGAGCGGATGACGACTGGTCGTGGGTCGTCAACCGCTTGCGGCTCGGCCTGGACTACCTGCGCTATCAGCATCCGGTGTTCGGAACCGCGCGGAAGCTTCGCGATCGGTCCCGCGATCGCACGCCGGGCGCCTTCGTCACCCTCGGACGCGCGGTTCGGGCAGCCGGCGGCTGGTCGCGGCGCCTTGCCTCGGGCATCCTCCGTCGCATGGAGCGATCGCGGGCCGGAGGATCCTGCGATCCGCGGCTACCTCGAGGTCCAGCGTCCGGACATCGTTCTGCTGACACCGCTCATTGATCTTGGCTCGTCGCAAATCGAGTACCTCCGCGCGGCGCGCGCGCTTCGCATACCCACCGGACTGTGCGTCTGGAGCTGGGATCATCTTTCGAGCAAGGCGCTGATTCGCGATCTGCCCGATCGAGTGTTCGTGTGGAATCCGACGCAGAGGGGTGAGGCAATCGAGCTGCACGGCGTACCCGCTGATCGCATCGTCGTGACCGGCGCGCAATGCTTCGATCAGTGGTTCGATCGACAGCCGTCGCGCGATCGCGAGACGTTCTGCCGGCACGTCGGCCTGCCGTCGTCGCCGCCGTTCGTGCTCTGGGTCTGCTCGGCGCTGTTTGCGGGAAGCCCGGTTGAAACGCAGTTCGTTCGCCGGTGGATCCGTGCCTTGCGCGAAAGCGCGTCATTGCGGCTCAAGTCAGTGCCAATCCTCGTGCGACCGCATCCCTCGCGACTCGCTGAGTGGGAAGGCGTAGACCTCTCCGGTCTCAACGCGGTTCTGTGGGGCGACAATCCGGTCGATCCGCGATCGCGCGCCGACTATTTCGACACGCTGTACCACTGCGGCGCCGTCGTCGGGATCAATACCAGCGCATTCATCGAAGCAGGGATCGTGGGGCGAACGGTCCACACGATAGTCGTACCCGAAATGGCGGATAACCAGACAGGCACGGTCCATTTCAACTATCTGCTCAAGGCCGGCGGCGGGTTGCTCGAGGTTGCGCACAGCGTTGACGAGCACCTGGCGCAGCTCGACGCATCGTTGGCGCGCAGCGACCGCGGCGTGAAGCCTTTCGTCCGCGACTTCGTCCGCCCGAATGGACTCGAGGTTCCCGCGACGCCGCTGTTCGTCGAGCAGATCGAATTGATGGCCGCCTTACACCCCCCACCGACGCGGCGGGATCTGCTGGCGCCTTTCTGGCGCTGGATGGGGACGCACGCGGCGCGGACGCGACACGACGAGCGGTTCGAGCGGTGGACGTTGTCGGAACGCGAGCTGGCGTCGCTCGAGAATGCGCGCGCCGCGCGCCAGCTAAAGGCGGGTCGTCGCGCCGCGCTGAGGCGCGCCCGTGAGCGTTAATCTGAAATCCGAGCGCGTCGCCGCTGCTCGTTGCTTCGGCTCGGTGGTCGACGTGACATGAAGATTCTCTTCACGGCGCTCCATTTCGCGAACTACCGGAACTTTGAGTCGGTCATCCGCGACCTCGGCGCCCGCGGCCACCACGTCCATCTCCTGGCGGATGAAGAAGAGAGCTCCGGTGGACGGGCGCTCGTCGAGCGACTGGCCGCCGAGTATCCGACGATCACGTGGGGATCGACGCCGTCGCCCGCGGAGGAGCCGTGGTTCCCCGTCGCGCAGAAGCTCCGGTTCGCGCTGGACTATGTGCGGTATCTCGATCCGCGGTACGCCGACGCGAAGAAGTTGAGGCTGCGTAATATCGAGCGCGCGCCTCGCGTCGTTCGCTGGATGACGTCGGGCATCGGCGGCGTGCTCATCGGCTATCGCCCCATCATTCTCGGCCTGAAGTGGATCGAGCGGATGCTCCCGAACAGCCGTGCAATGACGCAATATCTCGAAGATGAGCGACCGAACGTCGTGCTGCTGACATCGCTGACGGTTTCCCGCACTCTGGCCATGGACCAGTTGAAGGCGGCGCGTGCGCTCGGGATTCCGACAGCAGCGTGCATCATGAGCTGGGATCATCTCTCCAGCAAGGCGCTGCTACACATTGCGCCCGACAAGACGATCGTCTGGAACGATATCCAGAGGCACGAAGCGGTGGACATGCATGGTATCCCCGCCGAGAACGTTGTCGTCACCGGCGCGCAGTGCTACGACCAATGGTTTGAAAAGCGTCCCCATCGCTCCCGCCACGAGTTCTGTCAGGCGGTCGGGCTCGAGGCGTCGAAGCCGTTTGTGCTCTACGTGTGTTCCGCGATGAGCCCGGTTCCGAATCCGGTCGAGCCCGTCTTTGTGAAGAAATGGATCGATGCGTTGCGGACGAGCGCGGATCCGATTCTGCGAACGGCAGGCGTGCTGGTACGTCCGCACCCTGAGCGCACTCGCGAGTGGGTCGGCGTCAGCCTTGCGGGCCTCGAGAATGTGGTTGTCCGCGGACGGACCCCGATTGACGGCGACGCAAAAGCGGACTATTTCGACTCCCTGTATTACAGCAGCGCCGTCGTCGGGCTGTGCACGAGCGTCTTCCTCGAGGCTGCCATCGTCGGCCGTCCGGTGTTGACTATGCTCCTGCCCGAGTATCGGATGCACCAGGACGGTATGGCGCACTTCCGCTATCTACTGACCGTCGAAGGTGGACTCCTTCACACAGCGACGGACGTTCCCGCTCATCTCGCCCAGCTTGCCCTGGCGATGAACAGCGTCGGCTCGCGCGACGAGAGGAATTGCCGGTTCGTGACGGCGTTCGTGCGCCCCCAGGGACTCGACAGGCCCTCGACGCCGCGTTTTGTCAATGCTGTCGAGCAGCTCGCGCGAAGTGGCCGCCGTACGCCAGATCCGCAATTGACGCGCCCGTCGCCATTTCGCGGCGTTGTCAGACGCCTCGCAATCGCGGGCGCGAACGGCCTTGGGGCCTGGCTGCTGATGGACAGCGTCGACGAGCAGCGTGCAGTTCTCGAGCGCGATCGCGAAGTCTCAAAGCGCGCCAAAGCGGTCGAGCGTGAGCGTCGATTCGAGGAGAGACGCTGGCACATCGACGCGCAGCGGAAGACAAAGGCGAACGAGAAGGCGGCAGACAAAGCGGAGAAGGCACGCCAGCATGCCCGGAAGGCGGCGGCGAAGGCGCGCCAGCTTGCGGAGAAACGGAAACGTGTCGACGCGGAGCGCGCCGCGAGCGGCCAGACCGGCGTAGCACCGTAAATCAGATGAGAAAAGTCTGCGTCGTCATCGGCTCCCGCGCCAACTACAGCAGCATCAAGTCGGTGATGCGTGCGGTGCAGCGCCATCCGGACCTGAAGCTGCAGCTCGTCGTCGGCGCCTCGGCGCTGCTCGATCGGTTCGGCTCGGTGGTCGACGTGATCGAGGCGCGACGGCTTCGACGCCGGACGCCAAGGTCACGATGATCGTCGAGGGCGAGACGCCGGCGCACGATGGCGAAGTCGACCGGCCTCGGCCTGCTCGAGCTGCCGACGATGTTCGAGCATGCTGAAGCCCGACGTCGTCGTCAGCGTCGGCGACCGGTTCGAGACGATGGCGACGGCGATCGCGGCGGCGTACATGAACATTCCGCGTCGCGCACACGATGGGCGGCGAGATCAGCGGCACCATCGACGAGAGCATCCGGCACGCGGTCACCAAGCTCGCGCATCTGCATTTCCCGGCGAACCAGCAGGCGGCCGATCGCATCATCCGGATGGGCGAGGACCCCGCCACGGTGCACGTGGTCGGGTGCCCGCGCATCGACCTGGTCGCGGAGATCGCGCGCGGCAACGGGCATCTCGAGTCGGCGGACTGGCTCGACCGCGAAGGCGTCGGCGCGCACATCACGCTCGACAAGCCGTTCCTGCTCGTCAGCCAGCATCCGGTGACGACCGAGTACGGCGAGGGCGAAGCAGCAGATCGTCGAGACGCTGCATGGCGCTGGACGAGCTGCAGATGCCGACCATCATGCTGTGGCCGAACGTCGACGCCGGGTCCGAGGACATCTCGCGCGGGCATGCGGAAGTTCCGCGAGAAGCACCGCCCCGAGTACATCCGCTTCTACAAGAACTTCCCGATCGAGACCTACGTGCGGCTGATGATGCAGCTGCGCGTGCGCGGTCGGCAATTCGAGCGCGCCGCTGCGCGAAGGCGCGTTCGTCGGCGTGCCGACCGTCAACATCGGCACGCGGCAGCAGGGACGCGATCGCGCGGCCAACGTCATCGACGTCGGCTACGACCGGCACGCGATCGTGGACGGCGTCCGGCAGCAGCTCGCGCACGGCCGGTACCCGTCGAATCACCTGTACGGCGACGGCGGCGCCGGCGCGCGCATCGCCGACGTGCTGGCGACGGCGCCGCTTCGCGTGCAGAAGCGGCTGTCGTATTGATGCAGCGTTCTCGGCGTCATTCCCGCGCGCGGCGGCTCGAAGGGGATTCCGAACAAGAACCTTGCGCTCGCTCGGCGGCCGTCCGCTGCTCGCGTACACGGCGGACGCCGTGAAGCAGAGCACACGGCTGCACGCGCACCATCGTCAGCACCGACGACGAGCGATCGCCGAGCTGCGCGCAGGTCGCTCGGCCTCGACGTGCCGTTCATGCGCCCGCTTCGCTCGCGGCAGACGACACGCCGATGCTGCCGGTGCTGCAGCACGCCGTCGACACGCTCGAAGTCGAGCGGGTTCGAGGCCGACGTCGTCGTGCTGCTGCAGCCGACGTCGCCGCTCCGCCGCGCCGAGCACATCGACGCTGCGGTCGACTGGCTCCAGCGTGCCGGCGCCGATTCGGTGGTGTCGGTCGTCGAGGTGCCGCACCAGTTCAATCCGGCTGTCGGTGATGGACATCGACGGCGGACTGCTGCACGCCGTTTCTCGACGGGCCGCTCGTCGACGCGACGGCAGGACAAGCCGCGCGTCTACGCCCGCAACGGTCCGGCGGTGCTGGCCGTGCGCGCCTCGGTCCTCGAGGGCGGGTCGCTGTACGGCGAGCGACTCGCGGCCGCTCGTGATGAGCCCCGAAGATTCGCTCGACGTCGATACACCATGGGATCTGTCGCTGGTCGAATTCGCGCTGAACGCGCGCAGTGCAGCCGACCTGACGGTCGGCCTCTCCGACACGTCGAGGCCGACCTAGATCCGCCGAACGCATGCACATTCCATACAGACGCGTTTCCGAGTATCAGCCGGTCGACGTCAGCCGGCTGCGTCCGGGCAGCTCCTACAAGAGCTGATCGAGAAGCGCACGCATCCGATCGACGAGCTGGTCGCGCGGTTCGGCCGTATTCCCGAGGAGCTGCTGACGTCCGCGCGCGTGCCCGACCTGCGGCAGCGCCGACGAGACGCTGGAGCTCGACAAGGATCACATGCGGATCGTGCGCTGCGCGGCATGCGATCTCGTGTACGTCAACCCGACGTTCGACGAGGCGCACTACAAGCAGGTCTACGCCTCGCAGGCGTACCAGGACATCGTTCGCGATCTCGGCATCAAGAGCCACGACTACCGCGTCGAGCGCTTCGGTACGCGAGCGCGTCGGCATGATGGCGGAACACCTGCGCGAGTCGAACGGACGCGCGCCGCGCTATCTCGACGTCGGCTGCAGCACCGGCTTCGTCGTCGAAGCGGCGCGCGACAAGGGATGGGACGCCGATCGGCATCGATCTCAATCCATCGGCGATCGAGTTCGGCCGCACGCGCGGCCTCGATCTTCGCACCGTCGGCGCTCGAGGACGCGGGCTTCGCGCCCGGCAGCTTCGACGCGGTGTCGCTCTTCGACGTGCTCGAGCATCTGCTCGATCCGCGGCGCACGCTGCGCGCGTGCGCCGAGCTGCTCGCGCCCGGCGGCATCCTGTTCCTCTACGTACCGAACTACGACTCGGCGTCGCGGCTGCTGATGGGCGCCAACGCGCACTTCATCTGGCCGACGCATCATCTGAACTACTACACGCCGACGACGATCCGCGATCTGATGCTGCGCCACGGCCTCGACGCCGGAGCTGATCGTCACCGAAGGCCTCGACATCGAGGACTACCTCTGGTACCGCCGCGAGGTGCTGCACCGCGAGCGACGATGGCCTGGCGGAGATCGCGGACGTGCTGCAGTTCCTCGCCAACGCCGGCTGCTACGGCAAGAACCTGCGAGTCATCGCACGCAAGAGCGATGAAGATTCTCTTCACCGCGCTGCACTTCGCGAACTACCGCAACTTCGAGTCGGTGATTCGCGAGCTCGCCGCGCGCGGCCACCAGCGTGCATCTCGCTCGCCGACGAGGCGGAGAGCTTCGGCGGACAGGCGCTCGTCGAGCGCCTGGCAGCCGAGTATCCGGCGATCACGTGGGGATGGACGCCGTCGCTCGGCGGAGGAGCCGTGGTTCCCTGTCGCGCAGAAGCTGCGCTTCGCGCTCGACTACGTGCGGTTTCTCGACCCGCGGTACGCCGAGGCGAAGAAGCTTCGGCTGCGCAACATCGAGCGCACGCCGCGAATCGTCCGCTGGATGACGTCAGGCGTCGGCGGCGCGCTCATCGGCCATCGCGTGACTGCCGGCGCGCTCAAGGCCATCGAACGGCTGCTGCCGCGCAGCCGCGGCGATCACGCAGCTGCTCGACGAGCAGCAGCCCGACGTCGTGCTGCTGACGTCGCTGACCGTTCTCGCGCTCGATCGGCGATGGAGCAGTTGAAGGCCGCACGCGCGCTCGGCATCCCGACTGCGGCGTGCATCATGAGCTGGGACCATCTGTCCAGCAAGGCGCTGCTGCACTTGCGCCGCGACGTCGACGATCGTCTGGAACGAGGTGCAGAAGCGCGAGGCCGTCGACATGCACGGCATGCCCGGAGACGAGCGTCGTCGTCACCGGCGCGCAGTGCTACGACCAGTGGTTCGACGAAGCGCCCGGCGCGCTCGCGCGAGGAGTTCTGCCGCGACGTCGGCCTCGATCCGTCGACGCCCGTTCGTGCTGTATGTCTGCTCCGCGATGAGCCCGATGCCCGATCCGCTCGAGCCGGTCTTCGTGCAAGCGAGTGGATCGAGGCGCTGCGAGCGAGCGGCGATCCGGTGCTGCGCGAGCGCCGGCGTGCTGGTGCGTCCGCACCCGGAACGCGTGCGTGAATGGAACGGCGTCATCGCTCGACGGCTTCGACAACGTCGTCGTTCACGGGCGCAATCCCGATCGACGCCGACGCGAAGGCCGACTACTTCGACTCGCTGTACTACAGCGGCGCGGTCGTCGGCCTCTGCACGACCGCGTTTCTCGAAGCCGCGATCGTCGGCCGGCCGGTGCTCACGCTGCAGCTGCCGGAGTACCGCATGCACCAGGACGGGATGGTGCACTTCCGCTACCTGCTCGACGTCGAAGGCGGCCTGCTGCACACCGCGCGCGGACCTGCCGTCGCACCTGGCACAGCTCGGCGAGGCATTGAAAGGTGCGGGGACGCGCGACGAGCGCAACCGGCGCTTCCTCACCGCATTCGTCCGTCCGCAGGGACTTGACGCACCTTCGACTCCCCGGTTTGTCGAAGCGGTCGAGCAGTTGGCGCAAGGGACGTCGTCGCGAACCGATTCCCGGCGTGAGCCGGCCGTCACTTCTGCATCGCGCTGTGACGCGTCTCGCGGTTGCCGGCACGCGCGGGCTCGGCGCATGGCTGCTGATGGACAGCGTCGACGATGAACGCGCGGTCACCGAGCGCGCGCGCGACGAGCAGAAGCGCGCCGTGCTCAGCGAGCGGGCGGCGCGGTGGGACGCGGAGCGTCGGGAGCGAGACGAGAAGCTGCGTCTCACGCAGCTGGAACGTGAAGAGAAGCAGCGGCTCCGTCGCGCCAAAGAGTGGCGGAAGACTCGTGAGGAATGGTGGCGCCAGACGCGTCGCCGAGCGAAGCAGACGATCCACCTCGCGCGGACGTGGCGGTACGCGCTCGCGACCAGTAAACCCCTGGCGCGGCTGAAGAACGGCGTGAAACTCCTGACCGGAGCGCGACAGCCGATGACGCCGCGCATCGTCCTTGGCATGACGCTCTACAACAACGCGGGACACCTCCGCGAAGCGACGGACTCGATCCTTTGCCAGACCCACGGCGACTTCGCGCTGCTGATGCTCGACGACGGATCGAGCGACGAGGCGGAAGCAATCGCGCGTGAATACGAGCGGCGTGATGACCGGGTCCGCTATTGGAAGCATGCCGAGCGGCAGGGCATGGTGCCGACCTGGAAGGAAGTGGTCGAGATCGCCCGCCGCGAGCATCCGCGGGCGGAGTATTTTGCATGGGTTAGCGACCACGATCGCTGGGACTCGCGGTGGCTCGCGAGGATGGTCGCGGAGCTCGACTCGCATCCATCAGCGATGCTCGCCTATCCGCAGACACTGCGGATCGACGAACACGGCCAGCTGATGGAAAAGGAGCCGCGGGTGTTCGACACGTCCGGCATCGACGATCGGCAGGGGCGGTGGCGACACTTCTCCTGGAACGGCTTCGGCTCCGGCGACATGGTGTACGGCCTGATGCGGACTCCGCGCCCTTGAAGCAGCTGGCATCTTCCGTCCCGTGCTCAATCCCGATCGGCTGCTCATTGCGGAGCTGACCCTGCAGGGACACGTCCAGCAGGTGGCTGAGCCGCTGTGGTCGAGGCGACAGTCGAACCACGCGAGCATCGCGCGTCAGAGCGCCTCACTGTTCGCCGGAGCCACACCGCCGCGCTTCGGGTGGCCTCCGTCGCTGCAGCATGCGATCGTGCTTCGGCGCGCGGGAGTCAGCGCGACGATGATCGCCACTTACGTCGTCGCGTCCGCATGGCGAGCCACGCGCAAGACCGAGACGTCGAAGAGCCTCGGCCGTGGCGTTGACAACGTGCACTTCGTCAAGAAGGTCATCAAGAAGGCCATTCATCACTCGATCTACTACACGCTGGTCGGCGCGCGCGCGTTTGCCGGACGTTGCCGCCGGATCGGCCGCAAGATCGTGTACGAAATCCTGATGTTCACGCATCGGACCGGATTACGCGGAACGAGCAAGACGCGTTGAAAATTCTTTTCGCTGCGCTGCACTACGGGTACTTCCGCAATCTCGAGTCGGTGGTCGAGGAGCTCGCTCGGCGCGGGCACGACATTCATCTGACCGCGGAGCGGCAGGATTCGGCGCTCGTCGGACACTCGATCGTTGAGCGGCTGGCGGCCAGTCACGAGACCGTGACGTTCGGGGTGATGCCGCGGCGCGAGCGCGAGTATTTCTTTCTGGCGTCGAAGATCCGGCTGTCTCTCGACTACCTCCGCTATCTGCAGCCGGCCTACGCGAAGACCCCGGCGCTTCGCCGCCGCGCGCGCGTGCGGACGCCCAGGGGGTTGCTTCGCGTGCTGCGCTGGCCGCTGCTTCGTACGTCCGGTGGCAGGCGCCTGGTCTCACGCGCGCTCGATAACGTCGACCGTGCGATGCCGCCCAGCCCCGCGATTGAGCGCTTTCTGGACGAGCAGCGCCCCGACCTCGTGATCATCACCCCGCTTGTCGGCGTCGTCGCGTCGTCGCAGCTCGATCTGCTGCGCAGCGTCAAGTCGCGGCGCGTGCCCACGGCTGTCTGCGTCTGGAGCTGGGATCACCTGTCGAGCAAGGCGATCATCCGCGACGTGCCAGATCGCTTGTTCGTGTGGAACGACGTCCAGAAGCGCGAAGCGATCGAGATGCACAGGGTTCCAGCCGATCGCGTCATCGTCACAGGTGCTCAATGCTTCGACCGGTGGTTCGATCGCCAGCCGTCGCGTGGACGCGCGGAGTTCGCGCGGCGCGTGGGACTGCCCGACGACCGGCCGTTCATCCTGTGGGTGTGTTCGGCGCTGTTTCCCGGCAGTCCGTCCGAAGCCGCAGTTCGTCATGCGCTGGGCGGCCGCATCTGCGCGCGTCAACGGACCCGGGCATCCGCGATACCGCGATCCTCATTCGTCCCCATCCGTCGCGTGCGCGCGAGTGGGAGACGGTCGATTGGCGCAGCGTCACCGGCGTAGCGTTCTGGGGCGGCAATCCGATTGACGAGGAGTCGCGCGCGGACTACTACGATTCGCTCCACTACAGCGCGGCGGTGGTCGGCCTCAACACGAGCGCGTTCATCGAAGCCGGAATCTCGCAGCGCCCGGTGATGGCGATCCTGCCCGAGGAATTCAGAGCGAACCAGGAAGGCACGCTGCATTTCCGGTATCTCGTCGAAGGCGGGCTGCTGACGATCGCGCGATCGCTCGCCGAGCACGAGCGCCAGCTCGTCGCCATTCTTGCCGGTCCACCAGCTTCGGTCATGCAGCGGCAGCAGGATTTCGTCCGGTCGTTCGTGCGGCCGCGCGGACTCACGGTCTCGGCGACCGGTGTCATGACCGACGCGATTGAATCGCTCGCGGCCGCGGGGCCGGTGGATGTGCCACGTGCGGTGCCGGTGAGCGGACGGCTTGGTTTCGCAACACTTCGTGCGCTCGCGCGCACGCCCGCCGGTCGCCGGCTGCTGCTCGACGAGCGCGAGACGAAAGCCAAGAGGCGGCGCGCTGCCGCCGAGCACGCGCGCGGGGCGGCGGGGATCGCCTGATGAAGATCCTCTTCTTCGCGCGCCACTACTCCTATCTCCGGTTGTTCGAGTCGGGGATCGCGGAGCTCGCGCGGACGAGGACATCAGATTCACCTGTCCGCTGATCGCGAAGAGTCGATGGGCGGCCGTGGCATGGTCGAGCGGCTCGCTGAAAAGCTACCCGAACATCACGTTGGGGACGACGCCGGGACGCGCGCCGGGAGCTTGGACGGAGTTTGCACGGCGGCTGCGGCTCGGGATCGATTATCTGCGGTATCTCGATCCGCGCTACGCGGACACGCCGCATCTCAAGACGCGGGCGCGCGATCGCGCGCCGCGCAGCGTCGTGGCGATTGCCGAGCGGCTCAGCGCCGGCGCGCGCGAGACGTTTGGGCGCCTGCTCCGGACGCTCGAGCGCGGCATTCCACCGAGCCCGCACCTCGAGACCTACATCCGACAACAGACCCCGGATGTCGTGCTGATCACGCCGCTCGTCGAGCTCGGCTCACCACAGATGGATCATCTCGCGGCAGCGAAGGCGCTTGGCGTTCGCACGGCGCTGCCGGTGGCAAGCTGGGACCACCTGTCGAGCAAGGCGGTCGTCCGGAATCATCCAGACATGCTGCTCGTCTGGAACGAGATTCAGAAGCAGGAAGCGATCGAGATGCACGGCGTCGCGCCGGAGCGCGTCGTGGTCACCGGGGCGCACTGCTACGACCAATGGTTCGGCCGCGCCCCGTCGAGGAGCCGCGACAGCTTCTGTTCGCGCGTCGGCCTGCGATCGGACCGCGCGTATGTGTTGTATCTCTGCTCGTCGCTGTTCCGGGGAACGGCCAGCGAGGCCGCGTTTGTCGAACGGTGGGTTGAGGCGATTCGCACCAGCGACGATCCACGGTTGAAAGACATCGGGCATCCTGATCAGACCGCACCCCGCGCGACGCGATGAGTGGAAGGACGTCGACCTCTCCGGCTACAAGAACATCGTGTTCTGGGGCTCGCATCCGGTCGATGACGAGGCGAAGGACGACTATTTCGATTCGATGTACTACAGCGCCGCCGTGGTCGGCCTGAACACCAGCGCCTTCCTCGAGGCGGCGGTTGTCGAGAAGCCGGTGCACACGGTGCTCGTCGATGACATCTCCAAGCACAACCAGGAAGGCACGATTCATTTTCACTACCTGCTCGATGTGAACGGCGGTCTGCTGCGCGTGGCGCGCACGCTCGACGAGCATCTGCGCCTGCTGGCGGATTCACTGGCGCCTGAAGGCGGCGGCGACGTCAAGGCGCATCGCTTCGTCGAAGGCTTCATCCGGCCGCTCGGCGCGTCAGTAGCGGCCACGCCGCGATTCGCGGACGCCCTGGAGACGCTGGGCGCGTCGCCGTCGCCGCGTCCTGTCGGCGATGGTCTTGCGGAGCGCGCGCTGCGACTGGCGTTGTATCCGGCCGTTGGCACGTTGCAGCTGCTCCTCCTGACACAGCCGCACCGCAAGCGCGTGCGGTTGCAGTTCCGCAAGTGGTACTACGATGGCCGGCGGCGTGCGTTCGTGAAGCTGAAACAGTTCGCGCAGAACCAGCTTGGAGAGAAGGAGCTGACCGCTGCGCCGCTCGGCCCGCCGTCGGCGCTCACGCCGAAGCCGGGCCGCCAGCGTGACCCCGCGAAGAAACTCGCAGGCTGGAACCTGCCGGAGGCAGAGGAGACGCGCGAGTTGATCGACCGCGCTCGGCCGGAGCGGCCGGCCGATTCTGATCGGGCCGTGGCTGTCTGAAGCAGGGTTCGAGCTGCTCTATTGGATCCCGTTTCTTGCGTGGGCGAAAGCCTATGGCAATCTCGATCCCTCGCAGCTCGTCGTCATTTCGCGCGGCGGAGCGTCCTCCTGGTATCGCGACATCACGACCAACTATGAGGACGTGCTGTCGTTCTACACGCCAGAGGAATTCCGCGTGCGCAACGACGCGCGCATCCTCGAGCAGCGCGGCCGGCTGAAGCACGTCGAGATCTCGAGCTTCGACCGCGAGATCATCGCGAAAGTCACGGAGAAGCGCGGCCTCAGCGGTGTCCGCCTGCTGCATCCGTCGACGATGTACCGGTTGTTCGACCATTTCTGGTTCCAGCGCGTCCCGGTGACGCTTATCGAGGCATTCACGTCGTTCGGACCGCTGCCGCCGGTTGATATCGGCGATCTGCGCAACCGTCTGCCGCAGCGTTACGTGGCCGCGAAGTTCTACGGCAACACGGCGTTGCCAGACACGCCGGACAATCACGCGTTCGTAGCGTCATATCTCGAGGAGCTGACACGGCACGTCGATGTCGTCCTGCTCAACACGGGGCATCGGTTCGACGATCACGAGGACATGGCGCGGGTCGACCGCAGCCGGATTCACACGATCGATCAGCTGATGACGCCGGCGACGAATCTCGACGTGCAGACGCGCATCATCGCGGGCGCCGACGCGTACGTCGGCACCTACGGCGGATTCTCGTACGTCGCCCCGCTCGTCGGGACGCACGCACTGACGTTCTACTCGCACATCACCGGCTTTCGATTCGACCATCTCGAGGTCGCCAAGCGCGTGTTCTCTGGATTGCGCAAGGGGAGCTTCGTCGAGGTCGATCTCCGATCGATCGATCTGCTGCGACTCGGATTCGGCGGCGGCACCCAGGTGACCGACGCGCTCGCGGGAGTGACCCGCGGGTGAGCGGATTGTTCACCGCGCTGAAGCGGCCACTGCGCGACGCGCTGCGCCATCGCGCCGAGTTGCGGGAGCAACTGCAGTGGTCACGGGCCGCATGGCAGGTCGAACGCGAGATCGAGGACGCCGTGACCGGCGGTCGCACGCTCGTGGTCGGACCGTGGCTGTCGGAGGTCGGGTACGAGGCGCTCTACTGGGTTCCGTTTCTTCGCTGGGTGACGGAGGCGTTCCGTCTCGATCCTTCGCGTGTGGTTGCGGTGTCGCGCGGGGGAGTGGCCTCATGGTACGCCGGCATCGCCGGCCGCTATGTCGAGATCTGGGACGAGATCGACCCCGCTGATTGTGCGCGACGCTCCGCGGAACGCGGCGTGACGAAGCAGTTGGAGATCTCGGAGTTCGACCGCGACGTCATCGCGGCAGTCGAGCGGCGGATCGGCGCCCCGATCGACGTGCTGCACCCGTCGTTGATGTACCGGCTGTTCTCGCTCTTCTGGTCAGGGCACCGTCCGCTCAGTTTTCTCGACGCGCACACCCGCTTCGAGCCGGTGGTTCCGCCCCGGATCATCGATACCAGCCGTCTTCCGCGCGAGTATGTCGCGGTGAAGTTCTACGCGGCGCGCTCGCTGCCGGATACGCCGGAGATCCGTCGCACGCTCGCGTGGTTGGTCGACAGTCTCGCCGAGCGCACCAACGTCGTGCTGCTCGATACCGGCCTCGTCCTGGACGAACACACCGACTACGCCTTCGGGTCATCGGGGCGCGTCATCAGCGCGAAGCCCTGGATGACGCCGGCCAACAATCTTGGCGTGCAGACTCAAATCATTGCCGGCGCTCGGGCATTCATCGGCACGTGCGGCAGCGTCGCGTGGCTCGCGCCGATGCTCGGTGTGAACACGTCCGCGGTGTACGTCGATCCGAAGTGGCTGCACGCGCACCTCGGGGTCGAGCTGCGCGCCTGTCATCGCGCGGGCGCCGGCCGGTTTGCGGCGCTCGATCTGCGAGCGCTCGATCCGCTGGGCGTACCCGTCCACGTCCGTTCATGACATCGATGTCATCCAGTTCACATCCCGCGCTCGCCGGTCTCGGCTCCGGCCGCTGTCTCATCATCGGCGAGGTCGCGCTCACGCACGACGGCAGCCTTGGCCTGGCGCATGCGTTTGTCGATGCGATCGCGAGCTCCGGCGCGGACGCGGTGAAATTCCAGACGCACATCGCCGCCGCCGAGAGCACGCCCTCGGAGCCGTTTCGCGTGACGTTCAGCCGCCAGGACGAGACCCGCTACGATTACTGGAAGCGGATGGAGTTCACCGAGGAGCAGTGGCGGGGACTCGCGGATCATGCGCGCCAACGCGGCATGCTGTTTCTCTCGTCGCCGTTTTCGGTGCAGGCGATCGAGCTGCTCGATCGCATCGGCGTGCCGATCTGGAAGATCGCGTCCGGCGAAACATCGAACACGATGCTGCTCGATCGTATTCTCGGCACGCGCAAGCCCGTGCTGCTCTCGACGGGCATGAGCCCGATCGAGGAGATCGACGCCGCGGTCGCCCGCGTGCGCGCGCGCGACGTCAACGTCGGCGTGTTTCAGTGCACGACCGCGTATCCGTGCCCCGCAGAAAAGGTCGGCCTCAATCTCATCCCGTTCTACCGCGAGCGATACGGTTGCTGGGTGGGACTGTCGGATCATTCGGCGACGATCTACCCCGGCCTTGCCGGCGCGGCGCTCGGCATGGACATGCTCGAGGTGCACGTCGCGCTGTCGCGCGAGATGTTCGGGCCCGACGTGATCGCCTCGGTCACCACCGACGAACTGCGCCAGCTCGTCGACGGCGTGCGCTTCATCGAACGCATGCGCGCGAGTCCGATCGACAAGGACGCATCGGCGCAGGAGACCGCGCCGCTTCGAAAGCTGTTCACGCGCAGCCTGGTCGCCAGCGCCGATCTGCCGGCTGGGACCGTCATCACGCGCGAGCACGTCGCCATCAAGAAGCCAGGCACCGGCCTTCCGCCGGAGCGGCTCGAAGACATCATCGGCCGCCGTCTCGCGCGGCCCGTCACCGTCGATCAACTGCTGGCGGTAGACGATATCGAAGGACTCGCGCGCTCTTGACCAAACGGAAAATCTGCGTCGTTGTCACCGCCCGCCCCAGCTATTCCCGCATCCGCACCGCTCTCGCGGCCATTAACGAGCATCCCGATCTCGAGCTGCAGCTCGTGGTCGCCGCGTCGGCGCTGCTCGATCGCTACGGCAACGCGATTCAGGCGATCGAGCGCGACGGGTTCACGATCGCGCAGCGCGTCTACATGGTGCTCGAGGGCGAGAACCTCGTGACATCAGCGAAGTCCACCGGCATCGGACTCTCGGAGCTTGCGACGGTGTTCGACAATCTCAAGCCGGACGCGGTCGTCACGATCGCGGACCGCTACGAGACGCTCGCAACCGCCGTCGCGGCGTCGTACATGAACATCCCCGTGGTGCACGTGCAAGGCGGGGAAGTGACCGGATCGATCGACGAGAAGGTCCGCCACGCCGTCACGAAGCTCGCGAATCTCCACCTGGTGTCCACCAACCTCGCCGCCGAGCGTGTCCGCCGCCTCGGTGAGGAGCCGGACAGCATCTTCGTCACCGGATGTCCGTCGATCGACATTGCTGCGGAAGTCGCGGCGCGGCCCGCCATGGATTTCGATCCGTTCGTGAAGTACGGGGGCGTCGGGCCGACCACCGACCTCTCCAGGGGTTACGTGGTGGTGATGCAGCACCCGGTGACGACCGAGTACGAAGAGGCGCGGCAGCAGGTCGACGAGACGCTTTATTCGGTGAAACACTTCGGCGTGCCGGTGCTCTGGTTCTGGCCGAATGTCGACGCCGGATCGGACGGGACATCGAAAGGCATCCGCGTGTTCCGCGAGAAGGAAGATCCACCGAATTTCCACCTGTTCCGCAACATGTCCCCGGAAGATTTCCTCCGTCTCCTGTGCGGCGCGACGGCGATCGTGGGCAACTCGAGCGTCGCAATCAGGGAATGCTCGTACCTCGGCGTGCCGGCGGTGAACATCGGTAGCCGGCAGCTTGGACGCGAACGCGGGCAGAACGTGATCGACGTGGACCACGATCGCAAGGAGATCTCCGACGCAGTCCAGACCCACATCACACGCGGCAAGCCGAAGCGCGACCTGCTGTACGGCGACGGCAAGGCGGGAGGTCGCATCGCCGATTGCCTCTCGAAGGTTGAGCTGAAGATCGAGAAGAGACTGACGTACTAGGCGGGTCTCAAGACCCGCCTCTACATTGCGATGACCGTCACCATGTCGCCGGATCGTCGGGCGCGGATCGCCGCGCTCGACTACAACTACGCGTCACAGCCGAAGCTGACGGTGACGTCCTGCAACCTGTGCGGGGCATCGGAGTTCGTTGTCCTGGCGCATCGCGATCGCTACGGCTATCCAGCCGAGGCGCACGCGTGCCGTCGCTGCGGCCTCGTCTTTCTCAATCCACGGATGACGGCGGACTCGTACGGCCGCTTCTACAACGGCATCTATCGTCCGCTCGTGAGCGCCTTCCACGGACGCCTGATTGACGCCCAGACCATACAGGACGAGCAGCGCGAATACGCGGCCGAGCGCGCCGAATTCATCCGCTCGTTCATGGCGAAGTCAGGCGGCCGGACGATGCTCGACATCGGGGGCTCGACCGGGGTGGTCGCCCATCACTTCGCGCATGAGTTCGGCCTCGATGGCACGCTAATCGACCCCGCTCCGCTCGAAGTTGAACGAGCGCAGCGGCTTGGCCTCGAGACGATGACAGGGCTCGTCGAAGAACAGGACTTCGGCAACCGCCGCTTCGACGTTGTGATCATCTGCCAGACGGTCGACCACCTCCTCGACGTCGCCGGCACGCTCGCACGCGTGCGCCAGCTGTTGTCGGACAACGGTCTTTTCTTCATCGATATCGTGGACTTCCGCGCCGCGTACCTGCGCAACTGGTCGGTCGAGGACGCAGTGAAGATCGATCATCCGTACTACCTGACCGAGTCGACGATGGTGGCGTACTTGAGGAGCAAGGGATTCGAGGTCCTCCGCAGCGACTACGCGGCCGATCATCTGCATGTGAGCTACGTCTGTCGACCCGGCACTGCGGACGCGGACGTCATGCCGGCGGCCGCGTCGGTCGACGAGTTGTTGCGCGAGGTTCGGTTTGTGCAGAACACTCGCGGACCTGAAAGGTTCGCGCCGCGTCCGTAAGGTTCGCGCCGCATCTGAATGTCTCTCGTCCTTGGAATCGTTCCGGCGCGTGGCGGATCGAAGGGTGTGCCGGGCAAGAACGTGCGACCGCTCGCCGGGCGGACGCTCCTTGAGTACACAGCGCGCGCCGCGCGTGAGTCTGGCGTCCTCGATCGCGTGATCCTCAGTACCGATTCGCCGGAGGTCGCCGATACGGGACGACGGGCGGGGCTTGACGTGCCGTTCATGCGGCCCGCGACGCTCGCCAGTGACGACACGCCGATGCTGCCGGTGATCCAGCATGCACTCGAGTCGCTGGCGCGCGACGGCTGGTCGCCCGACATGATCGTCCTCCTCCAGCCGACGTCTCCGCTGCGGCGGCCCGATCACATCCGGGCCGCCGTCACGACGCTGCGCGACACGAAGGCGGATTCAGTCGTGACGGTTGTCGAGATTCCGCGCCACCTGTCGCCCGATTACGTGATGCGTCTCGACGGAGGGCGTCTCCTGCCGTTCCTGCCGGAAGGCGCGCGCGTGACCCGCCGCCAGGACGCGCGACCCGCGTACTCTCGCGATGGCACCGTCTACGCGTTCTGGCGCGCGACGATCGAGCGGTTCGGCGGTATTTACGGAGAGGATTGTCGGCCGCTGCTGATCGACGCGCGCGAATCGCTGAGCATCGACTCACCGGCGGACTGGGATGCAGCCGAACGCCTCCTCGCAGGTCGCTAGCGATGCTCATCGAGACAGGCCACGGAGGCACGAAGGCACGGAGAACAATTGCGATTCCTAGCTCCGTGTTTCCGTGTCTCCGTGGCCCGTCGCAGTGACGTCGCTTCGACATCTGGTTCCGCGCCCTTTGCGGCTGGCGGCGAGCGCGTACCTCGCGCGACGCCACAGCGCGCAACTCCAGGGCGATCTCGCGGCGATAGCGGCGCGCCGGACAGTCATCGTGGCTGGACCGTGGCTCGGCGAGGTGGGGTTTGAGCTGCTCTACTGGGTCCCGTTTATCCGATGGTTTGCGGAACGCTTCAACGTACCTCCGGAGCGGCTTATCGTCGTGTCGCGAGGTGGTACCTCGTCCTGGTATCGACCGTTTGCTTCGCGATACTTCGACGCCTTCGATCGGGTGACGCCGGAGACCTTCCGCGGCCAGCACGACGCACGCGTACGCGATCTCGGCGAGCAGAAGCAGACGCGCCTCACCGAATTCGATCGAGAGCTGATCGACGCCGCGACGCGGAGGACGAATGTCTCCGACTGGTCACTGTTACACCCCTCGCGCATGTACGCCCTGCTCAATCCGTACTGGTGGGGCCACCTGTCGAGCGGCTGGGTGCATCAACACACGCGCTATGCGCGCCTGTCTGAGCCTGATCGCATGGCCGACATCGACATGCCGGAGCGGTATGTGGCGGCGAAGTTCTACTTCAATGATTGCTTTCCGGCCAACGCGCAGAATCGTGCGTTCGTACGCGATGCCCTTCGGACGCTTGCGGGCCGGGGACCGGTCGTCGCGCTGTCGACCGGGTTGAACATCGACGATCACGGCGGCGTGCGCCTCGATGAGTACGGCGTGCGCCATCTTCCCGAAGGGATTGATCCGGCGCGCAATCTGCACGTGCAGAGCACGCTGGTTTCACGCGCGCAGGCGTTTGTCGGTACCTACGGCGGGTTTTCCTACATGGCACCGTTCTACGGCGTCAGGTCCCTGGCGTTCTACAGCGACCCGTCGGGCTTTTCGCAGAAGCATCTTCACATGGCGCGATCCGCGTTCGACACGATCGGAGCGGCCGGCCTGCTGGACGTCCGCGACGCCGCCGCGGGTGCCGAAGCCGTGGATCACGCGTGGGCGGCGGGAGCGTGACTGAACGCGGCTGGGCGGCGGTCGACGCACGCGCCCGGACGGCGAAGCGCGCGGCGTTCGCGGAGACCAAGCGCGGATTCAAGCTGGTACGGGAGCGTCTTCGCAACGCGGCGATTGCCGCCGTCAACCTTTCGGCGAAGCAGCTGCGGCGCGTATCGTGGTTCGGCGCGCGAGTGCAGAAGCAGGTGCACGAGCTCGGTGAAACGAAGAAGCGCGTCGATACGTTTCGCGCCGAGTGGGCGATCGAGCGCGACATCGCGCGCGTCGTTTCCGGTTCGGATCCGATCATCGTCGGGCCGTGGCTCTCGGAAGTCGGGTACGAGGTTCTGTATTGGGTGCCCTTCGTGCGGTGGGTTCAGTCGGAGTTCCGGATTCCTGCCTCCCGCCTGGTCGTGGTGACGCGAGGAGGGGCCGCATCCTGGTATTCGGACATCACGACGAACACCGTGGAGCTGTTCGATCTGATGTCACCGGACGACTACGCTTCACGCAACGCGCAACGCAGCGCCGAGGATCGCGGCACGCTCAAGCAGTTCGGTGTCTCACCGATGGATCGCGAGATCGTCGCGGAGGTCGAGCGGCGGATTGGCGCGAGCCGGACGCGCCTCCTCCATCCGTCTCTGATGTATCAGCTGTTCCACCAGTTCTGGCTGGGACACCGGCCGCCGTCATTCCTCGAGAAGCGAACCAGATACCGGCTGATGTCGCCGCCCGATGTCGCGCTTCCCCCGCTTCCCGCGCAGTTCGTTGCGGTGAAGTTCTATACGGCCGCCTCGCTGCCGCCGACCGATCCGGTGCGTCGCGCGCTGCAATCGATCGTCCTTGGCCTGGCCGAGCAGACGCCGGTCGTGATGCTCGATACGGGGCTGGCGCTGGACGACCACGAGGACTATTCGTTTGCGGCCGCGTCTCGTGTTCACAGCGTTCGCGAGTCGTTCCACCCGCGCGACAATCTCGCGGTGCAGACGGCGATCATCGCCCGTGCCTCGTCATTCGTCGGCACCTGCGGCGCGCTCGCATGGCTGGCGCCGATGCTTGGCATCGACACGACCGCCGTGCTCGCCGACCCGCGGTTCCTGCATGGACACCTGCAGGTCGCCCGCCGGGTCTACCAGGTGATAGAGGGCGGACGATTCTCGCCGCTCGACATTTCCGCGTTCGATCAGCTCGGCATCGAGCTGTCGCGCGCCAGGGGCTCCATGACTGACGACCGAAGACCGCAGACTGTAGACGGCGGGACCCGACCATGAGCATTCGTGACGTGCTCGTCACCGGCGGCGCCGGGTATATCGGCTCACACCTCGTCGACGCCCTCGTCGCGCGCGAGTACCGCGTCACCGTGCTCGACAACCTCGAGCCACAGGTGCATCGCTCTGGCACCTGGCCGTCCTACGCCAACCCGAAGGCGAAGTACGTGAAAGGCGACGTGCGCGATCGGTCGGTCTTCGAGCCGCTCGTCCTGGCGTCGCAGGCGGTCGTGCATTTCGGCGCCGCGGTGAGTATCGGCCAGAGCATGTATCAGATCGATCGGTACGTGGATGTGAACACGCGCGGCACGGCGCTCCTGCTGGACATCCTCGTCAACACGAAGCACAAGGTCGAGAAGGTGCTCGTCGCGTCCTCGATCGGGGTGTACGGCGAAGGCGCGTACACGTGCGCGACGCACGGCGCGGTCGCGCCGACGATCCGCCCGGAGCAGCAGCTCGCCGCGCGAGACTGGGAGCAGCACTGCCCCCATTGCGGCAAACACGTGACGTCGATCCCGACGCCGGAAGACAAGGCGCTCTACCGCGACAACATCTACTCGATGACGAAGTATCACCAGGAAGAAATGGTCCTGCTCATCGGAAAGACCTACGGCATACCTTCGGTGGCGCCGCGCTTCTTCAACGTCTACGGCCCTCGCCAGAGCCTGAGCAATCCATACGCGGGCGTCGCGGCAATCTGGTTGAGCCGGCTGTTGAATGGGAAGCAGCCGGTTGTCTTCGAGGACGGCGGCCAGCTGCGCGACTTCGTGTCGATTCACGACGTCGTCGATTGCCTGATCCTGATGCTCGAGAAGCCCGGGGCCGATTACCTGCCGGTCAACGTCGGCTCTGGACAGACGGTGACGATCCTCGAGATCGCGAACATTCTCAGCACGCCTGCTCGGGTCGCTCCATCGAACCGCAGATCACGCAGAGCGGACGCAAGTTCGACATCCGCCACAACACGGCCGACATCGCCCGCGCGCGCGAGACGCTCGGGTTCGCGCCCAAGGTCACACTCGACCAGGGCTTCTCGGAACTGATCGAGTGGGCGAAAACGACGCCGGATGTGGCCGTCGACTTCTTCGACAAGGCGCTGCAGGAGCTCCAGGACAAGGGGCTCCTGGTCAAGTCGTGAGCCCGAGCTCCCTGCCAACTGCCAACTCCCAAGCGTTGGGATTTGGGATTTGGGATTTGGGTTTTGGGATTTACCGTTGATCGTCGATTTCGAGCAGTTGAAGAACTTACCGGAAGAAGGTCGCGATGGTCGACGGCGCATTCGACCCGCTGCACCGCGGGACACATCGAGTATTTTCGCGCCGCTGCCGGGCAGCTCGACGTGCCGCTGCTCTGCAACGTCGCTTCCGATCGCTACGTCCGGACCAAGCATCCGCCGCTGCTCCCCGAGGATCATCGCGCTGCGGTCGTCGACGCCATCCGGTTCATCAGCTACACGCACATCAACCAGTTCGACACCGAGACGATCCTGCGCGAGCTGCAGCCGAAGTACTACGTGAAGGGCAGGGACTGGGAAGGACGTCTTCCACCCGACCAGGTGCGCATCTGCGCCGAGTGCGGCATCCAGGTCGTCTACCTCGATACCGTCATGGATTCTTCGAGCCGAATCCTCAAGAGCTATACGGAGCAACAGAGCCAGCGATGAACATCACCGAGTTCGAGCAGCGCGTCATCGATCAGAAGCCGGTCGGATCCGGACATTACGATTCGGAGTACTTCACGGGCGACTGGCGCGCCGAGGGCAACAACTACAACCTCGAGACACGCCGGCAGATCGAGGCGAAGAATCCATCCCTGATCAGGGACGTGTTCCAGCCGAAGAAGGTGCTCGACCTCGGATGCGGCCCCGGTGCGTTGATGCATCTGCTGTGGGAGCTCGGCGTCGACGTCGAGGGCATCGACTTCGCGGAGAGCAGCAAGCAGCTCGCGACGCCCGAGGTTCGCGATCGCATCACCGTCGGCTACGTCGGAGACCCGACGATCAAGCCGGCCAGCGCTACGACCTGGTGATCTGCCGCGAGGTGCTCGAGCACCTCACCGTCCTGCAGGTGAAGCAGACCGTCGCCAACATGGTGCGGATGACGTCGAAGTTCATCTATGTGACGACGCGGTTTCATCCCAAGCCCCGCGAACCTGCTCGACTTCACGACGCAGTTCGACGTCGATCCCAGCCACATCACGCTGCTGAACAAGGACATGCTGCGCCTGATGTTCGTGCTCGAGGGCTGCCGCTCGCGCCCCGATCTCGAGGCGCGGATGGACTGGGGCAACAAGGGACGCGTGCTCGTGCTCGGAGAAGCTCGTGACTCGCGAAGGTCACTGACGCATGCCGATTGCGTCCAGCGTTCGTCTCGGCCGCGACGTCGTGATTCACCATCCGGATCTCGTGAACCTGTACGGCTGCGAGATCGGCGACGAGCACGAAGATCGGCGCGTTCGTCGAGATTCAGAAGAACGCGTCCATCGGGCGGCTGTGCAAGATCTCTTCGCACACGTTCATCTGCGAGGGCGTTTCGATCGAGGACGAGGTCTTCGTCGGCCATGGCGTGATGTTCATCAACGACCGCTATCCGCGGGCGACCGCGGCCGGCGGCCTCCAGACGGAGGCCGACTGGAAGGTGATGCCGACGCGGATCCGAAACGGCGCGTCGATCGGCAGCGGCGCCGTCATCATGTGCGGCGTCACCATCGGCGAGCGCGCGATGGTCGGCGCCGGCGCTGTCGTCACGCACGATGTTCCTGACGATGCGGTCGTCGCGGGCGTGCCGGCGCGCGTGCGCGCGCGGGAGACTCGATGATTACGGTCGGCGTGATCGGCTACGGCTACTGGGGACCGAACCTCGTTCGCAATTTCGCGGAAACCCCGGGCGCGCGCGTCGGCTTCGTCACCGACCTGCGCGCCGAGCGTCTGTCGCACGTGACGCGCACGATATCCGGCCACGAAGGTGTCGACCGACTACCGCGATCTCATCAACGATCCCGGGGTCGACGCCGTGGCGATCGCCACACCGGTGTCGTCGCACTTCGATCTCGCGATGGAGGCGCTGCGCGCCGGCAAGCACGTGCTCGTCGAGAAGCCGATGACCTCGACGTCCGAGCAGGCGACGACGCTGATCGAGGAGGCCGAGAAGCGCGGCCTCGTGCTGATGGTCGACCACACGTTCGTCTACACCAACGCGGTCGGCAAGATGCGCGAGCTGACGCAGAGCGGCGACCTCGGCGAGATCTACTACTACGACTCGGTGCGCATCAACCTGGGGCTGTTCCAGCACGACGTCAACGTGCTCTGGGACCTCGCCGTTCACGATCTCTCGATCATGGACTTCGTGCTGGCGACAGTCGCCGGTCGCGGTCTCGGCCACCGGCCTTGCGCACGTGCCCGGCCAGCCCGAGAACATCGCCTACATGACGATGTTCTTCGACGGGCAGTTGATTGCGCACGTCCACGTGAACTGGCTCGCGCCGGTGAAGGTGCGGCGCACGCTGCTCGGCGGCAGCCGCCGCATGATCGTGTTCGACGACCTCGAGGCGAGCGAGAAGATCAAGGTGTACGACCGCGGGATCTCGGTGAATCCCGAGCCAGGAAAACGTGTACCAGATGCTCGTCGGCTACCGCGCCGGCGACATGTGGGCGCCGCAGCTCGGCATCACCGAGGCGCTGCACACCGAAGCCACGGCACTTCGTCGACTGCATCGAGCAGCAGCAAGACGCCGCGCACCGACGGACACGCCGGCCTTCGCGTCGTGCGCCTGCTCGAGGCGGCGACGCGAATCGATGGCGCAGCAGGGGCGCTCGTTCTCGGTCGCCGCATCAACGCACGGCCGTGCCAGGTACGTGAAGACGTGGCCGGCCGCTCGTCTACATCTGCGCTCTTCGCGCTCGCTGCGGCGTTCCGGTTCCTCGCGCTCAAGAACGGGTTCGTCAACGATCACTTCGTGTACATCAGCGGCGGACGGCAGATGCTGTTCGGCGAATGGCCGACGCGCGACTGGATCGATCCCGGCCTGCCGCTCATGTTCGGCGCATCGGCGCTCGCGCAGGCCGTCTTCGGATCGACGCTGTTCGCCGAAGCGGTGCTCGTGTCGATCGCGTTTGGGCTCGCCGCGGCGTTCACCGCCGCCGCGGTTCGTCAGCTGACCGGGTCGATGGCGCTGGCGATTCTCGCCGCGCTGTTCGAGATCGCGGTATTTCCGAGGACCTACAGCTATCCGAAGATCGTCGCCTACGCGTTCGAGTTCTGGCTGTACGGCAGGTACCTGGCGCGCCCGGATCGCGGGCGCCTGTTTGCGATGGCCGCCGGCGTGGCAGTCGCGTTCATGTTCCGCCACGATCACGGACTGTTTCTGGGAGTCGGGGCCGTGCTGACGATCCTGCTCGCGCGCGAATCGGCAGCGTGGAAGACGTCAGCACGAGACGCGGCGATGTTCACCGCGATCGTCGCCGTCCTCCTGCTTCCGTACTTGGTATACGTGCAGGCGTACGGCGGGCTGTGGGTGTACTTCCGCACGGGCGTCGAGTTCAGCCAGCGTGAGGCGCTGCGCCAATGGCATGTCTGGCCGCGCGTGTTCGGCGACGAGCGCCCGCTCGAGTCCGCCCTCGTGTACATGCTGTACCTGTTGCCGCTCATCGCGATTGGGATCGTGCTCGCACGAGGAACGCGCGCGAGACTGGCCCGCACGTCGCCGCGCGGATTGCGCCGGTTGCGGTGGTCGCGCTCCTCGTCGACTTCAGCTTCATCCGTGACCCGCTCAACACGAGGCTCGCGGATGCGATCGTGCCGGCCGTGGTACTCGGCGCGTGGCTGCTATCGCGCGCGTTCAGCGCGTCGAGTCGGCGCGAACTCACCGTGCCGCTGGCGCTGGCGTTCACACTCCTCATGGGCGCGTCGGTGGTGACCGTCGGATTCACGCACGAGGAAATCGACCGGGCGGGACTGCTCGGGCGTGCTCGCGACATCCCGACGCCGCTTCGTGGAACGCACCGCCGATCTTCGCGCACGCTTCACGATTACCAGCTGCCGACGCCTGCGGCGCGTCGCCTCCTGCCGTTCTTTCGGCTACGTCGATCGCTGCACTTCGCCGGACGACCGCCTGCTCGTCGGCGGCTTCATGGTCGAGGTGCCGTTCTATGCGCAGCGGCTGTTCGCCGCCGGGCAGGAGTATTTCGGCGCGTACTTCGGTTCCGACGCGAACGAGCGATTCGCCTTCGATCGCCTGCAGCGCCAGCGCGTGCCGTTCGTCATCGTCCCGAGCGACTGGCCAGGAGGAATTCGACACGCCGGTTTCCGCTGGTCGCCGGATACGTTCACGCGCGCTACGTCGCCGCTGACGGATGTGCGCGTGGACGACGAGCAGACGATTCACATCCTCGTCAATCGCGATATGCCGGCCGCGGCGCGCGATGCCGAGACCGGCTGGCCCTGTTTCCGCCGCCGCAGAGACACAGAGTCAACCGTTGTCATGATTCCATTCGTCGATCTTCAGTCGCAGTACCGCAGCATCAAGGGCGAGATCGACGCCGCGGTCGGGCGCGTGCTCGACAGCGCGCAATTCATCCTTGGCGAGGAGGTCGCGGCCTTCGAGCGCGACTTCGCGCAGTATTGCCAGGCGTCGGAGACCGTGGCGGTGAATTCGGGCACGAGCGCGCTGCACCTGGCGCTGCTGGCCGCCGGCATCGGGCCGGGTGATGAGGTCATCACCGTTCCATTCACGTTCGTCGCGACCGTCTCAGCCATCGGCTACACGGGCGCGCGGGCCGTGTTTGTCGACATCGAGCCGGAGTACTTCACGATCGATCCCGCGAAGATCGAGGCGGCCATCACACCGCGGACGCGGGCAATCATGCCGGTGCATCTGTACGGCCAGCCGGCCGACATGGATCCGATCCTCGAGATCGCGAGCCGCCATCGGCTGGCGGTGATCGAGGATGCCGCACAGGCCCACGGCGCGGAGTATCACGGTCGCCGCTGCGGATCGCTTGCCGAGATTGCGGGCTTCAGCTTCTACCCCGGCAAAAACCTCGGTGCGTACGGGGAAGGCGGTGGGGTGACGACGACGCGCGCGGATGTCGCGAAGACCTGCCGCACGCTGCGCGACTGGGGGCAGGAGAAGCGATACGAACATCGCGTCAAGGGCTTCAACTACCGGATGGACGGTATCCAGGGCGCGATACTTCGCGTGAAGCTGCGCCACCTCGAAGCGTGGACGGAGAAGCGGCGGCAGGTCGCGGCGTGGTACGCGGAGACGCTGGATCCGGAGAGTGTGCGGCTGCCGAAGGCGCGTCCCGGGTGTCGCCACGTGTATCACGTGTTTGCCGTCCGGGCCTACGATCGCGAAACGCTGCGGGATGTCCTGGGCAAGCAGGGAATTCAGACGGGCATTCACTATCCGATTCCCGTGCATCTGCAACCGGCGCATGCCGACCTGGGCTACCACGCCGGGGACTTCCCGAACGCCGAGGCCGCGGCGCGCGAGGTCCTCTCGCTCCCGCTGTTCCCGGAGATGACCCGCGATCAGGTCGAGACGGTCGCGGTCGCCGTCTCCGCCGCCGCCCGCGTATGACCACGCACATCGTCAAGGCGGTGCATGGCGTGCGTCCGGTGGAACCCGATCCCCCGTCTGAGATCACGCTGGCCGACGACCTGCGGGGACGGCCGCACGACGAAGTGCTGGACATCGCGTCGCGGCACGCCATGGGAGAGACCGACCTCGATGCGCAGATGCGCCGTGTCGTGTGGCGCGCGCTGGCGCGACGGTTCGGGAACGGCGTACGCGTCGGCCGCGGCGCGATCGCGTCGCACCTCGAGACGTTCGAGATCGGCGACGGCGTTTTCATCGGCGAGCACGCGTTCATTCAAGGACGCGTGAACGGACGTTGCATCATCGGACAGCACGTCTGGATCGGTCCGCAGACCTATCTGGACGCGCGCGATCTCGTCATCGAGGACTATGTCGGCTGGGGCCCCGGCGCGAAGGCGCTGGGATCGCAGCATACGGGTCAGCCGTCCGACATGCCGATTATCACGACCGATCTCGAGATCAAGCCGACGCACATCCGCGCGTGGGCGGACATCGGCGTGAATGCCGTGATTCTGCCCGGCATCACGATCGGCAAGGGGGCCATTGTCGGCGCCGGCGCCGTCGTGACGCGGGACGTCGCTCCCTTTTCAATCGTCGTCGGCGTGCCGGCGAAGTTCCGGCGTTGGCGCACAGGACACGAGCAACAAACCTCGCGGACCTGAAAGGTCCGCGCCGCGCGCGTAGAGGCGCACGAACGCGCGTAGAGGCGGACCTTCAGGTTCGCCTGCCTTCATGAGTGTTTCACTGGCGGCGCAGAACCTCGCGCGGGTCGTCTGGAACCGCGCGGCGAAGCTCTATCGCCGCGGCCGTCACTGGACGATGCGGCGCCGGAAGGATGTGCGCGAATCTGGCAAGCATGCACGCGCACAGGTGAAGCTCGGCGGCGAACGCGGCCGTGACGCAGCGCACAACGCGCACGCAGGTGTTGTGCGCACGTCGCGCTACTGGGATAGGCTGCGCCGCCGCACGTGGCCGGCGATCGCGCGCGACGTCTCGGCGCGCCGCACGCTGCGCACGTCTGCCGCGGGCTCGGGCCCGATCATCATCGGCCCGTGGCTGTCGGAGGTCGGGTATGAGGCGCTCTACTGGGTGCCGTTCGTCCGGTGGTTCACGCGGCATTACGACGTCGATCCGGATCGCGTCATCGCCCTGTCGCGTGGTGGCGTGTCGGCCTGGTACGGCGGCATCGCGTCGAGGTACGTCGAGCAGTTCGACCTGTTCACGCCGCAGGAATTCGCGGCCCGCAACGAGGCGCGGCGCGGGGAGGCGGACCAGAAGCAGCTCGCGCATTCGGTGTTCGACGAGGAGATCCTGTCGCGCGTTCGCGCGAGTCTCGGTCTCGAGGACGCGCACGTGTGTCATCCCTCGGCGATGTTCCGCCTGCTTCGCCAGTTCTGGCTCGGGAACGACTCGCTGCAGTACGTCCTCGATTACACCGACTACGCGCCGATCCGGACCATCGGATCGATGGAGCTTCCGCCACTTCCCGATCAGTTTGTCGCGGTGAAGTTCTATACGGGACGCGCGCTGATGGACACGCCAGCGCATCGCGACATGCTCCGCGGCCTTGTCGAGCGGATCAGCCGCAGGTATCCGATCGTGACGCTCAACACGAACCTCGCGCTCGACGAGCACGAGGACTACGTGTTCCAGAACATTCCAGGCGTGATCACGCTCGATCGTTGGATGACGGCGCAGAACAACCTCGGCGTGCAGACCGAGGTGATCCGTCGCGCGACGCGGTTCGTCGGCACGTGCGGCAGCCTCGCATGGCTCGCGCCGATGCTGGGCACCGACACGCTGGCCGTGTACGCGGACGATCATTTCCTGACGCCGCATCTCTATGCGGCACGCCACGCCTACGCATCGATGGAAGCGGCCCGCTTCACCACGATGGATCTGGCCCTCTTGGATCAGATAGACGTCCTTGACCCGGCAGAAGGATGGGTGTCGCGGTAGCGGACGCCAAGCGGGTGCCGACACGGCCCGTGGCGCGACGGCTGGCGCTGGTCGCGATCCCGTTGTGTCTGTTTGCGCTGACGTTCTTCTACCGCTTTGCCAGCATGAGCGGCACGCTTGGCGGCTTCGAGGACGATGAGTTCGTGACGCTCGCCTACGCGCAGCAGATGGTGCTGGGTGATGTGCCGGTGCGCGACTTTGCCGAAAATGGCAGTCCCCTGGCACATGCGCTTTCGGCGGCGGCGATTGCGTTCGTCGGACCACCCCTGCTTGCCGAAGCGGTGCTCACGATGAGCATGCTGGGACTCTGCACGGCGATCCTGTTTCTGCTGGCGGAGCGCGCCTCCAGATCGATTCCGATCGCACTTACGGTGGCGCTGCTGGGGATCGCGATCGCACCTCGCTTCTACAACTACCCAAAGCTGCTGGCGTACGCGATCGCGTTGCCGGCCATCTGGTGGTACATCGACAGGCCGCGCCCCGTCCCACTGTTTCTGGTCGCGCTGGCCGGCGTGATTGCATTTCTCCTGCGCCACGACCATGGCGCGTACGTCGCGGCTGCCGCGCTCGTCGCCGTCGTCCTCGCGCACTGGCCTGACGTTCGGACGTCGGTCCGCGAGTTGCTCGTGCTCGGGGCGATGGCGCTGGCGCTCGTCGCGCCGTTCATGGCGTACACGCAGCTGCACGGCGGCGTCGTGCCTTACCTTCAGGCATTCGTCGAGTTCGGCACGCGGGCGGCGAGTCAGACAAACGCGAAAGCCCTCGTTTTTTCAATCGATTCCGGTCAGCGACTGTTTGCGATGATCCCCGAACGCCCCCCCGTGCCACAGGTCAACGTCGAATGGACGCCCTCGACGAGTGAGCTCAGCCGCGCCGAAGCGGAAAGGGCTCTGGGCCTCGTTGTCTATGAGCGCCTGCACGGCAGTACCTGGAAATACGCGCTGACCGACTGGAGCCCGCCGCGCCTGCGGGCGATCGTGACGAACCCGCAGGTCGCTGATACTCAGGGAATCGACCGGAGCGCGTTCACCGTGAACGATCCGCTGTTTACGACGCCACCCTCCCGGTTCGACCGAGTCGTCGGAGCGGTGCGACGGGTTCGCGTGATGCCGGGGGTGCTGCGCGACGCGAACGCGGTGCCGTTCCTCTATTACACGATGCTCGCCGTCCCGATCGCAGCGTTACTGCTCATCGCGACCAGCCGTGACGCCACGCGGATGGCCGGCTGGAACAGAGGTACAGCGAAAATCGCCGTCACGGCCGTGCTCGCGCTGTTGATGATCTCGGGGTTGCTCCGCGGCAATCTCCCGTCACGGTTCGCCGACGTCGCGGAGGTCATCGGCGTCCTCGCCGCGTGGGTCTCTGCCGTGGCGCTCCGCCGGCCGTCGCGCGCCGGCCGCGCGGTGGCACTCGCCGTCGCGCTCGTCATGGTGGTCCTGACCGCCGCGAGCATTCAAGCAATCGAAAATGTGTCAGGGCAGATCGCGCAGACGCGGATCACGAACGGTATTGCTGCGGCCCGGGCGCAATCGAGCGAGGTCTATCGCCAGCTGAGCGGGATGCCTCCGATCGAGCCGTGGATCCCGAATGAATCCGGCATCATCGGCCTGGCCCAGTACGTCCATGCGTGCACGCGCCCTGATGACCGCGTGCTGGCGATGGCCTACGTCCCGCAGCTCCTCGTCCTCTCTGCGCGCGGCTTCGCCGGCGGTGTCCCCTGGTTCCTGCCGCGCTACTTCACAGACGAGGGCACACTGCAGCGGATGGTTCCGCGAATCCATGATCATCGAGTGCCGCTCGCCATCACCGCGATCGAGCCTGATTTCAGCGCCGACTACGTCCCCTCGTTTCCTTTCGTTGCCGCTCTCCTGGACAACGAATACCGCGACCTGGGCGTAGTCGATTTCGGTCAGGAAACACGCTACAACATCTTCGTGCGCCGGGATCTCGAGCCATCGGGAACGTACGGCGCCCAGGCACTTCCATGTTTTGTGGGCTGATTGGGACGGGGGCGATGAGACCTTCTACAGGATCGAGGAGCTAGTGAATCCACGAGGTACAACGATTGTCACGGGCGGGGCCGGATTCATCGGCTCGGAACTGGTTCGTCAGCTTGCGGCGCGCGGCGCGCGCGTGGTCGTCATCGATAATCTGGTAAACGGGAGGCGCGAGAATCTGGCTGGCCTTCCAGCCGATCGGGTCACGCTGCTCGACCATGACATTCGCGACCTCTCCGCGTACGCGGCGCTTTTGCGCGAAGCCGACGTTGTCTATCATCTTGCGTGCCTCGGCGTCCGGCACTCCGTACATTCGCCGATCGAGAACCACGATGTGAATGCCACCGGTACACTGCGGCTCCTCGACGCCTGTCGCGAGGCCGGCGTTCCGAAGTTCGTCTACATTTCGAGCTCCGAGGTGTACGGCACCGCTCAGTGGGCGCCTCTGAACGAGGATCACCCGACGTTTCCATGCACCGTGTACGGCGGATCAAAGCTTGCGGGTGAGGCGTACACGCGCGCCTTCCACAGAACCTACGATTATCCGACAGTGGTCGTGCGTCCGTTCAATACCTACGGGCCACGGAGCCATCACGAGGGGGACAGTGGTGAAGTGATCCCGAAGTTTCTGCTGCGATGTCTCGCGGGGAAGCCGATGGTGATCTTCGGTGACGGCATGCAGACGCGCGACTTTACGTACGTGTCGGACTCTGCGCGCGGGATCATTCTCGCGGGCACGGAGACTGCGGCGATCGGCCGCACGATCAACCTCGGGAGCGGCGCCGAAGTGGCCATCAACGATCTCGCACGCGCCGTGGCACAGATCGCCGGGCGCTCCGATGCGGAGATCATCCACGACGAAGGACGTCCAGGGGACGTGCTGCGCCTGTGCGCCGATGTGTCGAAGGCTCGCACCCTGCTCGGCTACGACCTGCGCGTGCCGCTTGCGGAAGGGCTGTCGCGACTGCTCGAGTGGTATCGAGCGCAAGGCGTATCACCCGAGGAGCTGCTGCAGGACGAGGTCGTTCGCAACTGGGACGTGAAGCCGTTGGCGCAGTGACCGTTCACACCATGATTCCGGTGGCGCGTCCCTGGATGGACGAGCGCGAGGCCGATGCGGCGCGCCGCGCGATCCTGTCGGGCTGGGTGACGCAGGGGCCGGAGGTTGCCGCCTTCGAGCGCGAGTTTGCCGCCGCGGTCGGCGCCGATCACGCGTGCGCCACGTCCAGCTGCACGACGGCTCTCCATCTGGCGCTGCTGTCGCTGGGCGTGGGCGCCGGCGACGAGGTCATCACCGTCAGTCATTCCTTCATTGCCACCACGAACGCGATCCGTTACTGCGGCGCCAGGCCGGTGTTTGTCGACGTCGAGCTGGCGACGTTCAACATCGATCCCGCGCTGGTCGAGGCGGCAATTTCTCCTCGCACGAAGGCGATCCTGGCCGTGCACCAGCTCGGATTGCCGTGCGATCTTGCGGCGCTGCTTTCGATCGCGAAACGTCGCGGAGTACCGGTTGTCGAGGACGCCGCCTGCGCGATCGGCAGCGAGATCAACTGGCAGGGCCAGTGGGAGCGGATCGGCAGGCCGCGCGGCGACGTCGCGTGCTTCTCGTTCCATCCTCGTAAGCTGCTCTCGACCGGCGACGGCGGCATGCTGACGACGAACGACCCCGAGCTCGATCGCACATTCCGGCTCCTGCGGCAGCATGGCATGAGCGTCCCGGATGCCGTTCGGCACGCGTCGGACCAGGTGATCTTCGAGGGGTATCCGGTGGTCGGCTACAACTACCGGATGACGGACATTCAGGGGGCCATCGGCCGCGAACAGCTTCAGCGGCTGCCAGCGATCGTGGCCCGGCGACGCGAGCTTGCCGCCCGCTACGAGCAGCGCCTGCAGTCGATCGACGGCCTCATCGTCCCGCGCGAGCCGCAGTGGGCACGGAGCAACTGGCAGAGTTACGCGGTGCGCGTCGGCGCGTGGATCGACCAGCGCACCGTGATGCAGCGGATGCTCGATGCCGGCATCGCAACCCGCAGGGGCGTTATGAACGTCCACCGGGAGCCGTCGTACCCACCCGGAACCTGGTATTGTGGCGTATCGGTCGCTGCCTGTGAGTGCGGAGGTCCAGGCGGCTGTGCCTGCCTGCGCCACGGCGAAGAAGCGCAGGAAACGGCGATCGTCCTGCCGCTTTACCACCAACTGACCGAAGAAGATCAGGACAGGGTTGTCGCTACGCTCACGTCCGTGATTCAGAGCTCTTGATCCCCGATCGCCGATCGCGGATCCCGAATCAGTTGATGCTCTCCATCCTGACTCCCGCATTCAACGAGGCGGCCAATCTGCCGCAGCTGTACGCCCGCCTCGTCGAGACGATGGGCGCGATCGGCGGGGAGTGGGAGTGGATCATCGTCGACGATCACTCACGCGACGAAACGTTCGCTGTGATCGAAGGCCTCGCGTTGCGCGATGCGCGTGTGCGCGGGTTCAGGCTCGCACGCAACTCGGGCTCGCACGTCGCGATTACGTGCGGCCTCCATCACGTGGATGGGGCCGCGGCGGTGATGATGGCGGCGGATCTCCAGGATCCACCGGAGACGCTTACTGCGATGCTCGACAAGTGGCGCAGGGGGGCGCAGGTGGTGTGGGCAGTCCGGCGCGCACAGCCGGGCCGGAAGTCGCACGCGGGATTCGCTGCGTTCTACTACTGGATCATGAGGCACGTGGTCGGCATGAAGGAGATGCCGGCGCGAGGCGCCGACTTCTTCCTCATCGATCGCGCGGTGATCGAGGCGTTCCGGCGATTCCCGGAGCGCAACGTCAGCGTGCTCGCGCTCATCACGTGGCTCGGCTTCCGCCAGGACTCCGTCGAGTACGACAAACAGCCGCGGGCGGCGGGACAGTCGGGATGGACCCTGGCGCGAAAGATCACGCTTGTCATCGATTCAGTCACGTCGTTCTCCGACTTTCCAATCCGGCTCTGCGCGTACGGCGGCGCCTCGCTCATCGCGATCGCGCTGGTCATCCTGATCGTGTCGCTCATCCGTCTGCCGACCCTGCTCGCAGGCCTGCTGTTCGTGCTGTCCGTGCTCATCGGACTGGCAGGACTGCAGCTGCTGGCGCTGGGGATCGTCGGCGAGTACGTGTGGCGCGCGCTCGATGAGGCACGGCGACGGCCCGCGTATCTGATCGAGGCGGTCGCGGGGCAGCCAGAACCCGCCAAGCTGCAGTAGAATGCGGACTTCCGTTCGCCCACACGGCTGGGCTCGAGCGGGTCTCCTTCAACTTGACGCTCTGACTGGCGACGGGAGCCGAGGTTCTTGCCAAGGTTCGGACCCTGAGCCCTGAGGCCTGTTTTTGATCGACTGTATCGCCGGGTATCACCTGAATCCATGGACGTGCGGCATCGCGAAGTTCAACGCGATTCTCGCGCGGCGTCTCGACGTGCCCGTCGTCGGGATCGGCACGGTGGACCTGAACGGTTACAAGCGGCCGCTGTTGTCGCTGAAGATGTCCGAGTTCTCGGCGGAACATGCGCTTGCGCTCGATACGTGGATTGATCGCCACGCCGGCGAGTATCGAGCTCTTCCTGCACGCCTTCGACAACAGCGCGCTCGAGAAGCGGATGCTGGCGGCGGCGGCCAGGGTCTGCTGCGGAAATCGCGAGTTGTCCGAACAGCTGAAGCCGGCGCGTCCCGATATCGTCGAGCTATTCTGCCCGGGAACGCTGCTCAATCCAGAGCGATTCGACAAGACCGAGTTGTCGGTGTTCACCTTCGGCATGGCGCACAAGATTCGCGTGCCCCTGTATCGGCGGCTCCGGGATCTGCTGGACGCAACGGGCAAGACCTACTCGGTCTACGTCTCGACGGCGCTCCACGAGAACACGAGCTTTGACGATTCGTTCGTGGTCCGGTTCGAGGAGCTGCAGTCGATTTTCAACCGGCAGGTGTATTTCATGGGCTACTTGTCGGACACGGCGGTCTTCAACCATCTGGTCGATTGCACGTTCGTTGCGGCGTTCTTCGAGAAGGGGCTGCGCGCGAACAACACGACGGTCAACGCGGCAATGGAGGTTGGGTGCGCCGTCGTGACGAACCTCGACGATCACTCGCCCGAGGGCCTCGTCCACATGAGGAACGTGATCGACATCAACCGGTGCGACCGCCTTCCTGAGGCGGCGGAGGCGGAAACAATTGGCCGCGCGGCGCGCGACATCGCGCACGGGGACTATGGGTGGGACCAGCTCGTCGCGCAGCTGCGTCCCGTCGTTCAGATATGAGCGGGGCGTAACGCCCCGCCCTACGCGTGTAGGGTGCCCCTTTACGGGGCGCCGTGGGGAGACAGGCATTGGCAGGGACTATCACAATCGGCGCCCACGAGATCGGCGACCACACCAAGTGCTATGTGATTGCCGAAATCGGCCACAACCACCAGGGCAGCCTCGAGAAGGCCCGAGAGCTGTTCCGCGAGGCGAAGCTGGCCGGCGCCCACGCGGTCAAGCTGCAGAAGCGCGATAACCGCGGCCTCTATACGCGAGCGGCGTACAACAAGCCGTACGACAACGAGAACAGCTTCGGGTCGACCTACGGCGAGCACCGCGAGTTCCTCGAGTTCGGCCACAAGGAGTACCGCGCGCTGCAGACGTACGCGCGCGAGCTCGATGTCGATTTCTTCTCGACCGCGTTCGATCTCGCCAGCGCCGATTTCCTGCGGCAGCTGGACGTCCCCGCCTACAAGATCGCATCCGGAGATCTCAAGAGCACGCCGCTGCTGAAGCATGTCGCGGGGTTTGGCAAGCCGATGGTCATCTCCACCGGCGGCGCCGTGATCGAGGACGTGCGGCGCGCCTACGACACCATCATGCCAATCAATCCCCAGCTGGCCATCCTGCAGTGCACCGCCGGGTATCCGGCGGCGTTCGATGAGCTTGACCTGCGCGTCATCGACACGTACCGCGATCGGTTCCCGGGCGCGGCAATCGGCTTCTCCAGTCACGACAATGGCATCGCGATGCCGGTGGCGGCCTACATGCTCGGCGCTCGCATTGTGGAGAAACACTTCACGCTGAATCGTGCGATGAAAGGGACCGACCACGCGTTCTCTCTCGAGCCGGTCGGCCTGCGCAAGATGGTGCGCGACCTCGATCGCACGTACAAGGCGCTTGGCAATGGCATCAAGAAGATTTACGAGAGCGAGAAGGCGCCCATCGTCAAGATGGGCAAGAGCCTCGTCGTTGCGCGCGATCTTCCGGCCGGCCACGTGATTGGTGCGAACGACATCGTGATGAAATCGCCGGCCGGCGGCATTCCACCGTACGAGTTGCACAAGGTGATCGGCCGCGTGACGCTCAAGCCGCTGGTGCAGGACGATTTCCTCACCTTCGAGGTTTTGGGCAAGCCCGACGCCGAGCTCGCCCGTTCGTGAGCGGACGCTTCAGCCTCGATCAACAGATCGCAGTCGTCACCGGCGCGTGCGGCCGCCTCGGACCCATATGGGTCGAGGCGCTGCTGGATGCCGGTGCGCGCGTCGCGGCGCTTGAACTGCCGGGCGCCCCGGTCTCGGCTGCGTTCCGCGCGCTCGCGGAAGGGTCGCCTCTCACGCTCGAGCGGTTCGATTGCGACATCACCAGGCGCGAATCGATTGAAAGTCGCGGCGGCGGCGGTGGCAAGCCGCATGGGCGCCGCCAGCGTGCTCGTCAACAACGCCGGCGTCGATCAGCCGCCCGACGCGGGCGGCAATCGATCGACCATCGACGATCTTCCAATCGAACAGTTCCGGAAGATGATTGAGGTCAACCTCCTCGGCACCTTCCAGGTGACGCAGGTGTTTGGCGGACAGATGGCGGCGCGCGGACACGGCTCGATCATCAACATCGGCTCGCTGTACGCATCGGTGTCGCCCGATCAGCGGTTCTACGATCACCTGCCCGGGGATGTGCCGTTTCTCAAGTCGCCGGCCTATGGCGCATCGAAAGCGGCGGTGGTCAATATGACGAAGTACTTTTCGACGCTCTGGGGCCGGCAGGGGATTCGCGTGAACACGCTGTCTCCCGGCGGCGTCCTGGGCGGCCAGGACGACCAGTTCAAGTCGAAGTACGGCGCGCGCGTACCGCTCGGGCGGATGGCGCAGATGGACGATCTGAAAGGGCCCCTGGTGTTCCTCGCCTCGCCTGCATCGTCGTACGTGACGGGCCACGAGCTTCGCGTCGATGGAGGTTTTACGGCGTGGTAAAGGCTGTCAACGCCCAGCTTCCAACTCCCAGGTCCAGGGCCGCCGATCTCTCGGTGATTCCATCGGTGATTCTGAACCAGCTCGGCACCGACCACATGCCGTCCGTGGACGGACGCACGTTCCGCAAGATGGATCCCGCGACCGGCAGAGCGCTGTGCGAGGTTGCGCGATCCACGGCCGCGGACGTGGAGCTCGCGGTCACGAAGGCGAAGGCGGCGCAGCCGGCGTGGGCCGCGCTGACGGTGGTCAAGCGCGGAGATATCCTGCGGCAGCTTGCGCTGCTGATGCGCGAGCACCGCGACGCGATCGCGGCGCTTGTCGCAAGGGAAACCGGCAAGTCCAGGAAAGACGCGCTCGGTGAAACCGACGCCGCGATCGAGATGGGCTTCTTTGTCGCCGGCGAAGGGCGTCGCTTCTACGGCCAGACGACAACCAGCGCCGTGCCGAACAAGTCGGCAATGGTCGTTCGCCAGCCGCTTGGCGTTGCCGGTCTCATCATTGCGGCGAACACGCCGATCGCCAACGTTGCATGGAAAGCGTTCCCTGCGTTGCTGTGCGGCAACGCGGCGATTCTGAAGGCGGCCGAGGATACGCCACTCTCCGCGTGGGCGTTTGGGATCCTCGCGCGCGAGGCCGGAGTCCCCGATGGCGTCTACACGACGCTTCACGGCCTCGGTGACGAGGCTGGCGCGCCGCTCGTCCAGCATCCGGACGTGTCGGTCATCAGCTTCACCGGCTCGTGCGAGGTCGGCCGCTGGATCGCCGAGACAGCGGGCCGTCGGCTTGCCAAGGTCTGCCTCGAGCTCGGCGGCAAGAATCCGTTGATTGTCTGTGATGATGCGGATTTGCAGAACGCGGTGACGTGGACGGTGGGGTCGGCGTTCAGCAACGCCGGCCAGCGGTGCGCGGCCGGAAGCCGCGTCATCGTGTTCGATGCCGTGTACGACCGGTTCAAGTCGATGCTCGTCGATGCGACCATGAAGCTGAGGGTGGGGACCGGCGACACCGATGACTACGGACCGGTCATCAACCAAGAGCAGATGACCAACATGCTCGCGGCCGTGGAGCGCGCGAAGCAGTCGGGGGCGGCAGTGCTCACCGGCGGCGAGCGGTTGACGGGCTCGAGCTATGGGGACGGCTACTTCGTCGCGCCGACAATCGTGGAGCATGTCGGGCCGAACGATGAAATCACGCGCAGCGAGCTGTTCGGTCCGATCACCTGTCTCTACCGGGTCGAGGATTTCGAGGAAGCGATTGCGCTGGCCAACGACTCACCCTTCGGCCTGACGGCGTCGATTCACACGCAGAACATCAACCGGGCCATGACGTTCATCGGCCGGATCCAGTCGGGCGTGGCCGTCGTGAATGGCGGCACCTACGGCAGCGAACCGCACCTGCCGTTCGGAGGCCTTCGTCAATCGGGCAACGGCTGGCGCGAGGCGGGGACGCAGGCGCTCGACGTGTACTCGGATCTGAAGACCGTTTACATCAATCACAACCCGGACAAGGTGTAAGGGGGTCGGGAGTCATTACAAGAATCGAAATCGAGATCAGTTGCGCGACCCGATTTCGATTCTTGTAATGACTCCCGACCCCGATCAACAACGCAGAAGGCAGAAGTGCGAACTCCAGGATCTCTGAGTGCCGTTGCTCTGATTCCCGCCCGCCAAGGCTCGAAGCGTGTTCCAGGCAAGAACGTCCGTCTGCTGCAGGGCCATCCGTTGCTGGCGTACACGATCGCGCCAGCGCTCGAAAGCGGCGTGTTCGATTCCGTAATCGTGTCGACCGACTCCGAGGAGACCGCGGCGATCGCGCGGCACTATGGCGCCGAGGTGCCGTTTCTGAGGCCGAAGGAGTTTGCGGGCGACAGGTCGCCGGACATCGAGTGGGTCGAGTACACGCTTGCGAGAGCTGACGCGCCGAGGCCGGAGCTGGGACGGTTTCTCGCTGCTCCGACCGACGAGTCCGTTTCGCACCGCGGACACGATCCGCCGGGCCTGGGAGCGTTTCACGGCGCAGGACGGAGCGGACTCGCTGCGCGCCGTCGAGAAATGCGGACAGCATCCCGCCAAGATGTGGGTCCTGCAGGGTGACCGGATGGTTCCATTGCTGCAGCCGTCGGATCCGGCCGCGCCGCCGTGGCACAGCATGCCGTACCAGGCGCTCCCACCGATTTACGTGCAGAATGCGTCACTGGAGATCGCGTGGACGCGCGTCGTCTCGGAGAAGCGGACGATCGCCGGCGACGTGCTGGTGCCGTTCATCACGCAAGGCTACGAGGGGTTCGATATCAACGATCCGCACGACTGGATGATTGCCGAGCGCCTGCTCGCGGATGGGACGGTCACGTTGCCGCGCGTCGCGCAGGAACCTTACGGAGCCGTGCGGATTTGAAAATCCCGATTCCCAAATCCCAACCCCCAAATCCCAACGTGATTGGTTTTTGGATTTGGGATTTGGGTTTTGGGTGTTGGGATTTACCGAATGGGTGATCTACAGACGGACCAAGGCGAAAGCCTAGACCTTCGCTACGTGCCCGTGTCGGAGTTCACACGGGTCGTGGGCGCGAAGGCGGATGCTGCCGCGCGCGCGGATGCGTTTGCGGCGCTTGCGCGGATCAACGCGCTGTACATGATCGCGGGCGCGTGGTCGGGCCACATCGGGACCAGTTTCAGCTCAATCGAGATCATGAGCTGGCTGTTCCTGAACGAGCTGCGCGACCTCGGAAAGGGTCCCGACGACTGCGATATCTTCTTTTCATCGAAGGGCCACGACGCGCCGGCCCTCTACTCGGTCCTGATCGGCCTCGGCCTGCTTCCTGCCGACAAGCTCCATCAACTTGCGGCGCCTTGGCGGCCTCCCCGGACACCCGCACGTCGAGACGCCGTACATCCAGGCGAACACCGGATCGCTCGGCATGGGCATCTCGAAGGCGAAGGGGATGGCGCTGGCGAACCGGCTGGCGGGCAGGCCGCGCCGCATCTTCGTGCTGACGGGAGATGGCGAGCTGCAGGAAGGGCAGTTCTGGGAGTCGCTCGGCTCTGCGGCGAACATGGGCCTCGGTGAGATCGTCGCAATCATCGATCACAACAAGATCCAGTCGGACACGTGGGTCAGGAAGATCAGTGACCTCGGCGACATCGAAGCCAAGCTGAGCGCCTTCGGCTGGCACGTGAGTCGCTGCGACGGCCACGACGCGCGCGCGCTCGAGCGCACGTTCCGCGCGCTGGACGCCGTCGTGGATCGCCCGAAAGTCATCATCGCGGACACCGTCAAAGGCCGTGGTGTCTCGTTCATGGAAGGTCCCGCCGCGCTGAAGGCGAGCGATCTGTACCTGTTCCACTCAGGCGCGCCGCCCGAACAGCAATACCTCGATGGCCTCCAGCAATTGCTGACGACCGCCGAGTGCGCGTGTGCTGGTCTCGGGCTCGGTTCGCTGAAGACAGAAACGCGGACGCGCAATCCGCGCCGCGAGCCGCGTGACACGCAGAACCTCGTGGCGGCGTACGGGAAGGCGCTCGTGCAGCAGGCCGATCGCCATCCCCGGCTGGTCGTGCTCGACGCGGACCTCATCAAGGATTGCGGTCTGCTCGAATTCGCCGCGAAATACCCGCAGCGCTTCATCGAATGCGGCATCGCGGAACAGGACATGGCGTCGATGGCGTGCGGCATGGCGCGCCGCGGTGTGCTTCCAGTGGCGCATTCGTTCGCGTGCTTCCTCTCTACGCGGCCGAACGAGCAGATCTACAACCAGTGCAGCGAGGGGTCGAAGGCGATCTACGTCGGGTCGCTTGCAGGCGTCCTGCCTGGCGGCCCCGGCCACTCGCACCAGTCTGTCCGCGACATCAGCGCGCTGAGCGCTGTGCCCAACCTGCTGATGGCTGAACCCGCGGCGGAAGCCGAGGTGGAGGCGCTGTTCGATTACCTCGTGAACGACGCGACGGAGAGCGCCTACCTGCGACTCGTGTCGGTGAAATGGCCGCTGCCGTTCGCGTACCCGTCGAGCGTTCGCGTCGAGCCCGGCAAGGGATGGATCGTCCGCCCGGGAAACGACGCCGTGATCGTCGGGTACGGACCGTGGATGTTGTCCAACGCGTGGCATGCGGCCGAAGAGATTGAGCAGACGACCGGCTCTCGGCTGCGCATCGTCAACCTGCCGTGGCTCAATCGCGTGGATGCCGCGTGGCTGAAGGAAACGATCGGCGCGTGCCGCGCGATCATCACGCTCGACAACCACTACCTCCACGGTGGGCAGGGGGAGATGCTTGGCGCGGCGATCGCGGAGCTCGGCCTCGACCCGGCGGCGCGCGTCTCGCGCATCGGCGTCACCGAGCTGCCCGAGTGCGGCACCAACGACGAAGTGCTCGCCTATCACGGGCTCGACATCGCCGGGCTCGTCCGGCAGTTCAGCGCCGCCATGCGGCAGCACACTTTTCAATGACTATTCTGTTTTGGGATATCGACGGGACACTGCTCACGACCGGCAAGGCCGGTGTGCCCGCCTGGGAAGCGGCCGTTCGCGAGACAACGGGAAAAGAATTCCAGTTGTCGTCGATTCGTGTGCCCGGGCTGACGGATTACCAGATCGCGGCGCGAACGTTCGAGTTGCTGGGCGTTCCCACGACCGGCGACGTGGTCAAACGGATGGTGACACGCTATGAGGAGCTGCTGCCCTCGACGCTCCGCTTGAAACAAGGGCGCGTGCTGCCCAATGTGCGCGAGATTCTCGAGGTGCTGCGCGCGAAGACGGGCGTCCGTTCATACTTGCTGACCGGCAACACGCGCGCGGGCGCGGGGGCAAAGCTGACACACTACGACCTGTTGAAATTCTTTCCCGACGGCGGGTTCGCCGAGGACCAGGGAAACCGGTCGACGATCGCGAAACGCGCGTTGGAACTGGCGCGCCGCAGCGGTCCGGTGACCGCCGATTGCACCTTCGTGATTGGCGATACGCCGCACGACATCGAGTGCGCGGCGCCGATCAACGCCCGCACGATCGCGGTTGCCACGGGCGGCTTTACTGTCGAGGAGTTGTCGGCATATCACCCTTGGCGCATATTCGCTGAGCTGCCGCCACCGTCTGAGTTCCTGCGGCTCATCGAAGAGCCCGCTGAAGCCGGCCCCCGTGTTCCGTCGATGCCCGCCGATCCCGTCCGCGCATGAGGCACGTCATCCGGCACTTCCCGACGCTCTGGCGGGCGAGCCGCCTCGCGCGACGGTGGTATTACGCCCGGCGGAACGCCTATCCGGACTGGCGGCAGGCATTGGCTGCGGATCGGGGTTTGTGGGACTCGGCCCGCAACGCGGCACAGGGCGGGCCACGGGTGCTGATGGCGACCGCGATTGGGTCATATGCGCATGCCGTGACGCTCGAGAGTGCGCTTGCGGCTGCGTTGACGTTCCGTGGCGCGGAAGTGCACGCGCTGCTGTGCGACGGCACCATGACCGCCTGCGCCGAATGCGAGGCGTCGATGTATCCGAATCTTCGCCATTTCGTTGATCACGGCCCTTCGCGCGATCTGTGCCGCGACTGCCGGTGGCCCGCCGAGCGTGTCTATCAGCAGCTCGGGCTGAAGGTGCACCTCATGGGCGACTGGTTGACGCCCGCCGATCGTGCCGAGGCAAGCCGCATCGCATCGTCACTGCCGCTGGATCAGATCGAAGACTTCGTCCTGGATGGACTGGCGATCGGCGAGCATGCGCACGCCGGTGCACTACGTTTTTTTGCGACCGGATCATTGGACCATGAGCCGCACGCCGAACCGATTCTGCGCCGGTACCTGGAATCGGCGTTGCTGACGGCGTCAGCCACGCGTCGCCTGATGCGCGAGGTGCAGTTCTCGTCGGCGGTCTTCACGCATGGCATCTACGTGCCGTGGGGAATTGTCGGCGAGGTTGCGCGCCACGAGGGCGTGCGCGTGTCCAACTGGAACGTTGCCTACCGCAAGCGGCGGTTCATCTTCAGCCACGGCGACACCTACCATCACACGCTCCTGAGCGAGCCGCGCGAACACTGGGAACATCTCGACCTCTCGGCGTCGCAGGAGCGCGAGCTGATGCAGTACCTCGCGAGCCGCCGCGAGGGGATGTTCGACTGGATCGTCTTCCATCGCCCTACGAAGCAGGACCCGCAGGAGATCGCCAGGAAGATCGGCCTCGACCCGTCGAAGCCCGCCATCGGCCTGCTCACCAACGTTGCGTGGGACGCGCAGCTTCACTATCCGGCCAACGCGTTTCCCAACATGCTCGAGTGGCTCGTGCAGACGTGCGAGTACTTCGCGACGCGGCCGGATCTGCAGCTGCTGATCCGGGTCCATCCCGCGGAAATCAGCGGCTTTCCGCCGTCGCGCCAGCCGATCCTCGCCGAGCTCCGCAAGCGCCTCCCGCGCCTCGCGTCCAACATCATCGTCGTCCCGCCCGAGAGCGGCCTGGGCACGTATGCGCTGATGTCGCTCTGCAACTCTGCCATCATCTACGGCACCAAGATGGGCGTAGAGCTGACGAGCGTCGGGCTGCCGGTGATCGTCGCCGGCGAAGCGTGGATCCGCAACAAGGGGATCACGCTGGATGCGACCACGCCGGACGAGTATTTCCGGCTGCTCTCGCAGCTGCCGTTCGCGGAACGCCTTTCACCGCCGCAGCTCTCGCGGGCGCGGCGCTATGCGTATCACTTCTTCTTCAATCGCATGATCCCGCTGCCGTTCATCGAGCCCAAGGCGGCCTATCCGATCTACCGGCTGAAGCTCGAGCGGCTGCAGCAGTTGCTGCCTGGCGCCTCACAGGGCCTGGATACGATCTGCGACGGCATCCTTGCACAAGGGCCCTTCGTTCTGCGCGACAAGGGCAGCAGGACCCCGGCCATCATCGGGGCGCCAGAACCGTCCGCGGTTCAGTGATTTACTCTTCCCTCGCATTTCTGATCTCGATGCTGGCGTGCGTGGCGCTGTGCGCGCTCGTCCGCCGGACGGCACCGGCGATCGGCGCGGTCGTGCCGCCTCGCGCCGATCGCTGGCACAGCGAGCCGACGCCGACGATGGGGGGTGTCGCGATCGCGGTTGCGAGCGGTGCTGGGGTTCGGAGTCATCGTCGGCCAGGCGCACGCCATGATTCCTCCCGCCGCGTGGCTGTCCGATTCCGCTCGCCGCGATCGCGATGTTCGTCGTCGGCGTCCTCGACGACCGGTTCCAGCTGTCGCCGCTCGCCAAGCTCGTCGCGTCGCTCATCATCGGCGCCTTCCTCGTGTTTTCGCTGACGCAGAAGTCCTGGCACGGCACTGCCGTGGACGCACACGCTGGTCGCGACGATCTGGTTTGCCGGCGTCTGCCACGCCTTCAACCTGCTCGACAACATGGATGGTCTCGCCGCCGGCGTGGCACTGATCGCGGCGGGATTCATGGCATGGCTGCTGGCCCAGTGGCTCGGCTCGCCTATCGCGCTGCTGCTCGTCGCCCTGTGCGGGGCGCTGCTCGGGTTTCTGTACTGGAACCGTCCGCCCGCGCGGCTCTTCATGGGCGACTGTGGGAGCCTCTTCATCGGGGCCGTGCTTGCCGGCGCATCGCTGATGCCGGTGCTGCAGGAGCGCACGGTGTTTCCGTGGACGTCAGTGCTGGTGGTGCTGATTCTCGTGGCGCCGCTGTTCGATACCGGTTTCGTGCTCGTCCTTCGGCGGTTCGCGGGCCGAAGCGCCACGCGAGGCGGCACGGACCACGTGTCGCATCGTCTCGTGTCGCTTGGCTTCTCCGAGCGGAGCGCCGTGCGGATCCTGTATCTCCTCGGCATCATCGGTGGATGCGTCGCGTGGGCGCTGGTCAACGGCGGCATCGAGCAGATGTTCCCGCTGGCGGCGCTTCTGGCTGTTGTGGTCACGCTCATCGGCATCTACCTCGCGCGTGTACCCGCGTACAACGCGCAGGATTTCGCCGCGCTCGAGAGCTCGTCGTTCGCTCCGCTGCTCAAAGACCTGACGTTCCGCTGGCACGCCGGCGAGGTGATGCTCGATCTGGTGCTGATCGCGGCGTGCTACTACTTTGCGTACCGCCTGCGGTTCGAGGGCGAGAGCCTCGATCACTTCCTGCCGTACTTCACGGCGTCGCTGCCGGTGGTGCTCGGCTGCAAGCTGGCTTCGCTGTACGGCTCCGGGCTGTATCAGCGGTCGTGGGAGACCTTCGGTCTCCGCGATGTCAGCGTCGTCCTGCGCGGTGTGCTGATGGGATCCCTGCTTGTCGGTGCTGGCGGCAGCGTATTTCTACCGGCTCGAGGGGTTCTCACGCGTGGTGTTCATGCTGGATGCGCTGCTGCTTACCGTGGCGATCATCGGCACGCGGGCATCCTTCCGGAGCATGAGCCTGATTGCCGCGTCCCGCAGCAAGCGGAGCCGCCGCGTGCTCGTGTACGGCGCCGGCGCGTACGGGCAGATGATCGTGCGCGAGATGCGCGCCAACCCTCAGTGGGATATGAACCCGGTGGCGTTCATCGACGATGATCCGATGAAAGCGCACCGCTGGATCCTGGGTGTGCCGGTCCGTGGAGCGCTTGAGCAGCTGGACGCCACGATGCGTCGCTACTCGGTGGACGAAGTGATCCTCAGCAGCCCGCTGATCAACGGTCAGATCGAACACCGGATTCGCAAGGTGTGCACGGATCTCGATCGTCCGGTTCGGCGGCTGCATATGAGCATCCAGTAATCACGAAATGCAAAAATCAAAATGCAAAATGCAAACATTGAATAGTTTGCGCCAGCGGGGTGAAAGGCGTGGCGGCGTTCACCCCGTTTTTGCGTACGTGCGTTGTTTGCATTTTGCATTTTGAATTTTGCATTCCACTCCCACACTCCGCATCGGTTTCGATGGCCACGGCTTCAGCTCCCCTGCCGCCGGCATCCGCCGCTATTCGATCGAGCTGGTTCGCGCGCTGCAGTCGCTCGGTGAGCCGATCGAGATCGTCGCGCTCGGGGGCAGGCAGGAATGCATTCCCGCCGGCGTCGAGCGCATCTCCGAGTCGGCCCATCCCCGCAGCAACGCCGGCTGGGCGCTGATCGGGCTGCCGCGCACCGCGTCGCGCGCACGCGTCGATCTCATTCACGCCCCCGCCTACACCGCTCCTTTCTGGGCCGGCGTTCCCGTCGTGCTCACCATCCACGACGTCAGCTACGAAACTCATCCGGAGTGGTATCCGTACCGGCGCGACTGGCTGCGGCGGTACTTTTACCGGCGCAGCGCAACCGCCGCGGCGCGCGTGTTGACCGTGTCGGCGTTCTCCGCGTCGGAGATTGCGTCCGCGTATGGCGTCGAGCGATCGCGGATCACGGTCACCCCGCTCGGGGTGCACGCGACGTTCGGGGCGGGAGACCCGAACCTGGCGCCGGACCTGCCGGCACATGTGACGGCGCCGTTTCTCCTGCACGTCGGCGACCTGCACGAGCGGCGCAATCTGCCGATGCTCGTCGATGCGATGCTGGCCGCGCGCCGTCATTTCGGCGCAGTTGCCGCGCTGTCGCTCGTGGTGGCTGGCGTCGACCGTGGCGTCAGCGATGGCCTGTGTGCGATGGCCGCGGAGGCGGGGGCGCCCGACGCGGTTGTCGTGCTTGGCGTGGTCGACGAGGATCGGCTCCGCGCGCTCTACCGTGGCGCCACGGCTCTCGTGTACCCGTCCTTGTACGAAGGATTTGGGTTGCCGCTGATCGAGGCGATGGCCAGCGGAACGCCGGTGCTTGCCTCGCACGAAGCGTCGATCCCCGAGGTGCTTGGCGGCGCCGGCATGCTGCTCGATCCTCATGATGTGTCCGCATGGCGAGACGCGATTGTCCGCGTGGTCAACGACGAGTCACTGCGTGACGACCTGCGCGGGCGGGGGCTCGCGCGCGCGGCCACCTTCACGTGGCAGCGCACGGCCCGGCTGACGCTTGACGTCTATCGAGAGGCGGTCCGTGCAGCCTGACGTCTCGATTGTGATCGTGTCGTGGAACGGGCGGCAGCACCTCGAGACGTGCCTCGCGGGCGTCGCGGCTCAGATCGGCGTGGCGAGCGAAACGATCCTCGTCGACAACGGTTCTACCGATGGCACGGCGGAGTTCGTGCGCGAGCGATTTCCCTGGGTCAGGCTCGTGCAGCTTGCCGGAGAACCTGGGCTTCGCCGGGGGGAACAATGCGGGCGTCCGGCATGCTCGCGGGCGCTACGTCGCGCTGCTGAACAACGACACCTCGGCGGATCCCGGCTGGCTGCGCGCGTTGCGCAGCGGCGTCGACGAGGGCACCGGCTACGTGCTCACGACGTCGCGCATCGTCTACATGCACGATCCGGAGGTGATCGACAGCGCGGGCGACGGCCTTCTGCGGTGGGGTGGCGCGTTCAAGCGTCACCATGGTGAGTCCGCGTCGGCCGCGACCGAGACCGAAGAGGTCTTCGGCGTCTGCGGCGCGGCCTGCCTGATGCCAAAAGCGGTGTTCGACGAGCTTGGTGGCTTCGACGAAGACTTCTTTGCGTCGCACGAGGACGTCGACCTCTCGTATCGCGCGAGGCTTCGCGGATACCGCTGCCGCTATGTCGCCAACGCGATCGTCCGCCACGTCGGCAGTGCGACGCTCGGCACCGTGAGCCCGTTCTCCGTGTTCCACGGACAGCGCAACCTGGAATGGGTGTATGTGAAGGACACGCCGGCGAGTCTCCTGGTTCGGACGCTACCCGGACACGTGGTCTATGACATCGCGGCGGCCGTGCACTTCGCGCGTATCGGCATGCTGCGTCCGTACATCCGCGCCAAGGCCGCGGCGTTTGCGGGGTTGCCGCGGATGCTCGGAAAGCGCGCCGCGATTCAGCGCGGCCGCCGCGTCGGCGCCGCCGCTATCGCTCCGCTGCTCGATACGCGCTGGCTTTCCACGAAATTGCGCGAGAAGCGCTTCGATGGGCGACTGGCGGCGGGGGCGCCATGAACCCCCCCGAGATCGCGGCGATCCTCGTGAACTACAACGCCGGTGGCGAGCTCGCGCGGGCCCTTCGATCGATAGCCGATGAGATGGTTGGCCGTTCGTGGGAAGCGTTCGTCGTCGACAACGCCTCGAGTGATGGGAGCGGGGCATCGGTGGCCGACTTTGCGCCGATGGTGCAGCTTGTGCAGAACACGGCGAATGTCGGCTTCTCGCGCGGCGTCAACCAGGGGCTTGCCGTATCGACGGCGCCCCTCGTGCTCATCATGAATCCCGACTGCAGGCTGGTCGCGGGGGCGGTCGCGACCCTGCGTAGCGTCCTCGACGCGCACCCGGACTGCGCGATCGTCGGACCGCGGATCCTCAACCCGGACGGATCGGTGCAGGGAAGCGCGCGTGGCGATCCCGACATGTTGACCGGCCTTTTCGGGCGCACGGCGCTGCTGGGCAGGCTCGTGCCGTTCCTCCCGGTCGCGAAGCGCAACGTCGTCGCAGAAGAAGCGATCCGCAGCGGGGAACAGAGCGTGGTGGTGGACTGGCTGTCTGGCGCGTGCATGCTCGCGCGCCGGACGGCGCTCGAACAGGTGGGCGGCTTCGACGAGCGGTTTTTCCTGTACTGGGAGGATGCGGACCTATGCCGGCGGTTGAGAGCTACGCGGCCATCACGTGCGGTATGTACCGGCCGCGACCGCCATCCATCGCGTCGGCCAGTCGAGCCGCACTGCGCGGACGTTCGCGATCCGCGCGTTCCACAGGAGTGCGTATCTGTACTACGCGACGCACGTGGCGCCGGCGCCGCTGAACCCGAAGCGCGCGCTCGCGCGCGCCATTCTGAATACGCGGTGCTGGTTTCAGGTGGTTACGAATGGATTCCGGTGATCTTCATCGCCGCGGCCAGCACCCGATCGCGCATGTTGATCGTTCGCTTGCGCGCCCATCGCGCCTGTTTCTGAACCTTCTTGAACCGCTTCCGCGTGCGCTCTCGCAGCTTCTCGATGACCGGCGTTCGCGGAGTTTCGTTGACGGCCGCCGCGACGAATTCATCCTTCGTCATGATCAGGCGCTTGCCGCGTCCGTACTGGGTGAATTGAACCAGGCGGTCGAGCGCAGCACCGGCGATGACCGGACGAGCGTATGCCTGCCCAGTGTAGGGGCGGGTCTTAGGCCCGCCCCCGTCTTTAGACCCGTCCCCGCCGCAGCCGCGGTGCGACCCGCTCGAGCCAATTCTTCGACCGCATCCGCGAATACCGGCGTCGCCGGCTGATCCAGGCCCCGCGGGCGTACGAACGCGTGGAGGAACCGGCGCTGCCGCTCCTCGTGGTCGGACAGCCCTCTCAACGCACCGGCCAACTGCGTCGCGTGCTCGTCGAACTCTCGTCCCGCCTCGGCAACACCCCCGCCCACTTCCGTCAGGTACCGGAAGTGAATCGTTCCCGCCTGTGTCCCCGAGAATTCGTCGGCCAGGATCGCGTAGACCGGACGGCCGATAATTCCCGCCTCGATGAATGCTGACGTATTGATGCCGACGACGGCGGAGCTGTAATAGAGCGCGTCGAAGTACTCCGCTCTCGAATCGTCATCGATCGGGTACGCGGCGCCGGCGCCGGCCGTCCCGACGCGTCCGGAGAGCGCCACGTTCTCGAAGCCCGAAAGGTCGACGTCGTTCCATTCCTGCAGACGCCCGGGGTGTGGCCGCACGAGGATTGCGGCGTCCCGCAGAACCGGATCCGCGCTCGCGCGCAGGTGCCGGATCCACCGGACCACGAATTGCGCTTCCGGCGGGCTCTTCCACACCATCGTCGAGCACACATACAGCACGTAGGGACGGTCGACAGGCAGGCCCACGGCCCCGCAAAACTCCTCGCGGGATCGCGACGGCTTCCGGTCGAACCAACGATCGAAGCATTGCGCGCCCGATACGACGACACGTCGAGGGGGGACGTGGTGCAGTGCCACCGCTTCGTTCTTCTGCGTTTCGTTCCAGACGAAAACGCGATCCGGCAGATCCCGGAGCAACGCCTTGCTGGAGAGGTTGTCCCAGCTCCAGACGCAGAAGCCCGTTGGAATGCCGAGCTGTTTCGCGGCGGCGACATAGTCGAGCTGACTCGACGTCACGATCCCGATGAGCGGTGTGATCAGCAGCGCATCCGGTCGTGTCGCGCGCAGGTACTCGGTGATGGCCTCGCTTGGCGGCGACGCGCGTTCGAGCCGCTGTAGCGTCAGCCGGATCATCGCGCGTCCTGCCGCCGTCTTCATGCCCGGGAGGTCCAAGAGCCGCAGCAGGCCGACAGGCACGCGATCCTCCGAGCGCATTCGCAGTCCGGGCATCCCGCGGTAGGTCGGTTCGAGGTAACGCAGGTAATCGAATCCCGTGCGGATCCGCTGCACCACGTCGCGATACCGATCCTTTTCGCGCGCTGGCAACGTTCCGACCGTGACGTTGGTGTGCTGACTCGCGATCGCTTCGACGACCGCTTTGGCCGGATCCCGATCGCTGCGTTCGGCCGCGATGTGGACATCGTGCCCCCGCGCTGCGAGCTCGCGGATGACCGGCTCGAAGTTGCGCTCATAGCCGAAGTGCAGGAGGCAGAACAGGATCTTCATGCGAGCGCCAGCGCGGCGTCGCGCTGCGCGCGATTCGCCAGGTAGTCCGGGATCATCCCGTCGCTGAAATTGCGGTAACACTGCCGCACGGCCTCGGCGGTGAAGTGACGCCGCAGGTAGAGGCGTCCATCGCGGCCCTGCGGTGTTGCGGCGACCGGCTGCTGGACGTGCGCCGAGGCAACCTGTGCCAGCACTGCGGCCGCCGAGATGATCGTGCGATTGCCCACATCGTGAGGGCCGTCGGTGGCCTGCATCTCAGGACGCACGTGCGCGATGATCGGACCGCTGTCGATTCCGGCATCGATGTAGTGAATCGTCGCGCCGACGTACTCCGGTTCGCGGTTGACGAGCGGCCAGAAGTTCGTCCCCGATCCGCGGTAGTACGGTGACAGGCCAAGATGGAGGTTGATCAAGTTTCGGCGAAACGACGTGATCACCTCGTCGCGCAAAATCTCTGTTCCGAACACGAGCACCACATCCGGCGCAAGCGCGCGCATCGCGGCCACCTCCGACGGCTCGTTGCATCCGCCTGGTCCCACCCCGCGACGAATAACCGCCGGGGACAGCTGCCACGATTCGTGCGCGCCGAAGTATTCGCGCTCGGAGGCATCACGCCCGAGAAAATGACTGGCAATGGCGGCGCGGTCCTCGGGGGACCCGGGCAGCTCCAGCGGCGCGAACCGCTTGGCTTCCTGCCAGACGCCAACGACATCCAAGCGCGACGCGACCGCGTGCACAAGGAACAAATGGCGAAGCGACGTGCTGGTGAGAACGATGGCGCGCGCCACGGTGTGCTACCGGTCGCCGGCATTCCAAGCCGCCCCGCCCGCCCGCGCGACGCTTATGGCGACGGCGTCGGACTCGGCGGACGGAACGTCGCGCGTGTCGAGCCGAGGCACCTCGAAACGCAGATCCGTCGAGGGAAGCGACGTCCCGCGCACCGCGGTGAACGCCATGGAATATCCGCATTCGCCCACGAGGCGCACCGTGTCCTGCGTGTAGGCGTGCGCGTGACCGTGCGGGTAGCAAAAGGGGACCGAGGTCTGGCCCGTCAAAATCCGGATCCACTCGACACCGTCCTCGAGCTGCGCGCGCTGTTCGTCGAGCGGCAGCCGCGAAAGGACCCGGTGATCGCGTGTGTGATAGCCGAACGTCATCCCCGCGTGGGCCATCTCCCGAATCATCGCGGGAGTGAGGTACAGCTCGCGCGCGGCCTCCGCTTCGTCTCCGATGGAGGAGCGGAACAACTTGTCCAACACCGCGTCGGCAATCTCGAGCGGCAAGTCGTAGTTGAGCAACTGCTTTACGCGGCGAACCGTGGCATTGTCGTAGCGATAGAGGCTGTCATGGGGCGCCTGCGTCGCGAGTCCCGGGCCAACGGCCGCGAGCGCGGCTTCGACCTCTGTCCAGAGGCGGTCGCCGAACCGGGCGAGGAGCAGCTGCACCTTCTGGACGTTCAGCACGCGGGGGGCGGAGCAGTTGCTTGCCGGAGAAATGAAGAAGACGCCTCGATACCCGCGCGCCGCGAGTTGCGGGAACACCGTCGTGTAGTGATCGATCAGGCCATCGTCGAACGTGAGCAGCGCCGCGGGACCGTTGAGCGATCGCTCTCCGTCGATCGCCGCCAGAAACCCGCCGTAGTCGACGATAGTTCTGTTGCGCTCGACCGTCTCGATCTGTTGCTCGAACCCGTCGGGATGCAGCGTGCGCAGATCGGGAAACGCCGTGGCCGACGCGTCGCGTACGTAGTGATACGACACGACCAAACAGCTGTCGCGGGAGCCGAGCGAGTGGCGCTGGGGTGCCATTGCGACTTGGGCTCTGTACGGAGAAAGCAGAGGATAAACCACGCGTCGCCCGTTGTCGATGGCGCGAGAGGGGCCGAAGGAGATTTAGAGGATTTCCTCCACTAGTTGCGCCACGTGCTCGCCGATGGCCAGGCACGCGGTCAGACCCGGCGATTCGATCCCTGCGGCCTGCACCAGCCGGGGACACGCCACGTCTCTGCCAATCAGAAAGTCGGCAAATGCCGTCTCGGGTCCATGCAGCTTGGGACGGATGCCGCTGCCGCCAAGGCGGAGATCGGAGAGTTGCAGCGAAGGAAGGAGCCGCCGCGCCGGTTCGAGAAAGGCCTCGACAGGAAGACGCGCGTCCTCGTAGTCGTCCTTGCGAGCCTGAAATCGCGTGGTCGGTCCGAGCGTCACGTTGCCGTGAATCGTCTTGCTCAAGTGCGTGCCGAGGCTGTGGGTGTGGGGAAGCGGATAGACGAGGCCATTGACCAGTGCGCGCTTGAGACGGCACGAGTTCCGCATATTCACCGCGGCACGGATAGATGCGGAATGACGATCCTCCAAGTGCCGCGGAGACCTCGTCGGCATAGAGGCCGGCCGCGTTGACGATTGAACGGGCGTCGATGCGCTCGGATGCGGTTGCGATTTCGATCGAGCGGTCGCGCTGTTCGGCGCCTGCCAGCCTCGTTCCGGGCAACAGGAAGACACCTTGTTCTGCGCCGAGGCGCGCGAGCGTCCTGACGAGCGCTTCCGCTTCGAGAATCCCCGTGTTCGGCGAGATGAGCGCGGCCACGGCCTGGACGTTCGGCTCGCGTGCGCGGACGTATGCGGCGTCCACCACCTCGAGGCCCTGAACGCCATTCGCGATCCCGTTGGCTCGCAATCCTTCAAGCGCCGGGATTTCCGTGTCGTCGTGCGCCACGATCAGCTTCCCGCAGCGGCGGTGCGGCACGCCATGCGCCGCGCAGAATTCGTAGAGCACGCGCGCGCCTTCCACGCAGTGTCTCGCCTTGAGCGACCCCGGCGGATAGTAGATGCCCGCGTGAATCACTTGGCTGTTGTGCGTGCTGGTGCCCATGCCGGGGCGCGGCTCCCTTTCCAGGACGCACACGCTGCGCCCCCGCCGCGCGAGGGCCAGGGCCGCGGCAAGTCCGACGACACCCCCTCCGATGACCGCCGTATCGATCTGTTCCATCTCTCCGCCAAGGCGGGCCGTTCCATCCAGCCCCGCGTTGTGCATCACCAGGCCATGAAGTACGATCGTCGATTGTGCCCGCGCCGCAGGCTCACACCGACGAACAGATGCAGGTTCCGTTACTTGATCTCCGGCTCCAGTACGCGTCGATACGCGAGGACATCCTGTCCGCTGTCACGAGCGTCTGCGATTCGCAACAGTTCATTATGGGACCGGAGGTGGAACGGTTGGAATCGGAGCTGGCGGCCGCCATCGGTGTTCCATATGCCATCGCGGTATCGTCGGGAACCGACGCCCTGATCGTCGCGCTGATGGTGCTGGGCATCGGCGATGGCGACGAGGTGATCACGCCGACGTTCTCGTTCTTCGCGACGGCCGGGTCGGTCGCGCGCGTCGGCGCGCGGCCGGTGTTTGTCGACGTCGATCCCGAGACGCTGATGCTCGACATCGACCGTGTGCGCGCCGCGATCACGCCGCGCACCAGGGCCATCATGCCGGTCCATTTGTACGGTCTCTGCGCCGATGTGGATGCGCTCAAGGCGGTGGCGGGCCCTGGCGTTCACGTCATCGAGGATGCTGCGCAGGCGATCGGCGCCACCTATCATGGCCGTCCCTCTGGGACGCTCGGGACCATCGGCTGCTTTTCGTTTTTTCCGACGAAGAACCTCGGCGGATTTGGCGACGGCGGTCTTGTGACGACCACCGACGCGTCGATCGCCGATCACGTGCGCCTGCTTCGAAATCACGGCGCGCATCCGAAATACGTCCACCGCGAGATTGGCGGCAATTTCAGGCTCGACGCGCTCCAGGCAGCGGTCCTGCGCGTGAAGCTGCCGCACCTGAGCGAATGGAACTCGAAACGGCGCGCGAACGCCGCACGGTACCGCGAGCTGTTCGCGAAGGCGGGTCTCGCCGGCCGCATCGGACTTCCCGTCGAACCTCCCGGGCGCACGCATGTGTACCACCAGTTCGTGATCCGCGTGCCCGATCGTGATGCGGTGCGCGCGCATCTGGCGGCGAGGGGCGTCGGAACGGAGGTGTATTACCCGGTGCCGTTCCATCGACAGCAGTGCTTTGCAAACCTGGGGCACGCGCTCGACGCATTTCCGAATGCCGACGCCGCGGCGTCCGACGTGCTCGCGCTGCCAATTTATCCCGAGCTGACACGCGAACAGCAACACTACGTGGTGGCAAGCATCGCAGAGCGCGTCACGTGAACATCTCGCGGGTCCTCGTGACGGGCGCCTCCGGGCAGCTTGCGGCCGCGATCATCCGCGTCTTTTCGGATCGCGACGTGACCGCGCATACGCGTGCGACGCTCGACGTGACGGACGGCGCGGCCGTGCAGCGGGAGATCGGGAACGCTCGTCCGGACCTGATCGTCAACTGCGCGGCGTTCAACCAGGTGGATGACGCCGAACGCAGCGCTACCGAGGCGTTCGCGGTCAATGCGTTTGCCGTGCGGAGCCTGGCCCGCGCAGCTGAATCGTGCGGGGCGGCGTTGGTGCACTACGGATCCGATTTCGTGTTCGACGGCACGGCTACGCCAGCCGTATGACGAAGCCGCCGCGCCCGGACCGCGCAGCGTTTATGCCTCGTCGAAGCTCGTTGGTGAATGGCTGGCGCTCGAGGCGCCGCGCGCGTACGTGCTGCGAGTCGAAAGCCTGTTCGGATCGCCGCGCGGACTGGACCGGCACGGCGAGGCACGCTCGACGGAATCGTGCAAGGTCTCGAGGCGGGTCGTGAGGTCACGGTCTTCACCGACCGCACAGTGTCGCCGAGCTACGTCGTGGACGTCGCGGCCGCTACTCGACATCTCGTCGATTCCGATGCCGCGCCAGGGACTGTACCACTGCGTGAACTCGGGCTACGGCACCTGGCGCGAGGTAGCGCTCGAAGTCGCCCGCATCCTGGGGGTCACTCCGCGCCTCAAGCTCGTCACGATGGACGAGGTGTCGCTGGCGGCCGCGCGGCCGCGCTTCTGCGCGCTGTCGAACCGGAAGCTGGCTGCCGCAGGTTTCGCGATGCCTCCCTGGCAGGATGCCTTGCAGCGCTGGCTCGGGGCGCGCGGCCGTCCTCACAGCATAGAATGAAAAGGACTTATGGCTAAACGCGCAGTTATCACCGGTATTACGGGACAGGACGGCTCGTACCTTGCCGAGTTGCTGCTCGAAAAAGGGTACGAGGTCACCGGTGTCGTCCGCCGATCGAGCTCACCGAACCTATGGCGCATCGAGCACATCCTCGATCGCATCACGCTTCGTCCCGGCTGACCTGCTCGACCAGCTGTCGCTGATGCGCATTGTCCAGGACGTGCGGCCGCACGAGTTCTACAACCTCGGCGGCGATGTCGTTCGTGCCGGCGTCGTGGGATCAGCCGCTGCTGACGGGGGAGTTCAACTCGCAAGGCGTGACCCGCGTGCTCGAGGCGATCCGCCAGGTCGACCCTGCCATCCGCATCTACCAGGCGTCATCGAGCGAGATGTACGGGCGGGTCCGTGAGGTGCCGCAGACCGAGACTGACGCCGTTCTATCCGCGCAGCCCGTACGGCGTGTCGAAGGTCTTCGCGCACTACATCACCGTGAACTACCGCGAGAGCTACGGCATGTTTGCGTGCTCGGGGATCCTCTTCAATCACGAGTCGCCGCGCCGCGGCCTCGAGTTCGTGACTCGCAAGGTCACCGACGGCGTCGCCCGGATCAAGTTCGGGCTCGCCGATCATCTTTCGCTCGGCAACCTCGATGCCTGCCGCGACTGGGGGTTTGCGGGTGACTACGTGCGCGCCATGTGGCTGATGCTGCAGCAGGACGAGGCTGACGACTACGTGATCGCCACCGGCGTCAGTCACTCGGTCAGGAAGCTCGTGGAGACGGCGTTCGGCCACGCCGGCCTCGACTGGCAACGTTACGTGCGGATCGACCCCGCCTTGAAGCGCCCCGCGGAAGTGGATCACCTGATTGGCGATGCCAGCAAGGGCAAGCGCGTGCTCGGCTGGACGCCGTCGGTCACCTTCGAACAGCTGGTCGCGATGATGGTTGAGGCCGATCTCGCGCGGCTTTCGCCGTCGGCGCGTGTCGGCGTCGCTCGGTAAAACATCGGAGAGAACTTGGATCTCAAGGACAAGATACGAACTCGTCAGGCCCGGATCGGTATCATCGGTCTCGGGTACGTCGGCCTGCCGCTCGCGGTGGAGTTTGCGAAAGCGGGCTTCGAGGTCACCGGCTTCGACGTCGATCTCGCCAAGGTCGACGCGATCAACAAGGGCCACAGCTACATCGGCGACGTGAGCAGCGAGGATGTCTCCGCGGCGTCGAAGGCGGGCAAGCTGTCGGCCACCGCCGACATGTCGCCGTCTCCACGACATGGACGCCATCGACATCTGCGTGCCGACGCCGCTCCGGAAGACGCGCGATCCGGATCTGTCGTACGTCGTGCTCGCGGTCGACGCCGTGCGCGCCCAGCTGCGCGCGGGACAGCTCGTGATTCTCGAGTCGACGACCTATCCCGGCACGACGGACGAAGTCGTCCAGCCGGCGCTCGAGGAGAGCGGCCTCAAGGCGGGGAAGGACTTCTATCTGGCGTTTTCGCCGGAGCGCGTCGATCCAGGCAACGTCACGCACACCACCCGCAGCATTCCGAAAGTGGTCGGCGGGGTCAACGAGGCGAGCACCGAGCTGGCAGCGGAGCTGTACGGATCGATCATCAGCACGATCGTGCCGGTGAGCTCGACGCAGGTCGCCGAGATGGTGAAGCTGCTGGAGAACACCTTCCGCGCGGTGAACATCGGCCTCGTCAATGAGATCGCGCTGATGTCGCACCGGATGAACATCGACGTGTGGGAAGTGATCGAGGCGGCCAGCACCAAGCCGTTCGGGTTCATGCCGTTCTACCCGGGGCCGGGCCTCGGCGGCCACTGCATTCCGATCGACCCGTTCTACCTGTCATGGAAGGCGCGGCAGAACGGCTTCGAGTGCCGCTTCATCGAGCTCGCCGGCCATGTCAACGGCTCGATGCCCGCCTTCGTCGTCGAGCGCGTTGGCGAGGCGCTCAACTCGCAGAAGAAGTCGATCAACGGATCGCGCATTCACGTCTTCGGCGTGGCCTACAAGAAAGACGTCAGCGACATGCGCGAGTCGCCGGCGCTCGACGTCATCGAGCTGCTGCACCGCCGCGGAGCCGATGCTCAGCTACACCGACCCGCATGTGCCGACGCTCGACCACGGCGGGCTCGTCGCTCACGTCGGTGCCCGAGCGCGACGCCGCCAAGGGCATCGACTGCGCGGTGATCTGCACGAATCACGCGGTGTTCAACTACGCCGAAATGCCCAAGCGGTTTCCGCTGGTCGTCGACACACGCAACGCGCTCAAGGGCATCGCCGCCGAAAACATCTTTCGCTTGTAGAGTTGGGAGTTGGTTTCTTGGGAGTTGAGGGCTAGGCACGCCGCCCGATCGCGGCGTAATCCAGATAGGTGAACAGCAGCCGGTTGATCTTCTCGACGTTCGCGTTCAGCGTGTCGACCAGATCTACAAAGCCGGCTGCCGTTTGCCGGCTGCCGGCTGCAAGCGGCTGCAGCTTGTCGCTCTCCGGATACGGCGCGCGATACCGGATCTCCACGTGCTGAAAGCCGGTGGCGACGAGCAGGTACTTCAACGTGTCGGGATGCACGGGACGCACGTGCGTCAGATCGCGGATGTAGCTCTCGAAGAACGCGAACCAGCAGGCGGGATTGATCGTCTCGAGCACGATCGGCGCGCCCGGACGCAGCTTGTCGAACGCCGCGTCGAGCAGCTGCGTCAGGTAACGCGGCTCGAGGTGCTCGACGACCTGCGCCGCGAACAGTCCCCCGAGAGAACCGTCCGGGCAGGCGCGCGCAGGTAGGTCAGCGCGTCGGCGGTCTACCGCGTCCAGCCCGTGCGCCCGGCACACCTCCACCATCGCAGCGTTGACGTCGATGCCGCGGGCACTGATGCCGTGCTCGCGCAGCAGCTCGAGAAACTCCCCGCGGCCGCATCCGACGTCGAGCACGTCACTTGCTGTGATCCCTGATCCCTGATCCCCGGTCCCCAGAAAGATCGGCAGGTACTCCTCGACGCGCCGCCGGATGTCTTCCGGCGAGCCACGAAACTGATCCTCGAAGCCGACGTACTTGTGGCTGTCGAGGTCGTCGAACTGGTTGCCAGGGGCTGTGTCGGCGGCGTTGCCAGGAGCGGCGTTCACCTTGGGAGTTGGGAGTTGGGAATTGGAAGTTGGCGGCGCACCCGCCGCCAGCCTGGCGACCTCACGTTTGAGATTCTGCGCCGCCTGCTGCAGCACGCTGACGGCGGAGCGCAGCTCGTCGTGCTGCGCGGCAAGCGCCGCAACCGCGGTGTCGTTGCGCCGTTCGCGCGCCAGCAGCGCTCTCGGATGCCGGCGGATCCCGTCCCATTGGTTGACCGCTCCGCCAATCCACTCGATCGTCTTGAGGCTGGCCTCGTGCGCCTCGACCGCGACCGCTGTGTTGCGATTGATGTGATCGACCAACGACGGCGTTGAACTCCTGCTGGCGCGACAGGACTCGCCCGAGGAGGCGCCGCGCCGTCGATGCCAGGCGGGACTTCAGACCCCGCCTGCGGCCGGCGCATCGATGATTTGATACAGGCTGTTGAGGCGTTCGATCTGATGGCGATCGGGTGGAGGAATCGGCGAAGGCTGCGGACCCTTGCGGTCGGACATCGGATCAGCGGCCGACGAGACCTTCGACCGGGCTGCTCGCCGTCGCGTACATCTTCTTCGGAATGCGTCCGGCGAGGTACGCGAGCCGTCCCGCGATGACGGCGTGCTTCATCGCTTCGGCCATGGCGACCGGCTCCTGCGCGCCGGCAATCGCGGTGTTCATCAGCACGCCGTCGGCGCCGAGCTCCATCGCCAGCGCCGCGTCCGACGCCGTGCCGACGCCCGCGTCGACGATGACCGGGCACGCGCGAGAACTCGCGGATGATGCGGATGTTGTTGACGTTCTGGATGCCGAGGCCCGAGCCGATCGGCGCGCCGAGCGGCATGACCGCCGCGGCGCCCGCATCCTCGAGCTTCCGGCAGACGATCGGATCGTCGTTCGTGTAGGGCAGCACGACGAAGCCTTCCTTGCACGAGAATGCGCGTCGCTTCGATCAGCGCCTCGTTGTCGGGGAAGAGCGTGCGCTCGTCGCCGATGACTTCGAGCTTGACCCAGTTGCGACAGGCCTGCCTCGCGTCCCAGCCGCGCCGTGCGCACGGCTTCGTCGGCGGAGTAGCAGCCGGCGGTGTTCGGGAGGATGAACATCCGCGACGTGTCGATGTAGTCGAGCAGCGACTCACGCGTGCGATCCGAGATGTTCACGCGCCGCACCGCGACCGTCACCATGTCGGCGCCGGAGGCCTCGTGCGCCTGCGCCATGACGGCGTGCGACGAGTACTTGCCGGTGCCGACGATCAGCCGCGACGTGAACGTGCGGCCCGCGATGGTGAAGGTGGTATCAGCGATTGCCAAAGCGTGCCTCTGTGTCTCTGTGCTGTGTGGCCCGTCTCACCGACGAGCGCGGCTAGCCGCCGCCGACGAAGTTCACGATCTCGACGCGGTCGCCGTCACCGACGAGCGTCGCCGCGAACGCATGGCGCTTGAGAATCACGAGATTGTGCTCGACGGCGACGCGCCGCGGATCGATCTCGAGCGTTCTGCAGCAGTTCTTCGCACCGACAACGGCTGGTCGAGCTCGAAGGATTCCCCGTTGAGCGTGATGCGCACCGGCGTGGCCGCGAAGAATTGTACCTGAGTCTGGCACTGCGACGCGCGGCACGCAATTGGCGTCTCAGTGACGTATGCTCCGAAGTATCTCGACAGCACCTTCGCGTTCAATCGGTCCGCCGCCGCTCGATCGGTTCCGCCGCGCGCGCGCACGGACTCGCGCGCTGTTCGACCTGCTCGATCCGGCCGCCTATTTCGAGAAGCCGATCGCGCTGCGCAATCCGATCGTCTTCTACGAAGGCCACCTGCCCGGCATTCGCGGTCAACACGCTGATCAAGAAAGGGCTCGGCCGCCCCGGCGTCGACGATCACCTGGAAACGATCTTCGCACGCGGCATCGATCCCGAGGCAGGAAGCGGCGGCCGTCGCGCGCGGCAATCCGGCCTGGCCCGGGCGCGACGTCGTCCTCGCGTACGCCGACGCCGCGGACGCGCTGCATCGAGGACGCTATCGCGAATGGCGACGTGGTGCGCGACGATCATCCGTTGCTGCGCGACGCGCAGGCAGTCTGGGCGATCGTCGAGCACGAAGAGATGCACCAGGAGACGCTGGCCTACATGTGGCATCGCGTCCCGTATCGAGTCGAAGTCGAAACCGGAGCACTACGTCACGCTGCCTCCACGGCTGTCGGCAGGGCTCGCCGCGAGCCGCGCGCGTCAGGATCCCGGACGGCATCGCGACGTTTGGGACTCGCGTCGACGACGAGACAGTTCGCCTGGGACAACGAGCTCCCCGCGCATCGCGTCGACGTTCGGGCATTCGAGGTTGACGACGCTGAACGTCACCAATGCCGATTTCATGATGTTTGTCGACGCCGGCGGCTATGGCGATCCCCGCTGGTGGCGGACGGAAGACTGGGCGTGGGTGAAGGAGGAGCGCGTGACGCATCCAGCCTTCTGGGAGCGCGATAGCGCCGGAGTGGCACTGGCTCGCGATGTTCGAGCGCGTGCCGCTGCCGCCGGACTGGCCCGTCTACGTCACGTGGGCGGAGGCACACGCCTACGCGCGATGGCGCGGCGAGGCGGTTGATGACCGAAGCGGAGTTTCATCGCGCGGCATTCGCGACCCCTGCGGGACGCGACCGCCGGCATCCCTGGGGCGAGACGTTCGATCGCGCGGCGGAACGCGGCAACCTCGACTTCGCTCGGTTTGATCCGCTGCCGGTCGGTGCCTTTCCGGGCGGCGCGAGCGCGTTCGGCGTCCACGACCTCGTCGGCAACGGATGGGAGTGGACCTCGGATGTCTTCGCGCCGTTCGATGGCTTCACGCCGCTTCCGTCGTACCCTGAGTACTCCGCCGACTTCTTCGACGGTCGAGCATTTCGTGCTCAAGGGCGCGTCGCCGATGACCGCACGGGGCCTCGTGCGGCCCGGCTTCCGCAACTGGTTCCGGCCGCGGTACCCGTACGTCTACGCCACGTTCCGCTGCGCGCAGGACGCGTAATGCAGCCAACGCCCGCTCTCGACGATCGCGCCGCGTTCACCGCGGCATTTGCCGCCGATCTCGCCGACGCGCTCCGCCGGCAGCCGCGGCAGATTCCGTCCACGTATCTGTACGACGAGCTCGGCTCCGCGCTGTTCGAAGCGATCTGCCGACTACCGTGGTACCGGATCACGCGCGCGGAGATCGGCGATGCTCGTTCGGCACTCCGCGCGAGATTTTCCGTCCACTCCGGCGGCCGGTCAGCCTCGCCGAGCTGGGGTGCGGCAGCGGAGAAAAGATCGCGCTGCTGGCGAGCGCGGCGGGTGAACGGTTCCCGCTCATTCAGCTGATCGACATTTCGCGGGCGGCGCTCGATAGGGCGCGCTATCGCCTCGAGGCGATCGGGATGCGCGCCGTGCTCGCACACCATGTGCCCTATGAACAGGGAATCGCCCTGGCAGCACAGCAGCGGCCTCGCGACGGATCGCTCGTGATGCTGTTTCTCGGATCCAACATCGGGAATTTCACGCCCACCGTGGCGGCGCGATCTGCTCGCACGCATCAAGCCGTTCACTGCGTCCTGGCGACGCGCTGCTTCTTGGCACGGATCTGGTCAAGCCGGAGCGCGAGCTGCTGCTGGCGTACGACGATCCACTCAAGGTCACCGCGGCGTTCAACCGGAACCTGCTTCGGAGGATCAACGACGAGCTCGGTGGAAATTTCGACCTCGACGGGTTCACGCATCGCGCGACATGGAATGCCGCGGAGCGACGTGTCGAGGTGTATCTGGTGAGCGTCAGAGCCCAGACGCGTCACGATTCCGGCAGTGCCAATCGAGTTCGGTTTGCGTGAGGGCGAACCGATCTGGACCGAGAGCTCGCACAAGTACGAGCCGGAGCAGGTGCTGGCAGGAAGGGCTCGCCGCCGGGTTCAGCGGCGGCGAGCAGTGGATCGATCAGGATGCGAAGTTTGCGCTGACGCGCTTCAGCGTGGCTGAGTAGTGCCGCGCGCGAACGTCCCTGTCATGACTGTGTGGCTGCTGATCGCGTCGATCGCACTCTGCCTCATCTCGATCTGGATCGTTCTTCCGCCGCCGCACGCGAGCCTGCTGCCGTTGGCGGTTGGCGCTCCCGAGCTCAGCCCATGGCTCCTGCTCGTCTCGCTGATCCTGTGCGCGGTCACGTTCCGGGCAGCCAGCGTCGATGTCATGGCGCGAGCGATCTTCAACGTTGCCGCGGTATCGGCAGTCCTGAGCGCGTATCCGCTGCGTGCGTGCACCGTTCGTGTTTGCGGCGTTCGACAACGCAATGGAGCAGGGCCTCGGCAGGGACTACGAGAGCCAGATTCCGGCGGACGCGCAGGGCGGCGCTTCGTGCGTATCGGATATCCGCCATGGACTTCGCGCGCGGAATCAGCCGCGGCGACGTGCTGATCCGGCGAGGGATCGAATTCGCGAAGCCGAACGGTGTTCCGCTCACCGTCGACGTCTATCGACCGATGTCAGCCGGTCCTCATCCGATCCTCTTGCAGCTGTATGGCGGCGCCTGGCAGCGTGGATCACCCGAAGACAATCCGACCTTCGCGAGCTACTTCGCGTCGAAAGGCTACCTCGTCATTGCGCTCGACTATCGCCATGCGCCCGAATGGATGTGGCCGGCTCAAATCCAGGACGTCCGCGCGGCGCTCGGCTGGGTGATCGCTCACGCGGCCGAGTACGAAGGTGATCGGAGCCGCATCGCCGTCATCGGCCGTTCCGCAGGTGCGCAACTGGCGCTCGTCGCGGCCTACCAGGCAGGCATGCCGCTCGTCCGCGCGGTGGCCAGTTACTACGGGCCCGTCGATCTTGTCGAAGGCTGGCGCCGCCCTCCTCGTCCCGACCCGCTCGACATCCGCGCCATCCTCGAGACCTATCTCGGAGGCACTCCGGAAACAGTGCCGGCGGCGTACCACGATGCATCGCCGGTGACGTATGCGCTTCCACGGGTGCCGCCGACGCTCCTCGTCTACGGCGCCCGTGATCACATTGTCGAGGCACGTTTCGGCAGAGAGCTGAACGACCGGCTGCAGGAGAACGGCGCGACGTCGGTCCTGCTGGAGATCCCGTGGGCGGAGCACGCGTTTGACGCGCTGCCGAACGGGCTCAGCGGACAGATTGCCCTGTATTACACGGAGCGATTCTTCGCGTGGGCCTTGCGGTAGTCGAAGGCCAACCTTCAGGTCCGCCTCTACGACCGAGCGGTGCAGATGCCGATAAGGGATCGGGACCTCCACTCGATCCATGTCAATTCTGAAACCGCTGCCGCGTTCCGTGACGCGGCCTGTCTCAATCGTGATTCTCATCGCGTGGGTCGCCTCGATGGCGGTCCTCGTCGACAAGTCGTACCTGCACGCGTCGTCAACGAACCTCGCCACCGATCTTGCGCGGTACGGAACGAACGCGGCGTGGCGCGGCGTGTACTACCGCGGTGAGAAGATCGGCTTCACGGTCAGCCAGACGGTCCCGACTGACGACGGCTTCGAGCTGCAGGAGGATGGCCGTATGCAGATGTCGTTGCTCGGGGCGACGACCGCCGCGGCAATCCATACGGCGGCACGCGTCGATTCGAACTTCGGGTTGCGGTCGTTCGAATTCTCACTCGATCCAGGCACTGGCGCCGTCATCGTGCACGGCCGTGTCGACCCGATGCCGGACGGTGCGCCCGGGGCGCGGCTGGTCATCGGCATCACGTCTGGCGGCAGCACAAGGACGGAAGAGCGCGACCTGCCAGACGTGCCCGTCCTCTCGCTGAATTTTTCCAGGCTGCTGGCGGGCGGCCACCTGACGGCCGGTTCGCGCCAGCAGTGGACGATCTTCGATCCGGCGACGCTGCGCAACGCCCCGGTCACCGTGCAGATTGGAAATCGGGAGGTCGTGCGCAATACCGGCGAGCGTCCGATCCCCGCGTTCCGTGTCGAGATGGAATACCAGGGCCTGCATACGACGTCGTGGGTGACCGACACGGGCGACGTGGTGCGCGAGGAGAGTCCGCTTGGACTCATGACGGTGCGGGAGTCGCAGGATCGCGCCCAATCACTGGCGGTGTCGGGCCGCGTGCAGACCGACCTGCTCCAGGCCGCGGCTGTTGTGCCCGCCATGCGGCAGCGCATCGACGAACCTCGCGACGTGCGACTCCTGCGCCTCGAGCTCGACGGCGCCGACCTGACGAGCGTTGATGTACAGGGTGCCGGCCAGACCGTGAGTGGTTCGACGGTCGAATTGATCGACCCGCAAAGCCTGCAGGCGGGTCCTGCGGATCCGGATATCGAGCAGTACCTCGGCCCGGAGCCGTTGATCGAGAGCGACGCACCCGAGATCCGCGCCGAGGCCGAGAAGGCCGTGGCGGGCATCGACGGCGCGCGTGCGCGCGCCGAGAAGCTGACGCGCTACGTCAACGCGCTGCTCGACAAGAAGCCGACGGTGAGCCTTCCGTCGGCGCGCGAAGTGCTCAGGACCAAGGTCGGCGACTGCAACGAGCACACGGCGCTGTACGTCGCAATGGCGCGATCGATCGGGATCCCGGCGCGAATCGCGGTTGGTCTCGTGTACGTGCGCGGCGTCACCGGCGCGTTCTATTACCACGCGTGGCCCGAGGTGTACATCGACGAGGGATCCGGCCGAGGCTTGTGGCTGCCCGTCGACCCGACGCTGAACGAGTTTCCTGCGGACGCGACACACCTGCGGCTCGCCCGCGGAGGTCTCGACAAACAGGCCGCCATCCTGCCGCTGATCGGGCGGCTGAAGATGACGGTTCTCGATATGAAGCTCGCCGAGAATGCCACGCCGATCCTGGTCGGTCGGCCGTCGGACCTGTCGCCCATTTCGCTCGACGTGCCGGAGCGCCGCACTGGCGGCTGCTGCTGGTGGAGCCCATCACGCCGATGATTGCCATTCACGATCTCGTCAAGCAGTACGGCAAGTTCACCGCGGTCGACGGCATCTCGCTCGACGTCGAGCCGGGTGAGATTCACGGCTTCCTCGGCCCGAACGGCGCCGGAAAGACGACGACGCTTCGCATGATTGCCGGGTTGCTGAAGCCGACCTCGGGACGCGTCGTGGTCAACGGTCACGACATCGCGACGGAACCCGAGCTCGCGAAGGCCTCGCTCGGATTCATTCCCGACCGGCCGTTCATCTACGAGAAGCTCACCGCGGGCGAGTTCCTGCGGTTCCACGCGGGCCTCTACGGCCTCGATGGCGACGGTGTGACCGAGCGCGTGCACGAGATGCTCGATCTTTTCGAGCTGCGCCGCTGGGAGAACGAGCTGGTCGAAAGCTTCTCGCACGGCATGAAGCAGCGGCTCGTCATGTGCGCGGCATTCCTGCACCGGCCGCAGGCGGTTGCGGTCGACGAGCCGATGGTCGGTCTCGATCCGCGCGGCGCCAGGCTGATCAAGGACGTCTTCCGCCGGATGAGCGAACACGGCGTCGCGATCCTGATGAGCACCCACACCCTCGAAGTCGCGCAGGAGATGTGTCAGCGGATCAGCATCATCCTCAAGGGACGAATCATCGCGCAGGGCACGGTCGATGAGGTGCGCGGGCTGGCGGGTGCCGGCGACGACCATTTGACGTCCGTGTTCCTCAGGCTGACCGGCGGCAGCGCGCTCCAGGAGATCGACGAAGTCGTATGAAGGGCGCGTTCTCGTATCTGCTGCTGCCGCACCTCTGGTCGTCGCGCAATCGCGCACGGCGACGCGAGCGAGGCGACCTGATGCGAGGACTCCTGTTCGGCGGCGTCGGCCTCGTCGTGTTCGCAGCGCTGTTCGGCGGCGCGTTCTGGCTGACGTGGCAGCTCGACGACTACGACGAGCTTGGCGACTACCTGCTGCGGCTCGGCCTGTCGTGGCTGTTCATGACGTTCCTTGCCTTCCTCACGTTCAGCGGTATCGTCACGGCGCTGTCGACGTTCTTCCTGTCGGAGGATCTGCGGCTGCTGCTGGCGGCGCCGGTTGCGGCGCGGCGTCTGTTCTACGCGCGCTTCGCCCGCACGGTCGTGCAGTCGTCGTGGATGGTCGTGGTTTTTCTCGCGCCGGTGCTGATGGGCGTCGGTCTGGCGCGCTGCGCGCCGATCAGCTTCTACCTGACGTCGGTGCTGACGGTCGTTCCGTTCGCGGTGATCCCCGTCGCGGTCGGGACGGCGTGCACGCTGCTGCTGGTCAACGTGTTCCCAGCGCGCCGCGCGCGCGACCTGCTGATGCTGATGGGCCTCCTGTTCGCCGGGAGCATCGTCATCCTGTTGCGGATGATCCGGCCCGAGCAGCTGATGCGCGTCGAGTCGCTGCCGGACGTCACAGGTTTCTTCGCCACGCTGCAGTCCCCGGTGACGCCGCTGCTGCCCGTCGTTCTGGGCGGGCGAGATGCTGTTTGCAAGCCTGAAGGGCGGCTGGGACCTCGTCCACGCGGGCGCGCTCTGGACGACGGCGCTCGCGTTCTGCGTGGGGCTGCGGGCCGCCGACGAGCGGTGGCATTTCGCCGGCTACAGCCGGTCGCAGGAAGCACCCAAGGCGCGTTTCACGAAGTTGCGCACGTCTCGACGTCATCGCGCGCGCTGCTGCCGCTATCGCCGGTGCGGCGGCAGCTGCTCGTCAAGGACCTGAAGATCTTCCTGCGCGACGTCAGCCAGTGGTCGCAGCTGCTGCTGCTGCTCGCGCTCGTGCTGATTTATCTCTACAACTTCCGCGTGCTCGATCTCGGCCGCATTCCGTACATGAGCGGCGTTCATCAAGAACGTCTACGCGTTCGTGAACCTCGGGATGGCCGGCTTCGTGATGGCGACGGTGGCCGTGCGGTTCGTCTTTCCGGCGGTGTCGGCCGAAGGCGCGGCATTCTGGATCATCCGCACGTCGCCGATCTCGCTGCACGATTTTCTCTGGTCGAAGTTCTGGACCGGCCTCGTGCCGGTGCTCGTGCTGACCGAGGGCCTGACGATAGCGGCCAACGAGCTGCTGGGCGTCGATCCGTTCCTGAAGGTCGTCGCAGCCGTGCGCGATCGTGTTTCTGAGCTTTGCGCTGGTCGGGCTGGCGACCGGCCTGGGCGCGCGCTATCCGCGGTTCACCGCCGATCCCAGCCAGGTGGCCGGCTCGTACGGCGGCGTCGCGTTCATGATCCTCGCCGTGCTGCTCATCATCGTGATGATCGTGCTGCTCGGCTGGCCGTCGACGACCTACCTGTGCTCCAGCTTCGCCACATCCCGACTCCGGCCCGACGCGGCTGGTGATGATGGCGTGCCTCATTCGTGGCGGCTGCGGTGATCAGCATCGCGACCTGGCTGCACTGGCATGCGCTCAGGAGTGCGCGCGCTCGACGAGCGATGAGCAACTGAAGTCGCCAGGCGGCCTGAAGTCCGCTGAAGCGCACTACCGTCGGTAGTCGGCTTTAGCCGGACCTCGCCAATTCCGCTGCCGCGACCGCGGCGCCGAGCAGGCCCGCGTCCGGATTCAGGATGACCTGCACCGGCATCGCCGACAGCGAGTTCCGTCATCGGCCCCTTGGCCCGGAAGGCCGTCATGAATCGGCCGTCCTGCAGCGCCGGCAGGATCTTCGGCGCGATGCCGCCGCCGACGAACACGCCTCGCGGTCGCGACGCCGCGCAGCGCGAGGTTTCCCGCTTCGGCGCCGTAGGCCTCGACGAACATCGCACAGCGCTTCCACGCACGCCGGGCACCGCCCGTCGAGCGCGGCCTCGCGAGATGGCCGCCGGCCGCTCGATCGGCGTCGAGCCGCTCGGATCGGCGTCACAGTCGCCGTCCGTCGTGCGTGAAACGGTGCAGGTTCACGCAGGCCCGGGCCGCTGAGCACCTGTTCGACCTCAGCGCGGCCGTAGCGGTCGCGCAGCATGCGAACGAGATCGATCTCGCGATCGGTGCGCGCGGCGAAGTCGGCGTGGCCGCCTTCCGAAGGCGATCGGCAGCAACCGCCCGTCGATCCGGTGCAGGTACGCCTCTCCGAGCCCGGTGCCGGCGGCGATCACCGCGGCGTTTCCGTCGTGCGCTGGCGCTCGCCGCGCTGCAGCACGACCAGCTCGTCCGTCGTCGAGCACGGCGCACGCTGCGCGCCATCGCCTCGAGATCGTTCAGCAGGCTGACGCTGGCGCGGTATCGAGACGCCGGCCGATCTCGTCAGCCGTGACGTCCCACGCGATGTTGGTCAGCCGTGCGCCGCTGTCGACGACCGGACCGGCCACGCCGACGGCGGCGGCCTCGACGTCGAGCGGCGGCCCGACGTCGCGCGCGAAGGCATCGAGGATCGCGGTGAAGCTGGCGAACTCCTGCGTCGGGTAGCGTGCGGACGCCACTCGGCCGCGGGCGTCGCTCGCCGCGCTCGAAGAGACCGAGCAGCGTCTTGGTGCCTCCAAGATCGCCGGCGAGCAACATGGACTGGATTATAGTGAACGCGCGTGCCGTCCACCGGTCAGCCAACATCGCGAAGCGTCAGCTGCTCGAGCGCTACAAGCACGTGCGCGACGATCATCTGCGCTACATGCAGAAGTGGGGACTCATCCGGCCCGCGCACCGCGACAACGGCGAGACGCTCTACTCGTTTCCCGACGTCGCGGTCATGCGCCAGGCCGACGAGGCGCTCGGCGACGGCGCGACCTTCCGCGCGGTGCTCCGCAACCTGCTCGCGTCGCGGGCCGGCCAGCTGGCGTTCGACTTCCGGATCGAGGCGCAGCCGGCCAAGGTGCTGCAGCTCAAGCGACGCGAGCCGCCGCCGCTGGCGGCGCTCATGGATCCGCTCCGCCGGTCGAGGACATCGTCGGCCGAGCAGTACTTCCTGGCCGCGTCGATGCTCGACGACGGCGACCCGGCAGAATTTCGAGGAGGCGTCGACGGCCTATCGCCGGGCGCTCGGAGATCGATCCGTACCTGGTGCCGGCGCTGATCAACCTCGCCAACATCCACTACGCGCGCGACGAGATCGCCGAGGCGCAGGCGCTCTACGAGCGCGCGATCGCGCTCGAGCCCGACGTCTTCGAGGCGCACTTCAACCTCGGCAACATCTTTCACGATCTCGGACGCTACCGCGAGGCGCAGGCGCTGCTACCGCGACGCGCTGAAGCTGAATCCCGCGCTACGCCGACGCGCATTTCTATCTGGCGGTGACGCTGGAGAAGAACGGCCAGTCGCAGGAGGCGCGCACCCACTGGCGGGCCTACCAGCAGCTCGCGCCGAACGGCGAGTGGGTGGAGCTGGCGAAGGAATTTTCGGACTAGCGATCAATGGGTTCGAAGGTCATTGAACCATCCGACCCCTTCAGTAGCTGTAGTCGTCCGGGGATTCCGCTTCTTCGGCGCTCGGCGCAGCTTGTAGTACTGGCACTCGGGGCACCACGCGTCCGCGTCGAACCCGTGCGTCCCGGCGTACGGCTTCACCTCGCGGTGCGTGCAGAACTCCTGGTTGCCGTTCTCCGCCGGCTGCATCCAGCGGCACGAGCGGAAGCGGACGAACGCCGCCGACTCCGGCACGTCCGAGGTCGCGGGGCGTGACCATCGGCTCGGGCTGGCGGGCGCGGATTCGTGACCGGGGGCTCGCCGGCGCCGGTCGGGTCGGCACTGGTCGCCGGCGGTAGCCGCAGACGTGTTGTTATTGAAGTTGGACGCCAACGGCTTTCTCCAGCGCGCGAAGCGCGCGCAACTCTTCGGGGGCGACGAGCGTCAGCGCGCTCCCGGTTGATTCGGCGCGGCCGGTGCGGCCGACGCGGTGCACGTAGGCTTCGGGTGTGTCGGGCACCTCGAAGTTCACCACGTGCGCGATGCCATCGATGTCGAGGCCGCGGGCGGCGACGTCGGTGGCGACCAGCACCGGGTACGTCCCGGTCCTGAAACCCTTCGACGGCGGCCATCCGCTGCTGCTGCGTGCGATCGGCGTGCAGCGCGGCGGTGCGGATCCCCATCCCGCTCAGGCGCGACGCCAGGCGATCGGCGCCAATCTTCGTCCGGCAGAACACGAGCACGGGTCCCGTCGCCTGGTCGCGCAGCCAGCGCGCGAGCCACTGCGACCTTTTCGCTCGCCGGCACCGTCTGCACCGCGTGCGTGATCGTCTGCGCCGGCCCGCCGCGGCGGCCGACCTGCACGTACTTCGGATCGCGCAGGAACTCCTGCGTCAGCTTCAGCACTTCCGCCGGCATCGTCGCCGAGAAGAGCAGCGTCTGACGCACCGGCGGGCAGCGCCGACAGGATGCGCTGCACGTCGGGCCAGAAGCCCATGTCGAGCATCCGGTCCGCTTCGTCGAGCACGAGCACCTCGAGCCCGGCGAAGCTCACCGAGTCGTGCCGCATGTGATCCATCAGCCGGCCGGGCGTGGCGACGACGATGTCGACGCCCGCCCTCAGCGCGCGCTCCTGGATGTCCATCGGCACGCCGCCGAAGACGGCGATGCTCGAGATCGTCGTGTGATACGTGAGCCCCTGGACCTGGTCCTCGATCTGGACGGCCAGCTCGCGCGTCGGCGCGAGAATCAGCGCGCGCGTCGCCGGCGCGTCGGACCGGACCTTCGAGCAGGAACCGCTGCAGAATCGGGAACGAGGAACGCGGCGGTCTTGCCGGTGCCCGTTTCGGCGCACGCGATGACGTCGTCGCCGGCCAGCGCGAGCGGAATCACGCCGCTCTGCACCGATCGTGTCTCCGTCCAGCCGAGGTCGCTGATGCCGCTGAGCAGCCGCGCGTCGAGGTTCAAGCGTGTCGAACGCGATGCGGCGCCGGGTCGAACGTCCGCGGCTCGTACGCGAGCGTCGTCGGCTCCGGATTCGGCGCGGCGTCGTGTCGGCGCGATGACTGCCGCGACGACCGCGATCGCCGCGGCGGCCGCTGCGGCGGCTGCGACGTTTGCGGTGATGGGTGCGTTGGTATGCAGTGTCACGCGGCGGCTATCGTGCGCGGAAGGTGATGATGCCGCGGACCGGATCGTAGGGAGAGACGCCAACGGTCACGCGATCACCGGGAACGACCTTGATGCGGAAGCGGCGCATCCGGCCGCTCAACTGCGCGAGCACTTCGTGACCGGCATCACACTGCACTCGATACAGCCCGCCGGAGTGCACCGCCACGACGGTTCCTTGCATGTCGATCAGATCGTCTTTGCTCAATAGCTCATCCTTTCACGCAAATCTAGCAATGAGTGTGCCACACGCGACGGGCGAGGCGCAACGCTTAACAAAATTTATTATTTTCAGCAGCGATTTCACGTCGAGCGCTCGCACTTCTCGCCGCGAGCGCGGCATAGTCCTCGCCGCGCAGACGCATCGGGGCGCCGAACGCCACGCGGACGCGGCCCGGCGTCGCCATTTTCGCCTTCGATGTGGAGCACGCGATCGACACCATCGAGCCGCACCGGGACCACGGGCACGTCCAGCCGCGCGGCAATCATCCCGATGCCGCCGCGGAACGGCCTTGATGTCGCCGGTCGCCGACCGCTCACCCTCCGGAAAGATCAGGATCGACCAGCCCTCGCCGGTGAGCTCGCCGATGTAGGCGCAGCGTCTGCCGCGCGCCCGCTTCGCGCTGCGGGAGTGGGAAACGCGTTGAAGTAGAACGCCGCCAGGTAGTAGTTCACCGAGTTCGTGAACCACTGCCGCCAGGTGTGCCCCTCGGGAAAGAAATGCGCCTTGAAGAACTCCTTCGCCATGGCCGGCGCGACACGCGCGCGCATGCGCGCCGGGCAGCGCCGCGAGGATCACCGGCACGTCCATGTGGCTTTGATGATTCGCGGCGAAGATCACCGGACCGTCGAGATCCTGCAGATGCTCGCGTCCTTCGACGCGCATCCAGCGCGAACACGCGCGCGAGCGGCAGGATCCAGGTGGCCAGCGACAGCCGCCGGATGACGCGCACCGGCCACGTGCGGTTCCACGAGGGAAAGTCGACCGGCTCCGCGACCTCCTCCGATGGACGGCGCATGCTCGACGAGCTGCTTGAGATCGGCGACGCTCGCCGCCTCGGCGAAGCGGCCTTCGTCGAGGCGCGTCTGAAACCGATCCTCGAGCGCGATCATCAGCTCGACGCGCTCGAGCGAGCTGAGGCCGAGCTCCTCGAGCGTCGTGGCGCCGCTGACGTCGCGGCCGTGCGCGAAGCGCGCGATGAGCGATTCGAGCGTGTCGCCGGAGGCCGGCCGCGGCGGGCTGCTCGCCGATCGCACCCAGTCGCGTAGCGACGCGCGTTTGAGCTTCCGCGTCCCTTCGGTGCGCGGCAGTTCCCCGGTCGTCCAGACCGACGCCGCGCGAATGCGCTGATGATCCTGCAGCCGGCCGTTGGCGGCGCGAACGATCGGCATCGGGCTCGATGCCAGGGTCGAGCACGAGCACCGCATGCACGCGCTCGTCGGTCCCGTGCGCCACGCCGACGACCGCCGACTCGCGCACGCCCGGCAGCTCGTTCAGCACGCGCTCGACGTCCTCGGGGAAGACGTTCAACCCCTCGGGCGTGACGATCATTTCCTTCTTGCGGCCCTTGATGAAGAGCCGCCCCTGGGCGTCGCGTTCGCCGATGTCGCCGGTGTGCAGCCAGCCGTCGCGTCGAAGACCGCGTCGGGATCGGGGATCGGGGATCCGGGATCCGCTTGGGATTCGGGATTCTGGGATTCGCTTGGGATTTGGGATTTTCGTAATACCCGCTCGTCACGTTTTCGCCGCGCACGAGGATCTCGCCGTCGTCGGCGATGCGGACTTCGACGCCTTCGATCGGCGTGCCCACCGATCCCTTGCTGGTCTTGAACGGATGGTTCAGCGTGACGATCGGCGCGGTTTCCGTTAGCCCGTACCCCTGGATGACCGCGAACCCCATTCGCCGCCAGAACTCCTCGAGATCGGGCGGCAGCGGCGCGGCGCCGACGACGAACGCCCAGAACTTCAAACCGAACGCCGAGTGTGCGCGGCGATAGCGCCACCAGCGTCCGGGAATCGAGATGCCCGGCGGGCGGCGCATCCGCCGACTCCGGCCACGCGCGCGTGGCGTGGTCGCGCAGCACGTCGAGCATTTTCGGCACGCACACCAGCACCGAGATGCGCCGTGACTTGATCAGCTGCAGGATGTCGTGCGGGTTGAAGCTGCGCGTGAAGATGACGGTGCCGCGCACCATCGGCGGGATGCTGGTGGCCATCGACTGGCCGAACATGTGGCTGAGCGGCAGCAGGTTCAGGAAGCGAAGCGGATGAAACGGCCACGCGTATTTCCGGTATTTCAGGATCTCGCGCTCGACGGGAACGATGTTCGCGAGCACGTTGCGATGGCGGATGACGACGCCCTTCGGCTCGGCCGTTGCGCCGGACGTGAAGATGATCTGTGTGATGTCGTCGCGCGAGATGGCGACTGCCGGCATCGGGCCGTCGGCGCGCCAGTCGAGATCCGCGAACTGCCACCGTACCGCGTCGCCAAAATCGGCGTCCGGCGTTCGCGGCACGTCGTCACCGACGAGCACCACCCGTGCCTCGACGAGCGCGCGGACCTTCGCTGACGAATTCCGGCGATGACCGGTAGTCGATCGGGACGACGATGACGCCGGAGATGAGGCAGCCCCAGTAGCACGCGACCCACTCGGGACGGTTCTCGCCCCAGAACACCACCTTGTCGCCCTTGCGCAGGCCGGCGGCCGCGAGCCTGGCCGCCAAACCGCGCGCTGCGCGCCCGACGTCCTCGTAGCTGTGACTCCGCCGGCGATACCCATCGTCGTACACGAGAAACTCCCCACGGATCGTGATGAGGTCGCGAAAGAAGTCGATCAGCGTGTCGCGCTGCATCTGGGCATTATCATGCGTAGGCTGGATCCAGTCCGCCTTCGCCCTTCGGCTTCGGCGAGACTCGCCGTAGCGCGGAGGCGGTTGGACCCGGCCCCGACTCAATGTCTCTTCCACCCGCTCTTGCGCTCGGAACGTTCTACGAAGGCGTGATGCAGGCGGCGCTACGGCAATTCTTCAGCCGTGCGACGCTCGAGATCGAGCCAGCGGCTACGCCGTCCTCGTCGCTCGAGCAGCCGCTGACCATCGAGCCGTCACCCGATCCAACCACGCTGATCATCTGCTGGACAGGGACGCGGTACAAGCTGCACACGTCGGGACGCTGGGCGTTCACCCCGCATGAAGTCCGGGTTGCGCGGGCCATCGGCGCCGTAATCAGCGCGCGGTACCGCGCGATCCTCAACCCGCAGCTGGCAGCGGAGCGCGGTGAGCTCTTTCGCGGGCAGATCGAGGATCGCTACGTCGGCGCGTTTCTTGACGAGCGACCGTACGCGCAAGACCTCGACGACCACCGAGTCGATCGGATTGCGTCAGTGATCGAGATGCTGCGTCTCGCCGCGCTGTCAAGCTACGAGAACCGCCCGATCTCGACTGGCATTCTCATGCTCGATGGAGCGCACGATCCGTGTCGCCCGGAGCTCGCGCCGCGGGAACGCGTGCTCGCGTACCTGGAGTCGCTGACCTCGATCAAGAGTTTCTATCGACTTGCCGACGGCGTCCGCACGGTGTTTCTCGCCGATTCCGAAGGACGGCTGCTCGACATCATCGACATCGACCGCTGGAGCCTGCAGATGTGTCCCGAGGCGATCCTGGAGGTGCCGGGCGCGAAGGCCTACCAGGCGCACGCGCGCGCGACGCTCGAGCAGCGGAGCGTCTGCGTCGTGCTCAGCCCGTCGCGCGAGATCAAAGTGTTTGCCGAGGGCGCGGAGGTGTTCGCGTTCCGCGGCGCTGCGTGGCATCTGCTCGACCTGAAGGCAAAGTTCGAGCTGTGGGCGGAAGCGGTCGGGAACGGGCCGTTGGCGCTGCGACTGTTTCAGACGGCGCTCGACCTTGCTGACGCTCGCGATGGTGCGCTCTTCGTGGTCGTCCGAGATCCGGCGGAGGCCGTACCGCAGCTGGTCGCGCCGGCGGACCGCCTCGACATCTGCGCGCGGCCGGAGCAGTTCGCTGCACCCGTGCCCTCTCGCCGGGAGGTGCTGCATCTGCTCGAAGGGCGATCTGCAACCGCCCTCGACCCGAGCGTGCTGTCCACGCTTGCCTCGCTGGACGGTGCGGTCGTCGTCGACCGCGAGGCGCGGCTGCTGGCTGCCGGCGCCATCCTGCGACACCCGCCGTCGGATGAACCGGAACTGGGCGATATCGTAGAAGGTGCGCGCACCACGGCCGCAATGGCCGCCAGCAAGTTCGGGCCCGTGCTGAAGGTGAGCGAAGACGGGATGATCACCTTCTACGATCGCGAACGTGTCTGGGATATCTGAATCTCAAGGGGTTAGGGGTTAGGGATTAGGGGGAAGGGGTTAGATGGACTTCGAGGTACAGCGCGCGGACGACGAAGTACCTGGATCAGGTGCGGTCCTTCATAGACGCGCACATTCTGCCCAGCGAGGCCCTATACGCGCAGCAGGTGGAATCCGCCGTCGTCCCGGTGGACGGTGCCGCCGGTGATGGAGGAGCTCAAAGCCAGAGCACGTCGGGAAGGGCTCTGGAACCTGTTCTTGCCCGAGAGCGAGTACGGGCCCGGCCTCACCAACCTCGAATACGCCCCGATCTGCGAGCTGATGGGACGGGCACCGATCGCGCCCGAGGTGTTTAACTGCTCGTTTCCTGATACCGGCAACATGGAAGTTCTCGTGCGGTACGGTACCCCCGACCAGAAGCAGCAATGGCTGGCGCCACTGCTCGAGGGAACGATCCGCTCCGCGTTTGCGATGACCGAGCCGGACGTCGCCTCCTCGGACGCCACCAACATCCAGGCGTCGATCGTCCGCGACGGTGCCGAGTACGTCATCAACGGCCGCAAGTGGTGGACGTCTGGCATCGGCGATCCGCGGTGCACGCTTCTCATCTTCATGGGCAAGACCGATCCGCAGAATCAGGATCGCCACAAGCAGCAGTCGATGATTCTGATCCCGCGCGAGACGCCCGGCATCACGCTGGTGCGGATGCTCAATGTGTTCGGCTATGACGACGCGCCGCACGGACATGGCGAGCTGCTGTTCGAGAACGTGCGCGTGCCGGCGGCGAACCTGCTCCTTGGCGAAGGACGCGGCTTCGAGATCGCGCAAGGGAGGCTCGGGCCCGGACGCATTCATCACTGCATGCGGCAGATTGGCGTGGCGGAGCGGGCGTTGGAGCTGATGTGCCGCCGGGCCCGCGAGCGCGTTGCGTTCGGGAAGCCGCTGAGCGAGAACGACATCACCCAGGAGCGGATCGCTCAGGCACGCATCGAGATCGATCGTGCCCGGCTTCTGGTGCTGCATGCAGCATGGGTGATGGACACGTACGGCAACAAGGCGGCCCGGCTGGCGATCGCCGAAATCAAGGTGGCCGTACCCGATATGACGTCGCGCGTGCTCGACTGGGCGATCCAGCTGTTCGGGGCCGCGGGGGTCAGTCAGATGTTCCCCCTGGCATACCTGGCAGCCACGGCGCGCACGATGCGCATCCTCGATGGACCGGACGAAGTGCACCGCCGGCAAATTGCGCAGCTGGAACTTCGCAAGTACGCCCCGTAGTGCTGAATGCTCAGTTTCGTACTTGCCATTCAGCATTGGTGGTGTTCATCCTCCCGTCATCAACGGCACGCTAGACTCCCCGGACCCGTCCGACCAAGCCACAGAGAGACACAGGGAATCCGAGTTATGCCCGTGTGTCTCTGTAGCCCGTTATTCCAAAGGATTCTTGTTGCGCAAGTGCCTGTTGATCGTCGCGCTGATGGCGGCTCTCTACCCGATTGCGGTCCGAGCGCAATCGGTGCCCGACGTGCCGTCGGCGCGTGTCGGCACCGCGGCCGGGAACATTCGCCTCGATGGCGTGTTCGATGAGGCGGCGTGGAGCGCGGCCGAGTCAATCTCCGCCTTCACGATGATCGAGCCGAGCGAGGATGTCGCGCCGACGGCTGCCACGACGGTGCGCGTCCTGGTCCGGCCGACGGAAATCTTCATCGGCGTGCTCTGCCTCGACCCGAACGCGAACGGCATCGTCAGCTTCACCAAGCAGCGCGACGGCTCGCTTCGCAACGAGGACAGCATCAAGATCGTCCTCGATACGTTTCTCGACGGTCGATCGGGATACGTCTTTCAGATCAATCCCGGCGGCGCGCGGTATGACGCCCTCATCGATCCTGGTGGAGACAACGAAAACAGCAACTGGGACGGTATCTGGACCGCGGCGACGCGTCGTGACGCGACGGGCTGGTCGGCGGAAATCTGGATCCCGACGCAGACGCTCAGCTTCAAGAAGGATCTGAACACCTGGTTCTTCAATGTGGAGCGTCACATCCAGCGTTTGCTGGAAACCGACAGGTGGGCGAGCCCGCGGCGCGACTGGAAGTTGACGCAAACGAGCCGTGCCGGGATGCTGACCGACCTTCCGGTGCTCACCCAGGGTCGCGGGCTTGCCGTGCGACCCGCGGTCACCGCAGGCGGCGGCACCAACGGCCCCGGTCAACGTGTCGACGGCACGGGCGATGTCAGCCTCGACGTTTCGCAGCGCCTCGGACCGAACCTCGTGTCCTCACTCTCCATCAACACCGACTTCGCCGAATCGGAAGTCGATACCAGGCGCACGAACCTGACGCGCTTCCCGCTGTTCTTCCCCGAGACGCGGACGTTCTTTCTCGAAGGCTCGGACATCTTCCAGTTCGGGCTGGGCCTCGGTAACGATGTGATCCCCTTCTTCAGCCGGCGCATCGGACTCGTATCAGGGCGCGAAGTGCCGATCCTGCTCGGAACGAAAATCAACGGACGCATCGGCAGGACCAACGTCGGCGCGGTTGTCATGCGCACCCGCGACGCGAAGGGGCTGGCGCCGGCGGCCTCAATGGGCTCCGCCCGAATCAAGCGGAACATCTGGGGCGAGTCGTCTGTGGGACTCATCGCCACGGTGGGCGATTCCCTCGGACGCGGTGGGAGCTGGCTCGCAGGACCTGACTTCACGTTTCAGACGTCGCACTTCCGCGGCGACAAGAACCTCCGGGCGGGCGCATGGGCGCTGCTGATGGATCGCCAGGGCGCACGCGGAGACCGTAGTGCCGCCGGCTTTCGAGTCGACTACCCGAACGATCTATGGGACATCGCGCTTTCGTCCATGCGCGTTGGCGACGGGTTCGATCCGTCCCTCGGATTCATCCCGCGGCGCGGCATGTACAACCACCGCTTCCAGCTCACCAACACGCCGAAACGGGATGGATGGCTGCGCCAGATGGAGCACGAGTCGCAGACCCAGGTGATCACGGACCTCAACGGCAACTGGGAAAGCTACCGCGAGATGCTCGTACCCGTGAACTGGCGGTTCGCGAGCGGCGATCGGCTCGAGGTCAACGTCGTGCCTGTCGGAGAGCGGCTTTCAGGGCCGTTTGCCGTTGCCGACAACGTGGTGATTTCGCCCGGCGCGTACCACTGGCGACGCTATCGACTGGAGGCTGGCACCGCAGCCAAGAGAAACGTCAGCGGCCAGCTGACGTGGTGGTTTGGCGGCTTCTATTCGGGTCATCTGGATCAGATTCAGTGGCGGGGAGAGTGGCATCCCACGGCGCTGGTCGCCCTGGAGTTCACCGGCGAGCGCGACATCGGCGATCTTCGTGAAGGTCGATTTGTGCAGTCGGTCAGCGGCACACGCGTGCGGTTCAACGTGTCGCCGGATATGCAGATCAGCACGCTACTGGCAGTACGACACGCTGAGCAAGTCGGTCGGCACGAATTCGAAGCTGCGATGGACCTTCCGCGCGCTCGGCGATCTGTTCGTCATCTACAACCACAACGTCAGGCAGCTCGCGGACCGATGGCAGCTCGATTCGAATCAGTTGCTCGTCAAGCTGCAGTACGCGTTCAGGTATTAACCACGAAGGTCACGACGGACACGAAGAGGAAACCTATTCAGCTCTCCGATGACCCGAGGTTGACGGCGAGTACGAGCGGCAGCGTTCGGCGGGTCGCTCGTGGCCTCATGGTCTCGTGCACGTCACCTTCGGTCGATCAGCGTCCACGCGCGTTCCGCGAGCGGCCGTGCTCGCGCACCGGCCCGGCGCGCGTCCGGATCGTTGGCCGTGCCGGCGACGACGCGACCCATGATGCCTTGGAAGATCGCCGCGAAGCGGAACATCGCGAAGGCGACGTAGAACTCCCAGTCGGGTAACGAGGCGCGCCCCGTCAGACGGCAATATGTGTCGAGGTATTCCCCTTCGCTCGGGATCCCCTCCGGTCGCTCGCGATCCGCAAGGGCACCAAAGTCTTCGGGACCCGTCCGGAAGATGAGCGCGTGATGGCCGAGATCCACGAGCGGATGGCCAATCGTCGACAGCTCCCAGTCGATCACGGCCGCGACGCGCGGCTCGGCTGGATGGAGCAACAGGTTTCCGGGGCGGTAGTCGCCGTGCACGACCGCGTCTTCGTCACCGGGCGGAATGTGCGCGGGAAACCATTCGATCAGGCGTTCCATCGCCTCGATGCGCTCGGTTTCCGACGCGCGATACTGCGCCGTCCACCGATGCACCTGCCGTGCGACGTAGTTCCCCGGCTTCCCGTAGTCTGCGAGGCCGGCGGCTCGCCAGTCGACCGTGTGCAGCCGCGCGAGCACCGAGATCATCGACTCGTAAATCTCGTTGCGCTCAGCGGGGGAGCGGTCAGGCAGCGTCGGATCGGCCATCGGATGCCCCGCGACGTACTCCATCAGGAAGAATGGCGTGCCGATCACCTGCGGGTCTTCGCACAACAGATACGTTTTCGGAACCGGCACACCGCTCTCCCGTAGAGCGGTCATCACGCGATACTCTCGGTCGACCGCGTGCGCGGACGGCAGCAATTGGCCGGGCGGCTTTCGGCGGAGGACGTACTCTCGCGGACCCGAAGGGTCCGCGCCGCCCGAGCTGAGTGACCGATGGTCCGCGCCGCCCGAGCTGAGTGACCGATGGTCCGCGCCGCCCGAGCTGAGTGACCGATGGTCCGCGCCCCTCTCGACGCCGCTTAAGTAGTAGGTGGGGTTCGACTGGCCTCCGCGGAACTGGCGTACGGAAATCGGCGGGGTGAAACTCGATAAATGTCCGGCCAGATAACGCTCGAGCGCATCGATATCGAAGCGATGCGTCTCAAGGACGTCGATCGTGTCGGCAGGATACACGACGCAACTCTACTGATCTCTACATGGATGACGCTATTGGGCAGATCACCGATTTGATTCTGATCAAGCGAGGCGGGAGACAACTCACAGAAGACTTAGGAATCAAAGTCCGACTAGAATAAGCGCCCCACAATGCAAATCTTCATGACAGGCGCTACCGGCTACATCGGGTCGGCGGTGCTCGAGGCGTTCATGCGCGCGAGCCACGATGTGACCGCGCTCGTGCGCGATCCCGAGAAGGCGGAGTTCATTGCCCGGCGTGGAGCGCATCCTGTCATCGGTGATCTCGCCAAACCTGCGTCCTACGCGTCTGCGGCAGAGCAGGCAGACGTCGTCGTGCACACGGCGCTCGACGGCTCAACTCTTCCTCAGAAGATTGATCGCCAGGCGGTCGACGCGTTTCTCGCGGTGATGACCAGTCGCGCCAAGTCCAGCGTTCCCGCGGCCTTCGTATACACCTCCGGTGTGTGGGTGCTGGGCGATACCTCGGCGCCCGTCGCCGAGGACGCGCCGCTGAGGCCGACGCCGTTCGTCGCGTGGCGGCCGGAACATGAGCGCCTGGTACTCGAAGCCGGGCGGACCGGAATCCGAACCGTGGTCGTGCGGCCTGGAATCGTCTATGGCGGCACCCGCGGGATCATTGCGGATTTGCTGAAAGACGCGGCAAATGGGCTGGTTCGGGTGATCGGTGATGGCAACAATCATTGGCCCTGCGTGTACGCGCGAGACCTCGCCGACCTGTATCTGCGCGTGACCAGCAACCCTGAGGCGTCCGGGGTGTTTCACGCCAACGACGAAGCCGACGAAAGCGTTGGTGACATCGTCGACGCGATTGCACGCCATGCCCGGATGCGCCCGGACGTGCGCCACGTGCCGCTGAAGGAAGCTCGGGCCAAGATGGGACCTTATGCCGACGCCCTCGCCCTCGATCAACGCGTGCGCGGTCCGCGCGCCCGCGCGCTCGGCTGGTCGCCAACCCTCCATTCGGTCGCTGGCAACGTCGCGAGATTGGTGGAAGAGTTCAGAACCCGCAAAGAGGCAGCGTAGAGGCGGGTCTTAAGACCCGCCGTTTTATCCTTCGACGATCCCGTCGATGAGCCCGTACTCGAGCGCCTTCTTCGCATCCAGGTAGAAGTCGGTGCGCTTGGTGTCGCGGATGATCTTCTGCAACGGTTTGCCGGATCGGTTTGCGAGGATCTCGTAGATCTGCGCCTGCATCTGTTTGAGGCGATCGAGATGCTGCGCCGCCGCTGACGTCGACTGCCATCCCGCCCACTTCGCCGGCTCGTGAATCATGATCCACGAGTGCGGGTACGAGAAGCGGCGGCCTGTGCTCGCCGCCTGCAGTACGACCGAACCCATCGAATACGCCATTCCCTGCACGATGATCGTGACCTCGATCTTGCGACTCACGATCTCTCGCACCGCGTCGTGAATCGCGAGGCCGTCGGTGACGTTGCCGCCCGCGCTGTTGATGTAGATCGTGATTGGTTTCGTGCCGTCGTTGGCGAGCTCCCGAAGCCGCTCGATGACGCCGCGCGCCGTGTCTTTTTCGATGTCACCGATGAGGTAGATGTCGCGGAGGCGGTCGGATGTCTCCTTCCGGAGGACGCCTTTGACGGCCTCGATCAGCTCGCCAATCAGGCGATCGTTCAAGTCTCGAAAGGGAACAACATTCGCGACCGGGGCCCGATCTTTCTCGGGCGAGGTCGGAGCAGACGAGTCCGGCACGGTCAAGTCCTGTGCAAATCGAGTTCCGAAACGGAACTAATCACGGTCTTCGTCTTCCGCGCCTGGCAGGAGTTCGAAGAACGCATCGAGGCTCCGGTCGAGCGCCCGCCGGAGCTGCGGAACTGTTCCGTCGATCGTATGGAGCGTCAGTCCCGCCTGCGATCCATCCTTGAGGTTCAGTCGTCCCTCATCTGCTCCGGTGAGCGAGCCTTCAGGCACGAGCCGAACGCCGTAGACCAATGTGTAGCGCGCCATATCAGGCCACTATACTAACTAGTGGACCGTTCGCCCTGAATGCTTACAGGTACGCGTATTCGCGCCTCAGTTGCAGCAGCCATCGCGCTTGCCGTCGTGGCAGCGCTCTTTGCGCAGGACCACCCGGGCGCGCCTCGAGTGTTACCCGCCGGCCCAGCCTTGGATGAGATTAGCGGGGACGATATCGCTGCGCACATCAAATTCCTGTCGGACGATCTGCTTGAAGGTCGAGCGCCCTCGACCCGGGGCGGACGCCTCGCCGCCTCATATCTTGCAACTCAGCTTGCGACGATCGGCTACGGTCCAGCCGGCGACAATGGCACGTACTTCCAGGATGTCGCGATCCTCGAATCGGTGGTCAGCCCGTTGTTCACACTGACGGCTGGCAAGGGGACTCCCTTCATGTATCGGCAGGACGTCGTCGCATTCACCGGGCGGCGGGAACCGCGCGTCCGCGTCGATGGCGAGCTTGTATTCGTTGGTCACGGCATTGTCGCGCCGGAATACAAGTGGAATGACTATGCCGGCATCGACATGAAAGGGAAAGTGGCCCTCATCATGGTCAACGATCCTCCGGCGACCGTGGACGAACCGCAGTTGTTCGGCGGGCGCGCGATGACCTATTACGGACGCTGGACCTACAAGTACGAGGAAGCCGCACGACAAGGCGCGGTCGGCGCCGTCCTGATTCACACACCGGAATCGGCCACGTACCCGTGGCAGGTCGTCCAGTCGTCATGGACAGGAACGCTGTATTCGCTGCCCCCGTCCGCGGGTGAGCCAACGCTGGCGTTGAAAGCGTGGGTCACCAATGATGCCGCTATAGAAATCATTCGGCGTGCCGGCAAGGATCTCGATACGCTTCGTGCTGCGGCGCTCAAGCGCGGCGCAACGCCCCAGCCGCTCGGCATCAGCGTGTCCGCGACGATTGATCAGAGAGTCCAGCAGAGAATTTCTCAGAATGTGATTGGCGTCCTCCGCGGGACGACCCCGCAGGAAGGGATCATTTTCTCTGCGCACTACGATCACCTTGGGATGGCGGAGCCGAAGCCTGGCGAGCCGGCTGACGCCGATCGCATCTACAACGGCGCGATTGACAACGCATCGGGCGATGCAGGGACGCTCGAGATCGCGCAGGCGTTTGCCCGTGCGCGTGCCCGGCCGCGGCGCTCGGTCTACGTCATGTTTCCAACGGCGGAAGAGTCAGGACTGCTTGGTTCGGCGTGGTTTGCCGCGCATCCCGCGCTTCCCGCCAGCGCCTGGGCCGCGAATATCAACATCGACGGATTGAATTTGGCCGGGCCAGCCCGAGACATCGTGCTGCTGGGCGCTGAACGCTCGTCGATCGGCACGGTGGCGTCGGATCTCGCCGCCCGCCATCAGCGCGTGGTTGGCGCGGATCCCGAACCCGAGCGCGGATATTTTTTCCGATCCGATCACTTTTCTCTTGCGAAGGTCGGTATTCCCTCAGTGTCCCTCGGCGAGCCGGTCGACTTCATCGGGAAGGATCCTGGTTTCGCCAAACGCGTGCACGACGAGTACAACGAGAAGCGGTATCACCAGCCAAGCGATGAATTCCAGCGGGACTGGAACTACGCGGGCGCCGTTCAGGACATGCGGCTGCTTGCGGAGCTTGGGTGGCGCCTTGCCAACGACTCGGCGATGGCAGCCTACAACCCGAACGAGCAGTTCGCCCGCCCTCGACAGTAATGGGCGGGGAGCTGGTCTCGCTCGACGACATACGAGCGGCAGCAGCGCGCATCGCGGGCGTCGCGCGACGGACGCCGCTCATCGAGGTCGGAGCGGGCCTCGGACCCACGTTCGCCGTCAAGTGCGAGAACATGCAGCCGGCCGGTGCCTTCAAAATCCGCGGCGCCTACAACATGCTCTCGCAACTCGGCCACGACGCGCGAGCGGCCGGCGTCATCACGTATTCATCGGGCAACCACGGCCAGGCGATGGCGCTTGCCGCACGCCTCCTCGGCGTCCGGGCCGTCGTTGTCATGCCCGAGACCGCGCCCCGCGTGAAGGTCGCCGGTGCGGAACGCTACGGAGCGGAGGTCCTCTTCGCCGGCACCACCGTGCTCGACCGCAAGGCGCGCGCGGAATCCGAGGCTGCGGCGCGAGGACTGACGATGGTGCCACCATTTGATCATCCGTGGATCATCGCGGGACAGGGAACCTGCGCGCTCGAGATCGTCGAGCAGTCCCCGACGTTGTCCGTCGTCTATGTTCCAATGGGCGGCGGCGGACTGATTTCCGGAGTGTCGGCCGCGATCAAGGCATTGCGCAGCGACGTGCGCATCGTCGGCGTCGAGCCGGCGGGCGCTCCGAAAATGACGGCATCACGCGCGGCGGGACAACCGGTCACGCTGCCGATGACCGCGAGCATCGCCGACGGTCTCCTGTCGGTGCGTCCGGGCGATCTCACCTTCGCGCACGTCCAGGCATTCGTCGACGAGGTTGCCACGGTGGACGATCGTCAGATCGCGGCGGCGGTGAAGTGGCTCTTCGACAATGCGAATCTCGTCGCGGAACCGAGCGGCGCCGCAAGCGTAGCTGCCGTGCTGCGCGACGCCGACTCGATCACAGCCGGAACAGTCGCGGTGATCTCAGGCGGCAACGTCGCGCCGGCGGACTACGCGAGGTACATCTCTGACTAGGGGAAGGGGGAAGGGGGAAGGGGATAGGGGTTAGGGGAGTTAGGGGTTAGGAGGCGCCGTGCCTCGTCGATCCCGGCCTCGACGGATGTGACCTCGCCGTCAAGCTGTTTTTCGTAGACCTGTTTGAGTATCTCGCCGACGCGCGGGCCAGGGGACAGGCCAAGCACCAGGAGGTGCCGTCCGAGGAGCAGCGGGGCAGGAGGGCGATGTTCGACGCCGAGCGCACGTGCGCGCTCGATGAACCAGTCCATCGCTGAACAATCGAAGTCGCCGGTCCGGCCGAGACAGTCCGCGCGCGCCAGCCGCGCGAGGAGTTCCAGGTCGACCTTCTGCGCCAGCCTGCGGAACGCACCATCGGTCACATGCGCGGCTTTCTTGAAGGCGCCGGGCTTCAGATGATGCGCGACCAGGCCGACGACCTGGCCGCGGACGTCGAAGCCGTCGATTGAGTGGATGTTCAGGCGATCGAGCAGCCTGAGCGCCGGCTCGACACCTGCCTGCTCGTGGTCGAGCGACCGGATGCGGCCATCGATACGCGCCGTCGTGGAAGGTTTTCCAAGGTCGTGGCAGACGGCGCCAAGCATCACGGTGACGCGGCGCGCGCGATCGAGGTCGCTATTCAGTTCGCCCGCCTTGTCGATCACCATGAGCGTATGCGTCCAGACGTCACCCTCCGGATGCCATTCCGGCTCCTGCTCGCATCCAACGAGTGGCAGGAGTTCGGGAAGCACACGCTCGATGACACCCAGATCCATTGCGAGGCTGAATCCAATCGACGGCTGCTCCGCCTGCAGCAGCAGTTTTTCGATCTCGCCCCAGATCCGCTCGGACGGCAGATCGTCGAGTGGCAGGCTGCGGCACACAGCGGCGGTCGACGCATCGAGCGTGAAATCGAATCGGGCCGCGAACTGCACCGCGCGCAGCACGCGCAGGCTGTCGTCGGAGAACGTGCGCGGATCGACGGCGCGCAGCCGCCGCCGCTCGAGATCGGCGCGGCCGTCGAATGGATCTTCGTACCGATCCGTCAGCGGGTCCCACGAGATGGCGTTGATCGTGAAGTCGCGGCGCCGGGCGGCGTCGGCGATCGACATCGAAGGATCGCCCTGCACGTCGAACCCCTTGTGGCCGCGGCCCTTCTTGGATTCGCGTCGTGGCAATGCGACATCGATCTCGCCATGGCTGCCGCCCGGGGGAGCCAGTTTGTAGACAGGAAAGCTCTGGCCGACGGTTTCGACGCGCCCGATCGGCGAGAGCAACTCGATCAGTCGATCCTGCGCGAGACCGAATACCTCGATGTCGAGGTCTTTCGACGGCCGGCCGCGCAGGCGGTCGCGCACCCAGCCGCCGACGATCAGCGCGCGACCTCCAGCGTCTCGGGCGGCGAGCGCAATACGTCGCGCGACGTCGAGCGATGAGCCGGGTTCGGCCACGCCGCGATTATCTGTTAACTGGTGCGGACAGAAAAAAGAGGGCCAGGTGACGCCTGGTCCTCGTGGAGCGCGTGTGTGGCGTTGGCGTTCAGGCGACGCGGCGTTCGCGTACGAGCCGCATCCGGGCGATGCGCGGCGATTCCGTCGCGGTGGTTGACTGCGGCCGGCGATCGCTTCGAAGGTCCCAGCCTGGCGTTTCGTGGCCGCAGGACGTGCATTGCAGGGACATCCGCCCCCGCTCGAAATGCAGGAGCGAGTCATGCCCGTGGAGCCCGCAGATGAATTGCCGAAGCTGCTCGGCGGCGCGTGTCATGACGCCGGCGCCGGTCGGTGCTGCGGTCATCGTCTGCTGCGTGTCGGTAACCATTGCCGTGATTCCCCTTTTCTGAGTAACCACTGGTAAGACGCTGGATTGCGTGTCGCCGTTTCCAGGGACTCTTTTTTCAGCTATAGCCCGGCATTTCAAGAGCGGTGCCACGGCCCGACCGTATCGGAATAAGCCCGTCAGTGAATGAATAACGAATCGGACGCGAAAACCGAACATCTGCGCATTCGATTTGTCCTTCGCCGAGGAGACATCAATGACGGGATTCCATCAGTCGCTGTCTGAAGTGTGAACGGTTCGTGTGTATCTCTTGAAGTGTTACGCGAGAAATGCTGCGGAAACCCGCAGCACTCAGGGCGCTGTTGCCGTTTTGCGATGCTGCAGAGGTTGGCCGCTACTCCTCCTTGAGGATCCCGCGGATTACAAATCCGAGATTCGCTGGCCGCTCGCCGAGCCGACGCATGAAATAAGGGAACCATTCGCGGCCGAATGGGACGTACACGCGCATCCGGTAGCCCCTTTTCACCAAAGACGCCTGCAGATCGCGCCGTATCCCGTAGAGCATCTGGAACTCGAATCGATCCTTCGCGATTCCTCGCTTTGCGGCGTATTTCTCTGTCGCTTCCACCAGCGTCGGGTCATGCGTGCCGAAGGCAGGGTAGGTTCCCGAATCGAGGAGTATGCGCATCAGTCGGATGAAGGCCGTATCGACGTCTGCCTTATGTTGAGAGGCGGCCGTTGGCGGCTCCTTGTATGCGCCTTTGACCAGCCGGACACGCGCCCCAAGCTCATTCATGCGTGTGACGTCCTGCTCGGTGCGATAGAGCGCCGCCTGCAGGGCGATGCCGATATTCCGGTACTCCTGCTGCCACAGCGTCTCGAAAATATCGAGCGTGAGCTGCGTCCACGGCGAGTTCTCCATGTCGATGCGGACGAAGAATCCGTGCTTCCGGGCTGGCTCGAGGATGCGCCGCAGGTTGTCGACGCACGTCGCGCGGTCCACGCCCGCGCCGAGCTGTGTCAGCTTGAGCGAGATATTCCGCTCGATCCCGGAGACGAGGATGACCTCGAGGAGACGGACGTACTCACGCGTGGCCGCGTCGGCTTCTTCGAGCGTCCTCACGCTCTCGCCGAGGTAGTCGAGGGTGAGGAGCAGGCCCTGAGCCTGGATGCTGCGAGCCGCGTCGACCGCTTCCTCGATCGTTTCGCCGGCGATAAAGCGGCGCGCGAAGCCTCCGGGCGACCGCATGCCGTATGTCGACGCAAGACGCTTGAGCACGGCACAGTTCGACAGGGCGTAAAACAGTGATTTCGCACCCGCGTACATCAGACGTGTCCTCGAGGCGGGTCCAAGAGGGCCCGCCCTCCACGGCCCGGAGGCCGGGTCCTTTTGGACCCGCCTCGGTGATCAATGAGTTCGGCGAGAAGGGGACGCGAGCAGGTGGTCAAGCGTGCGGGCGTAGTAGCGGAGGACATTGCGGTCGCGGACACGGATACATCCTCGCTCAGCAACGATGATGCCGCGGGCCTCCAGTGGCTCGATCGCCTCCGCCATCGCCTCGGCGCCGGTCTGAACGCCGAGATTGGCGCCCGCTGATCGCAGCGTATCGAGCACCGCGTCTGCGCGCGACTCGAGCTCGCGGCGCGTGATCGACGGCCGCATCGCGTTGGCAATTACCGCGGTCGGGAGCACCTTATGCAGCCGCCCGATCGCGGCCATGATCGCGTGCGCCAGATCCAGAACGTCGCGACGCGAGTTCGGGTCGACCCCGTCGATTGAGAGCGGCTTGCCGAACGTGACGATCGCGCGCGAGCGATAGCCGACCGCGTAGCGCACCATCTCGGCGAGCTCGCGGCTGAATGGCCGCTGCGTCCGCTTCACGCGCTGGCGGGCGAGGACGTGATCCTCGAGCACGAAGTCGTACGCCACCGCCGTCGGGACGATCACCATCGGCGACACGTCCGCGTACAGCGCGGCGTGCAGCAGTCCTGTCTTCGGGCTCTTCAGATCGCCGCTGTAGCTGCGGCCCCCCTCCGGATAGAAGAACAGGTCGTGCCGCCGAAGCAGCTCCGCCACGTACGCCTTCAGCGTGATCAGGTACGCCGGATCCTTCGTGTTGCGGCGGACCGGCATCGCGCCGGTGACGTGACGATGCAGCAGACCGAGCGGGCCGCCGAAGAGATTGATGCCCGCGGCAATGATCGGCGGGCGTATGCCGTTGTCGTCGAGCACGAGCGGCTCGGCAAGATAGTCGGTGTGGCTCTTGTGATTCGACGCGTAGACGACACGGCCCGCGCGTGTGGCGGCCCTGACGATCTCGACGTTCTCGCCGAGCCGCTCGATCTTGCGCAGGATCGGATAGAGCGGATGCTTGAGCGCGCGATAGATCGAATACCGTTGCGTCGTCCGCAGCTCGTCGAGGTACCCGTGGATGCGCTCCCGCGCTGCGCGCCCACCGTGGCTGCCCTGCAGATAACGCTCGATTTCGTCCCGTGACAGGACCGCCTGGGTGATCTCGTCGAGCATCGACAACGGCGACTATACCACCCCTAAACAGGTTCGAAGTTCAAAGTGTGAAGTTCGACGTCAGTTCGAAGGAGGTCATCAGGACGTTCGACGCACTCCGAACTGTGGCGGCCGTCAGACCGCAAGGCGCCGGCAGATGGCGGTGGTGAATTCGGTTGTGCTCGCGGTGCCGCCGAGATCACGCGTGCGGACCTTGTCGTCGGTCAGCACGGCGCCAAGCGCTTTCATGATCCGATCGGCCATCGGTGCTTCGCCGATGTGCCGCAGCATGAGCAGCGCGGACAGCAGCAGTGCCATGGGGTTGGCGAGGTTGCGACCGGCGATATCCGGCGCGCTGCCGTGCACCGCTTCGAAGACACCGATCTCGACGCCGAGGTTCGCGGCAGGCACGACGCCGAGTCCGCCGACGAGGCCCGCACAGAGATCCGACACGATGTCGCCGTACAGGTTCGGCATGACCAGCAGGTCGAACTGCTCGGGCTTCATCACGAGGTGCATGCACGCCGCGTCCACAATCCGGTCGTCCTGCATGATGTCCGGATACAGCGCCGCCGACGTTCTGGACGCACTTCAGGAAAAGGCCATCACCAAGCTTCATGATGTTTGCCTTGTGCACCGCCGTGACGCGCCTGCGGCCGTGCCGCCGCGCGTACTCGAACGCGAACGCCGCGATGCGCGTCGACGCCTTCTCGGTGATGATCTTCAGGCTCTCGACGACGCCAGGAACGACTTCGTGCTCGAGGCCGGAGTAGAGGTCCTCGGTGTTCTCCCGCACGATGACGAGATCAACGCCTTCGTACCGCGACGGGACCGACGGAATGTTCCAGACCGGTCGAAGATTCGCGAAGAGCTCCAGCGCCTGTCGAAGGCCCACATTCACGCTCGTGAAGCCGCCGCCAACCGGCGTCGTCACCGGCCCCTTGAGCGCTACCTTGTTCCGCGTAATCGAGTCGAGCAGCTCCACCGGCAGCGTGGATCCGTGTTGCTCGAGTGCGGTCGCGCCGGCCGCGTACGATTCCCACTCGACATCGAGCCCCGCGGTCTCGACGATCTTGACGACGGCGCTGCTGATTTCCGGGCCGATGCCATCGCCGGCGATCAGCGTGATGCGATGCGTAGCCATTCAGCGTTCGCCATCCGCATTTCCCATCGGCTATTCCCTCGCCTCCCAATAGAGCAGCACCAGCGCGGCCGCGATGTTGAACATCATGAGGCGTGTGGAGAGCACGTGCAGCGCGTCGAAGCGGGCGCGCCGATTGTCACCCGCCGGAAGCCGCGACGGGAGTCCGCCCGCTTCCACCTGCACCGCTTCGATCCGGTGCAGGACGACCATGCCCGAATAGAGCGCGACCGCGAGCATGACCGTCGCGATGATCGCGCGCACACCGACGTGCGCTGGTCGGGGACCGAGTACGCGCATCGCCGTCAGCGTGACGAGGAGCAGGCCGCCGGCGATGTAGGCGATGTAGTGGAAGCGGGCCAGCGTCGCGCCGAACACGGTACCCGCGAGCTCGCGGCCGGTTGCCGGCACGCTGGCCTGCAGCACCTGAAACGTCGTCGGCGCTACCACAGCGCCCAGAATGACCATTCCGCCCAGCCAGACGACGAGCGCGAGCACGTAGACATACCGGAGGGCGAGCATCAGAGGATTATAGTTTGGGGGGTGCGTGGCCTATGCCGGGCGAGCTTCAAGGCACTCGCGCACCGATCTCGCGAGCGCGGTGGCGGTAAACGGCTTCGGCAGGAAGCACGTGGCCTCATCGAGCACGCCTTGATGCACGATCGCCTGGTCAGCATAGCCCGACATGTAGAGCACTTTCGATTCCGGGTGCTGCTGTTGAAGTAGCGTGGCCATGGTGCGGCCGTTCATATCGGGAAGCACGACATCGGTCAGGATGAGGTCGATCTCTCCCGCGCGTGCGTTCGCGAACTCGATCGCCTGCCGCGGGTCCGCCAGCGCGTGAACGGTGTAGCCGTAGCTCTCCAGCACACGGTGAGCAAACTTGCGGACGACGTCTTCGTCCTCGACCAGGAGAATCGTCCCCTCGCCCCCGAGCGGCCGCTGACCGTCCGGCGTCGGTTGCCGGACCGCTTCGACCTCATCTGTCCGTGGCAGGTAGACCTTGAAGGTCGTGCCTCGTCCCCGCTCGCTCTGCACGTGAATGTGGCCTCCGCTCTGTTTCGCGATGCCATACACCGTTGCGAGACCGAGGCCGGTCCCTTTTCCTGTCGGCTTCGTCGTGAAGAACGGCTCGAACACGCGCTTCCGGGTCGCGGCATCCATCCCGTCGCCGGTGTCGCTCACCGCGAGCAGCACGTACGGACCGGGGGTTACGTACGGATACTCCCGCGCGTACGCCTGGTCCAGTACAACATCGGCCGTCTCGATCGTCAGCCGCCCTCCCTCAGGCATCGCGTCCCGCGCGTTCACCGCGAGGTTCATGAGCACCTGCTCCATCTGCAGCCGATCGGCCTTCACGTGACCGCGGTTCCAGGTGATCGCCCGGAGATCGATGTTTTCACCGATGAGCCGCCGCAACATCGGGATGATCCCGCTGACGACTCCGCCGAGGTGAAGCACACGCGTCGTCAGGATCTGCTTGCGGCTGAACGCGAGGAGTTGCTGGGTCAGCGCGGCGGCGCGCTGGCCGGCGCTTCTAATCTCCTCGATGTTGTCCCGATGTGCGTCGTCCACTCGCAGTTCGCCGAGCACGAGTTCGGCATTCCCCAGAATCGCGGTGAGCATGTTGTTGAAGTCGTGCGCCACGCCGCCCGCGACCTGGCCGACCGCCTCCATCTTCTGGGCCTGTCGGAGCTGGTCTTCGAGCAGCCTCCGCTCCGTGATGTCGGCCGTCACCCCGGTGCCGCGGATCGGGGCGCCTGCCTCGTCGTAGAAGAACTGCGCCGTTGACGTGATCCAGCGCTCGGTCCGATCCGGCGCGATCGTTCGATACTGATATTCGGTTGCCGTGCGGTCGCGCTTGGCCTTTTCGATTGCTCGCAGAACGCGTTCGCGATCGTCGGGATGAATGCAGTCGAAGAAGGCCTGAAGCGTTCTTCCGAAGGTCCCCGGCGCGAGACCGTGCATCACCTCGTTTGTCTCGGACCAATAGGCAACCTTCGTCGTGACGTTGGCCTCCCAGATTCCCACGCGCGAGGCCTCGAGCGCGAACCGCATGCGCTTCTCGCTCTCCTCGAGGGCGCAATCCGCGCGCCGCCGCTCGCTGATGTCGCGGCAAATCGCCGAGACCCCTGTCACCGTTCCAGCGGCGTTCCGCACCGGGGACAGGGTGAGCGAAACCGGGACCGTCGACCCATCCTTGCGGCGCCGCTCCGTTTCGTAGTGGGCAAGGCGCTCGCCCCGCTGCAGTCGCGCGAAGAGGTCCGGCAATTCTGCCGCGCGCTCGGCCGGAATGAACAGGGAGAGGTGCTGGCCGATCGCTTCTTCGCGGTCATAGCCGTACACCAGTGCGGCCGCGGCGTTCCAGCTGACGACAATACCGTCTACGGTGCCGACGATCGCGTCTTCGCAATCCTCGACGATCGCCGCGAGGAGGTTTCGCTCGGTTTCGGCGCGCGCCGCGCGGTCGGTGACGTCGTGACAGGACTCGAGGATCGCCGGTCGGCCCGCATACGTGACCGTGTGCGAGGCGATCTCGGCATTGATGATTTCGCCTGTCTTCAGCCGGTGCCGCTGCGTCCGCGCCGGCTTCCACGCGCCGCGGCCGGCGTTGATGTCGGCCGTCATATCCGCCACGTCCTCCGACGAACAGATGTCCGCGATGCGCAGCGCGAGGAACTCGGCGTGCGAGTAGCCGTAGCGCCGGACAGCCGCCTCGTTGACGTCGAGGAATGCGAGCGTTTCCGCGTCGAACACCCACAAGGGGTGCGGATTCTGCCCGAATAGCGCCTGACAGAGGTCGGGCGACATCCTCAACCCGCCTTCGGCATCCTGCCGTTCGCGATCGAGGGTCGGCGCGGCGGTCATGGGAGAGTCCTCGCGGCCGCGAGCTCGGCGACGAGTTGATTCATGTCTGTTTCAAGGAATTCGAACTCGAGCGCCGCCGTATCGAGATCGTTCTCTCGCGCGAGCGCCTCGAGTCGATTCGCCCGACCGACGACGTTCGGGGCGCCGAAATTGCCGGCCGATCCTTTCAACGCATGGGCGGCTCTATACAGGGTTTCCGCGTCGCGGTCCGCGAGCGCGCGCCGTACGGCCTCGACCCGCTGCGGCGCGTCCTCGAAAAATACGTCGATCAGCTCCAGAAGCAGATCGCGATCGCCCTCCATGAGCGCCAGTAGCTCGTTATAGCGGTCGCTCGGTGACGCGGCGTTCTGCATGATGAGTTGAATTCCGGCCATGTGTCCGTTCGGTCCCTTCAATGAGCGTTGAAACTCGGGTCGAGTGACGCGTTCATGCGGCGGATTCGACCGCTACCGACGCCAGACGGCTGATTTCCGCCAACAGCTCCGGGCGGCGGATAGGCTTCGTGACATATCCATCCATCGACGCTTCGAGGCACCGCTCGCGATCACCGTGCATGGCGTGCGCGGTGAGCGCGATGATCGGGACCCGGACATCGCCTCTGCCCGCTTCGATGCTGCGGATCGCCGCCGTCGCCTCGATGCCGCCCATTTCGGGCATCTGTAGATCCATCAGGATGAGATCGAACGCTTCGCGCCCGAACGCTTCGACCGCCGCGATGCCGTCTCCGACGGCTGTCACCCGATGGCCGGCGCTCTCGACCAGCCGCATGGCCAGCCGCTGGTTCACCGCGTTGTCTTCCGCGAGCAGCACCCGCAGGCCCTGTGCGACAGGCGCCCGCGGGCGTGCCACGGGTCGCTCCGGTTCAACTTGTTCCGCCGGCGCCCCGATCGCTCTCGCGATCGCGGCGCGCAGATCCGCCTGGGTGACCGGTTTCACGACATAGGCGGCGAGGGTCAGCTCGCGGCAGCGGCGGATGTCGTCGGAGTGATCCGACGAACTGAGCATCAGGATCGTGGGATGCGCCGCGCCGTCCGACGCGCGCAGGCGCTGCGCCACCTCGAATCCGTCCATGTCGGGCATGTTGACGTCGAGCAGCACCATGTCGAACGGCTCGCCCTGGCGGAGGGCGCGCGCAAACAACACAAGCGCGTCAGACCCGCTCGGGGCGAGCGTGCACTGAGCGCCCCAGTGCCGGAGGACATCGTTCAGGATCTGGCGGTTCGTGGCGCTGTCATCAACGATCAGCACGCGGTGTTTCGTGAGATCGAGCGGCGCGTCGCTCACGATCATCTCGCCGGTCTCCGGCAATGCGGCGGTCACGTGGAAACGGCTGCCGAGTCCGACTTCGCTCTCCACCCAGATGCGGCCGCCCATCATCGCCGTCAGCTGCGTCGAGATCGCAAGGCCGAGACCTGTGCCGCCATACCTGCGGGTCGTGGACCCGTCGACCTGTTCGAACGCGGCGAAGATGAGCGCCTGTTTTTCGAACGGAATCCCTATCCCGGTATCGGCGATCTCGAAGTGCACCAGCCCGTCATCACCGCATGACGCGATGATGACCACCTCGCCCTTCTCCGTGAACTTGATCGCGTTGCCGGTCAGATTGACGATCACCTGCCGCAGCCGCCCAGGGTCGCCGCGGAAATGATCAGGCAGCCGCGGGTCGATCTGCAGGAGCAGCTCGAGGCCCTTCTGATCCGCGCGGACCGCCAGCGGCTTGATCGTGTCCGCCAGCAGCCCCCGGAGGCTGAATGCGACATCGTCCAGCATCAGCTTGCCGGCTTCGATCTTCGAGAAGTCGAGGATGTCGTTGATGATCAGCATGAGCGACTCGGCGGACTGCTTGACCGTGTCGAGGTACTCGCGCTGATCCGGCTGGAGGTCGGTGTCGAGCGCGAGCTCCGTCATGCCGATGACGCCGTTCATCGGGGTCCGAATTTCATGCGACATGTTGGCCAGGAACTCGCTCTTCGAGCGGCTCGCCGCTTCTGCGGTCTCCTTGGCGGCGACGAGCTCGTGCGTGCGGACCTTCACCTGCTCCTCGAGGCGCTCGCCGTCCTGCCGCAGCTGCAAGTCCTGCGCTTCGATCTGCGCCAGCATCCCGTTGAAGTCGTCGACGAGGCGCCCCGTTTCGTCTTCTGTCTGTTTTTCTGCGCGCGACGAGTACGTGCGCGTCGTCGATACGAGTCGTGCCGTCTGCGCCAGGTGGAGAATCGGGCCGGAGATCAGCCGCTGCATTGTCGCCGACAGCGCGTAGGCGGCGAGGAGCGCCATCGCAAAGGCGGCCAGCATGATGACCGCGTAGGCCCGTCGGCGCGCGTTCACTTCCTGAAGATTTGATTCAAGGCAGACCGTGCCGATCTGGTCACGTCCCAGCCGAACCGGCCTCGTGACGACGAGCGACGCACTCGTGCGAAGCGACTCGGTCTCCATGCCGCAGCTGAGCGGCAGCCATCCGCGATTCCGGTCGTACGTGGTGAAGATGCGACCCTCCGCATCGTACACAGCCGCCCTGACAATGCTGGGCTGGACGCCGAGGCGGGACAGGATCTCAGAGCCGGCGCTCGCATCGTCGAATGTGAGCGCGGCTGCGCTGTTCCCGCCGACCACATCGGCCATCGTCGTCAGTTCCTTCACCGCGGACAGGTTGCTGGTGATGTGATCGAACACCCCGAACATCAGTGAGGCCACCACGAGTGCGGCCGTGCTCGTCGTCATCGTGACGAGCGTCACCTTACGTTTGATCGACAGCCGTCCGATCAGCGTGTTCATGCGCACCTCATCTCGCGGCCAGGGTGAGAAGCTGGGAACGAACGAATCCGGTTGTTCTCGATGAAGCCGCGCACAGTGCCGTCGGTGCTGTACGCGTCAATATGTGCGGTTGGCATCGCGCAGCCGATCACAATCAGCGCGACGCCGAGCCGAATCCGTAAACCAAGTCCCGGGGTCATCAAGGGACCACCAGCGGATGTCGGTATCGGGATTCTGCCTTTCAAGGGGAAGCGAAGGCTTCTCTTCAAGGGGATCCGGCAGCGTTCAGAGCACCATCGGTGCCAATCGCGCTTGCCGCACGCCCGGTTCATGTGCGCCCAATGAAACGGCGGGTGACCGCCCTTTGCACATGTGCGCGGGTGCGCAGGACCTGGGCGAATCGGTTACAGCCCGCCTACGGCGCTAACGGTGATGCCCTTACTTTTCAGGGGCCATCTCGTCGATGCGGCGGTACAGCGCCCTGCGGCTGATTCCGAGTCGGCGCGCCGCCTCGGACTTGTTGCCACCGGCTTGGTCGAGGACGCGTTCGATTTGCTGATGTTGGAGGGTCGAAAGTCGATCGTCGGGTACCGCATCAGGCGCCGGCGCGGCCAGCGGTGCCGACAGCGCCGAGCTCAGGTCACGCTCGGTGATGAGCCCTGCCTCGCTCAGGATGCACGCGCGCTCGATGACGTTGCGGAGCTCGCGAACGTTCCCCGGCCACGCGGCGTGCTGCAGCAGGCGCTCGGCGCCCGGACTGATGCCCGTGACGGGACGCTTCAGGCGCCGCGCACAGCCCTTTGTGAAGTGCGCGCTCAGGTACGGGATATCCTCGCGCCGCTCGCGCAAAGCGGGCACGTGGATTTCGATGATGCTCAATCGATAAAACAGGTCGGTGCGAAACTGGCCTGCCGCCGCTTCGGCTCTGAGGTTGCGGTTGGTCGCGGCAATGACGTGCACATCAACACGCCGTGTCTCGAGCGAGCCGACGCGCTGCACCTCGCCATTCTCCACCGCCCGCAGGAGCTTGGCCTGCAGCGCCGGCGGCAGCTCGCCCGCCTCGTCGAGGAAGAGCGTTCCGCCGTCGGCATGTTCGAACAGACCGACAGTGGTATCGACGGCGCCCGTAAATGCGCCCCGGACATGACCGAACAGCTCGCTCTCGAACAGGCTCTCGACCACGGCGGAACAGTTCACCGTGACGAACCGCTTCGTGCGCCGTGGACCGAGGTTGTGCAGCGCCTTGGCGACCAGCTCCTTTCCCGTCCCGGTCTCACCGGTGACCAGCACCGTGCGAACGTGCGGCGCAAACCGGCGCAGCGAATCGAATAGTTGCTGCATCAAGGCGCTCGGGCCGATCATCCCCTCGCACTCGAAATCCACCGCGACATCCGCCTCGATGGCGAGGAGGCGCTCCCGGCGGCGGACGCCGTCGACGACTCCCGTCAGCAGGCGAACCAGCCGATCGAAATCGAGCGGCTTCTGGAGATAGTCCAGCGCGCCGAGCTTCACGGCCTCGATGGCCGTGTCAATCGTCGGCTTGCCCGTCATCAGAATCACCTGACACTCCGGATCCGCGGCGCGAATCGCCTTGAGCACGTCAAGGCCGCCGATGTCGGGCATCTGGAGATCGACGAGCGCGACGTCAGGATCGAGCTTGGACAGGTCCGAGAGGGCGGCCACCGCATTCGCCCTCGTCTCGACCTCGAAGCCAGCTTGACGGGCGAACCGCTCGACAATGGCCAGGATCTGCGGCTCGTCGTCGATGACAAGCAGCAGCGGCGGCACCTGCGTCATGCGTTCATGCCTCAGTAGCTCGTTCTAGAAGTCCGTGCGGACTGCCGCGTTGAAGGCGACCTTGGGCCAGCCGAACCGTGGGGCGCCGTTGCTCGGCCATCCAGAATGTCGATGGAGAACATATCATCGCCGCGCCGCGCGTGACGCGACGATCGCACGTGAGCCACGTCTCATCGATCGAGCACGTCCCGGACTTTCCGCAGGAGTCCATCATTGCTGAACGGCTTCTGCAGAAACGCCGTTTCAGGATCGAGCATTCCCTCGCGCGTCACCATGTCGTCTGTATAACCGGACATGAAGAGCACCTTGAGGCGCGGGTGCCGTTCCGCGAGCATTTTGAAGAGCGTCGGCCCCGTGGCTCCGGGCATGATCACGTCGCTGATCAACAGAACGACATCGTCGGTGCACAACGCGGCCGCCGCTTCAGGGTTCGACGCGTCTATGACGCGATAGCCCGCGCGCTCCAGGATCAAGCGCGTCAGGAAACGCACCGCCGCCTCGTCCTCCACGACGAGCACGGTCTCCGTTCCGCCCGACGGCCCGGGCCGTGGCTCCTGCGGAATCGTGGCGTTGTCACCATCCTGTCCCGCGCGCGGCAGGTACACCTTGAACGCGGCGCCGCGGCCTGGCTCGCTGTACACCCAGACGTAACCGCCGCTCTGTTTGACGATGCCGTACACGGTTGCGAGGCCGAGACCGGTGCCCTTGCCGCGCTCCTTGGTCGTGAAGAACGGCTCGAACAGTCGGCGTCTCGTGGTGTCGTTCATGCCGATGCCCGTGTCGCTCACCACGAGCATCACGTATGGACCCGGCCGCAGCACGACGAGGTGCTGCGTGGCGTACGTCTCGTCGAGATCAACATTGGCCGTCGAAATCGACAGCGTTCCGCCACCCGGCATCGCGTCGCGCGCGTTCACGGCAAGGTTGATGATGACCTGTTCGAGCTGGGTTTTGTCGGCAAGCACGGGCGAGAGATCGGGATTCAGGCTCGTCACCAGGTCGATGTGCTCGCCGATCAGCCGACGCAGCAGCTGGCTGGTGTCCAGGACCAGCTCGTTCAGATTCACCGGTGTCGGCTGGAGCATCTGCTGGCGACTGAAGGCGAGCAGCTGCCGTGTCAGGCCGGCGGCGCGTTCCGCCGCGTCATGAATCTCGTGGACGTCCCGCCGGCGGACGTCGTCCGGTGAGAGCGTGTCGTCGAGGAGCTTGGCGTACCCCAGGATCGCGGTGAGCAGGTTGTTGAAGTCGTGCGCGATGCCGCCCGCGAGCTGGCCGATCGCTTCCATCTTCTGCGCCTGCCGCAGCTGTGTCTCGAGCGTCTTTCTCCCGGTGACGTCCATCGCGACGCCAAGAAAGCTCGCCGCGCTTCCGTCCTCTCCGTAGACCACGCGCGCGGTTTCCTCGATCCACCGCACGCTGCCATCTGGCAGGATGGAACGGTATTCGACGAAGAACTCTTCCTGGTGGTCCTCAGTGGCCTGCGAGATGGCGTCACGAACCAGCTGGCGATCCTCCGGATGCACGACCTCATAAAATTCTTCGACCGTGCGCGGGGCCTGCTCGGGCGTGAGGCCGAAGATGCTGGCCATCGTGTCCGACCAGGTGACGCGGTTGGTCGCGAGGTCCACTTCCCAGATGCCCGTGTGCGCCGCGCCGAGCGCGAAATGCGTGTCGTCGTGGCTCTGCTTCAGCGCGCCGTACGCGCGTGCGACCTCGCTCGTCATGCCGTTGAACGCCTCGGCGAGGCGGCCGATTTCGTCCGCGCGAGTCGTGACGATTCTCCCGGAGTAGTCGCCATTGCCGATGCGCGCGACCACGGCGGACAGCTCGCGGAGCGGCCGCGTTACGCCGATGGACACCGCGGCCACCAAACCTACGCCGACGACGAGAAAGATGAGCGCGAGACCGACCAGCCTGTTGAGCACATGCTGAGCCGGGGCGACGATGCGCGACTCCGGGAACTCGACCCATGCGGCCCATGGCGTGTTCGTGATGGGCGTGACGGCGCCCAGGTAACGGCCCTCGGCGCCAGAGCCGTATTCGCGGACGCCCCGGTGCGCCAGATCGACCGGCGGAGCGTGAATCACGCGCGAGAAATTGGTCCAGATTCCACCAGTCAGGTTGCCGATCGCGACGCGGGCACCGTCACCGACGAGCCGGTCGAGGATGCCGGGAGGATTCATGGCGAACGTCGTGCGCGTGACCAGATAACCGAGCAGTCCCGGAGCGGTGCCTGACACGCTCGTCGACGCGTCCTCAATCGCGATGACGTTGTCGGAGAATACGATCTGGTTGTCCCGTGTCTGGAGCGCACTGAGTCCGACAGCCGTGGGGGCTTCGCCCGCCGGTAGAGGTGTCGCCCGGGCGTTCCTGGTCGTGGCGGCCAGCTGAACATCGAGCATCAGGACCCCATCCGGAGTCCACAGTTCAAACCGCATCGGCGACGCTGTCGCGCGTGTGTCGAACTCGCGGCGGACGGCCGCCTCGCTCGTAGCTGTGCCGTATTTCAGGTACGTTCGAATGTCCGGACCGGTCTCGAACCGTCGCCGCTCCTCTGCGCCTTCGACGCTCGGTTGTGCGAACAAATCCGCGATCTGATCAGCAGCTGCCTGCGCGCGTTCGCTGCCCGTGCGCAGCAGTGATGCCCGGACTTCACGATAGGCCAACGTGACGAAAGTGGCCAGAACGACGGCCATCAGCAGAGCGAGAAGAAGGGGCAATCGCAGGCGCAACGACTGCCACACGCGGACGTCGTTTCGAATCCCGCCCGCCTGCATTCGATTGTTTGCCCCTGACTGTCCCCCGGTTCCCCGGCGGGGAACGATCTCAGGATGGTGCCAGAACCACAGTAGAGCATAAGGAACCGGATCTCTGTTCTGAAGTGAACACTTGATCTCTCTGAATGCGGACGCCGCAGGTGGCCCGGTCGAGGCGGGTTCCGACCATCTGCTAGACTTGGCGGCGTCTTTCCGGAGGTCCTCTTTCGTGCCCGTACAAGCGTCATCACGAGTTGCGGCGTTGAAGAACGTCGCCACGCGGCTTCGCATCGACTCGGTCCGATCGACGAGCGAAGCCGGCAGCGGCCATCCCACGACGTGCGCGTCGGCCGCCGAAGTCGTGGCCGCGCTCTTCTTTTCGGAAATGCGCTACGACCCGCGCGATCCCCAGAATCCAGACAATGATCGCTTCGTCCTGTCGAAGGGGCATGCCGCGCCGATCCTCTACGCGGCATGGGCGGAAGTCGGCTTCCTCACGCGCGAGCAGCTGCTGACGCTGCGCCGGCTTGACTCCGACCTCGAAGGACATCCGACGCCGCGCCTTCCATTTGTCGACGTGGCGACCGGATCGCTCGGACAGGGCATTGCCGCGGCCATTGGTATTGCGCTCAACGCGCGCCGCATCAAGTCCGACTACCGTACCTACGTGCTGCTTGGCGACGGTGAGTCTGCTGAGGGCTCCGTGTGGGAAGCAGCGGAAACAGCGGCCCACGACACACTCGATTCGCTCTGCGGCATCACCGATGTCAATGGTCTCGGCCAGAGTGGCCCGTCGATCTGGGATCACGACATGGAGGCTTACGCCGTGAAGTGGCGCGCCTTCGGCTGGCATTCGATCGTCGTCGACGGCCATGACGTGCAGGCGGTGCTCGATGGTTTCGAAGAAGCGCGCCGCACCAAGGGTCGCCCGACGATGATCCTGGCGAGGACGATCAAAGGTAAGGGGATTTCGATTGCGGAAGGGAAGCCGGGGTGGCACGGCAAGGCCTTCAAGAAAGGCGAAGAGCTCGACAAAGTGATCAAGGAGCTCGAGTCGCAGTTCGTTGCCGAGGGCGAGCCGGCGCAGCCGCCTGGACCTCGTCGGGGCGGAGCGTCAGGATCGCCTGCGATTCAGCGGCCGGCTCCGAAGAAAGGGAGCGTGGGGACGCCTTCGTACACGCTTGGTGAGAATGTTGCGACCCGCGAAGCGTACGGCGCCGCCCTCGCCAAGCTCGGAAACGATGACGACCGGATTGTCGCACTCGACGGGGACGTGAAGAACTCCACGTTCAGCGAAAAGTTCGAGGAGAAACATCCGGAGCGCTTCTATCAGAACTACATTGCCGAACAAGTGCTGATCGGCTCCGCGATGGGGCTTGCCAGCCGGGGCGCGATCCCATTTCCGTCGACGTTCGCGGCGTTTCTCACGCGTGCCGCTGACTTCGTGCGGATGGCGGCCATCAGCAACCTGAACATCAAGATGGCCGGGTCGCATGCAGGGGTTTCGATAGGCGAGGATGGCCCGTCACAGATGGCGCTCGAAGATCTGGCAATGATGCGCGCCCAACCGAATGTCACTGTGCTCTATCCCTGCGACGCGGTGAGCACCGAGCGGCTGCTCGAGCTCATGGCGTATCACCCGGGCCCCGCGTACATGCGGACGTCGCGTCCGAAGACAGAGGTCATCTACGGTCCGGACGAGCCGTTCGCCATCGGGGGATTGAAGGTCCTGCGTCAGAGCGCGAACGACGTGGCGACGGTCATCGGCGGCGGGATCACCGTATTCGAAGCGCTGAAAGCGTACGACGAGCTGCAGAAGCGCGGCGTCAGCATCCGCGTCATCGACTTGTACTCGCTGCAGCCGATCGACTCCAGCTCATTGCTGCAGAGCGCGCGCGCCACGAAGGGCCGGGTGATTACCGTGGAAGATCACTATGCGGCGGGCGGCATCGGCGACGCAGTGGCGGCTGCCGTTGCGGCGGGCGGCTTCATCGTGGAGCGGCTCTGCGTGCGCGAGATTCCTCGCAGCGGCAAGCCGGAGGAGCTCGTGGATCATTACGGCATCTCCGCGCGCCACATTGTTGCCGTCGTGACACGGTAGCCGGCAACTCCCAACGCCCAACCTCGAACTCCCAGGATGTTCCGCTCCCTAGCGTCTTGGGAATTGGGAGTTGGAAATCGAGGGTTATGTGGGAAACCCCGCCGCGTCCATCACGCGCCGCGCCTGCCATAAATGGCGCCGCTCGTGCGCGGTGATGACCGCGAAACCGGATCCGAGCGGCATGTGAATCCACGATGCGGCGGGCGAGCGGACGCGCGCCCGGGCGAGGTCGAGGCCATTGGCCTGCCGAAGGCGATCGATGTATTGCACCTGGTAGGCGCGAAATGCCGCCGTGATTTCCTGGCGGGTGCGCGCGGGCGGCGGCTGGAACGCCGCCGGTGCCTTCGTGCGGAAAAGCGGCGGCGGCTCGAGCATGCGGACGAACAGCCGGGCGAGCCACCAGTATGTGAACGGCCCTTCGCCGTAGAGACCTTGACGGATCGCGCTGGCGATCCCTTCATCGAGGAGCGGCAGATACAGACGAGCCGAGATGTTCAGATGATCGACGCACTGCGCGATCGACCAGCCGTCTGCCGACGGCTGCCATGTAAACTGCGCATCAGTCAGGGGCCGGACAAGTGCGTCCGCCTGGTCGGTCAGCTGCTCGAACTGACTGCGAAAGTCGTCGATTTCCGCCGTCAGCGCGAGGTGGGCCGGGATCGGCATTCACCTCGATCTTAACGTCTCGAACGTCAGCGCGCAGGGGCGCGAACCAACGCAATGTCGGCAGCCCTGCAGGGTAAGAACCTGCCCCGTCAATGCGTGTACTGCCAGCAGGAGCCGCTTATCCGCACGCAAGCGTTGCTGTGCTCCATAACTGCAAGCGGCGGCACTGTTTACAGTCCGCAAACCGTCCGATACAATCATCAAGCGCGTTGGCTCACGACGCGCCCTCCTAAGACAATCGAGTCCGTTGCACCCGGTATACCCGGGCTGCCAAGGGCTCCTCTATGCCGCTAAGGGAGTAACCCGTGCTCGGAGGCAAACTGCCACGCACCCGCCACTTCTGGATGATTGGGGGCGTGCTCGTCGTCATTCTCTCCGTCGGGGCCTTCCTTGTGCTCATGCCGGCGGGTGAGTCGGCGCGGACCAACGCGGGATTCTCCGATTTCCTCCACGACGTCCAGGAGGGACGCGTTCGCCATATCACTCAAGCGCAGGACGTCCTGCAGTTCGAGCGGCTCGACGGTTCCCGCTTCGAGACAATTGCACCTCAGGGGTATGTCGCGTCCAACCCGACCTTCGTCAGTAACCTCGCGGAGCGCGGCATCAAGTTCGACGTCAAGGCCGGGGAGGACCCACGCGCCGGTAGCTACGGCGCCATGGCGTTCGGCCTGGTCCTGCTCGGTTTCACCGGCCTCGTGCTGTTCCGGGCGGTCACCGGCCGCGTGCCGACCCTCGAGAAGGCGCGCACGATCGATCCGCAGTTGGTGAATGTCACGTTCGCGGATGTTGCGGGCGTCGATGAAGCGAAGGATGAGGTCCAGGAGATCGTGGACTTCCTCAAAGACCCGCAGCGCTTCGAATCGATTGGCGGGCGTATCCCGCGCGGCATCCTTCTCGTGGGACCGCCCGGCACGGGCAAGACACTGCTGGCCCGGTCGATGGCGGGCGAAGCAGGAGTGCCGTTCATGTCCGTCAGCGGATCCGACTTTGTCGAGATGTACGCCGGCGTCGGCGCATCGCGCGTGCGCAAACTGTTCAAGGAAGCGCGTCGCCACAAGTCGTGCATCATCTTCATCGACGAGCTCGACGCGGTCGGCCGCAATCGCGGCGGCAACTCGCTGAGCCACGAGGAACGGGAGCAGACGCTCAATCAGCTGCTCGTCGAGATGGACGGCTTCACCCAGTCCGAAAGCATCATCATCGTCGCCGCGACGAACCGGCAGGACATCCTCGATCCGGCACTGTTGCGACCGGGGCGCTTCGATCGTCAGGTGATGGTGGGCAATCCGGACATCAAGGGCCGTGAACAGATTCTTCGCGTCCATGCGCGCAAGGTGGCGCTCGAGGGCGACGTCGAGCTTCGCTCGATCGCGCGCGGCACCCCTGGATTCTCAGGCGCCGACCTGGCGAATCTCGTGAACGAGGCGGCGCTGATTGCGGCGCGTGCGGGACGTAAGACCGTCGGCAACCTCGATCTCGATGCCGCGCGCGACAAGGTGCTGATGGGTGTGGAACGGCGCTCGGTTGCGATGAGCGAGCGCGAGCGCAACACCTGTGCGTATCACGAGGCCGGCCACGCGGTTGTCGCGGCCTTGCTCCCCGACGCCGATCCGCTGCACAAGGTCACGATCATCCCGCGCGGCCGCGCGCTCGGCGTCACGATGCAGCTCCCGGAGGCGGATCGCTATACACATTCGAAGCCGTTCATCGAGACGCAGATTGCGATCCTGATGGGCGGCCGCATCGCCGAGGAGCTCTTCCTGCGTCAGATGACGAGCGGCGCCTCGAACGACATCGAACGAGCCACCGAACTGGCGCGCAAGATGGTGTGCGAGCTGGGTATGTCTCCACTGGGCCCGCTCCACTTCCGTCGGCCGTCGGGTGCGTTTGACAGCGACACTCGCGCGTCGGGTTTCAGCGAGGAGACCGCACGCCGGGTCGACGACGAGATTCGTGTCCTGGTGATGCGCGGCTACGAAACGGCGCGCCAGATCATCGAACGGCAGCGCGCAGCGGTGAAGGCGCTGGCCGAGGAGCTGCTCGAGGTCGAATCGGTCGACGCCAATCGCCTCAAGGAGATCCTCGCAGGATCGGTCCTGGCCGCGCCGTCGCCGTTTCCGCCGGCTGTGCGCGACGCGCTGACAGAGGCTTCCAGGCCGACCTGAGGGTCGGCCTCTAGGCGAACCTCACTGAGGTACGATCGTGTCTTAGTCTTTTACTGAGGCACATCGTACAGTGATCACTGAAACTCCTCGATTCGCCCTTGCCGCATCGCTGTATCACTCGTCGCAGCGGCTGCGACACCCGCCTTCGCGCAAATCCGAACCTCCGCGCCACAGATTTCCGACGACAGTCCATTCAGGCGAGGCGTTCCGGCTGGCACGGCCAGGTCCGAGCCGTTGATGCTCTCGCTCGGCGACGTCATTCAGCGGGCCCTCGTGAATAACCTCGGCATTGTGACGTCCGTGGATGCAATCGATCGTGCCCGCGGGGCGCGACGGGTCGCCATGAGCGAGCTGTTGCCCAACTTCAGCGCCCGTCTCGGCGACACGCGACAGGTGGTCAATCTCGAGGCGTTCGGGATTCCGGTTGCGGAGACGGGACTTCCCCGCGTCGTCGGGCCGTTCAGCGTCTTCGACGTCCGCGTGTCTTCTGAGCCAGGCGATCTTTGACCTTCGCGCACTGCACGAGGCACGGGCGGAAGGGCACAACGAGAACGCAGTGCGTCTCACCAACAGGAGCCGGCGTGATCTGGTATCGCTGCTGGCAGCCGACGTGTACCTGCAGGTGCTGGCGGCCGACGCGCGTGCCGAGTCGGCGCGCGCGCAGCGCGACACCGCCCAGGCGCTCTTCACGCAGGCGCAGAATCTGAGGCAGAGCGGCATCGTCGCCGGAATCGAGGTGCTGCGGGCGCAGGTTCGCCTCAGTTCGGAGAGCCAGCGCGTGACCGTAGCGGACAACGATGCGCAGAAGATGAAGCTCCAGCTCGCGCGCATGATCGGTCTGCCCCTGGGCCAGGAATTCACGCTGAGCGATCAGTTTCCCAACGTGACCGTTCCGGAGATCACGCTTCAGCAGGCGCTCGATCGCGCGTACATGGAGCGGCCAGACTACCTGAGCGCCATCGAGCGGGTGCGCGCCGCGGAGGCGAGCCGTAGCGCCGCGCGTGGTGAAGCCCTTCCTGCGGTCCACGCCACCGCCGACTACGGCGAAGATTGGTTTGTCCCCGTCCACGACGGTCCCCACATACACGCTCGTCGGCAGCGTCACCGTGCCGCTGTTCCAGGGCGGCCGCACGCAAGGACGCCTGATCGAGGCCGACGCCGACCTTCGTACCCGGCGTGCGGAGGTCGAAGACATCCGCGCGGACATTTACTACGACATCCGTAACGCCTTTCTCGACCTGCAGGCAACCGAGGAGGAGCTGCGAATCGCGACCCAGTCCCGCGACCTCGCCAACCAGGAGCTGACGCAGGCGCGCGATCGATTCCAGGCGGGCGTCGCGAGCAACATCGAAGTCGTCCAGGCGCAGGAAGCCGTGGCGGTGGCGAATGAGCAGTTCATCGACGCGACCTATGGCTTCTTGATGGCGAAGGCAATGCTCGCCGGCTCCCTCGGCATCGCGGAGGAAGAGATCAAGCGGTACCTCGGAGGCGCGAACTGATGAACACACGGATTCGCATCGCGATTGGCGTCGTCCTGATCGTGGTGCTGGCGACGTCCGCCTGGTTGTGGGCGACCGCCGGGCGCGAGACGACCGACGATGCGCAGGTGGACGCCCATGTGACTCCCATCGCGGCGCGCGTTGGCGGGACGGTGCTCGAAGTGCGCGTGAAGGAAAACCAGCAAGTCGAGGCGGGCGCGGTCCTCGTCGGTGATCGATCCGCGCGACTACCAGGTGGCGCTCGAGAAGGCCCGCGCCGAGCTGGCGACCGCCGAAGCCGACGCCGCGGTGGCCAAGGTCAACGTGCCGATCACGTCGACGACCGCGACGAGCAACGTCTCGACGGCGCGCGGTGGAGTCGAGCAGGCGCGAGGCAAGCGTCGACCAGGCGCAACGCGGCATCGAAGGCGCCAACGCCCGGCTCGTCGACCGCCCAGGCGCGCCAGCGCGAGGCGGAAGCCAACGCGACCAGGACCGCCAAGGATGTCGAGCGGTTCAAGGGACTGCTGGCGAAGGACGAAATCTCGCAGCAGCAGTACGACGCCGCCGTCGCCGCGGCCGACGGGGCACGGGCGGCTGCCGATTCGGCGCGCTCGCAGGTCCAGGAGGCGCAGTCCGGGATCCAGGTTGCGCAAAGCCAGCTGGCGCAGGCGCGGGCGACCACGTCGCAGGCCACCGCACAGCTGCAGAACGCGCAGAGCGCCCCGCAGCAGGTCGAGGCGATCCGCGCGCACGCGGCGTCGGCCGACGCAAAAGTGCAGCAGCAGCGCGCCGCCGTGAAGCAGGCGGAGCTGAACCTGCAGTACGCGATCGTGAAGGCTCCGACGAAGGGAGTCGTCAGCAAGAAGGGCGTCGAGGTAGGGCAGGTCGTGCAGCCTGGTCAGCCGCTGATGGCGCTCGTTCCGCTCGAGGACGTCTGGGTGACCGCGAACTTCAAGGAGACGCAGCTGGAGCAACATGCGGCCCGGCCAGCCGGCGATCGTGGAAGTGGACGCGTACGGGGGACGCGAGTTCAAAGGGCACATCGAAAGCCTCGCGGCCGCGACCGGCTCGCGCTTCAGCCTCTTGCCGCCTGAAAACGCGACCGGCAACTTCGTCAAGGTGGTGCAGCGCGTGCCGGTGCACATCGTGATCGACGAGAAGCAGGATGCGCAGCAGCTGCTGCGGCCTGGCATGTCGGTGACCGCAAAGGTGTATACGCGGTAATTTGCGATCGTGATTCACGAATCACGAATGACTGAGCCCCGCCACATCAACCCGTGGATCGTCGCGATCGCGGTGATGTTCGGCACCTTCATGGAGGTGCTCGACACCACGGTCGTCAACGTGTCGCTGCCTCACATCGCGGCGACAATGTCGGCGACGATCGACGAGGCGACCTGGGTCCTGACGTCGTACCTCGTCGCCAACGCCATCATCCTGCCGATGACCGGGTGGCTCGCGAGCACCTTTGGCCGCAAGCGGCTGCTGATGATGTCGGTGACCGGGTTCACCATCACGTCCTTCCTGTGCGGTATCGCTCCGAACCTCGGGTCGCTCATTGCGTTTCGCATCCTGCAGGGCGCGACCGGTGGCGCGCTGCAGCCGCTGTCGCAGGCGATTCTTCTCGAATCGTTCCAGCCGCACGAGCGAGGGAAAGCGATGGGCTTCTGGGGCCTCGGCATCGTCGTCGCGCCGATCCTCGGCCCGGTGGTCGGCGGTTGGCTGACCGACAGCTACAGCTGGCGCTGGGTCTTCTACATCAACCTGCCGGTCGGTATCGCGTCGATCGTCATGACGCAGTTGTTCATCTTCGATCCGCCGTACCTGCGCCGCCAGGTCGAGAAGGTCGACTACTGGGGCATCGGCATGCTCGTCGTCGGTATCGGCTCTCTGCAGTACGTGCTCGACAAGGGACAGGAGGCGGACTGGTTCGCATCGAGGTCGATCCTCATCCTGTCGATCGTGTCGGCCGTGACGCTGCTTGTGCTCCTGTATCACGAGTGGACCACCGACCATCCGATCATCGACCTGCGCGTCTTCAAGGAGCGGAGCTACGCCACAGGTGTCTTCCTGATGACGATGCTCGGCTTCGTCCTGTACGGGAGCATGGTGTTGCTGCCGGTCATGCTGCAGACGGTGCTCGGCTATCCGGCGATAGCGGCGGGTATCGCGATGGCGCCGCGCGGCATGGGATCGCTCGTGATGATGCCGATTGTCGGCATACTGACCAGCAAGGTCGATGTGCGGAAGCTGCTGGCGATCGGCTTCACCGTTGCCGGCGTCACGCTGATCTGGCTCGGGACAGTTGAATCTGCAAGCGGGCTACTGGGACATTTTCTGGCCGCAGCTGCTGCAGGGGACGGGGATGGCGCTCACCTTCGTACCGCTGACGACGGTGACGATGCAGGCGATTCCGCCGGAGCGGATGGGCAACGCGACGAGCCTCTTCAACCTGATGCGCAACATCGGAGGCAGTGTCGGCATCGCAGTGACCGGGACCATGCTGGTCCGGCAGCGGCAGACCGTGGCGGCGGTGCTTGGCGAGCGCATCACGGCCTACGACCCGGAGTCGCAGACGATGTTGGCGCAGCTGAAGGCCGCGTTCATGGCAAGGGGCGTGGATGCCGTCACTGCGAGCGAGCGCGCAAATGCGGCACTCCACGGCATCCTGATCCAGCAGGCATCAATGGTGTCGTTCGTCTGGCTGTTCCAGCTGCTCGGGATGATCTTCCTGCTGCTGCTTCCGTTGATTCTGATCATGCGGCGGCCCAAAGGAAGGGTGTCTGCGGCAGCCGCTCACTGATATCTGTAATTCAAAATTCAAAATGCAAAATTCACACTCCATGTAGTTTGCATCAACCGGGTGAATGGCGCGACGACGTTCACACAACTTTTGCAAACAGGTGGTGTTTGCATTTTGAATTTTGCATTTTGAATTACAGCGTCTCTACCATCGGCGGTTCTGGTCTCACTGCCGCGAGAGCCGCTGTATATCCGACGTGCGCCAGTGACCGCTGGAAAAGCGCCGTTTCTGACGCCATGAACTGCAGCTTCACGATGAGCCGTGCCAGCACGTAACACTGTGTCGCGACGACGGCACGCCCACATCGAGAGTCCCGCCCCGCCTGTTCCCGGCGCAATCAGTGCCCAGGCGGCAACGACGGCCAGCAATGTCGCGGCGTTTGCCGCGTACAGCGCCGCGACGCGCAGCGGATTCCTGACGAGAAAACGCGAGCGCAGCGACGAGCGCCCACGTCATGCTGCGGCGATCCTCGACCACCGCGCGCACTTTCGCGTAGTCGAAGATGGTCGTGGTGAGCGCGAGCAGCCCGGCGAAGATCGCGTACATCAGGAGACGCCAGTAGAAGGCGGTCCGCTCGACCGACAGGTCGCGCGTCACGTTCACGTACCATTTCGTGAACAGCCACTCGTGCACGTAGACGAAGAGGAACCAGTACACGATCCCGGCCGCGATGCCGAGACGGAGAAAGCGGAAGAAGAACGTCCCCGAGGCCGCGAAGAAGCCGTGCGCGCCGATGCGCCGCCCGCGCGCGTAGCGGTCGAGGATCCCTCCTGAAAGAAGATCCACGCCGCCACGTAGACGCCGAGCGCCCATGCGATCGGCGTGATGAGCACGCGCCTGTCGAGCAGCCCGCTGACGCTGTCGAGCGTCGTTGCGAACCCGATGATCGACGGCGTGAACGTCGAGCCCGAGCCCCGTGGACTGCGACGCGAATTCCTGCCACCAGTCGTAGTTGACCGCGTCGGCCGCTTCTCCGGCCATCAGGCTCGCGCCGAGATGATTCTGCAGCGCGCCGCGCAACGACACCGCGAGCGGCAGCGCCGCAAGCAGGGTCACGAGGTACACGCCCGCGATGATCGCAGGCGCCGCGAGACACGCGCCTCGAAGCCGTCAGACCAGAGAACGCATAGGTGAGCAGGACGTCCTGCAGCCACGCCATCCACTTGAGGCTCCACTTCAGGCTCGCCTCGCAATGCGCGCGGCTGCGAGCGTCCGGCTGTTGTTCGTGTAGTTCACGTCCAGCAGGAGGATCGCGTTCTGGATCGACCTGCACCGATCGCGCGCGCGACGCACTGTCGTACACGTAGATCACGCGGCGCTCGACGACCGTTCCAGCGCTCGGTCTTCTGTCGATCCATCCTCGAATGTCGTGACCACGTCCACGGGAAACGTCGCTTCGCCAAACCGGCGCGCGACGACGGTCGTGCGGAAGCGATCCTTGCCCGCCGCCGCGCTTGTCAATTCCTGCACGCCGTAGTCGAACGTGTTCGAGCTGCGATACACCTGCGTCGAAGAAAGGGGTCATGTCGCGTCCGGCGCCTTCGCTCACGGCCTGGAAGAAGTCGGATGGCTGCGGATGGCGGAACTTCCAGCGATCGAAGTAGGTCGACATGCTCCGCTGCAGCGTCGGCCATCCGAGCAATCGCTCGAGCGTGTGCAGCCAGAGCGCCGTCTTGTAAGTAGGTGATGTTGACGCCCGTCGACGGCCAGTAGCGGAACGACGGCGTCGCTTCGGCATCCGATTCCGCCTGCAGCGTGATAGTTCGCCAGCCCCTCGTCCATCTGGCGGGTGACGCGGATGTCGTCGGAAGACCCACGGGATGAACCCGCCGAAGTAGCGACGGACGAGGTAGTTCGGCGTGAACGCCGCCTCGTTCGCGCGCGCCTCGGAGAACTGGTTGATCCCTTCGTCCATCCACGCATGCTCGAACTCATTGCTGCCGACGACGCCGTACCACCACTGGTGACCGGCCTCGTGAATGGTCACGTCCTCAGGCACCGTCACGCCGGCGCGGCGCGATCCATCGCGTGCCGGCGGTGAACAGCGTCGGATACTCCATGCCGCCGCTCACGCTCTGAAACGCCGGATCGACGATCGTGATGTAGTCGTAGGGATAGGCGCCGAACCATTCACCGTAGTGACTTCAGCGCCGCGGCAGTCGCGGCGAAATGACGCGCCTCCTGGCCGGCGTGCTCCGGTCTGCAGCAGCAGCCGCATCTCCACGCGTCGGCAGCGAAGGATGCTCGAACGTCTGCGTCCGCTCGAGGAAATGCGGGCTCGTCGTCCACGCGAAGTCGTGGATGTCCTCGCCGTGATAGCGATGGACGGTCGTGCCGTTCGCGTTGTCGCTCGACGCTGACCTCGCGGCCCGACGCGCCGACGACGAAGCCGCGCGGAACGGTCATCCGCACGTCGTAGACGCCGTAGTCGGAATAGAACTCGGTGCCCGAGTGGAACTGATGCGTGTTCCAGCCGGCGTCCTCCAGCACGCCGAGCTTGGGAAACCACTGGCCGAAAAAGTAGTAGTCGTCGATGTAGCCGGTGCGCGAGAACGGCCGCGGAATCTTCGCGCTCCACTCGATTTCGATCTCGATCGTCTCGTTCGGCGCCACGGCTGCGGCAGCGGCACCGCGATCACCGTTCGATCCGCGGTGTTGCCGTCATCGGGCGCGATGAAGTGGAGGCGCGGTGTCAGGTCGTCCAGCCGCCCCGCCGCTCCATCGCGCGCGACACGAAGCGCGCGGACATCGGTCCAGCCCCACGCGTCGGACCGGGGCGTGTTGGTGTTGCCGCCAAGCCGTCGCTCGCGCAGCCACGTCGAGTCAGCGTTGCGCCACGCGTTCCAGTACAGGTGAAACTGCAGCTCGCTTGTCGGATGCGCGCTGATGTTGCGCCAGCGGATGCGCTCGCGCCCGTGCAGCGAACGATCCCAGGTTCGAGCCGGACGTCGATGTCGTAGTTCGCGTTGCGCGGTGACCGCGCGCCGGACCGTCGACGGCGACCGTAATCGCTGCAGGAATCGGCGGATGAGAGCGGGAGTCGTTCGCCGGAGGGTTGCGGCGGGGCCGTGGTCGGGGCACCTCCGCACGCAGCGGCCGTTATGCCTGTCGCGACGATCAGAGCCGCCCGCCAAACGCGCACGCCCGAATGTTACATATAATCAAGTGTTTGCCCCACACTGAGATTCGATGATGACCATACGAGTGTTGCACGTCGGGCTGGGACCGATCGGCGCGGCTGTCGCGCGGCAGCTTGCCGCGCGCAAGGCGTTCCGCATCGTCGGTGCGGTCGACATCGATCCGAACAAGGTCGGACCGGGATGTCGGCGACGTGGCCGAACTGGGGCGTCCGCTGCGCGTGAAGGTCAGCGCGCGATCTCCGCAAGGCGATCAAGGCGACCAAACCCGACATCGCCGTCCTCTGCACTTCGTCGTCGCTCAAGAGCGTGATGCCGCAGCTCGAAGAGCTGCTGAAGCAGCGCGTGCCGGTCGTGTCGACGACCGAGGAGCTCGCGTATCCCGCGCCTGCCAACCGGCGGCTGGCGAAGCGGCTCGACGAGCTGGCGCGAAAGGCCAAGGTCGCGGTGCTCGGCACCGGCGTGAATCCTGGGTTCGCGATGGACGCGCTGCCCATCGCGCTGACCGCGGTCTGCGAGCAGGTCGAACGCATCGAAGTGCGCCGCGTCCAGGACGCGCGCATCCGACGCCTGCCGTTCCAGCAGAAGATCGGCGCCGGTCTCACCGAGGCACAGTTCAAACAGCAGGTGGCGGCCGGTGCCGTACGCCACGTGGGCTTCGCCGAATCGATCCAGATGATTGCCGACGCGCTCGGCTGGAAGCTGACCCGCGTCACCGACGACGTGCGGCCGTGGATCGCGGAAGAGGAAGTGGAGAGCGAGTTGCTCGCGGTCGACCCCGGGTACGTCGAGCGGAATCAGCCAGGAAGGGGTCGGATACATCGGCGACGAGGCCGAAGATCCGCCTGCAGCTCGAGGCGTATCTCGGCGCGCCCGAGTCGTTCGACTCGGTGCTGATCGACGGCTCGCCGCGGATCTACTCGAAGGTACACGGCGGCATTCATGGCGACATCGCGACCGCGTCGATGACCGTCAACTCGATTCCGCACGTCCTCACCGCGGCGCCCGGACTCCGCACGATGCGGGACATGCCGCTGCCGTCATTTTTCGGTGCCCACTGACCGGCCGCCGACGCCCGGTCCCCGCGTACGTAGGCGGCTTTAGACCCGTTCCACCGGGAGAAGTGTGCACCCACCGCACGCTCACGTGCGCGGACCGCACACCCTCCCCTGGCGATCCCACGAAACACTTTGAAAATCGCGGATTGGCCGCGTAACGTTCCGGCACGCTCCCTGCTCATCTGCCGGTGCACGAGGAGCACCATGCAGATTCTTATTGCCGACGACGACGCTATCAGCCGCCGGCTCGCCGTCCACGCGCTCGCGGGCTGCGGCGCCGATGTGGCGACCGCCGAAGACGGCCACGCCGCGTGGCAGCAGATCCAGGAACGGACGCAGTCGACCGTCATGATTCTCGACCGCATGATGCCGGGCATCGATGGCGTCGACTTGTGCCGCAGCGCGCGGCTCCTGCCGACCTTTCCGCCGCTCTACATCGTGATGGTGACCAGCGCGTCGGAGACGGCCGATGTGACGGCAGGCCTCGATGCCGGCGCGGACGACTACGTCGTCAAGCCGTTCAAGTCCGCGGAGCTGAAGGCGCGCGCGCAGGTCGGTATGCGGATCGTGGCGCTGCAGGAAACGATGGCGCGGCGTCTGGCTGAGCTCGAGCAGGCGCTCGCCAGCGTCAAGCAGCTGCGCGGACTCCTGCCGATGTGCTCCTACTGCAAGAAGATTCGCGTGGACGACAAGTACTGGCAGCAGCTCGAAGGCTACCTGACCGACCACTCAGACGCGGAGTTCAGCCACGGCATCTGCCCCGAGTGCTTTCCGACGGTCATCGACGGCGTCCGCCGCGACGCGATGTGAACTGTGTAGGGGTTAGGGGTTAGGGGTTAGGCTCAGGTTAGAAAATCCCAAATCCCAAATCCCAACTCCCGAATCCCGATTTACGACTTCGTCCCGCCGTACGCGACGCGCCAGATCTTCTTCCCGCCATCATCGGACACGAGCAGGCTGCCGTCGTTCAGCATCAGGACGGCAACCGGACGGCCCCAGACGTCGCGGTTGCCTGGCGCCAGCATCCAACCGGTCAGGAAATCCTTCGGCGGCCCTGACGGCTTGCCGTTCTGGAACGGCACGTAGACCACCTTGTAGCCCTGGCGCTGCGATCGATTCCACGTGCCGTGCAGCGCGATGAATGCGCCGCCCCGGTACTCGACGGGAAACTGCGTGCCGGTGTAGAACGCGAAGTCGAGCGGCGAATTGTGCGCGGGCAGCGCGACGTCAGGCGTGATTGTCTTCTGCACAAGATCCATGTGCTGGCCGTTGTGCCGCGGTTCCGGGTGAGGGCCGAAATACGCCCACGGCCATCCGTAGAAGCCGCCCTGTTGAACATGCGTCAAGTAGTCGGGCGGAAGATCGTCGCCAAGCCCATCGCGCTCGATCACGACCGCCCAGAGGGTGTCGCTGTTCGGATACCAGTGAATGCTGGACGGGTTGCGCGTCCCGCTCGCGTAGATCTCGTGGCCGCTGCCGTCAGGGTTGTAGCGGTTGATAGCCGCGCGGCGCTCCTCGTCCGGATCGATGTTCGATGACGATCCGACGCCGACGTACATCTTCTGTCCCGTGCGATCGAAGACGATACGTGCGCGTCCAGTGGTTGCCTCCGCCTGGAACCTGGACGATCTGCTCTCCGCGCCCGCAGTCAGCGCCTTAGCGTCGTACGGGATAACGCTTCACGGAATCTGTTTCAGCAACGTAGAGATAGTTCTGCCAGAACGCGAGCCCGTACGGCCTGTTCAAGCCGGTGATGAGGGGTTTCTTTCCCGCCGCCTTGCCGCCGGCGAACACGTAGACCACGCCCGAACTGTCGGTGAGAAGGATTTCGCCACCCGATCCCTGGAGCAGGTAACGCGGTATCTCGAAGCCGGTGGCCCAGGTTTCCACGGAGAATCCGGCCGGCACCTGCAGCCGCGCGCCCGGCGGGCGCGTCGACCACGACGGGACGGTTCGTCGAGGAGGGCGTAGAAAACGGCGGCGGCAGCTGCGGCACCTGCTGCGCGGCAACCATCGCGCCGCCGATAAGCACGAGCATGGCCATGACGATACGCATTTGGCGCCTCCTGGTGGCAGGGCCTGACAAGCCCGCCCTGCAGTTATTTAGGATAGCTGTACCCGGACGAGGAACATACCTCCGATGAGACCGGCGATCGACAGCAGCACAGACAAGCCGACGTAGAGGGCGGCGGCGGCAACGTCGTGCCGTTCCCACATCAGGGTGGCATCGAGCGCGAACGCGGAAAACGTGGTGAAGCCCCCGAGGACACCGGTCGTGAGAAACAGCCGCTCCGCCGCCGTCGTGGTTTCGCCGCGGAACCCAAACCACGCCGCAAGCATGCCCATCGCGATCGATCCCGTGATGTTCACGACCAGCGTCCCGGCAGGGTAGTCGGGACCTGCAAGCGTCAGCGCCGCACGGTTGACGGCGTGACGTGCCGCCGCGCCGATGCCGCCGCCGGCGAAGACCAGTACGTACCCCCACGCGGCATTCATGCGATCGCTCCTTTTGGAATCCAGCGGAGGGCAGGTGCCGTGGAGGGAGAAACCCCCACGGGCCGGCGCCCCGCAGGAGTCATTGGCCGTCAGCTCGCGACGGCGGTCAGGTGGACTCCACCACCAACGAGAAGTGCGCGTCCATGATACCGGTTTACCTGACCGCCATCAGCTGTATTCCCGCGCCTCCCGGCACCAGCATTGGCGACGCGAAGAAGTTGCGCCCGTGCCATGTGACCGACCGTCCGACGACGATGCCGTTGGCGGCGCCGAAGATCACATCGCTGGCATAGTGCCGGTTATCGTGCAGACGCGACATCGCCACGTACGAGGCCACGAGGTAGGTTGGAATCGCCGCCTTGTACCCGAGATGCTGTTGCAGCACCGTTGCTGCCGCAAACGTGATCGTGGCGTGTCCCGAGGGGAACGAGTACGTCTTGCTCTGCGTGCCGCCATTGACCTGGACGGGACGATCACGCCGGGCGATGAGTTTCATTCCCTGAGTCAGTCCTTCCGCGAGGATCGACGATTCAATGAGGTCCATCCCCAGGTGCTGGGCGCGTGGTTGGTCCATCGCACGCCCCCACACGTAGGTCGCCGCTGAGGCGCCGAGCATCAGGTACGTGCTGCCGATGATGTGACCTGGCGCGAACATCTTGTCCGCCGCACCGGAGCCCACGAGCCGTGCGTTGATGTCCTTGTCCTCGGGATGGACGGCAAGCGCGAGCGCCGTGCCGGCACCCCACCAGTACAGGCTGTTCCGCCGCGGAACATGTTTCAGATCGTCACCGAGATTGTGCACCAGTGCAGATACGAAACCGCGCGCCGGCTTCGTATCCTCCGCCCCCGTTGCCTTCGTGCCCTCTTCGCCCGCGGCGGCGGGAGGCTTGTCGCCGGTGCTCTGATCGGGCGGTGGCGTCACCTGAGCGGCGCTGCCCGAATCGTTTGTTGAAGGCGCTGGTGCCTGTGCGAACGACGTTGTCGTGATCAGAAACGTGCTGAAGATAAGAGTGCAGATAGCGATCGAACTGTTTGTCACGGAGTGTCCTCCGACTATATGTCTGACGGCTTCAGAGTAACGCACACGCCTGCCGCAGCGAAAATCCTCATCGATGATTGGCCTTGAACGCCATGCAAAGGCGCTTTCGCGGGTGGCGCGATGCGGGCGGGGCGCGCTACGGGGGAGAGGGCGATGGCGGGAGAGAAAGTGACACGCGAGATCGGTGGGAGTATCTGACAATCGAATCGTTTGCGTGGGCGCGCTCGCGACAGCGGTCGTCGTGCGCGTCGAGAACCTCGACGACGTCGCCACGCCAGGTTTCGTAGCGTCCCACCAGGCATCCGCACGGCAGCACGCGGCCATTCAGCGTCATGCGCAGGCCGGGACTCCAGCCGAAAAACGTTCGCAGCTTTCCGTCGACAACGAAGAGCATCCGCTCCTCCACGCGCTGGCTGGAGGGTAAGACGGAATGCGTTGCCGATTGGTTGTCTCGCCGGTTCCGGACCACGAAGGTCACGACCACACGAAGGAACTTCAGTTCACTTCGTGACCTTCGCGTTCTTCGTGGTTGATTAGACTCCGGCGCGTTTCTGGAGCTGGGCGGCGTTTTGTGCCGCCTCGTCGCGATGCTGCGCTTCCTCGGTCATCGCGCGCTGCTGCCGCGCGATCTGGCGCGCCTTGCCTTCTTCGCTGCCGGGCCCCGCGTTGATCCTCGCGATCGCCTCGCGGCGAAGTGTCACACTCAGGTCGTAGCAGCGCTGCGCCAGCTCGAACGCTTCGGCGCCAGACGACCACCGCCGCCGCTCGGCCCGCACGGCGCCGAGCAGGAACGCGGCCTCGCACTGCCCCGCGTCAATGGTCAACGCGTTCTGCAGCTCCGTCTCACTTTCATCGAACCGCCGCTCGTGCCATTCGATCATCCCGGAAAGGACGAGCACCGGTGCGCTGTGCATCAGGCGCTTCGCCTTGTCCGTGTCGGCGCGCGCCTCGGCAACGCGCGCCACGTGATATTCGTTCCACGCGCGCCAGTAGTACGCTTCGCCCGTGAACCAGCTCCCCAGCTCGAGGATCTGCGACGCCACCGCAACCGCGTCCTCATAACGCGCCATGTGTGACAGCGTCACGGTGCGGCCGAGCAGCGCGTCGCGGTGCGTCGGCACCAGTGCGAGCGTGGCGTCGTACGCCTCGAGCGCGGCGGCCCACTCCTCGCGATCCTCGTGCAGCGAGCCAAGACTTGCCACGATGGCCGGAGACTCTGGAAACGCCGCGCGCGCCGATGTCAGGAGGCGCAGCCCCTCGTCCTGGTCCGGCCGCTGCGGGATGTCGAGCGCATATCGGCCGAGCGCCAGATCCATGTCGGCGAAATCAGGATCCGCCTCGCGGACCGCCATCAGGTGCGGCGCCTGCGTCGGTCCGCACAGTCCGGCGCGGTATTCAATCAGCGGCACATCACGGAACTGCTGAACCGCGGCGGCAATCGTCACGTTGCGATCGTTGGCCGTGTACTGGCACACGAGGGAGAGATCCAGGTAGGCGCGAAGAAGGGGGGAACCCCTGCCGGCCGTCAGGTCGGCCCGCCAGGCGGCAACGGTTTCCGTCGTCGCACGGTACTTGAGACTTTCGACAAGGATTCGATCGCGGTCGTCGCTCAATGGATCGACGCGAAGGGCCTGGACGATGGCGAGGTAGTCCGACCAATCGGGACCCGCAGGGATCACCGTTCGGGCGCGCTCGAGCCAGGGTTCATAGGGAAGGCCGAGCTCCTTCGAGCGGGCAGCCAGTAGAAGTGCGGCTTCGAAGACCTGGGGCGCGAGGCGGACCTGGTCGGTGTCTGCCTCAAGCCCTTTCCGATACGCCCGTTCAAGGCAGCGGTAGCAGCCGCGCTCGATGAGCGCGGTGATGTCGATCCGGGCGCGCGTTGTCTGCGCTGGCGCCTCAGTCGCTCCCGGCGCGCGCGCGGCGCATCCCGCCCCACTTGCCAAGGTCGTGAGAAGCAGGGCCGCCGCCCAGCAGCGTCCGCGCAGGGCCATCGAAGGAAGAGATTAAACTACCAGGCCTCTGGTTTGCACGTCGCCAGACGATGGCGCTCATGACCTACCACGAGAACTTGACACAGGTCCGCCGGACCCTCCTCGACCTCCACAAGGCGCTTATCGACCGGGAGCGAGCCGAGTACGAGAAGACCCATGGTTCCGTTTCGGCTGCAGAGATGCTGCAGTTGCTGATTCGGGACGACCGGTTTTCGTGGCTCCATCCGATTTCCGCGCTGATCGTCCGTGTTGACGAACTGATCAGCAACGCCAACGAGCGGCGGCGCCCGAATCCCGCGCGCCCTGCTCTGACGCCCGACCAGGTGAGCGCCGAGACGGCGGCGCTGCTGCGCGAGACGCGCGACCTGCTCACGGGCGAAGGCGCGCCAGACGCCTTCCGCGAGCGCTACGGCGTGGCACTGAGGCGCGATGCCGACATCGTCCTGATGCACCAGGCGGTGATGGGTTCGCTGCCACCCGATCCATCGTAAACTCCCAACTCCCAACTCCCAAGATGCCTTGAGAGTTGGAAGTTGGAAGCTGGGCGTTGCGTTGGCCGAGGCTGACCAACGATTGTGTTGGTCGCGCTCTGAACTCTCCACAGGTTTGTGTGATTCGGCGCATCTCGTCGCCACCGCAATCGAACCGCGCCGGATGACATCGCCGCTTTGTTGAACAAAGCACACGGTCTCGCGCTCTCGTCGCGCGTGGACCGCCGCTTGCTATCGCGCCGTACGAGGCCATTCGAAATCTGTGATTGGCGATTCGTGACTGGCGGAGCCTCGCCCGTGAAGGAGACCCATGCACCGGACTGCTCTCGCGATCGCGGCCGTGATCCTGTCGGCTGCGCAGATGATTCACGCTCAGGCGCCCGCGCGGGCCACGTCCGCCACGAACGCGTCCGACGCCAACGCCACGATCGACGCTGCCGCCAACGCGCTCGGCATGCTGCGTGGTGTCCAGAAGCAGGATTCGCTCGTGACCGTTCGGTATACCGCAACCGGCACGATCTACGAGGTGCGTCCGGCGGGCACGCCCTGGCCCGCGTCGGCAATCAAGGCCTACACCGCACGGGTCGCGTTCGATGTGCCAGGCATGCGGGTGGATTACGAGCGCGCCGGTATTGGAGCCGACGCCCCGCCAATCAAGGCGACCGAGGTCGTCGGTCTCACGTACGCGTGGAACGAGAACGCCGCCGGCGATGCGCAGCCGATGCCGGCAGCGGTCACCGAACGCCTGCTGCAGATCTGGATGCTGCCGCACGGTGCGCTCAAGGCTGCGAAGGCAGCCGGCGACAAGACCATCGTCACGGTTGAAGGCGGCGCCACCGTGCTCGCGTTCCCGGTGGCGGGAACCACGATGAAAGTCTGGATCAACGAGAAGCACCTGGTCGATCGCGTCGAGGCGCGCGTCAAGCATGCGGCGCTGGGCGACACCGTGCTCCAGGCGACCTACTCGGGATACGCCGATCTGGGTGACGTCTCGTATAAGAGCGACGTCTTCTTTCCAGCGCACATCGTGCAGAAGCTAGGTGGGATCACGGCCGTGGATCTCACCATCGCCAACGTCAACGCCTACAACCCATACGTCGTTTTTCCGATTCCGGAGAATGTGGAACGTGCCTCAGGAGGGTCGAAATGAGTCAGAGATTCCGTCGCGCGCTGATGGCGCTTATGTTCATCTCCGCCGCATGGCCGGTGCTGGCACATCATGCGGTGCAGGCGCAGTTCGATTTCGACAAGCCGATCCAGCTGAAGGGGACGCTCGCCAAAATCGAGTGGGTCAACCCGCACTCGTACTTCTACTTCGACGTGACCGACAGCAAGGGCGAGGTGAAGCGATGGGCATTCGAGTCCACCGGGCCCGGCGGCCTTCGCAAAGCCGGACTCAGCCGCGCCGCGCGCGGCGGTTTCAAGGTGGGTGACACCTACAACGTCCACGGGTTTGCATCGCGCGACGGTACAGACCAGCGGCTTCGTTACCGCGTTTGGCTTTCCCGACGGCCGGCTCGTGACAATCTGGTTTGGTGATCCCAATGCGAACTAAGGTTCTCGCCGCGGGTATCAGCGTGTTTGCCGTCGGGCTGGGGTGCGGGGCGGTGCCCGTGCGCCTGATTGCGCAGGGCATGGGCGGAGGTGCAGCGGCCGCTCAGGCCGCGGCGAAAGTGCCGACACCGCACACCGCCGACGGACATGTCGATCTGACCGGGCTCTGGAACGGCGGTGGCAATGGGAACGTCAACGTCGTGATCGACGAAAAAGGCAACGTGCACATCCCGCTGAACTCGAGGGAGACGAGCCCCGTCAATTTCGAGCGCGACAGCGGCATCCGGCAGCGCGCCGATTCGAACCGTCCTATCTACAAGCGTCAGTTCTGGGGCAAGGTCGAGTACCTCGACGAGAACGGCAACGCCGAGGACCCCACGTTCAGTTGTATGCCTGCAGGCGTGCCGCGCATGGGCCCACCTCAGAAGATTATTCAGCTCCCGAACGAGCTGATCTTTCTCTACCAGACAAAGAACACGTACCGGCTGATTCCGATCAACGGCAAGCATCCACCCGCCGACGAACTGGAAGGCACCTGGAACGGAGATGCGATCGCGTACTGGGATGGCGACACGATGGTGGTCGACTCCGTCGGCTTCAACGACTTCGGCTGGCTGGGCTGGCCCGGGTACTTCCACTCCGAGGACCTGCACGTGATCGAGAGACTGCGGCGAGTGGGGAACGTGCTCAATTACCAGGCCACGGCCGAGGATTCGACGGTGCTGATGAAGCCGTGGGTGCTGAACCCGCGAACACTGCTGCTCAACACCGATCCGAAGGGCACGCTGCTCGAGGAGCTCCCGTGTGCGGAGCGCAGCCTTCAGCACATGACAACCAAGGAACGCGGCTAGACAGATTCGTCGCCTGCGCTTGGAGAGGTTCACAAGTGTGTGAGGCGACGTGTTTCACCGACCGCCGCGCCATTCGCGATCGGCATTCTGTCTCCGCATTTCGCGCACGCGTAGATACCTGACGCGGTCACGGAGGCGATGGTCCCGACCATGGCCTCCTCGCGCGACCGGCGGGACACATTCGTCCCCTCCACTTCGAGAACTCCACACAACTGTCGGCTTCGCGATCGATCGGAACGTCGATCGATCGCAAGAGGAGAGCGAAAAACACCGGATTCATCGTTGTTGTCGCAAATCTCACCGTATGGTCCGCTGCTTGCTATTTGCCTTCATCGCTACGCATCGAGCACCACGCGAATCACCGGAGACGTTCCGGACCGGCGGAGCCTTGCACGAGAGGAGAGTTCATGACGAGAAGTGGGTGTTTCATCAGACGATTGCTCGCAGCCTGCGTCGTCGTCTGCGGTGCGATGGCGCTGCCGCAGATGGCCTTCGCCCAGGAAGCGGTGCTTTCGGGCACGGTGACCGACAGCAGCGGTGGTGTATTGCCTGGAGTGACCGTCACCGCGATTCACACGGCCACCGGTAACAGCTTTCTCGCGGTGACCGACGAACGCGGCGGGTATCGCGTCCCCGTCCGGATCGGTCAGTACCGAATCAGCGCCGATCTGCAGGGATTTGCGGTCGTCACCAAGGCCGCGGAACTGCTGGTCGGGCAGACGGCCATCGTCAACCTCCAGATGGCCCCGTCCACGGTTCAGGAGTCGATCATCGTCAACGGTGAGGCGCCGCTCGTGGACACCGCCACGTCGACCCTCGGAGGCAATATCGACAAGCGGCAGATGCAGGACCTGCCGATCAACGGTCGCAACTGGATGGACCTGGCGATGCTGGCGCCCGGCAGCCGGCAGAACGAGAGCAGCAACATCCCCCAGGCGCGCCAGGGCTACTCACAGATCAACATCGATGGCCAGCAGATCACGCATCTCATTCCGGGCACCGATCAGAACCAACCCAGCTACAGCATGGACGCGATCGCTGAGTTCGTGGTGCTGACGAACCGGTTCGACGCGACGCAGGGTCGTTCGTCGGGCATGCTCGCGAACGCGGTGACGAAGTCGGGTACGAACATCTTCTCCGGCACGTTGGCGGGCTTCTTCCGGAGTGACAGATTCAACGCGTCCGATTTCATTCAGAATCGGGTCGTGCCCTACCAGGATCAGCAAGTGGTGACGACCTTCGGCGGGCCGATCAAGAAGGATCGGATTCATTTCTTCGGCAACTACGAGCAGGAACGGCAGCCGCAGACGGTGACGTTCTCGAGCCCGTATCCGGCGTTCAACAACGACCTGGAGGCGAAGAACCGCCAGCGGAAGGGCATCGTGCGCGGTGACGTGCAGATCTCGTCGGGCGCACGGTTCATGACGCGCTTTCAGAAGTACTACAACGATCTGCCCAACGGCAGCACCGGGGGCGCCACGAGCCATCCCTCGACGGCGCGCCGCGAGCAGCGGCACAGTAACGAGCTCTTCAGCACGCTGACGCAGGTCATCGGAACGGGAGCGGTCAACGAGGTCAAAGGCGGCGTCTCACTCTTCAACTACACGCGCGACTCGGCGGTCACCTGGAAGGGCGGCTGTTTTCCGGACGCGCCTGTGCGCTGCGGCGGTTCGCAGACCATCACGCTGCGGGGCTACAGCATCGGCAGCGCCGTCGGACAGGATCAGACGCAGAACAACTATTCGATTCGCGATGACTTCACGTTCTCGTTCGACAAGGGTGGCCGGCAGGATGTGAAGATCGGTGGCGAGTACGTCTATCAGCCGACCGTACATCTTGTGGTGCGCGACCTGTACCGGCAACCTCGACGTGAGCAACGGGCCCGTACCGGCCAACATCCAATCGCTCTTCCCGGTGTGGAACGATGCATCGACCTGGAACCTCGCGCCGCTGTCGCCGATTGCGAGGCGCTTCACGATGAACGTGTCGAACACCAGGTTCCATTACAAGATACCGCAGAGTCTCTACGCCGCTTGGCTGCAGGACGATTGGAAGGTGAGCAGCCGGCTGACGCTGAATCTCGGCCTGCGCTACGACGTGCAGATCGGCGCCAACTCCGAGGGCACGGTGTTCCAGCCGTGGATCACCGACGACATTCCGTACGACCTGAACAACTTCGGCCCGAGGGTCGGCTTCGCGTACACGATTGACGACAAGACGGTGATCCGCGGCGGATACGGGTTGTTCTATGCGCAGGCGTCGACCGACGAGGGACACCAGACGGAGGAGGCGGTGCATCAGGCGGCTGCCGAGATCCTTTACGATGGCCGCGCGGACTTCGCGTCCAACCCGTTCAATGGTCCGGTGCCGACCTACGCACAGGTCATGGCGAACGCGTGCGATCAGAATGGCAACGCGCCGGGCTGCTACCGTCGATCGATCACTGACGAAATCAACAGTAAATGGCGGCGCATGCCGTACGCGCGGCAGGGGTCGATCGGCCTCCAGCGCCAGGTCGGGGCTGACATGTCGGTGCAGGCGAACTATGTCTACACCGGTGGCCGCGGTGAGGAAGTCGGCACCAACATCAACCTCAGCTACAACCCTGCCACCGGTGCGAACTATCCATCCGCCGACGTCACCCGTCGTCCGTTCCCGGCGTGGGGGATCGTCCCGCTCGGCCTGCTCGAGGGTTACTCGAACTATCACGGCCTCGAGACGAGCTTCAACAAGCGCTTCAGCAAACGCTGGCAGGCCCAAGGAACGTACACGCTCTCCGCGTTCCGCGACGGGAATCCGCAACCGGACATGTTCTCGATCGTCGACGGTTCGCTGACGCGCACGCCAATCGGCTTTCCCGTCGCGAGGGACATCGCGGGTGAGTACGGACTCGCGACCACCGATCAGAGGCACCGCGCAGTGTTCAATGGCATCTACAGCCCGGGCCTCGGCATTCAGGTGAGCGGCCTCTACTTCTACGGGTCGGGCGCGCGCTTTGCCACCAGGTACGGCAGCGACGTGCGCGATGTCGGCTTCGGCGGAATGGCCACGCAGCGGCTGCGTCCCGACGGCTCGATCATCGCGCGCAACAACTTCGTCGGACTGCCGCTGCACCGCGTCGACATGCGTGTGCAGAAATCGATCACGCTCGGGCGCCGGTCCATCTCGGGAACTGTCGACGTGTTCAACCTGCTCAATCGGGCGAACTACGGCTCTTACACGCTGACCGAGACGAGCGCGGCGTACACCAAGCCGTCCTACAACAGCAACCTCGCCTACCAGGCGCGGATGGTGCAGTTCGGGTTCCGGGTTGCTTTCTGACTGTCAGGCTATGATGAGACACACCGCACTCGCAGGACTGATGTGCTGCGCGCTGGCCTCGGAGGCCGGCGCGCAGACGCTGAAAGTTGATCACTACGTCCCCTCGCGTCCCGCCAACCTCCAGTGGGGGATGTTCCCCATCGACGCGACGCCGGTCATCATGGTGAAGTCGGGCGAGACCGTGCGCATCGACACGCTCTCGCACCAGGGAGCGACGCAGCAGGAAGATCCGATTGCGATGCTCGCGATGTACGGCGTGAAGCGCGAGGAGATTCTGCAGGACGTCCTCGACTTCCGCGCCTCATGGCCTGGCCGTCCCCGCCAGGGCGGCCACATCCTCACCGGTCCCGTCGCGATCGAAGGCGCGATGCCCGGCGACGCGCTCGAGGTGCAGATCCTCCAGCTGAAAACGCGCGTGCCGTGGGGGATGAACGGCACGAGCGCGAACGGTGGACCGTTCCGCGCGAACTATCCTGGCAGTCGTCCTGGCGACAAGCCGCTCGACATTCCGGACAGCGCGACGCGTCACGTCATTCGCACGGGCATGGCGAACGGACGCGAAGTCGCGTTCTTCTCGAACAAGGTTCAGGTGCCGCTCGCGCCGTTCATGGGCATCATGGCGGTTGCGCCGGGCGAGACGATGCCCGGCGACATCGGCGTGACGCCTGAAGGGGTTCAGACGTCAGGGCCGCCTGGGCCGTACGGTGGGAACCTGGATTTCAAGGCGCTCACGGTGGGCACGTCGCTCTACCTTCCCGTGTTCCGCGCAGGTGCGCTGTTCTACACGGGCGACCCGCACGGTGCGCAGGGTGATGGAGAAGTCAGCGGCAATGCGCTCGAGCAGTCGTTGACCGGCGTCTTCCGGTTCGTGCTGCACAAGGGCATGAAGATCGACGCGCCGCGCGTCGAGACGCCGACCGAGTACATCCTGCTCGGCATTCACGAGGATCTCAATCGCGCGCTGAAACTCGCGGTGAAAGAAGTGGTCGCTTATCTCGTGGCCGAGAAGGGACTCACGCCGGCCGACGCGTTGTCGCTCTCCAGCATCGCGATCAACTTCCACGTGGCGGAAGCGGTCGACGGCCGCCAGGTCGTCGCCGGGAAGATCCCGAAGAGTATGTTCCTCACGACAGCTGAGTCGACTCGCTAAGCAATCAACTCCCAACGTCCAACTCCCAAGGCGTTCGTCGGCGAATTTGGGAGTTGGTTCTTGGGAGTTGGGAGTTTTTTCGTTCCGACATCGTCGTCCTGTCTCGCTCATCACCCAACAACATCGTCACCACGTCACTGCGAATTACTTGAGAAATCGCGCGTGTTTGTGGCGCGGCCGTTGCTGAAGCGTTGTGATGATGTCATTCACCGGCGCCACCATCGGGACCATGGGTTGTTACTTTCGATCGTTTGTTGTCATCACCGCGTTGTCACTTGGATCCATGCTCCAACCTGCCTATGCCGAGCAACCGCGCGAGGGCAGCCACGTACGCACAACCGATTCACGCATGCGCGCGGCGATGGCGGATGGCATTGCAGGGTCGGCCTTCTTTCGTGACCTCGTCGCGCAACTTGATGCGTCGGACGTGATCGTCTACGTGGAGAACGACTGCCAGATGCCGCCGCCGCTGGCGGGGCGCCTCACATTCATGTCATCGACGGGCGGGCACCGGTACGTATTGGTGAGGATTGCGTGCACGCTCGATGGCCGTGCGCAGATCGCGATGCTGGGTCATGAGCTTCGTCACGCGGTAGAAATTGCCGACGCCGACTCCATCGTGGACGAGCCCTCGCTGGCTGTGGCATACCAGGACATCGGCTTCGCATCCAACGTCATGGCGGCGGGTACAGGTTTCGACAGCCGGGCGGCAATCGAGGCCGGCCGACGAGTGTGGGACGAGTTGAGCCGCCGGGCGGAGTAGCGCGGAGTAGGTGCGAACGACGTAAGACAACTCGACCGCTGAACGCTAGCGGCTACCTCCACCCGCGGGCCAGCTCCAACCGTCCGCCGGACGGCGGATGCTCTTGAGGTGCACTGAGTAATCGGTGGCGCTGCGGTTTGGTGCGCCCGTGACGATGACGTGATCGCCTGCCTTGATGGTCGAGGCGACCACACCCTGCTGCTGGAGGCGACGCGGGTTTGACCATTCCGCGCCGTACTTTCGGGGGACGCCCGTGCGATCATTCGCCGTGAAATACACCCAGGTGTGCGGGCTGCGGTATTCGTAGCTCACGACGTCGCCTTCGAGTGAGATGCTCTTCTCTTCGAAGTACATCCTGGCGAACGAGTGATGCGCGTATGCCGAGGTCGCGGCCAGCAGCGCGCCGATACCAAGGATGAGGAGCCTGCGATTCATCGTAATCTCCTTACCGAGAGCGGGCCTTCACGGCCGCTTCCGAAAGCTTAGCGCACCGGCAACGATATGGCATGCATGATCGGCATGAACACGCCGACCAAGCCGATCCGTACTCCCCCCAGAACGATCCGCGCGATCGCGATCCCGACGAGGCGCCGGAAACGCCGCCAACGGAACCGCCACCCATCCCGATCCACGATCCGCCCTCATCCGCGCCGGCAGGACCGTATGTCGCGTAGGCCTCTGGCTTGCACTTGGTAAGAAACTGGAGGACAGAACATGGGTATTCTTGGATGGATTCTCTTCGGGCTCATCATCGGCGCGCTGGCCAAGCTGGTCATGCCGGGCCGCGATCCTGGAGGCATCATCGTGACGATGCTGCTCGGCATCGCGGGCGCGGTGCTCGGCGGTTTCGTCGGACGCGCAATGGGATTCTACGGTCCGGGTGAAGCGGCCGGCTTCCTGATGTCGTTCGTCGGTGCGGTGTTATTGCTGGTGCTTTATCGGATGATGGTGCGGCGGCGCGCGCTGCGTCCCTGAAATCAGGCCTCGGGAATCAGGCCTTCGGCGTCAGCCGCTCGGCGCGCCAGCAGAACGCGCACGCCTTGCAGCAGTAGTACTGGACGACACCGACGCGCAGCGTTGAGCGGACGCTTTCGGACCCGCAACCGGGACACGTCGTGAACCCCATCAGCGCATCGTCGGTCGACCCAGGCGCGTCGGTGTCGTAGTCGAGGACGTGCCGCACGGTGGCCGCCAGATCCTCGGCAATGGTCGGGTGCGCGAGCCACGCGTGGCAGCCCGCTTTCGCACTGTCAGCCGCGCACATTTTCGAGACTTCTGGCGTCAGCACGATGATTCGCGGCGGATCAGCCTGCCCCGGCTTCCGAATCTCGCGACACAAATCCCACCCCGACATGTCCGGTAATCGCAGGTCGATGACCGCGCAATCGGGCGGAGATTCCCGCGCGGCCGCGAGCGCCTCCTTGCCGCTGCGCGCCACCCGCACGCGAAAGCCGTGGCTGGTCAGGGCGCGCTCGTAGCTCGCGGCGTGATCGGGGACGTCGGTGACGAGGAGAATGACTTCCGGCGCGGGCATCCAGGGGATTCTAGTCTGGGCTTAGCTGGCGCGAGAACGGTTGAGTGGAGGGCCTGCGCGGTTGTGCCATGATCATCCTGACGCAGATCCTTCTCACATGGTGGGCCGTGGCACGTTTCGCCCGCCGGGCAAGGAGCGCGTGAGCGGCTTGAGAGTCGAAAGAAGAAGCCTGCTGGCGGGCGCGGCCGACGCGCAGCGGAATCGTCGTCGTGATCGACGTGCTGCGGGCGTTCAGCTGCAGCGCGCTGATGTTTCACTACGGCGTCAGGGATCTCGCGCTCGTGCGGACGCCGCAGGAAGCGCTCTCGTTCCGCGATCGCGATCCGGATTACCTCGTCGCCGGCGAGGTCAAAGGCCTCAAGGTCGAAGGGTTCGATCTCGGGAACTCGCCCGCCGACATCGTCGCGAAAGGGGAGGCATTCTTCCGGAACCGCCGGGTGGCGGTCCGCTCGTCGGCCGGCACGCAAGGTGTGCTCGCGGCCGCGGCGAACGCCGACGCAGGTGATTCTCGGAAGTTACATGACCGCTGACGCCATCGCCCGGTACATCCGCACGACCGGCGGGAACGACGCGGTCGTCACGATCGTGGCCATGGGCTTCGAAGGGATCACGCCGTCGGTCGAGGACGAGCGATGCGGCGACTACCTTGAACATCTGCTGAATGCCGGAACCGGTCATCCCTACGATCACGTGGCAGCGCTGTGGGAATGCGTCAACGACCCCGAGATCGCGGCGAGCCTGCGCGGCGAACATCAGTACCGGCCCAAGGAAGATATCGTGCTGGCACTCCAGCGCGACCTGTTTGATTTCGCGATGGTCGGTCGCCAGGAGGACGGTCACGTGCGCGTCACCAGGTCGGCTTGATCTGGAACCTTTGGGCTGGTTCCGACAATCACCATACGATGCCGATGACGCCCGCAGACGACCGGTCGGACGCCGACCTCGTTCGGCGCGCTGCGGCGGGAGAGCGCGACGCGTTCGCGGCGATCTATGAGCGGTATCGGACGGTCGTGTATCGATTTGCGCGTCTGATGAGTGGATCCCCGGCCACCGCGGAGGATGTGACTCAGGAGGTGTTCGTGACGCTGATACGGACGCTGCCGCGGTACGAGCCGCACCGCGCGGGGCTGCTCACCTATCTGTACGGCGTTGCCCGTAACGTGACGCGGAACCGTCTCCGCCGCGACCGCCGGTTCGTGGCACTCGATACGGCGGTGGAGGAGAAGCCATCAGGCGCGGACGACCCATGTGCCGCCGCCTCGCACTCGCAGCAGCTTTCGCAGCTGCGCCGGATCGTCGTGGCGTTGCCATCGCGGTACAGGGAAGTGGTCATTCTCTGCGACATTCACGGTCTGTCGTACGCGGAGACGGCGCGGGTACTCCATGCGCCGGTTGGCACCGTCCGTTCGCGGTTGAACCGTGGCCGGCAGATGATCGCCGTGCAGGTCCGGCAGGCCGAGTCCCTTGGTCTTGCGTGCGCCACGGGGCGGATCGAAAGGTGCGTCATATGAACGTCGGGCAGTCGTTGCGTGCGCTCGCGGCCGACGATGCGACAGCGCGGGTACCGCCGCATGTCGATGCTGCAGTGATGGCGGCATGGGATGAGAATGGTCGCGAGCACCACGGGCGGGCGCCGGCGGCGCGGCGGGCGCGCGTGATGCTTGGGATCGCCATGGCTGGCGCCGTCGCTGCGAGCCTCGTCGCGGCCGCGGTCGTGATCACATGGCGAGGCGGAAATGAGGCGCGACACACGCTTGGAGGCAGCGCGCCTGAGAAGTCGGTTGCCGCCGGAGTCCCTGAAGCGGTCACCGGCGCGGTCGCACCGCCCCGCGGAGTGGAGCAGCCGATGGCGCCGGCACGTGCACGGCGGCGCCCGGTTGCGTCGCCGGCGACAGGCGCGGGGTACATCCTCGTGCCTGATGCCTATATGGACGCCCCGCTCACGATGATGCGCGTTCGGATGTCACGCAGCGCGTTCTCGCGCCTCGGCGTCCCGATCGCGAATCCCGACGGAGACGGGATGGTCGATGTTGAAGTGCTGGTTGGAGAAGATGGCGTGGCCCGATCGATCCGTCGCGCGACCGCGGTCGGCTGGGTCGATGCAAACGGACAGTGAGGTGTGATGTGCGAAAGCTGATGATCGTTCCCGCCCTGACGATCCTTGCCGCGGCCCCGGCTGCCGCGCAGGACGTCGTGTATCACTTCGAGCAGCGTGTCGGGGCGCCAGGACAGGGCGACGTGTTCACGCTCCCGGTGCCCCCGCCTGGCGCAGGCGCGATGATCGAACAGCGGATGGGTCTACTTGCGGTCGAGCCGTTCGACATGGCCGCGCCGACGAAGGGAGCGCCGTACACAGCCGACATTTCGACCGACGTCGTGCAGCAGCTCGCGGACGGCAACCGTATCGAGCACCACACGACAAGCAGCGTGGCCCGCGACGGGCAGGGACGCACGCGCCGCGAACAGCAGCTGACCGCCATCGGCGCGATCCTGCCGCAGGTCGATGGACAAATCATCACGATCATGGACCCTGTCGCGCGGGTGCATTACTCGCTCGACCCTGCGCGAAGGGTCGCGATGCGATCGCCGCTTCCTGTGTTCACGCGATTCGACGGTGTGGCCCGGGCCGGTGTCGCGGCCGGCGTTGCGGGTGCGGCCACGGTGACCGCTCAGACGGTGGTGATCAACGCCGGCTCGAAGAACGCGCGCACCGAGTCGCTCGGCACCTCCCAGATCGAGGGAGTGGAGGCTCAAGGCACCCGAACCGTCGTCACGATTCCGGCCGGCGCGATCGGCAACCAGGCGCCGATCGAGATGGTCACCGAACAGTGGTTCTCGGCGGAACTCGGGGCGGTGGTGCTGTCTCGGCGCAACGACCCGAGGTTTGGCGAGACGACATACCGGCTGCAGAACATCGTGCGCGCCGAACCATCGCCCGAGTTGTTCCAGGTGCCGAGCGACTACACGATCGACGCGCTGCCCGCATTCGGGGGAGGAACGTTTCAGGCGAAGCCCGTCGCAGCGCCGTGAGGAGTGCGCCCGAACTCTAGTAGGACGGCCAGGTGCCGGGAGTCGCTAATTCGACTGACCGTCCATCGGGATCGCGAAAATAGAGACTGAGACCTCCGAGGGTCCACGTCACGCGACTCTCGACCTCAACGCCCAGTGCAGCGAGGTGCAACTCCCATCCAGGAGCCTCGTCACGGTCGATCGCGAACGCCAGGTGCGCGGGACCGCTGCCATCATGACCCGGCACGAGACCGCCGTCGGTCTGGAGCGAGCGGGTATGCCCGCGTCTGAACAACAGCAGCACCGTACCCTCTCCGGCGTCGAACGCCACGACCCGATCTGTTCGAAGCATCGGCGTTGCACCGAGCAGGCGCTCGTAGAACGCCGTGGTGCCCTGCAGATCGTCGCAATAGAGTGCGGTCTCGAGAACGCGTCGTAGGACGGCCATGACGCGCCAGTATAGCCATGGCGCGGGCAGGCTGAAATCCTCCTTACTTCGCTTTCCTCAGGATGACGGTCCCGTTGAAGCTCCGCAGATCGATGTCGGGGCCTCCACCGTTGGCCTCGTCTGTCACAATCGCGTTCTTTCCTGAAAACCGCGACATCGCAAAAGGGTTACTGGACTAACGAGATTGCCTCCGAATCCCGAACCCCGAGTCGCGAATCCCGGTTTTGACGTGGTGTATTTCTTGCGGGAGCTGCCCCAATGCGAACGCTTTTCTTCGGCTGTGCGCTGCTCGTAGCCTGTGGCGGCAGTCCGACGGAGCCAGTGGCATCAGGGGTACCGGGCGTCACCCCTTCGCCGTCGACGCCCTCACCGAGTCCTGCGCCCGCTACTCCGTCGACCAGCGTCGTGCGGTTGAACGACGATTTCGGCGGGCGCCAGCTCTATCCGTCCGACAACTGGTGGAACCAGGAGATCACGAACGCGCCGGTCGATGCGCAGTCGAACGCGTACATCGACTTCATCGGACGCGCACGCGACGGCGCACCCCGACTTCGGTCCGCCTCCGTACGGGATTCCGTTCGTCGGCGTTGGCGGCACCGAGGCGCGCACGCCAGTTGCCTTTGTCGATTACGGCGACGAGAGCGATGCGGGCTTCCGCGGAGAGGCAGGCTATCCGATTCCAGACGCGGCGAAGACGCAGCCGAACTTCATCGAGGGCAGCTGTGCCGGGCGGCGGGTCGGATGGCGATCGCCACCTGCTCATCGTCGATCGCGACAAGTGGGCGCTGTACGAGCTGTTCGCGGCGCGCTGGAACGCCTCGCGTCAGCGGTGGGAAGCTGGATCGGGGGCGGTGTTCGACCTGTCGTCCAATGCACGGCGACCGGAGGGATGGACGTCGGCGGACGCCGCGGGTCTCGCGATCCTGCCAGGGCTGGTTCGCTACGACGAAGCGATCCGCGGTCCAATCCGGCACGCGCTCCGCGCAACCGTCCGTCGGACGAACGACTACGTCTGGCCGGCGTCGCACCGCGCGGGCAGTACGGCGGGCGCCCTGCCGATGGGCGCGCGGCTGCGGCTGAAGGCGTCGAAGGACCTGTCGCGATATCCGCCGTACATCCAGAACATCTTTCGGGCGATGCAGACCTACGGGCTCATCATTGCCGACAACGGCAGCGACATGTACGTCACCGGCGCGATGGACGCGCGATGGAACAATTCGGAGCTGAATCCCGCATTCAGCAGCCTCACCGCCGACGATTTCGATGTCATCCGCCTCGGATGGCGGTGACGCTGGCGTCTCGACTGCGGCTGCGCTCGCGCGGCGTACGTCGAGCCACCTCCTGGACGACGGACTGGGCGATTCTTGCCGCCATGTCGATCTGCGTGGCGAGCGGATCCTTGACCTCGCATTCGTGGACCGCGCTCCACACGTGAACCTCCTCATGTGTGTCGACGAGCCAGACGGCGATGCGCATGCGTGCGTCTTGTCGTCGAATTCCACCCTCCAGCAGATAGCTCACATCGAGAGACTCGCCCACCTGACGGGCGCGCTGTCCGGTCCCTGTGCACGTCAGCGCTGAGATGCGCGCAATGACTCGAACATCTTCAGCTCCACGGCTGCCGAGCTGCGCGATCAGCTCCTCCGTAAGCCCGTTGCCGAAGTCCTCGTCACCTCCCAGCATGCTGAACGGCAGTACCAGCAGGCGGTTTCCAGTTGGCTGCGGCACACGGCGCGCATTAGTCGGGTGATCCGACGCTCTCCAACGATAGCCGCGGCGGGCCAGTGTTTCGACGAATCTCGGGTTCTGTGCGTCGTCACCGAGTGCCGTCCGGAGCCGTTTGATGGCGGCATTGAGACTGTGCTCGTAATCGACGAAAGTTCCCTCAGGCCACAGTCGCTGCCGCAACTGATCACGCGTCACCACGCTGCCAGGCCGCTCGAGAAGCATACGGAGGATCTCGAACGGCTGCCCCTGCAGTGTCGTTCGTGCGGATCCGTTGTGAAGTTCGCGTGACGGCAAATGCAGCTCGAAGGGCCCGAACGAGAGGACGTCGTGAGACGTCTGCAATGCGGTCAGGTCGGAAGGGGGGTGAAGTGAATGCATGGTCCGTCTCCGCCGGCGCCACCAATCGCGCCCGCTGCTAGAATCGACCCCCTGAGTTTTGCGCCCGCGGTCATCCGCCGTCTTTTAGGAAATCTGGAAGTTTTTGGGATTTTTCTGTTGGCGATGAGCAAACCGGCATCGATCTACGAATTTGGGCCGTTCAGGCTGGAAACGAGCGAGCGCCGTCTGCTTCGCGATGGTTGCGCGGTGTCACTTCACGGAAAACTGTTCGATACGCTGGTCGTGCTGGTCCGCAACGCGGGGCGCCTCGTCGAAAAAGAGGAGCTGCTCGGGATCGTGTGGCCGGATGCCACCGTCGAGGAGACGAATCTCAGTCACAACATCTCCATCATCCGCAAGACCCTTGGTGAGACGCACGACGGTCACTCGTACGTGCAAACCGTGCCGAAGCACGGGTACCGGTTCTTCGCCGGGGTCCGCGAGATCACCCACCACAGCGGGGACGACGTCGCATCGATGCCGCGAATGCGGCTACCGGTCCCATCAACCCGGTACACAAGGAGCGGCGATGTCACCGTCGCTTATCAGACGCTCGGCGACGGACCGTACGACCTTGTATACGTGCCGGGCTGGATTTCGCACCTCGAGCATGGATGGCAGCAGCCGCGGGTGGCCCACATGTTCCGCAGGCTCGCATCGTTTTCCAGATTGATCCTGTTCGACAAGCGAGGCACCGGGCTCTCCGACCGCGGGCACGGCTATCCATCGCTCGAAGAGCGCATGGACGACGTGCGTGCGGTGATGGATGCGGTGCGCTCGGAACGTGCGGCGCTCTTCGGGATGTCGGAAGGCGGCAACATGTCCGTCATGTTTGCGGCGACGTATCCGGAGCGTACACGTGCGCTCGCCCTGTTTGGAACATTTTCCAAGCGGATCTGGGCACCGGACTATCCATGGGCGCCTCGACCCGACGAGCGCCAACGCTGGTACGAACTGCTCGAGCGTGAATGGGGCGGCAAGACGGATCTCGACACGCTCGCTCCTTCCCTCGCTGACGACGAGGAGTTCTGCGAGTGGTGGAGTACGTACTTACGGCTGGGCGCAAGCCCGGGCGCCGCACTGGAGCTCGCACGCTTCAATACAGAGGTCGACACTCGGGACGTCCTGCCCGCCGTTCGGGCCCCGACGCTGGTCATGCACCGCGTCGGCGACCGCGACGTCAAGATCGAGGAAGGACGCTATCTGGCGGCGCGTATTCCGCACGCGAGATTCGTGGAGCTGCCCGGCGACGATCATCTGATTTACGCGGGCGACGTCGATCGAATCATTGACGAAGTCGAGCGTTTTTTCGAGGCTGACAACACGGAACACGGGTCTGAGCTCGAACAGGTCCTGTCGACGATCGTCGTGATTCACACCGACCTCGGCACCAGTGGCATTGGACGCATCGTCGAGCAGCAGTGCCTCTTCCACCGCGGAAAACTCCTCACGTCGTCGGCCACATCGTGGGTGGCTGCCTTTGACGGCCCCGGTCGAGCCATCCGCGCTGCGTGCGCGATCGTCGATTCGCGCCGCGGCGCGGACGAAACTCTCCGCGCCGGGATTCACACGGGGGAATGCGATCTCATATCTGGACTGCCCAGCGGGCTGCCAGTGACGGTGGCGACGCGAATAGCGGCAGCGGCAGACCCTGGCGCTGTCGTCACTACTCGAACCGTTAGGGAGCTCGTGGCCGGCTTGCCCTTCCATTTCGAACCGCGAGGTGCGGTGATGCCCGCCGAAAGCGGAGAATGGCCCGTCTACGAGGCGCGACTTCGCGCGTAACCTTCGCGAGCCGGCATTCAGCAGCCTCACCGCCGACGATTTCGGTGTCATCCGCCTCGGATTGCGGTGATCCGCGCGTAACATATCCGGCCATGCCGTGCAGCCTGAAAGCCGTTCCGGATTCATCCCTGTTTGAAGGACCGAAGGGCCAGGAGATCACGCTGGTCATCGAGGATCGCATCGGAACAGTCCTTATCGCCAAGGCGGATTACGGCGGCAGATCCCTACTGCCGGCAGGCCAGGCCGTGTCCAGACTGACGTTCACCCTCGCGCCGGATCGCAACACGTTGAAGCTCGTGCTCGTCTTTAGCGCATCTACGGGCGGGCGGGGCGAGCTGCGCGAGGAGGCGGATTCCGACTCGCAGTTCCTGCGCGACCTCGCGGGAGACGAGCCGTTCCAGGCACTGAGAATCATGGGGACGTAGCGCCATGAGACCGCGAATACTGCTGATGCTGCTGGTACTGGCGGCTCCTGCCCCGGCGTACGCGCAGATCGAGGAGTGCGGCTTCTTCAAGCGGACCATCGATGACATCGTGGCCGGAAGGATTCCGCCCCCGCCGGACGACAACGCCACCAGACTGCTCAGCGTTGATCGCGGCGCCCGCTGTTTCGCAATCTACGCAGCCGGCGCGGAGCGGATTCTATTCCGCGATTTCGTCAAGCGCTTCGAAGCCTCGCGCGCCGACAAGCAATCAGGAGCGGCCGCGAGCGGCGTCGGATCCACGTCCGTCGTGTCGCAGGGACCCGCCGCGAAAGTCTTGTCCGTGGCGTCCGAGTACGGCGCGCTCGCGCAGTCGGTCGACGGCCAGGTGGTCACGATACGCGGCAACCTGGCGGGAATCCCGTCGGTGCTCCTGCGTCAGAACGTCTTCCCGTACTGCGTTGACAACCTGACCAACGGCTACTGCGCCAGCGGTTCCTTGCTGGGTCTCCTTCGGCGCGCGTCGTTCTCCGTCTCGTTCGACGCCACGCGCGGGACTGAGTTGACGGCCACTCCCGCGGATGGGGCGACGACAACGGAACCGGTCGCGTTCCGCGCGAAGCGGAACCAGATTTCGGGCGTCTCAGCTCGCATCGAGCTGTGGAACCAGCGGGACACCACTTCGAAGTCGTTCCTCGACGCGTGGCGAGCGAACGTCGGCGCGGCGATGGACCTGTCGGCGGAGGATCTGCTCCTGCGAGCCGGGACGTTCACCGACAGCGTGACCAACGCGCCCGACTATGACGCGTGGCAGATGAGGCACGTGCCGCGCGTCAGGGCTGCGGGTCAGAATCGCGCCGCGATCGTGTCCGCGCTCCACGACGCATTGCTCGAACTGCTGACCATCGTCGATGCGAGGGTGCCCGACCTTGCCAGTCAGGCCGAGGCCGCGCTGGCCTCGTACAATGCCTTCTTCCTGGCACAGGACGAGCTCATCGACGCAATCGCGATGAAACGAGTCTTCGCGCTCGAGTACGTGGGCAACCGTCCGGTCGGCCAGCCGAACACGTCGAACGTGCGCCTCATCGTCGACTGGCCGCTGACGCCGCGGACGAAGCTGGTGGGAAACGGCGGCGCGACGGTCTACGACACGCTTCCTGCCGATGCGCCCGCAGGCGCCAGGCGGTATCGTGACGCGCAGATGGCGCTGCAGCTCGACCACGGGCTGGACAAGGCGTCGATCCTCGGCCCCGCGGTGTTCAGCCTCGCGGTCTATTACCAGTACCAACATTCGCCGGCGCTGCTGGAGGTCGATCCGCTGAATCCGATCCCTGGCGTCAGCTTCGTCGGACTCCCCGCGGGGGCGAAAACCGTGTTCGCCCAGAAGGGCAGCCTCGGGCTGTTCCAGGCGAAGCTGACGCTCGCGCCGATGGGGAGCAACGTCAAGGTGCCTGTCTCCGTTACGTATTCCAACCGGACTGAGTTGATCGACAAACCGACCTGGCGCGGGCAGGTGGGCTTCACATACGACTTCGACAGCCTCTTTGCGCTCGCCGATCGCGCGGTGCGGTAAGGGCTGGTGCGCGTAACCTTCGCGCGCGTCGCTGGTTTTCGCATCTGAAACCACGAACAGTGTTTCAACCACGAAGACGCGAAGCCCACGGCCTCACACACAAAATTCCTGACAGTCGAGGCGTATCAGGAATTCTGTGTGCGAACCGCGTTCGGGCTGTAATAAGACGATTTCCCGCTGGCACCGCGCATGCTGATTCGAGCTGAAGCACAGGAAGACGGGGCCGGTGTACGTGCGGTCAACGTATCGGCATTCGAGACAGCGCTCGAAGCCAACCTCGTGGACGCCCTGCGCGAACAGGCGGAGCCGCTGGTCTCACTCGTCGCCGAGGATGACAGTGCAATCGTTGGCCACATCATGTTTTCGCCCGTCTCACTTTCGGGCCACCCCGCGCTGCGCATCATGGGCCTCGCCCCTATGGCGGTTGTTCCGGATCGTCAGCGCAAAGGGATCGGGTCCGCGCTCGTGCGCGCCGGCCTCGAACAGTGCAAGCGGCTTGGTTTCGGCGCCGTCGTCGTCCTGGGCCATCCGGCCTACTACCCGCGCTTCGGGTTCTTGCCGTCCGCCCGCTTTGGCATAGGGTGCGAATACGACGTTCCGGAAGACGTGTTCATGGTCGTAGAGCTGCAGGCTGGCTTTCTGCGCGGTGCGTCAGGGACGATCAAGTACCACGCCGCGTTCAGCAGTGCGTGAGCCGGTCCCGCGCGCAGCGTGAATTGCGCCAATTACGTAGCCGCGTATGCCTCTCCTACAATTCCTGACGCAACACGGCTGACATCGTGCGCGTCTAACCTTGCATGATGGAGACACAGGAACCAGGAACGGTCGCGATGGGCGAACGGAAGCGTGTAGCACTCATCGCGCACGACAACTGCAAGGGGGATCTGCTCGACTGGGCGCGGTTCAACGGGGGGACGCTGGGCGTTCACGATCGATTCGCAACCGGCACGACCGGGGCGCTGCTCGCGTCGGAGCTGGGGCTCAAGGTCACGCGGTTTCTGAGCGGACCGCTGGGCGGGGATCAGCAGGTGGGTGCGGCCATCGTGGAGGGCCGGCTCGATTTCGTCATCTTCTTCTGGGATCCGCTCGAGCCGCATCCGCACGACGTGGACGTGAAGGCGCTGCTGCGGATCGCGGTGGTCTACAACATTCCAATCGCGTGCAACCGCTCGACCGCCGATTTCCTGTTGTCGTCGCCGCTGATGCATCGCCGGTACGAGCGGAGGTTCGACGATCGGCAAGCCGCGCCGCGCGCGGCGATCGATTGAGCCTCGATTACCTACGCGACCTCCACCTCACGGGCCAGGGTCACGCTTTCGGCGGTTGCTCAGCCTCCGGGCCTGACCTCAACACGTGATGCAACGGAGGGACGGTCACGCCAGCCGCGGCCAGCTGCCGCCACGCCTCGAAGTTCAGGTCACTCTTGAGCGTTCCAGCGGTTTTCAGGTGTTCCGTGCTCCACACCTGAAGCTGAAATCGAAGCGCGATCGCGCCAGCCTCGACGAATTCTACCTGCGGTGCCGGGTCGCGCAATACGTCGGCATGTCCAAGGGCGGCGGCGATGAGCACGCGGCGAACCACTTCGGGGTCCGACGAGTGCGACACGTGGAACGGCACGAGATAGGCCGTCAGCCGGCCAGGCCGGCTCCAGTTCGTCACCCGTTCGGAAATGAACTGGGAGTTGGGTACCACGATCGCGACATTCTCATCGGTCACGAGCGTCGTGGCGCGTGCCGCAATCTCGCGCACTTCACCGACGGCACCGGCGATCTCGACGCGGTCGCCGATCTTGATGGGCCGCTCGAACAGGATGATCAGTCCGCTGAAGAAGTTGCTCATGATGTTCTGCAGGCCGAACCCGAGCCCGACTCCGATGGCGCCCACCAGCACGTTCAAAGACGTCAGATTGATCCCGGCGCTCTGAAGGATGACGAGGGCACCAAGCGAGATGACCACGTAGCGGACGATGGCGCCGAGCGCCTCTCGCATGCCCACGTCAACTCCGCGGCGGGCCAGGACCTGATCGACGAACCAACGCGTTACGCGGCGCGTCAGCCAGACGAGCGCGGAGATGAGTGTGATGACCGTCAGCAGTTTGAGCGGGGTGAACTCGCTGCCGGCAATGCCGGCATTCAGGAAGGCTCCTAAACGGTCCAGGACGTCAAGAACGGGTTGCATTCAGCTGTGCAGGTGCAGGTGGCTGGTAGGTTGAGTATATGGGGGTGGGCGCGGCCATCGTGGGGAGCCAGCTCGATTTCGTAACCGCTTGACCGCCGATTTCCTGCTGTCGTCGCCGCTCATGCACTGCCTGAGCCTCGGTCACTTCCGCCCCCTCTTTCCTCAGCGCGCGGGCGATCGATCTCCGTGCCGAAGAGCAGGCGCTTGAGATAGAGCCGAGGATTGTGCAGCTTGAGCACGGGATGGTTTGTCAGTGCACCGAAGTGTGCCACCGTGCATCAGGCTTGTGCCAATAAGGAGCACGCACATCCGTGCAATCTTGCACGACCACTAAATTCGCTGGGGATTTCACGCAGCCGACTCCGGCATCCCGGCTGCTCTCGTTTAGGGCATGTCAACGGATCGTCTTCTGCGCCGGTCGCACCTCGCGCACCTTGCACTGGTGGAGGGTGTCATCCGCCAGTTCGACGAGATGTGTCTGACTGCGGCAAACTCACGCCGCCGCATCCAGGACGACATGCGTGCCGCCCGCAGTCGTGAAGAACTCGCCACCGACAGTCCCGCGGTGACCCGACCCCGTGCGCGCAAGGGCCCGGCTCTGGCGCATCTACCAGGTCGAGGTCAATCTACGCCATCAGACTCGAGACGCTAGGTGCTGACTCGTCACACCGACGACGCGGTTCGAGGGCTCGTTTCGTGATCTTCTTCTAGAATCCGCTCGAGCCGCATCTGCGACGTCCACGTAAAAGGTGCTGCTGCGACTCGCAGTCGTCTACAGCATTCGCTCGCGCGCAACCCGCCAGACCCCCGATTTCCCGGTGTCGTCGTCGCAGCCCGCACATCGCTGGTCCGAGCGGATGCCGCCGACCGGTGGGCCAGGCGACGTGCAGCGATCGCCTGAGCCGCGGTAACCTTACGCGACCTCGACCTCGCCGCGCGGGCGATCGATCTCCATTCCGAAGCGCATCCGCTTGAGATAAAGCCCTTTGCGCGACAGGCCGAGCAACTTCGCGGCCTCATCGACGCTGCTGGTCTTCGACATCGCGGATTGCACCATCGTGCGTTCAACATGCTGCACAGCAGCCGTCATCGGCTGATCGATGCGGACGACGATCTCGCTCTCGTCGAGGATGCGTTGCGACGGCGGGACGGTCCTGCGCGAGGCGGCGATGTCCGACGACAGATGCTCGGGCATCAGCACAGCGCCGGGCTCCGCCAGGGCAGCCAGCCGACGCATCTCGTTCGCGATCTGGCGCACGTTCCCCGGCCACCGGTACAACACCAGGTATTCCATCGTTTCTTCGGAGAGGCGCAGTTCGCCCTTGCCGCTCTCCTTCGCATACTTCTGCAGATAGTGGTTCGCGAACGAGGGGATTTCGACACGACGCTCGCGCAGCGGCGGAATGTGGAGACGCACGATATTGAGGCGATAGAACAGATCCTCACGGAAGCGGCCCTGCGACACGAGCATGTCGACGTCTGCGTTGGTCGCCGCAAGCACGCGTACATCCACGCGCTGCGGGTGCGTTTCACCGATCGGATGCACTTCGCCGGATTCGAGAAAGCGGAGGAGCTTTGGCTGAATATCGAGGGTGCTCTCGCCGATCTCGTCAAGGAACAGGGTGCCGCCCGCGGCGGCGCGGATGACACCTGCGAAGTGCTCCGTCGCGCCGGTGAAGGCGCCTTTGCGGTGCCCGAAGAGCTGCGCGTCGAGCATTTCTCGTGGCGTTGCGCTGCAATTGAAGGGCAGGAACGTCTTCGACGCGCGAGGGGAATAGGTGTGGATCAGGCGCGCGATCACTTCCTTGCCGGTTCCCGTTTCACCTGTGATGAGCACGGGAATATTTGCCGCGGCGACGCGCCGCGCGGTGGTCAACAGCGTCTGCATGTCCTGCGCGATAAACAACGCGCCCGCTTGCTCCTCGATCGGGGTGGCCGGCCAGAGCGCAGAGCGGTTGCGCTCTTCCTGTTTGGCTTTCTCGAGCGCCAGCGCGGCACGGCCAATGCGAAATACGTCCGAAAGGACGAGCGCATTGAGAGGGTCGCGTGGAATGTCGGAGACTAGGGCGATGGTCTTACCTTGACGACCGCGCCCAAGTGAGAGGACGTGGCTTGAAGAGTCGGCTGGCTCTCCATGATCCGAATGACTCGCTTCAACGATTTTCGCCTTTGCTGAACAACCGAGCGCATCAAGAGCATTCAGTAGTTCGTTTCCCACCAGAGTGGGGCTATAGGCGACGTCGAATATCGAACCTAGGGAATTGACGACAGATTTCGTTCGGTCACCGGCGGTTGGACGATCCACTCGATTCCGGGAAAGCGTCGTTGATGAATCCCCTACCTCCGACCGGACAGCGACGATGCCTTGTGTCGACCAAATGCGCTGCGCTCGGTGCTGCAACTGCCGGCCAACTTGGGTCGAGTCGCCTGCGACGATATTGCCCAACGAATGATAAAACTGACCTTGAAGGTCCCGGCTTCGAGTAATGCCAGCAGTATCAGCTCTGAGTATTCGATGTGCGCATTCGGCCGTTCGCCCTGCTCGCGCCAAGGTCTGAGCGATCAGTAGATGCACTGCCGCATTGAATGGACCATCGCCCAGCTGACTCGACTGTGCCTCGAGGTCGTTAAGCCAACTCAATGCTTCGTCGAGATGACCGCGTCGTAGTAGCAACTTCGCGCGCGTCAGCGCAGCCCACCGCCTCGCGTACACAGAATTCGTCGCCGTGTCCTTTTGGTTGTCGGAGAAATTCACCAAGGCAAGGGTCGCGTCACATTTGTCGAACTCTCCGAGGGCTAGGTAGACTCTCGCGAGACTGTCGGCCGCACCGATGGTTCGAAGACCTCTAACGTAAGGATCCTTGAGAGCTGCGTTTAGAGTGCGTTGTGCCTTTTCGAACTCGCCGGAAAGCATTTGGATGTGTCCGGAGGTTATGTCGGCGGCCGCTCGATTTCGCATGCTGCCATTGACATTCGTGAGCTCGACCGCGGCACGGTTGTATTCCGTCGCTTCCTTGAAATCACAACGCAAGCAAGCGATACAGCCCCTGTTCACCAACGAAGCTCCCAGGACCCAGGCGTTTGGTTCGAGCTCCAGCAACGACTCAGCAATGTCGCAGTGACGCCAGGCCTCGTCAAGATGGCCGCGTTGACCCTCAAGGGCGGAAACACAGATGTGCAGGTAGGCTGTCAAATAAGGGACAGCCGCCCGGACGACTGCCGCGCGCACGTCGCGCAACAGCCCCATCAGAACATCTAACGGCTGCGCTTCAATGGCGAATCGAAAGAGATGAAGATGAGCCCAGGCTATTCGCTCGGCATCTCCTGACTCTCGCGCCCATCTGAGGCCGGAGTGAAGATGGTGCCATGTCGAGTCGAGGTCTCCCATTCGCCAATTGATCAGGCCTATCGTTGTTTCCGCTTGCGAACGAAGGCTCGGTGCTAGTGTTGAGTGATCAACGTTCGAAAGCGTAGCGGCAAGAGAGGTTTCGTCTGTGAGGGCGAGCACATAGGCGAACAAGATGCGCAGCTTAGGTTCTGTGTGCCGCGTCGTGTGACCTGTGCTCTTGAGACCGTCTATGAGTTCACGGAAATGGCCTTTCCGGAACAGCTTCAACGAATCTTCGTAAGTCATACGACTCATCTCGGTTGGAGATGCTGCCGTATCGGGCCGGCAACATTTATCGGTTGCGAGCGCGGAATACCAAATTCCGAGTCGTATCTATATCAGAAACGGTCCTAAGTTTATCCACTAACGAAGAGCCAATCTGTTCAAGAGCATAAGCATGAGAGTCTCTGAATGCGTCCTGTTTGTTCGAGTACGCGGTCAAAACGCCAACGAGCTCGTTGTCGTGGACGAGCGGCGTGCACAGAACGCTTAGCAGCGGCGGATCGAAGTACCTCTGAAACATTGGCCAAATCGAGTGACGCATGTGAATTGATTGACGCTCGTCGAGTTGCTCCTGACCACCCCGTTACGCGCTCGCCCATGCGAATCGTAAACCCTGAGAGAAGGTGGTTCGTGTCTCCAATAGCTCTTTTACAAGTCAGCGAGTCCGTCGATGAGTCGTACATGTACAGCGCGCACACAATCGTGGGCGTCAGTTGTCGGAGACACTGAGCCGCGGAGCCGAAGGCTTCGTCGACCGAACCCGCGCTCAACACTTTTTCGCGATGCGTTACCAGTAAAGCGTTTTCCGCAGCACTTGCTCTGATATGTTTGAGCGTTGTCACGCTCGGTTGGTCTACGCTCGCGATAACTGCCGCACCCTCGATGGCGAGAACTTCTTGTTCGGCTTGGTGTGCAGCTGGCGCGATCTCAGCGTAAGACGCAATGAATGTATCGACCACCAGGGGATCGTAGAATGTGCCGCGCCTTTCCCTTAGGATCTTGAACGCCTCTTCGCACGTCAATCGTGGGCGATACGGCCGATCAGAAGTCAGCGCATCGAAACAGTCGACAACCGAAAGGATGCGCGCTCCGATGGGTATATCTGTCGCCGAAATTCCCGCTGGGTAACCTTCGCCATTCCAATGCTCATGATGATGTCTGACGATCGGAACGACAGGATAGGGAAACTTGACTGAAGACAGGAGATCCGCGCCAATCTCGGCGTGGCGTTTCATCTTGTCGAATTCCGCGGTCGTCAATTTGCCTGGCTTGTTAAGAATATGCTCTGGGATTGCGAGTTTCCCCATGTCATGAAGCAGTGCCGCAGCTTCGATGGCCTTGAGCTGTCGTTCTTCGTCGACTCCAAGTCGTTTCGCGAGTTCCAGCGCATAGATTTGAACTCGTCGAATGTGACCATGCGTAATTTGATCCTTTGCATCAACCGCCATTGCGAGAGCTTCGACCGTTGAGAGGTACATCTGATTCAGTTGCGTGACGTGTCGGTTCGCATCCTCGAGTCGCCCCATCGATGACCGAAATGTTGCGTATGAAATTACGAGCAGCGGTACGATGATACTGAGAACGGTAAAGTCAATCCGCGCAGCATAGCTGACTAGCAGGATCGCTACGGAACTTCCAACGAAATAGTTGATTCCGAACCCGGCGAAGTGACTGAACCAGATCCTGGCGGCTGACAAATGTTTTTCGCCCGCCACAGCGCCAGCGACCAGCCAGGTGTTCGTCAAGAAGTAGAAAAGGGCAAACACGAACAGAGGCACCACGAGCTCGCCGAGGTCGTGTCGGTGAACGTCGCCAGGCGAGACGTGTGCGAGAGCGAAGAACATCGTCGCGGCCGTCCAAAACGCAATCGACGGGGCCGCTACATTAAAAAGAATTCGCGAGAGCGATCGGGTTGATTTATTTAACCAGAATGAAATGACGAGGGCATCGAGGACGACGGTCAACGTCCCGGCGGAGGGACCGAACAGCAGCGCCGAAGCAAAAACAAAGGTCTCGGATACGGAAAATCTCGCCGAAAGAGAAGGAACCTTGACGGTGAAGGAACCAGTCAGCAGCGTGAGTGCTGCCAACGTAAACCATTCAACGCCTGGAGGCGCCACGATGGTATCGCTAAGGGACTTAGCGATGATGAGAAGGCCAGACACAGTGACAACAGCGAGATACGCTGTGTTTGGCCGTGTAGCTTGCTTTTGCTGGTGCGACATCTGAAGACGGGAATCCCAGGTCGCTTATCGGCTTATTCGCCCCAAATAATTAGTGCGCGCATGATGTCTCCTTCTGGTCAGTAAGGTAGTCGCCCCAGACCAAGGTGTCGCCCCAGACCAGGGTGTCGCCCCAGACCAAGGTGTCGCCCCAGACCAGCGTGTCGCCCCAGACCAGCGTGTCGCCCCAGACCAGCGTGTCGCCCCAGACCAGCGTGTCGCCCCAGACCAACGTGTCGCCCCAGACCAACGTGTCGCCCCAGACCAACGTGTCGCCCCAGACTAGGGTGTCACCCCAGACCAGCGTGTCACCCCAGACGATGTGGTCGCCGCCGACCGACGTTTCAGCGAAGCTGAGCCCGCCAGTCGCGATCTGTTCGCCGGCAATGGACGTTGTAACGTCGGCTGCGCTCTCGGGACCTGCCAATGACGCGAGCACGTTCAGACTGCCTGCACCCTCTTGGATGAGTCCGAGCTCTGGAAGGCGCTCCGAGCCAAGCTGCAGAAGCGCCCGAATGGCCTCCGCCTTCGCCTTTGGCCGCGCCTCCAGCAGAAGCGCCGCGGAGCCGGCCACGACCGCCGACGACATGCTCGTCCCCGACAGCTCCAGCGTCGCGTCCTTCCCCGCACCCGTCACCAGCTCCGGATGCTCCTTCGCGATGAGCGCGCCTGGCGCCAGCAGGCTCCGAATCCGGTTCCCAGGCGCCAGCAGGTCCGGCTTGATCAAATGGTCGAACCGAGTCAGCCCCCGCGAGCTGTACGTCGCGATCACATCGTCGGATCGGAACGCCGTCCCCTTGGTGTTCAACGCCCCCGCCGTGATCGCATAGGGACAGTTGCCAGGCGATGTCACGCCGCCCAGAATTTCTTTGCCGTCGGCCGTCTTTCCGAGATTGCCGGCCGCCGCCACCGTCACCACGTTCACCCGCCATGCGCGCTCAATCGCCTGGCACACGGGGTCGTCGCGCCACCCCTGCTCGACCGCCGCGCCGAGTGACAGGTTGATGACCTTGATCTGATACCGCTGCCGGTTCGCGATCACCCAGTCGATCCCCTCGAGCAGGTCGCTGACGTGCCCGGAACCGTCCGCCCCCAGCACCTTCACGCTGACGATGGATGCACCAGGCGCGACGCCCCGGGTTTCGTTGCGCGCCAGCGAGCCGGCCGCCGCGATGATCCCCGCGATGTGCGTCCCGTGACCCCACTCGTCGCGGCCGGAACCGCGCGCATCGATCATGTCGACACGCGTTGTCACCTGCCCGCGCAGCCCGGGGACCATCGTCACGCCGGAGTCGAGCACGGCGATCCCGATGCCTTCGCCGGTGACGCCGGTGTGCCTCGGACCGAAATCCCCAGACCACGCCTGGTCGGCGCCAATCGAGACGTCGGTGACCGCCATCTGCCCGCGAATAATGTGATCGCCGGAGAGCTGCGCAATGTCGTTGTCGTCAGCCACCTCCGCCAGGCGCCCCGCGGGAACATCGAGCACCGCGCCGCTCGATAGGCGCCGCCTCACGCGGAGCCCATGACGCGCGGCAATTGCGTCTACCTGAGCCGTGCTTCCGGCGACGATGACCGCGGTGGCCGTCGCGTCGCCGGAATCAAGGTGTCGTTTGAGATCGTCGGAAACATGATTCCGGTGGTACTGAGCGCCGGCCGGAATGGCGGCGGCGATCACGAATGCGGCTGCGCAAAGCAGCAGCCGAGCGGCGCACAGCATCCTGTCCTGGGGGGAGGAGGCGGAGAGCCTGAAGATCACCATGGGTTCGGTCCTTTACTTCCGGCCTCTGGCCGGTTGATGTGATTAGCGCCCCATCGGGCGCGCCGTGAACGAGACCTGCGACGCGGAGGCGGGAAACGCCTGCGGCCGGAAGCCAAGCTCGATGAGCGATTCCACAAGCACGCGCTGTGACCCGCCGATCGTACGGATTGTCAGGAGACGGCCTTCGCGGATCCGGTTGTAGATGGTGCGGCGCGATACGTTCAGAAGCGTCGCGGCCTGATCGATCGCGACGCTGCGTCCTAACCGGGGTTCGACGGTGACTTCACGAAGCTCTATAGACACGTTATGGGTTCCTCCAAGCCCGAGCAGTGGCAGGAGGGATGCCAGTAAAGATGTGCTCAGGTGGTGCCGGACTAATCCATTGCGCGATAACGAGTTGGAGGCAGTGGTGTGCGGTGTGTGCGCTCGCGCCGATACGTGGGCCGAGCCAGCCTATTGACTTACGCCGATCGAAAAGCAGTGGGGACCTTCGGTGAACAGGTGGCCCCGGAAGCTTTTTGCACACAAAATGCTTCTTGTGTGCACGAACTCGCGCGAGCCGGATCGGGCGGCCAACTTCTTGGCCTCGGGTGCCAGAAATTGAATCGATGAAAAGACGGCTCCTTGCCAGCGTCGTTACGGCCGCCATCCTCCTTGGAGGCGGTCTCTTCTGGCGTTCGGCCACGGCGCCGGAGATCGCGGACCGCGTTGCGACGCCGGCCGCGACCCGCGGCGGACAGCTTGTAGGGTCGATTCGCGCCGTGCCGCGATCCTTCAACCGGATCGTGGCGCGGGAGCAGACGACGGAGCTCCTGAGTTTCCTCACCCAGGGGCGGCTGGTTCGGATCAACCGATCGACCTTCGACCTCGAGCCATGGCTGGCGGAAACGTGGGATGCGTCGCCCGACGGACGGACCTTCACCTTGCACCTCCGCCCTGGCGTGACGTGGTCCGACGGCACACCATTCACCTCCGCGGATGTCCTCTTCACGCTGCAGGCGGTCTTCGATCCGAAATCTGAAAGCGTCGTGGCCAGCCAGTTGACCGTGGCCGGCAAGCCGATCGCCGCGGCGGCCCCCGACGATCACACTATTGTTCTCACGTATCCCGCGCCATCAGGGCCCGGACTGAGGCTGCTCGACGCGTTGGTGATCCTGCCGAAGCACAAGCTTGAAGGCGCGCTGGCCGCCGGCACATTCGCGAAATCGTGGGACTCCGCCACCCCGCCGTCGGATCTGGTCGGCACCGGTCCGTTCCTCCTGCGCGAGTACGTTCCCGGGCAGCGGATCGTCCTCGACCGCAACCCGCGCTACTGGCGCAAGGCCGCCGATGGGACGCAACTCCCGTATCTCGATCGGATCGTCCTGCAGGTCGTACCGGACCAGGACGCCGAGCTACTGCGGCTGCAGGCGGGAGACATCGACATGACCCAGAGCGAGCTGCGGCCCGATGACTACGTGGCGGCGCGCCGCGCGGAGGATCAAGGACGTCTCAAGGTCGTGGAGCTTGGCGTCGGCGTCGATGCTGATGCCTTCTGGTTTCGTCTGAAGCCGGAGGCCTGGAAGAACGATCCCCGATTCGCCTTCGTGAGCAGGCCGGAGTTCCGGCGGGCGATCTCCTATGCGGTCGATCGGGAGGCGTTCGCTGAAAACGTGTTCCTCGGCGCGGCAGTGCCGGTCTGGGGGCCGGTGACGCCGGGCAACCGCATCTGGTTCTCGCCAAACGTGCTGCGCTATCCGCACGACGTGAACAAGGCAAAGGAGATCCTGAAAGGCATCGGGCTCGAGGATCGCAACGGCAACGGCGTCGTCGAGGATGCGCGCGGCAACGAGGCGCGGTTCACCGTGATCACGCAGCGCGGCATCGGCTGGTTCGAGCGTGGGACGGCGGAACTGCGGACCCGGCTTGCGCAAGCAGGGATCGCGCTCGAGATTGCGCCGATCGACAACGGCGCGCTCATCCAGCGGCTCCTGTCGTCGGACTACGAGGCGATGTACTACCGCCCGCTGTCGGACCTCGATCCGGCCGGGAACATGGACTTCTGGATGAGCAGCGGCGCGAGCCACTTCTGGAACCTCGAGGAGAAGACGCCGGCGACCGACTGGGAGGCGCGGATTGACGCGCTGATGGCGGAGCAGACATCGACGGTCGACCCGGAGCGGCGGAAAGCGATCTTCAACGACGTGCAGCGGATATTCGCGGAGAACCTGCCGGCGCTCTATTTCGTGGCGCCGCGGATCTATTACGCGCACAATGCGCGCGTGCTGGGCGTCACGCCGTCGGTGCAGCGGCCGCCGGCGTTATGGAGCGCGGACACGATATTTGTACGTTCTGGCGCGCGGTAAGGGCGCGCCCTGCACAGTCCATCTTCGATGGTCCGTTTTTTTCTACGTCGCCTGACTTTTGCGGTTCTGCTCGTGGTCGCCGTGTCCTCGGGCGCGCTGTTGCTCACGCGCCTGGCACCGGGCGACGTGACCGCGAATCTTGGCGCTTTCGCCCGGCCCGAGGAGGTCGCGCGGACACGCGCGCGCTTCGACCTCGATCGCAGCGCGGTCGCGCAATGGGGTGGCTGGGCGATGCGGGCGATCCGCTTCGACTTCGGGGACTCCTTTCTCTATAACCGTCCGGTCGGCGGACTGATTCACCGCGCTGCTGGTAACACCGCGGTGCTCGCGGTGGCGGCGCTGTCGCTCGCAACGCTCCTCGGCATCCCGCTCGGCATCATCAGCGGCAGCAGCCGCGGCGTCGCGCCCATGCTGATTCGCGGTGCATCGCTCGTCTGCCTTTCGATCCCGCCCCTGTTGACGTCGCTGCTCCTCGTCTTCGTGGCTTCGCGCACCGGATGGCTCCCCGCCGGCGGGATGACATCGGTCGATGCCGTCGACGCGGGCTGGTCATCCTGGATCCTTGACGTCGCGCGGCATCTTCCGCTGCCAGCCATCGCGCTGGCGCTGCCGATTGCCGCCACGTTCGAGCGGCTGCAATCACAGTCGATGGCGGAGACAATCCATCAGCCATTCGTCGTCGCGGCCCTCGCGCGGGGCGTGACGTGGAGGCGGCTCGTGATTGGCCACGCGTGGCGCGCGTCGCTCCGCTCGATGTGCGCCATCTACGGCCTTGCGATTGGGGCGCTCCTTTCCGGCTCCTTTGTCGTCGAGTACGTGACCGCCTGGCCTGGTCTGGGGCGGCTGATGTACGAAGCACTGCGTGCGCGTGACATTTATCTTGTCGCGGGATGTGCGGCCATGGGCGGCGTCTTCCTGGCGCTTGGAAGCCTTGTCGCGGATCTGCTGCTGTTTGCCGCCGACCCGCGCGTCCGCGAAGGACAGGCGGCATGAAGGAGACGGGCCGCGCGCTGCTCATCGCCATCGTGCTCGTGGCCGCCGGCGCACCACTCCTGGCGCCGAACCCGCCGGACCGACAGTTCACGCAGTACCTGTTCGCGCCTCCGACCCACGTCCGTCTCTTCGATGGCGGGCTGACCGCGCCCCACTTCTTTCCGCTGCGCATCGTGAATCGTCTCGAGCGGCGATTCGAGGAGGTCGCGGATCGACGGATCGTGCTCCAGTGGTTTCGCAGCGGGCATCTGCTCAGCGTGAACGACTCGGAAGACGCGCCGCTGCTGCTTCTTGGCGCCGACTCGTACGGCCGCGACATCTTCTCGCGGCTGCTGTACGGTGCGCGCGCATCGCTCGGCCTCGCGGCGATCGCCACGCTGACCGCGATGATTTTCGGCGCGGCGCTCGGCGGCATTGCCGGTTACGCAGGCGGCGCGATTGACGAGCTCTTCTCCCGCCTCTCTGATTTCGTGCTCGTGCTGCCAGCCACCTACGTCGTGCTGGCTTTGCGCGCCGTGATGCCGCTCGTCCTGCCCGCGCAGACGGTGTTCATGCTGCTCGCAGGGATCTTCGCCCTCGTCGGCTGGCCGGTGGTCGCGCGCGGCGTTCGCGGGATCATCGCGTCAGAGCGCGAGCAGGAATATGTGGCCGCCGGACGCGCGGCCGGCGCCGGCCCACTACGCCTGCTCACGAAGCATCTGCTTCCCGCGGCAAAGGGATACCTGACGACGCAGGCAACGCTGCTGCTTCCGGCGTTCATCCTGGCCGAGGCGACGCTCTCGTACGTCGGCCTTGGGTTTCCCGACACGGTGCCGACATGGGGGACAATGCTGCACGACGCATCCAACGTGGCGATGCTCGGTGAGGCCCCGTGGTTGCTCGCCCCCGCCGCGGCAATTTTCCTCGTTGTGCTCGCGGTGAATCTCCTGGTTCAAGGCAGTGGCCGCAGCCCTGTACAATTGGAACCATGAAACCCTTCGACAACGCTCAGGGCAAGCGTTTTGCCGGCGTCTTCACGCCTATCGTTACCCCCTTCACCACCGACGACGTCCTCGACGAGAAAGCGCTGCGCAGCAACGTCGCGCGTTGGATGACGACGCCGCTGACCGGCCTCGTCGTGCTTGGCTCCAACGGCGAGGCGCCGCAGCTCGAGGACGAGGAAGCCGATCGCGCGATCGAGATTGTCCGCGCCGGCATGCCGAAGGATCGGCCGCTCATCACCGGCACCGGCCGCGAGTCGACGAAGGCGACCATCGAGGCGACCAACCGCGCCGCCGCCCTTGGCGCCGACGCAGCCCTCGTGCGCACGCCGTCCTTCTTCAAGAACGCGATGACCAGCGAGGTCTTCATCCGCCATTACTCCGAAGTGGCGGACGCGTCGCGCATCCCCGTCCTCCTGTACAACGTGACGATGTATACCGGCGTAACGCTCCAGGCTGACGCGGTCGAGCAGCTGTCGGCGCATCCGAACATCGTCGGGATGAAGGAATCGGGGAACGATCTGCTGCTCATCAGCGAATGCGTCTCACGTACGCCGGATGACTTTACGGTCCTGGCTGGTTCGGCCACGACCCTGTTTCAATCGCTGTGCGCGGGATGCGACGGCGCCATTCTCGCGGTGGCGTCGCTCCTGCCTGATGAGTGCGTACGCCTGGTGCAGCTGGTGCGCGAGAACAAGATTGCCGAGGCGCGCGCACTGCAGCGCACACTGATGCCGATTGCGCGATCAGTTGGCGGCGGCTTCGGAATTCCGGGACTGAAGGCGGCACTGGATCTGCTTGGTTTCAACGGCGGACTGCCTCGGCCGCCGCTCCGGCCGGCGTCGAAGCAGATCGTCGAAACGATTCGAGGCCAGCTCGACGCGCTGGGCGTATTGCCGGTGCGTGTCTAAGACGGGCTCTGAGACGGGCCACAGAGACGCAGAGACACGGAGTCTCTCTATTGTCATGCGGGGCGGACCTTGCAGGTCCGCCTGATCTATGCGATTGAAATTCTCACTCGCGGTACCCACCGCCCTCATCGGACTACTCGTCGCGTGCGCGACGAATCCTGCCACGGGTAAGCGCCAGATCTCGCTGATGAGTGAGGCGCAGGAAATCTCGGCGGGACAGGAAGCCGACGCGCAGGTGAAGATGGAGATGGGGATTTACAACGATCCCAATCTCCAGGAATACGTCAGTGGCATAGGGATGCGCCTGGCCAAGCTGTCGGAGCGGCCGAACCTTCCCTGGCACTACACCGTCGTCGACAGCCCGGCTGTCAACGCGTTTGCGCTTCCGGGCGGCTACATCTACGTGACGCGCGGCATCCTGCCGTTCCTGAACGACGAGGCGCAGCTTGCCGGCGTCCTCGGTCACGAGACCGGGCACGTCACGGCGCGCCACTCGGCGCAGCAGTACACGCGCTCCATCGGTGGAACCATCGGTCTTGCTGCCCTCGGCATCTTCGTGCCGGCCACCCGTCCGTTCGGCCAGCTCACGGAGCAGGCGCTCGGCGTCCTCTTCCTGAAATACAGCCGTGACTTCGAGCTGCAGGCCGATCAGCTTGGCGCGAAGTACGCAGCAGCCGGCAATTGGGATCCGGCAGGCGTGCCCGACATGCTCGCGACGCTTGGGCGTCTCGACGAAGCGTCCGGGCAAAGCCACGGCGTCCCGAACTGGCTCGAGACGCATCCGGATCCGCTCTCGCGCATCAAGGAGATCCAGCCGGCCGTCCAGCAGCTCACGGCAGGACGCACCGGTCTCGTGCGCGACCGCGACGCGATGCTGCGCGCCGTTGACGGCATCATCTACGGCGACAACCCTGAACAAGGGATCGTTCGCGCCTCCTCGTTCATCCACCCGGGGCTTCGGTTCAGGATCGACTTTCCGACCGGCTGGGACATCGAAAACAGTCCCCAGCAGGTGGTTGCGAAGGCGCCAGGCGCCGACGTCTACCTGTTGCTCGAGGACGTGCCGATGCCGAGCGGCAATAACATCGAGAACATCGCCATGACCTCGATGCAGAAGGCGGGATTCAGGATCGAGAGCGGCAGCCGCACGACGATCAACGGGCTCGATGCGTTCGTCGGCATCTACCAGGGACAGCTCGAAGGTCTCGGTAAGGTGACCACGCGCGCCGCGCACATCGTCCACAATGGCAACGTGTACCTGGTGGCCGGGTTCACTGCACCCACCCTGTTCCAGCAGTCCGACGCCGCGTTCCTCGCGAGCATCCGCAGCTTCAAGCCGATCTCGGCCGCGGACGCCGCGAACATCCATCCGAATCGCATCGACATTTACGTGGTCCGGCAGGGCGACTCGTGGCAGGCGATCGCGGAGCGTTCGGGCAACATCATCAAGCCCTCGACGCTCGCAATCATGAACGGCTTCGAGCCGGCGTCGCAGCCGCCGATCGGAACACGCATCAAGATCGCGGTGGGAGGCTGACCATCAGGCAGCGTCTTCCCCGGATCATTGTCGCGCTCGCAGCCGTTGCGTTTGCGTGTGTCGCCTACGTCTATCTGACGCTGCCCGACGTTCGGTCCCTCGCCACGAAGAATCCAACGAAGACGGCTTTCATGGAGCTGCGCGAGCGGGAAGCCGCCCAGGCGGGCAAGCCGATCCGCCATTACCAGATCTGGGTCCCGTACTCCCGCATTTCGCAGAACCTCAAACGGGCGGTGCTCGTTGCCGAAGACGATGCATTCTGGCAGCACGAGGGCATTGACCTCGAGCAGTTGAAGATCTCAATCCAGAGCGACATCGGGAGCGGGAAAGCGGTCCGTGGCGGCAGTACGATCACCCAGCAACTGGCCAAGAATCTCTATCTGTCTCCGTCGCGCGATCCGCTGCGGAAGCTGCGCGAGCTGATCATCGCCCGGCGTCTCGAGGCGGCGCTGTCGAAGGCGCGCATCTTCGAGATCTATCTGAACGTGATCGAGTGGGGGGACGGCATCTGGGGAGCGGAAGCGGCGGCGCGCAGCCATTTCGGCACGTCGGCCGCGTCGGTCGGGCCGGATCAGGCGGCACTGCTCGCAGGCGCCATCATCAACCCGCGGGTTTACAGTCCTGCGCATCCCAACACACGGCTGCTCCGTCGGCAGCGGATCATCCGCTCGCGTATGGGCGGGTACATACCGCCAGCCGCGGTTCCCGTAGTGGTTCCGACGCCCAGCGCTCCCTCTGCGGATCAACCGGCGACGGAATTACAGGCCGAGCCTGAACCCGAGTCGCTCGAGGAGCCGGATACGGCAGAGCCAGAGCCCGTTCCATCTCCCGAGGAAATCGCACCCACTTCGTCAGATCCAGCGCCTCCCGCACGAAACGAAAATAAGTTCTAAGGCAGAGTGCAGTTGCCGGCGACACCTGCCGAGATCACGGATCGAATGTCGGGAAAGAGTGCACTCGGAGCGCACTCCAGCTTGATGTTTCCGTAACGAAACCGTACATTATGCGCGGCTCGTTCTCGAACTCGAATAACTGAAACGGACTGGAGACCTTGCGGGGGCTCGCTCTTGGTGTCCCTGCGCGGCCGACGGGATGATCAATTACACCGAGCGTATTTCGCTGCTCATGGAGGACGTGGTGTCGCGGGTGCCGACACTGTCCTTCATCGACATGAGCAAGGTGCTGGTCTTCGCACGTGGAGGACGCACGCACGCCGAGGGGGCCTATGCCACCTGCCACTGCATTTGCCTGCCGGCGAGCGAGCCCGGGTACTACTTCTGGCGTGATCGCAAGACGGGCCGCCTGACGCGCCGATCTGAGTGGTTCGTCACCAAGTCTCCGCAGGTCTCGATCGGAACGCAGTCCATCGACTACATGATCTCGTTCGCGCTGCCGCGCTTCTGCGAGCAGCAGCTGTCGCGCTCGCGCAAATCTGTGCACTATGCCGGCGAGCCAAACTGGATCGCGAAGCTCGACACGATCGTGCACGAGCTCTATCACATCGACCCCGCGCATCCCGGGATCCGCCGCATGGAACGCGCCGACGGAACCTACTCCGCCAACTGCCACGGGCAGCGGTTCTTCGAGGACGTGGTGGAGATGGTGAAGCAGTACCAGGCGACGAAGCCGGATCCGCAGACCTACGACTTCCTGCAGTACGGTTTCGAAGAGATGAAAGAGCGCTTCGGCGGCGTCGTCGGCACGACCTTCCGATCGTTCCCGTCCTATCCGCAGCGATACACGGAAGCGCTGAACCCCCAGCCTGAGGCAGCGGCGGAGATGGCCGACTGCCGCCTCGATCCGCTGAAAGCGCTGAAGGTTGCCACGCGTTTCACCGAGAACGACCTGGTGGTCCGCGAATTCCTTCCCAAGACCTCGCGGGCGCTGATCCGCAAGGGCAAGTTCTGCGCCGCCTGACGGTCGCCACGAAGACCACGAAGACGGGCGAGCCACAAAGACCACTAAGACCTTTTCAACCACAAAGAACACACCAAGAGATCTAGTGATCTTTGTGTGCTTTGTGGCTAATTCGTCTCTGTGTCCTGTGTGGCTATTCGCCGGGCGCCGACAAACCGCGTCGCCCAGTAGGTGGCGGTGAACTTCTCGACGCGGACGACGCCGCGCGAGCTGGGGGCGTGGACGAACTGTTCGCCGCCTATGGCGAGGCCGACGTGCGAGGCCCCGTCGCTGACGGTTTCGAAGAACAGCAAGTCGCCCGCCCTCACGTCGCGTAAATCGATCTGCATCCCCGTCTGAAACTGATCGCGCACTTCCCGCGGCATCCTGATCCCGCTCTGCGCGAAGACCCATTGAACGAGCCCGCTGCAATCAAAGCCCGACGGATCGCTGCCGCCGTTGCGGTACGGCACGCCTCGCAGCGTCAGCGCGGTCGACACGATCGCATCAGGGGCGACGGGAACGGCGGGGACAACGACGGGTGCGCCCACCACAGGCGGCGGTGTCGAAGATGGCGGGACTGGAGCGCCCGGGAAAGGCCGCGGACGCGGCGTGCCGCTGGTTGCGCAGGCGGCGGTGGTGATGGCGATCAGAACGAGAAGCGCGCGTCCAAGTCCTGTCAACGTGAGTATTGTAACGGTGTAACCCCTTTTGTTAATTGGGTTTTTGGGTCTGTCGATTCTTGACACTCCCGCGGCTCTCCGGGCATCATTAATGCGCATATGGAGCAAGCGCTCCTCCTCAACGCCTCGTACGAGCCTCTGAAGGTCGTTCACTGGCAGAAGGCGATTACGCTCTGGTGCCAGGGGAAAGTAGAGGTGATCGCGGTCCACGACCGCGAGATTAGGGCAGTGTCCGTCAGCTTCAAGCTGCCCTCCGTCATTCGCCTCCTCCGCTTCGTCAAGATCAAGCGCCGCTTCGACTACGTGCCGTTTTCGCGCGCGAACATTTACGCGCGTGACAATCACACGTGCCAGTACTGCAGCGACCCCTTCCCGACATCGGAGCTGACATTCGATCATGTCGTGCCGGTGGCGCACGGTGGTCGCAAGGACTGGGAGAACATTGTCACGTGCTGCGTGTCGTGCAACCGGAAGAAGGGTGGCCGCACGCCGGCCGAAGCGGGCATGCGCCTGCATCGGCACCCGCGCCGGCCCGACTCGGCGCCGGCGATCCGGATCACCGTAGGTCTTCGCAACGCCCCTGAAAGCTGGCGCGATTACCTGTACTGGAATCTCGAACTGGACGAGAGCTAGGGTTCAAATCCCAAATCCCAAATCCCAAGCTCCAAATCCCAAGGAATCCTCGATAGACTGGCGTGATGCCTGCGACGCCCGCCGTGACCTCCGTCGTGCCGGATCGCGCGGTCGGGCGAGGCCGCGTGACGCTCCACGGTTCCGGCTTTGCGGTCGACGGTCTCTCCGACGTGTTCCTCGGAGATGCCCCTGCCCGCATCTCGTTCGCATCCAGCCGTCGGCTCGTCGTCACGATCCCCGACGAGATGGACGGGGGTCTTGCGGCGGTCCGTGTCGGCGATCTCACCCTCGCGCACGTCTCGATTGGGGCGGCGTGGGCCACCGGGCTCCACCAGGTCGACAATCCGGCCTTCGACCGCGACGGCAATCTGTTCGTCACCTATAGCGGGTCGCGCGGCCAGGAAGCGCCCGTATCTATCTTCCGTGTCACCCCAGCGGGCACGCGAGAGCCGTTCTCCTCGGGGATCGTGAATGCGACATCGATGGCGTTCGGGCCGGACGGCCGGCTGTACGTCTCGAGCCGGTTCGAAGGCGCGGTGTATCGCATCGCCGGCGATGGGACGCCTGAACAGGTGGCGTCGGACCTGGGCGTGGCGTGCGGGATCGCGTTCGACGCCGAGGGATGGATGTATGTGGGCGATCGGTCGGGAACCATCTTTCGCGTACGCGAGGGTCGTGCGACGGCATTTGCGTCACTGCCGCCGAGCGTCGCGGCGTTTCATCTTGCAATGAGCCCGGGCGGCGAACTCCACGTGACGGCCCCGACGCTGGGCACCTACGATCCGATCTACCGGATCGATCGGCACGGCCAGATCACCACCATCAATTCGTCCCTGGGGCGGCCGCAGGGGATCGCATTCGGCCCCGACGGCCTGCTCTACGTTGTCGACGCGCTGGCGGGATCGAGCGGCCTCCATCGCCTGAATGCCGACGGCTCTTTCACGCCGGTCGTCGCCGGCGGCACGCTGATCGGCCTCGCGTTCGGGCCGAACGGTGAGCTCGTCGTGACATCGAACGAGACCGCCTACCGCTTCGACTAGCAACTTTCAATCCGACAAGCCACGGAGGCACGGAAACACGGAGAAATTTATTTGGCTCCGTGACTCCGTGTCTCCGTGGCCCGTGCGATAAACTCCCTGCCCATGTCGCAGCTCCTCGCGCGCAAACCGATCGCGGAATTGCAGCCTGGTCCTGAGGGTGCCCAGTCGCTGAGGCGCGTGCTTGGCGCCGGCGACCTGGTCATGCTGGCGATCGGCGCGGTGATTGGCGCCGGCATTTTCGGCGCGATCGGCACGGCGGCAGCGGGGCAGGTCGGACCGGACGGCACCGTGATCCGCTACGGCGCCGGTCCTGCGCTCGTCTTCTCGTTCCTGCTGCTGGGCGCCGCGTGCGCGCTCGCGGCACTCTGCTACGCGGAGCTCGCCGCGATGATCCCGCAGGCCGGCAGCGCCTACGCCTACACGTACGCGACGCTCGGCGAGCTGGTGGCGTGGATCATCGGGTGGGATCTGATCCTCGAGTACGCGGTCGGCAACGTGGCGGTCGCGATCTCGTGGGGTGATTACTTCACCACGCTGCTGCGCGGCGTCGGGCTGCAGCTCCCGGTCTGGATGACGACCGGCTATCGCACCGCGCTTCTCAGTTCCGATCCGACTGTGCACGGTCTGATTGAGACGGCTCCGCGCGTTGCAGGCTTGCCGATCCTCCTGAACGTTCCCGCCTTCGGCATCGTGATGCTGATTACGTGGGTGCTGCTGCGCGGCGCGCGCGAGAGCTCCACCGTGAACAACGTCATGGTGGTCATCAAGCTGCTCGCGCTCGGGCTGTTCATCGTGGTCGGCCTGATGAACATCCATCCGGAGTACTACACACCGTTTGCGCCGAATGGCTTCCGGGGCATCCACCAGGGCGCGGCGATCGTGTTCTTCGCCTATATCGGGTTCGACGCGATCTCCACCGCGGCGGAGGAGACACGCGATCCGCAGCGGAACCTGCCGATCGGGATCCTGGGCGGTCTGGCGATTTGCACGGTCATCTACGTCATCGTGGGCGCCGTGCTCACCGGGATGGTGCCCTACACGCAGCTCGCCGTGGCTGATCCGCTCGCCCGCGCGCTTCAGATTGCGGGCTACGCGGGGGCCGGCTGGATCGTGGCGCTGGGCGCTGCGGTCTCGATGTCAGCCGTGCTTCTCGTCTTTCAGTACGGCCAGCCGCGCATTTTCTTCTCGATGGCGCGTGACGGTCTGTTGCCGGCATGGGCAGCCCGTGTCGACGCACGCACCCGCGTTCCGTATGCGACCACGCTGCTCACCGGAATCGTCGTGGCGCTTGCATCGCTCGTTGGTGACGCGGCGGAAACCTATGATCTCACCAACATCGGGACGCTCTTCGCCTTCGCGCTCGTCTGCGCCGGCGTCCTCGTGCTTCGGGTCAAGGAGCCGGGACGCGGGCGGCCGTTCAAGGTGCCGTTCGTCTGGGTCGTCGCGCCGCTGGGCGCCGCCGCGTGCCTGTTCGTGATGGTCGGCCTGCCACGCCAGGCGTGGGAACGCTTCGGTATCTGGCTCGTTATCGGAGCTGTGCTGTATGCGAGCTTCGGTTACCGGAATTCCCGCCTCCATAGGCGGACCTGAAGGTCCGCCTCTACGAGTTCTCGCCGTGCAGTTCTCGCCATGTAGAGGCGGGTCTTGAGACCCGCCTATCAGGTACAATGAAGGTTTCAGAAGTCCGTCAAATTCACAGCAATAGGGTATGGGGCACGACTGGATCGCGGTGCGCGGCGCCCGCGTTCACAACCTCAAGAATATCGACGTCGATCTCCCGCGCGATCAGCTGGTCGTCATCACCGGCCTGTCGGGTTCCGGGAAGTCGTCGCTTGCCTTCGACACGATCTACGCCGAGGGGCAGCGGCGCTATGTCGAGTCGCTGTCGGCGTACGCCCGACAGTTCCTCGAGCAGATGGAGAAGCCCGACGTCGATCTGATCGAGGGCCTTTCGCCCGCGATCTCCATCGAGCAGAAGACCACCGGATCGAACCCGCGCTCGACCGTCGGGACGGTCACCGAGATCTACGATTACATGCGGCTGCTGTTCGCCAACATCGGCGTGCCGCACTGCTACAACTGCGGCCGCGAGATCTCGGCGCAGTCGCTCGAGCGGATTCTCGACCTGGTGATGCTCTACCCGACCGACGCGCGCATCAACGTGCTCGCGCCGGTGGTCCGCGGCCGCAAAGGGGAGTTCAAGAAGGAGCTGCAGGCGCTTCGCCAGCGCGGCTTCACGAAGGCGCGCATCGACGGACAGTTCCGCTCGCTCGACGAGGACGTCAAGCTCGATCGCCGCCGGAATCACAACATCGACATCGTCGTGGACCGCCTGATCGTGAGGTCGGGTCTCGAGCGCCGGCTGTCGGAATCGCTCGAGACGGCGCTCACGCTCGCCGGCGACATCGTCGTGATCAATTCGTACGAGACCGGCGATCAGCTGTTTTCGCGATCGCTGGCCTGCGTGACCTGCGGAATCTCGATGCCCGAGATGACGCCGCGCGCGTTCTCGTTCAACTCACCGCACGGCGCATGCGCCGACTGCCAGGGACTTGGCGCGACGTATGACTTCGACCCGCGCCTCATCGTCCCGGACGAATCGAAGTCGCTGCTTGGCGGAGCGATTGCGCCGTGGGTGCGAGGCGATCGGAAGCTGATTCGCGAAGCGATCATGACGCTGGCGCAGACGTTCGGCATCGACCCCGACGCACCGTTCTCGAAGCTCCCGAAGAAGCATCGCGACTTGACTCTCTACGGTCCGCCGGCGGGCGCGAGGGTCGCAAAAGGGGGCACGAAGCCGGCGCTACCAGCGGACGACGATGAGGACGAGGAGGCTGACGAGGAATTCGAGATGCCCAAGCCTCGCCGAAGCGGCGCGAGCCGCAATCCCGATCCGTTTGGAAAAGGCTTCGAAGGTGTGATCCCGAACCTGCGTCGGCGCTACGAGGAGGGCTCGTGGGCCGTGCAGGAGGACCTCGAGCCGTTCCGCATGCTGCGGGAGTGTCCGCAGTGCAAGGGGCAGCGGCTGAAACCGGAGAGCCTGGCCGTGCACGTCAAGGACCGCGGGATCGCCGACTACGTCAACCTGCCGATCAGCGAAGCGCTCGAGGTCTTCAAGGCGTTCGAGCTGACCGAGCGCGAGGGGCTGATTGCCGCGCGCGTGGTTCGCGAAATTCGCGAGCGACTCACGTTTCTGCACGACGTCGGCGTCGGCTACCTCACGCTCAACCGCAGCGCGGCAACGCTGTCGGGCGGGGAGGGGCAGCGCATCCGTCTCGCGACACAGATCGGCGCGAACCTGACGGGCGTGTTGTACGTGCTCGATGAGCCGTCGATCGGCCTGCATCAACGCGACAACCGGAAGCTCCTGTCGACGCTCGCACGCCTTCGAGATCTCGGTAACACCGTAGTCGTTGTCGAGCATGACGAAGAGACGATCCGGATGGCGGACTGGGTGGTGGATCTTGGACCGGGCGCAGGCGAGCATGGCGGAGAGGTGATCTTCCAGGGCCTCCCCGAGGACCTGTTGAAGAACGGCAATGGCTCGCTGACCGGCGCCTACCTGCGCGGCGAACGCGCGATCGCCACGCCGGCATCGCGCAGGCCGGCGCTCAAAGGCGAGATCGTCATCCGCGGCGCCCGTGCCAACAACCTGAAGAACGTGGACGTGACGATCCCGCTTGGCACGCTGACGGCGGTCACGGGCGTCAGCGGGTCCGGGAAATCCACCCTCGTCAACGACATCCTCTATCGCTCGCTCGCGCACACCTTGTACAAAGCGGCCGCAGATGCAGGCCTGCACGATCGAATCGATGGCATCGAGCTGATCGACAAGGTCATCGAGATCGATCAGTCGCCGATCGGACGGACGCCGCGCTCGAATCCAGCGACCTACACCGGCATGTTCACCTTCATCCGCGAGCTGTTCGCCATGATGCCGGATGCGAAAGCGCGTGGCTTCAAGCCCGGGCGCTTCTCGTTCAACGTGAAAGGCGGGCGCTGCGAGGCGTGCCAGGGCGACGGTGTCATTGCGATTGAGATGCACTTCCTGCCCGATGTGTACGTCACGTGCGAGCAGTGCAAGGGGCGCCGCTACAATCGCGAGACGCTGGAGATTCATTACCGCGGGAAGTCGATTGCCGAGGTGCTCGACCTGACCGTCGACCAAGCCCTGCCGCTGCTCGAGAACTTTCCGCCGATCGCCAACAAATTACGCACGCTGCAGGACGTGGGGCTGGGCTATATCGAGCTGGGGCAATCAGCGACAACGCTGAGTGGCGGCGAGGCGCAGCGTGTGAAACTCTCGCGGGAGCTCTCGCGGCGCAGCACCGGGCGCACGCTGTACATCCTGGACGAGCCGACCACGGGGTTGCACTTCGAGGACACGCGCAAGCTGCTCGACGTGCTCAACAAGCTGGTCGACCAGGGCAATACTGTGGTGGTCATCGAACACAACCTTGACGTGATCCGCTGCGCGGACTACCTGATCGACCTCGGCCCCGAAGGGGGAGCGGCGGGCGGCCGGGTGATCGCGAGCGGCACACCAGAGGAGGTTGCCGCGAATCCGAAATCCGTGACCGGCAAGTACCTTCAGCCGCTGCTCGGGACCGCCGCCTAGATGTAAGTCGCAGTTTTTCCAATGATCTGGTGTGTCAAATTCGCCACAACGCTCGCACTGGTGGTTGTGGCTGAAGAGCCACAGTTGCTGGCAAGTCGATTCAACAGGTCCGCGTGATTAGCCGCTGAACCGCCGATTCCACAGCAGGTTAGGAGGGTCTCATTCGAAAGACACGTGTGGGCACTCTGATTGCTAAGGTAGCAGGTACTCCTCGCCGACGGCCCAAAACTACTAATGAACGCACAACGGACGCTTCGTCGACCTATCTCGTGCGCCGGGATTGGGCTCCATTCCGGCAACAAGGTCAGGTTGTCCCTCAAGCCGGCCCCCTCCGACTTCGGCATCCGCTTCCGCCGTTCTGATCTTGGCGGCTTGGAAGTGCCAGCGAGCGTGGGACATGTCGGTGGCATCAACCACGCGACAGGCCTCACGCGCGACGCGGTCAACGTCAACACGGTCGAACATCTGCTGGCGGCGCTCGTCAGCCTCGGCGTCGACAACGTCATCGTCGAGCTGAATTCACCGGAAGTGCCGATCATGGACGGCAGCGCGGCGCCGTTCATCTACCTGATTCAGGAAGCCGGCATCAAGCCGCTTCCCGCGGCGCGGCGGTACCTGAAGGTGCTTCGCCCGCTCTCGCTGACGCGAGGCGACAAGCGCATCGCGCTCTATCCGTCCGACCACTTCAAGGTGACCTACAGCATCGCGTTCGATCATCCGTTACTGAGGCATCAGTCACGGACGATTCGCTTGAGCGAAGAGACATTCATCGACGAGATCGCGCCGGCACGTACCTTCGGCTTCTTGAAGGAAGTCGAAATGCTCCGCCAGCACGGGCTCGCGCTCGGCGGCTCGCTCGAGAACGCGATCGTCATCGGCGACACCGGCGTGCTGAACAACGCGCTGCGGTTCGACGATGAGTTCGTGCGGCACAAGATTCTGGACGTGATTGGCGATATGGCGCTCGTCGGCCACCCGATCATCGGCCACCTGGTAGCGCATCGCGGCGGGCACGCGCTCCACACCGAGTTTGCCGCGATGGTCCTGCAGGAACGTGATGCGTGGACGCTGGTGGAAGTGCCGAGCGACTCGGTCACGGCCCACGCGCCGATTGCGCAGCCCCTCAGAGAGGGCGCGCGCGCAATCAACTAGAGAGTACTGACCCCGGAAAAGCCTCCAACGCTGGGGCCGCGACTGACGCTCGCGGCCCTTTTTTTATTTCGAGATCTTCTTCATGTACGCCCCGAGCTTGTCGTTCTCGTAGCGCACGGTGTTGAGGAACAGACTCTCGAGCAGGTACGCGCGCCGCTCTGCGTCGTCCATCTGGTCGATGAGATGCGTGATCTCGCCCATCATGTCCTCGAAGGAGCGATCGAGCTCCCGCCGGGCGGTCACCTCGCGGTAGAGGATCTCCATGATCGCGAGCAGGTCACCGTCGAGCGAGACCGACGCGCCGGTGGTCGTGCGGATGGTTCGCATGGCTATGCTCCGAAACTCTTCATGGCCGACGGCTCGTCGGCGTGAATCTCGAGGAAGTTCTGCGCCCCGGTCATCGTCAGCATTGTCTCGACCCGCTTCTGGACGCCGGCCAGCTTGAGGGCGCCGCCGGCCATGGTCGCCTGCCGGTACAGGTCCATCAGGCAGCCGATCGTGGCGCTGTCGACGTAGGTGACGGTCGAGAGATCGAGCAGCACCTTGCGCTCGCCACTGCCGATGAGGGACGTGATCGTATTCGCGAATTCGGAAAGCAACGGGTACATCAGCCTGCTCTCCTGGATGCGGACGATGGCGACACCCTGCGAGTGGTCGGTGGTCAGATTCATCCTGAAACTCCGGTTCTGGTGACGGTGTCCTGCCGCTCGCGCAGCCGTGCGATCTGGCGTGCAAGCTCCGTCCGGCCTCGATTGATGCGGGACTTGACCGTGCCCTCGGGTACCCCGAGCCGTTCCGCGATCTCCTGGTAGCTCAGCTCCTGGATGTCGCGCAGCATGATCGCGGCGCGCAGCGAGGGGGTCAGCTTGTCGAGGGCTGTGCGCAGCATCGCGACGCGGTCGCGACGCTCGAGCATCGCCTGTGGCGTGTCGCCGACGGTCGGACGCGCGAGCGTGACGACGTCAACCTCGTGGTTCACGAGCTCGCGCTCGCGGCGGACGCTGCGATAGTGATCGATGCAGAGATTACGGCTCACGCTGATCAGCCACGTCGAGAAATTCGCTCGGCGATCGAAGGTCTGCAGCGACTTGAACACCTTGAGGAATACGTCCTGGGTGAGGTCTTCGGCTTCGTCGTGCCGGCCGACGAACTTGTACGCGATGTTGAACACCTTGCGCCGATAGAGGCGAACGATGTGTTCCCATGCGGCCTGATCGCCGCCCAGACACCGCTCAATGAGAGGATCGATCTCCTGCGGCGGAGACGCGGCGTCAGAAGCCATCCGTGGCGTGCGAAGCGTCGATGGCGGGAATGCGCGCATGATAACATGCGATTCGCTCGTGTACCAACCGTTTCAACCCTCGGATCAGGGTCTTGCCTGCGACGGCGTCAGCATTCAATCGATCGTCGACCATGCGGGCACGCCGACGTACATCTACAGTGCGCATGCGATCCGCGACGCGTATCGAGCGATTGACGACGCGTTCGCATCCTACCCGCATGCGATTCACTACGCGCTGAAGGCGAACTCGACGCTCGCGGTCGTGCGCCTCCTGCGATCGCTCGGCAGCCGCGCCGACGCGAACTCCGGCGGCGAAATCCGCGTGGCGCAGCGCGCCGGCTTCGCGCCGGACGACATCGTGTTTACCGGTGTGGGGAAGACGCGCGACGAGCTCGAGTACGCGATTGCGGAGGGCGTCGGCACCATCAACGCCGAATCGGCGGGTGAGCTCGATCGGATTGCCGCGGTTGCGCGGACGCAGGGACGCGTCGCCCGCGTGGCGGTGCGCGTGAATCCGGACATCGACGCCAGGAGCCATCCCAATATTTCGACCGGCCTCAAGACGAACAAGTTCGGCGTGCCCCTGCAGGAGGCGCGCACCATTTATCATGAGCGCCGCACCATGGAGGGCCTGCGGTTTGTCGGCGTTCACATCCACATCGGTTCGCAGATCACGACGCTCGAGCCGCTTCGCCGTGCCGCGGAGTCGCTCGTCTCGCTTGCGCTGGATCTGCGCGATGATGGGTTCAGCCTGGAGCATGTCGACCTCGGTGGCGGGCTTGGCATCGCGTACGAGGGCCGGCCCATCATCAATCCGGCCGACTATGCAGGTGCCGTCCTTCCAGAACTGCGCCGCAGCGGACTGCCGGTAGTGCTCGAGCCGGGCCGCGCGGTTGTCGGCTACTCGGGCGCCCTTGTGGCGCGAGTTGTCGATACCAAGAGCTTTCCAGATGGACGCATGTTCGCCGTGCTCGATGCGGGCATGGGCGAGCTGATTCGGCCGGCGCTCTACGGATCCTTCCATCGCATCGTACCGGTTGCGCCGCGACAGGGTGCCGAGACGCCCTGGGACGTCGTCGGACCGATTTGCGAGAGCAGCGACGTCTTCGCCCGCGATCGCATGTTGCCCCCGCTCGAGGTCGACGATCTCGTCGCGCTGCTCGACGCCGGCGCCTACGGGTCGGTGATGGGCTCGAACTACAACCGCCACCTGTTGCCAGCCGAAGTGCTGGTGGACGAAGGCGCATGGTCGGTGATTCGCCGCCGCCAGACGCTCGAGGACGTGCTCGCCCTTGAAAGCTAGCGGGGGACTGCTGATCGCGTTCGAAGGGCTCGACCAGAGCGGCAAGCAGACGCAAGCCGAACTGCTGCGCGATCGGTTGACGTCCGGTGGCTGGCCCGTGCGCCTGCTCTCGTTTCCCGACTATCAGACGGCGATCGGCATCGAGATCGGACGCGGGCTCCGTGGCGAGCGCGACTACGCTCCAGACGTCATGCAGCTGCTCTACGTGGCAAACCGCTACGAGCGGAAGGCCGAGATCGTGCGTGACAAGGAGGCGGGGACGATTCTCGTCTGCGACCGGTACCTCGCGTCCAGCGTGGCCTACGGCGAGGCCCACGGCCTCGACGCCACGTGGCTGACCGAGATACAGAAGTATCTGCCGCAGCCCGACATCACGTTCCTGCTCGACATTCCGCCCGACGTGTCGGCTCGGCGCAAGACCGAGGATCGCGACAAGTACGAGCGCGATCTGGCGCTGCTCGCGCGGGTCCGCGACAGCTATCTTCGGCAGGCGCAGGCGGGATGGGTGCGGCTCGACGCGACCCGCGATCGAGACGCGGTTGCAGCGGACGTCTTCGCCGAGGTGCGTACGCGCCTTTAGGCCAACTTCTCCAAGAGATGTCCGACCTGGTGTCGATTCAGGTGTCCGTCGTTCGACGAATGGCTGGAGGAGAAAACGGTCGTATGAAAAAAAACGTCACTCCGAAGAACGTGGACGAATACCTCGCACGCGTGCCGGAACCCGCTCGCGGCACGTTGAGCAAGGTTCGGGCGGCGATTCGGTCCGCCGCGCCGCCAGAGGCGACTGAATCCATCAGCTATGGGATGCCGATGTTCAAGTACAAGGGTTTGCTGCTGGGGTTCGCCGCTTTTTCGAACCATTGCAGCATATTCCCTGGTCCGGCGGTGATCGCGGCGTTCAAAGACGAGCTCGAGGGTTTCGCGACATCAAAGGGCACGATCCGATTCCCCGCGGACAAGCCTCTGTCCGCCGCTCTTGTGAAAAAGCTGGTGAAGGCGCGAATCGCGCAGAACGAACGCACGAAGCGACGCTGATCGGCCGCGTGTCGCCCGGCCGCCAGGGCCCTGGTATGGCCGTTATTGCTTGACGTGCGTTGACATTGCTTGACGCGCATTCTTGACATGCGCTTCGCGATGGGCTGATCATCCAAGCTCTGCCGAGCCTGGCCCGATCCATGCGGTGCGAGCCAGGCTCTCGGTAGGGGTCCATGTGATCTCGAAGGACCGCGTCAAGCTTCCGATCATCGACCACTGCAGGACGGAAACCCGGATTGGAAATGCAGTCCGAGTAAGGAGAACCACGATGCGCAGGCTGGTTTTCGCGCTCCTGTTTGGTCTCGTTCTCGTTCCCTTGCCCGTGCACGCCCAGAGCGTGACTCTCACAGTCTGCAACATGGGCAAGGTGGACATCGACGTGTTCGTCTCACTGTCCAACTCGCACATCCGCCCTGCTACCTGCGTGGCTGTCGCCGAGAGCTCAGGCGCAATGGAACCGGCTTATGTGGGACTTGCGTTTACCGACGCCCGGGGCCAGTGGGGTGCCGCCCGCAGGTTCGACGGCGTTCCCTACATGGGGGTCAAGAACTTCCCCGTGGCTACCATCCATGCGCAACCTCGGTTCAATAACCGCTTTTCGAGTGCCAGCTGCCCGGTAGATTTCGCGCGGTGTCTCCTTGCCCTGGCCAGACCCGCCGAGGACCCGGCCGGCGGATCCGCGGTCGCGCTGAAATTACGCCCGTAGATCGGCGATCGCGACGGTTAGCGCTCGCACTTCACGAACACCCGCCCTCTTCAACATGTTCGCGCACGCATTCAACGTCGCTCCCGTTGTTCTCACATCGTCAACGAGAACGACGATGCGGTCGTCGATGGGGGAGGCCCACGGCGAGATGACGAACGCCCTGTGGACGTTGGTGCGGCGCGACCGCGCCGGCAATGCCATCTGCGGCGGCGTCCATCGCGACCGCCACAGCGCGTTTACGACCGGGCGGTCCAGCTCTTTCGCGAGATCCGCGGCCTGGTTGAATCCCCGTGTCAGGCGTCGCCAGGGATGCAGCGGCACGGGTATCACGTAGTCCGCACCATCCAGCAGCGCCGCACCTGCCTCGCGCATCAAACTTCCAAGAGGCGGCGCCAGTGACCGCCGTCCTTCGTACTTGTATGCGTGGATGATGTCGCGCAGCGCCCCTTCGTAGTGCCCTCCGGCCGCGCCGACCGTGATCGCGGCGTCGCTCCATGGCGGAGGAGGCAGGCGGCTGACGGCGCCCCAGCAGAGCGGGCAGACGCAGCCGCGTGACGGCTCGTCAAGGGGATGGCCGCACGCCGCGCATGATGGCGCGAGCGCGGCGGCCACCAGGGCGTCTACCCCTCGTCGGAGAATTCGTAGCGCTCGGCGCTGCCCCAGAGCCGCTCGAGGTCGTAGAAGGCGCGGCACTCGCGGCTGAACACGTGCACGACGAAGTTGAAGTAGTCGAGAAGGATCCACTGCGATTGCTCGATGCCCTCGGCCATATGCGGTCGCTCGCCGAACTCGGTTCTCAGCGTCTCCTGCACCCCGTCGGCAGTCGCATTGATCTGGCGCGGGTTCGTGCCGCTGCAGATCACGAAGAAGTCAGTGAAGCCGCCCGCCTTCCGCAGGTCGAGCACAACGATATCGATTGCTTTCTTGTCGAGCGCCGCGCGCACCGCGCCCGCCACGCTCTTCGGAAATCTCGGCGGCGTTTTCTTCCTCGTCGCAGCCGTCGTCGCGACGCTCTTCGTTTTCAAGCCGCTACTTTTCGTCATGCAAGTCGTCTACCGCTCCATACAAGTGGTGTTTGAGGATATGCCGTGCGACGGGTGTGGGAACGAGATCGTCAATCGGCTGCGCCGCGGCGAGCCGCTCTCGAATCGCGGTGGAGGAGACATCGTGCGTCTGCGCTTCCACCAGGAAAATGCGAGTGGGCCCATCGACAATGCTTTCGCGGTGCGGCGCGCCGCACAGGCGCGCGAGTAGCTGCGGCGTGCGGGCGGCCGCGGTCTCGATCGTCGTCCCGGGCCTGGCGATGACCACGAAGTGCGCGAGGTCGAGGAAGGAAGGGAAGCCGTACCACGCGGCAATTTCCGCAAACGCATCGGTGCCCAGAATGAAGAAAAGCTGCGATGCGCGCCAGCCCTCCGCGTGGAGCGAACGCAAGGTGTCTGCGGTGTATGACGGTCCCTGCCGGACGAGCTCCATGTCCGAGACGCGATACGCATCGCGTCCCGCGATGGCCAGCGAGACCAGTGCGAAGCGGTGGTACACCGAGGCGCGCGGATCGATGGGCCGGTGCGGCGGGTCGTGCGCGGGAATCAGCAGGATTGCATCGAGCGACAACGCGGCGCATGCCGCGTCGCCCGCATCGAGATGGCCGAGATGAATCGGATCAAAGGTGCCGCCGAGGATGCCGAGACGCCGCGCGCCCCTCATGCGTCGCGCGGGGTCCGCTTCGCCGCCACGAGCCAGTCGTCGTCGGGTTGTTCCGCAGCCGGGGGCGGCACGGCGCGGACGGCGACAATCTGACGCCACGCTGCTTCCAGCAGGTCGTCGAGCCCGGTGCCCGCCACCGCCGAGATCTGGAAGAACGGCAGGTCCAGTGCTCGGACGTGGCGTTCGAGCGCTTCGACGCGCGACGGATCGTCAACCGCGTCCATCTTGGTCGCCGCCACGAGCTGCGGCTTCGCCGCCACCTTGGCATCGAAGAGCCGCAGCTCCTCCACGATCGTGTCGAAGTCCTGCACCGGGTCGCGGCCCGACGCGCCGGAGACGTCCACGAGGTGCACGAGGACCTTGGTCCGCTCGATGTGGCGAAGGAACTGATGCCCCAGGCCGTGACCCGTGTGCGCGCCCTCGATCAGACCTGGCACGTCGGCCGCCACGAAGCTGCGATCGTCGCCGAGCCGGACGACGCCCAGGTTGGGAGAAAGCGTGGTGAAGGGGTAGTCGGCGATCTTCGGGCGTGCTGCGGAGATGCGTGAGATCAGCGTGGACTTGCCGGCGTTCGGGAACCCGACGATGCCGACGTCCGCGATCAGCTTCAACTGGAGACGGAGGAACCGTTCCTCGCCGGCCACGCCCGGCTCGGTGCGCCGCGGCGCGCGGTTCGTCGAGGAGACGAATCGTGCGTTGCCGCGTCCGCCGCGGCCGCCCTTCGCCACGAGCACGCGCTGGCCTTCCTCGATCAGGTCCGCCATCGGCGTCACCTCGCCTGACGTCGGATCCTTCTGGAAAACGAGCGTGCCGATCGGCACGGGAATCTCGAGATCGTATGCGGTCTGGCCCGTTTTGTTCGCGCCCTGTCCGTGATGTCCGCCCTTCGCCTCGAATTCGGGGTGAAAGCGGAAATCGATCAGCGTGTTCTTTGTGAGAGTGGCGACGATGAAGACGGATCCGCCCGTGCCGCCGTCGCCGCCATCAGGGCCGCCGCGCGGAACGAACTTCTCGCGGCGGAAACTCAGACAACCCCGGCCGCCATCGCCGGCGGTGACGTGGATGTCCACCTCGTCGACGAACATTCTGTAATCAGTATAGGGGTTGTCGGGACTGGCGAGGGCGGGTCTAAAGACCCGCCTCTACACGTCGATCTGCTGACGAACTACTCGACTGGAACGACGGAGATACGACGGCCGTGCTGGCCATGGTCTTCGAATCGAACCTTGCCGCCGATTTTCGCGAACAGCGTGTGGTCTTTGCCGAGACCCACGTTCAGCCCCGGTTCGAAGCGGCGTCCCTTCTGACGGACGAGGATCGAGCCGCCGGTGACGAGCACGCCGTCGTGGCGCTTGACTCCAAGACGCTGCGAGTTGCTGTCGCGGCCGTTGCGTGAGCTGCCCTGTCCCTTTTTATGAGCCATGTCTATTTCCTATTCGCCGGGTGTGAAGACCCGGCGCTACGTTCGTCGTAGAGGCTGACCTTCAGGTCCGCCTACATCTGGATGTCAGTGATCCGCACGCGTGTGAAGATGCTCCGATGGCCGCGTGTCTTGCGGAACCCTTTGCGGCGCTTCTTCTTGAACACGCGCAGTTTCGGGCCGCGCGACTCACCGTCCACCACGCCAATCACCTTCGCGTTGGCGACGAACGGCGCGCCTGCGACGATGTCGCCCGCATCCTTCTCGACGAGCAGCACCTGCTCACACGTGAACTCGGAGCCGAGCTCGCCGGGGGGGCCGTCGACTTCGATGATGGCGCCCGGCGAAACTTTTACCTGGCGGCCACGGGTCTGAATGATCGCGTACACGGTCGTCCCTCAGCTGTGATGGTATGGCCGGCCAAAACTGGACTGGCGCAAAGGACTTAGCTTAACAGGCTGGCAGCTGGCCTGACAAGGCCCGTCGGTCTAGAGGCGGACCTCAGGTCCGCCTGGATTACTGGAGGAGAACGCGCGTTCCCTTGATCTTTTGGCTGCTCAGCGTGCTCAGGAAGCTCGGGATCAGTCGATCCATCAATTCGAAATAAGACGAGAGCGCCGGTGTACTTTGATTGGCGTTATACAGGATCTCTTCGCGGAAGTTTTCCGAGTGCATCACGGTCCCTGTGCGGCCATCGATGAAGATGAACTTCGGCTGCAGGATGTAGCCCTTCCGTTCCATGTACGTCCTTACCGGCACTACGCGGCGGCGGCCGAACGAGTCGTACACCTCTTCCTCGCGCTGGACGATGCCGGAGCGCGCGTGCGGGGTGAACATGACGGTTCCCGTCACGATCAGCGGATTCTGATATTCCTCGCCGATCTTCTTCCAGTACTCCACGTCGGCGAAGACGTGCTCGTACGGCTCGAGGTCCTTGGCGTCCTTGATTGGAGCTGCTTTTTCTGACGTCGCCTGTTGCGGGGGCTCACCCTTGGGCTCGGCCTTCGACTCCGGCTTCCCCTCGGAGGCCGCTTCGGTCTTGCTCGATTCGGTGTTCGCCTCGGGAGCGGAATCCTCTGTTGCCACTTCCATCAGCGGAAGGACGTCGGTGTCGATGACGCGCAGCTCGGACTTGGTGCGCAGCTGGCTGCGCAGGAGCCGTGTCGTCTCCAGGTTTCCGTCGACATCGTCGGTCCCGCCGGCAAGAAACCCGGCGACCAGCACGCGCTGGAACGCCGACACGTCCAGCTTCGGCTTGATCGGCGTCTCGATCGGAATCTCGTAGTAGTTCGTGCAGCCGGCAATCAGCAGGATTGCCGCGAGGCTACTAAGGATTCGGGTCCGGGGCGTCCTGGCTGTCCTTGCGAGTCGTCCGGTCATTGATTTCCTTGAAGAGCTCGTAGTTCTGTTTGATCAGCGCGTTATTCGGTTCGAGCTCCAGCGCTTTTTCATACGCCACTCGCGCTTTTTCGAGATCACCCTCGTGCTCGTACGCAATGGCGAGATTGTTCAGCGCCTCGGCATATTTCGGGTCGATCTGAGAGGCGCGCTCCCACCGGTAAATCGCTTCGCGCCAGAGGCCTCGCTGCGCGACCGCGATACCGAACTCCACCTGTTTCTTCGCATCCGATCGCGCATCCGCCGCCAATGGCGCCGCGGCGGCGCTCAGGACGAAAAAAGCGGACAGTAACCGGATGCGCATGCCGAAGTGCCTCACTATAGTCACCGCTCACGCGGGGCGCAAGCGCTTTGACTCTCAATAGCTTAGTCCTGATGAGCAAGCCATGTGCCATGGCACGCGCTCGGAAAAGCCACGTTTACGCAGACATTTCGGTCGAGACCTGTCCCCGTACTTTCAGTCCATGTCCACTGTTTCGCATCACGTGTGCGGGAACTGACGCGATATAATCCCGTTGAGGTCGGGTGCACGGTGCAATTCGAGGTTGCGCCATGACGCCCGACGACGCCGTCGCTCTTTCCTTCGCTTCCGCAGCTGATCTCCCTCGCGTCGGTCTCGGCGACCGATTGCGCGCCGACGATCCCAATCTGCTCGAACTCGCCCATTCGCTGAGGTCGCACGCACAGGCCGTGCGCGCGGACGCGCGGACGCGCGGGATCCGAGTCATCGCGTGGAACGAGCCCGCATTTCCCGCAGCGCTCCTGACGCTGACAGACCTTCCGCCGGCGCTCTGGTATCACGGACGGCTTGAGGCCCTCGACGACGTGGCTGTCGCGATCGTTGGCTCGCGCGCCGCATCCGTCGTCGCCATCGAAACCGCAAGCCGCATCGCGGCGGACCTCGCTTCACGCGGCATCACCGTTGTCAGCGGGCTCGCGCGTGGCGTCGACTCCTCTGCGCATCGCGGGGCGATCCAGACCGGCCGCACGGCAGCCGTGCTCGGTTCGGGCGTCGATCGCATCTACCCGCCCGAACACGCACCGCTCGCCGCAGAGATATCGGCGCGCGGCGTCGTCATCAGCGAGTACCCGCCGGGTATGCCGCCGCTCCAGCATCACTTTCCCCAGCGCAACCGTTTGATCAGCGGACTGTCGCGCGCGGTCGTGGTGATCGAGGCCACGGAGAAGTCAGGCTCGCTGATTACCGCCGCCTGCGCGCTCGAACAAGGTCGTGAAGTGATGGCGGTGCCGGGCAATGTGCTCAGCGGCCGGAGCCGGGGCGCGCACGCCCTCATTCGCGACGGAGCAAAGATTGTCGAGTGTGCGGACGATATCGTAGATGAGCTCTTCCCGCAGATGGCCGCGTCGGCCGCGTCGCGAAGCGAGGTAAGTGCCAGACCATCAGCTGTTTCCGTAGATCCCGTACTTCGCCGAATGGAAGTCGGACAGCCCTACGACGTGGACGATCTGACAATGCTCTCAGGCCTTGAAAGCGTGAAGTTACTGTCGCGGCTGATCGACCTCGAACTGCAGGGTCGGGTGCGCCGAGTCGGCGGTGGCCGTTTCATGCGCTCGTAATGAACGTGCTAGTGTGAAATGCAATTACCGGGGGCGTAACTCCGGCAATCGTGACGGCCGCGCGTTGTCGCGGCCGCGTAACCGAGTTGGTGGCTTGTTGTGAATCGAGTCCAATCAGTCCGAACCGTCCACTAGATGGCAAAGCCACTCGTAATCGTGGAGTCGCCTGCGAAGGCGAAGACGCTGGGGCGCTTCCTCGGCGCGAAGTACCGCGTCGAAGCGAGCTACGGCCATATCCGCGATCTGCCCGAGTCCGCCGCGGAGGTTCCCAAGGAGATCAAGGAGAAGGAGTGGGGCCGGCTCGGTGTGGACGTCGAAAGCGACTTCACCCCTTACTATGTCGTTCCCAACGACAAGAAGAAGCAGGTCGCACACCTGAAGTTGGCGGTCAAGGAGGCGTCGGAGTTGCTGCTCGCGACCGACCCCGACCGCGAGGGCGAGGCGATCAGCTGGCATCTCACGCAAGTGCTCAAGCCGAAGATTCCGGTCCACCGCATCGTCTTTCACGAGATTACCGAGGACGCGGTGAGGGAAGCGCTCGAACATCCGAGCGCGGTCAACCAGGATCTCGTCAGAGCCCAGGAAAGCCGGCGTATTCTCGACCGCCTGTACGGCTACACGCTGTCGCCGGTCCTTTGGAAGAAGGTGCAGACCGGGTTGAGCGCCGGGCGCGTGCAGAGCGTCGCGGTGCGCCTGATCGTTGAGCGCGAAGAAGAACGGCGCGCGTTCAATACCTCGGTGTACTGGGATCTCGAAGCCAGGCTGAAAGGCGAGGGACGCGAGTTCATCGCGACGCTGGCGCGTGTGAACAATCAGCGCATTGCGTCGGGCAAGGACTTCGATCCGAAAACCGGGGAGCTGAAGAATCCGAACGTCCGCCTGCTCGATGAAGCTGCCGCGGGCACGCTTGTCGAGGCGATCCGCGCGAGCGTTCCATGGACGATCACGAGCGTCGAGCAGAAGCCCGGCGTTGAGCGGCCGGCGCCGCCCTTCACGACATCGACCCTGACGCAGGAGGCGAGCCGCAAGCTCGGGTTCTCCACCGAACGAACGATGCAAGTCGCGCAGCGGCTGTTTCAGGGCGTTGAAACCGGCAACGGTGAGATGGAGGGGTTGATCACCTACCACCGCACCGACTCGACGACGCTGTCCGACAAGGCGCTGCAGGAATCGGCGCGCGTGATCCGCGAGATGTTCGGCGCGGAGTACTACGACAGCCCGCGGCGGTATCAGACGCGCGTGAAGAACGCCCAGGAAGCACACGAAGCCATTCGCCCGACCGATTTCAGGCTGGCGCCAAGCCAGCTCGAACGGGTTCTCGAGAGCGACGACCTGAAGGTCTACGAGTTGATCTGGAAGCGCACGATGGCCTCGCAGATGGTGGACGCCCGTGTGCTGCGCACCGCGCTCGAGATTTCGGCCGACGGCCCCGGTGGCGATGTGGCTGTCCTCACCGCAAGCGGCAAGGCAATCGAGTTTGCCGGCTTCCGGCGCGCGTACGTCGAAGGCAGCGACGATCCCGCGGCGGAGCTCGAAGAGCAGGAAACCATCCTGCCGCAGTGCGCGGTCGGGGACCGGATTGAGCGCGACGGTCGCACGCTGATCGCGCTGCTCGATACCGAGCCGAAGCGACACGAGACGGCGCCGCCCGCACGGTTCACGGAGGCGTCGCTCATCAAGGAGCTGGAACGCCTCGGCATCGGCCGGCCGTCAACCTACGCTCCGACGATTGCAACGATCGTGCGACGGGGTTACGTGTTTCGCCAGGGAAAGGCGCTGGTGCCAAGCTTCACGGCGTTTGCCGTGACCAAACTGCTACGCGACCATTTCGGCGACTTCGTCGAGACCGATTTCACCGCGGAAATGGAGGACGACCTCGACGAGATCTCGCGCGGCGAACGCGAGTCGGTCGAGTTCCTCCGCGAGTTCTACTACGGGAACAAGAAGAAGAAGCATCGTGGTCTGCTGGGCGCCGTCGAGCAGGGCGCCGAGAAGGCGGATTACCCGGTGCTTGATTTGGGTGGTGAATCCGCGGATGGCGAGCCCGTGCGCATCCGCATCGGCCGCTTTGGTCCATTCGTGCAGGTCGGCGAAGGCGGACCGGGACGGACCGCGTCGCTCCCGGACGACGTCGCACCAGCCGACCTCACGGTCGAGAAGGCATTGGAGCTGGTTCGGGTGAAGGCTGAAGGCCCGCGCACGCTCGGTGTCGATCCGGCCACCGAAATGAACGTCTACGTCATGAATGGCCGCTACGGCGCGTACGTGCAGCTTGGTGAAACGCCGGAAGGCAAGAAGGCGGAGAAACCGAAACGCGCATCGCTCCAGGCCGACATGACGGAATCGACCATCACGCTCGAGGAAGCCCTCAAGCTCCTCTCGCTCCCCCGCGTCGTCGGTCTGCACCCCGACGATAACGAGCCGATCGTGACCAACTTCGGTCGCTTCGGACCGTACGTCAAGCACGGCGACGAATTCCGGTCGCTGCAATCGGAAGGCGACGTCTTCAACATCGGGTTCGATGCCGCGCTCGAGCTGATTCGCGCGCCGAAGGTGTCGCGCCGTCGCCAGTCGGTGCAGAAGAAGGTGTTGAAGGAGCTCACGGGCAACGGCACAACCTTCAAGTTGCTCGCGGGTCGGTACGGCCCGTATGTGACGGACGGCACCACGAACGCGTCGATTCCAAAGAGCACGAACCCGGAATCGGTGACGTTCGAGCAGGCGGCCGAGCTGCTCGAGGCGCGTCGCAATGCGGCACCTTCGCCGCGCCGCGGCACGAGCGGAGGACGCCGGCGTGCGGCGGCGGCTGCCCCCAGAGCCCGCAAGACCACACGCAAAGCCGCCGGAGCGTAAACTACTCAAAGCACAATGCTCAACGCCGGTGCTCAATGCCCAACGGTTGGGCGTGAGCGGTGAGCATTCTGCGTTGAGCCTTGAGCATTCCCAGCATTCACATCATTGGCGGAGGTCTCGCTGGTTGCGAAGCCGCCTGGCAGGCTGCGTGGCTGGGCGTGCGCGTCGTGCTGCACGAGATGCGGCCCGTGCGGCCAACAGCTGTTCACAAGACCGACCAGCTTGCCGAGCTCGTCTGCTCCAACTCTCTGCGCGGTGACAAGCTTGATAACGCCGTGGGCCTTCTGAAGGAGGAGATGCGGCGGCTGGGATCGCTCGTGATGCGCGCGGCCGACGCGCACCGCGTCCCGGCCGGCGCGGCGTTGGCCGTCGATCGCGAGCGGTTCTCTCAGGCGATCACCGAAGCCATTCAATCTCACCCGCTGATCTCGGTGACGCGCGAAGAAGTAGGGCGCATTCCCGCGGACCCGGGCATGTTCCCGCTGATCATCGCCACGGGACCGCTGACGTCCGAATCGTTGTCGGCCGATATCGCCGCGCTTGTCGGCGGCGATCACCTCTATTTCTATGACGCGATAAGCCCGATCGTTCTCGCCGAGACGATCGATATGAGCAAGGTGTTCCGCGCATCGCGGTGGGGACGGAGTTTACGGGATCCGGGATCGGGGATCCGGGATCCGTTAGGTCCAAGTAGTGTCCGCCTTCAGGCGGACCAACCTGCGTGCGGTATCGATGATGGTGAGGGGGACTACCTGAATTGTCCGATGACGAGGGAGGAGTACGACCGATTCTACGAAGCGGTGGTGTCCGCCGAATCCGCAACGGTCCACGACTTCGACAAGGAAAAGTTCTTCGAGGGTTGCCTGCCGATCGAGGTCATGGCGCATCGCGGTCGCGACACACTGCGGTACGGTCCGATGAAGCCGGTCGGCCTGGTGGACCCGCGCACCGGCCGTCAGCCGTACGCCGCCGTGCAGCTTCGCCAGGACAACCTTGCTGGCGATCATTTCAGCCTCGTGGGATTCCAGACGCAGTTGAAATGGGGCGAGCAGGAGCGCGTGCTGAAGCTGGTGCCCGGGCTGGAGAACGCCGAGTTCGTCCGGTTCGGTATGGTCCACCGCAACACGTACATCAACGGGCCGACCGTGCTGCGTGAGACCTGGCAGACGAAATTTCGTGACGATCTCTTCTTCGCCGGACAGATCTCCGGCGTGGAAGGCTACGTCGAGTCGGCCGCGTCGGGGCTCATCGCCGGCCGGAATGCCGCGGCACTCGCGCGGGGCGAAGAACCGCGCGTGCCGCCGCGCACCACGGCGATCGGCGCGCTTGCGTTCTACGTGTCGCACGCGGATCCGCGCAATTATCAGCCGACCAACATCACGTTCGGGATCATGACGCCCCCCGCGGAAACGGGTGGCAGGCGCCTTGGCCGGGCGGAGCGCAAAATGGCCGTATCGGAACGCGCGCTTGCCGATCTCGACACCTGGACGAGCGGCGCGAACGCTTCGGATCCGCGAGGCGGGCCGGAACGGCTCGCCCCCCTTGCGCCATCGTGAAAGAGCAGCTCCGGGGGTTCCTTTCTTACCTTCGGCTCAATCGCAACGCCTCCGCCCACACGGTGGCGGCGTACGACAGCGACCTTTCGCAGTTCCTCGCATTCGTGGGGCAGGAAACGGGCAAGCGCAAGAACGTCGCGCCGGACGATCTCAATCTCGATCTGATCCGTGGCTTTCTGGGCGAGCTGCATCGTCAGGGGCAGGCGCGCGCGTCGGTGGCGCGCAAAGTCTCGGCGCTGCGCAGCTTCGCCCGCTACCTGCGGCGGGAAGGATGGATCGATTCCGATCCCACAGCGCTCGCGGTCTCGCCGAAGCGCGAGCAGAAGATTCCCGCGCACCTGTCCGTCGATGAGATGTCGCGTCTGCTCGACATGCCGGACGTCTCCACACCGCTCGGGCGCCGCGACCGCGCCATCCTCGAGCTGTTCTACGCGTCAGGGATCCGCCTGAGTGAGCTGGTGGGCCTCGATGTCGAGGATGTCGATCTGAGCGCGCGCGCGCGCGTCGCTCGCGTGATGGGCAAGGGAGGCAAGGAGCGAATCGTTCCGTTCAACACGACGACGGAAAAGGCAATTCGGGCGTGGCTTGCCGACCGATTGGCGCTTCGCGCAAATCCCAAATCCCAAAGCCCAAAACCCAAATCCCAAGACGATCCGCTGTTTGTGAATTTCCGAGGCGCGAGGCTGACCGGCAGGAGCGTGCAGCGGCTCGTCTCGCATTACGTGAAAGGCTGCAGCACGCGGTTCGGCATCAGCCCGCACGCCCTGCGGCACTCGTTCGCGACGCACCTGCTGCAGAACGGCGCCGATCTCCGCGCGATCCAGGAGCTGCTCGGACATGTGCGCCTTTCAACAACTCAGCGCTACACTCATGTGAACGTCGCCCAGCTGCTCGACGTATACCGGAAGGCGCACCCGAGGGCGAACAGGTCTTAGGAGCCGTCATGAAATCGTCTGGCGCATCCACCTCACGATGTCTTGGTCTCGCGCTCACCGTGCTGATCTGCTGCACCCCTGCGTATCAGGCGCAGGCGCCGGGCAACTTGTTTCCGTACCCATACACCATCAATGACTTGGATAATGGACTGCGGCTGGTCACCGTGCCGACGGACTACCCGAACATGGTCGCCCTGTACATCGTGGTGCAGACCGGATCGCGCAACGAGGTCGAGCCCGGGAAGAGCGGCTATGCGCATCTGTTCGAGCACCTCATGTTCCGAGGCAGTGAGAACTACACTCCGGATCAGCGGGACGCAATCCTGAAGCGGGCCGGTGCGGAGTCCAACGCGACAACAGGACAGGACCGCACGACGTACTACGACATCTTCTCCAAGGACGATCTCGAACCGGTGCTGAAGCTGGAGGCCGATCGCTTTCAGCGGCTGAAGTATCCGGAGCCGGGGTACAAGACGGAATCGCTCGCCGTGCTCGGCGAGTACAACAAGAACAGCGCCGACCCGACGCAGAGGCTGGATGAAGTTCTCTACGAGACCGCGTTCAAGACGCACACCTACGCGCATACGACGATGGGCTATCTCAAAGACATCCAGGACATGCCGAACCAGTACAGCTACAGCCTTCAGTTCTATAGCCGGTTCTATCGGCCCGAATATGTGACGGTCGTTCTCGTTGGGGACGTGACGCGCGATCGTGCGCTCGAGCTGACGAAGAGATACTTCGGGGGCTGGGCCCGCGGCAGCTACGTGCCGGACATTTCTCCGGAGCCGCCGCAGTCGGAGGCGCGCTCGGCAACCGTCGACTGGCCGTCGCCCACGCTTCCATGGATCGCGGTTGCGTTCAAGGGTCCCGCGTATTCCGATGAGAAGGCAGACAAGGCCGCGCTCGATCTCTTGTCGCCGATCGCGTTTGGACAGAACTCGGTGCTGTATCACCGCCTGGTGCTCGACGAGCAGAAAGTGGACACCCTTGTAGCCGACTTCGGCAACCATCCGGACCCGGAACTGTTCACCGTGTATGCGCGCGTGAAAGATGCGAAGGACATTGACAACGTTCGTGGGCAAATCCTCGCCACGTTCGCGCAATTCACGAACGAAACCGTCGATCGGGCGAAGCTCGATGCGACGCGATCCCGCATCCGCTACAGCTTTGCGCTGCGCATGAACAGCTCGCCGGCCATTGCGAATGCACTGGCGCCGTACATCGCGCTTCGGCGGACGCCTGACACCATCAACAAGGTGTTTTCGCTCTACCAGCAGGTCACTCCGCAGGACATGCGTGACGTGGCGAGCCGGTATTTCAAAGAGAGTAATAGGACGATCGTCACGTTGACGTCGAGGGTGGCGACGAACTGATGGTCAAAAAGCTCGCATGCGCTCTCGCGTTCGCCACACTGACGCAGGCCGCGCCGTCTGCGCAGACCGCCAACGTGCTGCAGCCGGGCACGTCGCCGCTGATCGTCTTCCGCATCGTGTTCACGACCGGCGCCGCGTTCGACCCGGCTGGAAAAGAAGGGCTCGCGTCGCTCACCGCGGCCATGCTTGGCGAAGGCAGCTCGCGCGCGATGACCTACCAGCAGATTGTCGAGGCCATGTATCCCATGGCGTCGTCGGTTGACTGGCAGGTCGACAAGGAAATGACCGTCTTCAACGGCACGACCCATGTCGAGAACCTCGATCGGTTCTATGCCCTGTTGAAGGACATGCTGCTCGACCCCGGGTTTCGTCCCGACGATTTCACTCGCATGCGGGACGATGCCACGAACTTCCTCAAGGTGTCACTGCGGGAGGGAAACGACGAAGAACTGGGCAAGGAATATCTCTACAACGTGATCTATGCCGGTCATCCCTACGCGCATCACAACCGCGGAACGATCAGCGCGCTCCAGAAGTTGACGCTCGAGGACGTGCGCGCCTTCTATCGAGCTCACTACACCAGGGCCAACCTGATGATCGGCCTTGCCGGCGGATATCCGAACGGTTTTTCACAAAAGGTGGAGTCCGATTTTGCGAGATTGCCGGACGGCACGGCGGACAAGAAGCGCTTCGATGCGCCGAAGCTGTCGGTGGGCACTCATGTGAACATCGTGACGCGCGATACGCGTTCCACCGCGATCTCGCTGGGATTCCCGATCGACGTGAATCGCGCCTCGAAGGACTGGCCCGCGCTGGCCGTGGCCGCCTCCTATCTCGGGCAGCACCGTTCGTCGAACGGCTACCTCTATCAACGACTGCGCGAAGCGCGAGGCCTCAACTACGGTGACTACGCCTACGTGGAGTATTTTCCGCGTGGGATGTTCCAGTTCACCCCCGATCCGAACCTCGCGCGCCAGCAGCAGATCTTTCAAATCTGGGTTCGGCCCGTGGAACCGGAGAACGGTGTGTTTGCGCTGCGGGCCGCCCTGTACGAATACGACAAGCTCATTCGCGAGGGGATGTCGCGCGACGCCTTCGACGCCACGCGTGAGTTTCTGGGGAAATACGCGAACATCCTGACCCAGACCTACGACGCGCGGCTTGGGTACGCGCTCGACAGCCGGTATTACGGCATTGCTGATTACAACACCTATCTGCGCGACGCGCTTTCGAAGTTGACGCTCGACGACGTCAACCGCGCTCTTCGGCAGCATCTGAAAACAGACCTGATGCGTATTGTCATCGTCACAAAGAACGCGCAGGTATTCCGCGACGCGGTCGTGAGCAATCAGCCTTCGCCTATTGCCTACAATTCGCCCAAACCCGCGGCTCTCATGGATGAGGACAAGGTCATTCAGGCGTATCGGCTGAATGTCACGCCGGAGGACGTCATCGTTGTGCCGGTGGAGCGGGTGTTCGAATGAGAAAAGGCCGGCGAAAGCCGGCCCGAACTTGAACACGAACTCAGAACAGAGAACCCGAAGGGTGAACCACCCGGCCGGGGCCTACACCATCGCAGCCGCTGAAGGATCGTGCTGTTGGAGCGCCGCTCGGCGGCCGCGCGGAAAGTCGATGCCGAGCGTTTTGATCTTGTAGTTCATCACGCGCGGGCTGATCGCCAGTAGCTCCGCGGCGTCCTTCTGTACCCAGTTCGACATCTTCAGCGCTTCGATGATCGCCAGCCGCTCGACTTCCTCGAGCGGGATGCCAGTGGGTGGAATCTTCACGATGGATGAACCCTCGCGCGAGCTGCCGGGCGATCCGGTGTCACCCAGTCGGAGATCGTCCATCGAAATGTGCGAGCGCTCTGCGAGCAGCATCGCGCGCTCGATCGCGTTTTCGAGCTCGCGGATGTTACCGGGCCAGTTGTAACGCATCAACAGCTTCAGCGCATCCGGGTCGAGCCCTTCCATCTTCTTCTTCAGCTCGCCCGCGAAGCGGCGGATGAAGAATCCTGCGAGCGCCGCGACGTCTTCCTTGCGTTCGCGCAGCGGCGGCATTTCGATCGCCACGACGTTCAGCCGGTAGTAGAGGTCTTCGCGGAACGTTCCCGTCTCGACCATCGAGGGGAGGTCGCGGTTCGTCGCTGCAATCAAGCGGACGTCGACGCGCAGCGTCCGCGTGCCGCCCAGGCGCTCGAACTCGTGCTCCTGCAGCACGCGCAGGATCTTCGCCTGCGTGTTCGCGCTCATGTCGCCGATTTCGTCGAGGAACAGCGTGCCGCCGTCGGCCTGCTCGAAGCGGCCGATCCGCTGCTTGTCGGCGCCAGTGAACGCCCCCTTCTCGTGCCCGAACAGCTCGGACTCGAGCAGGTTCTCCTGCAGCGCTGCGCAGTTCACCTTGATGAAGTTGCGCGCCGCGCGGTGGGAGTTGTGGTGGATCGCGCCGGCAATCAGCTCCTTGCCCGTACCGGTCTCACCGCGGACGAGCACGGTCGTGTTGCTCTTCGCCACCTTGCGCACGACGGTCAGCACCTTTTCAAGCGCGCCGCTCGACCCGATGATCCGCTCGAAATCGTAGATGTCACCTTGCGCGTGGCGCAGGTAGTCGATCTGGTGCTGCATCCGGCGCATCTCGAGCGCCTTCGCGATCTTGACCTCCATCTCCTCGATCTCGAACGGCTTCTGCACGTAATCGAATGCGCCCGCCTTGATCGCTTCCACCGCGGTGGACACGGATCCGAACGCGGTCATCAGGATGACCGCGGCCGAGGGATGCAGGGTCTTGGCAGTCTTCAGCACCTCGAGCCCGGTGCTGCCCCCCATCTTCAGGTCGCTGACAACGACGTCGAAGAAGCCTTCGTGGAGCTTCTCGATGGCCGCGTTGCCGTTCGGCGCCTCCTCCACGTCGTGCCCCGCCTCGCCAAGCGCCTGCGCCAGTCCGCGGCGGAGTGAATCGTGATCGTCTGCGATGAGAATGCGGCCCATGTCTATCCTTTTCCCTCTTTACGAACGTTGCTAACCCGCGTCCCGGCTGACCGATACCGGCAGCGTGACTCGAATCAGTGTCCCGCCGCCCGGCGCGGTTCTCAGGTCTATCTGTCCATCGTGCGCGTCGACGATCTTCCGGACGATTGCGAGCCCGAGACCAGAGCCCTGTGGCTTGGTCGTGAAAAACGGATCGAAGACGCGATCGGCGACGTCCTGCGGCATTCCGGGGCCGTCGTCCATCACTTCAATCCGCACCGCCTCGCGCCCGTCCGCGCCGTCGTCCTGGCGCACGGCGCTGGCACTGAATCCCACGCGCCCCTTCCCCTCCATCGCCTCGTACGCGTTGATCAGCAGGTTCGTGAACAACTGCGTCAGCTGATAGTGGTCGGCCTGTATCTGCGGCAGACCCGGCGGCACGTCGACAGCCACGACGATCGAGCCGCGCGCCGCTTTCGTATCCGCCAGCTGCACGGCCGCATCGAGCGCCTCGGCAACGCTGGTGTGCTCGACCTGCAGCCGGATCGGCCTGACGAACTCCAGCACTTCCTGCACGATCGCGTTGGCCATCTTCGCTTCCGCGATGATGTCGGTCAGCACTGCCTGCGCATCCGGATGATCCGGAATCTTCCTGCGCAGCAGCCCGGCCATCACTTCGATCCCGGCCAGCGGGTTTTTCACCTCGTGCGCGATGGCCGCCGCCATTTCGCCCACCGCCGCCAGTCGATCGCGCAGCCGTTCGCGCTCTTCGAGCTGCTCGACGCGCGTGAGGTCCTTGAAGAACATCGCCACGCCTGCCACGTCGCCGTCGTCGTTCCGCACGAACGCCAGCGTGAAGCCGATCACCTTGCCCGACGGCTTCAGCCGCATCTCGGCGCGGTTCGGCAGCATGTGGAGCTCGTATGCCGACAACAGCTGCCGCACAACATCCGGGTGCGCGCGTAATACCTCCGCAACCGGTCTTCCCAGGTCGTCCGCCCGTGGATCGACACCGAAAATCCGGCACGCCTCTTCGTTGAGCAGCGCTACGGTTCCGGCCCGCGTGATTGCCAGAACGCCGTTTCGCATTCCCGCCACCATGTAGCGGAAGAAGACATCCTCCGTTCGAGACAATCCGCCCGGTCGCCCTGCCGTTTGCGCCTCGGCGGGCACCGGGAGAGTCGTTCCGACGGCACGGCCGCGACGGGTAACAGGTCGGTGTGCGCTGGTCATTGGGCGCGGACGCTCCACCGAGTGAAACCCAACCGCGAGGCGGGAGGGGCAAACGACATGCCCAGGCTGAACGGACGGTAAATAGGGAAAAGGACGCTGACTGTGGCGTTTACGCCGCGAAGTCTGGCAGCCCTCATTACGATTCTGTAAGCGTACTTCAGAAACCGTGACTCAAGAAGCCGTGCGGTTACGTTTCGGGGGTTACGTTTCGGACGGTTGCTCGGCGGCGTGTTCCTGAAGTGCCTCCCACTGGGCGATGAGATCACCGACCTCCCACATGAGCGCCTGGTGCCTGTCGGTGAGTGGCTTGGCGGCCTCGAGGTTGTCGTAAAAGCCCGGTCCCGCCATTGCGGCCTCCAACTCCTTCACCTCTGACTCGCGTGCAGCGATGCGCGACTCGAGGTCGGCAATCCGCTTCTGCAGCGCCTCATTGACCCGCTGCTTCTTCTTTCTGTCGGCGTCCTGCCGCTTGCGCCCTTCCCGGGATTCGGGATTCGGGATTCGGGATTCGGGATTCGCCGAGCCAGATTTTTGGGATTTGGGATTTGGGATTTGGGATTTGGGATTTTCAATCCTCGCCTTGGGAGTCGGGAGTTGGACCTTGGGGGCTGCCTCCTGGTGTTCTTTACTCCAGAGGAATTCAGAGTACGTCCCCGGATAGACCACTGCCTGCCCGTGGCCGACCTCGATGATTTTCGTCGCCAACTTCTCGACGAAGTAGCGATCGTGCGACACGATGATCAGCGTCCCGCCGTAATCCTCGAGCGCGTCGAGCAGCACGTCCTTCGAGTCCAGATCGAGGTGGTTGGTCGGCTCGTCCAGCAGCAGCGTATTCGAAGGGCGCAGCAGCATGCGCGCGACCGCGAGCCGCGTTCGCTCGCCGCCCGACAACACGGCGGCCTTCTTGTAGACATCGTCTCCGGAGAAGAGGAAGCCGCCGAGGATGTTCCGGATCGCCGGGACCATGCCGGTCGAGGAACCGGAAGCGAGCGTCTCGTACACCGTGAGCGCCGGGTCAAGGCGCACCGCCTCGTCCTGCGCGAAATATTCGATGACGACCTGGTGTCCTTCGGTCCGCGTGCCGCTGTCCGGTGACTCCTCGCCGGAGAGCATGCGCATGAGCGTGGACTTGCCGGATCCATTGGGACCAACGAGCGCGATCCGATCGCCGCGCTCGATGTGGAGCGAGAGATCCTTGAACACCGTCAGCGGTCCGTACGCCTTCCGGACGTGTTTCAGCTCGAGCACCGTTCGGCCGCTCTTTGCGCAGACCGGAAACGTGAAGTGGATCCGCTTCCGCTCGGGCGGCACCTCGATCGGCACGACCTTGTCGAGCTGTTTGATACGGCTCTGGACCTGCGCCGCCTTGGTGGCCTGATAGCGGAACCGGTCGATGAACATCTTCACGCGGGCGACTTCTTCGTCCTGTTCCTTTTTCGCTTGGCGCAGACGCTCGAGCATTGCGTCGCGCTGCGCGACGTACTTGCTGTAGTTGCCGATGTAGTCGGTCAGCTTGCGCAGATGCAGGTCGGTGATCCGCGTGACCACCGAGTCCAGGAAGTAGCGATCGTGCGAGACGAGGATCACGGCGAAGGGGTACCCCCCGAGATACTCCTCGAGCCAGTTGCGCGCTTCGAGATCGAGATGATTCGTCGGCTCGTCGAGCAGCAGAAGGTTCGGGCGGCCGAGCAGCAGCTTCGCGAGCGCAATTCGCATCTGCCAGCCGCCGGAAAATGTTTCCGCCGGTCGCTCGGCGTCGTCAGGTGTGAAACCAAGACCGCGCAGGACCGTGGCGATTCTCAGGTCCATGCTGTAGCCGTCGGCAAGGCGAAAGCGGTCCTGCAGATCGCTGTAACGGGCCAGCATGGCGTCGTGCTCGTCCTGCGGGATCGACGCATCGCCCAGCAGATGCTCGATCTCGTGCATCTCCGCCTTCATGTCGAGCAGCGGCTGGAATGCGCTGCTCGCTTCCTCGAAGACGCTGCGTCCTGAGTGCGTCAGGCCGTCCTGCGGCAGGTACCCGATCGTCAGGTCGGCGGGCCTGACGATCGCACCCGAATCCGCCTCCTCGAGTCCGGCGAGCATCTTCAGCAGCGTCGTCTTGCCCGCGCCGTTCGGTCCGCATAGACCGACGCGGTCACCATCCGAGATCTGCCACGTCACGTGGTCGATCAGGGTGCGATCGCCGAAGGATTTACTGAGGTCGGAAAGCTGGATCACGCCACCGGCGCGCCGAGCGCCTTCGAGGCGGCGGCCAGTACCTGCGGTACCCGGAACGGCTTGGTGAGGTAGCCGGCGACGCCGAGATTCACCGCTTCGATCGCGCTCGATTCGGTGGAAAAGCCGGTGATGATGATAACGGGAAGATCGGCCTTGATGCGCTTCGCCTGCCTGATCAAGGTAAGACCGTCCATGCCGGGCATCCTGAGATCAGCAATGAGCAGATCGTAGGAAAATGCCCGCATCCGATCGAGAGCCGTCGTGCCGTCCGGCGCCGTGTCGACGTCGTATTCCGCCAGCGCCAGTGTCTTCGACAGGAGGTCGCGGATACTGGCCTCGTCATCGACCACGAGGACGCGCTGCCGCGTGTTGCGGACTGGGGTCGCCGGTGTCGCTGCCACCTGACGATCGCCGCGCGGCCGCTGGCTGTCCAGCCAGACGTCGATGTCGCGTTTCCGGAACCGCCACTGGCGTCCGACGCGCACCGCCGGGATCTTTCCAGCCTTGATCAGGCGGTACACTGTCCGGAGGTTGATCTGGAGGTATTCGAGCACCTCCTCCGTGGTCAAAAACACTTCGTCTGTGGGGAAATTCAAAGCCAACCCCGGCATTTTACCACTCTGTCCGCCAATGTCAGCCTGCGTCGTACGGCGAGCGTTCATCACGGCCACGGCTGAGCCATGGCCAGAAACGCATCTAACCAGCAGCCCTCCAAGGCCTTACGTCGTATTATGAAATCTACGGCCGTCCGACGGCAGTTGCCGTCTTATCCACTGACCGGACCGGCGGGCCCCCGGCTCCAGACATGACGTTGACCGACGACGAGCTCGTCGCCAAATCGGTTGGCGGCGATGCCGAGAGCTTCAATCAGCTCATCCTTCGATGGGAGCGGCCGATTTATGCCTTGGCGTACCGCGTCATCGGTCGCGAGGAGGACGCGCGGGACGTCTGTCAGGAGACGTTCCTCCGCGCATTCCGCGCACTGCCCGGGTTCAAGGGCCAGGCGAAGTTTTCCTCCTGGCTGTACCGCATCGCCCTGAACCTGTGCCGGGACTGGATTCGTCGTCAGCGCCGCGCGCCGGTGATGCAGATTCCGGAAGGCATCGACCCCGGAGAGCTCGCGGCGGAGCGCGGTCCGGTGGAATCGATCGAGGAGTTGGTGTCGCGCCGCGAGCTGAGCGCGGTCGTCGAAGAAGCGATGGCGCTGCTGCCCGAGGAGCAGCGAACGGCGATCATCCTCAAGGAGTACCACGGGATGACATTTCAGGAGATTGCCGACATGCAGGGGTGCCCGCTCAGCACGGTGAAGACGCGCCTTTATCAGGGCTTGGCGGTCCTCCGCCGGCACCTGGAGAAGAACGGGCAGATGACGCCGCAACTGGTGAAACGAACATGACTCAGACCTTTACCTGCGGAGACCACGGCGCGCTCGTCTCGTATCTCTACAATGAGTGCGAACCGGGCGAGCGTCGCGCCATTAGTACGCACGTGGCCGTGTGCGACAGATGCGCGGAGGAGATCGCATCGCTTGGCGCTACGCGCGAGCTGCTCGGGTCATGGAGTCCTCCTGACGCGCAGCTCGGGTTTCGCGTCGTATCGGACGCACCACGATCCGAGGTCTCCAATGTGCTGAGACCCTCCCGCTGGTGGCGGCAGCCGATGCCGGCGTGGGCGCAGGCGGCCGCCGCCGCAGTGATCTTCGCGACGGGTGTCACGCTTGGCGTGTTGCGCGGCACGACGGCCACGACGGATGCACCGGCATCTAATCCACAGGGATCGAACGTGACCCTTTCCTCGGCGACAACCCCCGCCGTGACGCCCGGTGATTTGTCGGCACTCGAGCAGCGTCTCCGCACGGAACTGTCGCAGATGCGCAACACGAACGGTCCTGCGGCAGCGAGCGCGGGGGACGTGCAGATTTTCGAGCGCGTCCGCGCGATGATCCAGGAGAGCGAACAGCGGCAGCAGCGCGAGCTTGCGCTGCGCACGGCGGAAATCGTGCGCGACTTCGACGCGCAGCGTCAGGGCGACTTGACGCGCATCGAGCGCGCCATGGGCCAGATGGATGGCACGACTGGCGTGGAAGTCGCACAGCAGCGCCAGATGTTGAATTACCTGATGCGCGTATCGCAGCGGGGGCAATAACGAGAGCGGATCCGGTTGGACCCGCCTGAGCGCAGGAGAAATATCGTGAAACCTTGTCTAGTCGGCATCGTCATCGTCATCGGCATCGCGCCCGCCGCGTTCGCACAGGCACCGCCGCCTGAGGTCGATCAGGTCAAGGCCCGCCAGAAAATCTCGATGATGGAGAGCGTGCTCGAGAGCGCGGTCGCCAACGGCGCTGACAGCCTCATGCGCCAGGTTCGCGCGGTGATGCCGCCGGATGCGCTGATGATGACCGGTGCCCCGTCGGTACGGGGCTTCCGGCTCGAAAATTACGGTGTTTTCTTCGACGTCGAAGTCCCCGCGTTCCGCCGGACGATGGCATGGACGCTGCGGCAGATGGTGGATGAGAACGGCCTTGGCGCGGCTACCGCCGTGAATCAGCTCAAGGCGTATATCGCGACCGTCCAGGATACACGGACGCGCGCCTCGCTCCAGAGCGCGCTGCGCCGGCTCGAGCTGCAGGTGGGACCTGTTGGACCGCTTCCCTCGGACGCGGCTGCGCGGCCGCAGACCGTAGGCGCGGCTTCGGTGACGGCCCAGACGACGGCACCCGCCCCGGCGCGCGTGGATCTCTCCCTTATCGAGGATCCGAACGCGGCTTATACGCGCGAGGTGAGTCAGGCGATCGTTGATGCGATGATCGAGAACAGCGGCCCGCTGCCGATTGCCGAGAACGAGTGGCTCACGGTGGCGGCCCGCGACAACGTGCGGCCCGATCGCCTCGTGCCGGGCGATACGTCGAACATCAGCAGCATCGTGTTCCGGATCAAGGGCACCGACCTGGCCGCGTATCGCGCGGGCCGGATGACGCTGGATGAGACGCGCACCCACGTCGAGATCAAGCAATTCTGAATACAATTGGTGTATGAAACGTCTCGTTCTGGCGCTGGCGGCCGCTCTTCTGTTCTCCAGCTGCGGCCATAACTTCGACGTCGAGAAAGTCGTGAAGATCACCGACGTGCATACCGGCTGGTATGACGCCGGTATCTACGAGGGCAAGAACAAGCTCGTTCCGAGCATTTCCCTCAAACTGCAGAACACCTCAGCCGAGCCGGTGGAGAGCGTCCAGGTGAACGCGATCTTCAAGCGCAAAGGCGAGCCGGAGGCGTGGGGCGAGCACTTCGTGACCGCCATCGACCGCCAGGGGATCTCACCCGGGCAGATCGGCGGGTCGCTCGTGCTGCGCTCGAACCTCGGATATACGGGCACCGAGTCGCGGCTGCAGATGCTGCAGAACAAGCAGTTCGTCGACGCGAGGGTCGAGATCTTCGGCAAGCATGGCTCGCGGACCTGGCAGAAGTTGGGCGAATTCACGATCGATCGGCAGCTCCTGACGCAATAGTGCCGCCCTCTCCCACGCTCGAGCGGCGTCTCGGTCCGCTCGACGCCGCGGCCATCATCGTCTCAAACGTCATCGGCGGCGGGATTCTCTTCACGCCGCCCCAGATTGCCGCGCTCGTCCCCGGCGCGGCGCTTTTTCTCTCCACGTGGGTGGCAGGCGGCGCGCTCGCGTTTGCGGGCGCGATGGCGTACGCCGAGCTCGCCGCGCTGCGACCGCGTGCGGGCGGCGAGTACGTCTACCTCCGCGAAGCGTTTGGGCCGCCTGCCGCGTTTCTCACCGGATGGACGTCGTTCGTTGCCGGTTTCTCGGGGGCCATCGCAACGAGCGCCGCGGTGCTGGTGTTCTACCTCGGACGGTTTGCGCCGGGCGTGTCTGGACAGGCGCCGTGGCTGGTCGTGCCGATCGTCCCCGGGGTTGTCGCGCTCACGTTTTCGCCGCAGACCCTCACGGCAATTGCGATCATCGCCGCCATGGCGTGGCTGCACGTGCGGGGGGTCGGCCCAGGTCGCATCGTGGGAAACGTCCTCGCCAGCCTCAAGGTCACCGCGCTCGTCGCCTTCATCGCGATCGGCTTTTCATTTGGAACCGGCTCGGTTGCTCACCTCGCGGAGGCCGCGCCGGTTGCCCCCGCGGGTTGGCTCCTCGCGCTGATTCCGGTGATGTTCACCTACTCGGGGTGGAATGCCGCGGCCTACGTCGCCGAGGAAGTGCGCGATCCGGGGCGCAACGTGCCCCGAGCGCTGGCGCTCGGGACTGGCGCCGTCATCGCGATCTACCTGCTGCTGAACGCGCTGTACCTTTACGTGATTCCGGTGCGAGAACTGGCGGCCATCAACGGAAGTGTCCTCGATGTGATCGCGGATCGCCTGCTTGGAACCGCTGCCGGCAGCATCATGGGCGTGGTGTCGATCGTCAGCCTCGCCGCAAGCATCAGTGCAATGACACTCGCGGGGCCGCGTGTCTACTACGCGATGGCGCGCGACGGTCTGTTCTTCGCGCGCGCGGCGGTCGTGCACACTCGTTACCGGACGCCTGCGGCGGCGATCTGTGCCCAGGCGATATGGAGCTCGCTGCTCGTGCTGACAGCCACGGCAGACGCGCTCGTCACGTACACCGGCTTTGCGATCGTGCTGTTCTCGGGTGTTGCGGTGGTTGCGCTATTCGTGCTGCGAAGAAAGGAGCCCGAGGCGGAGCGGCCGTTCCGCGCCTGGGGCTATCCGATTGCGCCTGCGATCTATGCGGTCGCAAGTGCTTTTATCCTGATGAATGGCCTCTATCGCGCGCCCCGCCAGACTGTCGCGGGGGCGCTTATCATTGCCGCCGGCATTCCCGTTTACGCGATGCTGCGGCGTAGGAAAATCCCAAATCCCAAATCCCAAAACCCAAATCCCAAGTCAACGTGATGTCGACTTGTTCGGATTTGGTCCTTTTGATTTGGGATTTGGGATTTGGGATTTGGGGTTTACCCTACGGCCTGAGCGGCCGCAGGTCACCCCGATAGGTGATCTTCTGGCCGGGGTTGATCCGCACGTCGAAGTCGAGCGTCGTGTAACCCGGGGCCACGATCTGAATGTGGTGCGGCCCCGACTCCAGCTTCAACGCCTGGAACACGCCGTCATAGTCGTCCACACGTCCCGCGAAATAGCCGTCGACGTAGACATCCGCGAATCGCGGAGACACTGTTAGGCGGATTTCTCCAACATCGAAATAGCCGCCGGAGTATCCGCCGTAGTAGCCATTGCCATAGCCGCTGCCGTAATAGCTGCCGTAGTAACTGGGTGGATACCACGTGTACGGGTCGTAGTAGAAATAGCCGAGGCCAAACGCGCCATAGCCGTACGGATAGTACCGGCGCGGAGAGTAGTAATAGTTGTAAACCGGCGGGGCGCCGTAGATGTTGCGTCCGCGGTTGTAGTCGCCGCTACGCTGGCCCTGGGGACGCGCAGGGGCGACACGAGTGTCGCGCGGCACTGCCCGGCCGGTTGCCGGATTATCTCCACGCGGACGATCGCCTCGTTGCACCGCACCGCCGGACTGCGGGTTGTCGCCCCGATCCCGGCCTCCATCATTGCGACGTTGGTCGTTGGCCGCCGCCGGTTGCGGCTGCGACTGCTCGACACGCACCGCGGCTGGCGCAGGAACGGGCGCGGGCCCCGACTCGCGTGGCGCTGCCTGACCCGTCGGCGCGTTATCCCCGCGCGGGCGATCGCCGCGCTGCACGGCGCCACCGACCTGCGGATTGTCGCCGCGGTCCCGGCTTCCGGCGGTGCGGCCTTGATCCTGGGCTTCGGCGTGCGGCCGGGGCGCCTCGGCAAGCTCCGCGACCTGAACGGCCTCGGCGGTCTGAATGGCGAGCTCGTTCTGGGGCGCAGGCGACGACTGGATCGCGATTAAAGATGCTGCGAGAACGAAGGGATAAGGAGTCATGGCAGAGTATGCGTCAGCAACGTTGTTGCCAGCAAAACTGCGCGAAAACATCGATAAAATGTGAGCGTTTCGTCGTGTGCGGCGCGCCCTGTCACCCGTGAGGGTCGGACGGCCGCGGCAGGCCTGCCCTTTTTTTGAGGCATACTGGCCGGGTGATCCGCGCGACGACAATCCTGTCCGTCAGACACCAGGACCGTACGGTGATGGCCGGCGACGGGCAGGTGACGTTAGGCAACACCGTGCTCAAGCAGAACGCAAAAAAGATTCGTCGCCTCTACAATGACTCGATCCTGGCCGGCTTTGCCGGCTCCGCCGCCGATTCGTTTGCGCTCTTCTCGCGATTCGAATCAAAGCTCGAACAGTATCGCGGCAACCTCGAACGCGCTGCTGTGGAGCTCGCTCGCGACTGGCGAACCGACCGTCTGCTTCGCCGCCTCGAAGCGATGCTCATCGTCTCGGACAAGAAATCGACATTTCTTCTCTCGGGCACCGGCGATTTGATCGAGCCTGACGACGGTATCGTGGCGGTCGGGTCGGGGGGGCCGTTTGCGATGGCTGCCGCGCGGGCGCTCGCGCGGCACAGCCCGCTCGACGCGCGCCACATTGCCGTCGAGGCGATGGCGATCGCCGCCGACATCTGCATTTACACGAACCCTAATCTCACCATTGAGGAACTTTGAGAGACGGGCCACGGAGTCACGGAGACACGGAGTATAGAAATGATTTCTCCGTGCCTTCGTGTCTCCGTGGCCTTTCGTAGTCAAAGACGCATCGAATGGCAATCTTCCTACCGGAACGCACAGCCTCCGCGGCGCGCTCGCTGACGCCGCGCGAAATCGTCGCCGAGCTCGATAAGTTCGTCATCGGGCAAGGCAAAGCGAAGCGAGCAGTCGCCATCGCTCTGCGCAACCGGACGCGCCGCCAGCAGCTGCCGCCCGACATCGCCGAGGAAGTCACGCCGAAGAACATCCTCATGATCGGCCCGACTGGTGTCGGTAAGACCGAGATTGCGCGCCGGCTGGCGCGCCTCGCCCAGTCACCCTTCATCAAGGTCGAAGCGTCGAAGTTCACCGAGGTTGGCTACGTGGGACGCGATGTCGAATCGATGGTCCGCGATCTGGTTGAACTGGCCGTCGACATGGTGCGCGAAGAAAAGGCCGAGGAAGTCCAGGAGAAGGCGAAGGCCGGCGCGGAAGAGCGGCTCCTGGATCTGCTGCTTCCCCCGTCGCGTACTGCCGCGCCCGGCGAGGATCCGTCCGCCGCCCGCGAGCACGCGAACCGCACCCGCGAACGGATGCGCGAATCGCTGCGCGAGGGACGGCTCGACGATCGCAGCGTCGAAATCGAAGTGCGTGAGTCGGCGATGCCGTCCTTCGAAATCATCGCCGGCAGCTCGGTAGAAGAGATTGGCGTCAATCTGAAGGACATGATGGGCAACATGTTCCAGGGACGTACGAAATCGCGGCGCCTCAAGGTGCCCGATGCGCTCGCGCACCTGCTCGCGGAGGAGCAGGCGAAGCTCGTCGACATGGAGACGGTGAGCCGCACCGCGGTGCAGCGCGTCGAGCATGCCGGGATCATTTTCATTGACGAGATCGACAAGATCGCCAGCCGCGACGGAATGGCAGGCGGCGGCCACGGTGGGCCCGACGTCAGCCGCGAGGGCGTGCAACGCGACATCCTGCCGATCGTCGAGGGCACGACCGTCAACACGAAGTACGGGATGGTCAAGACCGATCACATCCTGTTCATCGCGGCCGGCGCGTTTCACGTCTCGAAGCCGTCCGACCTGATTCCCGAGCTGCAGGGACGCTTTCCCATTCGCGTGGAGCTCGAACCGTTGACGCGTGACGACTTCGTCCGCATTCTCACCGAGCCGCGCAACGCCCTCGTCAAACAGTACGTCGCGCTGCTCGGCACCGAAGACCTCACGGTGACGTTTACGGCCGGCGCGGTCGGCCGGATAGCCGACTTCGCGGCGCGCGTCAACGACGCGACCGAGAACATCGGCGCGCGGCGGCTTCACACCGTGATGGAGCGGCTGCTCGACGAGCTCTCCTTCGAGGCACCGGATATGGGCGAGAAGACCGTGGTCATCGACGAGGCCTACGTCGACCGCATGCTCGCCGACATCGTCCGCAACGAAGATCTCTCTCGGTACATTCTGTAGGGATCAGGGATCAGGGATCAGGGATCCGAAGACGTTGGGGGTTCGCCCTTCACTGCCCCTAACCCCTCCCCCCTTCCCCCTTCCCCCTCCCCCTTCCCTCCCCTTCCCCCTAGTCCCCATGGCTCGCGGCTTGCGATAGGCAGGTGCGAGTGCCTCCTTCGGCCGGTTTTCAAGCACAAAAATGTTATATAGTGATGTGTCTGAGACAGGAACGTATTTACTGAACTTTGTGCCCAGGTTTCGCAGGACGCTTCAAGAAACAGTCGTCAGACATCTTTGTTGGTAAACATCGAATTCGGATCAGGAATGTAGGAGACTTCATGCCCGCCGCCAAGCCAGCGCCAGACGGCAACACTTCGACCCGCGACGCCCGCCGACTTTCGACCCTGCTCGAGGTCAGCCAAGCCCTGTCAGGCACCCTGAACCTGAAGTCGTCGATGCAGCGCGTCATCCAGATCCTTATCCGCCATCACGGTGTCGTCCGTGGCATGGTCACGCTGCTGCGGGAGGGGGAGCTGCATGTCGAGGCGTCCGAAGGCTTCGATGATCGGGTACGTGCGGTCAGCTTCAAGGTCGGCGAAGGCATAACCGGTCAGGTCGTACAGAGCGGCAAGCCGATCGTCGTCCCGCGCGTGAGCAAAGAGCCGGAATTCCTCAATCGGATGTCGCGCCGCGCCGACGTTCCGCGCCACGAGCTCAGCTTCATCTGCGTGCCAATCGTGGTGCAGCGCGCCACCGTCGGCACGCTCGCCGTCGATCTCAAGTTCAAACCGGAACGCGATTACGAAAGCAGCATGAAGTTCTTCGGCATCGTCAGCTCGATGATCGCCCAGGCGCTGAACGTCCAGCGGCTCGTGGAGGAAGAGCGCCGGCGCCTCGTCGACGAGAACACGCACCTGCGGCAGGAGCTTCGCGAGCGGTACGACTTCTCGAACATCATCGGAACGAGCGGTCCCACGCGGCAGATGTACGAGCAGGTGGCCCAGGTCGCGCAGACCAATACCACGGTGCTCATCCGCGGCGAATCGGGTACCGGCAAGGAACTGATCGCGCATGCGATTCACTACAACTCGCTGCGCGCGAAGAAGCCGTTCGTCAAGGTGAGCTGCGCCGCGCTGCCCGACAGCCTGATTGAGTCGGAGCTGTTCGGCTACGAGAAGGGCGCGTTCACCGGCGCGCACGCCCGGAAGAAAGGGCGCTTCGAGCTCGCCGAGGGCGGGACGCTTTTCCTCGACGAGATCGGCGACATCAACCTGAGCACGCAGGTGAAACTGCTTCGCGTGCTGCAGGAGCGCGAGTTCGAGCGCGTCGGCGGCACAGAGACCGTACGGGTGAACGTGCGCATGCTCGCCGCAACGAACAAGGACATGGAGAAGGCGATCACCGAGGGGACATTCCGCGAAGACCTCTACTATCGTCTGAACGTCTTCACCATCTTCGTTCCGCCGCTGCGCGACCGGAAGGCGGACATGCTCCTCCTTGCCGATCACTTCCTCGAGAAGTTTTCACGCGAGCACGGCAAGGTGATCAAGCGGATCTCGACGCCGGCGATCGACATGCTCATGTCGTATCACTGGCCGGGCAACGTGCGCGAGCTGGAGAATGCGCTCGAACGCTCGGTCCTCGTGTGCGACGGTCAGGTCATTCACGGCCATCACCTTCCTCCCTCGCTCCAGACCGCCGACTCGTCTGGAACCGTGACGCGGGTGTCGCTCAAGGACGCCGTCGAAGGGTTCGAGCGCGATCTGATTCAGGACGCGCTCAAGACCACGCGCGGGAACCGCGCGAAGGCCGCGCGCCTCCTCGACACCACCGAGAGGATTCTCAATTACAAGGTCCGTAACCTGAATGTCGACGTGCGCCGCTTCAAGGCCTCCGAAGTGGGACGACGCGTCGCGATCGAGCATCACGCGCCAGCCGAACCGAGTCAGCTTTCTGCCGAGTAACGATCGAACCGGCGACCAACGTCCACTTCCGACACCCGGGGCGCCTTGGGAGTCGGGAGTTGGAAGTTGGGAGTTAAGATCGTTTCGTTGTTGCTCCCACGTCTCCTCTGGGTGATTCCTGCGATCGTGCTGGCAGCGGACTGCGGCAAGAAAGGCCCTCCGCTTGCGCCGATTCTCCGCATTCCTGCGGCGATCGATATGATCCAGGCGCAGCGGTCCGGTCGTGACGTGTTCGTCACGCTGACCGTTCCCGCCACGAACATCGACTCGTCGATTCCGGTCGACCTCGGCCGTATCGAAGTCTACGGCTATACGGGCCGCGTGCCTCCGCCGCGGACGCGGTGGGCGGAGCTCGGCGATCTGGTCGCGGCCTTTCCAGTCGTGTTGCCTCCTCCGGACGCATCCGCCTCCGCAACTGCGACCGCCGAGTCCGTCGACGGAGCGCCACTGGGCGCTTTTCCGGCCACGATAGTCACCGTTCTCGACACGCTGACGCCCGAAGAGCTCGTGCAGGGTCGCGTGGATGAAGCGCTGCCCGTGCGCCGTGGCCGCGCGCCCCTCACGCCCGTCGTCTCCGGGACGGAGCCCCCTGGTTTGCGGCGGTTCTACGTCGCGTTCGGATTCAGCGTGCGCGGGCGTCCGGGACCGCCGGGGGCGGCGGCCGAATTTCCGCTCGTCGAGCTTCCGGAGCCGCCCGCTTTCGTACGGACGTCCTATACCGAGTCTACGGTGGTCGTGGAATGGCCCCCGTCGGGTGGGTTCCTCGGGTCTCTGTTCGATCATCCGCTCGGTCCCGAGGACGTACCGCTGGACGAAGCGCTCGAGCCCATTGTGACAGCGCCGCCGGTGGTAGTGGCTGCGGGCGCAGCCGCGCCGACGTCGAGCGTTCCGCCCGTGGCTACCGGACCTGTGCACTACAACGTGTATCGCGAGGTCGCGCCCGATCCACTGGCGCCTCCTGATGAGAACCGACCGGCGCCGTGGAACGCAATGCGACCCACGCCCATCAATCCGGTTCCACTCGACGTGATGACGTTCAGCGACCCGGTGGAGCTAGACCGCGGGCGCTGCTATGTGGTGCGCGCGATCCGAGGTACCGCGCCGAACGTGATCGAAGGTGATGCGTCCGCGCCGGCGTGCGTGACGCCGACCGACATCTTTCCGCCGGCGGCACCGAACCGTCTCGTCGCCGTGACTGATGAGGGCGGGATCAGCCTGATCTGGGAGCCGAATGGCGAGCCGGATCTGGATGGCTATCTGGTCTTGCGCGGCGAAGCGACCGATGCCACACTCCAAACGCTCACGCCTGCGCCCATAGCCGAGCCGCGCTTCCGTGACATGCACGTCACGGCTGGCAAAAAATATGTGTACGCGGTCGTTGCGGTCGACGCGCATTTGCCCGTGCCGAACATCAGCGCGGAGTCGAATCGCGTCGAGGAAACCGCGCGCTGAGGGGGTTTACTATGAAGTTATTCGTTGATACGGGCAGCGTGAAGGACATCGAGGCGCTGGTGGCAATCGGCATTCTCGATGGCGTGACGACCAATCCGTCGCTCCTCGCGAAAGAGAGCGGCGACTACCGCCAGATCCTCAAGCAGATCTGCCAGATCGTGAAAGGGCCGGTCAGCGGCGAGGTGGTTGCCACCGACTACGCGGGCATGGTGCGCGAGGGACGTGACATCGCGTCGATCGACGAGCACATGGTCGTCAAAGTGCCGTTCACGAAAGAGGGCGTGAAGGCCTGCAGGACGCTGTCGTCGGAAGGCAGGCGCGTCAACGTGACGCTCATTTTTTCGGCCACCCAGGCATGGCTCGCCGCGAAGGCCGGCGCGAGCTACGTCAGTCCCTTCGTCGGCCGGCTCGACGACATCGGCGCGATCGGCATGACGCTCGTCCGTGAGATCGTCGACATCTTCGACAGCTCCGACTACGCCACCGAAGTCCTCGTCGCGAGCGTCCGCAGCCCGATTCACGTCATCGAAGCGGCGCGCATGGGGGCCGACGTCGTGACCGTGCCGCCGGCCGTGATCGAGCAGTGCTTCAAGCATCCGCTCACCGACATCGGCCTCGAGAAATTCCTGAAGGACTGGGAGAAGGCTCAGGGGGCGAAAGTCTAGTGGTGCCGCTCGATACCCGATGAAAACGAACGACGTTTTCGCCGACCTCGATCGGCGCGCCGAGCTGGGCGGCGGCGACGAGCGTCTTCGCCGGCAGCGCGAGTCCGGCAAGCTCACAGCCCGTCAGCGGATCGAGCTCCTCTTCGACCCGGGGACCTTGGAGGAGATCGACAAGTTCGTCACCCATCGCTGCCTCGACTTCGGGATGGCCGAACAGGTCGTGCCCGGCGACGGCGTCGTCGCGGGGCACGGCCGCGTCAACGGACGCGTGGCGTATGCCTTTGCCCAGGACTTCACCGTATTCGGCGGCTCGCTCTCGGAGACCAACGCCGCGAAGATCGTGAAGATCATGGACCTGGCGATGAAAATGGGCGCGCCAGTCGTGGGGCTCAACGATTCGGGCGGTGCGCGCATCCAGGAGGGCGTTGTCTCGCTTGCGGGCTACGCTGACATTTTCCTCCGCAACACGCTCGCCTCCGGAGTAATCCCGCAGATCTCCGCAATCATGGGTCCCTGCGCCGGCGGCGCCGTGTATTCACCGGCGATCACCGACTTCACCATCATGGTCAAGGACACGAGCTACATGTTCGTGACCGGGCCCGACGTGATCCGAGCCGTCACGCATGAGCAGGTGACGAAGGAGGAGCTGGGCGGCGCGATGACGCACAACGAGAAGAGCGGCGTCGCGCACTTCGCGGTCGACAACGACCAGGACTGCGTGCTGCTGATTCGCGAGCTGCTGTCGTTCATGCCGAGCAACAACGTGGACGACCCGCCGCGCGTCGAGACATCCGACCCGGCCGAACGCGCGGACGCGGCGCTCGACACGATCGTGCCGGAATCGCCGAACCAGCCGTACGACATGCTCGACGTGATTCACGCGATCGTGGACGACGGCGGCTTCCTCGAGGTGCATGCCCACTTTGCGAAGAACATCCTCGTCGGCTTCGCGCGCCTCGGCGGCCGTCCCGTCGGCGTCGTCGCGAATCAGCCGGCGTACCTCGCCGGCACGCTCGACATCGATGCGTCGGTGAAGGCCGCGCGCTTCGTCCGCTTCTGCGACGCGTTCAACATTCCGCTTGTCACGTTCGAGGATGTCCCCGGCTTTCTCCCCGGCACCGTGCAGGAGTTCGGCGGCATCATCCGTCACGGCGCCAAGCTCCTGTTTGCGTTTGCCGAAGCCACCGTCCCGAAGGTGACCGTCATCACGCGCAAGGCATATGGCGGGGCGTACTGCGTGATGTCCAGCAAGCACATTCGGACCGACGTGAACTTCGCCTGGCCGAGCGCGGAGATCGCGGTGATGGGCGCGGAGGGCGCAGTCAATATTCTCTACAAGCGCGAGCTCGATGCGGCCGCCGACGTCGCCGCCGCGCGGGCGGCGAAGATTGCGGAGTACCGCGAGAAGTTCGCGAATCCGTACGTCGCGGCGCAGCGCGGGTACGTCGACGAGATCATCCAGCCCCGGCAGACGCGCGCCAAGCTGATTGCCGCGCTCGCCACGCTGGAGACAAAGCGCGACAAGAATCCGCCCAAGAAACACGGCAACATCCCTCTCTGATCGCGGTGTGACGAAGCTCCTGATTGCCAACCGCGGCGAGATCGCCGTGCGCATCATTCGCGCCTGCCGCGACATGCGGATCGCCACGGTGGCGGTGTACTCGGACAGCGATCGCGCGGCACGTCACGTGCGCATGGCGGACGAGGCGGTTCATCTCGGTGGGAATCCTCCCGGTGAGAGCTACCTCCGCATCGATCGCGTCATCGACGCCGCGCGTCAGACCGGCGCCGATGCCGTCCATCCCGGCTACGGATTCCTGGCTGAAAACGAGGACTTCGCGTCAGCGTGCCGTGATGCGGGGCTGACGTTCATCGGCCCGACCCCCGAAGCGATCTCGTTGATGGGCAGCAAGACGGCTGCGAGGCGGGCCGCGATGCAGGTTGGTGTGCCGGTCGTCCCGGGCACCGAGGAACCACTGGACGCCGACGTCCCCGACGCGGCGATCGCGGGCATCGCGGATCGCATCGGGTACCCGATCATGATCAAGGCGGTCGCAGGCGGCGGCGGCAAAGGTATGCGCGTGGTCACGCGCGCGGACGAACTGTCGAGCGCGGTGCGCGCCGCCCGCTCGGAGGCGAAGGCGTCCTTTGGCGACTCCGCGATCTACCTGGAGCGGCGGCTCGCGCGACCGCGACACATCGAGGTGCAACTGCTCGCGGATCAGCACGGGACCGTGCTGCCGTTCGTTGAGCGCGAGTGCTCGATCCAGCGGCGTCACCAGAAGGTGATCGAGGAGACACCATCCCCGGTGGTTGGCCCCGAACTGCGGCAGCGCGTGACGTCAGCAGCGGCGGCGGTCGCGCGCTCGGTCGGCTATACCAACGCCGGTACGATCGAGTTCCTCCTCGACGACGACGGCAGTTTCTATTTCCTCGAGATGAACACGCGGCTGCAGGTCGAGCATCCCATCACCGAGATGGTGACCGGCATAGACCTGGTGCAATGGCAGATCCGCATCGCTCGCGGGGAACGCCTCGAACTGGATCCGGCGTCGGTCCTTGCGCCTTCGGGCCACGCGGTTGAATGCCGCATCTACGCGGAGGATCCGGACGAAGGGTTCATGCCCTCGCCGGGCCGCATCTCCGCGCTGCGCGTCCCCAGTGGTCCGGGCATTCGTGACGACAGTGGCACTGAAGCGGGCGCCGACGTGCCGATCTTCTACGACCCGATGATCTCGAAGTTGATCGCCTGGGGCATCGATCGCCCCCAGGCGATTGCGCGGATGCGGCGGGCGCTGCGCGAATATGAGGTGCGTGGCATCCGGACGACGATCCCGTTCTTCACGTGGATGTTCGATCAGCCCGAATTCCTGACTGCGAGCTTTCATACGAGCTACCTCGATGAGGTCCTGCGCGCGCGCCAGGGCCAGCCCTTTGCGCTCGTTGACGAGGCGCTGGTCGATGTTGCGGTGATTGCGGCTGCGATTTACCGGGCGGGTCGGTTCTCGACGTCGTTCTCAGAGCGTCGTCGGGCAGGAACGCCGGGCCCCACGACTGCGAAACCCCCTTCGGACCCGCCGACGGGCTGGAAGGCGCTGGCCCGCGTCGAAGGGCTGCGTTCGTGAGCGTGCCGATTGAGGCGGGCGGAAGGACGCGAAATGTCGAGGTCCATCGCCGGGACGCCGGTTTTGTCGTCTCGGTCGACGGCCACGAGCATACGGTTGACGTCCATGAAGTAGGCGGCATCTGGTCCCTCCTCCTCGGCACAAAAAGCCACGAGGTCACCTTCGTCGAAGGGCTCGACGGAGCGATGATGGTTCATGTCGACGGACAGGCGATCCCGGTTTCGGTGGATTCGGCGCGTCGCGCCTGGGGTGCGCGTGGCCGCGGCGCCAGGGCGGGGGAGACCGGGGAGGCGGCGGGGCCTCACCGGATCGTCGCACCAATGCCGGGCAAAATCGTCAAAGTACTCGTGAAGGCGGGTGACCGCGTTCAGCAGCGGCAGGGACTCGTGGTCGTCGAAGCGATGAAGATGGAAAACGAGCTGCGATCGCCGAAGGGTGGCACGGTGTCCGAGGTTCGCGTAGAGGAAGGCACCCTGGTCGAGGCTGGCGCCATACTGGTGATAGTGGAGTAATGCAAAATGCAAAATGCACAATGCAAACGCCGTCTGCATCAACGTCGATGCAGTGTTTGCATTTCTGACATTGTTTGCATTTTGCATTTTGCATTTTGAATTACAGGTCGTTAGTCAGCGTCTTCCACCATCCTCTGACGAAGAGGACGCGGCGCATCGTGCGCCGTATCGTGGCGACGTGTGCCGTCATCCTGGCCGTCACCTTTGTGACCAGCGTGACCGTCGATCTCGGACCGTCGCTGAGAAAGCGCGCCGAAACCGCCGGCACCCAGTTGCTCAAGCGCCCGATGCACATCGGGAAGCTCTCCATCCACCTCTGGCGCGGCAGCTTCATCATCGGCGACTTGATGATCGAAGGCTTGACGCCCCAGTCGCGTCCGTTCCTCGTTGCGAAGCGCATCGATGTCTCGATGCCGTGGAGCACGCTCTTCAACCGCCGTATCGTCTTCGACGCGATTCAGATGACCGACTGGGACATGTACGTCGAGTACTTCCCGGACGGCCGTATCAGCTTCCCGAAGTTTCCGCAGGGCAGCGGCAGGCAGAGCGCCTGGACGACGACGCTCGAGTACGTGAGGGCGTCGCGAGGGCAGTTCACGTACGAGGATCATGGGACGCCGTGGAGCACCATCGCGCGGAACCTGGATGTCACGGTCGGGCGCCCGACGTCCGAGTATCGGGGCCAGGCGCAGTTTTCGAACGGCACCGTGACGATGCAGAACTACGTGCCGATGCGCGCGGATATGTCCACGAATTTCCGGATCGTCAACGGATACATCATCCTGGATCGCATCGATCTCGTCACCGACGGCGCGAAGACCGAGCTGACCGGCATTGTCGACGCCGGGCATTGGCCCGAGCAGACCTACAAGATCAAATCGAAGATCGACTTTCCGACCGAGAAGGGCATCTGGTTCGCCCATGACACGTTCACGGTCATGGGCACCGGTGATTTCACCGGCACCTTCCATCTCTTCAAGGAACAGCTCGCAGACGGCAGGACGCGCACGGGCCGCGAGCTCAAAGGAACGTTCGTCAGCGCCCTGGCAGGGGTGAACGCGTACCGCTTCAGCAACCTGCGCGGCTCCGTGCTGTGGGTGCCCGAGAAAATGGAAGTGACCGACGCGACCGCGGCGGTGTACGGCGGGGACGCGCGTTTCAGCTACAAGATGGCGCCGCTCGGCCGTGCCGGGATGCCAGCGACCGCCACGTTCGACGCGCAATACGCGAACGTCGATCTCACGGAGTACACCAACTTTCTCGAGCTCAGGGGGATCCGGCTCGCGGGGCGCGCGACAGGGCGCAATTTCCTCGAGTGGCCGCTCGGCAAATATGCGCAGCATCGCGGGGAAGGAGAGCTTCGGGTTGACTCGCCCGGCGGCGTGGATCTGATGTCGCGCCGCATGCCGATCGAGCGGATCGATGCCGAGGCTCGCCTCGGCAAGCAGTGGGGGCCGTTCGACAACACGCTGCCCACCGAGCCGATACCGACCGCTGCCTCGATCACGTATGCCTTTGGTCCTGATGTGATCGACATCGGCCCCAGCCGCGTCGCCACTCCGAGCACATATGTCGAGTTCGAAGGGAGCACCGCCTACGGCGACAGTTCCCGCCTTCCGTTCCACGTGAGCAGTGCCGACTGGCAGGAGAGCGATCGTTTCCTCGCGGGTCTGATGACGGCGTTCGGCAACCCGACCAACGCGATTCCGATCGGCGGGTACGGCACGTTCGACGGCATCATGCTGAACAGCTTCTCGCGTCCCCGCATCGAGGGCACGTTCGCTGGCGAACGCATGCGTGCGTTCGGCGTCGTCTGGGGCGCCGCACAGGGCTCGACCGTCATCGAGAACAGCTACGCCGATGTGAAGGAGGTGGTCCTGAACAACGGCGACTCGGCCATCTACGCAGACGGCAGATTCTCGCTGGGTTATCCGCGTCGCGACAATGGGGAAGAGATCAACGCGATCGTCCGGATCATCAAACGCCCCGTTGCGGACCTGCGTCACGCATTCGTGCTCGATGACTATCCCGTGGAGGGCGTGCTGTCGGGAGAGTTCCATGTGTACGGCGCGTACACACGTCCGTTCGGCTTTGGCACGATGGCGATTGCGGATGGCGTCGCGTACCACGAGCCGTTCGAGACAGCGACCGCGAGTCTCCGTCTCGAAGGCGAAGGCGTCCGTCTCGACAACATTGTCGTCGTCAAGGGCGGCGGCCGCGGGACCGGCGCCGCCTACGTCGGCTGGGACAGCACCTATCAGTTCAACTTCGACGCGCAGCGCATCCCGGTCGAGAGCCTGGCGGTGGCACGGTCGCCGAATGCTCCGCCATTGTCGGGCCTGCTTGATTTCACCGCCGGCGGCAGCGGCACCTTCGACGCGCCGCGGTACGACGTGCACGGCAACGTGCGCGACTTCTTTGTCGCCGACGAAGGCATCGGTACGGTGACCGGCGACATCAACATCAACAACGACTTGATGGCCCTGAAGCTCGAGGCCGCGTCGCCCCGACTTGCCGTCTCGGGCTCCGGCACCGTCGCACTCAGCGAACAGATGGACGCCGACCTGACGTTCACGGTTGCGGACACGTCGCTCGACCCCTACATTCGCGCCTTCGATCCCGCACTCTCGCCCTACACGACTGCGATTGCCAGCGGCAGTATCCGCGTGGTTGGCGAGCTTACGGACATCGATCACCTCCTCGTCGACACGACGGTCGACAAGCTCGATCTGCGGCTGTTCGACTATCGGCTGCGGAACGAGGTACCGATCCGGATGGCGCTCGACCGCCACTCGCTGCGTCTCACCGACATGCGCCTGATCGGCGAGAACACACAGCTGGACGTCTCAGGCCTCGTCGATCTGCACAACGAGCGTATTGCCATGCGCGCGAACGGCGCGGCCAACCTCGGAATCCTGCAGGGATTCGTCCCCAACATTCGAAGCACGGGGCAGGCGTTGCTGCAGGCCACGCTCGACGGGCCGATGCGTACGCCGCTCGTCAGCGGCACGATGACGATCGAGGAGGGACGCATCCGGCATTTCGATCTGCCGCACGCGCTCGAGAACATTTCCGGCGTCGTCCGATTCGACTCGCGCGGCGTCACCCTCGACGAAGTGACCGCCCAGCTTGGCACCGGGCCGGTGCAGTTCGGCGGCCGCATCGGCATCGACGGGTATCGTCCCGGCCGTCTCGACGTCGCGATGAACGGGCAGAACATGCGGCTGCGGTATCCGGAAGGGATGCGCTCGGTTGTCGACGCCAACCTGAACCTGCAGGGCACGATCGATTCATCGACGCTGTCTGGCACGGTCGTCGTGCGCAACGCGCTGTATACGAAGCGATTCGACGCCGGCGGAGGCATCATCGATCTGACGGGCAGCCCGGCCGGCCAGGGTGCCTCGTCACTTCAGACCACCATCCCGCTGCGCTACGACGTGCGCATCACCGTTCCGTCGACGCTCCGGGTCGAGAACAACACCGTGCGGATGGTCGCGAACGCCGATCTCGAGCTGCGCGGCACCTACGACCGTCCTGTCCTGCTCGGACGCGCGGAAATCGAGCGCGGCGAGCTCAACTTCGAGGGGAAGCGCTACCAGATCACGCGCGGCACGATCGACTTCAACAACCCGACGCGGATTGAGCCGTTTTTCGACATCGAGACCGAGACTCAGGTCCGCGTGCCGAGTCAGACCTACCGCGTGACGGTCCGCGTCACCGGCACGATGGCGCGGTTCACGCCGGTCTTCAGCTCCGATCCACCCCTGACCGACGTGCAGGTGCTCAGCCTGTTGTTCACCGACGTGGCGCCTGGACGCGACGTCGAGTTCAGCCAGTACGGCACCGTCACGCCGCAGGAACAGCTCCTGCGCGAGCGCGCCGCGCGGGCGCTCACCGGCGCGCTGACGACCGAGCTCGGGCGCGTCGCCGAGCAGACGTTAGGCCTGGACACGTTCCAGCTGACGCCGTCGCTGGTGACGCCGAACGCCAACTCGTCGCGTCTCGATCCCGCGGCCAGGCTCACCATCGGGAAGCGGATCTCCAATCGCGTCTACCTCACCTACTCGCGCAGCCTCTCGTCCACGACGAGCGATCAGATCATCCTGCTGGAGTACGATCAGACCGACCGCTTCTCGTGGATCCTCTCTCGCAACGAAGACCGCACGTACGCGCTCGATGTGCGCGTCAGACACGTCTTCTGATGCCGTGTAATGCAAGATTCAAAATTCAAAATGCAAACAGTACGTGTGACACTGGCCGTGTGAAAGGCGCTGCGCCTGCCACCCTGTGTCTGCGCGTCATCCTGTGTTTGCATTTTGCATTTTGCATTTTGCATTGCAGCGCGCCAGCGTCCGCGCAGACTCCTCCTCCGACCATCACTGAGGTTCGAGTTGAGCAGGAAGGCCGGATCGTTTCCGACGCCCTCGTTCTCAGTCTGATCGAGACAAAGGCCGGGGCGCCTCTGTCGATTGCCGACGTTCGCGAGACGATCACGCATCTCACGAGCTTGACGCGCTACGAGGATGTGCAGGTGTACCAGGAGCCAGCGGGCAACGGGGTGCGCCTCCGATACGTGCTATTTCCGATCCACGCCGTCGACCGCGTGGAGTTCCGCGGCATGATCGGCTTGCCCGAAGGGGATCTCCGCCGCGCCGTGACCGAGCGCTTCGGAGCCGCGCCGATTGCGTCGCGCGCGCCGGATGTGGTCCGGGCGCTGCAGCTCGTCTACCGGGACCGCGGGTACCTGCAACCGCGGATCACGCCGCGCATCGAGCTCACGCACAACCCGGATCGCGCGTCGATGGTGTTCGATGTTGATTCCGGCCCGCGCGCGTTGATTCAGCGCATCGAGGTCGACGCCGAGTCCGACGATCGCGCTGTGTTCACCAACGGGCGACTCCGCGTCGGGCAGCCGTACGACGCTGCCGTGGTCCTGGAGCAACTGCAGAGATACGAGGCGACGCTGCGCGGGCAGGGATTTTTCGAAGCGCGCGCGACCTCCAGCGTCGACTTTGCCGATAACGGCGCGGTGGTGCGCATCTCCGTCGACCGCGGTCCTCACGTGTCGGTGGCCTTTGCCGGCGACCCGCTGCCCGAGGCCGACCGGGATCGGCTCGTGCCGATCCGCGTCGAAGGATCCGCGGACGAGGATCTGCTCGAGGATTCGAGCCGCGCCATCGAAGATTACCTGCACGAGCGCGGCTATCGCGACGCGATGGCTCCCTACGTGCGCGACGAAACGCCGGGGGAGTTGACGATCCGCTTCACGATCACCCGCGGTCCCCGTTATCTCGTTGGCGACGTGTCCATCACGGGGAACAGGGTGATTCCGACGGCCGACCTCGCGCCGATTGTACGGCTGAAGAGTGGCGACCTGTTCGTACAGGCGACGCTCGACGGCGCCGTCGCCGAAATCCGGACCACGTACCGGGGTCGTGGCTTCACCAGAGCGATGGCCATGCCCGGGGTCGCAGTGCTGCCGGCGGGGGCTGGCGCCGGGCCTAATGAGGATCGCCGGGTTCAGGTCAGTATCGACATCACCGAAGGTCCCCGCACGCTTGTGGGCACGGTAGATACCGCCGGCAACATGGTGCTCAGCGACGATCGGCTCCGGACGATGCTGACCGTCGTGCCGGGCCGCGCGTACGCCGAAGTCGAGGTGGCCTCCGATCGTGACCGCATCGATCTCGAGTACCGCAACCTCGGCTACGAGAACATCGTGGTCGAGCCGCGCGTGATGCTCGCGGACGGCGACACCCGCGCGAACATTACGTTTACGGTCCGTGAAGGGCCGCAGGTCATCGTCGACCACGTGATCATCGTCGGGAATCGCCGCACCAGCGCCTCGACGATCGAGCGCGAGCTCACGCTGAAGCCCGGCCAGCCGCTCGGCTACGCGGCGCGCATCGAGAGTCAGCAGCGGCTCAGCGCGCTCGGCCTCTTCCGGCGCGTCAGTATCACCGAGCTGCAGCACGAATCGGAGCCGCGGCGCGACGTGCTCGTTCAGGTCGAAGAGGCGCCGCCAACGACCATCGCGTACGGCGGCGGGCTCGAGGGCGGGACGCGGTTGCGGCCGACCGGGCCGGGCGGCCAGGCGGAGGAGCACTTCGAGCTCGCGCCGCGCGGCTCCTTCGAGATCGGCCGGAACAACCTGTGGGGCAAGAACCGATCTGTTGATCTGTTCACGCGTGCGAGCTTGAAGTCGCGTGACATCGTGGTCACCGATACCGGCGAGCGTCTTGCGACGCCGGCCGCTGGAAGCGGCTATGGATTCAACGAGTACCGCGTCCTCGGCACGTATAGCGAGCCGACGGTGTTTAACACGCGGGCGGACGTGCTGCTGACGGCGATCCTGGACCAGGCGATACGGTCGACCTTCAACTTCCGGACGCGCGAAGTTCGCGCGGAGGCGGGGTGGCGTCTGGCGCGGTGGTACAGCATGTCGGGACGCTACTCGTTCCAGCACACAAAGCTCTTCGATCAGGTGTTCACGCCCGACGACAATCCTGTGCTGATCGACCGAATCTTTCCGCAGGTACGCCTCTCGATGTTTTCGCACTCGATGATCCGTGACACACGCGACGATCTGCTCGATCCGGGCCGGGGGACGTTCTTTGCGTTGACCAGCGACGTGGCCGCGCGCGCGATCGGCTCGGAGGTCGGGTTCGTGAAGACGTTCGCGCAGCTGTTCGACTATTACCGGCTACCGGTCGCGCGCCGCATCGTTCTCGCGACGGCGGCGCGGATCGGCGCCGCGCGCGGTTTTACCCGCACCGTGCCCCAGGTAGTCAACCCAGATGGTTCCGTCACACCCGGCACGGTGCAGGACCTCCCGGCGAGCGAGCGCTTCTTCGCCGGCGGCGACACGACGGTTCGAGGCTTCTCGCTCGACCGCCTCGGCACGCCGGACACAATCAGCGACTCAGGATTTCCGACGGGTGGCAACGGCGAGGTCGTCCTGAACGCGGAGCTGCGGGTCACGGCGGCGAAAGGATTCGCGGGAGTCGTGTTCCTCGACGCCGGCAACATCTTTCTGCACGCGAGCGATGTGAGCCTGGCCGAACTGAGACCCGCGGCCGGCTTCGGGGTGCACTATCGATCACCCGTCGGCCCGATTCGCGTCGAGCTCGGGTTCAACCTCAACCCGCGTCTGCAGGGCGACCCCGGCGTCCTGGAGCGAAAGACCGTGCTGCATATTTCATTGGGCCAGGCATTCTAATGAAGACGCGTAATGCAAAATGCGAAATGCAAAATGCAAACGCTGCATCTGGGGCAGGCGTTCGAATCATGCTCTATTTGCATTTTGCATTTTGCATTTTGAATTACAGCGTCACCACCGCATCAGCGCAGCAGTTGTTAGATCGCGTCGTCGCTCGTGTCGAGGGGTACGCGATCACGCTGACCGACGTCCAGGCGGCGCTGGGGCTTGGAACGATCCAGGTGCCTCCCGGCGCGGATCCGATCGAGACCGGCACACAGCAGGTGATCGATCGTCAACTGCTGCTGGCGGAGGTCCAGCGGTTTCCCCCACCGGAGCCGAGTGCGGCCGCCGTCGATCGCGAAGTCACGCAGCTCAAAACGCGCGCCGGCGCCCGGCTGGAGGCCCTGATGCAGTCGACTGGACTCACCGGGGAGCGGATCCGCGACATCGCGCGGGACGATCTGCGGATCCTCGACTATCTCGATCAGCGCTTCGGCACGACGGTGCAGGTCAGCGATGAAGAAGTGGCGCGGTACTACCGCGAGCACGAGGCGGAGTTCACGCGCGGGGGAGCCCTCATACCGTTCGACGAAGGCGAGCCCCTGGCGCGGCAGCGCGCGGGGGGCGAGCGCCGCCGCGTCACCATCGATCAGTGGCTGCGCGACCTTCGGTCCCGCGCCGACGTCGCGATCAACCCTTCGGCACGAGCACAGTAGATCCGGTCGTTTTTCTCGACTCGAGATCGCGGTGCGCTTGAACCGCGTCCTTCAACGGGTACCGCTGGTTGACGTCGATCTTCACCTTCCCCGATTTCACGATGTCGATGAGATCGGTCGCCGTTGCCACCAGGTGATGGCGCGGCGTCGTGTAGGGGGGCAGCGACGGGCGCGTCACGTAGAGCGTTCCCTTCAGCTTCGCGAGATCGAACGGCGGCACGGCGCCGGACGCGTTCCCGAACGACGCCATCATCCCGAAGGGCGAGAGACATTCGAGCGAGCCCTCGAACGTGTCCTTTCCGACACCGTCGTAGACGACCGGCACGCCCTTCCCGCCGGTGATCTCCTTCACGCGCGCGACGAAGTCTTCCTTCTTGTAGTTGATGCAGTGCGCGGCGCCGTGCGCCGTTGCCAGCGCGCACTTCTCATCCGAGCCCGCGGTGCCGATCGTCGTCACACCCAGCGCCTTGAGCCACTGGCAGGCGATCAGACCCACGCCGCCCGCGGCCGCGTGAAACAGGACGGTCTCGCCCGCGCTGACCTTGTAGGTCCGTTTGATCAGGTACTGCACCGTCATGCCCTTGAGCATCATCGCGGCGGCCTGCTCGAAGCTGATCGCGTCAGGGATCGTCACGACCCGCGCCACCGGGACGTTCCGCACCTCGGCGTAGCTCCCGACCGGTTGGAGCGGCGTTCCGCTCCCGTACGCGACGCGATCGCCCACCTTGAACTCCGTGACTCCGGGCCCGACGGCCTCGACGATGCCGGCGCCTTCGCTGCCGATGCCGCTCGGCAATGGGATCTTGTAGAGGCCGGTGCGGTGATACGTATCGATGTAGTTCAGGCCGATAACCTCGTGCCGCATCTGGATCTCTCCCGCGCCCGGCGGGGAGATCTCCACGTCTTCCCACTTCATCACTTCGGGTGGTCCCTGTTCGTAGATGCGAATCGCTTTAGGCATAAATCCTCGTCGTCTACCGTCTACCGTCTACCGTCTATGGTCTACCGTCTACCGACTACCGTCGCAACAAAGCGAACGATGCTTTGTTTGGGACGGAAGACGTGGACCGTAGACCGTAGACGTGCTTATTGTCCAACCATTGCAACGCGAAGTATTTCGAGTGAATTGAATCCCGCGTGACTGACCATTGGTGCGATGCTGCTGCGCCGCCGCAGGTACATACCCGCCCAGACCGCGCCCAGTGTTCCCGTTGTGATGACCGCGTCCCACCCCTGCACGATGTGGCCGAGGCCGAATGCGACGCTGAGCACGAGCACGCCGACCGCGGCGCCGCCCAGGTACTGGTCGAAGCGGTGGAGCATGAACGCGCGCTGCAGCTCCTCACGCACGCCGCCCGCAATAATCGCGACGAGCGAAAACATGACCGCCTGTCCCGGCGTGGCGGCCATCTGCTCGAGCGGATTGGTCACCACGTTGTGCAGCGACGGCATGACCAGCCGCAGCGCGTTCAGCATGATGCCGACCATGACGAACACGAGGGGGACGGTCAGCAGGCCCACGACGACTTCGCGCGCGACCGGGCGATCGCCGATCCACAGGCGAATGGCGCTCTCTCCGTGCGCGCGCATCAGCAGCACCATGATGACGACCAGCACCACCGTGTCGGCGAGTGACAGGACGAAAACGAAAGGCAGAGACAGCCGGCCGGATGCGTCGGCGGGTGCCCAGCCGGCCGCCCGCAGGAGCGCACCGATCGTCAGCTGTGTCGGAACGCTCGAGCACAGGAGTATTTCCAGGATCGCCAGGACCCGGTCGCGCCCCTCGACGACTGCCGGGCGCCCCAGGCCGGACGGAGGCGGGATGACGTCCTTGGTGGGAGTATCCGGCGTCAATGGGTGAGGATCCGAATCGGACAAGCCCCACATTCTATCGCTGTGCTTGACCATGTAAATTCTACAGATGTGCTAGACCGTGTAAAAACGACAGGCTAGTATCGGTGCAGCCGTCGCGGAGTTCCCTCCGGCGATGCGGCTTACGAGGTTCAGATGGTTTCAACCACGTCTGGTGAGCGTGTCCTGATTGTTGAGGATGAGCCCACGACGCGCCTGGGACTCACCGAGCTGGTGCGAACCTGGGGATTTACAACCGAGGCTGCGGCGGACGGTGAAGAAGCGCTTCAGCGCATCAGCGCCTTCCGTCCGTCCATCATCATCAGCGACCTCGTCATGCCGCGCATGGGCGGGCTCGAGCTGCTGCACGCGCTGAAAGACGAAGGCAGCTCGCTCACCATTGTCATTCTCACCGCGCAGGGGACGGTCGAGACCGCGGTCGAAGCGATCAAAGAAGGCGCCTACGACTACCTGACCAAGCCGATCGAGCCGCAGCGGCTGAAGATCCTGCTCGACAAGATTGTCGAGCGGCAGGACACGCTCCGCGAAGTGAAAGTTCTGCGCAAACAGCTGCGGGAGCACGGCAGCTTTGGCCGCATGATTGGCAACAGCACGCAGATGCGCAGGGTCTACCAGACGATCGAGCAGGCGGCGCCGACCGCCGCATCAGTCCTCATATGGGGGGAGTCGGGCACCGGCAAGGAGCTGGTTGCCCAGACCATCCACCAGCTCAGTCCACGGGCGCAGATGCCGTTTGTGCCGATCAACTGTGCGGCGATCCCAGAAACGCTGCTCGAGAGCGAGATCTTCGGCCACGAGAAGGGCGCGTTCACCGGCGCGTCCGACCGGCGCGAAGGCTGCTTCGAGCTCGCCGACCGGGGCACACTGTTTCTCGACGAAATTGCGGAGATGACTCCCGCCACTCAGGTTAAGCTCCTGCGCGTGCTGCAGGAGCGGAAGTTCCGCCGCCTTGGCGGGAGGCAAGAGCAGTCGGTTGACGTCCGTGTCATTGCGGCAACCAACGTCAACCCCGCGGACGCCGTCAAGAACGGGAAGCTTCGCGAGGATCTCTACTACCGCCTCAACGTCTTTGCGATCGAGCTGCCGCCGCTGCGGATACGAAAGGACGACCTCTCGCTGCTGATCCAGTCGTTCCTTGCCGAGTTCAACGAGCGCAATAACAAGGCCGTCTCCGCACTCGATCCCGCGGCCATGCGGATCCTCGAGCAGTACAACTGGCCGGGCAACGTGCGCGAGGTGCGCAACATCATCGAGCGCGCGGTGATCCTGTCCACCGGCGAGTTCATCGAGCCGAAGCAGCTTCCGCCGCTTGTCACCGAGTCGCCCGACGTCGTCAAGCCGACGCTGTCCCTCGTGCCTGGCACGACCGTGGAGGAAGCGGAGCGGCGCCTGATCCTGATGACGCTCGAACACACGCGCGACAACAAGACGCGCGCCGCCGAGATCCTCGGCATCAGCCTCAAGACACTGCACAACAAGCTCAACAAACTTCGCGGTCGGGTTCCGGGTAAACGTCAGGAAGAAGAGATCGTTTCACAGTCGTGACGCACTTCACCAAGACAAGCCACGGAGGCACGGAGCCACGGAGGACGAATAGGTTTTCTCTGTGTCTCCGTTTCTCCGTGGCCCGTCTCGCAAGGAGAAGGGATCTGGGATCAGGGATCAGGGATCAAAGGCTCGTGATCCCCGATCCCCGATCCCCGATCCCCGCGTCATGCGCATAGGCATCAAGGCCAAGCAGATCGCCGCCGTCACCGCCATCGTCGGGTTGGCGGTCGTGGCGTTGAGCGTCGTGCACGTGACGCGGCTCGCGCGCGTCGTGCTCCACGAGAGCAACGCGCGCGGACAGCTCCTCGCCAATGCGATCTTCCATCGCGCCCGCGAAGTCGTCGTCATCAACAACAGCGATCCCTACGTTGCGTTGCGCAGCGATCCAGGCCTCCGCGCGATCCTCGAATCCAGCATCTACGGTGAGAATGTCACCGACGCCGCCATCCTCGACACCCACGGCGTCGTCCAGGCCGCCAGCGACCCCACGCAGGAAGGGAAGCCGCTGCCTGAGCGCGCCGATATGGCCACGCTTGAAGACGCCGGTCCGTTTGACCAGCTGAGCGTGATCTACTCGGGAGAAGGCCGGACCTTCGAAGTGCGCCAGCCGATGCTGCTGGGCGAGGAGGCGTTCGGATCGATCCGTATCGGCCTCTCGACCGTGCTGGTACGCCGCGAGCTGAACGCCTCGCTCCGGCCGGCGGTGAACATCGCGATCGGCTCCCTGTTCATCGCGGTGATCGTGGCGGCGTTGCTCGCGCAGTTGTTCCTCCGCCCGATCAACGTGATCCGGAGCGGACTGACGCGCCTCGGCAAAGGGGAGTTCGGGATCACGCTCGATCTTCCACAAGACGATGAGTTTGGCGAGCTCGGGACGTTTTTCAACACGATCAGCCAGCAGCTCTCCGCGGATCGCAGCCTCCTCGCAGGGCAGAAGGCGAACCTTCAGTCAGCTGTTGAGCATCTGGAGGATGCGGTCGCGCTGTTCAACCCGCAGGGTGAGCTGCTCTTCAGTAATCCGGCAATGCAGCCGGCTCTTCCGGCTGATGCGATCGGCCGTGCGCTGCGGGGACTGCTTCCAGACGGCGACGCGTGCCGGACCATCGTGGAGGAGACGCTTGCGACAAGGACCTCGCGCGGTCCAGTGCAGGTGGCCGATGATGTGCTCTTGATGACGCATGCGATCGAGGGGACGGATGGGCAGCTCGTCGGGGTCCTGCTCGTCTCGCGCAATCTCTCGTACTTGTCGCGCATGCAGTCGACCATCGCGTATTCGCGGAAGCTCGTGGCGCTCGGACGATTGACCGCGGGCATCGCGCACGAGGTGAAGAACCCGCTCAACGCGATGATGATTCACCTCGAGCTGCTGCGGACGAAGATTCGCCACGGCATTGCGCGCGAGGTGGCGCCGGTCGGCGCCGGGGGCGTGAGCATCGCCGAAGCGCGAACCCCGGGCCGCGCGGAGGCGGGTGCGCTCGAGCACGTCGAAGTGATTGAAAGCGAGATCCGCCGGCTCGACGAGGTGGTCCAGGGCTTCCTGAAGTTCTCGCGCCCCGAGGATCTCCGGCTGCAGCCCGTGCGTGTGACGGCGATCTTCGATGAGATTCTGGCCGTGATCAAGCCGGAGGCGGCGGCCAACCACGTGCGTGTCGAGGTGGATTCCCCCCCAACGGTCCCCCCGGTCAATGGCGACGCCTCCATGCTGCGCCAGGCGTTTCTCAACCTGGCGATGAACGCCTGCCAGGCCATGCCGCACGGCGGAACCCTGCGCCTCTCGGCCGCGCCCGCTCCCCGCAACCAGGTGGAAGTGAAGTTCGAGGATACCGGCGTGGGCATCCCGGAAGACCACCTGGGAAAGATCTTTGACCTCTATTTCACAACGAAGGATCATGGGACCGGCATCGGGCTTTCGATGGTGTACCGGATCATCCAGCTGCACGATGGCGAGGTCGAAGTCCAATCGACGCCCGGCCGCGGGACGACGTTCCGCGTCCTTCTACCCAGAGCAAACGAGATTTGAGATGACCGTTCACTCCCAACGGGCCAACTCCCTCCTGCCAGGGTTCATGCGCGTGGCGATGTTCGTCCTGGGAATAGGCGTTTTGGGACTTGGGAGTGTCGCCTGCGCAAAAGCGCAGGCGGAGGCCGTGCCCGAAGGCCCTCCGCTCGACGTACCTGCTCCCCCTGCGCGGGCGCTGGCGCCGGTCGAGGAACCGGTGATTGAGGTTGCGCCTCCACCCGAGCTACCGGCAGCCGCCGCGCCGCCCCGCACACCCCCCCGGCCGCCTGTAAGGCGCGCTGAACCGCAGCCGCCCGCCGAACCCGTGCCTGCCGCGGCAACGCCCCCTGTAGAGTTGCCCGCGGAACCGCCGCGCGAGCTGCGTCCTGCGTCGCCGGCGCGCGATGCGGCAGCGGAGAAGCAAGTGCGCGACACCCTTGCGCTCGCCGCCCGGGATCTCGGCGGGGTCAATTACGGCAGGCTGAGCGCCGACGCAAAGGCACAATACGAACAGTCCAAGCGCTTCACGCAACAAGCTGAGCAGGCACTGAAGGATCGGAACTTCGTCTTTGCTGCGACACTTGCCGACAAGGCGGCGACGCTGGCGGCCGGGCTGACGGGGCGGTAGGTTCAAATCCCAAATCCCAAATCCCAAAGTCCAACCCCTAAAGCGATTTTCAATACGACGTACCATCGAGACATCGAGACACCGAGAAATTCATTTGGTTTTGCCTCGGTGCCTCAGTGCCTCGGTGTTTCGTCATACCGAAGCAGCCTAAGTTTCCTTCCCCCTTCCCCCTTACTAACCCCTAATCCCTAACCCCTTCCCCCTGTTTCTTCTTGCGTTCGGCCGGGCGCCTGATTTATCGTCCGATTTAACTGAATGGTTAAATCGCGCAGTCAACGCGATGACTCGACCGAGCAGCGGATCCTCGACGCCGCGCACGCGGTATTCGTCCGCTCCGGGACGGCGGGTGCACGGACGCAGGAAATTGCGAAGGAAGCAGGGGTGAACTCAGCTCTGCTGCACTACTACTTCCGCACCAAGGAGCGCCTCGCCGAAGCGGTGTTCACACGTGCGGCCGGCCAGCTCCTCCCTGCCGTCATCCGAATCCTTGCGTCGGATGCGGCGCTCGAAGACAAGGTCGATCAGGTCGTGCAGACCGAGCTTCAGCACCTTGCCAAGGCGCCGTACCTACCGGGTTACATCCTCAGCGAGCTTGCGCATCACCCGGAGCGCGCGGGACAACTCGTCTCCGCAGTCACCGGAATGGTGCCGGCCGAAATCGGCATGCGCGTCAGCACGGTGCTGGGGAGGCAGATAGACGAGCGAGTCCGCGCCGGCCGCATGCACCAGATCGCCCCCGATCAGTTCATCGTCAACCTTCTTTCAATGTGCGTGTTTCCCTTCGCAGCACGGCCCATGCTCATGGCGCTGCTGGGGTTCGATCAGGCGGGCTTCGACCGGTTCATCGACCGGCGGCGCAAGGAGCTGGCGCCATTTTTCCTGAGAGCCTTACGTCCATGACGATTCGTTCGCGTTCCCTTATCGCCGCCTGGCTGCTCACCGCGCACGCTGTGATATGCACGGCCGAGCAGCTGACTCCAGGCGGACGTTCCTTCGATCTTGCCTCGCTGCAGCAGGCGGCGGTAGACACCGATCCGCGGCTGCAGCAGCTTCAGCTGCTGACCACGCAGACCGAGCTGCGGCTCCGTAACATTGCGGCCGGGCGTCTGCCGTCGGTCACCGTCGATGGCCAGGCGCAGTACCAATCCGACGTGCCAAGGCCTGCGTTCACCTTGCCCGGTGGCAGCCTGCTCTTCACGGCGCCGAAGGCCACCTACGACAGCGGCCTCCGTATCGAACAACGCATTTTCGACGCCGGCATCAACGCACAGGACGCGCTCGAACGAGCCCAGCTCGCCGAACAGCAGGCACGAGTGCGGACGACGCTCTTCAGTTTGCGTCAGCAGGTGAACGAGGCGTTCTTCACGGCGGCAGCACTGCAAGCGCGGCAAGGCGCTCTTGGCGCCGCCATCAGCGATCTCAGCGCGCGGCTGGATGAGACCAACGAACGGGTGGGTGCAGGCACCGCGTTACCGGCAGAGGCGGCGTCGATCGAGGCCACGCTGCTGCAGCGCCGGCAGGACGAAGAGGAGCTGCGCGCCGCGCGCCGCACTGCGCTGGCGCGTCTGGCGATTCTGACGGGGCAGACGATCTCGGAGAACGACGCGCTCGCGATGCCCGATCTCGCGGCGGCGGTTTCGCGGGCACGTCAGGCCTCAGGGGAGTTGCGCGCGCGGCCCGAGTACGACCTGTTTGCCAGAACGCGCGAGCGTCTCGCGAAACAGCAGGACGCAGCTTCGGCACAGGAGCGACCACGCGTATCAACGTTCGCGAGAATCGGCTTCGGCCGTCCGGGACTGAACTTCATCACCGATCAGTTCGAATCGTACGGACTGGGGGGCGTGCGGGTGCAATGGAATGCGTGGACGTGGGGAAGCGGCAGCCGGGAGCGTGAAGCGCTCGCGATCCAGCAGCAGATCGTCGCGGCCGACCAGGCTGCGTTTGCGAAGGGGCTCGGCGAATCAATCGAAGGGGACGCAGCAACGGTCGATCGCCTGCAGGCCACGCTCGCGCTCGACGATCGGATCGTCGTGCTGCGGGAGCAGATCGAACGTTCGACGCAGGCTCGTTTTCAGGAGGGAGTCGTGACGGCATCAGAGTTTCTCGATCGGAGCAGCGAGCTCCTGCAGGCGCGCTTCGCGCGCGCGACCCACCAGGTGGAGCTCGCGCAGGCGGGCGCGCGGCTCCTCACGACCCTCGGACTGGAGGTCCGGTAATGCGCGGCATCACACCGCATTCAGACGCTCGTCGACAATTCCCAACTTCCAACTTCCAACTCCCAAGGCGCCTTGGAGGTTGGGGCTTGGGAGTTGGGAGTTTGTGGGCGGTTCTAGCGATTCCCGCGTTCGCCTTCGGACTAGCCATCGCTGGGTGCGCCCAGGAGACACCGCCCGATGCCTATGGCAATGTCGAAGCCACGGAGGTGGTGATCTCGCCGGAAGCGGCCGGCCAGCTCACGAAGTTCTCCGTCGAGGAGGGACAGGTGCTTGCCGCCGGCGCGGTGGTGGGCGAAGTCGATTCGACACCGCTCGTGCTGCAGCGCAACCAGTTGACGGCGCAGCACGCCGGCACTGTGTCGCGTGTTGGCGAAGTGGACAAGCAGGTCCAGGCGCTCGTGGCCCAGCGCGACGCGGCGCAAGCGTTGCGGGAAGCGGCCATTGCCCAGCGTGGTGTGCTGCAGTCGCAGCTCGAGATCGCGCGGCGCGCGCACGAGCGCACCGAGCGGCTGTTTGCGAAGCAGGCGGCAACCGCGCAGCAGCTCGATCAGGCAGAGCGTGACGATCGCGTGCTCCAGGATCAGATCAAAGCGCAGGAGCAGCAGATTGAAGCGCAGGGCCGGCAGGTCGCCGCCCAGGCCGCTCAGATTGCCGCGGCACAGGCGCAGCGTCAGACCGCCCTGACCCAGGTCTCGTCCGCCGACGCACAGGTGGCACAGGTCGACGATCGCATTCGCCGGAGCATGGTGACGAACCCGAGCGCGGGTACCGTGCTCGTCACCTACGCGCGCGTAGGTGAAATGGTGCAGCCGGGACAGCCCCTCTACAAGATCGCCAACCTCGACGCGGTAGACGTGCGCGCATACATCACCGAGCCGCAGCTCGCGTCAGTACGAGTCGGCCAGCAGGCGCGTGTTGCGGTCGATGCCGGTGACGCACGCGAAACACTCACCGGAACGGTCTCGTGGGTCGCGGCGCAGGCGGAGTTCACGCCGACCCCCATCCAGACGCGTGACGAGCGCGCCGACCTCGTCTACGCAATCAAGATCCGCGTGCCCAATCAGGACGGCGTGCTGAAGATCGGAATGCCGGTGGACGTGGAGTTCGCACCGTGACCGCTCAAGGATCCGGATCCCGGATCCCCGATCCCCGATCCCCGATCCCTGATCCCCGATCCCTGGCAGTCTTAGTCGAGGGCCTGGTGAAGCGGTTCGGGCCAACGACAGCCCTCGACGGCGTCACCTTCGGCGTCGACAAGGGCGAGCTCTTCGGCTTCATCGGACCTGACGGCGCCGGCAAGACAACGCTGTTTCGAATTCTCGTGACACTGCTCGTGTCCGACTCGGGGCGCGCGTCCGTTCTTGGTCTCGACGTCGTCCGCGAGTACCGCGCGTTGAGGCGCCGCGTCGGATACATGGCGGGGCGGTTCGCCCTCTATCCCGACCTCAGCGTCGAAGAGAACCTTCGCTTCTTTGCCTCCGTCTTCGGCACGACCATCGAGCGCGAGTACGCGCAGATAGCGCCCATCTACACCCAGCTCGAGCCCTTCAAGGATCGCCGCGCCGCCGCGCTCTCGGGCGGCATGAAGCAGAAGCTCGCGCTCTGCTGCGCGCTGGTCCATCGACCGGACATCCTGTTTCTCGACGAGCCGACGACGGGCGTCGATGCCGTGTCGCGACGCGAATTCTGGGATCTGCTTGGCAGTCTGAAACGCAGCGGGCTGACGATCATCGTCTCGACGCCATATATGGATGAAGCCGACCGTTGCGATCGCGTTGCGCTGATCCATCGAGGCCGGCTGCTGGCCGTCGATGCGCCGCCGGCGATCACCAGCGCGTTCGATCGGCCGATCCTGGGTGTGCGAGCGAAGGAGCGATACAAGGCGCTGCTCGCGCTGCGCCGCTACGAGCACGCGCACAGCGTGTACCCCTTTGGCGAGGTCATCCACTACACCGACAGGCGGACCGACGCGGCCGTGGAGCGGCTCGTGCCGGAACTGCACGCGTTCCTCGTCGCAAACGGCTTCGCCGACGCCTCCGTCGAACCACTGGCACCAACCGTCGAAGACACCTTCATCGCCCGCACTGCCTCATCCGAGGAGTCCGAATCCCCAATCCCGACCCCCGAATCCCGAGGTGTCGCGTGACCGACATCGCCATCGAAGCAAAGGATCTGACGCGGACCTTTGGTTCGTTTACCGCCGTCGATCGCATTTCCTTCGAGGTGCGCGCGGGCGAAGTGTTTGGCTTCCTGGGCGCCAATGGAGCCGGCAAGACGACCGCGATGCGTATGTTGATCGGGCTCCTTGCGCCGAGCGGCGGGACCGCGCGGGTCGCGGGTCACGACGTCTACACCGAGAGCGAGGCGATCAAGCGCAGCATCGGCTACATGAGCCAGCGCTTCTCTCTCTACGAGGACCTGACGCCGCGGGAGAACATCCGTCTCTACGGCGGCATCTACGGGTTGACGCTGCAGCAGATTCGCGAGCGCACCGAGCGGATGCTCGCGCGTCTCGGCCTGGCGGGTGTGGCCGACGATCAGGTCCACGGCCTGCCGCTCGGTTGGCGGCAGAAGCTTGCGTTCTCGGTCGCCCTCGTCCACGAGCCGCGCATTGTCTTTCTCGACGAACCGACGAGCGGCGTCGACCCGATCACGCGCCGCCAGTTCTGGGAGCTGATTTACGAAGCCGCGTCGGCGGGCACGACCGTGCTCGTCACGACTCACTACATGGATGAAGCCGAGTACTGCGATCGCATCTCGATCATGGTGGCCGGGCGCATTGGCGCGATCGGCACGCCCGCGGATCTGAAGAAGCAGTTCGGCGTCGATTCGATCGACGAGCTGTTCGTACGCCTCGCGCGCCCCGCGGCGGATCGAATCCCGAACCCCGAATCCCGAATCCCGGACCCCGGGGCGGCCCCGTCGGAACCCCGGTCGTGAAGGCGCTCAAGGGCCTGCTGCGCAAGGAGGGGTATCACATCCTGCGGGATCGCCGGACGCTCGTGGTGCTCCTTGCGCTGCCCGTCGTGCAGGTTGTCCTCTTCGGCTTCGCGATCCGAACCGACGTCAACGACGTGCGCCTGGCGATCGTCGATCCGGCGCCGGACCGGGCCACGATCGAGCTGCGCAACCGGTTTGCCTCCAGCGGCGTGTTCCGAACCGTGGCCGTCGTCTCTCGCACCTCCGACCTCGACCCGCTGTTCGAGACCGGCGCCGCGCAGCAAGCCGTCGTCTTTGAGGCCGGTTTCGCGAACGACCTTGGCAGCGGAGAGCCCGCGCACATTCTCATCATCAGCGATACCACCGAGCCGAACACCGGCAACCTCGTGCAGGCGTACGCGCTGGCGGTGATCGACGGGTATCAGCGAGAGCTGGCGTCGGCGGGTCCACCCGCCTCCGCTCTACGAGCTTCGGCGCGGCAAGAAGGACCCGCCCTACAGCAGCGGGGCGCGCGCGCGTTGCGCACGGTCGCCATCGTGCCCGACGTGCGGATGCGCTTCAACCCGACCCGCGAGAGCTCCAATCTGTTCGTGCCCGGACTCATGGCGTTCGTGCTGACGATCATCTCGTCGCTGATGACGGCCATCTCGTTGACGCGCGAGAAGGAGACCGGGACGATGGAGGCGCTGCTGGTGTCGCCGCTGCGCCCATGGGAAATCATCGTCGGCAAGGTGGCGCCGTACCTGGTGATCGGGTTCATCAGTGTGATCGCGGTGCTTGTCGAGGCCCGCCTGGTATTCCGTGTTCCGTTGCGCGGCAGCGTGGCGCTGCTGTTGTTCGAAGGCGGCCTCTATATCCTCGTGTCGCTGTCGCTCGGCATCCTCATATCGGCACGCACCTCGTCGCAGCGCGTTGCGATGATGGGCGCACTGCTCGGCACCATGCTGCCGAATGTCCTCCTGTCAGGTTTCATCTTTCCCATCGAGAGCATGCCGGCGGCGCTGCGCATCGTGTCGTACGCCGTGCCCGGGCGGTGGTTCGTGCTGATCGCGCGCGGCATCATGCTGAAAGGTGTCGGACTCGAATACCTCTGGCTCGAAACGCTGATCCTCGCGGCGATGGCTGTCGTGCTGCTCGTGGCGAGCACCCGGTCGTTCAAGGAGCGACTGGAATAGCCATGCGCCGCATCTTCTTCCTGGCCGAGGCGGAAGTCCTGCACATCCTGCGCGACCGGGTGCTGCTGGCGCAGGTGCTGATCGTCCCTGTCGTCCAGCTCCTTATCCTGTCGAACGCCGCCACGTTCGAGATTCGTAACACGCCCATTTACACCGTGGACCTGGATCGGACGAGCGTGTCTCGTGGCCTGATCAACCACCTGGCGGCGTCCGGGCACTTCCAGATCGTTGGTACGGCGCCCTCGCTCGACCGCGCCAACGATGCGCTCCTTGCCGGGACCGTGACGATGGTCGTGGTAATCCCGCACGACTTCGAGGTGTCGCTCCGGAGGACCGGCGTTGCGCCCGTGGAGCTGTCGGTCAACGCCGAGAAAGGGTCCGCTGCCGGTATCGTCCAGTCATACGCGTCTCGCGTGCTCGCCGAGTACGCGGCGGAGCTGTCGCCGATGCGCCCCTCGTCGAGCATCGACGTGCGCGTCCGGGGCCGCTACAACCCGACGCTGAACTACAAGCACTACATGGTGCCCGGCATTCTCGTGGCACTGGTGACGATGATCGGCACCCTTCTTACCGCCCAGAACATCGCGCGAGAAAAGGAGCTGGGAACGCTCGAGCAGCTGAACGTGACGCCGATCACGCGCGGGCAGTTCATCGTCGCGAAGCTGCTGCCGTTCTGGGTGCTTGGGTTGCTGGAGTTGTCGGTTGGTCTGATCGTCGGCAAGCTCGTGTTCGACATACCGATGCGGGGCAGCGTGCCGCTGCTGTTCGGCGTCGCGAGCGTCTACCTGGCGGTCGCGCTTGGCATCGGGCTCTGGATCTCGGCGATGGTCGAGACGCAGCAGCAGGCCATGTTCGTGACCTTCTTCATCATCAACATCTACCTGTTGATGAGCGGCCTGTTCACGCCGATCGACAGCATGGCGCCGTGGGTGCGCGCGGCGTCAGAGGTCAATCCGGTGAGGCATTTCGTCACTATTGCCCGCGCGATCCTGATGAAGGGGGCCGGACCCGTGGAGATCGCCCGCCCGTTCCTGATCCTGGTTATCTCGGCTGTAGTCGTCCTCAGCATCGCCGTCCGTCAGTACCGCAAGCGAGCGGCGTAGTGCAAGCATTGCCCATGGGTCGCCACCTTCCCACCCGCACCCCTTCCGTTACCCACTGATCAGTTAGTGGGGTCATTGCCCCTAGCTGACGATTCCCGCGTCGTATTGCCGTAGTTGCGGGAAACGCCTCGCGAATCCGCGTATGTGTACAACCGGCTCCGAATTGGCATGCCGCCTGCTCTAAGGAAGACAGAGATTGAAAGTCACCTCACCCCGCAGCGAAAGTGGCGGGGCTCTCCGCTAAACACCCTGCCTGTGCACCCGGGGGAGGCCAAAAGCCTCCCTCCTGCCTTGTACGTCGGCAAGACGTAGGGATCGGGATCGGGGATCCGGTCACCTCTGTGCCCCTGTAGTAGCGCGTTCGCGGCCTTTCGCTCCGACGTGCCACGGAGACACGGAGACACGGAGGAATTCGTTTACGTCTGGACTCCGTGGGCTCCGTGCCTCCGTGGCCCGTCGAAGAAAAATGGTCTAGAACGTGAGGCCAAGTCCGAAGTGCCATCGCGCGTGACCGTGTCTGGGCCACGCCACATCGAGTCCGGCCGTGAGCGCCGCTGCACCGAAATAGATTCCTCCACCGGCGCCATGATCGAATTGCTGCTTCGAGAGCGGCATCCCCGCCGGCCACGCAGTGCCTGTATCCACGAACACCTTCGCGCCGAATCGGCCGACGCTCAAGGGAGAGTTGAGCGGCACTCGCACTTCCGCAGACGTCGCCGCGAAGCCGTCTCCCGCGCGATAGCCGGCTCGGTATCCTCGAAGCGAATCGCTCCCCCCGAGCAGTACCTGCTCTGATGGCGGCAGCGCCCCGCCGGCGCGAACTGTTTGCGCCCTCAGCGCGAGCACGGAACCGCGGATAAGGCCCACGTATCCGCGAAGATCGGTGGCCCACCGCCCGGAACTGCCGCCTTCGAATCCGATGCGTTCCCACGCCACTTTGGCAAGCGCACCGTTCCGCGGAAATGAAGGATCGAGCCGTGTGTCCAGGACGAGGTGTCCGCCTGCTGCCTGGTGGCGCCCATCACTCTGCCCGAAGTCGATCTGCGCCACGCGCGCGTCGCCGCCGACGCGCAACCACGGTGTGAGCGCGCGATCCGCCTCGAACCTCACCTCGCGCCGTATGTCGGGCACCTGAAAATGCGGGTTGACGTTCCGATGCACGGCGACAGTCCCGCGCATCACGCTGAGTGGACCGCTGTCGAACGCCCGTTCCACTTCCAGGGCGGCGCGGCGCTCACCGCCCCACGTCAGGGGCGCGGAGACGCGACTTCGTGATCCCAGCTTGTTGACGATGCTGACGCGGGCGCCGTAGGTAAAGCCGTACCCGTCCGCAAAGCTCAGGATTGGAAGCCACATGGCGGCTTGAGCCAGGCGTCCGAGGGGACCGGGTATCAGGTTGTCCCTGCTCACGCCGGGCAGCTCATCGACGAGCAGGACGATGAGAATTTGCGAGGGATCGGCGATCGACTGGTAGCGGCGGCGGACCTCGATCGTGGTAAATCGCCGGCTCGCGAGAAGCCGTGATTCCGCCTCAGTGAGGCGATCTGGCGTCGCCGGCTCGCCCAGCGTCAGCCCGGCGATGGCGAGCACATCGGCATCAGGCGTGGTGTGGTTGCCGTGGACGCGGATCTCCGCGATGCGCTCGACCCCCTGTGCGGTCGCCGACCTGGGAACGGCGAGGGCCAGCGCGACCGCGAGGATCGCGAGGGCGCCGATCTTCATTGGACCCTGATGGTTACATCGGCAAGGCGGTAGTCGTGGTAGTCGACGCTGTAGCGCGCATCGATGGTGCCGATCGCGAGCGTCGCCTGGAACGTCACCGCGATGGATTGCGGCAGCCAGACGTCCGGGAACGGCTGCGTCATACGCATGGTCGCATCCATCCCTTCGATCTGGACGATGGATCGCCCCGGGAGGAAATCCATGTCGATGTTGTGGAAGTCGTACTGGAGGATCTGGTGCGCCGCCGGATCAACCCAGAGGGTGACGAGCGACGACTTGTTCATCTTTTCGTCGATCTGGTCGTCTCGCTCGCGCAGGTTCCTGCTCGGGCGCGTGCGGCCTTCCGAGAAAAGCTTCGTCGGGTAGTACTCGATCTTCAGCACGCGCTTGGCCGCCGAGCTGCTCGGGTCCAACGAGCGCGTACTGACCCGGATCGAATTTGAACCGGAGGAAGTACGCGGCCTGGATGAACTGCGGCTCGATCGACTGTTTGAGAACGTCTTCGATGGAGCCCGCCGGCGCGGCGGGATTGGTCAGCTCGGACGTCGTTCCGTCGCGCGCAGCGCGCCGGGTCTCGCGCCGCCGCTGACGCGCCAGCCACTCGTCCTCGGCGCGGCGGCGGTCGCCCTCACCGATCGTGACGCCATCCGCCCGGATTGGACTGCGGATGAAAAACCCCTCGCGGACGAACCAGGAGTAATCCCGCTCGAAGCCGTAAAGCCGGGCGCCCCCGGTGGCCGCAAGCTGAAAGGCTTCGCGCTCTTCGAGGACGTACTGCTGCAGCTTCTTCCAGTTCTCGTCGCGGCGGGAGAGGACCTGCGACATCAGCTCGTCGAGGTCGGACTGCGCGGAGACACCGCAGAGCCCGATGACCACGCTGAGGGACGCCACGAAAATTCTCACGGCTCTCCTCCTTACGGATCTAACTGGACGAATCCGCTGAACCCTAAATAGCGCCAGCGATCGCCTTGCCCATTTCCTGCGTCGACGCTTTCCCTCCGAGATCCGGCGTGCGCGGTCCGCTCTCGCACACTTTCTCGATCGCGTCTTCCACCGCGCGTGCGGCCTCCGGCGAGCCGAAATGGTCGAGCATCAGCGCCGCCGACCAGATTGTCCCGATCGGGTTCGCGATGTTACGTCCCGCTATATCGGGCGCCGACCCATGCACCGGCTCGAACATCGACGGGAACTTCCGCTCGGGATTGAGGTTCGCCGACGGGGCGATCCCGATCCCTCCCGCAACCGCTGGGCCCAGGTCCGACAGGATGTCGCCAAACAGGTTACTGCCGACAACGACGTCGAACCAATGAGGGTTGCGGACGAAATGGGCGGTGAGAATGTCGATGTGGAACTGATCCGTCTTGACGTCGGGATAGTCCTTCCCGACCGCCGCGAAGCGTTCGTCCCAGAACGGCATCGTGTGGATGATCCCGTTCGACTTGGTGGCCGACGTCAGGTGCTTCCGCCGTTTCCGCGCGAGGTCGAACGCGTAGCGCATCACGCGATCGACGCCCTTCCGCGTGAAGACCGTCTCCTGAATGGCCATCTCGTGTTCGGTGCCGCCGAAAATACGTCCGCCAATCGACGAGTACTCGCCTTCCGTGTTTTCGCGAATGACTACGAAATCGATGTCCTTCGCCGTGCGGTTCGCGAGCGGCGTCTCCACTCCCTTGAAGAGCCGGACGGGCCGCAGGTTCACGTACTGATCGAAGCCGCGGCGGATCGGGATGAGCAGCCCCCAGAGCGACACGTGGTCCGGCACGCCCGGATAGCCGACGGCGCCTAGAAGGATGCTGTCGAACTTTTTCAGCTGCTCGAGGCCGTCTTCCGGCATCATGCGGCCGGTTTTCGCGTAGCCTTCGCAGCTCCAGTTGAAATGCGTCAGGTCGAAGGCAAGGCCGAACTTCTTGCCGGCCGCTTCGAGAACGCGCAGACCTTCCGGGATCACTTCGTGACCGATGCCGTCGCCCGGGATGACGGCTATCTTGAATGTAGGCATTCCGGCAATCTTATCAATGGATTGCCCCCCTGCCCCCGTGAGCCAATTACTAAAACCTTGAGGACCAGTCCCTGGGAGGTATATACAGGAGCCTCCCTTGCCGTGGGCCACACCCTGGAGAGCAGCGATGAAGACCCAGATCAAGTTGGCGCTTCTGGCGGCGGTGGGCGCTGCGGGCGCAGTGGCCTTGCTCTCAGGAATGGCGATCGAAGCGGCCGACGATAAACCAGATCTCTCCGGCATCTGGCAGGTGGTGAATACGGCCAACTGGAACATCCTGCCGCACGCGGCCTCGGCGGACGGCCCCGGCGGCCTCGGCGTCGTCGTCGGCGGCGAGCTGCCCTATCTGCCCTCGGCGCTTTCGAAGAAGCAGGAGAACTATCGCACCCGGAAGACTGCCGATACGGACGCGAGATGTCTGCTCCCCGGCGTTCCGCGTGTGATGTACGAGCCCTATCCCTTCCAGATCTTTCAGACGCCCTCAGCGGTGAGGATGGCATTTGAATACGGCCACGCGACGAGAAACATCTATCTGAACACTCCACATCCGGAAGGTCCAATCGAGTGGTGGATGGGGGATTCACGAGGCCGCTGGGAAGGGAACACACTCGTGGTCGATGTGATCCATTTCACGGGCGAGACGTGGTTCGATCGCGCGGGCAACTATCACAGCCCCGAGATGCACGTGGTGGAACGCTACACGCTCCTGGATCGGGACCACATGCAGTACGAAGCGACCATCGAAGACCCGAACGTGTTCTCCCGCCCCTGGACGATGCAGATGATCCTGTATCGCCACACCGAGCGGAATTTCCAGCTCCTCGAGTACGACTGCATCACGTTTGTGGACGAGGCTGCAGGCAATCTCGCGCCACCCAGGCAGAGCCCACGATAGCGACGCTCATGTGAGAGGCGCAAAGATGAGGAATGGCATCGGTTTCATGGCATTGCTGCTGGTGGCCGTCGTCGCCGTCGCAGCGTTTCTTTCCGTTCCTGTTGCCGGCCAGGCTCCAACGATCGCCGGTCAGTGGGACGCCGGGGCGGGGCAGGCGAACTATACGCTCGAGTTCGGGTGGCCTCCGGAGCACGCGGCGCTGATGGCCGGGAAGTCGACGCAGCGCAGTGTCATTGTCGATCCGCCCGATGGCAGGATTCCCTTCCAGCCCTGGGCGAAGGCTATCCGCGACGAGCGCGACAAACTGCATACCGATCCTGCTCGTATGAAGAGCAAGGACCTCGACCCCCAGGCGAAATGCTATCCGACCGGCGTGCCGCGTTTCGCGAACCGCGCTGGACCTGTCATCACAATCTTCCCGACCCACGTCCTGATGCAGATTGAGTACGGACACGAGTACAGAATCATTTATACGGACGGCCGACCGCGGCTGCCCTCACCGATCAAACTGTGGAACGGCGATGCCCGCGGACATTGGGACGGTGCCACGTTCGTGGTTGAAACGACCAACCTCAATGGATACGCGTGGCTCGACGTGATCGGAAGCTTCCTCTCCGATCAGGCAACCGTGGTCGAGCGGTTCACGCCAGTCGATGCGAACACCATGCAGTGGACTGGCACGGTCACCGATCCCACAGTGTTCACCAGGCCCTGGACGATGGGGTGGAATTACGTGCGTAGCAAGGGGCAGGAGACCCAGGGCGAAATATGGGAGAACGCCTGCGTGGAGGGGAATCGTTTCCCCGAGTGGGACGCAATCTACGCGCGCGAGCTTGCACCCAAGTGACGCCGATACGCGCTCAAGCCTTTCACTCTTAACGCGAGTGTGACGAATCCCAACGCCACAACTCGGGTCTTCGTTTCGTGACGACGGACGTGTTCTTGCCGTCATGAATTCCCAGCCTAAAAATCCAAATCCCAACCGTTCTACTAACTCATTGAAAATTCGTGTTCTTCGAGCTTTTCGTGAGCTTCGTGGTTGCTTTTGTGGGCGTTACGGCCATGCGACAATATAGCTACATATTGCTAGTGACCTAAATAAAAAGCGCTATATGTAGTGGTTTGACGCTTGACAACGCTGGGGACTGGGCGCACTATCACCTCCGCGCTCAAAGAGGTTGAAACGGCGGGACGCGCCCAGCATTCCAGCCGCTTGAAGAGCTCATCAGGACATCTCGGGCGCACTTCAATAATCAAAGATTCCGGACCTCCCGCAGGGGTGAGGAGTGTCCAAGTTAGTTCGGAGGAACACATGGAAAGAGGCCCTGCCCGCGAAGCTGTCGCAGCCGGTCAGCAGGCGGAGACTCAGAGCGGAGCCGTCGACCCCGCGACCCGCGCGCGCAAGAGCGGCGAGCCGAGAACCGGGGAGCAAAGAGACGCAGGGTCCAGGGGCCCGGCGGTTCAAGGGCTCGAGTTTCCGCGCTACTTCACGCTGCCGGGCGTCGATCCGTTCGACGAGGTCGAATGGGAGATCCGCTCCGCCGTGATCGGCAACGAAAAGGGCAAGGTCGTCTTCGAACAGCGCGACGTCGAGATCCCGAGCTTCTGGTCCCAGCAGGCCACCAACATTGTCGTCTCGAAGTACTTCCGCGGACAGATCGGGGCGCCCGAGCGTGAGCACAGCGTCAAGCAGCTCATCGGCCGCGTCGTCGACACGATTACGCGGTGGGCGCGCGACCAGAAATATTTCGCCAGTGAAGATGCTCTGCAATCATTCAGTCACGAACTGAAGCACCTGCTCGTGTATCAGAAGGCGGCGTTCAACAGCCCGGTGTGGTTCAACTGCGGCTTCGAGGCTGCACCGCAGTGCTCGGCGTGCTTCATCAACTCGGTGAAGGACACGATGGACTCGATCCTCACGCTGGCGAGGACCGAGGGGATGCTGTTCAAGTTCGGCTCGGGCACCGGCAGCAACCTGTCGACGATCAGGTCATCGCAGGAAGTCCTTGCGGGCGGCGGCACGGCCAGCGGTCCTGTCTCCTTCATGAAGGGATACGACGCGTTTGCGGGGGTGATCAAGTCGGGCGGCAAGACGCGCCGCGCGGCGAAGATGGTCATCCTCAACGCCGATCATCCGGACATCGTCGAGTTCATCAACTGCAAGGTCGAGGAAGAGAAGAAGGCGTGGGCGCTCATCGATGCCGGTTATGACGGTTCGTTCACCGGCGTGGCGTACGGGTCGATCTTCTTCCAGAACTCGAACAACAGCGTGCGTGTGACCGACGACTTCATGCGCGCGGTGCTGGATGACGGCGACTGGACGACGAAGGCGGTACGCGACGGATCGCCGATGGGAACCTACAAGGCGCGCGACCTGATGCATCAGATTGCCGAGGGCACGTGGGTGTGCGGCGATCCGGGCATGCAGTTCGACACGACCGTCAACGAGTGGCACACGTGCCCCGAGACGGATCGGATCAACGCGAGCAACCCGTGCTCCGAGTACATGTTCCTGGACGACTCGGCGTGCAACCTCTCGTCGATCAACCTGATGAAGTTCGTCAAGGATGACGGCGAGCTCGACGTGGCCGCGTTCAAGTCCGCGTGCCGGACGATGATCACCGCGCAGGAGATCATCGTGCCGAACTCGAGCTATCCGACGCAGGCGATCGAGAAGAACAGCCACGCGTTTCGTCCGCTCGGCCTCGGCTATGCCAACCTGGGCGCGCTGTTGATGGCGCGCGGCCTGCCGTACGACAGCGACGAGGGTCGGGCGTATGCGGCGGCGATCACCGCGGTGATGACCGGCGAGGCGTACGCGCAGTCGGCGCGGATTGCGCGCGACCATGGCGGTCCGTTCAGCGGCTACGAGAAGAACCGCGAGCCGTTCCTGCGCGTGATGAACAAGCACAGGGAGGCGATCAGCGAGATCAGTCAGAAGTTCGTGCCGTCGGATCTCTACTCGGGGGCCAAGCAGGCGTGGGACGAGGCGGTTGAGCTCGGCGAGGACTTCGGCTACAGAAACGCGCAGGCGACCGTGCTCGCGCCGACCGGCACCATCGGCTTCATGATGGACTGTGACACCACCGGTGTTGAGCCGGATATCGCGCTCGTCAAATACAAGAAGCTCGTCGGCGGCGGACTGATGAAGATCGTCAACGGCACCGTGCCGATGGCGCTGGGCAAGCTCGGTTACACCAAGCCCGAGGTCGAAGCGATCATCCATTTCATCAACGAGCACGAGACGATCGAAGGGGCGCCGTTCCTCAAGGACGAGCACCTGCCCGTGTTCGACTGCGCCTTCAAGGCGTCGCAGGGCGAGCGGTCGATCCACTACATGGGGCACATCAAGATGATGGGCGCCACGCAGCCGTTCATCTCGGGCGCGATCAGCAAGACCGTGAACGTGCCGCGCGACGCGTCAGTGGAAGAGATTGAGAAGGCGTACCTCGAGTCGTGGCGGCTTGGCGCGAAGGCGATTTCCATCTATCGCGACGGCAGCAAGCGGACGCAGCCGCTCAACACGTCGAGGGCCGGAGTCTCCGACACACGCAACAATATGGGCGTCGGTGGGGCAGCGGTATCGGTCGTGTCCGGCTTTGGCCGGACCGATCAAGGCTTTAGCCGGACCGACGCGCCCACCGAGATCGTGCGCGAGGTCATCAAGATCGTCGAGACGCCGAAGCGGCGGAAGCTGCCCGACGAGCGCAACGCGATCACGCACAAGTTCGACATCGCGGGGCACGAGGGGTACATCACCGTCGGCCTGTTCGAGGACGGGACGCCTGGCGAGATCTTCCTGGTGATGGCGAAGGAAGGCTCGACGATTTCGGGCTTTGCCGACGCGTTCGCGCAGGCGATTTCCTACGCGCTGCAGTACGGCGTGCCGCTGCAGGCGCTGGTGGACAAGTTCAGCCACGCGCGGTTCGAGCCGTCGGGGATGACGAAGAACCCCGAGATCCGGTTCGCGAAGTCGATCGTCGACTACATCTTCAGATGGCTGGCGACCAAGTTCCTCTCGCAGGAGGCCCAGTACCGTGCGGGCGTGAATATCGATGCCCCTGCAGAGAATTCTGAAGGGGTAGAGAATTCTGAAGGGGGAAGGGGGAAGGGGGAAGGGGATAGGGCTGATTCAGGCAAGAGGCCCGAGGCTGTAGGGGCCGGCTTCAGACGGCCTGAAGCGAAGATCGCCTTCTCGCCGAAGCCTCCGAACGAAACAAAGGGCTCGCCGTTTGCGGCGATTCAGAACCAGGAAGACGCGCCGCCGTGCAGCACGTGCGGGTCGATCATGATCCGCAGCGGGAGCTGCTACAAGTGCAGCAACTGCGGTACGACATCAGGCTGTGCCTGATGTCGTGCATGCGGCCTGTATCTACCGGAACGGCTTAACGCCGTTCCTTGATAGCGGCTGCGCGTAACGTAGGGCGGGTCTCGTCGGACACGCCGATCGATCGTAGAGGCGGACCTTCAGGTCCGCCTTTTTCTTCGTACGTGGGGGCCGGCTTCAGCCGGCCCGGAACGCCGGCCAGTCCTGCCGGCCATCCTGCCTTCGCCGAAGGCTCGGCAAGGCAAGCCGCCGCTGGCTACTGGCTTCGCGAGACACTTCGGCGTGCGAGGCTGCACCCGCGAACCGCGCTTGGAGATGTTGTAGCTGAACTCATCGACACAACGTTCGGCTACCGCACTGTAGCTCGACGTCACCTCTTGCTGTTCGATCTGATCGCCACTTCCGATGGTGTCTGGACGTCCGAAATGCATGTCCCGGAGAGATCACTGGTGAAATGACGCCTGCGGCCTGCGCAGCAGATGGCGGATCTTCGGTTAGGTCCCAGGCAGTCGCGCAGCGACACGACATGTTGCGGCGGATGCGGGTATCTCGGGCCGAGGCCGACTACGGAGCATGCCGCTGCGTCGCGAAGCCGGAAAGCGCGCGAGCGAGGCTTCCGCGTCGACTTCCGTCCATGCGTTTTCTTTGCCGCGCATCAGCGCCGGCGTTTTGTGCCGCGTGACGGATGTCGCATCGAGGTAGCTGCGAGTCGACGCGGACGCGTACGCGCTAGAGCCGCGAATGCGAGAGCGCTTTCCCGGCATGCGGAGTCGGAGGCCGAGCGCCCGAGATACCCGCGTCCGCCGCAACGATTCATGCCAGGAGAGGCGCGCAAGCCGCACGGCGGCGGCTGTCCGGCAGGCCTGTCCGGCATCATCGAATGAAATTCGAATGCTTCCAGCCCCTGCCAGACACCTCCATTGGCGTCCGTTGGAAAAAGGTGTCCTATGCCCACACGCTTGCCGGGAGCGCGCGAGCGAGAAAGTCAAAGACGTTACCCTCCGAGAGCTCGCGCAACATCACAACGGTCGTGATGTGATCGAAGTGTCCGCTGTCGGCAGCTCCGTTCAACTGGATGGCGAGGCGACTCCATCGTTGGATTTCCCTCTTCTGGCCTTCGGTTTCAAACACCATTGTGGCTCGCAGCATAACGCCGAACTCTAGACGTCGCGACGCGCGGTTGGGTGCGAATCGCAGCGCGACGAGTCTTTCTCCGCTTTCGGCACGCACGCAGACCTTGAATGCCGCCATAATCGCAGCCCACCATGACAGTAGTCGCCGCGCCGTTTCAGGCTATCCCACATACCACTGACGTGCTCGGTCATCCGCGCGGGCTGGTAACCCTCGCCAGCACCGAGCTCTGGGAGCGAATTTCCTTTCACGGAATGCAGGCCCTGCTCACGCTCTACATGGCTGAGCAGCTCCTGTTGACTGGACACGTCGAAAAGATTGTCGGCTTCTCGCGTTTCCGCGCGGTCATTGAAGGCGTGACCGGTGTGTTGTCGACGCAGGCTCTCGCGGCACAAATCTTCGGTCTTTACGTGGGGCTGGTGTACTTCACGCCCGTATTCGGCGGGTTGGTTGGCGACAGGGTGCTCGGACGACGCAATGCGGTGGCGCTCGGTGCGTTGCTGATGACGGCAGGCCATTTCTGCATGGCGTTTGACCAGTCGTTCCTGCTGGCGTTGCTCCTGCTCATTCTTGGCGCCGGATGTCTGCGTGGAAATCTGCTGTCTCAGGTTGGACAACTCTATCGACCCGAGGATCGTCGCCGAGCCGACGGTTTCCAGATTTACTACAGCATGGTCAACACAGGAGCGTTCATCGCTCCATTGGTGACCGGTGCGCTCGGGAAGTTTTATGGCTGGCACGTGGCTTTCGGATTTGCCGGATTCGGTATGCTGGCCGGTCTCATCATCTATGTCGACAGGACGCCAGCATGTACCTGTTGACGCATCGCGGAAGGTCACGATCGCGGCCACGAGGCTGACCCCGGAGGAGCGGCGCGTTGTCCTCGTTCTGATCCTGCTCTTGCCGGCGCTCACGATGTTCTGGATCGCACAGTCGCAGATCTGGAACGTCTACAACCTGTGGGCGCGCGATCATGTCGACCTGACCATCGCCGGATGGAGCATGCCGGTGCCGTGGCTTCAATCGCTCGACGGCCTTGGTCCCGTTGTATTTGTGCCACCGGTCTTGTTTCTGTGGCGCAGACTGGCGAGGCGCGGACGAGAGCCCGACGATGTCGGCAAACTTGGGGTGGGTTGCCTGCTGTTCGGAGCCGCGGTTGCCTGGCTTGCGTGCGGCCAGCTGGTCGCTCCCACCGGTGGGAAGGTGCCGCTCGGCTGGGCGGTAGGATTCCACTTTCTGTCGGCGATCGGCTACCTTCACGTTCAACCTGTCGCCATCGGCCTATTTGCACGCACGGCACCCAAAGCTGTGAACGCCATGATGATCGGCGTTTACTTCTTGTCGATTTTTGTGGGCAGCACGATCAGTGGACGGCTCGGAGGGCTGTACCAGCAATTATCGCCGTTGCAGTTCTGGTTGCTCCATGCGGCGATTGTCAGCGGCGGGGGATCGCTGATTCTGCTCTTTGCGAGGCCGTTGCGCCGCGAGTTGGTACCCCAACACTTCAGCTGAGGGTTTGCGTCAATCGCACGCTTGCTTATCACGGCGTTCGCGAGTTTTCTCTGGAGACGGCATGCCATGACCCCAACGGTGACCGCTGGCGCAATCAAAACCCCTAGTGTTCCGTCGCGCGCGTTTCAGGCCCGTCCGGCCGACCACCGCTTTTTCAGCGTCATGGCCATCGTCACGGCGGTCACAATCCTCGCCGGCTTCTCATCCACCTACGTGCCAAAACTGGTGGCGGGCACACCGGAGCTCCCATGGATCATTCACCTTCACGCGGTGGTATTCACAAGCTGGCTGGTGTTTTACGTCACGCAGACACTGCTGGTGTTCACGGGCCGGACCGCGATTCATCGCCGCCTGGGCGTCGCCGGCGTCGCGCTCGCGGCGCTCATGCTCATCGTCGGCAGCGCGACAGCGATAACGGTGACACGTCTCGGCAGTCGCGGCATTCCTGGAGTGGAATTTCCGGATGTTGAGGGGTTCCTGCTCTTGAACCTGGCTGCGGTCGGCGTGTTCACCATTCTCGTTGCGGCTGGATGGTATTTTCGCCGCAACGCGCAAACACACAAACGCCTGATGCTGATGGCGACGGCGAGCGGACTCGTGGGTCCTGGCGTCAGCCGGTTGCCGTTCGCAAGCGGGAACCCTCCGTTGATCGGCCTGATGGTCCTGGCGTTTTTATTCGCGGGTCCGGTATACGACCTCGTGACGCGCCGACGGGTGCACCAGGCGTACCTGTGGAGCGTGCCGCTCGCGTTTCTCGCAATTCCACCTGTGGTCCTGGCGTTGTCGTCGACAGCGACGTGGCACCGAATCGCGGCGATGTTGCTGCGCTGAGGAACGAATCGTCTCCCGTGCGATTCGGAGATGCGGCCTCGTTCGCCGAGTTCGTCACGACCGTGATCTGCCGTCCGTGCGTGGCGTGCCTGCCCGATGCGCGCACGCGCGACGCGGCTGCGGACGATCCGCCGTTCGAACTGGACTACTGGCGTCTGAATATGCGGGCGCGGAAGCCGGGCGGGTGCTAGCGGAAGTAGACGTTCAGAAGCGCCGCGATGATTGTCATGAACGTGGCGAACTGAAACCCAATCAGCCACGCGAACCGCACGTCCATCTGACTGAATCTCAGATCGAACTTGGCGTCCATGCCGGCGAATCGTGCGTCCACCTGATCGAAGCGGCGATTCATCTCCGTGCGGAGGTCGCGCACGTCGAGGCGCAGCTCGGAAATCGTGGAGGTGTGCTCCCCAGTCTGGCCTTCCAGGTATGCCACGCGTTCTTCCAGGCTCGCCATCTCACGTCCTCGACGGGCCGCCATGGCCCGATTCTACATCGTCGTACGAGCATGACCCGTACCCGTCTGTAAATGGTCGATACGCGCGGGCACGCATTCAGCAGCGCGCAACTTCTGCCACATCGGCCCGGGTTCATGTTGGAGAATCTGGTGTGAGATGACCGTTGCTGATTTTCGACGCATCGCCCTCAGCCTCGATGGCGCGGAAGAAGGGTCGCACATGGGCGCGATCGATTTCCGCGTCGGCGGCCGCATCTTCGCGACCCTCGCGTCGGTGAAAGAGGGTTTCGGAAACCTGATGCTGACGCCCGAAGTCCAGGCCGAGTTCGTCGCCGATGCGCCCGACGTCTTCCTGCCAGTGGCCGGTGGGTGGGGCCGGATGGGTGCCACGCACATCAGGCTCGCGAAAGCGAATCGCGACATCCTGACGGACGCGCTGCGAACCGCATGGCAACTCCGCGTCGACCAGAACGCCGCGTCGAAGACGGCCAGGCACACGCGTCGCGCGCGCACTTAGTCTCGCTCGACGATGCGGGAGTCGCCGACAAAGCGTTTGTAGTCGGAGTACGTCTGGCTCCTGCGGGTCGACTGCAGGCCGCCGCTGACGATGCTGACGGATTCGATGGATTCCGGAAGGAGCAGTGTTTCGTCAGGGTCGCTGAAAGAGACCGTCCGGTAACGAATCGTCGTCTCTTCCCGCATGATGGTCACGCGCATGCCGAGGTTGTGCCGCCGCTGAATCCCTAGTGGGACTCTCACGTCCTCCGGCCCGCCGACGCTTCGCTCGATGCGCAGCACGTCGTAGCTCGTCGTATCCACCCAGATGCGTCCCCTCGACGCGAGCGGTCCGGTCCAGTCGAAGCAGTCGTCGTGCCCGCCAGGATCTTCGATGAGTTCGAGGTTGCTTCTCCGATTGACGGACGCGAAATCGATGAGGAAGGCCGGCCGGTTCCTCTCCTTGGACAATCCCGCCGATTTGAATTGGTACTCTGAACGGTGCGCCGCGAGCAGAAACGCGAGCGGCTCGTCGGACAGCGGATTCGGGTCGGTGCACCCGTCGCGGTTCTTCTTGTCCTTGTCGCGTGGCACGCGGCCGTTGACCTTCCTGATGTCCCGAACGACTCGTGCCTCGCCACCAGCCTCGCCGTCGGCTTCGACGCGCAGCTCCGACTCGACGATCCGGGCGAACCCCTGAGGCGACCGACTGAGATCGATCGGTTGCACTGTCGATTTCTCGATGCAGATGACGTGCTGCACCCGCTTGTAGAAGTCGGCGATGCTCTCGCCAACGCGCGCCAGCAGTTCGTCGATGCCCAGTGGCGTCTGCGCCCCGGTCGTGGCCGGCGCGACTTCAAGCGCAGCCAGCACCACGAGGCCGATCAGGAACCGCGAAGGGTGTTTCACCATCAGCGTGGTTCCAGGAGCTCGATTCGATTCATGCGAGCGCTGCTAGCCTTCCTTTGCAACATGACGTTGCACGAGCGCCGCCATCTGCTTTGAGCTCGCGTCGCCACGCTCATGGAGGCCCTCAATAGTCCCCAATTTGTCCGGGAGGGGCCTGTTCTGACTCGTCTTCCATTTCCCGACAAGTGTGCTGATGGGAATTTCAATGCCGACGATCGCGTTCAGCATCGTGTCGATGTAGTCAGGCGGTGCATCTGAAACGCTCCACGGAACCGCGCGCTCTGATTCATGCCGATCGCTGAGCGCGGTGACGTGCTTGAGAAGCCAGGCACGATCGTCAATTGCGCGGGGCACACCGTGGGCGTGAACAACGGCGTAGTTCCACGTCGGCACAACTTTTCCGTGCGCCTGCTTGGAGGGGTACCAGGAGGGAGTGATGTACGTCTGCGGTCCCTGAAAAATCACCACGCATGCGCGTTCCTCGGTCAAGGACTTCCAGATTGAATTTGGACGCGCCACATGGCCGATGAGCGTGCCGTATTCACCTCGCGTCGAGTCGACCAGGAAAGGAATGTGGTTGACGACGAGTCCGTCTTTGGCGTGTGTGACCCAGGCGCCCAGAGGATGGGATCTTATGAGCGCGTGCAGAACCGTGACATCACGCTCCTCGAAATGCTCAGGCGTGTACATTGCTGTGACCTAGTTCTTTCGGTACATGAGCGTCTTCGTTGTTGACGGGATGCCCGAGCCGCGATCCGTCATCGACAAGATGAGCATGCCTGCGGCGTCGATCTGCCAGACCTCCCCTTGTGTTCGCGGATACGAGGTGCGACAAGCAGCGTCTTCATGTAGGTATTGTCGCGTGAAACATGACTGATGTCGCATCGAGGTAGCTGTTAGTCGACGCGCTGCGCTAGAGCAGCGAATGCGAGAGTGCTTTCCCGGCATGCGGCTTGCCACGCCGAAGCGTTTCGCGAAGGCGGGAGTCGGAGGCCGAGCGCCCGATATACCCGCGTCCGCCGCAAGAATTCATGCTAACCACGGAACCGCGCGCCCTGCCTCATGCAGATCGCCAAGCTCGGTGACGTGCTTGAGGAGCCAGGCGTGCCTGATGGCCGGCAGGACTGGCCGCGCTGACCTCGACCTGCTACGTTTTCTAGCCGCGTACAATTCGTGAGCGTTCTAGCATAGGCAAGGAGAAATCGCCCATGTTCCAGAGGCTCCTGTTCCTGCTCGTGTTGCTTGCGGCTGCGACCGCGTCTGCCCAGAACCAGATTGCTCCGAATCCCACAATCAGTGCGCCGGTGACCGGCCCGGGCGCGATGTTCCCGGGATTGCAGCGCGTTCCGGCGGGCACGGGCCTGGCGGATCAGAAGTACGTCGTCAAGGAGTACTTCGTATCGGGAACGGCGAGCGGCAAGTCCTACACCACGCGCATCCTTGTCCGCCAGCCGGAAGACCCGAATCGGTTCAGCGGCATCGTCGTGGCCGAGCCGATGCACGCGAGCGGTAATAGCTGGATGTTCTTCTTCACGCGGACCTACGTGATGCGCCACGGGCACATCTCCGTGGAGATCGCGCCGCAGAAGGCGGGGACAGAGGCCACGATCGTGGCGTCGAATCCGCAGCGCTATGCGCCCATCAACATACCGGACATGGGGCAGGCCAACGAGATCATGGCGCAGGTGGGCGCGCTGCTCAAAGGCAACGGACCCACGTCGCCGTTGGCCGGCATGCGGGTGCAGCGCATGATCATGATGGGCACGTCACAATCGGCGGGTACCCTGCGCGGGTATTTGCCGGCCCACGCCGCGTGGCGGATGCCCGACGGCAAGCCGATCTTCGACGGGTTCCTGGCGACCAGCACAGCCGGCATGCCGATACCCCGGGTAGACGTGCCGCTGATCCAGATTGCGACGCAGACCGAAGTCAATGGAGGCGCGAAGGGCGGCAGCATTTACCGGCGTGCCGACGGCGACGCGCCCGGCGACCAGTTCCGGCTGTATGAAATCGCGGGAATGCCGCACAACGATTCCCGCGAGAATCCGACCTACAATCCAGACCCGTGCAAGATGCCGGTCACGCAGTTTCCGGTGGGAGCGATGATGGCGATGGGGCTGCACCACGCGATCGAGTGGGCGGACAAGGGCACGGTGCCGCCGCGCGCCGAACGCATCGTGGTCGAGAATGGCGCGCTCGCGCTCGACGCGAACGGAAACGCCAGGGGCGGCGTGCGGAGCACGTATGTGGACGTGCCAGTAGCGAAATACAGCGTTCCCAATAACGCGGATCCAAAGCCGGGCACGCGTGACGATTTCTACTGCAGCATCGCCGGAGCTGAGACGCCGCTGGCGGCAGATCAATTGCGTTCGCTCTATAGGTATGCCGAGGCGTATCGCAGCAAGGTAAAACAGAGACTTGACGAGTTGACGAAAGCCGGCTGGTTCCTTCCTGAGTATGCGGGACAGGTGACTGGCGACGCGGCGAAGGTCCAGATTCAGTAGCGAGTGCGGACAGAGGGAAAGGGGAATCCCATGAAGCTGCTCGGGGGTGCATGTGTTTGTGTGCTGCTCACCGCGGCGCTGGTGAGTGCGCAAGGCCAGAGCCGCGACGCGCTTCCGGACTGGACCGGTGTCTGGCAGATGATGGGTGGGACGGTGTTCGATCGAGCGACCGCCACAAGCGAAGGGGGCGCTGTTGACTCGCGGCCAGCGCGAGCGACCCACCCTACAACGCCGAGTGGGAGACAATCTACCAGCGGAACCTGAAGCTCAGGGATGACAGCCGGCTTCCCGATCCCATCAACACTTGCGGGACGCCGGCCGGTTTCCCGAGGCTGATGAATCTTCCAGACACTTACGAGTTCGTGGTCCGGCCCGAGCAGACGTGGATCCTGACGGAGAATGGCCCCAACACCCTGAGGATCTACACCGACGGGCGCGCGCACCCGGCTCCCGAAGACCGATGGCCAACCTATACCGGAGATTCGGTCGGTCACTGGGAAGGCGATACGCTGGTCTTCGACACGGTGAGTATGCGGATGTCCCGGTATCCGGAGTCCGGCGACACGGTGCTCGACCGAACCGGGCTGGTGCTGAGCGATGCCGCGCACGTCGTCACGCGCCTTCGCAAGGTGAACGACGAACTGATGGAGGCGCGGATGGTGATCGAAGACGCCAAGGCGCTGACGGCGCCTTGGAACGTGACCAAGACCTACCGGCGGCTGCAGAAAGGCACGCGCGTCTACGACTATGCGTGCGCGGAGAACAACCGGAATCCCGTCGACGCCGCAACCGGCAGGACCTTGATCCTCGGCCCGGACGGAAAGCCGTTGGGCGACGTGAAATAGCAATGGTGTGGAGGTGACGGCATGAGATCAATCGAGCCCTTTGGCGTACGCGCGGTAAGACACTTGATCGTCGGGTTGCTCGTGACCTGTGGATTGCTCGCGGGTTCTCCGGCGCTCGTCGCTCATCACGCTGGCACGATGTTCAGTGAGGATCAGACGAAAGAGCTCACAGGGACGGTCAAGGAGTTCCAGTTCACGAATCCGCATTCCTGGATTCAGGTGCTGGTGGAGACGACGCCCGGTGCGCCGCCACAAGAGTGGAGCATCGAGTGGGGCAGCCCGAACCAACTGTCGCGCCAGGGCATTCGGCCGTCGACGTTCAAGTTCGGCACCAAGGTTACCGTGCGGGTCCGTCCGATGCGCGACGGGTCGCCCGCGGGGAGCTTCGTCGGCGCGAAGTTCGACGATGGAAAGACCGTCGGTCGCTGGGAGTAACTACGGAACCGCGTGCTCTGCCTGATGCAGATCGCTAGGCTCGTATGTGCTTGAGGAGCCAGGCGTGCCTCCGTGGTTCGTTGGTGTCCGCTCAGGCGTTGGCATCGCCGCGTTTTCGGCTATTCTTGGCCATCAAGCGAGGTCACGATGAGACGGAAGAACCACTCACCTCTATCGCGGCGCACTTTTCTGAAGACGGCAGCCGGCGTCTCGGCCGGGACGATGCTGATGCGCGACCCGCTCTGGGCCCAGGGCGCGCCGGCCGGCAAAGCGGCCGCATCGGCGCTTTCGAAGATCCACCAGCCCTACATGATCACGCCGAAGCAGGCGCTGGACTGGCACGTCTTCAAGGCCGAGTGCGGTCCCACCTACGCCGGCAGCACAGGGTGGAAGCGCTTCACCGACTTCCTGATCTCGAAGATGCCGGAGTTCGGCGCCGTCGATCTCGACTACGTCGAAATCCCCTACGACCACTACATCGTCGAGGACTGGCCGGATCGGCGGAGCCACATGCACGACTCGCCGAACGCGGTCGAAAAGCTCGTCACCGATGGAACGCCGGTGCCGGTCGTCGCCTCGTACGGCATGACGTCGGGCTTCACGGGCGCCGAAGGTATCACGGCGCAGATGCTCCATTACGATCCAGCGCATCCGCCAGCGGAGTCGCAGATCGCCGGCAAGATCCTCGTCTTCGAGACGCAGAAGCAGCCGGGGCCGCCTTACAACGACAACTTCCTCGATAACTACACGCCCACCGACTACGAGTGGCGCTCGCCCGGCAAGTGGCCGGAGCTGTGGGTGCCGCCTTCGCGCACCCAGACGTCGTCTTTCTACGGGCGGTGGGTGTGGAGTCAGCTGGGCCGCTTCGCCGAGGCCGGCATCAAGGGGCACGCGGCGGGCATCGTCATCGTGTACGACCTCTCGCCGGGCATGGCATTCGGCCTCGCACAGCGGAGCGTGTACACCGAAAACGGCCGCGCGGGTCTCGGAGCGACCTACGTCAACTGTCCGACGCTGACGCTCGATCGCGTGAACGGCGCGAAGGTGCTCGCGGACGCGAAAGCGGGGAAGATGGCGACGCTCACGCTGCGCGCGCGCTTCCAGCGCGATACGGGCAAGGCGATCATCGCGTATCTGCCGGGGAAGAACTACGGCACGCCGCAGGACGAGCAGGTGCTGCTGGCGACGCACACCGACGCGATGTCGCTCATCGAGGAGAACGGCGGCCTTGGGATGCTCGGCATCATGGCGTACTTCAACAGGCTGCCGAAGAGCGAGCGGGCACGAACGCTCGTCTTCGACTTCGACTGCCGGCACTTCATGCCGGGCGCCGAAGCCAGCTGGCCGCAGTACGATTACTACACGATTCATCCGGAGAAGCTGAAGACGATCGTCGCGACGCTCGGCATGGAGCACATGGGCGGGCGACAGACGATCGAGACTGGTCCCGGCGGCAACACGTACGCGTACTCGAACGCGCGCCCTGAAGATGGCGGCGTCATCACCAGCCTCATCGACGTCAACAACAACAACATCTGGATGGTCGAGATGATCGCGCGCGCCGCCACCGACAACCACTGGCCGCGCGTCGACGTCAAGTCGGGCCGCGGTGTGCCCGGCGTCAACGGCGGCTTCCAGGGCGCGGTGAAGAGTCCGATGAACAAGGGTCGGGGCTACAAGATTCCGGGCTGCGGACTCGCGGGCGACTGGCCGGGTGCGTGGACGCAGACCTACGCGCAGGTCGATACCGAAGCCGGGCCTCACGGCTTTGACGAGAACTACTTCGTTGCACAGGTCGCCGGCCTGACGCAGATCGCCGGCGAGTTCATGCAGGTCAGGCCGATCGTCATCGACCTGGGCTGGGGCGAATTGAAGACAGCCGTGATGGCGCTGAAGGATCCTTCCGCTCTCGCCCAGTACGTCGACGTCTTCAGGAAAGTAGAGGCGGGGAAACCCGAGCAGGCGCGCAGCGGGCTGAAGGATCTCGCGGAGAAGCACGCCGCGTTGAACAAGCTGATCGACGCGCAGCTCGCCAAGCTGTCCTGATCGAGGCAGGGGTATGACGACCAGACTTGCGATGTTCCTGACGATCGTTCTGGCGCTCTCCGGCGCTGCTGCCGCGCAGGCGCCGCCCGCCAATCGGGCGCCGACCTCGGGAACCTTGAGGCAGATCATCCCCGGTCACTACGTGTATACGCAGAACAACGCGGGCAGATTGTTCAACAGCGGTGTGGTCGCCACGGGCGACGGCGTCCTGGTGTTCGACGCGTTGGATTCGGAAGCGCTCGCGCGCTCTGAGCGGCAGGCGATTGCCGATGTCATCAAACAGCCGATTCGTTACCTGGTGTCCTCGGTGTTCCACGATCCGTTCAGCAAGGGCAATCTCGCCTACGCCGATGTGTTCAAGATCGGGCACGAAAACTACCGCGCCGGCCTGCTCGACCAGATGCAACGCGGTAAATTGTCAGACGAAGAGCAGCGGACGAGGATGCCGAACGCGACGTTTCGCGATCGCATGACGTTGTACCTTGGCGGCAAGGAGATCCAGGTCCTCAATTTCGGCAACGCGCACACGAAGGGAGACGGCGTCCTCTTCGTCCCGCAGGACCGCATCGTCTACATGAGCGAGGTGTTCTTCACCGAAGAATTTCCGAATATGGCAGGCGGCTACGGTGTTTCGTGGATTCGCGTGCTGGACGCCGTGAGGGCGCTGGACGCCGACATCTTCATACCGGGTCACGGGCCTATCCCTGAAGATCCGAAGCAGACGCGAGCCGCGCTCGACCGCATGCGGCAGCTCCTCGTGGATGCACGAGACCGAATCCAGAATGAGATTGCGCGCGGCGCGACCGAAGATCAGGTCGTCGCGACGGTTACGCTCCAACAGTACGAGAAGATGCAGCAGTTCGCCGGGACCAAGGAAGCTGTCGTACGGCGAATCTACAAAGAACTGAAGGGCACGCTGCCATGAGCGTCAGTGCGCTTCACTTGATGCTCGTGATCCACTTCAGGATCGGGCCGGTCACACTGTCATCCGCGGTATTGGGTGACATCACTTCGGAAATGTGGCTGTGATCCTTGAACACGAGATACGTGGAGCAGCGGCCCGCCTTGCAGAGTTGATCTCTTAGTGTCTCGGCGAACGCGATGATGCCGGGTGGATCGAGTTCCGCGGTCGTAATCAGGAAAGGCACCCGTGAGCTGACGAGGCCCGGCAGATTCGATCGAGCCAACTGCGTGGCCGCATCGGGCGGCGCCGAGGGTGGCCCTCCAGCGGCAGGCGCCGGCGCTGCTGCGGGAGCGGAGCCGGGCTGCGGTCCGCACAGCGGGATTGGACCTGTCCGTGGAGGGGCAGCCGGGAGGATATTGAACGTGGCGGCGGACATGAAGATCACCCCTTTGAGGCCCACACCTTTCGGACCGTAGAGCTCGGGACGACCGACATACGTGCCGGTCGGCACGTTGCCAGCGGACTGTGCCCACAGGAACACGCGCGCCGGGTCGCCCTTGTAGCGCGCGACATTCTGATCCACCCACTGGACAACCCTGGCGATGTCTTTCGCCGGATCGTCCCACGCGTTGCCAGGACGCCGCTGCATGAGGACGCCGACCATGCCGTTCTTGACGGCCCATAGCGGGACGTTGTCGTAGAAGACCTCATTGTTGGGAACATCCAGGTGCCTGTTCCCGGGTCCGCCGGGAACGTAGATCAGCACCGGCCGAGAGCCGCCGCCCTGTTCGGATGTGAACACATCGACCACGTTCCTGGGGTCCGGTCCGGTTGAAATATCGCGGGCAATGGATACGCCGCGGTACGGAGGCCTGGAGTGCAGCGGTAGATAGAGTTGCGCCGTTTCCTGCGGGCACACACCGCGTCCGATCGCCACGAGCTGTCTGGCGATCTGTGGAGGCACCTGCGCGTGCGCGACTGTCGCGGCCCCAATCAGCATCGCAACGATCATCGGCGTCTCTTGCTTCAGTTTCACGTGACCCTCCTACTCAGAACATCGCGCCACTTATTTCTCCACGATCGGCAGCCACACCGCGCTGGCGGTCATCGAGTTGCGGTAGATGCTCTGCGTGGCCTTCTTGTAGTCGTTCGGTTTGGTGTTGAAGATGTTGGGGACGAAGGTCTGTGGGTTGCGGTCGTAGAGGGGAAACAGGGTCGACTGGACCTGGACCATGATCCTGTGGCCCTTCTGGAAGACGTGGTCGACGTTGGGCAGGCCGAACTTGTAGTTCTCGACCTTACCGGCCGTCAGCGCGTGCGGCTTGTCGAAGCCGCCGACATAGCGGGCGCGGAAGATCTCGAAGCCGATGCCCATCTGCACGCCGGCCATGTCCAAACGGTAGGTCTCCTCGTCGGGGTAGGCGTCGATCAGCTTCACGACGAAATCGGAATCCGTGCCTGAGGTGGCGGCAAAGAGATCGACTTGCGGCGCGCCCATGATGTGGACGTCGCGGGCGAGCGGCGCGGTTTCGTATTCGAGCACGTCGGGGCGGCCGGAGACGAAGCGCTGGTCGTTGATCAGCCAGGGACGCCAGACGTTCGGATCGCGCATGTGGACCGGGCGCGGGACGAAGGGAACCGGCTTCATCGGATCCGAAACATAGTCGTCACGGTCATCGTTCGACGCCGAGGCAGGCTTGTCGAATGACAGCTTGAAGTCGGCGCCGAGATAGAGCGGCGTCGCCTTGCCCATCGGCCATGCTCGCGACTCGTCCCATTTGTTGACGCCCGTGGCGTAGGTGAGCACGGGCGGCGTCTTCGGGTCGGGCGCGTCCTTCAGGTAGTGGTCCAGAAAGGGCTTCATGTAGCGAACGCGGAAGTCGAGCGCGGTGTCGCCAGGCAGCTTCAGCGGGCCAAGTTGCGAGCCGTCAGCGTTGACGCCGGAATGACGCCAGGGGCCGATGACCAAGTACAGCTTGTCGTTGTTGACGTCCTTGGGCTCGAGCGTTTGGTAGACCTTGGGTGCGCCGTACGAGTCCTCCTGGTCCCACTGGCCGACGACCAGCATTGTGGGAATGGTGAGCGGCTTCGCAGCGACCCACTTGTCGACGGCCTGCAGCGACCAGAAATCGGTGTAGGCGGGGTTCTGCATCAACTTCTGCACGAAGGGATAGCTGTCGAGGCCCCACCTGCGAGCGTAGTCGCCGGCCGAACCCGTCCTGAGGAACGTCACGTAATCGTCGCCGGTGCCACTGGCGACGTCGTCATTGTCGCCGGCATTGGTGGTCATGCTGGTGACGTAGTCGAAATTGGGCTGGCGGAAGGCGCCGTTGTGGAACCAGTCGTCGCCCATCCAGCCGTCGACCATCGGGCTCTGTGGCACGGACGCTTTCAGCGCCGGGTGCGGATCGATGGTGGCGACGAGGGCGGTGAAGCCGACATAGGACGAGCCGGTGATGCCGACCTTGCCGTTCGACTCCGGCACGTTCTTCACCATCCACTCGATCGAGTCGTATGCGTCGGTGGACTCGTCCACGTCGGTCTTGTTCAGTGGGCCGCGGATAGGGCGGTTCATCACGAAGTCGCCCTCCGATTTGTTACGGCCGCGGACGTCCTGGTAGACGCGGATGTAGTTGTCGTTGGCGAACTCGGCGTCCATCAGCGGCAGGATGTCGACGATGCGCTGGCTTGGCGTGCGCGACGTGACCTTGTCGGCGTTGTAGGGCGTGCGGGTGAAAAGGATGGGAGCGTTGCTCGCGCCCTTACGCATGACGATGACGGTAAACAGCTTCTTGCCGTCGCGCATCGGGATCATCACCGTCTTGCGCACGAAGTCGGCTTCCGGGCGGGTGTAGGAGTAGGTCGGGTTCATCTCCGGCGTCATGGGGGTGACGCGGGGCGGCTGCTGCGCGACGGCGACGGCGGTCGTGGCGATGACGGCGCTGAGGGCGACAGTCCACTTCATTTCATACCTCGCAAGTCAGCGATTGCTAGCGGAACCGAGCTGGGTCTGCGCTAGCGCAGTTTATCCGGCCTCCACGTTCGTTCAAGGCAGGAATGCGGGTGGGCGTCATTCTGACTCGCGCCTGAGCGGCCCGAAAAAGCCGATGATGCGCTCAATCTTCGCGCCATCAGGCGAGAGAAAGGCGAGGTTGAACGACATGCCACGCGAACCTGGCAATACCGTGATGTGCATCGACGTGGCTTACACGTAGAACCTTGGACCCGGGACGCCGTGCTTGCACCTTGGCGATATGGGAGAGAAGTGCTGCAGCGTCCGCAGCGTGGACAGACGGATCGGTATAGGTTGCGCCCGCTGCCCATACCGAGGCAAGCAACTCGGCGCGATGAGCGGCATCTGGCTCAGTCCAGACTTGGCAGTAGCGATCGATGAGATCGGATAAGTCCATGTGCGGTCTCCACCCAATACTGACGGATCATCTTGTCGCGCGTGCGAGAGGGAACAACAGCATCGAGGATCCCGGCATTCTTCTCGATGACTCGGACGGACGCTTTGTTGTCCACATCGCACGTGATGCGAACTCGAGCGATTCCCATCGCGGCCGCCCGTTCCTTCGTCAGTGAGAGCAAGGTGGTTCCAAAACCGCGCCCTCGCGCAGAAGGACGAATGTCGTACCCGACATGACCGCCCTCGTACGTCAGCTCTGGTGTCAGCCAATGGCGAAGCCTGCTGCATCCTAGGAGTCGCCCATCAGAGACAAGCCAGAACTGTGAAGCGGGAACCCTTCCGGGCGCCAGCGCTCGCTCTTGCTCTTCCGAGGCGATTCGCCGAAGAAAGCCCTCGAAATCTTGAGATGCGGGCACGTATCGCGACTCGCCGTGTGAGGCGAAGTCCGCTGCCATATCGAGAAACTCAGCGCGAAGGTCTGCGGATGGAGCTTCGAGTTTCAGCATGGGATCGCGCGGCGGCGCGGCTTACCACGCCGAAGCGTCTCGCGAAGGCGGGAGTTGGAGGCCGAGCGCCAGACATACCCGCGTCCGCTCCCGCAAACACTGTTGCCGTTGGCGATTCGCGCGTCAAATCTGAAAAGGTCATGTCAGCGGGCGCGATTCGCGGCGAATGGCGAAAAAAATCGTCCCGGTGCTCCGTGAAGTCGGCGAATCGGCCGTGAACGACGGTAACTAAGACCTGTGATCGCGTCGGATGGAGAAAACGCCGCGGAAATGACTCGTGTGCGCGCCGAAACGGACGCCGATGACGCCGACTCAGAAGGAAAAGTCATCGAAGGGACCGGAAATGACCGCGAATGGAAAAAATGCGCGGTCACGAGCCCGCTGAGCACCGCACATGGAGAGTGATCACCGCGGATGAACCGGTGATCACCGTACTGAACCGGGATCGCGGCGAATGGAAGAAATAGCTAATCAGCCACTTCGCAAACGACTGCCAGGTCTCGGTGCCACCGATGACAATGCGCAGTACCTGAGATGCAACCAGGAACAGGCCTCCCCAGATCGTGGCCGGATGAAAACGACCTCGCGTTGTGCGGTCATAGGCGAGCATCGCCAGCACGAACAAATCGGAGAGGCCGAAGTACGCCAACGGCCCGTACGGCGCAAAAACCGCCCATCGGGCAATTCCGGCTGGTGTCAATTCCAACGTGCCGATCAGCATCAGCCGCTTGTGGATGTCGGCCTTCCGCCGCCACCAGAGCGCCGCGCCGATCAGCGACGGAAACACGATCACCGTTGAAAACGGCACGATGAGGAAAACAAGCGGCGGCACGCCCGGAGGTCCGACGTTGCGCCTGCCCAGATCGATCGTGACAAGGAACGCCATCACCGTCATGGCGGCGGCGAGCACCCCGCCGACCACGCCGAGCCGGCGGTGCACGTCTGTGCGCCGCACCGCGACCAGCGCCGGCTGCACGATCAGGAGCAGCATCCAGCACGTGAACAGGAACCCATGCAGGTGGTACACGGGTCTGAGTGCCGGAGTGCCGAACGCGGATTTCAGATAATACGTGGGCGCAAAACCGACAAAAATCGCGACTGCCATGGCGATGGGCAGGACTGCATAAAACACGCGGTCGCGTCGCCAACGCGCCTTGGGAGACGTTGGCAGCGCGACGCCGACACCGCTCACAGTCGTGTTCATAGGTGCGGGAGTTTACTACCAGAGCGGTCCTAGGCGCTCCTGCGAACCGTTACGCTGTTCCACGCTGACGAACACGCATCGCGCCTACGGTTGCAGCGGACCGAACCGATTCTTCGCGTACTCGTGATACCGAAAAAATATTTCCTCGTCCTTCGCGATTGGCCGAAGCACTTTCAGGTAAACGTCCTGGCCTTCGATGACCTTTTCAACGTTTGCATCCTCGCGATGATTGACCATCGCACACCAGCCCGTAGGAATGAGGAGACGTTCGCCCACCCGCACTTTGTACGGATCGGCATACCTGGTGCATCGATCGGACAGGGAATTCGCCGCAATCAATACGCCGACGACTCGCAAGCGATCGCCTCGAACCAGTGAGACGGATGCGAACAAACCCTCCCCGGCTTCTGGAATCGTGGATTGCCGAACGTAGAACCGCTGATCTGTTTCCATCATGGTCGTCAAGCCTTCCTTCATATAATCCCAGGATTGAAGCGGAGAGCAGTCAGGTCTTCGCAGCCGGCGTTTCGTTTTCGCGTTAGAGGAGTTTCATCATGCGACTGATCACGATCGTTGCGCTCGCGACCTCGCTTTGTGTGCGTCCGCGCTGCAGGTGCGGAGGCACAGACGTGGAACCCGCCGGCTGACAGCGCGCGCTGTCCGTCGAAGTGGGGCGCCGGCGACCAGCGCGGCGCCGGGAATCACATGAAGCCTGAGACGGTGCTCCGCGCGACGCGTCTCATCAAGACGGGGCAGGTGTTCGAGCTGGGACGACGGCTCGAGCAAAGCATGCCGCTGCAAGCGACTCGCACGTTCGAGCTGCATACGAAACGGACCGCGCCGCTTGCCGGATCGAACCGTCGCGGCAGCAACGAGGAGGTCGTGCTGGCGGAAATCGGCCAGGTGGGCACGCAGTTCGACGTCTTCGCGCACCAGACGATTGGCGACAGTCTCTACAACTGCTTCAAGCTTGATGACATCGCGACCCGCAACGGCTTCTCGAAGCTCGGCATCGAGAACATCGGCGCGCTGATGACGCGCGGCGTACTTCTCGACATCGCGGCGCTGAAAGGCGTCGAGATGCTGCCCGACTCGTACGAGATTACCGTGGCGGACTTACAGCAGGCGCTGCAACGGCAGCAGCTCACGCTGCAGCCTGGAGACGCGGTGGTCCTTCACACGGGGTGGGGCCGCCTCTGGGGTAAAGAGAACGACCGCTACATGAGGACGAATCCGGGCATCGACGTGGCGGCGTCCGAATGGCTCGCCCGACAGGATCCGATGCTGATTGGCGCCGACACCGCACCGATCAACGTGACACCGAGCCCCGACCCGAAGCTGTCGAACCCGGTGCATCAAATCGCGCTGGTGGTGAACGGGATCTTTCTACTGGAGAACCTGAGGCTCGATGAGCTCGCCGCTCAGCGGGCGTACGAGTTCGCGTTGATCGTCGAGCCACTGAAGCTGGTGGGCGCCACCGGTTCCACCGTCGCCCCGATCGCGGTGCGGTAGCCGTTGGTCACCTCGAGAATCCGCTGATGCGATGATCGGAAGGTGACAGCTCCGGCCCGGGCATGGGCAACAGGCGACTACCTCACTCACCGCTTCAACCCTGAGCTCGGCGTCGGACGCGTGGCGGCCGTCGAAGGCCGCGCGCTGGTGGTGCACTTTGCGCGCACGGCAACGACGCTGCGCATCGCCGCCAACAGCGACGCGCTCGTGCGGGTCGACTCTGAAGCCGCGGAGCCCGTAGCCCAGGCGTTCGCCCCCATCCACCCGGCAGACCTTGAGACTCTTGGCGACGTCCGACGCCTGCGCTCGATTCGCGAGGCCGGCGGTCTCGGATCCTTCCTCGGCGGACGCGTCCGGTTGTTTCCGCACCAGCTCTACGTCGCGGAGCGTGCAACCGCGACCGATCCGGTGCGGTGGCTGCTCGCCGACGAAGTCGGTCTCGGGAAGACGATCGAGGCGTGTCTGATCCTGAATCGACTGGTCCACGCAGGGAAAGTCGAGCGTTGCCTCGTCGTGGCGCCGGACGCCTTGACGGTGCAGTGGCTCGGCGAGCTGTGGCGAAAATACCACCAGGTCTTCGCGCTGCTCGACGGCCCGCGCCTGGCCGACGTGGCGCGCGACTTCGGACCGGATTTCAACCCGTTTGATGTCCATCGGCGCGCCGTCATCGCGCACGAGATGCTGATCGAGCGGCCCCGGCTGACCGAACAGGCCGCGACCGCCGGAATCGATCTGCTGGTCGTGGACGAGGCCCAGCGCATCCGGCGCCCGCCCGGTCATCCTGGCGATGCGGCGTGGCGGGCCATCGCGCCGATCGCCGGCCTTGGCCGTCACGTCCTGCTCCTCAGCGCGACGCCGCTCGACGACGACGCGCACGGGTTCTTTCGGCTGCTTCAACTCCTGCGCCCGGAGGAGTTTCCAGACGACGTGAGTTTCGAGGACCGCCTCGCGAATGGGACACCCCTGCCTCCGTGCACCAGCTCCACGCGTCGCGTCGACATTGGAGGCCTGCCGCCGCGCGTGGGCATCCCGATCGACTTGCACGGCGGCGCCGCCTCACAGCGGCGCGGACCCTCTCGGTCCGCGAATGCCGAGATCGAAGCTGACGCTGCGAGCGATGCCGGCGGCGAACGCGGTCGTGCGCAGGCAGAAGATCGATCGCATCCGTCGCGCGGTCGCATCGGGGGCAGCGCTGGCCGCCGTGCTCGGGCCGGATGATCGTGCGTTGCGCCAGCAGGCAGAGGCGATCGACGCGGTGGACCCGCGCGTCCAGTGGCTGCTCTCAAACGCGCGCCGGTGGCGGGATGCGAAGGAGAAGACGCTGGTGTTCGTCGCGCACCGCGAGACGCTCGAGATGTTGCGGACTGCGCTGAGCCACCGTGCGCAGCTAGCGAGCGGCGTCTTTCACGAGGATCTGTCGCCGGCGCGGCGCGACACCGAGGTCGCACGCTTCCGCGAGTCGGACGGGCCAAGCCTGCTGGTGTCGACGGAGGCCGGCGGCGAAGGTCGGAACTTCGAATTCTGCCGGCGGCTGATCCTCTTCGATCTGCCCTGGAAACCGACGGTGGTGGAGCAGCGGATCGGTCGCCTCGATCGGATCGGCCGTCGCATTCCGGTGGAGATCGTCTACTTCCGGCCGCCAGGCGGCATCGGCGCCGACGTGGCGCGCCTCTTCGAGACGCTCGGCGTGTTCCGCGAACCGCTGGCGGGGCTCGAGCCGCAGCTGGTGCACGTCGAGACCGCGCTCGAGGAAATCGCGCTGGATGCGAATGCCTCGCTGACCGACGAGAAGCTCGATCAACTGGTGGCCGATGCCCGTGCCGCGCGAACGCGCATCCGCGAGGCCGCGTATCAGCAGCTTCATCGCGATCCATACCGGCCCGAGATGGTGGCTGGCATCCTCGCCCGCGTGCCGCCGGATCTCGACTCGCTCACCGAACGCATCGTCACGAATGCGTGCGTCCGACTCGGTTTCCGCGTCGAGCACCTCCGCGGCCGCTCGATTTACGCGATTGAGCTTGGCAACGAGGCGGTCGTCGACAGTCTGCCGGGCGTGCCCGGCGGCTCTGCGTACGTCGGCACGTTCGATCGGGAAGAAGCGGTCGAGGACGAGTCGATCGATTTCTTCGCGTCGGGACATCCACTCGTCGAGGGCATCCTCGCCTACTTCGAGGACATCGCACCGACGCTGTTGCGCTGAAGATCCGAGCGCCTCACTTCTTCGCCGGCTTCGTGACCGTGTAGTAAAGGTACGGGGCCGTGAGCTTCTTCTTTCGGAGCTTGTCGTACATGTCGAGATGGCTTGTCGGCTTTCCGTCGACCAGTTCGCCTATGTGAATGCAGAGGCCCACCACGTCCTGAAGCGGGTTGCCGAGATCGAGATCCAGATCGACAAACTCCATCGCGAAACTCGTCGTCGGTCGGGCGATCACCATCTGCAGTGACGGGCTGCCTTCGGCACGGAAGCTCCACAGCCCCTTGGTGCCGAAGCAGCCGGCGGCTGTTGAATCGAAGTCAACGATCGCGCCCAACAGCTCTTCGTGGATCTTCGCGTGAGGTGGACCTTCTGGATAGACTCTGTTGTTGTCCCTTTCAGACAACGCCTGAACACGCGCATAGAACGCGGGTGTCACCCGTGCGTAACAGCGATCGTCGCGGCCGATAAAGATGCAGTCGACCTCGGCCAGAAGTGGTGCTGATCCTGTCGGCGTGGTGCGCAGGGTGGCGAGCAGGTTCAGCGCGCAGGCCCGTCGGGTCGGGCGGATGTCACTGTCTTGCACCCAGTCGGTCCCGGTCTGCCCGTCCAGCGTCGAGACGTCGAGCACTCGCTGGATGGCCGGATCCGCATCATCGAGATCGACCTCGATCGTTCGCTCGTCGAGCTCCAGATCAACGTGTAGAAGAGCGTGCCGATCGTTCACGACTTCGACGCGGCGTTTGTCGATCGTTTTCACTTTCGCGCCGCTGACGTTCGCGGTGATCGTGTACCACCCCTCCGGCAGCGAGTACCGATCGTCACCGCGCACGACAAGCGAGCCGTCTTCCACCGAGACCTTCACGTCGAACCGCTGTCCACCCCAACCCTTGACCTGACGAATCCGCTGCATCCGATACCGCGTCCCATCGTCGTATGCGGCGAAACCGATGTCGATGCTGCGTGCCGGCGGATCACGTTCGTCGAACTCGAACCCCCGCTGAACTTGTCGTTCCACGCGGAACGGCTTACCTCTGCGACGAAACTGGATCTCGATGTACTCGTGCATGAGAGGTCCCGGCCTCCTAACTCCGGACGTCCGCTGCGATCAATGACCCGGCAGCCCGGATAATCTCTCGCGCATTCTCGAAGGGCGTCAAGGTGACGGCTTCGGAAACCGTGCACCACCGCATCTCACGATCCTCGTCTGCGGCCACGGTGCGCAGGAACCGCATCACGAAGTAGGCCGAATGAACCGTCTTGCCTGCCGGAAGCACGAACTGCAGGTCGCCGACATACTGCACGAGCTCCGCTTCGACGCCGGCTTCTTCGCGCAGCTCGCGCTGGGCGGTCCGTTCAGGAGTCTCGCCGCGTTCAATATGACCTTTCGGAATCACCCAGTCATAGGGGGACGTCTTTGCGCGGACGAGGAGCACCTCGGGCGCCGTGCCCGTAATCCTGTAGACGATGCCGCCGGCATGCGTCCATGTCGGATTTGGCTGATACGAGAGCGTCGACACGATGTGAGCGAGCTTACACTCTCCGAGATGTGTGTGTGGGTCAAAGCTCGTCGCGAAGCTCAGTGCCGACGGTCATGAGGCGGTAGCCAGGCTTATCAAGGGCGCGACCGAAATCTACTATCCGGGCCTTCCACACGGTCTCACTGCCACGCATCCGGATCTGGTCAACCGCGACTCGCTCGAGTTCTGCCGGCAAAGCAAACAGAAGGTCGCGTAATCCGCACAAGGCGCTGCAGCGGGAGGGCGGAATCCCACCCTCTCCGCCATTCTTCAAACGCATCTTCAATTAGACGTGATCGCAGAGCGCGTCATCTGCCGCGGATGCGGGCATGTCGGGCCGAGGCCGACTACGCAGCATGCCGCTGCGTCGCGAAGCCGGAAAGCGCGCGAGCGAGAACCGGCTTTGCCGGCCAGTCCTGCCGGACATCCGCCGTCGGCTACGCACGCCGGGAAATCGCGCTCGCTCCTGCAGTCTGTGCAAGACCTGTGGCACCGCCGCCCAGCACGCACGTGAGGACCACTATGAGAACGGTTCGCGCCGCCATGCTTAAGAGTCTGGTCCCCTGCGACCGTTTCGGCAATGTCATGATCTCAGACGACTCGCGGCACTCCTGCTGAAGCGACGTAACATCCCGAGGATGCGGGTATCTGGGGCCGAGGCCGACTACGGCTTGCGGGCCGAAGCGCACAGCGCGAAGGCGTGATTCCCCCTTCCCCCTAACCCCTAACCCCTAGCCCTGTTTCTTAGAACTCGATGTGGGTCTGGGCGAGCAGCCGGCGCTCGAGCAACTGGGCGTTCGCCGTTCGAGAAATCTGCTCGAGCGTCACCACGACGCCCAGCCGCCCGCGTCCCACCTGACTCCAATGCGCGCCGCCGAAGACCAAGCGGCGTCTCGAGTCGCTCTCGTTGTTCGCGTCCGGGTCGAAGAAGTCGACGCCGCCCACTCCGGCCCACCCGGTGAGACCCTGCCGGCCCTCCCCGAAGAACGACAAGCCGCGGCGCTCGACGTCCCTGGCGACAAACGGGTTGTCGGTGGCGGACAGATACTGCGCGGTGGCGACAAGATGCGGCACCTCGTAGCTGCCCATCACGATCGCGACGTTGCGCGGCCGATCTTTCGCGTACCAGCCGTACTGGTAGAACCCCGAGATGCTCACGTTGCCGGCGGCGCTGTCCACGGCGAAGGGACGCAGGGTCACGCGGCCATCGATGCTCTTGTACTTGTCTATTTCGGCGCGTCCGTAACCCTCGCCGTTGTAGACACCCACGTGAACCTCGGTGCGCCCGCTGGTGGCCTTGACGCTCGCGCCAAGATCGGTCGGTCCTGGAATCAATCCCATGCGTTCCGCGAAGAAGGGCCCGAGGACGCGGTAGCGGTTGACGGACTCCTCAAAGGTGAGCCATGGCATTTCGTGCAAGCCGAACATGATCGAAACGCCGTCACTCACTTTGGCGTCCATCGAGGCGTATTCGAGCCGCAACGCCAGGTTCTGGTTCAAGCTGGCGTCGGTGGTCGGCCGCACGTCCGGCGTGAACCGGACGCTCACGCGGTCCGTGAGTCGCGCTTTGACGTTGAAGTAGCCGCGGGTGACGTCGAACGCGTTGTAACCGTTCGATTCGTGCAGTTCGGCGTCGTACTGAAGGAACGAGACGACGCCGAAGGTCACGACGGGAGAGGCGGGAACTGGCGGTGTCGCCGCTGCATTCTCGGGGGGCGCCTGGGCCAACGCCGGACCAGACAGGCTCAACACCACGATTGCCGTCAGACCAAGTCGATTCACGCTCTTCATGTCAGGACCTTTACTGGTGCATCTTTCTTAGGCCAAAACTGGACGCTCCGTTGTCGCGCCCAGCAGATTCGTCGTCGAAAAGCTGCCGTGAGTAGTCGTGCATCAGTTGATACACGCCACTAGCTAGAAAATGGCCGGCGCGCCGGCACGAAAGTCACCGTTGAGAATGGGCACCGAGTTCACACCGAGCCATTGGTCGAGCACTTTCGCGTACACGGACCTGAAGTCGGTCTCGTAGCGGACGTCACCGGAGTTGTTCTCCAGCGTCGGACTCCCCGGCGCGAGCGACGCCGCCGTGCCGTAGAGCCCTCCACGCACCATGCCGCCGAGCGCCATCATTACGCCCGCGGCGCCGTGATCGGTGCCTCCGCTGCCGTTCTCGGAGATGCGGCGGCCGAACTCGGAGAAGACGATCACGGTCGTGTCGTTGGCCAGCCCCTGGTTGCGCACGTCGCTGTAGAACGCCCACAGCCCATCGCCCAGCGCGCCCATGAGATTGCCGTACGCGCCGCCTGACGCGCCCTGCTGCGCGTGCGTGTCGAAGCCGCCGGTCTGCACCCAGTACACGCGTGAACCAACGCCGCGGACGATGGCGCCCGCCACGGTCCGCAGCGCCAGCCCGAAGCCGCTGTTCGGGTAGGCCACCGTCGGCGTATACGACGTCGCCTGCGCCACTCGGTCGAGCGTCTCGATGGCCCCCCGGCTCGTGCTGTTCACGAATGCCAGATGCGGCCGGCCGGTCGCAGGATTGGCCGCCATGACCTGCGCGGCTGCCCGCTCTTGCAACGCAGCCGCACCGCGGTTCGGGCTCGCATACGTGTAGGTGGTCGCGTTCGGAATCGCCGGCACACCGGATTGCGCGGACTGGAGCGCGCGCGGCGTCTCTCCCGACGTGTTCCACGCGGCGAGCGCGTCCAACGGTCGAGGGAGCGTGTCGAGATAGCGTCCGAGCCAGCCCGAGCCAGTCGACGACTGTGGGTTGGCGGTACCGAAAATGTCGGTGGCCTCGAAGTGGGACCGGCTCGAGTTCGCGTACCCACTACGCTGCACGAGAGCGAGACGCCCCTCGTTGAATATGTTCCTGAGGCCGCCTAGCCGCGGATGCAGTCCGAGCGTCCGTCCGCCGGCATCGGTGCCCACCTGCAGCACCTGGCCCGCCGGCACGGCAATCGAGGGACGACGGCTGTAGTAGTTCGCGTCCTGGTAGGAGACCAGCGTGTTGAGCGCGTCGTTGCCACCACCGAGGTAGACGACGACCAGGCGCCGCGACGACAGGCCCTGTGCCTCCGCGATCGCACTCAAGAAGGCGGGCGCGGCGAGCCCGAGTGTGACGGTCGTCACGCCGTCGCGGATAAAGAGCCGTCGAGATACGCGCATGGTCGGTCCCTTCTAAACGAGCTGGTATTCGGAGGAGCCGACGAGCAGGCGCGCAAGGCCCGCGGCCCGGGTGTTGAGTTGTTCCCCGTTGCCGATCCAGGTTCCGGCGGCGCCCAGGTAGGACATGAGCGCCTGCTGTGGGCCCGAGTCGAGGGGCGCGGGCGTCACGCGATCGAGCATCGACGCGAGCAGCATCTGCGGCGTGCCGCCATCAGCCTGCAGGTCCGCGGCAAGGAATCCTTTCTGGCTGGCAGCCAGCGTGGCGGCAAAATTCGTTCGCGCGAGCATCGTCCCCGTCGAGAACCACGCGGCGCCCAGCGGCCATCCGCCGACGTTCGGCGGCTCGAAGAGCTGCTGGCCCATGGCGGCCAACGGCGACCGGGCGTTGTCGAGCGAGAAGCCTTGCCAACCCACTTCCCTGATCGCCCGCACGACGAATTCCACCGGCCATGAATAGCGCGCGTATTTCATCGCCGGATTGGTGAACCAGGGCGAGGTCAGGACGTACCGCACGACCGGCCTGATCTCGGTACGGTTCTGCAAGTAAACCGCGGCAACACCGCTGACGAAGGCCGGATCCGGCTGATGAATGTCGCTGATGAAGAAGTTCCAGAACTTCCGCGCCAGCCGACGGGCGGTCTCCGGGTGGATCGCAAGGGCGGTGATCAAGTCGACGCCGTCCTGCATGCCTGCCGACTCGCTGCGCGCCGGGATGGTCCGGCTTCCGTTCGCGTAGATCGGGAACGAGAACGTCTTGTCGCTGGTTTCGTGTTGGTCGGCGTTGTACACGAATTCCTGATACGAGTTCAGGTCGCCATACTCGTCCTGGCGGTAGTCATCGGACCCCTGCAGGTTCCAGCCCGTGAACACCCGCGCGGCCGCGTAGACGTCCGACTCGACGTAGTTGCCGACGCCGATCGTGAAGAGCTCGATGATCTCGCGGCCGAAGTTCTCCTGCGGCTTCGCTCTGGTGTTGCTCTTGCCATCGAGCCACACCACCATCGCGGGATCCTGGGCCACTTGCAGCAGGAGATCGCGAAAGTTGCCGAGCGCGTATTGGCGGAAGAGTTCGATCTGTCCCTGTGGCCCGCGCAGCGCGCCTGGTTTGTGCGCGAGCATCTTGGCCGCCTGCCTGGTGCCAGAGTCGACGGCCAGCTTGCTGTAGGCGGTGGCGAAGTGGTTGTGCCAGAACAACGCCATCTTCTCCTGCAGCGGACGCCGCGAGTGGATCATGCGGAACAGCCAGCGCTGGCGCGCGTCCTCGATGTCGATATCGGGCGCGAAGAGGTCCTTGGTGGCCACCTGCGCATGGTCGGGCCGCCCGATGCGCGCATCGACGTCGTCCGGTCGGCCTTCGTAGTCGACGAGATACGCGATCGCCGCGCTCGTCGACATGTCGCGGAAGGTCTCGGCGTCGGCGGAACTGACGCCGAATCCGGCGCGGCGAAGCAGGTGATCGATTTCCGAGTTGAGTTGGGCCATGTGGTCAGAGAGCGATCGTCACGACGCCGTCTGTGAAGGTGCTGGCGTACTGACGCAGTGAAGCCTTGGCAGGGCCGCCGATTACCTGACCGCTACGGTTGTAGCGCGACCCGTGGCACGGACACACGTAGGCGGCGCCGTCCGCGCCGGTGACGGTGCACCCCTCGTGGGTGCAGACAGCCTCGATCGCCGAGAAGGCGCTCGCGCTCATCCGCGCAAGCAGGAACACGCCTGCGACCGACTCGACGAGCACGGCACCGCCCACGTCGGCCAGCGCGGACCCGGCGATATTGACGCTCACTGCGGAGCCTGCGAACCGGCCAGACAGGACACCGAGCTTTGAGGCCATGCCGCTGGGCGACGTCGGCCCGCCGCCGCAGGCGGAGAACACCGTCGCGAGTGTGGCGCAGGAGGCCGCCTGGCAGGCTCCTGCGCAGAACCGTCGTCTTGAGACGGGCGTAGTTGTGTCTGACATCGCGGTGATTCTCGTGAGGCGGGGCAATATCGAGACCACTCGCAAACGACCGGGTTTTCCTGAATCTGCGGTACCTGGCGGGTTCCCGCCGATCACAGACTGGTGCGAGGACGGGTGATTTCGTAAGCGTGACCGGGCGGGCTCATTTTTGCCAGGTCACCTCTCACGGCAGTCGCATAGATCAAAAGGGGTCGGTCTGAGCGCTGCGGCCTGTGCTGATTCGGGAAACGAGAACGCGTTGACGGAAGTCGACGCGGAAGTCGCTTCAACGCCACCCCTACAGTTTCACCATCGGCAGGGGATTCCATGGATGTGTCCGCAGTCGCGCGAGCTCCAGCTGGACGAGCCGCTTGTGAAAGCCTGCGCTCGGCCACGTTGAAAAGATCTCACCCAGAAGACTTCGCGATAGACCGAATGTCAGGAGTCCACGCGTAACATCCACCCAGTCCGATCGCCGGAATGCCTCGGCGAGCCAGTGCGGATCGCCCCCATATCGCGAGATCTTGTGGTGCTCGAGAATCATTGCCGAAATTTCCGGCGTCCACTCCGTCTTGCCGGCTTGAACGAGGTATGCACGCGCCAATCTCACGGATGGCGGCAAATAATCGAACGTGCCGTCTGTCCAGATGCCGAGGTCATGAAACGCCGCGGCGATCGCCATCTTCTCGAGTTGCCCAGGGTCGTCTGAGGATTGAGCGACACACAGATTCACCACCCGGTATGTGTGGTTCCTGTAGCCCGTGAAGTCACGGCCGAGTACCGTCGCGTGGGTGTCGAGCAACTCGTCAAGAGTGGCGATCTCCCTCAGCAGCATGTGATGCTCATCACGCCTGCGGCAGGTGCCTGTCGATCCAGCCTTTGATGTCAGCCATGACCTTCTCCTTGCCGATGTCGTTGAGCAGGTCGTGCACGTGACCCTCATAGAGTTTGAGCGTCTTGTCGCTGGAACCGGCGGTGTCGTAAAAGAGCTGGCTGCCGGCAGGCTTCGTCACCTTGTCCGCAGTGCCGTGGAGAATAAACACCGGCAGCGTGATCAAGGGGAACTCTTTTTTGAGCCGTTCGTCAGCATGGACCAGTTCGGACACGGTCTTCGTTGGCTGGACCTCGTGAGCAGTGAGCGGGTCGTTGTTCACGGCTTCGACGACCTTGGGATCGCGGGAAAAGTCTTCTTTCGGGAGCTTCAGGACATGGGCATGCGGCGCGACGTGGCTCAGGCCTTTGAGGGCGGCGAGTGCAAAGTCTGGCGCATACACCGAAACGCGAAGCTCTCGCAGATGAGTCCCGCGAGTTCGGCCTGGTGCTCGAGTGTGTAGACAGAAATTGGACCTTGGCTCCGTCATCTATTGTCTTCACGATTACGTGTGTGACATGGACCCGGATGACGCCGCGAGTCAGCTGTTAGTCGACGCGTACGCGCCAAGCAGCGAATGCGAGAGCGCTTTCCGGCATGCGAAGTGGAGGTCGAGCGCCCGATATACCCGCGTCCGCTCAGCGTCAGTATCCTGATGTCCCGTTTGCGCCCCACTTTTCTCACGCGATCGACCATAATCGGCGCCGAAGGGGAGAGTTGCATATGTCATCAGGACTTGGACGGCTGCTGGTAATCGTGGCCGCGACGTCGATTGCCGCAGGGAGCGTCGGGACAGCGCACGCGCAGGCGCCGGCTCAGGGCAGGGCGCCGCAGTGGGTGAAGGCGGCGCCGTTTCCGGTGCCGGAAGAGGAACTCTACGGAAGCGTCATCAACGGCAAGTTCTATGTCCTCGGCGGATTCGGCATCGGCGGGATGGCTCCAGGACTCGTCATGGAGTACGACCCGGCCGGCGACCGCTGGACACGGAAGAAGGACATGCCGATCAAAGTGCACCATCAGGCGCAAGTGCCCTTGAACGGCAAGCTCTATGTGTTCGGCGGCTGCCTGCGAGGCATCAGCGGAGAGGGCGGCACGCAGAACGCGTGGGAGTGGGACCCGGTCGCTGACACCTGGAAAGCGCTCGCACAGATGGACCGGAAGCGGTGTTCGGCGGTGGCCGAGCAGGTCGATGGAAAGATTTACCTGATTGGCGGTCTCGAACCGATGGAAAACGGTCTTGGGACGCGAGTGACCGGCTTGAACCAGATGTACGACCCGGCCACCAATACCTGGACCAGTCGCAGTCCCATGCCCACCTCGAGGAACCACGCGCACGCCGGCGCGGTCAACGGCAAGATTTACGTCCTCGGCGGCCGCCTCGGCGCCGGCAACATTCCCGTCACCACCAACATCGACACCGTCGAGGAGTACGACCCCGCGACCAATCTGTGGGGTCCGGTCAAGGAGCGGATGCCGCAGGTGCGCAGTGGCGGCGGCTGGGCTGTGTGCAACGGAAAGATTTATCTCGGCGGCGGCGAGTGGATCACGCGTGAGTTCTACGCGGCGCTCAAGGCACTCGATGCCTACGATCCCGCCACCAACACGTGGGAGGTGTTGACCCCACTGCCCGGTGCCGTGCACGGCAACGCGATGGGATGCATTGGCAACAAGCTGCACACGGTGAGCGGAAAGATGCGTGCGGGTGGTGGCCCTGATCCGGCCACGGCGTCGCACGACGTCCTCGAGCTTCCGCAGCGAGCGGGGACGCGATGAGCGCGCGGGCAACGGTTTCGGCAGGGAGGAGATTCATCATGTCGCCGACACTCAAGTGGACGCTTCGGATCGTTCTGTCCACGCTCGGGATCACAGTCGCACTGCTCGCGATTGGCGGGACGCTCGTGCAGGCGCAGAACCCCATGATGTTGCGCTGGGACAAGGCTGCGCCGTTTCCTGAACCGGAAGAGGAGCTGTACGGCGTAGAGGCGGGCGGCAAGATGTACGTGATCGGCGGGTTCAGCGAAAACGGCAAGCCCGCACCGGCCATGGTGTACGAGTACGACGCGACGGCCGATCGGTGGACCAAGAAGAAGCCGATACCCGTGCCGGTGCACCACCAGGCGCAAACTGAGTACAACGGCAAGATTTACGTGTTCGGTGGATGCCAGCGGCCGCTCTCGGGACCCGGTATGGGAGGCTGGGAGCCGGTGGACAACACGTGGGAATACACCCCTGCGACCGACACCTGGCGGGCCCTGGCGCCGATGCCGGTCAAGCGCTGTTCGGCGGTCGCGGAAGAGGTCGGCGGCAAGATCTACGTGATTGGCGGCGCCACCATCATGGAAAACTCGGGTGAGACGGCGCTCTTCGGCAACCGCCCCGCTCGCGTGTTGGGGACGAACCAGGCGTACGATCCGGCGACCAACACCTGGGCGACCCGCAGTCCGATGCCGACAACGCGGAATCACGCGTTCTCCGGTGTCGTGAACGGCAAGATCTACGTCATCGGCGGCCGCCTGGGCGCCGCGCACGTCACCGCGTCCAGCAACACCGATGTGGTTGAGGAATACGATCCGGCGCGGGATCTGTGGGGTGCTGTGAAGTCGCGTATGCCGACGCCGCGGAGCGGCGGCGGCTGGGCGACCTACAACGGTCGGATCTACGTGGCGGGAGGCGAGGGGCAGCACGAACGGGCGAACTACTCGTTCCGCGCGTTGGAAGCCTACGAGCCTTCCACCAATCGCTGGATCATTCTCCCGTCGATGCCGACCTCGCGTCACGGCGCCGCAGGGGCGTTCATCGGCAACCGGTTCCACCTCGTGAGCGGAAAGCCGGAAGGGGGAAGTCTGCCTGACCTTGCGGGGAAAGGAATGCCGGTGCACGACGTGCTGGAGATTCCGGCGAGCTTCGGAACGTATTGAACTGAGACTGCGAAGTCACAACGAGCGGGCGACACCGCGCCCGCTCATCTCGTCGCTGCGGATGCGGGTATATCGGGCGCTCGGCCTCCCCACCCGCATAGAGATGCCGGACAGGCCTGTCGGACAACCGTCGCCGTGCGCAGCACGCCGACGTACGAATGCCGGAAAGCGCGCGTAGCGATTCATCGCGTCGACTTCCGTCTCCGCGTTCTGGTTGTCGTGAATCAGCTACGGCGTTTAGTGCCGTGTGACAGATGTCGCATCGAGCTAGCAAATAGTCGACGCGGGATCGTGAGGGTTCGAGTGAGCGCGATTTCCCGGCGTGCGTAGCCGGCGGCGGATGGCCGGCAGGCCTGGCCGGCGAGTTCTATCCTCGATCCACGTCTGAACCTACCCCGACAGTAGATGCGGAGCGAAACCGGATGTGACCCGGTTGGCACTTCGCTCGTCTAGACGTGTAGCCAAGATGGACAATTCTCTTTCCTCGTTGGCGCTCGCTGAGAACTCCGCATTGAAGCAGGAGATCGCTCGCCTCCGAGAAGAAAATCAAGACCTCTATTTCGCTGCGGCGTGGTGGATCTTTTTGTATGAATCTGCGCTCTTGCGGGCGAATTTCTACGAAGCGCAGTTGTCTTCACTCGATGCGAGAGCACGCGTCCATCGGAAGAGAGCAGGCACATCACCTAAAGGTTCGCGGCGTCCCGCAATTTCCGAAGGAGAGTGAACTACTACTTCGCCGCGGTAATCGAATCCACCTTGATCGTCTTGGTCTTGGCGTCCAGCGTGCCCGTGACTCTGACTCTCTGCGCGGCGAACTTCGAGGGCGTCTCCTGATCGCTCAGCGTGTAAGCGTCCTTCCCGTCATACAGCACGTACATGGCGCCATGGGCTCGAATGCATTCCCTCGTGCAGTCGGCGTCGGTCGGCCCCATCTGCATCTGCGAATGATCGGCCCTGGCGCACATGTTGTCCGTAATGGTGCCGGTGAACGTCTGCTTGCCCTGCGCCGCGGACAGCGACGCAGCAGCGAGCAGCGTCGCGATCAGAGGCCTCATGCTATTCGCCGGGCGTCATGAGGTGCGCAGTCGTCGTGCCCGCGTTCATGATCCAGACGCCACCCTGTCTGCCGTTCTCGGGCAGGCCGAGGGTCGCCGTCGTCGCGCCAGGTACCGCGATGGTCATGTGGGAGCGAGCGTGCTCCTTGTCTGGGCCCGCCAGGTGGTACCACACCGAGCCGAACTCGGGCTTCACGCGCGTGCCGTCTTTCTCCTGGGCGTTGAGCATCGCCTCCGACTTCATCTTGTCGCCGAGCGCTTCGGCCTTCATGTTCTGAGCGACGCGATCCAGATTGGCGATGCTCGTACACTCGAGCGAGAACGGCTGCTGTAAAGGAAAGCCCGATCGGTCGTAACAAACCAGACGGTTCGTCCCCTTCCTCAACGTCACGTACGTTTGGTTGGGACTCCACTTGACGACCGTCGCTCCCTCCTTCAGAGGGGCCGGGGCCGCCAGCAACGGTGTGTTAATGGCATCGTCGGGCGTCTGCGCCAGCCCGCTGGTCGAAACCGCCAGAACACCGAACACAAGCAATGCGATGCGCTTCATAGAAACCTCCAAATCGACCGAGGCTGAAATTACGAGGAAAGCAGCAGCAGGATAACACGCCGATAGTGCATCTTCCCGATCGCGAGGCGAATGCCCGAAGAGCTGTGACCTGCTCTGTCCGACGGTCATGCGACATTCGACTCCAATCTGGCAGTTCCGCTGAACGCGGCGATCCCGCCGTCGTAGAATGGCGCATCCGTTCAGCTCCCGGGCCGCCTGAAGGCGGCCGCTACGTACGAAAAGACCGAGGTTGGCGTGTGATCCCTGTTCCGTTCGAGTTGTCCACGCAAGACGCCGTCAGCTGGCTGGCGACCCTGCCGGGCGAGTCCGTCGATCTCCTCATCACCGACCCAGCCTACGAATCGCTCGAAAAGCATCGCGCGATCGGGACGACGACACGGCTGAAGCACAGCAAGGCGTCGAGCAACGACTGGTTCAAGATCTTTCCGAATGCGCGCTTCGGCGAGCTCTTTCGCGAGATCTATCGCGTGCTCAGGAAGGACACGCACTTCTACCTCCTCTGCGACGCGGAGACGATGTTCATCGCCAAGCCCGAGGCGGAGCAGGCGGGCTTTCGCTTCTGGAAGCCGCTTGTGTGGGATAAATGCACCATCGGCATGGGCTACCACTACCGCGCGCGGTACGAGTTCATCCTCTTCTTCGAGAAGGGCAAGCGGCGGCTGAACGACCTCGGCATCCCTGACATCATCTCGGCACCGAGAATCCGAGGCGGATATCCGGCAGAAAAGCCCGCGGAGATCGCGGACGTCCTGATCCGTCAAAGCTCCCGGCCCGGCGACGTCGTCGTCGATCCATTCATGGGTTCCGGAAGCGTCGGCATTGCCGCGGCGAAGCTGGGACGCCGCTTCCTTGGCAACGATCTGAATCCGGAGGCGGTGCGGATTGCCGCACAGCGGCTGCGCGAATTCGGCGAGGGCCGCGTGCCCGCCGACATCGCCGCCGAACCGCAGCCGGATCAGCCCGATCTGCTCGACTCGATCGCTCCGCGGACATGACGGGCGCCGAATACGCGAACCTGGTCGCGTCCTACCTCTCGAAGCGATTCGGCTCCCGCACGCTGAAGGTCTACCGCGAGGTCCGCGTCGGGAAGACGATCATCGGCAAGAACCGGTGCATCGACATTTTCTGCGTCGCCGAAGATTCGCAGAAGGCGTTCGCCATCGAGTGCAAGTTCCAGGACAGCCAGGGCACGGTGGACGAGAAGATTCCGTACGCGCTCGACGACCTGGTCGCGCTGCCGATGGCGGGCTGTATCGCCTACGCCGGCCAGGGATTCTCGGACGGTGTGCTCCATATGCTTGCCGCATCGCGGCACGCGGCGTACTGCTTCCCAACGCCCGGGCAGACGGAGACAACGGCCGACACGAGAGAGCTGGACCATGTGCTCGCCGCGCATTTCGGCTGGTGGGACGTGCTGATCGAGAAGAAGAGGGCGGTTGGAGAAGAGCGATCGCTTTTTGGAGAAGAGTGATCACTTTGATGGCTCGCGGTTCTTCAATCCCTGGGGGATTGCCGCGCAGCCGTTCACGGCGGTGCCGCGGATGCTGCTCGAGCCGCGCACACCCTGGCCATCGCGAATCGACGAGCCGCCGCAGCGGCCGCCGCGATTGGACGGCGCCGATGCTGTCCTCACGTTCATCGGTCACGCGACGTTCCTGATTCAAACGGCGGCAGGGAACATCCTGACCGACCCGATGTATTCGCATCGCGCGGGCCCATTCAACATGATGGGACCCCGGCGCGTTCGGCAGCCGGCGGTGCGGTTCGAGGACTTGCCGCCGATCTCGATCGTGCTGCTCAGTCACAACCACTACGATCACTGCGACCTGCGTACGCTCCGCATGCTCGCGGAACGCTTCGATCCCGTCCTTGTGACGCCGCTGGGGAACGGAGCGCTCGTACGGTCATCCGGTATCCGCCAGGTCGAGGAGCTCGATTGGTGGGAGGATGCGAAGACCGTTGCGCTGCCGATCGCGCTGACGCCCGCGCGGCACTTCTCTGCACGAGGTCCGCTGGATCGAAACCGCGCCCTGTGGGGCGGATTCAGTCTGGTGGCGGGCGCCTTGCGGATATTTTTCGCCGGCGACTCCGCGTACGCTCCGTTCTTCCGCGACATCCGGCAGCGGCTCGGTCCGATCGATCTCGCGCTGCTCCCGATCGGCGCCTACGAGCCGCGCTGGTTCATGCAGGCCGTTCACATGAATCCGGCGGAGGCGGTGCAGGCACACCTGGATCTCGAGGCGCCCCCGAGCGTCGGCATGCATTTCGGCACGTTCCCGATGACAATCGAGGGGATCGACGAACCGCTGAGTGCGCTCGAGGATGCGTGCCGCACAAGAAACGTCCCGCCATCGCAGTTTCGGACGCTGGGCTTCGGAGATTCGCTGCGTCTGGGGTAGTGGGGAACGGCCAGTCCTGCCGGCCATCCGCCGCCGACTCCGCACGCCGGGAAAGCGCGCTCGCTCGTACCCTTCGCCCACGCGGCGACTAGCAGCTATCCCGATACGACGTCTGTTGCACGGCACAAAACGTCCGAGCTGATTCGACACAACTCGAACGCGTGGACGGAAGTCGCCGCGTCCAATCGCTGCGCGCGCTTTCCGGCATCTCAGGAGTCGGCGTGCTTCGTACGGCGGCGGCTGTCCGCCAGGACTGACCGTTCACCTAGGCAGAGCAAGACACTTGGCGAGAAGAACGCTCTTCATGGCGTGGAGTCTAGCAAGGTCAAAGCAGGAGACGATCACATGAACGGCACATGACAGCCGATCTGTGTAGACTCCCGCGTTGAGGGAGGTTCAAGATGTACCGATTTACTGCCCTTCTTACTGTCGCAATCGTCTTCGCCGTGGCTATCGGCTCGGCGCAGCAGTCTTCGAGCGGCGGACCCTACAAGATCCTCAAGCGAGCAAACGTTGGCGGGGAAGGCAACTGGGACTACATCTGGGCCGACGTCGCTGGACGCCGGCTGTACATTCCGCGCCGCGCGCCGGCGGCTCCGCCCGGAGCCGAAGGGCCAGCCCCGGCGTCATCCGTTCGCACGCGGCTGACGATCTTCAATCTCGACACGCTCGAGCCCGCCGGAGAGATTGATGGCATCGGCGGCAACGGCGCCACGGTCGACCCGAAATCAGGTCACGGCTTCACCAGCAGCAAGCCGGTGTCGATGTTCGACACCAAGGCGATGAAGTCGATCAAGACGATCGACGTCGGCGACGCGCAGCCGGACGGTATCCTCTTCGACGCGTTCAACGAGCGGGTCTACGTCTTCAGCCACCCGACGAAGGACGCCACGGTGATCGATGCGAAAGACGGCACTGTCCTCGGCAGGATCGATCTCGGCGGCGTGCCGGAGCAGGGCGCGTCCGACGGCAAGGGAACGGTCTACGTCGTCATGCAGGACGCGCAGGGAGGTGTCGCGGTCGTCGACGCCAAAACCATGAAGACGACGTCGCACTACCCGTTCGGCGACAAGGCCGGCGGCTGCAACGGGCTCGCGCTGGACAACAAGAACCACGTGCTTTTTGCCGCGTGCGCCAGATCGGGAAACCCGGCGGACAATCCGCCGCAGCCGCGGATGGTGATCCTGAGCGCCACCGACGGAAAAATCCTGACGACGCTGCCGCTCGGCGGCGGCTCGGACGGCGCGGCGTTCAACCCGGCGACGATGGAAGCCTTCAGCTCGCATGGTAACGGCACGATGACCATCGTCAAGGAGACGAGCCCGACGACCTTCGAGGTCGAGCAGAACCTGCAGACGATGAATTTCGCGCGAACCAATGCGTTCGACAGCAAGACGGGCCGCCTCTTCGTGATGGCCGAGGAGCGCGGGCCGGCGCCACCGACGCCGCCAGGCGGACGCGCGGGGCGTGGCGCCGCCGTACCGGGCACGTTTACGATCCTGATGATCGGTAAGTAGCAATGTGAAGAAGCGCCGTCGCCCGCGCGCGACGTAAGGCCTGCCGCTGTGAGGCGTGGTGTGTCCGCAGCAAAACCGTCAGGCCCGAAGGGCCGAATAGTTTTGTCGCTCGATGGCAGCTCGTTGCGTCGAGTCAAGCCGGTTTTGCGGAGGACATACCACGTCTCACAGCCGCTAAGGCGCGGCGGCGGCGGCGTCACAAATTACTGCCATTTTGATTCGCCATCTCAGACGGAGACAGCGTCGTCTGAGGCGTGCCAGAAATCTCGAGCCGATTCTGGGATGGAACAGCAGGCGAGATCGATCTCGAGCCCGTTTGATCGCGACGGGTATATGCTCTCCAGCGACGTGGCGCCCCTCACCTCGATTCATGGAGCACGTATGCGGAAGATGACGTTGCGATACGCGTGGCTCGGACTGATTGTGATTGCGGTCGTTGGTCTTCATACGCTGTCCGGCGCGGCGCAGAGTCCGAGCCGGTCCGCCGGCATGCCGGTGTTTCAGGCGGACCCGACGTGGCCGAAGCTGCCCAACAACTGGGTGGTGGGCATTGTCTCGGCGGTCACCGTGGACAGCCGGGATCACGTCTGGATTCTGCATCGCCCGCGAACCGTGGCCGCGGAGCTCAAGGACCGTGCGGCGCCGCCCGTGCTCGAGTTCGATGCCGACGGCAAGTTCGTGAATTCGTGGGGCGGGGCGGGAAATGGGTACGACTGGCCCACGACCGAGCACGGAATCACGGTCGACCACAAGAACATCGTCTGGATAGGCGGGAGCGGCGTCGGCGACGACATGTTGCTGAAGTTTACGCTCCAGGGAAAGTTCCTGCGGCAGTTCGGCAAGAGCGGTCAAGGCAAGGGAAATGCGGACACCGGGAACGTCAACAGACCCGCCGACATCTTCGTGGATGCAAAAACCAATGAGACGTACGTCGCTGATGGGTACGGCAACCGCCGCGTCGTCGTCTTCGACGCCGACACCGGCGCGTTCAAGCGGATGTGGGGCGCTTTCGGTAACGCGCCTGACAGCGATCCGCCGGCCGGTGCGGCTCCTGGCGCGGGTGCAGGCGGCGGAGCCGGCCGTGGACGCGGAGCGCAGACCGCGCCGAAGCTCGATACCGAAGGAGAGGGCGCGGAACATTTCGGCAATCCCGTTCACGCCGTCAAGATCTCGAACGATAACCTTGTCTACGTCGCCGATCGATCCAACCGGCGGATCCAGGTGTTTACGCCGGCCGGCAAGTACGTGACGCAGGTGTTCATCAACCGGGCTGGGCCTTCCGCGGGCTCGGTTGCCGGACTCGCGTTTTCACCGGACCCGCAGCAGCAGTTCCTGTACGCGGCCGACTACGGCAACTCGCATGTCGCCGTACTCGATCGCAAGACGCTCCAGGTGCTCTACCAGTTTGGAAGCCGAAGCGCGAACCCCGGCGACTTCCAAGGCCCGCATCACATCGCGATCGATTCGAAAGGCAACCTCTACGTGGCGGAAGTCAATCCTGGCAACCGCGCGCAGAAGTTTTTGCTCAAGGGAATGTCGCCAACGCCTCCGTCGAACGCACTGACGGCGGCGCAACTGGCGCCGGCGCCGTAGGAGAGAGATGCAAGGTCGCCATCGAAAGGGGCACCGTATGAAGCTGCGCACGATTTCGAAGCTCGCCGCTTCCCTTGTGGTCGTCCTCATCGCTCTGACATCCCAAAGCTTCACCGCCGAGAAGAACGCGGACATTCTCTGGGACACGTTCGGCGTCCCGCACATCTTTGCGCCGAATCGCGAGGCCATGTTCTACGCCCACGGCTGGGCGCAGATGCAGAACCAGGCCAACCTGCTCCTGCGCCTGTACGGCGAATCGCGCGGGCGAGCCGCCGAGTATTGGGGGGAGTCGAATCTCGAGCTCGATCGGTGGGTGCAGTTGAACGGCGTGCCCGAGCGCGCAAAGGTCTGGTACGACGCGCAGGACTCAACCTTCCGCACCTATATGGACGCCTTCGCCAGCGGCATCAACGACTTCGCGAAGGCGCATCCCGAAGCCATCGACGCCGACAAGCGGGTGGTCCTGCCGGTCTCGGGCATCGACGTCGTCGGCCATCCGCTCCGCGCCGTGCACTACGGCTACATGGCATCGCCCGAGCGGATGCAGCGTGAAGTGAACGCGCTCAAGCGTGGCTCCGGCACCATCGCCGAGGGCCCTGACCCCGATCGCGATGAGTTCTCCGCCGGTTCCAATACCTGGACGATCGGGCCGGCGCATTCCGCGAGCGGCAACGCGATGCTCCTCATCAATCCGCATCTGGCGTGGGGCAACACGTTCTACCGCTACATGGAAGTGCATCTCGTGGGTCCGAACTACGACTTGTACGGCGCACCTCAGGTGGGTTTCCCCGTCGCTGTGGTGGGCTTCAATCGGCACGCGGGCTGGGGTCGCACCGTCAACACGATCGACACGGTGGATTTCTTCAAGCTGACGGTGAAGGACGGCCAGTATCTCTACGACGGCCAGTTGCAGCCGTTCGAGCGGTCCACGAAAACGGTGAAAATCAAGCAACCCGACGGCACGTTCCGCGAGGAGACGATCGAGATCCGCAAGAGTATCCAGGGACCCGTCGTGTACGACCAGGACGGCCTGACCGTGGCCATGCGTGTCGCCGGTATCGATCGGCCGAAGATGCTCGAGCAGTGGTTCCGGATGGGCGAAGCGACCAGTCTCGAGGCGTTCAAGGACGCGCTTCGGATGATGTCCGTGCCCATGTGGCACGCCAACTACGCCGATGACAAGGGCCATCTGATGTTCGTCTTCGACGGCCTTGTGCCCCGGCGCAACGGGCACGACTATGAGTACTGGTCGCGCGTCGTCTCCGGCGATACGTCGGCGACGATGTGGACCGATTACCTGTCGTTTGACGAGCTGCCGAAGGCGATCGACCCGGCGGTCGGATGGACACAGAACACCAATCAGCCGCCGTGGGACATGACGCTGCCGCTGCTCGACCGGACGAAGTACGCCCCCTATTTAGCACCGTCGGGCGAGACGTTGCCGCAGATGCGTACGCTCCGTTCGCGACGCATGATCACCGAAGACGCCAAGATCAGCTACGAGCAGCTCATTGCGAAGAAACATTCGACGCGAATGGAGCTCGCCGACCGAGTGCTCCCTGATCTCCTGAAAGCGGCAGACGGCGGCAGCGAAGCCGCGCGGATCCTCGAGAAGTGGGACCGTATGACCGATGCCGACAGCCGTGGCGCCGTGCTGTTTCAGCTGTTCGTGGATCGCTACTTCTCCGGCCCCGGCGGGGTTGCTGCCAGGCTGCGCGTGAAGTTCGATCCCGCGCGCCCGCTCGATTCCGCCTATGGGCTCAATGACCCCGCGTCCGCGCTCGCCGCGCTTGCGGCGGCTGCAGAAGAGTGTCAGAAGCGATACGGCGCGCTCGACGTGAAATGGGGAGACGTCTTCCGCTTTGCGAGTGGGAAGGTAGACCTGCCAGGCAACGGCGGCCCGGGAGGCTCGGGTCTCTTCCGCACGGTCGCATTCACGCGCAAGGAGGGAAATCGATACTACGCTGCCAACGGCGAAACCATTGTGTGCGCCATCGAATTTGGCCCTTCGCAGCAAGCGCGCTGCACGCTCGGCTACGGTAACTCCACACAGACGGATTCGCCGCACCTCGAGGATCAGTTGCCTCTGATGGTCCAGAAGACGCTCCATCCGGTGTGGCGGGAGAAGAAGGACATCGAAGCGAACTTGGAGAGGCGCGAGAGCTTCTAGCTGCCTTAGCCGCTGTGAGGCGTGGTGTGTTCGTCAGGTTCATGCGGAGCTTTCCGAACCTGATCCCGTTGTCGCGGGCGGGGGTCGAATCCATCGTCACGGCCGTGGCGCCATTCCGCTTCGACCGGATCTATGGCGCCTGGTGGGATCGTCATATCGAATCGGACGCGGCCGCTGCCGTCGCGCGGTCGCTCGAACGGTATGTGGCCGCGATCGAGGGGAAAAGCCCGCGTGAAAACACCGTGAGCATCAATCGCGTCTCCGGCGATGCGGTGGGCTCCTGGCTTATACTCCTGTTTCGTTCACAACGCGGCCGCCTCCGCCAAGGCTTCGGCGGCTGAAGCGGCCGTCATCAGGCCGAGAAAGGAAGCTGCGATGCGAGCTTGCATGCTGTTTGTCACCGGGTTGCTGGTGGGAGTGGGTCTTCACACGGTTGCGGCCCAGAGTCCAAACGCCCAGAGTCCAAACAAGGGACTCGTCCAAGTGAATCACATCGGCATGAACGTGCCGAACCTTGACGAGGCGGTCACGTACTACACGAAGACGCTCGGGTTTCCCGAGGCGTTCCGCGTGAACGACGACAAGGGGCAGGCCCGTCTCGTGTACGTCCAGGTCAGCAAGAACACGTTCTTCGAGATCCAGCCCGGTCCCGGACGTCCCGCGGCGATTAACCATGTCGGCATCCACGTCGAGAACATGGCTGCCGCAACCGCGATGTTCAAGCAGCGCGGCGCGAACGTGGCCGAGATTCGTACCAGCGACACCAAGGCCATCCTGAACAACATCACCGATCCGAACGGGATCCGAATCGAGCTCGCCGAGCTGCCTCCTGAGTCGATGCATCGGCAGGCCATGAACAGGTGGAAGTAACGCTCCGCGCGCTTGTATTCAGCGGCGCGGCCATCGCCCTGGTGGTTCCTGGCATCGCCTCGGCCCAGGACGCTTGCAGCAAGGTCGCCGCCTCCGCATTCGCGCCCGGCACGACGATCGTCTCGGCGAAGGCTGTCCCGGCGAATGCCGAAGGCAGCCTTCCGGCCTTCTGTGAAGTGCACGCGAAGATTTCACCCGTCGCAGGTTCCCACATTGGCGCGGTCTACCGACTGCCGGCGAACTGGAACGGCAAGGTGCTCGGCATCGGAGGCGGGGGTTTTGCGGGCAACGTGACAATTGCGGCTGCCGCGAATGGTCTCTCACGCGGCTACGCCGTGATCGAGAACGACATGGGGCATGAGAGCGCGGCCCCGCTCGATCCAACGTTTGCGATCAGGGCGCCAGGCCAACCCAATGTCGAGGCGATCGTCGACTTCGGTCATCGCGCGACACACCTGGCGACGACGGTCGGCAAGTCGGTCATCGCGAGGTACTACGGCCGGCCGGCGCAGCGCGCCTATTGGCAGGGGTGCTCCACGGGCGGCCGGCAGGGCCTGGCGGAAGTGCAGCGCTATCCCGATGACTATGACGGTGTGATTGCGGGAGCGCCCGTCTACACGCCACTGGTCTACTCGAACGCGATCCTCAGGGTGCAGGCCTTTCACGCCAAGCCCGAGAGCAATCTGCTCCCCGCGCACGTGCCGCTCATCCAGAAACGTGTGCTCGCCGCGTGCGACATGAAAGACGGCGTCGCCGACGGCATTCTGACCGATCCGCGGGCCTGCACCTGGGACCCGGGTCAACTGGCGTGCGGCGGCGCCGCATCAGCTGACTGCCTCACCCCGCCGCAGGTCGAGACGGTGCGCCGCATCTATGCGGGGGTGAAGACGAAGGACGGACAGTTCGCCGCCATGCCGCTCATGCGCGGCGGCGAGAGCGATTGGGTCGGGCGGATGGTGGGCACGCGTGAACAGCCGCGCGGGCTCAATGCCATGCTCGGCGCTCCCTTCATGTCTTACATCGTGAAGAACGATCCGTCGTACGACATCATGAGCTTCGATCCGGAACGCGACATGGCGGCGCTCGACAGCGGTCTCGCGGCCGCGCACGTGCACCAGCAGAATCCGGAAATCTCCGCGTTCATCGGCCGCGGCGGCAAGCTCCTGCTCTGGCATGGGTTCAACGACCCGGGTCCAAGCCCGCTCTCGACGATCCAGTATTTTGACGCTGTGCGGGATAAAGTGCCGGCGGCAAGGGAGAGCGTACGCCTCTTTCTCGCGCCTGGCGTACTGCACTGCGGCGGCGGCGCGGGCCCGGATCGTTTCGACGCGTTGACCGCCATGGAGCGCTGGGTCGAGCAGGGCACGCCGCCAGCTTCGATGATCGCAACCAAAGCCAACCAGCCGCTGTCGCGTCCCCTGTGTCCTTATCCGCAGCTCGCGCGGTACAAGGGCAGCGGCGACCCGAACGATGCGGCGAGTTTCACGTGCGCGGCTCCCTGACGGGGCTGCGCATGTGCCCGGATCCCCCCGTCCTGCCTGGGTCGCTTGACTCGCTCTCAGCATCCATCTAGTCTCCGACCATGACTAGGCACCTGACTCGCGCTCTGGCCGCCACGCTGCTGATGGCATCCTCCGTCTTCGCCCAGGCGATCGATCCGTTTCCCCAGCCGATCAATACGACCGACGGTGTCATCCGAGTCAACATCGCGGAGTTCGCGTCGATTCCGGACATGGACGGCGAGCCGGCGCGCATGATGCTCCTGGTCAACGAGCCGGGCACGCGTCGTTTGTTCGTGAACGACATGCGCGGCCCGCTCTACAACGTCAGCTATGACGGCAAGACGGTCACGCGTTACATCGACATCAACGCGCAGAACTGGGGAGTCAGCGTCCAGTCGCAGGGGAGAGAGCGCGGCTTCCAGAGCTTTGCCTTTCACCCGCAGTTCAATCAGGCCGGAACCCGCGGCTACGGCAAGTTCTACACGTACACCGATTCGAGCAACATGCAGCCGACGCCCGACTTCATCCCCGCCGGCGGCATGAACACCCATGACACGGTGCTGTTCGAATGGACCGCGAAGAATCCTGCGGCGGCGACCTACGACGGAGGTCCTCCCCGGGAAATGGTACGCTTCCGGCAGCCGTTCGCGAACCACAACGCCGGACTCGCGGCCTTCAATCCGCTGGCGATGCCGGGCAGCGCCGACTACGGCTTGTTGTACATGGCCTTGGCCGATGGCGGAAGCGGCGGCGATCCGTTCAATGCGGCGCAGAATCTCGGCACGCCCTTCGGCAAGATCCTCCGCATCGATCCGCTCGGCACCAACAGCGCCAACGGCAAGTACGGCATCCCGGCGAGCAATCCGTTTGTCCGCGGAAACGATCCGAAGAGCGCTCGGCGAGATCTACGCTTACGGCGTTCGCAACCCGCAGCGCTTCGGCTGGGATCCGAAGAACGGGAATCTCTTCCTCGCCGAAATCGGCCAGAACATCGTCGAGGAGATCAGCCTCATCACGGCCGGCGCGAACCTTGGCTGGAACACCTGGGAAGCGAGCTTTCGCTTCATCAGTCGCACGGAGATCAAGCTGAATGAGCAGCGCGGCGATCCGAAGGTCACGTACCCGATCGTCGAGTACGACCATCGCGACCCGCTGTTCGGTCCGCAGGTCGCGACGACTGGCGTCATCGTCTATCGCGGCACGGCGATTCCGCAGCTGGCGAACCTGGTGCTCTTCGGTGACAACCCGAGCGGCGAGGTCTTCTACTTCAATGCGGACACGTTGCCCAGCGGCGGACAGGATCCGATCCGTCGCGTGCTGTTCAACAGCGGCGGCTCCGCGAAAACGCTGATGCAGTTGATCAAGGAGAAGAAGCCGTCGGCCGCGCGTGCCGACCTCCGCTTCGGACTCGGCCCCGACAACCAGGTGTTCCTGCTCAACAAACAGGACGGCACGATTCGGCGGATCGTCCCTTAGGCGCGTCTTCGTGACACTAACGCGCCAGAGTCTCTTTTTCTTGACAAAGAGGCGCGTTAGTGTCACTAGCGTGACAGCGTCCTTTGGACACAGCGCGGCCAACGCTGCCCCGACCTGTCATCGGTTTGGTTGCGGCGTTGGCCGCGCTGTGTCCTTCGCGCCCTTCGAGGTTTCAATCGGGATCCGGGATCAGGGATCAGGGATCCGATCCGGGCCCTCTCGTCGGCGGCCAGTCCTGCCGGACAGCCGCCGCCGTGCGGAGCACGCCGACGCACGGATACCGGAAAGCGCGCGCAGCGATTAACCGCGTCGACTTCCGTCCGCGCGTTCGAGTTGCTGCGAATCAGCTCCAGCGCTTTGTGCCGTGGGACGGATGTCGCGTCGAGTTGGCAAATAGTCGACGCGCGATCGTCAGAGTAGGAGCGAGCGCGATTTCCCGGCGTGCGTAGCCGGCGGCGGATGGCCGGCAGGACTGGCCGGCGAAGACAAAGGCCAGAGATACACGAGTCGACCGTGAAGAAGCTCGCACTCATTCTTGCCGTCGCTGCCGCGTCATGTGCGCAGCCAGCGTCCACCCCCCAGTCCAATCCCGAGACACAAGCCTGGCAGCGGCAGGCGCAGAACGTCACGATCGTCCGGGACGACTGGGGCATCGCCCATATCCACGGTAAGACCGACGCCGACGCGGTGTTCGGCATGGTGTACGCGCAGGCGGAAGACGACTTCAACCGCGTGGAGACCAACTACCTCGTCTCGCTCGGACGGCTCTCGGAAGCTGAAGGCGAAAAAGAGATCTACCGCGACCTGCGCCAACGTCTGTTCATCAACGACACGGATCTGAAAGCGCAATATCGGAGCTCCCCAATGTGGCTCCAAGCGTTGATGGACGGCTGGGCGAGCGGCCTCAACTACTACCTCGCCACGCATCCGACCGTGAAGCCCCGCGTGATTACCCATTTCGAACCGTGGATGGCGCTCTCATTCAGCGAAGGGAGCATCGGCGGCGACATCGAGCGCGTGAACCTCGCGCAGCTTGAAGCGTTCTACGGCAACGGATCGAAAGCGCTGACGTTGGCGCATGATCTGTCACCACCTCACGAGCCCACCGGGTCGAATGGCATTGCGATCGCTCCCTCCAATACCGCCGGTGGTCACGCGCTGCTGCTCATCAATCCGCACACCTCGTTCTTCTTCCGCTCCGAGCTGCAGGTATCGAGCGATGAAGGTCTTGATGCGTATGGTGCCGTGACGTGGGGCCAGTTCTTCATCTACCAGGGCTTCAACGAAGGGGCCGGCTGGATGCACACCTCGAGCAGCGTCGACAACATCGACGAATACCTCGAAAGCGTGGTTAAGAAAGGGGACGGGTTCGCGTACAGGTACGGCGCCGAGGAGCGCCCCGTGATCGCCAGCACGATCATCGTCTCGTACAAGACACCCGCCGGTTTGGCGACGAGGAGTGTCACTGTGTACCGCACTCATCACGGGCCGGTGGTGCGCGAGGCTGACGGGAAATGGGTCACCATCCGGCTGATGCAGGAGCCGGTCAAGGCGTTGACCCAGTCGTACCTGCGGACCAAGGCGCGGAACTACGCGGCGTTCCGCAAAATGATGGAGCTGCACGCGAACTCATCGAACAACACCGTCTTCGCGGACAGCGAAGGCAACATCGCGTACTTCCACTCGAACTTTGTCCCGAAGCGTGATCCGAAATTCGACTGGACCAAACCAGTGGACGGCAGCATCCCGGCGACGGAATGGGGCGACGTCCATGGGGTTGACGAGAGTCCCCACCTGCTGAACCCGTCCAACGGCTGGATTCAGAACACCAACAACTGGCCCTTCTCAGCCGCCGGCGCGAACAGTCCGAAGCAGAAGGACTTTCCGGCGTACATGGACAGCGGCAGCGAGAACCCGCGCGGCGTCCACGCGATTCGGATCCTCGACAGGAAAAAAGGCTTCACCCTGGAGTCGCTGATCGCCGGCGCCTTTGACAGCTTCCTCACCGAGTGTGCGATTCAGATTCCACTGCTCCTGAATGCGTACGACCAGACGCCGGCCTCGAGCCCATACAAGAGAGAGCTAGCGGAGCACATCAACGAATTGCGCCACTGGGATTACCGGTGGTCTGCGAATTCCGTCCCCACGTCGCTCGCGGTGTTCTGGGGCGAGGACCTCTGGCAGCGCGTAACCGCAGATGCGCAAGAGGCGGGGACATCCGTCTACGGATACATGCGTACGAAAGCTACCGCCCGGCAGCGCCTCGAATCGCTTGCGGCGGCATCAGCAAAGCTGACCGCCGACTTTGGCACGTGGAGGACGCCGTGGGGAGAGATCAATCGCTTCCAACGGCTCACCGACGACATCATGCCCTCGTTCAACGACGCGGGTCCGAGCATCCCTGTGGGCTTCACCTCGGCGAGGTGGGGGTCGCTGGCCTCCTTCGGCGCGCGCGCCTATCCCAATACGAAGCAGTGGTACGGCTCCACCGGCAACAGCTTCGTCGCCGTCGTCGAATTCGGCGAAACCGTCAGGGCCCGCGCAGTGACGGCCGGTGGCGAGAGCGGGGATCCGGCATCCCCGCATTTCAATGACCAGGCGGCACGCTACGCGACCGGCGATCTGCGGGAGGTGTATTTCTATCCCGCGCAGCTCGAGGGCCACATCGAGCGGCGCTACATGCCTGGAGAAACGGACTTAAAGGCAACCGCGCGGTGATCGGGATCCGGGATCCGAGCCCTTTCTTCGCCGGCCAGTCCTGCCGGACAGGCGCCGCCGTGCGGAGCACGCCGACGCACGGATACCGGAAAGCGCGCGCAGCGATTAGCCGCGTCGACTTCCGTCCGCGCGTTCGAGTTGCTGCGAATCAGCTCCAGCGTTTTGTGCCGTGGGACGGATGTCGCGTCGAGTTGGCACATAGTCGACGCGCGATCGTCAGAGTAGGAGCGAGCGCGATTTCCCGGCGTGCGTAGCCGGCGGCGGACGGCCGGCAGGACTGGCCGGCAAGAAAAAGCGGGCCGGCTGCGAAGCCGGCCCCCACGTACGCAAGCGAAGGGCTTACCGCGTCTGGGTCACTCGAAACGGCGCGCGATCCACGGCCGCGCCACGGATGTACACCGACGAGATGCGGCGCGTGTTGGCGATGTTGTCCAGCGGGTTGGCATCGAGCACAAGGAAGTCCGCGCTCTTGTTCGCCTCGATCGTGCCCACGTCGGTCAGCTTCAGGAACGCGGCGCCGTTCCGCGTCGCCGCGGTGATCACCTGCATCGGCGTCATGCCGGCCTTCACCATGTCTTCCATCTCGACGTGCGGCGCCCACGGCGTGTTGCCATCGGTGCCCACGACGATACGCACACCCGCGGCATTCATCTTCGCGAGGTTGCGCGCCTGGATCGCGTGGAACGTCTGGGCCTCAGGGCGGTTCGTGTTTCCCTTCTGAAGCTCCTCCCACTGGGCAGCTGTCAGGCTCTCGCGCAACCAGTCGTAGTTCTGCACGACGCCGCGGTCGGGCATGTTCGGCCCGAGAACCAGATTCGGATGCTGCTTCACCATCGCCACGAACTCATCGTCCACGTCCTTGTCGCGCACGCCGTGGGCGAACGCGTCGACACCGGCCCGCAAGACCCCCTTGTGGTCTTCGAGCGTGTAGATGTGAGCGATCACACGGAGACCGCTCTTGTGCGCTTCGTCGATCACGGCCGTATAGAGCTCCGGTGAGAGCTTCTTGACCATACCCATCCGGTCGTCGACCCAGATCTTGATGATGTCGACCTTCTTGGCGGCGTTGTCCTGCACGGCCTTCCGCGCTTCGGCCACGGTGGTGACCCAGATCGGGGCCATTGTGCGCCCCGGTTCCGGCGCCGTAATCCCGCGCCCGGCGGTGAAGAATCTCGCGGCGCCAGGAATCTTTCCCGCGCGCGACTCTTCACGCACCTGGAAAGGCACGTCAGCCGTGTCCTGGCCCATGCTCTGGGCCGCGCTGACGCCGTAGAACGCGCGACGCTTCAGGTCGTCAATGAGCGCCTCGCGCGTCTGGCTCAGATGGTTATGGGTGTCGATGATCGTCGGCATCACGGTCTTGCCGGCAAGACTCACGTTCGTAGCTCCCGCCGGGATTTGTACCTGGCCGACCGTGCCGACCTGCTGGAAGCGCGTGCCGTTGACGAGGATCACGGAGTTCTCGATGGTCGCGCGCCCGTCGCCCACGATGAGTCGTGCGCCTACGAAGGCCGTCACACCTGTTGCTGGTGCCTGCCCGAGCGTTGGAACCGACCAGACAGTTACCACCGCCAGGACAAGAAGCCCGGCGACGGCGAGCATGCGTAGGGATTGCGTCTTCAGTTGGTGCATCGGAACCTCCACATCGGAATTGGAAGACCGAACTGTAGCAGGGATAAGAGACAGGGGATAGGGGATAGGGGTTAGGGGTTAGGGGTTAGGGGTTAGGGGTTAGGGGGTCAGGGATCCGGAGCGCATACAATTTCCAAATGCGTCGTCAACAGAGCGGACACAACCGTGCCTGACATCCTTCTCGGCAAGGGCGACCAGCAGACCTTTCTACTCGCCAAGTACGCCAATCGCCACGGTCTCGTGTCCGGCGCGACCGGGACCGGCAAGACCGTTTCACTCCTGGTCATCGCCGAAGGTCTCTCGCGCATAGGCGTCCCGGTCTTTATTGCCGACGTGAAAGGCGATGTGGCGGGGCTCGCGACGCCGGGCACACCGACCCCGCAGATCGAGGGTCGCGCGCGGGACGTGGGCATCACCGACTTCAGGGCCGAGCCAAGCCCGGTCGTGTTCTGGGATCTCTATGGCAAGGCCGGGCACCCCGTCCGAACGACCGTCAGCGAGATTGGCCCGACGCTGTTCGCGCGCATGCTCGAACTGAACGACGTTCAGGCCGGTGTCCTCGATATCACCTTCAAGCTTGCCGATGAGCAGGGGCTGCTCCTGCTGGATCTCGACGATCTCCACGCGCTTCTGAAGGTGGTCGCGGACAAGCATGCTGAAATCTCGCAGCGCTATGGCCTGGTCAGCGCGCAGTCGACCGCCGCGATTCAGCGCGCGCTGCTGCGCCTCGAGAACGACGGCGGCAAGAGCTTCTTCGGCGAACCCGCGCTCGATCTCATGGATCTGGTACGCACCGACCTGACCGGCCGCGGCATCGTCAACGTACTCGCCGCCGATCAGCTCGTCCTGAAGCCCCGCCTCTACTCGACCTTTCTGCTCTGGCTGCTGTCGGAGCTGTTCGAGAAGCTGCCGGAAGTCGGCGACCTCGAGAAACCGAAGATCGCATTCGTCTTCGACGAAGCCCATCTCCTCTTTGACGACGCGCCGCCGGCGCTGGTGCAGCGGATCGAGCAGGTGGTGAGGCTGGTGAGATCGAAAGGGGTCGGCATCTATTTCTGCTCGCAGTTTCCGGACGATGTGCCCGGCGAGATCCTCGGACAGCTTGGCAATCGCGTGCAGCACGCGCTGCGTGCGTTCACGCCACGCGATCAGAAAGCGGTGAAGATCGCCGCGGAAACGTTCGCTCCGAATCCGAAGTTCAAGGTGGCAGAGGTGATTTCGCAGCTCGGCGTTGGCGAAGCGCTCGTGTCGACGCTTCAGGCCAATGCCGTGCCGATGCCAGTCGAACGCGCACGCATGGCCCCGCCCCGGTGCCGCATGGGCGCCATCACGGCCGAGGAGCGCTCTGCCGTGATCGCGCGCAGCCCCATCGGCGGTCGGTACGACACGGCAGTCAACCGCGAGTCGGCGTACGAGATCCTGTCCCGCCGCGCGTCGACGCCGGATGACACGCTTGCCGCAGCGCCTGCGTCAAAGGGCGCGCAAGGCGACGCTCCACAGGCGGGCGGCATGCTGCAGGAGTGGCTGTGGGGCACCGGCCGGCGGCAGGGCATGGTGGAATCGATGGCCAAGCAGGCTGCGCGTACGGTGGGCAGCCAACTGGGCAGACAGATTCTTCGCGGCGTCCTTGGCGGGATCACGGGGGGACGCCGACGGTAACGCAACCTTGAGTCGAGCGTCACCCGAGTCTGACTCGCGAGCGCGGCGTCACCCGAGTCTGACCCCCATCGGCGCGGTAAAATTCCGGCGCGTGGCGCACGTGCCGATCGTCGAGGAAACCGCGGTCCAGACACTCGTCTGGTATCGCCCGGAGCGTATCACGGAGCAGTTTGAGCTTCGCCGCGATCAGACTGTCGTCGCGACCCTCAAGTTCGACCCGCGTCCAACCTTCGCCTGGGAGTACACCGCTCGACATCCGGCGGCTGCCGATACCTCCGATGGCAAGTGGAAGCTCACGGTGGTTCGCCGCGGGTTTCTCGGTCTCAAAGCCGATGTTCACGTCGACGGCACGAATACCGGCGTGCTCGAGGCCAGTTACTTTCTTCGGAAAGGGACGCTCACGCTCTCAGGCATGCCGGATCACCGGTGGGTCGGAAGCGTCATGGAAAACAGCAGCGATGCCTTCGAGAACACGCTCGGGTTTCCGGTGCTCCGCCTGGGTATGGGAGACTATTTCGAACGCGTCAACGCGCGCGTGGCCATTTTTCCCGGCACACCACCGAACATCGTCTCGCTCCTGGCGTGCATCGGGCTCTATATGCGACTGCTGATGAACAAAGTGTATCGATAGCGAGTGCCGCGATGACATTTACTACCGATCGCTCCAGCGTGTTTCGCGAGCTCCACAAGTCTGGTTGCTTTGTGATTCCCAACCCTTGGGACGGCGGCAGTGCCCGCGTCCTCGCGCAACTCGGGTTTCAGGCGCTCGCCACCACCAGCTCCGGATTCGCGTGGTCACTGGGGCGGCCCGATCACAATCATGTATCACTCAACGAGGCCCTGACACACTTTCGATCCATCGCTGAGAGCGTGGGTGTTCCGGTCAACGCGGATTTCGAAGGCGGCTTTGCGATCGCTCCGGATGCGGTAGGTGCTAACGTTACGGCCGCGACGACCACCGGTATCGCGGGACTTTCGATCGAAGACTCCACGGGCGATCCGTCGAACCCGCTGTTCGACGTGGCGTTCGCGGTCGAACGAATCCAGGCGGCCCGTCAGGCGATCGATGAAAGTGGAACCGGCGTCCTTCTCACCGGTCGATCTGAAGGGTTCATCGTCGGACGACCGGATCTGAAAGAAACGATCCGCCGGCTCACGGCCTACGCCGACGCGGGATCCGACTGCCTCTTTGCGCCTGGCCTGCGCTCCGTCCCGGACATCGTGGCGGTGGTCAATGCGGTTGCTCCCAAACCCGTGAACGTCCTGGTTGGGAGTGACTTTGCGACGGTGAAGGAGCTCGCTGACGCCGGCGTGCGACGCATCAGCGTCGGTGGAGCCCTGGCTCGCGTCGCCTGGACCGGCTTCCTGCAGGCGGCAACGGAGATTGCCCGGCAGGGCACCTTTACCAGTCTCGGGCGTGCCGCTTCATTTGCCGACGTGAACGGGTTGTTCGATAGGGAATAACGCGATTCAGCCGGGATCCGGGATCGGGGATCGCGGATCGGGGATGCGGCACTTCGTTGGGAACCGCGTGGTACGATCCGGCCGTCCATGAAGTTCCTTCTGCTGGTCATCGCTTTCGTGTTCGTCGTCGCCAGTCCTGCGGCAGCGCAAACTGCCGATGCTCTGGTGAGTGGCATCATCAGCAGCGCGAAGTTCAAGGACGCGACCACCTTCTTCGACGGCGATCACGATCGCTTTGTCCGCGAGCTCATCACGCTCACCGAGATTCCCGCGCCCCCGTTCAAGGAAAGAGCGCGCGCGACCGCATACCTCGAGTTGTTGCGCGGCCTCGGGTTGTCGGACGTTGAGATGGATGCCGAGGGGAATGTCATGGGCATCCGCAGAGGAACCGGTAACGCAGCGGACAAGCCGGTGCTCGCCGTGCTCGCGCACCTTGATACGGTGTTTCCGGAAGGCACGGACGTAAAGGTGAAGCGCGACGGCACGAAGCTGATGGCGCCGGGCGTCGGCGACGACACGCGCGGGCTCGCCTTGCTCCTGTCGATCATCCGCGCGATGGATGCGGCCAGGTTCCAGACGCCGAAAGATATTCTCTTCGTCGGAAATGTCGGCGAAGAAGGCGAGGGCGATCTACGCGGAGTGAAGTACCTCCTGCAGAGGGGCAAGTACAAGGATCGGATCAAGTCCTTCATCTCGATCGATGGCGGCGACCAGGGACCGGTCGTGAACGGAGCGCTTGGCAGCAAACGGTATCGCGTGACGTTCAAGGGACCGGGCGGTCACAGCTACAACGCGTTCGGGCTGGTGAGTCCGGCATTCGCGATGGGGACCGCGATCGCGAAGTTCTCCCGCGTCATGGTTCCGGCAAAGCCAAGGACGACGTTCAATGTCGGAGTGGTTGGCGGCGGGACGTCGGTCAACTCGATTCCCACCGAGATGTTCATGGACGTCGACATGCGCTCGGAATCGCCAGGCGAGTTGAACAAGCTGGTCACCACTTTCCAGGCGATCATTCGGGAAGCGGTCGAGGAAGAAAATCGGACGCGATCCACCGCGCAAGGGAAGGTCGGTGCGGACGTGAAGTTGATTGGCGATCGGCCCTCGGGTGAAACGGCGATCAGCTCGTCGCTCGTGCAGTCCACGACCGCAGCGGTCAAGGCATTCGGCCTCACGCCCACTTACGGCATCGGCAGCACCGACTCCAACATCCCCATCAGCCTTGGCATTCCCGCGGTCACGATCGGACGCGGCAGCAGTGCCCGCAGCCACGCGCTCGACGAATCGGTCGACATCGAGAAGCAGTCGAGCGTTCGCGCCGCGCAGGTGGGGCTGACGGTGATCCTCGCCGCCGCGCAATAGGCCACGCCGTGCCGGCTCCGACCCGCGCCGTTCTCCTGGCATGTCTTCGCGCCCATCCCTACGCCGTCGAGGCATCGACGGGTCCGCCAGCGGGGATTCAAGCCGCCGTCGTCGGTATTGCCGTCCTGGACACGTTCGAGATCGTGTTCGACACGATCGCGACCAGCCGCAAAGCGCGGAATCTCGAGGCGGATCGGCGCATCGCCCTCGTGATTGGAGGCCTTCGGGGTGAAGAGCAGACGGTGCAGTACGAAGGCGAGGCCGACAGACCTGCGGGCGCCGAGCTGGAGGAGCTTCAGGAAGAGTACTTCCATGTGTTCCCTGATGGACGGGAGCGCCTGATGTGGCCGGGCCTGATCCATGTGCGTGTTCGTCCGCGCTGGTTGCGGTACAGCGATTTCAGTTCCACTCCTCCACTGATCGTCGAATTAACCGCGATCGACCTCGCGCAGCTCGTCTGAGCGGAGCGCATGACGACATCGACGCTCGGGCACCGCTCCTGCCGTCTGACGTATGACGTGGAAGGCAGCGGTCCGCCCGTCGTTTTGATCCAGGGCGTCGGCATTCACGGCGCGGGCTGGACTCCGCAGGTCGCAGCGCTACGCGAGCGCTTCCAGTGCCTGACCTTCGATAACCGTGGGATGGGGCAGAGCCAGCCCCAGGGAGTCCCGATCACGGTTGAACAGATGGCGGAGGACACCGCCTGCCTGATGGATCACATTGGCTGGGAGTCGGCCCACGTGATCGCGCATTCGCTCGGTGGCCTCGTGGCGCTTCATCTGGCGCTGACGCGCCGCGCGCGCGTGCGCAGTCTGTCCCTGCTGTGCACGCTCGCTCGAGGCCGCGATGCGACGCGCCTGTCCGGACGCATGCTCTGGCTGGGGCTTCGCTCGAGGATTGGATCGTCGCGTATGAGGCGACGCGCCTTCCTGCGAATCGTCATGCCGCCGCACGCACTGGCCGGCGTCGATCTCGAGGAAATGGCGGCAGGTCTGGCGCCGCTGTTCGGTCACGATCTCGCCGATCAGCCGCCGGTGGCGATGAAGCAGCTTGCGGCGCTCCGCGCGTACGACGCAACCGCTCGTCTCTCGGAGATCGTGGATGTCCCGGCACTCGTCATCAGTGCCGCCCACGACCCGATCGCGCCTCCCCGAAGCGGACGGGCGCTTGCCGGCGGCATTCCCGGCGCCCGGTATGTCGAGTTCTCCCAGGCGTCGCACGGAGTGCCGATTCAGCTTTCAGCAGAGGTGAACGCCTTGCTCCTGGAGCATCTGCTCCGCGCGGAGCGCACGACGTAGTAACCTTAGCGCCCATCGGCGGTTCGAAGATCTCAAAGCGGGAGGAGTTTGCTGTGAGAAAACTGATTTCGGCTCTATGGGCAGTGTCGCTGTTGGTGCCAGGGACCGCGTGGGCGCAAGCCGCCATCTTCCCGCCGAACGAAGCGGGCGTCACGATGGGGCATTGGCATCTGAACTCGCGGGACGTCGAGGGCAACAAGAAGATCCTCGTCGCGATGGGTGGGACGCTCATCAAGAACGGCAACTTTGAAATCGTGAAGTTTCCAGGCGTCGCCGTCTACCTGAACCAGGCCCCGGGCGCACCGCCGGCGAACGGCGGCACGGTCGGCAGCATCGTGAATCACGTCGGATTTACGGTCCTGAACACTGCTCAAGCGGTTGCGAAGTGGAAGGCGGCCGGAGTGAACGTGCTGCCCGGAGGCGCCGGCAGGACGGACCAGGCGTTTATCGAGACGTCCGACGGGTTGCGGATCGAGATTCTCGAGAACAAGGAACAGAAGTTCCCGATCCAGCATCATCACATCCACTTCAACATCCCTGAAGCGACGATCCCGGAGATCCAGGCGTGGTACGCGAAGACCTTCGGCGCGAAACCGGGAATGCGCGGAACAAACAAAGCCGACGACCTCCCGGGCGCGAATCTCACATTTTCCGCGACCACGATGCCGACGGTCACCACCAAGGGGCGCGTGCTCGATCACATCGGCTTCGACGTCACGAACCTGGAAGCCTTCTGCAAGAAGCTCGAAGCGGCCGGCATCAAGCTCGATCGGCCCTTCACGAGGAATCCGCAGACCGGAGGCGCACTGGCGTTCATCTACGATCCGTGGGGCACCTACATCGAGTTGAACGAACGGCCGAACCCCCTCTAGATCTGGGCCGGCCGGAAGAGGAACAACCACGAAGGGCGCGAGCCTTCGCGCCTTTGTGGTTTGAGGCCCCATCGCACGATACTCCCCCACGGTGGCAGACCTGACCTGTCCGCCGAAGCATTGGGCCGTACTCCTTGACTTGCCCGGGGAGGGTGGTAACCTTCGGCCCGGTCCCATAAGAAAGCTGTAGGAGGAATGATGAGAATCGCGACACGAGTGGCGACGTTCGCCCTGATTGTGATGGCCACGGGTGCGCTGCTCGCGCAGCAGGCTGGCCCGGCTCCCGGCGAATCACTGAGCCAGAGCTACCGCGGTAGCCAGAGCAGGAACGTCGAGTATCAGAAGATTGCGCCGTTCAAGGTGATGGACAACCTGTACTACGTCGGCCCCGGCTCCGTGGCGGTATGGCTGATCCCGACGTCGGATGGTCTGATCCTGATCGACGCGGCGCAGGAGCCGTTCGTCGACTACGTGATCGACAACATCCGGAAGGTCGGGTTCGATCCGAAGAACATCAAGTACATCCTCCTCACCCACGGCCACCTCGATCACTTCGGGGGCACGAACAAGATCCAGGCGCTGTCAGGCGCGCGCGTCGGGTTGTCAGCCGCGGACTGGGATTTCATGGCGAGGCCCGCCGCCAGCGGCCGGGGGCCGCGGCCGGGCGACGAGCCGCCCAAGCGCGATCTCGTGCTGAAGGAAGGCGACACCGTGAAGCTCGGCGACACCTCGCTCAAGGTGTCCATCACGCCCGGGCACACGCCAGGCTCGGTGAACTACGCGTTCACGGCCTATGACAACAAGAAACCGTATAAGGCGTTCGTCTTCGGAGGGCCCGGACCGCGCAACGGTGTCGAGGGTGGCACCGAGTTCCTCGCAAGCGTCCAGCGTCTCGAGAAGGATTTTGCCGATGTCGAAGTGGCCGTGCACGTGCACAGCTACTTGAACAGCTACCCGTACCCGAACGACAGCGGCATCCTCGAGCGCCGCGACCTGCTCGCGAAGCGGAAGGCTGGGGACCCGAATCCGTTCGTCGACAACGCGACCTGGCGGGTGTGGCTCAAGCAGGCGCACGAGGGCGCGGTGAAGTACATCGCCGACGAGAAGGCGAAGGCGGACAAGGCGAAGACGAACTAACGCACACGCGAACTCCCAACTTCCAACTTCCAACTCCCAAGGCGAGCGGGCATTCATCTTGGGAATAGGGAGTTGGGAATAGGGAGTTGGTTTCCAATCCCGGCCTGCGGTTCTCCAAATCAGACAAATACACGCGCGGCGGCAGCCTCTTGGTAACTCTCTCGTGAAACTGAGGAGGACTCTTATGACAGTGGGTGCGGCGGCACGGCTCGGCCGTCTTTGTTTGTTCTTGTTCGCTCTCCTCGCATTCCCCGTCGTCGGCTACGCGCAGGATGCCGCGATCACTGGGACGATCACGGACGCGACGGGCGGTGTGCTGCCGGGCGTTACCGTGACTGCCGTAAACGAAGCGGTCGGGAACACGTATGAGGCGGTGACCGACGCGCGTGGCGTCTTCCGGATGCCAGCGCGCATCGGGACCTACCGGCTCACGGCATCACTAGCCGGCTTTGCCGAAGCCACGCGCACCGGGCTTCCGGTTGCCGTCGGGCAGACGGTGACAATCAACTTGCAGATGGCGCCGTCCGGCGTGCAGGAGAACGTGACGGTCACGGGCGAAGCGCCATTGATCGAGACGACCACATCAGCCCTCGGCACCAACATCACCCAGGCGCAGATGGAGGAGCTGCCAATCAATGGCCGCAACTGGCAGGACCTGGCGATGCTGGCGGTGGGGAACAAGGTCAACGACGTCTCCGTCCCTGGCATCGCCGCCGAAGGCACCGGGACTTATCAGGTCAACATCGACGGTCAGCAAATCACGTACTACGGTGGCGGACTCGGAAACACTCAGGCGCGCATCAGCCGCGATGCGGTCGCGGAGTTCGAGTTCATCTCGAACCGGTTTGACGCCACGCAGGGGCGCTCCTCAGGCATTCAGATCAACGCCGTCACGAGGGGCGGCACCAATACCCCGTCGGGTCTCTTCGGCGGCTACTTCCGCGACACCAAGCTCAACGCCGAGGACAACATCGTCCACCGCAAGCTCCCGTACTCGAACCAGCAGCTCAGCTTTGCGTACGGCGGCCCGATCGTCCGCGACAGGTTCCATTACTTCGCCAATTACGAGTTCGAGCGCGAGCCGGCGACCTTCGCATGGAATACGCCGTACCCCGCATTCAACCTCGACTTCACCGGCCCCCGCCGCGAGGACAAAGCAGGCCTGCGCCTCGACTATCAGTTCTCGTCGTCTATGCGCGCGTCGTTTCGCGGCACCATCTGGAAAAATTTCCAGCCGCTCGACTCGGACTTCCCACCGTCCCCGACCAGGCATCCTTCGCGCCTGACCCAGGTGACGCGGAACAGTGACAATGAGCTCGTCACGCTGACGAAGGTTCTCGGCACTAGTGCTGTAAACGAGATCAAAGGGGGATTTGCCAAAGTCGACAACCAGGAGGTGTCCCGCGTCAAGTGGGCGAACCATCCGGCCGGAACGTCGAGTGGCATTTTCAACGGCTCGCCGATCATCAACTTCACCGGATTCACGTTTGGTCCTGATGGCAGCATCCCGCAGGTGATCAAGCAGGGGAACACCTCCATCCGGGATGACTTCACGCTCTCGATCAACAAGGGCGGACGTCACGACATGAGAATGGGCGGGGAATACATCAAGAATTACTGGCGGCTCATGATCTGCCGGACCTGCTCCGGCACCTACGACGCGCAGGCTGTGGGCGTACCGATTCCGAATCCGGCGACTCTCCAGGCATTGTTCCCAGTCTGGGACAACCCTGACACCTGGAATCTCAACGCGGTCAACGCGAACCTTAGGCGCTACCAGCTCGGTGTGGGGAACATGAACTTCGACGTGGACCGACATGTGTTCGCCGGCTGGCTCCAGGACGACTGGAAGATCTCGTCGAAGATGACGCTCAACCTCGGGGTCCGCTACGACGTCGCGCTCAACGCGTTCGGAGAGGAGTTCGGCCTCGAGCCGTGGCTGCACGCGAACCGTCCCAACGATACCGATAACATCGTTCCTCGCCTCGGCTTTGCGTACCAGCTGAACGACCGGACGGTGCTTCGCGGCGGGTTCGGCAAGTATTTCTCCGAGGTGACCGACATGTCGGCGCACGGCACCAAGTCCTGGCAGGAAATCGTCATTCTCGATGTGCTGAATGACGGCCGGCCGGACTTCGGCCGCAACCCCCTCAATGGTCCGGTGCCGACCTATGCGGAGGCCGTGAAGCTGACCTGCTACGACCAGAGCGTCAACCAGGGAGGCCGGAGGCCGGGCTGCATTCAGCGAGGCATCAACCAGAACCTCGCGTCTCCCGACTCGCAGTATCCGTTCTCCTGGCAGGGGTCGATGGGATTTCAGCGGCAGATCGGCCAGACGGTGGGGATCGAGGCTGATTACGTCTACAGCACGAGCTTCCTCAACATCGGCGCCCGGAACATCAACACGGCGTACGTCACCGCCACGGGATTGCCGTATGCCGTGACGCAGGTCAACAGGCTGCCGTATCCCGATTGGGGCACCATCTCCATGCGGATGAACAATCGAGGCCGGGATGGGATCTCGCATACGCTGCAAACCGGTCTCACGAAGCGCTTCGGCAATCGATGGCAGGGCTCAGCCACGTATTCGGTGAGCCTGAACTACAACACCGATCAGCTCCCGTTGAACCCGGGCTGCTCGCAGCCGGTCACCTGGACGGCGGACTTTTCTCGCTGGGTGTGCGACGTCCCCGTCAACTTCTCGAGCTTCGGGTTGCCGCTCTTCGACACGAGCTGGTACCGGTCAGGTGCCCAGAGGCACCGGGCCGTGTTCAACGGCATCTACCAGTTGCCCTATGCCTTCCAGTTGAGCGGGCTGTATTTCTACGGTGACAACGGGTGGAACACGACGACCTCCGGCATCGACGCGCTCGGCTGCGGCTGCAATATCGCCAACCGCATCCGCGCGGATCGCTCGGTCATCCCGCGCAACAACTTCAAGAAGACACCTCTGCACCGAGTGGACATGCGTTTCTATCGCTCATTCAGGCTGGGCGGCCGCGCGTCGGTCGAGCCGACGCTGGAAGTCTTCAATCTGTTCAACCGCGAGAACTTCACAACCTGGGTCACGAATGAAAGCAACGCGTTGTTCGGACAGCCTTCGGCGGCGAGCGGGATTGCCTACGCGCCGCGTGTCATCCAGCTCGGATTCAGGGCGAGGTTCTAGACAGGCAACAACTCCCAACTCCCAACTTCCAACTCCCAAGGACGGTGCAGGGCACCTTGGGAATTGGGAGTTGGATCTTGGGAGTTTTGCCTTACTCGACGCAGAGGCAGGAGCATCGTATGAAAAGGAGATATCTGGTCGCGTGCGCAATAGCAGCGCTGCTTGCCGCGTGGTCGGTTGAGGCCCGCGCACAGAGAGGCGCCCCGCAGCCCGAGACCGCCACGTCGAAGGCGGCGCAGGATCTGATCGCGAAGGCCATGGCGATTGCCAAGGACGACCTGAAGGCGGAAGCCACCGACGCCTGCCTCCCGGGGGGTCCCGCGCGTGAGCCCGACCGCCGGCCGATGCAGAAGGTCGAACCGCTCAAGGTTTTCGACAATCTGTACTACATCGGCTTCGAGCAGGTGGGCACCTGGACGCTCGACACGGGCGCCGGCCTGATCCTCTTCGACACGCTCAACAATCCCAGGGAAGCCGAGGAGGTGCTCGTCCCCGGGCTGAAGCAGCTCGGGCTCGACCCGGCCAACATCAAGTACATCGTCTTGTCGCACGGACACGCCGATCACTTCGGCGGCGCGCCGTACTTCCAGGAGCACTACAACACGCCAGTGATGATGACGGGCGTCGACTGGGATCTAATCGCGCGGCCGCCGCGAGGCAACGCGAACGCGGCCACTCGCGTGCTGCCGAAGCGCGACCGGGAGATCAAGGACGGCGACACGCTCACGCTTGGGAATGCGACGATCCGATTCGGGATCTATCCGGGGCACACTCCCGGCACGGTCATGATGACGGTGCCTGTGATGGACCACGGCACGCGGCGTATGTGGCTCATCCCGGCGGGCGCGCTGCAGGTGCCGGACAAGGAATCGTGGAAGGCGTTCCAGCACATCATCAACGATTACTTCAAGAAGGAAATGCCGGAGATGGTCTTCAACAGCCATCCGCTGACGATGAGCGACGGTCTCGCGAAGATGGCGGAGATCCGGAAGAATCCGAACGGACCCAATCCGTACGTCCTCGGGAAAGCGAAGACGGCGCGCTATCTGGACATCATGCTGGCCTGCCGGCAGGCATGGGTCGTCGAAAAGGATCCATCCGCGCTCTGATGTGGGTGTACACGCTCGCGGCGCTGATGGTCGCCGCGACGCCGGCGATCGGGTCCGCTCAGACGGTGCAGTGGTCCGTTCAATTCGGCGGTCCTGCACAGGATCGCGCGTTCGCGATCGCGGTGCACGCGTCGGGCCTGTACGTCGCGGGCGCAACTGAGGGCGCGTTGCCCGGCCAGCGGAACGCCGGCGGGATCGACGCGTTCGTCCGGAAGTGCAACCTGAACGGCGTCGAGGTCTGGACGCGGCAATTCGGCACGCCGGGCATCGACGAGATCCTCGCGATCGCGGCCGATGAAAGCGGCATCTACGTCGCCGGCGACACCCAGGGTGTCCTGCGTGCCGGTAGCGGCGCCATCGCAGCACCGCACGCCTTCGTCCGGAAGTACGACCCCGCCGGAAACGAGCTCTGGACCCGCGAGTTTGGAAGCGGCCGCAGGGAAGAAGTACTTGCCGTGGCCGCGGCTGGGGGCGGCGTGTATGCCGCTGGCGACACGACGGTCGCCGCGCCTCCGTTTGACGATGCATTTGTCGCGACGTTCGACGCGAAGGGAGAGCCGCGCTGGAGCCGGGCGATAGGAACGGGGAGCGAAGATCGCGCATCCGCCATCGCCGTGCATGCGTCTGGTCTGTACGTGGCAGGTGCGACGCAGGGCACACTTCCGGGCCAGGCGAGCGTGGGAGATTCCGACAACTTCCTGCGCAAGTACGACCTGAACGGCAACGAAGTCTGGACGCGCCAGTTCGGCACGGCGGAGGGCGACGAGATTATCTCGATCGCGCTGAACAACACGGGACTCTACCTGGCGGGGACGACGAGCGGCACGATTGCCGGACAGCCGGCTGGCGGGGCCATCGATGCCGTCGTCGCGAAGTACGACTTCAACGGGCAGCCGGTCTGGACGCGGCAGTTCGGCACATCGGGCTATGATGACGCGCTCGGCATTGCTGTGAGCGCGCAGGGGGTGTACGTCGCCGGAAATACAACGGGCACACTGCCCGGCCAGGTGAATGCGGGCGACTACGATGCGCTCGTGCGGAAATACGATCTCGGCGGCCGGGTATTGTGGACGAAGCAATTCGGCAGCGCCGCGCACGACGAGGTGCTGGGCATCGCTGCGGATGCGTCGGGGGTGTATGCCGTCGGCGTGACCGAGGGCGCGCTGCCGGGTCAACGGAGCAAAGGCAGCTCCGATGCGTTTATCGTCAAGCTGGGGGATGCCCCCGCGAGGCAGGACACACCGCAACAACGCTGATAACGGAGGCAGATGATGCGTTTAAAATCGACGCTTGTGATCGCCGCTTTGGCCGGTGCGGCTTCGTTCCCTGTGCAGGGCCAGGTGCTCACCGAGCGCAACATCTCGCTGCAGCTCGCCACGAGCATGGCCAGTGCGGCGATCGCCGCCTGCAAGGCCGACGGCTTCGATGTGACCGCCGCGGTCGTCGATCGCGCCGGCGATCTGAAAGTGCTCCTGCGCGCCGATACCGCCAATCCGCACAACGCCGATCTGGCGCGGCGCAAGGCCTACACGGCACGAACCTTCGGCGTCCCCTCGATGGAGGTCGCCAAGCGCACCAATGGAGCCACCGATCTCTCGGGACAGCGTTTCCTGTTCGACATCGTCCCCCTGGGCGGCGGGCTCCCGATCATGATCGGCACCGACAAGATAGGTGGTCTCGGGATCAGCGGCGGGCCGACGCAGGAAGCGGATGAGAAGTGCGCCAAAGCCGCCGTTGCCGGCGCGGCCTCTCAGCTGAAGTAACTCCCAACTACCAACCCCCAACTCCCAAGACGAAGGCCGACCTGAGGGTCGGCCTCTACGCGTTCGAATCCAAATTCCTTGGGAGTTGGAGGTTGGGAATTGGGAGTTCCGCCGACTATGGCTCCAGGGAGGCGACGTAGGCCACGATCGCGATCACGTCGTTCTCGCTCAGGTTCTGCACCGTCGGCTTCATGATCCGCGCGGCGCTGCCGCTGCGGCTGCCAAGCTTGAAGTCGTACAGCGCGCGTGCCAGGTAACTCGGCGAACGGCCGGCAATCGGTGGCGCGAAACCACCCTCCCTCATCACCTGGCCACGTAGATCGGGGCCGTGACACGTTCCGCACTCCAGCGTCGGTCCCTTCACAACCTTTCCGTCGACATACGTCTCGCCGCCGGTCGTGACAAGGGTCTGGCCCTTCTTCAGGCTGCCGACCGGTGCGTAGGCCACGAACCCCGATCGCGGGTTCCGCAGGATGTTGGTGTCGTAGGTGCTTTCCGGCATCTCGACCACGCGATTGCCGAGCGGCACCGTGTCCGTTCCCTCGTCCTTCAGGAACAGGCCATTGACCGTCGCGGTGAACTTCGGCACCGTCGTGGATTCGACCACCCGGACCCACTGGGTGAACTTCAGGGAGGAGAAGTAGGCGGCGGCCGCCTCCGCCTCTTCGTCGGTGAGATTTCGCGCGATGGCCTGCATCTCGAACGCGTTGGCCTTGTTCAGATCCGCGCTGTGCCGCTTGCCGCTCTTGAAGTCGGCGAGCTGCTCCAGGATGTAGTCGGCCTGGAGACCCGCGACGCCGCCGTTCTGCATCAGACCCTTGCCGTTCGGCAGGTGGCAGATCCCGCATGCCCTCGCGCCGATCGCCTCCTTGCCGTGCGCGACGATGTCGGGCATCGGCGGATGGTCGTTGGGAAACCAGTCGGCGGGGTTATATCGAGCGTTGATCTGCGCCACGGTGAAAGTGCGGTCGCTTCCCGCCAGGTGCCTGACGGTGTTCTGCGGATCAACCGGGAGGCCCCCGGGCCTGTCGCAGCCGCTTGGCCGTTCGAGACATTTGTTCGAATAGTCGCCTGGCGCTGCCGGAGGCGTAATGTAGCCGTACGCCCACAAGGGAAGGTTGGGACCCTGGGAATAGACCGTGCCCACGAGGCATCCACACAGGATCAGACCGATACAGGCGTTTCTCACGAGCAGGTTCCTCCGCATCACGAATGTGGCAGTCTACACCACCGATCCCCCGCGGTTCGTCGAAGCCGCCAAGCGGCGAAGGCGGCGAAGGCGGCGCTTGACAAACGGGTGTGGTCGGCGCATGGTTGGCCCCGTTGGGCGGTCCTCACTTCTAGAAGGGAGAAACGCAGGTATGTTTTCCAGGGTTCCTCTTTCATGGCGGGAATGCCGAGTTGCGTTGTTAATCGTGGCGATGGTCGGGTTCGCGTTCCCGGCCCTTTCGCAGACAAACGGCCTCATTTCAGGCACCGTCGCCGATGTCCAGGGCGGTGTGCTTCCCGGGGTGACCATGACGCTCCGTAACACAGAGACCGGGGTCATGCGGAACACCGTCAGCGAGGCCGACGGACAGTATCGCTTCGCGGGGCTGCAGCCGGCCGTGTACGAGTTGAAGGCCGAGCTCGCCGGCTTCGCGACCGTGGCGGTCGACCGCATCACGGTGACGCTCGGCAGCCAGCTGCAGCAGGACCTCAAGATGCAGGTGCAGAGCCTCCAGGAGACCGTGACGGTCTCGGGCGTGGCGCCGGTCATCGAGGTGACGCGCACTGAAGTGGCGCAGGTGATCACGCAGGAGCAGATCGACACACTGCCCATGGCCGATCGGCAGCCTGCCAGCCTCGTGCTCCTTTTGCCGGGCACGAACATGGACAATACGCAGGTTCGCAGGGCGCAGGCCAACATCGGCGCCGGTGGGATTAACAACCAGATGAATGCGTATTTCCTCGACGGCTCGGCGAACTGGTCGACCAACTCGGGCCAGCAGCACGCCGAAATGCCGCAGCTTGCCATCCGCGAATTTCGCGTGAACGTCGCCCAGGCATCGGCCGAGCATGGCGGAAACGTCGCCGGCCTGGTGAGCATCGTCACGCGGAGCGGGACGAACCGCTTCAGCGGAGAGGTGCTCGAGTACTTCAAGAACCAGAGCCTTCAGGCGCGAGACAAGAACGCGGAGGATCTCGGCGCGCCGAAGCCCGACTACAAGCGCAATCAGTGGGGCATCGGGTTCGGCGGACCGATCGTCAAGGATCGCATCCACCTCTACGGCGCCCTTGAGTACCAGACGGACAACCGGTCGTTTGCCGTCAATACCAAGGTGCCGCAGTTCTACGGCAAGCTGGAAGGGGTGTTTCCGAGCGACTACCGGCGGCGGAAGTATTTCCTCCGCGGCGACGTGCAGCTCACGCAGACGCAGAGCCTCTTCGCCCGCTGGGGCCGCGATGGCGAGCACATCGACTGCGAAACCTGCGGCGGCACCAACGCGGCGTTCAGCGGCGTCTACGTCGAGTCTCCGCGCGATACGAATGTGACCGGGCACACATGGGTCATGAGCTCGCGCAGCCTGAACGAGCTCAGGGTTCAGTATCCTGCGCGGCTGTGGAACACGACCGGACCTCCGGGAACGGGCGTGTGGCCGACTCCTGGAGCGTTCCCGACGGAGCGGTTCGCCGGATACACGCAGGTCTACACCTTCCCGAGCATGGTGTGGGGATCGAACACGAGCGCCCTGAACTGGACCGAGCGGTTCGAGATCAAGGACGATTATTCCTATTCCACGGGCAACCACCAGTGGAAGGTCGGCTTCCAGTACGCACAGTTCATCTCGGATGAGGACGTCGTCGCCAATCAGGGCGCCTGGACGTTCGCCCAGGACCAAGTCTTCGATGGTACCGCGGCGACGATTGCGAACCTGAGGACGCCGACAACGTTCACCGCCGCGTTTCCGTCAGTCGTTCGCACGCTGAGAAACTATTGGAACAACGGGTACGTACAGGATGAATGGCGTGCGCGCAGCAACCTGACGTTGAATATGGGGCTGCGGTACGATCTGCAGTACCACTCGTTCAACAACCAGCTCGACCTGACCGGGCGCGAGTCGCTCAGGCAGCTCATCGATCCAACGTCACGCCACGACAACAACAACGTCGGACCTCGGGTCGGCATGGCGTGGGACGTCACCGGCGACGGACAACACCTGGTGCGGGCCGCCTACGGCCGCTTCTATCAGTATCTGCCGCAGGGCTCGCTGCGAAATGAGCTGAGCGCGCTGAAACAGAGCGCCGTCAGCATCACCAACCCGTCGTATCCGGATCCGTACGGTGGTCTGTCGCCCCAGGCCTTCGTGACCGTCTCTGCCCGGCCGAACGTCAGCATCATCGACGACAAGCTCAGGAACATGTCGGGGGATACCATCACGGCCGGCCTGTCGCAGCAGCTCCGGACCAACCTGGCGATTCACGTCGACGGCGTCTACACGAACCTCCGCGACTTCAACCGGACCCAGAACATCAACCAGCCGCGCCCGATCCGTGATTTCACCACCCTCGACGCGGCGACCGCCGCGCGGATCACGGCGCTGACCGCGGCGCAGCTCAACGCCGCGCGCCCGCTGGCCAACTGGGGCAACGTGACGCAACTGGCGTCGAACGGCTGGAGCGACTATCGGGCGCTCTTCGTGCGGCTCGACAAGCGGATGGCGGATCGCTACATGTACCTCGTCTGGTACACACGCGACTGGACGACCAACTCGGTCGACAACATTTCCGACTACTACCATCCCGAGTTCGACACGGGGCCAAGCGGTCGGAAGCATTCCGTCGTCGCGAGCGGCACGGCACGCCTCCCGTTCGACTTGACGTTCGGGGCGGTGTGGACGGTCCGTACGGCGCTCCCGTTCAGCGCGCTTTCCGGCGTCGATCTCACCGGCGACGGTGTCGTCGACATGGTGCCCGGCACCTCGCGAAACCTCGCCGGCCGCGACAGCTCGGGGACCGCGAAGATGCTCGAAATGGTGAATGCCTGGCGCGCGGTGAGAAGTCTCGCGCCGATTCCCGCCAGCCAGATCGGGAGCAGCTCCTTCAACCGGCTGGACTTCCGCGTCAGCAGAGCGTTGGCGATTTCCTCCGGGCGCACCGTGGACCTGGTGGCGCAGATCTTCAACGTGTTCGGACGTGACAACTTGATTGGAGGCACGGGCGGTACATTCCAGAACAACGCGCTGTCGCCCGCGTTCGGCCGCTACAGCGTCGCGGGGCCGCGCCAGGAGATGGAGGTCGGGATTCAATTCAAGTTCTAGCGGGCCTCCGGCCCAGCAAGGGCCTCGGCCCGCTATAGTTCACTTGCGAGCCCCGAAACTTGACCTATTGAGTCAAGTTTCGGGTTCTCAAGGGTTCTAGCCAGCAGGCAGCTTGCCACTGGCCGCACGCAGTAAGAGGGCGGGTCCTCTCGGCCCCGCCCTCTGTCACAAGCCACAGAGACACAAGAGATCTCGGGATTCGGGATCCGGGATTCGAGTCCCGAATCCCGAGTCCCGAATCCCTCTGTGCCTCTGTGGCCCGTTTCGCCGGTGAAATTACGGCCTCACTCGCTTCTCCAACGCGGTCGCCAGATTGCGCTTCGCGTCTTCGAAATCGGGCTGAACCGCCAATGCCTGCCTGAACTGATCGATCGCTTCATCCATCCTGCCGACAGACGCGAGTGCAATGCCAAGATTGTTGTGGGCCTGGACCGAACCAGGCATCAGCAGAAGCGCTTCGCGAAATTCGTCGACCGCCTCCTTGAACTGCTGCTGCTCCAGAAGGTCAGTGGCATGTTGATACTTTTCTGTGAAGGCGGCCTTGAGCACGGCATCCAGATTCGCCGATGAAGGAATAATCGCGCCGAGGTAACCGCTGCCGGCGATCGCGCGCGTCGGCGCGCCCTCAGGAACCGTGCGAGCGACGCCGACGGGACGCGCCGTATAGGCAAGATTCATCAGCGCCAGATAGGTGTCGAGCCCTTTGACGAGCGGCGCAGGTTTTCCCTCGACGAAACAACTCGGGCACCAGGCCTCGACGTCAGTCAGATCGACGATAGACGGCGGCAGTCCCTCGTCTACGTCCAGAAGGGAGCTCTTGCCGTACTCCTGGATTGGACGGTCATCGGTGACCGGCGCGGCGTCCCGGGTCGCCTTTGCGAGCGTCTGCGCCGAGGCGACGAACATGCCGACGATCTCGCGCGGGCTGCCAAGATCCAGCCGCTGCAGATCCGCCTGCACCCTGGGAGCTCGCGCCAACGCAGTGCTCAGCCGCCCTGGATCGATTTCGACGCGCGCCTCGTTCGAGCCGATCAGCAGCAGGTTCGACGACGCACCTGAGAGCAGCACCGCGTTCGGGAAGATATCGACGAACGCGCGAGTCATTGACAGGATCATCGTCTGCGGCACTCCAAACGCGGGCAGCCACTGGCTCATGTAGCCCTTCGGCTTGAGGCGCGTCCGGGCCCTCTCGTAAAACTCCTTGGAATAGAGCGCGGCGACTCCGGCGTGCACGATCGGTGGCGGCTCCAGCGTGATCAGGTCGTACGAGGCCTCGGGCTGCATCTGCAGGTGGTGCCTCCCGTCGTTGACATAGACGGCCACGCGCGGGTCGTTCAGCACATCCCCATTCGTGTCTTTGAAATAGCTCGAATGATCGAGGACATGCCTGGAGAGATCGACGATCTCGACACGCCGGACCGATGGATGCAGTGTTGCCGCCTGTGCGGTGTTGCCGACGCCGTAACAGATGACCAGGACCGACTCCGGGCTGTCGATCGAGAGCAGCGGGATGTGCGCCATCGCGCGCATGTAGCGCTGTGACATCAGCTCGGTTGACGACATCGGATGGCCGTTGGTGACCAGCACGCGTCCTCCGTCCGTACCGTCCGTCACCGCGATCAGCTCGGTGACGCCTTCGCTCACGGTGTACGCGCGCTGCACCGGAAACAGCAGCACCTTGTTGAGCACGTAGTCCAGGGGCAGGAGCAACCATGCCCCAAGCGCGACGCCGGAGACGAGCAGCGAAGCGGCCAATGGGGCTCGGCTCTTGTTTTCGGACCCGCCGAACGCCAGCGCGGCAAGCGGCACTACTGCGAGCGCCGCTGCCGTCGTCAGAACAGTGGCACTCCTCTGGATCCCGAGCGTCGGCAGGAGCAGGAAACCGGCGGCCAGGGAGCCGCAGACGGCACCGACGGTATTAGACAGGTAGAGAGTGCCCGCGCGGCGGCCGACTGACCCTTCCGTGCGCTGGATGACCGCGTTTGCCAGCGGGAATGAGAAGCCCATGAGCACGGCGGGAAGGCCGACGACGAGCAGGATCGGTTGTGCGTTGAACCACAGCTCGGCCAACGTGCGCGTCCAATCCGACGCGCTGACCAGGCCTCCCGTTGCCACGTGACGCGCCGCGTAGTCTGTTGCGGCATTCCTGATCTGTTCCGCATTGGCGAGCGTCAGTCCGAGCAGCGTCAAAGCGACGAATAGCCCCTGGACGACGATCAGGCACTGTGCTGGTTTCGCGATCCGCCGGTGCGCGAACCCGCCGGCGAGCGAGCCGATGCCGATGCCGAGCAGGATGACCGCGAGGAGGAGCGAGAAGACGGAGCGGAACTCGCCGAGCAGGATGCTGAAGTGGCGGAACCAGACGATCTCCATGCCCATCGCCGCGAAACCGGTAAGCGCGAGCGCGAGACTGGTCAAGACGACGGGAGCCGGGATCGGGGATCGGGGATCGGGGATCGGGGATCGGGGATCCGGGATCGGGGATCCGGGATCCGGGATTCGAGACGGGCCACGGAGGCGCGGAGACACGGAGTCTTGTTTTGGAGAATCGGCTCCGTGCCTCCGTGTCTCCGTGGCGTGTCTCTGCGATGTTCGCGCGAGCCAGAACGCTCCCATCGCCGCCAGGACGTTGAGGCCTACGGCGACGCTCTGCGTCCGGAGGAGACCGTATGCCGGGATGAACGCGAAATCGGTCAGGAAGCAGCCTGCCGCGGCACCGCAGGTATTGACGGCATAGAGCAGCGCGATGCGCCAGCTTCCGGCATCCAGGTCTCGTCGCACGAGATGACGAATCAGAAGCGTCAGCGTCCCGCCCATCAGGAGCGTGATCGGCGTCAGCAGGACGATCGCGATGGCTCCGCGAGCCGCATAGGAAGAAGCAGAGAGGACATACCAGCCGCCGGCATCGCGCGAATAGGAGGATACGCGCGCGGAGATCTCGCCCAGGTGGGGCAGGAGAGCGGAAATACCGAGTCCCAGCACGCCGATGGCCAGCTCGAACGCGCCGTATGCGCGAAGCATCGACTCCGGCCGGGAGGCGTATCGGCGATCGGCCCATGCCCCAATGACGAAGCTGCCAACGCCCAGGCCGAGCATGAACACGGCGATCACGAGCGACGCCGAGTAGATGGTGTTCCCGAACACGTTGGCGAACACGCGCACCCAGACGATCTGATAAATCAGCCCGCTGAGGCCGGAACAGAAGAAGAGAAAGTAAAGCATCGCGGCGGCTGGCGGATGATACCCCCGATAGGCTGACGCACCCGCAGACCACGGCTGACGTGAGTCGGAGCCGGCTTCAGGCCGGCCCTTCGCGTCTCCGGCCAGTCCCACCGTCCACCCGCCGCCGGCTACGCACGCCGGGAAATCGCGCTCGCTCATGTCCTACGATCCCCGCGTCGACTAGGAGCTTGCTCGATGCGACATCTGTCACACGGCTCAAAACGTCATCGTTGATCCGCTGCAACCGAAACGCGTCGACGGAAGTCGACGCGATGAATCGCTGCGCGCGCTTTCCGGCATTGGTACGTCGGCGTGCTCCGCACGGCGGCGGCTGTCCGGCAGGACTGGCCGGGTGCGCTCTCTTTTAACTGGTGTCCCCGGTCCAGGCCAATTCGCGATAGCATCTCCTCGCCGCGGGAGGCTGCCATGAAAAACGTACTGTTCGCATTGTTCGTGCTGGTGTCGGCGTCGCCGTCGTTCGCGCAGCAGAGCGTTCCCGATATTCCGTTCGATTCAGTCGGGGACTTCCTCAAACTCCCGACCGGGATGAATTTCGGGGAAGTACCGGGCGTGGCGGTGAATTCGAAGGGGCACGTCTTCGTCTTCACGCGATCGAACAGCGCGGGCGGTCCGGCGTACGCGCCCGCCGCGGCGCAGCTGCTCGAGTTCGGGCCGAAGGGCGAGTTCATCCGCGAGATCGGCAAGGGCCTGTACGGCTGGGCGTTCGCCCACAGCGTGCGCATCGACAAGGACGACAACATCTGGGCCATCGACAAGGGCTCGGACATGATCATCAAGTTCAACCAGGCCGGCCAGGTCATGATGGTGTTCGGCCGCAGGAAGGAATCGGCGGACGACGAGACGAAGCCCTGGGAGCCCGTCGATCCTCCGCTGCCACACATCGACGGTCTGTTTCGCCAGCCGACCGACGTTGCATGGGATTCCGAGGGCAACACCTACATCACTGACGGCTACATCAATTCGCGCGTCGCCAAGTACGACAAGAACGGCGATTGGGTGAAGTCGTGGGGTGACAAGGGCACCGGTCCGGGACAATTCCGGCTGCCTCACGCGATCGCGATCGACCGCAACAACAACGTTTACGTGGGCGATCGGACGAACCGTCGCATCCAGGTGTTCGATACCGACGGAAAGTTTCTGCGCATGTTCACCATCGACGTGCCTCCCGTTCCCGGGACAAAGGCCGTCAATGGCAACACGCCGACAGGCGAGCGCCTTGCCGCGGTGATCGGCGCTCCCAACTCGGTGTGCATCACACCGGGTACGAACCAGGTGATGTTCGTCGGAGAATCGACGTTTCCCGGCCGCGTGTTCAAGGTTTCGCTTGATGGAAAGGTGCTCGGCGTCATCGGCCGCTCCGGTCGTCAAGTGAAGCAGTTCTCCGGCGCGCACGCGCTTGCATGCCCGTCGGAAAACGAGCTGTACGTCGCTGAAACCTCGAACTGGCGGGTGCAGAAGGTGACGTTACGTGGGCCGGCAACACAAACAGCAAGGAGCGTGGGCACGAGCGGTCCGTTGGCGGCCAAGTAGATTCGAGCGTCCCAGGGGCGGACCTTCCCGCCTTCGCCGAGGCTTCGGCGGGGCAAGTAGGTCCGCCTTCTTTGTCTCGGTCAGTCCTGTCGGCTATCACCCGCCCGTGGGTGCCCGTCTTCTTCGCGTGCAGTCAAGATTCGTCCCTCCTCGTGTTCGTTACCCCATGGTCCCACGTTGTATTCAGAGAGTCGGTCGACGGACGCACCGCTTGAGGGCCGGCTACGAAGGGAGAGGCGCAATGGATAGATACAAATTCGCTTTGTTGTGCGCAGTGGCGCTCGTTGCGCACATGTCGGGATCCGCGGACGTGGAGTTGGCGGCGCAGGTGCCGACGGTATCCTTGGTCTCCGTCAAGCGGATCTTCGTCGACAAGATGGATAACGACCTCGACCAGTACATCCGGGCCGAGATCCAGAAACAGTTCAAGGGTACGGTTCAGGTGGTCTTGAAGCCGGAACTTGCCGATGCGGTGATGGCCGGCGTCAGCGAACACCAGAGCGGTACACGCGCGGCTGTGACCGGTCGTTGGCTGGGGCTGCACGACACGGCCACGGGTTCGGTCTCCCTGCTCGACAAGACGGGTGAGGTGGTGCTCTGGTCGGGTGAGGCGGGCGACCGCAGCATCATGTGGGGTTCGATGAAGCGAGGAGGACCACGCAAGGTGGCCGATCGCCTCGTGAAAAACCTCAAGAAGGCGATGGAATCGCAGTAAGGGCGCCTCGGGGTTTCATGGCCGAGATTTTCATCAGCTACGCGCGGGTGGACCGCGAGCGGGCGCAGGCGCTGGCCGGTGCGCTCGGCCGCGAGGGGTGGAGCATCTGGTGGGATCGCGACATCCCTCCTGGGCGCACCTTCGACGAGGTGATTGAGGAAGCGCTAACCGCAGCCAAATGCGTGATCGTGCTGTGGTCGCGCGATTCCATTCGTTCCGAATGGGTCAAGGCCGAGGCCTCCGATGCGGCGCGTCGGCGCATCCTCGTACCGGTGCTGGCCGACGACGTGATGCCCCCACTGGAGTTTCGGCGGATTCAATCCGCGGCGCTCCCCGACTGGGAAAGCCTGACGTCGAATCCGGACTGGAGTCACCTGTGTCGGTCGATAGGAACTCTGGTCGGCCGCCCGTCGGTCGACGCATCGAACGCGGCTCCGACGATGGTCGAGCCGTCGGTGAAAACAGCTGGCCCTGTCGAGAAAAGGCCGAACGCCTGGGGCGTGACGGTCGGCGTGGTGGGGAGTTGCGCGCTGGTCGTGATGGCGGGGCTGACTTGGGCGGTTCTCTCCCGGCCGTTGGAGTCCGCGCCGACCCATGCGGCAGCGAGCGTGGTCGACTCACAGCCCGATAGCCGCGGGCCGGCGGATGCGCATGACGCGCCTTCGGCACCGACCCACCCCGCCGTGCTCGAATCCTCCGTGCCACCGTCCGTGCGTGTGGAGCGTCCCGTGCGGGAGGCTGCCGCGGCTGCGGTGCAACCACCGCGGGTCACTCGACCGGCGCGCGAGCTGTCGAGCGGGACTAGTGATCCGCGCTCCAGCCCCAGCGTTGCTGTCGGCCTCAACCGGCGCGAGGTTGCCGCGGTCGTGGTGTCGGCGGGCGCGGCGCCGAGCCGTACGCCGCTTCCCGAAGAGGGCATCGCGGACGGGGGCAACGTTCCGGAGCCTGTCGTGCCCCCGTTGCGAGTCCCTGCGGCGGAGTCGTTCGAGGTTGCCTATACGCGTGGCGTGTTCCGCGAGTCTGGGCGGGTGACAGTTTCGCCCGATGGCGTGCGGTACGTCGAGACCGGAGGGCGTTCCTCGGTCGATGCAGGATGCGGCGACGTGCGGCGGGTGCAGGTGCCGACGATCATCGTGGACAGCGAGCAACGCATGGTCGAACTGCACCTGCGCGATCGGGTCATTCGGTTCACGATGGCAGAGACCGCGGCCAGGAACCGGTTCGTGTCGGCGCTGTCGCAGGCATGCGGCACGCATGAGCGCTGAAAGAGTCGTAGAGGCGGACCTTCCCGCCTTCGCCGAGGCTTCGGCGGGGCAAGTAGGTCCCCCTTCTGGGTGCCCGGTCAGTCCTATCGGCCATCCGCCGCCGGCTACGCACGCCGGGAAATCGCGCTCGCTCATACTCTCACGCGGCGCGTCGACTAGGGGCTTCCTCGATGCGACATCCGTCACACGGCACCAAACATTTCGGCTGATTCGCAACAACGAGAACGCGTAGACGGAAGTCGACGCGGTGAATCGCTGCGCGCGATTTCCGGCAGTCGTACGTCGGCGTGCTCCGCACGGCGGCTGCTGTCGATAGGACCGCCCGCCACAAAGACGCGGACCTTCCCGCTTCCGCCAAGGCTTCGGCGGGGCAAGCGTGTCGGCCTTTCGTGTGTCGGTCAGTCCTGTCGGCCGTGACGGCGGCGGTTCCGGCAGGTCTTCGAGTCGCTTGTCAACGACAGATGACAGCAGAATCAGTGATCTGGCCTGCGTGCGGGCGGGCACCTCCCAAGATCATCTTGCGGATGGCGACGCCTTGCTCAGTCGTGAAGTCCTGCAATTGTTTCGAGCGGAAATCGATGTTCGCGCGCATGATGCCGCGGGCAGTGTGACTGTAAATCGGCAGCACGAGATGTCCCGCCTCGTGCGCAATGACCAGTCCGAGAACCCGTCTGAAGTCATCCCTGTGTCGGAGCGGCAGGTTGGCGATCCTGTGGGTGAAGATGTAGACGGTCGCCGCTTCGCGCGCGGCTTGGCCGACCACGGTGTCGTCCACGGTTTCCGCCATGATCCTTCGCATTGCCATGTCGCGGGAGAGCAGTTGCACGCGCACATGTAGTCCAGGCTCGTCGGCGTGGTCGTCCCGGGTGGCCCAGACGATGCGGACACCAGCCGTCGCATAGATCAGCGTCACCTCGGCCTCGGCCGGCCACAGGTCTGCGCCACGAATGCGGGCATAGTTATCAACATGGATGACGAGCCTCACTTGTCCGTCCTCAGCGGCGAGCGCCTGACCGCCGCTGAGGAGGGTGACCATCACTGCCAGCTCGGCCACGAGGTATCGCGCGGTGCTCGCCATGTCTGTTTCCTCCTCCTGCATCGAGAGGCGGGAAACGGCGCTCAAAAGGTGAACCGGGCCGAAAACGTCTGCGGTTAAGATGGCGGCGTGCCGACGCATCCCCCCGGGATCACCCAACTGCTGTTGGCGTGGGGACAGGGCGACGAGGCGGCCCTCAGCCGGATGATTCCGCTCGTGCACCGGGAACTGCAGCAGATCGCGCGGCGATGCATGGGTGGGGAACGTGGGGGGCATAGCCTACAGGCGACCGCGCTGGTCAACGAGGCGTATATGCGGCTCGTCGATGTCCAGCAGATGAACTGGCAGAACCGGGCGCACTTTCTTGCGATGGCGGCTCGGTTAATGCGGCGCATACTCGTGGACCATGCGCGGTCGAAGGGTTACGACAAGCGCGGTGGCGGCTCTGCAAAGATAACGCTGGACGACGCACTCATCGTCCCGAATGAACCGGGCCGCGACCTGGTGGCGCTGGACGATGCGCTGGAGGCGCTGGCGAAGGTGGACGAGCGCAAGAGCCGCATGATCGAGCTTAGATTCTTCGGCGGGTTGAGCGTGGAGGAGACCGCCGAGGTGCTGCACGTGTCACCTGACACCGTGAAGCGCGATTGGCGGCTCGCGAAAGCGTGGCTGCTGCGTGAGCTGCGTGGAGACGAGGAGGGGCAGGACGCACACACAAGATAGAAGAAATGACGGGATCCGCGTCTGCGATGTAACACCATGAACTCCGATCGCTGGCGTCGGATCGAAGAGCTGTATCAGGCAGCGTATGCGCGGCCGGCGAACGAGCGCGCGGCCGTTTCTCGATGAGGTGTGCGCCGGTGACGCGAGGCTGCGCCAGGAGATCGAGTCGCTGTTGAAGCAGCCGGTGTCGGCCGACGGGTTTCTCGAGCGTCCAGCGATCGGAGTGGCACCACCGGTCCTCCCGATGCCGCTCGCCGCCGGGATGCGGATCGGGCTCGTACGAGATCGCCGGCCTGATCGGGTCGGGCGGTATGGGCGAGGTGTATCGCGCCCGGGACCTGAAGCTGAATCGTGACGTCGCGCTCAAAGTCCTCCCCGAACTATTCGCGCGCGATGCCGATCGCCTGGCGCGATTCAGACGTGAGGCCCAGGTCCTCGCCTCTCTCAACCATTCCAACATCGGCGCCATCTACGGCCTCGAAGACGCCGGCGGCATTGGTGCGTTGGTGCTGGAACTGGTCGAAGGACTCACGCTCGCGGATCGCATCGCGCAGGGGCCCATCCCGTTGAGTGAAGCTCTCCCGATCGCTCGGCAGATTTGCGACGCGCTCGAAGCCGCGCATGAGCACGGGGTCATTCATCGCGACCTCAAGCCGGCGAACATCAAACTGCGTCCGGACGGCGCGGTGAAGGTGCTCGATTTCGGCCTAGCGAAGGTCTTTGCCGAGGATAGGTCGGGGCCGGATCTCTCGCGGTCACCCACGGTGCCTGTAGGTGAGACCCGGGAAGGAATGATCCTCGGGACAGTCGCCTACATGAGCCCGGAGCAGGCGCGGGGGAAGGTCGTGGACAGACGCGCCGACGTATGGGCGTTCGGGTGCGTGTTGTACGAGATGCTGACCGGACGTGCCGTGTTCCCGGGCGAGACGATCTCGGACACCATGGCGGCGATTCTTGAACGCGAGCCAGAGTGGGGCGCGTTGCCGGCGCGCACGCCGGTGGGGATTGGACAGCTGTTGCGGCGGTGTCTGGACAAAGATCCGAAGCACCGGCTTCGCGACATCGGCGACGCGCGAATTGAGATCGATGACGCGCTGACGACACCCGTAGTCGAAATGCGCGCCGCGGCCCCGGTGAACGTTCAACCTACGGGATGGCGGCGCGCGCTGCCGTGGGCCGTCGCCTTCGGAGTTGCCGCGATTGCAGTTGCCGTGCTCGCACCCTGGTCGTCGTCGCGAATGGTGCCGCCGCCCCCGCCGCTGCGCCTGACCGCCGACCTGGGCACAGACGCCTCCCTCGCCACTGCCATTGGCCAGAACGCCACCATCGGCGCGAGCGTCGCTCTCTCGCCAGACGCCGGACTCTTCGCCTTCGTCGCGCAGACCAGTACCGGGGACGCCGCAGCTCTACGTCCGTCGGCTCGAGCAGTTACAGGCGACACTGTTCACCGGAACTGAAGGGGCCGCCAGCCCTTTCTTCTCGCCCGACAGTCGATGGATTGCGTTCTTCGCGCAGGGCAAGCTGAAAAAGATTGCCGTCACCGGTGGCGCCGTCGTCACTCTCTGCGACGCCGCGAATGGCCGAGGCGGAAGCTGGGGCGAGGATGGCACGATCGTGTTTACGCCGTCGGTCGCCGAATCCGGGCTCTTTCTGTGGCGTGTGCCGTCGAGTGGCGGGAAGCCGACGCCGCTTCCGAAGCCCGCCGGGGAGGCCACCCAGCGCTGGCCGCAGGTGCTGCCGGGTGGTAAGGCAGTGCTCTACACCGGAAACAGCGGCGTCGCCGGATACGAGAATGCGAGTCTCGTCGTGCAACCGCTACCGACGGGCGCGCGCAAGATCGTACAGCGCGGCGGGTACTACGGCCGGTATCTGCCCAGCGGTCATCTGGTTTACATTCATGACGGGACGCTCTTTGTCGAGCCGTTCGATCTCACGCGTCTGGAAGTGACGGGGCAACCGGTGTCCGCGCTCGAAGGCGTGGCGAGCAACCCGAGCACCGGCGCGTCGCAGTTTGCCGTATCGGACACCGGCACACTCGTGTACTTGCCGGGACGGAGCACCAGCGGTGCGGTGCCGATCCAATTCGTGGATCGCAAGGGAAAGACGACGGCGTTACGCTCCACGCCCGCCATCTGGAGCAATCCTGCCTTCGCGCCAGACGGCCGCCGGCTCGCGATGGACATTCGCGAGGGCAACCAACTGGACGTGTGGGTGTACGAGTGGGGGAGCGACACGCTGTCGCGCCTGACGCTCGACCCGGCTGACGACCGGAGGCCTGTGTGGACGCCGGATGGCCGCCGCATCGTGTTCGCTTCGAGGCGGGGTGTCGCGACGACGTCGAACCTCTACTGGCAGCGGGCCGACGGGTCCGGCGAGGTCCAGCGCCTCACGGATAGCAAGAACCAGCAATTTCCCTGGTCGTGGCATCCGAGCGGCAAGTTCCTCGTCTTTACCGAGGCCAACCCCCAAACGGCAACCGACGTGATGATCCTGCCGATGGACGGAGACGAAACCTCCGGGTGGAAGCCCGGCAAGCCAATCGCCTTCGTGAACAGCCGCTTCAACGAGAATTTTCCGGCTTTCTCGCCGGACGGGCGATGGCTGGCGTACACCTCCAGCGAGTCCCAGCCTCCCCAAGTCATCGTGCGACCGTTTCCGGGCCCGGGCGGCAAGTGGCAGATCTCGACCGACGGTGGAAACCACGCAACGTGGTCCCGAACTCAACACGAACTGTTTTACGGCGCGCTCAACAACCGGATAATGGTTACCTCCTACACGGTTGACGGCGACTCATTCCGAGCCCAGAAGCCGCGGCTCTGGTCGGAGGCCCGGTACATACCCAGAGAGCCTGGACAACGAGTGTTCGACCTGCACCCGGACGGCGAACGCTTCGCGCTGGCAGGGGTCGTAGAAACCCAGGCCGAATCCAAGCAAGAGAAGGTTGTCTTCATCTTCAACTTCTTCGACGAGCTGCGCCGGATCGCGCCGGCCAGACAACAATGAGCGGCCCGTTATTCGCGTCGTTCCGTCGTCGCGTTTTTCTGAAGCTCGGAGCGCACGACCTCACCTGCAGCAATTGCGGCATCGGTCTCAAACCGGCGGCCACACGCGTTGCAGATCCTCATATAGAGCAAGGTCATCGCGCTGAAGCTCCTGACGTTGCGATCGCTGAGGACTTCAACCGCATGCTGGAGTTCATGCCCGATATATGCCATGAGATCGCGATCCGCCGTCCGCGGGTCGACAAGGATACGGAGCACTCGGTGTGGACCCATCGCCGTCATCGTATGCAGCAGGCAGGCGTGAACGCCGTGCCCGCACTGGCCTTCTGCGACATAGACGACTCCGTCCGTGGTGCCAATCTGGTCGACCAGGCCGCGAAATGTTTTCGACTGTGCGGCGGCTTCGATGATGACCGCCACAACCCTCGGTACTCACCCCCCGCACACGCGCATCGGGCGCCATGAGAGACGGCTGGCCAGCGACCGCCGGGTTTGATTCCGTGGCGGCCCAGCTGGTTGTCCCTCCCAGGACTGCCACGACCACCATCGCCGCCGTCCGCCGTGTTGTCTTCGTCATCGCGTTCCCTCGCCTCTAGAGGCGGGAAACGCGGCTCAAAAGGGGAAAGGCGCGGAAACAGCCGTAAATGCGCTCGTCTCTAGCCCTCTACCGGATGTCACGGTGCTGCTGATGGCGTGGAGCGACCGTATTTGCGCCTGGCCAAAGCATGCTTTGAGAGAACTCGCTGGGAGCGATCTGCTGAAGACTGAAAACCGCTGCACGCCGCATGAGACGGCGTCCATCGACTTCTAAGGTGTCGCTACGGTTACACGTCGCGCGGATCTGCGACGGCTCGCGTCGTTCCGCTGCGAAATATGTGCGCGTCAGCGTATGTCGCGCGCGACGTGCACGCCCGATTCGGCTGCAGACTGCTGGCATGCGACCCGCACCGCCGCCGGCTACAATGAGCCGATGTCTGGGAGCGATCGTATGAAGCCCGTCACGCCTGGCCTGAAGCTCACCTACGAAGACTTCGCGCTGTTCCCCGACGACGGGAAACGGCACGAGATCGTCGACGGAGAGCACCACGTGACGCCGTCACCGAACACGAAACATCAGACGATCGTCGGGAATCTGCACGGCGTGATGTGGGCGTATCTCCAGCGACAGCCGCTCGGTCGTGTCTTCGTGGCGCCGTTCGATGTCGTCTTCTCGGAGTTCGACATCGTTGAACCCGACCTGTTGTATCTTTCGAGCGAGCGCGCGGCAGAGATCATCACGCCGCAGCACGTGCGCGGCGCTCCGGAGCTCGTCGTGGAGGTCGCGTCACCCAGTACGCGACAGCGCGATGAGACCATCAAGCGCCGGCTCTACGAGCGCTCAGGCGTGTCGGAATACTGGGTTGTCGATCCGGACCTCGATCTCGTCCGCATCTACCGGCGCAGCGGCGAGAGCTTCAGCCGCGCGATCGAACTCTCACGCGAGGCCGATGACGTGCTGACGACTCCCCTGTTGCCTGAGTTGGAAATACCGCTGACGCGGATCTTTCGCCAGTAGCGCGGCGCCGTCAGGTTCGTCACACCGGTCGCAGCATCGATAGCCCTGTACCCGCCACCACCGGGTTATCTTTGCCTTCACCAATCCGAAATCAAGCAGCGTGACGCCGCTCGTCGTGAGCATGGTGTTGGCGGCCTTGAGATCACGATGGACAATCCCTCTATTACTTGACCGCCATCGAATGTGTATGGTTAACTCAAGTTAACCACTAGCTACCGCTCATGAATGTATCGATCAATGCCAAGCGGCTCCGAGCGTCGCTGCCTGACGTCGTGAAGCGCGTCCGGAAGGGTGCTCGCTTCACGGTTATCTATCGCAGCCGGCCCGCGTTTCAAATCGTCCCGGTCAGCGAGGCGGAGCAACCCGGCGGGGAGCTGGTGGACGACCCGCTGTACCGCGCCCGTCCTGTCGGCAGGTCGAGCGACGGGCGGACCGCGGGGGATCACGATTCCATGTTGTACGGCCGGTGAAGGCGCTGTTCGTCGATACGGCGGGCTGGATGGCGTGCGCGGATAGCGCCGATCCGGCGCATGCCCGATCTTGCGCGGCGCGCGACGCAGCGCTCGAAGTCGGCCAGAAGCTGGTGACGACGGATTTCGTCGTCGACGAAACCCTCACACTGATCCGCGTGCGACTCGGTGTGGAGGCGGCGGAAGCCTGGTGGCAGCAGGTGGACGGCAGCCCGCGGCTTCGGTGGGAGCGCATCGACAGCGACCGCTTCGAGAAGGCGCGTCATCTGTTCTTTCGATACCGCGACAAGGATTTCTCGTTCACCGACTGCACCAGCTTTGTGGTCATGCGCGAAATGCGGTTAACGCACGCGATCACGACCGACGGTCATTTTCGCCAGATGGGCCTGCAGATGTTGCCAGGGGCGCGTGGTCGCACGCAGCCGAAGTCGCGCCGCCGGTAGGCGGGCGGCAACGTGCGCGAGCGGTCGCCGCGCTGAACCATCCAGGTGGCAGAACGGCGCCCAAGCCGTAGCGCGAAGCGCGATGCTGCGGGCCTGCCTCGCTGGAGCGCGAAGCGCGACACCGGGCTTGCCGTAGCGCGAGGCGCGAAGGCGGGTTACGCTGGTCGGGATGTCGCCCACCACAATCACGCCTCCAACGGACGAGCCCGCTGCCCTCGTTGAACGGCTCCGCGCCACCACGGAAGCTCTAGAATCGATCGCCGCGAATCGCAACCTGCTCGACGTCCTGTCGGACGATGACCGCAGGCGCTTCCTGCGCGCCTTGACAACCGCCCGCGGCCCGGCCAGCCGCTCGCGGCGGCGCCTGGCAAAAGCGACGGCGCGCGAGGAGAGAGCAGCGCGAGTGGGCCGCGATCGCGGCGTCCGCTCCGAAACCGGGATACACACCCTTCGCCGGCGTCCTGTGTTCACCACGCCCAATGTGTTCCCACCAGCCGGATTCCAACCGGAGGATCGCCTTTGGAATTGGGAGTTGAACGTTGGGAGTTGGGAGCCGAGCCTTGGGAGCGGCGAGCCTCGCGAGTCCGTCGAGCCACAGACCTGCTACATCTGCAAAGCGAAGTACTCAACCATCCATCATTTCTACGACCAGCTGTGCGCTGAGTGCGCCAGGCTGAACTTCGCCAAGCGCACCGAGCTTGCCGACCTGCGCGGACGTGTGGCGCTCGTCACCGGCGGACGCGTAAAGATCGGCTATCAGGCCGGCCTCAAGCTGCTGCGTGCCGGCGCGCATCTGATCGTGACGACGCGCTTTCCGCGCGACTCGGCGTCGCGGTATGCGCGCGAGGCCGATTTCGACGAGTGGAAGGATCGCCTCGAGATCTTCGGCCTCGACTTGCGCCACACGCCGAGCGTCGAGATGTTCTGCCGGCGGCTGCTCGCCACGCGCGACCGGCTGGATTTCATCATCAACAATGCCTGCCAGACTGTTCGTCGTCCTCCCGACTTCTACGCCCACATGATGGCCGGTGAGACCGCGCTGCATTCTCGGGACTCGCGACTCGCGATTCGGGATTCGAATCCCGAATCACGGATCTCGAATCCCGATATCTTCGGTGTGGCCGGGCTCACGCACGCGGCGCAGTTGTCACAGGTGCGTCTGCTGCCGGAGGAGTTCCGCGCGCAAGAGGATCTGTTTCCCGAAGGGATGCTCGATACGGATCTTCAGCAGGTCGACTTGCGCGGGCGCAACTCCTGGCGTCTGTTGCTGGCCGAAGTCTCGACGGTGGAGCTGCTCGAAGTGCAGCTCGTGAACGCTATCGCGCCGTTCATCATCAACGCGCGACTCAAATCGCTGATGCTGCGCACCCCGGAACGCGACAAGCACATCGTCAACGTGTCAGCCGTCGAAGGTCAGTTCTATCGAAGGTTCAAAACGACGCGCCACCCGCACACAAACATGGCGAAAGCGGCGCTGAACATGATGACGCGGACCGCGGCGACCGACTATCACGCCGACGGGATTCACATGAACAGCGTCGACACTGGTTGGGTCACGGATGAAGACGCGGCGGCGATCGCCGCGCGGAAGACCGACGAGCAGGGCTTTCATCCGCCGCTCGACATCGTCGATGGCGCCGCGCGGATCGTCGATCCAATCGTCAGCGGCATGAACACCGGCCGCCACATGTGGGGTCAGTTCCTGAAGGACTACCAGCCGACCGACTGGTAAATTTCAACCACGAAGGGCGCGAAGGACACGTCCTTCGTGGTTGAGATCTTCTCATTTAGTTCGTCGAGGTCGCTTTGTAGCGCAGCTCCTGGCCCACGAGCTTCGCCGGATCGGCATTCGGCTTCGGCCGGAACTTCTGCACGCGGCCGTTGAACACTTCGGCGAGGTACAAGTTGCCGTCCTGGTCGGTAGTCATCGAGTGCGGCCCATTGAACTGGCCAGGCTGGCCGCCGGGTCCACCCCACCCGTACAGGTAATTCCCGTTCAGGTCGTACTTGAGGATCCGGTTGGTCCCGCCGTCCGCGACCCACAGGAACTGGTCCGCCGAAATGAGATGGGTGTACGGCGATGACCGGACGCCTGTTGTGAACATGTCGAGGAACTTGCCGTTCTCGTCGAAGATCTGAAAGCGCCGGTGCGTGCGATCCACGACGAAGAGCCGGCGGTCGGCGCTGATCTGGATGCTGTGGACGGTATTGAACTCATTCGGTCCAGGATTCTTCGGATCCTTCGGAGGGCCGCCCCAGTCCATCAGGAAGGTGCCGTCTTTGTCGAATTTCGCGACGCGTGTGCCGCCGTACCCGTCGCTGATGAAGAACGTCCCGTCCGGGAGCCAGGCGATGTCGGTCGGCCGGTCGAAGAGCTTTCCTCCGTCGCGTCCCCTCTGGCCTTTCGTGCCGAGCGTCATCACGAGTTTGCCGTCGTAGGTGAACTTGTAGATCACGTGCAGCTGGTCGTCGATGAGCCAGACGTGCTTCTCGGGATCGTACGGGCTCATCTTGATCTTGTGCGGCCCGCGCCCGCACTTGCCCTCGAAGATCTTGTCGAGATCGTTCCACCACTGGACCATCTTGCCTTCACGGTCCATCACCATGATCGCGTGGTGATAGCGCCGCTCCCATCCGCGCTTTTCAACGGGCTCACACGTAGCGCTGAGACCATCGCCATTGCCGGTGGCGTTGCCGCGGGAAGGCGTGAGCATGCTGTACGGCGTCCAGGGTTTCGCGCCCGCCGGCAGCGGCAGTTCGCCGCGCTGCGCAATCCAGATGCGGTCCGGCGTTTCGGCGTACACCGCGCCAACCGATCCCCATGTCCAGCCGTCATGCTTGACGCCGTCTGCCGCGTCCTGGAGAGGCTGCGGCCAGTTCTCGACCAGCTCGTACGGCCCGTACTCCTCCTGCCCGCCCTTCTCCACCGAGGCAGCTGGAGCCGCGGCGGTAGCGGTGGCCGACGAACTGGCGGAACTCGTCGGCGATGAATTGCATCCTGCAAAGGCCACAGGTCCGAGCAGACCTATCGACAACAGGATCGTGAACGATCGCATTCGAAGGCGCATCGTGAATCTCCTCTCGCGATTGCCGGGTGTGCGGGGAGTCTAGTCGATGGCAACAAAAGGGGGAAGGGGGAAGGGGGAAGGGGTTAGGGAGTTGGGGGTTAGGCACTTGCCCTCGCGCGGTAACATCGAATCGTGGAAGAGCAGCAGATCTATGCCGCCATCGGCGAAGACGGCTTTCATCGTCTGATCGCCGCGTTTTATCGGCAGGTGCCATCGGACGACATCCTCGGTCCCATGTATCCGGGTGCGGATCTCGCCGGGGCCGAGCAGCGCCTCCGGGACTTCCTCATCGGCCGCTTCGGTGGTCCCCAGCGTTACATCGAGGAGCGCGGTCACCCGCGCCTTCGCATGCGGCACATGCCCTTTGCCGTCAACGGCGCCGCCCGCGAGCGCTGGCTGCAGCTGATGACGAACGCGCTCAATGAAGTCCGGTTTCCGCAAGACGTCGATGCGTTCCTGCGTGAATTCTTTCACGGCGTGTCGGCTATGCTGATTAACCGGCCGGGCTGAATTGGATAGGGGGAAGGGGTCAGGGGTTAGGGGTTAGGGGTTAGGGGGAAGGGGCAGGGGCCTTATGAAGAAGAGTCTTGCCGATTCCAGCGCGCGCGCGACCGTCGTATCGCGCCTTCAGAAGCTCGCGCCCGACAGCAGGCGAGAGTGGGGCCGCATGACGCCACACCAGGCGGTGTGTCATCTGAGCGACTCGTTCCGGTCGATGATGAATCCTGTGCCGATCACATCGAGGAGTAACGCTTTCAGTAGGACATTCATAAAGTGGATCGCGATTCACTCGGGACTGCCGTGGCCGCACGGCGTGAAGACGATGCCGGAAGTGGACCAGGAGATCGGCGGCACCAGGCCCGTGGAGTTCACGCGCGATAGAAGCGAGCTCGAAGGGCTCATCGAACAGTTCGCGCGACGCACAGACGCCACGATGCAGCCCCACCCGATCTTCGGCCGCTTATCGACCGCGGAGTGGCAGCGCTGGGGCTACCTCCACATGGATCATCACCTGCGCCAGTTCGGCGCATAATGTCGCCAATGAGCGACTCTTCCGACCCTCTCCGCGTGCAATTGGCGCGCGCCCTCGACTGGGAGGAGGCGCACGTCGGATTCGACAAGGCGGTCGCCGATATCCCCGTCGACAAACAGGGCGCCCGCGCTCCCGGCTTCGAGCACTCGCCGTGGGAGCTGCTCGAGCACATGCGCATTGCGCAGGAGGACATTCTCGACTTCTGCGTGAACTCGAAGTACGTCCACGAGCTCAAGTGGCCAGATGACTACTGGCCGAAGACCCCCGCGCCGCCGAGCGCGGCGGCGTGGGACGAAAGTGTCGCGTCATTCAAGCGCGAGCGCGAAAAGTTCAAGGAACTCGCCCGTCATACGAAGGACCTCTTCGCGAAGGTGCCGACCGGCAAGGACAACCACACATACCTTCGCGCAATACTGCTGGTGACCGACCACAACTCGTATCACCTTGGTCAGCTCGTCGCCGTCCGGCGCGCGTTGGGGGTCTGGAAGTGACAGCGCGGTGAAGCGATGCTGATCGCATCGCTCGCCGCGATCGTGATCGCGGTCGTCTTCCTGCTTCCATTGCTCTTGTTTGTCCGCGGGTTCAAGTTCCAGGGCGAACTGAACCATCTGAGAGCGCGAATCGACTTCCTCGAGCGCCAGCTCGCCGCCCGTCCCGAGGCGCCGCCGCGGGCCGAGACCGCGGCACCTCCGCCGCGTGCCGAGGCTGCGGCGCCCGCAGGCACGGCATCCCCAATCCAGCCGCCCACATCGCGTCCGGCCCCGATTCCGCCGCCGATTCAGCGACCCGCTGCGCCTCACGCCGAGCCTGAACGCGACCTCCTGCACGCGTTTCTCACGGAAGCGGCCGCGCTCGATCTCGAAGGGCGCATCGGCGGTCGGTGGCTGCAACACGCCGGAATGATCGTCCTCGTGCTTGGCATCGCATTTTTCCTGCGATACGCGTTCGATCACGAATGGTTATCGCCCGTCGTGCGCGTTGTCCTCGGCGCGTTCGTTGGCGTCGGCATGGCGGCCGGCGGCCTGCGCCTCTCGCGCAAGTACCGTGCGTACGGATTGTTTCTTTCCGGTGGTGGCATTGCTGTCCTGTATCTCTCCGTGTATGCGGGACTGAATCTCTACTATCTCTTCGAGCCTGAGCTTGCGTTCTCACTCCTGGTCGTCATCACCGCTGCCGCAGCCCTCCTCGCGGATCGGACAGATTCGCTCGGTCTTGCGCTGATGGCGGTCTGCGGCGGGTTCGCGACGCCGTTCCTCGTTGGCGGGACTCGCGACCAGCAAGTCACACTGTTCACGTACGTCTCGCTGCTGGTGGCGGCGACGATGTACCTCGCGTATCGGCGGACGTGGCCATGGCTCAACGTCGCGAGCCTGGCGCTGACGGGCGTCACGGTGCTGGTGTGGGCCGGCAGGTTCTACACGGCGGACAAGTACCTTCGCACCGAGCTGTTCCTGACCGTCTATTGCGCGATGTTCATCGGCATCCTTCGCAAGGCGTGGCACTCGTCGCGGCAGGACGCGGGGCTCGTGTTCCTGCTGCTGCTTGCGCCGGCCGGCTATCACCTGTGGTCGGTTGTGGCGCTCTCGCCCCACGGGCTCGCGTTTCTGATCTACCTGATTACGTTCACGCTGCTCACTGTGCTGGCAGGTGTGCAGTACGGATCGAGCCTGCTGCGGGCGATCGCATGGCTCGCGGTCGCGCTGCCGCTTGGAAGCTGGATCGAGGCCTACCACTGGCGAGGTTGGGTTGCCGCCACTCTCGTGACGGTCGTCGCTGTCTACGGAGTGCACCTTGCCGCTCAGATCCGCGGCGTGCATGCCGGCGAAGAGCTCGACGAGCGCGATGTTGCGCTGTTGCACGCGAACAGCATCGGCGTGTTCGCGGCGCTGTTCCAGGTGCTCACCGATTCCGTGACGATCGCGCAGCTCGCCATCCTCGCGGTCGCTCTTGCGGCGGGCAACGTCGGCATCTGGGCCGCGCTCCGGCGCGCCTCGCCGATCGGGGCGCTTCACTGGCTTGGTGTGGCGATGACGCTCGTGGCGATCGCGATCTGGATCCAGTTTGGCGGCCCGTGGGCTGTCGCCACCTGGGCGACGGAAGGCGCCGTTGTGTTCTGGATTGCCACGCGGGCCCGTCGCGAGTGGCTGCGGGTCGGCGCATGGGTGTTGCTCGGGTTGGCGATTTACCGATGGCTCCAACCCGACGTTCAGGCAACGACGACGTCGTACGCGGTGCTTGCGAACGCGCGCGCCTTGACCGGCATCTACCTTGTCGGCCTGCTCTATGTTGCGGCCTGGCTCCAGCATCGTGAGCTGGACGCGGCGGAGGAGCGGCGGAGGCAGGAGCGCGCGGCCCTGCTCGTCGCGGCGAGCATCATCACCCTGTTCGTCATCTCCACTGAAATCATGTCGTTCTGGGCCGTCCGCACCACGGCGCCCGACGCGTACGTCGCGCGCCAGATGATGCTGTCGGCGGCGTGGGTGACCTACGCGGCGTTGCTGGTGGTGATCGGCATGCGGGGTCGGTACGCGCCGATTCGCTACTTTGCAATCGCGCTGTTCGGCGTGACCCTGGTGAAAGTCTTCCTCGTCGATCTCCAAACACTCGGCGGCATCTATCGGGTTGCCGGCTTCCTTGTCGTCGGCCTCATTCTGCTGATCGTCTCGTTCCTGTACCAGCGGGCGGGTGCGATCGCGCCTCCAAAGCCGTCCCAGTGATTCGGGCGGCATCGGCGGTAGACTGTCACGCCATGGCCGCTATCAATCCAAAGCTGGTGACGACCGGTTTCGACCTGCCCGGGCATCGCACGGTCAGGAATCTCGGCGTGGTGCGTGGGATCGTGGTGCGCTCGCGGAGCATCGTCGGCAACATCGGCGCGGCGCTGCAGACTCTGGTAGGCGGCAACATCACGCTGTACACGGAGTTGTGCGAGAGAGCCCGCGAAGATGCCTTTCGGCTGATGCTCGAGCACGCGGCGCAACTGGGGGCCAATGCGCTCATCGGCGTGCGGTATGACGCCAACGAAGTCGCGGCGGGCGTGACGGAGGTGCTGGCGTACGGCACGGCGGTGGTGGTCGAAACAACGTAACCACGAAGGACGAGCGCTTCGTGGTTACGCTTTGAACGATCGATCGAACAGCGCGTCGATCGCTTTCCTGCCGTTCTCGCGCATCGTCCTCGTGCCGGTTCCCGTGAAATGCGCGTGCGTGATCACCGGCGCCTTCGCGGCGACAAACGATTCCCACGACGTACCCGTCCAGCGGGACCAACGACTCTTGTCCTGGTCGAAGACAAAGAGTGGCTTGTTGCACAGCTTCGCGAACTCCGCGCCCCATCCCGTGCCGCCACGCACGGTGTCGTCATCCTGGATCGCGCCGATCACGTAGATCTCCTGCCCGCTGTTCACCTGATACCAGAGCGTCTGCAGCACCCGGCGCAGGGTGGGGCTGTCTGTATACCGCCGATGCATCAGCCGCGACACGTATTCGAGGCTGACGTCACCCGCGAGCAGTTCCTCGTGATTGAGCATTCGCACGCCGCGGTGCCGATCGATGCTGTGCCCGTCGAACGTGAAGTTGACTTCCTCGATGCCGTGGCGCTCGGCGCATGCCCCGAACGTCGCTTCCGCCCCCGGGGCGCCGCCGCTGAACAGGATGCAGTCGGATGGTGTCATCGTGAACAACATGGTATCGCGGGCCCGCCTTCGCGCGTTGCGCTCTGGCGCGGCAAGCCCCGCCTTCGTGCGTCGCGCTACGGCGCGGCAAGCTGCCGGGCTGGCTCGAGCCAACCCACGCTGATGGCCTCATCATCGCGTAGCATCGATGTGAGACAGGCCGCAGAGACTCACCCTCTGTGTCTCTGTGGCCCGTGACAGCATGGCGGAAGCGGCAACCATCTACAACTTCTCAATCGACCTCGCAGACATGGATCGCGGTGTCTACGAGACGCTCGAGCTGCGCGTGGCGCGGCATCCGTCCGAGACCGCGGAGTACATGCTCGTGCGAGTACTCGCGTACTGCCTCGAATATCAGGAGGGGATCTCGCTCACCGAAGGCGTGTCGTCCGGCGACGAACCGGCGCTTCTCGTGCGGGATCTGACGGGGCGTGTCACCGCGTGGATTGAAGTGGGAATGCCCGATGCCGCCCGCCTGCACCGCGGCAGCAAGCATGCCGGCCGCGTAGCGGTCTACACGCATCGCGACACGCGGCAGATGATGGCGCAGTTGTCGGGCGCGAAGATCCATCGCGGGAGCGAGATCCCGATCCGCGCCTTCGACCGCGGTACGATCGACGAGATCGTCGCACTGATCGATCGGCGCACGTCCTTGTCGATCTCGGTCACACACGGCGAGCTGTACATTTCGATCGGTGCCGCGACTTTCACGCTGCCTATGGTCGAGCACCGCATCCCGCAGTGATTCGCGCGAGGCGCCGACGTGACGGCGCCGACCGCGCTGGAAGAGCGGCGCAACGAAAGTATGACGGTCCCCTTGGAACTGCGGACGCCTCGACTATGGTTGCGGCGATGGCGTCCTGCCGACCGCGCACCGTTCGCGGCGCTCAATGCTGACCCGCGCGTGATGGAATATTTCGCCTCAACGCTCTCGCGCGAGGAGAGCGATGGGGCGGTGGAGCGGATTCAGAATCATTTCGAGCGGCACGGTTTCGGACTCTGGGCGGTCGAGATTCCCGACGAGACCGATTTCGCCGGCTTCATCGGCTTGTTCCATTGTTCGTTTGAGGCACATTTCACTCCCGCCGTAGAGATCGGATGGAGGTTGGCTGCTCCGTATTGGAATCGCGGGTACGCGACGGAAGGGGCCCTCGCCGCGATGTTGTTTGGATTCCATGAATTGCAACTTGATCAAATCGTTTCGCTGACGGCTGTTGGCAACATGCAATCTCGTCGCGTTATGGAAAAGATCGGGATGATTCGCGACCCTGAGGATGACTTCGATCACCCCAACCTGCCGGTCGGGCATTCACTTCGGCGACATGTCTTGTACAGGACCCGGCGGATGCCCTGACTGAGCTGGTCAGCGAACATCGACCCAGTTCAACGATCGGTCGACAGCCTTCTTCCATCCGCGATATGCCTCTTCGCGCTGGTCGGCGCTCCACCGCGGCTCCCACCGCCGATCGGCCCTCCAGTTCTTCCTGAGCGATTCCGGATCCTTCCAGAGGCCGACCGCCAGGCCCGCCGCATACGCCGCGCCGAGCGCCGTCGTCTCCGTCACGACCGGCCGAACGACGGGGACGCCGAGGATGTCGGCCTGGAGCTGCAGCAGGAGATTGTCGACGGTGGCGCCGCCATCGACCTTGAGGACATCGAGGCGCACGCCGGAATCCTGCGTCATCGCGTCGAGCACGGCGCGTGTCTGGAAACAGATCGCTTCGAGCGTCGCCCGCGCGAGGTGCGCCTTCGTGTGAAAGCGCGAGAGGCCGACGATGGCGCCGCGCGCGTCGGGACGCCAGTACGGCGCGAAGAGGCCCGAGAACGCCGGTACGAAATAGATCCCGCCACTGTCGGGCACGGACGCGGCCAGCGCTTCAATGTCGGACGCCGTCGGGATGATCTCGAGCTGATCGCGCAGCCACTGCACCGCCGCGCCCGCGACGGCAACCGATCCTTCCAGCGCATAGACGGCAGGCGCGCCCTCGAACTGATATCCAAGCGTCGTCAACAGGCCCGCCTTCGATGGCACGATCCGATCGCCGGTGTTGAGCAGCATGAAGTTCCCGGTGCCGTAAGTGTTCTTTGCTTCTCCCGGCGCGAAGCACGTCTGGCCGACCAGCGCCGCGTGCTGATCGCCAAGGTCCCCTCCGATCGGAACGCTGGCGGCAAGCGGCCCGCTCGATCGCGTCGTTCCGTACGCCGATGGCGAAGACGACGAGCAGATGCGCGGGAGCATGCGCCTGGGGATGTCAAAGAGATCGAGCAGTTCGTCGTCCCAGTCGAGCGTGCGCAGGTTCATCAGCTGCGTGCGGCTCGCGTTGGTGACGTCGGTCACGTGAAGCCCGCCGTCCGTGCCTCCGGTCAGGTTCCAGATGACCCACGAGTCCACCGTGCCGAAGAGCGCCTGGCCTCGCTTGGCGGCATCGCGTACGCCATCGACGTGATCGAGAATCCACCGCAGCTTCAGCGACGAGAAGTAGGTCGCCGGGGGAAGGCCGGTCCGCTCGCACAGCAGCGCGCGCCGCGGCCCGAGCGCGCTCGCCGCGCGGTCGGTTCGCGTGTCCTGCCAGACGATCGCGTTGTGCCACGGACGCCCCGTTTTGGGATCCCACACGACCGTCGTCTCGCGCTGGTTGGTGATGCCAATCGCCGCAAGATCCGTCCCGGCGAGCCCTGCCGACCGCAGTGCACCGGCGATGACGGCGTCCACGCGCGCGGCGATCTCAAGCGGATCGTGCTCGACGAGCCCCGGTCCGGGCAGGATCTGCCGGTGTTCTAGCTGATACCGCGCGATTTCGCCGCCGGCGGCGTCGAACACCATGAACCTGGTGCTGGTCGTCCCCTGGTCCAAGGCTCCGATGCATCCCGCCGCCATCTGGAGCCGATAGTAATAGATATGAAAATCACCAGAAACGACCTGCAGTGGGCCGCCTCACAAGGCGTCATCACGCATCGCCAGGCCGACGACGTCTGGGCACTGCTCGAACGTCATCTGGGGAACCAGGCGGAACTGGACGGCGCGCCGGACCGTGACGCGTCGCACCGCCCGCGATTCGATGCCGCGCACGTCGCGTACTACTTCGGCGCGCTCCTCGTCATTGGCGCGATGGGGTGGTTCATGACATCGGCGTGGGAGGTCTTTGGCGGCGGCGCAATGTGCGCGATCGCGACCGGCTACGCGATCTGTTTTTGGCTCACGGGGCGGACGCTCTGGGATCGCCAGGGCCTCATCATCCCGGGTGGCCTGCTGTTCACGATGGCCGTCTGCATGACGCCGCTGGCGGTATACGGCCTCGAGCGCGCACTGAATCTGTGGCCGCAGGTGGATCCAGGCACCTACTCGGGCTTTCATGTCTGGGTGAAGGGCGGGTGGTTCGCCATGGAAGTGGCCACGATCGCTGCCGGCCTCGTGGCGCTGCGCTTCCGACGCTTCCCGTTCCTCACAGCGCCGGTCGCCTTCGCGCTCTGGTATATGTCGATGGACCTCACGCCGCTCGTCTACGGACAGGCGGACTATTCGTGGCAGCAGCGTGAGCTGGTCTCGGTTCTCTTCGGTCTGGCGGTGCTGCTTGCCGCCTACCTGGTCGATTTGCGCGGCAAGGTCGGCGAGGACTTCGCGTTCTGGGGATATCTCTTCGGGCTGCTGGCCTTCTGGGGCGGTCTGTCGATGATGAACAACGCGAGCGAGCTGTCGAAGCTCGAGTACTTCCTGATCAACGTCGCGCTCATCGGCCTTTCCGTGCTGCTACGTCAGCGCGCATTCATCGTCTTCGGAGCGATGGGGGCGATGGGCTACATCGGACACCTCGCATTCCGGGTGTTCGAGAACTCGCTGATGTTTCCGTTCGCCCTCACGCTGATCGGGATCCTGGTGATCTATCTCGGCGTCCTCTATCAGCGGAACGGCAAGGCGATCGAGAGCTTTGCGCGCTCGCAGCTGCCGGAGTCGGTCCAGCAGCTGGTCCCGCCGAGGGCGCGCGCGGCGTATTAGCAAATCCCAAAATGGTTTTTCGTGACCTTCGAGATTTTCGTGATCTTCCTGGTTGGTAGTGGATTTCGAGCTTGGGATTTGGGATTTGGGATCTACCTACGGATGCCGCGCGAGCGCTCTGGCAATGAAGTCCCACACGCGCGGGTTCCCGTATGGCGCCGCTTTGTCGCCGCTAGTCGACGCGGCCCACTGCGTGTAGCGCGCCTGCGTATCGTCGTTGCGCATCTGGTTCGGCCCGGCGAACTCCTCGAGCAGGGTCATCCAGCGCTTGGCGAGCGCCTGCGCCGGGGCGGTTGCGGGATCGATGTCGAGCGCCGCCTCGACGTCGCGAAACAGATCCGCCCAGTCCCGTTCCACTTTCGCGCGCTGCTCGGGCGACCACGCCTTGATCCGCGCGATCTTCGCGTCGACCAGTGTTTGGTATGTATTGCCTGAGTCGTCATCCTGCATCCCGATACCTCGATGATTTAGTGGGCGGTCCGGACAGGTTGAGCACCGTCACAACCGGCCTCCGAGCGCGATCTGCGGGCCGCGACACGGGAGCGGCCCGGTAGTCATTCGGAAGACACGCCACTAGATCTGGCCGGCGCGATGTGAGTGGCTCTCCGCGTCGAGGCGGCGCTCGATGCGGCGATCCGGCACGAGCCACATGAGCACCACGGCCACGTAGAGCGCATACGCGATCCAGCGGTTCACGAACGCCAGCGGGATCGCGGCCGCGTACATCACCAGCGACAGGTAACCTTTCGCGTCGCTCCCGATCGCCGCTTTGAGCCGTGAGCTGGGCCCCTGTGCGGCAATGATCATTCTGACGAGGATCGTGTACGAGACGGCCGAGAGCAGCAGCACCACACCATATACCGCGGTCGGCAGCGGCGCGAAATGGTTCCGTCCCATCCACCCGGTCGCAAACGGCGTCAGCGACAGCCAGAACAGCAGATGGAGATTCGCCCACATGATCCCGCCCGTGATGCGATCGGCCATGTGGAGCAAGTGGTGATGGTTGCTCCAGTAGATGCCGAGAAACACAAAGCTCAGGACGTAGGTCAGGAACACCGGCACGATCGGCTGCAACGCGTCCCAGTCTGCCCCTCCCTCCGGAATGCGCAGCTCCAGCACCATGATCGTAATCAGGATTGCGATCACCCCGTCGCTGAACGCTTCGAGCCGCGCCTTGTTCACGTGTCGAGGAACGCCTCAAGGCGTTCCGGGAGACAGCCGCTGCGCGGGAATCCCGAGCGTGACTCCGAACATGCGCAGCTGTTGCTGGATGGCCCTGACGTTACTCGCTCCCATCCGGAGCAGTTGCTTCTGCGCGCCCGTCAGCGTTTCCAGCTTCTCATCCTCGTATTCGTAGCCGATCCCCTCGCCGGCCGGCACCACCCGGACGTCGCCGTCGACCGCGGGCACTTTCAGCAGCGCGACGATCGCGCGCTCGAGCGCGCTGTCGATAGGCTCCTGGTTCCCCAGCTCGTCATAGGCCGACTGGAGCAGCGGCTTGAACGTCTCGTACGTGCGCGCGGCGAGCCGCGGATCGATCGTCGAGGCCGCGGCAACGATGCGCGAGTAGCGATCATAGTTACGGGGATCGACGACCAGCCGATCGCCCCGCCTCACGACGCGGAACTCACCGCCAGGGCGCAGGACGCGTAGATGCTTTGACGGCGTCACGCCGTGCGCGATGTTGTCAATCACCAGGACCACATTGCGGATCAGACCGTTGGTGGCCAGCCACGCCGATACGAGCGGATGCGACGAGAGCACGCCCACGCGCTCCCTCACGAGCGCATCGCTGTCGTCGAGCGCGGGAAGAGTAATCCGCTCTGCTGCGTCGCCGAGTGGCCGTTCGGCCTGCGGGGACGCGGTCGCCGCGGGCGCTGGGGCGTCTGACGGAGCCGAGCGCCCGCCGAACATCAGATAGCCGGCAACCGCCAGAACGGCGACACCGGCGATGATGAGCGCTGCGTGCGAGAAACGGGGTCCCCCGCCTTTTGACCCGCTCGCCTCCGTAGACGTTGGTTGAAACTCGTATTCACCGATCTCGGGCATGGTCTCCCTCCGAGCTCTGGCGTTGCAAATGCCGAAGGGCGGATCCTACTACCTCTTTCACGGACGCGTCCTGCAGAAGTTTCGCTACAATCCCGACCATGAGAAAAATCCGCGTGGTCGTGTTGAAGTAGGCGGAGTCCCGTGCATCCATCGCTTGCCGAGGTATTCGCCCGCCTCGATCGGTCGCGCGCCGGCCTGCGCGCAGCGGTCGACGGCGTTCCCGCGCATCTGCGCGATCAGCCGCCCGGCTTGGATCGCTGGTCGGTGGCTGGCATCCTCGAGCATCTCTCGCTCGTGGACGAGCGGTTTACGGCCATCGTCGCCAGCAAGATTGCGGACGCGCGCGGGGCGGGTCTGGGGAACGAAGAAGGCCAGCCGGCACTGCTGCCGCCGCACGTCGAGGCGATGCTCGCGGATCGCAGCGAGCGGCGCACGGCGCCGGATCTGCTGCATCCTCGCGGCCTCGAGTCCGCTGCAGCGTGGGAGCGCGCCGAAGCGGCGCGGGCGGCATTTCGCCTCATGCTCAGCGCGGCCGATGGACTCGCGTTGAGCGGCGTCATCCACGAGCATCCGCGCTTCGGCGCCCTGAACGCCTACCAGTGGGGCGGGTTTCTCGCCGCGCACGAATCGCGGCATGCGGAGCAGATCAGGGAAATCGCGTCGCAACTCGCGTCGCGATGATTGTCAGCGCCGATCTTCGGTCCACCTTCGGCGAGATCGACATCTATCTGTTCGATCAGCTGCTGCGGGGGCGTTTCGACGATCGTTCGCGCGTGCTCGATGCGGGGTGTGGCGACGGACGGAACGTGCACTACCTGCTCAAGGCTGGCATCGAATGCTTCGGCATCGATGCCGACGCCGGAGCCATCGATGCCGTCCGGCGGCGCGCGGCGGATCTGGCGCCCGCGATCCCCGCTGGCAATTTCGTCACCGGCACCATCGAACGGCTGCCGTGGGCCGACAGCGCCATGGATGCGGTTATCTGCAGCGCGGTCCTGCATTTCTCAGACGACGAGGTGCATTTCGGGCGGATGGTGACCGAGATGTGGCGCGTGATCGCGCCCCGTGGCCTGTTTTTCGCGCGGCTTGCCTCGAACATCGGCCTCGAGCGCGTGCTGGGCGAGAGGGCGGGCCGCCGCATGCGGCTGCCCGACGGAACGGAGCGCTTCGTGGTGGACGAGGCGATGCTGCTCGAGTGGACCGGACGGCTTCGCGCGCGGCTCGCCGATCCCATCAAGACCACAAACGTGCAGCAGCAGCGGTGCATGACAACGTGGTGTATCGAGAAGCCTGCGTGAAAGAATGAGGCATGCACCGTAACGGACGTCGAGACACGACATGAGAATTGGCATCATCGGTTCCGGGGATGTCGCGCAGTCACTGGCGGCCGGTTTCCTGAAGCACGGACACGACGTCTTGGTGGGGACGCGCCACGTCGAGAAGCTTGCCGGCTGGCAGACGGAGAATCCGAAGGCCGGCGTCGGCAGTTTTGCCGACGCCGCCGCATCAGCCGAGGTCGTCGTGCTTGCCGTCAAGGGAACCGCGGCTTCCGACGCGCTTCGTCAGGCCGGCGGTCCGAATCTCGACGGCAAGGTCGTGATCGACGCGACGAACCCGATCGCGGACGCTCCGCCGGATCACGGCGTGCTGAAGTTCTTCACCTCGCTCGACGATTCGCTGATGGAGCGGCTGCAACGGGAGTTTCCCGGTGCGCGTTTCGTCAAGGCGTTCAATTCGGTCGGGAACGATTCCATGGTGAATCCGCAGCTCGAGGGCGGTCCGCCGACGATGTTCATCTGCGGAAATCATGATGCCGCCAAGTGGGTCGTGAAGGGGATTCTCGATCAGTTCGGATGGGAGACGGCGGACATGGGCACGGCCGAAGCGGCGCGCGCGATCGAGCCGCTGTGCATCCTCTGGTGCATTCCCGGATTTCTGCGCAACGAGTGGTCGCACGCCTTCAGGCTCCTGAAGCCGTAACCTTGATACGCGGTGTACTCGAGTCTGACTCGGGTAATCGACGTCACGCGAGTCTGACCCCTTAGGAATCGCATGAGCCCGCTTCACGAGGAAACGGGCTCATTGGGTGCAAGTGTCTTCCGCGCTTACCAGCGAGCTTCGCGCTTCTGACCGCCGAAGCCGCCGCCACGCGAGTAGCTGCCGCCGGAGCGCTCCTGCGGTTTCGCTTCGTTGACCGTCAGGCGACGGCCCTCGAACTCATGCTGGTTCAGCGATTCGCAAGCCGCGTTCGCTTCCGTGTCGTTGGTCATCTCGACGAACGCGAAGCCGCGCGAGCGGCCGGTGGCCTGGTCGCGGACCAGTTTCACCGAGTCGACGGTCCCCATGGTGGCGAAGAGCGTCTGGAGCTCGGTTTCACCGGTGTTGAACGATAGATTTCCTACGTAGATTCTCATGCACAGTCCTTGAAAAGGTTGGAAGCAGCAGCTTGAAACTTCTGGGAGCGTGCAGGACTTAGAACTGACGCAGGCAGATCAACCGCGGCGAGACCAACGTGACCCCGACAGTGTAGCAGGTTCGAAGTGCCTTTCATACCAATGTAAGGGGTTGAGGGGTTAGGGGGAGCGCCGCGAACCGGCGCAATCATCGGACGGATGCTGCACCCCCTTCCCCCTAACCCCTTGCTACAGCCGTCCCACGTATCCGCTGATAACAGGCACGCGGCGCCCGGCGGCGGCCGCCGCGGCCGCAGCGGCAACGTCCGGATTCACCTGGCTGAGGATCCGCAGCATGTCGCCTTCCATCGCGGCCACCGGGACGCCGTTGCGGTACACCACGCGACTGGACGCGGAGGCGCGGATACGGTCCTCGCCGCTGATAATGCCCGACAGGTTGAGCGGATCGGCTGCCGCCGATCGTCATGAGGCGATCGTCGTGCGGGGAGCGCCGGACCTCGCGCAGCTGTTCGATGGCCGCGGGCAGCGCGAACTGCTCGCCCGACATGCCGGTCACGAACCGGCCGCCGCGAATCTCGCCACGCGCTTCGAGCCGACGGTAGATGCGCGCGAGCTCGCGCCAGGGAACGTTCATCGCCTCGCGCGTAAGGACACGGCGGAAGACGACCCCGTAACGGCGGAGGAGCGTCCATGCGAGTGTTTCAATGGCGGCCTCACGCACGGTGTCGGTCGCCTCCGCGCGCAACGCGAACCACCGGCCCGAGGCGTCGGCGCGATTGAGTCGCGCGGAGGAGTGGTTCGGCGACGCGCCGACGATCGATCGCAGGCCCGCGAAGCCATCGGAGCTGACGGCGCCGGCGGCGACGAGGTCGGCAATCGCCGCGCGCAATTGCTCGTCGTTGAGCTCGCACGCGACGGCAAGCTCGTTGGCGAACGACGCGCCGTGCATACGAAGGTAGTCGAGGATGTGCGGGGCGAGCCTTTCCCTGTCCGCCGAAGCCTCGGCGAAGGCGGAAGGCTGACCCGCCGGACCCGAAGGGTCCGCCCCGCTGGTGAGTGAGAGCCACGCATCCGCATGCTCGCGGAGGAACAGCGCGATCGGCGTCGCCCCGACGACCTGTGTCGGGCCCGATGAAAGCCGTGCCCACGCAACCGCGCCGGTCAGGCACAGCATGTCGAGCATCGCGGGATCGTAGCGATCGAGTCGCGTTGCGAGCACTTCGCGCTCCCACGCCCGCGCCGGCGCTTCCACGCCATCAAGCTGCGCGAGCACTTCGCGCAGTCCCTCGATTCCGGTCAGCCGACACGAGGGCTCGACGTGCTGCCACGCAAACAGGAATCGCATGAAGTCCGCCGGCGTGACGGGAGAGATTTCCGCGCGCAGGCGGTTCAGCGTGTAGCGATGGATGCGCGACAGCAGCCGCCGGTCGCACCACTCGAAATCGGCGGACCCGAAGGGTCCGCCCCGCGGAGAGAAGTGCCCCCGCAGGACTGCGCCTTCCCCTTCCAGCGCAAGCAGCGCGGCGTTGGCATCTGTCTCTGGAATAGCGAGCGATTCAGCCAGTGCCGCTGCGGTCGTCGGACCGACGATCGACAGCCGCCCGCGAAGCAGCTCGACGATCGCGGCTTCCCGCGTCCACACTCGCGCGGCGCGGGACGCGGGCGCTGCGATGTGAGGCTCGAGGATCGCATCCGGATGGACCGTGATGAATTCGGGAAGGCGCTCGGCGGCGATCCAAACAGCGATGTGCAGGGATCGGGGATCGGGGATCGGGGATCGACGGCCGTGGATTCGGGATCCGGGATCCGGAGATTCGCTGACCCCTGTCCCTGTCCCCGATCCGTATGCTGCTCGCGTCGCGCCGTCCGCAGTCCGTCGAGCGATGTCGCGCGGACTGACGCTGTCCTCGTCGCGCAAGAAACCCGCCGTCAGCAGCGCGTCGTGCAGCTCGTCGGCGTCGCGCGGGTCGGGGCGCTCCTCGTCCCGCACGCGCTCGATGGCGTCCGCGTCGAGCGCGCTCATCTCGCTGCCCGCCCGGTCGCTCGCCATCCGCGTCTGCACCGCCTGCGTCCGCCTCTCTTCCAGCGGCGCATCGTCCAGGAACGCGTACGGCTTGGCGTTGAGGATCTCGTGCGCGAAAGCCGACGGCTCCGGGGTGTCGCGCGGCACGCATCGCAGCTCGCCCGCGTGGATGCGAGTGAGCACCGCGATCAGACCGTTGAAGTCCATCGCCTCGTCCAGGCAGTCGCGCACCGTCTGGTTCACCAGCGGATGGTCCGGCACCTCACGATCGCCCGGAATGTTCTCGAGGCACGCGGCTGCGTCTGGAAACACCGCGGCCATGAGATCGTCGGCTTGCATGCGCTGAAGCTGCGGCGGCACCTTGACCCCGCCGCGGCTGCGCGGTACCGCAAGCGAGATCGTCGCGTTCCAGCGCCAGCGCGTCTTGAACAATGGCGCGTCGAGCAGCGCCTGCACGAGGATGTCGCGCGTGCTCGCCGGATGGAGATACCGGAAGACGTCCGAGAGCGGGAAGGAGTGCTGCGGGCCGAGCGACAGCAGCAGCGCGTCTTCAGTCGCGGCGGCCTGAAGCTCGAAGTTGAACTGCCGGCAGAACCGTTTGCGGAGCGCCAGTGTCCACGCCTTGTTGATGCGGCTGCCAAACGGCGCGTGCAGGACGAGCTGCATGCCGCCCGATTGGTCGAAGAAGCGCTCGAGCACGAGCGTCTCCTGCGTCGGGATCACGCCGAGCGCCGCACGTCCGTCGAGCAGGTAGCTGGCAGCTTGTTCGGCGCCGCCGGGGCAGAGGCCGGTTTCGGCCTGGAGCCAGCTTTCGAGATTGACAGGCGAGGCCAGCCCTTCAGGCTCGCCTCGCGGGCCTTCCGCCTTCGCCGAGGCTTCGGCGGACAGGGAAAGGTCCGCGCCGCGGCAGACGGTTTCAACATCGGCGCGGAGATTTGACACCGCGCGCGAGAGCTCGTCACTTCGCGCGGGAGCCTCACCGAGCCAGAAGGGGATCGTCGGCGGCGCGCCGTGCGCATCCCTGACGCGCACGCTGCCGGCCACCACCTGCGTGATCTGCCACGATGTGTTGCCGAGCTGAAACACGTCGCCCGCGTTGCTCTCGATCGCAAAGTCCTCGTTCAGCGTGCCGACAAACGTGTCTTCCGGCTCGACCACGACCCGGTAATCCGCGACTTCCGGGATCGCCCCGCCAGACGTCAGGGCGAGCATCCGCGTCCCGCGCCGTCCTTTGAGCACCGCGTGCACTTCATCTCGGTGCACGAGCGCCGCCCGTCGACCTCGTTTCGTGGCGACACCGTCAGCCAGCATGCCGACGACCGCGTCGAAGTCGCTGCGCGACAACGAGCGATACGGCCACGCGCGCCGCACGAACTCAAAGAGCTCGTCCTCGCCGTACTCGGTGGTTGCGACTTCCGCGGCAATCTGCTGCGCGAGCACATCGAGCGGCGCGTCCTGCGTGACGATGCGATCGAGCTCACCCAGGCGAACGCTTCGCAGAAGGGCGGCGCATTCGATCAGGTCGTCGCGAGAGACCGGCATCAGCCGTCCCTTTGGCGTGCCGGCGATCGTATGGCCGGATCGGCCGACGCGCTGGAGGAGCGTTGCAATCCGATGCGGCGATCCGATCTGGCAGACGAGATCAACGTGGCCGATGTCGATCCCGAGCTCCAGCGATGCGGTGGCGACGAGCGCCTTGATCGTGCCTGTCTTCAGACGATGCTCCGCATCCAGCCGGATCTCCTTGGACAGGCTTCCGTGATGCGCGGTAACCGCCTGTTCGCCAAGCCGCTCGCTGAGGTGCCGCGCCGTGCGCTCCGCCATCTTCCTCGTGTTCACGAAGATCAGCGTTGTCTTGTGCTCGGAAATCAGCTCGGTGAGCCGGTCGTAATACTCCTGCCACACCTCGTTCGACATGACGGCGTCGAGGGGTGAGCGAGGGATCTCGACCGCCAGGTCGATCTCGCGGCGGTGGCCCTCATCTACGATCACAGGGAACCCAAAAGGTCCGCGCCCATCTACGATCACCGCGGACCTAGAAGGTCCGCGCCGCGAGGCAGAGTACTCGACAGTGCGGGGTGGACCTTCCAGGTCCGCCGAACGATTGCCCACCAGAAAACGCGCGACCTCGTCGATCGGTTTCTGCGTAGCGGAGAGGCCGATGCGCTGGAGCACCGGACGGTCGCCCAGGCGGACCTGAAGGTCCGCCTCTACGATTCCTTGGAGTCTCTCCAGCGACAACGCCAGGTGCGCGCCGCGGCGACCGCCGATCACGGCATGGATCTCATCGACAATGACCGTACGGACGGTCCGCAGCATCTCGCGACTGCGTGCCGACGTGAGCAACAGATACAGCGACTCAGGCGTCGTCACCAGGATGTGCGGGGGAGTGCGGAGCATGGCTGCCCGCTCCGACTGTGTCGTGTCGCCTGTCCGCACGGCCGCCGTGATGCGCGGTGCTTCGACGCCGAGCGATGCCGCCAGCTCGCGGATGCCTTGCCTGGGCTCCGCGAGGTTCTTGTGGATGTCGGCGCTCAGCGCCTTCAGCGGCGAGACGTAGACAACGCGGACCTCATCCGGCAGGGGGGCCTGCAGTCCTTCGTGAACGAGATCGTCGATGGCGGTCAGAAACGCCGCCAGCGTCTTGCCGGAGCCGGTCGGCGCCGCGATGAGCGTGTGACGCCCGTCGCGGATGGCGGCCCAGCCGCGCTCCTGCGCGGAAGTCGGAGCGCCAAGGGTCTCGCGAAACCAGCGAGCAACAAGCGGATGGAAACCGGGGAAGCCCATTTCAGTTGATGCTTGGTAAGCGGGGACGAGCGTTGAGCCTTGACAAGATCCATCATATAGCAGTGACGCAGAGCCAGATTCCATTCGCGGCGCGTGAGCGCGACGTTGTTGCGATTGCGGCAGGCGCCACGTGGCTCCGGCATGCGCTGTCGTTTGCGGAACAGCGATCACTCGTCGATCGCTGCCGCGCGATCATGGATGGTCCGGCGGGCGGCTACGTGCCGACCGTGCGCGGCGGTGGCAAGATGCGCGTCCGGATGGTCTGCCTTGGCCGCCACTGGAACGCGCTCACGTACAAGTACGAGCCGACGCGTGCCGACTACGACGATGCCCCAGTGGCGCCGGTGCCGGAGGAGTGGATCATGCTGGCGTCGCGCATCGGGCGGCAGGCGGGATTCGACTTCACACCGGACCTCTGCATCCTCAATTACTATGACGCCGACGGAAAGATGGGCTTGCACCAGGACAAGGACGAAAGACCCGAGTCGATCGAGGCGGGACTCCCGGTCGTGTCCATCTCCATCGGCGACACGGCGCGCTTCCTGTTTGGCGGTGTCCGGCGCCGCGAGCCGATCGAAGCGCTGCTGCTCGAATCAGGCGACGCGTTTGTGTTCGGTGGCCCGGCGAGGCTGCGGTATCACGGTGTGTCGCGGATCATCCCGGGCTCGGCGCCGCCGGAACTCGGCATTGACGGGCGATTCAATCTCACATTCCGAAAGTACTGAATGCATGAAACCTTCAGAACTCAACGTATTGTTTCTGGCTTTTGTTCTGCGTCACGCCGCGACTTGGCTATGCGCAGGACAAAGTGCCCGTCCTGTCGCCGGGCATCCACGATCTGACGCTCGCGCAGAGCGGTGCGCCGACGATTCACTACGCGCTCTCGGTTCCGCCGCGCTACCGCGGCGAACCGGTGCCGCTGGTGCTCGCGCTGCACTTCGGCGGAGACCCCGCTGGTGCCGGCCGGTCGATGCTCGACATCCTCATCCAGCCGGCACTTGAGGGTCTCGGCGCCGTCATTGTCGCGCCGGATTCTCTCTCGGGCGGATGGGGCAGTCCGCAGAACGAGCGGGCCGTCAACGCGCTGCTCGCCGCGGTTGAGAAGAGCTACACGATCGATCAGAAAAAGATGATCGTCACCGGCTACAGCATGGGCGGCGCAGGGACGTGGTACTGGGCTGACAAGTATCCCGAACGGTTCAGCGCCGCCGTGCCCGTATCCGGCCGCCCGACATCGTCTGCAGCGACCTGGCGTGTGCCCGTGTTCGCCGTGCACTCACGCAACGACCAGACGAATCCGATCGGCCCGACCGAGCAGCGCATCGCCGAGCTCAAGAAGCAGGGACTCAACGCGCAGATCGTCGTGCTGACGGGCATTTCGCACTACGAGACGAACCGCTTCGTCGATGGCCTGCGCCAGGCCGTGCCATGGATCCAGCAGATGTGGAAAACGAAATGAATAAACCACGAAGGACGCGAAGCGGCCACGAAGGATTGCCGTGTCTGCGTTCGCGGGGGCCGCGATCACGGCGTTCGTTGCATTTTCCCTGTCGGTGTCGGCGCAGACGGCAGAGGACATTCAAATACTTCAGTTCCGCGCGATGCTCGACGCGAAGAACATCGGCGAATACATGAAGCGGATGAGCGCCCGCCCGCATCACCTCGGATCCGCGTACGACAAGGACAACGCGGAGTGGATCCTCTCGAAGTTCAAGGAATGGGGCTGGGACGCGCACATCGAGAACTACGACGTGCTCTTCCCGACGCCGAAAGAGCGCCTCGTCGAGATGGTCGCGCCGTCTTCGTTCAAGCTGAAGCTCGAGGAACCGGCGGTTGCCGCCGACCCCACGTCGGGTCAGAAGATGGAGCAGTTGCCGTCGTTCAACGCCTACTCGATCGACGGCGATGTCACGGCCCCGCTCGTCTACGTCAACTACGGCCGGCCGCAGGACTACGACGAGCTCGATCGGCGCGGCATCTCGGTGAAGGGCGCCATCGTGATCGCGCGCTACGGCGCGTCGTGGCGCGGGATCAAGCCCAAGGTCGCCGCCGAACATGGCGCGGTCGGCTGCCTGATCTATTCGGACCCGACGGATGACGGCTACGAAGTGGATGATGTGTTCCCTGACGGGCCGATGCGGAACAGCAGCGGCGTGCAGCGCGGAAGCGTCATGGACATGCCGACGTATCCAGGCGACCCGCTGACGCCAGGTGTGGGCGCGACGCCGGACGCGAAGCGGCTCGACATCAAAGACGTCACGACGTTGACGAAGATCCCGGTGCTGCCGATCTCGTACGCGGACGCGCAGCCGCTGCTCTCGGCGCTGCGCGGTCCCGTCGTCCCCGGCGGCTGGCGCGGCGCGCTGCCGATTACCTATCACTTCGGCCCGGGTCCGGCACGCGTGCACATGAAGGTCGCGTTCAACTGGGATCGCGCGCCGTATCTACGACGTCATCGCGCGCATTCAGGGATCGACGTATCCGGACGAGTGGGTGATTCGCGGGCAATCACCACGACGCGTGGGTCAATGGCGCGGGCGATCCAGGCGCTGGCATGTCGGCCGAGCTCGAGGAGGCACGGGCGATTGGCCAGCTCGTGAAGCAAGGATGGCGGCCGAAGCGGACGTTGATCTACATCGCGTGGGACGGCGAGGAGCAGGCGCTGCTCGGATCGACGGAGTGGGTCGAGGATCACGACAAGGATCTGCGGGAGCATGCCGTCGCCTACGTCAACTCGGACGGCAACGGGCGCGGGTTTTTCAACGCGTCCGGATCGCATTCGCTGGAGCAGCTCGTGAACAGCGTGGCGAAGGAGGTCGAGGATCCCGAGACAAAGATGAGCGTGTGGCAGCGGCTCCAGGCTCGCACGATCGCGAGAGGATCCGGGACGAGCGGAACGACGCTCGAAGCCGCGCCGATCTCCGGATCGCCGCGCTGGGATCGGGATCGGACTATTCGCGTTCCTGCAGCACAACGGCGTGCCGTCGCTTGAATCTCGGCTTCGGCGGGCTCGACACCAGCGACGGCGTCTACCACTCGATTTACGACGACTATTACCACTTCACGAAGTTCCTCGACACCGACTTCGCGTACGGCCGCACGCTCGCGCAGGTTGCGGGCACGACGATGATCCGGCTCGCGGATGCCGACCTGCTGCCGTTCGAGTTCACCAACCTGGCGGATACGGTGCAGACCTACGTGAAGGAGCTGGAAGCGCTGCTGAAGACGCAGCAGGACGAAGTGCGCGAGCGCAACACGCAGATCGAGGAGGGCGTGTTCGCCGCGATCAACGATCCGCGCCGGCCGTTGCAGGCGCCGAAAGCGGAGCAGGTGCCGCCGGCGCTCAACTTCGCGACGCTCGAGAACGCGGCGAACGCGCTGACGCAGGCGGCGGCGCGGTATCACAAGGCCGCGGAGGCCGCGCGGCCGAAGCTCGCCGTCCAACGCCGCCACGCTTCGCGCAGTCAACGCGCGGCTGATGCAGGCCGAGCGGCAGCTGACCGACGACGCCGGGTTGCCGAAGCGATCGTGGTACCGCCACCTGCTGTACGCGCCGGGCTTCTACACGGGCTACGCCGTGAAGACGATGCCCGGCGTGCGTGAAGCGATCGAGCAGAAGCAGTACAGGGAAGCGGAGACGGAGATTGCGCGAGTCGCGAAGGCGCTCGAGCGCGAGGCCGCGCTCATCGAGTCAGTGTCAGGGCAACTCGAGCAGGCGCGATAAGAAGGGATCAGGGATCGGGATCAGGGATCGGGGATCGGGGATCGGGGATCGGGAACGTTATTTCGTGGCGATCGTCACTGGCGCGGTGGCGCTGCAATTCAGAAACTTCGACGTCTTGAGCCACGTCGGGTCGGGGTAGTAGGAGAAGATCACGCCGCCGTCGCGAACCGTGTCGATGACCCGCCTGCGCGACCGCCTCGCGCAGCGCAGGGCAACCCCAGCTCCGGCCGAGCCGCCCGTTGGCCTTCGCCACAGCCGGATCGACGTACCGCGCGCCGTGCATGACGATCGCGCGCTCTCGCGCGTGGCTGTTGAAGCCCGGCTCGAGGCCGTCGAGGCGCAGCGAATAGCCGTTGTGGCCGACGTAGGTATCGGCCGTCCGGAACAGTCCGATGCTCGATTCGCGACTCTCCATGACGTCGGAAAAACGCGTCGCCATGTTGTCGCCGCTGTTACGGCCGTGCGCGACGAGCTCCTTGAAGAGCATCCGGCCGGACCGTAGATCGAATACCCAGAGCCGGGGCTGGGTCGACGGAAGCGAGTAGTCAATCAGTGTCAGCGTCGGCGGCGTCGCAAGCTCTCCCGACGTTACGCCGCACGTCACCGCGTTCAACGCCAGGTTCAGCACGTCCGCCGACACACCCGCGTGTGCCGCTGCCGTGCGGTCGAGCGCGATTGCCGCCGGTACCGCGGTCCGAGCCAACAGTGGCCCGGCGCCGATACAGACGAGCAGCGTGAACAGAGCGGTGGCGAAATTCTTCCTGCTCAATCAGTTAACCTCTGCGAAACGTGTGAGCCGAGTCCCTCATATTACGGTCCGCATGTAGCGCAATCAAGCACGACCAACGCTTCCGACCCCGACCATTGTCGACCACACGCCGATGAGCTCTTCCATCTCAGATCTTCCGATGCATCTGATCCGTGGCCAGCGTCCCGGGTCCAAGGCGCTCGACGCCATACCTCTTATCGACCGATCGACCGGACGTCCTCCACGCACGCGACGGAGCGCTGAACGTCGCGAACTGCGGACCCGAAGGTCCGCGCTGCAGCAAATTGATCTCGTCGCGCGACCCTCGTGCTCGCCGCCCTTGTTCGCCGCCTTCAGTTACGCGTTTCAACGGAGCCGCTTCGGGCGATAATGCGGACGCCCGCTGTCGCGCTTCCGCCTTCGCCGCTTCGGCGGCTTCGGCGGACAAGGCGCTGTGGCGGGGCAAGGCGCCTACGCGACCGCGTGATGGCGCGATGGCACGGACGCGCTGCGCGGCGGCGTCGCACGTCCGCGGCCCACTTCGAGGAGACGACATGGCCAAGAGTTCGAAGACTGCGAGGAAATCTACGGGGACGAAAAAGAAGACCGCGGGGAAGACGAAGCGTACCGCGAACGCGGCGTTCATGAAGCCGGTGCAGCCGGACGCCACTCTCGCGGAAGTCGTCGGCGCCAAGCCGATTCCGCGCACCGAGGTGACCAAGCGGCTCTGGGCCTACATCAAGAAGAATGGGCTGCAGGACAAGAAGAACAAGCGGATGATCAACGGCGACGCCCCGTTGAAGGCGGTGTTCGGCGGCAAGTCATCGGTGAACATGTTCGAGATGACGAAGCTGGTGAGCAAGCACCTCAAATAAGAGCGATAACCACGAAGAACACGAATGTCACGAAGGTCACGAAACCTTTTTGGGATTCGTGGTCTTCGAGATCATCGTGTCCTTCGTGGTTTCTTTTATCGCGTCGCGTTCGTGACCTTCGCATCGAAGTCGGCGGTTGGCGTTGCCGCCACCGCATCCTCCTGCGTCATGCCTTCCTGGATCAATTTCGCGACGCGATCGCGCACCGCGACAGCCATCAGCGGGCCGTCATAGGTGATGATCGGCAGCAACGAAAATCCCAAATCCCAAATCCCAAACCCCAAATCAAAAAGAGATTTGGGGTTTACCACACGGCCAATGGCCGGCTGGCGGCGTCTACGGGTAATATCGATCTTCTGTGATGCGACTTCCGGGCCTCATTCTCCTTGTCGCGGCCGTTTCGGCGGCTGCCTGCGGCGACGATACCCCGACCGCGCCGTCGACTCCGACGACGCCGACGACCGTGACAGAGCGCTTCGATGCGATCGTCAACGTCAGGGGCTCGAACTTCTTCCCGTTCTCTGTGGGCCAGAGCGGTAACGTCTCGATCAACCTCGCGAGCCTCTCTCCGCTCAACCGCCCGGGCCTTCTCTCCGTCTCCATGGAGATCGGGTACGGCACCACGGTGCTGGACGGTGACAACAACGTCGTCGGATGCGACCTGCGCAAGACGATCCAGGCGACGCCGGCGCTGACGGCCCAGATGTCGGAGTCGCTGACGGCCGCCGCCAACTATTGCGCGAACATCGCCGACGTCGGCGGCCTCAGCGAGGCCGCGAATTTCTCAATCCGGATCGCGCACCCATGATTAGAAGGCGATTTCGCCGTGGCTTCGTGTCTCCGTGGCCCGTACTCGCGTTCATCTCGGCGATGGCCGCAGCATGCGGCGACGGGACGAGTACACCGACGTCTCCCACCACGCCAACGAAACCGGCGGCGGAGAACTGGTCAAGTACGCTCGCACCCAGCGGCACGAGCAGCCTGTCGTTCACGGTAGCGGCCGCGGGGACGATTAACGTGACGATGACCAGCGCTGAATCGACCGTCGGACTTGGCGTCGGTTTGCCGCGAGTGTCCGGCGGCGGTTGCCGGCTGGGCGTCTCGGTGAATACCGGCGGCGGTTCCGCGCCGCAAATCAGCACGCAGGCGGACGCCGGTCAGTACTGTGTGCAGGTCTTCGATCTGGGTACGTTGACCGATCCGATTTCGTTCACGCTCACGATCGACCACCCGTAACATTTTTCAAGTCTTACGGAATCTGCGCCGCGGTATACGCGGAGATCGAGATCATGTCGGCGGGTGTGAGGTTCATGACCGTCGGCTGCATCAACGTGCCCTGCAGCCCCTTCCTGACGCCGTTCTTGAAGTCATTCAGCTGCCGATACGTATAAATTGCCGAGCGCCCGCCGATTCCCGGTACGCCGGGCATCACGCCGCCGCGCATATCCATGCCATGGCACGTCGCGCACGCCACGGTGTTGCCCATCACGATCTTGCCTCCGGCGATGTGCTGCCCGCCGGTCTTCACGAGGTCCGCGCCCTTCTTGAGGCTGCCGACCGGCACGTATGCAATGAAGCCTGAGTGCGAATCGCGACTCTTTGCCCGCTCGGGGTCCTGCGGTAGCTCGATGATGCGCTGGCCGAGCGGCTCCATCGGACTCTTTTCCAGCGCGAAACGCATGTTCCCGGCCCCGACGTAGGTCTTCGGCACCATCGTCGCCTCGACCACCTTGACCCACGGCTTCGGCTTCAGCGAGGCGAAGTACGCCGACGCCTGCTTGAGCTCATTCGATGTGATCGCTTTCGCGATTGTCACCATGATGCCGGGGCGTCCGCCGGCGATGGCGCTCTTGCGAGCGCCGCTTTTGAAGTCTTCGACCTGCTGCTGGATGTAGGCCGCCGGAAGCCCTGCGAGATACGCCGACTCTGGATGGCCGAGACCGTTCGGCAGGTGACACATCGCGCAGGCCCACACGTCGGGCTTGCGGCCGCGGGCGACCACCTCGGGCATCCGAGGATGGTCGGTATACCAGTCGGGTGGGGTGAACGGGTCGTCGAGCTGCGTCTGCGTGAACCCGAGCTTGCTGCCCGGCACACGCCGCTGCGTCCCTGGATCGGGCGGCGCCTTGAAGGTCGCGGGCGTCACCGGGTACGCCCATGCGGGCGTCGGACCCTGTGCCCGCACTGCCACTGCGACGCCCAACCCGCACACCATTGCCACTATCACACCGACGGTTCTGCGCATCGTTCCTCCAGCTAAGGGGTGCTCCCGTCGAGCATCCGCGCGACAAAAAAGAATAGGGCAGCAGACGCGATAATACCAATGTGGCTCAAGCCTACGAGGCCTTCCTCGCCGCATTCCCGGAATATGAGTCGACCAGCCTGCTCGATGCGTTGCGGGCGACGGAGTACCGGCGGCTTGACGAACAGCAGCATGTCTATCTCGATTACACCGGCGGCAGCCTGCACGCCGAGTCGCAGGTGCTTCGGCATGCCGCTCTGCTGAATGAGCAGGTTCTCGGCAATCCGCACTCGGCCAGCCCGTCGTCAACAGGGATGACGAACCTGGTCGAGCAGGCGAGGCGGGCGGTACTCAACTGGTTCAACGCCCCGGAAGACGAATACACGGCGGTCTTCACGGCAAACGCGACGGGCGCGCTGAAGCACGTGGGGGAGTCGTATCCGTTCTCCCCGGGGGGGCGGCTGCTTCTCACCGTCGACAATCACAACTCCGTGAACGGTATCCGCGAGTTCGCGCGTGTGAAGGGTGTTGACGTCGAGTACGTGCCGCTCACGATGCCCGAGCTCCGGATCGATCTGGACAAGGTTGCGGCTGCTCTGAAGACCCGTCCCCAGAGCTCCGACACAGAGACGCCGCGCTGTCTGTTTGCCTTCCCCGCGCAGTCGAACTTCAGCGGCGTCACGCATCCGCTCGAGCTGATCGCGCAGGCGCACGACCGCGGGTGGGACGTTCTGCTCGACGCCGCTGCATTCGTGCCGACGCACCGTCTCGATCTCTCGCAGGTGAAGCCCGACTTCGTGAGCGTGTCTTTCTACAAGATGTTTGGCTATCCCACCGGCGTCGGCTGTCTGCTCGTGCGCAACAGCGTGCTTCCGGCGCTGCACCGCCCCTGGTTCGCGGGCGGCACGGTCAACTTCGCGACGGTGCAGGGGCGCGCGCACATCCTGTCGCCGCGGGAGGCCGGCTTCGAAGACGGCACGCTGAACTATCTCGGCATTCCCGCGGTTGAAATCGGGCTGCGGCACCTGGAGTCGATCGGGATCGACACAATCGAGACTCGTGTGCGGTGCCTGACCGCATGGTTGTTGAACCGGCTCATGACCCTCAAGCACAGCAACGGTCGTCTCATGGCGCGCATCTACGGCCCGGTGACGACGGCATCGCGGGGCGGCACGGTGACGATGAACTTTTACGATCCGGAGGGACACCTGCTGGATTACCGCCGCGTCGAGGAGCTCGCCGGGTTGCAGCGAATCTCGCTTCGCACGGGCTGCTTCTGCAATCCGGGCGCAGGAGAGACGGCCGAAGGTCTGACCGAAGCGGACGTCCGCGCCGCGCTCGAGGCAGACGCCGACATGAACCTGCCGCGCTTTCTGCAGGTGGTGACGCACCTCAGTGGCAAGAGCGCAGGGGCGATCCGCGTCTCGCTGGGCCTCGTCAGCAACTTCGCCGACGTATATCGATTCATGCAGTTCGCTGAAACTCTGCGGGATCAGACACGCCTGACGATCGGCGACGTGACGTTCGACATCGAATCGTGCCGCGTGATCCGCGACGGCAGCTGAGACAAGCCACGGAGACACGTCTCTGTGCCTCCGTGGCCCGTTCTCGCGTTAGTTTGGCGATGACGGCACGAATCACGCATGCGAGGCGCTCCTGAAACGGCCACGAACAGGAGGGTGGGCATGGCCAAGTACGGCAAGAAGGCGAGCGAGAAGGTCGAGCGCGCGATGCACGAGCGCAAGCGCGGCACATTGAAGAGCGGCGGCTCCGGCAGGACCGTGAAGAGCCGGAAACAGGCAATCGCGATCGGCTTGTCCGAGGCGCGGCGCGCGGGCGCGAAGGTGCCCGAGAAGAAGGGGTCGCGCAAATCATCGAAGAAGCGGTAGTGCCAGCCTTACGTGTCCGCATCCCGGTAGCTCGCATCGCGGTATATTCAGAGTCCGATGATCTGTGCCACTCGTGTCCTTTATGGCTGATTCGTCTTCGTGACCTCCGTGGCCATCGTCGCGCCGTACGGCACCTGGACCTCCCCGATTTCATCGAGCACCGTCGCTGAACAGGGCGTACGTCTCGGTTTCGTGGCGCTTGATGGTGACGACGTCTACTGGCTCGAAGGTCGCCCGCACGAAGGAGGGCGCAATGCGCTCGTGAAGCGCAGTGCCGACGGCACGATCGCCGACGTCACGCCTCGCGATCACAACGTCCGCACCCGCGTGCACGAATACGGGGGCGGCGCGTTCATCGTCTCCAACTCGGTCGTCTATTACTCGAACTTCGCGGATCAGCGCATCTACAGGCTCATCGCGGCGCGGACCTTGGAGGTCCGCGATGCACCCGAGCCCATCACACCCGAGGGGAGCTGGTTCTACGCGGACGCCACCATTGACGAACGCAGAGGGCGGCTCATCTGTGTGCGCGAGGATCACTCGAAGGCCCGGCACGAGGCGGCCACAACGCTCGTCTCGATTCCGCTCGAGGGCCCCCCGAGCGCGGGCGAGATCATCACGTCAGGCTACGACTTCTATTCGACGCCGCGCCTGAGTCCGGATGGGTCGAAGCTGGCGTGGCTGTCGTGGCGCCATCCCCAGATGCCATGGGACGGGACGGAGTTGTGGGTTGCGGACATCACGGACGCCGGGACGTTGGAGAGTCCGGTGCTCGTTGCCGGCGGCGCGCACGAATCGATCTATCAACCGGGGTGGTCGCCGGACGGCACCCTCTACTTCGCGAGCGATCGCACGGGCTGGTGGGAGCTGTACCGAATTGCGAATGCAAAATTCAAAATGCAAAATGCAAACGCAGATGCCACCAGCATCGAGGCGGTGCTTCGCGAGCCGATTCCCGAAGCGGAGTTCGGAAGACCGCAGTGGCTGTTTGGCTGGGCGACATGGGTCTGCGCCGACGCACGGCGGATAGTCGTCACCTACGCGCGGCGCGGACGCTGGACGCTTGCCACGATCGACGCAGCAACGGGAACGCTGACGAACGTTGCCACAGACCTCGAGCCGCTCGAGTGGCTCACCGCGACGTCGGACGACGCGTTCTCCGTGGCCGCGTCTACCACCTCGCCAGCCGCCGTCGTTCGCACGAACCTGTCGACCGGCACGACCACGACGCTTCGATCGTCATCGACGCTCTCGCTCGATCCGGGCTACCTCTCGATTCCCGAGGCGATCGAATTTCCAACGGAAGGCGGGCTCACCGCGCACGCGTTCTACTATCCGCCGCGCAACAGGGATTTCACCGCGCTTCCCTCCGACCGCCCTCCTCTGATCGTCATCAGTCATGGCGGACCGACAACGCAGACGAAGGCGATGCTTGACCTGCAGGTGCAATACTGGACGAGCCGCGGGTTCGCGGTGGCCGATGTGAACTACGGAGGGAGCTCGGGCTACGGTCGCGAGTATCGTGAGCGGCTCAACGCGCGGTGGGGCATCGTGGATGTCGACGACAACATCAACGCTGCCAGATATCTCGTTGAGCAAGGGAAGGCGGATCCGGAGAGGCTGATCATCCGAGGCGGAAGCGCGGGCGGCTATACGACGCTCGCGGCTTTGACATTTCATCCCGAGATGTTCAAGGCGGGGGCAAGCTACTACGGCGTCAGCGATGTCGAGGCGCTGGCGACCGACACGCACAAGTTCGAATCGCGCTATCTCGACACGCTCATCGGGCCGTACCCGGCGGCGAAGGAGCTTTACCGGGCCCGGTCACCCATCCATTTCACGGACCGTCTGTCGTGCGCGCTCATCCTCTTTCAGGGACTCGAAGACAAAGTCGTTCCGCCTGATCAGTCCGAAAAGATGGCGGACGCCGTCCGCGCCAAGGGGTTGCCCGTTGCGTACCTGGCGTTTGAAGGGGAGCAGCACGGCTTTCGCAAGGCGGAGACGATCATCCGCTGTTTCGAATCGGAGCTTTATTTCTACGGCGCTGTCTTCGGGTTCACACCCGCCGGGCCGATCGAGGCTGTGAAGATCGATAACTTGCCTGGCGGGGCGTAAAGCCCCGCCCTACTGGTGTCGCAAAGCGCCGCTCTACCGGTGTTAGGATCCGCGTCGCACATGGCGGCTATCGCATCGCCCGTTGTCGTTGACACGATCAAGACCCCGACGTCGGCGGTCGGCCGATCGCGGCTCGACTCAGTCGATCTCCTGCGCGGCATCGTGATGGTCATCATGGTGCTCGATCACACCCGTGACTTCGTCCACGGTCCGGCGCTTCGCTCGGACCCGACGGACCTCGCCACCACGTCCGCCGCTATCTTCATGACGCGCTGGATCACGCACTTCTGCGCGCCGGTGTTCGTGTTTCTCGCAGGCGTCAGCGTGTACCTGCAGAAGATGCGCGGCAAATCCCTCGGCGAGCTGTCGCGGTTCCTTGTCACCCGCGGCGTGTGGCTGATTGCAATCGAGATCGTCGTGCTGCACCTGCTCGTCTGGTTCAACGTCGACTACAGCTTTCTCGCGCTCCTGCAGGTGATTTGGGTGCTCGGCTTGTCGATGATATGCCTCGCGGCGCTCATTCACCTTCCGAGGCCGGCGATCGCGATGTTCGCCGTCGTCATGATCGCATTTCACAATCTCCTCGACGGCGTCCACGTGGACAGTTGGCAGGGACCGACCTCACCGGTCCCCAGCGCCGCGGCCAAGCTCTGGATGGTCGCGCATCAGGCGGGATTCTTTCCGGTGCTGGGTGCCTCGAGCCCGCTCGTATGGCTCCAGTATCCGCTCATCCCGTGGGTCGGCGTGATCGCGGCAGGGTATGCGTTCGGCGCAGTCTACGAGCTCGATCGTGAACGCCGCATCAAGGTGCTTCTGCAAACCAGCATGCTACTGATGGCCGCATTTATCGCGATTCGTACGATCGATAACTACGGCGATCCGTCACGCTGGTCGGCCCAGCCGACAGCGGTTTTCACGTTCCTCTCGTTCATCAACACGACGAAATATCCGCCGTCGTTGCTGTATCTGCTCATGACACTGGGACCGGCGCTTCTTGCGCTCGCATGGTTCGAAGCGTCTCCGCCCGGCGTGTGGAGCCGCCCGCTCGTGGTCTTTGGCCGCGTGCCGTTGTTCTTTTATCTGCTCCAGTGGCCGCTCGCCCATGGAGCTGCAATCCTCGCGACTGTCGTTGCAGGAAAGTCGTTCGACTATCTCTTCTTGAGCCCGCCCGCGATTTTCAGCACCATGCCGCCAGGCGCCGGGTTTCGTCTATGGGTCGTCTATGTGTGCTGGGCATGCATCATCCTGGTGGAGTATCCACTCTGCCGCTGGTTCGCGGCCGTGAAGCAGCGCCGCCGCGATCCGTGGCTAAGCTATCTGTAAAAGGGTTCAGGAGGTTCAACAGGTTCAAGAGGTTCAAAGGGTCCTGTTCAGAAGGTTCCTTTGGTTTGAACCCTCCGAACCCAAAGGAGTACGCCGTGAGAAAAGTCGTTCTTGCGATGGCGATCGCCACCTGCGCGATCGCGGCGCCCCACGCGCAGACGCCTGCCGTGCCGGCGGGGCGCGTGACGGGACCGATCACGCTTGCGGTTGATCTGCGCGAGACTCCGCGCAAGCTGTTGCACGCACGCGAGACGATGTCGGTGACGCCCGGAGCGCTGGCGCTCGTCTATCCGAAATGGCTGCCTGGTGAGCATTCGCCGGACGGACCGATTACCGATCTTGTTGCCTTGAAGTTTTCGGCAGGAGGGCGTCAGCTCACCTGGCGGCGCGATCCGCTCGACGTGTACGCCTTTCACATCGACGTGCCTCAGGGCGTCGACTTGCTCGAGGTGTCGTACGACTTTCTCCCTGCGATCGGCGCCGGCGGCTTCAGCTCCGCTTCCTCCGACACGGCGCATCTCGGCATCTACTCGTGGAACCAGTTGGTGCTCTACCCGCAGGGCGCGCGAACAGACGATGTGATGTTCCGCGCAAGCATGCAGCTGCCGAATGGCTGGAAGTTCGGGACGGCGCTGCCGGTGACGCGGGCAAAGCGGAGGCAAGGTCGACTTCGCACAGGTATCTCTCACCACGCTGGTCGATTCCCCGGTCATCGCGGGCGAGTATGTCCGTGTGGTCCCGCTGGACACGTCGAGCAGGCCGGTCGAAGTGGACCTGGTTGCCGACAGTGCCGGCTCGCTCGAGGTGCCGGCTGACCTGACGCAGAAATGGAAGCGACTCGTACAGGAAGCGGATGCGATGTTCGGCGCCCGCCATTTCACCAAGTACCACTTCCTCCTTACGCTCAGCGATCGCGTCGCGCACTTTCGGCCTCGAACATCATGAGTCGAACGACTCGCGCGTGGTCGAGAATGCCGTCGTGAGCCAGGGCACCTCGCTTGCCGTCATGGCACACGAGTACGTCCACTCCTGGAACGGCAAGTACCGTCGTCCCGCAGGGCTTGCGACGCCCGACTTTCAGCAGCCGATGGCGGGTGAGCTTCTATGGGTGTACGAGGGCCTGACGCAGTATCTCGGCTACGTGCTCGCCGCCCGCAGCGGCCTGTGGGCCGATCAGTACTACAAGGAGCGGTTCGCACAGGTCGCCGCGTATCTCGATAACCAGCCAGGCCGGCAGTGGCGGCCGCTTGGCGACACGACGGTGGCCGCGCAGCTCCTGTATTTCGCGTCCGGACAGTGGGAATCGTATCGACGCGGGACCGACTTCTATGACGAGGGCTGGCTGATCTGGCTAGACGTCGACACGCAGATCCGCCAGCTGACGAACGGTCGAAAATCGATCGACGACTTCTGTCACCTGTTCCATGGGGGCGAGAGCAGCGCGCCGATGGTCAAGCCGTACACGCTGGATGACGTGGCTGCTGCATTGAACCAGGTGGCGCCGCACGACTGGAAGGGTTTCCTGTCCGCGCGCGTCTACCAGCCGATGCCTCACGCGCCACTCGACGGCATCACGAAGGGCGGATGGCGCGTGGTCTACACCGAGACGCCGAACGACTTTCTTCGGGCGGCGGAGGGTAACCTCGGCCGGATCGACGCGATGTACTCCATCGGCCTCCGCGCCAGGACCAACGACGGCGTGCTCACCGACGTCTTCGTCGATTCGCCGGCAGGGAAAGCCGGCCTCGGGCCCGGCATGCAGATCCTCGCAGTCAACGGAGTCCGATTCTCGGCGGATGTATTGCGGAATGCGGTCAAAGCATCACCGACCGCGTCCGGAGCACTGATGCTGGAAGTCCAGAACGACGATGTGGTGAAGACGGTGGCTCTTGATTACCGCGGTGGCATACGCGAGCCGCATCTCGAGCGCGACATGTCGAAACCCGATGTGCTGGCGCAGATTCTCGCGCCCCGCGCCAAGTAACAAACATCGAAGACGGATTCAACCACGAAGACTCGAAGAACACGAAGAAGGATTCCTTCGTGTCCTTCGTGACCTTCGTGCTGAAAAGACTTTGTGGTCAAAATTGAAATTTGGGCGTTCGGAGTTGACGTCTGTAGAATCCATTCATGTTGTATTCGTCAGCGCTCTGGCTGCACTCCCTTCTGCGATGGGCGGTTCTTCTCACCGGCGCGGTCGCTTGGTTCCGCGCGATTGGCGGCGGGACGGCGAAGCGTTCGTGGACACCCAAGGACGAGCTGTGGGGCTTCCTCTTCACGGTCTCCCTCGACATCCAGATGCTTGTCGGCCTCGTTCTCTATTTCGTCCTGAGCCCCTTTATGAAGATCGCGTTTCAGGATTTCGGCGGTGCGATGGCGAACTCGAGCCTTCGGTTCTGGGCGGTCGAACATCTTGCCGGGATGATCATCGGCATCGCGCTCGCGCACGTCGGGCGGGTCAAGATCCGCAAAGCCGCCAACGACGCACGCCGGCATCGCCTTGCGTTGATCTATTTCGGGCTGGCCCTCGTCGTTATCTGCGCGTCGATTCCGTGGCCCGGACTTGCAGTTGGACGACCCCTTTTCCGGTTCTAGCTGTCCCGGTCTTCAGTCCCGCCTTGATCGGAGACCGGAGACGGGACGGAAGACCGGAGACCAGCATGATTGAGATTGTTCGCGACGACATCACCAGGCTGGACGTTGATGCAATCGTCAACGCGGCCAACGAGCGGATGCTGGGTGGCGGAGGCGTGGACGGCGCGATTCATCAGGCGGCCGGCGGTCAGTTGTACAAGGCGTGCCTCGCGGTTCCGGAAGTACGGCCGGGCGTCCGCTGCCCCACGGGCCAGAGCCGCATCACTCATGGCTTCAACCTGCCGGCACGGTATGTCATCCACACCGCCGGTCCCGTCTGGCGCGGTGGGCGAAATGGCGAAGCACGGCTGCTCGCATCCTGCTACCAGAGCGCGCTGATGCTGGCGCAGCAACACCACCTGCGATCGGTCGCGTTCCCGGCGATCAGCTGCGGAGTCTATGGATATCCGCTGGACGAGGCCGCGGTCATTGCGGTGAGAGAAACGAGCGCGCACCTAGCCCACTTCGATCGCATCGTGCTCGTGGCATTCGACGAAGCTGTGTACGACGAACTCTATCGTCATGAAAAGGGGTCGGGAGTCATTACGCGTTCCGAAAACCGACGGAGGCGCTGACGAAGATTTCGAAACGCGTAATGACTCCCGACCCCTTCACCGATATGAGATATGACTTTCTCCTCGACACGTACAGGACCGAGCGGCTGAAGACGCTCAGTGTCTGGTCGCAGGTGCCCGACGGCCGCATGTCGTTCCGGCCGGAGCCGCGCGCGCGGACGCCGCACGAGCAGATGGTTCATCAATGTGTCAGCGAAGACACCTGGATGCGCACCATGCTCGACATCGCCGTGTCGTTGCCGCCGTTACCGCCGATGGAGCATCGCCTTGGCTTCCTCGAGCACTACGCGGCGGCGTCCTCGGAGCGGATTGCCCTGCTCCAGGAGAAGCCCGACGCATGGTTTGAAGCGGAGACGACGTTCTTCGATGTGCGGCGGACGCGCGCATGGGTGGTGACGCGCCGCCTGACGCACTCGGCCCATCATCGCGGGCAGCTCACCACCTACCTGCGGTTGTGGGGGCAGGCCCTCTATTCCACGTACGGCCCCACGGCCGATACCGGCGGTCTCTTTCAGCACAAGGCGCCGGTCATCTATCGATACGAGTCGATCGACGCGCTGCTCGAAGCCGAAGGCCGCGGCGGCGCGAACCCGCCGCTGCCGGGTCCCGGCGATCATCCTCCGACGGAACGGCCGTAGAGGGTAACAATTGATCGTTCGGATCGTTCGAGTCGTGCACGGCCGTTCGAACGCTCCGAACGGGAACGATAGGAACGCTCCGAGCGATTCGAACGTGCCGAACGTTCCGAACGATTCGAATGTTCCGAACGTTCCGAACGAGTGAGACTCATGCCCATCCGCACAGTTCTTACCGAGAGGCTCGGGCTGGCTCACCCGATCATCCAGGCCCCGCTGGCGGGCGGCGGGGACACGCCCGCGCTGGTGGCCGCCGTGTCCGAAGCCGGAGGATTTGGGTCGATCGGCGCCGCGTATCTCACGCCAGAGCAGATCGCGGCCGCGTGCGCCGCGGTGCGCGCGAAGACGAGGCGGCCTTTCGGGATCAATTTGTTTGCCCCTCAGCCGCCGCCGCTGGACGTCGAAGCATCTTCAGCAATCTCGCGCGTGGCGCCGTTTTTCGCGCAGCTCGGCTTGGCGGCACCCACGGCGCCTTCACCGCCTGTCTCAGGCTTCGACGCGCAGCTGGCTGCCGCGATCGATGGAGGCGCCTCGCTCTTCAGCTTCACGCTGGGGATGCTCCATGCCGCGGCCTTCGCGGCCATCAAGGCGAAGGGGCTCGTGCTCGCCGGTACCGCAACGACAGTCGATGAAGCGGTCGCGCTCGAGCGTGCAGGCGTCGATGTCGTCGTCGCTCAGGGCAGCGAGGCGGGCGGCCACCGGGGTACGTTCGACAACGCGGAGGCTGACTCGTCGCTGATCGGGACGCTCGCGCTCGTGCCGCAGATAGTCGACGCTGTGCGCGTGCCTGTCGTTGCGTCAGGCGGGATCATGGACGGTCGCGGCATTGCGGCGGCGCTCGCGCTCGGCGCTGGCGCCGCGCAGCTTGGGACCGCCTTTCTGACGTGCGACGAGGCGGGCGTGTCCGACGCTTACAAGCAAGCGATCCTGGACGCGCACGAAGATGAGACGCGCGTCACCCGGGCCTTCTCGGGCCGGGCCGCGCGCGGCATCGTCAACCGCTTTATGCGGGAGGTCGACGCGGCTGGCGACGTGCTGCCGTTCCCGCTGCAGAACTCGCTCACGCGACCGCTTCGCACGGAAGCAGCCAAGCAGGGTCGCGCCGAGTTTCTCTCGCTCTGGGCGGGCCAGGGTGTCCGCATGGCGCGCCGGCAAACGGCGGCCGAGCTCGTTGCCGCTCTCGTCAAAGAAACAGACGACGCAATCACGCGGCTTTCCCGCCTGCGCGAGGGCCGGCTCTAGCTGGCCGCGTCAGCCCAACGTCCATGTTCGAAGACTTCACGACCGCCGAGATCCAAACGTCCGGCGCGACGGTCGTTACGGTCCACGGCGGAAGTGGACCGCCGCTACTCCTGTTGCACGGCTACCCGCAGACCCACGTCATGTGGCACAAGGTGGCGCCGCTCTTGGCCCACGACTTCACCGTCGTCGCCACCGATCTGCGCGGGTACGGCGACAGCAGCAAGCCGCCGGGCGGTCTCGATCACTCTGCATATTCGAAGCGCGCGATGGCGCAAGACCAGGTGGACGTGATGTCGCGTCTCGGCTTCGAGACGTTCTTCGTCGCGGGCCACGATCGCGGCGGGCGCGTGGCGCATCGGATGGCGCTCGATCATCCCGATCGCGTCACCAGACTCGCGCTGCTCGACATCGTTCCGACACACCGTCTCTACGCCGATTCGAGGCGCGAGTTCGCGACAGCGTACTACCACTGGTATTTCCTGATTCAACCGGCACCGCTGCCGGAGACGCTGATCGCGAGGAGCGTCGAGTTCTGGCTCGAGCAAAAATTCGGCAAGGCGGCGCCGGGCGCGATTACACGTGAGGCGTTCGCCGAATATCTGCGGTGCTACCGTAATCCAGCCACGATTCATGCGAGCTGCGAGGACTATCGCGCCGGCGCGTCAATCGACCTGGCGCACGACGAGGCCGACATGGACCGGAAGGTCGTCTGCCCGCTGCTGGCGCTGTGGGGCGAACGCGCGCCGATGCATTCGCTGTACGACGTAGCGGCGACGTGGAGGGAACGCGCGATGAATGTCACCGGCAATGCGCTGCCGGGTACGCACTACTTCGCTGAAGAGATTCCCAACGTTGTCGCGAATGAATTGCGAGAGTTCTTCAGGGAAGGCGGACCTGAAGGTCCGCCTCTACGCTCAAATCAACCCTGAAGGTCCGCGTCTACGCCCTTCGCACGTCTCGCACGTCTCGCACGTCTCGCACCTCTCGCACGTCTCGCACCGCTCGCACCTCTCGCACTTCTCGCACCGCTCGCACGTCTCGCACCTCTCGCACCTTTCCCACCGTCGACCATTCACCGCTTGACCCCGTCGTACTCGAGCATCTGAGTCGTGAGATCCAGCGGATACGAAATCGCCACGTCAGTAATCTTCCCGTCGGCGCCGGTGACCGGCGTCAGCTTCGGCATCACGAAGCCGGAGTACGACGGCAGATTGAGCTTGTCGACACGCGCGACCACTTCATCGCGCTCCTTCGGATCGAAGTGGATGCCGTAGGAGTCGAACAGCTTCTTTGCGCCAGCGAAGTCGCCTTCCGACTTGATGCGCTGCACCTCCCCGAGCAGGCGCCCGACGCCCTCGCGGAACGCCTTCGGGTCGACCATCACAAGGTATTTCTTGCCGTCGCGCGTCCGTTCTTCGATCGCTTTCGTATTCGCCATGAGCCACCGGATGATCATCTGCCGGTTGCGCATGTGGTCTTCCTCGATTTGCGATCCCTCGCGGACGCGCCGCAGCTGCACGAGCGCATTGCGCGTGTAGCCCTCGTACTCGGTGCGCACCATCGCATCCTGGTCCGCAGCGGGCATGATGCCGAGCTCCACCAGCTTCGGGTCCGCCAGGAAGTACAGACCCACGAGGTCGGCGCGCCCTTCTTCGAGCGCCGAGAAGTACTCCTTGATCGCCTGTTGCGGCGTTCCCTTGAAGCCCGCCGCCTGCTGCCCTGACGCGTGGCCGATCACCTCGTGCATGTCGGTATGCAGAGTATCCGTCGTGGCGGCGTACTTCGTGCCGCGCTCGACCTCCTCGGGTGTCCATGCGAACTCGCCGCGCATCGTCCCCGGCGTCGATTTTTCGTAGGCCTCCACGACGTTCGCAAGCGAGACGGACTTGCTGCCGTACTCCTGTCGGATGCGCTGATCGTTCGGCAGGTTGATGCCGACCGGCGTCACGGGGCCGGAATCGCCGGCCTCGACGACGACGTCGATGGCATTGGCGACGATCCCGGACACATTCGGCTTGTGGTACTTCGCGTCGGTAGGCATGTGGTCCTCGAACCACTGCGCGTTCTCGGCCAGCTTCTTGATGACCTCCGTCTTCTGCGGGTTGACGTAGAAGACCAGCGCCTCCCAGCTGCCTTTGATGCCGCGCGGATCGAGGTACACCTCAATGAAGCCGTTGATGGTGTCGACCGGCGACTGCTTGTCCTGCACCCATGCGATGTCGAAGTTCTCGCGGTCCTTCTCTTCGCCGGTCCGATACCACTGAACCAGTGCCCGGAGTGCCTTCTGCATCGGCTCGTCGGCAAACGGAATCGCATCTTCCAGGTGTTTCACGATTGCCGTGATCTGCGTCGCGTAGCGGCCGTCGATCTTGTAGACCTCTTCGACCAGCTTGCCGGGAGCTTGTTTGACGAGACGCGCGTTGAGGCCGTACCGCTCGGTGAATCCCTTGAGGTCTGCCATGGACACGCCGCCGGCGTAGAGGTTGTTCGAGCTCGCGGTCAGGATGTCCTTGCCGGGAGGCGGCGTCTTGCTGGTGACGATGGGATCGACGTTGGGATCGAAGAACATCGGCTGGAGGCGCTTCAGTGTCGCGTCGAGCGATTCGCCGTTGCGCGTCGCGAATGTCGCGCCCGCTTTTTCTGACGCATGCACCGCCGCGGCAAATGCCTCCGGGGTGATCTTGAGCACGAACTTGCGCGCCGTGAGGTTGTTGTACGCGCCGTTGTTGATCCAGAACAGCTTCGTGTAGCGCTGAATCTCCCCGAGCGCGGCCGCATCGATGCCCTGCGGGTGGGCAGCAATCTGATCGAGGATGCCTCGCATCTCGAGGGCGTCGCGATGCTTCTGGTCGTAGTAGATGTCGCGGCCCGCAAGCGCCGCCTGGTAGAGATGCCAGATCAGCGTCTTCTCGCGCAGCGGCAGCGCGCTGAAGCCGTCCGCATATAGCTGCACGACCGCCGCATCGTCCACGCGCTCGAGGAGATACTTGCGGTCGGTGGCCGCCGAGGCCGAGGCTGACGCTGGAGCGTTTTGCTGCGCCGCTGGCGTCGGCTCGGATTTCGAGCATGCGGCCACGATCGAAGCGGCCATGACGAAGGAAACGAATCGGCTGGAACGTGTTACGTCGCTCATGCGTGTAGCTTAGACTTACTTTCCGCATGCGTCGATATGTCCCTCTGGTGTACGTCACGGCGGTAACTGCCGTGGTCGCTCCTCCCCTGCTTGTAGCATCCGACATCGCGCTGGTGATGTTCATATCGACCCCGGGCCTGATCCTGCAACGGCTGGCGCTTGCTCTTTTCGCGCCGGCCGTGGTCGGGCTGACGCTCCTGGCTCAGAGTCACCTCCGCTGGGCGGCGGTTCCTGGCGCCGCGCTCGCAGCGATCGGCGCGATTGCGATTGTGCGGAGGCCTGAGACGCTTGTCATCGCGTTATTTCCGCCGGCGGTCCTCTTTCCCGTCGGGCTCCTGGTGGTGTCGGGCGCCATACTCGGCTCGGCCACATCGCGCCGCGCCGCGGCCCTGATGGGCGTAGGCGCGCTCCTGTTTCCATTCGGTCACATCAGCGGGTTGGCGCCGCTTCTCATCGGCGGGGACGTGCTCCTGCTGGCCGCGTTCTGGATGCTGGCGTTGCAGATGGCGAACGTAAATCCCAAATCCCAAATCCCAAGTCCCAAATCCCAACGCACAGGAATCTGACGTGCATTACCTGCTTTTCTACGAAGTGGTCGACAACTACGCCGAGAGGCGTGCGCCGTTCCGCAAGGATCATCTCGCGTACGCGAAGGCGGCGGTCGCGCGCGGGGACCTCGTCCTCGGCGGCGCGTTCGCGAACCCGGTGGACGGGACGGTCCTCCTGTTCAAGGGCCAGACGCCCGCGGTCGCGGAATCATTCGCCAAGGCCGATCCGTACGTGACCAACGGTCTCGTCACCAGCTGGCGCGTGCGTGAGTGGACCACAGTCGTCGGCAAGGACGCTGAAGTCGCGCTTCCGCCGCTTTGATCGCCTGGCTTGAACCTCGTTGAGCGATCGCCGCGAGATCTTCAGGAATCGGGCGAACTCGATGTGCGATTCACATCCGAATCCCTCGGCGATGTTCCTGCACACAGAGTTCACCGCATCTTCCGTCTGTGAATTGAGCTTCAGGTCTTTGACGAAACGCGGGCGGGCGGTCAGCGTAAGCGTCTGGACCCTCAGTTGATCCGCGAGTTGCCACGCAATCAACTCCGAGTAGTGCTTCGCGCCAGCCATGCCGCTCAGCAAAGGCACGGCGCATGCCGCGGTTTTTTCGCCGAGAATCGCCGTACCCAGGTGAGATGCGGATAGAATCTGCAGTCCGTGGCGCGTGCGGACGGCGCATCTTTTCGCACGCCTCGCACCTATCGCACCCCTCGCACCCCTCGCACCCCTCGCACCGACGATGCCCACAATCCTCTCCCACGCCATCGCAGCCACTGCCGTAGGTCAGTGGTACGCGAATCGTCGGCTGCCTGCGAAGTTCTGGCTGTGGACTGCGGTGTGCGCGCTGCTGCCGGATGTGGACGTGATCGGCTTCCCGCTCGGCATCCGCTACGACGACATGCTGGGCCATCGCGGTCTGACACACTCGATTCCGTTCGCGCTGGCTGTCGGCCTTGTCGCGGCACGTAGCTGCGTGAAATCGCATGCCTTGGGAGTTCGGAGTTGGCGGTTGGAGGCTCTATGGATGTTTTTTGCCGCGATCACCGCCTCCCACGGACTGCTCGACGCCCTCACCAACGGCGGCCGCGGCATCGCGTTCTTCGCGCCGTTCAGCAACCACCGCTTCTTTTTCCCGTGGCGTCCGATTCAGGTGTCTCCCATTGGGGTGGGGTTTTTCTCCGCCCGGGGGCTTGCCGTCCTGCAAAGCGAATTGCGCTGGATCTTGCTCCCGTCGGTGATAATTGCCCTGCTCGCTTGGATGCGGGTCCGGCTGAAGCCGGACACTACTGGCACGAGCGAGTAGGCGATCCAGCCTCCGCCGTCGTAACGGACCCGTCTGACGCATGCAGCTGGCAGGACGAAGCGCGCTTGGGATTGTTGTGGCCGCAGTCGTTGCTGTGTCCGGGGCCTACGCCTCCGCGCAGCTGGGGGGCGGCGCGCGCCAAGCCTGATCTGTTCAGGACCGACCCCGAGGGGTTCACGCGCGCGCGTTTTCCGCCGGCGGAGTGGCCGGATCGCGACTTCACCATCTGTCGCGTGCAGTACAACAGCGTTCGCTCCGAGCGCGATGGCAGCGGATGGAAGACCGACTATCCGTACAGCGAAATCAATCTGCTCATCCGGCTGGACGAGATGACGCCCACCTCTGTCAGCTACAACGCGGAGCAGAAACGCCCGAATACGTGGGTGGTGAAGCTCACGGACGCGAAGCTCTACGACTGCCCGTTCCTGATTGCGTCAGACGTCGGCACCCTTGGCGTTCAAGGATGAAGAGATCGCGAGCTCTCGCGAGTATCTGCTGAAGGGGGGGTTTCTCTGGGTGGACGACTTCTGGGGCACGGAGGCGTGGGATCAGTGGGTCGGGGAGATCAGCAAGGTGTTCCCGCCGGAGGAGCATCCGATCGAGGATATTTCGGCCGCCGACCCGATCATGCGGGAGATGTTCGACCTCGAGAAGGTGCCGCAGGTCACGAACGTGACGTTCTGGCTCAAGAACAACGGCAAGACGTCGGAACGCGATGAGGACAGCGCCCAGGTGCACGTCCGGGCCATCCGCGACGATCATCGTCGGATCATGGTCCTGATGACCCACAATACCGACATCGGCGACTCGTTCGAGCGGGAACGCGAGGACAGCGAGTATTCGCGCCTGTTTTCGCCGCCCGGCTATGCGCTCGGTATCAATGTCCTGTTGTATTCAATGACGCAGTGACACTATGATCTGCGCCTCTTAGCAGGCGTAGGCCTTTAAGGTTCAGGGCTCAGGGAGCTTAGGCTCCGTCCAGATTCAGCGGAGAGAGGCCCGTGTTCGAACAACTTTTTCAGGCACTCTTCTCGTACCGGCCGGTCGTCTTCCAGCAGGGCGACTTCCGCTTCGACATCACGACGGCGTCTTTCGTCGCCGCGGGCATCGCCGCGCTCATCATGGGCGCCGCCATCTTCACCTATCGCAGCGTCGGCGTGAACGGCCGCCCTCGCGATCGCGTCGTCCTCACGGTCCTGCGCATGGCCGCGCTGGCGCTCGTCGTCTTCTGTCTCTTCCGGCCAACGCTCATCGTCAAGGCCGCGATTCCGCAGCAGAACGTCGTCGCCGTACTCCTGGACGACTCGCGGAGCATGCAGATCGCCGACTGGACCAACAACCAGCCGCGCGCCGAGTTCCTGCGGCAGGAGCTTGCCGCCGACACGAGTCCGCTGCTGAAGGCGCTGTCCGAGCGCTTCCTGGTGCGAGACGTTCCGGTTCTCGTCGACCGCTCGACGCGCGTCAATTCCGTCAAGGACCTGACGTTCGGCGGTTCGCAGACGAAGATCGGCACGGCGCTCGACGGCGTGCGCGACGAGCTCGCCGGGCTTGCCTGTCGCCGGGCGTCGTGCTGGTCACCGACGGCGCGGACACGAGCGACGGCTCGCTGACCAATACGCTGCTCAACCTGAAGGCCGAAAAGCTGCCGGTCTTCACCGTCGGCGTCGGCAGCGCGAAGCTGCCGCGCGACGTTCAGATCGATCGCGTCAGCACGCCGCGCTCGGTGCTGAAGGGCGCGTCGCTGCTCGTGGACGCGGTCATCACGCAGAGCGGCTACTCCGGGCAGACGGTCACGCTCGACGTCGAGGACGACGGCCGCATCGTCGGGTCGCAGAAGGTGCAGTTCCCGGTGGACGGCAGCCCGGCGACGGTGCGCGTCCGCGCGACCGCGAGCGAGCCGGGCCCGCGCGTGTTCAGCTTCAAGGTCGCGCCGCAGCAGGGCGAGGTCGTGACGCAGAACAACGTGCGCGACTCGCTGGTCGAGGTCCGCGACACGCGCGAGAAGATTCTCTACTTCGAGGGCGAGCCGCGCTCGGAGATGAAGTTCATCCGCCGCGCCGTCGCCGACGACAAGAACCTGCAGATCGTCACGCTGCAGCGCACTGCGGACAACAAGTTCCTCCGGCTCGACGTCGACACGCCCGACGAGCTGCTCGGCGGCTTCCCGAAGACGCGCGACGAGCTGTTCGCGTTCCACGGGCTGATCCTCGGCAGCATCGAGGCGGCGGCCTTCAGCGCCGATCAGCTCCAGATGATCGCGGACTTCGTCGATCGCCGCGGCGGCGGCCTGCTGATGCTGGGCGGCGCGCGGTCGTTTGGCGAAGGCGGCTACGGCGGCACGCCGGTCGCCGACGCGCTGCCGCTCGTGATCGATCCGCGTACACGCGCGTCCGAGCCGACGACGTTCGCACGTCTCAAGGTGCTGCCGACGCGCGCCGGCCAGGCCCACGCGGTCACGCAGATCGCGGGCAGCGAGGCAGCGTCGGCGGCGCGATGGCCCGACCTGCCGCAGGTCACGACCATCAACGCTCCGTTGGACGATCAAGCCGGCCGCGACCGTGCTGCTCAACGGCACCGACGAGCGGCTTCGCGCGACGCCGGCGCTCGTGTGGCAGCCGTACGGGCGTGGCAAAGGGCATCGCGTTCCTTCCGCAGGACTCGTGGGAGTGGCAGATGCACGCCAGCATCACGCTCGAGGATCAGACGCACGAGAACTTCTGGCGGCAGATGCTGCGGTGGCTCGTCACCGACGTGCCCGCGATCGCTCGAGGCGAGCACGACGACCGATCGCGTCGAGCCGGGCGAAGCGGTGACGATCGAAGCGTCGGTGGTCGACCCGACGTGGGTCGAGCTGAACGACGCGCACGTGATGGCGCGCGTCACGCGGCCGGGCGGAACGACGCTCGACGTGCCGCTGCAGTGGACGGGCGAGCGCGACGGCCAGTATCGCGGGACGTTCGTCAGCACGGTGCCTGGCGCGTATGAGATCGCCGTGGACGGCGACCGCGACGGCAAGCCGATCGGCACCAACGTCGCGCTACGTGCGCGCGGGCGCGGGCGACGCTGAATATTTCGACCCGACGATGCACGAAGCGCCGCTGCGGCGCATCGCGGATGAAACGGGTGGGCGCTTCTATACGACCGCCAACCGTCGCGGGTCTGGCCGAGGACGTCAGCTACGCGGGCCGCGGTGTCACCTCGGTCGAGGAGCGCGAGCTGTGGAACATGCCGATCATCCTGATCATGCTGGTCGGGACTGGTGTGCGCCGAGTGGGGCTACCGCCGCGCTGTGGGTTCTCATGATGGCTGGCACACGCTGATGCTCCACGCGTTTCTCCTGATTGTCGTCGGCCTTGCGGGCGACCCCGAGCACGGCGAGCTGTTCCACAAGTGGGGCGGCAGAGCTCGCCGAATCGGCCGGGCATCTGGGCGTGCCGGCGGATCACGTCGTGTACCTCGTCGATCAGCCTGGCAGAGGGCGAGGCGCGCGTCACCGGCAAGGCGACGCTCGACGAGATCAACAAGACGTTCGACGATTCGCGAAACAGGCGACGCGCGGACGACGCGTTGTACGTCGTGCTGATCGGACATGGCAGCTACGACGGCAAGAGCGCCGAAGTTCAACCTCCCGGGTCCCGATATCTCCGCCGCCGACTTCGCCACGCAGTTCAGGCAGTCTCCCGATCGAGGCAGATCGTGTTCGTCAACACGGCGAGCGCCAGCGGCCCGTTCGTGAACGAGCTGTCGGGGCCGGGCCGGACGATCATCGCCGCGACGCGCAGCGGCGCCGAGAACTTCGCGACGCTCTTCGGCGGATACTTCGTCGACGCGCTGTCAGGTGACGAAGCCGACGCCGACAAGAACCGCCGCGTGACGATGCTGGAGGCGTTTCAGTTTGCGAAGGCCGCGGTGCAGCGCGCGTACGACAAGGAAGGGCTGCTCTCGACCGAGCACGCCGTGCTCGACGACAACGGCGACAAGGTCGGCAGCCCCGATCCGTCGACGACCGCCGCCGACGGCAAGGTGGCCTCGCTGATGGCCATCGGCTCGGCAGCTGACGCGATGCCGCTGCCGGCTGATCCGAAGCTGCGCGCCCTCGTGCTCGAGCAGCGTGATCTCGAGCACCGGGTCGAGTCGCTGCGGCTGCTGAAAGACAACATGGATCCGGCGAAATACCAGAGTGAGCTCGAAAAACTCGTGACCGATCTTGCGCTGAAGACCCGTGAGATTAGAACCCTCGAAGGTGCCAAATGAGCGACCGCGTAACGATGAATCCCTATGTGAGCGATGTCGTCGATCTCGAATCGCCGGATGACATCAAGCTTGCCGACAAGATGAAGGCCGGCCGCGAGCAGATCATCAGCGAGCTGCGCAAGGTCATCGTCGGCCAGGACAGACGTGATCAGCCAGGTGCTGAACACGCTGTTCGTGGGCGGCAACAGCCTCATCGTCGGCGCGCCAGGCCTGGCGAAGACGCTGCTCATCCACACGATGGCGCAGGTGCTCCAGCTGAAGTTCTCGCGCATCCAGTTCACGCCGGACCTGATGCCCTCCGACATCACGGGCACGGACCTCGTGCAGGAAGATCCGGCCACGGGACGCCGGCAGATGGTGTTCGCGCCTGGCCCGATCTTCGCGAACATCGTGCTCGCCGACGAGATCAACCGCACGCCGCCGAAGACGCAGTCGGCGCTGCTCGAGGCGATGCAGGAGCATCGCGTCACGATCCAGGGGCGCACCTACAACCTCGACGAGCCGTTCTACGTCTTCGCGACGCAGAATCCGATCGAGCTCGAAGGCACGTATCCGCTGCCCGAGGCGCAGCTCGATCGCTTCATGTACCACATCATCATCGAGCACCCGCCGTACGACGAGGAGATCGAGGTCGTGCGGACGACGACGGCCATCCAGGATCCGAAGCTGGAGCGCCCCGTGAGCGGCGAGGATCTGATCGCGTTCCAGAAGCTGGTCCGGAGGGTGCCGGTGTCCGAGCCGGTGATGCGCCATGCGCTCGACATCGTGCGCGCGACGCGGCCGAAGGGGCCGAACTCAGCGGACTTCGTGAACAAGTGGATCGCGTTCGGCGCCAGTGTCCGCGCGGCGCAGTACCTCGTGCTGGGCGGCAAGGCGCGCGCGCTGACGAGCGGCCGCTACCACGTGAGCTTCGACGACATCCGCGCGCTGGCGCACCCGGTGCTGCGCCACCGCATCATCACGAACTTCCACGCGCAGTCGGAAGGCGTGACGACGGATCTGATCACCGATCGGCTGCTGGAGATAGTGCCGATGCCGCGTTCGGGTATGTAGGAAATCAACCACGAAGACGCGAAGGACTGACCTTCGTGGTTAAAAAGAACTCTGTAGGGGTGGGTCTTTAGACCCGCCCAGGGTACCAAATGAGCCTAGCAGCTGGTCACAATCAGGGCAGTGCGATCCCCGGCGCGCGCTTCATGGATCCCTCGGTGCTCGCGCGCATCGGGAACCTGGAGCTCGTCGCGCGCGCGGTCGTCGACGGCTTCATCAACGGCATGCACAAGGCGCCGTACTTCGGCGCCTCGGTCGACTTCGCCGAGCATCGCGGCTACGTGCCGGGCGACGACATCCGCCGCGTCGACTGGAAGCTCTGGGCGCGCACCGACCGCTACTACGTGAAGGAGTACGAGGCGGAGTCGAACTCGAACTTCTCGGTGCTGCTCGACGTGTCGAAGTCGATGAACTACGGCAGCGGCGCCATCACCAAGCTCGATTACGCACGCATCCTCACCGCGTGCCTGACGAACCTCGTGCATCACCAGCGCGACCGCGTCGGGCTGGTGACGTTCGACAATGACGTCGTCAACTTCGTGCCCTCGTCGGCCAAGCACATGGAAGTCGTGCTGCACACGCTCGACAACGTCAGGCCGGGACGACCGGGCAGCCTGAAGAAGCCGCTCCAGAAGACTGGCCGAGCATTTCGGCCGCCGCGGCATGCTGGTGGTCATCTCCGACTTCTACGAGGAGCCGGACGCGGTGATCGACGCCATCGCGCCGCTGCGCTTCCGCGGCAACGATCTGATCGTGTTTCACGTGCTCGACAAGGCGGAGCTCGACTTCGGCTTCACCGACGCGTCGGCGTTCGAGGACATCGAGACGGGCGAGCAGATGCCGGTCGTGCCGGACGCGTTCCGGAAGGAATACCAGTCACTCGTGCGCGCGCACCTCGATGCGCTGCAGCAGCGCTTCTCGGCCAACCGCGTCGACTACACGGTGCTCGACACGTCGAAGCCGCTCGATCACGCGCTCTATCGGTACTTGTCGAGCAGATCGAGGATGATGAAGGTGCGGTAATGGCATTCCTCGCCCCCCTCTTCTTTCGTCGGTCTTGCCGCCCTCGCGGTGCCGGTCCTGATCCATCTGACCCAGCGCGAGAAGAAGATGGTCCAGCAGTTTCCGTCGCTGATGTTCGTGCGGCGGATCCCGTATCAGACCGTCCGGCGCCGGAAGATTCGCGACCTGGCGCTGCTGATGGTGCGGTTGACGGCGCTGGCGTTGATCATCGCGGCGTTCGCGCGGCCGTTCCTGTGGCGGCCGGACGCGGCGACGGCGATCGGTCCCGGCGCGCGCGAGGTGGTCGTTCTGCTCGACCAGAGCTACAGCATGGCGTACGGCGATCGCTGGGATCGCGCGAAGGCCGCGGCACGCGACGCCATCAACGCGCTGGGCCCGTCCGATCGCGGATCGGTGGTTCTCTTCTCCTCGGGTGCGGACATCGCGCTCCGCTCGACCGCCGAGCGCGATCGGCTCGTGGCATCATTCGCGACGGCGACGCCGACGCCGGCCGCGACGCGTTACGGCCCCGCCTTGAAGGTGGCGGGCAGCATTCTTGCGGAGTCGCCGCTGCCGCGGCGCGAAGTCATCCTGGTCAGCGATTTCCAGCGCAACGGCTGGCGCGGCGAGGAAGGATCCCGTCTGCCGGCCGGCAGCATCGTTACGCCAGTGCTGATTGGCGGCCCGACCGACAAGCCTGATGCCGCCGTCACCTCGGTGTCGCTCGCGCGCTCGACGTTCTCGAATCAGGAGCGCGTAACCGTGACTGCCGCCGTGGCCAATCGCACCGACAAGCCGGTCGCCAACGATTCGCTCACGCTCGAGATCGCGGGACGCGGCATCCAGACCGAGCCGCTCAACGTGGGCCCCAATGGATCCGCGTCGGTGGCGTTCGCGCCGTTCACTGTGCCCTCACGCAACATGCGCGTCAGCGTCCGGGCCGGCAGCGACGCGCTCGCGACCGACAACGTGTTCCATTTCGTGATCTCGCCGGTGGCGCCGGTCCGCGTGATTGTCGTGGACCCCGGCACGAGGGCAGGGGGCGGGCTGTATCTCACGCGAGCGCTCGCAATCGGCGACGCGCCGCACTTCGAGACCGTGCTGCGGCAGCCGGCGAATCTCTCTGATGATGACCTGAGGCGCGCATCGGTCGTGTTGCTCAACGATGTCGACGTGCCGCTGGCGCTCGCCCGCCGCCTCGGACGCTTCGTCCAGGACGGAGGCGGCCTCTTCGTCGCCGCCGGCCCCAAGGCGACGTGGCCGCAGGAGGCCGACGTGCTTCCCGTGTCGTTGTCGCAGCCGATCGATCGCTCGCGCGGCGAGTCAGGCCGCGTCGGCGCACTCGAGTACGGACATCCGGTGTTCGAAATCTTCCGCGCGCCGCGCAGCGGCGACTTCTCATCGGCGCGGTTCTATTCGTACCGCTCCGTGACCGCGCTTCCTGCATCACAGGTGCTCGCGCGCTTCGACGCGGGAACGCCGGCGCTGGTCGAGCGGAAACTGGGCGGCGGCCGCGTGCTGTTGTGGGCTTCCACACTCGACTTGTCGTGGAGCGACCTGCCGCTGAAGCCGGTGTTCTTGCCGTTCATCCACCGCACGGTGGTGCACCTCGCCAGCTATTCAGAGCCAGCGCCGTGGCTGACGATCGGGCAGGTGTTCGACCCCGCCGCCGCGAGTGCAAAGGCGCAGGCGACCGGGCGACTCGCGTTGACGCCCTCGGGACGCCGCCTCCCGCTGGAGGACGAGGGGTCGCAGGCCCAGGTCCTGGAGTTGACCGAGCAGGGCTTCTACGAGATTCGCGGGCAGAAAGCGAATTCAGACGTGACCGTGATCGCCAGCAACGTCGATCCCGCCGAGTCGGACATGACGCCACTGGATCCGGCCGAAATCGTTGCGGCCGCGACCGGCAGCACCGCGGCAAACGCGCAGGCGACCAACTCCGACATTCCCCTCACGCCGCAGGCCCAGGAGCGGTCGCAGCGGCTGTGGTGGTACCTGCTTTGCGCCGGAATCGTGGTGCTAGGGGGCGACACGCTGTTCTCGAACTGGTTGTCGAAAACATAAGCAACCAGACAGTTTCAGTCGTATTCTGATCGTGTTGGTCTGGGTGTCAGTGAGCACGGAAGGTTGACGGGTTCTGGAAGCTAGAGGGTCGGCGGGTCCAAAAAGCCCGCCCTGCGTAAAGGCCGAATGTAGGCCGGGTCCCTGGGGCCCGGCATGACTTAGAGGCATCCATGTTCGAATTCCTGCGACGCGCGTCCACTCCTCCGTCGGACCTGATGGGCATCATCCACTACGTGCGCGCGCGGTGGCGCGCCAAGCTGGCGGTGAAGGGCGCGGTGCGCATCATCGCGATCAGCGTGGCGATCTTCTTCGCGCTCGCCTACGGGATGCAGTGGGCGCGCTTCAGCCCGTTGTCGATTCTCGCGTCGCGCCTCCTGTTTGGCGCCGCGCTGGTGTCGTTGGTGTACTTCTTCCTCGTGAAGCCGCTCCGTCGGCGCGTCACGGACGAGCAGGTGGCGCTCTATCTCGAAGAGAAGGAACCGACGCTCCAGACGATGCTCGTGAGCGCAGTGGAGTCGAGCCGCGAGGGACGGCATTGGGAATCAACGGCACTCGTCCGGAAGCTGATCGAGCAGGCCATCGAGCGCTGCTGCCAGGCTGACACGGCGCGGCGCGCCGAGCACGGCCCGCTGCGGACCAACGGCGCGGTCTTCGCCGCGGTCGTCCTCGCCGCGGTGCTGCTCGTGGTGCTCGGTCCCGCGTTCTTCCGGCACGCGCTGTCCGCAGTGCTGCTCGTGCAGCGCAGCGTGGAAGCAGCCGCGCCGTACAAGATTGCCGTAACGCCCGGCAACGCCTCGGTGCCGAAGGGCGCCGATCAGACCGTCACCGCGCGACTCGACGGGTTCAACGCGGAAGATGTCGTGCTGATGGTTCGGCGCGAGCCGACCTCGCCCTTCGAGAAGCAGCCGCTCGTCCACAACGACAAGGGAAACTACGAAGGGATCCTCTTCGGCGTGAAGGGGGCAACGGATTACTTCGTCGAGGCCGAAGGCGTTCGCTCGCCGGTCTTCACGTTGAAGGTCGTCGATGTCCCGTACGTCCAGCGGCTCGATCTCGAATACAAGTTCCCTGCGTACACGGGCCTCGAGCCGGAAAAGATCGAAGACGGCGGTGACATCGCGGTGCTCCGCGGTACCGATGTGACCCTGCGCATCACATCGACGATGAAGACGCGCGGCGGCCGCGATCGCGCTCAATGAGAAGGAATCGGTGCCGCTGACCGTGCAGGCAGACGGCACGCTCACCGCGGCGTTCAAGGCCGACAAGGACGGCTCGTATCACGTCGAGCTCGATGCACCGAACGGTGAGCGCGTCGCGGCGTCGCCGCAGTACACGATAGACGTGCTCGCGGATCGCGCGCCCACGGTGTCGTTCTCGCGCCCCGGCCGCGACTCCTCCGCGTCGGCGATCGAAGAGGTCTTCGTCGAGGCGGCCGCCGATGACGACTATGGCGTCAAGGATCTGGAGCTGGTCTATTCGGTGAACGGCGGCGCGGAAAAGACCGTCAAGCTGTTCGCGGGCACCAAGCGCCTGCCGGAGGTGACGGCCGGCCATACGTTCTATCTCGAGGAGCTGGGCGTCAAGGCTGGCGATTCGGTCTCGTATTACGCGCGGGCGACCGACAACGACGGCATCGACGGCGGCCAGAAGGCGACGAGCGATCTGTACTTCGTCCGCGTGCGCCCCTTCAACCAGCGTTTCCGCCAGGCGCAGTCGGCGGGCGGTGGCGGCGGGGGTGGCGGCGGCGGACAGAACCAGGTCGACGCGCTCTCCGAGCAGCAGCGGCAGATTATTGCCGCGACGTTCAACGTCCAGCGCGACAAGCGCACGGTGTCGGCCGAGAAGTTCCGCCAGAACTCCACCGTCGTCGGCCTGTCGCAGCAGAAGCTGCGCGAGCAGGTCGAAGGACTGCTCACGCGGATGAACAGCGAATTCATTCAGCAGGACCCCGCGTTCAAGCAGATCGCCGACCTGCTCCCGCAGGCGGTGCAGGCGATGAAGGAGGCGGAAGGCAAGCTAAGCGCCACGGCGCCTGACGCCGCGCTCCCGCCCGAGAACAAGGCGCTTACGCTGCTGCAGAAGGCCGAAGAGGAATACGAGACGCAGGTCAGCGTGCAGCAGGGTGGCGGCGGTGGCGGCGGCGGCGGATCGTCGCAGCAGCGCGAGCTGGCCGACATCTTCGAGCAGGAGCTCGACAAGATGGCGAGCCGCTACGAGACCGCCGATCGACAGATGCAGGCAAACGGCGATCGGCAGGTCGACGAGCTGCTCGAGAAGCTGAAGGAGCTGGCGCGGCGGCAGGAGCAGGAGGCCGAGCGTGAGCGCCGGCTCCAGCAGGGCAGCGCCTCGTCGACCCCCGGCGGGAGCGCGCAGCAGCGCGCACTGGCCGAGCAGGCCGAAGAAGCGGCGCGCCGCCTCGAGCGGCTCGCGCGCGAGGAAAACCGCCCGGACCTGCTCGACTCCGCGCGTCAGATGCGCGAAGCGGCCGACGCGATGCGTCGCGCGGCGGCAGGCGGCAACGCCGGCTCGTCGGCGCAGGCGCAGCAGGCGCTCGATCGTCTCAAAGAGACTCAGAAGAAGCTCGAACGGTCGCTCTCCGATCGCGCCGATCGCGACATCAAGGACGCGCAGGAACGCGCCGAGGAGCTCGCACGGCAGCAGCAGGAGATCTGCCAACGGCGTCAGCTCCCTCGCTGCCAACGGGCAGGCACGGCGTGATCAGGCGCAGCGGATCAACGAGAAGAAGGACGACCTCGAGGCGAAGCTGGGCGAGCTGGAAAGCGATCTCGATGCCGCGGCACGGGATGCGGCACAGCAGGAGAAGCAGGCGTCACGCAAGCTCTCGGAAGCCGCGGGCGCCATCCGCGACAACCGGCTGCGCGACAAGATCCGCTACTCCGAGGCGCTCGTCAATCGCGGGTACGGCCAGGAGACGCTCAAGGCGACCGAGAGCGACATCGCGGGCGGCATCGATCAGCTGAAGAAGAGGCTCGACGAAGCCGCCGCGGCCCTCGGCCAGGGAGAGCAGCAGAACGCGTCCTCGAAGGCGGAGCAGGCGCTCGGCAGAACGCAGCGGCTGGCGCGCGGTCTCGAATCGCTCCAGGAGCGCACGCGCGAGCGAGCGCAACAGAATGGCCGGCAACAGGGTCAGCAGGGTCAGCAGGGCCGCGAAGGCCAGCAGGGCCAGCAAGGGCAGCAGGCTGGTAACCAGCAGGGTCAGGGTCAGCAGGGTCAGCAGGGACAGGAAGGCCAGCAGGGCCAGAACGGCCAGCAGGGTCAGAACGGCCAGCAGGGTCAGAACGGCCAGCAGGGTCAGAACGGCCAGCAGGGTCAGGGTGGTCAGCAGGCCAGCGGCCAGCAGGGCCAGGGTGGTCAGCAGGCTGGTGGGCAGCAGGGTGGCGGCGGTGCCTTCGGCGGCAACCAGTACGGTTACAACAACGGGTCCGGCTACAGCAACGGGTACGGATACGGGAACCTGCCGTGGAACGGGGCCTACGGGACCGATTTCGGCCGCCTGTCGGACGAGGACATCCGTCAGCTTCGCAATGAAGCGCGCCAGTACGCGAACGACGCGCAGGATCTGCGCGGCATGCTGCGCGGCTTCGACGTCGATCCAAAGGAGCTCGAGCAGATCCTCGCGGCGCTGCGGCGGCTCGAGGACGAGCGGGTGTACAAGGACGCGAAGGAGCTGCAGAGCCTCCAGACGTTTGCGACCGAGGGCCTGAAGCGTCTCGAGTTCGGCCTGCGCCGGCAGGTGGAGGCGGGCGACGAGGCGGTGGTGCTTGCGGGATCGGACGAAGTGCCAGACCAGTTCAAGAAGATGGTGCAGGAGTACTACCGGTCGCTCGGTAAGACACCGCGGTAACCCGCGGTACCCCTGAGAGGATCTCGGTGCGAAGGGTAGAGCCCTGAAGGTGCGAAAGGTGCGAACGGTGCAAGCAGTGCGAACGGTGCAAGACTCGCCGATTGCACCACTCGCACCTCTCGCACGCATTGCACCCATCGCACTTGTCGGACTCCTCGTTCTGTGCGGCGCGGGCGTCGCGTACGCTCAGTTCGGCCGCGGGTTCGGAGGGTTCTTCCGGGTACGCCCGCACTACGCCGATGCCAATACTTTCGGCCACGGCTTCAACTACTGCCGAGTGATGTACACCAGCAACCGCCGCGAAGCCGGCGGCCAGGGGTGGTCCACCGATTACCCGGACGCCGAGCGTAATTTCTCCAAGCGCCTCGCCGAGCTGACCAAGATGCGCGTCAGCAAGGATCCCTCCGGCGAAGCCGAGTACATCGTCGTGCACCTCACCGACCCGGACATGCTGCAGTGCGCCTACATCAGCATGGAGGACGCCGGTACCGCGCAGCTCACGGACGCCGAAGTGGTCGCTCTGCGGACGTACCTGTTAAAGGGCGGCTTCCTCTGGGTGGACGACTACTGGGGTGATGCCGCATTCGAGCAATGGTTGCACGAGCTCGGGCGCGTGCTCCCGCCCGCCGACTATCCCGTCATTGACATCCCTCCGGGGCATCCCGATTTTCCGCACGCTGTTCGATGTGCAGAAACTGCCGCAGATCCCGTCGATCCAGTTCTGGCGCGGCAGCGGCGGCGACACATCCGAGCGGGGCGAGGAGAGCGCTGTTCCCGACTTCCAGGGCGTGAACGACAAGCACGGCAACCTGATGGTCGTGATGACGCACGACACCGACGTTGCCGATGCATGGGAGCGGGAAGGGGAGGACGTGCGGTTCTTCTACCAGTTCTCGCCCGATGGCTACGCGATGGGCCTGAACGTGCTCATGTACGCGATGACGCATTGATCCCAAGTTGGAAAAGGTGCGAAGGGTGCGAGAGGTGCAAATGGTGCAAATGGTGCGCAACGCTTGGCGCACTCTTCGCACCCTTTGCACGTCTCGCACCCTTCGCACCCTTCGCACCCTACCCACGTCTCGCACCCCTCGCACCTGCGTAATCGCGCTCGTGGTCGCGTCGTTGCTGCCGCTCTTTGCGGCGGCGCAGACCATCTATCGCACGCCGGACGGCGCGGAGCGGAAACTCGGCAATCCTGCGTATGACGGCCGATTCGTGTTCACGCGCATCCGGTATGGCGGCCGCGGTCTGGGCGGGTTCGGCTTCGGCGGCAGCTCGTGGAATCATGACTATCCGGCCGCTGATTTTTACATCTCCGACGCGCTCGAGACGCTCACCCGCATGCGTGTCAGCGCGGACAGGACGAACGTCCTCGAGCTCGAAGACGAAGCCATCTTTCACAATCCGATCCTCTACATCTCGGAGCCAGGCTACTGGCGCATCAGTGACAAGGGGGCCGCGAACCTGCGGCAGCACCTGCTGAAGGGCGGGTTCGTCATCTTCGATGACTTCGAGCACCAGCCGGAGTTCGACAACATGGCGGCGCAGATGGCAAAGGCGCTGCCGGAACGCCGGTGGGTCAAGATCGGCATCAGCCATCCGATCTTCCACACGCTGTTCGATCTCAAAGCGCTGACCGTCCCGCATCCGAGCGTCGACGTCGAGCCCGACTACCGTGCGCTATTCGTCAACGACGACCCGAACGATCGCATGATCGCTCTGGCGAATCACAATGCCGATCTCGCGGAATACTGGGAGTGGTCCGCGGACGAGCGTTTCCCGGTTGACGTGACGAGCGGGGCCTACGAGATGGGTCTGAACTACATCATCTACAGCATGACTCATTAGCAAATCTCAAATCCCAAATCCCAAATCCCAAACTCAAGAAGTGTCGCCTGCGGGTGTGTCTTAACCACGAAGCTCACGAAATTCTCGAAGGTCGCGAAGAACGAACGGTATTTCAATTCGTGTCGGGGCGTTGGGTTCTTCAAAAAAAGAGCGCCAATGCGCTGCACGCCGACCCGAGTGCTGCGCCAAGTAACACGTCAAGCACATAGTGGAAACGACCGACCACCGATCCCAATGCGATCCCGGCCGCAACCACCAACATGACGATGCCGGCTGGCCACCAGACCGAGAGCACCGCGAACGCCGCCGCTGTAGAAACAGCCACGTGTCCGCTTGGAAATGTATTGAGCTGGTGGCTCACCTGCCTGAGGACTCCTTCGTTCAGGCGGTGAATGGCGGATGGGGATCGACCGCCGCCGGCGAACACGCGCGGCGGTCGGGTGACCAGCCACGGCAGGGAGCCATAGCAGGCAAAACCGGCTCCGAGCACGCTCAACCAGAATCGTTCCGCGTCAACGGGACTGCCGACGGCCCTTACTACCAGCAATGCCATGGGTATCATCGGATAGCAGAACAAATACGCGACTTCGACCGCGTGCGTTGCGCAGGCAGTGATTGGAACGCGGAACCGCCGCCAGTCAGCATCGCCGCGTTTCAGCCATGCTTCAAAGCGGCCCGGCGTTCGGGCAAGGAGCAGCGCCGGCATCCAGTAACCGGCAACGAGATAGATGTGCGGTACCCAGATGCGCACGCCCTCTTCGGCGGTTCGCGAGACAACGAGGATTGTACCGATCGCGATGGTCGCTGACAGGACCGCCATCGATGTACGGGTCTTGCCTGCACCTGCGAACGGTGCCGCGATTCCGAGCGCCGCGAAATAGCCGATTGCGAGTTGTTCGAACGCCAGCATGCGCGTCTCGACATTGAATGTGCAGAAACTGCCGGGGACGGCTCAACTCGTCGTCCCTTCGCTCCTCAGCTTAGTTAAGGGTGCGAGGGGTGCGACGAGTGCAAGTGGTGCGACAGGTGCCAGGACGACGCGCACCTCCGCACTCGTCGCACCTCTCGCACCTCTCGCACCTCTCGCACCCTTCGCACCTCTCGCACCCTTATGACCCCCGCCTGTGGTACAGATCAAGCGCGTGGCAACTCCCCCCGACGGCAGGATCTGCGACACGATTCTCGACGCGATCGGCAACACGCCGATGGTGCGCGTCCACAACATCATCCGCGGCAGTATCGACGCGGACGTGCTGATCAAGCTCGAGACGTTCAACCCTGGGAACTCGATCAAGGACCGGATGGCCGTGCGGATGATCGAGGACGCGGAGCGCCAGGGCAAGCTGAAGCCGGGCGGGACGATCATCGAGGGCACCTCCGGCAACACCGGCATGGGCCTCGCCATTGCCGCGGTCGTCAAGGGCTACAAGTGCATCTTCACCACGACGGACAAGCAGTCGAAGGAGAAGGTCGACGCGCTCAAGGCGTTCGGCGCCGAAGTGATCGTCTGCCCCACCGACGTCGATCCCGAGGATCCGCGGTCGTACTACTCGGTCTCCTCGCGCCTCGAGCGCGAGGTCCCCAACTCGTGGAAGGCCAACCAGTACGACAACCTGTCGAACACGGCAGCGCACTACGAGCAGACGGGGCCCGAGATCTGGGAGCAGACCGGCGGCACGGTGACGCACCTGGTGTGCGGCGTCGGCACTGGCGGGACGATCAGCGGCGTGGGCCGCTATCTCAAGGAGCGTAATCCGCGTGTCAAGGTGTGGGGAATCGACACCTACGGATCGGTTTTCAAGAAGTACAAAGAGACCGGCATCTTCGACAAGAACGAGATCTATCCGTACATCACTGAGGGGATCGGCGAGGATTTCCTGCCGCGGAACGTCGACTTCAACATCATCGACCATTTCGAGAAGGTGACCGACAAGGACGCCGCGATCATGACGCGGCGTATTGCGCGCGAAGAGGGCATCTTCGCGGGCAACTCCGCGGGCTCGGCGATGGCGGGGCTCCTCCAGCTCAAGGACAACTTCACCACAGACGATGTCGTGGTCGTGATCGTCCACGACCACGGCTCACGCTATCTGGCGAAGATGTTCAACGACGAGTGGATGCGCGCGAAGGGGTTCCTCGAGGTGAGCGGGATGACCGCGCGCGATCTCGTGGCGCTCGGCGTGTCAGGGGAGCTGTTCGCAATCGAGGCGGCGAAGCCGGTCGAGGATGCCATCCGGGTGATGAGCGACCACGACTTCTCCCAGATTTCGATCACCCGCAACGGCCGCGTCATCGGATCGCTGAACGAGACGCATCTCTACAACGAGTTCATGCGCGATCCTGACGTGAAGCGAAAGCCGGTCGAGGCGATCATGCAGCCGGCGTTTCCGTTTGCCGACATCTCGACTCCGGTGCAGCTGCTGTCGACGATGATCACGCCGGAGAATCCGGCGGTGCTCGTGCGCGACTTCAAGACGGAGAAGACGTTCATCATCACGCGCTCGGACATCATTCGCGTGCTGTGTTGAGGCGGACCTGGAGGTCCGCCTCTGCGAAGGCCCTGGGCTTCAGCCGCGGGACGCAGCCGTCTGCCGGCGTTTTGCCTCTTCCGCGGCAGCGCGCTTCTTCAATTCGTCGGGCGAGACATCCTCGACGTGCGTCCCGATCCACCAGATGTTGCCGTTCTGATCGCGGACGCCCGCATTGCGGTCGCCATAAAACTGGTTGGCCGGCTCCATCGTCGAGACCGCGCCGGCCGCGAGCGCCTTCTTGTACGTCGCGTCGGTGTCCGGTACGTACAGATACAGGGCGCAAGGCATCGCCTTGTGCTGCTCGCTCGCCTGGCCAAGCATGATCCGCGAGTCGCCAATCTGCAGTTCGGCGTGCACGATCGTGCCGTCCTCCCGCTTCATCTCTTCGCCGACCTTCGCATCGAACGCCCGCGTTGCAAATTCGATCAGCTTCTGCGCGTCGGTGGCGACCAGGTACGGGGTAACCGTGTGATAGCCATCAGGAACCGGTTTCACAGCCATTGGTTTCTCCACATCGGTGCGATTCGCGGAGCGCTCCACCGCTCCGATGATCTGGTCAACGGTACTCATGACAAGAGCGTACTCGTGCACCGTCTCACGGGCAACGTCAGCGAGCCGAAGGACGGCAGTATGATGTCTTTCTGTTCAGGCGGAGGACCTCGTGAAGCACAGCCAACTTGTTGCCGTCATCGTCGCCGCGTCAATCGCTTCGGCCGCTGCGTGCGCCGGCGGCTCGACGTCCACGGCCGCGCCCACCCCTGCCGACGCCAAAGCGTTTCTCGACACGGTGGACGCCACGTTCACGAAGCTCAGTCTCGATGCCAACCGGGCCGGGTGGGTCGGGCAGAACTTCATCACTGAAGACACCGAGGCGCTCGACGCGCGCATGACGCAGGCGCTGGCTGATGCAGCGTCGCGTTTCGCCAAGGACGCGGTGAAGTTCGACAATGTTGACGTGCCCGCCGACGCGCGCCGGCAGCTGAATCTCCTCAAGGTGTCGCTTGTGCTCGCCACGCCCGCCGATCCGAAGGACGCAGAGGAGTTGACGAGACTCGTGTCGTCGATGCGTGGCGAGTACGGCAAAGGCAAGTGGTGCGCGGACCCCGCGAAGCCGGATCGCTGCCTGAACATCGACGACATCACCAAGGTGCTGGCCTCGTCTCGCAACGAGAAGGAGATTCGAGCGGCGTGGGAAGGCTGGCACACCATCTCGCCGCCGCTCCGGAAAGACTACCAGCGCTTTGTCGAGCTGTCGAACACGGGTGCGAAGGAACTCGGGTTTGCCGATACAGGCGCGATGTGGCGCGCGAAGTACGACATGGCCCCTGACGCGTTCACCAAGGAGCTCGACCGCCTCTGGGATCAAGTGCGACCGCTCTACCTGCAGCTGCACGCGTACGTGCGGATGAGGCTGCACCAGAAGTACGGCGATGTCGTGCCCACGAACGGGCCATTGCCGGCGCACCTGCTCGGCAACATCTGGGCGCAGGACTGGTCGAACGTGTACGACCTGGTCGCCCCGGTCGGCTCCGACGCGGGCTTCTCGCTCACCGACATCATCAAGCGCCGCAAGATGAGCGCGCTCGACATGGTCCGGGCCGGCGAGCGCTTCTACACCTCGGTGGGCTTCGAGGCGTTGCCCAAGACATTCTGGGAGCGCTCGCTCTTCATGCGCCCGATGGACCGCGAAGTGGTCTGCCACGCGAGCGCGTGGGACATCGACAATCTCACCGACGTCCGCATCAAGATGTGCATCGACCAGACGGCGGAGGACTTCACGACGATCCACCATGAGCTGGGTCACAATTTCTATCAGCGGGCGTACAAGGATCTGCCGATCGTCTTCCGCGACAGCGCGAACGACGGCTTTCATGAAGCGATCGGCGACACGATCGCGTTGTCGGTCACGCCCGAGTACCTGGTGAGGATCGGACTGCTCGACAAGGCGCCCGACGTGTCGCGCGACATCGGCCTGCTCATGTCGCGCGCGCTCGAGAAGGTGGCGTTCCTGCCTTTCGGGCTGCTGATCGATCAATGGCGCTGGCAGGTGTTCTCCGGCGCGATCGCGCCCGCCGACTACAACAAGGCCTGGTGGGATCTCCGGCTGAAATACCAGGGCATAGCGCCGCCATCGGCGCGAAGCGACGCGTTCTTCGATCCCGGCGCGAAGTATCACGTGCCGGACAATACGCCGTACACGCGCTACTTCCTTGCCGACATCCTCCAGTTTCAGTTCCATCGCGCACTGTCCAAGGCAGCCGGCTGCACCGCGCCACTTCATCGCTGCTCGGTGTACGAGAGCAAGGAGGCGGGAACGCGGCTGAACGCGATGCTGTCGATGGGCGTGTCGAAACCGTGGCCCGACGCGCTGCAAGCGCTCACCGGATCGCGCGAGATGGACGCATCGGCGATTCTCGACTACTTTGCGCCGCTCCAGACGTGGCTCGAGGCGCAGACGAAGGAGCAGCCCGTCGGTTGGTAACCCGCACACCACTCTCCATCGCGATCGTCGGCGCTGGCCTGGGCGGACTGACGGCCGCGTCGACGCTCCGGATGGCCGGGATCGACGTGCACGTCTACGAGCAGGCCAGCCGTTTTGCACGCCTCGGCGCCGGCATCCAGATGATGCCCAACTCGATGAAGGTGCTGCGACGGATCGGGATCGAGGAACGCGTACGGGCCACTTCGTTCGAGCCGTACTCGCATCTCAATCGCCAGTGGGATACCGGCGCCGTGATGCGGGAGCTGCCGATGCCGGAGTCGCTCTTCGACGCGCCCTATCTCTGCATGCATCGCGGCGACCTGCACGAGGCGCTGGTGTCCGTGCTTCCAGCTGAAGTCATCCATCGAGGCAAGAAGCTGGTCGGACTCGATGAGCGCGGCGGCCAGGTGACGCTCACGTTCGAGGATGGCGAGCGCGCTCACGCGGACGCCGTCATCGGTGCTGACGGCGTTCATTCGATCGTCCGCGACATCATCATCGGGCCGGATGCGCCGATCCACAAAGGACGCATCGCGTATCGCGCGGTGTTTCCTTCTGCGCTCATGGACGGCGTGGACGTCGGTCCGTCACGCACCAAGTGGTGGGGCGTCGACCGGCACATCGTCATCTACTACACCCGTCGCGACCGCAGCGAGATCTACTTCGTCACGAGCGTGCCAGAGCCGGCGGATTGGCTCACACGCGAGTCGTGGTCGGCAAAAGGCGACGTGCGCGAGCTGCGCAAGGCCTACGAAGGGTTTCATCCCGATGTGCGCGCGGTGCTCGACGCGTGCCCCGACTGCCACAAGTGGGCGATCCTCGAGCGCGAGCCACTTCCGCGCTGGAGCGAGGGACGTGTTGTGCTCCTCGGCGATGCCTGCCATCCGATGACGCCCTACATGGCCCAGGGAGCCGCCACGGCGATGGAGGATGCGGCGGTCGTGGCGCGCTGCCTTGCCGAGGTGGAGGGCGGCGACGTTGCGGGTGCATTCACACGGTACGAAGCGCACCGCAAGCCGCGGACGTCGCGCATTCAGGCTATTTCGAGCGCGAACACGTGGATGAAGGGCGGGAACGACGATACGGCGTGGCTGTACGGCTACGACGCCTGGAACGTCCCGTTGACCACGGAAACCACGCAGTCCCATTGACAGTGGAGGCCGGGTCCTGTGAACCCGGCGATCTCAGATCTATGCCATCGATCGCCCGGAACGACATGTTCGCCACCTCCGACGGAACATCCATCGCGTTTACGCATCGACCGGCACCGACCCCGGGGGCTCCGCGCATGGCGTTCGTGCATTCGCTTGCGCTCGATCGCAGCGTCTGGGACGGCGTTGTCCAGAGACTCGAAGGTGAGGCCGAGGTTCTCACCTATGATTGCCGCGGCCACGGTCGATCAGATCGGCACGCCGGCGCATACACGGCGCAGCTCTTTGCGCGCGATCTCGCCGAGCTCTTCGATCACGTGGGATGGCAGAGCGCCGTGGTTGCTGGATGCTCGATGGGTGGCAACGTCGCGCAAGCCTTTGCCGCTGTGTACCCGCAACGGACCGCTGCGCTCGGCCTGATCGACACGACGGCATGGTACGGTGCGGACGCGCCGGCGAAGTTCAAGGAGCGCGCCGACGCGGCGAAAGCCAAGAGCATGAGCGGACTCATCGACTTCCAGCTCACACGGTGGTTCTCCGACGAGTTTCGCGCCAGTCATCCAGACATGCTGAAGCGAACCACGGAGATCTTCGTCGCCAACGACGTGGACTGCTACGCCGCCAGCTGCAGCCTGCTCGGTCACGTCGACAGCCGCCAGGATCTGCGGATCGCTCCGCATGCCGGTTGCGATTGTCGTCGGCGAGGAGGACTACGCGACGCCCGTGGCCATGGCCCGCCAGCTTCACGCCGCGATTCCGCAGTCGACACTGACGATCCTTCCGCGCGCTCGTCACCTGACGCCTATCGAGCATCCGGATCAGATCGCCTCGGAGCTCCGCGGACTCCTGTCACGTCGCTGACCTGAGCGTGCCGGACGCCTCAACGCAGGATCTCGTCGCGCGTCTCGAACGGGTGCCGTTCTCGCGGTGGCACCTGCGCGCCCGCGTCATCGTCGGCAGCGCGACCTTCTTCGACGCATTCGATGCGCTGTCGCTCGCGTTCGTGCTGCCGGTGCTGGTGCGCCAATGGGGCATGACCCCGGCCGAGATCGGGTGGCTCATCGCGATCGGATATCTGGGCCAGTTCGTGGGCGCGCTGCTGTTTGGCGGGCTTGCGGAACGCTACGGCCGCGTTCGCAGCGTTGCAGGCGCGACGGCGCTGATGTCGGTGATGAGCATTGCGTGCGCGATGTCGCGGGAGTGTTGCGTCACTGCTCACGCTGCGGCTCGTGCAGGGCATCGGGGTCGGCGGCGAGATGCCGGTCGCCGCGGTCTACATCAACGAGCTGTCGAAGGCGCAGGGACGCGGACGCTTCTTCCTGCTGTACGAACTGATTTTTCCGATCGGATTGATGATGACGGGCCAGATCGGCGCCGTGCTCGTGCCAACGCTCGGGTGGCAGATCATGTTCTTGATCGGCGGGGTGCCGGGCCTGGTCGTCACCGCGCTGCTGCTGCGGCTTCCCGAATCGCCCCGGTGGCTGATTTCGAAGGGACGCCTCGCCGAGGCGGAGTCGGTCATTCGCCAGATCGAGGCGAGCACGCACAGCCGGGATTCGGGATTCGGGATCCGGGATTCGAGTCCCGAGTCTCCGATCGCGACGTCGAGTCGCGACTCTCAGGTCCGCCTGAGCCAGCGCAGCCGATGGACGGAGCTCCTTTCCGGCGTCTACCGGGGACGGACGCTCATCGTGTGGACGCTCTGGGCTTGCGCCTACTTCATCACGAATGGGCTGAACAACTGGATGCCGACGCTATACAGCAGCGTGTATCACCTGAGTCTCAGCCAGGCCCTGCGCGCGGGGACCCTGACGAACGTCGCGCAAGTCGTGATCCTCCTCGGCTGCGCGTTTACGATCGATCGCATCGGACGCAGGCGATGGACGGCCGCCGGGTTCGCGGCAGGCGCCGCGCTGCTCGCACTGCTCGGGACCTTCGCTGCCCAGTCGGTCACGGCTGTCATGGTCCTGGTGACCGTGAGCTATGGAATCGTAGGATCCGTGAACGCGGTGCTGTATCTCTACACGCCGGAGATCTACCCCACTCGGATGCGTGCGATCGGGACCGGATCGGCGACGTGCTGGCTGCGCCTCGCATCCGCTGCGGGTCCAGTGCTGGTGGGATACCTGGTCGCCGCCGAAGGCACCGGTGCGGTGTTCATGATGTTTGCCTCAGCCGGCGTGATTGGCGCACTCGCGGCAATCGGTATGCTCGAGACGCGCAACCGGCGACTCGAAGATCTCAATCCCTGACGCGCGATCGCGCCGACGCCGATCGAGGCCGGACGGGTGTTCCGCGCTAGAAAAGAGGAGGGAAGTCCTGTAGCATGCGGTCGCTATGACGACGCTGCTCAAGACCGTGTCGCTCTTATCGCTTGTCGGGCTCGTGACGATCGCTGTGGGTTCCACGGTGTCCGGGCAGGACCAACCTGCGGCACCGGGACGCGGACGAGCCGCGGGCCCGCCGCCAGCTCCACCGCCCCCTCAGCCGGGACACCCGACAGGGAAGCTCGTCATCTGGGGAGATCTCGCGAGCTTCGATAATCCCCCGACTCTGCCGACCCATTGCATTCTCACCAGTCGCTTCAAGCGGGGTCAACGCGTCGGTCTCCGTATGACGGCGATTGATGGCGGTACGGGCGAGGTTGAGAACACGGCCGTCATGACAGCCCACCTGACGGTCGCCGGCAAAACGATCGACGTTCCCATGCGGTGGCGTGGCGTCGGAAACGCTCCGGCGGCGGAATACCCACGACAGCCTTCCGAAATGTGGACCGGTGTGTGGACGGTGCCCACCGATACGCCGATCGGCGTAATCAACTACACGGTGACCGCGACAGATCGATTCGGCCGAACCGCCACGTTTACGCCGTTCATCAACCTGGTGTCGCAACTCACCATCGTCGAATAGCACAACCGAAAGCATAGGATTGCTCCGCGGACCCACAGGGTCCGCGCCACATGCCTGAAGGGCCGGTCACAATGACCGGCCCTTCTTTTCTACCTGCGCGCCCCAACTGCCGGACGAGCTTGAGCGAGACGGATTGCGAAGGGGCTGAGGTCGAGCTTTGATGGCGTGGCACTGCGCCTACAATGAGGGTCACGGAGCGACCGCGCGCTCATCCTGCTCGAAAATTCGCGGTGGCGGCCGGCGGACAGCCGCACCTGGGGGAACGATGAATCGATGGACGTTGATAGCCGTCGCCTTATGTGTCTTGATTGCCGCATGCGGTGATGAGAACCAGACCACGCCGTCCAATGTGCCGCTGATCTTTTCAGCGATACTCAGTCCAGCCAACGAGGTGCCGCCAGTCGGCAACGCGGAATCCGGCGGCGGCGGCGCAGTGCAGGTCCAGTTCGACGTGACACGAGGAGCCGGAGACGCGATTACGTCGGCGACGGCGAGTTTCTACTATCAGCTCAGTGGCTTTCCGGCCGGTACGACGCTGGTCGGGGCTCATATTCATCCCGCGGCAGCCGGTGTCAACGGCCCCGTGGTTCTGAGCACCGGGCTCACGGCCACCTCCACGGTGTCGTTGCCCAACGGAACTGGCGAATTCAGGGTGAGCGGCATCGCTGCGGACCCGGCGCTCGTCCAGTCGATCGTCAACAACCCGGCGGCGTTCTACTTCAACGTTCACTCGCCGCTGAATCCTGGCGGCTTCTCGCGCGGACAGCTCACCCGGGTGCAATAGCCTCGCACACGAAAAAAGGCCCGCCGGTCCCGCAGTCCTATTAGCCGTCGCGGATCACGAGATCGCGCCGATCCTGGCGATACGACATTCGTGAAGCCACACCCTGACCGCACACAATTTTGTGCAGGCCAACCCTCGAAATGACGCGCGCGTGCTGCGCGACTGAGCGACGGTAAACCAACCGCGAACACATTTGTGTCTCAACTCACGAGTGAGAACAAATGTGTGGGACTGCAAGACGCGCACGCCTCACGCTGACCCGCGTATTCACGCGCGTAGCAGTGCGCGCCTCCCGCCGCAAAAGAGGAATCAACATTGCTTGATCGCACCGAAGTCTTTCTGTCACCTTATGGAATTCAAAAACTTATGATGCCTGCAACCGCGTCGCCCCCTCAGTCCAACTTCAATTCGGCCGAACCACTCGTACGTGTCCTTCGCAACGAGTTGTCCTGGCTGTCTCGCGCACACCCGAACATCCTGCTCGTTGGCAACGGGACGGCAACCGCCGCTGCGCTGAGTGAGTTGCAATCGATGTATCAGTTTCCGGTTATCGTGCGGAAGTGCGGCCGTCTCCCGCTCGCGCTGCCGCCAACGGAGTCAGCCAACACGCTGATCCTGCACGACGTTGCTGCGTTAGCCCCAGGGGAGCAGCAGATGCTGAGCGACTGGTTGTCCAGTGAACATCGCCGAACCCAGGTCGTGACGACGAGCTCAGAGGCACTACTGCCGCTCGTCACGAGTGGGGCGTTCCTGTCGACCCTGTACTACCGTCTGAATGTCGTCTACGTCGATGTGACGGCATCCTCGGCGGCGATCGAACCCGGCGGCTGAGGGCCGCTGAGTGTGGCGATGTCGTGCCCCTGGGGCGAAAAAGCGGATCCTTAGTTCGTCTCCGGAAGTTCGAACACGTACAGCGCGTTGCCGGTCGTCGGATGCTTGACGTCAGGTGCGATCAGCCTCGGGACGTTGCGTGGGCTCCCGCCGCCGAGCCCGGTGGAGACAGCGATGTACTGCCGGCCTCCGGCGCTGAACGAGATCGGATATCCCTGTACCGACGTGCCGAGCCGCGTTTGCCAGAGGATCTTGCCGTTCCGCACATCGAACGCACGGAAGTTCCGGTCCAGATCACCGACGAAGGCGACGTCGCCACCGGTGGTCAGCACGGACGTCAGAAACGACGGCCGCTGGTCGTACGTCCAGACCTGCCGCATGGTCCGGACGTCGAAGGCGGCAAGTTTGCCAATGTTGCCGTCGCTGCCTGGCATCTCGAAGAACCTGCGATCGGCCTGCGTGCCGCCGGATCCTTCTTTCATGTCCACTTGCCGCCCGCGGATTTCAAAGCAGCTCTGACTGATTGGAATCACGAGGAGACCGCTCCCCGGGTGGTAACTCATGGCCTGCCAGTTGTGGCCACCTTCCGTGCTCGGACAGGCGCTGATCCAGTCGCCCACCTTGGCTTCGAGGATGTCGCCTCGGTACGTCACCGCCCCCGTCTTCGCGTCGATCGTATCGAAGACGTTCTGGAAGATCGTTTCCTTGTGGCTGACGAACTGGCCCGTCTGCCGATCGAGCTTCCACAGGATGCCGGGTTTGCCGATGGTGAACACGAACTTCCGGCCATCGACGTCCACAAGCACGCGCTCGAACACTTCGTCCAGATCGAGCGCTTCACCGGGCGCGTGCTGGAAGTACCACGACAGCTTCCCGGTGTCGGGATTCAACGCGAGCGTCGAGCTCGTGTACAACGCCTTGTCGAGCGCTGACATGCCGCGGCTGGCTGGCACCCACGGCTTGGCCTGCGCGGTTCCCCAGTAGGTGAGGTTCAGCTCCGGATCGTAGCTGCCGGTGATCCACGTTTCGCCGCCGGCGCGGAACATCATCGGCTGCTTGCCCCACGTATCGCCGCCTGGCTCGTCCGGCCTGGCCACCGTGTTGAACCGCCACAGCAGCCGGCCCGTGGCCGCGTCGAGAGCGCTGATGTAGCAGCCCGATTCCTTGAAGCGATCGCAGGCGTTGAGTCCCTGCAGGAGCTTTCCTTTGATCACGATCGGCCCGGTCGCCGCTCTGTACCCCTTCGTCGCGTCCGCAAAGCGCGTGTCCCAGACAAGCTCTCCGGTCCGCGCATTCAACGCAACCATCCGTGCGTCGCTTGTCGTGACAAAGAGCTTGTCCTGGTAGATCGCCAGGTTGCGCATCGCTCCGCCCTGGTCGGGGCCTGCGCGGTACTCCCAGATCAATTCACCGGTGCGCCCGTTGAGCGCTTGCACGATGTTGCCCGTGTGCACGAGATAGAGAATCCCGTTGTGCGCGAGCGGCATCGGCTCGTTGACGCCGCCTTCGCTCATCGCCCAGACCCACGCGAGGCGCAGGTTCTTCACGTTATCGCGCGTGACCTGGGTGAGGGGACTGTAGCTCCAGCCCTGATAGTTGCGGCGCACCATCAGCCAGTCACCGGCTTCCGGGTTGCGCAGCATTTCGTCGGTCACCGGGACGTAGTTGGGGATGTCGCCTTTCAGGATGAGGCCCCTGAGCGATTGCGGCGCCGCGGCACCATCGCCGTCACCTCCCGCGCCTCCCGCACGTCCGCCAGCCTGTGCGGGTGCGGCGACTGGCGCCGCAGGCGGCGCCTGCCGCATCGCAACCGCACGAATAGCGGACGTCGTCTGCGGTGTCAGCGGCTGGGTGCCCGGGACCGCGCCGTTGGCCTGGAGGATGTAGGCCACGATGTTCGTATTCGCAGGCTGTCCAGCGCCGCCGGGGTTGTCCGGCGGCATCGCCTTCGTGATGTACGCAGCGAGGTCGCTCACCGACCTCTCTCCCCACTGGCCGATGAAGCTGGCCCCGGCCAACTGCGGTGCCTCGTTGCTACCACCCAGGTCGACTTGATGGCACGCGGCGCAGTTCGTTTCGTACGCCGTGCGTCCGGCAGCGGCCTGTTGCGCAGTGAACACAGGCGCGGGCGCCGGCTGCTGGGCGAGCGCGACGACGCCACATGCGCACGCTACGGCTGCTGTTGTGAGCCAGAAACGCGAAGTCATCATGACGGGCGCACTCCTACGGCAAGAGCCATCCCCGAAGGTTGCCTTCCGGGGCTTTCTCGCTGTGAATCTGGATGTAGAGCCTTCCGCGCTTCAGATGATCCACCTGCGCGGACGTGAGCATCAACTCGCCTTGCACTGTACCCGACGTCGCCTTGGACACAGTCAGGTCGAGCACCGGAGGGCCTGAAATGCCTCTCGGCCCGACGTGGACCTGGGCGATTGTGGCCGGCGCCTGCAGGCCGGAAAAGGTTCCTGAAACTGTGAGTTTCGTTCCTGTGAGCACCGCGGTGGCCGCACCCACTCCGGTGGTGCCTGCCTGAGTGGTGGCATCGACGGGCATAGGCGAGAGCCGCCCCTTGAACGTCTGGGCACCCTGCGCGTATACGAGCGAGGTGAGCGCCAGGATGATCGTGATCGCAATGCTCGCGGGCCGCGACCGCACCGTCTGCATAGACCCTCCAGTACTCAATGACGACCGGCGAATGAGAGGAGATTGGACGGTGATTATAGCCCTAGCGCAGCACGGCGACGACTGTTGCCCCGGTGAGCGCGGCGGCCACGATCTGAATCCACAATTCGGACCGGTCGCGCAGCAGCAGGGCACCCAGGACCGCACAACCGCCGGCTGCGATCAGGAACGGCCAGTAGACCTCCCTCATCACCGGTGCCGCTGTTGCGTCGAGGGCGCGGCGCCGCGCCGCGTCGACGAGCACGTTCGCCAGGTTCAGATCACTCTCACGATCCAACTCGAGGTACTGACCCCCTCCGGCCGTTGCAATGGCCGCGAGCGATGCCCGATCCAGCCTCGAGACAATGGGTGATGTGAGATTCGCCGCCGGCGTGGGATCCGGAATCACGCCGCCCCGGGCGGTGCCGACACCAATGACGTAGATCGGAATCCCGCGCGCGCGGGTCGCCTTGATAGACTCCTCCACCGCGCCGCTCCACGCCTGTCCGTCCGAGAGCAGTACGAGCAGTCGGCCATTCTTCGACGGCCCGTTGATCTGCTCATCCTTCTCGATGACGCGCAGTCCCCACATGATGCCGAGGGCGATATTCGTATCCCACGTTGCGGCGTCTTCCAGACGAAATGGCGGTCCGGCGGTCAGGTGGTCGAGAAAGAAGAAGAAGGTGTTCGGGTCCCTCGTGAGCCGGATCTGGGGCGCGGCAATGTGCGCGAACAGCGTGAGTGCCACGCGGTCCTGCTGCCAGCTCAGTGAATCGCCCAGCACCCGCAGGAAGCTCACGGATCGCTGCCACCGATTGGTCGTCACATCGGAGACGTGCATCGATGCGGAGCCATCGAGCACGACCACGAGATCCACGCCGCCGGTGCGGACGAGCGACGTGACTACTCGCGGCTGGGCGACCGCCACCACGAGGAGTCCCGTTGCCACGATCGTACTCAGCCAGAACAGCGCGTCGCCTATGAGCGGAAACCGCTCTTGCACGGGAACGTGACGGCCGGTTGCGAGCCGCCGAGCGTCGCGTCGGTGCAACATGAGCCGACGGACCCAGAGCACCAGCGACAGCGCGGGTACGACCAGCAGCCACAGAAACCGTGGTTCACCAAACTGCATGTCATCCTTTGCGTTGAGGCGGCGCGCTCGCCCCCGGGTCGGCCTGTTCCTGACGCTCTTCGGGTCGCAGCGGCACGATGATGTTGAACTCTGTTGGCTTCGTCTGGGGCGGCGGGGAGCCCTTTTCGCCGTTCATGTTCGAATTCGACGGCAGCTTGATACTGCTGACACGCCCTGCGGCAAGGGCGCCGCGCACCCGCGACGCGAACTCGTAGTTGTACGCGGCGTCCACGGCGTTCGGGTCGACCTCGAGCACCGAGACGTAGGCTTTGAGCACAGCGTCGAGAGCCCGTAACAGCACCTGGTTATTGCCAGATTGTCGCGCCAGGTCGCGAAACATCGCGTTGGCCTCAATGAAGCGGGTCGCGCCGTCGGACGGTTGCCCCTGCTGATCCGGTCTCTGCCCGCTCCGCGGATCTGAAAAGTCAGCCCCCCTCAGCGCCGCGTAGTCACCTCGCCAGTAGGCCGTGAGGGCACGCTGACGTCGCAGGTCCGCTCTGATGGATGGACCGACCCAGGGGAGCGACGCCGCAAGCGGCGCGGCCCGTTCATCGGCCGCCTGAGCCGGCGTGTCCGCTGGATTCTGCGTCGTCAGGTGCTCCTGGGCGGACGACAGCGCATCCTCGAATGTCGCGGTGCGCCGGAGAACCTCGCCGCTCGTCAGCAGCAGAATCACGACAATCAAATAGCCAACAGCCGTTCTCACAGAGCAGTCTCCCCGGATTTACTCACCATTGAGCGTCGCACGAGCATTGAGCATTGAGCTTTGGGCATTGAGCTTTGGCTGACTACGGGAACCGCCAAAAGTACGGCACGGTCAGCATCAGCATCGTCGCCAGCGACCACGTGGCGGCCGCCACAAGGGTGAACGGACGGAACCGGGGCCGCTGGCTGACGTACTGCTTAATGTCAATCCGGCCCACGGAGACACGGTCGATGTCCTGGATGGCGCGCAGGATCGTCGATTCGTCCGACGCGGCGTAGTACCGGCCGCCGGTCGCCTCGACGGCATCCTTCCACAACGAGTCCGACACGACGCTGCCGAACGTCCGGTCGAATCGTGTCCGGACGAAATAGATCGGGACCTTGGCGGCTCGCGCAGATCGCACCAGCTCGTCGACGCTCTTGCTCCGGCCCAGGACTTCCGAGTCTTCGCCGTCGCTGAAGAGAACCAGGAGGTTGCCCGACGCGTCCAGAAAGTCGAACGTCCTGAACAGTTGAACGCCCTGTTCGATCGCTCGTCCAATCAAGGTGCCCTGGTCCGGAAACCGGATGAATTCGGTGTAGTCGCCGACGAGCGACAGACTCAGGCGGATGTTCTCGTAGTCATTCGTAAAGGGGGTGACGACGTAGGCCTGATCTCCGAACTCGACGAGTCCCATCAGGTCGCGATACTTGCCCTTGATCCGGAGCTGCACGAAACGATCGGCGGCTGCGACTGCGGTGAGGAACGTTGCCTGTGAGTCATTTCCAGCCCGCCGCAGCGTCGGCGCGGAGAAAGGTCTGACCATGCTCGAGGAGGCATCGATCATCAGGCAGATCCGACGTCCGGGAAAGGTCTCCGTCCGCTGTGTGAGTGAGGAATAAGGATCTGCCAACGCCAGGATGAACCACGGAAGTCCGGCCATGAGCAGGAGCAACGGCGTCCGCCGGAGAAAGCTCCACGAGAACGAGGCGTGAGAGGTCAGCAGCGCCGGAAGAGCAACGCGGTGACGCGGTGTTCTTCGAATGATCGTCGCGCGCACCACGATCATGGCCAGTGAGACGGCGACCAGCACGATGATCATCAGCCGCGCCGCGTCACCGTGCCAGAACCGGAGGTCTTCGATACGAAGACCACGCCACTCTGCCAAAGACGACTCGAGCAGCCGGCGGATCTCGATCAGCGTGCTCACGAGACGCCGCCTGTAGTGTCCGGCTTCAGCCGGACCTTCAGCCGGACCTTCAGCCGGACCAGGGTGGAGGCGATGGCGCGCAGTTTCGTCGAGAGCCAGGTATGTTCGCGCCGCACGCGATCAAGTGCGCGGACGCCAGCGTCGAGTGCTTCGTCCAGATCCGCGTCATCGACAAGGCGACCGTCGCGTCCGTACGCCCTGCCCGCGAATCGATTCATCGCGGCGTCGAGGTCAGCCAGGTGTTCGGCGCCACTCGTGCCGGTGTCCATGCCATTCGATGCGGCGCGGCGAGCCTCGATGCGTCGACCCTCACTCGCCAGTGTCACGGACGTCGCCGAGCTGGACACGAGGACCGTGCCCTGGCCCGGCCATCGCCCAGGTACGACAAGCTGACCCTCGGTCGCTCGTGTGCCGTCGTCTCGATCTTGAATCACGGGGTGAGAAATGGCATAGGTCGCAACGACCCGGAGCGATACCAGTGCCCGGGCAGCCAATGCGTCGGTCCATCCTTCGATGCCACGCAGACGCCGCACCTTGCCCAGTTCATCGGACACATGCCGCAGAATCGCGCTGTCGGAGGCAAACCTGATGGCGACCCGAGTCTGTCGCCGGCTTCGTTGAAGGACGCGGGTAAACCCCGATACGACAACCAGCGCTCCGACTATGTACAAGGATCCCGCAATGACGCGGAGTACGTTCGCGCGGAATCTGCGAGCCTGGATCTGGCCGAATGTTTCCGTGGGCTCGTCCCGGATGTCGGTTGCGATACCCGGGACAAGCGAAAGGATCCGAATCGTCAGGGCCGGAAGGATGTACTGACGTTCGCGTCCTTCGATCGCCGTCTCTTGTGGCGTCTGGCTCTGCACGCGGTACGAGACCGTCACGGAGGGCAGCGCAACGTCCTTGCCGAAGTCTTCCCCAACGTAGCGCAGCGTGTACCGGTACTGAAAGAAGCGGCGGGTGCCCGCCCGTACGTCGGCCGCCTGGGTGCCGCGCACCACCTCAAATGGAGGAATCTGGAAAACACCAGGGTCGAGTCTGGATTGGTCGGGTACGACGGTCGTTGACGCGGTCTCGACGACGGCGCACGTCAGCACGAGCGTGAACAGCTCGCCCACGCGAGCCGCGCTCGTGCTGGTGCGCGACCAGCACTCAATCGGTTCGAGTGTGACCGATTCGCCGGCTGTGGCCACAGTCGCGGTGTTACCCGTTGGCGGCCCCTGGCCGGCCACGACGACGGCCCCACAGCACACCAACGCGAGGATCAGGCCGCCCGTGTTTACGGACACGTCACTATGCAACCTTCCGTAGCCGCCGCTCCGCGACGAATTCAGCGAGCGCCAGATGATTTGCCACCGACTCGGTGCCGAAACGCACGACGTCCAGATCGACTTCGCGCGCGATACCCGCGACGTCGTCCTGCCACGCCCGGACCCTCGCGGCCATGTCTCTCAATGCGGCCCCCGACATCACGCGCGTCCGGCCGGTTTCGACATCCACGGTTTCTACCCATCCTGCCGACAGGTGGGGCAGCTGGAAGGCGAACGCCGCGTCGATGAGGACGACGAACACGTCGTGCGTCGCGTTCAACAACGACAATTCGTTCAGCACGGCGCGCGGATCGTCGAACAGGAAATCGGACACGAACGGAATGAGGGCGGTTTTCCGCATGAACGAGCCGATCGTCATGCTCATGCTGCCGGTGTCTCGTACCTCCTCGAGTCCCCGGCCGTTCTGATAGGCGTCGAGACAGTGCATCACGTGGTTGCGGCCGATTCGAGCCCGGATCGCCGCGAGATGCTGGTTGACATCGTCAAATGTCGCGAGGCCGAACGCATCCTGAAAAAACACGGCCGACATGCCGACCGTCGCGATCGCCCGTGCGACCAGGCTGGCAATGGACACGCCATGGGCGCCGCATCGGGTCGATAACGAGGCGTCGGCAACGACCAGCACCGTGGCAGTGCTGGGTTGCTCAAACTCGCGGACGATGAGCGGACTGAAGTTCGTCAAGGTCGATTGCGACCAGTCGATGGTGGAGAACCGGTCGCCAGCCTCCCAGTTCCGCAGGCCGACGTAGTCGAAACCTGTTCCGTACGTGACGCCGCGATGCTCGCCGGACATGACCTCGCGCATGCGCCGCCGGATCAGCAGCTCGATCTCGGAGACTTCGGCCATGTTGATCAGGGATCGCTCCCCGTCGGGGGCTTGTTCGAGGTCCGGGTGCACTGGCGCCAATCCTATAGATGTTTACGGTCCGAGCGCATCATTATTCCTTGACCTTACCCAAGGCGCGTGATACGAATCGCCTCCGTCGAACCGTCCAAGCTGTCTCTCGTCTCGCGCGTGCGTGACCCGCAATCTCAGTGTTTCCAAAGAAGGGGAGTGCGATGAGCCGCCCGATCCCGCGTTACGTCCTGACGTTCTGTTTCCTCCTGGTGTCGGCCGCTGCGTGGGCGCAGGGCGCGAATGGAACCATCACGGGGGTGGTGAAAGACGGTCGGGCGCGGTGCTGCCCGGCGTCACCGTCGAAGCCGCCAGCCCCGCCTTGATCGAGAAGGTCCGTACGGCCGTCACCGACGGCCAGGGACTGTACCGGATCGTCGATTTGCGTCCGGGCGCCTACACGGTGACCTTCACCTTGCCTGGTTTCAGCACGTTGAAACGAGACGGGCTCGAGCTGACCGCCGGGTTCACGGCTACCGTCAATGCGGATTTGAAGGTGGGCGAGCTCGCCGAAACCATCACGGTGAGCGGCGAAACCCCTGTGGTGGATCTCCAGAACGTGCGGCAGCAGACCACGCTGTCGCGCACGACGCTCGAGGCGCTGCCGACGACTGGGCGCATCAGTCAGCTCGTGAACTTCATCCCGGGCGCCGTCATTGGCAATCCTGTCTGGCAAAGCGTCGGCGGGCTCGATGAGCGCGCGAATGCATTTTCGGCGCATGGCGGGCGATTTGACGACAACGTGCCCATCATCGATGGACTGCCGCAGCGCCTGCAGGGCGGCGCGGTCTTCGTCTTCAACCAGCTGACGTTCCAGGAAGTCGGCGTCGAGACCGGCGGCACCTCCGCCGATCGCAACACGGGCGGCGTGCAGATGAACATCGTGCCGAGAGACGGCGGCAATACGTTCTCCGGCGCCTTCAACACGTCGCACAGCGCGTCATCGCTGCAGGCGGGCAATCTCAACGACGACCTGCGCGCGCGGGGCTTGAGCTTCTCCTCGTCGCTGAAGAAGCACTACGACACCGGCGGTGCGTTCGGAGGCCCCATCCTGCGAGACAGACTGTGGTTCTTCGCCGGATCGCGGTTCGGAGCGAACCAGCAGTATCAGCAGGGGAACTATTTCAACAAGCTGCAGAACCAGCGCGTCGGCACCGACCCGGTGTACCGCGTCACGTTCTACGAGCCGGATCTGAGCCGGCCGGCGTTCACCGACGATTACTACCGCGACTTCAGCCTGCGCCTGACGTGGCAGGCATCGAAGAAGAACAAGCTCGTCGTGTCGTACGAAGCGCAGCCGAATTGCAGCTGCTTCTGGCCCATCCTCGAGCTCGGTCCGCAGAACAACGTGCAGGGCACACCGGAAGCCGTTGGCGCCCACAACTACAAGGTCAACTACCTGCCGCTCGTCACCTGGACGTCGGCGGTCAGCAGCCGCCTGCTGATCGAGGCGGGCGCATCGGCCAACGTATTCGACAACGAAACGATGCGGACGGATCCGAGCGTCGGCACCGACACGATCGCGATTACCGAGCTGTCGACGAACTTCCGCTACGGATCGCGCGCGCTCAGCCTGACGCACGCCGGCGGTTATCGCATTCAGCACAACCGCCAGTACCGCCAGCGCGGTTCGGTGTCGTACATCACCGGTCAGCATTCCCTGAAGACCGGCGTCGATCTGGCTGAGTACTCCGAAGGCGCACCGGACTGGGCCAACGACGCGAACCAGATCAACGGCGCGCGTTCATACACGTTCCGCGATCGCATTCCGCAGCAGGTCACGATCTGGGCGGTGCCGTTCGAGGCGCTGTGGCGCTCGCTCGACATCGCGGCTTACGCGCAGGATCAGTGGACCATTCAAAGGCTGACGCTCAACCTCGGCCTGCGCTTCAACAACTTCAACGGCCACGCTCCCGAAACGCGCATGATCGCCGGACCGTGGGTCCCCGCGCGTGTGTTTCCGGCCGACGAAGAACGCCCCGAACTGGACCAACATCAGTCCGAGGCTCGGCGGCGCCTACGACCTGTTCGGCAACGGCAAGACCGCGGTGAAGGCGTCGTTCGGGCGATATACGCCGTACTCGATCGCGGGCGTCGACATTCCCGCCAACAACCAGGCAAACAGCACGACACGAACATGGAACGACAACGGGAACTACGTGCCCGATTGCGACCTGCGGAGTCCGTTGCCGAACGGCGAGTGCGGCGGGTGGTCGGACCTGACATTCGGGCAGATCCGCGCGGGGAGCACGCGCCGGGCAGCGGACGCGCTCGGCGGTTTCAACCGGCAGGACTACAACTGGCAGCTGGCCGCGCAGGTGCAGCACCAGCTTCGGCCGAACGTGGCGTTGAACGCCGGCTACTTCCGCACGTGGTACGGTAACTTCCTCGTCACCGACAACCAGGGGACCACGGCGAGCGACTACGACCCGTTCTGCGTCACGGTGCCGACCGACGAGCGACTGCCCGGTGGCGGCAGCAACCAGGTCTGCGGGCTCTACGACATCAAGCCCGGCGCCTTTGGCCGCGTGGACAACGTCGTCACGCAGCACACGCATTACGGGAAGCAGACGGAGGTCTACAACGGTGTCGATGTCGGCCTCGAAGCCCGGCTGGCGCGCGGAGCGCGCTTCCAGGCGGGCGTGGGCGTCGGCCGCACCACAACCGACACGTGCGACTTCAACAGCCTGCCGCAGCTGCTGCCGAACTTCATCGGCGGGACCGCGGTCTCGACGACGGTGGTGACGCCTCGCACATCCGACTTCTGCCACATCAACCGGCCGTGGTCAGCTGCCACCGGAGCGAGCCTGGTCTTCATCTACCCGCTGCCGTGGGATTTCCAGGTCAGCGCGCTGTATTTCGACAAGCCGGGCATTCCGCGCGTCGCCAGCCGCGCCTACACGAACGCCGAGATTCGGCCGTCGCTCGGGCGCGATCTCGGGCAGTGCCGCGGCGCTCGCACCCTGCAACGCCAGCGTCGTCATCAATACGGTTCCAGACACCAGCTACTTCGAAGATCGGCTGCGGCAGACGGACGTCCGCTTCTACGCGAACCTTCCGCTTCGGGAAGATACGCGTGCGAGGGAACGGGGATCTCTACAACCTGTTCAACGCGAGCAACGTGCTGAACATGACCACGCGCTACTCCGGCACGAACGGAGGCCAGTGGCTGCGGCCGCTGCAGATTCTCGGCGGCCGGATGTTCAAGTTCAGCGCCCAACTCGATTTCTGATATGGAAAGGCCTTCTGTCGGAGGTTGACGTGAAAAGGATTCTTGTCGTCTCAGCGACAGTTCTCGGTCTGGCCTTGGCGCTGCTTGTCCAGACGCAGGCGCAGGGTCGTGTGACGAGTGTCCCTTCGGGCGGTACTCCTCTGCTTCCCGACAACCTGGTGAATGGTCCGGTGCCGAGACTGCGCCGATGGCCATCCGGATCTGACCGGACCCTGGCTCGGTGGCGGCTCGAACGCCGACATCGAGCGTGAAGGAGGGTTGAAGCCAGGCGAGCTGCCGCTGCTGGCCTGGGCGAAAGACGCTCAGGGACAGACGTAAAGAGCAGGACGAGCCCTATGTCGCGTGCCTGCCGATGAGCGTGCCGCGCATGAACCCGTATCCGTGGAAGATTCGTGAATGCCTATACGCCGAAGGGGTTGACGGAGATCTACATCCTGCACGAACTGGGCGACGCCGGCGCGCACCGCGTCGTCTACATGGATGGCCGGAAACATCCGGCCGATGTGTTCCCGACCTGGTATGGCCATTCGATCGGACGATGGGAAGGCGACACGCTCGTCATCGACACGGTCGGCTACAACGACAAGTTCTGGTTCGACAGCCGCGGTACGCCGCACACCGACAAGCTGCACACGATCGAACGGTGGACGCGCCCGAACTACGGCACGCTGATCAACGAATTCACGATCGACGACCCGGGCGCGTACTCGCGGACAGTCCAGTTGAAGTTCACGGCCAGGCGCGTGCGCAACGATATCGAGCTGATGGAAGACATCTGCACCGAGAACAATCAGGCGGGCATCGCGGGCGGCTACCGGCTGAACACCGGAGAGAAATGAGGGTAGGCTGCGGTTCAGCCTGCAGGAGGTTGGTGATGAGAACGAAGCTTGGCGTTCTGGCGACGGGTCTCGGCTTTTTCTGTCTGGCGATGCCGGCCGTCGCCCATCACGGATTCGACACGGAGTACGACGCGAACAAGAAGTTCACGTTCACCGGCGTTGTGCAGAAAGTGGAATGGTTGAACCCGCATATGCGCGTGTACGTCGATGTCACCGATCCGGCCGGAAAGGTGACGACCTGGAACATGGAAATGACGAGTCCGAATACCGTGCGGCGTCAGGGTTGGGGGCCGAACGACCTCATGGCGGGTGAAAAGGTGACCTTCACCACCTACGGAGGCAAGGTCGTGGAGACCAGGGGCTCCCTGGTGACGATCAAGAGGCTGAGCGACGGCCGCGAGTTGTTTGTCGCGGGCGGGCCGGATGCATCGGTTCCCAAGTAGGTGAGCCCCAGGGTGCGCGCGGGGGTGGACCGCTGATGTAACCAAAGCTGGCGAGCTTCCGCGAGTTGCTGCAGAAGTGCGGAAACCAAGAGGAGGGTGTGATGAAACGCCTGCTCAGGGAGTTCGCCATAAGTACCATCGGCCTTCTTCTAACCAGCGCCATCGCCTCGGCGCAGCTGTCGACCGCACAACTGAGCGGTAGAGTGACCGATGAGAGTGGTGCTGTGCTGCCCGGCGTCACCGTCACCGCCACGCAAACGAACACCGGCTCTGCCCGAAGCGATGTCACGGATGGAAACGGGTCGTACCTGCTGTCGAACCTCGCGACGGGGCCGTATCGACTGGAGGTGTCGCTCTCAGGATTCCGCACTTACGTCCAGACGGGTATCGTCCTGCAGGTGGCCGCGTCACCCGTTGTGAATGTGGTCCTGACGGTCGGCAGCCTCGAGGAGTCAGTAACAGTAGAGGGGGCCGCGCCGCTGGTGGACGTGAAGAGTGCCGGCATCAGCGAGGTCGTCCGGAACGAGGAAATCCTCGCGCTGCCGCTGAACGGCCGCAACGCGGTCGAACTGGTGATGATCGCTGGAGCGGCCGTCCAGACCATTACGTCAACGCAGCGCGCGCTTCCGGGAAGCCTCGGCGTGTCCGTGGCTGGAGGCCAGTCCTTCGGCGTGGCGTACGTGCTCGACGGGGCCATGCACAACAACCCGCAGGACAACCTGAACATGCCGTTTCCGTTTCCCGATGCGCTGCAGGAGTTCAGCGTGGCCACCGGCGGGCTGAGCGCGCAGAACGGCATGCACTCGGGCGCGGCGGTCAACGCCGTGACGAAATCGGGGACAAACCGGTTCTCGGGAAACGTGTTCGAGTTCGTCCGCGATCGGCGCTTCAACGCCACCAACCCGTTTGCCACGATCGGCCCTAACGGTAAGCGGGTCGATGACGGGCTGCAGCGCAATCAGTTCGGCGGCACGCTTGGCGGACCAATCGTGCGTAACAAGCTCTTTTTCTTCGGCGGCTATCAGGGGACGAGGCTTCGGCAGCAGCCGGCCTCCAACATCGCCTGGGTGCCGACGGCCGCGATGCTTGCCGGCGACTTCACGGCATTCGCATCGCCGGCCTGCAACGGCGGCCGGCAGATCACGTTACGCGGAGGATTCGAGAACAACCGCGTCGATCCGGCGAGGTTCAGTCGATCGGCGATCAACCTGGTGAAGCACCTGCCAACCACGACGGATCCCTGCGGCCAGGTTACCTACACGTTGCGGAACGACAGCGACGAGAAGCAGTTCGTCAGCCGCGTCGACTATCAACGGACGGCCGACGACACAATCTTTGGCCGGTATATGGCGACGAAATTCGACAAGCCGATTCCGATGCGGGAAGGAGACACTGCGCTGTCGCTGTATGACGCGTCGAACAACACGAATGTGCTCGGGTTCGACGCGCTGGCGCACTCGCTCGCAATTGGTGACACGCACGTGTACGGCTCCAACACGGTGAATGCGCTCCGGTTTACGTTCAACCGGAGTGGCGTGTACCGCCTCGCGCCCGAGACGTTCGAGCCGCACGACATCGGGTCGGACGTATACAGCTACCAGCCGCATGTCGGCGTGTTCATCGTGTCTGGCAACGGGTTCCAGATCAACAATCCCGGCCCGAGCCGCTTCACGATGAACGCGTCGCAGATCGGCGAGGACCTCACGCTCGTCCGCGGCGACCACCAGATTGCCGTTGGCGGCAGCCTTGCGTACTGGCAGTTCCACTTCCTCTCGCACGCGCGCTCCGGCGGCAACTGGAACTTCACAGGCCAGTTGACCGGCCTCGGGTTGGCCGACTTACTCATGGGACGAGTCGGCCGGCTGGAACACGGCGGACCCGCGATCCTGCCGATGGACCAGTGGTATGCGGGACTGTACGTGCAGGACGCGTGGAGAGCGACGAGCCGCGTCACCATCAATGGGGGACTTCGCTGGGAGCCGTACTTCGGTCAGAACGTCCTGAACGGCGCCGTTTATAACTTCAGCCGCGACAACTTCACGAACAACGTCAAGACCAACGTGTACGTCAACGCGCCCGCCGGTCTTATCTATCCTGGCGATGCTGGTTTCCCGCCGGGACGAACCGGACTGAACAAGCAGTGGCTGAACTTCTCGCCACGGGTCGGCATTGCATGGGACCTGACCGGCGACGGCCGCACGGCCATTCGCGGCTCCTACGGTCTCACCTACGATCTGCCGAACGGGGAATACGAGTTGATCAACGCGAACTCGCCGCCGTACGGGAACCGGACGCTCGTTGAAGATCCTCCCGGCGGCTTCGATCAGCCCTACGCGCATCTCGGCGGGGATCCACATCCGATCCTCACGAGCCGCAACACGCCGTTCATCCCGTACGGCGCCTTCGGCTCCGTCGATCCCGACATCAATTCACCTCGCATCCAGCAGTGGAACGTAACCGTCGAGAAACAACTTGGACGAGCCTGGCAGGTGGAAGCGAGCTATCTGGGCAGCTATACCGACCGCCTGTGGAACCAGGTCGCCATCAATCCCGGCGTGTTTCTCGGGACCGGTCCGTGCACGCTGGCTGGGATCTTCTATCCGTCCTGCAGCACAAACGCGAATCTCAATCAGCGTCGCGTGTTCTCGTTGAACAACGAAAACCCCGCGGCGGCACTGCTCATCGGCAACCTCGATATCCACACCGACCTGGGAACGCAGTCCTACCGGGGCCTGAAGCTCTCGTTTCAGCGGCGCGCCGGAAGCGGTTTGAGCCTCAGCGGAAACTACACGCTCTCCCGCTGTTTCGGTGATCCGGCATTCCAGACCGGCGGCTTCCCGCAGATTGCCAACGGCTACACCGATCCCGCTCATCCTGAACTCGATCGCGGCCCCTGCGATCAGGATCGCACGCACATCGGCGTGGTCAACGCGGGCGTGCAGGTACCGCGATTCGACAACCGTGCGGCGCGCGTGGCGCTGTCGGACTGGCGCGTGGCCGGCATCGTCAGCGCGCGTTCGGGCCAGCCAATCAACGTCATATCGGGTCAGGACCGCGCGTTCAGCGGGATTCAGAATCAGCGCGTGGATCAGGTACTTGCGAACCCGTACGGAGACAAGACCGTCAATAACTGGCTGAACCCCGCCGCGTTCGCGCTGCCCGCGCCAGGCACGCTGGGCAACTTCCGTCGCAACAGCGTCAGAGCGCCCAGCTACCGATCGATCGACGCGGCGCTGTCGCGTCTCGTTACGTTCGGCACGGGGCGGACGCTGGAGCTGCGCGTGGAGACGTTCAACCTGTTGAACACGTTCAACTGGGGCCCGCCGACGCTGATGAACGCCGACAGGACCCACACGAACTTCAGCTCCGGCGCCTTCGGCCGGATCACCTCGATGGGCGGCACGCCGCGCATCATGCAGTTCGGCGTGAAGTACGGTTTCTGAAACATTTCTCGCGATCACGAGCCACGGAGACACGAAGACACGGAGGTACTAGAGACTTTTTCTCCGTGACTCGGCGCCTCCGTGACACGTGGGTGTGGAAAGCGCTCGCTGGCAGCGTCCGATGACTGGCCGACGTGCGTGGCTGCGGAAGTGCGGAACTTAGAGGAGGGACCTTATGAGGCGCCTGTTCCGGGATTTGTCGATGAGCGTGATCGGTCTCCTGATAGCCAGCGCCGTCGCCTCGGCGCAGCTGTCGACGGCGCGGCTGAGCGGCCGAGTGACCGATGAGAGTAAAGCGGTGCTGCCAGGCGTCACCGTCACGATGACGCGGACTGACACCGGGCTCACCCGAACCGACGTGACCGATGGCAACGGGTCGTACGTACTGCCGAATCTGCCGACCGGTCCGTACCGGTTGGAAGTTTCGCTGAGCGGGTTCCGCACCTTTGTCCAGAACGGGATCGTGCTGCAGGTCGCCGGCACTCCCGAGATCAATGTGGTCCTGACCGTCGGTGCGCTCGAGGAGACGATCACGGTTGAGGGAGGCTCGCCCCTCGTGGACGTGCAGAGCTCCGGCGTCAGCGAGGTGGTCCGAACGCAGGAAATCCTGGCGTTGCCGCTCAATGGGCGCAACGCGGCCGATCTCGTCGCCATTGCCGGAGCGGCCGTCCGGACGGGCGAAGCGAACAGCAGGAGCATGCAAGGCGGGGTGGCCTACTCGGTCGCCGGCGGGCAGTCCTTCGGCGTGGCGTTCCTTCTCGACGGAGCCATGCACAACAATCCGCAGAACAACCTGAACCTGCCGCTCCCGTTCCCGGACGCGCTGCAGGAGTTCCGCGTCGCCACGAGCGGCCTGACCGCTGAAAACGGCATGCACGCGGGCGCCTCGGTCAACGCCGTGACAAAGTCGGGCACCAACCGCTTCTCCGGGAATGTGTTCGAGTTTCTCCGGGACCACCGGTTCAACGCCATCAACCCGTTCGCCCTGAAAAGGCCGGACGGCAAGCAGCAGGATGATGGGCTGGTGCGCAACCAGTTCGGCGGGACTCTGGGCGGACCCCTTGTTCGAAACAAGCTCTTTTTCTTCGGGGCCTACCAGGGCACCCTGGTCCGTCAAACGCCGGCCGCGAACATCGCGTTTGTTCCGTCAGCCGCGATGCTGGCGGGCGACTTCACCTCCTTCGCGTCGCCCGCCTGCAACGGTGGCCGGGCGATCGCGTTGCGGGGAGGGTTCGAGAACAACCGGATCGATCCCGCGCGGTTCAGTCCAGCCGCGTTGAACCTTGTCAAAAGGCTTCCCAGCACGACGCATCCGTGCGGCGAGATTGCGTACACGACAACCGAAGACAGCACCGAAGGGCAGGCCCTGGGAAGGATCGACTATCAACTGACCTCCAATCATTCCCTGTTCGGACGGTACATGGCCACGTCTGTCAAGAACCCGACGCCCCTGACCCGGTCGGACAGCGTACTGAGTCTGTATAACACCTCGCGGGCGGCAGGCATCCCAGGCTTGGACAAGCTGGCCCAGTCGCTTGCCATCGGCGATACCTACGTCTTCGGATCCAACATGGTCAACTCGCTTCGGTTTGCGTTCAACCGAACAGCGATCGATCGGCTCGACACACCGCTTTTCGATCCGTATGCGCTGGGCTCCAACGTTTACAGTTACGACCCCGGGGCGATGGTCATGGCTGTTACCGGCGGGTTCAACATTGCGAATCCGGGCGGTGGTCTGTTCATAACCAATTCCTCGCAGTTGAGCGATGACGTCACGCTGGTGCGGGGGAACCACGAACTGTCCGTCGGCGCGAACGTGGCCTATTGGACGCATTACTTTTTTTCACACGCGCGTTCCGGCGGCGACTGGTTGTTCACTGGCCAGCTGACGGGGTTGGGTTTGTCTGACTTTCTCCTGGGCAGGGTCGGCAGATTGGAGCACGGCGGAGCCGCCATCATGCCGATGAATGAGTGGTACCTGGGAACGTATCTCCAGGACACCTGGAGGGCGACAAGCCGGGTGACCATCAATGCGGGTCTTCGCTGGGAGCCCTACTTCGGGGCAAACGTCTTGAATGGCGCCGTCTATAACTTCAGCCTCGACAACTTCCGAAAGGGCACGAAGACCACCGTGTTCAAGAACGCGCCGGCCGGTCTCATCTATCCGGGCGACGCCGGTTTCCCGCCCGGAACGACGGGCCTGAACAAGCAGTGGTGGAACCTGTCGCCGCGCGTGGGTGTCGCCTGGGATGTGAACGGAAACGGCCGCATGGCGCTTCGCGCTGCCTACGGGCTCGCGTATGACTTCCCGACGGCGGAATACCAGTTAATCAACGCGAATTCTCCTCCGTTTGGTAACCGCTCCCTGGTGGAAGATCCTCCCGGTGGTTTCGACAATCCTTACGCGCACCTTGGCGGGGATCCACACCCGATTCTTACCAGCCCCGATACGCAGTTCGTTCCTTTCGGAGCGTATGGAGCCACTGCGCCTGACATCAACTCGCCACGCATCCAGCAGTGGAACGTGACCTTCGAACGGCAGATTCGAGCGAACTGGCAGGTGTCGGCGAGCTATCTGGGCAGCTACACCGATCGGTTGTGGAACCAGGTGGCGATCAACCCCGGCGTCTTCCTGGGGCTCGGCCCCTGCACGCTCAACGGCGTCGTCGTACCCGGCGTGCAGCACCAACGCGAACCTGAACCAGCGACGCGTGTTCTCGTTGTCAGGGGAGAATCCAGCCGCGGCCGCGCTCATCGGTAATATGGACATGCACACCGATATCGGCACGCAGAGCTATCGTGGCCTGAAGTTGTCGTTTCAGCGTCGCGCCGCCAGCGGCGTGAGCCTCAATGGGAACTACACCGTGTCCCGCTGCTTCGGCGATGCAACGACCCCAGGTGGTGGCTTCCCGCAAATTGCGAACGGCTACACGAACCCCGCCGACCCGGGATTCGATCGCGGCCATTGCCTGCAGGATCGGACGCACATCGGCAGCTTCACGGCGGGCGCGCAAACGCCGCGGTTCGACAGCTCCGCGCTACGCGTCTTGGCTTCGGACTGGAGAGTGTCGGGAATTTTCAGCGCCCTCTCTGGCAGCTGGCTCAATATCATCACGGGCCGGGATAACGCGCTCACCGGCATTCAGATGCAACGGGTCGATCAGGTCTCCAATGATGTTTATGGTCAGAAAAGCCTGACGAGCTACCTGAACCCAGCTGCCTTCGCGCAGCCGGCGCCAGGCATGCTGGGCAGTTATGTCCGTAATAGCATCAAAGGCCCTGGGTTCTGGACGGTCGACATGGCGTTGTCGAGACTTGTCTCCGTTGGCGGCACTCGCAGCATGGAGTTCCGCGTGGAGGCGTTCAACCTCTTCAACACCTTCAACCTGGGCAATCCGGTCACGAACTTCAATTCCGGCAGTTTCGGCCGAATCACCTCGATGACCGGAGCGCCACGCATCATGCAGTTTGGGATCAAGTACGGTTTCTGAAAGTTGATGGCGGACCAACCCAAGTCCGGCTCCAACCCAAGTCCGGCTAAAGCCGGACACTACCGATGATCCCGCCGGATGCTTGCTACCGATGATCCCGCCGGATGCTTGCTACCGATGATCCCGCCGGATGCTTGCAGCGTCGGGCGTTCGTCGAGAATCATCGGTGGCGTCCGCCTTTAGGCGGACCGGGCGCGCATCGCTGCTCTTTACTTCGGACCCGTGGCGTAAAAGTTGAGAAGACGAACCTCGATCGGCTGGCCCTTCAGCGCTTCGACGAATTCCTCCGGCTTCTGTCCCATGTAGTGATACGGGATGGCCACCTTCGGTTTGAACTCCTTCACGCACGTCGCCGCTTCCGCCGGCGTCATCGTGTACGGCAGGTTCATGGGCATAAGGGCCACGTCGACGTCTTTCACCCAGGTCGACATCGCCGGCACGCATTCCGTATCGCCTGCGACATAGACCGATCCGGCCTGCTTCAGTCGCGCGGCGGCCAGCTTGTCGCTGAAGATCATGAGATAACCCTGTCCGCGGCCCCTCGGGTGATAAAACTGCCCGGGAGCCGGACCGCGCTGAACGTTGTACGCAGGCACGGAAATGACGGTGATGCCAGCCAACGCCTCCTGGTTTGTCCGCATCGTGGCGTTCAACATCACAGTAGCGTTCGGGATCTTCTTCTCGTCCGCGACGGCGGGCGGGACCACGACAGCGGCGCCCGGCTTGCGAAGCTTCGCCACAGCGGCCGGATCGAAATGGTCCGGGTGAATGTCGGTCACGAGGATGAGATCGGCCGACTTGGCCTTGGACAGATCCGCCATCCCACTGACCGGATCGACGATGACAACCTTGCCACCCTGCTCGATTTGCACGCTGGCATGGCCGAGCGCGGTGATGGTGATCGCCCCACCGGGAGCCTCCACACTGGTCGTCGATGGCATCTGAGCCTGCCCGACCGACGCCGCCATCACGACCGCCAACGCCACGCTCCACGGGAGTCTCATGTCGCCCTCCTTTTCGCCGCGGGCTCTCTCAAAAACCGAGTCGGGGTCAGGTGATGCCCCGACTCACATCAGGCGCGGGTACGTGAGCCGGGTCGTCACGGGACTCAACCGGCGCCGCCCGCAAAATTGCCCGGATTATACGCCCGCACTCGGCCCGGACGATAAGGAGATCCGCGCGACTGGCTGCGCCCCCGCGATTCGGAATTCGGAGTTGCGGAGTTGGGAGTTGATTACGGTATGCTTCGACAGAATTTGGCGCTTCCCTGCCCGCATTTGCGGAGGAGTACCTATGAGAGTCGAAGCGAGGCGAGTGTTTGTTTGGGCCACGGCGCTGGCCGTGGTGTGCCTGGCCGCTGCCGGTGTACGCGGCGCTTCGGCGCAGGCGGGCCAGGGCGCATCGCCTGCACAGAGTGCGGGCGAACGTGTGCCGATGGTGGAAGAGGTCTTCAAGACCGTCACGCTGCTGCGCGGCATCCCGGTCGACACCTTCTTCGAGGTGATGGGAACGTTCGCCAGCTCAATGGGTAATGACTGCACCTTCTGTCACGCGTCGAACGCGGCGCTCGACAAGTCGGCGTTTGCGACGCCGACGCCGCGGCTGCGGCGCGCACGGCAGATGATCGAAATGATGAACGCGCTCAACAAGCAGTACTTCGGCGGGCGGCCGCGCGTCACCTGCTTCACCTGCCACGGGGGGAGCAACACACCGAGGGCCGACCCGAGCTTCATGTCGCAGTACGGCGAGCCGGTGCTGGATCCCGACGAGCGCGACTTTCTGACCGACACAAGCGTCAACGTGAACCAGGTGTTCGATCGATATCTGCAGGCGGTCGGCGGCGTGGATCGGCTTTCCAGGCTCACGAGCTATGCGGCAAAGGGCACCTATTCCGGGTTCGATACGGACAGAAGCACGGTGCCAATCGAGCTCTACGCGAAGTCGCCGGCCCAGCAAACGGTGGTCGTGCATCTCACCATCGGCGCGAGCACGAGAGTGTTCGACGGCAAGAACGCGTGGATCGCGGGGCCGGAGCAGCCGCTCCCGCTGTTGACGCTGACGGGCGGCAATCTCGATCGTGCGCGGCTCGAGGCGCTGGCGAACTTTCCCGCGGGACTCCGCCAGGCGAATTTGCAATGGCGCGGTGGCCGTACGATTCTTGACGGCAAGGACGTCATCGTCCTCCAGGCCACCAGCAACGGCGCACCCGTCCAGCTCTATTTCGACAACAACGGCTTGCTCGTGCGGCTGCTGCGGTTCACCGCCACGCCAGTGGCGTTCGTTCCGACTCAAATCGACTATGCCGATTATCGAGAGCTGCCGGGTGTCGGTGTGAAGGTACCGTTCACGCGAACCATGACGCAAACCTACATGCAGATGACGCTACAGCTCACGGACATTCAGCCGAACGCACCGATCGACGCGGCAAGATTCGCCAGGCCAGCACCGGCGAAGCTGCAGTCGGAGAAGTAACGAAGACCGACGTAGCGGCGGACCTTCAGGTCCGCCTTGGATGATGGAGGAAAAACATGGCAGTGAAACAGATGTTCGTGGCGCTGGTGCTTGCGCTCGCAGTGGCCGTCATCGCCTCGGCGGGGCTTGACGCGCAGGCCGGCGCGGCCGCCGTCACGTTCAAGCTCGGAACCTTCGAGCAGGGCGGGCGGACGTTCCTTGGCCTGGTTCTTCGCGACACGCAGATCGTTGACATCGCTCGCGCAAACGCCGCGTACGAGACGTCGAACGGCTCGGCGCCAAAGCTCACCGCACCCGCGGACATGAAACAGCTCATCACGCGGTACGACACGGAATGGAAACCGCGGCTCGCGGCGATCGCGAGGACCGTGTCGAGCGCGTCCACCGCGCCGCCGTACGCCTATGCCGTCAGCGCGGTGAAGGTCCTGCCTCCAGTGCGGCCGTCAGTGCAGCTGAACGCTGGCGCCAACTACGTGGAGCACGAGCAGGGGATTGCGACGAATCAGGCACGCGCGGGTGGGGGCGGGGCCGCGGGCGGACGAGGTGCGGCACCAGCGCCGGCGGCGCAGACGGCGCCGGGGATCTGGGAGCGCAAGCCGGGCGACACCCGGGACAACCCGTACCTGTTCCAGAAGTCGCCAACCGTCATCATCGGGGCCAACGATCCGATCGTCGTTCCGAGGGGACGCGTCCAGATCGATTTCGAGTGCGAGTTCGCGACCGTGATCGCCAAGCCAGCTCACTACGTGCCGGTCGACAAGGCGGCCGACTACATCTTCGGATACACGGCGCACCATGACGTCTCGGATCGCGGCGGCCGCGGCGATCGCAAGATGGGCGGCTCCGACTGGCTGATCGGCAAGAACCACGATACCTTCGGTCCGCTCGGTCCCTACATCGTGCCGAAGGAGTTCATCAAGGATCCGATGCACACGCGGCACACGATGTACCTGAACAACGTCGTGATGCAGGACTCGAACACCGATCGCATGAGCCACAACATCTACGAGATGCTGTCGTTTGCGTCCAACATCATCACGTTGAGTCCAGGCGACGTGATCTCCGGCGGCAGCCCGGCAGGGACCAACATCGAGCGCGCCGATCCGCGCTGGATGCGCGCTGGCGACCTGGCGAAATGCGACATTGAAGGCATCGGCGTGCTGAACAATCCCGTCGTCGCCGAATCGACGGTGTCGACGCGGTAAGGAATCAGGGATCAGGATAGGGATCAGGGATCAGGGATTGAGGTTCTGAGTTCTTGATCCCCGATCCCTGATCCCCGATCCCTTCGTACTAGCAACGATTCGGCATTCCTCCGGGCACGTTGCGGTATTTGGCATGGCAATGCAAGCAGGCCGTGCCGACCTTATCCGCCGCCTCGAGGATCACATCCTGATCCTTCGACTGTCCCGCCTTGTAGGCCACCATCCCGGCATCGCGGAGCTCCTGAACCCACATCTTCCAGTCGGCATTCTGAATCGGAGCCGGCTTGCCGTTGCCGCACGCGCGCGGAATGATCAGGAGGTTGGCAGCCTCGGCCAGTGCCAGCCCGCTGTTCTCGACCGCTTCCCATCCGCCATACGCGCTCGTGAACGGATCGGACGATGTGGAGGGCCTCACTGCCGGCTTGAACCCCGCCGGGTCGTCGCTCTGTGCGGTAAAAATCACGTTGGAGGCAGGGTACAGCACGCCGCGCATCACCTGCAGCATGTTCGCGTACACGCGCGGCTGCTGTGCCGTCGCGCCGCGGCCGTTCGTCGCCTGCGCGAACGCGTGCACGTACGCAGATGCCAGAACCAGGATCCCGACCAGAAGCACTCGTCGACCACCGCAGCGGACCATGGGAACCTCCTCTTGCGGTCCGTTATACGTCCCGCCTCGACTATGAGTCAACGCGCGAATGGCGGCGCGTGAAGTATCAGGGAAATCCGATGTAGCGTCCCCCGACGGCCACGATGGTCCACAAGGAGAGTGAGACGAGCGCAACAAGCTTGCACAGGGCCGGACTCACGTCTGCTTCATTCGCCATGGCTACTCGTCGATGAACCGACAGCGTGAAGACGGTCACCAGCAGCAACGCAGCCATCTTCACCCAGAAAAACGTGAGGTAGTAGTACTTGGTGGCGAAACACATGAACAGCAGGACTCCGCTGGACACCATCACCAGCAGACCGCGGAACAGCCATCGCTCCGCGTCGTGCGCCAGCGCCGCGACGGGCTGACTGTGCAACCCCAGCCCCAGAAGACGCAGGTCGACGACCAGGACCGCTCCCCCAATCAGGGCCAGTCCCATGAGATGAATGGTCGCGATGACCGGAAAGAGCCATGGTGATTGCCGCATCGCGACGAGCGGCGCCGAATACTGCACCCAGCGGCAGAACTCTAGGACAGACATTCGAACGGGCGTGCGCCCTTCAGCCGAACCAGTAGTCCTGATATGCCATCATGCGTCCCGCCGTGATGATGATGGCCAGCAATATCAGCGACAGGGCGCCCACCATTCGCACGCGGCGGGGCGGGACAGGATCGAGATCCCATTCACCGACCCGGCGATAGATCGTGCGGCGGAACACCCAGACGTTCATGACAGCGATGAGGAGCGCCGCCATTTTGAGCCGAAAGAAGATGTTCTCGTACCGGGCAACCGGCGCGGCATAGAAGAGAAGGGTCCCGGTGACGACCATCACGAGAAAGCCTGCTTCGCTCCACGGCAGAAGCCGCGTCACGACCTGCGACACGGGCACACGGGTCATCGTTTTGCCCAGGAGCCGCAGGTCGATCATCGCCGCAGTCCCGACGAACACGCTCAACGTCAGAACGTGAATCATCAGGACGAGCAGAAACACGTAGCGGGATTCGTGGAGCGCGATGCTCCACGACGTGTTCCCGAGCCACTCGAAAAAACGAAAAAGGTCCACCGAGGCCGCCCCGGCCCCTGCACAACCGATTCGCGGTTGGTCCTACTTCTTAGGGGCCGTCTGGCCGTCAGCGCCGGGAGCCGAGCCGCCCATGAAGACCTTGCGGCCATCGAGGTACTCCACGAACACGCCGACGCCCTTGGGCTCACCGCTCTTCGCCCGGTAACCGAACAGCTTGATCTCGGTTCCCACGGCCAAGCTGGTCTTGGTGATGCCGTTTCTCAAGAGGTTGGTCGGAGGACCACCTTCGATGCCCCAGTTCGTGACCGTGCCGTCGGGCTGCTTGACGTCGATCCAGATCCAGGCGTGCGGATTCACCAGTTCGACCTTGGTGACCGTCCCCTGCAGGTTGACCGGGTTGTTCTCGTCAAACGCCGCGGCAAATGAGTGATGCGCACCAGCTGGCACGGCGGCCAGCAGCAGACCGAGGGCAGCAATCACGCCGAGGAACTTAAGTGTCATCCGCATCTGGCGCTCTCCTTCGTTATTTGTGCATTCGCGTGGTTTCATTTCGACATGATTAGTCGGGCGGCGCCGCGAAGGTGCCACCGCGCATATCGCGAGTCCCTTCGCGCTCCCGGATCTGCGTGCCTTTCACGACGTTGATCAACCCGTAGTTCTGCTCGTGGCAGGCGAATTCATAGATCATCGACGGTTCGATTCTCGGCATCGTCGTGTCTACCGACCAGGGCCTCGTCCATGTTTTCGGATCGGTGACAGTGTACTGGTAGCGGACCGTATTCGGGCCGACTCGTGTGAAACGTTCAACGATCTGCAACGCATCGGTGGAGCCGAGGAAATTGTTGGCCGGAGTCTTCGCATTGAAGTTCGTCGTTTCGACAACCAGCGTGTTGCCCTCCCAGTGGCCGCGGGAATCGCCCAGCCATTGCCGAACCTGTTCCGGAACGTGCGGGCGGCTGTTCACCGGGATGATGCGCACGTCGTTGTTCGACTGCATGACGATGGTCAGATATCCAGGGCTCTGGAAGAAGAACGCCTCCGCAGTCACGCCGGCCGCGGCGGCCGCCGAATCCGCACCAGGGTTGCCGCCCCGGACGAGCGGGAGGGCGCCGAGGCCCAGGACGCATCGCGTGTACAGATTGCCGAACGTCTTCACGCCGGCGGCCGGGTCTCGCTGCTTCGCGGCGGCGGCCGCAGCCGCGCGCCGCTGCTGCGCCTCCTGCACGAGCGGAGGCAGCCGTCCATTCTCGGGATCGACGATGAGCGAAGTGCGCAGGTTCGGTGTCGTGCCCCCCTGCCACGCGTCCATCGCGTACTCTTTCCAATCGTAGTGAACCGTTCGCGGATCGACCTCCGCGTCGGACTCCGCGGCCTTCTTGTACTCGGCGATCGCTTCCTCTTCCGTGTAGAACGCCTTGTTGCCCAGCGCCTCGGGACGCTGCAGCCGCGTGTAGGTCGCGGTATTCCAGACGCCGCGCAAATCGGGGTCGCCCCATGGCGTCTTCGGGACGGTGTATGACTTGAGGGCGTTAGCCGCTTTGAAGGCGTCGGCGGCCGCCTTGACCGCCGCCTCCGTGTCCGTGGTCGTCGACGGGAGCGCCTTGTTGCCAGACGGGGCTTGCGCAACCAGCACCGCCATCGACGCGGCAACCACCATCACAAGGATAAGAGCGCTCGATATCAGAAGCATCCGATTCCGCATGTGCATCACTCCTCAGTCACCGTGCCGTTCGATTAGGGGGATTATAGAGCCCAAGCGGCGTGTACATCATCTCTTCCACAAACGGCACGCAGTTGAACTCGAGCAGCTGGACATTCGGCTCCAGGCGACGATAGATCGGGAAACTGATCTTCCAGGGCCGCGTGAAGACGGCCGGGTCTTCGATCGTGGCTTCGTACATTGAGATGGTTGGCGCCCCTGGGCGTCCAGCGTTCCACCACGTGGAGCGTGTCGGTGGCGAAATTCCCCGCCCGGTCGAACCACGTGTTGCCGTTGAAGCCTTTCACGTCAACCACCAGCGTATCCCCTTCCCAGCGGCCGTTCGACCATCCCATCCAGGAGTCGACCGGCGCCTCCTGATGCTTGTCCATGAAGATCGTGCGCATGGCGCCTTTGTATTCGTACACCATCAGGATCTGTTCCCGGTTCTGAAAAATCTGAAACGGAAACGGCATGTAGTTCGCGCGCGGCACGCCCGGCCGGTAGCACTGGAGCTCCGGGATCGCCGGTGTCAAAACGATGCGGATCGTTGGTGACCTTGACGTTCATCCGATTCTTGAACTTCTCCTGCTTCACCTTCAGCGCTTCGGGCTTGTAGGGAATCGTACCACCCTCGACGATACCCATCCCTCCAGGCTGTGCCCCCCAGGCGCCCATGATGTCAGATCGAGGTCCCGCGTCGGCATGATGCGCCTCTATGTCCCAATTGGCCGTCGTGAAGGTCTGCCAGATCCCGTTCAGGTTCGGCTTGCCGTCCTCCGTCCGCCCTGCTGCCGGCGCCTGGCCCTGGCCGGGGACTGCCGCCGCCCAGAATACAGCCACCACGGCGATGAGCGCCGAAACCGCTGTCAACGTCCTCAACCCAATGCGCATCACGTCCCTCCACCCTTTACGCGCTTCACGCTCAGAAATCGAGCTGCGCGCCGACTCTCAACAACCGTGGACTCAAAACCTGTGCGGCGTTCAGCCACGACGCACCGTAGGTCGGCGTCACGCTGAGCACGCTGCTCGCGTTGAAGATGTTGTAGACATCCAGGCTGCCTCGCAGCCGTGTCGTCCCTCCGAGCCGGAACACACGCGACAGCCGCACGTCCACCTGTGTGAGACGCGGCTCGAACATCGTGTTCGGCGGAATCAACTCGGTTCGCACCGTCGCCGTGCACGTGGCGATCGCCTGGCTCGGGCACGCCGCCAGGTTGCGGCCAATCGCGTCCCTGATCTGCGCGTTGGTGATCACGTAGCTCGCGGTAATCGGGATGCCGGGACTGTTCTGGAATATCGCGCTGGTCTCGAGATCCCACGGCAGCGGATACACCGCCAGGAACTTGAACTGCGTGCCTGACAACCATGGCGGCGCCACGTGGCAGAACTCCGCGTTTCTCGGCGCCGTCGACGTCGCCGGCAACGCGGGCACGTTGAGGAACACCTGCGCTGGAGTCGTCGTTGGAGTGCCAGTCGGTCCGAGCGCGATCAGCGAGGCATTGTCGTTGACATAGCAGTTGTCGGTGACCGTGCGGCCCACGCTGAGGCCGCCGGAGAATTGCGCGCCCTGCCCGAATCGCCCGCTGAGCGACAGATCGAGGCCGTTGTACACCTGCTTCTGCCCGTCGCCGTAGTTCGACGACTGGGTCACGAGATTGTCGACCCGTCCGAACAATTCGGGCTTGATGTCGTACAGGCCGCAAATCCGATTTCCGCCGCCACCGGGTAGCCGGGAATCGCTCGGCGCCGTGATGCAGTAGGAGTCGTAGCCGCTGGCCGGAACAGCCTCGTTGTTCATGACCAGGTAGCCGCGGTACCAGGTGCGGAAGTATCCGACGTTCAGCGCGAGGCCCTGCGTCAGCTCGTGCTGGACGTTGACCGACGCCTGCCAGTTGTGGAACTGGTCGTTGAAGCCCTGCAGCGAATCGGGCGCGTTGCGGGTCGACAGCCGCTGCCGGCCGAAGTTCTGATCCGACCACGGTCCGCATTCGCCGTTGGCGACCGGGTTCAGCAGCTCACAATCGGGAGCAAAGTTGCCGCTTCGGCGGTCACCGACTCCGAACGTGGTGTCGTTCCACGACCGGTTCGTGGTGAGCGAGAACAGACTTGACGGGATTGGCCGGTGACACGCGGATGATGTCGGGATAGCGGCCGATGGAACCCTTGATGGCGGTCTTGCCGGTGCCAAACAGATCGTAGGCGCCGCCGAGGCGCGGGCTGAGATTCCGCCAGTGCGGGATGTGCTTTGCCGCCGGGATGCGGCGCTCGCCCACGAAGAATCCGGCGGGTGACACGAGCTCCGGACTCGACATGTCGACGTCGTTGTAGCGAAGCCCGAGATTGACCGTCATTCGCCGGATCGTCCACTGATCCTGCGCGTAGAGGGCGATGTCGTTCGCCGATTCTTCGAAATGACGTCGGCGACGCCAGCAGCTGCAACGACACCGGACGCTGGTTGTTGAACGTGTAGAGGATCGCCCGATTGGCCATGAACAGATCCGAGCCGAATTTGTCGTTGTCGCCGGTCCTGACCTCGCGGACGTTCAGGCCGGTCTTGAAGTTGTGCGACCCGGTGACATAGGTGACCGCGAACTGCTGGTGATACTGCCGGCGAGGCAAGGTCGAATACGACGCTCCGCCGGCGGTTGGCGCCGTACGCCGCGCCGTATTTCAGGTCCAGCGACTGTTCGGTGATCTGGATGCTGTTGACGTCGACACCTTCACCACGCTTGTTCTGCTGCAGTGATGTGGTTCGCTCCGCCCGCAACCGTGATGAGCATCCGGTTCGTCACCGGATACGTCCACGTGCTGGTCAGGTTGAAGTCCGGTTCGTACTCGTGCTCGGTGGCCGCTTCAGGCGTGACCAGCGGGCCCGCCCTGCGGCCGGAACAACGCGTACACGCAGTTGCAGTTGTGCTGGAACGATCCGGAGACCACGACCTTGTGTTTTTCGGCGGCCTGCAACGTGAGGCGAAGACTGTAGTCCCGGTAGAAGTCGTTGCTGTGCGGCGGGCCGACTGAGGTCCGGCACGTACAGCATGCTTTCCGGCTGCTTGACCGCATTCCAGTAGATGCCCGCGGCGTACTGCTGCGTGACACTCTTTCGCGCCGCGCCGAAGAACCACAGCCTGTTCTGCTTGATCGGCCCGCCCAGGCCGCCCGAGGCCTCGACGAACTTCTTGATCGACGCCAGCCCGCTGGGTCGCGCTATTGAGGCCGCGGGCAATCAGATCGTCGCCGATGTTGTTGCTCTGCAGGTCCGGGCCGGTGTACGCAATGTTGGCCAACCCCGAGAACACGTTGCCGCCGTCCTTCGGGATCATGTTGAGCTGCACACCGCCGGTATCGCGGTCCGCTCCGATGCCGCTCGTCTCGGCGACCACTTCCTGAAAGGTGGCGCCAGTTCCAGACGAAGACGCCGGTGTTCGACGCCGCCATCTCGGTGTTCATGCCGTCGATGACGGGCTGCGCGTTCGGCGCCCCGTGAATCGCGAACCGGGTCTGCGACCGGTCGCTCAACGCCGCCGGACGCGCGGTCGCCTTCGTTGTTCAAAACCGCGCCGGGCAGGACCGCGATCAATGTCGAGAGCCGTCCGTTGCCCGGGAGCGACTCCAGGGTCTCGGCCGCGTACTGCGTCTGCGCGCGAGAGCTCCGCGTGTCGACGAGCGGCGCCTCACCCGACACGGTAATCGTTTCCGCGAGCGTGCCGACTCCAAGCTCGACGTCCACGGTGGCCGTGAATTCTGCCCGCAGCTCGATACCGGTGCGCCTGACGGTGGTGAAGCCGGGCAGGGTGAAGGTAACGTGTACGGACCTGGACGCAGATCGACGATGCGGTAGAGGCCCTGAGCGTCGGTCACAACCGAGCGAACCTTTTCGATCAATGCGGGGCTGGCCGCTTCGACAGTGACGCCGGGGAGCACGCCGCCGGACGTGTCGCGGACGACGTCCCGTGACGCTGGTCTGCGCCCACGCAGTGACCGGCAGGAACAGGAATACGAGAGCCCACACCACGAACGACGCCGTCCCAACAGGTCCCATCGGGTTCCATCCTAGTTGACAACGAGAAGCACTCATAAAAAGGCTGTTACGCCCCTCAACGGTCTCTTTCTGGAGTCTCACGCGCCGGCTGCGCGCGTCCCGCGGCGGCTTCGCCCGCGCGGATCTGCGCGCCTTTGACGACGTTGATCAGACCATAGTTCTGTTCGTGGCAGGCGAACTCGTACATCCCCGGCTCGATCCTCGGCCAAGGAACCTCCACCGACCAGGGCCTGGTCCACGTCGTCGGATCGCTGACCGTGAATTCGTATTTGATCGTCTTTGGATCGACGCGCGTCAGGCGTTCAACCAGGTGCATACCGCTGGTCGATCCGCGCCACTCCCTTTTGTCGCTGAAATTGGTCGTGTCAATGACGAGTGTATTGCCTTCCCAGTGGCCACGGGAGTCCCCCAGCCACGTGCCGACCTGCCGCGGGAGATGCGGACGGCCGTCCAGCGGAATGATGCGGGTGTCGTTGTTCGACTGCATCACGAGCACGACATATCCCGGCGCCTGTACGACCTGAGACTCGCTGTCGTGGTTGAGCGGAAGGCGTGGCGGTCCCTGATTGCCCGTTACGCAACGCTCGTACAGGCCGCGGGTCGACACCTCGGCGGTCGCGTCCCTCCGTGCGGCGGCCGCTCGCTTCTGCCCCTCAGGCGTCAGAGGAGGAATCTTTCCGTTTGGCGGATCCACGATCAGCGACGTGCGCAGGTTCGGTCTCACCGGGCTTTGCCAGGCGTCCATCCCGTACTCTTTCCAGTCGTAATGAACGGTGCGCGGATCGACTTCAGCGTCGGCCTCGACCGCCTTCCTGAACGCGGCGATCGCTTCCTGTTCCGTATAAAACGCCTTTCCCTGGACGTCAGCGGGACGTTCGAGAGGCGTATAACTGAGGCTTAAATAGTATCCCTGGAGGTCAGGATCGCCCCAGGGGGTACGGGGCGGGGTCCAATTAGCGGCCGCTGCCGCGGCTCTTGCGGCGTCGGTCGCCGCTTTGATGGCCGCGTCTGTGCTGGTGGTCGTCGGATCGAACGACTTCGTCCCGGACGGGGTCTGGCCGGCGCGCACCTGCACGCACAGCCCGAACACCATCACGAGTGTCACAGCAGCCAACGGCACGAGAACTCGGGCGCGCATCTCAAAACCCCCTGATTCCCTATTGGCACCGTGCTCTACAACTTGCAGGTGATGACGGTGGTCCGCGGTCTATAGCATGCGGGTTGACGGACGGTCAAGAAAATCTTCTTCGCTTGAAAAGCTTGGGCTAAACTTCAGTTTTCACACTGCCGAAAGAGGGTCCGAATGCGAAGGCTTACCCTTTCCCTGACCGCCTGGTTGATCGTCCTGTTCGGCTTCACATTGCTGACCCCTCCCGCTTCGCTCCAGCAGAGAGGTGGCGACTCCATCTCTGCGAAGGGCGGAGTTGGCGACATCGCCGGCCAATACGAGATCCCCGATCCAAACTGGCCGCAATGGGCTCATCCGTACCCGAAGCCGGGCTACATCTGGGGCTCGCAAGGTGGCGTGTTCGCGGAGTCGCCGAATCGAATCTATCTGGCAAACCGCGGCGAGCTGAAGCTTCCGGCGAACGTCCCGAATAATTTTCCCGGCAATTGGGGATTCTTCAACCAGATGGCGGCCACGCAGCCGATCGCCAACATGGTCAACTGCATCGTCGTGGTCGATGGCAACGGGAAGTTGATCGAGGCGTGGAATCAGTGGGACAAGCTTTTCGAATGGGGCCGCGGGCCACACCAGGTCTACATCAGTCCGTACGATCCTGAGCGGCACGTCTGGGTGGTCGACGACATGCGACACGTGATCTTCCGGTTCACGCACGACGGCAAGACGCTGGTGCAGACGATCGGCGTGCTGGATGAATTCGGCGAGAACGACGACCTCACTCGCTTCCGCCGCCCGACCATGATCGACTGGCTGCCGGACGGCACCTTCTTCGTCGCCGACGGCTACGGAAACACGCGCGTGGTGAAGTTCGACAAGACCGGAAAGCCGCTGCTGAAATGGGGCACCCGCGGCACCGGACCGGGCCAGTTCAACACGCCGCACGGGATCGCCGTTGGCGGATCACCGGCGCGCGTCTTTGTCTCCGACCGGGGGAACCGCCGCATCCAGGTGTTCGACGTGAATGGCAAGTTCCTCGAGGAGTGGCCGGGCATCGCACCGCACAGCATGTTGATGAGCGCCGACGAGCACGTCTGGGCCGTCGACAGCCTCACCGACAAGATCGTCAAGTTCGATCTCTCCGGGCACGTCGAGTACTCGTTCGGGCAGTTCGGCACCAGACCCGGGTATACGTGGGCGATGCATCAGATCTCGGCCGACTCGGACGGCAACCTCTATCTCTCCGAGGTTTTCGGGGGACGCACGCAGAAGTACCGCCCGAAGCCGGGCGCGAATCCGGCGAATCTGGTGTGGGGTCGCGCGCTGATGCCAATGGCCGGCGCCCGCAGCAACTAGCGACATGTGCGGGGCGAGCCTTTCAGGCTCGCCTCGCGAACCCGTAGGGTTCGCGCCGCACCCTCTCGAGTGAACGAGGACACGAACATGAAGCGAGTCGTACTGTTGTCGATGGTGCTCGCCGCCGCGCTCCCCGGAGCCGTCTGGGCCCAGGCAAAGCCGGACTTCTCGGGAAGCTGGAAGTTCACAGCGAGCACCCCTGCAAACTATCCCGGCTCGGCAGGCTGGGGCGTTCCGTCGCCGACGATCGTCGTCAAACAGAGCGCGACCGAGATCACGGTCGCGAGCGCGCAGTATGGCGGCCAGCTGACGGTCGTGTACAAACTGGATGGCAGCGACACGATCTGGGACGCTCCGTCGTCGACTCAGTCTGGTTCCACGGCGATCGTCAAGTGGAGGACGAAGGCGCGCTGGGACGGAAACAAACTGATCCTCTTCACGTGGAACACGGCCCTGAACCAGTTGAGGGACGTGTTGAGCCTCAGCGGCGGAGGGTTGACCATTGTTCGGGCGACCGAGCAACCGGGGCCATCGACCAACGCGACATTGACCTACAGCAAGGGATCGTAACGCCGTCGTGGACTCGAGGGTTGATTGATTGCCCGTACAATCCTGACGTGCCTGTTGCCGACTTCTCATCCATCGCACGCGCGGTTGTGCGCTGCCTATCTCGGCGACGCGAGATCCAGGCAGCCTACATCTTCGGTTCCGTTGCACGAGGACGCGCCCGGCCGGACAGCGACATCGATGTCGCTGTGCTCGTCAGTCCGCAGGCTCGAGGCGTCGATCCACTGGCGTATCGCCTGGGACTCATGGCCGAACTGGGCTCGGCCCTGCGGCGCCCGGATGTTGAGGTGGTGGTTCTCAACGACGCGCCACCCTTGCTTGCGCATCGCGTGCTCTCGCAGGGACGCCTCGTGCACGAACGATCCGCATCCACGCGCATCCGCTTTCAGGTGCAGACGGCGAACCGGTACGCTGACCTCATCCCGCTGTACGAAACACACATTCGCTATCTGAAGAAACAGGTCGGGAAGCAGCGGAAGTCGCGGCCTCGGTCCACGCGTCCGGCGCAGGCGCGAAAGGCGAGGGGCAGAAGAGGGACATGCGCTTCGCCGTGCATGGGCGCCTGAATTTCACCAGCGAGCAGGCCGAACTGATCCGAACCAGGCTCCTCGCCCTGCTCGCTGACACACAGTCACTTGATTCGAAGTGACCCAAAAGGGTTGGACGACCAGACCCTGAACCAGCGCTCAAGGCTTGAACACATATCCGGGTGGACCATTCAGATAGTACGCACCCAGGCTCGTAATCTTCTCCATGTCCGGATACAACACGCCGATGGCGGGCGCGTTTAGGCTCCCTCGCGGCGAATACCAGATCGCCCCATCCTTCGTAACCTGGATCTTGGGTGTGTCCGCCGTTTTCTGCGGTTTCGGGTACCACGTAAACGTTGCGTCTTTAGGATTGAACTTCCACAACGCCGCAGCGCTTCCGCCGGCATCGGCGCTCCAGATGTTGCCCTCCGCGTCCTGAGCCACGTCGTACGGCTGCGCGTTCTGTCGTGGAATGGTGTACTCGGTCATCTTGCCGATGGTCTGGTCTAACTTGACCAGCTTGCCCGGGCGCTTCCCAGCCGACCAGATGCCGAACCAGATGTTGTTTTGCGCATCCACATTCAGTCGTCGGACGTGTCCTGGATACGTCGGTGGCGTAAAGGTGGTCCACTCGTTGTTGCGCGTATCGAACTTCACGATGTTGCCCGAGTCCCACAGCGCCATCCAGATGTTGTCGTTCCGGTCCGCGACGACGCCGTACACGATGGCGTTGTGGGTCGGGAGTGGAAACACCGACACCTTCTTGGTCTCCCGGTCGTATTTGCTCAGCGCGCCGCCCATGATCCAGCCGACGTAGATGTTGTCCTTGGAATCGAAGGCCAGCGACTGCGTCCATTTGATCGGGTTTCGGACGACGTTGTCGGGATCGAGTGGAATCAGCTGCTCGAATTTCTCGGTCTTCGGATTGAATCCAAGCAGACGCTTCGTGTTCGATGACTGCACGCCCGAGTGTTCCGGCAGCCAGATCATGCCGCTACGGTCGATGTTCACCTCGTGAATGCCGTTCTTGGGGTCTGGCAAGACGAATGACTTTTGCTCGCCCGTGCGCGGGTCCAGCTTCACCAATCGATGTGGATACCCGCGGTCGGTCAGCCAGACGTTGCCGTCCTTATCGAAGCGCACATCCTGACCGACACGCCTGCCGATAAACGAACCCTTGAGCGTGTTGAATTCCGGCGAATTCGTCGCCTCGCCTGGTTTGTCCGGAGTCAGGTAATACTCGACGTACATCGCCTTGGCGAGCTTCGCTTCGTCGACGGCCATTTCCTGATCGATCCGGACGGCGCGAGGCTTCTTGTCATTGCCAAAGTTCTTCACCAGGTACGCCAGCAGGACCTCACGATCCTCCCGCGAGAAGCGCAGTGCCGAGGCCCTGAAGCTGAGCAGCCCTTCGGCATACGCGCCGGCAGGGCGGTCGAAGAGCGTCTTGCCCTGCATGAAATCGATGCGAGTGTTCCAGGCGGCGACGCCTCCCGGCCTGGAAGAGAGGAAGTTTTCGCCGTGGCAGACCATGCACGTTCGTTCGGCCACCTCGCGCCCTGGTCCCGGCGGATACACCTCGTCGTAGCTCTGCTCCTCCCTCACGAGCGTATCGGTGCTCGCCTCGGTCTCGAGCGCGTTGATCAGCGTACGCGCTGAGGCCCCGGCAGACGAGCGGAGCGAGAGGGTCAGCTTCGGATTGTCTCCGGCCTTCAGGACCACTTTCTGAACGTCGGACTCGAAGCCTTTCGTCGCGACGCTGATCTCGTAGTTTCCAGGAAACAACGGCGTCGCTCGAAACTGTCCCGCATTCGTGTACACCATGTACAGAATCCGCTTGTCCACGTTGCGCACGGAGACCTGCGCGGCTTTGAACGGGGCAGTCGACGTGACCGTTCCTGACAGACTGGCCGTTCCAGGGAAGGCAACGGTCTGCGCGGTGGCGGGTGTCGCGGCCACCCATCCGCTCACGCCGAACACCACGTATGCGGCCACAAGACTCCCGGCAACAGCCGTCACCAGGAGCAAGGCTCGGATGGCGGTTGCCGGCCGGTAACGAAGCAAACGGGCGATGTTCGAACGGCTCATCATCGTGCCTCCTCGAAACGTGAGTGAGTTGATTTCCGCATTCGACCTTCGAATGTCAAACCTGGTCAGCGTGACGCCGTGGCGGGGACGGGCACTTCCGCCTTGATCTTTCGGCCGTCCGATTCCGTCAGCCACCGCTCGCGCACGAGCTTATCGACCGACTGTGCAACCTTCGCCGCATAGGTCTGCGGCGTGCCGTAGAGGGTGTTGAGACGCGCCCAATCGAATGCCACAGTGTGCCCCAGTTCGGGGCAGAACGTCTCACCTTTCGAGTTGGTGTAGTACGTCGCGGCGGGGACATCCAGATACGGCGTGCGCATCCCGCCGACGGCGTTGCCAAACATGTCGAGCACGACGCGAGCCTGCGGCGTGCCACCATTTTCGAGGGCGATACGCTCCGCCTTGGGAGGCGGCACGCCGTCACGAATCCAGCGCGTCAGGTTCGCAAACGCAGCGTCGAGCGCTACCGTGTTGATGGGCGTCTTTGCCAGCGTCTGCTCCGGTTCGCACTGATTGGCGAACGGCCAGGAGGCCAGGAATGGATACGGACTGCCGATCTTCCTGAGATCCGCGACCGACGGAATGTAGGGATAGAAGTTGGCGTCGGCGTGAGCACCCCCCGCGATCTCGTACAGGCGGTACCTGTCGCCTGGCGCATCGCTGTCTTCGCGGCGTTGGGCGTAGGTCGTCAGGATATCGGTTTGCCCGATGATCCGGATCAGGGGCACGTCCAGGTTCCGGACGATCTGTCGCGGATCGTTTGCGGCCGGCGTCGTCCCGCACCGCCGGAGACGCGTCAGCGCCGGATGCCGATGCAGAACGTACCCGTCATAGATGGGCCGGCCGTTCGCGAGCTTCACGCGTGAATGGATGGCGGCGATATAGGTCGGCAACACACTGTCGTAGGCCGTCATGTACGCGCGCTGCACGTTGAAGCCGGCCAGTGGGCCACCTGCGCGCGCGGCTTTCAGGAGCGCGCCGACCTGGGCGAGGATGTCGTACTGGAGACCCTCCTCCCCGGGCGCGGTCAGTGGAGGACCTCCAGCGCGGCCCACGGTGCACGTCTCATCCGCCGTCGGATTCGCCAGCGACAGCGGCGCGTAGCGGGCAGCATCGTACGCCTTGAGCCCCTCGAGGTTCGCTTGGGCGAGCGTGATCAGCACAAACGCGTCGCCGTTCTCCATGAAGTAGTCATGAGACACTCCCCACGTGAATGGGAAGTCATAGCGTCGCGCAGCGTTGACAATCTCGACGATCACAGTGCCGCTGAACCGTCCGGGGTCCGCAGGTCGCCGCAACATGATGCGCGTGGCGTATGGCGCGTTGGGCGTCTTCACGCTCACTCCGCCGCCTGCCGCCCAGTCGTAGACGTTGGCGCGGCCGTTCACGAAGAACTCTTCCTCGACGTATCCGTGACCCGGAAGGTCGACCACGTTCTGGAGCTTGTTCGACGCCATCAGCGGATACGAAGCCGCCGTCACGGGAATCGGTCCTGTAACCGCGGGAATCGAGATGACCGTCGGAGTGTCCTGAGCGGTGGCAGGCGCGATGGCACCAATGACGACGATGAGCAGAGCCAGCGCGGCGGACGCGACGACGGAACGGCTCATGGCACCCCGATCGCGAGCAGCACGGCGAGTCGATGACGCATGCCGACCTCCAGCGGTCGCGGATGGTAGCACGGCTTGAACGCGTCGAGACCCCGCGTGGGTCCTGCTATATAGTCCGCTGGCGGGGAGGAGTGTCATGAGCAAGACAGTAACGATGGTGTTGGCGCTGGCGGTGGGTCTGGCCGCCGGCGTTCCGTTGGGCGGTCGGTTCATGCCGTCCGTGAGAGAAGCCGCGAGTGCGCCTACGAGTTCGGCGTTTGCCTCTGTGCCGGATGCTATCGGCGCGCAGGATATCTCCGGCCCGTACGAGGTCGTCGAGGGGTGGCCGAAAGATCTCAGCACGCTTCCCGGACACGAGAAGTGGACCTATGGAGGGGCCAGGGGCATCTTCGCCGAGAGCCCGAATCGCGTGTATCTGCTCAACAGCGGAGAACTGCCGAGTATCCCGCGTCCGCAGACGAGACTGTACCGCGAGGTCGGCCCCAACGTGCAGTTCCCAATCGGCGGACTGCCGTGGCGCAACGCGAATACCGCGGCGCCTCCGGGGGCCGGAGGGTCGGGCCAGGATCCCGAGAAGGGGATGGAGCAATGGCGAGGCTCGTCGCCTCCGTACAAAGAGCTCGGTGTCGACGCCCGCTGGGAGCACGCGCTCGTCGTGGTCGACGCGCAGGGCAACATCATCGAACAGTGGACGCAGTGGGACAGCATGTTCAGACGTCCGCACTCCGTCTACGTCAGCCCGTACGACCCGCAGAAACACGTGTGGATCGTCGACGACCACACCCACGCGATCTACAAGTTCACGAACGACGGCAAGCAACTCGTCCAGACGATTGGCACGCCGAGAGTCCCCGGAGCCGACGGCACGCACTTCAACCGGCCGACGTTCATCGCGTGGATTCCCGACGGGAGCTTCTACGTGGCCGACGGGTACAACGGCACACGGGTCGCGAAGTTCGACGCGCAGGGCAAGTTCCTGCTGGATTTCGGCAAGGCAGGCGAATCAGGGAAGGAAACGCGACCCGGCTACATGAACAACGTGCACGGTGTCGCCGTCGACATCCCGACGGGGCGTGTGTTCGTCAACGATCGCGACAACCACCGCATCCAGATCTTCGACGCGGATGGCAAATACCTTTCCGAGTGGAAGATTGCCGTCAGTCCCTCGAGCCTTCACTTCGTCCAGATCGGCGCGGATCGCACAGTGGCGGCCTTCGATCGCAATACCCACAAGATGCTGAAGTACGACCTCGACGGGCATTTGCTGTATGCGTGGGGAACCGTCGCTGATTTCCCAGGCACGTTATGGGGCGTGCACGGCATGAGCACCGATCAGGAAGGCAACTTCTACGTGGCAGAGGTCGACGCTGGGCGTTTCCAGAAGTTCCGGCCGCGCGCCGGCGCGAATCCGGCGTACTTGATCGGAAAGCCCGTCTACTCGGCCTGGCAGTAGCAGGGCGAACCGCCTCGACGCTTTTGACACAGAGGCCGTCGGATACCGACGGCCTCTATCTGCACCCTCAGTCTGAAACCTCTTCCTCTTCGAAGAACAGCTGCTCGAGCGCCATTCTTCTGATCTCCCACTCCGAGTACATCGCCTCGCCTACCACGAGGCGACACACCCCGGCCACGTCGAGTGAGACGACCGCGGTGAATTCGACGTCAACGCCATCGCCGTGGACATGAATGCGACGTCCGGCGCGCTCGAATCTGACGAGCGCGAGGGTGGAGTCGATGGACTCCGTAACTCCCGACGCCTCGACGCGCGAGACCTCGAATTCCTCGCCGTCGACGTGGAACTCGAACGTCCACCCGTCGTCCCGGCCCAACAGGCCGAGGCCATTCCGTCGCCGGACATCCTCTTTCACGCCCGTCTGCAACCGCGCAAACATCGATGCCGCGCTGCATTTCGACTGAGCGACCACCCAGTCAAAGTCGTCCGGTGTCTGGTCCTGTGCCATGAACTCTCCCCTGGGCCCAATCCACGTGACACGAAGGTGGGTCGCTTACCGGCCGGCGCGTGCTCAGACTGCCGCCCATGGGCACGCCATGGGCGTAGCCGTTCGCCGCGAAGTCGGGACGATCGCGGTCCACTGTGCACGAAGTGCCATCCTGCGAACACGCGGACGGTCGGCCGGTCGCCGTGGTGGCGTAGACCTCCTTGCGCTTGAGCGCGTCCCAGATTCCCTCGCGGGTGTTCCCGCGCGCCACACGCCGCCGAGGCCCGCCGATTGTTCCTGCCAGACCGATACCACGGGCTTGCCGTCCTTCGTCGAGAGGAGCGGGTTCTTCCAACGCTCCGGCGACGGCAATCCGTTGGCAAACTCACCGAAGAAGTTGTCCTCTCTCTCGCTGATTACTCCTGTATGGTTATCGCTGCCGCCGATTATGCCGAACTGGTAGGGGTTGGCTCCGAGTTTGGCTTCCAGCTCCAGTCCCAGCTTGAGCGCCGAGCGGGCGTTAATGCCTGCCAGCGCGCTGTTCGCCAACGGCTCCATCGTGCGAAGATCAACGGCCCACCACCGTTCGAAATCGGCGAATTATCGGTCGGCGAGAGGAAGGGATGCGTCTCGCTGTCACCCTTGACCTGCGTCACTTCCATGAGCGGCTCGTGGCTGATGCGCGCCTCGGCGTAGGCCCGGTCCATGGGTTTGCCTTCGAAGGTCTCCGCCGTGAACATGACGCCCGCGCTCAAGTTGGGGTTGTGCGGGATGGCCAGCACCGAGCCACCCGTCTTCTTCGCGTAGGCGTCATGTCTTCAAATATCCGCATCCTCGCTGTCGAAGAGGAAATAGGGAACGGTCTGCTCACGCGGTCGAGATTGTCGCGGAAAATGACGGTGCGATGAAGGTTCTTGCCGCCGGCGCGGACGTCATTCGAACGTGCAGCGCTGTGAAAAACGGTGGTTTTTCTCGCGGGAGTGGGTGCATAGTGCCGCGAACCCGGCGTACTTGAGCCGAAAGCCCGTCCACTCAGCCTGGCAGTAGCCTGTCAGCGAAAAGTCTCCGTCGCTCCCGGTGGGGCCACCGCCGCTGGTCGCGCGAACGTCTTCATCTTCGCGATGTACTCGGGATACATGGTCTCGGGTCCACCCTGCCTCGCCTCGAACGGCGTGCCGAACCGATCGGTGATCTTCGGATTCAATCCAGGGAGCGGGCTCTTTCCAGGGAGAAAGTGCGGCACTTTCCCCTTGGGCAGCGCCAACTCTGTTGCCTCCTCGCAGGGATACGGCCTCATCACGAGCGAAGGATCGTTGACCCACATCATCGAGCTGCGAATGTAGGGCTCGGCGAGGTAGAGAGGGTCGTAAATAATCACCGTCGCCTGGAGGTAGTCACCCATCCGTCTCCACCGCGTGCGGACGGTCGCCTGATCGCTTCGCATCAGACCCGAACGACGGATGTACGCCTCCTTCAGGTGCGTGGTCGTCACGACCAGCTCGTCGCCGTCCCATTCTCCGGTCGAGAAACCGCTCCAGGTGTGGAGCGCGTTCGCGGATGGATGCGGCCGGCCGTCCATCCAGATGGTCACTTCCTGCTCTTGCATGTTGACGTGACCGTGGTAGGCGACGATCCGCTGCGTCTCCCTGTCCGTGTCGGTCCACATCCGCATGTCGGTCAGGATCGTTTCCAGCGAGTAGTCCCAGGCGTGCGGTCGGCACGCCCATTCCACCACATCGAAATCCTCCGGCGACCAGCTATCGGCTCTCCATCGGGAGCTCTGGGTGATCGGAAGACCGGCGGCGTCGCCAACCATCCCGCTTCCGTCTTCGTTGCGCGCCAATGGACGCCAGGAGCCGGTGAGGTCGGCTTGCGCGAACGCGAGATCGGCTGACACCAGCACCAGCACCGCCGCGAGGAGCAGCTTAGAAGGCATAGCTGATCCCGTCGTTTGGCGGCGAGGGTATCCCAGCGATTTTGCATGGTCAAGCGCGCGCGTGCTCACGGAACGGGAACCCGCTCGATGATGTCTTTGATCACGAGATCCGTCGTCAGGCCGTGACTCGCAGCGTGCGGGCCCAACCAGATCCGGTGGCTCAGGATGTAGGGCGCCAGGTCCTGAATGTCTTCGGGATAGACCTCGGTACGATGCCTCACGAGCAGCGCCCACACTTTCGCGAGCCGCCCCCAGCAGATGATGGCCCTCGGAGATGCACCGAGGTCGACGCCGCGCTCAACCATCTCGGACGGGGAATGCTGCAGCCAGTCGGTGTCCGGATTGTACGGACGCGTCGCGGCCACGAGCCGCTGGATGTATTGCCCGAGACGGGCGTGCAGAAAGACGTGCTCGCCGATCGCGACTCGAAGCTGGATGATCCGTTCCTTCGACATCAGCACGTTCAGGCGCACCCGCTTGAAGTCAAAGTTCACCAGCTTGACCTCCTCCTCGGGCGGGAGGTACCCGATGTTCACCATGATCGCGAAGCGATCGGTGGCCGCTTCCGACAGCGGGAACGTTCCCTGGCCAAGCTCGATGGGGTTCATCGTCGCTATCGCAAAGCTGAACGCCGGCAGCTCGTACGTCTCCTTGCCGACCGTCACGGTGCGATCCTGCAGACCCTCGAGAAACGCACTTTGCGATTTCAGCGGGATGCGATTGATCTCGTCGAGCAGGATGATTTCAGCCGACGCGAGGGGGCCGAATTCGGTGACCAGCGCTCCCGTGGCCGGGTTGATCATCTGAAACCCCACCACTTCGCTCGGCTGGAGATCGGCCCGTCCCTGCAGTCTCGCGAACTTCGCATTGCTGATGGCGGCCAGGATCACCCCGAAGAACGTCTTGCCGACGCCAGGGACGCCGCGGAGGAGCAGGTTTCCCGCATTGACCTGCCGCTGTTCGTTCTTGTCGTAGGTCGTCGGAATTTCGGAGAGGAGCACGATGTTCGCCAGTGTCTTGGCCGTTTCGTATCCGACCAGGGCTTTGCCGCTCTCCGCCATGATGGCGTCGTGGAATTCAATGGCTTGTTCGAGATCCGGGTGCACGCGCGCCAATCGTATAGAGGTTTACCCGGACTGCAAAGCGAACCCGGCATCTGACGAGGGCGCCTGCTACCCACTTTGGCAGGTCCACCGCTATGGCATCGTCCGGAATCGAGGCAGCGCCGTCATTGGGGCGGCATAGGCACTCAGTTTTAAGGTGTTTAGAACCGCCGCTCGATGAGCGGGTAGCTCCAGAGCAGGCCGAGGACGGTCGAGACCGAACCGACGGCGATCGCGAGGGCGCGCGCGACCGCACTGTTGGTGCCAAGTCGTGCGAGCGGCCAGCCGAGCAGGCCCGACAGCGCAGCCATCCCGACCGTCGTTCCCACGCCAAACAGCGCGAGATAGCCGAGACGCGTCACGGTGGACGGAAGCGTGGTCACGACGAGCGCCGTGAGCGCGCCACTCCCCGCGAGCCCATGCACCGCGCCGACGATGAGTGGACGCCGTGCGATCTGCCACCGGCCTGTTTGTGACCGTCGTGGATTGGCGTGGGAGTGGGTCGGTCGTGCAGGGCCTCGCCACGTACCCTGGTACATCGCGCGGACGCCGAAACCGACCAGCATCAGGACCACGCCGAACTCGAACACGTCCGACGCCAATGCCGGCATGTCAGCGCGCAATACGACGAGGACAATGCCGGCGGCGAGCAACGTCAGCGTATGCCCCAGTCCCCAACAGGCGCCGAGCCACGCGGCTTTCGCGCTGCTGCGCTCGCCGGTCATCAGGGTCGACACCGCGGCGAGATGATCCGGCTCCAGGGCGTGGCGTATGCCGAGGAGCGACCCGAAGCCGGCACTCGCGGCAAATCCCGTCTGCCATTCCGCGAACGGGCCAGCCTTCGTCTGTTGAACGATCCAGTACCCTGCGACCGCGGACGCGAGCCCAAGGAGCATCCAGCCGGCATGAGGCCTGGATTGCGCAAGTTCCACAGCGGTGCCATGCGGAGTATTTCGGTAGGCCTCGGTCCACGCTTCCTTGCGCGCCACGAGTGTTTCCTGATCGGTGATTCCCTTGGCCACGACGAGCCGCTCGAGTGTCGCAAGCCAATGATCGTAGTAGCGCGAGCCGTCGTCTGGTTCGCCGCGATCGGCTGCCGCCTTCAGATCATCGGCAAGCGCGGTCGCCCATTCCTTCCACGTGAAATGGCCTTGCTCAGAGAGCTTGACCGCCAGCGCGAACGCGTTCGCCTGCCACGGCTCGGCAAACACCGGTCCGCCGTCATCCTGCGGCAAGCGCGGCAGCGCGGCGAGACTCGCCTGCGCCAGGACAGAATCAGGCCGGCTCAAGATGGTCGTCCCACAGGTTCACGTAAACGGCATCCTGCGGACCGGCTTGTGCGCCCCATAGCTCGCGCGCGTCGAAGCGCACCGAGTACACGTGCTGCGGGTTCTCTCCGGCGAAGTGGGCGTTGGTGTCGGGGAACACGAAAACGCCGTGATCGCGTTCGATCGTCCCGAACTTTCCGCGCGCGTAGCGGGGCAACCGTGTATGGCCGGCCGGATTGATGTTGCGGGTGCGAATGCGCTGGCCGATGCGGAACTTCGGCGCGGCTGGCGTATTCCGGCTCGCGGGCGCTCCCTTCGCGACCAGCATGGGCACCTTGTCAGCGGTCAGGGCGGGTGTCACCTTCTTCGAACCGCGCGCCGGCTTTCCGCTCCGGACCTCCGCCGCGCTGACCAACCCGCTCTTGATGAGCAACTCGGTCATCCCCACCAAGAATTTCTCGTAGTACGACATCCGCAGGTACTCGGCCGCGGGAATCTGTTCCTTCTGGTGCCGCGACGCGTCGATGTTCCACTTGCCCCATGCACCCACGGCCCGGTTCAGTGCGAAGACTCGCGCTTCCCAGCGCGCATGGAAGACAGGCTCGTTCTTTTCCTGCTGGATGGGGCCCATGCCGTGCATGCCGCCCATGTCATGGACGCTGTTCATGGCTGTGCTCCCGCCGGCGTCGCCGAGATCTTGCCGACACCGACCATTGCGTCGCGCGTGACGAGCGCGGCAAGCTGTTCTTCGCTCAGCGTCTCGGTGCCCGGCGGCCGCTCCGGCACCACCATGTACCGCAATTCCGCGGTGCTGTCCCACACGCGCACCTCGACGTCCTGAGGAAGCTCGAGACCGAACTCGCGCAGGACGCCCCGCGGATCGATCACGGACCGTGAGCGGTACGGGGCGGACTTGTACCAGACCGGCGGCAGTCCGAGCACCGGCCACGGATAACAGGAGCAGAGCGTGCACACGACAAGGTTGTGCACTCTGGCGGCTGTTCTCAACCGCGACCATGTGTTCGCCCTGCATGCCGCCGTACCCGAGCTCCGCGAGTGCGGCGTCGGCGTCGGTCAGCAACCGTTGCTTGTAGGCGGGATCGACCCAGGCGCGTGCGACCACGCGCGCACCGTTGCGCGGGACCGATCTTGTGTTCGTAGGTGTCGATCAGGGCATCGAGGGCCTTTCGATCGACCAGGCCCTTTTCGACGAGCAGCGATTCAAGCGACTTCACGCGCAACGCGAGGTCCGACGGCACTGCCTGATGCTCAGCGCGTTGGGCCTGGGCCTCCGAAGCCACGGGCGTCGCTGCTGCCCCTGCGGCGGTCATCGCAACTCTCAGAAAACCGCGTCGACTTTCATCCATGGAGGCTCCTACGGAATGCTACTCCTCGTCAGGATGTTCGCCAATGTCTTGGCCGTTTCGTATCCGACCAGGGCTTTGCCGCTCTCCACCTCGCACACTCATCCTTGACATGAACCCGCCCTGGGTGTAGGAAACGTGCTGAAACGCATCTCTTCGCTATCAGACGGGCCAGTAGCTGGAACCAGCACGGGAGGTATGTGATGAGGAGACGACTGCTCGCGGTGCTCGGTGTGGTCGCGGTGATCCTCGCCGTCATCGTCCTGCTGAAGGTGGCGCCAGTCGGAGTCGCTGGTCAAGCCTCTGCCGCTACGGGCTCTGCGACCAAGACCGCGTGGGGCGACCCGGACTTGCAGGGCATTTGGACCGACGAGTTTCAGACGCCGTTGCAGCGACAGACGAAGTACGCCAGCAAAGAACTGTTCACCGAACAGGAACGCGCTGAACTGGACAACCAGCGAGCGGGGATTCTTCGTCGAGACCAACGCGTGGAGATCGGGACCGAACGCGACGTCGCCGGCGCGTACAACGCCGTGTTCCAGTCAATCAAGCACACCGGCAGACGAACATCGCTGGTCGTCGATCCGCGCAGATGGACGAATACCCCCCGTGACGCCTGAGGCGAAACAGCGGAGCGACGTGGAACGTGAGTTCCGGCTCGCGCTCCTGCAAGCCACGGAGACCTGCAAGAATAAAGAGGCCGGGTGCGCCGGCGGGAAGTACGGACCACCGTCACCGAGACGAGCCGAGATCCCGTCCTTCTACAACACGGGACGACTCAATCGGTCCGACGGTCCGGAGGACCGCAGCATGACGGAACGGTGCATGGCCGCGGTGCTGCCCGATTTTGGCGGCTATCGCCGGATCGTGCAGTCGCCTGAAGCCGTGTCGATCTTCTACGACGTGGGCCAGGGGCAGGGATGGCAGCGCATCATCCTCCTGAACGGCGGGCCGCATCTTCCACAATCCATCCGCGAGCGGTTCGGGGACTCGCGCGGCCGCTGGGAGGGCAACACGCTCGTCGTCGACGTCACCAATTTCTCTCCCAAGAGCGACTTCATGGGCGCGCGCGAGAACCTGCACCTCGTCGAGCGCTGGACGCGCGCCGACGCGAAGACGCTCGAGTATTCCGTCACGATTGAGGATCCGACGACGTGGACGAAGCCGTGGACCGTCAAGCAGGAAATGACCAGGCAGGACGAGCAGGCGAACAGGATCTACTACGAGCCCCGGTGTCACGAAGGGAACTACGGCTTGCCGGCGTTGCTCATTGGCACGCGCGCAGAAGAGGCCGCCTTCGCCAAGGGGCGCGGCCCCAATCCGGCGACAAAGGACTCGGCCACGGATTTCGGCGCCGAAGGCGGCGTGGATGCGTTGACAGGAAATTAGGATTCCCATGCGAAACCGGTTCAAAAGCTCGCTCATTGCGACAGGCATTGCCGCAGCCACTGTGAGCGCCGTCGTCACGGTGTCGATGACACGGACCACGGGCCAGGTATCGCGAACGGCACGCACTGCGGACGGCAAGCCCAACCTCAGCGGAGTGTGGCAGGCCAACAACGAGGCGAACTGGGATCTGCAGGCCCATCAGGCGCGTCCGGGGGCGGTGACGCAACGGGGCGTCTACCCATATGCCTACGCCGAGGTGCCTGCGGCACCGGTGCTGGCTCTCGGCGCTGCCGCGGGAGTTCCCGGATCACTCGGCGTCGTGCAGGGCGATGCGCAGATTCCTTACACGCCGGAAGCCGCTGGCCAGAAAACAGGAGAACGCCGCCCATTGGATCGACCGTGACCCGGAGCTGAAGTGCTATTTGCCGGGAATTCCCCGCGCGACGTACATGCCCTATCCGTTTCAGATCGTCCAGAGCTCGAACGAAGATCCAGATGGCCTACACGTTTTCGAATGCCGCCCGCACAATCCACCTGGATAAAGTCGAGGGCCCGCCCGACGACACGTGGATGGGCCACTCGGTCGGCCGCTGGGAAGGGGACACGCTCGTCGTCGACGTGACGCATTTCAACGACAAGACCTGGTTCGACAGGGCCGGAAATTTTCACAGCGACGCATTGCATGTCGTTGAACGGTTCACGCCAATCACGCCCGACGCCCTTCGTTACGAAGCGACGATCGAAGATCCGAAAGTGTTCACGCGCCCCTGGAAAATCGCGATGCCGATCTACCGGCGCCTGGAGCCGAACATTCAGCTCCTCGAGTACCCGTGCATCGACTTCGCGGAGGAGTTCTTGTACGGAAATCTCCGCAAGCAGCAGTTGGTCAAGCACTGGGAAGGCGAGACCATCGTCGTCGACATCAAGCGCAAGGTTCCGCCCGGCGATCGCCTCTATGAATGGTACGGAAAGTAAGCTGAGGAGGCTGCATTCGATGTCAATGAAGCTAACGGTTGTGGTGATGGGCGTGGGTCTGTTTTTCGCGGGAACGCGCGGTGTCGCTGCGGGCGCACCACGCATTTGCCGCTGAATTCGACGCGAACAAGCCGGTCCACTTCGAGGGCACGGTCACGAAGATGGAATGGGTCAATCCGCATGTGTGGCTCCACATCGATGTGAAGAAGCCGGATGGGAGTGTGGAAAACTGGGCGTTCGAGGCCGGGACCCCGAACGTTCTATTCCGGCGGGGGTTTACGAAGGAGTCGCTGCTGCCGGGAACGAAAGTCGTCGTTGACGGGTATCAGGCGAAGGACGGGTTGAAGAGGGCTAACGGCCGGGACCTCACGTTCTCCGATGGACGCAAGATGTTTCTCGGGTCGTCTGGCACTGGCGCCCCGTATGAATTGACACCCAACAACCAGAAGGTGCCGCCCAAGAATTAGCGGACTGGGTTGCTGGCACGTGCCGGGCCAGCCCTGGCGGCATGCGAGGGCCTCCAGGGCGGCTCGACTCCTTTCCGTGATCGGACCTTTACTGCCCCTCAGGATGATTGGGTAGTCCTCGAGCGTCGGCGGCGCGCTCTCCAGCGTCCCGGCGGTGGCTACTCTGTTGGCGTTTACGCACGCAGGCGAAAACCCGAGCGCGCATCCGCGCCGTATCGATTCCGCCGCGCCCGCCTGATCGAGCTCGCGTTGAGCCTGCAGGATACCGAGCTCGTTACACGCCCAGCCGGATCCGCGGTCGCAGCGGCTCGACACGACGTTCTCGAGGTAACGGCAGGCGTACGGCTCGTTCATCCGTGCAGGCCTGCCGCCAGAATGGCAGCCACTGACCAGGATGGCTGTCGCCGACTCCTTGCGCAGCGCTCATCACCGCAAACACGATCGCCCACACCGACATGTACGCCAGGTGGCGCTGACGGGGCGCCAGCCATTGGGCGAGCGCTCGCAGGATCAAACGCTCGCAGCAGCTTCGATCGCGCGGCACGATCGATCAGCGTGATCGACAGGTTCAAGATGGGAACCTGCAGCAGCTTGTCGTAAAAGGTCGGCAGGCCCGCGTTCCCGAGCAGCTCGTACAAAGCGATGGTGCTGAGCCCGTAGAGCACGCCGAAGATCACACGCCCCAGCTCCGTGCGTGGCGAGGTGGACGGATCGGTGAACAGCAGGTGCATGCCGAGGAAGACGGCAATCGGGATATACGAATCGTAGAAGAAGTAGATTCCTGTTGCCGCGTAGTACAGCAGTCCGAAAAGGTAGGTCGTCACCACGGCCGACATCGTCATCGAGGTCACGCCGAAGAAGTACTGGCCCGGCAGGCCGATCAGAAAGAGCATCAAATACATGTGAGGCGGATAGAACTGCGTGCTCGCAATGTCCTGGGCCCAGGTGAGGTCGCTCCTGCCCGTGACGAATCAGGCCAAGCGAAAACACGGCGAGTGGAAACGACGAGGGGTTGAAGATGTGCGCGCGCCGGCCTTCCTTGTCCCAGCGGATCAGTTCTTTGGCGGCGAAACCGAGCGCCACCATGAGGAACTGCAGGTAGAACCAGTCCGGCTTGAACGTAGAGGAACAGGTTGATGCTGAAAATGACGGGGAACGGACCGAACCCCAATGTATAGGTGTCGCGTCGTGACCAGCTGAGGAGCATGTCGAAGGCGTATGCGAACAGCAGCTGGGCGGCAATGAGGTAGGCCGAGTCGTACACCGGACGCCAGTACCAGCCCCAATACAAGAGGACCGAGCCCTGCGCACACGCCTGGAGATAGTGCTGCTTCCGCAGGACGATCTCGAGCGTCAGCGTGCGGCCCGTGCGTAGTACCGATGCCAGGAGCACGGCATTCCACACGAGCAGGACCGCCGCGGCGCCAAGAAACGCCCGCAACAGCGACGCGTTCTGTCGCACGGAATCGAGGGACGCGAAGGCAACGAGGCCCGACGTGAAGACGAGGGGAAGGCCAAGCGCGCCCAGACCGCGGAATCCGGACCGAGGCGGACCGCCTGGCGTCGATAGGACTTCGTCAGGGCCGAAGCGCGTACCGGGCGCGATCGACATTTCGAGTAGTCGGCGAAGTATATCGGGGTTTTGCAGCGACCTCCTCTATTGGGAGCTGTGTCGCAGGTGTAGCATGATGCCGAGCTCTTATGACTTCATCGTGCGCGTCCCGCGTTCCGCCCTGCCTCCTTGCCGCGCTGGTCTTGCTGCTTGCGGGAAGCTCCATTCTTCATCCTGCCGCGAACACGCAAGCCTTCAGAGAAATCCGTGAATCCCCCATCGTTGCGAGTCCAGCCTTCTCGGACAAGGAACTGATGGCGCCTCCCACCGGCAGCTGGCTGAAGAACGGAGGCAACCTTTTCAACCAGAACTACTCGCCTCTTACGCGGATCAATCGTGAGACCGTGGCGAACTTGAAAGCCGTTTGGCGAGCGCGCCTGGACGGGTCGGGAACCGGTACCAAGTATTCCGGCGAAGCCCAGCCCGTTGTCCATGAAGGCGTGATCTATGTAGTGACGGGCGCTGACGACGTCTTCGCTGTGAGCGTGAAGACGGGCAAGATCCTGTGGAAGCACCAGGCGAATCTCGTCGACACCATTACCACGGTCTGCTGCGGCTGGACGAGTCGGGGCGTGGCATTGGGCGAGGGGAGAGTGTATGTGGGGCAGTTGGACGGCCGCCTCGTCGCCCTGGATCAGAAGTCGGGCGAACCCGTTTGGTCTATTCAGGCGGAACGCTGGCAGAACGGGTACACGATTACTGCCGCCCCGCTTTACTACAACGGAATGATCGTCGTTGGCTTTGCCGGCGGCGAGAACGGCACGCGGGGCCGGGTGAAGGCCTACGACGCAAAAAACGGCAACCTGATCTGGACCTTCTACACGATTCCCGGTCCTGGTGAGTTTGGTCACGACACGTGGCCCCAGGACAGTGAAGCGTGGCTGCACGGTGGAGCCACGGTGTGGCAGACGCCTGCCGTGGATCCAGAGCTGGGTCTGATTTACTTTACGACGGGCAATCCTGGACCTGACTTCAACGGACGAATCAGGCCTGGAAACAATCTCTTCTCCACGTCCATGGTGGCCATTGATGCGCGCACTGGAAAATACCGGTGGCACTTTCAACAGGTTCACCACGATCTCTGGGACTACGATGGCCCGAGCCCCGTCATCCTCTTCGACGTAAGGATCAACGGCCGGGTCCGCAAAGCAGCCGCCGAGGCGAACAAGGCGGGTTGGGTGTACATCCTCGACCGCACAGACGGGAAGCCGCTGATCGGCATAGATGAAAAACCGGTTCCGCAGGAGCCGCGGCAGCGTACGTCGGCAACTCAGCCTGTTCCGCGGGGAGACGCCTTCGTGCCGCAGCAGGTGGACATCGCCCCCGAAGACTTTACGCTTGTGAATCAGGGGCGGATCTTCACCCCATTCTGGATGGAGCCCATCGTCGCCAAACCCGGCGCGAGGGGCGGGGCGAACTGGCCGCCGAGCTCCTACGATCCCACGACGAACTACTTCTATGTGTGCGCCACCGACGGCGCGAATGTATTCAGGGGTGGCGAGGAGGACGAACAGATCACACCGGAAGGGACCCGCTATCTGGGAAGCGCCTTTGGCGGCGCTCCCATTCCGGCGTCGGGCATCTTCGCAGCACTGGACATGAAGACCAATCGTCTTGTCTGGCAACAGAGGTGGAAGGACTCCTGCTACAGCGGATCGGTGACGACGGCGGGTGGCCTGGTCTTCGTCGGAAGAAACGACGGACGTCTGACGGCCCTGAACGCTGCGACCGGCAAGCGCCTCTGGGAATTTCAGACAGGCGCGGGTCTGAATGCTCCAACCAGCGTCTTTGAGTACGAGGGAGAAGAGTACGTGGTCGCCTATTCGGCGGGTAGTCTCTTTGCCGGATCGCCCCGTGGCGACAGCATCTGGCTGTTTTCTCTAGCGGGAACGCTGAAAGAGGTAGCGCCTGCTTCAGCGATGGTTCCGCCCACGAATCCAGTTCCTGCGGCAGCCGAACATCAGTGAACGCGGGCCCACCGCGAGCGACACCGGGGTCTTGCGACGACGAACTCAGGGCCGGGTCTCGATGACCAGGCAGTAACCGCGCGGTTGGACCGCTGACACACCGGAAAGGGCCAGGAGCAATCCTGGCCCTTTTCTATTGCGGGAGTGCCCACGCCGTGAGCGTGGTGCCAGCGGGCACGAGCACGTGCTGGCGGCCGTCGAGCATGTACGTCGTCGGGGACGTGCCGTGCATGGCGGCACCCATCTGATATCGCCACAGCAGCCTGCCATCGCGCGAGTTGAGCGCCAGCAGGTTGCCCTCGGCATCGCCGCTGAAGATCAGGCCCGATGCCGTGGTCAGCAGGCCGGCGGTCGACGGCGTCAGATAGCGGAACTCCCACTTCCGCTCGCCCGTCGCGGGATCGATCGCGCGAAGCGCGCCATACGCCGGTGACTCGGCGCTCGATACCCGCTGGCCGGCTCCGCCGGTGAACCGGTCGCCTGCCTTGTAGTCGGGTTTCCACGCGTAGAACGTCATGCACACTTCGCGCGCATTGACGAAGAACGTTCGCGTGGACGGATCGAAGGTGGGTGGCCAGAAGTTTGTGCCGCCAGTGATGTCGGGACAGGTGACCTCACCTTTCTCGTCAGGCTCGTGGCCCGGCAGAAGGATCGGCCGGCCGGTGGCGAAATCAACCTCTTTCGCCCACGTCGTGGTCACGAATGGTTTCGCGACGATCAGCTTGCCGGTCGTGCGGTCGAGCGTGTAGTAGAAGCCATTACGGTTCGCGAACATCACGACTTTGCGCGGCTGGCCCGCAACGGTGATCTCGCCAAGGACCGGAACCTCCGTCGCGTCCCAGTCGTGCAGGTCGTGCGGTGTGAACTGATAGTGCCAGCGAATCTTTCCAGTGTCGGCGTCGAGGGCCACGAGCGAGGTGCTGTACAGATTGTCGCCTTCGCGGCTCGCGCTGTGGTAGTCGGGACCGGGATTCCCGGTTCCGTAGAACACCAGATTCTGCTCCGGATCGTAAGCGCCTGTGACCCAGACGCCCACACCTCCGATCTTCCACGAATCGCCGGCCCACGTGTTGTGGCCCGGCTCGCCTGGTCCCGGAATCGTGTAGAAGCGCCAGGCGCGCTTGCCCGTCTGCGCGTCGTACGCGTCGATGAACCCGCGGATCCCGAATTCGCCGCCGGCCACGCCGACGATGACCTTGTCCTTCACGACGAGCGGCGCAATCGTCGAGGCGTAGCCGTTGGTGTACTCCTGCATCGTTACGTCCCAGGCAATGGCCCCGGTCTTCATGTCGAGCGCGAGCAGATGCGCGTCGAGCGTGACCATGAAGAGCTTGTCGCCCAGGACGCCGAACCCGCGATTGACGAGACCGCAGCAGGCCGTCAGGTTGGGGGGCAGCTCGCGGCGGTACCGCCAGATCTGACGCCCTGTGCGCGCGTCGAGCGCCCACGCCACGTTCTGCGGTCCTGTGACGTAGAGGACGTTGTCACGCAGGAGTGACGTCGTTTCGAAATTCCCGAGCGTACCCGTCTGGAACGTCCACTGCGGCACCAGGCGATTCACGTTGTCGGGCGTGATCTGCGTGAGCGGGCTGTGCCGCTGGTTGCTGTAGTTGCCACCGAACGTCAGCCAGCGCGAGCCGTCGGCCGGCAGCCCCTCGGAGATCTCCTGCAGCGTGATGAGTGGCGGCGGAGCCGCCTGCTGTGCCGCTACGGCAACGGCACCGCTGAGGAGCAACAACGCAATCCGGACGAGACGGATGGTCGTGGTGCGCATAACACTCCTATTGGACAACCGCCGGATCGAATCCGCGCAGCGTCTGCAGATAGCGAAGGAGATCATCGAGGTCGCTGTCGCTCAGACGATCGGGGCCGAAGATCGGCATGGCCGACTTCGTGTCGTTCTGAACCGACTTCATCTTGTCCTTCTCATAGCCCTGAATCCGCTCGCGTGTGTCCATGATCTGGACCGAGAAGAGGTCTTCGTTCTTCTTCACGCCACGAATTGGCTGTCCCGTCTGCGGCGTCAGCGTCACCGGCTCGAATCCCGCGCGGAACTCTTCGAGGCCGCGGCGAATCCGAAGCTGCATGATTTCGCGCGACCGGGCGGCGCCGACGCGCGACAAGTCGGGGCCGAGGTGTCCGCCGGCGTTGTTCACCCGATGACAGCTCGCGCAGTTCACGCGAAAGATGCGTTCGCCGTTCCGGGCATCGCCGCGCGGCGGATCGGTTGGGGCGGGAGCCGCCAGCGTACGCAGGTACGCGAGGATCTGCCACGCTTCATAGTCGAGGATGCGCGGGTTGGCCGGCATCTCGGTGCCCGGCACCCCCTCCTTGACCGTCTTGAACAGACCGGCGTCGGTCCGGCCCGATGCCCACACCTGCGTGATGTCGGGCCCGCGGACACCACGCGCGTCCATGCCATGGCATTCTGCACAGCGTCCGCGGAACAGGCCCATCCCGGCCTGAACCGCGTCCGGGTTGCCTTCGACAGGGTTCTTGGCCTGCGGCCCCTGCGCGGCGAACAGAACGCCGCCAACCACCCACAGCATTGCGACCGTCAGCACCGAGCGCGTCCAAGTCATACGCGGCTCCTCCTGCCGTTGACTCTTATACACCTGGGCCCCGTGAAATGGGACGACATTTTCTGAGGATGAAACTCGATGAACTCCGGGCGATGGGAAGCTGGGAGTCGGAAGTAAGATTCAGACCGCCTATCAACGAAATTGGAGGTCACAAATGACGAGAATCTCCCCTCGTGCCGTGGTTCCGGTGCTGCTCGTTGCGGGTGTGCTGGCAGGGTTCGTCCGGTTCGTGGCCGCCCAGACGCCCCTCGAGTACAGCTCCGAGGCGCGTTTCCAACTGGATCTCCACGTGCCCGATGCGGCTCTCGCCCCCTTTCTGCCTGCGGGCTGGGCACTCAACGTGGCGGTCCAAGGGCCGGCCAAGGATGCAAATCTGCGGGCCGTGTTCATCGACCGCGTGACTATCAATGGGCCTGACGGGAAACCGGTCGGAAAGACCGGCTCGAACCGTCTCGTTTATCTCGTTGCTCCAGTGAAGGAGCCTGGAGGCACGAACGTCCAGCTCGTCATCGGCGGCCTCACGGAGGATCCCGCGGACGCGCCGGGGCCGTTCGGCAACTACCTGCTGGCGACGACTCACACGATGCAGCGCTCAACCGCGTCCAGTGGAAGCGGACCGATCATCGAGTCCCAGGATTGGGTTTTAGCCGCCGCCTCAGGTGAGCGCCTCGAGATGCATATCAAGTTCGAGCGCGGTGTTGGAAACAAGACCAATCCCGCGGACACGAGGTTCTACTCAGCCAGGAATCCAAATTATTACCAGATCTCCAGGCAGGAGCAGGTGCTGGACATCCTGCGCAACGTCACGACAACTCCGCCCGACCGGGTCAAGGAGTTCTCATTCAAAGCCGGCGGGGGCAGCTACGCGAAATTGTTCGATGGAACGGAGAGATTACTGAGCTGGGACAATATTCTTTGGATCAATCGCCTGGTTCAACTTCCGTAGTTCATCCGGCCGACGAGATGGATCCCACTGGCGCCGCACGTGTGATAATCGGCGCGAAAGTGATGAAGCAGGCAGTCGCTGCTTCGGTGATTTGTATCGCGGCCGCGTGGACGCTGTGGCCGCGTACCGCGTACTCGCACAACCCGACGACCACGACGGTCTTGTTCAATCGTGAGATCGCGTCGCTCCTCCAGCGGAAGTGCCTGCAGTGCCACGCCGACGGGAAGCTCGCGATGCCGCTCGTCACTTACGGGGAGGCGCGGCCGTGGGCGGAGGCCATCAAGGAAGAGACCCTCGCCCGCCGCATGCCGCCATGGCCGGCCCAGCGGGGGTACGGCGCGTTCTCCAACGACATCGGCCTCACACCACGCGAATTCGAATTCCTCATTTCCTGGGTCGATGGCGGAGTGCCCGAAGGCGAAGGCGACGCGCCCGCATTCATCGACCACGGCGCACACTGGATGCTCGGACCTCCCGATCTCGTACTGATGCCGACGTCGGGCGCGATCGTCGAAGCCGGCAGTGCTCCCGCCTTCAAGACGTTCATCATCGACACCGGGCTGACGCGCGAGACCTGGGTTCGCGGATTCGACTTCAAGCCGGGCGACGCGCGTGTGACCCGCGCGGCGTTCTTCAGTGTGGCCGGAACGGACGGCTATCTCGGCGGCTGGACGCCATGGCAATCCTCGACGGAGCTGCCGAAGGGAGTGGCATTCAAGCTGCCACCACGAGCGCGAATCGCGGTTGACGTGCTGTACGCGGGGAGCACGAAAGCCGTGACTGATATACCCACACTCGGAATGTACGTGGTTCCGTCAGCGCCGGCTGGCGCAGTATCCACGTCCGTGTTGCAGCCCGCGAAGTTCGCCGGGCCGAGCGTACCAGGCGTGCGCGTGGCCGCGGAGCTCAAGATACCTGCGAGTCGTGCGCTAGTCTCCATCAGACCGGAGATGCAACAGGGGGGACGGTCGCTCGAGCTGAAACTCATACGGCCTGACGGCTCACGTGAGGTTCTGCTGTGGGTGAAGAACTTCCGGCAGGACTGGCAGACACCGTATGTCTTCCGACAGCCGGTGGCACTGCCCGCGGGTTCCCTGCTCCAGGCAACGGCCTACTTCGATGCAGCGCCACCAACGTCTACGAAAGCGCCGTTCACGATAGCGTTGAATCACTATGCTGACCAGCCTGCAACAGCGGCGCGGACCCTTCGGGTCCGCGAGGCGAGCCTGAAAGGCTCGCCCCGCAGGCCTGTCGCGAGGCTCGGCGGGGCAGGCCCCGCACGAACGACGGGGAAATAGCATGTTGAACATCCGGCGTGCATCGCGACTCGCAGTCATGGTGATGGCTATGTGCTCAGTGAGCGCTGCGCCGCTCCAGGGCCCCTCGCCCTCGACGGCATTCACTGCGTGGTTCTGCCCGATGCATCCCGAGGTCACGGCAGCCGACCGCGGCAACTGCAGGAAGTGCGGGATGGCGCTTGTCGCCGGCGATCCGTTCGACACCCGTGAGTACAGCATCGAGTTCTCGACGGCGCCGACAGTCGTGAAGGCAGGTGTACCGATCACGATGTTCTTTACCGTGCGCCACCCTGGAAACGGCGCTCCCATCAGGAACTTCGAGGTCGTGCACGACAAGCGGTACCACCTGTTCATCGTCAGCCGCGACATGGACGTGTTCGAGCACATCCACCCCGAGCAGCGGCCCGACGGGACATGGGCGATCGAGGTGACGCTGCCGAAGCCTGGCTACTATCAGATCCTCTCGGACTTCCTTCCAACCGGTGGGTCGCCGCAGTTCATCGGGCGCACGCTGGTGACGGCGGACTTCGACGGAGATCTCGAGTCGCAGGCGGCACATCTCGAGCCGGACACCGTCGTGAACAAGACCGTCGGTTCCATCACCGCCCACCTCCAGCTCGAGCCGTCCATCCTCGTGGCAGGTCAATACGGACATCTGTCATTCGCGCTGACGGATGCGGTCACAGGCCAGCCCGTGACCGATCTCCAGCCGTACCTCGGTGCGTTCGGCCACGCGCTCATCCTGAGCGAGGACATGCTCGACTACGTCCACTCGCATCCGTTCGAAGGTCCGGAGAGCGACATCACGAGAGGGGTCGGCGGGCCGAACGTCACGTTTGAAGGCTACATGCCGAGACCGGGCCGCTACCGCGCGTGGAGCCAGTTTCAGCGGAAAGGCCAGGTAATTACGGTGCCGTTCACGCTGAACGTCTCCACGCTCGAGGAGTCGGTGCGAGGGAATCGGTAGGCGAGCCAGTCAGTAGGAAGGTCGTACGAATCCAGGTGCGCCGGGCGCTGGTCTGGGCTAAACTTCGACCAGAATTCGGACGTACACCCGGGGGGCACCTGGGTGAAGGCCCCGCACGAAACACAGGAGGCGCTCATGACCGTTCGTCGGTTGCCTCGGTTGCGTATCGCTCAGACCTTTGTAGGGACACTGGGCGCGGTTTTGGCCATGTCGGCGCCGAGCGTGGCGGCCGAAACCACCACTCGACAGGTGACGTTCTCCAAGGACGTGGCCCCCATCCTCCAGGAAAAGTGTCAGCAGTGTCATCAGCCGAATTCGATCGCGCCGATGTCGCTCATCACGTTCGAGGACGCCCGCCCGTGGGCCCGGTCGATGAAGCAACGTGTGATGACGCGCCAGATGCCGCCGTGGCACATCGACCCGAGCGTCGGTGTTCACGAGTTCAAGAACGACATGTCACTCACCGACGCACAGATCGACACGATCGTGCGCTGGGTCGATGCGGGTGCACCGGAAGGCGACCCGAAGGACATGCCGCCGCCCAAGCCGCTCGTCACCGATAACGAGTGGCAGGGTGTGCGAGACGGCTTCGGACCGCCCGATCTCGTGATCAGATCTTCCGAGTACACGATGCCCGCGAAGCACCAGGATGTCTGGTACCGGCCGATGAGCGATATTCCCCTCACCGAGCCGCGCTGGGCCAGGATGGTTGAGATTCGACCGACCAACCTGAAGGGTCGCAGGATCGTGCACCACTCGATCGCGTATCTGGTGCTGAACAACGACCCGGAGGCGGTGAACACCGGGACAGCGAACGGCTTTGCGGCGAGCGGCCTCGGATCCCCGCCCGGTCGATCTCGTCAACAGGCGCCCGCAGTTGATGGAGTGGGCGATCGGCAAGGGGTACGACCTGTTCCGGGAAGGCACCGGCAAACTGATCCTCCCCGGCGAGAAGATCTCCTGGGATCAGCACCTTCACGCGGTCGGAGAAGAGATCACATCCGGATCTGAGATCGGGATCTGGCTCTACCCGAAAGGTCAGGAGCCGAAGAAACGGAGCTACCTGATTGCGTTCACGGGTCTCAGGAAGCAGGAATTCGTCGACATTCCTCCGAACTCGTTTGCGCAGACGGAAGGCTTCACGGTGCTCAAGGAGAATACCCTCATCACCAACTTCCAGCCGCACTTCCATCTGCGCGGCAAGGCGATGCAGGTTGAAGCGATCCTGCCCGACGGCACGAACCAGATCGTCAGCTACGTCGGCAAGTTCAATTTCAACTGGATGACGAACTACATCTATAAAGACGACGCGGCTCCCGTGTTCCCCAAGGGCACGGTGATCCACGTGAGTGCGTGGTACGACAACACCAGGGCGAACCCATTCAACCCGGATCCGGACCAGTGGGTGGGCTATGGGGACCGCACGGTTGACGAGATGGCGCACGCCTGGATGAACGTGGTCTATCTGAATGACGACGAGTACAAGGCGCTCGTCGCCGAGCGCAAGGCCAAGGCCGAGAAGACGACGACGGTCAGTCTTCTTAAGTAAGGCCGAGCCATGGATGTGGGGAACCGGGCTTCGGCTCGGCTCCCCGATCCCTTTTTATCCGCACGAGACTCCCGCCATGAGGTCGCATTCCGTTCGATGGATTGTCGTGAGATGGTGCGCCGCCGTCTCGCCGCTGGCGGCGTGCTGGTGTCGGCGCAGCAGTTGCCCAGCGAACCCAGGCGGCGAATTCGGGACGAGCATCACTGGCGCGTTCGAAGGCTGGTACGACAACCCGGACGGCAGCCGCAGTTTTCTCGTCGGCTATATGAATCGGAACACGACCCAGGAGGTTGACGTCCCCATCGGGCCGAATAACCGGATCGAGCCGGGTGGCCCCGACATGGGGCAGCCGACGCATTTCCTTCCGGGCCGGCAGTGGGGCATGTTCACCGTCACCGTGCCGAAAGACTTCACGACTCCGGATCAGCGGCTGACGTGGACGATCGTGGCAAACGGACAGCCCATGAGCATTCCGCTCCGCCTGCATCCGGACTACAACGTCAGTCCTTTTTCCGACGTGGCTGTCAAGAACACGCCCCCGGTCCTGCGATTCGAGGAACAGGGGCCCGCCGTCCAAGGTCCGATTGCGCTGTTATCGACCGCGGTGGCACGCACCGCCTCGATCTCTGCGCCGCTCGTCCTCTCGCTCTGGGCAACAGACGATGCCAGGTTCGCGAGCGGCACGATGGCGCTCCCGCGAAACCCACCGCCTCCGGTGGAGTTCTTCTGGTCGAAGTATCGCGGGCCCGGCGACGGTGACGTTCGACAAGGCTCATCCAACGACGGAAATTCTGGCGGGCGGAGGCGTCAATGTGCCATTCCGCGGCAAAGCCACGACGACGGCCAGGTTCAGCGAAGCCGGGTGAGTACGTTCTTCACGTCATCGGCGAATGACTACTCCGGTCAGGGCGGCGCGAGGCGAGGTGTGCTGCTGGACCACGACGATGGTGAAGGTGTCGGTAACGCCATAGCCGTGCAACGTCCACCAACGGAGGGTGGCAGGCATCTCCTGCTCTACGACGGGGTATGCGGGCTTTGTGATGTCCTCGTCCAGGCCGTCCTGGCTCGTGATCGGCGGGTCCTGTTTCATTTCGCGTCGCTCCAGAGCGCCGCGGCAAGGGTGACTTTGGATCGATTCGGGAGCAACCCGGACGAACTCACCACCTTCTATGTGATCACGAACTACCAAGGCGCCGAGGCGAGCCGGCTCACCAAAGGCAGCGCTGCGCTCTTCGTCATCACGGCGCTCGGATGGCCCTGGAAGGCGGCAGGTCTGCTCAAGGTATTGCCAGACGTGGTACTGGACGGAATTTACGATTTGATTGCACGACACCGGTATCGCATCTTCGGTCGATACGAAACCTGCCTCGTGCCGCGCCCGGAATACCGAAGCCGCTTCATCGATTGACTACCAGTCCTCCTTTTCGAAATGAACCTGATTGCTCTCGGCGATATGTTTCACATCTGCCATTACGGACGGATTCCCGCAGGTCAGGATCACCGAGTGTCCGGGCTCGAGTCTGTGCCGCAGACCGCTCGCGGATAGACGTGTTGCAAGCGCCGGGGCAGTCGCTCTTTCCAGTGCGGCCTTCAACCTGGACACGTCTCCTCCCTTTGCCACCGCGTCGTCCAAATCCTCCTGTTCCTTCACCGGCATCCCAAGCACGTAACGGAGCACGTTATTCGCCCGCCCTCTGCCGATGAGTGGATCCTCGAGGTCGCGTGTCGTCGGCCGGCTCACCAAGGCTACGTAAACGAAGTCGAGGCGGCCAGCGGCCTCGATCGCAAGCAGCTCCCGGTGATAGGCCAGTTCTTCAAAGGTCCGGTTTGCGTGAATCAGCGTGTACTGAACCCCTTCCTGCTTTGCCCCCTGCGACGCTTCAAAGTCGAGTTGCTGGACCATCGACACGAATGGGGCCAGTCCAGTGCCCGTTCCGACCCAACATACGCTCTTGAACCCGGCGGCTCTCTTCGCGAGCGTGAAATCTCCCACGATGCGGTTGACGTAGGTCAGCTTGGAGTCAGACGGGTCACCGTTCCTGAACAGAGACTCGGTCAGGCGGCCCAGCTCACCCCGTTCGTCCGTCTCGAGTACCGACGTAGAACTCGAGGTAACCCTCCTGCCGAGTCGTGAAAGGGGCTGAGGCAATCGAGTAGGAGTGTGTAACCGCGCCGCGCTTAGGGGTGCCCGAACCGTCGAGATCGGCCACGTATTGCGGATGACCGTCCTGGCCGACGATCCGCTTGGTCAGCCGGCAGTTCTCACGACGAAGGGCGATGTACTGGCCCGGCTCGTAATCGGGAAAGCGGCTTCCGGTTGCCGGCATCAGCCGGAACGTCGCGAGAATATTGGAGAGGCTACGCCAATCTACGATCGTTCCTACCTTCAGGTCGGGCATTCATTGATGATAGATGGAAAGAACTGAGTTAGTTCGTCGCGCTAGAGAACGTATCGCAGGCGTCGATCTCTCCGTTGTCGAGTCCACGGCGCAGCCATCGCACGCGATCGGCAGACGATCCATGTGTGAACGATTCGGGAACAATCTGGCCCTTCGCCATCCGCTGCAACCGGTCATCGCCGATCGCGGCAGCGGCAGTCAAGCCTTCCTCGGCGTCGCCGGGCTCGAGCAGCCCCCGCTGCGCTGCGTAGTGTCCCCAGACGCCGGCGTAGCAATCCGCCTGCAGCTCGAGTCGCACTGACAGCGCATTCGCCTGTCTGTCGTTTGCGTTCGATCGCGCCGCGGTGACCTTCTCCGAGATGCCCAGCATGTTCTGCACATGATGGCCGACCTCGTGCGCGACGACATATGCCTGCGCGAAATCTCCGGGGGCGCCGAACTGCTGGTCGAGCTCCCGAAAGAACGAGAGGTCGAGATACACCTTGCGATCGGTGGGGCAGTAGAAGGGCCCGACTTCAGAGCGCCCGACGCCGCACGCCGACTGCGTTGCGCCGTCGAACAGCACGAGCACCGGAGGCACATAGGCCTGGCCACCCTTTCGGAAAACCTCGCGCCACGTCTCTTCCGTATCGGCGAGCACAACGGAAATGAATTCCGCCTGCGGATCCTTCTCTCGCAGGCCGGTGGTGCCGGCCGCTTGATCCTGAGGGGGGCCGGATGAACTGATGAGGTCCAGCGGGTTGGTCCCGGTAAGTGCGGAAAAAAGCAGAAGAAGGACGAGTCCACCGATCCCTCCGCCGACCGGAAGCCCCACACTCATTCCCATCCCCCGCCGATCCTCAATGTTTCCGCTTCCGGGTCGCCCCTGCCATTTCATGTGTGTGCTCCTCCGCATCGTCAAATGCACGCGGGATACCGGGGTGAACGGCTCAGCTATCATTCGAATGCATGGATCTCGGTCTCACCGACAGGATTGCCGTTATCACGGGGTCGAGCCGCGGGCTCGGACTTGCCAGCGCGCGGACGCTTGCCGCCGAAGGATGTCTCGTCTGCCTGTGCGGCCGCACGGCCTCCACGCTCGAGAACGCGCGACGTGACGTCGCGAATCGGGCAGGGGGTGACGATCGCGTGATTGGTGTGGCCGCCGACGTCAGCACGCCTGAGGGAGTAAAGGCGGTGATCGACGGCGCCGTCGCCGCCTTTGGCGGCATCGACATCCTCGTCAACAACGTAGGGCTCGCGCGCGGCGCCACGATCATCGACACCAGCGATGCCGAGTGGCAGGAAGCCTTCGATCAGACGCTCTTCCCGGCGATTCGCGCCTCACGCCTCGCCGTGCCGCACATGAAGCACCGGGGTGGCGGATCGATCGTGATCATCGCATCGGTGTTCGGCCGCGAGGCGGGCGGCCGCATGACGTACAACGCCGTCAAGGCGGCGGAGATCAGCCTGGCGAAATCGCTCGCGCAGCAGCTGGCATCGTCCAAGATCCGCGTGAACAGTGTGTCACCCGGCTCGATCCTCTTCGAGGGCGGATCGTGGTGGAAACGGCAGCAGGAGAACCCGGTCGCAATTGCCGAGTTCGTCAAGCGCGAGCTGCCCTTCGGACGGTTTGGCACCCCCGAGGAGGTCGGCGACGTCGTCGCGTTCCTCGCCTCGTCCCGCGCAAGCTGGATCAGCGGCACATCCGTCGTCGTCGACGGATCGCAGAGCCGCGCGTTCTAGCCACGAAGGACACAAAGACGATTAGCCACAAAGGACACAAAGATCTCGAAGGAAAAACCATAGTGATCTTGGTGAGCTTTGTGGCCAATTCGTCTTTGTGGCCCCTCGTAGCGCGTTAGCGCAGTTTGAATGCGACGGTCACCGTCATCACCACGGGCACCGGCCGGCCGTTGAGCAATGTCGGCGTGAATCGCCACTGTCTCACCGCGTCGATCGCGGCGTCGTCGAGCAGTGGAAGCGACCGCAGCACGCGCACGTCGCGAACGGCTCCGTCCTCGCCGATGACCGCCTCGAGAATGACGATCCCCTCGACATGCGCCGCCCGCGCGATTGCGGGATAGACCGGCGCGACGTCCGTGACCCTCTGCGGCGGGCGGATCTCTCCGCCGACGCGCACGGGTGGGGGAGGAGTCGGTGGAGGGGGAACGAGGTCAGCGATCGGCACGTCGCTGCTCCCGAACACGATTGCGTTTCTGTCGATTTCGATCGCGTCGTTCACCGGTTCGAAAGGCTCCTCAGCGCGAATTCCATCGGGCACTTCGATTGGCGCGGCGTCACGATTCGCGGCGACTCGAGGTGTGTGATCAAGCCTGACAGGTGGTGGCGTGGGAGTCTCGAGCGGTACGACCCGGATGAATTCGGTCGCACTCCGCGGCTCAGGCAACGTATCGGTCGCGTAGAGCGGTGCGATGATCAGCGCGCACGCGGCAATGACGTGCGCAACAATCGACAGCATGAGAGTGGCGGTACGCATAGGCCCCCCTTGAAAGGAGGCCTCGCCGGCGTGGCCTGTTAGTTAGTTGATTGGACCCCGCGGTGCGCTCGTTGTTCCGCCTGCCACCTAGGCCACAAAAACGGGGTGGCCACAAAGGTCTTGTGTTCTCGGTGTGCTTTGTGGCTACTTCGTCTTCGTGGCCCTCGTGGCGAATGCGAGGTAGTAGACGGGCACGCCCGCGAGGATGATGCCGAACGTCAGGCCCGTCCACACGGGATCGGCAACCAGAGCGCTGACGATCAAGCAAGCAGCCGCTGCGATGAAGATCGCCGGGACGACGGGGTAACCCGGCACGCGGTACGGCCGCAGGAGGTCGGGGCGCAGCCGGCGCAGGCGATACACCGCCGCGATCGCTAGCGCGTAAAACGGCCATATCGACAGGACGAACGTATCCGCGAGCTGCTCGAACGTCCGCGTCATGACGAAGAGCACGCCTAGCGCGCCGGCGAACAGAATCGCTACGTATGGTGTGTGATACCGCGGATGCACGGCCGCCAGCGGCCTGAAGAACAGGCGATCCTCGGCCATGGCGAAGAACACGCGGGGAGCACCCATCATGATCGCGTTCAGCGCACCAAGCGTTGAGATCGTCACGACCAAAGACACGAACGTGGCGCCCGGCGCGCCGAAGAGGGCCTGCATCGTGTCCGCAGCGATCAACGCCGACCTGGCGACCCCGCTGACGGGAGTGACGTACAGGTACGCGACGTTCGAGGCGAGATAGATGATGACGACGGCCGCGGTTCCCGTGACGATCGCCCGTGGCAGCGTCCGGCCTGGTGAAGCGACCTCGCCAGCCACGAACGAGACGTCGCCGAAGCCGTCGTAGGCCCACAAGACCGAGATCAGCGCGAGCCCGAAGCCGCCTGCGCTGACCGGTCCTGTCGCAGACGAGAGGTGGGCGATCGAGCCGCCCGAGCGCCCTCCGAGCAGCATCGCCGCCACGACCAGTCCCACGAGCGCACCGAATTTCGCGACCGTCGAGATGCCCGTCACCAACGCGGCAAGCTGCACGCCGCGGATGTTGATCACTGCGGTCGCGATGATCGCGGCTGCGGCGATGTAATGCGTGGCTGTTGGCAAGGCAGCAGGATCGTACCCAAGGGATCTCACGAGGTACTCGCTGAAGACAGTGGCGATTGCGCCCGTGGCTGATGCGCGAATGAGGACGAGCTCCGACCAGCCGAACAGGAAACCTGTCAGCCGCCCCCACCCTTCACGCAAATAGACGTACCACCCGCCGGTGGCCGGTAGCGACGCGGCAAGCTCTGCAACAGAGAGCGCACCGCATAGCGCAATAACGCCTCCAACGAGCCAGACACCGAGTATCGCGGGTGCGCTCGGCACACGTGCGGCAATCGTCGCCGGTGTACGGAAGATACCCGAGCCGATCGTGATGCCGATGACGATGCCGACGGAGCTCCAGAAGCCGAGACGACGGCTGAGCCCCTCGCCGCCTCTCACAGATGTGCTCACGGTCATTCGGGACGGCACTTAGCGTATGCGAAGACGGGCACAGGTCGTGCTCTCGATTGCCAAAACTAGAGGTCGACCTCTACAAGACTGAGGTCCGCGTTTGCAAAAACATTTTTCGCGAGGAGAACGAATGTGGCTGTGGCAGTGATGAATCGTAGAGATATGCGCGTCAATATCGGTCGCGTGGAGCGGTGGTTGTCGATGGTGGCGGGTGGCGCGCTGGCCGCGTACGGTCTGAAGCGGCGTCAGGCGCCGGGTGGTGCGGCTGCGCTTGCAGGGGCTGCGCTCCTGTATCGTGGCGCGACAGGCCACTGCGACTTCTACCAGGCCCTCGGCGTCAATCGGGCGTACGGGCGCGTGAACGGAAACACTTTTCGTGGAGACGGCACCGGCCGGATCGCGGACCGCGGCTCGGATACGCGTGCCCAGCTCGGCGGCCACCGTGGCATTCATGTGCAAGAGTCAGTCACGATCGACCGCCCGATCAGCGAGCTGTACCGCTTCTGGCGCAATTTCGAGAACCTCCCGCGGTTCATGGAGCATCTGGAATCGGTGGCGATGCGTGAAGAAGGCATCTCACACTGGGTCGCGAAGGGTCCAGCCCGCATGCGCCCCGAGTGGGACGCGCGCATCATCAACGAAGTCGAAAACAAGGTCATCGGATGGCAGTCGCTCGAGGGCTCGATGATCTCGACGGCAGGCTCCGTCAACTTCGACGAGGATATCCAGGGCACGCGAGTCACTGTGCATCTGCAGTACAACCCGCCTGGCGGCAAGGCCGGCGCCGCCGTCGCAAGGCTATTCAGTGAAGAACCGAGCCAGACGATTCGCGAGGATTTGGGCCGCTTCAAGCAGCTCATGGAGGCGGGCAAGATCCGCTGACGGTAGGGCAGCCAACGTGCGCCGAGATGCGCATCAAAGTGGTAATGAAGCCTTACCGAGAATAGAATCGTGCGTGCCCGTAGAGGCGGACCTTGAGGTCCGCCCAACGTTAAGGAGCATCATGGCGCGCACGATCTCCGCGATCGGCCTTATCGCGCTGGCCGCTGCAATCTCGCTTACCACACTGAACGCTCAGGGGAACCTGGACCCGCAGGGTGGTCCGACGAACACCAATACGAATCCGCCCCCGGGCATCACGCCTCTTCCTGTCGACCTGTTTACGAGCAAGAATTTTTACCTCGACACGCAGCACTGGCTCGACAAGCGCTACGCCCGGTGCAACACTCCTCGCGCGCTGACCGACATGGTCAGGGATCAGCGCTTCGGTGCGTGGGGCGACTGCAACCTCGATCGCGCGATCGACAAGATCGTGAGCCCGTATCCGTACAAGACGGCCAGCGAGCACTACAACGCGCTGCTGACCGAGGCGAAGAAGGCGGGCGGCCCTACCGTACACACACGTCAGACGCTGCCGAATTGGGACGGCCGCTACCGTCGCCTGACGCCCGGGGAACAGTGGACGTGGGGACGCAATCTGCAGACCGCGACCATGCTGTCGCTGCTCACGCCTGAATACCGCAAGCGCATGGTCCAGCAGAACTACCACGAGGTCGTGAACAACTCGCCCCAGTGGAATGCGGCATTCTGCTTCCCCGAAGGATTCATGCGCTGGTGGTCCGAGGCGTCTCTTGGTGGCGACATCGAAGTCATGATGACACCGCATCAGGTGCAGTTCCTGAGCGGTATCGCGGACAATTTCCTCCGTCGCGTCCTGATCGGACGCAATCACGTGCAGAAGGTGCCGCAGTGGTACGGTGAGACCGTCGGTTTCTGGAGCGGCAACACGCTCGTCGCGTGGACGGCCAACGTCCAGGGATGGACCATCACACACTCGATGTTCGAGTACAGCAGCAGGATGCAAACGATCGAAGTGTTCACGCCAAGCGCCGACGGCAAAGTGATCACCGTCGACACGACGTTCTACGACCCGGAGGCCTTCATCCGTCCGCTGCATATCGTGACGCCATGGGAGTTCCGCACAGGTCTTGACGACCCCGAGGCCAGGTTCACGTTCGTTGAATGCCGCGTGCAGGGCACGATCGTGAACGGCCCGGATGGCAAGCCCACCCAGCTCCTTCCTGGTGAGGCCGGCTACGTCGATTACTTCGGCCGCCCATGGGCGCAAAACTGGGAAGAGCATTTTGAAAAGGATTGGATCAAATGAGGGGCCTGCTCGGTGTGATCTTGCTGGTAGTCACGACGGCGCCGGTTCTGTCGCATCACTCCTTTGCGATGTACGACCAGACGACGACCAAGACGATGACCGGGAAGCTCACGCGGTACGTTCCCGGCGCCAACCACGCGCAGTTGCTCTTCGTCGTGGTCGACAACGACGGCAAAGTAGTCATGAAGGACGGTAAGCCGCTTCAGTGGGGCGTGGAAACGGGATCGGCTGCGGCGATGTCCCGCCTGGGCGTGTCGCCCGATACATTCCCCGAAGGCACGTTCTTCACGACAAGGCTCTATCCGCTGCGCGACGGACGTAACTTCGGCGCACTCGCGGGCATGCTGATCGCGTGCGGCACTGCGATGCCCAAGGGTGGCTGCACCCCCGAGACCGGGAAGAGGCTCGTCGGCGAAGGCTTCAACGCCCAATAGGGCTTGCCGCGCCGAAGCTCGACCCCGGAGATGCATCGAGCGAAGGCGGCTTGCCGCGCCGAAGCTCGCCCCGAGATTCATCGAGCGGAGGCGGGGGCGTCAACTAAGCCGTATTAATGGAGTACCAATTGCAGCAGTTGGTGGGGTGTCTCCCGAGAATCCTCCCGACGCCCCCTTTGGCCGCATTCTCCGGCGGCTCGATGACCTCCTGACGGAATCGGCGGAACTGCGTGAGCGAATCGCTTCCGCGCTTGTCCGCGAGCAGTACCCATTCTTTCCTGATCGGCGGCAGGCTCATCGGCCGCATGAGCCAGAGCGCCGAAAGCGGTAGAGCCAACGCACTCCTCGTTGCCCGCGCCCGTATTTAGGTCCCAACCGCCCTCAACGTCAGCAGTCGTAACGACGGGAATGAACCGAAGGGCTCCTTGGTGGAGCTAGAATTGGTCACTCTCGCTCGGAGACCTACATGACAAGGACGATCGTTTCGGTTGTGGTGGTGGCTGCGCTTTCACCACTGGCGGCCTCCGCCCAGGACCCTGCGGCATCCGCCGGGCAGACACCATCCCGGATCACGCTCCCGAAGGTGGTCGTGACCGCCCAGAAGGAGCCGGCGGACCGGCAGACGCTGCCGCTCAGCGACACGGCTGTGGCAACCGAGGCGCTCGCCAATGCCGGGATCAACGTCGTGAGCGACGCGGCGTACTACGCGCCGAACACGTTCTTCCAGGAGCTCACCGCCCGAAAAATCAGCAATCCCCGCTTCCGCGGAGTGGGGTCGAGCCCGGCGAACCCGGGCATTACCACGTTCATCGATGGCGTGCCGCAGCTCAACGCCAACTCGTCAAGCATGGAATTCATCGACGTGAGCCAGGTGGAGTTCGTGCGCGGGCCGCAGAGCGCGCTATTCGGCAGGAACACGCTCGGTGGTCTGGTGAATATCACAAGCGGCCGCCCATCGCTGAGCGGATGGAGGGGGACGCTGGCCGTGCCCGTCGGGAGCGCCTCGTCACGCGAGCTGCGCGCCGTCGTGTCCGGCCCGCTCGCCGACCAGGTGGCAGTCGGGTTCGCGTTCGGCCGCAGCACGCGCGACGGCTTCACCGTCAACGATCTGACCGGAAGGACGCTCGACGATCGTTCGGCCACCTTCGGGAAGGCACAGCTCCTCTGGACGCCCACCGCCAACTGGGAGGCCCGCGCCATCGTCAGCGGTGAGCGGGCGCGCGATGGCGACTACGCGCTCAACGATCTCGGCGAGTTGCGGCGCAATCCCTTCCATGTGGCGCGCGACTTCGAGGGGTACACCAACCGTGACGTGGTGTCGACGACGGTGCTGACCCGGCGTGAGGGGGGTCGCGTCGCTTTTTCAACGAACACCGGTTTCGTCCGCTGGACGACGCACGATCTGACTGACCTCGACTACACACCGCTGCCGCTTTTCACCCGCGACAACCAGGAGGAGAACGCGCAGTTCACGCAGGAGGTGCGCCTCGCGTCGGCCGCCAATGCCCCAACCCAGCTTGGCGACGCGGCCCTACTGAGGTGGCAGACCGGCATCACCTTCTTTACCCAGAACTACGATCAGGACGCGGTCAACAACTTCTCACCCTTCGTCCTCAATCCGCTCCTCGCCTTCCCCGTGAGTCAGCACTCTCCGCAGTCGGCGCTCGACGACAGAGGCGTCGGTGCGTTCGGCCAGGGCACCGTCACCGTTCGACAGAGGCTCGACGTGACGCTCGGCGCCCGGGTGGACTACGAGAGTAAGGATGGGAGGCTCGACACGTTCTACGCTCCCGCAATTGCCCCGCCCGTGCGCGTTGACGCCACTAAGAGCTTCTCCAATATCTCGCCGCAAGCGGCCCTCGCCTATCGCTTCACGAGCGCACGGATGGCGTATGCCTCGGTGGGCCGTGGCTTCAAGGCTGGCGGATTCAACCCGGCGTCTCCTGCCGGCAACGAATCGTACGGCGAGGAGCACACGTGGAACGTCGAGGGAGGCGTGAAGACGTCCTGGGCCGGCGGTCGCGTCGCGGCCAACGCCGCGGTCTTCTACATCGATTGGAGCGATTTGCAGCTGAACCTCCCGAACCTCAACGTGCCTGGCCAGTTCTATATCGCCAACGTCGGAGGCGCGCGCAGTACCGGCGCCGAGGTCGAGATCAACGCCCGGCCGCACGCATCGGTGGACCTGTTCGCGTCGGCCGGGCTCACGCACGCGAGATTCAGCGCGGGCAGCATCTCGAGCGGTCTGGATGTCTCGGACAACCGCCTGCCGGGCACGCCCGACTACACCACAAGCCTTGGCGCGCAGCTTTCACGCGCGCTTAACCCCGCCGCCACACTCTACGGACGTGCCGAGGCGGTCTTCTACGGGGCGTTCAAGTACGACGACGCCAACATCGCGGGGCAAGATGCGTACGGGCTGACGAACGTCCGTGCCGGCGTCCGCGGGAAGTACGTCTTCGGCGAAGCGTGGGTGAGGAACGCTTTCGACACGCACTACGTGCCGATTGCATTCGCCTACGGCAGTCTTGCGCCCTCCGGCTTCATCGGGGAGTTGGGGCGGCCGAGGACCTTCGGGATCACTGCGGGCATAACCTTTTGACGTTGCGCGCGCTGATCCTCTTCTCAACCGGAGATATCATTCGGTTCCCTGTGAACACTCGGGGATGTCATCACCCAGGACGGAGGATCAACATGAGTGCAGCGCGAGCCGTTCTTGTCGCAATCACAGTGTCACTGGTAGGTCCGCACCTGGCGTCAGCGCAGACGTCTCCCGAGATGACCTTCTTCATCACCAGCATCAATCCCGGTAAGGGTGCCGATCTGGGTGGCCTCCAGGGGGCGGACGCGCATTGCCAGAAGCTCGCCGAGGCGGTCGGGGTGAAAAATCGGACCTGGCGGGCATATCTCAGCACGCAAGGACCGTCGGGCGAAAGCGCCCGCGACCGCATCGCGCCTCAGGGGCAAACGGTTCTTCACAACTGGCGCAACGCCAAGGGTGTGATGGTTGCGCGCAATCTCACCGAGCTGCAGGCCGCCGACACCAAGGTCAATAAGGAGATGGCGCTGACCGAGAAAGGCGAGTCTCCACAGCGCCACGACATCATGACGGGATCGCAGGCTGACGGGTCAGCTTTCAAGGTTGCGGAGGACAGGACCTGCAACAACTGGACGAGCAGCACGACCGGCAGCGCCCAGCTCGGTCACTACGACCGCCAGGGCGGCGGGGACGCTCCGACGTCGTGGAATTCGGCGCACGCCTCACGCGGCTGCAGCGTGGACGCCCTCCGGGGTACGGGAGGCGACGGCCTGTTCTACTGCTTCGCGATCAAATAGGGCGAGTCCTTTCGGACCTCTGCCTCGGATGCTGCCGTTCTGATGCGCACGCTGATCCTCGTCCTGCTTGTCATCGGGTGCGTGGACGCGCAGGCCCAGGACTGGCCGGAGTTTAGAGGGCCGACAGGCCAGGGGCACTCGTCCGAGCGCGGCCTCCCGCTCGAATGGTCTGAATCGCGCAACGTTGCCTGGAAGACTGCCGTGCCCGGCACCGGCTGGTCGTCACCGGTCGTCAGTGACGGCCGCGTCTGGCTCACCACGGCAGTCCAGGGCGGAGATGCCCGAAAGTCACGGGCTGTCTCGTTGCGTGTGCTGGCGTTCGACGTGTCGACCGGACGCGAAGTCGTCAACGTCGAGATCTTTCGCGTCGAGCGTCCGGGCTACATCAACTCGAAGAACAGCCGCGCGTCACCGACGCCGATCCTCAGCGGCGATCGCGTGTACGTCCACTTCGGCGCCGACGGCACGGCCGCACTGACGATGGCGGGCGACGTCTTGTGGCGCACGCGGCTCGACTACGAATCGCAGCACGGCAACGGCGGGTCGCCCGCGCTGTATGGCGACCTCCTGATCGTCAACATCGACGGTGACAGTCCGGAGGCGTACGTCACCGCGCTCGATATCAAGACGGGGAAGGCCCGTTGGAAGACCCGGCGACGCGATCCGTTTGCCCAGGCCTACAGCACCCCGCTCGTCATCCGCGTCGGCGACCGGGATCAGGTGGTGTCGGTAGGTGCCTTCAGGGCCGCGGCGTACGACCCGCAAACGGGCAAGGAGATCTGGCGGGTGAGCTACGACGATGGTTTTTCCAACGTGCCGCGCCCGGTCTACGGCCACGGCCTGGTCTACATCGTCAGCGGCTGGACCTCGCCGCCGCGGCTGCTCGCGGTGCGTCCTGACGGCACAGGCGATGTCACGAAGACGCACATCGCGTGGACGTTGCGCCGCGGCGTCCCCTACATCGCATCGCCGGTCCTTGTGGGCGACGAGCTCTTCGTCGTCAACGACAACGGCATCCTGACATGCCTCGACGCGCACACCGGCGCAACGCACTGGCAGCAGCGCCTCGGCGGGAACTACTCGGCCTCGCCGGTATTCGCCGACGGCCGGATCTATTTCCAGAGCGAAGAGGGTGTGACCACCGTGATTGCGCCCGGCCGTGAGTTCCGCCGGCTCGCTTCGAATCAGCTCGATGGGAGCATGCAGGCATCGATGGCGGTGTCGGGCGGCTCGCTCTTCATCCGCACCGACACCCACCTCTATCGCATTACCGCGCCCCGCTGACGCCGCTACGGGTGGCGATGGCGTACCGGCAACCGGTCTTGGCACTCGGCCGGAGTTCTCGGTATGCTCCTCAGGTGGACGCGCGGGTCCTGGTAGCCGCTGCGATAAGCCTCACAATGCCGGGTTGCGACGAGACGAACGGGCCTTCGTCTCCAACGAGCCAGACCGGTTCCGTCCGCATCGTGTTCATGGGCTCGACAACGCGACGATCCAATCTTCCGCCCTTCGTACAGGCGTCGGCCCGAACACCCACTTTCACCTGACGCGTAACCACCTCTATCGCAGCTGTGCGCTGATCGTCGAGCCGCTGAAGATCCAGGGAGGCACCGGTTTCACCGTCGCGCCGATTGCCATTCAGTAGAAGGACGCCCGTTCGATCATCACTTACCGCAGTTCTACCCGGCCGCGTGGAGCGCTGACGGTCGCAATCAGCGTAGCTCTGGGCCCCGGTTGCACGCGAAGGTCGAGTCCAAGTCGATTCAAGGCTTTCTGAACTTGTTCCGAATCAGGATGTTCCCCGCGCAAGCCGATCAACAACGCCCCCTGAGTGGCCGTGCTGGCCGGATGCGGCGTCTTCCCCCAATCGATGAAGAACGGAACAATCCCACCGGCCACGACCGTGCGCGGATCCGTGTAGCGCCAGAAGAGAACAACGCCGTCCGCTCGTTGTCGACTCCCCGAGATAACCTCCCCCAGCTTCACGCCGCCACGTCCGGCATCGCTGGCCAAATGCTCGAGTTCCTTTCCCTTGGCTGCCCATGTCACAAGCCTCGGTTCCTTGAGATCATCGATGCCGAACGGACGCGGCTGCGCCGGGGTCGGCTGTACCGGATCGGGGCCAATGATCTCCAAGTAGGTTCCTGGACCGAGTGAGAGCAAAGCGTTCCGGGTTCCGCGCCCAAGGTGCTGACCGCCCGGTGTTGCCCGCAGACCCAACGCGCTCTCGATCCTGTCGATCCCAACCTGCAATTCCGGCGTTGCGTACACGAGGTGATCGACTGTGGCGAGAAGCCCGCCAGGCTCGATCTGCGCACCGTTGCCGATTGCGGTCCAGCCGAATAGCGCCACGAACACTGCGGTCAAACACGTGCGCATGCGAACCTCATTAACGTCTGGCCTCGATGACTCTGACCGTCTAACAGTTCGCGACGAGCCGCGGCGCGTGGCACAAGACGTCATAGCGACCCGATCCTCTGGCGATGTCTCCACCCTGGCGTGTCCCACGCGCCAGGAGGCAAGTAATGGAACCGAATCAAGTACACCTTGTCGCCGCTGCCGTGTTTTGCGATTCGCAGCAGTTCATCCACGCTCTCGAACCCCGATTCACGGGCCAGATCGTACGTGACGTCGGTGAGGGTAATCGGCGCAATCGAATCCACGACGATGTGGCCCTGGTCCATTCGGTAACGACCACCCACCTTTACATGGGGACGCGTCCAGATGCGAATGCTGCATCCGATTCTCCCCCGCCGGATTCCCTCACGAAGGCGTTTGGTGAACACCATAACCTCTACGACCAACCCACTCGTGCAGCTTATAAGCTCGGCAGAGGCCCGCAGCGCGGCCGCCGCCAGGGTGATAAGGCTCGGCCTCCGAGCCCACAGTATAGGATCGCTGCGTCATCATGATTCCGTTCGATTTTCAGGCGCGTACTCGCGTGGTTTTCGGGAGCGGCTCACTATCCCGGCTCGGCGAGCTCGCCCGTGAGCTCGGATGTTCGCGCGCGCTGCTCGTAGCAGACCCCGGCATCGTCGCGGCCGGCCACGTGGCCCGGGCGGATGCGTCCCTGCGGGACGCGGCAATCGGCACGATGCTGTTCGACGCCTTCGATGCCAACCCCGACTCGGCGATGGTCGCGGCCGGCGCGGCGCACGCTGCCGCCTCGGGCATCGACTCGATCGTCGCCCTCGGCGGCGGCAGCTCGCTCGATTGCGCCAAGGGCATCAACTTCGTTCTCACCAACGGCGGCACGATGCGCGACTACCGCGGGTTCGGCAAAGCGGCGAAGCCGCTGCTGCCGATGATCGGCATTCCGACGACCGCTGGTACCGGCAGCGATGCTCAGTCCTACGCGCTGATCTCCGACACGACGACGCACGAGAAGATGGCCTGCGGCGACACGAAGGCCGCGTTTCGCGTGGCCATCCTCGATCCGGCGCTCACGGTGTCACAGCCTCGCGCCGTTACAGCCATCGCCGGGTACGACGCCCTGTCGCACGCCGTCGAGTCTTACGTCACGACCAAACGTACTGAAATTTCGGACGTCTTCGCGCGCGATGCCTGGCGGCGACTTGAGGCGCATTACGAGCGCGTCCTTCACGAATCCAGCCGATTTGTCCGCCCGCGGCGCCATGCTGTTCGGCGCCCACGAAGCCGGCCTCGCCATCGAGCTGTCGATGCTCGGCGCGACCCACGCGTGCGCGAACCCGCTGACCGCCCGCTACGGCACGACCCACGGCGTGGCAATCGGCGTCATGCTGCCACACGTCGTGCGCTGGAACGCCGCGCATGTCGGCCATCGATATGCCGAGCTGCTCGGCCTGCCGGTGGACACGCCCGCCGAGGAAGCTGGCGAACGCCTCTCGGCAAGGCTGGAGACGCTGGCGCGTGCTGGTGATCTTCCCGCCACCCTGCAAGATCTCGGCGTACCGCGCGCCGACCTGCCTCTGCTCGCCGCCGCCGCGGCCACGCAGTGGACGGGAACTTTCAACCCTCGCCCCTTCGACGCGTCGGCGGGACTCGCGCTCTACGAACGGGCGTACTGAAGGGGTCGGGAGTCATTTCGCGATCCGTAATGACTCCCGACCCCCTTCAATCTGGCAGGTCTTCCTTCTCGGGCTCCTGCAGCCAGAAGCTGGCGGCGAAGCCGATGACGTACGCGGTTGTACCGACGAGTGCCGCCGCATAGGCAAGCTTGATCGGTACCGACGCGCCGGGCATCGAGGGCACGAGCTGTGTTGTCACCAGCGCGGCCATCGTCCCGATCATGCGGCCGCCCACGTTGGCGGCAAAGCTCTCACCGGTGCCACGCAAGTGCGTCGGATAGACGCGCGGCAGATAGTTGCCCCAGAAGCTGAACTGAGCGATGGTCGCCATGCCGACGAAGAAAATTCCCCACTGCGCCCAGGCCAGCCCGCCGCTCGGCGCGAGGAAGAACGCAAGCGGCAGGAGGACCAGCCCGGGGATCTGGAAGACGTACAAGAGCCGGCGGCGGCTGACGATCACCGCTGCAAGCGCTGCCAAGAGGATGCGTCCCGCAAGGCCGCCAAATTCCTGGAGGGACTGCACACCGCTGATCGCCTGCTCCTGCGCGGTCCGCGCCAGGGTCTGTACTTCGGGCAGCCCGGGTACGATCCGCGGCATCTGCTGGATCGCGCCGAAGGCAGCCGCGTACCCGCACGCCATCATCACCGTCGTCACGATCGTGGTCTGGCGGAAGCGTGGGGTGAAGAGCTCAGCGAAGCTGGGGCGCTGCAGCGTGCCGGCCCGCTTCTTCGCCAGCCACAGCGGAGATTCCGGCAGGAACGGCCGGATGATCATCAACGGAATGGCTGGCATCACCCCCGAGATGAGCGTGTACCGCCACGCGGCGTGCCCGCCGAGCACGGCAGGGAACGCGTCTTCGTTGGTGACGATGACGTAGTACGCGCCGGTGACCAACAGGCCACCGATCGAGCCAAACGCTTGCGTCCAGCCAACCACCTGCTCCCGCTGCTTCGGATCGGGGAACAACTCCGACAGCCACGCCACCGCGGCCACGAACTCGACGCACACGCCGACAAACGTGCAGCAGCGCCAGAAGAGGAACCACCCGACCGACGTGGCATAGCCGGAGGCAACCGCTGAGAAGCCGTAGAGCAGGATGCTCCAGACGAGCACCCGCCGGCGCCCCAACAGGTCGGTCAGGTAGCCGCCGAGCAGGCCGAAGATGCCGCCGCAGATCGCGGGGACATACTGCACCGTCCCGACCCACGAGTTGACCGCCAGACTGTTCGGCGCGACGCCCAGCAGGTCGGCCAGCGCCGGTCGTACGATGAGGGGCAACACCAGCAGCGCGTAGGAGTCGTACGCGAAGCCGATCGCGGCCACGGTGCAGATCAGCCACTGCAGGGGCGTTAGACTCACCGCCGTCTCACTACGCGTCGTCACCATGCAGCCTCAATACGCCGTCACGCGGCAAAATATTTCGCCATTGTTACGTGTCCGGGACGTGCCCGGGGGGTCAATTTCGAAACGATCACCATCAGCACCGTCGACATCAGGGTCATCGGCACCACCGGGAGGAGCCCGAACACCAGCATGCCGGTCGCAGCGCGGGTGACGACGTCGAGGCCGCCGAGGGAGAGCACGGTGACGGGAACGGCCGTCGGCGGGGCCGGGATCGTCGACTGCACGACCGCCACAGTGAGCACCCCCGCGGCCGTCCAGATGGTGCTGGCCAGCGCGCCCCACCGAGTGCTCTCCTTCCAGAAGAGCGCCGCCACGAGAAGCGGCGACAGCGCAGCATAGCCTGCAAACGCATACTGCGTGGCGAGGTCGAAGATCGACTGCGGCATTTCTAGTGCGATGAGATAGGCCACGACCGTCAGCACCACGACGAAGATCCGGCCGGTGCGTACCTGCATCGCTTCGCCGAAGCGTCGCCGCCCGCCGTAGAAGGCGAAGACATCTTCCGTGAACATCGTGGACAGGGCGAGAATCTGCGAGTCGCTCGCCATCACAGCCGCCATCACCGCGGCGCCCAGGAAGGCGGCCAGCCAGACCGGGGCATATCCTTGGACGAGCCGGAGGATCACGTCGTCTCCGGCTGCCTCTGAGCGGAGGCGGTTGCGCTCGTCCACCGTGAGTGTGGCGTCCGGTCGCCAGCGCGGCGCGCGCCTCGAGCTTGGTCGCGATTGCGGGAACGGCGGTGGCCTGATTCGCCGCGACACCGAGGAAGACCGACGGCAGCCAGATCGCCAGCATGCAGATCGGGTAAAGAACGATCGTTTTCCGAAAGTAATCGAGCCGGCGCGCGGTCAGGCAGAAGATCGAGATATGCGGGAACGCAATCGACGACAGCGGGATGAACGTGTAGCTCAAGAAAGTACAGCGGCGACACGCGCTCGCGCGTTAGCAGTGGCGCGCGTCGACGGCGAGGCGAGCATCGCCTCCATCGCTGAGCGGAACCCGCCCATGCCGGCGCTGACGACTGACACCGCAATGGCGCCGAACAGCAGAAAGAGAACCGTCTGGAACGCGTTGACCCAGGCGGTGCCGCGCATCCCGCCGAAGAAGACGTAGGCCATCACCACCATGGAGACGACGGCTCCGCCCAGCCAGAAGGGGATCAGCCCGTTGCTCACGGCCCTGAGCGTGGTGCCGCCCCCATCACCGCGATGATGATGTACGGCACGAGCAGCGTCGCCTGCACGGCGAAGATCACCGTGCCGATGTGGCCGCACTCCCACCGATCCCGGAAAAACTGGACTGGCGTGATGAACCCGTGGCGTTCGCCCGAGCGCCCAGAGCCGCGTGCCGATGACCAGCAGGGTGACCGGAATGACGAGCGCCGACGAGGACGCCATCAGCCCGAAGGTGACGATACCGTTGGCGAAGGCGTGCCCCGATGCGCCAAGGATCGAGAACGCCGTCATGTTGGCGCCGAAGAGCGAAAGCAGGAAGACAGCCGGCCCGAGCGAGCGCCCGGCAAGAAAATACTCCTCCGCATCGGCGCGGTGTCGCGCGCGGCTCGCAAAGATGCCGATGTACAGCACCACGCCCAGGTAGGCCACGACGACGAGTGCCGGAATCATGAACGGGGTGTGCCCTCGTCGAGATGGGAGGGCCAGAGCAGCCAGACAAGCAGACAGAGCGCGAGCGACGTCACGAGTGTGAAGGCGGCGTGATAGAAGAGCCCGATCGGCAGGAACCCCAACACAAGAGGGCGCGCCGTGTGCCAGAACCAGAGATCCTGGTGCAGCACGTAGAGCGTCGCCACGATCGCCACGGCTGCTGCTCTCTTCATCGTGGATGTGGGCGAGGTATTACCACACGCCCTCCGGTGAACACAATCGCGCCGCGCCTTGGCTATACTGCGGGTCCTATGCATGGGACTGATTCGGCTACCGCACCCGCGGCTCGCGTGGAGGCGGCTCGTCAGGCTTTGGATGCCCAGGTCCGGGAGGTGGTCGAATGGCACTTCGACCCCGCGACCGGCTGCCCGTTCTGGCTCGATTACGCGCAGAAACTCGGGTGGGACCCGCGACGCGAGATTACGACCTTCGCGGATCTCCGCCGTCTCGGGGCGTTCGAGGACGAATGGCTGCGTGGGGGACCGGTACAGCGTTGGGTGCCTCGTGGTCTGGCCGGGAAGCCGGTGTTCGTGTTCGAGACCGGCGGGACGACCGGTACGCCGAAGACGCGCGTGGCCTGTAACGACTTCCGCACCGACTACGAGCTGTTCAGCGCGACGCTGCCGGACGAATACTTCCCCCAGGGGGGCAACTGGCTGATGCTGGGGCCGTCGGGGCCGCGGCGGCTGCGTCTGTCGGTCGAACATCTCGCTCAGTTTCGCGGCGGCATCTCGTTCTGCGTCGATCTCGATCCCCGCTGGGTCATCAAGTTGATCAAGAAAGGCTGGAGCGAGCACCTGCAGGCCTACAAGGATCACGTCATCGACCAGGCCGTGACGATCCTGCAGGCGAACCATGACATCCGGTGCATGTTCACGACGCCGAAGCTCCTCGAGGCGCTCGCGCTGAAGCTGGAATCGATGGGCACCACGATCCGGAAGGCGGGGATCACCGGTATCTTCTCCGGCGGCACCGAGTTCACGCCGCAGTGGAACCGCTTCGCGCACGAGGAGCTGCTCGACGGCGCGTACATGACGCCGACTTACGGAAACACGCTGATGGGGCTCGCGCCGAGCGCCCCATCCGGGCCGCACAACAACTACAAGATCACGTATTACGCCCCGCAGCCGCGCGCGGTTATCGAGGTGGTCGATCTGGACGATCCCGACCGGCTTGTCGACTACGGACAGACGGGACGCGTACAGGCTGACCACGCTCACCAGGGAGTTCTTCATGCCCGGTTTTCTCGAGCGGGATGAAGGCGAGCGTGAGGCCCCGTACGAGCGCTACCCCTGGGATGGCGTCAGCGGTGTGCGCCCATATCGAGGGTTCGCGGCGACCACGACGGTCGGCGTGTACTAGTCAAGCGCGTGTATCAACTGATTCAGTACCACCGATGTTGAATCTTCCGGTTCTTCGCTGGGGACAGCCGTACACCAGCCTCGAGGTCGACGAGGTCGTGCACTTCTCGACCGGCGAGCCAATCGCGAAGGTCAGCCGCGCCAACGGCGGGCTGGTGCAGCGCGACATGCGGAAGGCGCAGCGCGCGCGCGACAGCCTGCGCGCGATTCCAATCGACGATCTGATCGCACGCGTTGGCCGTGCCGGCGAGCTGTACATGAACGCCACGCTGCCGATGGGCGACGGCACCCAGGCACCGGATGCCTTCGTACGCGCGCAGTCGGCAAGCACGGGGTTACCCGAGCGCCTGTGCCGCGCGAACATGAGCAAGAACGCGTTCGTCCTCGGTGAGATGCGGAGCATCCTGACGTCGCTGACGCGCGGGCTCTCGCTCGACGTGCTCACCACGGGGTACGGGGAAGAGCGCGGCGTGCCGATCAGCTATCAGGCGCAGAGCCCGGTGCTCGGCCTCGTCCTCCCCTCGAACTCCCCCGGCGTGCACACCCTCTGGCTCCCGATCATCCCGATGCAGATGGGACTCGTGCTCAAGCCGGGCCCACAGGAGCCGTGGACGCCGTACCGCATGGCGGCGGCGTTCTTCGAGGCGGGAATTCCGCGCGAGGCGATTTCGATCTATCCGGGCGGCGGCGACGTCGGCGCGGCCGTGGTCGACAGCTGCGGCCGGAGCCTCATCTTCGGCGGCACCGCGACGGTCGATCGCTACCGCGGCGACCCGCGTGTGCAGCCGCACGGTCCAGGCTTCTCGAAGATCCTGCTCGGCGACGACGAGGTCGATCGGTGGGAGTCGTATCTCGACATGATGGTCGAGAGCGTGGCGATCAACAGCGGGCGCGGCTGCATCAACGCCTCGGGGATCTGGGCGAGCCGCCACACGCGGGAGATCGCGGACGCCCTTGCCCGGCGGCTGGCCGAGATTCGTCCGCTGCCGCCCGACCATCCGGACGCGGCGCTGGCGGCGTTCACGGTGCCCGGCGTGGCCGACGCCGTGTCACAGGCGATCGACGCCGACCTGCAGGCGCCGGGCGTCACCGACGTCACGGCACAGTACCGGCCAGGACCGCGCGTGATCCACGACGGCCGCGCCGACTACCTGTTGCCGACGGTCATCCACTGCGACTCTCCCGAGGCGGCCGCTGCGAAGAAGGAGTTCATGTTCCCATTCGCCACCGTCGTCGCGTGTCCCGAATCGACGATGCTCGAGGCGATGGGACCGACCCTCGTGTGCACCGCCATCACCAACAACGAGGCGCTGCGGCACCGGCTCCTCGATGCGGTGCACATCGACCGGCTGAACTTCGGCCCCGTGCCGACGACGAAACTCAACTGGCTGCAGCCGCACGAGGGCAACATCGTCGAGTTCCTGTTCCGCGCGCGCGCGTTTCAAACGGCCCCCGCCAGCGTGTAGAGGCCGGGTCACGTGCGGATCCTCTCTATCACCGCAGGGGCCGCCGGGATGTATTGCGGAAGCTGTTTCCGCGACAACGCGCTTGCGGCGGAATTGCTGGCGCGCGGCCACGACGTGACCCTCCTGCCACTCTATACGCCGACGCGGACCGACGAGCGCAACGTCAGCGCGCGCCGTGTGCACTTCGGCGGCATCAGCGTCTACCTGCAACAGCACTCCTCGCTCTTTCGCAGGACGCCACGGCTGCTCGATCGGCTCTGGGACGCCCCGAGCGTCATTCGCGCGTTCACCGGCCGCGCGGCGTCGACCGATGCGCGGCTCCTGGGCGGCCTGACCGTGTCGATGCTTCAAGGGCGGGACGGCGTGCTGCGGAAGGAGTTCGACAAACTCACCGACTGGATCCTCGACGAGCCGCTGCCCGACGTCATCAACCTGCCGAACTCGCTCCTCATCGGGCTTGCGGCGCCGCTCAAGCAGGCGGTGCCGCGCCCGGTGTGCTGCACGCTTCAGGGCGAAGAGCTGTTCCTCAACGGACTCGTCGCGCCGTATCGCGACAGGGCGCTCGCTATGATTCGGGAGCAGGTCCACCACGTCGATCTTTTCATCGCCGTGAGCGAGTTCTGCGCGGCGTTCATGGCGGATTTCCTCGCCATTCCGGCGTCGCGGATCGAGGTGGTGCCACTCGGCATCCCCGTGGACGGGTACGAGCGGCGGCGTGAGGTGCGCGACGAGTTCAAGGTCGGCTACTTCGCGCGCGTGGCTCCGGAAAAGGGGCTTCACGTGCTGGCCGCGGCGTACATCCGGCTGCGCCGGCGAACGGGTCGGGCACCGTTCCGCTTCGAAGCGGCCGGCCATCTCGCTTCCACCAACGCGGCGTACCTGGACGACGTACGCCGGACACTCGACCGCGCCGGCTTGAGCGGCGAATTCGCGTACCGCGGTGAGCTCGATCGACCAGGAAAGCTTGCGTTTCTCCGCGACCTCGACGTGCTTTCGGTTCCGGCCACCTACGACGAGCCGAAAGGGATGTTCGTGCTCGAGGCAATGGCGAGCGGCGTTCCAGTCGTCCAGCCGCGGCGCGGCGGGTTCACCGAGATCGTCGAGCGGACCGGCGGAGGACTGCTTGTGTCTCCCGACGATGCAGAAGCGCTCGCGGAGGGAATCTACGCGCTCTGGAGCCACCGTGAGCACGCGCGGGTGCTCGGGGATCGCGCGTACGAGGGTGTGCGCGCGCATTACACGATCGCGCAATCGGCTGACCGGCTGCTCGATGTTTACCGATCGATCGTCGCGGACTCGGTGCCCGTCCGCGGGTCGGTGGCCTGACGCGATGCTCGACGTGTCCTCCGTCAGCAAGCACTACCCGACGCCGAGAGGCCCGCTGACCGTGCTCTCGGATGTCACGCTGGCGCTGTCGGCCGGCGAGGCGGCGGCCATCACCGGGCCGTCGGGCAGCGGCAAGAGCTCGCTCCTCTACATCCTGGGTGCGCTCGAACCTCCTTCGTCTGGAAGCGTGACGCTCGGCGGGGTCGACCCGTTCGCGCTCGCGCCCTCCGCGGTCGCCGAATTCCGCAACGCGCAGATCGGATTCGTGTTCCAGGATCACTGCCTGCTGCCGCAGTGCTCCGTGCTCGAGAACGTGCTGGTGCCGACGCTCGTCGGGGTGCGTGAGGATCGCGATCCGTCGCGGTTCGCCCGCGATCTGCTCGACCAGGTCGGGCTTGGCGATCGCCTCGATCATCGGCCGGCGGAGCTCTCTGGTGGCGAGAAACAACGCGTGGCGATCGCACGTGCGCTCATCCGTCGTCCGCGGCTGCTGCTCTGCGATGAGCCGACGGGCAATCTCGACGAGACGTCGGCGGCCACCGTCGCCTCACTCCTGCTCGACCTGCATCAGCGACAGCAGAACGTGCTGGTCGTCGTGACGCACAGCCCGCGGCTGGCGGCACGGTTTCCCGTGCGATTCGAGATCGCGTCCACGCGCCTTACCCGCACGTCCTGAACCCCGGCATTGCGGCAATTCCCAACCTCCAACCCCCAACTCCCAAGGCGATCCGGATCGTTCGACCGTTTCGGCCCGCGGTTTTTCTGTGTGCGCCGCCATTTGACGACCGCCGCGCGCTGTTTTCGGTTCGCACGCCGCCATTTGACAACCACCGCGCGCTGTTTTCCATCGCACGCCACCATTCGACGACCACCGCGCGCTGTTTTTCATTCACAGTTGACCATTCGAGGACCATGGCGCGCCACCTTCTGTCCTCAGCCCGCCGTTCGACGACCACCCGGCCCGCTTGCAAGACTTTTTTCGCCATTCGACTTTCATCCGGACTGCCGCGCCCCATAATCTGCGGATTCGAGTGGTACCGCGGGCCACATCTATCGTTTTGGTCGATTCGAGCTCGATTCGTCGCGCCGAATCCTGAACCGCGGCGCCGAAGTCGTGTGGCTTCCCGATCGACAGATGGACGTGCTGCTGCTCCTCGT
>CAVUHC010000007.1:0-892693 GCA_963741135.1 uncultured Acidobacteriota bacterium
CCATGGCGCAGCCTCGCGAGCAGAGTAAACAATCAGTGAACAATCTGCTCCCGAACGCCAGGAAACAGCAGGATCAATCGATGGCTCATGCCCGCGTGCTCTACCAGGCCTTTCATGCGTGTCTAGCGGATCGTCAGGAAGCGAAATTCCCTTAAGTTCTTTGTTTTCAACAATCGGCAATGGTGCGAATCCCACGCTCTCCGCCATTCTGCAACTAATTGACAATACACAACTTGCTTCGCAGCTACGCATTGTATTCGCCTCGGCGAAAAACTCGACAACGGGAGTGTTGTGTCACCCGCACTTACGTTCAGTTCGCAGAAGAGTGCACCTTGCAGAAGATTTGAATGTCGTCACTCAGTGATGACGCGTTGACGTTTCAGCGAGGTGGTAGGCATGAAGAAAGTTGCACGAGTACCCAGCAAGACCTTGAGTCGAATTTCGTGGTTGAATCTCATCGAGCGCTGAGTCGTGGAACGTAGACCGTCACGGTCAACTGAAGTAAAAACCCGCAGGGTCGATTCACCACCGACCTGCGGACTCCTGAAAACCGATGGCCCGACGTGGTGCGCGCGCCTGGTCGGTGTTCCGCGACTCCAAAGCCTTCACGCCGCTCGGAGTACCGACCCGACGTTCACCGCGTGCGAGGCGGAGGCGAAGGCCAAGGCGGTGCTTGACGAAATCGACCGAAAAACCACGCCGGCGGGCCTGGGCACCGCGGCAAACACGGAAGGGGGCGGGGGCCGTCGCCAGCCAGTCGAAGTCGGGCGACCTCCCTCGACGAAAGAGTTCGTGACCAGGCAGGTGCACGACCTGATGGCGAAACTGAATGCCCCCGAAGACCAGTTGCGTTTCGAGGTCACCCAGAAGCGTGCCGAGCTCGCCGATACCGAGAGTGGCGTCGACACGTTCCAGCTTCGCGCCGGCGCCTCCGATGTCGTCTCGTATCACGATTTCAGCGTTCTGCAGATCGCCTTCGAGCATATCTGGACCGAGATCTTCGACAGCCGCCTTAAGGACCTCGGCATGCAGCTCTATCACACCTACATCGAGGAGCTCGACTTCCGGGGCTGGAAGCCCGATCCCGCCCGCCGCGTCACCAGCATCGACGACATCCAGGGCCTGCTGCGCGATATCAGGACCTTGAGCGGAGTTCCGCCTGCGGCCGGCAGCGACGCGATTCACAAGGGAGACACGGTGCAGAACCAGCTGCTCAGCACCGCGACCCGCGACGATGCCTCCACCGGTGTCAATCCTCCCGCCCTGTTCGAGGGCGCCGCCCGGCTTTCGAGCCTCATGAATCAGATGGAGACGCTGCTGCAGCAGAAGTACGCTTTCGTCGTCTTCGCGGAGGACTCCTATAATTTCGGCATCATGGTGACCTATCGGCAGACGTGGAGGCCCGAGCGATATCAGGTCGGCGACCTGGTTTCCACGATCCCCCTCGCTCCGCGCGAAATTCGACGCTACACGACCAGGCGAGTCGTCAAGAAGACCCGCGCCGTGAAGGCACTGGAGGACGCGCTGCGCACGACGAGGAGCGACTCGAGCAGCACGTCCCGTGTCGAGCGCGAGATCGTCGACAAGGCGCAGCAGAAAACTGACTTCGACGTCACGACGCACGGATCGTTCGGCGCCGAGAACAGCTACAAGGCAGATGTCACGGCGCGGGCCGGCGGCGAGCAGGCAAGTCAGTCCGAGAAGGCGAAGAAACACTTCCACGAAGCGGTGCTGAAGAGCGCGCAGGAATACCGCCAGCAGAACCGGATGGAGATCGACACGACGGCCAGCGAGGAAGCCGAGGACACCACCTTCCACGAAATCCAGAACCCGAACGACGAGCTCACCGTCACGTACATGTTCTACGAGCTGCAGCGCACGTATCGCATCAGCGAAAAGATCCACCAGCTGACACCTGTGATTCTGGTCGCGAACAAGATGCCCGCGCCGGATGGGGTCGACGATGCCTGGCTGATGCGGCACGACTGGATCCTGCGGCGAGTCATTCTCGACGACTCGTTCAAGCCGGCAGTGGATTACCTGACCAAGAGTTTCGTGGGCGCCGAACTGAACCTCCGGGTGCTGAACACCAACGCGCAGGCGCACAAGCAGCTCGTCGATGAGTTGAAGACCCAGATCAAGGCGCAGATTGCCACCCTCGAGGCCGCGCAGAAAGATCTGGCGAAGAAGCAGGATGCGCAGGTCGGCACGCAAATCGCCGAAGGCTTCCTGGGCACCGTCAAGCGTGTCTTCGATCCGTTGCAGATCACGGGGAAGGAGGTCATGGGAACCGGAGAGGGTGTCCAAGCGATGGTCGATTTCGCGCAGGAAGGGGTAGATCGCGCGGAGCGGGAGAAGGCCAGGTTGCTGGATCAGCTGGGCGCGGCCACGACGGCGCTGCAGGCGGCGATCGACAGGCTGTCGGCTGCGACCAAGGAGCACTACGACAGGGTCCAGGAGATCGATCGCCTGCGCATTCACGTCAAGGAGAACATCCTCTACTACATGCAGGCCATCTGGAGTCATGAGCCGCGGGACCAGAGATTCTTCCGGATCTACAACATCGACGTGTTGATCATCGAGCCGGACACAACGGGCGTGACGCTGCCGCTGAACGCGGTGCCCGCCGATCTCGTGGATGCGCTTCGCGGCCACAAGCGCGCCGGCGTGACCATGCCGATGCCGCCAGTGAAGTTTACGAAGAAGAAGCTCGTGGAAGTGGCGGACCTGGACACCGTGCTCGGCTACAAGGGGAACTATGCGATTTACGCGCTGAACGACAACAACTACGTCACCCTGCACATGATGCAGGACTACCTCGAAGTATCCGACACGCTCAAGCTGCGCGACCCGGATGATTTCGGCAACTACACCGTCGAGCAGCTGCAGAGACTCGCGGAGTGCATGATCAGCCGCGACCGGGAGGGATTCGAGAAGTATCGCGGCGACTTCAAGGATCTGATCATCAAGCGCCTGACGTCCGGCCGGACCGAGGACGATCGCGTGATCGTGCCGACGAGTTCGCTGTATGTCGAAGCGCTGGTCGGAACACATCCGCTGCTCGAGGACTTCAAGCTCCTGCATCGTGCGCTCGACGTCAGAAAAGTGCAGGCCGACGTGCGACATGCGGAGCTCGAGAACATCCGGCTGGCTGCCCGGGCACTCGATGGGAAGACCGAAGATCCCGATGTCGACAAAAACATCGTGATCCAAGCGAAGAACACGACCGTCGCCGTCCAGCCCGAGGGCTGAACGTTGGCGCGACCAGCTGAGCTGTCATCGACGCCGCGACGAAATTGCCGCGATGCGGTCGTAGCGGTGGTGCAGACCGCCAGACTTCTGGAATAGCGACAGTGCGACCGGCGGACGGCGGCGTTACCGGACGCGGACTTGGGGTGTCCTTGCCAGCGACTATTGCGGCCGCGATTTTATCTGTTCGTTGTGTCGAATTAATAAGTGGCGCCACCGAGGAGCAAACGTCTATTGCACTTTGGTATCGGTTTGGCCGTCCGACTATACAGGGGGGTTCCCCGGGGTAGGCTCTCCGCTCGGCAGCTGTCGGAAAACGTCATGACCTGCGCCAGACGGTCGCCTTTCAATCTCTGTAGCATTCCGACTAAACAGATGGATGACGGCGGACCGTCCGAGAACTGGGGATGTGCTGCCGACGGATTCCGAACAACTCGGCAAATGCCGATGCGATGTTGTGACGATGGCGTGCGGGCACCCGTCGTCCGCACCGCAGTGGTCAACATTCTTCCTCAACGCCGGCGTCCTCAACGTGCGCGAGGTGGAAGCCATGACCGTCGACGAATCCGAATAACACGCGTCTGGACGAGTACCAAGGCGTACCGAGCTACAGCGCTAAGTGAGCGACTCGATGGTGATAGGACTGTGATACGTCAGGTGCAAAACCTCGAGGAACATCGAGGTTTACGGACGCACACGGAGTGATCGTTTTGGAAGGTTAAATCCCTGATCGCGTATGCGTTAACGCGCTTCAGTGTGGGTCGGTGTCCGTCGCCCGCTTCGCTTTCCAAGCGTGCTCCTTCAGCGTTCGCACCTCTGTCCCCGTCAATGCTTCCGGGCCGGAGCGCCTCGTCGGGCGCTACGGTCGTGGCCCAACTCAAAAGCTCGAACTCGGCATGGAACGCAACGGTTCAGGAGACCGCTGCACACCGATGAGGCGATCGACCCGACACCCGTCGCGTGCTCAATACGTGTCTCTACCCGGGCTTTCGTGCGGGTCTGGCGGATCGTGAGGAAGTCAGAATCCCTTAAGTTCTTTGTTTTCAACAACCGGCAGTGGTGCGAATCCCACCTTCTCCGCCATTCCAACTAATTCATCCGAAAGAACTTATATTGCTCAGCAGGTTCGACTGTACCTGAAGTAGGGTACACCGGCGGCACGTGGGTGGGATTTCCACCCGCCCTATCCGTACGTGTTGAGGGGGACGCGGCATTGGCAAGTTGGGGGTTCAGTCCGGTCATCTTATAGAGGCTGTTCACCGGCACTGACAAGTACGCCGCGCCTCGTGGATGGTCCAGACCGCGATGCCGACACCGGCAGCAACGTGATCAGACCGCTGTGCTCCGCAAAAATTCTTCGCGGCGTCACGGCCGAGCATCGTGCGCCACGCTCGAGCGGGCTTGCGGTGCCTCCACGCTGAATGAGCGCGGCTGTCGCCGCGGCGGGATATCATCGCACGCCAGTGGGTCACGTCGCCTTCCTTCTCGTCGCTGATCTCGTGCGGTTTGTGGCCCTCACCTTCCGATCCCGCAGGAGCTTGGCGGCCGAGAATCTCTTGCTACGGAAGCAGCTGGCGTATTACCTCGAGCGACAGGTGAAGCCCCGGCGTGCGGGCAACGCCACGCGGCTTGCTCTGGTCCTGGTCTCCCGATTCGTGGACTGGCGGCATCTCCTGAGCATCGTCCCACCGGAGACGTTTATCCGGTGGCACCGACAGGCCTTTCGCCTCGTCTGGCGGTGTAAGTCGCGTCCGTGCGGTCGACCTCGAATCCCAGTGGAGCTCCAACGCCTCATCGCCGATATGGCGACGGCGAATCGCACGTGGGGCGAGGAACGTATCGCCGCGGGACTGCGTCTCAAACTGGGTCTCACCGTCTCGCCGCGCACCGTTCGTCGATATATGCTGAGCCGATTTCCGTCGCGTGGCAGCTCGCCATCGCAGTCCTGGCGGACGTTCGTGCACAACCATGCCGGCGAGGTGCTCGCCTGCGATTTCTTCGTGGCCGTGACGGCCACGTTTTCTCGCGTCTACGTCTTCCTGGTTCCGGACCTCGCAACCCGGCAGATTGTGCACTGGAATCTGACCTCGCACCCGACTGCCGAATGGACCATCCAGCAATCTTCGCGGCTTCCGTCGATGACGCTCTCAGGTCGATGCATCTTCGCGTGCTGAGGACGCCCCGTGCGGACCCCACAAGCCAACGCCTTCTGCGAGCGCGTGATTGGGAGTGTGCGCCGTGAATGCCTGGACTGGATCATCCCGCTCACCGAGTGGCATCTGCGGCGCACGATGGCCGACTGGATCGATCACTACAATCGCGAGCGCCCGCATTCGGCCCTGGGACCGGGCATTCCCGTGCACCCGGCAATCAGAGTAACGCTAACCGGTCACCACCTCCCGCGCTTGCGTCGAGTGGTCCGGCGCGCGGTTCTCGGCGGTCTTCATTACGAGTATCGGCTAGAACGACTCGCGGCCTGATTTCTTTCGGGAATAGAGGCGCAAGACACGTGGGAGGCTTCGATGACTACCTCCGTTGACGCCGCCGACAACCCTCTGGTCGGACCCGCATTCGACTACGACGCGTTCATCAGCTACCGCCGCGCCGACGGCGGATGGCACGCCCGCACACTGCGCCACCGACTGCGCGACGTCCATGTGCCCCGTGAGCTGACCACCAACGACGCCCCGGCGCGCCGCCTGCGTGTCTATCTCGATCAGATCTACGAGAGGGCGACCGACGACTTTTTCGAGCATACGATCAAGCCGGCCCTCCGCGCGTCGCGCCACTTGGTTGTCGTTCAAAGTGCGAGTGCGACAGAGGCCCTTCCCGGCGGCGGCGCCAATTGGCTCGCGCGCGAGATCGACTACTTCCGCTCGCTGTCGCCTGACGGTCGAAGCATCTCCGTCGCGGTGACGATGGGCGAGCTCACCGCGCCGCTCCCCGCCCGGCTGGACGAAACCCATCCGAACATCGAACGTCTCGATCTTCGCGGCTGGCGACGCTATCGCCGCGCGTCCCTCGACGAAGGCCTGCTGTCGCTCGCGGCGACGCTCCACGACATCACACCCGCTGACATGCCGACGCTCCGTCGCGAGGACGAACGCCGCCGCACGACCCAGCGGCGACGCGTGGCCGTCGGCGCCAGCATCGTCGCACTCGCGCTGGCGATTGCCGGCGCCGTCGCGTTGTGGCAGTACGGCGAAGCGCGCCTGGCCACCGAGCGACGCAACATTGCCATGGCGTCCTCGCTCTGGGACCGGCTCGACTTCGCGGACCTCAACACGCTCACCGACGACGAGCTGAATGCGTTGTGGGAAATCGCCGCCGGCGATGCGACGGTTCGAGCGGAGTTCCTCGATCAATTGTCGCGCGATTCGTTGAGAGCCGCCCGGCTGGGGCGCGGTCGCGATCCGATTCTGCGCGCCGTGTTCTTCCGGTGGCCGACGGACCGTGCGGACGCCCTGTATCGGTACCGTGCTCGACGGCGTCTCAGATTCGCTGCGCTCTGAGCGGCTGGCCGGCGTGGCCCTTGCGCTCGAGGGCCTGGCCAGGACGCTGACGCCGCAGCAGGCCGACGCGCTGATGGATCCGGTCACGAAGCGCCTCGTCGGCGTCGAGGACAGCGAAGACAACCTGATCGAAGCACTGGGGACGGCGTTGCAGGCACTCGCCGCCCAGGTCACCGCGGAGCAGGCGTACGAACGGTTCCCATCGATCATCACCACGATGCGCGAGACGGGTCTGGGCGCGCGCTCGGGCCGTCTGGCGTGGACCGGCCAAGTGCTCGCCCGCCGTCTGAACGCCACAGGGGCGCAGGCGCTCTTTCCGTCGCTGCTCGCGGACCTCTCAGCAGACGATGACGCGGCGGACGACTTGCGGCCATTCCTCGCCCTCGTCGTCACCGGAATGGCGGATAAGCTGAGCGCCGACCAGGCGCGGGTGGCGTTCGCGCCGGTCGTGGGCAGCATGGCGACCGCCGACAGCGAAACCATGCCGGCATTCGTGCAGCTGGCCCGCGTTCTCGCCGCGCACGTCTCGTCCGCGCAGGCGCGCAGCGCGACAGCGGCTGTTGTGAACGCGCTGAAGCGGATGGATGCGTACTGGGATGGGTCCAACAGGCTCCTCACTTCCATCACGGGCCAGCCGACAACCAATGACGGGGGTCCGCTCTTCAAAGAGATGCAGCTGACGCTGCTGACGCTCGCGTCGAGGCTCACTACGAGAGATGCCGCCACCGCCCTGCGCCCGCTACTCGCCACCATGCTCGCCACCACGGACCCGGAGATCCTGGACACGGTGGATGTCGGCGCCGCCGCGATTGCCGATCACATCTCGCCGGATGAAGCGCTCGCGCGGTTCATCGAGGTCGCCAACGCAGTCAAGAGTGCGAGCGATCCCAACCAGCTGGCGTCGCTCTCGCTGGCGGCCGTGCGCCTCGCCGATCGCATAGACAGCGACCACGCATGGGTCCAGCTTTCGTGGATCGTTCTCGATCTCGGAACACAAGCGACGAGTCGATCGGTGATGTTGGCCCCGGCGGCGCAAAAGTTCGCGGACAAACAGATGCCGAAGGATATTGATGACCTGTTGTCGTCGGTGTTGATTCAAGTCCGCACGACGGCCAACGCAGACAATCTCTGGGCGCTCGGCGTCACGGGAAAGTCCCTGGGACCGCGCTTGCCTGCGTCCGACGCACGGCGGGTAGCTACAGAGCTTCTCGCTGAAGCACAGCGGCCCGGCGATCCCGCACGCGTCAGTGCGCTCGTGTCGGTGCTCCATGGCGTTCAGGTGCACGTCACCGCCGAGGAAGCTGAGGCACTGCTGCCGATGCTGCTTGCAGCCTGCGTGAAAAGCTACGACACCAAGCAGGTGACAGAGCTGGCCGGGGCAGCGGAAGCTATGGCTGGAAGACTCTCAGCTGCCGCTGCGGAGCGGCAATTTCCGGCCGTCTTGCAGATCCTCGAGAACCCCGGCACGACCATCGGTCAATTGGAAGCGATCGCCGGGGTCGTCAATGCGTTCGTCGGGCGGGTCGAACCGTCTCATCTCCGCCGCGCGGTCCGTCCGTTGTTCCGCGTGCTCGGCGCCACTCGCACGACCGACCACGTCACCACACTCAAGCGCGTGGTCGATGCGAGCGGAGGTCTGAGCCGCGACGATTATGCGCACCTTCATGCCCAGATCGCGTGGGCTCCGGACCCCGTCCTGTCAGCGCTCTGGGCCGAAGCCCTCGTGCAACTCGCCCCGCGCGCGCCGGTGCAGGAATACGTGATGAACCTGATCAGCGAACTCAAGTCGCCGTCTACCGCCGCAGCCGCGACAACGGTACCGCTCGACGGCCTGCAGTCGGCCGTGCCCGAGGCCCCGGGCGCACCCGCTGGACTGCCCGCCAATCTCTCGTGGATCTCTACGAAGTATCCGGCGATTGATCTGAACAGGGCACCCGTGTGCCCGCCGCCACTCCGTGAGGGGCTGGCGTGCCCCGCATCACCTGTCAATTGAGTCCCGTGGAACGCGAGGCAGGTACGCCTCGACACCGGCCTCGCGGACGACGATTAATCCCGTCGTCCAGCCTGTTGCCGCGCGTCAAGACTGTCCAAGGTGCCGAGACGGCAGCTCGAACACGACATCTCGCCGCGCGCGAAAGGGCTTTCAGGCATGCCAAGGATAACCGTCGTCGTGGGCGAAACGTCTGCTGCGCAGCCGCGCTTGCGATCGTCGTTCTCGTTCCGGGTCACCTGCGTTCACAGGCTCCGGGGCCGGATGCGCAGGAGACGCGCTCTCACATGCTGCTGCCCGAGAACGATGTTGCAAGGACTGCAGAGCGTGTCGTGCAGTACCTGCAACTCGCCGAGTGTGCCGAAGGCGCGGCAGCCAATGCTCGTCGGCGTCCGCTGGATCACCGCAATAGATGCAGAAGGCCACGACTCAATGATGGCCCATAGTGCGGTGTGTTTGCGATCCTCGCGGTTGTCATCGCGTGCGTCGGCATCTACGGAACGACGGCTTACGTCGTGGCGCGACGCAGGAATGAGATCGGCCTGCGCATGGCGCTGGGTACCAGGAGTGCTCTGCGGCCGTGGATGGTGTTGCCGGACGTATGTGTGCTCGCGGCCGTCGGCATCGCGGTTCGCTTGCCGCCTGCGCTGATCGCTTCAAAGCTGGTCCGGGCCTTTCTCTTCGAAGTCCAGCCGAACGATCCTGAACACGTTCTCTCCCGCACTGGTCACAATCGCGGCTGGCACTGTCAAGTTAACGCCGACCACAGCGCACGTTGGGCGTTGTCGCGGCGCCGAACGCGTCAGGCCGCTGCCACGGCGTTCCACGTAACGAACGCGCGCGAGCGCAGAAGTCGCTGATGGCCGGCGCGAAGCCGATGTCGTCCAACGGTGAACAGGTTGCGAACGACGTCGTGGACCGCGAGGAACCGCTGGGCGTGTGCCACCGATTTGAAGCGCCGCATGTGGCGCTCGCGCCGGCGCGTCGGCTGGTGTGAGACTTCGGCCCGGTTGTTGGCGTAGCGCGTGGTGTCGTGGACGACGGACGGCATGATGACCCGGTGCGCGGCGCGATAGCTCCCGAGGCGATCGGTGACGAGGCGGTGCGGGACACGGCCGCTTCGCTTGAGCAACTTGCGAAAGAACCGCGCGGCGGCGTAGCGATCCCGGCGGGGCTGGAGCAGGATGTCGATGACCTCGCCGTCTTGGTCGACGGCCCGCCAGAGGTACTGACGCTGACCGCGAATGGTCACGAAGAGTTCGTCCAGATGCCACGAACTCGTCCAGGATTTCGGAAGGGACCGGCTTCAACGCCGGGTCATCGTTCGACTTGCGCCGTCGGGACATAGCAGCTCCTCATGCTACGCCCCACACACAAAATTTCTGACAGTCCCGCCACCTCCGTGGCTGATGGCTTTTCGTCACCCGCTCGACTGTTCTGCTTACTTGGGATTCCTTGGTCGAGGTTCCTCGTAGTTGACGAGAACGCTTCCGGACTGCGGATACTGCTGTACCTGTTTCTGTACCTGATACTCAGGTTTTGAGAGTTTCTAGCGATTTGAGCGATTAAAGACTGGCTTAAATTGTTGATGAGAGCGGGTTCGTCGGGAACGAATCCCACCCTCTCCGCCAAACTCGCCTTCGGCGAGTTTGGTCGGAGCGTGTGAACTTCAGGCACGGTCCGACTCGCTGCGGCTCGTCGCCCGTGCACGAATCCCACCCTCTCCGCCAATTTCTCGATTTTACTGAGAATAGTTAGCGACCCGCCCTGGCGGACGTGACATTCTTTGGCTTGACATTGTCTTGACGCTAGCTTAGTTTCCCCTGCTGAGTGTTATGGGCCGGAGGTATACGACCCGAGGACTGCAAATGCGAACTGTAGCGCGCAACACGGCGTGGGTTTTTCTGGCTGTATGGTGTGTGGCTGCTCGAGCGACTGTCGGCGGCCAGCAGAATGTACCCGGATTGAAAATTGATGATCGCAGCATAGGCGGCACCGTTGTGAACAGCAACGGCGGAAAGCCTGAAGCGGGTGTCTGGGTGATCGCTGAGACGAAATCCTTAAAGGCACCGTTCCGCAAAATTGTCGTCACCGATGATCAGGGGAGGTTTTTGGTTCCGGACCTGCCGAACGGCGCAGGCACCTACGAGCTATGGGTGCGCGGCTACGGGCTGAAGGACTCGGAGCGCGTCAAAGGGGCGCGCGGCGCGAACGTGAAGCTTCAGGTCGCAAACGCCGCGACTCCGCAGGAAGCGGCGAAGATCTATCCCGCCAGTTACTGGACGTCGATGATCAAGCCGCCGGAGATGAGCGAGCTTCCGCCCAGGTTCAAGAGCCAGGACGAATGGCTGGCAACCCTGAGGAACGGGTGCAACCACTGCCATGCGCTCGGCATGCCGCAAACGCGCATCTATACCACCGCGAAAGACTGGGACGCGATGTTCCTGCGCGCCCAGTCGATGCACCGGGAACTCGATGCGATGGGCAAACCGGTCGTCGAGAAGATGCTCGCGGATTGGGGCGCCCGCGTGGCGGCCGGAGAAGTGCCTCCTGCTCCGCCGCGGCCAACCGGCATCGAACGCAACGTCGTGATCTCTCAGTGGGATTGGGGTTTCCCAGAGTCCTTCGTTCACGACTTGGTCTCGACCGACAAGCGCAATCCGACGTTGTACCCGTACGGGAAAGTCTACGGGGTGGATCGAACCGGCGGAGGTAGATTGTTGGTCTTGGACCCGCTGGAGAACACCGTCTCCTCGCTCCAGGTGGAACCACGAGACAAGAGCCATGGATACTCCCTGACAAAGGACTACTACCACGGCGCCGAAGAAAACCAGGCGTATACCGGGGAAGACGCGGAATGGATGGCCAGCCCGCACAATCCGATGTTCGATGAGCATGGCCGCGTCTGGATGACCACGCAGATTCGCGCCGGGGGCAAGGACTACTTCCCATCGTGGGCGAAGAAAACGATCGTCACGGAGACCAATGACCCGGCGGACGTCGATGCCGCCTACAACCTGGTGGCTGCGCGCGGGAACAACATGCAGCTCGGTTACTACGATACGAAGACCAATAAATTCGTGTCGGTCAATACCGCATACAACACCCATCACCTGCAGCTCGATTGGCAGGGCCGGATCTGGACCGACGGCGGCGGTTCCGCGCTCGGTATGCTCGACACGAAAAAGCTGGATTTCAACAATATCGACGGCACCGAGGCCGCTGCTCAGAAGATGTGGGTGCGGATCGATCCGGCGACCAAGAAGATGATTCCGGGAACGGGCTATGGAGAGGCGGTCAGCCCGGTCGATGGCACCGTGTGGTATTCGTCTCCCCAGGCTGGAGGCCCGGCGAACAAGCTGTACATGGTCGATCCGAAGACGGAGAAGATTAAAGATTACCCGCTGCCTGCTCCAGGACGTTTCCCGCACGGCATTGACTTCAGCTCGGACGGGAACGTGTGGACGTCAACCGGCAGCGGCCACCTCGGGCGCCTGGATGTCAAAACCGGCCAGTGGAAGTTCTGGGACAACCCGGGGCTGAAATTCAAGGGCACGGGTGCGGAAACCGGTACGACCGACTTCCCGTACTACCTGTGGATCGATCAATTCAACGCCTCGGGCCTCGGCAAGGACACCGTGTTCGTCACGGGAACCACTTCGGATGCCATGTTCATCTTCGATCCGAAGAAGGAAACCTTCCAGATATTCCGAGTCCCGTACCCGATGCCGTATTACGCCCGTGGTCTGGATGGTCGGATTGACGACCCGAACGCGGGTTGGAAGGGCCGGGGCCTCTGGATGACCTTCAGCTCTTACCTGCCCCGATTCACCGAAGGGCGCACAGGCACCGTGAATCACATGCAGATCCGCCCCAATCCATTGGCGAATTAGTGTCCAGGGTGTGGCGCCAGCGACCGTCACGACGAGCGTGGCGGTCTCTGGTGTTGGCGGTGTTCCTTATCGCAGCCGGAGGCTTGGCCCAACTCGCGGCGACTCCGGCGGCACCGCAGGCGAAGAACGATATCGGTGCGACCGGACGGGTGCGCACGTATTACGTCGCCGCGGAAGAAGTCGAATGGGATTACGCGCCGCTCGGCGTCGACATGGAGACGGGCAAACCGTTTGCGGGAACGTCGGCGGCGTACACCCAGCCGGGAACCAATCGCATCGGCCACGTCTACCGTAAGGCGCTCTACCGCGAGTACACCGACGACACGTTCACCACCCGCAAGCCGCGCCCCCCGCAGGACGAATACCTGGGTTTGCTCGGGCCAATCCTGCGCGCGGAGGTCGGCGACACGATCAAGGTCGTTTTCAAGAACACGGCATCGCGGCCCTACAGCATGCATCCGCATGGCGTCTTCTACGAGAAGAAGTCCGAGGGATCGATGTACGCCGACAATGTTCCCGACGATCAGAAGATGGGGTCCATGGTACACCCCGGGATGACGTTCACCTACGAGTGGGAGGTGCCGGAACGGGCGGGGCCGGGTCCGGAAGATCCCAGCTCGATCGTCTGGCTGTACCACTCGCACGTCAACGAGTACAAAGACGTGGCTGCCGGCCTCGTCGGGCCCATCATCGTCGCCCGGCGAGGCCAGATGAACGCCGACGGCACGCCCAAAGACGTCGATCGCGAAATCGTCGCGCTGTTCGCCGGATTCAACGAAAACCAGAGTTGGTACGTGCAGGAGAACGTCGACGCGCACATCAGCGCCGCCGACCAGAAGACCCTCAATAAGCGAGACGCGAGGTTGGCGGATCCGCACATGTACGTGACGTTCACGGGCAACGGATTCGCCGAGACCAACTTCAAGTTTTCCGTCAACGGATACCTCTACGGCAACGGGCCGGTGATGACGATGAAGAAGGGCCAGCGTGTGCGCTGGTATCTGCTGGATGTGGGTGATGTGGTCAATTTCCACACCCCGCATTGGCTCGGCAACGTGGTGACCTACCACCACGCTCGCACGGATGTGTTCTCAATGGTGCCGGCGGCAATGGAAACCGCCGACATGGTTCCCGACGCCCCGGGCCCGTGGATCCTTCATTGCCAGGTAGACGACCATCATCAGGCGGGAATGCTGGCGCGGTACGAGGTCTTGCCGTGAAAGGCCTGGTATGGGCGGTTTTGCTTTTGGGCGTCGGAGGTCTCACCCAGCTCGCCGCGACGTCCGCTGAACCGCGGCCGCAGCAGGATGTCCCCACGGCCGCCGGACGCGTGCGCACGTACTACGTTGCGGCCGAAGAGACCGAATGGGACTACGCGCCACTCGGCACGGACATCATGACCGGCAAACCCTTTGAGGGAACGTCGGCGGCGTACGCCCAGCCGGGACCAAATCGCATCGGCAACGTCTATCGCAAGGCCATCTACCGGGAATATACCGACGCGACGTTCGCCACGCGGAAGCCGCGCCCCCCGCAGGACGAATACCTTGGTGTGCTGGGACCGGTCCTGCGCGCGGAGGTCGGCGATTCGATCAAGGTCGTTTTCAAGAACAACGCCTCGCGGCCCTACAGCATGCATGTGCCCGACGAAAGCTTGCGTCCGAGGCACCCTGCGGGGACGGGCGTGACTGTCGATGCCGACGGCTTCGTGACCGACGGGGTGCCCGAGGATACGGTGGCGCCAGGGGCGATGTCCACGTACGAGTGGGACGTACCGGAACGGGCGGGACCGCAGCTGGGCGATCCTAGCTCGATCGTCTGGGTCTACTATTCGCGCGTCACCGAATCCAAGGACGTGGCGTCCGGCCTGGTGGGGGGCATCATCGTGACGCGGCGCGGCCAGGCGAACGCCGACGGCACTCCCAAAGACGTGGACCGCGAAATCGTCGCGCTCTTCACGGCATTCAACGAAAACCTGAGTTGGTATTTTCCAGAGAATGTCGCCGCCCACATCAGCGCCGCCGACCAGCAGGCCCTCAATAAGCGAGAAACCAACTTCGCCGATTCGCAGGGATTCTTCACGTTCGCGGGCACCGGCTTCGCCGAGACCAACTACAAGTTTTCCGTCAATGGATACCTCTACGGCGACGGACCGGTGATGACGGTGACGCAGGGCCAGCGCGTACGCTGGTATCTGCTGGGTATGGGTGACGTGGGCGCGCTCAACTTCCACACCCCGCACTGGCACGGCAACACGGTGCTCTCCCACGGCACTCGCAGGGACACGATCCCTGTATTGCCCATGGGAACGGAAACCGCCGACATGGTTCCTGACGCCCCTGGCCTCTGGATGTTTCATTGCCACCTGGACGACCATATGGAGGCGGGAATGATGGCGCGGTACGAGGTCTTACCCGCGCCTGCAGCGACGGCAGATACGAAGCAACGCGCTCGTTGAAAAGGGCTGTCAGCCTCGCGGAGGCGAATACCTGATGCCTCGCAGCTGCCTGGCTGATCGTGGGCAGTGGCGAGCCATCGGTGGCGCCCTCCGTCGCCCATAACCGCTCCTCATTGGGCCAACACGGCCCGACAAAAGCTCTGTCAGATAGGGCTGGAGTTTATCTCAAACAACCCGTGCCGATGCGTCTCAGTGGCAGACCGGCCCGGTGTTTCCTTGAGCGTGTCTTCAGGACTCGCGAGATCATTTGGGCAGATCCCACGCAGGTGATCATGGGCCTGGTGCCGGTCGTTCTTTTTCAAACCGACGCGAAAGACGAGCATCTAAAATGCTGAGAGAGGGCGATGGGCAGTTCCGTAAGAGTCCGTTCGAGTGGGGGGTTGTGCAGTGGAAGAAACTCGCCGCGAATTGCGTCTAACGCTTCACAAACATACAAGGACACCCGCGATGCGTCGCAGTACCACAAGCAAGATTCTGATGGGTTTCGCAGCGCTGGCAATTGCCTCAGAGGCTTTGGGCCAGGTGCCGCCGGCAGCCCAGGCGCCGCGTCGATCGATTGAGCAGATTACCGGTAGCGTCTACAGCGCGACGAACAATAACCACCGCACCGTGTTCATGGTCACGCCGGACGGCATTGTGTTGGCGGACCCGATCAACACGGAATTCTCCAAGTGGCTCAAGGCGGAGTTAGCCGCGCGCTTCAAGGTTCCCGTAAGGTACGTCATCTACAGCCATCACCATTGGGACCATGGCTCCGGCGGGGACGTCTTCGCAGACACGGCCCGGTTCGTAGGGCATGCCAATATGCTCTCGCACTTGGCGATGCCGCCATCTTCCACCACACTCTCGCAAGTCGTTGGGCAATATGAGCCCGTGGCGAAGCTTGATGCCAATGGCAACGGAGTGGTTGAAAAGACCGAAGCGCCTGCGGACATCCAGCGCTTCCCCGGCACCAGGCAGAGCGAGTACGAGGGGTTCGATGCGAACGAGGACGGTGTGCTCAGTGGCGCTGAGGTCATGCGCGGACCAGTGAGCTTCGTGCGTCCTCCTGATATCACGTACACGGACCGAATGCAGATCGCCTTAGGCGGGAAACGCGTAGACATCAGCTGGATTGGCGAAATGAATCACTCGAAGGACTCGAGCTTCATTGCGTTCCCCGACGACAGCGTGCTCTTCATGGTGGATTTTGTTTCGTTCCGACGGCTTCCAAATAGGGAGATGGACTACGAACTCGGGCAGTTCGAACAGTGGATGGCTGCGATCAAAAAAGCGGAGGGGTTGGCGGCCGGCTTCAAGTTCGTGGCGACGGGCCATGGACCGGTGGGTACCGTGAAAGACGTCACCGCGTGGCGGGAGGTACTTCGATAAACTCCGAGCTGCGGTTGCCGCCGGCCTCGCTGCGGGCCAGACGCTGGAACAAATGCAGCGAAACATCAAGATGGCCGAGTACAGTCAGTGGGACGGCTTCGACTGGGTCCCCCTTAACGTCCTCGGCATGTACCACTTCCTCACGGATTCACGGTAAGCCGCAACGTATGTGAATGCTCGATGGTCCCCTCGGTGGCGCTCATTGCACGACGACGGGCGTCACCGATGACCAGGTTAAGTTATTGCGTTCAAACGTACCGGCTGCTTCACTTCGATCGCTGACATCTCCTCGATGAACTGAACGATCGCTGAGTGGGTCCAGTTCGCCCTTTCCTGCGTTCATCAGCGATATCAGCATGCTGTTGACGAGGCTGGTAAGCGGCAACGAGACTTTCAGCGACTCTGCGGCGAGTCTGGCGTTCCGAAGATTCTTGATGGAGGCCATGCGGAATCCCGGCCGGAAATTCCGCCCATACACCATCAGGGCCTTCGCCAAGAACCGCGCGGGCGAACCCCCGTTTGTTGCCTTTGGGCTGGTTTTGTTACGGAACGTGAGCGCAAAGGGCCCTGTGGCCATGCCCGTCCACGCGTTCGCGTGCCCTTCGTTGGCTCGAGACGCGGTTTTCGAGCGGGAAGACGCGTGGATTCCGGCCTGTTTTCGCACACGCTCCGCGAATGATGTCCGGCTTTAACCCTCCCACCCTAAGGCTAGGCCCCCGCGCACTATCGCCTTCCACCCTCTCCGTCGCGAGGTTTTCCGCAACGCTGTGTCGTTCGGGCTGCGGTGCCTTGCAGGTGCTGAGCGAGTAGCGACCAGAAGATGGCGGTTTGCTAAGCGGAAATCCGCCTCTCGGACATTCTCGATTTTCTTCGCAAATCCTTCACTTACATTCACTTCCTCGATCGAGCGAGTTGGCTGCTCTTGGCTCTGGAGGCCCTGTTTTGGGGCGTCACAGGGACAATCGTGGGGACAGTTGCGCTCCAGGCGGTGATTCCGACCAGCGCGGGCAATTTGCTGAGTGCGGCCCGCTACCCTTTGGAGTCGAGTGCCTGTACCAGACGGCGCGCGAAGTCGACCGACGAGGCACAAGGTTGGTTGCTTCGATGGACCTCGAGCGCCCATCTCGCCTCCTCGACCCGCCGCACAAACGAACGCGTTTCTCGATAGGACGACGCATTTTCTGCGAAATCGACGCCTTCCTCGCGAATTCGTCCGGCGCGCAACGCCGCGGGCACGCGCCGATGACAGGCGCATGCAGCCGTGTCCGACGCCAGGCCACAGTAGGTGCGCGTGAACGCCACGATGGCCGTCCGCGCATGCTGTAGGCGCTTGCGGAATAGTGCTGGCGCGATCCCCAAGGCGGCGGCCGCTTCAGGCCCGGGCAGTTCGAAGATCTCGCCGAAGACGTACGCCAGTCGGTGTGGCCGGTCCAGGCACTGAAGCATGCCGAGCGTGCATCCGATCTTCACTTCTTCGGTCAACAGCGATCGCTCGGCATCTGCGGGCCCGTCCGACGAAAGCCCTTCGGCGAGATCGTCGGCAAAGCGTTCAAAGGTCAAGTGCAGGCGCTCGACGGGGCTCTTCTTCACGTCGAGGATATAGTTGACGGCGATTCGGTAGACCCATGTCTTGAGCTTGCTGCGGAAGTCGAATTGCGCAAGCCGAGTGATTGCGCGAACCAGGATCTCCTGCGTCGCGTCCTCCGCGTCCTCTCGATTCCACAGCATACGCAGGGCAAGGCCGTAGATATCGTCTTGCAGATCTCTGACCAGCTGTTCGACGGCGTTCCGGTCGCCGTCGAGCGCCCGTTTGGCGATGTCTTCAAGTGTCATCGGCTGAGTCATCACGCTTCCATCAACGCTTTCAACGTCGCAAGCTCGGAGCGCAGAGTTGCGCTCTGTGCCTCGAGCGCGCCTTCAACGTGTTCGAGCGCTACTGGAGGCGCGTGCAGGACGAAGCTGTAGATACAGGTGCCACGAGTCGTCTCGGTCACGCGTGACTGTGCGATCCCCACGCCGCCGTCGGGAAACGTGAGCCGCCAGTCCACGGTGCCCGTCTCGGCATCCGCTGAAACGTCCAGAGCCATATCGACCGCTCCCGCGGGCGTCTCAAGCCGGGCGCGGCCATCTCCGGCTGACACAAACGCATGGGCCCAGCGCGGCAGATTCCGGGGCTCTCGCAAGAACTCGAACACGTTGTGACAGGGCGCCATGATCTCGACGCCTTGGACGTCAAACATGCGCATAGTAGGCCTCCTCGCGGTCCATCCGCTCTTCAGATCCTTTTGACGAGCGCGCGACGAGGAGTGTGAATGCTCTTGACGGAGGACGTCTGTCACGGCCGACGGACGTCGCTGTCCTCTGCTCAGGCCTTGTGGCCTCGTGGATCAACCTGGATCTCGCGCAGGTTCTTCATCGCCTTCCGCCAGAGTTCCTGGAAGCCTTCCGCCAGACTGTCCGCGAGTTCGCGATCCCGGACGAGCAGCGACGCGAATCGGCCCTCCTTGACGAAGGGATGGTCCAAGGGCAGTACCACCGTTTCGTCGTCCACTACGTGAAACGGGTGGCCGAGCTCTCCAGAATAGCGGACGCCGGTTACCTGCCGAAGGTCGTGTCGGTGCACCTTCAAGAACTCCACGAGAGCGCCCGCGCTTTGGTACGAGAAGCCAAAGACCACGCGATGCTCGACGCTATGTTCCGCGGCATTCTTGGCGATGCGCCGGAGGATCGGGAACCCACCCTTGACGGCGGTGTCGATGGCCATCAGATCGCCGGCTTCCATGTACGACAGAATCCGCTTCCGGGCCGCCGCCAGGGGCACGAGGTGTCGTCGAATGTGGCCCTCGACACCCAGCGCCAAGTCGACGAATGGGTGTCGGCCGCGCACACGAGACTGCAGTCCCGTAAACGTGGCCTGCAACTCGGACGCCTGTGCGGCGAATCGCTCCGATCGCTCCCGGGCAATCTCGATGATCCGGGCGACGACCACCTCCGACGGCAGCGCCGCGAACATCTTCGGACGCGTCGGCTGGACCTGCACGAGGCCGAGGCCGGCCAGTTTCTCCATCGCCAGGTAGATCTTCGAGCTCGGGACGCTGCCCTCACGGCACAGCGTCGCCGCGTCCGCCACGCCGCAGAGCATGAGGGCCATCAAGGCCTTTCGCTCATACAGCGTCAGCCCTATCTGTTCGAGCTGCTCGGGATCGGTTAGGCGCATGGCTCAATTATCTACTCCTGCGAGTAGTTGAATCCAAACGAACGGTCGTAGCACAGTGTGTAGGCGCTAGGGAGCGCAAAAAGGAGGACGCTGTGAGTCAATCGGTCGCTGGACGCGTGATGCCGATGATCGTCGTCAGGTCGGTGGACGCGATCCGTAACTTCTACGTGGATACGCTCGGATTCACGCACGTGATGGGGATGGTCGGCAAGGACGGCCAGCTCGATTTCTGCACGGTCGTGATGGGCGACGCGCGGATCATGTTCATGCGAGCGCCGGGCGACACGCCGTCACCGGGAGGCAAGCAGCCCGTCGAAATCTACCTTGAAGTCGAAGACGTCGATGCCCTCCACAACCGTCTGAAGAAGAAGGGCGTCGTCATCACTGATCCGCTCACCTTGCAGTGGTGGGGCGATCGGACCTTCAAGGTCCTTGATCCGAATGGCTACGAGATTTGGTTCTATACGAACGTCGCGGAGCCGACGCCCCCGCAAGGGGCGAAGCTCGTCTGAACGAAACCTGTCGATTGGAGCGTCATGTCATGCGAATCGCCGATCACTACGTCGAAGAGCTCACGAGCGAGGCCTCGACGACGCGGCGCGTCTTGGAACGTGTGCCTGAAGCGCATCTCAACTGGCGGCCCCATGAGAAGTCCATGTCGCTCGGGCAACTGGCGTTGCACGTGGCGACGCTGCCTCGCCAGCTGACCGAATTCGTGACCGGCGATGCGCTCGACTTCAGCGCCGCAGGCAGTGCGCCGCCGACGGTCAGCAGTCACCAGGAACTCCTGGCCGCATTCGCGTCCAGCACGGAGCAGGCGCAGTCCTACCTGGCGAATCTGAGCGATGAACGCGCAACAGCGACGTGGCGACTGATGGCCGGCAGCCGGGAATCGTTTGCGGCACCGCGCGCGGCCGTTCTACGGTCGTTCCTGTTTAATCACTGGTATCACCATCGGGGACAGCTGCTCGTCTACCTGCGACTGCTCAACGTACCGGTACCATCGGTCTACGGACCCACCGCTGACGAGAGCCCGTTTGCGGAAGCTTAATGCCTTGTTGTCTTGCCGCTGACGTCGGGCCCGCTGGACGAGGAGTAGGATCGGCCCGAGCACTCTTCGGACAAGGAAGGAACTATGGCGGATATCAATATGGCTCTCGATGCAAGCAAGGATGCGATGGAGCAATTGATCATCGCCGGTGAGCGGACAAGGACCGCCTGGACTTCGCCACGTGCGCCGGGGAAGTGGTCGCCCAGCCAAATCGTGGAGCACGACGGGCCCGCACGCCTGTCGAGGGACGCGGTGCCTCGAGCGGCGCACCAGAAGTTCGCCGAGGCCTGCCGGCAGACCGCCTCACACGGCGAGCGGATGCGAACGACCATCTTCGGCGCCGTGCCCGTAGAGGACTACGTGCGCTTCATGGAACTCCACACGCGTCATCACGGAAAGCAGATGGCTGGACAGTTAGCAGCAGGAGCCATGGCGCACGACGAGCAGCTCGCGCATCGCATTCGCCAGGCGTTCGGCATCCGGAACGACATCACCGAACGCAAGATGTTCGGTGGCCTTGCCTTCCTGTGCCGCGGTCGGATGTGCTGCGGCATCGTTGGAAGTGATCTGATGGTTCGAGTCCCTGATGACGAATTCGATGTCGTCATGCGCGGGCGACACGTGCGGCCGATGGACTTCACGGGCAAGCCGCTCAGGGGATTCGTGTACGTCTCGCCACCCGGCTTCCGCACAGCCGCCGCGCTCCGGACGTGGTTGTCTCGCGGTGAGCGGGTCGCCGAAGAGAAGGCGACGGGGCCAACGAAGCGTCGCCCGAGCCGGAAGACAGGTTCCGCCGTCGGCCACCGCCGGGCGATTCCATAAGTCGCCGTCGAGCAGAGATCAGGCTTGGCGAGATTCGGCTGCGACGATCTGCTTCGCGACGCTCCGGAAATCCGGTCCAGTGATGTCCGGCTTCGGACCGAGCGGATAGAGGACCTTCCCCGGTCGGGCGACGAAGGCGGCGGCGCATCCCGCACGGAGCGCACCAACGATATCCCACGCATGCGCTGCCACGAGTCGTAGGCGATCGACAGGAAGTCCAAGCGAGTCTGCGACCGACTGGTACGCCTCGGCGGCTGGCTTGAAGCGACGCACGGTGTCCACAGAGAACGAACCCTCGAAGAAGGCGGTCAGGCCGGCGTTTGTCAGCTGCTGCTGGACCGCGGCCGGCGCGGAGTTCGTCAGCGTGACGAGCCTCAGGCCTGCTTCTCGCATCGTCTGAAGACCGTCCCGCACATCGGGATGTGCCGGAAGCGTCAGCATGCCCTGGAGGATGCGGGTGCGGTCGGCGGCTGACAGCGTGATCCCGCGAGCACTCGCCACCATGTCGAGCGCCGCCCCTCCGATGCTCGCGAAGTCGGAGTACGGGCCGGCCAGCGTGGCCACTTCCGAATAGAGCAGGACGTTTGCAAACCAGTCTTGCAACACGCGACCGTCTCCGAACGCCTGTTTGAAGTGCGGCTCCAGTGCGCCAACATCCAACAAGGTCTCGTTGACGTCACAGACGATGACGCGAGGCATGCGGCGGTCTCCTTGGGTTTCGGCGAAGCCGCGAGCGACTCCGATCGTGTACGCGCCGCCTGCGAGCGCGGCATGGATGAACGCGCGCCGGCTGGTCACGGCTTTGCGCGCTCGCGGTCCAACTGTCGAAGCGTCACCGTCCAGGTGAGGGGCACCGACTGAGGCGTGAAACACAGCTTGTCGTCGCACGCCTGGTAGTTGAGAACGCCTTTGATCGTCAGCGACGACACGTCCTTCAATGCCGCGAGGCCCTGGGGCGACGGGTCGATCAGCACGTCCTGCACGATGCGAAACGGCCGCTGATAGACCTGCACGTGTTCGTTCAAGGGCTTGAAATGGTAGTCCTCGGATGGTGGGATACTGCGCACCACGCGTCACGAGACCGGGCTGCGCCTCGACCGACAAGCGATCGGCTTGTACCCGGTGACGCCTGGCGCGTACACGTGAACCCCTCGCGCTGGCCGCACATCGAGGACCAGAGAGAATTGCGTCCCTGGGGCAACCGTGCTGTCGGTCGCAAACGAGGTCATCTCGAGCTGCGGAGATGACACGGTGGTCGCCTGCACGTCGACCTTGTTGCCCAGTCTGGCCATGATGCTGCCGACCGTGCTCCGCTCCTGATAGGCCTGCTCGAAGAAACGCGATGTGACCACGCCTTGCGTGTTCAACATGAACGTGCCGGGAAATGGAATGCCGTAGCTCTGTTGATTCGTCTCCGGCTACCGTCGTGTTGAGAATCCCGTACCGCTTGATGGTGGCCGATCCCGGATCCGACAACAGCGGGAACGTAATGCCGCGGCGCTTCGAAAAGTCGGCGAGGATGGGCACGGCGTCGTAGCTGACGGCCGCGAGCCCGATGCCGTTCTTCGCAAGGTCCGCCGTTCGCGTCTGGAGCTCAGCGAGCTGCGTCTTGCAGTACGGACACCAGTCGGCCGACCGGTAGAAGACGAGCATGAGACCCTTGGGTCCCATCAGCGACGCCAGCGTCCGCGACTGTCCTTTCTGATCGAGCAGCGTGAAATCGGGCACCCGCGTTCCGACTTGTGGCCCAAGCTTCTGGACGTCAGGGAGCGTCGGCTGGGGCGCCGACTGCTGTGCCGTCGGTTGAGCGACCAGACTGAAGAGCGCGCAGACGACTGCACTGGCGACAATGCGAGACATTCGGTTTGGCGTAGGGCTCACGAGCACACCTTTCCTTCTTCTTCTCTTTGTCAGCAAGCGAACGCGGTCACGTCCAAAGCGAGCCTCGTTCTCACCGCGTCGTCATGTCAGGCCAGCGGAACCAACGACGGCCCATCAGGGCGCACAGCGCCGCGACCGCGGCGACGGTGCCTCCATGCCACAGGAGGACCGTCAGTGCGAACGCATGAGGGCGCGTCAGGCACGCTTCGATATTGGCAAAGCTCAACGCGGCCAACGCGGCGAGGAAGGCCGTGAGGCCGGGCGTCAGCGGAGCGCCACGCCGCAACATCCAGACGAGAGGAGCCCCGACGACCAGACCGCCCACCGTCATTGAGGCGACGCAGGGCCAGTCGCTCTGACTGGTCACGCCCAGCGTCCCAGCCGCTTGTAGATCAAGCACGCCCGCCCATAACAGCGACAGTCCCCATACCGCTGCCCCGATTGCCGGCATCGCCCACACGCGGTTGTTCGAGCCAGGGATCACCGACGCAAACGCCGCGCGCGCGGCCATGATCCCAGTGACCAACGCCGCACTCTGCTGCACGAGAAAGAGCGGGGTGGGCATGACAACGGCCGACGACATCATCGCGAGCATCATCACGGCAACCACGACGAGGTAACTCACCGCCCAGACCATCCACGCGGCGGTTCGCATCCCGGGCACCGGCAAGGGCTTCGCCACAGTCACGTCGCGACCGAGCCGCTCAATCAGTTCGTCGGTCTTCATCCTTCGTCAATCCCTCGAAGCGCCCGTCGCAGCGACGCCATTGCGCGATGCGTCGCAAGTTTCAACGCACCAATGCTTAACCCCGTCAGCGCCGATGCCTCTTTCAGCGACAGTTCGCGCAACTTGAGCAACTCCACCGCCTGGCGCTGTCCCGGCGGCAACGCCTGAATGGCCTGTGCCAAAGCGTCCGGATCGCCGAACGTCTCCTCACGGCTATTCGCTACGGGAGCCTGGAAGGTTACGTCGAGGTCATCGACACCAATCTCGTGCGCTCCTTGACGAACGTGCCGCCGACCCGCATCCGCCAGCCGATGCCGCACGATGGCCGAAAGCCACGGCATCAGGGGGCGCGCCGGATCGTAGGTCGCTCGCACGGTATGGACCGACAGCAAGACCTCCTGCACGACGTCTTCAACAACACTTTCGCCGAGGAACCCTCGCCTTGCCCGCACGAGCTGCCGGATCCGCGGCGTAATCGCCCGTAACAGGGTGACGTAGGCGTTGCTGTCGCCCTGCTGGGCACGCGCCATGAGACGGCTCAGGTGCTCGTCCGGCGCTGGGGACTCATCCATCAAACTGTCATCGTAACCTTTCCCGCGCCGGCTCCGAATACACCATTGGCCGCCGATGTCCGGCCGCCCGGTCGTCGATTGGCGACGCCGCAACTCATTGGAGAGGTACGCATGAACACTCGCTATCTGATCGCATCCGCTCTGGCCGTGGCCGTCGTCGCACCCGTCGCGCTCTCCGCGCAGAAGCCGGTCCCGCCGCCCACCGCGTTCAAGACGGAGAAGTGCTACGGCATCGCGAAGGCCGGCAAGAACGACTGCGCATCGACCGGCAACAACTCGTGTGGGGGATCCTCGAAGCTCAATAGCGATCCGAAAGCCTGGATCTACGTGCCGGCGGGCTACTGCGACCGCATCGTCGGCGGCAGCCTTCAACCGAAGTAACGAGGAGAGGGAACGTGGCCATCACCAGTGACGCCCGACCACACACGGCTGAACGGACCGGTATCGGCCTTCGGCTTCCGCACATTGCGGAGGTGGTGGCCACTCGCCCATCCGTCGGATGGCTCGAGATTCATCCGGAGAACTTTCTCGCGAATCCGCACGGACTCGAGTTGCTGACGGATCTCGCTCGCGATTACCCGATCTCGGTTCACACCGTCGGCATCTCAATCGGCAGCGCCGACGGCATTGACCGTGACCACCTGATGCGCCTTCGGGCGTTGGTCGATCGGCTGAATCCGGTCCTCGTGTCTGGACACCTCGCATGGTCGACGGTGGGTGGCGCGTACCTCAACGATCTCTTGCCGTTGCCGTACACGGCAGAGACGCTCCGCGTTGTCGCGGCGCATCTTGCGGAAGTTCAGGACGTCCTGGGGCGCGCGTACGTCATCGAGAATCCCTCAACCTACGTCTCGTTGGCGACGTCGACCATGACCGAGCTCGAGTTTCTGCACGCACTGGTGAACGCGACCGGCTGTCGCCTGCTGTGCGACGTCAGCAACGTCCATCTCAGCGGCCACAACATGGGATACGACCCGTATCGCTTCATCGACGAGTTCCCGGCGGAGGCGGTCGCGGAACTCCACTTGGGGGGCTTCACGCCCGAAGAGGATGAGGCGACGCCAGGCGGAACATTGCTGGTCGATACACACGCGCACGCCGTGGCGGAACCGGCATGGGACCTGTATGCCCATGCCATCCGCCGCTTCGGCCCGCAGCCCACGATCGTGGAATGGGACAACGATCTGCCGGCCTTAGCGGTCCTGACGGAAGAGGCCGCCAAGGCCGATCGCATCCGAGAAGCCGCGAGAGAGGATCGCCGTGCTTACGCTGGCTGACATTCAAGCAGGCATTCGTGACGCGCTGGTCGATGGTAACAGCGCGGCCGTGGCGCCCGTACTGTTGGGAGGGACTCGTCCCGAACACCGACTCGCGATTCATCAGCGCCACTATGTGGCGAGCCTGACCCGCGCGCTGGTCGAACGGTTCCCAGCCACCGTGTGGCTTGTCGGTTCCGAGCTCGTGACTCACGTCGCGACCTCCTTCATTCGCGAGCATCCCCCGTCCAGACCGTGCGTCGCTGAGTATGGCGACGGTTTCCCTCGGTACCTTGGCGCGCATCCCGCTGCTGGGTCTCTGCCGTACCTGGCGCAGTTCGCCGAACTGGAATGGCATCTCGGACGCCTGGCACTGGCCACCGAGGAGTCGCCGAACGTGCAGTACGTCCACCTGGACTGGGCACTCGACGAGCTGATTGGCCTGTACCTGACTGACACCGCGCCCGACGAGTACGCCCTCCGGCAGGAAGACGTCTGGCTGGAGATTCGAGGCCTTCGAGGAGAGCTGCAGATGAATCGCCTCACTGGCGAGGAGTTCGCCCGTCGAGTGGCGGCGCAATCAACAGGAGCTCGCCCGTGAGCCGCCGATCTGGCCACGTCGCGCGATGGACCCGTCTGGCATCGCGTGGCTCGATGCCACGCGCGTGTGGCTCGCGCGCTTCCCGCTGTCGATCATTCAACTCGCCGGACGCATTGGCGTCGGAGCCACGTTCTTCAAGGCAGGCTTGCTGAAGTACCAGTCGTGGGAATTCACGGTCAGACTGTTTCAGGAGGAATATCGCGTCCCCTTGCTGGATCCGGCCGTCGCGGCACGCATCGCCATGGTGCAGGAGTTGACGATCCCGATTCTCCTCTTCCTGGGCCTCGCGACCCGCATCGCTACGCTTCCGCTCCTGGGAATGATCGCCGTGATTCAAACCTTCGTGTACCCCAACGCGTACAACGAGCATCTGGTCTGGGGCGCGATCCTCGTGCTGCTGCTCACGCGCGGACCAGGAGTCTTCTCTGTCGATTACCTGATCGGTCGATATGCCAAGAAGAACCCGGCCGGACGCCTGATCGAGTAGATAGGCGTCGGCGTCCGAGCTGGTCCTCAAGAGGATTTCATGAAGAAGTCGATGGGCAAGTCGGATGGCTAGCCTGAACGCGACGCTAACCTGGCCACACTGCGGGCACGAGGCGAAGGAGGTCATGCCGATTGATCGCTGTATCGTCGTGTACGACTGTCCGGCGTGTGCCCGGACGCTGAGGCCAAAGGCGGCGGACTGCTGTGTGTTTTGCTCCTACGCTGATCGTCCGTGCCCTCCCATCCAAGACTCAAAGCCCTCGAACTAGTCACCTTGGTCGACCTTGGCATCGCGGCCGGTCTTTTGGACCGTTGTACATCCTGCTCAACAGCTTGGGCGCGTCCCGTGGAAACGACGAAACCGGTATACGGCTGACCAGCCGATCGCTAGTGCATCAGCCGCCAACCTCGTCGCCTCTGGAGGCAAGTGACGCATCGTTCTCGAAGGGCGGGAGCAGTGCGCGGTCGGGAAGACATCCCGCCGCAGATCATCATGTATCCAGAACGCGCCGAGTTTCGGGCGATCCATCGCGCTGTGGCACAGTGTCACGATGACCGCCGAGCCCCAAAACTCCAGCTCGACGAATCCCTTTCAAGAGTTCTTTCGAACCGAAGCGGCCGGAGGGGCGTTGCTCGTCGCGTGCGCGTGTGCCGCGCTTGTCGTGGCCAATTCCGGGTGGGCTGACGCGTACCACCGTCTTCTGGCGACGACGATCGCGATTGCCGCGGGCGAGCATGGTCTGTCGCTCACCGTTCATCAGTGGATCAACGATGGGCTCATGGCAGTCTTCTTTCTCCTTGTCGGACTGGAGATCAAACGCGAGGCGCTTGCAGGCGAACTGGCGTCCCTGCGACACGCGGCGCTTCCGATCGCCGGGGCGATCGGCGGAATGGTCGTCCCGGCTTCCATCTACTTCCTGACGAACGGTGGAGGTATTGAGTCGCGTGGGTGGGCGATCCCGATGGCGACCGACATCGCCTTCGCGCTCGGCGTACTGGCACTCGTCGCGCCTCGAGCCCCAAGTGGCCTCAAGATCTTCCTCGCAGCCTTGGCCATCGTGGACGACATGGGGGCTGTCTTGGTGATCGCGCTCTTCTACACGGGCGCCATCGCGTGGGGCGCTCTGGGGATGGCGGGCCTCATCCTGTTGTTGCTCATCGCTCTGAATGTTCTTCGCATACGAAGCCTGACGCCCTATCTTGCTGCTCGGTCTCGGGCTCTGGTTCTTTGTGCACGAGTCCGGCGTGCACGCCACGATCGCCGGCGTGCTGCTCGCCTTTGCGATTCCGACTCGAACGCGGATCAACGCCGAGGAGTTCTCGGCCAAGGCTCGAGGCTTGCTGGACTATTTCGATCGCACGGAGACTGGCGATCTGCTCGTCCTGACCAGCAAGGGCCAGCAGGAGGCGATCATCGGACTCGAGCGAGCCAGCGAGCAGGTCACGGCCCCGCTTCTTCGCCTGGAGCACGCGCTTCATGGGTTTTCAGCCTTCGTGGTGATGCCGCTCTTTGCGTTTTCGAACGCGGGCGTCGGCCTGAGCGGATCGTCCGGAGGGAGCGTGACTCTTGCCGTGATCCTGGGACTGGCCATCGGAAAGCCACTCGGGATTACCGGCGCCGCGCTGGCCGCGGTTCGGTTGCGGCTGGCCTCGCTTCCAGACGGCGTCAGTTGGACGGCGTTGCACGGATGCGCCTGGCTGGGTGGCATCGGCTTCACGATGTCACTGTTCATCGCCACGCTCGCCTTTGACGGCACGACCTTGCTCGACTCAGCCAAAGTCGGAATCCTGGGCGGGTCGATCTTGTCGGGCGTCGTCGGAGCCATGGTCGTGCGCCGCGGCACTCGTTCTGTGTGACGAGCCCTTTGACCAGCGAGCGCCCTTGGCAAGGACACTGAAGATCTCTTTGGCGGTGGAGTCCGCCCTGAACCGCCGTCATTGACGGCCAATGACTCCTACAGGTAGCCGTGGGAGCGTGCTGTCACATCGCCGCGGCGCCTGAGAAAGGCGACACGGCATGGAACGATTCTTCTGGATTTGCCTCGCTGGGCTCCTGACGCCCAGAATCCGCGTGCTCAATACGTGTCTCTACCAGGGGTTTCGTGCGGATCTGGCGGATCGTGAGGAAGCGGGAATCCGTTAAGTTCTTTGTTTTCAACAACCGGCAGTGGTGCGAATCCCACCCTCTCCGCCAATCCGCAACCAACTGCTAGAGAAAGACTTGCGTCGCTGTGGCGCATTTTCTTCGCCTCGGCGAAAAACTTGACAAAGGGAGTGACCTTGTCAGCAGCCGATATCCTGGCTGCTCCGTCGATGCAGGTCAACTACGCATCCGGTCGATGCCCCGCCAAACGGCGCGTCACCGGACCGCTGTAATGCTAGATATGGCATACTGTTACAGGTGTCGCAGGAGTCTCCCAAGCCTGTCGTGTGGATGGGCGATTCACTCCGCGTGCTGAAGGCGTTCCCGTCAGGTGTTCAGGACGAAGTGGGCTATGCCCTCTACCTGGCGCAGCGCGGCGAGAAGCATGTCTCGGCCAAGCCGCTGAAGGGGCTTGGTCCCGGCGTGCTGGAAGTCGTGTCGGACCATCGTGGGAACACATTCCGGGCGGTCTACACAGTGCGCTTGGCGGAGCGCGTGTTCGTGCTGCACGCCTTCCAGAAGAAGTCCAAGCGTGGAATCGCGACGCCGCCGATGGAGATCGACTTGATCAAGCAGCGGCTGAAGCAGGCCACAGCGATCAGCGAGGGGAAGGAGTAGGACGTGGCGAAGAAGGCTTACGTCGTGGGCAGCGGCAACGTCTTCGCGGACCTGGGACACCCGAGGCCCGCGGAAGCGCTGGCCAAGGCCGAACTGGCGCGGAAGATTGGGATGATCATCGAGCGTCGCGGGCTGACCCAGGCCGCCGCTGCCGAGGTCCTCGAGATCGATCAACCGAAAGTCTCTGCGCTCATTCGCGGACGGTTGGCCGGGTTCTCCCTCGACCGGCTCGTGAGGTTCCTCGTGCTGTTGGGCAGTGACGTTGAGATCGTGGTGAAGCCTCGCACGCGCGCAGCGGGCCGGGCTCGCGTGATGGTCACCTGAGGAACCCTCAGAGGCGCGCTTCCGCGTGCTCAATGCGTGTCTCCACCAGGGCTTTTGTGCGGCTCTGGCGGATCGTGAGGAAGCTGAAATCAGTTAGTTCTTTGTTTTCAACAACGAGCACTGGTGCGGATCCCACCCTCTCCGCCAACTCCCTCGCTCACGCTCGGTCGTTGTCGTCGAGGCTGTCTTCAGGCTTCGAGCGACTCGCGATCCGCTCGTCGCTCTTGGCACGAATCCCCCATCATGATCCAAGCTGTCCACGTGAATGCCTTGGGCGACAGGTGTACCTCCCGGCCGGCGCTGAGGCACCGGCGCGTGCCGCGTCGAGCGAACGGGTTCGAAGCGATAGGTCACGCCATCTCCGCATCCCGCGGAAGCGATCGAGACACTCGACCGCTTCCGCAGATGCGGTATTCCTAGCAGTCCCCCAAACGGCCCGTCGTATAGCCGTCGGTGAGCTACTCTCTGTGTCGCCGCGACTCGCGCAATACGTGTGTGATGGCAAACTGCGCGACCTGTCTGCCGAGGCGATTCCCATCACGATCGGCCGTGCGGTAGTGAATGCCCGCCAGGATACGAGCCTCGATCATCTCGCGTGCCAGTTGCCGAAAGGTGACGTACGTGCGGACCTGCTCGGCAGATGGCACGGCCGGGTTCATGACGGTGAAGCCATTGGCCGACCTGCCAAACGTCTCTTCGAGCACGCGGACGCAGGCTGCGGTGTACGCCGTGTGCCCGGAGACGTAGTCCGGAAACGGTGGCGTGGGGCCAAGCGGCGTCCAAGACGGGTCTGCCGTCGTGAATGGATTCCCGTCGAGATCGGCGTGCTGAATGGCCGTGATCGGCCGCCAGAAGTTGTAGGTGTACTTGGCGTCCCACGCCGCGATGTACGCGTCGAAGCCGACGATGCTGAGCAGGGCGAAGAATCGGGCGTTCTCGCTCAATCGGAGGCCGCGGGCCGCGGAGGTCTGCCGCGCGATCTGCTGCATGATGGGGATCATGTTGCCCAGCCAGAATCGCGCCGTCGCCGACTGCGCGGGAGTGCGATTCCCCAGCGCTTCAGCATTGCTCGCGCCGATGCGCATCACTTCGTTCAGATCGGCCGCCCACTGGTCGCTGTAAAGCGGCGGCGGACCCTCCGGACGAAACTGGTCGCCGCGACGCAACGCGAACGGGACGACCTGTCCCAGTCCGGGTAGCAGCGCAGGCGCGAAGGCGGGCAGCGTCGGCACCCAGGCGCCCGGGCCTTTTCCGGGGGTGTAGGGAACGACCAACGAAGACCCGTCGCTGGCGCGCAATGCCAGGATGTGGGCCCCGACCCGAGCACCGATCTCGAGGCCGCGACTCCTCGCGGGCTCCGGAATGCCCGCAACCGAATCGGCCAGCGCATCGTCGTACGCAGAGGCCGTCGTCGGAAAGAGACCGACGAGAACCGCATGTGCCGCGGCTGCGCCCGCGGCGATTCGCGATGCGCCTCGTGCACCGTCCACCTCGATCGCGTACGGCTCGAACTCCCCGGAAATCGAATTGATGGCGTCGTACATCGCGACATGCACCATCGCCAGTACCCGCGCCTGTGGGGGACCGACGCCGAACGGCACTCGAAGCGCCTGAAGGTTCCAGTCGATGACCACGTCGGCTCTCGCCTCGGCATTCGCCATGACGCCTCCGACGACGAGCACGACACACAGGCGCGCCAGCACGGCCGAACCGCGAACCGATCGTCGTTTCCTGAATGTTGAGACCATGTCCCCGTTCTCGTTTGTGAGCTTTCTGGTGACGGACTTCGTGGCGCCGCCGGGAATCGTTGTTGCGTGCACGCTTCACCTCCAGAAAATGAAACAGGCTTCCTGATTCGAGATATCCGCTGTGGAAGCCCGCCCGATACATCGCTTACGCTTCATGCGTGGTACCATCGCGGCGTCTTCGGCGGTCTCAACCTTTACGGCGTCGCGAATTCCTCGTTGACGAGCAGGATCGTGAACATCGCCCGCCTCCTGCCGCGTTCGCATCGAACGCACGGAGATGATGCGGTTCAGAGACCTTTCAGGTCGGGGGCGGCGCGGGGGAGACTGCGGGTAAATTCGAGGGACTCGTTATGACCGCGCGATTCGGAGCCTTCACGCTCGATTCAGATCGGCGGCAGGTCACACGCGACGGCGAGGCGATACATCTGACGCCGAAAGCGTTCGACCTGCTGTCGCAGCTCGTCGATGAAGCGCCCCGCGTCGTGCGCAAGAACGAGATCCACGAACGCCTCTGGCCGGACACGTTTGTATCGGATGCCACGCTCGTCGGTCTCGTGAAGGAGCTCCGGCGAGCCCTCAGCGATCGCAACGAGTCGGCGCCCATCCTGAGGACGGCGCACGGCGTGGGATACGCATTCGCCGCCGCGCTTGACCAAGCGCCTTCGCGCCAACCGGTGGCCTGTCGCTGGATCGTGGCAGGCGGACATCGAGTAGCACTGAGCGACGGCGAAAACGTCATCGGCCGCGACCCGACAGCGGTGGTCTTCCTCGACGTCGCGGGTGTGTCCCGTCGTCACGCGCGAATCGTGGTCGAGGAAGGGGACGTGCTCCTGGAGGATCTGGGCAGCAAGAATGGCACGAGAATCAGAGGCACGTCGGTCACGGACAGAATCGCGCTCTGCGACGGCGATCGGATCCAGGTCGGTCCGGTGCTGGTGATCTATCACGCATCAGCGTCCGGCATGTCGACCGACACGATCGTCGATCCGCCAGTTCGCTAGCGATGACTAGATGTGATTTCCGATGACGTCGCTCACGCCCCGACTTCCGAACGGCTCGCCAGGCTGCGGCGATTGAACGCGAAGGCGGCCGCGAGCAGCTGAGCCACACACATGGATCTGGCGTCTGGAACTCGCCTCGGCGTCTATGAGATCCAGTCGCCCCTCGGCGTGGGCGGGATGGGCGAAGTGTACCGCGCCCGCGACACGCGGCTCGGGCGTGACGTTGCGGTAAAAATCCTGCCGCGCGCATTCACCAGGGACAGCCATCGGCTCGCCCGTTTCGAGCACGAGGCACGCGTGCTGGCGACGCTCAGCCATCCGAACATCGCCGCCATTTATGGCGTTGAGGAGAGTGGCGACGTCCGCGCGCTGGTGCTCGAGCTGGTCGACGGCAAGACACTGGCCGAACGCATCGACCGCGGGGGCGGAGGCGTGCGTAGCGGCGGGTCTTTCGAAGGAGCCCTGACCCTGCATGATGCCCTCGCGATCGCACGGCAGATCGCAGAGGCACTCGACGTCGCGCATGAGAAGGGGATCGTTCATCGCGATCTGAAGCCCGCCAACATCATGATCACGTCCGATGGTGTGGTGAAGGTGCTCGATTTTGGTCTCGCGAAACAGGCGACCGATCGGGCGGCGCCTGGCTCGCCGACGGTCACGCTGCACGACACGCGGGACGGTGGCGTCGTCGGGACCGCGGCGTACATGAGTCCCGAGCAGGCGCGTGGCCAGCACGTGGACAAACGGACCGACATCTGGGCCTTTGGCTGCGTTCTCTACGAAATGCTCACCGGCCGCCCCGCGTTCGCTGGCCAGACATACTCCGACACCCTTGTGGCCATCCTCGACAGCGAGCCAGACTGGGCTGCGCTGCCCGCCACGATACCGCAGACGATCCGGCGTTTGCTGGAGAGCGCGCTCGAGAAAGACCCGAAGCGCCGCCTGCGCGACATTGGCGATGCGCGAGACCGCCTCGCCCGACGAAAGACGGGTGAACACCAGGCGATGTCCAGCGCCGGGCGAACGCAGGCGACGCGTCGGCGTGTGTGGCCCTGGATGGTTGCTGTGACGCTGGCGCTTGCGGCAGGCGTCGCGTCGGGCCGATGGTTGCTGGTCCGGCCGGCTGTCGCCACGCCCACTGACGTCCAACTCCGACGCATCACCGATTTCGTCGGCATGGAAGAGCATCCTGCGGTTTCACCCGATGGGAAGACCGTCGCCTTCATAGCTCCGGCCAAAGGGAGACGGCAGGTGTGGGTGCGATTGCTGGCGGGCGGTGCTCCTCTCCAAATCACGCGTGACGGCGCCGATCATGAGCATCCACGCTGGTCGCCCGACTCCAGCTCTCTCATTTACTTCTCTGAGGCCGCCAAGGAGGGCGACCCGGGAACGCTCTGGGAAGTGTCGGCCTTAGGTGGAGCTCCGCGCCGAATCGCAGCTTCCCAAGGCGAGGGCGATATCAGTCATGACGGCCGCCGCATCGCGACATTTCGCAAGCAAGACAATCGGACGGTTCTGGCGATTCTCGAGCGCGATGGATCGAAGGTTCAACGGGTGAGGCAACTGCCCGCGCTTGCCGAGTTCGGCAGCCCGCGCTGGTCGCCGGACGACCGTTGGATCGCACTGGTAGGCGCCATCGAGATCGCCTTCAACAGAGCCCTCTATGTCATGGACGCTGGGGATGGAGAGCCGAGAGCCGTGGCGCGCGCTCAGAGAATTCAGGGGCTCGCCTGGCTGCCTGACAGTTCGGGTCTCGTGTACGCGTCCTCGGCGGGAAGCACCATGGCGTATCCGCCGATCTTCAACCTGCGAACCGTCGCGACAGTCGGAGGCCCTGATCGTCAGCTCACGTTCGGGGACGTCTCCTATGTCGAACCGGACATCGCCGCGGCCGGCAAGCTGTTCGCCAGCCGGGTCCGGATGCAGTCCGATATCTGGAGATTCCCAGTGATCGGATCACCGGCGGACAACGTGAAGAATGGCACTCGGATCACCCAGCAAACCGGTCAAGTGCAGACGCCTTCTGCGAGTCCCGACGGTCAGGAAGTGGTCTACCTCTCCGACAGCGGCGGGCATGTCAATGTCTGGGTGGCCAAAGTCGATGGCTCGAGTACCTCCCCCCGCCAGATCACCTTCGAGCGCGACCCGGCCGTGGTGATCGGGATTCCCGTCTGGTCTCCCGCGGGAGACCGAATCGTGGTGATCCAGGCGCGGTCGGGGATCAACAGCGAATGGCTGATCCGTCCCGATGGGAGCGAGCTACACGAGTTGGTTCCCCGGGGCGCTGGGGCAGCCTGGTCTGGCGATGGCCGATGGCTCTACTACAACCGCACGCCGCCATCGGAGAAAGAGGGAACCTCTTGTATCGAGAAGATTCCCGTTGACGGCGGGTCGGTGGTTCGCGTGCGATGTGAAGCCGCAAACATGGCCGTCGCCTCCGACGGCTCGGCGATCTACTACTCTCCTCAGGTGAGCGCGCAGGGTGAGATACGGAAGGCGCAGCCGGAGAACGGCGCATCCCAACCGTTTGCGTACGCGGGCCAGTCGCGCATTCCGTTCATCCCCCAGGGCTATGTCCTGTCCCCCGATAACCGTTGGCTCACGATGCCGCTCAAAGACGGTGCGACGACCAACATTTGGGCCTTTCCCACCGACGGTGGTCCTGCGCGTCAGCTCACCGATTTTGGTCAGCGTCCGATCTTGATCGCCCGCCAGGTCTCGTGGTCGCCCGACGGCAAATTCGTCTACGCCGCCGTCGTCGAGACTGACGCCGACATCGTGCTGCTGGACGGAATGCTGCGGTAGGCGACTTCAGAACGTGAGAATGCGAAATTCTAATGGGTGTCGCGCGGATTACTCCCAGGCTAACCCGGATAATTCACGAAGGGGCCGATTTAGGTAGAGACAAGAGCCTCCGCCGTTTTCTTCCCAGACCTCACGTCGAGGGTGTCCGCAGGTCACTCTAAAGCGACCCGAAAGCAAACCCCCAGGACGACAGGCGGCGCCCAGGCATCCGGTAGAATCGCCCATTCCGTGACATGAGGGAACTAGAAGCGCTCGGCGGCGCAATCCTCGCGTTTCTTAGCCGCGTGCTCAATACGTGTCTCTACCAGGGCTTTCGTGCGGATCTGGCGGATCGTGAGGAAGTCAGAATCCCTTAAGTTCTTTGTTTTCAACAACCGGCAGTGGTGCGAATCCCACCCTCTCCGCCAACAAAAGCCTACTGAAAATACAGCACGTATCATGAGCGCATCTTTCCAAGGGTGCCCGAGCTGCGCTCGGCGGCTCCGCCGCCCTTGACCCCGCCTGCGCGCGGTGCGGGTGAGCACCTATCGATGGCTTCGGGTGATGTAGCCGCCGGGGATGGCCGCCGGCGCGCCCGTGCTGCAATGAAAGAGGTGCATCACGTCAGCGGCGACCGCGTTCGCGGGATCGACGGGAGCAGGCGCGATTTGCGACTGGCGAGGCCCCGACGTCTGTGGCACCGACCCACGCGTCCCGCTCCGCCGACGCTGGCAATAGTGCCGGTCGGCCGCGCGGGGCCACCGCGAGCTGCTTCACAAATCATGTGAAGTGTGCTGGCCCAAGTCCATCCAGCACGACCCCAACGCCTCAAGTCCCACGGGGCCTAGTCGGAGCCGCGATTGAGGGCGTGACTGTCGCATGTCACATATGACCACTCGTTGACACGCGTATTCGGAGTACGAACACCGCCGAAATGTTCTCTCGAGCCTGTGTGACTTCCCGCCAGACGACTGCACACGTGCGCGGAGGCCTTTAGCATGGCGAAACGTGTGGTGGCCCTTACTCTCGGCCTCGCCCCGGCTCTCGGACTGCGAGGTGTGCGCGCGAGGCTGCCTAACGGATCGACGACCACCTGCATAGAGAACTAGCAGAGCGCGGCGTCGACAGCGCCGTGCCGGTCCAAAACACAGACAGCGCACTCGTAGCGCAGGGAGCGTCACTATGCGTCTTCGACAACTCGTCGTCGCGATTCTTTGTGTCTCGGTTGTTTTTGCCGTCCCCCGCGGGGCGGCCGCCCAGTGGCATCCGGTGGACTGTCTCCCGGGTCTCTGCGGTCCGCCGCTCCGCCCGGTCCTGATCGCGGTTGGGATCGCGGCAGGTTCGGCATTGGTCGTTTACAAGATCCTTGGTCGTGACAAGCCCGATGGCCTTCGCCCGCTGACCGGCAAGATCGAGCTCGAAAAGGGCGCGACACACGCCGAGATCGGGTTTGTCAACGCGAGCACCTCACGGGTTCGCGTTGTAAGCATCGCCCTTCGTCAGGGGACGGTTTTTCAACTGGCGCCTGGTGTGAGCGTGCCCGTCGAGCTGGCGCCGCAGCAGGGCCTGCGCTTCGACGTTTTTTTCAGTCCTGGAGCTCCTGGCAAGTACCAAGACGAGGTCGTCGTTTCGATCAGGGGGTCTGCGGCCGAGAAAGTGCGGCAGGCAAAAGTTCGCGTTCGTGCGGCCGCATCCGAACCACTCCGCCTTCCGGCGCTCGCAGGAGCGATCCGCTGATTGCGGGTGTTCGCCCATGGTCCGGTGATTCCGATGTCTATGGAGTGCTCGCGCGGACGCGGTCGCGCGGTCGGACGGCCGTCTCCCCGCATTCTGGTCCTGTTTCATTTTCATGATTGGAGGGATGTCATGCGCGTCCTCTGTCTCGTTCCCGTTCTGCTCCTCGGTCAGATGGTCTCGGCTCAGACGCTGGAGTCGACTGCAATCACGCTGTCCGGGCAAGTGATCTCGGGGTCGCCGGTTCACTACCTGGTTCTGGCGCCCGAGGGTGGGTCGCCAGAGGAAGTCCTCTATCGTCCGGTCGACATGGATGGGGCGTTTGAGATCGCCGGTTTAGCGATTTCGCGTTATCGACTCAAACTCATGCCACCGCTCGAGGCTGGGGCAGAGATACCGCGGATCGAAATCCGCGGTCTGACCGGCGCCGAACTGCTGATCTACGACCCAGATCGCCCGGATGAAAGGGTGGTTGCGAAGCCCGGTATCGCACAGAATCGTGAGCTTTTCACGGGGGGCTCAGCCCTGCTCGGCACCTTCTTTGTGCAGGCCAGAACCCAGACGTTCGATCAAAGAAGCGGTGGTGCCGAAGTGACAGCCCACGCCTATCGTGAGCTCATTCTGGAGTTCCAACGTACGACCCCAGGAAGCGAGCGGCAGACGCGAGGGCAGATTGGAAAGCCGCGATGACGTGGCTGGCTGCGCTTGTACTCCTGGTCGCCTGTTCTGCCGGTTTTCCGTCGCTGGCATTGGCCCAAACCGCGAGTGGGAGCCCTGGGACCGCTGTGCCTGAGGAATCTGTCGCTTCCCAGGAGGTGGCGATCCGTCTCGCAGGGAAGCCGACATTCAGGCGACACAGAAACGACACCACTGTGGTCCTCGGCGGAGACCTGCGGGTCCGCGCCGAGTACCTGGTGGTTGACGCATCGGGAAAACCTCGGCCGGACATGTCATTAGTGATTTACGCGAGGGGAGACGGTCCTCTCGCGAGAGCGTCCGTGGTATCCGACGATCGAGGGGTTGCAAGGGGCGATCTGTTTTTTCAGATCGATCCTGGATTGAGCATTTTGATGCAAGCCTGCCGCTCGGATGACCCGGGCACTTGCTCGCCTCAACACACGCTCAATCTGCGGCAGCGGATGGTCATCTCAATCGACACGACAACCGCCTATGCCCTGGCGCCAAACCTGCCACCAATTTCGGTCGATCACGCACCGACATGGTGTCAAAGACTCCCCGACTGTGGAGCGACCCTGAGACTGTTCTCAGCCACCGCTGCTAATCAGCTTGAGATTGCCGCCGTGACACGAGCGCGTCTCACGCTCCGCGAGACCACCCGGCGAGGTCGGCACAACAAGTGGTCGGCGTTTGTCGCGATGCCGCTTTTATTTCAAACGTTGTGGTCAAGCAGCCTGTTCGGCAGTGGTCCTCTCGATTCGGCTCTTGCGTTGGGTGATTACTCCTTCGGTGCGACCGTCTCTGGGAAAGCGGGGTACGTCGAAGCCGCCTTTGACGGCAGAACGCCCACGTCTACCGCTGCTATCGACAGGTTCGTGAGTGGATCGCGTACGGGTGTCGTCAATTCCCGAGCGGATGGCTTCAGGTCCGTGGAATTCACCGGGCAAGTCAATGCCAACGTCGCGTCACGCAGTCACTTCTTCGTCAACTTTGCCGTCTCGAAACCCTTTCCCCGCCAGTTCAAACAGGGCCAAGTGGGCGACAAATGGCTCACGGACATTACCGCCCAGCCTGGCGCACGCGGGCAGGCGTATCTCGGGCTCGGATTCGCGCCTGGCGGGCAGGCGTTTTCTCTGACTCCCTGGGCCGGGATTTCGGTTCAGGAGGCGACGCGTCTGGTGTCGAAGGGGTCAGCAGCGACTGCGTTTCCCGCGTCAACCAACGTGCTGGCGGGTCTCCAGTACGCCGACCTTCGCGGGGGACCGCTCACGACCATGCTCGGTGCAACAGTGAGCGGGCTCACCGGAGGACAGCTCGTCGTGAACATGTTCATTTCTGTGAGCGCGCGGGAGCTCTTCGTGGTGCGGCCGCGCTGAGGTGGCAACATGCCATTCATCGATCGACGCACCTCCATCTTGACGATCGCGGGAGCACTCGCGTCCGTGTATCTTGGCCCTTCCGCCGCGCAGCAACCTTCCCAAGTCCAACCGAACCTCGAACATGTTCGGCTGGGCGACATCGTCGGCGCGATCTTTACACCCCCGCGCTCGTTTGCCCTGCTCACCAGGCGCCTCCGTCCTGGTGACGTGACCACGGAGTTGTTCGTCGACGATCTGGTTCACCTGACGCGGATAGCCCTCTCGGGGATTCAGTCGTGGGCTTTCAGCCTCGAATTCGACAACCGCTCGCGTTACGTCATCAGGTATCTGGCCTCTGGCCAGGAGGCCGTGGTCCAACAAGAGCTCAATCACTCTGGCCTCGAAGCTCGGCTGCTCGCGGCGGATGTTTTCTTGAAGCAGGCAGCCTATGCATTGGATCTTCCTGAGGATCTCGCCCTTGGAGCCAGCGAAGTGACTCTCTGCCAGATCGAGCTCCAAGACTTCCTTGAGGGCGGTGGCGTGCCGGGGACCGAGGAGGCCGGACGTTTTGTACTCAACTTCAATCTGGAGACCGAGTTCGAGTATCCGCGCGAGCTTGGGCTTGGCTTCCTGTTCAAGAACCCCCGCGTGGTCGTTCGTCACGGCAGCAGGACTGCGGGCGTCGAGGCGCCGAAGTGCGTCCAGCGGTTCGTAGAGATTCTGAATCGCAATCTCGGCCGCGTCCTGGACCACCCCGGACCGCTTGGCGATGCGTTGCGGTCAATGAAGGCCGTGATGTTGGTGAACGAGGCCATCCACTGGGGTCTCAGCGTTTTCATTCCAGTGAATGCACAGACCGTTGGTTCGTTCCCCACACCCCGCTTCGACAACAAGCCCCCAAAAGTCGAACAGTTTCGGATGCTCGCCGGCTACGACGGGGCCATCACCGGACTCGCCTACGAGGGAGGCGTGCGTTTTGGTCCCGCGCAGACGCCGCCCGCGCTTGCCAGGCTAGCGAGGCATGCGACCGGAACAGGTACGCCGCAACCTCCGACAACGGCTTCTGACCCTGGGTTCGTCGTCTCCGTTCCTGGAGATGCGGAACCGTGGATGCGAGTGGACATCAGCTCGATTCTCGGGCTTGGCCGCTGATGAAGGCCGAGCGGGCGAGTTGCTGCTCTAACGACCTTACAGGCTCGTGACTACAGCCTCTTGAGAGGTCATTTGAATCCTCAGGAGGTGCGTCATGCGGGTCCACGCTTTTAAGCTTTTCTTGCTTCTCGCTCGTCCGCTCCAGATCCTCGCGTTCGTCTGCTCGTCGTTCATGGTCGCGCCCCAGGCCAGAGGGAATCTGGCCCAGCTGTCGTGGGACATCGAAGCCTCGACCGAGCGGGTGATTCTCGACGTCGCGACCCGACATTCCAAACGCCTCACCGTCCGCGTTCTCGACGCCGAAGGGCGGCCGCTTCGGGGCGTCGCGGTCACCGTGACGGTGCCGGGTGAGGGGCCCGGCGCGACCCTCGACGATGGCCGCACGGAGGTGACGAAGATGTCGGACCGAGGTGGCCGTGTGAGCGTTCGCGTCAAACCGACCACGAACCCCGGCCCATGGGACCTCCGGGTGCGTGCCGATCGTGACGGCGAGACTCGAGAGATCGGGGTGTCGGTCACCAACGGTCTGGCCGACCGCAGCGAGCGCAAGGCGCTCGCCGGCGGCACGTTCGTACTCATGATCAGCGCGGTGCTCTTCATCATGACCGTGTCGATGCTCTAGGAGCGCAGACGCCTTCGGTCGCGAGTTACCCTGGACAGACGCCGAGTTGGCGGCCACCTCACTCGACTGACTGCCCGATGCGTGCGATTACGTGGGGCTGAAACGACGACTCGTTGTTGCGCCCCAGGGTGGCACGACTCCACAGCGGTGGAATCGCCGCTGACGCACTCAGGCTCTGCGACATGGTCTCGGCCTGCCGGCTCCGTACCCGTCACACTGTCCACGTCGGCTGGCTGGTCGTCGAGGATTCGGAGTCCGCGCATATCCACCAGCAGATCGACCAGCGGGAATGGTATTGGGCTGGCGAATCGACTTGGTGGGACCAATCGATTGTGTGAGACTCTCTCTTCATGGCGGCTCCTGTTGGCGAGCTCTCGCCCGGCGCGAGTCACCGCACGTTTGGCGCGAGCAGTGAGGATCCGCCGCTCTCAAATTTCAAAAGCGGTCTGTCGAGTGCGGCAGCTTTTACGGGCGCTGACGACGTCGGTGTGAATCGGGTGTCGGAGGTTGCGCGACCTTGACCCGAAACACCTCGAATCCGCTGCTTCGGCGCCTTGTGCTGCTGTTCCTGCTCGGTGTCGGCATCTATCAAGGTTATCGGTACACGCAACTTCCCGAGGAAGGCATGAGCCTTTCGGAGGCGTCCGGGGAGGCCCGCGTACTTTCCGCAAACTCCAGGGCGGAAGAGATCGGTTTCCGACGTGACGACGTCGTTGTCGCGGTGAACGGTCAGCCCGTGACGGGATCGATCGCGCTGCCTGGCAGGTGGCGGCTGGTGGACGCTATTTTCCGTGCGTTTGGACGGTCCGTCTCCAGGACGTTTCAAATGAGCGAGTTGCTACAGGGGGCGCTCGGTGGGAGCACTATTCCATACGACATACGTCGCGGCGAGGAGCGGATAACCCTGCAAGTGCCAGTCAGACCGGCCGGCTTGATGGTGGAGTTTCTCAGTCCATTCTTGTTTTTCCTGATTTCGATGTTTCTGGCTTTTCGCGGCACAAGTCTCTGGCTTCATCTCCTCGCGCCTTTTGCGCTGACATATCTCGCAATCGTCAAACCCGACACACAGGCGGGTCTGTTCGGGGCCGTGGTGGACTGGAGCATCGTCGGCTCTCTGATAGTGCTTCCGCTCCTGAGCCGAGGGCCCGTTCGTCGTTGAGCGGGGAATGGTCGGGCGCCGAATGTCCATCTCCGCGAAGACCGGCCTCTGCAGAAGTTTCCGACAAGCCAAATGGCCATGAGCCACGACGAGTGGGTGTGGAATCCGTACGCACCGCCGGAACAACAGACGTTGCTGGCGAGATTCGTGCTCGAGGGGCGGCCCGAGATCGCGAGGATCGTCGCCGATGCTGAGGAGCTTCTCGAAGCGGCGACCGGCGATCCCAGTTTCGATGCTTACGTCTCCAGTGACCCCGACCGCGTGCGGGCGCAGTGCCGGGCCATCTATGAGTCGATCCGAAAGCGACGCCTCACGTACCGTGTCGAGCCGCCGAAATCACTAACTACGCGCCAGGTGGTGCGTCCGGCGAACGAGGTTCTCGACAACCGACATGGCTGCTGCCTGGATCTCGTCCTGCTGTTGGCCGCCGCGCTCAAACACGTGGGCATTTTCCCCGTCATAACAGTCGTTGACGATGAGGCCGAACCCGATCACGCTCTGCTGGGTTACTGGACCTCGGAGATGTGCCTGACTGATCGGGAGGGCTTGCCCCTGCCGGTCCTGACATGGAACAGCCTGCAGAAGGAGTTGAAGAACCTGGAGTTCGTGGAATGCACCGATATGACGGAGGCCCCATCGTTTGACTACGCGAAGGCACAACAGGATGCGCTGACTTATCTGCCTCCTAATCCAGGCCGGGGGGTCCGGTATGCGGTTGACGTTGAAGCATGCCGCCGCATCATCCCCGAACCAGTCGGGCGTCATGATTCCGACGGCCACCATCCGACGAAACGCGAGGAGCAGCAGTACCCAGATCATCTGCGCAATCACATTCTGCAGTCTGAGCCCCAATGGGCCCCGCAGCTTTATGCACCGCTTGGCGCCGATGAAGTCTACCGACCCGACCCGGCCATCTTTCAACTCCTCAGGCCTCGTCGCGAGGGCACCGGGACACTTGGCAAAGAGACGACAATCGCCGACATCGTCGACGAGCTCAAGCGGCAAACACATCCGATCGTCGTCACCGGTGAGGCAGGATCCGGGAAGTCCGTGGTCATCCGTCAGTTCGTCCTGCACCTGTTATCGGAGGCGGGCACCGATCGGCGTCTGGACCGCATTCCCATTCTTGTCGACCTCCGGTACTTCGGCGGCCCTACCGATGTCGTTTCGTTCGCGCGCCAATACCTCACCAAACGCATGCCGTTCGCGTCGGTCATTGGTGAGGCCATCGAGGAGCTGCTCCTTAGTGGTCGTGTAGTGCTGCTATTCGACGGCCTTGATGAGATGCCGCGTAAGAACTATGCCAATAGACTCGCGAAACTGAAGGCGCTGACTGGTGCCTACCCCAACAATCGGTTCGTCTTCACCTGTCGAAGTCCTGACTACGATCCAGCCTTGAGGTTCCATCATTTTGCGTTGCAGCCCTTGACTGACAACGGCATTCAAGATTTTCTGTCCAAGTCGTTCCACACGACTTCATACCCTGAAGCGCTCGGTCCAGAGTCGCTGCGGAAGACCGCCCCGTGGTTGCTCGAAAGGTGTCGCAACCCGCTGCGGCTTCGGATGCTCGTTACGTACTTCATCTCCAAAGGAGGTGTACCCAAGAACGCCACCGAGATGGACGAGACGTTCGTGATGTACCTGTTGAACAGGCGCATCGGTGCTCACACGAGAGCCTCGTTGCAGGACGTCATGAACTGTCTTGCGGAACTGGCACTGTGCATTGCCGACAATGAAGGCGTCGGCGTGGAGATGAAGAAAGCGAATCTCGACAGCAAGGTGTGGAACGAAGTACGGCACCGTGATGCGTTGACAGTCGGTATCGAGAGCGGAGTGTTATGTGAGAATCCTGAAAAGGACTCGCTGTCTTTCTCTCATCATCGTCTTCAGGAGTACTTTGCGGCCCTGGCGCTCGCAAAGCGTTACGAGGCAACCCGCGATCCGAAGAGTATTGAACCCTACATCGCCGACGTGTGGTCTCAGGAGATCGTCAGGACGCTCGTCACGCTGCTGGGTGATCCCGGGGCACTCATCGTATACATCGCCAGGCCGGCAGGCGATCCACAAAGATTGCGATTATTCCTTGCGGCGTCTTGTGTCTCGCGGGCGGGTAATCGCGTCCCGAAAAATGTCGTCGATCGGATTGCCCAGGGTCTTGCCACGACGTTGAGCCACTCGAATCCTGCTGTGCGCGTCGGAGCCATCACCGCGCTCGCCACGATTGATCCCGCCAGCGCGGCCCGCTTGTTGCCGGAATGCCTCGACGACTCGAGCCCATGGGTCAGGGAAACGGCTGCCACAGTTTTAGCAACGACCAACTTGAGTGAATCGCTTTTCTTACCCGGCGTGCACGGCAAGGGGCGGAAGCTGTTGTATCAGGGTCAAGCGTGGTGGCGGATAGTCCAGAGTCCCGAGGGAACGCGGCCTTATGAGGCGGTGTTTGGAACGATCGTCTACCTTGCACTTGCTTTTGTGGCCGTCTCGGTTGTTGTCGGCGCCGACTTCCAGCCGGTGCTCCAGCCCGTGATGTACACGGCCTTCTACTATCTGGTTATCAGGCTGTACTACGATGAGGCGCTGTACAGCCTCAGGTTCATCAACAAAGGGGGAAGATGGCTGCATGTCCTGTTGCGGGCCGCTCCGGGTGTTGCGTTCGCGGCTCTGGCGCTCATGTGGTCGCTGTTCGCGTTCGGGTCACTTCCAACGCTTGTGATGACCGTCATCGCCTTCATCAGCCTGAGCGTAGCAGACAAATATGTTTTCAACCGCGCGCGCAACGACGTGGTGGGTATTGCAGTCGCGACGTTCGCACAGATGATTCTTCCCGTGCTGTTTGGAAGCGTGGCTGTGCGGCTTGGGCTTTTTCGCGACTCGATGAGGAGCGGGATCGTGTTGCAATCACTCGCCGGACAGTACGTCACGCTCTGGTTGTACCTATGCATCAGCATCGCCGCCTTCCTGGCGCTTGTGACCCATTACGTCAGAAGGAGCGAGAGTCGGCCGGAGGCGGTGGCAATGCTTCGAGCGATCGCGACTACGGAGCATCCGTCTCATATAAGGTTGATCGTCAGCGTGGTGAACTCACTCTACCGACGCCGGGCGATCCTCGCATTGGGACACTTGCCGTACTCAGAGGCGACGATGGATGCGCTGCTCGAAGTGGCGGAACGCGATCCATCAGCGTTGCTGCGCGACAGCGCAGCTCAGGCCATAGCGGAGGTCCAGAATCGGCAACGACGGGAGCGAAGCCCCGAAGGCCTCGACGTCTCACCTCACTCTTATCGGATGGGGAAAGATGCGGGCGAGGAGATCCGAGGAGTGTGGTTACTTGGAACGGGCGGCACTGTCATGGCCGTCATCGCGACACTGTATCTGATTGGCGGGTTCTGACGAGGCGGCAAGTCCTCAGTCCAGCTGAATCCTCGCGGCGCGCTCCCGGACACTCGGAGACGGGTCGGCTTCGACGATCCGTCTCAGGCACTCTCGAATCGCAGTCTTCTCGGATTCCTCGACCGCGGTGCTGATGAGGGATCCGAGCGCGTCGACCGCTGTGGCCCGGATCGTTTCGTCGGCATCCGCCGCCGCCTGCTGGAGCGCCGCCATCGCCGGAGCCCCGCCGATTCGACCGAGGGCGCCCGCGGCCTCCGAGCGCACGGAAGGTTCAGGGTCTCGCAGCGCCAGATGGCAAAGCGCGGCTACGGATGCCGGCCCGCCGAGTGTTCCGAGAGCGGACACAACGTCGTGCCGCACCCGGTCCTTCGCGCGGGCGAGATCCGCCAAGGTCTGATCGAACGTCTGCGGCCGTTCGGATGGGGCCGCCCCGTCGAGCGGACCACGACTGCGGGAGGCGCCCCGAGTGCGCACCGCGCCACGGGCGTGGACGGCTCCCCGGATCTGACCCGGCGACTGGCCGACCGAGACGAGCAAACGGATCCACTCCCGGACTTCTGAGTCGACCAGGTCGTCTGGGGGCATGACCGGCTGTGGTTTCGGCTCGGCCGTGCCCGACGCCTCGTTCGATTTCTCGAATGCGTGGAACGCGTCGAGCGCCGCGTCGGCGCATGAGGGGCACGACTCGATGTGCTGGTACGCCGCCTCTTCAACGCCCGCATTCAGGCCTTTGCGCACCACGAGCCGCCGCAACTCGTCGTCTCCGAGATGCGGCCCGACGGGACTGGTCGGCAGACGTGCCGCCTCGGCGACGATCCGGACGGCCTGATCCTCAGTCGGATCGAGCTCGTCAGACTTCATGATGCGACCTCATTGGGCGTTACCTTCAGCTCGCTCGACACCTTCGTGCTGAAGGCTTCGGCGAAGATCTCTATCGCCCAGTATCTCCCCACCACGGTCGTCTCGACTTCGAAGCTCGCGGAATCACTACCCGCTGAGATCGTGACCGGCGTCGAGGGGACCTTTACGAGCCCGTCCGTTGCCCCCACCCTCACCTGCACCGGCTCGCCGACGGGCCGAAGGCACCTGATCGAAGCCGTAACCCGAGCGCCGCCAGAAACCCGAGTCGGCTCGAGCGTGAGCTGCCTGATGGCGTTCGGGATGACCTCGACCTTCGCGGTTGCCTGAGAGCCGTGTGCAGACGCGATGACCGTGGCAACGCCTTTCTTTGCCTCGTCGGTCGCACGCAGCGCAAACAGAGCGGACTGGCTACCGGCAGCAACGGTCACGAAAGAGGGACGACACTCCACACCGCTGTGATCTGCTGCAAGCTGCACATCGGTTGGTCCGGAGACAGGATTGGCGAAGGTGACCGTTCCCGTGACCACGGATCCAGCAAATACCACGCGCGGATCGAACCCCACAGACCGGAGCACAGGGCTGCGAACTGAGAGCAGGCCCCCAGCCTGCCGGTTCGGTCCGGCGGCCACAATCTCGACAGAGGTGGTCGCGGAGACCAGGCTCGTGTCCACGTCGATCTCGAAGACAGCGGTGTCCGACGTCCACTTGTTCGCGACGGTCCGCGCGATCGAGGGGTGACTGCTCCGGAGGTCTATGGTGGCTGGCGCATCGGCGACGGGAGCGATGGCCAACACACCCGAGGCGCGGCTGGCGGCCGTCTCGGCGACGAGCAGGCTGCCGAGCGTGACCACGGCGGTCACTTCCTCTCGCCTGTGACCGCCAATCACGGATGAAGGCACGATCTCGACGTGCGCAGGTTCAGGAACGGTGGCGGCAGTGTGAACGACCAGTTTCACACTGAACCCGCGTGAAGGAGTCTTCACGGTCACAGGAAGGTCGGCGGTGACGCCGTGCACAGTTACGCTCGAGGCAGGAGCCGAAGCGGACAGCGTCAATGCGATGGGCTCGATGCCCGGACGAGACGGTGGCACCTCAACCCAGGCGTACGCCACTCCTCCTCCCGTGGCCGCCGCGATTCGTGCCTGGTTCATCAGGATGGCGCCGGTCGCTGCGTCCCCGGCGACGCATTCCTCGTCGAAGACCACTGCAGTCGGACCGCTGGTTTCGGATGGATTGGGATGGAAGCGCACGACATGGCCGGAGTGGCGCCACCCTTCACGCATTTCGAGCGAGTGCGGGCTGAGGGTTCCAAGATCTGCAGGAGCGCAGGACAGGTCCACGAATTGATCCCAGAGGAGCCATCCGCTCAGCAACACTCCCCAAGCCCCACGGTCCTTGGAATAGTCGAGACCAGTCGGCTGACGCGTGAGATCTGCCTTGAGACGCTGGAGAGCCATGGTTCTGAGAAGCCGCGAATGGCCGGGGTTCTTGCCGATCAGCTTCGCAATGCGCTGATGATCCCACTCGAGCAAGGACAGCACGAACGCCCACAACTGGAGGCAGTCGGCACAGTTCCGATCCAGCCCCGGCGGGAGGCGTCGTGGGGCAGTTGACGCAAGAGGGGGCCGCGGAGCGGGCTTCCGTTTCTTGACATGGCGTGTCACCTCTTCCGCGTACCACCTCGCCAGAAAGTCTGTTACCTCTTTCTGTTTGAGGCTGCGCAACTGCGCGCGTTCGAGCCTGGTGTTGATAGGTATCTCCCCAGCCGCTAGGTCGTAGTCGGCGTCCGTAAGGCTACGGGTATCTGGAGGTGGAGGTCCTTTAGGACGCGGTTCTCGGTACCAGTATGCGACGAAGTGTCGGAAGCTACCCTCGATGTAGGGCCACATCAGTCGCCCCGCGTCGCACCGCTCGACGACTCGTGTGAGGTCTTTCCAGCAGAACGCCTTGATCAAGGCCCTCACAGCCACGGCACCCACCGAGCCATCGCGGTTGACCACGATGCCCCGCAGATGTTGTCGCGGCTGGGGTGCATGTTCAGTACACAGCCAGGTCTCCAAGGCTGCCTTGCGCTTCGCGAGGTTTGTGTGACCGCATCGGATCGCCTCGGGCACGAGAAGCAGGCTGGCGCGCTCCACGAATTTCGATTGGGTTTTCGACCTCGTGCGCTCCCCGACTAATCTGCTCTCGAGACTTGCTCCGGCCATGCTGTGGCCGATGAGGTCCTCCGGAGTCTGGGTCAAGCGGCGGGCGCGCGCCGGGATCAGGGCGGCCCACGAGGGAGCCAGCTCTGTCCAATGTGTGGCGAGCACTTCTCGAGTCCCGGCCCAGTCGCGGCGATTGGCGGGTGGCGGCGCGGTCGTCATCTGCCGCTCTGACGATGCATGACGGTCCCCAAATCGGTCATGTTGCAAGGGGCGGCATTATAGCGCCGTGGGCGTGCGCCTATCTTCGAACGCACACCGAGGCTTCCTAACGACTGTTCGAAGCGCTGACTATATCTCCTCGAAGCCGCTTGGCTGGCGCGCGGGCGAGGTGCGAGCCCGATTGTCACCGGCGGCGGGAGGGGCAAATGGTCGGCCGGGACGGGCGGGGCGGCGAGACGTGCTTTGCCGAGGTCAAACGCTATCTGGAGAAGTGGCGGCGGGAGGTCCGTCGCCACGAGCGTGCGTGCGGAATTACGTCGGAGTGCATCGATGATTCTCGAAGACCGGCTGAGCGAGGCTGCAGCGTTGCCCTCGGCGAAGGACGTTTCAATCGGGAAGCGGACACGCCGGCAACGCGCCGGCAAGCCGCCTGTCCTGGCTGCGTCTCAGGTCATCCTCTCGAGGTGCGGAAAATCCAAGTTCTTCGTGGGGGGCGTCGTCTACGAGGTGGAGTTGAAGCCGCTCGAGTTCGCCCTGCTGTCGATTCTTTTGGACTCCACGCGGCCTCCCGAAGAATCTTTGAGCCGATTCTGGAAACTGGAGGAAATCGTGAATGAGCTGCGTGAGAACAAGAAATACAATCGGCCGCGACCCACGCGGCGCTCCGTCATAGCCGGCATCTCTCGCCTCAGGGAAACGCTTGGTTCGACCTATCGCGATCTCGTGGAGTCGAGCCCCGGTAAGGGGTACCGCCTGCGGCTGCTGCACACCTAGCCGCCCGCCGGCCCGGCTGGAACCCCGCGTTCTGCGGCCGGCATCGATGTGGGTCCCGGGTTCTCATTGGCCGGGAGGGTCGGACGTCGGTCGTTGCCTGGAACCCGGACGGACGCGCGACACGAGGCGGTGGATCTCCTCCATGATCGAAGCTTCGTCCTCGGCGCGCACGGCCGCCTGGGCGGCCGTGGGTCCGGGCCGTGGATTCGTGGGCGCGACGGGCCGCGTGCGCCACTCTTCCACTTCGGTGAACGGGTCGGATAGATCCAAACGGCTCTTGGCCGTGGCGTCCGACACGTGGTCCCAGCCGCACGAGTACCGATCGCGCTCCCGCCACAGGCGCTGAATCGCCATCCCGCGCACATGCGCCCGGCCCGTTGCCGGCGGCTGCCCGGCGGCCTCGTCAATCCGATCGACGCCGGCAACGTGATGATCGAGGACTCCGGCGCGATCGAGTTGCTCGAACAAGCCCCCGGATCCGAGCAGACCCCAGCGCATGTCCACTTCGAAGAGCTCGCGCCGCAGGGCCAGCAGGGTGTCGAGCTGAGCCCAGGCGCAGCCGACATCCCTGAGCGCCGGGGCCAGGGCCTCCGCCTCCGCGCGCAGACCGTCGTCGGTGTGCAGCAACGCGGAAGTGAGCGCCGGGAACGGCCCCTTGCCGGTGCGCCTGACGCGCTCCAGTCTGTGCAGGGCCCGCGACCACACGGGAAGGGACTCCCAGTTGAAACCGCGCCTGCGCACGCGGTCGCGATAGATCGTCAGCTTGATCGCCCAGTCGAGCGTGGCGGACACGCGGTCCGGCCCGGCGACCAACCGGTCGAGGATCTCGCTCCATCGATCGCAGACGTCGCCGGCCCACGACGGCATGAACGACTCGTGCTGGTGCGCCCGCGCCGCGGCGAGGTAGTGCCGTTGCACCTGGATGGCGGTGGCGGTGCCTCCGCGCTGGAGCTGCACGAGGGTTTTGCAGGCGGGATCATCGGCCACCGCGCGGAGCGCTTCCACCGGCATCCGTAGTTCGACCTCGTCGCCGCACGCGACACCGCCGTCGATCATCGCGACGACGAGCGCCGTGGTCCCCACGCGAAGCCACGTGGCGATGTCGGAGCGGAGGCTTTCGCCGCAGATCAGATGCTGGCGGTAGCAGCCGTGCCCGGCAAGCGGCTCCTGGCGTGTGTGCGTGATGCCGCGATCGTGCGTGCTGTTGTCCGACACGACATGATTCAAGTGATGCGCGCGCGGCGACAGGGTCCACTCCAAGCCGCGCGAGCAGGGGTTGAACCCACCGGCGCCGCTGAAGATCATCCGGGACACGAGATGCGGCACGAGCCGGCGGCGGAGCAGGCCGGGATCGACGCGATGACAGTAGCTCTCGTGCGATCCCCACGTCGATCCCGTCCCGCTGTAGTCCACGTTCCCGGTGAAGAGACGGGCATCCGCGAGAACGGGGTTGCGTCTTTGTACGTCCTCCGCCAGACGCTGCAGCATCCGGTCGCCCGCGCGGAGGTAGCGGACGATATCGCACGGGTCAAGGCATTCGGGGCTCGCGATCTCGGGATGGGCGCCGGCATCGACATACAGCCTGGAACCGTTGCCGAGGAACAGCCCGGCCTCACACGAACCCGGCAGGCTCGGCAGCATCCGCTCGGCCGCGCGCTGGATCGCCGTGGCCAGCTCCATGGCTGGAATCACCGTCCCGTCGGCTTTCACGGCCGTGACGGCGTACTCGGTCTCGACGCCGAACAGGCGGCGACCGGTCACTCGCCGCCTGCCTGCCGGTTCTGCGCGAGAAACTCGGCGGAGTCGCGCGAGAGTGCGCGGGAGATCGCCTCATCGGCCGCGGCCAGCAGGGCGGAGCCACGCTCGCGGAGCTCGGTTTGATCCGGGCCGTCGTTGCCGTCCTTAACGACCGGATTGGCGACAGAGTCAGCATCCAGGTTGCGCAGTCTCATAGCTCCTCCTCAACACGCGGTGTACTTCGCCGGCAGGTCTGCGATCGGCGGTGTGGCCCTTTCCGGCTGGAGCGCGGCCACGATGTCCTCGAGCGCCCGCCCGGCGGCAAACAGCGCCTCGTTCTCGCGCTTTGTCGATCCATAGGGACAGGGCAGATGCACTCTCGTCCGCTCGGTCCAGGGATACACGCGTCCATGCCGCTGAAGACGGACGCCGACGCGGTCCCAGTCGATCTCCTCCACGCGCGCCGCCCCGGCGCGGCGCAGCAACGTCGCCCGGGTCCACGCCCGCGTGTCGTCGGGCGGTTCGTCGATGGCGCGCCTGATGTCGTCGTCGCTTGCCACTGCGTCAACGAGCCCAGACCGCTCGTACGTCCAGAACAATCCTTCGGTCTCATCAACCGATGCGTAGAGCTGGTCCAGATGCCGAAGCTCCGGCGACGACCACGACAGCGACGGCCGGCTCTCCAGTGCGCGCTGCAGGATCTGCTGCTTCAGCACCCAGTCAAGCCGCCGGCCGAGCGATTCGAAGTCACGCTCGTGCAGCTTCTGAAGGGTGTCGCCCCACAGCGCGAGGATCTCGGCGGCCCGTGGCACGATGCCTTCGAAGCCGATCGTGGCGGCGCACTCGCCGGCCCGTTCAAGAAAGCGCTGCTGCAGCTCGACGGCTGTCACAGCTTCGCCCGACGTGAGGCGCGCACGGGAGGCCAGCGACGGATCGCGGCTCCAGCGCTGCAGCGCCTCCAAGCGGATCGTCGAGCGCCAGATCGGCGGGGACGTTCCCGGCCTCGAGCATGGCGGTGACGATCTGCATCGTGCCGGCACGCAGGAGCGTCGCGACCTGACAGAGCGTGGCGTCGAAGAAGATGACGTGCAGCCTCGCCAGCTCGGGACCTTCGAGGCCGTGCGCCTGCTGATCCCACGCCGACCCGCACAGCGGTTCGTCGCGCGCGTTCACGAGCGGCCGGTTGTACGTCGTCTGCTCGCCGAGAAACGACTCGAGGAAGTCGGCGCGTTGCGAGAGCTGGTAGCCGGCCCAGGAGCGTCCGTTCTCGCTGCCCACCTTGCCGGCGCCGGTGAAGACGATGCTGGAGGCCTGAAAGGCCGCGAGGCAGGCGAGGTAATGCGGCTTCCGCCGGATGATCGTGTCCCACGCGGCGCGGCTGAGGAGCACGCTCAGATGCGCGCCGTAGGAATGGCCGTGGCCGTCGCTGCAGTTCGCAATGGCGTGCACGCGGTACCCAGTGGGCATCCGCGCGTTCACGCGGTGGACGGCGCCGCGCGCGACGCGAAGCATCGCGTGCGAGTACGTCACATGGTCGAAGGCACTGCGCGTCTCCGGCGCGGCCAGTTCGAGGTGATCGAGGTCGATGTAGACACAGCCGCCGTTGCCGGGCAGAAAGCGCCGGCCCCAGTCCTGGGCGCTGCTGCTGTATCGCTGCGCGTCATCGGCCCCCCGGTTGGCGTCTTCGTCCACGTCGGGTTGTCGCAAGGCGGTGGAGGGCCACGACCGTGCGCTCACGTGCGTGGATTCGCCGAATCGGGGAGTGCTGCCGCTGCCGGCGGGAATCCCCTGGACTTCGCGCAGGAGCAGCCGCGCCGCTGCCGCGCCACTGCCCGACGATGACTCGACACCGTCGATGAAGTTGCCCAGCTCGACGTCGCTGCCGAGGATCTTCGGGACTCGCTCGAAGTCTGTCACGTCACACCTTCCTCGTCGTCTTCTTCCCTCTTCCGTCTTCGCCGCCGATCAGGCCACGCTGCGGAACCGGTGCGGGCGGCGCACCTGCCTGGCGATCGGCTCCACGCGGACGACGGCGAGGTCCTGCGGGAGGTCGCTGATGAACGTGTGGCAGTTGGCAGGCGTCAGCGCCGCCACGGCGCCTGCTCAACTCGTCGGCGATGGCCTCGAGCACGTCGGTGGCTGTGACCCCGGGCTCGCCCCGCTCGAGGTCCCGGAGACAGGCGCGCTCGATGGCCGCACGGGCGATGTTGGCGATGCGCGCGCCGCTCATCAGATCGCGGGCGCGGACGGCGCGGCGAGTGCCGTCGCGGAACATGAGTGCCGCGAGCTCGCCTTCACCATTCGGCGCGTACAGCCGGGCGACGGCCGTGTCGATGAGACGACGCCGTGCGGCGGGAGCGGTGCCGACATCATCCGCCTGGTACGGAATGCCCGCGGGCAGGTGCTTGTCGAAGACCGCCGCGGCTGCCGCCATGCCGGGACGTGGAATGTCGATCACTAGGTCGCCCAGGCGCCCCGGCCGTGCCAGCGCCGGATCGAGCGTGTCGCGCCGGTTGGTCGCGGCGACGACGAGGATGTTGCCGCGCGCTTCGAGGCCGTCGAGCTCGGTCATGAAGCTCGTGAGCACGCGGTCGTCCACGTGCGCGAGGCTCTGGCCGCGGGTCGCGCCCACCGCGTCGACTTCGTCGAAGAACATCACGACCGGCGTCGATGGGTCTGCGTCGCCCGCCTGGCGGGCCACGCGGAACGCTTCGCGGTAGTTGGCCTCGCTCTGTCCGTACCACATGCTGTGCAGCTCGGCGGGCTTGATCGACATGAAGCGCGCCTGCCCATTGGGCGCGTGCTGGCCGAGCCAGTTGGCCAGCGCGCGCGCGAGCATGGTCTTGCCGGTACCCGGCGGGCCGACGAGCAGGATCGAGGCGACGCGCCGCACGCGGTAGCGGCTCGCGATCTCGGGGTGCAGCATGTGCAGGCGCAGCGACCGGGTGATCTGCGCGATCTGCGCGTCGAGGCCGCCAATCCGGTCGAAGCCTTCGTCGGGCGTGTCTTCCAGGAAGAGCGGCGATTCGCGCGTTCGTTCGATTCGCTCGAAGGCGAGCCCGACGGAGCGATCCCATCGCACGCGCTCGCCCACCGTGAGCGCCGCCCGGTCCAGGCCGGGCGCGGCGTGCACGAGTACCTCCTCGTCACGGTGCCTGAGGAGGAGCCGGCCGTCTGCCATCACGCGCTGGAACTCCGCGGTCTCGCCCGTGCGCGGCAGCGGAAACGCCAGCGTTTGCATGATCACGTTCATGTCGCTCGCCAGCAGCACCGGGTCGCCGATGGCCAGCTCGTCGAGGTCGACTTCCTCAGCCACGGACACGACCCGCGACGATCCGTTGCAGGCCACGGCGGCTGCTCGGACACCGCCGGTGTCGACCGGGCCCAGGAACACCGCCGAGTGCCACGGTGTGGCACTGAGCCGCTCGAGCACGTCCCGCAGCTCCCCCAGATGCGCCCGGGCCTCGAAAAGACCGCTGCGCAGCGCGCCAAGCTGGCCGAGGAGCGAGCGGTCCACCGCGACCGCGTCTTCGGGCGACCTCGCCCGCAGCGACTGCACGAGGGCGAGCTGATCCTGCGGCGACAGCGCACGCGAGTCGAGCGACGAGAGTCCTTCGAGCAGGTCCATCGGATCGTTCGGGGGATCAGACGGCGATGGGCGCGGCATGAGACACCTTCTCCTATGGACAGTGCGTGTGCGAGGACGCGGTAGCCGCGCGGTTCCAGGAGGCCGTCGCGCCAACCGAAGAGCCGCGGAAGGATGCCCCGCGCCGAGTGGGTCATCACGAGCGCCACGGTGAACGCCCGCGGAAACATCGTCCGGTGCAGCGCACCGTCGTCGGTGCTGAAGAACCCCGCGGCGGCCGCGCACTGCCGTTGCCGTTCGAGCGGGCACCCTTTCTCGCGGCACCAGGCATGTTGTGGGTGGCTGTGGAACCACCCGAGCACGATCTCGCCCCGGCCGCGCAGCTCCATCGCCCGGCGCACGTCCGTCCAGGTGTCGGACGTGAAGGTGAGCTTGGTGGAGCCGCCCACCGTGTGTCGTGCCGGGATGAGCGCGGTGATCGCGACGCAGATCTCCGTGGGGCGCATCGTCGAACGAGGTGTTGGGTCGTCGGTCTGAGCGGTGTGCGGCTCGTGGCCGAGATGGCCGATGAGGATGCCGCCCGTTTCCACGTCGCCGGCGCCGGCCGTGAGCGCAGACGCCTCCTCGAGCACCGCGTTCGGCATGTACACCTCGAAGTCGTCCGCCTTGGTGTCGGTGTGTCGAGGCGCCGCGCCGGCCACCGCCGCTGGCGGCAGGTCGTGCAGCACGAGCGGAGGCGGGAGATCAACCGTGGCGAAGAGAGGCGACTCGACAGACGGCTCCGCCGTGTCCGGCTCGTACGCGAGGGTGCGGTACCGGTACGAATCGTCCGCCGCCAGCGTGCCCTTCTCGATCAAGGCCGCGGCGGCCGTGCGCGCCAGCCCGGCGAAGTAGCGGATCGAGAAGTCCTCGTGCCACGACGTTCCCGTGTGGTGCGCGAGCGTCACGCGAAAGCCGCGCATGAACGGTTCGCCCAGCTCCGAGTGCCAGAGCGCGTCGATGGCGCGCTCGGCCTGCGACTCGGGCGCCCAGACGCCGTGCGTGCGCAGCCCGGACAGGCGCGTCCACTCGATCGCCGGATCCCAGTCCGGGTCGAGGCTGGCGTGGCCGAGCAGCTCGCCGCCTGGCCGCAGCAGTTCCATTACCAGGCGATGGCGCATGTGCACGGTACGCTCCCGGCATCGACGTTCGGCTGGAGCACCACGCGGTCGCCCGGCAGCACGGCATCGGCCACGCGCTCGGAGCCGAGCAGATGCCGACCCTCTCGATCCGATCGGGCGTGATAGGTGAGCGGTCGGCCGGCCGTGTCGCTCGCGGGCAGGCGCATGCGGCCGATGAGGCCGCGCACGAGCTCGCCAATCGTGGCGTCGGTCGGCACATCGGAGACGGCCAGGACCTTCTGGCCGGTGACGTCGCTGACTTCGAATCCGGTCTCCATTACGGCAGTTGCAGACATGGGGTGTCCTCCTGTTCATGTGAGTAGGGGAGTGGGGAACGGCTGTCGGTCCAATGCCGGTGACGCAGGGCCAGGTAGTCGCGCGCCAGTTGCGCATCCTGGAGCGCCTGCATCTCCCGGCCCACGGTGCTGCAGGCCACCGAGAGCGCGGCAAGCGCCCGATCGATCGCCGCGGGGCTGGCCGGCAAGCGTTCGCCGGCGAAGGCGAGTCCCGCCATCTCGACACCGCCCTGCCGTCCGGCAACGCCCTTCACCGTGCGAAGATGCGCCGCCGGCGTCGAGCAGCAGCAGCGCGATGGCGTCCTGGCTCGCGCGGGACGCCACGGCAGACGTGGTGAGCGGGACGATCGCTCGCAGACGCGAATCTTCCGCGAGCGCGAGCGTCGCCTGACACGCGATGGTTCGCGTGTCGAGCGAGACCTGCACCTCGCCGGGCGCGCGTGCAGTCGCGCCCCAGCCGGCCTCGCCGCACAGGCTGACGAGCCGATCGGCGTCGGCAGGCGATCCCGGCGTAGTGTCCGCCATGTCGTCTGGCCGCGGGTCGAGGACCTCATGTCCGGCTGACGCAACGTCGTCGCACAGTGCCGCGATGCGATCGCCGAGAGAGGCTTCAGGCTGTGGCTCTCCGTCCGCTTCATCAGCGGCGCAACTGACGAAGATCTCCGCACGCACTTCAAGATCGCCGCTGAGTGCCCGTGCGAGCCGCGCGCATCCGCCAAGCTCCGCGTTGAGCCGGAGCAGCGGCCACCAGGGCGGCGCGGACGATGCACATGGGGCCGTCACGACAAGCCAGTCTTCGTCGCTCACCCGCGCATGCAACGTCGTCCGCGTGCCGTTGGCAATGGTGAGGCGCCAGCCGCCGTCGGCGGCGCGCTCGAGTTGCTGGGCTGCCACGCGCAGGGCCCGCTCGATGGCGAGGCAGCGATCGCTAGGAGGATGCATGACCGGCTTCCGGTGAGATGTCCGTGGTATGGATGGCGCAGCGCGCGGCGCTTGAGCGGACGCGTGTCCACCGGCAGGCGCGCCAGGTTGGCGCGCGCCCACTGGCACGCCTCTCGATTGAGCGCGTCGTCTTCGCGCATCGTCACCTTGTTCCACGTGATGATTTCCCAGCACTGGTAGACGAGATCGACGAGGCCCGTGCCGGGCGTGAGACGGCCCACGCAGATCACCGGCGCCTGCGAGGAGATGTTGGGATGCCAGACGTGGCGCGGGCCGAGCCACGTGAGCACGCGAAACGGGTCGGCGTTCCGCAGATAGTCCTCCGGGAACCAGATGCCGACGCCGAACTCGTTGGCTTCGACGATCGATCCGTCGACTTCGTTGACGAGCCCGCGGCAGGCGAAGCGCACGAGGAATCGATCCGGCGGGCCGCCGGCAGGCGAGTCCAGCGGCTCGATCTCCACCAGGTCCGACTCCGAGGTGAGCGCGCGTCCGTCCTCATGCTGACGGCGCAGGAACGCGTGCATGATGGCGTCGGTCATGTCGCTTCCACCTCGAAGTGAGCGTCGATTTCTGGCGTGCGGAGCGTGAGCACGTCGCGCGGGCGCACGCCGATGTCGCAGAGCCGCTGTTGTCGAAGGCCGGCCGGTACCGCCGCTGCCGGCGCGAAGTTGCGCAGGTCGAAGCCGGTCGCCCGCAAACGGCCACCGCAGAGCGGGCAGCGCGGGCGCGACACGCGCGCATGACGCTCCGTCTGACACGTGGCGTGCGGGGCGCCGCACGCGTCGCACCGGAGCGTCGTGGCGATGCGCTCGCCGGCGATCCCGAAGGCCAGGGAGGCCGCCGCGCCTCGAAGGGTGCTGCCGAGCGCGAGGAACTCGTCAACCGTCGTGTGGTCAGGGGACGATCCGAGCGCGCCGATGCGCCAGCCCGCGTGATCAGGCATGCGGCACGACGGATTCCGACGATACGTCGTGACCGATTGCGTGTGATGCCGCGCGTCGATCAATACCTCGCGCCCCGCGAGCGCGTGCGGGCTTTCGCCGGCAAGCAGCGTGTCGCACTCGACGGCCTGAAGCGCCGCCGCCAGCGCGCCAAGCGTCGACGGTGCGCCCGTTGATCCATGGGTGACGCCCGGCGCACAGGGATACGTCTGATCGAGCGCGTCGTAGTCGTCCTGATCCCAGGCGCACTCCAGGCAGGGTATGGCCTCGGCCGGCACGAACACTCGCACACGCGCGAGCATGCCGTCGGCGTGGACGCCGGCATCGATCCACGGCACCCCCAGCCGCCACGCCGCCTGGTTGACGACCATCCGCGCCTTGCGGGAATCGAGCGCCGCGAGAATTACAGAGGCTCGTAGGGCGCCAAGCGGCAGCCGCTCGACCGACGCGCGGATGGGGACGACCTGAAGATCCGGGTTGACGCGTCGCAGCCGCCTCGCCTGTGCCAGTGCCTTGGGTCGGCCGATGTCGCGTGCGTCGATCTGCTGTCCGCGCGTGTTGCCCGCGTCGTAGCGATCCCGGTCGATCACCGTGAGGCGCGACACGCGTGGCGAACGTGCCAGATGCGGGAGCAAGTGGGACCCGATGGCGCCGGCGCCGACGACGACGACGTGCGCCATTACAGATCCTCCGGCGTCCACTGAAAGCCCGCGTCGAGTGACGTCAGTTGCTGGCATGCGGCGCAACGCTCGCCGTACGTCCAGCACGGCAGCGCGTCGGTGGCGTGGTGCCACAAGTTGCACCCGGGGCACCGCACGGACGCGTCGCCGGCGGCGAGCGGTTGTTTGCAGCGTGGACAGGACCCCAGGCGGCCGCCGGCCGGGTACGGCGTGACCGTGGCGAGGCGCTCGGTCGAGAAGAAGATCGGATCCGCTGACCGGCTCGGCTGGTCGTGCGGCGGGGCCCACCTGATTTCGTCGCGGTCAGAGAGGATGACGATGCCGTGCGGAGCGGGGAGCCCGTTGACGAGCGGGCGTGCGGCCGGGCCCGCGAGCAGGGCCCACGTCTCGTCACTCGCGGCGGAGACACGGCGGAGCAGCACCGTATCCGCCGCGTCGGCGGGCGCGTCTGGTGCGACGTCGAGGAACGACGGATCGGCGGCTTGCGGAACACGTGCGGCAGCGAGTGGCGCAGGCCCGCCGATCGCGAGCACATACGCATCGCCGGCAAGTGCCATCGGTTGCCACTCGCCGAAGTTTGATTTGGTCCAGATGTGCGCCATCGTGAGCCTCGTGTGTGGGTCCCGTGTCGGACGCCGCACCCGCGGTGTCAAAGTTGAATCATTCTCGAAGAGAAGCGACAGCGTTGTGGCTGAAGCCCACGCGGTCACCGCGCCTGAAACAGGTCACGTGCCGATTGCTGCGATGTTTTCCGCGGGTGGGCGCCTCGTTGTCACGTGTGATGTTCAGAGTCACCGCGGCCCCGCAGGCCACTCAGACGACGCCAGGTGTCGCGCGGGTGGGCACGACTCGCCTCTGGTCTCTGATCTCGTCGGAGTTCGGCGTCTCTGGCCGTGCTGACGCAGACTGAAGCGGCTCGGCGTCGGAAAGGAGCAATTGCCCGCGCCTCGGTCACCCGACCCGCGGGTATCACATCCACTACTCTCGCTCGCTCGCTCTACCGCCGATGCCTCGCCGGTTGACCACCGAGAACCGGCCCCGCAAACGGCACGCACGCATCGAGCTTGACCCGACGCAGACGGAACCGTACCCGTGCCGCGTTGTTCTCGACGAGGAGCGGGGAGACCTTGAAGTCGTTCCACAGGCGTTCGCGAAGGCGGCCGACCATCACGTCGACGGCGTGGGTAGAGCAGCCCAGCGCGAGCGCAATGGCGTCCTTGTCCTGCCCCGGCGCGAAGTCGTCCCTGTTGGCGGACGTCGTGCCGATTGTGTCTTCCGTCTGCGCGATCGTTCGGAGGAAGTGCGCCTGCTTGATCGGCATCGGCAAGCCCGCGGCGCCGTTGATCGAGACGATACTGTGGCGCTTGTCCAGTGGCGAGATCTCCAGCGACATCACGCCGGACGCCGCCAACTGCGCGAACATCGGGTCGCTCCACTTTCGCCGCTTCGTGCGGGCCTTCGCCGTCGGCGTGCGCGTCGGCCCGATCGGCGCGCACACATGATCCACAGGGAAGGCACCTGCGGGCAGGGCACAGATCAGATCCCCTAATCCCTGCTCGAGGGCACCTGCCTTAGCTCGAAGCCGCTCGAGCCAAAGCTGCAGCTGTTCGGAGTGTCCGGCTGTGTCAGGATGACGAGTCGCCATTTCGCCTCTCCAATGTGAACGCGCTGGACCACCGCAGACGGTCGTCAGTGCCGTGCGGCCACTGAGACTAGGACAGGTGGTACGGCGAAGTCAAAACATGCGAAAATCATCATTCATGAGAATAAATATGCAAGGTGATAACAAGCCTGACGTGACGGGCCGGTGATGAAGGCGAAGAAATCGGACCGGGACCTCGCCGCTCAGAAGGCCGCGTATCTGTTCTGCGAACGCCAGCTCACGCAGCAACAGATCGCCAAGTTTCTGGAAGTGTCGCAGTCGCTGGTCTCGCGGCTGCTCGCGAAGGCCGAGGATGAGGGCTGGCTGGAGCGGAAATATCGCTTCGTACCGAAGGGGCTGTCGCCGGCGCGCGTGGAGGAGCTTCGTCGAGCGGCTGAGCCGAAGGGGCTCGTCGAGCTCCTGGCCGGCCTCACCTCGGACAACGGCGTCCGCGTGAGAGCCCCGCACGTCGTGGAAAGCGGCCCGGGAGGGGCGTCTGCGCGCGCGTTCGAGCGCCGCTTCAAGGCATTTGGACGGTCGGCCGGCGTCGTCCTGATGGATCTGCTCGCGAGTTCCGACACCCTCGGGGTTACCTGGGGAAGAACCATCAGCCATGTCGTCGACAGCTTCGCCGACATCCCGCGACCACAAGCCATCGGGCGTCCAACTCGGTTCGTGCCGGTATGCGGCGAGCCACTCGACCAGGCATCCAACCGGGACACGTCCTCGCATCTCGTGGAGCGACTGCACCGGCTGCTGCAGCCCGGTGCGCCGCCACCGCCATCGTTGACGGGCGTCCCGGCGCTTATCTCGCGCAACTTCCGGGGCGCCGACGAGCGGGGTATTCGGAAGTTCGTGGCCCACGCCGCTTCGTATCGCGTGGTTTTCGGGAAGCGATCGCCGCTCATCAACCAGGTCGACTCGCTGCTGACGAGCGTCGGCGCAGCCGAGCACCCAATGGGGTTCATCCATGACGAGCTGCTGCGCGCGGGAAGCACACCCGGCCGCCGGCTCACGAAGGATGCCCTCGCCAGGCTCGTCGCCGGCGACATCGGCGGGGTGCTGATTCCGCGTCGCGATCTCGATGCAGCCGGACAAAAGGAAGTGGAGAGTCTCAATGCGATGTGGACCGGGATGAAGCGTCCGCATCTCGAGCGCATCGCGCGGCGTGCGGTTCGCAGCGAACGCCCTGGCGTGATCGCGGTGTCGATGGGTGGCACCGACCGAGCCGAAGTGATCGCCGAAGCCCTCCGCTGCGGGCTGGTGAACGAGCTCATCATCGACCGCGAGCTCGCGGGGGCGCTGACCCGCCTGCTCGCGCCGTCGCCCGGCCGATAGGTCCACAATGCGAAGTGCGGGAAGCCGGCTGCACCGAATGCGCAGGGCTGAAGCCCGCTGCGATCCGGATCGCGCCGCCTGTCCGATAACGGGTCGCGCGAAGGACTCCGCGCCGCCGGCTCTTGTGCGCTATAATCCGCCGCGAAAACACCCACGCGAGAGAGGCTTTCTTGCGTATACAGATTGCTTTCGGCGTTCTGGTCGTTCTGGCCGCGCCGGCACATGCCGCTCAAGGTGTCCCAGATCCGAGCACGGATCGAGAATTCAGCGCCAAGTTGAGCGTTTGCAACGAATGCCACGGCGCGAACGGCGTCCGCAGAAATGCAACCATTCCGGTCATCGGAGGTCAGCCGGAAAATTACCTCCTGAAACAGCTGCATGACTTCGAGCGTGGAGATCGACACGACGAGGTCATGCCGTGGATGGCAAAAACCCTCACGCCGCAGGAACTGGGGATCGCAGCGGCGTATTTCGCGAAACAGAAATGGCCGGCGCGGTCCGCTGCCGCCGCGTCCACGCCGCCGCCACCTGGAATCGCTGTATGCCAGGCTTGTCATGCGACGGACTTCCTTGGTGACAGGCAGGCTGATGGCATGGCGGCGCCGCGGCTGGCCGGCCAAGGCTACGAATATCTGGTCGAGGCGATGCGCCGCTTTGCCGAGGGTGAGCGGAAAAACAATGCCATCATGACGAAGATGATGGCCGCGATGTCGCCCGCCGACCGGGAGGCGATGGCGCGTTACCTCTCCGGCTTCTGATCGGCAGCAGCGTGCGTGGACAGACGTTCCAGCGACTTCTCATATGCTCATGCGCTTCGAGTTGACACGCTGACGATATTACCGAACACGACAAGGCTGCCTGGCGGGGAGATTCGGGCGAAGGCCATTCTGACCATCGGAGATTCGACACGGAGGCAATCATGGATCCCAATCGATCTAACCGGAGGGGGTTCCTAAGACAGACTGCTGCACTGGCTAGTGTGGCCGCAGGAGCAGGATGGGCCGTCAGAGGCCAATCAGCTCACGCACAACACGTCCACGGCGAGCCGCCGCGCCGCGGGGCCAGATACCGCGTCGATCACATGACGCACTACACCCCGCTTCAGGACTATGCGGGAATCATCACACCGGCCCCGCTCCACTTCATGCAACAGCACTCCTCCGAGTTTCCCGAGATCGATCCGCAGCAACATCGCCTCACGATCCACGGCATGGTGGATCGTCCGTTGAGTTTCTCCATGGCGGATCTGAAGCAGCTGCCTTCCGTTTCCCGGATTCATTTCCTGGAGTGCCATGGAAACAGCTCTCCCGCGATCCATGGTTCTGAGGATCCGATCCTGGGGTTGCCGGTCCAGTTCATCCACGGGATGACCAGTTGCAGCGAATGGAGCGGCGTGGCGCTTTCCGTGTTGTTGCACGAGGCCGGCGTGCACAAAGGCGCGAGCTGGCTGGTTTCGGAAGGGGGCGACGCTGGCAAATTTACTCACACCCTTCCGCTGGCGAAGGCCATGGAGGACGTGATCGTGGCCTACGGCCAGAATGGCGAGCCGTTGCGCGTTGAGCAGGGGTACCCGATTCGGCTCGTCGTTCCCGGCTGGGAAGCCCCCTTCAGCGTGAAGTATTTGAGACATATCAAGGTCGTGGACCAGCCTTACAACGCCTGGAATGAAAGCATGAATCATTCGGTCTCGAGACCTGACCTTGGCGGCAAAGCGCGCTGGTACCATTTTCAGTTTGGTCCGAAATCCGTGATTACACGGCCTTCAGCGGGACTGAACATGCCCGGCCGAGGATATGTCCAGATTACCGGCTTGGCGTGGTCGGGCGCGGGCACGGTCACCAAGGTGGAAGTATCCACGGACGGCGGCCGGAGTTGGAAGGAAGCGAAGCGTCATGCGCCTGTGCTTCCGAAGGCGCATACCCGGTTTACGTTTGACTGGGCCTGGGACGGACAAGAGGCGGTGATCCAGTCTCGTTGCACAGACGAGGCGGGCGAGGTTCAGCCGTCGCTGGCGGAGTTGACGAAAAACTGGGGCATGAACCCAGCGGATTGGAAAAAAACTCCACTTCCGCGCGCCATTCATTTCAATGCCATTCAACCCTGGAAAATCGCTCGCGATGGGAGCATTTCCGATGTCCTGTTCGCTTAGATTCCTCCTGCCGGCGATGATCGCGGCAATCCCCGTGGCGATGCTGGCGCAGTCGCCACCGCGTGTCTATCCCAATGTGGGCACACCTCTGAGCCAGGCCGACATCCAGAGCTTTGACCGAATGATTGGGCCGGAGGGAAAGGAACTTCCTCCCGGGCGCGGAACAGTCAAGGAAGGCGCGGAGATCTTTGCCAAGCGGTGCCAGGTCTGCCACGGGAGGAATGGGGAAGACGGGCTCATGCGGAGCCTCGTGATCGGCAGTCCCGGCAAGCCTTATCGCGGCCCCTTCTATGGTGAGGAAAGGAACGGGCCAAGCTACTACCCGTATCCGACGATCGCCTGGGACTATATCAACCGCGCGATGCCCCCTAGCAATCCGGGATCGCTCGCCCCGAACGACGTCTACGCTTTGGTCGCGTTTCTGTACTACTCGAACGGCATCATCAAAGAAAACGACGTCATGGACGAGAAGACCCTGCCGAAGGTCGTAATGCCGAACCGGAATGGCTTCGTTCCGGCAGTGCCGGTGTATCCCCCGGAAAAGAAACCCAGTTGGTTCTGAGCGCGACCATGTCAGCGCTGAGGGTCATCAGCTTCGTCATTCTTGCAGCGATTCTCGCAGCGGCGATCGGGGCATGGCGCTGGGGGTTCCCACTGCGGGCTCAGACCTCTGCCGGTGTCGACGCCTTGCAGAAGGCGAAGGTGCTGGAACGGCTGATCGAGCGCACCGCGTCCCGGTCCAGGACAGGAGCAGCGCCGGGCTTCGTGCTCGATCCCGCCTGGCCAAAAGTGCTGCCGCACAACTGGGTCATGGGCGACGTAGGGGGCATACACGTTGATTCGCACGATCGCATCTGGGTCTATCACCGCCCGCGAGCGCTGACGACCACCGATAGCGGCGCGCAGGGCGTGGGTGGCAAGAACGCGAAAGGCCAATCGGTCAGCCCGCTCGGATTCCCCCGTGACGAGCGGCGCGCGTGGTGTTGCGTTCCGGCCCCGTCAGTGTTGCAGTTCGACAAAGACGGAAATCTGTTGCAGGCCTGGGGCGGCCCTGCCGATCCGGGGTTTCTCGAGACAAAATGCCGGGTAGCGGATGGATGCTATTGGCCGGGACGTGAACATGGCATCTTTGTCGACCACAACGACTTCGTCTGGGTCGCCGGCAACGGGGAAATCGATCGCGGCACCAACAGCGGCGAGTATCCCTGGGCGGCCAACTTCGGCGGCGACGACTCCCAGATCCTGAAGTTCAAGCCGGATGGCACCTTCGTCTTCGCCATCGGGCGTCACGGCGTGAGGAAGCCGAACAGCAACGACACCAACGGCGGGACTAACGGAACGCCGCAGCCGTATCTGCCAGCGGACTTTACGGTGGATCCGGAGACCAACGTCCTGTACATCGCTGATGGGTACGGAAACCGGCGCGTTCTCATGGTCGACGCCGCGACCGGCAACTACATCGGACATTTCGGCGCCTACGGACAGAACCCGGTGATTGGCGAGAGCACGGATCCCGCTTACGGCGGCGCCTGGGTCGCAGACTTCAAGAGAGGGCAGCTGAAGCCGAAGTTTTTCCGTAGCCCGCTGCATGGGGTCAAGATGAGCCGCGATGGCCTCCTCTACGTCGCCGACCGCGGCAACAATCGTGTACAGGTTTTCAAGACCGCGGAGGTTGGCAAGCCGTGCGCAAACCCGGACGGCGACACCGGCAAGTGCGGCTTCGTCCGCGAGATTCTGGTGGCGCCGCAGACAATAGGCGGCACGTCTGGTTCGATCGCGCTTTCGCGGGATCCGAAGGAGACCTGCTTGTACGTCGCTGACCTGACGAATTTCACGGTCTACGTCCTCAATCGTGACAACCTCACCGAATTGGGACGCTTCGGCACAGGCGGCCGGCAGGCCGGCACCTTTCACTGGCCGCACACGCTGAGTGTCGACTCGGAGGGCAACATCTACGTCGGCGAGGTCGATGGCGCCGGTCGTGTGCAGAAATTCCTGACGTACGGAGGCGGGAGTTGCAGCGGAACCGGCAATCCGAAGATCGGAGAATATCTCGAGTAATAGGTGAATTCGCTGGTGCGCTGCTCGACTTGAACGCCGCAGCGCACCGGTGAACTCGCCGGCGTTACTTCAACTCGAATTCGACGAACTCGATGAGGGTCGTACCGGTGTTCTTCACGGTCCTCGTCTGCCCTGCATCCTGCCAGATGAAATCGCCTTCGTACGGAGCCATGCCGCGGTCGGCCGATCCAGGCATCATCTCGGCTAGTACGCCGCCGTGGACGTAGACTCTGAGACCCGGGGCTGTTTGCGTGATCTGTCCCGTTGTCTCTCCGGGTTTCAGAGCGACACGCCAGGCCCTCAGCCGCGCGTTGTCCATGATCTGGGTGTAGCCCCTAACACCCGAACGGTCCGACACTGTGGTTCCGGCCGGTGCGCGATTCTTCAGGATGAAGGAGATATTGTGGAACGGCGTCGGCCCGACATTGGTCGCCTTGTGCGTGCGCGGACCATTCTTGGTCACATCCGTAAACGTCGCGCGGCCGGGTTCACCGTCTCCGCCCGTACCCGGCGCGCTCACTACTGACGAGCCGTAATCCTGATTGGTCTGCGAGGCCGGAGTCAGGTTGACGGACACGGAGTCGGCATAGTGGATGTGGTATCCGGTGTTGCGCCCGGGCGGAATGTTGACGTTCAAGAGAATCAGGTAGTCGTTGGAGAAGACCGGAATGTGGAACGGCGCCTTGTCCATGGGCACCGGCTTGTCCTCGACTTGAGCGGCCGCCGGCTGCGCCAGCGCGCAGGTGAGCACGAACAGCGATGCTGAAACGACATGCCTCATGGAGCTCCTCCCGAGTTTGGGCGGGCGGATAGTACATCATCTTGACGTTGATCGGCGTTGGTGCGTGAATCCTGCAGCCTCCACCGTGAGCTGGTGTCGGAGCGCGAGGATCTCGTGGCAACTCCTCGGCGGTTCTTTGGCACGCGTACTATCGGCGCGCGCTCGAGCCAAGTCCTTCGAGCCGTCGATGCGACCGCCGACCTTCACGGCTACGCATTCGACGAAGTCGCCGATCCCCTCTAAAGAACGGAAATGCCATTCGATTAGGGCGCCACTATTTTTCAGGATTTCTGTCGCCGCGGTCGCGCCCGAACTTGGGCTCCTTCGAGGTCCCCACAACCTGGATACGTAGGAGTGTTCCCGAACCTTGCTTGGAGAAGAACGGGTCGATAGGTTTCAAGACCCATCGCTTCCAGCCGGTCATAGTCTCGGAGACTTTGGCCTTCAGTTTCAGTGTCCCGTGAAAATCCAGGGTGTCCTCACCAAGATCATAGCGACCGGCAAGATCGACTCCCGAGCCGGGCACCGCAAAGGAGAGCGATTGGAAGGTGATCGTTTCGTTTTCGAGCTTGAACCGACCCGCCATAGCAGAAACTACTTCGTCAATTTCCTGATTCTTCGGTTGGCCTTGACCGCGACGGCTTAGATTATCGATTTGGTCCTGAATCGTGGAACGCAGAAACTTACCGCGCGATATTTCGAACTGCCCATCCAGGAGGATTTTTTCTCGCACTTTGCTGGACAACGGCGGGATATCGATTTTTGTCTTCAGAAAAATCTTTCCCTCCATGAAAGGCGTGCCTTTCATCCCGAGGGTCAGCACATCGCGCAGGTTTCCGGCCGGCATTGAGACGTCCAGGCTGATGGTGCGGCGAAGATCTGTTTCGTGCTTGATGATGCCTCCGCTCGTCGAAAAGTCCGTCGAACCGAGAGTGCCGTTCACAGGCTTCAGGATGGTGTCGCCGTTGGTGCCATCCACGAGCACTTCGAACTTCGTGTGAAGGAGGACTCGATTACCCGCGCTCTTGAGTCTGAAATCCGGGACAGTGGCTTCACCGCGGACATTGACCGACGAGAGCGTGCCTTTGAACAGGCCTGACGAGTGCAGAACACCTGCGATGCCGGAGAATACGCCCAGATCTGCGCTGTCAAGGCGATAGTCTCCATCGATAGGTGAATCTCCTGGTTCGCCGGCGACCCACGGTCCGAACGTCCCTTTGCTCTCAATCTCGCCTGGCGGCTTCGCATTCGTCAACGCGGCGTCGTATTTCATCGCCACATTCCTGCCGGCCGATTCCAGTCTGAGCCGATGAATGTCGAAATGGAGCGGAATCTTCTTGCCGTCTTTGGGCAGAATCGTCAACGCGGCGTTCGTGATGATCACTTCCTCGAAGAGGATGCTTGTGTCCGGTCCCGCCTCGCCTTCACCTCGGTCAACCTTCTCGTCAGCACCGGAGTCGAGGGTTGGACGTTGACCGGTCGGCGGGACATTGATTTCCATGCCGTCAATCGTGACGAGGTGTACGATCTTCATCTCGTCAAACAGGGTTCCCAGATCCACTTCGAAACTGAATTCCTTCATCGAGAACATCGGGGGAAGATCTCGACGGCCCTTGTGGCGCAGCAGGACGCCGTCGCCCTCGACACGCGCGAATACGCCGCGGCCGCGTTTGAACAGTGCCTCCAAAGGCGAGAGTCGAGGTATACGCACTCGAAGCGCGGTCAGTTCGACTTCGCTGTCGAACCGGCTCTGCAAGTACGAGATTGCCTGCGTGCGGATATACGGCTCGAATCGGTTGGCGAGGACATAGCCCACCACTGACAGTGCAACGAGCACCGTCACCGCGGTTGCTCCGATGCCGATGAGCCAGTTCCTCTTTCTTCTTGTCACGTGATGCCCGCGCTTCTTGACACGTGATGCCCGCGCGCTGCGGCGTGCCTCCGACGGTTGGCGGATCGGTCTCGCCTCATGACGTCAATACCGCGACGAGGAGCACATCATATGCCTTGCACAACGCCTCCTTCAATGACATGAACCGGCGATGCTGCTCACTACTCGCGGTCCCAAGAGCGAGACTCCGCCGGGGCCGCGGCGGGGACCGACAGTCACTCACGTACACTCAGACCTCGGGAAAAGGAGATGGTCTCGGCTCGTGACCAAGGCTAGGACTCAGGAGCTGCCAGATCAGCATCCGCGTCCGTGCGATAGCGGCCATACGTACGGCGAGTGCTGCAAGAAGCAGGACTTCAAGTGGGTGCGAGATTGCCGAGGGAACGCGCCGGGCGTGCGGTCTCTGGCCACATCGGCACGATAGAGCCCGACCGCGGAATCGAGCCCCTAATCGCTGCCAGCGTCCTATTTTCTCGACCTCGATCGCTTCCTGGCGCGCGCGGTCTGGCGGGGTTTCGATTTGGGACGGGCCCGCTTCCGCGGCTGACGCCGTGCCTCCCGCTCGTCCGGCATGTAATCGATGCCGAAGTGCCCGAAGATCTCGCGCAGATGCGCCATGATGGCGTCTTCCTCGTAGCCCTGTTGTTTGAGCAACGCCGTGTAGTCGCTGGTGTATCCTCCGAGATTAGGGTCGATCTCACCGTTGACGAACTTCTCGAGCGCGCCAACCAGAATGCGCTGCGACATTGGAGCCGCTTCGTCCATGCGTCCGGTTGCCACCAGCGCGTCGGTGAGTGCCCTGACCGCGGCGAGCGTGTTTGGATGGTTGCTCCCGAGCAACTGATTGTTAATCTCCAGCGCCCGGCGGGCTAGCGCCTTCGATTCGTCCCACTCCTCGACGGCGGCCAATACGCGGCTGAGACTGACCTGGATGCGGGCGGTCTCAGGGTGCTCAGCTCCGTACGCAGCCTCCTTCAGTGTAAGGGCGCGACGTAACAGCACCTCGGCCTCGGAGTAATCACCTTGTGTGGTGACAATGTCCGCCAGGTACAACAGGTTGGTGGCGAGGCCGTGATACTCGGGCCCAAAGGCCGCTTCCTCCAGATCCAGTGCGCGTTGAACGAGAGGCCCCGCCTCATCCAGCTGCCCCAGGAAGTACAGCAGGCGTCCCAGGTTGAGCAGCCCCACGGCGAGCGCCGGATCGTCCCGCTTGTAATGTTTTGACTGGATAGCGACAACGCGGCGCATCACCGCACCGGCGTCTTCCAGGCGGTCCTGATTCTGCAGCAACTGTCCAACGTTGTTGAGGGCCGCGGCCACCTCGCTGCTTTCGGGGCCGAAACTCTTCTCGTAGATCGCCAACGCCCGCTGGTAGAGCTCGATCGCTTGGTCAGGACGGCCCGTGATCTGCTGCAAGACCGCGAGGTTGTTGCACTCGGTGGCAAGCTGCGGATCCCCCGCATCGAGGCGAGCCTCATCGAGCGTGAGCGCTCTGCGAAAGAGCGTCTCGGATTCCTCGTAGCGCGCGATCGAAAGCAGCAGGCCGGCCAGGCCTTGCAGTGTCTGCGAGAGCTGAGCCTTCGAGGCGGCAGGGGCACGTTCCTCCATCGCGAGCGCATCTCTCCACAGCGTTTCCGCCTGTGCAAAGCGGGCTGACCGCGGTAGCAAGCCGGCAACGCCGGCCACGAACGTCACGCTCTCTTCGTCGCCGGCAGCGAGTCGCTGCGCCGCGACCGCTGTCAACGGGTCGAGCTCCCATCGCGTGCCCGCGTCCGCCCACTCCTTGCCCAGACTTGTGAGCCGGGCCTGCGCGTGCACATGAAGTCGTGCGGTCAGCTCGGCTCGCGCGAAGCCCTCTTGCTTTGAGAGCCACTCCTGCAGGAGCCGGTGCATGCGCACCAACCGCGGGCTGCCATCGGGCTCGACATCGTCGGTGGGCACGAGCAACCGCCGGCCGGTCAGCCGCCGTACGATCTGCGGCCATGGGGCCGCGTAGCCCGGCCTGGCCGCAGCCAGATCCGGGAAGCGTCCTGTCGCCCATTCGCGCAGCCACGGGAGCGCGATGAAGTCGGCCGGCAGCACGGCGGCCGCATGGAGCACGAAGCGCTCGACCTCGCCGAGTTGCGCGATCGCCGGAGTGAACACCGAGGAGAGCTGCTTGTCGCGGTGCCGTATCCGGTTCGCTACATCAGCCTCGCCGGCGAGGCGATCCGGCGCGTCTAACCCCTCCTCTCCAAGTCGTTTCAGGAACCCGGAGCAGGTGACCTCCGGGTTCAGCCCGAGGAACACTGCGACCGCTTCGACCGCAAGCGGAAAACCACCGAGGCGCTTCGAGATGGCTTTCGCCGCTGCACGTTCACTGTCGTTCGCGAAATGCTGCCCCGGTTGCTGCCGCTCGATCAACCGCACGGCATCGTTCACGGGCAGCTCGTCCAGTCCCAGGAAAGCGCGATCGGATTCGCTGGCGTACAACTGGTCGGGTCCGAGCCGCGTCGTGATGAGCACATGCAGCCAGGCTTCCCCGGGCAGCCGGGCGATCTGTGCCGGCGCCACGAGCGCTGGTTGATCGACGTTGTCCAGAATCACCAGACAGGCCGGATCGAGCCCGGCCGCCGCCGCCGTGGTGCGCTGCTTCAGCTCGGCCAGCACGCGTTCGAGCGCCAGGTCCGGATCGCGCAGCTGCTGCTGGTCGAACTCGATCCGTAGCGGCGATGCAAGCTGCATGATGGCTGCGGCGAGATCCTGAAGGCCCTCGCAGCGGATCACCCATCGGCCCCCCGGGTAGTTCGCGGCCTGATCGTGGGCGTACTGAGCAACCAGCGCGCTCTTGCCGACCCCGCCCAGACCATGCACCGAGACGATCGTCCCGGTCGGTGAGTCAGCTGTGAACAGGCGCCGCAACCGGCGCAACTCCTTCCCGCGTCCGACGAACGCGACGTTCGCTCTGTCGACAGTGCCAGGCGCACGCAGCGCACGGTTCGCGCGGTCCAGCAACGTGGTGATCTTCTGGTCCAGCATTTCGATGCTAACGGCGAAATCGGTGGTCGCGAATGCAGCGTGATCCTGTGCCCTCGCAGCTCGAAGGTCGAGCCATTGGCGACGGGCCAGGTCGTCGCCCCACTGCGAGACCCAGACGCCCTTTGCGTCCTTCTCGTCCTTTGGCACGTCCACGAGATACAGCGGCAACAGTGCCTCTCCGGCCAGCGCTTTCTCGCTTTCATGCTGGACGAAGAGGTCCCATTCCTTTTCACACCAGGTGCTGTGGAAGTAGTCGGGAGAAATGAACGCCAGCAGGAGACGAGACGCGTGCAGGCTGGCGCGAACGCGCAGCTCCCAGTCGTCGGCCACCCGGATGACATCCCGGTCCAGAAACAGCGCCAGATCCGAGGTCGAATAACGACGATGCTCGCGGCGCAGCGCCGCGACGAACGCGCTGATCCAGCCTTGTTCTCCGGCCGCAGCCGGCTGGTCGTCTTTGCGCGCGTAGCTCACGAACAGATCGACGCTCATGATCGACGGCTGCTGCGGATCGGAGCACCCAACCTAGTACGCCTGACGTGAGTTCTCAATGGTGGCGCGTCTATCCTGCGTCAACCCGGCGGTCTCCTGATAGGAGCGAAGGCAGCAGCAGCAAGCCCGGGAATACGAGCGGGCGGGCCGGAGCCCGCCCGCTCGGGAAGCGCGGCACTATTGACCTGGAGACCGACCCGGAGGACATGGCACCATGGCGACGGAACCGCCGCTACCGCGGCTTTCGCACAGGTTACCGGCTGCACCCATCGCTTTCACGAACGTCGCCCACGGCACCGGTTTTCCGTGAACTGGCGCGATCGTTTCGACGTTCAGCTTTTGCCGATGCACTTGATTGATGAAGCTCGTCATGGCCCGCGTCGGCATCGCCGGCGGCGGCTCGAACGTGTCGAACAGATCGGCCTCGAACACGATGTGCTCGACGGGCAGGTAGGCCATCAACATGCCCGTGGCGTGGTTCAGCGGCTGCACGTAGTAGACGTGCATGATCCGGGTGTCGTCGGTGATGACGAAGTTCTCCTGAATGGCCTCGTAGTTGTAACCCTCCGCCAGTTCGGTCGGCGGGTACAACGAGACGAGATCGGGCTTGACGCTTCTGACGTCGTGATTCAGAACATCGTGGTTCAGGAAGTCGATGTTGTTCTTGTGCGCAATGATGGTCGCGCCGATGTGGTCGTAGGTGCGCAGTCCTCCGATGTGATCGAAGTGCGCATGAGAGGTGATGAGCCAGCGGATTGGCTTGTTGGGGGCCAGCTTGGTGATTTGGTCGATCACCGCCAGACTGCGTTCTTCGTTGCCGGGCGCCTCGAAGACCGCCACCCAGTCCTTGAATTCCACCATGTAGCTGTTCGCGGGGCCGCCACCGAGCATGTAGATGCCGTTCCCCATCTTGTCGACCGTCACAGTGTTGGGGAACGTCGCTGCCCGCACAGACTCGGGCACCGGCACCGGATCGGTGCAGACATTCGGCTGCACGTTCGGGAAGTTGCCGCCGTATGCGTTGTGGCCGGTGCTCAGGTTGAAGAACTGCCAGTTATCGTCCCAGCCCTGGTGTGAGTGCCAGGCCGTCGGCCACTTCACGTTGCCAAAACTCTGCTGGTTGGTCGATTCATGCTCGATGTTGAAATCACCCATCGCGTTTTCGTTGACCGTCGTCTTGATGCGCTGAATCTGATTCTGCGGGTTGAAGGTGGCATCGACGCGGTACTTCCCGAGCATGGTAATCGCCACCACGTACATCTTCTCGGGGATCACGACCGGGCCATCGCGGCCTTTCTCAATCTGCTCCCACCGCCAGAACGCGATCGGATTCGCACCGGGCAGGCGGGCTGCCTTGAGGAACCCGGGCGGGTTCAGCCACAGATCCAGCTGGTAGCGCTCGGCATCCTCCGGTGGAACGGCCACCGGCGCCCCGTCGCCGTCGATGTACCAGGCATTCTTGCCGTTGACGATGTGGGTTTGATGCACGTTCTTCTGCAGCGGCGTGCCGTCCACCCAGCCGAGGCCGTACTTCCACGATGCGGGATTCAAGCCGGGCTTGCGATCGAATGTCTCCTTGCTGGTCCCGGTTTCCCAATTGATCGTGCGCGTGTAGTTGGCCATCGAGTCAATTCGAGGCCAATCGACGTTGGGGGCCTGCTCGAAGGTCTGGCCCACCGCGCCGTCATAGCCCGTGCCTGAATAGGTGATGCATTTCAGATTGGCCTCGCCAATCTCTTTGGCCGCCGCCGCCAGGATTGGCATCGGATCGACGTAACCGGGTCGAAATTGCTGAGCACTTTGCCAGCCACCCATCAGCGCCACGAGCACAATCACCAACGAAAGTCTTTTCGCCATTCCGCCTCCTTCGTCACCAAGCGGTCCGTCTCGTGACGATGGGAAATATTAGCAGCGTGTCACTGACCTGCGACGGGCGCTTCCAGAATTAACACCGTGCGGGCCGCCGCGGCCGCCGTGCCCATCACCCTCAACCAAACTGCAGCCGCCGACGAAGTGAGCGCGCCTCGCAACGGCGTCGTCCGCTAATCGAACGCCCGGGTCACTCCCTCCCTTGTCGCGAAGTGTCAGCCTACTGGCGGACTGTGAAGAAACCCCCCACGTTGAGAGGACGACCGCGGGAGATGGGGTCGCAGACGTTTAGCCAAGAGGAGCCGGCCGCACATTTGTTCGGTAGTGGGAAGACTTTTTGCTCGTTTTGAACAGTCGAAAAGAGCCGCTCTCGATGGCTCGTCGACGCCGAGATGAGAGACTGCGCCCAGATTCGCCGTAGCGAATCGCCGTCCCAGCCGGAATGGCAATTGCCTTAGGTAGGAGGGCGCCTCCCCACGGCGGCACGGCGCCAAACAGTGAACGGCAATGACCACGCTTCTCTCTGATAATTCCGGGAACAGACGCACTTCTCACACTAGCACGCACGAAAACGACAGCGCCAAGCTTGGTGAGCTGCTCAGGCGCGCCCGTGAAGGTCGCGGTCTAACGCTCGAACAGGTCTCGAACGAGACGAAGATTTCCCGGCGCCATTTAGAGGCGCTCGAACACGACAACTTGGCCGCTGTACCGGGCGGGTTCTATCTACGCGCCGAGATACGCGCCTACGCTCGAGCAGTCAACCTCGATCAGAATCTTGCGGTAGCGGAGCTCGATCGCGCCTTGAACTCGCCATGCGAGTCGGCGCCTGAAACACGTCAGGAGCCAACGCCTTCCCGTAAACGCGTGCTGATCGTGATCGGTATCGTCGTGGCGGCTGCGGTGTTTGGGCGTGCGATGGGGGGACGAGAACCGGCGCTCGATCGTGATGCTCAAGTGCGCAGCGACACTGGTTCACCACAGAACAGCGTCCCGTCCGTTCGGGAGACGCCTCCCGATGCCGTACTCGGGACCTCGCGATTTACACAGTTGGATCAAGTCGTGCCACCATCGGCGCCTTCGGCTCGCGCGCTAGCGGTGGCGATGGAACCGACACGAGTTCGAGCATCGGCGGCTTCGAACGGCGACCGCGCGGTGACAACGGAACAGGCTGAATCCCGAGCATCCACGGATTCGGTCACCGAGCTCGTCGTGACAACGCAACCGGCGGGAGCGCGAGTGACGGTGAATGAAATCGGATGGGGTATCGCCCCGGTTACGATCCGCTATCTGCCGGCGGGAGACAAACGCATACGAGTGAGCAAAGAAGGGTACGCCACCGAGGAGCGGGTGGTGCGCGTGGCCGAGGGTCATCGGAGGATGCTGGACATTCGGCTGCGCAGTGCACCCTAGCCAAGACAGGCCACCGGTTTGGCGAGTGCTCTACGAAGACTCTCTGACAAAAGAACCTGGGAAGCGTTTCGCGTTGAGTGTCATTGCGCTGGCAAAAACCGCACACGGACGCAAACAGACGAGAGCCGACGTGAACGTTACTCCACGACAACCGGTGCAAAGCAGTCGACGTCCGGATCCGCGCGCAGCGGCAGCCAGCCGCTGAAGTTCCCATCGAGATCGGCCGCAATCAGGACAGGCGACAACGCCATCGGATCGAACAGCGACACGTCACGGCCGGCGGCACGCAATCGCTGGGCAACCTGCTCGCGGAACTGGGTGAACTGCGGCAGATCGAACAAGAGGAAGTAGACGCCCCGAACGACTCCCGGTGCACTGATGCGGCGCCGGGCCATGCAACGTGGCTGGAACGTCGCCGACTCGAGACCAGCCTCGCGCGCCGCGTCGAGTAGCGCCTCCGGCGTAAGCACGCCTGCGATCGCGCGCTGGAACTCGCTGCGCAGCACGACGGGCATGGCCGGGGGCGGATAGTGCAGCGATTCCCCCATACGGGCAAATAGGTCACGGGCGAGCGGCGGCATCAACTCCGCCCTGGGCGTGATCGAGAGCGACGAGCCGAGCGGGTCGGCATCCGGCGCGAGGGTCAGGGTCCATCCCGCGAGGTGCTGTCGCGCGATCGTGAAGGGTTGTGCGCGCGCGCTCCCGGCCGAACGCACGAACAGCACGGCGAGCACGGCCACCGCCACGAGCGCGATCATCACCTTGAGCAGTGTCTTCATCCGTAGCGCTGTCAGGAAGCCGCGGACGTGATTGCCAGCGCGCAGGTGATCGCCATGACGCGTGGATCGTAGCACGCACGCTGGCGTCGCTGAGGTGACTCGGAGCCCCGGATGGCATGGGCTTCCGCAACGACAACAGCACGCCGACCGGCCCACGTCGGAGTCCTTGCCTCACGGGAACGAACGGAGAGCTGAGAACCGAACCTGAACACGAATTGAGTAGTTCGGAACGTTTGAACAACACTATCCGCTCAGCGTGTTACCATCCCGCCATTAACGGCGGCATCCCACGACGAAATCGGAGGAGTGTATGAGACTGTTCCTCGCGGCGCTCATTCTGACGATGGGAACAATCCCGGCCGAGGCTCAGTGGCTGGACTGGCCAACCCCAGGCATTCCGCGCACTCCCGACGGCAAGCCGAATCTCAAGGCGCCGGCGCCGCGCGGGCCCGATAAGAAGCCTGATTTGAGCGGAGTGTGGAACGGGCCGAATGTCGTCGCCCGTCCCGAGCGCGCCAACGTGCAGTCGTGGGTCACCGACCTTGCCCTAAAGTATCAGCAGGAGTACTTCAAGACGCGTCCCTATTACCAGTGTCGGCCGAGCGGACCCGAGGCCGAGAGGTTTGGTGGCTGGAAGCGCTTCCTCCAGACGCCGACTGCCATCGCAATCCTGAATGACGACCTCACCTATCGCGTGATTCACATGGACGGCCGCAAGCTGGAGGCCAACCCCGCAACGAGCTGGATGGGTTATTCGGTCGGGCGCTGGGAGGGCGACACGCTGGTCGTGGACAGCGTCGGATTCAACGACAAGACGTGGACGAGCCGCTATGGGATCTCGCATACGGAGGCGCTGCGGACCACAGAACGCTACCGGCGCACCGACTTCGGCCACCTGCAGGTGGAGGTGACCTACACCGATCCGACCGCGTACACGAAGCCGTGGGGCTTTACGGAGATCATGGCGCTGGCGGCCGATACGGAAATGCTCGAGGCGATCTGCGAATGGAGCAGCGATCACTGGGAGGGCACCGTCTCGGACGGCCCGCCAGTGTCCGTGCCGCCCGACGTGCTGGCACGATACGTCGGCGCCTACAGCGGGATATACGGGGGAAATAAGCGCACGATCGAAGTGTCACTCTCCAGCGGCCAATTGATGGTCAAGATCGTCGGTGCCGCGGACATCGAGGGCGGCCTCGGCACTGCTGGCCTCGACCCGGACGCGGCGCAGCCGCTGGTGCCGCGCTCACAGACACTGTTCGAAGGCCTGGGACTCGGTTTCCAGTTCATTGTCGACGACAAAGGTGTGCCGACAGACCTCGTGGAGATTCACATATCCGGCCCATACAAGTTCCCGCGCCAGAAGTGACTCCGGTTAGCGTATGAGGCTATTTCTCACGGCGCTTGCGTTCATCGTGGGGACGACCTCTGCGTCGGCCCAATGGCTGAATCATCCCTGGCCGGGCATCCCGCGCACTGCCGACGGGAAGCCGATCCTGAACGCACCCGCGCCGCGTGTGTCCAACGGCAAGCCTGATTTCACGGGGGTGTGGAACGGACCCGTTCCCGAACTACTCCTCGACCCCGCCAACGCGCAGTCGTGGGTCAACGACCTCGTTCGCCAGCGTCAGCAGGAGTACCACAAGACGCGCCCCTCCTATCAGTGTCTGCCGAGCGGACCCGAGGCTGACAGATTTGCCGGGTGGAAGCGCATCTTCCAGACACCGACCGCCATCGCGATCCTGAATGACGATCTGACCTATCGCGTGATCTTCATGGACGGTCGCGAACTGGAGGCCAACCCCGCGCCAAGCTGGATGGGATATTCGGTGGGGCACTGGGACGGCGACACGCTGATCGTTGATAGCGTCGGATTCAACGACAAAACGTGGCTGAGCCGGTATGGGCAGGGGCATACGGAGGCGCTGCGTGTGAGAGAGCGATACCGGCGGCCCGACTTCGGCCACCTGCAGGTGGAGGTGACCTTCACCGATCCGGCCGCGTACGCGAAGCCCTGGGGCTTTACGGCGGATATGGCGCTGGCAGCGGATACGGAAATGCTCGAGGCGGTCTGCGAACTCAGTAGCGACCACTGGGACGGTAGCATCGCGGATGCCGCAAACGCGGGAGTGACCGTTGCGCCCGACGTGCTGGCGCGCTACGTCGGCGTCTACAGTGGGTTGTATCTGACAAACAAGCGCACGATCGAAGTGTCGCTCTCAGGCGGCCAGTTGATCGCAAGAATCATCGGCGCCGCCGGGGTCGACGGGGGCGAGATGCGGCCGCTGATACCGCGATCTCAGACGGTTTTCGAAGGGCTGGGAATCGGCTATCGATTCATCGTCGACGACAAGGGTGCGGCGACTGGCCTCGTGGAGATTCACATATCAGGTGACTCCCTGTTCGCGCGACAGCGGTAAGGAAGGGACGTCGCAAGACTGGAGGGCGAGCTGCCATGTACCGTTTCGTCGTTGTTGCTGCGGTCGTGCTGACCATGGCCCTTGGCCTTGGCGTCTACGCACAATCCACGCGTACTGGTAACCAGGCGCGCCACGCCTTCTACAGCGCAGAGCAGGCCCAGCGCGGCAAGGGGCTGTACGCGCAGAATTGCAGCACGTGTCACCTGCCGAACCTGAAGGGCAATTGTCCTGGAGAGAATGTCAGTCCCGGTTCGCGTTATGTATGCGCCGCTCCCGGGAGTGCGCCTCCGTTGGTCGGCGATGCGTTCATGCAGCGCTGGTACAGCGTCGGTGACTTGTACGCCCGCGTGAGATGGAGCATGCCTGCGGGAAATGTGGGCGGTCTGAGCGCAAACGACAATCTGGCGATTGTTGCCTACCTGTTGGAGACAAACGGGCTGCCGGCTGGCAGCGGATTGAAAGACGACGTCGATATCCTGAAGACCCTGGTCCTGAAGGACCGGCCTGCGCCCCCGGCCAAAGTCCGCGAACCGTTGAACGACCTGGGCATTTCGCAAGGCTACTACACCGAGGAACAGGCCGGGCGAGGCAAGAACTACTATTACGCCGCGTGCGGAATGTGCCATACGGCCGATCGTGACGGTCCCAATGGCCTCGACATGCCGCACGAGTCGGGCTTGGGATGGCATTGGGGCAACCAATGGCGTTATGCCGTGCAGGGGACCGACGCCTGGCTGAATACCAATTCGCGGATCGCGGGCAAGCCCCAGATGTGGGACACCGTCGCTGATCTGTACAACAAGGTCAGCACGACTCAGCCCGCGTACGCCATCAATTCCCTCAGCGACGAGGAATACACGTCCATCGTCGCTTACATGCTGAAGCAGGCCGGGTTCCCGGCCGGGAATGAGCCGCTGCCGGCCAACGTCAACCTCATGAAGAACATGACGATGGAAAAGGGCTACGAAAGGCTTTTCAACGGAAAGGATCTCACCGGATGGGGCTTCGTGCTGGGCGCCAACTGCCCTCCGAAAACCGAACCGGGCGGTTGCGCTCAGACGACCCCGGGAAACACCTTCGTCGTGCGCAACGCGGTCATCGAGGACAGCGGCACGCCGCACGGTTATATGTATCCGTTGAAGAAATACGGACCGAACTTCACTTTCCGTGCTGAGTACCGCTATGTGCAGGCGCCCGGTGTAACGGAAGACCAGGATTTCTATGGCAACAGCGGGTATCTGCTGTTCATCACCAAGCACGACGTATGGCCCAGGACTCTCGAAATCCAGGGCCGGACGAACATGGAAATGAATATCAATGCCATGGACGGCCACGCCGATTTCACCTTTGACGACGAGTTGCGCAAGCGCGTACGACGTCCCGCTGGGGAGTGGAACACGGTCGAAATCGTTTCAAAGGGGAATGAAGTCCGGAATTACCTGAACGGGACGCTGCTGTCTTACGTTTCCAAGCACGACTTTCCCGAGTCGGGATGGATCGGAGTCCAGGCGGAAAGCGGTGCCATTCGGTATCGCAACATCAGGATCAAGCCGGAGTAGCTCGATGCCTTCGGGTTTTCGCGAACGCAACCTTTTTAGGAGCCGACCACAATGAACAGCAAGTGGATGACTGGGTTGATCTTTGGCCTGATGGTCTTGGTGGCAAGCACTGCAGCCTTTGCTCAAGCTAGTGGAACGTTCAATGGTCGCGTCGTCGACCAGGGGGGCGGGGTACTTCCAGGCACAACTGTGTCGGCTACTGCCCGAGCCACTGGAGTGGTCCGCGTGGCGATCACCAATGAAGAGGGTCTATATAGCCTCACGGCGTTGAATCCCGGTATTTACGATGTGAAAGCGGAAATCCAGGGCTTCGCGCCTGCGATCAGGCAGCAAGTGACGCTCGTCACCGGTACAACACTGACGCTTGATTTCTCCTTGGGAGTCGCTGCCCAGTCAGAGAGCATTACCGTGTCAGGAGAGGCGCCGTTGCTCGAGACGACGCAGGCGACAGCATCTTCCAATCTTCAGAATGAGGAGGTGCAGGAGCTGCCGATGCTCAACCGCAGTTTGGGCGCGCTGATTCAGCTGACTCCGGGTGCACGCGAGGAGACGGCGAGGGTTGGCGTGCCGGGAACTGCGTCGACGCACGCGTATTTCAATGTCGGTGGAAACGGGCGAGGCACGCTCGTGTTGGTTGACGGCACCGATAATCACGACGACATCGACGCTGGCGCCACGCTGGCCTATACCCTCGAAGGAGTCCAGGAATTCAAGGTTCTTCCACACGGTTTTTCAGCGGAATACGGAAAATCGGGAGGTGGGATTGTCACGTTGGTGACGAAATCCGGCGCGAATACCGTCAACGGTTCGGGGTTTCTGTATGGGCGAAGCGACGCTCTGACGAAGATCGATTATTTGTCTGACCCTGCCCATGGTGGCGTCGGCAAGGCTCCCTATCGGCGTGTGCAGTACGGAGCTTCGGTGGGCGGCCCGATCATCAAGGATCGACTCTGGTACGCCGGGTCGCTAGAGCTGATCAATCAGAAATACACCCTGCCGGTAGCGAGTCGCATAACCAATCTCCAGTCGTACTTGGTCCCGCTAAACATCGACGTCTTGGCGGCGACATCGTATCCTCAGCCTCACGACGATCTGCTGGGTAACGGCAAAGTCAACGCTCAATTGTCCGCGAACCACACAGGGTTCGTACGGTATGCCATCGAACGCACCACGCTATACAACACCGGGCTGAGAGGCGGGAATGCCCTCAGAGCGAGTCACCCTGACTGGGACGACAATCATTTCAATGCGTGGAATGTCGCGTTGGGCGAAGCATGGGTGGTGAGTCCCACGGCGCTCAACTCGTTCAATTTTCAGTATCTCCATTACAAACAGAACCAGTTCGTTCCGAAATGCGCTGACATGGGATTCACCCCAGACCAGTGCTTACTCCAAACACTGGTGTTCCCTTCGGTGAGCACCGCCCCGGCTCCACAAACATCGGGATTTCCTTCCCGCGATGAGCCACGGTGGCAGTTCAAAGATGATTTCTCCAAGCTGGCAGGAGAGCATTCTCTGAAGTTCGGGGGAGACTTTGTATTCATGCCGCTCCTCGGCGGGACTTTCGCAGTCAATGCAGGGACGCTGACCTTCTTCGACGATCCCGACGTGATTACGAACAATTCGAATGGGAGATATCCGCAGGGGTTCAGGACGCCCGGTATTGTGCGGTCGATCGCGCGCATTACTCAAAACAAACTCCCCAATTGGCACACAGGCGGAGCGAGAACCTTCTCGTCCTACGTGAATGATGACTGGCGGTTGAGTTCGAGTCTCACCCTGAATCTCGGCCTGCGGTATGACGTGTACCGCATCATGGATCAGCCCAATCTGGAGAAGAACCGCGTCTTTCAGGTTCTCAAGGCGATTGGCAGCCCCTACGGTGCGTTACCAAAAACCGACAAAAATAACTTTGCACCACGCCTCGGGCTGGCATGGGATGCCGGCGGAGATGGTGGAGATGTAGTGCGAGTCGGCTACGGAATGTACTTTCCGCTGCAGTGCATTACTCCCTTCTACACGCAGAACCTTTTCCAGGAACCCACGATCTATTTCACGCAAACGACTGTCAATTCCGCCATTGGCGTGGGACCGCTGGCCGATTACGTCTACGGCGTCAGCCCTCTGCCCCCAGGCCCGCCTCCAGACCCGACAGAAATACCGCGCGGCGCCCTGATCAGCAGTGCTCCTACGACGAGCGCAAGCTGGTACGACCCCAACCTCCAGGATCAGGTTGAGCACATCCTTCATGCGGGTTACGCGCACCAGCTGGGTGCCAAGATGATGGTGTCCGCTGATTACACGCACATCGAGGGGATGCACGAATGGCGGCCGCTGGAAATCAATCCGATCTGCACGGCACAAGGCCCAAGTTTCGAGGGTCAATGCAAGAGTCCGGGATTTAACGGCCCAGAGGCGGCAATCGGTCGGCGGATCCTGTCGACCGCGACCGACGCCGTGTTCGGCGATCCGAACCTGATCGGGCCGACCGAACTCGTGTTTTCCAACAACCGCTCGCGTTATGACGAACTGGCGCTGGTCTTCCAACGCCGCGGGGTTGACGCGAGCTTTCAAGCCAGCTACATCCTCTCCGGTGCGTACGGTTACGGAGCTCAGGTTGGAGGAATGTTCGTTAACGGCAGCTCGTACGTCCCCGAGAAAGCCAGCGCCACGGGTGGCTGCTGGAACTGCGAGAAAGAATGGGGACCTGGATTTTCCGACGAGCGGCATCGGTTGACGCTGTATGGTGTCTTACAGCTTCCACTTGGAATCGAGACGGCACCGACGTTTACCGTCGCTTCGGGACGGCCCTACCAGCAGTATCGCGCAACCAATCCGAATGGCTTTGGCTCGCTTCGGTGCTACGTTGATAACTGCCTGACCCCTGGACCGACAGGAGAGGAAGTGGGAGTCCATGCTGCGCGCGGGCAGACCCTCGTGAACTTCAACATGCGAACGTCGCGAGCTTTCAAGGTGCAAAGTCACGAGGTGAAGTTCTTCGCTGAGTTGTTCAACATTCTGAACCGGGCGAATTTTGGACAGAACTACGGTACCAATGCGTTCGCACCGGCGACGTTCAATAAACCCATCGACTACATGGGCGGACCGGGATCGTCTTCATCGATTCCCAATTCGTTCCAAGTGCAGCTCGGGGCCCGTTATTCGTTCTAGTGGACACGTGCGTCACGAGAACGCGATCGCGAAACGATTCAGTTTGAGGCGCCTGACTGTATGAACCGCCTGATGGCCGCTGCCGCGCTCGTCCTCGCCATGTCCATCGGTGTCTACACGCAGACAACGGGCCGGGCCAGCGTTGAAACTCACGCTTCTTACGCCAAGGACCAGGCCGACCGCGGCAAGGTCCTGTATGGGCAGTATTGCAGCACTTGCCACTTGGAGAACCTGAAGGGGAAGTGCGAGGAGGCCGTTACTTCAACCTCCTATGTGTGCGCTGCGACTGGGAGCGCGCCGCCGCTCATCGGCGCGTCCTTCATGAAGCGCTTCTACAGCGTTGGCGACCTTTACTCCCGGGTGAAGTGGACCATGCCCGCCGACCGACACAATAGTCTGAGCCCGCAGGATTACCTGGGCATCGTGGCCTATCTACTCCAGGCCAACGGTGTGCCGACCGGCAGCGTAAGTCTGAAGCCAGGCAACTCACTGAAGACGATGACGCTCACCGACAGAGTCTCCGGAAGGGCGCCGACTGCGAAAGTGCCCGAGCCTCGAAACAGTGTCGGCATCTCTACGGCCTACTACACCGACGCCCAGGCCGAGCGGGGCAAAGGGTATTTCTACGGATCCTGCGGCATCTGCCACACAGCTGAACCAGGTGCGAAGAGCGGCACAGTGGATCGATCCACGGGTGTCGGATGGCACCGCGGCGACCAGAATTCCCTGGCGTTGTTCGTTGGTCAGGGTTTTCTGTCGTCCGTATCCGGCATTCCGGGGCGGCCACAGCGATGGTCCACGGTTGCCGATCTTTATAACAAGATCCGCACGACCCAGCCGGCCTACGATGTGGCTGGACTCAGCACCCAGTCCTATGTGGACATGATGGCTTTTCTCCTGAAGCAGAACGGCTTTCCCAGCGGCGCGGAGGAGCTCAAGGACAATCTTCCTCAAATGAGGAACATGACTCTGGAGAACGGTTTCGAGCGCCTTTTTAACGGGAAGGACCTGACAGGATGGGGGTTCGTGGTCGGGACAAACTGCCAGCCTCGCCCGGACGGATGCGGCGACAACAAGCCGGGCGATACTTTCAAGATTGATAATGGGACCATCTTCAACACAGGCAGCCCGCATGGCTACATGTATACGTTGAAGAAATATTGGAATTTCACCTTCCGGCTCGAATACAAGCTGGTCCCCTATGAGGGCCTGGAGAGCGACGACGATCTGTTCACCAACACCGGATATTTCCTGTTTGTGAACAAACACGACGTCTGGCCCGCCACATTGGAAATTCAGGGCAAGAACGATTTCGAAATGTCACTGGCGTTGGGCGGGGCAGAGTCAACCTTCACGTACGACGATGCTGCCCGCGTGCGCGCCCGTAAGCCTGCGGGGCAGTGGAACGCCATCCAGATCGTCTCGAAGGATGGCGAGGTGTGGACCTATTTGAACGGAGCGCTCATCACTCATGTGACCAAGCACCCGTTTACACAGGCGGGCTACATCGCGCTTCAGGTGGAGAGTGGCCCCGTGCAATGGCGGAACGTTCGCATCAAGGCGGAATAGGTACGCGACAGGCAATCATAGCAAGTGACTGGAGGACCGAAGTGAGACGAGGCAGTCTGATCCTGGTTTTCGCGCTGATCGTGGTTCTCGCTGCGTTAGCCGCGTTGGCCGTCTTCGCTCCTTCTGGCGTTCGCCTCGTTGCGCAGAGCAGCGGTAGCACCGATTGGCGGACCTATGCGGGCACGAACGCAAACGGGAAGTATTCGCCTCTCGATCAGATCAACAAGGACACGGTCAGGAATCTGCGCATCGTGTGGCGCCAGTCGGCGACACCCGTGGAGGCACGTCGAGGAGTGAATGCCCCCGCGCCAACCAACTATCAGAGCACGCCGCTGAAGGTTGGGGGCCTGCTGTACATGAGTGCCGGGAACGGCACGGTGGTCGCGCTGGATGCGGCGACCGGCAAAGTCGCGTGGTCCGAGGCGTCGCCGCAGAACCCGGGGTCGCCGCCGCGTGGCAACGTCATACGGCACGACGAGCCCGGACAACCTGGTGTGATCGTGGTGTCGGGCCGCGCATTGGCGAGTCGCGGGCTCGCGTACTGGACCGACGGCCGTGATGCACGCGTGATCACCGTTATCGGACAATCGTTGGTGGCAGTGAACGCCAAGACGGGTCAGCACTATCCCGATTTCGGCGGCGGCGGCTACGTGGACTTGACCAAGGGGCTGACCGTCCGATCGAAGGTTATCGCTGGGGAGGGCCGCCTCTCGTCGTTGGTGACGTGATCGTTGTGGGTGGCATCATGACCGCCGGCGGCCTGTCCCAGCCCGGGGATATCCGCGGGTACAACGTGCGTACAGGCGCGTTGCTGTGGACGTTCCATACGATCCCTCGTCCGGGGGAATTCGGTACCGACACGTGGCTGAAAGGTTCGGAGCGTTCCGGGGCTGCGGGTGTCTGGACTGGAATGACCGCCGATGATGAGCTCGGCTATATCTACTTACCGACCGAGTCAGTTGCCAGCCAGGCTCAAGACGGCGATTTTTATGGCGGACGGCGACCTGGCCCCAGCCTCTTTGAAGACAGTCTCCTGTGCCTCGACGCGAAGACAGGCAAGCGGGTCTGGCACTTCCAGTTGGTTCATCACGGACTGTGGGATTGGGACGCGCCCACTGGCCCGAACCTGCTGGACATCATGGTGGACGGCCGCAGGATCAAGGCGGTCGCGCAGGTCACGAAGCAGGGCTTCGTTTATACGTTCGACCGCGTCACCGGTGCACCGGTGTGGCCGATCGAGGAACGAGCCGTACCGAGCGGAAACGTGCCGGGCGAGTGGTACTCTCCCACGCAGCCGTATCCGACCAAACCCCCCGCCTATGAAGCCCAGGAGGTCACGACCGAGGAACTCGTCGACTTCACTCCGGAGTTGCGGCAGGAAGCGCTCAAGATCATCAGTCACTACAAGTACGGTTCGCTTTTTACGCCTCCATCCGTGAGTGAGTCAGGTCCAAACGGCACGAGGGGAACGATCCAGCGAATGGGGACCATATCCACGACGTGGAATGGGGCCGGTGTCGATCCCGACACCGCCATTCTGTATGTGCCGTCGGTCCAGAACCCCGGGATCCTCGAGATGGTGAAAGCGCCCGATGCCAAGAACGACTGGATCACGAATCCTCTCACCCTGGCATATGGTCCGTATCTCGAAGGTCCGCGCGGCTTGCCCACTCCCTTCAAACCTCCTTACGGACGGTTCACAGCCATCGACATGAACAAGGGCAGCATCCTATGGTCAGTGGCCAACGGGAACGGGCCGCGCGACAATCCAGCGATCAAGCACCTGAAGCTTCCGCCCCTCGGACAGGGCGGCCGCGCCTCACCGCTGGTCACGAAGACGATGGTCTTTCTCGGCGAGGGCGGCAACGACGGTGTGGCCGGGCTCCCTCCAGGCGGTGGCGGCAAGATGTTCCGTGCATACGACAAGGCGTCCGGCAAGGTGTTATGGGAGATGGAGTTGCCCGCCGGGACAACAGGCGAACCGATCACGTACATGGTCAACGGTAAGCAGTACATCGCTGTCGCCGTCGGATGGAGAGACACGCCTGGTGAGCTGATCGCGCTGGCGCTCCCGTAAATTCGCTTCGCTCCGTTGTCGGGGTGAGCCGGTATCGACGCAACGAGTCGTACTTCTGACCGTATCTCCACGTGCATTTCGCGCGACCGGGCTGCTACGCGTGCCGGATCGATCCGAGCTGAAAAGCAGAATCACCAAGCTCTGCTTGACAACTTTTTCGTCCCCCACCTACGATGGCCCGTCCCTCCGATCAGAAGCAGGTGTTTCCCATGATTCCCTGGGTTCGCAGTGGGTTGACGTTCGCCAATGCCCTCCTCCGCCGGCCGCCGGTCCGCTGCGTGGCGTCGGCAAAGCTCCCGACCGACTACGGCGAGTTCGACATTCACGTGTTCAAGAACGCCTTCTCCGGCGAAACGCATGTCGCCCTGGTCCGCGGAGAGATCGGCGACGGTGAGAACGTGCTCACCCGCGTCCATTCCTCGTGCCTGACCGGCGATCTGTTTCATTCCGCGCGATGCGATTGCGGCCAGCAGCTGCGCTCCGCGATGCAGCGGATCGTCGAGGAAGGCCGTGGTGTGCTGCTCTATCTCGACCAGGAAGGACGCGGCATCGGGCTGGTGAACAAGATCCGCGCCTATGCGCTCCAGGAGCAGGGCGTCGACACGGTCGAGGCCAACGAGCGGCTCGGCTTTTCCGCCGACTTGCGCGACTACCGCGCCGGGCTCCAGATTCTCCGTCACCTCGGCGTGAAGACGACGCGCCTGCTCAGCAACAATCCGAAGAAGCTGGCCGGCGTGACGGGCGATGGCCTGTCCGTGAGTGAGCGGCTGCCGATCGAGATCCCGCCGACCGCCTCGACGTCGCGATACCTGAGGACCAAGAAAGAGAAGCTGGGCCACCTGCTCTCGTCGGTGTAGCGCGTGGCAGGGCAGCGCTTCACCGGCTGGCGCGCATGGCTCGCGCTGGCCGTCTCACTCGTCGTCCTCAACGCGTCGCTCACGTTCGAGAACGTGTGGCCGACTCCCAGGATCGCACTGGGGGCACGCGCTCTCGTTCGAGCTCGCCGCTGTGCGTCCTGCTGCTGGCCGTCGCGCACCGGTGGGCGAGGCGGCTGGCACGACGCGTCCTGCCGGCGATCTGGATCGTGCTCGTCGCGGGACACTATCTCGACGTGACCGCCCCCGGGCTCTACGGGCGGGACTTCAATCTCTATTGGGACTCTCAACATCTGGGCAACGTCGCCGCGATGCTCGCGCGCGCGGCGCCGTGGTGGCTGATCGCCACGGTTGCTGGCGTGGCGGTGCTGGTCGTGGTTCTGGCGTACGTGCTGGCGCGACTCGCGTTCGGCCGGGTGGCGGCGGCCATGGAGCGCCGAGAGTCCCGGCTCGTGCTCGGCGCATTGGCAGGCGACCGCCATCATCGTGTTCGCGGGCCAGCAGCTCTCGCCCAGCGTCCGTGACCGCTGTCGCGTTTGCCGATCCGGTGACGCCGGCCTACGTTCGACAGGTCCGCTTCGTGCTGGCCATGGTCGGACCAGGCGTCGCGGCCCCGCGGCTCGGTCCGAGCCCGGCGCTCGACGCCGGCCTTCGCGGCCTCGGCGGCGCCGACGTGCTGCTCATCTTCGTCGAGTCGTACGGGGCGGTGACGTACGAGACGCCGGCGATCGCCGCAGGGCTCGCCGAGAGCCGGGCGGACTTCGAGGCCGCCATTCGCGAGACTGGACGTCAGGTCGTGTCGGCCTACGTGGAGTCGCCGACGTTCGGCGGCTGGCTCGTGGCTGGCGCACCTGAGCCTGATGTCGGGCGTCGAGGTACGCGACCAGTACGCATACACGTCGCTGATGGCGTCGCAGGCGAGACACGATCGTCACGAACTTCGCGCGGCGCGGCTACCGCACGGTGGCGCTGATGCCAGGCATGCGGCAGGCCTGGCCGGAAGGGGCCTTCTACGGCTTCGACGCGATCTACGGCCGCGATCTCCTGGAATATGACGGGTCCGCAGTTCGGGTGGTGGAGCATCCCGGATCAGTATGCGCTGGCCAAGCTCGACGCGCTCGAGCGCCATCGCCCGTCGCGCGCACCGCTCTTCGTCGTCTTTCCGACGAGCACGACGCACGCGCCGTTTGGTCCCGTGGCGCCCTACCAGCCGGACTGGTCGCGCGTGCTGACGAAGGACGCCTACGGCACGGCCGACGTCGAGCGTGCGATGGCGGTCCGTCCCGACCTGACCAACCTGGGGCCGAGCTACGTCCGCGCGATGGCCTACGAGTACGCGTCGCTTGCCGGCTACCTTCGCGAGCAGACAGGACGACCTCGGTGATGATCGTGATCGGCGACCATCAGCCGCCTGCTGCCGTGAGCGGCAAGGACGCGCCGTGGCACGTGCCGGTGCACGTGATTGGACGCCGCCGCCCGGTGCTGCACCGGCTGCTCGAGAATGGATTCCGGCCTGGCCTGGAGCCGCGGCGCCCGTCGATTGGCGCCATGCACGCACTCGTGCCGAAGCTGCTCGACGCGTTCGACGCGCCGGACGATCCGGCGAACGAGGTCTACTTCGACACGCTGAAGGGCAGCCGCACACCGCCGATCGCCAGCGCCAGCAGGCCGCCCAGCACCGGCGGCCCGTAGGCGTTCATCAGGTAGCTGTATCGGAAGATGTCGTCACTGGCGACGTGGAAGTTGATCACCATCAGCAGCGCCAGCGCCGCAGCCAGGCGCACCCGTATTCCCAGGATCAACGCCGCCCCGGCGGAGAGCTCGGCAAGCGGCACCACGCGCGCGAACACCGGGGCGCCGGGAAGCGCGATCGTGTCGAGATACCACCTGGCGAGGGGCCGCACCATGCCGTGCCACTGCTGAAGCCTTCGGGTCAGGATCGTGCCGTCCATCAGCCAGCCGATCTTGTCGAGACCCATGAAGATCAGGAACACGCCCATGACCACCGACAGCACCCGCAGCGCTCCGGCGTGCGATCCAACTCTTGTCAGAACAGACATGACTGCTCCTACGCTGTCCCGGTATTGGCGCGACAGCCGCTTGACGTCAATCGCAAACGACCACGCGAGCGCGGCCAGTGCGACGGCGGCCGCGATGGCGCTGAGCGGCGGCGGAACGATCGGCGCGAGGGCCACGCTCAGCCCGAGCAGCTGGCCGACGGCCACCGTCTTGCCGCGCCGGGTCGATGGCAGCGGCTGCGCGAGCCACGGCAGCAGCCATCCGGCCGCGACAAACCCGTACCGCATCAGCCCGCAGAGCAGCACCCAGGCACCGGCCTTCTCGTGCTGCCAGACGAGGATCGACAGGACCAGGATGAGGCGCGGCGTCCGTTTCCATGTCGAACCGCGCGCCAAACTCGCTCGCCATGCCGGTGCGGCGCGCGAGCCAGCCATCGAGACCGTCGAGCGCGGCCATCAGCGCCGTCAGACCGATCACGCACCAGAGCATCTCCGGCGTCGCCGGACTGGCCGATCAGTGCGGCCACCAGCGCCACCAGCATCGCCCGGATCATCGTGACGTAATTGGCAGGCCCGAACCGCGGGTATGGATGCTGCTCGCCGGCGACTGCGGTAACGGCCACCATCATCACCGCAAAGACCGCCGCGGCTTTCAGCGGATAAGTGGCGCCAGCTTCGATCCGCGCGCCGGCGAGCAACGCGATGGCGCCCGTGCTCACGAGCCCGACCCCGATGGCGGGGGCGAGATTGTATCGGCGTGTGTACCGCATCAGAATGTCACACACATGCAGGATGAGGCCAGAGCGTTCTGGGTGACGGCGCCAGGCCGCGGCGAGATCCGCGCTGAAGCGCTGGGGACGCCGTCCGATGGCGAGGTTCTGGTGCATGCGCTGTACAGCGGCATCAGCCGCGGGACCGAGGCGCTCGTGTTCAACGGCCGCGTCCCGCCGAGCGAATGGGACCGCATGCGTGCGCCTTTTCAGGCAGGCGAGTTTCCGGCACCCGTGAAGTACGGGTACTCGATCGTCGGCCGTGTCGTGCGCGGCCCACACGAGCTGACCGGCCGCACGGTGTTCGTGCTCCATCCTCATCAAACCCGTTTCATCGTCCCCGCCGAGGCGGTGCATGTGCTGCCCGACGGGATTCCGCCCGCCCGCGCCGTGCTGGCCGCGAATCTCGAGACGGCGCTCAACGGGGTGTGGGATGCCAGACCGCATGTTGGCGATCGTATCGCGGTGATCGGCGCCGGCACAGTGGGTTGCCTGGCCGCCTGGCTCGCGTCACGAATCGCCGGATGCGACGTCGAGCTGGTGGACATCAATCCCCGGCGCGCGGCGGTGGCCGATGCTCTGGGTGTGCGATTCGCGGAGCCGGCGGCGGCCGCTCACGACGCCGACCTCGTCATTCACGCGAGCGGCGCCCCGGCGGGCCTGGAGCTGGCGCTGCAGATCGCGGCCGACGAGGCGACGATCGTGGAGCTGAGCTGGTTTGGCGACCAGACCGTGCCGTTGTCGCTTGGCGGCGCGTTTCACGCCAGGCGTCTGACGATCGCCTCCTCCCAGGTTGGCACGCGTGGCCCCGTCGCAACGGGCTCGATGGGACACCTCGCCGGCGGATGCAGCTCGCGCTGACGCTCCTGGATGATCCAGCGCTCGATGCGCTCATCACGGGCGAGAGACGAGTTCGAGACGCTGCCGGACGTGATGGCGACGCTCGCACGATCCCCCGGCGATGCGCTCTGCCACCGGATCAGATATTCGTAGAAGGAGATCCTCGATGTACAGCGTGACGGTGCGCGACCACGTCATGATTGCGCACAGCTTCACGGGCCAGGTGTTCGGGCCCGCTCAGCGCCTGCACGGCGCCACCTACGTGGTGGACGTCGAGCTCAAGCGCCCGGACCTCGACGCCGACGGCATCGTGGTCGACATCGGGCGCGCGGCGCGAGGCGCTGCGCCTGGTGCTGGCGGATCTGAACTATCGCAACCTCGACGAGGTTCCGGCGTTCGCGGGGCGCAATACGACCACGGAGTTTCTGGCGCGCGTCGTGTTCGATGGTCTCGTCGCCGCGATTGGACGCGGCGATCTGGGGCCCGGGGCCGGCGCCATCGAGCAGATACGCGTGACGCTGCACGAATCGCACATCGCCTCGGCATCGTTCGAGGGCCGTGTGAGCGGGCCATCGCTAGCGATGCGGTCGATCGTGCTCGTGGTGCCCGGGCATCTTGGCGAGCGCACGGGCGGCTACCTCTACGATCGGCGCATCGTGGAAGGTCTTCGCCGGCTGGGCTGGGCGGTGGACGTCCTGGAGCTCGATGCGAGCTTTCCGTACCCGACGCCAGCAGCGCTGGAGCAGGCCGCCGACGCGCTCGCCGCCGTTCGCGCGGGGACCATCGCGATCGTCGACAGCCTTGCGCTCGGCGCCATGCCGGATCTCATCACACGCGAAGCGTCGCGCCTTCGCATCGTCGCGCTCGTCCATCTTCCTCTCGCCGCCGCGTATGGCCTCGACCGCGACACCGCTGCGCGCTTCGAGGAAGGAGAGCGCCGCGCGCTCCGCGCCGCGGCGCTTGTCATCGTCACCGGAAGAGCCGCGCTCCCGCTCATCGCGAGGTACGAGCTGACTCCCGACCGGGTCGTCGTCGTGGAGCCTGGCACCGATCGCGCGCCACTTGCGCACGGTTCCCTCGGACAGCGACTCGAGCTTCTCTCGGTGGCGACCCTCAATCCTGGAAAGGGGCATGAGAGTCTGCTCGCGGCGCTCTCCGCGGTTCCGCACCGCGAGTGGCGCCTGACCTGCGCCGGGAGTCTCACGCGCAACCCGGAGACAACGGATCGCGTGCGCACGACCATCGCGAGGCTCGGGCTGGAGGATCGCGTCTCGCTCGCCGGCGATCTCGAGGGGCCGGCGCTGGAAGCGTGCTACGACAGCGCGGATGTCTTCGTGCTCGCCACTCGGCAGGAGACGTACGGAATGGCCGTTGCCGAAGCATTGGCTCACGGACTCCCGGTGGTCGCCACGATGACCGGCGCGATTCCCGAGCTGGTGGGTGATGGCGCGGGCTTGTTGGTGCCAGTGGGAGACACGCCGGCGCTCGTCGCGGCTCTATCACGTGTGCTGAGCGACGCCGGCCTTCGCGCGCGCCTTGCTGAGGGCGCGCGCCGTATGCGAGACCAGCTGCCAACCTGGGAGGAAACGTCCGGACGTATGGCGGCCGCGCTCCACTCGCTCGTCACTCATGGATGAATCCCTTTCGCACTGGCTCGCCCTGCGCGAACCGGCGGACATCGCGGCACGGTCGGAAGCGCTGACGCGCACGATTGCGGGAGCGGTGCCCGCCAGCGAGCCGGTCCGCGTGCTCGACCTGGCCACCGGCACCGGATCCAATATCCGCTATCTGATGGATCGCCTTCCGGGCCGTCAGCGATGGCTGGCCGTCGACCGGGACGCCGCGCTGCTGGCGGATCTGCGCGAGCGGATGTCGTCGTGGGGCGCCGCGCGGGGATACAACGTGCGGACCGAAGCCGAGTCGTGCATCATTCGCGGCGCCCGCCTCGAGTGCGATATCGAAACGCGGCAGATGGATCTTGGCACCCTGGACGATCGTGAGATCTTCGCCGGACGCCACCTCGTGACCGCCTCAGCGCTGCTCGACCTGGTGTCGGCGCAGTGGCTGCGCGCGCTCGCGACACAGTGCCGCGCCGCGGGTGCCTCGGCGCTCTTCACCCTCACTTACAACGGCCGTTCGTCGTGCGTTCCCGTCGAACCCGAGGACGATATCGTGCGCGATCTGATGAACCAGCACCAGAAGACAGACAAGGGACTGGGTGGCCCTGCTGCCGGCCCTGATGCCGTCGCGTGCGCGGAACGGTGTTTTGCGGAGGCCGGATACCGCGTCCAGCTCGAGCCGAGCGACTGGACGCTTGGGCCGGCCGTGGCGGCGCTGCAGCGGATGCTGATCGACGGCTGGGCGCATGCGGCGAGTGAGATGATGCGCGACCGTCCCCCGACGATCGCGCGCTGGCGCGCGCGCCGGCTGGCGCACGTCGATGCCGGCCGCTCGCGGCTGGTGGTTGGCCACGATGACCTTGCCGCATGGCTGCCCCGCGAGTAAACCGCGTAAACAATGTCTGTCCCGCCGACGACGGATCGGCTACGAGGTCACCGTGTGTCGACGGCTCCGGCGGCGTGCGCGGGCGGATTGCGGCGAAACGCGGCCACGACGGGATGATGATCCGACACCTCGCCGAGTCCGCGCAGCGTCGAGGTGTCGACAATTTCCACCGAGTCGAGCGTCAGGTCGACCGCCGGCGCATAGAACACGTAGTCGATGCGTGACACGCGGCCGCCCGGCCGCGTCGATCCCGATACGACGCCACCGGCGCGTCCATGGCTGGAGGCGTCCGCCCACGCGTCCCGATAGCGCGCCATTACCGCCCCCAGTTCGCTCGCGTCCGGCCTGGCATTGAGGTCTCCGATCAGGAGCCCCGGCCCCTGCCGCGCGGCCCACGGCAGCAGCGTCGCGATCTCGCGCTCACGATTGGGCTGGTTCTCCTGGTTCGCTGACAGGTGCGTCACGATGACCGGGACGTCAGGCATCGATGCGACGCGCACTGCCAGCCCGACCCGTCCCTCGGACAGGCGCACGGAGTTCGAGGCGACGATACGTTCTCGAGCAAAGATTGCGAGACCTTCCGTTTCGAGGTCTTTCCCACGACCGCGCTCCAGGCATTGCCTGTGATCGGTGATCCACGCCTTCACGAACACCTGCGTCCACGGGCGACCAGTACGCCGCCGCAACCCTTCCGCGATCAGGGCGGGTTGATCGTCACAGTTGAAATCCGGGTGATTTTGCATGGCCTCCTGCACGCCCACGAGGTCGGCGTCGAGGCGTCCAATCGCCTCGATCGTCTGCTCGAGGTCGTAGTGGCCCCGTCGATCCGCGCCCTTGTGAATGTTGAACGTGGCGACGCGAAACGTCCGGGCGGCGTTGGGGAGGGAGGCAGCCCTGTGGGCCAGGGGCCACACAAAGGCGGCCAAGGCGACGATCAGTAGCGCGAGAGGGAGTCTGCGCATGATTCACTACTCTAGCGTTTGCTCAGATGATCCGATTCACGCCCCCCGGAGCCGAGCCTTCGACCGGATCGGCCGGGACGTTCAGCTCGCAATCGAACAGCACGTCGCCACCCATGCGAAACACACGGTAGCCGGGCCGGCGGCAATCGCGCAGGCGGTCCTGCGGCATGAGCCGGATCGCGGGGCGGCCGTCGCCGATGAGGACCGGTGCGATCGCGATCTGCAGTCGATCGAGGAGATTGGCCTGGAGAAACGTCGACACCGTGACCCCGCCGCCCTCCACGAATACGCGCGCACAGCCGCGCGCGCGCAGCAGCCGCAGCACCTGCGCAGCCTCGTCACCTGGTGCGCCGTCGTCGATGCCGACGATGACGGCACCTTCCATGTGGGTCTCGCCCGGCGACACCCGCGATCGCGCGCAGATGTACAGCGTCGGGACCGTCCGATCGGTGAAGACACGGAAGGTCGGCATCAGCCGCCGTCCCGAATCGATCACGACCCGGAGCGGGTTCGGTCCGGAGACATGGCGCGTCGTGAGCTGGGGATCATCGGCGGCCACGGTACCGGCGCCGACGACGACCGCGTCGCACAGGGCACGCATGCGGTGCACGTGCACGATGTTGTCGCCGCCGGTGACGAACTGCGAGTCGCCCGACGGCGTCGCGATGAATCCGTCGAGGCTCTGGCCGAGATGGCCGACCGTCAGTGGACGCACGGACGTCGCGCTGCAGATCGGCAGATATAGATTCAGTAGTTCGGATCGCGCATCTTCCGGTGGCAGTCGGGACTCCCATCCGGTTCCCGGACGCCATGCCAGCACGGCGTCGGGGCCGTCGGCAGACAGGAGTCGCAGGCCCTGGGCCTCGTCCTCTCGGAACACCCGGGCACAGCCCTCCCGCTCAAGCCTGTCGGCCAGGGCGCCCGCCGCCCGGAGCAGGCTCCAGGCGAAGTCCGCCGCTGCTCCGTGCTGCTGGATGGATGCCGCCGCCTGGGAAGACATGAGCCCGCCACTATAGCCACTCAGCTCGCTGAATGCCAAGGTCACGCGGCGCGCCATCGCTTCGCAGATCACCACGTCCTCAACTGGATCCAAACGTCAACGTGAACCCAGTGAGATCAAGAACGGAACCGACGGCGTCGGCAGGACGAATGACGTGGAATGCGCTGGGTTTTGCGGCGTGCGACGGCCACGCCATCATCGGGACTCACAGGTGCTCACGGCATATGGTCGCCGCCGACGATTGGCCGCGACTCCATCGAAAGCACATGCTGGCGCTGTTTGGAATCCCGCGCGCGCGAGAGATGGCGCGTCGAGAGCGTCGTACACCACGACCCGCCCAGCTTCGCAACGTCCGGAGCATGCTTCTGATTCCGATGCCGGAATCGCATAGTGCTCGCCGTCCTGCAAGAGCAGGATGCTCATTGATCTGCCGGCGTCATTCACGATGGAATTCGGTCGTTGGCGTCGAGGCTGAATTCAGGCACGCCGCAACTCGCGTTCGGCTCGTCGCGAGCGTGCTCGAATCCCATGCTTGGCTTCGGTCGGTCGTTGGAGGTTCGGGTGATTTTCAGGCGATAACTTGAGAAGCGCGTTCGGCGTCCCTGGGAGGCATCATGTATCTGCGCCTTTTGGTTGTTTTTCCCCTGCTGTTTCTGTTCAACCCCTACCTGGCGATGGCCGGACTCGTCGTCGGAATAGCCTGGCTCTACTTCCAGCGCACACAGCGCTCAAATCATCGGGCCGACACGCCGCGGTCAGAATCCGTGTACAAAGCCGGCTACGAAGACTGAGTGCAGATCTGACTACGCCTGTTCAGAGCGTTCTTTGCGGAACTGGAGAAGACGTTCGTGTGAGGGATGGTGCGGGACGCTTTGCGCCGCGTCGCACAGCGGGTTCACGCTCGACCTGTTTGCGTCGGAAACAGCTGATGGAATGGTCGTTGACAATACCGACAGCCTGCATCCAGGCGTAGACGATGGTCGGGCCGACGAATTTGAAGCCGCGGCGCTTCAGTTCCTTGGATACCTTTTCGGAGAGGGCGGTCTGCGTCGGAAATGATCGTCCGCTACCCGCCACGACGTTCCCATCGTTGAACGACCAGCAGAAGTCGGCGAAATCGTCGCCGTGATCGCGCATCTCGCAGAAGATGCGGGCGCCGGCGATGGTGGCCTCGATCTTGGCGCGGGCGCGGATAATCCCTGGATTGGTCATAAGGCGGTCGACATCACGCTTGCGGAATCGAGCGACCGTGTTCGGATCGAAGTCTGCAAACGCCTTGCGAAATGTCTCCCGTTTTCGCAGCACGATGGCCCACGAAAGGCCGGCCTGAAACCCCTCCAGCATCAACATCTCCCAGAGGGCGCGGGGGTCTCGCTGAGGAACGCCCCATTCCTCATCGTGGTAGGCCTGCATCAGCGGTTCATCGCTCGCCCAGGCGCATCGGACGCGTGTGCGACTCGTCATCTCCATCCCTGATCCCCGATCCCCGATCCCCGATCCCTGATCCCCCGGTTCGACGCAGACAAACATCACGTTGTACAAGAGGCGATCGCACTAGACTAGAGCGTTTTTCACGGCGCCAGTAAGATTCTAGAATCCTTCCGGGAGGGCAGTCATGTTCTGTAGCGCCTGCGGGGCAAACAATGAGGCAACCGCGAAGTTCTGCCATGCATGCGGCGCGGCGACGGGCGCTGCGCCCGTGTCGCCGATACCGCCGGACCCGGGCACGATCAGAGGACCGGCCCAACGCGCGCAGGTAATCGATCGCCCCCGCCCGACGGGCAAGAATCCGGTGCTCGCAGCTATTCTGTCTGCGGTCATCGTCGGCGTTGGCCAGTTCTACAACGGCGACGTCAAGAAAGGCGCCATCATGCTGATTGGAGCCGTCATTCTGGGTGCCGCCACGGGAGGCGCGCTCTGGCTCGCGCTTGCTATCTGGTCGGCCATCGACGCGTACCAGGTGGCGAATGGTACCGGCAAGATGTGGTAGGTCCGGGGACCATGGAATACGCCCGTCTGCACGGCCTTCGTCCGCAGTCCTACGAGCATCCTTCTGATGCGAAGACGCTCGATGTCCTTCAAGGCACGTCGGGCCTCGAAACCGTGATCCGCAAGTGCAATGAGTTTGGGCTGGATCGGCTGCTCCGGATCCAGCTGATGGGCAGCTATCTCCGTGCGAGCCAGGACTGCTTTCCACAACTATACCGAGCCGTCCAGGAAGGCTGCGAGATCCTCGATGTGCCGAAGCGGCCGACAGTCTACATCCAACCTGGCGGACTCAACGCGTTCACCGCCGGCGTCGAGCAGCCCATCCTCGTGTTCAATGCGGGCCTGATCGATTCGATGACGGAGGAAGAGCTGCGATTCGTTGTCGGCCACGAGCTCGGGCACATCAAGAGTGGTCATGTTCTCTACTACCAGATCGCCATGCTGCTCCCGGTGCTTGCCGAAGTGGTCGGCGCCGCCACGTTCGGGATCGGGTCGCTCCTGTCGTTTCCGCTGGAGGTGGCGCTCGTTCGATGGCAGCGCATGTCCGAGCTGACGGCCGATCGAGCTGGACTGCTGGCGTGCCAGGACATCAACGCCGCGACAACGGCCATGATCAAGCTGGCGGGGCTCCCGTTGAAGTTCTTCGACAAGGTCAATACGGAGGATTTCCTCGCGCAGGCGCGCGAGTTCGAAGCCTTCGACAGCGACAAGCTCGATTGGGTGGCAAAAATCCTCAGCGGGTTGGGACAGTCACACCCGTGGACGGTCATGCGCGCCAGCGAGCTGCTGCGATGGGTTGATTCCACGTCCTACGAAAAACTCCTCGCCGATCCCACCAGTGGACGCGCGTTGGAGCCACCGCGAAAATTCTGCACGAATTGCGGGTCACCGACCACTGGCGTGTTCTGCTCGAAGTGCGGGACACGGATCGCGTCGTAGCCAGCGTACGTGTCATGTGATGGAACTGCCCATCAGGATCCTTGCGATTGTCCCCGAGCCAATCGACGCGTCGTGGTCTTCCGTCGCCGCGGCCGCCTGGACCTCGCTCGAGTCAGCCCTGCGCGCGCCGGTTGCAGGTGGCGGCGTAGAGATCGTGCGCTTGAAGCCCGCGACAGCGACCGCCCTCGAGGAGCTGCTCGAGCGCGAAGCGTTCAACGTCGTTCATGTGGTGGCGCACGGCACATCGAGACCAGCGGCTCGATACGGGACTGTGACGCTGGAGGGGAGCGACGCGCGCGCCCGGGACCTCAACGCACAGAATTTTGCGAAGCTGTGCGCCCGGATGCCGCAACTCGAGCTCGTCGTCCTCCAAGGGGTCGGCGGGACGTCAGCGGAGCTTGCCGTCCTTCGTGACATGGTCGCGCAGCTTGCGGCGTCGGTCGTGTGTGCGCCGGACGCTGTGGGCGGATCGCGCGAACCCGCCGATTTCGCGCGCGCCTTCTACACGGGTTTGGTGTCAGGACAATCAATCGAGGAGGCGTTCGCGGTTGCGATTCGGAATCCCTCTGCTCTCCCCGCGTCCGGACCTTCCAGCCGCCCCGGGCAGGCGACGCTGCTGATTCGTCAACAGCAGACCACACGACGTGCCGTCGATGAGCGGCCGCATCGCGAGGTCGCGCCGACAGTTTCCGGCCGGCGCGGCCAGGAGCGCATCGAGTCGCCCCCTGCCATGGGTGGTCCAGGTGAGAATGACGTGAGAGACGCTCAGCAGGCGGTCGAACGCAAGAGGGCGGCCGGAGCGTTCGACGTGTTTCTTTGTCACAACGTTGGAGACAAACCCGCGGTCATGGAGATCGGGCGCAGGCTCATGGGCCGCGGGGTTTTGCCGTGGCTCGATCAGTGGGAACTGCGGCCGGGAACGCCTTGGCAGCGCGTTCTGGAAGAACAGATCGCCAACATCCGTGCGGCGGCCGTGTTTGTGAGCCACGAGGGGATCGGGCCCTGGCAACGCCAGGAGCTCGATGGTTTTCTGCGGGAGTTCAACAAGCGCGGCTGCCCCGTCATACCGGTAATGCTCCCCGGCGCTGGTGGAGAGCCGGAGCTGCCGTTGTTTCTCCGGGGCATGACATGGGTGGACTTTCGCGCCGCCGACCCCGACCCGCTCGCACAGTTGATTTGGGGAATCACCGGGCAGCGGCCGAGTCACGTCTGACGCCCGAATGCAGGCGCAGCTGGAGAGGTCTCATGCCTCTCATTGAAAAAGATCGAGTCGTACCGATCTGCCCATTTCGTAATAGCCGCGTGGGCTGGGATGGATGCCATCCCCGCAGTTGAACGGGGGATGTATCAGGTCAGCGTTTTTCGGATCCTGCACAACTTTGTCGAAGTCAATGACCGCATCGAACGGGGCTTTCGTGCGGATCCATTGATTCACCTCGTTGCGGGCCTTCGTCTTCGCCACGTTCCATCCCGTGTTGTTCTCCACGGGCGGACGATTGTGCCGCGGAATGATCGTGACGCCGATGATCTTCAGACCACGCGCTTTCACGCGCCTGGCGATGTCCTGCATTCCGGCGATGACGTCTCCGGCAGGGACGTCCCGACGAATGTCGTTGGTTCCCATGAACAGAATGACGTGCGTGACACCATGATGGGTCAGAACGTCACGTTCGAGCCGCTCGAGGCCGGGAGGACTGTCGGGCGGCGGTTGAACCTTCTCACGCGTGACGGTGTTGCCTCCGATGCCCTCGTTGACGATGGCCTTGTGCGCTTCCTGTCTTCCTCGATCGGCCGCATCAAGAGCCAAACGCACGGCGAGCACGTCTTCCCACCGGTCGTGGGCATCAATGGTCGAGCACGTTCCGTCGGTAATTGAATCGCCGAACGCGACAACCGATCCGGTGGAGGGCGACGAGGAAACATCGATCGCCTTCAACCAGAACGTCGACGATGTGGTGCCAGTAAAACGTGTCGCCGTTTCATCGCCCGCCACATCGCCAGAGCCATTCGTCGCCACATAGGACGTCACCTGCGCGCCCCCATGTTGGCTTGGCCGCACGCCGGCGTCAGGAATGTGCAGACTCACCGCCAGGTCCTGCTGCGCCAGCACAGTCATCCGCACCGGGTCGCTCGTCACACTGCCGCCGGCAGGAATGATCACACTTGCGGACGTGTTGAACGACAGCTGCCGATTTGACCCTGGCGCGAGCACAGCTCCCTGAATCCGCTGCCCGACATACGCCTTCGCAATTGAAAGCGGGACGCCGCCGAAGGTGTTGTCCAGTCGAATGCGCACGGCGTCGCCGGCAATGGTGACACGCGCGATCATGCGCACCGTGGTGTTCGACACCGCGTTCATGCCGAGTTCATTCTGCGAAGTGCCCCAGGCGGTGATCCACCTGTCCGATGCTGGTGGCTGCTGCCGCGCCAGAATCCCGGAACCAGGCAGCGCTGCGACGCCCGCGACGATTGCGATCCTGACGTACAAAGAGGCCCTCGTCATGCCGGGAAGTGTAAATCAAAGTCGTGCCGGCGGCGGCCGCAAGATCTGTTGTGTCGAGGCACGAACCGTCCCATAATCTCGAACTTCGACGCGCGCGACGAGTCGAGTAAGCCCGAGGACACAAAGACTTGATAACCACGAAGGTCACGAAAAACTGTCCTTCGTGGTTGTCTATGTTTTTGTGAAAAGGAGTCCGCGACATGCGAACCGGGTTCAGAAGCGCGATGAGTGTGGCCGCCGTTGCCGCCGCAGTCGTGACCGCGCAGTGCACGCAAGTGCCGCCGAGCGCGAGTCAGACCGACACCTATCGAGCCCCACGTACCGCTGACGGCACGCCAGACCTGAACGGGATCTGGCAAGCCCTCAACACTGCCAACTACGACATTCAGGCCCATGCTGCGCGACCAGCCCTGGCGCTGACACCGGCGCCACCGCGTACGGGTGTCCCTGGACTCGCCCGAGCCACGCCGACGGAATTGCCGGCACCGCCAGTGCGTGCGCTCGGCGCGGTCGGCGGGGTTCCGGCGGGCGAAGGCGTGGTGGAGGGACACGAGATTCCGTACCAGCCGGCGGCGGCCGCGAAGAAAAAGGAGAACTTCGAACACTGGCTGGAGCGTGATCCGGAAATCAAGTGCTTCATGCCGGGTGTGCCTCGCGCCACGTATATGCCGTATCCATTTCAGATTCTTCAAGGGAAACACACGATTCTGATCGCGTATGAATTTGCGGGGGCAACGCGCACCATTTACATGGATAAAGTTGCCGACAGTCCCAGCACAACGTGGATGGGCTTCTCGCGCGGCCGCTGGGACGGAGATACGTTGGTGGTCGACGTGACCGATTTCAACGACCAGACCTGGTTCGACAGGGCCGGGAATTTCCATAGCGACGCGTTGCATGTCGTCGAGCGCTATACTCCCGTGAGTCCGTACCACCTCATGTACGAAGTCACCATTGAAGACCCGAAAGTGTTTACGCAGCCGTGGAAGATGAGGATGCCGCTCTATCGGCGTTTCGAAAAAGACAAGCAGATCCTGGAATACAAATGCGTGGAGTTCGTAGAGGAGACGATGTACGGCCATCTTGGCGTCATCGACCCTGCGACCGGACAGCTGAACAAGTGACGGAGCTGTGAGATGAAGTACCGGTATATCGCGGCGGCAGTGACGTTGGCAGCCGCCAGCGGGATCGCGGCGTTTGCGTTGGGATCTGGCGCGACCGGGGATCCGGCGGCCGAACGGGCGGAGGCGGGCACGTGGACGCATCCCCGTACCGCATGGGGTGACCCGGATCTCGAGGGCGTCTGGAGATACGAAGCGGCTATTGCGTTGGAACGCCCCGCCCAGTTCGACGGACGGGAGTCCCTGACCGATGAGGAAGTGGCGCAGAAAGAGAAGATAGAAACGGAGCAGGAGGCGAAAAGGCTCGCCGGCTTTGAAGGCGGGGAGGTGGGCCGCCGCTCCATTGCTGAATCACCGATTCGCGGGAACGAGTACAACAGCTTCTGGCAGGACCACGGCAGACCAAGAAAGGTGTACAAGCAAACGTCGCTTATCGTCGATCCGCGCGACGGACGGATTCCTTACACGCCGGATGCGCAGAAAGCCGACGCGCGCACGACAGCCCGATATGGAGTCGGGCCGTTCGAATCATATTTGGACCCGGATACCGGAGAACGGTGTCTCACTGACGGCGTCACAGGAATGATGTGGCAGGGTCCGAACGGCGGCCACAACCGGATCGTGCAGAGTCCGGGATACGTGACCATTCTTCACGAGGAGTTCCGCGATCGCCGCATCATCCCGGTAGACGGGCGTCCGCACACAAGCATCCGCCAGTGGTTCGGGGATGCGATTGGCCATTGGGAAGGCGATACGCTGGTCGTGGATACCACAAACTTTCTCGACAAGACCAACTACGAGTGGGCGAGCATCTGGACACGGCCGTCCGAAACTCTCCACCTCGTCGAACGCTTCATGAGAATCGACGCGGACACTCTCGAATACAAAATCACCGTCGAGGATCCGATGACGTTTTCGAAGCCCTGGACGGCAACCATTCCCATCTCGAGGCTTGCGGACGACACGCAGATTTATGAGTACGCATGTCACGAGGGAAACTACGCGATGCCGAATCTCCTGAGCGGCGCTCGCATGGACGCCGCGAAGAAGAAACACTCCGGTACGTAGTGTCCGGCTTCAGCCGGACCAATTCAGCCGGACCGCGAAAAGGGAGGACTCATGCGCACCGACGTGGCCATTCTGCTCGCCGGCCTGGGCATCGTGATCGCCGCTATGCCCGTGTCGGGTCATCATGCATTTGCGGCGGAATTCGACGCAACCCGGCCGATCAAATTGAGGGGAACGGTCATGAAGATGGAATGGATCAATCCCCACACCTGGATCCACATCGACGTGAAGAAGCCGAACGGCAAGGTGGAACGCTGGATGATCGAAGGAGGTCCACCGAATGCTTTGTACAGGCGGGGATTTACGAAGGATTCCCTGCCCACGGGAATAGAGATTCTCGTTGACGGTTTTCAGGCGAAGGATGGCTCGATGAGGGGCAACGGGACGGATCTCACGTTCCCTGATGGACGCAAGCTGTTTCTCGGCTCGTCAGGCACCGGCGCCCCGCGAGATGGTCCGCGTCCGTAGTCCGCCACCCCGGTCCAGCTGATGTTCTCCACATTCCTGACCATCGTCCGCGTTCCGTCGATGGAGCGGCGCGCCCTTCAAGAACGACTTCGACAGATTGCGATGCGCGTGAATCGTTCTGATGTATCGTCCGAACCAGGCAGGGTTATTACGCCCCGAAGAAATAGAGTGCACCTCATGCTGTTCCTGCTCCTGGCGGTCCTTGCCGCGTCAGGTGGGTACAGCTACGCACAGTTCCGTCGAGGTGCTTTTGACGATTTCCGTGGTCTGCGGGGCGAACAGGGCGATCCTGCCGAGCTCCCACCGCAGCAATGGCCCGATCGCAACCTCACCGCGTGTCACATGCTCTATACCAGCACCCGGCGTGAGCCCAGCGGTGCCGGATGGCGGACCGACTATCCATGGGGCGAGCGCCATTTGTTGATGCGACTCTCAGAGCTGACGAAGACGCGCATCAGTCGGCTCTCACCTGATGTTCCGCATTCATGGCTCGTCCGGCTCACTGACGATGCATTGTTCGGCTGTTCGTTCCTCATGGCGTCCGACGTCGGCACGATCGGGCTGTCGGACGAGGAAGCGTCACGTCTGAGGCTCTATCTCGAGAAGGGCGGCTTTATCTGGGTCGACGATTTTTGGGGAGATGCCGCATGGGAACAGTGGACGAGGGAATTCGCGAAGGCGATGCCAAGTGCTGAGTACGCGATCAAGGATGTGCCGCTGAGCGATCCAATCTTCCACTCGATGTTCGAAGTGAAGAAGGTCCCGCAAGTGACGAACATCCGGTTCTGGCGAGGGAGCCGTGGGCAGAACACATCGGAGCGCGGCGCGGAATCCGCCGTGCCGCACTTCCGAGCCGTCCGTGACAAACACGGACGCATCGTTGCTGTGATGACGCACAACACCGACGTGTCGGACTCGTGGGAGCGTGAAGGTGACGACCCCGCGTTCTTCCAGCAGTTCTCACCGGATGGCTACGCCCTGGGCATTAACGTGCTGGTGTACGCACTGACCCATTGACCCGTGAGGGATGCGATCGATCCCAGGTGTGACAGTCAATATTCGCGCGCCTGATCCCGCAGCATGACCAGAAGGAACCGCGTGGCCTCAACGGCGTCGACCGCGTGCGAGACGTCGGCGGGCATCCGCACGATCGTGCCCGGCGTCGCCAGAACCGGAATTCCGCCGATGGTGAGGGTGCACGATCCCTCGAGCACGATGACCAGCGCTTCAAAAGGCGACGTGTGCTCTGTGAGTCCCTGACCGGCGTCAAACGCGAATAGCGTCAGATTGCCACCCGACGTCTTGGCGAGTATGCGGCTCGCAATTCCGTCTGCAGTCGGCGTGACAAGCGAATTCAGCGACAGTGCCTCTCCCGGAGCAATCATCTGACCCATTTTGACGTTAGCACCCGTACCACAGGGCGACTGTTCATTTCAGAACACACGTGAAACGAGCCCAGCTTGTGCCGTGGTCAGGGGCGACCGCCGCGATACGATGCAACCGTGTCGAAGAGAGCGAATGAGATCCGCGTTCTGTTGCGCGCGCGAGCGGATGCGGGACGCATTCCGGGACTTCAGCGCTTCTTCAAGACAGCCCCCGGCCAGTATGCCGACGGCGATGTATTCATCGGCGTCAAGGTTCCGCAACTGCGGGCTGTCTGCCGCGAATGCGGCCATGTGGCGATCGGGGACGCGGTCGAACTCCTTGGCTCGCCAGTGCACGAAGAGCGTCTGCTGGCCTTGATGCTACTGGTGGATGGCTTTCGTCGAGGGTCGCCCGCGGAGCAGCGCAAGATTTACGAGCTGTACATTGCCAACACGGCTTTCATCAACAACTGGGACCTTGTCGACTCGTCGGCGCACCAGATTGTCGGTGCCTGGCTGCAGGATCGCAGCCGGACGCCGCTGAGACGCCTCGCGAGATCCGCCTCGATCTGGGACCGGCGCATCGCAATGATCGCGACCTTTCATGACATCAAGCGCGGTGAATTCGACGAGGCGTTCCGGATCGCCGACATGCTGCTGGCCGACTCGCATGATCTGATTCACAAGGCCGTCGGTTGGATGCTGCGTGAAGTCGGCAACCGCGACGCGGCTGCGGAGCGGCGGTTCCTGAAGGACCGCTACGGACGCATGCCGAGGACGATGCTGAGGTACGCGATCGAGAAGTTCCCGGAGCGTGAGCGCCGTCGATATTTGAAGGGGACGGTTTAGCGCCCGAGGTCTCCTCGGAATCCGCATGGCCGCGTTGTGCCCGGCGCAGCCGAACACCTTGGACCTCGAGAACGAGCACGTCGAGCCCACGCCGGGCCAGCAGCAACACAGCCACCAGCCCGTTGTGGCCAGCTCCGACGCGATGACGTCGGCCCGGATTTTGGCGCGCATCGCGTCACGAAGCGGCGGGCGATGGCTACCCGCCTTTCGCGTCTAGTTGATGCGCGAGGCCGCCCAGTTCGAGCCCTGTATCGTGTCGCCGTTCACGCGCCCCGTGTATTGCGTGCTGGCCGCGGTGAAGGTGATCTGATCACCGGTCAGTTTTCCCGTGATCGGGGTCGATCCGAGTGTTCCGGAGACCATCTGGAACGTCTGCGTAATCGTGAGATTGCCCTGCGGTGTCTTCCAGGTGCCTTGGGCTTTGGCCGGGACGATCCAGAGCATCGCGGTGCACCAGCTGGTGCATCCCTCGGGGCCGAGCGTGATCTTTCCATCCGGTTCCCACTGGTCCATGTGGAACGTGTTCGACACCACGCGCGTGCCCGGCCTCAAACTCAGCAGCGTGGGCCGCAGCTGCAGGTTGATGGTCGGCAGCAGAAACATCGTGATGACCGTGGCCTTCGAAAGGTCGGTCTTGAACAGGTCCGCCTGCACGAACGTCGCTCTGTCGCTGACGCCTGCGGCAGCAGCGGCATTCTTCGACAGGCCAACCAGGTCGGGGTTGTATTCGACACCGATGGCGCGGACGCCGCGCTTGGCCGCCGTAATGACGGTGCGCCCGTCGCCTGATCCCAGATCCATCAGGAGGTCCTGTGGCGTCACCTTCGCCATGTCGAGCATGGTGTCGACCAGCGCCTGCGGTGAAGGCACCCAGACGACGTCTTTGCCGGCCTGGCCCACCGTCGGTTTGTAGGTATCGGTGGCCTGCGCCTGTGGCAGCACACCGGTGGCAAGGACGATCGACAACGCGAGGAACAGTCGCTTCAGCAATGCACTCATATGCGCCTCCACGGCCGGGTATTGTAGGCCGAGTCTACTCCTGAGCGTCAACATTCCTGGATCGGCTGCTTTTTAGCCGGCGAGGAAAGGCAGCAGCTCGCGGACCGTAGCCACCTCTTCCAGGGTGTTCACGCGCCTGATGATCGCCTCCGTGCGTTCAGCACCAAGGACGGGCGTCATCAACCCCCGCGCTTTCCCATTGACCCGCTCGGTATCCAGCGGGTTCTCCTTCGTTCCAGGAGGATGTCGGGTGAAATGATTCACCGTCCGGCCGTCACGAAGGCGCACCTCGACGAAACCGCTGCGCGGTGCATCCGGAACCATCAGCGCTCGATCGGCGATTAGTTCGACACGCTGCTTCACGGCAAGGACCTTGGGGTCACCCATGCGCTCGCGTGAATGGCTGTCTGAAAACGACACGGTACCGTCGATGAGGGCCACCGCGATGAGATGCTGGCAGTTGACGTCCGGCATTGCGCTGTCGTTGACAATACCCGCGCCATCCGCCGGCAGCCGGACGGTGATGTGATCGACGTTCTCCGCGGTGAGACCATGCTGGCGGCGCAATGTGAGAAAGGCGTCGAGCGGCGCCTGAATCGGGTAGCCCACCGAGAAGACCTTGATGGCGGTCTCCGTGACGAAGAACCGCGTGCCAAGACCGGCGACCATCTCTTCGGGCTTTGGCTGCGTGGAAAGCGCGTCGAGGACGTTGTGCTCGCCCTCGAGCACCTCCGGCACGCCTGTGAACCCGGTTTGGACCATGATGGCCGCGGTGACGCCGTTGCGCGCCCCCATTCCGGCAAAGTCGAACGCCTTCTCGACGTGCTCGGTATCCCGCGTCCAGCTCCAGAGACCGGACACCTGCTGCGCCGCATACGAGAGTGCGTAACGCATCCCCTGCTGGTCCAGGCGGGCCAGAGCCGCCGCGGCCGCCACGCTGCCCATGGTGGCGCTGGTACCCTCCGCGCTGCGGTGCGTCGCGCGCACGTGATCGGCTCCGAGCGCCAGCAGGAAGCGACAGCAAAGGTCGTATCCAAGCACGACCGCCTTGAGCAGCTCCATGCCAGACCTGTTCTCCCGCTCGGCCATGGCCATCGCGGCCGGGACAACGACGCAGCCCGGATGCGCTTTGGTGTCAGGCTCGAAATCATCTGTTTCGTCGGCATGCCCGAACATCCCGTTGGCGAGCGCGGCATTGATCGCTGATGTCCGGATGTTGGTGGTGAAAACCGACGCCTCCGGGGTGCCGCCCTGTCCTCGCACATACCGGATAGCCATCTCTCCGGGCTTGAGGTGGGCGCCCGACACAATCGCTCCGAGTGTGTCGAGAATCCGGTGCTTGGCTTCCCGCGCGACGTCTGGCGGGAGGCTTCGATCCCTGGATTCAACCATGTAGCGCGCGAGCCGACCGGTGACATCGGCCGAACGCGTCGCGGGGGCCGCTTGAGAGCGAGCGGGCGCGGCCGACGCCGCCGTTGGGAACGCCGCTGCGGCGAAGAGTCCGCCCGCGCTCTGCAACACGCGACGCCGTGTCAGGGTGGGGTCGGCCGCGCCGGCGGGTATACCGTTGCGATTGTCGCTCACGCGCCCCTCTTCTCTGGAAAGCAGCTCACCCTCGTGCGGTATGCACTCGGCGGAATCCGGATCGTCTCCCCCGATGGCTCTCATGCGGACCCAAGAATAATACGGCTTTCGGAGAAGGTAGATCCCACGGTTCAAACGCGGGAGAGCTTCACCGATAGGTTCATGAAGAGTCCCTCCGACACAAGAGGGTAGAGCGCGGGGTGCGCTCTTCGGCGCGGATCGGTCGCACCAAGTCCGATCGACATCACATCGACTGGAGCGAGCGCGTTGCACCGGTTGCGAGCGCAGCGTGGGATGACCATGGGCTTCGGCGCCGCGACACCCGTTTGCGCCCCTGACGCGCTCACCCGGGCGTTCTGGTAAGGGGCGTAGACCGGAACTTCCTGGCACCGGCCCGCGTAACTCCAAGTGTGGCGGCGACTTCACCGGGCCGTTTCTGGTTGCGCGCCCCTAATTGACATGCCCTCAATAAGATGAGACATTTACGTCTTCTCGCTTCCTGCCCTTCTAGAGAGGTGTCGTCGCCATGAAGAAGAGTCTTTTGTGCGCGCTTGCCTTTGCCGTTGGCCTGCTGCCGGGCTCGGCGTGGGCGCATCACGGTGATGCGGGCCGCTACAACGAAGAAACCGTCACCCTCAAAGGCACCGTTGTGCAGCTGGTGATGGTGAATCCGCATGCGCTCGTGGTGTTCGACGTCAACGACGGCGGCAAGACCACGAGGTGGACGGCGGAACTCGGCGGGCCGCAGCAGCTCATTAAGCAGTATGGCTGGAGTCCCACGACAATCAAGAGCGGTACCGGTATTACGCTCATCGGCCGCGTCGTGAAGAGCGGCGACCCCTACATGAATCTGACCGAGCGCGCGCAGATCACGCTGACCGATTCCGGCAAGGAAATCTACCGGACGGCGAACTACGGCCAGCCGGTCGAGCCCGCGAAGTAACGGACTCGACGCTGGGAACGAACGATGGGCCGCAACGCGCGGCCCATTTTTTTGGGCGCACACAGGGGGACATGGCATGACGCTCGGATCGAGCAAGACGACTTTTCTGGCGACGCGCGGCACTCTTCGCCTGCCTGCTGGGCGCCGCTTTCGTGCGCGCGCAGGCACCCGCCGAAAAGGCGCCGATGTCGGACGAGGTCTTCAAGAACGTCCTGGTGCTCAAGGGCATTCCGGTCGATCAATTCATGGCGACAATGGGATTCTTCTCCGCGTCGCTCGGCATGTCGTGCGAGGACTGTCACGCCGCCGACGATCGAAGCTGGGACGGATTTGCGGTCGACAACACGAGAAAGAGGACGGCGCGCCGGATGATCTCAATGATGCAGAAGATCAACGAGGACAACTTCGGCGGGCGCCAGATGGTCACCTGTTACTCGTGCCATCGCGCCGCGGATGCTCCCCGGGTGGTCCCTGATTTCGCGGTGCAGTACGGGCCGCTGGCTCCGTCCGATCCAAATGCGGTCTTCGCGCAGGCGCCGCTGGCGCCGATGGCCGACGAAGTCTTCAACAAGTACGTCCAGGCGGTCGGCGGCGCGCAGCGCGTGGCCGCCCTCACGAGCTTCGTGGCTACAGGCACCAACGTTGGATACGGACCCGAATCGGCCGACAAGCGCGCGGTCGAAATCTTCACCAAGGCGCCTGCGCAGCGCTCCGTCGTCGTTCACACGAGCAACGGCGACAGCACGACTATCTACGACGGCCGCAACGGCTGGATTGCGGCGCCGCTCAGACCGGTCGACGTGCTACAGCTCGCCGGGCAGGAACTCGAGGGCGCGAGGCTCGATGCGATGATGTGGTTTCCGTCGCAGCTCAAGCAGCTCGCGGCGAGATGGCGCGTGGGTGTTGCAACGACCATCGACGGCAAGGACGTCGATGTCGTTCAGGGAAATACCTCCACGGGAGTGATCGTCACGCTGTACTTCGACCAGAAGACGGGCTTTCTGGTCCGCTCGGTGCGGCTGACCGATTCCCCGGTCGGCAAGATTCCGGTGCAGGCCGACTACGACGACTATCGAGATGTGGCTGGTGTGAAGCTGCCGCACAAGTTCACGCAGACGTGGCTGGACGGACGTGACACGTTCGAGATGTCTCAGGTGCGCGCAAACGTCACGATCGATGCCGTGAAGTTTGCCAAGCCGGCGCCGTCGACACCGCCGCGGCCCGCCGGCCGATGAAAGCGCGCAATCGCCAAGTTGGCGATTGGGAATTGACTCAGTTAAATTCGGGGGGATCATGAGGGGCGGAAAACTGTGGGCTGTCTTCGTCGCATCGCTGGCAGCCCTTGCGGCGATCGTCGGCGTCGAAGCGCAGTCGGCGCTGGGAATGCTGCGACAGACGGCGTATATCAAGGCGTCGAATCCGCATGCTGGCGATCATTTCGGCAACGGCGGCACGCTTACTGGGGGACTCGGTCGCACTGAGCGGCGACGGCAACACCATGGCCGTGGGCGCACCGAACGAGAGCAGCAGCGCCAAGGGAATCAACGGCAACCAGAACGACACCTCGGTGTACAGCGCCGGCGCGGTATACGTCTATCACGCGCCGCAACGCCACGAGCCCGTGGACCCAGCAGGCGTACGTGAAGGCGTCGAATCCGGGCGTGGGTGACGAGTTCGGCCATGTCGTCGACGTTGAGCGCCGACGGCAACACGATGGCGGTTTCGGCCTACTTCGAGGCCAGCGGCGCGAAGGGGATCAACGGCAACCAGGCGGACGATTCGATACCGCAGGCAGGCGCCGTCTACGTGTTCACGCGTCGCGGCACGACGTGGTCGCAGCAGGCCTACATCAAGGCGTCGAACACCGGCGAAGCGGGCACCGACGGGAATTTCGGCGACGGCGACCAGTTCGGCTTCGCGTTGTCGCTCAGCGACGATGGCAATACGATCGCGGTTGGCGCCAACGCCGAGGACAGCAACGCCACGGGCATCAACGGCAACCAGGCTGACAACTCGATGCAGTCGGCGGGCGCTGTCTACGTCTTCACGCGGACCGGCACGACCTGGACGCAGCAGGCCTACGTGAAGCCGGCCAACACCTTCGGCAACATTCAGTTCGGATACTCGGTCGCGCTCAGTGCCGACGGCAATACGCTGGCTGCGAGCGCCTTCGACGAAGGCGGCGCCTCGAGGGCGATCAACGGCCCGTACGAGCAGGGGACGCAACGGATCCGGCGCCGTCTACGTGTTCACGCGATCCGCGGGACGACGTGGACCCAGCAGGCGATACCTCAAGGCATCGAACGCGGAGGCGAACGACTCGCTCGGCGTGGTCGTGTCGATCAGCGACGACGGCAACACGGTCGCGTCGGCCTCGCTCGACGAAGACTGCCTGGCGACCGGTGTCAATCCGACGCAGCGCATGCGACAACGAACATGAAGACCGACACATCGACTGGCGCGGCGTATGTCTTCGTGCGCTCCGGGACGAACTGGACCCAGCAGGCGTTCATCAAGGCGTCGAACACCGGCAAGAACGACTGGTTCGGGTCGCGTCTACAGACTCAGCGGCGACGGCAACACACTCGCCGCGTCCGCTCAGCTCGAGGACAGCGCCGCGCAGGGGATCAACGGTAAGCAGGACGATGATTCCGCGCAGGAAGCGGGGGCCGTCTACCTCTTCTCCCGCACCGGCGCGACGTGGGCGCAGAAGGCGTACGTCAAGGGGTCCAACAACGAAGCGTTCGACGAATTCGGCAGCTCGGTGGCGTTGAGCCGAGACGGCCGTACGTTGGCGGTGGGCGCGCGCGGGGAAGACAGCGGCGCCAGGGGCATCAACGGCAACCAGGCGGACAACTCGGTCAAGGAAGCCGGCGCGGTCTACGTGTTCACGTTCAGCTTAACTTCCGCGGGCTCATAACCGCGGTTTATCGAGGTGGATCAGGAGCCATGAACGCATATCGCAACGTCGCACTCGTAGCCTTCCTCGGTTGGTGTTCGGCTCTCGTCGTACTTACTGCGCAGGGGGCGGCGCCGGCCCCGGCCGGAGGCGATCAGCAGGCACGCGGCAAGGCGCTCTATGTCGCCAAGTGCAGCGAGTGCCACCAGGAGAGTCTCAAGGGCACGCCCGAGTCCCCGCCCCTCACCGGCGACCAGTTCTGGATGAATTGGGAGACATACACCGCGAACAACCTGCTCGAGCAGGTCCGCACGACGATGCCCGAGGACAACCCCGGCAGCCTCATGCGGCAGGAATACGTCGATATCGTCGCCTACATCATGGGCTTCAACGAGGTACCGCTTACCGGCGATCTGCCGACTGACGCGGACGCCTTGAAGAAAATCATCGTCAAGATGAAGGACGCGAAGTAAGTGCTGAATGGTGAATTGCGAATGCTGAATTGAGTTCACTCGCAATTCGAGCTTCGTACAAACAAAAGGCCGGGTCCCGAAAGGAAACCCGGCCTTCGTTTTCTCTGGGCGGTTTGAAGACCCGCGAGTGAATTACTTGGTCGCGTTCGTGCCACCCACGGGGCGGCTCGACACGTACGCGGCGATGTTGACGAGATCCTCGCCCGTCAGCTTCGCAACGACCGGCTTCATCAACTGCGTCCACTCGCCGTTCCGCGCGCCCACCTGCATGTCGTACATCTGGCGCGCCAGATAGCTCGGCGAACGTCCCGCGATGCCGGGCACCGGGCCGAGGCCCATCAGATCCGTTCCGTGGCATGCACCGCACTCGATCGTCTTGCCGTTGCCGCCCGTCTTCACGAGCGCCTCGCCCTTCTTGATCGATCCAACGGGGACGTAGGCGATGAAGCCCGAGCGCGGGTCTCGCAGGATTTCCGTGTTTTCCGGTTTTTCCGGCGTCTCGATGATCGCGCACGCCAATCGGCTCTTTGCCGGCCTCGGCGCCTTCGAGCGGGATCCAGATGCCGCCGGCGCTTCTCATCTTCGGCACCGTATTGGTCTCGACGACGCGAATCCACGGCGTCCACTTGATCTTGCCGAAATACTCCGCAGCCTCCCTGATCTCCGCCGGCGTCAACGCTTTCGCGATCATGCGCCATCGCGAGCGTATTCGCCTTCCTCGGCTCCGCGCTCTTGCGGAGGTCGTTGCGGAAGTCCTCCATCTGCTGGATGAAGTAGGACACCGGCAGGCCCGACACGCCGGCGTTCTCCTGGCGTCCCTTGCCGTTCGGCATGTGGCAAAGACCGCACGCGCGCGCATCGGGCCGCTTGCCCTTGGCGACGATCTCCGGCATGACCGGGTGATCTTCGGGATACCAGTCGGCGGGCCCGAAGCCGTCGGCGATCTGCTGCCGAGTGAACTGCTTCGGTAGCGCCGGGGAGCGTCTTCAATGAGGTGTCTGGCGGGACCGCGGGAGCACCCGGCGTCGGCGGCGGCGCGATGGCGTACGCCCACGCGGGAATATCTGCGGCCGCCCGAATCCCGACGGCGGCGGCGAAAGGCAGCGCCGCAACAACAACCAAGGCAGCGAATTTACGCATAAATGGCCTCCACTCGAGCCAACGATTCTTTCAGATGGGAAACTATACGCCAAAACGACCCCTTGGCGCACTGGAGTCGAGGCCCGGCCATATACTTTCCGCCGGGGGTAACCGGTGCCCAGGATCCGGCCGGTTTGGCGCCAGTTTCTTCATCGGCGCGGGTGGCCGATTCCGTCGCCCGAACCCCGTCAGCGACCGTCGAGCAGAGGGGCCGTCAAGGCCGAACAGGAGAGACCCATGAAACTGCGCCTCGTTGTTCTTGCCATCCTTGCGGGCATCGCCGGCGCGGTCGCGTCCGCCCAGACCGCCCAGACCGACCCGAAGAACTTCAGCATCGACCCGTGGCACCTCAATGTGCCGAAGCCGATCGCGAATCCGGTCACGAGCGTTGTCGAGAAGATACCGGGATCGGATCTGGCGGCGGAGATCATCTACGTCGAGATGAACGACGGGACGTATTCGCCGATTGCGATGATGAAGCCGTCGGGCAACGGGCGCTTTCCGCTCGTCGTGCTGGCGCACATGAACGGCGGCGGCGGGACGGAATGGCTTCGCGAATGGCTGCAGTACGGCAACTGGACGCCCGAGCAGCTGGTAAAAGCAGGCTATGCGGTGGCGTGGATGCGCTATCGCGCCGAAGTCAACAACACGTATGGTCCCGCCCTCAAGGAAACATCGCGACAGGGGCGCCAGTTGTTCAACCATGGCCCGTACGAGTACGACGATGCGATTGCGATCGTCAAATACGCGAAGACGCTGCCGTACATCGATGCGAACAGGGTCGGTTACCTCGGCTTGAGCCACGGCGGTGAGATGGCATTCAAAATCGCGTCCGAGTATGACGGCTTGCGGTGCATGATCGCCGTCGAACCGGCGTCGGGCGAGTACCTGGCGGTCGGGCGCCGTCCCGCGGGCTCACCGCAGATCCCGGAGACGCGGATGAATGTCACGCAACAGATGCTCGACGACGAGAAGGCGGCCACGCGCGCGCGCATCGACATGAACGTGGCGATGGAACGGATCAACCGGATCAAGACGCCGATCCTGGTCATGGGGCGCGTGAACGACAACAACATGCCGCAGTTCCGTTTGAGCTATGAGCTGGCGAAGGAAGCCGGCAAGCAGGTCGAGTGGAAGCAGTACGAACACCCCGAGCATGGGTTCGTCTTCGTCACACGAAATGCAAAGGGTGTGTACGACCCGGATCCGGCTCAGAAACAGATCGTCAACGACACGATCGCGCACTTCAACGGTTGTCTGAAAGGGTAGGCCGACCTGAAGGTCGGCCTCTGCACCGACACGAAAGTCGCTTTCTATTTTCCGACTACGGCCGGCGTGTCTTTGTGGTTTTCCAGGCAGACGAAGTCGAGCAGCTCCGCGTTCGGCTCCAGGAACTGATTGAGCGTGACGGTCCACGGCGCCGTGTACGCTTTCGGATCATTCACGGTGACCTGCAACTCCAGCCGCCCGTAGTTCACTCGCCTGATCCGTTCGCTGATCGTCGCGGCCTCGGTGAGCGGGCTCCCTTTCCGATCCAGCCAGATGCCCTCGTTGCGGAAACCGTTCGATTCCACGACGAGCGTGTCTCCTTCCCAATGCCCGACGGAGTAGCCCTTCCATGTCGGCAGCGGGTCGACCAGACGGGGACGGCCGTCCATGAAGATCTGCCGGTATGTCGTCTCCCGTTCGCTGAGGATCACGAGGAGGCCCGGTGTCTGGATAATCTTGTTGAAGGCGGGATAGGTGTGCAGCCTGACGATCCCGCCGGGGAAGCAGCTCGACGTCGGATCGTCCTTGCCAGACTGCCCTGATCGCTCCTTGACGAGCGCCGCCGCCCACGGCTGATACGGAAGACCGCCTTTCAATCCCCATCCGATGTCGAGGAACTGCTCGCTCATCTGATTGTCCGGGCAGCCGTCGGGAGGACATACCTGGTTTCGCGGGGGTCGCCAGACGCCGGAGAAATCCGGTTTGCCGTCCGCCGCGCGCGGCGCGGGCGCATCGAGATTTGGAGATCCGTCGGCGTTCTTCGGAACGCCCGGCGTTGGATAGTCGAACCACTGCGCTGTGAGCGTCGCCGGAACAAGGAGGAGCGCCGCGAGAACCGCGAGGGGGTAGAGGACCTTCATCAATTCCCCGGTGCGTCCGCGGCTGTTCCGCCGGACATCTTTCGGCCGTCGCTCAGCGTGACGACCCGCGCGTTGGCGAGATGCGAGCCGTCCCTCGCCAAATACCCGTCCACCGTTATGGTGTCGCCCGGCTTGAGCAACTTCATCGTCCACCCGCGTCGGAGCAGTCCGTTGACGGCGCCCATGGTGAATTCCCAGGCGACGACCGTCCCGCCCTGGTCCTTCACGTCGATGTACAAGCGGACGTGAGGATTGGTCCACTCGACCTTCGTCACGGTTCCCGTGAGCGTCGTGGGCTTCTTCGCGTCATACTCAGCGGCAAACGAATGATGCGCGCGCAGCGGAGCAGCCGACAGCATGACGCCAAGGACCATTGCGAGGGCTCGGATGCGCGAACGCTTCACGTCTACTTTTATACACCGGCCCGGCCTTTCGTGCGCCACCTGATCTAGACTCCTCGGACGTGGCGACTCGACGCGCATTCGGGACAATCACCGCGCTCGCACTTATCGCGATTGCGGCGGTCGCAGCGACAATGTGGTGGAGGGCGCGTCCCGCACTTGGACGGGCCCAGCCTGTGTCGTACACGACGGCAATCAGGCAGGAGCTCTTCGCCGAAGTGCAGCCGGTGAATGTCACCAACTGCGAACTGCAGCGATTTGGCGAAGCGCACGACGGCGGCTACCTGTTGTGCGGAAATCTCCTTGGCTCGGTCACGGCGGGGTATTCATACGGTATCTCCGGCTATGACGGGTGGGGCTGCGAGGTTTCCCGCAGGCTTCACGTGACGGTGCATCAGTACGACTGTTTTGATCTGCGCGAGCCATCGTGCCCGGACGGCAGCACGACGTTTCACGGGGAGTGCGTGGCGGGCACACGCAGCGTCGAGGACGGACGGCTCTTCGACACGATGCGGGCGCAGTTCGCGAGGAACGGCGACGAGGACAGGCGTCTCGTTGTGAAGATGGATGTCGAAGGTGCGGAATGGGATTCGTTCCTGCTTGCGCCCGACGCAGTGTTCGATCACATCGATCAACTGCAGGTGGAGTTTCACCGTGTGGACGACCGGCGATACGTTGCGGCCATGCAGCGGCTGAAACAGTTCTTCTACATCGCGCACGTCCACTACAACAACTTCAGCTGCGACCCGACCATGACGCCGTTCCCGTCGTGGGCGTTCGAGGCGCTGCTTGTCAGCAAGAGAATCGGCATGAGCGACGGATCGCCCGCTGCGTCCGGCCCGGGCCCGCTCGATGCGCCAAACAATCCTGATTGGGCGGATTGTCAGGCCGCCGCCCACGAGCCCGGGGTTTCGCGCAATTCACAGTAGGATCGATCGCGTCCTATGAGTACAGAGCGCTTTCCCGTTGAGAAGTCAGACGAAGAGTGGCGGCGGATTCTGACGCCGGAGCAGTACTCCGTGCTCCGCGGCCACGGCACCGAGCGGCCCGGATCGTGCGCGCTGCTCAAGGAACATCGGGCCGGTACCTTCACGTGCGCGGCATGCGGCCAGCGGCTGTTTGTCGCCGACCGGAAGTTCGAGAGCGGCACGGGCTGGCCGAGTTTCTTCGCCCCGCTCGAGGGTGCCATTGGCACGACTGAGGATCGCACGTTCGGGATGAAGCGGGTCGAGGTCCACTGCAACAATTGCGGCGGGCACCTCGGACACGTGTTCGAGGATGGACCTCCGCCGACCGGGTTGCGGTACTGCATCAACGGCGTGGCGCTGACGTTCGAGCCCTCGGCACCCTGATCTGGTTCAGGGGGCCGCTGACCGGAGCCGCTAGTCGGCCGGCAAGCCCGCGGCGAATGCGACGCGTTCGTACGAGCGCCGGCGCTCATCGCGATCCCCGATTAACGCCGACAGCATCAGCTCGTCGGCTTTCGTGTCGACCGCCAGGCGCTCGAGCCCCTCGATCACGCGTGCGGGCCCGCCGATGATCGCGCCCATCAGAAATTCGTCGGCGATCGCCTGCTCCTCCGCCGAGAACTGGTAGGCGACCGCTTCCTCGACGTCCGCGATGGGCGCCCGCCGCCCGGTGCGGTTCCTCACGACCGCGAGCCTGATAGGCGCGGCGATCCGCTCGGCATGTCGATCATCTTCACCGCAGACGACCGTCACGGCGAGCACGGCGTATGGCTCCGCGAGCTGGGTGGACGGCTTGAACTGATCGCGGTACCACGCGATGGCGGCCCGGGCGTGTCGCATCGCGAAATGACCCGCGAACGCGTAGCGCACGCCGAGCGACGCGGCGATCGATGCGCCGGCGAGCGTCGAGCCAAGCATCCAGATCGGAGGCATCCGCACGTCGGATGGCATCGGGACAACCGCGCGAAACGGATGCGACTCTGGAAACGACCCTCGGTCGAAGGCGATCAGCTCCGCCAACCGCTCGTTCGGATCGTCGGGCGCCGCTCCACGCCGCAGCGCTGCCGCAGCAATTGGATCCGTGCCGGGCGCGCGCCCAAGCCCGAGATCGATGCGACCTGGGTAGAGCGCTTCCAGCGTGCGGAAGATCTCGACGACGCGCAGGGGGTTGTGGTTCGGCAGCATGATCCCGCCGGCGCCCACGCGGATGCGCGTTGTGACCGCGGCGATGTGCGCGATGAGCACCTCCGGCGCCGAGGTCGCGATGTTCGGCATGTTGTGATGCTCGGCCACCCAGTAGCGGGTGTAGCCGAGCGTGTCGCACAACCGCGCCAGCGAAACCGAATCGAGAATCGCCTGGCTGGGTGTCGACGCGGCCGCGACGGGTGACAGATCCAGAACGGATAACGGAAATGAGATTGGCATTGCGCGCAAGGCGATTGGCGATTCGTGATTGGTCATTGGTGATGGGTTCCTGATTCAGCGTGCTCAGGAATCACCAATCACGAATGACCAATCGCAAGTCAGGGTTACTCGGGCCCGACCAGCCTGTACACGAGCCAGACGGCGAAGACGCAACCTAAGGTCATCAGTGCCGTGAACGCGACGAATCCCCAGATGAAATGCTTGCGAGATGACATGGGATCGAGGCCATCAATCTTACTTGCGGGAGCTGTCCTGCCCGGCCGCGCCTTGACAGCCCGGCCGCATCAGCCTACAAATCGCCTATCCCGCCTTCGCCAAAGGCTTCAGCGAGGCAAGCCCTCCTCGCCAAAGGCTTCGGCGAGGCAAGAATTGAGGACTCACGATGCGATTGAACCGCAAGGAATTCCTGGAACTCGTCGGCTGCGGTGCGGCTGCGTCGGTGGCCGCGGCGTGTCGGAGATGCCCCGGACGCGGTCGCCGAGACAGCGCCCGCGCCCGCCGCCAAGCCGAAGCCAAAGAGGTGCAGCGAGCCGACATCAAGGGCACGACCGACGCCGTGCGCCGTTTCATCGCCACGTCGAGCCTGAAGGACATGCCGGCGGACGTCGTTACGCAGGGTAAGCGGTGTCTCATCGACAACTTCGGCGTGCTGCTCGCCGGCTCGACGGCCGAAGGCAGCCACATCCTCCGGCAGTACGCGCAGAAAGTCGAGCGGAATCAAGGAAGCCACGGTGCTCGGGCGCGAGCCGCTGGTCGTCTCGGCGGCGCATGCCGCGCTGGCCAACGCCGGCAGCGCGTCACGCGCTCGACTACGACGACACGCAGCTGTCGACGACACCGGACCGTACCTTCGGACTGTTGACGCATCCGACCACGCCCGACGTTGTCGGCGGCGCTGGCGGTCGCGGAGCGGACCGGGGCGTCAGGCGCGGCCTTGCTCGAGGCCTATGTGACGGGCGTCGAGGTCGCAGTGCAAGATGGCGGAGGCGATCGATCCGAACCATTACGAGCGCGGCTTCCACAGCACCGGGACACTGGGCGCGTTCGGCGCGGCCGCGGCGGCCGGCAAGTTGATGAAGCTGAACGAGGCACAGCTCGCGCACATGCTGGCGATCGCCTCGAGCCTGTCCGCCGGCATCCGCGTCAACTTCGGATCGATGAGCAAGCCGCTCAACGCGGCGCGCGGCGAGCGAGAACGGCGTGTTCGCCGCGGAGCTCGCGTCGCACGGCTTCACCGGCGGCGACATCGGCCTCGACGGACAGTGGGGATTCTTCCAGGTGCTCGGCGATGGCGCCGATCTCGATCGCCTGATCGGCAAGCTTGGAAAGCCCTGGTCGATCGTCAACCCCGGCGTCTCGTTCAAGCCGTATCCGTGCGGATCGCTGAGCCATCCGAGCATGGACGCCATGCTCAAGGTCGTCGTGGATCACGACCTGAAGCCCGATCAGATCAAGGCCGTGCGGCTGCGCGCCGGCAATAACATCCTCGCGCCGCTGCGCTACACCATCGGCGAAGACCGAGCTCGAGGCGAAGTTCTCGGTGCCGTTCCTGATGTCGGCGATCATTCTGCACGCGGCGTGCTGGGATGCGCGAGTTCACCGACGAATTCGTGGCGAGCGCGCCCGTGCAGCAGATGATGCCGCGGGTGACCGCCGTGCACGACGAGGCGATCGAGAAGCAGGGTTTCGACAAGATCCGCAGCGTCGTCGAAGTCGATCTTGTGGACGGACGGAAGCTGGTGCAACGCCGCTGACGAACGGTATCGCGGCGGACCCGAGAATCCGTTCACCCGCGAGGAGCTGCAGGCGAAGTTCGAGGACTGCGCGCAGCTCGTGCTGTCGTCCGCGCAGATTCAACGGGCGTTTACGACGATCGAGTCGGTCGACACGCTCGGCCACGTGCGAGAGCTGGTTCAAGCTCTGTCGCCTCGAGCCTGACCCCTCGTGAATGCCGGCGGACCATCCGCTAAAATAGCGCGATGGTCCGCCGTTTCCTCGCCATTACGTTCTTCCTGTTCTCCGCGCCTGCGCTGGCGCAATCACCATATGTCGCCGGCGCAATCGGCGCCGACGTGTCGCGCTCCAGTCACGGCGATTCCGGTTTCTTTCCGTCCCCGTCAAATTCTGCAGAGGTCCTCAGCGGCGCACTTCGCGTGGGCACGTCCATCGATCGCCTGTGGGGTGTGGAGCTGGAATACGTTCGATCAGGCCGCAGCTCCGACGAAACGCCCATTTTCAATCCGCTGGCTCAGGTAGGGAGCACCTCCGTCAACCTCGCTCAGCTCTTGCCCGGTGTTGCGCCAGGCATTCCGATACCGTTTCCCTTTGAATACCGGTCCGAGGTCAGGCGGCGGCACACGAGCATGAATGGCGTCGTGTGGGTGAGGCAGCCGGTGGGAGGCGCCGTCGACCTCGTGTATCTTGCCGGAATCGCCTTCACGCGCGAACGCTCGGACGTGACGCAGAACATCATTCCGGTTTCCAGGGCAATCGTTGCGCCCGCACCGATTCGAAGCACGTTCACCGAGTACGCGACGCGCCCGCTGGTTGGAATGGAAGCGCGAATAGGACTCACCTCGCGGCTCCGCCTGGTTCCGGGACTTCGAGTCCAGGGACTCGGCGATGGCTGGCTTGTACGCCCGAATGTCGCGCTTGGCTGGTTCTTCTAGCGCCTAGTCGATCGCGCGGAGCCCAGGCACTTCAGGAACGACGTAGCGCTTCACGAGTTCCAGAAGGTTTTCGAATCGGAATGGCTTTTCGAGCCATCCGTCGACATGCAGGCCAGCGCGCTCTTCAACGCTGACGTCGCTGGCGGTGATGACGATTGTTGGAATGGTGGCGAGTATGGGATCCGCGAGCTGACGCGAGCGGAACGCAGTCCCGTTCAAGTCACCCGGCAGCTGCAGGTCGAGGACGATCAGCGCGAATCCGTGTGGCTGCGCGACGAGCTCACTCAGGCCGCGCCGGGCATCCGGTTGTTCGGTCACCATGTATCCGTGCAGCTCCAGCAGCTGCGCCAGCCCCTCTCTGTACGTCATCCCGATCCTCGATGAGGAGAATCTCGCCGCGACGAGGCGACGGATACGCCAACGGAACTTCGTCACGTGGCGCGATCGCCAACAGGTTCGCTACCTGATCCATAGAGGACTCACGACGGGCCTAGTCCACGATGTGTGCCACGCGACGCCAGTGAGACGATATGGGGTCAGACTCGGTTGATGCCTTGTAACCGAGTCAGACTTTGTTGTGGGGCGACTCAAGGTTGGCCGGAACCGCTACACGAGGGGGCGGAAAAATCTACCTTGTTCGCGCGCCAAGCGCGGCGCGCGCCGTTGCGGGCTCGATCAGCAGAAAGGCCACGGCGGCACCGATACCGACGGCGATTTGCGCGACCGCCAGCTCCGGGCGCGAATCACCCGTTAACACGCCACCGGTTACGAGCGTCCCTGCGAACGACCCAGTCAGCCGCGGCGACCCACCCCGCCGCGCGCCCGCGCGCCCATTCAAGCTCGGCTGGATAGAATCGCGACGTGAACCAGAGATGGAGCCGTAGCGTGACCGCGACGATGGCCGCCGCGAGCACGGCGACGAACACGGCGTTGCCTTCTTTGCCGCCGATGACCCCTCGCGCGATCCAGGCGGGCCACGTCATCACGCCGTAGACCAGCGCCGCGACGGCCTGATGAAATTCCCACCACCACCGCGCCGGTGCGAGAGAGCGCCGATGCCGCATGCTCCTCCGCGGCACCCTGCGATGGGTGCGCAATCTCGCGTTCGAGCGCAGCAAGCAGCTCGCGTGCGGACTGATAGCGCTCGTTCGGATCCGTCTGGATGCACCGCCAAGCGATGTCGGACGCCGACACCGGCATCGCGCGTCGCCCGGGCGTCAGGGGATGGAGTCCGGTGAGCATCTCCGTCAGCACGACGCCGAACGCGTAGATGTCGGCACGCAGGTCGGTGGCCGCGCCGAGCAGCTGCTCGGGCGGCATGTACGCCGGCGTGCCGACCGCGGCGCCCGGACGCGTCAGGCGCGTCGACGTGATGCCCTCCAGCTGCGCGATGCCGAAGTCGACGACCTTCACGGCGCCAACCGCAGTGATCAGCACGTTCTCGGGCTTGAGATCGCGATGCACGACGCCCGCATCGTGCGCGGCGCACAGCGCGCGCGCGATGTCGGCGGCGATCGCCAGCGCGCGCGACGGTTCGAGCGGGGCCCGCTCGATTTCGCTGCGCAGCGTATGTCCCTCGACGAACTCGGAGACGATGAACAGGTGGCCGTCGATCTCTTCGAGCGCGTAGACGGTCGCCACTGCCGGATGCGAGATGGTCGCGGCCGCCCGCGCCTCGCGCCGCAGCCGCTCGCGTAGCGCCGCGTCGCCGTCATGCACGGGGGGCAGCGCCTTCAGCGCCACGCGCCGACCGAGCCGCAGGTCACGCGCGGAGTAGACGATGCCCATGCCGCCACGGCCGATTTCGCGCTCGATCTCGTACGAGCCGAGCGCGTGCCGGCTCGAGCGAACTCGGGCGCGGCAATATCAGCCGGATCGACGACGACCGGCGTCCTCGAGAAATCCTTCGGCGGTGTCGTGCGCCGCGAGCAGCGCCGCCGCTTCGCGGGCGAGCATCTCGTCGCTGCCGGCTTCGCGCATCAGCCACTCGTGCCGTGTGTCAGGCGGCTGTTCGAGCGCGCCGTGGAACAGCGTCTTGAGACGCTCCCACTGCTCGCGCGTCACGCGTGACCACCCGGGGCGCTCGCGCCCGCTCGCCCTCCAGCGCGCGTTTCAGCCACGCGCGCGCCATCGCCCACTGCCGCTTCACGGTGGCGGGCGAGCACGCCGACGGCTCCGCGGTCTCCTCGACGGTCAGCCCGCCGAAGTACCGCAGTTCGACGATGTGCGCCTGTTCGGGATCGAGCGCGGCGAGCCGCGTCAGGGCTTCGTCGAGCGCGAGGACGTCGATCGCTGCGTCCTTCGCTCGCTTTGAGCCCCTCATCGAGCGTGACTCGCTGCGGCGCGCCGCCACGCTTGGCCGCCGCCCGCGCGCGGGCGCGCTGCACGAGGATCTGGCGCATCGACAGCGCGGCGATGGCGAGGAAGTGGGTGCGGTTGGCGAAGGTGCGCGCCCGCTCGCGCGGCGAGTCGCACGAACGCTTCGTTGACGAGCGCCGTGGCCTGCAGCGTCTGCCCGGGCCGCTCGCGGCTGATGTAGCGCGCCGCGATGCGCCGAAGCTCGTCGTAGACGAGCGGCATCAAGTCCGCCGGCCGGCCGTCCGAGGGCTGTGGTGTCAGCGTCGTTCGATCGTGACCGTCTCAATGACGATGTCCTTGACCGGGCGATCGCGCTCGCCGGTCGGCGTGCTGCCGATCTTGCTGACCACGTCCATGCCCTCGACGACTTCGCCGAAGACCGCGTGGCGATCGTCGAGATGCGGCGTCGGCGCCGAGCGTGATGAAGAACTGCCCGCCGTTGGTGTTCGGCCCGCGGTTGGCCATCGACAGGATGCCCGCCTTGTTGTGCCGCAGCTTCGGATGAAACTCGTCGGCGAAGTTGTAGCCGGGACCGCCGATCCCCTGGCCGAGCGGGATCGCCGCCCTGGATCATGAAGCCGTCGATCACGCGATGAAAGATGATGCCGTCGTAGTACGGCTTCTGCACCTTCTGGTTGGTGCGCGGATCGGTCCATTCCTTGGTGCCTTCGGCGAGGCCGACGAAATTCTCGACGGTCTTCGGCGCTTCCTGATCGAACAGACGAATCGTGAAGTTTCCTTCAGTGGTGACGAACTGCGCGTAGATTCCCGGCAACGTTGGCTCCTTGTGTGGTCGTGAGAATCCCTTGAGAAGACGAGCTATGAGTCACAGAGGATATCACTCCCCCGCGGTACAATTCCGCCCATGACCGCGTGCGATCCGAACCGCAGAAGACGACGCGCTCGACGCCGTCGCGGCCGGGCGCGCCGACGATCCGTTCGCCGTGCTCGGCCGCACGCGTCTACCCGCAACGGCCGCCCGGCGCTCGTCATCCGGACGATGCAGCCGTCGGCGAGCGCCGTGGAACTGATGACCGCGCGATCGGGTCATCGCCGATGGCGCGGCGTCATCCGGACGGCCTGTTCGAGGCGACGCTCGATGCGGACAGCCGCTCTGTCAGCGAAGTGGCCTACCGCTTCCGCATCCACGAGGCGGGCGACGCCCGCGAGACGATCGATCCCTACCAGTTCGGCCAGGTCCTGACCGACTTCGATCTGCACCTGTTCACCGAGGGCACGCACTACCGCGCGTGGGAGAAGCTCGGCAGCCATCGCGCTGACGATCGACGGCGTCACCGGCGTGCACTTCGCCGTCTGGGCGCCGAACGCCCAGCGCGTCAGCGTCATCGGCGACTTCAACCGGTGGGACGGCCGCGTCCACCCGATGCGCCGGCTCGTGCCGTCGGGCGTCTGGGAGATCTTCATTCCCGATCTGCGCGGACGGCGCCTGCTACAAGTTCGAGATCCGCACGACCGGCGGACATCTGCTGCAGAAGGCCGATCCGTTCGCGGCGGCTACTTCGAGGTGCCGCCGAACACCGCGTCGGTCATCTGGAGAGAGCGATACGAGTGGCGCGACGACGACTGGATGCGCGACCGCCCGTCGTTCGACGCCTGGCACGAGCGGCCGATGTCGGTCTACGAAGTGCACCCCGGATCGTGGCGGCGCGTTCCCGAGGAGGGCAACCGCTACCTGACCTACCGCGAGCTGGCGGCGACGCTCGTGCCCTACGTGCGCGAGATGGGCTACACGCACATCGAGCTGATGCCGGTGATGGAGCATCCGTTCTCCGGCTCGTGGGGCTACCAGGTCATCGGCTTCTTCGCGCCGACGAGCCGCTTCGGCACGCCGGACGATTTCCGCTATTTCGTCGACGAATGCCACCGCCACGGCATCGGCGTGATCCTCGACTGGGTGCCCGGCCATTTCCCGAAGGATCGCCACGGCCTCGCGGAGTTCGACGGCACGGCGCTCTACGAGCACGCCGATCCGCGCAAGGGCGAGCACCAGGACTGGGGCACGCTGATCTTCAACTACGGCCGCAACGAGGTGCGCACGTTCCTGCTCAGCAACGCGCTCTTCTGGCTCGAGGAGTTTCACGTCGACGGCCTGCGCGTCGATGCGGTCGCGTCGATGCTGTATCTCGATTACTCGCGCGCGGCAGGGCAGTGGATCCCGAACCAGTTCGGCGGGCGCGAGAACCTCGAGGCGGTCGCGTTCCTCCAGCAGCTCAACACGCTGACGCACGGGCGCGTGCCGGGCACGATCACGGTCGCCGAGGAATCGACGGCGTGGCCGGCGGTGAGCCGGCCGGTCTACGTCGGCGGGCTCGGCTTCAGCTACAAGTGGAACATGGGGTGGATGCACGACATCCTCGAGTACATCACGCAGGATCCGGTGCATCGCCGCTGGCATCACAACCAGATCACGTTCTCGATGCTCTACGCGTTCACCGAGAACTTCATCCTGCCGTTCTCGCATGACGAGGTCGTGCACGGCAAGCGGTCGATGCTCGACAAGATGCCCGGCGACCTGTGGCAGAAGCACGCGACGCTCCGCGCGCTCTACGGCTACATGTTCGCGCATCCGGGCAAGAAGCTGATGTTCATGGGGTGCGAGTTCGGCCAGTGGCGCGAGTGGAACTACGACACGAGCCTCGACTGGCACCTGCTGCAGGACCCGGAGCACGAAGGGCTGCGCCGCTGGGTGCAGGATCTCAATCACACCTACCAGCGCGAGCCGTCGCTGCACGAGGTCGACTTCGAGCCGGCGGGGTTCAGCTGGATCGACTGCAACGACAACGAGAACAGCGTGATCTCGATGATCCGCCGCGCGCGCAACCCGCAGGACTTCACCGTGATCGTGACGAACTTCACGCCCGTGCCGCGCCTGGACTATCGCATCGGCGTGCCCGAGGGCGGCTGGTATCGCGAGCTGCTCAACAGCGACAGCGCGCGCTACGGCGGCAGCAACATGGGCAACGGCGGCGGCGTCCATGCCGAGGCGCGGCCCGATGCACGGCTTCGACTACTCGATGTCGCTGACCGTCCCGCCGCTCGGGTTCGTCCTGCTTCAAACGATAGCCACGAAGGTCACGAAGACGGATTGGCCACAAAGATCACAAAGATCACGATGTTCTTCCTTTGTGATTCTCAGTGCTCAAACCATTGTGTTCTCCGTGTTCTTTGTGGCTAATCCGTCTTTGTGGCCTTCGTGGCGAACGCAGTAACGTCCGCGAGCGTAGGCACGCTTGCCATCGCCCCCACCTTCGTACAGCTCAGAGCCGCAGCGGCGTTCGCGAAGCGCAGGATGTCTCGCGGCGGGTCGCCGCGCAGCAGTGCGTGGATGAACGCGCCGCGGAAGACATCGCCCGCGCCCGTCGTATCGACGGGCTTCACGTGCACGCCGGGCTCGCGATGCAGGTGTTCCCCCTCGAGGAGCATCGCTCCGCGTGCGCCGAGCGTGACGGCCACCATGGAGTGATGCGGGACGCGGAGCGCGGTGAGCGCACGCGCCATATCAGTCTCTCCTGTGAGCGCGGCCGGAACGTGCTCGGCAAAGATCGGCACGGTGACGGCGTCGATGAGCGCGCGCACGCCTTCGGTGGTCTGCTCGATGTCGCTCGTCACCGGTAACCCGCATTCACGCGCGATCCGCGCCGCCTCGACGCTCGCATCCAGATCCACGTCGTCGACGTGCACCAGCCGCGCGGACCGAATCACATCGCCGTTGATGTCGCGCGCCTCGAGCGCGACCCGCGGATCGCGCCGCCACAATACGATACGCTCGCCTTCGCCCTCGTCCAGCAGGATGACGGCGAACGGATTGGCGGCGTCGCGAACGACGCCGTATGCGATGTCGATTCCCCGCCGAGCGAGCTCGCCTCGCATTCGCGCACCGTTATCGTCCGATCCCGTCGTGCCGATGTAGGACGCGCGCAGCCCCATCGCCACACACGTCGCCAGCGCCGTCGTCACCTGCCCGCCGCAGGACACCAGGTAATCCGTAATCGGCAGCTTCGCAAACCCGCTGTCGGGCCGTGGATACCGGGGGAGGCGATAGACAAAGTCGACGGAATTGGCGCCGACCCCAACGACGTCAATCATCGTCATAAGGCGGCCCCTTACGGGCCAGCTCGTACATCGCGATCGCGGCCGCCGTTGCGACGTTGACCGAGTCGGTGTCGCCTGCCATCGGGATGCGCGCGCGAAACCGGCATGCATCGAGCGCGGCCTGGGTCAATCCCTCACCTTCATGCCCAAGAACAAGGGCGACCCGTCGGTCCGAGAGTTCTGATGCGACGGTGCGAAGGCACGGCGCGGACGAGGAAGGGGTCAGCGCAATGAGGGCGATGCCGTCACTATCGAGCTCGCGCAGCGCGCGCATCCACTCGTGCACGCGCGCGAAAGGGATGCGCAGCGCGGCCCCCATCGAGGTGCGGATGGCTTTTCGATACAGCGGATCCGTGCTTGCCGGATCGAGCAGCACCGCGCCAACCCCGAACGCCGCGGCATTGCGAAACACGCTGCCCACGTTGTCGGGGTCGCCGATGCGTTCGAGGATCACAAGGCGGCGCGCGGCGCGCGCCAGCTCCAGCCAGTCTCGCGGTGCTGGCCGTTCGCCGATTGCCAGACAGCCACGATGAACGTTGAAGCCGGCGACGTCGTCCATCACCGCTTGAGGAACGACGTACACGGGTGTCTCGGGGTGAGAATCGACGGCGCGCTGCAAACTGGCGAGCGCCGAATCGGTGACCATCACCGACCGGGTGGGAAAGCGACCGCCGCTCAGCAGCCGCTGGACGACGAGCCGTCCTTCCGCGATGAAGATGCCGCGTTGCTCGACCAGGGCCGGATCCGGGATGTTGCGGTAGTCCGCCAACCGCGGGTCGCACGCATCGCCGACCGCGATGATCGCTATGTTGCCTGCTCCCCGCCAGCCTTGGCGCGCTCCCATCCACGGTAGGTGCCCAGGACGCGCGTCCACTTGGCAAACTCGGCGAGATGCATCAGCGCGCGCGAGCACGCCATGTCGTCGCGGCGCGCTTCGACCTCGACGTAGAACAGGTACTCCCACGGGCGGCCGCGGATCGGCCGGCTCTCGAGCTTGGTGAGGTTGATGTCGCGCAGCGCGAACACGCTCAGCGCCTTGAACAGCGCGCCCGGCGTGCTCGGCAGCGCAAACACGATCGTCGTCTTGTCGGCGTCGGCGCCGGCCACGCCGCCGATGATCGCGAAGCGCGTGATGTTGTACTCGTAGTCCTGCACCGCCTCCTGCAGGACCTCGAGGCCGAACACCTCCGCGGCGCGCCGCGAGGCGAGCGCCGCCGCGTTCTTCAGCTTCTGCTCGGCCACCAGCTTGGCGCCGCCGGCCGTGTCGTAGACCGCTTCAACCGTCACGCCGAGATCCTTGAGGTATCGCTCGCACTGCGCCAGCGCCTGCGGATGCGAGTAGACGACCTTGATGTCGGCGATCTTCGTGCCGGGCAGCGCCTGCAGGCAGTGGACGACGTCGAGCTCCACTTCGCCGGTGATCGTGAGCTCGTGATCGAGCGAGCAGGTCGTAGTTGCGATGAATCGTGCCGCCGATCGAGTTCTCGAGCGGCACCACGCCGTGCGTGGCGCGCTTCTTCACCACCGCCTCGAACACTTCGTCGAAGCGTCTTGCACGGCAGCGTTTCGACCTGCGGTCCGCCGTACACAAGCGCGGCCGCCTCGCTGTAGGCGCCGGGTTCTCCCTGATACGCGAGTCTCACGAATGATCTCCCGCCAGGTCCGAAAGGACCCGGCCTACGTGTTGGGCAACGCCCGGCCTACGTCTGCGCCTCCGTTGGCCCCGCCAATTGTTATTCGCCCCGAGGACCCTGGGGAAGGGCCGCGACCGCGGATCGCACCGCGCCCCCCGCCAGGATGCCCGTTGTCGACACGACGACGAGGGCAAGCCGCATCCAGATCGGGGTCGGCAGCGCATAACCGGCCGCGAATCCCCAGATCAGGACGATCGCCTGAAACGCGGCGGCGACCATCGTGTATCGCATCGGGTCGTGCGCAGCGATTCGCGCCGCCACGTATCCGCCCAGAATCGCGGCCACGCCGGTGTAAACGAGGCGCGCCGCCAGCATCAGCGGGGAGTTGAGGACAGCCGCGAAGTCGCCTGGTGTATTCAGTGGCTGCTGCCGCCAGCGCGTTGACGAGCGTAACCTCGAGCGGCTGCACCAGCAGCCTGGTGACCGCCAGCGCGCCGATCACCGCGACCAGCCCGCGGATCGCGTTCATTGCTTCATGACGAGCGCGCCGATGACGTAGCCGGCCGCGGCAACGCCGAACCCGACCAGGAACATGTCGCGGCCGCTCGCCCAGATGCCGCGTCCCGTGAAGATGCTGCGCGCGGCGCCGACGCCGAAGTGCGCCAGCATGCTGACCGTCAGCGACACCCAGATCGCCGGGCCTGCCGACACGATCAGAAAGGGCACCAGCGGGATGACCGCGCCGACGGCCGTGGCGGTTCCGGTCACCAGTCCGTCGGCGAGCGGCGTCACGGAGGCGGCCTGTATTCCGAGCTCCTCCTGGACCTTGGTCTCGAGCGCGCGCGTCGGATCGCGCATCATCGCCTCCGCAGACACGCGCGCGATCTCCGGCGAGAGTCCTTTGACCTCGAGGATCATCGCGAGCTCTTTTTCCTCGAGGTCCGGCATCAGTCGGAGTTCGTCTCGTTCGATCGCGATCTGCCGCGCGGCCACCTCCGCCTCGCTCTTGGCCGCAAGGTACCCGCTCGATCCCATCGACAGCGCGTCCGCGAGCGCGCCGGCAATGCCCGTGACGATGACGAGGTGAGGCGCGACATTCGCGCCAATCACGCCGGCCACGAGACCGAAGTTCGCCGTGAGCCCGTCGTTGAAGCCGTAGACGACGCTCCGGAGATAGCCGCCGGCGGCATGACCGTGCCACGGCTCGCCTGTCGCGGCCGATCGATGCCGACAGATGCTGCGCATGCTCGGCGGATTCGGTCGCGATCGCCACCGCCGTGTCGTGCGTGGCCTTATCGGTCGCACCGCGCGCCAGGCGCAGGTACGACCCGACCTCGCGCGATTCCTCGGCAACGATCAGCGGCAGGACGGCAGAGGAGCCGAACACCCCAGCGACCGCCGCGAGGACACGGCTGCGCAACGACGGCGCGTGGGGCGGCACGGTGCCGCCGTGCTCCTGGAAAAGGGCGCGCCACCGCTCGACGTGCTCGTCTTCGACTTTCGCCAGGTTCTCGAAGATCGTGCGGCGCTGCGGTTTCGACTCGGTTCGTGCCAGCGCGCGATACAGCCACGCGGCGTCCATCTCGTCGCGGTAGTACTCGCTCCAGGCGGGTTCAACAGGCATGTCAGAAAAGCGCTGTCACGACGGACGCGACGATCGACACGATCGACAGCGCGAGGCAGACGAGGGCGATGAGCACGTGGTCGGCGCGCTCGGGCTTCAGGGGATCAAGAAGTCTCGCGGCAAGGTAGCCTCCGCCAAATCCGCCGAGGTGAGCGTAGTTGTTGATGATGCCTTGCAGGAAGATCCCTTGCAGCAGAACCATTAGTATCGAGCTCTGCGCGTAGCTGCGCGCCATCGAACTGCCGCCGCGGTGGCCGTAGTAGTAGATCGCGCCGAGCAGGCCCGTGATGCACGCCGACGCGCCGATAGTGATCCCGCGGCCGCTTCCGAGCAGCGGTATCGCCGGCAGGAACAGGCCCCAGAACACACTGAGCGCAAATCCCGCGACTCCACCGGCCGTGTAGATGATCACCATCCGACCGGGGCCGTACAGCTCTGCCACCGCGGGCGCCAGCTGGCGCACCGCCATCATGTTCAGGACGATGTGCAGTAGGCCTCCGTGGAGCCAGGATGCACTGAGGATCGTCCACCATCGCCCGAAGCCAAATACCAGTTCTGGTCCGGTGGCGCCGAATAGGAGCAGCGCAGGGACGGATGGACCGAGGAACCCAAACAGGCCCCTCATATTGATGCTGCCGCCTGATGCAATCAGTGTGAGGACGTAGACGACGGCGCAGGTGCCGACAACGAACGGCACGAAGCCGAGGTCGTGGCCGAGCGATCGGAGCAGCGGGAGCGAACCCCCACAATCCCGGATTCCGGCGGCCACAGTTGTAGCACTTGTCATCGTTGACGCCGACGAGCACCCCGCACGAGGTGCAGATCACGGAGCCGGTGGTTGACGACGAAGCATTCGGTCGATGATAGCCTTAATGGAAATCCCAAATCCCAAAAGCCAATTCCCAATCGCCTTGGGAGTTGGGAGTTGGAAGTTGGGCTTTGACCGAATGAGACTCATCGTCGGAATCACCGGAGCGACCGGCGTCATCTACGGCGTCCGGCTGCTGGAGCGGCTGCGCGAGGCTGGCGTCGAGACGCACCTGGTCATCAGCCGGTGGGGCGCGCGGACGCTGCTCCACGAGACGCCGTACTCGCGCGAACAGGTCGAGGCGCTGGCGAGCGAGGTCTACGCGCCGAACGACATGGGCGCGGCGATCGCGAGCGGATCGTTTCAGGCGGCGGGGATGATGATCGCGCCCTGCAGCGTAAAGACGCTCGGCGCGATTGCGCACGGGTACGGCGACAGCCTCGTGCATCGTGCCGCCGACGTCACGCTCAAGGAGCGCCGCACGCTGCTGCTGTCGGTCCGCGAGGCGCCGCTCAGCGAGATTCACCTCGAGAACATGCTCAAGCTCGCGCGGATGGGGGCCATCATCCTTCCGCCGATGCCCGCGTTCTACATCAACCCGCGCACGCTGGACGAGGTGATCGATCACACGGTCTCGCGGATGCTGGATCAGTTCGGGATCGAGGTGCCGGGCGCCCACCGGTGGGCGGGCGAGATGGGTGTCGGCCAGCACGACGAGTCGTAGCTTCGCGATCGAGGGGAGCGGATCTTTCAGGTCCGCTCCGTATTTTTCAACTTCTCGTGCGCGCTCGCTACGGCGCGCTCGGCATCATCCACCGCCTGCGCGGCTTCCTCGGCCTGGCTGGCCACGCGCCGCGCTTCCTGGCGCGCGGCCTCGGCCTCGGCCGACGCCTTTTCGAAGCGTGTTTCGAGCGCGGCCTTCGCGCTTTCCATTTCCTTCGCATTCGCCGCGGCTTTCTTCATCGCGGCACGCGCCTGCTCGGCGGCGCGCTTGGCTTCCTTCAAGTCGCGCTCGCGCATCGAGCAGCGCCTTTCGCGCCGCGGCCTGCTTCTGGCGATGCTCGGCGTCGCGGCGCCTGGCCTTCTCTTCCGCACTGCCACTTTGCTTTGCGGAGGTGTCGGTCTTGGGCTGACTGAAAGGGATCACACGCGGTGGGGCCCCACCTTGGCGCGCGGAGGCGCCTCCGCGCGGGACGAGGGCCGCGAGCACTTCGAATCCAGGAGGATCGACGTCGCTCGTCAGGCGGCCGGCCGGCGCCGCCGCCGTCTGTCCTCCATAGGTCGCAAGCGCCTCCAATGTCGTCATGATGCGGCGCATCGTCTCGGGAGAAGCCGGGTGACCCGATTCGCGAAGGATGTCGGCGGCGCGTTTCGTCATGTCGGACAATGCCTCGCGGCGCGCGTCGAGCGGCGCGCGAAGATCGGTGGATTTACCCTCGAGCTGAGCGGCCTGTGCCGTACGGAACTGGTTGCCTGCGGCTAACAGGCGATCGAAAGCCAGGCGCTCACGCCAGTACAGCTGGTTCGCAACCCAGGCAGACAGCGTCGGCTTCGGAAGAGCCTTCACGCGCTCGGCCTGATCCGTGTCACCGGATTTTTTCAGCGTTGTTGCAAGGGCGTTACGCGCGGGCGTGAACTCGGACAGAGGCAGCTGAAACAGGCCGTCCACTTCCCCCTTCCCCCCTCCCCCTTCCCCCTTCTTAGGCGCCACGTGACCTAGTCTGTCACAGCCTCCTCGTAGACTCTGGAATACGCAATTGACGAACGTGGAAATGTGCGAATCGACGGATTGTGGAAGGTGGATTGCAATTCGCCCATTCGACGATCGCAGAACCCGAATTGATGAGGAGACGGCAATGGGAGCGCATGCGATTCAACACACGGACAGTGCCGAGCAGCTCGCCCTGTACGAAGGGTCGTTGCCTGCGCCGGCGGTACGCTCGCCGCACGCGCGTGTTGCGGAACACACGCGGATGTGCGCGGCGTGCCGCGCGCACGAGGCACGTTACGGATTCAGGGACAGAGAAGACGACCCGGTTGTCGGCCGCCCGAACACCCTCTGCTTCGATTGCTTCCGCATGGAGATCGATCGCCGCCAGGCGGCTGCGGCGCAGCGTGCCCGCGGGTGGAACGCGACGCAAGCCAGCCTGCCGCTGGCCGGAAAGCTCGATGCGCTGAGCCGCCGCCGCCATCGTGCGCAGATCGCGGCACGCCACGCGCTCGAACTGCGTTGACTAGGTCAAGAAAAATCCTTCGTGCACTTCGGTCTTCGTGGTTAAGGTCGTTGGGATTTGGGATTTGGGATTTGGGGTGTGGGATTTTCCCGGAAGGTCTCCGCCGATCCCGGGGCCTTGAAATCGACGACACGGTCGCCGGCTTGGCCCGTGACCGTGTACTGTCCGCGCATCTGAAGGAAGTTGACGCCGTTGGCAATAGGACCCTGCGCCATGCGCGTCATGACTACGGAACCCACGTCGAACCGCAGGTGGATGTCGATCAGCGGGCTCCGGCCGGCGACGGTGATCGTACGTGGTTGGCCTCGCTCGTCGTTCTCCTCGACGATCGTGACGTCGGTCGCATAACCCAAGGGGCCATCCGGCCCGAGCGCGCCAATGAACCCCGGGATCCGATCCGGATCCGCCGCTTCTCGCGGCGGAAACACCCGGCCGAAGATGACCGACAGATCGCCCTCCTGTACCTGCCCCCACTGCCACGAGACGCCCTTCCAGAACCCCCAGTTGTGGTCGTGATACCCGGCTCCGCCGTCCAACGAGAGCCGCTCGCCGTCGACCTCGAGCGTGCCGTCCAGGAGACCCGACATCACGGGCACCACATAGCCGGTGCGCCAACCGCGCGCGCCGCCGATTTCAATTGGCGGTACCAGCCGGCCGGGTGAGGCTTCTATGCCGATACGTCCGCGTGCCACGCGGCCGCCTTCGCCCCGCAGATCGAGGTCGATCTCGTAGCGCAGGCCATTGAGGGTCACGCGGTTGCGGCCAATCGTCAGCTCCGGCGCGCGGAGCGCATCCTCTTCGCGCATCTGCCCCGGGGCGCTGAAGTTCTCGACGTGTCCATTGCGATCGAGCTGGAGGCGCACGCCGGCGGATCGGGACCCATCGGGCTGCCGTGGCCCAACGAGAAAGGTCAGATAGAACCGCGCGTCCCGCGCTCGCCCGTTGAAGTACAGCCACTCGGCCCACGAGTCCTGCCATGCCGGCGCGTCCGGAATCGGATGGAACCGATCGATCTGACGCAGCACGGCGTCGGGTGTGGTCTGGGTCCACGAGACGTCTTCGCTGGTGTCGCGCCAGTCGCCGCTGAGCGCGATCTCCGGATCGTTCATCGTCCGTTCGAGGCTCGGAATGCCGCCACGCGCACCGACGCGCACGGTTTGATCGTTGTGCAACAGATACAGGGCGGCCGTGTGCGACGGCGATGCGGCGCGGATGCGGCCCCTCAGCTGGTCAGCCTGCAACGTTCCGGACAGCACCATTCGTGCGGGCACCGTGGGTTCGAGGTGGATCAGGACGTCGCCCCCGCCGACGAGCGCCGCTGACTGCGCCTGGTTCAAAACGACTTCGGCGACGCCGAGCAGGATCGCCATGACCGACACACCAACACCGAAGCCGGCCGCGAGCACTGCCGTGCGGATTGGATGTGCCGTCAGCGATCGGACTGCAAGCCTCCCAATCATGCGTGTCCAACCTCGCTCTCTATATGCCCGTCACGCATCGTCAGCACTCGCGTGGAGCGCTCTGCCAGTGCCGGGTCGTGCGTGACGATGACGAGGGCGGTGCCGTCGGCGTTGACGCGATCGAGGAGCGCGGCAATCTGCTCTCCGGTCGCGCGATCGAGCTCGCCGGTCGGCTCGTCCGCGAGCAGCAGTCCCGGCCGATTGGCGAGCGCCCGCGCGATTGCCACGCGCTGCATCTCGCCGCCCGAGAGCTCCGACGGACGATGGTCAGCGCGCGCGCCAAGGCCCACATAATCGAGCAGTTCGCCGGTGCGTTTCCGCCGCTCCGCCTTTGAAACCGCCGCCTCCGATTGCGGCAGCTCGACGTTTTCCCAGGCGGTCAGCATCGGCAGCAGAAAGAAGCGCTGGAAGACGAAGCCGATCTGGCGGAGCCTCAGAAGGCTGCGCTGACGATCCGACAGGATCGACACGTCCTTTCCCTGGAACAGCAGCGTTCCGGCGGTGGGCGTTTCGACGCAGCCGAGCATGTGGAGCAACGTCGACTTGCCGCAGCCGGAAGGACCGCGGATCGCGAGGTGATCGCCCGGCGCGATCCGCAGCGACACGTCGGCCACGGCGGTGACGGGTCCGGCGGGCATCGGGAAGACACGGCTCACGTGGCTGGCTTCCACAACACACAGCGGCGCGGACCCTGTGGGTCCGCGTTCATCAGCCTGCACCGCGGGTCCGCCGATCATCCAATTACCTCGTCCCGCAGCGTCGCGGCGATCGGCAGTCGCGCGACGATTCGAATCGGGTAGAGTGCCGCGATGATGGCGGTCGCCACGAGCAGCAGGAGATGGACCCGCAGCGCGGACGGCTCGAAGACAAAGAAATGAACCTCGGCCGGAATGCCGGGAATGCGCTTGAGAATCCGATCGAGGCCTGCCGCCAGCAGGGCGCCGATCGGCAACGACAGCAGCCCTCCGCCGCCGACAATGAGGACCGATTCGCAGAGGACGTCGGCGACGACCCGCCAGCGTGAGAATCCCAGGGCACGCAGCGCGGCAATTTCGCCGAGGCGCTGGTTCACCGAGACGGTGAGCAGCACCGTAATCAGCAGCACCGCAAACGACAGCGTGACGGTCGTCAGCACCGTGGAGATCTGCCGGAAATAGGTGAAGCCGCCGCGCTCGAAACGGCTCACCGCCTCGGCGTTGCTGAGGACACTGAGCTCAGGGAGCAGTTGTGCCACATCCACGGCCGTGGCGTCGGTGCTCGCGTTCTCCTGGGAGGCGACCATGATCACATCCGCCGCATCGAGTTCGTTGCCTCCGCACGCAGCGGCCAGCATGTCAATCGAGGTCGCGACGGTGGCGCCGTTCGGCGTGTCGAACGGAAATTCGGCGACGCCGCTGACCGTGAACGTCATCGGCGGCAGCGCCTGCTTGTCGTCGGTACACGACGCCCGCAACACCACGCGATCGCCGGGCTGCATCTGCGCGCGTCGCGCCGTGTTCTCGTTGATGACGATCTCGGGTCCATTCGCGATGTCGCGCCCGCGAAGCATCGTCCATGGATGGGTGTTCGTTCCGGCGACACCCTGGAAGGACGTGTACTGGCCGCGCCGGCCCTCCTTCTGAACGACCGCGTTGGCGAACCGCAACGCAATGGCGGATCGGACCGACGGCAGGTGCGCGATCGCCTCCGCGCGGGCAATCGCATCGGGGATGAGCGGGCCCTGGCCAGGCAGGGCATCGGTTGACGTGACACGGAGGTCGAAGCCGGTGCGTTCGAGCAGGCCGCGCATCGAGATGACGAGTCCCTGCGACAGTAGCAGCATGTCGAAGAGCAGGGCGCCCACCGCGGCAACGCCGAGCACGCCAAGCGACGCGCGTGCCGGCTGGCGCACCAGGCTCCGCCAGGCGAACCCCATGGCGTTCATCGGCGGGCGAGGCTCAGGCCGTTGCGTCGGAGGAGCGCCCACGCCGCGACGACAGTCGCCGAGACGCCGAGCGGAACCGCGATGGCCACGCAGACGGCCGCCACCTCCGGCGTCACTCGCACGAACACGAGCGCGGTGTCATATCGCCATTGGAAGAAGCGATTGATGATCCCCTCGGCGCCGAGCGCGAGTACCAGCCCGAAGAGCGCGCCGGCGGTCGCGATCAGGACGCCTTCGATGAACAGCTGTACGAGGATGCGGCGTCTGGGCAGGCCAATCAGCCGAAGCACGCCGACGGTGGGACGGCGTTCGTCGACCAGCATGATGGTCAGCGCGAGCAGGAACACGGTGGAGGCGATGATCGTGACGATCGCGATCGCCAGGTGGAAGCGTTCGAGCACGACGAACGGACCGGTGGATCCCGCGGCACCGCTGGCGGGCCGCGCGGCGATCCCCGGCATTCGCGCGCCTACGTCGCGCGCAAACGCTCGGGCATCATTCGGATCGACGAGCGCCACATTGATGTTCCTGACGTACTCGCTGCCGGCCGGCATCCCGGGTTCGCGCGTGAGCTCGAGGAGATCGGGCAGGTGGAGCCGTACCTCGCGGATCACGGCGCCGAGCTTCACGGGATCCGGGGTCGGCTCGTAGATGCCCGCGATGCGGAACTCGCGCGCGTCGCTGCCGTCGGCCGCGGCGGCGAGGCGCACGATATCGCCGACGCCGAGGTGCTCGCCCTCGGCCAGTTGCCGCGAGATCAGAACTGACGCAGGGTTGTCAGCGGCGCGCACCGCTCCTGCCGCGACGAGCATTGCCAGCAGCGAGGTGATGAACCGGATCCTTCGACGCCGCGCGGGATTCCGTGAACGCAGTCGAACGGCCACCCCTCGACTGTGCTCGGGGTGCCCTGAGCGAAGTCGCATGGACACCCGTCGATTATATCGGCGTGTCTCGACGCGCCGCGGCGACGCGCGGATTCATGACGTGGAACCACAAGGGCGGCAGCAATGCCAGCAGGACCATCGCGCCGTACCCACCGGGCAGATGCGGCGCGTGCGGCAGCAGCTCGAGCGATTGATAGCGCTTGGCCGCGGACATGTGGTGGTCGGAGTGACGCGGCAGGTTGATCAGCAGCCAGTTGCTCACGCGGTTCGCCGAGTCCCACGAGTGCTCCGGCCGGACCGGCTCGTACGCCCCGGGCGTCACATGTTTCCGTTGCAGGCCATAGTGCTCAACGTAGTTGATGATTTCGACAATGGCGATAGCCACCGCTGACTGGCCGGCGAAGAGCGCGACACTGACGGGACCGAGAACGATGGCAATGAAGGAGTAGATCGCGATCTCAATCAGCGCATACCGCACCATCAGGTTGTGCGTCGACCAGATCACCTGTTTCTGGTTGTTCAGCCGCGTCCGCTCGATGCGCCATGCGCTTGCGATGCTGCCCAGCACTGTGCGTGGAAGGAACCGGTATACGCTTTCGCCGAGCCGCGCGGTCGCAGGATCGTGCGGCGTGCCGACGTGCCGGTGATGTCCTTTCACATGCTCGATCGCAAAGTGCGGATACGTCACGCTTGACAACAGAATGTTGCCGAGCGCGCGTTCGTATCCCCGGCGCCGATGAATCAGCTCGTGGGCGAACGTCATCCCGATGGCGCCGGTCGCCACGCCCACCGAGACCGCCGCGGCGGCGCGTTCCCACAGCGACAGGTCTGCCAGCGGCACCGTCCCCACCAGCCACCAGAGGAGCATGAGCTGCACAGGGACCCACGCCCAGGTCACGAGCCGAAACCACTTGTTGAACGCAAGGTCGGGTGCTTCACGGGAGAACGGCGGCCCGCCTGAGATCGCGTCGATCACCGGCAGCACGCCGAAAACGACCACGATCGGGAGCGCCGCAAACCACCCTCGGTTGTGGATCGATACGACGATGAGGGGTGGGAGGAGGAACGCGATCCAGAACGGGAACGTCGCCCAGAACGACCTAGTCACGACTGATCGTTTCGATGCGGGTCCATTCCGCATCGGTGACCGGCATCACCGAGAGGCGCGACATGCGCACCAGCGGAAACCCCGCGAACGCGCGGTCGGCCTTGATCTCGGCCAGCGTTACCGGACGCGACAGCTTCTTCTCCGGCACGACGTCGACGACGAACATCTTGCCCGATCGATCCTGCGGGTCGGGGTACGCGTCGCCGGCCGCGCGCGCGACCGCGACGACGGCTTTCTGCTTCCCCGTGTGATAGAAGAAGATGCGATCGCCCTTCCGGATCGACCGCAGGTGTTTCTGTGCGAGCGGATTCTTCACGCCGGCCCACACCGTCTTCCGATCGTGTTCGAGCTGATCGTAGCTGTAGTGCTCCGGCTCTTCCTTCACCAGCCACTGGGCCATGGCGCGGATTATAGCGGCCTGCCGCGCCGAAGCTCGACATCGTCATGTGAGCGAAGGTGGGGCCTGCCGCGCCGAAGCTCGACGGGGCCGCCAGAGGGAAGGCGGAGCCCGCCGCGCCGAACCCCGACATCGTCGTTCGGGCGAAGGCGGGGCAGCGTTGCCGACGCTGCGTGACCGGATCAAGCCCGGCGTGCATGTGGTGTTTGTCGGCATCAATCCTGGCGTGCGATCCGCGCTGACCGGACACCACTTTGCCGGATTCTCGAATCGCTTCTGGAAGCTGCTATTCGAGTCGCGCCTCGTTCCTGAGCGCGTCACCTATGAAGATGACGATCGGCTGCACGAGTGGGGCTATGGCATCACGAACATCGTGGCGCGGGCTACCCCGGGCATCGACACACTGAGGCCTGACGAATATGTTGGGGGCCGAGGACGGTTGCTCGCCAAGGTCCGAAAGTACAGACCACGTGTCGTCGCGCTTGTCGGCGTCACAGTGTTCCGCTCGATGTTTCCAGCGCACAAGGGACCGGTGCCGCTGGGCCTCCAGCGACAGACGCTTGGCGATGCGGCCCTCTTCGTCCTACCCAACCCAAGCGGACGCAACGCGAACTTCTCGTACACCGAGATGCTCGCGGCGTTCAAAAGTCTCAAGCGATTTCTGAAACGGGCCGGTAGTCTCCGGCTTCAGCCGGACCGGGATCAGTGAACGCGTGGCGCGATGATGGCGTGCGGCTCGGCGTCGAGCGACGGCGGCCGGTGTCCGGCATGCGCGGTCGCGCTCGCGAGGGCGATGAGCGCGCCCGCTTCGACGGCGTCCACCGGCTTGGAGAAATAGAAGCCTTGCGCGTGCGGGCAATGGAGCTTGCGGAGCCGCTCAACCTGTTCCGCGGTCTCGATACCCTCCACGATGACGCCCTTCCCGAGGTTCTGTGCGAGCGACACGACCGCCGCCAGCACGTTGGAACCGCTCGGATCGAGCGGATCCTTCGCCAGGAACGAGCGATCGATCTTGACGGTGTCCACCGGGAAGCGGTGGAGATGTCCGAGCGAAGAATAGCCCGTGCCGAAGTCATCCAGCAGCAGCTGTACGGGGAGCATCTTGAGCTCTTTGATGACGCGCATCGCGGTCGCGGCGTCCTCGGCCAGCGCGCTCTCGGTGATTTCCAGCGCGAGGGTGCCGTGCGCGAGCGAGTGCTTGCGCAGCATCTGCCCGACGGCTTCCACGATCCCCGGCTGCATCAACTGGCGTGGTGAGATGTTGACGCTCATCGTGAGCGGCGGATCGAATTTGTACTGACGCTGCCAGACCGAGGCCTGGCGGCACGCTTCACCGAGCACCCAGATGCCGAGCGGCACGATGACGCCGGTCTCTTCAGCGAGCGGAATGAACTCGGACGGCGGGATCATCTCGCCGCCGGCGCGTTCCCAGCGGAGGAGCGCCTCAAAGCCGGCGAGCGAGCCGTGCTTGAGCGCGATCACCGGCTGATATACGAGCTTGAGCTCGTCGTTTTCGATCGCGCGGCGCAGCTCGGTCTCGAGGTTCAGGCGAACCACCGCGTGGTCGCGCATGCGCTGCTCGAAGACCACGTGACACGCCTTGCCGAGCGCCTTTGCGCGGTACATGGCCGTGTCCGCGTCGCGAAGGAGCTCTTCCGGGTATTCGTAATAGCGCGGCGCCCATCGCGATGCCGATGCTCGTCGTCACGAAAATCTCGCGTCCGCTGTCGAGGCGCATCGGTTCGCGGAAGAGCGATTGCACCCGCTCCGCCACGAACTCGACGTCGCCGACGCCGTTGACCCCGTCGAGCAGGATCGTGAACTCATCACCACCCAGGCGCGCCAGCACGTCGCCGGTGCGGAGGCACGTGGCGAGCTTGTGCGCCACCGACCTGAGCAGCTGATCGCCCACGAGGTGGCCGAGACTGTCGTTCACCAGCTTGAATCGATCGACGTCGACAAACAGGACGGAGTAACGGTAGTCACCCATCCGTTTCGAGCGCGCGAGAATGCGTCCGAGCTCCTGCATGAACGCGGCGCGGTTGGGAAGATTCGTCAGCGAGTCGTGCCGAGCCGCATGCTCCAGGCGCGCCTGCGCCTCATGCCGGTCGGTCACGTCGGTCTGCGATCCGGCGACGCGAGTGGCGGTGCCGTCTCCGTCGCGGACCGCGATGCCGCGGCAGAGCATCCAGCGATACGCACCTTCGGCGGTTTGAATCCGGTGCTCGTGCTCGAGATGCGGAGTCTCGCCGGCGAGATGCGCGCCAAGCGCCGCACGAAGCCCTTCGACCTCGTCGGGGTGCACGCGATTGAGCCAGTCGAGCAGCGTCGTGCCGACTTCGTCGTCTCCGAGGCCGAGCATCGCTTTCCACCGCGGCGAGAAGTAAACGCGGTTGCGGACGACGTCCCAGTCCCACAAACCGTCGTTCGACCCGGCGGCCGCGAGCGCGTAGCGCTCCTCGCTCGACTTCAGCAGTTGCAGCGTTTCACGCAGCCGGCCCTCGGACTGTTGCGCGAACTTGAGCGCCTGCTGCGCCTGGTCGTGCAGCTCGGTGACCTGCAGCGTGTGCCGCTGTTCGTCCTCGAGGCGGCCGAGATACACCTTGTAGCTGCGGAATGTCAGGTAAACCGGCGGAATGAGAATCGGCAGCAACCACTGGCTGGCGCCGTTCACGATTGTGGCACCGACCATGGCCACCGTGGCACCGACGAAATAGCTTGGCGCGCACCACAGGAAGTTGTCGTTCCAGACGCGAAGAAGTCTCTGGCCTGACGTCAGCGCGACCGCAATTGACACCGATGCGGTGTTTGCCAGGTAGTACGCCGTGGCCGCGGCCAGCAGAGGCGTGGCGATCTGCGGCCATCCGAGGTCGCCGGCGCCACCGCCGCTCCAGCCGAACACGAGACCGGCAAATTCAATCGTGAGGACGATTGCCGCGATGTTGAACAGCGTTCGGTAGGTCGGGTTTCCCTTCCGGACGTTCAGGGTCGACTGCGTCACCGCGCTCGCTGCCGCGACAAACACGGTCTGCTCGGGTCCCAGGAGGAGCAGCGCCGTGAAATCGACGACGTACGAAACCGACATCGTCGAGGCGCTCCGCGTGAGCGGCAGCCGGACTTTCAGGGTTGATGCGAGGCACGACAGAACGATCAGGGACAGAAAGAGCGCCCACTGCGAGACTTGAACGTGTGTCGCACAGTACGCGAAGACAACGGCCCCTGCCGTGATCACACCGCCCACGTACAGGCGAGCAAGGAGGGGCAGATCCCCCTCCTTCTTGATCGCCGTGGTCAGCGGCGGTGCCGCTGTGGCAGTGTCGTCTGTAGTGTCCATTACGGTCAACATGCACTGGATCCCGGCTTCCGAAAACGAAGCTGGAATTCAGTGAGGCGTCTAGTGCACCACTGAGCTCCACACGGCCTTCGCCTGGAACCAGTCCTGCGAAACGATCGACCACATCACCTGGTCGAGGAACTTGCCGTCCTTCAGCAGCGATCCGCGGAGGACGCCTTCCTGCACGGCGCCGAGCTTGCGCAGGGCGCCATTGCCGCGGCCGTTCTGCACGACCGCGCGCGCTTCCAGCCGGTTCACAGCGGTGTTTTGGAAGGCGAAGTCGAGGGTCATTCTCGCGCTGGCGAGAAACATCCCCGTTCCCCAGAAAGGTGAGCCCACCGCGAATCCCCATTCCGCCACCGAGAATTTCGGAGCGATCGCGCGGACCTGCACGAGACCCACCGCGTGGTCACAGCCCTCGGGGACTATGCCGAATGTGAACTGATTACCGGCCTGGCGCTCCCGATGCGCCCACTGGATGAACTTCTCGAAGCCCTGCGGCGTGGTCGGCGGCGGCGAGATGAACTTCGCCACTTCTTCCGACGACAGCATCGACAGGAGCGACATGGAATCGGTCTTCACCAGTTCCCGAAGCATCAGTCGCTGGCCCTTGAGCACCGGCAGCATCTTCGTCCAGTCACCGACCGCGGGGATCGGAGAGGGCGCCGACATCAGAGCCGCGTCGAAGTGAATCGGTTCGAGATTCTGCGTCTGAGCCTCGGTGTTGTTCACCTTTTCAATCCTGCTGACAGATTGGGCAGTCGTCAGTGAAGAAGCTCGAGTGCTCATATCGAGCCTCCCTTCTCCGTCGTCTCTTTGGAGTCCTTGGCGTCGTCATCTGACGAGTCGCGCTTCAGGCTCTCGCCCCAGACGATGTTTTCGCCCCAGACGATGTTTTCGCCCCAGACGATGTTCTCGCCCCAGACAATGTTTTCGCCCCAGACAATGTTCTCGCCCCAGACAATGTTTTCACCCCAGACGATGTTCTCGCCCCAGACAATGTTCTCGCCCCAGACGATGTTCTCGGCGAACGCGAGCGAGTTCGACGTGATCACGTTGCCCCACCCTAGGCTGGCGCCCCACACCAGCTGCTGAGACCACGGGATCGCCACGCCGGCGTAAACGCTGTAAGGAAGCATTGGCGCGTCGAGCCAATACGAGCCTCTCGGCGCTGCCGTGTTCGCGGCTCGCGCGAGGCTCAGGACGCCGGCCCCGTTCAGTCGACCCGCACCCTGCGTCAGCCGGTTGTACTCGGCGCCGAGCGCATCGTGCATGTCGAACGCGGTGTATTCCATGAACGCCTTCACGGCGTTCGGCGTTAACGCGGGATGTGGGAACATCGACCTGGTTCGGTTGGTTTCCAGGACGATTGCCGCGAGGCCGCTCGTGACACCCGCGGCCATGCTCGTGCCGGTCAGCTGGAGATACGTCTTTGCGCCACTCGCATCGTTCACGAGAAGCGAGGGGTACTCAGTCGGGAGATACGCTGCGGGTGCGGCCGGCGCGATGACGTTGTGGCCGGGCGCCGCGAAATCAGGTTTCGCGAATCCATCAATCCAGGTCGGTCCACGCGAGCTGTAGTTCGCAATCAGATCGTCGCTGGGATCAATCGTCCCCAGCGTCTTCGCAGATGCGACTGTAAGCGCCGACGGCGCGTTGCCTGGAGCGAGGATGCCGCCGTAGCCTATCTGCTTGCTCTCCGGGTTCTGCCCGACGTTCCCGGCTGACACGACCACGACGATGCCCGCGCGAGATGCGGCTTCGACTGCCTGAACGAGCGGATCGGTTGCGGCCGACTCGTACGACGGATGCCCGAGCGACAGGTTGATCACGTCGATGCCCAGCGCCGCGCGGTTTGCGGTCGCAAATTCGACCGCTGCGATGACGTCGCTCGTCGAACCCGCACCCGAGCGGTCAAGAACCTTGAGACCGATCAAGCGCGCGTTGGGGGCCACGCCGCCGTACTGACCATTGGAGCGCGAGCCGTTGCCGGCCGCGAGGCCCGCCACGTGTGTCCCGTGCCCGTAGCCATCGTTCGGCGTCGTCGCCACGGCGTTCTGTCCGTTGGTGAAGTCGTAGAACGCCGTGATGCGATCCGCCAGGTCGGCGACCGGAGCAATTCCCGAGTCGATGATCGCGATTCCGATCCCGTTACCTGTGGGGTCGGCGTCGGTCAATCCGAGCTGGGTGCGCAAGGCGCTCGCGGCCTTCGCTTGACCCTTCGACATCGGCTCGGAAGCAAGGATTGCTTCCGTTTGAATTGGTGCGGTTGCGACAGGTGCGTCGACCGAAACCGAGTCGACGCCCTGCAGCCCCTCGAGCCAGCCGAGATCCTTGCCTGAAATCTCGAGCGCAACGCCTCGGTTTCGTCCGTGCGTGCGACGGACCTTCACGCCCTTGCTCCTCAAGGACTTCAGGAGCGACACGATATCCGTGCCGTCGGACCTGATGATGACGCGAACTCTTCGGCTCGAGTCGGCGCGCTCGATCTGTTCGATCTGCCGGTCGATCCGGGCTCTCCTCTTTGGCGGAGGTCCGCCCTTTCCAGCGATTGTGACAGGGGCCTGGAGCATCACCAGCAGGGCGATGGCAGACCACGTACGGACCTTGAGTAGACTCATGACGGGTAACCCATCAGCAACATGGGATCCAGAAACTCAGCTATTAATTTTTGGCAGATAAGCCCTTGTAATACAGATACTTGGGCATGTTCTGTGGAGGGTGTGTTTGATCCGCACATGCGCCAGGTCGGAACACGCCCAGAGTGCGTGATCACACATCTTGTCGGCACGAACAGCGGTTAACACGCAGGCCGCAAGCGTGTTACGAGCGTCGTTCCGTTCTGGGACACGCGTGGATGAAGACAGCACACGAGCTGGCCGACCGATATGACTTGGCATGACAGAAAGCGACCGAACATGGCGAGCCTGACCGGTCCCTTCGCCAAGATCGGCGCACTTCGAGCGTCCGACCGCACGCTGTACAAGGGGGTTTTCAGTTTGATCACGTGCGCGATTTCTCGATCACCTTGTTATCTATCGGCAGCGACAGCTGTTCCCTTTGTCTTCATTGCACGGGAACGGCGGCCCCCAGCGGCGAGTAAGGAGTTCCCAGGCGGGGCCTCACAGCTGCGGTGAGCACAGTTCTATTCTGTCGAGGTTCTCCTGAACGGGTGAGTGATCGTGATGCGCACCTCCGACTACGTTTGTGATCGCCGGAGGACGAAAATGCAATTCAGAGTCTGCGCATGTTCCCTTTGCGCGTGCGTGAACGTACGGACGTCCCACTTGAGACCCCCTTGAATCAGGGGCTCGGGGAGCAGGTCATTTGGCCGGTTTCACGACGCTCCTCAAGCGCACCTTGGTAGAGCGGACGGGGCGAGCGGCAGCTCGCGCCGACGTGTTCAGTGCCACGGCGGCGCGAATGAGCGCCTTCAACGCCTTTTCATCAATCTTGTCGCCCTCATGGAAATCGATGGCACGCCTGGTGTTGCCTTCGAGGCTGGAGTTGAAGAGGCCTGAAGGGTCCTCCAACGAGGCGCCCTTGGCGAAGGTCATCTTCACGACATTCTTGTACGTCTCACCGGTGCAGATCATTCCGGCGTGCGACCACACCGGAACCCCTCTCCACTTCCACTCCTCGACCACTTCGGGGACGGCCTGCTTGATCAGAATTCGGACCCGAGCGAGCGTCTCGCCCCGCCAATCACTCAGCTCCTTGACTCTCGCATCTATCAGCTGAGAGGGAGAGTCTCCACCTTTTCCTTCCTTCGATCCGCTCTTCCTCTTCTTCATGGTTGTTGTCGCCTTCTTCATGATTGTTGTGGCTTTCTTCATGGTTGTTGTCGCTCGCCCGTCACGTGAGCCCTGTGCCACTTGATGGCTTTTGCATGTTCGCGCCTCGCGCGTCACGACGGCATCGACGCGGCGAGCGTGGGCAGTTTGCCAGAGCAGTTCCTTCGCCGCGGCCCTCGTGGGCGTGCGGGCTGATGACTTGGCGTCCGCTCACGCCGCGCACGCACCTCGCACTGGCCGCTCACATTCGTTCGCCGGGCAATTGGCTGGCTTGCTTCACCCAAGCGGCGAGTTGAGCGTCGTCGAGCTGATCGTCCTCGTGGATGTCGAGGTAGCGCACGTCCTTGTGCTTGGACTCGCCGGGGGGGACAGGACGCAGCGACGTGCCGCGGAAGAACGCCACCTTGACGTAGTTCGTGAAGCAATGGAGGTTGAGGAACCAGCCCTGACCCTCGACTCCGTAAAACGGTGAGTTCCATTTGACCGCCTTGCGCACGCCGGGGACGGTGCGCACGATGAGCCGTCGAGGCGGCGCCCGACGTCGCGTTTCCAGCCCGGCATGGCCGCGATGTAGGCCTGCACGGGGGCGTCGCCGTCGGCCTTCGCGATCTGAGGGTTGCCGCCTGCGAGGAGAGCCGGCTTTGCGACCTTGCGGGACAGCGACTTCGGTGCCGTCTTGCGCGGTTTGGACGCCTTCGCAGCGACCCGCTTGGCGGCGGCCTTCTTTGCGACCTTCGCCGACTTCTTGGACGTCTTGCCGGCCATTGTGTTCACTCCAGGACTGTGCCGCGCCCGTCGGTGCGTTGCCCGCTGCGCCACTTGGTGGCATGCGGCAGCACGAACAAGTACAGACCGGTGAACAGGAGCAAGGCAAGCGGGAGCAGTGCCAAGAGGCCCACCCAGACGGCAGGCTCCTCCTGTGTGCCCAAGGCGGCAATGTTGACGATGACGGCCACCGAGTGTGGGAAGGAGCACGCTTGGAAATTGATTCCGCTCGCGCGTGCTGACGCACACCGAAACGCACCAACGCAGTTCTGACACAGTTGTCTTTTCCACTTCAGACGACAGGTACCTACGCACACCAAGTCACGCCTAAGCAGAGGGCCGATCGAGCCTGAGCGTTGCGTCAACAGGGTTCGCGGTCAGCGCCAGCCGAGTTCCGGAGCGACGTACTTGAGGATGCTTTCGAGCACATGGGCGTTGTAGTCCACACCCAATTGGTTCGGGATCGTGAGGAGCAACGTATCGGCCACCTTGATCGCCTCGTCGCCCGCGAGTTCTTTGACCAGCACGTCGGGTTCCGCGGCGTACGAACGGCCGAAGATGGCCCGCGTGTTCGCGTCGATGTAGCCGACCTGGTCCTGGTCGCGAGCGTCGCGACCGAAGTGCGCCCGGTCGCGGTCGTCGACGAGCGCGAAGATGCTGCGGCTGACGGACACGCGTGGCTCACGCCGGTGTCCGGCGTCCTTCCACGCCTCACGATAGGCTTCAATCTGCTTGCGCTGCTGTACGTGCAGCGGCTCGCCAGTCTCATCATCTTTGAGCGTCGAACTCTGGAGATTCATGCCCAGTTTCGCGGCCCACTTGGACGTCGCGTTGGAACTCGAACCCCACCAGATCCGCTCGCGCAATCCTTCTGAATAGGGCTCGAGGCGCAGCAGCCCCGGCGGATTGGGAAACATGGGCCGCGGGTTGGGTTCCGCGAAGCCCTCGCCGTTCAGCAGTTCGAGGAACACTTCAGCGTGGCGCCGCGCCATGTCGGCCGCCGTCTCGCCGTCACGCGGCGCATAGCCGAAATACCGCCAGCCGTCGATCACCTGTTCCGGTGATCCGCGGCTGATGCCCAGTTGCAGACGCCCACCAGCGATGATGTCCGCGGCACCAGCATCCTCGGCCATGTATATCGGGTTTTCGTAGCGCATGTCGATGACGGCTGTCCCGATCTCAATCGTCTTCGTGCGCGCGCCGACGGCGGCGAGGAGCGGGAACGGCGAGCCGAGCTGGCGTGCGAAGTGATGCACGCGAAAGTACGCGCCGTCCAGGCCCAGATCCTCGGCGGCTACTGCCAATTCGATCGACTGCAGAAGGGCGTCGGACGCGGTGCGCACCTCGGAATAGGGCGCCGGCGTCCAGTGGCCGAAGGACAGAAATCCGATCCTCTTCACGCAAGGCACCTCAGAGACGGTCGAATCAAGAACACCCGTGATTTACCGCATCGACCCCAACAACTCTCCTCGGATCATGGGCGGATGATCAAGCAGGTCGTCGTGTACCTCATTCAACGCGGCGAATGCGTCACCAGGCCTACTACGTCCACGTCGGGAAACACTTCTACATCTATCCGACCGCTGTGTACACGCACAACAACGTGTATTCCGGCGAAACGTCGATCAAGGGAACGGCCTACAAGACCGATAAATTTTCGCCCAACGCATCCTTGCACGTGGGCTGGGCGTGGGGTCTCTAGCGTCTCTGCGTCCCGAGGCCCGAGGAACGATTTTCGCCGGCGGCATTGCGCTCGTAGGAGGCGCTCTCGCGTTTCTCGGCGTGTTCTCGTACCTCGCCGCTCGCTTCCACTATCCTGAGGTTCTCGACGGCAGCGCTCAGGACGTGCTCCCGGCTCTCTTGGCGACCGGGGCCGCGGGTCGGGCCGCGTGGGCGTTCTACGGTGTTGTTCCACTCGTGTTCATTCCGGCTGGTGTCGTTGCGGCATGAGCGAGCGCCACGTTGGCTCAGTTGGTGGGGTATTGCCACGGGCGTCTTAGGCCTGATTGGCATGTGGCGCAACGTGACACCGGCCGTGAACGCTGTGGCAGCGGCCAACAACTATCTTCTGCCGGCATGGATGATCGGCTTTGGGGTCTGGCTTGTCATTGCGAGTCGTAGCATTGATCGTGTGACGCCGAACGAGCGTTTGCAGCCGACGGCGGCAAGGAAGACTCTTAGGTGAGGCTGAGCGATGCTCCAAGTTGACTCCGTGAGCGTCTCCGTCGTTGTGGACAACACGACGGACATGCTGTCCACTCGGCCGCCGCACGTGGCGTCGGAACTGCGGGTTCTCATGGCCGCGGGCATGCGGGAACTGACAGGGGAGGGCCTTTGTTCGGCCCACCACGGCCTCTCGCTGCTGGTCACCGCCCGAGTCGGTGAGCAGGAGCGAACAGTGCTCTTTGATGCCGGTCCCGATCCTTACGCCGTTGAACGCAATGCTCGCCGGATGGGCCTGGACTTCGGCAAGATCGAGGCGGTGGTCCTGTCTCACGGTCACTTCGACCACTCGGAGGGACTCCTGAAGGCTATCGAGTTGGTCCGAGAACGGAAGCCGCAACAATCGGTTCCCCTCCATCTCCACCCTGGCGTGTTCGTCCGGCGAGCGGTTCGGCTTCCAAATGGTGAAATGATTCCGCTTCAGGACGTTCCGTCTGCCTCGGCCCTGAGCGGGCGCAGTCAAAGACAACATTTGTGAAAGCGATTCTGCACGCCCAATATGGACCTCCCGATTGTCTCCAGTTCAAGGAGATGGACAAACCCGTTCCCAAGGACAACGAGATCCTGATCGCCATACACGCGACCACGGTGTCGACCGGGGACTGCAACATGCGCAATTTCACGTTCGTGACCAGATCCATGCTTCCCTTCGCCAAACTCATGTTTGGTATCGGAAAGCCCTGGAAGGCACGCGTCCTCGGCACCGAGTTGGCCGGAGAGGTGGAGAGCGCTGGCAAAGACGTGAAGAGGTTTAAGAAGGGGGACCGGATTGTGGCCTCGACCGGCATGGCGGGTGGCGGGCACGCCCAGTACGCATGCCTTCCTGAAAAAGGGGCGTTGGCGCTCAAGTCGGATTCGCTGAGTTGGGAGGAGGCCGTTGCCATTCCGTTTGGGGCGAACACCGCGTTGTATTTCCTCCGGGACCTGGGAAAGATCCAGGCCGGCCAGCAGGTTCTGATCATCGGAGCCTCTGGGAGCATCGGCTCGGCCGGGGTGCAGCTGGCCAAATACTTTGGGGCGACCGTGACCGCGGTGTGCAGCGGCGCGAACGTGGAAATGGTGAAGTCCCTGGGTGCGGACAAGGTGATCGACTACACGAAGGAAGATTTCACCACGAATGCAGACACCTACGACCTGATATTCGACATCGTCGGCGCGACCACGTTTCATCGCTGCCAGCACTTGCTAAAGCCCCACGGTGTCTTTCTTCAAAACATCATGGGTTTGACTGACATCGTGCGGATCCTTTGGACATCCATCGCCGGGGGGAAGAAACTCAAGGGCGGTGTGGCCATGGAGAACCCCGAGAGAATGAATTTCATCGCAGAACTTGCCGCGGCTGGGAAGCTCAAGCCCGTCATCGACAGAAGTTATCCCTTGGAGCAGATCGCGAAAGCGTTCACGTATGTTGAGCAAGGGCACAAGAAGGGAAATGTCGTGATCACGGTAGCGCATTCATGAATCAAGAGAACGTCGCCCAAACTCGCTTTGGATGACGACTCGCGGTTGCTGCTGCGGCTGTGGCCTACACAGATAAGCGCGTGGGCGTTTCCGCGGCTCGCGCGGCCATCGAGCGCGCGGCCACTAGATACCACCCGAACAGGACAACCATCGCCGAATCTATAGCGACGGCGACACCCGCCTGGTGGCTCAAATACCGCGCCCCCTCGGAGAGCACCAACGCAATGAAGATAACCTTGCTCGCGCCCGCGACGATCAGCACGAGAGAGCGTTGGAGCGGATTGAAGGCTCCATAGATCAGCATTCCGCCGACCAAGGCAATGAGCGCTCCCCAATTCCGGACCACGAGGTGCGCCAGAGGACCGCTCACCGTCTCGCCGAAGTTCGATTGGAGGGCGGCGTCAGGAGTGATCGCAGCCTGCACCATCGTTGCCGTCAGGACTCCGGACATGAGCATGATCCAGCGCATGTAATGAACGATCCACATAACGGGGAGCTCCTTCCGCTGTTTGCATTTCAGCGACGAGTCGAATCAATGGCACCCTCCGCCATCGCGTTGATGTTTCGACGTTCACTGCCAAGCAGCCAGAGTGGCCGCGGTGAGCGCGACAAGGCTGAGGCCGCTGCGGACCCAATGCCAGGCGGCCCAGCGATCCAACTCCACGCGGAGCTCATTCGCCGGCATACCACCTCGTGAAAAGGTGGCGTTGGCCCGCTCGAAGTACACGAAGAACATCGAGATGACCACGAGCACACATGCGGCGGTGACCACCGCGTACCAGCGCCCAGGGTGTGCCGTCCACAAAGAGATACCCGCCGCAGCCAACGCAGACAAGGCCGCAAGCCACGTGAGCGGGCCGAAGAAGCCGAGAAGGCGCTTGTCGTTTGCTGCGTACCACGAGTAGAAGGCCTCGGCAGGGAGTGACCGCCAGTACGGCACGAGGACGAATCCCTCCGTCAGCATTGCGCCGAAAAAGATGCCTAACGAAGCCAGAGTCAGAAGAGCGAAAAGTTCTCCCAAGAGATGCATCTCAGCGCTCACCTGACGATCTACAAAGTGGAAAGAAAAGCGCAGATGCTAGCACACCACCGTCAGGGGTCATCGCCTGTCCAGCCAGGCAAAGCCGGGCACTTCCAGCGCGGCGGCATCAGCCGACAATCTGCGGGTGTGTGATAGTTCTGAGGACGTACGGCGCGAAAAACGTGCGGCCTTCATCGTCCACTGTCATCGTCTCCAGCCGCTCGTTCACAGTCGTAAAGAACTGGAGTAAGGTGAGTGCGACTTGGCAGGACGCCTATGACCATTCACACGCGTAGCATGTTGCGGTTCCGCGCGGCCACCCTCGTTGTGACTCTGGCCGCGGCTTCTCTCTGGATCGCCTACCCGCACGGCGCACAGGCGGTCGCCGTAGACCGCGGCAGCAGAGACTACACGCTGCCCGAACAGATGCATTGGAGAGACACCGAGAATGGCAGGATCGCCAATCTGTACGGTGATCCTTCCAAGCCGGGCCTCTATGCGTACGTCCTGAAGCGCCGCCCGAACACGTGGAGCATGCCGCACTTTCTCGATAACGACCACTTCGTGACGGTGCTCGAGGGCACGTTCTGGGTCGGCACAGGAAAATTCGATCCGCAGCGCACCGTGCCATTGAAGGCGGGCTCGTTTGTCAGAGACGTCGCGGGCGGCATTCACTTTGAGGGGACGAAAGACGACGGGGCGACGCTCTATTTCGTGGGGATAGGACCATCACCGGCCCATCCGGCGGAGCCGGGCACCAACGTTTCTGGCTTGGACGCCAACGTGATCGATCCGGCGATCAGGCAGATTCAACGGATTGAGGACATGCCGAAGGAATCGTTCGTTCTGTATGGCGACTCAAGCAAGCCCGGCCTCTACCTGCAGTATCAGCGACGGGCGCCTAATAACTGGAGCACACCGCACTATCACCCGATCGATCGTGTCGTCATGGTGATGGGCGGCACGATGAGGATCGGCACGGGGCCGACCGGCGACAAGACCAGGACGGTGGCGGTGCCAAAGGGCGGATTCATCCACGATATCGCTCGCGGTGTCCACTACGACGGGTCCGGAAACGATCCGATGTGGATTCTCACTGCAGGTGTCGGGCCGACGGCGACTATCAACGTCGACCCGCCGAAGTAGCTTCGGCGATCGGGGACACTGAGCTCCAGGCTCCACAGGGACTCTTCAGCGGACCTGGGCGGCTATAGCCCGCACACAAGGGCTACTCCTCCAGCATCGGGTGACTGTTGAAGAACGAACTATTCAACCCAATGGCGTGGAGCATCACGTCGGCAAACCGATCGGGCTTGCCGTGGAACATCGGCGCGATGCCGCTGGTCTCAGCGTGTACGTAGAGCTAGTCGCGTCAAGCCGACTCGACGTATCGATAGTACGCGCGCTCCTCGATATCCGCGCGGGAAGGTTGTTGAGTCGCGGCTGGTGACTGCGTGGCGGATTCCTGGGACCGAGTCGCTGTTCTGCGTTTCGCCATGGTGTTCTCCTCTCTAAAGTGCGCTACGCAAGCAAGTCTGCTCACACGACAGCAACCCGACGCCCTCCGCGTGCGAGTTGAACTCAGTGCACCGGAGTCAAGCCGCGCATGTGGACGGTCCAGGTGGATGGGCCACTCTTGACCGCGAACGTTGGAAGAGAATCAACTGCTCATCGTCGTCGCCGGACAATGCGCATCCCAGAGCTGAGGCGCAGAGACACCAAGACTCCTTTTCTGCTGGCCGAGCACCCTGACTCGCGGCTACGGTTAGTTCGATAAACCGAACTCGTACTAATCGGCTCGGTGCACGCTCCGGACCAACATCCGGTTGGGAACTCGAGGCCCAAGAGGTCGATCTCCGCTACGCTGATGCTGAAGGTTCTCGCTGGAGCCCCGCTAGCCCCGGCAATTTTCCCGTGGCGGCGGGAACTATTCCGCAGGGCCGGCGGCGTTGATGGCTCGCGGGGTGTGCGTGAGCCCCGTGGTTCGTTCGTTGCTCAGACCAAGGTGACAACCGGCGCGCAACCGAGGTACCCCCGTGACCAAGAAGGAATTCCGTGTCTTAGTGGCGAGCGACGGCTCGGCACAAGCGAAGCACGCCGTCGCCACGGCCGTGCACTTCCCGTGGCCCGCCCAGACGCGCGTTCGGGCTGTCGTCGCTCGCAGGACTCGCGCAGAGTACCGCCGATCCATTCTGCTGGCGGCGCTCGACCGGAGTGCTGAGTTCGCGGCAGGGGCCGCCCAACGGGTGCTGTCCCAACGCTGGTCGGACGCCGACGTCGTTGTTGTCGACAAGACACCGATCGACGGGGTGCTCCACGAGGCCCAGCGTTTCGGGGCTGACGCCATCGTTCTAGGCTGGCGTGGTCATGGGGTGATGCGCCGTCTGCTCATGGGAAGCGTTTCCAGAGGTGTTGTCCGCGGCGCACGGTGCGCCGTCCTCGTCGTCAGGCGCCGGTCATCTGACTTGCACAAGATCGTCATTGGCGTCGATGGATCCGCACATGCTCGGCGGGCCGTGGCCCTCGCGGCGAGATTGAAACCACCGCCGCGTGGCGAGGTAACCCTCTTCAGGGCCGTGGAGCAGCTCGCACTGCCGGCGAACGCCCTCTCACCTTCTGCGATCCGTGGGACAGTTGGAGCCGAAGTCAGACGCGTGAACCTAGAGCGAATCACCGCAGCGAGAAAGGAGCTCGATCGCGCGGCAGCCCAGCTCAAACGCCGCGGATGGCGTGTCCGTGTCGTGATGACGACGGGAGCCCCGCTCCGCGACCTTCTCGCCGCGGTGGCCACGGCGCGAGCGGACGCGGTGGTCGTCGGGGCGCGAGGTGTCAGCGGCGTGCGCCACCTGCTGTTGGGGAGCGTCGCAGAGGGCGTGCTGAACCGTTGCCCGGTGCCCGTGCTGGTCGTACGGTAGCGATCCCGATCGGACGTGGATCGCTGCTGACGGTGTGGACCGGCTCACGCTTCATGCCGCCTAGGGCCGATCGGACACGCTGCGGTTTACACGGCCGCCGTAGCGAGCGCGCATTACGCCCGCAATGCAGTCGGGCCGGTCGTCACGTTCGTCACGAGTCATGATCATTCCGCACATTCCAACCCATCGGCTCGGCCCAGACTGGCCTCACTCCGCGGGCCTCACCGCCAGTCGAGCGCTCGAGGCCCGTCAGCGACACGGTCCGAACGACATCGTCGAAGCCGTTGAGCATCCGTGGTGGGCGCTGGCTCGTGATACGGCGAGGGATCCGATGATCTGGTTCTTCGCCGGAACCAGCGCGCTGTACGGCATCGTGGGCCAGGTGGCGGAAGCGGCCACGCTGCTCGGCGCGATTGAGCCGCTCGTCCTCATGCTGATGATCCATATCCCATTGGTCATCACGGCGGCGCTGATTCCGCTGGCGGGCTATCCGCTCCTATACCTGCCGACTCATATCGTCTGGCTCGAAATGCTGATCCATCCCACAGCCTTGCTGGTGTTTCAGGGGCTACCATCGCCCGACGGATTCGGCCCAGTCGACCGAAGTCGCACAGTGCGATTTTTCTCTCGTTCCGAGTGGCTCCTGATCGTTGTGGTCGGAGGTACTCGTGACTGTTCTCGTCACGTTGGGCTACGTCCGCAGCTTCGAGACCGGTGACGTCGACCACGGACGTGCCATGGCCCTGGGTGTGCTCACGCTATCGAGCGCTGTGCTCACCGCCGCCCTGAGCCGGCTCCGCACGACAGCATCACGAGCGATCGTGGCCGGCACCATCGGACTGTCGCTCGTCCTGACGCAGGTTCAGTCCCTGGCAACCGCGCTCCATCTCGAGCCACTGCACGCCGACGACTGGGCGATCGCCGGGATCGGAAGCCTGCTCGTGGGCAGCTTGCCACTGCTGTTTGACTATGTGCGGTCGATGCGGCGTCACGCCGGTCAAGGCGGACGTCCTGGGCCACGCATCTTGCCGGCGTCGGCACCATCGGTAGGGAAATCATGATTGGCGCCAACATGATTGTCCCTGCGGTCTGCCAAAACACGGCCCCGCCAACAGGAGCCAAAGCGATCGGAATCGAAAGGAACGGAAAGGAACATCGGCGGGCTCGTCACTTCCTCGGCGCGGAGATGTCCCTTTCATCATCGAAGCCTCCGCCCGTCCCGTTACCGTCAGCAAGCTCGCGAATAGCCGAGATCATGAGCGGAACGACGTCGATCATGTTGGTGGAGTGCGGCACGGATGTGGTCGTCGCAATCCGCGCCGCTCCTGCGTCCATGACCGCCTGTTCGGCTGTGTCTGAGAACAACGCATGCACCGCCACGCAGACCGGTGCACGCAGGCCCGCAGCCACGAGGCGCTTTACCGTCTCGACCATCGTCTGCGCGGAGGACACGACGTCGTCCACGACGATGGGCGTATGCTGACGATAGGCCTCCATGTCGGGTGCCAACACCTCCACAACCCGGTCGCTGCGCCGCGTCTTCCGCATCACCACGCTCGGAGCTCCCACACGATCCGCCACGTCCGTCACCCACTGAGCGCTCTCCGCGTCGGGTCCGACCAGGACCGGACGATCGACATGCGCGGCAATCCACGACGCAAGGGCGGGCGCCGCGTGCACAACGCGGTTCGGTACGTCGTAGATGTCGCTTAACGTGTGGTAGCGGTGCAAGTGCGGATCGATCGTGACCAGCCAATCCGCGTACCCGGACAAGAGCCGCGCGAACGTCCGGGATGTCACGGCCTCACCGGGGCGAAACTGGCGGTCCTGACGCAGGTAGGCCAGATACGGCGCCACGAGGCCCACGCGCTTGGCACCCAGTGCGCGGGCGGCGTCCGCCAAGAATACGAGTGGGAGGACCTTGTGGTCCGGACGGTCCAGCGTGCAGACCAGGACGACACTCTTGTCGGCGCACTCCGCGTCTATTCTCAGGTAGGTCTCCCCGTCCGGAAACTGTCGGGATTCCACGGCACCGAGCGGCATGGCGGCGAGCTCGCTGACCCGCCGGCCGAGGGATGCGCTCTCTGGGAGGGCCAGGACTACCGCGCTCACGGCGCCGCCCCAATGACCACGACGTCGGCGTGCGCAGTGAGATACTCGCGCGCGTACGCCAGTTCCCCGGGGCTCTCCGCGTGCAGTGTGAATAACGGCTCACCAGCCTCCACGGCCTGACCGAGACGGACATGGAGATCGATGCCCGCAGCCTGGTCCGCCGGCGCCCCTGCGAGCTTGGCCGCGCGCGCCAGCTTCCGGCAGTCGAACCCGGTGATTCTCCCGCTCGCGGGCGCGGTCACTTCGAATTGCTGCGTGCTGGCCGGGGGTGTGCGCATCCCGCCCTGCGCCTCGCAGATCGCCTGCAGCTTTCGCCAGGCCCGACCGTCGGTCAGCAAGGCCCGCGCGTGTGAGGTCCCTTGCCGGGTCGCGCACGTGCCCGCGAGCTCGAGCAGCTCACCGGCGAGAAGAATCGCCCGCTCTTTCAGGTCGTGAGGCGCGTCACGGTCACCGCGCGTCACGGCCACGACGTCCCGTGCTTCGAGCGCCGGCCCGATGCCCCTGCCGATCGGTTGGGAGCCGTCCGTGACGACGGGGCGCACCACCAAACCCACGTCGTGCCCGACGCGCTCGAGGAGCCGGGCGAGAGTGTGTGCCGCATCTGCCGTGCGAATCTTCGCGGTTGGTCCGACCGGGATATCGATGACGACATGCGTGGAGCCAGCCGCGACCTTCTTCGACAACACGGAGGCGACCAATTGCGCATCGCTGTCGAGGTCGAGGGCGCGTTCCACCCGAATCAAGAGGTCGTCTACCGGACTGAGGTGAATGGCCCCGCCCCAGACCATGCACCCGCCCTCGCGCTCCACGACGCGGCGCATCGCTTTGAGATCGAGATCGACCCGGGTCAGCGTTTCCATCGCGTCGGCGGTGCCCGCCGGAGACGTGATCGCGCGCGATGACGTCTTCGGAATACACACGCCGGCTGCCGCCACGATCGACACGACGATGGGAGTCGTGCGGTTCCCCGGCAGGCCGCCGACGCCGTGCTTGTCGGCGACGACGGTATGGTCCCACGTCACACGTTCGCCCACCTGGACCATGCCACGGGTCAGCCCCACAACCTCGTCCAGGCTCATCCCCGCCGCTGCACACGCGGTCAGAAAGGCCGACAGCTCGATGTCGGTATAGCGGCCCGCCTCCATGTCTTGGAGAATCCGCACCAGCTGTTCGTCCTGAAAGGCGTGCCCGAAGATCTTGGCCCGCACCGCCCCGAGGGACTCGACGGGCCGCGGATGCGATAGGCAGGCAACCTGCCCCGGAGTGGCATCGAGGAGCTGCCACGCGGCTTCGGACAGTCCGGCTTCCGTCGGCAACACAAAACTATCGCGGACCACGTTGAGCGTCGCGATGATCGACGCGCGCTCCGTCGTGACCGTGATGCGGGAGTGCGCGGAAAAGCCTTCGGATCGACAGACGTGACAGTCGGCCCGCATATAGACAATCGGTTCCTCGTGCGTGTCGATTCCCATGCGCTTGAGAAGCAGGGTGTTGCCGGCGAGAGGCTCCATGGGCGGCATTCTATCTGGCCGTGCGCCTGGCACTCTGCCAACGACTGCATCCGCCGAGTCATTGCCTGTTGGCCGGCTTGGAACGGGTTCTATGGGCAGCGCAAGGTCCTGCGTGGGAGTCGCGCTCACACGCTGATCACTTCGCCCGTCGCCGCTGCGGATTGTTAAACAGTAGGCGCGAGGGGCAGATCCACAGGCTCGGCCGCAATGAGGAAAGTCGGCTCGACGGGCTCGCTACCTTCCTCCGATTTCGCCGCGGGTGTACGCCTTGAACGTCAGGACAATCCCGCACAGCAGCAGGATGCCCTCCAAGACCATGAACACCGGCGTTGGGGTGCTCGCCGCACCCTGTTGGTAAGCGCCGGCCGCGAACATTCGGAACAAGCCGAGGGTCCCCGAAAACCACCCCGCCAACGTGACGAGTACCGTCCAATCCCGAGCCCAGCGATTGTGGACGCGCACGATCGCCAGGCCTGCTACAAACATCAGAACGCCCGACAGGTAGACCACCGGCGGAATCTGGGTGTCGTACAGGTGCGGCTGCACTAAAGGGAATTCCGAAACGATCATCGCTACGATCGTCGGGCCGACAAGGCCCGCGAGTTGCTTGGACGATGCCATGACTTGTCCTTGCTGATCGTCGGTATTCGTCGACGATCTCAGGCCGACCTTACACAGTTTCTACACAGAGTCCGTTTCGAATTAGCGGGAAGCTGCCGAGCGCGGGCTTGACGCCGGTCAACCGGCGAGTCATATTACTTCCATGGCACTCTCGAGGAAGAAAGCGACGACCATCGCGCTCGATCCGGAGGATGATCGGCTGCTCTCACAGGCGGCTCGGGAGCGTGGCGTCTCGCGGTCAGAGTTCATCCGACAGCACCTCGCCCTGGTGCTCGAGCAGTACCGACGACATCCGAGGCCGCGAAGCGCGGGCATTGTCCGGGCGCTGACGGAGCGCGGCGACGAGCGCGAGCTGTTCGGTGCCGGCCGGTAGTGCGGCTGCGCTTATCTGCGATACTGGTGCGCTCATCGACTACCTCGTCGAGAGTGCCGCAGACCACACACTCTTTCGCCGCGTCATCGATCAGGCACGCACCCGCTATGTCCCCGGTCTCGTGCTTGCCGAAGTCGACTACTTCCTTCGCGACGAGCGCCAGGCAATGCAGGTGTTCCTGCAGGATCTCTCTCGAGGCGCCTTCACCTACGCGCCGCCGACCATCGGTCAGCTCGCACGTGCCATGGAGGTAGACAGACAGTTCGCGGATCTTCGCCTGGGTCTAGTCGATGGATCGGTCGTTGCGCTCGCCGAGTCTCTGGGCATCCGTCGTCTGGCAACCCGAGACATGCGGCACTTCGCAGCCGTGCGACTGCGTGACGGCGGCTCCTTCGCGTTGGTGGTTCGTCCTACGGATCCCGACCACTCCTGATCCACCACGCGCCGGTACTCCTCGGGATCCTGGGCAGGCATCAAGTTGATTCGTCGCCTCGTCGCGCAGGACGTCGGCGTGGGGGAACAACTGCAGCGCGCACTGTGATCCTCGCCCTGAGAGGTCCAGATGTGCGGCTCATTCGGTCTTGCACGGGTAGCCGCAGGCGTGCCATCAGATCTTGATACCTGCGCTCGGCGGCAAGCTCCGAGAAAAACGGATCTCCGGCTGCGAGCATCCTCGGCGTGCGAGCATCGTAGGCGTCTTCGAGACCGGTCAGTGCAGCTTCTGTTTCACCGAGCCCCAGCGAGATTAGCGCGCGTTCGACGGGCGAGACGGCCCTCGCGAACTGTACGCGGTTGAATCCGTCCAGAATCGCTTCAGCCTTCAATCGCTGACCCGCCCGAGCGCACGCGTAACCGAGATTGGCTTCGAAGAGGGGCACTGGTCCGGCCAGGCGCACGGCTTCGGTGAGCGCGTCGATCGCCGATTGAAAATCGCCGACTTTTGCATAAGCGCGGCCCAGCAAGAAATACGGGAGCGGAGCGGCCGACTCGAGTTCGACCGCCTTCAGACCGGCGACGACCGCACGGTTGCACTGACGCGCTTCGAGATGGATAGGCGAGTCGCTGTATCAGGGACGAGTCGCCTCTACGTGCTGCCACTGGGTCTTTCTCGAGTGTCTTGGGTCCCGTCTGGCTGTTTGCCACGAGCGTTTACTGCGGCTTGTCGGTGAGAGGAGGAAGCTGTTTGATCTTCTCGGAGACCTTGCGACAGGCGACGACTAGATCGGTGACCAGCCTTTCGTCCACGTCGATGGCGCCTTCGTACTCGGTCCGGTTCCGCATGTCGTGGCATTTCGACAGCACGCGCCATACCTCGGGGCCCAAGCCGAGCGTGTCGGGCAGGACCTGGAACACGATGTACCGCTTCGACGCTCGATACCCGTGATGCCGAAGGGCCGCTAGACAGAGCGCGTGAGCCGCGCCGTACGCGAGGTCGAACCGGCTTTCAAGCGAGTTCTCCTGCTTCTCGGCGTCTTTCAACCGGGCCAAACCTGAGCGAACGAGGCCATCGAACTCCTTCGCGTCAGGAGCTTCCTTCCCAAGGACACTGCCGGGACCGGCCAGACGATCAAGCGTTGACAAGGACTGAATCCCCCACTCCGATCACCCAGACCTTCGGTCCTTCCAGCACACGGTTGACGAATGCATTGTCTGTCTTCGTTCGTTTCGAAAACTCGGCGTTGCTGTAGACCGTGGGGTTCACCGTCCGACCAAGCATGCTCGACACCTTATCGAGCGCTCCGAACACGTCACCGTAGCTCAGGGTGTCGCTCACGACCATCAGGTCGATATCGCTCGTCGCCTGGTCCGATCCTTTTGCGACCGAGCCGTACACGAACGCCGCGCGGATCTCGGATTCGATCGGCTTCAGCGCCTGACGTAACGGCTCCACCAAGCCAACTGTCTTGAGCACGATATTGCGCAAGTCGGAAAACAGCGGCGATGCGGCGTTCGCCTGATAGTGCTTCTGATTGCCAATGCGGCGCGCGACGATGAGGCCGCTGTGTTCAAGCCGCGCGAGTTCGCGCTGAGCGGCTCCGGAGCCCGTTCCGGCATCCCGGATCAACTCCGAGGCATAAACGCTCCGGTCGGGCTGGCCAAAAAGCACGCGCAAAACGCGTTGCTGCGTCTTCGTAAACAGCGCGTCCGCCAGGCTCTTCCTGCTCGATCGGGGTAAAACGGCCTTAGCACCCAATATGGGCACAATCATGCCCGACTTGGGCATGAGCGTCAAGGATGAGCTTTCTCGCTTCTATGCCGCTAGCCCGTCGAGGACGGCGTCGAGAAGCATGACGCGCTCGATCATGCGCCCCTGTGCGGCTGGCTTTCGGATGTTTCGCGTGCTGTTCCGATGGACGGTCAAGGACTCGATCAAGGTCTCGCAGCGTTCGACGATATCGCGCGCGTAGTCTGCACGCCGCCCGAGAGAGCTCTCTACCAACAGTGGTTGGACGATCCCCGGAACGCGCTGTGGATGGCCGGTTCCCCTATCGTGGCCGACGCCATCGACCGCGAACTCGGACGGGTTGAGTGCGTCGAGCTCTCGCGACAGTACCTCCATCTCTCTCCGCTGGTTGACGTCGCCTGACCAGCAGCAGAGGACGACCTTGGGGACGACCTCGGAAATTGAGGTTGTCCCCCCAGCGCATTCGAGGCGATCGCGCCGACGGCAGCGACGCGAACGACGGACCTCCCGCCAGCACCGCCGACAACCGATTCCCTGGCCGCAAGTTTCACCGTGAGCGCGCGACACCACGACGATGGGCGGCGCCATTTCTCGTCCCTGTGAAGGACATGCTCGCCGGGCGCTTGCCCGGCCGGTTTGCACTCGCGGTTCGGGAGACGGAAACCGCGGCTGCCCGGATAGATTTTGCCGAGGCGCATCGGGAAGTGGCACGGCTGATACTCGAAACGGCGGATCGCTTGAACGTCGGCGAAACCGTTACCCTGGCCTCGAAGGTGCTGCCATTCGAGTTGCGGCTCCACCTGCGTTTCAAGGAGGACTCGCGCCTCATTCTGTACACGGACATCGAAGGGGATCCTGAGGAGCTTCGTCTTGAGCGTGTGCGCCGCGCCCTCGACGCGAAGTGCCCGAAGCTGGCGAACTGGGCACGCGAGGGACGGACTTCGATCTTGATAATCGAAGCCGACGACATTCAACACTCGAACGTTTTCGTCGTCTACGAGGCCGTTGCGCGGGCGCTACGTGAGCGGAGTGATCAACCGGATATCGTTGTGTTGGTCGAGACCGACGGACACCCATGGAGCGGCTGGATTCTCAAGGAGCGCGATCGTCTCGGAGATGACGTGCCTCCGAACCGTGATGGCGGACATCTCTACGAGCGCGGCCGCGTCCGCTGAAGGGCACCCGCCGTCCAAGCCGCGGCGGCTATACTTGAAGCGGGTCGTCGACCGCACCTGTGTTCGTCTCGTGCGGGCTGGCCGGCATCGGCCGCGCCCGTAAGTGATCGCGGCATATTAGGAGGTCTGACACAATTTCTGACACAATTCGATGTTTCGGGCTCAGCCACTAGCCTGTAAACTGCTGATTCTAAATACACGGAGAGATGTCCGAGTGGTTGAAGGAGCACGCTTGGAAAGCGTGTGTAGGGGAAACTCTACCGTGGGTTCGAATCCCACTCTCTCCGCCATATTTTGCTAAAATCCTGAGTAAATTCGCGCATTCAGCGCCAACAATCCGCGCAAGTTCCATTTTTGAGTGTCATTTCGATCGTCGCTCAGAACCCAACCGAAATATCTGCGCAAATTCTGAGAGACGGCTCGCGGGTGTCTCACAGGCTAGTCGCAGCGCGTAGAAAAGCGACTCGCTTTGTTCTTCTCGCCTAATTCCAGAAGTCGCGTCTGCGATGACTTACGCTTGTCACCGTGTCGGGCCGCTGCCAACCACGCCGCGCACTTCACGGTGCTCGCCCACCCCGATGTCGCCAGCTGTCATGCGGCAGACGTACTCGCTTTCCGAGTGTAGTGCTTGTCGAATTCTCCGATGACTGCGGGACTTTAGAATTCCTTCTTCCCGCTCTTCGGGTTGTCTGGATCCAGATACCTCGCTTCTGAAATGACCTCGGTCTGACGTCAGACGAATCACGACGACGCCTTCGGCACGAGCAGCGGGCGGCCCGGCGCCGCCGGCGGCCGTGCAGGGGGCGCGTGCCATCGTTCCTTCGGCACTACCTTGCTGTGGCGTGGATCTCCCTCGTATGCGGGCGTCATGATCTGCACGCCGTACTCATTGAAGACATCGAGGATGTTGCGGTGCAGCTCCGAGTACAGCAGACGCATGCGGTCGGGCGTGTTGCAGTACACGTTGAGCTCGTAGACCACGTTGAACGTGGCGAGCGCGAGCTGCAGCACGAAGGGCGGGTGGTCCGGCAGCAGCCCGGGCGTGCGCGAGGCAGCCTCGAGCAGCATCGCCTCGACTTGTCGCCAGGGCGTCTCGTACCCGACTCCCACAGTCGTGTGCAAAATGAGGCCGCGGTTCCTGGCCATCGTGCTGAGGTTCACGACTTCCGAGCTCACGCTCGTCGAGTTTGGAATGATGACCTCTTCGTTTTTTGGCGTGCGGAGGTGCGTCGCGAGCAGTCGCATCTCGATGACTTCGCCGACGTGTGCGCCGATTTTGACCCTGTCACCGAGCTTGAAGGCGCGCCGATACGTCATGCTGTACCCGGCGATGAGATTGCCTATCAGAGACGACGAGCCGAGCGAAAAGACGACGCCGATGAACACCGAGATGCCCCTGAAGGCGTCGGTCTCTGATCCGGGAATGTACGGGTACGCGACGACGAGCGCGAACGCGATGATCAGCACCCGCACGAGTCGATACGTCGGCAGCGCCCACTCCGCATCGAAGTGCTGCAGCTTCACCCTGCCGGTGGCGACGCTGTCGAAAAAGAGCCGGACAAGTTTCTGCACGTAGCGCATTACGACGAACAGGATCGCGAGAAACACAACATCCGGGACCATCCCGGCGAGGCCCAGGACGATCTGTCGCAGCGGATCGACCACGATGGCGAAAATCCGCGTCGCTGCTCCCCGCGTCCAGGGAAACAGTCCGAGGGTGTATCGGAGGTAGACCACCGCCATGACGAGGATGGCGATCGCCGCCGTAAAGCGGAGGAGTCCCGAGAACAACTGCCAGACGTGCTCGGCCTTGACGATAGGAAAGTTCAGGATCGTGAGATCGTGAATCCTTCCTCGGTACTTCCGCTCGATGCCTTCTTGCAGTCGTCGACCAATCCGGCGTACGAGGTAGACCGCGCCAATAAGAACCAGCGTCGCTCCAAAGGCGAACAGGCCGTGTTGCCACAGCACAGCGGGTTCGCGGTCCTTACGGTACGCGTTGATGGCTTCGGAGATCTTTGCGCTGTACACCTGCGCCAACAAGCGACGGTTGACTGATTCGACGGCGGCATCCCCGTCGGACACCGCCATGAGACGACTGCCGCCCGCCAGAATCCATGTCGCTCCAGGTTGGTCCGCGAGGGTAATCGACGAGGTGGCGATCGCTTTGTTCGCTGCGATCGTCTGGATCCGATCTGCGATCTCTCGTGCGCGACGTGCGGCCGGATAGGCCGAAACGCCGCGGACGATGAAGAGCGGCTCGCCGTCGATGATGACGGTCGCTTGTCGTGCGTCTGACTCGGCTTCCGCACTATCTCCGTCGGTGGGTGTCAGACCCGGAACACTCTGGCCGAAGACGGGGCTCGTCGCCGCGAGAGCCACGAGGACGACCAGCAACCGAATTCGGCGCGAAGCGTGTTTCATGACGGCGGGCGGCCATGAGCGCAGCCCGTTGTTTGCCCCCAGACGATGGGTGTGGCCAGGGTGTCCTGAAGAACTCATCGGCGATCAGACGATTGTTGATGGGCAGCCAGAACGGGAATTACCTTCGAGACTGCGGGTTCGGGACAGTGCGGCGATTCCCAATCCAGCGTCCGTGTACGCCAGCCGCCCAGTCTCTTGCGACGCCATCGGAGCTGCCGATGGCGCCAGGATCAGCAGTATGACGAAGGAGCGAGTGGCGCGCGCGCCACCCGCTCGACCCTGGCGATCCCGTTACCGCTTGCCGCCCGTCGCGGTTGGCGTTTCCCGAAGGCGCTGAATGTCGTCCGGACGCACGGCGTACGGGTTGCCGCCGAGCGTGTTCGAGATCGACGTAATCGCCCGCTGCGCGCGCACGCTGTTCCCTGCGTCGTCGAGGGGGGGCGAGATGACGGCGATGCCGAACTTGCCAGGCGACACCGCAATGATCCCGCCGCCGACCCCGCTCTTGCCGGGCAGCCCCGTGTGATACAGCCACTTGCCGGAGTCGTCATACAGCCCAGCGGTCGCCATCACGGCCAGGATCCCAGGCACGTTCTTCTCGTTGATCACCTGCTTACCGGTAATCGGGTTCCTGCCGCCTGCGGCGAGCGTGGCGGCCATTGTCGCGAGATCCTTGGCGTTCACGCCGACCGCGCACTGCCGCGTGTAGAGATCGACGGCCTGCTGCCAGTCGGTCTTGATGTAGCCGTAGGCGTACATCAACGCCCCGATGGCCTGGTTGCGCTGATTGGTGTCTGCCTCGGACTTGTAGACGTCCTGGAGCACGCTCAGCGGCCGGCCCGCGGCGGCGCTATACATTCCGATGATCTTCTGCCAAACATCGTCGGGCGTCGTCCCTTGAACCATACTCGTCGCGGAAATGGCCCCGGGATTGACGAGCGGGTTCATTTCGGGTGCACCGGTGCCTACGACGGTCTTGACCGCTTCGACCGCAATGATCGAGTTGAACCGTGCGCCGGTCGCATCCACGCCGATACGCTTCTCGATCGACTCAGGGCCTTGCTCCTGGACGACCTCCGCCATCGTGAAGACCTTGGAGATTGACTGAATCGACACCTCGGTCTTGATGTCGCCGGCCGTGTACACCTTGCCGTCGGCGGTGACCAGGACGATCCCGAACAGGTTCGGGTCCACCTTGGCCAGCGCGGGAATGTAGTCCGCGTTCTTCCCCTCGTTCAGTGTCTTGAACTGATTGAACGCGTTGTTGACCGCGGTTTGTGGATCGGTTGTCGTCGCTCGCTGGGCGAAGAGCGTGAGCCCTCCGACAAGGGCGATCGTCATCATGGCCGGCAGCCAGGCTCTCTGCCGGAACAACAGAACTTTCTGCGTCATGTCTACTCTCCTGTTACGGAAGCACTCGACGAGCTGGGCAAACGCGCTGCCAGCGCGCCGTCGTCAGAAATGAAGGGCAGGCGATCGAAATTCGGACCGATTCGAAATCAGGAGTGGCAGCGGACTGTGGGTGCTCACAACATTCCGTCTCGTCGGACGGGCGAGATCGGGTTCAATGAACCTGACAGCACTCACGAAAGATTGAGAGGGACAACAGCGAACTCATGGCTAGTGCGCTAAGATGGCGGCGGTCGGATCAGCTGTTTGAGCGCCAAGCAGTTCGAGCGGTCTCCTCGATTACCTGGTAGTTCCGGGCAAAACGACTCAGCGACCTCGTTTCACGGCATGAAGATCTTCATAAGCTCGCGTGCGCCAGGTCTGATAGACCCGCGTGACGCGAACCGCGAGACGGCCCTAATGTTTCCTCCCGTGGGGCCCTCCCTGCTGTCCGCAGTTCGACGTTCATCATGATTGACTCGTCACTCAGATAGTGTTAACACGCCGAAGAAAACAGCAGTTCAACGAATACTGCAAGCGAAAGAGGCGCAATGATGAAACTCTCGAACCTCGTCACGAGCCTTTGCCTCACCCTGGGCCTGGCCTTCACCGCGGACGCCCAGTGGATCAAACTGCCTTTGCCGGGTACGCCGCGCACCAATGATGGCAAGCCCAATCTCAGCGCTCCTGCGCCGCGCGCCTCCGACGGCCATCCCGACCTCAGCGGAATCTGGATCTCCAGCCGCCAACCCACCAATCCCAAAGGCCGAGGGCTTGAACGCTTTATGCCAGCCGGCTCGAGGGTCCCCATGCTGCCCGCGGCGGAAAAGTTTTACGCGGAGATCACCGGGAACGGCCGTTACGATGCGGCCGATCCCTCCGAGCGCTGCCTTCCCGACGGCGTTCCGAACCACATGATCCCGCTCCCCATCAAGATCGTACAAACCCCGGGAGTTATCCTGACACTGTTTGAAGAATTCTTCGTCTTCCGCCAAATTTTCACGGATGGCCGGAAACTGCCAGTTGACCCCCAACCAAGCTGGTTCGGATACTCGGTCGCGCATTGGGAGACGAACACTCTCGTCGTGGAAAGCTCCGGCTTCAACGACAAGACCTACTTGGACGGAGAAGGATTACCGCACTCGGAAGACCTGCGCATCACCGAACGTTACAGCCGGCCCGACTTCGGCCACCTCGTGGTCGAATTCACATTCACCGATCCCAAGAACTACGAGCGGCCGTGGACCGCGACCGTTCCGTTTAATCTCATGCCGGACACCGAACTGGTGGAACACTTCTGCGAGAACGAAAAAGACCTCGGTCAGATGATCCGGAAATAGGCTATCTCTAGAAACAACACATTAGGGGGTCGTATGAGATACAACGCAACGTTGGTCGGCGTGGGGCTGGCATTGCTCTGGTCCGTCGCGGTGTTCGCACAAAGCGCCCCCAATCAGCCCGCACAAGGCGCGGCCAATCCGGCCTATGTCCCGCCAGCCTGGGATACGTACACGCCAAATATTCCGGGGGTCGTCACCGGTGGAACCAGAGTCGAACTCATCACCGATCAGCTCAACGGAACCGAGGGGCCCGTCGCGTTGCCGGATGGCACCCTGCTCTTCACGCAGGGCGGCGCGAGACAACTGACGCGCATTGACAGAAACGGCAAACTCTCGACGTTCCTCGAAAACATCCAATCGGGCGGTCTCGGCTTCGACCCGAAGGGTCGGCTGATCGCCAACGACAATACCGAGGGCAAACAAGGAATCTACATCGTCTATCCCAAAGGCGCCGAGAAGACGCTCGTCGACCGGAAGACGCCGGGTTTCATGCAGTCGAACGATATCGTCGTCGACAAGAAGGGCGGGGTCTATTTCACCCAGCCGGAGCAAGCGAACGTGGGGTACATCCCTCCGGATGGAAAGGGGATGAAAATCGTTGCTGAGCACATCACGCGCCCGAACGGTATCACGATGAGCGCGGATGAGAAGATCCTCTACGTGAACGACTCCCGGGGCGAATACCTCTTAGCCTATGACGTGCAACCGGACGGGTCGGTCACGAACCGCCGCAACTTCGCCAAGTACGATCAGATCAACGCCTCCGCTGCGGGAGGCGACGTCGGGCCCGGCCTTCGCTACAAATTCACCAGCTGCGCCGACGGTATGGCAATAGACAAGGAGGGGCGCGTGTATAACGCCGGGTGCAATGGCATCCAGGTCTACAGCCCGCAAGGGAAGCACCTGGGCACCATTCCCACGGCCCGTCAGGTGCAGAATCTCGCATTCGCCGGCCCCGACAAGAAGACGCTCTATCTCGTGGGGCGCAGTGCCGCCTGGAAGATTCGAGACGCTCACGCAGGGATACATGGGGCGGGCGAAGTAGGAAACACGGAGTTCTGCCTCGGAAAAAATCAGAAATTCGACAACTCCGCAGGAACGACCGCAAGGCAGTGCGGGCACGCGAGCACGCGTCCCCGACGCGGCAAGGTCGAGGTGAAATTCACTTGAGCGCGGATGAGTCGAACGGCCCTGAGGGTCTCGATTCTTTCACCGCACGCCGGACATCGCACTGGGAATTCCAGCCGGTACTCGGCATCGCTCTTCGCTTCATTCGCCGCTTGCCGCTCCCCGGCAGGCCACGCAGCGTCTTCTGAGTTTTCTGCTGGAAGTGTTGCCTCAGTGGGAGCGGAGATTGCCCGGCGCAGGACCTGAAGGAGCTGATCGGGCGCGATTGGCTTGGTAATGTAATCGACCGCGCCCACTCGACGGCTCTGACGAACAGTCTCGAGATCATCGATGGCCGTTGCCATGATGACCGGAATGAGCGGCCAGCGTGCGTGCAGTCGCTCAGCGAGCCACAAGCCATCTTCACCTGGCATTCTGATATCGCATAAGACGAGCGACGGCGCTTCGTCCACGATCATGTCCAGCGCCTCGGCTGCGCTGCCCGCCTGCTTCGTGATATACCCCCCGCCTTCGAGGCATCGCTTCAAGAAGTTGCGGACCGCCGGATCATCGTCAACCAAGAGCACGTATGACGGCGGGAAGTGAGCCAATTTCCCCACATTGTGAGGCTGCTCGTGAGTGTCGTTTGGCGGCTGCATCATTTTCGCTTCGAGTTACTGTCTGGTTATCGAAGGGTCAAGAACGCGCCGATAGGCGGTTGCAGCATGCTGTGTTACACAACTGCGCGCTATTGCGCTTGCGAGAGAACGCCTTCGCGATAGAGTCTTACGACTGGCCGTCTGAGTGAGCCGATGTTTTACGAAGATATCGTGGTGGGAACGTCGACGCGTGTCGGCAGCTATCGCGTCGAAGCCGGTGACATCGTCAGCTACGCACGACGCTGGGACCCTCTTCCAGTGCATACAGACGCTGCTGCGGCGCAGCAGACCACGTTTGGTGGGCTGACAGCATCCGGTTCTCACACACTCGCAATACGCACGTTATTGATGCATCGCATCCCAATTCAGGAATCCGTGATCGCGACGGGCGGCTGGGACGAAGTGCGCTTCCACAAGCCGGTGCGCCCGGGCGATGAACTGTGGCTCGAGGTGACGTGGGTAGCCAAGCGGAGGTCCACATCAAAGGCCGATCGCGGGATCGTGACGGCAGCGATGAAGCTGCTCGATCAGGACGGTGTCATCGTGCTGAGCCATAAGAACACGATTTTTATGCGGCTGAGAAATCCAGACTGACCGCCGCCTTCGTGGTCCGACGATACCGGTCGCGCCATTGGAGTGAGTGACGCGGGCCGATCAAAACAGGTAACGTGATCCAAGAATGCCACCGGCCACCGCGCCGACGGGCGCGCCGATGAGGAAACCCTTCAGACCGGGGTCGTCGCAGTGACGTCCGTCGCCTTCAATCTTGGCGCCTAGATGGAAAGATTCCTCGGTTGAGTCGGTCACGAATTGAATCGTCGGGTCAGAACGTCAGCGGCGCGGTGAGGCCGGTGGGCCAATCAGCGACACGCAAGCTGAGTTACCAGGGCTTGCAGGAGAGGTCACAGGAGAAACACGACTATGCGTATTACGGCTCAGCTGGCAAAGGCAATGGCCCTTACAATCACGCTCACGGCGCCCGCAGCGGCACAGGCGCAGGAGCCTCCAGCATCGCAAGCGGGTGCCGCGCCCCCGCAGGTCGCATTCGAGTACAGCGACGGCTATCGGCTACGCGCGAAGATCCACAAGGTCGCAAGCTTCGCCACGCTGCCGCTCTTCGCCACGGAGGGCGTGCTCGGACAATCCCTGTACGCCAATCCGACCGGTGCCAAGAAGGACGCGCACCTGGCCGTAGCCGCAGGCCTTGGAGCGCTGTTCGGCGTCAATACAGTTACAGGCGTCTGGAATCTGGTCGAGGCCCGCAAGGACCCGACCCACCGTGGCCGGAGACTCGCTCACGGACTGCTGATGCTCGGTGCGGATGCGGGCTTTGTCGCCACGGCGGCGCTCGGGCCCGACGACGACGATGCCGGGTCACGAGGCACGCACCGCGCCGTGGCGTTCACGTCGATCGGGATGGCGACCGCCGGTTACCTGATCATGCTGTTCGGAGGGGACTGATCTTGCTTGCCATTCCATTCCCATTCGTGAGCTTGCAGACACGTGGGCCTCGATCTATTCCAACTCCGCTGCGCTGCGCAGCGCGATCTCATTCGCGCACGTCGGCGGACTGGTGGGCGGGGGCGGCTGCGCGCTGGCCGCCGACCGCGCGACCTTGCGGGCGTTTCGCCGTACCCCTGAGGTCGTCGTGGGTGAAATCCACCATCTGCACGGCATTCATAACGTCGTGCTCGCGGGCCTCTCCGTCGTCATCGTCAGCGGCGTACTGTTGATGTTCGCCGATCTGGATGCGTACCTCGCGGCCACCGCCTTCTGGATCAAGATGGGATTCGTGGTGGCCCTGTTCGTGAACGGCTCGATTCTCGTCCGCACCGCGCTGCGCGCGGAAGCCGGTGACGCCGCGGCACGAGCCGGGCTGCGGCGGGCATCGATAGCCAGCATCATCCTGTGGTTCGCCACGACGCTGATTGGAGCCGCGCTGCCGAATGTCCTGTAAGCACCAGTCGCGGCGCGAGTTCCTCCGGCAGGGCGGCTGCAGTCTGTTCACGATAGGCGCGCTCGGGATCGCCGCCGACGTCGTCCTTCCGGTGGCGGCTATTGCCGGCGCTGGATCGGCGAAGGAAAAGACGTATCAAATCCCGCCGGCCGATGGCGTCAACGTCGATCGCGGTGCCCACGTGATGCTGGTTCGGTACACGAACAAGGTGTACGCGTTCTCGATGGCCTGCCCACACGAGCAGGCCGCAGTGAAGTGGCTCAAGAAGGACAATCGCTTCCAGTGCACCAAGCATGATTCCGAATACACGCCGGATGGCACCTACACCACAGGGCATGCGACGCGGAATCTCGACCGGTTCCCGATCCGCCGCGACGGCGCATCGGTGATCGTCAATCTCGAAAGAGTGTTTCAGTCAGACAAGCACGCCGACGCCTGGGCCGGTGCCGTCGTCGACGCGTAGCGGGAGCGTTTGGCTCATCTGCCGACCGGGTCCACCCTTGTGCTCCTCACAGGATGCAGCCGTGTCGGTCAGACTCGCGCGGAGCAAATCTTCAAGGCCATTTCGATTTCGTCGCTCTCAGCGAGTGCCGTCGACGTCGTAAGCCGGCCTTATCGTCCCGCGCGGGCAGCCGCCACCTGCTCGAGGATGGATCGGGGACGCTGCCGCGCGAATTCGATCAGGAACGCCACGGCCGCATCGTGCTGGTCGTTCGAGTACGGCTTGAACGGATCCTCCCGGATGGCGGGCGACACGAGGCCGGCCAGGCGCCTGATTTCGCCTTCTAGCCACCCGCCATCGGCGGCGCGCGCGCATAGATCCAGCATATTCAGATACTGCGTGCGCAGGTCCTCGAACGTGATCGCCCGCTTGAACAGTGCGTTCTCTGACGCGCGCTTGAAGATCGGAAAGTCGATGGCTTCAAACGTACGATCTTTGTCCCACGGGATGAGGCGGTGCGCTCCCGCGCCAGCGCGATAGAGGTAGAAGTTCGCCATGCCCGCGAACCCCAGGACGCCATCCTCATCGGCTAGAAACGTCTCGATGGCGACGTGCGTCACGAACTGGTCGAGATCGACATATCGCGCGACGCTGTCGCGCCAGGCACGGCCACTTCCGCGGTTGGCCTCTTCGAACAGTTCGTGGATGGGGCCGTACAGGACCGAGTCCGATTCGAGCTGGCGAGTGCGTGCCTCGAACAGCTGCGCGTAGGCCGCGATGCTGCGGTCCTCGCCACGGAACGGCCCGGCGTACACCTTTTCGAACAGGTAACCCTCCGGGTCATATCCGGACCGGACAAGGAACTGTGGATTGATCGATTCGATGAGGGCATACACGCCCTGGTAGACGTCGTTGATGTACAGGCGACTGAAGGCTTCCCGTGGAGCGGGGTGCCCGAGCCGCCGAAAGAATGACATCGCCACGCTTTCTCGAAGGGAGGACGCGTCGGTGACCAGGTTGTCGAGCGCCAGCTCGGTTAATCCCAGGAACGTCTGACCGCGGACATACCGGTCGAAATTCAGAAGAAGCGCCGGCTTGGTGGCGTTTCGGCTGGCCAGGCCCCTCGACCGCACCCCGGCCGTCGTCACTCGCACGCCACCCCAGACAACGTCGACAGGGAAGAACATGCTGGCGTCGTAGTGCGTGCGCAACGCTTCGAGGTCGCGTCCGTGGATATAGACGCGCAGATCGTGCAGCGTGCGATCCTCGAATAGCTGGTCGGCGGTCTGGGCCGACGCGGTCGCGGCGCCGGCAGCCCCCGCAACCGTCAGACACGCCAGAATCAGAACGACCTGCCTCACGCGTCGCAGTGCCACGGTCAGATCACCACTTGGAAACGGACCAGGCGATCCCACACTCTTGACGGCGGCGCCGGCTCGCTCAGTGCACCGCGCAGGTGCTCACGCACCACGTTGGCCTGGATCCTGGTCCAGCGCGTGGCGTACCACGTCAGGCCGGCAGTTGTCGCCGTGTACTGGCTGCCGGGAATCGACGTCGCGCGATGAATCACCAGCGGCGCGTCGGGCACATCAAGGCGGCCGAACGTCAGCGCCTCCTGGCGCACGGCGAGCTGTAGTGATCCCCAGCCACCGCCGAACAGCGGCGTGCGCGGCACATCCACGTTCGACGCGCGCTTTGCGCCAGCAGCAACCCAGGAACCGCTGATGTACCAGCCGTGCGTACGAAACGGCGGCAGGTCAGACCGCTCCAAGCTCTGGCCGCGGCGCTCGTCGGTCAGCATGATCGCCTCGGCCGTCAAAGCAAATGGTCCCGGGCGCCACTGGAGGTCAACCCCGGTGCGGCGGCGCAGACCCGACACCCAGAAGTCAGCATTGAAGAACGACGCGCCGAGCACCGTCCGCCCGCGCACAGCCGGATACCCTTCGGGCACCGTGCCTTGCGCGAACGCAGCGCTCATGTCCAGATTGGCCGCGCTCGCCTTCGCGCCGCGGAACGGTTCGATCGTGATCCGTCCCACGACCGTGGGTCCCGCAAACACCCTGATCGCGCGGCCCGGCCGCGCGTTCTCGCCATCGTGTGCGAACACGCCGGTTTGATACCCGATCCGGCCAACCCTTCCGTACAGCATCAAGCCGTCGTCGCGGCCCGGGGCGAGACGGTCGGACATGAGAGACCGGCGCACGAATTCGAGTTTTGCGTGCGGGATGTTTTCCTCGAGGCCAAACGGCAGCTTGAACCTGCCGCCGCGGATCTGCGCCGCTCGTGTCGCGCGGTAGTCGAGATACAGGTCGCGCACCGGATCGTCGTGTTCAATTTCCGCTTCGGCCTGAAACCGGAGACGCCGGCCGATCGCCCCGTCGATCGAGAACCGCCGGCGCGCGACATCGAACGTGTCGCTCTCGATGTTTCGGATCGGCCCGGTGGAAGCTGCCTGCACCGCATGTAGCTGGCCGCGGAACTCGAGGCGAAGGCTGCGCCATTCCATCTGCGGATGGTCATCCCATGCGACGCGCATCCCGTCGCCGTGTTCAGGCTCAGACTGGTCGGACGCCGGTTGCTGTGCGAACGCGCATACGGGGCTCAGGCTGATGACAATTGCTATTGCAATGTTTCTTGGGGAGTATCGGAGCACGTCCATCGCGACGTGCAAAAGGCATGACACGATCTGACGGCTGAGCTCGGAAAGACACTCTTTCTCGCGATGCTGATGACGACGTTTCGATCGCGGCGCTGACCTGGGCACCCCCTCTACGGGGCCACTCTCTCAGAAGGATCGTGGGCTGTCTGTGCAGAATCGGCATAGGTGCCTGCCGATGCGAACCTTCCTGATGCCGGCCAGCGTGGGTGAGCCGCTCAACTCGGTAGCGGCCCGCTGAATCGCTACCGCTCGCAATTCACTCCGTCCGACGGTCTCTCCAAGGATCGACGACGAGTCGATCCCTGTGTGAGACATTTCGTGCGTCGCACGCTATTGTGTCGGAGGGGTCGGCGCGGCGCCGCGACCGCCTTCTTCCTTCTTCTCCTCGCCGCCGATCTCCGCGAAGTCCTTCGGTCCAGACGGCCGACCGCCGCGGGTCAGCCAGTGGATCGATCCCTTGATGTGTACGGGCTCCACGGCTTTCGAGAAGGTGATGGTGTAGGACTGCTTTTCGTTCGGCATCATCTTCGCGACCTGCCATTCGGCCAGTGTGCTCTTCGTCTTCCTGTCCGCGCGCACGCCCTTGTAGCCGGTTCCCGTCGCCGCCACGACCTTCGTTCCGGCGGGAACGATGACCTCGATCGTCGCGTTGTTGGCTTCGACACCATGGTTGACGACGTCGAGGTTGTAGGTGAAGCCGTTCGGCGCCTGCGGGCCAGCGCTGATGTTGGTCGTCACCGGAATCTCGAGACCGAGGCTGAGCGCCCAGTCATAGATCTGTTTCAGCATGTCCTCGGGCAGGCGCGCCCGCGAGTAGTCGCCCATGCGGACCGCGCGGCAATACGGATTGCCAGGACCAACCGCCGAACAGTGCTCGGGCATCGCCTTCGTGTGCTCGTAGATCATGTGCTTGAACCATTCGAAGTCGCCGTTGGCTTCCGCGATGCCGCGTCGCGGCGTGTCGAGGACGGGCGTATGGCACATCGCGCAGCCGATCGTCGACAAGGCGAGGACCTGGCCCTGCGGTGCGTTGGCCGGCAGCGGGAAGCGCCACGGTGCTGGTTCCGGTACGCCGGGTAGGTTGCTGACGTACGTGTACAGGTCGGCGACCTGTTTCCGATCCAGCTGCGGGAACGACGGCATGATGCCCCACGGCTTGTAGACGGCATGCTCGAACTGAGCCAAGGTCAGCTTGCGGCCGGCGAGATCCGGGCCGAACCCTCCCGATGCGTTTGGCGCGTGGCAGTTCTTGCAGGACGTGGTGTTCCCATCCCACAAGGCCTTGCCCGCCACTGGATCACCGACAGGTGCCGCGGTCTGTGCAGCCCCGACGGCTGCGAAAACGGGAATCAATACGAGTCCGAGAATCAGTTTCTTCATCTGTCCTCTCCCTCTCCGACGCCCTGATAGCTGCCATCGCTCGGTGCGATCGCGTCGATGATAACCGAATTGTCGCAGCCGTACGTCGTGGCAGTGACGAGCACGGCGCGTTCGATGCCTATCCGGTCGTGGAGTGCGCGGAGCAGGGGCAGTGGTGCTTCAGGCGGCTGTATGGCCGCCGAGTGGGCAGGCATACTGAGCGACGGGCCCGAAGACGGCGGTTGAGGAGCGGCATTATGCGAAGGGATTGCACAAACGTTCAATCTGGTTGTACGATTCGCGACCACGAAACCTTCAACCTGTTCAACACCTTCAGATGGGGCTTGCCCTCGACAATCCTCGAAGGCGCGACTTTCGGCCGGATCACGTCGATGGCCGGGGCTCCGCGAATTATGCAGTTTGGCATCAAATACGAGTGCTAGTCGTGTAATCTTCGCTCGTTCAGGAGAAACGATCATGCGCAGAATGATTCTCTTCGTCAGTGCGGCCATGGTCGTGGCCTCGGCCGCGTACGCCCACCATTCCGCAAGCGCAACATACGACACTGGGCACCAGGTCAAGCTGGAGGGCAAGCTGGTGCAGATCATGTTCAAGAACCCGCATACCTTCGTCACACTGCAAGCGCCAGACGAGAACGGTGTCATGCAGCGGTGGGCAGTCGAATGGAGCGGGACAGGCCAGTTGACCAGCCAGGGCGTGACGGCGCAAACGCTCAAGCCCGGTGACGAGGTCGTGATCGTCGGGAATCCATCACGCGTCCATGGCGAATACAAAGCCCTGATGGTCACCGTGACGCGGCCAAGCGACGGCTTCAAATGGGGCGGCCGCGGCCAGGTGGTCGATTAGGATCTGATTGCCAAGGGCATGACGCTGCAGCAGGTGCAGGCAGCGCGGCCTTCGCTTGATTTCGAGGGCGCTACGGAGCGCGGACCGGTTCCTGGACCGCGGACATGTTCATCGAGGCGGTGTATCGTAACCTTGGCGATAAGAAGCCGTGACGCGAACGTCTTGAGAGGAGATCGTCGGATGCGGATCTACCAAAACCCCGCCTGGTGCCGCGCGATGCTTGCGCTCGCCATCACCTGCGCTATGGGAGGCACAGCCGCGGCCCAGTGGCTGTCGCTACCGCTTCCCGGAACCCCGCGCACTGCTGACGGAAAACCGAATCTGAACGCGCCGACGCCGCACACGGCGGACGGCAAGCCGGATCTGTCCGGCATCTGGCGCGCCGATACCATCGGTACAACGCACAACCTGGTGCCCGTCGGTACCGAGGCGCCGATGCTGCCGTGGGCGGCCGAGCTCTACAAGCACCGCGTGGACGACGATCGGCTACGACCGGCCGATGACCAGCTGCATGCCGCACGGCGTGCCCGATGCGATGACGGTGGCGGGCCTCCCGTTCAAGATCCTCCAGACGCCGGGCGTGATGGTCATCCTGTTCGAGGAATTCCACAAGTACCGCCAGATTCACACCGACGGGCGGACGCTGCCGGTCGATCCGGATCCGGCGTGGTACGGGTACTCGGTCGGCCGCTGGGAGGGCGACACGTTCGTCGTCGAGACCGCCGGTTTCAAGGAGGGCAGCTGGCTCGACAACAACGGTCATCCGCATACCGAAGCGCTGCGCACTGACCGAGCGCTTCCGCCGGATCAATTTCGGCCGCATGGAGCTCGACGTCACCGTCGACGACCCGAAGGCGTACTCACGGCCCTGGACGTCGGACACGATCCACTTCCTCCTGCAGCCCGACACGGAGCTGCTCGAGCATCTCTGTGAGAACAACAGGGACGCAGACAGTCTTCAGAAGTTCTGGGAGGGACAGCAGGCCGTTCCACCAACGACAGGAAAACAGTGATGAGAACAAGACTCGCGATTGTCATGTGCGTTGCCTCGATCGCCGCGTCCGGACGGGCGCTGGCGCACCATTCGTTCGCGGCGGAGTTCGACGACGAACAAGCCGGTCACGCTGACCGGCACCGTGACGAAGGTCGAGTGGACCAATCCCCACATCTGGTTCTTCATCGACGTCAAGAACCCGGACGGCTCGGTGACCAACTGGGGATTCGAACTGGGCGGGCCCGGCTCAGCTGCTGCGCGCCGGCTGGAAGCGTGACTCGATGAAGGTCGGTGATGTGGTGACGGTCGATGCGCGTCGCTCACGCGACGGCAGCAACAATGCCAATGCTCAGACCGTCGTGCTGGCCAGCACAGGGCAGCGACTCTTCGGCGCCTCGTCACAAGGTCAAGGGCAATAGAAGGTCCGGCTGAAGCCGGACGCTACCGATATCGACGGTAGTGTCCGCCTTCAGGCGGACCTCCAGGCCGATCATCGTGAACGTTCCGATCATCGACATCCACCCACACATCATCGCAATCGATACCCACCGGTATGCGCATGCGCCTCTTGGTGGACATCAGTCAGCCTGGTCCCAGAAGCGGCCGGTGAGCGTTGAGCAGCTGATCGTGGAGCAGGACCTGGCGGGAATCCGGAAAGCCGCTCTGGTTCAGGCGTCGACGTGCTATGGACACGACAACTCGTACGTGGCCGATGCCGTCGAGGCCTACCCCGAGCGGTTCACCGGTGTCTTTTCGTGCGACATCCTCGCACCCGATGCGTGCGACACCATGGCCCATTGGATGGCCCGAGGGTTGACGGGGTTGAGGCTCTTCACCACCGGCAGCACCATGCCAGGTCAAGCGGGCTGGCTGGACGATTCGCGCTCGTTCCCCGCATGGCGGAAGGCAGAAGAGGCTGGCCTCCCAGTCTGTTTGCAAATGACGGCGGAGGGCATTCCGCAGCTGGAGAGCGTGCTACATCTCTTCCCCGGCCTGGTCGTGATCCTCGATCATCTTGCACGTCCGGTTCAGGATGACGGCCCTCCCTACAATGCGGCCGACAGTCTCTGGCGGCTCGCCAGGTTTCCGGGCGTATACGTCAAGGTCACGGAACGTAACTTCCTGGGCGCGAGCGTGGGAAGGGCCGCGCCAGAAACGTTCTTCGGACGGCTCGTGTCCGAGTTCGGCGCGTCGCGCATCGCGTGGGGCTCGAACTTTCCGGCCTCGGAGCGCTCGTTGCCTGAGCTTCTCGCCCTGGCGCACGGTGCCCTTGGCTTCCTACCGGAGACGGACCGCGAATGGGTCTTCTCGCGCACGGCCCAGAGGCTGTATCCAGCGCTCGCGAATCACCAATGATGTTGCCCTTGAATCCACCCGTCACGCTGCGCTCGCTGCTTGGCAACCACGCCGGGACCGAGGCGCTGAAGACCGGCCGCGTGTTCTCACCGTTGGTCGCGTTCGAGTATGCCGACGTCAAGGTGATCAACACGCAGTTCAAGGCGATGATGCGCGACCTGAAGTACGAATTCGGCGAACTCGCGATCGCGACCTACCTTCAGGGATTTGAATACGGCAAGCCTTACGTGCTATTGCCGGTCACGATCATGGGCCGCAATCAACATCACACGATTTTCTATAACGCGAATCGGGGACCGCTCACGCCACGAGACTTGAATGGCCGACGTGTCGGGGTTCGTGCCTACACGCAGACGACCGGTGCGTGGGTACGCGGTGTCCTCGCCGAAGAATACGATGTCGATCTTCAGAGCGTCACGTGGATCACCTTCGAGGACGCGCATCTGGCCGAATACGAGGATCCGGCGAATGTACGACGGGCGGCCGCAGGCAAGGCGTTGAAGCAGATGCTGCTGGATGGCGAGATTGACGCCGCGATTCTTGGTGACGTCGTCGAAGAGGGATCGCTCAAGCACCTGATTCCGGATCATGCGGCGGAAGGGGAACGTTGGGCGCGCGTACACGGTGGGGTGCCGATCAACCATATGGCGGTCATCCACCGGTCGATTGTTGAATCCCACCCGGACGTGGTTCGTGAGGTTTATCGACTGCTGAGGGAGAGCCGCGCGGCAGCCGCGCTTCCGTCGGGACCCGGCGATCCGACGCGCATCGGAGTCGGCGCGAATCGCCGGTCGCTTGAACAGATGGTCGCCTACGCGTTTCAACAACGCCTCATATCGCGATGCCCCAGCGCGGATGAACTGTTCGCCGACGCCGTGCGCATCCTTGGCGCAGCGGCGGAGTGACGCATGACGACGACGAGTGGTGTGTCGCACGGGCATGGCCGACGCGCACATCCGCTGTACAAGGATCTCTCCCTGCAGACGCTGGTGGCGATGCTGCTTGGGGCCCTCGTCGGGTACCTGTGGCCGCAGAGCGCCGACTCGCTGAGACCGTTGGGGGACCTGTTCATCCGGCTCGTCCGGATGATCGTGGCGCCGATCATCTTCTGCACCGTCGTGCACGGGATCGCGAGCGTCGGCGAGGCCAGGCGCGTCGGTCGCGTGGCCGTGAAGGCGCTGATTTACTTCGAGATCGTGACGACCTTCGCCCTGGTGCTGGGCCTCGTGCTCGTGAATGCCTGGGGTCCAGGTGTCGGCATGAACGTGGACCCCACGACCCTGGAGAACAGCAGCGTCGCCGATGTCGAGCAGTCGGTGAGGCCTGTCGGCTACGGCGAGTTCCTCCTCAGCCTTGTCCCGACGAGCGCGGTCGGCGCCTTTGCCGATGGGGACGTACTGCCCGTCCTGTTCTTCTCGGTCATGTTCGCCTTCGCGCTGCTGGCCCTCGGTCCAAAGGGCAAGCCGATGGTCGACGCCATTCACGACGTGTCGCAGGTCCTGTTCAAGATGATTGCGTTCGCCATGTACGTCGCGCCGATCGGGGCGTTTGGCGCGATCGCGTTCACGGTGGGACGGTTCGGGCCATCGTCGCTGCTCGCGCTCGGCCATCTCGTGCTGATGTTCTACGTCCTCTGCACGCTGTTTGTCCTGTTGGTGCTGTGGCCCATTGCCTGGGGATTCGGGATCAACCTGCCGAGATTGATCCGCTACATCGGGACCGAGCTTATGATCGTCGTCGGCACGAGCTCGAGCGAGTCGGTGTTTCCGCGACTGCACGCCAAGCTGCGACAGCTGGGGGTCGATCCACCGATCGTGTCGCTGGTGCTCCCGACCGGGTACGCCTTCAACCACGATGGCACATGCTTGTACTTCTCGAGCGTCGCGGTGTTTCTCGCGCAGGCCGTGGGAATTCAGCTGTCGATCGGCCAGCAACTGGGACTGCTCGCGATCTTGCTAGCCACGTCGAAAGGAGGTGCCGGCGTTGCCGGTTCGGCCATCGTCGTCCTCGCGTCTACGCTGTCCGCCACGGGGACGATCCCGGTCGCGAGCGTCGGCTTGATCCTGGGCGTGCATCGTCTCCTGTCATCGGCCTTCGTGCCGGTCAACGTGCTCGGCAACGCAATTGCGACGCTGGCGGTTGCCCGCATGGAACACGCGATTGATGTGCCCACGTTCGAATCCGAGCTTCGCCGTCCGGCCGGAGCCGACGTGCCCGCGGACGTGGTGAAGGCCTTGTCGTGACACGTATTACCAGGGACAACGAGCGTGGAGGGAAGGTATGGTGATCGACTGCCATGGGCACTACACGACCGTGCCGCGAGAGGCCCAGGCGTTTCGAGACGCCCAGCTTGCGGGGTTGCGCGGAGGAGCGGCGCCGCTGGCCGGCATCAGCGACGATCGGATTCGAGAAAGCGTTCAGCCGCAGCTCGCATTCCAGGCGTCGCGCGGGACCGACGTAACGATCTTCTCTCCGCGAGCGTCGGCGATGGGGCACCACGCCGGCGATGCGACCGCCAATCTGCAGTGGGCGCAACTCTGTAACGATCTGGTTCATCGGGTCTGTACTTTGTTTCCGAAGCAATTCGTTGCCGTCTGCCAGCTGCCGCAGACGGTGGGCGGCTCGCCAGCCGATTGGGTCGGCGAGCTCGAACGCTGCGTCAACGAGCTCGGATTCATCGGCTGCAATCTCAATCCCGACGCGTCAGGTGGTCATTGGACGGCGGCTCCGCTGACGGACCGCGCCTGGTATCCGCTCTACGAGAAGCTCGTGGAGCTCGACGTGCCCGCAATGGTGCACGTGAGCGCATCCTGCAACCCCAACTTTCACGCGACAGGCGCGCACTACATCAATGCCGACACGACCGCGTTCATGCAGTTTCTCACGGGGGATCTGTTCCGCGACTTCCCGACCTTGCGCTTCGTCATTCCTCACGGCGGCGGGGCCGTCCCGTATCACTGGGGGCGCTACCGCGGGCTCGCGCAAGACATGAAGCGACCACTGCTGGTCGACCTCATTCGGGACAACATTTTCTTCGACACGTGCGTGTATCACTATCCCGGCATCGAGCTTCTCTTGAAGGTCGTGCCGGTCGACAACATCCTGTTCGGGTCGGAGATGGTGGGTGCCGTCCGCGGCATCGATCCCGAGACCGGGCATTACTTCGACGACACCAAGCGCTACATCGACAGCATCCCGTGGAAGCGCGCCGCCGACAAGGCGAAGATATTCGAATTGAACGTGCGGAGAGTCTATCCTCGTATCAACGCCGTCGTGTCGCCGTGAAGCACGTGCCACACGGCCGTCGTTGACGACTCATCCCTAATCCCTAACGCGGTTTTCACTCCGACGTAGCCACGGAGACACGGAGACACGGAGGAATTCGTAGGTTTGGACTCCGCGGGCTCCGTGCCTCCGTGGCCCGTTGAAGTGAAATGGCCTAGGAAGCGTCTCCGCTATTCGAATCCGGCACAGGTGGCGTGCCGTGCGTATGAAAGGAACTCACGGTCTGCAGGCCCCATGCCTGTCCCATGGATCGTTCCGCCTCTGTCCAAATGACCGGCTTCCAATCCGGATCGAAGATCAGGTAGCCGCCGGCGCCGATTTCGAACCGGTTGCCGCCTGGCTCAAAGCAGTAGAGGAAAAAGGTCTGCCCGATGTTGTGCTTGTGCGGCCCCGTTTCAATCGGCACGTTCGCGTCGCGGAGAATATCCGCCGCTCTCAGCACGTCCTCGCGGCTATCCATCATGTACGTGAAGTGATGCAGCCGCCCGGACGATCCGGACCGGTCGTTCGTGATCGCCACGTCGTAGGACTTGTTGGTCGCCGAGAGCCACGCGCCCATTTCGCTGCCGTCGTCGAGGATAATCTGCTCCGTTAGTCGGAGGCCGAGAAGATTCTGGAAGAAATGACGCGTGGCACCGACATCGCGTGCCAGGAGATTGATGTGATCGAGGCGCCGCGGCGCAATGCCCCGCGGCACGTAGCGCTGCGGTTGATTCTTGAAGGCCGTTGAAATTTCCGGCGTCGCCGTGAACCGCTGCGTTTCCCAATACAGTTCGACGGCGTGGCCGTCCGGCGTGGCAATCCGGTACGCCGGACCGTGAGCCTCGTCCTCGGTCCATCGGCCGACAAGGTTGTGCTCGGCGAGGTGCGCGACCAACCGCTGGAGTGTCGCGTCATCACGTACGCGGAGGCCCAGGTGGCCGAGTCCCGACGTCGTGTGTGCCGTCAGCTTGAGCGTGTGACGCTCGTAGTCACCCCACGCGCGCAGATAAACGGAGTCGCCGGAGCGTGCGGTCTCGTGCAGGCCCACAACCGAGGTAAAAAAGGCCAGGCTGTCGTCCGGCCGAGGTGTGAGCAGCTCGAGGTGGCTCACGTGAGCCACGTCGCCGAAGCGAGGGAAAGGAACTGGGAAAAGGATCGACAACACGACTATATTACGTCGGCGATTAGCCGGTCCTCAGCCATGGCTCACACTCCGACCGTACTCTCCTTGTTCCAATGTGCCTTCCCGCATACGACGGGGGACCTGGCATGAAGCCGACGATTGTCCGGACGATCGCGCGGGCCGATCCCGAAACCATCAGCCGCCTGGGAGCAGCAGGCGTCGCCACGGTGCACGAAGCGCAGGGGCGGAGCGGGCTGCTGCGGCCGTATATGCGCCCTGTCTACCAGACGGCGCGCGTGGCCGGAAGCGCCGTGACGGTGCTTTGCGCGCCGGGAGACAACCTTATGATCCACGCCGCCATCGCCGTGGTACGGCCCGGCGATGTCCTCGTGGTCACGACGTTCTCCGAATCAACCGATGGCATGTTTGGCGAACTGCTGGCGGAATCGTGCCGTGCCCACGGCGTCGCCGGACTGGTCATCGACGCCGGAGTGCGCGACACCGCGGAACTGGCCGCCCTCGGCTTTCCGGTTTGGTCCAAAGCCGTGTCAGCACAAGGGACGGCGAAGACGATTCCCGGCTCCGTCAACGTGCCGATTGTGTGCGCCGGCCAGTCCGTGTCCCCAGGAGATGTGATCATCGGCGACGCCGATGGGGTCGTCGTCGTACCGCGCGATGCCGCCAACGTCGTCGCCGCCGCCGCCGATCAGCGGCTGGCCAAGGAAGAAGCCTCGCGCGCCCGGTTGAAGGCGGGCGAGCTGGGACTCGACATGTACGGTCTGCGGGACCTGCTGGCGCAGCGGGGCGTCGAGTGGAAGGACTGATCCCAGCGACATGCCGCTACACTCACCAGATACACGTTCGCTAGACCCCGCAAAGCTGATAGACGAAGGCACCTGGACCACCTACCAGAAGCTGCTGGTCCTCGGCACCGCCGCCACGATCATCGTCGACGGGCTCGACAACCAGCTGCTCCCCAATGCGGTCCCCGCCCTGATTCGCGAGTGGGGTCTCCAGCGCGCCGACTTCACGTTGGCGTTGGCCGTGGGTCCCTTCGGCATGATGGTCGGCGGCCTTGTCGGCGGCCTCGCGGGCGATCGCTTCGGCCGCCGGCCAACGCTCATCGGCTGTGTCGCCCTGTTTGGCGCGCTGACATGCATGATGGCGCTGGTCGGATCGATTGAGGCTCTGAGTGTTCTGCGGCTCCTGGCCGGAATCGGACTCGGAGGCGCCATGCCGAATGCAGCGACGCTCGCTGCCGAGTACGTTCCGACACGACAGCGCGCATTCGCGGTTACGGCGACGATCGTGTGCATTCCGCTCGGTGGCGCGCTTGCGGGTGAGCTCGCCGCGCTTGTCATTCCCACCAGCGGATGGCGAGCACTCTTCATCCTCGGCGGCACCCTGCCGCTGGTGATCGGTCTGACGTTGTGGAAGCTCATTCCCGAATCGCCGAAGTTTCTGGCGCGTCATCCGGAGCGGTGGCCAGAACTGATCCGGCTTCTGCGCCGCAGCGGCCATGACATTCCCGTTGATGCCACGTTCTCAGTGCCACGTGAAGTGAATGTTTCCCCCATGTTCTCGGACAAGATTGCGAGCCTGTTCCGCGGCGGGATCGCTCGCGACACGACGGCCCTGTGGGTGGCGTTCTTTTTCGGGTTGATGGCCAACTACGTGATCGTCCTGCTGTTGCCCGCTTTGCTGACCAGCGCGTCGATCGGCTTCGGTCAGGCGGCAGCAAGCCGGGCGCTCGCGATGTCGAACTATGGCGGCGTCGCTGGCGCGCTGCTGGGCGCGATGGTGCTGCAGCGCCTCGGCTCCCGCATCGCGATGTTGGCGATGGCGGCGGGTGCCGTGCTGTGCGCCGGCATACTCGCCGGGTGGCCCCTCGATCCAACGAATACGGTCGGGTTGATGGCCATGCTTCTGTTGACCGGCGGTTTGATCAACGGCGTGCAGACGACGATGTATGCGTTGGCTGCGCACATCTATCCGACTGCGATCCGCAGCACGGGCGTTGGGACGGCCGTTGCTGTCGGACGAATCGGGAATGTTGTCGCGGCCTATGCCGCGTCGGCCGCGATCGATCGCGGCGGACCGCCGGCGTATTTCGCGCTCTGGTCCGTCCTGATGTTGCTGGTGCTGGTGGCGCTGGCTTGCATCAGGCGACACGTCCCGGGGACGGCCGCATCTCCGGAACGTTAGCAGCCCACGCAGATTCTCGACGCGCGCCTGTTGAAGTTCAGTCTTCAGGCGGATTTTTGAGCGGAGTCCGAGTCGGAGTCAGGTGACGATCCGACTCACGTACACGGCAGTGCTGATGTGAGTCGGATCGTCACCTGACTCCGACTCGGATCTAGGAGAGTGAAGTCATGCACAGCACGATCTGGAGATACTGCGCGGTGGCAATGCTCGCGATCGGCGTTGCGGCGCCTCTCGTCGCGCAGCAGGCCCCCAACGATCCGTCACCCCTTGTGCTGCCCGGTCATCGTTACGATCTGCCGGGGACCCTCATCACGGCCGCCCAGATCGAGGCGCACAAGAAAAACATGATTGCCGCCAAGGACGACGATATTCCGATGAACATGGTCAAGGCGGGTGGTGGCAGCGACAAGCACCAGGTTGGCGTCAGCGTGGTCAATCGCAACAAGGGACAGAAGAACCCGAACTACGCCGTTCACGACGATGTGGCCGAGGTTTACTACGTGGTCGAAGGCAAGGGGCACATGAAGCTTGGCGGCAAGATATCCGATTGGAAGCGCCGCCCCGTCAGTGCGGGCAACGGCAGGGGGAGCGCCGGTACGACGGCGGTCGGGGCCAGGGACGTCACGATTGCGAAGGGTGATGTCCTCATCATCCCGGCCGGCACGCCCCACAAGTGGGAAGACGCCGAAGAGTTCACGAGCTATGTCGTCGTCCGCGTCGATCCGGACGGCGTCGCGCCGTTGATGCAGCTCGGGACGGCGAAGTTCACCGGTTCGAACTAAAGCGCGCATGGCCGGCCGGTCGCGGCGTCGCTGACGCGCCTGTTCCGAGGAGACAAAACGATGTCCAAGAGACTGATACTCGGTGCACCGCTGGTAGTGATGGCGGCACTCTCGCTGCACGACCTGGTGGGCGTGGCCCAGGGCACGGTGACGCCGCCTGGCAAGTTCATCGCGTCCGCCCAGTGGAAGAAGATGCTTGACGATGACAAGCCGGCGCTGGGAATTGTGGCGGGTCAGGCCGTCCGAGTCGTGGAGCCCTTCGTCATTCGGCGTCGGGTGGACGGACCCAACAACGCAAGCGTCCACACAAAGGAAGGTGATGGTCAGGACGTGACCGAGGTGTACTACATCCTCGAAGGCACCGGTACATACACGACGGGCGGATCCGTCCCCGACCCGAAGAACCGGACCGCGGGGATCAAGGGAGGCGTGACGAACGACATCAAGCCTGGAGACGTGATCGTCATCCCGCCAGGTACCGCTCACTGGTTCAGCAAGATCAACGGCCACGTCACGTATCTCGAGGCGCGGTTCCCGGGTAATGTCTTGGCCCCACCCGCCAAGTGACGAAGCGGAGGGTCGGCGCATTGCGCCAGTCTAGAGTGCTCCTCGTCGCGCTCGCCGTATCCGCGGCTGGCCTGCTATCACGTCCGGCGGCCGCGGACGCGCAGTCCCGGTACGACGTCTCCCGGATGGGAGACGTCGTAACCCTTTCCGACACGCGATCGGCACTCGTCGTACGTGTGCTCACGCCAGCCAGCAACGCCTATCAGATCACCGTCAAAGGCGAGGACGTCATCCGACGGACGTGGAACACGCTGGATGACATTCGCGGCCGAATGGGACTGAACGGCGTGCCTCTGCTCTGGCCGTACGCGAATCGCCTGGACGAGCAGGCGTTTTACGCGAACGGACAGAAATATTCATTCGATCTTGGTCTGGGGAACACCGGCCGCGGCGCGATTCCCATCCATGGCTTTGTGACCGGCGCCGATGCCTGGAAGCTCGTTGAAGCGAAGGCTGATGCGAGATCGGCGTGGGTGACGATGAAGTTGGACTTCTTCCGGATCCCGCGCTACATGAAACAGTTTCCCTTCGCGCACACGCTGACGATGACGTACCGGGTGCAGGATGGCATGCTCGAAGTGCACACCCGGATCGACAGCATGAGCGGTGAACCGATGCCCGTTGCCATCGGTTTTCACCCGTACTTCCAGCTCACCGACTCACCTCGGGAAGAATGGCGAATCTCGATCGGCGCGAAGACGCATTGGAAGCTCGAGCCGAGCAAGCTGCCGACCGGAGAAACCGAACCCATCACACAGTTTCTGCCCGATCCGAAGCATGTGCTCGTGAAGGATGTCATGTTGGACGACATCTTCACCGACCTCGAACGCGATGAACGCGGCCAGGCGATGCTCTCGCTCATCGGCAAGGCACAGCAGGTTGACGTGCTCATCGGGCCGAAATTCAGGACCGCGCTCGTGTACACGCCTCCGGACAACCCCACTCGCGCCGGTGGGCCGGCGCCTCCGGTTCCGATGCGCGGCTCCGTGGCGTTCGAGCCGATGGCGGCAATTACGAATGCGTTGAACCTCACGCAGAAAGGCCTCTACAAGGAGCTCCAATCCATCGCGCCTGGGGGCTCGTGGGAAGAGAGCTTCTGGATACGGCCTCACGGGTTCTAACGGCATGGACACTCAACGAAGCGCACAACACGGGTCGGGTTCAATCTGTGCTGTATGATTCGCAACCATGATCAAAACCACGGCACGCTGGATACCGCCCGAGCCGCCCCCGTCAGAAACGCGGGACCGATTGCTCGCTGCGGCGGAACGCCTGTTTGCCGAACGTGGCTTAGCCGCGGTGTCTGTGCGCGCGATCGCCGCCGAGGCCGGCGTCAACTGGTCGCTTGTCGGCTACCACTTCCGGGGTAAGCACGGTCTCCTTGCCGAGGTCTACAGCCGCCAGTGCACCGCGCTCAACAGCGAGCGCGTGAAACTGCTCGCCGAGGCTCGCCAAAGCGGGCTGCGGCTCGAGGCGGTGATCGAAGCGTTCGTGCGGCCTGCGCTGGGCGCGATTCAGGGGCGCAAAGGCGAGAGCGACTTCTCCCGGTTGCGCGCGATGCTGGCTGCCGAGGACGCGCCGCTCTTTGCGCAGCTCCGCGCGGAAAATTTCGAACTGTCGAGCCGCACGTTCGTCGGCGTGCTGCGTGAGTGTCTGCCCGAGTTGCCGGAGGACGAAATCCTCTGGCGCTTCCATTTCATGCTCGGCACCATCTACTACTCCGCAAGCAGCCCACAGCGTATCAAGACGTTCTCACGCGGCCGCTGTGACCCGAGCGACGTCGAGGCCACGGTTCGTCATCTCGTCCCGTTCCTGGCCGCCGCCTTCCGCTCGGCGCCTGTGCCATCCGAGCGTAGGCGACGAGGGCCCGCTGTCGCTGATCGCGCTCGTACCGGCGGCGGCCGCCCCGCCGTGCGGGCAGGACGTCGGCGGCAGAAAGGGTGAAAACGGTCGCTTGACGGGGCGGCCGTTCTACCGCTTGCCGCTCTTTTCGATCTCGAGCAGCTTCCGGAGCTGATCGACGTTCTCGTTGCGGGTGCAGAAGTTCTCGGTCAGGTCTTCGTTGGCGAGCGAGTGAATGCGCCAGGCCGATGTCCACGGCTTGGTCAGCACTTTCGGGTCCTCGATCGTGAACTGATACTCGAGATAGTTCTTCGACGGACGCCGAAGGCGCTCGATCACGTGCAGCTGGTCGCTGTGGAACCATCCGTCGCGGATCGAAGTGCGTTCGTCGATGGAGATGGAGTCGATGACGAGCGTGTCGCCCTCCCAATGCGCCGTTTCGTCGCCGTTGAACAGCGGCTCGAGATCTTCCGGCTTCTTGTGAGGCCGGCCGTCGGTGTGCACCACGCGCCATCTGTTGTTGTTCTCGATGAGATGGATGAAGAGTCCCGGCTTCGTGTCGATCAGGTGCATGTACGCGTTGTCAACGAACATGCCCGGCGTGCCCACCGGGTCGCATGTGACGTTCGCGCTGCTCAACTCGAGCTCCACCCTGCTCATGGCCTTGGACTTGGCCTCCGCCCAGGGCTGAAACGGCATCGGATCTTCCGGGACACGCGCATCGGGAACGACGCTCCACGCGTTGGCCTTCCCGGTCGGGCCAGAGAACCAGACGCCCGACAGGTCGACGTGGCCGTCCGACATCCGCGGCGCGGGTCCACCCGGCGGCAGCGGCACCGGCACGACGTTGCCCCTGGCCTCGACGAAGGGCTTCTTCTCCTGCGCGCCGGCTACGGCCGGCAGCATGAACGCCGCTGCCAGCATCACCCCGATGTACGTCTTCATGGTTATCTCCAGATCTTGGTGCCGAAGACGCCTTCGACGTCCTGTCCCACCCGCTGCACGGTGCCATCGGCGAGCTTGATGAACGACGCCGCGTAGCGGTTGTCCTCGCCATTCCTCGACGCGCAGCCTCTGACAACCACTTCCTTGCCGACGCTGGCATTCAAGACCGGCAGACGTCGCGCCACCCCGTTTCAGGTTCGACGTCGACGAGAGCTGGAACGTCTTCATCACCACCGGGCCGCTTCCGCCCTCCTTCGCGTCGACGAAGATGTACGCGTGCGGGTTCTCGTAGTTCACCTTGGTCAGGACCCCGGTGATGTCGGAGCAGTTCTTCGCGTCGAACTCCACGGCAAAGGCATGATGAGCCGATGCGGGCGCCGCCGCCACCAGCAGTCCGAAGACGATGCCGAATGTCACTCTCATTGCGAATACCTCCAGGAGTAGGAGCTAAGCTACGGCGGACCCACCGACGCGCGCAAGCGCGAAGGTGGGCAGGTCCGCCTAGAAATCGTACTTGATCCCGAACTGAATGATGCGCATCGAGGCGCCGACAGGCAGCGTCGTGATGCGGCCGAACGTGCCCGCGTTGAAGTTCAAATTCGTCGCGATCGGATCGCCCCAGTTGAAATGATTGAGGAGGTTGAACGACTCCAGGCGGAGCTCCAGCCTCTGCGTCGCCGGTCACCGCGACGAGCTTCGAGACCGCCAGGTCGACGTTCCAGAAGTTCGGCCCGATCACCGCATTGCGCGGCAGGTTGCCCAGCGTGCCGGGCGCCGGCTGCGCGAACGCGGCGCGGTTGAAGTAGCTCGTCAGCGAGTGTCGCGTAGAAGTCGTCGCTGACCTTGTTGGGGCGCTGAGTTGCCGATGCCGGTGAACGCGTTGTCGATGCCGCTCAGGATGTCCAGGCGGTTGCCCGACCGCGCGTTCAGGATGCCGGAGAGGCGCCAGTGCGACGCCACCGCGCGCAGCGCCGCGTTGCCCACCTCCGGCGTCTCATATCCCACCGTCATCGTCGCCAGGTGCCGTCGGTCCTGATCGCAATAGCCGTCGTCGAACGAGGGGTCGTTCGGCTTCAGATAGCCGGCGCTCGACTGATTGAAGCGCGGATTCTGCGGCGTGCCCGTGCACTTCGACAGCGTGTAGTTGCCGTTGAGGCTCACACCGCCGGCGGATCGTCGCTGTCGCCGACAGCTTCAGGCCGGAGTAGTTCTGGTAGCCGATATCGGTGTTGAGATCGAGCGCGCCGATGAACGCCGCCTCGCGCGGGTTCTGCTGGTACAGCACGCGCCGCTGGTTCAGGTTCGCGTTGGTCGAGCAGACCGGATACGACACGCCGTTGATCACGCAGGGCCCGAGGCCCATGTAGACGCCCGGGTTGAGCGCGACCTGCGCCCACAGGCGATCCGAGTGGCTGCCGAGGTACGCGACGCTCACACCCCACTGCGTGCCGAGCTGCTGCTCGACGGTCGCATTCCATGACTGCACGCGCGGAGAGTTGATGCCCGGATCCATCGTGCCAAAGGAGCCGAAATTCACGTAACGGCGTGTCCGGTCCGGTGACGATCGGATGGGGATCGCCGCGCCGACGCCTCTATACGGATCGTCGAGCAGACCCATCGGATCCTGGATGATGCGAGCGGTTGCCAAACGGCGGGGCGCCGGCGTTGATGTTGTGGTACTCGCCGGACATGAAGTCATACCCCATCGAGTACGACGAACGCACGGCGAGGCGGCCGTCGCCGCGCACGTCCCACGCCACGCCGCCGCGCGGCGAGAGGTTCCACCACTGCTTGTTCAACCCGGTCTGTCCCGTTCGGGAATCCGGGATCGCCCGGATAGGTGAGACCCGCCGGCGCGTTGTGGAACACCGTGCTCTTGATGCCCTTCTGGAAGTTCTCCATCCGGAAGATCGTGACGGCGTTGTTCTCGACGTTCTGGCCGAAGTACGGCTCCCACCGCATGCCGTAGTTGACCGTCACGCGGTTCGACAGACGCCACGAGTCCTGCGCGTACGCGCCCAGGTACCAGTTGTTGACGAGCAGCAGGTTCTTGGCCGCCGTGCTCGAGCGGTCGTCACGCGGCCGACGAGGAGGTCCGCCAGCCCGAGGCCGGTCGCCGACCCGTTGATAGATCCAGCTGCCGTTGGCGCGCGACGTGGACGTGTAGTGGCCCCTCCAGAACTGCGTGTTCACGCCGACGCCGAACTGGTGGTTTCCGCGCACGACCGTCAGGTCGTCCGCCGAGCTGGTACGTGTCGTTGTCGAAGAAGGCCCTCGCCTGGTTGGCCGGGTACAGCATGAAGCCGCCGGTGACGTTCATCACCATGTAGCCGGGGTCGTAGCTGTAGACGTTCGACGCCGATGTCCTTCGGCGAGAAGAACGGCGTCTGGTAGTTGTCGACCGTGGCCTTGTTCACCGCGAACCGCAGCGAGTTGACGACCGAGGAGGTGAACACCGTCGTCGCGCCAAGCGTGAGTCGAGTGGGACCAGTCGTTCGCGCCCTGGTTGATCGTTTTCAGGACGTTGTCCGACCCGCCGGCGTAGCCGGACGGCTGCGTGAAGCGCGTCGACGAAGTACCGGCCGAAGAAGGAGTGCTTGGCGCTCGAGCTGGTAGTCGATCCGGGCAAGCGTCTGATTCTCGTCGCGGTCGGACTTGCACGTCGAACGTGATCTGGCCGCACGGATCGGTCGTGCGTCGGCAGCCGCTTCGCGAGGTTCAGCGCCGCCGGACTGAAGAGCGCCGGATTGATCTGGTTGTTGACGTACGGCGCCCGCAGGGGCACCTGCCGGCCGCCGTTGCACTGGGGAGACGTGAAGGCGGTGAAATCGCCCGCCAGCATCGCGGCCGTCGGCACGAAGGCGATGTTCGACGCGGGCCGCTGACGCAGCATGGTGCCCTGGTAGGCGCCGAAGAAGAAGAGCTTGTCCTTGACGATCGGACCGCCCAGCGTGCCGCCGAACTGGTTGCGCTTCAGGCCGTCATCAAGCGCGCTTGCCGTCGGGCCCGATCGCCGCAAACGGGCTCGTCGCGTTGAACCGATGGTGGCGGAGGAACTCGAACGCGTTGCCCGAGAATCGGTTCGTGCCCGATTTCGTCACCGCGTTCACGCTGCCGCCGAGTGGACGCCGTTCTGCGCGGTCAGGCCACTCGTCGCGACGCGGAATTCCTGGAGCGCGTCGGGAAACGGCAGCGGGAGATTGACGTTCTCCTGCGGGTTGTTGTGCGTCGCGCCGTCGAGGGTGTAGCCGACGCCGGTCGGCAGCCCGCCGGCCACCGAGATGCTCACGCCGCCCGGCGACGTCCGGTTCGTCGCCTCGGCGGTCTGCACCGCCGCGCCCGACAGCACGAGCGAGGTCGGTGACCTGGCGGCCTTGGAGCGGGCAGCTCGAGGATCCGCTCGTTCTCGACCACCGAGCTGATACCGGCGCTGCGGACGTCGACGATCGGCGCCGGCGCTTCGACGGTGACCGACTCCTCGAGCGAGCCGAGCTCCAGCACCGCGTTGACCGTGGGCGTCGCGCCGACCTGCAGCACGAGCCCGGTCTGCACGTAGCTGCGTGAATCCCTGCAGCGAGACTTCCAGGCGGTACGGCCCGGTCGGCAGGTTCGAGATCAGATAGGAGCCGCTCGCCGTCGGTTACGACGGTGCGTACGAGTCCGGTAGCCGTCTGCGTCGCGGTCACGGTGGCACCCGGCAGCACCGCACCGCTTGAATCGGTCACGCGGCCATTGAGCTCCGCGGTGGCGAGCTGCGCCAAGGCCGGGGTTGTGGGAAAGACGCTGGTACAGAGAACGACCGACGCGACAATACAAAACACCCGTCGCACACGCGTCATAAACGGCTTCTCCGATTCTGTTGCTGCTGTTTGAGGGACGTGTTTGGCGGCGATTAGAACATCCGTGCAAGGGCCTGTCAACGCGAGTTCCACCCGCCCCAAGCCAACCTGGCGTGCCCAGCGTCTGAACCCGATTGACGGAATTCGAACTCCCGTCCGCCCATCTCTTGCGGCATTGGCTCTCTCATCTTCGGTATTACGGGCATTCGACTGCCCCGTTCGACGCGACTGACAGGAGGGAACGCTCAATGAAAAAGAATGAGAGGGCGACATGAAGAAGATAAGCATCCTGGCGATATCGACCACCATCCTGGTGGGAGTGGTCTTCGCCCAGGCGCCGCAGAAGGGCGGCGGCGACATCACGGGGCCGTACGACGTAGTGGCTGGATGGCCTCAGAACTGGTGCGGCGCGGGTTTTCAGATCGGTTCCACGGCCGGTATTTTTGCGGAGACGCCGGACCGAGTGATGATCTTCGCCAGAGGGTGCCTCCCCGCGTTGAAAGATCCGGGGGAACCTGTGCCCACCCGCAACGCCTCAGGTTACAGCCTGGCCGCTCCCGCCGATCGGCATCCGCGTTGGGATCACGTGGTCAACTTCGTGGACCGGAACGGGAAGCTGATCGAATCGTGGGAGCAGCACAACAAGCTGTTCGTTCGACCGCATCGGATCCTCGTCAACCCGCATGATCCAGCGCACCACTACTGGCTCGTGGACGACGGCGCACACGCGATCTTCAAGTTCACGAAGGACGGTAAGCAGCTGGTCCAGATCATTGGCACCCCGGGTGTTCCCGGCAATGATCAGACCCACTTCTCCCGCCCCACGGACATTGTGTGGATGGCCGATGGCACCTTCTTCGTGAGCGACGGCTACACCAACACCCGCGTCGTGAAGTTCGACAAGAATGGGAAGTTCGTCACGCAGTGGGGGATGGACGGCAAGGGCCGCGACGACGAGACGCGTCCGTACTACTTCGACACGGTGCATGCCATCGTGATCGACAAGCAGAATCGCCTGTATGTCAGCGATCGCGAGCACTCCAGGCTTCAGATCTTCGACCAGAACGGCAAGTTCCTGGAGGCATGGCCGAACGTTCCGCGTGCGTATTCACTGCTAATGACCGACGATCAGTTCCTCTGGTCCGCGTCGGGGCAGACTCAGAAGTTCACCAAGTACGACTTGAACGGGAAGCTGCTTTCCTCGTGGGGGACGTTCGGGACAATGCCCGGGGCATTCTGGGGCGTTCACCAGTTCGACGTGGACGCTGAGGGCAATCTCTACACGGCCGACGTGCACGTCGGGCGCCCACAGAAGTTCCGCCCGAGACCAGGTGTGGACCGCGCGCTGCTCATTGGACGAGCGACACGCGGGCGGTAACGTTTTTCACTCGGACGTAGCCACGGAGACACGAAGCTCCGTGCCTCCGTGGCGGTCCTGTTCGCAATTCACCGCGTCGTCGTTATAGCTTGCAGACAGCATCACTGACCACCTGATCTGCAAGTGCTACCACAACGACCGGACGCGCGCGACGAAACATTCCACTAGTGTTGGCGACCGGCGACGCTCTGGTCCACCTGACGCCGGCCCGGAGCGGCGAAGGCCACCTCATGGCGGCATTCATTGCGTCGCAGCAGGTGACATAGGTGACTCGCAAACATGTGGACGCATTGGTCGCCCTTAATCCAGAGGTCGACCTGAGCATGAGAGGCTGCGTTCACACAAAGGAGGCACAGCCATGCCCGCTAACACCACACTCACGAAGTTCGAAGACATTCCGTGTTGCCCGGAGCTCGACACGGCGCCGATCTGCGACGTGCTCGACTATCGTCGACGTCTGGTCTTTCCGTCGCCCGTCCGTGGGCCTCAAGAACAGCCCGTCAAGGTCGAAGTTGTCATTCACACGCGCTTCACCCGCTGCTCGGGCCCGCTCGCGCTCGGGGACATCGCCTACACGACGACGCTGCTGCCCGGGGAGAAGGTGCGACTGGCGACCACCGATCGGCGAAGCCGGTTCAGCTTCGACTCGGAATCGAAACTGAGCTATCGCAGCGAGCAGATCAGCGAGGAGCAGTACCGTCTGCGCGCCCTGCGGGCGTTCATGAGCGACGAGAACGTCGTGGATCGGGGACGCGACAACTACTCGGAGCAAGGCAAGTGGGACTTCCACGGTGACGCGAGCGGGTCCCTCGGCTTCTTTTCAGCGAGTGCCGATACGAACGCTCGAGGCAGCCATAGCGGCTCGAGCGCGAGCGACTATCTGCGCGAGCATCGCGCGCATGCGGAGATGTCGGACAACCAGTCGGTGGAAGCCACGCGCCGGGCGCATTCGGTGAGCATCGGCGAAGTATCGTCGCGGACGCACACGCAGGGTGAAAGCGAAGACCACTTCGAGGCGTCGTCGCGCGAGTTCACCAACCATAACCAGTGCCACGCCGTGACGTTCCTCTTTTATCGCATCAACAAGACAGAGACGATCAAGTTCGAGCTCGTCTCGGTTGAGCGGCGGGTGCTCGATGCGGCGGCGCCGATGCCCGTGCCGGCGAATCCCTTCCGCCCGTTGGGCCAGCTGGCGACCATCCCCCAGGAGTTGCCGGCGACGAACCTACAGCGTGTCGCAACGCTGGACCGCTCCATCGAAAGCGACAGGAAGGTCCAGGTGCAGGCGCTCGCGCAGCTGCCGCGCGGCAGCGACACTGCTGGCGTCCTCGCCTCGGTGCGCACCGCCGCCGTCGCCGCGCCAGGCGACCAGGCTCCCCTCGTGGATGCACTGCGCGAAAAGGCCCTGGCCTTCGTCGACGAGCAGCTCGTCAAGCAAGGTCTCCTCGACAAGGTGGGTGGCGTCGCGAGCCCCAAAGTGAAGGCCGAAGTGGGGTACGAGCGACGGACGTCGATCCCCACCGCTGGAGTGATCGTCAAGGCCTGTTTGGACGACTGCAGCGCATGCGAGCCCGAGCTCGAGAAGAAGATCGGGCTCGAGCTGGAGCGGTTGGATCTGCAGAACAAGCTGCTGGCGAAGCAGATCGAGCTGCTCGAGAAGTCCCAGGAGTACCGCTGCTGTCCTGTCGCTGAAGCGGAGGACAACTAGCCAACAGCGGTGGTGAGCCGCTGCACGGCCTGCAGCGCGATGATCGATTGGCAACCGCAGGTCCGGGGACGGAGTGAATCTGTCCCCGGCCACCACGAGCCAGACTTCGTGTGATGCACTACACCGCTTTTCACTTCCACGTAGCCACGTAGCCACGGAGTCACGGAGACACGGAGAAATCGTTTGAAAATAATCTCCGTGCCTCTGTGTCTCCGTGGCCCGTCGAACTGAAAAGCGCATTGGCGGTGTTGCCTAGTTAACCGAAACCCTGGGCTCAGGGCGTCCCGAGCGAAGTCGAGGGACGTGGCACGTCGAAGTGAAAATGGTCTAGTCAGTCAAGTGGGGACGGCACGCTCGGCGGCTTCTGAATGATCTCGCGCGTGCGCTGGATCTCCAGCTCTTCGAAAATCAGGTTCGGGACGATGACCGACACTGCGTCATTCAAGGTGGGGCGGAAGCTGTAGAGCGTTCGTTCGCGCGAGGCGTCGAGGAGATCTCTGAACACCGGCGGTGCAATGGCGCCGAAACGAAGCCCGCGAACGGCCACTTCCCGCCCGTCGAGCGACACCCGCACGATCGAGAAAATCATCGGGCCGGTCCCTGGGCCGCCGCCGGACGCCTCGGCCGGCGTGGCGACGCCGCGCACGATGTACCCGAAATCCTTGCCCTGCGCCTTCAGCAGGTCGAGGTACTTCTGTTTCAGTTCCGCGGCGGGGACTGCTTCCGAGCTCTGCATCTGAGATGACGCCGGCCTGCACATCGCCGCCGCGGGTGTGGCCATTCGACTGGAGCAGCCCGCGAAGCGGCGCGCGCCCGGCAAGCAGCGTCACCAGCCTCCCCTTTTCGACAAGCGTGACGTCTTTCGGACGAATGCCGAAGTCGTCCACCTGGTACGAACCCGCCACTGGCCGGCCGTCGAACTCGGTCAGCGACGCCGTGTCGCTCAGCGAGAAAGCATCGGTCAACACGCGCAGGCCGATGCGCGACAGAAACGGCGTGACCTGACCGCCTCCTGCCACCACGACCTCCGCCGCGGCCGCCAGCGGTTTCGGGCGGACGCCTCGCCGAGTACCGCCTGCACCAGCGTCTGGGCCACGATCTCCGCGCTCGCCTGTCCTTCAAGCAGCACCGGACCGGTGTATTCCTCGCCGATCGGCGCCACGCGCGCTGCATTCAGTCGCGCCGCCATCTCCTGCGTGCGACGGAGGATGTCGGGCATGGCCGGCAGGTCCTGCAGGTGCTTCTCGACGAGCGTGAAGCTCTCCCGCACCGTCATTCCATCGTCAGCCCGCGCGTCGGCGGACACGTGAATCGACGCGATCTGAATCGGCGCAACCACCTTGAACCCTTCGCTGTTCAGGTAGTAGCGCGTGCCGCGCGTGTCGGCCACCGATACCTCGGAGTTGTCGATCGCCTTCATTACCGGCCCAACGAAGACAGCGGAGATGACTTTCGCTGCGCTCGGGCCAGGCGCGATTCACGACGATTGGCGGCAGCCCTGGCAACATCGTCTCTACGGGCTGCTCGCGTCGAGAAGTCGGCAAGCTCTTCGCCGGCGGCGCGATTCTGGAACGCGGCCTTCTTTCGCGCGAACACGCCGACCGCACGCTTGTACGCGGTGTCGGTGGCCAGCCACATCTGACGGCGCATCGAGTCGTAGTTGTCGTCGAGCGGCAGCGGTCGTGCTGCCGTCAGCCGACAGTTGCAGCACGCCCGACCCCGCGTTCGGCGCGTTGAACAGCGAGCTGTCGAAGGCGTAGTCGCCGACACGCACCGCCACACGGAGCGTCCGGTTGTGGGCGTTCAGATCCTCGACAAGCGCGCCCAGCCGCGCGGTCACGCGCGTCGCCGCCCGATCCTGCACCTCGTACTCGATGTAGTACGGCGACGGCTGGTCCGCGAGGCGGAGATCGCGCATCGATCGCGCCATCTCGTCCTGCATCGCGGCGAAGATCGGCGAGTCCTGGGCCTGCGGCGGTGGCGCAAATGGGAGGACGAGCACGAGGACGGCAGCGACTGCCAGCGTCTGTCCAGATCCTCGGCGAAGGCTGAGTGTCGCATCAGAACGTCCTCCCGCCGCCCGGGGTCTGCCGGGGAGACGGCAGAATCGGCAGCGTCTCCTGCGACTGCGCCTTCTTCTGCACCTCGACCTCGCTGACCAGCAGCTCTGGAGACGAGGCCGACACGGGCACGCTGCCGCTCTCGGCGCCGCACACCCCGTTGAACACGTCCACCTTGTCGCTCGCCGCGATGAACTTGCCGAAGGCCGCCAGCGGCGTGCCGATGAGATCCACGCCGCGCACGAGCTCCGGCGGCCGGTTGTCGGTGTACACGCGATACACGACGTTCGGCATCACGTTGAACGCGTTCGGATTGTTGCGGCCTGTCACCGTGAAGCCACCTTCGATGTTGTCGAACAGCAGGCCGAACGGCTTGCCCTGCTTGCGCGCCTCGTCCTTCAACATCGTCAGGAGTGCGGCCGACGTCACCGTGCGGCTCGCCTGCACGACCAGATTCGACTGGCGTGAGACCGGCACGAACCCCGACTCGGCGCGACCGTGACCGTTCGACTGCGGAAAGGCCGGCGAGCGGCGCGCGTCCGAGCAGAAACGTTTTCAGGATGCCGTGGTCGACCAACGGTGACGCGTCGCCCCGGCACGCCCTCATCGTCGTACTGGTAGTGGCCCATGAGCTCGATGTTCCCGCGGGTCTTCAGCGTGGGATCGAACACCACGCTCAGGAACGTCGGGAGGACGGCCTCGTTCACTTTGCTCCCGAACGTCTGGCCGTCGTCCGCGTTACGCTGCCGATGACCCTCGACCCGATGGCCGAAGATTTCGTGGAAGAAGACGCCGGCGGCGCGGCCCGAGAGGATCGCCGGCCCCGAATACGGATCGACGATCGGCGCCTTCCGCAGCGCCGCGAGCAACGTCATCATCTCGCGCACGTCGGCGATGAGTTTCTTCTCGTCTGGCAGCCCGTCGATCGTGCGCGAGAAGTAGCTCGCGTAGAGCGGCAGTTCCATCCCGTCGTCGGCCTTCGTCATGGCCTGGATGAACAGACGGCACTGCAGCTCGCCGGTGGCCAGATTGGTCCCCTCGCTGTTGACGTAGTAGCGGTTGTCGGCCTCGACCGAGAGCGACACGTTGCTGCGAAAGATCAACGGGTCTTCCGCGAACGGCGCAGATACGCGCCGCAGGCGCGCTTCCCACTCCTTGGTGTCGAGCGTGTAGTCAGCCGGATCGCCCGCATAGGTCTGCGGTTGCTCGCGAGAAAAGTCTGCTGCGGGAGCTTCGTCCTTGATCTTCGCCGCGACGTTCGTGGTCACGCGCGTGAGCTGTTCGGTGGCCTGCTTGAACGCGCGATCGGTGGCACGCCACAGCGCGAGCTGAATCGGCTTGTCGTCGTCGGTGAGCGGAAGCGAGATGCGGCCGGTGCGCGGATTCACGCCCGCCGCCGTCGCCTCGAAGCGGATGCGTGTTGTCGAGCGCGTAGTCGCCCACGCGCACTTCCACCGTGGCGAATCGGCCGCGACTCTCGTCGGTGCGCTCCAGGGCTCCGAATGACGCGATGAGGGTGGACGATCGCTCGTCGTGCACCGTGTAGCCCATGAAATAGGCGGGCGTCTGTTCCTTGTTGAGGACGGAGAAATTGCGCTGCAGCTCGGTTTGCAGGACACCGACGACAGGGCTCGCCGCCTGGATCGGCTGTACCGAATGATTGGGGAATGAGGCACAATCCCGCGACGACGACGACCAGCTTCATTGATTTCATAGAGCCTCGACGAGATCCACAGGTCGTCCACCCAGCCAAGGGCTCCGCCCTTGATATCCCGGCAGAGCCCTTGACTGGTTTGACAGTATCTTCTTGGCGCGCTTTGCGCGCCTAGGACCGCTGTGCGGTTCCGACGCAACGAGTACAAAATCTCCGCAAGAACCGCATAGCGGTCCTAGGCGGCCTGCTCCGCCTGCAACGCCCCGGCGCATTGTGGCACAGCTTGCGCGTACGACTTACGTGGCTCGGACCGGGGCGCAACGAGCCGACCCACCCATAGCCGTTGACATGCCGGAGGCCGAGGGCCGATTATCCGCGTGTCGTTCCCGAGTGCTGCCAGCGGGACGAAGAGTTCCGGCGGTCTGGAGGAGGGAGACATGCGGCTCCGGTTCCTGATTCTTCTGGTACTGGCGACACCTTTGTGCCTTGTTTGCGCCACGTCCGATAGCAGCGCTCAGGCTTCGGGGCCTGTGGCCATCCCACGCACCGCTGCCGATCGCAAGCCGGATTTGTCCGGAATCTGGCAGGTCATGAACACGGCGGCGTGGGACATCCAGGCCCACGCTGCCCAGAAAGGCGTGCCCGGCGGTCCAGGGGTCGTCGAAGGCAACGAGATTCCGTATCAGCCGTGGGCACTGGCCAAGAAGAAAGAGAATTACGAACAGCGCGCCACGCTGGACCCCGAGGCGAAGTGTTACCTGCCGGGCGTTCCGCGCCTCAACTACATGCCATTTCCGTTTCAGATCGTTCAGACGCCCGATGAAATCATCATGCTGTACGAGGACGTGCATGCCGTTCGCTACATCTTCATGAAGGGCGAGCATCCCAAGGGTCCCATCGATTGGTGGCTCGGAGACTCGCGCGGCCGCTGGGAGGGTGACACGCTCGTCGTCGATGTTGTTCACTTCAACGATCAGACCTGGTTCGACAGGGCCGGCAACTTCCACAGCGATGCGCTGCACCTCATCGAACGCTATACGCCGATCGGTCCCGATCACATCCAGTACGATGTGACCGTCGAGGATCCGAAAGTGTTCACGCGGCCCTGGAACATGAGCATGATCCTGTATCGCCACAAGGAGAAGGCGTTCCAGTTGTTCGACTACGAATGCTACGCCTTCGACCTGCAGAGCCTCTATCCCTATCCTTCAATGAGGGTGCCGCGATGAGAACCGAATGCACGATCGCGTCTCTCGGGGTCGCCGTACTCCTGTCGATGACGGCGCCTGTTCATGGCCAGGCACGCGAGGAGTCGGGGAAGAACCCGGCGTCGCTCGGCCGTCTGTCGGATGGGCAGCCGAACGTCCAGGGCATCTGGGGCGCCGTTCTGGCCGGGTCTGTGTCTCTGACCAATCCGATAAGCCAGGCGCAGGACTTCGAAAAACAGAATGTGCGCCTGCCCAGCCGGATTATCGATCCTCCCGACGGCCTGGTGCCGTACCAGCCGTGGGCGGCGGCGTTACGGAATCAGCAGGCGATCGATTACGACCGGCCGACCAAGCCCGAACACATCGATACCCAGCACCGGTGCCTGCTCTCGGGCGTGCCGCGGCTGTACACGATCGTCCCGACATACAAGATCGTGCAGACTCCCGGACAGATCATGTTCATCTGGTCGGAGTATCACGCGTACCGGGTGATTCCGCTCGACGGTCGCCCGCATGTCGCGTCGAACGTCAAGCTCTGGATGGGCGATGGGCGCGGCCGCTGGGAGGGGAATACGCTGGTCGTCGACACCACCAATATCATTGGCGCGCGCCTCACCTATACCGGCGACTTCTTCAGCGACAACGCGCACATCGTCGAACGCTTCACGTTCCCCAGCGCTGATCGGATGATCTACGAGGCGACGGTAGACGATCCGACCGTCTTCACGCGGCCCTGGACGATGCGTGCTGAGCAAAGTCGGCGGCCGAATGAAGAGGTGTGGGAATCGGCGTGTTACGAGGGGGTCGTCAATCCCGACGAATTTCTGATAAAAACCGATCCGCGACAGCCATAGCGCGCCGCTCCATTTGGCTGCGTTGGTGCATGAATCGGAACTGGCTCGCAACGATCCCAGCCCTTGCCCGTCAGGACCCGAGCACGCGTGAGGTCGAGGTGCTGGCCATGCCGTGAGAGTGTGGTGTGGTCGGGCGCGGCGAGCTCGAGTCCCGTCATCCCGAAGAACGACTGCAGAAACCCCTCCGTCTGACGAAGGGGCAGGTGGAAGAGGAGACGCAGCGTCAGTGGCGGTTTCGATGGCGACGTCGGAGTACTGCCGCTGCCCTCCCCGCGTGCCCACGCCCGCGGGCGCCCAGGTGGCGATCGCGTCCGGTGACACCCACAGGGTGACGTCGCCCCGTCCGACGAGGGCACGATCGTAGGAGGCCAGTTCGCGACGCGGTACGTGGTCTTGTACGTGGGCTAAACTCTCGAATTCATCCCTTCAGTGTGGCCACCGCGCACAGAAGATCGCGCGAATCCCTGGCTCTGGACCTTTCAGGCCGCAGAATTCATGCACCAACGCCCCCGAAGGGTGCCTCCGTCCCATTTTCCAAGCGCCACTCCGACCTTCGAGTCGTCTGTCGCGCAGTCCACGCCGATGACTTTCATGGTGTCGGTCTCGTCAGTCGCTTCGCAGTGGTACTGTCAGCGCATCATTCCAGGCCGTTGACAACCCAGGTCCTACGAGGAATCTGCGCCTCGATCGTTGGGCGCTCTAAGGCCGGAACCTCGAGATCGGGAAGATTATGCGCAGTGTGCCCACTCCACGTGGTGACGGACGTAGCGCCTCCCCTATCGTGGCTCTCGGTCTTGGCTCTTCCGATGGAACGGGCGTGATCGCGACCGTGTCGCTTCGCGAACCGTGAGCGCTTAGTCGCGCCGCGGTTCGACCGGCAACGTGAAGACGAAGGTCGCTCCTTGGGGAGAAGACTCGGCCCACACGCGTCCGCCGTGCGCCTCCACGATTCCCCGTGCGATGTATAGCCCGAGCCCCGTTCCCTCTCCTCCCGATCTCTGGGATCGCCAATAGCGATCGAATATGTACGCGAGATCTTCCGGAGCGATCCCGCGCCCCGTATCCGCGATCGTGACCGAGAGCGCTCCATCGCGCGGCCGCGCGCAAAGTGTGACGGTCCCACCTTCGGGGGTGAACTTGATCGCGTTGCCGAGCAAATTCGCGAGCACTTGCGAGATGCGGTGCGGGTCGGCGTCGATCTTCGGGGGATCGTTCAGATCCAACACGAGGGAGATGTGCTTCGCGTCCGCCAGCGGCTGCGCGTCGGTCACGGCATCCTCGAGCAGATCGCGGCTCTCCACAGGCTGAACGTCGAGCGAAAAGCTCTTCGCCCCGATCCTCGCAAGCTCGAGGAGATCTTCGATCAACGCCTTCATCCGCGTCGTCGATCTCCGGATGCGCTCCACGGACTCACGCAATGTGCGGGCGCGCTGGTCGCCGGTCTCCGGCAACTGGCGCAAGAGTTGAGCGGCTTCGAGCAGGATAACGAGTAATGGGTTCCTCAGGTCGTGGGAGACTACCGCGAGCACCTCATCGCGCGCGCGCACGGCGCGCTGCTCGCTGGAAAGACGCCGCTCGATGTCCACTTCCGTGGCGCGGCGCTGCAACTCGTCGGCGGCCTCGAGATCGCTCGGCGTCCACGGACGGGAGCGGCCGCGCACCTCCTCCTTCCACAGAGCGAACGAGTGGCGCGGGCGCAGGCGTCTACCGGCCTCCGCATCGACGGGCTTGGTTGGATCGCCGCCCCAATTCACCGTCTGGATGACCTCCGGCCGGAACCACATCAGCCGAGCGCCCGGCAGCGCGAACGTGAGCAGACCACTTGCGACTTCGCTCGCCGCGAGCGCCGGCGGAAAGTGGACTCCCAGTGAAGCGGAAGAGAACGGCCTGAGATCGCCCCTCTCTTCGAGCCAGCGCGCGATCTCGCAGATGACGTCGGCCGGCGGAGCGCCGCCGCACGTGACGGGCTCTCCATTCTCCACGACGGCGACCCCACCGGCGTCGACGAGGTCCATCAGTGCCCTCGGCTGAGCGACGAGGGCCGCGAGCACGCTGCCCGTGGCCTCCTTCATCGCGCGGTGCAACGCGTCCTCCGTCGCTCGGCGTGACGCGCGCAACGCGAGCAGCTCGCGATCCTCGAACGCGGCGATCTGAAGCGACGCAAGGCGGCCCATGAACTCGCATGCCGATCGCATCCGGTGCGAGACGCGCCGCGGACCGGTGTGGTTCAAACAGCTGATGAGCCCCCACAGCTGATTCCGTACGATGAGCGAGATGCTCATCGACGCGCGAACGCCCATGTTCTTCATGTACTCGATGTGAATGGGCGAGACGCTTCGAAGCACCGAGAAGCTGAGGTCGAGTGGCGCTCCTGTGTCGGGTCGCAGGGGCGGAACGATCCGCGCTGGCTTCTGGTCGGCGTCGAAGATGAGACGCAACCAGTTCTCGAGATACAGCCTGCGTGCCTGCGCGGGGATGTCGGACGCGGGATAGTGCAAACCGAGATACGGCTCGTGCGCCGCATCCCTCGCTTCGGCGTCGACGGAGCCGCTGCCGTCCTCGTGGAATCGATAGAACATGACGCGCTCGAATCCGGTCGTTCGCCGGATCTCCTGAGGGATGATCTCGGCAAGCTCGCTCAACGTGCTCGCGCGCTGCACGCGCAAGAGCGCCGCGCGGAACGGGTGATGGATCGAACGCTCCTCTGGAGTCTCTGGGTTCGGCTCGAGCTCGAGGATCGCGGCGCCTTCATGATGGTGAACGATCCCGTCGAATCGCTTCCCGCGCGCGCCGATGCTCAGCGGGTTTACGTCGTGCCAGCGCTGTTCGCGCAGCACCAAACGCACCTCTTCAGCGCCGGCCGGATCCACGCTCTCGGAGAGCGGCCGGCCGAGAACTTCGTCGACGCGCAACGAGAGATGGTCGCTCACGTTCTCGCTGACCTGCGTGACCTTCATCTCGTCATCCAACGCGAAGAGCACACCGAAGGGCTGAATCGTTCCCGGTATGTGGATCGGCTCGCGATCACAATCGTTCAGATCGACCACGGCAATCCCCCTTGAGCAACCGCCGCCCATCGCGCGAACGCATTGAACGTCGCCTTCGCGGCACTGATGATCTTTGCGGTTGATGCGCCCGTGCGCGGCAGTCCGTCGAGCCAGGCAACTACGACGGTCCACCTCGGCAGCGTCCACTCCTCGTCGCCGGCGAAGAAGGCAGCACCGCTGTCTTTCGCGAGGCCGAGTCGCCGGTGCAACAGCGGGGTGAGGACCTGTCCTCCGAGACACGCGCCTTCGAGCACGTAAAGACAGCCGGCAAGATCCTCGAAGCACGACAGCTCTGGTCGGTCACCACATAGCGGGAGCGCCGCGAGCTCCGTTGGAGACAGGCCGAGCGCCAGGAGATCGCGCTCGATGAGCTCGGCGCGAGCGCGCAACGGAAACCCGAGCGGCGGTTCCGCGGCCGCGAGCCGTGTCACGTCGATCTCGACGGGGACGTAGAAGCCGTGGAATGTCTCGAGCACGCGGCGATACCGGTGCACGTCGAGGTTGGGATCGAGCAGCCCGAGCTGGGCCTCGAGGCGCTGATGCACGGCCGCGGTCTCGCGCTTCAAGCGCCGCCGCAATGAAGTCTCGTTGAGCCCGCTCTCGGTGCCGGCCATCTCTAGTCCCCTGGAAACGGATTATCTGGCAAGACGATCCACGTTGTGATCCTATGAGGCATGGCAACGATTGGACGTCCGAAAAAGGCATTGGTGGTCACGGAGATCGAGCGCGCGGAGTTGGTGCGCCTGACGAAGCGGGCGCACGTGAATCGCCTTCTGGCATTTCGAGCGCGACTGGTGCTCGCGTGCGCAGGCCACGCGACGAACACGGCCGTGGCGCGTGGCGTTGGTGCATGAATCGGAACTGGCCCGCAACGATCCCAGCCCATGCCGGTCACCTCCCGATGGCGTACGACGCAGGCCTGCCCTGCTGCGTCATCTGATTGAGGATGTTGCATGCGAGGACGGCCTCAGTCCTCTGCCCTGCCGGACTGCGCAAGTGAAGGCTCTCCCCGATGATCGACTTGTACCGGAAGAAGGCGTTCTCCACACGGGCCTGCCGATGGTAGCCAGACGCCTTCTTCCACCGTCGCCGTCCGACCGCGTGCACCCGCCGAATCGTGATCGCGAGCGCTCGACCGCGGCTTCCGTCGAGATACCCGTGCGGTCTTGGCGGGTGGCACCACGACGGTCGCGCCACGCGCGCCCGCGGCATCGTAGAAGGCGATCGCGTCGTAGGCCGCGTCCCCCGTGATGCTGGCGACGTCACCGTGGACGGGCTTGATCAGTGCGATGGCCTCGTCGCGTCGTCGACAGTGCCCTCGGTCAGCGCGTGGGCGATGGTGACACCCGATCGGTCGACACCGAGATGGCGCTTCTTCCAACCGCGCGTCCCGTGTACGCCATGCTTCGCCCTGGCCCACTCGCCCTCGCCCACGATCGACAGTCCCGTGCTGTCGACGATCAGATGCAAGCCCTTGCCCGTCAGGACCCGAGCACGCGTGAGGTCGAGGTGCTGGCCATGCCGTGAGAGTGTGGTGTGGTCGGGCGCGGCGAGCTCGAGTCCCGTCATCCCGAAGAACGACTGCAGAAACCCCTCCGTCTGACGAAGGGGCAGGTGGAAGAGGAGACGCAGCGTCAGTGGCGGTTTCGATGGCGACGTCGGAGTACTGCCGCTGCCCTCCCCGCGTGCCCACGCCCGCGGGCGCCCAGGTGGCGATCGCGTCCGGTGACACCCACAGGGTGACGTCGCCCCGTCCGACGAGGGCACGATCGTAGGAGGCCAGTTCGCGACGCGGTACGTGGTCTTGTACGTGGGCTAAACTCTCGAATTCATCCCTTCAGTGTGGCCACCGCGCACAGAAGATCGCGCGAATCCCTGGCTCTGGACCTTTCAGGCCGCAGGATTCATGCACCAACGCCCTGCCGGGCTGTCAGGGGATCTTTGCGCTCGAACGCCGCCTTGGCGTCGGCGTACCGCTCCCTCGCGATCTTTGGCAAGTTCACCACATTTCGTGACCGTGTCCCTGTCGAGTAGAGACGATCGAGCGGCCAAAGTTGTGACGTGAAGGAGATGCCCTGGCGCCAACGTTGGGCTGCTGGCGAAGGTATTCATCTTGCCCATGCGTGCCGACTGCCGGGATGGCCGGTATGTCGTGATTCACTGAAGGAGGTTCGCATGTCTGACCAGATCATCGTGGCCACGTTCAACAACACCAATGCCGCCTACGATGCGGCAAGTGCGCTCAAGGCGCTCGAAGACAAGGGAGGTTCGCGCCGCGATGAAGGTGCATCGAAGACACAAAGATCCTGAAGTTCTTGAGTTTCTTGGGATTCGCCAGCGCACGCGGCAGCAGGCCGACGAACACGGGCAGGTTGCCGACGATGCGACCGCCCATGCGGCCCAGAATGACGTCATAACGCTCGCCGTCACCCTTGGCGATCTGAATGGCCAGCGTGCCCACGCATCCGCCGGCGGGGTCGTCAATCCCGACGAATTTCTGATAAAAACCGATCCGCGACAGCCATAGCGCGCCGCTCCATTTGGCTGCGTCAGGCTATATCCGAACCACGCAGCCGCCGGGAATCGACGTGTAGTCCTACGGCTTGTACGGCTTCTGCGCCTCCGTGAGAATCTGGCTGAACACCGGAATCTGGTCGACGGGCGGCGCGTGGCTCTTGAACGTCCTGATGTATGCGTAGATGTCCTTTGCCTGCGCGTCGGGCAACGTCGCCGCCGAGTAGTTCGGCATGCGGGTCGAGGGCTGCGTCGGCGCCAGATTCGCGCGCGCCCGCAGGAAAGCGATGAAGCTCGACTCGGTCGCCAGGTTCGCGCTCCGGTTCGAGACAAACGCCCGCGCGCCGGTCTCGCCATTGAACCCGTGACATGCGTAGCACGTGTACGCCTCGTACAGCTTCTTGCCGTTCGCTGGGTTCCCGGTTACTGGACTGGCGGGTGCCTGGGCATGCGTCGGGACGATCTGGAACGCGAGCGACGCCATCGCCGCCACAAGCGTGAACGCGATCTGAGTCCTGCTTCTCACGTGTGCTCTCCTTGAACGACTGACGAGGGACCGGCGCGCGAACCCTAACCCGTGCACCCGAGCACCGAACCTGTGCACGCGAGCACCCGCGCAACCCGCGAACCCTTATCGCGGCTGCGTGATTACGTCGATCAGGTACGGCTGCCCGCGCTTCACCGACGCGACGCCGCGCTTCAACGCCGCACCCAGTTTCGTCGGGATCGGTGATCGGCCCCTCGCCCGCCATACCGTACGCCGCCGGCCATCATCCGGTAGTCGATAAACGGATCGCGCAGCGTCGTGCCGATGTGGCCGCGATCGCCGCCGCGCCCGCGCACGCCGCACATGTATTCCACGAACATCAGCTCCTGATGCCAGGCGCGGTTGTTGTGCATGACGGTCAACATCGGCAGCTCGTGATGCACGCGCGGTCCACAGCACGCCGGGCGCGTAGTTGAGGTCGCCGTCGGTCTGGACGTTGATCACGATCTGGCCGCGGCTCTTTGCGGCCAGCGCGGCGCCCACCGACGCCGGCGCGCCGTAGCCCATCCCGCCAGCGCCCTGTCCGCCCAGATAGCTGTACGGCTTGTTGTGATCCCACAGCTGCGCGTTGTGGCCGCCGGAGAAACTGCTGGGCGACGACAGGATCCAGTCCTCGTCCGCGATGAGCGGCCACAGCTCCGCGTAGATCCGCGCGGTGCTGATCGGGCTGGCGTCCCACCCGGCGCGCTTCTGCTCGAGCGCGCGTCCGCAACGCCTCGATGCGCGCCTGCTCGTTGGCGGCCGCGTGCTTCGTGGCGCGCTCCTGAATCACGTCGCTGCCTGTCGGGCGTCATCTGGCGGCGGACTTCCTCGATGAGAGCGCGGCAGGCTGGCTTCGGCATCGATCTCAATCGTGCGCCCACGAGCGCGCGCCGCCGGCCCGCCCGCGCGGCTCACGCCCGGCGCGATGCCACCGAACCCGATGTTCGTCGTGTCGCGGCTGCAAGAGCGTGGACAGCGCGGGACCGGACGAGCGACACCTGCGCGGCGGGCGCTTCGAGGCCGAGGGTGTAGTCGTACGTCGTGCTCGCGCCGGGACCGCAGAGCGGATGTCGCTGCGGGAAACTCATCGGTCCTTGCGTCGCCGCTGGTGCTGGTCGACGCGCCGACAAGCTCCGCGAGCTGTACCGCGAGCCGCACGCCATCAGGCGTCCGCAGGCGGCCGACCGCAATCCGCGGATTCTGCGCGTCGAGCAGTGCCTTCGCGATCTCGCGCGCCTGATTCGCGATCGATGCCCGGCGATCTTGGGTGGCGGTATACGCCGGGACCTTCAGGTCCCGAGCCTCTTCCTTCTGCAGCTCGATATCGATCACGACCATCGTCGGACCGCACGGCGGCGTGATCGCCTCGTTGTAGGCGCGCTGGATGGCGGTGAGCGATTCGTCGAGCGTCTTCGGCTGGGCGTCCCATTTCGTGAAGCTGCGCACCATGCCGGCCATGTCGTTCGCGCTGTGCGCGGCGATGAACCCGAGATCGCGGCCGGCGATCAGCAGCGCCGGCGTCCGGTCGTAGTACGCCTGGTAGATCGACATCGCGGCGTGCTGCACACCGATCGTGCCGTGCAGCAGGGCGCACATCGGCTTGCCCGTCGCCTTGCCGTACCCGTGCGCCATCGTCACCGCCGACTCTTCGTGGAGCGCGGTGATGAACTCCGGCATCCTGTTGGGCGGATTGCCGTAGTTGATGATCGACTCCTGCAGCCCTTCGAAGCTCGACCCGGGATTGCGCGGCGACGTACTCGATGCCGAGATCTCGGAGGACCTGGACCATCAGATCCGATCCCGGACGCACGACAGCGCGCTCGCCGGGCCGAAGCGCCGCGGGCGGACGCACGTTGCCGGCGTCGCGCTCGACCTGCCCGGGTGAAGGCGGGGGAGCCGAATCCAGTGCCGCGCTACTACCCTGCGCGGCGCTCGCACTCCCGACAGGAACGTTGGTCAGCGCCGCGGCGCCTGCGGCGGCGGTTGCCGCTCCCTTCAGGAAACCCCGGCGTGTAACGGGGCTCTCCGTCTTCTTCGACTTCGACATGTTCGAGCCTCCTGAGAACATCAGCGCGAGCGGTGCCCGATTATCGCCAGTCTTGGCCGTCAGGACAATCGCTTCCGCGATGCCTCCCTATCGCTCACGCCGCTCAACCCCTCGAGGACATTGCGGGGTGTCCGCCGACGTGAGATGGTTCGCCGTAGTGACGACAACTCGCGCCGGAAGGTGCAGAATGTCCGTGGAGACAGCCCTCCTGCTCCCGGGAGGGAACTGTCGGATAACGGGGGGTCGGTTAACGGACGAAAGGACGTTCATACCGCCTATCGTCCATAACGGGGGTTCGGCTAACGGACGAAAGGCCTTCATACCGCCTATCGTCCCTACGGGGGAGACCGACGATGGCCCAACACGCGCTGTTCATCTGCTACAGCCACACCGATCAGAGATACCGCGAGCAGTTTTCCAAGTTCCTCGCGACCGTCAAGGAGAAACAGCGCTTCGATGTGTTCTCCGACGCGGAAATCAAACCAGGGGACGACTGGCAGAAAACAATCATCGACAACCTCAGGAAGTCAACCGCGGCGCTGGTTCTGGTCAGCCAGGACGTCTTGGTGTCGCCGTTCATCCAGCAGGTCGAGCTTCGAGAAATCCTGGAGGCCCGTATCAAGGACGGCCTTCGCCTTTTCCTGGTTGCGGTCCGAGCCGTCACGTACAAGGGCACGTACCTGGACCAGTTCCAGTGGGCGCGCGCGCCCGACAAGCCCCTGTCGCTGCTGCCCGAGGCCGAGCAGGAAGTCGCGATGGTCGACGTCTGCATGAAGATCGCAAGCGAGCTGGGGACCAAGGCGGACGAATCAACGATTCAGCACACGCTCGCCTGCCTCAAAAGCATCCCGAAGCTGGACCTCCCGTCGGTGTACGAGCTGGAAGAGCCGGTCGGCGAAGGTCAGTTCGCCAGGTGCTTCAAGGCGCATGACCGCCTGCTCGATCGGAAGGTGATCATCAAGATCCTCAACACCGAGCTGTCGCGTGATTCACCGGCGTACGACAAGTACGTTCGAAGCGCGTCGAAGCTCAATCACCGCAACATCCTCAGCCTGCTGTTCTCGCAGGCGAACACGCTGCCGCACTTCATCGTGACGCCAGCCGTCGGCGAGCTGACGCTCGAAAAGCGGCTGGCTGGAGAAGAGGGCGGACCGCCCTCGTTCCAGCAGGCGGTTGAGTATACGATCCAGCTGGCCGAAACCCTTGCCTACGCGCATCGACAGGGCTGCGTGCATGGACGGCTGCGCCCGTGCGAGGTCCGCATCGATCGCGAGGGCGAGCTGATACTGTCATCGTTCCGGACGCTGGCTGGATGTGCGGCCGCCAAGACGCCCGTCGCCGACGAGAGGCAGAGCCTCCAGGACTTCGTGTACTCGAGCCCGGAGCACCGCGAGTGCGGCGTGGTCGATGCGAAGACGGATCAGTACCAGCTCGGATTGCTCGCGTACCAGATGATCGCCGGGGCACCGCCGGTTCGCGCGTCTACCTGGGCATCACTCCTCGATCAGAGGACCGCATCCGCGCTTCTGCACCCGAGGCCGCTCAAGGAATTCGTCGAGGAGTGCGACGAGCAGATGTCGGACGTGGTCATGAGAATGCTCAGCGTGGATCCGCAGGACCGCTGGGACTCACTCGAGACCGTCAAGAAGAAGCTGGAGGAAGCTCGCTCCGGCACGTCATACGTCGCGGAGGCCAAGAAGAGCTACCGCCGGTGCGCGCAGGACGTCGCCTTCTACCAGACCGTGTACGACAATCTGTTTCAATCGATCGACGGAATCGAAGGCATGTTCATCCATCGCACGAGGGAGGAGCAGTATCAGGTACTTCGTGACGCGCTGTGGCTCCTGCTCACCTACCCGGAGACGCGGGAGCAGGGTGAACCGACGATCCTGAGCGGCATCGCGCGGACGCACGCGAAGTACGAGCCGCAGCAGTTCGATGCATTCGGGGAGGCTGTGCTGAAAGCGGTCGACAAGCACGATCCGCGCGGTTCCGCCGCCCTGGGCGCCTGGCGCGAGGCCATCACGCCGGGGCTCGACTATCTCAAGAGCAAGGCGGGCACGGCGGCACAGGTGTAGCGGAGTGGGTTACGCGCCGCTTTCACAGCGAGTACTTGATCGGCCGCCAGAACGGGCCCGTCGCCTTGGTAAGAGCGGGCAGGATCAGCTTGACCTTCATGCCTCTCCTACCCCAATCAGCACGACCGAGATTTCGCGCGTCCGGGGCCCGTCCAGTTCCGCGAGGAAGATGCGTTGCCACCGTCCAAGCTGCACGCGCCCGTGGGCCACGTTGAGACATGCTGACGGGCTGAGCAGGAGGGCACGGCAGTGCGCATGGCCATTTGGCCGCTCGCCCGGGAGGAGGTTGACCGCGCGGAGGCGGACGTCATCGTGCTGATACGGCCCATGCCGCGGCGCCGAGCGTTCGAGCAGCCCGGCGAAGTCATCAAGCAGCAGCGGTTCGTGTTCGTTGACGACAATCGCGGCCGTCGTATGCAGGCTCTGGATGTTGACCAGGCCCGCCTGGATGGCAGCCTGGGCAACAAGCGCTTCTACCTGCCGTGTCAAATCGATGAACTCGGTTGGGTGTTGAGTGGCGATTCGGATTCTCGTCTGCCTGTACGTCGCATTGGACGCGAGTGTTTCCATCGGGAATGCCTCCATGGCGGAAGCATCGAATGCGGAGGCGCTCGAAGTCTTCAGCGATCCGTGAGCATTGCCTGAGATGTGAGTGAGGCGAGCGCGGAAGTGAGAATTTTCCTGCTAGGTCGTTGGGCGGCGCATGAGGCCGAGAGCCAGGCCAAGACCGAACAACGCTCCTTCACCGGATCCGATGACCGCCTGGGAAACAGGCCCGAAGTCCGGTTCGCCGATCAGCCGGCCGAGTGGGGTGAGGCTGACCTGCGAGCCTTGCGCCGCCCGGGCGATGGCGTGGACCGTGCCGCCAACAAGCGGTCGTCCGGTGAGCGTGAGGGCTAGAGCTGCCAGCCCGCACAACGCGGCGATCAGCGCCGCGGCGTGGAGTCGCTTTCGGCCTCGCGGAGCAGCCAGACCGCCCTCGGTTTGGGGCGTCGCGACGGCGTAGCCAATCCCGGCGGCCGCTCCGATGACGAGACCCTCGAGGCTCCCGCCAATATCAGGTGTCAAACCCACGAGTGCCGCGAGGCTCCATCGACCGATCCACTGGACGGCCGAGCCGACGAGGCTGCCGCCCAGGGCGGCACCGCAGACCAACGCGATATTCCTTCGCGATCGGGCAGCGGCTTCCGCTATCGACAGCCCTGCGCCGACACCGGCGCCGCCGATGGCGCCGCAACCTCCACCAATGACGGCCAACACTGCGGCGACCGCGATCGGCGCCATGCTTCCGGGTGCGGCAACGAGGATCAAGCCTCCCACAGCCCCGGCGACGACACCCGCCAGGCCACCGCCAAGCGACGCGCCTGCCCATCGCACGGCCACCACACGCGCTACGCGCCGCAGCCGAAGGCCAATCAACGCGCGTGCGACCGCGATTGGGGCCGGGGCGCCAAGGACCGGGACCTGAGACGCGTCAGGAGAGTCCCAGCGTGTATCGCGCAGGAGCGCACGCGCGAGCGCGTGGCCGGGGCGGGTGTCAAGGCGCCTCAGCGCCTCAGAGGTTCCAAGTGCATGGAGCAGCTCGGCGGCTTCACGCTGCTCCTCCTCTTCGTTGGCGCCGTGAGCCACTCGGGTGACACGTTCCAGCAGCGGTTCGAACGCGTCAGGAGCAGTGTCGCGGGTCTCTGGCAACGCCCGCGAGCTCGCGTTCGGAGAGACCCACGCCGCGTCATCCTCCTCTTCGACCACGTCGGCGAAGACGAATCGATACCCGCGGCGAGACACGGTGCGAATGAAGCGCGGCTCGCGTGAGTCGTCGCCGAGCGTGCGGCGAATCGTGCGGATCGCCTGACTCAGCGCGCTGTCGGAGACGATGACATCGTTCCAGACGCGATCGAAGATATCGCGGCGGTGCAGCGCCTCGTGACGACGCTCGATCAGGAAGACGAGGAGGTCGAAGTAGCGCGGGATGAGCGGCAGCTCGAGCCCGTCACGGACGAGAAGCCGTCGTTGCGGCGACACAATGAAATTGCCGAAGTGGTAGCGGGGCACACTTGTTGCCGAGGCCGGGCGATCGTATCAGAGCGCCTCCTGCAGAACCTTATCCTTCGATCAGGGATCAGGGATCGGGATCAGGGATCAGGGATCAGGGATCAGGGATCAGGGATCAGGGATCAGGGATCAGGGATCGGGGATCAGAGCCCGTGACCTTTGATCACGGATCCGTGGATCGGCGATCCGTGATCGCAGTTCGTCGAAAGAAGCGACGCAGGCCGTGCTGCGTGTCGTATGCCAATGAAGCGAGTCGGGACAGTGTTGTCCGGATAGGGGATAGGGATCAGGGATGGGATCGGGGATCAAGAGCCCGTGACCTTTGATCCTGATCCCTGATCCCCGATCCTCATCTCAGTTTTGTCGAAAGAAGCAAGAAGGCCTGTCCAGCGCGCCGTATTCCAGTCCAGCGAGTCGGCGGACGTGTTGACCGAGCGGTATTCGCTGTCGTCACCTCTTCGCCAGCGAGTCAACGCGGGGGTCAGGGTCGTCTCGCTGCCGGGTTTCTGGAGTTCCTCCTGACGGACAACCGGCGTCACCCCGAGGATCGCCGTCGGCAGCCACTGGCTGTCGGAGCAGCCACGCGTGCGCCAAGCCGCTCACGTGCGTTTGTAGTGAAGGACCACGCCGAGATCGTGTTCCGCGGCGGGATACGATGCCATCCCCCGTTTCTTCGCCGCTGCAATGGCGGCGCGGATGAAGAACTCCGCGGCAGCAAGCTCGCGCTCAAGAATGAGAATGCTGCCCAGGCCGTTGAGCGCCGATGGATCGGTGGGGTCGATCCACAAGGCCTCGAAGAACCGCCGCTCGGCCTGGTCGAGCAGTTCGTCGCGTGGCGCGCGTCCGGCCTGAATCGCGTCCCAATACTTCAGCATGTAGGCGTTCTTGAGGTGGTAGCCGCCCAAGTTGACGATCACGGGGTCGAGCGGCCAGAGCTGAATCGCGGCGTCCATCGACGTGTCGAGCAACGCTTGAATCTGGGCCGCTGTGTCGACCTCGCGCTTCAGGAGCCGGTCCGTCATCGCCTGCTGCCCGTTCACGAGACCGTCGATCGCCTTCTTGAGCTCGGGCTCTTCACTGCGCATCACAGGGGCTAACGGGTTGGCCGACGCCGGCGCATCCTTGATAGCTCTCGTCAACCGGTCGACCGTCGCCACTCCCACGCGTGTGAGATTCAGGAAGACGCTCGACTGCAGGCACTGCGGCAGCGCTGTGTCGTCGAGCACGCAGGGGACGATGAACTTGCCGAGGTGGAACGCCATCAGCCATTCCGCGTTGATCCAGCGCGACACCGACGCGGGCTTCGACCACAGGAGAACGAGCATCCGGCAGCGCCGAATCGAAGTCTGCAGTTCCCCCCGGAGCAGTACACCGAGCCGGATCTCGGAATCGTCGAGCCAGACACGGAGGCCCTGCGCCTCGAGCGCCGTCTCAAGTCTCGCCGCCACCGCGCGGTTCTTGGAGGAATGGGAAATGAACGCGTCCAACTCGAATCCCGGCGTCGCCCGGCGACTCTACACTATGGACGATCCCGGGTGATACACTTTCCGCCTTCCCGCAGGAGTGGACGAGCATGGACTCAACGCAGCGATGCCTCGCCCTCGTGGCGGTTGTGCTGTGGGCGTTCGGCGGCGGCGTCGGCCGTGCCGCAACGCAGCCCAACATCCTTCGGATTGTGGCCGACGACGTCGGCGCCGAGGCGTCCGGCCTCTACCAGCTGACGGGCGGCAGCGGAACGCACCCAGGCCGAACATGCGAGGCGCGCGCAGCCAGAGGCCGGCGGACTCGTGGCGGTTGTGCTGTGGGCGTACGGCGGCGGCGTCGGCCGTGCCGCAACGCAGCCCGACATCCTTCGGATTGTGGCCGACGACGTCGGCGCCGAGGCGTCCGGCCTCACCAGTCACGGGCGGCAGCGGAACTGCACCCATGCCGAACATCGACGCGCTCGCAGCCAGAGGCCTGGTCTTCGAGAACTCGGCTGACGCAAGGCTCACAGAGTGCGCCGAATCACACACCACACACGCCCGGTTCACGTCGGTCGTTCGCAGGAGCACCACAACGTACCGGCGCCGCGACGTTCAGGAACACGAATCAGTTCGTCGCGCGCGGTGACCTCGAGCCATCGAGTCGCCCCGAAGTACCCGAAGAGAAAGACGGGTTGGGCGCCGTCCGTATAACGTCGGCTTCAGCGCATGAGATCGCGCAATTAGACCGCGCGTAATGTCGCAACGTAAGAGCCTCGATCTTCAGCACGTCAGTTCGGACTGACCCTCGGGCTGCATCGCGCGCGCAATGTCGACGACGTTTCTCGCCGACCTGGAGACTCTGGTCGCGCAATTCGAGGACGCGATTCGGCAGTGCGACGTGAGCAGGGAGGAGAACACCGCCGCGCGGGCACACATCATAGGCGGCGCTCCAATCGGGTTTCGCGGCCGTTCGCGAGCTCGAGGCCATGCTGGCCAATCACCTGCACGATGATCCGGTCACGCTGGAGGTATGGGAGCGCGAACGGCGCGTCGACTATCCGCGGCGAGGAAGGAATGTCGCCGCGGCGCCGGTTCCCGCACCTGTGCCAGCCGCTGCCACGCCGGTGGCTGCGGACGGCGCGTCGGGGGTGACCACATGACCAGACACAGCTACGGGAACGAAGGAACCACTACGGACAGGAAACACTAATGCCAAGGGAACCCAGGGGGCCAGGCCGCGCGCGGGTCTGGCCTCCATCATCCGGACAGATTCATGCGAATCAGAGTGATGTTCGACATGATGGCTACGTCTAGCGCGGCGGGGCGGCCTGCTCGGGCGAGCGCATGAAGAGTGAAGGGTTCTTCAAGTATTCCTGATAGCGTCCCGGGTCCAGATTGTTTTCCGCGCAGACGTACTCGCGGACACGCACACCCTCACGCAGCATGAACGTGCGACGAATGGTCCACGGCTTCGCGAGGAGGATGGGATCTTCAATCACCGCCTCGTAATTGATCTGATCCTTGTCCACGCGCGTGTAGCGTTCGGTGATGTGCAGCTTGTCGCTGTTCACAATCCCCGCCGCGAGCCAGTTGCCCTCCTTGAAGTTGTTGACGTCCACCACGAGCGTGTCGCCCTCCCACCGGCCGACGGAGTCTCCCTGGTACGTGGGTTCGGCATCAGCGGGGTGCGGGCGGCCGTCGGTGGGGATGATGCGCACGGCGTTCATGTACCTCGTAGATGATCACGACCTGCCCGGGCGTCTGGACAAACTGAATCGGGAAGAGGATGACGCCGCCGATCCGGGGGCCGGCGGACGGCAGACAGATGGCGGTCGGGTCGTCAATCGAACGCCGGTTCAGCAGTTCCTGGGCGCGCTGTCTGGCCGCGGGCGTGAGCGAGGGTTGTTCACTGAGGGTCACAGAGCCGGGCGGAGATGGGTCCCACGCGCCGCGCAGCGGGCTGGCCTGGTAGACACCGTTCAGGTCGACCTTGCCGTCCGCGGTTCGGGGAGCGGGAACAATGGGGCCTTGGGCAGAAGCCGATGCCACCAACATCCATGAGCCGATGATGACCACAACAAAACCAGCCAGGCGGGCTGCGCAGCTACTCATGTCGACTCTCCCCTGCATGCCGGGCGAGCGCTAGTTGCCGGGCGCCACTGGAGAGCCTTCACCGGTACCGGCAGGCGGTCCAAAGTACAGAGGCTTGCCGCCAGGCAGCGTGACCTCCCGTCCCAACGCGAACGGCGAGTTGTCTCGGGCGCGCCAGCCGAACACGGTCAGGGTATCGCCGATCTTCATCGTCTCGTCGCGCGTCCAGCCCGTGCGGTAGAGAACGACTGACGGGTAGCCCTCGAACGTCCACGCCACAACGGCGCCGTCCTTGTCCTTGACGTCCAGATAAATGTGGCTGTGAGGGTTTGTCCACTGCACCTTGGTGAGAACGCCGGTGATCGTGACCGTCTTGTTGGCATCGAACGTCGCACCGAAGGAGTGATGCGCCCAGACGGGAATCGCACCGACGAGGGCGGCGAAGAGGACCAGGCTCAAACGCATATGGGCTCCTTTGCGAGCGTCAGTCAGCGTGTATCGTGCAGGAGCGCACGCGCGAGCGCGTCCCCGGGGCGGGTGTCAAGGCGCCTCAGAGGTTCCAAGTGCATGGAGCAGCTCAGCGGCTTCACGCTGCGGGCTATCGTATCAGAGCGCCTCTCACCTCACGCATCGCCAGATCGCAGTCCGAATCCGTTGCGGGGTTTCGGCACAGATGACGCGTTATCCAGCAAGACCTGGAATCAACTGGGCCTTCCCCCTGAAGGCCGCATCCGAGGTGTTGCAAGGAGTTCGATGATGATGAGTGTAGAGTAGTCGCGTTTGGATTGGCCTTCGGGCTGTCACTTCATTGCGTAGTTCCGGCATCGGCTGCGGGGCGGCGGCTCCCTGACGGAACCAGGATCGCGGTGAGGGTCATGGAGCAGCTCTCATCCGCATCCGTGAAGGATGGCGATCCGGTGAATTTCGCAGTTGTGGAAGACGTTGTCGTCGACGGTCAAGTCGTCATCAAGCAGGGGACACCGGTTCGAGGCGTCATCGTAGAAGCGGCCGAGAAGCGACGCATGGGCCGTGCTGGACGATTGTCGTATGCGGTCAATGAAACGAGAGCCGTGGACAAAGGTGTTGTCCGCCTTCGCGCCGTCCAGAACAAGAAGGGCGACAGCAATGTGACCTCGACGGCGGTTACAACTACTGCGGTCGCGGTGTTCGTACCGGTCGCCGCTCCCTTCTTCCTGCTCAGAAAGGGTACAGACATCGTGGTGCCGGAAGGTGCGCGGATCGATACCTTTGTGGACGGAGACCACGTGGTCGCGACAGAGGCCGAGCGTCCGGCAGCGGCGGCTCCTGCTGAAGTGCGCGCGGGGAAACTGACCAACTCAGACATCCTGGAGCTGCACAAGGCAGGTTTCGGCGAGGAGCTCATTCTGGCGAAGATTGCCAGTTCCTCAGCAGCGTTCACGGTGGACGCCACCGACTTGGTGGCGCTGAAGAAGACGGGACTTTCCGAACGCGTGATCGCGGCGATGGTTGCAGCCAAGTAGGCAGGGGATCGGGGATCGGGGATCGGGGATCAGGGATCAGGGATCAGGGATCCCCCGATCCCTGCGTTCAGAGCCGCAGCAGCCGGGCTGCGTTGCCGCCGACGATGCGGTCGCGATCCGCCGCTGCCAGCTTCACCTGATCGAGGAACTCGATCGGATGCTCTTCGTCCATGCCGTAGTAGATATCTGTGCCAAGCACGACCCGGTCTGATCCGACCACGTCGATCAAATACTTCAGCGACTCAGGCCAGAACGTCAGCGTGTCGTAGTGGAATCGCCGCACGTATTCGCGGAAGGGGCGCTGCAGCGGTGGCTTCCTCGGTACGTAACGCGTGTTCGATCCGCCCCGCGATGAACGGAAACGCGCCGCCCCCATGAGGCAGAACGACGTCGAGCCTGGGAACTTGTCCAGCACGCCGCTGACGACGAACTTGGCCGCCGTTGTGGCGTGCTCGGCGGGGAAGCCGACGGCGTTGCCAGGCCCCAGCGCGCGCCCAGCCGGTCTTTGCCCCCGTAGAAGTTGGCTTCGCCGTCCAGCGGATCCCCTTCCCCCTTCCCCCTTCTGTCCGTCTAGAAAGAGAACCGCACGGCCACTTCTGCCTGCCGCTTGTTGGCGGCCGAGCTGATGATCCCGAACGAACTGGACAATGCGTTGGTCTGCCACGCCGCCAGCAGATTCGTCCTGTTCAGCAGGTTGAAGACCTGGCCGATCACTTCGACTTTGCGGCCGGCGCTGATCGAGATCGACTTGCTGGCGCGGACGTCGAGGCTGTAGTATCGTTCGTGTCGATCTGCGACCCCGGCAGCGCCGCTGCACCGGTGGTCGCACGATACGCATTGACCAGCGCCATCACGTCCGTGTCACTCCCGCGGTTGAACACATTCCGCGTGATCCCCGGCACGTAGTCGGTGATGTTGGCGTCTCCGTTCAGGTCAACGCCGGCGATCGCGCTGAAGGGCATCGTCGACCGGGCGCGTGAAAACGGCGCCGAGCACGACCTCATACGGCAGCAGCACGGAGCCGCTCGCCACCAGCGCGTGACGCCGGTCGCTGTTGTTCGGTCCGTTGTCGTATTCGAGGTGCGCCGAGTCGGTGACCGTTGACAGGAAGCTCGAGCTGCTGATGTTGCCGTTCGTGCTCGCGAGCGTGTACGACACCGTGTACATGTAGTTGTGGTCCAGCCGCTTTTCGAGCCGCACCAGCAGCGCCTTGTAGTCCGCTTCCCCGATGGACGCGGTCTGCAGGACACGGCCGAACTGCGGCAACGGACGGTTACCGGTCGTCCCTCCGCTGCGCGGGTTGATGTCGATCGCCATCGGCACCTTCGACATCCTGTTGTAGACGCCGTCGATGTGGATCGCGAGCGCGGAGGTCAGCCCCTGCGAGACTCCGCCGGTGTAGGCCGCCGACTGGAGGTTCTCCAGGTCGTTGGCCTGGACCGCGATGTTCTGCACGCCCGGTCGCGACGAAGGCGAGCGGATCTCTGCCGCCGTACGGATCCGGGTACGTCGGGTTCGCGATCGTGGCGGTGAACTGCCGGAAATTCTGGATCTCGGTCAGCTCGACTATTCGTGTTCATCGGGTTGTAGTAGAGGCCATACGCCTGCGCGCACCACGGTCTTGCCGTCGTTCTTCAGGTCCCACGCGAGGCCGACCCGCGGCCCGAAATTGTTCTTGTCGCCGCGGTGGGAGAAGTCGACCAGCGGAGCCAGGCTGGTGGCGGTGCCGGTTGTCGGGAAGATGCTCGCGTCGTTGAGGTCGCGCCCCTGGTTGAACACCTTGGCCTGGTACTCGTAGCGGAGTCCCAGGTTCAACGTCAGGCCGGCGGCAGGTTTCCACTCGTCCTCGACGTAGGTGTCCCACATCACGTTTGGCGCGTACAGCGCCACGTTGAGGAGCGCCGCGCGTGAACTGCCTCACCGACCCCGCCACCGGGACGAAGGTCGAGAGGTTCGACGGATTGAACGGTTGATCGGCGGAGAACGACCACGTCCCGTTGGCCTTACGGATCGACTGCCGGATCGGCACGCTCTGACCGCCGGCGCCGAACTTCCACGTGTGCTGTCCGGCCGTGATGGACATGTCGTCGCGGAGCTGCCGCGACCCGAGGTCCCCGTATTGATTGGTGTTGGCGCCCCACGATCAGGCTCGGGAAGGTGTAGATCTGCGTCAGATTCTGGGTTCGCTCGGGCGATTCGTCGTACAGCTTCTTGAGCGGGACGACGCCCGGCACGTGCGCGCGGAAGAGGTAGTTCGTCCATTGGCCGCGAACCTCGTTCAGCACGCGCGGCGACAGCACCCACGTGTGCGCCCCCGCCCACGAGTAGCGGTGCTGCTTGATGCCGCCGCCGCCCGAGAACCACGGATTCGACGATGACGCCGAGCAGCCCTTCGCAGGTGAAGTCCGAGACCTGCCACGCGTAACGCACGAACAGGTTCTGCTGCGCGGTGAGCTGCACGTCACCGCGCGTGAACGTCATGTGGTTGTATTCAGGGCTCGCGAACGTCCCGTTCAGGCTCCCGTAGAACTGCGGGCAGCCTCACGACGCACGGTGTCGTACAGGTTGTTCTTGAGCGCTTCGGCCGCCTGGAAGAAGTGGAGCTTGTCCCTGATGATCGGACCGCCGATCGCGCCGCCGATACTGATGCCGGCTGAAGTCCGGCTTCGCCTGGCCGGCGGCTTTCGCGAACGGGTCGATCGCGTTGAGCGCCTTGTTCCGGTAGAACTCGAAACCTTCACCGTGGAACTGGTTCGTGCCGCTCTTGGTCGCCATCGACACGGCGCCGCCGGCCGTCCAGCCGTACTCGGCGGGCGACTGGCTCAGGTACACCTTGAACTCCTGAATCGCCGACTGCGGAAAGTCCTGCCGCGGCTCGCCCGTATTGCCTTCCTTGTTCCAGACGCCATCGACCAGCAGCGCCGAGCCGTTGGTGAATGCGCCGGCGCCGATGTTCGAGTTTGCCTTGCGCGGGCGGATGGCGTCCTGGCTCGTGCCCGGCATCAGCAGCGCCAGATCCATCGGCTGGCGCGTGGCGAGCGGCAGGTTCTGCATCTGATCCTGCGTGATGACGCCGGAGACCTCGCTCTTGGTCACCTCGACGATCGGCGATTCACCGGTCACGGTGACCGACTCGCTCAGGCCCTGCACCTGCATGGTGATGTTGCGGGTCACCTCGGTGCCGGTGTTCAGCGTGAGCGCGGGTACGTTTACCGGCCCGAAGCCGGCGAGTTCGGCCGCCAGCTCGTATCGGCCCGGCGGCAGGGCGGCGAGACGGAAGCGACCATCCCCCTCCGTGACGACTGTTCGCGCGATGCCCGTGTCGATGTTTCGTCCCGTCACCGTGACGCCGGGGAGCACGCCCCCTTGCGCATCGTTGATGATTCCCGAGATGACGCCATTGGTCGTTTGCGCCATCGCGGGTGTCGCCATGACACAGGCGAATGCGAACAGGAGCGCCGCGATCGAAGCACGTCGCAACATAGTCCCTCCCCCTGAACAAGAATGATGAACAAGTTCAAAGCTCGAAGTTCAAAGTGGAAAGTAAGTTCAAAGTGGCCACGCGCACTTTCCACTTACTTTGAACTTTGCACTTTGAACTTCCTACTTTCCGGTGCCCTTCAAACGAGGAAACAGTTCCAGCGCGTTCTCGCGCTCGATGGCGCGCAGATTCGCGGCCGCGAACCCGTAATCGGCGAGCCCCTTCGCCACGGTGCCTGCCTGGGCGAATGGATAGTCAGTGCCGAACAGGATGTGCGAGTTCGGCACGACCTTGGTGAACGTCGCCAGCGTGTATTCGTTGAACGCCTGCGCGGTGTCGTAATAGAACTTCCGCATGATAGCCATGTTGGCGTTGGGCTGGCCGTCGGGCCCGGTGACCGGCGCCAAGCCGGCTCGTGATGTACGGCGCCGTCCCTCCGCCGTGCGACCAGATGAAGCGGATGTCCGGGCAACGCGTGGCAGTGTTGGTGTAGAGCAGGCTCTGGATCGTCAGCGTCGTTTCCGTGGTCAGCGTGATGCCGAGCGCGCGGCCGTCCGGCAGCATGTTCATCATCGCGCCGCGGAACGGATGCGTGTAGCAGACCGCTTTGCGCCGATTGAGCTCGTCCATCACCGGCGCAAATTTCGGATCGCCGAGGTACTTCCCCTCGTAGCTGCTCATGAAACACGCGCCGTCGGCTTTCAGCGTGTCGAACGCGTACTCGATTTCGCGCAGCGAGCCATCGACGTCCGGGAGCGGCAGCGTTGCGAACATGCCCCAGCGGGTCGGATGATCCGCGACAAGTCGCGCACCGAATTCGTTGCACTCACGCGCCAGCGCGCGCGCCGCCGCGGGGTCGCCGAAGTAGACGCTCGGCTCGCTCGTTGACATGATCGACGTGGCGACGCCGTCGCGATCCATGTCCTCGAGCGCCTTGGCAGGCGTCCAGTTCATCAACGCGGTCTGGCCGGTGTTGTGGGCCTTGATCGCCGCGATGAAGCCGGGGGAGTTGCCGTGATAGTGGACGTCGATGCGATGTGGAGGGGCAGCAGCGCCAGGTCGAGCCTGCGCGCCTTTCAAGATATCCGGGACGAGCGCGGTAACGCCGGCTGCAGCGAGGCCGGCGATAAACTCGCGCCGCCTGACACGCGCGTTCATGGTCACTCCAATTTGATGACTTTGCGGCGGAGTCTACGCCTCGGTTCCGCGAAAGACAATCACAAAGAGTCAATACCCAAACCGCGATAGCGCTTGACCCGACGCGGTACGCATGCGATTGTTGCCACCCGAAGTTCCCGACCCGGTTTCGGGAAGATGGAAAGGGAGGCCGCGATGGCCCGAGTCTCGCTGCGAGTGAACGGACAGTCTCGCGTCGTCGACACCGACCCCACGACACCGCTGCTCTACGTGCTGCGCAATGACCTCAGCCTGCAGGGGCCGAAGTTCGGCTGCGGGCTCGGGCAGTGTGGCGCGTGCACGGTCATCATGGACGGGAACGCGGTGCGCTCCTGCACGCTCGCCGTCGCCTCCGCTCAGAACCGCGCGATCACCACGCTGGAGGGGTTGGGAACCGTCGCGCGCCCCCATCCGCTGCAGCGCGCCTTCATCGCGGAACAGGCCGCGCAGTGCGGAATGTGCATGAACGGCATGATCCTTACCGCGAAGGTGCTGCTCGACGGCAATCCCAACCCCAGCGCTGGACAGATCAAGGACGCGCTCAATGGCAATCTGTGCCGCTGCGCCAGCCACTTGAGAGTGGTCCGCGCAGTCCAGCGGGCCGCGCGAGAAAGAGCCTTGCCTCGCCGTAGCGCGTAGCGCGAAGGCGGGCTGACGAAGAGGAGAAAAAGGGGCATAGCCATGGCACCACGTTCCATCTCGCGCCGAGAGCTTCTCAAGACCACGGGCGGCCTCCTCGTCGGCTTCAACTTGTTCGAGCCGTTTCTGGGCCTGCTGGCCCAGGGGACCCCGGGTGGTGGGACTCCGCTGTCGAACGCCGGCGGTCTCTCACCCGATCAGCTCGATTCGTGGATTGCCATCGCGCAGGACGGCACGGTCAGCGTGTTCACGAGCAAAGTCGATCTCGGCACCGGCATCGGGACGGCCCTTGGGCAAATCGTGGCGGAGGAGCTCGACGTTCCGATTTCGAAAATCAACATGGAGATCGGCGATACCACGAAGAGCGTGGATCAAGGACGTACATCCGCAAGCCGCACGCTCGAGAGGGCAGGTCCGCAAATGCGCCAGGCGGCGGCCGCGGCCCGGCAGGAGCTGTTGAAGCGCGCGTCCGCGAGCCTGGGAGCACCTGCGAGTCAGCTGACCGTCATGGACGGGGTCGTGAGCGTCGCCGGCAATTCCGCGAAGAACATTTCCTACGCGACGCTCGTCGGCGGGCAGCGGTTCGACACGAAAGTTGCGGCCAGCGGTGAGCAATGGGACCTCAAGGTCGCGCCCGACGTCAAGCCGAAGGACCCGAAGGACTACAAGGTCGTCGGGACTTCCGTGCCGCGCTTTGATCTGCCTGAAAAACTCACCGGCGCGTTCACCTATGCGCAGGAAGTGCGCATCCCAGGAATGCTTCACGGCCGCGTGGTGCGCCCACCGGTGGTGAACTCGAGGCCCGTCACGGTTGACGAAGCCTCAGTGAGCAACATTCCGGGTGTCAAAGTCGTACAAAAGGGCAGCTTCGTGGGCGTGGTGGCCGAAACCGAGTGGGCTGCGATCCGTGCCGCGCGCGCGCTGAAGGTGACGTGGTCCGCGCCTCCCACGCAGTTCCCGGCCGGCCCCGACGCGATGTACGACTACCTGCAGAACACCAGGAGCTTCTCGGAGAGAGTCGGCGCCGAAAACGGGAATGTGACCGGGGCACTCGCGCAGGCGGCGAAGAGGTTCGAGGCCACCTATCGCTGGCCCTTCCAGATGCACGGCATGATCGGACCTTCGTGCGCGGTCGCCGACGTTCAGGGCGACAAGGCCACTGTCTGGTCCGGCTCGCAGGCCCCGTTCATCACGCGCAACGGAGTTGCACGACTTCTGGGGATTCGAGAAGCGAACGTTCACTTCATCTACCGCGAGGGCTCTGGCTGCTTTGGTCGCCTCGAACCGGACGACGCGCCCGAAGACGCGGCGTTGATGTCGCAGGTCGTGGGGAGGCCCGTGCGCGTGCAATGGATGCGCGAGGACGAGCACGGATGGGAGCCGAAGGGTCCGCCTCAGCTCATCACGATCCGCTCGGGGGTCGATGCCCAGGGAAACGTCACGGCCTGGGACTACGTCGAGCGCACGCTGCCGTGGACCGACGCCCGGTTGAGTCCCATGCTGGCCTCGCGGCAAACAGGGATCAAGCCGGACGAGAACGGATTCGCCATCGGCGGGGGCGACGGCATCCCCTACACGTTCGCGAACCGAAAGGCGATGGCGGCCACGATTCCATGGATGATGAATCCGAACCCGCTACGCACTGGAAACCTGCGTGCACCGTACGGCCAGGGGCGTTGCTTCGCCACCGAGTCTCAGATGGATGAAATGGCAGCGGCGGCGTCCAGCGACCCGGTGGAATTCCGCCTGCGGTACCTCGGAGACAACAAGCGCGCCGCCGACGTGCTGCGCGCGGCGGCGAACAAAGCCGGATGGCAGCCTCGGCGCGGCGCGGACCTTACAAGGTCCGCGGCCGCACGTACGTCTGGCAACATCGCGACGGGACGGGGTGTGGCGATCTCAGGCCTGGCTGGTACCGTGGTCGCCCAGGTGGCCGATGTCGAGGTGGACACGTCGAGCGGAAAAGTGACGGTCAAGAAAGTCACCGTCGCTCACGACTGCGGCATCATCGTCAATCCGGACGGCCTCAGCAACCAGATTGAGGGGAACGTCATTCAAAGCGTCAGCCGCGCGCTGATGGAAGAAGTCGATTTCAATTCGGCCGGCGTCAGGAATTTGAACTGGAACAGCTATCCGATCATCAGGTTCCGCGAAGTGCCGGACGTCGACATCGTGCTGATCAACCAGCGGGAGATGCCGCCGATGGGTGGCGGCGAAGCCTCGTCCATTGCGACCGCTGCGGCGATTGCCAACGCCGTCTTCGATGCGGTCGGCGTTCGCATGCGCCAGGCTCCGTTCACACCGGAGCGGGTCCTGCGCGGGCTGCGCGCCGGCACCGTGCGAGTCGACGCACGTAACCCCTAGAGAGCGAATTTCAGTGCCACGGAGACACGAAGACACGGAGGAATTTCATGTTTTTGCTCCGTGACTCCGTGACTCCGTGGCCCGTAGAAGTGAAAAGCGGTTTAGCGCGTTGATGGCGACGGCTCTTTGGCGGCGTCGTATACGATCCTGCCGCCGACGATCGTCATCACGGACTTGATGTCCTTGATCTGCTCCGCGGGCACCGTCAGGTAGTCCTTGTCGGTGACCACGAGGTCCGCGAAGCGGCCCGGCTGGATCGAGCCGAGGTCGTTCTCGCGGAAGAACAGGTAGGCGTTGTTGCGCGTGTGCGCGATGAGCGCCGCCTCGCGGCTGACGGTGTGGGTGTTGACTACCGTGCCGCCGACCATCTTGCCCGTGACCGCGAAGTAGAGCGTCTGGAACGGACGGAACTGGTTGACCTCGAACGCGTCCGTGCCGAAACCCCACATGATGCCGCTATCCTGGATCTCGCGCATCGGCGGCATGCCGAAGCCCTTGTCCCCCTGGATCCTGTGTAGCAGGCCGCCGGAGACGATTGGTCGCGGGTTCACGGCGATGAACATGTTCAGCTTCTTCATGCGCTCGATTTGCGGCGGCGTGACACCCTCCATGTGCATGAAGGCCCAGCGCAGCGGCCGCAGGTCGACCTGCTTGCTGATCCTCTCGAGCTGATCGAGCTGCGCGTCGATCGCCTTTTCGGTGACCGTGTGGAGCTGCGCCGGCGCGCCGGCTTTCGCTGCGGCGAGGGCAAAGCGGCCCCACGTATCCCACGCCTCCTGTGGCGCGATCGGCTCCGGGCCGGGGGCGATGACGTCACCGCCGCCACCGCCGGGGAACCGCTCACCGTAGTTGGAGTTGTCCATCCACTCGTCGCCGTCGTGATAGCGGAGCCTCGCCACCTCGGCGATCTGCTGGTCGAGCACGCCGGCGCCGCGTCCGCCGGCTGTCACCGTGCGGAAGCAGAAGAAGCGCATGCTCGCCGTCCCTTCACGCTGGAACTGGCGATAGAGGTCCTCCCACAGACACTGCCCGCCCGACGCGGTCAGCCCGGCAACCGCGAAGTCCCTCAGCATCAACTTCTGGTTGGCGGCAATCACGTCCATCGGCAAATCGGCCTTGCCGCCGTTCTCGGTCTTGAGGAAGCCGGCCATGGTGAACAGGCGGTTGCGCCCCTCCACCTTCGTAATGCCGGTGGGGCGGCCGCTGGCATCGCGAACGATCCACGGCTCGTTCATCTTGTCGAGGCCGAGCTTCTCGATCGCCTTGCTATTCAGGTACTGCGCCCACCGGGTGAACTGCAGGAACACCGGGTTGTTCGGCGCCGCCTTGTCGAGCTCCTCGCGGGTGAAGTCGCGCTTGTCGTCCATGAATTGGTCGGGTGACCAGCCACCGAGGTTGTAGACCCAGCCGCCGTTCGGCGTCGCCTTCGCCTTCGCGGCAATCATCTCCAGCACGCGTTTGCGCGTGTCCACGCCGTCGAAGCGCAGTTCCATCGTCCAGTAGGCGCCTTCCTCCTGAAAATGCGCGTGGTTGTCGATGAAGCCGGGCACCACCGACTTGCCGCGCAGATCGATCCGCTGCGTGTTCGGGCCCGCCAGCCGATTGACGTCCACGTTGGAGCCAACCGCAATAATGCGATTGCCGCGCACCGCGACAGCCTGGGCAATCGCGAAGGTGTCATTGACCGTGATGATCTTTCCGTTGGACAGGATCAGATCCGGACTCGCCTGCTGCGCGTCCAGTGACATCGAGATCCCAACGAGCACCACCGACCAGCAGTATCCAGGCGAATTGTTTCATTGCATTCCTCCAGCCGGCCGAAGACCGGCCCCCAATGCGCGGGATTATATAAGTGCGCGAGTGTCAAACAACATAGCCTAACCCGGAGCTCACTTGGGTTGGTGATTTTCAGCGGGACTGTTGCTTCGATCCGCACGCCTGTGTGGCTGGGCCGGCCCGCCTTCGCCGAAGGCTTCGGCGCGGTCTCGCCGAAGCGCCTCAGGTTCGTCCGGCGCGGAGGCGGAGCCCCGCTTAAAATCACCAACCCAAGTGAACTCCGGGTCCAATGCGCGGGTGGCGACCTGGCCGACTCCCGCCACCTGCGTACGCCCTGCGTCGAAGCGACGACGAATTGAACCACGAAGATCACGAATGACACGAAGTAACAAAAGGGCTTCGCGTTCTGTTTTTCTTCGCGATCTTCGTGTCCTCCGTGGTTATGTCCTTCTTCGTGCCCTCGCGAGCAAGTCTAACAGCGAGCTACGGCTCGCTGTCGACCCGGTATACCGGATAGAGATTGACGCGGTCGTCCCACGAGGGATGCCGCTGGTAGAAGAAGTCGAGCCGCGCGGCGGGGCTCCCCGCGAAGGCGCGATCGTCGCGCAGCCTGCGCTCGAACTCGTGCTTCAGCTCAGCGTCTTCTTTCAGCATCTTCGCGCCAACGTCCTCTGCCAGGTACGCCTCCATGTACTCCTTGCGCTCGAAGGCGGCGTTGAAGAAACCCCAGCTCAGGAACGAGTCCGGATCCCGCGGTTCGAGCAGCGTCATGAGAAGTCGCGATCTCGCCTGCGCGATCGTCACGAAGATGGATCCTGCCGGGATATCGCGCATCTCGTTCTTCCACTCGCCCTCAACGGACATGATTGCGCGACCCTCAAATGTCGCAGGTGCAATCGCCGCCTTCGCCGCACGGAACGTCTGCACCGCCGCACCTGTCGCCCCGTTCGTGATCGTCCGTGCCTGAATGCCGTGCAAGGCCAGCTTCTCGCCGACCCACGTCGCATGGGCAGGCGGGATGACATAGCCACCGCGCGGAGCGATGGACGTGATGGACGGCCGCACTTCGTCTCTGAGAGGAGTGTGCCAGACCTGCGGGCGCGTGTCGTCGTACCGCGTGGCGAGTCCGCCCGAGATCGCCGATGGCTCACGTGTGTAGGCGTAGCCGCGAAAATCGATCATCGAGACGTGATCGGTGTTCTCGTACGCCAGCGCGACGGTGGAGCCTCCGATCTGGGTTGATCGCTGATCGGCGGCGGCCGCCGCCGCGCGCCAGTCGGCGCCGTGGGCAGCCGCAAGCTCCATCATCGCGATGATCGAGTTGTGCGTGACGCGCACGCGCGTCGCGTAGTCCTTCCAGGAATGCGTCTCGACGAGCACGGCCAGACGGTTACGGGCCGCCCAGTACCTGCTGCGAAAAGCGCGCTGGAGCGACAGCCACCGCAAAACCGGACGCCGGGTCGTCGCTTCGAATGAAGTCAGGATAAAAGTCAATCGGCAGCGAGCCCTGTGCGGCCAGGCGATGCAGAAGCTCGTCGCGAACGCCGACGCCCGCGCGTCGGAGCTCTTCGTCTCCGGCCAGCGTCGGCGTCACGCTGAGCGAGACATCGTGCTCGAACTGCGCGCCGTCCGTGACATGCAGATCGGCGTAGAGGATCGGATCCCAGTTGCCCAGCAGGCGCAGCATCGCCTGCATCTCCGGTGCGTCGGCTTTGGTGTAGTCGCGATTGAGGTTCAGATTCTGCGCCGTGGTGCGCCATCCCATCTCCTCGGGTCCGACCTGGTTGGGCCGGTTCCAGCGGCCGAAGCGCTCATGGCCGTCGACGTTGAACACCGGCACGAACACGAACGTGACACGCGCGAGCGCACCTGTCGCGACCTTTCCGTCGAGCAGTTCCTTCAACGCCAGGAAGCCCGCGTCCTTGCCGTCGATCTCGCCGCCGTGGATGCCGCCCTGCATCAAGACGACCGGGCGATTCGCTTGGCGCGCCGATGCCGCGTCGAGGGTGCCGTCGGCCGACGCGACCAGTGCCAGCATCGGCCGGTTCTCCGGCGTTCGTCCGAACTCCACGCAGCGCACGTTCGCGGGCCACACCTGCTGGAACGCGGCGCAGAGCTTTTCGACTTCATCAAAGCGACCGGTACGCGTGTACCCGGACTGCTCGGCCGTCGTGACCAGTGTCGGCAGCGGCGCGTTCCTGCCGCCGCATGCGACAGTGGTCGCCGCCACGAGCAGGGCGATGCGAAGCATGGTCACGAGGGATTGTACCAACGGCCACGGACGGGGGAGACGAAACCTGGAGTCATTGTTTTTCGGCGGGCGAGACCTTCGCAATCACGTCGATCAAAGCGAGCCATCGCCGAACGTGCTGCGGCGCAGAGTGGCTTGCCTGTCGTCAGAGTAACAGCCGCGAGTCTCAAGAAGGTTCTCGGCTGTGCGACGGGACAGCAATGGCAGCCCGTGCGGGAGAACGGTTCAATCCGACGGGCCACTATGAGAACTGGTCGAAAGGCGCCGCTGGCGCTGCAGCCGCGGCCCTCAAAGTCGCTGGCGACGAGCTGAACGCGAACGCCTGATCGGCGCACTCCGCGAAGTGAGACGTGGAAGCGGCGCCCGGCACGCGTCCTCGTGAGAGGGCTAATGCCGAGCGCCTCGTCGATGAAATCCTATTGGCAGGTCGCCGCCAGCATCTTGACGGATTCGGCTTTCAGCTTGGGGGCCGCCACCGCTGAGGCCCCCGCCGCAGTTGCTGCACTCGCCGACGCCGGTTGATCCTCAACCGTGCCCGTGATCTCCACCTTATGGCCGACGTGTGGCGAGATCATGCTTTCGGCCGCATCGAGACGGTATGTCTTCGCGACCGACGCCGAAGCGCCCGCAGTGCCAACAGGTCCGCCCGCTCCGACCGCTGCGGCGTTCGTCAGCGTGAAGGGCATACTCGGTGCCCCCGCCGACGCCGACAGGCCCTCGGCCTGGCGCACGACACATCCTGAGAGCGTGATCTTCTTGCTCACGGTTGCGGCGGCGCGCGGGGCCGGAGTAGCCGGGGCCTCGGTGCTTGGGACCTGGATGCTCGGAACTGGAGTGCTTGGAGCTGGGTTGCCTGGGGCCTGGGCCGCCAGGCTGGCGGTGAAGAGGCAAGCGCTCGCGACAAACGACGATACCCACAGTGTCTTGCTCATTGTGTATCTCCTCAGGTTCTGGGGTCGCGCGAGGCGGTGCAACTCGAACGCCAGCGATCATGTGCGTTTGTGGCGGTCGCTTGACCTGTAACCGGCGACGGGAGGAATTCAACTAGGTAAGAAGCGCTCGCGGCGTACGGCGGGCAGACTGAGCGTTATTTCCTCACTCAGCCGTTTGTGGGGAGACCTGATTGTCGAGTAGGAGAGCCCGATGACCCTTGAGCAGGGCCATCGGGCAAGATGAATTAGTTGCGATGCTTCGCGCAGAGTCGCCCGTTGTTGTAGTTGTCCATCAGTATGTGCAACGGTTCGCCTTCCGCCCATGCGGCGCTCGACGCGGCGACCTTGCTCCCTACGGGTCCATAGAAAGCCATCCAGCGGTCGGCCGCAGTGATCGTTGCGGCCACGCAGCTGTCCTCGTTACGAAGCATGACGTTCAGCTTCGCGGAAAGAAGCGAGCTGAACATTGTCGTGGTCTTGTCCTTGCCGACCTTCCCGAGCCATGCGATCGCATCGGCTTTGGAATACGGAACGTCACCGATAGTGATGCTGCCGACGGGCCATGCCTCCGGATGATTTTTCCAGTACCCGGGCGTGCCAGTCCCTGGTGCCGGCACGGCCGGTTTGAAAAAGCCGAAATCCGTAGGGTAGCCATTCACCGTGATCGTCGTGGCGCTGGCGCCGGATGCGCCGTCCAGCATCCCATCGCTATCAAGAATGTCGGATGTGGTGCCGGAGTCCGTGGGCGAAGGCTGTGTTCCCGCTGGTATCTGGACGAAGAGTGTCAGCGTGCTGCCGTCGACTCCTCCGTAGGAGAAATAGCCCCCCGGACTGGTTTCGACCAATATCGCAGTGGTCATGTCCAGGATAAGACTGTCGGACGCGTACACCTTGACGCCTTCAATCCCCGTTTCTCCGAGATCCTGAACGCCGTTGTTGTTCGCATCGTTCCAGACGAAGCCGCAAACGTTGCCGGCCGATAAGTCGCACGTGGTGCCCTGCGCCGCCGCGGGCGCGGCAGCAACCGTGGCCAGCGGCAGCAGCGCCGCGGCGAGCGCCGCCGCTCTCACGTGCTTCAACGGACCCTGCAGCAGTTGCTGCGTCTTTGCCTGTAACTCGTTCTGACCGGTTCCCTGAAACATTGTGACTCCTTAGAAAGGGGATTGATGATTGCGTTGTGTTGATGCGTTCGTGATCGGTCGATAGCTCAGTCGTGCGGTTTCTTCTCGTCAATAACCACTGCATCAGCGACCCGACCGCCGGTGTGACGCAGAGTCTCCGCACGATCGTCGAGTGGCTCGCAGACGCGGGACATGACGTGTCAGATCCTGACGACGGCACGTTTCGAGAGCCCCGTGACCTTTACCGTCGAAGATCATCTGGAACAGCAGGGCGTCGACCGCTCGCTGCTCGCTTCGCACGGCGGGCCAGCCAGACGTTCGGCAAAGAAGCGGCGCGTCGGCGAGCGGCCAGTCGTGCACTACACCGTGAAGGGCGTGCCCGTCACATTGCTGCTGACGCGTCCACAACGACGAGTCGCGACTCGACCGCGCGGAGGCCGCGCAGTTCCTGCACCTGTTCGACCATCTCCTGGACACCTTTGCTCCGGACCAGGTGATCGCCTGCAACGGACACCCGATGATCTTCGCGGCCATGGCGGAGGCTCGAGGACGCGGCGTGACGACTGCCTACGCCGTTCGCGGGTACGGCTACTACGAGCGGAGCTACTTCGAACACGTCGACCACGCGTTCACGTGCAGTCAGTTCCTCACCGACGTGTACCGCGAGAAGGTGGGCCTGGTGAGCACGCCGATCGAGCCGCCCATCGACTGGTCCACGGTGGTGGCGCCCAGCGAGTCGCGCGGGTTCGTGACGTTCGTCAACCCGTCGATTCACAAGGGGCTGTATCTGTTCGCGCGCCTCGCCGACATGCTGGGATCGCGGCGTCCGGAGATCCCGATCCTCGTCGTCCAATCCGGTCGCAGCGGCGGTTCGTTGAACGCTATTGCTGGCATCGACTTCAGCAAGTACCCGCAGATCATGGCGGCGCCACCCGTGCCGACGCCGGCCGACTATTTCGCGCTGACCCGCATCCTGCTGGCGCCGTCCGTCTGGGACGAGCCCTTCGGCAGAGTGGCGGCCGAGGCGATGATCAATGCGATTCCGCCGATCGTCAGCGATCGCGGATCGCTGCCACACGTGCTCCGCGGCGATTTTTCCGACGGTGGCGGCGGACGCGTGCTCGCGATTCCCGACTGGCTGACCGTCAACACCACGCGGCTTCCCGACGAACGCGAAGTCGAACCGTGGTACGACGCGGTCTGTGCGCTGTGGGACGATGCCGCTCTGTATCGAGCGGTTTCGACGCGCGCGCGACAGATCGCCGACGAGCGGTACAGCGAACATGTATCGCGCAAACTGCATGTCGACTACTTCACCTCATTGAGAGCTGGCGGTCGCCCGATCGCGAACTAGGCGTTCCGTGCATTTGTGCACGGTGAATGCCACGGGGACGTCGCTGGGTTTCTCGCGGCTTTCCGAGCGGGATCCGCGTCACTACGAACAGTCGGTTCGACGCGACAAGCGGAAATTGTCAGCCGTCGCACCAAAAGAGGCGGGTTCACAGTCAGGGAAACGACGTTCTTTCTTGACCGTGAACGTCGGATTGAACTCGAAGCGGCCGAAGGATGCGTCAGTGGTATTAGTGGACCGTGTGACGCGTGGGCTCGGAGGACGGACGACGGGCCGACTAGCGCTCCAGGGTTCTGCCCAGCGAATTGGTGAGCGCGATTCGAAGGGTCTTCCGCGCTCCAGGGGACCGATGCTTCAGCCGATACGTCGCGATAGAACGACCTTCGCTGATCGTGGATATCTGTTCGAGTCGATCATGCTGGATGGCGATTAACTCATCGACCTGCCCGCGATACGGCACGCCTGCCTCGTCGACCGACGTGTCCACGACGAGGTAATCCACATGAATGTCTTCCAGTTCCCGCATCAGATCCTTCGACGATGAGAAGACCATCCGAAAGTTGTGACCTGCCCAGTCGTCGCTCGCGATGAACTTTGAGCCGCGAATGATGGTGGGCGGCGGGCTCGGACGGCGAATCGCAACCTCCGACACGAAGGCTCCCTCGCCCTCCTCGTCACTCACGATCAGGACTCTTCGGCCAGCGAGACCGCGGTCCTCGAGAAACTCAACCGTCGCCCGGAAACCCTGGGGCGCCCTGGACGCCGTGGCAGGCCTTGTCGCGAAAAAGGCGATGACGATAGTCGCAACAAGAACCGCCTGCGATGCCCGGCGCCGCTCCGGTGACAGGATCAACGCGCTCAGCGTGTCGATACCGACTGCCGCCAACGCGAGTAAGGGAGCGAGCGCGAGGGTCAGATATCTCCCAACGAAAATCTGGTGTGGGTTGATCGCATGAAAGATGAGCGCGGCTGCGACGAGCGCGCACATCGCTGATCCGAAGCCCAATGATTCCGAGTTCTCACCCCGCCGGCCACGCACGACGCGGATGAAGCCAACGAGCGACAAGATTAACGGCAACGTCCCCAGCTGTCTCCATAAGTAAATCGCGTAGAAGTTCAGGCGCCCGATCACTCCATTCACGCCTACCGGAGCAAAGTCACCGATGACAGAGTCGAGGCGATAACTGATCGCCAGCGGCGGAACTGCGAAGACGACCACGATACACGCGGCCATGTAAAGGCCTGGGTGACGAAGAAGACGGAACTGTCCCGTAAAAAGCATCAGGAGCAACGGGACGAGCACCATCGACACGCCGTTGCCTTTCGTCAGACAACAGCACGCGCTGAAGAGCCCGAACAGCACGGCATGCCGCCAGTCCTCGCTGCGGAAGAACAGCGCAAGCCAGTAGGTCGCTTCGAGCGCAAACGCCGCCACGACGATGTCGAGCATCACCGCGCTCGTCATGTCGACAACAATCGGAGTGAGGACGAACAGACTCGCGACGAGCGTCGCACCAAGCCGAGAGCCGCCGGCCGCGACGATGCGGTACAGACGCCACGCGGTCCAGGCCGTTGCGAATGCGAGGAGCACGAGCGCTGTGCCGAACGGCGGCCATCCTGGCAACGCAACGACCCCAAGGGCGACATCGAACAAGGGCGGCCACATGCCGGGCGCAATTTTCGGGTAGCTCAGGTAGTACTCCTCAGCGAATTTGACCGGGCTTTGCCCCAATCCGTCCCTGAGGTAGTCCCGCACGAGGAGCCCGTTCATGAAGTGAGCGGCTTCGTCGGAGTAGCTGTTCCGCTCACTGTGATAGGCGCCCGCGGTGATCTGTGCGGCGATCACTGCCAGGAACAGAGCGCAAAAGACGACAAGGTCCCGACTGAGTGCCGCTCGCGCCCGCAGCGCAGGGAGTGCGACTTCCAATGAAGGTTCGGAATAGAGGAGATCCGCTGGGGTCTTCGCCGCGACGAGGACGTCAGTCGAAAAGTACTTTTGACGCTCGGGCGATGACATTAGACCTTCAAAAAGAAGACAAACTGTCAACCTACGCCGAATATTACGTTTCTGGTGTGACCACTAAGTGGTGACTTAGCTGCTGATTACGTGGCACATGCAACCGCTAGATCCGGCGCACGAGGCTGTCGCGACGTGCAGAACGGGTGCCGGGGCATGCCCGGCGGAACCATCACAGCTCTCAACAAAGCTCAGCATGAAGCCGGATATCATCCGCCTCACCAAGGAGGAGTATGAGCGGAGGAATGTCCCCTCTGGCCACCACGGCCGTCGTCACACCGCCGTCGCGTGTCCATCAGGGTCTTCAAGGCAATGCTCGGGCGGCCGCATGGACCGCCTTGATAGCGGTGCCGCTCGTGACGTGGTTTCTTCCGATCGCCGTGGAACCGCGCGCGCTCCACGCATTCGCGCTGATGTCATTCGTGCTGATCGGCTGGATGACACAGGTGCTCGAACCGGCGATCATCGGCCTGGTCGGCATCTACCTCGCGTGGGCGCTCGGCGTTGTGCCTTTCAACGTCGCCTTCGCAGGATTCTCGAACAACACACCGTGGTTCCTCTACGGCGCCATGCTGTTCGGAGCGATGGCGGGCAAGTCGGGCCTTCCACGTCGTCTGGCGTTCAACGTGATGCGCAGGATTGGCAGCACGTACTCCCGGCTCCTCCTTGGTCTGATCGTCACAGACTTTCTTCTCACCCTGTTGGTCCCGTCCGGCATCGCGCGCGTGGTGCTGATGGCCGCGGTCGCGATCGCGGTCATCGAGGCGTTTGGCGTCGGTCCGGGGAGCAACATCGGCCGCGGGATGTTCATCACGCTGACCTACACCGCGACGATCTTCGACAAGATGGTCATCGCCGGCGCGGCTTCTATCACTGCACGAGGCCTGATCGAGCGTGTCGGCATGGTCGAAGTGCTCTGGAGTCACTGGGCGCTCGCGTTCCTGCCGATCGATCTCATCACCATCGTCATCGCCTGGCGGTTGACGCTGCGCTTCTATCCGCCTGAACGCGATGCGCCGGCCGGCGGCGCGGCGTTCCTGGACGCGGAGTTGCGGAGGATGGGCCCCCTGAGCGGGATGGAAAAGCGAGCGGCCATCCTGATGGTTCTCGCGACGGGCCTGTGGATGACCGATTTCATTCATCACATTCCGGCCGCCATGATCGGGATGGGCGTGGGGCTGCTGGCCGTGATGCCGCGGATCGGCGTCCTCGACATCGAGGACGTTCGGAAGGTCAACTTTCTGATCATCGTGTTCGTTGGCGCGGCGATCAGCACGGGCGACATTCTCCGGGAGACCGGTGCCCTCAAGGTCCTCACGGATTCAGCCTTTGGGTGGCTCCAGCCCTTCATCGTCGGCAACGCATGGATTTCGACGACGGTCCTGTATTGGACCGCGTTCGTCTACCACCTCTTTCTGGGGGACGAGATCTCCATGCTCGCGACGTCAATTCCAGTGCTCATGCAGGCCGCGCATACGCACGGCGTCGATCCACTCTTGCTGGGCATGGTGTGGACATTCGGAGCGGGGGGCAAAATCTTCCTTTACCAGACCGCGGTGCTCGTCGTGGGGTACTCGTACGGATACTTCACACCAAAGGACATGCTTAGGATGGGATTTGCCCTGACCGTCATCGAGTTCTTTGTACTGCTGCTCGTTGTGCCATTTTGGTGGCCGTTAATCGGCATTGGGCAATAGCCGGGGATCGGGGATCGGGGATCGGGGATCGGGGATCGGGGATCGGGGATCGGGGATCGGGGATCGGGGATCGGGGATCGGGGATCCAGAAGTCGAATCCCGATTCCCGAGTCCCGAGTCCCGAATCCCGAGTCCCGAATCCCGAGTCCCGAGTCCCGAATCCCGTGAGTTTCCACGCAAGATGGCGGATCGCGAACGGCGCGGGCATAATGCTGGCCTGAAAGAGTGAGGTGACCCGTGGTGCACACTTCCCAGCGGCGCGGACCCTTTGGGTCCGCGAAGAATCTCTTCGTAGCTGCCACCGCAATAGCAGTTGCCATCCTGACGGCTGTCATCAGTCTGACGTCGGCTGAGACTTCGTCTGCCGCGTTGACGGGTGTCGTCACCTCGCCGATGGAAGGCGCGATGGAAGGCGTACTGGTCAGTGCCAAGCGCGCGGACTCCACGACGACCGTTACGGTGGTGTCCGACGCACAAGGGCGCTACAGCTTCCCTCGGAACCGGTTGGAGCCCGGCGAGTACGCGATTCGCATTCGAGCGATCGGGTACGAGCTGGATGGGCCTGGAGCCGCCAGTGTCACAGCCGACCGGCCGGCGCAGCGCGAACTGACACTGCGCAAGGCGAAGGACCTTGCCTCTCAGCTCTCGAACGGCGAGTGGTTCATGAGCTGGCCCGGCAGCGCCGAGATGAAGAACGGCCTGTTGAACTGCACGCAGTGCCACAGTCTCGAGCGCGTCGCCCGTACCCATTACACCGCCGCCGAGTGGGTGGCAGTGATCGAGCGCATGTCGAGGTATTCGCAGGGCAGCACGCCGGAACGTCCGCAGCTGCGGCCCGGGCGCTCGACCGGCGGTGCCATCATGGCTCAGAGCATGGAAGGGCGCGAAGGCGAACGGCCGGTGCAGAAGGAGCTCGTGGCCAAGACCGCTGAATACCTGGCGACGATCAATCTCAGCTCGGGGCCTACCTGGCGCTACCCGCTGAAGACCTTGCCCCGTCCGACGGGCAACGCGACGCGCGTCATCATCACCGAATACGATCTTCCGCGGCCCGAAACGCTGCCACATGATGCGGCGGCCGATGCCGACGGCATGATCTGGTACAACGATTTCGGATCGCACGTTCTCGGCATGCTCGATCCGAAAACCGCCAAGGTCGTCGAATACCCGCTCCCCATCACCAAACCGGGCGCACCTCTCGGCTCGCTCGATCTGGTGCTCGACAAACAGGGGAACATCTGGCTGGGCACGATGTACCAAGGCAGCCTTGCGAAGTTTGACCGGAAGACGACGACCTTCCAGACCTGGGGTTCGCCGACGTTCAAGGAGAGAGACGAGGCTCGAATCGCGATGGTCATGCCCGTCAATCACGACGTGGACGGGCAGGTGTGGATCGGTGGCGACAACGAATACCAGGTGGATGTGAAGACAGGCGAGTGGAAGACTGTTGATTACGCGGTCGGCCTGCCGAAAGAATCGCGGCTCGTCAAAGAGCTCAGCTCGTACGGCGTCGCGTCTGATTCCAAGAATAACTTCTACGGGATGAATTTGAACGGCACGTACATCATCAAGGTGGACGCCAAGACGAAGAAAGTGACTCCCTATCCGACACCGACGCCGAACGCCGGCCCGCGCCGTGGACACATGGACGCGCAGGACCGGCTCTGGTTCGCGGAATTCCGCGCGAACAAGATCGCGATGTTCGACACCAGGACCGAGAAATTCCAGGAATGGGCCGTGCCGACGCCCTGGACGAACGTCTATGACGCGATCTCGGACAAGGCCGGATACGCGTGGGCGGGTGGCATGAACAACGATCACGTCGTGCGGGTGAATACCAGCACTGGTGAGACGGTCGAGTACCTCCTGCCGAGATTGACGAACATCCGCAGGGTGAACGTCGATAACTCAGCAAACGCGCCTGTCTTCTGGATCGGCAACAACCTGGGAGCCTCGATCGCGAAAGTGGAACCACTGGAGTGACACGTCGTTCACGCTTCTGAGTTCTTCGTGCTCAGTTCGTGTTCAAGTTCGGTTCACGTGTTCGATGTTCACGTTCAGGTTCGACGGCGCGCGCAGCGCGCGCCTTGACCAGAACGGAAGCCGGGTCCGGTACGAGCTCGACTCAGACGGACAAAGAGCCGGGCGCGCGAGATAAGGCGAATCGTTCGATTTTTCTCCACTCCACTCTTACGAAACTCTTACGAAAAACGTTTTCCACACATTTCTCTTGACTCCTGCCGGGCGCAGGTGTTAGCCCTGTCCACGCCAACACGTCCAATACTCCACCGTACACCAGTACGGCGCGTCTTTGCTCTCTGAAGGAGGGGACCGATGAACGCCCAAAGGTTCGCGGGTTTCGTTCTGGTATGTGTTCTGTTCCTGCCGGCCGCCGCGTGGGCCCAAGCCGAGACCGGCAACATCGCGGGAGTGGTGCGAGATACGACGGGCGCGGTGATGCCCGGCGTCACAGTGGAAGCCGCCAGTCCCGCTCTGATCGAAAAGGTTCGCTCGGTCGTCTCGGACGGCCAGGGTCTCTACCGGATCGTCGATCTGCGGCCTGGCACGTACACCGTCACCTTCACGCTTGCCTGGCTTTGGCGTCGTCAAGCGAGAAGGCCTCGACGTTGACGACGGGATTCACGGCGAACGTGAATGCCGAACTGAAAGTCGGGGCGCTCGAGGAGACGGTCACGGTCACGGGGGAGGCCCCGGTCGTGGACATCCAGAACGTCGAGCAGCAGACCACCCTCTCGCGCGACGTCCTCGATGCGATCCCGACCAGCAGACGTCCCGCGCAGTTCATCACGCTCATCGTGGGGGCCGACGGCGGAGCCAACGCCTCGACGCTCCACGATGTTGGCGGCGTCGGGAGCGACCGCGCATTTTTCGGGGTCCACGGCCAGCGCGCCGACGACATGACCTACAACTTCGGCGGCATGGATTCGAGAGTGTTCAGCGGTGGTGGCTTCCAATACAACGCTCACACCTTCGAGGAAGTCGTCGTCGAGACGGCTGCCGGCTCCGCTGAAGCGACGACCGGCGGCGTCCAGATCAACATCATCCCGAAGGATGGCGGAAACATATTCTCGGGAACCGTCAGTACCGAGATCACCGGCCCCAAACTGCAGTCCGACAACATAAACGACAATCTGCGCGCCCGTGGCCTGACGTCGGCGGGGGCCGTCAGAAGGTACTACGACGTTGGAGGAGGGTTTGGCGGCCCGATCAAGCAGAACAAGTTGTGGTTCTTCAGTGCCGTGCGGTATGAGGACCGATCGCTCTATCAGGCCGGTAATTACTACAACAAGCGACAGGGGACCGTGTTCTACGAGCCGGATTTGAGCCGGCCGGCCTTCAACCATGATTTCTCCAAGGACGCCTCGATTCGCCTCACGTGGCAGGCCGCGGCAAAGCACAAACTTGTGGGCATGTTCACTGATCATCCGGCCTGCCAGTGTACGTTTCAACTCCTGGAGCAGGTGAGTCCCATCTTCGCGCCCGAAGCCGTAGCCGAGCACCGTTACAACCCCCAGTACCTGACGACGGCCCACTACACTTCTCCGCTCACCAATCGGCTCCTGATTGAGGCGGACTTTTCGAAGAGCAGGTATAACCGCGAGCAAAGACGGGTACCGGGTATGGGGTACGATGCCATCTCGGTCACGGATACGGGGCTGAACCTCAGGTACGGCTCGCGGAGCACGCTCTACCAACGACTGAACGACGAGCGTGAGCACGAACGGTTCTCGGTGTCCTACATCACCGGAACACATAACTTCAAGGCCGGTGTCGACCTGAACCAGTTCAGTCAGGGCCTTAAGACCTACGACGACCCCTTCCTCGTCAATCAGGCCATCTCCTACACGTTCCGGAACCAGTTGCCGGTGTCGGTGTCGATCTACACGGGGCCATATGGGCCGTATCAGGAGGGATTCGAGAATGGGTTCTACGTGCAGGATCAGTGGACCACGAAAAGGGCGACGCTGAACCTGGGCATCCGGTACAGCCTGTACGACATGTTGATCCCGGAAATGCACCTGGCAGCGGGCCCGTACGTGCCTGCGCGCGATTTCCCGGAAGTCAAGCACTCGCCCCGCTGGGAAAACCTCAGCCCGCGGGTGGGCGCCGCCTACGACCTGTTTGGTACGGGCAAGACGGCGCTCAAGGTGGCGCTGGGCCGGTATCCGCAGCGCAATACGGGCGTCGCCGTGAACCTCCCCGTTTCCAATCAGCCCACGAGCACGACGAGAGCCTGGAACGATACTTTCTACGGCGTCGGCGACCCACGTACGGGGAATTTCGTCCCGGACTGCGACCTCAGAGCCTCCGCAGTCAACGGCGAGTGCGGAGCGTGGGGTGACCTCACGTTCGGACAGGTCAGGGAAGGCAATACGCGTTTTGCAGACGACTCGATCGGAGGCTTCAACCTGGAGAACTACAACTGGCAAGGCAATGTCTCGGTCCAGCAGCAGCTGCGGGCGAACATGGGCCTCACCGTCGCTTATTTCCGCACGTGGTACGGCGGTTTCCAGGCGCTGGACAATACGCTTGTGACGCCGGCGGATTACGATCCGTTCTGCATCACCGCCCCCGTGGATAGCCGGCTGCCCGGCAGCGTGAGCGGCAAGCAGTTCTGCGGAATCTACGACATCAATCCGGCGAAGTTCGGCCAGGTCAACTGCTGCGGACCCAGGCGTCGCACTACGGGAAGATGACCGAGGTTTTCGACGGCGTCGATGTCACCATCGCGGCGCGGTTTGGGCAGGGCGGACAGGTCCAGGGAGGCCTGGCCACCGGGCGCACGGTGACCGACAACTGCGGCTTCGTGGTCGATTCACCGTCGACGGTCACTGCCGGGTCGCCTGCGGGCGCAGCCCTGGCGCTGCCGGTGACGGATTTGCGGCCGGGCTTCTGTGACGTCAGCCGGCCCTGGTCCTCTTCGACGCAGGTCAAGTTCTCGGTCGTCTACCCCCTGCCCTGGGACTTCCAGGTCAGCTCGATCTATCAGAACATTCCCGGGGTCCCAATCAGGGCCAGCTACGTCGCCACCAACGCGGAAATCAGGCCGTCGCTGGGCCGGCACCTCGCGGCCTGCCCCAGCCAGACCGCTGCCACGTGCAATCAGACGGTCACGCTCGACCTGATCCCGCCGTTCTCGCTCTACGGTGACCGGATCCAACAGGTGGATCTCCGTCTCACCCGGAACTTCCCGCTGGGGGGGAACCGCAAGCTCCAGGGGAATTTCGACATCTACAACGTTCTCAATGCGAGCACCGTCCAAAACGAGCAAGCGACGTACAGCACCACGAATAACCAGTGGCGGAACGCGATACAGATCATGGGCGGGCGCCTGGTGAAATTCAGCGCCCAACTTACCTTCTAAGAGAATCCATCCCTGTAGGGGCCTGCCAATACGGCAGGCCCCATCTCTCGATCACTACATCGCGGAGAAGACGATGCCGAATCGCAGAGGTTTTCTCAAGAACGTGGCGGGCGCGGCGGCGGGTGTGGTCATCGGAGGCCACGGCCTCGCCGATGCGGCGCTCGGCGCCGTCCAGGGCGCACCTCCGGCGCGGCGTCGCGCCATGATCGGAGGCCGGCGCATCACGGTCATCGACATTCACGCCCACCATTTCGTTCCGGAAGTCATAGACATCGTGAGAGGCACGCCGCTCGAGGCGGAGTTCAAGGGGCAGGCCGGCAACAAGGACCGGTACCTCGGGCCCCACTGGCTGCAGTACATGGACAAAGAGGGCATCGACATCTCGACCCTCAACATGAATCCATGGTGGTACGCGGCAGACCGCGACCTGGCACGCCGCATCTGCGACCTGCAGAACCAGAAAACTGCGGAGTGGTGCAATCGTTACCCCGATCGGTTCGTGGGGATGGCCACTGTCGCCCTGCAGTATCCGGACCTCGCCGCCCAGCAGCTCGAGGAGGGCGTCAAGAAGATGGGCATGCGCGGCGCACCCATCGGCGGGAGCGTCGAAGGACTGGAGTTGTCGGACCGGAAGTTCGATCCGTTCTGGGCCAAAGCGGAAGAGCTCGGGGTCATGCTGTTCATGCATCCCCAGCAGGCGGCCGGCACGACTTCGAATCCTCGTTTGCAGGGTAAAGGCGGGCTGGGGAACACCATCGGCAACCCGCTCGAGACCACCGTGTTTCTCTCGCACCTGATTTTTGAAGGCACGCTCGACCGGTTCCCGGGGCTGAAGATCTGCGCGGCCCACGCCGGCGGTTACCTGCCGTCGTACAGTGGCCGCTCCGATGCGCTCTGCGGACGGGGCGGCGGCGCCGACTGCAAGGCGCTCAAGAAAAAGCCGAGTGAGTATTTCCGGCAGAACCTCTATATCGACACGATGATCTTCCACGAGTCGGGGCTCCGGCACCTCGTGGACGAGGTCGGCGTGGATCACATGTTTTACGGAACCGACTATCCGTTCGACTGGCCCGTTGGTATCGATTTCGTCCTCAACGCGCCTTTCTTGAGCAACGCGCAGAAGGAAGCAATCCTCGGCGGGAACCTGATCAAGCTGCTTCGAATTACGTCCTAGGCTAAGCCGAGCCACGGAGACACGGAGTCACGGAGAAAACAACTTAAGAAACTCCGTGTCTCTGTGCCTCCGTAGCCCGTCCTCTCAGAAAAGGAGCCGCAGGCCTCCCCGAATCCGTATGCTGCATATTCGCAATTCGCGCGCAGTTGGAGGGAGGCATCATCTTGAGACGCAAGATTCTCGCGGTGTGCAGCATGGCCTTACCGCTTTTTGCGATGGCGTCCCTCCAGGCCCACCACTCGCCCTCGGCCATCTTCGACATGGGAAAACGGGTCGCGGTGACGGGCACCCTCACGAGAATCGATTGGATCAATCCGCACATCGTCGTCGCCATGGAAGCCAGGACCGATGGCGGGAAGGTCGATCACTGGACATTCGAAAGCAATCCTCCGTCGTGGTATCGCGGCGTGGGGCTCGCCCGGGCCGACTTCGCCAAAGCGGTCGGTCAGACGGTGACGGTCGAAGCCGTGCGAGCGAGGGACGGGACGCTCTTTGGCTATATGCAGAAGATCAAGTTCCCGGATGGCACGTCGCTGGAATTGGTCAACGGCGCGGATCCCAAGTAACAGGAGTGAGAAGTATGGCGAACGGATTCTTTCGCGTCGTCGCGTGCGCGATCCTGATTCCCGGTGTCGCGCTGGCGCAACAGACGGGCAGCGCATCGAGCAGCGGCGCCTCCTCGGCTCATCCCGACTTGAGCGGCGTGTGGAGCTATGCCATCGATCGCGCGCCCGCGGCACTGAAGAAGGAAGTGAACGGTACGGTCACCATCCTGAAGATCGATCAGAGCGCGCGCCATGGAGACGCCACGTCCGCTCGCGGTGTGCGGCCTTCCACACGGACACCGTCCTACAAGCCGGAGTTCCAGGCCAAGGTGAAGGATCTCTCCGACCATCAAAGCAAGACCGACCCGGTGTTCTACTGCGGCAAGCCCGGAGTGCCGCGCATCGGTCCGCCGCGCAAGATCGTGCAGCTGCGGAACGAGATGATCTTTCTTTACGAGGACATCTCCGGCGATCCGTACCGGATCATCCCGACCGATGGCCGGCCGCATCGCGCCAGGGCGAACCCATCGCACTATGGCGACTCGATCGGCACGATGGGAAGGCGACGTGTTCGTCGTCGACGCGAGGAATTTCGTGGACGATACCTGGGTCGGCGAGGACGGCTACTTTCATAGCGACGCGCTGCGCGTCATCGAGCGGATCTGGAAAGACGGCGAAAACCTCGTCTGGCAGGCGACTGTGGAAGATCCGAAGGTGTTGGCCGCCCCGTGGACCATGCCGCCACGTCTGACCAGGCCGTCCATGGATCCGCTGGAAGAATCGCCCAAGTGTGTCGAGACCGATGGCTCCAAGCTTCTGAACGACGATCATCACCTTCAGCGGTAACGGTGTCGGCGCCGGCGTTCCAGAAGCTTCAACAGCTGTGTCAAACCTGAAGCTCACCATCGCCACGACCGACTACGATCATTTCCGCGATTTCCGGCTCGGTTTTGTCAAAGCCGAGGGCATCGACCACACCTGGCTCAATCTCGGCCATCACGAGTGCTTCGCACGTTTCACCGCGAACCGCGAATTCGATCTGTCGGAACTGTCCTTTGCCAAGTTCTCGGCCCAGATCAGCAGAACAGACTCCGACATCGTCGGGCTTCCCGTGATTTGTTCCCGGCTGTTCCGCTTCTCCTCTTTCTACGTGAACAGAAAGAGCAAGATCAAAACCGTGAAGGATTTGAAGGGAAAGAAGATCGGTTCGCCGGAATGGGCGCATTCGGCCGCCGTCTACATGCGCGGCTGGATGCACAACGAGATGGGCGTGAAACTGACCGACGTGCACTGGTTTCAGGCGGGCGCCAACGCGCCAGGCCGGGAGGAGAAGGTCGAGCTGAATCTCCCGAAGGGGCTGAAGCTCACGCGTGTGTCGGACAAGAGCTTGAGCGAGATGCTGGCCGCACGCGAAATCGACTGCGCGATCATCGCGCGTCCGCCGACCTGTTTCCTGGAAGGCCATCCCGACGTCGTGCGACTCTTCCCCAGGTATCTCGAGATGGAGGAGGACTATTACGCCCGCACCAGGGTGTGGCCGATTATGCACATCATCGCGATGAAGAAATCGATCGTCGACGAGCACCCCTGGGCCGCGCGCAATCTCTTCAACGCGTTTCTGGAATCGAAGCGCCGTTCCATCGAACGCATTCTCGATCCCGCCGTGTCGCGCTACCCGGTGCCGTGGCTGACGACGTACGCCCGCAGGATGCGCGATGTCTTCGGCGGCGACTTGTATCCGTATGGCATCGAAGAGAACCGCCCGACCTGGGAACAGATGGCGCGCTACACCTTCCAGCAGGGCATTGCGCACCGGTTGATGACGCCCGAGGAGATCTTTCCCAAGGGCATCATGACGAAAGTGGTTATCTGATGGAGAAAATGCTGGCCGCGCTGAAAGTCGCACCAGCCACAACGGAGCTGCGCGAGTTCGATCTTCCGGACGTTCCTCCGGATGCCGCGTTGATGAAGGTGGAAGTCGCCGGCGTCTGCGGCACTGATGTCAGCCAATACAAGCTGCCGCTGCGCGGCGCTCCGCTCATCATGGGCCACGAGAACGTCGGATACCTGGCCAAGGTCGGCAGTACGTTCGCGCGTCACAAGGGGGTGAAGGAGGGGGACCTCATGTTCCTCGAGCATTACCTCCCGTGCGGCAACTGCGAGTGGGACCACATGGGCGAGTACCGCCACTGTGCAGCCACGGAGTGGTTTTACGATCCGAAAGCGATCCGGTATGGCTACACCTCCATCGATACTGCGCCTTCCCTCTGGGGAGGCTTCAGCCACTATCTGTATCTCCCGCTGAACGCCGTGCTCCACAAGGTGCCCGACGGCCTCTCGCCCGAGCTGGCCGGCATCGCAACGCCCATGTCCAACGGCATTCAATGGACCCTCATGGATGGTGGTGTCGGGTACGCCTCGACCGTCCTGATCCAGGGCCCGGGCCAGCAGGGACAGTGTTGCGCGATGGCGGCGAAGCAGGCCGGCGCCGATCGCATCATCGTCACGGGCACATCGAAGGACGCGCGACGGCTCGAGGTCGCCAAGGCGTTGGGCGCCGACGAGGTGATCGACATTCACAAGGAGGATGCGCATGCCCGCATCCTCGAGATCACGGAGGGGCGCGGCGTTGACGTCGTCATCGATTGCAGCAGCGGTGGAGGCACGGCCCCGATGCTGCTGGGCATTGAAGCGACCAAGCGCAGGGGTGCAACGATGGTCGTGCAAGGCGAAGGGAACGCCACCTTCCCCGACTTTCCGATTGGCAGGCTCACGAGGAAAGGCATCACGCTCAAGAGCGCCCGGGGCCATTCCTATCGGGCCGTCGAGCTCGCATTGCACCATCTCGCCTCCCGCCGATTTCCGCTGGACTTGATGACGACGCATCGTTTCGGGCTGGCGGAGGTCGACTACGCAATCAAGTCGGTCGGCGGCGAAGGGGCGCCTGGCGCCATCCACGTGTCGGTGATGCCGTGGAAGTAGCGTCACCACGTTCGGGCGGCGCAGTGGAACGTGAAGTTCTCGAAGATCTCGCGGCGGCCAGTCGCATCCTGGCCGACCAGGGAGTGTTCGATGCGGCTGGTCACGTGTCGATGCGCCACCCCCGCCACACCGAGCGGTTCCTGATGTCCCGATCTCTGGCGCCGGCGCTGGTGACCGCTGCCGACATCATGGAGTTCAGCCTGGACAGCGAGGCCTGCGACGCCCGCGGACGCACCCCGTTCATCGAACGCTTTCTGCACGGCGAGATCTACCGGAAGCGACCAGATGTGATGGCAATCGCGCACGGACATTGCCCCTCGGTCATTCCGTTCGGCCTCGTCGCGACGCCCATGCGCGCGACGTATCACAATGCCGCGTTCCTCGCGGCGGGCGTGCCGGTCTTCGATATCCGCGACACGTTCGGCGCGACCGACATCGTCATCAGCGGCTCCGAGAAGGGAGCAGCGCTCGCGGAGGCACTCGGCGACAAGTCGGTGGTGCTGCTGCGCGCCCATGGCGTCGTGGTCGTCGCACCGAGCCTTCAGGCTGCGGTGTTCCGCGCCGTTTTCACCGAGATCAGCGCGCGTGTCCAGTTGCAGGCGGCGGCGCTCGGGGGACCGATCGCGGCGCTCGATGCGGAAGAAGGCCGCAAGGCGGACGCGATCAACCTCGCCACTGTCGGCCGATCGTGGGAGCTCTGGAAGAGGCGGGTGACATCATGAGCGCTTCTGACGCGGACCTGAAAGGTCCGCGCCGCATCGAGCAACAGCTCGTCGATGCGATACGCATGCTCGAGCGTGCTGGAATCATCGACCACAACGGCCACTGCAGCGCGCGACGCGACGCGAATTCTTTCTACATCAACTCGGGAGCATCAGTGCGCGGCGCGCTGACCGAGAACGACATCGTCACGTCCGATCTCGACGGCAATCTGGTCGAGGGCAGCGCCAGGCCGCCGCTCGAGTTCCACATTCACTCCGAGGTGTATCGCGCACGCCCCGACGTCAATGCCGTGATGCACACGCATCCGCAATGGTCGACGTTTCTCACAATGGTGGGGGAGAACTTCAAGCCGGTTTATGCGCAAGGGGTGCTGCTCGGCGAGATGCCGCTGCTGGATTCGCCGCTTTCAGTGAACACGAAGGCGATGGGCGAGAGACTCGCCGCCACGCTCGGCCGCCGGCCCGCCGTCCTCCTCAAAGCACATGGCGCCGTCATCGTGGGCTCCAACATCGTCGAGGCTTTCACACTCGCCGCATATCTCGAGGAGAACGCGTACCGGCAGTACATGGCCATGCAGATCGGTGACCCGTACGTCTTCAGCGAGGCGGAGCAGCAGGCCTGTCGCGAGAAACTGTGGTCGCCAAGCCTCTTCAAGAAAACGTGGGATCACTATCGGTCGAAACTACCCTGACGCGCGGCTGTTGTGACCGTCCGTTAAAGGTCGCTTCGATCAACGCGCCCAGCTCTGGAATCACACTCGCTATCGAGCGCGCGGCAAAACCGCTATCATCCCCCCGACATACGGATCATCCAGGAAACGTCGGTCCAACAGGGAGGTCACAGCATGGAACGATTCATCGCTGATCTCGTTAAGAGATTCGAGACCGGCAACATCAGCCGTCGTGATTTCTGCGAAGGGGTTGCGCTCGCCGCCGCCGTCTACGCTGCAGGCGGCGCGTCCGCCAACGCGCAGCCCGCGAGCGGCCTCAAGATGCTGGGCGTCAATCACATTTCCTATACCTGCCCCGATTACCGCAAGGCGCGCGATTTCTACAGCTCCGTGCTGGGCATGGAGAAATTGAAGGACGACGGCAAGACCCGCGTGAATCTTGCCTTCGGCCCGGCGCCAGGCAAGGGAGGCTCGTTCATCGTCGCGCGCACTGCCGCTGCCAATCCCCCCGCGCCGGCGCGGGCAGTGGTCGATCACGTCTGCTACACGCTTCCCAACTGGGACGATGCGCGCGTCAACGCGGCGTTGAAGGCGAAGGGCCAGAACCCCACCGGGCGCAGTGGCAGCGTGAACGTCTTCGACCCTTTCAATTTCCAGGTCCAGCTCGCTTCCTCGGAAGCGGAAAACCCATTCATTTGAGAAGAGGGAGCAACCGCTATGGAAGGTTTCGTCGCTACGAAGCTCAACGAATTCGAGCAAGGCAAGATCAGCCGTCGCACGCTGATCGAAATGCTGACCCTGGCCGTCACCACGGTGCACGCCGCCGACGCCCAAACCGCCGCGCCAGCGGGCGTCAAGGCCGCGTTGATCAATCACATCTCCTACACCTGCCCCAATTTCAAGCAGGCGGGAGACTGGTATTCGAAAGTCTTCAACCTCGATCAGGTCGGGCTCAAGGAAACCGAGGTGACGCTGCCCTTCGGCAAGAAGGGCGAGCAGCCGTACAACGTCGCGGCGAAAGACGTGCCGCTGACCTTCCTCCTCTGTCGCACCAGGGATTTGAATGCGCCGCTCGCGAACGGCGCCGGGCCGCGTCCCAAAAGCACGGCGTTGATCAATCATGTCGGCTACACGGTGGCCGATTTCGAACGCAATCGGGTGCGCGATCAGCTGAAAGCGATGGGCGTCGCCAATGTGCGCGATGGCGGCCTGTACAGCCTGCATATGACCGATCCGTTCGGCTATGACGTGCAGATCAGCGGCCTCGCCAACAACGCGTTGACCGACGGCTAAATTTGTCTAGCCACGAAGATCACGAAGACGATTCAACCACGAAGGCCACCAAGCCTTGGTGTTCTTTGTGGTTCAAACCGTCTTTGTGGTCTTGGTGGCCAGCGCCGCCTCGACATGGCGCCGCAGCTCGGGGGTGACCTCGGGCTCCAGGCCGAACCATGCCTTCCAGGCGGGTCGCGCCTGGTGGAGCAACATGCCGAGGCCGTCGACGGTGCGGTTGCCGCGGCGCCGCGCGGCCGCGAGCAGGGGCGTCTCGAGCGGGACGTAGACGATATCGCAGACCAGCGCGGTGTTGGGGAGCGCTTCGAGCGCGAGATCGAGCGGCGGCTGACCGACCATGCCCTGGCTGGTCGTGTTGATCAGCATGGCTGCGCCGTCCAGCGCGCGGTGACGCTCCTCCCACGCGATCGGTGTGACAGGCGGCCCAAACTCGCGCGCGAGCGCCTGACCCCGCGCCGAGGTCCGGTTGATCACACGGATTTCTCGCGCACCGCGATCGGCCAGGCTGCAGATAACGGCGCGTGCTCCGCCTCCGGCGCCGATGACGGCGATCGGCCCCGCGTCAGCGCGCCATTCAGGCTGGTGATGCAGGATGTTGTGCACGAAGCCGTAGCCGTCGTTGTTGGTGCCGGCGAGCGACCCGTCCGGCCGCACGACGACGCAACTGATCGCGCCGATGCGGCGCGCTACCGGATCGACGGTATCGACGATCGCGAGCGCTCGTTCCTTGTGCGGAATAGTCAGGTTGCAGCCGGAGAAGCCGAGCGGCGCCAATGCCCGCAGCGCCGACTCGAGATCAGCTGGCTTGATCGCCAGGGGCACGTAGGTTCCTGTGAGCCCATACTGCGCGAACAAGTAGTTGTGAAGCGTCGGTGAGCGCGAGTGCATCACCGGCCAGCCCATGACACCGGCGAGCAGGAAACGATCGGGGCTGGACATATCGGCGTGTCTCGAGATCCCGTGGCTACACACAAAGGGCGCGCCCCTCACGGAGCGCGCCCCTAAAGAATAACCCTCGGGAACGAACGTCAGCGACCGCGCATCAGCGGCTTCGGCACGTCCGGCTCGTTGTAGTAGATGAATCTGATAGCGGACTCTCACCCCCTTCTCGTCGAGCCAACCGAGCGATTGCTGAAAGATGGTTGGCGGAGGGTATCCCTTTGGGACCGTCGCCTCCAGAATAATCAGCCTGTTCTCGTGCATGTAGATTGACGCGAAGGTGCGGGATTGATCGGCGTTGTTGGTGAGCTGCAGTTCCTGTCCAGCAACGAGATCCTGGAAATTCGCCATCATGTTCGTAATCTTGACGTCGCGTTGCAGCAACTTCGACACGGCGTAGACGACCGCGCCTCGAGTGTCAATTTTCCAGTATCCAAGACCCCAGTCATGGATGCCGGCACACGTCTCCGCGCCTGGAGGGCAAAACCTCGATTTCTCCGAGAGGATGCGCTCCATCGGGTTGTAATCCACCGCGGTGACAGAGTAGCGGCCGGCGCCTGACGTGCCGCTGTAGACACGTGCCGGCAGGACGACGCCAACCTGCGAGGTCCACGTGGTGGTCGTTATCTTCGGCTCACCAGGGAAGTTGACGGCGAAGCGATCTTCCCGAGCGGCAAAATCGGCCCATTCCTGGGCGAACGACGTTCCGGACAGAGCCAATACCAGGGCTGACGACATGAGCGGCACCAGGCGCATGATTGATTCTCCTGCGGCGTGACTGGATTCAGTTCTTGAAGTCGACTGTCGTGTTCAACGTATTGCTCTCGATCCCGTTCGAGTCGGTCACCCGTACCCTGAGGTCACACTTGCCGGCGGCGCCGGAGTGCGCGGGTTGGGAACGGTGGCGCGGACGACGACGTTGCGTGTATCCCGGGCGGTAGTCTTGCCCGTGACAACACCCACGACGGGTGCTCCGCAGTTAATCGTGAACCAGGTATACGGTAAATCGCCAAGGTCAGCAGACTCGTCGGCAGCCGCGAACTGCAGATCTACCGTTGGCTGATTCGATTGCGCCGACGCGATTTTCAGATCGGAGATGCTCGGAACGTGGCTCGGAATCGTGATCGTCGCGGGAAGCGTGCGGCGACCCATCGGCATCACGAGAATCAGAGTGCGATTTCCCAGCGCAGCGTCTTTCGCCACATCGACTGTGACCTCCCACCACGCAATGTTCTGAGAGTCGGCCGCCCGCTTGATGCCGGACACGGTGACACCAGTCGAGGGTGAGATCTCGGCGGACTCGACGAGCAAGGCGGCGCCTGGAATTGCCACGTTGAGGACCGTCGTCTGACCGCGCGGCACCTGTGCTGGAAAGACATTTTCGATTGTGACTGGCTGCTGCGCCCCGCTGAACCGCGCGCCCGGCCCGAGACAGGTGACAAGAGTGATGCCCAATACGAACATCGACCGAGCTGCGAACATTAGATCACCTCAAGACGTGTCAACCACGAAGGGTCGAAGGCCACGAAGAAGAGGTGAGTCTCCTTCGTGGTCTTCGTGACCTTCGTGGTTATGACCCGTACAGGTCTTTCGATATCAGAACGTGTACCGAACGCCGAGCTGCATTTGACGCGCCGCGTCAGCCACGATCGACTGGCCGAAACTCGAGGCGTTGCGGTTCCCGATCACGTTGTTGAAGTTGACGTGATTCAAGGCGTTATAGATCTCCCAGAAGAATCCCGCGGTTCGCTGGTTCTGCATCTTGACGATGTACTGGAGCCGCAGGTCGAGCAGCGTCTTGTGCGAGCCGGGAATCCCGTTCCGGATGGCGACGCCATTGGCGTCCACCGGTGAGAGGATCGGCTTGGTCAGATCGTTGACGCCCTTGACGGGACGATCCGTGTTGTCGCGGTCGCCGTTGGCATCGAGGCCGATCGTTTCGTTGACCGGGTTGCCGGAATAGAACCGGAACGTCGCGCCGGTGCTGAGCCCTTTCCACGCGTCCCAGTTGCCGCCGGCGGTGAACGCGTGCCGGTTGTCGAAGTCCGACAAGCCGTAGTCCGTTCGCGGATCGAGGTCGTTGACGACGCGTGCCTCGCCTCGAACCCCGGTCCCCACGTCCCTCGCCTTTGACAGCGTGTAGGCGGCGCGCCCGGACCAGCGGTTGGCCATCCGCCGGTTCAGGCTGATCTCGAGGGCCTTTGAGTCGAAATTGAACGCAGGGTTCGACTGATACTGCAGCACGCGCAGGAACGCCGCGTTCCTCGCCGAGGCGGGGATCAGCGTACCGTTGGGATCGAACACGGCCGGTCCGGGACGGCCGATCGTGCCGTTGGCCAGCAGGCGCGGCTCGTTGATGTCGATGCGTCCCAACTGATCGTAGCCGCGTGTCGCGACCACGTCGACGGTCACCGCCATGCCCGTGAAGATTTCGCGCTGGACCCCGACGTCGTAGGACCACAGATATGGCAGGCGGCGATTGCCGTCGAGCACCGGCTCGGTGTTCACGAAGCCGACCGAGCTCACCGAGGTGCGAAGCGCCGCCAGTTGCGCCCGGCACGCGGGGCTGATCTCCGCCTGGCCGCCACTGTTCACCGGCAGCAGGCAGGCGTCTCTCGTCGGCAGCCGTCCGGCCGCGGGGTTGTTGTCCTGACCGGTATCGAAGGTGAAGACCGGGGCATTCACCGCGCCCGCAAACAGGTTGGCGGGAATGGCCGTCGACTGATACTGGTAGAACTTGCCCGCGCCCGCCCGGATCAGCGTCCGCTCGTTGGGAGCGAGCGCCATGCCGAGCCGCGGCGCGTATGCATTCTTGGTCAGCGGTACTTGATCCTGATAATCGTATCGGACCCCCAGGCTCAGGGTGAGCATGCGCGTGGCCTGCCACTTGTCCGACACGTAGTAATTCATGCGCCAGTCGTGCATCGGCCGGAACAGCTCGCCGAGCTGGATCGCAAAACGATTCGGGTAGGTGGAGGGATTGTTCGGGTCGAACGCGGCGTTCCCGGCAAACGAGAACTGCCCGATGTAGTTGTTCCCGACGATGTTGACGCCGCCGTTCTTGCTCCCGCCCACGCCGAGCTTCAACGTGTGCTTGGTCGGGGTAAACGTCAACTGTTCGGTGAACAACGTGGTCGTCACGTTCGCCCCGCCTGGATTGCCATACGGCCCCGTCAGGTAATCGGGGTGCGCTTGGGCCGCTCCGAAGTCGAGCTGGTCGCCCTTGAGCCCAAGGAACTCGTTGTCCTTGAAGATCGTGTTCGAGCCGACGTTGTCGAACATCCGCTGATCGCCGACCTGGAGATTTTCATTGACGCGGTGCATCCGGAACTCGTTGACCATCCGGTTGCCCATCACCCTGAGCCATTGCCCGTTGATGAACGTCTCCCCGGGCCTCGGCACGCGCTCGATGCGCATCGCCTGGATGGTGCGCAACTGGACCACGTGGTCCTGGCCGTTCACCCGGTTGACGTCGAACACGGCGCGGACGCTGATGTTGTTCGACTGGTTGAGCTGATAGTCCACGCGGCCGAAGTAGTTCTCCGAGCCGACAGGCAGGAACGTCGAGTACGACGTCGCCAGCGGTGCGGCGTCGGCCGGATAGAGCAGATCGGCCGCCTGCCGGATTCGCAGGCGCTCGACATTGGCGAAGAAGAACATCTTGTTCTGGATGATCGGCCCACCGATGTTGGCGAGCATCGTCTTCACGCCGCTCTTGGCCGGCTCGCGTCCCGCGAGCTTCAGGAAATGGTTGGTGCCGTCCAGCTTGCTGTCCTGCAGATAGTACGCGGCGCGGCCATGGAACTGGTTGCTGCCGCCCTTGGTCACGGCGTTGATGACCGCGCCGGCGGCGCCTCCGTACTCCGCGCCGAAATCGTGCACCAGCACCTGGTATTCGGCCGTCGTGTCGACCGTCATGCGGGTCTGCATGCCGGGTCCCGATTGCGTGCGATCGTCATTGTTATAGGCGCCGTCCACCATGAACACGTTGTTCGAGGTACTCTGCCCGCCCGCGCTGTACTGTGCACCCTCGAACGATCCCGCCGCGAGAGTGGGCGTGAGTCCGGGAACCAGCTGCAACAGCGCGTACTGCTGTCGTCCGGCGGTCGGCAGCGCTTCGATGTTCTGTCCCGTGATGTTGGTGCCCACCTGGGTCTGGGTCACCTCGACCAGGGGCGCCTCGCCCGTCACTGTCACTTGATCGGACAGGGTGCCCACGGGCAACACCAGATTGAGGGTAACAGCCTGCCCGACGTTGACGACGACGCCAGTACGGTTCTGCGTCTGAAAGCCGGAGAGCTCGGCTTTGATCGTGTAGCGACCCGGTTGCAGGGCCGGGAGAACCCAACGACCCGTGTCATTGGTAATCACAGTTCGCACGAGGCCGGTCGTTTCCTCCGTCAGCGTGACGGTCACCCCGGGGAGCACTGCGCCGGACTGGTCTGCCGCAGTTCCGTTGACTTCAGATAGTGCTCCCTGTCCAAAGACGGGAACGATGGCTACGAGGGCGAGAAGGACTCCAACGACGACGCACACCGACGGGCGCTGCATGTTTGCCTCTCTTTCGGAAATCGAAACTGAGGGCGAGTAGAGTGAGGTCTTGCCAGGCGCACAAAAAACACACTTCGCCCACCGATGTCAACTCCCGATGAATTGATGGCGCGAAATTGGGGGCGCGCAAGACGCACGAGATCGTCGAAGAGCCGTGTCCAGCTCGTGCAATCGCCGCCGGAATGCAAAAAACCTAGCGCGTCTCCGCCAGCCGGCGGCCGGCAATCCGGCCGGAGGGGCTGGTCCCCCAGTCCCTCCGGTCGCTTCAGGCGCATGGACGCCGGATCTCCTCTCAGAACGTGTAGCGCACTCCGATCTGCATCGAGCGCGCTTCGTCGGCCACGATCGATCGGAGGAAGTCCGCGCTGTTGCGCGCCCCGATCGGGTTGCCGAAGTTCACGCGGTTCAGGGCGTTGTAGATCTCCCAGAAGAATCCCGCCGTGCGCTCACCCCTGATCCGGTGCACGTACTGCAGCCGCAGATCCAGCACCATCTTATCCGTGCCCTTGATGCCGTTCCGGATCGCCATGCCGTTGGCGTCGAGCTTCGAGACGATCGGCCGGGTGAGGTCGTCACGCCCTTTCACCGGGCGATCGAAGTTGGCCGAGTCGCGGTCGCCGTTCCTGTCCAGTCCCACCGTTTCGTTCACCGGGTTGCCGGAATAGTAGCGGAACGTCGCGCCGAGACCGAGGTCCCGCCAGGCGTTCCAGTTGCCGCCGGTCGTGAACGCGTGCCGGTTGTCGAAGGTCGCCAGACCGTAGTCGAGCCTCGGGTTGAAGTCGTCGTTCACCCGCTTGTTGACGATCCCGAAGTTCCCTGCGCTGGTTGCCGCGACATCGCGCGAGCGCGACAGGGTATAGCTGGCGCGCCCGGACCACCGGTTGGCGAAGCGCTTGTCGAGCGACACCTCGAGGGCGTCGTAGTCGCTGTTGAAGACGGAGCTCGTCTGGTACTCGAGCACGCGCTGGAAGTTCGCGGCGCGTGCCGACGCGGGAACCCGCGTGCCGTCCGGATCGAACACCGACGGTCCCGGACGCCCGATCGTCCCGTTCGGCAGCAGCCGTGGCTCGTTGATGTCGATGAGCCCGGTCTGGTCGTGGCCGCGCGAGCCGACGTAGTCGACCGTGACGCCAAAGCCAGGCAGGAGTTCGCGCTGGACGCCCGCGTTGAGCTGGTAGAGGAAGCCCAGCTTGCGGTTGCCTGGGAGCCGCGGCTCGGTGTTGATGAAGCCGCCGGCCGCGAGCTGATTCTGCGCGGTCACGAGCTGCGCACGGCATGCGGCGCTGATCTTTGCCATGCCGCCGCTGCCACCAGGCAGCAGGCATGCATTGGTCGGCAGGACGCCACGTGTCGCGCTGAGATCTTCGCCGGTGTCGAAGGTGAACACTTCCGAGATCACGCGGCCCGCAACCAGGTCGGAGATGATCTGGGTCGACGGGAACTCGTAGAACTTGCCGAAGCCCGCTCGAAGCACCGTCTTTTCGTTCGGAGCGTACGCCACACCAAGACGCGGCGCGACGCCGTTCTTCGTGTTCGACGAATTGTCGTCGTACTCGTAGCGGACGCCGAGGTTCAGCGTGACTTTTCGACTGAGCTGCCACTTGTCGGATACATAGGAATCGACACGCCAGGTACCAATCGGGATGAACATCTCGCCCAGCCGGATTCGGAAGCGCGTCGGGTACGTGGAGGCGACAGCCGGATCGAACGGCGCGTTGTTCTGGAAATCGAATGTGCCAATCTGGTTGGTCGAGACGACGCTGATGCCCTTGTTCTGGCTACCGCCCACACCGAACTTGAGTGTGTGATTGGTGGGCGTGTAGGTGAGCTGCTCGCTATACACATTCGCCGTCAGCGCGTTGCCGCTCATCTCGACACGCGGGCCGGCCCGGAAATCGGGGTGCTGCTGCGCCGACCCGAAGTCGATCGGATTGGTCCCGCCCAGCGCGGTCCATTCATTGGTCTTGAGGTCCCACGGAACGCTCTTCCCCGATTCACTGAAGATGCTGCGGTCGCCAATCCACAGGTTCTCCTTGGTCGTCCCCACCTTGATCTCGTTGACCATCTTGTTGCCGAGGATCGAGGTCCAGGAGAAGTTCGCGAGAATCTCCGGCGCGGCAAGTTCATACCGGAAGCCCTGTTGGGTGTACCGCTCGGCTTCCGCGTTCTCACCATGCCCGTCATTCGGTCCATAGATGAGGCTGCCGTGCATCGTATTCGACGGGTTGAGCTGGTAGTCACCCCGGACGAAGTAGTTCTTGAGATGCACGTTGTACACGTCCGAAAACGACACCGCCAGGGGCGCCGCCGCCGGCGGGAAACTCAGGCGCACGGCCTCTCGGGAGTGCGTGTACTCGTAGTTGAAGAACCAGAATGCCTTGTTCTTGACAATCGGTCCGCCGATGTTGCCGCCCATCGACTTCGTGCCGCTGTCCGGGTTCTTCTCCCCTTCCAGCTTCAGGAAGTAGTTGGTGGCGTTCATCTTGGCGTCCTGGAGGAAATAGAAGCCCCGGCCGTGAATCTGATTCGTCCCGCTCTTGGTGATGGCGTTGACGATGACACCTGATGCCCCGCCGTATTCCGCGCCGTACTCGTGCGTCAGAATCTGGAACTCCGCCATCGAGTCGACCGTGACGCGCGACTGCGGGAACGTGCCGGTACGGTCGTCCTTGTTGTACTGGCCATCGACCAGGTACAGGTTGCTCCCGCTCTCGCGGCCGTTCGCGTTGTACGCCGACCCTTCGAACGATCCGGGCTGCAGCGAGGGCGTCAGACCCGGCACCAGCTGCATCAGGGCGAACTGTTCGCGCCCCTGCATCGGCAGGTTCTCGATGTCCTTCTGCGACATGTTGGACCCGATCTGCGTCTGCGTGGGTTCGATGAGCGGCGCCTCGCCGGTCACTGTCACCTGATCCTGGAGGGTACCGATCGGCATGGCGAAATTGATCGTCAGCGCCTGACCGACGGCGACGGTGACGGCCGTACGGCTCTGCGTCTGAAAGCCGCCAAGTTCCGCTTTGATCGTGTAAAGCCCGGGCGTCACGGCGATCGCGACGAAACGTCCACGATCGTTCGAGACGACTGTCCGTGTGAGCCCCGTCGTCTCTTCAGTCAGGGTAACGGTGACACCAGGAAGGACCGCGCCGGATGAATCAGAAGCGGTTCCGTTGACTTCAGAGACCGCTCCTTGGCCCTGCAGGGGCTTGGTCAGAACGAGCGAGAGGAAGGCGCCGACGACGAGACATAGCGCGACACGTTGCATGTCTGCCTCCGTTTGCCAAAGCCGGATACGGTTACTAGGGTAGAGTGTTTTTCAGTGCGCCTAAAAGACACCCTTCGCGGCTGACCTGTCAATCGGAATCGACGACGATCTGCACACGGGTCCGCAGTTTGTGGCTGAGGTTGGGACATGTAGGCGGATCGCCAGGAGGCGAACCTTGTCAGGTCCGCCCCCGGCAATGGGACTAATTGGTCGCGCGCGTTTCGGCGAGCCGACGCCCGCCGATCCAGACCGAGTGAATCTGCCGCGTGTTGCGGATGTCGGTCAGCGGGTTGCCGTTGAGCACGAGCAGGTCTGCCTGCTTGCCCGCTGCGATGGTGCCGAACTGCTGTTGGATGTTCGCCGCGCGGGCCGCGCCGCTGGTCGCCGCCACGAGCGCCTGCATCGGTGTCAGGCCAGATTTCACCATCTCCTCGATCTCGATGTGCTCGAAGTAGCCCTGCCACTGGCCTTCGTTCGTCCCGGTGTCGGTGCCGAGCGCAATCGTCACGCCCGCGTCGGACAGCGTTTTCAGGTTCTTCCGGCCCTGCGCGAGCGCCGGCTTGATGCTCTGCGCAGCCTGATCCTTGCGGATCTTCTCCTGGTTGGCCGGATCGCGCAGCTTCGCCATCTCGTCGCGGTAATACGAGCTCGGGATGTGCCGCGTGAAAAACGGATCGCCGAAGTACGGCGGCGTCGATTCGTAGACGAAGGTCGCGATGTCGCGCGTGAGCGTGGGAATGTACTCGACGTCGCGCGCCTTGATCGCCGCAATCGTCGCGGCGTCCACCGGCTGGTCGCGGATGCTGTGCGCGATCACGTCGATGCCCTTCTCGAGGAGCCCCTTCGCGTCGCGCAGGTAGAACAGGTGCGCGGCGCTGCGCAGCCCGCGCTTGTGCGCCTGATCGATCAACGCGCCGTACACCTCCGGCGTCATGTCCATCGGGCCGCCGGTGATGTGCATCTTGATGATGTCCACCTTCATGTCGGCATACTTGTTCGCCCAGTCGCGCGCCTCGTCCGCGGTCTTGAGATTGCGGAGACTCGCCGCCGCCACCAGCACGCGCGCCCGATCCGGCGCGGCTTTGCCCGGGAGCGACTCGTCATGGAGTTTCACCGCTTCGCCAACGTCGTCGAGGGGGATACCGAGCACCTGCACCGTCGTGATGCCGTAATCCGCGTACATACGGAGCTGACCCACCAGCCTGTCGCGCGCTGGCCGCTTCGACATGTCGGCCTGGAGGTGGCCATGCGCGTTGATCAGGCCGGGCACGATTGTCTTGCCGGCCATGTCGACGCGCGTGGCGCCGGCGGGAATCGTAACTGCGGCCCCAGTCCCGACGGCCTGGATGCGGCCGTCCGAGATGACGATCGTGGCCCCCTCGAGCGGTGGGGCACCAGTACCGTCAATGACACGGGCACCGGTCAGCGCAAGCGTCCCACCGGCGGGGGCCTGCGCCAGCGAGGACTGGAACGACAAGCCCGCCCACACCAGCAATATGCCAAGGAGAACTGCTGCGACACGCGTTGAGATGCGAATCATGCTGACCTCGTCTCAAGATTCACGGACGTTTCCAGGGGCCGGAGGAAGCGAATCGGTCGGTAAACTACCACACGTTGGCCACTGAGAGCACTAAGACGAATTGGCCACAAAGGTCACAAAGAACACGATGTTTTGTTTTTCCTTTGAGATCTTGGTGACCTTTGTGGCCGATCCGTCTTCGTGGCCCTCGTACGGGATAATCCGGGTCATCAGCAGCAGGAGTCCGCGGGATGCTCAGAAAAGAACAGAACGATCTTCTGACACAGACGGGGCCCGAGACGCCCATGGGCCGGCTGTTCCGGAGCTACTGGGTTCCGGCGCTCCTGCCCGAGGAGCTTCCGCAGAACGACTGCCCTCCGGTGCGAGTGAAGCTCCTTTCCGAGCGCTTGATTGCGTTCCGCGATACCAACGGACGCTACGGATTGATGGACGAGTTCTGCGCCCATCGCGGCATCTCGCTCTGGTTCGGCCGCAACGAGGAATGCGGGCTGCGCTGCCCGTATCACGGCTGGAAGTACGACGTCACTGGGCAGTGCGTCGACATGCCGTCCGAGCCGGAGGATTCCGGCTTCGCGAAGAAGGTCAAGCTGAAATCGTATCCGCTGATCGAGCGCGGAGGCGTGCTGTGGACCTACATGGGTCCGGCCGACAGCCAGCCCCCGGTGCCCGAATGGGAGTTCGCCACGGTCCCCGCGGCGCAGTCGTTCATGTCGAAGCGACTCCAGGAGTCCAACTGGCTGCAGGCGATGGAAGGCGGCATCGATTCGAGCCACGTGTCCTTCCTGCACCGCGGCGATTTGAACTCGGATCCGCTGTTCAAGGGGGCGCGCGGGAACCAGTACAACCTCAGCGACAAGCGCCCTGTCTTCGAGGTCGTCGAAAGCCCCGGCGGTCTGTACATCGGTGCGCGGCGCAATGCGGAAAACGGCAACTACTACTGGCGGATCACGCAGTGGGTGATGCCATCGTTCACGATGATCGCGCCGCGGGGCGACCATTCGATACACGGCCACTTCTGGATTCCGATTGACGACGAGAATTGCTGGACGTGGAGCTTCGATTACCATCCCACGCGTGCGCTGACGGACGCCGAGGTCGCGGCGATGCGCGCCGGGAAGGGGATCCATGCGAAGGTCATACCCGGGACCTTTCGTGCGGTCGCCAACAAAGACAACGACTATCTGATCGATCGCGCGGCGCAGAAGGCGGGCAGAACCTACAGCGGCGTCGAGGGGTTTGCCATGCAGGACTCGTCACTCCAGGAAAGCATGGGACCGATTGTCGATCGCACCAAGGAGACACTCGTGTCGACCGACAGCGGGATCATCCTGGCGCGCCAGCGGCTGCTGCGCGCGGTGAAGGCGTTTGTCGAGACGGGTGTCACACCGCCTGGCGTCGACACGGTGCATCAGAGAGTACGCTCGGCCGCTGTGGTGCTGCCGCCGGATCAACCATTCAAGGACGGCGCGCGCGAAGCCCTGATCGCGCATCCCGGCGTGGCGCCCGCAACCGTCTGATGAACTCACCAAGGGCACAAAGACGTAAACATCGTGGCCTTCGTGGTTGAATTCGCTTTTGTGGACTTGAGCCGCTTTGGGAATTTGAATGTTAAGTGAATCAGCGCGAATGAGCTCGGCCGCGGAGGCACGTTTCCGCATTCAGACGCCGAATCCCACGTCTCGCGTGGTGAAGGTCATCTCACTCGACAGCGCCAGCAATCACGAGATCGCGAAACTGGTGGACGAGGTGCCGACGGCCGACCTCGTCGTGATGGTCGCCTCTGCCGGCGCAGATGCGCACGCGGCGGCGATTATCGGTGAGGCGTGCAGCCTGAAGCACGTGATGACCACGACCCTCGTCATTCACGCCGCATCGGCGACAGACGAAGCGCTATCGAAGACGCTGGCGCAGGTGCGACCATGGTCGTTGATGGTCGTGATCGCGAGCGACGAGGCGTACGTCGAGGAGATTCTGAGATCCTTCCGATGATTGCGACTCTGCGAAGATCACAAAGACGTACATAACCACGAAGGTCACGAAGAGCACGAAGCCGTCCTGGTGGTCTTAGTGGTTGCCGAGGACATCCTGCATAGGATTGCTTGGCGCGAGCGGAAGGCGAGACGTGGAGAACAGGGTGACGATTCCTGCGCTTCAGCAGATGAAGCGCGACGGACGCAAGATCGTCGGCGTGGTGGTGTACGACTACCAGATGGCGCAGATCGTCGACCGCGCCGGTGTTGACATCGTCTCGGTGGGCGACTCGGTCGGCGTCAACATGTGGGGACAGCAGAGCGAACTGGATGTCACGCTCGACCAGATGCTCCTCGCCTGCAAGGCTGTGCGTCGAGGCGTCGAACGCGCGCTCGTCAGTTGCGATTTTCCCTACGGGCCGCTGCAGGCGGGTACGGACGCCGCGGTGCGGGCGGCTATGTACCTTAAGGAGAATGGCGGGGCGGACATGCTGAAGCTGGACGCAGCGTCGGAATACCCTGACGTTGTCAGCGCGATTGCCCGCGCGGGCATCCCGGTGTGGGCGCAGTTCGGTGTTACGCCGCACTCAAATAGGGGGAAGGGGGAAGGGGGAAGGGGGACGGGGGAAGCGGGAAGCGGGAAGGGGACTGACGAGTTCGTCGCCGAAGCAAAGCTGTTGGAGCAGGCGGGCGCCGTGATGCTCGATTTCACGCACTCCGGGCCGGTGGCCGGTCCCGCGGTGACGCGCGCGGTGTCGATCCCCGTGATCGGCGGTCTCGGTGGAGGGCCGTGGCTCGATGGTCGTGTTCGAGCGGTGGTTAACGCGATCGGTTACATGGCGACGGCCCTGGACGATACGACGGAGCGCTACGCCAACGTCGCGCGGACGACGCTCGACGCCATGAAGACGTACGCCGAAGACGTCCGCGCCGCGCGCCAGATTCGAGGGGAGCCTGCTTTGCGCGCGAGCCTCGCCTCGCCGAAGCCGAACGGAGAAGGCGGGAGATAACGTGGCGCCACTCGAATTCCTGGACGACGTCAGGCGGTGAGGCCGAGAGTGTTCGGGGGAAACAGTTCTTCGACCGCGACAGGGCGTGGAATGATCCCCTGCTCCAGACTGTGTCGAATCACGGCCTCGAGCATCGGCCGGTTCGGCTCGATGCCATAGGGCAGCGGGTCGCCGCCTGTTATTTCCATCACCCTTCGATACACGGCATCGTCAGACGACTGCCCGATTTCCTCAGCCGCAAGACGTTGGACGTAGAGGCGCTTGGCTTCCGCGAACGCGTTGAAGATGTCCGAAGCCAGATCCGGGTTGGCGGTCAGCAGGTCATTCCTCACGACCAGTGTGTGATTGATCGGATAGAGTCCACGCTCGCGGAGGGCGTCGAAACCTGCCTCCCGGGCATTGGGGATCAACGGCTTCACGTCTGGAGAATCGACCTGGACGCCGATGGCCGCGGGGATCTCGGCAGACATCAGCAGGTCTTCAAGCTTCCTGCCTTTTTCGATCGGCACCACGTTTGGCGGCGGCTGGTACTCCGCGACGTGCTCGTCTCCTGAGAGCACCCATGTGATTCGACCGAGGTCTACACCGTACTGGTGCTGAAGTATGCTGCGGGCCCAGAGACCCGTGGTGACGGTGTATCCGCGATTGACCCCGACCTTCTTGCCCTCGAGGTCCTTCGGCCCGGTGATGCCGGTTTTGGTGTTGTACACGATGGCGCCATGGTGGAAGGCGCGCACCAGAAAGATCGGCAGGGCGGTGAAGGCTTTGCCGTGCGCGCGGGCACAGATGTAGGTGGTGATGGCCATTTCGGAGATGTCGAACTCGAGTCCCCGGACCATGCGTCGGAAGGCGTTGATGATGACCGGCACCTCCTCGAAGTCGAAATCGAAGGTGCTCGGTTGTACGGTCCCGTCTTTCAATGCCTGCGTGTGTCCGCGGGTGACGATCGCAGTCTTGAGCCTGAGACGATCCATGGTGTCCTTATGAGAGAGGCTGTCGAAGAGCTGGTGACGGCGAACCGGATTCTCGCACGAGAGGGCATCGTCGACTCGTTCGGCCACGTGAGCATTCGGCATCCGGAGGCCCCGGACCGTTATTTACTCTCACGCGCGCGGGCGCCCGAATGCATCGAGATCGACGACCTGATGGAATTCACGCTCGAAGGCGCCGCCATCGACGCAGGCGGGCGCAAACCCTATGCGGAGCGGTTCATACACGGCGCGGTGTACGAAGCGCGGTCCGACATCCACGCGGTCGTCCATCATCACAGTCCCGGCGTGATCCCGTTCGGCGTCACCGGCACGCCGCTGCGCCCCATCATGCACATGTGCGCGTCGATGGGAACCGACGTGCCGGTCTGGGATTCGCGCACGTCGTTCGGCGATACCAATCTGCTCGTGACCAACATGGACATGGCTCGCGACCTGGCTGCGGCGCTTGGCAACCGGCCGGTCGCGCTGATGAGGGGGCATGGATGCGTGGTCGCCGGTGGATCGCTGCGCGAGGTCGTCTTCAATTCGGTCTATCTCGAGCTCAACGCCGACCTCCAGATGAAAGCGCACGCGCTTGGCGAGATCACCTTTCTCAGCGAAGGAGAGGTACAAGCCATTCTCAGCACGCGCAGCTCGTTCACGTTTGAGCGAGCGTGGGAGCGATGGTGCCGGAGAGCCGGCCGTCCGTACGATTCCAGGCCGATGGAAGGGCCGCTCGCATCGCGATGACGGAACCAAAGCCCAAACGGCGCGTTCGATATTCCGGTAAGAACCCTCGCAAGTTTCACGAGAAGTACAAAGAGCTGAACCCGGAGCGGTACGAGGCCGACGTTCGGAAGATCGTCGAGTCGGGCAAGACGCCGGCGGGGATGCACCGCGCGGTCATGGTCGCGGAGGTGCTGCAGGCGCTGGCGCCGATGGCAGGCCACGTGGCGGTCGACTGCACCCTCGGCTTCGGCGGCCACGCGCGCGCCATTCTCGAACGCATTCAGCCGGGCGGACGGCTGATTGGTCTCGACGTCGATCCGATCGAGTTGCCGCGCACGGAGAAACGGCTACGCGAGGCGGGGTTCGGCGCGGACACGTTTGTCGCGCATCAGAGCAATTTCGCAGGGCTGCCACAGGTGCTGTCGAATGAAGGGATCGGCGGAGCAGACGTCATTCTCGCCGACCTCGGCGTCTCGTCGATGCAGCTCGACAATCCTGACCGCGGATTCACCTACAAGGAGCCGGGCCCGCTCGACATGCGGATGAATCCCACGCGCGGGGAGCCCGCGTCGCAGTTGCTCGCGCACCTGAGCGAAGCGAAGCTCGTGCGCCTCCTCGAAGACAACGCCGACGAGCCGCACGCGCACATCATCGCCCGCGTGTTGAAGGCGCAGGCGATCGACACGACCGAGGACCTGTGTCGAAGCGTGAGAGCCGGGATCCTCGCTGAGCGGCCGAAGGCGTCTGACGCCGACGTGGAGCAGTCGACCCGTCGAACGTGTCAGGCTCTGCGCATCGCCGTGAACGACGAGTTCTCCGCACTTGACACGTTCCTGCGTCACCTGCCGCTATGCCTCGCCCCCGGCGGCCGCGTCGTCGTGCTGACATTTCACTCCGGCGAAGATCGTCGGGTGAAGAAGGCCTTCCAGGCGGGACGTCGCGAGGGGATTTATGCGGCGGTCGCCGACGAGGCCGTGCGTCCGTCGGCGGCAGAAGTGCGAGCGAATCCCCGCGCCGGATCGGCGAAGCTGCGCTGGGCGGTGCAAGGAGTTCCGACGTGAGCGCCGGGCGGTCGTACCTCGTCCTGCACTACCATATGCGCGCTGATGGCCGACGATCCGGACCAGAAAACCCCGCATAGCCTGGAAGATCACCTCCTGGGCATGGACCCCATGCACGATCACGAGGATGGGGAGTCGGACCACGATCACGATCACGACGACGTCGGCGGCGAGTACGACCCGACGACGTCAAGCCTGTGGCTGCAGGACAACGTCACGCTCCTGTCGGTCGGGATCGATATCGGTTCCGCGGGAACGCAGGTAATTTTCTCCCGCGTGCAACTGCGGCGGCTTTCGGAGGAGCTCACCAGCCGGTACTTCGTCGTGGACCGCGAGACCGTGTACCAGTCGCCGGTGGCCTTGACGCCGTATCTCGACGAGGAGCGCATCGACGACCAGGCCATCGGCCGGATCATCGACTCGGCGTACGCGGCCGCCGGTGTGCATCCGGACGATGTCGACACAGGAGCGGTGATCCTCACCGGCGAGGCGCTGCGTCGCGAGAACGCCAAGGCGATCGCCGATGTGCTTGCGGAGGTGGGCGGTGAGTTCGTCTGCGCCGCGGCAGGGCACCACATGGAGTCGATGCTCGCGGCGTACGGGTCCGGCGCGGCCAAGGCATCGCACGATCGCGCGGCGGCTCTTCTCAACATCGATATGGGCGGCGGCACGACAAAGCTTGCGCTCGTCGAGGCAGGCAACGTCGTGCACACCGCGGCGATTCACCTCGGCGGGCGCCTGGCCGTCATCGACGACGAGGGTCGCCTCACGCGCCTCGATCCGGCGGGCCGCCATCTCGCTGCGCTCGCGGGTTGCACGTGGAACCTGGGCGACACGGTGAGCGAGCAGGATCTCGCACGCGTCACGGCGTGGATGGCCGATGCTCTCGTAGCCGCGCTCACGCAGGATCCGGCGCCCCCAGAGGTCCGTGGGTTGTGGCTGACCGAACCCCTTGGGGTGCTCGGCGGCATCGCGGGGGCGATGTTCTCGGGCGGCGTCGGTGAGTACGTCTACGGGCGCGAGGAGCATGATTTTGGCGACCTCGGCCGCCGCCTCGGCCACGCCATCCGCGAGCGCATCGCCGCAGGGTGTTTCCCGTTTCCACTTCTGCCCGCGGGCGAGTGCATGCGTGCCACGGCGCTCGGCGCTTCGGAGTACAGCGTGCAGTTGTCTGGAAACACGGTCTATATCTCGAGTCCAAGGGAACTGCTGCCTCGCAAGAACCTGCAGGTGATCCACCCTTTGGTGCCGCTTGGCGACACGGTCGACCCGTCAGCGGTCGCTGCCGTCATCCGAGACCATTTTCAACATTTCGATGTCGTGGAAGGCGATTCGGAAGTCGCGCTCGCGTTCCGCTGGCGCGGCGCACCGGCCTACGCTCGACTGGCCGGCTTTGCCCGAGGGATTGTGGAGGCGCTCCCGCGCACACTCGCGGCGGAAAAGCCCGTGTTCGTGATCCTTGACAGCGATATCGCTCAGACGATCGGCGCGATCCTCAAGGACGAACTGGCTGTGACCTCCGAGGTGCTGGTGCTCGACGGCATCTCGCTCTGGGACTTCGATTACATCGATCTCGGCCGCGTGCGGATGCCGTCTTTCACCGTCCCGGTCACGATCAAGTCACTCGTCTTCGGCGAGGATCCGCGCATCCCCGACGCCGACGCCCGTGGGCGACACGATCACGAGCACGGGCACGCGCAGCACCATCACGGGCACGATCACCACCACGACCACGGACATCATCACGGAGACGAGCACCATCACCACCACCACCACGTCCCGGATCGTCAGTCTTAGCGGCGCGAGCACGAAGGCCGGCTTCGACTGGAAGTGGATCGTGATAGGCGCGTGCGTCGCCTTCACCGTCTACATTGCGGTCATTCCGCTCGGCTTCCTTCTGTGGCAAAGCTTTCGCACGCCGCAGACGGCGGCGACCGCCGCCGTGTTCACGCTCGGCAACTATGCCGCGGCCTACGGCAGCGCCGACACCTGGCGGCTGTTCGGGACCTCGATCCAGTTCGCGCTCGGCGCCTCGCTCTTCGCGTTCGTGCTCGGCACGACGCTCGCGTGGATGAACGAGCGCACCAACACGCCGTTCAAGTCGATCTTCTTCGCGCTCTCCCTCATCCCGCTGGTCATCCCCTCGATCCTGTTCACCGTCGCCTGGATTCTGCTCGCGAGCCCGCAGATCGGCATCGTCAACCTCGTGATGCAGGGTTGGTTCGGCCTGACGGAGGCGCCGTTCGACATTTACTCGCTGGGCGGGATGATCTGGGTGGACGGGCTGCATTACTCGCCGATGGCGTTCCTTCTGATGAGCGCGGCCTTTCGCGCCATGGATCCGTCGCTCGAGGAATCGGCGACCATGAGCGGCGCCAGCATCTTCCAGGTTGCCTGGCGTGTGACGCTCAGGCTCACCTGGCCGGCGATCTTCGCGACGATCCTCATCCTGTTCGTGCGCTCCATCGAGTCGTTCGAAGTGCCGGCACTCCTGGGTCTCCCGGTGGGAATCGAGGTGTTTACCTCGTCTATCTACCAGGCGGTGCACCGCTATCCCAGTCAGGTTGGCCTCGCGTCGGCGTACGCGGTGGCGCTGCTCGCCATCACGACCGCGGGGGTGTATTTCGTCTCGCGGCTCTCCAGCCGCGGGTCGAAGTACGCCACGATGACCGGCAAGGGTTTCCGCCCGCGGCAGATCGATCTCGGGCGGTGGCGCTGGTTCACGGCGGCGGTCTTCGTCGTGTACTTCGTGCTGATCGTCGTGTTGCCCTTCGCCGTGCTCCTGTGGTCGTCGTTCCAGAGGTTCTATTCGGTGCCCTCGATGGAGGCGCTACGGAACCTCACGCTCGACCCCTATCGCTTCATCTTCACCTACCCGGATCTCGGGCGCACGGTGTGGAACAGTTTCGTGCTCTCCTTTGGCACGGCGACCATCGTGATGCTCGTGACCTCCGTCATCTGCTGGATCGTGGTGAAGACGAGGCTCCCGGGGCGGTGGCTCCTCGACAACATCGCGTCGCTCCCGATGGTGTTTCCGGGACTCGTGCTCGGCCTGTCGATCATGATCTTCTACCTGAACGTCGACGTCGGCGTGTACGGCACGATCTGGATCATGTTCATCGCCTACATCACGCGTTTCATGCCGTACGGACTGCGCTACAACACGACGTCGATGCTGCAGATCCACAAGGAGCTCGAGGAGTCGGCGGCGATGAGCGGCGCCTCGTGGTTTACGGCCTTCCGCAGGATCATCCTGCCGCTCCTGAAGCCCGGGCTCCTGGCAGGCTGGATCTACGTGATGATCGTCTCCATCCGGGAGCTCTCGACATCGATCCTCCTCTACAGCCCCGACACGCAGGTGGTGTCCATCGTCATCTGGCAGCTATGGGAAAATGGCCAGTACGTGGAGCTCTCGGCGCTCGGAGTGCTCTTCATCACCACGCTCTTCGTGCTCGTTCTGGTCGCCCGTTGGCTCGGCAACAAGTACGGCGTTAAAGAATGAGGGGGAAGGGGGAAGGGGGAAGGGGGAAGAGGCCGTGCTGAAAATCGAGGGCCTGTCCACCGAGTACCCGAACGACAAAGGTCAGATCATCAAGGCCGCCCAGGACGTGAGCTTCACCGTGGCCGAGGGGCGTCTCTTTACGCTGCTCGGTCCCAGCGGGTGCGGCAAGACGACGACACTCCGTTCGATCGCCGGCCTCGAGCGGCCCCGCACCGGCGAGATTTCGGTCAACGACCGCGTCGTCTATTCCTCGTCCACCGGCGTTTTCGTATCACCGAACCGACGCGGCTTCGGCATGGTCTTCCAGTCCTACGCGATCTGGCCGCACATGAACGTGTTCCAGAACGCCGCCTTTCCGCTTGAAGTCGGCGGCCGCGGGTACTCGCGTAAGAAAATCCGCGAGAACGTCATGCGCGTTCTCTCCGCCGTGCAGCTCGACCATCTCGCCGAGCGCGAGGCGACGAAGCTCTCCGGCGGCCAGCAACAGCGCCTGGCGCTGGCGCGCGCCCTGGTGATGGAGCCGGCACTCCTTCTGCTCGACGAACCACTGTCGAATCTGGACGCGAAGCTTCGCGAGAAGATGCGCTTCGAGCTGAAGCGCCTGCAGCGCGAGCTCAGGATCACCACCGTCTACGTGACGCACGACCAGAGCGAGGCGCTTGCCCTGTCGCACGAGATCGCGGTCATGAACGAGGGGCGCATCCAGCAGATCGGCAGCCCGCGCGACATCTACGAACGTCCGTTGAACCAGTTCGTCGCCGACTTCGTGGGCACCAGCAACTTCATCGAGGGGACCGTCCTCCGCCGGGAGTCGATGGCGGGCGGCAGTTGCGACGTTGTGCGTACCGAGATCGGCGACGTCACGGTGAGTGCCGTCCAGGAATTGCACCCGGACGAGCGCGTCGCGCTGTCGGTGAGGCCCGAGGACGTGGAGCTGTCGGAGGCCAGGCCCGAGGGGGGCAACGTGTGGGAAGGGCGCGTGGAACAGAAGGTCTTCCTTGGCGAAGCGATTGATTTTCGGGTGAAGGTCGGGGCACGCACGCTTCTCTCGCGTCGCCACCCGACCCTGCGTACAAAAGTCGGCGAGGCGATCTTCGTACAGTTGAATCCCCAGAAGTGCGTGGCTCTCAAGGTCGCGTAACGTGGCCACTGACCGCTGGGCTTCCGACGTCATCGTAGACCTGCTGCAGGCCTACGACCTGCCATACGCCGCGATGAATCCTGGAGCGAGCTACCGTGGCCTGCACGATTCGATCGTCAACTACGGCGGCAACCGTCCGACCATGATCCTCTGCCAGCACGAGGAGATCGCGGTCCAGATCGCGCACGGCTACGCCAAAGCCAGCGGCAAGCCAATGGTCGCGATTCTGCACAATCTCGTCGGGCTGCTGCACTCCAACATGGCGATCTACTACGCCTACATCGATCGCGTGCCGGTGTTCATCGTCGGCGCCACCGGCCCGATGGACGAGACGAAGCGTCGTCCGCGCATCGACTGGATTCATACGGCTCAAAGCCAGGGCGACGCGGTGCGCGCCTACACGAAATGGGATTACCAGCCGCATACGATCGACGGGGTCCCCGAGTCGTTTTCGCGCGCGTATTCGGTGATGATGACCGAGCCGCGTGGCCCGATCTACATGTGCTACGACGCGTGGCTGCAGGAGCAGAAGCTCGATCACGAGGTCGCGATGCCGCCCGCACACGCAGTCCGGGTGCCGACACGCATCGCGCCGGAGCCGAGGGCGCTTGCCGAGGCCGCCGATCTGATCGCCGCCGCCTCCAGACCGGTGATCATCGCCGAGTACGTCGGTCGCGAGCCGGAAGGCTTCGATGCGCTCGTGAAGCTCGCCGAGACGGCCGGCATCCCCGTTTACGATGTCGACAGCCGCCTGAACTTCCCGACGTGCCATCCGCTGAACATGAGTCATGCGAAGGATGTGTTCCGCGATGCGGACCTCGTCGTATGCCTCGACACGCGAGACTGGGAGCGGCCGACGACGGAGCTGGTGAGCGCGACGCGGCAGGTGACCTCGATCGTGCCGGCGAGTGCGAAGTGGATCGACATCGGCTTCGGGGACCTGGAACTCTCGAGCTGGACATTCGACTACCAGCGCCTGCATCACGCGCAGCTGCAGATCCTCGCCGACACCACGATCGCCATTCCGGAAATGACGCGGATTCTCGACGACAGGATCGCGAACGATGCGACGCTGCGTGACCGGATCAAGACGAGGAAGAGTGATACGGCCGCCAGGAGCCGCGCGCTGCGCGACAGGTGGGCGCAGGAGGCGAAGGTGGACTGGGACGCGAGCCCCATCACGCTGCCGCGGCTCGCCTCCGAGGTCTGGAGCGCCATCAAGGACGAGGACTGGGTCCTCACCGCCGGCACGCTCGAGAATTGGACGCGCAAGCTGTGGGACTTCGACGAGCCCTACCGTCATCCCGGGCGGTCGCTCGGCACGGCAACTCAATTCGGCATTTCGATGGGCGTCGCGCTTGCGCACCGCGAGGCGAAGCGGCTCGTCGTTGACATGCAGCCCGATGGCGACCTCATGTTCGACGCCGGCGCAATGTGGGTCGCGGCCAAGCATCGCATCCCGATGCTCGTGGTGATGTACAACAACCGCGCCTACTACAACGACTGGGAACACCAGATCCGGATGGCGAAACTACGCGGCACGCCGCTCGAGAGGGCGCACATCGGCATGGATCTGGACGATCCGGCGCCGGATTTTGCGGCGATGGCGAAATCGATGGGCTGGTACGCCGAAGGCCCGTTCGAATCACCCGAGGGGCTCGGAGCGGCCCTGGAACGGGCGATCGCGCGGGTCAAGGCGGGCCAGCCGGCGCTGCTCGACACCGTCACCCAGAAGCGGTAAAACAATTCATGAATACTGCGGCAACGGCAATTCGGACAGTCGGCGTGATCGGCGCGGGCCGCATGGGCCAGCCGATCATCGGCCACATGGTGCGCAAGGGCTTCACCGTGGTCGCCACTGATATCGATGCCGGGAAGCGCGAAGCGGTCGTGACGCGCGGCGCCGGCTGGCTCGACAGCGCGGCGGCGCTCGCGCGCGCAGGTGATGCGATTCTCGTCTGCGTGGGTTACGACCGGGAGCTGCGCGAGGTGATGGCGGCGGGTCTCCTTCGCGACCTGGCCCGCGGAACGATCGTGGCGGTGATGTCCACGGTGCACCCGCGCACGGTGCAGGAGCTTGCGGAGCTCGCCAGGCCATTCGGCGTGCATGTTGTCGATTCGACGGTCTGCCGCGGCGGTCGCGCCGCAGATGAGGGCACACTCCTCTCGTTCGTGGGAGGGGAGGCGGAGATCGTGGAGCACCTGAAGCCGGTGCTGGCCTGCTTCTGTACGGACATCATCCACTCGGGCGGCGTCGGGACGGCGCAGGTCGCCAAGTCGGCTAACAACATGCTGATGTGGGCGTGCCTGATTGCCAACCACGAAGCGCTGGCGTTGGCGAAGCGCTCGGGGATCGATGTCGAGGTGCTGCGTGAGGCGCTCCTCAAGACCGGCGCGGAGAACTCCGTCCTGCGACATTGGGGAACGAACACAATGGCATGGGCGGAGGATGATATGGAGATCGTCCAGTCGATGGCCAACGATGCCGGCATCGGCCTTCCGCAAGCAGGGCTGAACCGGGAGTTGTGCCGGATGCTCAAGCCGAAGAAGTTCAGGCTGGACGAGTACGGAGTCTGATGAGTTTTTGAGAAGACGGGCCACGGAGACACGAAGTCACGGAGATAGAACGTGGCCAACGAACCTCCGTGTCTCCGTGCCTCCGTGGCAACGTAGGAGTGGAGACCTCACGATGGCGAAGGATGAGAAGGGCGCGGCAGTGGAAGAAGTGGTTGTGAGCGAGTCGCACTACCACAGCAAGAAGGACCGGATCTTCGCGCGAGCCATTCAGGGCGCGTACAACCTGAAGGAGGAGCTCGCGCGGCTGCGCGCAATGCCGCGCGTGCGAAAGGGACGCCTGATCAGGTTCAACGACGGCCCGCAGACATACAGCCGTCATTACATCGAGCCCAAGGACGGCATCACGCAGATGTTCCACATTCACCTCGAGGAATACGCGCCCGGCGGTCATTCGCAGAAGCACGGTCACGTCAACGAGGCGGCCTTCTACATTCTCGACGGCGAAGGGTACGAGATTCACGACGGCGTCCGGTACGACTGGAAGGCCGGCGACGTCGCCATCGTCCACAACAACTGCGTGCACCAGCATTTCAACGCGAGCAGCACCAGGCCCGCTCGCGCGATCGTCATGAAGACCAAGCCGATGTTCATGTTCATGAACATGCTCTTCCAGAAGATGGTCGAGCCGCGGCCGACGACACCGGCACCTGGCGCTGAAGGCTTTCAGGCGCGCGAGTTCGAGCAGAATTTCAACCACGACGAGTAGGAGAACTGGTGATGTCCTGGAGCGAATCAAAGGCGTGGATGAAGGGCACGAACAACCAGAAGCTCTATCAGGCACTGCTCGATGACGCGGCTGCGGCGCCGGCGAGGAACGCGAAGCGCAAGAAGGTGATCCACCCGGAGGAGATGCCGTGGGAGATGGCGCGGCAGGGCCTCCTCAAGCACCTGGTGAACGAGGCGATGAACACGCGCATGGAAACGGTGGACGCCTACATGCAGATCGTGCCGCCGGGCAGTCGCTCGGGAAAGCACCGGCACCTCGCCGAGGAATGCCTGTACGTGTTGGAGGGCCAGGGCTACGACCTGCACCAGGACTGCGACGTCGAGATCACTGATACGTACCACTGGACGCCGCAGGAAGAGGTCAAGCGCTTCGAGTGGGAGGCGGGGGACGTCATCTACATTCCGCCCAACACGATCCACCAGCACTTCAACGCGAGTGCCGACAAGCCCGCGCGCCTCATCTCGATCGTCAATCGCATCTTCAAGGCGTGCGGACTGAATGACCTCGAGCAGATCGAGGACGCACCGGAATACGACGCGACGGTGGTCTTGACGCCGGACCGGGTCGAAAGCTACCTGCGCGGCGCCCGCGCAACGGCGACGCGCTAATGATTGGTGATTGATGATTGATGATTTGGCGATTTGGTGATTGTGATGGCGTGCAGGTGATTGGGAGTTGCACGAATCGCAAATCACGAATCGCTAATCACGAATCACGAATCGCTAGTTACACTTGGAGTCCCATGCTGAAGGACGCAGTTGTCTCCGACGATCTGGCGAAGAAATTCGCCGCCGAGAAGGAGACCCCGTACACGAGGTGGGTGCGTGCCGAGGGCCTGGACATCATCAGCTCGTTCTACGTTCCGGACCTGCACACGGTCGACCTCAAGCCGTGGGCGAGGCGCGGCGGGCGCGGCGTGTTCCTGAACCACGACGCCTCGCGCACCTCGAACGACTGTTATGTGTGCGAGATTCCCCCCGGCACGGAGCTCGCTCCTCACCACCAGCTGTACGAGGAAATGATCTACGTTCTCGACGGGCGGGGTTCGACGGCGGTCTGGAACGATGCCGGGCGGAGAATCACCTTCGAGTGGAAGGCGGGCGCGCTCTTCGCCATCCCGCTGAACACCTGGCACCAGCACTTCAACGGTTCGGGCAAGGACCCCGCGCGCTTTGTGGCGGTGACGAACGCGCCGGTGATCATCAACGCCTTCGGAGACCTCGACTTCGTCTTCAACACACGGTACGACTTCAAGGACCGTTTCAACGGCGAGCCGGAGTACTTCGCGAACAGCGGCGAGCAGCGTGGGCTCCTGCTCGACACGAACTTCGTGGCCGACGCCGTGAACCTGCCGCTCATGTCTGCCAAGGAGCGCGGGGCGGGGGGGGCGCACATCCGTTTCAGCATGGCCAAAGGGCACATGAACAGCCACATTTCGCAGTTCGGGGTGGGGAGATACAAGAAAGCCCATGCCCATGGCCCTGGCGCGCACGTCATCATCCTGAATGGGGAAGGTTACAGTTTGATGTGGCCGGAGGGTGAAGAGCCGCAGCGCTACGAGTGGAAAGAGGGGTCGATGATCGTGCCGCCCAATCTCTGGTACCACCAGCACTTCAATACCGGCACGACACCGGCGCGCTACCTCGCCTTCAAGGCCGAGGGTGTTTCGATTCGGAACGCGCAGGGCGTGCCCAAAGCGTGGATCTCGAAGCGGCTTGGTGGCGACCAGATCGACTATGCGGATGAGTCCCCGCGGGTCCGTCACTGGTTCGCGGAAGCGCTGGCCAGCCGCGGTCTCACACCGCGGATGGACGAGGCGTACGCGCTGGAGCTGGCCGAGCTGCCGCCCAGACATTCGTTGGCAATTAGTGATTAGTGATTGATGACTGATGATTCTGATTCTTGATGTGGCAGTAACGAATCGCCAATCACGAATCGCGAATCGACCAGGAGCACGAATGAACAGACGCCACTTCGTCCTCGCGACCGGCCTCATCGCCGCTGCGGTCGCACTGCCGCTCACCGGTCGCGCACAGGTGAAGCCCGGAGCCACGGCCGCCGACGTCGCGCTCTACACCGGCGCCGACCGGATGGAGAAGCTCGTCGCCGGGGCGAAGAAGGAAGGCACGGTCAGTGTCTACACGTCGCTCCAGACCGCCGACATCGGCCGGCTGGGCGCCGCCTTCGAGAAGAAGTACGGCATCAAGATGGTCCCGTGGCGCGCGGGCTCCGAAGGGATCGTCACCCGCACCATCCAGGAGGCGCGCGCGAGCCGCTTCACCGTCGACGTCATCGAGACCAACGGGCCAGAGCTTGAGTCGCTCCATCGTGAAAATGTCCTGCAGCTCGTGAGGAGTCCGCACCTGGCCGACCTGATTGCCCCGGCTGTCCTTCCGCACGGCGAGTGGACGGGCACGCGCCTCAACGTGTTCGTGCAGGCCTACAACACCAGGCTCGTGAAGAAGCAGGACCTCCCGAAAACGTGGGAGGAGTTCGCGAACCCCAAGTGGAAAGGGAAGATCGGCATCGAGCAGGAGGATTCCGACTGGCTCGCCGGCATCTTCAACGACATCGGCGACGCGCGTGCCCGGAAGGTCTTCAGGGACATGGTGACGGCCAACGGCATGTCGGTTCGCAAGGGACACACACTGCTGAGTCAGCTGATCGTCTCCGGCGAGGTCCCGCTTGCTCTGACGGTCTACAACTACAAGGCCGAGCAACTCAAGAAGCAGGGCGCGCCGATCGACTGGTTCGTCATCGGCAACGCCATCGCGCGCCCGAACGGCATCGCCGTCGCGCGCAGGGCGCCACACCCCCACGCCGCCGTCCTGTTCTATGACTTCGAGCTGAGCCCCGAAGGGCAGCAGATCATCGCAGACCTCGAGTTCGTGCCGACCAGCAAGAAAATCGACACGCCGCTGAACAAGATGCCGATGAAATTTGTCGACTCGAAGGTCGCGATCGACGAGTACGACAAGTGGAAGACGCTGTACGGACAACTCTTCGGAAGAGGCAGATAGCGTGCGCGCGCACAAAGACGGTCTAAACCACGAAGGTCGATTTGCTTTTCTTTGTGCTCTGACCTTTGCGTCCTGTGTGACCTTTGTGGTTAACCCCGTCTTTGTGTCCTTTGTGGCCCCCGGAGAGGCAGGCCAGGCGTCGCTCGCGAGCTACGACGGACCTGACCGCATGGTCAGGATCGCCGCAGCCGCGAAGAAAGAGGGCGCGCTTACCCTGTACACGACGATTGCCGAGAAGGATCTTCCCACTCTTCTAAAACCGTTCGAGACGAAATACGGCGTGAGGGTGACGGTGTGGCGTGCGGGTACGGACAGCGTGCTGCAGCGTACGGTCGCGGAGGCTTCGGCGAAGAGATACGACGCCGATGTGATCCACTTCGGCTCGCCGGAAATGGAGGCGCTCTCCCGCGAAAAGATCCTGCTGCCGGTGACGTCGCCAGTGCACAGGGATCTGCAGCCGGGTTCGGTGCCTCCTCACCGCGAATGGGCGGCGACGCTGCTCTCCGTGTGGGTACAGGCGTACAACACCAAGCTCGTGAAGAAGGAAAGCCTGCCGAAGACCTACAGGGACCTCCTTGACCCGAAATGGAAGGGCAAGCTGGGCATCGAGGCAAAGGACCAGGACTGGTTCGCGTCGGTGGTGGATGTCACGGGCGGCGGCGAGGTCGGTCTCAAGTTTTTCCGCGACCTTGTCGCGACCAACGGCATCTCCGTCCGCAAGGGACACACGCTGCTCAACAACATGGTGATCTCGGGCGAGGTGCCCCTCGCGCTCACCGTCTACAACTACATGCCGGAACAGGCGAAAAAGAAGGGCGCGCCAGTGGACTGGTTCACGCTCGAGCCAGCCATCGCCCGCTCAAATGCCGTCGGGGTCGCGCGCCACGCGCGACATCCGAACGCGGCGCTTCTCTTCTACGAATATCTGCTGGGCGAGGGACAGCAGTCATTCGTAAACATGGATTACGTGCCCACCAACATGAAGGTCGCCTCCCCACTCACGGGCGTGAAGATCGTCCAGGCAAACCCGAGCCGCTCGCTCGACGAGGCGGACAAGTGGTCCACGCTTTTCGAGAACACGGTCGTCAAGAGGTCACGAAGATAAGACAAGCCACGGAGGCACGGAACCACGGAGTCTCTTGAGGGCTTGTTTCTCCGTGTCTCTGTGTCTCCGTGGCCCGTCTCGTTATTCCCACGCGCGGTTGTCGACCGTATTCTCGTAGGTGGCTCCCGCCACCGTCATGTTCCACTTCACGGTCCAGCTATAGGTGTCGTCGAACCGCTCGCGCGTATACGGTTGTGGCGGGGCGTGAAGCAGGCGCCATGTCTGGAAGTCGCGCGGCTCGAGCAGGCCGCCCGTCTCCGCGATCAGATAGTGGACGTACGGCGTCGGATCGTTTTCGAGCACGCCGACGGCTCTTGCCTGCGCCCGGAACATCGCCGCAAGCGTCGGGCCGTCGAGATCGTCGCTTGCCGCCTCGCTTCGGGTCGAGTGCGATTCGATCAGGATGCGGAGCCCTTCCTTCTGCGCCACGCTGATCCACGGCTCCATGAGGCTGACGGCTGCGACCTCGCCCTTGCGCAACGCATCGAGGCGCTTCACCATGGAGCCGGCGCTGGTTGTCTTGACGTGCTCCGGCGTCAAGAAACCTTCGACCATCTTCAGCGTGGTGAAATGCGAGCCGTTGTTCGGTGTCACGGCGATGACCTGGTCTTTCAACTGCTCGGGCTCATAGATCTTCGAGTCGCGCGAGACGACGATGGCGAACTTTGACATCGAGGCGCCGAGCGCGACGATCTTCCGCGCGCGGAGTCCGCTGGACGTCGCCTCGACCGCGCGCTTCATGATTCCCCATTCGCACATGCGGTATGTGTCGATGCCGCCCTCGTTGTAGATCGAATCGAGCGGCCGATCGAACACGGAATCAAACTTGACGGCATGGGAGCTCGTGACCTGCGCCATTCCCGGCGTGACGACGAAGTCGATGTCCAGCCCCTCGTCTTTGAAGAATCCCTCGTCGCGGGCGACGAGCACCGGCAGGTCGTGGACCGCGTTCATGATCGCAACCTGCGGTTTCGTCGTGATCTCTCGAACTGGCATTGGTCTCTTCTCCAGGAGTCTCAGGATGAACGACTCAATAGCCTAGGTGTGAAGGCCGCCGAGATCAAGGGTGCATGAAGTTCCCGAGGACCCGCCCGTTGGGATCGACTGACCCGATCGGCGGACCCGGCTCGTGACACAAACCCCCGCCGACATCCGCGACCGCGCCCGTTTCGGACAGAAATCGCCACGTGTAGCCGTTGACTCCCAGCACCAGCTCCAGCACACCATTAATGCTCCAACGGACGTCGCTGTTGCGGTGCACGGACACGGGCGAGTTGAGCTCTGCGCCTCCTGTACCGACGATGAATGCGCGAATGCCACGTGCAGGGTCGGGATGGCCGTCGGGATCCTGCAGCGAGAAACGCTCGTACAAATGGTCGTGACCGGAGATCACCACGTCGGCGTCGGCGTCATACAGCGCGCGCCACAGCGGCCTGGTGGCGACGTTGTCCCCGTGCGGTCCAGAGCTGAAGAGCGGGTGATGCCAGTACGCAAGCGCGCAGGTCGACGGATTCGCCGCCAACTCTCCCCGCAGCCATTGGAGCTGCGACGAGCCCGTGTCCATGGGAACGTTGCTGTTGAGTGAATAGATCTGCCACTCGCCAAGACGGTAGCGGTAGTAGCCGAGGCCGCTCGGGCCGGCGTTGGCGCCGAAGTAGCTGAAATACGGCAGCGCCCCCGGCGACTCGTATTCGTGGTTGCCTGGCGAGGGACGAGTACGTGCCTTGTGCCGGCCCCACGTGGGATCGTAGCAGTCGCGAAAATCATTCGCGCGGCCCGATGGGTACGCATTGTCCCCCAGGGCAAAGACGACCCCAGGCAGTCCGTCGAGCAGACGCGCCGTGGCCTCCGTTGCCAACGAACCACATAGCGCGATGTCGCCAGCGCCGACCAGTAACGCACCCGCCATAGCGCCGACGACACCGGGCTGGGCCGTTGGGGATGTGACGCTCTCTCCGCAGCCCGCCACGCCAGTCAGCAACAGCAGCAGAGGCACCCTGAGACGACTCCTTCGCAACGACTTACCGTCCACCGCGCGCGCGCGCGATCTCTTGAAACACGAACGACGGCCGCTGCCGTGCGAAGTGCTTGAGGAATTCGACTGCCGTCTCGCGGCTCTCGTCGTCGTATGGCTTGCGGACGTCTTCCCGGGCTGCAACGTCGATGAGTGCCGACAGACGTACGATTTCGGCTTCGAGCCAGCCCTCGCCGGCCGCCGACCGTGCACATTGCTCGAGCACGTCCAGGTACAGCGCACGAAGATCAGCGAAGGCGAGCGCGCGGCTGAAGAGGACGTTATCCTCGACGCGCAGGAAAATCGGTGAATCGACGGCCGCAAAGGTGTGATCCTTGTCCCACACGATGAGCCGGTGCCGATCGCTGGACGGTCCTCGATACAAATAGAAATTCGCCATGCCAGCGACTCCGAGCACCCCGTCCGCCTCCGACAGGAATGTTTCAATTGCCACGTGCGTGACCAGCTGCGGCAGGTCGATGTATCGACCGACGCGCTCGCGCCACACCGTGTCGACCGGCTGATTCACCTCGTGGAACAGGTCGCGAATCGGCGAGTACAGAACCGTGTCGGCCTCGAGCTCATGGTTTCGAGGTTCGAAGACTGCTCTGTAGGCCGTCAGTTCGTCGCCCAGGTCCTCGCCAAGGAACGGGTGCAGGAAATGGCGCTCGAACAGGTATCCGGCTTTCTCGCCGAATGCCCGCGCCAGAAAATCACCATCGACCGGTTCGACGATGGCGTAAACCCCCTGGTACACGTTGTTGATGTACAGACGGGTGAATGATTCGCGCGATGCCGGCTGTCGAAGGCGTTTGAAGAAGGCCATGCTGACGCGCTCGCGTACGAGCGCCGGGTCCGTGACGAGGTTGTCGAGCACGAGCGAGGCGAGACCGAGGAACGTCTGCCCGGCGGAGTAGCGATTGAAATCAATCCTCAAGCCCGGCTTCGACGCACTGCGGCTGGCAAGCCCGCGGGACCGCACGCCGACGTTCCGCACGCGCTGGTCGCGCCATTGGAAATCAGCCGGGACGTATATGTTCTCGACGTAGCGCTCGAGGAGCTCCCGCAGGTCGCGCTCGTTGATGGTGAGTCGCAGCTCGTGCACCGCCCCGTCATCAAACAGATCCTCTAGCGTGTGCGCCGAGGCCACGCCGCCGCCGGCCACTCCCAGGGTCCATACGATGACCATCAGTACGACCCGGAATCGCAAGCCACACAGGCTCGCCCCACAAACGAAGCGAAGATTCGTCATCATTGATTTCAGATGGCCAGTTGAAAACGGATCAGGCGGCTCCATACACGCAGGCGTGGCACTGAACCGACAGCCGTGCCGCCGATCTGCTCTCGGATCACGTTGCCTTCCATCGTGATCCACCGATTCAGATGCCACGTTGCGCCAAGCGTCATTGCGGTCTCGCGGTTGCCGAGCACGACGTCGGCGCGTGGACTTGTCGAGGACGAATCGGTCTCGGCGATCTTTCCGAAGCTCAAACGCTCGAGTCGCATCGCGACCTGAATCGATCCGTAGCCGCCGTGAAACAGTGGCCGGGCAGGTCGATCCACGTCGGCGGCACCGGCCGCTCCCGCAACGACCCACGTGCCGCTCACGTACCAGCCGCGCGCGAGCAACGGTGGCAGATTGGTACCCGCCTGACTCTGACCGCGTCGATCGTCGCTGACACGGATGTACTCGGACGCGACCGAAAACGGGCCGGGTCGCCACCGTATCTGCACGCCGTCCCGCCGCCGGCTTCCCTCCACCCACACGTCGGAGTCGAAGAACGACACGCCGAGCACGCTTTTGCCGCGCACCGCCGGGAACCCTTGCGGCAGCGAGCTGCGGGTGAACGCCACCCCGACTTCCAGATCCGACATCGTCGATTTCGAGTGGCGGAAGGGCTCCACCGTGAAGCGGCCGGCGAGTGTTCGACCGCCGAACACCCGGGTGCCGCCTTTGGGGCGCGCGTTGTCGCCGTCGTGCGCGAAGATCCCCATTTCGTAGCCGACTGTCCGCCGCGCCACGCGGCCGTGCAGCATCACGCCGCCATCGCGTCCAGGCGCGAGCCTGGTTGACACAATCGATCGATAGATGAAGTCGAGGTTTCCGCCGCTGGTCGTCTCCTCGAGGCCGAAGGGGATCTTGAATTGTCCCGCCTGGATCTGCGCGCCGCGCATTGGGCGGTAGTTGGCGTACACGTCGCGCCACGGATTGGTTCTCTCGATCTCGCCCTCGATCTGAAAATCAACGGCGCGGCCGATTTCGCCATCAACGCCGACACGACGGCGTCCCACGTCGAACCTGTCGCCCTCTCCCCGTTCGACGGCGGCTCGTGAGCTGCGACTGTCACCCTGGAGGCGCCCGCGGAATTCGACCCGCAGCCTGCCGGACCACTCGATCTCAGGATGGTTGTCCCATCGGACACTCCACCCGCCGTCGCGCGGCGCGGCGGCGTCAGCCGGCGCCTCTTGCGCGGTCGCCGGCATCGCGACGAGCAGCACGATAGCGGCTATTCCCGCGGACGCCGCTACTATCGCGGACCTAAAAGGTCGGCGCTGCAGGTACACTCTCGCGGACCCGAAGGGTCCGCGCCGCGGGTGCACATTGATGGATTTCATGGGATCACAGTCCCTTCTTTGACGCTTCCCACGACACCGACGCGATGCCGACCGTTCCTCCGTCGAGCAGCTGGGCGCTGACCTCGTCGAGCGACGTCTCTCGATCCATGAACGCGCGGTAGCGCACGGCCGCGTGAGCGCCGTGTGAGAACTCGAGTGGCTCCACCGCGATCTGGTGTGCGGCGAACACCTTCGACACGTGCGTCGACGGAAACTGGCGCCCCTCCGCGACGAGCGCGACCTTCATCGAGCGTGGCGGCTCGGACTGGCTGTGACGCAAGAGAAGGAGGCACGCACACACGAAGAGCGTGCCGACCGCGGCCACCGACACCAGGCCCAGGCCCGCGGCCATGCCGAGCGCCATCAACAGGAACAGCACGGTGATGTCTCGCGGGTCCTCAACCGGCGTGCGGAAGCGGACGATGGCGGCGGCGCCGGCGATGCCGAACGCGCGAGGCAGCGAATCGCCGACGATGAGCATCGTGAGCGCGCCGGCCAGGCAGAGGAGCACGTGCGCCTGCTCCATCGACCGCGTGAGCGGATGCTCGCGTCGCGTCCAGCGTTGAACGGCAACAACCAGGATGCCGATGCATGCGGCCGCCAGCAGTCTGGCGCCCTCGGCCAGCCCGGCTATTCCGGGCGCATTGATATCGCTCATGAAATTGGTCACACCAGATCAAACGAGGAATGGCGGCAAACCTTACAGGCGTCAGCAGAGCTCCCCGGGCGCGCACTGATTCATCGCCGCGACGTACTTCGAGAAGGAAACGCGCCAGGGGGCGAGCTCCACGATCAGCGCGTCCATCCATGCGGGCGGTCGAACGCCGTACTTCAACTCCACGAGCGCCGTCGCAGGTCCGGAGGCGCAGGAGAGGGGGATTGGCTGCCAGGCGCACGCGTCGCCGAGCAGATCGGCGCGGCGGGTCGGCTGATACTGGAGGTCACGATCGACCGTTACCGCGGTCTCGTCGTCGGGGTCACGCATCGGTTCGCGTACACAGGTGACGAGCATCCTCGGCGTGGCGCCGGATACCCATCGGCGGTATGCGAATTCCCTCAGATTCTTAGCGTCCTGCGGTGAGGCGGTGCTGTTGGGCACGCCCGAGCCCTCGAGAACGGTGTGGAGCGCATTGGCTGGAAACGCCGCGCGGCGCTTGCGCACGACTGACCCCGTTTTTCGTTTCAGCTCGGCGTACAGCGTCGAGGGCGGTTGTTCCCCGTAGCGCCGGATGCGGAGCTTGAAGCGGTCGCCGGCGCGATCGCGGTGCCAGCGCAGAAACGTCAGTTGCGGGGTGTCGAGATAGAGCGACGTGACACGCTGGCGTGGGCCGAGTGAGAGCACGTCCGGGACGAGGTACGTGCGTGCCACGTCCAGAACGCACTCCGAGACCGGCGCCGGTACGCAGTACTTCAATTCCACGCGCCCGGCGCCACAGGGACGGTCTTCGATGAGGCCGGGTCCGAAAGGACCCGGTACGAGCGGCGTGGTTGGCATCATCGCTTTGCTCTCCCCTGCTGTAACGCGCAGGGGAGGCAAAACTAACAACGCCTGACGTGGGGCGGGCTCAGCGCGTAGCCGGGGCTCCGCTCATGACGGGCATGAACTTCTGGATACGCTTGTTCTCCTCCACTTCGCCCGTGTAGATGTTCCCTTTCGAGTCCATCGCGATCGAGTTGATCCAGTGCAGCTGGCCGGCGTACGTGCCGTTGCGGCCGAAGCTGCCTATTGTCTTGCCGCTCTGGCGATCGAGAATCCACACTTTGTTGTTCGTGCCGTCAGCGACGTACAGGTATTTCTGCTGCGGGTCGCGTGAGATGGCCAGCTTGTACGTCGTGCCGCACGGTGGGAACTTCATGTGGTACAGGCCGCCGCATTCGTCGCCCCGCGACGGCGTGTTGGGCGCCACGTAGAACTCCTTGACGAATTTGCCGTCGGTCGTGAACACCTCGATTCGATTCTGGCCCCGCTCGCCGATATACACGAAACGATCCTTGGAGATCTCGGCGAAGTGGAGATCGGGCACGAAGTTCTTTTCTTCAGGTGGCGGGCCGCCGGTCCACTTGTACCCGGGAATGGGGTCGTTGGTGATTTCGCTCAGCGGCATCCCATGGCCGCCCCAGCCACGCTTGAAGGCTCCGGTGGTCATGTCGTACACGACCACGCGCTTCTGGTTGATGATGTAAATCTCGTTGGCGGATTCATCGAGCTGAAAACGGCCCTTCGACACGAACATGTCGGTGTTCTGGTTGGTTTCCTTGAAGGTCCCTTCCTTCGGTGGACGATGGTCGAAGTCCCAGACGAATTTTCCGTCGCGCGTGAACTTGAGGATGCTGTCCTGTGCTCCGGTTCCCGCGACCCAGACGAAGCCTTTGGAGTCCGGGATCACCGTCTGCAAATTCGCTGGCCAGAGGGGGTGATAACCAGGGCCTCCCCACGAGTTGACGACGTTGCCTTCCTGATCGAGCTCGATGACCTCGGGGCCGCGGACGCAGCAGTCGATACGCCCGTCTCCGCCGCCCGTTTCATCGGGGTTGGCGGCCGCCGCCCGATTCAGGAACCAGATGTGGTCGTTCTGATCGACGCTGATCCCCGTCACCTGCTGCATGCCCCACCGGTTGGGCAACGGCTTCGGCCAGAACGGGTCCACCTTGAAGGTGGGCGCGCCGTTCGCATCCACGGCCTGTACGGGCGCCCTTTGCGCGCGCCCGATCGAGCCCGCTGCGAGCGCAAGGACACAACAGATTCCAAGGGCCATGGCAAACGTGAGTGCTGGCTTCCTCGTAGTCACGGGACGTTCCTCCTTCGTGCGAGCGTCGTTGAAGAAGCGTAGTTTCTCACGCTTTTGCCCCGACTTGTCCTAGACTTTCCCCATGAAAAATCTACTGTCGTCGGCGGCCGTCGTCCTGACGTCGGGATTGGCGCTGTGCGCCTCGCAACCCGCGTGGGCGGAGGACGTTACGCTCGTGGCGCCGGGTGGCATGCGGTGCCCGATCGATCGCATGACGCCTGATTTCAACCGGAAGACCGGCCACGTGTTGAAGGCGACCATCGGCTCGGGCGGTGCCACGCATCAGCAGGTCGTGCGCGGCGAGGCGTTCGACGTCCCGATCGTGCAGCCGCCTTACCAGGACGTCATCGCGTCGGGCAACGTCATCCCCGCCACCGAGACCCCGCTGGCGAGCGTCGCGATCATGGTAGTCGTGCGAAAGGGGGAGCCAAAGCCGGACATCTCGACGCCCGCCGCGGTCAAGCGGATGCTGCTCGCGGCCAAGGCGATCTCGTATCCCGACGGCGCCGGCGGATTGGGCGGCGCAGCGGGCGTGAGTTTCGACAACACGCAGAAGCAGCTCGGCATCCTCGAGGAGATGAAGCCGAAGGTGAAACGCGTTCAAGGCGTCAGCCTGATGCAACTGCTGACGAGGGGCGACATCGATGTTGCCATCACGTTCGCCAGTGAAATCAACGATCCCGGGGTGGACATTGTTGGTCAGCTGCCGCGTGAGATCTCCACGCCGACGGCGCTCGTGGGTTTCATCTCGTCCCGTGCAAAAGCGCCGGAAGCCGCGAAGGCGCTTTTGAGTTACCTGTCCTCGTCTGACGGCGCGGCGGCGTATCGGGCTTGCGGGATGCAGCCGGCTCGCTAAGTCCTTATTTCGCCGGCGGACTCAAGTCGAATTCGTCCCTCGGAAACAGATCGGTGTTGAAATCGCCGAGGGACTCACGGGAGAACTCAGGGCCGTACCGCGCCGGTTCCGTCAGGTACTCCGCGAACATGCGTTCGATGTCGATGCCGGCGGCGGCGTAGTATCCGCGCGCATCTGACGCCGCGAGGCGGGCGGCGATGGCATCCCGGTCCAGATCGATAGGCGACCGGCTGCCGATCAGGATTCCCGGCACGCTCACGACGTACGGAAAGACATGCAGGAAGGCGTTGTGCACGCGCGCGGTCGGCGCCCACGTCGCCGCAAGACCATTCGGCTTCAGCGAATCCCTGACGAGCATGAAATAGGCCTCCGAGTAGAGATTGCCCGAGTAGGCGCTGCTCGGCCTGAGGGCGTCGGCCTCGATGATGTCGTATTGCGCACCCCCGCGCATCAGGTGGATGCGGCCATCGCCGGCGAGATGCCGCACACGGGAGTCGGCGAGCAGGTGCTTCAGACCCTCGTAAGGCCACACAGCATCCAGCGCGCGCAGCGTGAGGATCTGCGACTTGATGATCTCCACGCATGTGATGGTCTCGAGATCCCGACGGCCCGCCACCGCATGGACAGTGTCGCCCGAGCCGAGGCCGATGATGGCCGCCGCTTTCGGTGCGGGGTGAATGAACGCGGGCAATGCCCCGAGAGCGGTGTGGACGTCGCCGTACGGGATGACGCTCTGGCCCACGCCATTGACGAACACAATCGCGTTAGTCGGCTGCGTCTTCACGACTGACACGCCCGATCCGTCCTCGCCGAAGACCACGCGGTCGGGCAGCGCGCCGTGCAGCCTTGTCCACAGCGTCATCGTGTCGGGCATGCCCACTATCACCGATGCGTAGACCAGGCCGCTTGCGCCGGCGGCGGCCAGTACGTGCCGTCCGCGCCATCGGGCATCACGTCCCAGCAGAGCGACCGCAAGCACCGCGAACAGTCCGCTCGCGAACGCAACCAGCCGCAGCGTGCCTGCGGTGCCGAACAGATCGAGCAGCAACCACCCGGTAATGGCGGCGCCCAACATACTGCCGACGACGTTCGCGAACAGCAACACGCCTACGCGCCGGCCGACCCGTCGGAGATCGGTCTGTACCACTCGCTGCAGCATCGGAAAGCTGCAGCCCATCAGCAGCGTCGAAGGAACGATCAACGCAGCGGGAACGCCGAAGTACATGATGATGAAAACCGTTGGCACCGGAGCGTTCGAAGAAGCGGAGAAAGCGGCCTGCAGTTGGGCGACCTGTTCGCGGACGCTCATCGGTTCGTAGCTTCCCAGGTAGGCCCACATCAGCGGAAAGTTGTCGACGCCGCGGAGAAAGAGCGTCAACAGCACGCACGCACCGACGGCTGCGGCTGCCTGAAGGGAAAGGAACGCGATCGAGGGGCTGCGTACGCGCGACGCCATGACACTCCCCGCGAGCGCTCCAAGGCCTAGTCCCGCGAGGTACAACGCGAGCAGCGTTCCGAATGTGAACGCGGTTGACTTCATCATCACGCCGAGCAGACGGAACCAGATGATTTCGAGCGACAGCGCCAGCATCCCCGAGAGCCCGAAGATGGCCGCCCACATCCAGAAGCTGAAGGCGGGGCCCGTGGGTGCGTCAGGAGACCGCGTCTCCGCCGCGTCGTTCGCTCGGCTTTCGGGCGGGCGCGCAGGAGACCGCCTGATCATGACGGCGAGAGGGAGCAGCACCGCGGCGCAGATGATATTCAGAAGGGCTGCGACCCGTACGCCGCCTTCGAGCCCGAGCCGAGGCAGCAGCCACCAGGTCGACAGGTACAGCTCCAGCTGCGGCGCCAAGCGTATTGACTCCATAAAGCACACCGATCACCGACGCGGCGCGGTCCACCCGTTGCGCCAGCGTCCGTGCCAGCAGTGGCAGCGACGCACCCATGAAGAAGGTTGGCCATAGCAGGCTGACGAAAAGAATGCCGCCCATGACCGCGGGCGCAATGTCGAAGTGGCCCAGTTGCTGGTACAGGTAGTCGTAGTAAAGCGATGTGCTGAACAGACCGAACACCGCGATTGCGAGTTCAGCCGTCGCGAAAAGCACCAGCGACGCTCGCGCCGACGTGCGGTCCGCCACATGCCCGCCGGCAAGGTTCCCCACGCCGAGGCCGCCCATGAACGCCGCGACGATGAGCGTGGCTGAGTACACGTCGGCGCCGGAGAAGATGACGAGCATGCGCTGCCAGCTCACTTGGTAAAGGAGCGCGGCAAAACCAGAGAGGAAGAACGCGGAGGATGCCAGCAGCGTCATCGCCGCGACAGACTATATCGGAACGGATCCGGGATTCGGGATTCGGGATCCGGGAGTCGGGCGACTACGCGCGCGCTGCGCCGGCGGCAGCCGCCTGACGAACCGCCGGTGCAGTCTGGATGATACGCAGCATCCGGCGCAGCGGCTCGGCCGCGCCCCAGAGGAGCTGATCGCCCACGGTGAAGGCACCGAGGTACTCGCCGCCCATCGCCAGCTTGCGAAGCCGGCCGATCGGAACGGTCAGCGTGCCGGTGACCGCCGCCGGTGTCAGTTCACGCAGCGACGCCTCCTTCTCGTTGGGCACGACACGCACCCATTCATGGGCGGAGGCCAGCATCGTTTCAATCTCGGTGAGCGGCACATCGCGCCGCAGCTTGATGGTCAGGCCCTGGCTGTGGCACCGCATCGCTCCGATGCGCACGCAGATCCCGTCCACGGGAATTGGTTCCTTCGTGCGGCCGAGGATCTTGTTCGTCTCGGCGAGTCCCTTCCACTCCTCGCGGCTCTGCCCGTTGCCGAGATCCCTGTCGATCCACGGGAGGAGGCTCCCCGCCAGCGGATAACCGATCTGCGCGGTGGGGAACTCCGCGCCGCGAATTGTCTCGGACACGGTGCGATCGATGTCGAGAATGGCGGATGCGGGATCGTCGAGCATCGCTCGGACGGGCGCATGCGTGCGCCCCATCTGCGCCACGAGCTCGCGCATGTGCTGTGCGCCCCCGCCTGAGGCCGACTGGTAGGTCATCGTGGTCATCCACTCGACCAGACCCGCCCGGAACAGCCCGGTCATCGCCATCAGCATCAGGCTCACCGTGCAGTTGCCGCCGATGTAGTTCCTGATGCCGCGCTCCATCGCCCGGTCGATCACGTCGCGGTTCACCGGATCCAGGATGATGACCGCATCGTCGGCCATCCTCAGCGTCGACGCGGCGTCGATCCAGTAGCCTTGCCAGCCGGCCTCCCGGAGCTTCGGATACATCTCCGACGTGTATTCACCGCCCTGGCAGGAGATCAGGACGTCCATGGCCGTGAGCTCGGACAGCTCTTTGGCGTTTTTGACCGGGGGGACGCGCTTACCGATCGCAGGCGCGGCTGCACCGGCCTGCGAGGTCGAGAAGAACAGTGGTTCGATGTGATCGAAGTCGCCTTCCTCGCGCATCCGCTGCACGAGGACCGATCCCACCATTCCGCGCCACCCAATGAGTCCTACGTTCATGACGATAAAGTCTAATGCATGCGCGCCGAGGGCCACGAAAGCCACGAAGACGAATTAACCACAAAGGTCACAAAGGTCACTATGTTTTGGCTTTGAGACCTTTGGGTTCTCTGTGGCCGATCCGTCTTTGTGGCCGCAAATCGGCCGAAGGGTCGGGGCGTCAATCACGAGCCTGCTCGTACAGTCCGAAAATCGGGGCGGACTGAGCGTTGGCGTAGACTCCGCGTGTGATTCCGTTGCAGATGCTGCTGGCGGCGCTGCTTGGATGGCTCGAGCGCGAGCAGCGCGATGTGATCGCCTTCCTCCGCGAGGAAAACCGCGCGCTAAAAGCGCAACTGGGCAACCGGCAGCTGCGGTTAAACGATGATCAGCGCCGACGGCTCGCAGTGCTGGGAGATGGGTGCCTTTGGCCTTGACGATCGAGCCTGGGCAGTTTATTCGCCTCGAGCTCCTGATCATCCCGTCGCTCTACTCAGAACATAAGTCTCCCGCCTGGCATCTCGGCCCAATGCACAAATCGGGAACTCCGCGTCGTCAGCCGTCAATTACTTCTGAAAAGCGACAATCGGCTCTTTTGCGGGGATTCCCCAACGGGTAGAATCCCCATGCAAGGCGACACTCCGCCATGAGATCAGGGATGAACGCTACGCTGCGATTCGGTCTTCGAGGGATGGGCGGATTGGTCGCCGCGATCATCCTGTCCGGCTGTACGGGCGCCTACGAATCGGTGTTTCCGATTGTCGTGGTCAACCGCACCGCCAACGCGATCCAGGCGCTGGCCAACGGGAATCAGCTCGGCCAGGTCGGGGCCGGGCAGACCCAGTCCTTCAGCCTGAAGCTTCCCGAGTCCAACGGCAACGTCTTCAACAACGGTGTCGCGCCCACGCCGCAAGCCGACGTGACGTTCATGGCACGAGACGCGAAGACCGGAGTGCTGTCGTCAGAAAAGAACCTGACGCTCGCGCAAGACAAGGCCACATACGTCTCATTCACCATCGACGACTTTCCGAGCAGCGTCGCGACCGTGGCGCGTTTTACGAACTCCCCCACGAACCCGACCATCAATCAGGACGTGTCGTTCAACGCGTCAACCTCGACGGGGAGCAATCTGACATACGCGTGGGACTTTGGCGACCAGACACCGCCCGGCTCGGGTGTCATTACGACACACCGCTACACGCGAGGAGGCACCTTCACCGTCACCCTGACGGTGACCAGCGAGAACAGGGCAACCTCTTCGTCGTCCAGGACGATTACCGTCTCGACGACGCTGCCGGCGGCCACGGCGAATTTCACGTTCTCGCCGAGGACTCCGGCGATCAATCAGGATGTGATCTTTACGGCCAACTCAACACCCGTCCCGGGCGGCCCGGGCAACCCGGGCAACCCATTCCCGGTCCCGGGGGCTCCCACTCAGGGCGGAACATATGCGTGGGACTTTGGCGACGGGACAACAGGCTCCGGCATGTCGGCGACCCACCGGTACACCCGAGGCGGGACCTTTGCGATCAGGCTCACGGTCACGAGCGACACCGGGCTGACAGCAACCACGACGCAGCAAATCACGATATCGACGACGCTGCCGGCCGGGTCGGCGAACTTCGTCTTCTCCCCAACCGACCCTCATCCCGGCGACACCGTGTTCTTCAATGCCTCGTCATCGACGGTGACCGGTGGAACGTATGCGTGGGATTTCGGGGACGGCAACGGGGGGTCAGGCGTGACGCCGACCCACGTCTACAGCGCGGCGAGGACGTACACCGTGACGTTGACAGTCGCGATCTCCGGCGGGCAGACGCAGACGACGTCGAAGACGGTGACCGTCGCTACTCCGGTGGAGTAGGCTCAGGGGCCTGCTGTGCCTCTCGCGCGCAGTGCCTTGAGACGTGAGTCTGCCGGCCCCCAGCTGGGATTGCCCTGCAGCGCTTCGGCATAGAACCGGCTCGCTTCGACGCCCAGTCCCAGGGCTTCCTCGATGAGGCCGAGGTGATAGGCAATCCGCCACCGCGGCGCACCCAGCAGCCCGGCCATCGTCAGCTCGCCTCTCGCCTCCGTCATTTTTCCACCCAGGTACAGCGCCGCGGCGTAGGTTTCGTGCAGTCCGGCGTGATCGGGCACGAGCTTGATCTGCTGAAGGAGCAGGCGCTGGGCGAACGGCACGTTGCCCTCTTCGATCGCGATCCGCGCCCTGAGCACCGCGGCCTCCGGATAGCCGTGCGGCTGCGAGAGGATCACGTCGAGCATTTGCTGCGCGTCTGCCGGCCGCTGCTTGTCGTAGGCGATGACGGCGTTGGCCATCAACGTGGGCGCGTGCGCCGAGCAGACGACGCCAAGCGTGGCGATCTCCCGCTCGAGCCGATCGCACTCCGCGCCGCCGCGATCGATGCTGTCCCCCACCGTGCAGTCTTTCGCGCGCAGCTCCTGATACGGCTGCAGCAGTCTGGCCAGCCGGACGTCGGGGTTGTAGCACTGCTGACGCAGCACCGGGTTGGTCGCGCACGCGGTCGTCACCATGAGGCATGCGACAGACATCACGCACGCTCGTCGATTCGAGATCATCCACACATCCTTAGACGTACGTCGTGTCCGGCTTTAGCCGGACCGTCGATCATCGGCCTGATGACCGCAGCACACCATTGGCGACTTCCACCATCTGGAACAGCACCGGTGCCAGGGTCGATACGAAGATGCCCGGCAGAAAGCAGACGACCAGCGGGAACACGAGCTTGACGGGCAGCGCTTGCGCGCGCAGCAGCGCGTTCTCGCGACGCCGCTGCCTGAGATCCACCGCCTGGTGCTGCAGCGTTTCCGCCATGCTCGCGCCGATCTGTTCCGCCTGGATCAGCGCCGACGTGAAGCTGGTCAGCGAGGGGATGTCGATGCGGCGTGCAAGCTGACGCAGCGCCTGGGTTCGCGACATCCCGGCGAGCATGTCGTGCTGAAAGTTGACGAACTCGGAGACGAGCGGGCGATCGCTCCCCTGCGCGCGCACGATCTTGGCGAGCGCCGCATCGAAGCCGAGACCGGCCTCGGCCATCGTGGCAAAGAGCTCCAGTGCCAGCGGCAGGTCCTGCTCGATGGCCAACACGCGCGATCGGCGCTTCGTTCGAACCGCGATCGCGGGCAACATCGCGGTGATGACGAAGAGAATCCACGGACCGCCTTGCAGCGCAAGCGCCAGCATGTCGCCGGCACTGCCGGGCACGTTCGAGATCGCGATAAGCAGCGGCCTGAAGAAAATCACGCGGTAGATCTGGCTGACCGCGATGCCCGCGACGACAGCGGCGATCGTGGCAGCGATGAAGACCGTCTGCGCGTTCGGTTTGCGATAACCCGCGCTCGCCAGCCATCGCCCGAGCGCGCGTGTCGCGGGTCGACGACTGCGCGCCGGTCGGAGTGCGGTGATCGTCCACCGCGTACAGGCGGATCAGCGCGCGGCGCCGCACGCTCCAGCTCCGGCCCATCACCGAGGCCACGACGACGATCGACGTGACGACGAGGAACGCGATCAGATTCGCCACTGCGTCTCTTTCAAAGCGGTATGCCTCTCAAAAAGTGCTCTTGTTCAGCCTGGCCATCCAGAGCAGGCCAATCGCCTGCAGGAGGATGACGACGGCCACGATCGCGGTGCCGATGCCGGTGCTGACGAACGCCTCGAGCCGATCCGGATTCGAACGCCACATCAGGAACGCAAGCACGTAGGCTATGCCGAGGACGACCGCGACCGACGCGTGCGATTCGACGCCCTGTGCGCGCACGCGCCGCGACAGCTCGATACGGTCACGCACCGTCTGGCCGACAGTCGAGAGTGTCGTCGCGAGACTGCCGCCGACCTCCCAGTGAATCGAGAGCGACGTCGCAAAGAGCCTGAAGGTCTCGAGCGGCACGTGCACCTGGAGATCGCTGACGGCCGATCGAGGGTCGTCGCCGAGCCGGATGCGTCCAGCCACTTCCTGAAAGTACGGCCGAAGCGGTGGGCCGACTTCTTCGAGCGCCGAGTCGAATGCGGCCAGCAGGCTGGCGCCCGCGCGGAGCGATCCGACCATCAGGTAGATCGCCGCGGCCAGCTGCGCCTCGATGGCCGCTGCCTGCTGCTCGCCGCGGTAATCCTCGATCAGGTGCGCGAGCACGCCGGCGAGCACGCCGGCGGCGATGCCGATCTCCAGCGGCAGCCCGATCGACGAGCCAGAACGTGGAGGCCGTGGCGATACCGATCGCCGGTGGAACGAAGCGATACCGGGGTGGAAACGATCGGATCCTTCGCTTCGGCTCCTCGCGAATCTCGGGAACGTCGGCCGTGCCGATCATGGCGGCAAGCCGCTCGTCGGCGAGGCGTCTCGCGTGCTGTCCGTACAGGAGGTACAGGACTCCGGTCGCGAGCAAGGCGGCCAGGGCGGCCATCGTCACTGGTCAGGATCCTCTGTTCGCTGGAACAGCGCAGCGGGTACCAGGACGCCCTCCTCGCGCAGGTCGTCGACCATGCGCGGAATCACGCCCGTCGCGGTGAAGTGGCCAATGACCTTGCGGCCCTGCTTGCCGCGCCGCCGGAACGCGAAGAGCTCCTGCATCTGCGGCGTCGCACCTTCGAGTCCGGTGATCTCGGCCACCGATTCGATCCGGCGGACGCCGTCGTCGTACCGGCGCACCTGCACGATGCAGGTGGATCGCCGACACGATCTGCTCGCGCACGGCGCGCGACGGCAGCTCGATGCCCGCCATCAGCACCATCGTTTCGAGTCGCGCCAGGGCGTCCCGCGTCGAGTTCGCGTGAATGGTGCCGATGCCGCCGTCGTGACCGGTGTTGAGCGCCTGCAGCATGTCGAGCGCCTCGGCGCCGCGCACCTCGCCGACGATGATGCGATCGGGCCGCATGCGCAGCGCGTTGATCAGCAGATCGCGCGCGAGGATCCGGCCGCGCCCTTCGATGTTGACCGGCCGCGTTTCCATGCGGACGACGTGCTCCTGGTCGAGACTGAGCTCCGCGGTGTCCTCGATCGTGACGATGCGCTCGGTGTCGGGGATCGCTTCGGCGAGCACGCCCAGCAGCGTCGACTTGCCGGCGCCGGTGCCGCCCGAGATGAGGATGTTCTTGCGCGCGCGAACGGCGAAGACGAGAAACTCCAGGATCTCGGGAGAGAGCGTGCCGATGGTCGAGCAGATCGTCACGCCGCAGCCGCCGGCGACCGAAGCGGCGGATGGAGATCGTCGGACTGTCGATCGTCACCGGCGGAAGCGTGGCGTTGACACGGCTGCCGTCCGGCAGGCGGAGGTCGGCCATCGGCGAGGCGGTGTCGATCCGGCGGCCCACGCGCGCCGCGATGCGCTCGATCACGCGAACGATGTGGTCGGTGTCACGGAAGCGGACGTCGGTGCGTTCGAGGCGGCCGAACCGCTCCACGTACACCTGATCTGGCGCGTTCACGAGAATGTCGCTGACGGCCGGATCGGCGAGGAGCGGGGCCAGCGGACCCATGCCGATCGTCTCGTCGGTCAGCTCCTCGGCGAGGCGGATGCGCTCGACTTCGTTGAGCCCGACGTCCTCCGAGGCGATCGCGCGCGCGGCAAACTCGTGCACCGCTGCCGCCACGTCGACGCCTTCGGTCTCGAGCAATCCACGCTCGCCGATTTCGTCGAGCAGCCGCTCCTGCAGGGCGGCTTTCACCGTGAGGTAATCGCTGCGTCCCGGCTGCTTGCCGATCTTCGACGACCGGACTCTCCTCTTCACCCGCCAGGCGATTACCCTTCGCAGCAACGGTCTTCAACCGCGCAGCTGCGTCGCCCGACGGCCGGGAGAGCCGCCGGCGATCGATGGCGCTGATGAGGTCGTCCCGCCTGTCGCTCACGTCCACTCCTTCTGTTCGACTGGATTCGGGCGTCGCTCGGCGGGCGCCTGCTGTTGCGGTTGCCGCGGCGCCGCGGCGTCCTTCATCGTCTCGCCGGTCCACGCGTCGAGATCCTCGACGAGACGATTGATCTCGCGCCCGAAGCGCTCCCATCGTCTCGTATGCAGGATGTGCGGGCTGCCCGTGTTCATCGACGTCAGCACGCCCTTTTCGTACGGCACGACGTAGTCCACGGTGCGCTCGAGCCGATTCGCGATGTCGGACGGCTGCAGGTTGCCGAGGAACGGCTTGTAGTTGTAGTTCAGGACCAGGCGCTGCCGCGACGCCGGCAGGCCGAGCCCTTCGAGCACCGGCAGCAGACGCGCGATGCCGGCAACAGCGGGCGCCAGCCCTTGCATGACGATGAATGCGACGTCGGCCACATCGAGAATCGTCATCAGCACGCTGTCGAGCATCGGAAACGTGTCGATGATCACGTAGTTGAACGAGCGTCGCGCCATGTTGATGATGCGCGAGATCGCCTCGTCGTCCACCTCCGCACCCTCGAGCGCGTCGGTCGGCGCCGCCAGCAGGCGCAGTCCGCTGCCGTGCCTGAGCGTCAGGTGGCGCAGCAGCGTCTTGTCGAGGCGATCCCGCTCGCGAATCGCGTCGACGATGCTGGTGGTGGGCTTGAGATCGAGCAGCATCGCGCAGGTGCCGATCTGCAGCGAGGTGTCGATCAGCAGCACCTCGTCGGGATGCCGGAGCGCCAGCGCGCAGGCGACGTTCACCGCCAGCGTCGACTTGCCGACGCCGCCCTTGTTGCTGATGAACGCGGCAACGCGACCCTGCGCCGCTGGCGCGGTGCCGGGCAGGCGCGAGAACAGGCGATCGAGGACGGCGCGCAGCTCGGTCGTCGAGAGCGGGCGCCGCAGGAAATCGCGCACCTGCGCGCGCAGCAGCTCGATGATCGTCGCGCCTTCCGACTGGCCGTGCTCGAGATGATCGGGCGTGAAGGCGCCGGCGATCGCCGACTCGGGCACCTGCGCCTGAAGGTCTTTCGCCAGCGCCGCGATCTCGCTGGCGCTGCGGTCGATCTCCACGACGATCAGATTCGGCTGGCGTCGTCTCGCGACGTCCACCGCGTCACGGTAGGTGTCGACGTAGTAGACCGTCCCCTGCCGATCCGGAACACGCGACAGCGCGCTGCGGAATTCCTCCTCGAGCGTGGGATCGCCGCCGACGATCAGTACGCGCAGGCTCTTGTCGGCGTCGCTGGACTGATTGGCAAACATGATGAGCGGCCTTACCGGGCCAGGACGGCGACGAGCACCGGACCGTAGTCCACGCCCGTGCGTCGCAGGTTCTTCTGCACGAGCTCACCAACGAGCGCGGGCGGTACGCCAGCGGCGAAGCCGGTCGACAGAATCGCCGTGGCGTTCGCGGCGGCCACCGCCGACGGCAGGCGCGTGATCGTCGCCGCGTATGGCGCATTGCCGACGCATGGACGGGTGGGCGAAGTTGACTCTCGCGAACCCGATGATCCGATTCGGTCCAACTGACATCTGCGAATACACGGCGCCATACCGACCGGTGAACGCGGCGGCTGCCGCTGACACGCAGGGGGTCATCGCCCCAGCAGCGGGAGGTATCAGGCCGACCGTGCGCAGCGTGGCGGTGTTGGCGACGAATCGGCCCATGACCGTGTTAGCCGGACATGGACCGGCGGCGGGAGCCGCGCGTGTGATCACGCCGGTGAGCTGGGTTGACCGTGACCGCGATCGTGACCGCCGCAGGCACCGCCGGCGCTGCGGCGCCCGGAGGAACCGGCGGCGACTGCACACAGGTGTCCAGCAGCACGAAGGGCGTGAGACTCGGCGTCAGGTTCGTTTGCGGAACGCCGAGATGCAGCGCGGGCCTGACGTTGGCAATCGCCGTCGCGCGAACCGTCAGGCCGTCGCGGCGCACCGAATACTCCGCGTTCGGATCGTCACCGTGAATCGTCGTGCCTTTGCCAAACGTCAGCGGGAGCGACGGCCCGCTCGACCCAACGGTTGGCTCCATCTGTCCGTCGAGATCCTGAAAGTCGTTCGAGCGGCGCAGCCGCACGAGAAATGCGCTGTCGTCGACCGACGCCAGCGAGCCGGTGCCGCCAAGCGGCCACGGAGTGGGCGGCACGTCATCAGGCGCCGGACATTCGCTGAGTGCCGCTGGCGGCCCGGGAGCGGTCAGGTTCGGGTTGAAGTCGTTTCGCGAATAGATGCCGCTGCCACGCTGCGGCTCGTCACAGACAAGGTCCTGCAACTCGTAGGTCCCGCCCTCGGATGGAACGGGATCGGACGTGTAACAGAACCGCCCGCTCACCATGTCGCCGTAGACCTGGTTCTGTTGATTGAGCTGCGGGTCGGGCTTGTAGACGTGCGTCTCGGGCACGCTGACCGTCTGCAGTGCGTGGACACTCGTGACGCCCTCGGTTAGATCGAGAACCGGGCCCGCGCCGAACTGATAGTCGGCATCGCCCTCGATAGGATCGAGGTTGTCGTCGAAGGTCCGGCGGATGATGCGGTTGGCTGCGGCACGGCGAAGGCAATCGCTCGCGAACGGATCGTTGACGGTCACGCCGGTCACGGGATTGCGCACGCCGACGTCGCGCTGTCTCAGCCCTTCGAGCGCCGCGGCATCGGCGGCGCTCTGCATCTGGCCCTGGGTGAGCCTCGCGTAGCCGATGTCGACGACCAGGGAGAGCAACCCGCAGAGCGCGAACACGATCAGGGCGAACTGAACGAGCACGTCAGGGCCTCGGGACGGCGGTCAGCGTGCGCTTCTGGCCCATGATCGTTTCGACGACCTTGAAGTCGTCTTCGTCATCCGACCGCCGCGAGTCGACGCCGCCCGGCTCGCCACCGCGTGACGTATTGAATGGACTGAAGGGACGCAGGTCAGGCGTCTTGCTGTCGCGCGGATCATCGGGACGTCCCGACCGCGGGATGGTCGTGAGCCTCGCGTTGACGGCCATCGCCTCGGTCAGCAGCGCCACCTCCTCGGGTTCGATCGCGATCACCGTCTCCTGCACCTGGCGGACCCGCGCGGCGGCGCCCTCGGTCAGCGACTGCTGCACCGTCGTCACGCCTCGCGTGGTCATCGGCTCGACGATCAGCGCGCTCTGGACGATCACGCGCACCGTCGCCTGCTTGTCCCAGTTCGACAGCTGCGCCTGCAGCGCCATCTCCTGGCTGTACGGCCCCGCGAAGTTGAACGAACGGCCGCCGCTCGCCGCGTCGATCGGCATGGTCGCCAGGATGTCGAAGCGGTCGCCGGCATGGAGCCCATACAACCCATCAACCCGATCGGCCGAGATCCGGATCGCTCGCTTGCCTGCCGGGATGCCGGCGACGATACCCTCGCGCGTGCCCCGGGGGAGGAAATCGGATTCGGTGAAGACGTAGCCCGGCTCCTTCTCGCGATCGAGCACGCGGCCGATGACGTCGCCGATATTGACCAGCATCTCCTTGGTCACCGCGCCCGGTGGCAGGTAGATCACGGCAAGCCTGGCGTTACGCCGATCCCATAGGTGATCGCGGCGGATTCTCGTGTACGCGGGAATCACGGTCGCCGGCGTCGGCACCGCGATGAGCCCGGCCGTCGACGGCGGGGTCTGCCTCCAGTTCGACAGGTCGATCACGCCGAGCACCATCAGTGTTCCGAAGAGCACGACGACCGACGCCACGCCTATCAGCGCGATCATCGGCGGCGTCAGCGTCGACGGCGCACCCGGCCGTCTTGGGGAATAGGAACTCACTCAACCACCTCACGGCGATAAATCGCCTGGACCGAAATCAGCTTCCGAAACGGCCGGACCGTGCGGCCGGCGAGCGCGAGTTGCCGGCCCAGCCCGAACGCGCCGGCGTACGGACCGATCGCGCCATCGTCCATCGTGCCGCCGGGGGCCGCGTTGATCTCCTGCACGGCCCCGTCTTCGGCGATGATGACGTTGCCGATGTTGGGAGGAAGGGGATCGACGTCGGTCGGCACCGACGGTTGAAACCCGCTGAGCGTCGCCGCCTGGTACGGATAGTTGATGCGGACGGCTGCCAATCCGCGGTCCGCCAGCGGGTCTGCCTCGAGCGCACCGCACGCGTCATCCGTCGCGATGTAGATCAGACTGAACGGTCCGCGTGACGGACAGTCCGCATCCCCCGCGGCGCGAATCTCCTGGAGGACCGGCACCCACGTAATCGACTCGACGCCGTTGGCGTCACGCGCCTCGATGAGCGGGATTCCCACGGTCAGCCCGGTCGCGGCCGCCTGGCCGTTGGGTCCGATCGCGCTGCACGCCATGCCGCTGCCATCGCTCAGCAGCGCGCCCGCGTAGCGCAGCAGGTTGGGCCGCTGCGGCTCGGTGATCATGAGCGTCCGCAGCGCGCGATTGACCACAGGCATGGCGGCAAAATAACCATCGGGATCGCCCGCCACGGCCGGATCGCTGAGATCCACGACCAGGCAGGCCGGATCGAATATGCGTGATTTCAGATCGACAAGACAGTCGGGATCGGTGGTCGCGTCGCACGAGAGCGCGTAGTCGAACGTGGCGTTGGCCCTGACGGGCGCGAGGGCCAGCTCGCGCGCGGCGACGCGCGCGACGTCCTGCAGGGCGTTGGCGTCGAACATCAGGCGGCCGAACTCGATCGTGCCCGCCAGCAGCAGATACAACACCATCGAGACGAGCGCGAATTCGACGAGCGCCGCCCCCCGCTCTCTCGCGTCACCCATGACAGGGGTCAGGAACCGCTTAGCGGTTTTTTGTTTCCAGGACGAGCGACGAGAGCGAGCCGTCCCCTCCCACGTTGTCGCCCAGGCGCTTCTGCCCGTTCGACTGCGTGATCGCGTTGACGTCGAGCCCGATGCCGGTCGCGGAGTTGCCGTCGTCGAAGCCCGGCGCGTTGGGCGACGTCTCGATGATCTTGCCGCTGACGATGGGCGCGTTGGAATCGGCATGCGCGCCCGGCAGGATGGCCGCTGCTGTGGCCAGCATGTCCGTCACCTTGTTGCCGAAGATCGATACCGCAGCTGCCCCGATGAGAGCCACGCCCGCGATGATCAATGCGTATTCAACCAGCGCCGCGCCCGTCTCGTTCTTCTTCAACCGTCGCACGATTTTCAACATCAGAACTCTCCTGTGGTATCGCCTGATTACTTCGACGCCTATTTCGCCACGACGGCCGTTCCGGGCATGCTCGAACGGAGCAATTCCTCCCGGCTCGGGAACGACCACAACGCCACATCTGGAACGGGTTCCCGGAGAATAACCGGGTTAACCACCACGATCAACTCGGTATTCTGATCGTTCCGGTTGACCCCCTGGAACAGCCGGCCGACCAGCGGCAACGACCGCAAACCGGGGGTCGAGGCCGTATTCGTGGACGTATTGTTGGACAACAGGCCGCCAATCAGCAGCGCCTGGCCGTCCTGCAGCCGCGAGCTCGTCCGCAACGCGCGTGTCTGGAATGCCGTGGTCGCGACCGCGGCGCCGGTGGATTCGCGAATCGTATTGGTCAGCACCGAGTCGGGAGTCACGACCAACGGCTGCACGTCGAGCGTGATGGTGTCGTCCTCGCCCACGAGCGGCCGGATCTGAAGCTGGACGCCAAAGGGGACGAACTCGACCGAGCTGAAGACGCCGGGCGTGGCCGCCGCCGCGCCGCCGCCGCCCGCGTTGCCCGCGGCCGCGCCACCGCCGAATGCCGGCGCGAACGCCGTCGGCACGGGGATCTCACCGCCGATCTGTACCTGCGCCATCTCGCCCGAGAGGACCGTCAGCGACGGTGACGACAAGCTTTGCGCGATGCCCTCGCGCTCGAGCAGTGAGAGCGCGCCATCGATGGCGGCATGACCGCCTGAATACTGCAGCTCGTTGAGGAAGACCGCCGTTCAGGAACGACAGCACGTTCTGAATCGCCGCGCCGCTGCTGCCGACGCGCGCCGCCTGGTTCCCCTGCACCGCTGCCGCCGACGCGGCGGGATTGAGCGACGGCTGGCGGAAGTCCGAAAGCGACCAGCACGGCATTGGGATCGAGCGCACGGAGCTTGGTGCGATTGACTTCGATGAGGCGGATGTCGACGCGCACCTGCGGCAGGTCGACCACTTGAATAAAGGAGAGGATGCGACCGCCTGCCGCTTCGATCGCCGTCGCGCGGCCGAAGTTGGTGCGCACCTCGTTGGTCAGCCTGCTCGACCTGGCGCCGCCAAAGAGCGACGAGGACGCGCCGCCGCCGCCCAGTTGTGTCTGCGTCGCCTGCGTCTGCTGCTGCCCGGCGAGTCCGCCCGCTTCGTCAGCCAGCACCCGGATGTCGGAGGCCGAGATGGTCTGGCCGGCAAACAGCTGCGCCGACAACACCAGCACCCGCATCAGCGCAGTCTGATTCGGCACATGCCCTTCGAGCACGAGCGTGTCGATCAGATCGTCGCGCACGTTGCCGCGCAGCATCCGGCGGATGGTGACGTCCTGGCCGCCAATCGCTCGAATCGCGTCGAGGATCTTTTCTTCCGTCTGCTGCGGCAGCCGATCGAGCTGAATGAGATTGATCACGGTACCCGACGCCTGGATGGTGCCCTGAAGCTGCGAGGTGGCCGGCGCGGGAGCAGGCGCCGCTGGCGCCGCGCCAGGCGCAGCAGCCGCATCCGGAGTCGGAGCCGCCAGGATTGGCTGCGCGTTGCCGCGCGTGTTGTTGCCCGCATCCAGATAGTTGCGCGCAATCGCTTCGGCGGTCAGCGAGGTATTGAGGTCGGGCACGACGCCGGTCAGCACGAGCGCGTCGCGGTCGGGCGCGCTCTCGACGGCAATCGTCGGATTCACGCTCTTGAGTGCGCGCTCGAGCACCGAGAGATCGCGCTGCACCGCAAATGCGAATTCGCGCGACGTCCCGTTCGCAAACCACACGATCAGCGTCGTCCGGCCCGTTTCGCGGCCGAGGACGAGCACCTCGCGGCTGGTGATCAGTTCCGCCGTGAGGATCTCGGGGTCAGCGACCGCGATGCGTTGAATGTCCTGGGGCAGCGGCAGCCGCCGGTACTGGGATCGGATGACGACGTTCGGCGCTTCGGTTGAGGGCGTGGCGAGCTGCCCCGCGGACGCGAGACTCGGCGCCAGGTGAAGCGCCACCCACGCCAGCACCGTCGCACTGGCGATTCGGGACTGCACCGCACGTGTCATGAGGGTGCTGCGCGGGCCAAATGACCGCACAGTCGCCGGGATTATATGCCGCTGAGACAACCTGAGTCAGTTCCGTTTCAATGGAGTCTTAAAAAAGACCTAGTCGTGCGCGCGCGCCCAAACTGTCCCATATCGAGGACGTGGTAGCCGCTACGCCTACGTGTTGTGTTAGATGGTTGACTCGGCATGGCGGAAAGTTCCAAAACAAATGCGGAACCTTTTGCCGCGATACGTCAATCTACACGCGGTGACGACGACGGCACCGGCACCGGAGCAGCCGCCCGAGGACGGCGAGCTCCTCGCCAAGGCGGCAGCCGGTGAGCGTGAGGCGTTTGTCGCGATCTATCGCCGCTATCACGGCGGCATTTACCGGTTTGCCCGATCGATGACGGGATCGACTGCCATTGCCGAAGATGTGACGCAGGAGGTGTTTCTCGCCCTGATGCGCGACATCACACGCTACGACCCGGAGCGCGCTCCACTCGGTACCTATCTCTATGCCATCGCGCGCAACGTCACCCGATACCGTTTGCGGAAAGAGCGCAGATTCGTGGTCCTTGATGTCGGCGCCGTCGACGAGCCGCGGGCCTCGGACGATCCGGAGCAGGCGATGATGCGGTCGCAGACCGTGAAGAAAGTACGCGCTTACATCATGGGGTTGAGCTCGCGATATCGCGAGGTGCTCATCTTGTGCGACCTGAATGGTCTTTCCTATGAAGAGGCGTCAGCGATCTTGAACACACGGATCGGCACGGTTCGTTCACGGCTGCACCGGGCCCGCAAGCAGTTGGCGGAGCGGATCGCGCGTGCTGACGCCCGTGGAAGGCCCATCAGCGAAAGGGCCGGAAATGCCTGACATGAAGATCGGCGATTCCCGGCGCGGCGCTCATGATCTGTTGAACGAGGCGATCGAGGCGGTCCGTCGCGATGACGCCGCGACCATCGTTCCTTCACATGTCGAAGCGGCCGTGGTGCGCGCATGGGACGAGGGCACCGGTGCCTCGATGGAGAGACAACGCGGTCGATCGCCGTTTGGATGGCGCGCGGCGGCGGTGGGCGCCCTGGCCGCGAGCGTCATCGTGGCGGCGGCCGTCTGGACGCCGCGGGGCCAAAGGGCGGTTGACCGCGACGCCGCGCCAACGGAGAGCGCCCTCGAAGACCCCCTCGCGCAGTTTCCGGAGTACGCCTCGACGTCACTCGCCGTTGACGGGATGCTCGACGAGGACCCGGCGTCGCTGCAATACGTTCAGATGCGAGTCGAACCGTCCGTGCTGACGGTGTTTGGGTTTCCGATTCCAAATCCCGCCGATGATCAACCCGTGAACGTCGAAGTGCTCGTCGGCCTCGACGGTGTGCCGCGGGCCATCCGGCACGTCACGTCATTCGGGAGCCAGCCATGAAGGCGATTGCCAGTGCGGGTCTCGTGTGCGCGTTGGTGTGGAGCGCGGCACCCGCCGCTCAGGGCCCGGCGAGAAATGGCGGCCTCGCTCCGCTCGTGCCCGGCTTCAGCTCGGGCGTCGACATTCTGGCCATGGAGCCGCTCGACTTATCCGCCCCCGTGGTCGATATGCCCTATTCGGCCGAGACGGTCACGGAGATCACACAGCAATTCGCGGACGGCAATCGCGTAGAGCAACGTTTGACCGGAAGCATCGCCCGTGATGCCCGCGGGAGCATCCGACGTGAACAGACGCTGGCGGGATTTGGCGGGGCTGGTCGAGAAGTCCGCATCGTCACGATTGTCCTGGCGGCCGAGCGGGTGCAATATCGGCTCGACGATTCCCGGAAGATTGCCTGGCGGCTGCGCCTTCCTCCGCCGCGGCCGCGCCGCGGTGATCGGGCGGATCGCCCGGCGCCGCCGGCGGGGCCTCGGATGAAAGTCGAACAGCTCGCGTCGACGCAAATCGAGGGCCTCAAGGCTGACGGAACGCGGATGATCGTGGTGATACCTCAAGGCAGTATCGGCAACCAGCGCACGTTCGAGGTGGTCAACGAACGCTGGTACTCGCCGGATCTGCAAACGGTCGTGCAGACGCGGCGCTCCGATCCGCGGTTTGGCGACGTGGTGTACAGGCTGGTCAACATCGTTCGCGTGGAACCGCCTGCCTCCCTGTTCGTGGTGCCGTCGGATTTCACGGTGCGCGAGCAGGTACCGTTCGGGCCTCCGGGGCGTTGAGCACGCGCCGCGGATTATCTTCTCGCTTCGAAGAACTTCTGGATCGCCGAGATGTTCTGCGCCGCCTCGCCGAGGCGCTTCTGCGCTTCGCCGATGGTCCGCTCGTGTGACGCGATTTCGCGGGCGTTTGCCGCGGCACTGGCGATTGCGGGTGGCGAGGCGTGTTCGGCAATCAGAAGGAACTCATCATTTTCGAAGCAAAGATCGAGCACGTCGCGCGGAACACGATTGTCCCAGCCGACGTTGGGCAAGCTCATAACCAGCTCGCGCGCGGGCAGGGCCAGTACGGCGCTCACGGATACGTAATTCGCGGAGCAATCGTGACTCATCTCGCGGCGCTCGACCCCGCAGCCGAGGCATCTGCCGGGCCCATCCGCGTAATCCTGAGGGACACGGTCATCGAGCTGTGGAATCGAGCGCGACTCCTCCTCGTCTCTACCGCGACAACTGGTCTCTCGACGACATGCGGGCACGTGCCGCGGCCGTGGCCAGGATTCAGGCGCAGATTCCGGCAACCGGCTGGTTGCCGAGGGCTTTCGATCACCCTGGGCGATTTATCACGCAGGCACAGCTGCTGTCTGAGTGGCGGTAATCCGATCCAACAACACAGAGGAGCTGGAAGCCGGTAAGGTGGTACTTACCGCAAGGTTCTGAGCTTCGCGTGCGGCGGCGGCTTCGGCGCCGCAGACTTGCACGGTTCGGCCGCTATACTGGCAGCGGTTACTCGCAGGAGCGGATGCTCGGCATATGGCTGAGGCTGAACTGCGAACCGCACCCGGACGCCGTTGTCTCAGTGACGCGATAGGTTGGCGTCGGCACCCCAACGTGAGCCCTTCCACTTATGGTTCACCAAGGATCTTCACCGCGGCCGTGCGATCGAGCGACGCATGCCGCGCGCGGGAGACCTCGCGAGCGGCGTCGGCGCCAGGTGGGCCAGGGATCTCACACGGCCTGAGTGTGGTTACCGGGATCCAAGGGCACTTGAGTTGTTGACGACGCGCGGATTGTAGCGCGGGCTGACATCTCGAATCGGTCAAAGTTCGCCTTGATTTCGGCCAATTCGCTGCGCGCAAGGAATACGCGAGATCGCTGCAAGTTGTTGAAGCGGTGCTATTTCTTGCGGCGCAATCGCAGGATGCCCACGGCGACGAGCGCGCACCCTGCCAACAGGAGGACGGCAATCTGAAGAGTCACAGTGGGAGGGACCTAGGATACCGCAGACATCCGGCTGTCCGGCAAGCTCACGAGAAGAGGATCAAGGCTTGGGAGAGGGTCACCCATACCCCCCAGGCGATCGGCACCGCAACGCCCGTCCACGCAAGAGCGGTCCGCCCGTCGAGTCCACCCGGCCCGATCCCGAGGGCCTTGGATTGATTGGCGTCCGACCCACGGCCGCTGCGCGCCTGTAGCGCCGCCAGATCTTCGTCGGTCATGAACCATCGATCGGAAAGCGGTTTGACGAGCGCGTTTGCGATCAGTCCGAACACGAGCATTGCAGCGAGGATGTACATCGTGACGTCGTACACCCGCGCCGACGGCACGCCGATGTCACGCTGGTACTCGCGAATGTAGTTCACGACCACGGGACCAATGATGCCGGCGGTCGACCAGGCGGTGAGCAGCCGTCCATGGATGGCGCCCACGAACTGCGTGCCGAAGATATCGGCGAGGTACGCGGGAATCGTTGCGAACCCGCCGCCGTACATCGAGACGATGACGCAGATCGCGAGCACGAACGCCGCCTGGCTGCCGGTTCGCGCCGCCGTGGGCGTGAGCGTGTAGAGCGCGATGCCCAGGATGAAGAACGTGTAATAGGTCGCCTTGCGGCCGATGCGATCGGAGAGCGATGCCCAGAAAAAGCGCCCACCGATGTTGAACAGCGAAATCAGTCCGGTGAATCCCGCGGCCACTGCCGCGCTCGCGCCAAAAATCTCCTGGAGCATCGGCGAGGCCATGCCGATCACCCCGATGCCGGCGCTGACGTTCAGGCAAAGAACCGCCCAGATCAACCAGAACTGCTTCGTCTTGTGCGCATCGCGAAGATGGACGCTCCTTGCCGTGACCATCGCCTGCCCTTGCGGGGCGGTCATGCCTCGAGGGCGCCATCCCGCCGGAGGCACGCGGTAGGCAAACGCCCCGGCCATCATCGACGCGAAATAGAGGCCGGCGAGCACGAGAAAGGTCTGCCATACGCCGACAGACGTCGGCGTGCGGAAATGGGTCATCAAGCGGTCGGCGAGCGGGGCGCCGATCATCGCGCCGCCGCCGAAGCCCATGATCGCCATCCCGGTTGCCATGCCGCGCCGGTCGGGAAACCACTTGATGAGAGTAGAGACAGGCGAGATGTAGCCGAGACCCAGCCCGATACCACCCAGGACACCTGCGCCCAGCCACATGATCCACAACTGGTGGAGGATCACGCCGACCGCGGCGATGACGATGCCCCCACACCAGCAGATGGCCGCCACGACGCCCGCTTTGCGCGGACCTGATCGTTCGAGCCATCCGCCCCATAGCGCGGCCGATGAGCCGAGAAAGACGAAGAAGAGCGTGTAGATCCATCCCAGATCGCTGACGCGCCAGTCGCACGCGGTGGTGAAGAGCGCGGCCGTCAGCGTGAGGTCCGGACACACGACTGATTTGGTGATGCCGAGCGCGCGGGAGAGCGGCAGCCAGAACACGCTGAACCCGTACGCCATGCCGATGCAGAGATGAATCGCGAGCGCGGCAGGTGGCACGAGCCACCGATTGAAGCCGGGGCCGGCGACGATGCGCTCACGGTCGAGGAGGCGTGAAGTCACATGGGCGATTATCCTTGTTGAGCTTTACGGGTGCCATCACCATCAGTAATCCTTACGGAACGAATGGCGGACGATCGCACCCCCATTAGTCCCGAAAAGCTCAAGCAAGTCCTCGACAGGCTAAATGACGTCCTGGCCGAAGCCGCCCGGCTGCGCACCGAGGTGATGCGTCAGTTGACCGAGCAGCGTGCCGGCGCGCAGCAACACCTCTCGCCTCGAAAGCGCAAAACCGCTCGTCGCAAGCGTTAAGCCTGGACGACCCGCGTCAGCGTTTGACAGAGACGGGGGATGTCATGCGGCGCGCGGAGAATGACGTCGCATTTCAGCTTTTCCGCCTCCGCGAATTCGTCGTCTTCCCACGCAATCGCCACGACCGGCGGCCTATCGGGCGGGAGCCTGGCGATGGCGGCATGGGGTGGGTCGCTGGCGCTTTCGAACGCGATGCGCACGAGTATGGCTGCGGGCGGGATCTCGACATCGCTCAGTTTTTCGAGATGCGGCACCACCACGGACGCGAGGTTCGCCGCGGCGAGGACCTGCTCGAGGGCGGCGGCCACTTCGCGGCGCGCTTCGATGATCAGCACGGTTGAATGCATGCTACCTCCGCGGCTGGGATGAGAGGTCCAAGCGAGGTGCCGCGCTCGCTTTCGCCAAGGTCGCGACGTAAGCCTCTGTCGGCAGAGGCGTTTGCAGGCCGTCTCGTCTGTTCAAGCTCTGATGCAGTCAGGAAGTAGAAATTACGTCGCCGCATTCGATCGCGAGCGTCAAAAGGCTTGCCGCGTCACTCAATCGGCGAGCCGAGCCTTTTCGTATATAAATAGAATCCGGCTCCACAACCACTAACCACCAACCGCTAACTACTAACCATTAATCGATGGTCGTCCAGAAATTCGGCGGAACCTCCGTCGCAGACCCAGACGCTATTCAACGGCTGATTCAGATCGCTCGCACCGCCCGGACGCGCGACGGCCGCGGTCCGGCGGTCGTGGTGTCCGCCATGAGCGGCGTGACCGATACGCTGCTCGCGATCGCCGCTGCCGGCGGAGCCGGCCGCGTGGACGATGCGCTGTCACGCATCGAGCAGCTGCGCGAGCGCCACCTGTCGGCCGCCCGCGCGCTTGCGCCGCAGGACGCCGCCGGCGACCTCGGGACTTGCATCAATGCGCAGTTCGATGATCTCGTCGCCCTTGCGAAGGCGCTCTCCGTGCTTCGCGAAGTGTCGCCACGCACGCTCGACGTCGTGGCCGCGGCTGGTGAACTGCTCAGCTCGCGTATCGTTGCCGCCGCGCTGACACAGTGCGGCTTGCCCGCGGAATGGGTGGACGCGCGACGCGCGATCATCACCAACAACGACCACACCCGCGCGGTGCCGTTGGCCGACGAAACCAACGCGGCGTTGCGAACCTCGGTGCTCGCGGTGATCGACGCTGGACGGATCCCGGTGCTCGGGGGCTTCGTCGGTTCCACGGTCGAGGGTCACACGACGACCCTGGGCCGCGGTGGATCGGATTATTCGGGCGCCCTGGTTGGAGCGGGTATCGGCGCCGACGAAATTCAGATCTGGACCGACGTCGACGGCATGCTGACCGCGGATCCCCGCCTCATTGCCAGGCCGCGCCTGGTGCCGCAGCTCTCATTTGCCGAAGCTGCGGAGCTGGCGTATTTTGGCGCGAAGGTGCTGCACCCGAGCACGATTCTTCCCGCGGTCGAGCGCAATATTCCGGTGCGGATCCTGAACGCACGGAAGCCGGAGGGTTCGGGCACGATGATCACCGCCGAGCCGCCGCCGGGATCCACGCCGCTCACCGCGCTCGCCTGCAAGCGCGATCTGACGGTGGTCGATATCACGTCGAGCCGCATGCTGATGGCGTACGGGTTCCTGCGTCGCGTGTTCGAGGTATTCGAGCGGTATCGCACCTCCGTCGACGTCGTGACGACGTCCGAAGTCACCGTCTCGGTGACGGTCGACGACCGGCGGCATCTGGAGGCGATCGTGGAAGCGCTGTCGGAGTTCTCGCAGGTGTCGATCGAGCACGAGATGGCGTTGCTGTGCGCGGTTGGCGATCGGCTGCGCAATGAGCCGGCGATTGCCGCGCGCGCGGTCGGCGTGTTCGAGGAGGTCCCCCTTCGGATGATTTCGCAGGCGGCATCGCGGCGGAACATCACCGTCATTCTCCGCGAGGCGGATCTCCAGCACGCCATGGATCGGCTGCACGAGGAGTTCTTCGCGTGAGGCTCCTCATCGTCGGCTACGGAAAGATGGGCCGGCTGGTCGAAGAGCTGGCGGTTCCGCAGGGAATGGAGATCGCCTCGCGCATCGATGTCGACGATGGCGACTGGTCGGCCCCTGCGGACGTCGCGATCGATTTTTCGACCGCCGCCGCGCTCGAGGCCAATTTCCCGCGATACGTGGAGCGCAAGCTGCCCGCCGTGATTGGAACCACGGGGTGGTCGGACCTGCTGCCGGCGTACCGTGCGGAGGCAGAGCGCGCCGGACTCGGGGTCGTGGTGTCGGCGAATTTCTCGATCGGCGTGAACGTATTCGAGCTGATCGTGGCGGACGCGGCGCGCATGATGCGGTCGCATCCTCAATACGGGGCCTGGATTCACGAGCTGCATCATGCCGCCAAGCGCGATGCGCCCTCGGGCACGGCGCTCCTGCTGCGTGACGCCATGACCCGGGCCGGGTACGATCGCGTCGTCGACGTATCATCCACACGGGCCGGTACGATTCCGGGCACACATACGATCGGATTCGACGGTCCGTCGGATACGATCGAGCTGACGCACGTGGCCCGCGATCGCCGCGGCTTTGCATCGGGTGCGTTGCTTGCCGCGCAGTGGATCAAGGACAAGCGCGGCTGGTATTCGATGGCGGACGTGCTTCGGGCAGGGTAGGGGCAGTGTAGAGGCGGGTCTTTAGACCCGCCCGGGGTCGTAGCTATGAGAACGCGATTTACAGGTGTCGGCACGGCGCTCGTCACGCCGTTCAGAAAAGACGGCTCGATTGACGAAGCGGCCATGCGTCGTCTCGTGCGCCGCCAGCTCGACGCGGGCATTCATTTCCTGTCCCCGTGCGGCACGACGGGCGAGGCGCCCACGTTGTCCCATGCCGAGAAGCTCCGCGTGGTCGCGCTCGTCGTCGAGGAGAACGCGGGCCGCGTCCCGGTGCTCGCCGGGGCGGGCGGATACGACACGCGCGACACGATCGCGCTCGTCCACGACATGGAGAAGGCCGGCGCCGACGGCATTCTGTCGGTCACGCCGTACTACAACAAGCCGACGCAGGAAGGCCTCTACCAGCACTACAAGGCGATCGCCGAGTCGACGCCGCTTCCGATCGTCGTGTACAACGTTCCCGGCCGGACCGGCGTCAACGTGGACGTTGTCACGATCGTCCGCCTCGCCAACATCGCCAACATCGTTGGCGTCAAGGAAGCGTCGGGTAACGTCGTCCAGATGTGCGAGATCTTTGCGTCGGTCCCTGACGATTTCATCCTGTTGAGCGGAGACGATCCGCTGACGGTGGCGGCGATGGCGATCGGCGGGCGCGGCGTGATTTCCGTCGCGTCGAATGCGGCGCCGGCGGAGATGGTGCAGATCGTCGAGATGGCGGAGAAGGGCGATTTTGCGTCCGCGCGCCGGCTGCACACATGGCTGCTGCCGTTCTGCCAGGTGAACTTCGTTGAATCCAACCCGATCCCGCTGAAGGCCGCGATGGCGGCGATGGGGCTCCTCGAAGAGCACTATCGACTCCCGCTCGTTCCACCGAGCGCCGCCGCGCGTGACAAGATCATGCGCGTGCTGCAGAACCTCAAAATGCTCGGAGCGGCAGCGCGAGTATGAGGCGAGCCTGACCCGCCTTCGCCGCGTTGCGGCGTCGGCGAGGCAGACGGCTCGGCCCACAGCCCGATGAGCGATCTCTCACACCACATCACAACCCTGTTCGAGCAGGGAAGCCGCGCGCCTCGAGACGAGGCGCGCGACGCGTTTCTCCGCCTGCGCGACGAGCTGTCGCTCGGGAAGGTCCGCGCCGCGGAGCCTGACGAATCGTCTCCCACGGGATGGCGTGTCAACGTCTGGGTCAAACAGGGGATTCTGCTTGGCTTCCGCTTCGGCGACATCGTGGACATGGGCGTCGCGAAAGGGCGCTGGCCGTTCTTCGACAAGGACACGCTGCCGCTCAAACATTTCGACGCCGCGAGCGGCGTGCGAATCGTGCCTGGAGGTTCGTCGGTTCGTGAAGGCGCCTACCTCGGCCCTGGCGTCATCTGCATGCCACCGATGTACATCAACGTGGGCGCCTGGGTTGGCGACGGCACGCTCGTCGATTCCCATGCGCTCGTCGGCTCATGCGCGCAGATCGGAAGACGCGTCCATCTCAGCGCCGCTGCGCAGATCGGTGGGGTGATCGAGCCGGTTGGCGCGATGCCGGTGATCGTCGAGGACGATGTGCTCGTTGGCGGGAACTGCGGCGTGTACGAAGGTGCGATCATCAGGAAGCGCGCGGTGCTCGCGTCCGGGACGATCATTACTGGCTCGACTCCGATCTACGACCTTCCAAACAGCCGGATCATCAAGCCGGAGTCGGGACAGCCGCTCGTCGTACCCGAAGGCGCTGTGGTAGTGCCCGGGGCGCGCGCGGTCACGGTCGGTGCGGGCAAGGACTGGGGCCTGTCGCTGGCGACGCCGGTCATCGTGAAGTATCGAGACGAGCGGACCGATGCGCGCACCGAGCTCGAGCGATGGATTCGCTAGAAGTGGAAGGCGCTGGTCCGAGCAGCGTCGAGGATCTCACCCGCGCGCTGGTTGACATCGATTCCACGACGGGCCGCGAGCAGGAGATCGCCGCGTGGCTGTCCAGGTTTCTTCGCGATCGAGGGTACCGCGTCGTCGAGCAGCCTGTCGCCGATGGTCGCTTCAACGTCTTCGCGCAGCTCGATACCCCGCCGCAGGTCGTCTTTTCCACGCACTTCGACTGCGTCCCGCCGTTCTTTCCGTGCCGGCGGGAGCTCGGCATGATTTTCGGCCGCGGATCGTGCGACGCAAAAGGCATCCTGGCCGCGCAGGTGATTGCGGTTGAGCGACTGAGAGAAAAGGGCGAACAACGCATTGGCATGCTCTTCGTCGCCGGCGAGGAGCGCGGCAGCGACGGTGCACGCGTCGCCAACGACCGTGCTCCGGCGGGCGTGAAGTATCTGATCAACGGAGAACCGACCGACAACCGCCTGGGCGTGGCGACGCGCGGCGTGCTTCGCGTGCGGCTGCGCGCGAGCGGCCGCGCCGCACATTCGTCGTTTCCCGAGCTCGGCGATTCCGCAATTGACAAGCTGCTCGACGCGTTGATGGTGATGCGCGGGGTAGCCCTGCCCGAGGATCCGATTCTTGGGCGGACCCACTACACGGTCGGACTCATCGAAGGAGGTGTTGCGCCGAATGTCGTCTCACCGCATGCCTCCGCGGAGCTGCTCTTCCGAATCGTGGGCGACGGAGCGCCCGTTCGTGCCGCGCTGAGGGTCGTCGAGACCATCGTCGCGGTCGAGCCGGTCCTCGACATCCCGGCGGTGCGGATGCACACGGTTCCGGGCTTCGAGACGGCGGTCTTCCCGTATACCACTGACATCCCCCTGCTGACGCGGTGGGGAACACCGCTGCTGCTCGGACCGGGCTCGATTCACGTGGCCCATACCGACGATGAACACGTCGCCCTTGACGAATTGCATCACGCCGTCGAGCTCTACGAGCGGGTCGCGATGCAGCTCCTCAGCGCGTGTTAGACTGATTTTTTGGCGGGCCTGACAGGGCCCGCCTACGTGAGGTGAGCCGCACCGCGGCCCGGACCCTGTGCAACTTCAGCCTGCGAACCGCGTCAGGGCCGGAAGGCAGCAGCGCTAAACAGACCCTGAGGTGTACGCAGGTGCACCGGGTCGCGGTGGGGCCCATCCCGGAAGCTCGAAATCCGAAATCGAAAGCCCGAACGTAAGTCGGAAGCGACTCGGCGGCATCTTCAACGATATTGCACTTCGGACTTCTTTAACTTCGACCTTCAAAGTTTCCTGTTCATGGCCTACCAGGTTCTTGCACGCAAATGGCGCCCCCAGCGGTTCGATGATGTGATCGGACAGGACGGGGTGACGCGCACGCTGCGCAACGCGATCACCAGCGGGCGCGTCGCGCAGGCGTTCGTGTTTGCGGGGCAGCGTGGTTCGGGCAAGACGACGACCGCGCGCATCCTGGCGCGGGCGCTCTCGTGCGTGAAGGGGCCGACCGCCGATCCCTGCGGGGAGTGTGACGCGTGCGTCGAGATTGCGCAGGGGCGCGACATCGACGTGCTCGAAATCGACGCGGCCAGTCACACCGGCATCGACACCATCCGGGAGGTGATCATCGAGGGCCTGTCGTTCTCGCCGGTCCGCAATCGCTACAAGGTGTTCATCATCGACGAGGTCCACCAGCTCTCGACCCCGTCGTTCAACGCGCTGCTCAAATCCATCGAAGAGCCGCCCGCGCACGTCATCTTCATGATGGCCACGACCGAGCTGCACAAGATTCCGGACACGATCCTCTCGCGATCGCAGGTGTTCGAGTTCCGCACGATTCCCATCAGGCTCATCGCCGCGCACCTGAGGAAGATCGCCGATGCCGAAGGGTTCGACGTGTCGGAGCCGGCACTGCTGCTGATTGCGCGCGCCGCGGAAGGCAGCATGCGCGATGCGCAGAGCGCGTTCGACCAGGTCATCTCGTTCGCCGGGACGACGATCACCGTGGACGACGTCTCCATTGTGCTGGGCCTTGTCGGGCGCGACCTGCTGTTCGATCTGCTCGACGCCGTGGTGGCGGAGGACGGCCCTGCCGCGTTTGCGCTCGCGGATCGGGCGGTCGAGGCGGGGCACGACCTGAGGCTGGTGTGCCGCGAGCTGTCGCGCGCGGTTCGCGACCTGATGATCGTGTCCGTCGATCCGTCGCGCGCCGGTGACGGCGACCTCGCCGAGGGCGAGCGCGAGCGGCTCACGCAGCTCGCGTCGCGTTTTTCACGCGAGGATCTGATGCGCGCTTTTGATTTGCTGTCGAAGGCGGAGCAGGACATCCGCACCGCGTCGCATCCGCGCTATCACTTCGAGATGGTGCTGCTCAAGTGGATGCACCTGCGTAAGCTGGTGCCGCTGACGGAGCTGATCGAGCAGGCGGGTGACTCGATGGGACCCAGGAGGGCTGCGCAACTTCCAACTCCCAACTCCCAACTCCCAAGAGATACTGCGTCGAAGGTGAGTGCCGCGATGCCTGTCCGGCCACGCGTGGCGAGTCCGGAACCTCGAACCCCGGATCCCCGATCCCGGATCCCCGATCCCGGTTCGGCCCCGGATCCCGGACCCCGGCTCCCCGATCCCGGTTTGAAAGACCCGCTGCTTGCGGAGATCCGCGCGAAGAAGGCGCTGTTCTACAACACGGTCGTGGCGCAAGCGCAGAAGATCGAGGTGACGCCTGAACGCGTGACGTTCACCTTCCTGCCGGCGCATCGCGCGCTGCGCGAGCAGCTCGAGCTGACGCGTCCCTGGCTCGAGGCGGCCGCCGAAAAAATCGCGGGCCGGAAGATGTCGGTTGTGGCGGTTCAGTCGGACGGTCCGACGGCCGCGGCTTCGTCGCCCGCGGCGTCGAGTGCCGGCAGCCCGGCGCCAGCCGACGCGCCGAAGGAAAAGCGCGATCTGAAAGCTGAAGCCATGGCGTCATCCACGGTCCAGGCGATGCTCGACGTGTTCCCCGCCGAGATCCGCGATGTCGAAGAGATGTAACGGGCGTTAGACGGTAGCCTCATGAACATTCAAGCGATGATGAAGCAGGCGCAAGAGATGCAGGAGCGCCTGAAACAGCAGATGGCCAACATGCGCGTCGAGGCCACCGCCGGCGGCGGCATGGTCACGGTCGTGATGAGCGGCGACAAACAGCTGCAGTCGATCAAGATCGATCCGGAAGTCGTCTCCAAGGACGACGTGGACATGCTGCAGGACCTGATTCTCGCGGCCATCAACGACGCGCACCGCAAGGTCGACGAGCAGCTGGGTCAGCAGATGCAGGGGCTGATGGGCGGTTTGAAAATCCCGGGTTTCTAACGCGTTCGCCATTCGTCATTCAGCATTGCTTCCTGACCCTCTGACACGGCTCGTTGAGCAGCTGCAAAAGCTGCCCGGCATCGGCGCCAAGGGCGCCCAGCGCCTCGCCTTTCACATTCTCAAGAATCCACGCGACGATGCCGAGCGGCTCTGCGACGCGATTCGAGACATCAAGGAGCGCGTCACGTACTGCACGGTCTGCAACAACATCACCGAGCAGGATCCGTGCGCGTTCTGCACGAGTGCGTCACGCGACCAGCGCCTGATCTGCGTGGTCGAGGAGCCGCAGAACGTCTCCGTCGTCGAGAAGACGCGCGAGTTCCGCGGGGTCTACCACGTGCTCATGGGCGCGCTCTCGCCGCTCCACGGCGTCGGGCCCGACGATCTGAAGATCCAAGGGCTGCTGTCGCGGGTGGGAGACGGTGCCGTGGACGAAGTGATTCTCGCGACCAATCCGAACGTGGAAGGAGAGGCGACGGCGCTCTACCTCGCGCGGTTGCTGAAACCGCTCGGCGTACGTGTCACGCGCATCGCGATGGGGATTCCCGTCGGCTCCGACCTCGAATACGCCGATGAAGTCACGATGTCGCGGGCAATGGAGGGACGACGGGAAGTGTAAGCTCCTGGCGACTTGTGATTGATGATTCGCGATTGGTGATTGGTGATTGCGTTGCTAGAATCGCGAGTCCCTTAGATCGCGAACCACCAATCACTAATCACGAATCACTGATCCAAAATGCTCCCTGCGTCCTATCAATTGCCTGCTGCTGCGATCCTCCTGGGTGGCGGCATCATCTCGTGCTTCTTCGGCTATCGCCTGTTCCGCACGGTCCTCGCGATCTTCGGGTTCATCCTGGGCGCGCTGGCAGCCAGCTCGTTGTTCGGCGTCAGCGACACCGGTCTGATGCTTATCGCGGCCGTGGTCGGCGGACTCGTCGGGGCGTTCGTCCTGATCGCGGCGTACTTCGTCGGCGTAGCGCTGGTGGGAGCGGGGCTCGGCGCGGTGATCGCCAACCTCGCCTTCTCGGCGGGCGATCGCGACCCCAGCGTGTTCATCGTCATCCTCTTCTCGGTCGCGGGTGCCGTCGGGGCCACCTATCTCCAGCGCTATTTCATCATCGTGGGCACCGCGTTCGGCGGCGCGTGGACGATGATCGTCGGGGCGATGGCGCTGGTCGGCGACCGCGCGGCGCTCAGGGCCGCGACGAGCGGTGACGTGTGGGTGGCGTATCCGCTCAACCCGGCACCGGGTCAGCGGTGGGTGGTGGCCGTCTGGATCGTGCTGAGCCTGATCGGCGCCGGTGTCCAGCTTGGGATCACCGGCGGCGAAAACGGCAGGGTCGTCAGGAGAAAGAAGAAGCGGTAGCAGCCTCTACGCCTGACCCTCGCTCCCCTCGATGTTCGGGAGGCGCGCTGGCAGGTGTCCCTCGACGCGGGGCTCCGGCGCGGATCGTCGTCTGCCAAGCCACATCCGCGCGTTCTCGATGTACACGTAGTACACGGGCGTGATGTAGAGCGTCAGCAGCTGCGACACGAGCAGGCCCGCCGACGACCGCGAGGCCGAGTGGACGACGAGACTCGGCGCCCGCGCCAAGGCCGAGCGCAATCGGCAGCGTGCCAACCAGCGCCGCCATCGTCGTCATCATGATCGGCCGGAATCGCACGAGACACGCTTCGTGGATGGCATCGCGCGGCGAGAGGCCGCGCTCGCGCTGCGCGGCCACCGCGAAATCCACCATCATGATGCCGTTCTTCTTCACCAGGCCGATGAGCATGATGATGCCGACGAACGCGTACAGGCTGAGCTCGGCCTTGAAGACGAGAAGCGTGAGCAGCGCGCCGAAACCGGCTGACGGCAAGCCCGGAGAGAATCGTCAGCGGATGCGTGAAGCTTTCGTAGAGGACGCCCAGCACGATGTAGATGACGACGATCGCCATCAGCAGGATCAGGCCGAGGCCCCGCAGCGAATCCTGGAACGCCTGCGCCGCGCCCTGGAAGCTCGTCGTCACGGTCGACGGCAGCGTGGACGCCGCCGTCGCCTGGATCCGCGACACGGCGTCACCGAGCGCCACGCCCTGCTTCAGGTTGAACGCGATCGTCACCGATGGCAGCTGGCCGGTATGCGCCACGGTGAGCGGCCCCACGTCGGTAGTCACACTCGCCAACGTATTGAGCGGAATCAGCCGGCCGCCCGACGAGCGGACGTAGAGCATCGACAGCGCCGCCGGATCCTTCTGGAACTCCGGCGCGACCTGCATGACGACCTGGTACTGGTTGTTCGGCGCGTAGATCTGCGACACCTGCCGCGTGCCGTAGGCGTTGTTGAGCGCGGTCTCGACCTGGTTCACGGTCAGGCCGAGCGCCGAGATCCTGTCGCGGTTCATGTCGACGCGAATCTGCGGGTTCTTCACCTGCAGGTCGCTGCTGACGTCCTCGAGCCCGGCAATCGCGCGGATCTTGCCCTCGAGGATCGGCGCCCAGCGGTACAGCTCGGTGGTGTCGGTGTCCTGCAGCGTGAATTGATACGGGCTGCGCGCGCCCTGCTGCCCGCCGAGGTTGATCGGCTGCGGCATGTTGATGAACACGCGCATGCCGGGCACCTGCGCGACCGCGGGCGCAGCGCGGCGATGATCTGCTGTCGCTGGTCTGCGTCCGCTCGTCGCGCGGCTTGAGATCGATGTTGACGTTGCCGCGGTTGCCGAAGACGAAGTTCGACAGTCCCGTTGATGCTCGGGTTGCGGCCGATGATCTCGGCGATCTGCTGCTCCTTGCGCACCATGTCGTCGAAGCCGATGCCCTGGATCGCCTCGGTGGTCACGTTGATCGCGGCCGACGTCCTCGTTCGGCAGGAACCCCTTCGGGATCAGCGTGAACAGGTATGCGGTGCGGCGATGAGCGACGACCGAGATCGCCATCGTCACGGCGTGAAAGCGCAGGCTCTGCCGCAGCGTGACGTCGTAGAGCCGCCGCCACGCGTCGAACATCCGTTCGGTGATGTTGTAGAACCAGCCGTGACGCTGCTCTGCGGGCGGCGTGAGGAAGCGGCTGCACAGCATCGGTGTCAGGCTGATCGAGACGAAGCCGGACACGAGAATCGCGACGGCGATGGTAACCGCGAACTCGTTCAGCAGGCGCCCGACGATGCCGCCCATGAAGAGCACCGGGATGAAGACCGCGACGAGCGCCAGCGTCATCGAGACAATCGTGAACGCAATCTCCTTCGACCCTTCCAGCGCGGCGCGCATCGGCGCCTTGCCCATCTCCATGTGCCGGATGATGTTCTCGAGCATCACGATCGTGTTGTCGACGATGAAGGCGACCGAGAGGATGAGCGCGAGCAGCGACAGGTTGTCGAGGCTGTAGCCCAGCAGGTACATCACCGCGAAGGTCGCCACGAGCGAGACCGGCAGCGCGAGGCTGGGAATGACCGTTGCGGAGACGTTCCGCAGGAAGACGAAGATGACCATCACGGCGAGGCAGATGGTCAGCAGCAGCGTGAACTTGATGTCGGCCACCGATTCGCGGATAGCGATCGACCGATCGCTGCGGATGTCGAGCGTGATCGACGGCGGAAGCTGCTCGCGGAACTCGGCAGCAGCGCCTTGACCGCGTCGACGACCGCGACGACGTTGGTGCCCGGCTGTTTCTGCACCGACAGCGAGATGGCGCGCTGCGCCGTTGAACCAGAACGGCGACTTGTCGTTCTCGATGCCGTCGTAGACGTGCGCGATCGCGTCGAGCCGCACCGGGTTGCCGTTGCGGTAGGCGACGATCGTCGACGCGTACTCGGACGCGCGCAGCAGCTGCCCGTTGGCGAGGATCGTGTAGGTGTGGTCCGCGCCGTAGATCGTGCCGGTCGGCAGATTGACGTTGGCCGTCTGGATTGCGGACGCGGCTTCGTCGATGCCGATGCCGTGCGCCGACAGGTTGCGCGGGATCGAGGTCGACGCGCACCGCGTACTTCGCCGCGCCGCCCACCTGCACCTGCGCGACGCCGGCCACCGTCGAGATGCGCTGAGCAATGGTCGACTCGGCGTACTCGTCGACCGTGACGCGGGCAGCGTCGACGAATGCAGCACGAGTTGCATCACCGGCGTCGTCGCCGGGATTGACCTTCTGATACGACGGCGGCGCCGGCATCTGCGCCGGCAGCTGCCGCGACGTCCGCGCGATCATCGACTGCACGTCCGGCGGCCGCGCGTCGATGTCGCGACTCAGGTTGAACTGCAGGACGATGTTCGTGTTGCCGAGCGAGCTGTCGAGTTGATCGAGTCGAGGCCAGGAATCGTCGCGAACTGTTTTTCGAGCGGCAGCGCGACCGCCGCCGCCATCGTCTCGGGGCTCGCGCCCGGCAGGTTCGCCTGCACGCGGATGGTCGGGAAGTCGATCGTCGGCAGGTCGCTGACCGGCAGCAGCCGGTACGACATCACGCCGAAGACCATCATCCCCAGGACGATGAGCGTCGTCGCGATCGGCCGCTTGATGAAGAGCGCCGAGAGGTTCATCGTCGCCACCTGCCCGGGGTCGTGTCGGCTTCACCTTGATCCGGCTGCCGGCCACGAGACGCAGCTGGCCGTCGGTGATGACGGTTTCACCCGCCTTGAGTCCGTCTTGACGATGCTTTCGGCGCCGCTCGTCCGGGCGACGGTGACCGGTCGCAGATCCACGGTCTCATCGGGCTTGACGACGAAGGCGACAGTCGCCCTGCTGGCCGGCCTGAATGGCCGCGGTGGGCACGACGATTGCCGCCTGAGTCGGTCGTCAGCGTCACGACGACGTTGACGAACTGGCCCGGCCACAGCCGCCGATCATCGTTGGGAAACGATCCTTTGATCTTGATGGTCCCCGTCGTCGGATCAACCGCGTTGTCGACGAAGGCGATCTGACCGATCGACGCCGGACCGGTATCGGAGGGCGCGCTGCGCCTCGACACGCAGCGTCGCTCGGCGAGGTAGCGCTTGAAGTCCGGCAGCTGGCCTTCCGGGATGCCGAACGACACGTTGATGGGCGCGATGCGGTTGATGACGACGAGCGGCGTGGCGTCGTTGGCGCGAACGAGGTTGCCTTCGTGGACGATGAGCGCGCCGGTGCGTCCGGAGATCGGCGCCTTGATCGTCGCGTACTCCAGTTGCACCTTCGCGTTCTCGACGGCGGCGCGATCGGCTTCCGACCGTGGCGTCGAGCGCGGCGGCCGCCGTCGCGCTGGTCTGCACTTCCTGGCCCGAGACGAGGCCGCGCGCGGCCAGCGTCTCGTACGCGTCCGGCCTGCGTCCTCGCGTTCGGCGCCTGCGCGAGATCGCGCGCGAGGTTCGCCTGGACCTGCTGCAGCGTCGCCTCGAGCGGCCGCCGATCCAGCGTGAAGAGGACCTGGCCTGTCGGCGACATCGTCGCCTTCCTTGAAATTCACCGAGGTGATGCGCGCCGGTGATCTGCGCGTGGACGGCGACGGTCGATTCGGCTTCCGACGGTGCCGATGACGCGAATCTCGAGCGGCATCGCCTTCTGGACGACGGTGCGCGACCGTCACCAGGACCGCATCGTCGCCGGCCGGCCGCCGGCCTGTGCCTGCGCCGCCTCTTCGAGCAGCCGGCGGTCGCCGCGGCGGCGACGAGGAGGACCGAACGCAGAGACCTAGTAGTTCGCCGTCGTTTGGCGGCTCAGGCAGCCGTAATCCATGCATTGCCATGTCTCCTGGGTGGTCGGCCGCGTGTCGGCCTCCGATGTGGTCGAGCCTCGCCGTCGGGACGTGCAGCGGCAGCTCGAGCGAGACGACGAACCCTCCATCCCGCCGCGTTGCGCGGCGGTCGCGGTCCCTCCATGGACTTCGAGGACGCGGCGCGTGATCGCGAGGCCGAGCCCGGTGCCGTCCTGGCTCTCGGCGTGCGCCGTTCGTGCTCGCGATGGAACGGGACGGAACAGGCTGGGCACGCGCCTCTCGGGCGACTCCCGGGCCGTGATCGCGAACCTGGATGACGGCGCGCGGCGCGCCCGTCGACGATCGCGGCGCAGTCCAGCGGAGATGTCGACGCGTCGTGCCGTCGGCGGTGTGGCGCACCGCGTTGCGGACCACGTTCTCGATCGCGCCGCGCACCATGTCGCGGCGCGCCCTCGCACGAGGCAGTTGCGCGGCGCCGATCGACCTGCACGGCGCAGCGCCGGTCCCGCGCCTCGTAGTCGGCGTCCATCGCGACTTCGTCCACGACATGGCCGCAGGTCGAACACCGTCCGGCGCTCGAGGTCGACGCCGCTGTCCACGCGCGCCATCGTCAGCAGCTGGCCGATCAAGCGTGTTCAGGCGCTCGGTTTCGAGCTCGATGCGATCGAGATGCTTCGACGGCGCCGGGCGCGCTGTGGCGGCGCGCCAGCCCAAGCGCCACGTTCAGCCGCGCCAGCGGCGATCGCAGCGCGTGCGACACGTCCGACGAGCAGCTGCCGTTGCGCCGTGACGAGGTGCTCGATCCGTCCGCCATGCGATTGAAGTCGTGTCCGAGAGTCGGCGAGCTCGTCGCGCCGATTGAGCACGCTGCTGATCGATGCGCGTCTCCAGCTGCTCGCTGGCGATCTTGCGCGTCGCCGAGCGCAGCCGGTCGATGGGTCTGGCGATGTGGCGCGCGAGCACGAAACAGAACATGCCCGGCGACGCCGAGCACCGCGGCGAGCCGGAGCGACCGACGCTGCGTCGAGCCGTCCCGCGTCTGAGATCGGCGGACAGGAACTCGAACAGCGACTGCGGTGAGGATCGACGGACCGGGAAAGTCCACGACGACGACATACGGATTGCCATTCGCATCGATGACCTTTTCGGCGATGATCCGCTCGTGCGGCGATCGACGCGCTGCGTCCATCCTCGGCGACTGCGCCAGCGACGCGACGATCGTCGGGACCGGCGCGGCGCCTGCCGCCCGAGCACTTCGCGGCCGTGCCGCGTCGAAGATGTAGTTGCAGGACGCCGGGATCGCTCTGAAACGACCCGACGTACGTCTTCGAGCGCCGCCGAGCCCTTGCGTCCGGAGGATGTGCGTCTCCTGCCGCGCCCACAGGTCCACGCGCGGTCCGTATTTCTCCCGCCAGTGCCGGTCGTCTTCGGCGCGCGAGTGCGTCAACTCGGTCAGCGTGACGAGCGTGCCGCTGACGACGACTACGCCCAGCCAGAACCAGAGGAAGATCTTGACGTGGAGGCGATGCATCTATGGCTCCGACCGGCCGAGCCGGTGGCGCAGCGTGTACTGATAGCCGATGCCGCGCACGCGCCTTGATTCGTTCGAGCGCCATCCGGCGTCGGCCCCAGCTTCCGGCGCAGGTTGCTGACGTGCGTGTCGATGCTGCGGTCGAACGGGGAGAACGGGCGACTGCAGCACGGTGCGCACGAGCTCGTCGCGCGGGATGACGCGACCCGCCGACGCGCAGGAACGCTTCGAGCAGATCGAACTCGACGGTCGTCAGATCGACCGCCTCGCCGCCGCGCCGAACGACCCTCGCGCCTTGTCCATCGCACGTCGTCGACGACGACGCGGGCCGGCGATTCTGCGTTTCGCACGCGCCGCCGGATCTGGCCGCGAGCGGCGCAGGATCGCCTCGATGCGCGCGCAGAGCTCCCGCGGGTTGAACGGCTTCGGCAGGTAGTCGTCCGCGCCCATCTCGAGGCCCAGAATGCGGTCCTGTTCGTCGCCGCGCGCCGTCAGCATCAACACCGGCATGCGCGATTGCGCGCGCACCCGCCGCAGCACTTCGAAGCCCTTGACGTCGGGAAGCATGACGTCGAGCACGACGAGCGCATGGTCGCCCGACAGGGCGCGCTCGACGCCTTCGAGGCCGCTGTGCACGGCTTCGACGTGATAGCCCTCAGGCGCGAGGTACTGGAGGAGCAGCTGACACAGCTCCGTGTCATCGTCGACCACGAGGAGATGCTGTCGGACTGCGCCGGCCATCGTTTCCGTCGCCATACTATTGATTCTATCGACCGGGGCAAGCGTCAAGATTTGTCAAGCGATCGGCGGCTTCCATGACAAATCTGCACACCCGCTGACAAAGCTGGGCATCTTCTGGTGGGCGAAGCAGTGCAGAGTGGGAGCAAGCCCGGCCAACCTCAAGTTCATCATGCGACGTGTTTCGTTCAGTTTCATGGCTTTCGCAGCGAGCGTCACCGTGGTTGCTGCTGCGCTCGCCCAGGCTCACTTTCAAAGCGGGGTCGACCTCGTCACGCTTGACGTGTGCGTCAAGCACCATGACGGGTCGCCCGAGACCGAGCTGAGGCCAGACGATTTCCTGGTGCTCGAAGACGACGTACCTCAGAAGATTTCGCTGTTTTCCGCCGAGGGCCATGTGCCTCTGGCGGTCTCGATTCTCCTCGACAGCAGCCAGAGCATGTTGGGACCGCCGCTCCAGCTCGCCCGCGCCGCCGCCGGGACCCTCATCGACCTGTTACGGCCCGACGATCTCGTCGAGGTGATGTCGTTCAGCGACCGCGCGAACTTGCGATATCCCCTGGGCGCGGATCATGGCCTGGCAAAGTCGGCGCTGGCCGATATCTCGGCCGGAGGTGCGACGGCGTTGTACGAAGCGGTAATGATTGCGGTTCATAACCAGGAGCACGCGCAACGCAATCGCTCGGCGGACTATCGTGAAGTGATCGTCGTGCTGTCAGATGGCAAAAACACCGCCGGCCGAATGCCCTTCGACAGCGTGCTCGAACGTGTCCGGCGCAGCGGCGTCCTGGTCTACACGGTTTCGCTGCTTACGGGCGCACATCACGGGATCGTCGCGCCGTCGTGGCAGATGGCCCGGTTGGCGTTCGACACTGGTGGACAGGCTGTGGCCAGCCGCGATGCCAGGAGCTTGACCGGGACATATCAGGACATCGCCGAGGAGCTTCTTCATACGTACCGTCTGGGGTACGTGCCGTCCTCGCTGGCGCACGACGGCAGCTGGCGCCGAGTCACGGTCCGCGTCCCGGCCAGAGGTGTGGTCGTCAGAGCGCGGTCCGGCTATTACGCGCCGCAGACGTCCGCCTCAGAATCACCGGGAGCGAAAACGGGCGGGAGGTAAAAGGAAACGCGACGCCACGAAGGCCACGAACTTCGTGGCCTTCGTGGTTGAAGATCTTCGTGACCTTCGTGGTCTAGAACAGCAGCCTGAGCCCGAGCTGCGCGGTGCGCGGGTTGTCCGCCACGATCGTCTTCAGGAAGTTGGCGGAGTTGCGCGCCCCCGTCGGATTCCCGAAGTTTGCGTGGTTCGTCAGGTTATAGACCTCGAGGAAGAGCCCGGCCTGATACCTGCCGACGCGGTGCACGTACTGGAACCGCCCGTCGAGGATCGTCTTTCGTTGGCCGTTGATCCCGTTGCGGATAGCGACGCCGCGCGAGTCGAGCGCAGACACGATCGGCAGCGTGAGGTCGTTGACGCCCTTGATGGGGCGGTCGTTCGAGGTGCCGTCACCGTTCGAGTCGACCCCGGTCGTCTCGTTGATCGGGTAGCCCGAATACGTGCGGAACACCATGCCGGCACCCAGCCCGTGCCCGAGATCGACGTTGGCGCTCGTCGCGAACGCGTGCGTGTTGTCACGGTCGCACCGGCCGTAGTCGAGCCCAGGGTTGCTGTCGACGACGATCGCCGCGACGTCGTGGCAGACCCCGTAGGTGTAGCTCACGCGTCCCGACCACCGGTTCGCCATCCGCTTTTCAAGTTCCATCTCGAGCGAGTTGAACGTGGAATTGAGCGCGGATCCGAGTTCCCTCGTCTGTTCCTGGTTGAACTGGGCGAAGGTCGCGGTTCGCCCGACTGCCGGCACGAGCGTGCCGCTCGGATCGAACGCGTTCACGCCGCGCCGCGTCACGCGGCCCGTCGCGTCGACCGGACCTTCGTTGATGTCGATGACGCCTGTGTTGTCACGCCCTCGGTTGCCGACATAGTCAATCGAGACCGCCATGCTCTGCGCAATTTCCCGCTTCAGACCCGCGCTGAATGCCCACGTGTAGGCCATCCGACGGTCGCCGTCGATGATCGGCCCAGTCGTTGTCGTATTGATGACGCCGCCTGCCAGGACGGAGTTCCGCAACCCGACGAGAAACGAGCGACATGCGGGACTCAACACGGCTTCTCCCGCAACGCTGCCCGCAACGGGATTCAGGCACGCGGTGGCGTTCGCGTCGCCTGCCCGCACGGGGAACGTCCCTGTCGTGATCGGCGAGGCCACCTGCGTTGTGTCGTACGCCAACGTTGGTGCAATCACCGAGCGCTGCTGCAGCGTGGCGAGGATCGCGAGCGACTGGTACTGATACACCTTGCCGACTCCGCCCCGGACGAGCGTCTTTCCGTCGCCGAGCACGTCGTACGCAACTCCGAAACGCGGACCGATGGCGTCCTTCGTTTTCGGCGTCGCCTTCTGCCAATCGTACCGGACACCAAGGTTCAGCGTGAGCTTCTTGCCCACAGTCCACTTGTCGGAAACGAAGCCGCTGGCCTTACGGTCGATTTGCCTGAACTCGAATTGCCCCATGCTGATGCCGAAGCGGAATGGATACGTCAGTGGATTGTTGACATTAAAGGGGACGTCGCCGGGGAAGGTGAATAGTCCATTGAAGTTGGCAGCTGTTCCCAGTGGAAGCGCGCCGTTGCGGCTCCACGCCACACCCGTCTTCAGGTTGTGTGCGCCGGCAATCCAGGTGAGCGTGTCGTCGAAGTTGATGTCGCGAATCAGATCCTGCTGGTACGTGTTGCGCGGACCGGCAATGTAATCCGGATGCGTGTTCTGCGACCCAAGATCGAACGGCTCGAGGGTGCCGTACCCAATGAACTTCCAATTGGAATCGAACATCACGCGCGGGCCTTGAAGGAGGCTTTCGCGCACATGTCCGATCTTGAATTCGTTCGTCGTCCGGTTGTTCAGCACGGATGCCAGCGAGAAGCTGAACACCTGATCGCCGTTGTCGTTCTCGAATCTGGCTGCGTCGAGAATCGCCTTGTCGTCCTCGATCGTGTCTCGCTGCGTCAGGATCTTCTCCCGCGTCCAGCGGAAGCTGGCCTGGTGATTGGTGCTCAGGTGGTGGTCGAGGCGCAAGAAGGTGTTCGGTCCTGAGAACGCCGTTGTCGTCGAATACGAGACCGCGAGCGGCGCTGCCTGCGCCGGGAAGTTCAGGTTCGCCGCCTCGCGCGCGCGAGTCCCTTCGTAGTTGAAAAAGAAGAACGTCTTGTTCTTCACGATCGGGCCGCCGATGCTGCCGCCGAAGACGTTGCTCCCTGAATCAGGGTTCTTCTCGCCTGCCTGTTTCAGGAAGTAGTCGGTGGCCTGCAGCTTGTTGCTTTGGTAATACTCGAACACGCGGCCGGCGAAGGTGTTGGTGCCGCTCTTAGTCACGCTGTTCACGACGACGCCGGTGGAACCGCCATACTCCGCGCCGTACTGGTGCGTCTGCACCTGATACTCCGACATCGAGTCGAGAGAGACACGCGCCTGCGTACCTTGAGAGCCGCCGCGGCGCGAATCGTTGTCATACTGGCCGTCGACCAGGAACAGGTTGTTGTTGGTGGCCTGGCCGTTCGCGCTGAACTGTCCGCCTTCAAACGATCCGATCTGGAGTGTCGGCACGAGGCCGGGTATCGTCTGCATGAGACTGAACTGGCTTCGGTTCGCGCTCGGCAGGCTGTCGATCTCGTTGCTGGTGATGTTGGTGCCGATGCGGTTGGAGGTTGACTCAACGAGGGGCGCCTCCGCCGTCACCGTCAGCGTCTCTGCGACGCCGGCGATCGGCAGCGTCAGCGTGATCGTCAGCTCTTCACCGACGCGGACGACCATGCCGGTCCGCACCATCGCCTGGAAGCCGGAGAGTTCGGCCCTGACCGTGTAGGTACCTGGGAGCAGGCTTGGCATGACGAACCGCCCTGTCGCGTCTGCCACGGACTCTCGCATGAGCCCCGTGTCTTCGTTCGTCGCCGTCACGGTGGCGCCCGGCAACACTGCCTTCTGCGCATCCAGTACCGTGCCGTTGATTTCAGCTCGCCCACCTTGCGCGAACGTTGGGGTTGACGTCCCCAGGATCAAGCACGAGATAGCCAACACGGAAAGCCGCTGAACAGTCCGCATCCGATGCCTCCTTGAAACGACCGCCCGGAACAGAATGCCGCCGAACCGGGCTTGCGGGGAACTTGCGAGTGGACAGTAGAGCCCGGCGCCCTTGGTGTCAAGGCGCCCGTCTCGCCGAAGCCGGCCGGCGGAGGCGGGCCTTCGCGGTTTGGCCGTTTCGGCGACCCAGGGAGGCCTCGCCGAAGCCGGCGGAGGCGGACTTTCGCCGTTGCGCCCTTTTGCGGCCCAGGGGCGTTCGCTAATGTGTCGAATTCAGGCGGAGGCGGAGGGCATCGCGATCCACGACCAGCCCTTTCAGCACAACCTGTGAAATGCGGCGTGTGTTCGCGATCGCGTCGAGCGGATTGGCATCGAGCACCAGGAGGTCGGCGCGCTTGCCGGCAACAAGCGTCCCCGTATTTCGAAGCCGTAGGTACTCGGCGCCGCGGCTGGTGGCGGCGACGATCGCCTGCATCGGAGTCATGCCGGCTTCGACCATCAACTCGAGCTCGCGATGCTCGGCGAAGCCGAACGGATCGTCCTGCAGGCCCGTGTCTCCGCCGAGCACGATGCGCGCGCCCGCGGCCGACAGTTTCGCGAGACTGCGCTGCAGGATCGCGTAGCGCTCGCGCGCCGCGGCGGCCTGGGTCGCTGTTCGTCCGCCATATCCCGCCTGGATCTTTGCGCCGAGGTCCGGCGGGATTACCTCGCGCACCGGCCCATTGAGCCATCCGGCCAGCGATGCCGGCATCTCCATGTGGCGCCCGCGCTCGGTATTCTGCAGCGTCGGCATGATCGTGACGCCGCGCCTCACGATCGCCTGGACAACCTCGTCATCCATCTCCTTGTCTCGGACCATGTGCGTGAAGCCGTCGATCCCTGCGGCGACAAGGCCTTTCGCGTCGGCGAGGTAGAAGACATGGGCATTGACGCGGATACCGTGCGTGTGCGCTTCGTCGATGATCGCGCGGTACAGCGGAGCGCTCAGCTCGGGGGCTCTGCCGTTGCGATCGTCGACCCAGATCTTGATGAAGTCGACCTTCTGTGCGGCAAGTTCCCGCACGTCGCGGCGCGCCTCGTCTTCCGTCGTGACGTCGTAGGCGATGCCGCGATACGTCTCCGCGCCCGGGCCTGCGTTCGGCGCGCCCATTCCGCGGCCGGCCGTGAACAGACGCGCGCCGCCGAGACGCCCCGCTGCCTGGTCATCGCGAATCCGGAACGTGACATCGCCGGGATCGATGCCTTCCGAGACGACCGTGCTGACGCCGAAGTAGAGGGCCCGATTGAGATCGTCGACGATCGTCTCGCGAGAGTAGTTCTCTGCGCGGTAGGTCGCGCCTTTTTGAAAGCCGGTATGCGTGTGGATGTCGATGAGTGCCGGCATCACCGTTTTGCCGGTGAGGTCCACGCGCGCGGCGCCGGCGGGTGCCTTCAGGTCGCCTTGACGCCCCAGGCGCGTGATGGTGCCGTTCTCGACGAGGAAGGCGGAGCGTTCAATGGCCGGTGTGCCATCGCCGGGGATCAGGCGGGCGCCTTCGTAGAACGTGGCGCCGGTGGGCGCACCCGTCTGGGCCCGGAGGACGAACGACGCCGCGGTGAGCGCCAGGACAGTGCACACTGCGGCTCGAATCTTCATGATGGCGCGAATTATATAGGTGTCGGCTTGCGCGAAGCCGCGTGCCTCCATTACGATCAGGGTTCGCTCGACGCGCCGCCCGCGTCCCCATGGGGCGCGGCTCCCACCGAATTCCTCAGTAGCTCAACGGCAGAGCATCCGGCTGTTAACCGGAGGGTTGCTGGTTCGAATCCAGCCTGAGGAGCCACCTCCCTAAAGTGAGTTAGCTCCGCACTCCTTTTCCGGTTTGTGAACAATTATGAACAATTCATCGCCGACTCTGCTGCGCTGAACCGAGTCCTCGATCACTTGGGTGTACACGTTCAACGTCGTGTCGACCTTCGCGTGGGCGCGCTTCTCAGCTTCGCCGCCGCGCTCGTAGAGGGCGCCGCGGCGTTCGCCCTGCGGGTTGGCCGCTTTGGCCGTTGATTCAAGGAGCGCTCCGGCTGAGTAGTACCCGATTGGCGGACGCCGATGCGCCATGCGGCCTCGAGCCCAGCTTCACTCCCGATGCGCGTGCGGTCCCAGCCCAGCGCGTCGCGAGGAGGCCCTCCGCACGGTTTTCTCTCGTCGCCATGACGACGGTCGGTGCGATTCAGCGGTGCCGCGCCTGAGGATCTGGTCCGCCACGTTGCACAGGTCGGGCTCGACGATGTCGGGCTTGTCCGCGAGCGGATACAATGGGTTTCCAGGGCATGCCGTGAAGGCTGCCACGCAGCCGGCGCGCATGGCGCCGAGCACGTCCCAGGCGTGCGCGGCGACCAGCCGCAGCCGGGACGGCGCGACCTGAAGCTCCGTCGCCACGAGGCGGTAGACTTCCGCCTCGTGTTTGAACTTGCGAACCGCGCTGCCCAAGAAGCTCTGTTCGAAGTACTCGCTCTCGACTGGGTGCAAGGCTCGTGAAACCGAAACTGAGATGAGGCAGGATGAAGATCATTCTCTCCGGCATGGTGCTCGTCCTATTTGCTGCGGCCACTGCCTCCAGTCAATCCGCGCCTCCGAGAATCGATGTCACCAAGCTCGGTCCGAAGGTCGGCGAGAGGATCGCCGACTTCCGCCTGCGGGATCAGAACGGCACGGTATGGACTCGCGATGCGCTCATGGGCTCGAACGGCTTGATGCTCGTCTTCTCGCGGTCCGCGGACTGGTGTCCCTACTGCAAGACTCAGCTCGCGGAGCTGCAGTCCCGCCTGCCGGACCTCAAGAAGAAGGGGATTGGGGTGGCGGCGATGACCTATGACTCGACGGCGATCCTCGCCGACTTCTCACGGCGACGAGGCATCACATTTCCCCTGCTGTCGGACTCGGGGTCGGCCACGATCAAGGCCTACGGGCTCCTTAATACCACGGTGGATCCCACCTCGACGAACTACGGCATTCCGTTCCCCGGCACTCTCATCGTCAATCGAGCAGGCGTCGTGACGGCTCGATTCTTCGAGGAGGCGTATCAGGAGCGCAACACCGTGGCCAGCATCCTGCTGAAGCTCGGGGACCCCGGGAGCGAGATCGATGCCCAGCGACTGACCACGGACCACCTCGAGATCACCACCTACGTAAGCGATCAGGTGATCGCACCGGGCACCTTGTTTTCGATCGTCGCCGACATCACACCCAGGTCCGGCATGCACGTGTATGCTCCGGGCAAGCACAACTACAAGGTCGTCGCCCTTCGGCTGGACCCGCAGCCGCTCCTGGTCGTGCGTCCCCTTCGATATCCTGCTTCGGAGATCTACCTGTTCAAGCCATTGAACGAAGGCGTCGAGGTGTTCCAGAAGCCCTTCCGGCTGGTCCAGGACGTTGCCCTCGATGGTTCGGCCGAAGCCCGAAAGGCCTTGGCGTCCGTTGAGACGTTTTCGATCACCGGCGCCCTGGAATATCAGGCGTGCAGCGACAGAGTGTGCTTCATCTCGAAGTCGGTGCCGGTCACGTACACCGTGAAGGTGCGACAGCTCGATACCGAGCGAGCCAGTGTCGCGAAGACGGGTCGATAAGTCGACACCGGTTCCTTCTCGGTTCGTCCTCGGCGTCTGCCGCACGTCGATGCTGGTCAGCATACCGACGCTTTCAGCCTTCAGGGCCGTCGTAGTCTGCCGCTGGTGCCGTGCGGAGGTCTGGGATGCCGGGGGTCGAGAGCCCGGCCTAACCGGAGGGCCCACCCGTGAGGGCATGGGGCTTTCAACCGCGGATACCGGCCTTGCGAAGAATCGCCATCATCGGACACCACTGCGTGAAAGCCGACTGGAACAGGTTCAGCCCCACGAACAGCGTGAACCACAGGAAGTTCGGGTTGACGTATATCCCCAGCAAGACACTCGCGGCCACGAAGCCGCCGGCAATCATCCGCAGCGAACGTTCAATTGTCATGATGTTCCCTCCCATGTGTGTCACGGTGCGATTTCAATCGGCACCGTCACCGTCGCCTGCGCGCTACGTTCGTGGCGCTTCGCCATGTAGTACAGGACCGGCACGGCCATGCGCGACAGCAGGAGCGACGCCACCTCGCCGGCCATCAGCGAAATGGCCAGGCCCTGAAAGATCGGATCGAACAGGATCACGCCGGCCCCGACGATCACGGCGGCAGCGGTGAGCGCCATCGGCCGGAACCTCACCGCGCCGGCGTCGACGACCGCCTGCTCGAGTGGCACACCGTCGCGGAGTCGCAGCTCGATGAAGTCCACCAGGATGATCGAGTTGCGCACGACGATGCCGGCGCCCGCGATGAACCCGATCATCGACGTCGCGGTGAAGAACGCGCCCATCGCCGCGTGCGCCGGCAGGATGCCGACGAGCGAGAAGGGGATCGCGGCCATGATGAGGAGCGGCGTCTTGAACGACTGGAACCAGCCGACGACGAGCACGTAGATGAGCAGCAGCACCGCCGCGAAGGCGAGGCCGAGGTCCCTGAACACTTCGATGGTGATGTGCCATTCGCCATCCCACTTCATCGCGTACTTCGACGTGTCGAACGGCTGCGTCGCGTTGAACACGTCCAGCCCGTAGCCCTCGGGCAGCGTCAGACGCGCGATGGCCTTGTTCATCTCGAGGATGGCGTACACCGGGCTCTCGTTCTGTCCCGCGAGATCGCCCGTGACGTAGGTCACGGGCTGCAGATTCTTGTGATACAGGCTCGGGTCTTCCTGGGTGCGCACGGCCCGGGTGATCTCGCCAACAGCCACGGGTCTGGTCCCGCCGAGCCGCAGTGACTGAATCGCCTCGAGGCTACGGTCGGCGCGCGGCAGGCGAATGACGATCGGGACGTCTTCGCGCGCCTGCCCATCGTGCAGCAGCCCGACGACCTCTCCCGAGCCGGCCATCCGGACCACCGACGCCACCGCGGTCGACGAAAGTCCGGCGGCGGCAGCTTTCTCACCATCCACCACGAGCGTGACCTTCGGGTGCGGCGCCTCGACGTACCAGTCGGTATCCACCACGCCGGCCGTCTGCTCGAAGATCGCCTTGACCTGCGCAGCCACGTCCGTCCGCCGGGTGGCATCCGGTCCGTAGATTTCGGCCACGAGCGTCTGCAGGACCGGTGGTCCCGGCGGCACCTCCGCCACCTGCAGCGTGGCGCCGAACGACCGCGCGATCGGCAGCAGCCGGTCGCGCACGCGCCGCGCCACGTCGTGGCTCTGCGCCGACCGCTCGCCTTTGGGCACGAGGTTCACCTGCAGGTCGGCCAGGTGCGGCGCCCGGCGCAGGAAGTAGTGACGCACGAGCCCGTTGAAGTTGTACGGCGCGGACGCGCCGACGTACTGCTGCACGTTGACGACGGTCTCGTCCTCCAGCGTGGCCGAGGCCAAAGCGGAGGCGACACGGGCGGTGGCTTCGAGCGCCGTCCCCTCCGGCATGTCGACCATCACCTGGAACTCACTCTTGTTGTCGAAGGGCAGCATCTTGACCGTGACCAGCCTGAGCGGCACGAGCGCCATCGCGGCCAGCAGCAGCACCGCCACGCCCGCGAGAAAGAGCGCGCGCATCCGGCCGCTCGCGATGAGCGGGCCCATCACGCGCCGATAGAGACGCGTGAAGCGATCCTCTTCGCCGTGGTCGTGATGCGCCGCCGGCTTCAGGAGGCGCGTCGCCGCCCACGGCGTCACCACGAAGGCCACCACGAGCGAGAAGACCATCGCCGCCGACGCACCGACCGGAATCGGTCGCATGTACGGGCCCATCAGGCCGCCGACGAAGGCCATGGGCAGGATGGCCGCCACCACGGCGAGCGTGGCCAGGATGGTGGGGTTGCCCACCTCGTCCACGGCGCGAAGCGTCACGGCGGCCAGGCCGTTCGCCTCGCCGGTGCGGAGACGCGCATGTCGCACGATGTTCTCCACCACCACGATCGCGTCGTCCACGAGGATGCCGATGGAGAAGATCAGCGCGAAGAGCGTGATGCGGTTCAGCGTGTAGCCGTAGAGGAAGAACATGAACAACGTCAGCGCCAGCGTGACCGGAATCGCGATCAGCACCACCGCAGCCTCACGTCGGCCGAGCACGAGCCAGATGAGCGCCGACACCGAGAGCACCGCGAGCAGCATGTGCCACAGCAATTCGTTGCTCTTCTCGGCGGCGGTCTCGCCGTAGTCGCGGGTGATGGCGAGATGCACGTCGGAGGGCACGAGCGTCCCCTTCAGCGTGTCGAGCTTCTGCGTCACGTGATGCGCCACGTCGATGGCGTTGGTGCCCTTGCGCTTGGCCACGGCGATCGTGACCGCGGGGTGGGCGCCGGCATCGCGTGATTGATAGGTGACATACGACGTGGGCTCGGCATCGCCGTCCACGACCTCGGCGAGATCGCGTACGAGCACGGCACGGCCGCTGGAGGCGCTCACCACGACACGACGAACCTCGTCGGCGGTCCGCAGCTGGTTGCCGGCTTCGAGGCCGGTGATCTGTCCGCCCATGACGGGTCCCGACGCGCTGCCTCGCGCGTTGGTCTCGCCGATTGCGCGCTGCACCGCCAGCGGGTCCAGCCCGTAGGCGGCGAGTCGCGCGGGGTCGACGTCCACCCTCACCTGACGTGGCCGCCCGCCGATGAGCGTCACCTCGGACACGTCGGTCACCTCTGCGATCGCGTCGCGCAGTTGCGCGGCCAGCGCCCGCAGTTGGTCGTCGCCGTAGCGCTCCGACCACACGGTCACGGCCAGGATCGGCACGTCGTCGATGGAACGGGGCTTGACGATTGGACCGATGACTCCGGGCGGGATGCGATCGGCGTTGGCCGCGAGCTTCTGATTGAGCCGGACGAGCGCCGCTTCTTCGGCTTCGCCGACCGTGAAGCGGACGACCACCATCGACTGCCCGGCGCTCGATGTTGAGTAGACGTACTCGACCCCGGGCACTTCCCAGAGGAGCTGCTCCATCGGCCGCGTCACGCGCTGTTCCACGTCGGCCGGCGTCGCGCCTGGCATCTCCACGAACACGTCCACCATCGGGACGATGATCTGCGGCTCCTCTTCACGCGGCAGCGCCACGATCGCCAGCGCGCCGAGCGCCATCGAGGCACCGATGAAGAGCGGTGTCAGCTTCGAGTTGATGAATGCCGCCGCCAGTCGTCCGGCCGCGCCGTACGAGGCAGCCATTACCGGCCTCCTGCCGTGACGCGGCGCCCGTCGGTCACCGTGACGGGCGCCGCGACGATGACCACATCGCCGTCCGACAAGCCGGCCAGCACCTCGGTCCCGCTCACACGTACGAGCCTGACGCGTGCGATGTCCTTCTCGACGACGAAGACCGACGTCATTTGCCCGCGGTGCACGAGCGCGCTGGCGGGCACCGTCAGGCCGCGCCGTGGATGGCCGCTGAAGTGGGCCCGGCCGAACATGCCGGAGCGCACCCCGGTGGCGTCGGGCAGCGTGATCTTGACCAGAAACGCACGCGCGTCGGCATCGACCGCGCGGCCGATTTCCGACACTGTGCCGCTGAGCGTCGTCGAAACGCCACCCGTGCCCGAGTCGAGCGAGACGAGCACCATGGCGCCGGGCGAGATCTGTCCGATCCGTGATTCATCCACGCGGACGTCGAGCCGGAAGCCGCGCGTATCCTCGAGGCGCATCAGCGGGGTGCCGGGAGCCGCCATGTTGCCGGCCTCGACCATCTTGTCCGTGACCATCCCGTCGAAGGGCGCCGTGATGCGCGCGAAAGACTCTGTCGTGCCTGCCGCCTCGCTGGCAGCGCGGGCGCCTTCCACTTCTGACCCTGCGGCTTGCGACCGGGCGGCCGCGCCGGCCGCACGCGCCTCGGCGGCGCGCAGGGCGCCAGTGGCGTCGTCGAGCTCCTGCGCCGTGGCCGAGCGCTTGGCGTACAGGCCTGAAATGCGTTCATGCGTCGCGCGCGCCAGCGCCAGGGCGGCATCGGCCGCCTGCTGATCGGAGGCCGCGGCGGTAGCGCCCTGATCAGCAGCCATCGCGGCCGCGCGCGCGCTGCGTGCATGGGCGTCAAGGTCCCTTCCATCGAGCACGATCAGCACCTGACCCGCACGCACGCGATCACCCGGCGCCACGCGGATGTCCAGGACCGGTGCCAGAATGCGCGCCATGATCGTGGCGGTCGTCCGCGCCTGCACCACGCCACCCGCCTCGAATGTATCGGCGATGTTGGCCATCGCCACCGTCGCCACTGTGACGGGAACCGGCACTCCTGCGTCGGCAGGTGTCGTGGTCGCGGGGACTTGAACACGCCGGCAGAACGAGACCGATGATCGCGACGACGCCGCCCAGGATCAGTGAATGTCTTTTCGCCATCATGTCGGTCATCGCCTTCCCAAGCGTCCGTTTCAGCACCGCGGTTTCGGTGAGCACAGCCACCTGCGCCGCTGTCTGTTGTGTCTCGGCCTGCACCACCGCTTCGGCCGCGCGCAGCAGCGACGCGACGTCCGTCAAGCCGGCCTCATAACGGTCGCGGATGATCCGCCGGCTCTCACGCGCCTGCTCCACGGCCGCGCGGCCGACAGCTTCGCTGGCGTGGGCCGCGTCGAGCCGGGCGACGGCGATGTGCACGTCGAGGCGCGCGGCGGTCTCCGCCTTTTCGCGTTCCAGGGCGCGTCGCGTCGCCTGCTCACGCGCTTCGACGACCCGCGCCTTGTCTGCGAATCCATGGAACACGTTGATGCGCGCCACGGCCCCCACGACCCAGCTCGAGCTGCGTGTGTTCCAGGCGCCGCCATTGAATTCCCAGCCACCCTGCGCAGCCACTTGCGGGAGAAACGCGGAGCGCGCCGCAGTCTGGGTCGCGCCGGCGAGTTGTTCCTGCAGCGCGGCGAGCTTCACGTCGGGCCGGTTCTCGAGCGCCTCGGCTTCGAGCGAGGCGAGATCGGTCGCATCGATCGCGGCCGCAACTGGGGACCGATCGAGCGCGAAGACCTCGCCAAGCGCCTCTCCCATCAGCTGGTTGAGTTGCGCGCGGGCGATGCGTTCGTCAGACGCCGCCCGAATCTGCTGCTCCCGAGTTCGAGACACGAACACGTCGAGTTGCAGGACATCGGCATCGGTCACGAGTCCCGCGTCACGCCGGTTGCCGGCCAGTTCGCGATCCGCGCGCGCGGTTTCGACGGCAGCCACGGCAGACTGGCGTGCGGCCGCCGCGACAAGCACGCGTCCATAGGCGTTGGTCACCTCGGCCGCCAAATCGTGGTCGACCATCGCGCGACTGGCGGTCGCCATGTCGCGACCGATGCCGGCGGCGACGACGTTTGCTCTGGTTGCGGCGTCGAACAGTGACTGCTCGACCGTGACGGCCGCGCGGAAGTTGTCGACGGCATTCGGATGATTGAGCGGGCCGAGCGCGAAGTCGGCCGCCGTGAACTGCCGCTGGGCCAGCAGGGAGCTGAAGACGAATACAGGTTGATTGCCACGCTGCCAGGACTCGGCCACGTCCACCTTGGGCAAGTAGCCGGCCCGAGCCTGCGTGACGCGCTGCGCAGCCTCGCGCTCCGCGGCGGCGGTGCTGCCGGCGTCCGGGTTCTGCGCGCGTGCGCGGGCGATGGCCTCCGTCAGTGTCAGGGGGACTTGAGCCGCTGCCGGTGCGGCCAGCCCGAGCGCGGCTACGAGGAGGCAGGTGGCTCGGCGTCGTATCATCTCGTTCACAGGATGCAATGGGACATGAAATGGTGACAAAGGCGAGTTCCGGACGGCGGCATGTCACCAAAGGCCACCGGATGAATCCTGTGCAACAGGAGGGCCCGGCGGGCCCAGGCAGGAGGACGAGTACGCCGAGCTCGTCCGCTCAGCCGCCACCGGCGATGCCGAGGCGCTGAATCGGCTACTGATGCGCGCACAGGAAGTCGCCTGGCGTTTCAGTACTTCGGTGTGCGGGCATGCGGACGATGCCGAAGACGCGATGCAGGAGGCGCTGATCAAGACATATCGCTACGTCGGACGCATCCGCGAGCCTGCGGCATTCCGGCCATGGCTGTATCGCACGGTGCGCAATGCCTGTCTGATGGGACGACGGAAGAGAGCAGGGGAGCCGGCGAGGTTGAAGTCGCTGGATGAGGTGCTCCCAGGCCCCAGCGGTCTGACGCACGCGGACGCGCCACATCCAGGGAAGAATCCGGAACAGCTCGCGGACAACGCCGGACTCCGTCGTCGCCTGCGAAAGGCGCTGCGCACGTTGCCCGGCCCCTACCGCGCCGTCGTGTTCCTTCGAGAGATGGAAGGGTTGTCGACGCGAGAGGTCGCGAAGGTGATGGGTATGTCCGAGGACAACGTCAAGACGCGCCTGCATCGGGCTCGAATTCAACTGCAAGCGGACTTGGGGAACGACGCGAAATGACCGTCCCCTCCCGCCCGTCCGCGAGCTGCCGCGCACTGCTGCTGGAGTTGTCGCGCTATCTGGACGACGACCTCACACCCGCCCATCGTCGGACGGTCGAACGGCACATCAAGGCGTGCGCGTGCTGTGGAACGATGGCCGGTCGCCTGCGGAGGACAGTGGCCGCCTGCCGCGCTGGAGGGAAGAGGCGGCCGCCCCGCGACGTGATGTCGCGGGCGGCGGAACGGATCAGGGCGCTGGTTGCGCGAGAAGAGCAACGGCCAGGATCGACCGCCCGGCGTCGGCACCGCACATCCTTGCCGGTTGGGCGCTGACTTGTGTCCACACGCGCATCACTGATTTGACCCACCAACCTTGGCGATGAGGTTGTAGGTACGGAATCCGCCAGCGAGGTTTCTCACTGTGAAGCCGTTCTGCATGAGCAGGCGCGTGGCGTAGTACGCGCGCTGGCCGACGCCGCAGTACAGCCAGATCTCGCGATCGCGCGGTAACTCGGCAAGGCGGTGGCGGATGTCGTTGAGCGGAAGGTTGATGGCGCCGGGAATGTGTCCGGCCTCGAATTCGTCCTGATCGCGTACGTCTACGAGGAGCGCGGACTCCTTCGTCAATTGCGCCCAATCCGCGAGCGGCAGGTCTCCGCGCAAATGGTTCGCCGCCACCATCCCGGCGTAGTTCACGGGATCCTTCGCCCCGCCGAATTGTGGCGCGTAACAGAGTTCCGCCTCTTCGAGATCGAAGACCGTGCCGCCGAACTGGATCGCGGTCGCGATCACGTCGATGCGTTTGTCCACGTCCGCCTCGCCGACGGCCTGCGCTCCCAGGATCCGCCCGTCGGACGTACGAAAAATGAGCTTGATGTTGATCGGCTTCGCGCCGGGAAAGTAGCTCACGTGATGCCCCGGGTGCAGGTAGACCTTCTGGTAATCGGTGATGCCCGCGCGCTGAAGACCTTTCTCGCTGGCACCTGTGATGGCGACCGTTAAACCGAACACACCGCAGATCGCGGTGCCTTGCACGCCGCGGAAGCGCGAGTCGCGTCCGCAGATCACATCCGCCGCGACGCGCCCTTGACGGTTCGCCGGACCGGCCAGCGGGATCAACGCCCATTGGCCAGTGACGATGTCCCTCACTTCGACCGCATCACCCACGGCCCAGATATGCGGATCGCTCGTGCGCATCTGCTCATCGACCCGAATCCCCCCTCGCTCGCCGAGTGTCAGCCCGGCGGACTTCGCGAGACTCGTTTCAGGTCGGACACCGATGGCGAGAATGACAAGGTCACCGATGTGGCTGGCGCCGGACTGCGTGTGGACCACGAGGTGGCCGTCGCGTGACTCGAAGCCGGCGACGCCATCGCCGAGCGCTGTTGTCACGCCGTGCTGTTCCAGGTGTTGCTGAACGGGTCTGGCCATCTCGGGATCAAGCGGCGGCATCACCTGGTCGAGCATTTCGAGGATCGAGACGGACAATCCGCGGCGCGCCAGATTCTCGGCCATTTCCAATCCGATGAAGCCGGCGCCGACGATCACGGCGCTCTTCGCGTTCTTCTCGCTGATCCACGCTCGAATTCGGCGGCTGTCCGGGATGGTGCGCAACACGAACACGCCCGGCAAATCGACGCCCGGCAGAGCCGGACGCACGGCGGAAGCCCCAGGCGAGAGCACGAGCGCGCCGTAGCGTTCGCGATACACGCGGCCGGTCGTGAGATCCTTCACGTCGATCTCCTTCGCGGCGGGATTGACCGCGAGGACCTCGTGTTGCGTGCGGACCTCGATGTTGAACCGATCGTGAAAGAGCGCGGCGCTCGCGACGAGGAGTGTCGACTCGTCCGTGATCACGTCGCCGACGTAGTAAGGGAGCCCGCAGTTGGCGAACGACACGTACGGCCCGCGATCGATGATCAGAATCTCCGCGCTTTCATTCAGTCGTCGGCAACGCGCCGCGCACGAGGCACCGCCGGCGACGCCGCCGACGATGATGATCTTGTCCTGGTCCATGGAATGTGTCCTCGACTCACCCGCGCAACAACGGTCCGGCCAAAATGAAGATCGTGGGTCGGCATCAGCGAGGGCTTCTCCTCAGCCGAGACGAAATCGTCCCGCATGGTCATCCACGTCCGCTCTGCGATCCGGTACACCGCGACGAAAAGTACCGGGATACGTCCCTTCCTTCCAGTTGCTGGACAACGTCGTCCCCTAGGGAGGATAGTTTGGCTGCACCCGTCGCATGCACCGTCGTCCTGCATTGTGGTGAAGGAGCCTCAGATGATCTCGTGGTGTCTCCGGACCGGCACCGCCCTCCTGTTGCTGGCGGTTCCCCTGTTCGCGCAGGAACAGAAGACGCCAAGCGCTCAGCCCCCGAGCATCTCGGCTTGGCAGCCGGCGCGTCTGTCCGACGGGCAGCCGGACGTGCAGGGCATCTGGGGTGCCGTCATCGTCGGTGTGTTCTCGCTGACCAACCCGATGACGGGTGGAGACGATTTCGCGCAGCGGCTTGGCGCCCCTCCCGTGAGAAATCCCAGCCGCATCGTCGACCCCGCGGACGGCCGTGTCCCGTATCAGCCGTGGGCCGCCGCCCTTCAGCAACAGCAGGCGTCCGCGTGGGAGCACGCCACGCGGCCTGAGCACATCGACACACAGAGCCGGTGTCTGTTGTCGGTTGCGCCACGGCTGGCCATGCTGCCGTCGCCTTTTCAAATCATCCAGGCTCCCGGATCCGTCGTGTTTGTCTGGGACGACTATCACGCGTACCGCGTCGTTCCTCTCGACGGTCGGCCGCATGCCGGCGCGGCCGTCAAGCTGTGGATGGGAGACGCGCGCGGCCATTGGGAGGGCAACACGCTCGTCATCGATACGACCAATCTGAATGGGAAAGGGCGACTGAGCGTCGTCGGTGATTTCCTCAGCGAACACGCGCATCTGACGGAGCGCCTGACATTTGTCGACGCCAACACGATGACCTATGAGGTGACCATAGACGACCCGACTGTGTTCACGCGACCCTGGACGATGCGCGCGGCCGAAAAGCGGAGACCCAACTACGAGTTGTGGGAGGCGGCGTGTCACGAGGGCGAGAAGAGCGCGGGACACATGTTGCAAACCGATCAGAATGGGAAATAGCGGTCGGCTGGATCCTGCCACGCACGCCCAAGGCGCCCGACAGGATCGGACCTAGCTGACCGTCGTCGAGTGCGACAGCCACCGAACTCCGTTCCGCGCGCGCTGTGCCGCGGCGATCCGATCAAGGTTTCATATAGGTGAAGCCGCGTTCCTGGGCGAGGGCGAGCGCCATCACGTGTGACGGCATCAGGCGCACGCCGGGGTTGAGTCCCGCGATCAAATCGGCCCTCACCTCCGCGACCGGCATCTGGAAGGCCGCTGCCAGCTGCTGCGCGACGCCGCCGAGCGCCACGTTGCACTGCCAGAAGATCGCGCCGCGAGCCTGCGTCGCCTTGACGCTGGTTTCGCTGCCGTCGTCATAGAAGATGTTCCGGACGGCGGGCTGCTTGGTCATCGGATCGATGATCTTCGAACGCTCACCGAGCTTGTACTTGGCCCACAGCCGATCGGACGCGTTCATCGGGAAGGCGGGGCCCGAGATTCCGACCGCCGTGTTGATGTCGGGGTACTCGAGGTGGTAGACGTCGCGGAAGGTGTCGAGGAAGTTGCGTGAAAACCGGAGCGGGCGCGGGTCCTCGGACAACTCGTGCCCGCCGAGGTCATAGAGCTGCTTGTGCTTCCCTTTGAGTTGTTCGAGCCACGCCATGTCGAAGCCCGCGGTGGACGCGGCGGCCGGCTGACCCGTGGGCTGCTGACCGGCGGAGAGGCGGGCCACCGCGAGGCCGGTCAGAGAGGCCACGGCTGAGACGAACGATCGACGACCGTGAAGTGAAGACATCAGAGGCTCCTTCAATGAAGTTCCAACTCATCGCCGCTCGTAATACACGCTGTCGGGCGGCAGTTTTTCGGTCCGATAGTCCCGCTCCTTGAACGGATAGACGGGACGAGGCTTAGAATCGATGAACGCGGCGAGCTGCTGCGCGTCCTCGTCGGTCATATTGCCGGGATCGAGATACGGCATCGAGTATCGGATCATGCCGGCGAGCGTATAGACGCGCGCGGCGCCGGCGCCGTCGTTCCACGAGTCCGGACCCCAGAGCGGCCCCGCCTTCTTGTCGCCAATCTCCACGCCCTGGCCGTCGGCGCCGTGACAGGTCACGCACCGGTCCGCGTAGATCGCTTCCCCCTTGCGCGCATCCAGTTTCTCCACCGGAATGAGACTCTTCGCGGGGATCGCATTCTGGCCGCGCCACGACGGGTTCTTCCCCATTTCGGTTCCCCGCGACAGCCACGTCAGATACGCAGAAATCGCGAGCACCTCGCTCGACGTCGGCGTCGGCAGCTCGTCGGGATGCAGCGTGCTTCCGGTGGCGTTCTCGCTGCGGAGGAAGCAGTCGGTAATGCGGTCGCCAAGGCTGAAGAGCCGGCCCGCACGCCTGTTGTATTCCGGAAACATCCCGGCGACGCCGACAAGCGGAAGGGATTTCTCCCGCTGGCCGCCGTTCATGTGGCAGTTGCTGCAGGACATCTTGCCGGGCGCGAGCCGGGGCGCCTCCACCGGCGTGTTCGTGAACAGCTTGAATCCCCGCCTGACCTCTTCCGGCAACTGCGACGTGTCGAGCGACGTGTCGACGAGCGGGTTCTTCGGGAATACCCACGCGGCGACCATCGTCACGCTCGACGCGACCAGCGGACCGGTCATTGTGATGCGCGACGCAGGCTGCGGCGTCGGACGCGCTTCTGGAGCGCGGGAGCAGGACGCTGTGGCGAGGAGGACGGCGGTCAGCACGGATGTGCTGCGTCGCGCGGTGATCAACATCGTGGCAGCATTGACGCGTGGACAGGGAGAGCCTAACATACGCGTACCTCGACAACCACTTACCGCCCTTTCAACCGGAGTCCTGTCATGAAATTGCGATTGATCCTTGCCACGGCGTGCGTGCTCTCCGCGCTCGCGACACTTTCTGCGCAGGGCGTGACGAAGGAGTCTGTGCCCGGCATCACCAACTTCGCCCGTGTCGAAACGACGATTGCGTGTGCGGGCGCCACGACACCGGCCGCCGTGGCTGACCTGAAGAAGATGGGGTACGCCTCGATCGTCAACCTGCGCGAGGCGAGCGAGCCTGGCGCGGACATCGATGCAGAGGCGGCGGCGGCGAAGGCCGCGGGGATCAACTTCGTTCACCTGCCGTTCAACGCCGCCAAGGCGGACCCGGCGGTGGCCGACAACTTCTTGAAGGCGATCACGGACCGGAAGAACAACCCCGCATTCGTGCACTGTGCCAGCGGGAACCGCGCGGCGGCAATGTGGATGATCAAGCGGATGCAGATCGACAAGTGGGACGCTGACCGCGCGGGCACGGAAGCCGCCGCGCTCGGCCTGACCAACCCGGCACTCAAGACGTACGCGCTCAATTACGTACAGGCTCACAAGCAATAGCGGCGGCGCGCCGTCCATCACGCGGTACCAGCGTTCGTCATCGGCACCGCCGGCACGTCGCCGGCGGCCTCAGCTCGTTATCCGAGTGCGCGGAAGGGACGAGCAGCTGGGGAGCGAGGGCCGTCTTCCCGCGATCTTCGTCTGTCACCCTCGCGCCCCAGCCGATCATCTTGTCGATCTCGCGCTCCCAGCCGGCTCGCGTCAGGCGCTGCTGTCGGATGAGATCATCTTCGTGGCAGGCGCCGCAGCTGCTCCTGAGGGAGGCGGGCTGCGCGACAGTGGTCACGGAGTCCTCCGGTGGATCCCCGGCTGCCGTACGATCGCCTGGCAACTTCTGCACGACGTTGATCCTCACACGCGGGACGACATTCCAGCCGCCGCCTGAAGGATTCCACTCCTGATCCAATGATTGGGATGTTACCGGCTGCGTCGCGTGCGCGCGCCAGAAGCGTGTAGTACTCATCCTGAGACGGCGTCCAGTTGAACTCCCACTGCCGCCAGCCGAACTGAGTGCGCTGATCCCGGCGAAGTCTCGCCGGGCTCCACCGGCGAGCTCCGTCGACGCTCACGTCCACCGCATCGACCGGTCCCGCATCGCCGCTCCAGGCGGTACCTCGAATGAGGACCGGAGCGCCGACACGAAGAGACTCGCCGTCGACGGGCTCCGCAATCACGCTCTTGACTCGCAGGCTCGTGACCGGTTGCATCTGGTCTGGCGCGATGAGCGTTCCGGGCGCGACCGCCTTTCCGGGATGTCGGTAGGCTCGCTTCATCCAGAACCCGTCGTGCTCGCGATCGAGCACGCGAATTGACATAACCCACTTCGTCCACGAATCACCCGCCCAGCCTGGCACGATGACCCGAAGCGGGAAGCCATGCTTCACCGGGAGCGGCTCACCGTTCATCTCGTACGCCAGCAGCGTGTTCGCATCGAGCGCCTTCTTGATGGGGATCGATCGCTCGAAATCCGGCATCGTCCCAAAGGACACATCAGCGCCGCCAATCAGGACTTCACGAGCTGAGTCCTTGACTCCGGCCGTTCTTCAGGACGTCGGTCAGCCGCACCCCACGCCAGCGTCCGTTTCCGACGGCGCCGTTGCCCCATTGCACGCCTGGAACTGGCGGGTCGTAGAAACGCCGCCCGTTGCCGGCGCATTCAACGACTGCCACCAACTCGACCGACGGCAGGCCTCTCACGTCCTGCATGGTGAGGGTAAGCGTCGCGGTGACCTCACCGTCCACATTCAGCCGCCATGAGGCCGGATTGACAGTCGGTACGGCGACATGCGTCCGAACGAAGAAGCGATCGATTGGCGTGAGGTTAGTCCGCGAACCCGGAAAGCGGCATCTCCAGGTCCTCCGGTCTGGCCGACCGTGTCAGATGTCGCGCTTGGGGCGATCGTCGGCGCGAAGCACGGCACCGAGTGCTAGAAACATGAACTGTCGGCGAGGAATGTCCATGGTGCAGAGAGGATAGCGTTCCGGCCCGGTCCAGACAAAGCTCGACGCCAATCCGCCCGAGTTCGTGAACGTGCGACTTCGCAGCCGCAGGTCGTGGCCAGGCCCTCGCTTGACAGCCGGAGGTGCCCGGCTGATCATCGGGGCCGCGTCGTGGGATTGAGCGGGACCGACAAGCATGAACGCTGCCCGCTCAAAGCGAGGCAGACATCTGGAGGGACACGTGGCCAAGCAGAACATGAAGCAACGGCGGGCGATCATTACCGGCCTTGGCGCGGTGGCCGCGGCCGGCGCGCTGGGCGCGCGATCAGTGGAGGCACAGGGGGCGTCGTCCGACTCGTTCACGCCGATGCTGCATCCCCAAGACGAATGGATGTCGGCGATGAAAGGCAAGCACCGCATCGTGCTCGACGTGACATCGCCAGCTGGCGTGCCCGACGCCATCCGGTTCGCCGGCAACTTGCTGGCCGGCCACAAGAACGGGTGGGGCCTCGAGGAGTCGGACGTGGCCGTGCTCGTCTGCGTGCGTCATGGCGCCACCCCCTTCGGCTATACCGACGCGATCTGGTCGAAGTACGGCAAGACGATCGACCCGAAGGCGACACCACCTCCCACGACGAACCCCTACAACTCGGGCGAACAGACGCAGCTCGCGGCGCTCGCCACCCGCGGCGTGCAGTTCATGGTGTGCGGGACGGCCAGCCGCGGGCTGGCAGGCCGTATTGCCGGACCGGGCGGCGACGTGGAGGCCGTCCTCAAGGAAATGGGCGCCAATCTGATCCCCAGCGCGCGCATCGTGCCGGCCGGTGTCGTCGCGGTGGTGCACGCACAGGAGCGTCGGTTCGCCTTGGTGTCGGTCGGATAGCCGCGACGCCACGACGTCTACAGCCCCGTCGGATAGAGCTGTGGGAGGGCGAATTCAGGGCCCCATGGGTCGCATAAGTGGTCAGCCAAGATGAGGAATCCCGGAGAAAAAGTAAATGGACATTCATGCCATGCGACTACGCGTTTTGCCGCTCGCCCTGGCGCTCTGCGTGACGTCGTCAGCCTCCGGCGAGGAACTGAAGGTCTATGCCGCCGCCGGCGTCAAGGCCCCGTTTCTCAAACTCGCGGCGGAGTACGAAGCCAAAACGGGCCACACGATCAACGTGGTTTTCGACACGGCAGGAGCCACGAACAAGCAGTTCCTCGCGGATCCGCAGGCGGCGCTGCTCATCACGACGCAGGCGCTCATCAGCGAGGGTGAGAAGAGCGGCCGGCTCACGGACAGCGTCAGCTATCGGCTGGGCGACACCGTGGCCGGCTTTGCCGCGCCGCCGGGCTCCCCGAAACCGGATATCTCCACGGCGGAGAAGCTCAAGGCGGCGCTGCTCTCGGCGCGCCGCATCGCGTTCTCCGATCCGGCCCGCGGCGCCACCGCTGGAACACATTTTCTGAAGGTGATCGAATCGCTGGGCATCAAGGACGAGGTGCTGAAGAAAGCGACGCTCGCGCAGGACGGCGTGGAGACGATGCGTCTCGTGCTGGAAGGTCAGGTCGACCTGGGCGTCACGCAGACGAGCGAGACCAGTGAACAATTCTTTCCCGAACACCAGGAAACAACCGGATCCCGCCCGAGCTAAAGGCACGAAGAACCAACAAGATAGAAGACCTGCATCAACCTGTTAACCGGAGGGTTGCTGGTTCGAATCCAGCCTGAGGAGGCGGATGAACGAGGTGGCACCCCAGGCTGTTTCTAGGCTTCGCCCGACTCGCTGTCGCTCGTCGTGCTCGGCACGAATCCAGCCTGAGGAGCCAACTTCCTAAGAGTTTCGCGGATCTCTTTCGTCAGATCACCCGATTGTGACGCGGACTGTGACATGACCACGTCACAGTTGTCTCTCTTGGCGCGCTTCACCGCCCGGTGCTTTGGAAACTTCAGCTTGAATGACGGCTCGAGCGCTGCGGCTGCTTCATCGAGCGCCTTCCGGCGGATGTGGCTGTACGTTTTCATCATGGCCGGTGAGACGTGACCCATTTGCGCCTGAATCACCCAGTCAGGCTGACCCTTCTCGGCGAGTCGCGTGAGCGCAGTATGGCGCCCGTCGTGGAAGCGAACGTGCTCGAGGCCGGCCGCATTTCGTAGCGACCGCCACGCCGTGCGCCACGCGGTCATAGGCCGCAAGGGATCAATCTTCTTGTCGCGCCCGTGCCACGGGAACAGGTAGTGCTCGGGCTCAGCTCCGTGTCGCCGGCGCGCTTCGCGTCGTTCCAGACCAGGCTGGACTCGATGAACCGGTCCACGTCCGCCGCGAGGTATCGCACGGCGCGGCCAAAGCGGACGAAGCGTGGTCCCTTTCGCTTCAGACGCCATGCGCGGAGCGTCGCCACTGAGAGGCCGAGCTGCTTCGCGACGTCCGTTTCGGTGAGAGCTTGCGATTGGTGATCATTCATACACGTCCTCGCGGTTTGTTGGTGGCCGGCCGGGCCATCTCGTTAAGCGCCAACCTGGGCTGACCCGAGGCTTCCGTCAAAGACCGTGAGCCCCGCGAACGCGGGGTCGGAGCGCAGCGAAGAGTCTTGACGGAGCCGAGGTCAGCCCGACAATCGTCCACGAGATGGCCCGAGTCTTCCCTCGGGTCCAAATCGTCGACAAGGTACGCGTCGTAGCGATTTGGCGCGGCAGGCGTGACGATTTTCTCCCTCCGCCTAGTCGCGAATGCAGTCGCGAGCGAGGGGAGCGACCCCGCCGATCGGTGCGGACTGTGGACCGAACGCCTGGGCGGCGCCCCGCTGGGCAATCCGACGCGCGACCGCAAACGGCCTCTGTTCGGCTCTGCATGTGTGACGCGAATCGGGGAGGCCCCTTCTGCAGGGCGGAGACGCACTGGCATTGCGACTCTGACGGGTAGTGACGCCAAACTCGCGGCCTAGAAGACCCGTGACAGTGAGAGCGTGCATTGGTGTCGTCTTCGAAGTGGAGTCGTGTCGATCGCGCCTTCGACTCGGGTAGCCCAGACTGCTAAAGATACCGAGGTGTGCGTCCGCGATCTGTCACGTAGGTCACACTGTCTGGAATCAGACAATTGCCTACGTCTGGTAGTGGGTTGCGTCCACGAAGGAGCAATAGGTTGCGGAGCCGGGATATTCAGTCCCGAGCGTCTCGAAGGATTCGGCGCCGGGTCGACGCCGCTTCATTCGCTTGTCAGGTCGCTATTCGCCTAAGCGGGCCTTACCGAGCACAAGGTTTACCGCGCGTCGCCAGTAGTGTACGGGCGATCCGGTTTGCCTGGCGACCATGCCCCCAGGCTCCGTAGCCCGGCGACTTCCTTCAGGTCGCCCCAGACGATGTGCAGATCATTGACGCTTGGACTCGTATCGCCCCAGACGATGTGCTCGCCGTTCAGTACGGTGAGACTGCTGTCGCCCCACACGATGTGGTCGCCCCACACGATGTGGTTTCCCCAGAGAAGGCGATCGCCCCATACGACGCTCTGGATGTTATCGCCCCACACGATGTGGTCGCCCCACACGATGTGGTCGCCCCATACGATGTGCAACGCCCAGGCTGGATGGTAGAAGTCCACCGCGTCACCCCACACGATGTGGTCGCCCCACACGAGGCGCTGGGACCACGTCCAGGTCTCGGGCCCGATTCGCGTCTGCGGAATCGCGCCGAACGCGGCGGCGCCTTCTAAGGAAAAATCATTCGTCTGGAAGCGTCTCTCGAGATCGGCCAGTGTGAACCGTCTTGCGAGGCCGAAGGCCCCGATGGGGTTCAGTTCGCCGGCTCCCTGCTCGAGAATGTGGGCGGCCGGCATGGGGACGGCCGTGTATTGAAGAATCGCCTTGAGAAATGCGGGAGTGATGCCTCTCTTGAAAGGCCTGCAATCGACAATTCCGTACCGCGTGCACAGGGTCTGGATGGAAGTCCGCATGGACAAGGACAGCTTGCCATCGAAGGTCAATGTGTCGTCCCCGGTCGCCAACCGAACCGTTTTCAGGACCTCCGCCGCGACGCCGCTCGTCACGGCCGCTGCCATGCTGGTACCGCTTAGCGTGAGGAACTTGTGGCCCGCGCCCGGCATCGTGGTGACGCTTGCCGCGTAATGGGTCGTCAGATAGCTTGCCTGACCCGTTATCCCCGCGAGCCTATGGCCGGCAACGACCACGTCAGGTTTGGCATTGCCGTCGTACCACGTGGGTCCCCGCGAGCTGTACGGTGCGACGAAGTCGTCAGCCAGCGTCTGGGTGCCGTTGGAGTCGACTGCCCCGACGGTAATGGCCGACGGAGCGTTGCCCGGCGAGGTGATCCCGCCGAAACCGATTTCGCCCGTCGTCGTATTGCGTCCGTAATTGCCCGCCGACACGATGACGGCGATACCGGCCTGCACCGCCCGCTCGACCGCCTGGACCAGGGGATCATTGGCGGCAGGCTCGTAAATAGGATGGCCGAGGGAGAGATTGATGATGTCGATCTTCAGCTTGTATTTGTTGATGATGCAGAAGTCGATCGCGGCGATGACGTTGCTCGTGTAGCCGCTGCCGGACGCATCGAGCACTTTCAAGGCCAATATGGACGCCGACGGGCGCAACGCCGCGGTAGGCGCTCTGGCCGGCTGCACCGGCGTTCGCGATCAGGCTTGCGACGTGTGACCCGTGACCGTATCCATCAAAGTAGAGGTCGCCCCCGGCGACCTTGCGTGCCGGAGAGACGGTGAAGTCATACTTTGCCGCGCTCTGCAAATCCGAATTCGCCACCACTCCGGAGTCGATGACGGCCACGACCACGCCTTGCCCGTTCGGGAGCCAGTGGTCCATACCAAGGCTGCGCACGAGACGGTTGTCGGTCGCTACGGGTTTAGCGGATGTCCAAGTGACCGCGCTGCTCCGGATGATCGCGTCGGAGGAGATGCGCTCGACACCGGGGTCCGCCGCGAGCTGCGCGAGTGTGATCGCGTCCACATCCACGGCGATGGTATTAAAGGAAGTGAACATGAGGCGCGCTGGATGTCTACTGCGCGCGAGCGTCTCGCCTATCCGGGGACGGGCGCCCGGCCGGGCTGTCACGAGTACCTCGAAACGCGGTGGAGCCGGAGCCCAGCGAATCTTTCAAGGCCTGATCGAGCTTCCGATAACTTGTTTGGCGCTTACCCTCCAAAGAGGTTTCCGTCGCCAGGCCGAGAACCGATATCAACAGAGCAACCAGCACGACTGACCTTGGCTTCGGCAGGCGAGATACTTCCAGCCACTTCATAACCCCGTGTTCCAGCAGAGGTTGTGCCCATTAGCGTGGTCGGAATGTGAGAGTCAACGTTTTCAATACGTTGCAGCGATTCGCTTGCTTCCATGCGTGAGAGGCTGAACAGGCGGAATGTCTCGTTTCGGTCCATCGTCAAAGACGGGTTTCGTGGCAGTACCGGGTCGGATTAACACAAAACGCTCACAGGAATGAGCACACGTGAGTCATTTGCGCCCCCTGACGCACACGTGCCAACCTGAGACACAGCGGACACACTGAGATCGTTAGGGAAACCATGGTGTAGGACCGACGACATTGAGCAGCCGCTCGTGTCCGTCACCTTGTCCGCGAGAGTTCTGTTGCCCATCTTTCCGGTTGCTCACATGCGGCGCGGGTCGAAATCCACGCTCCCTACCTTCTGCCACATTCAAGTAAACGTATCTCTGATACGCGAACAGGCCGAATCATTGCATCTAAAGCAAGTATAATGGTTGCAGGAGTTGCACGATGTCCGAGAAGGTTTCCACGATCGACGTGCGCCAACGGATCGGCGACATGCTCAACCGCGTCGCGCTCCGACGCGACGAGTTCGTCATCGAACGCAAGGGCAAGGCGCTGGCGGCCCTGGTCCCGATCGAGCGGCTCGAGCAGATGCGGAGGTTCGCACGTCGGCAAGCGCTTGACTTCATGGAAGAGCAGAAGGGCGGTGCCCTGACCGACGGCGCGACCAGCAGCCTGGCCCTTGAAGCGCAGCGGTGGGCCCGGAAGCGAAGCCCGAAACCACGCAAGAAAAAGTAAGTGTGCTCCGAGTCGTCCTGGACGCCAACGTCTATATCAGCGCGATCGTCCGCCCTGAAGGACCGCCAGGCCGGATCGTCGAACGATTTCTTCGCGAGGCGACATTCGAAATAGTGTTGTCACCGGCGATCGTCGAGGAGATTGTCAAAGCACTGGAGTACCCGAAAGTCCGCAAGTTTGTGCGGACAGACGTCGATCCCCAACTGTGGTTTGAGGACATCGTCCTGCTCGCCCACCTCGTCGCCGGCGATTATGAACTCAGAGCGGTCAGCGCAGACGCGGACGATGACAAGTACCTTGCGGCGGCGGTCGAGGGGAGCGCCACGCTTGTGGTCACTGGCGACCCGGATCTATTGACGCTCAAGGAGCACCATGGCGTCCGCATCGTGACTCCGCGCGCTTTTCTCGATTTACTCGGAGGTTAGCCCGTCACCTCTGGATGACGAATTGGCACTCAGCCGCTCGCTCGCGCATTACGACGCTCATAGAAGCACTGACCGTGGCCACAAAGCGGCCTTTCGATCAGCTACGTCTGAGGGTAGAGACGCGGAAATAGCGTCTCAAGGGATTCGGTTGGAAGCCTCAGAGACACCGGGCCTTTGGGCGTCTCGGACGCCAGCAGTCCCGCGCCGATGACGTCGTTCAGCACTCGGCGAGCAGTTCGTTCTGGCAGTCCGGTGATTCGCGTGACCTCGCCCCGCTCGATTTCGCCTCGAATGAGCGCCTCTTCCAAGAGCGGTGCCGCCTCGGGTTTGAGCGTCGCACTCTGTTGAACCAGCCGCCGCAACCGAGGGCCGAGCGCGTTGAGCTCGAACAGACTGGCCATGAAGGTGACTTGATCGACGCACACCTTGAGGAACCACAGCACGAAGTCCTCGAGCGCTTTCTGCGAGAGGTTCCCGCGCCCGTCAACATCGCTCTGGCGCGGTGTGTCGGCGAGGTCCATCATGCGTTTGTATTCGCCGCGACTCTCGAGGCCCCTGGCGAGCCCTCTGGAGATTGACCAGAGCCCGTGCGCGCCAATCCCGGCCTTGATGGCCATCGCGTGACTCATCAGACGACTGACGCGTCCATTGCCGTCCGGAAACGGATGGATGTAGTTGAAGCGGTGATGCGCCGCAGGAATCGCTAGAATCCGCGCTGCCTTGCCGAGGCCCTCGAACCGATAGCGCGCTTCGAAGTACTCCATGAACTCTGGGACGCGATCGCTCGACGGCGGCAAATGGCGCCCGACCGTATTGTCGTGTTCCGGGCGCGCACGCCATTCACCAGGCAACATGAGGATCTCGCGATCGGTTCCGGCGACGCGAAGCATGGCGGGCGGCGCATCGCGATAGAACTCACGATGCACCCATTGGAGGAATGCGGCTGACGCCGGTTCCGGAAGCTCGTTGTTCGCGGCCATGCGATCGATCGCGGCTTGCACCCGCACATGCGCAGCTGCTTCCAACTGAAGGTTTCGTCGACCCTGATCGGCCTCGAAGTCGTTTGCCAGCGCCCGCTCGATGTCGCGGGGACGCGTGTCGTGTCCTTCGATCAGGTTGCTGTAGTAGGTATTCATGATCCGGACGAGTTCCGCGAGATGGCCCGCTGTCCGCGGATGCAGCGAGCTGCCGAGCGTGGCTGCAGCGGCCGTGAGGTCCGCCAATACATCCGCAATCGGCTCCGAAGGCGCCTCCACGCGAGCCGGCTCGAGACGCGACGGGGTTTCAGACGGCATGCTTGGCCGATCCATAATTGGCTTCGGCCTCCAGTTTACCGCTAGCTTTTGCCGGTTAGAGTCAGTTTTGGCCGATCTTATGGCCGGTCTTTGACTCCAGGTCTTCAAGCAGATTTGAGCCTTCGGCGTGGCGATGGTTCGCCGCAGGAGAGACGTATTGAAGTTACGCACTAGTCTCGGCGTGTCATGAAATTCGTATGAGGACTCGAATGAGCCCAGTGAGGGCGTTTCTCCAAACGCCTCCACCTCCTGCTGATACGACGGCAGTCGGAGGTCCAACCGAAGGCCCTGAAGGCAATAAGCCTGGCCCGCACGCTCCGCCTCGCCTGGTCGACGAGCTTGCCCGCACGAATGCACTAGGCAGCCGGAGGCCGGCTCGCGCTGTCTGGAAGACGCTGAAGGAGGGACCGGAATTTACTGTCACTCGATCAGAACCACGTAGAATGAAGGCCCCGCAGGTGGTCTACTTTCTGAGCGGCGACTGCCTCGTTTCCGAGCGGCGCGCGCAACGAACGGCGACGCAAGGAAAGAGAGACGGAATCGGACCACGCCTTCTCAGACGTTCCGCTGTTGGCATTAGCTTAGGACTTAAGGAGAGGGTTATGGCAGAGAGGTTCGATCGCGAGATTATGGAGAGGTTTGATCGCGACTCTCTCAACTTCATGCGTCATGGTCCGGCAAGAAAAAATGTGATTCGAATAGCCGTCGCGATCATTGCGCTGATACTCCTTTTCTTCCTTTCTCCGTTCGGCACGATTGCGGCTGGGGAGCGCGGCGTGCACCTGAGGTTCACCGCCGTGACCGGAAAGCTGTTTGGAGAGGGATTGTATTTTCGGATTCCACTCATCGAGTCCGTTCAGATGATGGATGTCAAGGTCCAGAAATACGAAATGGAGTCGGCCGCCGCATCAAAGGATTTGCAGACAGTGCACTCCGTGGTGGCACTCAACTTTCACATCGATCCGGACCGGGTTGCCAACATATACCAGGAGGTCGGCCTGCAATTCAGAGATCGACTCATTGATCCGGCAATGCAGGAGGCCATCAAAGCCTCGACCGCAAAGTTCACCGCCGAAGAACTGATCACCAAGCGGGAAATGGTGCGGGATGAGATCAAGGCTCAGTTGACGTCCAGGCTCAAGGAGCAGAAACATCCTCGTCGACGAGTTCAACATCGTGAATTTCGAATTCTCCAAGAACTTCAACGACGCGATCGAAGCCAAAGTGACGGCAGAACAGCAGGCGCTCGCGGCCAAGAACAAACTCGAACAGATCAAATTCGAGGCGGACCAGAAAATCGCGGAGGCTCGGGGGAAAGCGGAAGCGATGACCATCGAATCCAACGCGCTCAAGTCCAATCCTCAGATCCTGGAGCTACGTGCTCTTGAAAAATGGAACGGAACTCTGCCGCAAGTGACGGGGGGCGCCATACCATTTATCAACCTGCCGAAGTAGCATGAGCGATTAGGTAACGTCGGTCATTTGAAAGGATTTTCCTTGTCGAAAAACGTCGTAGGAATGACAGCGCAGCGGTGAGCACGAAAATGCGCGAGACCACGACGCAAACCTGTGGCGTGAACTGTGACGTAACCCCTCGATTTCGACCTCTTTTGACCCTGATCGACCAAGTGCTACGGGGATCGATCCATCGCAGTAAAGTGCTTCGGGCTCAATCACTTGGGCCGATAATTCACGGTCTTCTACCTTAGGCTGTCGACGATCCTTCACATCCCGGTCTGAACCGTTCCGGTGCTGATCGCTCGCACCTCGGTCGCTCCATCTTCGGCAACTCGGGAGGGCTCAATGACAACGAAAAGGTGCGTGGGCGCGTTGGCGCTGATCGCGGTGGTGGTCCTTTCCTCGCCGTTCTGGCGCTCGATGGAGGTGAGTGCGCAATCCGCGCGACCCGCCCTCAACGGCCCACAGTTCGAGGTCGATCCGTCCTGGCCCAAGCCGCTGCCCGAGCGGTGGGTTACGGGAGAGCTCGGCGGCGTGTGCGTTGATGCGAACGACCACATCTTCGTCCTGTCGCGCGCCAACGTGTACCCGGGAATTTCGGAAATCGCGCAAGCCGCGCCGCCAGTCATGGAATTCGACCAGACGGGCAACGTCGTGAACTCCTGGGGCGATCGTCAGGTGATGGCGGAGGCGCTGCACGGATGCTCCTTCGATGCACAGGGAAATGTCTGGATCGCCGGCAACGGCGACGGTTTCATCCAGAAATACTCCCGCGACGGCAAGCTGTTGCTGCAGATCGGCGTCAAGGGCAAAGTCGACTCCACGGACGGCACGCTGAAATCCCGCTTCCTGAACGCGAGTCCAGTCGCGTTCTTTTCTCCGACCCTGCTACGGACGTTCCCTGTTGAAACCGGGCGACATTCCGGATCTATCGCGCAACTGTGACGGCCGGGTCGCCCGCCAGGTCAATGGAGGCTTCCGATCGACCGATCCACAGAATGGCCACGGCGGCCGCCGCCGCGAGCACGACGAGCGGCAGCAGCGCCAGCGAGAAGCTTCCCGTCGCGTCCTTGATGAAGCCGATCGCATATGTCGTGACAAATCCAGCGAGATTGCTGATCGCGTTGATCTGCGCCAGACCGGCAGCCGCCGTGCCGCCGGAAAGCCATTCTGTCGAGACGGCCCATACCGGCCCCTTGCCGGCATAGATGCCGATCACCGCCAGACACAAGATGACGACGATGGAGAAGAGGGAGTCGAAGAGCAGCGTCGATGCCAGGCTGACTGCCGTCAGGATGAGAGGAGCCGAGGCGTGCCAGATCCGCTCGCCGGTTCGATCCGATCGGCGGCCCCACCAGATCATGATCACCGAAGCGAGCGCAAACGGAATGGCGTTCAGAAGCCCCGTCTGCATGTTGGTCAGGCCGTGCGATTTGATGATTTGCGGTTGCCACAGCTGAAGACCACTGCTGACCGCCGTGCTTCCGGCCAGCACGAGGCTCAGGACCAGCACGTGCTTGTTGCACAGCACGGCGGACAGGCTCATCTGCCCGACGCGATGGTGGCGATCCTTGTCGGCCTGAAGTCTTCGAAGCAGCCAGCGCCGCTCATCGACGGGCAGCCACGCTGCGTCTGCCGGCCCGTCGTCAAGGACCATCAGGCACGCCACACCGAGCAGCGACCGCCGGAAGTGCCTCGAGGATGAACATCCACTGCCATCCGCGGATCGCAAGCCATCCGTCGACGCCGAGAAGGGCGGCTGAGATCGGCGACCCGAGAAAGCTGGAGAGGGGAATGGCGACCATGAACATCCCGATGATGCGCGCCCGGTAATCGGAGGGAAACCAATAGGTGAGATAGAGAATGACGCCCGGAAAGAATCCCGCTTCCGCCGCGCCGAGGAGAAATCGCATCAGATACAGCGAGCGTGGTCCGGTGACCAGCGCCATGCCCGCCGCCAGGAGGCCCCACGTAATCATGATGCGAGCGATCCAGCGGCGTGCGCCGACCTTCTCGAGGAGCAGATTGCTCGGCACCTCGAACAGGAAGTACAACACGAAGAATATTCCACCGCCGAGGCCGAACACCGTCGACGAGAAGTGGAGGTCCCGCACCATCTGTAGCGCGGCGAACCCCAGGTTGACGCGATCGAGGAAGGAGATGAAATAGCAGACCATCAGGAACGGCACGATCCGCACAGCCACGCGGCGCATCGTCCTGGCTTCGAGGGCGCGTTCGCCCGGCGGTTCGGTTGACGGCATTCGCGGCCAGATTCTACAATCCTTTGTGTTGCCGCAACGCGCACCCTGCATTGTTCCGAGGCGACGTGGGCACGTGTAACGCGCCCGATCACGACACCAACGTACCGCGATTCAAATTGCCTCGGAGGGCGTGCGACGCGCACTGCCACGTGTTCGGCCCGGCCGCCAGGTTCCCGTACGCGCCGGGCAGGGCGTATACACCGCCCGATGCTCCCAAAGAGAGCCTGGGTGCATTGCACGCCATCCTGGGAATCGAACGGGCCGTCATCGTTCAGGCAAGCTGTCACGGCACCGACAATGATGCGATGCTGGACGCCATCGCCACGAGCGGCGGGCGCTATCGCGGGGTTGCGATCGTCGACGGTTCGTTCACTGCAGAGGACTACGCCGATCTCCACGACCGCGGGATCAGGGGCGTCCGCTTCAATTTCGTCAAGCACCTGGGCGGAATGCCGGACCCGAATGTCTTCGATCGTGTCCTCGAACAGATTCGGCCGCTCGGGTGGCACGTGGTGGTGCACCTCGACGCGGCGGACATCGTGGGACTCTCTGGTCCGCTTCGGCGGCTGTCGGTGCCATTCATCATCGATCACATGGGCCGCGTCAAAGCCGACGGAGGCCTGGAGCAGCCGGCGTTTCTGGCGCTGCTCGACCTGATGACGCTCGAGAACTGCTGGGTGAAAGTATGCGGATCCGAGCGCGTATCGGTGACCGGCCCGCCGTTTCTCGATGCGGTGCCTTTCGCGCAGGCGCTCGTGCGCGTAGCGCCCGATCGTGTGCTGTGGGGCACTGACTGGCCGCATCCAAACGTCGGCCGTCATATCCCGAACGACGGAGACCTGGTGGATCTTCTGCCGCTGATCGCGTCGGACGAAGCGCTCAGGGGCAAGCTCCTCGTTGACAACCCGGCGCGCCTCTACGATTTCGGAGCCTGATCGGTGGCACGGCGACGACCGGACCAGCCGTCAACTCGTCCCAGGTGGCATGGCGATGAGCGCGCGTGATCCGAACTGAGGAGCCAGTCGGATCCCAGTCATCACCATGAGTCCACAGGACCCGCCGCTGCATGCGCCCTGCAAGGCCCCGCATTCCTCGTAAGAGCAGCCGCGAAATTGGAATGGCAAGGACTGCCGGTGTCGCCAGTGGCCGATTAGCAACCATCAGGTTGCCTAACAACGTCGTCCCAAGACCAGACTCAGCGGCGATTTCCATCCGGCGAGTCGCGAGATTAAGCAGGAACGTAGGCCAACCTGATCACATCCTCGCCAATCCGATCATTAGCCATAAGGCGGAGCGGCGGCCGGGGCCCGGCGAAATATGGCTTGCCGTGACCAAGCACGACGGGGTGCAGGTAGATTCGATACTCATCGATCAGGCCAAGTTCGGTCAGGCTTTGCGCCAAGTCCGGGCCAGCAACTTCGATCTCCCCGTCGCGCTCGGCCTTCAGCTCGCGGATCGCGCCCTCAAGATCATCCTCAACAAGCCTGGCGTTGGGGCCGACCGACTTCAACGAGCGCGAGACGACCCATTTCGGCTGGTTCCGCCACGCCGCCGCGAAGGCGTGTTCCTCTGCATCCCATTCAGGATGATCGTCGTCCCAGTAACGCATGACCTCATACATTTGGCGACCGTAGACACTGCCCGCCTGCCCCTGAGCCTCCTCGATGAAGTGGCGGAAGAGCGTGGGGCTTGGCGCAAACGCCATATGGTCGACGTAGCCGTCCAGGGACTGGTTCATTCCGAACACGAGCTTAGCCATACCACTTCCTTTCCTCACGCGGCACATCCGCGCGGTTCTGATTGCGTTATGCAATCGGTTGTAAGCTAGATCGACTGATTTCATATCGCAATTGGTTTTTGGAGTGCGCATGAACGCCCCACGCTCGGGCTGCCCGATCAATCTGACTCTCGAGGCGCTGGGGGATCGCTGGAGCCTGATCGTCATCCGCGACCTGATGTTCGGCAACCGCCGTCACTTCCGCGAGTTGCTGACCCGGTCGGAGGAGCGGATAGCCTCGAACATTCTGGCCGACCGGCTGACGCGCCTGGAGAAAGCCGGATTGGTATCCCGTCGCGACGATCCCAGCCACAAGCAGAAGGTCATTTACAGCCTGACCGAAGCATCCATCGCTCTGGTGCCCTTGCTGGCCCACATGGGCGGTTGGGGCCTGCGTCACACACCCGCGTCGAAAGAGCTCTCCAGCCGCCATTGCTAAGCCGCTGGTCTGAGCGAAACGACAGGCACTTGCGGGGACGTTTCTCCAGATCGATCGGTACGTCGAGGATCGTCTGCGCGGTCTGCTGCGCAAGCGGCACGGGGCGCAGCTGCGACTTGGTCACGCCGATCGCTGGCACCGCCCCTTCTTCGCGGCCGTAGGTCTCTGTCGGTTGAGCGGCACGATTCAGTATCCGGGAGCGGTGTAATGCCGCGATCCGTACGACCACCGGGAAGCCGTGTGCGGGAAATCCGCACGCACGGTTTGAATGGGGGTGCTAGTCGTTTCCGATGCGGCGTCGCCGGTGGAATCGGCTAGCATCTACCAGATCTCAGACTGAATGTCCCTCGGACCCGGTACTCGCCTCGGGCCGTACGAGATCCAAGAACGGCGGCGGCTCGGACCAGACCACCGCGCCACCGAAGGTCATCGGCGGTGCAGCACTGGGCCGAGGAACTGAAGCGCCTCATGCCGACGAAGTAGCGTCGCTGGAGCTGCAGATGATGAAGATGCTGTTGTTCGCAATTGCCACCGTGTCTCTCGTCGCGGCCCCTCTTGATCAAACACCCAATCGATCCGGGAAAGTGGCGCTCTATGCGGCCGCCGGGGAAGAGCTGATCGGCTTCGGCGTTGATGTCGAGCGAGCCGCGTTGACCAAACAGTCGTCGGTGATGCTGCCCGGCTTCGTGCAGGAGGCATGGGCATCGCCATCGACGCCGTTTCTGTACGTCGCGTGGAGCAACGGCGGCGCCAGTTACAACGGCTCGGGCGTCGCCGCGCGCGGAGACAAACATGGCGTGACGGCATTCCGCGTCGATGCCTCTGGCGCCTTGCACGTCCACGGTGCGCCAGCGCCGCTGCGATCGCGCCCCATCTACATCACCGGTGATATTCCCGGCACGCATCTGCTCGTCGCCTATAACGACCCGAGTGGCGTGTCCGTTCACACGATCAACAGAGATGGGACGGTTGCTGCGGAGGTCCCGCAGGCCAAGAACCTGGACGTCGGCATCTATGGGCATCAGGTCCGCGTCCTTCCTACGAATAGGAGCGTCATCCTCGTGACGCGCGGAAATCAGCCGACGGCTACGACACCAGAAGACGCGGGCGCGCTCAAAGTGTTCCGCTACGCCGACGGCACGCTGACGAACCTGGTCTCGATAGCCCCGTCGAAGGGGCTCGGATTTCGGTCGCGTCACCTCGACTTTCATCCGACAGGTCCCTGGGTTTTCCTGACACTCGAATCGCAGAACAAGCTCGACGTCTTCAAGAGAGTGAACGACGGGACGCTCAGCGCCGCCCCCTTGTTCAGCAAGAGCACTCTGGCAGATGGGAGTGGCGTAGCTTCTGGTCAAACCGCCAGTAGCGTGCACGTGCATCCCAACGGTCAATTCGTGTATGTGGCGAATCGCGCGGGCGGCACGACGGATTTCAACGGCACCCCGGTGTTCGCAGGCGGCGCCAACGACATCGCCGTGTTTCGCATCAACCAGGAGACGGGCGAGCCCTCGTTGATTCAGAGCATCGATACGCAGGGGTTTACGCCACGGACGTTTGCTCTCGACCCGAGTGGCCGGATTCTCGTTGTCGGCAACCAGACGACGATGGCGGTCCGCGACGGAGCGACAGTGAAAACTGTGCCGTCCAATCTGGCTGTTTTTCGGATTCGCGCGGACGGCAAGCTCGACTTCGCGCAGCGATACGATGTCGCGGCCGGTCGAAAGCCGCTCTGGTGGATGGGGCTCATCGCACTCCAGTGATCGGACCCGGCACACGCCTCGGTCCGTACGAGATCCTCGCTGCCATTGGCGCTGGCAGATGGGCGAGGTGTATCGGGCGGCTGCCATCTACGGGACCTGGAGCTGATGTCGTAGCGCCAGAATCTCGAGCTGCAGAGTGGCTCGGGCGCGGACTGACAACGAACGGTCAGAAGAATCGAGAACACGACACGGGTCATGCCACGGCCTCCATCGGCGCTGCAGTGGGCACCGGTTCGGTACGCTCGTGGCGCTTCGCCATGTAGTAGAGGACGGGCACGGCCATGCGCGAGAGCAGGAGCGACGCCACCTCGCCGGCCATCAGCGAGATCGCCAGGCCCTGGAAAATCGGGTCGAACAGGATGACCGCGGCGCCGACGATCATGGCGGCGGCGGTGAGGGCCATGGGGCGGAACCGCACCGCGCCGGCGTCGACGACGGCCTGCTCGAGGGGAAGACCCTCGAGCAACCGCAGCTCGATGAAGTCCACCAGGATGATCGAATTGCGCACCACGATGCCCGCACCGGCGATGAAGCCGATCATCGACGTGGCCGTGAAGAACGCGCCCATCGCCGCGTGCGCCGGCAGGATGCCAACCAGCGAGAACGGGATGGCGGCCATGATCAGCAGGGGCGTCTTGAACGACTGGAACCAGCCGACCACCAGCACGTAGATGAGCACGAGCACGGCCGCGAACGCGAGGCCGAGGTCGCGGAACACCTCGATCGTGAGGTGCCACTCGCCGTCCCACTTCATCGCGTAGCGCGAGGTGTCGAACGGCTGGACCGCGTTGAAGACCTCGAGCCCATAACCCTCGGGCAGCGACAGCCGCCCGATCGGCTTGTTCATCTGGAGGATGGCGTAGACCGGGCTCCCGTTCTCTCCTGCCAGGTCGCCGGTGACGTAGGTCACCGCCTGCAGATTCTTGTGATACAGGCTTGCCTCTTCCTGCGTGGTCACGGCGCTCGTGAGCTCGCCCACGGCAACCGGCCTGGTGCCGCGAAGCCGGATCGACTGGACGGCCTCGAGACTGCGATCGTCGCGGGGGAGGCGGATCACGATCGGCACGTCCTCGCGCGCCCGTTCGTCGTGCAGCAGGCCCGCGGATTCTCCCGAGCCGGCCATCCGTACGACCGCCGCCACCGCCGCCGGCGAGAGGCCCGCCGCCGCGGCTTTTTCGCCATCGACGGCGAGCGTGATCTTCGCGTGCGGGGCTTCGACGTACCAGTCGGTATCGACCACGCCGGGGGTCTGCTCGAAGATCGACTTGATCTGCGCGGCCACCGCCGTCCGCCGCGCCGGATCCGGCCCATAGACTTCCGCGACGAGGGTTTGCAGCACGGGCGGGCCCGGTGGCACTTCCGCCACCTGGATGGTCGCGCCGAATTGTTTCGCGATCGGAACCAGCCGCTCGCGCACGCGTCCGGCCACCTCGTGGCTCTGCGCCGAGCGTTCGCCCTTCGGCACGAGGTTCACCTGCAGATCGGCGAGGTGCGGAGCGCGCCTCAGAAAGTAGTGCCGCACGAGGCCGTTGAAGTTGTAGGGCGCCGACACGCCCACGTACTGCTGGACGTTGACGACCGTCTCATCGTCCAGGGTGGCCGACGCCAGTGCCGACGCGACGCGCGCCGTCGTCTCGAGCGCCGTGCCCTCGGGCATGTCGATCATGACCTGGAACTCGCTCTTGTTGTCGAACGGCATCATCTTCACCGTCACCAGTTCGAGCGGGACGAGCGCGACGGCCGCCAGCAGCAAGGCCGCCACGCCCGCCAGGAAGATCGCGCGCCTCCTGCCGCTGGCGATGAGCGGCCCCATCACGCGGCGATAGAGCCGCGTGAGGAGATCTTCTTCGCCGTGATCGTGATGCGCGGAGGGCTTGAGCAGCCGGACCGCGGCCCACGGCGTCACGACGAAGGCGACCACCAGCGAGAAGACCATCGCCGCCGACGCGCCCACCGGAATCGGCCGCATGTAGGGCCCCGACAATCCGCGGACGAACGCCATCGGCAGGATCGCCGCCACCACCGCGAGCGTCGCGAGGATCGTGGGGTTGCCCACTTCGTCAACGGCGCGAATCGCGATCGCGGCCAGCCCGCCCCGCTCCTCGCCGCTCATCCGCGCGTGGCGGACGATGTTCTCCACCACGACGATCGCATCGTCCACCAGGATGCCGATGGAGAAGATCAGCGCGAAGAGCGTGATGCGGTTCAGGGTGTAGCCATAGAGATAGAACATGAAGAGCGTGAGCGCGAGCGTGACCGGAATCGCGATCAGCACGACGGCCGCCTCGCGCCGGCCGAGGACCAGCCAGATCAGCGCCGAGACCGAGAGGACGGCGAGCAGCATGTGCCACAGCAGTTCGTTGCTCTTGTCGGCGGCGGTCTCACCATAGTCACGGGTGATGGTGAGATGCACGTCCGACGGCACGAGCGATCCCTTGAGCGTGTCGAGCTTCTCGGCGACGCGGTGGGCGACGTCGGTGGCGTTGGTGCCCTTCCGCTTGGCGACGGCGATGGTGACGGCCGGTTGCGCGCCGGACGTCTTCGACTGGAAGGTGACATACGACGTGGGCTCGGCGTCGCCATCGACCACTTCCGCCACGTCGCGCACGAACACGGGACGCCCGCTTGCGGAGGTCACGACGGTGTTGCGCAGTTCATCGGCTGTGCGCAGGCGGCTCCCCGCCTCGAGGCCGGTCATCACACCGCCCGCGACGGGGCCCGACGCGGTGCCACGCACGTTGGTGCGGGCGATCGCCTGCTGAACCGAGAGCGGATCGAGATCGTAGGCCGACAGCCTCGCGGGGTCGATGTCCACGCGAACCTGCCGTGGGCGCCCGCCGATGATGGTCACCTCCGACACGTCGTTGACTTCAGCGATGGCATCTCGCAGTTGGACGGCGAGCGATCGCAGCTGATCGTCCGCGTAACGCGCCGACCACACCGTGACGGCAAGGATCGGCACATCGTCGATCGAGCGCGGCTTGACGATGGGCCCGATGACGCCTGGTGGGATGCGATCCGCATTCGCGGCCAGTTTCTGATTGAGGCGAACGAGCGCGGCTTCCTGCGGCTCGTCCACCTTGAAGCGGACGACGACCATCGACTGTCCGGGACTCGAGGTCGAGTAGACGTATTCCACGCCGGGCACTTCCCAGAGCAGCTGCTCCATCGGACGCGTGACCCGCTGTTCGACATCCGCCGGTGTCGCCCCCGGCATCTCGACGAACACGTCGACCATCGGCACGATGATCTGCGGTTCCTCTTCGCGCGGCAGCGCCACCACCGCCAGGGCGCCAAGCGCCATCGAGGCCAGGATGAAGAGCGGCGTCAGCTTGGAGTGGATGAACGCCGCGGCCATCCGGCCGGCGGCGCCGTAAGTCCTAGCCATCTACCGGCCTCCCACGCTGACGCGGCGTCCGTCGGTGACGCCGGCCGGCGGCGAAAGAATCACCACCTCCGATTCCGTCAGGCCTGCCAGCACTTCGGACTCGCTGAGGTTGACGAGACGCACGCGCGCCACGCCCTTGTCGACCACGAATACCGAGGTGAGCTGTCCGCGGCGCACGATCGCCGACGATGGAATGGTCAACGCGCGTCGCGGCGTCCCGCCAAATCGCGCCTTGCCGAATTCGCCGGATCGAAGGCCAGGTGCATCGGGCAACGCGATCTTGACGAGAAACGCGCGCGCATCTGCATCCACCGCCCGGCTGACCTCAACCACCGTGCCCTCGATCGAGGTGGTCCCGGTCCCGAGGAAGACCGGGACGCTGTCGCCGTTTCGAATCTGGCCGATGCGTGATTCGTCCACGCGGACCTCGAGGCGGAATCCGCGAGTGTCTTCCAGGCGGAGAAGGGGCATGCCTGGTGACGCCATGTTTCCGGGCTCGACCATCTTCTCGGTGACCATGCCGTCGAAGGGCGCGGCAATCGTGGTGAAGGATTCGGTGGTGCTCGCCTGGTCGCTGGCGGCCCGGGCGCTCTCGACTGCCGACGCGGCCTGCAACGCCCGCGCGGACGCACCGGCGACGCGCGCTTCGGCGCTCCGCAGCGTCGCCGTGGCGTCATCGAGTTCCTGCGCGGTGGCGGACCGCTTGGCCTGCAGGCCGGCGATGCGATCGTGGGACGCGCGTGCGAGGGCCAGGCCAGCTTCCGCGGCCTGGAGCTCGGCTGCGGCCGCCTTCGACCCCTGTTCGGCGGCAAGGGCCGCTGAGCGCGCGGCACGGGCGCCGGCGGCGAGATCGTCGCCGTCGAGCACGATGAGCGTCTGGCCTTCGCGGACCTGATCGCCTGGCGACACGCGGACCTCGCGCACCGGCGCCAGGATGCGCGCCGCGATCGTGGCCGTGGTGCGAGCCTGCACCACGCCGCCCGAGTCGATCGCACTGGCCACGTCGGTCATCGCAACCTGGGCGATGGTGACGGCGATGGGCTCTGCCGCGTCGGCCGGAGCGGCGGCGGCCCGGGCGAGCCGAGCATCCGGCCAGCGCCGCGCTCATCAAGAGTGCTGCCGTAACGCCCGCAACGATGACGTGATGACTCGCGGTGATCTGTTTCATGGCCTTCCTATCGCTCGTTGCAGGGTCGCTGTTGCCGTGAGCACATTCACACGCGCAGCGATTTGTTGGGCATCGGCCTGCTGCACGGCGTCGGCCGAGCGCAGCAGCATGGCCGCATCCGTGAGGCCGCTCTCATAGCGGTCCCGGATGATGCGGCGGCTCTCTCGTGCCTGATCGGCGGCCGCCCGTCCAACCGCTTCGCTCGCCCGCGCGGCCTCGAGCCGGGCGATCGCGATCTGCACATCGAGCCGCGCCATGGTCTCGGCTTTGCTCTTTTCGAGCGCTCGACGCGTCGCCTGCTCGCGCGCTTCAGCGAGCCGTGCCTTGTCGGCAAGACCATGGAACAGGTTGATCCGGGCGACCGCGCCAGCCACCCAGCTCGACGACCGCGAATTCCAGGCGCCGCCGTTCAGTTCCCACCCGCCCTGCGCGGCCACTTGCGGCAGAAACGCCGCCTGCGCCGCGTCCACCGTGGCGGCCGCCAGCTGTTCCTGCTGCATGGCGAGTGCGACTTCGGGCCGGTTCTTCAAGGCTTCCTCTTCAAGGCCTGCGGGATTGGTGATGTCGATGGCGATCGCCGGTGGCGTGAGATCGAGCGAGAACATCGTGCTCAAGGGCTCGCCCATCAACTGATTCAGCCGGGCGCGCGCGATGCGTTCGTCCGACGTCGCCTGCACCTGCTGTTCGAGCGTGCGTGCCAGGTAGACGTCCAGCTGCAGGACATCCGCGTCGGTCACCCGGCCGGCGTCGCGGCGGTTGCCGGCCAGCTCGCGGTCTGCCCGGGCGGTCTCGACCGTGGCCGCTGCCGAACGAACCGTCGCGGCAGCGATGAGCACGCGGCCAAACGCGTCAGTCACCGCCGACGTCAGGTCCTGGTCGACGAGTTGCTTGCCGGTGGCCGCCATGTCCCGCCCGATCGACGCGGCTCGGACATTCGCCGAGGTGGTGCGATCGAACAGCGACTGCTCAACGGAGAACGCCGCGCGGAAGTTGTCCGTGGCAGCGGGGTGATTGAGCGCATCAAGGGCGAAGTCGGCCGCGGTGAACTGCCGCTGCGCAAGAAGCGAACTGAACACGAACACCGGGTGGTTGCCGCGCTGCCAGGACTCCGCGACGTCCACCTTCGGGAAGTAGCCGCCGCGAACCTGTGTGACGCGTTCGGCCGCTTCCCGCTCGGCTGCCGCCGCCGATCCGGCGTCGGGGTTGTGGGCCTTGGCGCGCGCAATCGCCTCCGAAAGCGAAAGCGGCGACTGCGCAGACGCCGGCAGGGCCACAAACAGGGTGGCAAGAGGAGCAGAGTCGAGGACGAGTCTTGGTCAGGGAACCTCCACATGACAGGAGCGATTCTGCGGGACCTCTCACCGGCTGGCCATGCCCGCGCGGTTGAAGTTCTTGACCGCCAGTCCGGCGAGGCTAGAATGCTTTGCGCGAGGCGCCACGAAACTTTGCCGGGCGTCCGGAGGAAGATCGAAGGTCGATGGACGCGTTTTCAGAGGTCCTGAGCGGCGTCCGGTTGAAGGGGGCGATGTTCTTCAGCGCGGAGTTCTCGGCGCCGTGGCGACTCTCGACGCCCCACTGTCGCGCGCTGGCGTCGACGCTGGCGCCCGGCGCGCCGCACATCGTGATCTATCACTTCGTCGTGGACGGCTCGGCGCGGGCACGGTTGGAAGGCGGGCCTGATGTCGAGCTGTCGCCAGGCGACATCGTGGTGTTTCCGCACGGGGATCCGCACCACTTGAGCGGCGGCTCCGGAACGAACCAGGTTGAGAGCGCGGCGGTACTTCGGAGGATCGCGACACGGGACCTTTCGCCGATGCAGGCCGGTGGTGGTGGGGCGACGACGCGGTTCGTGTGTGGGTACTTGACCTGTGACCCGCTTCTCTGCGGGCCGATTCTCGAGAGCCTGCCGCCGATGCTGAAGGTGAACGTCAGAACCGATCGCTCCGGCCACTGGCTGGAGCAATCGATCCTGCATCTGGTCGAGGAGGCCGCCTCGGACCGTGCGGGTAGCGACGCGATGCTGGCGAAGCTGTCGGAAGCGCTGTTCGTGGATACGCTGAGGCGATACGTCACAGGCCTCCCCGATCAGACGACGGGGTGGCTCGCGGGTGCACGAGACCCGGTCGTGGGCAAGAGCCTCGCGCTGCTTCACAGGCGCGCGCATCACCCATGGACCATCGCCGAGCTCGCCGCGGAAGTCGGCGTCTCCCGCTCTGCGCTGGTCGGCGCGTTTCACGCGCTACCTGTCGGATCCGCCCATGGCGTACTTGACCGGATGGCGATTGCGTCTGGCTGCCCAGGCGTTGACGTCGTCCCCGAAGGGGGTCGCGGATATCGCGGCCGCCGTGGGCTACGAGTCTGAAGCGGCGTTCAATCGAGCCTTCAAGCGCGCATTCGGAGTGCCGCCAGCCCGGTATCGACGCCAGAGCAGGAATCCTGCGAGCTCACCCGGATCGCCGAGGTTGCAAGCGTGAGCCGCGTCACCGCGTTGCACCAGCCGCCCGATCATTCGACGTATCGCGTGTACGGCGGTTTGACCCCTGTTCAACGGACAGTCGACCGGCAGCCCCTCATCGCCTAGCGCAATCGCGACGTCAGGGGGTCGCGGCGGGGCGACACGGCGTGCGCCCCGCTATCATCTCGTTTCTTTCGTCACAAACGCACCTGACGCTCAGGAGTCGATCAACGACTCCGCGCTGAAAGCCCCCTTCAGCCGAACGCCGCTCAGCACCTCTGAGAACGGTCCATCTTGCCGGACGTCCGGCAAAGTGTCGTGGCGCCCGAGCAAAGCGTTCTAGCCCCGCTGGACGAACAGGCAAGAACTTCAACCGCACGGGCATGGTCAACCGGTCACAGGCCCTGCAGAATCGCTGGTGTCATTCGAAGGAAAGGAAAGGAGTCTGGTCGTGAATTCAGAACCAACGACCCATCGTCGCGCTTTTCTCGGTCACATGTTTGGTGCGGCCGCGGCCGCAAGCCTCTCGATGTCTGGCACGCTGGCGGCCGGTGCTCAGGAGTCAGGGCCCGACGACTGGATTAGGGAGGTGAAAGGCACTCACCGATGCCTGTTCGACTTCCCACAGCACAAGAACGGCTACCCACTCCTGCACATCCTGAACTACCTGAACACGTACGCAACGGCCTACAAGACCGGGGAGGGTCAGGTCGGCGCTGTGGGAACCTTCTATAGCGTGGGCAGTCAGGCCAGCATTTCGCTGGCATTCAATGACGCCGTCTGGGCGAAGTACGAGCTTGGCGCATACACAGGACTCAAAGACGCGGCTGGGAAGGTCTACACGCGCAACGTGTTCAACCAGCCGACGGCCAAAGATCTGCACCTGTTGATGCAGGCCGTCGACTCCCCGATGATCCCGGCGCTGGCCGACGCGATGCCTGCGCTGGGCATCGAGAGTCTGCAGAAGATGGGCACCAAGTTTGTGCTGTGCGCGAACGCGCTCGGTATCTGGTGTCTGGAGCTCGAAGCCAGAGGCAAGGGGAAGGCGCAGGAGATCGACAAAGAGCTGCGCGCCAACCTGCTGCCTGGCGTGACGATCGTGCCGGCCATGGTGATCGCCATCGAGAAAGCGCAGGAGGCCGGGATCAAGTACAACCGTCAGTGACCTGTCGAATAGGCAGGTCGCAGAGGAAATCGGTCTGGACGATCGGGTGACGGTGTTGACGCAACTCAGCTTCATACCCGCAGCCCGATCGAACACCGCGTCCCAATGTCACCATCGGGTTCTGATACCTCGAGTCAGTTCTGCGCGACGCTCGCCACGGTCTTGTCGACAAGCACCAAAAAGGCGCAGATCGCCTTCTCGAGATGCTCTTCGGGCGTGTCCTCCTCCTTGCAGTGCGAAAGGCCCCTGGCGGAATGGGCAAACATCATGACCACGGGCATGTGCGGGACCATCTCTGCGGCGTCGTGCAGCGGGCCCGACGGCAGCTTCGGCGCATCTCCGGTGACCTCACGGACTGACGCTGCGCACAGATCGAGCAAATGCGGATCGAAGCGACGCGGCTCGATCCGAAACAGCGGCCTCCACTCGACCGACACGCCGTTCTCCTCTGCAAAACGCCGGGACGCGTCCTGGGCCTCGCGGTGCATCACCGCGAGGAGATCGGGATCGAGCGCCCGCTGATCGATCGATATCTCCGCGACGCCAGGCACGGCGGTCACGATCCCGGGTTCGACCTTGACGACGCCAACCGTGCACACGACGCCGGCGCCAGGCTTGGAATGACGCCTGGCGATTTCACGGCATTCGAGTGCCGTCGCCGCAGCGGCCAGGAACGCGTCCCGTCGCATCGCAATGGGCGTCGACCCCGAATGCGCGGCCTGGCCGACGAACCGCACCATGTTGCGCTCCAGACCGAAGGTTCCGAGTACGACTCCGGCGGACCGATTCATTGACTCGAGCACCGGCCCTTGCTCGATATGCATCTCGAGGTACGCTTTCGCGTCGATGCGCCCCAGTTCGTGTCGGGCGTTCAGCATCGTGTCGAGTATCACGCCGTGCTCCCGCAGCGCATCCTCCAGCCGGATGCCGTCGGTGTCCCGCAACTCTCGTATTTCGTCAACGTTGAGCCGTCCGGCGGCCGCCGACGAACCCAGAAGGCTGCGTCCGAAACGCGCTCCTTCTTCGTCCGCCCAATCGACCAGCCGAAGCGTCACGGGCGCTTTCGGGCCCTGTCCGTATCGGCGAAGTGCCTCCAGCGCAACCACCACACCAAGGGTGCCATCCAGCCAGCCGCCGTTCGGCACGGAGTCCAGATGCCCGCCGATGATGACGGTCCTGCTCGATTCACCTGGGAGTGTCACCCAGTTGTTTCCCGCGGCATCCGGCATCGAGGTGAGCCCAAGCGGCGACACCTTGTCCTGCAGCCACGCGCGCGCCTTCCTCCACACCGGTCCCCATGCCACACGCTGGGCGCCGTTGGAAGTGGACGTCAGCATCGCCAGCTCGCGGAGGTCCGTGATGACATTGCGTGCGCTGCGGCGCAGCGGGTCGCCGATCTCGTTGTGCATCTGCAGGCAGAGGATTCCACGCCTCCCTCCATTGCGTCAACGAAGGGCGGCGTGCAGGATTCAGAAGTCAGTAGGGAACATCAATCAGTCGCTCGCTCGCATGCATGTCCTCATCGAGGAGCCGGAGCAGCGCCTTGGCAACAGGTCCTGGCCTGCCGTCGCCAATCCTCTGGTCATCCCATTGGACGATCGACGCCACCTTGACCGAACTGCCCATCAACAGCATTTCGCGCGATGCGCGCGCTTCCGCCAGCGTCACGTCGCGGACCTCGATTGCCTTCAACAGTTCTTGTTCCCGTAACGATTCAGCCAATTCCAGGAGGCGAAGTGACGTGCACCCGGCGAGAACGTGATCGAATTTCGGGTGCGCGAGCACACCGTCCCTGGTGACGAAGGCGACGTTCATGTTCGAGCTCTCGCCGACATGGCCGTCAGTATCGATGAAGACGCCGTTGTCGAACCCCGCCTCCTTGGCCTCCATCTGCATGAGTACGTTTGGGAGATAGTTGGTGGCCTTCGTGATCGCATAGATCGGTGCCTTGATCGGATACGTGGTGGTCATTACCCGCACGCCTTCTGTGAGCCAGCGTTCGGGGTACGTGAGGCCGGCGAACACCATCACGAAGAAACCGGGCGCGGCGCCCGCCGCCGGAGTCAACTCGAGGCTGCCGGGTCCGGACGAAAGCCAGTACCGGATCGATCCATCGCGCTTGCCGCTGACGGCTGCGGTCTTCAGGATGATCTCGCGCAGATCCGAGCGCGACGCGGGTAGCCGCAGTTTCGATCGGTCGGCGGACAGCTGGAAACGATCGAGGTGCGCTTCGAGGTCGTAGAGTTTCCCGTTCACGAGCCCTGCGGTATCGAAGATGCCGTGACCCCGATGGACCATGTGATCGTCAAACGGCAGCACCATGAGCGAAGGATCGGTGACAATTCCTCCAAGCTGACTCGAGTAGAACGCGAAGTACTGCACCGGCTGGCGCGCCCGCAACGCCCTGAGCCGCGCGACGACGTCATCGGCAGTCAGCACCTGCGGCATTCGACTGGTGTCAGGAATCGTCATCTTGCGACCATAGCACGACGCCAACAGGCACGTCGTGCTTGCGCCGCTTCGGGCCCCTGAAGAACATGAAAGCGCTAGAGGTCCTTTACCCTCCGCTGGCCTCGAGACTGTCCCGGCCGACATGCTGCCGCCCTTCGTCGCGGAATTGTCGCTCGCGCTGTGGTTTGCCCTAAAAGGCGTGGACCTGACGAAGTGGGCCGAGCGGGCGGGTGGCGTCGCTTGACGGCACGAAGCCGCGTACGCAAGATAGAGAGCCTCGTGCATTTCAGAACTCTCGTTGTCGTCCTTGGCCTCGGTTTCCTGTGCGTGCTGGGTGGCATTTCGGCGCCCCTCAGGGCGCAGGGTGGCGGAGCGTTCCACGGCTCGTCCGAGGATCCGGCGATCGCCTATTCGACCGCGCCGCTGAACAACGTCATCGTCGACTTGAACAGGAAGCTCCAGGACGGAACCATTCGTCTCACGTTCGAGGGCCGCAGCGGATACCTCCGGTCGGCCCTCGAGGCGCTCGAGATTCCGGTCGATTCGCAGGTGCTCGTCTTTGCGTCGGACAGTTTGCAGAGGCGATTGATCAACGAGAGCAACCCGCGGGCGCTGTTTTTCAACGATCGCGCCATGCTCGGCTGGGTGCGGGACGGAACCGTTATCGAAGTGACGGCTCACGACGAGCGGGAAGGCATCGTTTTTTATACGCTCGCACAGACCGATGACCTCAGGGACGGCGTCCCGCAGTTCAGACGGTCCTTCCAGTGCCTTGGGTGTCACGTGACCGGGGACACGCTTGGCGTGGCTGGCCTGCTGATGTTCAGCATGACCCGGCCGTCCGACCCCGCCGCGTCCGCGTTGCCGAGTTCGACGGATCAGAACACTCCGTTACGACAACGCTTTGGTGGCTGGTACGTGACTGGAAGCACCGGCTCTGCACCTCACATGGGAAACGCTGTGGCCGCCCTTGACGGTCGTCCAACGCGCGAGGTCACATCGGTGGAGGGGTTGTTTGACTCGGACAGCTATCGTGCTCAATCGAGCGACATCGCTGCCCTCCTGGTGCTGTCGCACCAGACGCGCATGACCAACCTCCTGACTCGGGCCAGCTGGGAAGCGCGCGCCGTGGATCCCACGCTGCACCCGCCCTTCGTGGCCACCCCCCAAGCGGAAGCCAGTATCGCCGCGATGATGAGCGGGGTCGCGAACGAGGTCGTGGATTACCTGCTGTTCATCGATGAAGCGAAGCTGGCCGATCGGGTCCGCGGCTCGACGGGCTTCGCGGAGCGCTTCTCGACTGTTGGTCCGCGGGACCGAAAGGGACGCTCGCTGCACGAGCTCGATCTCAATCGACGTCTGATGAAGTATCCGTGCAGCTACTTGATCTACTCGGCGGCCTTCGACGCGTTGCCGCCGGCCGCGAAGGACCCCATCTACAAGCGCCTGTGGCAGGTGCTTTCAGGAGAGGAACGGGATGCGCGGTACCGGTCCGCGCTCTCGCTTGAGGACCGTCGGGCCATCGTCGAAATCCTGCGCGATACCAAGAAAGACCTTCCGCCGTATTTTCAGAATGTGACCAGGTAGTACGCGAAGGTAACTCCTTGGTGTTTTCGTGGTCGTCGCCAAGTGGTGCGAGCAAGCCGACTTCGTTCTTCGGTGCCAACAACAGCGGTTCGGTCCTACAATGCGGCGAAGCCGTTGTTGAACGGAGTGGACTTGGAAGGGAGTTCCGACAATGCTGAATCCCATTTCGGTTTTGATGGTCGGCCTCTTCGTTGCGGCGCTGGGCCTTCCCGTCGACACGTTTGCCCAGAACAGTTCTGCCGGGCGGTTGGCTGACTCCGGATTGGGATAAACGGCCAATAACGGACGCGAATAGGAAGCCGGCTCCGCGACGCAGCCTTGTCGGGACGTGGGGTCCGGCCGATGGGCCGGGGGCTGGCACGCAGGCAGGCGGCGTGCAGTTGAAGCCGAACAATGGCAGGCCGGAAAATCAGCTGCCGTATACGCCTGCCGGCCTGGAACTGTACCGATCCCACAAGGCGCTCGAGGGCATCGACGCGGTTCTCCCTGCTCAGGATAACGATCCGAGGAATCGCTGCGAGCCGCTCGGAGTGCCACGCAGCAATCATTACAACATCCGGCTCACCCAAATCTTTCAGGACGAATACAAGGTGGTGATGTTGTATCACTACGATAACCGTTGGCGTGTCATCTGGACCGACGGTCGCGAGCTCCCGAAAGTGGTGGAAGGGGGCGTAGAAATCGCGGGCGAGGTTCGAGAGCGGCGGTTTTCCGGCTACTCGGTCGGCAGGTGGGTCGACGATTACACGTTCGAGGTCCAAACCGTTGGAACAATGCCCGAAGACCGGGTCTGGCTCGATTCGACGGGCCGGCCGATCAGCGATCAGGCACGCGTCACCGAGACATTCCGGCGTGTGGACAATGACACGCTGGTGTGGTCAGAAACTATTTCTGATCCGAAAGTCTATGCGAGACCGTGGGACACCATGAAGCTCCAGCTGCGATTGCACGATCCCCGTACGGACATCATGGAGTATTACTGCTCGCCTTCAGAGCAGGAGAACTACAACAGGCTTTTCGGCAACGCCGCGGGCGGCAAGGGGGCACCATGAGAAGTCGACTCGTCATCGTGTCGGTTATGGCTGTCGGACTGTTGATTCCATCTCGCCTGGTCGCACATCACGGCAGCGCGGCGTTTGATACAGGGAAAAGAGTGACCCTGAAAGGCACCGTCAAGGAATGGGTGTACTCCAATCCCCACTGTTTGCTGAGCCTTGATGTCATGGGTGAGGACGGCAAAATGGTGCAGTGGATTGCCGAGGGTCAGGCCCCGAACGTCATATTCCCGGTTGGCTATCGCAAGGACTCCTTCAAGGCGGGGGATCAAGTGACTGTCACGGTGGAGCCAGTCAAGAATGGGCGGCCGATGGGGCGCATCCTTCAGACCGTGCTCGCTGATGGCAAGACCTTAGGGCCGGCGTCATCACCACCCACGGCCACGAGCGCAGCGCCACAGCCACAGTAGTGTCCGGCTTCAGCCGGACCTCGCTGCTAAACCCGGTAGTGTCTGGCTTCAGCCGGACCTCGCTGCTAAACCCGGTAGTGTCCGGCTTCAGCCGGACCTCACCGCCGGCAGCTTCGCTCTAGTGCGCCTACTACCTGCCGTAGAGGAACATTTCCTTCCCGGTGGGCATCACAACCTTCTGCAGGCGCAGAATATTCGAGCCGTCTGAGAAGCGATACCCGATCGCGGTGATCACGTCTCCCATCTTGAGGGTAGTCCTGTCCCACCCGTGTGACGTCGCGCGCGTCCTTGTCGAGGCGGAGACCGATCAACCGTGGGTGCCGCAGCTTGCCGTGCGCGGTCCATTCGATGAACGCGATCTGCACGACAATTTCGGGACGCACCCAGTGCGCGCGCAGTCGGGGCAGGCCCTTGGCGGTCGTAAACGGCGACTCCGGGAGCTCGAGCGCGTCGAGGCGCGTGCGCAGATTCAGCAAGAGCTTCGTGTCGAAGCCGGTGCCGAGTTTCCCGGCAAAGACGAGGGCGTCTTCTTCGTAGTAACCAACGAGCAGCGCACCAAGACCTACGCGTGCACCCTGCGGATCGGTAAGCCGCCCACGACAAACTCCTGCGACGTCTCACACTTCATCTTCAGCCAGTGTTTCGATCGACGATGCTCGTACGGCGAGCCTCGACGTTTGGCAATCACTCCTTCCCAGCCCTCGCGCCTGGCGCGCTCCCACGGTGTCTGGTCCTCTACGAGCTCGACGCGTCGCATGGGAGGCTCGAACGGCAACTCCTGCAGCAGCGCGCGTCGATCTTCGAGCGGCAACGCGGTCACCGCTCGTCCGTTCAACCACAGAATGTCGAAGACGTGATACGCGCTCCGGCCGTCCCAGGTCATCTCGCCGTCGAGAATCACCTCATGGACAGGAAGGTTGGCGATTGCGCTGGCCATCGCCGGCAGATGTTGCGGAAGTCGATTGCGTGAGTACAGCTGAACATCGGAGCCACATTTGTACGCGAGCAGTCTGATGCCGTCGAACTTGCGCTCGAACAACCAGTCGTGTCCGGTGAAGCGGTCCTGCGTCAGCGTGGCGGCCATTGGTTCGAGCCAGTCGGGCATTTTCGCAACGGGTGCCATGGCGTGACGATAGCCACAAAGAGCACTGAGACGAAATTGGCCAGAAAGGTCACAAAGACCCCTATGTCGTGATTTTTCCTTGGAGGGCCCGGATCGGTTGGCTCCCAGGCCGGAGCGCGTAGCTCATGACCCGGATTAGGGGAGTGACGGCAGGGCTTTGGCAGCGATCACAGGCGCCAGATACCAGAACCAGAATAGCGCGGCCGCGAAGATGACCGGGCGCCAGTGAAGGGCGCACGGCAACCCGTTGCGCATCATGTAAATCGTGCACGCCAGGACCGTTTGGGCAATGACGGCCGCGAGAGCGACGCTCGCGACGACTGCCGCGATAAGGAGGAAAGCGCCCACGTGATCGCTATCGGCTGCGCACGTCTCATCCAACAGACATGCCGTGACGAATCCAGCCTGAGGGGCTAACCATCCGCTGACGATCGCTGCCTCTACCCCTTGAGTCCGTGCAATTGCGTGAATTGCCCGTCGCTTGCGCCGCGATGGACGTCATCGCCTGCGATACTTCTGCACCTCAGCGCGGACCGCAACTCCCGTTTCAACGGCCGCGTCGGTCTCGAAGGGCTTCAGGAAGCCGCCAGTCGAACCCGAATGCAGGTAGAAGTAGTGCAAGCTGGCGGTGGCGGTCACCGTCCGATTGCTCAGTACCTCGATGGTGTGCCGAAGTTCGTGACCGATCGACCCCATGAGGTCCCAGTCGGCCCCTCCCGTGTTGACATGCACCAGCAGAAACCGGTGCCCGCCACCGGTCGTCACGGACACAAGGCACGCCCGTACACCACGCCCGCATTTACCATTCTCGACGTACACAATGCCTTCGCTCGCGTTGATGCTTTCAATGAGACCTCGGAAGGTCTTTGATTGCTGACTTGCCAGGCCGATCAACGCGACGATTGAGGCGTTGCTCGAGCGGACGTGTTGAACGGTCTCTCCATCCACCTCGTCCGCGCGCGCTGGCCGTCCCGTGGATGTCACTCCGATCATCATCAAGCCCACGATCAGGTGCCGTGTTGCCTGCCCCATGCCGTGTCTCCCCTCGTTCAGAGAGGCGTGAACGGCCGGCGAAAACTGGCATGAGCTCAGAACACACGTGAACCCTGGAACAACTGCGGTTGGGAAGGCGATGTCTGGAAAGTGATGTCTGGATCTGGAAAGAAGTGATGTCTGGATCTGGAAAGATCAGTGACCGGCCGGAAGGCTGGTTCCAGTTCAGGCGGCGGTGCCCAGGTGTGGTCTCTGAGGAGGGAACGGGGTTTCAGGGATACTTGGGCATGGGCAACGGGGACGCATCGTGCTATCAAGGCACTGGAGGAGGCCAGATATGAAGACCGCGTACGACGTGATCATCGTGGGAGCGCGCTGCGCGGGTTCGCCGACGGCGATGCTACTGGCTCGTAAGGGATACCGTGTGCTCGTTGTCGACCGCGCGACGTTCCCCAGTGACACCGTGTCGACGCATGTTGTGCATCCGCTGGGCGTCGCGGCTCTCGCACGGTGGGGATTGATCGATCGGCTCACGGTGACCGGATGTCCGCCGATTCACACGTACACCTTCGATTTCGGTCCTTTCACGATCGCCGGATCGCCGGGCACCAACGACGCTCCGGTCGCGTACTGCGCCAGGCGGACTGTGCTCGATAAACTGCTCGTCGACGCGGCGGCTGAAGCCGGCGCGGAGATTCGGGAAGGCTTCACCGTGGAGGAGGTCCTGATCGAAGACGAACGCGTCGTTGGCATCAAGGGCCGTTCAAAGGGTGGCGAAACCACGACCGAGCGGGCCAGGCTGGTGGTCGGGGCGGATGGGCGCTACTCCGTCGTGGCGGAAGCCGTTCGGCCCGAACAGTACAACGAAAAGCCGCCGCTGCTCGCCGCCTACTACACGTATTGGAGCGATCTTCCGATCGACGGGCGGTTCGAAACCTACATCCGGGCACACCGCGGATTCGCTGCGGCGCCGACGCACGACGGCCTGACGCTCACCGTCGGCGGATGGCCGCACGCGGAATTCGAGACAAACAAGAAGGATGTCGAGGGCAATTTTCTGAAGATGTTCGACCTCGCGCCCGAGTTCGCGGAACGCGTTCGCGGCGCGAAACGCGCGGCGCCGTTTTCCGGTGCGGCTGTGACGAATTACTTCCGCAAGCCGTACGGTCCCGGTTGGGCGCTCGTCGGCGATGCGGGTTACAACAAAGACCCGATTACGGCCCAGGGAATCACCGACGCCTTCCGCGACGCCGAGCGCTGCGCGATGGCACTAGACCAAACACTTACCAGCGCTCGATCGTTTGACGAAGCCATGGGCGAGTACCAGCGCGCTCGCGACCAGCACGTTCTACCGATGTACGAATTCACGTGCCAGTTGGCGACGCTGGAGCCACCGCCGCCCCAGATGCAGCAGTTGTTCGGCGCGATCCACGGGAATCAGAGGGCCATGGACGGCTTTGTACAGATGAACGCGGGAACAATTTCACCAGCGGAGTTCTTGTCGCCCGAAAATGTCGGCGCGATCATGAGCGCTCGAGCAGCAAGCGCCTGACGCGAGACGGAGAAAGGGGAGTATCGGGTGATACAACCGTTTGTGTGCGACCGGCGCGTTGGCGGGGTGTAATATCCCGTCGTTCTTGACGAAACGCCCACTACGGCGAGGAGCATTAGAGGAGAGTATGCGCGCCACCACGTTTGTTCTCGTGTTACTGATCTCCATGGCTGTCCCTGCGGTTGCCCAGGAATGGACCGAGTACCACAGCGTCCGAGATGGCTTCAAGGTCGATTTTCCTGGCCAGCCCACGGTGACTGAGACCACTTGGAAGTCGGAACACGGCTTCATGCTGCCGGAGCGAATCTACACCGTCGAAAAGGGTCGCGAGCGTTACTCGGTCAGTGTGATGGACTACCGCGGCATCGAGCCGATGGGTCTCGAGCGCGCCAAGTTGTGCCCCCCGGGCTCCGAGCCCTGCCTTGGAAGTGACCTCTCGGGTATCGGCTACTGGAAGCATGAGATACGAGGGGCAGTCGCCAATGCGATGCTCAGGCTCATGCAACGGAACGTGAAGGTCACCGATTTCTTCTGGACGCAGCTCGATCTCGTCGAAGGGTTTCAGCTCCAGATGATCAACAACGCCGATCAGTCCCCTGCCTTCGCCTTTGTCGCCATGCATGACAACAGGCTCTACGTGGTCGAGGGATTGGTGCCCAAGGGGTACCCGGCACCTGCCCTGTTTCAAACGTCGATGGGGTGGTTGGATAAGGACGGGAACGCGATTCGCTATCAGACGTTGTACGCGAACGAGTTCCACGGAATGGGAATATACCCCCCACCCCCGCATGGAGGTGGTGGCGGCACCGGCGGTGGAGGCCAGGGGCAAGGTGGCGGCCGTGGCCGGCGCGGTGGTGGCGCCGGCAACCCGCAGCAGCCGTAACCCGACCTCGATTTCGAGCTCTACCGCGAGCCTGAGCAGCGGGCGGCGCGCGCAGCACGACGCAGCGGATGCGCACCGAGGCATGGTGCGCGTGTCCGGCATTCATCTCGTTGACGACATCCACGTCACGCCCACTATAGGCTTGCCGCCGGCAAGCGTCTGTGCCACGCGCCGTTTGGGGATTGCTGCCAGCCGCCCCCTTGGCAAGGAACGGAATTCGACGGTTCTCGTACTGGTAATCTGTGCGGGGCTACCTATCGTGAAGACTCAGGACTCCCGTAGCGAACGCGTGACGCCGATCAGACCGATCAACGGTCTTGATGCCGGCCGGGCGGCGCTTGGTCGCGGCGACTGGCAGGCCGCCCGCCTCGCGTTCGAAATGTCGCTGAAGACCGACGAGAATCCCGAGGCGCTCGAAGGTTTGGGGCTCGCCGCCTGGTGGCTCGATCTGGCCGACATCGTGTTCGACGTACGCGAACGCGCATATCGCATCTATCGTGAGCGCGACGATAGCCTGGGCGCCGCCCGGATGGCTGTATGGCTCGCCTGGGATACTGCAGCGTTCCGGGGCGAGCAGGCGGTCGCGAACGGGTGGCTTCAGCGGGCTCATCGGCTTCTGGAGGGCCATCCGGATGCGACAGAACATGCCTGGCTGGCGCTGCGGAGCGGGGTCTTCGCGCTGCTCGATGACGGAGACCCGGAAGAGGCGGAGAAACTCGCATCTGAAGCCGTGCGGATTGGACAGGCGCTCGGGGCGGTCGACTACGAGATGGTCGGACGCGCGCTGCACGGCTTTGCGCGCGTGACGGCCGGCAGCGTCGCGGAAGGCCTTCAGGAGTTGGACGAAGTCAACGCCGCGGTGCTGGCGGGCGAAATGCACGATCGGGTGCTGATCGGCCTCGCCTGCTGCTACCTGATTGCCGCGTGTGAACGCATCCGCGACTACGAGCGCGCGGTCCAATGGTGCGATCGTCTCAAGGCCTTCTGCGCGAAATGGGGATTCCGGCCGCTGTTTGCCGTGTGCCGCACCCAATACGCTTCGGTGTGCATGTGGCGCGGCGCATGGGAAGAAGCCGAACGGGAGCTGACATCAGCCGCCGATGAGCTCGCGGCGTGCCGCCCGGCCATGACGGGGGAGGGGCTTGTGCGCCTCGGAGAATTGCGGAGGCGCCAGGGAAAGCTCGACGAAGCCATGGCGCTGTTCGAGCGCGGGGGATCGCATCCGCTCGCCTCGCTCGGACGCGCGAGTGTGACATTCGATCGCGGCGATTTCAAAACCGGCGCCGATCTCGCTGAGCGCCACCTCCGGCGTTTACCAGCGAGCAATCGGACGGAGCGCGCCGCTGCGCTGGAATTGATGGTCCGCGCCTGCCTGGAGCAGGGCCGCACGGACGAAGCTACGCAGGCGGTCGCCGAGCTCCGCGCCATCGCGAACGAGGCGGGGACGGGACCGCTGCAGGCGTTGGCCAGCCTCGCGGCGGGTCTCGTGACGTCGCGATCGGGCGATCCGAAATCTGCGAGAAAGCATCTGGAAGATGCCGTCGATCTGTTCAAGGAGAGCGGCGCGCCTTTTGAGACCGGTCGCGCACGCGTGGAGCTCGCGAGGGTAATTGGAGCGCTCGGGCGTCCCGAGGCCGCCGTCGACGAAGCCCGGCGCGCCATCGAAGATCTGACGCCTCTCGGCGCGAGTCTGGAGATCGGTCGCGCCCGCGCGGTACTCGACGCCCTGACGACGGGCCCTGCAACCGCGTCGCCCGGGGCCGAAGAGAGGAAAGGGCTGACGCCACGCGAGGTCGAGATTCTTCGGCTGATTTCGACCGGCCTCAACAATCAGGCGATTGCGGAGCGGCTCTTCATAAGCGAGCACACCGTCCACCGGCACGTCGCCAATACCCTCACCAAGCTCAATGTATCGTCCCGATCGGCAGCCGTCGCCCATGCCGGTCGCCTGGGGCTGCTGTAGAGGTCGTCTGAAGAAGTCCGCCTGAAGGCGGACGCTACCGAGGATGGCCCGTCCGGGCCATTTTGCTCCGTCACCACAAAATGACCCGAACCGGTGAAGCCGGATGCTCGGGCGCCTTGTTAGATTTCTCCCGTGAACGATTCCAGTCATTTTTCAGCAGAGGAGAAATCATGAAAACCACACGCCTCACGACCGCGTTCTTTGGAAGTCTTTCCGCGGCGCTGCTGTTTGCGTGTTTCGTCACGTCGGTTGTCGTCGCGCAGGCGCCGGCCCATGTCATGGAGAACCTCAGCACGGCGAAGTGGGGCCCGGCGCCGCCGATGCTGCCGCCCGGTGCCCAGATCGCCGTTCTCGCGGGAGACCCGACCAAGGCTGTGCCGTACACCATCCGCCTGAAGTTTCCGGCGAACTACGATATCCCGGCCCATTCGCATCCGGGGGATGAGAACGTCTCGGTCGTCTCGGGCGAACTCTTCATGGGGATGGGCGCAAAACTGGACAAGAGAGCCGGACTGGGCCTCCGCGTCGGAGGATTCGCGTTGATGCCGGCCCACGCCAATCACTTCGCTTACACCAAGAGTGAAACCACGATCGTGCTCTACGGGCAGGGACCGGTCGATTTCAAGTACGTGGACTCGGCGGACGATCCGCGGACGAAGACCTCAACGACCGCGAGTAGATGAATTACGCTGAATCACGACAGCAACTCACACGACGGATTGGAGAAAGGACGTCGGAGCAGTCCGGCGTCACATGCGGACGACGGATGTCGAAAAGGAGAGGTTATGACAAGTGTAGTGTCGCGTAATCCCGCGGTCGAGCCAGAGCGTTCAACAACGAGCCAACGTGCTCATGCGCTTGCCGATCGCCTCGAACAGGGGGCCCGCGCGCTTGCCACCTTCGCGAGCGCACTCACGGACGTGGAGTGGCAAACCCGTGTCCCCAAGGACGGGCGCAAGATCGGCGTCATCGTGCATCACGTCGCCAGCGTCTACCCGCTGGAGATCCAGTTGGCACAGACGCTTGCCGGCGGCAAGCCAGTGATGGGCGTGACGATGGATGCCGTCAACGAGATGAATGCCGGACACGCCACGGAGAACGACGCCGTCACGAAAGACGCGGCGCTGGATCTGCTGCGGGTCAACAGCACGGCCGCCGCGGCTGCCATCCGGGCTCTCAGCGACGAGGAGCTGGCCCAGGCCGCTCCGGTATCGCTCTACTCTGACGCTCCGCTCACGTGCCAGTTCGTACTCGAGGATCACGCCGTTCGGCATAGCTATCACCACTTGGCCCGTATTCGAGGGGCGTTGAAGCGGTAGCCGTAGCGGTCAATGTGAGGTCATCTTTGGTGGTCGCGTCGGAACTCCGGCTCATGTGCGTGCTCGCCCATCCCGACGATGAGTCGTTGGGAACGGGAGGGGCGCTGGCAAAATACGCGGCCGAGGGAGTGGCGACCTATCTGGTGACAGCCACCAGGGGCGAGCGCGGCCGGTTCGGAGACAGCCATGAGTCACCAGGACCGGACATCGTCGGCAAGGCGCGCGAGGCCGAGTTGCTGGCGGCCGCCAAAGAGCTGGGCCTCAGGGAAGTCAGGTTTCTCGACTATCCGGATGGCGCGCTCGACAAGGTCGACACGGCCGAAGCGATCGAAAAAATCGTCGCACACCTTCGCCGGGTCAAACCCCATGTCGTGATTACCTTCGGCCCGGAGGGCGCGTATGGCCATCCCGATCACATCGCTATCAGCCAGCTGACTACAGCCGCGATCGTGTGCGCCACGGATCCGTTGTTCGGTTCCCGGCCGGCAATCGGCGAGCCTCACCGCGTGTCGAAGCTGTATTTCATCGCGTGGAGCCCGAAAAAATGGGCCGCGTATGAGACGGCGCTGCGTAAGCTCGTGTTCAAGGTGGATGGCGAGGAGCGGCAGGCGGTGCCGTCGCCTGACTGGGCGATTACCAGCGTCATCGATACGAGTCGGGTCTGGCCGGCTGTGTGGCGGGCCGTGTCGTGTCACAAGACCCAGATGACGATTTACAGAAAGCTCGAAGAGCTGTCAGAGGAGTACCAGCGCTCGCTGTGGGGCACGCAGGAGTTCTACCGCGTGTTCAGCTGCGTGAACGGTGGTCGAATGCAGGAATCGGATTTATTCGAGGGGTTGCGATGAACATTGCGCCGGAGCTCGAAGCGCTCAGACGCCGGAGAGCGCCACTTGAAATGCAGCCTGGCGAGTTCCGGGAGATCGGACATCGCCTTGTCGACCAAATCGCCGATCGACTGGCGAAGATGCCAGACCGGCCGTTGACGCCTGACGAATCGCCGGCGGACGTCCGGAGGGCGCTTGGGGCAGAGCAGACACTTCCGCCTGCCGGCACCGACGCCGGCCGGCTGGTGAGCGAAGCGACCGAACTGCTGTTCGACCACTCGCTGTTCAACGGGCATCCGCGTTTTTTCGGCTACATCACCTCGAGCCCCGCGCCGATCGGGATGTTCGGCGATTTCCTGGCGGCCGCTCTCAATCAGAACGTGGGGTCGTGGCGGCTGGCGCCGCTCGCGACCGAGATCGAAGGGCAGGCCGTGCGGTGGATTGCCGAGCTGATCGGGTTTCCTACCAGCTGCGGCGGGCTGCTGGTGAGCGGCGGCAACATGGCGAACTTCGTCTGCTTCCTCGCCGCCCGCGCGGCCAAGGCTCCGTGGGACGTACGAAAGGAGGGGCTGTCGCGCGAAGGACGGCAATTGGTGGTCTACGCGTCGACGGAAACCCACACGTGGATCCAGAAAGCTGCCGATCTGTTCGGGCTCGGCACCGACTCGATCCGCTGGATTGGCACCGACGATGAGCAGCGGATGGACTCATCTGCGCTGCGCCGCCAGGTCGAGCAGGATCTCCGCCTCGGCCATCAACCGTTTCTCGTCGTCGGCACCGCGGGCTCGGTGAGCACAGGCGTCATCGATTCGCTCCCGGACATCGCCGCCATCTGCCGTGAACACGAGTTGTGGTTTCACGTGGACGGCGCCTACGGTGCGCTGGCGGCGCAGGCGCCTGGATCGCCGGCGAGCCTGCGCGCGTTGAGCGACGCCGATTCGGTCGCGGTGGATCCACATAAGTGGCTCTACGCGCCGCTGGAAGCCGGCTGCGTGCTCGTGCGCGATGCCGAAAAGCTGCGTAATGCCTTCTCGTATCGGCCGGACTATTACCACTTCGACAATCACGTCGTGAACTACTTCGATTACGGCCCGCAGAATTCGCGGGGCTTTCGGGCACTGAAAGTGTGGCTGGCGCTCCGTCAGGTGGGACGCGCCGGGTATCTGAAGATGATCGGAGACGACATATTGCTCGCGAGGCATCTCCATCAGCTCCTGGCACACCATCCGGAGTTCGAGGCGACGACCCAGAGCCTCAGCATCACGACGTTTCGATATGTGCCGCCGGACCTGGGGTCACAACTCGGATCTGTGGAGGTCGAGCACTATCTCAACAAGTTGAACCAGAACCTGCTGACGGCGGTGGAGAAAAGCGGCGAAGCGTTTCTGTCCAACGCGGTCGTCGGCGGCAAATTTCTGTTGAGGGCCTGCATCGTGAACTTCCACTCATCTCTGGGAGACATCGAAGCGCTGCCCCTGCTGTTGTCCCGGTTGGGAAAAGAAGTCGATACCGCCCTCAGGCCGGAGCGCGTGGTTTCCTAACGCACTTCGCACGCATTAACTGGATTCGGCCGACGAGTGATCGTGCACGATGCGCCAACCCTCGGAGAGCCTTCGAAAGATCACCGACGTCATCCCGCTCAACTCTTTTCCATCGGGCATCTTGAGGCGCCACCGCCCACGCGCCATCGCGGCATCAGGGCCAAGCGTGAGGATATTCAGCTCCGGGAAGTCGAGGGTGCCCATCTGCCTGCCCTCGGCTTGATAGCGCGTGCGATAGCGGTCGAGCGTCGCCTGCCAGCCGCGCGTCTCCGTGCCGTTGGAGAAGAAGACGAGATCCGGCGATTTCCAGTACCCGGCCATATAGCCATCGAGATCGCCGCGGTTCCAGGCGTCGATCTGGGCCGCCAAGACGGCACCCACGCCTTTGACTGCGTCTGGCTCGGGGCTTGGCGTCGCCGCGCACGCTGCGCTCAAGACCAGAAGGAGTGCCGCCGGCCATGCTCTCACGTCGTCCTCCTTGCGTTCTACGCAGCGCTCAGAACACCCTCAGCCGAGGATAGACAGAACGATAAACGGCACCAGGTTGAACAGAATGATTCCGATCTTGAAGATGCTCATCCCGGCGTAGTGAAGCGCGTCGAACTGGTCACGAGGCAGGCGAAACCACCTGCAGTGAATGCGCAGAATCCAATCGTGCGCGAACACGAAGATCAGGAACCACACCACCAATACTCCGTAGTTGATGACCGAACACCATAGAAGAAAATTGCGGGTGACTTCGATGGTCATCTTCTTCTCCCTTCGGCATATAACGAAGAGTGGCCGAACTCGATAGTGCAAGATGCGCGGCGGCTGCAGTGTAGCGCCGGGGTTGGCCATGACGCTACGACGAGTCTCGACGAAGCCCCGGGATTCAAGGCAGTGACGTCGGGCCGAGGAGCCGACTTCCCGGGTCGCCTGCTTGACCAATCTGCTCGCCGTTGACACCGCCTCCGCGCTAGCATGATGGGCCCGCGCGCAGTTAGCTTGCTCAAACCGCGCGGCAGCAGTCTGCCGAAACTGAGCCGACACGATTCTGCCTGACCACTTCAGGCAGACGATGAGGGAGGATGGGATGGCGAAGTTGCGGATTTCGCGGCGTGACCTGTTCAAGAAGGCGACCGCGGCTGGCGCTGCGGCCGCCGCAGGGTCCTTTGTTTCCTCTCCTCCTGTCGAAGCCCAGGCCGCACAGGTTCCGACGCGCTGGGATCGCGAAGCGGACGTGGTCGTCATCGGTTCGGGCGCGACGGGAATGCCTGCCGCGATCATCGCGCGTGAAGCCGGATCGTCGGTCATCATCGTGGAAGCCGAGTCGGATATCGGCGGCCACGCCATCTGCAGCGGTGCCAACATTCCGCTCGGCGGCGGCACCAGCGTTCAGAAGAAGGCCGGCATCGAAGACAGCCCCGCCCTCGTGTTCCACGACTTGACCGATTGGTCGCTCACGGAGCCGAACGGTGCGGCCGACTACCGGTTCAACGACCGCGAGATCATCCGCGCCTTCGCGGACAATTGCGCGCAGACCTTCGAATTCCTGCTCCAGCATGGCGTCAAGTTCGTCAACGACAAGCCGGATGGGCGCGCGGGCAGTTCCCACGGCAATTCGGTGCCGCGGCAGATGCACGTCTGGGTTGGCGACTGGCCGATGGTCCAGACGGGCAAGCCGGCCGATCCGGCCGTACGGGCGATGACGTCGAACGGCAACGGCTTGATGCGGCCGCTCGAAGCGGCGGCGCGCAAGGCCGGTGTCGAGATCCTCCTCCAGCACCGCATGACGGCGGTCTACCGGGAGCAACCGAGATCCGGCCGTGTGCTTGGCATCGCCGTCACGAACAACGGCCGGAACCTGAACATTCGGGCGCGCAAGGCCGTGGTGGTCGGGACCGGCGGCTCATCCGGCAACGTGAATTTCCGCCGGATGTTTGATCCCCGCCTCACCGAGGAATACTGCGGCCTCGCCGGCATGCCCTGGTCCGATCAGGATGCGAGCGGCGAGCTCGCCGCGATGTCGGTCGGCGCCTCGCTCTGGGGCGCAAGCAACTATGCGACAGAGATCGGCAGCAATATCACCAAGCCCGGCAAGATCGGCTGCCAGTACGGCTACGTCAATCTCACCTGGATGCCGGGAAGCCGCGTCTTCGACAAGGCTGGCGCGACGGGCTTGCAGGTCACGGATTGGCAGAACGTCATTCTGGTGAACATGCTGGGCAAGCGGTTCTACGACGAGACCGCGGGCGGGTATCCCGGCAATCGATACAACACGATCAATCCGTACTATCCCGAGAGCTACCGCAACGCCAGGAACGTGAAATTCGACGCGGCCAACCTGATCCCCGCGGCGTTGGCCGGGATCGACGACGGGAACAACGGCGGCGGCCCCATCTGGGCGATCTTCGACGCCGGTGCGGTCGCGCGCGAGAAATGGACGCCGGCGCCGCCGTGGGTCGATATCGGGCAGCGCTTCTTCTTCAGCGCGAATACGGTTGCCGATCTCGCGAAAGCGATCGTCATGAAGTACCAGCGTGTGCCGATGCCGCCCGCGACTCTCGAACAGACGGTGGCCAGGTACAACGGCTTCGTCGATTCGGGCCGTGATGAGGATTTCGACAAGCCCACGCCGCGCCATAAGATCGCCACGCCACCCTTCTACGCCGCCTGGGCGGCGCCCGTCATTCACGACTCTCGGGCGGGTCTACGAATCAACGTCGACTGCCAGGTCGTGGACATGGATGGGCGAGTCATTCCCGGCCTGTATTGCGGCGGGGAATCAGCGGGAGGGTTTTCCATGCACGGTCTCGCGCGCTGCCTGTGCCAGGGCTATATCGCGGGCCATCGTGCGCACGCGGAAAAGGCGACCTAGAAGGAGAGACGGAAGCCAAGCTGCGCCGCGCGCGCCCCATACGCGACATTCGAGTTGTACGTCGGTAGCCCATACGCGGTGCTGTCGACGTTGGTCGTATACGACCCGTAGTTCGCCCGGTTGAACAGGTTGAATACCTCGAGCATGCCGTCGATGGATCGGCGGTCGCCCAGCGAGAACCGTTTCTCGAAACGTGTATCCACGCGATGAATGGGATCCCCCACGAAGCTGTTGCGGGGAATGAAGCTGCCATCGTCACGCCTCCGACTCGCGCCACCAGTGCCGGTATCACGTGCCGTGCAGGAGCAGGTGACGGCGGTTCGTTGGCCCGATCCGTAGAAGTAGAGTCCGCTGACCTGGAAGCCGGCACCCACATCCCAGATCCCGTTGACCACGGCTCGGTGGCGCTGGTCCGTGGTCGCGAGTGTGTACTCGCCCCCAACGTCCTGCCGGAGCTTGAACGTGATCGGCACACAGCTGATGCTTTCGTCGGTCCCGCGCACCGTCTGACACGGGTCCCCCGTCGAATCCCAGAGCGCGCCGAACGTGTAGTTCGCGGCGAGCTGCCACCTGTGGCTGAACCGCTTGGTGAGTGATGTCTCGAGCGCGCGGTAGTTGGACCACCCCTGCATGTATTCGCCGTTCACGAACCCCCAGTACGGAAAGGGGCGCGCTGCGATGTTGCTGAACGGGATGCTGTCGCCGGTCGCCGGATCGTACGTGAGATTCTGGTTGAACACCGCTTCTTCCGCGCGCCCGCCGGTGTAGACGACATTCGCCTCGACGGCGAGATCGCTGAAGAGTTGCCGCTGCACACCCACCGATGCCTGGTGGCTGTACGAAATCTGATGGTGGTTGCCCACCACCGGAATCTCCGAGCTGATCTCCCGGCGGAGACAGTTGGTGGCGAGTGCGTTCGCCGGCGTGCACACCATCGCCTGCGCCTGCGCGAAGCTCGGAATAGGACCATCGAACGGGTTCACGGCAAAGTCGGCGCGGCCGTCGTACAGGACCTCCGGGTAGATATGCTGCCGGTTGAGCGTCGGCTGATGTGCGCCGTCGTTCTCGAGCTGCGTATAGTACTTGCCGTATCCGCCGCGAATAGACGTCCGGTCGTCCAGCTTGACGTTCACGCCGAGGCGCGGAGCAAAGTTATTGAGATCGTGGGGCCGTTTCCCGTCCATCCAGGGCAGCAGCTCGATTCGCTCACCTTCCACACCGATGTCAGCGTCGTACCGCAGCCCGATGTTCAGCATCACGCGCGGCGTGATCGCCCAGTCGTCCTGCACCCACCCGGAGTACAGGTTCCGGCCCGTGAAGAGCTCGTCGTTGCCGACGGACTGGCGGTAGCGGATCGAGCTCGGAGAGAGTGGCGCGACGTTCCATGTCGACGCGTCGTCCCAGACCGGAAACATCGCGGCGAGCACATCCGCCGACGGCGCCGCCAGCCGGGTGGCATCCAGGTTCCCGTTGCAGGTGCTGCACCACCAGTGATGGAACATGTGTTTCAGATACTCACCGCCTATTCGCAGGTCGTGACGTCCACCTGCCTCATACGAGATGGTGAAATCGTCGCGCATCGACCACGTATCCTGCTCGAGCATCTGCGGAGCGGCAGTTCCAGCTCCGACGGTGTAGCCCCTCATCTGATACCGGGTTGTGCCATTTGAGTAAAACGCGTCAGGTGGTCCTGCGATCCGGGAGACAGGGCATCGCTCCACCCTTCCACGACGCGAGCGCCTTGATGTCGTTCTTGTTGCCGTAGTAGCCCCCCTTGATTTCGTTGACGGCTCTGTTGCTGAGGACGTGAGTCAGCGTCGCCCATGTCTGTGGTGAGTACCGGTCCACTCGTTGCGCCGTCGAGGGATGGGTTGTGGCGCCGCCGCCGCTCCCGGGGATGAACTGGTGGTACTTCGTCATGCGCACCGACAGCCGGGTCTGCGGCGTGAACTGGGTGTCGAGCTTGACGCCGCCCGTGTACTGCTTCCGCGTGCCGACCAGGTCCATGTCGAACATCGGGTACGGACCGTCGAACACGTAGGTCTGCGGCTCGCGCTCCCATTCGTAGTTGGCGAAGAAATGGATCCGGTCCTTCCGAATCGGCCCGCCGAACGTGCCGCTGAACTGCCGATTGGAATAGACGGGAACACGGTTCAGCACCTTGTCCTTGGCGTTGAGGCTGTCGTCGCGGAAGTAGCCCGAGAACGACCCGGACGGCCGGTTGGTGCCGGACTTGGTGACGGCGTTGACCACCACGCCCATCGAGCGGCCCTGCGTGGCGTCGAAGCGGTTGGAGACGAACTCGAACTCGGCGATCGAATCGCGGCTGTACCGCGGCTGACCGAAGCCGCTGCCGGCGATGCTGTTGGTCACCTGCTGGCCGTCCATGTTGATCTGAAATCCCACCTGCGCGCGGGGGATCGGCGATTCCCCTCCGGCATTGGATCGGTTTCCCGGCGCCAGCAATGTCAGGTCGAGCCAGTTCCGGCCGTTGAGCGGCAGCTCCTGCACCTGCCGCTGGTCGATGTTGCCGCTCACTGTCGAGGAGACGACGTCGATGAGCGGCGCTTCCCCGATCACAGTCACAGTCTCCTGCAACGACGCGGGAGCCATTTGCAGCGTGACCGCTGCCTGCTGGCCCACCTGCAGCTGCAGCCCCGTCCTCGTCAGCGTTCCAAAACCTGCCAGTTCGGCAGTGAGGCGGTAGCTCCCGATTCGAAGGGGCATTCGGAACACGCCCGCTCCATCGGTGACTGCGAGGAACGTGTTTCCGGAATCCTCGTTCGTCGCGGTGATCGTCACGCCGGGAAGCACGCCGCCCTGCGTATCGTTCACGGTGCCGCTCAACGTCGCCTCCTGCGCGCGGGCCGCAACCGGCAACGCGAGCATGACAACGGCGGTGATGATCTGGACGAGATGTTGTGTCTTCACGAATGTCCCTCCAACCCTGAGTCACGTTCGCGAACCTTCCATTGACCGCTGCCGCCAGACTCGCGGTCCTGCTTCAAGTAGGCGCAGGACCGCGAGGACGTACACGACGATCGGGACGAGGACGCGATACGCGCGATGCGCGAAGCGATCGCGATGACGCGCAGCATGGCAAACGGCACGCCACCGTGTTGCGGGTGCACGTACGCGTTCTTCTCGAAATCCGTAGTGATTCGGTGGAAGTGCGATCGGGATCCGATCGCGGTCAGGACAAGAAGGTCACGGAACTCTCAGCGGCTACATAAAGGTCTGCGGTCATGAAACGGGCGCGCGGCCGCGAAGCGCCGGAACGTGGTGAGTTGTCATGCTCCGGCACCAACGCTGCGATCGTTCGGACATGCTTGTTGATGTCGGGATTGAAGCTACCCAAGAATGTACGAGGACACTCACATCACCTGGACCATGACGTCGATCGCGTGGCGGCGAGGCATGTTGAGATCGGCACCGGTCTCTTCAAGACGGATCTGGATGGGGTACGTGCCTGGCTTGAATGTCACGAGACCGATCACCGCAGCTTCGTAACTCGCGTCCGGCGTGGTGGTCTGGTCAACACGCAACGCGTGTCCAGCAGGTCCTATATCAGCGCCGACAAAGCCGACGAGCGCCTCGCCGGTGAACGTGTGATTCGGCGTGGGCGGCAGAAAAATCACGAGTGTGGATTCAATACGCTGCTCGCCCACACCGCGCATGATCGCGCAAGGGGACGGCAGGTTTGACGCGCACACGATCGGCTGACTGCCACGCTGCGGTCCAACCCGGAGGAGCCAGGAAATCGACTGTCCTGGCGCTGGGGTTGGCACGCGCGGCTGAACGCAGCTCGCAAGGGCACAGACCGCAACGATGCCCGCGGCGAGCGCCGCGTTCATGGTCACCGCAGCGCGGCGCTTTGGGAGTTTGGAGTTGGACCTTGGGGTTCGCGCGTCCAGCGCGGCAGCGTCCCGCGCGGGACCGAACGAGAACGATCCGAACGATCCGAACGGTCCGAACGACCCGAACGGGTTACAATTCGCGCGTTCGTCGCAAGCCACTGACGGCCGATCCTATAGGAGGTTGTCGATGCAGCGTCTGGCTCTTCTTGGCACGGCGCCGGAACGGGTTCAGCAAGACCTTCCAGGCTCGTTGAGCGCCGCCGTGCTTCCGACCCAGCCGAGAGACCTCGCCATTCATCGGAGTGATTCTATGAAAGTGACGGCACAGACCACGTTCGTCGTCTCGATCATCCTGGTGGCAACCTCACTCGCGACAGACGGGCCAGTACTCGCACAGGCGCCGGCAAAGGTCGCGCCGATGCACGTGCATCACGTCCATTTGAATTCGATGGACCCGAAGGCTGCGGCCGAGTACTACCCGAAGCCGTTTGCGGCCTCTGCAGTCAAGACGACCTTCAATGGCTACGAGGCGGTCAAGAGCGGCAACGTCTATTTGCTTTTCACGAAGGTCAACACGCCGCCACAGAATGAGTTGAACGGCCCCCAGACCTCGGTCTGGCATTTTGGATGGAACACACCGGACTCGCGCAAATACAACGAACGATTTCGCGCGATGGGTCTGGAGATCGCTCAGATGTGGGACGCCGCCGACGGCAAGCTCGTAGACATGTCGAGCGATACCCTGCCGGGGCTTCCGACGCAGGAGCAGATTCTGGAAATGCGAGCGAAGGGGACGCAGCCGACGCGTCAGGGGGGCTTCGGCTACCTCCGAGGTCCTGACGGAGCGATGATCGAGAACGCACAAGGCGGTCAGGTGGAGCGCTTCAATCACATCCACATGTACCACGAGCATCCGCTGTGCGCCATGCAGTGGTATGTCACGCACCTCGGTGCGACCATCCCGCCAGGTCCAGGTGGCGCGCCGGCGGCATCAGCCCCTGCGGAATGCAAACAGCCGTACGCCCCGCCGACGTGGCCATCATTTTTCAAGTTTCCCGGCTTTGTTCGCGACCCGTCCGGCGCCGTCCTGTTCGACGACATCTCCATTTCGATCCGGCCGTGGCCGGGCGGCGGGCTCGTCAGCACACGCGGGCATCTCGTTGATCACTGGGCCCTCAGCGTGGCGGACCTCGGGCCTGTTGTGGCGCGGCTGACGAGCGAAGGCGTCAAGTTCCTCGAACCGATCCATCCGTGGGGTAACACGCGGGTTGCCATGATTGAGGGACCCGATCGAATCGCCATTGAACTCGTCGAGATGAAATAGTGAGGGAGGCGGTCATGCAGAAGTTCGTGCAGAAGAATGCCCTGCGAATCCTGGCGACGGCGTTCGCCGTCTGTCCCGCGGCCGGTTTGGCTCAGGCACCAAAAGATGGCGTGTATATCACCGACGAAGACGTCAACGCCGTGTTGAAGTACGCGGTCGATACGAAACGCACGATTCCAGACAACACAATCAGGGTGATTGATATGGGCAACTACCAGCTCGGTGTTGCCGTCGTTCACCGTGGGGCAATGGGAGGCGGCGGGAACGCAGCGGCCGGTGGTGGGACTGCCGCCGCGGCGCCGAATCCCCAGCCGGCATGCGGCGAGCAGCGCGCAGGTGCAAAGGGACCTAACGGTCTCTACCATGACGACACCGCCGAGACCTACGTCGTGATATCGGGTAGCGCGACTCTCATCACGGGCGGTACCGTTGTCAACGGAAGGCGATCTCCCGCCGACAGTGAGGTGACGACAGTCCTGAACGGCCCCTCCTGTGGCGGGACGATGGTGGGATACACGAGCCGCCAGATCAAAGAAGGCGACATCATCGTGATTCCGGAACGAGTGCCGCACGGATTTTCGGCGATTCCGGATCACGTCACGTACCTGAGCGTCCGGCCGGATCTGAAAAAAGTGCTTCAGAAGGGATACGTCAATCCGGCGCTGAAAAAGTAAGGTCGCCACACCGCAAGGAGGCCAGCATGTTTCTGACTGGGTGCTTGCCCAGGACCGCGCGTCGAAAGCCCGCCGACCTGACGCTCACGCGAGGTACTTCACAATCATGGCAGTCACGTCGTCGTTCTGCACCGCGCCCTGTGTGAACTGTCGAACGGCGCCAAGCAGCGTCTGGAGCAGGGCATCGGTCGATTCGGAACCAGTCGACTCGATCGCGGCTTGGATGCGGGCCTCGCCGAATTCCTCCCCCGAGGCGCTGAACGCCTCCGAGACGCCATCGCTGAACACCGTCAGCAGGTCGTTCTTCGCGAGCTGCACCGTCTCCTGATCGTAGACGGCGTGTGGAAACAGGCCGACGATCATGCCGCCGGTTTCGAGCCTGCGCACGATCCCGCCGGACAGAAGGAGTGGGGGATTGTGTCCGGCGTTGCAATAGGTCAGTCGACCGTCGGGCGTCATGACGCCGAAGAAGATCGTCGCGAAACGCGACTCGACGCCGCGCGCGATCAGCGCGCGGTTCACGCGCCTCAGGGTTTCGCTCGGCTCGACAAGCGCGAACGCCTGCGCGGCGAAGATGCCCTGCAGCACCGCGGTGAGCAACGCGGCCGGCGGACCCTTACCTGATACGTCGCCCAACGCAAAGCCGAAGCTGCCGTCGGGCAGGTCGAGATACTCGAAGAAGTCGCCGCCAATCGCGCGGCAGGGTATGGACGCGCCCATCGCCTCGCCGAATCCAACGTTCTTTCGCGATTGCGGCAGGAGCGACTGCTGGATCTGCGACGCGACGCGCAGCTCTTCGTCCATGCGCGCTTTCTCGCTCGCCTCGCGGTAGAGGCGCGCGTTCTCGATGGCGACGGCCGCTTCGGCGGCCAGCGTCTCCAGCGAAGTGCGCGCGGTTTCGGACAGCAACGTGCCCTTTTCCCGACTGTCGAGATACAGGACGCCGATCGCCCGCGGGTCGGCGGTCGCCTGCGGCGCGTCGACGTAGTGCACGAGGCGCAGGGGCACGCACATCACATGGCGGATGCCGAGTGCGACCGTGCCGCCGTGAGCCTGCGCGAGATCGCCGTCCCGAAGATCCGCGACGATACGCGGCTGGCCGCTCGCGAAGACCTGCTCGGGAATCTTCCGGCTCGTCTCGAACCGCGAGCCCGACAGTGAGACCTTCCCTTGGAGCCGAGCGAGCTTCAACTCGAGTTCGCCCGCCTGGTTGGCGAGCATGATGAAGCCGCGCTCGGCGCCTGTGACGACAATCGCCGCATCCATGACGAGCAACAGCACTTCGTCAAGCACCCGCGAGCTTCCGAGCGCGCGGAGCGCATCGAGCAGAGCGGCGACCTGCCGAAACCCGCCGGCGACCGCCGGGCCGCGGATTTCGCTGGGCGCTGTGTCCTCGAGCAGGAAGACGAGCTCCGCGCCGGCGGTCTGCCCGATGCGGATCCGGTCGCCGTGGGAGAGCGGCCGCTCAGTGACCCGCGAGCCGTTCACCATCGTCCCGCTGCGCGAGCCGCGATCGCGAAGGACGTAGCGTCCGTCGACATGGACTATCTCGGCGTGTTCCCGCGAGACGTCGGTGCCGGTCAGATGCAGGTCATTGGACGATCGCCGTCCGATGGAGAACGACGGTTTGTCGATGACGACGACACGGCGACCGAGCAAATCGATCACCTCGAGCCGCGGGTCCGGCATGGAGTTGTGGAGAAATTGTAGCGGCGGCTCAGCTCGCGGGTATCGCGCGGTTGATCGCCTTGGCTAGCACGATTTCCGTTCCTCCCGAGGGGAGGGCGTGCACCTGGACGTCGTCCATGAACGTGCGCATCAGGAAGATCCCGCGTCCGGTCGTCGCCGAGATATTTTCAGGCGCCAGTGGGTCCACCAGTCTACTCATGTCGAACCCGTTCCCTTCGTCGCGTACGCGGACGACCACTCGGGGCCGCGCCGGGTCGACGGGGACAGCGTATTCGACTCGAACGCGCTTGTGATGGTCGCAATGGTTGCCGTGCTTCATGGCGTTGATGGCAGCTTCGCGGACGGCGACCCCGAGGCAATGTACCCCGTCCTCGTCGAGGCCCGCCATCTGCCCAAACTGCTCGCTGACCTGGTCGACCAGCCGCAGCATCTCGAATGTGCTTGAAATCTCGAGGAGGACGCTCTTGTCCATTTCTGACGTGGACCCGCCACGTTCAGTCAACACTCGCACATCATAACTGACTCTTCGATATAATCCGCGCCACTGTCAACGGTCGGTAACAGCGGGGCGTCAGTTCAGGAGGGTGTAATGGTCATCGAACAGCGGGCGGTCGGGGGCGTGACGGTGCTGGACCTGAGTGGAAAGCTGGCGCTTGGCGACGGCGACGGATTGCTCAAGGACAAGGTGAACAGCCTCGTGCATCAGGGCTTGAAGGAGATCGCGCTGAATCTCGGCGCGTTGTCCTACATGGACAGCGCCGGTCTCGGCGAGTTGATCTCGGTGCACAGCACGGCGACGAGGGCTGGCGGCCACATCAAGATCTTCAACCTCACCAAACGCGTCTCTGATCTGCTCGCCATCACGAAGGTGCTGACCGTGTTCGACGTGTTCGACTCGGAACAAGAGACCGTCAACAGTTTTTCAACAGCCGCTCGATAGCCCTTGTCCAGTCGTCCGGGTTCGCCCTCCCTCGCCATCCGATACGCGAGCCCGGCCGACGCCGGGGCCGGGCCCTCGCATTCGTAGGACTTTTGGACGATTCAAGCGGGCTGTTGAGCGGACGCAACAGAAACGACGCTTCGAACCGGGGGTTCGACAATCCTGTCATGTCACCGCTGCGTGAGCGGAATCGTCGCTTCACGACCGCACAGGCTTAACGAGTTAGCTGGTGCTTACGCCGAGTCGCACCACGTTCTGATTGCGCTATTTTTGTCTCATCAATTTTCTAACGTCACATTTGTGTCTGACGAAAGTGCGCCCTCGCAGACCGCCCTGCCTGCGTAAATCGCGCGGGCCCAACAGTTTGTCACGTTAGGCATTCCGTCAGGGCTGGAACAATTGTTGCCGCTGTTCACGCCGGCGTTTGCGGAGAGACTCCCTACCATGACCCAGCTCGAACTGCAGACGATGGTCGACTACCTGCACGCGAAATATCAGGTTCTGACTGAAGGCGAAGTCGCCAGTTACATCCCTGAACTGCAAAAGGCCGATCCGGATGACTTCGGCATTTCCCTCATGACAACGGACGGCCAGATTTTCGAGGCTGGAGATTTCGATCGACCGTTCACGATCCAATCAATCTCCAAGGCGTTCACGTTCGGCATTGCCGTCGAGGAGCTGGGGCGCGAGACGATCTCCAAACACGTCAGCGTGGAGCCAAGCGGCGACGCCTTCAACTCGATCGAGTTGCAGAACGGGACCAACCGACCCTTCAACCCGATGGTCAATACGGGCGCCATCACGGTAACGGCGCTTCTCCACGCTAGACACGGCGACCGCACGCTCGAGCACCTGCTGGACAGATTCAGCTCCATCGCGGGCCGCCGCCTCACCATAGACAGTAACGTGTACGAGTCCGAGCGGCGCACCGGTCACCGGAATCGGGCGATTGCGCACCTGCTCCTGAATTTCGGTCTGGTACATCCAGCGGCGGAGGCCGCGCTCGATCTGTACTTCCAGCAATGCTCAATCCTGGTGACATGCCGCGATCTGGCTGTGATGGGCGCGACGCTGGCGAACATGGGGCGCAACCCCGTCACGCGTGAAGTGGCCTTCAACAGCAAATACGTCAAGGACATCCTGTCGATCATGTTCACGTGTGGGATGTACGATTACTCCGGAGAGTGGGCGTACCGAGTTGGTGTTCCGGCCAAGAGCGGTGTCGGCGGTGGGGTGGTGGCGGTCGTCAACCGGCAACTGGGCATTGCGACCTACTCCCCGCCACTTGACGGGCATGGCAACAGTCGCCGGGGCATCGAAGTGTGCGTCGAGCTTGCCTCCAGGTTGGGTCTCCACGTGTTCGATTGTCTGAACGTCGGCTCTAACTTCCTCGAAGCGATACTCGCCAAAGCGGCCGATTGAGGGGGACCCGCGCGAAAGATTCCTCATCACGCCGTCGCCCTCGTCTATGCTACGGCTCAGATTGCCAATGACATCGCTTCGAAACCAAGGGTTGAAGGCCCACTTCTACCTCGGCGTCGCCGCGCGTTGCGCGGTGTTGTGTCTGGGATTCATCGTGCTGCAGGCCGATGCGACCCACGCACAGGGCTTGGACGCCCTGCCGTTTTCCAAGGGCTACCTCGTCACGGGTAACTACGTCGTGGGTGGTGTCGATCTGGTGCCACAGACTGGGACGCACGGGTTCATTACCGGCACGATCCCGATGAGCGGCGTGCCCGCCAACGCAGATGTCATCGCGGCGTTTCTGTACTGGGAAACCATCTCCACACAGATCTCACAGGTTGATGGCGCGCAGTTCCGAGGTTCCCCGATTACGGTTGTGAAAGCCTCTTCGACGCCGCTTGGCCCGGCTACCTCGGCATGCTGGAGCGCGGGTGGCGGATTGGGCGCCGCGGACACGATGACGATGTTCCGCGCCGACGTTCTCCGGCTTTTGCCGGAACAGGTGGATGCGAACGGCACTCCAACCGGAAAGCGGCTCGTCAACGACACTGATCTGCTGAACAGCCAGTTGCCGCGACATACCGTGACGCTGCCGGAAGCGGCAGCCGGGAATCAAGCCCCGTCCAGCGCCGGAGCGACTCTCCTTGTCATCTATAGGGATCCGGCAGCGCCGCTTACGAATATCGCCGTGTACGACGGCATCTCCGTTCAGGCGCCCGGGGCAACAACGACGCAGGTGATTCGAGGATTCCTGCAATCCTCGACGAGTCATGTTGCCAAGATGACTCACATTGTCGGAAGCGGCGCGCCGAATTTCACCGATCAACTTTGGTTCAACGGCGTGCCTCTCGCCACCGATCCATTTCCCGCAAGCGCAAGCCTGTCTTCCGCCCGCGCATGGTCCAACCCGACCTACAACGTAAGTTCATTGATGCCCGGAGTGAATGCTCCGGACGGCTACGGCGAACAGGTCACGACGACGATCAGCCATGGCACGACCTCGCCGTACGACTGCCTGTCCTGGGCCGCAATGATCTTCAGCACAACCGTTCAGGACACCGACGGCGATGGTCTGCCGGACAAGCTGGAGGATCTCAGCGGCCTGAGGCACCCGAGCGGCGAGCTGCTGCCTGACCTCCACGCGATGGGCGCACGATCGACGCACAAGGACCTGTTCATAGAGATCGGAGCGATGCGGGCTGAGCCGGGAACGGCGTATGGGTTGGGCACCCTCCGTGAACTGGATGGGACCGGGCACAACCATATGCCAACGCTGCCAGTCTTGAAAATGGTGGGCGACGCTTTTAAGGATGCGTCCGTCACGAATCCCGACGGGGTCGATGGGATCGCTGTGCATTTCGATGTCGGGCCCAGCTATCTACCCTCCGGTCCGTTGACGGGGAGCGACTATCTCGTACCGGCGTATCTGTCGCGGGGCGGGGAGTCAATTGTCGAAAGGGCCTGTGTCCCGAGCGTCACCCTGACCTGCCAGTTCCCCGGGTATCCCGGTACAGTGAGCTGGAAGATCGGCTTTCAGATCTACAGAGATGCGCCGGTCGGACTTGATGGTGAAGAGCTCAGCCCCGCGGATGAAGACGCTTGCGAAGTGGCTGGAAACTGCCGAAGGCGATTCGATCCTCTCCGCAGAGATTTCTTCCACTACACGCTGTACGCGCACTCACGGGGCAAGCCAAAGGAACTGTGTCTGACGGGCTCTGCCGATCAGCAGGCGACCTGTCGAGCCACCAACCCGAATTTCCATGTGCCCTCGACTTCCTCCGGCGTGAGCGATCTCCCGGGCGGAGATGGCATCGTCACGCTTGGTTCGTGGGGGAACGGCTTCGTCGGGTCCGAGTTCGTTCAAGCCTCCACGACGATGCACGAGCTTGGACACAGCGTGTGGCGCACCCACGGAGGAGACGCATCATTCCCCCTCGAGCCCAACTGCAAATCGAACTACCTCAGCGTGATGAATTACCTGTTTCAGCTCGGCGGGTTGCTCGATGACGATGGCGTTCCACACCTGGATTACTCTCGCGACGTCAGCGGCCAGATCGATGAGACGTTCCTGAGCGACGGGCCCTTGCTGACGCTACGGTATCGTACCGCCTGGTACGCGCCTCTCGTCCCAGGGACGATCGGTTACGCCCTCGGAACCCCCGCGGCGAGGAAGTATTGCAACGGTGCCAGTTTCTCAACCCCTGTGGCGGACATGGTTCGCATCGATGCGACAAGTGTCTCGGGACCGATTGACTGGAACGCGAACGGCGATGCTTCGAATTCAGCGTTCACCCAGGACATAAATTTCGACGGCGCGCTCAGTGGCGACCTGGCATCTCCATCAACACCACCGCTTCGCGGGTCGAACGACTGGGCCAATCTTCGCCTGAACCAGGTAGGCAGCCGTCGAAACATGGGCGGATTCTCACTTGGCGTTGACTTCAGCGGGAACCTTGACTTCAGCGGCGGTCCTTATTTCAGCGGGGGCTTGGACTACGGCGGGGGGCTGGACTACGGCGGGGGCCTCGACTACGGCGGGGGCTTGGACTACGGCGGGGGCTTGGACTATGGCGGGGGCCTGGACTACGGCGGAGGCTTGGATTACGGCGGCGGCCTTGACTATGGCGGGGGTATCGAGCTGGATCGTGAGACTGCGGCAGCGCTGGGGAACACGCCTGCAAATCAACTGAAGGCATGCGTCCTGGGCGGCGCAGGCATCGATGCATGCGCGGACGGGGCGAGTCCGCTCCATAGGACTCGCCTGAACTGGAAGGCGCCCAATGTCGGCGAGGTCCTCCAATACTTCGTCTATCGTCTGCAGGGAGCTACGGTCACTCCCCAAAGCCTGGGCTCCAAGGTGCAGGTCGGAGGTAGCCCGGTGCCTGGATCGACGACGACTCTGATCGACACCCAGGAACTACCGAACGGTGTCCAGTTCACTTACTTCGTCGTCGCGCGGTTCGACGATGGAACCGTGAGCGGCGCCTCGAATTTTGCCACGATCACTACGGTCAACGACGCGCCGGTGGCAAACAACGACAGCTACAACCAGGGTGCACCGCTCGCCGTCGCGGCCCGAGGCGTGCTGATCAACGATACCGATCGTGGACAGCGACGTCACGTCGCTGTCAGCCGTGCTCGAGACAGGTCCTTCGCACGCCGCGGCGTTCACGCTCAACGCAAATGGATCATTCGCCTACACGCCTTCAGCGGGCTTTGTCGGGACAGATACCTTTACCTACAGGGCGAAGGACGTCAGCCCGATTTCCGCGAGGAACGCGCCGGCGACGGTGTCAATTGCGGTGGGAAGTACCGACCTCCGCCTGGTACAGCATCACCATCACGCCGCTGAAGAGTCCGACGCAGCTGGGAAGCGCGGTCCCGGTGAGTTGGCAACTGAAGGACCCGTTCGACCACATCGTAAGCTCGCTGAGTACGCTGCTGAAAATCGAGAGCGTGTTCAATGGCTCGGCGCCGCCGGCGGGTTGCGTGGCATCGCCGAACGGACCCAGGGAAACGCTGTACGGCGTTCCGGAAGGCGCCACGGGAAACAGCAGTTTCCGACTCGTGTCACGGGGTTATCAGTTCAATTGGGACACGACCACGGCGAAGACCGCGCCGGTCGTTACCGGAAAAGGCTGTTATACGATTCTGCTGTATCTGAATGACCAGTCGCCAGCGAGGATGACGACTGCGGTCCAGTTGAAATGAGTGCCTATGTGCCGCCGGCGCGCCGGCGCACGTCCGCCAAGAGCGGATCCTCGCCGGCTTTTCCCCGGATGGCGAGGTAAGTGCGATACGACTCGGCAAATCCTGCGCTGTGCAGCCCTTCGCGAACGCGGCCCTGGTAGTAATAGACGATCGGCAAGTACCCGTACGTCGGCTCTTCGTCGAGGAACAGGGAGAGCGCTTCACCGCGACGCTTGAGGCAACGATCGAACTCTGAGTCGGCCTGCGGGAACTGGTCGGCTTCCAAGTAGGCGCGCCCGAGATCGAAGTGGCCGATCCATGTGTCGAGCAGATCGTTCGCCTCTGTCAGGAGCTTGATTGCCTGGCGAGCGTCGCCGTTTTTCAGGGAGACTTCACCCTCGAGAATCTTGGCGTAGGCCTGAGGTTCGGACTGGAGCTCGGCGGCAAGACCAGTCATCAAGGGTTGCGCTTTGGCCAATTCGCCTGCCTCAACAAACGTGCGCGCCGCGACGAATCGAATCTTCACCTCTTTGCTGTTCGCCAGCGCCCTTTCCGCAGCGGCGATCGCCGGCCCCTTCTGCCCTCGCAACATATGCGCATAGGCAAGCGCCGCGAACTTCGCGGCTGCTCTGTCGGGATTCTTGGACGTCACGTCCGCCGCTGCGCCCGGTTCGAGGATTCGGACAGCATCCGAGAAACGACCTTCGTACGTCGCCACGTCGCTGAGGCCTGACGCTGCCAATGAAGCGCCCTGCGCGCCCATCGCCGCAAGCTTCTGATAGGTTTCCAGTGCTTGAGGCACCTGGTTCTGTCCTAGTTGAGCAAAGGCCAAGGCAACGGCGGCGTATGCGTCGGGTTCTTGGACGGTGCGCGCTTGCTGTTCCGCTGTCTGAAAATCGCCTGCGTAGCCCGCGTAGAGCGCGAGGTTGTCGCGGAAGAGCACGCGTTTGGGCAGGATTTCCACGACGTGGCGCATCTCGTCCTGGGCCCTTCGCAAGTCTCGCAGCTTCGAAGCACACAGAGCGAGCTGGTTACGCGCCACGACATCTGCCGCGTATCTGGCGATGAGGTCGCCGTACTCCTTCACACACTGCTGATAGTCCCCGGAGACCCGATAAAACATGCCACGCGTGCTGAACCGTTCGCGCTCTGTCATCCCATCAAGATGACGGAGGGCTTCGTTGATGTACTTCTCGGCATCCTGTACTTGACCCAAGTTCCGGGACGCAACGGCCAGGAGTTGATAGCCGACACCGAATTCCGGATCGAGCCCCACTGCTTTCAGCAAACCTTGCCGGGCTTCCTCGAACTTGGCGTTCGACGCGGCTTCCTGCGCCTCTGCGTACAGACGCACTACATCGAGAGACGTTGCGGACAGGCTGGCCATGGCGAACTGTTGCGCGGACTCTGACTCGTCGTCGCCGAGCGCCTTGCGTACGGTGGCGACAAGGCCGGTGGCCACTTCGAGGACCTGTTGCTTGTCGGACGCTCTGCCCTGAGCCGTTGCGATCACCTCGCCGGTCACCGTCTGGGCTGCCTTGATCACCACTCCGTAGCCGCTGCCCTGCCTGTCGATCGAGCCCGTGAGGACCACGCCCAGCCCCTGTTTGACCGCGAGCTCCCGCGCCGAGACGTCGTCCAGCGTTTCTGGCGGCTGGACGCCAAGTCTCGCTCTGACCTGAGTCCGGTCATACGCCGTGATGAAGCCCGCGCCTTCGAGCGCGCGCCTGAGCATCGGCTCCAGGGCGCGGTCGAACGTCTGGTCGCTGGTGAGGTTCTGAAAATCCGCGATTAACACCGAGACCGGCGCGTGCGGTTCGGGAGGGATGGACTGTCGCGAGTACCACCACGTTCCCACCGAAACGGCGAGAAGCAGCGTGACTACCGCGACCAGAAGCGGCAGACCCACGACGCGGCGTACCGGCAGCAGCTCGCCGTTCACGTCAAGCCGATCGAGGTCGTCGGCAAGCTCAGTCGTCGTCTGGTATCGCTTGTTCGGATCCGGTTCGGCCGCTCGCGCGACAACGGCGGCCAGCGCTTCAGGCACGTGAGCAGCGAGAGACCTCAGCGGCGGGAGCATTCCCCCCATTCGTGCATCCAGCTCGGCGACCGCGCTCTCAGCGTGCTCGGTCCGTCGCCTGCCGACAAGCAGGTCGTACAGAATAAGCCCCGTCGCGTACACATCCGCGCGCTGGTCGACAGGCTCGCCTCGGGCTTGCTCCGGCGCCATGTACTCGACGGTGCCCACGATCGCGCCCGCCATGGTGGCTTCGGCGTACCCGGCAGTCGAGCGCCACGCGTTCGACGGCGTGCCGGTCAACGCGGGCATTGACCGACTCGATGATCCACCCGTCGAGCGCGCGATCCCGAAATCCATGATCAGCGCATCGCCCTCGGTGTCGATCATGATGTTGGCAGGTTTCAAGTCCCGGTGAACCACGCCTGCCGCATGCGCGGCAATCAGCCCGGAAACAATCGAGCGAATGATGCGCAGCGCCTTGGATACCGGCAACTTGCCAACTTGTTTGACGAGCGAAGCCAGGTCGGTGCCCGCGATGTACGACATCGTGATGTACTTGATGCCGCCGATCTCGCCAAGGTCGTGGATGCGTACGACATTCTTGTGCGTCACCTGGCGCGCGAGAAGGAGCTCTTGCTTGAAACGGCGTGCGATTTCCTGCTCGGCAAGTGGATCGCGAAGGGCCTCCGGCCGGATCACCTTCAAGGCGACAATGACTTCAAGCTCCTGGTCCCACGCTTGGTATACCGCGCCCATCCCCCCGACGCCGAGCAGGCGGACGATCGTGTAGCGGCCAAAGTGCTGACCGATCGTCAGCGGACCGGATTCGGTATCTGAACCATTCGCGGCGATCGGGACTGGGGCGCCCGTCGTGTTCGAGGTCGGAAACGTCGTAGGAGCATCATCGAGGCGATGGACGGCTCGTCGTGGCGTGACGGTCGTGACGTCGGGATCGGAACCCTCGATGTGCGGAGGGGCGAACATCGTCAGGTGCGTCGTCAATATCCGGGATCGCAATCTCCAGAGCTGCGCCGCATGACGTGCAGGTCCCTCCCGTCCCAGCCGCCGGACGTCCACAACGAGGACAAGTTACCGACCAGGTATTAAGCAAACAATTCCTGAATTTCGAATTCTAACCCGGCAGGTGTCATGGGGACCCACGAGAAAACACCCGTTTTTCTCTTCAGACCGGTCTCGATGAGCGAGGCATCGAGCACAGCCAGCCACCCCGCCAGGCCGTGCAGAGGCTCTTGACTGCGGCTGCTGACGGGAGCACACTCCGCGTCAGCACTAAAATTACGCGTCAGCACTACAATCACATTGTCTCGCGGGTTCGGATATCCACCACGCAAAGCGGACCGCAGGTCCGGTGAAGGAGAACGGCGTATGAGTTCGAAGGGCCTCTATTGGGGGATAGTGACGTTTGCCATGGCGGGGAGCATGGTGGCTTCGCTCGCAGTGGTGAGCGCTCGCCAGGCTGCCGGCGGAGGCGGCGCCGTCGCCATCGATAACGACGATATCGGCGGCGTGGTGACTGGCGCGCAGGGACCGGAGGCAGGGGTCTGGGTGATCGCGGAAACCAGGACCACGCCAACCCGTTTGATTAAGAGCGTGGTGACCGACGACCAGGGCCGCTACCTCGTGCCCGACCTGCCGAGCGGCGACTACGACGTGTGGGTCCGTGGCTACGGCCTCGTGGACTCGCCGAAGGTCAAGTCGGCGCCCGGCAAGATCGTCAACCTGAAAGCGGTTGCCGCACCGGACAAGAAAGCGGCTGCCCATTACTATCCGGCACAGTACTGGTACGCCTTGATGCAGATGCCGCCCAAGAGTGATTTCCCTGGCACGGGCGCCAAGGGCAACGGCATCGCCGAGAACGTCCGAAGCCAGGGCGAGTGGATCCGCCAGATCGTCAATACCGACGGCTGCACCGGCTGTCATCAGATGGGCGGCCCGGCGACGCGCGAAATCCCGAAGGGTCTCGGCTCGTTCGAGGATTCGAGAGCCGCGTGGGATCGACGCATCCAGTCGGGTCAGGCGGGCGGCGGCATGAACGCCCGGTTCACGCAGGTCGGCCGGCAGCGCGCGCTGGGGATGTACGCCGACTGGACCGACCGGATTGCCTCAGGCGAGCTCCCCTCTGCGACACCTCCTCGTCCGCAAGGTCGGGAGCGCAACCTCGTCGTCACGCTGTGGGACTGGGCGGATCCGAAGGTCTACATGCATGACGAGATCGCCAGCGACAAGCGCAACCCGACGGTCAACGCCAACGGACCGGTCTACGGCGCGCTCGAAGAGAGTGGTGACTACTTCCCCGTTGTCGACACAACGAAGCACGCGACGACTCAGATCAAGCTGAAGCCGCGCGACGCGGACACCCCGAGCTCCGCGAACAATGCGCCGGCGGCGGCCTCCCCGTATTGGGGCGACGAAGCGATCTGGAACAGCCAGACGAGCGTGCACAGCTTTGCCATGGACAAGCAGGGGCGCGTGTGGGCCGCGGGACGCATTCGCAAGGGCGAGACGCCGGCCTGGTGCAGGGCCGGATCGGATCATCCGTCCGCGAAGCTCTTGCCGATCGATCAGAGCGGACGCGGGCTGCTGATGTGGGACCCGAAGACCAAGCAGCTCACGCCCATCGACACCTGTTACAGCTGGGGCCACGTGAACTTCGACGAGAACGACGTGCTCTGGTCGTCGTTCGGACCCAACGGGGTCGAGGGATGGTTCGACACGAGGATCTGGGACAAGACACACGACGAGAAGGCCGCGCAGGGCTGGAGCGCGTTCGTGGTCGACAACAACGGCAACGGCAAGCGCGACGCCTACACCGAGCCGAATCAGCCCGCGGATCCGACCAAGGACAAGCGGCTCGCGATCCAGTTCTACGGTGACTCGCCCGGCTTCGACGGTTCGATCTGGGGAACGGTGCAGGGAATGCCCGGCGCGCTCGGCCGCTTCGTGCCCGGCGCTCACCCGCCGGAGACGGCGCTCACCGAGATCTACGAGGTGCCATGGAACAACCCGAAGGCGGCCAAGCAGGGCTTCGCGCCGCGCGGCATGGACATCGACAGCAACAACGTCGTCTGGACCGTGCTGTCGAGCGGACACCTCGCCAGCTTCGATCGCCGCAAGTGCACCGCCCCGCTCAACGGCCCGACGGCGACGGGTCAGCACTGCCCGGAAGGGTGGGCGCTCTATCCGCTACCCGGTCCGAACTACAAGGGCGCGGCCGACAACGCGAGCGCCGACTCGGCGTACTACAACTTCGTCGATCGGTTCGACATGCTTGGTGTCGGCAAGGAAGTGCCGATTGCGACGGGGAACCTGTCTGAAGGGCTGCTTGCCCTGGTCAACGGCCAGTTCATGACGCTGCGCGTCCCGTATCCCATGGGCTTCTTTGCAAAGGGGATGGACGGGCGGATCGACAATCCGAATGGCGGCTGGAAAGGGAAGGGCATCTTTACGACGTACTCGACCCGGGCGCCGTTCCACGCGGAAGGCGGCAAAGGGAACACGAGCAAGCTCGTGAAGTTCCAGATGCGACCGAACCCGTTGTCGAAGTAGGGATCTGGGATCGGGGATCAGGGATCGGGGATCCGATGGCGGATCCCCGCATCCGGTTTTCGTAAAGGCGGACCTTCAGGTCCGCCTTTACTTTTGCTTGGCGATCGATCTCACGTAGTTCACGACATTCCACATGTCCGCCTCCTTGAGGATCTCTCCCCATGGCGTCATGTTCAGCTCAGGCGGAACGCCGTTCTTGATCACGTCGAAGATCTCCCCGTCGGTCGAACCGTGATCCCATTTGTCGTCGACGAGACTGGGGGCGGCCGGGATCAGGTCGTTTCCTGGCCCGCCTTCGCCGTTGGTGCCGTGGCAGGTTGCGCACTTCTGCGTAAAGACTCGTTTTCCAGCCGCGACAGATTCAGGTGTGGCGGCTTCCGGGTTCTTGACCTTCGCCGCTTCGGGATTCCCTTGTGCAGCGATGGCGATGCGCCCGAGGCATGCCAGCGCGAGCGCCGCGATCATCGTTCGAAAAAGACGTGAGTCCACGCGATTTGCTCCTGTAAATAGGTAAGGGCACATTTTATATCGCTTCCACGAGCCACGGAACCAATCCGTGCCTCTGTGTCTCTGTGACCTGTTGAACCGATTTGCAGGTGGGCTTCGCATGCTATATTTCGGCATTCGCAAGGAGGCGCTCGTGCGTGCCATGACTAGTCGGTTCCTCGTCCGCAACCTGGCTACCGTCGTCGGTTTCGCGTGCCTCGCTATCCCCGCGGCCGCTCAGACTGCGCACGATCCGCGCCTCACGATCAAACCGGAGGACGTGAAGTGGCCGCCCGCTGCCGCCGGCGCGGCCGGGACCTCGGGGGTAAGCGCGATTCAGACCGTCGTGCTGAAAGGCGATCCTTCGAAAGCGGGTCTGTACACGCTGCTGCTGAAAGTCAGCCAGCCAAACGTCCGCATCCAGGCGCACGCGCATTCTGATGACCGCGTCGCCACGGTCATCAAGGGAACGTGGTACTTCGCGTACGGAGATAAGTTCGACGAAGCGCGGCTTGCGGCGCTGTCTCCCGGCAGTGTCTACACCGAACCGCCCAACGTGAATCATTTCGCGATGACGAAGGGTGAGGTGATTATTCAGATCACGGGCACTGGTCCTTCAACGACCAAGTACGTCGATCCCGCCAGCGATCCCACGGCGAAGCGATAGTCAGCTGGCAGCAGCCAGCCGGCAGCGTGCGGTGATTTCTGCTCGCTGTCGGCTGCCCGCTATTTGTTACTTCGCAAGCGGATCCGGGCGCAGCTGGAACTGCGCGGCAAACGGCGTGGATCCCTTGCCGCCTTCCTTCAGCCACGGCGTGCGATCCCCGCTGGCGGCCCACAGTCCTCGTCCCTTCCAGCCGGTATTGGGATCGTCGATGCGGCCATCGAGCCCCTTGGCATAGAAGCCCAGCGGATACGGCACTCGCAGCGTGACCATCTTGCCGTCCTTGAGCGCGATGAGACCGTCGTTCAGATTGCCCGTCGACACCGGCACGTCCTCGCCGAGTCCGAACGTGTTGTGCTGGTCGACCCAGCTGTAATAACTGGACTCGGCGCTGTTGTCACCGATGCCCTCGAACCCTGGTCCCGGGTACTTGTAGAACGTCCAGCCCTCGGGGCAGTGGTCGCCGGTCGCCTTCGGCCCGTTCAGCGGACCTTTGCACTTGGTGCGATCGAAACTGCCAAGGTGACCGCTCGCCAGCGATACCCAGACGACACCTTTTGAGTCGATGTCACCACCGCGCACACCGAAGCCGGGCGCCGGCACGTTGTAAAGCTCCGCCAGCGCCGTCTCCGGCGGATTGGATCCAGGAACGAGCCGCACAACGGCGCCCGGATTATCGCGATATGAGCCCCAGACGGAGCCGTCGATCGGACTTGGCATCACTGCGTAGAACCCCGCCTCGACCCGCTTGTCCTTGGTTGGATCGACGGGGTCCTTGGGTTCGACATAGGCGTCACGCTTGCCGTTGCCGTTGGTATCCAGAATCAGCGCCGTCCAGCCCTGCGACTTCGCGGAGTCGCCGGTCGCGTCGAACATCTTCGTGTTGACCCAGCCGACCACCGGGCCGCCGCCGCTCGTCCACAACGTCTCGTTCGCGTCGAAGCCGAACTCCGGGTGGTGCGTCCCGAAGCACGTATCGACGAAGCTGTACTTGTTCGTCTTCGGGTCCCACACCGCGACCTGCCGGTTTGAACGCTCCAGCGGAAAGGCCCTGGCCGATGGGTGATCCGAACCCTTTTTGCAGAACTCCGGGTTGTCTCCGCCGCGCACCGATGCCGCCAGCCAGACTCTTCCGGTCCTGTCCAGCATGGAGTTGTGGTTGTTGACGCGCGTATCCCAGATCGACTCGCTGCCCCAGTAGGCCGACGGTTGCATTGCCGTCAAGCCGGCGGCGTGCCCGGGCCCGAGACTCAACGGCATGTGCTCGTCCCTGACCGGCGCGTGAAATGTCGTCGCGCTGTTCTTCACTGGATCGAGGATGGGCAGGATGTCGGTGCTGTACTCAGGCGATCCGTAGATCCGGCCGTTGGCGTTGACCGTGGGGTCCCGCTTGTCGGTGGTGATCACGTCGTGCAGGTAATGCTTCTCGTCTCCCAGCGCCCGGAGGGTGACGACGATGTTGCGTTCGACGCCTTGCGGCCTTGTCGGCTTGATATGCGGAAGCTCGCCCTTGGCGATCCGATCCGTCCACTCGCCCAGGTACTGGTATCCCAGGGGCCCGAGTGAGAGCAGCTGGCCTGTCATCTGTTCGCCGGACTGGCCGGACATCGTGCGGCGCATCCACGCCTGGGCGGACGAGGGGAACTCGCCGAAGGAGGCAGGAATCGTGCGCGTGGATTTCTGACCCAGCTGATGACAACCGACGCAGCCGTTGTTCTTCATCTGGTTGAGCCATGCCGTTTGCGTAATGGTCGCCGGAATCTTTCCGTCCTCGCTGAATTCGTCTTTGGTCGGGATGTGCAGCATCGAGTACCAGTAGATGGCGGGGTAATACTCTGCGGCGGCGGCTTCGTTCGGCGCTGGTGTTGCGGAGAGATTCACCAGCTTGCCGGGAGCGCTCGTCACCTTCGTACTATCCACGAGACCGTAGCCGCGCACCCATACGTTGTAGTTCGATTGGGGCAGATCCGGGACCACATAGCGCCCGCGATCGTCGGTGACGACCGCCTTGATATACCTGACGGGCAGGTCGAGCGTCTCGGCGATGACCCATACGCCTGCCTCCGGTCCGTTCGAGCTCGTCACGACACCACCGATGTCGTCGCTGTCGATGGCGATTGGCGCGTCCTGGGCGTATGAGCGCACGAAAAGCCACGTCACGAGCAGGCCCAGGCAGGCGACTAAAACGAGATTTCGGGGTCTTAGGCTCCGGGGCATAGCACGTTCCTCCAGGCTGTTCTGTTGCGTGTAATCCGTCGGGTCCGCCACCGCAATGGTGGGCGAATTCGCCGGTAAAGTATACGGCCTGACGTCGAATTCCCGGGTGACCGAGCCTAGGGCTTCGGAACCCGGAGTGTCGCGCTGATCATCGCGCTTCCACTGACGGCGTACACCAGCGCAAGTGGATGAAGCAGAGCCGGACCGATTTGGTACATGCCGAACCACAGGTCGGCATCGATTTTTTCGAGCCGGAACGCGGCTCCGAGCAGCGCGACGATGAGGATGCTCGTCGGAATGGGGGTGCCCTCGAAGTACTTCACCTTGCCGGTTTCGGTGTCCGCGAGGTCGGCTGCCGTCACGTTGAAGCGCGCGAGGCGGCTCACGCCGCAGACGACGAAGTAGGTGAGGCACAACATGTCCCACCCGCCGCGCAAACCCAGCGTGAAGCCGAGCACCGCGGGCGCCACGCCAAAGGAAATCACGTCGGACAACGAGTCGAGGTCCGCGCCAAGCACCGATTGCCGCTTCGGGTTCAGGCGCGCGACGTAGCCGTCGAGGACATCACAGACGAGGGCCGACGGCAGCAGGATGAAAGCGGTCCACAGGAACCGCGGATTTCCAGACGCGATGTAGTCCAGGCACAGAAAGATGGCGATCGTGCCGCAGGCCGCGTTCCCGATCGTCAGCGCATCGGCCGGAGTGTACGACCGCAGCATCGAGAGATGCCGGCGGGGCGGTGTCATGGACCTCGCTGTCTGGTTGTCGCCGCGCTCGACCGAATGGCCGTCTGGTAGCTGAGGGTTTCGACCCACCGGCCATCGCGTTTGACCCACACCCGTGTGATGCGTAACAAGTCGCCGCGATCGGGCTGGTGCTGCGACGTCATGACGACGGCGGTTCCGAAGTCGAAGAGACGGGCGGAGAGGAGCTTCGTGGGTGAAACGCCGCCGAGTGCCGAGCGCTGAATTGCGGCAACGCGGGTCGGCTTGTCGAAGACGCGGTCGCCGTTCGAGCTCACGAGTGCGAACTCTTCTGCGATGTACCCGCTCCATGTCGCGGCGTTGCCCGTCATGGCCGCTTCTTCGAGACCGACGTACGCCGCGATGACGGCGCGTTCGTTCTCGCTCTTCGCCGCGTATGGCACAGCGCCGCACGGGTTCTCACAGTTCTTACCCGTCTTGCCCGCACCGGGTGTTGCGGTGGGCGGCGCATCGAGCGACCTGACTTCCTGAAACACGAGCAGTCGCCAGCCGGCGGGGCGCTTCACCCACACGCGCAGGTCGTGCAGTTTGCCAACATTGACTTGCACCACGCCAACCTGGCCGTAGCCGTACTGCTTCGCTTCGGCGCGCGCTTCGTCGGAGATGGCGGCTTTCGGCATCCCTTGACCGACCTGCGACGCGGTGAGCGTGGTCCCGTCAGCGGTTGTCCATGCGGCGTCCCGATCGAGAAAGACCGTAACAGCTTTTACGTCTCCCCGCGCGACGGCCTGGGCGAAGGCGCGGTCAGCGGCGAGCATCGCTTGGTCCGCCGCCGGACCAGCAGCCATCGTTGGCCCTGATGAGACTGCGAGCCCGAGCACAGCGAAGAGCAATACAGCGAAATTTTTCGTCACGCGATTTCCGAGGCTCTACCTGCTTTTGGCGACGTCGTTTCTCGTTGCCACGACGCGACGACCCTGCCACAATCCGGCCCGACAGTCGCATCCTAGATCAGTTTTCTACTGAGGCGGCCACATGAAAGCGAAACTCGCTGTCCTGGCGCTCGGCGCTCCATGAGTGCAACGCGCTGCCACAGCCAACCACGAACTAAGGGAACGATGCGCGGTCATCTGTCCGTTCTGTCCGTCGCGTTGGGTCTCGCCGCCATGATGGCTGGCGCAGTGATCGGCCAGTCGAATACGCTCGACATCTACTTCATCGACACCGAGGGCGGTCAGTCCACGCTGCTCGTCTCGCCGTCGGGTGAGACCTTCATGATTGATACCGGCTTTGCCGGTCTCGACACCCCGAATCCGGACAAGGACGCGGGGCGCGATGCCGCGCGTATCGCCGACGTCGCCAGGGTCGCCAAGGTCACCCGGATTGACACCTTGCTCGCCACGCATTTTCACGGCGATCACGCCAGCGGCATTGCGCGCCTCGCCGAGAAGCTGCCGGTGCGTACTCTCGTCGATCACGGTCCGGCCCTGCAGGACGTGCCGACGATGAAGCAGACGGTCGGGGCGTACGCCGAGGAGTGGGCCGCCGCGTTCGCGAAAGGACAGCACCAGGTTGTCGCGCCGGGCGACAAGATTGCGGTGAGGGGCCTCGACGTCACTGTCGTTGAAGCCCTCGGCAAGCAGATCGAGCGAGCGGGCCCGCCGAACCCTAACTGCTCGAACATCCCGCAGCGTCAGGGCGGCAATCCCGAGGACACCGCGTCTGTCGGCGTCGTCGTGCAGTACGGGATGTTCCGCTTCGCCAATTTCGGTGACCTGCCGTGGAACCAGGAAATTCTCCTGCTCTGTCCCAACAATCGCGTCGGCGTGATCGACGTCTACGAAACCGCGGGGCACGGGCGCGAACCGACGCCGGCGGTCTACGCAATGGCGCCACGCATTGCCGTTCTCGACAATGGCGCGCGGAAGGGTGGCGGCGCTGCGACGCTGAAGGGATTCAAGGCCTCTCCGGGCTTCGAGGATCTCTGGCAGCTCCACAAAAACGTCATGGGGGGCGTCGAAGGAAATCCCCCGGACGAGTTCTCGGCTAACTTCGAGGATACCGATAACACGATGCACGCCGCGCACTATCTGAAGGTATCCGCAAAGGACGACGGCTCTTTTACGATGTTCAACTCGCGCACCGGCGCGACGAAGACGTACCCGTACGCAAGGGCACGAACTAGACACTTGAGGCGGACCGCCGGGCCCGTCCCAACGATTGATAAACCGACCCCACGCCCGGAGTTAGTCAGGGAGCGCGAGGTTATCCTCGCGGGAGGTGAATGATGACGTCGTCGAACCCCAGGCGATTGATGTTGGGCCTTGCCATTCTGTTCTTTCCAGTCCTCGCATTTGCTCAGGAAGCAACCGTAAGCGGCACAGTGGAAGATTCGACAGGCGGTGTCCTGCCCGGCGTCACCGTGACGGCAGTGAGCGCGACCACCGGCAACACCTTTCTCGGCGTGACCGACGAGCGCGGCACCTTTCGGGTGCCGGTCCGCGTCGGCCGCTACAAGATGACGATGGAATTGCCCGGCTTTGCGACCGTCGCGCAGGAATTCGAGGCGCTGGTCGGGCAGACCATTACCATCAACGCGCAGATGAAGCCGTCGACGGTTCAGGAATCGGTGACCGTTACGGGCGAAGCCCCGCTGATTGAAACGACCTCGTCGACGCTGGCGGGCAACATCGATCCGCGGCAGACCAAGGATCTGCCGGTGAACGGCGGGAACTGGCTGGACCTGTCACTCCTCGCGCCGGGCAACCGGTCGAACGGCGTTGATCCGAATACGCCGACCGCGCGGCAGCGCTTCGATTTTCAGTTGAACATCGACGGGCAGCAGGTCACCAACAACGGACGAGCGGGTGCCGCGAATCCCCGTGTGTCACAGGAAGCGGTCGGGGAGTTTCAGTTCGTGGCAAGCCGGTGGGACGCCTCCCAGGGACGGTCGAACGGCGTTCTGGTGAACGCGGTAACCAAGTCGGGAAGCAATACCTCCACCGGCGCATTCACCGCCAGTTTCCGGAGCGACAAGTTCAACGCAGAGGACTTCGTCCAGAAGCGGGTGCTCCCGTACAAGAACCAGCGGTTCAACGGCACGTATGGCGGACCACTCAGAAAGGATCAGGCGCACTACTTCGTTTACTACGAGCGCGAGAGCGAACCGTCGACGATTACGTTCAACAGCCCGTATCCTTCGTTCAACATCGACCAGACGAGGGACGTTCTCGACTGGAACGGGGGCGCGCGCCTCGACTTTCAGGTGGGATCGCAGCAGCATCTGATGGTACGCGGCACCAAATGGCACCGCACGGATCCTGCGTATTCGGGCCTGAACGGCGCCACCAGCCATCCGTCCGCTCAGGGCTACTCCTCGGCACAGTCCGACACCTTCTTCGCAACCTTCTCGAAGGTGCTGGGGAGTCGCGGTCTGAACGAAATCAAAGGCGGATTTACCGGCGCCACCGAGACGGAACAGCAGCGTCGTCACCTGGTCCGGTCATCCGCAGGCCGGCGTGGCCGGCGTCACGAACGGGGCGCCGCGCATCAATTTCAACGGCTACGCCTTTGGAAACAACAACACGAACTGGCCCCAGACACTGGGACAGCAGGTCATTTCGATTCGAGACGATTTCGCCTACTCGTTCAACAAGGGCGGGCGCCACGATATCAAGACGGGCGGCGAGCTCCTTAACACCTTCTTCTATCTCTACAACTGCCGCCCGTGCGTCGGGATCTATGACGCCTCGACCGCACGGCCGCCCGCGAACATCGAGCAGCTCATACCGGTGTGGGACAACCCGAACACGTGGAATCTCAACGCGCTGAACCCGCTCATCCGCTCCTATCAGATCGGCGTTGGAGAGTTTGGCGGCCAGGCGCGGCGAAAAACCGTTGCCACGTGGATACAGGACGACTGGCAGTTGATGCGAAGGCTGACGCTGAACCTCGGGTTACGTTACGATCTGCAACCAAATTCGTTCGCGAATTTCATCGAGGTCTATCCGATCCTGAAGAAGGACCGGTCGAACGACAAGACGAACTTCGGTCCACGCGCCGGCTTTGCGTACAACGTTAACGACCGGACGGTCATTCGTGGCGGCGCAGGCCGTTACTACGGTCAGGTCGTCGACAATCTCACCTCGTTCACGCTTTCGGCGGCGACGACGTACGTCGCGCAGGTCTTCAACGACGACCGGCCGGACTTCGCAAGCAACCCCTTCAACGGGCCGCTGCCGACTCTCGAGCAGTTGAGGAAGTCGGGCATCGCACAGAGCACCGGGTCCGCCATCGCGACGCCGTACATGAAGATGCCATACAGCTGGAGCTCCTCAATCGGGTTCCAGCGGCAAATCGGCAGCACCATGGCGCTCACCTCAGACTTCAACTTCGTTGGAGCGCGCCACGAGCGGCTTGGGTTGACGAATCTGAATCTCAGCTACAACCCGGCCACCGGCCTGAACTATCCGTCTACCGATGTTGCGCGGCGGCCGATTCCGGGGTGGGCGCTGACGGGAGTCTCGGTGAACACCGGCCGATCCAACTACCGTGGGTTGGAGACCGCGTTCAACAAGCGGATGGCCAACCACTACCAGTTCTCGGCCACCTATACCTTCGCGGGCTTGTGGGACGACGACGCGCAGCCCTATCTTGTGGACTGCACGAAAGAGACCGCGGAATCATGGTGCACGATGGGACCACTGCCTTTCAAAGTGGCTCCCGATCTGGGTGGCGAATACGGACTGGCGACCTCCGATCAGCGGCATCGCGCTGTCTTCAACGGCATTTTCGAACTTCCGAAGGGTTTCCTGCTGAGCGGCCTGTACTTCTTCGGATCGGGTGCCCGGGCGGGCGTGACTTCCGGTGGCGACCGCCGGGGCATTGGTGCGGCGACCGGCAGCCGTCTCCGCGCGGACGGAACGCTCGTGCCGCGCAACAACTTCGTCGGCGACCCGATTCACAGGGTCGACTTGCGTATATCAAAGGTCTTTCCTATCGGTCCCCGATTCAGGATTGAAGGGCTGATCGACGCGTTCAACCTGTTCAACCGCGAGAACTACAACGCTTACACGTTGACCGAGACGAGCGCGCTGCTTGGGCAAGGCTCGGATGGCAGCCTGGCGCGCAGGCTCCAGATGGGGTTCCGCGTGACGTTCTGATCCGTCAACGGCTATCCGCGGACCTGGAAGGTCCGCGCCGCTCTGACTGTGAAGGCCGGGTGGGTTCATCCCGCCCGGCCTTTTGTATTCTTCTGTCCCAGGAATGTTCATGATGCGCGTGGTGACGTGCGCGAGCCTGCTTCTCTTTGCGACGGCGCTGGGCTGGTCCATCATCAGTGCGCGCGAGCCGCGCATTCCAGAAGGCCAGGTCACCTACAGACCGATCCAGATTCAGGAAGGTGGATACGTGTCTTCGGACACGTGCAAAGCCTGTCATCCCGCCCAGTACGAAGCCTGGCACGACTCGTTTCACCGCACGATGACCCAGTTGCCGACGACGGGCACCGTGCGCGCGGACTTCGATGGCGTGCGCGTGACCGACGTGCCGGGTAACCCGATTGATCTCGAGGTGCGTGACGACGAGTTCTGGGCAGAGTTCGGCGATCCCGACTGGAAGAGCAGCGAGGCGGGCGAGCGGCCGCGCATCAGGCGCCAGATCGTGATGGTCACCGGTTCGCACTATCAGCAGGTGTACTGGTACCGCACCGACCGGACTCGCGTGGTCGGCCAGTTACCGGCGACGTATCTCATCAATGAGCGGCGATGGATCCCGCGCGATTCCGCGCTGCTGCACCCGCCGGTGGAGAAGCCCGGTTCGGAGACGGGGCGATGGAACGCCATCTGCGTCAATTGCCATGCGACGGACGGCAAACGAAGGTTCGATGCGCCTGCCGACGTGGAGACGGTTGGAGCGTCTTCGATGACCGCCGATACCCAGGTCGGAGAATTCGGCATCGCTTGCGAGGCCTGTCATGGACCAGCGGCCGAGCATGCCCGTCAGAACCGCAACCCGATGCGCCGCTACTGGCAGTACCTGACCGGCAAGGCCGACCGGAGCGCGATTGTTCAACCCGCAGCAGTTGAATCCGGTGCTCTCGTCGCAGGTCTGCGGCCAGTGTCACGGCGTGTGGGAGTTCTTCGATCAGGAAGCGGAACGCCAGGCGAACTCGACCGGGCTGCCGTACCGTCCAGGCGACGAGCTCCGAGAAACGCGCGTCGTCGTGCAACCCACGAAGAACCAGGATTCGCCGACCGTACGCGCCATTCTCGACGCATACCCCGGGTACCTGAACGATTCATTCTGGTCGGATGGCATGATTCGAGTGTCGGGGCGTGAGTACAACGGCCTGATTGACTCGCCCTGCTTCAGGAACGCCACCGACGAGAAGCACACCTTGACCTGCTTTTCGTGCCACACGATGCACAAGACCCCCGACGATCCGCGCCCGATCGCGGAGTGGGCCGATACCCACCAGGTGGCGGCTGGAATGGACGGCAACGGCGCGTGCCTGCAGTGCCACGCCGCGATCGGGACCAACGTGCCCGCGCACACGAAGCACCAGCCGGCATCCACGGGCAGCTCCTGCTACAACTGTCACATGCCGTACACGACGTACGGGCTTCTGAGGGCGCTGAGGAGCCATCAGATCAGCAGTCCCACGGTTGCCGCGAGTATCGAAACCGGTCGGCCGAATGCCTGTAACTCGTGCCATCTCGACAAGACGTTGGCCTGGACGTCTGACTATCTCGAGAAGTGGTACGCAACGCCGAAGGTCAGACTGAGCGACGATGAGCAAACGGTTGCGGCATCGCTCTTGTGGCTCCTCAAGGGTGACGCGGGGCAGCGGGCGGTGGCGGCGTGGAGCATGGGATGGGTACCGGCCCAGCGTGTCTCGGGCACCGGGTGGATGGGCGTCCCTCTTGCGATGCTTCTGAACGATCCGTACGATGCCGTCCGGCTGATCGCCCATCGGTCGCTGCGCACGCTCCCTGGTTTCGACGGGTTCCAGTCCGATTTTCTCGCCCCTTCCGCTGAGCGGATCGGAGACACGGTGAGGGCACTGGACTTCTGGCGGCGCACGCTCCGGCCCGGCGACCGGAGGAGCGATCCCGCCCTCCTGCTCGACGCGGCCGGTTCTCCCAGGATGGATGCGATCATCAGGCTCGGCCTGCAGCGGAACGATCGCCCTGTCGTCCTCAGGGAATGAGGAAATGGCGGATCGGGATTACGCTCGCCGGCACCTGCGCTTCGGATGGTGGTCGCTGCTGTTCTTCACGATGCTCGGGCTCGTGCTGGAGTCGCTCCACGGCTTCAAGGTGCCTGCGTATCTCGACGCGTCGAACGAAACGCGGCGCCTCATGTGGACCCTTGCTCACGCCCACGGTACGTTGCTCTCACTCGTCCACGTGATTTTTGGCCTGAGCGTGCGGGTTGCGCCGGAAATGAGCGCGCGCAGTCGCCCGCTGATTTCCTGGTGCCTGATCGGCGCTTCGCTTCTGCTTCCTGGCGGCTTCTTTCTCGGGGGAGTGGTGTTCTACGGCGGGGATCCGGGCATTGCCGTGCTGCTTGTCCCCGTCGGCGCCGCTTCGATGATGATCGCCGTCTTCTTGCTCGCCCGGATGGCGGCTTCAACCGGTCACGAGAGTGGGAGCCACGAGGAGGGCACTCGGCCGCGACAAGACCGTTCCCGCGGCACGACCAGTAGAAGGTGACAAACAAAATCCCAACGCCCAGGGGTCTGGACGTTGGGATTTGGAGTGTGGGATTTTGGGGCTTCGAATTTACTTTGTCGAAGTAGTTCCCACCGGCTTCAGCATCAGCTTCTGCGCGCGCCAGTTCGTGAGCTCACCCACGATGATCTGATTGTCGGTGCGGCAATCGATCTCGTGAACGGAGCCGAACTCCTTCATCTGCTTGCCCGCCGTCCCGAACTTGCCGATAACTTTTCCATCCAGCTCCATCTTGTAGATTTCGCCGTTCTCAAAGTTGGTCGTGCCGTTCGAGTTGGAGGTGTAGAGATACTGGTGCGGGCCCGGTGTGATGCAGATCGCCCACGGTGCGCCGACGTGCATGAACTGCGTCTTGAAGTTCCCGTTGTTGTCGAACACCTGGATGCGCGAGTTGCCGCGGTCACCGGCGTAGACGTTGCCCTGCGCGTCGACGGCAATCGAGTGCACCGTGTTGAACTGCCCGATGCCCGAGCCCCTGCTGCCCCACGCCTTGATGTACACGCCGTTCTTGTCGTACTTGGCGACGCGGGAGTTGCCGTAGCCGTCCGAGATGAAGATGTTGCCCTGGGCGTCCCAGGCCACGTCAGTCGGCCGGTTGAACGTGTCGCCGGGGATGCCGACGCCCTGTGGCGGCGGTGGTGCGGCAGGCGCGCCGCCCGCGCGGCCGCCCCCTTCGCCCGCGCCGCCGGCGCGGCCGGCCGCGGCCGGTGGGCCCTCCGCCTCGTAGTTGCGGATATTCAGTGCCTCCGGCTTACGGCCAAGCACCATCAGCACCTTGCCGTTCGGATCGAACTTGATGATCTGATTCGCCATCTCGTCGACGACCCAGATGTTGTCCTGGGGGTCGACACGGACGACGTGTGCGAACAGGAAGCCGTAGATGCCGACGCCCATTTCACGGACGTAGGCACCAGTCGGGTCGAACTGGAACAGGCGAGAGCCGCCGTGCACCAGCACGCGCGAGCCACCGAGCGTCGCGGTGGTCGTGCCGGTCCGCGTATACACGTAGATCTGGCCCTTCGAGTTGGTGGCCACGCCGGACACTTCGCCGAGGTGGAGGTTGGCTGGCAGCTTCAGGAAGTTCGGCACGGAGTCAAACGGAATCTCCGCGAACGTAAGCTGCGCTCCCTGCTGAGCCGACAAGGCTCCGCCGAGGCCGGCGAGCAGGGCGACGAGCGTTGCGAGTAGTGTTCGTCTCATTGGCTCTCTCCCTTACCGTGCTGCCGATGTCGTGGTGGGCCGCGCTGCCTGCGGTTTCAGGACGATCTTCTGCACGCGCCAGGACGTGATCTCGGAGATCATCAGCTCGTTTTCGTTGCGGCAGTCGATGCCGTGCGTGGTGCTGAACTGCCCGAGCTGTTTGCCGGCCTTCCCGAACTTGCCGACGACGGTTCCGTCGAGCTCCATCTTGTAGATCTCGCCGGTCCAAGGCATCACGACGTTGTTGTTGTTGTCGGGATACGAGTTCGACGAGTACAGTGTACTGGTGCGGGCCCGGCGTGATGCAGAGCGTCCACGGCTGGCCGACGTGGTCGTAGATGGCGCGCAGCGTCAGGTTGTTGTCGAACACCTGGATACGGTAGTTGCCGCGATCGGCAACGTAAACGTTACCCTTGGCGTCCACCTGCATCCCGTGCGGCGTGTTCATCTGGCCCGGTGCTGCGCCCCGCGTGCCGACCGACTTGATGAACTTGCCCCACTTGTCGTACTTGACCACACGGGAGTTCGTGTATCCGTCGGAGACAAAGATGTTGCCCTGAGCATCCCAGCCGATGTCGGTCGGCCGGCCCAGCGCGTATTGCTGCGCGTTCGGCGGCGGCGTGCCCGCCGGCGGGTTGGCTTCGAGTCCCTCGACAGCTTCGGGACGACGGCCGATCGTCATGAGACGCGCCCCTCGGGATTGAACTTGATGACCATGTTCGATCCCTCGTCGACGACCCAGATGTTGTCGTCTTTGTCGACGCGGACGGCGTGCGCGAAGAGGAACCCGTACAGGCCCTCGCCGATCTCGCGCACGTACGTGCCCGTTCTCGTCGAACTCGAACAGCCGCGTCCGTTCGCTGCGCGTGTACACGAAGACGTGGCCCTTCGAGTTGGTCGCCACGCCGATTCCTTCACCTAGGTAGAGGTTATCGGGAAGCTTGATGAAGTTCGGTACCGACTCGTAGGGAATCTCGGGGACGTTCTGCGCCTTCGCCTTCTGGGCGAGCTGTGCAGGCGTCGGGTTCGTATTCGGGCTCGCGATCTGCGGCTGGCCCTGGGCAAACGCGGTGGTCGCCATGAGCAGCACTATGACCGGCAGGCAGCCTGTAAGACATCGCCTCATTGAAAGCCTCCTGGGACGTGCGAATTGAAGTTCCGGGCGTGGGTTCGCGCGTCATGTATATACCCGCGGAGCCGCGCGTTCAAGGACAAAACCGCGGCATTGCGCAGCCGCGGCTATACGACATATGGCGACAATTCAAGGCTTTAAAGGCACTAGCGGGCACGATTGCGGCCCGGTAGGTCCGGGTTCGAGGCAAAAACAAGGGGCTACTGTCGCAAAGGCTTGAGCGCGTCCGTCCAGCGGAGCAGCTCGTCGAGCACGACTGTCGCAGCTTTGTCGTGCGTTTCGTTGTTCTTGAAGACGCCGTTCTCCATCAGCTGGGCGACGAAAGGAATATTGACCGCCTCCACCATCGGCATCATCTTGAGGCCGGTCACCATCAGCCGTTCGGTCTGCAGCGCGCGGGTGCCGGCGGAGACGCCGCCGTAGCTGACAAACGCGCACGCCTTGTAGTTCCACTCGTGGTACAGGTGGTCGAGCGCGTTCAACAGGGCCGGGGGCATGGTGTAGTTGTATTCGGACGTGACGAAGACGAACGCGTCGGAGCCGCCGACGATTTCACTCCATGCCTTCGTCGTCTCCTGCTGGTACTTGCGGAGCCGGGGGTGGTGCGGCTCGCTCAGCAGCGGCAGGTTCACGTCCTTGAGATCGACGAGCTGGACGTCGAACTTGCCGTGCTCCTTCGCGCGCGTCGTGAACCATCGCGCGATCGGTTCCCCGACGCGTCCCTCGCGAACGCTGGCAAGGATGACGCTGAGTGTTGGCATTGCTGGCTACTTCTGGGATCGGGGATCGGGGATCGGGGATCCGGAATCCGGATCGATTCTGTCCGATGTCCCGATCCCTGATCCCTGGATCCCTGATCCCTGTCCCCGGCCGGATGCGGCAGCTCGCGCCCCGACTGACGGCGCCAGCACGCCCGCTTTCACATAGGTGAACAGTTTGTCGCGCGTATCGGTGATGTCGAGGTTCCTCATCGTCAGCTGGCCGATGCGATCCTGCGGCGTAAAGGCCGACTCGCCCTTTTCCATCGTGAGCCGCTCGGGTTTGTACGTGAGGTTCGGGCTCGTCGTGTCGAGGATGGAGTAGTCGTTGCCGCGACGCAGTTCGACGGTCACCTCGCCGGTGACGAGGCGCGACACCCACCGCTGCGCGCGTTTCGCGCAGCATCATCGCCTGGGAGTCGAACCAGCGTCCCTGGTAGAGCAGCCGGCCCAGCCGCCGCCCGTTGTCGCGGTACTGCTCGATCGTGTCCTCGTTGTGAATGCCGGTGACAAGGCGCTCGTACGCGATGAAGAGCAGCGCCATCCCGGGCGCCTCGTAAATGCCGCGGCTCTTGGCCTCGATGATCCGGTTCTCGATCTGATCGCTCATGCCGAGGCCGTGACGGCCGCCGATCGCATTCGCCTCGAGCATCAGCTGCACAGGATCGCCGAACGACATGCCGTTGAGCGCCACGGGCTGTCCTTCCTCGAAGCGGATCGTGACCGCCTCGGGCGTGATCGCGACGCTGTCGCGCCAGAACGCGACGCCCATGATCGGTTCGACGATCTTCATCCCCTTGTTCAGGAACTCGAGATCCTTGGCTTCATGGGTCGCGCCGAGCAGGTTGGAGTCGGTCGAGTACGCCTTCTCGGCGCTCATGCGGTAGGAGAGTCCCGCCCGCACCATGTACTCCGACATCTCTTTGCGCCCGCCGAGCTCGTCGATGAATTGCTGATCGAGCCACGGCTTGTAGATCTTGAGATTCGGATTCGCCAGCAGGCCGTAGCGATAGAAGCGCTCGATGTCGTTTCCCTTGAACGTGCTTCCGTCTCCCCAGATGTTGACCTCGTCATCCTTCATCGCCACGACGAGCATCGTGCCGGTGACGGCGCGCCCGATCGGCGTCGTGTTGAAGTAGGGGACGCCCGCGGTGGAGATGTGGAAGGCGCCGCTTTGCAGCGCGGCGAGCCCCTCGGAGACCAGCTGCGCGCGGCAGTCGATCAGCCGCGCCTTCTCGGCACCGTACTCGAGCGCGCGCTGGGGAATAGCTGTCGTAGTTCGTCTCGTCCGGCTGCCCGAGGTTCGCGGTGTAGGCGTAGGGGATCGCGCCCTTGCTCGCGCATCCAGTGCAGCGCCGCGCTCGTATCGAGACCGCCGGAAAACGCGATGCCGACTTTCTGGCCGGCGGGAACGCTCTGAAGAATCGTAGACACGTGGAGACCATCATAAATGCTGAATGGATGATTGCTGAATCCTGAATGTGGTCGGGGCAGTCGCTCGGATACGCAGACGAGCTGTTCTGCGCTATCATCGCGCCGCAATCAGCGTCAGCCCAACAAATCTGGGGTGGAGAAGCGGATATGCGAACTCGATTCAACCGCTTCAGCGGTGCCGCGGCGGGAGTCGTGGTCCTCGCGATCTTCGCACTGACCGCGATTTACACGACCGGCCAGGCAACACGAACACCGCGGGCCGCGGATGGCAAGCCGAATCTGAACGGGATTTGGCAGGTGACGAATACCGCCAACTGGGATCTCCTGCCGCACACCATCCGTCCGGCGGTCGCACAGCCCGGTGTCTACGCGAATCACCCGGTTCTTGCGGCGCCCGTGTTGGCGCTCGGCGCCGCCGGCCTCGTGCCGCCGGGGCCGGGTGTCGTCGAAGGCGATCGAGATTCCCTACAAACCCGAGGCGGCAGCACAAAAGCGAGAGAACGCCGAGCACTGGCTGGATCGCGATCCGGAAGTCAGGTGCTACATGCCGGGGATACCGCGCGCGATGTACATGCCGTATCCATTTCAGATTACGCAGAGCACGAACAAGATCCAGATGGTGTTCGCATATGCGAATGCGAGTCGCACGATTTACCTGGATGCGGCGCCGGCGCCGCCGGCTGATATGTGGATGGGGCATTCAGTCGGCCATTGGGAAGGCAACACGCTGGTCGTTGACGTCGCGCACTTCAACGACCGCACCTGGTTCTCCGGTCGGGAGACTTCCACAGCGACGCGCTGCATGTTGTGGAGCGCTTCACGCCGATCACATCCGATGCATTGCGATACGAAGTGACGATTGACGGACCCGAACGTCTTCACGCGTCCCTGGAAGATGAAGATGGTCCTGTATCGGCAGCTCGACGACAACGCGGTTCTGATGGATTACCGGTGCCTCGAGCTCGTCGAGGAGACGTTTCTCGGTCACACTCGAAAAGAGCCGCTGGTCAAGCACTGGGAGGGAGAGACGATCGTCCTCGACGTGACGCGCAGGATTCCACCCGGTGACAAGCGGTACGAACGGTGAAACACATCTTCGGCCATCAGACGGAGGTACTGGCGATGAAAACGAGAGCGCGGTTCCTCACATGGCTTGTTGCGTTGACGGCCGCGACCATCGTCGCGGTGGCGCTGGACGGCGGCAGAGCCGCCGGTCAGGCATCGGGCCAGGCTCCCGCCAGGCCGCGGACGGCCGCCCAGCCTGCGGCGCCGCCGGTGACACAGACTGCTCCGGCGCGCAGCGCCTCCAGGAGTCCGCGGACGGCGTGGGGCACTCCGGACCTGCAGGGCATCTGGAGCAACAACATCCTCGTTCCGCTCGAACGCCCCAGAGAGTTTGGTACACGCGCATTCATGACCCGAGGAGGAGCACGCGAAGGCGCTTGCCGAACTGCAGGTGCGGAATCAGCGTCCTGGCCGTGACAGTCGCGAGGTGGGCGGAAAGCCCGCGATCGGCACCGAGAAGGACGTCGCCCGTGCGTATAACGAGTTCTGGTTCGGGGACAAGCCGACACGGCTCGGCATGCGCACATCGATGATTACCGATCCGGCGGACGGAAGAATTCCGCCGTTCACGCCTGAGGCGGCGAAGCGCATTGCCGACAAGCGCGAGTACCTGGCTGCCCTGCTGCAGGGCACGTCCGGCGGAAGACCCGGGGCGATTTCACCGAGACGGGCGGAGCCATCCACGGACTACAACCTGGATCGAATGAATCGCGCCGATGGTCCGGAGGACCGCGGCGGTCCGGAGCGCTGCTTCGGGGGCGAGCTGCCGGTCGTGATGGGTACGGGTACGTTTGGCGGCGTCATGCAACTCGTCCAGGCTCCTGATTCCGTGTCGATCTATTACGACGTCGGCCAGGGGTCGGGGTTCGCATGGGTGATTCCAATTGCGAACCGTCCGCATCTGTCGAAGAACGTCCAGCTCTATCGCGGTGACGCGATCGGTCATTGGGAAGGCGACACGCTGGTTGTCGATGTCACCAACTTCAGTGACGAGACGAATTTCCATGGCTCTCGAGCGAACCTGCACCTGATCCAGCGCTTCAAGCGCGTCGACGCGAACACGCTCTCCGTCGAATTCACGGCGGAGGATCCGACGACGTGGACCAGGCCGTGGACCGCCGTGCAGGAACTGCAGAAGAGCGACGACAAGACCACGCTGGTGCTCGAGGGCGGCTGCCACGAGGGAAATTACGGCCTTCTAGGCATGTTGCTCAACACACGCGCCGCAGATCAAGCGTTCAGGGAAGGGAAAGGACCCGACCCTGCCACGCAGGACAACGCAACGGGTGGCGGCGATAACTGAGGTCGATCGTTCTACGCGAGGGGAGTCTCCATGCGTACAAAGCTGACACTGGCGATCACAAGCGCGTGTCTCCTGATCGTGGCCGGCGCCAGGCCGGCGCGGGCGCACCACGCGTTCGCTGCGGAGTTCGATGCGAACAAGCCTGTGAAGTTCGAGAAGGCAACCGTCACGAAAGTCGAATGGATTAATCCGCACTCGTGGATTCACGTCAATGTGTCGATGCCCGATGGCAGTGCCGAGGCGTGGTCGATCGAAGCCGGGACCCCGAACGTCCTGTTCCGCCGCGGCTTCACCAAGGAGGCGTTGCTGCCCGGGACCGTGATCCGCATTGACGGGTATCGCGCGAAAGATGGGTCGCACCGGGCGAATGGCCGCGACATCACGCTGCCGGACGGCCGCACACTGTTCCTTGGATCGTCCGGAACGGGCGCGCCGCAGTCGAAATAGGTATTAGGGGATACAACGGGCGGCTTTGTTGGACGGGTCGGCAACCGTACCGCCTGGCTTGTCGCGATAGACCTCGTGGCAATGCAGGCACGCGTCGGCGAGCTGGTTACTCACCTCGCTGACCGCGTCTTGACTTCTGGACTGTGACGCCTTGTAAGCGGCCTTCCCGGCTTCGACCAGCTCCGTTGTGTACTTTATCCAGTCGGCCTGTTCCACCGGTGCGGGTCTTCCGTTCTCACACCGGCGAGGAATCAACAGGAGCGGGGCGGCATCGGCGATGCTGACGGCGGCGTAGTCGACGAGATCCCAGCCTGAATAGATCCCTGCTCCCCAGTCCGCCCAGTTGAAGGCTGTCGTGTTCGAGGGCTCGTAGGGTGTTCCCTTCTTCTGCTCGCCGGGGTCATGGCCCTGGACATTGAAGATCAGATTCGAGCTCGGAAAGAAAATGCCCCTCATCAACTGTCCGAGGTTTGCGGCCGGCGGATACGACGGGGTATGTGAAGCGGCGAGTGCCGCGGCACCGGCTGGCGCCGCGGCAGCCGGTGCGAGACGAACCTGTGTCAACAAGACGTCATCTGCCGCAAGTTCGTTCCTGCCCGAGGGAAATTTCGCCGTCTGGAGTATGTATGAGACGAGGTCAGTTGACTGCGCCTTGGTCAGCGATCCGGGGTTGTCGTCAGGCATCGTGTTCTGGATCTTGGTCACCAGCTCCGACAGCGGCTGATTCCCCCAGGCCTTGATGAATGGATCGCCGGTCAACGGCGGCCCCTCGAGGCCCTCCAACGACCGGCCGTGACACGCCACGCATCGTGCGGTGAAGATGTCCTGACCGCGTTTTGCCTGGGCGTCGGTATACACGCCGTCGGTGGCCGTTCGTGTCTGACCGCCATAGAGGGTCGCCGACGAGCTCACCAGCGTCGCAACGAGCGTCATGCCAGTCACGAGATAGCGCGCCGCGACGCCACATGACGCTCGCTGGACGACCAGTCTCCGTTGCTTCAGTGATGACGACATGAATCGGGCTGGATGGTAAGTCCGACGCATAGGCCTGTCAATTACGGCAACAACTCGTGTCAACAACTCGCGGCGGTCAGGTCCGCCCCGCCTCGGGCGATCGGACGTGCTCGGGCCTGAAGCCCATTCCAACCAGACGCGCGGGGATGCGGCGGAGGATCGGATAATCGCGGAGCAGCCGCGCGGGCCACGGAAGCGACGTCGGCGCGCTACTGGTCAGCGTGCGGAAGATCACCCGGTTCTGCATCACGACCTGCATGCGTTGCGTGATGCGCGTCGGGAGCTCGCGGCGCCGCTGCACCGCCTGCGAGGTATGCAGCCGACGGCGCGCCCTGCTGCAGAGGCCTGTAGAGGATGTTCGCGGCGGCAACGGCGTCCTGAATGGCGAGGTTGATGCCGACGCCGCCGACCGGCGACATCGCATGCGCCGCGTCGCCGATGCACAGCAGCCCCGGCCGGTGCCACTGCTTCAGCCGATCGATTCTCACCGTCAGCAGCTTCACGTTGTCCCACGACGTAATTTCTGCGACGCGGTCGGCAAGAAAGGGCACCACTCCGACGATTTCAGCGCGGAAGGCCTCGAGTCCGCCGCGGCGAAGCGCCTCATAGCCGTCCTTCGGGATCACGTACGCGCACTGCCAGTAGTCGCCGCGGTCGAGCATGACGAAGACGTGGCCGTTGCGGATGTTGCCGAGCGACGCGCCCGTGTCGGTGGCGCGTTTGGACAATCGTATCCAGAGCACGTCGATCGGGGCTCCGATGTCTTCGATCGGCAGCCGCGCGAGGCTGCGGACGATCGAGCCGCGGCCGTCGGCGCCAATGACGAGGATCGCGTGGATGTCGATCGGACCGTCAGGCGTCTGCGCGCGTACGCCTCGATCCGTCCATCACGCTCAATCAGCTCGAACACCTCGGCGCGCATCACGAGCTGGAAGGTCGAGTAGCGGCGCCCCTGATCGACCAGGAAATTCAGGAAGTCCCACTGCGGCACCATCGCGATGAACGGGCACTTGCACCGGCAGGTGCGAGAAGTCGGCGATCGTGACGGGCTCGTCGCCGATCATTCCTCGCACCTCGCGCAGCTCCGAGTGCGGACGCTTCGAGGAATTCCTCGAGCACGCCGAGCTCGTGGATGACTTCGAGTGTCGAGGGATGCACCGTATCGCCTCGGAAGTCGCGCAGGAAATCCTCGTGCTTCTCGAGCACGACGACGGGGACGCCGGCGCGGGCGAGCAGGACACCGAGCATCGTCCCCGCGGGGCCGCCGCCGGCAATGCAACAGCGCGTCTCGTAGCTCGCTCAGTGCTCAAGTCCGCCGGGCAGCGGCCGAGGCTTTCAGCGTGCGCTCGAGGTAGCCTGCGGCGTCGTTGTTGTCCGGCTGCAGCGCCAGCGAGGCGCGGAACTCGCGATGGCTTCGTCGATCTTCTGCTGGCCGATGAGCGCGAGGCCAAGCAGGTTGTGCGCGGCCGGATCGTTCGGCGTCAGCCGCACCGCTTCGCGCGCGTGCGACGACGGCGTCGGTCGAAGTCGTTCTGCTGGAAGAGATGCAGCGCGAGGTTGCGCTGCGAGAGTCCGTTGTCTCGGATCGACGCGACCGCGCGCTCGAATGCCTGCAGTCGCTTCGTCGTTGCGTCCCAGCGCGGACAGCGCGATGCCGAGGTTGGCCCAACGCATCTGCGTCACGCGGGTGGTCGCGCGACGTAGCGCTGCAGCTCGTCGGCGGCTTCGCGTTTCGGCCGAGCGCCAGCAGCTCGAGGCCGAGCACGTTGCGAATCTCGGGCAGGTCCTGCACGGCGGCGCGCAGATGCACGATCTCCTCGTCGGGCCGTCCTGCGAGCTTCAGCTCGGCGGCCAGGTTGCGATGCGCGCGCGCGTGCGGCGGCCAGCGATCGAGCACCGACTGCCAGAGCGTCAGGCCGGAGAGGTATTCGGCGTTCCGTTGAATGGTGGCGACCGAAAGAAGGACGGCCAGGACCGCGATGGAAATCGTCGCAGCTCTGCTCATGCGGTGCGGATCTTCTAGGTTCGCGCCATGCGGCGCGGACCTTTGAGGTCCGCGGCATTCCAGTCTCGCGAACCTGGAAGGTCCGCGCCGCAATTGCCACGACCAGCAGCACGATCGCCATCAGCGGCAGGTACATCCGCCGCTCCGCGCCAACCTCGGTCGAGATCGGGATGATGCTCGACGTGGGCGCCAGCGTCAGAAAGAACCACGCGCCGAGGAATCCAACGGCAGGCCGGCGCACGAGCGCGATGATTGTTGCGGCGAGCAGCGCGGCACGGCGATCGCGTAGGGCGCGACTCTGGAGAACGTCAGCGGCAGCGGCTCACCGTAGTCGAGCACGAGACCGCGTGGCCAGATCGCCAGCCGCAGGTAGCGGACGATCATCACCGACTGGTTGAGGAGGTATGTCCACGGCGACACCGACGCGCCGGCAAAGCCCGCGGAGTCGCCTCGTGGTGACGACCACAGCAACGCGACGAGGATGAGCCACGTCGCGCACAGCGCCCGCGTAGTACCGCCAACGCTGCCGCAGCGCCTCGCGAAACGATCCAGAAGACGAACGTCCGGTCGTACAGCAGCACCACGATCGGCGCGACGACCATCGTCTCCTTGCACGCCATCCCCATCGCGCAGCAGACGACCGACAGCGCCAGCCACGTGGATTCGCTCGACGCCGTAGGGCGTCCTCTCCGCCTTCGCTTGGGCTTCTGCGGACCGCCGTGGCGCAACGCGGGAGGCTGGCTGGACCCGCCCGCGCCGCTTCGACGGACTCGCCGGCCCGTTGCGCCGTGTACAGCGTCACGAGGAAGAACGCCGCCATCATCAGCTCCGTCCGCTGCGATGACGTAATCGACCGGCTCGGTGACGAGCGGATGGACCATCCAGATCAGCGCGATCGCGAATGCGAGCTCCGTGCGGGGCGGACCCTTCGGGTCGCCGCGCGACCTGAAAGGTCCGCGCCGCAACCGCAAAGAGCAGCAGCGCATTGATGACGTGAATCGCGATGTTGACGAGGCGATAGCCGCGGACGTTCAGGCCGCCGAGCGCGTAGTTGATCGCGAAGGTAGACGCTGACGAGCGGACGTCCGGCCAGCGGCGAGCCCTGCTCGGTTGGCGAGAGCGACGTCGAGAGGTGCCGGATCTGCTCGTTGATGACGATCGCGTGCTCGTCATCGAAGGTGAACGGCGCCGGGAGGCTGTTCCAGTAAACGGCGAAGCCGACGACGACCAGCACCGCGGCGCGCAGCCACACGCCGCGTTCATTCGTGATTAGCGATTCGTGATTCGCGATTCCTGAGTTGCGATTTGAACCACGGACCATTAATCACTAATCACAAATCATCAATCACGAATCACAGGTTCAGTTGCTTCCCGCCCGCTGATCGAGAACCTGGTAGATGCGCGCAATCGTCGCTTCCTGGAATCCCGGTCCGTTGATGTTGCTGGTAGTGCGACTGGTGCGCCGGTCAGGTCGATGCGCTTGGCCGCGTCGGCCACCGGCACCTTCTGATCGTGCAGCGTCTTCGTCTGGCTCCACAGGTCGCGCAGGAACGCCTGGAAGTAGTCGATGCGCTCCTTGCCCTTGAACGGCTCGCCGTGGCCGGCGATCGTCGGTCTCGTAGTCGAACACCTTCAGCTTCTCGAGGTTGTTGGCCCACTCGTCGTGGAAGCCGAAGTTGAGCGCGCCGGTCACCGGCCCTTCGAAGAAGTCGCCCGTCATGATCACCTTCTCCTTCGGCAGATACACCAGGACGTCGGTGTCGCTGTGTCCGCGTCCGGGGTGAATCAGGCGAATCTCGCGATCGCCGCGGAAGATCGTCATGTGATCGTCGAAGGTCACGTTCGGCGGCGTCGGCACCGTCTCCTTCAGCTGCTGCTGATACGCCTCCTGCATCTTCAGCCGATCCTCGAGCTGCTTCTTGCGTGCCGGATCCTGCTTCGGACGCGATCTGCTTCCGGATGTTGTCGAGCTGTCCCGGCAGGTTCTGGAATTCGAGCGCGAGCCGGTTCTTCAACACGCCGGCCAGGATCGCGGTCCGCTCGTTCGCGTGGCCGATGATCGACACGTCCGGTCCGAACATCTGGTTGCCGTCGGCATGGTCGTAATGCCAGTGGGTGTTGACGACGTAGCGGATCGGCTTGTCGGTGAGCGTCTTGATGTCGTTGACGAGGCGGCGCGTCGCTTCCGGCGTGATGTTGGTGTCGACGAGGAACACGTCGTCCGTATTGATGATCACGCCCGAGGTGTCACGCGTTTCGATCGTGCCGTTCCCGAGCGCCGCGTAGACGCCCAGGGGCGACCTGGATGAAGCGGTGGGCCATCGGGGTCTGCGCGCTCGCGGTCGCCGCAAGTCCCGTGATGGCGACGAACAGGAAGAGGGATGTCAAGCGTTGCACGACGAGCCTCCGTTGAGATCGATCCGCGGACCGTGACCCTTCGACGTCACCCAGGGTCATCCCGAGTGTGTCGATGGACGAAGGCCCGCCGCACACGACGAATCCTATAGTATCTTCCGCATTCAACTGCGAAGATGGCCCAGGTGAGCGTTTCCTCAGTCGCCGCGGAAGTCGCCGCGCCGGTCGTACCCGCCCGCACGCGACAGTCGGTGCTGTTGAGAGCGCTCGCGCCTTTTGTCATCGGCGGCGCCGTGCTCCTCACGCCGACTCCCGAGGGTCTCACCGTCAACGCGTGGCGTTTCTTTGCGCTCTTCGTCGCCACAATCACGGGCATCATCACCGAGCCGATACCGGGTGCCGCGATCGGACTGGCGCGGGGTCGCGCGTGGCCACCGTCCTGGGCCTGGTCCGACCGGCCCCTACTGCTGCAACGGCGTGGGCGCTGAGCGGTTTCTCCAATCCCGTCGTGTGGCTGATTTTCGCTGCGTACATGTTCGCGTGCGGCTATTCGAAGACCGGGCTCGGCAGGCGCATCGCGCTTCAATTGATCCGTGTGATGGGGCATCGCACGCTGGGTCTCGGGTACGCGATCACGATGGCGGATCTTGCGCTTGCGCCCGTCACGCCATCCGCAACCGCGCGCGCCGGAGGGACGATCTATCCGGTCATCCGCAGCATTCCCGAGCTGTACGGATCGCACCCGAACGACCCGAGTGCCAGGAAGGTCGGCGCGTACCTGCTGTACACCGGCCTTGCGGCCAGCATGGTGACGAGCAGCATGTTCATCACCGCGCTGGCGCCAAACACGATGGCGATCGCGCTGATCAACAGGGCGGTCGGCGTGACCGATCCCGTGGACGCTGTGGTTCCAGGGATTCCTGCCGGTGGGCGTGGTGTTGCTCCTGCTGCAGCCTGTGCTGCTGTACGTGATCTATCCGCCGGAGATCAAGAACGCGCCCGAGGCGCCGCGCTGGGCCGCCGAACAGCTGAAGGAGATGGGCGCGATGACGCGGCAGGAGATCACGATGCTGATCCTCGTGCTCGTGCGCGCTCGGGTTCTGGATCGGGGGCGCCGCCTACGTTGACCCGGCGATCGCCGCGGTGTTTCGTCATCCTGGGCATGGTGATCTTTCAAGTGGTCGGGTGGGACGAGATCGTCGGCCACGCGCAGGCGTGGAACACGCTGATCTGGTTCGCGACGCTGGTCACGATGGCAGGGGGACTCGCTGAAACCAAGTTCCTCGACTGGCTCGCGGAGTCGCTGGTGCCGATGCTGTCGGGACTCAGCGCCTACATGACGATCGTCGGCATCGTGCGGCAGCTTCTTCTTCCTCCATTACTTCTTCGCGAGCATCACGGCGCACACCGCCACGCTGTTCCCGTTGTTCCTCGCGATTGCCGTCAAGATCCCCGTCGTGTCGCCGGTGGCGTGGGCGCTGCTCCTCGGTTATCCGCTCGGGATGATGGGTGTGCTCACGCCGTATGCCTCGGGGCAGAACGCCGTCTACTACGGCAGCGGCTACATCAAGCGGCGCGACTTGTGGGTGCTCGGCCTCGTTGCTTGGCGTGATTTACATGGTGTCTATCTCGCGATCATCGTGAAGTGGTTGGAGTATCTGGGTGTCTAAAGAGACACGCGCGCTCGCCGACGTCCTCGCGGCGCACGACGCTACGGCGATCTCCCGGCGGACGTCCTCGAACACACGCGGCGATCGATCACCGACTGGCTTGGCTCCGCGCTTGGCGGCTCGATCGAAACGCCGGCACGCATCGCGCAGCGGGTGGCGTCTGGCCTTGGCGTCTCGAACGAAGGCGACGATGTTCGGTGCCGGACGGGCATCGGCGGCGGCAGCGGCATTCGCGAATGGCGTCGCGTCGCACATTCTCGAACTCGACGACATTCACAGGGGCTCGACCGTGCATGCAGCGGCGCCCATCATCCCGGCCGCGCTGGCCGTGGCCGAACGCGAGCACGCCGACGGTCGCGCCTTCATCGCCGCGGTGACGATCGGGTACGAAGCCGCGTTTCGGATCGGCGAGGCGGTCAATCCGAGCCACTATTTCTTCTTCCATCCGACGGGAACGGTCGCGACGTTTGGCGCCGCCGCCGCGGCGGGATCGCTGTTGAAACTGACCCCGGACGACATGCTCCATGCGCTCGGCAGCGCGGGCACGCAGGCGGCGGCGTTGTGGGAGTTCAACGCGGACGGCGCGATGAGCAAGCATCTCCACCCCGGCAAGGCCGCGATGAACGGTATTCTGGCGGCCGACCTCGCGCGCGCCGGCTTCACCGGCGCCACGCGCATCCTCGAAGGCGAACGCGGATTCTTCCGGGCGATGACCAATCGCGGACCTCGAAGGTCCGCGCCGCGTACGACGAGACACGAGTGACGGATGGACTCGGATCGACCTGGAAGATTGGCGAGAACGGCTACAAGCTGTACTCGTGCTGCGGCTCACACGCACACCGCCGTCGATTGCGCGCTCGATATCCGCTCGCGGGTGAAGTGGACGCAGGAGGAAGTCCTTGACGCGGTGAGCGGCGTCGAGATCGAGACGTACGGACCCGGCTACGAGATCGTGAAGGAGATGAATCCGCGGACGCCGTACCAGGCAAAGTTCAGCATGGCGTACTGCGTTGCGGCCGCGCTCGCGGAGGGTCGCCTCGGCCTCGAGCAGTTCGACGCGGAGCGCTTCGGCCCCGACGGCGTCCGCGATCGCGGCGATCGCCGAGCTGCTGCGGCGGACTCGCGTCGTCGTCGCCGACGATCTCACCGCGAAGTATCCGGCGGCGTGGCCCGTGCGTCTGACGCTGACACTGATGGACGGCACGTCCGAGCGTGGTGCGAGCGACTATCCCGCGAGGCAATGCGGAGAATCCGGTGTCGACCGAGGAGCTCGAACAGAAGTTCATCGCGCTCGTCGGCTCGCGCTTCGGCAACGACACGGCCGCGCTCGGCACTGGCGGCGCTGCATTCGATGGAGCGCTGCGCCGACATGGCGACGCTGTTCAACGATCTGGGCCGGCTGAAGCCGGCCCTGCGTTCGATCGCGACCACAGGTTTCGCGCCGCAGCCATAGGTCGCGCCGCAACGCTGAGATCCCGAATCCCGAATCCCGAGCATGGCCGACATCAACCCCAGAGCACACGAGTACCAGGAATACCGCCAGGCCGTCCGCGAGCTGTGCGGCCAGTTCGACAGCAAGTACTGGCAGGACGTCGACGAGCGCGCCGGCTATCCCGAGGCGTTCGTCAAGGCGCTGACCGACGCCGGCTGGCTCGCCGCGCTGATTCCCGAGCAGTACGGCGGCGGCGGCCTGAGCGTCACCGAAGCGTCGGTCATTCTCGAGGAGATCAATCGCTCGGGCGCCAACTCCGGCGCGTGCCACGCGCAGATGTACATCATGGGCACGCTGCTGCGGCACGGCTCGGAGGCAGCAGAAGCAGCAGTATCTGCCGGCGCATCGCCGTCGGGCGAGCTGCGGCTGCAGTCGTTCGCCGTGACCGAGCCGACGACCGGCACCGACACCACGAAGACGCGCACCTTCGCCACCCGCAAGGGCGACCGCTACATCGTCAACGGCCAGAAGGTGTGGATCTCGCGGATCCAGCATTCGGATCTGATGCTGCTGCTCGCGCGCACGACGCCGCTGCCGGAGGTGAAGAAGAAGACCGAAGGCCTGTCGATCTTCCTGGTCGATCTTGCGCGGCGCCGAGCAGAAGGGGATGACCGTGCGGCCGATCCGCAACATGGTCAACCACGAGACCAACGAAGTGTTCTTCGAGGACTTCGAGGTGCCGGCGGAGAATCTGATCGGCGAGGAGGGCATGGGCTTCCGCTACATCCTCGACGGGATGAACGCCGAGCGCATCCTGATCGCCGCCGAGTGCATCGGCGACGGCTACTGGTTCATCGACAAGGCGCGGACCTACGCGAACGAGCGGATCGTGTTCGATCGGCCGATCGGCAAGAACCAGGGCGTGCAGTTTCCGATCGCGCGCGCGTACGCGAACGTGCGCGCGGCCGACCTGATGCGCTACGAGGCGGCGCGGCTGTTCGACGCCGGCAAGCCGGCGGGCGCGGAGGCGAACATGGCGAAGCTGCTCGCGGCCGACGCGTCGTGGGAAGCGGCCAACGTCTGTCTGCAGACGTTCGGCGGCTTCGGATTCGCCGCGGAGTACGACGTCGAGCGCAAGTTCCGCGAGACGCGGCTGTATCAGGTCGCGCCGATCTCGACGAATCTGATCCTGTCGTATATCGGCGAGCACGTCCTCGGAATGCCGAGATCGTTCTGAAGATGGGGTCGGGAGTCATTACGAGAATCGAAACGTGCCCCTGTGACCCAGGTTAGTTTCGATTCTCGTAATGACTCCCGACCCCTTCGCGTGAGGATTGATGACCGACACGACCGTGACTCCTGCGGAACGACTCGAACGCAGCATGCTGTACGTGCCGGCATCGCGGCCGGACATGATCGAGAAGGCGGCGGCGAGCGACGGCCGACGGCGTCTGCATCGATCTCGAGGATGCGGTCGCTCGTTGACGAGAAGGCCGCGAGCCGCGCCAACGTCGTCCGCGCGCTCCGGGAGCTCGACTTCGGCCGCAAGATGCGCGCGTGTCGCATCAATGGCCTCGATACGCCGTTCGCCTACCGCGATCTGATCGAGGTCGTCGAAGGGGCCGGCGACCGGATCTCGATCTCGTCATGCTGCCGAAGGCGAACCTGCCGCAGGACGTCGTCTTCGTCTGCATGCTGCTGACGCAGATCGAAATGAGCCGGGCTTCACGCGGCGGATCGGCATCGAGGCGCAGATCGAAAGCGCGAAGGGTTTTCTCTGGGTCCGTGAGATCGCGCAGGCGTCACCGCGCCTCGAGGCGCTCATCTTCGGCCCGGGCGACTACTCCGCGACCATGCAGATGCCGGTGGCGAACATCGGCGAGATGGACGAGAACGATCAGATCTATCCCGGGCACCGCTGGCACGCCGTGATGCACGCTGTCGTCGCCGCCGCGCGCGCGTACGGCCTGCGGGCCATTGATGGTCCGTATGCGGGCTACAAGGACACGGCCGGCCTCGAGCGCGCATGCCGCATCGCGCGCGTGATGGGATTCGACGGGAAGCAGTGCATTCACCCGAGCCAGATCGCGACGGTGCACGGCATCTTCGGTCCGACGGCCGACGAAGTCGCGCGCGCCAGGGCGGTGGTGGAGGCTTATGAAGCCGCCGCGAAGAACGGCAGAGGCGCCGTCGGTCACGACGGCAAGATGATCGACATGGCCAATATTCGAATGGCCAGGGCGGTCCTCAGGAAGTTCGAAGTTCAAAGTGCAAAGTAGAAAGTAAGTTCGAAGTAACCCGGAGGCTAGTTGGAGCGTCTGGTCAGTCGTTTCAGCAGCTGAATCTGGCCTGCGTGATACAGGTCGTGCGCGATGATGCCCGACAGCATCGCGCGGTTGCTGACCGAGCTTCCGCGAGGTGTTTCTTCCAGTTGGCGGACACCGAGATCCGCGATCACGAGGCGCAACCGCCGATGGGCATCGTCCAAGAGACGGATGTCCTCCGGCCATGCCTTCTCATCGACGCGCCGGCGCGGAAACCAGTTCGAGCCGCGGAGGGGGAAGGAGGCGCGTGGCTCACCGGTGAACCTGCGGCGGACGACATACTTCCAGTATGCGCAATGGACGACGATTTCCTGGATGTTGTGGCGGTCACGAGCGGGCCTCAACGCCGCGTCAGCCGCGGCGACGCGGCGAATCGATCCGCGAAGGTTTGTGCCATGCCAGGAGCGACGATCGTACGCCTCGTCCAGCTGCGACAGGATCAGGTCAATGGCGTTCATGAGGACGCAAACCAAAAGGGCCCGCGTGAGCGGGCCCTGCACTTCAAACTTACTTCGAGCTTCGAACTTCTGACTTCGAACTTGTCTAGCTGCCGTACCGCGCGTGATCGACGAGGAGCATCTCTTCCGGCTCCTCGGCTTCGGCGACCGTTTCGCCGTTGAAGACGCGCTTCAGGCGGCTCATGTCGAGCTGTCCGTCCCACTTCGCGACGACGATCGTCGCCAGCCCGTTGCCAATCAGATTCGTGAGCGCGCGGGCGCCCGACATGAAGCGGTCGATGCCGATCAGCAGCGCGAGGCCGGCGACGGGCAGCGCGGGAATCGACGACAGCGTCGCCGCCAGCGTGATGAAGCCGCTGCCGGTGACGCCGGCCGCGCCCTTCGACGTCAGCAGCAGCACCGCGAGGATGCCGAGTTGCTGCTGACAGCGTCAGCGAGGTATCCGTCGCCTGCGCGATGAAGATGGCCGCCATCGACATGTAGATCGAGGTGCCGTCGAGGTTGAACGAGTAGCCCGTCGGAATCACGAGGCCGACGACCGGCTTCGCGCAGCCCGCGTGTTCCAGCTTCGCCATCATGCGCGGCAGCACCGTCTCCGACGACGACGTGCCCGCTGACGATCAGCATTTCTTCCTTGATGTACTTCAGGTACTTGAACAGGCTGATGCCCGACCACCAGCGCGATCACGCCGAGGACGCACGAAGATGAAGAACAGGCACGCGACGATCATCACCAGCATCAGCTCGCCGAGCGAGAGCAGCGTGCCGATGCCGAACTGCCCGATCGTGTACGCCATCGCGCCGAAGGCGCCGATCGCCGAGACGTACATGATGATGCCCGACCATGCCGAACAGCGCGTGCGTGAACTGATCGATCAGGCTCGACGAGCTGCTTGCCCGAGCTTGCCCATGTGGAGCACCGCGACGCCGAACAGCACCGAGAAGAACAGGACCTGCAGGATGTCACCCGTCGCGAACGCGTTGACGATCGTCGTCGGGATGATGTTCATCAGGAAGTCGATCGTCGTCAGGTGCGACGCGCTGCGTCGTGTAGGCGGCGACCGCCTTCGGATCGAGCTGCGCCGCGCTCGGCGTGAATCGCCGGCGCCCGGCTTCATGACGTTGACGAACACCATGCCGATGACGAGCGCGATCGTCGAGACGACCTCGAAGTAGACGAGCGCGCGCAGGCCGATGCGGCCCGACCTCCTTCATGTCGCCCATCTTCGCGATGCCGACGACGACGGTGCCGAAGATGATCGGCGCGATCATCATGCGGATCAGCTTCACGAAGGCGTCGCCGAGCGGCTTCATCGCGGCGCCGTGCGCCGGGATAGAAGTAGCCGAGAACGACGCCGACGACGATGCCGACTATGACCTGGAACCAGAGCCGGGCATACAGGGGCTGGTGGTCAGCGGTTCTCGTTGCGGACATGGGAAGGCCTCCAGTGGGACGCGCGTAAGCCCGTGCAGTATAACTGCGCGGCCGTGCGGTCGCACCGGATCGCCACCTGGCGCTAAACACGGACGGCTTGAGTGTCGTAAGTGAGGGTAGCCGAAGGCCTTGCGAAATGGGCCGGTATTCGGCGATAGTTCTTCGGTTCAATCCCTTTACATGACGTGTGGTTGAGGACTTTCTCTCCACGCAGGAGGCGTGAATGAAAAGCAAGGCATCAGCAATCGTGGCGTGTCTGGCGCTCGCGGTGCTGACCACCTACGCACAGGCCCCGCAGGGAGGCGCAGCGGCCAAGACAAGCGCCTTCGACGACCGCGACGCCGGGCACTGACGCGAAGAAGGTCATCGAGACGATGCAGGACAACCTCGGGATGCTGCGCGGCATGCAGCGGAACGACGCGGTCAACCGCGTCGAGCTGTGGGGCACCAGCGGCACGAAGGCCATCGGCGGAAAGCCGGTTCACGCTGACAAACTGGAAGATCAGCCTCAACTTACACGATGCACGGGATGCGCTTCGACTACACGCCGCAAGGCGGACAGCGCACCATCGAGGTCGTCTCCGACAAGTTCGCGTGGAACGAAGACACCCCCGGCGGCAAGGCGACGCCGATGCCCGCAACGTTGGCATGAACGTCAGGTTGCAGCTCGTGCTCACCCCGATCGGCATGGCCAAGGCGGCCAAGGCGGCCGTCGACGCGGCAAAGGTCACCATCGCCGCCGGCGTCACGACGCTGACTTTCGCGGCTAACGGCGCCACGATTACGGCGACCCTGAACAAGTACATGGAGCCCGTCAAGGCCGAGGCGCGGCTCGGAACGACCGCCCTGAACGTTACGTATGATCAGTACGGCGACTGGAACGACGACGCGAAGGCCGATATTTATCTGCCGAAGCACATCGTCCAGACCCAGAACGGGATGACCGTTCTCGACCTGACGGTGACCAACACCAATACCTACAACCCGTACGTCATCATGCCGATGCCCGCCAATGTGAAGTCGACGGCACCGACAGGCGCACGGAGCAACTAACGCTTTTATTGACTTGATTTGCCGGTATGTTTCAGTACTCGCAGACCGCGAAGACGTCGTCCGGAGAGGTGTGATTATGAAAAAATTGTTCGGTCTGCTGGCCATTGTCGCGCTCTGAGCCTGGCAGCGAAGCCGGCGGTTGCGCATCACGCGCTGCAGGCGGAGTTCGACACCGCGAAGCGTGGTGAGTTCACTGGAACGCTGACAAAGTTCGCGATGATCAACCCGCACGTCCGCTGGTTCTTCGAGGTGAAGAAGGCCGACGGCACCATGGCGAAGTGGGAAATCACCGGCGCCGGCCCGCAGGCGCTGCGTTCGAATGGCATGACCCGCATTTTCTCGGTCGGCCAGACGCTGAAGGTCAGCGTACGCGCCCGCGCGTGACGGCTCCAACACCGGTCGCGTCGTGACGTTCACGTTCGCGGACGGTCGGACCGTGACGATGTATCACGAAGATCCGAACAACCCGAACGACCTGTAGTCTGCTTTTTCGAACTTACAGTCAGCCAATGGTTCAACTGAAACGGTTTGGCATCGCCGCCGCGGCAGCGGCGGCGATGTCCTTCGTGTCTCTCTCCGCGGCGCCGCAGTACGGTGGTGGAGCGGCCGCCCCAGCGCCAGCCGCTGCACAACAGCAACAGCAGAACGTGCCAACACCGCGCACGCCCGACGGTCATCCCGACCTGAGCGGCATGTGGGGCGGTGGCGGGGGCGGTGGCGCCGCCAAACCCGATGAGAAGGGCAATCTCGTCGTCCTCCAGCGCGGGCGGCCGTGTTCGGCCGCGCAGGTCGAGAGCGGCAATTGCGCGCCCGGCATCAATTTCGAGCGCGACTCCGGCGTCACCCAGCGCATGGGCCCGGAGATTCCGATGTACAAGCCGGAATTCTGGGAGCGTGTCCAGTACCTCGATCGCAACGGCACGCAGGAAGATCCGGAGTTCCACTGCAAGCCCGCCGGCGTGCCGCGCATGGGCACGCCCGCGAAGATCGTCCAGACGCCGACGGAAGTGATCCTGCTGTACGACGCAGGGTAACACGTTCCGCGTCATCCCGATCGACGGCCGTCCGCACGACCCGATCAAGTCGCAGGACACCACGTGGTACGGCGACGCGGTCGGCAAGTGGGAAGGCGACACGCTCGTCGTCGACATCGTCGGCTTCAACGACGAGAGCTGGATTGCGTGGCCGGGCTGGTTCCACAGCAACAACATGCACGTGATCGAGCGAGTTCACGCGCACGGGCAACACACTGCGGTGGGAGGCGACGGTCGAAGATCCCGACGTCCTACTGCAGCCGTATCACGTCCCAGGGCGCACGCGTGCGCCTGAACCCGAACCCGAAGGCGACACTCACCGAGGATCTGCCGTGCGAGGAGCGGGATTCGCAGCACATGGTCACGCACGAACGCGGCTAGACAATCAGATTTTTTCAACCACCAAAGGCCACGAAGAACACGAAGAACCAACCTTCGTGACCTTCTGGCCTTCGTGGTTTTGGAGATACGTGTAAAGGATAGAGATGGAAGAGTTCCTGCTCAGGCTCCAGGAAAGCGATTTCGGTGTGTGGGTATCTTCGGCGCCGACCCTGCTGGCCTATCCGACGATCCTGATGCTTCACACGGTCGGCCTCGCGATGGTGGTCGGTCCGGCCGCGGTCCTCGATCTGCGGCTGCTCGGCTACGGCGCACGGCTGCCGATCTCCGCGCTAAGAGGTGTGTTTCGCGTCATGTGGATCGGTTTTGCGATCAATGCGTCGACCGGGATCGCGCTGTTCATCTCAGAGGCGGACGAGAAGGGAATGAAGTGGATCTTCTGGGTCAAGATGGTGGCGATCCTGTTCGCGGTCATCGTCACGACCCGTACCAAGAAAGTCGTCTACGGGCGGCGACAGGAACCCCGAGATCGTTCCACATCAGGCGCAAGAGCCTTGCCGTTGCCTCGCTCGCGCTGTGGTTCGTGGCGATTACAGCCGGCCGTCTGATGGCCTATATCAAGTAAATCGTTCGAAGTGTTCGAGCGTTCGGACCGTTCGAAACATTCAGGTTCGAACGAGAACGACCGAACGATGAGAACGCCGAACGATTCGAACGACCCGAACGACCCGAACGACCCGAACGAAAGAGAAGCATCATGTTGTTGACGTTTGCGAGTTGGCTTCATAGAACTCCGATCTCCGTCGCTTTTCAGCACCAGGTCACCTGGCTCTGGCCGATGTGCGAGACGATACATTTCGCCGGCCTTGCGCTGCTGCTCGGTGTTGCCGGCATGTTCGACCTTCGGCTGATCGGTTTCATGAAGCGTGTGCCGATCAGTGTCGTGAAGGATTTCATGCCTTGGGCGCTGGTCGGCTTCACGCTGAATCTGCTGACGGGGACCATCTTCATCATCTCGGAGCCTGCCCAGTATTTCGGCAATCCCACGTGGTGGCTGAAGGTGATGTTCCTGGTCATTGCAGGGCTCAACGCGATGATCTTCGAGACCACCTACGGCCGGCGCGCGGCGGCGATCCCTGCTGGAGAGGACACGCCGATGGCGCTGAAAGTCATCGCGGGCGTCTCGCTGATCGCGTGGTTGGGCGTGCTGTGGGCGGGCCGTATGCTGCCCTTCCTCGGCGCGGGCGTGGGCGCGGGGCTGTGAGACAGGAATACTCCCCACTAGCCTTGCCGGCGGCACGAACCCTCCTCGCCCTTGCTTTGTTCGAGATTCGGCTGTAGTTTTTCGCCTCAGGGACTCAACAGGGGAATCGGACCATGGATTCGAGCGTCATTCGATACGCGCTCGCGGCGGCCGGCGCCGCAGCGATTTCGCTGGTCAGCATTCACGCTATGCCGCAGTACGGCGGCGTCACAGCGCCCGCCCTGCAGGGCGGCGGACGTGCCGGTGGCGCCGCGCAGCAGCAGAACGCGCCAACGCCACGCACCGCGGACGGTCACCCGGATCTCACCGGCATGTGGGGCGGAGGCGGTGGCTTCGGTGGCGGAGACAAGCCGGACGAGAAGGGAAACCTCACCGTGCTGTTCAAGCAGCGTCCGTGCTCGAAGCAGCAGGCCGATGCGGGAAACTGCGCGCCCGGCGTGAACTTCGAGCGCGACTCAGGCGTGACCCAGCGGATGGATCCGGAAATTCCGATGTACAAGCCGGAGTTCTGGCAGCGCGTGCAGTACCTCGATCGCGAAGGCACCCAGGAGGATCCGGAGTTCCACTGCAAGCCGGCGGGCGTGCCGCGGATGGGTCCGCCGAGCAAGATTGTCCAGACGCCCACCGAGTTGATCCTGCTCTACGCGAGAGGCAATACATTCCGCGTGATCCCCATCGACGGCCGACCGCACGATCCGATTAAGTCGCAGGACACGACGTGGTATGGCGACGCGGTAGGCAAGTGGGAAGGCGACACGCTCGTCATCGACATCGTCGGCTTCAACGACGAGAGCTGGATCGAGTGGCCTGGCTGGTTCCACAGCAACAACATGCACGTCGTCGAGCGGCTGACGCGCAACGGCAACACGTTGACGTGGAATGCGACGGTTAACGATCCGGACGTGCTGCTCGAGCCCTTTCACGTCGAACCGCGCACAGTGCGGCTGAACCCCGAACCCGAAGGCGACGCTCACCGAGGATCTCCCCTGCGAGGAGCGGGACGCAGCGCACATGGTCACGAAGGAACGCGGATAAGGACCCCTGAGAATCCCCGGTTTACCGACACAGGAGATTGATATGACGTATCGGTCGATCCATTTCGGCGGCGCACTCGTGATTGCCGCTGCCGTGTCGTTCGCGTCGGTCCAAGCGGCGCAGTACGGCAATACCCCGGCGGCACCTGCGGTGCCGAGAGCGGCCGCGCAGCAGAACAACGTTCCGACGCCGCGCACGGCTGACGGTCACCCGGATCTCAGCGGCATGTGGAACGGCGGCGGTGGCGGCGGGGGCAATCAGGTCAAGCCTGATGAGAAAGGCAACATCGTTCAGTTGACCCGAGCGCGTCTCTGCGCCCAGACCCAGATCGACAATGGCGAGTGCCATCCGGGCGTCAATGCGGAACGTGACGCGGGCGTCAACCAGCGGCCGGCGCACCAGCCGATGTACAAGCCGGAGTTCTGGGAGCGCGTGCAGCACCTCGATCGCGAGGGCATCCAGGAAGATCCGGCGTTCCACTGCAAGCCGAACGGCGTGCCGCGGATGGGCCCGCCGCAGAAGATCGTCCAGACGGCAACCGAGGCGATTTTCCTGTATCAGAACGGCAACACATTCCGCATCATCCCTATCGACGGGCGTCCGCATGACCCGATCAAGTCGCAGGACACGACTTGGTACGGCGACGCGATCGGCAAGTGGGAAGGCGACACGCTGGTCATAGACATCATCGGCTTCAACGACGAGAGCTGGCTCGGCTGGCCCGGGTGGCTGCACAGCAACAACATGCACGTGGTCGAGAAGTACACGCGCAACGGCAACACCCTGACGTGGACGTCCACGGTCAACGATCCGGACACGCTGCTCGAGCCGTTCGAGATGCCGGCGCGCACGCTGAGGCTCAATCCGGATCCGAAGGCGAGCTTCATCGAGGATCTGCCGTGCGAGGAGCGTGACGCCGCGCACATCGTCACGCACGAACGGGGATAGCTGGGAAGTAAGAAGTTCGAAGTTCGAACTGCGAAGTAAGTTTGAAGTACACCGGTTACTTCGAACTTACTTCTAACTTCGCCCTTCGCCCATCGGAGTTGCAGGCGGCTACCGGGTCGAAGTCGAGGTAGCGCCTCCCACCGCCTGCCAGGTGCCTGACATCGGCTGTTGTTCCACGCCGGGCTTCGACCAGTCACACACGCCGCCAGCAAAGACTTGCTTCAACCGCGCCATCTCGTCGGCCGTGAACGTGACCCTGTAGTCGGACGCCGAGACCGGCTTCAGCTGACACTTGATGACATCCGCCGCGAGCGGGCTGCCCGCGACTCCGCGTGGGAACGAGTTGGGCGGATAGAGCTCGTTGCACCTGGTCGCGCCAGGTGCCTGCTTTTCGACGATCCGCTGCGGGTGCTCGTCGCGCGTCCAGCACGCGTCGACCAGATCGGCCGGCTTCGCGCGCCGAAGCTTGACGATCTTCGAGTCGTTGGACGTGTCCTCGGAGATCTTCGTCAGCCACTGATCCATCTGTGCCAATGCCTGTTTCAGCACCGGTGCCTTCAATGAATCGCCCCACTTGCGATCGTCGGTGAGCATCACGCGATTGTCGGTGTAGCCGTTTGCCTTCATGAGGCGCTCGCTGAGCGAGAACGAGTGATAGCGCAGGTGCACGTTTCCGCCCTGCGCGTCGTCGAGATATGCGCGGTAGTCGATGATCGGCGTCGTGGCGAGCCCACCTCCACCCCACGTCATTCGCCCCATGCGGTAGGCCGTACGCATCGCCACCGGGTCGGCAACCGAGCGCGCCGCGACCACCTTCCCGTCGTTGTCGTAGCCGCCGATCTTCGCGTTCAGATCGAGGAACTGTTCTTTCGTGATGACGCCGGCGTTGAGCATGCCAAGCCCGTACTGGATGCCGACGTTGTCGAGTGGACGCCGCGCGAAACCGGTCTTCGGATCGCGGCCCCACACGTTGACGGCATGATCGTAGATGCTGCACCGCGCCCCAGTCGGGTTCTTCACCGCGTCGTACCGCTGCGCCTCGGGCACCGAGCAGTACTCGCCGACAGTGATGCGTCCCGGATTCAGGCTGTTGGTCTTCAGCGTCGCAAGTTGACCGAGGCCGGCCACCTGCCGCTGCTGCTCGCCGGTGAACGTCACCGGTACCGCGAGCCTGTCGAAGTAGTTCGCGAGCAGGCGCGCGTCGCTCACCATGACCGCCGTGCCGAACTCGAGGTCGGGGAAGCTGCGTGCCGGCATGATGCCGTCGAGAAGGCCGGGATAGCCGTCGGCGATCTGGTGCTGCTGGTACGAACCGCCTGAGCCACCCCAGCCGATGGTCGCCTTCGGCACGCCGTACGCCTCGATGAAGTGTTCCTTCACCATCATCATCGTCTCGGCCGCGAGCAGTTCGGCGCAGTTGTTTCCAAACACGTTCAATGACGCCGACGCCACGGCATAACCTTGCGCCAGCATGACTTCGTCATCGACACCGCCGGTGCCCGTGCCCTGCTTGTGCCAGCCGCCGGCGCATCCGCCACCGAAGGTGTAGATCAGGCGCCGGTTCCAGCTCGTCGACTGCGTGTTGAAATCGGGCTCCCTGTCGAGCGCGGGGTTGAACGGCATCGCGATCTCGTAGACCGCCCGGTTGATCGTCCCTGTCTCAATGCGGACGATGAAGGGGATGCCCGTACCGATGGAGGTTGTGGTCATCGCCACGTCGGCGGGAAGGTTTTTCAGATCGGCAAGTGCCTTGAGGTCGCCGCCGGCCGTCGACTTGTAGACGTAGTCGACGCGCGTCGCGATCGAGCAGTCGGCATCGAGCGCCTTACCGGCGACGCCACCCGACATCAGCTTGAACTTGTCGGTCTCGCAGATGAACGGCTGCTCGTGAGGACCGGAGATGACGGGTCCGGCATTCGAATGGTTCACCACCGTCAGCCTGGCGTTTGCGTTGCCGGCGGAAGCGACCAGCGTGTTGTTGCCGTCAGCCAGCCCTTTGACGAGCGCCATGAGCGTGCGCTCCACCCTGACTGGGCGCAAGCTGCTCGTCACGTCCGAGCCGTTGAGGGTCAGCCGCACGTTCGGCGCCTGCACACCCGCGGGGAACGTGACACTGACGAGCACGTCTCCGCCGCTCACGAACTCGGGCCGCGGGTTCGAGAGCGCACGGAGCTGAATGCCCTGGGCGGCGGCTGCCCACGGCAGCACGAGCACCAACACGATCGCGGGGCCAATCAGCGAAGACAATTTGAAGCGCATGGCGTTCTCTCCTCTGGCACGGTCATGACCGGGCAATCTTCGCACAATTGCGGTACATTCCTTCGTTCATGCTGCCTCTGGACGGTATCACTGTGGTGGCTGTCGAGCAGGCGGTTGCGGCGCCGTTTGCCACTCGGCAGCTGGCGGACCTGGGCGCCCGCGTCATCAAGATCGAGCGCCCTGGCGTCGGCGATTTTGCACGCGGCTACGACTCGACGGTGAAGGGGATGTCGAGCCATTTCGTGTGGCTCAATCGGACGAAGGAGTCGCTGACGCTCGACTTGAAGCGGCCCGAGGCGATCGAGATCCTGCGTGGACTTCTCACGCGTGCCGACGTCTTCATTCACAACCTCGCGCCGGGCGCCATGGCCCGCCTCGGGTTTGGATCGGAGAACGTGCGGCGCGAATACCCACGGGTGATTGTCTGCGAGATCTCAGGCTACGGTTCGACCGGTCCGTATCGCGACAAGAAGGCGTACGACCTGCTTGTGCAGAGCGAGGCCGGGATGCTGGCGATCACCGGCACCGAAGACCAGCCCGCCAAGGTCGGGATCTCGGTGGCCGACATCTCCGCCGGCATGTATGCGTTCTCCGGCGTGCTTGCGGCCCTGCTGCGCCGCCAGAAAACCGGAGAAGGGTCGGCGCTCGAGGTTTCGCTCTTTGAATCGCTCGGTGAGTGGATGTCGTATCCGGTCTACTTCGCCTTCAGCGGGGCGTCGCCGCCACGGAGCGGCGCGCGCCACGCGGTCATCGCGCCTTACGGTCCGTATGCCGCCGGCGACGGCAGGATCGTGTACCTCGGACTTCAGAACGAGCGCGAGTGGGGGCGATTCTGCGCCGAGGCGCTCGGGCGGCCGGAGGTCGCGATCGATCCGCGCTTCTCCTCGAATCCGCAACGCGTGAAACATCGCGACGAGCTGGACGCGATCATCACCAACGCCTTCAGCGGGCTCACCGCCGACGAGGTGATTGACCGGCTCGACTCGGCGCAGATTGCCAATGCCAGGATGAACACGGTTGAGGAGTTCATCGACCATCCGCAACTGGCGGCGCGCAACCGATGGACAGAGGTCGCGTCGCCGTCCGGACCTGTTCGCGCCCTCGTGCCGCCGTTCAATTTTGACAACATGGAGATGCCGATGGGCGCGATACCGGCGGTCGGCGAGCACACGGACACGATCCTCGGCGAGCTTGGATTCGACAGCGACGCCATCGTCCGGATGCATCGGTCGGGAATCGTGTAAATATCAACCACGAAGAACCGAAGGACACGAAGAAATTCGTGGATGTGGAGAACCGTATGGCGGTGAAACAAGGGTGGACAGGCCGGGTGTACGAAGATTTCGAGGTAGGCGACATTTATCCGCATCCACTTGGGCGGACGGTGCTGCCGGTCGACAACAGCTGGTTCACCCTGCTCACGCAGAACACGAATCCGATCCACTTCGACCGCGCATATGCCGCGCAGACCGAGTTCGGCCAGCCGCTTGTCGATTCCACGTTCACGCTCGCGCTCGTGACGGGGCAATCTGTCATCGATCTCTCGATCAACGTGATGGCCAATCTCGGGTGGGACGAGGTGCGGCTGCCGAATCCGCTCTTCGAAGGTGAGACCGTGTACTCGCGCAGCGAGGTGCTCGAGAAGCGCGAGTCGAAGTCGCGGCAGAACGTCGGCATCGTACGCGTGAAGACGACCGGCTTCACGCAGGATGGCAAGATCGTGATCGAGTTCCTGCGCACCTTCATGGTCTACAAGCGCGGGCACGTTCCCGTGAGAGCCACGATCCCCGAACCGAAGAAATGATCCGGGACATCGACGTCTCTACGCTGCGGGACACCGTGTCGCGGCTGCTGGTGGAGTGCAACTACAACATCCCCGCAGACGTGCTGCAGGCGCTGCGTGACGCCGCCGGGCGCGAAGAGTCGCCGCTTGCCCGGCGCACGCTCGAACAGCTGATTCGCAATTACGAGATCGCTGCGACGGAACGCGTGCCTGTCTGTCAGGATAGCGGGCTTGCGGTGGTGATGCTGGAAGTCGGGCAGGACGTCCACTGGGTTGGCGGGAGCCTTCAGGAGGCGATTCACGACGGGATCCGCGAGGGAACGCGATCCGGATACCTCCGCTGGTCGGTGACGGGCGATCCGACGCGCCTCTTGAAGACCGCCGGAGGCGATACGCCGGGCGTCATTCACGTCGACATCGTTCCCGGCGCCGACGTGCGCATGACCGTGGCCTCGAAGGGATTCGGGGCGGAGAACATGAGCGCGCTCAAGATGTTCGTCCCCGCGGACGGCGTTGCCGCCATCAAGCAGTTCGTGCTCGAGACCGTCGATCGCGCCGGCGCCAACGCCTGCCCACCCATCATTGTCGGCGTCGGCGTGGGCGGCACCTTCGAAGTCGCCGCGCTTCTCGCGAAGAAGGCGGTCCTCCGGCCCGTTGACGTGCGGCATTCGCGGGCGGACCTTTGCGAGCTCGAAGGGGAACTGCTGGATCAGGTGAATGGCCTCGGCATCGGCGCGCAGGGGCTCGGCGGCATCGTCACGGCGTTGGCGGTGAATGTGGAGGTCTTTCCGACGCACATCGCGGGGTTGCCGGTCGCCGTCAATCTTGGATGTCATTCCACCCGGCGCATGTCTACGGTCCTATGACGATCGCCACGATGGCCACGAAGACGAATTGGCCACAAAGGACACAAAGATCACAAAAGGAAGAGAACTTTGAGTTCTTTGTGTTCTTTGTGGCCAACCGTCTTCGTGGCCTGCGTGGCGATGACTGGACGTAACGAACCGATGAATGGCGCGGTGATTCAGTTGGATTGCAGCAACGGCATCAGCGAGGCCGACCTTGATCGGCTTCACGCCGGCGATTCGGTTGAGCTGACTGGCCGCGTCATCTCGCTGCGCGACGCGAGCGCGGCACGGCTCGCGCATGCGCTGCAGCACGGCGAGCCGATTCCGATTTCGCTCGAGAATCAGATTCTGTACGCCGTCGGCCCTTCGCCACCCAAGCCAGGACAAGTTATTGGATCGGCGGGGCCGACGACGACGGCGCGGATGGCCAGGTATCTGCCGGCGCTGTTCAAGGCCGGCGTACGCGCGGTGATCGGCAAAGGTGAGCTGCACGGGGATGACATGGCCCATGTCGTCGCGCACCGCGCCGTCTATTTCGGCGCGATTGGCGGGCTGGGCGCGTTGCTGGCCAAACAGATCTCGGCGGCGTCGGTGGTCGGCTACGACGATTTAGGCCCGGAAGCGCTCTACGCGCTCGATATTCATACGTTTCCGTCGGTTGTGATCATCGACCGGGATGGGGCCAATTTCCACGAGACCGCGAGGGCCGCATGGCAGGCACACCTGTCGAAACTGTAAGGTGAGGTCGGGGCCACGGAGTAAACAAAAGCGGGCTGGCGGCCGTAAGTTGCTTTAAATGCCCGAAGAACAGCCCAACACTGCCACTCTGGACCCGCATGCTATAGTCAACCCATCGCGGCGGGCGAGCGCGCCCGCGCTTGATATCGATCATCAACGCGATGTGCTGGCCCGCCTCAAGCGCATCGAGGGCCAGCTGCGCGGAATTCGGAAGATGATCGAGGAGCCGCGTCTCTGTATCGCGATTCTTCAGCAATTGGCGGCGGCGGAAGCGGCGATTGGTCGCGTCAGCCACGTCATCCTGAAATTTCACGTCGAAAAGTGTGTTCCGCACAGCGTCGCGCAAGGCTCTGACGAACACAGCGAAAGTCTCGCCGAGCTCGTCGACATCGTCGACCGCTTTTCGCGCTGAATCGGCGCATTTCCAGCGCTTCTTGGTTCAACGTGCCATGGAGGCACGAAGAGACGGAGAAAACTCCGGGATCTGTCCCGCGGCTCCGTGTCTCCGTGGCCTGTTGAAATGAGCACATGATCGTCACCGGCCTGAGCGGGAAAGTGGTGGTCGTCACCGGTGGCGCGTCCGGCATCGGGCGCGCCACGGCGCTTCGCTTCGGTGAGGAAGGCTGTCGCGTGGCCGTGTGGGACCGGATTGCGGCCGACGAGGATCTCGCGCGCGAGATCAATGCCCACGGCGGCGAATGCCTGTGTGCAGAGGTTGACGTGACGGAGGCGTCGGCCGTGAGAGCGGCGGTGACCTCGGTCATGCAGCGCTGGTCACGTCTCGACGTTCTGATCAACAACGCCGGAATGACCCATGACGCCCTGCTGGTCAAGTGGAAGGGCGGCGATCTGCTGGGCGAGATGTCCGACGAGGCGTTCGACCGGGTGCTCGACGTGAACCTCCGCGGTGTGTTCGTATGTACGCGCGCAGTGGTTCCACATATGATTGCCGGCGGCGGTGGCGCCGTGCTGAACGCGTCGAGCATCGTCGGTGTGTACGGTAACGTCGGGCAGACCAACTACGCCGCCTCGAAAGCGGCGGTGATCGCGATGACGCGCACGTGGGCGCGCGAGCTCGGGCGCCACAACATCCGTGTGAATGCCGTGGCGCCAGGCGTGATCGCGACCGGGATGGTGGAGACGATTCCAGACAAGGTGCGGCACAGGCTCGTCGAGGGCACCCCGCTTGGTCGCATGGGCGATCCGCGCGACGTCGCCGAGGCCTACGTGTGGCTCGCGTCTGAAGCCGCCTCTTTCGTGCATGGCGCCGTGCTGTCCGTCGACGGGGGGCTCGTCATTGGGACGTAAGTCGATGAGACGAGCCACGGAGTCACGGAGGAACGGAGGACGAAACCGTATTCTCCGTGTCTCTGTGTCTCCGTGGCTCGTATCAGTGGCAAACGCAAACCGTGGATAAATGGCGAGTTCATAAATTCGGCGGCTCGAGCGTCGCCGACGCCGCGTGCATGCAGCGCGCGGCAGACATCATCGAAAAAGAGACGTGCACCCGGCTCGGGGTCGTGCTGTCGGCATCCCGCGGGGTGACCGACGCGTTGCTGACGCTGATCACACAGGCCGAGCGCCAGCAGCCTGTCGCCGATGCGGTCCAGGCGCTCCGCGACCGTCACGTCGGCATGGCGCAGACCCTGATTCCCGGTTCAGCGGCGGACCTGTACATCGCCGGGGTCGATCGCGACTGCCAGGACATCGTCGGGATTCTTCACGCCGTTCACCTGACGCGCTCCGCTTCGTCCGCTGTGCGCGACCTCGTGGCCGGTTTCGGCGAGATCTGGTCGACCCGCCTGTTCGCGAAACACCTCGAGTCGCGCGGGCGCAGGCCGGGACGCGTCATCTGGGTCGACGCACGCGACATCGTCCGCGTCGACTGGAGTCCGCTCGGGCCGAGCGTGCGATGGGACGAGTCGCGCGCGAACGCGATGCAGGTCGTCCCGCCCGACGTCGAGGCGACGCTCGTCATCACCGGCTTCATCGCGCGCACGGCCGACGGACTTCAGACCACGCTCGGCAGGAATGGCAGCGACTTTTCCGCATCGATTTTTGGCGACCTGCTCGACGCGGAGGAGATCGTCATCTGGACCGACGTTGACGGCGTGCTGAGCGCCGATCCGCGGCGCGTTCCCGACGCCCAGGTCATCGATTCGCTCTCGTATCACGAGGCGATGGAGCTGGCCTACTTCGGCGCGAAGGTCATTCATCCGCAGACGATGGCGCCAGCGGTGGCGAAGCGGATTCCGATCTGGATCCGCAATACGTTCGCGCCTGAGACCTCGGGGTCGTTGATTTCCGCCTCGCCGTCATCCATTCATCCCGTGAAAGGCATTACGAGCATCGATGGCATCGCGCTCGTGAACCTGGAGGGTGCCGGCATGATCGGCGTGCCGGGCACGGCGCAGCGGCTGTTCGGCGCGCTGCGAGAGGACGGCATCTCCGTCATTCTGATCTCGCAGGGGAGCTCGGAGCATTCGATCTGTTTCGCGATTCCGCAGGCTGAGGCCGACCGCACGGCCCGGACGGTTCGGCACGCGTTTCACGCGGAGTTGAACGGCGGGCAGATTCAGAACGTCGATGTCGTGCGAGGCTGCAGCATTCTGTCGGTCGTCGGTGACGGCATGGCGGGAACGCCCGGTGTCGCGGCGCAGGTGTTCGGGTCGCTGGGCGCCGCGGGTGTCAACGTCAGGGCGATCGCGCAGGGATCCTCGGAGCGCAACATCTCAGTCGTCATCGACGAGCGCCAGACCACCAGGGCTCTGCGATCGGTGCACTCCGGCTTTTATCTCTCGCCGCACACGGTCTCACTGGGTCTCGTCGGTCCTGGCGCCGTCGGCAGCGTGCTGCTGGATCAGCTGGCCTCGCAGGCCGCGCGGCTGACACGCGACTTTCACATCGATCTTCGGCTGCGCGCCGTGATGACGTCGCGCGCGATGGCGCTCTCGGATTCGGCGATCCCGCTCGACGCGTGGCGCGAAGCGCTCAGGGAGGGCCAGCCGCCAGACATGCTGCGCTTCGAGGATCACGTCAACGCCGAGCACCTGCCGCATGCGGTCATTCTCGATTGCAGCGCGAGCGATGAGATCGCGGAGCAGTATCCGCGCTGGCTCTCGGCCGGCATCCATGTGGTCACGCCGAACAAGCGCGCCAACAGCGGACCACTCGATCTGTACGAAGAGCTGCACGAGGCGCGGCGGGCGGCGGGATCGCATTACCTCTACGAAGCGACCGTCGGCGCCGGCCTCCCGATCATCCAGACGCTTCGCGATCTGCGTGAGACGGGCGACGAGATCCGCCGTATCGAAGGGATCCTGTCGGGCACGCTGGCGTACCTGTTCAACGTGTGGGACGGACAGCGGCCGTTTTCGGCGATCGTGCGCGATGCGAAGGCAAGCGGCTATACCGAGCCCGATCCGCGCGACGATCTCTCGGGGACCGACGTGGCACGCAAGCTCGTCATCCTCGGGCGGGAAATGGGCCTGCGGCTCGAACTGGCCGACGTCGAGCTCGAAGGGCTCATCCCGTCGACGCTCTGGGAGTGTGCAACGTTGACGAGTTCATGGAGCGCGTCTGCGGAGCTCGATGCGCCCATGCTCGAGCGGCTGCAGGCGGCCAACGCGAAAGGGTGCGTCCTCCGTTACGTGGCCGCGCTCGACGCGGGACCGGGCCGCGCCACCGTCGGTCTCGTCGAGCTCGATCGCTCGCATCCGTTCGCGAACATCAACCTCACGGACAACGTCGTGCGCTTCGTCACCAGCCGCTACGACCGCAATCCGCTCGTCATCCAGGGCCCGGGCGCGGGACCCGCCGTGACCGCCGGAGGCGTTTTCGCCGACTTGCTTCGGGTCTGTGCGTACCTCGGCGCCAAGTTGTAAGATCTGCCGCCATGGGATTCTGGGCACAGCCGCAAAAGACCTGGTTGCGCCGCGCCCTGTTCCAGGTGCATCTCTGGACGGGCGTCGCGATCGGCCTGTATATCGTGCTGATCAGCGTGACAGGGAGCGCCGTGGTATTCCGCCGCGATCTGCTTTTCGCAAAGCTCGGGAACGTGCCCGCGGCCGACGCCACTGCCAACAAGCGAATGACGGAGCCCGAGCTCAGGGCCGTGGTAAGCCAGAAATACCCGGGTTGGGACATCAAGAAGGTGATGATGGCGGGACGCCGCCTGACTCCCGCCGAAGTGACGTTGACCCTGGGCGACGACACGATTGAAGAGCGCTTCAACCCGTACACCGGCGCCGACATGGGCGAGCTGCATCCCTTGTCAGTGACCGTCATGGAATGGCTCGTCGATCTGCACGACAACCTGTTGAAGGGAGACACCGGGCGCCGGATCAACGCCGTCGGCGGCGGCCTGCTCGCACTGTTGTGCCTCACGGGCGTGGTGATCTGGTGGCGCGGGAAGAGTGCGTGGGCACAGGGCTTCTTTTTCAACCCGTGGCACGGATGGAAGCGGATCAATTTCGATTTGCATAGTGCGATGGGCTTCTGGAGCCTGGCCATCCTGATGTTATGGGGCGTGACCGGTATCTACTTCGCGTTTCCCGATCCGTTCATCGCTGTCGTCGACTACTTCGAGCCGGCTCCGCTCTACAATGGAACGCGCAAGGGGGACGAGTTCATCGCGTGGCTGGTGAGGATGCACTTCGGCCGGTATGGCGGCATGGGCGTGCGCATCACGTACGTGATCATCGGCCTCCTGCCAGCGGTGATGTTCGTCACCGGCGCGATCATGTGGTGGAACCGCGTCCTGCGGCGTTGGGTTGAACAGACGCGATCCGCGCGGTCTGGCGTCCCGTTTCCCGCACAACCCACAGCGGAGCCCGTGGAGTGATGGAGCCGGGAGTTTCGACTCCCGGCCTCGACGCGGTTGCTGAGCGGGCCCGTCGCCGCATCAGTCTCCGTGTCATCCCGTTCGTCTTCATCCTCTACATCATCGCGTTCCTCGATCGCGTCAACGTCGGCTACGCCGCGCTGCAGATGGCCGACGACCTCGGTTTCAGCGCGGAGGTGTTCGGGTTCGGCGCGGGCATCTTCTTCTTCGGCTACGTCATCCTGGAGATTCCCGGCTCCGTGCTCGTCGAGCGCTGGAGCGCCCGGAAGTGGATCGCGCGCATCATGATTTCGTGGGGCGTCCTCGCGATCATGACGGCGTTCGTCAGGACGTCGACGCAGTTCTACTGGGTGCGGTTTCTTCTCGGCGCCGCAGAGGCAGGGTTCTTTCCCGGGATCATCGTCTACCTGTCGCACTGGTTCCGGTACGAAGATCGCGCGAAGGCCGTCGCGTTGTTCATGGCGGCCATTCCAGTTTCGAATCTCCTCGGCTCACCTGTCTCCGGGCTGCTGCTCGGCGTCCACTGGCTCAATCAGCCCGGGTGGCGATGGCTGTTCATTGTCGAAGGCATTCCGGCGGTGATCCTCGGTTTCATCACGATCTACTACCTGACGGACTGGCCGCGCGAAGCCACGTGGCTTCCCGACGATGAGCAGCAGTGGATTATCCGGGAACTCGAGCTCGAGAAACGGCAACGCAAGGCGGTGCGCCATATCTCGATGTGGCAGGCGCTGCGGCATCGCGACGTGTTGCTGCTGGTCGGCGCGTATTTCTTCGCCACCGTCGGCTTCTACGGTCTGAACATCTGGATGCCGACGCTGCTCAAGCAGGCGTCCAACTGGAGCGATTTGAAGGTGACGGTGGTCGCGATGATCCCGCATCTGGCGGGTCTCATCTCGATGTTATTGGTAGGCGCTTCGTCGGATCGGACGGGCGAGCGTCGGTGGCACGCCGCCAGCGCCATGGTCCTCGGCGGCATCGGATACGTGCTGGTCATCATGGCGGGCGGCAACCCGCTGCTCGTGGTTGCCGCGTTCTGCGTCGTCGCGGCGGGCGTCGATGGTTACTTCCCGGGTTTCTGGCCTCTCCCGACAGCGTTCCTCATCGAATCGGCGGCGGCCGCGTCGATCGGCCTGATCAACTCGTTCGGCAACCTTGGCGGATTCGTCGGACCCTACATCCTCGGCTACGTCCGAACCGCCACGAATTCCTTCAACATCGGGCTCGCGTGCCTGGCGGTCTCCATGGTGCTCGGTGCCGCGTGCGTACTGTCGGTGAGAGCGCACAAGGCATAACGGGGGATCGGGATGGGGATCGGGGATCAAGAACGCGTGGACCGTGCCCCGGAAAACAAGTGCTCTTGATCCCCGATCCCTGATCCCTGATCCCTGATCCCTGATCCCTGATCCCTGACCCCTACTTGGTCACTTGAATATGAATCCCGCACTCGAGCTTCTGGCCCTGCCAGCGTCCTGAGCGCGGATTGTCGGGATCGAGCGGCGGTGTCGTGCACGGCTCGCAGCCGATGCTGGTGTATCCCACCTCGTACAGCGGGAGCAGCGGAATCGAGTGGTCCTTCGCGTACTTCCACACATCGCGGGTTGTCCACGCGGCGAGGGGGCTGACACGCTGGATCACCTTGCCACTCGGGAGCCGGAACGGCTCAATCTCCTGCAAGTTCGCGCGCGAGGGCGATTGCTCGCGCCTGAGCGCGGTGAACCAGACGTCGTACTGTTCGAGAGCCGAGAAGAGCGGTCCCACTTTGTGGAGCGCGCAGCACTTGTCGGTGCTCTCCTGCCACAGTCCCGGACGCGGTTTCGCCGCGCGGAGGTTGATCAGGTTCATCTTCCATGCCGCGGCCAGCTCGTCGCGATACGTGTACGTCTGCGCGAAGTGGTGCACCGTGTCGAGGAACAGCACGGGGATGTCCGGCGTTTCCTCTAGAAGCATGTGCGTCAGCACGACGCATTCGGCCTGGAAGCTCGAGGTGATGCACGGCGCGGTGGCGCGCGCGAGCTCGCTGGTCATGACGGTGCTCATCCCAGTAGATCCTCGAGCGCCTTCCGAATCGCTTCGACCGCTTCCGCGTCGGAGCCCGCGCGGCGCGCGAGCTGCGCGAGCCGCTCTGCGGCGCTGATCGGCGCGTTCACGATCGCCGACGCGCGATGGAGCGGGTTCGTGATCATCCCGGCTCCGGCTGTGAAGTGCGTGGCCGGGTCGATGATGATGAAGCTGCCGGTGGCGCGGTTCTCCGTATATCGGTCGAACACCAGCGGGCGCGCGGTCGACACGTTCACGGTGCCGATCTGATTCATGACGAGACCGTGATGGATTTCCGCGGTGACGGTCCTCGTCGACTGCTTGATGAGATACACGCGACCCGGATCGAGCGGGCGTTCGTCCATCCACACGACTTCCGCCTCGAACTCGGTCCCGACGATCGGCGGCTCGATCGTCAGCGTGTCGCCGCGGCTGATATCGATCTCGTCGTCCAGCGTCAGCGTCACCGACATCGGCGCGTAGGCGTAATCCAGATCGCCGTCGTAGGTGACGATGACGGTTGACGCGGGCGGTGCGACCCGAGGGCGACGCGATGATCCGGTCGCCGACACGAACCGTGCCCGACGTGATCTGTCCCGCGTAGCCGCGGAAGTCCTGGTCCGGCCGAAGCACGAGCTGCACCGGAAAACGGAAGGGGAGCAGCGTCAGGTCGCGCGTCACCTGGACCGTCTCGAGATACTCGAGCAGGCTCTGACCATCGAACCACGGTGTCCGGTCGCTCTGGGTGATGACGTTGTCGCCGTGGAGCGCGCTGAGCGGAATCGCGTGCACGCGTGCACCGACGAGCATCTCCTCGAAGTCGTCGCGGATAGTCTCGTAGACATCGCGATCGAAGTCGACGAGATCCATCTTGTTGATCGCGAGGACGAAGTCGGTGATGCCGAGTAGCCGCGCGATGCGGGCGTGCCGGCGAGACTGCACGCGGACGCCCTGACGCGCGTCGATCAGCAGGATCGCAAGGTCGGCCGTCGAGGCGCCGGTCGCCATGTTGCGCGTGTACTGCTCGTGGCCGGGCGTGTCGGCGAGGATGAACTTCCGCCGTGCGGTCGCGAAGTACCGGTACGCGACGTCGATGGTGATGCCCTGCTCGCGCTCGGCGCGCAGACCGTCGGTGAAGAGGGAGAAGTCGATCGGTCCCGCGTTGCGGTTCTTCGAGGCCTTCTCGACGGAATGAATCTGATCGTCGTAGACCGATTGCGAGTCGTACAGCAGCCGGCCGATTAGCGTGCTCTTCCCATCATCCACGCTTCCGGCGGTACAGATGCGGAGAAGCCCTGACATCTACTGGAGACTTCCTTTCATCAAAAGTACCCTTCGCGCTTCTTCATCTCCATCGAGCCATCCTGGTCGTGGTCGATGATGCGGAGCTGCCGCTCCGACTGGCGCGTCGCGATGAGCTCCTCGATGATCTTCGGGATTGTGTCCGCGTCCGACTTGATGGCGCCGGTGCACGGCGAGCATCCGAGCGACCGCATGCGGCACTTCACCATCTGTGGCTTCTCACCCGGCATCGTCACCACGAAGGGCTGCTCCTGCACGATGAGCGAGTTGCCTCGAACGATGACCTCGCGTTCCTTGGCGAAGTAGAGCGGGACGATCGGAATGTGTTCGGCGTGGATGTACTGCCAGACGTCGATCTCGGTCCAGTTCGACAGCGGGAAGACACGGATGCTCTCGCCGGGGCGGAGCTTGCCGTTCAGGAGGCTCCACAGCTCCGGCCGCTGGCGCTTCGGATCCCACTGACCGTTGGCGTCGCGGACCGAGAAGATGCGCTCCTTCGCGCGCGAGCGCTCTTCGTCGCGCCGAGCGCCGCCGATCGCCGCGTCGAAGTTTCCGGCCTGCAGCGCGTCGAGCAGCGCCTTGGTCTTCAGCAGGCCGCAGCAGCGCTGCGTGCCGACTTTGAACGGCTGGGTCCCGTCGCCGATCGCCTCCTCGTTGGTGTGCACGATCAGGCGCGCGCCGACGGCGTCGGCCATTTCGTCGCGGAACGAAATCATCTCCTGAAACTTGTATGTCGTGTCGACGTGAAGCAGCGGGAACGGAATCGGACCGGGGTAGAACGCCTTTTGCGCGAGGCGCAGCAGGCAGGACGAGTCCTTGCCGATCGAGTAGAGCATCACCGGGCGCTCGAACTCGGCCACCACCTCCCGCAGGATGTGGATGCTCTCAGCCTCGAGCGCGCGCAGGTGATCGAGGCGCGGCGTTAACGCGACGTCCATGTCCACAGGCAGGGTAATAGTCGACATCCGTTTGACCAAATGAAAACGATGATTCCGTCCCTAAAACAGAAAAGCCCGGGGATTTGCATCCCCCGGGCTTTCAATCTTCGCGTGTTGTCAGGAGTTCTACGTTGTTGCTCCTACACCCGAAGCGAGAGCGCGGGGGACCCTAGCGGTCCTCATACAACAACAAGCGCACGCACACGGTGGGTAGGAGGTGAACAACACGACTTCGAAATTCTTACCTCGATCCGGACGGAAGTCAAATCCGCGCTGCGAGTTGCGGCCGATTAGCCTACCTATGCGGTAGAGTGAAGGGGTGCTGACCAAGAAATCCAAGTACGGGCTGAAGGCTGTGCTCGTGCTGGCTGAGGAGGCCGGCCGCGGCCCCGTGCTCGTGTCCGAGCTGGCGGACCGGCAGCGGCTCCCCAGGAAGTTCCTGGAAGCCATTCTCCTCGAGCTGAAGCGCCACGGCCTTCTGCAGAGCAAGAAGGGCCGGGGGGGCGGCTACTTTCTCAGCCGCAAGCCGGCCGACATCACGGTTGGACAGGTGATTCGCGTGCTTGACGGGCCGCTGGCGCTGATCCCCTGCGTCAGTCAGACGGCGTACATGAAGTGCGAGGAGTGCCTGGATGAGAAGACCTGCGGCGTCCGCCTGGCGATGAAGGAGGTGCGCGACGCGACCGCCCGGATTCTCGACCACACGACCCTGGCGGGTCTGAACGCGCAGGTGGCGCACGCCAGGCGTCGAAAGCGTCCCTAAGCGTCGAAAACGGCCAGAAGCGGCGCCAAACCCCGCCCCGAAAATAACTGGTGACATTTAGTCTACAGATTATGTAGAGTTTGTCGGTTGATAACGGAGACGACCCTCACCCGCGCGCGCTGTTGTGGCCCTGACCACCGCGTCGACCCCTGTCGATGCGCGTGTATAGAGCCGACGACGGCAGGTGAATGAGTCAGGCGTTCCTCCCAGTAGTTCTACCCCTCATCCCCTCCCAGCCAGTCGCTCGGCCGACCCGGTCAGTTCCGTTGGCGGTGTACTGGTGCCCATGAGAGAGGCACGAAGAGGAGTGAGATGTTGAGCGAGAGACACGGATTCATTGCGGCGTTGATTCTGGCGCTGCTGCCGGCGGGCGTGATCGCTCAGACCGGCACCACGAACACAGGCACGACGAACATCGCTGTCGTCATCCGCGACTCGTCGGGGGCCGCGATACCGGGCGCCATCGTTCGAGTGGTCAACGAAGATACCGGCGCGACGGTCGAAGCCGTCAGCGATGATCAGGGATCGTATCGCGGGACGTCGCTGGTGCCGGGCCACTACCGCCTGGAGACGGCACTGGACGGCTTCGAGACATCCGTGCGCCGGATTGTGCTCGACCTCGGGCAGGCCGCGGCAATCGACGTGACCTTGACCCCCGCGCGAATCACCGAAGGGGTGGTCGTGACCGCCCGTCGCATCGAGGAGGTCGCCCAGGAGGTTCCGATTCCGGTATCGGTCGTGAGCGGCAACCTTGTCGCCGACGCCGGCGCCTTCAACGTCAACCGTCTGAAGGAGCTGATTCCCACGGTGCAGTTCTATTCGACGAATCCGCGCAACACGTCGATCAACATCCGTGGCCTGGGTGCGCCGTTCGGGCTCACCAATGACGGCATCGAGCCGGGCGTGGGTCTCTACATCGACGGCGTCTTCTATGCCCGTCCCGCGGCCGCGACGCTCGATTTCCTCGACGTGCAGCAGATCGAGGTCCTCCGGGGGCCGCAGGGCACGCTCTTCGGCAAGAACACGACCGCCGGCGCAATCAACGTGACGACCCGCAAGCCCAGCTTCACGCCGGCCACCGAATTCGAGCTCACCTACGGCAATCTTCAGTTCGTGCAGGCGAAAGCTTCGGTGACTGGCCCGCTCGGCCAGAAGGCCGCGGGGCGGCTGTCCTTCTCCGGCACCACGCGAGACGGCATGCTCTTCAACACCCGTACGCAACGCGACGTAAACGATCTCAACAATCTCGGGGTCAGGGGCCAGTTGCTGTTCGCGCCGTCGGACAAGGTCGCGATCACGGGGGCGGTGGACTACACGCGTCAACGACCGAAGGGCTACACGCAGGTCGTGGCGGGCGTCGTGCCCACGCTACGCGCCGCGAATCGCCAGTACCCGCAGATCGCGGCCGACCTCGGGTACGCGCCTCCGAGCTTCAACGCGTTCGACCGGCTGACCGACATCGACTCGTCCTTGCAGTCGTACCAGACTCTCGGCGGCACCTCGCTGAACATCGACTGGAAGCTTGGATCGGGCCAGCTCACTTCGACCACCGCGTGGCGCTACTGGGATTGGGATCCCTCGAACGACAGAGACTTCATCGGACTGCCTGTGACCACGATTTCCGCCGGCACGTCGAAGCAGCGGCAGTTGACGCAGGAAATTCGATATGCAGGCGACGTATCGCCTCGCATGAACTTTGTGGCCGGCGCCTTCGTGTTCCGCCAGATGATCGACTCGGACCCTGTCATCAAACAGGAACAGGGTTCGGCTGCGGCGCGTTTTCTCCTGGCGCCGAGCGCGCAGGCGGCGACGCCCGGCCTGCTCGACGGATACGGCTTCGACCAGTACCTCACGTATCGGAACACCAGTGCGGCGTTGTTCGGCCAGCTCGAATGGTCCGTGACCGATCGCCTGCGCCTGCTCCCAGGCCTGCGATTCAACTACGACCAGAAGGATGTGGATTTTGACCAGCAGGTCTACGGCGGCCTGCAGACAACCGATCCCGCGTTGATCGCATTGCAGCGATCGATCCTTGCGCCGCAGTCGTACACGGCGGATGTCGATGACACCAACCTGTCGGGCCAGTTGACGGTGGCCTACAAGGTCACCAGGAGCGTCAACAGCTATGCGACGTATGCGACCGGCTTCAAGTCGGTCGGCTTGAACCTGAACGGCGTCCCGACCGACGCGTCGGATCGACCCGTGCTCGCTGCCGCGACCGTCAGGCCCGAGAATGTGCGCCACATCGAGGTCGGGTTGAAGACCGAGCCCCTTCCTGGCGTCACGATGAACATCGCGGTCTACAACACGGCGATCAAGGATTTCCAGGCGCAGGTCGTCAACGCCGGCGTGGGAGTGCTTCGCGGCTATCTCGCCAACGCCGAGAAAGTCCGCGTGCGAGGCGCTGAGTTCGATGGCAGCGCCCGCATCAACCGCAATCTCTCGTTGTACGGCGCCGCCGCCTACACCGACGGCAGATACCTCTCGTTCCCAGACGCGCCTCCTCCGCTCGAGGACACGGGCGGGACCGCAGGTGAAGGACATCTCGGGCTCCAATCTGCCTGGCATCTCCAGATGGGCGCTCTCCGTGGGCGGCGAGTACGCGAGGCCGGCGACCTTTTTCGGTGAGGCCGGGGAGTTCTTCGCCGCACTCGACACCAGCTATCGCTCCTCGTTCTCCTCAAGCGCGAGCGCTTCGCGGTATCTGGTGGTCGACGGTTATCCCCTGGTCAACCCTCGGATCGGCTTCCGGTGGACGGACAGCTGGACGCTCTCGCTGTGGTCACGCAACCTCCTGAACAAGGACTATTTCGAGTTGCTCTCGGCGGCGCCCGGCAACACGGGTCTTTATGTGGGGCAGCCCGGAGATCGCCGAACGGTCGGCGTGACCATGCGGGTCAATCTCAGGTCAAAGTAGGAGAGTCACTTTCTGATCCTCACGACGCCATCCGTCGCCGTTCGTCACCGCGGACGTTGTCGTTGCGCGTGTTGCACGCAGACGCGCAGCGCGAACCCGATTCTCCACAGCGAGACTGCGCGACAGGCGCAGCCGAAGTAGAGTAGTCGCCCGGTGCGCGTCGACCGCAAGCTCGCAATCCTCGTGGCGGCCGTCGCGCTGATGTTCGTCATCCACGCGCTGCCGTCGCCGGCGCCGTTGGAGCGCGCGGGCAACGTGATCGAGCTCACCGCCAACGGCAAGGCGTGTCTTGCGATTCTGGCGTTCGCGGTCACGCTGTGGGTCACCGAAACGCTGCCGTTCGCGGCCACGTCGCTGCTCGTCGTCCTTCTCATCCCGGCGTTCGGTATCGCCGACTACCGCACCGTCGTCCGTGCCGGTTTCGGCGATCCGGTGATCACGTTCTTCATCGGCGTCCTGATGCTCTCCGCCGCGTTCACGCAGTCGGGCCTTGGCACACGGCTCACGTACGTGGTGCTGCAACGAGTCGGAACCCGCACCGACCGGGTGCTGCTTGGCGTATTGACGGTCGGTACCCTCATCTCGATGTGGATTACGGACATGGCGGTTGCCGCCATGCTGCTGCCGCTTGGCGTCGGACTGCTCCAGGACGCCGGGCTCCGTCCAGGCGAAAGCAACTTCGGTCGCTCATTGATGATCGCGACGGCGTTCGGACCGCTCATCGGTGGCATCGCCACGCCTGCAGGCACGGCGGCAAACATCGTGGCCATCGCGCAGTTGAAACAGCTTGCCGGCGTTGACGTGTCGTTCTGGCGCTGGATGTTGCTGGGCACACCCGCGTCGCTGCTGATGATCCCGTTCGCGTGGTGGATCCTGCGCTGGCTTTTTCCGCCGGAGATCGACCGGCTGCCGATTACCAGCGAGGCGATCCTCCGTCCGCATGCGTGAGCTCGGCCCTCTGCGCCCGGGGGAACGTCGCACCCTTCTCGTGTTCGCCGTCGTCGTCGCACTCTGGCTGCTCGAGCCGCTGATCGAGCTGTGGAGCCGCGGTCGCATCGCGCTGCCTGTGGAAGCGGTCGGCCTGGGCGGGGGCGTCGCGTTGTTCCTGCCGGGAATTCGCGTACTGACGTGGAAGCAGGCGGAGGCGCAGGTCGACTGGGGTGGGCTGATGATGATCGTGGCCGGCCTCTCGCTCGGCCTCGCGGTGTTCGACAGCGGCGCCGCGCGCTGGCTCGCGTGGGTCCTGCTCGGTCAGATTACGTCGGTGCCCGATGCGCTCCGCCCGTTCGTGATCGTGCTGGCCGTCGCCGGCCTGCACCTGCTGTTCTCCAGCAACACCGTCACCGCGAGCATCATCATCCCGATCCTCGTCGCGCTCGCCACCGATCTGCGTCTCGATCCGTGGACAATCGTCGCGCCCGCGGCCTTCACCTCGTCACTCGCCTTCGTGCTGGTCAGCGAGGGGCCGACGACGATCATTCCGTATGGCTCCGGCTATTTTTCGATCAGAGACATGGCCAAGGCTGGAATCTGGATGACGCTCGCCGCCGCGACCTGCGTGGCGGCGACGCAGTACGTCGCGCGGATGGTGGGGTTGTGAATAGACCTTGGGCATTGGAAGTTGAGCGTCGGGAATTTGTGTATCCGCGACGCGGCCGTGGTGCGGCCTATCCGTGAGGCCGCGTCTCGCCCTTGATCTGCGTGCGGTGCATCACACGCCGAGCCCCCGGGTCGAAGGCGTCGCGGCGATGCATCACGCAGCGGTTGTCCCAGAGCACCAGGTCGCCGGGCCGCCATCGATGACGCCACGTCAGCGGGTCAGCCGTCGCGCATGCCCAGATCCGATCGAGCAGCGCATTCGACTCATCGAGCGACAGACCTTCGAGCCAGGCGTTTCGGCGCCGGCCGAGATACAGGTGGCGTCGCCCGGTTTCCGGATGCACGCACACGAGCGGATGCAGCGTTCCGGGCGCCGTCCGAGGGTCATCGCTCGGGGTCACACCGGCACGCACGTATCCGCCGCTGTTGTAGGTGCCGTCATGCTTGACGCGCAAGCGCAGCGCGGTCTCGCGCAGAGACTCAGGAAGCGATTCCCATGCGCCGTACATCGTGCAGAAGCTGGTATCGCCACCGCTCGGCGGAACTTCGAGCGCGTACAGAACGCTCGCCTTTGGCGGATCGGGCAGGTACGACATGTCGGTGTGCCACACCGCTTCGCCGGCGCCCAGGCTGCCAATGGCGACGCCGTTTTCGACCACGTTCGAGACGACATAAATCTCCGGACACCCGTCGACGAAGCGCCGGCCGTTCTCCTGAATCGGCGCCTGATCGAGCGCTCCGAAGCGGCGGCTGAAGGCAATCAGGTCCTGATCGGACAGGCTCTGATCGCGTATGAGCAGAACCTGATGCTCCAGCCAGGTGCGATGGATGGCCGAAAACGCGGCGTCGTCAACGGCGCGCAGGTCGACGCCGCGGACCTCGGCGCCCAGCGCAGCGTCAGTGGGAATCACGTCGAAAGCGGTTCGCAGAGGCATGGCGGAGTACGCGAAGATACCAGATTCATCCCCACTGGAGGCAGCTTCCGCTGGGCGTACGTTGAAGACCCTATGAAGGATGAGGTCTGCGGGCCGCGGCTCGTTTGCTGACGCATGGAACCAACCACGATCGCGCTTGCCGCCATTACGCTGCTCGCCGCGACAGTCAACGGCGCGCTCGGGTATGGCTTCTCGTCCATCACCGTTCCCGTCGCGCTGTTCTTCCTCACGAACCGCGTGCTGAACCCGGCACTGGTGCCGATCGAAGTCGTTCTCAACGCGTACGTGTTGTGGGTGAATCGCGGTTCCATCCAGCACGTCTGGCGCCGCACGCTCCCGATCGTCGTTGCGCTGCTTCCAGGGGTCGTCGTTGGCACGATGCTCGTGTCGCAGGTCAACTCGGACTGGTTGAAATTCATCACGTACGTGACGCTGCTTCCGTTGATTTTGCTGCAGGCGGCAGGCTTCCGCAGGCCGATCCGATCGGAACGCTCTGCGGGTCTTGCGTTCGGCGGCGCGCTCGGCGTGCTGTACTCGGTGACGACCATTTCCGGTCCGCCGCTGGCGGTGGCGTTGAGCAATCAGGGGCTTGCCAAGCAGGAATTCCGTGCGGCGCTCGGGATCATTCGCCTGGCCGAATCGAGCATGACGGCCGTCGCCTACGCGTACGCCGGCCTGTACTCGCTCGGCAGCATGAGCCTGATTCCCGTGATTCTGCCGAGCCTGGCTATTGGCGTCCCCATTGGCGCGCAGTTGATCCGCCACATCCGGCCCGAAACGTTTCGCCGGATCTGTATGAGCTTCGACGCGTGGATTGTCGGTTTCGGCCTGTCCGGCGTGCTTCGGCAGCTGCACCTGGTCGAGAGCAACGCGGCGTACCTGCTGTTTGCCGCCGTCGCGCTCCTTGATATCTGGCTGCTCTATCGCTTTTTTTCGGCCCCCGCAACTGCCGGCGTATCAGCTTCCGCACCGGCGGAGGTCGCGAATCAGAAGCCGGCAACCGAGCACCCGTGAAGCGCGGTCTCCAGCTTCGCGGGTGAACCTACGAGCGCTCGACGATCACCGCGATTCCCTGGCCCACGCCAATGCACATCGTCGCCACGCCGTACCGGGCTTTGCGGCGATGGAGCGCGTGCACGAGCGTGGCGAGCATACGTGAGCCGGACGATCCGAGCGCGTGGCCAAGCGCGATCGCTCCGCCGTAGACGTTGACGTTCGCTGGGTCGAGCTGCAGATCGCGGATGCACGCGATCGACTGCGACGCAAACGCCTCGTTCAGCTCCCACAAATCAATCTGATCGACGCGGAGCCCGGCGCGCTTCAGCGCCTTTCGTGTTGCCGGCACCGGCCCGATACCCATCACCGAAGGATCGACGCCGGCGACCGTTGACACCACGACACGCGCGAGCGGTGTCAGTCCAAGCGCCGCGTCGCCACCTACGAGCAGCAGCGCCGACGAGCCATCGTTGATGCCGCTCGAGTTACCAGCGGTCACGCTCCCGTCGGCCGCAAACGCCGGCTTGAGTGCCGCGAGCTTGTCGGCCGACACATCGGGACGCGGATGCTCGTCCTCGGAGACGATGACCGGCGACCCCTTCCTGCGCGGGATCTCGACGGGAACGATCTCGTCCCTGAAGACGCCTTCGCGCATGGCGCAGACCGCGCGGCGCTGGCTTTCGAGCGCGAACGCGTCTTGTTCCTGGCGCGTGATCCCGTACTGTTTCGCCACTTTTTCCGCCGTCATACCCAGCGGGATGGTCCAGTCGGTGTTCATCAGCGGGTTCACGAAGCGCCAGCCGACGGTTGAATCCGCCAGGGGGGGCGGTTGCCGATTCCACGGCTCGCCCGACTTGAGCATCACGTAGGGCGCTCGCGTCATGCTTTCCACGCCACCCGCGACGAACGCATCGCCTTCGCCAGCCTTGATCGCCTGCGCAGCGCTCGCGACCGCCTGGAGGCCGGAGCCGCAGAGACGATTGACCGTTTGCCCCGGCACCTCGATGGGGAATCCGGCAAGCAGCGCCGCCATTCGCGCGACGTTGCGGTTGTCCTCACCTGCCTGGTTCGTGCAGCCGAGGATCACGTCGTCAAGGCGGGCGGGATCAAACGATGGGCGATCGACCGCTGCGCGCACGGCAATGGCCGCCAAATCGTCGGCGCGGACTTCGGCAAGCGCACCGCCCGCACGTCCCACCGGGGTACGGACCGCAGAAACTATCAACGCGTCTCGCATCCTGTGAGGATAACGCGAGATGGGCCGGCGTCAGCCGGCCTCGTTTTGGGAGTTGGGAGTTGGAGATTGGGAATTGGTGGTCGAGCGACCTACCAGCCGAATTGGATCGCGAGGTTGGCAGTCGGACCGTTGAGGCGATCACGCAGGACGTCGGCTTCAGCGGTCGCGCGGTAGCCAATGCCGCAGCTCACGCCGATCGCCTTGGTAATCCGCGCCGAGACGTTTGCCTGTGGCTCGACGACGAAAAAGTCGTCGCGTCCAACGAACCGCGCGCGCATGGTCTGCGGCTGCTGCACGGGGATTGGCGCGCGCCCCGGCGCAGATCCCTGTCGCGGATCGCTGACGCCGAACCGGATGTCGCTGCGCAGCGTGTTGACGTCGAACCCGAGCGTCGCGGTTCCGGCGCCGACGAGGCCGCGGCCGCCAAAGCGGATGCGGCCGAACTCCGGCGACTGCCATCCGATGACGAGCCCGCCGTAGGTGAGTTTGAAGTCGCGCCCTTCGTTGGCAAGCCAGTAGCCGGCGCCGCCGATGAGCAGCGTTTCGTCAATCAGTCGTCCGCCGTAGGCGCCAGCGAGCTCGCCTGTGCGATTGTCGAAATCGGTGACCTTGAAGTCTGGGGCCAGCACCCAGCCGTCGTGAATCCGCTCGAGCACCAGTGGTCCGTTCGTGGGCGCGGGCGTGGTCTGCCCGTACGCCACAGAGGCGGCCAGCATTGCGACGATGAACACGATCGTGTTGCGCATGAAGGTCTCCCGTTATTGACGCGACAGGCTGACGTTGACTGTTGACGTGTCTCCTGGCCGTACTTCGATGTCGGACTCGTAGGTGCGATAGCCGTCGCGCCTCACTTCCACGTGATGCAGTCCGGGCGAGACCTGCACGACGAGCCGCTCATCTCCCGACGGTCCTTGCCATCGTTCCCCGTCGATTGTCACGTCGGCATTCGCCGGTTGCACGCGAATGGAGAGAGTGCCCGCATCGGATCGATCACCCTGCAGTGGCGGGCCCGGCGGCCGACCGTCCTGCCCTGGAGGCGGGCCGCCTCGCTGCGGAGGCGGAGGAAAGCGGTTGGGACCTGCCTGCGCAGGACCCTGGGCCCCCGGTTGCGGAGGCGGAGGCTCAGCGGGTCGTGGCTCGGCGACTTCGCCGGCGCCAAGGGGCTGCATCGTGTAACGCAGCCGGAACGTGCCTGTTGGTTGCAGGTAGATTCGCTGCCGAACCGTCTTATAACCGTCGAGGTACAGCGTGATGTCATGCGAGCCCGGCTCGATGTGCAGTCGCTGGAAGAAGCCATCGAAGTCGTCGACGGTTCCCGCGTAGTAATTGTCGATGTAGACCTCGGTCTCGCGTGGTGAAACCTGCAGCCGCAGCGACCCGTCGCCGTAATAGAAGCCCTGGCCGTACGCGGCCTGGGGATACCAGTAGAACGGCCGGTAGTAAGGGCGATAGAACGTATTGAAGTAGAACGGGTCGTAGAACGGATCGTAGAAAGGACGCCGGTACCCGCCGACGACAACGACTGCGCGAGCGCGCGGCGCCCGGACGCGCACAGCCCCACGGACGCGAACCTGGGCGTCAGCGTGACCGCCCCACAGAATACCGGTCGCCAGGACGATGGCGAGCGGCGCGACAGTGACCTTCACGGAAGACCCCCTCCATTTATCCGCCGTAGCCCGCAGGGCGAAGGCGGATGGCAGACTGTCGGGCGGAAGGCAATGGCTGTGCCGTTTGCGACCCGCGAAAAAGATGGGCGAATTGAATCACACGCCGTCGCTCGCGTCGTCCAGCGATGACAGCTCTCCGTCCCGTATAAATGACGAAGGCCGGGCATGTATGGCCGGGTCAGGCGGAGATGGAAGCAGGATCTCGAAGATCGCGCCTCCGTCGTTGTGCGCGGAGATCGACCCGCCGTGGCGCTCGACGATGGCCTTCACGATCGACAGGCCAAGCCCGCTTCCGCCGGCTGCTTTGCGCGACGCATCTGCCTTGTAGAAGCGATCGAAGATGAGCGGCAGATGGTCGGCGTCGATACCGGTTCCGCTGTCGCGCACGCGCAGTCGCAGCATGTCACCGGCCAGATCAGCTGAGAGAGCGATCTCGCCGCCGTCCGGCGTGTGGCGCAGCGCATTGGCCGCAAGGTTCTGCAGCGCCTGTTCCAGACGATCTGGATCACCGTAGACCGTCTCTGCGCCCGGCGCGATCTCACTGACGAACGTGATGGATCGCGTCGTCATCTCGCGCTCGTGCCGCGAGTGCACGCGGTCGAACAGCGCGCGTACCGGCACGTCCTCGTGACGCATGGCCGTCCCTCCCCCTTCGAGCCGGGCCAGGTCGAGCAGATCGCCGACGATCCGCTCCAGGCGATGTGTCTCCTCATCGATGATGCGCAGGTACCGGTCGCGCGTGGCCTGGTCGAGATTCAGCTCGGGCATCGACAGTGTTTCGACGTAGCCGCGCATCGCGGTGAGCGGGGTCATCAATTCGTGCGACACGTCCGCCAGGAGCTGACGCCGCGCCTTGTCCGACGCTTCGAGCGCTCGCGCGCGGTTGGCGAGCTCGTCACCCATCTCGTTGAACGATCGCGCCAGCGCCGCGACCTCGTCGCCACCGCGGTCGGGAGCGCGCGCGCTCATATCGCCCGCGCCGAAGCGGACGGTCGCTTCCTGCAGCTGCTTCATCCTGCGGCGCGCCGGACCGAACACGAACAACGCGATCAGGCCTGAGCCAACCACCAGCACCGATCCGCCCACCAGCGCCATCGTCGGCGCGAGCTCACGCACCACCATGCCCATCGGCGGCCGGCCGAGTAGCACCGCCACCGTGCCGACCGGGGCGCCGTCGACGAAGACCGCCGCGAACTCACCGAGGCGGAACGGTGGCGATCCTCCCGGCCGATCGTCGGGCGATCGCCGGCGCGGCACGAACACGCGGCCGCGGGCGGGGAGCTCACCGCGTGACATTTCGAGGCGGAGCGCGTTCCGTACACCGTCGGGAATACCAGCGGGATGGTTGGCAACCTCACGACCGTCGCGCATGAGGACGATGAACGGCTGAAAGACGTTCGAGTACTGATCCCTTACGTAGTCATCGATACTGATCGTGGGATCGGTGTTGAGCGCTGCGCTCAGATCCGACGCGACAAGCACGGCAAGACGTCTCGGCGAGGTCGCAGGCATCGAGCCCGCGATACGGTCGCTCGTCCAGATGAAGAGCGCACCTTGCGCCACGAGCATCAGCGCCAGGAATGACACCAGGCCGACGGCTATGCGCCAGTACAGGCTGCGATACCACGGACTCGTCCCGCTATACATCCGCGGCCTTGTAGCCGGCGCCCCATACGGTGAGGATGACGGCCGGATCCGCCGGGTTCTTTTCAATCTTTTTCCGCAGGCGCTTGATGAGCGTGTCAACGCTTCGCACGGTCACGAACGTCTGATCCTTCCACACGCGGGCGAGGAGCGCCTCCCGGGTGAAGACAATGCCGGGGTTGGAGAGCAGCACGTAGAGAAGCTGGAACTCGTTCGAGGTCAGCTCCACATCCCGGTCGCCGACACGCACGCGCCGCCGCGCCGGATCCATCTCGATGTGCTTGTAGGTGATCGGCCGCGCCGTTTCCCGTGCCGCGCCCACGATCGGCCGTGGGCCGCGACGCAGCAGCGCGCGGACCCGCGCGATGAGCTCACGCACGCTGAACGGCTTGGTGAGGTAGTCGTCCGCTCCGCTCTCGAGGCCGACGACCTTGTCGGATTCTTCGCGGCGGGCAGTGAGCATCAGCACCGGGACGTCCGGGTTCTCTGATTCGCGACGGATCGCGCGGCACACGGTGACGCCGTCAAGCCCGGGCAGCATCAGGTCGAGGATCACCAGGTCGAAGCGGCGCGCGCGCGTGAGCTTCAAGGCGGCTTCTCCGTCCGCACACGGAACGCACTCGTAGTTCTCCAGGCCGAGGTGGAGACAGACGAGATCGCGGATGTTCTGCTCGTCTTCGACGACGAGGACAACGGGTCGAGGCGTGGTCGCGGCTTCCATCGGTGCGGCGGCCGCCCGTAGCGGCGGACCTTCAGGTCCGCCAGTGTAGATCGCTGGCTCTGCCGACATCCCCCTGATTCCATCCCAGCTGAGTGATTTGCCGTTGACGCATCTGTGAAGAAACCGTGGCACGTGCCAGCCATCGAATTGTCACGGCCTCGTCATCGGCGAGCCACCTCGATCGCATCGAATGGAGGAAGAAAAGAGGCCGAGCCGGATGAACAAACGCCTGATTCTCATCATCGCCGTCGTTGCCGCCATCGGGGTTGGCAGTATTGCCTACTCGCGGGCGCGCACCACGAGCACGGAAGCCGCGCCCGTCACTGCTGCCGTGACCAGGGGTGACGTCGTCGAGAAGGTCAACGCGACCGGGACGCTCGCAGCCGGTGACGACCGTCCAGGTCGGCACGCAGGTGTCGGGCACGATCAAGGCGCTCTATGCCGACTTCAATTCCGAAGTGCGCAAAGGGCAGGTTATCGCCGAGCTCGAGCCGTCTCTGTTTCAGACGCAGGTGGAGCAGGCGCGTGCCACGATGACGCGGCTCCAGGCAGACGCGGACCGCGCCAAGGTCGAGGTGCAGGATACGGAGTCGAAAGCGCGCCGTGCGCAGGAGCTGTTCGACCAGAAGCTCATCTCGCGCAACGATCTCGAGACGGCGCAGTCGAGCGCCATGCAGGCGGAGGCCTCGCTCAAGTCGGCGCAGGCGCAGATCACGCAGGCACGCGCCGCGCTCAACCAGGTCCAGGTCAACCTGAACAACACGATCATCACGGCGCCCATTGACGGCGTCGTCATCTCGCGCAACGTGGACGTGGGGCAGACGGTTGCGGCAAGCATGCAGGCGCCGACGCTGTTCGTGCATTGCGCAGGATCTGACGCGGATGCAGGTCAGCGCCAGCGTCGACGAGTCCGACATCGGGCGCATCGCTGCGGGGCAGACCGTCTCGTTCCGCGTCGACGCGTATCCAGCCGACACGTTCACGCGGCACCGTCTCGCAGGTCCGTCTCAACCCGACGATCGAACAGAACGTCGTCAGCTACACGACGATGATCGACGTGCCGAACCCGGAGATGAAGCTGAAGCCGGGCATGACGGCGAACGTGACGATTCAGATTGCCGGCAGCGAGAACGTGCTGCGCGTGCCCAATTCGGCGTTGCGCTTTCGGCCGACCACGAACCGGGACTCGGGATTCGGGATTCGGGATTCGGGAGACGGCGTCTGGGACAGCGGCCACGAGCGGGCAGGGCGGCGCGCCGCGCGCGCGTGGGCCGCGCAGATCAATCGGGTGGGCGTGTCTGGACGATCAGGAACGGCGCGTTGGAGCCCGTCCGGATTCGTACGGGTGTCAGCGACGGCGCGATGACGGCGGTTGTCGAGGGTGACCTGAAGGAAGGCGATCAGGTCGTGACCGGTATGGCGGAGCAGGGCACGGCGACCGCGCAGGCGAGCACGTCACCACTGCTTCCGTTTGGCGGGCGGCGCGCGGTGGCGCGGGCACGACCGGCGCTCGCGGAGCGGGAGCGCAGCGATGAGCCCACCTCGAGCCGCGACCGAGCTGCCTTCGCCGCCGAGCGGTTTCGGCGAGCCAGAGGTTCCGCGCCGCAACTGTCGGCATGCGGGCGAGCCTTCTCGGCGTGCCAGGCTCGCCTGTGATCGCCGTCCGCGATCTCGCGAAGACGTACGACGTCGGCGAGGTGCAGGTGCCCGCGCTCTGCGGCATCTCGCTGGACGTCGCGGCAGGCGAGTTCGTCGCGCTGACCGGGCCGTCTGGCTCCGGCAAGTCGACCTTCATGCACCTGCTCGGATGCCTCGACCAGCCAACGAGCGGGCAGCTACGTGCCTGAACGGCCGGGACGTGTCATCCCTCGATCAACGCGTCCTCGCGCGCGTGCGCAACACCGAGATCGGCTTCGTTTTCCAGGGATTCAATCTGCTGTCGCGCACATCTGCGCTCGAGAACGTGGAGCTGCCCCTGCTCTACGCCGGCAACATCGGAAGCGCAGCGCGCCGCGAGCGGGCCGCCGAGGCGTTGCGGGCCGTGGGCCTTGCCGATCGCCTTGGTCATCACCCGAATCAGCTGTCCGGCGGACAGCAGCAGCGCGTCGCAATCGCGCGCGCGCTCGTGAACAACCCGAAGCTGCTGCTCGCGGACGAGCCGACCGGCAACCTCGATACGCGAACCAGCATCGAGGTGATGGGTATCTTTCAGCGGTTGAACGCGGAGCGCGGCATCACGCATCGTGCTGGTGACGCACGAGCCCGACATCGCCGAATACGCGACGCGCATCATCGCGTTCCGGGACGGAGTGGTGAAAAGCGATCACGCGGTGACGAACCGTCGAAGTGCAGCCATCGAACTCGTCCGCCTCCAGCAGGATGCGGAGCTCGATGCGCGGATTGCGTAAGGAGCAGCCCCAATGTCTTTGTTGATGACGTTCGTCGTCGCGCTCAAGGCGCTCCGCCGGAATGCGATGCGCACCGCGCTTACCGCGCTCGGCATGATCATCGGCGTCGCCGCTGTGATCGTCATGGTCGCCATCGGCACGGGCGCCAGCGCGTCGATTCAGAACCAGATCCGCAGCGCCGGCTCGAATATCGTCATGGTCTCGGCCGGCTCAGGCGGCTTCGGCCCCGTCCGGCAGGGCCAGGGCGCGGTTACGACGCTGATCGCCGAGGACGCGGACGCGATCCGGCGCGAGGTGCCAGGCATCCGGTATCTGTCGCCCGGCATCAACACGCGGGTGCAGATCGTGTCGGAATCGTCCAACTGGAACACGCAAGTGCAGGGCGCCGGTGCCGACCTTGTCGCCATTCGTTCATGGCCCATGCAGTTCGGCAGCTTCTTCACCGACGACGACGTGAGGCGCGGGGCGAAGGTGGCGGTGCTCGGGTCGGTGACGCGCGATCAGTTGTTCGGGCCCGGTGTCGACGCGACGGGCGCGATCGTCCGCATCAAGAATCAGCCGTTCCAGGTCATCGGCGTGCTCACGAGCAAAGGGCAGGCGGCGATGGGGCAGGACCAGGATGACACGGTCCTCGTCCCGTATTCGACGGTGCAGAAGAAGCTGCTCGGCGTGCAGCATCTCAACAACATCACCGTTTCCGCGCAGGACGGCGTCCCCCTCGACACGATGACGCAGGACATATCCGCGGTGCTGCGCACGCGTCACCGGATTCAACCGGGCTCGGATGATGACTTCATGGTGCGTACGCTCGAGGAGATGACGAGCATGCTGACGTCGACGACGAACACGATGACCTATCTGCTTGCCGGTATTGCCGCGGTATCGCTGATCGTCGGGGGGATCGGCATCATGAACATCATGCTGGTGTCGGTCACCGAGCGGACGCGCGAGATTGGACTGCGGTTGTCCGTCGGGGCACGCGACGTCGACGTCCTCCTGCAGTTCCTCGTGGAGTCGATCGTCTTGAGCCTGGCGGGCGGCGCCATCGGGATCGGGCTCGGATTCGGCATCGCATCGGCCGTGACCCGGCTGATGCAGTGGTCCGCAGTGGTGACCCCTTCAGCGGTGGCGATGTCCTTCGGCGTCGCGGCTGCCATCGGTGTCTTCTTCGGGTTCTACCCGGCGCGCAAAGCCGCGCAGCTCAATCCAATCGACGCGCTTCGGTACGAGTGAGGTGACCATGAAGTTCGCAACGGCGGCCGCCGTCCTCGTGGCTCTGATCGCCGGCAGTGCGCTCCTTTCCGCACCTCAATCGCGCCGGGGCTTCGACTATCTGCCGCAGCTCGTCGCAGCGACCGCGCGTCTGGTCGCCATGGCCGTGGTGTCAGGGAACGAGGCGTCCTTGCGGGCTGCGGCGGAGGATTTCCTGGCAGCGCAGATGAACGGACGCCACAGGATTGTCACAGGGCCAGCGCTTCCGGGGAGCCAACCCCGGGTTCACACGTATCGTCTGACATGGTGGAGGTAGTAATGACCCGTTTTAGAAAATTCACTTTGGGCGCGGTGCTCGTCGCGCTCGTTGGCAGCGGCGCCGCGGCTCTCCGTGCGCAAGGGCCTGATGGCCGTGGACGCGGCGGGGCCCCATTCGGTGGGCCCGGCGGACCCGGAGGCCGCGGCTTCGCAGCCGGCTTCGCACTCGGTCAGCTCGATCTGAGCGATGCGCAGAAGCAGCAGGTCCGCGACATCACGCAGCGTCACCGCCAGCAGACGCAGCCGCTCGCCCAGCGCTTGCAGCAGGCGATGGACGCGCAACGTGCCGCAATCCAAGCGATCCCGGTCAACGAATCGCTGGTGCGTTCCGCCGCCCAGGATCTCGCCGCGGCGCAGGCGGATATGGCGGTCGAGCAGGCGCGGCTGCACAGCGACATCTTCGGGTTGCTCACGGCGGAGCAGCAGGAAAAGGCGAAGCAGCTCGAAGCGCAGTCGCAGGCAAGGGCAAAGGAGCGTCAGCAGCGCGCTCCGCGCCAGCCCAAGGGACAGGTGTAACTCAACGCTCAAGAACCAACTCCCAACTCCCAAGTTCATTGGGAGTTGGAGGTTGGGCGTTGGGAGTTGTCAGGGTTCCCAGCCCACTTCGTCGCCGACTGAGATCTCGCCGCCTTCGATCACTTCGGCAAACACACCGCCGCCCCAGCGCTCGCCCATCGCGCTTTGTAACCCGGCAAGTGCTTCGTCCATCCGCTCGCAGGGAAGGGTCTCGCCATGGACGAGCAGGCGAGTCGCACCGATTCGCAGCGTCCGCCCGCGCGAATCGAACAAGTCCACACCCTCGATGACCAGGTTGGCACGCCGCGCATTGGTGTTGAGGTCCGCGCGGAATTGATCCATCAATTGCTGCCATCGCTCGAGGTCAAGAAGCGTCACCTGCCGCTTGCCGCCCTGATTCGCGTTGCCGGCGAGACCTCGTCCGGCGATGAGCGTCGAGCGGTCGGCGGCGTCCATCTTTCCGCCATGCACACGTTTGATCCAGATCTGATGAAGCCTACCCATTCGATTTGTGATCCGCGATTTGTGATTGGCGATTGTAACTAACAGCTGAGTTTAGTAACTACAGCTAGGAAATCACAACTCACCAATCGCAAATGAGCCCACATGGTCCTCGATTTGAGTACCTCAGCCCGGAATCATGGCGGAACGGATGACCTCGGCCAAAACACACCTGCGCATTGCCGCGGTTGGTGACCTGCACGTTTCCAAGACACAGCAGGGATCGTTACAACCGCTATTCACTCAGATCAGCTCCTCGGCTGACGTTCTGCTGCTGTGTGGCGACTTCACCGACTACGGTCTTCCCGATGAGGCGCGCGTCCTGGCGCGCGAGATCGGGAGCGCCATGAAAATCCCGGTGATCGCTGTGCTTGGAAATCACGACTACGAGGCAGGCAAGGCGGACGAGATCCGTCAGATCCTGACGGACGTCGGCGTGACCGTGCTGGATGGGGAAGCCACAGAAGTACACGGAGTCGGATTCGCCGGCGTCAAGGGATTTGCCGGCGGCTTCGGCCGCGGCGCGCTCGGCCCGTGGGGCGAGCGGGCAATCAAGGCGTTCGTGCAGGAGGCGGTCGAAGAAGCGTTGAAGCTCGAAGCCGCCCTTGCACGCCTTCGCACGCATCAGCGCATCGCGTTGCTTCATTACGCGCCGATCCGCGCGACGGTGGAGGGCGAGCCGCCGGAAATTTTCCCGTACCTTGGATCGAGCCGTCTCGAAGAACCGATCAACCGCTATCGCGTGAGCGCCGTCTTTCACGGGCACGCGCATCGCGGCTCTCCCGAAGGACGCACCTCCACTGGCGTGCCGGTGCACAACGTGGCGATGCCACTGCTCCTCCGCACCAACCCCGATCGTCCGCCCTTTCTCATCGTCGAAGTGCCGCTCGAGGGAACGGAAGCCGCGAGCGCGTCGGCCGAGCCGCTCGGTCTGTCCGCTCGTCAAATCGGCCTGAATCCTGCCCAGGCGAACAAAGGACATGACCGTGTTCGATGCTGATATTCCGCTGCTGACGACTCCCGACACAGCGCAGTTGTATCGCGACGCGCTCGACATGCTGAATCGCACCGGCGTGCCGTATCTCGTGGGCGGGACCTACGCGTTCCAGTACTACGCCGGGATCTGCCGCACGACAAAAGACTTTGACATCTTCGTGCGTCCATGCGACGTGCGTCGCGTGCTCGACGTCCTCCAGCGGTGCGGGTTCAGAACCGAAATCCTGTTCCATCACTGGCTCGCCAAGGCCCATCACGGCGAGAAATTCGTCGACGTCATTTTCAGTTCCGGCAACGGGATCGCCGAAGTCGACGACGAGTGGTTCGCGCACGCGGTAGACGAGATCGTGCTCGGCACACCAGTGAAGCTCGTTCCTGCCGAGGAGATGATCTGGACGAAAGCGATGGTCATGGAGCGCGAGCGCTACGATGGCGCCGACGTGGCGCACCTCCTCCGGCACTGTGCAGGGTTGGTGAACTGGGAACGCCTGGTGGGCCGCTTCGGCACCCACTGGCGTGTCCTGCTCGGCCACCTGATTCTCTTCGGGTTTATCTATCCGGGCGAGCGCTCGCTCGTGCCGTCATCACTCGTGAAGGAGCTGATGAACCGGTTGCACGCGGAGCTCGACGTCCCGACACGCGACAGCAAGGTCTGCCAGGGAACGCTCCTCTCGCGGGCGCAGTATCTCGTGGATGTTGACGAGTGGGGCTACGAGGATGCGCGTCTCAGACCGCGCGGGACAATGACCGAAGAGCAGATCGCCGCGTGGACGGGCGGGATCGAGAAGTCTCATTAGAAAATCCCAAAACCCAAACCCCAAAACCCAAAACCCAAAACAGAGAAGCTCCATAGTGGGGCTATTCTGTTCAGGCCCTCTTGGGACTTGGAGCTTGGGATTTGGGATTTGGGATTTGGGATTTGTTTTACTGTTGCCGCTCGAAGATCCAGCAGAGGGGCTCGATGAGCTTCTCGAACGTCGGGCGCGCCCCCCACGCTTCAAGCGTGATTTGGTCGCTGGCGGCGAGATCCGACTCGAAATCCCGCTGCAGACGTTGAGTGACCGCCGCCTCACGGAACGCGACGTTCACCTCGTCGTTGTGCTCGAAGGAACGGTTGTCCACATTTGTGGTGCCGATGACCGCCCATGCGCCATCGACCATCAGCGCCTTGACGTGCGTCATCGCCGGCCGGTACTCGATGGAGCTTCACCCCTCCCTCGAGCAGTTCCGGGTACATACGGCGGCTGGCGAATCGCACCAGGCGCTGATCGGTGTGTTTGCCGGGTACGATTACGCGCACCCTGACGCCTCGGCGTGCGGCCCGCACCAAGGCCCGGCGCAACGCCCTGTCCGGAAGGAAGTACGGCGTCTGGATATCGATCGTCCTGACCGATCCCTCGATCAGCATCTGGAACACGACGCGTGACACCGTGGCGCGATCCGACGGCGAACTCTTGACGAGCATCGCCTCGGTGGTTCCGCATGGCTTCAGCTTGGGCCACTGGCTCGGCGACGTCAGGATCTCACCGCAGCATTCCAGCCAGTTTTCAGCGAACACACCCTGCAGGGCCGCCACGATCGGGCCTTCGATCCGTGCCATCGTGTCGCGCCACGCAGGACGCCCTCGCTCGGGCTTCAACCACCAGTCGGCGATGCCGGCACCGCCGGTAAAGGCGACGCCGCCGTCGACGACCAGCAGTTCACGGTGCGTCCGGTTGTTGAGGCGGTGGAGCCGGTACCAGGCGATCGACTGGTAGAAGTTGACCTTACAGCCGGCATCGCGCAGCCGTCGCAGCGGCGCGCCGAACATGAACATGCTACCGATCGCATCGAGCGTAATTCGCACGTCGACGCCGGCCCGCGCGCGTTCGACCATCGCGTCGATCAGCATGTCGGCCGCGTCGCCCGGGCGGACGATATAGGCCTCCAGGTTCACGGATGCCTCCGCCGCGCGTATCGCGTCACGCATGGCCGGATAGAACTGCGCTCCGTTTGTGAAGATTTCGACCTTGTTGTTGAAATGGACCGCTGCCTGGCAGGTCGTCTGGATGATGTGGAGGAACTCATCCCCGTCGGGGCGGATCGGTTGCGTCACCTTGTAGTCGATGCGGGGCGTGAAGAACAGCACGAGGACGAACCACGTGATGAATGCGACCGCGATGATGGTCCATCCCATGGTTACACCGCCTCCAAAAAGCCGATTGGGAATGCGTCGAACACGTCTGCCGCCTTGATCCACGTCCGACCGGCGTCATCGATGGCCGGGACGCAACGTCCGGTGAACAGCTGCTTATAGCAGCGTGGCGCCGATTCGGTAACACGAATGCGCGTGTCTCCCCACACGTCGCCGACGGGAGCTTGGCCGTCCGGCTTCAGCGTTGCGACGAGCCGCGGTACGATCACGAGCGCTTGGCGCTGGCCAAGGACGCGGGCGAACGCGAAAACATGGTCGCGGCGGCTGCCGTCAGCCGCGAGCGGCTCGTAAGAGCCGTTGCGGAACACGTCGTGGTTCGCACGCCTTGCGCGCAGCATCGTCATCGTCGCAAAGAGCTTTAGAGAATCGCTTTCAGGCTTCTGGAGGAGATCCGCGGCCAGTTGGCCCGTGTGTCCCTGCTTGCGGGCCGCATCCAACTCATCGAGGAGCGCGCGGCGCTTCCGGTAGTCGACGGGCCGGCGATTATCGGGATCGACAAGGCTGAAGTCCCACAGCTCGGTCCCCTGGTAGAAATCGGGGACGCCCGGCGCGCCGATCTTGATGGCGAGCTGCGCGAGCGAGTTGTAGATGCCGTAACGCGCAACGCGGCGCGCCAGCTCGAGAAAGTCCCGGCGGAAGGCGGCGTTGCCGGGGGAGAGGACCATCTCGACGAAGCGGGCCATCGCCTTCTCGTGCGGCTCGCTCGGATTCAGCCAGCTCGTGAAGACCTTCGCTTCGCGCATTGCCTTGAGCATGTAGGTGCTGATGCGGTCCCGATAGGCACGTTCCTCCTCGGCTGTCATTGTCCCGAACGGCCACGAGCCAATCAGCGTCTGGTAGAGCAGGTACTCTTCGTTCCGGCTCGGGTAGGACTCGGCGTCGATGATCGTCCGCGCCTTGCGGTTCAGACGCGCCCACCGCCCCGCTGCCTGTTTCCACTCGACCGGCAGCTCGGACAGCACGTTGAGCCGCGCGCGGACGTCCTCGCTGCGCTTGGTGTCGTGGGTCGAGCGTTGCGGAGAGTCCGTGCGGCCACCTCTTCGCTCGCTCGATCATCCACGTGTGCAGGGCGTCCGGTGCAACGCCGAACCTGTCGGGTTCACCACCGACCTCGTTCAGCGACACGAGCCGGTTGTAGATGTAGAGGGCGGTGTCCTCGATGCCCTTCGCGGTCACCGGGCTCGTCACCTGCTGGAATTTGCCGACGAACTTCAGGTGCTCGCACCGCTCTTCTTCGGGGATATAGTCCGCTTTCTTCAGAAGAAGGCCGCGGATGAAATCGAACACGACGCGGGGATGACGCGGATTGCGGCGCTTGGCTTCGGTGGCCGCATGCTCGATGTAGCGTCGGTCGTGGTCGCCCACTTCGGTCTCGCGTCCGTTGACGTACGTCCGATAGACAGGGAACGCCGCGATGATCTCCCTCATCGCGTACGCGAGGCTGTTGTGCGTGAAGTCACGGTAGTGACGGTTCCGCTCGGCGAACCGGTTCAGGCCGTGGGCCAGCACGTTGAGCTCACTGGCCATGCTCATGCGAAGGATGAGCTGCTTGCTGCGGTATGCGAATTCGCGAAACGGCGCGCGCAAGCGGGTGAAGCGCTCGAACGCCTCGTTCACCGCGCGCTCATTTCGTCCATCGACGAACAACCCGTTCACCAGGACCAGGAAGTCGTATCCTGTCGTCCCTTCCACTGGCCATGACGGCAGCCACTCGCCGTGACGGAGAATTTTTTCGACAACGAGATAGAGGCGCGCGTCGCCCGTGAAGAGATCGGGACGCATGTCGCGCGCCCGCGCCTGGAGCCGGTCGAGGTAGTCACCCGGATCGTAGAGGCCGTCCACGTGATCGATCCTGAAGCCGTCGACCCGTCCCTGCGTCAGCAGCTCGAAGGCGAATGCATGGGTGCGCTCGAAGACCACCGGGTCTTCCATGCGGACCGCGGCAAGCTCGTTGATGTCGAAAAATCGCCGATAGTTGATTTCCTCCACGGCAACACGCCAGTACGCGAGCCGGTATGCCTGCATCGAGAGCAGAGCGTCGAGGCGGTCGAAGCTCCGGGCGCTTCCCTTGATCCCGTTCAGCGCGACCACCGCACGGTCGACGTGCGCGAGCACCGGCGGCGAAATCGAGGTCAGCCCGGCGAGCCGGCGCTTGATCACTTCCTTTTCGCGATCGCGCTCCGCTCGCAACGCCTGCGTCTGCACGTCCCGCCCGGGAAGGCGCTGAATCGCGGTGAGGATGCTGAGGAACTCGATCCCCGCGTCGCTCTCGCCTATCCCGGCGAGGAGTGCCTCCGCCTCGAAGCCGAGAATGCCGCCGTACGTGTCCGGCGAGATCGGAAGGACGTAATCGGCGTAACGCGCACTGAACACTCCATTCACGTACTGGAGGGTGATCTCCTGTCGTTCGAGCACTGTGCCATAGGAATCGCCAAGGATCGGCAGCAGGACCTTGTTTTCCAGCTCGGGTTTCAGCGGATGCCAGTCGATATCGAAGAATTGCGCATACCGCGAGCTCGGACCGTTCTCGAGCACGTCCTGCCACCACGGGTTGGAGGAATGTGCGATGCCCATGTGATTGGGCACGAGGTCGATGATGTGACCCATGCCACGCGCGCGGAGGGTGTTGACCCAGCGGTCGAAGGTGTCGTGATCTCCGATTTCCGGGTTCAGCTGCGTCGGATCCGCGACGTCGTAGCCGTGAGTGCTCCCGGGCACCGCTTTGAAATAACTCGATGCATAACAGTGCGAAATACCGAGCGTATCGAGGTAGTCGACGATGGCCGTGGCCGCATCAAAGGTAAATGACGCGTTGAATTGAAGGCGATACGTCGCGGTCGGAACGATGGCGGGGGGCATGGCCGAGTTGCAGGAACCAAACCCGGTGCCACCCCGTTGTTCCCATCGTTGGAACGTCGCTTGCTGAAGAGGTCACGTGATCGGACGCGTCAGCTCAGCCGTGGCGGTGCTCGGCCTCATTGTCATCGGCGTGCGGCGGCAGCGATCGCAATTCGCGCCCCTGAGCGGCCGCCGTCTCCGGATCAAATCAAGGAACTGTGGATCGATCCAGGTAACGAGCCGCGCGATCTCTTCTGGGGCGTCGGCGGCCAGAAGTACGCGCCGGCCCCCGATGCGGTCTACACATTCGAGGCGCGGGACGACGTCGGTTTCAGCTCGAGTTACGACGTCAGGGATCCCCAGGGTGGGGAGTGGAGCGCCAAGATCGGCCCGGAGTCGCAGAGCGAGGTCGTTGCTGTCGCGAATCTTATGGGGCCTTGGCTATCACCAGCCTCCTGTCTACTACCTGCCGTCATGGAAGCTCGAACGGGATGGCCACGTTCGCATCGAGAGTGAAGCGCGGTTCCGTCCGAAGCTGCCGCAGCTCGAGCGACTCAAGGAGTACTGGTGGTGGCAGCAGAATCCCTTTGTCGGCACCCATGAGTTGAGCGGATTGCTCGTCGTGCTGATGATGTTCAACAGCACAGATTTGAAGAACGACAACAACAGCATCTACAAGCTCATGGAGCCGTGGGACGGCGCCGACCGCTGGTTCGTCGTCCGCGATCTCGGCGCCTCGCTCGGCGAGACCGGTAAGCTGTTCCCGCGGCGCAACTGGCTCGACGGGTTCGAGAAGCACGGCTTCATCACGGCCATCGACGGCGACAGGGTCGAGTTCGACTATGTCGGCCGCCACCAGGAGCTGCTCTCGATGATTCATCCGCCCGATGTCCAGTGGGCCGCGCAACGCATGCAGCGGATCACCGACGCGCAGTGGCGCGACGCGTTCCGGGCAGCCAACTACGCGGACGCGGACGCGGAGCGTTTCATCCGCCGGCTCAAGCAAAAGATTGACGACGGCCTCGCGCTTCGGGCGCGTCCGATCGACCAGGCAACCCGCTAACCGCCACTATGCAGCCTCCGCCGCCAGAACTCACGCAATCGATCCCTCAGGTGCTTACCAATCACTTCGACATGGTAGAGCGCGCCCTGCTGTCGCTGCCGATCGCGACGGTGCTGGGCGCGGCGCTCGCCTTCCGCCCGCGCCGCCGCGGCACCCCGCCGCGATCCGCGCCGGTCATCGAGACGCAAATCGTCCTCGCCATCGTCGGCGCCACCGTGATGCTGGTCGTCGGCTCGAGTCTCGCGCGCGCGTTCGGCATCGTCGGCGCCGCCAACCTGATTCGATATCGCGCGAAGATCGACGATCCGAAAGACGCCGTCGTGATGCTCTCGACTCTCAGCATGGGCCTGTGCTGCGGCGTGGAGTTGTACGGCCTGGCTGCGTTTGCCACCGTCTTCCTGCTGGGTGTCTTGTGGGCGGTGGAATCGATCGAGCCGGAGCTGACCAAGCACTTCGAGCTGAAGCTCATCGCCGCGGATCCGGCCGCGATGCGCGGCGATCTCGAGGCGATCCTTCGGCGGTATCACGTGAAGTTCGAGCTGCGCAGCGCGGGGCAGAAGGAACTGGTCTACGACACGGAGCTTCCGCTCCACACGCGGACCGATCGGATTGCGAACGCGATCCTGGCGCTTGGCAAGAACGGCGATACCGAAGTTGCGTGGGAGGAGAAAAAGACGAAGAAGTGATCAAACCACGAAGAACGCGAAGAACACGAAGCTAAGGAATTCTTCGTGCCCGTCGAGACCTTCGTGGTTAACCCCGGTAGTTTCCGAACTGCAGCGCGACCCCGAAGTCCTGCTCGCGCAGCAGCCGCATCACTTCCTGCAAGTCGTCCTTGGACCCCGACGTGATGCGCAGCTGATCGCCCTGAATCGATGCCTGCACTTTTTTCAGCTTCGCATCTTTCAGGAACTTGACGATGTCCCTGGCGGTGTCCGACGGGATGCCCTGCTGCAGCGTAATCTCCTGCCGGACGGTGCTGTTGGCGGCCGGCCACCGCGGCGCCGCGATTCAGGTTCTTGACGGGAACGTTGCGTCTGACCAGTCGCGTGGAGACGATTTCCCAGAGCGCATTCACCTTGAACTCGTCTTCGGCGGCGAGCACGAGCTTCGACTCCTTGGCGTCGAAATCGATCGACGCTTTGGCGCCCTTGAAGTCATAGCGCTGCGCCACTTCCTTACGCGCCTGGTTGAGGGCGTTGTCCACTTCCTGAAGATCGACATTGGAGGTGATGTCGAAGGAGCACTGCGTCGCCATGCGCTCACATGGTAACGCAACGAACAACGTTCACGATGGACGCGATCTCATCGTCTCGCATGATTCGCGATGTGCGTCTCGTGCCCGCGGTCAACGCTGCATGCGATCTGCAATCGATGCGCATAGGTCACGGCGATCACATGCACGTGCATCGACCGACCCTTGTGAGCCCGGGAACGGTGAGTGTCATCGCCCGTGACAATCGAAATCACATGGGGACGCACGCGCCGGCGAGACCGACCTCATCGACCGGCCTTGCGCGGCCAGGATTCAAGGACCGCCTTTTGAGCGTGCAGCGCGATGACTACAGCTGAGTTGGTTCGCGAACTTAATCCTCGATTTGGGTTCTACTGCTGTTGGAGCGTGTACTTCCGCGATCTATACTGCGACGGTTCGCGTGAGCTTCGCGTCGGGCATTCCGCCCGGCTTCGCGCGACGAAAGGCCAGCCGACCGCACCGACCGCATGCCGACCGACCTGACAGGAAGTCCGACCCGCGGCAGTGCCGGGCTGGTCGACATTCTCGATCGCGTGCTCGACAAGGGCCTCGTCGTGGCGGGCGACATCAAGGTGTCGCTCGCCGAAGTCGAGCTTCTGACGATTCGCATCCGCCTGATGATCTGTTCGATCGACAAGGCAGAGGAGATTGGCCTCGACTGGTGGAAGTACGACCGTCACCTGTCGCCCGGGCGCGAGCAGGTGCTGCAGGAAAATCTCGAACTGCGTGAGCAGCTCCGGCTGCTCGAACGGCGGCGTCGCGTCGCTGACGCGGGCCTCCGGCCGGCGCGCCGCGATCTCGCGCGCTCGGCAAAGAGTGACACTCGACTAAGGAGCTTTCACGATGGCCGTCGAACGTGCAGCAGGCGGAACAAGTCTTATTGACGTCCTCGACCGCGTCCTCGACAAGGGAATCGTCATCGATGCGTGGGTGCGCGTCTCACTCGTCGGGATCGACCTGATCACCGTCGAAGCGCGCGTCGTCGTGGCGTCGATCGATACCTACTTGAAGTATTCCGAGGCGGTCGGCGCGCTGCGTCCGCCGTCGCGCGTCCGACGATCGAGGCGCCGCGGCCGTACGACGAAATCGCCGCCGAGAACGTGTCACTGCGCGCGCAGCTCGAGAGCGGCACGCAGCCGCGGGCCCGGACGCCGGCCGCCGCCGCGCGCCGCCGTCGAACGAAATAGGATAGGCAAGAGACAGACAGTACGTGTGGGCGGCAACGACCTGGCAGGGTAGGGACGGATCCTCCTACCTGCCTCTGCCCAGTGGACCACGCCCATGAAGATCGAACGAACCGCAGAGCAGGAATGAGCTCGCTTCAGGCGCGGACCTTCGCACGTGCAGCCGGAACGGCAGTCGAATTACCGCGGCACGCCTCGAGCTGCTCGAGTACTACCTCGCCCATCACGACGACATCGTCCGCTGCGCGCAGGCGAGCCTCGACTGGCTTGCCGCGCCACGCCGGCGTGAAGCAGTCCGCCTGCCTGGCGGTCGACGGCGAATCGAACGTGCTGGTCGGCGATCGCCGCGCACGGCACGCTCGGCGAGGACATCGAGCTCTTTTCGTGGCCGCTCGTCCGACACACACGATCCGCTGGTCGCGGCGCTGCGCTCGCCGGTCCCCAGCGTCGTTCAAGCTCGGTAGCGGCTCAACGGCCACGCGGCGCAGGTGTCTCGCGACGCCGCTCGGCCGCGGCCCGTTCACCGGCGATTCCGCTGGCGCGGCACGGCGACTGCCGACAGCCGACGACGTCGCGCCGGGCCTGCTGCTGTTCCGGCGCGGCATCGGGCTGACGCCGGATATCAGCTGGCTCGTCACCGTCCTCGGCCAGAAGATCGACCAGGTGCGCGGGCGCGGCAGCCTCGCCGAGGAAGCGCGCAAGCTGCGGCGCGAGCGGGCGCTGTTCTTCACGATCATCAACTCCGTCACCGACCCGATTCTGCTGACCGACACCGAAGGCCGGCTGATCGTCGCCAACGCGCGCGCGGAGAAGCTGTTCGCCGCCAGCGAAGAGGAGAGCGAAGGCCGCCGCCGCGCGGTCGAGCTGAACAACATGCTCTTCTCGGCGGCGCTGTCGCGCACCGCGGTGGAAGGGACCGCAGGAAGCGCGCGAGCTGCTGCTCGTCGATCCGAGCGACGGCTCGGACCTGCTGTTCGAGGTGCTCAGCACGACGGTCGAGGATCCGCGCGAAGGCACCGGCATCGTCTCGGTGCTCCGCAACATCACCGACCTGCGCCGCGCGACCGAGCAGATCGAGGAGAACTATCAGAAGCTGCGCGTCGCCGAAGCGGCCGTGCGCGCCGAGCGCGATCGCCTGAACCTGATCATCGACTCGGTGGCCGATCCGATCATCGTGACCGACTCGACCGGCGCCACGGTGCTGATGAACGCACCGGCCGAGGAGCTGTTCACGGTGGTCGCCGAGCGCGCAGTGACGTCGGCGCAGCGCACCGTGCAGGCGAACGACGCGCACTTCTCGTCGTTCATCTCCGGCCTGCTGCTCGGCGAGACCGGCCCCGGCGAAATCCGGCGCGGCGAGATCGGGCTGATGAACCCGACGACGACCGAGCCGATCCCGGTCGAAGCCATCGCCGGCAAGGTGCTCACCGAGACCGGCGAGCTGACGGCGGTCGTCACCATCCTGCACGACCGCCGCGAAGCGCTCGAGCGCGCGCGGCTGTACGAACAGTTGAAGGCGGCGTCCGACGAGCTGCAGGCGCGCGTGCAGGCGGCCACCGCCGAGCTGGCGACGCAGAACGAGCTGCTGCGGCGGCAGGCGATCGAGCTGGAACAGGCGTCGCGGCTGAAGTCGCAGTTCCTCGCCAACATGTCGCACGAGTTCAGGACGCCGCTCAACGCGATCCTCGGCTACACGCACATGCTGCTGCAGGGCGTCGCCGGCGACCTGCTGCCAGCGGTGAAGCGGCAGCTGCAGCGGATCGACTCGAACGGCCGCCACCTGCTGACGATCATCAACGAGATTCTCGACATCACCCGCATCGAGGCGGGCAAGATGCCGATGCAGATCAGCGAGTTCAACCTGAACGAGCTGGTGCCCGAGGTGATGGCGGAGCTCGATCCGGTGATCGCGCGCTCGAAGCTGACGGTGACGCCCGAAGCTGTGCCCGGAGCTGCCGCTCGTCTACAGCGATCGCCAGAAGGTGAAGCAGATCATCGTCAACCTGCTGAGCAACGCGCTGAAGTTCACGCATCAGGGCGGGATCGAGATCACGCGTCGACTTCGATCGCGCGCGACCGGACGGCGTCGATCGCGGTCACCGACACCGGCATCGGCATCGCGCCCGAGCACCACGAGAAGATCTTCGAGGACTTCCGCCAGGTGGACGACTCGCCGTCGCGGCAGTACGGCGGCACCGGCCTCGGCCTGGCGATCTGCCGGCGGCTGGCCACCGCGCTCGGCGGACGCATCACGCTCGCAGAGCGTCATGGGCGAGGGCTCGACGTTCACGCTGACCATTCCTGCGGAAACAGAACAATGAGCAGCAGACACGCCCCGCTGATTCTCGTCGTCGACGACTACCAGGACGCGCGCGAGATGTACGCGGAGTACCTGCAGTTTTCCGGCTTCCGCGTGGCGGAGGCGCGCAACGGCAACGAGGCGCGTCGACGCAGGCGTTCGCGCTGAAGCCCGATCTCATCCTGATGGATCTGTCGCTGCCCGGCATGGACGGGTGGGAAGCGACGCGGGTGCTGAAGGCCGACGAGCGCACCAGGCACATTCCCGTCGTGGCGCTGACGGGCCACGCGCTCGCCGGCGCGTCGGAAGGCGCGAAGAAGGCGGGCTGCGACTCGTTCGTGACCAAACCGTGCCTGCCTGACGATCTCGTGGTCGAGGTCCGGCGGATGCTGAGCGCGGTGAAGCAGTCATAGGAGCGACGATTATGGCGAAGGCGAAGGCCAAGAGCCAGCCAGTCGGCAAGAAAGTCGCGCGCACGCGTGCCAGCGCGCTCGCAGGGCGCGGCGATGCCGCGGAGCATGCAGAACCGCGGATCGGCGACAGCCGCAAGGCCGTGCAGCAGCCGCGCATCGCGCGGCCGCACCAGCCAGAAGGAGCGCACCGCGGATCAGGCGGTGACGCGCGTGACGCACGAGACCGAGGTGCGCGGCACCGAGACGCGCGTCGAGCGCGTCGTCGAGCGCGCGCCGAAGCCGAGCCTGCCGGACGTCGATCGCAGCGCCGGCCGCGGCCGCTACGTCTACTGCATCATCCGCGCGAGCCAGCCGCTGAAGTTCGGCGCGATCGGCATGGACGAGCAGTGGCCCGACGTCTACACGATCAACTACAAGGACATGGCGGCCGTCGTCTCCGACGTGCCGATCGCGCCGCTCGATTCGACGCGCGAGAACGTGCTGGCGCACGAGCGCGTCAACGAGACGGTGATGCGCGATCACACGGTCATCCCGATGTCGTTCGGCACGATCTTCAAGACGCGCGAGGACATCGTCGAGCTGCTGCGGTCGGCCTACGACGCGTTTGCCGACGTGCTCAACAAGATGCAGGACAAGCTCGAGTTCGGTCTGAAGGTGCTGTGGGATCGCGACGAGATCGTGCACGACGATCGAGCAGGAGGACGAGGACATCCACCGGCTGAAGACGGAGATCTCGTCGCAGAAGGGGTCGACCTATTTCGCGCGGATGCAGTACGGCCGCCTGATCGACGGCGCGCTGCAGCAGCGGTCGGAGCGCTACGTCGCCGAGTTCCTCCAGCGGCTGCGCGACGTGTCGGTGGCGTCGCGCGTCAACCGCGCGATCGGCGACAAGATGATCATGAACGCCGCGTTCCTCGTGCAGCGCGACCAGGAGCAGGCGTTCGACCGCCGCATCAAGGAAATCGCGTCGCACTTCGACAAGCTGACGTTCAAGTACACCGGGCCCTGGCCGCCGTATAACTTCGTCAATATCCGGCTGAAGCTCGAGCGCGCCGGACAGCATAGGAAATTCGCAAGTCCCAACTCGCGACTTCCGAACCTCGAACTGATCTCGACTCGCTCATGTTCATCCTCGACTCGCTGATGATCTCCGGCATCTCAGTGGGCGCTGAAGACCGTCGCTCACGGCGGCCGAGGCCGAGATGAACGACGACACGGCGCTGCGCGAGCAGCTGCTCGAGGCCGAGATGCAGCGCGAGATGGGCGAGATCTCGGACGAGGAGTTCGCCGAGATCGAGGCGCGACCTGCTGGCCCGCATCCGCGAGATCAAGGAGCGCCGCGAGGGCGGATCGGGGCCGCTCGCGTTCGGCGACGGCGAGCCGATCGAAAGCACCGCCGACAGCCGCTTCCAGATCGAAGCGAGCGTGTCCGGCGATTTCCACGATCCCGCGGACGCTCCTCACACCACGGTCGTCGAAACCGAGCCTCCGCACGGCGGCATCCTTGGAACCCAGAGCGGGCGTACCCTGTCGGTGCTCGACATCGAACCGATCCATGCCGAAACGCTGAAAGCGCCGACGCTTCCTCGGCCCGCCACCCAGCGGCGCCGCAGGAGCCTCGTTCCCAGCCGTCGCCGCGCAACCGCGTCGCCGCGCGCGCCCAAGGCGAAGCCTCGTCGCACCTCGTCGACAAACACGCGAGCGAAGGCGGGTAAGATCCGCAAGTCGTGAGCGTCACGGTCAGTTACGTCTTCTGCCTGGTGCGCGGCGCCAGGCGGCCAGTCGTGCGCGACATTCCCGACGGAATGCCGGGAGGCAGCGACCTGCGCGCGATCGAGGTCGGCGACCAGCTGTGGGCAATCGTGGAGACCGTTCGCGAGGCGGACTACGGCGAGGCCGCGCTTGTCCGCGGTCTGCAGAATCTCGACTGGGTCGGCGAGCGCGCCGTTGCGCACGAGCGAGTCATCGAGCGATTCCTCTCTGCGCCCGCGGTGCTTCCGATGCAGCTCTTCACGATGTTCACCTCCGATGAGCGCGTCGTGGAGCACGTGCGCGCCGACGGGCGCAGGATCGCCCGCATCCTCAAGCGGATCGATCGCAAGGTCGAGTGGGGCCTCCGGCTCACGTGGGACGAGAAGGCTGCGCGCGAGAACGTCGAGCGCAAGCACGCGGACCCAAAGGGTCCGCGCCGCAGGGCCGCCGCCCCGAAGAGCGGCGCGGCTCGGCCCGCCCCGAAGAGCGGCGCGGACCTTTCAGGTCCGCGAGCACGCGAGGGCGCGGCATATCTCGCGCGGAAGCGAGACATCCTCGACGTGAACCGGGCGCAGCTCGCCGAGGCGCGCGTGGAGGCAGGCCGCTTGTACAAGGCCATTTCGCGAGAAGCCACCGAAGCGCTACGGCGGACGAGCCTCGAGCGTGCGGCGCCGGGATCGCGGCTGCTGCTCGATGCCGCCTTTCTTGTCCCCGCGGCAAAGGCAGCAGCGTTCCGTGCTTCGCTGCGCAAGCACTCACGGGCCCTCCGCGGATCCGGCGTGGCCGTGTCGCTCACCGGACCCTGGCCACCGTATAACTTCATCGAGCCGCCTTCGCGCACAAGCGCTTCGGGGAGCCAGGCCCCGCCCTCGCGCAGTGGCGCTTCGGCGCGGCAGACCCGGCCCTCGCGCGCAGATACGTCGGCGCGGCAAGCGAGATGAGCCCCAGCAGGCGTAGAGGCGGACCTTCAGGTCCGCCTGAACCGACGGAGGCCGAACAGATTCTCGGAACCGAGGATGCCTCGCTCCTCGACATCGTCGACAACCTGCTGAACAAGGGGGTCGTCCTGAGCGGAGACATCACGATCGGCCTGGCGCAGGTCGACCTGGTGTACGCGCGACTCTCGCTGCTGCTGTCGGCCGCCGATCGCATCCTGCCTGGCGAGGATACAGGGTTCATAGAGCGCCATCAGGCGCGGCGCGCGCTGCGCGACGCTCGCCGCCGGGCGCGCGCGTGATCGTCTGCGTCTACGCGCTGATCGCATCCTCCTCGTCCAGGGTCGTCGGCAGCGGAATGAGCGGCGAGCGCCTTCGAGCCGTCACGACCGGCGGAATCGTGGCGCTGGTCGGCGAACTGCGACGGGCGCCGAAGCCGACAATGACGAACCTCCGGCGGTATGCGATCGTGATCGAAAAGGCCGCGGCGCGGACGCCGGCGATCCTCCCTGTCCGGTTCGGCACCGGTATGGCTGACCTCGATGAGGTGACATTCGTCTTGCAGTCGCGGCAGGACGCGCTGCGGCGTCGGCTGCGCGCGGTTCGAGGCCGCAGCCAGATGACGATCCGCGTGGTGCTGGGGGGGGCGGACTCCGGTGACGCGTCGTACTCGAGTCAGACTCGGGTGACCGGACGTTCACGAGTCAGACTCGAGAATGCGCCGACTCAAGGTACGCAGTATTTGCAACAGCGTGCAATAACCGCTGCACGGGCGCGCGAGATTCCCGGCTTCGCGCCGATTCGCGCGGCGGTGAAGCGCTGGGTCAAGGATGAACGTGTCGAGAAGCGGGCAGGCGTGGCCACCATAAATCATCTCATCCCTCGCAGCTCGGTCAACGCCTATCGCTCCGCAGTCGAACGCGCAGCTGAGCGCACTGGTCTCAGGGTCATGGTGACCGGTCCGTTTCCCCCGTACGCGTTCGCAGAGAATTGGTGACGAGGACACCCGTGGGCAAAAGGACAATCTCCCCACCCCGTCGACGCTCGAAGAAGCCCGTGCGCAAGTCGAAGGTCGTCACCAAGCGCGGCGCGCTGACGGTCACCGACGTGTCAAAGATCGACGATCTGCGCCGTGAGCTCGAGCGCTCGGCTGGAAAATCCTCCCCGCTGCGCTGGAACGCGGATCCCGACGATGTGCAGCGCTCCGTCGCGCAGCTGGTGTTGACGCTGGTCGAATTCATCCGACGGGTGCTGGAGCGACAGGCGATCCGCCGCATGGAGGCGGGCACCATCAGCGATCGACAGACGGAGGAGATCGGCCGCGCGCTGATGAAGCTCGAGGAAACTGTCGTCGAGATCGGCGCGAAGTTCGGCGTGCTGCCCGAGGATCTCAATCTCGACCTGGGACCTGTCGGGAAACTGATGTAAATCCCAAAACCCAAATCCAAACTCAACAGCGCTTAGCGTTGGGATTTGGAGTTTGGGTTTTGGGTTTTGGGATCTTGTTACTCGTCCGTCATGTCCTCGCGGTCGTTTTCAGACGTGGCGCTGTCGGGATCTACATCGGTAACGTCGCCCCGGTCTTCACCACGCACCGCTTCGTCATAACCGCGATTCCGCGTCGACTCGAGCCCTTCGCGTTCCATTTCCTGGTCGCTATCGTTCGACGACCGTACTCGACTGTGCTCGAGATCGCTGTCCTCGTTTGCCCGTGGACGGGTGTTCTCGAGCGTTTCTTCAGATTTATGGCGGCGCTGCTCAGCCATGAATCTACCTCCAGGGTCCGTGGCCGCAATGCCGATGCCAGTTGGATCGAGCGATCCGTATCCGCGGGGTCGCAGCCGTTCCGTTCGCGCCTGCAACCCCATCGCGGTCGCGGCGAATCCTTCTTCGATGAAGAGGCGTGCCGCGGGGTGTGTTGGTGCAGGCACCCCGTTAATTTCGGCGATCAGCATTCCCCGCCGTCCCTCGCGGGTGGCGGCGAGATGAAGCAGCATGCGCGCGGCCTCCCGGCCGACGCGCGAACGCGACGGTTCCGATTCCGGCAGAAAAAGCAGCAGCTCACGCTCGCCGCGGCGCAGATAGGCTGCCGCGTGTCCGTCGACGAGCACCGCCAGGGCGCCGGCAGCCCTCGTTGGACCTCGGCCTGATGCGGTGGGGTCAGCCAGCTCCGGCCACTTCACACTCGCCCCGTACGGATTTGCCGGGTCGGTCGCGGCGACCGCCGCCGTTCGCGGCGTCTCAGGAACGTCACGCATCGAGCGGAGCAGATCGAGCGCGGCAGGCATTGCGAACTGCGCAGCACCAAGACCGGCGACGAAATAGCCGCGACGGATTCTCCCGGCCTCTTCCATCGCCTTCAGCACCTGTAGACAGCCGAGAACCCGCCGGCGACAGATTCGGCCGCTACTGTTTCGCGCGTGACGATACCGTGGCGGGAGAGGAGTTGCTGGGCCATCGCGGCGCCCCACTCCGTCGCCGGACGACTTTGTGACGCGAGTCGCGCCGACCACGGGACCATCGTCCTTCGGCGCGCGGCGGCACCAGACGGCGGGAGCGGAACGGCGCTCCGCGCGACTCGTTTCTTGGCGCTGCGCGTCTCTTCGGTCCGGGCGTAGGCGCGCAGCGGCTGCATGGTGTCGTTGGTAACGAGTCCCTGCCAGACGAGATCCCACAACGCCTCGACGGTCTCTGTCGGAAACCCGCCTCCGGTGCCGTCGTGAATCGCGCTGAAGAACGAGGCGCCGTGCTCTTGCAGGTACTCGAGGATCTCGGCAGCACGCCCCTCGACCTCGGGTTTGGCCGCCATCGGCGGGCGAAGGCGCTGCATCTGGTCGGTCAGGTACAACGCGACGCGACCATCGCGTTCACCGAGCGGCTCGACGCCCGATCCACACGACTTCGCCCGCGCTCATCAGCGTATCGAGCATTCCGGGTGTGTAGTCGTCGACGCGCGCCGGCAGGACTTCGCGCTTCGAGCACCGACGCCGGCACCGCCGCGCCCTGCAGCTGTTCGATCGCATCGAGCACCGCCTCGAGCCCGCGTCGGCCGCTGCCGACGCCGTGCCACGAGACGAGAAAGCGGCCCAGTGCATCGGCATCGACCGGCTCGATCTCGTGCCGCAGACGGGCAAGCGATCGCCGGCGAAGGCTCCGCAGGACGTCGGGATCGATCCATTCGCGCTCAGTGCCACCGGGTCTGAACTCGCCCTCGATCAACTTGCCGGCACGCGGTGAGCTGGAGCACGAGCGCCGTCGCCACGCTGACGCCCAGACCGTACCGCGCGGCGAGCTCGCGCGCCGTGAACGGTCCGTGCGACCGCGCATAGCGCAGCGCGAGATCGCCTGCGGGATCGCGAACAGGCTCGAGGAGCGACTCAGGCAGCCCTGGTGGCAGCGGAACACCGAGCGCGTCGCGATAGCGCGCCACATCTTCGACCGCGACGTACCGGCGTTCCCCGGCGATCGGCAGCGCCACCACTCGCCGGTCGTTCTCGAGCTGGTGAACGGCCGTGATCGTGTCCGGCACGACACTTCTCGCCTCGACCTCCTCCATCGTCAGATCGCCGATTCGGAGCAGCAGATCGTGAAGGCCGTCCCTGGTTCGGACCTTGTACTTCTCGTCGAGGTGCTGCAGTTGCCGTTCGAGGGCGACGATCGCGTCGGCGTCGAGCAGTTCGCGCAGCTCTGCGTCACCCAGCAGCTCGCGCAACTGCGCCTGATCCACCGACAGCGCCTGCGCGCGGCGCTCGGCGAGCGGTGCATCGCCGTCGTAGATGTAGTTGGCGACGTAGCTGAAGAGCAGTGACGCGGCAAACGGAGAGGGAACGCGTGAATCGATCGTCGCCACTCGGAGCGTGCGCGCGCTGATCTTCTTGAGCGTCTCGACGAGCGCGGGCATGTCGAAGTGATCGCGCAGCACTTCGCGGTACGTTTCGAGCAGCGCAGGAAACGACCCGAAGCGCGAGGCGACGGCCAGCAGATCGGAGGCGCGCTTGCGCTGCTGCCACAGCGGGGTGCGCATGCCGGGCCGCCGGCGCGGCAAGCAGCAGCGCACGCGCAGCGGTCTCGCGGAATCGCGCCGCGAACAGCGACGTCGATCCCAGCTGCCGCAGCACGAGCGCCTCGACCTCGTCCATGTCGGGCATCAGCAGCGCGGGATCCGGCGGGTTCTCGACCTCGGGAAACCGGACGACGAAGCCCTCGTCGCCCCACATCACTTCGACGTCCATGCCGGTGCGATTGCGGATGTGCGCGGTGACGGCCATCGCCCATGGCGCGTGGATCCGGCTGCCGAGCGGCGACAGCAGGCAGACGCGCCAGTCGCCGAGCTCGTCGAGGCAGCGCTCGATGACGATCGTCCGGTCGTCGGGGACGGCGCCGGATGCGGCCTGATCGTCGAGGTAGCGAAGCAGGTTTTCGGCGGCCATGGCGTCGAGATCGTGCTGGCGCAACCAGGCGATCGATCGCGGCCGGCCGCGGCGTGCCGCGCAGATCGCGAACCAGCTTGCCGATCGCGTAGCCCAGTTCGACGGGACGGCCCTCGCTGGTCGCCGTGCCAGAACGGCATCTTGCCCGGCTCGCCCGGCGCGGGCGACACGAGCACGCGGTCGTGCGTGATCTCCTCGATCCGCCAGGTCGACGCGCCAAGGGTGAACGTTTCACCGACCTGGGTCTCGAAGACCATCTCTTCGTCGAGCTCGCCGACGCGCACGGGTCGATCGGCGCCGGCGAGGAAGACACCGTAGAGACCGCGGTCGGGAATGGTGCCGGCGTTCGCGATCGCTACGCGCTTCGCGCCTTCGCGGCCGGCGATCGTGCCGCGGACGCGGTCCCACGTGATGCGCGGCCGCAGCTCGGCGAACTCGTCGGACGGGTATCGCCCGGACAGCATGTCGAGGACGCCTTCGAACATCCGCAGGCTCAGGTCCGCGTAGGGCGCCGCGCATCGGATGCGCGCGAAGAGGGCGTCGACGTCCCACGTGTCCATGGCGGCCATCGCGACGATCTGCTGCGCGAGCACGTCGAGCGGATTGCGCGGATACCGCGTGGACTCGACGAGGCCATCGTGCATGGCGCGCGCGACTGTCGGCGCAGGCGACGAGGTCGCCGCGGAATTTCGGAAAGATGATGCCTTCGCTGACCGCGCCCGCCTGATGCCCGGATCGTCCGATGCGCTGAAGGCCGCTGGCGACCGATGGCGGCGCCTCGATCTGGATGACAAGATCGATGGCGCCCATGTCGATACCGAGCTCGAGCGACGAGGTGGCGACGAGCGCCTTGATTCGACCGGCCTTGAGGAGGTCTTCGACCTCGCTGCGCGCGGCGCGCGCGAGCGAGCCATGGTGCGAGCGCACCAGCGGCTCGCCGGCAAGCTCGTTGAGCGCTCCCGCCAGACGCTCGGCCAGGCGGCGGCTGTTGACGAAGAGCAGCGTCGAGCGGTGCGCATGAATCAGCTCGAGCAGCCGCGGATGGATGGAGCTCCAGATCGAGGCTCGACCGGTCCCTTGCGACGCCGGCCCGCTCGGCATGTCAATCGGCCGCGCCAGCTTCGCCATGTCTTCGACCGGCACCTCGATGCGGAGCTTCAGCTGCTTGCGGTCCGCCGCGTTGATGATCGGTGACCGGCGCGGTAGATCGGGCTCTTGTCATCGTCCGGCGAATTCCTCATGCAGTTCGCTCTCGATTTCCTCGACCGCCTGCACGTCGCGCTTGCGCGATGACGATCGTTTCGTGAAGGACCGCGCCTTGCTGCATCGGCGCGCGGCTCCGCACCGCCGAGAAAGCGCGCGACCTCGTCGAGTGGACGCTGCGTGGCGGAAAGGCCGATGCGCTGCAACCCGGGGAGGGCCGGGTCGTCAGACCCGCCCCTACCGTCCGGATCTCCTCTAGTCGCTCGAGCGACAACGCCAGGTGCGCGCCGCGCTTGCCGGGGACGAGCGCGTGAATCTCGTCGATGATGACGGTATCGACCGAGGCCAGTCGCTCGCGCGCGTTCGACGTGAGCAGCAGGAACAGCGATTCCGGCGTGGTGATGAGGATGTCGGCCGCTTCGCGACCGAAGCGGGCGCGCTCGATCGCCGGCGTGTCGCCGGTCCGGATCGCAGATCTCCGGCACGGTGACGGGATGCCGCGTGCGCGCGCGACGTTCGGCGATGCCGGCGAGCGGCGCGCGAAGGTTGCGTTCGACGTCGACGGCGAGCGCCTTGAGCGGCGAGACGTAGAGCACGCGGCACCGCTTCTTCGCGCGGAGGCGGCGGCTCGAACATGAGGCGGTTGAGACACCAGAGAAACGCCGCGAGCGTCTTGCCGCTGCCGGTCGGCGCGAGGATGAGCGTCGACTCGCCGCGGGCGATCGCCGGCCATCCGAGCTGCTGCGGTCGGGTCGGCGCGTCGAACGCCGCGGCGAACCATTCGCGGACCGCCGGGTGGAAAAGGTCGAGGACCTCGCTGCGGCCACACGACGATCTAATCACGTCCGCGTCGGACCGCTTGGTGTTCCCCGTATAATGTTCAGCGCTCGTCCTCGCACACTAAACAATCTCGAACCAGGACAAGACATGGGTGACGCCGGAGAAGGACTCGTCGACGCGGAATCCCGCCTCGCCGAGCGGATGGAAGAACGCGAAGAAGAAAAGCAGAAAGGCGCGCCAGGCGGGCAAGGGCACCGATCCGGAACGCGCCCGCCAGGTCGAGTCGCTGAAGCTGGCGCGGACCGAGATGCAGCGGCAGCTCGAGCTCACGACGCACCAGGCGCGCAAGCAGCAGCTGACGCAGGCGGTCGCCGAGATCGACAAGCGGATCAAGCAGCTGTCGTAGTCCGGGTTGATCGCCATCCGTTACCACGATTCGACCAAACATCATTTCAGTCGCTTCGCGCCGTCGCTCGGGTACCTCGACTGGGCGACGCAGCCCAATCCATTTCGACGCTACGACGGCGCGCCGTGCGCGAGCTTCCGCGTGCCGCGCGCTGCGACCACCTGTGCCCTACACGGCCCTCTATGAACCGCCTTCGCAACGCTTCGGCGAGGCAAACGGTCTCGTGCCGCAGGCGATTGACGACGGCTCGATAGGCGAGTTTCTTCGCTGCTCGATGGGGCTGTCCGCCTGGAAGCAGTACGGGCAGTCCCGCTGGGCGCTGCGCGTCAACCCGTCGAGCGGCAACCTGCATCCCGACCGAAGCATGGATCGTTCACGACGGCCGCGTGTGTCACTACGCGCCACGGCGAGCATGCACTGGAAGAACGGTGTGTGTTTGAATGCGGTCCGCGGAGCCTGACTATTTCCTGGTCGCCCTCACCTCCATCTCGTGGCGCGAGGCGTGGAAGTACGGCGAGCGCGCGTTTCGCTACTGCCAGCACGACACCGGCCATGCGATTGGCGCGCTCCGGCTTGCCGCGGCGATGCTTGGCTGGCGGATGCAGCTGCTGCCGGCCTGGTCGGACGCGCAGATTGCCGCGCTGCTCGGCCTCGATCGCGACGCCGACTTCGAAGACGCGGAGCGCGAGGAGCCGGAGTGCATTGCTGTTGTGTGGCGACAGGCGGGATCAGGGATTCGGGGATCGGGATCAGACGCTTCGATTCGAACCGGAAGCACTCGTTGATGCGGCGAGACGCGCCACGTGGCGTGGTCGCGCCAATCGATTGAGCTCAGACCACGTCCCATTGGCCCCTCATCGACGAGGTCACGCGGGCGACGCGTTATCCAGGGATCGGGGATCAGGGATCAGGGATCAAGAACGCGACACCCGGTGAACCTCGAACGTCCGGATCCCCGATCCCGGATCCCCGATCCCGACAGAGTTCACCCTTGGCGCGCGACGTCATCCTCCAGCGGCGAAGCGCGCTCGCGTTCGACCCGCGCGGCGTTCTCCATCGCGACGCCTTTTTCTCGATGCTCAATCGGCTCCAGCCGGTTGGCGCCGCCGTGGGACGCCATCGACTGGTCGCCGCAGGTTCATCTCGTGCTGTTCGTCCATCGCGTGCAGGACATGACGCCCGGCATCTACGCGTACCTGCGAGACGTCAACGTGCTCGGACGAATGGAAGGCCGCGATGCGCGCGAGAATTCCTCTGGGAACCTGTCGAACCGACGAGCCAGAGTCCGCGCACCGGCGAACTCGCGCACCCCGCGAACCTGTTCTTGCTCGTCCCGATTGACGCCGGATCGCATCGCCAACCGGCTCTCCTGCGATCAGGACATTGCCGAGGACGGCTTCTTCAGCCTCGGCATGCTCGCGCGCTTCGAGGAACCACTCCGCGACGCACGGCGAGTGGTTCTACCGCCGGTTGTTCTGGGAGTGCGGCCTGATCGGCCAGGTGCTGTATCTCGAAGCCGAAGCCGCTGGCGGCCGCGCGACCGGCATCGGCTGCTACTACGACGAGCCGGTGCACGACTTGCTCGGACTCTCGGGGCACGGCTGGCAAAGCCTGTATCACTTCTCGATGGGATTACCAGTCGAAGACAGCGCGGCTGACGAGCGAGCCTGGGTACGCATGGGAGGGCATGACGCCCGACGCCCCAGGTAGCAGGAGATGATCTTCTGTTCATCTCATTAGTCAGATATCGCTCGTCAGTCCGAATTCATTCGAGGATTGCCCGGGCGAGCTCTGTGCCGTCGGCGCCGAGGTGCGTCGGCCAGTCGGACGGTCGCGATGGCGGCGTCAGCGATCCGGCTTCCTCCAGAATCGGCATTCCACGCGGCGGCGGCATGCGCCGGCGTGGCGTGCGACCGCCACCAGGCGTGCGCTGCGTGTCCGAGCCGCTCGCGCAGCGGCAGATCCGTCGCGAGACGGCGCATCGCCAGCATCAGGGAATGTTCCTCGTCCCGCGGCTCGATCGTGACCGCGATGGGCGCTGCTGTCGCCGCCAGGCCGCGCGGCCGCCACGTCTGCGGATCCAACGCCGGCCAGTCGGCCGTCGCCTCGATCTCCATTGCCACAACGGGCTTGCCGGCCGCCATTCCTGCCAGCGCCGGGGTGGCGGCGTCTCGAACGGCGGCCAGGTCAGAGCGACCACGGCATCGCATTCTGCGAGGATGCGCGCGGGTGAATCGCCCTTGAGTAACTCGATATCCGCGCCGGCATCGCGCGCTCGCTGAAATGCGCGCTCGACGACGTCGCGGCGGCTTCGGTCAAGAAGGCCGAATTTGGTCGATCGCGGACCTGGAAGGTCCGCGCCGCTCTTTTGAAGGTCCGCGCCGCGCTCTTTGAAGGTCCGCGCCGCGCTCTTGAAGGTCCGCGCCGCTGCCGTCTTTTGATGTGTGCGGGGCGGACCCTCTGGGTCCGCTGGAGGCAGGCGCGTAGCGCACGTGCGCTTCGGGATACTCTTCCTGAAGCGAGCGCGCGAGCGCGGCATGTGGCACGACGACGCATCGCGACGCGAACAGCGGGACACGCACCTCCGGTGGTGCCGTCGTGTCCTCGAAGCGGAATCCAGCCATGTACTCGTCGAGGCGCCCTTCTCGACTGAGCGTGGCGCCCCAACTGTTGTGCGCGACCGGGCTCTTGAGCATGACGACGCCGGCGTAGTTGAGCAGGTACGCCCACTCGAATTGATGTGCGCTGGTGTTGTCCAGCTCGTACACGCACAGGTCCCACGGCCTGTGGAAGTGACGCCAGACAAAATCGTGAGCCCCCGCTTCGACGATGACGTCTATGGCGTGCGTCGAGCGGAGCTCATCGATCAGCGCCGCCGTGTCGTCGAGCGGATCGGACGCGTCGGGTGTCGTCGGTCGGAACCAGGCGATGTTCATTTGAAGCGGTGCTGCAATTGACCTTTCCCCGTGGGTTTCTATAGCATGAACAGGTTGCGAAACTCTTCACAAGCTCGGCACGGAGCGCCGTCGTGCCCGAATCGGTTCCTCGCGTTTCCTCCAGGGTAGGGGCTCACACATGGACGGCTGGCTCGGCGTAGTCATCATGGTCGCTCTTGGCGTCGGGTTTGCCGGCATCATGATCGGCGCTTCAATCCTCCTTGGCCCGAGAAATCCCACACCCGAGAAGCTTGCGCCCTACGAATGCGGGATGCCGGCCGTCGGCGACGCCCGCGAGCGTCAGTCGGTGAAGTTCTACCTGGTGGCGATGATCTTCCTGCTGTTCGACATCGAGATCGCGTTCCTCTACCCGTGGGCGGTCGCGCTCCGCGATCTCGGGTGGCCCGGATTCTTTCAGATCGTTACCTTCTTTCTGATCCTCCTGGTCGGGTTCGTTTACGTCTGGCGCAAGGGCGTGCTCGACTGGGGATCGGCGCGCCGCACGCAGCCGGCGTCCCGCAAGGCGGCGTAGGTGCCCATGGACGCGCACAATCACCAGCACGGACACGAACATGGACTCGACCCGGAGCTTCCGCTCCTCACGACGACCGTCGAGAGGCTTGTGCAGTGGGCGCGACGCTCGGCGATCTGGCCCGCGCAGTTCGGCCTTGCGTGCTGCGCGATCGAGATGATGGCGATGGCTGCCAGCCGGTACGACATCGCGCGGTTCGGCGCCGAGGTGTTCCGCGGCTCGCCGCGCCAGTCGGACCTGATGATTGTCGCCGGCCGTCTCTCGCGCAAGATGGCGCCGGCCATGCGCCGCGTCTATGACCAGATGCCCGATCCGAAGTGGGTCATCTCGATGGGCGCCTGCGCGTCGGTCGGCGGCGTGTTCGACAACTACGCGATCGTCCAGGGCGTGGACCAGGTGGTACCGGTGGACGTGTACGTCCCGGGTTGTCCGCCGCGCCCCGAATCGCTGATCTACGGCATCGTGCAACTCCAGCAGAAGATCGCCCGATCGCGCGCATAATCCAAAGTGCTCAAGGCTCATCGCCCAAGACCCAATGGCAAACGTCCTGCGCGTACTGTGTTGTGCATTGAGCTTCGTGCATTGAGCATTGAGCTTTGATCCCGTGATGGACGCTTCTTCGATTATCGACACGCTGACGCCGCTTGTCCCCGGCGCCTCGTACGAGGCGGGGAAGAGCGTCGACTTCGCGACCATCTACGTGCCCGCCCGCCACCTCGTCGCGACGTGCCAGGCGCTGCTCGAAGTGCCCGTCGCTGCGCTTCAACGTCCTCATCGAGATCACCGCAGCCGATTACCTGCCGCGCGAGCCGCGGTTCGAGGTCGTCTATCACCTGCTCTCGATTCCGAACCGGCAGCGCCTGCGGCTGAAGGTGCGCGTGGCCTCCACCGAGGTTGACGGTGTCGTGCCCTACGGTCCAGAGCGTGTGGCCGGGCGCCGGCTGGCCCGAGCGCGAGGTCTGGGACATGTTCGGCATCGTCTTCGATGGACACGGCGACCTGCGCCGGCTGCTGATGCCGGAGGACTGGGAAGGACATCCCGCGCGGAAGGACTACCCGGTGCAGATCCGGAAGGCGGCGCAGACCTACGAGCCGCTCGAGGTCAGCGAGGACGAGTTCAAGGCAAACCTCGAACGAGATCGCCTGAAGCGAGCGCACTAGATGTTGTCAAACCACGAAGGTCGCGAAGAACACGAAGAAAGAAGCATTCAACTTCGTGCCCTTCGCGTCTTCGTGGTTGAAAAGCTCTTCGTGGTCAAGTAATCGATGGCCGAACTTCGCACCGAAACGATGACCGTCAACATGGGGCCGCAGCACCCCAGCACGCATGGCGTGCTGCGCCTCGTGCTGGAGCTCGATGGCGAGACCATCAAGTCGGCCAGGACGACGATCGGGTACCTGCACACCGGGATCGAGAAGACCGCGGAACAGAAGAAGTGGCAGCAGGTGGTCCCGCTCGTCGAGCGGATGGACTACCTCGCCGCGCAGTCGAACAGCCTCTGCTACGTCCTGAGCGTCGAGAAGCTGCTTGGCCTCGAGATGCCGCAGCGCGTGAAGGACATCCGCGTGCTGCTCGCCGAGCTGCAGCGGCTGGCGAGCCATCTCGTCTGGATCGGCACGCACGCGATGGAAATCGGCGCCGTGTCGATGCTGTTCTACGCGATTCGCGAGCGCGAGCTGCTGATGAACATCAACGAGCTGATCGCCGGGTTCCGTTTCTTCCCGAGCTACTTCCGCGTCGGCGGGCTGCGCGAGGACCTGGCGCGCGGCTTCCACGAGGCGGTCAACGCGTTCCTCGATCGCTTTCCCGAAGAAGATCGACGAGTTCGAAGGGCTGCTGACGAAGAACGACATGTTCCTGCGGCGCACCGAGGGCGTCGGCGTGATCACGCAGGAGGACGCGCTGGCGTGGGGACTGGTCGGCCCGATTGCGCGCGGATCCGGGTCCGACTACGACGTGCGCAAATACTTTCCGTATACCGGCTACGAGACCTACGACTTCAAGGTCCCGACCGCGACCGAAGGCGACGTCTTCGCGCGCTACCGCGTCCGCGTCGCGGAGATGCGCGAGAGCGTGAAGATCGCGCGGCAGGCGATCAAGCGCATCACGCCGTCGGGTGCCTGGGCGTGCGACGACACGCGCGTCGTCCCGCCGCCGAAGGACAAGGTCTACACGGAGATGGAAGCGCTGATTCAGCACTTCCTGATCTACTCGCAGGGATTCACCGTGCCGGCCGGCGAGGCGTACGTGCCGGTTGAAGGGCCGCGCGGCGAGCACGGCGTCTACATCGTGTCGGACGGCACGAACCGGCCGTGGCGCGTCAAGATGCGGCCGCCGTCGTTCATGGCCATCCAGGCGCTGCCGAAGATCATCGAGGGCGGCATGATTGCCGACGTCGTCGCCGTCATCGGCTCGAACGACGTCGTGATGGGAGACTGCGACCGGTGAGCTTTCATCCCGAGATGGAATACGCGCCGGCGAAGTTCCACAGGTCGGAACGGAAGCTGGCGGAGCCGGGCGAGCCGTTCAAGTACACGCCCGAGAACCAGGCGAAGTTCGACGAGAACGTCACGCAGTATCCGCCGGACCAGCGGAAGTCGGCGATTCTCTACGCGCTCTATCTCGCCCAGAAGCAGCAGGGCTACCTGACCGCCGCGGCGATGCGGCACGTGGCGGAGCAGATCCGCTGCACGCCCGCCGAGGTCGAGGACGTCGTGTCGTACTACACGATGTTCTACACGCGGCCCGTCGGCAAGTACGTGCTGAACGTCTGCCGCACGCTGTCGTGCGCGCTGCTTGGCGCCGAGCGCGTCACCGAGGAGCTGAGCGCGAAGCTCGGGATCAAGCCGGGCGAGACCGATCCGACGCGGCACGTTCACGCTGATGGAAGTCGAGTGCCTTGGCGCGTGCGACCGCGCGCCGGTCGTGATGGTCAACGACGACTGGCACGAAGGGCTGTCGCCCGAGCAGTGCGCGAAGTTCATCGACGACATCCGCGCGCGCGGCGGCGCCGCGTTCACCGGTTGTCATTTGAAAAAGGAGCCGGCGGGGGCAGGGGGACGGGGGAAGGGGTTAGCGGCGCGGACTTTTCAGGTCCGCGAAACCATATGACTTACGAACCAGTCCTGACGCAAGCACGTCGGCGAGCCGAACGCGTACACGCTGGACTTCTACATGAAGAACCAGCGCGGCTACGAGGGTCTGCGCAAGGCGCTGACGCATGAAGCCGAACGACATCATCGAGCAGGTGAAGGCGTCGGGTCTGCGCGGCCGCGGCGGCGCCGGCTTCCCGACGGGCATGAAGTGGCAGTTCGTGCTCAAGGACACGCCCAAGCCGAAGTACATCTGCTGCAACGCCGACGAGAGCGAGCCCGGCACGTTCAAGGATCACGTGCTGATGGAGCGCAACCCGCACCTGCTGATCGAAGGCTGCGCGATCTGCCTGCTACGCCATCGGCGCGAAGGTCGCCTACATCTACATCCGCGGCGAGTTCTACCACGTGCAGGAGATCCTCGAGGCCGAGATCGAGAAGGCGTACAAGGCCGGTTATCTCGGCAAGAACATCTTCGGCAGCGGCTTCGACTGCGACGTCTTCATGCATCGCGGTGCCGGCGCGTACGAAGCGGGCGAGGAGACCGCGCTGATCGAATCGCTCGAAGGCAAGCGCGCGCAGCCGCGGCTGAAGCCGCCGTTCCCCGCGGTCGCCGGTCTCTATCAGTGCCCGACCGCGGTGAACAACGTCGAGACGCTGTGCAACGTGCCGCTCATCGTGCTGAACGGCGCGGAGTGGTTCGCCAAGCTCGGTCCCGAGAAGAACGGCGGCCCGAAGCTCTATTGCGTCAGCGGCCACGTCAAGAAGCCCGGTGTCTACGAAGCGTCGATGAACACGACGCTGCGCGAGCTGATTTACGACTACGCCGGCGGCATCCGCGGCGATCGCCCGCTGAAGGCGATCATTCCTGGCGGGTCGTCGGTGCCGCTGCTGCTCCCCGATCAGCTCGATACCCCGGCCAGCTTCGACGCCATGCAGAAAGCCGGCTCGCTGCTCGGCTCCGCCGGCCTCATCGTGCTCGACGACAGCGTCTGCATGGTCTGGCTCGCGATGAACCTGCTGCACTTCTACCGCCACGAGTCGTGCGGCAAGTGCACGCCATGCCGTGAAGGCGGCGACTGGCTGTACAAGCTGCTCTTGCGGCTCGAGCGCGGCGAGGGCCAGGCGAAGGATCTCGATCTGCTGTTCGGCGTCGCGAACAACATCGTCGGCAAGACGCTCTGCGCGTTCGGCGACGCTGCGGCCACGCCGGTGCTCTCGACGATGAAGCTGTTCCGGGCGGAGTACGAGGCGCACGTGCGCGAGGGCCGGTGCACGCTGACCGGCCGACTGGCGCGCGAAGCAGCCGCTCTTCGCGGGGGCCCACTGATGGGTCACGCAACCCTCTGGGCGTCGTTCGACCCGTACCTGCGGCCTTCCGTGATCGGCCTGATGATCTTCGTCGTGTTCAACGCGCTGATCATCGCGTCGGCGATCCTCGTGCTCGCCGAGCGCAAGATCATGGGCTTCATGCAGCAGCGGTACGGCCCGTACCTGGTCGGGCCGCACGGGATGCTGCAGCCGATCGCCGACATCCTGAAGCTGCTGTTCAAGGAGGAACTGCGGCCGAAGGGCGCCGACAGGTGGCTCTTCACGCTGGCGCCGATGATCTCGGTGATCGCCGCTTTTACCGCGTTCGCGACGGTGCCGTTTGGCGCCGAGACGACGTTCTTCGGGCTGCTCGACGACGCCGGTCAAGCTTGGTGTCTCCGACGTCAACGTCGGCGTGCTCGTCGTCTTCGCGGTCACCTCGATGGGCGTCTACGGCATCGTCCTCGCCGGCTGGTCGTCCAACAGCAAGTACTCGCTGCTGGGCGGGCTGCGCGCGTCGGCGCAGATGATCAGCTACGAGCTGGCGTATGCCACGGCGCTCGCCTCGGTGGTCATGCTGGCCGGGTCGCTGTCGCTGCGCGAAGTCGTCGATTCGCAGTCGGGCTACTGGTTGGGATTCATCCCGCGCTGGTACCTGTTCCTGCAGCCGCTCGGCTTCATCATCTACGTCATTGCGGGCGTTGCGGAAACCAATCGCGCGCCGTTTGATTTTCCAGAGGCGGAGCAGGAGCTCGTGGCCGGTTACAACACCGAGTACAGCTCGGTGCGCTTCGCGCTGTTCCCGCAGGCCGAATACATCAACATGGCGACGATGTCGGCCGTGGCCACCGATCTGTACCTGGGCGGATGGCACGGACCGTTCCTGCCGCCCGGCGTACGGGTGGATCTGGTTCCTCCTGAAGGTCGGCCTGATCCTCTTTGCCTACATCTGGGTGCGCTGGACCGTGCCGCGCTACCGCTACGACCAGTTGATGCAGTTCGGATGGAAGTGGCTGTTCCCGGCGGCGGTGCTGAATCTCATCGCGACGGCGGCGCTGATCCTCTATTTCAATGCCTGACACGATCCTGTTTTATCTGCTCGCCGGGGTGGCGATCGTCGCGTCAGCGCTCGTCATCGGCCAGCGCAACCCGATGTACAGCATCATGCTGCTCATCGCGTCGTTCGGTGCGCTCTCCGGGCTCTACATCACGCTCGACGCGCCGTTCGTGGCGATGGCGCAGATCATCGTCTACGCGGGCGCCATCATGGTGCTGTTCCTCTTCGTCGTGATGCTGCTGAACGCGCCGCAGGAGGATGCTGCGGAGTGGGATCGGACGCACCCGTTGCGGAGGCCGGGTTTCGCGCGCTTCGGCGCGCTGCTGGCGGGGCTGCTCATCGTCCAGCTCGGCTGGGCGCTGATGCGGGCCACTGCGCTCGTCGAGACGCCGGTCGCGAGCCGCGGTGACGCCGCCGCCATCAGCTCGGTGCGCGCACTCGGGCGGCGTGCTCTTCACCGACTACATGTTCGCGTTCGAGGCGACGTCGGTCCTGATCCTGGTCGCGATGGTCGGCGCCGTCGTGCTGGCGCCGAAGGGAGGACGACCGGTGATCCCGCTCGAGCCACTACCTGGTTGTTTCGGCGATCCTGTTCGCCATCGGCACGGCGGGCGTCTTCCTGCGGAAGCAACCTGATCACGATTCTCCTGTCGGTGGAGATCATGCTGAACGCCGTGAACCTGACGTTCGTGGCGTTCGGCCGGGCTCAGGGCACCGTCGATGGACAGATCATCACGTTCTTCGTGATGACCGTGGCCGCCGCAGAGGCCGCCGTCGGCCTCGCGATCGTCATCGGCCTGTTCCGCCACCGCGAGTCGCTCAACCCGGACGCCTTCACGTCGCTGAAGTGGTGATGATCGCCCTAATCCCTCTCTTCCCGCTGCTCGGGTTCGTCATCAACGCGTCGCTCGGACGCCGGCTGCCGAAGGCGGTGTCGGGCGGGCTTGCGTCGCTCGTGATGCTTGCCGTCGTTCGCCGTGTCTCCGTACTGATCGTGTGGCAGCTGGCGAATCTCGCGCCAAGCCAACGCGTCATCGAGCAGACCCTCTACACGTGGATTGCCTCCGGCGACTTCGTGCTCGACCTGACATTCCGCGTCGATCCGCTGGCATCGGTGATGATCCTCGTCATCACCGGCATCGGTTCGCTGATTCACATCTACTCGACCGCCTACATGCACGAGGAGTCGGACAGCGAATACGCGCGGTACTTCTCGTATCTGAACCTGTTCGCGGCGTTCATGCTGGTGCTGGTGCTGGGCGCAACTTCCTGGTCCTGTTCATCGGGTGGGAAGGCGTCGGCCTCTGCTCGTACCTGCTGATCGGCTTCTGGTTCGAGAAGAAGTCGGCAGCCGACGCGGGCAAGAAGGCATTCGTCGTCAACCGGATCGGCGACTACGCGTTCATCCTCGGCACGCTGCTGCTCTTCGTGCGCTTCGGCACGCTCGACTTCCAGCGGATTGCATCGGCGGTGGCGCCGCTCGCGCCAGAGTCGATGTTCGGCACGCTGTCGCTGGCGACATTGCTCCTCTTCATCGGTGCAACCGGTAAGTCGGCGCAGATTCCTCTCTACGTCTGGCTGCCGGACGCGATGGAAGGTCCGACGCCGGTCTCCGCCCTGATCCATGCCGCGACGATGGTGACCGCCGGCGTGTACATGATCGGCCGCAACGCGGTGCTCTTCAGCCATGCGCCCGAGACCATGGGCGTCGTGGCGGTGATTGGCGCGGCGACGGCGTTGATGGCGGGGACGATCGGCCTGGTGCAGAACGACATCAAGCGGGTGCTCGCGTATTCGACCGTCTCGCAGCTTGGATACATGTTCCTCGCGATGGGCGTCGGCGCGTTTGGCGCGGGCATCTTCCATCTGTACACGCACGCCTTTTTCAAGGCGTGCCTGTTCCTCGGATCGGGCGCGGTCATTCACGCGTTGCACGGGGAGCAGGACATCCGCAACATGGGCGGCCTCAAGGCGGCGTTGCCGATCACGTATTGGACGTTCCTGATTGGATCGCTGGCGATCGCAGGCGTCCCGGGCCTTGCCGGATTCTTCAGCAAGGACGAGATTCTCTTCGAGACGTTCGCGCACGGCCACACAATCCTGTGGATCATCGGCATCCTCACGTCGCTGCTGACGGCGACCTACATGTTCAGGCTCGTGTTCCTGACCTTCCATGGCGAGCGGAGGGAAGGTGCGATTGCAACTGACGTGGGTGCGACCGGGCACGACGCGGGTGCGATCGAGCACGAGGCTGGTGCAATCTCGCACGGCCACGGTGCGATCTCGCACCGACCCGGTGCCGACTTGCACCATGACCATCCCGGATCGCACGGACCTGGTGCCGGATCGCACCAGCACGGTTCCGGATCGCACCTTCACGATGCGCCCCCTGCGATGGCATTGGCGCTGATCGTGCTGGCGCTCGGTTCCGTGCTTGCCGGGTACGTTGGCGTCCCGCATGCGCTTGGCGGTAATAACGCGCTCGCCGCGTGGCTGGAGCCCTCGTTCGAAGCGCGCTCGGTCACGACGCTCGCCGGCGAGCAGGTCGCGACGCCGGGAGAGCCGGGAGCAACCGCCGCTGGTGAGGCTGGTGCGGAAGGCGACGAAGGCCTCGAGCTGACGCTGATGGTCGTGTCGAGCCTCGTGGCGCTCCTCGGCATCGGGCTCGCCGCATTCATCTGGCTGAAGCGGCGGGAGATCGCCGACAAGGCGGCGCGTACGTTCCACGGGGTCTACACGCTCCTGCTCAACAAGTATTACGTCGACGAGATCTACGACGCGGCGATCGTGCAGCCGATCCGCATCGTGTCGCAGGAAGGCCTCTGGCGCGGTGTCGACGTGCACGTGATCGACGGCGCGGTGAACGGCACCGCGTCGATCGTCGAAGGCGGATCGTCGCTGCTGCGGCGGCTGCAGACCGGTTCGGTGCGCGACGTATGCAGGGTCGCTCCTCCTCGGCGTCGTCCTGATCCTCGGGTACTACCTTTGGAGATAGGCGCCCCGTAAAGGGACGCCCTACGGAGACGTATTGAACGTTCCGCTGTTATCGATCTCGTGGCTGCTGCCGGTTGCCGGCGCCGTGCTGCTGCTGTTCGTCGGCAACGCCGACGGACGCCGCAACGGCCTGATCCGCTGGCTCACGCTGATCGTGTCGATCGCCGGTCTTCGCCGTGACGCTGGCGATCTGGGCGTCCTTCGACGCCGCGTCGCCGGAGTTCCAGCTCGTCGAACGGCATGCGTGGATTCCCGCTTTCGGCATCGACTACTACGTCGGCATCGACGGCATCAGCCTGCTGCTGGTCGTCCTGACCGGCTTTCTGACGCCCGATCGCGCTGCTGTCGTCGTGGTCGTCGATCGACCGGAAGGTGAAGGAGTTCTCGATCTTCATCCTGCGTGCTCGAGGCGGCGATGATCGGCGTCTTCCTCTCGCTCGACCTGTTCCTCTTCTACGTCTTCTGGGACGCGATGCTCATCCCGATGTATTTCCTCATCGGGATCTGGGGCTACGACCAGCGGATCTACGCGGCCATCAAGTTCATGCTCTACACGATGGCCGGCAGCGTGCTGATGCTGGTCGCGATCCTCGGCCTGGCGTACCTGCACATGGCCGCGACCGACTCGTACAGCTTCGACCTGCTCAAGCTCTACACGCTCGACATCGCGCCGAGCACGCAGTTCTGGTTCTTCCTCGCCTTCGCGGTCGCGTTTGCGATCAAGGTGCCGCTCTTCCCGTTTCACACGTGGCTGCCCGATGCGCACGTTCAGGCGCCGACGGCCGGCTCGGTGATCCTCGCCGGCGTGCTCCTGAAGATGGGCACGTACGGGTTCGTGCGGTTCGCGTTCCCGCTGTTCCCGCTGGCCGCGACGTACTTCGCGCCGTGGATCGCGGTGCTCGCGGTCATCGGCATCATCTACGGCGCACTGGTCGCGATGGTGCAGCCGGACATGAAGAAGCTGGTGGCGTACTCCTCGGTGAGCCACCTCGGCTTCGTCGTGCTCGGCATCTGCGCGATGAACGTGCAACGGCGTGCAGGGCGCGGTCTACCAGATGCTCGCGCACGGCGTCAGCACCGGCGGGCTCTTCCTCATCGTCGGCATGCTCTCGGATCGCCGGCACACGCGCCTGATCAGCGAGTTCGGCGGGCTGAAGACGGTGATGCCGCGGCTGACCGCTGCCTTCCTGATCATCACGCTCGCGTCGATCGGGCTGCCTGGTCTCAACGGCTTCATCGGCGAGTTCCTGATCATGCTCGGCGCGTTCCGGTGGGATCCGCGCTACGTCGTCGGCGCCGGACTTGGCGTCATCCTGTCGGCGGTCTACATGCTCTGGATGTTCCAGCGCGTCTACTACGGCAAGGTGACGCACGACGAGAACGCGCACGCTGCCGGATCTGCTGCCGCACGAGTGGAGCTCGGTCATACCGCTGTGCGCGGTCGCGCTGGTGATGGGCGTCTTCCCGGCAGTGTTTCTGAAGCCGATGGAGCCCGCCGTCACGCGCATCGTCGAACGGCTGCAGAACACGCAGACGCTGCGCGTGAACGAGAATGCAAAATGCAAAATTCAAAATGCAAACAATACGTGCTTCGCAGCAGGTCGGTGAACAGCGCGACGGCGTTCATCCCTTGTCCCGTAACAAGCAGAGTTTGCATTTTGCATTTTGCATCCGAATTACTGAACACATGTTCAACTCAGCGTTCGACGCGATCGTCCCGATGACTCTCGCGTGACCCTGGCGGCGCTCGCGTGCATGGCGCGCCGAGGCGTTCCGCGGCCGCGGCGAACGGATGCCGATCGGCGGGCTCGGCATCGTCGGCCTGATCGGCGCGGCGATTGCGTCGGCGCTGCTCTGGAACGGCAATACGGCGAGCTTCGGCGTGATCGTCGGCGACAACTTCGGGCTGTTCGTCACGCTCGTGCTCGTGGCCGTCGGCATCCTGACGATCATGTTCTCGTCGCAGGTCATCGATCGCGACGGGATGCCGGCGGGCGAGTACTACACGCTCGATGCTGTTCTCGATCGCCGGCATGATGATGATGGCGACGGCGAACGACCTGCTGGTCATCTTCATCGCGCTCGAAATCCTGTCGCTCGCCGTCTACGTGCTGACGGGCATCCGCCGCGACGATCCGCGCGCGACCGAAGCGGCGTTCAAGTACTTCCTGCTCGGCGCCTTCTCGAGCGCGTTCTTCCTCTACGGCATTGCGTTCACGTTCGGACTGACCGGCAGCACGCGTCTCGATCGGATCGGGTCGTACCTGGCGGCGCAGTCGCTGTCCGACAACCCGCTCATCCTCGTGGCGCTCGGCCTGCTGCTTGTCGGCTTCGCGTTCAAGATCTCCGCGGTGCCGTTCCACATGTGGACGCCCGATGCGTACGAGGGCGCGCCCGCCATCGTCACCGGCTTCATGTCGACCGGCGTGAAGGCGGCGGCGTTCGCCGCGTTCGCCCGCGTGTTCCTCTCGGCGTTCGAGCCGTTCAGCGCCGACTGGGCGCCGATCGTCTGGGTGATTGCGGCGGCGACGATGATCCTCGGGACCGTCGTGGGGGTGGCGCAGACGAACCTGAAGCGGATGCTCGCGTATTCGAGCATCGCGCACGGCGGCTACCTGCTGGTCGGCCTCGTGGCGGCCAACCAGGTGGGTAAGGCCGCGATTCTCTTCTACCTCGCCGCCTACGCGATCACGAACCTCGCCGCGTTCGGCGTGATCGCACTGCTTGGCTCGCGCGATCGCGCGAACGACGAGCTGCGCGATTACGCCGGCCTCTGGTACAGCCATCCAGGTCTGTCAGCGTTGATGACGGTGTGTCTGCTGTCGCTCGGCGGCCTTCCGCCGACGGCCGGCTTCATCGGCAAGTGGTACATCTTCAGCGCCGCCGTCAGCGCCGGCTACTACGGCCTCGCGATCATCGGCGTGCTGACGAGCGTGATCTCGGTGTTCTTCTACCTGCGCGTCGTGGTGATGATGTACATGCAGGAACGCGGCACCGAGGCGCCGCAGCATCCACGTGACCGCCGTCAGCATGGCCGCGCTGACCGTCGCGATCGTCGCGATCTTCTACCTGGGAATCCTGCCGACGCAGGTGCTGAACCTCGCCGCGCAATCAATTGCCACGATCTTCTAGATTAGCCACGAGAACACAGAGGTGTACGGAACCACGGTTTTTGGTCTTGCGCGCGCCAATTCCCGGGGCGCCTTGGGAGTTGGGAGTTGGAAGTCGGGCATGGCATCCGAAGTCTGCATTCCTCAGCTCTCCAGTCATCGATTGTGAACAGCCTGTGTCAGAATGTTCGGTGTGGCGCAGGTCGCTTCTGACATCGATCGCGAGCTGAACATGCTCGAGGCGGAGCTGAAGCGGCTCGAGGCGGAGTACAACATGTTCTTCGCCGGCCGGCTTCCGCGGCCGCCGTGGGAGACGCGTAGCCGCGTCGACGCGATGGTCAAGCGGATCGACCGCGGCCACATCAGCAATACCGGCGCCCGCTTCCGTTTCTCGACGCTGCAATCCCGCTACGCGACATTCGTCGAGCTCTGGGATCGTGGGCTCCGCGCGCGCGAGGATGGACGACCTGGTCCCTTTGCGCAGCCGCGCCCGGTCGCTCCCGAAGAAGCCGAAAGCGTGCCCCCGATCGCATTCTGAACGTCACAGACGTTCAGCGATCCGCTCCACGAGATGGACAAGCTCCGGGAGCTCTACGACAGCCTGGCGGAAGCGCGCCGCGAAGTCGGCGAGGATGCGATCCCGTTCCACAAGTTCGCGGATCTGATCAAGACGCAGGTCGGGACGTTCAAGCAGAAAGGCACGCGCGGAGGTCGCGTTCCGGGTCGCCGTCAAGCACGGCAAGGTCGCGTTCACCGCGCGGGCGATGAAGGGACCCGAGGACGACGAAGGTTGAGTGGGAAGCCGAGGAGTGAAGCCCGGCGCCGCAGAACGGCGCCGGGCAGGTCGTGAAGTGGTTCTAGGGTTTGGTGACGTTCCCCGCCTGCGGACCCTTCGGGCCGTCGACGATCTCGAATTCGACCGCCTGACCCTCTTCCAGGGACCGGAAGCCGTTGCCACTGATAGCGGAGTAGTGCACGAACACGTCGCTGCCACCCTCCCGCTCAATGAAACCGTAGCCCTTGGCGTTGTTGAACCACTTGACCTTACCTGTGATACGCATCGTTCTTCTTCCCGCTTGCTGGGCGGGCTGGCGGTAACTGGCCGGCCCGCTTGTTCGCGTGCTCCCGAAGCCGCAGATGAGCTTCGGGGCACAAAAAAAGACCGCGAGTGCTTGCGCGGCCTCGACTTCTACGCTTAGGGAACGCCCCTCAACGCAGCGTTATCCTAAGCATCCGTCACATTTGTGTCAAGCTTTGGCAGCCGGAACCGCCGCTTTTGCAACACGATGGCCCCCAATACTCCCGAAGCTCAGCCTTGAGAAGCCGAGGACCTGAACCCCGATGCCCCGTGCGCTGATTAGCGTCTCAGACAAGTCTGGCCTGGTCGAGTTCGCCCGGGGACTGGCCTCCCGCGGCTTCGAGCTGGTATCGACCGGCGGGACCGCCAAGACGCTGCAGCAGGCAGGTCTTGCGGTTATTGGCATCTCCGACGTCACCGGGTTTCCCGAGATGATGGACGGCCGCGTCAAGACGCTTCACCCATTGGTGCATGGCGGCATCCTGGCGCGCCGCGGGCGTGCCGACGACCTCGCGTCCGCCGCCGATCACGGCATCACGCTGATCGATCTGGTCGTCGTCAACCTCTATCCGTTCGTCAAAGCAGCGGCCAATCCCAAGACGCCGTTCGAGGGATTGATCGAGGAGATCGACATCGGGGGTCCGAGCCTTCTCCGCGCCGCCGCCAAGAACTTTCAGGATGTGCTCGTCGTCGTCTCACCAGTCGATTACGGTGCGGTGCTCGAGCAGCTCGATCGCGCAGGCGGCCCGTCGCGCGAGTTCCGCTTCGAGCTGGCGCGCAAGGCGTTCACGCACACCGGCGGCTACGACACGGCGATCGCGTCGACACTGGCCACGATCACCGCAGACGACGCCGGGTTTCATCGACCGGCGCAAGACGCTGCGCCGCCGCTTCTGACGCTCGCCCTGCGCAAGCTTCGCGATCTCCGGTACGGCGAGAACCCGCATCAGAAGGCGGCGTGGTACGCGGAGGAGCCGGCTAGGGGCCTTGGCGATGCGCACGTCCTCCAGGGCAAGGAGCTCTCGTACACGAACCTGCTCGATCTCGACGCCGCCGCGCGCATCGTGCTCGAGTTCGGCGAGCCGGCTGCGGCGGTCATCAAGCACACGAATCCATGTGGCGCGGCGACCGGAAACAGCGCTGCCGACGCCTACGTGCGCGCGCGTGAGGCGGACGCGCTCGCAGCGTTCGGCGGCATCGTCGGGTTGAACCGCGCGATCGACGCGGCGACGGCGCAGGCGATCGTGTCGACGTTCATCGAAGCGGTAATCGCCCCGGCCGTGGATGACGAGGCACGCAGGATTCTTGCGGCCAAAGCAAATATGCGGGTCGTGACGGCCGACTTTGCGAGGCTGGCAGAGGACGCCGGGCGCGAGCTCCGCTCGATTCTCGGCGCGTCCCTCGTGCAGTCGCGCGATCGGGTCACCGAAGCCTCGCAGCCCTGGCCGTCAGGCGAGCTCCGCGTCGTGACGAAGCGCGAGCCGACGCCGCAGGAGTGGCAGGCGCTGCGGTTCGCGTGGCGCATCTGCGCCCACGTCAAATCGAACACGGTGATTTTTACCGCAGCGGATCGGACGCTGGCGATCGGCGCCGGGCAAATGAGCCGAGTCGACGCTGTGAAAGTGGCACGGATGAAGGCTGCGGCGATCGGGCTTGTGCTGAAGGGATCCGCGGCGGCGTCGGATGCGTTCTTTCCCTTCCGCGACGGGCTGGATGCCGTGGCCGACGCCGGCGCGACGGCGGTCGTGCAGCCAGGCGGCTCGGTGCGCGATCCGGAAGTGATTGCGGCCGCCGACGAGCGCGGTCTCGCGATGGTGTTCACGGGACGCAGACATTTCCGACATTGACGCACAGGCTTCGTCGCGAATCGCTCAACGCGCTCTTCATCGTCGCGGGGATCCTGTGCGCGGCGATGGGGATCAAGGGGTTCCTGCTCTCCAGCAACTTCATCGACGGCGGCGTGACCGGTGTCTCGATGCTGTTGTCGAAGGCGACCGGGGCGCCGCTCGCGGTACTGCTACCGGCGATCAACCTGCCGTTCGTGGCGCTCGGGCTTCATCAGATGGGCGTGGCATTCGCGATCCGAAGCGCCATCGGCATCGCGGGGCTGGCTGGCGCGCTCGCCCTGATTCCCTTTCCTGACGTCACACCGGACCTGGTGCTCACCGCGATCTTCGGTGGCTTCTTCATTGGCGCCGGGATCGGCCTTGCGATCCGCGGCGGCGCCGTGCTCGATGGCACTGAAATCGCCGCGCTGCTGATCAGCAAGCGTGCCGACCTGATCAGGGTCGGCGACGTGATTCTCGGCTTCAACGTCGTACTCTTCCTGGCGGCCATCGCGCTGCTCGGCGTGAACGCGGCGCTCTATTCCATCCTCACGTACCTCGCCGCCGCGAAAACGCTCGACTTCGTGCTCCACGGCATCGACGAGTACACGGCGGTGACCATCGTGTCGGAGGCGCACGCGGCAATCCGGGAGCGCCTCACGCGGGATCTCGCGCGAGGTGTGACCGTTTACCGGGGATATGGCGGGCTGAGCGGCGCCGACCGGGACATCCTGTACTGCGTCGTCACGCGTCTCGAGATCAGCAGGTTGAAGTCAGTCGTCAGGGAGATCGATGAAAACGCGTTCATCGTCTACCACGCGCTGGCTGGCGCCGAAGGCGGCGTCGTGAAGACCCGCGGCTTTCATTAGGGCGGCGAACCCGCGAACTCATAGAGCTGAGCCGGCAGCCCGAGCCATTCAGTGTCCGCGACTAATCGCAGATACGGGGAGAACCTCATCTCACCACGCAGGTCGCCGCAACCCGGATAGCGAAGCCCGCAGTTAACGGTGACGTGGGTGACGCCTCGCCTGCGAAGTGCCGCGACCGCTTCAGCACTCGGAAACTTCGCGATCTCCACCCGGAGGTCGGCGTACGACTTCGGGATGAAGCCGCTGTAGCCGTTGACCATCGGCGACCAGTGCCACAGCGAGAAGTACATGAACGGAATGTTGCCAGTTTCGTCCTGCAGGATCGGGAACTCCGCCAGGATCACGCCGGGCGTCCCTTTCAGCCGGTTATAGATCGTCGGCGGCTCCCTCCATACGGGCCTCAACGGCAGTACCGGCCATGCATCGATCATGACGAACGCGATCAGCGCCGCAAATACGGCGTGCTCACACCTGCGCGACCGGCACCACCGGAGTACGCGTCGCGCGCCGAACCCCGCGAATATCGAGAGTGTCAGGCCGACGATGGCGGCGAAACGCGCGGGAGCGCGAAGTCCGCGGACAGGGGCGAGCCACCGATGCAGGTACGGATACAGCACTCCATTGAGCCCCAGAGAGCCGTCGAATGACACGAGCAGGCCGGCTGAGTACGCGAGCCGCATCGCGCCCAGAGGCGGTGCCAGGCCAATTGCGCCCAGCGCGAGCGGGGCGGCGCCTGGGAACAGCGTCCGCTCCGGCGCTGGGGGCAGCATGCGATGCCGCCACAGGCCGCTGTAGATGTGGGCGCGAAGATAGTCGATCGGTGTTGCGCTGTACAGCGTGATCTCCTCAGCTCCACGCTCGCCCTTCGTCGGCTGCGCAGCCAGGAAGGCGCGGGCGATCGGTATCGCCAGCAGAGTGGCCACCGTGATCGAGGCGGCCATCGGCAGCGCCAGCCGACGGATCGGCGGGCGATGAATGATGAGCAGACCGATTCCAATCACCGTCACGTACACGAGAAAGAACACGGCGTAGTACATCGACGAATAGAGCTGTGCGACGGCCGCGAGCGCGAGTGCGATGGCGTACGACCATCGGCCGGTCGACAGGAAGAGATGCAGCGCGAGCAGGCCGAGCGGCATCCACTGTGTCATCTGCAGCTCGAGATGGCTGTAATGGTCGAATCGGTACGAGTAGCACGCGTACATCAGTCCCGCGATGAATGCTGCCCGTGGCGAACCGGTCAGCCGCTCGACGAGCAGATAGGTCGCGATGCCGGAAAGCCAGAGACCTGATAGGAACAGCAGGTTGTAGGCGACAACCGGATGCACGCCGAGAGCGAGCAGAGGCGCCGCCGTGAGCGCCGGCAGGATCATCGGGTCCGACAACGTCAAGGTCAGGCGTTCGGGATAAAAGATGTTGGCGTCAAAGAGGTGCGCTGGATCCGTGACGATCTGGTGTGCCACCCACCCGATTCGCCACATCGAAAACAGCGGATCGCCAAGGTCCGGCACGGAATACATGTGCAGGAGTTGATTGTGGAGCAGGATCGCGAGCGCCAGCGCCATCCCAAGAGATGCGATTGCCGTGCGCCTCCAGAATCCCTCGGGCGCGGGCGTCAGAAACGAATCGCTCGAGGGCGCCAGGCGCCGCCATTGCGCGCGCCCAATCCCGAACGGGCCGATGTCCCTGCCGAGCGCGCGCCGGATCACCACGGCCACGCCAAGCCAGAGTAGCGCGCGCGTCGGTGTCCCGAATGAGATGCGGATACCTGCGAACCGAACGATGAAACCGCCGCCGTGTGCGATCGTCGCCGCCAGAACGATCAGGCCAGCCGTGAGGACGTCGAGGATGATGACGATGGGTCGCCGAGGCATGCGGCGCAAGCGGTATTCCCCTTAGCGTCGGGTCGACATCTCGAGCGCGCGGAGGAGCTCCACCGGCGTGACGGTCGCGGCGCCGAACTTGCCGACGGCGACCCCGGCGGCTTCGTTCGCCAGCCGCGCCGCTTCGACGACCGTTGCCCCTGCCGCCATCGCCAGCGCCATCGTCGCAATGACCGTGTCGCCGGCGCCGGTGACGTCGGCGACCTCACGCGCAGATGCCGGCAGCTCTCCTTCCACATCTGTTGCCAGGCAGCCACATCCCCTGGTCGCCTCGCGTCATCAGCACGGCGTCGCAGCGGACGCGTTCGCGAAACGCCCGAGCGGCGACGCTCGCTTCGTCGGCCGATCGCACGCGCGTGTGCGTCGCGATCTCGGCCTCGTGATGGTTCGGCGTGACCACGGTGGCGCCGGCGTAGTAGTCGATGTGAGGAATCTTGGGATCGACGAGCAGCGGAATCCGCGTGCGTCGCCGCGGATCGGACTGCAGACTCCATGACCCTCCTCGTGACGCACCCTTTCAGATAGTCCGACACGACGATGGCCGAGGCGCTCGCCGCCTGTTGTTGCGACAGAGGTGACGACGTTGCGCCTCGAGGTCCGCGCCGATTTCCTTGTCGTTCTCGTAGTCGATCCGCGCCACCTGCTGGTTGCGCTCAGTGACGATGCGCACTTTCGTGGTGGTCGGGCGCGACGGGTCGGTGGCAAATGACGGCAGCGATGCCCGCGTCGCGGCACGCCTGCGCGAGCGTCGCGCCGGCGTCGTCCTGCCCGGTCACCGCAAGAAGCGTCGCTGTGCCGCCAAGCGCCGTGACGTTGTGCGCGACGTTGGCCGCGCCGCCGATCCGATGTGTCTCGTGATCGAATGTCACGACAGGGACCGGGGCCTCGGGGGAGATGCGTGTGACGCGGCCGGCGATGAACCGGTCGAGCATCGCGTCACCGATCGACGAGAATGTGCGCGCCGGAGAACCCGGCGGCCAGGCGCTTCGCGCGCTCAGGCGCGAGCGGTGGCAGCAGCATCATCACCACCCCACGGCGCAGGCGTGCGCCGCGGGGGCCCGGTTCGCCGCGCGCCGCCGCGAACGGCAGCGTGACGAGCACCAGGAACAGCATCAGGAATTCGGAGTCGCCGAAGTTGTATTCGAAGAGTCCCGCCGCCAGCATCGCAGCCACGGCGGCCAGCCCCGCGGCTGCGGGCACTTTGTCCGACTGCGTGCGAAAGAGCCGGAACTGAGCGACGGCCAGCGACGCAACGAACCAGATCCAGATCAACAGGGCCGGCAGGCCGCGCTCGGCGCGCAATCTGCAGCGGCACGTTGTGCAGGTGCGGGATTGACGGCATTGACCGCGTAGTCGGGGCGGTAGTGCGCGTAGACGCGCGGCATCATGTTCGGACCGACACCGGTGAGCGGATGGTCCCTTGATGATCCTCGCGCCGATCTCGATCATCGCGAGCCGATCCTGGTTGGTCGGATCCTGCGACGTCGAAGATCGACTTCACCCGGTTGGTCACCGTCCCCGGCGCAATGGCGAACAGGACCGCGATGAATACCGGCAGGAGCGCCGTCAGCCGGAAATCCTTGAGGGCGAGGAGCAGCGCGACGGCGACGCGAGGCGCCAATCCACGCGCTGCGCCCCAGCGTCAGCGCCAGGGCGACGACGAGCGCCGGCATGACGAGCGCCGGCCACGTGCGATCGCGCCGCCCGAAGATCAGCCGCGCCGCCGCCGCGCAGATCACGAGCATCAGCAGACCCGAATACGTCATGTAGTGCGACATTGCGCCTTCGGGGCGGCGACCCAGGTTGTCGTAGTGCAGCAAACCGTACTGGATGATGCCGAACGCCGCGCTTGCCGCGCCGACCGAGACGATCACGTCGATGACGACAGCCGCCCGTTCCCCGCGCGCGATGTGGTACACGGCGGGAACGATCACGAAGCAGGACAAGCTGCTTGTCGTCGATGACGCTCGCGCGCGGGTCGACGGAGAAGGCAGAGATGAGCAGCGTGACGGCGCCGTACGCGAGCGAGCGGGCCAGAAGAAGCGCGGCACCGAAGGAACCGTCTTCTCCTGCACCAGCATCGCGATCCAGCACACCAGCATCAGTGCCAGCAGGATGTTCGCTGCGGCAATCGAGATCTGCAGCGATGCGACGAAGCAGAGGAGCAGCGCAACGGTCACGCGTTCCAGGCCCGGAACGGCGCGCGGATGCGTCATGCTCATCGTCGCTGTAGTCATTTCACTACCTGCACTTGTCTTTGCGGCGCGGACCTTTCAGGTCCGCGAGGATCTGGCGGGCCGTAAAGGCCCGCCCTGCTGGTGCTCGACATCGCCCGTTCCGCTGCCGCCGCGACCTGCTCCGCACTGATGCGCGTCAGGCACCGGAAGTCGCCTGGCGCGCACGTGCGCTGCCGGCACGGGCGGCAGGTCGAGCGGGCCCGCATCGACCGCTTCGGCAAACCACCGCGGGTCACGCCACGGCATCGATCGCTCCGCGCAGCGTCGGCCCAAGAAGCGCGACGATCGGTGTCGGGGTCGTCGCCGCGACGTGGAGTGGGCCGCTGTCGCCCCCAATGTACACCGCGGCGCGCTCGACGAGCGCGCGAAGTTCCGCGAGGTCGAATTCGCCGAGATCTGGCACGGCGTGGGCCAGCGGGCCAAGCGTGACCCGCGCGCGCATCCGCGATCGCGCTCGCGGCGTGCGCATCGGACGGGCCCGACGTGAGGATGATCCGGCGCGCCGGGTCGCGCCGCGCCAGCGCCAGCACGAGCGCTTCGAACGACTCGCGCGGCCAGCGGCGAAACGGATTGCCGGCGCTGACGTGGATCACGACGAGCGGGTGGACACCGCTGATGCCGGCCTCCGCGGAGACGGCGTTCGACATCGGCGGCTGCCTGGGGATCTTCCGCCATCTCCAACGGATCGCGGGCCGGATCGCCCGGCCCGATGCCGAGCGGCGCCAGCAGGTCCCACTGGTTGACGACCGAGTGACGGGGTGCTTCGTCTGCCGTCCGCTGCACGACGTGGGTGTACATCCACGATGCGCCCGCGATGTTGTAGCCGATGCGTATCGGCGCGCCGCTGGCCCACGTGAACCATGCGGCGCGGGGTCCGCCATGCAGATCGATGGCGATGTCGAATGCCTCGCGGCGCAGCCTCCGCGCGACCGACAGGTCGTCGCTCAGCCGCGCAAGGCCTCGCCGCTTCGGGGCCACCAGCAGAGTCGTTGATATGCGGATTGCCGCGAACGATCGGTGCCGCGGCCGGTTCGACCAGGTAGGTCAGCTGTGCGTCCGGGTACCGGCGCCGCAGGGCCCGCAGCAGCGGCGTCGTCAGCACAACATCGCCGATGAGCCGCAGGCGGACTAGCAGGATTCTCATAGTTGGTGGTTGGTGGTTGTTGGTTGGTGGAACGCCACGAACCACCCACTACCAACCACTAACCTTCAGGTTCTATAGTGGCTTCGTCGATCAGCATGACGGGGATGTCATCCTTGATCGGATACACCCGGTGGCACTGACCGCATTTGAGCGCCGTGCCGTTCTTGACGAGCTTCACCGGGGTCTTGCAGTTCGGGCACGCGAGGATTTCGAGCAACTCGGCATCGACTGGCATCGGCCCTCCGGGGTCTTCGACTTCGCTCAGCCGTCCCGAGCACGTCGACGGACAAACGCTGGAACTATAGCATTCTGAGCTAAGATGCTGTGCCAATGCGCACCCTGCGTGTCGCGCTGTTGTTGCTCGGAGCGGCGCTGACGCTCGCGTCTGCCAGCCCCGTTTTCGGCCAGTCCGCCACCGACGCCTACTTCGACTTTCTCATCGCCCGCCATCTCGAGGCGCAGGGCGACACGAAAGGCGCGCAGGCGCAGCTCGAGAACGCCGTCGCAGGCGATCCGCAGTCGGCCGAAGTGCGAGCCGAGCTCGCGGCGTTTCATCTGCGCCGCGATGCGGCCGACGACGCTGAGAGGATCGGCAAAAGAGGCGCTCGCACTCGACGACGCCAACTCCGAGGCGCATCGCGTGCTCGGCATGTTGTATGCGGCGAAGGCCGATGATGCAGGACGCGATCAGGCCGCGCAGGCTGCCGAATACGTCCGGCAGGCGATCGCGCATCTCGAGCGCGTCACCGACAATCCGGCCGGCCTGACGGATCTCAATCTTCACTACACGCTCGGGCGTCTGTACACGCGCTCGGGCCGGGTCGACAAAGCCATCCAATCCCTCTCCCGCGTCGTCAGCGAAAATCCCGGATCGATGCAGGGCCGCCTCGCGCTCGCCCAGGCGTACGTCGTGGGCAGGGACATGAACAGCGCGATCGCGACGCTGCAGGAGATTGTGGACGACGAGCCGCGCGTCGCCAGCACGCTGGCACAGTTCCAGGAGCAGGTCGGGCGGCCGCAAGGACGCGGCGGAGTCCTACACGAAGGCGCTCACGGTCGCTCCGAACAGCCGCGAGCTGAAGGTGCGCCGCATTGCCGCGCTCGTCGCCGCGAAGAATTTTCAGCAGGGCCGCTGAGTTCGCCGGCCAGGCGCAGACGCAGCACCCGGACGATCTGCGCTTCCCGCAGTTCCGCGCGCACGCGTTGCTGCAGATGGGCGACGCGCCGCGCGCCATCACGGTTCTCGAGCCGGTCGCGAAGGCGAATCCGAACGACGCGGCGACCCAGTTGTCGCTCGCGGATCTGTACAGCAACGCCGGACGAAAGACCGACGCGGAGCGTACCGTGCGCCAGCTCGTCACGCTCGAGCCGGGGAACGCCGACGCGCTGAACTATCTCGGCTACATGCTCGCCGAACGCGGGCAGCAGCTCGACGAAGCCATCCGCCTCGTTCGCCGGGCACTCGACATCGAGCCGAACAACCCGAACTACCTGGACAGCCTTGGCTGGGCGTATTACCGACGCGGCGACTACGATCAGGCGGAGAAGTACCTGGCGCCCGCCGCGCAGCAGATGCCGCGCAATTCCACCGTCCAGGATCACATGGGCGACATCCTCGCGAGGCGCGGGCGCTGGCAGGATGCGATCGCCGCATGGACGCGCGCGCTGCAGGGCGACGGCGACGACATCGACAAAGCCGCCCTCGAGAAGAAAATCAACGACGCGCGAGGCAAGGCGCGCTGAAAGAAAATCCCAAATCCCAAATCCCAAAACCCAAATCCCAAGGCGGTGGGCGTTGGGGGTTACGACGTTGGGATTTGGGTCTTGGGATTTGGGTTTTGGGATTTACCCTTGTCACAGCCTGCGCCCATCCCCGTCTTGCTCTTCCGACCGATCCCGGCGCTCCGCTTCCCGATTTCGGGACCATCCACGCACAACTCTCGTCCGCATGCGCCGGCGTGCGGACGCTGACAACGGAACTCGCGCTGTCGGGTCACGCCGGACGTCAAAAGCTCCGCGGCCGCGTCGTGGCCGGCTTCGCGCGGCCGGCCTCGATGCGGCTCGAAGGCGTCGCCCCGTTCGGGCCGCCAGCGTTCATCCTGGCGTCGCGCGCGGCAACATGACGATACTGCTGCTGCCGCGCGACAATCGCGTGCTGCGCGGCGCGCGCGCGGAGGACATTCTCGGCGCGCTCACCGGCGTGACGCTCGGGCCAGCCGATCTGCTGGCGATCCTGACCGGCTGCGTCGCTCCGGCGCCGCAGCCGACCGGCGGTCGCCTGCACGGGAACGGATGGGCGTCGATCGACCTGATGGGCGGCGCCACGCTCTATCTGCAGAAACAGGGGACCGCCTGGCAACTGCGCGCGGCGAGACGACCAGGCTGGCAGATCGAGTATCCGGCCTGGAGCGGCACGTTTCCGCAATCGGTGCGCCTGCAGGCCGACGATGCCGCGTTGATGGTCGACCTGACGGCAGCGATGTCGCAGGTCGAGACAAACGTCGACCTCGACGAGAATGCGTTCACGGTCAACGTGCCGAACGAGCCGAGCCGATCACACTGGACGAGTTGCGCCAAAACGGTCCGCTCGGACAACGGTAGTCAACCACGAAGGTCTCGAAGAACACGAAGTAAAAACTCTTCGTGACCTTCGCGTCCTTCGTGGTTGAATCAAATTTGTCTTCAATGCTCCCCGTCACGATTCGCGCTCACGCCAAGATCAATCTCGATCTTCGCGTGCTCGGGATGCGGCCCGACGGCTTTCACGAGCTGCGCACCGTCTTCCAGGCGCATCTCGCTGCACGACACGATCCGCTGCATCCCGCGCGAGGGCCCATTCGCGATCGAGTGCAACGTCGCGGGTGTGCCGCTCGACCAGTCGAATCTGATCTGGCGCGCGGCCGACGCGCTGTGGCGATCGCTGCGCCGCGGCGGTCCGGTGCGCGACGTGGTCATTCAGCTCGAGAAGCAGATTCCGCTGCAGGCCGGTCTCGGCGGCGGCAGCGCCGATGCCGCGGCCACGCTGATGGCGCTCGCGCACGCGTGGCGGGTACCGGTCGGCCCTCGCAGCTCACCGACGTGGCCGCGCATCTCGGCGCCGACGTGCCCTTCTTTCTCTCCGGCGGCACGGCGCTCGGGCTCGGACGCGGCGACGAGATCTATCCGCTCGCCGATCTTCCGCGTCACTGGATCGTCCTGCTGATTCCCGGGTTTGGCGTGTCGACGAGCGAGGCGTACGGCTGGTACGACGGGGAACCGGAGCTGTCGCGCGCACCGCGCGAGGCGCAGCACGTGCCCGGCCCGTGGCCGTCGCGCGCCGCGCAGATGATCAACGACCTCGAGGCGCCGATCGCGCGGCATCACCCCGAGATCGATCAGATGAAGGCGGCGCTGCGCCGTGCCGGCGCGCTGGCCGCCGCGATGTCGGGCAGCGGCTCGACCGTTTTCGGCCTGTTTCAGAAGCGACGCGACGCGCTGACTGCTGTCGAGCGTCTTCAAGGCTCGGGCTGGCGCGTGCTGCTGACCGAGTCGCTCGGCCGCGGCGAGTATGCCCGACGCGCGCGCCCGTCGGCAATTCGCAAGGATTTTCACCTCGACAAGCCACGGAGGCACGGAGTCACGGAGAAAAAACGCAGATAGTCAGGTTGCCCGCAACCCAAAGTCTCGTCTACACTAGGCGTTTGCACCGCCCTAGCCAGACGGCTCCGTAGCGCAAACTCACCGGGATGGGGCGTGGCCAAGCGGTAAGGCGCGGGACTTTGGATCCCGTATTCGAAGGTTCGAATCCTTCCGCCCCAACCAGTCATGTTTACCGCGCCGACGCGCGAGCGCAGAGGCGGGCGCGGGCGGAGTATCGGTTGATGGCAGGGGTTGAAGGGTCGGCGGGTTCGAGAGCATGAGACGACCGCTGAGCGGTGACGGACTGATGTCGACCGGATTCGGCGACCTGAAGGTCTTTTCAGGGAGCGCCCATCCGTCAGCTGACGAAGGAGATCGCGGACTTTCTCGGCATCCCGGTCGGCCAGGCACGGCTTCGCCGGTTTCCCGGACAGCGAGGTCTCGTTTCAGATCGACGAGAACATCCGCGGCACCGACGTCTTCATCGTCCAGCCGACGTCGAACCCGGTGGACGAGCATCTGATGGAGATGCTGATCATGATCGACGCGTTCCGCCGGTCGTCGGCGGCGCGCATTACCGCGGTGATTCCGTATTACGGCTACGCGCGGCAGGACCGCAAGGACAAGCCGCGGGTGCCGATCTCGGCCAAGCTCGTGGCGAACCTGCTGAGCGCGGCCGGCACGAACCGGGTGCTGACGATGGATCTGCACAAGGCGCAGATCCAGGGGTTCTTCGACATCCCGGTGGATCACCTGTTCGCGGCGCCGGTGATCATCGAGTACCTGTCGCGGTTGAATTATCCGAAGCTGACGATCGTGTCGCCGGATGCCGGCGGCGCCGAGCGCGCGCGCGCCTACGCGAAGCGGATCGACGCGGAACTCGCGATCATCGACAAGCGGCGTTCGGAGGACGGCACGGCGGAGGTGATGAACGTGATCGGCGACGTGCAGGGACGCACCTGTATCCTCCAGGACGACATCATCGACACCGCGGGAACGATTCAGAAGGGTGCGAGCGCGCTGAAGGCGGCCGGCGCGGAGCGGGTGCTCGCGTGCGCGGTGCACGGCGTGCTGTCGGGCCCGGCGATCGACCGCATCGAGAACTCGCCGCTCGATCAGCTGATCGTGACGAACACGATTCCGCTGGGGAGCAACGCGCAGCAGTGCAAGAAGATCGTGGTGCTCTCGGTGGCGCGGCTGCTGGGACAGGCGATCCGGAGTATCCACGAGGAGACGTCGGTGTCTTCGTTGTTTGTATAGTTCACGCTTCTTCGTTCTCGCTTCTCGGTTCGTGTTCAGGTTCGGTTCGGGGTTCGGCGGCTCGGCGTTCAGGGTTCGGGCGCCGCGAACATGGAACATGGAAGAGAGCACACAGCACCGAACGTGAACACGAACTGAGCAGTGAGAACATAGAAGGGTGAACGGTAGGATCTAGATATGGACGCGACACTCGACGCAAAGAAGCGGGACGGCAGGGGCAAGAACGAGGCGCGGCGCCTGCGCGTCGTCGGGCCGGATCCCGGCGGTCGTCTACGGCGCGCGCAAGGACGGACAGGCGCCGGAAGGCGTGCCGGTGGCGGTCGACCCGAAGGAGGTGCTCCGCATCCTGCACTCCGAGTCGGGCGCCAACACCCTGATCAATCTGAAGCTCGACGGCGCCGAAGTCGCGCGTGATGGTGAGGGACTACCAGCTCGATCCCGTCACGCACCAGCTGCTGCACGCCGACTTCTACCAGCTCGCGATGGACAAGGCGATCGTCGTGTCGGTGCCGATCGTGATCAAGGGCGAGCCGCGGGCGTCAAGCAGCAGGGCGGCCTGCTCGACTTCGTGACGCGCGACATCCAGGTGCAGGTCCTGCCGACCGACATTCCCGAGCACATCGACGTCGACGTCAGCGAGCTGATGCTGCACCAGTCGATCCGCGTGCGCGATCTTGCCGGACAACCCGAAGTGGAAGGCCGTGACCGACGGCGAGACGATGCTCGTGCACGTCGTGATGCCGAAGGCCGAAGAGGTCGCGGCGCCGGCGGCCGACGCGGCGGCAGCGCCTGTGGCGGCGGCGGGACGGAGCCCGAGGTCATCAAGAAGGGCAAGACCGACAAGGAAGAGGAAGACCGAAGAAGGACGCGCCGAAGAAATAGGGTGGGTCCTGCAGGATCCGCCGAACGCCGTGAAGCTCATTGTTGGTCTGGGAAATCCGGGTCGCGAGTATCGCGAGACGCGGCACAACGTGGGCTTCATGGTGGTCGACGAGATCGCGAGGCGGCACAGCCTGACGCTGGCGCTGGCCCCGTCGCAGGTGCCCGACGCGTTCGTCGCGAAGAAGTACGGCGCCGAGCCGCTGCTTGTCGCCAAGCCGCTGACGTTCATGAACCGCAGCGGCGATGCGGTGGCCGCGCTGTCGCGCTACTACGACATCGCCGCCGGCCGATCTGCTGGTCGTGGTGGACGAAGTGGCACTGCCGTTCGGCCGGCTGCGCGCGCGGCCGCGCGGATCGGCGGGTGGGCACAACGGTCTCAAGTCGGTCATCGACCGGCTTGGGACCACGGAATTTCCCCGGCTTCGGCTGGGGGTGGGGCGCGGCGACTCGCGGAGAGATCTCGCGGATCACGTGCTCTCGAAGTTCGAGACCGAGGAACAGGCGGTCCTCGAAGAGTTCATCACCCGGGCGGCGGATGCCGCTGAGATGTTTGCCGCGGACGGGCATCGAGAAGGTGATGAACGCGTATAACCCGGGCGCCACGGACCCGGATGACTAACTCCTTGCCGCCTCTATGCGGCCATTTGTCCAGAAGGAGACACATGAAAAGGAAGTACGAACTCGTGTACGTCGTGTCGCCGGACGCGACCGACGCCCAGGTCGCCGACCTGCATACGCAGGTCGAGGCGATTGCCCAGCGTCTCGGCGGCACGATCGAGAAGACCGACAACTGGGGCCGGCGCAAGCTTGCCTACGAGATCGGCCGCACAAGGAAGGCACCTACGTCCTCGAGGTGATCGACGGGTCGGCGGCGAGCTGATGAAGGAGATCGATCGTCGCCTCAAGGTGACCGACCTGATCATCCGCCACCTCGTCGTCCGCGTGGACGAGGAGCAGACCGTGATCGATCGGACGCGGACCAAGCGCACCGAGACGTCGCGCCGCCGGCGCGTCGCGCGCGGCCTGCCGCCCGATCGGCAGCCGGGTGAAGGTCAGCGCGGCGAACTCGACGACGACCGCGACGATCGCTTCGACATGACGGAGGTGGAGCGATGAACGGCGGCGGAAGAGAAGCTTCGGCAGCGGGGGCGGCGGCGGCCGCGGCAAGCCGGCCCACGGGGCGGCGGGCGCGGCGGGCAAGGACGGCCAGCGCCGTCCGATGTTCCGCCGCCGCAAGGTCTGCAAGTTCTGCGCGGACAAGATCGACGACATCAACTACAAGGACACGAAGCTCCTGATGCCGTTCGTGCCCGAGCGCGCGAAGATCCTGCCGCGCCGGATCTCGGGCACGTGCGCGATGCACCAGCGGAAGCTGCGCACCGCGATCATGCGCGCGCGCCAGCTCGCGCTGATTCCGTATACGGCGGAGTAGATTCATTGGCGATTGGCGATTTGTGATTGGCGATTGTCAAATCACGAATCACAAATCACTAATCACGAATTCGAGGAACGCAATGGAAGTGATTCTCAGAGAACACGTCGACCACCTGGGCAAGCGCGGCGAGATCGTGAAGGTCTCCGACGGCTACGCCAGGAACTACCTGCTGCCGCGGAAGCTGGCGCTGCTGGCCACCGACGGCAACAAGAAGCACGTCGAGCGCGAGCGCAAGATCATGGAGACGCGCGAGTCGGAAGAGAAAGGCGCAGGCCGAGGGGATCGCCACGCGGCTTTCCGCGATCGATATCGCGATCGCACGTCGCGTCGGCGACACCGAGCAGCTCTACGGATCGGTGACGGCCTCCGACATCGCCGACTTCCTCAAGGCAAAGGGATTCGAGATCGATCGCCGCAAGCTGATCCTGCCGGAACCGATCAAGGCCGATCGGCGAATACAACGTGCCACTGAAGCTGCATCGCGAGGTCACGGTGCCGCTGAAGGTCCGCGTGGTCAAGGAAGGCGCCGCACAGCCACCGACCGCGTAGAAAGATGGCAGGTCAGGCGGGCGCCGGCTCGGGCGCAGCGGTCTCGTTGAACACGAGCCGCCGGTGGAACTCGCGGCGGAGCAGCAGCAGGCTCACTCCGAGTTGCACCACGATCGTCGCCGCCGAGATCAGCCACACCCACCGCAATGCGAATCCCGGTGTCCGCGACAACAGGATGACCGGGATCGACACGAGCAAGATTCGCGCGAACGAGCTGACGAGGGAAGGCAGCGTATTGCCCATCGCCTGGAACATGCTCGAGGCGACGAAGATGATCCCCGAGGCGACAAAACTCCACGACACGACGCGGAGGTATTCCTCGCCGACAGCGACGACGGCCGCCTCGTCCGTGAAGACGTCGACGACCGCGGCCGGGAAGAGCTGCGACGCCAGAAACACAAGGGCCATTGCCGCCGAGGCCATGCCCGCAGCCACGTAGAACGTCTGACGTACACGTTCGGCGCGGCGCGCGCCGAAATTCTGTCCGGCCACGGGCGCTACCGCGAAGCCAAGCGCCACGACGGGCATGAAGCACGCCTGGACGACGCGTATGCCGATCCCGAAGCCCGCCTGCGCGCTTGCCCCAAAGGGGCGGCTCACGACGTAGACGATGATCAGGTAGACCGTCAACAACGCGAACTCCGCTCCCGCCGGCAGGCCGATTTTCAGGAGGCTTCCCCATAAGCGGAAGCGCGGATTCATCTGAACCGGCGAGAACGTCAGGTACGCATCCGCGGGCAGGAAGTACAACGTCATCCAGGCAGTGCCGATCGCCACCGCGATGAGCGTCGCGACCGCCGCCCCGCCGACGCCGAGTGCGACACCTGTGCCCCAGCCGAAGATCAGCACTGGCGCCAGGACGATATTGATGAGAATCGTGGCGCTTTGAACCACCATGCCCGGCTTGAAATTCCCCGTGCCGCGCAGAGCAGCGCCCATCGCCACCAGGCCGAACTGCAGCGCCAGAGCCGGAATGAACCAGAGCAGGTAGTCTCTCGCGAGCGTATCGGTCCCGGCATTCGCGCTGAGGTTGTCCGCGTAGGTCGTGCGGAGCATCAGCGCGATCGCGAGGAACAGCAGCCCGATGAACGCGGAGAGGACCAGTGACTGATTGAAGACCAGCCGCGCCGTCTCGTGGTCCTTGCGGCCCACGGCGTGCGAGACGAGCGTCGTCGTGCCGACGCCGAGCATCTGGGTCGCGGCCAGGACGACGAACATCAGATTGCCGCTCAGAGCGACGGCGGCAACGGCGTCGGTGCCGAGACGTCCGACCCAGTACAGGTCGATCAGCACGTACAGCGTCTGGAAGACCATGCCGACGAGCATGAAACTCGACGTCTTGAGGAGGTGACGAGAGAGCGAGCCGTGCGTCAAGTCCTGCATCGTGGCCGATGATTTTCCTACATTCTTCGCGTCGAAAGCTTGGGCGGATGCCAGACGCTTGGGATTGGAGTTGGGATTTGGGATTTGGGATTTGGGATTTTCTGGTACACTCCGCTTCCTTCCTCATCACATCTCCATGGCCGAAACGATCGCAACCGCCGAACGTACGCTTCCGCACAATCTCGAAGCCGAGCGCTCGGTCCTCGGCGCGATCCTCGTGCACAACGACGCGTTCAACACGGCGGCGCAGGTCATCGACGGCCGCGACTTCTACCGCGACGCGCACCGGCGCATCTTCGATCGCATGGTCACGCTCAGCGAGCGCGAACGAGGCGATTGACTTCGTCACGCTGAAGGAGGAGTTGTCGCGCGGCGGCGATCTGGACGACGTCGGCGGACCCGCCGTACATCGCGTCGCTCGTCGACGGCGTGCCGCGCGCGACCAACGTCGAGTACTACGCGCGGATCGTCAAGGAAAAGGCGACGCTGCGGAACCTGATCTACGCGGCCAACAAGATCCTGACGCAACGCGTACGAGGCAGACCAGGAACCGGAGCTGATTCTGGACGAGGCCGAGAGCTCGATCTTCGCCGTGGCCGACGACCGGCTGAAGGCCGGCTTCGTGCCGATGCGCGATCTGGTGAAGGAGAGCTTCCCGAAGATCGAGCAGCTGTTCGAGCACAAGCGTCTGGTCACGGGCGTGCCGACCGGCTTCGTCGATCTCGACGAGATGACGCGCGGGCTTCCAGGCGGGCGACCTGATCATCATCGCGGCGCGGCCGTCGATGGGAAAGACGAGCCTCGTGCTGAACATCGCGCAGCACGTCGCGGTGCAGCCGGACCTGACCGTCGGCTTCTTCAGCCTGGAAATGTCGAAGGAGTCGCTGTTCATCAGGCTGCTGACGTCCGAGGCGCAGATCGACAGCCACCGGCTGATGAGCGGCGCGATCGGGCAGAAGGACTACGGCCGCATCTCGCACGCGCTCGAGACGCTCAGCGCGATGCGGCTGTTCATCGACGACACGGCGAACATCGGCGTGCTCGAGATGCGCGCCAAGTCGCGGCGGCTGCAGTCGGAGCACGGCCTCAACCTGCTCGTGCGTCGACTACATCCAGTTGATGAGCGCCCGCGGGCGATACGAGAACCGCACGCTGGAGCTCGCGTCGATCTCGCGATCGCTGAAGGGGCTGGCAAAGGAGCTGAACGTGCCGATCGTGGTGCTGTCGCAGCTCTCCCGCGCGCCGGAGGCGCGCGCCGACCATCGGCCCCAGCTCTCCGACCTCCGCGAATCGGGCGCCCTCGAACAGGACGCCGACGTCGTCATCCTCATCTATCGCGACGACGCGTATAACCGCGATCCGAACAACCCGGACGCCGGGATCGCGGAGCTGATCCTCGCCAAGCAGCGCAACGGCCCGACCGGCGTCGTGAGGCTCGCGTTCCTGCGCGAGCAGACGCGCTTTGCGAACCTCGCTCCGGGGGCTGGGCATTCGTGATGTAGGGTTGGGTCACGGATTGGATCACGCATCGCGACTGCGGTCAGTGTTCCTCACCTATGACCTCTGACCGCGATCCCTATCCAATGATCCGAGCACCGTCGCGCACGTCGATCTGGCCGCTCTCCAGGCAAACTTCAAAGCGATTCAGAACTTCCTTGTCGCTGGAACCGCGGATCCCAGCCACCTTCGCCACTCCGCGGCTCGGTGGGCCAAGAGGGTCCGCGCCGCCCGGTACCGCAGGTCATCGCCGTCGTCAAGGCCAACGCGTACGGTCATGGCGCGGAGCGGGTCGCGCTCGCGCTCGAAGCCGCGGGCGCCGGATCTGCTGGCGTGCGCGGATATCGAAGAAGGGATCGTGCTCCGGCGCGCCGGCGTCCGCGCGCCGATTCTCGTCTTCGGCGCGCTGAGCGTCAGCGATCTCGACGGCCTGTTCGAGTTCTCGCTGACGCCAACGATCTCGACGCCCGTCCGCCGCGCGCGCCGTGCAGGCGGCCGCCGCGAAGACATTCGACGACGCTCGGATATCACCTGAAGATCGATACGGGCATGAACCGTCTCGGCTTCCGCCACGACAACCTGCGGCGCACGCTGCCGGAGCTGCTCGCGCAGCCCGAACCTGCGGCTCGAGGCGGTCTACACGCACTTTGCGACGGCGGACGATCCGGAGCGACCGTTCTTCGACGAGCAGCGTGAGCGACTTCGAGGCGGCGCTGAAGACGATCGAGGAGATCGTCGGGCCGGTCGGGTCCGGTCGCAAAGCCGGACACTACCAGTCTCGGACAGTCCTGCGACATGCGGCCAACAGCGCGGCGACGCTGCGCGACTCGCGCGTGTGGTACGACATGGTTCGGCCCGGCCTGCTGCTGTACGGCATCGTGCCGCCGCCGCTGGCGATCGACGATTCCGCTGACGCCCGTCATGTCGCTCACGAGCCGCGTCGTCGCGGTGAAGGGACTTCGCCCGGGCGAAGGCGTCGGCTACGGTCTCAGGTTCCAGCGCGGAGACGCCGGTGACCATGGCTGTCATTCCCGCCGGCTACGCTGACGGCATCGACCTGCGCGTCTCCGGGCGCTGCCACGTGCTGATCCGCGGCCGCCGCGTGCCGATCGTCGGCGCCGTGTCGATGGACATGATGACGGTCGATGTCACGGGCCTTGACGACGTGTCGCCCGGAGATGAGGTGGTCATCATCGGCCGTCAGGGGAACGAGTCGTGGCAGCAGATTGACGCGCGCGAGATGGCGGCCGCGATCGGAACGATCCCGTACGAGATCGTCTGCCGCATCGGAGCGAGGATTGAACGACAGTATGAGTAATCCCAAATCCCAAATCCCAAATCCCAAGGCGATTACACTGCCACGTGGCCACAGAAACTCAGCGACACAGAGATTAGGAATGGTCTGTGCCTCTGTGCCTCTGTGTCTCTGTGCCTCTGTGGCCCGTGAGAGCGTATGAAGTCCCCCAAAGTCGTGTTCGTCTGTCAGGAATGCGGCGCGCAAGCGCCGAAGTGGCTGGGACGCTGCAACGATTGCGGCGCCTGGAACTCGCTTGTCGAGGAGCGTCCTGTCGCCCCGGACGCGGTCGGCGCGGCTGCTGCGGGGCACCGGTACGCGCAGGCAGGCGCATCCGGCACCGCGAAACTGTACGCAGAAGTTGACACGACGACACGCCGTCCGGCTGTCGTCCGGCATCGGCGAGTTCGATCGCGTGCTCGGCGGCGGCATCGTGCCCGGTTCGCTCGTGCTGCTCGGCGGCGAGCCGGGCATCGGCAAGTCGACGCTGCTGCTGCAGGCGGCCGCGCACTTCGCGCGCGAGGTCGGCCCGGTTCTCTACGCATCCGGCGAAGAGTCCGAGCACCAGATCAAGAGCCGCGGCGATCGCCTTGGCGTCGGCGCCGCGCCGCTCTACCTGCTGTCCGAGACATGCATCGAGCGCATCCTCGAAGAGATCGCGCGGCTGAAGCCGTCGCTCGTCATCATCGACTCGATCCAGACCGTCTTCTCGATCAAGTTCCAGTCGGCGCCCGGCAGCATCGGCCAGGTGCGCGAGGCGGCCACGCAGTTTCTGTTCGCCGCGAAAGGACAGAACATCCCGACGGTGCTCGTCGGCCACGTCACGAAGGACGGCAACCTCGCCGGCCCGAAGGCGCTCGAGCACGTCGTCGACACGGTGCTGTACTTCGAAGGCGAGCGCCATCATTCGCATCGCGTGATCCGCGCGATCAAGAACCGCTTCGGCGCCGTGAGCGAGCTCGGCGTGTTCGAGATGACCGGCACCGGTCTTCGTCCGGTTGCCAATCCGTCGCGTGCTGTTTCTGTCGGAACGCGCGTCGGGCACGCCAGGGTCCGCGGTGCTGTGCTGCGTCGAGGGGTCGCGGCCGATCCTCGTGGAGGTGCAGGCGCTCGTCAGCACCAGCACCTACGGCAACGCCCGGCGCATGGCAATCGGGATCGACCAGAATCGGCTGTCGCTGCTGCTGGCCGTCCTCGAAAAGCGTGCAGGCCTCAGCCTCGCCGGCGACGATGTCTACGTGAACATCGCGGGCGGGATGAGCATCGAGGAACCGGCGGCGGACCTGAGCGTCGTGGCGGCGGTCGCGTCCAGCGTCCGCAATCGCGGCTTGTCGCCATCGACGGCGGTCTTCGGGGAGGTCGGATTGAGCGGCGAAATCCGGGGGATTCCGCAGGCGCCGCTGCGGATACGCGAGGCGGTCCAGATGGGTTTTACACGCGTAGTCCTGCCCGGCCGCCAACGTCGACCGGTCCGATCCCGGTCCTGACGGCGACTGCGAGCTCGTGGGGGTCCGAACGGTGGGGGAGGCGCTCGACGAGCTGATTGCTTGATTTTCGGCCCCGGGGGCTCTAACGTTCACCCATTCATACCCGTTCGTCATCCGGTCATCGCCTCTGGGGGATCTTCATGGCCTGGTTTCTTATCGCGCGTCTGTTGTTCATCGCAGCTGTCGGCTACTCCGCGTATCAGCTGCAGCCGCTAGGCGGCGAAGAGCCGATTCCGAACCTCACGTTCGGAATGGTGCTCGGCATCCTGGTCATCGCCCTCGAAATCCGGCTCAAGGACATCGCGATGACGCACATGCTCGGCAGCATGATTGGCGGCGCGATCGGCCTGGGCGCCGCGAAGACGATCGGCGCCGCCCTCTATTGGGCGGATGTGAACGACACTCGCGTCGTCTTCCTGCACAGTCTCATCCTGCTCGGCCTTCCGTACCTCGGTCTCGTCATGGGGGCGCGGAACGCCGAGTGGCTCGAACCCGAGCGCATCGTCAGCCTCTTCCGCAACACGGGCCCGCGGCGCCGCTACCGGATCCTCGACACCAGCGTCATCATCGACGGCCGCATTGCGGACATCTGCGAAACCGGCTTCATGGACGGCACGCTCGTCATCCCGCAGTTCGTGCTGAAGGAGCTGCAGTTCGTCGCGGACTCGTCGGACTCGATGAAGCGCAACCGCGGCCGCCGCGGCCTCGACATCCTCCAGAAGATTCAGAAGATGGCGGGTGTCGACGTGATGATTTCCGACGTCGACTTCCCCGAGGTCAAGGAAGTCGACCTGAAGCTGATCGAGCTTGCCCGCACGCTCGAGGGAAAGATCGTCACCAACGATTTCAATCTGAACAAGGTCGCGCAGCTTCGCGGCGTCGACGTGCTGAACATCAACGAGCTGGCGAACTCGCTGAAGCCGGTCGTCCTCCCGGGCGAGCTGATGAAGGTCTTCATCCTCAAGGAAGGCAAGGAATACAACCAGGGCGTCGCGTACCTCGACGACGGCACGATGGTGGTGGTGGACAACGCGCGGAAGATGATCGGCAAGACGATCGACGTCGTCGTCACCAGCGTGCTGCAGACGACGGCGGGCAAGATGATCTTCGGGCGGTTCATCGATTCGGCGACAGCGGCGCAGGCGTCGCCGGTGGGGAGCCCCACGCCCGACAGCGACGCGGTGCGCCGCGTACGTCCGCAACAGATGCCACCGTCTGCTGCGGCCGCTGGAAAATGACGACGGCCGCGCCGTAATGCAAAATGCAAGATGCAAAATGCAAACACTGCGCACGCCGACACCAGCGTCTAGACTGTGTTTGCATTTTGCATTTTGAATTTTGAATTACAGAGTTCCTCCATTCCACTGGTGGCGGACGGTGTTCTTCCTGATTCCAGCCATCACCCTGTACACGATCGTGCTCGGCACGTTCTCGATCGGGTCGAGCGTGTTCGAGAAGAGCGGGCGGTTCGCGCACTGGTGCGCCCGCATGTGGTCGCGCCTGATCCTGGCGACAACCGGGGTGCACGTGGATGTCGTGGGGCTCGAGCGTCTCGAGCCTGACCGGGCGTATGTCTTCGTGTCGAATCACCAGAGCATTTACGACATTCCGATCCTGTTCTGGGCCCTGCCGTACCAGATTCGCATCATTGCGAAGGAATCGCTCGGGCGCTTCCCGTTTCTCGGCTGGCATCTTCGCCGCACGGGCCACATGCTCGTCGATCGCCGCCATCCCGATCGCTCCGCGATTTTCGGCCGCGCATCGCGTCTGATGAAGGACGGTCTCTCGCTCATCGTCTTTCCGGAAGGGACGCGTAGCCGCGACGGGCGCGTCGCGAAGTTCAAGGGAGGGAGCTTCTACCTTGCGCTCGAGGCCGGTCTGCCGGTCGTGCCGCTATCGGTGGTTGGTAGCCGGCGCGTCATGTTGAAGGGACGCCTCGCGACCTATCCTGGACGCGTCACGCTCGTGGTGCACGAGCCGATCGACACGAGCGACGTGGCCGGCGGCGATCCGCGTGCCGCGAGGGCTTTTGCCGCGCGCGTGCGTGACGTGATTGCGCCCGACGCGGAATCGGACCTCGCGCCACGCGCGGGGCAAGGCTTGTCAGGAGGGTCTCGCGAACCGGGCCCGTCGGGCTCAGGGTTGTCCCGAGCATCGTCGAGTGACAAACGGTTTGCGCCGCGAACGTCATGACGTTCACGATCGCGTCCGATCTCGCGGCAATCGTCCGTCCTGGGGTGCTGTGGCTCGAGGACGCGACCGTCGTCGAGCGCGATCATGGGATGGACGCGCCGCTGGCCGCCGCCGAAGCGGCGGTCCGTATCAATCCACCGGCTGAAACAACCTCGGTGAGGACGATGTACAAGCGCGTCGGGCTCGATCCGACCAAGACGCGACCATCGTCGGAAGCGCTGTTGCGCCGCGTACGGAAGGGCGACCCGCTGCCGCGCATCAACTCGATGGTCGACGTATGTAACTGGTGCTCGTTCGAGTTCCAGCTTCCGTACGGCCTCTACGACGCGGCGCATATCGAGGGCGACGTGACGTTGCGCATCGGCGTCGAAGGGGAATCCTATCCAGGCATCCGCAAGGACGTTGTGCACGTCGGCGGAAGAATCACGCTCGCGGACGCGGCAGGACCGTTTGGCAATCCGACGTCCGATTCCGCACGGACGATGGTGACGACGGCGACCACGCGTGCGCTGGTGGTGATCTTCGCGCCGCGCGACCTCGAGACGAAACGCCTGAAACAGGTGCTCGACGTCACCTCTCAGCGAATGCAGCAGTTCACCGGTTGTCGAGAAGCGGCGCGTCTGCTCTCGTAGCACCTCAGCCGCTGCGGAGGCACCCGGTCGGCAGCAATTCTGCAGGGTTGAGCCGCGTATGACACCAGGAAAGTGCTCAAGGAGCTTGCCGCGTTGCGCGACGCTTGCAACCGTGCTCGCGATGAGTGCCTTCACGGCCGTCTCGTGTGTGAGTGCGGTACCACGGTTCGTCACCGCGGTACCACAGTTAGTCACCGAGAACCCCTCAGCCGTCGATATCGCGCAGCTATGGCAAGAGCCTCTTGATCTCGCGTCGCGCGATCTTTTTTACGGCCCTGGCGGCAAGGCACTCGCTCCCGATGCGGCGACGCCGTTTACCTTTGTCAGCGAGGATAGCGGCGGATACAGTCCCGGGTACGACGTACGGGACCCCGATGGCAGACTCTGGGATGTCAAGCTCGGTCCTGAAGCGCAGACAGAAGTCGTGGTTTCACGCGTCCTGTGGGCCGTGGGTTATCACCAGCTTCCGACCTATTACCTGCCGAGCTGGACGATGGCGGGAACGCGGTCAGGCCCGCAGCAGGGCGGACGATTTCGTCCTGATTTGGCCGACTACAAGGCTGTCGACACCTGGTCGTGGTACGAGAATGAGTTCATGGCGGCGCAGCCTTTCAAAGGCTTGATAGTCGCCAATGTGCTTCTGAACAACTGGGACTGGAAGACATCCAATAACAGGGTCTATCACGTCGAGGCGCCCGATCGCCCCGGTACGCGACGTCTGTACGTCGTCCGCGACCTCGGCGCTTCCCTTGGCCGCACCTCGCTTTCCCCGCTGCTCCGTCCTTTCCGGATCGAGGCTGTGAAGCAGGGCAGTCGAAACGACATCGACGGATTCGAATCTCAAGGGTTCATCGAGAAGGTCGCTGGCGACCGCGTGAGTTTTCATTACCGCGGCATTCACGGCCCGCTGTTGAACACCGTGTCGCCGCAGGACGTCGTGTGGACCTGCACACTGATGTCGCGGCTCTCTGATGCCCAGTGGAACGACGCATTTCGAGCCGCCGGCTATTCATCCGAACATAGCCGCCGTTACGTCGCGAAGATCAAGAGCAAGATTGCCGAAGGTCTCAGCCTGGCCCGTTCCTGAGGATCCAGCAGCGTCGCGGGTTATAGCCATTCACGTTATCGAACGGGCGCGCGCTGTTGATGCCATGTACACTAACGTTCTGCTCCCATGCATGTTTCAGCGATCATCGCGGCCGGCGGCCGTGGCGCCCGCTTCGGCGGCTCGCAGCCGAAGCAGCTGCTGATGCTTGGCGGCGTTCCAATTCTCAAGCGCACGGTTGATGCCTTCCTGCGTGGCTATCCGTTCATCGAAGTGATCGTTGCGGTTCCTGCGGAACTCGCCGCCAATCCACCTGACTATCTCGACGACGTGATCGTCGTCGAAGGTGGCGCGCGCAGGCAGGATTCGGTGGCGAACGCGTTCCGCGCGGCGGCTCCAAGTGCCCAAGTCGTCGTGATTCACGATGCAGCACGTCCGCTGGTCACCGCGTCGTTGATCGAGCGTACCGTCGATGCCGCTTTCGAGCATGGGGCGGCGATTGCGGCGCTTCAGGCGACCGACACCGTCAAGCGAGGCGATGCATCGCGCGTGATTCGCGGAACGCTGCCGCGTGACGAGATTTTTCTGGCGCAGACACCACAGGCATTTCGCGCTGGCGTGCTGCGCGATGCGCTGGCCCTCGCGGCGTCTGCCTCCGACGCGACCGATGAAGCGATGCTCGCGGAGCAGGCAGGGCATCATGTCCGCCTCGTGGACGGCGATCCTCGCAATCTCAAGATCACGACACCGGAGGATCTCGAGATGGCGGAGCGGCTCATCGGTGGGCACGGCAGTGCTCCGGCCATGCGGATCGGCAACGGGTACGACCTTCATCGGCTGGTGGCGGGGCGCCCGCTGATTCTTGGAGGCATCACCATCCCGTTCGACAAGGGCCTGCAGGGACATTCTGATGCCGACGCCGTCTGCCACGCGATCACCGATGCGCTCCTTGGCGCTGCTTCCGCCGGCGACATCGGCCGACATTTCCCGGATACCGACCCGGCGTGGAAAGACGCAAACAGCATCGTGCTGCTGCAGCAGGCCGCGCAGATTGTCAGCCGTGCCGGCTACGCGATTGCGAACCTTGACGTCGTCGTGATCGCGCAGCAGCCCAGGCTGGTGCCGCACATCGACGCGATTCGCCACAGCGTGGCGCGCGCGCTCGGTATCGACGTGCAGCAGGTGAGCGTCAAAGGAAAGACAAACGAAGGTGTTGATTCGATGGGGGCCGGCGAGTCGATCGCCGTGCATGCCGTGGCCCTCCTTCAAGGGGTCGGGAGTCATTCTTAGAGGCCCCCGTTTACATGCGTCTCAGATTCGCGCCCAGTCCCACCGGCCAGCTTCACGTCGGCAATGCTCGCACCGCGCTCTTCAATTGGCTGATGGCGCGCGGCGCCGGTGGCACGTTCATCCTCCGCATCGAGGACACCGACTTCGCGCGATCGACGAGAGAGGCCGAAGGGACCGCGATCGAGGATCTCCGCTGGCTCGGCCTCAACTGGGACGAGGGCGCCGACGCCGGCGGCGAGCGCGGTCCGTATCGACAGTCCGAGCGCCTGCACATCTACCGCGCGCACGCGGTGGAGCTGATGTCAGGCGGCCAGGCCTATTACTGCTTCTGTGCCGAAGAGCAGCTCGAGATGGACCGGTACCAGGCGTTGCGCGCCGGCCAGCCGCCGAAATACGTGGGCCGCTGCCGCAACATTCCGCGTGACGAGGCGCGGCGGCGCGTGGAGAGCGGTGAAGCCGCGGTGATTCGCTTCCGCGTGCCGGAGGGCGACCGCGAGATCGCGTTCACCGATCTCGTTCGGGGGCGGGTTTCGTTCAGCAGCGAGGTGATCGGCGATTTCGTGCTCCTCCGTTCCGGGGGCGTTCCCGCGTACAACTTCGCCGTGGTCGTGGACGATGCGTTGATGGAGATTACCCACGTGATTCGCGGCGAGGATCACATCTCGAACACACCCCGGCAGCTGCTGCTCTATGAGGCGTTCGGCTGGACGCCGCCGCTCTTCGGGCACGTGTCGATGGTGCTGGGCCCCGATCATTCGAAGCTGTCCAAGCGTCACGGCGCGACGTCGGTCTCCGAGTTCCGGGAGCATGGCTATCTGCCGGAGGCGCTCGCCAACTATCTCGCGCTCCTTGGCTGGTCGCCAGGTGAGGGCGAGGAGCTGCTGCCGCTCGACGAGCTGGCAAGACGATTCCGGATCGAGGACGTCGGCAAGAGCGCGAGCGTGTTCGATCCGGAGAAGCTCGCCTGGGCGAATCGGCATTATCTGAAGGCGGCGACGGGGGACCGCCTGGCACACCTTGCGCTACCGTTCCTGGCGCAGGCTGGTTGGGTATCGATGCCGACGATGCCGGCGCTGGAGTTCCTGGCTGGTGCCGTGGCGGTGGCCGCGGCGTCCGTCGATCGCCTCGACCAGGTTCCGGCGCGGCTGCGGTTCCTCTTCGACTATTCCGCGACGCGCGCGCTCGAAGATCCGGCCGTGCGGGCCGAAGCCGAGGCTGCGCGCAGTGTGATTGCCGCCCTTGCCGAGGAGCTCGCCTCCTTCGGGCCGCTGACCGATCGCGACGCATTTCGCGCGGCGGCCCAGCGAGTGCGCGAGCGCACCGGCGCCAAGGGCAAGGCGCTGTTTCATCCGATCCGGCTGGCCGTGACCGGCGAGCCCGAGGGGGTCGAACTCGATCTCGCGGTGCCTTTGATCGAGCGTGGGGCCTCGCTGACGCGTCCAGGCGGACCTGAAGGTCCGCTTCTACATGAATCTGAAATCGACGCATCCGGCATCCGGCGTATCGCGACTGTCGCCGAACGCTCCGCCGCGTTTCTGCACGAGCTTGAACGTGCGGGCTCGAACCCGTGATCATTTACGGGATCAACCCGATCCTCGAAGCGCTGCGCGCGGGACGCGTGAAGGAGATTCGCGTCGGCGAGCGAGGCAACGAGAGGTTCCGGCAGCTGCTCGCGCTCGCAGCGGAGCGGGGCGTCCGCGTGAGGCGCGTGCCGGCCGACACCCTCGAGCGCGAGTCGCGTCGCGGCGTTCACCAGGGCGTCGTTGCGGACATCGAGGAAGGCGCGAACTACAGCGTCGACGAGCTCGTGCGCGGCGCCTCGGTCCCGCCGCTGCTCGTCGTCCTCGACGGCATCGAGGATCCGCACAATCTCGGGGCAATTCTGAGGACCGCCGACGCGGCGGGCGTCGATGGCGTCGTGGTGCAGAACCGGCGATCGGCGGCCCGGGATGGCGCGGCGGCCAAGGCGTCCGCCGGGGCCGTTGCGCACGTGAAGATCGCGGAGGTCGTCAACATCGCCCGCGCGGTCGAGGAGCTGAAGGATGCCGGCGTCTGGACGGTCGGACTCGCGGGCGAGGCGCCGACTGCCTATGACGCCATCGACTTCACGCTGCCGACCGCGGTGGTTTTGGGGTCGGAAGGGCCAGGATTGAGGCGTCTGGTTCGTGAACGCTGCGACCATCTGGCGTCGATTCCGATGCACGGCCACGTGGGGAGCCTGAACGTGTCGGTTGCGGCAGGAATCGTGTTGTTCGAGGCGGTTCGCCAGCGGTCCAGGAAACCGGCAGAATGCTTGAAACAGGACTTGACGGGGTCTGGTGTTGATTGGTGGCACGGTAAGTGCTATAATTCGCTCTTTGTCTGGCTGGCGTAGCTCAGTCCGGTAGAGCAGCTGATTTGTAATCAGCCGGTCGGGGGTTCAAATCCCTCCGCCAGCTCCATCGAAGTGAGCCTCGCCGCCACGTCCCCTGAATCAGCTCGAAGAGGGTCTTCAGGAACGCCGACGCACGAACTCCAAAACACAGACGACAGCGAGGCCGAGACAACCCGAGGCAAGGCGCCCGCGAGACCCGGTCTTTGAGCAAACGTGATATCGGGGAGGTGGCAGAGCGGTCAATCGCAGCAGGCTGTAAACCTGCCGCCTTCGGGCTACGGAGGTTCGAACCCTCCCCTCCCCACCAACCTTCTCACGCCGACGCGCGTGAGGGTTGGCGTCGGCTGGGTAATGTTGGTGGGGAGGGGCCTCCCCTCCTGTGTCTGTTTGGCCGCCGCGCTGACGCGCGGCGGGGTTGTCGCAGGCGGACGTGAAGGGAAACCCGGCGGGCTTGCCCGCCGAAGCGATTGGACGCGGCGGAGCAAGCGCGTGATGCGCGGAGGCGGGAGTAACTCAGTGGTAGAGTCACAGCCTTCCAAGCTGTTGGTCGCGGGTTCGATCCCCGTCTCCCGCTCCAGCCTTCGCTCGCGTGCGCGGGCTTCGGCTAGGCAAGCCAACCTTCGCGCGCAGAGCGATGGCAAGTGGCGAACATGCGGCCGACTGGTCGGCGCGTAGCGTAAAGCGCGAAGGCCGATGTAGCTCAGTTGGCAGAGCGCGTCCTTGGTAAGGACGAGGTCACCAGTTCAATCCTGGTCATCGGCTCCAGCCTTCGCGCGCGATATCGAGCGACGGCTGGCACGTCGGGCAAGACAGGCAGCAACGAATTTCATCAAGAGCGAGCGCACAACTCATATGGGCAAAGAGAAATTTGATCGCACCAAGCCCCACGTGAACGTGGGGACCATTGGTCACATCGACCACGGGAAGACGACGCTGACGTCGGCGCTGACGAAGGTGGCGGCCGACAAGGGGTGGGCGAAGTTCGTGTCGTATGACCAGGTGGCGAAGGCGAGCGAGTCGCAGGGCCGGCGGGACGACACGAAGATCCTGACGATCGCGTCGAGCCACGTCGAGTATTCGACGGCGAACCGGCACTACGCGCACGTGGACTGCCCGGGGCACGCCGATTACATCAAGAACATGATCACGGGGGCGGCGCAGATGGACGGCGCGATCCTGGTGGTGTCGGCGACCGACGGCCCGATGCCGCAGACGCGGGAGCACGTGCTGCTGGCGCGGCAGGTGAACGTGCCGTATCTGGTGGTGGCGCTCAACAAGGTGGACGCGGTCGACGACCCGGAGTTGCTGGACCTGGTGGAGCTGGAGGTGCGGGAGCTGCTGACCAGCTACGGGTTCAAGGGCGACGACGATGCCGGTGGTGCGGGTGAGCGCGCTCAAGGCGCTGCAGGGGGACAAGGAGGGCGTCGACGGGCGTGATCAAGCTGATGGAGGCGCTCGACACCTACATTCCGATGCCGGAGCGGGAGGTCGACAAGCCGTTCATGATGCCGATCGAGGACGTGTTCTCGATCTCGGGGCGCGGGACGGTGGTGACGGGGCGCATCGAGCGGGGCAAGGTGAAGGTGGGCGAGGAAGTCGAGATCGTGGGCTTCAAGCCGACGGAGAAGAAGGTGGTGACGGGCGTCGAGATGTTCCGGAAGCTGCTGGACGAAGGGGTGGCGGGGGACAACGTCGGGGTGCTGCTGCGCGGGGTGGAAAAGACGGACGTGGAGCGGGGGCAGGTGCTGGCCAAGCCGGGGTCGATCAAGCCGCACACGAAGTTCAAGGGTGAGGTCTACATCCTGTCGAAGGAAGAGGGGGGGCGGCACACGCCGTTCTTCAACGGGTATCGGCCGCAGTTCTACATCCGGACGACGGACGTGACGGGGATTCTGAAGCTGCCGGAGGGCGTGGAGATGGTGATGCCGGGGGACAACACGCCGATTACGGGCGAGTTGATCACGCCGGTGGCGCTGGAGAAGGGCGCGCGCTTCGCGATTCGCGAAGGCGGCCGCACGGTCGGCGCGGGCACCGTCACGGAGATCTTGGAGTAGGGATCAGGGATCTGGGATCAGGGATCAGGGATCAAGAACTTGAGCGTGATCCCCGATCCCTGATCGCCGATCCCTACAGGATTCAGTATGAGAGACATCATTCATCTTGCGTGCGGCGACTGTAAGCGCCGGAACTACAGCACGACGAAGAACAAGAAGAAGACGACAGAGCGGTTGGAGTTCAACAAGTTCTGCCGCTTCTGCCGGAAGCACACGGCGCACAAGGAAACGAAGTAGAACAGCTGCCAACTGGAGATAGGTCAGTAGCTCAATTGGTAGAGCACCGGTCTCCAAAACCGGGGGTTGGGGGTTCGAGTCCCTCCTGACCTGCCAAGGCGGACGGGAAGCAGGGGGAAGGGGATAGGGGTTAGGGGTTAGGGCTGCATAGGATTTGTCGTGACTAAGGCCTAGCCCAGCTCTTCCCCCTGACCCCTTCCCCTAACCCCTAACAGGATCGCAGCGTTATGAGCACCATCGAGCAAGTCAAGCCGGCGCCGGTTCGCAGCACCGAGGGCGCGCGGGGTATCAGGGGCTGGTGGGACAACGGCCGGACGTTCCTGACCGAAGTGCGCAACGAGATGCGCCGCGTCACATGGCCGTCGCGCAGGGAGGTCTACGCGACCACGCTCGTCGTCATCATCACGTCGGCGTTCTTCGGCCTTTACCTGTTCTCGCTCGACATCGTGTTGAACTGGGCCGTGAACTGGATCTTCCGAACCTTTGGTGCGGCATGACGGAAGTCGCTACCAAGAGCTGGTACATCGTCCACACGTACTCGGGCTTCGAAAACAAGGTGAAGGAATCGCTGCTGCAGCGCGTGCAGGCGTACGGGCTGCAGAACGAGATTGGCGAGGTTCTGATCCCGACCGAGGACATCGTCGAGAAGCGCGGCGGCCGCGAGGTGAAGAGCGCGCGGCGGTTTTTCCCCGGCTACATCCTGGTCGAGATGAACATGTCCGACCACGCGTGGCACGTGGTGAAGAACACGCCGAAGGTCACTGGCTTTGTCGGCGCGGGTACCAAGCCGACGCCGCTCAGCAAAGAGGAAGTGGAGCACATTCTCGAGCAGGTGAAGACGGCGGCGGAGAAACCGAAGCCGAAGTACACGTTCGAAAAGGGCGATCACGTGCGGATCAACGAAGGACCGTTCACCAGCTTCAACGGCGTGGTCGACGAGGTGAACCTCGACAAGAACACGCTGAAGGTCATGGTGACGATCTTCGGTCGCGCGACGCCGGTGGAACTGGATTTCTTGCAGGTGGAGAAGATTTAGCCACGAAGCACACGAAACGAACTAGCCACAAAGAACACAAAGGTCTCTAAGGAAAGAAAACCCTCTGTGTTCTTTGTGACCTTTGTGGTCAATTCGTCTTTGTGATCTTGGTGGCAGCGTAAGGGATATGGCGAAAAAAGTTCAGGCAATGGTGAAGCTGCAGATACCCGCGGGCAAGGCAACGCCCGCGCCGCCGGTCGGCACCGCGCTCGGTCCGCACGGCGTGAACATCATGGACTTCTGCAAGAACTTCAACTCGCGCACTGCCAAGGACGAGGGGCTGATCATCCCCGTGGTCGTCACCGTCTTCGCGGACCGCAGTTACAGCTTCATCACGAAGACGCCGCCAGCGTCGATCCTGCTGAAGAAGGTGGCGAACCTCGCGAAGGGATCGGCGGAGCCGAATCGCAATAAGGTCGGGACGGTCACGGCGAAGCAGGTCGAGGAGATCGCAAAGCAGAAGATGCCCGACCTGAATTGCCAGGACCTCGAATCCGCGGTGAAAACCATTCGCGGCACGGCCAGATCCATGGGCATTGATGTCGTCGGATGAGAACTCTGGTTTCTTCGTGGTCGTCGTGACCTTCGTGGTTAACAAGCGGTAACAGCGGGTGGGAGGAGCGCTCAAACGCGCTCCGTTTGGACCACAAGGAGCAACATGGCAAAACACGGCAAGAAATTCACTGCCGCCGCGGCGCAGGTGGAAGAGCGGCCGTACACGATCGAAGAGGCGATTCCCCTGGTCCAGAAGGTGAAGTACGCCAAGTTCGACGAGACGGTGGAGGTTTCGATGCGCCTCGGCGTCGACCCGAAACACGCGGACCAGATGGTGCGCGGCACGGTCGTCCTGCCGCACGGCCTCGGCAAGAGCAAGAAAGTGCTCGCGATTGCCGGCGCCGACAAGCAGAAGGAAGCGCAGGAGGCGGGCGCGGATTACGTCGGCGGGGACGAGGTCGTCGAGAAGATTCTCGGCGGCTGGATCGACTTCGACGCCGTCGTCGCGACGCCAGACATGATGCGCGCGGTGGGGCGCCTCGGTAAGGTGCTCGGCCCGCGCGGCCTCATGCCGAATCCGAAGACCGGCACCGTCACGCCAAACGTCGCGCAGGCGATCAAGGAGATCAAGGCAGGCAAGGTGGAGTTCCGCGTCGACAAGACCGGGATCATCCACGCCCCGCTCGGGAAGACCTCCTTCTCCGCGCAGAGCCTCATCGAGAACACCCATGCGCTCGTCGACAGCGTCGTCAAGGCGAAGCCGTCGGCTGCGAAAGGGCGGTATCTGAAATCAGTCACCGTGTCCTCCACGATGGGCCCGGGTGTCACGATCGACACCGCGCACATCGATGCGCGGGCGAAGCACCAGTAGGGGGAACGATGGCTGTCACCAGGGCTGAGAAGGAACACGAACTCCAGGAGCTGGCGTCGGCATTCAACACCGCCGACACCGCGATCCTGGTGGACTACAAGGGGCTGAACGTGCCCCAGGTCACGGAGTTGCGGCGTCAGCTTCGCGGCGCAAAGGCCAAGTACAAGGTCGTGAAGAACACGCTCGCCAGGCGGGCGAGCCGGGGCACGAAGCTCGCGTCTCTCGAGAAGCATTTCGAGGGGACGACGGCGATCGCCTATACCGGCGATGACGCGGTGGCGCTCGCGAAGGCGCTGACCACGTTCATGAAGACTGCGCCGAAGCTGTCGATCAAGGCGGCGGTGATGGGGGGCCAGGCGATCCAGCCGGCGGAGGTGACCAGCCTCGCCAGCCTGCCGGGCCGGCCCGAACTGTACGCGAAGCTGCTCTTCGTGCTGCAGGCGCCGATGCAGCAGATCGTGACGGTGCTGGCGGCAGCGCCGCGCGACCTGATGTCGGTGCTGGTGCAGCTGGAAGAGAAGATGAAATCGGCAGGGACAGATTCGGCAGGGACAGATAGTGAAGCGGGCGCGGCATAGGGCCGTCCCCTAACGACAGGGTAGGGGCGGGTCTTCAGACCCGCCCGCATTCAAAGAGAGATAGAACAATGGCCGAAGTGAATCAGCAGCAGGTGGTCGACTACATCAAGGGAATCAGCGTCCTCGAGCTGTCGCAGCTCGTCAAGACGCTCGAGAAGGAGTTGGGCGTGTCCGCCGCGGCGGCGATGCCGATGGCGATGCCGGCGGCGGGCGGCGCCGGCGCAGCAGCGCCGGCTGAGGAAAAAACCGAGTTCAACGTCACCCTGAACGAGGTGGGCGCGGACAAGATCAAGGTCATCAAGGTCGTCCGCGAGGTCACCAGCCTCGGGCTGAAGGAAGCCAAGGACCTCGTCGAGGCCGCGCCCAAGCCCATCAAGGAAGGCGTGAACAAGGATGAGGCGGCGGCGATCAAGAAGAAGTTCGACGAAGTCGGCGCCAAGGTCACGATCTCGTAGGGCGGGGCCTGTAGGTGCGGCCCGCGGGGAACCACGGGGTTTCCCCGGGCGTCTATAGGAACGGGTTCGAGTCCGGGCCCGTTCCCGCAATCTTTTCATTCGTCGGTCCTCGAGGATCAGCCACCGATGTACAGCCTTCCTAAGAACGTCTACCGCGAACGCAAGGACTTCTCGAAAATCAAGACCACGGTTCCGATCCCGAACCTCATCGAGATCCAGCGGAAATCGTACGAACGGTTCCTGCAGATGAACCGTCTCCCGTCGGAGCGGGAGGATGCCGGCCTGCAGTCGGTCTTCAAGTCGGTCTTCCCGATCAGCGACTTCCGCGAGAACTCGTCGCTCGAGTTCATCGAGTATTCGATCGGCAACTGGGAGTGCAAGTGCGGCAAGCTGTCGGGCCTGCACCACCTGCGCAAGCCCTGCAAGAGCTGCGGCGCGACCCTCATTGCCGATCCGTACGGCGATCACGAGGTGCTCTGTCCGCGGTGCGGCGTGTCGAACCATGCGCGCGGCGACGTCTGCGACATCTGCGGCCACACGGTCGCGATGAAGCTCAAGTATGACGTCGACGAGTGCCAGGAGCGCGGCATGACCTACGCGGTGCCGCTGAAGGTCACGATCCGTCTCGTCGTCTGGAACAAGGACCCCGAGACCGGCGTCAAGACCATCCGCGACATCAAGGAGCAGGAGGTCTATTTCGGCGACATCCCGCTGATGACCGATAACGGCACGTTCATCATCAACGGGACCGAGCGCGTCATCGTGTCGCAGCTCCACCGCTCGCCGGGCGCGTTCTTCCACTCCGAGGACAAGACGCTCTACGTCGCGCAGATCATCCCGTACCGCGGGTCGTGGGTGGAGTTCGAGTACGACCAGAAGAACCTGCTGTACGTCCGCATCGACCGGAAGCGGAAGTTCCTCGCCTCGGTGTTCCTGCGCGCGCTCGGGCTGCGCGGCGCCGACGAGATCATCCGGACGTTCTATTCGGTCGATCGCATCTTCCTGAACCAGGGACCGTCGCTCATGTGGGCGGTCAACGACAGCCTCGTGGGACTGCGCGCAGGGTCCGACGTGAAGGCGGGCGACTTCTCGGTCCAGGGCGGCAAGAAGATCAGCGCGAACGCGATTGCCGCGCTGCGCAAGGCGGGCATCGAGACGATCCCGGTCGTCGACGAGGCGCTCGAGGGCGCCTTTGCCGCCGCCGACATCGTCGATCCCGAGACGGGCGAGGTGATCCTCGAGGCGAACGAGGAGTTGACGCCGCGCGTCATCTCGATGGCGCAGGAGAAGAAGGTCGACAAGATCGAGATCTTCTTCCCGGAGCGCGATGAAGTCGGATCGATCATCGGCCAGACGCTGAAGAAGGATCCGATCCGGACGCACGAGGAGGCGCTGATCGAGATTTACCGCCGCCTGCGCCCGGGCGATCCGCCGACGTTGGACAGCTCGCGGTCTCTGTTCGAGAACATGTTCTTCAACCCGCAGAAGTACGACTTCTCGCGGGTCGGCCGCCTGAAGCTGAACACGAAGCTGGGGCTGAAGACGCCGCTCGACGAGAAGATCCTGCACCCGCAGGACTTCTATGAGGTGCTCAAGTACCAGCTGAAGCTGCGGAAGAATCCGCAGAACGTGGACGACATCGATCATCTCGGCAACCGGCGCGTCCGCTCGGTCGGCGAGCTGCTCGAGAACCAGTTCCGCATCGGGCTGGTCCGCATGGAGCGCGCCATCAAGGAAAAGATGTCGGTCTACCAGGAAATGGCGACCGCCATGCCGCACGACCTGATCAACGCGAAGCCGGTCATGGCCGCGATTCGCGAGTTCTTCGGGTCATCGCAGCTGTCTCAGTTCATGGACCAGACCAACCCGCTCTCCGAGATCACGCACAAGCGGCGTCTCTCGGCGCTCGGGCCAGGCGGTCTGTCGCGCGAGCGCGCCGGATTCGAGGTCCGCGACGTCCATCCGACGCACTACGGCCGCATCTGCCCGATTGAGACGCCGGAAGGCCCGAACATCGGCCTGATCTCGTCGCTCTCGTGCTACGCGCGGATCAACGAGTTCGGCTTCATCGAGTCGCCCTACCGGAAGGTGAAGGACGGCCGCGTGATCGACTATGTGATCGTCACCAACGCCGGTGGCAATCCGAAGTACAAGGTCGGCGACGTGATCGAAGCCGACGAGCTCGTCGGCGCCGACGGCCGCTCGAAGAAGAAGGGTGTCGAGTTCGAGCCCTACTCGTACTACCTCTCCGCGTGGGAAGAGGACCAGTACATCGTCGCGCAGGCGAACGCGCCGCTCGACGACGGCGGCCGCTTCACGCAGGACCGGGTGAACTCGCGCCGTGCCGGCGACTTCATTCTTGCGCCGCGCAATGAGGTGCAGTTCATCGACGTCTCGCCGAAGCAGCTCGTCTCGGTGGCCGCCTCGCTCGTGCCGTTCCTCGAGAACGACGATGCGAACCGCGCGCTGATGGGATCCAACATGCAGCGCCAGGCCGTGCCACTGCTGCGGGCCCGCAGCCCGTACGTCGGCACCGGCATGGAGCACATCACCGCGCGCGACTCGGGCGCGGTCGTCGTCACGCGGCGTTCGGGCACGGTCGACTACGTCGACAGCCAGCGCATCGTCGTGCGCGTCGAGGGACAGGGGGATCCGGACGACATCACCAAGGAGATGGGCGCCGACATCTACCCGATGACCAAGTTCAAGCGGTCCAACCAGAACACCTGCATCAACCAGAAGCCGATCGTTCGAGTCGGGCAGAGGGTGACCAAGGGGCAGGTGCTCGCGGACGGACCGTGCACGGAACTTGGTGAGCTCGCGCTCGGACGCAACGTCCTCGTCGCTTTCATGCCGTGGCGCGGCTACAACTTCGAGGACGCGATCCTCGTCTCCGAGAAAATGGTGAAGGAGGACTACTACACCTCCATTCACATCGAGGAGTTCGAGATCGAAGCGCGCGACACGAAACTCGGGCCGGAAGAGATCACGCGCGATATCCCGAACGTGTCGGAGACGTACCTGCGCGATCTCGACGACAGCGGCATCATCCGCATCGGCGCCTACGTGAAGCCGGGCGACATCCTCGTCGGCAAGGTGACGCCGAAGGGCGAGACCCAGCTGACGCCGGAAGAAAAGCTCCTCCGTGCGATCTTCGGCGAGAAGGCCGGTGACGTCCGCGACGCGTCCCTGATCTGCCCGCCGGGCATCGAGGGGATCATCGTCGGCGTGAAGATCTTCTCGCGGAAGGGGATCGAGAAGGACGATCGAGCGAAGGCCATCGAGACCGAAGAGCTCGAGATGATGGAGAAGAACCTGCAGGACGAGATTCGCATTCTTCACGACGAGGTGAAGAAGCGCGTCATGCAGATGCTGAACAACCAGACGCTGCGCGCCGACTCGTTCGACGAATACGGCCGCGAGCGGCTCCTCAAGAAGGGCACGGTGCTCACGCAGGATGTCCTGCAGGAGATCCCGTACCAGCAGATGGTCCGCCTGAAGATCCAGAGCGACGAGCCGCGGCTCGAAGGCGATCTGCGGCTGCTCGAGGAGCGCACGGAGCGGCAGGTTGAAGTGATCCGCCAGCTCTTCGAGGAGAAGAAGGAGAAGATCCGCCGCGGCGACGAGCTGCCCCCGGGCGTCATCAAGCTCGTGAAGGTCTACGTCGCGATGAAGCGCAAGCTGTCGGTCGGCGACAAGATGGCCGGCCGCCACGGTAACAAGGGCGTCATCGCCCGCATCCTCCCCGAGGAGGACATGCCGTATCTGCCGGACGGGACCCCGGTGGAGATCGTGCTCAATCCGCTCGGCGTTCCGTCACGTATGAACGTCGGTCAGATTCTCGAGACGCATCTCGGGTGGGCCGCGCATGCGCTGGGTCTCTACTTCGCGACGCCGGTCTTCGACGGCGCCACGGAGCTGGAGATCAAGAACTGGCTCGACCAGGCGGGCCTGCCGAAGAGCGGCAAGACGATGCTCTACGACGGGATGACCGGCCAGTCGTTCGAGCAGGACGTGACCGTCGGCTACATCTACATGCTGAAGCTCTCGCACCTGGTCGACGACAAGATCCACGCGCGTTCGATCGGGCCGTACTCGCTCATCACCCAGCAGCCGCTGGGCGGCAAGGCGCAGTTCGGCGGCCAGCGCTTCGGCGAGATGGAGGTCTGGGCGCTCGAGGCGTACGGCGCCGCGCACATCCTCCAGGAGCTGCTCACGGCGAAATCGGACGACGTCACGGGACGCGCCAAGATCTACGAGGCGATCGTCAAGGGCGACGCGTCGTTCACGCCGGGACTGCCGGAGTCGTTCAACGTCCTCATCCGCGAGCTGCAGTCGCTCTGCCTCGACGTCGAGCTGATCTCGACCAAGAAGAAGCCAACAGAGCCGCTGCCCGTGAATGACGGCGAGCCGGTATTGGAGCAGGTATAGCGATCTAAACCACGAAGGCCACGGAGGATACGAAGGGCGCGAAACCCTTTGATCCTTCGTGACCTTCGCGAATTTCGTGACCTTCGTGGTTAAGAAAAGAGCCTATGAGACCGAGTTTCCACGACAGTAAGACAACGCTCCGCGCAGATTTCGACGCGATCCGCATCTCGCTCGCTTCGCCCGAGAAGATCCTCTCGTGGTCGTTCGGCGAGGTGACCAAGCCCGAGACGATCAACTACCGCACGTTCAAGCCGGAACGCGACGGCCTGTTCTGCGCGAAGATCTTCGGCCCGATCACCGACTGGGAGTGCCTCTGCGGCAAGTACAAGCGCATGAAGCACCGCGGCGTGATCTGCGACAAGTGCGGCGTCGAGGTGACGCAGGCCAAGGTTCGCCGCGAGCGTCTCGGCCACATCACGCTCGCCACGCCGGTGAGCCACGTGTGGTTCTTCAAGGGGCTGCCGAGCCGCATCGGACACCTCCTCGACATCTCGCTCCGCGATCTCGAGCGCATCCTCTACTTCGAGGGATACGTCGTCATCGATCCGGGCGAGACCGAGCTGAAGCAGAACCAGCTGCTCAACGAGGAGCAGTACCGCAAGGCGCGTGAGGACTACGGCTCCAAGTTCCGCGCGCAGATGGGCGCGGAGGCGATCAAGGAGCTGCTGAAGCGCGTCAACATCGAGAAGCTGGCCGAGGAGATGCGCATCAAGATGCGCACCGAGACCTCGGTCCAGAAGAAGCTGAAGTACGCCAAGCGTCTGAAGGTGGTCGACAGCTTCCGCAAGTCGAACAACCAGCCGAACTGGATGATCCTCGACGTGGTGCCGGTGATTCCGCCGGAGCTGCGTCCGCTGGTGCCGCTCGACGGCGGCCGCTTCGCGACCTCCGACCTGAACGACCTCTATCGCCGCGTCATCAACCGCAACAACCGGTTGAAGAAGCTGATGGAGCTGAAGGCGCCGGACGTCATCATCCGCAACGAGAAGCGGATGCTGCAGGAAGCGGTGGATGCGCTGTTCGACAACGGCCGCCGCGGCCGCGTGCTGCGCGGCGCCAACAACCGGCCGCTCAAGTCGCTGTCCGACACGCTGAAGGGCAAGCAGGGACGCTTCCGCCAGAACCTGCTCGGCAAGCGCGTCGACTACTCGGGCCGTTCGGTCATCGTCGTCGGGCCGGAGCTGAAGCTCCACCAGTGCGGCCTGCCGAAGAAGATGGCGCTCGAGCTGTTCAAGCCGTTCATCTACAACAAGCTCGAAGAGCGACAGCTGGTCGCCACCATCAAGCAGGCCAAGGAGATGGTGGAGCAGCAGCGGCCGGAGGTGTGGGACATCCTCGAAGAGGTGATCCGCGAGCACCCGGTGCTGCTGAACCGCGCGCCGACGCTGCATCGCCTCGGCATCCAGGCGTTCGAGCCGGTGCTGGTCGAAGGCAAGGCGATCCGCATCCACCCGCTCGTCTGCACGGCGTTCAACGCCGACTTCGACGGCGACCAGATGGCGGTGCACATCCCGCTGGCGCCCGAGGCGCAGATCGAGGCCTCGGTGCTGATGATGTCGTCGAACAACGTGCTGTCGCCGGCCAACGGCGCGCCGATCACGGTGCCGTCGCAGGACATCGTCCTGGGCTGCTACTACCTGACGAAGGCGAAGCCGGGCTCGAAGGGCGAGGGACGCGCGTTCGGCAACACCGACGACGTGATGCTCGGACTCGAGGCGGGCGAGCTCGAGACGCTCACGCCGATCCGGCTGCGCTACACCGGCAGGCTCCTCGATCTGACCACGGCGCGCGACGACCAGGACGTCATCCACACCGAGGTCGTCGAGGTCAAGGGCAAGATCATCAACACGACCGTCGGCCGCGTGATCCTCAACGAGCAGCTGCCGAAGCAGATGCCGTACGTCAACGGCCTGCTGAAGAAGAAGGGTCTCCAGCAGCTCGTGCAGAAGTGCTACCTGGACTTCGGCCTCGAGCGCACCGTCGAGATGCTCGACTCGCTGAAGAACCTCGGGTTCACCTACGCGACGCGGTCGGGGCTGTCGATCGGCATCGACGACCTCGTCATCCCGGCGAACAAGCCGCAGCTCGTGGAGGCGGCGCGCAACGAGGTCATCAAGGTCGAGCAGCAGTACCTCGAGGGCGCGATCACCAACGGCGAGCGCTACAACAAGATCATCGCCGTCTGGTCGGAGGTCACCGAGAAGATCGCCGACGAGATGTTCAGCGAGATGGCCGAGATGGACCACACCGGGAAGTTCTTCAACCCGGTCTACATCATGGCCGACTCGGGCGCGCGAGGCTCGAAGCAGCAGATCCGCCAGCTGGCCGGCATGCGCGGCCTGATGGCGAAGCCGTCGGGCGAGATCATCGAGACGCCGATCACGTCGAACTTCCGTGAAGGCCTCACCGTGCTGCAGTACTTCATCTCGACGCACGGCGCGCGCAAGGGTCTCGCGGACACGGCGCTCAAGACGGCCGACTCAGGCTACCTGACGCGCCGTCTGGTCGACGTCGCGCAGGACGTGATCATCTCGGAGCACGATTGCGGCACCCTCGACGGCATCGAGGCGCGCGCCATCGTCGAGTCGGGCGAGATCATCGAGCCGCTGCGCGACCGCATCGTCGGCCGCGTGACGCTCGAGAAGATCGTCGACCCGTTCAGCACGGACACGATCGTCGAGATCAACGAGGAGATCGACGAGGACAAGGCGTCGGCGGTGCAGGAGGGCGGCATCGAGAAGGTGAAGATCCGCTCGGTGCTGACGTGCGCGACCCGCCGCGGCGTGTGCGCGCGCTGCTACGGCCGCGACCTCGCCACCGGCCGGCTCGTCGAGCTCGGCCAGGCGGTCGGCGTCATCGCCGCGCAGTCGATCGGCGAGCCCGGCACGCAGCTGACGATGCGGACGTTCCACATCGGCGGCACGGCGTCGCGCGTCTCCGAGCAGAACACGCTCGATGCGCGCCACGCGGGCACGGTGCACTACGAGGGCCTGCAGGTCGTCGAGACCCACAAGGAAGGCGGCCAGCTGATCGTCATGAACCGCAACGGCTCGCTCGTCGTCACGGACGAGAAGGGGCGCGACCGCGAGCGCTACCCGATCGTCTACGGCGCGCGGCTGAAGGTGAAGGACGGCCAGAAGGTCGAGCAGGGCCAGACGCTCGTCGAGTGGGATCCGTACACGTTCTCGATCCTCACCGAGGAGCCGGGCACGATCCGGTTCAAGGACATCATCGAGGGCGTGACGGTCCACGAGGAAGTCGACGAGGTCACCGGCCTCTCGCGCTTCATCATCGTCGACTCGCCGGATGAGAAGAAGCAGCCGACGATCGAGATCAAGGACAAGGCGGGCAAGGTCGTGCGCAAGTACCACATGCCGTCGCACGCGCACCTGATGGTGCAGGACGGCGAGACGGTGGAAGCGGGCGACGTGCTCGCGAAGATCCCGCGCGAGACGACGAAGACGAAGGACATCACGGGCGGTCTGCCGCGCGTGGTCGAGCTCTTCGAGGCGCGCAAGCCGCGCGACCCGGCCGTCATCTCCGAGATCGACGGCGTCGTCAAGGACGGCGGCGTCGTCAAGGGCCAGCGCAAGATGATCATCGTCCCCGACGATGCGACCGAGCCGCGCGAGTACGCGCTGCCGCGCGGCGTGCACGTGAACGTGCACGAGGGCGAGCGGGTGCGCGCGGGCGAGCAGCTGATGGACGGCCCGAGCAACCCGCACGACATCCTGCGGGTGCTGGGCGAGAAGGAGCTGCAGAAGTACCTGGTGAACGAAATCCAGGAGGTCTACCGGCTGCAGGGCGTCAACATCAACGACAAGCACATCGAGGTCATCGCGCGGCAGATGATGCGGTGGGTGAAGATCGAGGATGTGGGCGACACCGAGTTCCTGATCGACGAGCAGGTGGACAAGTTCCGCTTCCTCGAGGAGAACGAGCGGGTCATCAGCGACCGGCGGCCGTCCGGCGACCGCGCAGCCGCTGCTGCTCGGGATCACGAAGGCGTCGCTCTCGACCGACTCGTTCATCTCGGCGGCCTCGTTCCAGGAGACGACGCGCGTGCTGACCGAGGCGTCGATCTCCGGGAAGATCGATCACCTGCGCGGGCTGAAGGAGAACGTGACGATGGGACGGCTGATCCCCGCCGGCACGGGCTTCGAGTGGTATCGCCACGTGCGGATCCCGGCGGACGAGCCGCCGCCGCCGCCGGCGCCGCCGCAGCCGACCGAGGAGGAGCTCGATCTGGATCGCGAGATCGAGTACGCGTTCGACACCGAGGAGCCGATGAGCGCTCGGCCACCTGCGGGCGACATCGACTAAACTCGGCAACTCTTTCAGCTTCGTTTAACCACGAAGGGCACGAAAGTACGAAGGGCACGGAGATTCATTGCTCCGTGCCCTTTTTTCTTGTACTCGAACGACCTCCACTGATCACGAGCCACCCGCCTTCGCCGAACAGCTACGGCAGGCAAGCAGAGCCACAGAGACACAGGGAAGTCCGCCGGCTACGCACGCCGGGAAATCGCGCTCGCTCATACCCTGATGCTGCGCGTCGACTACCGTCCCGGCCGCTCTTCAGGTTGCGGTGTTTCGCTGCGGCGACGGCGTCGCCGCATGGTTGCGAGGGTGATCTTGGAGAGCGGTCCAGTTTGTAGATGGTTGGGCAGCGCGTGCGAACCTGGATTTGATGCCTCGTTCGAATATCGAGCAGATCAGGTCGTTGCTAAAGTCAACTTGCGATCAACAGACAACTTGGCAACGCATGTCGGCTGTTGGTGGTGCTGTCATGTGCTGCGAGGTCTGCAGCTATCGGCTGCTTGACGTCGACGCTCGCACTCGGAGCCAACGGGCGCTGCCGATGGCAAGGTGGCAGCGTGCTAGGATCGCGCCATCATTCGAGTCAGAGTGCCAGGTTGCAGCATTCAGCGACGCGCATGGCTGTGAGCCTGAGTCCACTGCGAGATCCAGGTATTACTTGGTTGGGCTGCAGCTCGCTCGATTGGAGGCAAAGAATGGCGCGCACCAAGGTTTTCGTCAGCTACAGTCACCAAGATGAGCGGTGGCGTGAACGCATCGTGGGTCAGCTTGCAGTGTTGGCCGAGGAAGGGCTGATCGAGCTTTGTGACGATAGACAGATCGGCGCAGGAGACGCCTGGTTTGAGGAGATTCACGAGCAGATGCTCAGGGCACGCATTGCTTTGCTCCTTGTCTCCTCGTCTTTTCTGACGTCTCGATTCATCCGTGACGAAGAGGTCCCGAAGCTCTTTGCCCGCCACGAGCAAGCAGGCATGAGAATTTACCCGCTTCTACTGAGACCATGTCCGTGGCAGGTGGTTCCGTGGTTGGCCAAGATGCAGCTGCGTCCGCGCGATGCCAAGCCTCTCTCGAGCTTCAGGGGCGCGAAAGGCGAAGAAGTCATGGCGTCTATCGCTCTGGAGATTGCGTCTCTCGCGCAGGAATTCCAGGAAGATGGCCAGAGGCATCAGACGCAATGAGCAGCCCAACGGGAACTGCACCCGACGCCGCCCGCGTCACTCGCGCGGCGCAGTCGGCGCGGGTGAGCGCCGAAAGTTAGACCGACAAAGCGAACACGACGATGGCGAAGATATTCATCAGCCACGCATCAGACGATCAAGAAACTATAGCAACACCATTAGCGGAAAACCTCCGGAGGCGGGGCCTTGATGTGTGGCTTGACCAGTGGGAGCTGACACTGGGAGATCGATTGAGAGAATCCATCGAGAGTGCACTGTCGCAGGCATCGGTCGGGGTTGTAATCATAAGCCCGGCCTACATGCGGAAGCTGTGGACGACGCGCGAACTTGACGGTTTATTTGGTCTTGAGACCGTAGACCGAAAGTCGATTTTGCCTGTTCTGCACAACGTCAGCAGAGATGAAGTATCGAGACGCTGGCCCATGCTTGGTGACCGCCTGAGCTGCTCGACGGATAGGGGTTTGGACGTCGTTGCCGATCAAATCGCGGTTGCTGTTAAGAAAGGATCCACACAGGAGGCCCTAACGGCCCCGCCAGATGCAGTGCTCGCTGAATATCGCCGCCGTATGCTGTTGGCCGCTGATCGACGCGACCTGCGTCAGCTACTTTACGAATTGGAGGACTTCCTCCGCCAGTTTCCGGCACATCCATCAGCCAGGCTCCTCAGAGATGACCGGATCCGCCTTGGCGCCGCACGATTCAGGTTGCGCCGTGGCGGCGACAGTGGCATCGTCCGTGTGAGCCAAACTCACGGGGTGTGGATGCGTCGCACACGACTTCTCTGCGCGATCGGCGTGAGTCTCTGGTCGGCTGTGGTTGCCGGTAGCCAGGCGGTGGCCCCCGTAGCACTGTCCGGGGCGCTGCGGGACCACGTGAAGGACGAGCGGTTCCAGATAGTCACGTCCATCAGAGGACTGCCGCTCGGCGTCCGCGACGAGCTGCAGGCGTTGTTCGGCAGCCAAACACTCGACATCGCCGAGCCCGGAGCCGAGTTTCAGGTCACCGACGTGATCGTCAATCCGACGCTGCCGATCCGGCGGCTGGTCGCGGCAGGGTGCACGATCGATTATTGCCTCGTCTACTATGAGCGCGGCGGCGGCGCCCACACCTGGCATGTGGTGCTGTTTCACTGGACGCCGGCCGCGACTCGCTTCGAGTGGGGCGGTACCGCGCCAGGCGGCATGGCGACAATCGACGATGTTCGGAACGCCATCCTGTCCGGGGCGATCAAGGGCCCGGGTAGGTTCTGGTAGCAGGTGCCGAACCACCGCGGCTGAAGCAGTGCGTTAGACGTCGGAACCAACATCGGCTCACATCGCGTCACTCGACATGGCCACTATTGCGGTTGGTGATATCCACGGCAATCGTCCAGCCCTCAACGACATTCTCGACCAGATTCGGGGCGAGGTCTCTGGGGGTGACACCATCGTTTTCCTGGGCGACTACATTGACCGAGGTCCCGACACCAGAGGCTGCGTGGACACGATTCTCGCGTTGCAACGCGAGGTCAAGGCAGAGATCAGCGGGTATTTCAGAGTGCGCGTTACGAGCTGCTTGGGTCCGACGTCTGACACGACTTGCAGCCGGCGGCGCCGGGCATGAAATGAGGCGCCGCGGCTGAAGCCTCGCAGTTAGGCGGCCAAGACTAATGGCACAGTTGAACAACGTCGTCGCGCTGGTCACTGGTGCGAGCCGCGGTGCGGGACGCGGCGTCGCCCTGGAGCTTGGCACCGCCGGGGCTACCGTGTATGTGACCGGTCGAAGCGTGAGCGGCCGACCGACGACGGATAACGTGCCGGGCACCATCGACGAGTGCGCCCGGGAGGTGAAGGACCGCGGCGGCGTCGGCATCGCCATCCGATGCGACCACACCGTCGACGCGGACGTCGAATCGCTGTTCGACCGGATCCGCGACGATCATGGGCGGCTCGACATCCTCGTCAACAACGTGTGGGGCGGTTACGAGAACAGCGACTGTCGTCCTCTTCCGCTGGTTCCGTTTTGGGAGCAATCCCTCACTCAATGGGACAGCATGTTCACGGCCGGCGTCCGCGCGCATCTCACGGCCAGCCGCCTGGCCGTGCCACTGATGTTGCCCCAGCATCGCGGGCTGATCGTGAGCACGACAGCGAATCTCGAGGCCCTCCCGTACATGCGTAATCTCTTCTACGACCTGTCGAAGAACGCCGTCGCCCGCATGGCTTGGGCCATCGCGCAGGAACTGCGTGCGAACGGCATAGCCGCGCTTGCGGTGGCGCCAGGGTTCATGCGGACCGAGCGTGTCGTGGAGGCCTTCCGGCGCGCCGGTGCGGCGCATGCCATCAATGGGCCCGGCGGGCCGCGTGAGACGACCGCATATCTTGGCCGTGCGATCGTCGCGCTGGCGTCGGACGCGCGGGTCATCGAGAAATCAGGTCAACTCCTGGAGGTCGGCACGCTCGCGCGCGAGTACGGTTTTACCGACATCGACGGGATGCAGCCGTCGCCCTTCCGTATCCTTGCGAGTACCTAGCGGATCTTCCGTCCTGATTCGTCACGCCTGCATGCGCGCAGACGTTCAGAATGCAGGATGCCGCGCTGCATGTAGAATGCCGCCGGGGGAACGATGACCTTCGCACGCCCGATTGCTTCATGCGCGATGGCCGCCGCGTTGGTGGTGATGGTGTCGGCTGGATTGTCGCCGCGAGTGGAAGCCCAGCGGCCGGCGGCCGCCACAACCGCGAACTGGCCGCTTCATAACCTCGACCTGGCCGGAAGCCGTTATTCAACATTGGACCAGATCAACACGTCCAACGTGAAAACGCTCACGCCCCGGTGGTTGTTTCAGTACGGCATTATCGACGGCGTCAGCAACCAGACGACGCCGGTCATCGTGGACGGCGTGATGTACGTGACCGACCCTCGCGGGGGTGTGTACGCCGTCAACGCCGCCGACGGACATCTCGTGTGGTCGTTCGACGTCACCAATCTCATCGGTGGCGGCAGAGACGCAGGGTACATATTCCGCAACCGGGGCGTTTGCTATTCGGACGGCGTCGTCTACACCGCCGCGGGGTCGTTTCTCTTCGCGCTCGACGCCAAGACCGGGAAGCCGATTCCCACGTTCGGGAGGAACGGCCAGGCCAGCGTGATTCTGGACGTGATCCAACAGCGGTACCCGGACGTAAAGACGGCTATCAGCCTCGGATACTGGTTCACGACGGCGCCGCAAATCCATAACGGGGTGATCTACATCGGCAGCACACGCAGCGAGAGCCACATCCCAGGCGGCCACGTGCTGGCAGTGGACGCAAAAACGGGCAAGGTCCTGTGGCACTTCAACACGATTCCGCAGGACGACAAGGATCAGGGTTGGGACATTGCTGGTCCCACCTGGGTCGGCGGCGAACGCAACGGTGGCGGCATATGGGAGACGCCGTCAATCGATCCCGAACTGGGCCTGCTGTACGCCGCCGTGGCGAATCCATTCGGCGACAGCTCGAAGCGGGCGGGCACCAACCTGTTTACCGATTCGATCATCGCGCTGACGCTGAACACCGGCACGTTGAAGTGGTACTTCCAGCAGACGCACCACGACGTGTGGGACTACGACTCCGGTAATCAGCCGATTCTGTTCGAGATGCAGGTGCGGGGTCAGCGCGTCAAAGCGCTGGCAGAGGCCAGCAAGAACGGTTTCCTCTACATCCTGAACCGCGAGACCGGGCAGCCTGTGCATCCTGTCAAGGAGACGCCGGTACCGACGACCTCCTACCGGCCGGGCGAACAGCCCTGGCCGACGCAGCCAATTCCGCACACGGCCACCGGAAAACCGATGGTGCCGGTCAGCCCGGTGACCCCCGTGGACATTCCGCCCGAGCGCGTGGCGACACGCACACTCGCGCCGATGTTCACGCCGCCGGGGCCGAACCAGATCAGGGCGCCCGGAACCGGCGGCGGCGCGAACTATGGCCCGATCTCCTACAGCCCTCGCACGGGTTATCTCTACGTCAACGCGATCGACGACCCCACCGATTCGGGGCGTCCGCCGAAGGGGTATTTCTCGGCGTACGATCCAACGACCGGAGAACTCGTGTGGCAGAAAGTGTTCGACGGTTTCGGACAGGCCGGCTCTGTCGTCACAGCGAGCGGCTTGGTGTTCGTGGGCAGTGGCAGCAACACCGCCGGCTACTTCATGGCGTTCGACGCGAAAACGGGCGAGCTGCTGTGGAGGTTCAACACCGGCTCCGGGGTGTTCTCTTCACCCTCCATGTACATGGTGAACGGCGAGCAGTTCGTCACCGTCGGCTCGGGCGGCGGCGAGCGCGGCCGCAGAGGCGGGGACCTGATTCTCAGCTTCGCCCTGCCGAAACGGTAAAGCGCGCCGTGCCGATCCAACTTCTGCCGCCTCGTGATTCCCGATCAGTCTGGTTGCGTCTTCTCCCGTGTGTGGCTCTCTTGTGGATAGCCGGCTGCAGTTCGTCGCCAGGCAATCCGAAGGTGCCCGCTGGCGCCACGAGCTCCGGCGGCATGCACGGGATCATCGAGACCGACAAGGGCGCGATCGAGATCGAGTTCTTTGCGGCCGATGCCCCGAAAGCCGTCGAGAATTTCCGGTTGCTCGCCGAGCACGGCTACTACGACGGCTTGACGTTCCACCGCATCGTGAAGGGGTTCATGATCCAGGGCGGCGACCCTGCGGGCGACGGCACTGGCGGTCAGAGTGCGTGGGGCCCTCCCTTCGCCGACGAGATCAATGGGGAGTCGGCCCTCTACCGCGGCGGCTACCGGCGCGGCCTCATCGCGATGGCCAACGCGGGGCCAAATACCAACGGCAGCCAGTTCTTCATCCTTCATCAGGACTATCCGCTGCCACCGAGCTACGTGATCTTCGCGAGGGTCACGGCAGGCATTAGCGCGGTCGACGCCATCGCCAACACGCCGACAACGATCGGCGCTGATGGTGAGATGAGCCAGCCCCTCACTCCGCCGATTATCAAGAAGGTCACGATTCGTCCGTAGCGACAGTCAGGGCTGCGGATGTCAGGCTCACAAGGACCGCTCGAGCGCTGTTGGAGCAGGAGGGTAATGATGGCGAACACATCGGATGATGAGAGAGTCACATTTTCGCGTCGTGATCTGCTGAAGCGTGTCGGAATCGTCGGCGCCGCGGTCGCTGCCGTACCAGCTCGGGTGCTTGTCCCGGCCGGGGCGATGGCTCCTCCCGCGGAGACATTATTTTCCCCCCAGGCAGGGACGCTTCCGCGCGAGGCGTTAGAAACGTTCACTGCCGCCGAAGCGGTCACTATCGAGGCGATGGTTGCACGCTTGATCCCAAGTGACGAGAACGGGCCTGGCGCTCGCGAGGCCCGCGCGGCGCATTACATCGACCGCGCGCTGGGCGGCGCTCTTGCTTCGTCACTCGAGGCGTACCGTAACGGTCTCGCCGCCGTTGACAGCCATGCGCGAGCGTCAAAAGGGGCGCCATTCGCTCAGCTCTCGACGCAGCAGCAGGACGCCGTGCTGAGCGACATGGAGAACAACGTCGCCACCGGTTTCACGCCCAATGCCTCAACGTTCTTCAACCTGGTACGTGCCCATACGATCCAGGGCACGTTTTCCGATCCCTACTACGGCGGGAACGCGAATTTCGTGGGGTGGGATTTGATCGGATACCCGGGTATCCGGCTCGCGGTCACAGCAAACGATCAGCGCCTGGACCCAAATCTGGTGCCGACCCACAAATCGGCGTACGACTACGCGATGTTCTCGAAAACGCGACCCGCGAGGGCCAGCCTGGAACCGGGGACGGGCCATGGCGATTAACCTGATGAAGACCGATGTAGTCATCGTCGGTCTCGGCGCGGTGGGTGGCGTCGCTGCCCTTCCGCTCGCGAAGGCCGGACTCGACGTCATCGGTCTCGAGGCGGGAGCCTGGCTCACTCCCGCGGATTTCGCGCCCGACGAACTGCGAAACAACTTTCGCGGCTGGCCGCAGGCCGTGCAGAAGGCCAATCACGAAGTTCCGACGCATCGGCCGAACGCCTCAGCGCCCTACTCGCCCCGGCCGACGATTCATCCGATGATGAACGCGGTCGGGGGGACCACGCTCCACTATTGGGCGCAAAGCTGGCGTCTCAATCCCTGGGACTTCAAAGTCGTGAGCGAGACGACTCGGCGCTACGGCGCCGCGCGAATCCCTGCGGGATCCACTGTGGAGGATTGTCAATGGGGCCCGGCCTGGAAGGCCTTCCTCAAGGAAAACGCAGACCGCTGGAACACCGCGTACCTCCAGAAGACGACGCTCCCGTACGAGGACAACCGTTTGGATCTGGATCCGAGCGTCAAGGATCCACTTGGGTTCCCGGTGTGCCGGATCACGGCCGAGTACAAAGACAACGAGAAAAAGATTGCCGCCTTCATCCAGGACAAGATGGTGGACTGGTTCATGACGGCAGGAGCGGTAGCGACGGAAAAGAGCCCAATTGGTCTGATGGGTCCGACGACACACGCCTACGGCGGCACGCGCATGGGGAATAACCCCGACACGAACGTCGTCGATCGTTGGGGTTTCTCCCACGAAGCGCCGAATCTGGGGATCCTTGGCGCATCGGTGATGGGCACGAGCGGCGCCCACAACCCGACGCTCACTGCGCAGGCGCTCTCCTGGCGAACCGCCGAATACCTGGGCAAGAACTGGAACACGATCGCGAAATAGAATCACGGGCCAGGCGACGGCGGCGCTGCGAATGAGCGCGAAACGTTAGACCGCTTCGACATGGAACACCAATGAGTGTTCAGCACACATTCATCGTGCACCTCACGCTTGCCGACGAGCGGTTCGGTGAGCCGCGGCCAAAATGATCATCGAGGTTACGCGATCAGAGCTCGGTCAACTCCTTGCCGATTGGCAAGCGGGGCACGTGGCAGCTGCGAGTGTTCACGAGTGGGCCGTGGCACGATATGCCGTGACCGGGGTGAACGCTGAAGACGAAGTGGTCAATGAAGTGCTTGACTTGCTCGACGCCTTGGACGTCAACCTCATCACGGCAGCGGAGGTGCCGGCGCTTCAGCGGTTGTTGCAAAGTCCGGCCAGCGCTCTTGATTCAGCGCTGGAGGCGTACGACTCTGATATCGCGCTCGTGGACTACGAGAGCCGGCGGCGCGATCTCGCGAATGACCCACTCTATGCGCCGTTTTGTGGGCAGCCATCCTCGCGTTGATTCTGGGTTGCATCGAACCTGTAGGAGTCAAGGCACATGCCCAGGAAGAAGACGGGGTTCGATGTCGTGCGAACGATGGGGCTCGCGCTGCCTGAGGTCGAGGAAGGTACAGCCTACGGGTCGCCGGCCCTCAATGTTCGCGGAAAGATGTTCGCCTGTCTGGCGATTCACCGGTCAGCCGAGCCAAACTCCCTGGTGGTTCGCATCGATTTCGATCAACGCGACGAGCTGATTGCCGGGGAGCCGAAGACCTACTACCTGACCGATCATTATGTGAACTATCCCTGTGTGCTCGTACGGTTGACTCGAATCCCCCAGGACGCGCTGCGCGATCTGCTGTTGATGGGGTGGCGATTCATGTCGACCACGAAGAAACGGGAAGTCCGGAAGCGACGACGCGAATGACCCTCTCTCTCCTCTGGCTCGTGTGGCTTCTCAGTTGGTTGCTCGATAAGTCTCTGGTGTACAAGGTGAGTTCAAAATCAGGCTACCCGCGCTGGGGCCGAAGCGCGGTCCGGAGGACCATGACCATGAACCGCGTGCCCTATCTGTTGCTCGGTATCGTCCTGCTTCCGTCCAGTCTCGGAGTGGCGATCCATGCACAGGCGCCTGCTGACACCGCGCTCTACGCGGTGTCATACGTCGAAGTCCTGCCCTCAGCCAGGGCGGCGATGGTTGCAGCGCTGAAGCAGTACCGCGACACGAGCCGCAAGGAGGACGGCTACGTCCGCTTTGATCTGCTCGAGCAAGTTGGTCGGCCGGGTCACTTCGCGATCGTTGAAATGTGGAACGATCGGAAGGCGGCCGACGCACATGGAATGGCCGCACATGTGAAGCAGTTCCAAGACGTACTCCGGCCGATTCGCCTGAGCGACTACGATCAGCGTCCCTACAAACCTCTCACCGTCGCTCCAGCAACCGGGGCGATGAACGGTCAAGCCATCCATGTCGTTGGACATGTCGACACGGTTGGCGGTCCTCAGGCCGACGCGCCGGGGCTGCTCACACGATTCGCGGAAGCCAGTCGTCGAGAACAGGGGTGTCTGCGGTTCGACGTCCTGCAACACGCAACGCGCGGGAATCACTTCACGGTCGTCGAGATCTGGCAGAGCCAGACAGCGCTCGACGCGCACGCCGCTGCCATGCACACGAAGCAGTACCGCGACGCGTTGCAGCCAATCTCCGGTAGCCCTCTCGACGAGCGCGTGTACAAAGCGGTTGAATAGCGCCCTGGCGACATCCGAGGCGGGTTTCCTCATGGACGCGAGGCGGGTTCCTCATGGGCGGCAATCTCACTCTTCGCATGACACGCGGCCGCCGCACGTGAGCCGCATTCCGTCAGGCAGCTCGAATTGAAGACCGGGGTCTAACCTAAGAGGAACGTGGCGTCAGATCTCAAATGGCGAACGGGGTTCGGGTGGGACGCTGTCCTTGTCGCTGTTTCTGCTGGCGCTGCCGCAGTGTCGTTTGCCGGAGTGACTCGCTGGCTCGGAATCGCGACCGCGATGCTTGCAGCGGCGTTCATGATCTATCAGTACCGAAAGTGGAATGGCCGCGGGTGGCGCCAGGTGCATTTCCGCGCGATGCTGGCGTACTCGGGCATTGCAGGGCGCGAGCACGCCATCGCGCGAGATTCGGGCAGGGCGTTCGATTTCGGCAACACGTGTGCGCAGCTTGGACTGCTGTTGTGCGGAGAGGACAAGAAGAGTGCCGTCGACGCGATGCTAATGGAACTCACGCGCGCGCAGGGCGCGTTCCTCGCTGGTGTGGTCGAGCAGCACGCGGCGGAGGTGCTACCAGGAGCTCCACTCGAGCTTCGGCGCGACGTGATTGAGAGACTTCGAGCCGTTCGATTTGGGCCACAACTTGTGATCGCCTACGTGATCGAGAACATACACGGCGGGGCTGAAGCGGCTCGTTATGCGGTGGCTCTTGTGACTGGCGATGCGGAGTAACGGATTACGTGCGCCGGCTACGTCGCCGAAGCAGACAACCGGTGCGCGCACGCGAAGCTGCCTGGTGAAGGACGCACCATAGGGACGTAGAGAACAATGCGGGGGGACCCTTTCTCCGAGCGGCAGGGCGTTGGCGCCTATGGAGCGTGAGTGGAGATTCGAAGACTGAGCTTGCTCTGGAAGCGATTCTCGCCACTCGAAGAGTGTCTTCTGGCGGAGATCCGCAACGTGCTCCCTGGCGACGCGCTGCGGAGCTTCGACGCACAGGTCGCCGCCGTCAATCATGTCCAGCGGCTTCCGCCCACATGGAGCGAGATTGATTTCTATCGCATGAGAGGTGGCAAGCCCGACTGGGCGGGCATATCAATGTTTCCGCGCGCTGACGAATTCCGCCTCGCGGATGTGGCGTTCCGAGTCCGCGGCACGTCTTACGAGGCGACCCTCTCTTGCATCGGCGGGCATATCTTTGACTTCGCTATCACTCCAGGCGCACGGGCGGTTGCCTTTGTTCCATGGGACGCGCAGCCCAGCGCAGTTCTCCTTGCGGACCCGCTTCGCGCGGCCACTGGCAAGAGGGAGGCTGAGAATCTGCCTGTGGAATGGGTGAAGTTCCTGGCGGCGCACCCCGGCGCGCCACCAATAGGGTGGGAGTTCCACGACGGCGCACGTGCATACCGTGTCGCTCTCGATGACGGACAATACCGCGTGCTCGCAGCGCGCGAAGGTGAGGAGTTTGTCCTTCAGCGCTTAGAGCCACCGGCAGATGGTCTGTTCCACTTGGTGCACCACGACGGCATTCCCGAGCCCCTTGGGCGGGAGATCGAGGTCGTTATTGGACGGCGCGAGTGAATCTGCGACGCATTTTCATGCGTATCAAAATGGCCACGGACTGTTGCAGTGGGTACGACCGACGAGCGGCTTCGGCCCACCGAGCCATGGCGCGATTGAGGAACCAGCCCGGGTTTCGCCGCCTAGCGGGAGCTTAATGGTGACGGTGCAGCAAGTCGCTGTGATCCCTTTCCAGAGGAATCCTGCCCTCCAGGTGCTCCTCATTCGAAAACTCCCGGATGGCAGCTGGGGTGTCCCCAAGGGCGGGATTGCGGACCACGGAAACGACTTTCGTGAGGCGGCACGTCTGGAGTGCTTGGAGGAGGCTGGCGCGGACGGACCGCTTGGCCCAGACTTCGTTGGTGAATTCAGCTACTGGCGAGCGAGATCAGGAATACCATGTGCGCGTCCTCGTGATGGAAGTCACGGGTCTCCGCGATCGATATCGTGAACGGCGACACAGGGAACGAAGGTGGTTTTCGATCGAGGAAGCGGCCGCATTCTGGGCCGGGCACCGCTGCGCAGGCTTGTTGGCGAGTTGCCTCGTTGGGTTGCAGATGATGAGAATGCCTCCGAACCAGGCGCTCGCACCTGACTGCCGCGGCATCTAGCGTTTCGGGATTCAGCGTCTCACAGCTGCCGCGGCGGCTGAAGCCGATGTAAGGAGATATCGATGAAGCTACTGGCGTCGAGTTGGATACCTGTTGCTGTCGCAATTGCAGCCTCCATCATGATCGCAACCCAGCCTCTGCATGCCGAATTGATCGAAGTGACGAAGAAGGTGGCTGGCGCGACCGTTCACTATAAGGTCGTGTTGCCGAATGGGTACGATCCGGGGAGGGCGTATCCCGGAATCATCGCGCTCGGCGGTGGCCCTCAAACAATGAACACGGTCGACGGCGTCCTGATGCGCAACTTTCGCTCAGAAGCGGAGAAACGCGGCTATATCGTCGTTGCGCCAGCGGCTCCGGACGGTCAGCTGTTTTTCGAGGGGGGCGCGCGCATTTTTCCTGAATTCTTGAAGATGGTTCTCGCGGACTACAAGATTCAGGACGGAAAGTTTCATCTCGCGGGACCATCAAACGGCGGGATCGCGGCACTCCATCTGGCTGCGGCAAATCCCCAGTACTTCCTCTCCGTAACCGCCTTCCCTGGATACATGTGGGAGCCCAATCCAGCCAAGCTTCAGGCGATTTCGAAAATGTGCGTGTTCATGTACGTAGGCGAATTGGACGAGTACAGGTGGCACGACGAAATGAAGAGGGAAGCCGAATTCCTTCGTGCCAAGGGCACCCACGCACGTTACACCGTCGAGAAAGGTCAGCCCCATCGATTGGACACACTCGCGGGAGCCAACGCCGGACGCCTGTTCGATGGATTTGAAGAAACCAAAAAGGGATGTAGCCAATAATCAGCGCTTTCAATACAGGAGAGTCCCGTGCGTGTTGCAACCGCGTTACTGGTTGGCCTCGGACTGACCGCGTCTGTTTCGTCCGCTCTCGCTCAGACCTCAACCGGGGCGGCGACGGCCGCCCCTCGCGCTCAGAATGTCGCCGCGGAGCCACGGCCTCCCGCGTTGGAATACCTCGGCACGCTGGGTGTCGAAACCGGGACCCGTACCCTCGTCGAAAACGGCCCTCAGGGGACACGCACAATCGTGCAGGTCGTCGGTGGCCGCTTCGAAGGCCCGCGTCTCAAGGCGTCGGTGCAGACGCCGGCCGGCGACTGGATCACCAATCGTGCCGACGGCAGCTATCGGCTGGATGTTCGCCTCACGCTGAAAACCGACGATGGGGCAATGATTCTGGTGACCTACAACGGCATCGGCCAGACGACGAACGCCGGTGCGTCGCTGAGGATGGCGCCACTCTTCGAGACCGGCGATTCGCGGTATGTCTGGCTCACACGACTGCAGGCGGTCGGCGTCGGCGAGCGCGTCGGCACAGCGGTTAAGTACAACATCTACGCGTTGAAGTAGGGGATGGCCCGCGCAAACTCAGAGGTTCTGGCGGATGTACGTGCGGCCACATGACTGATACCTCGTCCCCGGCGATTGTCGTAGCAGACGTTGTCACCCCAGTCGAAATCCCGCTGCCGTTCAAGGGTCTGGTGGCCGTCGTCGTCGGCAACTGGCTCGAGTTCTACGATTTTCTCGTCTTCACCTTCTTCGCCGTGATGATCGGCGACGCGTTCTTTCCCGGCGAGTCGGAGATAGCCAGATTGCTGAGTGCGCTGGCCACGTTTGGTGTCGGTTTTCTCACGAGGCCACTTGGCGCTGCGATCATCGGCGCCTATGCGGATAGAGTCGGACGCCGCGCCGCCCTGACGCTCACGCTCATGCTCATGTCGCTCGGCTCGGGCCTAGTGGCACTGACGCCGACTTATGCGCAGATTGGCCTGACTGCCCCGATCATTCTCGTCGTTGCGCGGCTCATCCAGGGTTTCTCCTGCGGCGGCGAAGTCGGCCCGGCGACGGCATACCTGCTCGAATCAGCGCCCATCGAGAAGCGGGCCGCCATGACGGCGTGGCAAGGCCACAGCCAGCAGCTCGCGATCTTCATGGGCAGTCTCGTGGGGGTCATTCTCGCGGCAAACCTGTCGAAGGAGCAGCTATATGACTGGGGTTGGCGGGTGCCCTTCCTGCTGGGAGTGTTCATCGCGCCGGTCGGCTTGTACATCCGGCGTCAGCTCCCGGAAACGATCGCACGGCACGAGACGCATCGGTCGGGCGCAGCGGTGCTCGCCGATCTCATGCAGCATCATTCGCGCGCCGTCATCCTGGGCATCCTCATCATCTGCGGCGGAACCGTCTCGACCTACGTGTTCAACTACATGACCACGTACGCGATCACCACGCTCCATCTGTCACCGACGGTCGGCACCGCGTTGGCGATGACTGGGAGCCTCGCCGCGATCGCGGGATTTGCCGTCGGAGCCTGGGCGGATCGATTCGGACGCAAGCCGATGCTCATCGCGGTCGCGTGTGATCTTCGTGCTCGTCATCTACCCGGTCTACCTCATCATCACCTCGCCAACCGCATCTGCCGGCGTGATCGTTGCGCTCAACATGTTGTTGAATTTCATCTTCTCGACTGGGATGGGGGCGTCCTACGCGTTCCTGACGGAGGCGTTTCCGAAATCCGTCCGGTCGAGCGGACTTGGCATTCTCTACGCCTTGGGAGTGATGATATTCGGCGGTACGACCCAGTTCGCCGTGGCGTGGCTGATCGACTGGACAAAGGATCCGATGGTTCCGGCCTGGTATCAGATGGCGGCGAACATCGCAGCGATCGTCGGGGTCATCCTGCTGATGCCACACGCGGAAGTGCTGCGTGAACGGGCTGCCCATGTGACTGCCAAGGCCTGAGCCGCCAAAGGCGAATTTCGCGAGCGGACGTGTCCGAATGATTTCAGGAGGCTGCATGAAGCTCAGAGGATCCTTCATCTCCGTTGTTGTTGCGTACCTTGCGGTTGTCGCGTCATCCGCGTGGGCGCAGGACCTTGGTCCCCACTTTCGCAAGATCAAAGAAGGGATCTACGTCCAGTCAGCGCGGGAGGTGAACTCAACTTCCAGCATCATTCTCACCGAAGAGGGAGTGGTTATTGTCGACACCGGTCAGACCCCGATCGATTCCCGAGAGGTGATGGAGGCTGTCAAGAAGCTGACGCGGCTGCCAGTTCGAATGGTCATCAATACCGAAGTCCATCCCGATCACACAACGGGCAACTTCGTCTTTTCTCCTCCGGCCCTCGTCATCAATCACGCGGACGCATCCGAGGCGATGCGAAAGGCCTATGATCCGGAGCGGGCCAGCGCGCTGGCCAAGCAATCTGCTGAGATGCGCGACGCCGTGCAGGGTTACCGCCTGGTCACGCCGCACATCGAATATCACGACAAAACGACCTTGCGTGTCGGAGAAAGGACCTTCGAACTGCTGCATTTGAAAAATGTCCACAGCGAGGCCGACACTGCGGTCTGGCTCCCGACGGAGCGGGTTCTTTTTGCGTCATCGGTCGCGATTCCGAATTCGATCAATAACATCCGGCCTTTCGTCGCCATTCCCGATATGCTCGCCGCGATCAAGATGATGAAGTCTCTGAATCCGGAGGTCGTCGTCCCCGGACACGGCTCGTTCGGCACGACGAAAGTCTTTGACGACAGCCAGCGTTACTACGAGCTGCTTCTCGAGCGCGTCGGCATCATGGTGCGCGAAGGCAAATCCCTCGACCAGATCAAGCGGGATCTGCGGATGCCAGAGTATGGAGACTGGTCGTACCAGGAGCGGATGCCTACGAATATCGAGGCGGCGTACCGGGCGGTGAACGGAAAGTAGGGTCACGGCGCCGTTCATGTCGATGCCCCCTGCAGGCAAACTCCCGTCGCACATCACCGGGACAACGCTGCTTGCCCAGATCGAAGCTGGCACCGCGCCCACTGTTCTCGATGTCCGGTCTCAGCGGGAGTTCGCGGATGGACACGTTCCAGGAGCGCTCCATATCCCGTTCTGGGCTTTACTGACTCGTATGTCGGAGATTTCCACGTCGCGGGCAGATCCGGTCGTGGTGTATTGCGGCCACGGACCACGAGCCTACATTTCCGGAAGCGTCCTTCGTGCGTCTGGATTTCGGCGAGTAATGTACCTCGAGGGCCACATGTTGAAGTGGAGGCAGGCAGGTCTTCGTCAGGAAATCGGCGCCGGTTCGCGCTCAGACAAATAGGAACGCCGTTAGACCGCTTACGCGCTGGCGAGGACTTCTGTCATGTTGATCGACCTGGTTGACAAGCTAGTGGATCGCCTGATTCAGCTGGCCACGTATCGTCAACAAGTCAGGCACAAGCTATTGGAGGAGCATATCGCGCCCGTGTTTGCCGCCTTCGAGGCGGTCCACGAACAATATCTCTCGTCATTCGCGAAGTACCGCAAGATCCTGAAAACCACAACGGACCCGTTAACTTCGTCACATCCCATCTTCGACGAGATCCGCACGGACAATCTTTTCAGCGAGCATGAGCGGACGCGCATTATTCATCTGGGCTCCGTCGACGCAGACCCAGAAGTCGGGACGTTTGTTAAGCTGATTCACGACTACCTGGTGGACGTCCGCGTGGCTTCTGATCCCATAGCTGGCTACCAGGGAGAGCGCTTTTCGAACCCACAGCACTGGCGCAGGACGCTGCTCAGAGAGCTCGAGGCGATCTTCGGTGAGTCTTGGCAGATTGTTCTCGACCGCAGTGCTGCGCAGCCGCCACTGTACGGCTCCGTGCTGGAGGATGCGCTCGCAGAGGCTCGCAACACCGCAGGTATTCACGAGGACGATCCCGATAAGCTGAAGAAGACGAAGGAATTGTTCGCTGTGCGGGCTCTCGATGAAGTTGTTCAAGACATGCAAAGTGAGTACGCCAAGGTTTCGACCGAGTACGGACGACTCCGTCACATGCTGTCGAAATGACATCAGGCTCGGGCCAGGTGACCGAAACAGACCACGAATGGGTCCAATCCGAACAGCCTGCGGAAGGGTAAGGCCGCTATCACCTCAGAAGGCGCGTCAGTTCGTGGCCGACGGGGACACGCCTTTGAACAGGAACCTCTGCCCGCGCTTCGCGTTGTTGCCCTCGCCCGTGTAGAGATTCCCCTGCGCGTCCGCCGCAAGCGTGTGCATCCAGTGCCACTGTCCGGCGTTGCGACCGCGGCGGCCAAACTTGCCGATGATCTGAAGCGTCTTGCGATCCAGGACCCAGATGTGCTGATTGCTGCCGTCAGCGCTGTAGAGGAACTGCTGCTCGGGGTCGGGCGAGAACGCGAAATCGGAGACCGTGCCCTGGCCGCCGGTCTTCGGCTCGATGAACTGTTCCTTCACGAAGGTCCCGTCCAGCTGAAACACCTGCATCCGGTTGTTGACCCGGTCGGCCACGTAGACGAGGTCGTCGTTCGAGATCCGCACGCTGTGCACGGTCGAGAACTGTTGGGGAGGTGTCGTCGCTTTACCGCTGGGGATTCCGGGCACACTGTCATCGGGCCTCTTCCCGTACGCCCCCCAGTGCCGCTTGTAAGCGCCCGTGTCCGCATCGAAGACGATGACCCGGCGGTGGCCGTACCCGTCAGAGATGAATACCTCGTTGGTCCTTGGATGCACGAACGCGTTGGTCGCGGTGAATAGCACTGTCGTGTCATTGCTGTTAGGTTTCTCGCCATCCTTGCGCCGACGGCCAATCCGCAGGAGGAGTTGTCCGGTCTTGGAGAACTTCAGGACCTGACCGTCGTGATCGCCGTTGCCCGCCACCCACACGTTGTCCTTGTAGTCGACGAATAGTCCATGCTCGTTCTCCGGCCAGTCCGGTCCCTGCCTGGGGCCTCCCAGGCCGCCCCAGGACCGCACCACTTGCCCGGCTTGATCGAACTCGATCACGGGCGGCGCCGGCACGCAGCACTCCACGCCAGAACCCCAGTTCGTCGAGATCTCGTCATCCACGACGCTCGCGGGGCGCTGGAGCATCCACATGTGACCGTCTTTGGTGCCGTACAGCGCGGTCGTGTGCCCGATGAGCCAGTTCTCGTGAGCCTGAGGCCAAGAAGGGTCTATGTCGAATCTGGGTACAGGTCCCCGCCAGGCAGGGTCCGCCTGGAACATGAGTGCGTAACCCGTCGGTTGCGTTGACGACTGTTCGGGCGCCGTCGCCTGCACAGCGGCCGGCGCGGTGCTGCACCCAGTCTGTCCCATGCCCATCGCGACGGCGAGTGCGAGGAAACTCGTGGCGGTCGGAATTCTGCGTCTCATCGCCGTCTCCTTGTAGTGCGTGATGTCGGAAACCGCCGTCATATGCGGAGGGTAGGGACAGCCGAAAGGATTCATATACTAAGGTGTATGTTGACTCGGCGCCAGGCCCTCATTCGTGCGGCCGCCGCTGGAGCCGGCGTGCTCGTCAGAGGCGCGAGTGACGCATTCGCCGCCGCTGCGCAACAAACGTTCCCACCTGCCTCACAGCCCGCCACGCCGGTGAACTTCGAGGTGCCGCGGGGCGCCTCCGATTGTCATCTGCACATCATCGATCCGCGGCGCTTTCCGTTCGCTGAAAGTTCGGGGCGCGAATCGGCCTCGGTCGAGCAATCGCGTGCGCTGCATCGAGCGCTGCACATTGATCGCGTCGTGCTGATCCAATCGGGCTCCTACGGTGCCGACAACAGCTGTCTACTCGACGCGCTCCAGCGGCTTGGCTCGAGGGCGCGCGGTGTCGTCGTTGTGACTGACAAGACATCTGATGCCCAACTTGATGAGTGGGATCGCGCCGGCATTCGCGGCACGAGGCTCTCAGGCGGCGAAGGCATCAGCGCGTCGCCTGACGACCGCAGGCGCCTGCAGTCAGCAGTTCAACGGCTCGCCGGTCGCAGGTGGCATGTCAACACCGCGGTCCAGTTCTCGGCGCTGGAAGGCCTCCAGGACGTGCTCATGACATCCCCAGTGCCTGTGGTCATCGACCACTTCGCTGCGGCTCAGGCATCGCGCGGCGTCCAGCAACCTGGTTTCGAGGTGTTGTTGAACCTCGTCCGATCGGGCCGGATTTACCTCAAACTTTCGAGAGAGCACAACGTTTCGACACAGGCGCCGGATTATCCGGACGTCGCACCTCTCGCCAGGGCGCTGATCGCCGCGAACCCGCAGCGCATTCTGTGGGCCACGGACTGGCCGCACGTCAACGGGCCCAAGGGAGTGGATGACGGTCGTATCTTCAACCAGTTCGCGTCCTGGGTTCCGGATCCTGCGCAGCGCAAAACCGTATTGGTGGACAACCCCGCCCGGCTCTACGGATTCTGAGGCGCGTCGAGCACGCGAATGTGCACCCGAGACGCGGGTTTGCAGGCTTGACGTCAAATTCAGGAATTGGTAAGGTCGCGCCGTTTCCACCTAATTCTTAACGTTATAGCCCACGCTCTGGTCTTAGCCCGTCGTCTCCCGTAGGTTACCGAGCCCGTCGTTTCGAGGGATAGGTCAGAAGAGGAGAGATATGACGCTATCAGCTGGCTGCCGTGTGTGGCGTTCGTGTGTCTTCGTCACGTGGATGATGCTGATGACCGCTTCGTCGGTCTTCGCGCAGGCCACGAGCACTTTTATCGGCCGCGTCCTCGATCAGGGCGACGCGGTCCTGCCTGGAGTGACCGTCACGGCGACCAACGCGAACACGGGCGTAGCGCGTACGACGGTGACCAACGGAGAGGGTGTCTACAACATGCCGGGGCTCGATCCCGGCGTCTACGACGTCAAAACGGATCTCCAGGGATTCGCCCCCGGGGCGCGGAATCGCGTGACGCTGGGGCTCAACGCGACGCTCACACTTGACTTCAAGCTCGCTCTTTCGGGGGTGCAGGAGTCGCTCACCGTGACGGGCGATGCCCCGCTGATCGAAACCACGCAGTCGAAGTTTGCGTCGAGCATCGAGACGAAGGAGCTCGAGAATCTGCCGATGATCACGCGCAGCGTCAATGGGATGCTGGCGCTGCTCCCCGGCGCGTCGCCGATGACCCCGACCGATTCGACCAAGCGGAATGTCGGGAGCGTGTCTTACGGCGGGAACTCGGGCACGAGCATGAGCGTGAGCGTCGACGGCGCGGACAACCGGGACAACCGCCAGGGCGCGACGTTGATGAACTTCACGCTCGAGAGCCTCGAGCAATTCCAGCTCGCCACGAGTCAGTTCAGCGCGGCGGACGGGAAAACAGGCGGCGTCGCGGTGTCGATGATCACGAAGGCGGGGACCAACGTGTTCCACGGCTCAGGGTTTCTCTATGCTCGGGACAAGGCGCTGACCGCGAAGGACTACTTCACGGCGCGCGACGGTCGAGACGAGGTCCCCTTCAACCGCCAGCAGTGGGGCGGCTCGCTCGGTGGCCCGCTGCTGCGCAACCGGATGTTCTTTTTCGGCGCTTTCGAATTTGTCAACCAGCAAACCAGCGTGCCCGGTACCGGACCGTCAGTTCAACGATGACGCGACTCGAGTTGTCCGGCGGCGAATGCGACAACATACACATATTCTGGAATGCCGTGACCGGTCGTCTTGACTGATGGCGTCGGTGATGGGTGCTGAACCGGAACGTAGTCGGATCGTACAGGCCATAGAACGGGCGATGCATTCATTCGAGGCCGCTGAACGCGCGCTCGACGCCGACGGTCTCGTTCGCCACTTTGCTGACGTGCCAGGTTTTCATGTCTACAACGACGGCGTGCTGTTGTCGTACGAAGCCATGACGGCCGGTGTTCGGAGCGCCTTTCCGACTCTACGTTCGATCGATGGCGGGTTCAGCAACGTGCAGATCATGGTTCTTGCACCCGATGCCGCGCTTGTGACTTCGAAATTTCAGGAGACTGTCACCGACGGCGCTGGAGCGCAGATGCGGCAACATGGTGCGGCGTCTTGGCTATGGCGACACATCGATGGAGAGTGGCAAATCGTATTTGGCCACGTCGACCATTACCCTGGCAGCTCAATAGACGCTGTCTGACAATTGATTCGACTCTTGCGTTTCTTGTTGACGGCTTTCCTGTCTGTAGGGTGGGTAGTTCCGCTCGTCCTTGCGCTGACATGGACGAGCCAGGGTTCCGAACTTCTGGCCAGAGGAACGCTTGTCGAGAACTCGTTTCCCTATTTTGCTGCGGCCCGTCAGGCGGCGTACGTGTGCGGTGTGTGGGCGGCGGTCGCAGGTGCCCTTTGGATCGGGGTATGGCAAATGAAAAAGACTGCCTGACCACACGCTGCGCCCGGGCTCGACGCCTGTTGTATGCTTCCCGCCACCTACTTCAAAGGAGGCTGCTCGTGCGCGGTTGCCTCTCGTACGTGATTCTCTCGCTCGTTCTTGTTGCAGGAGCCACGCCGGCATCGGCGCAAGACGTCGACACGATTCTCGTCAACGGCAAGATCCTGACGGTCGATCCGCAGTTCGCAGTCCGCAGCGCGCTCGCCGTGCGCGAAGGCAGGATCGTCGCACTCGGGAGCGACGCCGGATGTCCGCAGGCTCGCAGGTCCGAAGACGCGCACGATCGATCTCCAGGGACGCACGGTCATTCCCGGGCTGATCGATTCCCACATGCACGCGACACGCGCGGCCCTGAGCTTCAGCACCGAGGTGAACTGGATTGGCGCTGCGTCGCTCGCCGACGCATTGAATCGCGTTCACGAGGCTTCGCTGAGAGCCAAGCCTGGTGCGTGGCTCATCGTCGTGACGCCTCCAGCCACGCTCGACACGTTCAAGGAACGCCGTCGTCCGACGCAGGCGGAGCTCGTCGCCGCCGCGCCGAACCATCCGGTCTACGTGCAGCTCGCGTACGGGTGGGCGATGATGACGCCGCTCGCGCTCAAGGCGCTCAACATCAACAGCGACGCCGATCTGCCGAAGGGAAACACGCTGGAACGGAACGCTGACGGCAAACACGGCGCTGTCACGGGCAATCTGGTCGAGCTGTTCGATCGCCTGCCGAAGCCGACGTTCGACGAGCAGGTCGCTGGAACGAAAGCGTTCTTCCGCGAGCTCAATCGACTCGGCCTGACGGGCGTCGTCGATCCGGGCGGCAACAACGTGACGCCGCGCGAGTATCAGGCGCTCTTCAAGGTCTGGCGCGACGGACAGCTGACGGTGCGCGTGGCCTACAGCCTGTGCGGCATGACGGACGGCTCCGAGTTCGCCGAATACCAGAACTACCTCGCGATGATGCCGCAGGGGTTCGGCGACGACATGCTGCATTTCAACGGCCTCGGCGAGCGCGATCACGTGGGCGATGAATGGCGATCAACGGCATCCCTCCGGAGGCGGACAAGGAGAAGTACTACGAGATCGTGCGCTGGGCCGCGCAGCGAGGCCTGACGGTGACGATGCACTGGAACACCGACGCGAATGTCGACCAGCTCCTGGGCATCTGGGAGCGGGTCAACAGGGAGTTCCCGATCGCCCCATTGCGGTGGACGATTGCCCATCTCAACGACGCGTCGCCGCAGACGCTTCAGCGCATGAAGACGCTTGGGATCGGCTGGACCGTGCAGGACGCGATGTACAACTCCAGTGACGACGTCCTGAAGCGCGACGGAGGCGAGCGTGTTCGTCGTCAGCCGCCGGTCGTGACCGGCAGCAAGATCGGTGTCGTCGATTGGCGCTGGCACCGACGCGCACCGGGTCTCCACCTACAACCCGTTCACCGTGCTCCAGTGGTTCCTCGACGGAAAGAACGCGGGCGGCACCGCCCTCCGCGGACCAGAGGAGACGCCGAGCCGCGCTGATGCGCTTCGCTTCTACACCGCGGGCAGCGCGTGGGTCTCGCATGACGAAGTCACGCGCGGCTCTCTCGAGGTCGGCAAGCTCGCCGACCTTGCCGTGTTGTCGAAGGACTACATGACGCGTGCCGGTCGATCAGATTGGCGGAATCGAATCGGTGCTGACGATGGTGGGCGGCAAGGTCGTGTACGCCGCCGGACCGTACAAAGCGCTCGACGGCGTCCACTGAAACAGCACCATTCCTCTATTTTCGTGAAGCAGGCAGGGAGGCAGGCGATGGGACGTAAGTCTGTGCTCGCAGCAGCGGTCGGGATGTTCCTGAGTGTGCTCTCGCTTTGGGCGCAGGCGCCGCCGGCACCGTGGCGCGGGGCCGGGGCGATACCGTGCATGGGTCCAGACGGCGGTGTCTATCAATGCCCTCCGGCTCCTCGAGTGATCGCGCTCCGCGCCGGCCGCCTCTTCGACAGCAAGACCGGTCAGATGTTGACGAGGCACGTCGTGCTTCTGTCGGGCGAGCGAATCACCGAGGTTGGACCGGAGGCTCACGTCAAGATTCCAGCGGGAGTTCAGGTGATCGACCTCAGCCAGGCGACGGTCCTGCCTGGCTTGATCGATGCGCATACGCACATGTTCAACACGCGCGGACCAAAGGCGACGACAGAAAGCTCAATGCTGATCGCCGTACAGAACGCGCAAGCGGACTTGCGGGCGGGTTTCACTGCAGCGCGTGACATGAGCTCGCACGGCAACGGCTACGCCGACGTCGAGGTCCGCAATGCCATTAATCAGGGCCGCTTCGATGGCCCCAGGTATCAAGTGTCGACCCTGGGTATCGTGTGGGGGGCATCAGCGCCGAATCCCGCCACTCCGGAGAACCCATTGGCCAGCACGGTGATTCGGTCTGCCGAAGAAGGGCGCGCAGCCGTGCGCGAGCAGATCGGACGCGGGGCGGATTGGATCAAGCTGTTTCCGACGGGCGGGTACTCCTTCAACGCCACGGGCCAGGCCCAATACGTGCTGACCTATCCATTGCCTGTCCTTCAAGCGCTGATTGACGAAACGCATCGTCTCGGCAAGAAGGCCGCCTGCCATGTCCTCGGGGGCGAAGGCCAGAAGAACTCCATCATCGCCGGCTGCGACACCATCGAGCACGCTTTTGGCCTGGACCAGGAGCAAGCCAACATGATGGTCGCCAAGGGGCTGTACTACGATCCGACCCTTCAGCGATACATCGAGCCCTACATGGACGATAACGATGCCAAGAACACCGGCGGCAAGTACCGGATGATCCCCATCTTTGAGAAGGCCGTTTCGATGGCGGCCGCCACCAGGGGACTCAAGATCATGATGGGCAGTGGAGCTGATGGCTCAACCTATCCTCATGGAACGCAGGCGCTCGATTTCGAGAAGCTGGTCAAGCGCGCGGGTTTGACCCCGGCAAGAGCCATCCAGAGTGGGTCCATGATCAATGCAGAAATCATGGGATGGCAGGATCAGATCGGGTCCATCGACAAGGGCAAGTACGCTGATCTGATCGCCGTGTCCGGCGACCCGCTGGCCGACATCACCGAGCTCCAACGAGTGAGATTTGTGATGAAGGGGGGAAAAGTCATCAGGAACGAATTGCGCTGATGGCGATGTCGGAGTTCGGGGACCAGCAACTGACCGGCGAAGACCGAGGCTACGCGGGCTCCAGGTTCAAAGAGGTCGTCGACCCCGCTTCGAACGGCGAACTTCATCACGCAGGACGACATTGGTGGCTCCGATACCGAGTTCATCAACGCCGTCGAATTGCGCAACGCTCCCGATACAACACTGTCTCGACGAGGTAGTGGCGCTCCAACCGCAACGATCCGGCCACCGCCACGCGAGTCGACGGCAAGAAGGTGCGGTGAGGGGAGCCGGGTGAAGGTCGTTCTCTTCGGGGCCACCGGCATGGTCGGCGCTGGTGTCCTGCAGGAGTGTCTGATCGAGCCTCGCGTGACCGACGACTGAGGCAATCGGCCGGGCATGATTCGAGCGGTCGTGGATGGCTACGCGAAGCCTATTCTCGAAACAGAGGACATCAACCGACTGACCGTCACAGCCTGACCTTGTTCCTGCGGTCTTGGGTCCGTCTTCCGTGTCCGGGCAGTCCTGCCGGCCATCCGCCGCCGGCTCCGCACGCCGGGAAATCGCGCTCGCTCATACCCCGACGCTGCGCGTCGACTAGTCGCTTCCTCGATGCGACATCCGTCACGCGGCACCAAACGTTCGAGCTGACTCGCCACAACCAGAACGCGTGGACGGAAGTCGACGCGGTGAATCGCTACGCGCGCTTTCCGGCATTTCTGCATCGGCGTGCTTCGCACGGCGGCTGCTGTCCGGCCGGACCGCCCGAACTGATCACCTCTAGGGCCTTTGAGTCGTGTGCTTGCGTGGCCGGGCCGCTGGGAGAGGCCGCATGTCCGAAGCAAAACCGTAGTTAGGCCGAAGGCCAACAAGGTTCGGCGCGCGACGGCGAAGCTCGGTTGCCCGGATCAAGCCGGTTTTGCGGCGGACATGCCGCGTCTCACAGCGGCCAACTCAAGTGAGCTCCGCGATCACTTCGCGACGGTACCGGACCCTCCATTACCGCCGGGAGGTGCAGACCCGCCGAGAAACAGTCTTCGGCCATCCGTGAAGGTGAAATTCCTTCCGACGCCCTTGTTGGTCCCGTCCTTCGCCAGATAGCCTTCGATCAGGAGCTCCGCTCCAACCGACAGCGTGTTCTTCGTCACGCCCAGCCGAATGAGCTGGTTCGGGCTCCCGCCTTCGATCAGCCAACTGACCACTTGGCCATCCGGGCCTTTCACGTCGATATGGAACCACGAGTGGGGATTGATCATTTCCCACTTCGTGAGTGTTCCCTGCAGCTTCATGGGCTTGGTCACGTCAAATTCCGCCGAGAAGGCGTGATGCCCCCACACCGGCGCTGCCGCCAGCAGCAAACCGACCCCAACCACAACGGCTCTCGTCGTTCTCATAGACCTTCCCTCATCTACTTCGACGTTTTGTTCGCGGCTTCCGCAGCTTTCTTCTCCTCGGCCCGGGCTCCGGCGAGAGTGTTATACAAGCCGTAATTGCCCTCGTGGCACGCGTGCTCGAACAGCGGGCCGATACTCTTCTTCCAGGGCGTCTCTGCGGTCCAGGGTTTTGCCCACGTCGCGGGATCGTCGACCGTGAATTGATAGCGCATCGTGTCCTCGGCCACGCGTGTGAAGCGCTCGGTGAGGCGCATGTTCTCGCTCGCTCCCTGGAACGCCGTCTTGTCGGTGAAATTCGTGGTCTCGATGACCAGCGTATTGCCCTCCCAACGGCCACGCGAGCTTCCCATCATCTGGCGGACGTTTTGTGGCATCTGTGGACGCCCGTCCAGCGGGATGATGCGGACGTCATGGAGCATCTCGACGAGAATCATCACGTATCCCGGAATCTGTACAAATTGATAATTGTTGTTATAGGCACCGGCAAGCATTGGAGGCCCGTCACGGTCCATGAGGATGCACCGTACGCTCAACGACTGGTTCTGTACGGCGTCGGTGGCGGCACCCATTCGCTTTCTCGCCTCCGCGCGCTCGGCGGCTCTCTTCTGTCCTTCCGCTGTCATCGGAGGAATTCTCCCACCCGGCGGATCCACGATCATCGACGTGCGCAGGTTCAGCGCGAACCCCCCCTGGCTCCGGTCCAACCCGAACTGCGTAAAGTCATAGTGCACATCGAGGATGGTTCCGGGCTCGGTCTGCTCACCTTCGACGTCGGCTGCCTTCTTGATAAGTTCGAGCGCTTCCTCTGGTGTAAAAAACTCCTTGTTGACGTCCTTCGGCCGCTCGAGAGGCGTATATGTGGTGTTGGTCCAGAAGCCCTGCAGATCGGGCTGGCCATCCGGTGTACGCGGCGGAGTGTACGGCTTCGCCGGCGTTCCGTTCGTTTTCGCGGCGGCCGATGTCGCCTGGCCGGCTGCCGGCATGGCCGGCAACAACATGCCCGCGATCAGGACGATCAGACCGCTTGCTGAAACGAGAAATCGATGGTTCATCTCGAATCTCCCTTTCACCTTGTCACTTGCCCGGCTGTTTGCGGAGATGCCCGTAGATCAAGTCTTCGACAAATTCCACGCACCGGAAATCCATGATCTGCGCGCTCTTGTCCATGCGCCGATAGATGGGCATGCTCATCTTCCACGGACGCGTGAACACTTTCGGGTCCTCGATGGTCGCTTCGTACAGGAGATGGTCAGGGCCCGTGGCGGTAAAACGTTCGACCACGTGCAGCGCGTCGCTATGGAAGTTTCCGGCCCTGTCGAACCAGGTCTGGTCGTTGAAGCCCGTGGTGTCGACGACCAGCGTTTCCCCTTCCCAGTGCCCGTTCGACCAGCCCATCCAACTATCGGCTGGGGCTTCCTTGTGATCATCCATGTAGATCGTGCGGACCGCACGCGCAAACGTGTAGACCATCATGATGTACTTCTGGGTCTGAATGATCTGGAATGGAAAGGGCATATAGGTGGCGCGCGGCACACCCGGCAGATAGCATTTGATTTCAGGATCCAGGGTCAACCGTTTCTCAAAGTTCTCCTTCTTTTTCGCTGCCGCCGCCGGCTGGTACGGGATCGGGCCGCCCTCCACGACGCCCATACCCGGAGGCACCGCGGCAGCCGCACCGAGTGCGGTCACGATCCCAGGCGCCGCCGCATGGCCCTCGATGTCCCAACTCGCTTCGTTGAGCGCCTGCCAGATACCGTTCAAGTTGGGTTTGCCATCCGCTGAACGCGGGGCCTTGTAAGTCGGGGCCTGACCGGCTGCGGCTGTCACGGACAACCAGAGGACGGCCGCCATCGCGACTGGAACAATCGTCGCTCGTCTGAAGCGATCGCGCATCTGATAGGTCTCTCGATGCATTACGGCCTCGAGTGGCACCGCAAATTGGCAGCCGTTTCGGCTGCCGGGCTATTGAACGCCCCCACCGGCGGCTAGTCAAGACAATTGCGGCGCCCGCAGGAAGAGTTGCTAGAATCGGCCCCGTGCTTTCCAGAAGAGCGTTGCTTTTGGCTCCCGTGGCCGTGATGGCCGCAAAAACGGCCTTTGCCGCCGGGAAGATGACCCTCGCCATTCACCAGAACACGTCCGCCGGCGCCGGCTATCGAAAGTCGCTCGAAGGCTGGTCTCGCGCGGGAATCAAATACGTCGAAATCACGAACGGGCTTCTGGACGAGTTTCTGAAAACCGAGTCCCTGCCAGCCGCTCGTCGCGTCCTCACCGACCTGGGGCTGACGCCGGTCAGCGGTGCGTGCGGCGTGGGCGGTCTCTGGGAGCCGAATCCCAATCGCGCCGCATCACTCGAGAATTTCAAGAAACGCTGCGAGATGTTCGCAACGCTTGGACTGACCCGCATTTATGCTCCAACCACCACCACTCAGAAGTTCACGCCGGACGACTACAAGGCCGGCGCGGACAACATGCGCGAGGTGGGGGAGATTGCCAAGCAGTTCGGCATGGTCGCCATGGCCGAGGCCGTCCGCGCGTCGACGTTCATCTCGACGCTGACCACGCTCCTGCGAATGACGCGCGAAGCCGCGCATCCGAACATGGCGCCCTTGCTCGACTTCTATCACTTCTGGTCCGGCCTCAACAAACTCGAGGATCTCGATCTGATCCGTCCCCGTGAGATCGGGCACGTGCACTTTCAGGATGTGCCCGACATGCCGCGAGAGTTGTTGGACAACACAACGCGGTTCATTCCCGGCGACGGCATTGCTCCTCTGACGGCGATCCTTCGGAAGCTCTCGAGCAAGGAATATGCGGGTCCCCTTTCCGTCGAGCTCTTCCTGCCGAAATTTCAGCAAGGCGATCCTTTTGAGGTCGCGCGCGAGATCCGCCAGAAAGCGGAAAACGTCATGCGTCGGGCGCGCGTGATCTGATGCCCGCGCAGGCGGGAGAACACGCGTCGAGAGGAATTGCGCGAGGGCGACGGCTGTGCTCAGCCTGCGCCACGCACGGAGGAAGACATATGCGGCATGCAAGCACAATGAAATGCCTGATCGGCATCATCCTCGTTGCGGCGATTGGATCGACGGAACAAAAAGGAATCATCGCTCAAGGAAGCGGCGACCCGAATGGTGCGCCCAATCCGTATCGCGTGGACGAGGGCTGGGCGAAGCTGGCTCAGGGTCGCAAGTGGGGCGCCGCGGTGGGTGTTGACATCGATCGCGACGGGAAGAGCGTCTGGGTGTTCGATCGCTGCGCCACGGCTGACGATTGCTCCGGCTCGAGCCTTGCGCCAATTCAGAAATTCGATGCGTCCGGCCGGCTCGTCACGAGCTTCGGCGCCGGAATGTTCATCTATCCCCATGGCCTCTTCGTCGATCGGGACGACAACGTGTGGGTGTCCGACGGGAGGGCCAAAAACGGCAAGGGGCACACCGTGATGAAATTCAGCCCCACGGGAACGCTCTTGATGACGCTGGGAAAGCCCGGGACGCCTGGCGCGGGTCCGGACACGTTCAACGGACCTTCTGACATTCTGATCGCGCCGAACGGCGACATCTTCGTGGCGGATGGCCATGGCGGTGACACGAACGCGCGGATTGTGAAGCTGTCAAAGGATGGGAAATTCATCAAGGCGTGGGGAAAGAAAGGTTCGGCGCCCGGCGAGTTCGACTCGCCGCACGGGCTTGCCATGGATTCCGCCGGGCGGCTCTTCGTCGCCGACCGCTCGAACAGCCGCGTCCAGGTGTTCAACCAGGATGGCGGATTCATCGCCGAGTGGAAGCAATTCGGCCGGCCGAGCGGCGTTTTCATCGACAAGAAGGACGTGATCTACGTCGCCGACTCGCAATCGACTGACCAGTCGAATCCGGGCTACAAGCAGGGCATCCGGATCGGGAGCGTCAAGGACGGCAAGGTCACCGCCTTCATTCCCTGGACTGAAACGAACACGCTGGAAGGCGTCGCGGCGGATGACCAGGGGAATGTCTACGGAGGCTATACCAACACGCTCAATTTTCGACGGTTCGTGAAGAAGTGAGGAGACCTCACTGATGCCGCCGAGCGATCACGCGGTCATCATTCGCGGTGCTCCCTATTTCCCGGTTCCGGACGTGGCAAGCATCGGAAGCCATTATCGCGACATGCTCGGTTTTCAGTGCGAGTACGCTGCCGGCAGCCCTCCTGAATTCGCCGTCTACAGTCGGGACGGTTCCGCCATCATGTTCCGTCGCATTCCCGATCCCAGCCTCCTCTGCCCGAATGAGCGGCAGGGAGGTACCTGGGACGCGTTCTTTTGGGTGAGCGACGTTGAGGCGCTGCATGGTGAACTTGCACTCAAGGGCGCACGCGTGGTGTATCCGCCAACCGTTCAACCTTACGGGATGAAAGAGTTCGCGATCCGGGATCCGAACGGCTACGTGTTGGGTTTCGGCCAAGCATGGCCGCCTGCGAATGGAACGGTAGTCGAGGACGAACGATGAGAACGCCCTCATGCTCCTGCAGTTGACGGCCATCGCGATCTTCATCGCGGTCTTCGCCATCGCGACTCTGCGCAGGGTACACCTCGGCATCATGATGTTCGCTGCCGCGTGTGGCGTCGGCGTGTGGCTGGCCAAGATGCCGCTCAGCGACATCGTGGGAGGCTTCCCAATCAGCATCATGGTGCTGCTCGTCGGCGTGACGTATTTTTTCGCCATCGCCCAGGCGAACGGCACGATCGATCGCGTGATTGAAGCTGCGCTTGGCCGGATCGGGGACAACGCAGTCACGTTGCCCTTCGTCTTCTTTGCATTGACCGCCGGCATATCGGCGATGGGCTCGCCGCTGGCCGGTCTGGTGACGGCGCCGATCGGCATGCCTGTCGCGAAGCGGTACGGGATGGACCCCATGCTGATGGCCCTCGCGATTGGAAGCGGAATCAGCGCGGGGTCTTTCGCCCCCACCAGTCTCTTTGCCATCGTGAGCTACGGGACCGCACACCGGGCCAATATTGATCTAGATCCGCTCACCCTTTTCGCCGTCGCCGTGGCCGCCAATCTCGGTTTGCTGATCGCTGCGTTCCTCATCTTCGGGGGGCCAATACTTATCGGGCGACGCGCCGCTTCAGGCGGAACGGGCGCGGCGGTACTGGCTCGAAGAGGTACCGGCGACGCGCCGCTCTGCGCTCCGTTCGGACGAAACCAGATCGCGACCGTTGTCTGCATGATCGGACTCGTTGTCGCCGTCATCACCGCGTCAATCTCCGGCCTGAACCCGGATATTGGTGTGCTCTGCTTCGCGTTCGGTGCCGCGTTGGCGCTCATTGATCCGGCGTCCGGTATGACTGCAGTTTCGAAGATCGACTGGTCGACCGTGCTGCTGGTTGGCGGCATCATCACGTTTGTTGGCGTGCTGCAGAACATGGGCTCCATTGACATGCTCGGGGAAGCCGCCAGGCACGTCGGCGTTCCGATCGTGGCCGCCCTGGTCATCTGTCTGATTGGGGCGCTGGTCTCCGCATTCGCATCCACCACCGGCATCCTCGCCGCGCTGATACCGCTGGCCATACCCCTGGCGGCCTCCGGAGATGTTGCCGGATGGGCGCTCATCAGCGCACTCGCCGTCTGTGCATCGATCGTGGACGTCTCCCCGTTCTCTACTGTGGGGGCAACCCTGGTTGCGACAGCCGCCGCGGAAGATCGTCCGCGCATGACGTCGCTGCTGACGCGCTGGGGCATGTCCACGGTCGTGGCTGGGCCCGTCGTGCTCGTGGGAATTCTCGTGCTGCCGGGCACCCTGTGGCTGAACCGCTTCTGGAAACCTTGACTGAGAGACGTCGCGACAGATGCCGTTGGTCTGGATAGAATCGGCGTGGGCTTGAGCGTGGTGATCGGAGGAATGCTGACATGAGGCGAGCGATTCAGGCGATTGTCGTGTTGTCGGCGTTGGCTGCCATCGTCATTGGCGCGGGCCGCCCGGGCACAGAGACGGCGGCCGCACAGTCCCGCCCATCGGCTGCGCGGGAGGTGCCGAGGTTCAAAGTGGACCCGGCCTGGGCGAAGATCCCGAACAATTGGCAGTTGGGACAAGTAGCCAGCGTCTCTGTCGATGCACAGGATCACGTGTGGGTCCTGCAACGCCCTGGCACGTTGGAGCCGGAGGAGAAGCCCAGAGCCGCGCCTCCGCTGTTGGAGTTCGACGCGGCTGGCAACTTCATCCAGGCATGGGGCGGACCGGGCCAGGGGTATGAATGGCCCAACTCCGAGCACGGTGTGTACGTCGACCCCAAGGGCTTCGTCTGGGTCGGAGGCAACGGGGCCAAGGACAATCACGTGCTCAAGTTCACGAAGGCCGGGAAGTTCGTCATGCAAATCGGCCGGGCCGGGCAGAGCAAAGGCAACGCCGACACGCAGAATCTGAACCAGCCAGCGGACACGTTCGTGTACGCGAAGACGAACGAGCTCTTCGTTGCCGACGGGTATGGCAACCGACGCGTGATTGTGTTCGACGCGGACACCGGCAGGTTCAAGCGGATGTGGGGCGCGTTCGGCAACGTGCCAACCGACGGCCCGCCGAACCCGGCGCTTCCCGATGCGGACGCAAACGGCGCTCCCCAGTTCGTGCAACCTGTGCACGCCGCACGCGTGTCGAATGATGGACTCGTGTACGTCTCCGACCGAGGCGGCAAGCGCGTGCAGGTATTCACGCTCGAAGGCAAATATGTGTCGCAGGTATTCATCGGCCGGGAATGCAAGGCGCCGGAATGCGGCAACGGCACGACGGCCGCGAGCACTGCCTTCTCAACAGACCCGGAGCAGCGTTTCCTGTACGTCGGCAACAGAAGCCAGGCAAAGGTCATGGTGCTGAACCGGAAGACGCTTGAAATCCTCGATTCATTCGGGCAGTGGGGTTCGGCGCCAGGGGACTTCGGCACGCTGCATCACATGGCGGCCGATTCAAAGGGGAACCTCTACGTCACCGAAGTCACTCCCCTCAAGCCGGAAAACAGGCGGATCCAGAAATTCACGTTCATGGGGTCGTCGACGCGGTGAATTGACAACGGACAGTCAGGGTCGACGGACAAGAGATTCACATAAGGAGTTTCCGATGAAACACATCACTCGCGTGGCGATGCTCAATTTGGCGCTGATGACGCTTCTCGTGTTGCTGACAGTCGCAGTGGCCGTCTCGGGTCAATCTTCAACGGGCAATCCACTCGTGGGAGCGTGGAGGGTGACAGAGACCGTGGATGCGAACGGATCGGCGATTACCAATCCTCAACCCGGTCTGTACATCTTCGCGAAACAACATTACAGCTTCGCGCGCATCCAGGGCACCAAGCCGCTGCCTGGCTATCCGTCGAATGATAAGGCGACCGAGGCGGACAAGGCCGCGGTGTTCAATGCGCTGTACCTCAACACCGGCACGTACACGGTGACCGGGAAGACGCTGGCCACGAAAGCCATGGTGGCAAAGAGCGCGTTCGCCATAGGCGGTGCCGGAAACCAGTACGACTTCAATGTGACGGGGAACACGCTCGTACTTACTCAGAAGCCAGCAGGAGCCGTCATAAAGCTGGTCCGCCTTGAATAGCGTCACTGCGCTTGCCATCGTCTTCAGCCTTGCGGCCACGAGCGTGTCCGCCCAACAGGGGCCGGCGGCAAGGGACTTTGACGCGGAGATTCGAGCCGCGGTGCAGTCGGCCAAGACTGCGGCGGGGTTCGAGTTTCTTGGCACGCTGGTCCGGACCTGCCTTTTGCCTCAAAGCGGCGGCGAAGACACAAGGGACATGCTCCCGAACTACGTCACGAACCCCGCCAGCGTCCCGGCGCGTGACACTTGGTACGCAGACCCCGCGAAGGTCTACGACAATCTCTACTTCGTCGGCGGCAAGATTCACTCGGCCTGGGCGTTGACGACGACCGACGGGATCATCCTCATCGATACGATCTTTCCGTACAACTCCGAGGAGCTGATCGTCGGCGGTTTGAAGAAGCTCGGCCTCGATGCAAAAAACATCAAGTACTTGCTCATCTCGCACGCTCACAGCGACCATATCGGTGGCGCCGAGATGCTGCAGGCCCGGTATGGCGCCCGCGTCGTCATGGGTGCGCCTGACTGGGATGCGGTCGCGAAGTATCCGAACCGGTACAAGACGATGTCGCCAAAGCGCGACATCGTCGCAACCGACGGCATGAAGATCACACTTGGCGGCACCACCGTGACCACGTGGCTGACTCCTGGTCATACCCCAGGCACGATTTCGTACACGTTCAGCGTGTTGGACAGAGGCAAGCCGGTGAACGTCGCCTATTCCGGAGGCACAGCGTTCAATTTCGTGAACAACACACCGGATCCGGGCATCAAGAATTTTCAGACGTACATCGAGTCGGCGCAGCACATGGCGGCGAAAGCCGCTGCTACGGGCGCAACCGTCCTGCTCTCCAACCATTCGGAGTTCGATCAGGCGTTCAACAAGAACAGGATGCTCGCTGGCCGCGGGAATGGTCCGCATCCGTACGAGCTTGGAGCCGAATGGGTCCAGCGCTATTTTCAGGTGATGCAAGGTTGCGCGAGGGCAGCGCAGCTCGGACTGGAACAGAAACTGGCAGATGCGCGCAAGCGGTAGGTGACGAACGACATGAACAGGCTGGCCATCGTCTGCGCCTTCGCCGGCCTCATTGTTGCGCTGCCGGATCCGGCGCTCGCGCAGTCGACATCGGATCGATTCGAGCTGGGCGTTCAGGTGTCGTCGGCGACCTCGAGCCAGTTCGACGCCACCGATGTCGGTCTCGGCGGTCGGTTTGCGTGGCATCCTGCCGAACCGATCGGAATCGAATCGGAGATCGACCTCTATCCGGCCGATTTTCCGGACCAGCGCGCGTTCAGTCGTGGTCGCGTCGAGGGTCTGTTCGGCGTCACGGTGGGGCCTCGGTTCGGCCGTCTGAGGCCCTTCGCCAGACTGCGGTCCGGCTTCCTGAATATTCGCGAAGCGCCGCAACCATTCCCCTGCATTCTGATCTTCCCCCCACCGCTGTCATGCGCGCTGGCTTCGGGTCGCACGCTCGTGGCATTCGACATCGGAGGCGGCGTCGAATTGTTTGCGACGCCGCGGACATTCGTTCGCATTGACGCCGGTGATCGCATCCTGAAATACCCGGGGCCGGTCTTCGCCAGGAACTCTACGAGGCGAGACGAAGCATTCTTCAACCACGACTTCCGGTTCGCAGCCGGTGCCGGTCTGGGGTTTTAGCCGCTCACATGGGCAGGACAGATGACCTTTGAGGTCTTGTGACGTGAAACACAAGGAGAAAGACGATGAGAGCAAGAGGAGTTGTCGCCTGCATGTGTCTGATCGCGCTGCCATCCGTTGCGACAGGTCAAGCGTCACCGAAGGTCCATGAGCTGAAGGCGTCGCCCGCCACTGTTCACCGCGGCTTCTTCGACGCGTCCCTCAAGCCCGTCCTGACAATCGACTCTGGCGACACTGTCCGTCTCGAGACCGCGACCGGCAACCCGCGATATTTCGAGAAGCTCGGCGTACCAAAGGACAAGATCCCGGCCGAACTCTATGCCGTCTATGAAGGAGTTGAAGGCACGGGGCGAGGTGATCACACCCTCAATGGCCCAATAGCCATCCGCGGCGCGGAACCTGGTGACATGCTCGAGATCCGGATTCGCGCAGTTGACGTGCGACTCCCGATCGCAGGCCAGGGGTTTGTTCCGAATCGTGGTCTCCTGCCTGACGAGTTCCCCTATGCGAAAGATCGCGTTCTGTGGATTGACATGACCCGCAAGACCGTTGAGTACGCACCGGGCGTGGAAGTGCCGGTCAAGCCGTTTTGGGGCGTGATTGGCGTTGCGCCGCCGCCAGGCATGGGACGAGTCCCCAGCGGACCACCCAACGTATTCGGTGGGAATCTCGACAACCGGGATCTAGGTGCGGGAAGCACGTTATATCTGCCTGTCCACGTCTCCGGCGCACTACTTTCGATCGGGGATGGACATGCCGTGCAGGGGTACGGCGAAGTGTGTCTGTCCGCGGTGGAGGCGTCGCTCAAGGGGGAGATTGAAGTGGTGCTGCACAAGGGGCGCACCATGCGTTGGCCCCGTGCCGAAACGGCGACGCACTACATCACGATGGGGCTTGACGCGGATCTCGACGAGGCCGCGAAGATCGCCACGCGCGAGATGCTCGACTTCCTTGTCGAGACGAAAGGGCTGTCGCGAGAGAACGCGTATATGTTGGCGAGCGCGGCTATGGATCTGGTCGTGACCCAGGCCGTCGACGGGACCAAGGGTATTCACGCCCTGATGCCGAAGGGAATCTTCCGGAAGTGAGGTCAGAAATGACACAGCTGAAGTCGTACTCGCTCGGTCTGCTGTCGGCACTCGGTCTCATCGCGGTGGCCGGTGCGAGCGTCCTTGGACAGTCGAAGGCGGATTCCGTCGACGCCCACGTTGCAGCCGCCAGGACTGCCGCGGGGCGGGAGCATACCGCGGTGTTCGACACCTTGTGCGCCGCGCCTGCGCCGACTCCGGCGCCTCAGCAGGCACAGCCGCCCGCGACGCAACCGCAGGGTCCACCCGCGCGCGCTCAATGGCATACGGAGCCGGCGAAGGTCTTCGACAACCTCTACTACCTGGGACAGTCCGAGTACTCGGCCTGGGCCGTGACGACCTCGGAAGGGATCATCGTCGTCGACGCACTCTTCGACTACTCCGTCGAGGACGAAATCGTCAACGGCCTGACCAAGCTCGGGCTGGATCCGAAGAACATCAAATACGTCCTCGTCAGCCATGGTCACAGCGACCACGCCGGCGGCGCGCGGCTCCTCCAGGATCGTTTTGGCGCCCGCGTCATCATGTCCGCCGCTGACTGGGACTTGATCGGCCGTAATACGCAGTCGTGGCCAAAACCAAAGCGTGACATGGTGGCGACCGATGGGCAGCGGCTCACGCTTGGTGACACGACACTGACCATGTATCTCACGCCGGGTCACACGCCGGGCACGATCTCGACGCTGATTCCGGTGAAGGACCAGGGCAGGGCGCACCTTGCAGCCGAGTGGGGTGGGACGGGGTTCAACTTCACGATCACGCCGGACAAGCCGCGACGATTCTGGTTTGAAACCTACGCCAACTCCGCCGAGCATTTTCGCGATGCCGTGACACGATCCGGCGCCGACGTGCTCATCGCCAATCATCCAAACCAGGATGGGGCGAAGATGAAGCTGTCCGCGCTCGAGAGACGCAAGCCAGGCGACCCCAATCCCTATGTCATTGGCAACGACAGCGTCAAACGCTATCTGACGATGGTGGGCGAATGCGCGAAGGCCGGGCTGCTGCGTCTCCAGTAGCCCTCTATACACGAATTTCTTTCCTTCGTGCCGTCACGACCTTCGTGGTTGAGTTCCCTGATCCCTGAAAGAGGAGGCTACGATGCCGAAGTTCATGGTCAAAGCGTCCTACACCGCGGAAGGGGCCCGAGGGCTTCTGAAGGAAGGTGGTACCGGAAGGCGCGCCGCAGTGCAGAAGCTCCTAGAGAGCCTGGGAGGCAAGGTCGAGGCGTTTTATTTCGCGTATGGCGAATACGATGCGTACATCATCGCCGACTTTCCGGATGCAACCGCCGGCCTGGCGGTCAGCCTTGCAGTCAACGCCTCGGGTGGAGTTCGCCTCTCCACGATTCCGCTCATCACGCCAGAAGAAATTGACACGGCGTGCAAACGATCGGTGGCTTACCGAGCACCGGGCGCGTAAAGGCTCGTCAATTCACCGACTGCTGAAAGTCTTGGAGGCAACCAATGCGCATGCTTGTGCACGTTCAATTCCCGCTCGAGCCCTTTAATTCCGCCGTCCGCAACGGCACAGCAGGAGAGAAGATCAGAAAAATTCTTGAGAGCATCAAGCCGGAGGCTGTCTACTTTTCGGAACACAACGGTCGGCGTGGCGGAACGCTCGTCGTCGACGTCAAAGACGCGTCGGAGGTCCCTGCACTGGCCGAGCCGTGGTTCCTCACGTTCAACGCGGAGGTCGAGTTTCGGATTGCGATGACACCCGAAGACCTGGGCAGATCCAACCTCGATGCTCTGGGAAAGAAATGGGCGTGAGGATCATCAAGTAGCACGGGAGAATTCGCGATGATGTCCCTGGTCGTCGGAGAGAAGGCGCGAGCGTGAGCGACCGCCGTTTCGACATTCTTCGCGCCATCGAACAACTCGATCCCGAGCGCGACCACCAGCGCATCGTGCATCTCTCGTTCGGATACGACTTCCCCTGGGATTCGATCCGAGCGCTCGAGATCGCCCTTTATCGGACCTACTGCGTCCCGAGCATCTCCGCGTTACTGGACCGAACCGGCGAATTTCGCACGAACACCCAGCGCCGCTACGACGACACGTCGATTCTCGTCGCCGAAATGTGCGAATGGGGCTACGAGAGCGGTCGTGGCAAAGAAGCCTTGGAGCGCATGAACTGGGTCCACGGCCACTTCAAGATCGCCAACGACGACTTTCTCTACGTGCTCTCGACGTTCATCTACGAGCCGATTCGCTGGATCGATACGGTTGGCTGGCGGCCGACGTGCACCAATGAGAAGCACGGGTACTACTGCTTCTGGCGTGAAGTCGGGAAGCGAATGGGGATCGTCAACATTCCTCCCTCGTACGAGGCGTTCGAGGCGTGGAGCCGCGCATACGAACGCCAGAACTTCCGGTTTGCGGATACGAATCAGCGAGTCGGCACGTCGACGCGTGATTTGTTCGCGTCGTGGTTTCCGCGAATCGTCACGCCGTTCGTCCGCTACAGCATCTACGCGATGCTGGACGAGGCCATGATCTCGTCGTTCGGATTTCCACAACCGCTCCCACTCACCCGGCCTGCGCTGCGCGGCGTCTTGAAATTGCGCGGGCGCGTGGTTGGATTGCTGCCACCGCGCCGGACCGCGCATTTCTTCACCGACGATCGCAACCGGACGTACCCGGCGGGCTACGGGATTTCGCAGCTCGGCCCGCCGCGCATGGTTGCCGCTGAAAAGCGACGCGTTGATGCAGCCGACTGAAGCTGCGTGGATTCGCGCGCAATGGTCGACACTCGCGTTCGGAGGTATGACGTGTCCATGAAACTCCCGCTGCTCGCCGCCGCTGCTGCGCTGGCTGCCGCCGCGCCGCTCTTGTCACAAACGCCCGCTGCTCCTACTCGCCAGGCCGTGATCGGCGAGCTCGTGGTGGCGAACCGCATTCTCGCCAACGAAGGAGTGCTTGACGGCTACGGGCATGTCAGCGTTCGCAGCCCCGCCAACAAGGATCGCTATTTCCTTGCTCGCGCCGGAGCGCCGGCTCTTGTGACCGCTGCCGACATCGTCGAGTACGACCTGGACAGCAAACCGGTGACGAGCACGTCCGCCATGGGATACCAGGAGCGCTTCATTCACGGGGAGATCTACAAGGCGCGTCCGGACGTCATGGCGGCAATACATTGCCACTGTCTCGAGGTCATTCCCTTCGCGGACACATCCGTGCCCCTGCGTCCGATGTATCACATGGGGTATTTCATCGGCGAGGGCGTGCCCGTCTTCGAGATCCGAAAAATCGCGGGCATGACCGACATGCTGATCTCGACGCCGCAACTCGGGCGTGCGCTCGCGCAGACACTCGGGAACAGGTCGGCTGCCTTGATGCGCGGCCACGGTGCGGTCGTTGTGGCCGAGTCACTGCGCCTCGTCGTGGGCAAGGCCTACTATCTCAATACGAACGCGCGGTTGCAGTGGCAGGCGATGCAGCTGGGCGGCGGCAACGTGACGTATCTGGATCCGGAAGAAGCGAAAAAGGCCGCGCAGACCTACGAGCGTTCCTGGGACGCCTGGAAATCGAGACTGCCAAAGAACTAGCATCGAACTATGAACGCCTCCGCGGCCCTGACCGCACGCTTCCTGCTCGTCGCCTGTGCACTGCTCACCGCCCCAGCGGCCGCCCAGCGGGGTCCCGCGCCGGATCCCCTGGTGAAGGAAAACGCCACGGTCAAGCTCGCGGAACACACGTACGTGATCCCGGACAACAGCGTTCCGATGGTCCCGAACGTCGGCATCGTCGTCGGCTCCCGCGCGACACTGGTGATAGATCCCGGGCTGGGCAGGCGCAACGGGGAGAGGGTGCTCCGCGAAGTCGCGAAGATCAGCCGCAACGCGGCTCTCTATATTGCAACCACGCACTTCCACGTCGAGCACACCACAGGCGCCCTGGCATTTCCGGCAACTGCGACATACGTGAACTCGAAAATCCAGGAAGCCGACTTCGTTGAAGGAAGTGGTCAGCAGGCGGAGGCTTTTTCAAGCCGATCGCCGCTGGTGGCCGAACTGCTGAGCGGCGACCCCGGTGGCCGCAAAGCCGACGTCACTTTCGACCGCGACTACGTGCTCGATCTCGGCGGCGTTCGGGTGCGCTTCCTCGTCGTCGGCCCGACGCACACGCGCGGCGATACGGGGTTCTTCGTGGAGGGCGACGGCATCCTGTTCTCCGGTGACGTCGTCATGAACCAATCGTTTCTCGCGGCCGGCCAGGCGTCGAGCGTCAAGGCGTGGCTGTCCGCGTTCGATGCGTTCGAGCAGATGCGACCGCGGACGATCGTCCCGGCGCATGGCCCAGTCGGTGACGGGTCGATCATCGCCGTTAACCGTGCGATCATGCAGAGCGTGCAGACGCGGGCGCGCCAGTTGAAAGCGGAGGGCCGCTCCGCTGACGCCGCCGCGATGACCGTGCAGGCCGAGCTCCAGTCTCAGTACCCGGGCTGGCCGCGTGCGAATGGTCTGCTTGCGGCGGCGCACGCCGCCTTCGCCGAAGCGCCTTAGGGGACAAGCAGCCGGGAGAGGCGACCGATCAATTCCGTTGGGAGGAGAATCCGATGAAGCGTCACGTCTTGTTCGCCATCGTCGCCATGCTCACCGTCGTTCCGCTCGCCGCGCAGGCGCCAGAGGGATGGATGCTGCGTGCCGACGAGAGCACCAGCGCATCCGACCCCGACGCGCCGGGCCTGATCAAATTGATGAAGACAGCGACGGGGTTCCATGCGACGAACCCGCAGGCGGCGGTGTTCTGGCACCCCACGAACACTGCGGCCGGCAACTACTCGCTGAAGGGCACCTTCACGCTCGTGAAGCCGAGCGGTCACACGAATTTCTACGGTCTCGTGTTCGGCGGCAGCGAGCTTGGCGGCCCTCGTCAGACGTATCTCTATTTCATGGTCGCGCAGGACGGCACGTGGCTGCTCAAGCGCAGGGTTGGCAACGAGACGACGCAGGATGTGGTGGTGAAAACGGCGCATGCCGCGGTGAAGAAACCGGACGCGAGCGGGATGTCGACCAACGCGCTCGAACTGCGCGTGCTCGCCGACAAGATCGAATATCTCGTGAACAACACGGTCGTGCATACCACCCCGAAGAGCGGGATGACCGCGAAGACCGACGGCGTGTACGGCGTGCGCGTGAATCACCAGCTCGAGGTTCGCGTCGACGGCCTCACCATGTCGAAACTCTAGAAATCCGGTTCCCTAACCCCCTAACCCCTTGAGGTTCTTGACGTAGACTCCGTGCATCCAACATCCCTGGGTCACAAAACACCGGCTTTTCGAACGGCGGGAGGACGCCATGAGATCAATGACCAGGTACCTGCTAGTCGTCGCCCTTGTCGGATCATGTGTTCTGCTGTGGAGAGCCCACACGGATCAGGATGTCGTCGGCGCCCAGGCGCGTAAGCCGATCATGATGACGCGAATCTACACGGGTCCGGATGGTCTGAGCCACGCCGAAGAAATCGAAATGAAGGCCAACAACGGCGTGACCGAGATGATGAAGGCGAGCGGCGCCCAATTCAGCCGGAGACCGCCGGGCCCCGCCAGCGACTGGCACGTGGGTCCGAGGCGTCAGTTCGTGATTACCCTCAGCGGCCATGCGGAGCTCGAGGTGGCAGGCGGGAAGAAGGTCGCCGTGGGCCCCGGCCACATCAACCTGATTGAGGACACGACCGGCAAAGGCCACATCACGCACAACCTCGGTCCTGAAGACCGCATCGTGGTGACGATCCCGCTCGCAGACCAGACAGTCGGTGCCGCTCGTTAGGGAGCTCGTGACGCCGGAGTCAGTCGGTGAAGAAGCGTGTGATCGGCGCAGCCTGCCTCGGCGTGTTCCTCCTGGCTGGGGCGTGCGCGTCCGGCGAACCAACAATGGGTCCAAGTGCCACCAGCCAGCCGCCGGCGGCACGCGGCGCGCCGATTCGCGTGCTCATGATCACCGCGACGGCCGGCTTCCGCCATGACTCGATCCCCGCCGCGCGCCAGGTCATGGCCAGTCTCTCGGCTTCGACCGGCGAGTTCACGGTCATGGTCACCGAGGACCTGTCGACGATTTCCGCCCCGGGCCTCACGGCGTATGACGTGATCGTGTTCGCCCTCACCAGCGGCGAGCTGGAATTCACGAACGCTCAGAGGGCTGCGATTATCGAGTTTGTTGCCGGCGGGCGCGGCTTTATCGGCATCCACAGCGCCAGCGACACGTTGTACGGCTGGCCGGACTACGGTCGTCTCGTGGGCGCGTATTTCAAGGAGCATCCCTGGACGCAGCAGGGTACCGTCGTCGTCGAAAATCAGGTGCATCAGGCGACGCAAGGGCTCGGCGAGCGCTTCACATTGCTCGAGGAGTTCTACACGTTTCAGGAAAATCCCCGCGGGCGTGTGCAGGTGTTGCTGAGACTCGATCCGACGTCGGTGGGGTCCGCCGGCGATTATCCGCTCGCATGGGTACAATCGGTCGGCGCCGGGCGGGCGTACTATAACGCCCTCGGACACTTCTCCGGGACGTGGACCGACCAGCGGTTTCAGCGGCAACTCATTGGCGCAATCCACTGGACGGCGAACCGCATCTGAAGCTCGCGACGCCGCGGCGCGGACCCTTGGGTCCGCGATGCGACGCTTCGTCTTGACGCGGCGGTTGTTGTGGAGGAGAAGAACGTCATGCGCAAGTTGATCGTGCTGCTCGTCACCCTGAGCGCCTCCGTCGGTGTCGCTGGTATCGCACGCGGAGGAGGGCAGGGCGCGGGAACAGCGAGTGCGCTTCGCGGGGCTATCGACATTCACGTCCATTCCGAGCCCGACAGCCGCCCGCGATCCGTCGATGCCGTTGAAGCCGCGAGGCAGGCCAAGGCGAACGGGATGCGCGCCATCGTCATCAAGAACCACTACGAGTTCACGTCGGGGCTCGCCTACATCGTCCGCAAGGAGGTGCCGGGGATTGACGTGTTCGGCGGCGTCGACTTGAACCTCACCGTTGGTGGCATCAACGCGGCGGCCGTCGAGTACATGGCAGCGACAACCGGCGGATTCGGCAAAATGGTCTGGATGCCGACGTTCGATTCCGAAAACCAGGTGCGCTTCTCGAAGGAGAACCGCCCGTTTGTCAGTGTATCCAAGGGCGGAGCGCTCCTTCCGGCGGTCACGGATGTGATTGCCGTGATTGCGAAGCACAATCTCGTGCTCGCGACCGGACATTCGTCCGCGGAGGAAGGGCTCATGCTGTTGCGCGAAGGACGCCGGCAGGGTGTGCGACAGATGGTCGTCACGCACGCGATGAACGAGCCGATCGTGATGAGCGTGCCGCAGATGCAGGAGGCGGCAAAGCTCGGCGCCTTCGTCGAATTCGTCGGCGGCAACGTTGGCGATCAGGGCGGCCCGGCTCGGATGGACCGATTCGCGGACGCCATCAAGAAGATCGGTCCCGAGTTCTGCATCCTGTCGTCCGATCTCGGTCAGAAGGGCAACCCTTTGCCGGCGCCCGGCTTCGGTGCTTTTCTCGCCGCGATGCGGGCGAGAGGTCTTTCCGAGCAGGACGTCGATCGCATGTCCCGGCGCAACCCCGCGACATTGCTGGGACTGGAGTAGCATCGCGAAAGGCAGCCAACAGTGAAGGGCGCGAGAGCGACCATCATCCGGACCGGCCTGGAGCCCATGGCGTCGCACTGACGCACCGGCGCCTCGCGTGGTTCCCGCGTGCTACGATCCGCCCTCATCTCCTGCCATCGATCGGAGGATTCAATGAACGTGTCTCGCTCTCGTTTGGTCGCCACTGCCGCCGTGGCTGCTCTGGTGATAACGCTGGCGTCAGTCGCGGCGCTGGCACAGGGCGGCGGCCCGTGGACGGTCAAGGGCATGATCCCGTACGACCGCGCCGAGATCGCCGTGGCGGCGATGAACGGCAAGATTTATGTGATCTCCGGGCAGTCGCGCGGTGTCGATGCCAACGAGTTCAACCAGGAGTACGACCCGGCAACGGGCAACTGGCGCGAGCTGGCGCTGATGCCGGCGGTTGCCTCGCACGCCGGCGCCGTGGCGCTGAACGGGAAGATCTATGTCGTCGGGGGCTTCCTCGCGAGCGTGCACGTCGCCGCCATCGATCGCGTGTTCGAGTACGACCCGGCCACTGACATGTGGAAGGCGCTGGCCCCTCTTTCCGCGCCGCGCGGCGCGGTTGGCGTCGCCGTGCTCGACGGAAAGATCCACGCGATTGGCGGACGTGATCCGCAGCTCCGGACGGTGTCCACGCACGAGGTTTACGATCCGGCCACCAACAAATGGGCGGTTGTCGCCTCGCTGCCCATTCCGCGCGATCACCTCGGCATCGCCGTCGTTGGCGGAAAGATTCATGTCTTCGGCGGAAGGCTGGGGCCGACGCCGGAGCGGAGCGGACGTCACGACGTCTACGATTCCGCAACCGATACGTGGACGACGGCCGCGCCGTTGCTGACGCCGCGCAGCGCGGGCGTCTCGTTCGTGCAGAACGGCCGCATCGTGTACGCGGGTGGCGAGTGCAAGGACCCGGCGACGGGCACGACGTTCAACGAGGCCGAGGTCTACGATCCAGCGGCAAACAAGTGGACGGCGCTTCCGCCGTTGCCCGTGGGGCGCCACGCCGGCGCTGCCATCGCACTCGGCGATCAGGCCTATGTCATCGGCGGCAACAACGGCTGCGGCGCGAATCGCGCGGCGAGGGAGATCCTGACGTTTCGACTGCCTGCGTCGTAGAGGCGGACCTTCCTGCATCGTGGAAGCGGACCTTTAGGTCCGCCTTAAGGAGCCGGCCACCGCGCATGAATTGCTTTGCGCACGACAGGACGACAGCAATTGGCCTCTGCGTCGTATGCCAGAAGGCGATGTGCCGTGACTGCGTGGGCCGCGATGCGCCTCGTTTGATCTGCAAATCATGCGAGGCAGGCAACGCGACGCTGGGATTTGAATACATGTCGTCCACGACTCTTGCGGGCTGGCCTCTCATCCACATCTGCGCTGGCATCGACGCGGTGACGATGCGCCCGAAGGTTGCCAGAGGTGTTATTGCGATCCGGAATATTGCGCTGGGCGGCTTGGCTCTCGGTGGACTGGCGTGCGGACTGCTCACGATCGGCGGTCTGTCGGTCGGGATCCTGGCCGCATTCGGGGGTGCGGCGCTGGGCCTTGGACTCTCGATGGGCGGGTTCGCCGTGGGGTCCGTCGCGGTAGGCGGCGCGGCGATTGGGTTTCTGTACGCGATCGGCGGAGTGGCGCTGGGACCAGCGGTGATCAACGGACAGCATTGCGACGCCGCGGCGCGCGAGTTCGTGCTCCGCTGGCTCAGCGAAGCAGTCCTCCCGCCGACGTGCCAGTGATTACGGGAGATTCGACCTGGATGCTGTCCGACATTGCGCGACATGAACGCGGCCTCGAGACGCTTCTGCGGATCGGCGGGCCGCAGGCTGCGGCGCCAATCATCGCGATGAACGACATCGCTCCCGATCTCGTCCGATTTGCCATCGACTTCGCGTATGGCGAGGTCCTCTCGCGTCCCGGACTCGATCTCAAGATGCGCCAGTTATGCACCGTCGCTGCCCTCAGCGCGATGGGCACTGCGACGCCGCAGCTGAAATGGCACATCGACGGCGCATTGAACGTCGGTTGGGCGCCGTCGGACATTCTCGATGCCGTGATGCTGAGCGCGGTCAATACTGGATCCGCGGCGGTCGGTCGCAGCCTGAGCACGGCTCGTGAGGTGTTCGAGGCACGCGGTGCCGGCGCGGAGGACCTCGCCGCGCTCGACGATGCGAGCGCGAGGTGGTGCGAGATTCCGCCGGTATTCGAGAGTCTCGAGCTGGACCAGAAGACAAAGGCCTTGATTTCGATTGCGGCGCTCACCGCCGTGGCCAATGCACCGGCGCTGCTCAAGGCGCACATACCGGCCGCGCTCGACGCGGGGGCGTCGCGCGACCAGGTCGTCGAAGTGATCGAGCAAATGGCTGTCTACGCAGGATTCCCGGCCGCGCTGAACGGGATTGCCGCCGCGCGCGACGCGTTCGAGGGACGGTAAATATCGAGGGAGATCTGACTGATGGGAACCGATGAGAACAAGGTCATTGTCCGCCGCTTTATCGACGAGGTCTTCGTGAAGGGAAACGTCGACGCGGTCGACAAGCTGGTCGCGCACGACTTCGTGCCGCACAGCTGGCCGTCGGTGGCACCGGGGACCGATAGCCTGAAGCAGGCGGTCAGACGGGTGTCCGCCGGACTCTCCGGTGTCAGCATGAAGATCGAGGACATGATCTCCCAGGACGACAAGGTGGCCGTTCGTCTCACCGCGCGTGCCACGCACCAGGGCGATTTCATGGGCCTTCCCGCGACGGGGAAGTCGTACACGATCTCCGAAACGCACATCTTTCACATACGCGACGGAAAAGTCGCAGAGCACTGGCGTGACGCTGACATCCTGGGCCTGATGCAGCAGCTCGGCGCGCTTCCTGAACCTTCAAGAAAATGAAGCGGTCCGCAACCGCCGTCATCGGCGTCATCGCAGTGATCGCAACGATGTCGGTGTTTGCGCTGGTTCGCTGGCACGTGGGGCGGACGGCCATCGATGCGGGGTTCTGGTACGACGACGGCTCATTTGCGCTTTCAGCGGGTGACGCCGCGAAGATCGGCGGGCCGCTCACTGCGCAGGAGATGGCGACGATCAGGCAGTTCTCGAGGGCGGAGGTCGAACGCGCGCTTGCCGATCTTCGAATCAACGTGACCGACAAACGAAACGCCTTCTGGCGAGTGTCTGTCGTCGGCACGACGCGAGGTAACCCGACTTTCAAATACCCGTTTGCAGCGGCCGGCGAGTCGCACGTGTTTGGTCCGCTCGGGAGCTGGGGCTCGGTTGGGTTCCTCATCCTGGCCCACAACGCGATCGAGTATGCGCCGCGATCGGCATCACGCCAGGACATCGTCACCGGGATCGGACGCGGCGTCGGGCGTGCGGCGGTTCATGAATTCGCCCACCAGGTTCTTGGCGTCGACAATGTCACGAATATCGATAACCGCACCGACAACACCAGCTACGAATATGGAAACGCCGATCGGCCATCGCAGTACTACGGGGAGCTCCGCTGGACCACGGCGTGGCCGGTCTTGCAACAGAAGTTTGGAAAGTGAGATAACGCTCGCGACCGGGGGGTCGGTGGCCTGTCTGTTCCGAATGACTACCGGGCCGCTCCGTTGTCGCGGCTGACCGATCGCGCTCGGAGGCCTGTTATGACTAGTGATCACGGGCGCGGTCTTCGCGTGGCTGTGGCCCAAATGAGCTAACATTCGACCATTCGAATTTCGAGTCACATCGAATTGTTTATTGTTTTTCGTGACCTTCGTTTCCTTCGTGAACTTCGTAGTTAGTTCATAAAACGTCTGACAGGAGAGATGAATGTCGAGGACCATCCGTCGAGCCGCCTCTTTCACCCTCGTGCTGGTCGCCTCAACGCTCGCGCTGCCGTCATCGGTCGACGCTCGCGTCAAGAAGATCGTCGTCGAAAAGAAGGTGTCGCCGGCCTTCGACGGCGCGTCCTTTGGCCCGGCCGGCCCGTATGAGACGCTCGCCGGCCGCGCCTTCGGCGAGCTCGATCCGAAGGATCCGCGCAACGCGGTCATCACCGACATCAAGCTGGCGCCGAAGAAATGCCGCCGGCATGGTCGAATACGTCGCCAGCTTCTATCTCGTGAAGCCGATCGACATGTCGAAGGCGCAGCCGCCTGATGTGGCAGGACGTGCCGAATCGCGGCGGCCGCATCACCATCGGCGCCGACCGAGCGCAACTTCGGCGACATCGGGTTGAGCAGCGGCTGGCAGGGCGACAATTCGGGCCGCACGGTGCCCGGCCGCGACAACGACTGGGTCATCGTGCCGATCGCGAAGAATCGCGGACGGCTCGCCGGTCAGCGGTCTGGTCATCGGCCGCATCGTCAACGTCGGCGGCGTCAACTCGCAGCCGATGATCGTCAACGCCAACCCGGTGCCCTACAAGCCGGCCACGCTCGACACGTCGAAGGCGACGCTGACGACGCACACGGCGGAGACGGTCGACGGAAAGATCATCGGCGAAGCAGAAGGTCGCCGAGCGGCGACTGGGCGTGGGCGAAGTGCAGCGCCGACAATCCGTTCCCCGGCACGCCCGACCCGACGCAGATCTGCGTCAAGGGCGGCTTCGATCCGAAGCTGCTCTATCAGGTCGTCTTCACGTCGAACGACGCGTACGTCCTCGGCATCGGCTTCGCCGCGTTCCGCGACGTCGCATCGTTCTTCAAGTACGCGACGAAGGACGACGAAGGCACCGCGAATCCCGTCGGCGGCCAGGTGTCAGTGGGTCATCAGCCGTGGCTCAGTCGCAGTCCGGCAACTTCCTCCGCGCAGCTCATTGCATCTCGGCTTCACGCAGGACGAATCGAAGCAGGAAGGTCTACGACGGCGCGTGGCCGATCATCGCGGGCAAGCGCATTTCGCTGAACGTGCGCTTCGCGCTGCCGGACGGCGCGCAGAAGCTCTACGAATCGGGCGGCGAGGGGCCGCAGTGGTGGAGCGACTGGCCCGACCCGGTGCGCGGTCTTCCGGCGAAGGGCATCCTCGATCGCTGCACGGCCAGCAAGACCTGCCCGAAGATCATCGAGCACTACGGATCGGCGGAAGCGTGGGCGCTCAATCTCAGCCCGGCGCTCGTCGGCACGAGCGCCGACAAGGACATTCCGCTTCCGGCAAACGTGCGGCGCTACTACATCCCGAGCACCGCGCACGGCGGCGGCCAGCGGCGGCTTCAGCGTGATCGCCGGCAGCGCCGCCCATGTGCCCGGGTCCGAACTTCGGCACCGGCATTCTCGCCGGCAATCCCGTTCCGCACACCGAGACGGTGAACGCGCTACGCGTTCCACTTCCGCAACTGGGTCATGAAGGACGTTGCGCCGCCGCCGAGCAAGTATCCGACGCTGGCCGGCGGCTTCCTCGTCGACCCGACGAAGGAGGCCACCGGATTTCCCGACGATTCCCGGGCTGCCTGCCACCGCGCCGACGGGATTGATCAACGCCGGCGCTCGACTACGACTGGGGTCCGGAGTTCAACTACGTCGACGGGTCGGGCATCCGCTCGAAGATCCCGCCCACGATCAAGCACGTGCATCAAGATGAAGGTGCCGCGCGTCGATGCCGATGGCAACGAGCTTGGCGGCGTTCCCGTCGTGCTGCGCGATGCGCCGCTCGGCACGTACCTCGGCTGGAACATCGTCGCCGCCGGATTCCACCAGGGGAAGATCTGCAACTACGCCGCGGGGATGATTCCGTTTGCGCGGACCAAGAGCCGAGCGGATGGCAAACAACGATCCGCGCCTCTCGCTCGAGGAGCGCTACAGGGATCACGCCGGCTACGTCGAGGCGGTGAAGGCTGCCGCGGCGAAGGCGGTCGCGCAGGGCTTCCTGCTGCAGCCGGACGCGGACAAGCTCGTGTCGCAGGCGGCCGCGAGCAACGTGCTGTCGGCGCAGGCGACTGCGAGCAACGAGCTCTCTCGCTAGGAAGCGGCGCGGACCCTTCGGGTCCGCGGAAAGTAACTCGGGGCCGGCCGTCATGGCCGGCCCTCGTGTTGTACGCTTGAATCATGCGTCGTTCCACCTGCATTGCGCTGACGTTCGCCGTTGCCCTCATCGGGTCGAGTCATCCGCGCACAGCCGGGCGTGCGTGGCTCACGGTTCTCTCCACAACCGATCTCCACGGCAACCTGCTCCCGATCGACTACTACACGGACGCGCCGGACGCTCGCGGCCTCGCGAAGGTGGCGACGCTCGTGCGACAAGCGCGCAAGGAGAATCCGGCCGGCACGCTGCTTCTCGATTCGGGAGACGTCATCCAGGGCTCACCGCTCGAATACGTGCACAACACGATCAACAACGCACCGCCGGATCCGATGATGCGCGCGATGAGCGCCCTCGCGTTCGACGCGATGGCGGTCGGGAACCACGAATACAACTACGGGCTGAAGGTGCTCGAAAAGGCCAGGAGCGAGGCCGTGTTCCCGTGGCTGTCGGCCAACACGTACAAGGCTGGCACGAACGTGAACTTTCATAGACCGTATCTGCTCAAGGAGGTCAGCGGCGTTCGCGTCGGGGTGCTCGGGCTGACGACGGCCGGGATCCCGTCGTGGGAGAACCCAGGGAACTACGCGGGACTCGAGTTCCGCGAGCCGGTGGGCGAGGCGAAGAAGTGGGTAAACGTGCTCCGCGCCCAGGAAGGTGCCGACGTGGTCATCGTCGCCATGCACATGGGGATGGAAGCGGATCTGCGCACCGGGATTCCGACGCCCGGGCAGGTCCCTCATGAGAATGCCGCGCTCGAGATCGCGAAGCAGGTACCCGGAGTCGACCTGATCCTGATGGGGCACACACACCGCGAGGTGCCTGGCGTGGTGGCCAATGGCGTGCTGCTGGCACAGGCGAACCTCTGGGGGCGCCACCTCGCGCGCGCCGACCTCTATCTGGAACAGGATGACAGCCGGCGCTGGCACGTCGTGGCCAGACAGTCCCGGACGATTCCGGTCACTCCCCAGACGGAGACCGACGCCGAGATCGCCTCGCTGGCCGTCTCATACGACCGCGAGACACGCGAATGGCTCACGCGCGTCATCGGCGAGTCGGATGCGGAGCTCACGGCCGCCGACGCGCGCGTCCGCGACACCGCGATCCTGGATCTCGTGCAGCGCGTGCAGCTCGAGGCGGGTCATGCCGACGTGTCGATGGTGGCGAGCTTCAACCCGCAGGCCCGTATGCCGAAGGGTCCCGTGAGCGTTCGCGACATCGCCGGACTCTACGTCTACGACAACACGCTCGTGGTGCTCGACGTCACCGGTGGGCAGCTGAAAGACGCGCTCGAGCACTCCGCGCGCTTTTTCAAGGACTTCGTTCCCGGCCGCACACCGGCGGAGCTGGTGGACGAGCGCATCCCGGACTACAACTTCGACGTGGCCGAGGGCGTGACCTACGACCTGGACATCTCCCGCCCGCAAGGGCAGCGGATCGTGAACCTGCGCTTTCGCGGACAGCCGGTGACACCTACGCAGAAGTTCCGGCTCGCGACGAACAACTACCGCGTGAACGGTGGCGGCGGGTACGTCATGTATCGAGGGGCTCCGGAGCTCTTCCGCTCGTCGCAGGAGATCCGGGAGATGATCATCGAGTGGGTCGAGCGGCACCATCAGATTCCTACTGATCCGACGAATAATTGGCGAATCGTCACGTCCCGGAACTGATCGCCACAAAGATCACGAAGACGGTCTAGCCACTAAGAACACAAAGCGCGTGTTTGTAGAGCTCAAAGAATCACCAAGCAAGAAACACATAGTGTCCTTGGTGTCCTTTGTGGCCGATCCGTCTTAGTGGCCCCCGGCATCAAGTGGCCCCCGGCATCTGGCGCTAACCCGCGGATTATGCGAGACTTCGCTGACCTCAGAGGGAGAGCACCACATGAGCGTTTTCACGTTGAAGGTTAACGGGCAGTCCCACACGGTGGACGTCGACCCGACGACGCCGCTGTTGTACGTCCTCAGCGACGATCTGCAGCTGAAAGGACCGAAATTCGGCTGCGGCCTCGGCCAATGCGGTTCCTGCACCGCCATCGTCAACGGCCGGGCGGTACGCACGTGCCGGACGCCCATGAGCACGATGAGTGGCGCCGACATCACCACCCTCGAGGGGCTCGGCACGCCCGAGAAGCCGCACCCGATCCAGAAAGCCTTCATCGACGAGCAGGCCGCGCAGTGCGGTTTCTGCCTGAGCGGGGTGGTCCTGACCGCCAAGGCGTATCTCGATCAGAATCCGAAGGCGACCGACGCCCAGATTCAGCAGGCGATGTCCACCGTGCTCTGCCGCTGCTTCACCACCACGCGCATGATGAAGGCCATCAAGCGCTACGCGACGGAGCGTGCGTGATGAAGAAGAACATTTCACGACAGGACGAAGTCGCGCCGAAGCTCGCCAGTCAGACGACGCGAGCGGAGGCAGGCCTTGAAGCCCGGATGACCGAGGATGCGCTCGCCGAGCTGCGGCGCAGCGGTTTCTCGCGCAGGCATTTCCTCAAGGGCTCTGGAGCGCTCGTCGTCGCATTCAGCGTCGCGGAGTTCGCGGACAGGCTGGGGATCGCGCCGGAGACGGATGCTCGCGCAGGGCGGCAATACGCCGCAGACGCTCGACTCCTGGATCGCGATCGCAACGACGGCGCCGTGACCGTGTACACCGGCCGCGCGGACATGGGCCAGGGCATGTCGACAGTGCAGACGCAGCTGATTGCCGAGGAGCTCTCGGTCCCCGTCAACCGCGTGCGTCTGGTGCAGTGCGATACCGGGATGACACCCGACCAGGGGACCTCGTCCGGGCAGTCAGGCACATCCCGTGAATTTCAATCACGAGAACCTCGCGCAGGCGGGCGCGACGGCCCGTGAAGCGCTCATGACGATGGCGTCGACGAAGCTTGGGGCGCCGGTCGATCAGCTCACTGCGGCCAACGGTGTGATCAGCGTCAAGTCGGATGCGTCGAAGAAGGTGACCTACGGCGAGCTGATCGGCGGGAAGCGGTTCAACCTGAACCTCCAGCCCAATGCCAAGCGCAAGCCGCAGAAGGACTGGACGGTGCTCGGCACGTCGGTGCCCCGCGTCGACATGCCGGACCTCGTGACCGCGCCGCTTCGAGTTCGCGCACAACGTGCGCGTGCCCGGCATGGTGCACGGCCGCAGTCGTTCGTCCGCCGGCGATTGGCGCCACGCTCGTCAGCGTGGACGAGAGCTCGGTCAGCGGCATGCCGGGCAACGTCAAGGTCGTCATGAAGAAGAACTGGGTCGGCGTCGTCGCCGACAAGCCGTGGCAGGCGATCCAGGCGGCCGAGAAACTGAAGGTCACGTGGACGCCCGGCACCGGTCTTCCCAGCCAGCGCGATTTCTATAACTACATGCGCAATCATCCCGGGAAGCGCGACGCGTACTCGGTCAACTCGAAGGATGTCGACGCGAAGCTTGCCGGCGCGGCGACGCGGATCAAGGCGACGTACCTGCATCCCTACCAGATGCACGGATCGATCGGCAGCTCCTGCGCTGTCGCCGACGTCAAGGGCACCAACGCGACGATCTGGTCGGCCACACAGGCCGTCTATCCGCTCCGCGAGCACCAGCGCGATGGTTCTCGGCCTGCAGCCACAGAACGTCCGCGTGATCTACGCGCGAGGATCCGGGCTGCTACGGGCTCAACGGCGCCGACGCGCGTCGTCGTACGACGCGGCGTTGCTCTCGCAGGCCGTCGGCAAACCGGTCCGCGTGCAGCTGTCGCGCAAGGACGAGATGGCGTGGGGCGAGAACTACGGCCTGCCGTTCGTGGTCGATCAGCAGGCCGGTCTCGATGCCAGCGGCAACATCGTCGCGTGGGACTACGAGACGTGGTCGGCGACGCTTGGCAACCGGCCCGGCAACAACGCGCCGGGCAACGTGGCCTCGGGCCTGCTTGCCGGCTTTGCTCCAGCGGCCGTCGCGCCGCGTGCCAATGCTCCTGATCCGACCAATTGGGACAACGGCAACAACGCCGTGCCGGCGTACGTGACTGGCCGCGTCGGCGGCAAGGCCAATGGCACCGGCACGGTCGCCAGCGAGCGCGTGCTGACGCACACCGTGCCGTCGCCGTTCCTCACCGGACCGCTCCGCTCGCCGGCGCGGTTGCAGAATGCGTTCGCGCAGGAGTCATTCTTCGACGAGATTGCCGCGCAGGTGAAGGCGGATCCCGTCCAGTACCGGCTGCGCTATCTCAGTGACACCCGATTGAAGGACGTCGTCACCGCCGCGGCAAAGCAGGCCAACTGGGAGACGCGGCCTTCACCGAAGCCTGCGATCTCCACGGACCGGCGTCGCCAGCGGCCGCGGCATCGCGTGTGTGCTCTACGAAGGGGACAACGGCTACACGGCGCTCGTCGCCGAAGTGGACGTGAACCAGGACACCGGTGTCGTCCAGGCCAAGCGGCTCGTCGTCGCGCAGGACGTCGGCCCGATCTCGAGTCCCAACGGCGTGCGCAATCAGCTCGAAGGCGGCGCGCTTCAGGGATTGAGCCGCGCGCTCGGCGAAGAGGTGACGTGGGACGATCAGAAGATCACGTCGGTCGACTGGAACACCTACAAGACGCCTCTATGTCGGATCGGCCATGCCGACGATCGAAAGCGTGCTCATCGATCGGCCCGAGACTGAAGCGATGGGCGCCGGCGAAACGGCGATCACGATCGTTGCGGCGGCGGTCGGCAACGCGATCTTCGACGCGACCGGGGTGCGTATTCGCGAACTCCCGTTCACGCCCGAACGCGTGAAGGCCGCACTCTCGGGCGCGTCCGCGAATCGCACTCAGACCGCTCAGGTCCGGTAGGGCGGCCCTTACGGGCCGTTCGCTCGTTGCTGAATACGGGTATTTGTAGGGCGGGCCTTATCAGGCCCGCCTTTTTTTACGAACGCTCGTGGGGCTTGTCATGACTCGAACCGTCAAGCTGATCGCCCTGCTGATTGCCTTCGCATCCGTCTCTCCAATCGGCGCCCAGACGTCGCTGTCCAGTCCACGCCGGCCCGTCCACACTTTTTCGATCGTCGCGCGCGATCCGGCCACCGGCGAGCTTGGCGTCGCGGTCCAATCGCACTGGTTCGGTATTGGACCGCTCGTACCGTGGGTGGAAGCCGGCGTTGGCGCGATCGCGACCCAATCCTTCGTCGATCCGAGCTATGGGAAGCTGGGACTTGAGCTGATGCGCGCCGGCAAGAGCGCGCCCGAGACGCTGAAGGCGCTGCTCGCAGCCGATGAGGGTCGCGACGTCCGGCAGGTGGCGATGATCGATACACAGGGTCGCGTTGCCGCCCATACGGGTAGGAAGGACATCCAGGCGGCGGGCCATCAGATCGGCAACAACTTTTCCGTTCAGGCCAATCTGATGCTCAACGACACGATCTGGCCCGCGATGGCACGCGCCTTCGAGTCGGCGAAGGGCGATCTCGCTGATCGGATGATGGCGGCACTTGATGCTGCCCAGGCGGCCGGCGGCGATATCCGCGGGCGGCAATCCGCCGCGCTCATCGTCGTCAGCGGCAAGTCGACAGGCAAGCCGTGGGTCGACCGGCGCTTCGATCTCCGCGTGGATGACAGTGCCGACCCGTTGAAAGAGCTGCGGCGCCTGGTTGTCCTGCAGCGGGCCTACAACCACATGAACGCGGGCGATCTGGCGGTGGAGCACAAGGACAATCAGGGAGCACTGCGCGAGTATTCAGCGGCCGCGGCGCTCGCGCCTGGAAACATGGAAATGGTTTTCTGGCACGCCGCGGCGCTCGTCAACATGGGGCGCGTCGACGAATCACTCCCGCTGTTCCGGCGCGTCTTCACTGCAGACAGGAACTGGCGCACACTGACGCCTCGCCTGGCCGCCGTCGGTCTTCTTCCCGCCGATCAGAAGGTGATCGATCGGATCCTGAACGCGGCGAACTGAGGGCCGCTTTCAGCCCGCCCTCACGAACGTCAGCGCATTGACACGCTGAATTAGCGGATGCTATAAGCGGTCCGCGCCCCGTCGTTTCTTCTTCGCAGGCAGATACTTATCGAGATCATCGGGAGAAATAACCACTAAACACCCGTCCTTCATCAAGCTCACCGATGGCACCATACAGCGCGTTGGGCAGGACGTCGAAGGGATCTTCGGCACTAAGATCTGGAGATGACCATGAGAACGTACATCGGCTTGATGCTTGCGATCTGCACGCTGTCGATCGCGGCCGCGGCCCAGGGTAACAAGCCGTTCGTCGAAGCGAGAGGAAGCGTGAAGCCGGTGCCGCTGCCGCCGGGTGGACCCGCGCCGCGCATGTCTGACGGCCACGTGGATCTGTCGGGGGTCTGGTTTTCAGGTCCTACCGGCAAGGCCAACGCGTGGAGCGTCGTGCCAGACGAGCCGCTGAAGGAAGATCCGGTGCCGTTCCAGCCTGCGGCGGCCGCGAAGATCAAGGCGATGACGCGCACCGAACGCGAGTTGAACAGCCCGGGCGTCCGGTGCACGCCTGTCGGCACGCCCGGCATGTGGACCATCAATCCGTATCCCCATCAGGTCATCACCCACCCAGGGCTGTTCGTTCACCTGATCGAGAGCGACAACGCCTGGAATGTCGTCCACACTGACGGCCGGCCTCACAAGGGCAAGGAAGATCTCGAGCCGCTGTACAACGGCGATCAAACCGCGCGCTGGGAGGGCGACACGCTCGTCATCGACACCATCTCGCTCGACGAACGGACGTGGATCAATTCGAGCGGCTGGTTCCACAGCGATCAGGCGCACGTGATCGAGCGCCTCAGGCGCCCGTCCATGAACTACCTCGAGTACCAGTACACGGTCGAGGATCCGAAAGTGCTGACCAAGCCGTGGACATCGGCGTGGCGAACGTACTCCCTCGGCAAGGAAGACCTGACCGAGAACTTCTGCACCAACAACGAGAACGTCGATCAGCTCCGGAAGCTGAGCGAGGTCGAAGCCTCCAAACGGAAATGACCAGGAGACAGCAACGCCAGCGGTCAGCTGATGACTGAGGACGAGTCGGTCGGCAAGTAGACCAATCTTCAAAGGACGTCCTGATGCGTACGCGATTCGTAGTGGCGGTGGTTTTTGCTGCGGCGTTGATGTTTACACTGATCGCGCGCGCGCAAAGTACGCCGCCCGCGGCTGGCGGCAAGGTCTCGGCGCCCGTGCACGTCGACGGGTGGGGACGGCCGGTGGCCGCCAAGCCGAAGGGCTACAAGCCTGGCCCTGCGCCGGTCCGCGATCTGTCCGGCATCTGGGAGCCCGCCGAGGGCTGGCGCGCCGGCGTCCAGGCCAACGGCGCCCGCGACAATCCGTCAGACAGGAACCACACGCTGCCCTTCACCCCGCTCGGCGAGCAGACGTGGAAGTCCCACCATCCGGGGTTCGGAACGACAGCGGTGGACATCCAGTTCAATAACGACCCGTTCAACATCTGCGATCCGATCGGTACGCCGCGCATCAACCTGTTCAACCTGCGCGGCGTGCAGATCATGCAGACGAAGAAGCAGGTGCTGCTGCTCTATCAGAACAGCCAGGTGTGGCGGAACATCTGGATGGACGGCCGCACGCTTCCCAAAGAGTTCGATGAGCCGCGCTGGTACGGCTACTCGGTCGGCAGATGGACGGATGACTATACGTTCGTCGCGCAGACGCGGGGCCTCGACGAGCGCACCTGGATCGATAACGCCGGCCGTCCGCACAGCGACCAGCTGATGGTGGAGGAGACCTTCCACCGCGTGAACGCGGACATCGTCGAGCTCACGCTGACGATCGACGACCCGAAGATGTACACGAAGCCATGGGTCGCGCTGAACAAGTTCCAGCTCGGGCTGCTCCCGGACAGCTTCGACATCCGCGAGCAGCTGTGTTCACCTTCGGAGGCAGCGACCTACAATACGATCCAGGCTGACGCGGTCAAGAAATGAACGCACATTTCATCGAGAAGAGCACATGAGGCAGATACTCAGACTTTGTACGGTACTGGCGTTGACGGCTCCGGTGGCGGCACATCACGGCAACGCGTCGACCGAGAACAAGACCGTTGTGATGAAGGCCACGGTGGTCCAGTGGCTCTGGACCAATCCCCACACATTCCTCAAGTTTGATGCAAAGGACAACAGCGGCAACGTGACGCAGTGGACCGCCGAATGGAACAACCCGTCCACGCTGGTCAACTTCGGGTTGACGGCGAAGACATTCAAGGCCGGGGACCAGGTCACGGTCACGCTGGATGGTGTGGCGAAGAGCGGCGCGCCGATTGGTCGAATCAAGGAGGTCATGCTGGCCGACGGCACGGTGATGCGCTATGACGGCGTGGCCGGAACCGGCAGATGAGACAGGCGGTACAGAAATAATGGCAAAAATTCTTGCGGCGTTCGCCTTCGTAACACTCTGCGTGCTCCTCGCGGCCGCGACAGCGTTCGCGCAGCGGGGCCGGGGCAATGCACCACCACCACCACCACCACCGGCGGAGATTGCCGCACCGGCAATTCCCGGAGTGATCGCGCCGGGGACGAAAATCCAGCTGGTGAACGGCGACCTCCGCCGGACGGAAGGACCGGTCGCGATGCCGGACGGCGGCATCGTCTTCACCAACACGAACAGCATCACGCGACTCGACCCGGCCGGGAACGTATCGACCTTCGTCGACGTGTCCAACAACGCGAACGGGCTGGGGTGGGACACGAAGGGACGCCTGATTGCCGTCGAGCGAAAGCCGAATGACGAGCGTCTCGGCGTTCTGTACCCGCCCAGCGCGGTGACGACGCTGGCCGACAGGCATGACGGGATGCCGTTCGATCGCCTCAACGACCTGGTCGTCACGTCGCAGGACGCGGTGTACTTCACTGACGGGAAGGGCGTCTATTACCTGCCCGCCGGCGGAGGCGCCGTGAAGAAGGTGATCGACGGGATTCCGAATCCGAACGGCGTGCAGCTCAGTCCCGACGAAAAGACGCTCTACGCGAACAACAAGGACAGCGAGTACCTGCTCGCCTTCGACGTGAAACCGGACGGAACGCTGGCCAACCGCCGCAACTTCGCGAAGTACAAGAGCGTCACGCAGAAGGACAGCAAGGATCCGCTGCTCGCAGAAGACAACGGTGCGGACGGCCTTGCGGTGGACAACGACGGGAGGGTGTACGTCGCCACCAACGTGGGCGTCGAGGTGTTCAGTCCCAAGGGCGACCTGCTGGGCGTCATCCCCGCCATCTGGGGCGGTGAGTCGTTGATGCTGCGCAAGCCGCAGAATCTCGCGTTTGCGGGACCAGGAAAGAAGACCCTGTACATGGTTGGAGCAGGCGCGGCCTTCAAGGTTCAGACGCTGACGCAAGGCGTCAGCAAGAGGGCGAAATGAAAACATACTTCTGTGTTGCGATGCTCGCGGCGGCAGCCGCGCTGGGCGCGGTCGTGCTGCGCGCGGCTGATGACCCCACCGGCCCCGGCTACCCCGCGTGGGCCTACGCGATTACGCCGCCGCCTCCACCGGGAGCGCCTCCCGCGCCGCGCGAGCCGGCGGACACCTCGATCAAGCACATTCCGGGCACGACCCGCACGTTCACGATCGCCCAGATCGCCGATCTCAACGAACCGGCCGACTGGTTCCCTGACGATCACCCCGTCATGCCGCCGATCGTGGCGCGGGGCCGGCAGCCTGCGATTCGCGCGTGCGCCTATTGCCACTACCCGAACGGCAAGGGGCGCTCGTCGAATGGCGGTGTGGCCGGGCTGCCCGTCTCCTACTTTGTGCAGACCCTCAACGATTTCAAGAACGGCTTGAGGAAGCCCGGCGATCCCCGGAAGGTGAACGTCAATCAGATGATTGCGTTTGCCAAGGCGATGACGCCAGAAGAGATGCGCACCGCGGCCGAGTACTTCGGATCGGTGCAGTGGACTCAATGGATCAGGGTCGTCGAGACCCGTATGGTTCCGAAGGCCGAGGCGGAGGGGTCGATCTTCTTCCGTTTGCCTGGGAACGAAACCGAGCCGATCGGTATGCGCATCATCGAGACGCCTGAGAACAACGAAGAGACCGAACCGCTGCGCAACCCGCGTTCAGGATTCGTTGCGTATGCGCCAATCGGCAGCATCAAGAAAGGCGAGTCGCTGGTGACCGCCGGCGGCAACGGCAAGACGATCCGCTGCACGATCTGCCACGGCACGGACCTGAGAGGCCTCGGCACCGTTCCCGGCATTGCGGGCCGCTCACCCAGCTATCTCGCGCGACAGATGTACGACATGCAGGTGGGCACGCGTCACGGCGAGTGGAGCGAGCTGATGAAGCCCGTCGTCGCAAAGCTGACGAACGAAGACTTCGTTGCGATCGCCGCTTACGTTTCGTCGCGATCGATGCCGACGGCGCCGGGCAATCGCATCCAGACCGCTGAAGCCAGATAATCGCATTCTCGCCGCCGGCCTGCTCATGGCGTCACTCGGTGCGTCCGCGTGCCGCGGCACTGCGCCTTCGCCGATGACAGGGCTGACGGGAGTGGTGGTGCGCGGGCCGATCACGCCGGTTTGCCGGGTCGACGTGCCCTGCGACGCGCCGTTCAGCGCCGGCTTCATCGTGCAGCGTGCCGGACGGCAGGTCGCGCAGTTTCAATCAGGCTCGGCTGGCCAGTTCACGGTATACCTGCAGCCGGGAACGTACTCGGTCGTGCCGAACGCTGATGCGCCTCTCATCTCACCGACGTCGCAGGCGAAACAAGTCACGGTTGGCGACACCGGCCCGCTGACCGTCGTGCGTCTTACTTTTGACACGGGAATTCGATAGCACGTGAGGCACTCATGCAACGCGGCCGCAGAGATTTTCTCAAGCTTGGAGTTGCGGTCAGCGCGCTGACAGGGGCCTTGTCCGACACGCGTGACGTGTGGGCCAAGGCCCGAGCGAAGTCGAGGGCCCAGGGCCCAACGGCTCCCAGGACACGCACTGTCCAGACGCCTGTCCTGAATGTCGGCTTCGAGGAGAGCGGTGATTCCCAGGGCTTCCCGATCATCCTGTTGCACGGCTTTCCGGACGACGTGCGCGCGTGGGACGAAGTGACGACATCGCTCGCGAGCAAGGGACACCGCGTCATCGTTCCGTACCTCCGGGGGTACGGACCGACGCGCTTTCGGGACGCGGCGGCTCCGCGGATGGGGGAGCAGGCAGCGATTGGCCAGGATCTGATCGATTTCGCCGACGCGCTTGGACTGCCCCGATTCGCGGTGGCTGGCTACGACTGGGGTAACCGCGCCGCGTGCATTGCCTCGGCGCTTCACCCGGATCGCGTGCGAGCGGCGGTCCTCATCGGCGGGTACACGATCCAGGACACCGTGTCGCCGCCGCAGCCGATCGCTCCGGAACGCGAACGGGCTCTCTGGTACCAGTGGTACTTCAACACCGAGCGGGGGCGCGCCGGGCTTGCGGCAAACCGTCGCCCGCTGTGCCGGTTGTTGTGGGAATTATGGTCGCCGACGTGGCACTTCACGGACGACACATATGCGCGAACGGCGTCGTCGTTTGACAACCCGGACTTTGTCGATGTCGTGATCCACTCGTATCGCCACAGGAACATGAACGCGCCCGGTGAACCGCGATTCATCGAGGTGGAACGCCAGCTGGCGAAGCGCCCGAAGATCCAGGTGCCCTCGATTGTTCTGCTCGGCGCTGACGATGGCGTCGGGGGCCCGCCGCCGGCGGATTCGCCAGCCGAACGCGCGTCCTTCACGGCGCTCGCCGCGCGTCGCATCGTGAGCGGTGCCGGACACTTCCTGCCGCGCGAAAAGCCGGATGCCGTCTCGTCCGCGCTGATGGAGCTGATGGCGATGACGAAATAGATTGGGGAAAATGGTGTAATTTGAAACGGACGGCACAGGAGGTGATGGAGCTGACATGGAGTGCGTGAAGTGCGGCGAGCAAAACGTCGGAGGCGTGGAGGCGTGCGCCCGGTGCACGTGGCCTTTCTCGCTGCCCGCCTGGAAGTCGACGTCGTTCTGGATACGGCGGATCACCGTGGACACCGGGAGCATCAACGCGAAAGGCCAGACCCCGGAACTGAATACGTTGGAGCGTTGGGAGACTGAAGGAAAAGTCGACCTTCAACGTTCCGATGCGATGCCTCGGGAGCTGGATGGCGAGACGTGGGTCATGAAGACCCGCCCTCTCAGTGCCCAACCAGGTCTGTTCAGTCTGGATCCCGGTGTGCTCGAGGGACCGGACGTGCTCGCGGGACCCGATCTGCGTTCCGAGCTCGACGAAATCCTGTTTCCCGACGCCGGCCCATTGTCTGTCAACCAGGCCTCCGATATTGAGCACTTGAGGCGTCACGTATTGGCTGGCAGCGATGTATTTGTCACGCTCAACGTGAACGACTTCGTATTGCGAGGGCGCAGCGAGGAACTGCGTGCGCGAGGCATTTGGGTCCTTACCCCAACGGAGCTGGTGAGGTTGTTGAGCGAGCTGTACGAATGGGCGTGAATCGTGCCGTGACGTCCGCTCGCGCGGGGGTCGGCTGTCTCTGCAATCGCAGGGCGGGCCTTGTTAGGCCCGCATCAGCGTGAACCCGCGAGTCGTCGTGGGGCGAGCACCAGATACAGCGCGAAGCTGAGTCCGAACGTTACGAACCACGCGTAGGTGTAGAGCGAATCGAGGAATGTCGGGTTCGCCACCTGCCCGCCTGGCGTCAGCGCCGCCCTCAAGAAGCCGGGCACGACCGGAAGCACCGCGAGTACGAGCGCAATTACTGCCCGGGTGTTGATGCCGCCCGAGTACGTGTAGCGCCCTTGCAGCTTGAACAGATCCGCCAGCGACAACTCGCGTCGTCGCACCACCCAGTAATCCGCAATCAGGATCCCGCCGATTGCTCCCATCAGGCTCGAGTAGCCGATCAGCCACGTGAAGATATACGCGGCCGCATCCGCGTACAGTTTCCACGGCATCATGACGATCCCGATGACGGCGGTGATGAGTCCGCCGGTGACGTAGCTGATACCCCGCGGCGCCAGGCTCGAGAAGTCATTCGCCGGCGACACCACGTTGGCCGCCATGTTCGTCGTCAACTGCGCGAGCAGGATGATGAGCGCGCCAAAGATGATGACCGGCGCGCTGCCGATGCGCGCGATGAGCACGACGGGATCCCAGATGGCTTCCCCGAAGAGCACGATCGTCGCGCTGGTGACCGCCACGCCGATGAAGGCGAATGCGGTCATCGTTGCAGGCAGCCCGAGCGCCTGCCCGAGCGCCTGCGACTTCTGACTCCGCGCATAGCGAGTGAAATCCGGAATGTTCAGGCTGAGCGTTGCCCAGTAGCCGACGTTGGCGGTCAGCGCGGCAGGGAAGAGCTGCCAGAACGGCACGTGCGCCGTCTGCAGCCGCACCGACTCGCTCAGGATGCGCCCAAGTCCGCCGCCCCGGAATATCGCCCATGCGAGGAGCAGCGCGCCTCCGGCGAGCAGGAGGGGCGCCGACCACCCTTCGAGCTTCTTGATGCCCTCGAGGCCGTTGATGATGATCCACACCTGGATCAGCCAGAAGATCGCGAACGAGATCCAGATGCCGGCGGCGATCCCGCTCCAGGCCGGCCACGCCGCGGCGAGCAGTGCGTTCAACGCCAGCGCGCCAATCCACGTCTGGATGCCGAACCACCCGCAGGCCACGAGCGCCCGGAGCATCGCCGGAATGTTGGCGCCGCGGACGCCAAAGCTCGCGCGGCAGAGCACCGGAAACGAGACACCGTACTTCGTGCCTGCGTGTGCGTTGAGGATCATCGGCACCAGGACGATGGTGTTACCGAGGAGGATCGTGAGCATGGCCTGCCACCAGGTCATGCCCTGTTGCATGAGGCCGGAGGCAAGGGTGTACGTGGTGATGACCACGCTCATCCCGATCCAGAGCGCGGCGATGTGATAGGTCGACCAGGTGCGTCGCGCGAGCGCGGTCGGCGCGAGGTCAGGGTTCCAGAGAGGGCTGCCGGAGAGGTCTTCGGTGACCTCGACGAAATCCTTCGCGAAAGGTTTTGGGGTCAGACTTGGGTACAAGGCGTCACCCGAGTCTGACTCGCGCACGACCCGTCACCCGAGTCTGACCCCTGGAGCAGTCATCGCTCTACGGCTGCTTCGGCGGCAGCGTACCCTTCGGCGTCGTAGCCTCCGTGATAGTTCTTCGTGTCCGGACGCCGGATCTTCGAGTGCGTCACGACGCGATCGCGGCGGATGCCTCGGAAATCCTCGAGCGTCTTCCAGCCGTGCCGCTCCATGGTTTCGCGCATCCCTGACGTCAACGCCTTGATGACATTCGGACCAATCGCGTGGTCGAGCATCGCGGCGGTGCACACCTGCACCGTGCCGCATCCAAGAAGGAAGTAGTTGAGCGCCTGGCTGAAGTCCGCCACGCCGCCGATCCCCGAGAACGATTTATCGGGAAACCCCTGCGTGAGCTGCGACATCTTGGCCATGGAGAGCGGCAGGATCGCGGGGCCGCCCAGTCCCCCGCTCGACACGAGCCCGTCGACATTCATTTCGAACTCGAGAGTTTCCGGATCGATCGGTGGGAGCGATGGGAAGGTGTTCGACGAGACGATCGCGTCGGCGCCTCCGAGGAAGGCGCCGCGTGCCTCGACCACGATGTCGGTCGTCGACGGCGTGAGCTTGGCCCAGACCGGGATGCGCGCGACCTGCTTGACGACCTCGGTGACGACGGAGATGAGCTCCTGGTCTTTGCCGATATTCGAGCCCATGTCCTTGCGGTCCATGTGCGGGCACGACAAGTTCAGCTCGAGGGCGTCGGCCCCTTCGTCCTGGCACGCCTTGGCCAGTGTCTGCCAGTTCGCCAGTTCCTGGTCGCTGCCGGACCCCGCCATGATCGATGCGACCAGTACGCGATTCCGATACGCCTTCTTGATGCGCGCGATCCGGGGTATCCACCAGTCGAGCGTCTTGTCCGAGATGAGCTCCCAGTTCCACGAGGAGTGGAGTACGGTGCCAGGGCGCTTCTGCATCGAGAGCCGGGCGGACTCGATCGCGGCGCGCAGGAATTTCGTCTTCGGCCCGTCGACGTTCACCACCGGATGAAGCCCGATCGTTTTTGTCACGACGCCGCCCCAGCCCGCGTCGAACGCGCGCATGATGTTGGTGTCGGACTCGGTCGGCGGCGCCGACGACAGGAGGAACGGATTCTCAAAGCGGAGGCCCGTGAACGTCGTCGCGAGGTCTACGCCCATGGCAAGTCCCCCTTTGGGAAAGCGTGACTATATAGCAGAATTGGTCCCCGCCTCCGCCTTGCGGCTACGGCGAGGCTGCGCCGCAATGACACGTGTCGGCTTGCCGCGCCGAAGCGCGAGAGCGCGAAGGCGGGAGGAACATGCCCAGAAAACTGATCGTGCCGATCGACAAGATCCGCAAAGCGGCGATCGATGCGCACGGCCCGTCGCAGGACGCCTTCTGGTATGACATCGCCGAGGCGGTGCCGGATCCCACGACGGAGCTGATGGCGCAATACGCGAAGAAGTGTCAGAACCATATCCCTCACATCTGTTACGACCGCCATTTTCCCGAAGGCGCGCGGCTGCTCGGCCTCAACGGCGCCGAGATCGTGTTCAACCCCTCCGCGACGGTCGCGGGTCTTTCCCACTATCTCTGGAAGCTCGAACAGCCGGCGCACGCGGTGGCGAACGGCTACTTCATGGTGTGCAGCAATCGCGTGGGCACCGAGGCGCCATGGAACATCGGGCGGTTCTATGGCTCATCGGTACTTCGTCGATCCCCGCGGCAACGTCATCGCCATGGGATCGGAGGATAAGGATGAGCTGGTCGTCGCTGAGGTGGACTTCGACATGACCGAGGACGTGCGCCGTATGTGGCCATTCCATCGTGACCGCCGTCTCGAGACCTTTGGGTCGATGGCCGAGCAGCTCCCGTGACGCTCCTCATCAAGAACGGCATCGTTGTCACCGCCAGTGATCTCTACGAAGGCGACGTGTTCGTCGACGGCGAAAAGATCTCCGCCATTGGTTCGTCGCTGGCGATGAACGCGGATCGCGTCATCGACGCACAGGGCAAGTATCTCTTCCCCGGCGGCATCGATGTGCACACGCATCTCGACATGCCGTTTGGCGGGACGACATCGGCGGATGACTTCGAGTCCGGCACCATCGCCGCTGCGCATGGCGGCACAACGACCGTGGTCGACTTCGCGATTCAGTACAAGGGTCAGACGCTGCACCACGCGTGGAACACGTGGATGAAGAAGGCGGACGGAAAGGCCGCAATCGACTACGGCTTCCACATGATCATCACGGAGCTGTCCGATCAGGTCGAACAGGAGATGGACGCGCTCGTGCGGCAGGGTGTGACGTCGTTCAAGCTGTTCATGGCGTATCCCGGCGTCTTCATGCTGGATGACGCGAGCATCTTCAGGGCCTTGCTGCGGACAGGGAAGAATGGCGGGACGATCTGCATGCACGCCGAAAACGGCGGCGTGATCGACGTGCTCGTGAAGAAGGCCCTCGCCGAGGGGAAGACCGCGCCGAAGTATCACGCGCTGACGAGGCCGGCGCGCGCGGAAGCCGAGGCGACGCATCGTGCCATTGCACTCGCCGAGATCGCGGACGTTCCCATCTACATCGTCCACCTGTCGGCCGCCGAGGCGCTCGAGATGGTGACCGAGGCGCGCGACCGAGGACTCCCCGCGTTTGCGGAGACGTGCCCGCAATATCTGTTCCTGTCGTACGAGAATTACGAGGAGCCTGGCTTCGCGGGCGCAAAGTACGTGATGAGCCCGCCGCTCCGGCCGAAAGAGACGCAGGAGCGGTTGTGGCGCGGTCTGGCTTTCAACGATCTCCAGGCGATCTCGACCGATCACTGTCCCTTCTGCATGAAAGAGCAGAAGACGATGGGGAAGGGTGACTTCTCGAAGATCCCGAACGGGGCGCCTGGGATCGAGACGCGGATGAGCCTGGTGTACGACGGCGGCGTGAGGCCCGGTCGCATCTCGCTGAATCGTTTTGTGGAGCTGACCGCGACATCGCCCGCCAAGATCTTCGGTCTCTTTCCGCGGAAGGGAACGATCGCCCCCGGCTCCGACGCAGACATCGTGATCTTCGATCCGGAGAAGAAGGTGCGTCTCTCTGCGAAGACGCTGCACATGAAGGTGGACTACAACCCGTACGAGGGGCGCGAAGTCACGGGCGCGACCGACACCGTCATCTCCCGCGGGCGCGTGATCGTTGACAAGGGCAAGTTTGTCGGCCGCGCCGGATCCGGGTCGTTCATCAAACGGGCCGCCCGATGACGATGACGACGATCACGGGCCACGGAGACACGAAGACACGGAGAATATTCTTGGAATGGCCTCCGTGCCTCCGCGCCTCCGTGGCTCGTGGAGCCGAGGTAGGGTGGGTCCTTTTGGACCCGCCGGGAGATTTATGACTGGCGACGAAATCATTGCTCTGTCGAAGAAACACACCATCTCGGAGTGGGCCGTTCAGGGTGCGGTCGATCCGATTCCCGTGGATCGCGCCGAGGGGATTTACTTCTGGACACCGGAAGGAAAGCGCTACATCGACTTCAACAGCCAGTTGATGTGCGTGAATATCGGGCACAGCGATCCGCGCGTGGTCAAGGCGATCCAGGAACAGGCGGCGCGGCTCTGTTACGTGACGCCGGGTGGTATGACGACGGAGCCGCGCGCGCGTCTTGGTGCCAAGCTCGCGACGATCACGCCCGGCGATATCGACGTCTTCTTCTTCACCAACGGCGGCGCCGAGGCCAACGAGAATGCCTTCAAGATCGCGCGCGCCGTCACCGGCCGCCAGAAGATCCTCGCGCGCTATCGCTCGTATCACGGGGCCACGGCCGCGGCGATGGCGGCGACCGGCGAGCCGCGCAGCTGGAGTCAGCCGCCGATGCCGGGTATCGTGCACGTGGTCGACTGGTATCACGGCGTCGACCGCGTCCTGGACACCACCGAACAGTCGTTGCGGCACCTCGAGGAGGTGATCCAGCTCGAAGGACCAGCGACGATTGCGGCGATTCATCGTCGAGCCGGTCACCGGTACAAACGGCATCCTGATCCCACCGGACGGCTACATGCAGGGCGTGCGGTCTCTCTGCGACAGGCATGGCATCCTGCTTATTGCCGACGAAGTCATGTCCGGTTTCGGGCGCACGGGCGAATGGTTCGCAATCGATCACTGGAAGGTCGTGCCCGACATCATCACGATGGCAAAGGGGATCACGAGCGCCTACGTGCAGCTTGGCGCCGTCGGGCTCAGGCGGAAGATTGCCGCTCACTTCAACGACAAGCCGTTTCCTGGAGGCCTGACGTACAGCAGCCACGCGCTCGCCTGCGCGGCGGCGCTGGCGACGATTGCGGTCTATGAGGAGGACGGTCTGATCGAACGCGCGAAACGGACGGGCACGCTGATGGCGGAGCTGCTGGCCGATCTCGAGAAGCGCCATCCATCGGTGGGAGCGGTCCGTTCGATCGGGCTGTTCGGCGTCATCGAACTGATTCGAAACCGGAAGACGCGCGCGCCGATGGCGCCGTTCAATGGCACCTCTCCAGAAATGGGCGCCCTCGGCAAGTTCTTCCGCCAGGAAGGGCTCTTTACGTTCGTGCGGTGGAACTATTTCTTCACGAACCCGCCGCTGACGATTACAGAGGCGGAGATGCGCGAGGCCTTCGGGATCATCGATCGCGGGCTCGCGATCACGGACAAAGCAGTTGAGTAGAAGCCAAAAGGGCGACGGCTTTCGCCGTCGCCCTTTTGAACGCGCGCAGTTCCCCTGAATCTATCTTGCTGCGGTCTGATTTCCCGGCCGGGCAAATCTGCTGTCTTCCACCGGACTCACCTGGACGGTGTCGATCGTATATACGAGCTTGTTCTGTCGCGGCCCGTTGATCGTCCACGTCATCGGCATGCGGACGCCGTTCGTGATGTAGTAATTGTCGTAATCGATGCGGAACACGTGGCAGCAGAAGTATGACTTCTGCTCGTACTGCACGCTGAGCAGATAGGACGTGTCGCGATCGAAAAAGAGCTTCACCTGGGGCAGTTGCGGATTGGTTCCACTGACCACCCACACGGTGTGTTCGCCAATTTTTTCCTGCCCCAGAACTTTCAACCCCGTGAGGAGGGTTTTGAATCCGCTCGGGGCGATGACGGCATTCTCCAGCCTGGCCACGGCGAGTTCGTCGGATCGCATGTCGCGCGCCGGAGCCGCTCCCGCTCGAATCCAGCCGGCCGCGCCGTTGTTGGTGTTCACGGCATCCCCGTTGATGTTGTGCTGGATCACCATCCGCTTGTCCTGTCCCTTGGCGACGATGTCGATCGGCGTCACGGTCGTTGGCGCGCGCTCGGGATGAACCTGATCGATGTGGGCGTAGTTGGTCAAGGTGCCTTTCAGATTGCGCCCAGCCAGCTTCGCGAGGTTGTCGGCACCGCCGAGCACGTTCGTGTAGTTGTTGAGAAGCTGATCGACGGTGGGCGGCATCGCGGATGTCGAGATCGATTCTGGCTCCTCGCCGTTGAACGGCAACACGACGGTAGGATTGGTCGTCCCGCGGTGGCACGTGTAGCAGTTCACCACGGCCCGACCGTTGAACGTCGTCTTGTTGATCTCATCGACCATTCGGAGCATCTGTCGCGCGATGTTCTTCTTGGGATTCGTATCCAGATCCCGCTTCGCTCCGTCAGGGTCGTGGCAGTACGCGCAATGCACGCCAAGCGCGATCTCCATCATCTGCATGGAGGGCTGCATGAGGTCCGCCGGGAGCCCTTTCAACACCTGGATGTTCTTGAAAAACACCTCGGACTTGTCCGCGGCCGTGGGCACCGGTGCGGGCGCTGCCGCCGCAGGCGCCGCTTGCGCCGCAGCCGGCTGGACGCCAACCGCTAACACCGTCAGGGCCAGAACCAGCACGCCAAACAGCATTAGGGTGAATTTGCCCTTCATATCCCTCATCCTTTCATCGTGGTCGTCAGGAGTGCGTTGGTTATACACCCAGCCCGGGGGAAAACGGCGGTAAAATCCGTTGCCGCCGACTTTGCGCGGGGGTGTAGCCTGCTGCTGGTCTCAGGCGTCGTCCATTCACCGGAGGAACGTCATCATGCTGACAATTCGGCACCTCGGCATCCCTGTTCTGGGCGTGGTCGGGATCTTGATGTTGGCGTCCGACGTCGATGCGCGCATCACCAAAATCCAGATCACCACGAAGGAATCGCCGACCTTCGGCGGCTATTCGTGGCCCGGGGTCGGGCAATACGAAAAGATCGTCGGCAAGGCCTTCGGCGAGGTCGATCCGACCGACCCGAAGAACTCGGTCATCGTCGACATCCTGCTCGCGCCGCGGAATGCCAGCGGTCGCGTCGAGTACTCGTTCGACTTCTACATCCTGAAACCGATCGATCTCACCGAGAGGCGCGCACAAGGTCGTGTACGAGCCGCCGAACCGCGGCCGCAAGACCTGGACGACGTTGGGACGAGTTTCTTCCGGCGGCGACGATCCGGGTTCGATTACCAACCCGACGGAACTGGCGAACTCGTTCCTGATGCCGCGCGGCTACACGATGGTCTGGAGCGGGTGGGACTTTTCGGCAGGAACCGACAATTCGGATTACGTCACGACGATGACGTTTCCCGATTGCGAAGAATCGGGACGGCTCCTCGATCACCGGGCCGGCGTACGAATACATCGTCAGCCCAGGCCGCGTCATACGCGCTCAACTATCCGGCGGCAACGCTGGATCAGACCAAGGCAACGCTGACGCACCGGGTGAGGCTGAACGACACGCCGCAGGTCATTCCCGCCTCGGGATGGACGTACAACGCCGGCGGCACGGCGATCAGCCTGTTGCCGGCCGGCACGCGGTTCGTCGCCAACGACATCTACGAGTTTTCGTACACCGCCAAGGATCCGACCGTGAACGGCCTGGGCTTCGCGGCCGTCCGCGACTGGAACGCGTTCCTCAAGTACGAGACGAAGGACGCTGCCGGCACGGCGAATCCGCTGGCAGGCGACGTCACGCGGATCTACACCGAAGTGAGGTCCCAGCCGGGTCGCATGCTCAACGACTTCCGGAGTCTTGGCTTCAACCAGGCTGAGAACGGCAGGAAGGTGTTCGACGGCATGATGCAATGGATCGCCGCCGGCGACGGCATCAACATGAACTACAGGTTCTCGCAGCCGGGCCGCACCGAGCGCAACCGCCAGGATCACCTGTACGTCGAAGGCGTGTTCCCGTTTGCCAACGTGTCGACGACGGATCCGTTGACGGGTAAGACCGGCAGCCGCTACGACAAGTGCGCGGCCACCAACACCTGTCCGCTCGCGATGGAGATCTACTCGGCCAACGAGTACTGGGTGAAGGCCGCGTCGCTGATGCATACCGATCCGACAGGGACGAAGGACCTGCCCGATTCTCCGTTCACGCGGAACTACTTCATTTCGAGCCATCAGCACGGAACAGGCAGCGCGACGGCGAAAGGCGCCTGTCAGCAGTTCCAGAACCCGCTCGATTCGGCGCCGGTGCAGCGCGCGCTGTTCATCGCGCTCGACGAATGGTCGACCAAGGGGACGCTCCCGCCGGCCAGCCAGGTGCCCAGGCTTTCGGACGGCACCCTCGTTCCGGCGAATGCGACGGGCTTCCCGACGATTCCAGGCGTGATGAACAACGGTCTCAAAACGACACGCTATCTGTTCAACTACGGGCCGAACTTCTACGCGACCGGAATTCCGACGATCAATCCACCGGTGATTACCCCGCCCTACCAGGACAATCGAGCCAATGGCCCGATCTATCCGAGCTTCGTGCCGAAGACCGATAGCGACGGAAACGATATCGCCGGCCTCAGGCTGCCTGACGTCACCGTGCCGCTCGCGACCTACACCGGGTGGGCGCTGCGCGGCGGGGCACAGGCGGGCGACGGCTGCGAGGGGAGCGGACAGTACATCCCGTTTGCGAAAACGAAGGCCGAGCGCACGGCGAGCGGCGACCCGAGGCTCTCGATCGAGGAACGGTACCCGCGCTTCTCCGCGTACCACGACGCGGTCAAGAAGGCGATCGACGACATGGTCGCGAGGCGCTTGATGCTGCGTGAGGATGCCCAACACAACCTGGACCGCCTGGTGCAGGCAGGTAAGGCGACGGGCGCGATCAAGGAGCTTCCGACGACGGCGTCCCAGTAGACGACGGCATTCCAGTAACGGGCCGCCTGAAGCCGGCCTCCACTGCGGCGCGGACCCTACGGGTCCGCGTGGCGAGCCTGAAAGGCTCGCCCCGCGGGTGTTAAGCGCCCGGCTAGAACGCGTATCCCAGGCTGAACGTCAGCGGAATCTTCACGCCCGCGTTCTGCGTGAAGATGTTGCCGTTCGAGTAGTGGTTGATCTTGACGCCGGCGTTGAGATTTCTGTTCTTTCCCGCGAAGACGCCAATCCCCATGAAATCCTGGAACGTGAAGTGCCGGCCGGTGTTGAGATCGTCGAGCACGATTTTCGAAATGTATGTCGGGCCCGCCAGCGAGTAGGCGAAGTAGATATCCGCTGGCTTCATGCGGATGAATGTGAAGCGGAACAGCGGGTACAGCGACAGCGTGTAGAACCGATCGTTGTTCTGCCTCGTCTTGTAGAATCCGGCGCTCGCGCCGACGTCGAGCGCAAAGACTTTCCGTGTGTGGAAAACATTCCGCTCGTAGTGTGGCGCCACGCCGAAGTCCACCCGTGCGTGGCCACCCCAGAAGATCGGTACCTTCCTCGACACGAAATCGTTCACCGAATAGCCGGACCCCGACGAATATTCCAGCTGAACGATCTGGCGTGGAAAAACAAAACCGCTTCGCCGGTTGGCCTCCACTCGCTCCGTCGGAACCGGGCGCATCGTGTACCTGAACCCTCCCGAGGAAAACAGTGTGTGCGGATGGGCGACGCTCGCCTTGCCAGGTGAATACGTGAGACCGGCGGTTAGATCCCACGTCCGGGTGAGACGATAGTCGAGCCCGGTGCCGACAAGCATCGACGCGTAGTGCGCATCGGTCACCACCGGGCTGTCGCCGATATTGAAGCCGGTGCGGCTCGTGAAGCCGAGGCCTCCCTCGCCGTATACAGATATTCGACCGGCAACCGGTCTCCGCGCCTTGAGCGTGACGCCGCCGAAGTTCACCCGGACGTGATGACGGCCTGCATCCGCGCCGTTGACGCCCGTATACGTGACGTAGTTCACGGGCCGCATGTAGCTGGCCTGAACGGAAAGTGTGCTGTTGAATTCGTGGCCGAAGAGCATCACGCGCACCGCGGCGCGCGGGACGGCGATCGAGGCGGCGCGGAATCCGGGCTGAAGCTGGTCCTGCGAAAACGGCTGGTTGACGGCCCCGGCGTTGATCGTCACAAACGAGTTCTGGAGAAGCGCCGGGTACTGCGTCCGCGTGTCTTCGCGGGTTTGCCCGGACGCATGGGTGCTGCAGCAGGCCATCAGACATCCAGCGAGGACGAGCGATCGTCGACCCATTTACGTGGTGGAACTCGCGGCATTGGGAGGCGCCCCGAAGGCCGTGCTCTGCAAGAACGTGGTCGTCCGGCCGTTCGATTCGATAGCGCCGCCCCATACCCACACGTCGCCGTCGAACGACTTCAACGCGAGATCGATTGCATCGGCCGCGTGGACCTCCACGGGGTGTTCGAGCGGCAGAAACAACTGATCCCAGTGCGTCCGTCCGGCCGTCTCGTTGCTCAAGGTCACGCCCGGAATCAACGTCGCGGTGAACCATCCAACAAACCCGTGGAGCTCGCCGCCGCGGGTCATCTCGAACCGCGTCGTCCCTGACACGATCGAGGAAGACGCCGCAGCCAGATCGACGTCGATGACCGTTGCCGGCGGTGCCAGGAATCCCGAGGGGTTTGCGTCGGCCAGGCACAGCCGGTTGGAGGCGAGCGTACGCATCGGGCTGAGGTCGAAGCCGTATCGCCGTTCGTCCCACCACGCGACCTGCCGCGCATACAGCGACGCCGTTTCGACTGGCGCGAGGCAAAGGGCGAGACGACGGGGAATGATTGCCGCGTCAGGCACGAGCAGGCGCGCGCGCGCGTCGATGACGGAGCTGAGAATGTGTTCGTCGAGTCCAAACGCGCCGAGTGTCTCCGTTACGAGAACGTGAGCGCGCTCGGGCAGCTCCACCTGGGTGGAGCGGGCATGAATGATCTCGACGCGATCCGACAGACCGACGTGCCGCGCAAGCATCGAGGGCACCCCTGCGTCGCCCTCCTCGATCGCGAAGACGCGCCGCGCGCCGGCTTCACATGCAAAAAACGAGAGGATCCCGGTTCCCGTGCCCAGATCGAGCACCACGCTGTCACGCGTGACCACCGAGCGGATAGCGGTGCGGTAGGCGTCGGTGCGAATGGTGTCGGCGAGAAGATCCCGGTGAAACTCCGGCAGCATCAGTGGGTGAGTGCGTACAGGAAGGCGTTGATCCCCAGCGCGTATCCCTTCGGACCGAACGTCATGAAATACGTCGGGTCGTCACCTTCGCGCTCCCACGCGTCGGCGATGTCCGTGTTGTGCGTCATCAGCATCATGAGACGGCCGTTCCGATCGGCAATCCCGCGTACGTGCGGTACCGCGCTGTCTTCGCCCCGTTCGGATGTGCGTCCGCCCGAACGCATGAAGAACCCGATGTTCGGGATCTGCGGAATCACCGGAACCTCGAACTGCGTGCGGAACAGTGGATGCTCGATCGGCAGGTCGACGATCGGATACTCGCTGGCGGGCAGCACCTTGCGCAGCTGGCTCACCCAGTGATCCCACTGGTAGGAGCCCCAGAAATCATCGACCCACATGAAGCCGCCCTTGAGCAGGTACTCGCGCAGGTTCTCGGCTTCCATGTCGCTGATCAACGCAGAGCCGGGGGCGGACATCACGGCAACCGGGCAGCGGAACAGCTCGTCGCCACCGAGGTTGACCAGCAGGTTCCTCGGTTGACGCGCCTGATCGAAGCTGACGTTGGTCTTGGTGAGCTCCGACAGCCGGATCATGATGTTCGTGTCAGCGCGAGGATAGTCGGTCCTCCAGCTGCCGCCGTCTCCCTCGAATGCCTGCCGGTAGACCACGCGGCAATAGTGGAAGCGGCCGTCGAAGTCCTCGGGCGTGGCGATCCGTGCGCCGCGGCCGAAGAAGCCGCCCCGCCCGAACTGCGCCTGAGCCACGCTGACGGACGCCGCGCAGATCGCGGCCGCGCCGACCAGAGTCAGCAGGCGCTTCGACAGGACGTGCCGCGAAGTCATCGGAACAGAGTGTAGCGCGAGCAGTGCGGAAGGGCTCAACTGGGCGATAATCAAACGGCCTTTCGCACGGGCGGACCTCGAAGGTCCGCCCCGCATGTCCAGGAGTTTTCCATGAGACTGCACCTGCTGTTTGTCGCCATCGGCGTCCTCGGTTTGCTGACAGGGATGGTCGTCGGCCAGGAAGACGCGGGTCCGGACCCGAAGGTGATTCCCGGCCGCTCGAAAATCGCGACGAAGTACGGCATCGTCGCGGCAAGCCAGCCGCTCGCTGCGCGCGCCGGGGTGCAAATCCTCGAGCGCGGCGGGAACGCCATCGATGCGGCCATCGCGGCCAACGCCGTGATGGGGCTTGTCGAGCCGCACAACAACGGCATTGGCGGTGATCTGTTCGCCATCTACTACGAAGCGAGCACCGGCAAATTGTACGGACTCAACTCCGGCGGGTGGGCGCCGACCGGCCTTACGCCGGACCTCCTGAAATCGAAAGGGCTGCAGCGGATGCCGGGCGTCGGGATCTACACCGTGACCGTCCCGGGCGCCGTGGCCGGTTGGGACGCGATGCGTACGCGCTTCGGCAAGCTCCCGATGTCGGATCTCCTGGCGCCCGCGATTTTTTACGCCGACGATGGGTTTCCCGTGACTGATGTCATCGCGGACGCCTGGGCCGGGCAGACTCAAAAGCTGGTTGCCGATCCGAACGCCGCCCAGACGTACCTGCCCAATGGACGTGCGCCACGCGCCGGTGAAGTCTTCAAGAACCCTCGCCTCGCCGCGTCGCTGCGTCTCATTGCCGCGAAGGGACCGGCCGGTTTCTACGAGGGGAAGACCGCGGATGCGATCGTCGCCACGTCGCGTGAGAAGGGCGGAACGATGACGCCGGCCGACCTCAAGGAGTTCAAGCCGGAATGGGTCGATCCGATTTCGACGACCTATCGCGGGTGGAACGTCTACGAGCTTCCTCCGAACACGCAGGGCATCGCGGCGCTGATGATGCTGAACGTGATGGAGCAGTATCCGCTCGCACAGTATGGCTTCCACAGCGCCAAGGCGCTCCACGTGATGATCGAAGCGAAGAAGCTCGCGTACGCCGACATGCTGCGCTACGTCGCGGATACGCGCTTCTCGAAGGTACCGGTGCTGCCGATGTTGAGCAAGGAGCGCGGCAAGGATCGTGCTCGGCTGATCGATCCCGCGAAAGCCGCGTGCACCGTGGAGCCCGCGCGGCTCGAAGGGCTGACGACAGCCACCGGCGCCGACACGATTTACCTGTCCGTCATCGACAAGGACGGCAACATCGTCTCCTTGATTCAAAGCCTGTATTCCTCGTTCGGCAGCGGGATCGTGCCGCCGGACACCGGCTTCATGCTCCACAACCGTGGCGCGCTGTTCACGCTGGAGAGCGGCCATCCGAACCTCCTCGCGCCCCGCAAGCGGCCGCTGCACACGATCATTCCGGCGTTCATGTCGAAGGGTGACGTGAAGATCGGATTCGGGATCATGGGCGGGTTCAACCAGGCGCAGGCACACGCGCAGTTTGTCGCCAACATCGCGGACTACGGCATGGACGTGCAGGAAGCCCTCGAGGCGGGCCGCTTCACGAAATTGACGTTCGACGGGTGCGATCTCTATGTCGAGGCGCTCGTGCCGGCGCAGGCGCGCACGCAGCTGACAGCGTTGGGACACAGGATCACCGTCGTGCCGCCGCGCAGTGGAGTGTTCGGGTACGGACAGGCGGTGATGAGCGACGGCACCGGCGTACACTACGGTGGCTCAGAACCGCGGCACGACGGGGCGGCCATTCCGGAAGCGCCGCCGGTCTTTCAACGCTGATGAAGAAGTGTCCGTTCTGCGCCGAGCAAATCCAGGACGACGCGATCAAGTGTCGGTACTGTGGCAGCACGCTGAGCCGTGCCGGATCGTTCCAGCCTGATGCGGAGCTGCAGCAGCGAATCCAGGCTGGCGACAAGATTGGCGCGATCAAAGCCGTCCGCGAGCGCACGAATCTTGGTCTCAAGGAAGCCAAGGACTACGTGGAGGCGCTCGAGCGCGGCGAATCGCCTTTCGTTCCTGCACCGGCCGCCGGAACGGGCAGGAAAGCAAGCGGGTGCGGAACAGCGGTGCTGTTCGTCGCCGCGATGGTCTTCGTCCTCGTGTTGACGTTGCTGGCGCGACCTGCGTTCGCGCAGTCCACGGCGGAAACAGGTGATCCGATCCGCGTGCTGGTGTCGCGCCTCGATCTCGAGAGATACAAAGCCACGATCAAGGGGCTGACACAGTTTGGCGACCGGCGCCAGGGGACTCAGCGCAACCGCGCGGCGGTCGACTGGATCGAGGCGCAGCTCAAGAGCTACGGCTGCACCAACACGGAGCGTCTCAAGTACACCTTTCAGCCCGCGCCCCCGGCGGTGGTGCAGTCGCCCCCGGCCCCGACTCCTCCTGCCGCAAACCCGCCGACATCTGTTGGTGGAGGGCGCCCGCGCGGCAATCGGACACGGACAGGCGTGAACAACGATCCCAACGCGCAGCCTGATCCGAGGCTGCGTGAACTGAATGCCGAGGCAACCGTGCCGGGTCCGCGCGAAGAGGTGTACTGCACGAAGATTGGCGCCACCCGCCCCGACGAGATGTACATCATCGGCGCCCACATGGACGGCATCGGCTGGGGCGAAGCGGCGAACGATGACGGGTCGGGCACCGCGCTGGTGATGGAGCTGGCGCGCGTGTTCAGCGCGTCGGACGTGCACACGGAGCGATCGATTCGCTTCATCCTGTGGAACAACGAAGAGAGCGGGTTGAACGGCAGCAACGCCTACGTCGCGCAGCGACGGGATCTGAGAGGGCAGGAGCAACCGGCGGGCTCCGGTCGATATCCGGAGCCGAAGTGGCTGGGCATGATCCAGCACGACATGATGCTCTTCGACCACGGGATGCCGCGTGCCGACGGCACGATGAGTCCCGAGCAAAGGGCCGAAGCGGACGTCAACATCGAGTTCCAGTCCAACTCGAGGCTTGCGCCGGAATCACAGGCTCTCGCGTGGGTCTTTCACCGCGCGAACGAGACGTACGCGACCGACTATCCCGCGTCGGTCGGCCCGCACATGACCAACACGGACTCCAATCCGTTCATGAACGACGTCGCCGCGATCAGCCTGCGCGAGAACGATCGCGGCACGCAGATCGGCAGCGGGTGGGATCCACAGTGGCACCAGCCAACCGACGTGTTCGCCACGTACACCGACAAGGACTTTCGTCTGGGCCTCAACGCGGCGCAGACGACGCTCGGCGCGATTGCCGGGCTGACGGGCGCAACGCTGAAATAGGCTGGCGGCGTGGCAGTTCGTTTTCGCTATCAGTCGTCGAGTTCCACGCGCGTGGCCGCCACGGTACCGTCCCCCTGGCGCGGGCCCTTGACCTCGACGATCGTTCCGTTCTGAACGCGCGCGCACGTGACGCCCTCGAACGTGGTGTTTGCCGTTGTCGTCACCTTCGCGCCCCGGACAGTGAACGTGAGGCTCGGGCAGCTGCCACTCAACCCGGAGACCGCGCCCTTGACCTCGGTTTCGTCTCTGTCGTCGTCCAGGTCGACCCGAGCGGCAGTGATGGCGCCGTCCGCGCCGCGCTGTCCGTTGACCTCCACGATCATTCCGTTCTGCACGCGCGCGCACGTGATGTCGTCAAACCCAGTGCTTGCCGTCGTCATCACCTTCGTGCCCTGCACCGTGAACGTCACGCTGGGGCAGGTGCCGCTCAAGCCAGCGACCGCACCCTTTACTTCGGCCTGATTATTGTTCCGGTCCTCACGTCGGTTGCGCCGTTCGGAATCGACGTGAGCGTTGTTGCCGTTCAGCGTGATGGAGATACGGATCTCGTCCTGCGCGCTGACCCCTGAGATCACGATCTTCGCGTTCGTCCCCTGGCCGCTGAATTCCAGCTGTACGTCCCCGGGTGGGACGCCGGTAAGAGTGAACTGACCCTGGCCGTCGGTCGTCGTCGAAATGTTGGTGCCTGTGATCTTCACGGTGATCGACGAGGTGGCGAGCGTGTCGAAAGTGCCGAGCGCGCCGGACGTCTCTCGTATGCCGAATGCACCGGACGAATCTCGCGTGGTGATCGGCGCGGACATGCCGCTGACTTGCCCGATGATGACGGCGCCAGATGCGCCAGTACCAGTTACCGATGGTGCCGTCGGCGACATCGACGCGTTACCGCCGCACGCGGCCGCGACGGCTGTGGAGATGGCGAGGAGAAGCACTCGAAAATGAACACCGGTCATGACGTGATCCTCCGGAGCAAGGTTTCGAGCTCATGGGGCAACGACTGTTCCCGCCGGGGTGTTCAGACCCCTAGCCTAGCTCTCTCAATCAGTTACCGTGACAATGACCCGTACAGGCTTTGGAATAGCGTCGGGTCCAGTAAGCAAAAGTGGGTGACCGTGTAACAAGAACCGACTGGCGTATTCGTGAACACGGACCCGCGTGATCAGGATTTCCGTGGCTGAGCTGTTGGTCGTTTTCAATTGCACAGCCGCGGCATCGGACATGACGGGCAGGATCAACAACGCCGCCTTCTTCAGGCGCGACGTCGCTGAGGGTAGAAATAGCCTGCCGGTGACGCTGGCGATGACGATCGTGAATGCGGCCGCCGGCTGCGCAGCGGTCTCGGGGCCAACGTGGAAATCTGGCAGTGCGACGCTGAGGGCCACTGCTCACGACTGCACCGCGACGATCACCCTCGGTGTGTCGGTGTAAGCTGAAGCCCGAATGCTGCGGGTCCCTGCCATCGTCTTGATCATCGGTTCGCTCTGGGCGGCGTCTGCCGCTGCATCTCAGAATGACTTCGAGGTCCAACGACAGGCTGCGCTCGATCGCGTAGCGCAGGTCGAGCAGGCGTACGCGGAGCGCCTGGGACCGCGCGGTGCGGAGTGGCGTCAGCGTGTGAAGACCGAGGAGCTCTCACTCCGCGACAGCCTCGACTGGTTCTCTCGCAATGCCGAGGGTGACCAGGCGTTGCGCCTCGCTGTGCCGCTCGCCTATTTCTGGACCTACGAAGGGCGTGTCCAGGAGGCGCGGGATCTGCTGACGACAATCCTGGGGCTGCCAAGCGCCCTGGCCCAGACGCAGGTCCGGGCGAAGGGGTTGTACGACGCCGGCGCCCTCGCGCTGAGGCAGCGCGATCAAGCCATTTCGCGCGAGCTGAACGCTGAGAGCCTGCGGATCTACCGACGACTGCAGGACAAGGAAGGGGCGGCCACGGCCCTCCTGGGTCTCTCACGCGCGGCGCTGCAGGAGATGGATTACGCCTCCGTCCGGCGGTACGCCGAAGAGAGCGCCGTGCTGCGTCGCGACCTCGACGACAAGCCCGGACAGGCGGCCGCCATGCACATGCTTGCGGCTGTCGCTCGAATCCAGGGACAGTACGGCAAGGCGGCGGAGCTGTACCAGTTCAGCCTGGCTGTGAACCGCGCCGCGGGCTGGGACGTTCCGGTTGCCGCCGAACTGTTCAACCTCGGATACGTGCGGCTGCGTCAGGGGAACGCGGACGCCGCGAGAAAACTGTTCACCGAAAGCCTGCAGAAGTACCGCGACCTGCAGGACGACGCCGGCATCGCCTACACGCTCACCGGTTTTGCCTCGATCGCGGTCGCGCAGAAACAGGGCACGCGGGCTGCGCGTCTCTACGGTGCCGCGCTCGCGATGCTCGAGCGCTTCAACGTGACGTTCGACCCCGACGATCAGCTCGATATCGATCACTACACAGCGCTGCTCCTGACTCTGATAGCACCGGACACGTTCAGGGCGGCGTCCGCCGACGGACGGACCATCTCACCCGAGCGCGCAATCGCGCTTGCTCTTGGAGCGCCCTGAGCGACCAGTGGACCGTCGATGCCGGCGAGGCCGGCGCGCGGCTCGACAAGTTTCTGGCCGCCGCCGATCGGCTTGGCTCGCGCGGCCGCGCCGTGACCGCGCTCGAACGCGGAAAGATCTTCGTGAATACCGAGGAGATGGCGCTCGTGGACGCCGCCAGGCATCTCGTCGCGGGCGATGTCGTCCGGGTCTGGATGGATCGGCCGGGCAGCTCCCGCCGCGCGCCGCGAAGCGAGACCGGAGATCTCGAAATCCTGTACGAAGACGATTTGCTGCTGGTGTTGAACAAGCCGGCCGGGCTGCTGTCGGTCCCGCTCGAGCGGAAGATGGGCGCGTCTTCCGTGTACGACCAGCTCGAGGACTACTTCCGTCCACGTGGGAAGCGCCACCCATTCGTGGTCCACAGGATCGATCGCGACACGTCAGGACTGGTCTTGTTCGCAAAGGACGCACGGTCGCAGGAGGCGCTCAAGGCGCAATTCCGCCGCCGCGAGCCGGAGCGCGTGTACCTCGCCGTCGTGTACGGCCATCCCGAGCCAAGGACAGGCACATGGCGCGATCGCCTGGTCTGGGATCGCAAGGCGCTCATTCAGAAGGAAACCCACCCGCGCGATCCGGAGGGGACCGACGCGATCAGCGACTATCGCGTCGTCGAGACGTTTCGCGATGCGTCACTGATCGAAGTGCGACTCCAGACGGGGAAGCGCAATCAGATTCGCATCCAGGCGCGGCTGCGTGGCCACACGCTCGTCGGCGAGCGGCGCTACGTGTACGGACCCGACGCGCTGCGGCCGATTGCGTTTTCCCGCCAGGCGCTTCACGCGTACCGGCTGGCGTTTGAGCACCCCGCCGACCGCCGCGTGTTGCACTTCGAGGCGCCCGTGCCAGCCGACTTCCGCGAACTGCTCGCACGGCTTCGCGCTCGCATCTCAGACAGGTAGCAATTCCCAACTTCCAATTCCCAACTCCCAGGGCGAAAATCCATGCGCCGCCGTGACGAATAACGACCGCGCCGTACCGCGCCGCATCATCGGTTTCCACCAGGACGATAAAGGGCACTGGGTCGCGGATCTGGAGTGCGGCCACGGTCAGCACGTGCGGCACGATCCGCCGTGGCAACTGCGTCCCTGGGTGATCACACCTGAAGGGCGCGCGACATACATCGGCACGGAACTTCAGTGCGTTCGATGCGCAGAGCGGGAAGGGTCTTGACGTGGCGTATCGCCGGCAGCTGATCGATCTGCTGTCTCATGAATTTCGGTCCGCGTCGTGGCTTGCGCGTGAGCTGGGCATGACGCGCGGCGACATCGAAGAAGACCTTCGGCATGCGCTGCGCTCGGCGCGCGCCGCGGGTCACGGCATCGAGGTCGTTCCCGCGCGCTGTCGATCGTGTGATTTCGTGTTCAGCGAGGACAAGCTGTCGAAGCCGGGCCGATGCCCGGCCTGCAAGGGGTCGCGACTGTTCGAGCCGATGATTCGAATCCGCGCAAGCCAGGACTAACCTAACGAGACAAGCCACGGAGAAACGGAGTCGCGGAGAAAACGGCTTGAATGCTCCGTGTCCCCGTGTCTCCGTGGCCCGTGGAAGCGTCAGTTCGTTCCAGTGTCGGAGACGGCGCGGGTGAACTCGGCGAACTCGACCACCCGGTTGTCCACGGGGTAGTGAATCGGAATGATCCGCTGCACCTCGAGCTTCAGGCGCCTGAGGTTGTCGACGAGATTGAGCATGTACGGACTGGCCGGCCGGACGACCGGCGCGTTCTTGTCCGCGGGAGGATTGAACGCATCGGCCTCGACGAGGATTTTCTCCTTCGGCAGGTACGCGACGATCAGCCCCTGGTTGTGACCGCTGCCCTGCAGGTGATGCAGCTCGATGACGTGATTGCCGTCGGTCAGGACCTTCTTTTCCGACACCGTCTCGAACGTCGGCTTCTTCGGCGCCCTGGCCAGCCGATCCGGGTTGAGCGTGTGCGGCGCGGCCCAGATCTTCTCGTAGTACGGCTTGTGAACCTCGTGCGTGATGATGGTTGCGCCTTCGGCCACGAACGCGCGCAGACCACCAGCATGATCGAAATGCTGGTGCGTGTTCACGACGTAGCGAATCGGCTTGTTCGGGATCAGCCGCTTCGCCTCGGCGATGACCGCGTTGGAACGCTCGTCGCTGGCAGCGCCCTCGATCACGACGATGTAGTCCTTGAAGTCAACGGCGACACCCGCGTAGCCGCCGAGGATGAGGTACACGCCGTCAGCAAGCTTCTCTGACGGCGCGCCTGGTGTCGGCGACGCCGCGGCGCGCTGCCGCGGGCGCTCCGCCGGCGCGCCCCTGCGCCTGGATCGTGACCGGCGCGTTCGGCTTCACGTCGCTGACCGACGAGATCGAGAATCGGGAAGCCGCCCTGCCGCTGCACGATGTGCATCGGGAACTTCACGCCACCGAAGTCCTTGTAGTCGCTGTAGACCGCCTCGAACTGCGTGTCGCCGAGGACCGGGTTGTCGATCCAGGTCTCCACGCGCTCGACCATGTTCTGATCGTTGATGTAGCCGTTGACCGCCGCTTTGTTCTGGCCGGTGAAGGACACGACGGTGTACTTCTTGCCGCCGAGCGTCTGCGACTTCGCGGTCGCGTTCGCGGCCGCGGCGGCCCGCAGGAAGCCCTGCGGCAGCATCACGATCTCGAGCTGCTGCGCCCACGGCGTGTTCGCGTTGACGACGATCGTCTGGTTCTGCGGCTGCTCGCCGCGGACCGGCTGCTGGCCTCCGCCGCGCGGCGGGATTCTCGCCCTGCATCCGGATGCGATCCATCTTCGAGGACGGCACGCGGAAATCGATCTGGCGCGTGTAGGTCTTGTCGATGAACTTCGGCCACGGCGAGTTGCCGCTGTAGGCCTGCCCGATCGCGAAGTCGGCGCCGCTGCCGGAGAACTCGATGGTGTTCAGCGTGTCCGCGCCCATCGCCTTCGATGCGGCGGCGATGACCGTCTTCGCATCCTGTGCCGCCGCCAGCGACGCGAAGAGCGTGAAGAGCATCCCCGCGAGAATCAGTCTGCGTGACATAGTCACCTCCAAGCGCCGGATGCTAGCACATAGGAAATCCCAAATCCCAAATCCCAAGACCCAAATCCCAAACCCCAATAACATCTGCAGATATGCCTGAAACTCGCCATACGCCGCTGGCCCCACGCAAACTGTTTCTCCGGCGGCTGGCACAAAACGCCGGCATTGCGCTGTTCGCGGTCGGCGGATCGCTTGTCATCGGGATGTGGGGCTACTGGTACTTCGAGGGGATGCACTGTCATCGATGCGTTTCTCAACGCCGCGATGCTGCTCGGCGGGATGGGTCCGGTCGAGACGCAGCTGCGCACGACCGGCGGCAAGCTGTTCGCCGGCCTCTACGCCCTGTACGCGGGCATGGTCGTCCTGGTGGCCGCCAGTATCCTCGTTGCGCCCCTGATGCACCGGTACATGCACAAATTCCACCTCGAGTCCCGAGAACGACAGGACTAGCGCGCGGCGAAGACCTGGCCGAAGGCGTTGGCGAGCATCACTCCCGTGAGCAGCCCGCCGATGGCGACCGTGAGCAACGCGACGAGCCGGCGGGAGTCAAAGCGACCCGCGCGCGCGAGCGCGAAACCGACGATCAGGTTGAAGCTGCCCCAGAGGACGTTGACGACGGGCGACGACATGCCCTGGCCGGGCGGCGATGCGAACGGGCTCGGAAACGGGCGGCCGGAAACGCCGTTGGTGAAATGCGGGACGCAGTTGACCAGAAAGGCGCCAGCAAAGAACAGCGCCAAGTAGTGATACCAGCGCATGATTGGCTCCTGATTGAGTGGGAGCGCCGATAGTAGCATTGGAAACGTGAGCCAGGATCAATGGACGGCGGTTGACCAGTACATCAACGACCTGGTCGTCCCTTCGGACCCCGAGCTCGACGCGGCGCTCGAGGCCAGCGTGGCGGCGGGGCTGCCACCCATCAACGTCACGCCGGCGCAGGGGAAGTTGCTTCACCTGCTTGCCCGGATGTTGGGCGCGCGACGCATCCTCGAGATCGGAACGCTCGCCGGCTACAGCACGATCTGGCTCGCGCGCGCGTTGCCGGCGGATGGCCGTGTGGTCACGCTGGAGTCCGATCCAAAGCACGCTGGCATCGCCCGCGCAAACGTCGCGCGTGCCGGACTCACGGATCGAATCGACGTCCGCCTTGGCGCGGCGCTCGACACGCTGCCGCGCCTCGCGGAACACGGGGAAGGCCCGTTCGATTTCATCTTCATCGACGCCGATCGGGCGAACCTGTCGGAATACTTTGATTGGGCGTTGAAGCTGTCGCGCCGCGGAAGTGTCATTCTCGTCGACAACGTTGTGCGGAAAGGCGGGGTCATTGACTCCGCGAGCACGGATTCGAACATCATAGGCGTCCGCCGATTCGGCGAGCGGCTCGCCGCTGAAACGCGTGTCAGCGCAACGATAGTGCAGACCGTCGGCAGCAAGGGATACGACGGTTTCGCTTTCGCGCTGGTGACGGGGGATCCCGGCGGGTCCTGAAGGACCCGTGCCGCACGACTGCCCACCACATGGACAGGGACACGCTGCTCATCATTGCGGCCGCCGGCGGCTTCGCGTTCGGCTTGATGTTCGCCATCGGGCTTGGCGTCTCGCTGTTCTTCAAACACCGGCGGTAGAATGAGCCGCTGAAATCATTCGGGCGCCCTTCCGCGCCCTCCACGGAGGAGATTCGGATGAAACGAACTCTCGTGAGGATCCTGTTTGTCGCATGCTCCCTCGCAACCGCAAGCGCGGTCTCAGCCCAGGAAAGCGCGGCGGAACTCCGCGGTCGCGTCCTCGACGCGCAAGACGCGGTTCTCCCCGGTGTCAACGTCACGATCACCAACCAGGCGACTGGCGTCTTTCGCGAGACCGTCACCAATGGGGATGGCACGTACTTCATCACGGCGATCGCGCCTGGAATCTATTCGATCGACGCGGAGCTCTCCGGCTTCAAGAAGTACAGCCGCAGCGACCTGAGGCTCGATCTTGGACGAACCACCACGCTCGATGTGCGGCTCGACGTGGGCGCGCTGACGGAGACGGTCTCGGTGACTGCCGAGACGCCGCTGGTCGACATCACATCGAAGGAAATCGGCGGCAACGTCACGAGTCGGGAAGCGGGGATGCTGCCGTCGGTCAATGGTAACTTCGTCGGGCTGGTGGCGCTGCTCCCGGGTGTCATCGCCAACATCAGTACCGAGTCGTTCGGCTCCGACGCGATCAGTGTCAACGGCATGGACTCGCGCAACAACAACTACATGCTCGACGGGGCCAACAACAACGACGACGTCATAGGCCAGCGCGCGGGCTCGCAGGCGCGGGCGCCGGTGGAGGCGATCGCCGAATTCCAGGTCGTCACGAACCAGTACGACGCGGAGTTCGGACGAACGACGGGCGCGATCATCAACGCCATCAGCAAACAGGGCACCAACGCGTTTCACGGCGTAGGAGCCGGGCTGTGGCAGCGGCCGGGCCTGACTCAGAAGAATTTCTTCGTCAAGCAGAACGGCCTCAACAAGCCCGATACGCAGTTTCAGACCTACCGCGCGAACCTGGGCGGTCCGGTCGTGCGCGACAAGGCCCACTTCTTCTTCAACCTCGAACGCGTAATGGTCGACCGGACGAGCACGATCACCATTCCGTCGCATCCGGAGTTCAACAGCTCGCCGGTGACGCGTGATCGCGTGTGGAATACGCTGGCGCGGTTCGATCACCAGTTAAGCGCGAACAACATCTGGACGGTGCGGTGGCTGCGAGAGGCATCGCCGCAATTGAACCAGATCGTTCCAGTCAACATGGCGGCCGGTCTCACGCTCGTGCCCCCGCTCTCGGTCACCCAGAATGCCTCCCGCGAAGAGCACGACATCGACCAGACGGTCGTCGGCACGATGAACTCAGTGCTGGGCCACAACCGGCTCAATACGGTGCGGGTGAACTTCACCCGAGAAGATGTCGCCTTCGCGAATTCGAACTTCAACGGCAACGGCCAGGATCAGGCGGCGTTGAAGCCCCAGCTCAATTACCTGACCTTTGTCGATCAGCAGAACGCCGTCGCTCAGGCGCGCGTCAACAACGCGTATCAGTTCGACGACACGATGTCCTGGTTCGTGCCCGGGCATGGCGGCGATCACGACTTGAAGTTCGGCGGGCAGTACGAATATGTGACTGCCCGATCGACAGCGCAGGACAATCTGAACGGAACATTCATTTTCAGAAGCGATCTGGCGTTCAACGCGAACGATCCGCGCACCTATCCCGAGCGACTGTCGATTCGCGTTCCTGGCGCCCTGAACCGCGATCAGAAGGCGCACTTCGCGGCCTTTTTCGTGCAGGACAAATGGCATGCGAACGCGCGCACGACGGTCAGCCTGGGCCTCAGATACGACCTCGAAGTGGCGCCGCTCGTCGAAGCCAACAACCCGGCATTCTCCGACCCGAATGCCTATCCGGTGGACAGGAACAACGTCGGCCCCCGCGTGGGCCTCACCTACGACCTGACCGGCGACGGCAAGGCCGCCGTCCGCGGCGGCTACGGCCGGTTCTATGACAAGACGCATTTCGAGCTGATCTCCGCGATTCTGACGGCTGGGGTCTTCTCAGATTCCTTCGAGGTCAACTTCCCCACCAACAGCGCGGACCCAGGACCGTCGATCGGTCAAGTGCCGGCCGACCCGATGCTCGCTGGTGGTCCGACCGTGAATCGGGCACTCCTGGCGGCGCGGTTCCCGGCGGGAGCTGTCATCAAGAACACCGGGAACGTGACGTTGGACAAGCCCGGACGTACGGTCCCGTATACGGATCAGTTCACGGCGGGGTACGAGCGTCAGCTCTGGACGAACGTTTCGGTCAGCGCGGACTACGTTCATGCGCGCGCCCGCGACCAGCTCATGCTGAGAGATCTCAACCCGGGCCTCCGCGCCTCGACGGTGCGTACGGCAACGCTCGTCCGGATCGACCCCGCCTTCTCGGCCGCTGTCAATCAGCCTGTGAACGCAGGGAAAATTGATTACGACGCGCTGGAAGCGGCGCTGGTCAAGCGCTTCGCGTCCGACTATTCGTTCCGCGTCTCATACACGCTCGGCTACTCCCGCGGGAACACCTCGGGTGCTGCCATTCCGCTGAGCGGCTTCCAGGTGCTGAATGACATGCACCTCGAGCTCAATCAGGGACCGACCAACGTCGACCGCCGGCACAATCTGGTGATCAGCGGCCAATCGCTGGTGCCGAGGGCGCACGGTCTGACATTCGCCTGGGTCGCGCGTGCGTTGAGTGGATCGCGGTTCACGGTGCTCGATTCCACGACCGATCCGGATCGCAACGGGACGTTCGCCGAGCCATTGCCCGCGGGCGCCTACACCAGCACAGGTCGCAATCCGTTCAACGTCGATTCCGACGGTCACCGCAACGGCGCGACTGGACCTGGTTTCTTCCAGCTCGACGTGCGGCTTGGCTATCGCCTGCGTCCTGCCGCCGGCCGCTCGATCGATCTCTTCGCGGATATCTTCAACGTGACCAACCGTGCAAATTTCGACAATCCGACCGGTGATCGGCGTTCGACGGACTTCCTCAATCTGACCGTGCTGCGCGCCGGAGCAATCCCGACGACTGCGCAGCTGGGCGTGCGCTTCGAATTCTGAGGTCTGTGCTCACTGGAGGGCCGGCTGAAGCCGGCCCCACTGCTTGGCCGGCTAAAGCCGGCCCCAACGTACGTGGATATTCGGATTCGGCAGGCGATACGTGAAGATGCGTCCGCCGTGACCGCGATTCTCACGGACGCCGCGAAGTGGGTGGCGCAGCTTGACGGCACCACGATGTGGGTCGAGGACGAACTCGCCGAGGATCGCATCGCGGCAGAAGTTGATGCCGGCCTCTTCCATGTCGCGGAGTGCGACGGCGACATCGCGGGGGCGCTGAAATTCCAGCTCGACGACCATTTGTTCTGGCCCGATCTCGTCACGGACGACTCCGGCTTCATCCATCGCCTGGCGGTGCGGCGGAACCATGCCGGACAAGGTGTCTCGACCGCGCTGCTTCGATGGGCCGTCGATCATGCACGGTCGCTGGGCAAACAGTATCTGCGTCTCGATTGCGACGCTGAACGGTCTCGCCTCCGAGATCTCTACGAGCGATTCGGGTTCCGGTTCCACAGCTTCCGCCAGGTCGGGTCGTACTATGTCGCGCGGTATGAATTTGATTTGTGATTCGTGATTGGCGATTGGCGATTGGCGATTGGTAACTGTGGGGTCGCGAGTCGCGCTGATCACGAATCACAAGTCACTAACCCCTAATCACCAATCAGCCATTCCCCATGTCCCTTGTTGTTTTCCTGCGAGGCGTGAACGTCGGCCGGCATAAACGATTCATGCCTGCGACGCTTGCGAAGGATCTCGCGGTGTACAGACCTCGTTAACATCGGGGCCGCCGGCACATTCGTTGTACGCGCGCCGGTGCCGCAGGCAGCATTGCGTGCAGCGATACGAACGCGTCTGACGTTCCAGGCCGACATCATGATCGTCAGAGGGCGTGAGCTGGTCGAATTTGCGGCCAGTGCGCCCTTCGGGCGCCGGCCTCCTGCCGCCAACGAACAACGTTTCCTGAGCGTGATGCTCACGCGGTCCCGGGCCGTGCCGCCGCTTCCGGTGATCTATCCCGCCAGTAACCGGTGGCAGGTCAAGATCGTTGCTGCCTCAGGAAGGCTCGCCGCCAGCGTCTGGCGGCGGCAGCCGGGCACGCCGATCTATCCGAACGCGGTCCTCGAGAGAGGGTTCGGCGTCGCGACGACGCGCAACTGGAACACCGTCGAGACTATCTGTCACATCCTGCAGGTGTGACGTGTTGTTGGTTGGGCTTTGAACTTGGGACTTGGGATTTGGGATTTGGGATTTGCTAATGAGTCAGCGCGTAGAGGATCGCGTTGATGCCGAAGGCATAGCCTCTCGGGCCGACGGCGAGGAAATAGGCCGGGCTGTCGCCTTCGCGCTCCCACGAGTCACCTAAGTCGGTGTTGTGCGTCATCAGCACCATCAGGCGTCCGTGACTGTCCGCGATGCCGCGCGCGTGCGCCGTGGCGCTGTCCGAGCCGCGCTCAGATGTTCCCCCGCCGGTTTCGGTGAAGAACCCGATATTGGGAATCTGCGGAACCTGTGCCACCTCGAACTGCGTTCGGAACAACGGATGGTCCGACGGCAGATCGAAGATCGTAAATTCGTTCCCGGGTAGCGCCTTCCGAAGCTGCGCCACCCAGTGATCCCAGGCGTAGCTACCCCAGAAGTCGTCGACCCACAGGAAACCGCCCTTGTCGAGATACAAGCGCAGGGCCTTCGCATCCTGATCCGTGATGACGGCTCTTCCCACTTCGGTGGCCATCACGAAGGGGCAGTCGAACAGCGCGGGATCGGTGAAACGAATCAGCAGGTGGTTCGGCTCGCCGGTGGGATCCTTGCTGACGTCCGTCTTGGTCAGCTCAGACAGCCGAACTGACATGTTGATGTCGGCCCGTGGCCAGTCCGCGTTCCAGTTGCCGCCGTCGCCGTCGAGCGCCGACTGGTAGACGATCCGGCAGAAATGGAAGCGGCCGTCGAAGTCGCTTGCCGTGGCGAACCGCGCCCTGAAGCCGCCGAACCCGCGCCGGCCGAACTGCGCCGCCGCGACACCCGCGGTCAGGCAGATCGCGGCCGCGACCACGATTGTGAGGGGCCGGCGCCATCGGCGAGCCATGGCATTCAGTCTATCCGAGACGCGGTATATATTCGTCCTTCCCATATGACTTCCGACTACATCCACATTCTCGTCGACTACAACTACTGGGCACGCGATCGCGTGCTCGCCTCCGCCGACCAGTTGTCCGCGGAGCAGCTGTCGCAACCGCTGGGAAGCTCCTTCGGTTCGGTACTCGACACGCTCGTCCACATCTACTTCGCCGAGTGGATCTGGTACCGCCGCTGGCAGGGGGAGTCTCCGGCCGCCCGCCCCGACACGAGCGAGCTCGTGAGCGTCGCCGCGCTTCGCGACACATGGATGGCACTCGAGGCGCAGATCAAGGCATTCGTCGACGGCCTTGGACCCGCCGGCCTGCATCGCATGATCGAATACAAGTCGTTGGCCGGCCAGTCGTCGACCTCTCCCTACTGGCAGATGATCGTCCACGTCGTGAATCACGGAACGTATCACCGCGGACAAGTGGCGACGATGCTGCGGCAGCTGGGAGCGAAGCCGGCAGTCAGCACCGATATGATCGTGTTCTTCCGCGAGCATACGGTACGCGCACAGTGAGCTCGGGCACGGATACCGCGCCGATCGATCTTCGGTCAGACACCGTCACGCGTCCCACGCCAGGCATGCGCGCTGCCATGGCGGCCGCCCCCGTCGGCGACGATCAGTTCGGGGAAGACCCGACCGTCAACGAGCTGCAGGCTCGGATCGCGGCGCTGCTCGGCAAGGAGGCTGCGCTCTGGCTTCCGTCGGGCACGATGGCAAATCAGGTCGCGCTTCGCGCGCTGACGCGGCCCGGCGACGATGTGATCGTCAGCCGGGAGAGTCACGCGGTCTGGCATGAGACCGGCGGGGGCGGCGCGAACGCCGGCGTGCAGTTCACGGAGGTGGGGCAGGGAGGACGCTTCGCCGCGGAAGAGTTCGTGATGGCCGTAAAGCCGCGCGATCACATGCTCTATCCGCCGACGACGCTCGTGCAGGTGGAGAACACCCACAACCGCGCCGGCGGAATCGTGATCGACCAGGATGAGGCGATCCGCATCTGCGCGGCGGCGCGCGAGAGACGGATCACGACGTTTCTCGATGGAGCACGGTTGTGGAATGCAGCGGCGGCCTCGGGCCGATCGCTGATGGATCTGGCTGCGCCGTTCGACGTGGCCACAGTGGCGCTGTCAAAGGGGCTCGGCGCGCCTGCGGGAACGATGCTCGCAGGATCACGCGAGGTGATTCGCGACTGCGTCCGCCACCGGCGCATGTTCGGCGGAGCGATGCGGCAGGTCGGAATTCTGGCGGCTGCCGGTCTCTATGCGCTCGATCATCACCTTGCCCGGCTGGTCGAGGATCACGCGAACGCGAAAGTGATTTCCGCGCGCCTCGCCGCAAGCCCACGGGTTGTCCTCGACGAACGCACCGTGCAGACGAACATCGTGATCTTCTCGCTGGCGCCTGGAGCGCCAGACGCAGCCGCCGTTGTGGCCGCGGCGCGCGCCCACGGCGTGCTGGTGGTCGCGTTCGGTCCCCGCATCGTCCGCGCCGTGACGCATCTCGACGTGACGCGCGCGCAATGCGAGCACGCGGCCCAGGTGATCCTGGACGCCGTCGAACAGAAGTAGAAAGTGAAAAGTTCAACGTGAAAAGTAAGTTAGGAGGTACATGGGTGCCGTTCATCGCGGCCGCCTCGCGGTCGCCACGATCGGGGCGGTGGCGGTCGTGTTGTCTTCTCCATTCATCGGCGAGATCCGCGCATCGATACGGACCACGTTTCCCACACAGTTCCAGGCCATCGTCTCGGGTGCGGTCGCCATCGCGGTCGTCATGGCATTGATCGCGGCGGTCGTCCGCGTTCGCGATCGCCGGGCGTGGCGATTCGCCGTGTTTGCGGCGAGCATTGGCGGCGCGGCGCTGTACGCGAGAATCGTGGCCACCGGCAATCCCGAAGTCGACGTCGTCGAACACGTTCATTTCGTCGAATACGGCGCCATCGCCTGGCTCTTCTATCGCGCGTGGCGTCCGCTCGACAATGGCCTTGCGCTCGTGTGGCCGCTGCTCGCCGGCGTCCTCGTCGGGATCGCGGACGAATTCCTCCAATGGTTCATCCCGGCACGCGTCGGCGAAGCACACGACATCTTTCTCAACGGCGTGGCGGTGACGTGCGGGTTGTGCTTCGCGGCAAGCATCGACCCGCCGGCTCGACTCGCTGCGCCGCTGGAGCGAGCGGCCATCCGCCCAATCACCCATGCCCTTAGCGTCGTGCTGGTGGCATTTGCGGCCTTCTTCCAGGTTGTGCATCTCGGACACCAGGTGTACGAGCCCGACATCGGCGTGTTCTGGTCTCGATATACGGCCCGGGATCTGGTCGCTTCCGCCGCCGATCGGGTGACGCGCTGGCGCCTGCAGCCGCCCATGGTGCTGCATCGACTCTCGCGCGAGGATCAGTACATGAGCGAAGCACTGTGGCACGTGCAGTCGAGGAATCTGGCGTGGAGCGCCGGCGACCCGTTCACGGCGTGGCGGGAGAACCGTATTCTAGAGATGTTCTTTGAGCCGGTCCTCGACACGCCTTCGTACGTCTCGCGCGTACCGCCGCGCTGGACACCCGAGCAGCGCGCACAGACCGCTTCGCGCGTGGCCGGCGATCCGGGCATCTATATCAGCCGTGCCGCGCCATATCCGATTTACACATGGTCGCCGATCGCATTCTGGTCAGGGGTCGCCGTGATCATCGCCGCGGTGATAAGCGCGTGCTAGCATTCGATGGGTGACCCGCGCGCGCGTCTCGACGCTGCTTCTTGTCATAGTCTGCGCCATCGCGGCGCCCGCATCTCCGGAACGGCAAGCGCCCGCGTCCTTCGGGCGAGGCGGACCCTCCGGATCCGGGACCAGACAGGCGCTGCCACGGACGTTCACCCTTTCCATCATCGCGACCACCGATCTTCACGGCGGCATCATTCAGCGCGGCGAGCGCGGCGGGCTGGCGCTGCTCGGCGGGTACGTTCGCAGCGTTCGTACGGCGCGACTCCGCGATCTGGGCGCCGTGTTGCTCGTCGATTCCGGAGACATGTCCCAGGGGACGCTCGAATCGAACCTCAATGAAGGCGCGGTGGTGATCCGCGCATACAACAAGCTTGGATACGCGGCCGCCGCGATTGGTAATCACGAGTTCGACTTTGGTCCGATCGGTCCCGAGGCCACGCCCCGCAAGGCAGGGGATGACCCGCGAGGCGCGCTGAAGGCGCGCGCCGCCGAAGCGCGGTTTCCGTTTCTCGCGGCCAACGTCATCGACGATGCGACCGGCCGGCCCGTGGCGTGGCGTAATGTGAAGCCGTCGACGATGGTTACAGCCGGTGGCATCAAAGTCGGCATCATCGGCGTCACGACACGGGCGACGACTGTGACGACGATCGCCGAGAACATTCGCGGCCTGACGTTTGCGCCGCTTGCGCCTGCCATCGAGAAAGAGGCGACGTCGCTGCGGTCCAGCGGAGCGTCCGTGGTGATCGTCCTTGCCCACGCAGGAGGGCGATGCGCGAGGCTCGACAATCCCGAGGACACGAGCTCGTGCGATCCGATGGCGGAGATCGTCGACGTTGCGCGCCAGCTCCCTCCAGGCCTCATCGATGTCATCGCGGCCGGCCACACGCACCAGGCGATGGCCCACAATGTCGCCGGCATCGCCGTCGTTGAAGCCTATTCCACCGGTCGCGCGTTCTCGCGCGTCGACCTGACAATCGATCGAGCCTCCTCGAAAGTGACCGGCAAGCAGATATTCGCGCCGCGGGATCTCTGCGCCCGCGAGGATCCGGCAACCCACGCGTGCGATGCCGCGGCGGCGCAGACGGCGAAGCTGGTGCCCGCCCGTTATGAGAACAGTCTGGTGACGCCGGACGCTGCGGCGGCAGCTGCGATTGCGCCCGCCGTTCGCCGGGCACTTGCGGTCAAGAACCAGCCGCTTGGTGTGTTCCTCGAGACGCCAATCCGCCGCGCCGACCAGACCGAGTCAGCGCTCGCCGATCTGTTCGCCGATGGCACACTCGAGTCGACACCGGGCGCTGACGTATCGATTGGCAACGGTGGCGCGCTACGCACCGATCTGTCGGCGGGTAAGCTGACGTACGGACAGGTGTACGAGGTGTATCCGTTCGACAATCGTCTCGTCACGCTCATGCTGACCGGCGATCAGCTCGCGCGAATCGTGGCCTACAACCTCCAGCGGCGTGAGCCGCCCACCGAGATCCTCTCGATCGCCGGCTTCCGCGTCGACGCGACGTGTGACTCGGGGATGCTGCGAGTCACGCTGAGTCGGAAGTCGGGAGCTCCAATCAGACCCGACGAGCGGCTCACAATCGTCACGAGCGACTTTATCTCGAGCGGCGGCGACGGGGTCCTCGCACCCGCCGGGTCGCTTGGCGAGATCCGGAGTCCAGAGGGCGCGCCGATACTGCGCGAGGCCGTGGCTGACTGGCTCCGGCACCGCGACGGACGCCTCAAGGAGAACCAGATTCTCGCGCCGGAAAACCGTCGCTGGAACTATCCTGGTCAGCGGCCGGTGAGCTGCTCATGAAGTCAATCTCGGGATTCGGGATTCGGGATTCGGGATTCGGCCACGTCATCGTGGTGATAGCGGCGCTCGTAGCGCTCAGCTGCGGGCGGACAACGACGCAGGCAGGCCCGCCGATTCCGTTCGATGAAGATGGCGTGTGTCCGTTCTTGTGTTGCACGTATCGCGCGTGGACCGTCGATTGGGACACCGATCTCCACACTGATCGCCGTGATGATACGCCCGTCGCGTTTCATGCTGCTCTGAGGGACACCGTCGAGGCCCTGACAGGCGTGGTGACGACGACGAAGGCCGGGCGTGCAAGCGCGAGCCGCCAGGTCACGATCGGCGCGAAGCGTCTCGTCGTCCCGGCGGGCGAACCGATCTACCTGCTGCGCAACGTCGGCGGCGGCGACTGGAAGATCTGGGTCAACGGCGTCATCGACCAGCAGTACATCCCGAACCAGGGGTACTGCAATGGCGACAAGCAGGCGTCCGACGAGTGCGCCATCGCCGTCGTCGAGCAGCCTGACGTCGTCTGGTGGGCCAAGGTGCGGAACGCACTCGGCCAGGAAGGATGGACGCGCGAGGTGGATCACTTCGGTAATATCGATTCCTGCGGCTAACGGCCGAGCTCCCCAAGTCGTGCTCGTCGACATCCTGGGCACAAATCGTGAAGCCATTTCGCCAAGCTCGATGGAGGGCTGCATATGAAGGTCATCCGTTCGATTGGCGTGGTCGGCGTGGCGTGCGTTCTCTGCGCCAGCCCTGCTCACGCGCAGAATTCTCCGCCCAAGCCGCAAATTTCCGACGCAACGAAGGCGAAGGCTGCGGAAACACACTCGAATCCGGATGCTTTGGTACTGCAGGACTTCAGCAAGCGCGTCGAGTCCTACATGGCCATTCACAAGGTCGCCGCGAAGGACTCGCTGCCTATCAAGGAAACGAAGAACCCGGGAGACATCAAAGCCGCGCAGCTGGCGCTTGCGGCGAAGATCCGTGCAGCGCGAGCCAATGCCCGCGCCGGTGACATCCTGACGCCTGAGATTCGCAACAAGTTCCGGCGGCTGGTATATCCGGAGCTGAAAGGGAAGGCGGGACGCGAGACCCGAGAGAAGCTGACGGAAGACGTGAAGGAAAAGGATGAAGGCCCGGCCAAGAAGGTGACCTACAAGGTGAATGCGCCGTACCCGGAAGGCAACGCGTTGCCGACGACGCCGCCGAACATTCTGGCGGCCCTTCCGCCGCTTCCTGAAGAGCTCGAGTACCGCATCGTCGAGAAGAACCTGATTCTGCGCGACGTGCAGGCGAATATCATCGTCGACTTCATTCCGAACGCGATTCAATAGAAGGCAGGGGAGACACTATGCGCCGCTTACTCATGTCAGTTCTGTTGCTCGTCGGGTTGACGGCCACGGTGCCCGCGCAAGACCTGAAGTTGCCGATGAAAATGGGATCCGTGAAATTCGCCGTCATCGGCGACACGGGAACCGGCGATAGCCATCAGCTCGCTGTCGCCAGGCAGCTTGCCGCGTCCCGCGGCAAGTTCCCGTTCGATTTCGTCATCATGATGGGCGACAACCTGTACGGCGGGAACAGTGCCAAGGATTACGACAAGAAGTTCGCGATTCCCTACAAGCCGTTGACCGATGCCGGTGTGAAGTTCTACGCGTCGCTCGGCAATCACGATGATCCGAGCGAGCGCTTCTACAAGCCTTTCAATATGGGCGGCGAGCGCTATTACTCGTTCAAACCGGCCAACTCCAGCGTCCGGTTCTTCGCACTCGACAGCAACTACATGGATGACAAGCAGCTCGCGTGGCTGGACAAGGAGCTGATCGCGAGCGGATCCGACTGGAAGATCTGCTTTTTCCACCATCCGCCATATTCGTCCGGCGAGGCGCACGGGTCGGACACTGCGCTTCGCGCCCAGGTCGAGCCGATCTTCGTGAAGCACGGCGTCAACGCGGTCTTCACGGGCCATGAGCATTTCTATGAGCGCATCAAACCGCAGAAGGGCATCGCGTACTTCATCGCGGGCAGCTCGGCGAAGCTGCGGGAGGGCGACATCGCGCCGTCCGCGCTCTCGGACAAGGGTTTCGATACGGGCTTCACCTTCATGCTGGTAGAAATCGTCGGTGATGATCTGTTCTTCCAGACCATTACGGAAAAGGGAGCAACGATCGACTCAGGCACCATTCACCGCGTGGGGAAGGTCGAGCCGACGCCCAACCGGACGGCCCAGCCTGTCGTCTCGACCGGCGGGGCAACACAGGGGACGACCACCGGCAAGTAATCGCGCGGCGCTTGCCAGCGCCTGCGTCTCTTGGTACGCTCCCGCGCATGAGGCCGACCTTCAGGTCGGCCCTTGCGATCGTAGAGGCGGCGGACCTTTCCCGCCTCCGCTAAAGCTACGGCGGGCCGCCGAAGCACGGAGTGCGAAGGCTGACAGGTCCGCCTGCGAAGGGACGACCTCCTGTTCATCGGTCATTTCGCTCTTGGCTTTGCGGCAAAGCGCGCCGCTCCGCGGCTCTCGCTCGCGGTGCTTTTCGCCGCGGCGCAGCTGGCCGATCTGATGTGGCCATTTCTCCTGGCGGCCGGCATCGAGCAGGTTCGCATCGAACCGGGTATCACGGCGTTCACGCCGCTTGATTTCATCTCCTACCCCTATTCGCACTCGCTCTTGTTTCTTGCCATCTGGGGCGTGCTCTTTGGCCTGATCTGCGCTGGCGTCACGCGGGACCGACGCTTGGTGGGATGGATCGCCGCGCTTGTCGTGAGCCACTGGGTGCTCGACTGGATCACGCATCGTCCCGACATGCCGCTCTATCCAGGCAGCGAGAAGTTCGGCCTGGGACTCTGGAACTCGGTGCCCGGAACGATCGCGGTTGAACTCGCCATGTTCGCGGCAGGCGTGTGGGCGTACATCCGATCGACGCGCGCGCGCGATCGCGTTGGCCGCCGCGGCTTTGCGGCATTCGTAGGATTTCTGCTGGCGACGTACGCTGTCAGTCTCGGGCCCCCGCCGCCGAGCGTCACCGTGCTCATCGTCAGCGCGGTCGTCGGCGCCGGATTGCTGCTCATCTGGGCGCTGTGGTTCGATCGGCATCGCACACCCATCACATGAATCAGGTGAAGGTCGCGGTCGTGACAGGCGCCGGCAGCGGCATCGGCAAGGCGGTGGCGGTGGCGCTCGTCGAGGATGGCTACGCCGTCGTGTTTGCGGGCCGCCGCACCGATTGCCTGGACTCAGCGTTGAAGAGCGCGGGCGCCGCCGCATCGCGCTGCCTGGTCGTTCCCACCGATGTGAGAGATCCGGTCTCCGTAGGTGCGCTGTTCGCGAAGACAAAGGAGAGATTCGGCAGGCTCGATGTGCTGTTCAACAATGCGGGTATCGGGACGCCGCCGATTCCGACGGAAGACTTACCGTTCGAGCAGTGGAAGGCTGTGGTCGATACGAATCTGAACGGGACGTTTCTGTGCACGCAGGAAGCGATCCGGATCATGAAGGCGCAGACGCCGCGCGGCGGGCGGATCATCAACAACGGGTCGATCTCCGCCCACGCGCCGCGTCCGCATTCGGTGGCGTACACCGCCACGAAGCATGCGATTACAGGCCTCACCAAATCGACTTCGCTCGATGGGCGCCAGCACGACATTGCGTGCGGCCAGATCGACATCGGTAACGCGGCGACGGAGCTCGCCGCGAGGATGCCGCTTGGGGTCCTCCAGCCGTACGGTGCACTGGCGCCGGAACCGACGATCGACACGGCGCACGTCGCCCGGGCCGTCGTGTACATGGCGGGACTTCCCCTCGACGTCAACGTGCAGTTCATGACCGTCATGGCGACGAAGATGCCTTTTGTCGGCCGTGGGTAGCCGCCTCGCGGATACCGTTCGCGAGCTGGCGCCGCGACTCGCGCAGCGCGATACGGCGGACCCTGAACACTACCCCGCGGACAACATCACCGACCTGGTGCGTGCAGGAGTGATCCGCGCGCCGTTTCCCGCGGCCGTGGGCGGCGCCGGCTGCAGCCTCCTCGATGCCGTCGATGCCGTGGAAGTGATCGCATCCGCTTCGCCATCCACGGCGCTGCTTGCCGCCATGCCGATCGGCCTGGCAGGCGCCTATTCAGCCGGCCCCGATGTCGCGCCGCCCCCGGATCGCCGCATGTGGGCGGAACAGATCGAACGCGTGGCCGCTGACTACCGCAACGGCGCCCTGTACGCCGCGTGCAATTCCGAAAAGGGCGCCGGTGGATCGCTGGCTGCGACGAAAACCATCGCGGAGCGGCGAGACGGGCGGTTCACGCTGACGGGTGAAAAGATCCTCGCCTCGTTCGGCGGGCACGCCGACATGTTCTTCTCGACGGCGAAAGTCGATCCTTCCCAACTTCCCGGCTGCGGCGTGGTCGAGTTGTTTCTCGTGCGTCCAACGTCGCCAGGCGTTCAAATCATGAACGACTGGGATGGTTTCGGCATGCGATCGACCGAGAGCCAGACCGTGAGGTACGCCGCGGCGCCTGCAGAAGACATCGTCGGGTTCCCAGACTTCATCGAGATTGTGCAGCCGCTGACGTATGTGTTCGCGCTGTTCTCGGCGATCCCGCTCGGATGCGCCGCAGCCATCCGTCGCGAGCTGTCCACGCCGGCGCCGGAATCGCCGGCGCTGCGCCTCAGGCTTGCGGACGCGCAGATGCGCGAAGAAGCGTTGCGCGCGTACTTGCACGAGACGGCGCGCGCGTGGAAGCCAGGCGCGGGTCCCACATACGCTGCGCGTGCGCTCCGCACGAAGACCTACGTCACGCAGGAGGCGACGAAGCTGTGCGCCGAGCTCTTCGCGCTCAGCGGCGGCCGCCATTACAGACGCGATGGTCGGCTCGCGCGCACGCTGGCGTCATCGTTTGCGGGAACCGCACTGCGACCTCCGCTGGCGCTCGCGCTCGACACCCTGGTGCAGCAGTTCTCGGAGGAATGAGGGCGGCGATGACGGTGGCGATTCGGCTCGCCTCCGAGCGCGGCCTCCTTTGAGACAGAGGCGCCCTCGGCGCGCGCGGTCACGGTTCGGTCTGAATCAAACCACCGTTGAGAAGCTCGAAGACGAGGTCTTTCTGATCCCCTGACGCGCGTGTCGATGTCGCAGGGACAAGCGTGCCACTCCATTGAGGTCCGACGAAAAGATGAACGGCGTCCGCGAAGAGGTTGCCGAACGCGTCATTCAGTGTGACGCGTTCCTCCGCATGATCGACGATCGCAATAGCTCCGCGCTGCCCTCGGCTTCGCGCAGCATTCTGGATCGTGCTGAGCGATCGGGCCGCGAGATCTGCCGGCTCCACCAATCCATGATTCCGGGCACGGTACACCGGCAGCAGCAACGCAGCGACGGCCACGAGGGCTCCGGCCACGTACCCGAACCGCTGCGGGTTTTCCCGCCACGCCCGCGCCGCCAATGACGCCGCTGCGAGCGCGCTGCCCATGGAAGGCGCAAGCGCGTAGAGGCTCGACCGGATCGGGAGAAACACGGTGATCGCGTAGAAGGCCAGAAACCAGAGGACGCCAAAGTGAATGACTCGCCGTTCTTCGTCATTGAGGGCGCGGCGTGTCCGGACACCAAGCGCGATGATGGCGGCGGTCACGGCGGCCCATGTGCCTCCGCGATCGAGGTACTGCGCGACGTTTTTCAGCACGGCCCTCGGTTCCAGTGTGAACCGATAGTAGTCGGGTGCATTCAGTGGTCCGAACGCTCCGCTGTTGACGCGAAGGAGTCCATACAGTCCGAGCGCTGCCCAGAGCGGCAACGTGCGAAGGACGCCGCGGCCGCTTTCGCTGCCCCTGCGTTCCGCCGCATGTGATAAATCGAGTGTCACGAACAGCGCGGGAAGAACGACGGCTTCTTCCTTACAGAGCATCGCCGCCAATGCCAGCAACGCAGCGGTTGAATGCCTGTTGCTGAGAAACGCGAGTGTGCTGCCCAGGCCAAACAGGCACAGGAGCAATGCCGTTCGCCCGCTGATCCACAACACCGCCATGTTGACGCCGTGGAAGTTGAATGCCCATACGGCGACGCCAAACAGCGCCGCTGCAGGCGGCAACGACAACCGGCTGGCGAGCAGAAACAGCAGCACGGCATCCGCCAGGAACAGCGCCACGTTCGTGAGCGCGTAGCCAACGGGATTCAAGCCCCAGATCGCCTGGTCGACGGCGAATGTCGTGGACACGAGCGGTCGGTAGAAGCCGACATTCGTCGTGTAGAGGCGCGCCAGATCCGGGAGCGATTGAACACGGCTTGCCGCAATCCAGCCGTAGTCGTCTTTCACGAAGCCATGCCCGAGATCGGGCAGATAGACGGCGCTCAGCAGCGCGAAGAGGATCACGACGGCGAGCCGGACGCGCGCGCTCATCACGAGCGGCGCGGTCAATGCGTCAACGCGTACAGAACAGCGTTGATCCCGAACGCGTAGCCGTCAGGTCCGAAGTTCAGGAAGTAGGTCGCATCGTCGCCCTCGCGCTCCCACGAATCACCGAAGTCGGTGTTGTGGGTCATGAGGACGATCATGCGGCCGCTTCTTGTCGGAGATTGCGCGTGCGTGCGGCACGGCGCTGTCGGCGCCGCGCTCCGACGTGCCGCCGCCGAAAAAGAAGTTGATCGACGGAATCTGCGTGACCTTCGTCACCTCGAACTGCGTGTGAAACATCGGATGCGCGAGCGATAGATCGACGATCGGATACTCCGCCGCGGGCAGCGCCTTCCGCAACTGGCTGACCCAGACGTTCCACGCGTACTCGCCCCAGAAGTCGTCTGCCCAGAGGAAGCCGCCCTTTTCGAGGTAGAGCCGCAGCCTCGCGGCTTCCTGTTCGTCGATGCCGGCTCCGCCTGGCTCGGTCATCATCACGAACGGGCAGTCAAACAACTCGTCGTCGGTCAGCCGCACGAGCAGGTGGTTCGGTTCGCCCGTGACGTCCTTGCTCACGTTCTGTCTTCGTGAGCTCCGACAGCCGGACCGAGAGGTTGATGTCAGCGCGCGGGTAGTCGACGCTCCAGCCGCCGCCGTCTCCCTCGAGCGAGTTCCGGAAGACGATGCGGCAGAAGTGGAAGCGGCCATCGAAATCCTGGGGGGTCGCCGTGCGCGTCGCTAAAGCCGAACCCACCGCGCCCGCCGCCGCGGCGACGCTGCGCCTCCACGGTGGCGGCCGCGCAGACGAGGGCCGCGATGAACAGAGCCATAAGGAGCGGGGACGGCCGGCGGCGGCGCATGTCACAGTCTAGGCTCCTTCGGAGCAAGGGGAGAAGTGGAAAAGTGGAATACTTAGTTTCCAGTTGTGAAGTTTTCCACTCCGAGCCCACGCGACGTATTCGTCACGGGCGCGACCGGTTATATCGGCCGCCCCCTGGTCACGGCGCTGGTCGCCCGTGGCCACCGCGTTCGGGCGCTGGTGCGGCCGGAGTCGGCCTCCCGCGTCTCTGCCGGTGTGACGACGGTCGTGGGGAATGCGCTCGATGCCGCGACGTTTGCGGGCGCGGTGACCCCCAGGGACACGATTGTCCACCTCGTCGGCACGCCGCATCCCTCGCCGTCGAAGGCCGCCGAATTTCAGCGGGTTGACCTCGCGTCGGCGCGCGCGTCCGTGACGGCGGCCCGCCTCGTCCGCGTACCGCATTTCGTCTACGTCAGCGTGGCGCACCCCGCGCCGGTCATGCACGCCTACATCGAAGCGCGCTCCGCCGGGGAGCGCGCGATTGCCGAGGCGGGTTTGACGGCGACGATCGTGCGGCCATGGTACGTACTCGGCCCGGGCCACCGCTGGCCGGTGCTACTGGCGCCGCTGTACGCGATCGCCCGGCTGATTCCTTCTCGACGCGCAAGGCGCCGAGCGGCTCGGGCTGGTCACCCTGCAGCAGATGGTCGATGCGCTGGTACGCGCGGTCGAGACTCCACCGGCGTCCGGGCAAATCCGGATTGTGGAAGTGCCTGGCATCCGCTCGGGGAGTGTCACGGGCCTCGGAGTAGTTTAGAATTCTCGCGTGAATCGCCAGCTCACCATCTTTCTTGTCGTCATCATCGTCGTCGGCGGTGGAATCGGCGTCTTCCTGATCTCGCGACCGAAACCCGCACCCGCACCCGCACCCGTGTCGGCTGCGCCCGCGCCCACAGTCGCGCCGCCGCCTGCGCCAGCGCCTGCGCCGGTTGACACACCGCGTCCAACGCGTCGCGCTGCCGCTCCGCCACCCGCTGCCGCGCCGCCTCCCCCGATCGAAGCACCGCCGCCGGCGGATCTCGTGACGCTCCACATCGACAGCGACGTGCCGGGCGCGCAGGTGTTCATCGACCGGCAATTCGTTGGCGCCGCGCCGGTGACGACGTCAGAGGTGAAGCCGGGGACGCACCAGATCAACGTGTCGGCGCCCGGGTATGACGGATACGCGCAGTCGATCGATGTCTCGCCGGGGCCGCGCGACATCATGGTGCGATTCAAGGAAGTCCGGCTCGACATGAAGGCCGAGGTGATCCACAAGCATGGCATCGGATCGTGCCGGGGGACGCTGGTCGCGACGGCGCAGGGGCTGCGCTACGACACGACGAACAAGGGCGATGCGTTCACCGTGCCGCTCGCCAACCTGGAGGTCTTTCAGATCGATTACCTGGAGAAGAACCTGAAGGTGAAGGTCAAGGGCGGGAAGCAGTACAACTTCACGGATCCGGAGGGCAACGCGGATCACCTGTTCGTGTTTCAGCGCGACGTGGACAAGGCGCGCCAGCGCCTGCTCAAAGGCGATCAGCCGGCGACCAATTAACGGTTCGCGAACCTGAAGGTCCGTGATCGACGGTGATGGACCGCGGCACCGTACCGTCGGGGCCACGTGAGACGTGGCGAGGTCCGCCCCACGAAGGCCATTGAGTGCTGCTTAGCGTCGGAAGTGAAGTGTGCCGCGAGGCGAGGTAAGCGTAAGCAGATTACTGTCGATCCGCGCGGCGTTGTCGCCCTCGAGAATCGCGAGGTACGTTCCATCGAAGGGCATGGTTGGACAGGCCGCACGTGTGCAAGCGAGCTGTGGTCCGACAGTCATGGTCTGGCCGCTGAACATGACGTTGCCGCCGCAGACATTGCAATCGGCCTTCGTGGAAATGCGACCGTCGGCGAGTAGCAGCGTGTAGGACGCGCCGTCCGGGACGACGTGTTCCGTCTGACCGGCGGGCTGGATCGACAAGAGCGTCCATGTTCCAGAAGTTTGGTCGAGGGCGACTGTCGTCGCATTACCGTCCGCAGACAGGCTCGTGGGACTCGAGAACTGGCTCGAGCACCCGACGGTTAAAATAGCGACCATGGTGAGAGTGACGAACGACGTGACGACTGAGTAGGTACATGGCGCGAGCAGTGCGCAACATGCGTTCCAGACTAACGCACGCATTGTCTTGGGAAAACATTCCCACGTGTCTCTTTCCAGAGACAAGGCCTGCGAACCTCGCACCAATAGAGGACACCGCGGGACGGAACCGGCAAATCAGGATCCTCGAGCGATCTACCGGCGGTAGCAATCCCCAGCCGTTCCGAGCGTCGTGCCCACAGGTAGTCGAACAGTTTGTTGGGCAGGTTCAGGCGTCAGCCACCAAATCGGCTTCCCTGATTCATCGCCGAGACAAAGCATGAGTTCCTCTGGATAGAAATCCGGGATGGTGATCCGGCCCTGGTCATCCAAAACCCCGGCCCCACCAGAGCAGGCGCCTGCGCAGCCCCGCGCGACCGAGCCTGTGAGAGATGCGCGCTGTGCCGGCTGATTGCCGATCAATACCTGGAGAGAAACCTTGTATGGTCGGTGCCGACGGACACGAATGATTCGCTCCGCGGTCGTGAGGCGTGTCACGACAGTCAAGTAGAGCCCGGCATCTGGATCATCGATATCGAGGTGCCTGCCGTCCACGTCGATCGCATATTCGAAGTCGCCATCGGGGACTGTCACGACTCCCTGAGCATTCGGAACGAGGCCTTCCACCAGCGGCTGGATGCCGCTCAGCACTCCCATGCGATTCTCACGCGACCAGAACATGTGCGCCGAGACCGTGATGTCGGTGACCGGCCGGTTGTCGTCGTCGATGAAACGAAGCTGACGTGAGACGACGGCGCGCGGCGTCAGCACGAGTTCGCGCACTTCACCCGCGTGCACGCGTATCACCTGACCGCGCCCAAAATCTACAGTGGTCTCGGCAGTCGCCTTCGAATTGTCTGGCCCCGTCTTCGAATCTGGCTCTCTGGCTATCCATCCAAACGACTCGGATCGTATCGATGCGTAGCCGTTCTCGAGCTGCAGGTAGACGAACGAATGGTCCGGCAGCTGGCCTTCGACGCCCATTGTCCGCAGCCAGTCTGCATCGAGAGGAAGCGTCCATACAGCGCGTCCGTTCGTTATCTCGAAAGCGAGCGGGATGCGTTCCGTGTCGCCCCACCACGAGAGAAGCAATTCGGCTTTCCTGACCCTCGGTCCTTCAACTCCAATTCGCAGCTCGGTGGCGGTCGAGGCGCTCGAAGAGAAGGCAAGTGCGAGCATCGTAGCCACTACCAGCCGCGGTGGATTGATGGATTGACCGGAGACCAGAGACATCCTATTTCCTGAGCCCCGCGGCCCAATTCTCCACGACCGCGATCGGCATCGTCAGGCTTGCCGTGTCGCTCGCCGGCGGAGACGGAATCAGAAAACGCTGTCCGTCCGAGGAGACGGCGAACGTGTGATAGGGCCCCGCGCCCCTCTGCCCGGTACCGGTATGCGCAAGGTTGATGTAAGTCGAGTCAAAGAGATCTTTTGGCGTACCAGCTTCGAACGTCGAGCCGCTCGACCCGACGTCGACGGCCATCATCTCGCCGCCGGAAGCCTGGGTCATGTAGAACAGCTCGCGCCCGTCGCGCCGCCAACGCGGAAACTGACCTCCGCTTGTCGAGACCTGCCACTTGCCGGCTCCGCCGGGAAACGGCTGCACGTACACCTCGTTGCGGCTAGTTTCATTCGAGTTGTACGCAAGCCATTTTCCGTCGGGCGAGATCTGACCGTGAGACTCACCGAACGGTGTGTGGAGCAATGGAGATGGTCTCCGGTCGCCTGACAGCGGCAGCATCCATAGGTCGAGGGACGTTTTCGGATCGATGACCTCGTACACAATCGAGCTTGCATCGGGAGACCAGCTGACGGGTACGATCGTCGCGTCCGACTCAACGAGCCGTTCCTCGGTGCCCGCGTTGTTAGCGAGCTTCTGGTACAACCCCGATTTTCCGTTTCGAACTGACGCGTAGACGATTCGGGTTCCGTCGGGGGCCCAGATCGGCGACGAGTTCTCCTGCGATGCGTCGAACGTGAATCGCGACGTCGTGCTCCGGGAGAGGTCCGTCACCCAGATGTCGCCGCCGTTTCCGTCGTGGCGGTGGGCGGCGATGTGCTTGCCGTCGGGCGCGAGATCTATCCCACGGTGATTGCCCGGAGGTCCCACAGCCTCAACCTGTTTCCCCTGACGATCGAACCAGGCCATTTGCAGACCAGCGGCGGTTCCCGCGCCAACACCGTACGCGAGGATGCCGTTGCTGGAAAGCGCTTCGCGCTCGAACCGCGCCAGCCGCTCGGGATCGGCGGCGAACAGATCCGGCAGCACCTTGATCGCCACATCGCGCTGCAGCCGCGTATCTTTGGCGCGATACACTTCGCCCATACCACCAGCACCGAGAGTGCCGGTGATCTCATACGGTCCGAGTCGGGCGCCGGACGCGAGGGCCATCTTGTAAGGAGACGTGCGGATTATAGAGGGAAGAACATCAGAGGGAAGAACAGTGCCACCGGAGGCACAAAAAAGCGGCGTCGTATTGACAGCCACCCCGGACGATGACATCGTCGTCGGGTGCGAGGGTTGGGTGCAGAACAGGAGTTCACGTGGAGTACCTCCAAGTTCCACCCCTCGTCAGGGACAAGCTCGGCATTGAGGCGTCCGAGGAGCTGGTCATGATGTTCGACGACGCGCACAAGAATGCCGCCGATTCCATCGAACGTCGCCTGGACTTCCGTCTTGCCGAGATAAATAGCACGATTGATCACCGGCTCAATACGGAGATCGGCGCATTTCGACTCGAGATGACAAAGGCCATCGGCGATTTGCGCTTCGACCTCCTCAAGTGGACGTTCTTGTTCTGGACGGCACAATTCACCTTGCTTCTGGGCTTGTTGCTTCGCGGCGGCTAGTGGCGAGAACGCGACGACTTGAGGTTAGCGGACCTCAAAGGTCCGCGCCGCATGAGCCTAGATCAGAACCGCTCAAGCCATTTTCTGTTCGGCGTCGCGTTGCAGTCCGAGCTCGGCGATTGCCATCTCGCGCATCCTGAACTTCTGCACCTTGCCGGTCACCGTCGTCGGGAACTCGTCGACGAACTTCCAGAAGCGCGGGATCTTGAACGTCGCAATCCGTCCGCGGCAGAACGCGTCGAGCTCCTCGTCGCTGACCGTCGTGCCGCGGACGCAGCTTCACCCACGCCATCACTTCCTCGCCGTACTTCTCGCTCGGCACGCCGATCACCTGGACGTCGAGCACGGCGGGATGCGTGTAGAGGTATTCCTCGACCTCGCGCGGATAGACGTTTTCGCCGCCGCGGATGATCATGTCCTTGATGCGGCCGACGATGTTCACGTAGCCCTCCTCGTCGGCGGTCGCGAGGTCACCCGTGTGCATCCAGCCGCCGCGTCGATCGCGTCGCGCGTCGCCTCCTCGTTGCCCCAGTAGCCGATCATCACGCTGTAGCCCGCGCGTGCACAGCTCACCGGGCACGCCGCGCGGCACGATCGCGCCCGATTCCGGATCCACGATCTTGATCTCGACATGCGGGTGCACGCGGCCGACGGTCGAGACGCGACGGTCGAGCGGGTCGTTCCAGCTGCTCTGCGTAGACACGGGCGACGTCTCGGTCATGCCGTAGCAGATCGTGACCTCGGGCATGTGCATCAGTGACTGCACCTGCTTCATCACTTCAACCGGGCACGGCGAGCCCGCCATGATTCCCGTGCGCAGCGACGACAGGTCGAATTCGTTGAAGCGCGGATGCGCAAGCTGCGCGATGAACATCGTCGGGACGCCGTACAGCGAGGTGCAGCGCTCTGCGGCGATGGCTTCGAGCGTCGACGAGCGGATCGAATGCCTCCGGCGGGCACCACCATGCACGCGCCGTGTGAGCTGCACGCCAGGTTGCCCATTACCATGCCGAAGCAGTGATAGAACGGGACCGGGAATGCAGACGCGATCGTGCTCCGTGTACTTGATCATCTGCGCCGACCAGGTAGCCGTTGTTCAGGATGTTGTGGTGCGAGAGGGTGGCGCCTTTCGGGAAGCCGGTTGTGCCGGACGTGTACTGGATGTTGATCGGGTCGTCGAACTGGAGGCGCGACTCGCGATCGGCCAGCTCGCGCTCGGAGGCGCCCGCGGCGCGATCGAGCAGCGCGTTCCACCCGGTATCGATGACGATCGACTCGCGGAGATCCGGACAGTGACCTCGCACCTCGTCCACCATGGCGACGTAATCGCCTGTCCGGAACGCCTTCGCGTGGATCAGCAGCGAGACACCCGATTGCGCGAGCGCGTACTGCAGTTCCGACGGTCTTGTACGCCGGGTTGATGTTGACGAGAATCGCGCCGATGCGCGCCGTCGCGAACTGGGTGACCACCCACTCGAAGCGATTCGGCGACCAGATGCCGACGCGGTCGCCCTGCCGCACGCCCGAGGCGATGAGCGCGCGCGCCAGCGCGGTTGTCGACTCCCACAGCTGCCGATACGTCGCGCGATAGCCTTGCGATCGCACGACGATCGCGTCCCGCTCGCCGAACCGCTCCACCGTGCGGCGCAGGTTCTCGCCGATCGTCTCGCCGAGGAGCGGCGTGAGACTCGGGCCGTGCAGGTACGCGTTCATTTCGCGGAGAGCCTAGCACGTCGCTTCCGGCTTGAGCCGGACAGCAGCGTCAGGACGTAGCGTCCGGCTTTAGCCGGACACGGCGTCAGGACAGAGCGTCGAGCACCTCGTCGGTGTGCCCGTCGACCTTCACGTTGTCCCAGCGTTTCTGCACCTTGCCGTCGGGTCCAATCAGGTAGGTCGTGCGGACGATGCCCATGAACTTACGGCCCATGAACGACTTCTGCTGCCAGACACCGTATTTTTCGGCCACCTCGTGGTCGGCGTCGGCGAGCAAGGGAAAGGTGATGTTGTACTTGTCCGCGAATTTCGCCTTGCTCTTCTCGTCGAGGATGCTGACGCCCAGGACCGCGGCCTTGCTCGTCTTGAACTTCGGCAGGTTCGATTGGAAGGAGCACGTTTCCTTGGTGCACCCCGGCGTGTCGTCCTTCGGATAGAAATACAGGATCACCGCGCGTCCCGCGTAGTCCGACAGTGTGTGTGTGGTGCCGCTCTGATCGTTCAGCGAGAACGCCGGCGCCTTCTTTCCCGGTTCAATGAGTGCCATAGCTATACATTAAATCCCAAATCCCCGAGGGCCACGAAGGCCACGAAGACGGTTTAGCCACGAAGGACACGAAGGCCTCTAAGGAAAACAACCCATAGTGACCTTTGTGAACTTCGTGGCCAATTCGTCTTTGTGGCCGTCGTTCACGTTTAGGGATTTACCAACTCACCCGGCGACCATCAGCCGATCGCGTCCGGCCTGCTTGGCCGCTGACAGACGGGACTCGGCGACCGCAATCAGCGATTCCGCAAGGCTACCGTCGAGCGGCGCGACAGCGACGCTCGCGGAGCAGGTGAGCGTCACGACCGTCTGCACGCGCAACGGGATCGGCGTCGCCGACACGGTCCTGCGGATCTCCTCGAGCTTGGCGGCTGCATCCGCAACGCTCGTATCAATGAAGACAAGGGCGAATTCGTCGCCGCCGAACCGCGCTGCAAGGTCGGTGCGCCGCACTGTTCGCCTCAGCCGCGATGCGACCTCGCACAGCACCTCATCTCCCGCCAGCGGGCCGACCGAGTCGTTGACACTCTGGAACCGATCCAGATCGATGAGCGCGAGGGCGAGGGGACGCCGGTGCCGCGCGCTCCGCATCAATTCGGTCCCGAGGCGCTCTTCGAAGTGGGCGCGATTGAGGAGCCCGGTGAGATTGTCGCGGGTCGACGACAACCGCAGCGCGCGCGCGCGCGACACGATCGTCAACGAAATTGCCGTAGCCGCGGCAATGATGATCAGCTCCTGGGCCTGCCCGGCCGTACCGACGTCGCCGTAGACACGTCCGTCGGTGACCGCGGTCCGCGCGGTGCCGGAGAGATTTGCCCACTGCGTGAGCCCGAGCCATGCGACAGACGTAAGCGCGCCGCTGAAGGTCGCAACACGGCCGTCGTTCCGCAGGCTGGTAGCGAGGATGGCCAGAAGATACAGCGCCAATGTGACGCGGCTCGTCGGGGCGATCACCGCGAAACCACCGACGACGATCAACGCGTTGTACACCGTAACGAAGGTGACATCGAACGCCGCGGCCGCGAAGCCAAGCCACGCGGGCTGAGGGTGACGGCGCGCCAGCTGCAGGATCGTGACGGCGAGCGCCACGAACAGGATTTCGATGACCAGCGCGAGCGCGGCCGGGGTCTCCGCTGGACGACGGATCAGCGTGGCCGCGGGGCTGAGGGCCAGCAGGGCCACGATCGCGATGCGCGTACGGGCAACCGTCAGCTCGCCTTCGCGTCCGGCGTCGACAAGGTCCGGATCGACCGGCGGCCAGAGGCCGCGCCGAACTGTGCGGAGCATCTCCAGGGGGCCGAATAGTAGCACCCGGCACCCCTGGGACCGACCGTGGGGCTCCCGGGGCATGCAGCCCCGAGCCTGCAGGATCCACCTGTTCCGCCCGACAAGTGATAGGAAGTACTTCCGCCGTCGTTACAGTCCTACAACGGACTGGGCCGCTACGGGCCTCCCCACAAATGCGGATTCTCAGGAGAGTGACTTGTGCCAGTACGCAGATTCCTGTTGTCGGTCTTGGTATGCGCGTTGTCCGTCGGTGAGGCGTCAGCGCAGAATTGGTCGTTCGACGCGCGCAAGGTGGCGCTCGGCTCACCCGGGAGTGGTGAAAATCTCGCGTCCCGGATGATCACCGAAGAAAACGACTACCGCTCGATCGTGCTTCCGTTCGGGCTAATTCAGGTATTCCGCGACTTCGACAGGCTCAATCCCAGCAAGGACGGCTTCGATCTGATCCGGACGATGGAATATGCGGCTGCGCCGCTGCACTACACGTTCGGGCGCGGCGCGACGAGCCCCGGGGAGATCGATCAGCGAACCGGGCTCAATAACTTCGTGGTCGATATCCGTGACGCCCAACTGAGTCGCGACCTGAATCGCTATCGCGGGTCTGCGCCGGCAAACCAGCCGCGTGCCGAGGGGCTCGCGTCGCCGAACTGGGGCGGCACGATCAAGGTCAAGAAAGGCCCAGACGGAACCTTTCAAGGCGTGTACGTCGGAGCCGGCCCGTACGTGTCGATGCAAAACGACGTGAACTTCGATCAGCAATTGATCGACATTCTCGGGTCGCCGTCGCCGATCTACATCCCGAATACCCAGATGCGGATTGGCAGCGCGACGCGAGGCCAGATGGCGCTGGCGATCACTGGAGGCTATCGTGGGCGCTTCGCATTGCCGGCAGGCACCTCCGACCGCGACGGCATCTACGTCGCCGCGAACTACAACTATCTACATGGGTTCCGGTACGAAGATGTCAATCTGGCGCTTCGCCTCGATACCGATGCCACCGGTATGCTCACGTACAGCCCATTTCTTCCCACTCCGCTGCTCGTGACGCGTGAGAACGCGACGTCGGGAACCGGCCGTGCACTCGATTTCGGTGTCGGCGCGGTCGTCAATCGATGGGAAACGGGGTTCGGCGTGAACGGAGTGGCCAACCGTATCGACTGGACGCAGGTCGAGCGGACCACATATTCGCTCGGCAACCCGTTCCTCGGCGATTCGGACTTCGCCGAGAGCTTTCCGCAGCTGCGCGGTGACACCAGAGTCGAGCTGCCGATCGATTACCGCGGCAATGTGGCCTACACAGCGGACGTCTGGACAGCGGTGGTCGAAGCCGGCAAGGGTTACGGCGGCAACTCGTTCCACGGCGGATATGAGTACCGCGTAGGTTCGATCGCGCTGCGTGGCGGCGGGATGTACACACGCAAGCTGTGGAATCCGTCGGCCGGTATCGGGTTTGGCATGGGCGGGCGGACAGCGCTGGACCTGGCGGTGTACGGCAATGCCGCGAACGTCGAGCGCAAGCGGCGTCCCGCGGTTGCGGTGTCGCTGCGTTTCAATCACTGATCTCTACGAGAGCCACGAAGGCCACGAAGACGGATTGGCTAGTTCGTCTTCGTGGCGGCCGTGACGATCGCCACCACTGGATGATGATCCGACCCGGACGGGAACAAAGAAGCTCGCGAGGCCGTGCCGGGCGGCGAGCGTCGCGGCGCTCTGTTCACCGCTCTCAATGTCTTCCTGCAGCAGCGCTACGTAAGCGTGCGGCGGCGTGCCAGTCAGTGCGCCCGAGGCGAGATCGCCGAGGAAGCGCGGCAGGTCGCCGCGCCTGACGTGCATGTTCCACGTCGCGACGGCAAAGACGATTTGTGATCCACGAGGAGTCGCAGAAAAGCTGGGAACGTGCGGTCGCGCACACGATGCGGCCAGTAGCGCGACGCGACTATGCCGTAGCAGCCCTTGCCCGGCGCAGCCACAAGAAGACGGGAATTCCCATCAGAACGATCGCGAACCCAGGCCATGTCGTCGCGGGGCGATATATCAAAAGCACTGCCAGAATAGTCGCCGCAGCAGCTATGTACAGCGCCGGGACTACAGGGTATCCAACCGTGCGATAAGGTCGCGGGACCTCCGGCATCGTGATCCGAAGACGAAATACCCCGGCAATCGTGAGGATGTAAAAGAGGAGAGCGGCCGAGACTACGTAGTCGAGGAGGTTTCCATACAGGTTTCCGTATTGCGCCGTCGCTGAATCGTATGTGCGGGGGATCACCAGCAAAATCGCCCAGGCCCCTTGCAACGCAAGCCCCCACGCAGGCACGTTCGCGTCGTTGAGTCTGCCGGCCCGGTCAAAAAACAGCTTGTCACGCGCCATCGCGTAGTACGCGCGAGCGCCAGCCAGAATCAGGCCGTTGTTGCAACCGAATGTCGAAAGCATGATCGCCAACGCCATGATGCTTCCACCCAAGCCAGGCACAATGGCTTCGATCGTCGCTGTCCCAACCCGGTCGGACGGCGCATGCTGGATGGATTCAAACGGCAGTGTGACCAGGTAGGCCACGTTCGCAAGCAAATAGAGGGAGATGACGATGACAGTTCCGAACGCCAGCGATAGGGGAATATTGCGTCGCGGGTCCTTCACTTCACCCGCGGTAAACGTGATGTTGTTCCATGCGTCCGCGGAAAATAACGACCCGGTTTGCGACACGCACAATGCGACGAATACACCGTAGGCCGTCAGCACTGACACGCCGTCCACGATCGGCTCAAAACCTCGCGGACGCCAGAGGTCGCCGAAATTCATCCGCACGGCATCAGTGTTCCAACCAATCACGACACCGACCAGGATCAGTGCCAGCAGCCCACCTGTCTTCGCGGTTGTAAAAATGTTTTGAATCGCTTTCCCGTACTTCAGTCCCCATGTGTTGGTCCACGTCAATCCGGCGATGAGCACAATCGCGACGACCTGTGCCGTCGACAACGAGAGCGCATATCCCGACGACAGATGCACTGGCGGGATGAGATATCGACTCTCAGAGATCCACGGGAACAACACGCCGGCGAACCGCGCAAATGCGACGGAAACGGCCGCGATCGTTCCTGTCTGGATGACCGTAAAGAGCGTCCAGCCGTACAGGAAGCCGCACATCGGGTTATAGGCTGTGCGCAAGTAGACGTACTGCCCGCCAGCCTTGGGCATCATCGCAGCGAGCTCTCCGTACGACAGGGCGGCGGTGATCGTCAGGGCTCCCGTTACGATCCAGGCAACCAGCAGCCATCCGGGACTGCCGAGCTGCCGTGCCATTGCGGCCGATACGATGAAGATTCCGGACCCGATCATCGATCCACTGACCACCATCGTTGAGTCAAAAAGACCCAGTTGGCGCTTGAAGTCAGTTTCGAGCGTGGTTGCCTCTACCGAGTGCACGTCAGCCATATACCTCATCCCGTCCTGGAGTCGGCAAGCAGGATAACCCACGCCAGAGATGGACCTCACGCTCAGGACTGGCTGGTCGTGGACCCCATGCAAACTGTTGCGCAATCAAGAATGTGCGTGCTATATTCGTCAGGTTCTCTTGGGGCTAGGACACCCTATCTAGTCCCAACCGCACTCGGAAATAGCCGCGACCGTGCCGTCGATAGACGGTTTGCCTTCGCGCATCACACAGATAGGGTCATCAGTTTCAGGTGCCAGATCCGGCTGGGTGCCGGTCTTCAGGCCTGAAACGCCGCGCAGGCTGTGAACGCTCGCAGCCTTTTGTCGCGCGTCAAGCGGAGCAGCCGGGCGCAGCTTTCCCGTCTGTACGCGAATGAGCGTTGCGACATACGAATCGACGAGTCGACGAATGGGCACATTCCAATTCGTCAATTCGTGGGTTCGTATGTTCGTCAATTCAGAATTGATTTATGCCGACTATCAGTCAGCTCGTTCGCCAGGGACGCAAGAAGATCGTCACGAAGACGAAGAGTCCAGCCCTGCAGGTGAGTCCGCAGAAGCGGGGCGTCTGCGTGCGCGTGTTCACCCAGACCCCGAAGAAGCCGAATTCGGCGCTCCGGAAGGTGGCGCGCGTCCGGCTCACCAATGGCATTGAAGTCACGACCTATATTCCCGGGGTCGGCCACAACCTGCAGGAGCACTCGCTGGTGCTGATTCGCGGCGGCCGCGTGAAGGACCTGCCGGGTGTCCGTTACCACGTCGTGCGCGGCACGCTCGACGCCGTCGGCGTCCAGGGCCGTAAGCAGGGTCGTTCCAAGTACGGAGCGAAAAGGCCGAAGCAATGAGTCCCGTATCCCGACAGGATTACAGATATGCCTCGTAGACGCGAAATTCCGAAGCGCGAACTTGTCGCGGACCCGGTGTACAGCAGCACGCTCGTCACCAAGTTCATCAACACCGTGATGAGCGACGGCAAGAAGAGCACCGCCGAACGCATTCTTTATAAGAGCTTCGACATCATCAAGGAGCGGACCGGCGACGATCCGCTGAAGGTGTTCAAGAAGGCGCTCGACAACGTGAAGCCGAGCCTCGAGGTGAAGTCACGACGCGTCGGCGGCTCGAACTACCAGGTGCCCGTGGAAGTGAATCCGAACCGGCGCCTGTCGCTCAGCATCCGCTGGCTCGTCACGCTACGCGCGCTCGCGCGGCGACGGCAAGACGATGCAGGAGAAGTTTGCGAACGAGCTGCTCGACGCCGCCAATCTCCGCGGCGGCGCCGTGAAGAAGCGCGAAGACACGCACCGGATGGCAGAGGCGAATAAGGCCTTTGCTCACTATCGCTGGTAAGGAACAAGCAATGAACCACGAAGCGCGCGAAGGTCACGAAGTCATTCTTGTGATCCTTCGTGTATTTCGTGGCCTTCGTGGTTAAGGAACGTTAGTAATGCCGCGCCAGACACCGCTCAGTCGAACCCGCAATATCGGCATCATGGCCCACATCGATGCCGGGAAGACGACCACCACCGAGCGGATCCTCTTCTATACCGGGATCACGTACAAGATCGGCGAGGTCCACGAGGGCACAGCCGTCATGGACTGGATGGAGCAGGAACAGGAGCGCGGCATCACGATCACGTCGGCGGCCACGACCTGCTTCTGGCGCGACTGCCGGATCAACATCATCGACACGCCGGGCCACGTCGACTTCACCGCCGAAGTCGAGCGTTCGCTGCGCGTCCTCGACGGCGCGTGCGCGGTCTTCGACGCGGTCTCGGGCGTGGAGCCGCAGACCGAAACCGTCTGGCGCCAGGCCGACAAGTACCGCGTGCCGCGCATGTGCTTCGTCAACAAGATGGACCGCATCGGCGCCGACTTCAAGCGGACGCTTGATCAGATCGAGACGAAGCTCGGAGCCAACCCGGTGGCGATCCAGCTGCCGATCGGCGCCGAGGACAAGTTCGTGGGCGTGGTCGACCTGCTGAAGATGAAGGCGATCACCTACAAGGACGAGACGATGGGCGCCGACTACATCGTCTCGGAGATCCCGGCCGAGATGCTGGCCGAAGCGCAGAAATACCGCGAGAAGCTGATTGAGAAGGTCAGCGAGCACGATGACAAGCTCCTCGAGAAGTACCTGGGCGGCCAGGAGATCACCGAGGACGAAATCAAGGGCGCGCTGCGCCACCGCGTGATGCATTCCGTGCGGGAGGAGCCAGCGCCCTTCGTCGTCGTCATCTGCGGCTCGGCGTTCAAGAACAAGGGCGTTCAGCCGCTGCTCGACGCCGTCGTGGATTACCTCCCGTCGCCGCTCGACGTGCCGCCGATTACCGGCCTGGATCCGAACGCGAAGGAAGAGACGCTTGTCGAGCGTCCGGCGTCGGATGATGCGCCGTTCTCGGCGCTGGCGTTCAAGCTCATGACCGATCCGTTCGTCGGGCAGCTCACGTTCATTCGCGTCTACTCGGGAGTCCTCACCGCGGGCTCGTCGATCTACAACTCGACGAAGCAGCGCACGGAGCGCGTTGGCCGCCTGTTGAAGATGCACGCGAACAAGCGCGAGGAAATCAAGGAGGTCTACGCCGGCGACATCGCGGCCGCCGTCGGGATCAAGCAGGTGAGCACGGGCGACACCCTCTGCGACGAGAAGAAGCCAATCGTGCTCGAGTCGATGGACTTCCCGGAGCCGGTCATCTCCCTCGCGATCGAGCCGAAGACCAAGAGCGACCAGGAAAAGCTGGGCGTCGGGCTCGCGAAGCTGATGGGCGAGGATCCGACGTTCCGGGTGAAGACGGATCAGCAGACCGGCCAGGTCATCATCGCCGGCATGGGCGAGCTGCACCTGGAGATCATCGTCGACCGCCTGAAGCGCGAGTTCAACGTCGAGGCCAGTGTCGGCAAGCCGCAGGTGGCCTACAAGGAAACGTTGACCCGGCCCGCCGACGGCGAGATGAAGTACGCGAAGCAGACCGGCGGCCGCGGCCAGTACGGACACGTGAAGATCCACCTGTATCCCGGCGAGCCGGGCACTGGGTACGTGTTCGAGAACGAGATCGTCGGCGCATCGATTCCGAAGGAATTCATCAAGCCGGTCGACGAGGGCATCAAGGAAGCGCTCACGCGCGGCGTCCTCGCGGGCTACCCGATCGACGACGTGCGGATCGAGCTGTACGACGGCTCGTACCACGACGTCGACTCGTCGGAAATGGCGTTCAAGATTGCCGGCTCGATGGCGTTCCAGGACGCGGCGAAGAAGGCAAAGCCGGTGCTGCTCGAGCCGATCATGCGCGTCGAGGTCGTGGTCCCGAAGGAGTACATGGGCGACGTGATGGGCGACCTGGCGAGCCGGCGCGGCCGCATCCAGTCGCAGGAGGATCGCGGCGGCACGCAGATCATCAATGCGCGTGTCCCGCTGTCCGAGATGTTCGGCTATGCCACGGACCTGCGTTCGCGCACGCAGGGCCGCGCGACTTACTCGATGCATTTCGATCGCTACGAGCAGGCACCGCAGAACGTCAGCGAAGAAGTGGTCGCCCGCATTCAGGGCACGAAGTAGGGGCGGACCTTCAGGTCCGCCTAATTGGACGGAGACGGTATCGCGATGGGCAAAGAGAAATTTGATCGCACGAAACCCCACGTGAACGTGGGGACCATCGGGCACATCGACCACGGGAAGACGACGCTGACGTCGGCGCTGACGAAGGTGGCGGCCGACAAGGGGTGGGCGAAGTTCGTGTCGTATGACCAGGTGGCGAAGGCGAGCGAGTCGCAGGGCCGGCGGGACGACACGAAGATCCTGACGATCGCGTCGAGCCACGTCGAGTATTCGACGGCGAACCGGCACTACGCGCACGTGGACTGCCCGGGGCACGCCGATTACATCAAGAACATGATCACGGGGGCGGCGCAGATGGACGGCGCGATCCTGGTGGTGTCGGCGACCGACGGGCCGATGCCGCAGACGCGGGAGCACGTGCTGCTGGCGCGGCAGGTGAACGTGCCGTATCTGGTGGTGGCGCTCAACAAGGTGGACGCGGTCGACGATCCGGAGTTGCTGGACCTGGTGGAGCTGGAGGTGCGGGAGCTGCTGACCAGCTACGGGTTCCCGGGCGACGACGATGCCGGTGGTGCGGGTGAGCGCGCTCAAGGCGCTGCAGGGGGACAAGGAGGGCGTCGACGGGCGTGACCAAGCTGATGGAGGCGCTCGACACCTACATTCCGATGCCGGAGCGGGAGGTCGACAAGCCGTTCATGATGCCGATCGAGGACGTGTTTTCGATCTCGGGGCGCGGGACGGTGGTGACGGGGCGCATCGAGCGGGGCAAGGTGAAGGTGGGCGAGGAAGTCGAGATTGTGGGCTTCAAGCCGACGGAGAAGAAGGTGGTGACCGGCGTCGAGATGTTCCGGAAGCTGCTGGACGAAGGGGTGGCGGGGGACAACGTCGGGGTGCTGTTGCGCGGGGTGGAAAAGACGGACGTGGAGCGGGGGCAGGTGCTGGCCAAGCCGGGGTCGATCAAGCCGCACACGAAGTTCAAGGGTGAGGTCTACATCCTGTCGAAGGAAGAGGGCGGGCGGCACACGCCGTTCTTCAACGGGTATCGGCCGCAGTTCTACATCCGGACGACGGACGTGACGGGGATTCTGAAGCTGCCGGAGGGCGTGGAAATGGTGATGCCGGGGGACAACACGCCGATTACGGGCGAGTTGATCACGCCGGTGGCGCTGGAGAAGGGCGCGCGCTTCGCGATCCGCGAAGGCGGCCGCACGGTCGGCGCGGGCACCGTCACGGAGATTCTCGAGTAACGGATCCCGGATCGCCCGATCCCCGATCCCTACGGAGTTCAGCAATGGCAATGTTTAGCGACAAGATCCGCATCCGCCTGAAGGCCTACGACTCGCGCATTCTCGACCAGTCGACCGGCGAGATCGTCGAGACGGCCAAGCGGACCGGCGCGCGGCTGGCGGGGCCGATTCCGCTGCCGACGGCGAAGAACAAGTGGACCGTTCTTCGATCGCCGCACGTGGACAAGAAGTCGCGCGAGCAGTTCGAGATCCGCACGCACAAGCGGCTGATCGACATCTTCGAGCCGACGCCGCAGACGGTGGACGCGCTGATGAAGCTGGATCTGCCTGCCGGTGTGGATGTGGAGATCAAGGCGTTCGGCAAGGAGCACGGGAAGTAGGGGATAGGGGATTAGGGGATAGGGGGAAGGGCTGTGTTAGGCGTTAGTCGCCTAGTTCTTGGCGCAACCCTTCCCGCTTCCCCATCCCCGCACCTTCCCCCTGACAGGACATAGTCATGGTCACAGGGCTGATTGGCAAGAAAGTCGGAATGACGCAGCTGTTCACGCCGGACGGCGTCGTGCACCCGGCGACGGTGCTCAAGGCGGGACCGTGCGTGGTCTCGCAGGTGAAGACCGTGGACCACGACGGCTACGAGGCGGTGCAGCTCGGGCTCGTCGAGGCGCGGCCGCACAAGGAGAACAAGCCGACCGAGGGGCACTTCAAGAAGGCCGGCGTGCCGCCGACGCGCGTGCGCCGTGAGGTTCGCCTCAAGGCGGGCGGCGATCCGGTGAAGGCCGGCGACCAGGTCAACGTGTCGATGTTCGCCGATGGCGAGCGCGTGGACGTCATCGGGACGAGCCGCGGCAAGGGCTTCCAGGGCGTCGTCAAGCGTCACCACTTCAAGGGCGGCCGCATGTCGCACGGCTCGATGTTCCACCGCGCGCCGGGCTCGATCGGCGCCTCGTCGTACCCGTCGCGCGTCGTCAAGGGCATGCGGATGGGCGGCCACATGGGGGCGAGCCAGCGTCACGACGCGCAACCTGAAGGTGCTGCGCGTGGATCCGGAGAACAACCTGCTGCTCGTCGAGGGCTCGGTGCCCGGCGGCCCGAACGCGATCGTCGTGATTCGCAAGGCGGTGGCGGCCAAGACCATCAAGGTCGCGCAGGTCGAGCCGACGAAGAAGAAGGGCAAGAAGTAGAACCTCGAAGGCATGAAGATTCATGACTGTTGATGTCGTCAACGCAGAGAACCAGAAGGTCGGCTCGGTCGATCTCCGCGACGAGGTGTTCGGCGGTCGCGTGAAGACGGACCTGATTCACGAGTCGGTCGTGCGCGCCAACGCCGCCGAGCGCCGTGGCACGCACGCCACCAAGACCCGCGCGATGGTCAGCGGCAGCGGCAAGAAGCCGTGGCGGCAGAAGGGCACCGGCCGGGCGCGCGTCGGCGAGATCCGCAACCCGCTGTGGCGGAAGGGCGGCACGATGTTCGGCCCGCAGCCGCGCAGCTACGAATACCAGCTGCCGAAGAAGGTCGAGAAGGGCGCGCTGCGCGCCGCGCTGACGCAGAAGCTGCGCGACGGCGAGGTGACCGTCGTCGAGGCGCTGACCGTCGGCGAGATCAAGACGCGAGGCGGCGGCCGAGATGCTGAAGCGGCTCGGGGTCGAGGGGAAGGCGCTGCTCGTGGACGTGAAGCCGGAGGACAAGCTGACGCTGTCGGTGCGGAACATCGAGGGCGTCCGCCTGCTGGCGAGCAACCGCGTGAGCGCCCGCGACGTGATGAACACGCGCCGCGTGGTGCTGACGCGCGCGGCGATCGAGAAGCTGCAGGAAGCGCTCGGATAGGGCAGAGGTACGGCGATGAAACTGACACAGCGTTCTGCGGCGCCCGCTCATCACCGAGAAGACCACGGTCATCCGCGAGGACGGCCGCACGCTGGTGTTCCAGGTGGCGATGGACGCCAACAAGATCGACATCAAGAAGGCCGTCGAGCAGCTGCTCGGCTCGAAGGTGCAGAGCGTCCGCACGTCGCTGGCGCACGGCAAGTTCAAGCGCCAGGGCAAGTACATGGGCCGCCGCTCGGACTGGAAGAAGGCGTACGTGAAGCTGCGGGACGGCGAGAAGCTTCCGGACTTCCTGCAGGGGGCGTAGGACATCATGCCGATTCGCAAATACAACCCGACCTCGCCCGGCGTCCGCGGCAAGACCTCGCTCACGTTCGACGAGATCACGACGAACGAGCCGTACCGGTCCGCTGACGGAGAACCTGCACACGTCCGGCGGCCGCGACAACAAGGGTCACCTGACCTCCTGGTGGCGCGGCGGCGGGCACAAGCGGCTGTACCGCGTGATCGACTTCAAGCGCGACAAGAAGGACATCCCGGCGAAGGTCGCGACGGTCGAGTACGACCCGAACCGCTCGGCGCGGATCGCGCTGCTGACCTACGCGGACGGCGAGAAGCGCTACATCCTGCAGCCGCTCGGGCTGAAGGTCGGCGACACGATCGTCGCGGGCGACAACGTCGACATCCTGCCCGGGCAACTGCCTGCCGCTGAAGAACATTCCGCTCGGCACGCAGATCCACAACGTGGAGCTGCGTCCCGGCAAGGGCGGACAGATCGCGCGCAGCGCCGGATCGTCGGTGCAGCTGGTGGCGCGCGAAGGCGAATACGCCTCGGTGCGCATGCCGTCGGGCGAGATTCGCAAGATCAACGTCGAGTGCGTCGCGACGATCGGCCAGGTCGGCAACCTCGATCACGAGAACGTGTCGATCGGCAAGGCCGGACGCAGCCGCTGGCTCGGCCAGCGCCCGCACGTGCGCGGCGTGGCGATGAACCCGGTGGATCACCCGCTCGGCGGCGGTGAAGGCAAGACGTCGGGTGGCCGCCACCCGGTGACGCCGTGGGGCCAGCCGACGAAGGGCTACAAGACGCGCCGCCGCAAGGACAGCAGATCGCTTCATCGTGCAGCGGAGAACGAAATAGCCGGCAGCACGCAGCCGGTGGCCGGCAGGAAGGCCCTGCCAGCTGCGCGCTGCCAGTTCCGAGCTGACAGGATTCAGATATGAGCCGATCGCTGAAAAAGGGACCGTTCGTCGACACGCCGCTGCTCGAGAAGCTCGAGGCGATGAACCGGGCCAACGAGAAGAAGGTCATCAAGACCTGGTCGCGGCGCTCGACGGTGATTCCCGAGATGGTCGGGCACACGATGGCGGTGCACAACGGGAAGAAGTTCATCCCGGTGTACGTGACCGAGAACATGGTCGGCCACAAGCTCGGCGAGTTCGCGCCGACGCGCACGTTCAAGGGTCACACGACGAAGACCGAGAAGGCGGCCGCGGCCGCGCCGGCGGCCGGCGCTCCGGCTGCGCGGGCGGCAAGGGCTAGCGCGAGGCGCCAACGCGTTAGAGGCGAAGAGAGGCGAATTCGAATCATGGTGGAAGCAATCGCGACGGCACGAGGCATCCGCACCTCCGCGCAGAAGGCGGGACTCGTTTTGGAGCTGATTCGCGGCAAGGGCGTCAACCAGGCGCTCGCGACGCTGCAGTTCACGCGGAAGACGATCGCGCGCGAGATCGCGAAGGTGCTGCGATCGGCGGTCGCCAACGCGCAGCAGCAGGACGGGTTCAGCGGCGACATCGAGCGGCTGTATGTGTCGGCGTGCTACGCCAACCAGGGGTCGTCGATGAAGCGTGTGCGTCCGGCCCCGATGGGCCGTGCGTTCCGCGTCGTCAAGCGCACCGCGCACCTGACGGTGCAGGTCGCGGAGCGGCCGCTCAAGATCGCACGGGTGGCCACGGACGGAGACGCGGCGGCGAAGCCGGCCCGCGCGAAGAAGACGGCCGACGACGCCGGCGCTAAGAAGACGACGGCCAAGAAATCGGCCGCGGCCAAGGCGTAATGAAATGCAACCACGACGCGCGCGAAGGACACGAAAATGCTTGACTTCGTGCATTTCGTGGCCTTCGTGGTTAAGGACAGGAGATAACGTGGGCCAGAAGGTTCACCCATACGGGTTCCGGCTCGGCTTCAACAAGACCTGGCGTTCGCGCTGGTACTCGGATCGCGACTACGCGAAGCTGCTCCACGAGGATCTCGCGCTGCGGCAGGACCTGAAGAAGCGGTTCTCGCACGCAGGCGTCTCGCGCATCGAGACCGAGCGCGCGGCCAACAAGCTGAAGATCGACATCTACACCTCGCGCCCGGGCATCATCATCGGCCGCAAGGGAACCGAGGTCGACAAGCTGAAGCAGGAAATCCAGAAGCGCACCAACCGCGAGGTCTTCATCAACATCCAGGAGATCCAGAAGCCGGAGCTCGAGGCGCAGCTCATTGGCGAGTCGGTGGCGGTGCAGCTCGAGAAGCGCGTGGCGTTCCGCCGCGCGATGCGCAAGGCGGTGGAGTCGGCGCTCCGGTTCGGCGCGCGCGGCATCAAGGTGCGCGTATCGGGCCGGTTGAACGGCGCCGAAATCGCGCGCTCCGAGTGGTACCTGCACGGGCAGCTGCCGCTGCAGACGCTGCGCGCGGACATCGACTACGGGTTCGCCGAGGCGAACACGACCTACGGGAAGATCGGCGTGAAGGTGTGGCTCTACAAGGGCGAGCGCCTCGTGCCGCGCGTCGGCCGCGACGAGGAATACCGGGATCGCGCGCCGCGCCGTCCCGCGGGGCGTGAGAGGTAACGAATCATGTTGATGCCGAAGAAGGTCAAGTACCGCAAGCAGCAGCGCGGGACGCATGACCGGGAAGGCGTGGCGCGGCTCCGACGTGTCGTTCGGCGACTACGGGCTGAAGGCGATGGAGCCGTGCTGGATGACCGCCCGCCAGATCGAGGCGGCCCGCGTGGCGATGACGCGCTTCATCAAGCGCGGCGGCAAGATCTGGGTGCGCGTGTTCCCCGACAAGCCGATCACGAAGAAGCCGCAGGAAACGCGCATGGGCAAGGGCAAGGGCGCGCCCGAAGAATGGGTCTGCGTCGTCCGTCCCGGCCGCATCCTGTTCGAGATGGAAGGCGTGACCGAGGTCGAGGCGCGCGAGGCCATGCAGCTCGCCGCGGCGAAGCTGCCGATCAAGACGAAGTTCGCGACCCGCTTCGCGCAGGAGAAGGCGTCATGAAGTGGCGCAGGAGAGAGTGTCATGAAGGTAGCGGAAATCCGCGAGCTGTCGGTCGACGTGCTGCGCGACCGCGAGAAGGAGCTCGACGACCAGCTGTTCCGGCTGCGCATCCAGAAGTCGATGGGGCAGCTCGAGGCGCCGGCGAAGGTGCGCGACGTGCGCCGCGACCTGGCGCGGGTCAAGACGATTCTCCGGGAGAAGGAAACGGCGTAAACCACGAAAACACGAAAGGTCTTTCGCGACCTTCGACATTTTCGTGACCTTCGTGGTTAAGGACAACGAGATGAGCGTCAAAGCACAACTGACCGGCACGGTCGTCAGCGACAAGATGGAAAAGACCGTCGTCGTCGCCGTGGAGCGACAGGTGCGCCACGGGCTGTACGGCAAGAGCCAGCGGAAGACGTCGAAGTTCGTCGCGCACAACGAGGCCAACGAGGCGAAGGTCGGCGACACCGTCGCGATCGCCGAGTCGCGGCCGCTGTCGCGGCGCAAGCGGTGGATCGTCACGCGCGTCGTGGCGAAGGCGCAGATCTAGCCGGCAGCGATCGACGAGAGACAGGGTACAGCCATGATTCAGATGCGATCGATCCTCGACGTGGCCGACAACTCGGGCGCGCGGAAGATCTCGATCATCAACCCGATTGGCGGATCGACGGGGCGCTACGCGCGGCTCGGCGACATCGTCACGGCGTCGGTGAAGGAAGCGACGCCGGACGGCACGGTCAAGAAGGGACAGGTGGTGAAGGCGGTCATCGTGCGCACCACGAAGGAGCAGCGCCGCCGCGACGGCAGCTACATCCGCTTCGACCGGAACGCCGCCGTGCTCATCAACGATCAGAACGAGCCGATCGGCACGCGCGTGTTCGGTCCCGTCGCTCGCGAGCTGCGCGAGCGCCGGTTCATGAAGATTATTTCGCTCGCTCCGGAGGTTCTCTAGGATTCGCGATTTGTGATTGGCGATTTGTGATGTCGAAATCACGAATCACCAATCGTGAATCACACATGGAAGAAACGATGTCGAGATTACAAACCCCAATCCGCCGCAACGACACCGTGTCGATCAACACGGGCAAGGACAGCGGCAAGCGCGGGCGTGTGCTGAAGGTGCTCCCCGCGAAGAACCGCCTGATCGTCGAAGGCGTCAACCTGATCAAGCGGCACACGCGGCCGAACCCGCAGCGCAACATCAAGGGCGGGATCGTCGAGCGCGAGGCCGCGCTCCACGCGAGCAACGTGCAGCTGATCTGCCCTGAGTGCAGCAAGGTGACGCGCATCGGCCACCGCGTGCTCGGCGACGGCCGCAAGGTCCGCATCTGCCGCAAGTGCGAAGGAGTGGTGGACAAATGAACCGCTTGAAGACCCGGTACCAGAAGGAGATCGCGCCGGCTCTCAAGAAGGAGTTCGGCTACACGAACGTGATGGCGATCCCGAAGATCAAGAAGATCGTCGTCAACATGGGCCTCGGTGAAGCGACGTCGAACGCGAAGATCGCCGACGTCGGCGCCGACGAACTCAGCCGCATCACCGGCCAGAAGGCGGTGATCCGCCGCGCGACCAAGTCGATCGCGCAGTTCAAGCTCCGGCAGGGAATGCCCGTCGGCGCGATGGTCACGCTGCGCGGCGAGCGGATGTACGAGTTCCTCGATCGCCTGATCTCGATCGCGCTTCCCCGCGTGCGCGACTTCCGCGGCGTCTCGGCCAAGGGATTCGACGGCCGCGGCAATTACACGCTCGGCCTGCGCGACCAGTTGCTGTTCCCAGAGATCGACTACATGAAGGTCGACAAGGCGCGCGGCATGAACGTGTCGATGGTGACGACGGCGAAGACGGACGAGGAAGCGCGGAAGCTGCTGCAGCTCCTGGGCTGCCGTTCAGGACGAACTAGAAGCCGGCTGCAAGCTGACGAGGATTAGATGGCAACGACTGCAAAGATCGCCAAGGAAGCCAAGACGCCCAAGTACAAGATCCGCCTGCGCAACCGCTGCCGGCTGTGCGGGCGGCCTCGCGCGTACATGCGGAAGTTCGCGATGTGCCGCTTCTGCTTCCGCAAGCTGGCGCTCGAAGGCGACGTCACGGGCGTGACGAAGAGCTCTTGGTAAATCCCAAAGCCCAAATCCCAAAACCCAAATCACAAGTTTGGGATTTGGTTCGGATTTGGGATTTGGGATCTGGGATTTGGGTTTTGACAAGAGAGAGCGAACGATGACCGATCCGATTTCCGACATGCTCACGCGCATCCGCAACGCCGTGTCGGCCAAGCACGTCCGCGTCGACCTGCCCGGCCAGCAAGCTCAAGGCCGAGATCGCGCGGATTCTTCAGGACGAGGGCTACATCCAGGGGTACCGCATCGTGGACGAGGCCGTCGAGAAAGGGCAGAAGCCCCGGCAGCTGATTCGCCTGTTCCTGAAGTACGGCCCTCACGGCGAGAAGGTGATCTCGGGCATCGAGCGCATCAGCCGTCCCGGCCGCCGCGTCTATCTGGGCGTCGACGACGTGCCGCCGGTGCTCGGCGGGCTCGGCACGAACATTCTCACGACCTCGCGCGGCGTGATGACCGGCCGTGCGGCGCGCAAGGCGGGCGTCGGCGGCGAGGTTCTCTGTAATGTGTGGTGAAGTACGTCGGTCTTCGGTCTGCCGACTGCCGTCTTCCGTCCTGTCAGGACGACACAAGACGGTAGACCGTAGACGGTAGACGGTAGACGACGAGGATCAAGCCATGTCACGAATTGGAAAGAAACCGATCCCGATCCCGAAGGGCGTGAGCGTGACGATCGCGGCAGACGCGATCGAAGTGCAGGGCCCGAAGGGCACGCTGCGCCAGTACATTCCTCCCGGCATCGTGTTCGCGCAGGACGACGGGACGCTGGTGGCGAAAATAGCGCGTGAGGAGCCGGGGCTTGGCAAGTTCCACGGCCTGGCACGCAGCCTGGTCGCCAACGCGGTGACCGGCGTCACCGACGGCTTCAAGAAGGAGCTCGACATCGTCGGCATCGGCTACCGCGCGGAGCTGAAGGGCCGGCAGGTCACGTTCGCGCTTGGCTACTCGCATCCGATCGTGTTCGACATTCCCAACGGGATCGACATCGCGGTCGACAAGCAGACGCACATCACGGTGACCGGCGTCGATCGACAGCTGGTCGGCCAGGTGGCGGCCAACATCCGCCGGATGCGCAAGCCGGACCCGTACAAGCAGAAGGGCGTGCGCTACATGGGCGAAGTGCTCAAGAAGAAGGTCGGAAAGACCGGCGCGAAGTAGTGGCAGGCGGGACGCCAAATAGACAGGGTTAGGGGCGGGTCTTCAGGCCCGCCCTGAGGATGAGACGATGAAGATCAAGACGAAGGACGATCGCCGGGAACGGATCAAGCACCGGATCCGCAAGCGCGTGCACGGCACCGAGGCGCGGCCGCGGCTCACCGTGTTCCGCAGCGTCGCGCACATGTACGTGCAGGTGGTCGACGACATGACGGGCCGGACGATCGCGTCGGCCTCGACGGTCGACCCGAAGGTCAAGGGCTCGCTGGCGAAGGCGGAGCGCGGCGGCAACATCGCCGGCGCCAAGGCGATTGGCAAGACGATCGCGGAGCGGCTGATCGAAAAGGGCGTCAAGCGCGTGGTGTTCGATCGCAACGGGTTTCTCTATCACGGGCGCGTGAAGGCAGTTGCCGACGCGGCGCGCGAAGCAGGTCTGGAGTTTTAGTGAGAAGGATGGGCCGCTAGATGGCAATGATGAACCGCATGCGCGAGAAGGTCGACGCCTCGCAGCTGGAGATCAAGGACACCGTCGTGTCGATCAACCGCGTCACGAAGGTGGTCAAGGGCGGCAAGAACCTGAGCTTCAGCGCGCTGGTCGTCGTCGGCGACGGCCACGGCGTGGTCGGCTTCGGCGTGGGCAAGGCGAAGGAAGTGCCGTCGGCGATCAAGAAGGGCATCGAGGCCGCGAAGAAGAACCTGATCCGCGTCCCGCTCCGGGGCACGACGATCCCGCATCAGGTGGTGGGGAAGTTCGGATCGGGCAGCGTGCTGCTGAAGCCGGCGCCGGAAGGCACGGGCCTCATCGCGGGCGGCGCGGTACGCGCGGTCGTCGAGGCGTGCGGCATCCAGAACGTGCTCACGAAGTCGCTCGGGTCCGCCAATCCGCACAACGTGGTGCGCGCGACGTTCCCGGGGTTGATGGATCTGAAGGATCCGGCGCTGGTGGCGCGGTACCGCGGCAAGGAAGAAGCCGAGCTGGTCGGGGCATAGAAGCGGGATCTGATGACCAAGAAGACAGCACAGACACAAGCGGCGAAGAAGCCGGCGGGGAAGAAGCTGAAGATCACGCTCCTCCGGAGCCCGATCGGCTTCAACAGGACGCAGGCGCAAGACGGTGGAAGGCATGGGGCTGCGCCGCATCCGCCACTCGGTGGAGCTGCCGGACACGCCGGAGACGCGTGGCATGATTCTCAAGGTTCGTCATCTCGTCGAGGTGCAGGAGTAGCAACCACGAAGATTCGAAGAACACGAAGAGCCGTTGATTCCTTCGTGACCTTCGCAACTTCGTGGTTAGGGAAAAAACGATGGATCTGAGCAATCTCAAGCCAGCCGCGGGATCGAAGCACTCGAAGAAGCGCGTCGGCCGCGGCCACGGCACGGGCCAGGGCACGCAGGCGGGACGCGGACACAAGGGCGCCCAGTCGCGGTCGGGCTACAAGTTCAAGCGCGGGTTCGAAGGCGGCCAGATGCCGCTGCACCGCCGCGTGCCGAAGCGCGGCTTCCACAATCCATTCCGCACGGAATACGCGGTCGTGAATCTCGACACGCTGGCCGAGCGGTTCGACGCGGGCACCGTCGTGACGCCGGAGCTGCTGCGCGAGCGCGGGCTCGTTCACGGCACGGGCAACAGGATCAAGGTGCTGGCGCGCGGCGACATCGCGAAGAAGCTGACGGTGCACGCGCACAAGTTCAGCGGCAAGGCGGCGGAGAAGATCGCGGCTGCCGGCGGCGCCGCTGAGGCAATTGGCGATTAGTGATTGGTGATTGGTGATTGGTGATTAGGCACTGGCGATTGGTGTTCCAGGCGTCGTGAATCACCAATCACGAATCACGAATCACGAATCTCATATGGGTTAAACGATGGACAACAACCCACTCAAGAATCTGTGGCAGGTCACCGACCTGCGCAACCGCGTGCTCTTCACGCTCGCGATGCTGGGCGTGTACCGGGTCGGCAACCACATCCCGACGCCCGGCGTGAACACCGACGCGCTGGCGCTGCTGGCGGACGCGCAGAAGAACACGATGTTCGGGCTGTACGACATGTTCTCGGGCGGGAACCTGTCGCAGGTGACGATCTTCGCGCTGGGCATCATGCCCTACATCAGCTCGTCGATCATCCTGCAGCTTCTGACGGTGGTCTGGCCGTACCTCGAGCGACTCTCGCGGGAAGGCGAGCTCGGACGCCGCAAGATCACGCAGTACACGCGGTATCTGACCGGCGTGCTCGCGATCGTGCAGGCGCTGAGCATCGCGATCTTTCTCGAGCGCCAGACGCAGATTCGCCGGCGGGCTTCCGCTCGTCTACAACCCGGGCTGGGGCTTCCGGCTGCTGTGCGTGCTGACGCTCACGACCGGCACGATCTTCATCATGTGGCTCGGCGAGCAGATCACCGAGCGCGGCATCGGCAACGGCATGTCGCTGCTGATCTTCGCCGGCATCGTCGTCGGCTTCCCGCGCGCGATCCTGCAGACGTTCGACCAGATGCAGACGGGGCAGATCAGCCTGCTGCGGATCCTGTTCCTGATGGTGATGATGGTGGTGGTCGTCGGTGCCATCATCTTCGTCGAGCGCGGCCACCGGCGGATCGTCGTGCAGTACGCCAAGCGCGTCGTCGGACGCCGTCAGTACGGCGGGTCGAGCACGCACATCCCGCTGAAGGTCAACACCGGCGGCGTCATCCCGGTGATCTTCGCCTCGTCCATCCTGGCGTTTCCGGCGACGCTCGCCACGATGTTCGCGGCAGGCGGATGGGGACGGGCGATCGTCGATCAGCTGGCGTACGGCATGCCGCTGTACAACCTGCTCTACGTCGTCGGGATCGTCTTCTTCGCCTACTTCTACACGGCGATCATCTTCAATCCCGACGACGTGGCCGAGAACATGCGCAAGTACGGCGGGTTCATCCCCGGCATCCGCCCCGGCAAGCGCACCGCGGAGTACATCGACACGATCCTGGCGCGCATCACGCTGGTGGGCGCGTTGTACCTGGCGGCGGTGGCGATTCTGCCGGAGTTCCTGATCACCGGCTTCAAGGTCGCGCCGATTCCGTTCATCGGCGATCGGCTCGACGCGGTGCTGCCGCAGTGGTTCACGCAGGGGCTCGGCGTGACGTTCTATTTCGGCGGCACGACGCTGCTGATCGTCGTCGGCGTGGCGATGGACACCGTGCAGCAGGTGGAGTCGCAGCTCATCATGCGGCACTACGACGGCTTCATGAAGAAGACGCGGATCCGGGGTCGACGAGGGTGATCGTGAGACAGGCCACGGAGACACAGAGGCACAGAGAAGCCATATTTGTCTCTGTGTCTCGGTGACTCTGTGGCCCGTGAACGCCGGGGGGCAGAGTGGCGCTGAACGTGATCATGATGGGACCGCCTGGCGCCGGAAAGGGCACCCAGGCGGGGCGGTTCGCGCGTGAACGGGGGCTGCTGAAGATTTCGACGGGCGACATCCTTCGCGAGGGCATCAAGACGCAGCTGCCGGAGGCCCTGCGTGCGAAGGAGCGGATGGATCGCGGCGAACTGGTGGACGACGAGACGATGGTCGCCATCGTGCGCGAACGGTTGCTGCGGCCGGATGCGCAGCCCGGGTTCGTGCTCGACGGGTTTCCGCGAACCGTGGCGCAGGCCGACGCGCTCGATCAGATCATCGCGGAGCGGAACAACGGACCGCTGGTCGTCGTGGACGTCCGGGTGCCCGAGCACGAGCTGGTGCGGCGCCTCGCAGGGCGCCGGATTTGCGCGAAGTGCGGCGCCAACGCCGAGTTGACGAAGGACGACTCGCTCGTGGCGACGGTCTGCGGCAAGTGCGGCGGCGCGCTGGTGCAGCGCGCCGACGACAACGAGGAGGTCGTGCGCGAGCGTCTGAAGGTGTACGAGCGGGCGACGAAGCCGCTCGTCGAGTTCTACCGGGAGCGGCCGACGTTCCGCGTCGTGAATGGCGCGCAGCCGCAGGAACGGGTGGCGCACGAGCTCGACACGGTGATTGACGATGCCGCGCTGACGGCACGAAGGTCGAGAAGGCCGTGACGGGGAAGGTTGTCACGCCGGAGAAAGCGGCGCGCACATGATCGTCTGCCGGTCGTCGTCGGAGATCGAGAAGCTGCGGCGGGTGAACCAGCTCGTGGCGCAGGTGCTCGCGGAACTGCGGCGGATGGCGGCGCCCGGCGTGACGACGGAGGACATCGACTGCGTGGCCGAGCGCCTGGTGCGGGCAGCAGGCGCCGAGCCGGCGTTCAAGGGGTATCACGGGTACCCGGCGACCGTGTGCGTGTCGGTCAACGAGCAGGTGGTGCACGGGATCCCGTCGAAGCGTCCGCTCGTCGAAGGAGACATCCTCTCGATCGACATGGGCGCGAAGCTCGACGGTTTCTTCGGCGACTGTGCGGTGACGGTGCCGATTGGCCACGTGTCGCCGGAGGCGACCGAGCTGCTGCGGGTGACGGAAGAGGCGCTGTTCCACGGGATCGAGGCGGTGAAGCCGGGCGCGCGGGTCTCGGACATCGGCGCGGCGGTCCAGCAGCACGTCGAGGCCCACGGGTTCTCGGTGGTGCGCGAGTTCGTCGGCCACGGCATCGGGACGTCGCTCCACGAGGAGCCGCAGATCGCCAACTACGGCCCAGGCGGCCGCGGGCCGCGGCTGGCCGAGGGCATGGTCCTGGCGATCGAGCCGATGGTGAACGCGGGAAAGCCGGCGGTGAAGGTGCTGTCGGACGGGTGGACGGCGGTGACGCGCGACGGCAGCCTGTCGGCGCACTTCGAGCACACGGTCGTGGTGACAGCCGACGGGTGCGAAATCCTGACGCTGCTGCCGGCTGACGCCGCGAGAGCGAAGGAGCTGCTGTCCGCCGGGCGAGCTACGGCACCCCACCGCGCAGACGCGGCGGGGGCCCCGCTTGCAGGCTCGCCGGCGCGGACCTGACTGTGGTGCGGCGCGATCGAAATTGGTGATTCGTGATTAGCGATTGGTGAAAGCCGCGGTGGAAGAATCAGGAATCGCGAATCGCCAATCACAAATCGTGGAAGGCATCGTCCGGGCGCAGTTGCCGAGCGGGTTGTACGACGTGGAGATCGAGGGGCGCCACCGGATCACGGCGCACATCGGCGGCGGGCTCGAGCGGAATTTCGTCCGCGTGCTCGTCGGGCGACCGGGTGGTCGTGGAGCTGACCCGCGGGATCTCACCCGCGGGCGGATCGTCAGGAAGGCGTAGACAGAGCAATGAAGGTCAGAGCGTCGGTCAAAAAGATTTGCGACAAGTGCAAGATCGTGCGCCGCCGCGGCGTGGTGCGCGTGATCTGCACGAACGCGAAGCACAAGCAGAGGCAGGGATAAGCAGATGGCGCGTATTGCAGGCGTCGATCTTCCGCGCACCAAGCGGGTCGAGATCGGCCTCACCTATATCTACGGCATCGGCCGGAAGCGGTCGAACGACATCCTCGGGCGCGGCGGGCGTCAGCCCGGACATCCGCGTGAAGGATCTCTCCGAGGAGGACGTCCGGAAGATCAGCCGGGTGCTCGAGGAGGTGGGCGGCGTCGAAGGCGATCTCCGCAAGGAGATCTCGATGAACATCAAGCGGCTGATGGAAATCGGCTGCTACCGCGGCCTGCGGCACCGGCGGAACCTGCCGGTGCACGGCCAGCGCACGCGCACCAACGCGCGCACGCGGAAGGGCCCGCGCAAGGGCGCGATCGCGAAGAAGAAGACGGTTTAACGACAGCGTAGGGCGGGTCTTCAGACCCGCCGTGAGCGACGAATGGCCAAAATCAAGACGCAACAGCGCCGCCCCGGACAAGAAAAGCCGAAGGCGGAAAAAAGGCGGCACGCAAGACGTTCAAGAAGCGCGGCGAGAAGCGCGTCGTGCATCACGGCTACGTGCACATCCACGCCTCGTTCAACAACACGCACATCACGATCACCGACACCGAGGGGAACGTGATCGCGTGGTCGAGCGCGGGCGGCATCGGCTTCAAGGGGTCGCGCAAGGGGACGCCGTTCGCCGCGACGCAGGCGGCGATCAACGCCGGCAACACCGCGAAGACCTACGGGCTGCGGTCGGTCGAGGTGCAAGGTGAAGGGACCCGGCTCGGGCCGCGAGTCGGCGATTCGCGCGCTGCAGACGGTCGGCATCGAGGTGAAGTCGATCCGCGACGTCACGCCGATTCCGCACAACGGCTGCCGGCCGACGAAGCGGAGACGCGTGTAGTTAGGATAAGGGGTTAGGGACTTAGGGGTTAGGTGGTTAGGGGTTAGAGATTGGTTGGTGATGCGCGGGGGTGTGACGTCGTGAGCGGGAATCACGAATCACGCATCACGGATCACTAATTGGAGATTGAATGGCTCGATATATTGGACCTGTCTGCCGCCTGTGCCGCCGCGAGGGGATGAAGCTGTTCCTCAAGGGCGAGCGCTGCTACACGGAGAAGTGCGCGATCGAGAAGCGCAACTTCGCTCCTGGGCAGCACGGGAAGACGCGGAAGCAGAAGCTGGCCGGCTACGGCGTCCAGCTGCGCGAGAAGCAGAAGGTCAAGCGCATCTACGGCGTGCTCGAGGATCAGTTCCGCCGCTACTTCGAGCAGGCCGAGCGGACGCGCGGCATCACCGGCGAGACGCTGCTGCAGCTGCTCGAGCGGCGTCTGGACAACGTCACCTACCGCCTCGGCTTCGCGACGTCGCGGCCGCAGGCGCGGCAGCTCGTGCGCCACGGCCACTTCACCGTGAACGGCCGCAAGGTGGACATCCCGTCGTTCTCGGTCAAGCCGGGCGACGTCGTCGCGGTGCGGCAGAGCAGCCGCAAGAACGCGTCGATCGCCCACGCGCTCGAGGAAGTGAAGGGCCGCGGCGTGCCCGAGTGGCTGCTGTTCGACGCCGAAGGCATGTCGGCAAGGGTCGGCTCGGTGCCGACGCGCGAGCAGATCAATCTGCCCGTGCAGGAACAGCTGATCGTCGAGTTGTATTCGAAGTAAGCGAGAAGTACGAGGGCCACGAAGACGAATTGGCCACAAAGGACACAAAGGTCTCGAAGGTTTCTTGGCTTAATGATCTTCGTGGTCTTCGTGGCGAAACCGTCTTAGTGGCCACCGTGGCCATCGTTCGCAACCGCCGGCCCGCAGCCTTACAGACCTGCGGCGGGAGGCCGGTGGAGTCAACACGCAGGTCTGGAGGCCGGGGCTGCCGGCCCGTTCGCGAAAGGACAGAACAATGCTCTGGAAAGGTTTTCAGCGTCCCAAGCGGCTCGACTTCGAGCGCGAGACACTCACCGACCGGTTCGGCCGGTTCTACGCGCAGCCGTTCGAGCGCGGCTTCGGCACCACGATCGGCAACGCCTTGCGCCGCGTGCTGCTCTCGTCGATCGAGGGCGCCGCGATCACCGCGGTGAAGATCGACGGCGTGCTCCACGAGTTCTCGCCGATCCCCGGCGTGGTCGAGGACGCGACCGACATCATCCTCAACCTGAAGCAGATTCCGCTGAAGCTGCACGTCGACTACACCAAGACGCTGTACCTGCGCGTCGACAAGCCGGGCATCGTGCGCGCGAAGGACATCGAGGGCGACGCCGACGTCGAGATCCTCGAGCCCGAAGCGCACATCGCGACCGTGTCGGACGGCGGCAAGCTGCACATGGAGCTGCGCATGAAGCGCGGCCGCGGCTACGTGTCGGCGGACAAGAACTTCGACGAGGACCTCGGCATCGGCTGGATCCCGGTCGACTCGGTCCACTCGCCGGTCAAGAAGGTGAACTATCTCGTCGAGGCGGCGCGCCTCGGCCAGACCACCGACTACGACAAGCTGACGATCGACGTCTGGACCAACGGCTCGGTCACCGCGCAGGACGCCGTGTCGCTGGCCGCGAAGCTGATTCGCGATCACCTGAACATCTTCATCAACCTCGAGGACGTGGCCGACCAGCCGCGGAAGCGCAGGCCGACCAGCCGCGCTCCGGCGCGCTCAACGAGAACCTCGACAAGAGCGTCGAGGAGCTGGAGCTGTCGGTGCGGTCGTACAACTGCCTGAAGAACGCGAACATCCGGACGATCCGCGAGCTCGTGCAGAAGACCGAGGCCGAGATGCTGAAGACGAAGAACTTCGGCCGCAAGTCGCTCAACGAGATCAAGGAAATCCTGCACAGCATGGGGCTGAGCCTCGGCATGCGGGTCGACCAGCCGACGTCGGTGCATCAGGACTAGATAGAAGGGGATCGGGGATCAGGGATCAGGGATCGGGGATCAAGAACGCTTCATGGACCGGCGCGCATTGAACAGAAGGTTCTGATCCCTGATCCCCAATCCCTACAGAGATACAGCCATGAGACACAACGTCGCACACCGAAAACTGGGCCGCGTCACCGAGCATCGCATTGCGCTGCTGCGGAACCAGGCGATGGCGCTCATCCGGCACGAGCGCATCGAGACCACGATGCCGAAGGCGAAGGAGCTGCGGCCGTTCGTCGAGCGGCTGATCACGATCGCCAAGCGCGGCGTCGCTGTCGGCCGAGGCCAACGGCAGGCGCTCCATGCGCGCCGCATGGTGCTCGCGGAGCTTCCCGACAAGGACGTCGTCGGCAAGCTGTTCGAGACGATCGCGCCGCGGTTCGCCGAGCGGCCGGGCGGCTACACGCGGATTCTCCGCGTCGGTTTCCGCCGCGGCGATTCGGCAGAGGTCGCGCAGATCGAGCTCGTCGGCAGCGAGTACAACCCGCGCACGGAGGAAGAGAAGAACGCCGAGAAGGCCGCCGCGACGCCGAAGACCAAGAGCGTCGGCGATCGGCTCAAGGCAGCCGCGCGCGGACTCCGCGCGGGCAAGGGCGAGCAGGGCGGGGGCTCGAAGGGCCAGGCCGGCGGCCAGACCAAGGGCGGCCGCAAGACGACGACTCCTCGAAAGGCCGGAGGGTCGTAAGTCCCAAATCCCAACGTCCAAGTCCCATACAAAAAGGCCCGGCGACTTCGGTCGTCCGGGCCTTTTGTGATTTGGGTTTTGGGATTTGGGCTTTGGGATTTTCAAACTTCCTCAATGGCCTCCTGTCCTCTTTCCGCCTTGGACGCGGCGATGATCTTCGCCTGGAACTGTTGCGGCACTTCGTCGTAGTGCGAGTACTCCATATGGTACGAGCCGCGTCCGCCGGTCGCCGACGTGAGGTGCTGCTCGTAGGTCAGCATCTCGGCCATCGGGACCTGCGCGCGGATGACGGTCATCGAGCCGCGGGTGTCCATGCCCGCAATGCGGCCGCGGCGGCCGTTCAGATCGCCCATCAGGTCACCGGCGAAATCGCTCGGTGCGTAGACCTCGACGTTCATCACCGGCTCGAGAATGGTCGGGCGCGCCCGCGTCATCGCGTCCTTGAACGCGAGCGAGCCCGCCATCTTGAATGACAGCTCGTTCGAGTCGACGGCATGGAAGGAGCCGTCGAACACCGTCGCGCGGAAGTCGACCATCGGATAGCCTGCGAGGAACCCGCGCAGGCGCGAATCCTGGATCCCCTTTTCGACCGCGGGAACATACTGCCGCGGGATCGATCCGCCGAAGATGTCGTCGACGAACTCGAAATCGCTCCCGCGCGGCAGCGGTTCAACCTTGATCTTGCAGTCGCCGAACTGGCCGTGGCCGCCGGTCTGCTTCTTGTGCCGGCCGTGGGCCTCGGTGGCGACGGTGATCGTCTCGCGATAGGCGATCCGCTGGCGGCTTGAGGTTCACCTCGACGCCGAAGCGGCGCTTCAACTTCGCGACCGTGACCTCGATGTGGAGCTGCCCCTGCCCCGCGAGCAGCAGCTCGTGCGTCTGCGGGTCACGGGTGTAGTTGATGGAGGGATCCTCTTCCCTCAGCCGCTGCATCGAGCCGCTGATCTTGTCCTCGTCACCGCGGCTCTTCGGCTCGATCGCGTAGGAGAGCACCGCCTCGGGGAACTTGATCTCCGCGAGCTTCACCTTGGTGTTCTTCTCCGCGAGCACGTCGTTGGTTCGCGTGTCCTTCAGCTTCGCCACCGCGCCGAGGTCGCCCGCCTTCAGCTCGGGCACCTGCGTCTGGGTCTTGCCCTGGAGGACCAGCAGGTGGCCGAAGCGCTCCGAGCTGTCGCGCGTCTGGTTGTGGACGTTCGTGTCCTGCTTCAGCGTTCCCGCGATCACCCGCAGCATCGTGATGCGTCCGGCGAACGGGTCGGCGATCGTCTTCCAGACGAACGCCGATGTACGGCGCGGTGTCAGACGCCTTGATCGCCGTGGCGTCGCCGCTCTCGGTGAGCGCCGGGAAATCACGTTCGGCCGGGGACGGGACGTAGCTGACAATCGCGTCGAGCAGCGGCTGGATGCCGATGGCGTGGAGGCCCGACGTGCAGACGAGCGGGAAGATCTTGCCGGCCATCGTCGCCGCCTTGAGCCCCTGCAGCAGCTGCTCCTGCGTGAGCGTTCCTTCCGAGAAGAACGTCTCCATCAACTGTTCGTCGGCTTCCGCGACCATCTCGATCAGCTGCTCCCGCGCGGCGGCGGCCCGCTCCGCCAGGGCGGGCGGCACGTCTCCCTCGGTCATCTTCCCGCTGCTGTCGGCGGCAAATGTGAACGCCTTCATGCGCACCAGGTCGACGACGCCGGTGAAGGCCCGCTCCTCGCCAATGGGGAGCTGGATCGGAATGATCTCGCGCCCGCAGTCGCGGCGCAGCGATTCGAGCGTGCGCTCGAGGCTCGCGCGCTCGCGCTCCAGGCGGTTTACGGCGACGATACGCGGAAGGTTGAGCGAGGCGGCCTCGGCCCAGAGCTTTTCGGTCTGGACTTCGACGCCGGCCACGGCATCAACGCACACGAGCGCGCCTTCGGCGACGCGCAGCGCCGACTTTGCATCGCTGAGGAAATTGGCGAAGCCGGGCGTATCGATGATGTTGATCTTGGTCTTCTGCCACTCGAGGAACGCGAGGCTGGAGGAGAGCGTGTGCTTGCGGGCGATCTCTTCGTCGTCGAAATCGGTGACGGTCGTGCCGTCATCGACCTTGCCCAGCCGGTTGACCGCGCCGGCCACGAAGAGCATGGCCGACACCAGCTGCGTCTTGCCGCATCCGCCGTGACCGACAACGGCAACGTTCCGGATGGCGGCGGCGTCATAGACCTTCATACGGGGTATCCTCCTGGGCTCGCGAAGCTTCAGCGAAGTGGTTTGTACCGGCGGATCATAATTCCAAAAGGGGGAACCGAAGGGGGAAGGGGGCAGGCGGAAGGCGGTAGAGGTCGGTATGGCGACATTTATGTCGTAGTACGTTATGTCGCAGACGAATATGTACAGTATGGAGCCGCTTCACGACGGGAGGAGACTGAAACGCCTCGCAAGCGAAGCCGCCTCTGCGTGTCTCGCTCTCGGTTGCGCCGGCCGTGCGTATTTCGCGCGTCGCACGCCGTTCTGGTAACGACATAGTTGTTGCCGTTTTCGTCAGGTATGACATTTTAGTTCCATGGCTCCGCGCGTCAGAATCCTCCGAATCGCCATTTTCCCCAACAAATCACGGCGAGCGGACTCCGACAGGAGTGTCGCCTGGTGGCGTCCATCTTGCTCTTTCGGGCGCTGACTGGAGCGCTCGCCGGCCCGCCCGGCATCTGGGTGGCCGGCTGGCGCTCACTCACCTGCGTCGGCAGCGGTGCCGCGCGATCCCAAACTCGGAGGAGCGATGTCGAAATTTGCGGTGTGGAAGTACGTGTGTCCGTCCCTTATGGGGCTCGGCCTCATTTCGTGTCTGGCGTCGCCAGCGGCCGCGCAGGTGGTTGTGACGGGTGGACTGGACGTGACTAACCAATACAGTTTTCGCGGCATCCGCCAGAACACCGACGGAGTCTCGATCTGGCCGTACGTGGATTTCGGCGGCACCCCGTTCAAGGGCGATGGCTCGCTGAAGAGCGCCAGTCTCAACGTGGGCAGCTGGAATGCGTTTAACAGCCAGATCCACGACTTCACAAACCTCGACGGCGACATCTCCAGCAACAAGTGGTACGAGTCGGACCTCTACGCCACGCTGGGTCTCGGCTTCGGCGGCGGGGTCAGCCTCGGGACGACGTATACGTCGTATATGAGTCCGGGGAACTACTTTTCGCACGTCAAGGAGATCATGTTCAAGCTGGGCGTCGATGACAGCGCGAAACTCGGGAAGGGCGCGCTCAAGCCGTATGGGCTGGTCGCGTTCGAGCTGACTGACGACGGACAGGCGGACGCGGGCGATGGCAAGGGTGTGTACGTGGAACTGGGCATCGCGCCCGGATATGCAGGGAGCAAGGCGTCGTTGACAGTGCCGGTGAAGATAGGTCTGAGCGCGAAGGACTACTACGAGTTTGGCACTGGAAGCGATTCCACATTCGGGTACTTCAGCATCGCCGGCATCGTCACGGTCCCCATGGGTGCGCATTTCAACCTCCATGGTGGGGTGGAAGTTCAGGCGTACGGGGATAACCTGAAGGCGTACAACGCATACGGCGACAGCGGAGACCGCGCGGCGACCACGATCGGCTCGGTCGGGATCGGCTTCTCCTACTGAGCGGTTCGGGAACACGCTGCAGATGCCGGTGATGATCGTGCCTGAGTCATCGGCAGTCCGCCTCGGCCCGAGGCGGCGGAGCGACGCGGGGGCCCGCCTCCGGCCCCCCGCGTCCGCCCCGTCATATGATTGTCCGCGCGAGTCTCCGGAATGTTCCGTTCATGTCGGTAACGCCAGCCGGATTCGACCGGCTCGGCGCTGAGAGCATCGCTCGACGCGGCCCGGGAGGAGCTGCGCGCCGCGATCGCGCGCGGCGCCGGCGGGCGCGGCACGCTCGAGCGTTACGCGGATCGCGTCGACGCGCTGATCCGGCAGCTGTTCACCGACGCCGGTCCGTACGACGGCCCGGTCGCGGTCATCGCGCTCGGCGGCTACGGACGCCGTCATCTGTGCCTCCACTCGGATATCGATCTCCTCGCTGCTCTTCGGCAACGGCATCGGTCCCGCCGAGGAGCGCTTCGTGCACGCGCTTTCTGAACCCGCTGTGGGATCTCGGCGTCGTCGTCGGACACCAGGTGCGCGACATCGAGGATTTTCAGCGCCTCGAGACCGACAATCCCGGAGTTTCTCCTGGCGCTGCTCGACGCGCGGCCGGTGGCGGGCGCGCGCTCCGTGTTCGAGCGCTTCGGCGCGGTCTTTCACCAGGCCGGACACGCACGCCTTCATCCTGCGCTCGCTGCTCGCGCTTGATTGAGGAGCGCCACGCGAAATTCAACGACACGTTGTACCAGCTCGAGCCCGACGTGAAGGATGCGCCCGGCGCGCTTCGCGATCTGACCGCGACGCGCACGATCGCGATGCTCACCGATCCGCTGCTGCTGCGGCGCGGGCCCGCTGACGCCGCGCGGTTCGACGACGCGGAGGATTTCCTGCTGCGGGTGCGCTCGACGCTGCACCTCGAGTGCGGGCGCAACCAGAACGTGCTGAGCCACGAGCTGCAGGAGCGCACGGCGGAGATGCTCGGGTATCCCGGCGCCGAGCCGCGGCAGCGCGTCGAGAAGCTGATGAGCGACTACTTCCGCCACGCGCGGATCGTGAGCCGCTCGCTCGAATGGGCGCGCCGGACGGCGCCGTGCCGGTCGGCCCCAACCTCGGGCTCTCGCGCGACGGCGTCCGGTTCATCGATCCGGTGCAGGCGGCGCGCAATCCGGCGTCATGGCTCGGCCACGTTCCAGGCGGCGCTCGACGCGGGCACGGAAGTCTCCGAAGAGGCGCTCTCGTGCATTCAGCAGCACGTCGATCGGTATCGCGCGGACGACTTCTTCGCCGGACGCGCAGGATCGCGCGGCGCTGCTGCGGTTCCTCAAGCCGCGGCCGGGACTCTACGCGCGGCTCTCGCAGATGCACGATTGCGGTCTGCTCGGGCGTGTCTTCCCCGAGTTCCAGGCGATCTCGTGGCGCGTGGTCCGCGACTTCTACCACAAGTACACGGTCGACGAGCACACGCTGCTGACGATCCGGAACCTCGAGCGGCTCACCACGCACCGACGCGCCGCATCGGGTGCGGTTCCGGTCGCTCCTCGGCGATCTCCAGGAGCCAGAGCTGCTCGTGCTCGCGCTGCTCTTTCACGACGTGGGCAAGTGGCGCGACGACGACCACGCGCTCGAGAGCGTGCGGATGGCGGAGCAGGTGCTCGAGCGGCTGCAGGTGACGCGGCGAGCGCGCGAGATCGTCCTGTTCCTGATCCGGCATCACCTGCGGATGTCGCTCGCCGCCTTCCGGCGCGATACCGAGGATCCCGACATCGTCAAGCAGTTCGCGGCGCTCGTCGGCACCGAGGAGCGGCTGAAGATGCTCTGCCTGATGACGCTCGTCGACATCGAGGCGGTCAGCCCGGAGACGCTGACGCCGTGGAAGGCGGAGCTGCTCTGGCGGCTGTACGTCGACACCTACAACCACCTGACGCAGCGGTACGGCGACGAGCTGATCGAGCGGAACGAGGCGGGCCTCACCGAGCTGCAGGCGAACCGGCCCGACGACGTCAGCGCGACGGAGATCACGAGGTTCCTCGAAGGGCCTGCCGCAGCGCTATCTGCACGTCTTTCCGCGCGACACGATCTACCGGCACATCCGGCTTGCGCGCGACATCAAGCCCGACGAGGTGCACCTCTCGCTCGAGCAGAAGGGCGCGATCTGGGCGCTCGCGGTCGCGACGCTCGACAAGCCGTTCCTGTTCTCGAACATCTGCGGCGTGCTCTCGTCGTTCGGCATGAACATCCTGCGCGGCCATGCGTTCACGAACCCCAACGGGCTCGTGCTCGACGCGTTCGAGTTCACGGACGAGGAGCGGTTCCTCGAGCTGAATCGCGATGCGCAAGACGCAGGTGCTGCACGTCATGCAGGACGTCGTGTCCGGGCGCGCCGACGTGACCGCACGGCTGCGCGGCCGCGAGCAGAGCATCCTGCAGGCGAGGAGCGCACTGCGGTTTCCGCCGGTCGTGCACGCCGACAACAAGGCGTCCGGCCGCTACACGATTCTCGACATCGTGACCGGCAACGCCCTCGGGCTGCTGTACCGAATCAGCCGCGTCATCTCGCAGCACGGCTGCGACGTCGACCTCGTGCTGATCGCGACCGAGGGCGAGAAGGCGATCGACGTGTTTCACATCACGAAGGCGGGATCCAAACTCACGGAGGCGGAGCAGATCGCGCTGACCTCCGATCTGCAACGCACACTGGAGGGAACGGTATGAAGCTGCTCAAGAGTATCGTCCGCCCGAACAAGGTGGACGACGTGAAGGACGCGCTGGCGAAGCTGAATATCGCCGGCATGACGGTGACCGAGGTGCGCGGCCACGGCAAGCAGAAGGGGCACACCGCCATCTACCGCGGCAAGGAGTACAACGTCAGCCTCCTGCCGAAGATGGAGATCGAGGTCGTCGTGCCCGACTCGATCGCGGACGACGCGATCAAGGCGATCGTGCAGGCCGCCCGCACCGGTGAGATCGGCGACGGCCGGGTCTTCGTGCTCCCCGTCCAGGAGAGCTACCGCATCCGCACTGGAGAGATGGAGAAGTAGCGTGTCCGATCGCAGCGCGCACGCTTCAGCGTGCGCGCGCGATCAGGGAGAGCCGTCCCGTGCGGGTCGTGACGGCGGACGAGCAGGAGCCACCGTCGGCGAGCACTCGACGTTCGCGAAGGTCAGGCTGTTCTCGAGAATGTCGTGCACCTGGCTCACGTGGTAGCAGGTCCCCGCGACGGCAGCGTTCAGCGGCGCACTCTCGGGCCCTTCACGCGTCCACACGAGGGTGGCATTCGATACATTGGCGACCGCCAGCTGCTGCAGAACCAGCCTGACGCTCCCCGCGTCCGGTGCGTACAGAAACGTGCGGCTCTGATGAAGAGCTGCGACAACCTGATCGAACCACCACACATCAGAGACGACGTATCCGCGCAGTTCGGTCACTGACTGTGTCGCGTTGACGACGCGCGCATAGTAACGTTTTGTGCCTCGCAGCTCGCGGTAGGCGGCGCGCGTTGTCCAGATGCCCGCGATCAGAATGATCACAACAAGTACCTGACGGAGGCGCCTCCGATACCCGGGCGTGATCGCCTCAGTGGCGGCGGCGGTCGCCAATACGATCAACGCCGGTGACGCAATCAGCAGGAATCGCGGCCCCCATTGCGCCCCACCATCGTGCGTGGATGTGAGCCAGACGAGGACAAGCGTCCACAAGGCCAGGAACCAGAGGCGTCGCGTTCGATCCGTGGCGGTGAACGGGACGAACACCAACGCCCCCGCCGGCCACGCGTTCCATAGTGAATCACGTGGGAAGGCGCCTCGAGTTGCGGCGATCGCAACGACCGCACACCCTGCCAGCGCAAGCGTTTGACGTCGGCGCAGGTCCAGCGACGCGAACCGGGCGATCCATGCCGCTCCGACCAGCAGAAAACCGATGACCGCCAGCGGGTTTGCGGGCAACAGCCACAACCGGATCCGGTGGCCTCTTGCGGCGAACCACTGATCCCGCAGCGGAGCAAGATTCGCAGCGAGGTGTGGACCGGTGATGCTGCCCGAATGCAGATAGTTCGCCGCCGCGAAAGGCATGAGAATCGCCGCGACGCCGATGAGCAAGCCAGGAAATCCATCCTGTCGACGCGATATCCACGCCAGCGCGACCACGTACCACAATGCCTCTGGACGAAGAAGGATGGCGACGCCGCTCAGCGCGCCGGCGGCAGCCATCGCAAGCCTGACCCGAGTGTCCCGATCGGCGGAACCGAGGACGAGCGCAGTGGCTGCGGCGACACACGCAATCGCGGGCGCGTGTTCCCAATACTCCAATCCATAGAAGAAGACCGGACTTGCAAAGACGGCCAAAACGACCAGAAGGCCGACAGCGGCGGAAGGGGCGCTGTGCCGCCGGATCACATTGAGTAACGGCAGCATTCCGATAAAACCCAGCAGCGGGAGGAAATATGCGCCGCGCAATCCGACGGCGGCGATCGGAAGCGCCGACAGCACCGGGAACACTGGTGACTGAAGCACGTGCGCGTGATCGTCATGGACCTCAAAAAACCGGTCGACGTACCGCACGGGATGGCCATCGATCGTCGGGAGGTCGACGTCGAATGGATGCGTCGGATGCTCGATGGCGTGAAGGGACGCGATCAGCTTGACGCCGGAGTCGCCGCTATAAAACCCCTCGGCCGGCATCGATGCCGCGAGCACGCTCAGCGCGATGATGCTGGCCGCGACAGCGGCCCAGAGCAGCGATTGCTCGCGTTGTCGTCGTGATGGCGAAAAAGTCACCGCAACGGCTCGATGCTATTCGTATCGCAGGGCCTCGATCGGATCGAGCCGCGCCGCGCGGACCGCGGGCACCATGCCGAAGAAGATCCCGACGGCGGCCGAGAAGCCGAGGCCGAGCGCGAACGACCACCATGGGAGCGAGATGGGGAAGCCGGTGGCCGCATGGACGGCGACCCCGATGCCTGCGCCCAGCAGGATGCCGAGCAGCCCGCCGACCGAGGTGAGCACCACCGCCTCCGCGAGGAACTGAAAGAGAATCTCACGGCGCCGTGCGCCGAGCGCCTTGCGCACGCCGATCTCGCGCGTGCGCTCGGTGACCGAGATGGTCATGATGGCCATGACGCCGATGCCGCCCACCATCAGCGCGATGGACGAGATGACGATCAGTCCCAGAAACGTCGCCTGGCTGACCTGATCCCACACCTTCAGCGCCGCGTCCTGCGTCACCACGTCGAAGTCGTCCGGCTCGTCCAGCGTGAGGCCGTGGCGAATGCGCATGATTTCCTCGACCTGTGCGAGCGCTTCGCCGCGGGTGGCGCTCTCGTACGGCAGCACCGCAATCATCGCGCTGCCCGGCTGTCCGCGAAACATGCGGCGCGCCTGCGATGCCGAAGAGCGCCTGGTGCGTCGACTGGGGAATGATGACGAAGTCGTCCTGCTGGGTGCCGAGGTTGCCGACCGACGGGCGTTTGTCGAGTACGCCTACGACGGTGTATTCGCCCGACGCCAAGACGGATCTTCTTGCCAATCGGATCGAGACCGCTCTTCGCGAAGAGCACCTGGTACGGGGTGTCGCCGAGCACGACGACCTTGCGTTTGTGCTCGACCTCCGGCGCGGTGAACAGCCGGCCCGCCGTGACCTTCACGAAGGTCAGTGCCGCGTACTCCTCTGTCGCTCCGATGACGTTCAGCAGCTTTGTGCGGTTGCCGTCGTAGTACGCGCGCTCCTGCACGTCGCCCATCGCGCCAAGCCAGATGTCGACGGTCTGCACCGCGGGCGCCAGCTTCTGAATCGCTCGCGCATCGTCCACGGTGAGGTTCGGTCGCCGTGCGAGGTCGGCGAAGTCCCGGCCGGCCGCAATGCTCAGGCCGCTGAACTTGGCGACGAAGATCGTGTTCGGCCCGAGCGTCCGGATGCTGTCGCGCAGCGACTGATCGAACCCGCGGATGAGCGACGTCATCCCGACGATCGCCGTGATCCCGATGACCACGCCGAGCACCGTCAGCGCCGATCGCAGCTTGTTGACGCGCAGGGTGTCGAGCGCGAGCAGAACGACTTCCCCCAGCAGCGCGACGCGGAATCCCATTTCCATCATTCGCGCCTCAATGCCTCGATCGGATCGAGGCGCGCGGCTCGCGAGGCAGGATACAGGCCGAAGAAGAGCCCGACCGCCGCGGTGATTCCGATGCCGAGCGCGACCGACCAGAGCTCGAGACGCGCCGGCAGCGGCGTGACCGCCGAGATGACCTGACCGATGCCGGCGCCAAGCACGATGCCCGCCACGCCGCCGCATATCGACAGCGTCACCGACTCGGTCAGTACCTGCCACATGATGTCGGTCCGCCGCGCGCCCAGCGCCTTGCGCAGCCCGATCTCACGAGTGCGCTCGCTGACGACCATCAGCATGATGTTCATGATGACGATCCCGCCGACCACCAGCGACAGCGCCACGACGCCGACGAGGACCGCGAAGATCCCAGTCGTGGCCTGGCGATACAGCGCCAGCACGGTGTCGGACGTCACCAGGCCGAAGTTGTTCTGCTGGGATGCCTTGAGATGACGTGCGACCCGCAGCGCCACCGTCGCATCGTCCATGGCGATCGGGAGGAGGGCAGGCGTGACCGGTTTGACGGAGAGAGCGAGCGATGGCCGCGACCCGAACAGCTTCATGTACGCGCCGAGCGGAATCACCGCAAACGAATCGAGCGATGTGCCGAGGAAGCCGCCCTTTTTCTTGCTGACGCCGACCACGCGGAAGTGCACGCCCTTCGATCTGGATCGTCTTGTCCAGCGGATTGACGTCGCCGAAGAGGCGGAGCGCCGTCTCCGTGCCGAGCAGCACGACCGGCCGGTTCCGGTCGACCTCGATGGCGCTCATCATCCGGCCACGCTCGGCGTCGAAGTTGGCGAAATCAAGGTAATCGGACGTGACGCCCTGGATCTCGACACGGTCCAGCACCTGCTCGCGATACGACACGGACGCGGGTTGCTGTGCCTGCGCCATCACCGATCGGATCGTCGGGCTGAAGCTGCGGACGGCATCGGCTTCAGAAAGCGTGAGAAGCGGATTGGCGCGAACGCGCTCGACGTCCTCGTCCGTCCGCGTGATCGGCAGTCGCTGAATCGTGAACGCGTCCGCACCCACCTCGGTGACGATGGCGTTGGAAACCATCGCGTTCATCCCTTGAATCAGCGAGACCACCGTCACGATCGAGGTGACCGCGACGATATTCCCGAGCACCGTCATCAGCGACCGGAGCTTGTTGCCCCAGATCGTCTGAAGAGCGAGGCGGATGGACTCGAGAATCTGCAATGGTGGCCCTTCGTGGTTTCTTATCTCACCGGATTTGTCTTGACCGGCGAGCCGTCCGACAGCTGGCGCACGGAATCGAAGGGTCCGGTCACCACCTGGTCGCCTGCCTTCAGTCCCGAGAGCACCTCGAAGTATCGCTCGCCTGCGACGCCGACCTTCACCGGCTCGAACACGACGCGGCCGTCGCGGAAGACGAACACGCCTTCTGTTTCCTTTCGCACCTGCCCTGGCGCCGGCTCCGGCGGCGCCAGGGGCGCGGCCGGGATCGGCGTGCCGAACGCATTCCGCTGCACGGGCGGCGGGGGTTCGTGAATCAACGTCCCTTTCTGGTCGAAGAGCATCTCGCGCACGGTGAGCGACTGAATCGGCACAGCGACGACGTGGCTGCGCCTCGCGGTTGTGATCTCCGCGGTGCACGTGAAGCCTGGACGGACGTCAGGCACGGGCTCATCGATCGTGACGACGACTTTGAAGTTCGTCGCCTGCCGTTGTCCGGTGTTGATCGTTTGCCCGGCCGTCTGAATCGGACTGTTGCCGATCTCGGTGACGTGGCCCTTGAACATCCTGTCGGCCACGGCATCGATCGTCACGACGGCGACCTGCCCAATCGTGACGTTGGGGATGTCGGTCTCGTCGACCTCGATCTCAGCCTGGATGGCGGACATGTCGGCGACCGTCAGCAGCACGGTGCCGGCGTTGTTCATCGTGCCGACCACGACGTTCTCGCCTTCCTCGATGTTGCGCCGGGTGACGATGCCGTCCATCGGCGACGAGATCGTCACCTGGCTCAGGTTGTAGCGCGTGGTCGAGAGACCCGCCTGCTCCTGCTTGATCTGCTGCTCGCGCGTCTGCACTTCCTGCTGGCGCGTCTTCAGCTCGGCCTCGCGGACCGTCACGTCGTTTTGCGCCCGCTCGAGCGCTTCACGCGTCGTGAGGCCATCCTTGGCAAGGTCCTGCTGGCGCTTGAGCGTCTGCTGCGCGAGCTCGAGGTTGGCGCGCGCCTGTTCCACCGCCGCCGTCGACTCCTGCAGCGACGATTGCGCGGCGGCGACGCTCGCCTCGCCGCGTTCGAGTTGTCCTGCCAGCGAGCGGGGGTCGATCTCCAGCAGGAACTGTCCGGCCTTCACGCGCTGGCCTTCCTGCACGGCGAGCCGCGTGACACGCCCCATCGTGGTCGCCGATACGTTGACCTGGCGCTTTGGCTGGATCTTTCCGGACGCCGAGACGAGTGCGTCGAGATCGCGGGCGCGAATGGCTTCGACCGCGATGGCCGGCAGGTTGTTCCGGTTGCGCCAGATCCGCGCGCCGATGCCGCCTGCGGCAAGGAGGACGAGGGTCACCACAATGATCCAGGTCCGCCGCTTCATGCCGTGCCTCCCGACACGGCCATCGCCAGCGCCGCCAGGAAGGCGAGAGCGACGTATGCGCCGGCGAAGACGAGCGCGAGGCGTGCGTGTCGGCCGCTCGGTAGAGCACCGACATGCCGATGGCCAGCACGACGATCCACCAGACGACGAAGAGATCGATCACGCCAAGGAACCGCGCGACGGGGGAGGCGTCATCGAGCATCGTAAAGAACTGCACGAGCGTTGTCGGGCTTGCAATCGATTCGCGGACGTAGTCGACCGGCGTCGCAATCACCTGGCGCAGCGCCAGGATGACGCCTGCATAGCACATGACCGCCAGGACTTGAGCGTAAGACGCGCGGTGGCGGGTCGTCCGGTTCAGTATGACGTAAAGGAACGCCGCAAACCCGAACGCCAGTGCCGGCCCGCTCGCAAGTGTCGTCGCCGCGGCATACACGAGGTCGAACCTGCCGCTGGCCGCCGTCTGTTCCATGCGGGCGTACTGCGCATCGTCAACTGTTTGACCGAATGCGAGCGCCGTTCGCTCCCATTGATCGACGAGCGCCTGTTGACCGACCTGGGTCCGCAGGAACCCTGCGCTGCAGGCGAAGGTGATGAGCGTCGTCCCGATGAGCACAGGCGCCCACGCCGGCGCCGCAATAATGACCGCAAAAGTCGCGCGTGGCCGTCGGATCACACCGTAGACACGCCCAGGAAGCGAGTTCAACCGCAAGACTCCTGATACGATGACTGGTTGGTTCAAACCACTATATCTGCTATACGAATCATCACCTTCAGACGATTCGTCTCCGTGTTCGTCCTTGCGTTCCTCCTCGTTGGCGCTGCCAGCGTCTGTTCCGCCCAAATTGTTGAAAGCGTTGGGAATCGCGCGCTGGGAATGGGCGGAGCCTTCGTGGCGGTCGCTTCCGACAGCAGCGCGACCTGGTGGAACCCGGCCGGCCTGGCGACTGGCCCGTTTTCGGACGTGTCGACCGCTCGTAGCGTTGTCGATCTCAAGGAAAACGTGCCAGCCCGCCGAGACCGTGTGTCCTTTTTTGCAGCATCCGCGCCGCTGGTCGGTTTCAGCTATTACCGCTTAAGAATCACCGACATACGACGATTCGGGGCTACAGGACAGCCGGTTGTGGACCGAGAAGATACACGGGCCGGAGTGTCCGTGCGGTCGTTTTCTGTCAGCGAATTGGGTCTTACGCTCGTCCAGTCGATGCTGCCTGGGGTTCACGCCGGAGCCACATTGAAATACGTACGCGGGACCTTGCGCAACGACACCGGCGATGCGGCTCGGCCGCCCTCTGAATTGCTCGACAGTGGGGAAGAACTGGACGGCGGGGACGCCGAGAACCGCTTCGATTTCGATGCCGGGTTGATCGGCGTTGCCGGTCCGGTGCGCGTCGGGGCGGTGATGCGAAATATTCGCGCGCTGAAGTTCGGCGATGGCGGTTTCACGCTTCCGCGGCAAACGCGGGTTGGAGCGGCTCTGGACATTGAGCAAGCTGGCGGACCGCCGCTGACCCTGGCCGTTGATGCCGACGCGCGGACGTACGCGACCGCCTCCGGGGATCGGCGCGTCATCGCGGCTGGTGCGGAGCAGTGGCTGGGTATGCGGCGCATCGGTATCCGCGGCGGCGGACGGTTCAACATGGTCGGCTCGCGGGAGCGCGTGGCGACGGCCGGCGCGAGCATCCTGGTGCGTACGGGGTTGTACGTCGAAGGACAGGTGACGCACGGCGGCGCGGACGCGGAGCGCGGCTGGGGCGTCGGAGCACGCGTGACCTTTTAGGCGGGTGTTATCACTGATGACAAGCCACAGAGACTCAGAGACACAGAGGACAGAAATGATTTGTCTCTGTGACTCTATGTGTCCGTGGCCCGTGAGAGCGATTTTCTAAGACATGGCGGTACGCATTGGTGAGCTGCTTCTCAAAGAGAAGCGCATCACACCCGAGCAACTTCAGGAGGCACTGAACTATCAGCGCCAGAACGGCGGAAAACTCGGCTTCAACCTCATCAAGCTCGGGTACGTGAAGGACGAGGAGATCACCGCGCTCCTCAGCAAGCAGTACGGCGTGCCCTCGATCGCGCTGACGCAGTTCGAGATCGACCCGGCGCGTCGTCAAGCTGGTTCCCGGCGGAGACCGCGCAGAAGTATCAGATCGTCCCGCTCTCGCGCGCCGGCGCGACGCTGACGATCGCGATGACCGACCCGACCAACGTGTTCGCCATGGACGACATCAAGTTCATGACGGGCTACAACGTCGAGCCGGTCGTGGCGTCGGAGACGGCGGTCATCGAGGCGATCGCGAAGTACTACGGCAAAGGGTGCGCCGGCGGCCGGCGAATATCGTTCCGCCAGGCGCCAGCGCGCTCGAGCTCGCGAGCAAGGGGCTCGAGGAGATGCAGGCGCTCGGCGACGCCGGCGACGTCGAGGTCCTCCAGGAGTTCGAGGAGATCAGCGCCGAGCAGCTCGCCAAGCAGGGCGAGGAAGCGCCGGTCATCAAGCTGGTGAACGTGATCCTGATGTCGGCCATTCAGAAGGGCGCGAGCGACATTCACATCGAGCCGTACGAGAAGGAGCTGCGCGTGCGCTACCGCGTCGACGGCATTCTCTACAACATCATGTCGCCGCCGATGAAGTTCCGCGACGCGATCACCTCGCGCATCAAGATCATGTCGAAGCTCGACATCGCGGAGAAGCGCCTGCCGCAGGACGGCCGCATCAAGATCCGCTTCCAGGACGACGGGCAGACCAAGGAGATCGACTTCCGCGTCTCGTGCCTGCCGACGCTCTTCGGCGAGAAGATCGTCATGCGTCTGCTCGACAAGGACAAGCTGATGCTCGACATGACCAAGCTCGGATTCGAGTCCGAGTCGCTGGTCAAGTTCGAGGCGGCGATTCAGAAGCCGTGGGGCATGGTGCTCGTGACGGGTCCGACCGGATCCGGCAAGACGAACACGCTGTACTCCTCCATCTCGAAGATCAACACGATGGAGACGAACATCATGACCGCCGAGGACCCGGTCGAGTTCAACCTGGTCGGCGTCAACCAGGTGCAGGTGCGCGAGAACATCGGCCTCAACTTCGCCGCCGCGCTGCGCAGCTTCCTCCGCCAGGACCCGAACATCATCCTCGTCGGCGAAATCCGCGACTTCGAGACGGCGGAAATCGCGGTGAAGGCGGCGCTCACCGGCCACCTCGTGCTGTCGACGCTCCACACCAACGACGCGCCGAGCACGGTGAACCGTCTGATGAACATGGGCATCGAGCCGTTCCTGGTCGCCAGCTCGCTCAACCTGGTCTGCGCCCAGCGCCTGGTGCGCCGCATCTGCAAGAACTGCTCGGCATCCGCACCCGACGCCGGCGCCCGGCGCTGATGCAGGCGGGCTTCAACGCCGAAGATGCCAAGACGGTGGTGCCGAACAAGGGCAAGGGCTGCGAGAAGTGCAACAACACCGGCTACAAGGGCCGCGTCGGCCTGTACGAAGTGATGGAAGTCACCGAGGAGCTGCGCGAGCTGATTCTCGTCGGCGCATCGTCGCTCGAGCTGCGGCGCAAGGCGATCGACGAAGGAATGATCACGCTGCGCGGAAGCGGGCTGCGCAAGGTCAAAGAAGGCGTGACGACGATCGAAGAAGTCGTCAGGGAGACCGTGAAATGACGTTACCTGAGCTGCTGAAGAAGACGGTCGAGCTCGAAGGCTCGGACCTGCACATCACGATCAGCACGCCGCCGCAGGTCCGCGTGCACGGACACCTGCAGCGCCTCGAGGGCGCCGACCTGACGCCGTCGGAGACCAAGGCGCTCGACCTACAGCGTGCTCACCGACGCGCAGAAGAAGCGCTTCGAGGAGACGCTGGAGCTCGACTTCTCGTTCGGCATCAAGGGGCTCGCGCGCTTCCGCTGCAACATGTTCAACCAGCGCGGCGCGGTCGCGGCGGTCTACCGGCTGATCCCGGAGAAGATCCGCAGCTTCCAGGAGCTCGGGCTGCCGGCGGTGCTCGCGAATCTCGCCGAGCGGCCGCGCGGCCTCGTGCTCGTGACCGGTCCCACGGGCAGCGGCAAGTCGACGACGCTCGCGGCGATGATCGACAAGATCAACAAGGAGCGGAAGGATCACATCCTCACGATCGAGGATCCGATCGAGTACATCCACCAGCACAAGGGATGTCTCGTGAACCAGCGCGAGGTCCACAGCGACACGCAGAGCTTCTCGAGCGCGCTGCGCGCCGCGCTCCGCGAGGATCCCGACATCGTCCTCATCGGCGAGCTGCGCGACCTCGAGACGGTGGAAGCGGCGCTGCGCATCGCGGAGACCGGCCACCTCACGTTCGGCACGCTGCACACCAACTCCGCGGCGCAGACGATCAACCGCATCATCGACGTCTTTCCGTCGCACCAGCAGAGCCAGATCCGGACGCAGCTGTCGCTCGTGCTCGAGGGGATCGTCTGCCAGGCGCTGCTGCCGAAGATCGGCGGCGGGCGCGTCTGCTCGCTCGAGATCATGATTCCGACGCCCGGCGATCCGGAACCTGATCCGCGAGGACAAGGTCCACCAGATCTACTCGGCGATGCAGACCGGGCAGGAGAAGCTCGGCATGCAGACGGCGAATCAGTCGCTGGCGTCGCTGCACATGAAGAAGCTGATCACGCTCGAGACCGCGCTGAACGCCTCGTCCAACCGGGAAGAACTGCAGGAAATGATCAACCGCGGCGTCGGGGTCGTCGCCGGCGCGGGCCTCGGCAGGCCGGGGACGCCGCCTCGGCCGGCAATCGGCCGATAAGTGGACGGGACTACGGGATCCGGGCTCCGGGATTCGGGATCGAGCCTGTCGACCGAAGCTTGGAGCTTGGAGCCGAGATCAGGGATTTGAGCTATGCCAACATTTGCCTACAGCGGACGGACACGCGCCGGTGAGACGGTCACCGGCGAACGCATCGCCGACACGATGGATGCGGTCGTCGCCGCGCTTCGGCGCGAGCAGGTCCTCGTCACGCAGATCAACCCGATCAAGGAGAAGGCCGGCCAAGGCGCCGAAAGCTGCCGCGGGCGCAAGGGGGTCGACCCCAAGAACCTCGCGGTCTTCATCCGGCAGTTCTCGGTGATGATCGACGCGGGCCTGCCGCTCGTGCAGTGCCTCGAAATCCTGGGCACGCAGGAGGAGGACAAGAACTTCGCGGGCGTCATTCTCGCGACGCGCGGCGACGTCGAAAGCGGCGCGTCGCTGGCCGACGCGATGAAGAAGCACCCGAAGGTGTTCGACCCGCTCTTCACCAACATGATTGCCGCCGGCGAGGCGGGCGGTATTCTCGACACGATTCTCAAGCGGCTCGCGACCTACATCGAGAAGGCCGTCAAGCTGCAAGGGCCAGGTCAAGTCGGCGATGATCTACCCGGTCGCCGTCATCGTGATCGCCGCCGTCGTCGTCGGCGTCATTCTGTGGAAGGTCATTCCGACGTTCGCGAACCTGTTCGCCGGCCTCGGCGCCGAGCTGCCGCTGCCGACGCGCGTCGTCATCGCGCTCAGCAACAACCTGGTGCGCTTCGGGCCGTTCCTCATCGTCGGCATTGGTGGGCGCCGCTTCGGCTTCAAGTCGTACTACGCGACGCCGAAGGGCCGGAGGGTCATCGACGGCATCGTGCTGAAGCTGCCGATCCTCGGCCTGCTGATGCGGAAGATCGCGGTGGCGCGGTTCTGCCGCACGCTGTCGACGCTGCTCGCCTCGGGCGTGTCGATTCTCGAAGCGCTCGACATCACCGCGAAAACGGCGGGCAACGCGGTCGTCGAGGACGCCATCCAGACGACGCGCAAGAGCATCGAGCGCGGCGAGACGATCGCCGCGCCGCTGCAAGGAGACGGCGGTGTTTCCGCCGATGGTCGTGCAGATGATTGGCGTCGGCGAGGCGACCGGCGCGCTCGACACGATGCTCAGCAAGATCGCGGACTTCTACGAGGAGGAAGTCGACGTCGCGGTCGCCGGCCTGCTGACGCTGCTCGAGCCGGTGATGATCGCGCTTCTCGGCGGCGTCGTCGGCGGCATCGTCATCGCGATGTACATGCCGATCTTCAGCCTGATCAGCAAGCTGGGCCAGAACTAGGCCTGCCATGAACCTGCGCTCGCGTCTCTCGACGCTGATCGCCGTCCGAGTCGTCGTCAGCACGCTGCTGCTCGGCTCGGCGATCCTCGTCCAGATCAACCGGCCAGGCACGTTTCCAAGTCGATCCGTTCTTCTTCCTCATCGGCCTGACCTACGCGCTGAGCGTGCTCTACCTGGCATCGCTCAGGTTCGTCGAGCGCTACCCCTGGATGGCCGACGCGCAGCTCGGCGCCGACGCGATCCTGGTCTCCGCCTTCATCCACGTCACCGGCGGCATCACGAGCTATTTCTCGTCGCTGTACCTGCTGCCGATCATGGCGGCGAGCACGGTGCGGTTCCGCCGCGGCGCGCTGCAGGTGGCGGCGCTCAGCGCGGTCCTGTATCTCGCGCTTGTCTCGGCGCAGTATCTCGAGCCGACCGCATTTTTTCCCGCGTCGTGGCAGGCGCTCGGCCCGCTCGGAGCTGCCGACGCCGCGCTTCGCGCAGTACACGGTGGCCATCAATCTGTTCGGGTTCTTCGCCGTGGCTCTGCTGTCCGGGTCGCTCGCCGAGAACCTGCGTACCGGCGGGCGCGCGCCTCGAACGCGCATCGACACAGATTGCCGATCTGCGTGCGTTCAACCAGTACGTCATCGACAGCATGCTGAGCGGCCTCGTCACCGCCGACATGGACGGCCGCATCCTCACCTTCAATCGCGCGGCGGCCACGATTACCGGCCTGACGCACGGGGCAGGCGATCGGCCGCGACGTCGGCGAGGTGCTCCAGCTGCCCGCGCAGCTTCGCGGCCGGCTGTTAGACGCTCGGCGAGACGCGCAGCCAACGGGCCGATCAGCAGTACCGCTGGCCGGACGGACGGCTGCTGGAGATCGGCCTGACCGTGACGACGCTGTCGCTGCCGGACGGCCGCAGCGGGTACCTGTTGACGTTCCAGGACGTCACCGACGTCAGGCGGCTCGAGCGGGGCGCCCGCATGCAGCAGCGGCTGGCGGCGGTCGGCGAGATGGCGGCAGGCATCGCGCACGAGATCCGCAACCCGCTCGCGTCGATGTCAGGGTCGATCCAGGTGCTGCGGCAGGAGCTGCCGCTCAGCGAGGAGCAGGCGCAGCTGATGGACATCGTGCTGCGCGAATCGGAGCGCCTCAACGACACGATTCGAGTCGTTCCTGGCCTACGCGCGCCCGCAGCGCTTCGCGCTGACCCGCCTCGACATCCGCCGCGTCGTGCAGGACACGGCGACGCTGCTGCGCAACAGCGCCGAGGTGCAGGGACGACCACGTGATCGACGTGGATCTGCCCGACGATCCCGTCTGGTATCGAGGCCGACGAGAACCAGATCCGGCAGATCGTCTGGAATCTCGCGACCAACGGCTTGCGCGCGATGTCGTCGGGCGGCCGTCTGCTGCTGTCGGCAAAGACCGAGCGCGACGCCCGACAGGACGAGCTGACCATCACGATCGAGGACCAGGGCTGCGGCATTCCGCCGAGCTGATCTCGACAGTCTCTTTCAGCCGTTCCGCAGTTCGTTCGACAAAGGGCACGGGCTTGGGCCTTGCGATCGTTCATCGCATCGTGACCGACTACAACGGCTCGATTCAGGTGTCGTCCACGGTCGGCACCGGGACGACGGTCCGCGTGCGGCTGCCGCTTCGCGCGGCCGCGCTGGACGACGACCTGCGACAGCGACGCCGGTCGTGGCCGGAGACGGCGCGAGGATCATGAGCCCGCCTCCCACGCACGCCGAAAGCGCCCGCGGCCGGATGCCGCCGATCGCCGCCGGCGCCGGCCAAGGTGCGCATTCTCGTCGTCGACGACGAGCCGTCGATGCGGGAGATGCTGCGCATCGTGCTGCGGCGCGACGGGTACGAGGTGATGATCGCGGAGAACGGCCGCGACGCCATCGAGCAGCTGCACACGCGCGCCGTTCGATCTGCTGCTGTCCGACATCAAGATGCCGGACGTGACCGGCGTCGAGGTGCTGCGGGCCGCGAAGGACATCAATCGCGACATCGTCGCGTTCATGATGACGGCGTACGCGTCGACCGAACACCGCGGTCGAGGCGATGCGTCTCGGCGCTGTCGACTACTTCACCAAGCCGTTCAGCATGGACGAGCTGCGGCTGAAGATCCGCCAGCATCTCGAGACGCACCGGCTCAAGCAGGAGAACGTGCTGCTCAAGAAGGCGCTGAATACCCGCTACGAGTTCTCCAACATCATCGGCCGCAGCGAGCCGATGCTCGACGTCTTCCGCATGATTGAAACGATCGCGAAGACGAACAGCACCGTGCTCATCACCGGCGAGTCCGGCACCGGAAAGGATCTCGTCGCGCGCGCGATTCACTACAACTCGCTGCGGCGCGAGCATCCGTTCGTCGCCCTGAACTGCGGCGGCGTGCCCGAGACGCTGCTCGAGTCCGAGTTGTTCGGCCACATGCGCGGGGCGTTCACCGGCGCCGACACGAACAAGAAGGGGCTGATGGAGGTCGCCGAGCGCGGCACCATCTTCCTCGACGAGATCGGCGAGATGAACGCGACGATGCAGGTGAAGCTGCTGCGCGTGCTGCAGGACCGCCGGTTCCGCCGGCTTGGCGGCACCGAGGAGGTGCAGGCCGACATCCGCGTCATCGCGGCGACCAACCAGGACCTGCCGAAGCTGGTGGCCGAGGGGCCGTTTCCGCGAAGATCTGTTCTACCGGATCAACGTGATCCCGATGCACTTGCCGCCGCTGCGCGATCGCCGCGAGGACATTCCGCTGCTCGCGGAGCATTTCCTCGGCGAAATACGCGGAGCAGATGCAGAAGCCGGTGCGACGCATCTCGCACGAGGCGATCGTGCTGCTCCAGGGCTACGGGTGGCCCGGCAACGTCCGGGAGCTCGAGAACGTGATCGAGCGGGCCGTGGCGCTCGAACAGACCCCAACGATGCTGCCCGATTCACTCCCGGCGGAGGTCCGCGGAGGCCGCGGCCAGCCCGCGACGCCCAGTGCGCCGGCAACAGATCGCGGTGGCGCCGCTGCCGGATCTCGGCGAGGGCTTCGATCTCGAGGCCCGCGGCGAGGAGTTCTATCGCCATTACATGGCGCTCGCGCTCGAGCGCGCCGGCGGCGTCCAGGTGAAGGCCGCGGAAATGCTGGGCATGAGCTTCCGGTCGTTCCGGTACTACGCGAAGAAGTTCAACGTGCGGTAGGTGACGAGACCTGTCAGTAGCCGCCAATTCTTGGCAGCTCGTCATTGACAGTTTTTGCCATTTCTCACTACCATCAAAAACGTATACCTCGTAAGTAGTAGCATTAATTGAATTTGTCATCGTCGAGAGCTCGTTCCTGCGATGGCCCCCTGCTTGCTCTTAGCCGGGCCATACGTGAGGGCCGTGTCGGACGGCAAACGGAAATGGAACTGCGGGGCCTTCCGGCCCGAGCGCACTCAAGGAGATTTCCTGTGAAGAATATGAAGAAGAACGAAGGCTTTACGCTTATCGAGCTGCTGATCGTCGTGGCAATCATCGGCATCATCGCCGCGATTGCGGTTCCTGGGCTTCTGCGGGCCCGTCAGTCGGGTAACGAAGCGTCGGCCATCGGGTCGGTGCGAGCGGTCAACAGCGCCGAAGCGGCCTTTGCGGCGAGCTGCGGCGGCGGCGGTTACGCGACGACTCTCGTGAACCTCGGAACGCCTCCGGCTGGCGGCGTCCCCTTCATCAGCCCGGACCTGGGCGCGGCTGACCCGTCGCTTAAGAGCGGCTACAACGTCGCCATGGGCGCGGGCGTAGGACCGGTTGTGGTTCTCGTCGCCGCCAACACCTGCAATGCGATCGCGAACTCGATGTCGACCTACTTCGTCCACGCCGAGCCGGTGACCGTCGGTTCGACTGGGCAGCGCTCGTTCGCGAGCGACAACCGCGGCACCATCTATCAGCTGGCGACCGGCGTGGCCATCGCCAACACGATGGCGGGCGCTCAGATTCTTCAGTAAACGAATCGAAACTGGCGGGCAGGCCGTGTGTTGGCCTGCCCGTACTCTTATTCAGGTCAGGGAGATCCGGACGTGAAGAGAATATTGAAGGACGACGGTTTCACCCTTATCGAGCTGCTGATCGTCGTGGCGATCATCGGCATCATCGCCGCGATTGCGGTGCCTGGTCTCCTGCGGGCGCGCCAGTCGGGCAACGAAGCATCGGCCATCGGATCGGTGCGGGCCGTCAACAGCGCCGAAGCGGCGTTCGCGGCAAGCTGCGGTGGCGGCGGTTACGCGGACTCGCTGGTCAACCTCGCAACGCCTGCGGCCGGCGGCACGCCGTTCATCAGCCCCGACCTCGGTGCGGCTGATCCGGCGCTCAAGAGCGGCTACAACCTCACGCTGACGGACCCCGGCGTGGCGCCGATCCAGGTTCTCGTGGCGGCCAACACCTGCAACGCGGTCGCGAACTCGATGTCGACCTACTTCGTGCACGCCGAGCCCGTGACCATCGGTTCGACCGGGCAGCGCTCGTTTGCGAGCGACAACCGCGGCACGATCTACCAGCTGGCGACTGGCGCGCCCATCGCCAATACGATGGCGGGCGCGCAGATCCTCCAGTAAGAACAGCGACGATCACTGCAGGCCGCTGAATGGGCCTGCCCCCTTTCGGCGGGTCCTGCGAGGACGCGCCCCAGATGGGACGGAGACGGTAGTGAAAACGCAGAAGGACGACGGATTCACGCTCATCGAGCTGCTGATCGTCGTGGCTATCATCGGCATCATCGCGTCGATCGCGGTGCCGGGGCTTCTGCGGGCCCGCCAGTCGGGCAACGAGGCATCGGCCATCGGGTCGATGCGGGCGGTCAACAGCGCTCAGGCGGCCTACGCGGCCAGTTGCGGCGGCGGCGGCTTTGCCCAGAGCCTCGTGGACCTGGGTTTAGCGCCGGCGGGCGGGGTGGCGTTCATCAGTCCCGACCTGGGTGCGACCAACCCGGCAATCAAGAGTGGATACACAATCACGCTGGAGGATGGCGCCGGAGCCATCGACGTCCTGCTCGCAGCGCAAACCTGCAACGCCTCCGCGGCCAACTCGCGCTCGGGGTTCTACGTCCACGCCGAGCCGGTGACCATCGGTTCTACCGGCCAACGCTCGTTCGCGAGCAGCAATACGGGAACGCTTTACCAGATGGCCACAGGCGCCGTTATCCCGGCTAATATGGCCGGCGCACAGGTTCTCCAGTAGCGGCCGGGGCGCGGACGCCGTCGTCTAACAGGGTGCTCGCGGAGCCCCTCTTTGTGTTTCCGGGCGTTGTTTTGTAGGATGCCCCCGCATGACTAAGTACCTCCCGCCCGCTCGTCATCGCGCTCGCGCTTCTGGCCCTGGGCGCGTCAATTGCCGCCTTGTACGTCCATTACCGCATCATCAAGGACCCGACGTACACCAGCTTCTGCGACATCAGCGAGACCGTCAGTTGCGAAGCCGTGCTGGAAAGCCCCTACGCGACCGTGCGCGGGGTGCCGGTTGCCGCGGGCGGCGTGATCTGGTCGGCATTGGTGCTGCTCATCGCCGCGCGCGGCATGCGCCGTGGCAATCCGGACGCGTACGCGGCGGCGGCCGGGTACGTGTTCGTTCTCGCAACTATCGGCCTCTCCGCAGTGCTCTATCTCGGCTACGCGTCGTTCTTCATCATCGGGAAGATGTGCCCCCTGTGCATGACGATGTACGTGTCGGTGATCGGCATCTTCCTCGTAACCGGCGGGATCTCGATGTCGCTGAGCGCCCTGCCGTCGCGTCTCGCGCGGGACCTCAAATCGGTGGCCACGACGCCGGTTCCGGCGGCGCTTGCGTTGATCTTCCTGGTTGGCTCGGTGTCGCTCGTCGCGTTCTTCCCGCGGGCCGCCGAGCAGGCGGTGGCGGATTCGGGCGCCGTCTTCACCCCACCTACAGAAACGATCGAGCCGGATCAGCTTGCTGAGTTCAACAAATGGATCGACGCGCAGCCGCGCGTCACGCTGCCGATCTCGAACAACGGCGCTCAGGTGCTCATCGTCAAGTTCAACGACTATCAGTGTCCTTCGTGCCGCCAGACGTACATGGAGTACAAGGGGATCATCGAGAAGTATCGCAACGACCCGAAGGTGCGGTTCGTCACGATGGACTTTCCGCTCGAGTCGGAGTGCAACACCGGTGGCGTGCATGCCGCGGCGTGTGAAGCGGCAGCCGCGGTGCAAGATGGCAAAGGCCAAGGGGAAGGGCGCCGAGATGGAGGAATACCTGTTCGTGAATCAGCAGAAGATGACGCCGACGTGGGTCAAGGACGCCGCGCGCCAGGTCGCGCAGGTCACCGACTTCGACGCGCAGTATTCCAAGGTTCTCGAGCAGGTGAAGGCGGATGCGGCGCTCGGACGGCAGCTCGACGTGCAGGCGACGCCGACCTTCTTCATCAACGGCATCAAGATCAACGGCGGGATGCGTCCGGTGTTCTTCGAGGCCATGATCGAGCACGAGCTGAAGAGAGCCGGCGCGGTCTCGTAGACGCACACCATTGGACGCGATTCGCACTGAATCACTCACGAAGCACTACACGGTCGGCTTCTGGCGCCCGCGCCCCTACCTGGCGCTGGATGGCCTGACGCTGCAGGTCGGCCAGGGCGAGGTCTTCGGCTTTCTCGGCCCGAACGGGGCAGGGAAGACGACCACGCTCAAGCTGCTGATGCAGCTGATTTACCCGACGTCGGGGCGCGCCGAGATTCTCGGCAAGCCGGTGGGCGATACCGGCGTCAAGCGACGCATCGGCTACCTTCCTGAGCAACCGTATTTCTACGACTATCTCACCGCGCAGGAGCTGCTCGAGTACTTCGCGGCGCTCTTCGGCTACGCGCCGGCGGAGCGGCGGGCACGGGCGGCCAGGCTTCTCGATGAAGTAGGCATCGGCGCCGAACGTCGCCTGCAGCTGCGCAAGTTCTCCAAGGGCATGCTGCAGCGGGTCGGTATCGCGCAGGCGCTCATCAACGAACCTGAAGTGGTCTTTCTCGACGAACCGATGTCCGGGCTCGATCCGCTGGGTCGGCGCGAGATCCGGCATCTGATTCTCCGGCTGCGCGATCGGGGATGTACCGTGTTCTTCAGCTCCCATGTCCTCGCGGATGCGGAGGCCCTGTGCAGCCGCGTGGCGATCCTCGTAAACGGACATCTCGCGACCGCGGGGAAGCTCTCCGACATCCTCGCGTTCAAGATACGCGGGTGGGAGCTCGTGGTGAGCGATCTCACTGACGCGGCGCTCCAGCAGGCACAGCGCCAGGGGCATGTCACCGGGATCACGCGTCTCGGCGAGTCGCGGTACGCCCTCGAACTGCCGCTGACGCCGGCGCCGGAGCAGATCCTTGCGGGTCTCATCGAGCAGGGCGCGCAGCTCGTCACGCTCAACCCGCTGCGCGACACGCTGGAGGACGTCTTCGTGCGCCAGGTGAGCGCCATGTCGGACCCCGCCGCTTCGCCCGGGGCAGGCTCGCGGCAGATGGGCCCGGCATGAGGGTCATCCGCCACGTCGCGGTCAATGTCTTCAAGGAGTCGGTGCGCGACAAGGTGCTCTACAACCTCGTCGTGTTCGCGGTTCTCCTCATCTCGATGTCATACCTGATTGGCCAGCTGACCGCGGGGCAGGACATGAAGATCATCAAGGATCTCGGCCTGGCCTCGATCTCGATCTTCGGACTGCTCATCGCCATCTTCATCGGCATCGGCCTCGTATGGAAGGAAGTGGAAAAGCGGAGCATCTACGCACTGCTCTCCAAGCCGATGCGCCGCAGCGAGCTCGTCCTCGGAAAATACTGCGGTCTCGTGCTGACGCTGCTCATCAACATTGCGGTCATGACCATCGCGTTCTACGCGCTGCTGGCATACATCAACTGGGTGATCGACCCGGAGATCCGGTTGTCATGGCCGGCGCCGGCGGTCGATCCCGCGATGCTGAAGGCCATCGTGCTCATCGTGATTGAGCTGATGCTCGTCACTGCCATTGCGCTCTTCTTCTCGACGTTTTCGAGCCCGTTCCTGTCGGCGATCCTCACGATCTGCATCTGGGTGATCGGCCACTTCGGCGCCGACCTTCGGAACTTCGGCGGCGTCGTGGGTTCGCCGGTCGCCTCGGCGGTGGCGCGTGGGCTGTACTACGTGCTGCCGAATTTTTCGGCCTTCGACGTGAAGGCGCAGGTCGTGCACGGCCAGGCGGTTCCGCTCGGGTACGTGGGGCTCACATCGCTGTACGGCCTCACGTACCTGGCGCTCGTCCTTGTCGGCGCGGTCGCGATCTTCTCGCGACGGGATTTCAAGTAGGTGGGCGTGTCCGCCCCGACGATCGAATGCGAACCATCGTAGCGATCATCGCGTTGCTCGCCGCAGTGGTGGGTCTCCAGGTGATGCAGGAACGCCGTCAGCCGCTCGGATTGCCGCCCGGCGCGACCGGCAACGTGCTGTACGTACGTTCGCCAGAGTTCATGAGGCGGGCGGCGCTCTCTTACCATGCACTGCTTGCCGACGTGTACTGGATTCGCGCAATTCAGCACTACGGCGGGACGAAGCTCACGAACGATCCGGCCAAGCAGTACGACCTCCTGTTTCCACTGCTCGATCTGACGACGACGCTCGATCCGAATTTCGACATCGCCTACGGGTTCGGGTCGCTGTTCCTCGCGGAGCCGTATCCGTCCGGCCCGGGACGGCCCGACCTGTCGATCGCGCTGTTGCAGAAGGCGCTCCGCGCGCAGCCGGACAAGTGGAGGTTCCGCGAAGACCTCGGCTTCATCTACTACTGGTGGCTGAACGATTACGTCAGCGCCGCGGAGTGGTTCAAACGCGCCGCAGAATTGCCCGGGGCGCCGAACTGGCTGACGCCCCTGGCGGCCGTCACGCTCGCCCAGGGAGGCAACCTCGCAACCTCGCGGACGCTGTGGACGGAGGTCTTCACCACCGCGGACCAGGAATGGTTGCGCACGCAGGCGAGGTTCCGCCTGAGGCAGCTTGACGCCCTCGACGAAATCGCCGCGCTCGAACGTGTCGTGGAGGCGTATCGAGCACGCACGGGGTCACTGCCGCGGTCGTGGATCGACGTGATTCGTGCCGGATACCTGACCGCTCCCCCCGCCGATCCGGCGGAGTATCCGTTGCAGCTGGATCCCGCATCGGGCAAGGTCACGCTCGCCCGCGACTCGTCGCTCAACCCGCTGCCGGCGACCACCGCTCCCACCGCCGCCACTGTTCCCATTGCCCCCACGGTTCCCACTGTTCCCACCGCGAGATGAGCGGGGTCATCGCGCCGCTGTTTGCCCTCGGGTTCGGCCTCGTCCTCGGTAGCTTCTTGAACGTCGTTATCTACCGATTGCCGCGCAAAGAGTCGGTGGCGTGGCCCGGATCGCACTGCACGTCGTGCAACCGGGCGCTCAGCTGGTACGAGAACATTCCGGTCGTGAGCTGGACGGTCCTGCGCGGGCGCTGCCGCACATGCGGGTCGCGAATCTCCATGCAGTACCCGATCGTCGAGGCGGTGACCGGCGCGCTGTTCCTCGCGGGATACTACGCGTTCGGTCTGACGCCGCTGCTCCTGGTACGGCTCCTGTTTGGCTGCGCGATGATCGTGCTGTTTGCGATCGATCTCGAGCACCAGATTCTTCCCAACGAAATCACGCTGCCTGGCATCGCCGTGGGATTCGTCGCCAGCATCTTCCTGCCGCCGGGCTGGACGAGCTCGCTCATCGGGCTGCTGGTCGGCGGTCTGTTTCCCTTCCTCATCGCGGAGCTGTACGCGCGCGTCCGCGGGCGTGAAGGGATGGGGATGGGTGACTTCAAGATGCTGGCAATGGTCGGCGCGTTTCTCGGATGGCCGATCGTGTGGCTGACCCTCATCCTGTCATGCGTGCTCGGTATCGTGATCGGCGGCGGCGCGCTGATGATCTCGAAACGCGGCCTCGCGACCAGGATTCCGTTCGGGACCTTCATTGCCGTGGCCGCGTTGATCTGCGCGTTCGCGGAAGGTCCCGTGCTGCGGCTCTACGAGCAGGCGCTTCGAGCGTATCTGACCTGGGCCGGTCTCGCGTCATGACCCAGTTTGGTTATGCACTCGTCGGGCTGACCGCCATCGTCGCGATGCTGGTGGGCGTGATGACCTACGCGCTCCTGCGGATTATTGCCGGCGCGCGCGACACGAAGCGGCACCTGGGTGAGAACAGTCCGGACACGATGATGCTCTCGGCTGCGCTGCAGGAAGCGGTAGGCAAACTGAAGGCGCAGGAGCAGGCAATGAGCGCTCGTGCCGCCGCGTCCGATCAATTGCGCGGGCAGATCGCCGACAGCTTGATGGCCGGCCTTCTCGTTGTCGACGGTGACGGACGAGTGGAGATTCTCAATCCAGCAGGGCGACGCCTTCTTGGCCTCGCTTCCGAGTGCGTCGGCGTGCACTACCTCGAGGCGCTCGTCTCGGCGCCGCCTCTGGCTGCCGTCATGACCGAGTGCCTCGAGACCGGAACGCCGATCGTGCGCCGCTCGGTCGAAATGCCGAGCACGGTCACCCCCTCGCACCTCGGCGTGACGGTATCGCCGCTGACCGGCCCGGGCGACATGCGTGGCGCCATTTGTTTGTTCTCGGATCTCACCAACGTCGTGGAGCTCGAGGAACAGCTTCGACTGAAGGAGACCCTCGCCAGGCTGGGAGAGCTCACCGCGGGTATCGCGCACGAATTTCGAAATGGCCTCGCGACGATTCACGGCTACAGCCGGCTGCTCGACCCGGAAGCCCTGCCCCGCCAGTACCGCCCGTACGTCGAGGGGATCCGCCAGGAAGCGGAAGTGCTCGGGAAAGTCGTCACCAATTTTCTCAACTTCGCGCGTCCCGAGCAGGTGTTGTTCGCGCCGGTCAATCTCGGGGCCATTGCTCGCCGTGCCGCCGACGATCTGCGTCATGACCTGCCCGAGCGCACCACGATCGCGATCGATGGCGGTTTCGCCGAAATCCAGGGCGATGAAGCGCTGCTGCGCCAGGTCTTCGGCAACCTGCTGCGCAACGCGGCGGAGGCATGCGAATCTGCCGGCGTGACGCCGGCCATCACAATCCAGGGCCAGGTCGATCCGGCAGCTCGATCGTGCCGCGTCTCGGTCGACGACAACGGTCCGGGCATCGCGCAGGACGTGCGCGAGCGGGTCTTCCGCCCTTTCTTCACCACCCGATCGCGCGGCACGGGTCTCGGACTCGCCATCGTTCAGAAGATCGTTCTCATGCACAACGGACGCGTGGCCATCGGCGCCTCGCCGACCGGCGGCGCACGCCTCCAACTGACCTTCCACCTGCCGTAACCCGGGGTACGCAGAAACAGCGCGCCTGGTGCCGCCCCGCCGTCGCAACTGCTGCGTGCGCGGGACGCGGTGCTTCGGCCGAATCTGCATCTTCGCGCAGGCAAGGACATTGCGTGCGAGAGTTGCGTGCGCGGTGAACGCCTTCGATCCGAACGCGGCTTCTCGCTCGTCGAGATCCTCATTGCCAGCACGATCCTGATCGTCGCGTTGCTGTCGCTTGCCCAATTGCTCTCCCTTGCCACGGCGGCCAACGGGGCCGCAGGCCGTGCGACGTTTTCCGCCGTACTTGCCGCGGAAAAGCTCGAAGAGCTTCACACCCTGACGTGGGAGTCCGTGCGACGACAGGCAGGCGAGTCCGTTGACTACCTCGATCGTTCCGGGCGACCCGTCGGGAACGCAGCAGCGGCGGCGTACGGCCGGCGCTGGCTCATTGACCCGCTTCCAGCGGATCCGGACAACTCGCTCGTGATCCAGGTGATGGTCGGCGGGCGTCGCGACGAGGCTCGGATTGCCGGCGTCAGGACCAGAAAGGCGCCGTGAGTGTTTCCAATGAGGACATTCAACGAGGCAGGCTTCACGCTCATCGAGATGATGATCGCGACGGCGATCGCTATCGCGGTGATGGGCGCCATCTTCACGCTCGTCAATTCGGCTCAGGCCGCATTCCAGGCACAAGGCGACGTGCCGGACCTGCACCAACGGCTTCGCGCATCGATCGACGTGCTTACCGCGGACGTGAGGAGCGCGGGTGGTATCGACGCGCCGGTACGGCCGTATCGCGTTGGCACCGTACGCGATGACTTCGCGGCGGGAGTGTATTACCGCGCAGACACAATCACGGCGTTCCACGTATCAGCCGGCGCGCTGCCGGCGGACGCGCCGGTCGTCGCCACGCACACGTACTACCTGAGACCCGATGTCGGGTCGGACACGTTCGACCTGATGCAATACGACGGACGTCAGACTGACCTTCCGGTCATCGATCACGTTGCCGGTCTCGCCTTCAAGTACTTTGGCGATCCCCGCGTCCCGCAACTGTTCGCCAACAACGAGCTGAATGGCGATCCCATCACGCTCGATCCCGCGATACTCGCGGATGGACCGTGGTGGGAGGACCAATCGGGCCGGTTCGACGCGGACCTCGTGCGCGTCCGATCCATCGGCGTGACACTGCGTGTTCGAAGCGTATTCGGCGCGCGCTTCGTCCCCGACCTGGAGATCGCATTTCGCGTTGCGCTGCGCAACGTGCCGTCGGGAAGGTAGCCATGTGCCGCCTGCGCAGCACCGACGGCGCCGCCCTGCTGATCGCCTTGATGGCGATGATGCTGATGGCAGCGCTTGCGACCGCGCTGATATTGACCACAATCACCGAGACTCGAATTGCCTCGAGCTACGGCGCTGGAATCGAGGCGTTCTACGCGGCCGACGCCGCGATTGAGCGCGCGATCGACGACCTGCGGACGATTCCGGATTGGAGCGCCCTCGCGGCGAAGGCAGCGACATCTACGTTCGTCGATGGTCCGCCTGGAGGCCCGAGGACGCTGTGGGACGGGACGATCCTCGATCTGGGCGAGGAGACGAGGATGGTTCGCGAGGGGGATGGCGCGCCATGGCGGCCGTTTGCGTACGGCGCGCTTGCAGGCATGCTCCCGCCTGGCAGGCTCAAGTCGCGGGCCTATGTCGTGGTCTGGGTGGCGGATTCGCCGGATGCGCCGCCCCGGCCCGGCGAAGAGGCGTTAAGGCTCCTGGCGCAGGCGTATGGACCCCAGGGGGCACGCCGCTCGCTGCAGGTCGTGCTGGCGCACAAGCCCATCAACGATTCCAAAGGGATTCTCGTGGTTTCCTGGCGTGAAGGGCACTGAAGTCGAGTCGCGGTTCGGCCGAAAGTATCAGAGTGACTTCCGCTTGACGCGGGTGCGATCGGGCCGGAGAATCTCAAAGGGAATCGTCATGATGTCCAGGCTTGTCGTCGGCCTCGCCGCCGTCCTTACGATCAGTGCCGCCGCGTCAGCTCAGACGCTTGGCGACGTTGCGCGTCAGGAAGAGGCGCGCCGCAAGACCGTAAAGGCGCCTGCGAAGGTGTATACAAACGACAGCCTGCGGCCCGATCCTTCGTCGCCACGGCCGGCGGCGGCCGGTACGCCTGGATCACCGGCATCGTCCGCCGGATCGGCGGCACCGTCTACCCCCGACGCGAGTCAACAGGCGGGAACTCCTGCGCCTGCCCCGGATGCCAGCGCCAAGGACGAGGCATCCTGGAAGAGGCGCATGGCTGCCGCCCGCGAGGCGGTCGAGCGCGCGAAGATTTTTGCCGATGCGCTGCAGACACGCATCAATTCGCTCTCCAATGACTGGGCCGCCCGCGACGACCCGTACCAGCGCAACAAGATCGCCGCCGACCGTGACAAAGCGTTGGCGGAGCTCAGTCGCGTCCAGAAAGAGGTCCAGGACGGTACCAAGGCGATTGCCGCCATCCAGGAAGAGGCCCGCAAGGCGGGCGTGCCTGCCGGCTGGGTCCGCTGACCACACCTTCTTTTCCAGTCCTCCTCGTCGAAGACAAGGACTCCCTGCGGGCAATGCTGCGCCACGCACTCGAAGCGCAGGGGCATCTCGTCATCGAGGCGCGCGACGAGCCTGAGGCGGTGCAGCAGATGCGGCAGGCGCGGCCGGCCGTCGTCCTGACCGATCTCAAGCTTCCCAACGGTGACGGCTTCGGCGTGCTGCGGGCCGCCAAGGAGCTCGACCCCGAGCTGCCCGTGGTCGTGATGACCGCGTATGGCAGCATCCAGGACGCGGTGACGGCGATGAAGGAAGGCGCGATGGACTTCCTCGCCAAGCCGGTCGATCCGGATCACCTGCTGCTGATGGTGGAGCGCGCCATCGCGCAGCGGCGGATGCTCACCGACTACTTCCTCCTGAAGCAGGAGCTTGCCGAGCGGCGCGGCGCACCGCGCATCATCGGTGACGACCCGAAGCTGCGGCAGGTGTCGCAGCAGCTGCATCGGGCGGCGGGCACCGACACGACGGTGCTCCTCGAAGGCGAGAGCGGCACGGGCAAGGAGCTGTTCGCACGCGCGCTGCACGCGCTCAGTCCTCGAGCGGACGGTCCATTCGTCGCGATTAACTGCGCCGCGATTCCGGATACATTGCTCGAGACAGAGCTCTTCGGCCACGAGAAGGGGGCCTTCACCGGAGCCTCGGCGCGCAAGCCGGGTCGTTTCGAGCTGGCGCACCGCGGCACGCTCTTTCTCGATGAGATCGGCGAACTGCCGCTGGGGCTGCAGGCAAAAATTCTGCGTGCGCTCGAGGAGAAGCAGTTCGAGCGCGTCGGCGGCACCGTGTCGCTGCACGTCGACGTCCGTGTTGTCGCCGCGACCAATCGTCTTCTGAAGGCCGCCGTCGCCGCGCGGCAGTTCCGCGAGGATCTCTACTTCCGCCTGTCAGTCTTCCCGATCAGCATCCCGCCGTTGCGTGAGCGGCCCGGCGACATCGCGACCCTGGCGCGCCACTTCGTCGAGAAGTTCTGCCGCGATCTGAACAAGACGACGCTGATCTTTTCGCCGTCCGCGCTCGACGACATGCAGACGTATCCGTGGCCGGGCAACGTGCGCGAGCTCCAGAACTGCATCGAGCGGGCGGTGATCCTGTGCGATGGCGACACGATCCACTCGCGACTGATCAACCTCTCGGTCCGGCCAGGCACGATCGCCGCGCCCGTCAGCCCGTGGGATCAGATCGATCTGTCGGGAACGCTGCTCGACGCAACGCGGCGCGTGACGACGGAGGTCGAGCGGCGGAAGGTCGAACTGGCGCTGCGCGAGGCGGCGCGGAAACAAGCAGCGCGCAGCCGAACTGCTGCAGATCAGTTACAAGGCCCTGGTCAGCAAGCTCAGAGAGTTCGCAATCCCTGACATGCCCGCCTGACAGCCGGTGGCGCTCGCGTGGACTCACGGTCGGTGCAATCCCGATCCTGCGCAGTGCGGCCGTTAGAGCTTCGGCTCGGACATCAGAGCCAGCACGTTTCCTTCAGAATCCTCGAAGTCGGCCAGCCATACTTCGCGATCCGGCAGCCTGGCGATCAGGTGGGGCGTCGTGCGGAACGTGACGCCTCCCGCGACCAGCGCCGCGTGCGTCGCCTTGATGTCGTCGACCGCGAAATACACGATCGATCCCTGGTGATCGAATGCCGGTTCTGGCGGCGAGAGCATGAGCCGCACACCTCCGCAGTCGAAGAATGCCAGCCCGCCTGGAGCCTGGAAGAGCAGCCGCAGCCCGAGCGTGTCACGATAGAACGTGACCGCGCGCTCGGTATCGTGCGCGCGGATCGAGATCTGGTGAATCCGGGACAGGGCCGGCGCACCCATCATGATTCCTCCTGGAAGCGGATGGTGATTAAAACGTGCTTGGCCGCGCCGCAGCAATTATCGAGCGGCTATCGAACGCCATGTGAAGCCGAACCCGGCAACGTTCACGGCTTCATTCCGAGCCTCTTGAGGACGCCGCGCAGTTCGTCCTCGGTGACGTCGTCGACCGTCGCCGTCGCCCCGATCGCGATCGCAAGGACGAAGTGCAGGCGTCCGTTGACGACTTTCTTGTCGCGTCGGACGGCGTCGAGGACCTCGCTGATGGTCAGATCGGCGAGCGAGGGGAGCGGACCAAGCTGCGCGATCAGCTGTGCCAGTGCCTGTCGCTCGCGCTCCGCGAGCGCGCCACGCGCCACGCCGAGATCAGCGGCGGCCAGCATGCCGAGCGCGATTGCTTCGCCGTGGCGGAAGCGCCGGTATTTCGTCACGGCTTCCAGCGCATGTCCCACGGTGTGGCCGAAGTTGAGGATGCGGCGCAGACCACTTTCGCGTTCGTCCGCTGACACGACGTCCGCCTTGATGCGGCACGACTCGACGATCGCGGGAATCAGCACGTCGGGATCGCGCGCGAAGATCGCCGTCGTATTGTGCGCGATGCGATCGAACAGCGCGCGGCTGGCGATCATGCCGTATTTCACGACCTCGTACAGGCCCGAGCGGAATTCGCGGCGCGGCAGCGTGCCCAGCAGGAGCGGATCGATCACCACGACCGCCGGCTGATGGAAGGCGCCAATCAGGTTCTTGCCGAGCGCGTGGTTGACGCCGACCTTGCCGCCCACCGAGCTGTCGACCTGCGCGAGCAGCGTCGTCGGCACGTGCGCCAGCGTAATGCCGCGCAGGAATGTCGCGGCGGCGAACCCCGCCGTATCACCAATCACGCCGCCGCCGACGGCCACGATGGCGCTGCCGCGATCGGCCCCGGCGCGAATCAGCGCCTCGTAGATGCGGGAGACCGATTGGAGGTTCTTGTAGCGCTCGCCGTCGGGGATGAGAATCGGCTCGGCGCCGCCGAGAACGCTCAGCAGCTGGGCCGCCGTGCAGGCGCCAGATGATCGGGCTCGAGACGACGAAGCGGCGTCGCCCGACGCCGTGCGCATCGAGCAGCGCCGCCAGTCGTTCGGTGATCCCGTCGCCGATCCAGATCGCCGACTCGCGCGACCCGGTGTCGACGTCGATGCGGACGGCTTCTCGCGTATCAATGCTCAATGCAGAAAGCCCAATGCTCAATGCTCAGGAAGCTCGGCGGCATTGAGCATTGAGCCTCGAGCATTGTGCATTGGTAGGATACCAAAGTGGATGTGCGCGGCGAGTTTCTCGTCATCGGCAGTGGCATCGCCGGGCTGCGCGCCGCGCTGACGCTCGCGGAGTCCGGCGACGTCGTCGTGCTCACCAAAGCCGACGCTACCGAGAGCAACACGGGCTACGCCCAGGGGGGCATCGCAGCTGCGCTCGGTCCCGATGATTCGCCGGAGCTGCACGCGCGCGACACGCTGGCGGCCGGCGATGGGCTCTGCGACGCCGACGCGGTTGACGTGCTCGTGCACGAGGGACCGAAGTACGTCCGCGAACTGCTTTCATGGGGGGCGGCGTTCGATCGCGACACGGATGGCGCCCCGGCCCTCGCACGCGAAGCCGCGCACAGCGTCAGGCGTGTCCTGCACGCACACGACGCGACGGGCCGTGAAATCGGACGCCTCCTGTGGTCGCGCGTCAGCGCGCATCCTCGCATTCGCGTCCTTCAGGATACGCACGCGACCGACCTCATGACCGCCGACGGCGCCTGCACCGGCGCGCGATATGTCACCGGCGCCGCCGAAGCCGGCTCCATCATCGCCGCGCGGACGCTGTTGGCCACCGGCGGCGCAGGACAGGTCTTTCGCGAAACGACCAACCCGCCAGTCGCGACAGGCGACGGCATTGCAATGGCCGCGGAGGCCGGGGCCCGCGTGGCCGACCTCGAATTCGTGCAGTTCCATCCGACGGTGATGAACGTCAAGGGCGCCCAGCGCTTCCTCCTGTCGGAAGCACTTCGCGGCGAAGGCGCCCACCTGGTGAATGAAGCCGGCGAGCGATTCATGACGAGGTATGAGCCGGCCGCCGAGCTCGCGTCGCGCGATCTCGTGTCGCGCGCAATCGTGCGCGAGATGGAGCGCACGGCCGCTCCCGTGTATCTGTCGATGGCGCATCTCAATCATGACTTCGTGCGACAGCGCTTTCCGACGATTGCCGCGGCGTGCGCGCGCGCGGGCCTCGACGTGGCCACAGACCGTATTCCCGTCAGCCCCGCCGCGCACTACATCATGGGCGGTGTCGAGACGGACCTCGATGGACGCACCTCGCTGGACGCGCTGTTTGCCGCGGGCGAGGTTGCGTGCACCGGCGTCCATGGCGCCAACCGGCTGGCGAGCAATTCGCTGCTCGAAGGCCTGGTGTTCGGAGCCCGCGCCGCCGAGGCCATGGCGGCCCCGGCACGGGCAGCGCAGTTGCGCCACGCCGATGTGGTGACATGGACGCCGGCGACGCGCCCGCCTGCGATCGATGTGCCGTCGGCTGACACTGTGCGCGGCGTGATGTGGCGCGATTGTGGTTTGTTGCGCGAAGGACGCGGGATCGAGCAAGCGATCACCAGTCTCGAGCGGTGGCACACGTCTGTTCGCGCGGCGCGAACCGCGTGCGTTGCCGACCACGAGTTCCGGCGTGTCAGCAGTATCGTGACGGTCGGACTGCTGATCGCGCGCGCGGCGCTGCGGCGCCAGGAGAGCCGCGGGGGCCACTTTCGCTCGGACTTTCCCAGTCGCGACGATATACACTGGAAAAGACACGTCGCCGACGTGTTCACGCGCGCCTGACGGCGCTTCTACAACTCCCAATTCCCAACCTCCAACTCCCAAGGGACGCTTCGGGGAGCGATTTCCTTGGGAGTTGGGAGTTGGGACCTGGGCGTTGGGAGCTTGCATGGCCGAGACAGACATTCCCGATCTTCCAACCGAGATCACTCCGCAGTCCCAGGATTTCGGGCGTTGGTACATCGACGTGGTCCGCCGCGCCGAGCTGGCCGACTACTCCCCGGTCAAGGGCTGCATGGTCATCCGCCCGTACGGCTATGCGATCTGGGAGCTGATGCAGCAGGCGCTCGACAAGCGCTTCAAGGCGACCGGACACGTCAACGCGTACTTCCCGCTGTTCATTCCCGAGAGTCTCCTGATGAAGGAGAGCGAGCACGTCGAAGGGTTTGCGCCGCAGGTCGCGTGGGTCACGCAGGGTGGGACCGAGGTGCTTGAAGAGCGCCTCGTCGTGCGTCCCACCTCGGAAACGATCATCGGGACGATGTACGCGAAGTGGGTGCACTCGTGGCGCGATCTGCCCATCCTGATCAACCAGTGGGCGAACGTCGTGCGGTGGGAGAAGGTCACCCGGCTCTTTCTGCGAACCACCGAATTCCTCTGGCAGGAGGGTCACACGGCCCACGAGACCGCCGAGGAAGCGCAGGAAGAGACGCTGAAGATGCTCGGCGTGTACAAGGACTTCGCCGAGACCGAGCTGGCGATGCCCGTCATCGACGGCCAGAAGACCGAGAGCGAGAAGTTCGCCGGCGCGGTCAGCACCTATTCCATCGAGGGTCTCATGCGCGACGGCCGCGCGCTGCAGGCGGGCACGTCGCACAATCTCGGGCAGAACTTTGCGAAGGTCTTCGACATCAAGTTCCAGGCGCGCGACAAGTCAGTGCAGTACGTCTATGGGACCTCGTGGGGCGTCTCCACGCGCATGATCGGGGGCGTCATCATGACGCACGGCGACGAGGGCGGCCTGATCCTGCCGCCGCGAATTGCGCCGTACCAGGTCGTAATCATTCCGATCCCACGTGGGAACTGGAAAGAGACTGTGCTGCCGAAAGCACAGGCGGTCCGGGATGCCCTCGTCGCGGCCGGCGTGCGCGTCATGCTCGACGATCGCGATACGCAGACGCCCGGCTGGAAGTACAACGAGTGGGAGCTGCGTGGCGTACCGCTGCGGCTCGAGATCGGCCCGAAGGACATCGAGAAATCGCAGGTCGTCCTCGCGCGCCGCGACACGCGCGAAAAGGCGTTCGTCCCGCTGGAGGGGCTGACGGCGAAGGTCGAGGAGCTGCTCGCCGCAATCCAGAAGGCGCTCTTCGACCGCGCGATCCAGTATCGGACCGAGCACACGACCGAGGCGGATACCTACGCCGAGTTCAAGGAGATCATGGACGGCCGACCCGGCTTCGTGATCTCACCGTGGTGCGGCTCCGAGAAGTGCGAGGCCGAGATCAAGGGCGAGACGCAGGCCACCATCCGCAACATCCCATTCGCCAGTAAGTCCGCCGCTGGCAAGACGTGCCTGAAGTGCGACGCCCCGGCGACAGCCTACGCGTGGTTCGCGAAATCGTACTAGGAACCTGTCGTTCACGCTTCTGGGTTCTCTGTTCTCAGTTCGTGTTCAGGTTTCGTTCGACGTTCGAGGTTCGACGTTCGGGAGTTCCGCGTTCGCGAAGCGAATGCGGAACCGAACTTGAACACGAACTGAGAAGCGAGCACTCAGAAGAGTGAACGGCTAGAGATCGTACGGAATGTCCGCGTTCGTCTTCTTCTTCTTCCCGAAGAGCCACGCGAGCCCGATGCTCAACACGTAGAGCAGGAACAACGGGACGGACATCGCGACCAGCGATACGCCGCCGCCGTCCGGGGTCACAATCGCTGAAACGATGACGATGATGAGCATGGCGTACTTCGTATGGCGCCAGAGAAAGCCGGCCGTCACCACGCCCATCCGCGCCAGGAACGCACGACGATCGGCATCTGGAAGACGACGCCGAACGCCACCACCAACTTGATGTAAAGCGAGAACGCCGGCTCGATCCGGGGCATGAACGTCAGGTAGTCCGTCGTAAAGCTCACGAAGAACTTCCACGTCAGCGGGAACACGACGTAGTGTGAAAACGCCGCGCCCGAGGCAAAGCAGATACTCGACATCAGGATGAAGGGAATGGCGAGCTTCTTCTCGTGCGAGTACAGCCCGGGTGCAATGAACAGCCATACCTGCGTCATCACGAGCGGCATCGCGATGATCGCGCCCGCGATGAGGGCCATCTGGATGTACAGCACGAACGCTTCGGTGGGATCCGTGTAGACCAGTGTGCCGCCGGCCGGCAGGCCTGCCTGAAGCGGCTTCATGATGAAATCGAATATCTGATTGATGAAGAGGAACGCGAGGAGAAAGCCAACGCCGATCGAGATCACCACGTAGATGATGCGTTTCCGGAGCTCGTCGAGATGCTCCAGGAACGACATCTTCGCCTCGCCGGCGTCTTCGTCGTCTGGATCAGTGATCGGGATCGGGAATCCGCTCGCGGCGGAGGAGACGGTTCCCGGCAGTCGTGAAATCAGGATCGGGGTCGAGATCATGCGGCACGGACCGTTCAGGTCCGCGTTCCCCCTGACCCGGAAACGGCACGAGGGCCATTGGTGCCTTACGCCGAGTGCGTGCCGGTGCCCGGCTCGACGCCGGTCGCGCGGCTCACCGTCGGGGCATCGACCGGCGGCGGAGTGGCGGCGGGCGGCGTCGCGGGGGTCACCGCCGAAGCGCGGTCGCGCTGCTCTTCGACGCGGATTTCGTCCTCCAGCGTGCTCCGCAGCTCGTTGGAGGCCTTCTTGAACTCGTTGATGCTTCGGCCGAGCGATCGGCCGAGTTCCGGAAGCTTCCGGGGCCCGAAGATGATCAGCGCGATCACCAGGATGATGATCAGCTCGGGCATGCCGATGGAACCAAACATAGGAATTGCTCCAGCCGGCTGAAAAAGCCGGCCTAATCGTCTTAGACGGTAATTCTCCGCAAGTGGTTGATCGGATTATAGAAATCCGATCTGGACGGGGTCAAGGACACGGTTTAAGATTCATTACTATATGCGACGCTACCGGTCCGTCTCCGCTGCGGTCTTCGCCATCGTCTTTTGCGCCCTTGTCGGGCGGCTTCTACGGCCGGAGCGCGCTGGCGGTCGAAGACCAGGTTCCGGACCAGTACAAGGTCTTTACGGCCGCTTTGAACGCCATTGACGCCAATTACATCGGGACGGTCGAGTCCGACCGGCTGGTCTACGGCGCCATCACCGGCATGCTCCAGACGCTCGATCCGCATTCGAGCTTCATGGACCCCCGCACGTACGCGCAGATGCGCGAGCGGCAGGAAGGCCGATATTACGGCCTCGGCATCACGATCGCAGTCGTCGACGGCGAAATTACGGTCGTCTCCCTCTTCGAAGGCTCGCCCGCCTACCAGAAGGGGCTGCGCCGCGGCGACATCATCGCCAGGATCGAAGGCGAGGAGACCAAGGGCTGGACGAGCGACGATGCGGTGAAGAAGCTGCGCGGGCCCAAGGGCACGCCGGTGCGCATCTCGCTCAAGCGCAGCGGCTTCGACCAGTTGATCGATCTGGCGGTCGTTCGCGACGAGATCCACATTCCGACGGTGCCGGCGGCGTTCATGCTCGACGCGCAGACCGGGTACGTGCGGGTGTCCGAGTTCGGCGAGAACACCGACCAGGAGCTCGGGCCAGGCGCTGAGGAACCTGCAGCGGCAGGGGATGAAGCGGCTCGTCTTCGACCTGCGCAACAACCCTGGCGGCGCGCTCGACCAGGCCATCAAGGTGGCGAACCGCTTCCTGCCGCGCGGCAACATGGTCGTCTACACGCGCGGCCGCGTGCCGAACTCCGACCAGGATTACCGCGCGACCGAATCGAGCGATTACCTGAACATCCCGATGGTGACGCTCACCAACCGCAGCAGCGCGAGCGCGTCGGAGATCGTCTCGGGCGCGCTGCAGGATCACGATCGCTCGCTGATCGTCGGCGAAACGACGTTCGGCAAGGCGCTCGTGCAGTCGGTCTATCGCGTCAGCGAGGGCGCAGGCGTCGCCGTGACGACCGCGCACTACTACACGCCGAGCGGCCGCCTGATTCAGCGTCCGTGGGACGACGGCTTCGACGAGTACCTGACCTACACGCTGCGCGAGCAGGATCCGAACAAGGCGCACAGCCCCGAGGATCTGAAGCTCACCGACGCGGGCCGCAAGGTCTACAGCGGCGGCGGCATCGAGCCCGATCGCCGCTTCGACGGACCGATCGAAGGGTTCAACCCGACGCGCTTCGGCCGCACGCTCTACGCGCGGCACCTGTTCGACATCTACGCGCAGCGCTTCACGCGGAAGGGCGACACGCGCATCACGCTGACGCCGACGACGCCGCTGCGCGAGCTGTCGCCGGGCTTCGAGGTGACCGACGCGATGGTCGCCGAGTTCCGCGACTCGTCGAGAAGTCGAAGGTGAAGATCGACGACGGCCGACTGGCAGAAGGATCAGCAGTTTATCCGTGCGATGATCCGCTACGAGATCGATCTCGATCTGTTCGGCGTCGAAGCGGCGCGCAAGGACCTCGTGAAGACCGATCCGCAGCTGCAGTTCGCGCTTGACGCTCTTCCCCGACGCGCAGCGTCTGCTCGACACGGCTCGCAACCTGTTGCGACTCGCGTCGCTCGTTAGGCAAATCCCAATCCCAAATCCCAAACCCCAAATCCAAAGTCTTGGGGCTTGGGATTTGGGATTTGGGTTTTGGAATTTTCGTTCGGAGACACCATCCCCGCCATTTGGGTCCCCAACCCAAAATATAGTGGTGTCGAGTTTGGCCTTGCCACTAGGGCTAGGCCTTGTTAGACTGCCGCGCGTAACCGACCAGCCTCGTTTTACCTTCGCGCGAATACACTTCAGGTGACCAAGGTATGCGCCTCGAACGCCTCGAGATCGCCGGGTTCAAGTCCTTCTCCGACCGCTCCGAGCTTGCGTTCGACCAGGGCGTCACCGCCATCGTCGGGCCGAATGGCTGCGGCAAGAGCAACGTCGCCGACGCCATCACGTGGGTGCTTGGCGAGCAGAGCGCCAAGAGCCTGCGCGGCGACAAGATGGAGGACGTGATCTTCAGCGGCAGCGACGCGCGCAAGCCGGGCGCGACCGCTGAAGTGCGCCTTCGGCTGACCGGCTTGCCCTTGCCTCCGCAGGCGACCGCGGACACCCGTGTTGCGGACGTTGCGGTGGCGTCGCTGCGCGAATTTCAGGCGCCAACCGAGCCGTCGCCCGAAGAGAGCCCAGGACACGGCAATGGCCATGGCAACCGGCACAACGGCCATGGCAACGGCAACGGTCATGGAAACGGCCACGCTCATGTCGGGCTTTCCGAGATCGTCGAGGCGTTCACGCGCGACGTCGAGGTCACGCGTCGGCTCTATCGCTCGGGCGAAAGCGAATACCTGATCGACGGCGAGGTGTGCCGCTTGCGCGACGTGCACGAGCTGCTGATGGACACGGGCCTTGGCGCCAAGGCCTACGCGATCATCGAGCAGGGCAAGATCGGGCATGATCCTCAGCTCGCGGCCCGCCGACCGCCGGCAGCTGATCGAGGAAGCCGCGGGGATCACCAAGTACAAATCGCGCCGCCGTTCCGCGGAGCTGAAGCTCGAAGCGGCGCAGCAGAACCTGACGCGCGTCGACGACATCGTGTTCGAGGTCGAGAAGCAGCGCGGCGCGCTCAAGCGCCAGGCCGCCAAGGCGCGGCGCTACAAGCGGCTGCGCGAGGAGCTGCGCCGCTGGGAGAAGGTGCTGTTCGCGCGTCGCTACCGCGAGCTGGCGCAGAGCATCGAGTCGGCGCGCGACGCGCCTGGCCGGTGCGCGCGAGCGGGAGACCGCGGCGGCCGCGCGGGTGGCGGAAGTCGAAGCGGATTTGAGCCGACTGCGCATCGAGCAGGCGGAGGCGGATCAGCGCGCGGCGTCAGGATTCGCGAGCAGGCGCACGCGCCGTGAGCTCGACATCAACCGCCGGCAGCAGCAGCTCGAGTTCAATCGTCATCAGGCGGCGTACGCTGGCCGCGCGGACGACGGAGATTGCGGAGGAAATCGGCGACCTCGAGGCGCGGCGCGAACCGGCGCGAATCGCGGTCGAGGCGCGCCATCAGGCGTGTGCCGACGCCGAGCGTGCGCGCGACGAGGCGGCAGCGGTGCTCGCTGAGGCGAGCGACTCGCACGCGCGCGCGCAGCAGCAGATCGAAGGACTCGAAAGCGACGTCGAGGCGGCGCGTGGCGAGGTGTTTTCCGCGCTGAATTCCGCGACGGCGCTGCGCCACGCGATGGAGCATGCCGCGGCGCAGCGCGAGCGCGTCGGCGAGACGCTTGGCAAACTGGACGTCGAAGAGGCCGATCTTCGCCTGGACGTGCAAAAGGTGGACGCGGAGCGCGTTGCCGGCGGCGAGGCACTGGCGCGCGCCCACCAGGCGCTCGAGGACGTCAGGCTTCAGCGGGCGGTTCACGAGTCCGAGCTGGCCACGGCCCGAACCGAGCATGAGTCTCGCGTTCGCCGCGTGCGCTCCGGCGAGCAGGATCTGGCAGGGCTCGAGGCACGGCTGGCCTCGCTCGAGGAGCTCGTCTCCACGCGCGGCGAGTTCGGCGACGCTGCTCGCATGGTGCTCGTCCAGGCCAACGGTCACGTCGGCCAGCAGGGCGCCGTCGCCGATTATCTCGACGTCGACAGCCGCTACGAGCGCGCGGTCGAGGCGTGCCTCGGCGAACTGCTGCAGCACGTGATCGTCGAACGCCACGACCAGGCGGCCGCCGGACTGTCGCTGGTGCGCGAGCACGACGCGGGCCGCTGCGGGTTCGTCGTCGTCGATCCGGGGTCGAACGGCTATCACCCGCGCGAGGCGCTGCGCATGTCCGGCATCGTTCCGGTCGGCGACGTGCTGCGGATCGGCGGACCCGCACGCGGCAACGATTCAGAAGGTCATCCCCGAGGCGTACGTCGCGGAGACGTTCGATCAGGCGATGGCGATGTCGCGGGAGACATCCGCGCCCGTGGCCACGATCGATGGCGACGTCTTCCGCGGTCCGCACCTCGTCTCGGGCGGCGCGAAGGTCGAGTCGCGCGGCATTCTTGCCACCAAGCGCGAGATCAAGGAACTGCGCGAGCGCGTGGCCGGCGACCGCTCGGACGCTGGCGCGCCTGGCCGACGAGGTAGCGGCCCTGGACGTCGCGATGGCGCAGGCGACGAGCGCGATTGCCGAGCTCGAACGCGGAACAGCACCGGCAGGAGAAGGCCATCGTCGGCTACGACGCGCAGCTGGCGCGCGTCGGGCGAAGACACGGCGCGGCTGACACGCAAGGCGGACGTCATCGCACTCGAACGGCGCCAGGCCGAGGAAGAGCGCGTCGCGCTCGACGCTCGCACGCCGGAGGGCCAGCAGTCGATCGAACGCCTCCAGGACGACCAGCGGATCGCCGACGAGCGGTTGTCCGACGCACAGCGGCGGCTTCTCGCCGCGAGGGAAACGGCTGCGGAGCTCAACGACAAGGCCGCGGAAGCAGGCGCCGCGCACGCGGGACTGCTCGAGCGCGCAGCCGCGCTCACCGCCGACGTCGCTGCGGCTGCAGGAGGCCGCGCGCGAGCTCGAGGAGCGGATCGACGCGCGGCCGCGGAGCGCGAGCAGACGCAGGCGCGCCGCGAAGAGCTGCTGCAGGCGATTGCCGAGGGCGAACGGACGCTCGACGACGACATCCGCGCGCTCGATGCGATGCGCGAAGCGCTGCGCGCCGCGGACGAGACGGCGGCCGCGCTGCGGCGAACGTCGACGCGCAGGACGTCGTGATTCGCGAGGCGCGCCACGTGCTCGAAGCGATTCGCGGCGACGCCGGCGAGCTGGAGGTCGCGCGCGCGACGGCCGAAGGCGACCTGAGTCATCTCGCGCAGACGTGCGCCGACACCGTGCAGATGTCGCTCGACGCGGTGCTCGCGGACGTGGAGCAGATGGAGCGCGCCGGCGAGGCGACGCCGGATGCCGCGGCGATCACCGCGGAGGACGGGATCCCGAGGCCGAGGACGAATCGGGATTCGGGATTCGGGAATCGGGATTCGATGATGACGCTGTCCTCGCGAATCCCGAATCCCGAATCCCGAATCCCGGCTCGATGACCGCCGAAGAGGCCATCATCGCGCTCAAGGCAAAGATCGATCGCCTCGGCCCCGTGAACATGATGGCCATCGAGCAGTTCGACGAGCTCGAGACGCGGCACGTCTTCCTGACGACGCAGCGCAAGGATCTGATCGACTCGATCGCGCAGACCGTGCGAGGCGATCACGCGCATCGACGAGACGAGCAAGGCGCGCTTCGCCGAGGCGTTCGCCGCGATCCAGGCAGAACTTCCAGGTGACGTTCAGCACGCTCTTCGGCGGCGGACGCGCCGGCCTGACGCTGCTCGACGAGAACGATCCGCTCGAAAGCGGCATCGACATCGTCGCGTCGCCTCCCGGAAAGCGCCTGCAGAGCGTGCAGCTGCTCTCGGGCGGCGAGAAGGCGCTCACCGCGATCGCGCTGATGTTCGCGATCTTCCAGTACAAGCCGAGCCCGTTCTGCCTGCTCGACGAAATCGACGCGCCGCTCGACGATGCCAACGTCGGCCGGTTCGTCGAGATGCTGCGCGGCATGCTCGACCGCACGCAGTTCATCCTCATCACGCACAACCGCCGGACGATGGAGATCGCCAACCGGCTGTACGGCGTGACGATGGAGGAGCCTGGCGTGTCGAAGCTGATCTCCGTTCAGCTGAACTGAAAAGGGGATCGGGACTCATTACGCGATGCGAAATGATGGTTCAGCGACCCCAGACGCTTCGAAGCGCGAACTGACGTCCCGACCCTTTGAACGAAGACAAGTCCTCCCGATACCATCGCCTGCGGCGTCGTGCGTCGGTGACGAGCACGATGCTTGGCAGTCGGTGTTCCTGATGGCGCTCGTCGTGACCGGCGCATCGGCGGCGCTTCGCGACATCGCCGCGTCGCTGACGGGCGGCTCCTTTCTCTTCACGCTCTGCGTCTACGTCGTCATCCTCGCGCTGATCAATGAAGCGATCAGCCTCCCGCTGGCGTTCTACCAGGGTGTGACGCTCGAGCGCCGCTATGGACTCTCCACGCAGACAACCGCGCGCTGGTGGCTCGATCACCTGAAGGCGGGCCTGCGTCGCGCTTTTGTTCGCGCTGATCGCGGCGGTGATCGTCTGCTCGCTGATCCGGTGGGATCCCGATCGCTGGTGGATCCTTGCCGCCGCCGCGTTCACCGTGATCCTGGTCGTTCTCGTGCAGCTTGCGCCCGTGCGTGCTGCTGCCGCTGTTCTACGAGTTCAAGCCGCTCGATCGCGACGCGCTGGTCGACGCGGCTCGTCGCGCTCGCCGATCGCGCAGGCGCGCGAGTGATGGGCGTGTTCGAGTGGCGCCTGAGCGACAAGACGAAGAAGGCGAACGCGGCGCTCGCCGGCATCGGCCAGACGCGGCGCATCATCATCTCGGACACGCTGCTGGCCGAACACTCGGACGACGAGATCGAAGTCATCCTCGCGCACGAGCTCGCCCATCACGTGCATCGCGACATCTGGAAAGGCATTGCGCTCGAGACGGCCCTGATCGCGCTCGGGTTCTACCTCGCGGATCGCGTGCTCACGCGGTTTGCGGGTTCGTTCGGGCTGATGGGGAAGGGCGACGTGGCGGCGCTGCCGCTGCTGCTGCTCGCGGCCGGCGCGGTCTCGCTGGCGCTGATGCCGCGTGGCCAACGCGCTCTCGCGCGCGCACGAACGCAGTGCGGATCGATATGCGCTGGAGATGACGAGGAACGCGTCCGCGTTTGTCAGCGCGATGAAGCGGCTCGGCGTGCAGAACCTGGCGGAGGAGCGTCCGTCACGCCTGGTTCAGATCCTGTTCTATACGCACCCGCCTATCAGCGCCCGCATCGACGCCGCTCAGGCGTGGGCGGCAGATCAACGATAAACCACGAAGGCCACGAAGACGGAGATTTTCGTGGCCTTCGTGGCTACTACTTGTTCAGTTCCGGATACGGGTAGTACTTTTCGACGTCGAACGCGTAGCATTCGTATTCGAGGAGCTGAAAATTGTTCTCGCGATGGCGGTACAGGACCATGTTCATCTTCCATGGGCGCGTGAACACCTTCGGATCCTCGACCGTCACTTCGTAGTTGATGTGATCTGCGTCGAGCAGGCTGTAACGCTCGATCACGTGCAGCGCGTCACTGTGAAAATTGCCCGCGCGATCGAACCACGTCTCGGGCCCGAAATCGACCACGTCGACGACGAGTGTGTCGCCGTCCCATCGCCCGCGCGAATCGCCCATCCACCAGTCAATGTGTCCAGGCGGATGAGCGGTGCCGTTGGTGTGGATGTAGCGCGTCGCATGCGCGTACTCGAACAGCATCGTCACCTGTTCCGGCTTCTGGATGATTTGGAACGGTAAGTCCGTGTACATGATCCGCGGGACGCCGGGGAGGTAGCACTTCGTTTCCGGATCGGCCGTCGCGCGGTTCTTGAGGTTCTCGTTCCGTCTGGCCAGCGCCGCGGGCTGGTAGGGGATCGAGCCTCCTTCGACGACGCCTTGCCCCGCCGGCACGCCGGGCGACGCGGTGTGGTCCTCGACGTTCCAGGCGGCACTGTTCATCGCCTGCCAGATCCCGGATAGATCCGGTTTGCCGTCCACGCCACGTGGAAAGGGGGCTGCCGGGGCCTGGCCCGCGGCGGGCGCCTGTGTGAGAAACAAGAGTGCCGCCGCGATTGGCGCAGCGGAAACCCGCAACCGCATGTTGTCTCCTTTCGACTGAGAACCCGGGCGTAGGGGCGTAGGATAACGCATCGCGGGCCTCAATTCAGGCCTACCTTTTTTGGGTATCGCACGGGCGTGGTGGGGCGCTACACTCGCGCGTTGTTTGGCCGGGTCCACGGGATCGCCTGTCCGTCGGAGAACGTGCTATATATCGCCGACGAGCATAATTGGCGCGCACAGAAGCCGCGTCTACACCCGGAGCGGACGCGCACGACCGCTCTGAATCGCGGATCGTTTGCTAGACAGTTGGGTCCCGCCACGTGACTTTTGATTCGAGGAGGACGTTGTGAGCCAACAAAGACTTAGCCGCCGTGAAGCGATTCAAGCAGGGGCAGGCGCCGTCGTCGGCGCTGCCGCAGCGCTGGCTGGAACCCGTCTCTACGCGCAGGGCGGCGCGGTCGTGCCCACACCGCCGCCTGCAAGGGATCCGCGTTACCCCTTGCCTCCTTCTTGGAACCGCGAGCTGCGCCGGCTCGCGCCCAACGTATACGCCTACTCGCAGGGCGGCGGCCCCGACATGAGCGGCCCAGGAGTCTCGAATGCCGGCCTCATTGTCGGCGCCGACTACGCGCTGGCGATCGACGCGATGCAGGGGCCGATACCGGCGAAGGCGTTCATTGCCGCATCGAAGCAGGCGACCGGCAAGGACATCGGCCGGCTGATGAACACACATCATCACGGCGATCACGTCAACGGCAACCAGTTCTTCACGCACGCGGAGATCAGCAGTCACCCTTACTGCCGCGAGGAAGTGCTGAAGGCCGTCGCGAACACGCCAAAGACGTGGGCCCCGACGCCGGGCGTGGCGGATGCTGCCGAGCCGCGCACGCTCGTTCCGCCGACCGTGACGTTCAAGGATGACGTGACGTACTACATCGGCGGGACCGAAGTGCAATTCCGATTCGTGGGACCGGCCCACACGTGGGGGGACGTCATGGCGTACCTCCCGAAAGAGAAGATCCTGTTTGCCGGAGACGTGGCGTTCTTCTGGGTCGCGCCGTACGCGAACAACAGCTACATCACCAAGTGGCTCGAGACGTGCGACAAGATTGCAGGCTGGGATGTCGATGTCATCGTCCCCGGTCACGGGCCGATCGGTGGCAAGAAGGAGCTTGCCGAAATGGCCGGCTACTTCCGGGTGCTCGGCGTCGAGGCGCGAAAGCGCTACGACGCCAAGATGACCCCGGGGGCGGCCGCCGCTGAAATCCGCCTCGGGCGGTTCGACAACTGGGTCGGCCCGGAGCGTCTCATCATGGATACCGTCCGCTGGTACCAGGAGTGGAACGGCACCCTGACGCCCGACTACAACGCGAACTTGGTTCGCGAGGCGACGATCGAGTACAACGCCGTCAAAGCGGGCGCGAAGAAGACCAGTCAGATCATTCCGCTCGAACGAATGATCGCGATGGCGGAGCCCTGCTGAACGAAGGAAATGAAACTCTGCGATAGGGGAGCTGCGGGCAAGGGCGCGATTCCCGACTAGTCTGGCATTTCCGATAGCTCCCGGACCGCCGATGCCGCCCGGCGGCCTCACGACATCGGACACCGCTGCGTACAGCCTCTGGCCATCGCTGGCCATGCCATTGAACGCCGCCGTTCGTGCTGCCTTTCCCGACGCGGGTCTCCCAGATGATCGTCCCTTTCTGATCAGGATCCAGGGCGTAAACGACCCCGGACTTTTGTCCGGCGAACAGCATTTCGCGGCCCGCCGGGACTCTGACCAACAGAGCAGAAGATCCGAAATCGTGATCCGGACCGCTTGCAGACGGACAATTTGCGCCGCCGCCGCCGCACGCTGAATTGTAGACGTCGTTCGGTGTGGTCTGTTGGGATCAGACCCTGCGGCCGGTCTTCAAGTCGAGAGCAATGATGGCGTCGCTGGTCGCGGTGGCAACCTTCGCGCCCGAGACGGACTGCGCGTACGACAAAGAGCCGTTCAAAATCACCGGAGCAAGTAGAACGGCAGCCAGGCGATGTTTCATGGCACGCAGTTTAGAATGTCCTGTGTTACGACTCAGACTGTTGTTACCGCCGGTTGCCCTCTGGACTACAGGCGGCATTCGGGGCGAGGAACCTTATGGCCTGGCGTCCAATGCTCTTGTGCTTCATGGCGATCGTCGTCACCGTTCCTGCGGATGTGGCGCACGGCCAGCGAGTGAAGTCGGACCAGGACGTCCTCATGCAGCTGGAGCGCGACTGGGACGCGGCGTTCCGTCGCAACGACGCAGCGTTCATCGAGAACATCCTCGCCGACGAGTTCGTCGTGACCTACGACGATGGGACCCGAGGCGACAGGGCGAAGGAGCTGGCGCTGGCCGCCAGCTTCAATCAGAAGGTCGACTCATCGACGCTCGACGAGTTCATAGTGAAGGAGTACGGCAATACGGCGATCGTCTGGTTCAGTCTGCACCTGGTTGGCCCGAGCAAAGGTCAAAGGCTCGAACTGACCTACCGATTCGTCGACGTCTTCGTGTTGCGGGATGCGCGCTGGCAGTGCGTGTCGAGTCAGAGCACCAGGGTCGTCTCGCGCTAGCAACCCTTTGCGGATCTCGCGCTACTTCCAGGTCGTCAGTGTCAGATTGAAGGCGTGCGTCGTCGCGGGTTCCATGTTCACGACGCGAAGCTCGTAGTCCATAGCGGTGATATCGGTCCGGCGGAAGGCGATCGTCGGAGGGCCGCCGCGCGGTGCCAGGTCCTCGTGCACCAGGCCCGCGCCGGCGCGATACAGCTGGATCAGCATCGCCCGTTCACCACCTTCCCACGTCAACGTCACTTCCACGGCGCCATTCCGATCCATGGTGAAACGGTACCTCTCGCACGAGTAACGCTCGAGATAGCACGGTGTTGCCTCGGGGATCAGTGGACCGACCGAACCGCTGAACACCTGCTGATTCGGACTCAATCCCGCCGGTACGTCAGGGCCGATTGAATGTGCCGGCGCGGGCGTAGGCAATGGAGATACGGACGACATAGCGGACGCCGGTGTGGAGGAGGGTGCCGTTGGCGCGACGGTGGTGAAGCCTCCACACGCAACAGTCAAGAGCGTCGACGCTATGATGGCAGCGGCCCTGGGCTCGGTCATGGCCCAGATGCTTGCAATTCCCGATGCACCGCCTCGACAGGTGCGCGCCCGCGTTTATTGGCCGGAAATCGTGAGATCGGAAAACGCCTGGCCGCGTAGCGGTCGCGCGATGGGAAGCGCCCCATCCTTTAGTCCCACGCGGTTACCCAGGCCGAGACGGGCCGGCTGAAGTCGGCCCCAACGTTCAGGTTGAGCGGCGGCTGGAGAGCGTGTGGCTGGGGTGACGTTACTTGCTGCGAACGACGAGCTCGCCGTGCATCATCTGGTGACCGGCTTCGCTCGTGAGGTTGCAGTAGAACGGGAACGTGCCTGCGCGGTCCGCGCGAAACTCGAACGTCGTCGAGCCCCCCGCCGGGACGCGCTTGACGATGCGGTATTCGTCGATGGTGAAGCTGTGCGCGATGTCTTCGCTTCGGACGGTGAGCTTCACGAGGTCGTCCTGCGTGACCTCGATGCGCGCGGGGGTGTAGCGAAAGTCCTTCGCCACGATGGTGAATTCGCGGCGGTTGGGCGCCTGGTCCTGGGCGAAGAGACGACGCGATCGCCGGGCCGGCCAGCAGCAGACCGCCGGCGCCGAGAAGCATCATTCCGAGCGAACGGCGGGTGAATCTCATAGCTGATTGGACGCAGAAGGCCGACCCAAAGGTCCGGCCTCTACAGTATCGGGCGTACGCGAATCTCAGCGTTATTCCTTGGCGGCGGGCGCAGCCGGCTTCGCCCTGCTTCGCCGCCTCGTCCTGCAAGCAGCGCCTTTCGGCTCAGCCGGATCTTGCCGGTCGGGTCGATATTGATGACCTTCACCAGGATCTGCTGGCCTTCCTTCAGCTCGTCGCGCACGTCCTTGACGCGGTGGTTGGCGATCTCCGAGACGTGCAGCAGGCCGTCGGTGCCCGGCATGATCTCGACGAACGCGCCGAAGTCGGTGATGCGCTGCACCTTGCCCATGTAGGTCTTGTTCAGCTCGGGCGTGGCGGTCAGCTCCTGGATGATCCCGATCGCCTTCTGCGCCGACTCGCCGTCGGCCGACGCGACGTTCACGCGGCCATCGTCCTCGACGTCGATCTTCACGCCGGTCCGCTCGATGATGCTGCGGATCATCTTGCCGCCCGGTCCGATGACGTCGCGGATCTTGTCGACCGGAATCTTGATCGTGATGATCCGCGGCGCGAACATCGACATCGTTCGCGCGCGGCGCCGGCAGCGTCTTCGCCATCTCGCCGAGGATGTGCAGGCGGCCGGCGCGCGCCTGCTCGAGCGCCTTCGCCATGATCTCCGAGTGATGCCGGTGACCTTGATGTCCATCTGCAGCGCGGTGATGCCCTGCGCCGTGCCGGCGACCTTGAAGTCCATGTCGCCGTAGTGATCTTCGGCGCCGGCGATGTCCGAGAGGACGGCCCACTTGCCGCTCTTCTCGTCCATGATGAGGCCCATCGCGATGCCCGCGACCGGCGCCTTGATCGGCACGCCGGCGTCCATCATCGCCATCGCGCCGCCGCACACCGACGCCATCGACGACGAGCCGTTCGATTCGAGGATGTCGGAGACGATGCGGATGGTGTAGGCGAACTTGTCCTCGCCGGGAACGACGGGCGCGAGCGCGCGCTCGGCGAGCGCGCCGTGGCCGATCTCGCGGCGTCCGGGGCCGGTGAAGCGGCCGGTCTCGCCCACCGAGAACGGCGGGAAGTTGTAGTGGAGCATGAAGCGCTTGTAGAACTCGCCGCTCACGTGCTCGACCTTCTGCTCGTCGTCTGCGGTGCCGAGCGTGCAGGTGACGAGCGCCTGCGTTTCGCCGCGCGTGAAGACGACCGAGCCGTGCACGCGCGGCAGCACGCCGGCCTCCGTCCAGATCGGACGGATCTCGTCGAACTTGCGGCCGTCGAGCCGGTGCGCCCTTGTTGAGCACCTCGTCGCGCAGCACCTTCTCCTTCAGCTCGTGGAAGATGTGCTTGGCCTCGGCGTGCCTGTTCCTCGTCGATCGCCTCGAGCAGGTCGGCGAGCACGTCGTCGACCTGGCCGTAGCTTTCGAGCTTGTCGAGGATGCGCATCGCCTCGCCGAGCGGCCCGAACGCCTTGTCTTCGACGCTCTCGTGGAACGCGTGGTCGACGTCTTTGGCGGCGACCGTCAGCTTCTTCTTGCCGCGCCGCCTTCGAGGTCGTCGATCGCGGCGACGATCTGCTTGATCGCCGCGTGCGCCGCTTCGAGCGCGCCGACGACCTGCGCCTCGGACACTTCCTTCGCGCCGGCCTCGACCATCACGATGCCGTCGCTGCTGCCGGCGACGATGAGGTCGAGCGTGCTCTGCTTGCGCTCCTCGTAGGTCGGGTTGATGACGTACTTGCCGTCGACGATGCCGACGCGGACGCCGGCGATCGTCTTCTCGAACGGAATCTCCGACAGCGCCAGCGCCGCGGAGGCGCCGGTGATCGCGAGCACGTCGGAGTCGTTCTCGGTGTCGGCCGACAGCAGCAGCGCGATGATCTGCGTTTCGTAGCGCCAGCCGGCCGGGAAGAGCGGACGGATCGGCCGATCGATCAGGCGGCTGGTGAGCACTTCCTTTTCGGGCGGCTTGCCTTCGCGCTTGAAGAACCCGCCGGGGATGCGTCCCGAGGCGTAGGTGTATTCGCGGTAGTCGACCGTCAGCGGCAGGAAGTCGATCCCCTCGCGCGGGCTGGCCGCGTGGCAGGCGGTGACGAGCACGACCGTGTCGCCCGAGCGGACGACGACGGCGCCGTCGGCCTGCTTGGCCAGCTTGCCGGTTTCGATGGAAATGCGTGCGGGATCCGATCTGGATCTCGCGCTTCTGGAGATTGACGTTGTGCATAACGGAAGGAGCGGCTACTTGCGGATGCCGAGACGGCGGATCAGCTCCGCGTAGCGCTCCGAGTCCTTGCTCTTGAGGTAGTCGAGCAGCCGCCGGCGCTGGCCGACGAGCTTCAGCAGGCCGCGACGCGAATGATGATCCTTCGCGTGAACCTTGAAATGTTCGGTGAGGTAGTTGATGCGCTCGCTGAGGAGCGCGACTTGCACTTCCGGTGATCCGGTATCGCTGTCGTGAGTTCTGTAGTCCCGATGATCCCGGTCTTGCGGTCCTTGGTAAACGCCACGATCGCTTCCTCCACGAACGGCCCAGACCTGGCTTCACCGCGCGAAGCTCACCAAACCGCCGTACTGTTGCTAACTCTTGTTCCCCAAAAGACTTACATTCTAAATCAGTACAACCGCCGGGTGCAAAGAGCCCGGCGGCTGTTCCCGGCGCGCCCAGCGCCAACCAGCGCGCCGCTTCGCATCGAGCAGTCGCACCCACTCCGCCGGGCCTGATGGCGCCGAGCCAACGAGATCCGAAGCCCTGACCTGCTGGCCGTGTGACACCCGCACCAGCCCCTCGCCGGTCACGGTCACGGCGGGGAAGCCCGGACAGCAGCTCGTCCATCGGAATCAAGCAGCGTCGCGACGTCCGATCCCGGCCTCGGTCCGAGTGCGACCTGATCGCAGTTCCAGGGCAGTCGAGCGGAACGGCTTCGTCGAGTCGCGAACTCGCCGCTCCGCGTCCGCCGCAGCGCCTCCAGGCAGGCGCCGGTGCCGCAGCGCTCGCCGAGCGTCGTGCGCGAACGACCGCACGTAGAACCCGGCCGAGCAGGTGAGCGAAACACGGCAGCGGTCGTCTCCGAACTCGAGCAGCTCGAGCCTCGAGACGCGCACCGGCACCGGCGTCGAGCGTCGACCGGCTCGGCGCGTCGCGCCAGGTCGTACGCGCGCCGGCCGCCGACCTTCTTCGCGGAGTAGGCCGGCGGCATCTGCAGGTACTCGCCGGTCAACGCCGCCAGCGCCGTCGACCAGCGCGTCGCGCGCCGGCGCCGCGCCCGATGCGGCTCGTCTCCGTCGCCGGTGACGTCGTAGCGTGTCGGTCGTCACGCCGAACCGGATCGTCGCTTCGTAGTCCTTGTCCGACGCGGTGAGAAACCGGACGAGGCGCGTCGCGCGGCCGCAGGCGAGCGGCAGCACGCCGGTCGCGAGCGGATCGAGCGTGCCGGTGTGCCCGATGCGCTTTTCGCCGAGCAGGCGGCGCGCCGCCGCGACGACGTCGTGCGAGGTCAGCCCTTCGGGCTTGTCGATGACGAGGACGCCGTCCATCAGCGAGACAGGCCACGGAGACACGGAGACACGGAGACAGAATCCTCGTTGCCTCGAGCCTTCGTGCCTCCGTGGCTTGTGTCAGTGAATTACGGATGCTGTGCAAGGCCTTGTCGATCTGCTCGAGCAGCTTGCGCTGGAACACGAGCTTCAGCTCCTCGAGACGTGCCGGTCGCGCTGCAGCCGGAGGCGTTCTTGTGGCCGCCGCCGCCGAACTCCTTGGCGACGGCGTTGACGTCGACGTCGCCCTTCGAGCGCATGCTGACGCGCCAGTCGTCCGGGCCCGTCCTCCTTGAAGAAGACGACCGCCTGGATCTCCTTCACCGTCAGCGGCAGGTTGATCAGCCCTTCGGTGTCCTCGTAGGTGCCGCCGCACGTCGTCGCGCGAGCTTGCTGGTCGACGCACATCGTCGCGAGCCGGCCGCTCGCGTCGAGCTCCATCCGGCTCAGCACGGCGCCGAACAGCTTCAGCCGTCCCAGGTTGTTGCTGTCGAAGATGCTGCGCGCGACCGCCGGCGGATCGACGCCGGCCTCGACGCACTGGCGGCAGATGTCGAACGTGCGCGGCGAGATGTTCGAGTAGTGAAACGACCCGGTGTCGGTCAGGATCGCGATGTAGACGTGCGTCGCGATCTCGCGCGTCAGCGGCACGCCGAGCTCGCGGATCAGATCGAACACCATCTCGCCGCACGCGGCCGCCGACGGCGTCGAACCAGTTGAGCGCGCCGTACATCGTGTTGCCGAGGTGGTGATCGATGTTGATGACGAAGCCGCGCTCGAGCCCCTCGACGCCGGTGCGCGTCAGGTCGCCGCACTCCATGACGATGACGGCGTCGCCGGGATCGTCGACGCGCTCGGCGACCTCGATGTCGGCGACGCCCGGGAAAGACCGTCAGCGGCGGCGGCGGCGCGTCGCGGTTGACGACCCGCACCTCCTTGCCGAGCTGCGCGCAGCGCGTACGCCATCGCGAGCTGCGAGCCGATGGCATCGCCGTCCGGCCGGACGTGCGAGGTGAGCACGAAGCGCTGCCGCTTGCGGATCTCGTCCGCGACCTGCGCGCGGACCGTGGCATCAATCGTCGCTCGTGTCGTCGTCATCAGGCTCGGGATTCGGTCCGGGATCCGGGATCCGATTCAGGAATGGCAGCCGTCTGCGGGCGCGTTGCGCGTCTTCCTCGTGGAGGTCGCGCAGGATCTGCTCGATGCGGTCCTGGTGCGCGATCGACTCGTCGAACCGGAACTCGAATCTCGGGAACGCGCCGCAGCCGCAGGCGGCCGCCAATCTGGCGCCGGAAGAACGGCGTCGCGCGCTCGAGCGCCTTGCGCGGTCTCCGTCCGCGCCTTCGGATCGCCGAGCGTCGTGTAGAAGACGCGCGCCATCTGCAGGTCGGGCGAGACCTGCACGCGCGTCAGCGTGATGAAGCCGATGCCGGGGTCGTGCACCTCGCCGCGGGTGAGCATCTCGCTCGATCCTCGCGGATCTGATCGCCGACGCGATCGGGACGGTATCCCTGTGCCATGAGATTCAGGATCAAATGCAGAATGCAAACGACGTCCGATCGATGCACACGTTTGCACTTGATCTGCCTGATTACGCGGTGCTTCACCCGCTCCATCGTGAAGACCTCGATGAGGTCGCCGACCTTGATGTCGTTGTAGCGCTCGAGGCCGATGCCGCACTCGAAGCCGGACTTCACCTCGCTGACATCGTCCTTGAAGCGGCGCAGCGACCCAATCTTGCCCTCGTGGACGACGACGTTGTCGCGCAGCAGCCGCGCCGTGCGTCTCGCCCGCGCGCGTGATGCGGCCCTCGGTGACCATGCAGCCGGCGATCGCGCCGATCTTCGGCACCTTGAAGACCTCGCGCACTTCGGCGGTGCCGAGCCGCACTTCCTTGAAGGTCGGGTCGAGCAGGCCGTCCATGCCCTTCTTGATCTCGTCGGTCACGTTGTAGATGACCGAGTGCAGGCGGATGTCGACCTCTTCGCGCTCGGCCACGTCGGCGGCATTGCGATCGGGCCGCACGTTGAAGCCGATGATGATCGCGTTCGAGGCCGAGGCCAGCAGCACGTCCGACTCGTTGATGGCGCCGACGCCCGAGCGGATGATGCGGATCTTGACCTTCTCGTCCGACAGCTTCGTGAGCGTGTCGGCGAGCACTTCCGCCGAGCCCTGCACGTCGGCCTTGACGATGATCGGCAGCTCCTTGATGCCGCCTTCGGCGATCTGCTCCTTGAGCGATTCGAGCGTGAGGCGGCCGCCCTTGGCGCCGAGCGCGCGCTCCTTGGCCTGCGTCTGCCGGAACGTGGCGATCTGGCGCGCCTTCGCCGCATCGGCCACGGTCTGGAACGGATCGCCGGGCTGCGGCAGGCTCGTGAGGCCGAGCACTTCGACCGGCGTCGACGGTCCGGCCGACTTCACCGGCCGGCCGCGATCGTCGATGAGCGCGCGGACCTTGCCGACGACCGGGCCGGCGATGAAGTTGTCGCCGACGTGCAGCGTGCCGTCCTGCACGAGCACGGTCGCCACCGGACCGCGGCCGCGATCGAGCTTGGCTTCGAGCACCGCGCCCGACGCGCTGCGCTTCGGGTTCGCCTTCAGCTCGAGGATGTCGGTCGAGAGCAGGATCATCTCGAGCAGCTGATCGAGGTTCTGCTGCTTCTTCGCCGACACCGGCACCATGACCGTCGTGCCGCCCCAGTCTTCGGGCACGAGGTTCAGCTCCGCCAGCTCGCGCTTGACGTTGTCGGGGTTGGCGCCCGGCTTGTCGATCTTGTTGATCGCCACGACGATCGGCACGTTCGCCGCCTTCGCGTGATCGATCGCTTCGCGCGTCTGCGGCATGACGCCGTCGTCGGCCGCGACGACGAGCACGACGACGTCGGTGACCTTGGCGCCGCGGGCGCGCATCAGCGTGAACGCCTCGTGACCGGGCGTGTCGAGGAAGACGACGCTGCGGCCGTCGCCGACGTCGACGTGATAGGCGCCGATGTGCTGCGTGATGCCGCCGGCCTCGCGCTCGGCGACCTTCGTTTCGCGGATGCGCGTCGAGCAGCGACGTCTTGCCGTGGTCGACGTGGCCCATGACCGTGACGACCGGCGCGCGCATCTGGACGATCTTCGGGCTTCGCGTCCTCGCCCTCGGCCGAGACGAGCTCCTGTTCGAAGCTCCGCATCTCGATCTCGGCGCCGAACTCGCGCGCGATGTCCTTGGCGATCTCGATGTCGAGCGTGCTGTTGATGGTCATCATCATGCGCTTCATCAACAGCTTGGCGAGCACGTCCTTGACGCGCACGTCGAGCTTGTCGGCGAGGTCCTTGACCGTCATGCCCTCGGCGAGCGTGATCGTGCGCGTGATCGGCGGCGGCGCCGCGGGCGCCGACGGCATCGCCGGCGCCGACGGACGCTCGCGGCGCGTCGTGACCGGCCGCTGCCCGGGCCGGACTGCTGCCGCCGAACGGCGGACGCGGCGGAATGGCCGGCCGCTGCGCGCGGCATGCCCGGGCGCGGCGGCTGCGCGGTGTCTGCGGGCGGACCGGCTGCGACGGCAGCGGCCGCGGTCCGCCGAGCATGCTCGGCGTCGTCGGCCGCGGCGGCGGCGGATACGCCGGACGCGGCGCGCCGGCGCCCCGGGCCGCGCGCCGCCGGCGTCGCCGGGCCGCGCGCCCGCCGGTGGCGTCGCAGGCTTGCGCGGCGGCGTGGCCGCCGGCGGGCTGCACCATCCGCGGCTGCGACACGGCGCGGCCGCTTCGCCGGCGCCAGCGGACGCGCCGGCTGCGGCGGCCTGCCCGGGCTCCTCGATGCGAAGCCGCAGCGTCGGCGGCACGACACGCGGCGCGCGGCGCCGGCGCGGCGGCGGCTGCGGCGCGCGCGGCGGTTCGGCGACGCGGCGCTTCGCTCGACGGCGCGGCGCGGCGGCCACGGGCGGCCGGCTCCGGCGACGACCTCCGACGGCGGGCTCGGCGCGGCGGCGGCTTCGACGACCGGCGGCGGCGCGAGCCTCCGGCGACGCGGCGCCTCGGCGACGCGGCGGCCTCGGTCCGGAGCGGCGCTTCCTCGACGGCGCGGCGGCTGCGCCGGCCTGATCGTCTTGACCAGGCGCGGCGGTCCAAGCACCGGCGCCGCCGGCTTCGGCGGCTCGGCCTTCTTCGGCGGCCGCGGCCTTCTTCCGCCGCCCTTCGGCGGGCGGTGCCGTTTCGGCGAACATGTCGCCGCCCGGCAGCGCGATGTTGCGCTGGCGCGCCACGCGCTCGACGAACGATCGCGCGACGACCTCTTCGATCGTGCTCGACGCGCTCTTCAGCTCGATGCCGTGATCGCGCTTGAGCAGCGCGAGCACTTCCTGGCTGGTCGTACCGAGCAGCTCCGCGACCTTGTAAATCCGGACCGTTGCCAAATTGAATCCCTTCGCTTAAACCTGCTCGTCCGCCTTCGCGGGCTCAGTCACTTCGCTCGATTCGCCTGCATCGGCGGACACGTCCGCCTTCGCGGCGTCGCTCGCGTCGCCAGGGTCGGCCGCTTCCACCTTCGCGCCCTCGCCGACTTCGCTCTGCTCGAGCGCTTCGGCGGACAGGTCGGCGGCGGCGTTCTCGTCGCCGGACTGCGGCGTGTCCGGGAACAGCGCGTCCATCTGCGCGGCGGCGTCGCCCTCGCCGATCTCGAGCGCGCCGAACTGCGCTTCGACTTCGCGGCGCTTCTCTTCCTCGCTCTTGATGTCGATGCGCCAGCCCGGTCAGCTTCGCCGCCAGCCGGACGTTCTGACCCTTCTTGCCGATCGCCAGCGACAGCTGCTTGTCCTCGACGACGACCTCCATCACGCGCTCCTTGTCGTCGACGATCGAGACGCGCTGCACCTTCGCGGGGCTGAGCGCGTTGGTCACGAAGAGGATCGGCGTCCTCGGACCATTCGACGATGTCGATCTTCTCGCCGCGCAGCTCGCGGATGATCGCCTGGACGCGCGTGCCCTTCATGCCGACGCAGGCGCCGACCGGGTCGACGTCGCGCTCGCGCGAGTAGACGGCCACCTTGGCGCGGTCGCCCGCTTCGCGCACCGCGCCGCGGATCATCACGGTGCCGTCGTAGATCTCCGGCACTTCCTGCTCGAACAGCTTGATCAGCAGCGCCGGGTCGGTGCGCGACAGGACGATCTGCGGCCCCTTGGCGCTGCGGTTGACGCCCTTGATGACGGCGCGGATGCGCTCGCCCGGCGTGTAGCTTTCGGCGCGCGACTGCTCCTTGCGCGGCAGCACCGCCTCGACGCGGCCGATCTCGACGATCAGGTCGCCGTTCTCGAAGCGCTTCACCGTGCTGTTGATGACTTCGCCGACGCGCTGGTTGTACTCGGCGAAGATGTTCTCGCGCTCGGCCTCGCGCACCTTCTGGAAGATCACCTGCTTGGCCGTCTGCGCGGCGATGCGTCCGAGCACGTCGGTGCGCTTCGGGAACTCGATCTCCATGTCGACTTCGGCTTCCTCGCCGTAGAGCTCCTGCGCTTCCTTGAGCGAGATCTGCGTCGCCGGATCCTCGACGTCGTCGACGATGTGCTTGATCGCGAACAGGTCGACCTGGCCGGTCTCCTGGTTGAAGCGGGTCTTCAGGTTCTCGTTCGTCTTGTAGTACTTGCGCGACGCCGTCAGGACGGCGTCTTCGATGGCAGTGATGATCGTCTCGGCCTCGATGCCCTTTTCCTTGGCGAGCGCCTCGATCGTCTGCATCAACGGGTTTTGCATATGTTGTTCCGCCGACTTCACGCCACGGACACGTCACGAGATAGCTCGTCCGTGCTCAGGCCGTCTAAAATTCCACCTCCAGCCGGCCGCGCGTGATCAGCCGCAACGGCAGCCGGTGCACCCGTCCATTCGGCCCCTCGAGCAGCACGGCGTTCTCTTCCACACCGCGCAGCCGTCCTTCGAACGCCTTCTGGTTGTCGACCGCCTCGCTGACGACGACCTTGGCGAGCCGGCCCGCGAACCGGCGGTAGTCGTCCGCGCCGCGCAGCGGCCGATCGAGCCCGGCGACGAAACTTCGAGCGTGTAGGCGAACGGGCAGCGGGTCCTCGACGTCGAGAATCGTGCTCATCTCGCGGTTGACCTGCTGCGCAGTCCTCGATGCTGACGCTCTCCTCGGGCGTCGCCGCCGGTCCCGGCCGGTCGATGAAGACGCGCACCACCTGACCGCCAGGCTCGCGCCGGCTCTCGATGTCCCAGACCTCCAGCCCGCGCGATCGGGCCACGCGCTCTGCAATCGCCCGAATTTGCTCCAGCGGCTCCATCGTTCGCAGGCGGACCTGTCCGCCTTCGCCCTCGGGCTTCGGCGCACCCAAGGTCCGCCTCTACGCCACCATCGTTCGAGCCGGACCTGAAGGTCCGACGCAACACCACGTCGTAGAGGTCGACCCTCAGGTCGGCCTAAATAAAAAAAGTGGGCACGAGCCCACTTGGAGACTTTCTCCGCGTAGTGACCCTTAAGAGTATCACACGGAAATAGTTACGGACAACGGCCGCCTTCGCGTTTTACGCTTCGGCGAGCCTCGCCGCGCGGTCCGCCTGGTGGCGGACCGCCTAGCCAGCGCTGGTGTCGGGTCGCTCAGCGACCCGACCGACGGAGGCGCGGCGAGCAGATCGTACTCGCGGCTACCGACGATCTCCGCGTGGATGAAGGCTCCCGCCGCGAATTCCGAGGGATCGCAGTCGGTCAGGTAGACGAACGGATCGATGTCCGGCGCCTGGCCTTCGAGCCGCGCCCGCAGGACGAGGTCGTGCTCCGCTGAAGGGCCGTCGACCAGCAGCCGGACCTGCGGCCGACCCGCAAGTGCTGGGCTCGGGCGACGATCCGCTTCTGCAGGCTCATCAGGCGTGACTGTCGCTGCCGCTTGAGCTTCGCCGGCACATCGTCCGGCAGACCATGGGCCGAGGTGCCTTCCTCGTGGGAGTAGGTAAACACGCCAACGTGATCGAACCCGACGCCAGTCACGAAGTCCGCAGCTCAGCAAAATCCGCATCAGTCTCGCCAGGGAATCCGACGATGAACGTCGTGCGCAGAGCGACGCCCGGAACACGGACGCGGATCCGATCGAGCAGACGCTCGTAGCTCGCGCGCGTGCCCGGGCGCTTCATCCGCTTCAGGACGGCGTCGGAGGCGTGCTGCAGCGGCAGATCGATGTAGTTGCATACCTTGTCGCTCTCGGCCATCGCGTCGAGCACGTCGTCGCCGATGGTCGTCGGATAGAGATAGAGCATCCGGATCCATTCGAGGCCGTCGATGGTGTTGAGCTCGCGCAGGAGACGTGCGAGCGCGCCCCGTTCGCCGCGGTCGACACCGTAGAAGCTCGTGTCCTGCGAGATGAGCAGCAGCTCCTTCACGCCCTCGCTCGGCCAGCGCCCGCGCTTCCGCGCACGATCGACTCCGCCGGACGACTGCGGTAGTGGCCGCGGAGCGTCGGGATGATGCAGAAGGCGCACTTGTAGTCGCAGCCTTCGGCGATCTTTACGTAGGCGTAGTGACGCGGCGTCGCCAGCAGACGGGGCGTCTCGGCGTCATAGATGTAGGTGGGTAGGGATCGGGGATCAGGGATCGGGGATCGGGATCCGGGTTTACTGGTTCCCCATTCGCGCGGAGCAGCGGAATCAGAGTTTTTGATCCCTGATCCCAGATCCCTGATCCCAATGCATTGACGATGTCGGGGACTTCGCCCGTGCCGAGGACCGCGTCGATCTCCGGAATCTGCGCGCGCAACTCGTCGCGATAGCGCTCCGCCATGCATCCGGTGACGACGAGGCGCTGACATTTGCCGTTCTTCTTGAGCTCGGCCATCTCGAGGATGGTGTCGATCGATTCCTGCTTGGCCTTGTCGATGAACGCACAGGTGTTGACGACGAGCACGTCGGCGTCCGCCGCGTCGCGCGTCAGCTGCATGGCCCGCCTGCTGGGCGAGCCCGAGCATCACCTCGGAGTCGACGAGGTTCTTCGGGCAGCCGAGCGAGATCATTCCTATCTTCATCAGATCCCTTAAACCACGAAGGTCACGAAATTCTCGAAGGTCACGAATTCACAAAAGGTTTTCGTGAACTTCGTTTCCTTCGTGTCATCGTGGTTTCTTGTCACGGGTAGAGCCGGTAGAGCATACGCGGGTACGGGATCGTCTCTCGCACGTGCTCGAGCTTGCAGATCCACGACACGCATCGCTCGATGCCCATGCCGAAGCCGCCGTGCGGCACGGTGCCGTAACGACGCAGGTCGAGGTACCACTCGAATGCGTCCTGCGGCAGGTCGTGCTCCTTGATGCGTTTCAGCAGCAGATCGAGGTCGTCGAGACGCTGGCCCCCGCCGATGATCTCGCCGTAGCCTTCGGGTGCGAGCACGTCAACGCACAACGCCTTGTCGGGCTGCTGGGGGTCCGGCTTCATGTAGAAGGCCTTCACGGTTGCCGGATAGTGCGTGACGGAGACCGGCCGATCGAAATGTTCCGACAGGACCGTTTCGTCGGTGCCACCCAGGTCCGTCCCGTACTCGAACGGCTGTCCCTTGTCACGCAGGATCGTCGCCGCTTCATCGTAGGTGATCCGCGGAAACGGCGCTGTCACGTTCTCGAGTTTCGACGTGTCACGCTCGAGGAGCTTCAGCTCCGTCCTTTCGTGTGTCGAGCACGCGGGCGACGACACTGGAGACGAGTCCCTCGGCGAGCTCGATGATGTCGTTGAGATCGGCGTACGCCATCTCAGGCTCGACCATCCAGAACTCGGTGAGGTGCCGCCGCGTCTTCGACTTCTCGGCGCGGAACGTCGGACCGAAGGCGTACACCTTGCCGAGCGCCATCGCGTTCGCTTCGTTGTACAGCTGCCCGCTCTGGGTCAGGTACGCGGTCGTGTCCTCGAAGTACTGCACGGGGAAGAGCGTCGTCGTGCCCTCGCATGCGGCTGGCGTGAAGATCGGCGTGTCGCACAGGATGAAGCCGCGGCTGTTGAAGAAATCACGGACCGCGTTGATCACCTCATGACGAACCCGCAGGATAGCGGTCTGACGTTCGGTCCGGATCCAGAGATGCCGGCGATCCATGCAGGTAGTCGACGCCATGCTCCTTCGGCGTGATTGGGTAGTCGTGCGACTCGCCGTGCACCTCGAAGCCGGAGACGTCGATCTCGTAACCGCCCTTGGCGCGCTTGTCGGCCCGCACGGTGCCGGTGACCGAGAGCGACGTCTCCTGGCCGAGATGATCCGCGCGCGTGAACGTGTCGTCGCCCACTGCCGCCTTCGACATCACCGCCTGGATGAACCCCGTGCCGTCGCGGACGATCAGGAAATGGAGCTTCCCGCTCGACCGGCGGTTGTGCAGCCAGCCATGGATGGTGACCTCCTGGCCGTCGTACTTGGCGATGTCTTCTATGTAAGCCCGCATGAAAATCCCACAGCCCAAATCCCAAAACCCACTTCAAAACGTCACAAACATCTTCTCGAGGCGCTCACGCGCGCTCGCGGTTCGTTTCAGCACCTCGATCGGATCGCCTGAATCGGCCACCTCGAACATCAGTGCGCCGTCGTACCCGATTTTCTGCGTTTCCATCATGGCCGCGTCCCAGTCGATGCGCCCCGCGAAGGGCACGCGATGATCGTCGCGCCTGCCGTCGTTGTCATGGACGTGCGTGGTCCACAGATGGCCCGACACCGTTTCAATCGCCTCGCCAAGATCGCCCATCAAGTGCGCGTGGCCGTAGTCGAGACAGACGCCGACGTCGAGCCCGTCGAGTTCATCCTCGATCAGGCTGCAGATCATGGCCGCGCTCGAGAGCGCGTTCGGCATCACTTCGAGGGCGACGCGCACGTTCACATCGCTCGCCAGGGAGACGATCTCTTCCACACTGCGCCGCGCGGCATCCGGCTGGTTGTCACCGGGTGGCGTCGCCTGGCCGTCTGGAACGCCGAGGTGCACGACGAGGTATCTGGTACGGAACCTTTGCCGCCACCTTCAACGCGGCGTGCGCCTCCGCGACCGCCGCTTTCCGGCGTGTTTCATCTCCGGACGCGATGGAAAACGATCCGACCCACTTGCCCTCCCGGATTGCATCAACGATGGGCGCGTGCATCGAATGGAACTCGAGGCGCAGATCGGCGAGCCATTCGGCGAGCTCGTCGGTCGCGCCAGGATCCCGATAGTCGAAATGGGAGCGTGTGGCGAACACCTCGACCGCCTCGAAGCCGTGCCCCGCGATGTCGGCAAGGTGCTCGCGGGTCAGCCGCGTTTCATGGAACAAATGCGTGGAGACGCCAAAGCGCTGGTCGGCCAAACCTCGATTCTAGCAGGCCGTCAGCAGGGTCGGGGCGGTCTTTAGATCCGCTCAACCTTGCACGCGCGCGAATCTCGTCGTAGAGGCTTCCCGCCCCGCCTCCGCTAAAGCCCTGGCGAGGCTCGCCGAAGCGCGAGGAGCGCGAAGGCGGCACGTCGGCCTACCGCAATTCGTCGAGGTGTTCGGCAAGCAGCTCGCGCAGGCGGGCGAAGCGCGGATATCGCAGCAGGTTGGCGCGCGCCGAGTTCAGCGTTCGCGGGATGTACTGGATATACACCGTGTTGTGGCGGGAAGTGGTCTGGAAGCCGAACGTCCCAAGCGCCTTCAGATTGCGCTGCAGCGCCATCAGATCGAAGCGCCGGCGGAACTCCTCCTGGCTGGTCGCCGAGCTGGAGACACCGGGCCGTCCGCTCCGGAGCGCCAGGAAGAAGGCGATCAGCTCGTCGACCTGCGGCTCCGTGAAGTCGACGTACGAATCGCGCAGGAGCGACACCAGGTCGTAGGTGTCCGGGCCCATGCGCGCATCCTGGAAATCGATGATGTAAAGGCTCCCGTCGTGAAGCATCAGGTTTCGGCTGTGATAGTCGCGGTGGCACAGCACCCGCGGTTCGGACGACAGCTCTCCGGCAATCGACGCATATTCGGCCGCGAGCGCCTCGCGGGAGGCGGCGCTGATATGCGCGCCGCGATAGGCCTCCAGGAAGTGCTTGGTGAAGAACTGCAGCTCCCACGTCAGCTTCTCAACGTCAAAGGCAATACCGTACGAAATGTAATCGGGTGAGGCGAGCTCGGCTCCCCGCCGTTGCAGCGTTTCGATGAAGGTGACAGCCTGCCTGTACAACGCTGCATGCTGGGCCGGCGACGATGCCCCGAGGTGTGCCTGCAGTGTCACGTCGCCAAGGTCCTGCAGCGCGATGATGCCGAGTTGATCCGAGTGCCCGAGGATTCGGGGCACCGGCACAGGCATCGCGCGGAACAATCGCGCGACGTTGACGAAGGGCAACGCGGCAAAGTCGATCGGTCCCGGATGAACGGCCAGCACCTGCGGCGGTTCGTCGCGCATCAGCACGCGGAAATAGCGGCGGTCGGATGCGTCGCCGGTCAGTGGAACGACCTTGGGCCCGCGGGTGCTCAGGCCCGCTGAGGCGAGGAATGCGTCAATGCGCTCCCGCTCGTCGTTCCCGTCAGCATTGCGGCGATTCATCTATAGGGAGCCTACGCCAAGGTCGCCCACGAGTCGCTCTCCGTCCGTCAATGCCCCGTTGGCGATGCGAATCGTCGCGTTCTCGCACGACAATCCGGCGGGTACGCGAACGCCGTCGGTGACGATGCACCGACGAAGCCGCGCATTCGCCTCGACCTCAACATCGTCCCACAGAATGCTGTCCTCGATCCGCGCGTCACTGGCAATTCGCGTGCGGGCGCCGAAGAACCGGGGTTCGGGGTCCCGACTTCCGAGAAGCAGGGACGTGCTGCAGGTAGTCCCGGGGCGTGCCGATGTCGAAGAATTCCGCCGACGTCACAAACGCGCGAACGCTTCCACGCCGGGCCGCGATGAGCGCGGGATAGCGTTCGGCGACCGATTCGGACGGCACGTTGTCGGGAAGCGACACGAACGCCTCGGCCTCCGCCACCTGCACACCAACGAAGTGGTAAGTCTGTTCGGCCGCGCGGACGTTGGCGGTCGGCGATAGTCGTCTCGCGAATCCGGTCACCGCACCGTCCGACTCCGCGACGACCCCGCCATACTTCTCCGGCTCCGCGTTCCGCACCACCGCCATCGTCACGAGCGCGCCGGATTGCCGGTGATCCGCGACGAGCGAACCGATGTCGACGTTCGTCAGTGTGTCTCCGTTGACGATGAGAAACGGTGAGGCGCCGAGCAACGGAAGCGCACGGCGCGGACCGCCGGCCGAGCCGAGCACCGGAACTCTCCCACGAGTAGCGAACCCGCACCCCGTCGGCGCCGTCGCCGACGATGCCAGTGATGGTGTGTGCCAGATGGTGAAGGTTGAGCACCGCGTCGGTGACGCCGCCCCCGGCGAGCCAGCGCAGGATGTGCCGTATCAGCGGATCGCCGGCGACGGGCAGCGCCGCCTTGGCGCGGACCAGAGAGAGCGGACGGAGGCGGGTAGCCAGACCCGCGGTCAGGACACGAGCGCCGGGATCATTCGGCGCTGAACACCATGTTCGTGCCGGTCAGACCGAACTCCTCGCGATGCTTGATGAAGAGCCCGCGATAGGAGTCGAGGACGAAATCGCTCGGCGAACGCCCGAGCGCCATCGTCATCGCGAGGATGCCCTGCTCGCCCCCTTCGATTTCGACGAACGTGCCGACCGGCGTCTCGTCGATCGCGATCGTCACGTCTTCGGCGGCGTATTCCTCTCGATATTTCTCGTAGCGAAACCACACGTGGAGCCCGAGCTCCTCGAGCACGCGCTGCACCACCTCGCCGTCGCCGATCACCGTTTCGTACTCGTCGCGGATCTTCATCGAGCCCGGGAGCACGGGGCCCTTGAACGTCAGCAGGCTCTTGCCTGACTCGGTCCGGATCCGCAGAACGCAGCGCCGCCGGCGGAGCGATTCGTCTTCAGTGTCGAGCAGCGCATCTTCCTGAAGACGGCGAGAGCGGAGCGGCGTGGCGCCGGCCGCCAGGATTGCGGATCGTGCTTCATCTGGGGTGGCGAACCGGAGTTTGACTTCGCGCTCGATCATCAGCGTCACGTCGGCCCTCCGCGCGAGGCGTAGTTTGTATCACAAAAAAGAAAGGCCGACCTGACGGTCGGCCTCTACGAATGCGGGGCTAAGAGCGAACGCAGGGTCTGGGGCGGGTCCCTCGGACTCGCCCCGCCTTCGCTACTCCTTGGTGACGACGACCGCGGTGTCCTGCCCGTTGCGCAGCGACGCGCAGGATCGCGGTGCCGCCGGACGGGATCCGCGCCGAGCTCGCGGCTCGCGTCCGCGACGCTGTCCAATCGGCGCGCGTCCGACGCGCATGATGACGTCGCCCGGCCATGATTCCCGCGCGCGCCGCCGGGCTGCTCGGCTCGACGTCGACGACGACCGCGCCCTTCGCCGCGTCGTCGAGACGCAGCCGCCGCTGCACGTCGGGCGTGATGTTGCTCAGCGACATGCCGAAGCCGCTGCTCGCCTCCTGCTGCGGCTCGTGCGCCGCCGCGGCCGCCGCGTGTTGCGCGGCCGCCTGCTCCGCATCGAGGTCGAGCTCGTCGACCGTGACGTTCAGCGTCTTCTCTTCCCTGTCGCGCACGACCTTCACCGGCACCGTGGTGTCCGGCGTGGTCGCGACGACCATCGCGACGAGCTCGTCGCGGTCCTTCATCGGCTTGCCGTTGAACGGGACGATGACGTCGCCCGGCTCGAGGCCGGCCTTCGCCGCCGCTCCGCCCGGCGCGACGTCGAGGCCACGAGCGCGCCCTTGCGATTCTTCAGGCCGAACTCGTCAAGCGCGTTCTGCGGGATCGACGCCGATCGACGACGCCAATCCTGCCGCGCGTGATCTTGCCGCCGCGCAGCTGCGGCAGCAGCTCGCGCACGATGTTGATCGGAATCGCGAAGCCGATGCCGATGTTGCCCGCCTGCCGCGCGTCGCGTGAAGATCGCCGTGTTGATGCCGATGACTTCGCCGCGGATGTTCAGCAGCGGACCGCCGGAGTTGCCCGGGTTGATCGCCGCGTCGGTCTGCAGCACCTGCGTGCTCCGGCCTTCGGTCGTCGGGAACGGACGCTCGAGCGGCGCTGATGACGCCGACGCTGACGGTGTGCGCCAGGCCGAACGGGTTGCCGATCGCCATGACCCAGTCACCGGGCTGCATCTGGCTGGAGTCGCCGAACTTGATTTCCGGCAGCGGTGATTCGGCTTCTCGGTCAGCTCGATGAGCGCGCTGTCGGTCAGCGGGTCGCGTCCGACGACGCGCGCCGCGTATTCCTGGTCGGAATCCTCGCCGTAGAGCGAGACTTCGATCTTGGTCGCGCCTTCGACGACGTGGTTGTTGGTCAGGATGAAGCCGGCCTTGTCGATGATGAAGCCGGTGCCGGCCGCCTGCACGACCTGCTCGCGCGGGCGCTGCGCTGCCGCTGCCCTGGCGCCTGATCGCCCTGGCCGAAGAAGCGTTCGAAGAGGTCGTCGCCCTGGCCGCCTCCGCCGCCGCCGAAGAACTCGGTGAGGTCCTGGGTGCGCTGCCGCGACTCGGTCCGGATGTTCACGACGGCCGGCGTGACGGCCTTCGCGACGTCGCGGAACGTGGTGGCGGTGATCCCGCCGGTGATCGGCGCGCTGTTGAACGGCGGCGCTGCAACGTCTGGGCGGACGACTCGGGCGACAGGTCAAGGCGCGACGCGATGACCATCCCGACCGCAAGCGACGCAATCGCGATCAGCAATGCGTAAAACAGTGTGGTTTTGCGATTCGACATTTCTAAATCCTCGTTTACCAGCCTTTGAGGTAATTCTACCGCGCTGGTCTTTTAAGACTCTACGAATTGATGTTTGACGAAATTGTGACAACTTGCGCGCGTTTGCCTCAAGTGCTGAAGGTCACCAGTTCCATCTGCCGCGGCCCGGTCACGCGCGCGTCCTCGATCGCCGCGAAACACGTTGATTTCCGTGCGTACGCCGAAGGTGTCGAAATACAGGCCGGGCTCAACCGTGAAGCCGGTGCCCGGCAGAATCCGCCGATCGTCGTGCGTCTCGTAGTCGTCCAGGTGCACGCCATTTCCATGCACGCTCTCGCCGAGGCTGTGGCCGGTGCGGTGCAGGATGTGGTCGCCGTAGCCCGACCGCTCGAGCACGTTCCGCGCGGCGCGATCGACTTCCCAGCCGTGCAGTTCGCGACCGGTCGTCGCGGCTTCTTCCACGAGCGCGACAGCCGCGTCACGCGCGCGCACGATCGCGTCAAACGCCTGCGCCGGCTCGTCTGGAACACGAGCCCCCGTAAATCCAACCCAGGTGATGTCAGCAAACACCGCGCCCGGTTCCGCGATCTTGCCCCAGAGGTCGAGCAGCAGCACCTGGTCCGCGGAGATCCCCGCGGCGCGATCGGCCGACGGCAGATAATGCGGGTCCCCGGCGTTCGCGCCCACAGCCACGACCGGAGCCGAATCGCTCACGAGCCCTTCGTCTTCGAACCAGCCCACCATCTGCTGCTGCAGGTCGTATTCGGTGATCCGTTCGCTGCGGCTGACCGCGCGGCGCGCAGCCTCGAACGCGCGATCCTTGATCCGATAGAGCGCCTCCGACGCGCGCCGATGCGTGGTGAGCTGCGCCGGTGACCACGCCGCCTCGAACCGCTGCACGAGATCGCCCGACGAGACGATGTCGACGCCGCGCAACCTGATCATTTCCGCTGTCCCCGCGTCGATGCGCGACAGATACGGAATCGCGCATTCTCGGCGAGTACTCCATCGCCACGCGACGGACGCCCTTCAACAGTCGTGTCAGGCCTGCGTCGAGTTGGTCCCGGCCGGCATACATCGTCTTGTCGCCGGGCAGCGCGTCGAGGTTGTGCTTCTCGATCGCATGGACCAGCGCGCGCGGTGAACCGGACGATGGAATCAGGTAGTACCACCGCCGTGTGGTCATGTGCGCGCCGTTTGTCAGTCCCGCCAGCCGCGCCGCGATCGGGTTCGAGCCGTGGAAATCGTAGAGAAGCCAGCCGTCCAGGCCCTCCGCACGCAGGGTTTCCTGGATCGCGGCCACGTCGAGTGGCATGACGTCTGAGTATACGGCCGTGGCTGTGCTCAAAATCCCAAACCCAAATCCCACCCCAAATCCCAACCTGAACCCTTACTTCCAACGCCGCAGCCACTTGGGATTGGGAGGTTGGGATGGGGGATTTGGGATTTCCCCTTTGTTATCGGTATGACGCGGCATTCGGTTCAATGGTTTGGGGGCGATAATGGCGCTATGTTTCGCAGGATTTCGTCTTCCCTGACGGTTGCGGCGCTGTCGGCGTCTTCATTGCTGGCGTTGCAGGGGCCGCCGCCGCCCGCTCCGTCGCCGGACCCGGGCGCCGAAGCCGTTGCGCAGGCGGCCCAGCCGCCGCTCACGTTCCGTGTCGAAGCGAATTTCGTCGAGGTCGACGCGTTCGTCAGCGACGCGACAGGCAACCCGGTCACGGATCTGCGCGCCACCGATTTCCAGCTGTTCGAGGACGGCAAGCCGCAGAAGGTGAGCGCGTTCTCCTATGTGAACATCCCGGTTGCCCGTCCGGAGCGTCCGCTGTTCTCCGCCGCCGCAATCGAGCCCGATGTTCAGACCAATATCGGGATCGATGGACGCATCTATTTGTTCGTCCTCGACGATCTGCACGTCGATCCCATCCGCGCCTTGCGCGTCAGGGAGTCGCTGCGCCGCTTTTTCGAGCGGAACTTCGGTGTCAACGATCTCGCCGCGGTCGTGTTCACCGGCGGACGCACGGCTGACGGACAGGATTTCACGAACAGTCCGCGGCTCCTGCTCGCGGCCGTGGACAAGTTCAGCGGGAACAAGCTGCGGTCGGCGACGCTCGAGCGCCTCAACGAGTACAACCGTCTGCAGAGCGGCGGTCTGCGCCGGTCTGGAGACCCGATCAATGATCCGGCCGCGATGGAGCGCGGTCGAAACGCTCGCAACACCATGCAGTCGCTGCAGAAGCTGTCGGACTTCATGGCAGGCGTGCACGGCCGTCGCAAGGCAATGGTGCTGATCAGCGAAGGCATCGACTACGACATCTACAACCTGTTCGACAACAACTCGCTCGGGTCCGACATCGTGGACGCCACGCGAGACGCGATTGCCGCCGCTACGCGGGCCAATGTCAGCATCTATGCGGTTGATCCACGCGGTCTCGCCGCGCCAGGCGCCGAGCTGATCGAAGCATCCGGTGCCGCCGTCGACGATCCGACTCTCGGGCTGGGTCTTTCATCGTCGCTCGACGAGCTGCGCCGCTCGCAGGACAGCCTGCGGTCGCTGGCTGAGGAAACCGGCGGCTTTGCGGTCATCAACCAGAACGACTTCAACCAGGCGTTCGATCGTCTCGTCCGCGACAACAGCAATTACTACGTGCTCGGCTACAACCCGGCGAACGACAGGCGGGATGGAAAGTTCCGCAAGATCGAGGTCCGCATGATGCGGCCCGGCCTCATGGTAAGGGCGCGGCGAGGTTACGTCGCGCCGCGCGGCCGCGCTCCGGCGCCGGCTGCCCGAGTTGCCGGCGATCCGCGCGAGGATGCGCTCAGAACAGCGGTGGAAAGTCCGCTGGCGATGAGCGGCATTCCGATGCGACTCTTCGCGGCGCCTTACAAGGGCACGCCGCCGAACGCGGCGGTGGCCATCGCCGTGGAGCTTGGCATCGGCACCTTCAAGTTCGCGCAGGAGAACGGCACCTTCAATGACAAGCTCGATGTCGTCGTGAGGGTCATCGACAGCGACGCGAAGGTGCGCGTGAACGAGAAGGCGACGCTCGACCTGACGTTGATGCCGGACACGCACGCCCGCGCGCAGGCGCGCGGCTTCCGCGTCACGTCGGCGGTCAACCTGCCGCCGGGCCGATATCAGCTCCGCGTATCCGCGGCCGAGAGCGGCGGTACCGCGGGCAGCGTCGTGTCCGACCTCGACGTGCCCGATTTCAACAAGCAGCCATTTGCGATGAGCGGATTGACGCTGATTGCCGGCGCGGGCAGCCAGTCGCCGACCGCACGCGTCAAGGACGATCCAGTTGGCTTGCTCCTGATGCAGGCGCCGACGACCGAGCGCACTTTCACACGCGACGATCAGCTCACGCTGTTTGCCGAGGTCTACGAGAATCAGCAGAACCTGCCGCCACACAAGGTCGACATCGCGACCGAAGTGCACGCCGAGGGCGGCCGCGTCGTGTTCAGCAACAGCGAGGAACGGTCATCCACGGAGCTGCAGGGCGGGCGCGGTGGGTACGGTTACACGGTCCAGATTCCCCTGAAGGACTTCGCACCTGGTCTCTACGTCGTGCACGTCACGAGCAAATCGCGTGGGGGCAAGGAGGGGGCCGGAGTCGCTCGCGATATTCAGATCCGCGTTCGCTGATCTTCCGCCGTACAACAAAAGAGGCGGACCTGCCGCCCCGCCGAAGCCTCGGCGAAGGCGGGAAGGTCCGCCTCTACACGTCGTCGGGGCCCTTTAGAATTTCGCGACGACCTTCGGCTTCACCCCGCCGTTCGCCTGCTCGAACTTGTACTGGCTGCTCGCCATCTTCGGATTGACCGGCGAGCGCAGTTCGATGTCGATGACCTCGCCCGGCATCAGCGGTTTCCGGTAGCGGAATTCGTCGCCGCTGACAGGATTGCCCCGCTTTGTCGTACCAGAACTCGCTGACCTTGAGGCCGGCAATCGACCCGGTCGTCGACGGGTTCTTCACCTTGAACGTCGTGACGATCTCGGTCCCGGTCCGCTTGGTCACCGGCTTGGTCATATCGACTTCCGCCTCGCCCCGGATCGGCGGGACGAACTTCGCGGGCGCCGCAGGGCGGCCTGCGGCGCCGGTGCCGCCGGTTTGGCCTGCCCCGCGCGCGCGCTCGTCGCCAACAGGACAACGGCAGCTGACCGCCAGCAGCGAAATGAATCTTCAATCTCATGATGTGATCTCCCCCCGAGCAAGCGCTGAATGCTGCCGTCACTTGAAGCGCATTATAGGCTTACATTTCGCCGTTCCAGTCCTCCGCTTCCGGGTTCGCCGACCGGAAGATTTCCAGGTGCCACTTGCCGCCGCCCCACGGCTCGATGACCTCGGTGGCGACGACGTCCACCAGAATCTCGGCGAACGTGCGCCCTTCCGGGTCGCCTTCGAGGTGGTAGGCCGCTTCGTCCCACCCGAAATTCGGGTAGAGGATCATCGTCAGGAACAGGTCGTACCCGTCGTCGACGACGATGATCTGGCCGCAGGGACGCTTGATCGTCGAGTGGTAGATCAGGTATTTCTCGGCGCTGTGCGCGCGGATGTAGCGCTTGAGCGCGAACTCGCGGGCGACGATCTCCTCGACGGCGATCTTCTTTTCCCAGCAGTCGCGGCAGTAGCGCTCCTCGCCGCGCGGCTCCGAGACTTCCTTCGCGCCGCAGAGCGCGCACTTCGACTTTGCCAGGTTCGACTTCCGGGGGGCCATTCACCTGAATCTTACAACTCCCAACTCCCAAGTCCGCAACTCCCAATTCGCCTTTGGAGTTGGCGCGTTGGGAATTGGATGTTGACGAGCGCTGGGATCTGATCACGCGGGCACGATATCAGGCGCGCGACGGCGTGAACCCCGGGAAGACGCGTGGAGAGCGTCGCCTGGCGAGGCGCCGAGGTGCTGCGTGACGATCTCGCTGAACACGTCGCGGAAGTCGGTCGTGACCGCCAGGTCGCGCCCCTCGAAGCGCTGGCTCGGCGTCAGCCCGGCCAGCGGCCGTAGACCTGCCGCCCTTGACACGGTGCCGCCGAGCAGCATCATCGCGTTGCCGTGGCCGTGGTCGGTGCCGCCGTTGCCGTTCTCCGCCACCGCGCGACCGAACTCCGACATCGTCAGGATGACCGTGTCGGCCATGCGGTCGCCGAGATCGGCGGCGAGCGCCGCGAGGCCGCGCGACGAGATTCGTCGAGCCGCGTCGGCGATCTGTCCGGTGACGCTGCCTTCGTTGACGTGATGATCCCAGTTGGTCGACTCGGCGAACGCGATCTCGAGGCCGACGTCGGCCTTGGCGAGCCGCGCGATTTCCTGCGAGCGCCTGACCGAACGGCGATCGCGGATACTCGACGCCCGCCGCCGGCCGATACGGTACGCCGGCCGCCTGCGGCGCGCAGCGTGCGCATCGCCGTCGAACGCGTCGTTGCCGGCGGCGCCGCAGAAGACGGTCGTCGACCTCGCATAGGCCGCTTCGAACGACGCGCCGGCGCTCATGTCCGCGCACGCCGAACTCGTCGACGCTGCCGATCGCGAGCGACGGCGCCGTCGCCCTGCAGCGACGCGCGGCATCTGCCGCGCGACGCGCGACGCCGCGCAGCGGGATTGCGCTGCCTCCTGACGCGATCTGCAGATAGCGGTTCAGCCAGCCGTCGCGCGTGCTCTTCACGCCCGGCGTGGCCGGTCTCCATGTAGTCCTGCGCGTCGAAGTGCGACCGCGTGGTGTCGGGCGAGCCGCACGCATGGACGATGGCCAGCGACTAGTTGTCCCAGAGCGGCTTGAGCGGCGCCATGCGCGGGTGCAGGCCGAAGAAGCCGTCGAGATCGATCGCGCTCCGCCGTTCGGCGTCCCGGGCGCGGGATCGCGATCGACGGGCGGAGCGCGGTAGTAGTCCGCCTCGCCGTAGCGGGACGATCATGTTCAGGCCGTCGACGGCGCCGCGCTGAAAGATCGCGATGAGCAGGCGGCGCGCGGCCGGTCGCGGCTTCGGCCGCGCGCGCCAGGAACGACGGCGCGAAGCCGAGCGACAGCATCGCCATCGCGCCGGACTTGAGGAAGAGTCTTCGTGACGTCATTGGCTCCTACGGCCTCATGGCATCGCGACTCGAGGTCCGCTCGTACGCGTATCGCTTCTGGAATTCCGGGCGCACCGATCTCGCGCCGCGCGGTTGCCGGCGCGATCTGCTGCGCGACGTTCATGCGCGTGACGAGCGCGCCGGCCGAGACCCACGCGTCCGCCGTGTCGTCGTAGCCGGTCGGCGGCTGGCACATGTAGAGCGGCATGCCGAGCTGCTGCAGCGCCTGCACGCAGCGGCGCGCGTCGCGTCACGTCGCGCGCCGGTCGTCGCGCACGGCGCTGACGACGAATTCGAGCGGCGTCTTGACCTTCGCGTCGCCGCGCAGCGGGCGCGAAGAACTCCGGCGAGGTCACGATCGTGCGCACGACCTCGCGCAGGTCGCCGTCCGTGTCGCGTGAAGCGCGCGGCCGCGCGATCGACGAGCGCAGTCGGCGGGTCGTCGCTCACGAACCGCGCGCGAGCTCGATGGCGATGTGATCGCGCGGTCGACGGGATGCGCCGCCAGGATGTCGAGCACGCGTCTCGCCGTCGTCGATGCCGCCGCCGGCCTTGATCGTGTGGCCGAGGACACCTTCGTCGCCGTCGTCGTGCAGCGCGCGGGACGAAGCGGAAGCTGCTGGTCGCGCGGATCGATCGTCCAGCCCGTGAACGCGCGCGCGACCTCGACGATGTCCTGCTGCGTGTAGCCGCCGTCGACGCCGAGCGTGTGCAGCTCCAGCAGCTCGCGCCCGTAGTTCTCGTTGAGCCCGCGCGCGCGCTTCGTTCTGTGCCTTCGCAGGGATCGGCGCCCGGGGATCGGGGATCGCGAAAACCGCCGCCGCGTCGCGCCGGCGCTGTTGATCCCTGATCCCTGATCCCTGATCCGCTGTCTGGATCGGCGCTCAGCCAGTTATCCAGATAGAAGAGCATCGCCGGGCTCTTCGCCGTGGCCTCGAGCAGATCGCGGAAATGACCGAAGCACGTGCGGCCGGATCGCGTCGCGCTCGTACTCCGGCAGGTAGATCGCCGTCCGTCCCTTGCCGGCGAAGACGTTGAAGTGGTTGAACCAGAAGTCGACGAGGACTTCCTTCGAGCTGGCGCTCGCTGTACGATCGCGCGCAGCATCTTGTCGGACGGCGAGCGTCTGACGACCTGGCGCCTCGCGGCGCGCAGCTCCTTGGGTCGGCGGCGTCCGGCGAATCGCTGCGAGCTGCGGCAGCATGCGCTTCGGCGGCGCGGTCGTCGATGCGTCGACGGGATGCAGCTGCTGGTCGATCCAGGCGGCCAGCCCGATCTGCTGCACGCGCTCGACGTCGCCCGGCCGGGCGCCGAACGTCAGACGGTTCAGCGCGTGCGCGACCGGCGGCCGGGTCGTTCGGGATCGCGCCGCAGCGCGAGCCCTGCAGGCGCAGCGGCAGGCACGACGCGCGAGCATCGCAGCGACGAGAAATGCAGTGAAACACGCTGCGATCATGGCTATCGGGTTGGACGGGATCTCGCAGGACGAGGGGTTGTCTACGGTCACCGGGCGGCCTTGGACGTTGGGCGTTGGAGGTTGGGAGGTGTGGCAGTTATCGAGTGACCGGGTGGTCCTTGCAGGCGCCGGCAGGTACATCTCGCGGACGTATTCCTTGACCATCCGCCGGGCGCTGAAGCGGGGCAGCACGGTGCGGATCGACTGCTTGACGATCTGCAGCCAGCGGCCGCGGAATGCCGTCGCGGTCGCGGTCGTAGAACGTCGGCACGAGCTGCTCCTCGAGCAGCGCGTACATCGCCTGCGCGTCGGCCCAGTCCTGCGCGCCCTGGTCGTTCGGGTCGGCGTGCCCTTCGATCAGCCAGCCGTTGTCGCCGGTGAAGCCCTCGGCCCACCAGCCGTCGCCGATCGACATGTGCGGCGTGCCGTTGATCGCCGCCTTCATGCCGCTCGTGCCGCTCGCCTCGAGCGGCTTGCGCGGGTTGTTCAGCCAGACGTCGCAGCCCTGCACGAGGAAGTGCGCGACGTGCAGGTCGTAGTCGTCCACGAACGCGATGCGTCCGCCGAACTTCGGGTCGAGCGCGCGCTTGTAGATCCGCTGCAGGTGATGCTTGCCGACGTCGTCGGCCGGATGCGCCTTGCCGGCGAACACGAGCTGCACGGGACGTCGCCGGCGCGTTGAGGATCCGCGCGAGCCGATCCGGATCCGAGGAAGATCAGCTCCGGACGCTTGTAGCCGGTGAAGCGGCGCGCGAAGCCGATCGTCAGCGTGTTGCTGATCGAACATCGTCCCGGCGGCGACGACTGCGCGACGCGGCGCCCTGCGCGCTCCACCGCTGGCGGGCGCGCTCGCGGATGAAGTTGAACAGGAACGCGCGCAGCGTCTGCCGCGCCGCCCACAGCTTCTCGTCGGGAATCGCGAGCACGCGATCGACAAACGCCGGATCGTCGTGCCGCTCGAGCCAGTCGGGGCCGAGGTACTCGTCGAAGAGCGCTCGATCTCCGACGACGATCCAGGTCGGCACGTGCACGCCGTTGGTGACGAACTTGACCGGCAGCGCGTCGTACGGCGTGCCCGGCCAGATCGACTGCCACATCTGCTTGGTGACCTCGCCGTGCAGCTGGCTGACGCCGTTGACCGCGCCGCTGCGCGCAGCGCGAGCGCCGTCATGTTGAACATCGGCCCGCCGCCGTTGTCGTAGTGGCCGAGCGCGAGGAACCGCTCGCGATGGCTGCCGAGGTCGCCCCACGCGCCGGCGAGGTGCGTTTCGACCAGGTGAAACGGAAACGCGTCGTGCCCGGCCGCCACCGGCGTGTGCGTCGTGAACACCGTCGTTCGCCGCACTTCCTCGAGCGCCGCGTCGAAGCTCCAGCCCTTCTCGCAGAGATCGCGGATGCGCTGCAGCACGACGAACGCCGCGTGGCCTTCGTTGAGGTGATAGACGGCCGGATCGGATGCCCATCGCCTTGAGCACGCGCACGCCGCCGATGCCGAGGATGATCTCCTGCTGCACGCGCGTCTCGCGGTCGCCGCCGTAGAGGCGGGCCGACAGACTCGCGATCCCACGGCGCGTTCTCCTCGAGGTCGGTGTCGAGCAGATACAGCTTCACGCGGCCGACGCGCACGCGCCACACGGCGACGAGCACCGTGCGATTGCCGAGCGGCACCGCGGTGACGCACGGCTTGCCGTCGGGCGTCATCGCCGGCTCGATCGGCGCGTCGGTCCAGTTCAGCTTCTCGTAGACCTCCTCCTGCCACCCGTCGAAGGTGATGCTCTGATGGAAGTAGCCCTGCGGATACATGAAGCCGACGCCGATGAGCGGCACGCCGAGGTCGCTGGCTTCCTTGCAGTGATCGCCGGCCAGCACGCCGAGGCCGCCGGCGTAGATCGGCAGCGACTGATGCAGCGCGAATTCGGCGGAGAAGTACGCGATGGATGCGACCGCCGATTTCGGGAAACTCGGCTCTCGACACCAGGTGTTGTGCGCCGCGCGTGCGGCGTCGAGCCGGGCGATCGCGCGGTCGTAGAGCGCCAGCCATTCGCGATCGTTGAGCGCTCGCTCAAGCGTCTCCGGCGGCAACAGCTGCAGCATGCGCACGGGGTTGTGCGCGGTCAGCCGCCACAGCGGAGTAGTCGAGACGCCGGAAGAGATTGCGCGCGTCGGGATTCCAGCTCCACCAGAGATCGTTGGCCAGCTCGTTGAGTCGTGAAATGCGATCGGGCAGGTGCACCACGCGTCGTTCCTCGTACGCGCCGGTGACCGACGCGAAAACCAAAGCCGGAATCGTAGCATGCGGAAATACAGACGGGGTCGGCCGATGACGAGATGTTGAGGTGGGTGTATGCTTATCTTGAATGGCTCGCAATTCCAGACCCACGGCAGCAAAACGTGAGCGTGAGAAGGGCCTGATCGAGCGTCGCCAGCAGAAGGCAGAGCGGCGCCGTCAGGAAAAAGAGCGCAAGGGCACGTCACCCGCGGCGCCCGACGGCATCGATCCCGACATCGCGGACATCAAGCTCGGACCGCAGCCGCTCGCCGAATGGCAGATTGACGAAGAGACCTAGGTCGGCTCACCAGCCCTGCTGAATCGCCCACCAGAACGCGGCACCGATTGCCGCACCGACGATCGCCATCTGCAGCGCCGTGTCGACGAAATAGGGGTACACCGACAGCGCGGCCCCAGCGGCCATGTGCGGCCACCGTTGCTGCTTCTTGCCGTACACGAACAGCACGAACCCGATGCCGCTCGGCACAAGCGAAATGAGCAGCATCGTCGGATCGAAATTCACGAGGGAATCATATGGGGGTTAGGGGTTAGGGGTTAGGGGTTAGGTCGCGTTTGGGTTTTGGGTCTTACCGTGATCGTTGATGAACGGGTTTGGTCTTGCGTGCCAGGTTGTGCGCGGTATTCACGAGAGCCACGTGGGAAAATCCCTGCGGAAAGTTGCCCAGCTGACGGCGCTCCCGTGCGTCGTACTGCTCGGCGAGAAGCCCCACGTCATTCCGGATCGTCAGAAGCCGCTCGAACAGCGCGCGGGCTTCGTCGAGGCGTCCCAGCAGCACGTACGCATCCGCGAGCCAGAAGCTGCATGCGATGAACGCCCCTTCCCCGGGTGGCAGCCCGTCGTCGGTCGCGCCGGTGGCGTAGCGCAACACGAAGCCGTCGCGCATCAATTCGCGTTCGATCGCCTCGATCGTCCCGTGCACCCGCGGGTCCGAGGGTGGGAGAAATCCGGTCGATGGCATGAGGAGGAGGCTCGCGTCGAGTTGCTTCGATCCGTACGCCTGGACGAAGCAGCCTCGCTCTCGATCGAAGCCCCGTTCGCAGACGTCCGCGTGAATCCGTCTCTGGATCGTGCGCCAGCGATCCACCGGACCGTCGAGCCCGAATGCCTCAACGCTTTTCACGGCGCGATCGAACGCAACCCACGCCATCACCTTCGAAAAGGTGAAGTGCTGCGGGTCACCGCGTACTTCCCAGATGCCTTCGTCCGGCTGTACCCATATCTGCTCCAGGTGCGCGACCAGCTTCTTCTGAAACGGCCACTCGAACGAGTCTTTGGCGATGCCGCCGTGCCGCGCCTGGTGCAACGCATCCATTACTTCGCCGAAGACATCGATCTGCAGTTGTTGGTGCGCCGCGTTTCCGATACGCACCGGCCGCGACTCCGCGTAGCCCGGGAGCCAGTCGATCTCCCACTCGCGCAGCAGGCGCTCCCCCCCAAGTCCGTACATGGTCTGGATCTGCGCGGGGGAGCCGGCGGCCGCCCGCAGCAGCCAGTCGCGCCATGCCCGCGCTTCGTCGAGAAACCCGGCATTCAACAGCGCCAGCAGGGTGAGCGTCGCATCGCGAAGCCAGCAGAAGCGATAGTCCCAGTTGCGCGGGCCTCCGAGGTGCTCGGGCAGTGACGTCGTGGGCGCCGCGACGATGCCACCAGTAGGCGCGAACGTAAGCGCCTTCAGCACCATCAGCGACCGTAGCACCGCTTCCTCCCACTCGCCCTCGCAGTTCGCCCGCTCAGCCCACTTGTTCCAGTACTCCTCGGTGGCCTGCAGCGACGCGATCGGATCGATTGGACGGGGCGGCGGCCGATGGGACGGGCCGTAGGTCAGGACAAACGGGATGGTTTCGCCCGCGGTGGCCTCGAAGTCGGCAACGGTCGTGAGGTCCTTTCCTCTGAGCTTCACCGGCGTGTGGAGTACCACCATGTCCGGGCCGGCGATCGCGCGCCAGGTCCCGTCGGGCAGCCGACTGACCCACGGGATGTCGCAGCCGTAGTCGAATCGGAGGATCAGCTCCAGGGTCATGCGGACGCGTCCGCTCTCGCCGCGAACGACACGCACGACGTCGGAGTTGTGACCGCGCGGCGGCATGAAGTCGATCAGCGTGACGACGCCGTCAGGAGTCGTGAACTGTGTTTCGAGGATGAGCGAGTGGCCGCGATACCGGCGCGTGGTTGTCGCGGTGATGTCGGCGGGTGCGATGAGCCAGCGCCCGTGATCGGACGTGCCCAGCAGCGCGGCGAAGCACGCACCGGAGTCGAAGCGCGGCCAGCAGAGCCAGTCGATCGATCCGGTCCGTGCGACAAGCGCTGCCGTCTCGCAGTCGCCGATCAGCGCGTAGTCTTCAATACGAGTCGTTGCCTACCCCTTGGTCTTGAGCCAGACTCTCACGCCGCCGTGTTTTTCGCACGCGTCCTCGCGGCTCCGGCCGGTGTAAGTCGTCCCGTCGTTGCAGGTCGCTTTGAAGTCGTCACCGACGAGGGTGTTCTTGACGGCGGCGCCCGCTTTTTTCGTCCCTTTCACGGTTGCCTTACCTATGTGTTTCGCGGCGTCCGCCGTGTCCTTGCCGGCTTCCTTCGTCGCCTGTCCGGCCTTCTTCGTTTCTTCCTTGGCGCCCGAGTCCTGGGCAGAGACCGCGCTGCCCGAAGCGCACATTCCGACGATCATAAGTGCTGAGATGAACCGACGCATGATGAGTTCCTCCACCATCCGGTCATCCAAACGACGTTCCATGTGGAACCTGTAGGGATCAGGGATCAGGTGCGCAACGGAGGCGCTTGATCCCCGGTCCCTGATCCCCGATCCCTACTAGAAGCGAAGAAGGCGCGTGATCTTGACGGCAAACGAGCGGTTTAGCAGGTCGGGAACTCCGTGGCCAAACGTGTCGCGACCGTCGCTGTAGACGACGAAGAACTGGCTACTGGGCTGATATTCCCAGTTGAGGCGGACGCTTGTGGAGAGGGCGTGCTGAGCGGCGTTGTACTGCATCAAGCTGCTGATGAGCATTCGCGGGGTCGGCGTAATGATCGTCCGGTTCGTGATCAGCGTCGCGTTGAAGTTGCCGTACGGCAGGTCGACCCAATTCAGCGTCACGCCTGGTTCGAACGAGACGTGGCGGTTCAGCGCGAGGTACGCGTTGTTGAAGGCGAGTGACTTCTTCGTGCCGTGATAGAACGACCCGAACGACGTGCTCACCTGGCCGGAGAAGAAGTGCTGCTGTCCGAGGCTGTATGACGAGTTGAAGCTGCCGTACTGGTAGCCGCCGCTAGGGACCGTCACCTCAGTCGCGATTTCGAAGTCCTTTGGAAGCAGCTCGTAGTTGGTCTGATAGTCCAACCGGAACGAATCGCTGTTGTGGAACTCGAGGTTGAATGCGGCCTTCAGCTCCTTCTCCTGGACCAGCGTGCGCGCGGCGTTCTCGACATAGTCGATGCCGGTGTCGAAGTTGATCCGGCGCACGATACGGTTCTTCCTCGTCCGCTGGCTAACGCGGACGTCGGCGTAGGTCCGGCGGAAGTCGCTCCGCCTGGCGTATCCGACTTCGGGATTGAACTGGTCGCCGACCATGATGTGCTCGAGCTGTACGCCCACGCGATCGGCGCCGTAGTCGAACTTGCCGCGATAGCTTGTGTCGTGGCTATACACGCCTGGTGTTGCGGTCTTTGCGTAATACCCGACAAAGTTCACGCTCTGAAAGAACGCGAGGTTTGCGTCAAAACCGCCAGCGTAATTCGATCCGTGGCCGAGCGTCGCCACGGTCGGCGCGCGGCGTGTAGCCAGCACGCCGATTGTGCTGCGCCGCAGGATGTTGCGCTTGACGCGCAGCACCGAAAAGTTCGTCGCCACCGCATGCGCCGACAGCTTCTCGCCCGTTTCGACGTTCAGCGCGCCGATGCTGTACTGACCGGCGCGCCCCGTCACGCGGGCGCCCGTGCGCACCGGCACGGTCTGGCCGCTGCTCAGGCCAATCTGGCGGCTGAAGAACAGGATCGGCACCTCGGGCGTCGTCCCGCCGCCTCCACGCTCGCCGATCGCGGCGCCGCCGAACTGGAAGATCCCTTGACCCTCGAGGAAGAAATCTCGCTTCTCCGGAAAGAACAGGCTGAAGCGGGTGAGATTGACCTGCTGCGTGTCTTCCTCGACCTGCGCGAAGTCGGTGTTGACCGTCGCATCCAGCACGAGGCCACGCGTGAGGCCATACTTGAAGTCGAAGCCCGCGTTCTTGGTGATGTCGTTGGAGTACGCAACCGTCGCGGCTCTGTCGGTATTGACCGACGATACGAGGTATGGTTTGAGCTCCAGGTTCAATGACTGGATCGGCGTCTCCACGCCCACCAGCGTGCCGCCGCCATTCAACCTGTTGATGCCGCCCATGCCGTACGCCGCAGGCGAGGCGCTGAGGTAGTCGCTCTCGTTCTTCCATTTGACGATGCGCCGGACATTGACTCCCCAGACCTGCGGTCCCGATCCACGATAGCGCAGCGACTTGAACGGAATCATCATCTCCGTCGTCCATCCACGGTTGTCGCGTGCCGACTTCACGTCCCAGACGGTGTTCCAGCTCTGGTTCAACTGCTCGTCGGCGATCGACTGGTCGCGAAGCGCGCCGAGCGGGGTCGTCTGGAACATGAAGCCGTTGCGCCGGTCGTAGAAGGTATCAAGAACGATGCTGATGCTCTCGTTCTGCAGAATGTTGTTGTCGTCGCGACGCAGTTCAGTCGCGACTTCGCGCTCAGGCTGGCTGTCGGAACAGCGCGCGGCGACGTAGAGGTTCGTCTCGTCGAAGAAAATCCACACCTCGGTCGGCTCCGTTGCCGGGAAGTTCTCTCGCGGGAGCTGCTGGACGAAATCGCCAGCCCCGGGCACGCTCACGTAGACTTCTTCGTCGAGGTGTCCGTCGATCTTGAGGGGACGATCGATGCGGACCGCGCGCATCGTCGCACGTCCCTTTTCGTCGCGGTTGATGACGGATGGCGCAACCGGCGCCGGCGGGCCGTCGAGCGTCACGGCCGGCGCTGCGACAGTGTCGACCGGGGTTACCGCGGCCGGCAGGCCCGCGAGTGCTTGCGCGGTGGCGTGGACGACTGAAACCGTAAACAGAATGAAGAGAGCGACATAGGCGCGCCCCAGGACTCGACAAAACATCCGCGTCATTGTCCTAGACTTTGTCGCCTTTGGCGAGGAACCAGATAAAAAATGCGACGCCGGCGACACATCGGGACCCATTCGTGCGCGCTTGGGCTCGCGCTTTCGCTCTTTTGGGCGAATATCAGCGCGGCGCAATCCTCGATCGGGCCTCGCACGACGATTCTCGTTGACCGCGACATGTCGCCGGCGGCCGGTGCGAGCGCGACGGTGACCGTGGGCCGGATCGTGGCGGGCATCGAGGACCGCTTCGTGCCGCTCCGCCTTTTCGAGGAGCAAGGCAAGCTGCGGCGTGCGGCCAACGCCATGTACCGACTCGCGAAGCTCGAGCTCTTTGACGACCCGCAGGAAAACTGGCTGCGCGTCGCAAACCACGAGCTGTTTGGTCACGGCGGCCGCTTGCGCGAATTGTTCGACGGCCCCATTCACTACGCTCTTCCCGCGCCACAGCCGTACGGCCGCGGCGGCGGCGCGACCTACTTCCAGCTCGATCGCAATCCGACCGTCGAGGAAATACTGTCCGTGACGGTGGGTGGGATGGAGGCGAACCGGATGGCGGCACGCATCCTGACGCAGGATGCGCTGACGTCAGGCCATTGGCACTATCGCGACGCGAGGCGCTATTGGTACGCCGAGTACGACACGATCCACTACATCCGGCACACGCACGATCTGGAAAAGGAAGGGCACGACGTCAGCGACTTCATCAAGATCTACAACGAAGTCGCGACCAACAACGACGAGAAGACACTCGATGCCCGGACGCTGCGCCGTCACGTGCTCGCTGGATTCGCGAACCCGATGATTGCGTACGCGTACTACAGCGCGTATATCTCGTACGTGTGGAGCGGCCACGCCGAGTCGCCGGTGCCGATGATCCCCATTGGCGCCACACGGTATCTGCCGATGGTTCGGTTCCAGCTGACGTCATTCGGGACCGAATGGGTGATCGACAATACGTTCGTGCGGAACGGCCGTTTCATCGATGCCACCATACGCGCCGGACAGACCATCGGCGCGCGCACGTGGGGGGTGGGCCTGCAGTCAACCCGAGTGGCCGTATGGAAGCAGTGGACGTTCGACGGCGAAGGACATCTCTGGCGTCAGCCTGAGTGGGGCGGGGAAGCGACGGGGACGGCCCGTCGCCGCCTCCGCTCCGGTCTGTCGATCGTCGCGCAGGGCGGCTACAAGACGAACGGGTTTCTGGCTGGCGAACGCATTCACCAAGGCGCCATTCTGAGAATTGGCGCGGCTCTCGACTAGGATATCTCGTCAGGTCCTGCGTGCGCCTTCCCGCAACCTCCTCCAAACGCGCGATGCTGTCGAGCGCAGCGTTTGGAGCGTTCGCCGTCGGTCTTGTGGCGTTTGCCTTCCGCTATCTCACGATCAGCCCGATTGAAAACGATCATTTCGTGATGCTGGCGCGGGCGCAGCAGGCGCTCTACGGAGATTGGCCCGATGCGGGACTTCGAGGATCCGGGACAGCCGCTGTTCTATCTCGTGACCGCCGGCGCCGCGGCGCTGTTCGGCATACCTGTTCTTGCGACCAACGTCGTGCTCTGCATCCTGCTGCAAGCAGGTGCCGCGTCGTGCACGTATGTCCTGGCGCGACGTGCGTCGGGAAGCCCGATCGCCGGGACCGCGGCGGCCATTGTGGCGATCGTGAGCTCACCGCGTCTGTACAACACGACAAAGATCATCGTTCCGGTTGTGACAATCCTCTTTCAGTGGCGCTACGCGGACATGCCGAACCGGCGCCGTCTCGTTGCACTGGGGGCGTGGACGGCGATTGCCTTTCTCCTCCGGCATGACTACGCCTTGTACGTGGTTGCGTCGACGATCATCCTGCTCGCAGTGCGGCACAGCTCGGATCTGCGGGAGGCAACGAACCGCGTGGCGATCTACGGCGGCGTCGTGGTGATCGTCGCCTCCCCATGGCTCGCGTACGTGCAATGGAATGAAGGGCTCGGTGAATATGCGAGCGCCGCGCTGCGATTCGCCGCGTCGGAGGGAAGGCGGACGGCCGCCGGGCCGCCCCAGGCGCTCTACTATCTACTGGCGCTCCTTCCGCTGTGCGGGCTCGTGGTCGCCTTCGCGCGGACGCGGACGCTGACGGCGGCGCATCTCGCGTCGACGTCGGTACTGGTTCTGATGATGAACGCGGTGTTCCTCCGTGACGTGCTGCTGACGCGGCTGCCCGACGTGATCGCGCCAACCGTCATCCTGGCGGCGGCAATGATCGGACAGATGTTTCACGCCAAGGCGTTGCGCGTCGGCGCCTTGATCGTGTGCGCCACGACGATCGTGTTTGCCACGACGTCGCTCGCCGTGGCGGGTTATCGCATTCCGACGCCAATGGCCTTCGTGCGCCAGACCGGACGCGTCACGGAACGACTCCTGAACGATTCACCCGATATTCAGCCGAGCCCGAGGCATGCCGCGCTGGTGTCCTACCTCGCGCGCTGCACGCCGCCGCGCGAGCGCGTGTTCGTCACCGGATTCGGTCCGCAGATTCCGTTTCTCGCCGGACGGCCGTTTGCCGGCGGGCCTGCCGTCGTGGATGCCTGGCTACTACGAAGGGCCGGACGACATGGTGCGTGCGCGGCGGCGCCTCGATCGGGAACAGGTGTCCGCCGCAGTGCTGCTGGAAGGAGCCGACGCGTTCGCGCGCGCGTGGCCCGATCTCGCGGCATGGTTCCACTCGCGACGGTACGAGGAGCACGCCCTTCCGCGCGACAACGACATCGTTCGCGTGTGGCTCCCGGCGGCGGCGCCCGGAACGCCGATCGATTCGGGGACCGGTCTGCCATGTCACGCGCAATAATCTGGTCCGTGCAGCACCGCGCGCTGATTCTTCTCCTCGCTGCTGCCTCGCTTCTTCGTCTCACTGCTCGTCGCCCAGGGCGGTCAGTTGTACTGGCCTGATGAGCGTCTCTACACGCAGGTGCTGGACATCTTCGACCTCCATCGAGCGAGCGCGTTCGGTGTCCTGAAGGCGCTCGTTCGCGACGCAGGATCACCTCGGCTTCGCGCTGATCAGCGCCGATGCCGGCCGCTCTCCAGTTCCGCCTCAGTCGTGCGCTGAGCCGATCGGGCAACGCGCTGACGATCGTGCCTGGCATCGTGCTGTCGCAGATCTCGGTGCCGTCGATCGCGCTCGTCTACGCGATCGCCCGCCGCGCTGGCCGCGATCGCGTCGAAGCGCTGATCGCCGCCGCGCTCATGGCGTCGGCGACGACGATGTTCTACTACGCGCGACACCTGCTGCCGTATGACAGCTCGATGGTGCTTGGCCTGTTGGCGCTGTGGTGCGGCCTTGGCACGACTCGCGGGGATTCGCTCTTGTGCGGCGTCGGCTGCCAGCGCCGCGTTCATCACCTACAACGGCTACTGGTTGCTCGCGCCGTCGTCATCCTGGTGCACGTGTTCCACGAGGGACGGACGCCGATGCGGGAGCGCCTCGAAGCGGGCGCTATGGGCGGGTGTCGGGTTCGTCAGCGTGCCGATGGCGATCATGCTCGTGCAGCTCGCGACCGGCGCGCCACTGCTGTTCTCAGGGATGCAACGGCTCGCCGGAACGGTGACCGACGGCTACGCGCCGGAAGGGTTCAGCGTCACGTGGGCGTACCTGTGGCACGCGGAGCATGGGCTACTGCTCGTCTGGCTCGTCGCGGCGCTCTTTGTCGTGTTCGAGCACGGGCGAGTGGAACCCGCGACGGCGTCAGACGGCGACGTGTGGATCGTCAGCGCGCGCGTTCATTTATCTCGGCCTCGGCGTTCGCTCTGCGCTGCTGCACGTCTTCGTGGTCATGGGACGGCAGTCGCGCCAGGTCGTGCCGTTCTTCTGCCTGGCGACGGCCGCTGCGGTCGCGCAGTTGCTCGAGCGGCGGCGGGGTGGGTGGATCGTCGCCGCGTGCGTGGCAGCGCTCGCGCTGCAGGTCGCGTGGAATTTCCGTCAGCCGCTGCAGCAGCGATTCCCGCGCGACGTGATTGCAGAGATCACGGCGAAGTACGGCCCCGTCGATTCGACGATTCACGCTCCAAGGACCGCCGCTCATCAACGCGCGCACGAGCCATCGCAATGGGTGCTGCTCAATGCACAGCACCTGTATCATCCACGTGCGCCACGACCGCCGCTACCGTCCGGGATCCTCGAGGTGATGCGCTTTCCGCACCCGTTGCAGTTCGTGCCGTACCAGTACCGAGGGCTTCGATCCGATCGAGCGCCAGGTGCTGCGCAACACCGACATCGCGATGCGCCTGATCGATATCGGCAGGCCCGTCGATCCACTGCCATAGCGATGCGGCCGCGGCGTCCATGATGCTGAAACAAATGGTCATCCTGGTGCTCGTCAACGTCGCAGTGTTCTGCGCGTGCGCTGAGATGCTCGCCCTGACCGTCTACTACTACGAGCATGGATGGCTCTTCTATGCCAATCCCTATCGGCAGACGATCGAAGTCGTTCCGGATGCGGCACAGGGCCAGGCGTTCACCGACATTGGGCTGAGTCCGTACTTCGGCCCGATTCATCGGGCCGGCAGCCGTTCGATCTCCCGGCGGCGTTGCGTGAAACGCCCGCGTCGCCGTCGCGCGTGGTGGCCAACAACTTCGGTTTTGCCTCGCCTCATGACTACCCGTTCAACCGAACGAGGGACGACCAGTTCGTCATCGGCATCTTCGGCGGATCGGTCGGCTGCATTGTTCTGCCTGTGGGTGTGAGCCGGCTGGAAGCAGTCCTGAAGCAGAATCCGTTCTTCGAAACGGGAGCTGGTTCCGCTCTGTTTCAGCCACGAGGGCTACAAACAGCCGCAGCAGATGCCTGACGCTTGCCTATTTCCTGTCGATTGGCCAGCAGTTCGACCTGGTGATCAACATCGACGGGTTCAACGAGGTGGCGCTTGGCGCCGCTCAACGATCAGCATGGATGGGACATCTCGATGCCGAGCATCGATGCACCTCGATCCGCTGATCAACCTCGTCAATCAGTCGACGCTGACACCGGAGAAACTCGACTCGCTCGCCGAGATCAGGCGCGACAAACAGCGACTGAATACGCTGGCGGAGCGACTCAATCGGAACCGCCTCGCATCGATCGACTTCGCGCTCGGGCGCTATCATGCATTCGTCGAACGGCAGTACCGCGAGGAACTCGTGCGCTTCGACCGCCTGCCGTCGAATCCGCCGCAGTCGTCGGTGATCCATGTCGCACCGCCGATCAAAGAGCGGCGTGGGACGACCGTCTACGAGGATATCGCCCGCAACTGGATCACGTCGTCACTCTTGATGAAGCAGCTGCTTGCCGCTCGCGCCGTGCCGTACTTTCACGTGCTCCAGCCGAACCAGTACTACTCAACGAGGACATTCAGCGCCGCCGAGGCAAAGGTCGCGTTCAACCCGGCTTCGCCATTCAAGGACGGCGCGGCAAAGGGATATTCGTTTCTCGAGATGGCACTGCAGTCGAACGGCGGCGCGTCGGACGTCTTGAATGCCGTCCACGTCTTCGACGATGAACGCGCGGCGGTGTACATCGATGATTGCTGCCACTACACCCTTGTGGGAAACCAGCGCCTCGCCGATTTCATCGCGAAGGCGATCGTGGCGTTCACCGGGCCCTGGACCGGTGAGGTCCGCCTGAAGGCGGACACTACCGATCGCCGGTAGTGTCCGGCTTTAGCCGGACTAGTCCGGTGATCGTCGGTAGCGTCCGGCTTTAGCCGGACTAGGGACTGCGCCAGCCCTTCAGGCCGGCTGCGCCGCGCCGAGATGCTGATCGAGGAACGCCACCGTTCGCTTCCATGCTGTTTCGGCGGCCGCCGGGTCGTACTTCACCGGGATCGGCGGGTTCGTCATGGTCTCGTTCCCGAACGCGTGTTGCGCCTCGTAGCGGTGAAAGGTGTAAGGGACCCCGGCGTCCTTCAGCTTCTGCTCGAGCGCATCCACCTGCTGGATTGGGAAGAAAGCGTCGTGAATGGCGAAGTGGCCCATGAGCGGCGCCTTGATCTTTGACGCGTCGATGTAGTCGAGCGGCGGGAATCCGTACCACGCCACCGCGGCGTCGGCCTCCGGCACGAACACGGCCGACAGCAGTGTGAGCGCGCCGCCCATGCAGTAGCCGACCACGCCAGCCTTCCCGCTGCCCGTGGACTTCAGGTGCTGCACCGCGCCGCGTACGTCCTGACCTGCGGCGTCGCCGAAATTCAGGTTTCCCATCAAGTGCTCGGCTTCCTTCGCGTCGAGGCCAATCTGGCCGCGGTACAGATCTGGCACGAGCGCGCGATAGCCGCGTTGGGCGAATCGGTTCGCGACACCTTTGATCTGATCGTTGAGCCCCCACCATTCCTGGATGATGACGATACCTGGTGCCTGCCTGCCGGCAGCCGGCTCGACGTAGAAGCCCGAACAGTCCTTGCCGTCGGGGCGCTTGAACGTAATCTGGCTCATTGAAGACTCCTTCAAGGAAAAATGTCCTCGAAGATTACTTCACGTTCCACGAATTGTGGCTCGGGCGGCTTTACGCGGCCATGATCTGATCGTCATTTTCCGTCGTGAAGGACCGATGCATCCTGGACGAGCATCGCCACTTGTTCGGCGCCATGGGGAACCAAGCGCAGGCGTCCTGGAAAGCTGCCTCTGCCACACCTGCGCCAATCGACCTCCGATGTCACTTTCAGAACATCTCTCGTCCAGCCTGTCTGGTACGCTATCAACGGCGGAATGGACGGGCTTGTCGTCTATCCGCCGACGTTCGATCGAGAGAAATAGGAAACCATGCCGAACGGTTACATCCACCCTGAGCAGCGTCCGCCACAGTCAGAGAACACACGCGAGAAAGCTCAAGACGAGGCGGAGTCAGCCAGGAATGAGGCGGAGCAGTGCAGGCGATTGGCTGAGGAAGCGCGGGTGATCCGCGATCAGCGCCGTGAGGCGCTCGAAACCCTTCGGGAAGGACGGGAACGCCTGCGCGACGCGGGGGAGACGGCCCGGGTCGCCGGTGAGGAGGCACGAATTGCGGCTGAGACCGCCCGTCATGCGGCGATCCACGCGGTACACGCCTCCGTCGCATCGCTCCATACCGCGCTCGAGCACATGAAGGTCGTCGAGGACATGCGGCGGATCCTTCGCGACGTACGGGACATGAACAAGCTCGACACGAATTAGAGCTGCGGTCACGTCGCCCAACACCCAACTCCCGATCCTTAGAGCGCGCGAAGAATCGGCCGGCGCTCAGCGAGTCAGTCGTCCGTTCGACGCTCGCGTGCAACAGGAGTGGATGTGGTTCGTCGATCTGGCAGCGCCCATTGCTCGGCGACAAGCAGCTCTGCTTCAATTTGCGGGAGATCGATCCTGTCCCCCACATGTCGACCGCTCAGGTCGACGCCGTCGATGCGCTCCGCGTACTTGCGGGTCAGCCACACCTTCATGTTGACGGAACAAATGCAATCCCGGACCCAAAATCCGCGAGCTCGGCTTCAGTCCGCCGACGTGAATAGCTGGTCGGGGTACTTATTCGAGGTGCCACTGAGGCAAGGGACTCGCGTTCGAGTGCCTGAGGTGGGGATTCCACACCGGGGCGACTTACGCATCAGGGGCCTTCGTCGGCGCTTGGCGTTCAAACGACTTGACGCACTCCAGGCAGAAATAGAAGCGCCACAGGATTTGGATGGTTCGGGACCCCTGACAGTTCGGGCAACGCACAGCAGGCCTGAGGGGCTCCGGTCCTCGCGTATGCCCAAATAGACTCATCGAAACCGCTTCGAGCAGATCCTTGATGGCGACAGGCTTGTCAATAAACGCTTCGCGCTCGCTGAGTACGCCTTGCCCCTCGAACAGGTAGTCGCTCTGCCCGAAATACAGCACTCTCGCGCTGGGGAAACGCTGAAGGAGCCTTTGTGCAAGTTCGTCACCGGGCATCCCGGACATGACAACGTCGATTATGAATAGGGCGAAGGGACTCTGGTTGTCCACGACGGCCAGGGCTTCGGGGCCGCTCAACGCCGCTTCGACCTGGTAGCCCGCATTACTCAATAGGCGTCGGGCGAACGTGAGAATCGATCGCTCATCATCGACGATGAGGATGCGCGGAACATCGCTATTGGTACGCGCGTCCTTCTCACCGGATCCGTCCGGTTCATTCGGTGCCATGCAATCCTTCTGGTCAGGCTGGTCGACCTTGAGTCGCCAGCAATGGCAGATCTCGGTCGGCGAAACGGCCCCGAAGGCGGGAACCCGTCAGCACTGCCGAGCGGTCTTTTGCGGGCCGGCGACTAAACTCGAAGAGCTATGGGTGGGGATGCTTTGGCGGAGACGCGTGTGACTGAAGCGATCGAGTGTGTGTGGAAGGCGCCAATTTGCGCCGTGGCGAGGGTCGAGGTACTAACGACCGACAACACGTCGATCCTCAGTCGTGACGTTGGAGGCCCGATGAGCGACCCAGCGTCATCCCCGAGCACGACGCATGACACCGCCAGCGTCGTCGACGCGACTTCGCCATGGACCTTGCCATGCAGAGGGTCAGGATTGTCGAAGGTTTGGAATGGTGCGGTGAACGGAGATGCGGCGAGAATGACCAGACCGATTGCGCACAGCTTCCTAAGCATTCTGCTGTCGAGACTCGATGCGGCGAGTATACACCCGTCCAACTAGTTCCACCCCGCCTGTGGAACTGCCAGAATGTTTTGAGAAAAAGTGAAATGGTGCGGAAGCGGGGACTCGAACCCCGATGACCTTGCGGCCACTAGCTCCTGAGGCTAGCGCGTCTGCCAATTCCGCCACTTCCGCAGCGTAGGAATCATTGAGTATATCCAATTCGTCAAATCGGATAGACTTTCCGGAGTTTTCGAAGGAGATGCCTGTGCGCCGAACACTCACCATCGCGTTGTCCTCTCTTGTCATCGTGGCTGGTATCGCGCTGGCATCGCTGCCGCGCGCGGCTGCTCAGGCGCCCCCCGTAAAGACAGGGAACCTGATCCTCCGCGGCGACATGACGTTCTTCTTACGGTCCCGGCAAACCCAGGAATTGCAATCTGAGCAACGTGTACAAGCACGGCGATCCGGTCGGATGGCGGATCGAGGCGGTCGATCCGCAGACTGGCCAGCATATCGAGCCGGAGGCGGAGCTGTTCGTTCACCTCAATTACATGGGGAAGACGCAGGACATCAAGATGCGGTGGCGCGCTACCGCGACGCAGCCCGAGCGCACGTTCTGGGTCGCCAAGTGGATCGTGCCCAATGACGCGCCGACGGGCATCGTCCGGTTCACGGTGACCGCAAAGGATAAGTACGGGCGCACCGGAGAGTTCAAGCCGTTCGAGGTCGAGGCGTCTCAGCTCACCATCGACGGAGTGAGTCCAGTGCGCGCTCCCGCCGCCACGGCGATCGGCGCCACGTTGTTCGTCGCGCTGAGCGCATTTGCGTGCGGGCGCGCCGAGCCCGTCTCCAGCCAGGCTCCCGACGCGTCGGCGCCCAAATCATCCGCCGCGCCGCTGAAGCTTCTCACACTGACCTATGACAAGAGTCGGAAGCCGGTCCCCGGCACCGACGTCGTGGCGACCGCAGAAGGCCTTCCAGCGAATCGGAAAGTCACGCTGCTCTGGGGCACGGTGGATGGTGGCTGGGTGATCGAAGGCTACTCTCATTTTCGGGGAAAGAAATTCTCCGACACCACCAAGCCTTTGACGCAAGCCGAGGTCGACGCGAGCGGACGTCTGTCGGCCCGCTTCGCGATTCCCGAGGATTACGGTGGCGTGCACGAGGTGCTCGTGCACCGACGACGGCGCGACGCATTGCCCAGGGTGGGATTGAGGTCGGCCAGACCTTCGAGATACATCCGGCCGAAGGACCCGTCGGCACGCCGATCGAACTGCGCGTCACCGGCCTCGGCTGGCGCACGCTGGAGAGCACGTGGGTCGTGAACTGGGACAACCAGGAGATCGGATGGGTGTCTGCGACATCGACGCGCGGCACCGCGGTCGCCCGATTCCGCGCCAGCGGAACGGTCGGTGATCACGCGATCAACGTCCTGACCGGCTGGATGGGTCAGGGGTACCTGAATCACGAGCAAGCGCCCAACGCGTATCTGCCGCGGCCCCAGTTCACGTTTCGCGTGACGCCGGGTCGCGCCAACGATGCCAGCGCACTACGCCGAACCGTATCAGGCCCAGCCGCTTCCTGCCTCAAGCGAGACGGCGGGATCGCCGGTTGCACGCATCACACCTACACAAGGGCCGGTGGACACCAGCGCCTCGCTGACCGCCACCGGTCTGCCTGCGAACGCGCTCGTGTCGCTGATGTGGGGTACGCAGGAGGGGAATCGCGTCAGCGGCGACGGCTTCGCGCCGCTTGAGAAAGAGCTGGCGAAGGTGAGCGCGGATGCGGACGGACGCATCACGATGCCGCTGTCGATTCCCGAAGATCTCGGCGGACTTCACATCGTGTCCATTCGCGCCGGCAGACAAGACGCTCGCCACCACACACTTCGTTGTGGAGACGAGCATCGTCGGCATGTCGCCGGCGTCGGGTCCGGTGGGCACGCCGGTGACGATCCATCTCAAAGGCGTCGGATGGACCGACTACGACAATATCTACGTCGCCACCTACGACAACGCGTACATGGGATACGCCTGTGGCTTCAACAGTCAGGGCGACGTCGTCATCAACTTCACGGCCGCCGGCGCGCCCGGCGTCCATCTCATCGACTTGTATCCCGGTATCTACCAGGGGCCTGAAGGCGGGCAGCAACTCTATCGTCTCCCTCAGCTGACGTACGCCGACGATCATCCGGGCAACAAGATTCCCGCGCTGCGATTCTCATTCGAGGTGACCCCGTCGCCTCCCCGCGCGAGCGTTCCACCGCTCACCGGCAACACGCGCGAGTAACCACACCGGGCCGCATGCTGTTCGCGCTGCGATGGCTCGTCGTCGCCGCTCTGATTCTGTTTGCCGTGCGGCGGCGGTCGCTGACGACGTGGATCCTCGTCGCGATGGTGGCGGGCGCGACGTTCGGGCATGATTTCCCGCAGACGGCGATCCAGCTCCGCATCCTCAGCCAGATCTTCATCCGGCTGATTCGCACCGTCATCGCGCCCCTGCTTTTCGCGACGCTCGTCGTCGGCATTGCCGGCCACGGCAACCTGAAACAGGTTGGACGCATGGGCGTCAAGGCGCTCGTGTACTTCGAAATCGTCACGACGCTGGCGCTGTTCATCGGGTGGGCGGCGATCACGATCAGCCGCGCAGGCGTCGGGATCAACCTGCCGCCGCCACCGCCGGGCGAGCAGATCGCGCGTCCGGTGGCGCAGACGTGGCAGGACATCGTCCTGCACGTCTTTCCCGAGAACATCGCCAAGTCGATCGCCGATGGCGAGGTGCTGCAGATCGTCGTGTTCAGTGTGATGTTCGGCGTGGCGCTCGCCCTTCTGCCGGAAGCAAAGCGTCGGCCGCTCCTGACGTTCAGCGAAAGCCTCGCCGAGACGATGTTCAAGTTCACGAACATCGTGATGCTGTTCGCGCCGATCGGCGTCGGCGCGGCTATCGCCTACACCGTTGGCCACATGGGCATCGGAATCCTCGTGAATCTGATCAAGCTGCTGCTCACGCTTTACGCGGCGCTGGTCGTCTTCATCCTCGTCGTGCTGCTGCCCGTCGCGTTCATGGCTCGCGTGCCGATCCGCCGCTTCGCCGCGGCGGTGGCCGAGCCTTGCTCGATTGCCTTTGCGACGACCAGCTCGGAGGCGGCGCTTCCGCGCGCCATGGAAGCGATGGAACGCCTGGGCGTCCCGCGGCAGATCGTCGCGTTCGTGATCCCGACCGGCTACAGCTTCAACTTGGATGGCACGACGCTGTACCTGTCGCTGGCGTCGATCTTCGTGGCGCAGGCGGCCGGCATCGAGATGTCGATCGGCCAGCAGTTCGCGATGCTCCTCACGCTGATGCTGACGAGCAAAGGGGTGGCGGGCGTTCCGCGCGCCTCGCTCGTCATCCTGCTCGGCACATTGAGCTCGTTCAACCTGCCAGTGGAGCCGGTGTTCATCATTCTCGGCATCGACGAGCTGATGGACATGGCGAGGACGATGACGAACGTGCTGGGTAATTGTCTCGCGACCGTGGTGATCGCCAGGTGGGAAGGGGAGTTTGACGATAAATCCCAAATCCCAAATCCCAAGATCCAAATCCCAACGCTGAACTCTCAACTATGAACTCTCAACGCTCAAACTCTGAGCAATTGCCTTGGTCCGCGACGTGCAATTCCTGCGCGACGCCCACGACGTCACACGCGAAGAGCAGCAGACGCTCGCGGATATCGTAAGGTTGGGGGCCGTGTCGAGGGTGTTTGCTCAATAAAGAAGCACGCCTCCTGCCGCCACGGCCAAGAATCGATTGGCGGACTATTCCTGTCTCTTACCCAACCAGACCTTCTTGCACGCGGGGCACGCGTACCACGAGCGGCGGTGGCTGGAGAACTCGAAGCTAACCGCCCCCCCGCGATCGCAAGACGGGCAGGCGGTGCCCGGCCAGGCGCGGTTGGTGGTTGCGAGCGGCGGCTCGGGACGATGAGAGAAGTCCGATGCACCGTCGCCCCGGCGCGCGCGCGCTTGCAACTGCTCTCCGCGGGTCCTCAGCAGGCGGCCGATCCGCGCATACAGAAGGTTGTCCGCGAACGGCTTCAGCAGGATTCCATCGCATCCCGCGGCGAGCACATCGGGGACCGACGTCGCTTCTGACGCCGTCATGAGTACTGTCGTGGGCCTCCTCAAGGACTTCGCGGCGAGGCAAATATCGATGCCGCCATCACCGAGCGAATCGATGTCCGCGATGACAAGCGCGGGAGCGGTCTTGCTCAGATACTGTTTCGCGGCGGCGAGCTCCGTCATCGTCACGACGTGATAGTCGCGGCGGAGTGCGGCAGCGTGCTTGGCTCCGATAGATCCGCCCTCGAGGACCAGGACCTCCTGTTGAGCTGGAAGCGGCGCTGGTGAGATTACTGCTGGCCGCCTATCGGTCTGTTGCGGCTGGAGCGGTGGAATGAAAGACTCGGCCCGCATGGTATTGACCTCTTGCTGAGGCGAAGAATATTTGACGGAATTTAGCTTGTCTGTCGGGTTCCTTACAGAACGCAATAACCGAGGTGTTACGGCGGGGTCGTCTGTCGTGTTTCGTACAGACGAAGTCCCGAGCGCCTGATAGCGTCCTCATACTTCTCCAAGGGACTCCGCCTGCCTCGCCCCGAATGGGCGGTGCCTGGTCAGCGACAGCCTCTTATGGCTCACCCGTTCCCGGGTGACGGAAAGAGGCTTGATGATGATCAAACGCCGCGGCAGTCCACGACCCCCACCTGCCGAACCGTCGAAACGGAACCCAAACCGCCTGCTGGCGGCCCTTCCCGTCGATGAGTACGCACGCATTCAGCGGGCGCTCGAAACCGTAACAACGAGGCTCAAGCAGATTCTCCACAAACCCGGGGAACCGATCGAGCACGTGTACTTTCCCGGCTCGGGATTTTGTTCGGTGTTGACCGTCCTCGAGGATGGGCGCATGGTGGAAGTTGCCACGATTGGTCGCGAGGGCGCAGTCGGCATGTCAGCCATTCTGGAGGGTTCGCCATCGCTATCCGCGGCGATGGTGCAGGCCGAAATGAGTGTCTGCTACAGGATGACGGCCGAGAATTTTCGACGCGAGATGGATCGCCGAGGCGCCTTCTACGAGCTCCTCACGCATTTCGCACAGGCGCTTGTCGCCTTTGTCATGCAGTCGACGGCATGCAACGCCGTCCATTCCATCGAGCAGCGCCTGGCCCGGTGGCTCCTCATGGCGAGGGATCGCGTCGAGAGCAACGGGTTCCCGTTGACGCAGGAATTCGCCGCCATGATGCTCGGTGCGAGTCGCCCGACGGTATCAGTCGTCGCCGGAACACTGCAGAAGGCCGGGTTGATCAAGTATCACCGCGGCCAGGTCACCATCCTGGACGGCACCAAACTCGAGGAAGCGTCGTGCGAGTGTTACCGCACTGCGACCGATCTGTTGAACCGCGTTACGTCATCCCGCTCCCGGCGCGACCGGTCGCGCTGACCGGAGCCACGACCGCGCCTGGGGCCACCATGTGATGGCGTGAGGAAGCGTGTGGCGCGCGAGGCGCAGCACACGAACGGTCACATTGAAGGCGCGTTTCCGCCGGCGATTCCAGGCAAAGCCGTAGTCCCGTCGAACCTGCGCTGGCAGCAGGCCCGCGGCGAGCAGCGTCGCCAGCGCGGTCAACGGGGCGGCGGCGCGACCCGATACCGGTGACAGCAGCGCGGCAGCGAGGGTGCGCGCCTGAGCGCTCACCGCGATCGACGACGCCTCATATTCCCGATCAATGTACCCCTGCAGCTCCCGCCAGCCGCGGGGGACCTCATCGGCACGAGCGCCAAGCGCGATAGCCACATCCGCGCTGTCGACACAGTACCGATCGCGATCCGCCTCACTCAACGGGGCGACGAGGCGATCGTAGACAACCAGGATCGAATCAATCAGCGTGGCGTGTACCCAGAGCAGTAGCGCCGGGTCTTCGGCCGAATAGGGTGTGCCGGCGGGGAACCGGCCGCACGCGGCCGGCAGCGTTCCGTGAACGCGACGATGAATCGCACCAATCGCATCGAGTGCCCGCGCCCGCTCACCCTCGTCGCCGAAGGTAATCGCGAGCATCGCGTTGACGGTGTGGTGCAGGCGCGATAGCGACGCGACCGTACTGCCTCTGAACGTGCTGTGGTCTGACACTCCGGCCGCGATCAGCGGATGGGCCAGTTGCAGCAGGATGGCGCGTGTCCAGCCGATCAGGACAAGGCGTTCTGCGTTGATTCGGCGCGAGGTATCGGAGGCGGTCAGCGCGTCGTCAGCCAGGTGCCGAGCGAATCGGCTGATTGCGACCGGACGGAAGTGTGGCGGCCGCAGATCTCGCGCAGGTGATGCAAATGCCCGGGATCGGCGAAATGGGCGGCGGAATATCCGCACAGGAGCGTGAAGTTGTGCTTCTGGAGCAGGTGATTCCAGTAGTCTTCGAGCGCGGCCGCCTGCTCGAAGTTGCCTTCTTCAGCAAATAGTTCGACGAGCTCGCCGTACGCCCGGAGACCGCCGGGCTCGGCGGCGAGCTGGTCCACCATATCGCCCAGCGTTTCGTGTACCCGCGCCGGGTCGAGCACCCCACGCCGCGTCATCCGGCCGCGCAACTTGCGGGCATCAACAACGGTCAGCCGCTCGGAAGGATCAGCGACCGGAAAACCTCGGCGCTCCAGGTACCCCTCGATCAGTTTCCAATGCGACGCTCGCGCGATAACGAGCAGTTGATGGCCGAGGGCGCGACCGTCGATGAGGTACTGGGAGACCGCATCGGCGAGAGAGCGCGGTGCATCGAACAATTGCACGATGTGCTCGTGATTCGATGTCGGCGCCGGGCGGACTGCAGACGATTTGCGCGGCACGGTTCTCTGAGAGGACGCGGGGCGACGAGTTCTCTCGCCCGAGAGTATGACGTTAAGAAGTCGCTCGCAAGCTGAGCCTTGGTCCGAACCCCTTCGATATAATGTCGCGCGGTGCGACACAACTGGACATTTGGCGAGATCGAAGCAATCTACACGGCCCCGTTTCTCGATCTCGTCCTGCGGGCGCAGCTGATCCATCGCGAGCACCACCCCGCCAACGAGATTCAGGGCTCCGTCCTGCTCAACATCAAGAGCGGCGGCTGTCCGGAGGATTGCGCCTACTGCCCCCAATCGGCGCACTACAAGACCGGAGTTGCGCGCACAGAACTTCTGAGCGTCGGCGAAACGCTTACGGCGGCGCGCGCCGCTCGCGAACAGGGGGCGACACGCTTCTGCATGGGCGCAGCGTGGCGCGACGTGCCGCGCGGGCCGCAGTTCGATCGGGTGCTGGAGATGGTTCGTGGTGTTCGCGCACTTGGCATGGAAGCCTGCTGCACGCTCGGGATGCTGGAAGCCGATCAGGCTGAGGCCCTCGCTGATGCCGGGCTGACCGCGTACAACCACAACCTCGACACCTCGCCAGAGTTCTACGGGCAGATCATCACAACACGCACCTACGACGATCGGCTCGACACGCTGACGCGGGTCCGCCAGGCGGGCATCACCGTCTGCTGCGGCGGCATTATCGGCATGGGGGAGAGCCGCGATGCGCGGCTGCGCCTGCTCCAGCAACTCTCCGGACTCGATCCGCATCCGGAGAGTGTGCCGATCAACATGCTCGTGGCGGTGGAGGGCACTCCGCTCGCGGATCGTCCGCCGGAAGATCCGATCGACCTCGTACGAATGATCGCAACCGCGCGAATCCTGATGCCGCACGCATTCGTCCGGCTCAGTGCCGGGCGGCTGTCGTTGTCCGATGAAGCGCAGGCGCTCTGCTTCATGGCGGGCGCAAACTCGGTCTTTCTCGGCGACCGGCTGCTGACGACCCCGAACCCGACGGCGGACGTCGACCGTGCCCTGTTCGAACGCCTCGGGTTGCGCCTGCAAGCAGCCGAGGGCCACAAAGACGAATGGGCCACAAAGAACACAAAGACCACAAAAGAAAAAACCTTGAGTGTTCTTGGTGATCTTCGTGGCTAATCCGTCTTCGTGGCCTTCGTGGCGGCGGAGCCGCGTGTGACCGACACGCTCTCCTCGAGAATTGGCACGCGCATGCGCGCGCTTGACGACGACGGGCTCCTGAGGACGCTGCGCGCGCCGTCGGGCATCGACCTTTCTTCGAACGACTACCTTGGGCTCGCGAATCACCCGCACGTGAAAGAGCGGATGATCGAGGCCGTCGCGCGCGAAGGCGCGGGAAGCACCGGGTCGCGGCTGCTGCGCGGCGATCGCGACAGCTTCACGGCCATCGAGCGCCGATTTGCCAGTTTCAAGGGGACCGAGCGCTCACTCTATTTCTCGAGCGGTTATCTCGCGAACCTGGCGGTGCTGACCACGTTTCCCGAGGCTGGCGACGTGATCTTCTCCGACGAGCACAACCACGCGAGCCTGATTGACGGCACCCGACTCTCCTCGGCCCGCCGCAAGATTTTCCCTCACAACGATACGGCATCCGTCCGGCGCGCCCTGGACGCGACCAGCCGCGCCGGCCAGCGCTTCGTCGTCGTTGAGTCGCTGTTCAGCATGGATGGTGACGAAGCGCCGCTGGAGCAATACGCGGAGCTGTGTCGCGCGTCCGGCGCGTATCTCATTGTCGACGAGGCACACGCGGTCGGGGTTTACGGTGCGAAGGGGAGCGGGTTGGCCGAATTGCGTGGCATCGAAGAGGACGTCTTCCTGTCGGTCAACACCGCGGGCAAGGCGCTGGGCGTGAGCGGCGCCTTCGTTGCCGGACCTGCTTGGGCGATCGACTACATGATCCAGCGCGCGAGGTCGTTCATCTTTTCGACAGCGCCGCCGCCATCGGTCGTGGCCGCCCTCGACGCGAGCCTCGACATCGTCGAGCGCGAGCCGCAACGCCGCGCCGCTGTGCTGGAGCTCGCGCGCGCGTTGCGCATGCGTTTGCGCGCCGCGGGAGTTCCGCTGCCTGACGGCACGTCGCAGATCGTTCCGGTGCTTCTCGGGGACAACGACCGCGCAATGGCTGTCGCCGGTGCCTTGCAGGCCGACGGATTCGACGTCCGGGCGATCCGGCCGCCCAGCGTGCCGCCCGACACTGCGCGTCTGCGGATTTCGGTCAACGTCAATCTCACCAGCGAACTCATCGATCGTTTCGTCACCGCGCTCGTCGCGGCGCTTGCTTCAACGGGCGCCGCCACGATGGCCACAAAGACGGTTTAGCTTTGTGGCCAATTCGTCTGCGTGGCCATCGTGGCGGCCGACATAACTTCTCATATGTTTCGCGGGATTTTCGTGACAGGCACCGACACGAACGTCGGTAAGACAGTGGTTTCGGCCGCGCTCATGCTTCGCTATCGAGACGAGGCGACACTTCGGTATTGGAAGCCGATTCAAACCGGTATCGAGCGAGACGACGACTCCGCCGAAGTGGCACGTCTGGCGCAGTGCTGCGAGGACGAGATTGTCAACTGCGGTGTCCGGCTGCCCCGTGCGGTGTCGCCGCACCTTGCCGCCCGTCTCAGCGGGACGCGCATCACCGTGCGCGCCGTCGTGGAGCAGCTCCGTGAGGCGGATCACACGACCCGCGCCGCAACGCCCCGTTGGATTGTCGAAGGCGCCGGCGGCGTGCTGGTTCCGATCAATGAACGCGAGACGATGGCCGACGTGATCCTCGGGCTGCACATTCCGGTGCTCGTTGTGGCGCGCTCGACGGTCGGCACCATCAATCACACGCTCCTGACAATCGAAGCGCTGCGCCGCCGGATGATGCGCGTCGCGGGCGTCATCATGGTGGGGACTCCGGATGATGAAAACCGCGCGGCGATCGAGAAATATGGCGCCGCCGAAGTGATCGCGCAGATGCCGGGCTTCGATCCGCTGACACCTGGCACGCTCGCGACCTGGGCGGCGACGGAATTCGACCGCAACGGCGTCCTGTTCGGGTGTCTGCGGTGACGCCGCCTCCCGAATCGCGGCTCGTCGATCGCGATCGCGCGCATGTCTGGCATCCCTACACCCAGATGCGTACTGCGCCGCCGGCGCTGCCGATCGTCCGCGGTCAGGGCGTCTACCTCTACACCGAAGACGGGCGGCGGATCCTCGATGGCATCTCGTCGTGGTGGGTGAACATCCACGGCCACTCGCATCCGAAGTTGAACGAGGCGCTCGCCCGCCAGGCGCAACAGCTCGAGCACGTGATGTTTGCCGGCTGCACGCACCCGGCCGCGGTCGAACTCGCCGAGCGGCTCGTGTCGGTGCTGCCGGACGGACTGCAGCGCGTGTTTTATTCAGACAACGGATCGACCGCTGTTGAAGTCGCGGTCAAGATGGCCACGCAGTACTGGATCAACAAAGGTGAGCCGGAGCGCCGGGCCTTCGTGACGCTGCACCACGCGTATCACGGCGATACGGTCGGCGCGATGTCGGTCAGCGAGGACTCGCTGTTCACACGCGCCTTCACGCCGCTGCTGTTTTCCGTCGTGCGCGCGCACGCGCCGTACTGTTATCGCTGTCCGCTTGGCCTCGACCGCGGGTCGTGCCACGTCGAATGTGCCGGGGATCTCGGGGACGCGCTCGAGCGGCTTGGGGGCACCGCCGCGGCGGTCATCGTCGAGCCGATGCTTCAGGGTGCGGGCGGCATGATCGTGTGGCCGGCGGAGTTCCTCGCCTCCGTTCGCCGCATCTGCGACCGCCATGGCGTGCTGCTGATCGCGGACGAAGTACTCACCGGCTTCGGGCGTACCGGGCGTATGTTTGCGTGCGAGCATGCGCGCGTCACGCCGGACATCATCTGTCTGTCGAAGGCGCTGACCGCCGGCTACCTGCCGCTCGGCGCGACGTGCACCACGGAGGCGATCTACGAGGCGTTCCTCAGCGACGATCGCAGCCGCACGTTCTTCCACGGCCACTCGTACACGGCAAACCCTCTGGCGTGCGCGGTCGCGGTCGCGAGCCTGGCATTGTTCGAGGACGAAAGGGTGCTCGATCGGGTTCGCCGGCTGGAACGGCAGCTCACGGCGGGTCTCGCCTCTCTTGCGCAACTTCCAATGGTCGGCGACGTCCGCGTCATCGGAGGCGTGGGGGCTATCGAGCTGGTCGACGACAAAGAGACGCGAGCTGCAGGAGGGTATCTGGATCAGATCGGTCCGCGTCTCGCCTCCGCGTTTCTGGATCGCGGCCTTCTGCTGCGCCCGCTCGGCAACATTCTGTATTTCATGCCGCCGTATGTGATCAGCGAGGCTGAAACGGCGTGGGCTCTTGAACAGATCGCGGATGTCGTGGCTGAAACCGCCGCGACCTGACGCATTGACTTTCCACGACAAAGTTGTATTCTCGCGCCACTTTCGCCTTGGTCGTTTTGGCTTTGCGGATGCCGTGGGGGTGAATCCCTCGCGTTAGGAGGTTACTGATGGTTTGGCGCTTGGCAAGGCCCCTGATCGTGATCGCCGTCCTGTGTGCGGTCCCGGTCGCCGCGTACGCGCAGGACGCCACTCTCTCCGGCACGGTAAAGGATTCGACGGGCGGCGTGCTGCCCGGCGTCACCGTGACGGCACTTCACGAGGCGAGCGGCAATACGTTCGTCGCCGTCACCGACACGGTCGGCGCCTTCCGGCTGCCGATGCGCACCGGCAGCTACAAGATCACCGTTGAACTTCCGGGCTTCGCCACCGTCGTCCGCAGCGTCAACCTGTTGCTCGGACAGACGGCCGCCGTCGCGCTCGAGATGTCGCCATCGACGGTCCAGGAGTCGGTGACGGTGACCGGTGAAGCGCCGCTCATCGACACCCAGACGTCAGGCCTTGCCGGCAACATCGATCCGAAGCAGATGCAGGAGCTGCCGATCAACGGCCGGAACTGGATGGACCTCGCGATGCTGGCGCCCGGCAGCCGGCAGAACCAGTCGAGCGGCGTGCCGCAGCTCCGCCAGGGCTACTCGCAGATCAACATCGACGGCCAGCAGGTCACCAACAACTACATCGGCATCGGCGACGACCAGCCGCGCTTCAGCCGCGACTCGATCGCGGAATTCGAAGTCATCACGAACCGGTTCGACGCGACGCAGGGTCGGTCAGCCGGCATGATCGCCAACGCGATCACCAAGTCGGGCACCAACAACTTCTCGGGCGGCCTCTCGGGCTATTTCCGAGACGACAAGCTGAACTCCGCCGACAAGGTGCAGCACGTGGTGCTGCCGTACTCGAATCAGCAGATCAGCACGATGTTCGGCGGTCCGATCCTCAAGGACCGCGTGCACTTCTTCGGCAACTACGAGTACGAGCGCGAGCCGCAGGTGCTCGTGTTTGCCGCCAACGGCGCGCTGGCCGCATTCAACATGAATGTTCCGGCGCCACGGACGCAATACATCTGGGGCGTGAAGGGGGACGTCGAATTCTCCCCGCGGAACCGGCTCTCGATGCGTGGCAATGGATACGATCAGGAGTTCCTGTCCGGCGGCGGCGCCACGTCTCACCCGTCAACCGCGCTCGACAATCAGCGCTTCACCAAGCAGGTGCAGGGCATCTGGACGATGGTCGTGAGCAACACGGTCGTCAACGTGGTCAAGGCGGGGTACAGCAACTTCAACCGCAACAACCATTCGCTCGCGGGTTATAAGGGCGGGCCGAATCCGGACGTCCTCGGTATTCCTTCCTTCGGGTGGGGCGCACCGCCGCGCGTTACGTTCACCGGCTACGCAGTGGGCGCGGTCGTCCAGCATCACAACCAGGACCTCTCATCTGTCCGCGACGACCTGACGATGTCATTCGTCGGCCACGGGCGGCACGACGTCAAGATGGGTGGCGAGTACATCTACAACCTGGCGAACCTGGTCGGCTGCGGAAGCCTCTGCACCCCGCGGCTCATCGCGCAGGGCGCATCGGCCGCGAACTCCGCCGCGCTTCTCCGCGCCGCGTTCCCGGTCTGGAACGACACCTCCACCTGGAACCTGAACCCGCTGGCGCCGATCTCGACGCGGTACGAGGCGTCGTTTACCGACGTCAAGGGGTTCTTCCGCACGATTCCCCAGGACACCCTCGGAACGTGGATCCAGGACGACTGGTCGATTTCGTCCCGGCTGACTCTGAATCTCGGGCTGCGCTACGACTTCCAGAACAAGATAGGGACCGAGCTGAACCTCCCGCCGTTCCTGCCCGGCGCCATCAAGAACGACACCAACAACTTCGCCCCGCGGCTGGGATTCGCGTACACCCTCAACGACCGGACCGTCGTGCGCGGCGGGTACGGCCGGTTCTTCGCGCAGGGCACGCAGGACGAGGCGCATCAGACGATCCTCTATCAGATCGGCGCGTCGCCCCTTATCCCGTACGACGGGCGGGCGGACTTTCCGAGCAACCCGTTTCTCGGCGCGACGCCGACGTTCTCGTCCGTTCTTGCGAACTCGTGCGATCTGAATGGCAACCGGGCGGGGTGCATCGTCCGGCAGTTCGTCCCGGAGATTAACAGCCCCTTCTGGGAGATGCCGTACAGCCACCAGGCGTCAATTGGCGTGCAGCGGCAGATCGGCACCGTCATGTCGTTCGAGTCGAACGTCGTCTACACTGGCGGGCGCAACGAGGAGTTCGATCCGAATATCAACCTGGCGTACGACCCGACGACAGGTGTCAACTACAACAGCAACGACGCGACCCGGCGGCCGCTGTCACAGTTCGGACCTGTGCAGATGAGCCTCTACAACGGCAGGTCGAACTACTACGGCTGGGAGAACGCCTTCACCCGCCGCATGAGCAACCACTTCCAGGCGTCGATCACGTACACGTTGTCGCAGTTCAAGGACGCGACGCACGAGCCGTGGCTCTGGTCGATCGTCGACGGCCACCTGACCCGTAAGGATCTCGGTTTCAAGGTGGCAGACGACATGGGCGGTCAGTATGGATTGGCCGCGACCGACCAGCGGCATCGTGTGGTGTTCAACGGCATCCTGGAGGCGCCCCTTGGCTTCCAGGTGAGTGGCGTGTACTTCTACGGCTCGGGCCTGCGTTTCGGCACCACATACGGCGGCGATCCCCGAGCCCAGTCAACCGGCGGCGAGAACCGCCTTCGCGCGGCGGCCACGCCCGAGGGCGCGGCCGGCACGATCGTTGCGCGCAACGACTGGGTCGGTGAGCCAATCCATCGCGTGGATATGCGGCTCCAGAAGCATGTCAGGCTCGTCGGACGCGCCGGCATCGACGGCATGCTCGAGATCTTCAACGTGTTCAACCACGCGAACTACGGCTCCTACACCACACAGGAAAGCAGCGCGTCGTACGGTCTGCCGGCGTTCAATGCCAATGTGTCGTATCAGCCGCGAGGCGTGCAGCTCGGATTCCGATTCCTGTTCTGATTTCCGGCGCTGCCTGGTTACGGGGGCTCGCTCCTCATCGTGGGGAGCGGGCCTTTTGTTTGTGAGGTCGCTACTTGATGAGGCGCGTGGTCGTGGGCTTTGCGAACCTCGCCGCGTCGATGGCGACGTTCGGCCGCATCTCCTTCAACACGATCGGTGACCTGATTGATCGTCGAGGTCCTCACCCAGCGAAACGGCCTGCGGATGCCGCCAACGTCGCGGTAGTCCGAATAGTCGTATTGCGTTGCGACCGGGCCGACCGCCGTATCGTTCCAGCGCAGCAGCCGAACGAGCAGGCCCGCATTGTCGAAATAGAAATTGACCGGCGGCTGCCCCTCATTGGTGCCCTCGAAGAATCTGCACCGGACGATCGTCATCGAGGAGGCCCTTGCTGATCTCCCACTTGCTGAAGGCCTGGCGGATTTTCGTCGGCGCGAGCGCCACCATCGCGTCAAGCCGCGCGCCCTCGAGGTTCCCCTTCGTGAGCGGCACGCGTGAACGGGACGGCCGAGTTGACCGTCACCTGCCACCCATTGCGACCGTCGTACGCCCATACGCTGTCGCCCTCGGTCCTGTGCGCGACCGTCGTCAGCTGCTCGGGCGCTCTCGCGTAGATGTCCACGGGAACTTCTGACAGACCCGTATCCCATCCCGCATAGGTGCCGGTTGCGGCAAAGCTGGTGACGCCGGCCAGCCGCTGCGCGCCGCCGAGCGCGTCAAGGTACTTCGTGAACACCTGGTCGATCTGACTCGGGTTGCTGCCGGTCGCCACGACGAACTGCATCGAATTGGGATTCTCTACGGGGTCGCCGTACTGGATCGCCATGTTCGGCACGTTCTCCGGCGCAGACGAATTGGAATGGCACGTCGCGCAGGTCACCCGCTTCTGGCCGCCGAAGTAGTTGCGGTTGATCGCGTTCATCATGCCGACCATGAAGCGCGCCTTCTGAATCATCGGCGTGTCGATGGCGAACGCCTCGGCACGGCCGTCCAGGATTTCTGGCGAATGGCAGCCGGTGCAATCCTTTGCCGTCGCGGCGGCGAACATCCCCATCGTGTCGATGAACTCATCGACGGGAATGCCTTTGAGGACCAGAACATTCTTGAAGACGGTCTCCGCCATCGGCGGGTTCTCCGCAGCTCCGGCTGCAGGTCCGGCCTGGCGTGCCGACACGGCGATGCTCGTCACGCCGAAGAGCAGCGCCACCAGCAGGATGGCGCGCGAAGCGGTGTTCATGCCGACTTCCTCGTGTGATGGATGAATGGATGAAAGGCGCTCGCCGCGGCCGATACGCGGTCGCGGCGAGGCTGGATCGCGGAACTACGTGCTACGGTTTTTCGCTGCTTCCGTCGCCGTAGTCGTGCCAGAAGTCCATCTTGGTTCCGTCCGGCAGCGTCCACGTCATGACGTAGCCGCCGTTTGACCCGTCCCGCGCGGGCGCGATCATCGCCGTGTAGGTCTTGCCGATCGGAAACACGCCGGCTGCCGAGATGCCGTTCGCCTTGTACGCTCCGGGGCCCGAACCCTGAAGCATCCAGGTCTCCACCTCGCCCGTTTTTTCGTTCTTGATGTCGATGATACCAGCGCACGTGCGGATTCGTCCACTGGACTCGTTGCAGGACTCCGACGATCGTCTTCGGTGAGTTCTTGTCGAACTCGGCCTGGCTCGCGTGGTGCGCCAGGACGGGGAGAGCCACGGCGAACATCGCCGCCGAGAGCACGGTGACAATGAAACACGCATCAGAAACCCTCCTAGAACGTATTTCAACCGCGCTCCCGGCTGACCATCGGCCGGGGATTCATGATGCACGGCGGATCTTCGTTGTATGGCGCATTCGACGTGTTGAGCTGAATGGGGCGCGGCGGGATCGCCCACGGCTCCGCAAGCACTGGATCATACACAGTGACGCCGTAATACAGGGTGTTGCCCTGCCGCCGGAATGTTTCCACGACGCGCATATCGGTCGTATGGAACCAGCCAGGCGCTGTGGCGGCGGTTGCGAGCCACGTCTCGTCGTTAAACCCGACCGCTTCGACGACCAGCGTATCACCGTCCCAGTGGCCAACCGACTCGCCCATATAGGTCTGATCGCGATCGTCGGCCGGGCCGTGCGGCCGGCCGTCGGTCGGCACCGATGCGCCAAGTGTTCCGGTTGTTGTACATCAGGATCACCTCGCCCGGCTGCTGGACGATCCTCGCGGGCGCACCGATCCTCGGCACCCCCACGGGCGCGCACAGGAAGGCAGTATCCAGATAGTTGCCGTGCAGGTCGAGGTACTGCACGCGATCCCAGTACTCCGGCTTGTAGATCGGCGGGTTCGAATTGTCGCGGTACCGATCGGTCATCCCCTGATCGCGCTCGGAATACGTCGGGTTGCCGTGCCGCGCGTTGTAGTTGCGCGCGAAGATTCTCGTCGCCTTTGCCTTGGCCTCCTCGAGGCGTCGCATAGGTCACGCGCTTGCCGTCCTTGTCGAGCCCCTGCACCTCGGTGCTGCCGCCGCCTCCACCGCCACCACCACCCCAACGGCCGCTGAGATCCGGATGGCCGTCAGCGGTACGCGGAGTCGGCACCTGCGCCGCCGGCCCGCGCCGCCGCCGCGTCGTCGCGCGGCGGTCACGGGAATGCGCGAGCGCCGGATCGCCGCCGCCGCGGGACATGCCGCTCTTGACGTTGGCGGGCACCGGCATGACCACATACGGATTGTACGTGTTGGTCCGCTCGATGGTGAGATCGAGCGACGGTCACGCCGCCACGCTTCTGCACCATGTGGCGCGGGAACAACACCTCGCTCCGGTAGTCCGGCTCGTTCAACTCAGCGTAGTCCGAGTACGTGGTTTCGGTGACGACGTTGCCGACCCGCAGTTCAACCCGGTCGATCCAGTAGCTCAGTTGGTACTTTTCGCCGCTGTCCATCGTGAGCTCGATGGCGTCGGTCGTGTTCAGCGCCACACGCGCCGTCCCCGTCAGCGGCGCCGGCAGTGGGTAGGTCAGGTAGAGCGACGCCGCCCTCGAGCGTCATCTTCGCGTTGGCGCCCGCCAGCGCCGCCGCCTTGTAGACCGCATGCGGCAGCGACCAGAGCTGCACGAGCCGATCGGTCACGGTGTCGAGCGCCGGCATCCCGCCGACGCCGGGCATCGTTTCGTTCCAGGCCAGCGCGCCGGCGACGACCTGGACGTTGCGCGTTCCAGCCTTGCCGTCCGCTTGCGCGCAGGCGAAGTCGGTCCGCATGGCCACCGTGGGTACGCCGTAGCGAACCTGACCGCGGTAGTTCGCCAGCCGGCACGACTGTCCATTGACCGTCATCGTGCCGGTGCCGCGCCAGTCCATGGTGAGGATCGTGTCGCGCTCGTCGGTCCCTCGCAGCATGCCGAGCGCGTCACCGATGCGGTATAGCGTCGTCTTGACGTCGGGCGCGGCGGTCAGCGGGGGATTCTTGAGCTGGACGCGCTTGGCCTCGGCGGCCAGGCTTGGCTGAAACGTTTTCGGAATGCCGACGTACTGGGCCTCGGCGTATCCGCACGTCATGCCCAGGACCAGTACCGTCGCCATCGCGATCGTTCGCATGGAAACTCCTTAAAACCGAGTCGGAGTCAGGTGACGCCCCGACTGACGAATTCGGCAGTGCTGATGTGAGTCGGGTCGTCACCTGACTCCGACTCGGGACCGGATTTCGGCCGGAGAATACCATTTGACCGTGCATTGTGGCTACTTGGCCAGGTACGCTGTCACGAGCGCGAGCAGGATCCCGCCGGCGATTACCGACCCGAGCTGACCGGCCGTGTTGGCACCCATCGCGTGCATCAGCACGTGGTTGGTGAAGTCCTCCTCCTGCGCGATCTTCTGCACCAGGCGCCCGCTCATCGGAAATGCGCTGATCCCCGCGGCGCCGACCAGCGGGTTGATCTTCCCGCGCGTGACCACCGCCAGCAGCTTTCCGAACAGCAATCCGAACACGGTGTCGAGCGCAAACGCGACCAGCCCGAGCATCAGGATCATCAGCGTCTTGACCTGAAGGAAGGTCGCGGCCTGCATGAGGCTGCCGATAGTCAGCCCGAGAAGCAGCGTCGAGATGTTGGTCAGCTCGTTGGCGGCCGTGTCCGACAGACGCTGGACGACCCCCGACTCCTTGAGCAGGTTGCCCAGCATCAGCGTGGCCACGAGCGGCGCAGACGCGGGCACCAGTACGCCGATGACGACTGTCACGACAAGCGGGAAGGCGAGCAGACCGGCGCGCGGCACGGGCCGCGGCGCGTACTCCATCCGGATCCGCCGCTCGGCGCGAGTCGTCAGCAGCCGCATGATCGGCGGCTGGATGATCGGCACGAGACTCATATACGAGTACGCAGTGACCGCGATCGGCGCCAGCAGGTCCGGCGCGAGGAGCGTAGAGACGTAGATGCTCGTCGGCCCGTCGATCGCGCCGATGATGGCGATGGACGAGGCCTCGTTCAGCGGAAAGCCGACCGCCGTCGCGAGGATCAATGTTGCAAAGATGCCGAACTGCCCGGCCGCGCCCATCAGCGCGAAGATCGGCTGGGACAGCAGGGGGCGGAAGTCCATCAGCGCGCCAATACCGATGAAGATGAACAGCGGGAAGATCTCGGTCTTCACCCCGATGTCGTTCAGGATGTAGAGCAGGCCCCCGGGATGATTGAGCGGTGAGTTCGGCAGGTTCCCCAGCAGCGCGCCGAACCCGATTGGCAGCAACAGCGTCGGCTCGTACTCTTTCCTGATGGCGACGTAGATGAGCGCGGTGGCCACGGCGAACATCACGAGCATGCCCCAGGGGGAGGGGGGAAGTGGGAAGGGGAAAGCCGCGCCTTTCATGAAACGAACGTCACGAGCAGGTCGCCCTGCGAGACGCGCGCGCGCTCGGTGACGTGGACGGCGGCGATGGTGCCGGCGCGGGGCGAGCGAATCAGGTTGAACATCTTCATCGCTTCGATCGTGAGGAGCTCATCTCCTCGTTGCACCACCTTGCCCACGATCGCCGCGACTTTGACCACCGTCCCCGGGATGGGCGCCGTGAGGAGGTGATCGCCCGCGAACCGTCCCGGTGAGGGGGGACCGGCCAGGATTGGCGCCGGAACAACCGTCGGAACCGTCGCCGGCCCTGCCGCAGGCTCGGTGCGTACATCGCCTGATTCGACGTCCACCAGGAAACTGTCGCCCTCGATGCGCGCAAGCACCGGCCGCGCGCGAGGATCGTCGATCTCCACCTCGTAGGTATGTCCATCGACGGTGACGCGATAGCGCTTCACGTCCCGCCTCTGCCAGGCTTCGGCGAGGCCTGGCCGAAGCGCCCTGCGGGCGCGTAGGCCGGGCGCCGCCCCACGCGCTGGTTGAGCCTGAGGTTCCTGTGGAGCAGCCGCCAATCGGCAGGCGCATCCTGGCTGAACACCATCACCGCGTCTCCGTCGGCACTTGCGATCGCCGCGGCGAGCGCCGCCGCGCGGCGGCGGCGGTCCTGCTCGTCCAGCCGTTCCTGCCGTGCGTCCACCTTTGGCTCGTCCGGGACCACCGGCAGCGGTTGCCCGCGTTTCTTGAGGCGGCGTGCCTTCCTGCGCGCCCGTCTCGCCTCGCGCCCGGGCCCCCCGAAGATCGTCGGATTCGTCAGGAGATACATCAGGCTGACCAGGGCGCCGAGCGCCGCGAACAGCAGCACCATGCCGGCCCCGGCAATTTCAACGACGACGCGCATTTGCGGAGACATGCGTGCTACAGGGGGATGTTGCCGTGCTTCTTCGGCATGGATGGCGCCTGCTTGTCGCGAAGGAACTCGAGGCCGGCCGCAAGCCGCGCCCTCGTCTCCCGTGGATAGATCACATCGTCGATGTAGCCCGTTGCGGCGGCGACGAACGGCGAGTTGAACCGCTCCTGGAACTCGTGCTCGAGACGTGCGCGCTCGGCGTCACGCGCATCAGGCGCCGCCGCTCCGAGTTGCCGCGCGTAAAGAATACTGACCGCGCCCTTCGCACCCATGACCGCAATTTCGGCTGTCGGCCACGCAAAGCACAGATCGGTCCGGATCATCTTGCTGCTCATGACGATGTACGCGCCGCCGTACGCCTTGCGCAGCACGACGGACACCTTCGGGACGCTGGCTTCGGAGTAGGCGTAGACGATCTTCGCGCCGTGCCGGATGATGCCGCCGTGCTCCTGGCCGGCGCCGGGCAGGAAGCCGGGGCAATCGACCAGCGTGACGATCGGGATGTTGAACGCATCGGCAAACCGGATGAAGCGCGCGATCTTGTCGGACGCGTTGATGTCGAGGACGCCGGCCAGATGCGAAGGCTGGTTCGCGACGAACGCCACGACCCGGCCGTTGAGGCGAGCGAAGCCGACGACCGCGTTCGGCGCAAATTCCGCGTGCACCTCGAGAAACGATCCGCGATCCGCGATGCCGCCGATCACGTCGCGCACGTCGTACGCAATTTCCGGGTTCACCGGAATGAGCCGATCGAGCGCGTCGTCGTCTCCCGCGGCGCTGTCGTCGGGCTTGATCGAGGGCGGATCTTCAGCATTGTTCGACGGCAGGTACGACAGGAGTCGGCGCGTGAGCGTGAACGCATCCGCCTCTGAGCCCGCGACGAAATGCGCGACACCGGAGCGCGCGGCATGCGTTTCGGCGCCGCCGAGCGTTTCCGCGTCGACCTCCTCGCCCGTCACCGTCCGGATCACGTCCGGCCCGGTGATGAACATGTAGCTGCCGCCGCGGACCATGATCGACGAAGTCGGTCAGGCCCGGCGAGTAGACGGCGCCGCCGGCGCACGGTCCGAGCATCACGCTGATCTGCGGCACCACGCCGCTCGCCTGTGTGTTGCGCCAGAACAGATCACCGAAGCCGGCAAGACTCCAGACGCCTTCCTGGATGCGCGCGCCGACCGAGTCGAGGAGCGCGACGATCGGAAGACCGCTTGCGGTCGCCGTCTCCAGGAGCCGTCCGACCTTCAGCGCCTGGATTTCCGAAAAGGAGCCGCCCAGCACCGTGAAGTCCTGTGCGAACAGCGCGATCCGACGTCCGTCGACCAGGCCGAGGCCGGTCACGACCCCGTCGCCGGCATACCGCTGCTGGTCGAGGCCAAAGTCCCGGTGCCGGTGCGTGATGTACGGCGCGATCTCCTGAAAGGAGTCCGCGTCGAGCAGCTGCGCGATGCGCTCGCGCGCCGTCAGTTTGCCGCGCGCGTGCTGCGCGTCGACACGTTCCTGGCCGCCGCCGCGGCGGGCGGCGGCTCGATGCTCCGAGATGGGATCGCTCATGTCGAATGCTCTGTGCCGCGGCGCGGGCCTCTTACCGCTCGCGAGGTGGACCCGGACGTTCGCCCCACACGTGCAGATTGTCAGGTCAGAACCGGCGCTGCCTCCGCGATGATATTGCCCGCGGAGAACTGCTCGATTGCGCTCGCGTTGAACCCGAGCTCCCGCAGCACGTCGCGATTGTGCTCGCCGAAGCGCGGCGGAGGGAACTGCAGCGCGCCGGGCGTGTCGGACAGCTTCACCGGGATGCCCACGTATCGCAGCGGACCATACTCCGGGTGCGTCAGCTCCTGCACCATGTCGCGCGCGTGAATGTGCGGATCCTCGAGCACCTCGGCGACGGTGTTGATCGGACCGACGGGAAGCTCGTACTTCGCCAGCAGCTCGAAGGTTTCGGCACGCGTCCGCGTCCTGAGCGCCGCGTCGAGGATCGCCCGCAGCTCGGTGTAGTTGGTGAGACGCCCGGCCATCGAGTCGAAGCGTGCATCGAACGCGAGATCGGGGAAGCCGAGCGCGCGGCACAGGTTCTGCCATTGCTTCTCGTTCGCCGCACCGATGTTGACGAAACCGTCCTTCGTCTCGAAGGTCTCGTACGGAACGATCGACGGATGCCGGGTCCCCATCCGCTTGGGCGAGCGGCCGGTCGCGAAATAGCTCATCGCCTGGTACGTGAGCGTCGAGATCATGCCATCCAGCAGGCTGACGTCGATCCGCTGCCCCTTGCCGGTGCGGTGGCGCGCCAGCATCGCCAGCAGAATCCCCTGGTACGCGTAGAGGCCGGCCACGATGTCCGCGATGGACGCGCCCACTTTGACCGGTTGCCGATCCGGCTCGCCCGTCAGATCGACGATGCCGGATTCGCCCTGTGCGACGACATCGTAGCCAGGGCGATTCCGGTACGGGTCCGGTCTGGCCGTAGCCCGAGATCGACGCGTAGATGATGCGCGGGTTGCGGCGCGACACCGCGTCGTATCCGAAGCCGAGCTTGTCGAGGACGCCGGGCCGGAAATTCTCGACGATGACGTCGGCGCGATCCACGAGCTTCCAGAGTACGTCCTGCCCTTCGGGCGACTTCAGGTTGAGGCCAATGCTCCGCTTGTTGCGGTTGATCGACAGGAAGTAGGTGCTGATGCCGTTGACGAAGGGCGGCCCCCACAGCCGCGTGTCGTCACCGCGCGGCGGCGGCTCGACCTTTACCACCTTTGCGCCCATATCGCCGAGCATCATGGTGCAGAACGGACCCGAGAGAATCCGCGACAGATCGAGTACGAAGACGTCGTCCAGTGGGGTCACGCCAAGAAATTAAACCACGAAGAACACGAAGGCCACGAAGGAAAAACAAAAATACTTCGTGTCCTTCGTGACCTTGTGGTTACAGCAGTCCGAAAACGATCCAGCAGACGATCGCGCCGACGACGCTCATCGAGAGTCCCCACGCCATGAGCTGATTGAACAGCCGGCGTGTGTCCGTCCCCGGAGGGGCAGCGGCGAGACAGAGCGCCCCGAGCGTCGAGAGCGGAGACACGTCCACGAGATGTCCGCCGCTGTTCATCGACGAGATGATCGCCATCGGATCGCCTCCCCCCATCTTCTCGATCAGTCCCGGGACAGTCGGGATCAACGCGGGCAGCACCACTCCAGTGGTGCTGCTGTAGATCGAGATGAGACCGGTGAAAAACGCGGTGACGAGCGTTGACGTCGCGGGCGTCGCGAGCCGCGCGAGGAAATTCGAAAACAGATCGAGCCCACCGGTCTTCTCCAGCAAGGCCACGAGCACCGTGACACCGGTGACCATCAGGATCACCTTCCACGGCATCCGCTTGACCGCTTCGCCGTCGTCCGCGGCTCGTGCGAAGGTGAGGACCAGCGCGCACGCAAACGCGGTCATGCCGACGTTGAGCTGGAACGCGATCGCGCCGATGACGAGCGTGGCGATCATCGCCAGTGTCAGCCAGTGTCGCGGGGCGAAGTGCGCGTCGTCCGGGGTCAGACTGGGGTGACGATCCGACTCACCTACCGCAGCTTTATTGTGAGTCGGATCGTCACCCGAGTCTGACCCCGAGAATCCGCCGTTGGGCAGGGCGCCCACCCCTGCCGCGACAACAGGCGCGGACGCCATCGCGCCGCGTCGCGCGAACAGCTTGAGGCCGCCGAACAGGAAGTAGCCCGCAAAAGCGACGATCGTGTGGATCATCAGGTTGTTCAAGTAGATGGGCCACTGCGCGTTGACGATGCCCATCTTCGCGACGAGCCCGTTGACGACGACGCCGGTGGGCGCGATGGGCGACAGCGAACCGGCGCTCGCGCCGTTGGCAATCATGATCGTCATCAGGAACGGGGAGATGTTGAACCGGCCGGCCACCGCCATCCCGAGCGGCGCCATCAGTGCCGTCGACGCGACGTTGCCGGGTCCGATGGAGCTGACGATCGCCGTCATGAAGAAGAACATCATCGGGATGACGCCCGCGTTACCGCGGCACAGGTGAACCGCGCGCCGCGCGATACGGTCAAGGGTGCCGTTGACCTGCGCCTGGGAAAAGAGCAGCGTCAGACCGACGAGGGTCAGGAACAGTGCGGTTGGAAAGCCGGCGATGACCTGTTCGATCCTCATCCCCCCGAAGTAGCCCACGATCCAGGCGAACACGATGGCGAGAATGCCGATGTTGACTTCGGAAAAGCAGCTGATGACGAGCGCAATGACCAGCGCGCTCAGCGAAATGGCGGCAAGACTCATCGGCGACGAGTCTATAGGGGGAAGGGAGAAGGGGGAAGGGGGAAGGGGGAAGGGGAAGGGGAAGGGGAAGGGGAAGGGGAAGGAAGGCTCAGGCCGCTTCCGTCTTCTCCCTCGCCACGTGTGTCAAGGTCTGGGCGTCCTGCGGAACCTCGCAGCGTTCGAGGTGATGCGCCGTCTGTTTGACCTCCCAGAGAGTCGCGAGCGAATAGACGACCGCGTTGATCCCGAGGTGCCGCTCGCGGCGATAGCACCAGGCCGCGATGTTGTAGGCCGCCATCACTCCAGCAAGAAGACACCCTGCTGCGTGGACCGCACCTTTGACCGCTTCGTTCTCGCCGCTCTTGCAGAAAGTTCGAACCATGGATACCTCCAAGGACTCGGTCGTCTCTGTTGAGCTGTCCTGCAAGTGGAGTGCCGAGGCTTGGGTCATCAGCCAAAAGGGATTACCCGGTACTCACGGACAGTGTGTTGCGTTACAGCCTCACGGCGTCGTTCGGATTGACCAGTTTTTCGGATTGCGGTCTTGGCAATGGAAAGGTGCGGAAGGGTGTGAAGGAGACTTTATGCGGCCGTAGGGCTGTCTAACGTGGAGGGTTTCTAGAACTCCTGGTGCACGCGCGTATAGCTCTGCACACCGGGCCCTCCATACGCGGCCGAGGCAGCACGTATCGAAGCCGACCTGGCAGCCACGCGGCGGTGGAGAGGTGTGCCGCCTTGAACACGTCCCGAGTGAGGCAATGCCCTATGCTCCGTACGTGAATTTCCCGCTGCCGATGCCATCGCATTGGTCGCTAACGGCCTGCGCGCGACACGCGCTGTCCGCGATCTCGCACGTGAAGAATTCCGCCTCACGTGCCGATAACCTCTCCAGGCGTCCTGCGCGTTTTTGACGACTGGATCGCCTGCACCAGACGGTCCAATTCTTCCGCCTACACCCACACCCCCGGCACCAGTTGGGGCGCACCGCAAACCCACGACGCGTCAGCGTCGGATTCAGCCTGATAGGTGTGTTGAGCGTGAACATCAAGAAGTTCGTCAAACTTACGCTCGGCGTGTTGGTTGGCCTTCTAGCCGTCCCGTCGCCAGGCCTCGCGCAGAGCCCGGCGCCAAATCTCGGCCAGCTGTCGATCGAGGATCTGCTGAACATCGAGATCACGTCCGCGTCGCGCAAGGAACAGCGCGCCTCTGACGTCGCCGCGGCGGTCTTCGTGATCACTCACGATGACATTCACCGCTCCGGCATGACAACGATCCCGGATCTGCTCCGACAGGTGCCAGGCGTCCAGGTGGCGCAAGTCAACGCGAACAGATGGGCCGTATCGGTCCGCGGGTTCAACGGCTTGTACGCAAACAAGCTCCTCGTCCTCGTCGACGGCCGCAGCATCTACAACCGGATCTTCTCAGGTGTGTTCTGGGACGCCGAGGAGCTGATGCTCGACGACATCGATCGAATCGAGGTGGTTCGCGGTCCAGGCGCCGCCATGTGGGGCGCGAACGCCGTGAATGGCGTCATTAACATTGTCACCAAAGCCGCGACCGATACGCAGGGCGTACTCGTTCGCGCCGACGGCGGGCCCTCAAATAGACAGGCGGCGGTCCGTTTCGGCGGGACCCTCGGCGCGACGCCCTACCGTCTGTACGCGCAGTGGACGGGGCAGGATGAATCCCTTATCGAACCAGGTACACGGGCCAACGACGCGTCGCACAGCATCACGACAGGGTTCCGCGCCGACTGGACCACGCAGCCTGGCGCGTTTACGTTGGAAGGCGACTTCACGGCGGGCCAGGGGCACGCGCTATGGCCCAACTTGAACCCGCAAACGGCCGCTCGCGAACCGTTCGCCAGCGATCCTTCCGAAAGGCAGGGCGGCCATCTCCTTGGCCGTCTGACGCATGTGCGCGCCAGCGGCGCGTCGCTGCAGATGCAGTCTTACGTGGACATCGGAGGCCGGCAGGAGCCGGTGGGGAACTACAACCGACGGACATTCGATGTCGACACGCAATACCACATGGCTCTCGGTGCGCGTCAGGATCTCGTGGCGGGCGTCGGCTACCGGTTCAGCGATGAGAGGTTCGTGGGACACGTCGGCTTTTCGCTGACCCCGGCTGAAAACAACTCTTCGCTCCTGACCGCCTTCATGCAGGACGAGATCGCGCTCTTCAAGCGCCGCCTGACGCTCACGCTCGGCAGCCAGGTGCAGCACGACTCGTACTCGGGCGCGGGCATACAGCCAACCGCACGCGTGATGTGGAACGCGCTTCCCCGTCAGCGTCTCTGGGCGGCTACGTCACGCGCCCTTCGGACGCCTTCACTGTATGAGCGAGGGATTCGCCTGGATCTTCCGCCGGTTCGGAGCGCCAACGGGTTGCCACTGTTCGCCACCTTGCTCGGCAACGCGGGTGCGGAGACCGAGAATCTCGTCGACTTGGAAGCTGGATACCGGCTCGGGGTCGGGACGACCGGGTCGATTGATGTTACGGGATTCGCGGGCCGCTACGACCACCTGCGGACGCAGGAACCAGCGACTCCCGTCTTCCAGCTCGTCCCGTCACCCCAGATCCTCGTCACCTCGCCATTCAGCAACCAGCTCAAGGCGACGACGCGCGGCCTCGAAATCGCGGGCCAGTGGACGCCGGGCCCGGTCTGGCGGCTCGACGGCAGCTACACAGCCTTCCATATCACGCCACAACTCGCGGCCTCGAGTCATGATCCGGCGGCCGGCAGCGAGGATGGGAACGCTCCGGGTAGGCAGTGGCAGTTTCGGTCGGCGTTTTCGCCCGGCACTCGCGCGACGCTCAACCTCGCGTTCTTCCATGTCAGCCGGCTCGAGCGGTTGCATGTGGACCCCTACACGCGAGTGGACATCAACGCGGAGTGGCGGTTCAACACCCGTCTGTCCGGCATGGCGATCGCCGAGAACCTCTTCGACGTGGCGCACGCCGAGTTTGCCGGTCCTGGCGCCGGCTCTCTGCTGCGGGCGACCCAGGTCCCGCGCAGCGCCAGCCTGCGACTGCGATGGACGGTTCGATGATCTCAACGCGGCGTGGTCGTGGCAGGCGCCTGGCCACCGCGAGCGTCGCGCTCCTGGCATCGCTGATCGCGGCGTCCGGGATCGCCGCCGGCGCCGACGTGGCGCAGGACGTCGCCGTGAAGGCGGCACTCCTGTACAACTTCGCAAAATTCGCCGAGTGGCCGGGGCTGCCCTCCGGCGCCCCCATCGCCTTCTGCGTCGTCGGTGCCGAGGGGATCGCTGCCGCGCTGGTGGAGACGGTCCGCGGACAGAACATCAACGGCCATATGCTCGAGGTCGCGCGGCCTCAGGACAGCGCCACATGGCGCGCCTGCCACCTATTGTTCATCGCAGAATCCGAGGCTCGACAACCGACTGCCGGATTGGAGGCGCTGAGGGCGCTGCCAGTTCTCACCGTCAGCGACGGCAAGGACTTCTCACAGGCGGCGGGCATCATCGAGCTGTACATCGAAGGCGGACGGATGCGCTTCGCTATCAACCTGGATGCGGTCGATCGATCGGGGCTGCGCCTCAGCTCTCGCCTGCTCGGGCTCGCGAAAATCGTACGCAACGTTCCCCCTAGAACCCGGTAGATTTGACCCTCGGCGGTTGACCGCTCCCGTCAAAGTACGGCGTCGAGGTTCGCCCACAAAACTTCGCCATCCCCTCCCCGACGCGGGTGTAATATCCGCTCACTACAAACGGCCAAGGGAATCCTGGATACGATGTGATGGAGGATAGTCATGCGCCTGATTCCACTCGTTCCGGCAGCGTTGATCCTGTGTATGTCGGGGCCTTCCGCCGCCCAGGACTGGGTCGAGTATTCCAGCCGGGCTGACTTCTTCACGGTGAATTTCCCGGGTCAGCCGAAAGTGCGCGACATCACCTACACTACGGAATTTGGCATCACCATACCGGGGCGTGTGCACAGTTACGAGGATGGGCCGACGCGCTACTCCGTCACCGTGGTCGATTACGCGAACGTCCAAAAAATACACGCAGAGCGAGTCAAGGACTGCAAGGGGTATCCGGACACCTGCGGCAACCCCTATGTCGCCGAACTGCGAGGCGCGATGGACTTTGCGACGTGGAATTTCATCAAGAGGGACGCCAAGGTGACGTATTTCGCGTACGGCAACAGCGACCGAATCGAAGGACGTCGGATACAGCTCACCAACGCCGATCGATCTCGTACCTTCGTCGCGATCCACATGCACCAAAATCGCCTCTATGTTTTTGAGGCAACCGTGCCTGCGGGTGGGCCGCCGCCGGCGCTGTTTCAGCAATCGCTGGGATTCCTCGACAAGGACGGGATCAGAGTTCGCTACGACACTGTCTACTCCAACATGTACCCAGCCCCTTCGCGGGTGCAGTACGGTCCGCCGGCCCAGGCTCAGCAAGGCAGATAAGGAATCCTGGATACGACGAGATGGGGACAAAAATGATGCGCCTGGTTCGACTTATTCCGGCAGCGTTAATCCTGTGCGTGTCGGCGCCTGTCCTACGCCCAGGAGTGGATCGAGTATTACAGCCGGGCAGATGCCTTCCTGGTCAATCTCCCGGGTCAACCGAAGGTGCAGGACATCACCTACGTCACGGAATTTGGCGTCACCTTACCCGGGCACGTCCATAGCTACGAAGATGGGCGGACCCGCTACTCCGTCACCGTGATCGATTACACGAACGTCCAGAAAATACACGCGGAGCGACTCAATAACTGCAAGGCCTATCCGAACCTTTGCAACAACCCCTACGTCGCCGAACTGCGAGGAGCGATGGACTTTGCGGCGTGGAGTTTCATCAAGAGGGACGCGAAGGTGACGTATTACGCGTACGCCAATAGCGACCGCATTGAAGGACGTCGCGTACAACTCATGTACCCCGATCGATCTCAAACCTTCGCCGCGACCTACATGCACGAAAATCGCCTCTACATTCTGGAGGGCACCGTGCCCGCGGGCTCGCCACCGCCGGCGCTCTTTCAGCAATCGATGGGATTCCTCGACAAAGATGGGATCAGGGTTCGCTACGCGACGTATGTACGCCAACGGGTACCCACTCCCTCCCCGCGAACCTGGCTCCGGTCGGCTGGCCGGTTGCGAGTAAGTTGCAGATCTATTTGGCGAGTCCGGAAGGCGAAGCCAGCTTGCCCCTTCGGAGGCTTGTAAGTTTGTAAGAATGTCCGATCGCTTCCCCGTGGATGCGAAATCGGACATGGGAACGAGGAGGTCGGTGTGCGAAAGCTGATGCTCACGGTGGCGGTGGTGTTTGCGTGCGGCCTGTTATCGGTACCTGCTCTGCTTCAGGAGAGAGGAGGCGAAGACGAAACCGGCCCGTACGAGGTCGTTCCCAGCTGGCCGCAGCAGCTCGCCCGTCCCGGGTACGCGCTGGGCTCTCAAGGCGGTGTCTTCGCGGAGAGTCCGGACCGGGTTATTCTGGTCAACCGCGGTGAGATCAAACTGCCCGACAAGCTGCCAAACAATTTCACGGGTGCCTACGGCTCCGTCGGTTCGTCGCTCACGCCGACACCGGAAATGCGCAATTGCATCATCATCGTCGATGCCGCAGGCAAGATGGTCGAGTCATGGACTCAGTGGGATCACCTCTTCCAGGGCGGACGCGGTCCGCACAAGGTCAAGATCAGCCCGTACGATCCGCAACGACACGTCTGGGTGATCGACGATTTGCGGCAGCAAATCTTCAAGTTTACCCACGACGGCAAGCAGCTCGTGATGACGCTGGGAGAGGCCGGCGTGGCGGGAAACGACGAGAAGCATTTCGGCCGACCGACCGACATCGCCTGGCTGCCCGACGGGACCTTCTTTATTTCCGACGGCTACACGAACACGCGCGTGGTGAAGTTCGACAGGAACGGGAAGTTCCTGACGACGTGGGGGACGCCCGGCACCGGCCCCGGTCAGTTCAATACGGTGCACTCGATTGACATCGATCGGAACCGGCGTCTCTACGTTTCTGATCGAGGAAACATGCGGATCCAGATCTTCGATGAGAATGGCAAGTATCTCGATCAGTTTGGGGGCCTCCGCCAGCCGCAACACGTCATGGTCACGGCCGACGGGCATCTCGGAATCGTCGGCGGCAACAACAACAAGGTCACCAAGTTCGACCTCAAGGGCAAGTTGATCTCTTCATGGGGTACGCAGGGCACATTCCCAGGTGGACTCTGGAACATGCACCAGTTCTCGGTCGACTCAGAGGGAAATCTGTACATTGCAGAGGCGACCGGAGGCCGCACGCAGAAATTCCGGCCCAGGCCTGGGGCTGATCGGTCGAGATTGATTGGTCCCCCGCAAGCACTGATGCCTCTGGCGGTGGGGACTAACTGAAGCCAAGCCCGTCGCGTTGCGAGGACGCGACGGGCATTTCCGCAGAGATCTCCCGCAAGAAGCGACGACCTCCCGAACTCAGAAATCGACTTGAACGCCGAGCTTCACCATGCGTGGCGGTCATACCGGAGTCCCCCATCGAGTGTCAGCCGGCCGGTCGTCCACTGCTGCTGCACGTAGAGTCCCATCGCATGCTGCCGCGTCTCGGAGTGGAACGGCGATATCCACTGCGTGAGCGACACGGGTGTCGCACCACGGAACGAGTACGTGAGACTGTGGTTGATGAAGTGGTTCCGCTGCTGATACGCCTGACGCAGGCTGATTCCTGCATTGGTCGTGCGCGATCCCGTCACGTACGCCATGTTCGCGGTCTGGGTGATGACCGCGTAGGGAAGGGTCCCCCCGGTGCTCGGTGGGTTCGCATAATCACGGGCGTGGTGGCCGTAGGTGAGGCCTCTGTCCAGATCCGTGACGACGAAGTCGGCGTCGGTGCCGCCAGTCGATCGCCGGACCACCTTCCCCCATAGAGCCGACGTCCCCGCATCGAACAACAGCCGGTTGGTTGCCGGATAGGTCCACTTGATTTGCGCCCGCGGGGCCGGAGAGAAGTGGTTATCCCCTGCGGCTTCCGGCGACAAGGTGCCACCGCGCTGTCCCGCGTGGCACTGGCAGTTGTCTTCGCTGCTGAGCAGCACGCCGATCTTGTGCTTGGCCGCCGCCTGCCACGTCAAACGGAGCGACTCGTCGATGTAGAAGTTGTCCTCGAACCCCGGCCGGCTGAGATCCTGCGCGTAAAACAACGTGCCCTGGGGATTCTGGAGCTTGTTGAAATACAGTCCCGCCAGGTTGCTGGTGGTAATCCAGCGCCGGACACTTAGGAAGAACCACAGCTTGTTCTGCCGGATCGGACCACCTACGCCTCCCTCGACGTCATACAGCGTCTTGATGTCGGACCCTGCGGTCGCGCCGCGCGCACGCAATCGGTCGCTGATGTTGTTGCTCTGCAGGTTCGCGCTGCCGTAGTTCGACTGGAAGGTCCCATGAAAGATGTTGCCGCCCTCCCGGGGAATCGCGTTGACCCAAGCCCAGCAGCCTCGTCCCGTTCAAGGACATCCGGTCCTGGAAGCAATTCGATGGGGATCTCGGCGAAGATACAGCTAAAGAGATCCGCGAATACTTCCTGCCAGATTTCAGCGAATGGAAAACTGACCACGACTCGTATCTACTCTCTTTCGAGAAAGTGCTCACCGCGCTCAGGAGCGCCGAGTAGTTCGCGCCACCTTCACGACTCCTCGTACCCTTTCGTCATGGTCGAACACTTTTCGTCGCTATCGCCACTCGACATCCCCACCGATACATGGCTCGCAATACACTGGGGGTTGGCCGTCTCTGGTGTTTACTCCAACGGAGACGGCCCTTTTCTAGCGCCCATCGGTCAATCCACCACGACTCATCCCGCCGCCCGCCGAAGCATACGTACATAGCGCGCGAGTCTGCGCAGATACAGGCACCGTCCACTACCGTAAAGCACCACGGCCGTACGCACGCTCAGTGCGTGAACGGCGCGCCGTCACCGTGCGATCCTCACATGGTCTCCTCGGTGTGGCTCATCGCACGACGCGGGCGTCACCGAGAAACCCGAGGTCCTCGTCTGCGCGATTCGTTGGCGACCGCTAAACACCGCCGATAGCCTGGCGAAACTGTGTCAGCCACCGAAGCCCATCGCTCGTTCGACCAGCAGGTGTGTATTCACATCCGATCCAACCCGAGTAGCCGAGCCTCTCGAGGACCTCGAACACGGCCACGAAGTCGATCGAACCCGTTCCCGGCTCGTGACGACCGGGAACATCAGCGATTTGGATGTGTCCAATCGAACTGAGCTCACGGGATATCGTCCCCACCACGTCCTCTCCCATTCGCTGCATGTGGTAGACGTCGTACTGTAAGAGCAGGTTGACAGACGCGACCTCCGCGCAAACTTCGAGAGCCTGCCTCGTGCGATGGAGCGCGAATCCGGGAACATCGGAGGTATTGATGCTCTCAACCAGCAGCGTGATCCCGGCCGACTCGAAACGTTGGGCAGCGAAACGGAGGTTGCTGACAAGCGTGTCGCGCCACGCGGCATCGTCGACGCCCGGTGGGACGATGCCGGCCAGGCAATTCACTCGAGTACACCCGAGCACCTTGGCATATTCGAGGGCACGCGCGACGCCATCGCGGAACTCCGGCACCCGGTTCGGGTGACATGCGATCCCGCGCTCTCCCGTCGCCCAGTTTCCCGCAGGAAGGTTGAACAGGATCTGCGCGAGGTGATGTTCATCCAGCGTCTCGCGGAGCTGGATGGCGTCGTAGTCGTACGGAAACATATATTCGACGCCACGGAAGCCGCTGGCAGCGGCCACTTTGAATCGATCGAGGAATTCGACCTCCCCGAACATGAAGGACAGGTTCGCAGCGAGGTTCAGCATCGGCGTTGCGCGCTAAAACTCCAAAGAATTGAGCGAAATTATCGATAGCAACGGTAATCGAGCTACCGCGTGGGGGCGCCGCCCGCCGTCGTCCCGCCTCCGGCCGGGGACGGCGGTAGCTTGCCGCCTTCGGCGAGGATCTTCATGTTCTGAAGCGCTTGCGTGAACCTCTCGGCCCTCCTCGCCCTGTCCGCTGCGCGAGCGGCGTCGTCCGGGAGCATCGAGTTGTCGAAAAACAATGTGTAAACGATTTTCGAGGTGGTCGCCGTCAGTGGCCTGGTCTCGAGCGTGCCGTGATAGAGGTTGTACGGCTGGCCTTCCTTCGGGGTCTGGGTATAGGTGTACGAGAGCTCGGTCTTGCTCACCAGGACCTCGCCGCCTCCCACGGTGCGCACGGCGCCAAATTCTCCGTCCTTACCTGACGTGATTGTGCACCCAGTCGGGATCTGCAGCCATTCGGCGACATCGCAGTACTTGCCGATGCGCTTCCACACTTCCGCAGCCGGGCGGTTGACGGTGATCTCCATCGGAATAGACGTGTAGGTGGGCTTGGCCACTACAACCGAGCCGCTCGCGCTAGTAGGCGGCGTCTGAGCGTTGCCAGCGCCTATCAGACAGGCGAGCACGAGCGCGCAACTGACGGCTGTTCGCGTACAGTGAATTCGCATCGATGTCCTCCTCGTTGGTCTCGTTTGGTGTCGCCGCAGGCAACGGCAGTGGCTGGGATCTTGTCACAGGGCAGCTGGAACGCCAACAGGCGGCGGGAGTCGAGCGTGTTGGCGAGTCCAAAACGCGGAGCCGCTGGGTTGCGCATGAAATGTCGGTCGGGGAACGTTATCTGCAGTTTCTGAAGACGTACGCGGCAATCTCAATCCAGGTGCCTCAGCGGATGCTCGCTTCGTACTTCGGCGTCTCGCCCGAAACGCTCAGCCGAGTTCGCAAGCATCTCTCGCAAAAGTAGCGGGCCCGCCAGCGTCTAGTGCCTGAGAATCACCCGGCGAAAGCATGTCGAGTCGTGCGAGACGCCGCCTCGGAATCGTGCATGTTTGGCGAGCGCGAAGCACGAAGCAACTTGCCTGAAGGCGAGGCGGCGATACCAGACCGAACGAAGTGAGGGATGGTGAGCCGCCTCGGAATCGAACCGAGAACCCGCAGATTAAGAGCGGTCCACGCGCGCGGGCAAAAACGCCAAAGAATTGACCCTCACGCAGTCACCCTTCGCAAAGTGGTGCGTCCAGTCTACGAAGCGCATGTAAGAACGGTGTGAACGCCGGCTGTTCAGTTACGGCGCCGTCGTCGGCGATTCACGACGTCGTCATGCATGGTCACTAGACTTCGCTGCGATCTCAACTCTCAAGCGTAGCGAGGTGAACAATGGTTGGACCTGCCCGTGCGTTGCCAGTCGGTGTAATGCTCTTGGTTGTCCTATTCGCTGCCGCTCCGTGTTTCGCGCAGTTTGAGACCGCCTCAGTTGTCGGAATGGTGAAGGACACGAGCGGTGCGGTTACGCCAGACACTTCTGTCACGTTGACCAACACCGCGACAGGCGTGTCGCTGACGCGCACGACCAACGGAAACGGCGTGTACGAATTCACGACCGTTCGACCGGGCGACTACGTCGTCACCGCGCAGAAGGCGGGGTTCGCGGTCGCGCTCGTCGACGGCGTTCGGGTCGAGGTCGCCGCGCGTCAACGCATTGATCTGCAGATGGCGGTCGGTGACGTGTCCGACCAGATCGAAGTAACGGCCACCGCTCCGCTGATTGACACTGACTCCAGCCAGCGCGGTCAGGTGATCGGCGCCGTTCCGATCCGTGAGCTGCCGCTCAATGGACGCGAGTACTCCTCGCTTGCGCTTCTGACCACAGGGGTCCGCCAATCGTCGCTCAACAAGAGCACCAACGGCACGCCGCGCGAAGGCGCGTTCAATGTCAATGGGCTGCGGAGCGTGTTCAACAACTTCCTCATCGATGGTCTCGACAACAACGCGTATGGCACGAGCAATCAGGGGTTTTCCAACCAGGTGATGCAGCCAGCACCCGACGCCGTTGGTGAATTCCGCGTCGTCACGAACAACCAGAGCGCAGAGTACGGCCGTGCCGCCGGCGCGACGATCAATGTGCTGTTCCGAAGTGGAACGAATCAATTTCACGGTGGCGGATGGGAGTTCTTTCGAGATACCTCGCTGAATGCAGCGCCCTACTTCCTGCCGCCCGACGGGAAGAAACCGCCCCTCCGCCGGAACCAGTTCGGCGGCGTGCTGGGTGGTCCGCTTCTCAAGGACAAGGCGTTCTTCTTCCTTGATTACGAAGGGTTCCGTCAGAACAAGCAACAGACCGCCTTCTCGATTCTCCCGACCGCAGCACAGAATTCGGGCATCCTATCGGTTGACGTGCGCGATCCGCGAACCGGGGTCGTCTATCCGGCCGGGACGTCGATTCCGATGACTCCGTTCGCGAAGGCGGTCCTCGGCAGCCTCCCTGGTCCCAATGTGGCCGGCGCCGCCAACAACTACGCGATCTCCCAGCTCCTCACGAATCACTCCAACAAGGCTGACGGGAAGATTGATCTCCAGGTCAGCCCATCGCTCTCGCTGTTCGGGCGCTACGGCTGGCGGGTGCTCAACTCGAACGATCAGCCGCCGATTCCCCTGCCGGCGGGCGGGGGCGGGAATGGGAACATCTACGCTCGCAGCAGGCAGCTGGCGCTCGGCGCCACACTCGTTACCAGCCAGCGATCGCTGCTCGAGATGCGGCTCGGCTGGTCGAACACGCGAGGTGGCAAGAATCCACCTGGTCTGGGCGCGTCAACGTCCATCAATATCCCGGGACTCCCCAGCGACGCGCGCATTGCCGGAGGACTGCTGTCGGAAGCCATCAGCGGCTACTCGGCGTTCGGCCGGCAGGCAACCAATCCGCAGTGGCAGTATCCGACGCTGTGGAATCCGAAAATCAACTACACGTGGTTGAGGGGACGGCAGTCGCTCAAAGCGGGGTACGAGTACCAAGGCGTCGCCGTGCAGGTGATGGACGTCAATCCGCTGTACGGTCTCGACTCCTACACCGGTCAGTTCACCCGTCCTGCAGGGGCGGCGGCGAATAACATCTACAACCTGTCTGATTTCATGCTGGGCCTACGCTCGCAATACGCCATCAGCACGCTGTTTGTCGCCGAGATGCGCCAGAAGATGAATTTCGCATACGTTCAGGACGACCTGCGCGTGAACGATCGGCTGACGGTCAACACCGGCCTGCGCTACGAGTACGCCACACCGATGTGGGACGCGAACAACCGGCTTACGAACTTCGATCCTGTCACCGTCAAGATGGTCGCCGCGAGCAGCGGATCGATCCAGAACCGGTCGCTCGTCAACCCCGATCGGAATGACTTTGCGCCGCGACTGGGATTCGCGTACACCGCCGCGGCGAACACGGTGGTCCATGGCGGTTGGGGCGTCAGCTACGTTCATTGGGACCGCATCGGATCCGCCAACCTGCTCGCGATCAACGGTCCGCAGGTGATTCGTGGGGTCGTCAATCAGACAGACGCGGCCTCCGCCAGCTTCCTTCAAACCGAGCAGGGCTTTCCAGCCAGCTTGACCGACGCGTCGACGTTCAACCCGCTGGCCTCGCTCATCAGCTACATTCCGAAAGACTATCAGTCCGGCATGGTGCAGAACTGGTTCGCGTCGGTGCAGCGCCAGTTCGGCCCGGGTATGGTCGTCGACATCGCCTACGTCGGTAACAAGGCGGCCGATCTCCTGATGGTCGGCAACTTGAACCAGGCAGCACCGAACAACTCCGCCGGCACCCTTTCGCTGCAGACCCGCCGGCCGATCCCCACGTTCGGTGATATCACCGAGGTCTTCAATGGCGGCAAATCACGGTACGATGCGCTGCAAATGAAATACGAGTGGCGGGCGGGTGCCAACCTCAACCTGCTCAGCGCGCTGACGTTGTCGAAAGCGAAGGACAACTCCTCCCAGTCGCTCGAGAACGCCAACGGCAACTCCCCGGCTCCACAGGACATCCACAACATCGCGGCCGATTACGGCACTTCCGGCTACAACCAACCGTTCAACAGCACGACGAGCATCGTGTGGATGCTGCCGTTCGGTCGCGGAAAAGCGTGGGGAGACTGGCAGGTTGCCGGCATCAACACCGTCACGCCTGGCGAGCCCGTCACGTTCACTTACAGCCCGGCGGCCGCGTTCCAGGTCTCGGGCATCACCAACGACTTCGCGGGCGCGAACAATTACCGGCCGAACGTGACGTGCGATCCCTACGCCAGCCAGCGCTCCATCACCGGCTGGTTCAACCCGGCCTGCGTGTCGATTCCCACCGACCCGAGCCAGCCATTCGGCAACACGCCGCGCAACAGCGTCCGGGGACCGAACTTCTGGACCTTCGATCTCGCCGTGAGCAAGCAGCTGGCGCTCGCCGGCGCGGCACGGCTGCAGCTGCGGCTCGAGGCGTTCAACCTGTTCAACCGCGTAGACTTCACGGCGCCCAACGGCAACCGCAGCTCGAGCGGCTTCGGCACGATTACGTCGAGCTACGATCCGCGTCAGATGCAGCTCGGATTGAAGGTCCTGTGGTAGTCCGGATGCCGTCGATCGTGCGTTTCGCCGCGTTGCTACTTGCCGTCGCGGCCGTGACGATGTCTGGGTCCGCCGCCATGCCTAGCCCGCTCATCATCGGCCATCGTGGCGCGGCCGGGCACCGCCCCGAGCACACGCTTACCGGTTACCGCCTCGCCGCGGAAATGGGCGCGGACTACATCGAGCCGGATCTCGTCTCGACGAAGGACGGCGTGCTCATCGCGCGGCACGAGAACGAAATCGGCAGTACCACCGACGCCGCCACGAAGTTCCCCGACCGAAAGCGGACGAAGACCGTCGACGGCATGACGGTGGCGGGCTGGTTCTCTGAGGACTTCACCCTTGCCGAGATCAAGACGCTGCGGGCACGGGAGCGCCTCGACGTTCCGCTCGCAGGCGTGGGACGGGCAGTACCAGGTTCCGACATTCGACGAGGTGATCGAGCTGGCACAGCAGCTCGGGAAGGAGCTTGGCCGTCCGATTGGAATCTATCCGGAAACGAAACACCCGACGTACTTCAGGACGATTGGACTGCCGATCGAGGACCGGATGCTCGCGGCGCTCGATCGCCATGGTTGGAACACAGCGAGTGCGCCGGTTTTCATTCAGTCGTTCGAGACAAACCTTCGCGAGATTCGACCCAAGACGCAGATCAAGCTGATTCAACTCATCGAACGCCGGATTCCGAATGACGCGGAGCTGCGCGCGATCAAGTCGTACGCGGACGGCATCGGGCCGAACAGCCGTCTGGTGGTTCCGGCCAACCCGGACGGCACGTTGATGGCGCCGACCGATCTCATTGCCCGTGCGCACGCACTCGGCCTGCTCGTTCACACCTGGACACTGCGCAGCGAGCCGATGTTTCTGTCATCGTCTTACCACGGCGATCCCGGGGCCGAGTATCGTCAGTTCCGGGATCTGGGCGTCGACGGTATCTTCACGGACTTTGCCGATGCCGCGGCCCGCGCGTTGAACTCACCGTCGAGGGGGCCAGCTCAAAACTCTGATCGTTGAGTTCGAGCCTTGCAATAAGGAGGAGCCGTCCGGAGCTCTGCACGTTTGCACCGGATGAGATTGCGAAGGCAGTGGGCATGGCCTCGCGACGCTTCGCACGGCAGTTGCAGACGACAGGGTATGACCATCAAGAAGCAATTGAGGCAGATTCTCGGGAAAAAGGCGACGCGGCGCATGTACAAGGCAGCACCGTGGGTAGGCGGCGCAATCGCGCTCGCTTCAGTTGGCGGTGCGATGCGGCGGAGGAGTGTCGGAATCGCTGACACGGTCCGCAACGATCCTGCGCGGGACAAGAGCTCTGCCGAATAGCAGGGCATTGACCTCAAGTGGCACTGAATCTCGACACCATCGCCGCGATCAGTCGCGACATCACCGCCGACCATGATCCGCCACTTGAAGTGGTCGGCATCGCGTCGAGTGACGGTGGCTCTGATCGGGTTGAGCTACTCGTCACGATCGTGGGGTGCCATCAGGAACCATGCGTCCTGATGCTCAATCTCACGCGCACGGAAACCTCGCAGTTTGAACGCGAGTTGAAGGACAAGCTGCGCGAGAAATTCGCCGATCATCGACGTCGGGCGCGAAGAGGACCAGGCAAAGAGTCCGACGAGCAGGCCCCACACGCAGCCGTTCATCAGGCTGACGGCAAGTTCCTTGCTCATGAGTCGCCATGCTGCAGCGCCTTGAATCTGATCGACGGCCAGCGCCCGAATGACGAGCGCCATCGTCTGGTTGCCGGTGTTGCCGCCTATGCTGGCGACGATGGGCATGAGCGCCGCAGCGCGGCCAGCTCCTGAATCGTGCTTTCGAACCGGCCGATGACGCGAGAGGCGACGAACGCGGTCACGAGGTTGATGGCGAGCCACGGCCAGCGATTGCGCGCGCTGTCCCAGGGGGCGGCGAACAAGTCTTCGTCGCCGCTCAGTCCGGCGCGCTTGAGCGCGCGAAGATTCGACTCGTCGCGCAGGATGTCCATGACCGTATCGACGGTCAGGCGACCTACGAGCTTGCCTCGGTCGTCTACCACGGGCGCGGACACAAGATCGTAGCGCTCGAACGCCTTGGCCGCGTCGCTCGCATTCTGCCGAGGACCGAAGCTGATGGTGTCGTCGCTCATCGCGCCGACCACCGGTGACGACGGGTCCCGGAGCAGCAGCGCCTGCAGAGGTACGGTCCCGCGCAAGCACATGACGCGAGTCGATGACGAACACGCGATCCGTCTGCGGCGGAAGCTCGCCGCAGCCGCACGGAGGTCAGTGAGCGCCTGCTGGATCGATTGCGTCTCGGCCACGGCGACCCACTCGCGGGTCATGTAATGGCCCACGCAATCGTCCTCGTAGAGTATCGAGTTCTCGTAGACGGATCGGTCGCTCGAATCGAGCGCGCGGGATGCCTCGTGCAGGACGTCGGCGGGCACTGACTCCGAGACGTACGCGAGGTCCTCCGGGTCGAGCGTCAACAGGAGCCTGACCAGATCCTCGCGTGACGTGGCGTCGACGAGCGACTGTCGAACCACCTCCGAGACCTCGACGAACACCAGGCCTGCCTGATCGGCGCCGATCTGCGCCCAGACCGTTCCGCGATCCTCGACGGGTACCTCGTCGGGATGCCGCACCAAGTCGCGGGGCTTGAAGGCATCGGTACTTGGCAGGATGAGGCGTGGCGAGGCGTTCGGCGTCTTGAAATCGAACGCGCTGGTGAGATCTCCGGCGACCGCACGCCGCCAGGGCGTGATGTTGGATTCGATCAAGTCCAGGTGATGGTGGGCGAAGCGCTCCTCCAGGAAGCGGATCAGCGACGTGTGGTCGAAGAGCTCCGAGTTGACCCAGCCGCCTTTGCTCCACGGCGAGACGACCAGCATCGGAACCCGCACACCAAGCCCGTAGGGGCCGCTCGCGTGGCCAGTGTCACCCGGGAAGACTTCGTTGGTGGTTTCGACGGTTGACAGGCCTTGTGCACGGGACTGCGGCGGGGTTGGTGGAACCAGGTGATCGAAGAAACCACCTTCCTCGTCGTAGGTGATGAACAGGGCCGTCTTGCTCCAGACCGCCGGATTCGAGGTCAGGATGTCAATGACCTGCGAGACGTACCACGCGCCATAGTCCGGTGCGTGGTTCGGGTGTTCGCTATATGCCTCGGGGGCGACAATCCAGGACACCTGCGGCAGTCTGTTGTGCCGCACATCCTCCCGGAGGATGTCCATCAGTCTGTCCGGCTCGCGGTTTTGCGCGAGGATGTTTGTGCCGGTCCGGGCTCTGTCGGCCAGCGGAGTTCCGTTCAGCGCGAACTGATACTGATGGAAATAGAGGAGCGAGTTGTCCCCGTAGTTGCCGATGTACGGGTCGTCGGTCCAGCCCCAGAAGCCAGCCGCATCCAGGCCGACGCCAACATCCTGATAGATTTTCCACGTGATGCCGGCCCTCTGGAGGCGCTCAGGATAGGTTGACCAGTCGTAGCCTGCTTCGGCGTTCGTGATGACGGGGCCGCCTCCGGCACCGTCGTTGCCGACCCAGCCCGTCCACATATGGTAGCGATTAGGATCGGTCGGCCCCATCAGCGAGCAATGATAGTTGTCACAGATGGTGAAGGCATCCGCCAGCGCAAACGGGTACGGGAGGTCCTTGCGAGTGTGATAGGTCATCGTCGTCACACCCTTGTTCGGCACCCATCGATCGTAGTTGCCCGCATTCCAGGCGGCATGGGTGTCGGCCCAGCCGTGGGGTGGGTCCGGCAGGAACGTCATGCCGAGGTCGTCTACGTTCGGACGGAACGGTAGAAGATAGCCGGCGCCGTTGGGTTGATGCCACACGGATCGTCCGGACGGCAGTTTCACGGCGCGCGGATCGGCAAAGCCACGAACGCCGCGCATCGTGCCGAAGTAGTGGTCGAACGATCGATTCTCCTGCATCAGAAAGACTATGTGCTCGACATCAGCGATGGTCCCGGTACGGTTGTGCGCGGGGATCTCGAGCGCGCGACTGAAGTCCAGCGGTAGCGCGGCGGCCACTGCCGGGGTTCCCATCAATTTGAGGAATGTGCGACGGTCGGTCGTGTTCATGACAGGTGCCTCTCAGTTAGTCTTTGCTCAAAGACAGGACCGGGGCACGCTATCAACCGAATGTCTATTCGATGTGTCGAGCGTTCAATGATTGAGTAAACACACTTGCGCCTTCTCAGTACGCGCATGCGCCCGCGTTGTCAATCTTTTGCATTCGCCTTTACGTCTTCGATGCCGCACCGTCGCTCTAGGGTCACAGTCGCTTCTTACCATCCATTCAAAGAACTGCCTGAGGTCTACCGGACCACATGACGGAGGTTTGACGTGAAGAGACCATTGATCAGTTTGTTCTGCGTCGCGGCGTTCTGTTGCGGCGTTTGCCTTCCCGCGGTCGCGCAAACGCTCGAGGGCTTTGCGAAGCTGCCAGCTGACACCTATGCCCAGGGCCCGACATCAGGAAATCTCATTCTTCCCGCCAACGGCCGAGTGCCTCCGTTCGACGGCAAACAGCCCGTGCAAGGCGTGTCATCCGTGTTGCCGGGACGGGACGGAGACTTCTGGGTCATGCCCGACAACGGGTTCGGCGCGAAAGAAAACTCGCCGGATTTCGTGCTGCGCGTCTACCGTATCGATCCGCATTTCAAGACGAAGTCCGGCGGGCCGGGAACCATCGACGTTGAGGACTTCATCTCGCTGCATGATCCGAATCACAAGATCGGTTTTCCACTGGTCGCGGACGGGGCCGTGTACCCCGGCAGCGCCATTCCCGTCGATCACGCTATCCGCAACCGACGGCTGTTGACGGGCGGTGACTTCGACATCGAGTCAGTGCGCGTGGATCGTGATGGGACGCTCTGGTTCGGCGACGAGTTCGGGCCGTTTCTTCTCCACACCAATCGGTTCGGGCGGTTGCTGGATCCGCCGTTTCCGCTGCCTGGCGTGAAGTCGCCGCAGAACCCGTTCCTGGCCGGGGGCACGCCGAACCTTCCACGAAGCAAAGGCTTCGAAGGGATGGCGGTCAACTGCAGCGGGACGAGACTCTATCCGATGCTGGAGGGGCCACTGACAACGGACACCGATCAACAGCGTCTCACCATCTACGAATTCAACACAAAAGCCGGTCACTACACCGCGAACAGATGGTTCTACAGGATGGAAGCCCTCGGCAATTCGATCGGGGACCTTACCCGTGTAGGCGAGCGGACGTTCCTCGTCATCGAACGCGACAACAACGAGGGCCCTGCGGCTCTCTTCAAGAAGATTTTTCTCGTCGACTTCGACAACGTCGACGGCACAGGTCTGCTCGTCAAGCAGGAAGTCGCCGATCTGCTGAATATCAAGGACCCGAACCATCTCGGCGGACCCGGCGCGATCTTCCGGTTCCCGTTTCAGACAATCGAAGCCGTCATTCCACTGGACCGTCGTCGACTCGGCGTGCTGAACGACAACAACTATCCGTTCAGCGCCGGCCGTGTTGCAGGGCAGCCGGATCCGGATGAATTCATCATCATCAGATTGGACAGGTCTCTCCCAAGCCTCGAGTGTGGCGACGACGACCATGGTCATCGACGCGACGACGATCGGAGCCACTGAATCCGCTTCTTCGAGAGCGGGTGGGCGGCGGGGCACAGAGCAGTCGAGTCTAGTAGCGAAAACCGTCAACTCGGCTTCCCGGTGTCTGCGTCAGCGATCAGTTTCAGGGCCGCTGCGGCGTCTCCCCACCCTGTGACTCGAACGTCCTTTCCCTCAAGCGCCGTCGCGATCGCGGTCAACTCCTCGAGTTCCGCGCGCACGCGGGAGGGGAGGGCGTCGACGGTCGTGAAATCCCGTTCGCGGCCGGCCGCCTCGGGTATGGCGAGGATACGATCGTTGCGAATCCGCTCGGACGGATCGTGATTCACACGGTTCTGCTCGATGTACATGACCCCAAGAGCGCGGCACGGCAGCACGACGCCGGGGTATGACGCGACATCCCACAGCACCAGCGCGTCGAGCGGATCGCCGTCTGCTCCCAGCGTCGACGGCACGAAGCCCCAGTCAAACGGGTAGGTCACCCCGAGCACGAGTGGCCGCGACACCGACATCGCATTCCATCGAGGGTCGTATTTCAGCTTGACGCCCGATCCGCGCGGCGATTCGACCACGACGTGGAAGACTCCGGGTCCGCCGAATGCGGGAATGGTGAGCAGGTTCATGTCCACACGATAACCTGCGGGCGTCCATTCACGGCTTCAGGTCCGGGGAAGGAACACTTTCGTTACACCGCTTTTTAGATGTGATGCCTGATGATCAGTGCTCGGCCGAAGACGCGCTCGAAGCGGTCGTCAAGATCCTTTGCGAGCCAGGACGGCAGCAACGGCACTGACAGCGTCACGTTGCGGCCGACTTCGCAGTCGACCGCGATACGGCGGCCACGCGGGCACCTCGCCTCGATCTCGTCGGCCAGCGCAAGGATGATCGCGGCGCGATCCAGCAGCCCACTCTTGAATGCATCGCGGACCGACGTGAGCGACAGAACGTCCGCATGGCGGTCGCCCGCCCGCCGCACCACGGCTGACACGAGCGCAAGCTCGTCATGGGCGAAGCCGTTGAGCTCTGTGCTCAGCAGGGTGCTGGCCACGTGCTCGTGTCTGTTCAGCACGTCGAGGCTCCGTCCGATGTCGAGGACGCGGGCGGCGTGATCAATCGCCATCGCAACGCTGACAGGCGCGCGCGGTTCGAGCGCACGCTGGAGCGCGGCGGCCACTCCACGCCGGCGCGACGCCGCCTCAGGCCTCCATCCGTCGAACCGCGAGACGAGGGACGACAACGACGCCTCTTTGACAGTCTCAGGGGATCCGACGGCCATCTTCAGAAATCGGAGCGCGATGCCCTCACGCACGCCCTGCCCCGAGACCAGGATGTGTTTGGCACGCACGAACTCCGCCAGCGTCTGAATCGCGACTGCGCCGCCGACAATTGAGTCAGCTCGCTCCGAGCTGAGTCCGGGAATGTCGTCGCGCCGTTTCTCCCTCGTCGTCGCGAGGCGCTCGACGATCTCCCCGAGCCGATCGACCGACAGCTCGTACCCATGTAACCTGCCGATTGGATACCGTCGCGTCTGCCGGTCCACTTTCGCCAGATTCCGCAGCGTGCCTCCGGTGCCAACCAGACGATCGCCCGAAGCCATGCGACCCACGCCAGCCTTTGCCAGGCGGCTCTGGATGTGCTCGCGCAGGCGCCGGAGCTCTCTGCCGGTGGGAGGATCGGATTCGAGGAACTTCTCGCTCAGTCGAAGCGCGCCGATCGGCAGACTCACGGCTTCAACCAGCCGCCGGCGCGCGAATCGAATGACCTGCATGCTGCCGCCGCCAAGGTCGAAGAGGACGCCGTTCGAAACCGAGAGGCCTCTCACGGCACCGACGAAACCGTAGCGCGCTTCTGCGAGCGCTCCAATAGTCTCGATTCGAATCCCCAGCTCACGCTGGACGCGCTGTGCGAACAATCCGCCGTTGGTCGCATCGCGCATTGCAGCAGTGGCCACCGCGACGATGCGCTTCGCTCCGACGCCCGTCGCGATAGCCTGAAAATCTCGAAGCGCCTCCATCGTGCGCGCCATCGTGGCTTCGCTCAGCTGTGCGCGTGCATCGACGTCCTGGACGAGCCGCAGGGGGGCGCGCGAGCCGGCCAGGAGACGCAGATGGCTCGACGCGTCGCGCTCGAACACCATTACCCGGCCTGAATTCGAACCAAGATCGATGACGGCTACTGGATCGCTGCGAGATGTGCCGGGTCGCTCAGGCATGCCCGGCACTATATCAAGGGCGCATCACTCCCGGTCCAGGTGAAGGGCCACAGTGCGGAGACAGCAGAAAGCAGCTCCGCACGGATGATACGATCGATAGAAGTTCCCCTTCACCACACCCAAGGACCGCGTCGCCTCAGGCACCGATGGGACGTGGTTGCACAGCACGTATGAGAACGTCCACGCCGCAACAGCCCGCCTCGGCGGTCGTCATTGCCATGACGTGCGCTGCTGCGTCCACAGCGCAGTTCATTGCCGGCAAAGCCACACGCGACGCGCTGTTTCTCCAGCAATTCAACGTCACATCGCTGCCGGCGATGGTTGTGGCAACCTCGGTCGTATCGATCGGTCTCGTCATCCTCAGCTCGAAGTGTCTACGCCGGGTGGCACCGACGACGTTCGTACCTCTGACGTTTGCCGTGAGCGCCCTTCTGCTGATGGCCGAGTGGGCACTTGTCTCAGCCGCCCCACGCCTAGCGGCCGCCATCATCTACCTGCAGGTCTCCGGTGTGGGTCCGATCCTCGGGTCGGGATTCTGGCTCGTCGCAAGCGAGCGGTTCGATCCGCGTACTGCCAAGCGCCGCTTCGGACAGATCGCCGGCGCCGGCACGGCCGGTGGCCTGCTGGGCGGCATCTCGGCCGAACGAGTGGCCGCGCTTTTTGGACTCGCCGCGACTCTCCCCATGCTCGCGTGTCTGAGTCTGTTCTGTGCGTGGCAGGTTCGGAAGCTTGGCACCTCGGTAGCTCCGGCCAGGGGCTCGAGTCCAGAGCCATCGCCCGAGCTGTCCGCCGCACCGGCGCGGTCGGGTCTCCGGGTGCTTGCTGACGCGCCGTATCTGCGCGAGCTTGCTGTTCTCGTGTTCCTCGGCACACTCGGTTCCGCGCTGATTGACTACGTGCTCAAGGTGGAAGCTGTCTCGGCATTCGGGCGTGGAGAAAGCCTGCTGCGCTTTTTCGCGGCGTACTACGCCGGAACCAGTCTCATCACCTTTCTGCTGCAGACCTTGTCGAGCCGCGCGGCCCTTGAACGATTCGGCTTGGCGGCAGTCGCGGCGACGCCGTCGGTTGCGCTCCTTGCGGGAGGGCTCGGTAGCCTTGTCTGGCCTGGACTGCAGAGCATCATAGTTGCGCGAGCGGGTGAGGCCGTCTTCCGAGGCTCCCTGTTCCGCTCGGGGTACGAGCTGTTCTACACGCCGATACCGGTGGCGGAGAAGCGCGCCGCCAAATCCCTGATCGACGTCGGTGTCGATCGTCTCGGCGACGCGTTTGGTGCCGGCGCGCTGCAGATGATGCTCATGCTCACGCCGGCACGGCAGCCTGCGGCCATTCTGATGGCCGCCTCCGCGTGCGCGCTCGTCGCGATGTTCGTCGCGCGCCGGCTCAATCATGGCTACATCCAGACACTGGAGCGCAGTCTGCGACACCGCGCCGTGGAACTCGACCTCTCCGATGTCGAGGACTTGACGACTCGCACCATCATGCTTCGGACGTTGCACGGAGGGGCGGGCACAAGCACGGGAGGACGTCAGCCCGCGGCGGCCGGGCCCCAGACGAACGCTCTCGTGATTCCCGCGCCTCCGGATCCGGAGATTCAAGGAGCTGTGGTGCTGCGTTCCCGCGACCAGGGCCGCATCGAGGCCCTTTTGCGTCGTGAGGAAGCACTGCCCGCATCGTTCGTGTCTTACGTCATTCCCCTGCTCGCGTGGGACGCCGTCTCGCGTGATGCGATCCACGCGCTGCAGAAGGTAGCCGAAGAGCACGTCGGAGAGCTGATTGACGCGCTGATCGATCCCAATCAACCGTTTGCGGTCCGGCGGCGGCTGGCCAGGGTCTTCTCTGTGTGTGTCTCACAGCGGGCGGCAGACGGCCTGATACTCGGGCTCGATGACCAGCGGTTCGAGGTTCGCTTCCAGTGCGGCCGGTCGCTGGCATCAATTCTCGAAAGGAACGCACGAATCCGAGTCGACCCCGAGCGCGTCTATGATGCAGTGCTACGGGAGGTTGCTGTCGGCCGAACCGTTTGGCAGAGCCACGGATTACTGGACCGCCTGGAGGCACCCGAAGGACGGTCCTTCGTGGATGAGTTCGTCAAGGACAGGACAAACCAGGGACTGGCGCACGTCTTTACGTTATTGTCCCTCGTCCTTCCGAGAGAGCCGCTGCTGATCGCATATCGCGGTCTTCACACCGACGATCCGGGCTTGAAGGGCACGGCGCTCGAATACCTCGAAGGCGTGGTGCCTGCCCAGATTCGCGAGCGCCTATGGCCGTTTCTCGAGGATGAGCGTCCAGCGTCGCGCGTCGTCCGGCCGCGGCACGAGATACTCGCGGATCTTTTGCGCTCGCATCCGTCGATCGAGCTGAACCTCGAAGAGCTGAAACGGCGCGCCAGCAAGGAACCGTGGCAGACCACATGAGAGTCATCGCACGCCGAGCCCAGACACCGATCCCAAACGTCGACGACACCCGCCGGACGCCGACGCAGCTTCCCGACGAGCTCGTCGAGGAGCAGGTGCATCGGTTGGGACTGTTCAGCATGGTCGTAGGCGGCCTTTGGGCGTTCGGCCTCGCGCTGGACGTGCTGGTCATTCCTCTCACCGTTCCTGGCGGCAACATGAACATGAGGGCCCTGGCTCTCGAAATCTCCGGGATGATCCTCGGGGCGCTCATGTTCTGGTATGTCCGTCACCACGCCGGCCCCTGCGACGGCCGGAAGCTGGAGGTCGGGCTCGGCTACATGATCCTGAACGCGGTATGGATCGCGCTCCTCAACACCTGGGTGTTCGCTCCTCCGGCTGACCAGCAATTGCTTCACGTCTCCTGGGCCGCGGTGCTGATCCTGATCTTCTCGATGATCACCCCAGTGTCACCAGGGAAGATGCTCGTCGCAGCGCTCGTGGCGGCCTCGATGGATCCGCTCGCCCTGTGGATTGCGCATCTGCGGGGTGTCGCAGTCCCACCGGTGCTCAGCTCCCTGATTCTCGTGTTGCCGAACTACACCTGCGCGATGGTGGCGATGCTTCCCGCGCGGTTCCTTCGGCGGGTGGGCCGGCGCCTGCGCGAAGCGCAGGAGCTTGGCAGCTACCAGTTGATCGAGCTGCTCGGACAGGGCGGCATGGGAGAAGTGTGGCGAGCCCGCCACCGGCTGCTCGCTCGGAGCGCCGCGATCAAGCTTGTGCGGCCGGAAGTGCTGGGCGCACGGAATGATGCCGAATCCAGCGTGATCCTTCGTCGCTTCGAGCGAGAAGCGCGGGCGACAGCGGCACTCAGTTCACCGCACACGATTCATGTCTTCGATTTCGGCGTGACCGATGAGGGGACGTTCTACTACGTGATGGAGCTCCTGATCGGCCGTGACATGGAAAATCTCGTCAGAGAGTTCGGACCGGTCCCGGCTGATCGCGCCATCTTTCTCCTCCGCCAGGTCTGCCACTCGCTGGCCGACGCACACGCCCGGGGCCTCGTGCACCGCGACATCAAGCCGGCCAACATTTACGTGTGCCGCATGGGACTCGAGTACGACTTCGCAAAGGTGCTCGACTTCGGCCTCGTGAAGGAGCGCGCGCACGGCGGAGGGCTACCGTCGTTGCTCACGCTGGAGCAAACGACGACCGGCACTCCCGCCTACATGGCGCCCGAAATCGTCCTTGGCGACACAGACGTCGACAGCCGCGCCGACGTCTACGCGCTCGGCTGCGTCGCGTACTTCCTGCTCACCGGCCAGCTCGTCTTTGAAGGCGATACGCCGATGAAGATGATGTTGCAGCACGTGAACGCGCCCCCGATTCCTCCGTCTCAACGGACCGAGTTGTCAATTCCCCGCGAGCTCGACGAGCTCGTGATGGCTTGCCTGGCCAAGGACCCGCGTGATCGCCCGCAGAACGCGGAGGAGCTCTTTTCGATGGCGTTGGAATGCACGTCATGCGGGAGCTGGGGTCAACACGGCGCGCGAGCGTGGTGGGAGCGACACCTGCCCGAGCTGACGGGGCCGTTGAGCATCCACGAGCCTGACATCGCGATGAACAGCCGCGCGATGGCCGCGTCATCGTACCTGCGCTAGACTTTCGCTATCCCGACGCTGTGGCACTGGAATCCGGCTTTCCAACGTCCCAAAAGAGCTGGCTCGATCGTTCGCGAGTCTTTGATCCTGAGAGAAGGCGGCGCGGTGGCGAAAAGCTCCATCCCGACGACCCCGGCTGGGAGGCTGCAGGCCTCGATCGCGCTCCTCAGCTTGACCTGGAAATAACCCGCCCCTCGCGCTGGTCAGCCTGGATCGGACTTCACCACATTGGAACCCGGTACTGGCGATATCAGTGACCGGATTGGCGAAAGGATCGGCGAAGCAGGCGCCGACGACATGAGCGCACATTCGCGACGGAAGGCCCTCTCGGGGGCGAGGAAGTTCGCGCACGCATTCCGGGTGACCGACGGCCGAAAATTTCGTCTGAAGGACATCGACCCCGCCGACACTGGGGAGTTTCGGTCCAGGGAGCAGGCGGATGGCTTGCTCGAGCGGGGCATCGTGCGCCTCAGGCGGCTTCAGGACAAAATGTACGCGCAGGACAGGTGGGCGCTTCTGCTCATTTTCCAGGCGATGGACGCCGCGGGCAAGGACAGCACGATCAAACACGTGATGTCCGGAGTCAATCCCCAGAGCTGTCAGGTATATTCGTTCAAGGCGCCGTCGGCGGAAGACCTGGATCATGACTTCCTGTGGCGGACGACGCGGTGCCTGCCCGAGCGGGGCCGCATCGGGATCTTCAATCGCTCGTACTACGAAGAGACGCTCGTCGTGAGGGTGCACCCCGAGATCCTCGAAAGCCAGAAACTGCCGCCATCGCTCGTCACGAAGGACATCTGGAACGAACGTTTCGCGGACATTGTCGCCTTCGAGCGCTACGCGACGCGCAACGGCATTGCCATCCGAAAGTTCTTTCTGCACGTGTCGCAGGACGAGCAGAAGCGGCGCTTCCTCAGCCGACTGGATATGCCGTCCAAGAATTGGAAGTTCTCACTCGCCGACGTCAGGGAACGGAACCATTGGCGCGACTACATGCGAGCCTACGAGGACATGATCCGGAACACCAGCTCGGATCACGCGCCGTGGTACGTCGTGCCGGCCGATCACAAATGGTTCACGCGATTGGTGGTCGGGGCAGCCGTCATCGATGCCATCGAGGAGATGCACCCCGAGTTTCCGGCCGTCGATCGTGCCCAGCGCAAAGAACTGGTGGCCGTCCGGACTGCGCTCGAGGCTCAGGGCAGGCGAACGCGAAAGGCAAGATAGGGGGTCGCGCGCCGGCCGCCAGCGTGTCAGCGCGTCGCCGCTTGCGCCGCCCGACCGACTGAAACGGTCTCGGGCAACCGTTCGAGTCCCACGAGCTTCCAGCCGTCACTCTGTCGGCGGAAGTGCGTGCGGATTGGCTGCTTCCACGTCGGGTATGCCGGATTGTCCGCGGAAATCGACACTTCGATGAAGCTGCCGGCCGCGGTCGGCAGGCCGCTCGGCGCTTCGATCGTCGTCGTGGCGCTCTGCGTTTCGGAAAGCGGGCGAGTCTGCCCCGTGGCGTTGTCGAACAGCGCCCACGAGGCTCGGTAGGTCACCGCGCCCTTGGCCACGCCAGCCGCGACGGCCGCGTTCTCGAACGTCAACCGGTTGTTCGCATCCAGCCGCGGGGAGACGATGGGGTTGACCGCCGTCAGGTAGACGCTGGCAATCTTGTCGCGGCGCTTGATCAGCACATCGGCCAAGATATTTTTCGGCGACGGGGTCGCTGAACTCGCCGGTGTGTACCGCGGCCCTGATCAGGTCGTCGGTGAACGCCACGACGCGTCGCGCCGCCCAGAACGCGTCGTCGTCACGCAACTCGACGTAGGCCGGCGTCGGGATCTGGGGCCGCCACTCCCTGGGATCGAATCGATCGCCCTCGAACTTGCCGATCGACGGGTACTCGACGTAGTCGATCGTCTGCCACGGGCTCAGCGCAAAGCCGAAGGAGAAGAAGCGCTTTCGCGTCGCACCTCCCTGATAGAAGTGCTCGTAGCTGAGGTCCCATTCGTGCAGGTCGTTGTTGAGGCCGAACGTCGAGCCGACGTCCTGCAGATAGTGCTTCACGACCGTGCGGCCATTCGAGGTTGCAAGAGCGTCGAGCGTGTTCGCCGCCTTCCAGTCCGTGAGGTTCGTCCATGCACCGAAGACGCGCAACGCGCGCAGCTCGCGGCGATGCTCGTGCGGGACGAGGTCGTTCGGATCGTCGGGACGGGTGCCGGAATACAGGAAATTGCCCAGGATCTTGCCGGGAACCAGACGGCCGGCGACGACGCGATAGGTGCCGTCCTTCTTCCGCGCGACCCTTTCGAGGATCTGGTTGATGTCGTCCCGCGTGAACGGGGTCCTCGCGCCGGACGGACGACGCAGCGTCGCCTTCGGATCGAATTCGATGCGCTTCGGATCGAGCGTGGTCAGATACGATTCGACCTGGTTGTAGCCGAACGCCCAGAAGATCTTGGTCGCGATCTCGACGGCAGACGGTCGCCCCTTCCGGGAAGTGAGGAGGATCGAACTCGAGGAACCAGGTCTCGCCTTTGCCATCCCGCGCGGTGAAGCCAGGATGAGCGCCCGACGTCTTTTCCCTGATCACCACCCACTTCGACGGGTCGGGTGGTGCGCCGACAATCGGTCCGCGCGCGAGCTGCTCGGGCGTGACCGTGGTCGTGCCGATCCGGTTCGTGAACCAGCTCGAATCCGGCACCTCGTCAATCGTGTTGATGTTCTGGGCCCGCGTGCCCGAGGGCTTGTAGCCAGAGACGACGAACAGGTCGTACATCTGTTCGTACAGCTGCTGAATCGAGGAGGGCTGCGCCTTCGACGCGTCCTGCGACTCCGGTTCGCGTGAAATCGGATCGTCGTCATAGAAGCGCGGCGCCTGGGTCGAGACGCCAGCGGCGAACAGGCCAAGCGCGGCCGCGAGCCAGAACGAGCGGCCGAACGCCTGAGCGCAGGATGCGCGTTGTGAATGACGATGTCGGCATGGGAGGCAGCCTTAGAAGACCGCGGAAGTCGCGACGACGAGGATCAGTCCGTCGCTGCCCCTGGCCAACTCGACGCGGAGCGGCGTTGAGATCGGCCCGTGAAAGCGAACGCCAAAGCCGTAGTCGTGCTTCAGCCCGTCGAAGTCGAGATCGGATCGGCGCGCGGTCACCTTTCCTGCGTCGTAGAACACCGCCGAGTCGAGAAAACGGCTGGCCATGATGCGCCACTCTCCCTGAAGGAGCAGGCTGTTCTGATCGCGGAATCGCAGGCTCGTATAGCCCCGCAGCGTGGAGCTGCCGCCAAGGGTAGGGCATCATGAAGAACGGCATCGCCTGACCGCCCTTGTCGAACGTGGTTCGGGCGAGCACGCGGAAGGAGAGGACCCAGGTCTCGCGTAGGACAGGAACGTGCTGGATAGCCTCGTAGTCGACCTGCTGGAAGCCGAACGCTTTGTCCCTGTCGTTGTAGTCGTGCGCGGTGATGCCGTAGTAGCCCCCGCGCCGCGAATAACCGGGTGAGGTCCGCCAGTCGAAGCCAACCGTGGCCTGGGTGTGCACGTAGGTCGGGATCGGCGCCCAGACCGGGCAGCGTCGCCGGCGTGATACACGGTTTCGACCGAAGGGAACCGGCCGTGACCGGGTTCCTGCGACCACCTCGTCCATTCGACACCTCCGCGAAGCAGCAGGTATCGCCGTGTCGGCCAGAGGGTGAGTAGTCCCGATGCGTACGGACGCTTGAACCGGTAGCTCGCACGGTCGTCTTTCGACGTGTCGATCCCGCAGCCCGTAGAAGCCGACTTGTGTCGCGTCGCGCCAGCCGCCGAGCACCGACAGCTCGCCGCGGCGGTGGAAGAGGCGAGGGGCGACGAACTCGATCTCGGCACGCTTGTAGTTGGACACCGAATAGCTGCCCCGCACGTCCACGAAGTTGTACGAGCTCACGTGCTGCATGTAACCAGCGCCCGAAGGCGAAGCCTCCGCCTGAATACGCCGATTCGAAGAACGGGTGCAGGTGCTTGCCCTCGCCGGTCAGGATGCCTTCGACTCTGGCTGCCAGCCGTTCGCCCTTGGTCGGGACATAGGGGTGCAGGGTCTTCGAGCTTTTCCGCTTGCGCCTGCTCGATGGCCGCCTGCCGCGTCGTGGGCTCAGGTTGCTGCGCCAATGCGACGCCCGCGGATCCAGTCAGTGCGATCAGTGTGAATAGAGTCAACAACCCAAGACAGCGCATCGATCACTCACGTCCGAAAACGAGTTGCCGCACGGGACGGCAATTCATGTTTACCACGAATATCTCTGAACCGCGCGAGCCTCAGACACGCCGAGGGGTTCAGGCGGGGGCCGCGGACGACACCACTCGACCTGTCGAGAAATCAGAGACGACAGTCGTATGCTAGCATCTGCGCTTTCCTGTACAACTGGAGGGTTTGTCCACCTCCTTGAACTGGAGAAGATCGGGGGAGCCGTATTGGGTGTGCAGAATCCGATCATCCAAGCCGGCAGAAGATACCGATTTTCTCCTCCTGATCCGAATGACATTCGTTGTTGACACGCGGCCGCATCAGTCCACTTCGCACGCATGAACGTGGAGGTGGGCGAGCTGCCCCCGTCGGCTGGCGGATATGATCGATGTCCGTGGCGGACAAGCCGGTCGACAACACACCTCTGGGACGGCTGCGCGGCCTTTACGAATGGCTGACCAGAGCCGCGGCGTCTCCGTCTCCGAGCATCGCGAGCGATCCCACCCGAGCGGGCTTGCCGGCGCACATCGCGCACTACACAATCGCGCGCAAGCTGGGGGAAGGCGGGATGGGGGTCGTGTACGCGGCGCGCGACGAGCGGCTCGAGCGAACTGTCGCCTTGAAGACCATGTCGTCGCTGGCCAATGACGAGACGGCGCGCAAACGCTTCTGGCGCGAGGCCCGGGCCGCGGCGAGCGTCAATCATCCGAACGTCTGCCAGATCTACGAAATCGGCGAGGACGCTGGCGAGCTGTTCATCGCGATGGAACTCCTGGAGGGTGAGGCGCTGGCCGAGCGCTTGCGCCGGGGATCGCTGAGCGTGTCGCAGGCGCTGCCCATCGGCCTCGAAATACTGGCCGCGCTTTCGGCGTTACATGCCCGCGGTATCGTTCACCGCGACCTCAAGCCGTCGAACGTATTCCTCACGCCACACGGCGTGAAGCTGCTCGACTTCGGCCTCGCGCTGCCTGAGCCTGGAGCGATCGCTCAGCTCGGTCGCTGGGCTGACGCGACCCGGCGTCGTCATGGGGACCCCGCGCTACATGGCGCCCGAACAGGTGACAGGCGAGACCGTCGATGCTCGTAGCGATCTGTTCGCGGTGGGCGCCATCCTCTTCGAGATGCTCGCGGGCCGCCCGGCGTTCACGGGACGCACCGCCATCGAGATCCTGCATGCCACGCTCTACGAACAGCCCCGGAGCTCTCACGGGCTCGCCTGCCGTGGCGGCGGTGGACCGCGTCATCCGCCGATCGCTGGCCAAGCGGCCTGCGGAGCGTCCGGCCTCGGCCGACTCGATGGCCGAGGAACTGCGCGCCGTCCGCAGCGTGGACGGCGACGACACGCCGGCCCTGGCCCACGCGCTCACACGCCTCGTGGTGCTGCCGTTCCGCGTCCTCCGCCCCGATCCCGAGACGGACTTTCTCGCTTTCAGCCTGCCGGACGCTATCGCGACGTCGTTGTCGGGCATCGGTTCTCTGATCGTGCGCTCCAGCGCCACCGCTGCGCGCTTCGCCGGGGAGGTGCCGGACTTCAAGGCCCTGGCGGCCGAGGTCGACGTCGACCGGGTGGTCATGGGAACGCTGCTGCGGTCCGGCGACCAGCTGCGGGCCGCAGCCCAGCTCGTCGAGGCGCCGGGGGGGACGCTACTCACGTCCCATACCGTCCAGTCATCGCTGGGCGACCTGTTCCGGCTGCAAGACGACATCGCGCGCCGCGTGGTGGAGGCGCTTTCGCTCCCGCTGACGGGATCCATGGCGTCGCCCGCGCCCGACGCGCCGCACAACGCCGCGCGCCTATGAGTTCTACCTCCGAGCGAACGAGTTGGCCCGCACCTACGACGGGCTCGCACGCGCGCGCGACTTGTATCTGCGGTGCCTGGAGCTGGATCCAACCTTCGCTCCCGCGTGGGCTCACCTCGGTCGCTGCCACCGCGTCATCGGCAAGTACATCGACGAGACGCCCGATAGCGAGACGTACGCGCAAGAGGCGCTCAACCGCGCCCTCGCGCTCAACCCGCGCCTCTCGGTGGCGCACAAGTTCTACGCAAACCTCGAGGCGGACATCGGTCAGGCGCAGCGATGCGCTCATGCGCCTGCTGGGCGAGGCCAACCGTCACGGCAACGATCCGGAGTTGTTCGCGGGGCTCGTCCACGCCTGTCGCTATTGCGGACTCTACGACGAGTCCATCGCCGCCCACGCTGAGGCACGCCGGCTCGACCCGAACGTCCCCACGAGTTTCGAGCAGACGCTGTTGATGACGGGCGACATCGACCGGCTCCTGGCCGTCGAGCGCCACTCGAATCGTCCCGGGCGCCGACGAAGGCATCCGGGTCATCGGCCTCGGCCTGGCAGGCCGTCGCGACGAAGCGCGCCGGGCGCTCATCGACATGAGCCAGAGGAGGCGTATTCCGCTGTTTCAGTCGTGGAGCGAATATCTGATGAGTTGGCTCGATCGCCGCGCCGCGGACATGCCCGATGGCATCACTTCCCTCAGCGCCATGAAGATTCAGGACGACCCGGAGGCTATCTTCCTGGAGGGATGGCTGCTCTGCGATGTCGATGAGCACGAAAGGGGGCTCGGCCATCTTCAGCGCGCAGTCGCCAAGGGCTATTTCGCAGCTCCGACACTTGCCGGCAGCCGGCAGTTCGACGCGCTGCGAAGCCTTCCCGCCTTCCAGACGCTCCTCGCGGAAGCGGAAGCGGGCCGCCGGCAGGCGCTCGCCGCGTTCCACGAGGCGGGCGGAGAACCACTTCTCGGCCGGTGACGGACCGCGCCAGGAGAATCGTCGCCGCTCGATGAGGCAGGCGCGACAGCGAGGCAGTATACGAGACCCAGTGCATCGGTCAGTCCGAAGCCCTTCACTCGCGAAATGTGGTAGTGGGTCAGTTTGAATTTCGAATCTCGCCAGCGCGCCGTTTTCTTGCAGAAATAGCCGTACGAACACCCAGATAGACTCCCAATGCCAGCACTGCCGGCACGAACATTTCTCTCGTGTCGGTCAGGACATGCGCCAGCCATTCAACCACGACAAGGATGCTCAACAGAACCGCGATCTCTACGGCGACGGTTGTCTTGGTGAGTCTCACTTAATTCTCCACGAGACTAACGATCTCCTCAATTGTCCAGACGTGGTCTGCCATGCCGTCAAGCGATTCGTCGTCATCTGCATGCGCGTCGCGGCCTCCGCCTGAGTGAGGCCGAGCGGCTTCAGGAACTCTTCGAGGAGCATCTCGCCGGGATGGGTTGGCGGCCGGCGCATCCGTCGGAGATCGACGCCGCGGGTCGCCTTACGAGTTATTGTTCTCACGCGGTGGACGCGATGACGTTCGGGCTCGGTCCCCCGTCCACACCACACGAACAATTCACGCGCTCAGGCGCAGGCTGATCGGCTCGGCTCCGACTTCGAACGTTCCCGGGACGTTGATCGGCGCAAGCTGCTTTTCAATCAACGTGGCGCCACCTAGCTTCACGCTGCCCTTGGCCTTAATCTGACCCGTCTGAACTTCACACACGACGCCATCGCGAATGCGCAGCACCGCCCCCTGCAGCTCCAGCTCCACCGAAATCGAGAAGGTCAGCCGGCCAACTTCCTGTCCGTTCTTGAGCAGCGCGACGTATGGTTCGTGCGTCGACTTGATCTTGTGCTCGACCAATTGCAGGAAGATATCTTTGTCGGGCGTCTTCGCACTCCTCTGCAGTTGCTGCCGCAACGCGTACGACTTGTTCCAGGCGCCGAAGAGGATGTCGGTGAGACCGATATCCAGCAACCCGGAGAGCTGGACGGCGATGGCTTTCGGCATCATGCGGCAGGCGAGCATCGCTCCACCGCTGCCGGCTTTCACGACGACCTCGTGGTCGGCGAGCGCACCCCGGATCTGCGCAGTGAGATCGGTCTGGCCTTCAAGGAAGAACTGACTGAGAGTCACCATGACATCACCTGATTGCCGGGCCATTGGCCGGCGACAAATCCATTTGCGTCGTCGAGCGTCTGCGCGCCGTCATCCGGGCACGCCTCTAGGGTCACTTCGAAGTCCACCAGGTTCTCGTCGCCTGGAACGCTGGTCTGAAATCCCGCGTCCGTGTACGGCGTCAGCTCGGGAGTATTGGCGAGGCGATGCTGACGCGCTCTTGCCAACGAAGCGGCCGCCGCGACACCAAGACCGAGCAGGGCACCAGCGCCCAACCATCGCAGCGGCAGGAAGGACGACGCTGGAGTAATCGGCAGAGCGACGATGAGGTCGATCGCTGTGCCGGGTGCCACCTGGACTCCGGCCGCGAGGGACTGATACGTAACTGTCCCCGTCGTCGCACCGGATGGCGTCTGCGCAACCGTGCCGGGTTGCAAGCCCGCAGCGCGAAGCACGACGAACGCCTGCTCGAGCGAGTAATTGAGCAGGGGAGGGACGGTGATCAAGGTTTGCTGAGCCTGAATCGGAACGATAGGAACGGCGAGCCACACTGAAACGGGAGCGCCAGCATCGACAACGGTGCCGGCGGGCGGATCCTGCGCAACAACAGTCCCGCGGGGTTCGGCGCTTTCGCGCTCGCTGACCGGTCCGACAAAGAGCTTGAGTTCTTGGATAGCTGTGGTCGCATCATTCTGAGTACGGCCGCGAAGATCCGGAACCGTCACCCGCACCGTCGGCAACGGTGTCGCGATCCAGATGTCCACAGTCGATCCCGGCGAAACTTGCTGCCCGGCGGCTGGTTTCTGATCGATGATCACGCCCGCCGATGCGCTGTACTCGCGAGACATCACTGCGCCGATTCGAAGCGTCTGCCGACCGAGCAGGAATTCCGCGTTATCGCGGCGTTGACCGATCAGATTGGGAACAGCCGTCGTCGTGACTCGCACCGGAATGGCCAGCGCGATGTCGACCGCGGACCCTCGCTGTGCCTCGGTGCCTGCCAGCGGGCGCTGTCCAACGACCGTTCCGGGCGCTTGATTGGATTCGCGCTCGCTCATCCTGCCTGGCGACAGGCCCGCGTTGCGAATGAGATCAAGTGCGTCAGCTCGAAGATGTCCGGTCAGTGGCGGCACGAGAGAAGGAAGAGGGGGGGATGCCGCCCACAGGTCGACCGGAGTTCCAGGACTGACCCGCGTGCCGGCCGTCGGCGACTGCTGGAGCACCAAGCCGCGAGCTTCTGTTGATTCGCGAGTTCGGACAACACCTGTGCGGAGATGCCAGCCCATGAGAATAGAGTCAGCTTCCTGAGTCCCACGCCCCACGAGGTCGGGAACCTCGACGGGCATCGGCACGGCGACCCACACTCGCACGGGTACTATCCGGCCTCACGGGCGTGCCAGGGGACGGGGTTTGGTCGACCACGTTGCCGGCCTTCTCATGTGACTCACGCTCGCCGACGTCGGCGAGGCGGAGGCCGACGCGGGTGAGCGCTCCGATCGCACTGGCGCGGTCGCGCCCGCGAAGATCGGGGACGGTGATCGGCGGCTGAACGGCCAACCAGACATCGACCGCACTGTCCGGCTTGACGACGGTGCCGACGGCCGGTGTCTGATCGACGACCGTGCCCTTCGGCAGCGTCGAGTCGCGCTCATAGGTTCTTCCCAGCCGCAGACCGGCATCTGCAAGTTGGCGTCGGGTACCGATCGCGTCGTTGCCCGAGAGTAGCGGTACGCGCGACACACGTTCCGCAACAACGAGATCAATCACAGCATCGCATTTCACAAACGTCTGCGGCGGATACGACTGACCGACGATCGTACCCGTCGGTTGATCGGATTCTCGCCTTGTGACGTTGCCGACGCGCAGCCCGGAGCCAGCAATCAGCTGTATCGCCAGCTTCTCGTCGCGGCCTATCAGCGACGGAGCCGGTATCGGTTGGCACTCTGGTGCGTCCGCAACGATGACGTCCACCGGTGAGCCGCAAGGCACGCGTGCGCCCACCTCGGGCCACTGTTGGAGGACGGTACCTGCTGGCCGGGTGTCTTGACGTGTTCCAGTTTTGCCGAGTGTCAGATGCGCCTTGCCGAGTACGTTCTTGACCAGGGACGCGTCGGCGCCGAATAGGTCCGGGACCGCGCAATAAGGAGTCTGGACCTCTGGGCGAACAGCGACCACGATCTCAACTGGAGAGCCACATAGCACTCTGGCGCCGCGTTGTGGCGCCTGATCGATCACGGTACCCTGCGGCCGAGAGTCCGTACGCGAAACGACCCTGCCCAGCGAGAGCTTCTTCCCACCAAGTTCTTTTTCGGCCGACTGGGCGTCGGCGTCGAGCAGGCTCGGCACAGTGCAATAGGGAGTCTGGACCTCCGGAGGAACAGCGACCACGATGCCGACGGGAGAGCCACATGGCACCAGGGCACCACGTTCCGGCGACTGATCGATGATGCTTCCTTTCGAGCGACTGTCGCGACGGGTGTCAACGTTGCCCAGCGTCAGTTTTTCGCTTTCGAGCGCTTTTCTCGCTGAGCTGACGTCGTCACTCAAGAGACTCGGAACCCGACAGAGGGGAGGTCCCACGTCGTCAACGGCAACCCTGAAGTCGACGTATGAGCCGCAGCGCACCGGCTTCCCTGGCTGTGGAGATTGATCGGTGACGGTGCCCACCGGCTGGCGAGAGTCCGGTCGCCGGTCCACTCTCCCGACGAGGAGTTTCGCGCCGGTCACGTCCTTCTTCGCCGAACGCTCGTCGTTGCCAGTCAATTTCGGCACCGTGCAGTCCAGGCGCGGGCCGTCGTCGAAGAAAGCCGACACGACGTCGATGCGTGAACCACATGGGACCTGCGAGTTGGGTTTCGCCGACTGATCGATGACCGTTCCAGTCGGGCGCGAGTCGGCACGACGACCTACTCCACCAAGGGAAAGCCTGGCTTTCTCGAGTGTTCCGCTAGCGGCGTTGACGTTGAGTCCGATCAGGTTCGGCACAGTGCAACGCACCACTTGTTGTTCTTGGCGTTGCTGAAGCACGCGAGACGACTTGTCGGGAACCTGTGTGACGGCGCGTTCGGGCGGTTTCGAAGCGGCTTTGGTCTGAGGCTCGAATGCAAGGAGGGAGCGGCTGCCGGAGGACAGCGCTAGAGCCACCATGCCAATCGCCAGAATTGCCGTTCGTGCTCGCTTCATGGTCCCCACTGCTTTCCGAGAAGGGCGCCACCTGCCCGCTGCACTGCGTGTTCGCGTCCCGGATAGCACAATCGGTTCCATTCAGGAACAACGACAAAGCCTAGGAAAATTCACCGAAGGATCGCGCGAATCGGATTTGTCGACCTATCCGAATGGCGTCGTCACTATCCGATCGGCGAGCACGAAGAGTGCGAGTGTCCTTGCGGTCTGACATTGTGCAGCCGTTGCCCCTTCCCAAGGGCTGGCCGCCAAGCGTCGGACCTGTAGGGGCTGACCGGTCATGCTGTATTTAGTAACGACGGAACATCGGAGATCGAACACTGAACGCTCGCCAGTTCGTCAGTGTGAGATCTGACGTGGTCAGCCAGCATCAAATACGATCGGCAACATTGGAGATTCGGCCGCCGGTGGAGGTCAGGGAGAGCGATTTGTTCGGGAAAAGTGGTGACGACACCAACGTTGACATTCTTGGTAGCGGGCGCTAGGCTCCCGACCCGATCGATGGGAGGTCAATATGCGCAATCTGCTGGTGGTCGTCGGGGTTCTGGCTGTGGTACTTCCGCTGCTGTCCGGGCCGCTTGCCGCAGCGCAGGAGCAGGCGCAAGGTCAGCGGGACGGAGCAGGAAATCCTATCGGTGTCCTCGGTCCGGTCAACGCGTTGGGCCAAGAGGTCAAGCGACCGCCTGCGCCGACTGGGCCGCCGCCTCGCCTGCCTGACGGGACGATCGATCTGGGGGACGGCGGCTGGGTCGCCGTGCCGGGCGGGGGCGACAGCATCGCGCAGCGATTGAGCCGCGGCGAGGAACTGCCGCTGCTGCCTGCCGCGAAGGCGCTCATGGCATCTCGCCAACTCACTGATGATCCTGTCAACTGGTGCCTGCCGCTGGGTCTGCTGCGGACCAGTCCGTATCCGTTCCGATTCATCCAGAACTACACGCACAAGAAGCCAACGCACATGTACATCCTGTCCGAGTGGATGGGCTCGTTCCGCCAGGTCTTTCTGGACGGCCGCAAGCATCCCTCCGAACTCGAGCCAACCTGGTTCGGTCATTCCATCGGCTGGTACGAGAACGATACCCTCGTCATCGACACAGTCGGGTTCAACGACAAGTTCTGGTTCGATCGACGAGCGACGCCACATACCACGCAACTGCACACGATCGAGCGATGGACGCGGCTAGATGCGGGCCATCTGGTGCGTGAGGTGACCATCGATGATCCGGGTGCCTACTCGCGGCCGTTTACGGTGACCTATCAGGCAACGCTGGTGCAACCGGGCGACGAGCTGATGGAATACGTCTGCCAGGAGAACAATCAGTACGGGTTTGGCAGCGGAGTGAGATAGCGGCGCCGAAGGTGCCTGGAGTGCAACGCGACGAAACAGCTCCTGTCTCGGCGACGGCGTTATCCACCCGCCCGCCCCTGCGGCAGGACTTCAGAAAATGCGCCGTGACCGTCACTGTTCCGACATGATGATGCGACGTGCCAGGGAGATGACGATGGGATACGTGAAAATCGAAGCGATTGCGTTGTTGCTGGCCGCGTTCCTGCCGGCCGCCGCTTATTCCCAGTCGAGGCAGCTTCCACCGGGCGCGTTCGCAGAGAACGTTGAGTTCATCAGCTTTACCGATCTGAACGGTCATATCCCGTTCAAGATGTCGATCCATCAGGCCAATGGCCGCTGGTACATGTACGCCGGCGCACAGGACGACCGCGGGTGGAGCGTGCTCGACATCACGAATCCGGCCTCACCCACGGTCGTGAACTGGATTCCCGGTCCGAAGAACACTCGCACGGTTCAGGTCGAGATCGCGGAGGGCAAAATGATCACCGCGCTCGAAAAGTCGCAGAGGGGCGGGGATACCGATCCGAACGCGCCCTATGACGAGGGAGTGCTGATTTGGAGCCTGGAGGATCCCGTTCATCCCAAGGTACTGGGCCAGGTACAAGACTGGGGGCCTCGGCACGCACCGCAACGCGTATTTCGGCGGTCGCTACATGCACCTGGCCGCGGCCATGAGAGGCTATGCGGGAAACATCTACGTGATCGTGGACATCAGCAATCCCGCCAAGCCGATGGAAGTGGCGCGGTGGGCTCCCCCGGAACTCAAGCTGGCCGATCCTAACGCGCAGAATACAGCGTGGCCGCACGGATATGGGCTGCATGGACCGCCGATGGTCGTGGGAAACCTGGTCTATTTAGGTTTCGACTCCCAGTTGGTGGTACTCGACATCAGCGACATACGCCATCCAAAGCAAATCGGCTCGCTGCGCTTCGATCCTCCGTACCACGCGCTGTTCGCCGTCCACACTGTCCTGCCGTTCCCAGGCCGGCAGATTGCTCTCACGAATTCGGAAGGGGGATGCGCGGACGGGCCCTCGCAGGCGTCGTTCGTCGACATTGCGGATCCGTCCAAGATGAAGCTGTTGTCGTTCTTCCCGGTCCCGCAGCCTCCCCCCGGCGCACCGTACTCGAACTTCTGCGAGCGAAGTACTGGCTTCGGCGTGCACAACGTCAACATGTTGTTCCACAACCCTCTCGTCGATCGATCCGACAACATCGTATATATGACGTACACCAATGCGGGTCTGCGGGTGTTTGACGTCTCCGACGCCCGCTTGCCACGTGAAATCGGCTACTTCGTTCCTCCCAATCCCAAGACGGAGGCCGGCGCGCCTGCCGGAGGGGAGGGGAGCGTCTCCAATGGCGCCGACGTCATCGTCGACACGCGCGGTTACGTTTACATGTCGGACCGCAGTCAGGGCATCTGGGTGCTTCGCTATACCGGCCCGAAACCCAAGCTGGCGAAGCCGGTGGTGCGGTACCCGCTAGCGGAAACCCGGATCAAACAGGAGGAAGCCGAACGGCGGCGACGCGCGGCCGGTCGCTAGCTTGGGTTTGTCTGCGGGCCGCACATCGTGCAGTCGCCATTGACGCTGGTGACAAGCACATCGGAGCAGCTAACATCAACGGCTGGGGAGCACGTGCTTCTTCGGGAGCATCCGTTCATCATCGCTGATCGGGTCCTGACAACATCTGGACGGGAATCGGACGATGCGCTCGACGGTGCCGTTCCTCGTACTTCTTCTCGCCTCCGCCATCCTGCTGGCCGGAATAGTGAGGATGCGCTTCGACGTCAGATTCCAGCGTCTTGGTAGTAACGCGAGCTTCTGACGCGGACACGATGACCGCCCTCTTGTGATCGATCCAAACGCCCACGGTGAGTTTCATAGCACCTCGGAAATGCGGTCTGCGCGCGAACGCCTACTTCTGCTTCTCGACAACCACGCGCCCCGCGGGATTCAGGTACACGCGATACCTGTTCTCGTCCTTACACGCCGCAAGGAAGTCGTTCTCGGCCTGTACCGTGACAGCGACGACCTGGCCGCACGGCAATCCGTGGAGCGCGATCACCGCCGTCAGGTCCTTCTTGAGTTCCTCGTCGTCGGCAAACGACAGCACGGCGAATAGCGCCACTACAACAAGCGATCGGGCCAGTGCCACAGTGAGTGTGTTCATGGGTTCTCCCGCATTCGGCTCTGGAGGGTTGCGAACGTCGTCGGGTCCGCGAGCAGGCCCCAGATCGCCTCACGCGACGACACGATGTCGGACGCGAGCTTCTCGTCCTTGTCCTGGAGCAGCGATAGCACCTTCATCATCAGGTTCGGCTGGCGGCGTCGCCGGCGCTGCTCGCTCGGCCGGAAGCTGCCGTGCGTCCGCTTGCGTCACGGCGATCTGAGGCGCTGAGGCCGGGGGAGCAGACGCGGCCCGAGTGCAGCCGACCGTGAGCAGCAACAGCAGTACAACCGCGTACTGGACCTGCATCGCGGGTCCTCCGTCTGACCTAGGTCGTCGTCTTGCTTCCGAGAAGCAGGATGCCGCCGCCAATCACAATCGCTCCCACGCCAGCCCACACCGGGATGTTGACCGTCTCCTTGTCTTTCACCGACAGCTCGATCGGTCCCAGCTTGGCCTCATGAGTGTCCTTCGTGTAGGTGAAGCCGCCGTACATCAATCCTAGGATGCCGGCCACGATGAGGACGATTGCCGCAAGCTTGACTGTGTTCATCTCGTTTGCTCCTACAAGAGGAGTTGCCTCCTGCGTCTTTCTGGCGACTTCGTTTGCAATACCTTCGCCGTGCAGTAAAGGGCTGTTCGTGAGGTCACCGGTTACGCGAGAAGCGGAACTTTTTCACGCGGGTGCGGAAAAGTGCAGCGGACGCCGGCTGGCCCGCATCAACAGTGCGCCGCCTGCCTCGCAAGCCGAGGAGGTACGCCGCTTGCGTTTCTCACCAGATGAGAGCCGCTGATGCAGTCCCAGGAACACCGCCCGTTGAATGTGCGCGCCCCACTCGAGTTGACAAGAACGCCCTTCGCAATCGCCCGTTATCTAGGGGTCGTCACGGCGAGGCACACACGTCCCGCTCTCAATGTGTATGACGCTTTCGCAGGCGTCGCCCTGGAGGAAAAGCGTCGCTCGCATTCCGTGACCTGAGCTCCGGTGACAAAGGAGAACCAATCATGACCACACCCGCGCGTTTGTCTATCGCACTCCTCGGGGTGCTGCTCATCTCGGGCTGCGCCGCCCGCGTCGTGCGCATCGCCGAACTGAAGGATCAGCCAGCCAAGTACGGCAACCAGTCGGTGACCGTCAATGGGGTGGTGACTCGCAGCTGGGGAATCCCGCTTGTCCCGTTCCAGCTCTACAACGTGGACGACGGGTCCGGCGAGATCACGGTGACGTCGAGCGCCGGCCGCACCCTCGCCGAGGGAGCGCACGTGACGGTCAAGGGACGGCTCAACGAGGTTGCGGTGCTCGGCGGACGCTCGATCGGGCTGCACTTGCAGGAGGAGCAGCGAAAGATTCACTGATTCTGAGGGCTTCACGATCCTTTGACGTCCTGGGCGTGCTGGGCGTCCTGGACCGCTTCCCGTCTTCGCCGGTCTTCGCCACAGCCTGTCTTACCGCTTTCTTCACGCTGACCGTCAGGGGATCCAGTTCCTTCGTGAAGACTCGAACCGCCTTCTCGACTTCCTTCTCTGTGGCGTCCGGCGCACGCACAACGCCGCCAGCGCCATCGCGCAGACGAGGACGATCCGCGCAGGTGCCGTGGCCGGGCGGCGTCTCACGACCCGCCCTCGTCATCGGCGCGGTCGCGCGTTCCGCGCCCGATGGCGCCACTCGCCTGGCGGAGCAGCGTAAACAATCCGTCCACGTATTCGATGTCTTCGCGGCGTCCCTCCGGTTGGTGCAGGTGGTAGTCGACGACCGCGGCGAGGATCAGCGCGGCCAGGCGCGGGTCTCCAGCCAGGATGAGGGATCTGGACAAGCCCGTGGAGCGCCATTCCCCTGCGGCCAGCGGCAGTCTGATCCAGGGCCCTCCGCGATCGACGTAGAACTCACCATCGGCCTCGAACGACCGGAGCAACTGTCGAGACAACGCCCCGTCGGAGGCAAACTCCTCGAAGGGTTGCTGGAGCTCCCGACGCACGGCAAGGCGCGCGCTCAATCCGCGAATCATCGACTGGAACTCCCGCTCCAGCGCGCGTCATTGCGCCTTCGAGCCCGCGAGCCTGGTCACCTCCGCCTGTTTCTCTCTTCTGATCTCCGACAGGCGCAGAAACACGCTCGCGTTCAGCGCCGAGAGCCGCGGCCATTCCGCGCCGTGCCGCGCCGAAGCCAGCGCGACGCGAATCGCGTCCTGTCGCTGTCTGAGCCGGTGTTGCTGCACTGTCAGCTCGGCAGCCTTCGGCGATGTGAAATCCCTGGACGCGTCGAGCAGGTCGAACGGGGAGATCACCTCGTGAAAGAACATGGCGCCCAGCGCGACCTCGCGGAAGCCGCCGAAGTGCCAGTACGGCGCAAATGCGATGTTTCTGTAGGTGTTCTCCATCGGGAACAGCACGGCGCCGCTCCTGCTGAACGTCCCGGGAATCTGCGCGTATCGGCGCACGCGGAGGGGCAGTTCGGGATGCGCCAGCGCGCGGTGTACGAGCGCCTTGGCGAGTCCCTTGGGCGTCTGCATGGTGATCCCGCTCGTGCGATCGCCGGTGGCGTTCGGCAGGACGAGATCGAAGATGCCTTTGGCCTGGTCCGAGCAATTCTGATAGAAGAAATTGAATCGCGACTTGTTCGGCGCCGCATTGTATTCGGCGATGATGGCGGCATCGTCGGCGGGCGTGGTCTGGACCGAGAAGACGTAGATACTTCTGTCGAAGCGCGTGGCGAGGGCCGCCTTCCATTGCCCTTCCGGGACCGCACCGTCAGTGGTCGTGATCGCGCGCGAGAATACCGGAACGAACGCGTAGCGTTCGAGCGCCTTCTGCAGCTTGCGCGTTCCAATCAGCGGAGCGAGAGGGCGATCCGAAACCGTGGAGGTATTCCTCGAATGGCACGATCGCCCAATCGTAGTCCTCGTTTTCGCTGAGCCTCGAGGACCGAATCACGACGCCTCCGCTTTCCCCTGGACCACACACACGCATCCTGATCGGGCTTCCGTCCGGGCAGATGTTGGAGAAGTACGTACCGGCATGCCCGACGCGTGTAAAGAAGCCGAGTGCACTGACGGGTTCGAGCACGATCACGCCAATGTCGGCGCGGGCCTGGCTCGCGGCCGCCAGCACGAAACTAATGACCAGGAGAAGCTGGCAGGTGTTGCTCATGACACACCCGCTCCAGCGAGCCGCCTCGTGGTCACACGAGGCGGCGGCCGCTCACCAACCCGGCCAGGAACAATACGAGCGCGACCACCAGCAGGAGGTGGACGAATGCGCCGATGGCATAACCGCCCACGAACCCGAGCAGCCACAGGATCAACAGAATTACCGCGATGGTGTACAGCATCAGTGTTCTCCTTCCGCGTGGAGGTTGTGCATGTGGCATACCGGACCGAAGCGGCGATGGACCTTGTTGTTCATGTCCGGGGGCGCGCGCAGGCTGGGATCCCTAGGAATATTCGCCCAGGCCGGGGGAATATTCCGGGCGGCGCATCTGCAAATGCCGCGTTCGAGAGGAAATGGTCGTTCTTCTGGCGCATCGGGCTCGGCGCGGCCGTAGCCGTACGCCGGTTAACCGAGAGACGGACGCACACCGAGGAGTTCCAGATGCGGGTTGCGGTTGCCCGGTGGCCGTGTGCATTTGTGCAGCCGGCGTCCCTCCAGGTCGCTGGGTTTCGTTTTCGAGGTCACCATGCGAAATTCTCCTCAGGTCCGCGAGTAATTCCGCGGCAGACGATGAAGGCGTTGGCGAGAGTCGCCGTTTCACTGAGCGCGATCGCAGGCAGAACCGATCTGGGTGGACGAGTTTTTCTTGGCGTGGGCTTTGCCACACCGTGATGGGAGGCCAAAATGCTCAATTCATGTGGTGAGCCTGGCGCTGCAAGCGATGTGTCCGATTACGGCGATGACGCTTTGTCAGCGCCCCAGTTCGCGGTCGCACCGCAGAACGGCACGATCGAGGGCATCGACTTGCGCTCCCTTCCGCCAGGTACCAACGTCGTTGTCAACACTCGGAACTCACGCTATCGCTTCGTCATGCTTGACGGAAGCGGCTGGAATGCGCTGGTTCAGGGTGGTCGCCGCTTCCCGCAAGAGACCACAGCGTGCTTCGAGGGCTCAACCCTTGACGGAAGTGCGTTGAAGATTGGCTGGATTGGTGTCGGCGAGTTTCTGAGGATTTCGGCCAGCGGCAAACGAATCCTCACTTCACGTGTTTCCTCGATCAGGGTCGTTGTTGCTTCGGCCCGGTGATGCGGGCAGTATTCTCGGGCGTCACATCAGGCGAGTGCATCAACTGGAGAAGATGAACGGGACTAGAACGCCGTGAACAATCAGTGAACAATCCGTTCCCGACCATCAGGAAACAGCAGGATTCCATCCGATCTAAAGACGAAGAACCAACAAGATAGCCAACCTGCATCGCGGGTGCTTCATCGGACTCCAAGTGGCGCTCGCATCGCCGCGACCGCGATCCTCGGTGGTCTGCGTCACGAGTATCTGCTCGAGACGAAGGCCGCATAAAACAACTCGAACGCGGTGCGACGATTTGCGTGGCCACCGCGGCCGCCGCCGCGAGCACGACGAGCGGCAGCAGCGCCATCGTGCTCGCAGGATCCTGTTCGCCGCTGGAGACCCTCGGCCTTCCAAGCCGGGGGGCGAAGGTTCGAGTCCTTCCGGGCGCGCCAACTCGCGTTCGCGCGTTGGCCACGCGCGGATCCGTCGCTAGCCGTCAGCGTCCGTCGCTCCGCTCGATGCGAGCATGATCGAGTCCTTGGCCCGCCGAAGCGATGACAACTTGTCGCATGCGAAGGCGGCCTTCGGGGCGCGCCAACTTCCGACATCATGACCGCGCAGCCAGTGCAAGCAAGCGATTGTGCGGGCTCGGATACCGTCCACCACGGTTACCTCAAGAACTCGAGTTCGTAAGACACAATCTCCGTCGTAGTTATCTCTTTGTCACATCCGTGACCTACTTGCGACCCCACTTGGCATCGCACCTAGACACGCACCGCCGCACCGTCGCATTTCACAACGATTGCACTCATCTACCGCGCGCCCGTGAGGACCGGCGCAAACCTCTGGATCCGCTTGCCGAAGTCGACTTCGCCGACATAGATATTGCCGAACGTATCGATCCCGATGGCGTTCGGAAAGGTCATCTGACCGGCCAGACGGCCGCTTCCGCCAAAGTACCCGAGCGTCTTGCCGCTCTGGCGCTCCACGGTCCAGACGACGTCGTTGTGCGCGTCGGCCACGAATAGATACTTCTGCTGCGGGTCCTTGGAGATGATCATCTTGTACGTCGTGCCACAGATGGACTGGGTGAACGTGCCGACGATTTGCACCGGTGGGGCTTTGATCCCCGCGTCCAGCCCACCGCAGCCGCCGCGCTGCGCGGGTGAATTCGGCGACACGTAAATGTCCTGCAGCCACTTCCCCTCCGTGGTGAAGACCTGGATGCGGTTCTGGCCGCGCTCGCCGATGTAGACGCGCCGATCTTTCGAGATCTCGACGAAGTGCAGCGTCGGGACGAAATTCTTTTCTTCCGGAGGCGGACCGCCAGTCCACTTGTAGCCCGCGATCGGACCGTTCTCAATCTCGCTCAGCGGCATCCCGTGGCCACCCCAGCCGCGCTTGTAGGCGCCAGTTGACGCGTCGTATATCTGCACGCGCTTCTGATTGATGATGTACAGCTCGTTGGCCACCTCGTCGAGCTGGAAGCGGCCCTTATTGATGATGTAGCGCGTCTCCTGATTGTTCTCCGGCATCTTGGCCGCCTCGGGCGGTGGACGATGGTCGAAGTCCCAAACGAGCTTCCCGTCGCGCGTGAACTTCAGGATGCTGTCCTCATTGGCTTCGCCGCTGACCCATACGAACCCTTTCGTATCGACGACCACGGTCTGCAACTGGACCGGCCACTTCGGGTGATAGCCGGGGCCGCCCCATGCGTGAACGACGTTACCCTGCTGGTCGGCTTCGATGAGCTCAGGTCCACGCACACAGCAGAGCGCGGGCGAGGGGTTCCCCTCGGCCGTCAACTCGATGGGGAGGGCGGACCGACCGCGGTTGAGGAACCAGACGTGGTCCATGTGGTCGACAAAGATCCCCACGACCTGCTGCATGCTCCACTTGTTCGGCAGCGGCTTGGGCCAGAACGGGTCAACGCGGTACTGCGGTGCCCCGTTCTCCATTGCCTGTTTCGGGACTACCTGCGCGTGACTGACGCCGCTCGTAGCAAGCGTCGCAATGGCGCACAGAACAACGACTCCTGCACATACTTGGGTCTTGGTCATCACGATCCTCCGCTCTCCTTTTTCGTCGATTAGACATCCGTCTACTCGAACGAGCCGCCGGCGCATGTTATCTCAGCGCCCTTCCGCTCTGGCACCACAGACCGTGCAGCGGCCTGCGTTTCCGAAGGATCCCCGCCAGCGTGTGCATGCACTCGCCCGTCTCAAGATTGGGAGATAAGGGGTGAGTTGCCTCGGATTCGAACCGAGAACCCGCAGATTTAGGATCTACTGCTCGATGGTTGAGAACACTGGAAATGTTGAACGGTTCCGTCGATCAGGGTGTCCAGCTCGCCAGAGCGCGCAACTGCAGTTGCGTCTGGGTTGCGGAGGTGAATGAGGTTCATGACTGTAAAGTGGTGACGAAACCAGACTGAGCGAAGCGAAGGATGGTGAGCCGCCTCGGAATCGAACCGAGAACCCGCAGATTAAGAGATGGCGTAGAGGGGTGTCCAGAGGATCCCACCGAGTAACACCGCGTCGATTCATTAGGAAATACAGACGCCATGGAATTCGGTCACACACCCTGGACGATGCAAACTGTGGTCAAAACTACGGTCAGAAAATCGCCGTCGAATCGTTGGCGCGCGGGCCGGTTCAGGCGATGCTGCGGGTTCTGGCGGCGTGCCACAAATCCCAGTTCATCTGCAGGTTCATCCACACCTGAGGAGACGTGCACAGTAGTGCCGACAGTCGCCACGCCGTGTCCGCTGTCACGCCGCGCTTGCCTTTGATGATCTCGTTCAAGCGATTCGTCGTCATCTGCATGCGCGTCGCAGCCTCCGCCTGAGTGAGGCCGAGCGGCTTCAGGAACTCTTCGAGGAGCATCTCGCCGGGATGAGTTGGCGGCCGGCGCATCCGTCGGAGATCGACGACGCGCGTCGTTTTACGAGTGGTAGTCTTCACAGCGCACCTCCCAAGCGCGGCCGGCGTCGAACCGAAACGTAATTCTGTATTGATCGTTCAGGCGAATGCTGTGCCGGCCAGCGAGCAAACCCTTGAGCGCCTCGAGCCGATTGCCCGGCGGGACCCAGAGGGCCACTTGGATCCCCTACGCCGGCGCGGCGACCCACGAGCGAGCGCGGGCTGCGAGCTCTCGCTGAACGAGCGGCCAGTCGTGAAGCGTGGCCGGGTCGAAGTCGGCGCCGTTGGGCCACACGAGCGTGTGCACTTCGGGGTCGAGGCGCACCTGGCCAAACAGCTCCGGATTCTGTAAGGGGCCGTAGAGTTCCCCTGCTAACACTGGCGAGAAGTCGATCGTCTGCGTCGACCCGTCGTCGAATCCGACGCGCAGGGTGTGCACGTCGACGCGTTCGAACGATAGCACCCGATGAAGGGGATGCCCCATATCTCTATTGTAGTGGAGCAATCGGAAGTGGCGGCCGTCCCGCCTGGAGCCGATCCCAATCCGCGCTGAGTTCGGACCGGTGGAGCTCCGCCCAAGCCTCGACGAGCCGCTGCTGCGTGCGGGGCAAGTCACCCGCGATCAAGTCCACGGGATCAAGACTAAACACGCCAACGTGCTCTTGATAGTACGCGTGGAAATGCGGCGTGTGGTGCACCGCGCCGGCTTCCATGAACATACGGATGATGATGCCGAAGAACCGACTGATCTCAGGCAGAGTGCGTCATTCTCCGATGCAGTCTCGCACGTGACACTCAGGAATCCAAGCGATAGCGCCGGACCGTGCACTGCGCCCGCGAGGGCCGGTCGGCAGTGATTTCGCCATCTCCTCGTCCGCTTCAGAGAGTCGGTCCCGATGTCGCAGCGCGTAGCGCGTGGGGGCAGTTTGCTGCGACCACTTGAGGGTGCATGGACGAGTGCGAGAGCACCTGCCGCAACCCAGACGCAACTGGATGCGAAGATCTTGGCGAAAAAGTGGTGAGCCGCCTCGGAATCGTGCATGTTTGGCGAGCGCGAAGCGCGAAGCCAACTTGCCTGAAGGCGAGGTGGCGAAACCAGCCTGAGCGAAGCGAAGGTTGATGAGCCGCCTCGGAATCGAACCGAGAACCCGCAGATTAAGAGTCTGCTATAAGCGGCTGGCAACACCAACGAGCAGGGTCAATCACTTACGGCGCTCCACGACAACAGCGCGGTTAATGTTTGCGGCTCTACACTAACCCATTCGCCCACTCCACCGCTATCAGTCCGCGATCACGTATCAGCACACTAGCTGGCCGGGGCGTCACGCCTATCGATTCGCTCCAACGTCACCGCGTGAACCTCGATCGTGTCACCGGTTTGCATTTCGAGTTCAAGGCGGCTCAAGCCGCTGCCAATCAAACGGCCCTCGTGCGACGTTAAGGCCAGGGCGAAGCGTGGCCCCACGGGTCTTGCCTCGGATACGAGAACGACCTCCAATCGTGAGCGATAAGTCTGACGCGCGTGGCTGTGCCGTCAAACCGGATCGGGGTGAAGGTAAGAGCAATGGTCTTCGCATCGGTTTCGATGCTCACTCCTTCCAAGATCGCGTCGTGGAGATCGTCAAGTGTCAGCATTCTGGATTCAGTATCACGAGCGGCCACCGCTCAGCCGCGAAGTCGGGCCACCTCGCTACCGTGAGCGGGGCGTAGCCACTCGAACGCGGCGGAAGTCGCGCGGGAAGGCGGCGAAGAAACGCTAGGTGCCGTTGCGCTTGGGCGGAACGGGCGGCTCTGACGATCGATCGCCTTGCTCAGTGCGGTCACGACGCTGCGACCACATATGACGGCACACGTCACATCGAAACCATTCCGCGGCGCTGTCGGGGATGTTGGGCGGTAGAGTGGCGATCTGAACGCTGTCGCAGCGAGGGCAATTGGTGCGGGTCTTCTCAGCGTAGGGCGGGCGCTGCAAGGTTCTACCGTTGATCAGAACGCGTGTTTTCGAGCCACCTCGCAACCCGAGTCGGCACGTCTGCTGCAGTCGCCAGACTCACGTCGGAGGGCCGCTTGCTTCGGTCTTCCGCAATTCCGCAAGTTCGTTCTCGATGCGCTTACACCGATCGATGAATGTCGGATTGTCGCGCTTGTCTTCGAGTTCCGCTTCCAAGCGTCGCAGGCGATCCCGCCGTTTCTCAGTATTGGTAAGGATGTCAGACATGGGACCTCGATGTATGGAGGCCTGCGCTGCTACGGCGCCGAAGATGCGACTACTGTTCAGATTACCGGGGGCGATGCCCAAGACGCTATTGGGACTAGGGGAAATTGCTGTAGGACTAAAGGGAATGTCCTATAGGACCAAGGGGAAATCTGAAGACGCCGGAGAAATGCTAGCTCTTACGCTCGAAGGAATTGCCGCACGCAAGGCAGAAATACATGTCGCGCGTAACAAGTTGTTGGGTTCTAGGCGGGTAACCCTCGCCCTATTCCTGGCAAATGATTTCGAGCGGCGACGTGCGCATCCCCGCCGCGGCCATGCGTGAGGAACCCTTTGACGTCATTTCAGCGGAAATTCAGAAGGATGGAGTCACGACCGAGTTCATTCTTGGTGCTAGTCCGACTCAGAAAGAGTGAGAAGCGGAAGGGGCGAAGAGGCGGTGGACGACAAGTAGCGCTGGTAATCCTCTTCCGCCTTCAGTAAAGCGGCAATCTCCGGCGATGCGGCGGCCACGACCGCGAGACCGATCGGTATTGTCCTGGATCCTCGCTCGCAATTCGTCAGCGAGCCGCCTGATCCTATCTAGGCGCTTGACGGCGTTGTCGGCGGCAGACAAGCGTCGAGGCTACTACCGCGATGGTCACGTGTCTGTTAGGTTCCTGACATTGACCGACGTCGTTACAAAAGAAATTCGCGCGGCCGGGGATGGGAGTGGCTCGATCCCGGAAGTCGGGCCGGCAGGGTTCGGTAGCAGCTTGATCCGTAGATGGTCGCTGATGTGGCCTTCCGCGTGCAGCCAACTGAGGTAGCTGTTGATCGTGCGGGCATACATGTTGATGCCGCCCGGTGTCAGGCCGCGGTCGCGCATCCCGACCACCCACGTCACGAGAGTGCTCTTGGTCAGCGTCGGTGGAAGTGTGGCGAGTCCTTGACGGTAGGTGCGAACGGTTCGCGCGGACCAGCCGCGGAGATACAGCCCGTGCGTGAGGAAGTCGTCTGTGAGAGTGCTGAAAGTGGTGTCCACGAATCTGCGGCTCCAGTGATGTGGCGCCGTTGTCGTGGGATGCTGGTAAGTTGTTGACCTGAAAGGAAGTGGTGAGCCGCCTCGGAATCGAACCGAGAACCCGCAGATTAAGAGTCTGCTGCTCTGCCAATTGAGCTAGCGGCCCACTTCGGAGGCAAGAGGACCGCTTATTCTACCGGTCGCGCCGCCGAGACCGCAACTCGCCGAGGCGCGCCGAGAACTCCGACGAGGCATCGCGGAGTTCAGCGCCGATCTTCATGGCGCGATCGATCTCCTGCTGTGCCGCGTCGTTCGCGCGCTTTCCACGTTCGAAAGGTCGCTCGCACGCTCCAGGTGCGGCGTGAGCTCCTGCTCGATGTCGCGATTCAGTCCGATATCCCTACGGGACTATTGACGCTTCAAAAGACCTGCCACCTGGCGATGAAAGAAAGTTAGTGAAGCGGTGTCTGGTCCTGGAGCGGTTCGCGCAGTGAGGGCGCCTGGCCGTCCACAATGGCGGGGAACAAGGCCTGGATTCCAGTCGAGCCTTCGCGCACAAGCCCGCGCTCGCGGTAGTGCGGTGAATCGACGGCTCTCCGCAGATTGAGGATCGGGGCAAAGCAGCAACCGCACTCGGAGAAACGGGCGCTACATTCGGCCAGAGTGAGAGTGCCAAACATCGCGGCGAGCTCTGCCTTGAGCTCGTGCTGCGGCAACGGATCCTGATGCCGTCCGAGCCAGTCCGGCCGTTCGGCCGACACACAGAAAGCCTTCCAGAATTTCGGCTCGAGCGCGCCAAGGCTCACCCGGATGCCATCAGCAGTTTCGTACACGTTGTAGCAGGCGGCGCCGCCGTTGAGAATCCCTTCGCTCGGCCGCGGCGCGATCCCAGCGCCAAGCTCCGCAAGATGCAGGAGCCCCAGCGGCATCACCGCATCGGCCAGCGCAAGATCGATTTCGCAGCCGCGCCCGTCCCTCGCTCGCGCGTGCAGCGCGCCAAGAATCGCAATGACGGCGAAGAGTGAGCCGGCACAGTCGGCGACCGGCGGGTCGAAGAAGGGCGGGTTCCCTCCGTTGTGATGGAGCGCGCCGGCGAGCGCGAGGTAGTTGACGTCGTGCGCCGGCATCTCGGCCAGCGGCCCGTGGCGCCCGAATCCGTTCAGCGAGCAGTAGACGAGGCCGGGATTGAACTCCTTCAAGACCGCGTAGCCGACGCCGAGGCGTGTCATGACGCCGGGGCGGAACGATTCGATCAGGACGTCGGTGCCCGCAACCATCGCGAGGAATTCCTCACGCACGCTCACAACAGTGAGATCCATCCGGCGGGTCGTCTTTCCCGCATTGACCGCCTGGAAGTACATTGACGTGCCGGCTTCGCCACGCGGCCCGAGCGACCGCATCTCGTCGCCTGCCGGCGGCTCGACCTTGATGACGTCCGCCCCCATGTCGGCCATCAGCAGTGTGGCGAGGGGGCCGGGCAGGTGACGAGAGAGATCGATAACGCGAATGCCGCTCAGAAACGTGTTGAGGCGGGACATGCGGCTCATTCTCACACTTCTCGGTCGGTCCGCGGTGCGTCCGCCCGCACCCGCCGCGAAAAAGGGCGTATCATCGGCCCCGGTCAGACCCTGCGAAGTGGAGCGGCGACGGTCCAGTCGACTGGAGGCGAATGCTATGACGATGAGGAAATGGGCGACCTGCTTCGGAATCGTGAGTCTTCTTGCGGCGTGCTCATCTCAGGCGCCTCCGGCGTCCACGGAGCAGCAGGCCTCCGCGGATCCGCGGTCCGATGGAGCGGAGAACGTGAGGCTGGTCGGATTCAACGACATGCAGGGACGCCAGGCACTTCAGCTGACCGCGAAGTCGGACCCGGCCAATGGCAACTGGGTCTACGTCGGGCTCACGCCGAACGACCGCAACGATCCGCAGGCATCCGACGACGGCGAGGGGAACGACGAGCCGATCCTCAACCCGATCACCGGGAAGATGGAATGGAACGGTACGGCCATCCTGAACATCGACGACCCGGCGAACCCGAAGTTCGTGTGGCACATCCCGAACGAGGAAGCGCACGTCAACTCGCGATCGGTGTCAGTCGTGTACGACTACGGCTTCAATTCGGACCCGGCCGGTCACGACTACCTGATTCGCAGCTGGGACACGGGCAAGAATTTCAAGTTCGAGATCTGGGACATCACCACGCGGGGCACCGATCCGTCGAAGATCTTCAAGGTGTCCGAGATCACCGGAACCCCGCCGAACAACTGCGGACCCGGGTGCGGCGGTACGTTCATCAGGCGTGCGCACAAGGGGTGGTGGTCACAGAAGTCCGGGTTGTTCTATTCAAGCTCCGGCGAGCCCGGCTATCGCGGCTTGACGGTGATTCACATCTGGGATCTCAAGGACCCGAAGAATCCGAAGTTCATCGGCCGCGCGGCGTCACCGAGCCAGCGGGAAGGTACGCCCGGTTACCAGAACGAGTACGCACATCACCCCATGGTTGACGAGGAGAACCATCGCCTCTACATCGGCTTCCGCGGCTCAGGCCTGGCCGGCGGCTGGGACATCACGGACGTCACGAAACCGAAGATGGTGTGGCTGATCGATACGAACCCGCCGGGACGCGGGCCGCACACCGTGTCGCCGATCAAGTACGAGGAAGTGCCGAACTTCAAGGGTCCGGACGGATTGCCACGCACCTATACGTTCATCACTGACGAGGCCGCCGGCAATGCGGATATGAAGCCGTGCACCAGCGGCATCCGATCGAAGGCGTACATGGTCGACATCACCGACGAAACGCATCCCTTCCCGGTGTCGACGTGGCAGGTGCCTGTTGGGAACTTCTGCGACAAGGGCGGACGCTTCGGTCCGCATCAGCATGCCGAGAAGGTGAACAGCGAGATCAACCGATTCGAGGACAAGCTCGCGTGGGTCGCCTACTTCAACGCGGGCATCCGCGTGGTTGATCTCTCTGATCCGTACAACCTGAAAGAGGTCGGCTATTACGTCCCGAAGACGAACTCGCAGTCGCATCCGATTGCGAAGGGACAGCCGACGGCGATTCAGATCAACGACGTGACCATCGACCACCGTGGGCTGGCGTACGCCTCCGATCGCGTGGGGACCGGTCTGTTTGTTCTGGAATACACGGGCAAGAAGCCGGCAAAAACGACGACGAACACTACGAACTAGGGATCGGGGATCGGGGTCAGGGATTCCGGGGAACGTCTCGATCCCAGACATCCCACGCGACGATTCCTGAGATGGCCCTTCCCGATTCCCGAGTCCCTTCTCGCTAGAATCTCGTCACCACCTCAAACGTCGCCGCCCGCGGCGTCTGCGGGTTCGTGTAGGTCCCGAACGTCTGCGGGTTGTAGCTTCCGATTGGCCCCCTGGCGGCTGAACTCCGTGAAGTTTCCCGCGTTGAGGAGATTGAAGACGTCGAACGACAGTTCTACGTTGCGGTCGCCGCCGAGACTGATTCGTCGCCCCAGCTTGATGCCGACGATGTGCACGTCAGGCGCCCTGGGCTGACCTTCTCCGCGCGTCGGATAGGCGAACCGGATGCGCGTGGCGAGCGGGTTCGACTGCCTCACCCCTGTCGAGGAGACCACAGTTGTTGGTCCGAAGACGGGGATCAGCGGGCTGTTGGCCGGCAGCTGATCGATGACCGGACCGGTCCAGTTTCCAGCCACGATCGTGTAGCTTCCCGACGCCACCAGGCTCCACGGCGCGTGCCAGGTTCCGGCCATGCGCACCGAGTACGGATTCCACATCGGGTTGTTGACCAGCGAATTTCCCGTGGCCAGGCTGTTGTGGTCCTGGACACCGTCGGTCCGCCAGATGTTCTTGTTGTTGGGGAACGCGTCCGGCTGGATGAACTGTGCCGGGTCGGACGGATTCCACGTGCCTTCGAGATGCTGCCACTGGCGCTGCACTGTGAACAACATCTGGAATCCGCTCGTCAGGTTCTTCGTCAGCGTCGCCTGAAGCGCGCGATAGTGCGTCGTGCTCCAGGTGTTGTTGGTGAGTCGGTACAACAGGCCCTGATTCGGATCCACCTTCCCGAATCCGCCGAAGGGCTGGTTCGGTCCGGCGGGATAGAAGCCATTGATGTCCACCTGCGCGTACTGGTCGTGGTTGACCTTCACGATGCCCGCGACGTCGATGGCCATCTGGCCGGGAAACTGCCGCCGGTAGCCTAGCGACCACTCGTCGAAGCTCGGTTGATGAAGATCGGGATCGAACTGAAGGCTCGAGATCGTCGTCGCCACGGGAGGCGTGCTAATCACAGTCTCGAATGTACCGTTCGCATCCAGATCGTACGTGTTTCGCAATCCCTGCGCGTCGTTACCGCCAAACGACGGAACCGGGTTGCGGGTACCCATGAGCTGTTGGTGGTACTTGCCGTACGTGCCCCGCAGCACGTTCTTCGCATCCGACGTCAGCAGATACGAGAATCCGAGCCGCGGCGCGACTTCGGTGCTCGACTGCCTTTGCAGCTTTCGCAGCACGTCGACGCGTCGCACCAGATCCAGACGCACGCCCAGCGTCGTCGTGAGCCGACCGGCCTTCCAACTGTCCTGCCCGTAGAAGCCGATGTCTTTGTCGCGGCCATTCGACTGATCGAGATTCAAATCGCCGATGATGAACTGCCTGTGGAACGGCACGGTCCCCGCGGCAGCGTTGCCGGGGTTCACCATCCTCTGCTCTTCGAGGATGAAACCGTCGTTCAGGTACTGCACGTTCTTGTCGTAGATGCTCCGCGGCATGGCGAGAAAGCCGGCTCTGGATGTCATGCGACCCGCCCCAGCCGTCCTTGTAGTACGTCACGTCGCCGCGAACCATCGTGATGGAAGACGTGTCGAGGTCGAAGCAGGCGCTGCATGCGGTCGACGACCACTGGCCGCCCCGGAGGAGGAGCCCTGACCCCTCGGCCACTCCCTGATTGAGAAACGCCTCTCGATGGATGCTGACGAGGGGACCCTGCTTATCGTACGCATAGCTATCGAGGTTATTGCCGCCCTTCCTGTTGTAGCTGGCATAGAACGTAGAGGTGACGCGCTGCCCCCACACTGACGTGAGCTTGCCGCCGTACATCGGTCCGCCGGTCGACAGCACCTCCACCTGCTCGTAGTCCTCCGCGCCCACGACGTTCAGCAGCAACCGATCGGCCTGGTAGATGAGGGCCAGGTCGTGATTGGGCTTCAGTTTCGTGGAGACCTTCACCCAGGGCTGATAGCCGGTGATCGTGTTGTTGTCGAGCGGCTTATCGGGGAAGAACGCGTTGTGATACGAGAGTTGTTCGGGCGTGCGGCCGGTCCCGCTCTTGTTGTCGGTATACCGGAGCGCGCCGAAGAACCAGGTCTTGTCCTTCTTGATCGGCCCTCCAAACGACACGTCGTACTGATGCACCTGCCGGGTGGCCGGAGTGCCCGAGCGTGACGTTGTTGGCATTCCAACTGAATGGCTGATAGGAGATCACCCCGGTGCCGTGGAACTGGTTGCCTCCGCTCTTGCTGACCATGTTGATCACGAGGCCGTAGCCCATAGGCGAGGCGGCGTCGATGCCGCCGGTCTTGACCTCCGTATCCTGAATCGCTTCGGAGCTGAGACCGGTCCGGTTGATGTTGAAGTCGTTGTAGTTGCCCGCATACAACCCTTCCATCAGGGTCACGGCGTCCCGGTGCTCGACCGCATTGCCGAAGTAGTTCTGGCGGCCGCTCGCGTCGTTGTGCGGCCGCGAGATCACGCCAGGCGTGAGCATGAGGAAGTCGCTCCAGAATTTCCCCTCGACGACCGGCGCTTCTTTCTGGAACTCGGCGTCGATCGTCAGCACGTTGCTCGGCTTGGTCACTTCCAGCATCGGCGCGTCGCCCGAGACCGTGATCGATTCTTCGAGCGCGCCGATCTCCATCGCGACATCCACCTGGAAGTTGCTGCCGGCGCGCAGCAGGATGCCCTCTCGCCGGGCGCTCGAGAATCCGGCCAACTGCGCTGTCACCGTGAATGTCCCGGGTGGCAGGTTGACCAACCGGTAATTGCCGGACGCGTCAGTGACGGTGACGCTGGGACTGAGCAGCACGTCACTGGTCGCAGTGATGGTGACGCCGGGCAGCGCGCCGCCCTGGCTGTCTCTGACGGTTCCGCGGAGGCTGCCATCCCCACCCTGAGCGGCAGCCTGTGTGGCTGTCAGGAGGCTCAGCAAGACGAGTAGAGGAACGATCATCCTCTTCATGTATCAGGCTCCCTTCATGAGCGACGACTGTTATCGAGTGGGCGAAGTCTCCTCGGTTCGACAGACGTTTACGTGACGCGACGAGTTGGCGCGGACCGGACGAGGGCGGAAACGCGGCGATTATATTCGGATCCCGTATCCCGGATCCCCGATCCCCAGTCCCCGTCTGGACGTATACTCGGGCCTTCCGGAGTCTCCATTTGCTGGAGGAATCATGACTCGTCGACTCTTGTTCGCGCTTCTGAGCGCAGCGTTCCTGCACCCCCAGGGGGCAGCGGCAGCAACCTGCGACAGCCTGACATCGCTTCCGCTTCACAACGCCCAGATCACGTCAGCGCAGATGGTGACGGCAGGTGCATTCGCGCCACCCGCAGCGCCCGGACGTGGCGGGGCCGCGCGTGGCGCCGCGCCCGCTGAAGGCGAGGGCCGCGCTGGCGCAGCGGCGGGACGCGCCGGTCGTGGCGCGGGCCGTGGCAATGCGCCGAATGTGTACGCGATGCTACCGGCATTCTGCCGTGTCGCCGCCACGCTCACTCCGACCAACGATTCCGAAATCAAGATCGAAGTGTGGCTACCTGACTCGGCCAACTGGAACGGCAAGTTTGAAGCGGTCGGCAACGGCGGGTTGGCTGGTACGATCGCCTATCCGGCGATGGCTGCTGCGCTCGCGTCCGGATACGCAACGACAAGCACCGACACGGGTCACTCCGGGAACAATGGAGCCTTCATGCTCGGTCACCCGGAAAAGGTGATCGACTTCGGCTATCGCGCCGTCCACGAGATGACGGTGCAGGCGAAGGCAGTCATCAGCGGGTACTACAGCAGCGCACCGAAGTTTTCCTACTTCAACGGCTGCTCGCTGGGCGGGCGCCAGGGGATCACCGAGGCGCAGCGCTATCCCGCCGACTACGACGGCATCGTGGCAGGCGCCGTCGCGTGGGGCGGCATGGATCGATACGTTGGCGTGGTGATGAACAACTCCTCCATGCAGCGGACGTCTGGTGCGTACATTCCGCCGGAGAAGTATCCAGCGCGTGCACGAAGCGGTGCTGCAGGCGTGCGACGGCCTCGACGGCGTGAAGGACGGCATTCTCGAGAATCCGCTTGCCTGTCAGTTCGACCCGAAGGTGCTGCAGTGCAAGGCTGGCGAAGACTCGGTGTCGTGCCTGACCGCGGCACAGGTTCAGACCGCGAACATGATCTATGCGGGGGCGAAAGATCCGAAGACCGGCAAGGTCCTGACCGGAGGGCTGATGCGTGGCACCGAGCTGCAGTGGAGCACGCTCTACGGTCCGCAGCCGTACGGCAACGCCGCGGAGCCGCTGAAATACCTCGTCATGAAGGACGTCAACTGGGATCCCAACACCTTCAATCCCGCGACCGACGTCGAGCGGGCTCAGAAGGCGGACCCGGACGACGTGCTCAAGTCCGACAACGCCAACATCAAGCCGTTTTTCGATCGCGGCGGAAAACTCCTGATGTACCAGGGATTCGCCGATCCCCAGGTCACGTCCGACAACGCGATCCGCTATCACCAGATGGTGCTCGACAAGGTGGGCAAGGGCGTCGAAGGCAAGTCGATCGAGCTCTTCATGGTGCCCGGCATGTATCACTGCCAGGGCGGGCCCGGGACCGATACCTTCAACAAGATGGCCGCGATCGAGCAGTGGGTCGAAAAAGGGAAAGCGCCCGACCGGATCGTCGCGTCACACATGACCGACGGCAAGGCCGATCGGACGCGGCCGCTGTGCGTGTTCCCGAAGGTCGCGAAGTGGAACGGAACCGGCAGCACGGATGACGCAGCGAATTTCTCCTGCGTTGTTGATTCAGCGTCGCGCGCCACGAAGTAGCAACCACGAAGGGCACGAAATACACGAAGGTCAGTACTTCTGGCCTTCGTGGGCTTCGCGTCTTCGTGGTTTACAAACCGGAACTCCCAACCTCCAACGCCCAACTCCCAAGGTGAATGCGTCGTTGGGATTTGGAACTTGGGATTTGGGATTTGCTAAGAATGGTGCGCCCGACAGGATTCGAACCTGTGGCCTACAGCTCCGGAGGCTGCCGCTCTATCCAGCTGAGCTACGGGCGCCTTTGGGTGAACGTCGAAAGTTCAAGTCTAAAGTGCAAAAGTTGGACGTAAGTCGAAGGCTCGAAGCAGGCTCGACGAACGTGACACTACTTCGAACTCTGACTTCGCATTTTGAACTTCGTGCGAATTGCGTCTGGCGCGCCCGGCAGGACTCGAACCTGCGACCTACGGATTCGAAGTCCGGCGCTCTATCCAACTGAGCTACGGGCGCACGGACGTGAATCATACCACGCGGCGTGCTTGCGCTCTCCGAGCCAGCGCGCCGACAATACGCCTGCTCAACCCGAGTCACATTGCCCGAGGAGGGACTTCCATGATCGTGCGTTTCGCCGCAGCCGGACTCGTCATGTCGCTGGCTGCGCCTGCGCTTGCGCAGGGTACCGGCGGTCAGCCAGCGCAGCAGCAACAGCAGACGAACCCGAACGAGCAGAATCCCGATCAGGGAGTGACCTACGAGGAACAGGTCGTCGTCACGGCGTCGAGGACCGAGGAGCAGCTCGTCAACGCACCTGCCGCAGTCAGCGTCGTGACGAACGAAACCGATCCAGAACTCGCCGGCGACCAACATCGGCGATCTGCTGCGGGCGGTGCCCGGGCGTGAACGTCACGCAGGTATCCGCGCGCGACGTCAACATCACGTCGCGCGGCGCCACCGTCGACGCTCTCGACCTCGCAGCTCGCGCTCGTCGACGGCCGCAGCATCTATCTCGACTTCTTCGGCATGGTGATGTGGGACCTGGTGCCGACCAATCCAAATGACATCAAGCAGATTGAGGTGATTCGCGGACCCGCGTCCGCGGTGTGGGGCGCCAATGCCATGAGCCGGCGTCGTCAACGTGATTACACGGACGCCGCGCGAGATGGCCGCCGCGGGCGGCAACTCAGCTGACGATCGGCGTCGGCAACTTCAATCGGAACGTGACAGGCGCGACACGAGACAGCGGCTCGCTCTTCTACGTCAACGGATCGCACGCGCAGGCGGTCGACAGCCGCTGGGCGTACAAGGTGTCGGCCGGGTATTACACACAGGACCCGCTGCCGCGGCCGACCGGCACGATCCCGAACGTGTTCAACACACCGTACCCAGCGTTCACGAACCAGGGCACGTCGCAGCCGAAGTTCGATGGACGCGTTGACTACGACATCGCGAGCGGCGGCACGGTCACCGTCGCGGTGGTGTGGCCGGAACCGAGGGGATCATCAACAGCGGCATCGGGCCGTTCGACATCTCGAGCGAGCTCGCACATGACCTATCTGACCACGTCGGTACACAGAAGGGTGGCCGGCGCGTCGCGTTCTTCACGAACCTGCTGAACGGCGACGCGTCGAATCTTCTGGCGCGCGGGCCGAACGGTCTGCCGCTCCCGCTCGTCTTCGACACCAAGACGTTCGACGTCGAAGCCAACGACGTGCATCCGATCGGCACGACGCACGTCCTCAGCTACGGCGGCAACTTCCGTCACAACACGTTCGACATCTCGCTGGCCCCGACTGGCGACGCTCGCAACGAGGGCGGGGTATACGTCCAGGACGAGATCTTCCTGGGCAGTCACTTCCGCTGGGTGGTCGGCGGCCGCGTCGACAAGTTCTCGTCGATCGAGAAGGCGGTGTTCTCGCCCGCGCACGACGTTCATGGTCAAGCCGAACGCGGCGAATACGTTCCGCGTCTCGTTCAACCGGGCGTTCCGCGCGCCGTCGTTCATCAACAACAACATCTCGACGACGATTCTCAACGAGGTAAACCTCAGCGCCCTCTCTCCCGCGCTCTCGCCGCTTCATCTTCCCGATCGGCGCGGTCGGCAACACCGAACCTGAAGCAGGAGACGATGACGGCGTACGAGATTGGCTACACGGGGGTCATCAGGAACCGCGCGACCGTGACGCGCGGCGGTCTACTGGAACAAGACCGACGACGGGATCTACTTCACGCCGGTCGCGGCGTACACGCCGGCGAACCCGCCGCCGGGATGGCCGCTGCCGCCGGCGGTTCTCGGCGTGCTGGCGGCACTCAACCCGCCGGTCGTGCTGCCGTCACGATTCACGTACCTGAATCTCGGCACGGTCAAGGACAAGGGGATCGAGCTGGGCGTCGACGCCGCGGTCAACCGGTATGTCAACGTGTTCACGAACTACTCGTATCAGTGGATGCCCGAGATCGAGAAACTTACCGCCGGCACGGCGCATCAACGACATCAACTGGCCGCCGAAGAACCGCTTCAACGCCGGCTTCGACTTCAGCTACCAGCGTTTCCTTGGCAACATGTCGGTCAATCTACACCGACTCGGCGTACTGGCAGGATGTGCTCGACGTGCGGTTCGCGGGCACGACCGAAGGCGTACACCATGGTCAACGGCGGCGTCGGCGTCCGCTGGCTCGGCCAGAAGCGTCATGACGAGCCTCAAGGTGAACAACCTCGGCAACACCGAGGTGCAGCAGCACATCTTCGGTGACATCGTGAAGCGCCAGATTGTCGGGGAAGCGCGGTTCACGTTCTAGATGCGACGAGCCACGAGACACGGAGTCACGAAGAGGCTCTATCGAGTCCCGTGCCTCGTGGCCGTCGACTCATTCTTCGTGGTCTTCGTGGTCTTCGTGGTCGTTTCATGATCGCCTTCAAGTCGGCGCCCTTGGACGTTCTGCAGTCCCGCCCACGGATCTCCCGCGCTCTCGATCCGCTCCGCGAAGTTCGCGATCGTGAAGTCCTTCGGCGACACCCCTGCTTCGACTTCATCCCACGTGAGCGGCGTCGAGACGCCGGCGAAGTCGCTGGCGCGCGCGCTGTAGGCGCTGGCGAGCGTCTTGCCGAGCGCGTTCTGCATGTAGTCGACGTAGATCCGTCGGCCGCGCGCCTTCAGCGATCGTTCGATCGTCGCCTGCTTCGGGTGCTTGCTCGCGACCATCGTCGCGACGATTTGCGCGAAGAGCAATCCCGCCGCATACGGCGTCGACGGGCGGCATCGGTACGTAGACATGCAGACCGCCGGCACCCGACGTTTTCGCGAACCCAGGCGCCTTCAGCGTGGCGAGCTCGTCGCGGACCCAGCGCGCCACGTCGAGCACGCGCGCGTACGGCAGGTCGTCGGGCGGATCGAGGTCGATGGCGACGTGATCGATCATGGTTGCGGATCCGACGCGGGAGAACCACGGATCCTGCGAGATGGACGCGAGCTGCGCGGTGTAGAGCAGCGTGATGAGCGAGCCGCCGACCAGGTGCGGACGCGTTTCGGTTCCGGTGGTCACCTTCTCGATGCGCACGCCGGGCGGGACCTTGTCGGGCGCGCGGTGCTGATAGAACGGGCTGGCGGCGATGCCGTTCGGATACCGCTTCATCACGAGCGGCCGATCGGCGAGCACCGGAAGGATCAGCGGCGCGACGCGGACGTAGTGGCGAAAGAGATCACCCTTCGTCAGCTTTAGACGTCGGCCAGAACGGTTTTCCGAGATTCGAGACCTCGAGACGCTCGCCGCCGGGCATCGTGAGGATGCCGCCTCCGGCGCCCTGCTCGATCTCATCGAGCTGTTTCAGCAGCGATTGAACGGTGCTCCTGGTGGGCGCGCTCACGCTTGGCATCCGTCGTCAGCCCTTCGTAGGTGGGACGACGGAGCTTTCCGCCTTTCGTCCAGCCGGTGAATCGTACATCGACGACGAGTCTCGGTTTCACCCAGTGCGCGCGCCGGGTCGTGCGCGGGACCGTCGCAAACGGGCACTGTTTCGTTTTCAGCGCGTGCAGCTGTTTCCAGACGCGCCCCAGCTGTGCGTCGGTGAATCCGGCGCTGGCCTGCCCGACATACTGCAGCCGCCGGTCGTTGTCGTAGATGCCGAGCAGCAGCGAGCCGAAGAACGGCCGCGAGCCGCGCGGGTCCGTCCATCCGCCGACGAAGCATTCGATTTTCATGTAATTCAAAGTGCAGAGCTCAAAGTGCAGACGCTAACCGAAGCGCGTACAGCAGGTGCAAAGTACACGATCCAGCCACTGGACGCCGACAGCGGCGGAAGTTGACAGCGTCAGGCATTTGCACTTCGACTTCTGGGGCTACGCGGCGTGTGCCCGTCTCTTTCCGCGAGCCGCAGGTGTTCCGGTGCGGGCGGGTCGCTTCGCCGCGGCCCCTCCGGCTCCCTGCAGCGACTGCCGCAGCCGCTCCATCAGGTCGACGACCTCGGCGTTCTGCGGTTCGACGTGCTCCGACCAGGTGGGGCTTCTTGCCCTTCATCTTCGCCTTGATGATCTTCATCAGGTTCTCGCGGTACTCGTCGGTGTACTGCGAGGGGTCCCATTTGTCGGCAAGGTTTTCGACGAGCGTGCGAGCCATCTGGAGCTCGGGCTTCCGGACGTCTTTGAGCGTGGGGAAGTGATAGTCCCGGACGTCGACGAGCTCCTCGGCGTAGCGCATCAACGTGAGCACCATCGCTTCGCCGACGACTTCGAGCGCCGCAAGGTGCTGTGCGTCGCGCAGGACGATCGTCGCGATGCCGACAAGGTCGGTTTCCCTGATGGCTTCCCGCAGAAGCGCGTACGCGCGCTCGCCACCCTTGGCGGGAACGAGGAAGTACGAGGTCTCGAAGAATCGATCGTCGATCTCTTCGGGCTTGACGAAGCTGCGGATGTCGACGGTCCGGCTCTTCTCGAGGGCCGCGGTGCGGAAGTCCTCCTTCGTGAGGACGACGAAGCGACCCTTCTCGTATTCGTAGCCTTTGACGAGCTCTTCCCAGGCGACCGGCTTGCCTTCGCGCGCGCAGACGCGCTCGAAGCGGACCGGGGACTTGTCCTCGGCGTGGAGCATGCGGAAGCGCGGGCGGGAATCGCGGACAGCGGTGTGGAGCTCGACCGGAATATTGACGAGTCCGAAGGCGATCGAGCCTTTCCAGAGAGCTCTAGCCATGATCAGACCCGGGCCATGCAAGGGGGAAGCCCGGTAAATCGCTAGCTTGTCCGCCGCGAGCGAAGCTCCCGCTCGGCTTCGACCCAATCGTCGAAATCACCGCCGTCCTGGCCGCCGCGGCGCAGAAAGCGGTGATAGGCAGCCTCGGCGATTTCCTCGTAGACCGGATTGCCTTGGTCCGCGTTCGCTTTCCCACTCATATCCGCCGCGGTATCGATCTGAGTGGCACCGTCGCTGCTCGACTGCACTTGCGATGACGATGCGGTTGTGGCCGCCGTCGCTGAGCTGCGGGTTTCGCGGCTCTGCGACCGCGGCTGCGATTCGAAACGGTGTCGGGTTCTGAGGTGTTCTTGTTGGCCACAGCAGGTACTCCTCAAGCGGCGAAATTATCTATTCGAACAGGCGCCCCGCCGAAGGGACGCCCGGTCGATAGTTACGCTGATGACGTGTCAGCGGCGTGACGAAGTCGTTTCTTCCTCTTCGGAGTCTTCAGCCTCATCGGCGACGTCGAATTCCGAGGCAATCGTCTTCAGCTTGTTGAGCGCCGCCTCCTCTTCCTGAAGGTTCTCCTCGAGCAGCTCGACCGCATCGGGCATGCCCAGCTTGTCGGCCATGTCGATGAGATTTTCGTACGCCGTGATCTCATATCGTTCGGTCTTCTGGCCAGCGCCGAGGTTGTAGAACTCGAGCAGCTCCTCGGTCGGCTTCTCGCGCATGAAGACCTTCTTTTCCTTGATGAGCCCCTCGATGCCAGGGCACGTTTCGGCGTCGGGCTTCTGGCCGAGCGTCTTGAAGATCTTTTCGAGCCGCTTGATCTGCCCCTGCGTCTCCTTGCGATGCTGCGTGAAGGCTTTCTTGATCTCGCGGTCAGAGCTCTCGCTCGCCATCTGCTCCAGCGCGTCGAGCAGTGAGTGCTCAGCTCCCAGCATGTCTTTCAGTTCGTGCTCGAAGAGTTCCTCGATGCTCTCCATGGCCATGCGCGTCCTCCTGTGTCCGTTTGAGTGCTGAGTCGGTGCGGCGCCGTTCTAAGACCCGCGCGTCTCGCGGGTTGCAAGGCGGAGGCCCATACCGATCCGGCGGCGCGGACCCTTCAGGTCCGCGGGCAGGGCTACGACGACCGTCCCGCAGGTACTCTCGATCGCAGCTGTAACAACCCTGCGAGCGGGATGTGGACCCACTCAGGGCGGTTGTTCAGCTCGTATCCGAGCTCGTACAACGCCTTGTCGACGACATAGGCTTGCAGCAGTATTTCGAGCGTCGGCTGTCTTGATGGCAAAAAGGCCGCTCCACGTGTCGCGGCGAGATACGCGCGCAGGAACGCGGCCGACACCCAGGTCTCCCAGAGAGTGGCCCACGGCGTCAGCCGCCGTGCGTCCTCCGGTCGCGTCTGCGTTGCCGCACCGACTGCCGTCAGCGCCGCGTAGCTGAACGAGCGGAGCATTCCGGCGACATCGCGCAGCGGCGAACACTTCCGCCGCCGCTCGGCCAGGGGTCGCGCCGGCTCGCCTTCGAAGTCGAGGATCACTACGTCGCCTTCGGTGATGAGCACCTGCCCAAGGTGATAGTCGCCGTGACACCGGATGCGCGGCGCCGCCGCCCGTCAGTTGGCGCAGGTCATCGAATTGCTGCATGAAGGCGTCGCGTCGTTCCAGCACCTGCATCGCGAGCTCACGATGCGGGTTGTCGAGCCGTGGAAGAGACACCTTCGAGCAGATTGAGCTGTTCGTCGGCGCGTTCGATTCATCGCGTCGGCGGTCGCCTTCGCGTCCGCCGCGGTGAACGGCTCCGGCACGAACGCTGGATCGGTTCCCGCGGCCAGCTCCACGTGCAGCTCGCCGGTTCGTCGTCCGAGGACACCCGCGGTCGCCAGGTACGCGCCGATCGCCTCGGCGACCGTCGGTGGCGGCTCCGCGGCCTTCCCGAACGCCCATTCGTGCGCCGCGTCAGGTGAGGCGTCGGGCGGCACGGGCATACTCGCCACGCGTTCGAAGTAGCGTCCGAGCTCTTCGATGGTCACGTCCCATCCGTTGCCCTGATTCCAGACGAACTCCTGCAGCATCGCGAGCGTAGCCGGATCCCGGACTCCGGATCCAGGGGCCCGGGCCCCGCGTCCTCGCTGCGGCGCGGACCTTTCAGGTCCGCGGGGACGTAGGCGATCGTCCCAACCAGCGGCGGCACGCGCGTAAAACCGCGCCGCGTCAGGTACTCGCCGATCTCGACATCAGGATTCGGGTCCCGGCTCGATACGCCGGAACAGCTTCATGACCAGCCGCTTGCCGAAGATCACTGACGTGTTGCTCTGGTCCGCGGCCGAGCGCGCGATTGGCATCAGCGTATCGGCGGCCGCGCCGTGTGACGTCAGATCGAATGTTGTCCGCCTGCAGCGTCCCGTGCCGTGTCGTAGCGTCCGCTTCTCCTGCATCGACGCCAGCAGCGCCGCGCACGTGCCGTCGTCGAAGAGGCCGTCGTACAGCGCGCCTTTGCGCGCGCCGGTGATGCGTGCGAGCATCGCGCCCGGATGATGCTCCTCGATCGCGTCGGCGTCGCGTCCGCTCGACATCGCCAGCGGCAGCACGTACTCGCTCGCGTGCGCCGTCGCCGTACTCGGCTTCGACGATCGTCAGGAACGCCGGATGCGCGCCCACGTCGCAGCGTGGCCCAGTCAACGAAACGCGCCCGCACCAGCGCGCGCGCCTTGCCGCCAAACCAGCGCTGGCGTTGCAGGAACGGCATGAGCGCCTGCTTCTCGATGATTTCGCGCATGCTGCCGTCGAGGACCGAATCCCAGACGACGCCCGCAAAGAGCGCCGGAAGCGCCGCCTGTTCCTCAGGCAGCGGCGCGGTCCGTGCCGTGATCGGCGTGACGACCTCCTGCAGCTGGAACCAGTAGAAGCCGTACGGCGCGAGCGTCAGGAAATACGGGCTGTCGCCGATCCGCGGGAACTCTGTTTGTCCGAGCATCTCCACCGGCGTCAGCCCGGCGAACTCGTGCAGCGGGATCTCGACCGGCTGCACCGTGCGCGCCAGGTTCGCGACGCAGAGCACGATGTCGTTGTCGTAGCCGGCGGACGTAGGTCAGCACCTTGCGGTTCGCGGTGCGAGATGAACTCGATGCGATCCGCGGCCGAACACCGGGTGCTGCTTGCGCAGCGCGATCATCCGCTTCATCCAGTGCAGCAGCGAGAACGGCGACCGCTCCTGCGCTTCGACGTTGATCGCGTCGTAGCCGTAGACCGGGTCCATGATCGCGGGCAGAAACAGCCGTCCCGGGTCGCAGCGCGAGAAGCCGCCGTTGCGATCGCTGCTCCACTGCATCGGCGTGCGCACGCCGTTGCGATCGCCGAGATAGACGTTGTCGCCCATCCCGATTTCGTCGCCGTAGTAGATGACCGGCGTCCCCGGCATCGAGAAGAGCAGGCTGTTCATCAGCTCGATCCGCCGCCGGCTGTTCTCCATCAGCGGCGCGAGGCGGCGGCGGATGCCGAGGTTCAGCCGCATCTGCGGGTCGGCGGCGTACTGCGCAGTACATGTAGTCGCGCTCTTCGTCGGTCACCATCTCGAGCGTCAGCTCGTCGTGATTGCGGAGGAAGATCGCCCACTGGCAGGTCTCCGGGATCTCCGGCGTCTGGTTCATGATCTCGACGATCGGATGGCGCTCTTCCTGGCGAAGGCCCATGAACATGCGCGGCATCAGCGGGAAGTGGAACGCCATGTGGCATTCGTCGCCGTCCCCGAAGTAGGCGCGCACGTCGGACGGCCACTGGTTGGCTTCGGCCAGCAGCACGCGTCCCTCGGTACTGCGCGTCCAGCTCGCGCCGGATCTGCTTCAGCACCGCGTGCGTTTCCGGCAGGTTCTCGTTGATCGTGCCTTCGCGCTCGATCAGGTACGGGATGGCGTCGAGGCGCAACGCGTCGACGCCGAGGTCGAGCCAGAACCGCATGACGTCGATGACCGCCTCGAGGACCTCTGGGTTGTCGAGGTTCAGGTCGGGCTGATGCGAGAAGAAGCGATGCCAGTAGTACTGCCCGGCGACCGGGTCGAATGTCCAGTTGGATTTCTCGGTGTCGATGAAGATGATGCGCGTGCCCGCGTATTTGTCGTCGGTGTCGCTCCAGACGTAGTAGTCGCGCTCGGGCGATCCCTTCGGCGCGTGCCGCGCGCGCTGAAACCAGGGATGCTGATCGGACGTGTGGTTGATGACGAGCTCCGTGAGCACGCGGATGTGGCGCGCGTGCGCTTCGTCCACGAAGCGCCTGAAGTCGTCCAGCGATCCGTAGATCGGATTGATCGACGTGTAATCCGCAATGTCATACCCGTCGTCTTTGAGCGGCGAGGGATAGAAGGGGAGCAGCCACAGGCAGGTGACGCCGAGGTCCTGAAGGTACGGAAGCTTCTGCGTCAGTCCCGCGAAATCGCCGACGCCGTCGCCGTTGCTGTCGTAGAAAGCACGGACGTGCACCTCGTAGATGAGGGCGTCTTGTACCACTGCGGATCCATGTGTGATTTCTAACCCTAACCCTAACCCGAACCCTAACCCCTAACCCCTGACCCCTAACCCCTAACCCCTAACCCCTTACCACTAACATGTGCGCCACCCGCTCGGCTCGGATCGAGCTTCACGTAGTTCCACTCGCCCCGCCACGTGTAGCGCGCGCCGTCGAGCAGGTCTTCGACCACGTAGCGCTCGCGCCCGGTGATGCCCATTTCCCAGATCGGCATCTGCACCCAGCCCTGCTGCGTCCAGTGCGGGTCGGTATTCGCGACGACAAACACGCGCGCGCCCGAACCCCCTGAACGCCCTGAACCTCCCGAACCCCCCGAACCCTGATTGGTCTTGCTGAAGAACAGAAAGTGCGGGTTGTCGGTCGCATGAAACGCCAGCGTGGCGTTTTGCTGGAGCGCCGCGTAGTCGCGGCGGATCTGGTTGACACGCGCGATCAGCTCGCGAAGCGTTCCCGCCCGGTTCCAGTCGCGCGGTTTGATCTGGTACTTCTCCGAATCGAGATACTCCTCGGACCCTGGCTTGACGGGCACGTTCTCGCACAGTTCGAAGCCGCTGTAGATCCCGTAGTTGGCCGCAAGCGTCGCGGCCAGGATCAGCCTCACCTCGAATGCCGGCGCGTCCGCCCGTCTGCAGGTACTCGTGCAGGATGTCCGGGGTGTTGGCGAAGAAGTTCGGACGCATGTACTCCTGCAGCTCGGACCTGGTCAGCTCGGTCAGGTACTCGCGCAGCTCGTGTGGCGAGTTTCGCCAGGTGAAATACGTGTACGACTGCGTGAAACCTGCCTTCGCGAGGTATCGCATGACCTTCGGCCGCGTGAACGCTTCCGCGAGGAAGATCGCGTCAGGCTGTTCGCGGCGAATCTCGGCAATCGCCCATTCCCAGAAGCGAAGCGACTTCGTGTGCGGGTTGTCGACGCGGAAGATGCGCACGCCGTGCACAATCCAGAAGCGGAACACGTCGCGCAGCGCCGCCCACAGCGACTGCCAATCGGCACTCTCGAAGATCGAACGGGATAGATGTCCTGGTATTTCTTCGGCGGATTCTCGGCAGACTGAATCGATCCGTCGGGACGCTGCCTGAACCACGCGGGGTGCTCCTCGACCCACGGATGATCTGGCGATGCCTGGAACGCGATGTCGAGCGCGACCTCCAGACCAAGGCGATTCGCAAGGCCGACGAACCGATCGAAATCGTCGATAGTCCCCAGGTCCGGGTCGATGGCGGTGTGTCCACCGTCGCGCGATCCGATGGCCCAGGGACTGCCAGGATCGTCGGGCGCCGCCGTTAACGAGTTGTTTCGTCCCTTGCGATTCGTTGTGCCGATTGGATGCACTGGAGGCAGATAGACAACATCGAATCCCATCGCGGCGATGTCCGGCAGTCTCGACTCGGCTTCGCGGAATGTGCCGCTCCGCCGCGGATCGCTGGTGCACGAGCGGGGGAATATCTCGTACCACGCGCCGAACCTGGCGCGGACCGAATCGACGACGACGGTGAGCGCGCGCTCGTACGTGGTGGACGCGCTGCGAGCCGGCCGCGCGTCCATGAGTGCGCGCAGCGACGGATCGCGAGCCGCCCGGACGCGCGCGACCTGTGGCTGATCACTGCGCAGAATGTCGGCAATTTCGAGCAGCCGCAGATTGTCCTCGGCGTGACCCGTCCGGCTGAAGCCGGACGCTACCGATGAAACGTCGCCGGACGTTACCGATGAAACGTCGCCGGACGCTGCCTTCTGAATAAGGTCCGCGCCCTCGAGCAGTTCGCTCGCTACGTCGTGGCCAGCCTCGGCCTTTGCAACCAGTCCTTTCAGCCACGAGCCGAATCGATCGATCCACGCGTCGAGGGTGTACTCGGTACGCGCCAAGCTCGGTGACCGTGAAGGATCCCTCCCATCGATCGTTGTCGAGCGGCGTGAGCGGGGTTTCTTGCCATTCGTCAGGCGAGGGCGGGTCCAAAGACCCGTCCCTACCCTGACTGGATTGCTGCGGCGCGGACCCGTCGGGTCCGCGATATCGATATCGGACGACGCCCGCGAGGAGATCGTGACCGTCGGCAAAGATGTCGGCGCTCACCGTGACGCGCTCGCCGATCGTGCGCTTGATCGGAAAGCGGCCTCCATCGATCTGCGGCCAGACGCGTTCGACGATGACGCGGCCGCGATCGGTCGCGAGATCCCTCGCGCGCTCACGCTGCGACTCAACGGCGGTCCGCGTTCCGTCCATCAGGAAGCCTGACGTAAAGAGGCGCCATGGTATCCGCCGAATCGAACAGGGACAACTCCACGCGAGTGGCGTGCGAGAAGAAGGTGGCTAGGTGGACCCGGAGTCCCGTCCAGGTCGCACCAAGCGGGTACGGTTGACCTGGCCGGACGCGCATCACGGGCGAAGAATCAAAAGGTTTGCCACCGCGGCACAGACCACCCACGCCGCCGGGGTGGGAGGACGAAGCCGAGGCGCGCGCATGAGCTGCGCTTATTCCGCGATACCGTGGCGCACGGCGTAGTGCGTAAGCTCTGCGTTCGTGCGCATCTTCATCTTCTCGAGGACACGCGCGCGGTAGGTGCTGACCGTCTTGACGCTCAATTCGAGCTCCGTCGCAATCTCCGACACGGTCTTGCCGCCCCCAATCATTCTCAACACCTGATACTCGCGATCCGACAAGCGCTCGTGCGGACGATCCTCGCGGTCCGGGTGCAGGCCGAGCGCAACGCGTTCCAGCACTTCAGGGCCGAAGTACTTGCCGCCACGCGCGAGGCGTGACACAGCCGTGACGAGCTCTGAATCCGCGGCGTCCTTCGTCAGATAGCCGGACGCGCCTGCGGCGATCGCGCGGCGCGCAAACTGATCGGCGGCGTGCATGCTGAGAATCAGCACGGGCAGTCGCGGGCGAAGCTCGCGCACGCGCTTGAGCACATCGAGGCCGCTGCCGTCCGGCAGCGACAGATCGAGCACCATCACGTGCCACATCTGCGAGTGAATCATTGCGATCGCGTCACGCCCGTACCCGACCTCGTGAATGATGGCTCCGGCAAACGCGTCGACGAGGATGTCCCGGAGGCCGCGGCGTACGATCGGATGGTCGTCCACCAGCATGATGCGCAGCGAGGAAGGCCTGGCGATCGTTGTTTCCGATTCGCGCCCGAGCGGCTCCGCCTTGACCTCGCGGATCATCGCTAATGCCTGGTGAGCGGCAGCACGAGGAGGACGCGGGTCCCGTGGCCCGACCGGCTGGTGACGCGCACCGTCCCATCCAGCTTACGTGCGCGTTCGCTCATCCCCAGCAGCCCGAGCGAGGGGCCGCGATTCAGGCGCGGAATGCCGACACCGTTATCGGTGACGGACAGAATGAGGCGCTGGCGGGAGGTCGTGCCGACCGTTGTGGCAATGCACGTCGCCTTGGCGTGTCGCACCGCGTTCGTGAGTGCCTCCTCGAACACGCGGAAGGCCACCGTCGCGACCTCGCTGTCGACGGCATGCGTGACGCGCGCGGCGACCGGCATCTCGACGCCGGCGATCGACGACATCCGCCGTGCCTCGTACTCGATCGCTCCGGCCAGGTCTCGGTGATCGAGTCCTGGAGGGCGCAGCCCGGTGGCGATGCGGCGCACCATCGCGATGCCGAGGTCGATCTGTCCAACGGCTGACTGCAGCCGATCGACGACGTCGCCCGGTGTCTTGAGCTCGCGCAGGCGCCTGACGGTCGCGACGAAATCGAGCTTGATGCAGGTGAGCAGCTGGCCGAGCTCGTCGTGCAGCTCGCGCGAAATGCGCGTGCGTTCCTCCTCGCGCAGCTGCTCGAGGCGCTCCGACAGTGCGCGCAACGCCTCGGCGCTTACGCCTGCCTTTTCGAGGCGGGAGAGCTCGGCTTCGAGGTCCGTGCTGGAGGACAAGGGCACTTCCAAGCGCCTACACGTTTAACACGATGTGCAGCTCAAGTCTCGGTTTGTAGGTTTTTGTCTGACATTGCGCCAGTTCAATACCGACATCTTTGCCCGACATCCAAGCAACATAATGACGTAACAAAAAATTGTGTGCAGACATGCCCGCCCGTGGCTCGATAACGCTCGACCCGTCGGCGATTCATCGATTGAGCAATCATCTAATGGTCATCCTCGGCTTCATCGAACTGATGCTCGCCGACACGCCGCCCGATGATCCGCATCGCAATGACCTACTCGAAGTCCGATCGGCCGTCGTCGCGGCCGCGAAGCTGATCGGTCACACCGACCGCACTCCCTAGCGGCCACGACGGCCACGAAGAACGAATTGGCCACAAAGATCACTAAGGACACTATGTTTTTGTTTTTCTTAGAGGCCTTTGTTTGCTTTGTGGCCAACTCGTCTTCGTGGCCCTCGTAACCCGAGGTGGCACAATAGCCTCACATGAACAGAATCGTGGTCGTGACCGGCGCGAGCGCAGGCATTGGCGAAGCCATTGCGGTCGAGCTGGGACGTCGCGGGGATTCCCTTGTCCTCGCCGCGCGTACGGCTGATGCGCTCGAGCGCGTGGCGAGGCAGGTGGGCACGCGGACGCAGGTCGTGACGGCCGACGTGACCCGCCGCGCCGATGTGGAGAGGATTCGCGACGAGGCGCTCCATGCCTTCGGCCGTGTCGACGTCTGGATCAACAACGCCGGCAAGGGAATCGTTCGCCCGGTGCTCGAGCTCACCGATGACGACCTGGACGAAATGATCGACGTCAACGTCAAGTCGGCGCTTTACGGGATGCAGGCCATTGCTCCTCATTTCATGGAGCGCGGGATCGGCCACATTGTGAACATCTCATCCTTCCTGGCGCGCGTCCCGGTGGCGCCACCCCGCTCAGCGTACAGCGCGGCGAAAGCTGCTCTCAACACGCTGACCGCCAACCTGCGCGTCGACCTGCAGCGCACGCATCCCGGCATTCATGTCACGGTCGTCATGCCGGGGCTTGTGACGACCGACTTCGCGCGCCACGCCCGCGGAAGCGTGAGCGCGACGCCTGCCGGCCCCGTCGGATCGCCGATGAAACCGCAAACACCTGAAGAAGTAGCAACAATCGTCGCCGATCTGCTCGATCGGCCGGTGGCGGAGGTGTACACGAACTCCGCCAGCCGCGCGCTCGCCGCCCGTTACTTCGACGACGTCGAGCGGTTCGAGTTCGAAAGCCGAGGGTCACGATAAGCGCAAGCTCGGCTGCATCGCGTGTCGGCACCCGATTCGCCAGTCCCCAGTTAGAATCGCGATGCGTGACCGACGACGCCCTGCCCCTGTCGCTCCCCCTTCAATCGCTGTTCGCCGCGATCGTTCGGTCGTCCGATGACGCGATCATCAGCAAGGACCTCAACAGCATCGTCACGTCATGGAACCCGGCGGCGGAACAGATGTTCGGCTATACCGCGAAAGAAATGATCGGTCGGTCGATCCGCACGATCATTCCCCACGACCGGCAGCACGAGGAAGACGCGGTGCTTGCGCGCATCACGGAAGGCCTCGCGGTGGATCACTTCGAGACCATTCGCGTCCACAAGAGCGGCGCGCTTGTGCACATCTCGCTGAGCGTCTCGCCGATCCGGAACGCGGCCGGCACGGTAGTCGGCGCATCGAAAATCGCGCGGGACATCTCGGAGCGGCTGCGGGCGGAGGCGATCACCGATCGCGCGCGTCGGCAGGGCATTTTCCTCGCGCGTCTCACCACGTCGTTTTCCGGCACGATGAGTTACACCGAACGGCTCAAGCAGCTGGCGACGCTGGCGGTGCCGGAGCTTGCGGACTGGTGCGGCCGTCGATGTTGTCACGGCCAGCGGTCAGATCGAGCGCGTTGCAGTCAATCACGCCGACCCGGAGAAGATCGCGCTCGCGGGACAGATCCGCGAGCGATATGCGCATCCGCATGCACTCGCCAGCCCGGTGGAGGTCATCCGGACGGGGAAACCGGCAATCGTGCCGATGATCACCGACGAGATGCTCGTGGCGGCTGCCGCCGGCGACGATGAACTGCTGCGGCTTGCACGCAGCCTGGGCCTGGTCTCGTACGTGAGTCTGCCGCTCGTGGTGCACGGCAGCACGATCGGAGCGGTGACGTTCGCGACGGCGGAGTCCGACCGCCACTACGACGACGACGCCATCCGGTTCCTCGAGGACCTGGCGTCGAGGGCGGCGCTGGCGCTCGACAACGCGCGCGTCGTACGAGCAGTTGCAGGCGGCGAACCGGATGAAAGACGAGTTCCTCGCGACGCTGTCGCACGAGCTTCGGACGCCGCTCAACGCGATTCTCGGCTACGCACGCATGCTCCGCGCCGGCATGCTGAAGGATGACAAGAGGGACAACGCGCTCGACACGCTGGAGCGCAACGCGACGTCACTGACACAGATCGTCGAGGATGTGCTCGACGTCTCCCGCATCGCCGCCGGCAAGATCCGTCTCAACGTGCAATCGCTCGACCTTCCGGTTGTCATGCACGACGCCCTCGCGACGGTGATGCCCGCCGCGGAGGCAAAGGGGGTGCGCATTCAGTCGATCGTCGATGCGGATATCGGCCCGGTATCAGGGGACCCGGATCGGCTGCAGCAGGTCATGTGGAACCTGCTCTCGAACGCCGTCAAGTTCACGCCGCGCGGTGGGCGCGTCCAGGTTCGGCTGCAGCGCGTCAACTCGCACATCGAGATCTCCGTCAGCGACACAGGTGTCGGTATTCGCGAGGATTTTCTCCCGCACCTGTTCGAGCGCTTCCGCCAGGCGGATAGCACGACCACGCGCGCACACGGCGGTCTTGGGCTGGGCCTGGCCATCGCGCGCCAGATCGTGGAGCTCCACGGCGGAACGATTCACGCGTTCAGCGGCGGGGAAGGGAAGGGCACGACGTTGCGCGTCGAGCTGCCCGTCATGATCGTCCATTCCGCGGTGGTGGTGGGCGCCGAGCCGCGGGTTCATCCGCGGACGCAGGTTCGCGTCATCCCGATGAACGATCACGCCCTGTCGGACGTCCGCGTGCTTGCCGTGGACGACGATGCGGATGCGCTGACCCTGGTCCGCGAAATCCTGGAGACCGCCGGAGCACAGGTGTTTACCGCCGCCTCCGCGCCTGCCGCGCTCGCCGTGCTCGAGGAACAGTCGCCTGACGTGCTCATCTCCGATCTCGGCATGCCCGGCATGGACGGCTTCGAGCTGATTCAGCGCGTCAGGACGCTGACGAATGAGAAGAGGGACATCCCGGCCGCGGCATTGACCGCGTATGCGCGCTCGGAAGATCGTGCCAGGGCGCTGCGGACAGGATTCGAGATGCACCTCGCCAAGCCAATCGATCCCTCGGAGCTGGTCGCCGCGGTCGTGTCGCTGGCGAGGCGGCGGTCGGGAGCGACGCGCCAGAACTAGGGATCAGGGATCAGGGATCAGGGATCGGGATCCGGGATTCGAGATTCGGACGTAGACTTCAGGCCTGAAAAACAGATTCCAGGAGCATGTATGAAGCGTCATCAGATCGTGATCGTTGTGGCTGTTTTCCTGCCTCTCGTGTTCATGGCCGGATACGCAGCGGGGCAGCGTCAGATTCCCAAGGAGAACGTCGGTCAGAGCGACGAGCTCCTGCGAACGTTAGACCTGACGACGGAGTTGGCGTCGACAAAGGGCCGCACGTTGCGCATGCGCAAGGTCACGCTCCAACCGGGTGGGGTCCTTGGTCTTCACAACCACGTGGACCGGCCTGCGATTACCTATTTCCTCCAGGGTCAGGTGACGTATCACTCGGAAGGCAAGCCAGACAACGTGGCGAATTCAGGCGGTGGATTTGCCGAGGGGCGCGCGACCACGCACTGGGCCGAGAACACGGGTAATGTCCCGGCGGTGTGGATCGCGGTCGATATTCCGCTGCCGTAAACCACCGGCCGGAAGGCGCCAACACCTGCTCACCTGTCTTGGCACAGCGGTGGTGAGCGAGTGGGACGTTTTTGGTTGCAAAGTTGATTGGCGTTGGGCCAGATTTGCTTCGAAGCTGACGCTCGTGCCTTATTGCGCTTCAGAGGAGCGGAACCATGAAGATTCGTATTGCGGTTTTCTGCCTGGGCGCGGTGTGTGCGGCGCCGGCATTTGGTCAGGGCCCAGGCCAGGCTCCGGCACCGCCGGCCACCGACACCGTCGCGCCGGACATTCCCGGCGCGGTTAAGGCGGGGACGAAGGTCATCGTCATCAAAGACGACTTTCAGGGTACTGAGGGACCAATCGCGCTTCCCGACGGCACGGTCGCCTTCACCGAGGGGGGCGCGAACCGGATCACGCGGATCGACAAGGGCGGCAAGGTCTCGGTGTATCTCGAGAACACGAACGGCTCGAACGCCCTGGCGTTCGACTCGAAGGGCCGGCTGATCTCGGTTCAGAGGGGGCCTGCGCACGTCCAGATCGGCGTAATCGCTCCCAAGGGGAGCGAGGCGACGCTTGCCGACGACTTCGAGGGCAACCCGAACGATCTCGTCGTCGCCAGAAACGGCGGCGCGTACTTCACGGTGCCGGGACCGATCGCGCAGGCGAGGGGAAGCGCCCCGCCGGCGACGCCGTTCGTGCCGGCCGTGTACTACATCGCTCCGAACAGCGGCAAGGCCGTGAAGGTGGCCGACGGCATCACGAATCCCAACGGCATTCAGATGAGCCCCGACGAGAGGACGGTCTACGTCAACGACACGCGCGGCGAGTATCTCATCGCCATGGATGTCAAACCCGACGGAACTCTTGGGTCCAAGCGGAACTTCGCCAAGTACGAGGGCGTGCAGAGGACGGAGGCGGGCTTGGTGAGCGGCGCCGACGGTCTTGCCGTCGACAACGACGGCCGCGTCTATGCGGCAACCGGCATCGGCGTACAGGTGTTTAACCCGAAGGGGCAGCACCTGGGCACGATTCCCCTGTCACGCGCCCCGCAGAACCTCGCCTTCTCGGGTCCGGACAAGAAGACGCTTTACATCGTCGGTCGCAACGCCGCATGGAAGGTTCAGATGCTGACGCCCGGATACAAGGGCCGCGCAAAGTAGACGGAGGGGAACTGCACGCCGCGCCGGCGGCGTGATCGAGCCGTCTGACGATGCGACGATGAATTGAGGCCTCGCTTGACAGCCGGAGATGCCCGGCTGATCATCGGGCCGTGTCGTGGGAGTGAGCGGGACCAACCGCTCAAGCGAAGCAGACCTCTGGAGGGACACGTGGCCAAGCAAGACATGAAGCATCGGCGGGCGATCATTGCGGGCCTTGGCGCGGTGGCCGCGGCCGGCGCGCTGGGCGCGCGATCAGCAGAAGCACAGACGGCGTCGTCCGACTCGTTCACGCCCATGCTGCACCCCCAGGACGACTGGATGTCGGCGATGAAAGGCAGCAAGCACCGCATCGTGCTCGACGTGACATCGCCAGCGGGCGTGCCGGACGCCATACGGTTCGCCGGCAACTTGCTGGCCGGCCACAAGAACGGGTGGGGTGTCGAGGAGTCGGACGTTGCCTTGCTCGTCTGCGTCCGACATGGGGCCACCCCCTTCGGCTATACCGACGCCATCTGGTCGAAGTACGGCAAGACGATCGACCCGAAGGCGACACCACCTCCCACGGCGAACCCCTACAACTCGGGCGAACAGACGCAGCTCGCAGCGCTTGCCAAGCGCGGCGTGCAGTTCATGGTATGCGGGACGGCCAGTCGCGGGCTGGCAGGGCGCATTGCCGGACCAGGCGGTGACGTGGAGGCCATCCTCGCGGAAATGGGCGCCAACCTGATCCCCAGCGCGCGCATCGTGCCGGCCGGTGTCGTCGCCGTGGTGCACGCACAGGAGCGCCGGTTCGCCTTGGTGTCGGTCGGATAGCCGCGACGCAACGACGACGGGTACAGCTCCATCTGACAAGAGCTGGGCGGGTACCTGTCGCCAACTCCTCATCACCTTCACCGACTCGCCCGGCCACTACGCGAACTTCAAGGACACGTCGCGGATCACGCTCGCCGGTCCGACGATAGGCTGGACTCACAAACGGTGGAGCCTATCTGCGGGAATCCTCATGGACCGTGCAGATGTTTTGGAGACGGCGAAGGCGCGAGATCGAGAACGTCCTGCGGGAGAACAAGTTAAGTGGGGTGGGTGACGGGTTTCGA
>CAVUHC010000008.1:0-1982505 GCA_963741135.1 uncultured Acidobacteriota bacterium
GGTGAGCCGCCTCGGAATCGAACCAACAGTTGCGGGGCGTATGGCTTTTGCACCTTGATGGCAACATCCACCCCCTCGTGCCGCAATCTGGCGCGATGCACCTGGCCGATTGAGGCGACCGCGACCGGCCGTTCGCCAAACTCCTCGAAATACTGCTCGATCAGCGCGCCGAGGTCTTCTTCGATCGTGCGGCGCGCCAGCGGAGTGGGGAACCCGACAGCGCTGTGCTGCAGCGTTGCCAGCTCCCGACAGAAGGCGATCGGGAACAAGTCGATGCGCAGCGAGAGCAGCTGACCGACGTTGAGCCGGAGGCCCCCGAGCTGCTCGAAGCGCGCTCGCAGGCGCACGCCCGCCACGCCACTGTGGAGCTCTCCTCGGCACGCGCAACGCGATGAGGCCGCCCAGAAACCGGATCAAGGCGGCCATGGCCGACAGCGTCCGCATCGTCGCGCATTCACTTTCCGCGCGCTTCGACCTTGTGCTATAAGATGCTTCGGCCGAGGGCCGTCCGGCGATCACGCATTGACACGACCGGGCGAAACGGAGCGACACAGTATGGACGTACCTCGCTTGAGCAAGAGTGTCCGCCGGGTGACCGCGTTCGATCGCGACGTGACCGGGCGCTTGCGTCCAGTGGTCCTTTTCGATCGGCGTCGCAAGAAGAAGAGGCAGACGAAAGGCTTGAAGCCCTTCGAGCGGATTGTGCGGTCTGTGTCGAACGCGAATGACACCTTCGCGGGCACGCGCAAGCTGAAGTCGTTGTTGCCGCTCCTCTGATTGCCGGCCTGGGCGCACACGCTCCCCTCGGTTTCGTCGTGAACAACTGCCAGTGCCGACTCGCCTGACTCTGCATCTCCTGCTGGAGAGCAATCTCACGACCAAGAATCGGATATTTCGTTCGAACGTATCCGCTCGGTTTGACAACTATGACGGCTCCGGCAGCCAGGCCCGAATCGAGAACCCGCTAGGCTGCGACGAAGAGTCGCGGTTCCTTTCGCGAGAGGCGATGACTGCCGAGATCATGTCGGTCTTCGATCCGCCTCCGTTCGTGTGACTTGAGCCAGGAGATTGACAACGTGGCCGACGACCTGATTGCGAAGCTTGGCGAGTTACTGAAGAAGAGACCGTGGTACGAGCTGCCGCGGTTGCTGGCCGATGTGCGGCTCGTCGAGATCCGGAACGAGCTGCGCGCGAAGAACCTTCACGATACGGAAGAACCCCCGGAGACGCGTCAGGAGATCCCGGCGAATCTCGATCCGGCGTTACGTCACGCACGAACGATCGACGGCACCTACAACGATCTCCACTTTCCAAAGATGGGATCGGCCGGATGCCGCTTCGGACGTAACTTCCCGCTTGACCAGGTCTTTCCCGACGCGCCGAACCTCCTGATTCCGAATCCGCGCGTGGTGAGCGTGGAATTGATGACGCGCGAACAGTTCCAGCCGGCGACGTTCCTCAACCTGCTGGCGGCGGCATGGATCCAGTTCATGGTGCACGACTGGTTCGTGCATGAACGCTCCACGACCGACTTCGTCGAGATCCCGACTTCGCCAGGCGACGGCTTCGGTGCGCCGAGCATTCACGTCCCGCGCTCGGTTCCGGATCCGGCGCCCGCAGGGTCGACGCGGCCGCCCGCCTACGCAAATCTGAACAGCCACTGGTGGGATTCGTCGCAACTCTACGGCTCTGACGCCAACACGGCGGCGAAGCTGCGGACCAAGATTGGCGGCAAGCTCCGGATCGAACCCACCGGCCTTCTGCCGGTCGATCCCGACACCGGCGTGAACTTCAGCGGCTTCAACGACAACTGGTGGATCGGTCTGGCGATGCTCCACACGTTGTTCACGCTGGAGCACAACTCGATCTGCGATCTGCTCGCCCACCAACACACCGACTGGAACGACGATCAGCTCTTCCGCACGGCACGGCTGATCAATTCAGCGCTGATGGCCAAGATCCACACGCTCGAGTGGACGTGTGCGATCGTCCCGAATCCGATCATCGAGAGGGCCATGAACGTGAACTGGTCCGGGCTGGCAGGCGAGGACAAGCAGGATGCGCTCCCGTTCCTCAACGATTCGGATCTGCTGGGTGGCATCATCGGCTCGCACTACGACCATCACACCGCGCCGTTCGCGTTTACCGAAGAATTCGTCTCGGTGTACCGGATGCATCCGCTCATGCCGGACGATCTGACGTTCAGCTCGCTCGTCACCGGACGTGTGCTCGAGACGCGGCACCTGCCCGAGGTGACGGGCCGGAACACTCCGTCGATTGCCGAGCGCATCACGATGTCGGACCTGTTCTACTCGTTCGGCACGTCTCATCCGGGTGCGGTGACGCTGCACAACTACCCCCGGACGCTGCAGAACCTCACGCGCGACGATGGCGAGCACCTCGATCTGGCGGCGGTGGATATTTTTCGTGACCGTGAGCGCGGCGTGCCGCGATACAACCAGTTCCGCCGCCTGATCCACAAGGATCCAGTGAAGTCGTTCGACGAGCTCACGGACAATCCCGCATGGCGCAAGCAGATCAAGGCGGTCTACAACGGCGACCTCGAAAAAGTGGACCTCATGACGGGTCTGTACGCGGAGCCGCTGCCCCCGGGCTTTGGCTTCAGCGAAACGGCCTTCCGGGTGTTCATCCTGATGGCATCGCGCCGATTGAAGAGCGACCGCTTCTTTACCGACGACTATCGTCCCGAGATCTACACCGAGTTCGGACGGGACTACGTCAGGAAGAACTCGATGTTGACCGTGCTGCGACGTCATTACCCGCAGCTGGCGCCGGCGTTGTCAGGAGTGGAGAACGCCTTCGAGCCGTGGAAGGCGACCAAGGGACCCGCTGACCCTGCGTGAGGCAGAGGTCGTCATCACGCGGCGCCGAGGCTTTTCGAGGTTCAACTATGGCCAATGCCGGACAACCCCTTGCCGAAGAAACCGTCGATCCGCATGAAACGGCGGAGACGGCCGATTTCATCGAGTTTCTGAAGAGAGCCAGCGCACAACGGTACCCGACCGGCATCGTGCGCCGGTTCAACCAAGCGCGGGCTGCCGGGTGCGTGCAGGCCGAGTTCACGGTCTTGGATACTCTTCCGAAAGAACACCGTGTCGGGGTCTTCTCGGAGCCGCGGACCTACCAGGCCTGGATCAGATTTGCCAGCGCCTCGTCGCAAACCGATCGTGAAAAAGATGTCCGCGGCATGTCCATCAAGTTGTCCGGAGTATCGGGTGACAACCTGACGGCAGGTGAGACCAGGCAGGACTTCGTCCTGAACAGCCACCCGGTGCTGGTCGCAGCAAACTCGAAGGACTTCTTCGCATTGCTCAAGGCGATGGAAGCGGGCGGCGCGCAGCGTGCCTTGTACTTCATTGCGCATCCCCGCTCTGCTCTCATCGGACTCCAGTCTCGCCAGAACCAGACAAGCCACCTGGACATTCCGTACTGGAGCACGACGCCGTATCTATTTGGCCAGGGTCGTGCTGTCAAATACATCGCCAGGCCATGCTCGCAGACCAAGAGCGCCAAGCCCTCTACGTTGACCGACACCTACATGCACGACGCCTTGCGCGCCCACCTCCAACGGTCCGATGCCTGCTTCGACTTCATGATCCAGTTCCAGACCGACAGCCGAACGATGCCCATCGAGGACGCCACCGTCGAGTGGAAGGAGCGGGACTCAACCTATCATCCCGTCGCACGAATCCACATCCCCAAACAGGACATCGAGGATCCGGGCCGGACAAAGCTCTGTGAAGAGGCCGGCTTCAATCCCTGGAACTGTCTGACCGAACATCGTCCTCTGGGAAGCCTCAATCGCGCCCGACGGGAAATCTATCGAGCGATGGCCGAATTTCGACATCGACGCGCGGCGCCGTAAGGTAGGAGACAATTAATTGGTGGTATTGTCGCAACTCGTTTGCCAAGAGGGGTCCAGTTGCGAACCGTCCAGTGTGGCAATGCCAAGCCGCGGCGCAGCCGCCACGGTCAAAGGAAGTTGACACCACTGTGACCGCGGCGTTACGGTGTCCCTCTTCAAAACGACACGTCAACCGCAGGAGTCGCCATGGGCAAGGGTTCTGACGACTGGTACGATCTTCCCCGTCCCGCCGAGGGCATCAGGCTGTACCAAATTCGCAGTGAGCTACGGAAGAAGAACCTTCACGACACCGAGGAACCGCCGCTCGAGAGTTCCACGATGCCTCCGGGAGGTGAGGCGTACAACTTCCGCACGAGCGATGGCACCTACAACGACCTGAAATGTCCCCGGATGGGCAGTGCCGGCATGCGGTTCGGGCGCAACGTGCCCTTGAGCGAAGCGTTCCCGGACACCGCGAACCTCATGACGCCCAGTCCCCGGCAGGTCAGCCTCGAGCTCCTGACCCGCACCATCTTCCAGCCCGCCACGATCCTCAACGTGATTGCCGCCGCCTGGATCCAGTTCATGGTCCACGACTGGTTCGTGCACAAGAAAGGCGCCTGGACGCACACCCACGACATCCCGGTAGACGCGGGTGACGGCTGGCACGAACGGCCCATGCGCGTCCCGAAGACGCCGGCCGATCCACCGAAGCTCGCCGATTCGAAACGGCCGCCGGCGTACATCAACGAGAACACGCACTGGTGGGACGGCTCGCACGTCTATGGCAACAACCCGTCAACGCAGGCGTCGCTCCGTTCCGGGCGCGAGGGCAAGGTGCTGGTGAGCCCCAGCGGACGGCTCGGTGTGGATCCGGTCACGGGCCGGGAGATCACTGGTTTCACCGAGAACGGCTGGGTGGGACTCAGCCTGCTGCACGCGCTGTTCGCGCTCGAGCATAACGCCATCTGCGATGAGCTGAAGAAGCACAATCCTCTGTGGGGCGACGAGCGCCTGTTCCAGCAGGCCCGTCTCGTCAACGCGGCGCTGCTCGCGAAGATCCACACGGTGGAGTGGTCGACCGCCATTCTGCCGAGAGAGGTCCTCACCACCGGCCTCAAAACGAACTGGTACGGACGGTTCAGCAGGCTGCAGAACCTCTTTCCGAAGCTCGCCGCCGACGACATCCTCTCAGGGATTCCCGGGTCGCCGACGGATCACACCGGCGTGCCGTATGCGCTCACCGAGGAATTCGTCTCGGTGTATCGAATGCACACGCTGATGCCGGATCACTTCACAATCCGATCCGCGCAGACCGACGAGGGTCTCGCGAACGCCGAGCTGCCCGAGTTGTTGGGCCAGCGGGGGGTGGAGTTCCTCGCGCGTTTCAACGTCGCGGATCTGTTCTACTCGTTCGGGATCCACAATCCTGGCGCGGTCCGGCTGCACAACTACCCGAAGTTCCTGCAGAACCTGGTGCAGGACAATGGCGACCGGTTCGACCTCGGCACGATCGACATCCTTCGCGACCGCGAGCGCGGCGTGCCGCGTTACAACCGGTTCCGGCGCCTCCTCAACAAGTCACCGGTCAAGAGCTTCGACGAGCTGACGGACAACCCGGCGTGGGCCGCTGAGATTGCGCGTGTGTACAAAAACGACCTCGAGATGGTCGACTTGATGGTGGGCCTCATGGCCGAGCCGCTGCCCGAGGGTATGGGCTTCAGCGACACCGCCTTCCGCATCTTCCTGCTGATGGCATCGCGCCGGCTCAAGAGCGATCGCTTCCTGTCGCAGGACTATCGCCCGGAGATCTACACGAAACAGGGGATCGAGTGGGTGGAAGAGAACTCGATGAAGGCAGTGATCTCGAGGCACTTCCCGTCGGTCGCGTTCGCGATGGAGGGGCTGGACGACGACAACGCGTTCAAGCCGTGGAAAGTGCGGTCGACGCGGTAACATCCCCGGAATGACGTTCGCTCGGTTCGCCGTCTGGTGTGGCGTGCTCGGTGGGACCCTGACGGCGATGAGCGGCGCGTCATCGATGTACTCGGCGGCGGATCACACGCCTGCAGCTCAGGCCAGTCCCGTAGCGGCGTTGGTGCACGATGTGCGATTGAGAGGTCCAGAGATTGGAATTCGCTCGATCTTCTGTGCGCCGCGACCACACTGAAGGGATGAATTCGACGGTCCATCCCACGTACAAGACCAAGTACCGCGTTACGAACTGGGCTCGTACGATCGCGCCCTTGTCGGACGCGGCGACGTCACCCTGTGGGTGTCACCAGAGGCGATCGCCACCTGGGAGCCTGCGGGCGTCGGCACTCGGGGAGGGCAGCGGCAGTACTCCGACGTCGCGATCGAGACCGCGCTGACGCTCCGTCTCCTCTTCCACCTGCCATTCCGTCAGACCGAGGGGTTCCTGCATTCGCTCTTCGGGATGATGGGCATCGACCTCTCCGCCCCGGATCACACGACGCTCTCGCGGCGCGGCCAGTACCTCGACCTCAGCGCTTGATCGAGTCTCGACAGGCAAACGCGTGCATCTCATCGTCGACAGCACGGGGCTCTCGATCCTGGGCGAAGGGGAGTGGGCTGCTGCGAAACACGGAGGACACGGCAAACGAGGCTGGAAGAAGCTCCATCTGGGTGTCGACCGCTCGGGCGTGATCGTCGCGCACGCGTTGACCGAGGCGACGGTCGATGACGCGACGACGGCCATCGATCTGATTCAAACAGTCGACGGCTGCGTCGCCAGCGTCACGGGGGACGCGGCCTACGACTCGATCGCCTTCTACGATGCCGCGAGCGCGCGAGGCGCGCGCGTCGTGGTGCCGCCGACCAGGACGGCCAGGGTGTCGCGACGGGGACCGCGGTCGAGTGCTCGCGATCGCACGATCCAGACGTGGAGACGATCGGGCGGCGACGGTGGAAGAAGGAATCGGGCTACCATCGGCAGGCCCGCGTGGAGAACGCCTTCTTGTACAAGGCAAGGCTAGGCTAGAAGAGCGCGAGTTCTTACTTGTCGGTCAGGCGGTGCCCGCCGGCTTCGATCGACTGCGTTCGCCTGCGCGCACATTCAGGCCAGGCTCGAAGAACCGGTAACAGTTCCGCCCTTGGTCCTTTGCAACGTACAACGCCATGTCTGCGCGCGTGAGCAGGGTCTCGGCATCCCCGCCATCATCGGGGTACACGCTTATCCCGATGCTCACTGTGGTGTGGACCTCGTGACCGGCGACCTTCTGCGACCGACCGACGGCGGCGATGATTTTTTGCGCCCCCATGGCCGCATCCCTCTGGTGCGCCAGCTCCGACAGGACAACCACGAACTCGTCCCCGCCATGCCGCGCGACGGTGTCAGAGCTCCGAACGCACCGGGTCACGTCGCGGCCGACCGCTCGAAGCAGCTCGTCGCCAAGGATATGTCCGAGAGAGTCGTTGACGTATTTGAAGTGATCGATATCAAGAAAGAGGACCGCAAGCTGTCGCTGGTTACGGTGGGCCAGGGCAAGCGCCTGGGCCAGGCGGTCGCGCAGTAACTGGCGGTTTGGCAAATCGGTCAGTTCGTCATGGCTCGCTAGATGAGACATGCGCAATGACGCAGCGCGCGCCGCGCTGATGTCGCGCAGCACGATCTGCGCGCCGGTTACCCGTCCCAGGCGGTCATGGAGAGGAGTAGCCGACTGTTCGATGGCCGCCTCCGATCGGTCCCGACGGATAAGGACGCGGTTCGGGGCAAGGTTTGAGGTCTGGAAGACCGGCACTCCCGGCTCTAAAGGATCGGCGACGGGCTCGCGTGTGGCGCCGTCCAGAATCTGGAGGACCTGTTCCAGCGGCCGGCCGATCGCCTCGGCGCGAGAGCAGCCCGTCATCGCTTCCGCAAACGCATTGAGATAGGTCACTTGGCCAGAGATGTTCGTTTTGATCAGGGCATCGCCGATGGAATTAACCCTGGCCTCGACTCGTTCGGTCTCGCGCCTGGACATGTGGACGATGGGATCGGCGACGACCTGCAACGGGTACTGCAACGGCTTTGCTCGAGTACATGAAGACGCTGTAATGAAGCCAGTAACCGCGGTACGCCTGCGAAGGAGAGTTGGACAAGAATGAGCGTCCTGATCGTTCGCATCGGAAACGCACGTCGGCAGCCACTCGACGACCTGGTGGATGTGCACGTCGTTTCTGTGCGGACCGATTCCACCGTGCGCCGAGTGTTGGCGGCTCCGGGCAACATCGACATCCGCTTCGAAGGGTTGAACGATGGTCAGCCGTATCTCGTCAAGGTGTTTCCGACGAGGCACAGGCCTGTCGCCCAATTTGCGATGCCATTGTCTGCCGCTCCCGTGCTGGTGCAGTTCTATGCACCACTGGATCCAGCTCACGTGAGCACCGCCCGCTTTCCGGACTACGGGCGTGTGGCATCCGAGCTCCAACGGGTCCTCGGTGTCTCGACCGTTGAAGGCACTGTCGGCACGGGCCCGGAGCTGTACGGGGCGCTGACCGACACGCAGAGAGCAGGACTGTTCAACCTGTTCGCGAAAATGAGCGGCTTCGGCTTCGACGCCGATCGCACGGTATGGACGTTCGTGGATCGTGTTTATCGGATCCGTCCCGATCGTGTGTTCGTCGATGTGCAACCTGCACTGCGCGATCTGGTGAAGGGTGCAATCGCGGATGAACGGTTTCACGAAGTGCCGTCCAAGCTCCATACACCTCCCCCTGGATTCGTCCAGGCAGGCTCATACAAGACAGCCGATCGGTACGGAAATCTGCAGCTGACATTTTTCGCAAGCCTGACGGTGCCCCTCGCGTTCAAGGTGGACGCGGACATCGACGATGCCGCGGGAGTGGGCCATACCTTTCAGGTCCTTCGTAACTGGGCGACGCATGGCACGACGCATCCGTACGACATCCACGAGATTCTGGTCTTTCGACAGGAAGTCGCCTTGCCGTATGACTTGGCATAGCGAGGATTCACGACGCTGCGGTTCGTGTCCCGATGACCCAGCGGAGGCAACATGGCGAGACATGCGTTGTGTGTAGGCATCAACGACTATCCGGACAGCGCAGAGCAGTTCGCATGAGGTGACATCCGCTTTGCGAGGGGAGCCATGACCGAGACGCGCACTTCTGTCGATCTTGTCGGCCGCATAGCGCAGAAACGCGCTCAGGTTGACAGAGTACATACGCTGCGTCGAGGAAGCGTCCTTCCTCTAATCTTGATCGTACGGTCAGGCGAAGCTCGACCGGTCGCTCCATCACACGTTTTGGGGTCTGTTTCAGTGCCACCGAGGACGTCTGGCCAGGTCCCCCGCAACTACATGGGAGGGGCACAGGACCTTCCATTTCAAGAACATCAGCGGTGCCCTGCTGAACTGCAGTCGATGAGGGAGCGGTCAGGCAAACCTGGCGAATCCACTTGGTGCGACTGCCGGGCTCGTGTTTGAATTGCTCCCCGCGAGGTCCTACATGTCCGACGTCATCTTCGAACCGCTGGCGTTCCGCAATCTCACAGTGAAGAACCGGATCTTCCGCTCCAACGTGGCGGGCCGGTTCGATAACTACGACGGTTCTGGCAACCAGGTCCGAATCAACTGGGAGTTGAAGTTCGCCAAAGGGGGCGTGGGCGCCATCATCTCTTCCTTCGTGCCGGTGCACGCCCGAGGCCGCATCATCCCCAACTACGCGACCATCCATCAGGACGACCGGATCCCGTTCTGGCGAGCCCTCGGCGAGGCGGTTCATCAGCACGACTGCAAGTTCATCCTGCAGTTGAGCCACGGCGGGCGGCAGCGCGACATCCCCGACCTGAAATACGCGAAAGGCCTCAGCTCGACCGACAAGCGCGACCCGCTCCACGGCTTCGAGTGCGAGCGCATGACGACGGCCGACATCAAGGAAGTGGTGGCGGCCTTCGCCGAGGGCGCCCGCCGGGCGCGCGAGGCGGGTCTCGACGGCGTCGAACTGCACGGCGCCAACGGCTATCTCATCACCCAGTTCCTCAGCTCGGCTATCAACGACCGGACCGACGAGTACGGCGGCTCGCTGGAGAATCGGGCCCGATTCGTGATCGACATCGTGACGGCGATCCGGGCTCGTGTGGGGCGCGACTTCCACCTGCAGATGAAGATCAGCGCGACCGAGTTCAACGATTCGCTGCTGTTCCTCAGGCGCGAAGGCTCGGGGAACACGGTCCAGGAGTCGGCGAAGGTCTGCAAGTGGCTCGTCGACGCCGGCGTTGACGCGATTCACGTCTCGACCGGGAGCTCCTTTCCCCACCCGCGCAACCCGGCCGGCGCGGACATCGACGTGAAGGTGCTGGCCGACACCTACGACCAGCTCGCTTCGAGCGGCACCAACACGTTCCGCAACCTGCTCTTCTTCCACGGCGACCTCACGGCTGCGGTTTTCCGCAAGGCGTGGAACGACGCGGGTGTCCCGAAGGACCAGATCGAAGGGCTGACGCTCCCGGACTCACGCGTGATCAAGCAGGCCGTGTCCGTGCCAGTGATCTGCACGGGCGGCTTCCAGACCGCGTCCGTGATTCGCAAGGCGATCGCCAACGGCGACTGCGACGCCGTGAGCATGGCGCGGCCGCTCATCGCCAACAACGACCTCGTCAAGCAGTTCGCCGCCGGCCGCGACCAGGCGGAGCGCCCCTGCACCTACTGCAACAGGTGCCTTGTTCACGTGGTCCAGGACCCGCTCGGCTGCTATGAAGAAAGCCGGTTCTCGAGCCGGGATGCGATGCTCGAGGAAGTGATGTCGGTGTTTCAGCCCCCGGCCTTCTCGTAATGATTCGGCGCGCCCTCACATGGCTTGGCCTCGCCGCCGTGACGCTGGGCGTCCTCGTCGGCATCTGGGCCGTGGTGTCGCTCACAACGGACCGCCCGGTGACCTACGAGTCGATCGAGGAGCACTTCAAGTACGGGTCAATCGGAAGCGAGCCGGGGGGGTCGATCCTCGCTCCGATTGGAGGCGTGCTGCCGCCCTACTGGGTGTTCACGTCGCTGCCGTCGATCTGCAGCGACAAGCTGCCGAAGGGGTACTCGACCTTCGGCTTCATCACCGAGGAAGGCAAGGATCTGCCGATCGGCGTCTCCAGGCGCCGCCGCATCGGCCTCGACAACGTAGGGTTGAACTGCGCCGTGTGCCACACCGGCACCGTCCGCGAGACGCCGAAATCACCTCCGCGAATCGTGCTCGGCATGCCCGCCAACCGTCTCGACCTCCAGGCCTTCGTCCAGTTCGTGCTCGAGTGCTCGCTCGACCCTCGCCTGACCGCCGACGCGATCAAAGGCCGGCTGCCGAAGAAGGGCGGACCGTCGCGCTTCGAGCGCGCCCTGCTCGACTTCGGCTTGGTCGAGCGACTGAAGGTCACCACGCTGAACCTGCGGAATCGTATCGGGCCCGCCATGGCCGACACCGTGCCGAAGTGGGGGCGGGGACGCGTCGACACGTTCAACCCGTACAAGTCGGTGCAGTTCAACTGGGATCTCAGCAAGGTTCCGCCCAGCGAGCTGATCGGCGCGTCGGACTACCCATCGATCTGGAACCAGAAGCCGCGCCAAGGCATGCACCTGCATTGGGACGGCGACAACGACTCGGTGGACGAACGCAACCTGAGCGCGGCGCTCGGCGCCGGCGTGACTCCGGTAACCGTGGATCACGACAATCTGCAGCGCGTCCGCGACTGGATCTGGACGCTGCCGCCGCCGAAGTACCCTTATCCAGTCGACCAGGCGCTGGCCTCGCGCGGGACGCCGATCTATCAGCAGCTGTGCGCGAACTGCCATGCCGACCAGCGCTTCCGTGACGGCGTGATCTCGGGATCCCGCGTGGGCCAGGTCGAATCGATCGGGACCATCGGCACCGATCCGTATCGCCTCAACTCGTACACGCCGGCCTTCGCCTCCAACCAGTACGGCCTCTATCCCGACTCGCCGTACCGGTTCTCGCACTTCCGCAAGACGAACGGCTACGCCAACCATCCGCTCGACGGCATCTGGCTCCGCGCACCGTACCTCCACAACGGCTCGGTGCCGACGATGCGCGACCTGCTCGAGCCGCCGGAGTCGCGTCCGAAGGCCTTCTACCGCGGCTACGACGTCTTCGATCAGGTCAAGCTCGGGTTCGTCTCCGACGTGGCCGAAGCCGACGGGCAGGTGTTCACCCGCTACGACACCAGCGTGCAGGGCAACGCCAACACCGGCCACATCTACGGCACAACGCTCTCCGATGACGACAAACGCGCCATCGTCGAGTATCTCAAGACTTTCTGAGTGAACTGCTGATGTCGCGCGTGGGATGGATCCTGGTCGTGCTCGTCCTGCTGATGGGTACAGTCAGCCTGCATGGCTACTACCGCCTCCATCGCGTGGCGCCGGTGCCGCAGTTCGAGTCGGCCGAAGATCACTTTCTCTACGGGTCGATCGGCACCGAGGAAGAGCGCGGCGTTCCCTACTGGATCTGGCTGGTGCTGCCGCGCATCTTCCCCGAGTACCTACCCACGCCTGGCGGCTACGCGTCGATTGGCATCATCGCGCGTGACGGCCACGAGATGCCGATCGGCCTCTCGAAGGTCGAGATCGGCGTGCCTCGGGTCGGCGTCAACTGTGCCCTGTGTCACACCGCGACCGTCCGGGCCGACGCCAACGGATGCGCCGATGGTCTATCCCGGCGCGCCCGCTCACCAGACCGGCGCACAGGAGTACATGCGGTTCCTCGTCGCCGCGGCATCCGACCCGCGTTTCTCCGCCGATACCATCCTCAACGAGATTGCCCGGAACGTGAAGTTGTCGCTGCCCGATCAGCTGCTCTACCGCTTCGTGCTGATCCCGGACACGCGCCGCGCGCTGCTGCGGCTTGGCGAGAAGCCGACGGACGCGCAGCAGCCAGCATGGGGACGCGGGCGGGCCGATCTCGTGAGCCAGGCGAAGTTCACGATCCTTCGCGGCCCGTTCGACGGCACGACCGGAGTCGCCGACGCGATGCCGCTGTGGCACCTGAAGAACCGCGAGGCGCAGGGCTACCTGTGGGATCGATCCAACACCTCCTTGCGGGAGGTCGTGCGGGCGTCGGCGGTGCTCGAAGGCGCATCGACGCGCTGGATGGATGTCGATACGGTGATGTGGGATCGCACCAATCCTCGCCAACCATCGAGCCTGCGCCGCGTCATGGAGTACCTGAACGACCTGACGCCGCCGAAGTATCCCTTCGCTGTGGACGCGACGCTGGCCGCGGCCGGCGCAGCGACGTACGCCGCCAATTGCGCGTCATGCCACGACGCCAACAGCACCCGGGCCAACGCTCCGATCCCGCTGGCCGAGACCGGTACCGACCGCGCCCGTCTCGACGCGTGGTTCGAGCGATCGGCAGAAGCGTTCAACGCGTTCGCCGACGGACACGACTGGAAGTTCTCGAGCTTCAGGAAGACGTCGTCCGGGTACGCCGCTCCCCCGCTCGACGGGGTGTGGCTGAATGCGCCGTACCTGCACAACGGATCGGTCCCGACGCTCAGCGATCTGCTCGAGCCTCCGGCCAACCGTCCCACCCGCTTCTGGCGCGGCTACGACGTCTACGATCAGGCGCGCGGAGGATTCATCAGCGACGGCCCGGACGCGCGGCGTCTCGGCACGCTGCTCGACGTGACGCAGCCCGGCAACGGCAACGGCGGGCACACGTACGGCACGACGCTCTCCGCGAACGAGAAGCGGGCGCTCATCGAATACTTGAAGACCCGCTGACTCTTGGACGCTGGCCTGACACGCAGGACCCGGCCGGCCTACGCTTTGAGCTTCGTGGCGCGGGTGACCGGAAGATAGGCAATCAGCAGCACCAACCCGGAGATGCCGTCGTAGATCCCCATCGGGGTGAAGCCGTCACCCTGGCTGAGGAAGAAGGCGGAAAACGTGAACCGGATGACGATCCCCATCCAGTTCGGCCAGCGGTTCTGTTCAGGGTCCCACAAGCCTGGCAGGTAGAGGAAGTCGATTGCCCACAACTGCATGCCCCAGTGACGGGGCCACGCCTTCGGGAACGCCTCGGGCTGACCTGCGAAACTCGTGAAGGCGTCGGGCCATCCGAAGATGATGACCCCGACAATCAGATTGGCGACGATGCTGACCGCCAGCATCATCCGGTATGCCTTGACCGCGCTCATAGGGTGCTACTCGACATGCAAAATGCAAAAACAACTGGACGCAAGCCATTCACCCAGCTGATGAGCATGGCATTCTCGATTGTCGCATCGCTCGCATTCCGGCATTGTGGATCCGTTGCGCTCTGAGTTTTGGTCTTTTCATCCTTGCAGGCTAGAGTCTTCTGCATTTTGCAGTTCTGCATTTTGCATTTCGAGATCCTAATGATCCCCCCACAGCTGATCGTGCGCGGCCTGCCGGTGATAGAGGTCGGCGTCGAAGTACTTGTCGTAGAACTCCAGCTCCAGGTGTGAGAACTGCAGCCACACGCCCGGGAGGTGGAAGGCGTTGACGTGCGCCGGGAACCGCCCGTAGGTGTCGTAGATGTAGTTGCAGATCTCCTTCGCGTACTCCACGGCCTGCGGCGTCGGGCGGCGGTTCGCCATCTTGAGGAAGGCGTCACCGTATTCGCTCTTCTTGTAGGCGCGGTCGAAGATCGCGTTGTCGCCGTAGGTGCCGGCCGGTCCGTACTTCTCCTCGATGACCTTGTCCACCGCGTCGTCCATCGACTTGACGTAGGGCGGCGTCAGCGACTCGAGCACGCCGTCGATGCCGATCGGGTTGTCCAGCGTCGTCGGGAGCGGCGGCGAGCGGCGCCAGCGAGGCTAGGTCTTCGGCTTCTGCATGCGGAACTCGATGCCGAACTTCCCCTTGGCCGGATCGCGCTCGAACACGTACGGCGAGCCGACGGCGGCGTGGATCCATGCCCCCGAGTCCCATGCCCTGCGCGATGAGCATCAGGTTCTGCAGCTGGAAGAACGTCTCGTAGTCGGTGCGCAGCGTGTTGGCGAAGCCGATCGGCGCCGGGAGCCTCCGTGTTGAGCCAGTTGCCGCGCGCGCGCGATGCGCCGCCGATGATCTGGTACGAGATGTTCGGGACGAAGCCGAGCAGGCTGCCGATCCGCGCGCCCCAGTCGAGCAGCGTGCGCGGCCGGAAGCTCGACCAGTCGTCGATGAACAGCGGCCGCTGGCCATCCTCCTCGGACAGCAGGCTGATGATCACGTTGATGAACTGCCGCGTGAGATCGACGATCGGGAGAAGAATCGTCGTGCCGGGCCGGTTCGAGATCTGCCGGTTCCAGATGAAGTAGTACGGCCAGTGCCGCGGGAAGTCGAGCCGCTCCTTGTACAGCTGGTGCTTGAGGCTCTTGGCCGCGGCCAGCCAGTCGGCCTCGCTCCAGTCCTCCCAGCGCGGCGGCAGCTGGCTGAGAAGCGCCAGCGCTTCCTGGTTGCGCGCGTGCTTGATCAGCCACGTGCCTTCGTCGTTGATCAGGAAAAACGACACGGCGTGCGCGTTGTCGATGCTGCTGGCGGAGCGCGCCAGGATGTTGATGAGCGGCGCCGAGAACCGCTCGCTGCCGTCCTCGTTCTTCGCCGGCACGTCGTGCATCGTCGTCTTGCCGGTCAACCCGGTGGAGACGACGAGGACGGCTTCCTCGAGCGGGCTGAGCGGCGCCGGCTTGTTCGGGCTGGTGTAGCTGATCGGACCCGAGACGATCGACGTGCCGCGCGCGACGCGTCGCGTGCGTCGGTCGAAGATGGCGGACATCAGCGGATACGTGAACAGCTCGCGCAATCCCTTGTGGGATGGAGGCATTGATCTCTCCTCTGCTACTGGACGTGAGCGGCCATGCGCTCGGCGAGCGCGGCGATGGTGTGTGACGGATTGCGCACTGTCGGTGTCGGCAGGACCGCGCCGTCGGCGACGATCAGGTTCGTGTAGCCGAACACCCGACCAAGGTGATCGACGACGCCGTTCTGTGCCGACGTGCCGATCGCGCAGCCGCCGAGCGGGTGCAGGGTCAGAAGGCTCTTGAGCAGGCTCCAGGTCGGAAGCGCGCGCGGGCGGCCGCCCGTTGCCTCCGTCAGGCTCTGGTGCATCGCTTCCATCGCCTTCAGCACCGGCTCGGACTGGTCGACGTCCCACGCCAGGTTCAGGACGCGTTTCCACGGCATGAACCAGCGTCGCTTGAGGAGCAGCTTGCCGTCCGCGGCGTCCTTGCCGGCGCCGAGCCAGAGCAGCAGGTTGCGCAGCGGTGTGTCGTCGCGCACGTGCTCCTCGAGCTCCTTCAGGAGATGCTGGCCGAAACGCGTTCGCACGCCTGTTGTCCAGCGACGCCTTGATCGCATTCAGCAGCGCGTTCGGAAAGCCGTCGTCCTCGATGACGAAACGCTGGTTCCTGAAGCCGCCGTCAGCGAAGTCCAGGATGCTCGAGATCGTCGGGACCGGTCGACTGCCTGACGTGCTCGTCTTTCGAGTACGACGGCCATCGAGATGAAGTTCGCGTTCGCGCTCCAGCGCGTGCCGAGCGTGGGACTGAGCGAGGGCAGCGTCTTGTACTGATCGCGGCAGCGCAGCAGGATCTCGGTGGTGCCCAGGCTCCCCGCGGCAAGGACGACGCGGTCGGCGATCTCCTCTCCGCGAATCAGACGGCCATGCTCGATGCGATCGAAGACGACGCGGTACTTGGCGACCGGCCGGCTCGATGTACGCGCACCAGATGCAGCGGCCGCACCTCGGCGCCTTTCTGCTCGGCGCGCGGGATGTAGTTGACGTCGAGCCCGTTCTTCGCGCGCACGTCGCACCCGATGTCGCAGTTGCCCAGGTGGATGCACGTCCCCTGGCGCTGCCCGTGCGCGTTGGTGAACTGACGCGAGTGTTTGTGATTGAACGGATCCTCGAGCTGGTAGTTCCAGTCCTCGTTGAAGCTGACGGCGAGGGGAGCCTTGGAGAATCGATTCGCGTAGCCGAGGTTCCTCGCTGCGTCGCGGGCGATCTCGAAACGCCGCGTCAGCTGGCCGTCGGGAAGCACCTGAAGAGTCCATTTCCCGCGCGACCGTGTCGTAGTAGGGCTTCAGCTCCTGATGCGTGATCTCGACAGGCCATCCCTGCGTGAACACATCCGGATGGGCCTCCACAGCGACGCTGCTGTAGGTCAGGGAGCCGCCGCCTACGCCGGCCGCCTGCGCGACCGTCATGCCGCGGTAGAAGCGCATGTCGAGCCATCCGTGAAGCAGGGCGGGATGCTCGTCGCTGAAGATCCACGCGTCGTCGGGCTTCCTGGGGTATTGGCTCGGCTCCCATCGGCGGCCGCGCTCCAGGACGAGGACGCGCATGCCCTGTTCGGCCAGCCGGCGCGCCATGATCGCCCCGCCGAAGCCGCTGCCGATCACGATGACGTCGAAGGATGTGGGCATAGCCGGCGCTCGATCGTCGCGGCTCAGCGGCGGACGCGTTCCTCGTTGACGCGGATGTAGGTGGACGAATCGTTACGGTCGTCGCGCCAGCGAGGGTGATGGAACTGAATCACGTGGTCGCCGTTGTACGAGCAGATCGCCTCGGTGAAGCGCAGGGTGCCGATGCGCTGCCAATCGTCGACCGTGACGCGCGACAGCCCCTGGACGCCCGAATTGCGGGAGTAGTTCGACACGCAGATGTCGAACACCATCGAACCGGTCGGCGCCGCGTCGCCCGGATTGAACATGTGGCCGTAGATCTCGTCGCGGAAATCGAGATGCCGCCCTTCGACCCGGCGCTGCCCCTGCGCCATCTTGAACATCAGGTGGTCAGGTGCGTTGGTCTGCACGGCGTAGTCCTTGCCGAGTTCGGCTGGCTGGTACACCTGGCGGGCGTTGGCGACTTTGTCGAGCCGCTGAAAGATCGGGCCGGCGCGAAGCATGATGAGGAAGTAAATCCCCCGCCGATAGGCATGCACGCTCGGCGTGTTCACGAGCTCGGCGTCGTTGATGTAGTCCGTGTGCATGCCGCCGAGATCCTCCTGCACGATTACGCTGGCCGGAATCAGCGGCGTCGGGTGCTCCGGATCCGTCGTCGGGTAGATCTTCATGCCGAGACTGAAGGAGCGGCGCTGGCCGCGCTTGGTCTCGTTGCCGTCGGATGAGAACCGGCCGATGGTCAGCCCTTTCGAGCCCTTGGTGTAGAAGCCGGTGTACGGGTTGTTCTCGGTGATTTCCCAGGTGCCGAGGACGCAGATGCCGTTCGGCGCGATGATCCGGCGCCATCCTTTCCCGTCCGCGCCCCAGCGGAGGTCGGCCTGCGAATCCATGGACCGGGCGGACGCCTGCCTGAACTTGTTCTCACCCGAGAACAGGCCCCGCCACGCGTTGCGGATCGTGGACCGGAACATTGGCAAAGGGCCGGGCTCCTGCCCGCTCGCGCCGCCACGATACGGGTTCTGGTACAGCGCCTTGCGGACCTCAGCGTACCGGGACCCGCGATAGGCGCGGTCCTCGGCCGTCATCTCCTGCGGCCCGTGCAGATTGACCAGATCGAAGTCCCACTGTGTCATCGCGCCGCGACCTCCGATTTCCTTTTCCGCCCTCGTCTTGATCACCCTCATCGACGAACGCATATAGCGGTTCCAGAGGATCCTGATGACCGGGAACAGGATCAGCATCGCGAGCATGTTCCGGCTCTCGGCGGTGTAGGTCCACTTCACGTGCGTGCCCGAGCCCTCATCGGTGAACCACCACTGTCCGCCCGCCTCTCTCACCAGCATGCCAATCATCCGGTCCGAGAAGTCCGTGAGCCGGTACGCGAAGTAGTCGGGTGCGGTCGCCACCTTCACGGTCTCGCGAACGAAGGTCTCGTCCGACAGATGGACGATGCGGGTCGAGCCGGCGACGTCCCAGGGACCGGTCGTACCCGTCGTCTTGGTGCAGCCGGGAAGCCCCGCCTCATCGCGCACGACGCTGTCGAGCTGGTCGTAGAACACACCGGGCACGAGCCAGGTCCAGAGAGCCTTTCTCGGTACTGCGATTGTCGCGATCACAGTCGTGGCAACCTTGGCCATCCGATTCCGCCTTGATATCGATGGGAGTGCGTGGTGGTACGGGACGACATGATATGAGTAACCGGCCAACTGAACAACAGCGAGATCAAGCTCATGCGTTGCGGTTCATGGCAGCCGCATTCGAGGAGGGTCCGGTGACAGTGACAGCGTCCGCGATCGATCCCATCTTTCAGCCACTGACCATCAACGGATTGACGCTTGAAGAACCGCGTCGTGCGCTCCAGCATCGGCGGACGCGTCGACTACTACGACGGGTCGATGTCAGAAGCCCGGATCGCCTGGGACCGCCGCTTCGCGCGCGGCGGTGTCAGCGCGATCATCTCCTCCAACGTGGGCATCCGCACCGACGGGATCGCGGTGCCGGGCTACGCGAGCATCGACCACGACCGCACGATCCCCTCGTGGCGCAGGCTCATCGAGGAAGTGCACCGGCACGACTGCCGCTACATCATCCAGCTCCACTTCTCCGGCCGGCAGCGCGATCTTCCGCGCAAGGAGTTCATCGGCGTCCTCGCCCCGAGCGCCACCGACAGGCCGGATCTGCTCTACGGGCTGCGCTGCCGGCGCATGACGATTCCCGAGATCCACGAGTTGGTGCAGGCCTACGCGCTGCGCCGCGCGGCGCGCACGCGAGGCTGGCGCCGACGGCATCGAGATCGTCGCCTGCAACGGCTATCTCCTGCATCAGTTCCTGTCGAGCGCCATCAACGACCGCGCGGACGAGTACAACGGCGATCTCAAGACGCGCGCCCGAATCCTGCTCGAGGTCCTGGCCGCCGTGCGGGCCGAGGTCGGCAGGGACTTCTTCGTCTCGATGAAACTGAGCGGGCGGGACGAGCACAACGCCTTCACGGCGCCGTTCGTTCGCCGAGGTCGGGAACACGATCGACGACACGATGCAGCTCTCACGCTGGCTGGCGGAGGCAGGGCTCGACGCCATCCATCTGTCGCAGGGCGATTCGTTCCCGCACCCGCTCGTGCCCGCCGGGTTGCTGCCGGCGGACGACTCCAGGTACAGCCTGGCCGGCCTGTTCTACGAGGGCACGCGCGTCCCCCTCACGTTCTTCCTGATGCAGTTCGCGGTGTTCCGCCGCCTCTTCGAGTGGAACTGGGGCAGGCGCATGGCTTTCAAACGGCGAGGGAAGCTCCTGCCCGAGAAGATCGAGGGCATGAACCAGCACGACGCGGCGAAGCTCAAGGCCGCATCGGGCCTGCCGGTCATCTGCGTGGGCGGCTGGCAGACGGCCAGCCGGATCCGTGAGGCACTCCAGGCGGGCCACTGCGATGTCGTCTCGATCGCGCGCGGCCTGCTGGCGAACCCGGACATGGTGCAGCGGTTCGCGCAAGGGCAGGACGCTCCGGAGCGGCCCTGCACGTACTGCAACAAGTGCCTCGTCAACGCGCTGCTGCAACCGCTGGCCTGCTGGGAAGAGAGCCGCTTCGCGAGCCGCGAGCAGATGTTCGAAGAGGCGTACAGTGTCTACAAGGAAGCGGCGGTCGGTGCTGACACCGATCGCACCAGAAGTGTTTGACGTGATTCGAACGATCACTGGTCATGATCACCAGCACCCTCAACCAAGGGCTTCGATTCGTACTCTCGCGGCGGGATCCCCGAGCACCACGTAGTTCCGTGCATCGTCCCGCGCGATGTAGAGATTCGCAAGAAGCGGCGATCGGGGCGGCGGCGCCCCTGGCGCATTTCCGCCCAACGCGATCCCGAGCTGCGCGGCGAGCGAGCTCCATTGCAAATTGAGCGGGTCGGTGGCGAGCCCGACACGCCGGCCCTTCATGAGCAGCTCGAGCGGTGTCCGCAGCAGCTGCGCCTGAGGCGTTCCCATCACATCTTCGAACGCGTAGCTGAACGCCCGGTCGATGTGGGCAATCACGGCGAGTGCGCCGCGGCTCAGGAGCGCCTGGGGTAGTCTGGCAATGAGCGGCTTCGGCGCCAGCGGAAGCCGCGAGCCGTCTGGCGCGTAGTAGTACGAATCTGTGTCCGGACAGCCGCCGCCAAAACACGCGAACAGAAACATGACGAGGCCGTGCACGCTCGCGTCAGGAGGGACATCCTCACCCGCGAAATAGTGACCGGTCTCGAGCGGTTCCCCGCGCGTCCACTCCTGAGTGACGAGCGCGCCCTGTCGCGCCGCCTGAATCTCCGGTGTCTTCAACGACCACTCGGCGCCGTGCGATCCGGTAAACAGAATTGCCGGCCGGCCGCCTTCGCCGCGCACGATGCTCGTGAGCCGTGATTTCGTCGCTTCGTTCTCGCCCACGAACATCGAGACTTCGAAACCCTGGTGCTTCCCGAGCGGTTCGTCGCCGGGGCTTGTTTCCCCTCGGAACTCCGGGACCACCGAACCCGCAAGGAGCGGAGTGGCGAGGTCGAGAGGGTTCCTGGGCATCCACACCACGGCACGGCGTTGCTGCGGGGGAGCGAGGCCCTTTTCGTACTCGACAAGCTTTGTCGCGTACGCGGCGAAATCGCTGACCGCATCGAAATGAAGCCTGCCCACCGCCCACTGCAGGTCGAGCTGTGCCTGAAACTCGAAGGAGATGCGGGCCGGTGAACCGACGATGAGCAGATAGAAGGGAACACCCTTCCGTGGGCTGACGGGCGCGCTGAGCGACACCCCTCGACTTGTCGCCCAGCTGGCCACAGTCTGCCCCGGTGCCACGCCCGTCGATCCCTCGAACACTTTGAAGAAACGGTCGTCTTTGACCTGAGCCCGGCGCCAGTCCAGCAACGGCTGGAGCGCCTCCTTGATCGACGGATCGGCGTCCGAGGCAAACACCACGCACCAGCCTGCCTGAGCCAGATCCATTGGATCGTCGATGGCGCCCTCGAGGGCGAGGGCTCTGGAGCGCCGTGTTCGCGCGAGCACCGATTGCGAGTCCTGAGGTATCTCGCCGAGGTCGTCTTCATTCAGCGGCGGATGCGTCTCGCCGGTTTCGGCGATGACACCCATGGGCACCGGTAGCCGCGCCGGCGCGACGGCCGTCTCGTTGCTCATGTGCGCTGTCCGCGTGCTGCGATCACCGCCTGCCACAGGACGTGCGCGACCTGAGGGCCGTCAATTCCGCTGTGATCGGGGATGAACCGAGAGCTCTCGAGGTTGTAAATTCTCCCGGGCTTGAAGGCGTATACGCCGTTCTCGTCCAGCATCGTCTGCTTCTCGGCGAGCGGCGTGCCTTGAATGCCCCAGGTACCGAGACCACCGAACCGTGGCAATTCTGTACCGAAATCGAACTCGTTGACGAGCCCGACTGCCGCCGGGTATGCGGCGCCCACAGCACTGTCATGCGAAGACTGCGTCGTGACGATCGGGCCGCTCACAGCGCCGTTCAGGACGCGGCGAAAATATCCAGGCTTTTCCGTACCCGGTATCGTTTCGGCGTAGGCCCAGAGCGACATTGCGCCCTGCACGAGGACGGCGGAGCTGACCGGGCGTGGGAGCGGAGTCGATCCGCCCGGTCCTCCAAGAATCGACGAAACCACGACGCATCCGAAGCTGTGGCCCATCAGGTGGACCTGCGCACGTGACATGCGCTCGAGATCTGCCACGCATTGATGCATACCTTGCTCGCCGATCGTGCGCGCGCGATGCTTCATCAACCAGAACGACGCCTGGCGAAGGCCGGCGAGGATGCCGTTCCTGACGTTACCCTGGAGACCGAACGACTCACCGGCGCTGGCGATTCGCTCGGCGCGAACGGCGGCCTGTGGATCCAATGCCGCGCCTTCTTCGTCAGGCGCGCCGTCGGGACCGGATCCCGCCGAGAAGCCAATCGCCTTGGCGAGGTCTCCGTAGGCGCTGACCACAGAATCGGGCAATACACGTGCGGCGGGATCGCGCTCGAATGCCGCGAAGATGAGCTCCAGCGGCTGCCGTACGGCGTCGCCACCACCGAAGTGGGCAACGGCCGCGCGCAGCAGCGGCTCCAGGGTCGCGCCCGCCGCCGTGCCGAACGCCGCCGCGCCGGCGCCGATTGCTTCCTCACCCCAGGGCTGACTTGGCCAGTGGAGACCGATGAACAGCGGCCGGAATGCGGCTCCCATGGCCTCACGATCGGCGGTGACCTTCCACAGCGCGCCAATCCACCGGTTGTACTGGTCGATCGCGGACGGTACGTCGCCTTTCCAACCGTGGCTGAACAGAAAGATGTCCGTCGGCTGCGTCTGGCGGACCTGCTCCTGCACTTTGCGGCTGAACAGGCCGCCATCCGGATCGTCGGTGCGTTCTCGACCGTTGTCGTCGAAGCTGATTAATGCATAGCTGATATCAGAGCCCGGAATTTTCTGGATTGGCATCGCGTCACACCTTTCGTCGACAGGAATGCGGTCGTACGCCAGTCAGATTCGTACACGGCACCCTGCGCCGAGCAGGATCGGCGGGGGTCCCTGGGCGGCCCCTGGTCCACCTGCGCCGAACGCCAGGCCGCCGCTCGGGGCGGCTCCCTGCAACGACCACTTTGTTCCATCGAAGTCGATCTCGTCGACGATGAAACCAAAGGTCACCGGGGCCGGGCCCGCATACGTGATGGCACTCGTGCTGGAGCCGGACAGCTTCGCCTTGACGTTCGCGCCGACCAGTTGCTGAATTGCCGGAACGTCGAGGGCGATCTCCTTCCCGTGTTCGTCGGTGGCCGAAACGGTGATGGCGTCCGACTTGAGCACTTCCACAATCAGGAAGGCCTGCGTGTCTTCTCCCGTGAAGTAGTGTTGAACGACCGGGTTGCTCGTGTTCAGCGTTCCACTCGCCAGATAGTTGCCGGCGTCGAGCGGCGCCACCGCGGTAGACGTAACGTTCGTGTATGAGAACTGCACCTTCCGCGCGTTGCGGTAGGCAACATCAAGCGATGGCATTGTCGCGCCGAACGCCGCGAGCGCGTTCTTCAGGATCGACAGCCCGAAGGCAAGGTCGAGCTGGTCGGTCTTCTGGCCGTTCACCACCGCCGCAGTGTGGGGTGGCGTCGGTACCGGCGGCGCGGTGGTGCTTTTCCAGACCGACGAGAGCTGGCCGAGCCACTGTGTCGTGTCGTCACGGCCAATGACGTCCATCGGTTCGATGCCGGCACGAGGCAGTTTGACCACGTTGTATCCAAACCTGTTCAGGAACGTAACGCTCGGGTCCTTTTTCTTCGGCATGGGACCTTCCTTGTAAAGGCGTTCAACGCGCACACGCGTCGCCTCGCGGACATACCTCGATGACGTCGCCGGGGGAGTGCTGGGGACGATGCGGAGCCGGTCAGCCGCGCGCAGATCGACGCAATCATCGACGGCACCGTGGGAATCGCACAAGTGAATTCGCCGGTAGTGTCCGCCTTTAGGCGGACCTGCAACGCCTTTAGGCGGACCTGCAACGCCTTGAGGCGGACCCGCAACGCCTTGAGGCGGACCTGCAACGCCTTGAGGCAGACCTGCAATGCTTTGAGACGGACATGCAACGAGAAGTGTGCAATTTCGGATCGAATGGATGAGGCGGGTCGCGCCTCTAACGGGTCACTCGCACGTATGATGTTCGCGCCCCGGCGTCCCTCGAAAAGAAGTTATGAATGATCATGAAATGAGCGCGCTGAAACCGCCGACGCCCACGCGATCACCGGCCACGCATCAATCGCCGCCGCCGTTCACTCCGCCGCCACCGGCATTCAGAAGCTTACGGGCCTACAGTGTCGATCCGGCACTGGCGACCCAGCTGAATACGGCGCTGGTGAGCCAGATGACGTTGAACGTTCCGTGGGAAACGCTCGAACCGGGTCCCGTCGGTGAATACCTCGAGGTGATCGATGCGGATCCGGGGAGCGCCTGCTTTTATGAACCGGTCAATCTCGATGCTCCGACACTCCTGGCGCAGGACGGCCTTGCTCCGAGCGAGGGCACGCCGCAGTTTCATCAGCAGATGGTGTACGCGGTTGCGAGTCTGACCATCCGCAATTTCGAGCGGGCCCTTGGCCGCCGTACGCTATGGCGACCAGGTCCTTCAGCCGATCCGTCAGAACCCAAGAAAGACGCGCTGTTCGTCCGCCGCCTCCGGGTGTACCCGCACGCCCTTCGCGAGCAGAATGCGTATTACTCGCCCGACAAGATCGCGCTTCTGTTCGGCTACTTCAACGCCGATTCCGATGATCCAGCCGATCACATGCCCGGGAGCATGGTGTTCACCTGCCTCTCGCACGACGTCGTCGCTCACGAGACGACGCACGCGCTGCTTGACGGGATGCACCGCAGGTTCCTGCGCGCGACGAATCGGGACGTCCGCGCGTTCCACGAGGCCTTCGCGGATATCGTCGCGTTGTTCCAGCACTTCACGTTTCCCGAGATCCTCCGTGAGCAAATTGCATCAACGCGTGGGGCACTGCGGACGCACGAGAACCTCCTTGGGCAGCTTGCCGGGCAGTTCGGACGATCGACCGGGTTGCGTGGAGCGTTGCGCGATGCCATCGGCCGCATGAACGAAGCCGGCCAGTGGGTGCCTCACGTTCCCAATCCACAGGAGTACGAGGAGAAAACCGAGGCGCATGCGCGAGGCGCGATCCTCGTCGGCGCTGTGTTCGACGCGTTTCTCTCGATCTATGAACGACGCACGGCCGACCTCCTGCGCATGGCGACGGAGGGCACGGGCGTTCTCAGACCAGGCGCGATTCATCCGGACCTGGTCGGTCGACTTGCCGCGGACGCCGCAAAGGCGGCGCAGCACGTGCTGACGATGTGTATCCGGGGCCTCGACTATTGTCCGCCCGTCGATATCACGTTCGGCGAGTTCCTGCGCGCCATCATCACGGCCGATTTCGACGCGGTTCCGAATGACGATCTCAGCTACCGCGTTGCCTTTATCGAGGCGTTCCGAAAACGTGGCATTTACCCGCGTGACGTCCGAACACTGAGTGTCGAGAGTCTTTTGTGGCGCAGTCCTCAGACCGACCAGTTGCAGCCGTCCAAAACGCTCGGGGAAGGTCTCCAGCAGCTGCAAGGGTACGCGCGACAGTATCTCTTCGGGCAGTCCCCGACAGGCGAGCCCGAGACCCGCGAAAACGTCTTCGAGCTGCAGCGCGCGCTGCGTCGGCAGCTGCACGAATGGCTGACCAATCACTTTGCACATGATGCAGACGGCCTCCAGGACGCGGCGTTCCTTGGCGTCGACGTCTCGCGTCCGTTCGAGGTTCACATGGCGCGGTTCGCCCTTCGCGCGGGGCCTGACGGCGACGTGGACCCGCAGCTTCTCGTCGGGCTGCTCCAGGAGGTTGAAGTTCCCGTTGATTCCGGGGACGCGGGCGGTCCACAGATGCCGTTCGAGGGTGGCTGTGCGATCGTCGCCGACCTTCGTCGATTGAAGATCCGGTACTGCATTCGAAAGAGCGTGACGAGCGCAGCGCGACTCCAACGTCAACAGGAGGCCGCTATTGCGCAGATGGAATCGCCCCGCGCGACCTACCTTGGTCCGGCATCGTTTCTGGACACGGCCGAACCGTTTGCGGCTCTGCATCGCGGGTTCGCCTGACATGGCAGCAACCCGCAGGAAAACAAGCGGCAAGATCTCAAAGCCGTCCAAGCCGCCCAAGCCATCAACGAATGGATCGATGCAGGTTCGCGTGCGTATGTACCGGCAGGGACTCGGCGACTGTTTCCTGGTGACCTTCGATGTCGGTCATCAGGAGAAGCACATGCTGATCGACTGCGGGACGCTCGGCGCCACGACCACGGGGATCAAACTGGCGGATGTCGTCGCGGACATTCGGACCACGACCAAAGATCATCTGCATGTTCTTGTTGCGACGCACGAGCACTGGGACCACGTCGCCGCGTTCGGCTCGCTGGAAGATGAGTTCAAGAAGATCAAGGTCGATCACGTCTGGCTTGCGTGGACGGAAAATCCGAAGGACGTACTCGCACAGAAAATCGCGAAGCAGAAGAAGGATCTGGCAGCAACGCTCGTAGCCGCGGCGAAAGCGTTGGCAGCCTCGCAGAGCCCCGAATCGGCTGCGATGGGGCTCGCGGTGCGAGACGTCCTTGGTTTCTTCGGCGAGGAAGATGTCCTCGGAGCCGGATCCTTCGGTGAAAAGCTCAATGAGGCGATGCAGTTTGTTCGGACGGGACTTGGCGTCGCGCCCCGCTATTTCAATCCGGGCGACGGTCCGATCGAAGAGGCCTGGTTGCCGGGGTTCCGCATCTACGTCCTCGGGCCTCCCAAGAGCGAAGCGGCACTGAACGACCTCGGTGAGAAGGGAAGCTCCGAGTTGTACGGCATCGTGACGGGGCTGGGTACCGGCGCTCGCCTGCACCTCTCAGGCGAGAATCTCGCGCCGTATGCGGCCAACCTGGGGACGACGGAGGGGCGCGCGGATCTCGATGCCACGTTGCCGTTTGATTCCCGGTTCCGGCATGAACGTGACAGCCCGCTGATTCAGGACCTCTTGCAGGACACGTATTTTGCGAAGTCCGAGGCGTGGCGCAGTGTGGACGAAGATTGGCTGCACGTGGCGACCGACCTTGCGCTGCAGCTCGATAGCGCGACGAACAACACCAGCCTGGCTCTGGCGATCGAGCGCGTCTCGGACGGCAAAGTCCTGCTCTTTCCGGCCGATGCGCAACAGGGCAGCTGGTTATCCTGGCATGCACCGGCGATGAAATGGACGGTGCACGGTGCCGCCGGCGCCAGTCACGCTGTTACTGCCTCCGACTTGCTGGGGCGCACGGTGTTCTACAAGGTTGGTCATCACTCCAGCCACAACGCGACGGCCAGGGGCAAAGGCCTTGAACAGATGCAGCAGCGCGATGAACTGACGGCGTTCATTCCAGTCGATCGCGCCGTGGCCCTGGGACGCAATCCCCCTGGGTCCTGGAAAATGCCGGCGAGATCGCTCTATCGGCGCCTGCTCGAGCAGTGTCGCGGTCGCGTCGTCCGCTCCGATATCGGCTGGGCGACGGATTCGAAACTGGCGGCGAACAAGGTCGTTGAGAAGGAGTTCGACGGGCTGGCTACGACCACCGAGTGGACGTCATGGAAGCAGTCGCAGCAGGCCGCCAGTCACATCAGCATCTCCAAGCTGTATGTGGAGTTCACGCTGAAGTAGTCGAGCGCTTCCGAGACGCGCGACGCTATCGCCTCGCCGACACCATCCGCCGCCGGACGACGCCGAGGAGTCCGACACTTACCAGCATCCACGTTGGCGGCTCGGGCACTGCGGCGACGGAGACGTCCAGGCTGCCCGCGTTGTTGACCCAGTCAAAACCATCCATCGTGCCCAGGAAAAGGCGCGTCGCGCCAACCGGCACAATAAAACCCTGTCGCGTCAGTCCGTCGTTGCGCAGTCCGTCGCCAATGAAGAATGGCTGCTTTAGCAGCGGGCTGAGCGACGCGAAGTGGACCGGGTCGAACGTCCCGGCGCTATTTCAATGCGGTCCGGACGGTCGCTCGGATTGCATGCCATAGCGGCTGTAGGTTTCTCGGTTCTCGCGCGTTCATGAAAGCGAGGGATACGAGCAGTTGACGTTGGGTTAGGATCGGCCGCAATCAGGTCAGCATGGCAAAACGCATCGTCGTATGCTCCGACGGCACAGGCAACACCTCGATCAAAGGACGCGGCACGAACGTGTTCAAGCTTTTCGAGGCCGTTGATCTCAACGGCCACCGCTTTGACGCGGTTCTGACCCCGCAGGTCGCTCTCTACGACGACGGCGTTGGAACCGAGGATTTCAAGCCCCTCAAATTATTTGCTGGCCTGACCGGGTTTGGTCTCAGCCGCAACGTGAGACGGCTCTACAAAGAGCTCGCCCGCGTGTACGACCCTGGCGATGAGATCTACATGTTCGGGTTCAGCCGCGGCGCATTCACCGTGCGCACGCTCGTCGGGTTCATTGCCGCCTGCGGCGTCATCAATCCTCAGAAACTTGACCGTCGAACGTCAGAGGGGCTTGAAGACACAGTCAGGAAGGCCTACAAGGCCTACCGGAAGTGCTATCGGACCAAGGTTGCGAGGCTTATCTTGGGAGAGCCGAAGACAGTAGCCGACGGGGCCGGCGAGGCTTTCAAGCGGCAGCACTCTCACGACGAAGAGGTCAGGGTTCGATTCCTCGGAGTGTGGGACACGGTGGACGCAGTCGGCCTTCCATTCCATCTGAGTGATGTCGTGAACACCGTCTTCCATCGCTTCAAGTTTCCGGACCGGAAGTTGAGCACGACCGTTGACCGGGCTTGCCACGCGCTCGCGATCGACGACGACCGGCAGTCGTTTGGGCCTCTGCTGTGGGACGAAAAGGCGGAGGAGAAGAAAAGTCGAGTAGAGCAGGTGTGGTTTGCGGGCGCGCACTCGAATGTCGGGGGTGGCTATCCGAAGCAGGGACTGTCGCTGGTGGCGCTTGATTGGATGCTCGCGGAAGCCGGGCGCCGAGACCAGAGCACGAAAGGCCTTCGTTTGAACGCGGATGAACGACGGTCATACGCGGAGCATGCAAACGTCGACGACAAGCTTTACGGCCCAAGGGCCGGCCTGGGAACCTTTTATCGGTGGAAAATCAGAGACATCGAGACGATGTGTGGCAAGTACGGGGTGACGCCGAAGCTCCACATAAGCGTTCTCGAGCGCATCGCACACGGCACGGGAGACTATTCTCCCGGCAACCTCCCAAGGGGCGCGCAGGTCGTGATCACCCACCCTGACCGGCCTGAGCATGCTGCACTCGCCTTACAGCGCGCGGAGAACGTCCAGAAGGGTCCTCGGCGAGACGGAAGATCGGTTACTCAGCCGCTTGAAGAAGGAGCTCGTGGTTGGCCAGCTGTCGGTCCTACCTCTATCTGGCTTCGTGCATCGCAGTCCTGGTGGTGGCATCGGGATGGAATGGGGGCCGCAGCGCCAGCGAAATCTGGTCGGCGATTGTGGCCGTCGGTGGCCTCATAGGAGGATTGTTGACCAGCCCGATCGACACGGCGATTGCCACAGGCAAGCACCTCACCGAGTATCCTCGGCGGCTCGTGGGGCCTGCTGTCGGATTCCTGATTGCCTACTTCATGCAGTTGTACACCGACAGACGCTTGGGCAGGGTATTTTCAGAGCACTGGTACAAGCAACAGCCCAAGCTGCGCGAGGCACTCAAACAGGCGAGGAAAAAAATCATCGCCCAACCTCCACGATAGGTTGCGCTCCCTGCCAGAGCGTCAAGCGACCGAGCTTCTGCTGGCCGCACGGTAGACGGGCAAGCCCTCCACCCGAACCTCCTGCACGCTTTCCTCGCCGGCAAGTGTGAAGATCGCGGCAAGCGTCTGCTCCGGGCTTTGCACGCGCTCGAGCACGCCCGCAAGGGGGCTGCCGGCTGGCGGACGCAGGTAGACGAAGTCCGCCCGCTTTCCGGCGCGAAAGTCCCCAATCTCGTCGCCAAGCCCTACCGCCTCGGCGCCGGCCAGCGTTGCCAGGTAACACAATCGTGCCGGATCGAGCGACACGCCGTCTGGCGCCACGCGCTGCATGAGATACGCCTGTAATCCCTCCTTCAGCATCCCGAATCCCGTGCCACCGCCCACGTCCGTGCCGAGCGCGCACGCGACCCCGGCATCGAGGTGGCGCCGGAGTGGAAAGATCCCGCTGCCAAGCGCCGCGTTGCTGCTGGGACAGTGCGCAATGGACGTGCGCGACGCCGCGAGCCGCTCGAGCTCCGCGTCGGATGCCTGGACGTTGTGGGCCATCACCGCCCGCGAGCCGGTCAGCGCGTACCGCTCGTACACGGCCAGATAGTCCTGCGCCCACGGAAACAGGCGCGCCACTTCGGCGACCTCGCTGGTGTTCTCGTTGAGGTGTGTCTGAACGCGAAGGCCATCATGTTCGGCGAGAAGTGTTTGACAGACCTCCAGCATCGCTTCGGATGTGGAGAGGGCGAAGCGCGGAGTCACCGCGTACAGAAGGCGGCCACGACCGTGAAAGCGACGAATCAACTCTGTGCTGTCGCGGTACGCGTCCGGAGGGGATTGATGGAGTTCCGGCCGCAACCGCCGGTCCGAGACGACCAGCCCGCTGATCAGCCGGAGGCCGGCCACAGCAGCGGCATCGAAGAGCGCGGCCGTGGCCGACGCGAAATGCGCGCCGAAGACCAGCGCCGTCGTCGTTCCGTGACTGGCCAGCGCACGAAGAAACGCGTGGGCCGTTTCGGTTGCGTAGGCAGCGTCCGCCATCCGTGCCTCTTCGGGCAGGGCGACCTGCTCGAGCCAGTCGAGCAGCGACCGGCCCAGGGCTCCAATGACACGCAGTTGCGGGAAATGCACGTGCGTGTCGACGAAGCCCGGTAACAGGAAACCAGCGCGCCAGTCGACCGTCGGCGCCTCGGGACAGGACGCCTTCACCGCGTGGTAGTCCCCGCTCGCGGCGATGCGTCCGTCACGGATCAGCAGCCCGCCGTCTTCGTAGCAGACCAGGGCTCGCTCGTCGCGGAACGGATTGCCGGGTGTGTGAAACAGGGGAGCTCGCAGGAGCTCGACGCCTGTCATCGGAAGGCCGCGCGCTCGGCGCGCGCGTGCCGGACCGCAAAGAACACGCGCTCGGGAGTCGCCGGACTCGCGAACGTGACTGCTGCCGTGCCGTCGCCGAACGCGGCCACCGCGTCGCGGATCGCTTCCCGCGCGGAGATAGCCAGCATCAGCGGCGGCTCTCCTACCGCTTTGCTGCCAAAGACCACGCCCGGCTGCGTAGCCCGCTCGAGGAAGCTGACTTCGAAGGTCTCGGGAACCTCGGACCACGACGGCAGCTTGTACGTCGATGCGCCGCCAGTCGAGACGCGTCCCTGCGCGTCCCAGATCAACTCCTCAATCGTCAACCAGCCGAGGCCCTGGATAAAACCACCTTCGATCTGACCGCGGTCGACGATCGGCGAGATGGAGTCGCCCACGTCTTGCAGGATGTCAGTGCGCAGCAGACGGAAATCGCCGGTGAAGCCGTCGACCTCGACCTCGGATACTGCGGCGCCGTAGACGAAGTAGTGGAACGGCTGTCCCCGGCCCGTGCTCGGATTGAAGTGGATATTCGGCGTCCGGTAGAACCCTTGCGCGAACAACGGGACGCGTTGCCGGTACGCGGCCTCGCACACGGCCGCGAAGGACATCGCCTCACCGCCGACGGCGACCGCGTCCCGCTCGAACCGGACGGCCGAAGCGTCACACTGGAGGAGACCCGCCGCCACCGCGACGAGCCTGGCCTTGAGCTGCGCGCAGGCGTCGGCCACGGCGGCGCCGTTGAGATCGGTGCCGGCCGATGCGGCGGTCGCGGACGTATTGGGCACCTTGTCCGTGCGTGTCGGCATCAGACGAACGCATTCCGGCGTGACACCGAGGCTCTCGGCCGCGATCTGCTGGATCTTCGTGAAGAGGCCTTGCCCCATTTCAGTGCCGCCGTGGTTCACCTGGACGCTGCCATCGCGGTAGACGAGGACCAGCGCGCCGGCCTGATTGAAAAACGTCGACGTGAACGAGATACCAAACTTCACGGGTGTGATCGCGAGGCCGCGTTTCTGGTGCGGGTGGCTGGCGTTAAAGCTCGCAACCTCGCCACGGCGGCTCTCGAAGCGGCTCGTCTCCTTCAGCCGTGTCCAGATGATTTCGATGCGGCTTGCATCATCGACGCATTGGCCGTAGTGCGTCGTATCGCCCTCGCGATAGAAGTTGCGCTCACGCACGACATCGGCGGACAGCGAGAGCCGCTGCGCCGCCAGAGACATGATCTCCTCGATCACGATCATGGCCTGCGGTCCGCCGAATCCGCGAAACGCCGTTTGCGACGTCTTGTGGGTGCGGCATACGCGACCCGTGACCTCCACAGCCGGCAGACGATACGCGTTGTCGCAGTGAAAGAGCGCGCGCCACATGATCGGCTCCGACAGGTCGAGACTCCACCCGCCATCGGAATACAGCGCGAGACGGAGCGCGGTGATTCGGCCGTCGGGGTCAAATCCTGCGGTATACCGCGCCAGATACGGATGCCGTTTCCCTGTCAGCGCCATATCGAGCTCGCGCGTCAGACGCACTCGGACGGGGCGGCGTGTCTTCCACGCCCCGAGCGCGGCGATGGCGGCCCAGGTGTTTGCCTGGACCTCTTTGCCACCGAAGGCGCCGCCCATGCGTAGACACTCGACGGTGACTTGATGCTGCTTGAGCCCGAGCACCCGCGCAACCACGTCCTGCGTTTCGGAGGGATGCTGGGTGGACGCGTGTAACGAGACGCCCTCGCTCTCATCGATCCAGGCGATCGATGCGTGCGTCTCGAGATAGAAATGTTCCTGCCCGCCAATCACCAGCTCGCCGTCGCAGATGAACCGGCTCGACGTGAGATTCGCCAGATCGCCGCTCGACAGGTGCAGCGGCTCGGTGAGAAAGCTTCCCGCCTCAATCGCCTGCTCGATCGAGAGAATAGCCGGCAGCGGTTGGTACTCGGCACGGACGCGGCCCGCGCCGCGTCGCGCGGCGTCGAGCGTCTCGCCCAACACCCACGCCACAGGCTGGTGGTGGAACATCACTTCGACTGGAAACAGCGGCTCATCGTGGCGCGCGGGCCCCGTGTCGCCCTCGCCAGGAACGTCGGCGCTGGTCAACACGGTCACGACGCCCGGTTCGTGAAGCGCAGGCGTCACGTCCAGCGAGGTCACCAAGGCGTGCGCGTGCGGCGCGAGCACCGGCCAGGCGTGCAGCACGTCCGGGAACCGCGCGATCAAGTCGTCGGTGTAGAGCGCGCTGCCTGTCACATGGCCGCGGGCGCTCTCGTGCGGAACAGACTGGCCGGTGATCGTCATGAGCGATGCGCCCACCAGAATTTCTCGACCAGGCTCTTCGACACCTCCAACCGGTACTCCTTGGATCCGCGCGCGTCGGAGATCGGCGTGAGCGTCCGCTCCATGATCCGCCGCACACGCTCGAGTGCCGCTTCGTTCCAGAACTGCCCGGTGACAGCCTCCTCGGCTTCCACCACGCGGAGCGGCGTCTCCGCGACGCCGCCGAACGCGAACCGCGCGCGGTGGACGCGGCCGCCGGCGTCCCAGTCCATCGCCATGGCTGCCGACACCGTGCTGATGTCATCCAGTCGCCGCTTTGACACCTTGTAGAAGCGCAGGAGCTGCGGGAACGGCTTCGGGATCTCGATCGTGGTCAGGATCTCTCCAGGGCGCATCGCCGTCCGCCGGTACGCAGATGAAAAACGACGAGAGGGGGATCTCCCGTCGGCCATCCCGACCCGCGACGTGCACGACCGCTCCGAGCGCGGCGAGCAGCGGAGCCGCGTCGCCAATTGGAGAAGCGGTAGCGAGGTTGCCTCCAAGCGTGGCGCGGTTCCGGATCGGCGGCGATGCAAAAAGGGTAAGCCACTCAGAGAAGACCGCCGGCGCGCTGCGCCAGCGCCGCTCGATATCCGCAAGCGGCAATGCCGCGCCGAGCTTCACAGACGTGGCAGTCTCGGTGCACTCCCGCAGCTCGTCGATCGCTTCGAGGCTGACGAGATGCGTCCAGCGACGGCCACGTAGATTCGACTCCACGCCCAGGTCCGAGCCGCCTGCAATGAGCGTCGCTCCGGGATGGGTGGCAAGCGTGTTGAGGCATTCATCGATCGTCGTCGGACGCGAGAAGTTATCCAACGCGATCGCGTCGATCTGTGGTGCCGGCCGCTGGAGGCGATCCCGAAACTCACCGGCAGGCGCCGGACCGAGCGCGAGCGCCGCGTCGCGAATCGGACGATATCCGGTACAGCGGCACAGATTGCCCGCCAGCGCGAGTGGCTCGCAGGGCCCGACTCGACCAGGCCGATAGTGTTCGGCGAACAGGCTCATCACAAAGCCCGGGGTGCAGTAGCCGCACTGGGAGCCGCCGGCGGCCGCCATTACGCGCTGGGCGTCCGCGAGCTCGCCATGTTCGGCCAGCGCCTCCACCGTGTAGATTTCATGGTGTGCAGCCACCGGAAGCGACATCAAGCAGCTGTTCACCACGCGGTACGCGCTTGTCGCGTCGTGTGGAGTGACCAGCACCACTGCGCACGCGCCGCATTCGCCCTCCGCGCACCCTTCCTTTGCGCCGGTGAGGCCTTGCTCGCGGATGAAATCCAGGAGCGTCACCTCCGTCGGCGGCGCGTCGACACGGACCGGCCGGCCATTCAGCAGGAATTCGATCTCCCGGGAGGCGGCCGTGGTCACGCTCTCTTTTTACCACTGGCGGTGGGACGTGACCGCAACGAACTTCGCGGGGGGCTGCAAGGTGGAGTGCGTAGAAATCTGCAGGTAGAGGCGGGTCTTTAGACCCGCCTCTACGGTCTTGCGTCTAGCGGCGGTTGTACGGATCGACCAGCAAATCCCTAGAGCTCGGTGAGCACGTACTCCTTGCCATTCACCGTGAGCGCCCTCATCCAACCCATCTTTGCTCCGTCGGGGTGGTCCTTCCAGGCCGGAGAGATCCTGAAGCTTATGGTGTCTCCCACCTTGACTTCGCTCTTGACCTTCAGACCCAGACGGATCAGGCCGCTCGGGCTGTTGGATTCCAGTTTCCACGGCGTGACCTTCCCGTCGGGACCCTTGACATCAACGTACCACCACGAGTGCGGGTTCACATTCTCGACCTTGGAGAGCACCCCGGTGATAGTGAGCTGTTCCGTCGTGTTGAATTCGGCGTTGGCGGAGTGATGCGCGATTGCGGGCATGCCCGCCAGGACCGCCAGGGCGGCCGAGGCCCACAGAAGTCTCTTGATCATTGTCAGGCTCCTACGATGGTTTGGATGTCTACGACCGGACGGCTGCGGCACTTCGCGATGCTGAGCCTCGACGTCACGAGCAAGTTGCGGACCATCGTCACGATCCGCGAGAAGAGGCCCTAAGACTTCGTTGCGTGCTGGTTCTCGCGATCGATGGAGCGCCCGATCGATCGCGATTCGCACATTTGTGTGGAGCTTTCGACGCGGCATCGACGAATGTGTCGGCCCGCACTCTTCGTCACGACGCACTGGAGGCGGCATTCGTGTCCAAGCCTTGAACATCCCCGCACCAGCGGCGATCAGACGGGTCGCAGTGGAAGTCCTGCGACCGCCGCCACGGACGCGGATGAAAACGCGGTGTCAATAGGGCTGGACGTCCCCCCCGCCTGTCAGCGCACGATTTGACGTACTGGCCAACGCTCAATGTCACAATGGAATGGTCCACAGTTATGACAGGTCTCGGCTTTCATCTGTTCCGGTCCGTCACCCGGGCGTTCCTCGTCCTGGTGCTGACGTTTGGTGTCGCCTCGATTACCGCAGCGTCGGCCGAGGACCAAGACCCGGGGACAAGCCCTGCTCCCTCAGCCAGCCAGCCCGGCGGCGGACGTGATTTCCTGTTCGGGCGGCCGCGCGGCTCGGTGGGACTCCGCGGCAGCTGGGTCTTTGCCCGCGCGGCGAGCGATCTCTTCGACTTCGTGGAGCAGCACCTCACCGTCGATCGAAATGACTTCAACGCGCCGGCTTTTACCGTCGATGTCGGCATTGCGCTGACGCCGCGCGTTGATGTCACGTTCGGCGTCGACGGCAGCCAGGTGTCGATCGCGTCCGAGTATCGCAATCTGGTGGACAACAACCGCCAGCCGATCACGCAGGACACGCGGTTGCGCGAAGTCAACCTGGCCGGCAGCATCCGCTTCGCGGTGACGCCACGCGGTCGTGGCATCAGCCGGTTTGCATGGATTCCCGCGCGGGTTGTCCCGTACGTGGGCGCCGGCGGCGGTGCCCTCTGGTACGACTTCACGCAGTCAGGCGACTTTGTGGACGCTCTCGCGCCGGCGCCTCAGCCGATCTTTACCGATTTGTTCGACTCGAAGGGGTGGACGCCCAGCGCGCACGCGTTTGGCGGGGTGGACATCAGGCTCACGCGAATCCTGTTCATGTCACTCGAAGGACGGTACCTCTGGGCGTCCGCAAAACTCGGACGCGACTTCCAGAGCTTCGACCCAATCGATCTCGCGGGTTTCAGGCTGTCGGCCGGCGTGAACCTGCTGTTTTAATTTGCCTCGGCGAAGCCCCGTCTACGTAGAATGGACCTACGCAATAGAGGCACGATGATGAACACCACAATCTCGACGGCGTTACTCCTGTTCGTGTTGGTGATTGCCCCGCTGGCGCAGGGGCAGCAGCAGAGTGCGGATGCGCGGTGGACCCCGTGGCTTGGGTGCTGGCAACTGGTCGACGAAAGCCAGCGCGCCGCGAATCCGGATCCCACCGAGCTACCAGGCGCTCCGGCCGCGCGCCCATCCCTGAGTGGCGTGTCCGTCTGCGTCACCCCAGCCAGCGGGCCTGCATCGATTTCGCTGAAGACGCTCGTCAGCAATCAGCCCGCGCTTGAACAGACGATCGTGGCGGACGGAGCCGGGCATCCGATTACCGACGCGGACTGCCGAGGCACGCAGCGCGCGGAGTGGTCACGTACCGAGCGCGATGCTCTTTGCAAACGCGGAGCTCGTGTGCGGCAACCAGACGCCGCGGAAAATATCCGGTCTTGCGGTGATTGCCGGAAACGGGATCTGGGTTGACGTGCAGGTCGTCGAGATCTCCGGTCGCGAAAGCATCCGTGTCCGGCGCTACCGCCGCGCGCCGGATCAGCGTGCGGCGGCGACCGCGCCGCGGTTTGGCGCGCCGCTCACGATTGACGATGTGAAGGAAGCGAGTGGGAAGGTATCGCCCAGCGCTGTGGAAGCCGCATTGATCGCGACCAACTCGCGGTTCGACCTGAACAGCCGGCGCCTCATCAATCTGGATGACGCTGGTGTGCCGGACAGCGTGATCGACTTGATGGTCGCGCTCTCGTACCCCGGGCGTTTCGTAGTGGAACGAGCGAACACCGGTGGCACGGGATCGTTCGGATCGTTCTTCGATCCCTTTGGGGCCTCTTATTTCGGTTCGGGCCCCTGGAACGCGGCGTATTCGTACTCACCCTATTTCTATGGGCCCCTGATGTACCCGTACGGCGCGTCCCTATACGATGCGTACTACTATTCGCCGTTTGCGTACTCGTACGTAGGTCGCGAGGGCTCGCAGTACGTGCCTGGAGTCGGATTTGTGACAGTCGACGGCGGCGGTTCTGTCGCGAGTGCGCCTGATAACGGCGGGCGAGCGATTAACGGAGTCGGCTATGCACGCGTGCGTCCCCGCGAGGCGACTGCCGAGGAGACAGGCGGTCTCGTCCGTCAGGGTGGCAATGCGTCGGGTGGCAACGTGTTTACCGCAGGAAGCGACTCGACCTCGTCGGGGAGCTCGTCCAGCGGATCCGCAGGTGGCGCGACGTCGGGAGGATTCACCAGCGGGTCCTCGAGCGGCGATACCGGGCGTACTGCCCAACCACGTTGACATTACGCCGCGCATCGGCACTGACGGCGCCGCTCGCGAAAACTCCCGCACCTCGATAGTGTGCTCGAAGCCATGCCGCGTCATGTACACGGCGCGGAGGCGGCGCTTGGCGCGCTGTTTACGCTCCGAGGAGCTGAAGGCATGTGCGAGGTGTGCGTCGAGGGTTCGGGCGTGTGCCAGGAATGACGATCGCAGAACTCAATGCGCACGATCGGGCAGAGTTCGTGCGTGTACTGGGATCGATATTCGAAGACTCGCCGTGGGCTGCCGAGCGGGCATGGGATCGACGGCCGTTCGGGTCGCTCGACGAGCTTCACGCCGCGATGACGAGCGTCGTTGAGGCGGCGACGGATGCCGAACGGTTGGCGCTTCTTCGTGCCCACCCCGATCTCGGGACGCGCGCGCGCATCAGTAGCCAGTCAACCGCCGAGCAGCAAGGAGCGGGTCTCGATCGCCTGAACCCGTCCGAGTTGGCGCGGCTGCAGCACCTCACTTCCGAATACCGCACGAAGTTCGGCTTCCCGTTTCTGTTTGCGGTGAAGCACAGCACGAAGGACGATGTGTTCGCGGCGCTTGAAGAGCGCAGCCGATCGTCAAGGGATAGCGAGTTGGCGGAAGCACTCGGGCAGGTGTATAGGATTGCGAGGTTCAGGCTGGAGGATCTGGGCTTCGCTGCCTGAGATCAGGCGTGCCCGCCGACGCGCGAGACGCGCGAAGGCGGGTCGAAAGGATCCGCGTGGAACGTCTTGCAGGCGGTCGGACAGACAACTATTACGGTAAAGCGGACGTCACCGTCTACCGGTTGAATCGGGATGGACGTGCGCCGACCGGACACAGTCCTGTCTTCGGCGCGAATGTGAAGATGCTTGCCCACGGCGGCGCCTTCTGGCCCACATACCTCAAGGGTGACAATACCGGACTCATCGCAACCGATTCGATGAAGAACTTCATTCATCGGGAAACATTTGCGTTCACCGATTACGGGCTGGAGGACTACTGTCGTTTTCTTGGCAAGAAATTCATCGAAACGTATCCGCAGGTCGAGGGCCTGCAGGTGTCAGCCGTCGAGATACCGTACGCGGGAGAGGATGGTGGCGTCGCCTTCACGCCCTCGGGGCCGGATCAGGCGTTCGCCCGCATCGAGTTCACCCGGGAAGGCGTCGTCGACGCTGTCTCGGGCATTCGCGGCTTCAAGCTGCTGCGGCTGCGGGGCAGTTCGTTTCGTGGCTTCGTGCGCGATGAGCACACGACGCTGGCGGATCGGCCCAGCCGCGTGCTTCACATGTGGCTCGACATGGAATGGGCGTACGCAAACGTGGACGCTGCGTTCACCGATGGGGCGACCACCTCGCGAACACGGGCGATCGTGACCGAGGTGTTCAAGTCGTTCGAGTCCGGCAGTATTCAACAGATGATCCACCAGATGGGGACGAGAATCTTCGCGGACATTCCAGACATCACGGAACTGCGTTTCGAAGCCACCAATCGCACGTGGGATGTCGTGGCGGAGCGCGGTGAGGAGTTGGGTGTCTACATCGACCCGGCTCCCCCGTACGGCATTCTCGGCCTGACGCTGACCCGCTGACATGGCGCAGTTGTCCACTCACGTACTCGATACGGCGCGAGGGCTCCCGGCAGCACATGTAGTGGTCGACGTGTGCCTCGTTCACGGAAGCCATCACGAGTCACTGTCGTCCGCGACGACCAACGCGCAGGGACGCACGGACGCACCGCTCCTCGCGAGAGACCGTCTCGAGCGCGGCGTCTACGAGCTGACGTTCCATGTCGGCGACTACTTCCGGCGGACAGGCGTCACGCTGACCGATCCACCGTTTCTCGATCGCGTCGTCATCCGCATCGGCATTGCCGATCCCGAGGGGCACTACCACGTCCCGCTGCTGATCTCGCCGTACGGATACAGCACGTATCGGGGCACCTGATGTACGCGGACGTCGCCCGCGACGTGATCAGCCGGTGTCGATCGCTCGCGACCTATTCCGACGAACCTGGCTTTACCACGCGGACGTTTCTTTCCGACAGCATGCGCCAGGTCCATGCGGACCTGGCGGCATGGATGACGCGGGCGGGCATGAGCGTGCGCGTCGATGCGGTTGGCAACCTCCGCGGCTTCTACGCTGGCGCGTCGGCCGACGCACCACGACTGCTCGTCGGCTCGCACCTGGACACCGTGCCGCACGGAGGCGCGTTCGACGGCGTGTTGGGCGTTGTGATGGGAGTCGCGCTCGTCGAGACGCTTCATGGCCGGCGATTGCCGTTCGGCATCGAGATCCTCGGTTTTTCGGAGGAGGAAGGCGTCCGGTTCGGCGTGCCGTTCATCGGCAGCCGCGCTGTCGTCCTGGACGTGGATGATGAGCTGCTCGCCGCGCAGGACGCACGAGGCATCACGATCGGCCAGGCGATCCGCGACTTCGGTCTTGACCCCGCACACATCATCGACGCGCGGGCGGAAGCGAATGCTCTCGGGTACTTCGAGGTTCATATCGAGCAGGGACCGGTGCTCGACACGCTCCACCGGCCGCTCGCCGTCGTAGATCGGATCGTCGGGCGCAGTTGCGCGGATGCGATCTTCAACGGCAACCCGGGTCATGCGGGCACGACACCGATGGACGGCCGTCGGGACGCGCTTGCCGGGGCGGCTGAATGGATTGGCCGTGTCGAGGAATACGCTCGGTGCACGTCCGGATTGGTTGCCACGACAGGGCAGGTCGACGTCGCGCCCGGGGCCGCCAATGTCATACCGGGACGCTGTCGCGTGAGCGTGGACGTGCGCCATGCCGGCGATGAGGTGCGGACGACGGCCATCGATCGTCTTCGATCGCTCGCGCACGAGATAGCCGCGCGCCGGGGGCTGGGCGTCGACTGGTCGCCACGCTTCGATCACAAGGCAACGTCGATGGATCCGTCACTGGTCGCGATGCTCGCTCGCGCGGTTGAACGCGCCGGCGCGCCCGGGACGATCATGTCGAGCGGGGCGGGACACGACGCGATGATCCTCGCGGCGCACATGCCCGCCACCATGCTCTTCATTCGGACTCCCGGGGGTGTCAGTCACCATCCGGATGAATCCGTCACGGAAGGCGACGTGGCGATCGCCCTAGCGGCAGGCGTGAACTTTCTCGACGAACTGGCGGGAGCGATCGATGGCTGATGCCGTGGTTCGGGGCGGCACGCTGATCTCCCCGGATGGCCCGCAGCGCGCGGATGTCTCGATTGAAGATGGGCGCATCGCTGAGGTCGGGATCGATCTTGCCGGCGCGCCCGACGAGATCGACGCACGGGGTCTCTTCGTACTGCCGGGCATGATCGACGTGCACGTTCACTTCAACGAGCCCGGTCGAGCCCACTGGGAAGGCGCCGCCAGCGGCAGCCGCGCGCTCGCGGCCGGTGGCGGCACGCTCTTTTTCGACATGCCCCTCAATTCGACGCCGTGCTGCGTGAACGCCCGTGAGATCGACAGGAAGCGCGCTGTCCTCGAATCCGCTTCCATCACCGACTTCGGACTCTGGGGCGGACTCGTGCCCGGGTCGGTACGCGAGATGGCGGACATGGCGGGGCGCGGCGTGGTCGGCTTCAAGGCCTTCATGTGCGACTCCGGGCTGCAGGAGTTTCCACGAGCCGACGCCGCAACGCTGTATGACGGACTCATGGAGGCAGCCAGCCTCGGGCTCCCGGTCGCGGTGCACGCGGAGAACGAGGAGCTGACTCGCGCTTTGTCACAGCGGATGAGCGGTCGCACCGTCCGCGACTTTCTGAATTCGCGTCCCGTGATGGCCGAGCTGGAAGCTATCCAGTGTGCGCTGCTGCTTGCCGGTGAGACTCACGCGAAGCTCCATATCGTCCACGTCAGCACCGGACGAGGTGTCGTGCTGGCCGCCGAGGCGCGGGCGAACGGCGTTGACGTGTCGGTTGAATCGTGTCCGCACTATCTCTGCTTCACCGAGAACGATGTCGAGCGGCTGGGAGCGGTCGCGAAGTGCGCGCCGCCGCTGCGAACGGCGGAACACGCTGCGGCATTGTGGGATCAGCTCCTGGCTCGGCACATCGACATTGTGGCTTCCGACCACTCGCCAACCGAGCCTGCGCGAAAGACCGGAGACTTCGCCGGCGCGTGGGGAGGCATCGCCGGCATCCAGTTCACGCTGCCCGTGCTGATCGATCGCGGATATCACGATCGCCGCCTACCGCTCGAGCGAATCGTGGAGCTGGTGGCGGCGACACCGGCGCGCCGCTTCAGGATGGCGCGCAAGGGCGCGCTGGTCGCCGGCCTTGACGCCGATCTGACCCTGATCGATCCGACGCAATCGTTCACGGTCCGGGCGGACGATCTTCAGCAGCGGCACAAGATGAGCCCGTACGTCGGCGAAACGTTCCGCGGCACGGTCCGGAGGACGCTGCGTCGCGGAGAGACGATTTTCGCAAATGGCCACATTACCGCAACAAACGGTGGCAGGTTCGTGCGCCCGGAGCCTTGTAGAATCGAGCACCAGGACCAGGGACACCCGTGAACCTGTCAACGCGCAGCGCCAATCATCCGGATCACCGGCTGCAAACGCCGGAGACTTTCGTACGTGCGCCGCTTCCGGGAATGCGGAACGCGACGGCCGTCGTGCACGCATCAGCGGCCGGTGGGGCCGCATTCGTGCAGTACACCGCCGAGTTCGATCGCGGTGGAGCGCTTGCCTCCTGCGGCGATCAACGCTTTGTGTACGTCCTCGATGGCCGGATTACCGTCGGTCCGACGACGCTCGATGCCGGAGGGTACGCGTACATCCCACCGGGGCAGGCAATGACCGTGTGTACGGGCGCTCCCGCGCGCGCTGTGGTGATCGAGAAGCCCTATCAGTCGCTGAGCGCGGTTCCGTCTCCCGCATTGTTGACGGGCGAGGAACGGCAGACGGCCGCGTCGTGTCTCGGAGGAGATCCGTGGCTCGAGGTGCGTGGGCTCATCCCTGACGATCCGGCGTTCGACTTCCGCGTGAACACGATGACCTATCAGCCGGGCGCGGCCCTGCCCGCCGTCGAGATTCACGTGATGGAACACGGCTTACTGATGCTCGAGGGCGGCGGGATCTATCTTCTTGGGTCGCAGTGGTACCCGGTGCAGGCCGGCGATTTCATCTGGATGGCGCCCTATTGTCCCCAGTGGTTCGGTGCAATCGGAAAGCGGCCAGCGAAGTATCTCATCTACAAAGACTGGGACCGGTATCCCGGATCAAGGACGTGACGCCGGCGGTTGACGGCGGGCGATTGTGGGGCGAGCTCGAGACGCTCGCCTCCTTTTCCGATGCGCCCGCGCCTGCCGTTACACGGATCGTATTTGGCGAGACCGATCTGCGCGCGCGCGACTACGTGAAGACACTGTGTCGAGAGGCGTCGCTCGTCGTGCGCGAGGACGCGGTGGGCAACACGTTCGCGCGATGGGTTGGACGCGATCCCGCGCTGCCGCCGGTCGCCACGGGGTCGCACTGCGACGCCATCCCCAACGCCGGACGCTTCGACGGCACGGTCGGCGTGCTCGGCGGGCTGGAGGCCGTTCGCGCGCTGCAACGATCGGGATTCCGGCCGTCGCGGTCGATCGACGTCGTGCTCTTCACGTCCGAGGAGCCGACCCGTTTCGGTATCGGGTGCCTGGGAAGTCGCCTGATGGCGGCGGCGCTCGATTCATCCGTGGACCACACGCTCACCTCCGACGGCCGATCGCTCAACGAGGTACGGGCGTCGGCTGGATTCTCGGGAGCCCTGTCGGAGGTGAGGGTGCCGGCCGGCGCATACGCCGCGTTCGTGGAGCTGCACATCGAGCAGGGTCCGATCCTGGAGCAGCGTCTTCTCGATATCGGCGTGGTCACGGCGATTGCCGCGCCGGCGAGCCTGCGCATCGTGATTGAAGGGGAGGGCGGCCACGCAGGCACGGTCCTCATGCCGGACCGGCGCGACGCGTTTCTGGCGGCCGCGGAGATCGCGCTCGCGGTCGAAGCAGCCGCGCGCTCGACGGGATCGATCGATACGGTCGCAACCGTCGGCGTGTGTGACGTGTTTCCTGGCGCCATCAACAGCGTACCCAGCCGGGCGCGGCTCGAGGTAGACCTCCGGGACATCGACCTTGCGCGGCGCGATTCCATGCTGCTCAGCATCGGCCGGTCGAGCGAGGAGGTCGCCGCCCGCCGCCGTGTGACCGTTCGTCTCGAGCCGATCAACGCCGACCCACCGGCGCAATGCGCGCAGCAGGTCGTCGACGCGATCGTCGCTGCGTGCGAAGCACACCGCCTGCGTTATCAGCGGATGATCAGCCGCGCGTACCACGACTCGCTGTTCATGTCGCGCATCGCGCCAACCGGCATGATCTTCATCCCGTGCCGGGGCGGTGTGAGCCATCGACCTGACGAGTATGCGTCGCCGGACGCGATCGCGTGCGGCACAGCCGTCCTGGCTGAGACGCTTGCGGCTCTCAGCACCGCCCCGCGATGACGAGCCTCCGGTCTATTTGGGTTTCGAGGCGGCCGCTCGCGCCTGATCGTACGTGTTCTTCAAGTGCACGAGATCAACGTTGCCTTCGTGGCAGGTATCTTCGACGTCCCATTCGGCCGGACCGAGCGCCTTCTGACGCTTCATCGGCGCCGGCGATGTCATCGTCCAGGGTCGTGTAAATACCTTCGGATTGTCGATCGTCATCGTCCACTTGATCGTGTTCGAGTCGAGCATGGTAAACCGCTCGACGATATGCGCGTCGGCGCCGTGAAAATCTCCACCGAGAGACATGCGGGGCTTCTCGGCGAAATTCGTCGTGTCGACGACCAGCGTGTCGCCGTCCCAGTGTCCAATCGAATCTCCCGTCCAGAGGCGAATGCCTGCGGGAAGATGCTGGCGCCGGTCCATGGGGATCACGCGCGTGATGTGCTGGGTCGCGTTGATGATGAAGTTGTTCCCGGAAAACATGTATTCCTGCGAGAAGATTTGGATGCGGCCGAGGTCGTAGAACTCGCAATGGCCGACCTGATCCTCGTAGCCGTTGGAATCTTCCCGGCGGCGGTTCCGCTCCGCCAGCGCCCACGCCTGATAGGGGATGATGCCGTCTGGCGGGTCGATGATCAGGGTCGGCCCGGCCGTCACGCCGAACCCTGCGGGATGATCTTCGAGGATGACCGTGTGGGTCACTCCGCCGGGCGATCCGTTCCAGTTTCCCGTCAAGTCAGGTTTGCCGTCCGCCCGGCGCGGAATGGGACCGGACGGAGTCTTCACGGCGTTCTCATCGCCGCGCACGAGCTGACCCATGCTTGGGACGGACGTTATGCCGAGCATGATGGCGGCTGCCGCGACCGACAACAGGAAACGGGTTCGGGTACTCATGCTTTTTCCTCGTCAGTTGACGTCGAAATCCCTCGGCCATGTGTGGTGAATGCCCATTTCGTCCAGCATCGCGGTGCACTCGTAATCGAGGATGCCGATATCTTTCTGGCGCTGGATCGTCATTCGGATCGTCCACGGCCGCGTAAATACCTTGGGGTCGGTCATCGTGGCTTCGTACTGAAGCGTGTCGGCATTGATTGGCGTGTACCGCTCGACCACCTTCAGCGCGTCGCTGTGGAAATTCCCAGCCATGTCGAACCAGGTATAGCTGTTGAAGTTCGTCAGGTTGATCACCAGCGAGTTGCCTTCGAAGCGGGCACGCGGCGTACCCATCCAGGCGGTTTCTGCGTCGGCGGGTGGCGGGGTGTTGCTGATCGGAACGACGCGCTTCTTGTGACTCCACTCGTATACGAAAGTCACAGATTCCGGCGTTTGAATGATCTGAAACGGCCACCCGAGATACGTCATTCGCGGAATGCCCGGCAAGTAGCACTTCACGTACGGATCGGCATTCTTCCAGGGGTCCGGATTCCTGCTGTTCTCGTAGTTCTGCTTGCGCTTCTCCAGAGCCGACGGTTGGTACGGGATCTTGCCGTCCGCCGGATCGACGACGAACCCTCTGCCCGCGGGCACTCCTGGTTTGGCGCCGTGATCTTCCAGGTCGAACTTGGCGAGGTTCCAGGCGCGCCACACTCCCTGGAGATCGGGCTGGCCCCCGGCGGTGCGCGGCGGCGTGTATGCCTGAGCGCCTGCCGGGCTTTGAGCGGTGAGAGCTGGCGATACGGAATATGCGATTGCCGCAACGGCAACCGCGGCGAGCGACCACGTCACGAAGCGATCTCGCATGGGACCCCTACAGCTTGTCGTAGACAGCCTTCTCGGTGGTCGAATCTCCGCTCTGAGTCCGAGTCTTCTGGATCGTCAGGACGTTTCCGGTCAAGCTCCAGACTTCCTTGAATTCAACGACGATGTCTCCAGCCGGCGAGGAGAACGAGCGGCGCGAGCTGATCGACAGACTCTCCGCTTCGAACTTCGCTTCGCCGGTTTCCGTGATTCCGGCAGGGGTCTGAACATTGACCTTGCTGCCATCGAGCTTGTAAACCGCGGACACGGGTTGCTGCCGCACGCTCGTGCTCTCAACGGAGATGTCGGTCGGCGTCTGCTTGACGGCGATCTGGCTCGGAAATGGAATGTTCGGCGCGTTGCCCGCGACGTTCGGGCCGCTCTTGCCCACGTTCAATCTCCACGTGCCGGAAAAGTCCGGCCGTGCCTGCGCGAGCGCCACTGCCTGTATGCCCAGCGCCAGGGCCACGCTCAGGACGATCGTCAATCGCTTCATGGATCCGACTCCGGACATTACGGGGTCTTTTCGTCGTTCAGGAACTCCTTCTTCGCCTCGACCAGGGTCAAGCTGCTTGCGTTGACGGTGGGTGTTCCGTCCTTGGCAAGAAAGCCCTTGATGATGATTTCCGCTCCGACAAAGTCCTCTTTCCTCAAGCCTGCTTTGAGCAGCGCGGTCGGACCGGCGCTCTCGACCTCCCAGGTGACTGCTTTTCCATCCGCGTTCTTGACGTCGACGTAGATGTGCGCGTGTGGATTCTGCCACCCAATCTTGGTGACGGTGCCTCTCAACGTGATCGGCTTGTTGCCATCGTACGTCGCCGAAAACGAGTGATGGGCCTGCACCGACGCAGTTGCGGCGAGCAGTATGCCGAGAGCGACGGCCGCGAACGACAAATTGATGCGCATGTGGCCTCCTGTATCCGAAGATTTCAAATTGGGCGTTAGAAATAAGCCGGATGCTAACACCCGTGGCCGTAAGCGGCAAGGAGCCGGACAACACGAGCCGGACAACACGTTATGACCTAGGGCCTGGGCGTCCCCGGGGTCGGTTGGGCGAACATTGCCGCGTCGACTGGAACGTTCGCCTGAATCGCGCTCAGCTTGATGGTCATCTGCATGTACGTCTGGCTCGCCGTCCAGGTGAAGGGCATCTTGACGCCAGCGACATCGCGATAGTCGTCGTAATTAATCTCTGTGGGAACGGGACCGACCGGAGTTTCGTTCCAGCGCACCCACCGGACCAGTAGGCCGGACTGGTTGTCGAAATACAGATTTACAGGAAGCAGCCCGGCGTTCGTTCCTTGAACAATCCGGACGGGGCGGTCGTCGATCGCGGTGCGGCCAACCTTCCATCGGCTGAATGCCTGCTTGATTCCTGCTGGAAACGCCACGATCGCCTCCAGCCTGTAGCGGTCCAGATTCCCGCTGGTCAGCGTCTCGATCGGCGCCGGGCCGTCTGGCCCCGCCCACCAACCGTTGCGGCCGTCGAACACGCGGCGACTGTCTCCCTCGGCCATGTGGATGATCCACGTGCGCTGATTCGGAGCCTTGGCGTAGATATCGACCGGAACTTCCTTGAAGGCCGTGTCGAATCCCGAGTACGTCCCCTTGGCGGTGAAGCTCGAAAGCTTGGTCAGCTGCGCCGTCCCGCCGAGTGTCTGAAGATACCTGTCGAGGATCTGATCCGCGGACATCCCGGTGTCGGCAGGAAAATTGATCACATTTGGATCGTCATCCGGAACACCGTACTGGAGAGAGAGACGCGGCGCAGTTACCGGGCTGTTGCTGCCCCTGTGGCACGTGAAGCAAGTCACCAGCGGCCGGCCGCCGAAGTTCGTGTCGTTGATACTCTTCATCATCGCAATCATCTGGCGCGCCCGCCTGATCCTCGGGGTTGCGTCGGCAAACGCTTCGTGCCTGAAGACAGCCTCCTTCAGATGACAAAAAGTACAGTCCTCACCCATAGAGGAGGCAAACATCCCCATGACGTCAAAGAACGTGTCGACGGGGATCCCTTTAAGAACCTCGATGTTCCTGAATAAATTTTCTGACATCAGAGGAGCCTGAGGCCCAGCCTGGCGTGCTGACACACGTGCGGTCATGACGCCGAGCAGGCACACAATCGCCGCTCCCGTGGCCCAGACAATCAGGCGCCTTCGTCCGAACATCATGTTGCCTGCCTCCTTGTTTGAGCGAGAAGGGTTATGCCGCCTTCAGCTCCAGCCCACGCTATGGCAAGCGGATTCGATCCCACACCACGTGAGTGCTGTCCCCGCTCGCGGGGAAATTCGTCCAGACCAGCGTGTTGCCATCCGGCGAGACGCGATACAGGGTCCGCTCGTCGACCGCGCCTTTGACCCATCGCTCGCGGAAGATCGTGTTGCGATCGACCAGCCACAAACCGGCGGTCTCACCTTTGCCATTCGGACCCTGGGGATTCTCATAGATACCCTTGCCATCGAGTTTGGCCCAGTAGCTCCGCGCCTCGGGCGTGAACACGGTCTTGTAGTTGTTGTCCGCCGGAGGATAGGAATTGAAGACAGAGTGTCTGATGCCGCCGTTCTCGGCCGCGTAGATCGTCGTCGCGGTCGGCTTGAAGCGCCCTGCCGCTTTCATGGACGGATCCGACTTCTCGAAATTCATCCGCCAGGCGCCGATGATCGGCAATTTCGACGGATCCAACTTGTCGGCAGTGACCTTGTAACTGCCGAAGAACCCGATTTTCGGCGCTTCGGCCTGCCCGAAAACCGGCGGCCCATAGGAGAGGATCGACGCGAAGATCATCGAGACCAGCACGAGGGAAAGTGCTGTTCGGCGCATGAGAACCATACCTCGCCTCCTTATCCGCCCACCCGCGCCGCAATTCGTGCACGCAGATGGGCCTCGCGCGGGATTCCCACGAACTCCAGGGTGCCGTTCACGACGTGAACGGAGTGGAGAAGACCCCATACCCTGCAACCCGGTCGGCAGCATCCATGATGTGAATCTCACGCATTTGACCATCAGATCATGTCCGCCGCACAGCTTACTGCAGCCACCCGCGCACGTGTCGACAGCAAATGGCACTGACGCTTGACATGGCACGATCCGTCTCGGTACTGTCTCGCCACCTCACACTCAGGTTTCCTTCTGCTAACAGTCCAAGGAACCATCGTCGGTAGTGTCCGCCTTCAGGCGGACCTGTTCGGTCCCGGATCGGGAAACGCCGTCCCAACGTGGAGGTTATTCATGCGTGGATTGCGAATCGTCATATTTCTGATGTGCGTTGTTCTGGGAGCGCCGGCGATTGTGAGCGCCCAGGCGTCGATCGCCGGACAGGTGAAGGACGCGTCCGGAGCCGTGCTGCCGGGCGTGACGGTCGAGGCGTCGAGCCCCGCGCTGATCGAGAAGGTGCGGTCGGTGGTCACCGCCGGCACCGGCCAGTACCGGATCGAGCTGCTGCCGCCCGGGCAACTACACGGTGACGTTCGCGCTGCCCGGCTTCAGCACGGTGAAGCGCGACGGCATCCAGTTGACGGGGACGTTCACCGCCACGATCGACGCCGACCTCCGCGTCGGCGCGCTCGCAGGAAACGATCACGGTCACCGGCGAGACGCCGATCGTGGACGTGCAGAGCGCCACGCGAGCAGCGCGTCATCGACCGCGAGCTGATCGACAAGCTGCCGACCGGCCGGTCGCCGTTTGCGCAGATGGCGCTCATCCCGGGCGTCACCGTGGCCGCCGCCAATCAGGACGTCGGCGGCGCGACGCAGCTCTCCGGGGCGATCACGATGCAGGTCCACGGCTCCACCGGCGACTCCCAATCGCTCATGGAAAACGGCCTGTCGACGGCCGCGCTGATTTCGCCGGCCAATTCCCAGATCACCTTCAACATGGCCGCGTCGCAGGAGATCGCGGTCGACTATTCGGGCGCCGGCGCCGACACCGCCGGCGGCGGCGTGAGGATGAACGTGATCCCGCGCGAGGGCGGCAACACGTTCAACGGCGTCCTGTTCATGAACGGGACGACCGAAGGCGCTCGGGAGCAGCAACTTCACGCAGCGGCTGAAGGATGCCGGGCTCCGCACGCCCAACAAGATCCACAAGATGTTCGACTTCAATCCCGGCTTTGGCGGACCGCTGCGACGGGACAAGGTCTGGTTCTACTTGTCGGGCCGGCACGCCACCTCCTCCAAGTGGATGGCCGACGAGTTCTACGACAAGAACGCCAACAATCCCAACGTCTGGACCTACCAGCCCGACCTGAGCCGGCCGGTGTCCAACGACTCCGACGTCAACGACGGCCGTTTGCGTCTGACGGTGCAGGCCGCGCCGAAGGTGAAGGTCGGCCTCCTCTACGTGCAGCAGACGGCGCGCAACTGGCCGTCGATTCTCGACGTCGACCGGCGCCCCCGGCGGCACGCTCCTGGCGGCCGAGGCCGGACCGTACCACTACTTCCCGGTGGAGCGGCAGGTGACCGGCGGACGTCACCATGCCGCTGACGAACCGGCTGCTGATTGACGGCGCCGCGAAGACCACGTTCGAGCGTGCGATTCGCGATCCGATTCGTGACGTGAACCCGGCGATGATCAGCGTGCTGGAGCAGTCAACCGGGCGGCAGTACCGCGCCCGCCAGTTCTTCATCAACCGCACGAGCGACGTGTTCTACTATCGCGCCGCCGTCTCGTATATCACCGGCGCGCATTCGTTCAAGTTCGGCGTCGGCGACATCTCGGGCAGCACCGTCGAGCGCGACTGGGACATCAACCCGGTGAGCTACCGCTTCAACAACGGCGTGCCCAACCAGATCACGATGCGCGCCTATCCGATCGACTTCGCGGTCGACGTCGATCACCAGTTCGGCGCCTACGCCCAGGACCGGTGGACGATCGATCGGCTCACGGTCAACGCGGGACTGAGGTTGGACTGGTTCAAGAACAGCTTCCCGGCGCAGTCGATCGGACCCACGCCGCTCGCGCCGACCCGCAACTTCCAGTTCCCTGACACCGCGGGGCTCAACCTGAAGGACCTCAGTCCGAAGCTGAGCGCCGCCTACGACCTCAAGGGCGACGGGAAGACGGCGCTGAAGGTGAGCCTCAACCGCAACGTCGAGCCGTACACGGTGGGCGGGATCGCCGGCGCGAATAACCCGATTGTCAGGCTGGCGACGACGACCAACCGGTCGTGGACCGACGCGAACGGCAACTACATTCCGGATTGCAACCTGCTGGTCCTGACCGCCAACGGCGAGTGCGGCGCGGTGGCGAATCCGTTGTTCGGGAGCGCGGGGGCGCAGGCAAACTTCGACCCGGACGTCCTCCAGGGATGGGGCAAGCGGCTCTACAACTGGGAATTCTCGGCTGGCGTGCAGCGTCAAGTTCTGACGTGGCCTCTCCGTGGACGCCACCTACTTCCGCCGCTGGTACGGCAACTTCACCATCGTCGACAACCGCGCGGTCACGGCGGCCGACTTCACACCGTTCAGCATCACCGCACCCGTGGATTCGCGTCTGCCGGATGGCGGCGGCAACGTGATCTCCGGGCTCTACGACGTCAACCCGGCCAAGTTCGGCCAGACCGACAACATCACGACCTTCGCGAAGAACTTCGGCAAGCAGGTGCAGATGTGGAACGGCGTGGCAGTGACGGTCAACGCGCGGATGGCGCACGGCATCATCGTCCAGGGCGGGATCGACAGGGGCACGATCACGCAGGACGTCTGCGATATCCGGGCAAAGGTGCCGGAGTATTCGGCCGCGGATCCGTACTCGGCTCCGGTTGTCGCGGCCGGGACAAGCACGTCTCGACGCTCCTGCTGGCCGGTCCGACTGCATGGCATTGCCACACCGAGAGACCGCAGACTCAGGTCAAGCTGCTCGGTTCCTATACGGTTCCGAAGATCGAACTGCAGGTCAGCTCGACCCTTCAGAGCATTCCCGGGCCGGAGATTGCCGCCTTCTTCACGGCAACCAACGCACGTCATCACGCCCTCGCTCGGGCCGGCCTCTGTCCGGAGGTGCGGCGAACGTGTCGGTCAATCTGGTCGCGCCCGGGACAATGTACGGCGAGCGGCTCAACCAGCTGGACATCCGTTTTGCCAGGCCGGTGCGCACTCGGCCGCGCGAAGACCACGTTCCAGTTGGATCTCTACAACGCGCTGAACGTCGACGCGGTGACGGGCGTCAACACCGCCTACGCGACGTGGCTGCGCCCGCAGGCCGTTATTCTGGGCCGCTTCGCGAAGCTCGGCGTGCAGTTCGATTTTTAGCGCTTTTCACATCGACGGGCTACGGAGGCACGGAGGCAGTCGCCTCGGAGTTGTTTCCGCGTCAGTTGAATTACCTTTCATGGGCAATATTGGTAGCGCAGACTGCCTGCGATCGAAAACACAGCGTTCAGCGCCGCAGCTCACAATGCGTGCGTGAGGTTGACGGCTGGCCGGCTGGCACATGACCCCGCAATCACATTTCACGATCGTCGCGCCGATCATCGAGGAGCGCGTCAACGGGCTGAGAGCGTTGCTCAGCTCCATGAACGACCGCCCAGGCATGGCAAGGCGGGAGAACTCGATCGTACCCTTCGGCGATTTCGAGAATCTCCATTACGCGCGCTTCGTGATTCTGGACGACCAGACGCTGCGCGATTTCGAAGAGTATGGAGCCCCGATTCCGGACTTTTCCGTCCTCCTTGCATTCCTCGGCGATTGCGATGGGTCCGCCGACGACCTTCTCGCCGACATGGTGCGCGTGGCGGCGCCCGGCCTGCGGCAGATCTTTTCCTGCTGCCGCGATTTCACACCCGACTCCGATCTGCTCGCATGGATGAAAAGGCATTCGCAGGCCCCGGCCGCCAACTACGTGAATTGGGTCGGCCGCACCGTGAGGCAGATCCGCGAGGAAGCCACGCTTCGTGATGAGCTGGTCAAATGCGTCAAGGATCGCCAGGAAGAATTTGACCGCGACGAACCCCAGGAAGTCCGTGCCAAGCTCATTGCGCATTGCCGGCCCATGCTCAACGACGGGAAGATCTCGCTGACCCGCGCGCAGCGCACGCCGTTGGGCTGGTCTGTGCGCGACTACCTTCACTACGCGATCGTCCCGGGCGCCCTGTTGCTGCCCTGGCTGCTGGCAATCCCGTCTCTCATTCCTTTGCAACCGCTGTTTTTCCGTGTCGTCCTTCCGTTCGTGGCGCTCGGCGCAATACTGTTTTTCTTCTTGATCCGCTATCTGCCGGTCGCATTCGTCGTCATCGTCGTTCTCGGCTTGTGGCTCGTGCCTTTTTTCATCCTGTATCCGCTGCTGGCCGTGCCAGTGCTCGGGGCGGTTGTGGTGTTCCTGTGGGTGCTGCGTCATTACGAGAAGAGCGAGCCCGAGATCATCCATCGGCCCGAGGTCGCCCAGATCCTGGAGCTGGCGGCGCTCGAAGATCACGACGTCACCAACCAGTACACGGCGCTGGGGAGCGTCAAGCCAAACCGTTTCCGCCGCGCGCTGTTCCCCGTCTTCATGTGGGTGATCGATTACTTCGCGCGGCATGTCTATACGCGCGGCCATCTCGGCCGCATCCGCAACATCCATTTCGCCCGATGGGTCTTCCTCGATGGCAAGAAGCGAATGATCTTCGCGAGCAACTACGACGGCAGCCATGAAGCCTACATGGATGACTTCATCAACAAGGCAGGATGGGCACTCAATCTGTCTTTCAATTGCGGGCTCGGATATCCGCGCACCCGCTGGGTCATCAAGGACGGCATCGACGATGAGCTGAAGTTCAAATACACGCAGCGGCGGCACCAGAAGCCAACGGAAACCTGGTATCGCGGCTACCCGGGTCTGACTGTCTATGATCTCGAGCGCAACGCACGCGTCCGCGCCGGCTTTGAGCGTCGCACGATGACGGACACCGAGGTTCGCGCGTGGCTGAGGGACTTGTGAGAGGCCGGCCGATGCCACTGTCCGACGACGATTGGCGCGACATCCAGGGGCTGGTGCGCTTCGGTTACGGGCATCTCGACGGCCGCGCGCTTTCATCTGCTGACCATCGCGGACGCCGCAGCCGCGCGTTCCTGGCTGTCGAACGCACCGGTGACCACCGCCGTCAAGGGCCACCGGCCCGACGTTGCGCTGCAGATCGCATTCACCTACGAAGGGCTCCAAAGACTGGGCGTTGCACCGAGCACGCTGGCCCAGTTCCCCTACGAATTCATATCCGGCATGACGGAGGCGAGCCGGGCGCGCCGGCTCGGGGACGTCGCGGCAAACGACCAGCAATGGTGGCAGTGGGGCGGCCCAGGCAGGCTACCGCACGTGCTGATGCTGCTCTATGCCGTCACGCCCGACCGACTGGACCAATGGGAAAGCGAGTTGAAGAACGACCGCTGGCAGGCCGGGTTTTCGACGTTGACGTGTTTGACGACGAAGGACATCGGCGACATCGAGCCGTTTGGCTTCAACGACGGTATCAGTCAGCCCGTGGTCGACTGGGAGCGGAAGAAGTCTGCGCGGGTTCACGACACGACGGCATACACCAATCTGTCGGCGCTCGGAGAAATTCTGCTGGGCTATCCCAACGAGTACGGGAAATATACCGACCGTCCGCTCCTCGATCCACGCGACGATACCGAAGGCATTCTGCCGTCGGCGGAGGACGTGCCCGGCAGGAAGGACCTCGGTCGCAACGGCACGTATCTGGTCCTGCGCGATCTCTCCCAGGACGCTCCTGCCTTCTGGCAGTTCATCAACGAGCAGGCGGCGCGCGATCGAGAAGACCGGTACCTGGTTGCCGCCGCCACGGTCGGTCGCGTGCCGTCGGACATCCCGATCGTTCCGAGCGACAACCACCGCGTTCCCAACGGCACGCCGAAACCCACCTTTCCTCCAGGCGTTCCGATCCTCCCGCTCAGCAGCGATCCGATTCAAGGTGTTGGCCCCGATCTCGAGGACATCCACCGCAATCAGTTCACTTTTCACAACGATGTGGACGGCACGCGCCTGTCCCTATGGCGCCCATATCCGCCGCGCCAATCCGCGGAACGCCGATCTCCCGGAAGGCACCCGGGGCTTGTTTGCACGGCTGATCCGCATCCTGGGTTTCGGGCGGCGCCATACGCACGACGACCTGATTGCGTCCACGCGGTTTCATCGCATTCTGCGCCGCGGCCGCGAGTACGTGCTTGAAACAACCGACGAGGGTCGCGATCCCGTTGTCCAGCGGGGGCTGCGTTTCATCTGTCTCAATACGAACATCTCTCGACAGTTCGAATTCATCCAGGCGGCCTGGCTCGCCAATCCGAAATTCGAAGGTCTCGACGAGGGCGATCCCCTCGTCGCCAATCGCATGCCGCTCTCGACGGGCCGACCGAGCGACACGTTCACACGCCCTCGGGCGAACGGACTGTGCCGGCGTTTTTTCGCGTTGCCGCAATTCGTTCACGTGCGCGGCGGCGCCTATTTCTTCATGCCGGGTATTTCCGCGCTGCGGTACCTGACGCGCGGTCAAGGCGAAGGCGGCGTTGGGTGACTCACCGCGCGAGCGGATTCGGACGAAGCTGGATCTTGACGGCCTTCGGACGGTTCTCCTTGCCGCCCTCGAGGTGATACATCGTCCGGGTCCCATACGTCGACCACAACGCCTTGCCCTTCCAGCCGGCGTTCGGATCGTCGATGCGTCCGTCGACGTTCTTCGCGAAGAAGCCCATGGGATAGGGGAGCGTGAAGTTGACGAACTGTCCGTCCACCAGGGCGAGTATCGAGCTGTTGAGATTACCCATCGCGATCGGAACGTTTCTGCCCAGGCCGAACGTATCGAACCAGTCCACCCACGTGTAGTAGCTCGCCTCCGCGCTGCCGGGATCTTTCACATCCCTCAACTGCGGTCCAGGCAGTTGATGGAACGTCCAGCCTTCGGGGCAATGCGCCCCCGTGGCGGTCGGCCCGCGGAGGACTTTGCACTTGCGGCGATCGAAGCTCGCCAGATGTCCGCTCGCCAGCGACACCCAGTACACGCCGTTGCGATCGACATCTCCGCCGCGCGGTCCGAAGCCCGGAGATGGCGGCTCGTAGATCTCAGTGATCGCCGTTTCAGTGGGATTCGATCCCGGCGCGACCCGAACGATATATCCGCGGTATCCCACCACGGTTCCCCAGATGGAACCGTCGGCCGGACTCACGGCCACTGCGTAGGTGTTGACCGCAACGCGCGTGTCCTTCGCGCGATCGGCTGGCTGATCGGGCTCTACGTACGCGTCGCGTTTGCCGTTGCCATTGGTGTCGAGGATGAACGGCGACCACCCCTGCGCTCTCACCTCGTCGCCGGTCTCCTCGTACATCCTTCGGTTCAACCAGCCGATGACGCCTGGCCCACCAATGCCGGCGCTGGTCCAGAGCGTGTGATTGGCATCCTCCGCGAATGCGAGATGGTGGGTCGGAAAGCAGGTGCTGATCAGCGCGAACTTTCCCGTCGCCGGGTCGTACATCGAGAGGTGGCGCCCCGATTCCAGGATCGGGAACGCTTTCGCCGACGGGTGCATCGAGCCCTGCTTGCAGAAATCCGGATTCGCGTTGGGACGAACGCGCGGCGTGAACCAGACGCGCCCTCTTTCGTCCATCATCGGATTGTGATTCAGCGTCTTGCTGTCCCAGATCGGCTCGGCTCCCCAGTGGGCGGAAGGTGCCATCGGGCTGGTTTTCGTCGACGGCGTCGACGGATCGCGGACCGGATGCAGCACCTCGCTGGGCGTGTGGGTAATCGGGTCGAGCACCAGCACGAAATCCGAGCTGTCCTCCGGGGATCCGTAGATCCTGCCGTTGGCGTTGACCCGTGGGTTGTGCCGGTCGGTCGAGATCTCATCGTGGAGATACGCCGTGGGTCTGCTCCAGTCCCACAGGGTGACGACGACGTTGCGCTCGATTCCGCGCGGCCGCTCGGGCTTGGCGAAGGGGAGCTCGCCCGCGGCGATGCGATCGGTCCAGTCGCCAAATAGTCTGAGCGCGAGCTGGGTGTCGAGTCGCGTGATATCGCGGGCCATGAAACTCTGCGCCTGGCCGGATCGGAGGCGCCGCGCCCAGGCTTGTGCCGAACTCGCGAACACGCCGAGCTCCTTCGGGATCGTCCGTGTTCCGGGAGTGCCGAGCGCGTGGCACGATTGACAAGCGCCGCTCTTCACGACGTTCAGCCATTCGCCCTGGCTCTTGATCTTCTCCAGCGGGAACTCGCTCTTGGCCGGCACCCTGAGCATCGAGAACCAGTAGATCGGCGGGTAGTACTGCGCGGCCGCAGCCTCACTCGGCGCCTGCGTCGCCGTCAGGTTCAGCAGCTTTCCCGGCGCTGCCTGCACCTTGGGCGAGTCAATCAGCCCGTAGCCGCGCACCCACACGCTGTAGTTCGCTCTTGGCAGGTCCGGCATGACGTACCGCCCCGCGTCATCGGTGACGACGATCTTTCCGAACTTCGTCGGTAGATCCATCGTTTCAGCGATGACCCAGACGCCAGCCTCGGGACCGCGGGGGCCCATGACGACCCCACCAATATCGTCGCTGTCGATCTGAACCGGATCGCGGGGAAGCTGCAGGGCGCCTGCGCCGCTCAGCGAGGCAAGGAGGACGACAGCGAGCCCGACCCCGCCCGCGCCAAGGCTTCGGCGGGCAAGCAGAACCGAGGCAGACAATCCCTTCGTCATGACCTTCACGATTCGTGAAGTCTAGCGCAACCGCGAGAAATCCCGTTCGTTGCGCCGTACGAGACGGTGATGCCGATTTCCTTGTGTCTTGAGCTCTTGCCAGCTTTCGTCGGCCGTTCCCGCCTCTCTGAACGAGTGAAGGCACGGCATGACGCAAACATCACGGAGCCTGACGGTCGGCTTGATGATGACGGGGCTGGCATGCGCGGCGCGGCCGGCTTGCGCGGACGATGTGGATGGAGAGACCATCGCACGACTTTGAGGAGTGCCGGCACCGAAAGACATGCAGTCGTGTTCAAACCGCCACAGGCGTTAAGTCAACTACCAGGACGTTTCTCCGCGATAATCGCAGACCCACAAACTATGGCTGTTGCGCGAGCTCGGTGGACGGCGTCGGCATGACGCCTTACCGCTGGTCGGAGGTCGAACGGGTCTATCATGCGGCGCTCGAGCGAAGCGTGTCCGAGCGCGCGGCGTTTCTGGTCGAGGCGTGCGCGGGCGATGACGCGCTGAGGCGGGAGGTCGAGTCACTCCTCGCGCAGGAAGCCGGGGCAGCGGGCTTCTTGAGCACGCCGGCCGTTGCGTGGGCTGACGGCATAACGGGTGAGGACCCGACAGGTTCGGCGCGGCTCGGCGCCAGTGGCCCCGGCAAGATGTCCCTCGCGCCGGGCCAGCGGTTCGGCGCGTACCGGATTGAACGCATGCTCGGTCGCGGCGGCATGGGTGAGGTGTACGAGGCCGAGCATCTCGAGCACGGGCGCCGTGTCGCCTTGAAGGTATTGAGTCAGCGGTTGAGGGATCCTGCGGATCGCGCGCGATTTCTACGCGAAGGCCAACTCGCGGCATCAGTGAGCCACCCCCACATCGTTTACATCTATGGCAGCGAGGAGATCGCAGGAATGCCTGTGATCGCGATGGAATTGCTGAGGGGCGGGACGCTGAAGGATCGAATCGAGAATGGGGGACCACTGTCGCCAGTTGAGGCGGTTGATGCGATTCTGCAAATCGTCTCGGGACTCGAAGCCGCTCACACAGCGGGGATTCTCCATCGAGACATCAAGCCGTCGAATTGCTTCGTCGACGCGGATGGAACCATCAAGGTCGGTGACTTCGGCTTGTCGATCCCTGTACTCGCGCGCGATGTCACCCAGCTCACGACGACGGGAACATTTCAAGGCACACCAATGTTTGCGTCGCCAGAACACCTGCGCGGGCAGCCGCTGGATGTGCGCTCGGACATCTATGCGGTTGGGGCAACTCTGCATTATTTGTTGACGGGACGACCGCCATTTGACGATGGGGACCTGATGGCCCTCGTCTCGCGCATCGCGACCGAACCGCCGCCCTCGCTGCGAAAGGGACGGCCGGAGATCCCGAAGGTTCTTGCCGCAACGGTCTTGCAGTGTCTCGCGAAGGATCCCGCCCATCGGCCAACCAGCTACCGCAGTCTGGCAAGCGTGCTTGAACCACTGAGTTCGAGTGTCAAGACGCCGGCGCCCCTTGGGATTCGGTTCGCCGCCGGCGTGATGGATGCTTTTTTTTCCCAAGTCCTGCTGATAGCGCCGACCGTCGTACTTCTCGTGAGCCCGCCGCCGGCGTTCGGCGCAAGGCCTGTCTGGCAAAATCTCATCGAGGTGGCCTACTTCGCGATCACCGAGAGCGTGTGGGGCGCATCACTGGGCAAGGCGCTGTGCGGCTTCCGAGTGGTGACGGAAAACGGCGGACGGCCGCGGTTCGCGCAAGCTCTCCTTCGCGCGCTGGTCTTTATTGTGCTCCGGTGGTTTGCAGGCGGCCTGGCCTTGTGGATCACCGGTTCTGCGTATTCCCAGCGGCCAAACGGCCCATGGATTGTCATCGTCGCCGACTCCATCGTCCTTGCGCTGTTTTTTGCGCCAGCGCGTCGGGCGAATGGATTTGCGGGAATTCACGAATGGGTGAGTCACACACGAACGGTGTTGAAGCCCTCCGGCGAAGGGCGCCGAATCGTGCGGCCTGCTCCCAGCCCGATCGAACTTCCTGCCAGCCCCCAACGGCTTGGACCGTACGTCCTAATTGACGCATCCAGCGCGCAGCCGAATTGTGGCGCCGCCCTGGGATACGACGAGCGGCTTCGGCGCACGGTTTGGCTGAGGTTCCCTGCCGTGGATTCCGATTCGGTTCCCCCTGTTAGACGCATGTTGCGGAGACCCGCACGGCCCCATTGGCTGGCCGGGCAGCGCACCAGCGGGCTGGCGTGGGATGCGTACGAACAGGTGCCCGGTCAGCCATTCGACACCTTGCTGACACAGATGCAGTCGTGGGAGACGGTTCGCGGATGGCTTCGCGATCTCGCCGAGGAAGTACATGCGGGGCTCCTTGACGGCTCGCTTCCCGTCATGGAGTTCGATCGCGTATGGATTGGGGACGATGGTCGAGCGAGGCTGCTGGATTGGCCAGTGCCGCGCGATCGACCTGATTCGGCGGGCTCAGCACCGCCAAAGCAAACGGTCGACTTGCCGCAGGCTGAACGTTTCTTGTATCGGGTTGGGGTGTCCGCCCTCGAGGGGCAGGTTCTCGCCGACACTCACCCTCATGTTCGTACGCCGCGAGTGCCGCTTCCAATATCGGCGACCGATTGCCTCGCGAAGCTAGGCGAACAGCGTTTCGAGTCTTCTCAAGAAATGTTGACGGCGTTGACGTCTGCTGCTCGTGGCCCCGCAGCCGTCTCACGCACGAAACGCGCGGCCCACCTCTCGCTTTGCGCCATTCCGACGATTCTCATGCTCGTCTTTGGTGTGCTCGCGGTGTACCGATTGTTTGTCCTTCCGCGTACGGACGTCGCGACGCCCGACATTGCAGAGCTGGCAGCCTGTTTGAAGGGGCTCGAAGTGATGGAAAATCGTGGCGTTCCGTCAACGAGCCCTGAGCATCGCGCGCTCGAACTCTACATCGCCGGACGGCATCGCAACCTGATCTCCAATCCCCCAATCTGGTCTGCGTCACCTTTTGCGCAACGCGTGATCTCCAACCAGCAACGTGCGCTTGCGCAGCGTGTCGCCGCGAACGTCCCATTTCCTCAGAAAGCTGACGTCGATGAGGCAGCCCGCATCCTGAGGCCCTTCTTGGATAACGCGAGGTCGGGTGTTGAGAGTGCTCACCCATACGTTCTCTCGGTCAACGACGGCGATGTGGCCGACCGAGCCGGCGTCAAAGTCAACGACGTGGTCGTCACGCTCGACGGTGAGCCGATGACGTCCTCGTCGCAACTCAGCGCCGCGATTAGAAGGCATCCCGACGAACTGATCACGCTCTCAATTTTCCGCGATGGTCAGCCTCTGATAATTCGAACGACACCGGCGCGTAGGGCCAACGAGGGGCTGATCGGGATCGTTATCGCGAACGAGGAGGGACCCGAGGTGAGCCCGAAGGTAACTTGGCGATATTTGTGGCTGCACACGATTGTCGGCCTGATGCTTGCCGGCACACTCGGCATTCTCTCTGCGCTTGCGGCTCGGGGCGGAATCGCGCTACGCCTGATGAGTATTGCCGTTGTGACCAAGACTGGAGCCCTCGCGTCCGGATCGAGGGCACGGTTGCGGGGCGTTTTGAGCTGGTTGCCCGTGCTGGCGGCGTCCGCTGCGGCGTTCGCAGGTCAGGCGCCGCTCTTGACGCTAATCCCGCAGGCCGCGCCCTTCTTCGCAATCGCTCCCAGTCTGCCTCCCATCTTCCCCAGGAATCTGCCCCCAATTTTCTTCCCGGACGAACCATCGTTCCTTTTCGTCAGAGTGGCAATCATCGCGGTTGCGCTGGTCGTGTTCGCGGTCGGGGCAATGTCCGCGGTCATCAGGCCTGAACGCGGCCTTCAGGATCGCCTTGCAGGCACCTGGTTGGTGCCGCGTTAGGCCCTGTATTCACGCGGCGACAGCCCAGAACCGCCTCGCGCGAACCCACGTCGTGACCATGTGGTCGTCGAAGGGGATCAGCCCGTCAGCGCCTCGTTACGGTCGCTCCTGCGGGAAGGGGTCGCGGCGTCACATCTCCCTCCGTCAAACCCAACGTCCATTTGATCGCAGACTAAATCGAGTCCGACCGACTTCGCCGCGCGGCCGCCGCCGTGTCAGAAGGTCACCGTCCATCCCTGTCGCGACACTTGTGCTTTCGTGTACGACACGCCATGGACCTTCAGGCCCTGCGCATCGAGCAGCGTGATCAGCCCGCCATCGTTTGACAGCGGCACATCGATGGGCAGCCTGAACGCGGCCGTCTGCCCCCTCTTGATGACGCCGGTCAGCCGGAACTTGGCCTTGTTGCGGTTGGCAATCGACCAACCGGCAAGACTCTGATCCTGATCCGACACGTTCATGAGCGTGACCGATTCGAGTCCCTGATCGTTCCCCTCTGGATTGATCAACGCGCCGATGATGAGCAGCCGCAGGTCGGGTTCGCCGGGTGGTATCGGATTGGGGCCAGGCCCCGGCCCGGGCTGCGGTGGGACAGGGGGCGCTGGTTCGATCGGCGTTGCAATCGTGTGGCCTGTCACATCGTCGGTGTGCCAGGCTTGGGACTGGAACTTCAGGAAGAGTGCGGTCCAGCGGCCGGTCGATGGAAAGAAGAAGAAGAGTCCGCCGTCCTGCCACACGCCGTCATCGCGCACAAAACTGCCCGAGTTGCCCTGGTTCATGTGGATGTCGTGAACACCGTTCCCTGGGAGGAACCCGAAGATCTTGTCGCGCACGGTTTCCGGTCCCCAGCGCTGCCCGAAGGCACAGACGAACGCGCTCTCCTCGGCGATGGCCGCCTTCGCCACGCGATCGATCTTGTCGTTGAGGTCGTCGTCGGGGCCGGGCAGGTTGACCGGCAGCACCCGCATGCGGGTGCGATCCATGAGATTGCCGCGGATGTAGTCCAGGCCGCCGCTGGTCGGAAGGTTGCCGAGGGGGTACCATCCGGGCTCGCGGAAACGCAGCGTGTCGGTGATGGGATGCCGGACGTCTTCGTCGAGCAGATATTCGAGTTCCGACGGCGCGAGACTTGACAAGACATTCACCGCGATCCGGTACTCGACCGTGCGGTCCACCACATGGATCTGATAGTGCGCATTCGCGCCCCGTCCAGGCGCACTGTGCACCGGGCGTCCGACCAAAACACCGTAATTCGCAATCGACATAAGCACCTCGGCTCCAGAGCGAATACTGCCAGCCTCTTCGCTGACCCCCTTGGACGCCGACCGGCTAACTTCAATGCTCCCGATGCCGTGCCGCCACGCGTGTGGCCGGGGAACGCGATCTGCACCAGCGATGCCTCTGCAGGAGCGTCAATGCTCACGCGATCGATTCCGCGGCCGAGCAGGCGCAAGCGTTCCGCTTGTCGCGGGCGGTCATCTGCGACCACGGTGACGACTTGCGTGTCCGGTCCGCGTGTCCGGTCCGCGAGCTGTGAGCGTGGACGCCTGACCGAAATGCGCGATCGCGATGTTGACCTGGTCCACCGGGTGCCTTCCAGTCGGAACCCCAGACTCTAGCGTAGACCGCACCGGCTGTCACGGTCACATGAACCTCCCGCAGCAGTCGATGGGCACCGGGTTCCTGGCGGCTGGGCTGATGCGGCGTGGAGAAAAAGATCGTGCAAAGGCTGGATCGAGGGCCTTTCAACCGGGGTCACGTAGGCAAGTTCGCCCGTCTCCCATTCCGGACTTGACATCTCGGGATTGCAATGTAGGGGGAAAACCATAGAATGATGGCGTCTGACTATGTCAGCACGCCGCTCAGAATCGCTGGGTGATCAATCGGACGCCGGTCGATCAGACGAGGCGCCCCTCGTCGTCAACAAACTCCTGCCGGAACGTCCCGTCCCGTCACTCGCCGAGCCACGTACTCCTCGACCCCCCGCGCGGCAAGCTCCCCGCGCCGAAAGCTCGCGTCACGCCGAAGCCCTGGGCCCGCATCACCGGGCTGAGGCCTCGCCGCTCGACGTCTTCCCTGCCGAAGCGCTCTCGGACGATCGAAAGAGGTCGTTGATCGGGGCCGGGCTGGGCGCGCAGCGCGAGGCCTTCGAATCGGCCCTCAAGCAAGCGGCGCAACAGGCTCAGGCGCTGGGTGAACGGCTCTCGGTGCTGATGGCGTCGCAGCAGGGACTGTCTGAGACGGAGGACCGGATCGAAGAGATCGAGCAGCGCATTGGTCACGCGCTCGCCGACCTCGGGGCGCAAGTGGCCGACCTCGACGCAAGACGCGAGACTATCGATGCCGAGCTGACGGCCGCCGTGCGGAGCACGGATGCACTCGATCAACGTGTGGCCACGCTTACGGCGCCGGAGCACGCGCTGCGCCAGGCAGCGTTGCGGTTCGAAGACCTCGAGCAGCGGAGCACGCAGGCGCTCGGCGACCTCGCGGCCCGCGCGACCGAGTTGGACGCGAAAAGCCAGGCCATCGAGTTGGTCCTTGCCGATGCAGCGCAGCAGACGCAGGCACTGGACGATCGCCTCACGTCGTTCACCCTTCCCGACGGAGCGGTGCGACAGGCCGAAGCGTGCATCGAAGAGGTCGAACAGCGTGCCGCCAACGCGGTCACGGTCCTCTCGACGCGCGTCACCGAGCTTGCGGTGCAGCGCGACGCTATCGACACGGCGCTTGCCGAGGCCGCGCGGACGGCGACCACGTTGCAGGCACGGGTGGCCGTGCTCACCGCGCCGGATCACGCGCTGCGGCAGGCGCAGTCGCAGGTGGAAGACCTCGAGACGCACGCCGCTGCCGCACTCGCCGACCTCGGAAACCGCGCCACCGAGCTCACCGCTCAACGCCAGACGATCGAGGTGGTCCTCGCCGAGGCCGAGCGTGCACAGACGATGCTCGCGGATGTGGTGGCGCGCCTCGCCGCGCTCACGAACGAGGGCGAACTGCGGTGCGTCGAGGCGACGGTTGCGGACCTGGAAGGACGGACGTCAGACGCCGCCGCACAGTTGCAGCGCGTGGTCACGAAGAAGGATGCTCTCGAGCACGCCCTCGTCGACGCGCAACGTCAGCTGCAGGGGCTGGACGAGGCGGCTCAACGCGATCTCGCGAGGCTCGCGACGGCATCGAAACGTGCCGCGCGTGCCGCCAACGGCAGCGTACTGTTCTGGCGCATCGCGGCCGTGAGCGCCGTGGCCGCTCTCGTGGTGCTCGGCATCGTCGCGATGCGCGCGCGGACCGAATCCGCATCACCGTTGGCCACGATCCAGCCGCTCCTCACCGACACCCCCCGATCGTCTCCAGCCGCCACCGCGACGACGGAGCCGACGAGACAGACGGCGCAGAACGTTCCATCAAGCCAGTTGGCTGTGGCGAACGCGCCCGCCGCTCCGCCACGTCAGCCAGCCAAGGCGGCGATTGAAGTCGCGCGACCTTCGCAGGTCGCGCGCGTTGTCGCGACACCGGTGACTCGCAAGCCTGTTGCGACACCGTCTCCCCAGGCTGCATCGGCTGCGTCGACGCGTACCGACGCCACGACCAAGGAGGGTGCGACCGGCGCAACGGTGCAATTCGTTGGCGATCTGGAGGTGAGCTCGGAGCCCTCCGGCGCCACGGTGTATATCGACACAACGCCCGTTGGTGAAACGCCACTCTCCATCGAGAGGATCCGCGCCGGCTCACGTGTCTTGTGGGTCGTGCGCGACGGCTACGCGCGCTGGACCAGGGGCGTACTGGTGCCTGCGAACAAACTGACGCGGGTGAGCGCCACACTCGAGCCGATCCCCTGATTTCGAACGCACACTTTTGCACCATCGGCGGCACGCCTGTTGTAATGCCGTCGAATCTCAGTTTGCCAACCTATTTGACCTTTGCCTGTGCCTTCCGGCGCTCGGCCCAATACTTCTTCATCCGCGCGGACACCGCTTTCCGCGCCTCTGTCGACATTCGTCTCGTGCGTGTTGTCGCGTTGTTGACCGAGCGGCGCAGGGCGCGACGCCCTTGCGACAGTTTCAGTTCAGGAAAGGTTCGCTCGATCGCAATGATCTCAGCGCGCATGCGTCGGAGCGCGTCGGCCGCGCCCGCACGCGCGAGTTCCTTCAACCGTTCTGCACTCAGTCCAGTCAGTGTTCTCGGCATCTTTCTCCTGTAGTGATTTCTCTCACTTCTATCACGATTCAGGTCGTGTCGCGCACCGTGTCGCGACGGAGACCGCGATCGACCGCCCACGTCGCGGGCCATCTGGCCTGGCTTCGATTCATGCACCAACGCCGCTTTGCGCAGTGGAGCCGTCGACCTGAGCATGAACAAGATTCGTGTACACACCGTTCTTGGCGAGCAACTCCCGATGGGTGCCGCGTTCAACCAACTCGCCATCGTCCAACACCAGGATGAGATCGGCGGCGGCCACTGTACTCAGGCGATGAGCGACGACAATCGTCGTGCATCGCAAGGCGCGCAGTTCCTGAAGAACGTGCGTCTCGGTCACAGCGTCAAGCGCATTGGTCGCCTCGTCCAAGACGAGCATCGATGGTCTCCTCGCCAGGACGCGGGCGAGTGCCACGCGCTGACGCTGTCCGCCCGACAGGGACGCCCCGCCAGATTCCAACAAGGTGTCGTATCCGAGGGGCATGCGGACGATGTCATCATGAATGTGCGCGAGTATCGCCGCTTCGACGACGGCTTCCATCGGCATCGACGAGTCACCAAGCGCAATGTTTGATCGAACAGAGCCGCCGAACAGATACGGTTGCTGCATCATGACGCCGAACTGCCGCCTTACTGATCGGAGGTCGAGTTCGGCGAGGTCGGCTCCGTCATACAGCAACCGACCCGATTCCGGTGCGTACAGACCGACGAGCAGGCGGGCAAGCGTCGACTTTCCTGCACCGGACCGACCAACTATGGCAACGTGCTGGCCGGGCTGAATATCCACCGACACATCCCGAAGCGCGACCGGACCAGCCTTTCCGTAGCGAAAAGAGACGTGCTCCAATCTGATCTGGCCGCGAAGCCTGTCAGCTTGTCGTGCGTGCGATCCATCCTGTTCCCGCGGCGCGTCAAGAACATCATCGAGTCGTTCGATGTAACTTCCCAGCAGCTGAAACTGGCTAGCGCTCATCACGAGCGTGCCCAGGGGGCTGAGGAATCCTTCCGCCACCGCACTGATCGCCAGCATGGTGCCGAGTGTGAGATCGCCGTTCAAGACCTTCAGCCCCCCGAAACCGAGAATGAGTAGAGGCGATCCAAGCCGCAGAGCGCCAGTGATGGCCTCAGTCATGGCGCTCAGCTGACCGCGAGCGATGGATACGTTCAAAACGTCTACGAAGAGGTCCGACCAGCGGTCAACGGCGGCCTGTTCGACGCCCATGACCTTCAGTGTTTCCATGCCGGTCAGCATCTCGAATTGATAGGCCTGCTGGGCAGCCTGTGTCTGCAGGTTCGCGGACATGAATTCGCGCTGGCGTCGCCAGGTCAGCAGAACAATCGCAACCTGTAGCCCACCGAGGGTCATGGCGACGATTGCGATCGGAGGGCTGATCGCGAACAGGATCAGCAGGTACAGCGCGACAAACCCGCCGTCGAGTAATGCCGAAAGCACGCCAGACGTGATGATTTCGCGCACGCTGGCATTGCTGTTCAGCCGCATCATCAGATCGCCGGCTGAGCGTTGTTGAAAGAAGCCATACGGCAGCGCGGCGAGGTGTTCGACGAATCCAAGCGTCATCCGAGCGTCCACCAGCGTGCGGACGTGGAGGAGCAAATGCGCGCGGATTAGCAAACTCAGAAAATGGAAGACGATGAACGCAGTAAGGGCGCCTCCGAGCACCATGAGCAGGGAGTAATCGCTTCTCGGGACAACCCGATCCACGAGGGTTCCGGTCAGTATTGGCAGCGCGAGGGCAAAGACTTGCAAGAGAACCGAAATAACCGAGATGCGGACCCACAATCCTGACTCGCGGAGCACCTCCTGAAGGTATCGCCACGCCGATTTCCGCCTAGCGGTCATCGGCTCGAACGTCTCGCCGGGCTCGAGGAGAAGAACGACCCCCGTGAACGATCGGCGCAGCTCAGTCGTTGTCACCGAACGGCGTCCACAGGCGGGATCGATGATGTGGATGCCGCGGCCGCCGACCTGCTCGAGTACCACAAAGTGGCTGAAATCCCAGTGGAGAATGGACCCCGGCTGCAGGTACTTCAGGTCCTCGATCTCTACTCTGGCGCCTCGACCGCGCAGTCCATACTGCCGGGCGACGTTCAGAAGTGACAGCGCCGTCGTGCCCTCGCGTCCTCCGCCGAGCGATGCGCGCAGTTCGTCGAGGCGGACGGCTTTGCCATGAAACGCCAGGATCATCGCCAGGCACGCGGCGCCGCATTCAGCCTCGGCCAGCTGACGCACGATGGGGACGCGACTCGGCGCACGTCCTCGTCCGAGCCGCTTCAGCGCGGGAAACGCGTCGACGAACCTGGAGTACGGGAGCTTTTTATGAGTCGCCATGGCGGAACAGCGATTTCAGCGCGGGTATCAGGCTCAGAAGAATCGGTTGACGGCGAAGGTGCGCGTCCACGGTGCCGAGCATTCCTTCGTAATAGGACAACGACCTGCCGTCTGCCTGGAAGGTATTCGATGGCAGCTGCGCCTTCACAAGAACAGCCGGACCGGTGATCGGCACGGCATCGGCTATTTCCGGTCCGAGATACTGCCGCACTTCGGCTGGTCCGACGATCTCGTCGCCCACGGACTGGATCGCCACATCGCGAAAGGCGTAACGATAGCCAGTCAGCTCCAGGCGCATCTCCGTCCCGGGCCGAAGGACCGGCCGGGCATGTCCAGGCAGCATGGCAATGACGACCCAGCGCATGTCGTCGCCAAGAAGGGACAACACCGGATCACCCGGTGTGAGGTGTTGTCCCGGCCGAATTCGAATGTCGCTGACGATGCCCGAATGCGGCGCCTTGACTGACAGTTCCTCGAGACGAGTCTGGGCCAACTGGCGCCCGGCACGGAGCGTGGTGAGCGACGAACGCGCAGACTGGTCGGCGGGATCGCGGAGGAATTTGATCATCTGCAGGTCGAATTCGCGGTTCAATCGCTCGAGTTCGGCTGCTTGATCGGCCTGATACAAAGTGACCAGCACTCTACCGGCCGCAACGCGCTGACCGGGCTCGACGTCGACCGTCGCGACGGTACTTGCGGTGGGTGCCGTCACGCGCGTTCGACCCTCGACGCGAATCACGGCCGGACCGGTCGCATACTCGGTCAAGGTGCCAAAGGCTCCGTACGCCGCACCCGTTCCCACCACCAGCAGCAGCAGCCAGTATGCGGCGGGTATCCATTCCGGCGAAATGCGCAGGACGTTACCACCGCCACGGTAACCGTCATCGTGGTAGCTCAGTGCCTCGGCGCGAAAGAGCTCAGTGGATCGATCGCTCATGTCCTGTGCTCCCGACGGGGGCTGAATTGGGAGGATGCACGATCACCGTGTCATGTTCTCGATGGTTCAGATCGGCCGCGACACTGACTCGCGCGATCGCTCCGGCTGGAATCGTCTGCGTGCGGCCGCCGTTCGTCGTCAGTCGCGCTTCGATGACGACCATCCGAAGCGCAGCGTCGATCTCAGGAACGACACTCTCAATCACACCATCTGCGGTAAGGTCCACTGACCCGACACGAACGATCACGTTCCGGCCCACCGCAACGGCAGCCGCCTGCTCCTCTGGCACGGCGAACCGGATCACGAGACTTGCCGGGCTGATCACGCGCACGATCGGCGTGCTCCGGCTCACGGTGGTGCCCGGATCCACGTACCGCGCGGCAACCGTACCGTCAAACGGTGCGACGATTCGAGCGTCGCGAAACATCTCCCTCAGCTGATTCGTCCGCGCCCGCTTTCCGGCGAGTTCTGCGACAGAGCCCCGCAGGCGTGCTGCCGCCACTTCCGCCTGCGAGTCGGCGGCCTCGAGCTGTTCGCGAGCAAACAGCTCCGGAATGCTATGAAGTCGCGCTCGCCGGTTGGAGGCATCCTTCAACTCAATCACGAGACGATCGTGCTCGGCTTCGGCTACTCGAAGGGAAGCCTCTGCGATTGCGAGATCCTGGGCGACCGAACGGCTGTCCAGTCGAGCGATGAGCGCCCCGCCTTTCACGTGATCGCCGACGTGGACATCCAGTCTCTCCAGCGTTCCATCAAACTTGGCGGATAGTTCGACCGACTGAAGCGCGACGACGACACCGAGAAATCCAGTTTCGTCCGTTTGTTCGGCACGACGGGTGCCGTCGGCGACGGGGGTGTTCGTCTCTGAAGCCAAAACCCGCCGGGGTTGGCGTTCCGTCATCTGACCGCGGCTGGAAACAATTGCCGGAACACTCAGACCGATCGCGACCACTGCGACGCATGCGCCTGGAAGAAGGGCTTTCAACGATCTGTCCCGACCAGTGCTCGAGGCGAATAGATCGCATCGGGCACCTGCCACGTGTCGTCAAGGCCACCGCGCCCCAGAACGAGCAGTTCGGCCATCGCGGCGGTGAGAGGCAGGCCCGCGAGAATCTCGATGTAGAGGTATTGCCCCATCGGGTTCAATTCGAGAAAGACGTATTCACCTTCATCCGTCAGCTTCATGTCGATCGTGCTGAAGACCAGCCCCAGCTGTCGCACCAGCGCGAGCAGACGGCGCGAGAGGTCGTGTGGGAGCGTGTGCGGGCGATATGGCGTTTGAAGATCGAGCCGTCCGTCGATGAGGCCAACCGCGGGATGGAACTCGGCAGCGAAGACTTGATCGCCGATGACGGTGATTCGCAGTTCGCGGCAGTCGGTCACAGTCTCCTGAAAGATCGTCGGCGCGAGCACGAGGTTGTCCAGCACGTCGCGATCAGACTCCGACCATGCCTTCGTGGGTAGGAAGCGATGTCTTGGCGGCGCAAGCGTCTTGTGCACCACTCGCTGCCGGTGTCGCTCGATGAACGCCACGGCCGCACTGGGGTCGTTCGTAATCAGCGTATCGGGGATCCGGAGGTGGAGCTTTTCGGCGAGACGCAGCTGCAGCGGCTTTACCGCGGCATTCTGCCGATCCGGATCGTTGACGAACCACGCACAGTCGAGTGACGCGAACACGCCGGAGATCATCTCCGTCCATTCACGTTGGAAATACTGTTGATCGCTGATGGGGAGTCCAGCCGCAACCGGAGGCAGAAAGCGCCGGCGGTGCCAGACCGTATCCACGGTGTCCAACGCAATCGGCTGCCCGTCCACGCACGTCCATGTGCTGCCACTGTGCTGGCCGGCGCGGAACTCGAGGCGCCCGTCCCTGGCCAGTCGCGACGAGTCGACGAACCGAAACGCCTTTCCCCTCTTCTCGAGGTCCTGCGCCACGCACCGGGCGTGCGCATCGTCTCGAGGTGCGACGATGAGGATCATGAGATTGGCTCCGTCAAGCCCCGCGCAGCGAAGAAGGCCTCCTCGCGCTCTTTCAAAGTGCGGTCCACTTCGAAGATTGCGGTGGGGCGAGTGGCCAGCGCGAAGGGGACGGCGCGGCTCCACAACACCTCCCGATAGGGGTTCGCGGAACTCAGACCGAGCAGGCGCGCGCCTGGCTTGAGCGTCACTCGGCCGGCTATCGCGCTTCCTTCAGTGACGCCATACGGCAACGGTATTTCTTCGAGGTTGAGCACGTCATCGGCCTCGAAGTCCAGGCAGTACGGCCCCAGGATCACGCGCACGCACTCTCCCTCACCGATGACGAGCAGTGTTTCGATGACGATCGGATCCACGCATGTCCTCCCGATTTCCCGAAGCGAAAGCCCCCCGTTCAGCCATGTGAGCTGACCGAACGGGGGTTCGGATCAGTTCCGGAACGACGCCGCGAGGTGTCAGTCCACGCAGTCGTCGTAGATGCCGCCGGAAATCGAGTCCGAGGTCGTCCCTTGACGTCTTTGACCACCGACCACCGAGTTGAGCTCCGCGTCATCGAGGGTGCGCACGACCCCTCCCGCGAGCTTCACTGACTTGGTCTTGCGCAGCTTCGCCAATAGCTCTTTGTTCATGGCCTTCTCCTGAATTGCGCGACGCTGGATTGCGCCACGTGTGCTCTTCGCAACGGCCAGCTCGGATTGAAGAACGGCCGCTGCCTGCTTATTGCCTATAACGACAGCCACACCAAAAGCGGACAGTTCCAAGCCGCCCAATTGGTCTCATGAAGTGCTGCCGCAATGTGCCCCCGTTCGGCGTTACAATCTGCGCCGTGGCGAAAGTGAACGTGTTCTCGTCAAAGCCGAGGTTCGTGAGCATCGCGGCGGCCCTTCTGTTCATTGGAGTCGTAGGCTCGACGCCAGCTCGTCTATCCGCAGGAAGCTCCAAATCGCAGCAGTCGGAACGAGCTCGAGCTTGTGCCCGTGCAAGGCAACATCAGCATGCTGGCAGGAGCGGGCGGCAACATTACGGTGCAGGTCGGCAAGGACGGCGTCCTTCTCGTCGACACCGGGCGTGGCGGCGATGAGCGACAAGGTCCTGGAGGCCATCCGGACCTTATCGAAACGTCAGATCACCTACATCGTCAATACCAACGACAGAAGCGATCATGTCGGCGGCAACGAGACACTTCGCACAGATCGGCCGGCCGCTGGCCATCAACCGGGCCGCGCAGGCGAGCGTGTTCATCATTGCCTTCAGCACGATTCTGGACAGGATGAGCGATCGCAACGCCAAACCTGCCATACCGGAAAAAGCCTGGCCGAACGACACGTATTCGGTGCCCCAGAAGAACCTGTATTTCAACGGTGAAGCGATCCAGATCTTTCATCAACCGGCGACCACGGACGGCAACAGCATCGTGTTGTTCCGGCGCTCCGACGTCATCAGCACGGGCGATATTTTCGATCCCACGCAATACCCGATCATCGACGTGAAGAACGGAGGAAGTCTTCAGGGAGTGCTCGAGGGACTGAACCGCCTGAGGCAGATGGCGATTCCGGCCGACCACGTGGAAGGGGGCACGATGATCGTCCCCGGCCATGGAAGGCTGTGTGACGTGGCGGATCTGGATATCTATCAGCAGATGGTCACCATCGTCCGAGACCGCCTGCAGGACATGATCAAGCGCGGCATGACGCTCGAGCAGGTGAAGGCGGCCAGGCCAACGCGAGACTACGATCCGATCTATGGCAGCAATACGGGCACGTGGACGACGGATATGTTTATCGAGGCCGCCTACAAGAGTCTCAGCAAACCCGCTAGTCATGGCCAGGAGCACGGTGTATGAAACAGAGATTGCTCGGTCCTGGTCTCATCGAGCGCGCTGATCCTTCTGACATTGGGCGGTGGTCTGACCTTCGCGCATCATTCGGTGTCGGCCACGTACATCCACGGCAAGTCCGTCAGGATCGAAGGGACGTTGAAGGAGTTCATCTGGCGCAACCCGCACTCCTTCATGAAGGTGGAGGCTCCCGACGAAAAAGGGGAGATGCAGATCTGGGTTATCGAAGGCGCTGCCCCGCAGCAACTCGACCGAACAAGGCCTGACGACAAACACCCTCCGGCCCGGGGATCAGCGTCATCGTGACGGGACAGCCCGGGCGCATTGCGGAGGACCATAGACTGCTGCTGCACACCGTCGAGCGGCCGTCGGACGGTTTCAAATGGCAGGGCCCCAACGCCCGCAATGACTGACGCCGATGACGAACACGAACCACGTCGAGTATTCCTGCTCGCCGCAGCGTTGTCGCTGCTGCTGTCGGCTCATCTCGCTGCGCAACGGCCCGGTGATGCCCAGGGTGGAGCGTCCACGGACGGCGCGCGCGGCTGCGCCGGACGACCTCACCGGATACTGGGTATCGGTCGTCACCGAAAAGTGGCGTTACCGGATGCTCGTGCCGGACAAGGGCGATTACGTGAAGGTTCCGCTCAACCCCGAAGGCCGTAAGGTCGCAGACGCCTGGGATCCGGCCAAAGATCAGAGCGAGCGGTAACGAATGCAAGTCGTACGGCGCTGCCGCCCTCCTGCAGGTCCCGGGGCGGCTGCACATCTACTGGCAGGACGACAACACGCTGCGTATGGATACGGATTCCGGGACACAGACTCGCCTGTTCCATTTCGGCGGGTCACCGCGCGCCGAATGAAGCGCCGTCGTGGCAAGGATACTCGGTCGCCGCTGTGGGGCGGAGACGAACCCAGGGACCGGCGTGACGGCCAGGGCGGGCCTGTCCAGGATTCGACGGGCAGGCTGGTCGTCGCAAAGGAACAGCGGAAGGAAGCCGATTATCTCAAGGTGGTGACCACCCGCATGCGTCCGGGATATCTGCAGAAGAACGGTGTGCCGTACAGCGGCAACGCGCTCCTGGAAGAATACTTCGATACGCTTTTCGGATCCCGTACACGCACAACACCTGGCTCGCGGTGACGACGGTGGTCACCGATCCGCAATACCTCATCGAACCGCTGATCATGCACGCGCATTTCAAGAAGACTTCCGGACGCTTCCGGGTGGGATCCCACGCCATGTCGCGCCGACGAACCACGCTGAGGATGACCAGATGAGATTCACGATTCTGCTGCTTCTGGTGTTCGTGCTCCCGAGCCGGCCGGCGAGCGCCCAGGTCGATCTCACCGGGGAGTGGTCGCCGAGGGTTTACAACGACGCACATGGATATCGGCGACTACACGGGCATCCCGCTCAATGAAGCGGGGCGCCTGAGAGCCGAGAGCTGGCATCCGGATCAACTCGATCTTCCGGAGAATCTGTGCCGGCCGCACCCCATCGACATCGGGTTGCGTGTCTCCGTGTCGCAGCTGCGCATCACCACCGAGTTGGACAACGAAACACGGCGGCCCGTCGGCTTACGCCTGCACGTGGCCTGGCAGGAGCCTGAACAGGTGATTTACATGGATGGCCGGCCGCACCCGTCGGCGAACGCGCCTCACAAATGGTCGGGATTTTCGACCGGGCGCTGGGAACGCAACACGTTGGTCTACACGACCGACCATCTCAAGGAAGCGTATCTCACCCGCACCGGCGTTCCCAAGAGCGCCAAGGCCACGGTGACGACGCGCGTCCATCGGTACGGCAATCTGCTGACGATCATCTTCATCATCAACGATCCGGCGTATCTGACCGCACCGTACATTCGCGAATCCAGCTGGATCGCCGATCCCAACCAGGTCATCCCTCCGTTCCCGTGTGAAATCACTCCGGACGGCACGATCGTTCCGGCAGGCAAGGTGCCAAGTTTTCTGCCCGGCAAGAATGACGTGCTCAGCGAGTTCGCGACCGAATACGGGATACCGCTCGAGTCCGCGCTGGGCGGCGCGGAAACCCTGTATCCCGAGTACATCAAGAAGATGAAAACGATGAAGGTCGCGCCTCGCACCACGACGGAGCACTTTCGGCGCGCGCAGTGACAGCGGAGTCGAACTTGATGGCGTTTCGAAAACAGGGCGATTTCTTGAAACGCACTCACTCCCAAATCGACAGAATCCCTCAAAATCCCTGTTCGACCCCCAAATCACCGCCAACATAACCTCGCGGTCGAACGACGTCGTGGATCGCGAGGAACCGATGCGGCCTGCGCCACCGATTTGCAAGCTCGCATCTGTCGCTCGCACTAACGGGTCTGCTGGCGTGAGACTTCGGTCAGGTTGTTTGCGTACAGGGTGGTGTCGTGTTGACAATGTCCAAGTGCCTCACGTAATAGCCAAGGCCAGAATATGAAGCTGCGAGGGAAAAAGATAGGCATCTTGATCGAAAACGGCTTCGAGGAACCCGAAATCTGGTACTACAAGTTTCGTTTTCCCGAAGAAGGAGCAGAGGTCCTCTTTCTGTCTCGCCTATGGGGACAGCCCGCGTTGGAGTTCAAGGGACTGCAATTTCAAGCCCCCTTCCGCTGTAACAAGAGCTTTGAAGGCATGGATGAAGATACCCTCCGTAGCTATGCGGCCATCATCGTGCCCGGGGGGATGGTTTCAGACCGGCTACGGTATGCCGAAGATGTCAACGAACTGGCGCCCGCCTGTGAGTTCCTCAAGCGAGCGTTTTCCGAAGAGCGCGTCCTCAAAGGCATCATTTGCCACGGTATGTGGCTGGCAGCTCCCGTGCCGGATCTCGTACGCGGTCGACGGGTGGTTGTCAGCAACAACTTGATTGGTGATGTCAGAAATATGGGGGCGATATATGTCAACGAAGACGTCGTCGTGGATGGCGACCTGGTGACTGCGCGTACCAGTGCCCACTGCAATGCCTTTGCCCGACAGATTATCGAGCTGCTCGAGCGGCGCTGACAAAGACCTTGCGTTGCCGCCTCTAGACTTGGTTGATGAGAGCTGATTTGTACTATGGACCCTCATCCTGAAGACTTTGAACATCTGTTATCTCAATACACAAAGATAAAGAAGCGATACGTCGACAGACGGCTCAAGTTCTACCAAGACCGGGTAAATGGAAAACGCCGTGCTGCACAAGGTGCCAGCATCGCGATTTTGTTTCTGAGCTTGGCTATTCCTATCGTCGCAAACAGTGACTTCATGGCCGTCCCGATCGCAGTGTCGGCCATGTCTCTTGCGATCGCATTCATTAGTGGGGTCAGTGAGCTGCGGAGGTGGCAACATACCTGGAAGGAATATAGTCAAGGGATTGTCCAGATAGAGACGCTGATCGGCTCGTGGGAGATCAAAGTAGCCGAGGCCAGACAGCTCTCTCGGCCCGAAGAGATCTCGGCAGCGCTCGGGACAGCAACTGAGGAGCTGCTTAGGTTAGTGACGCAGGCCGTCTCCGCAGAGATGGAGGATTTTTTTCGGCCGGCCCCGAAAGCCCCACCGACGCAACCCGGGGAAAAGTGAATCCCAACCCCGCCCATCGTTCGTGGGAGCACGACAGGTCATTCAGAGGTCTGCCTGACTGAACGTCGCTAAAATCGGAACGTGTGTCCGAGACGGATGGTGGCCTGCGTCACCTGCCCGATGAAGCCGCGGTTGGAGATCAGCGCGGTCTGTCCCACTCCGACGAACAGTTCGTTGCCGGGGTGGTATTCCCAGCGATAGCGCGCCGAGAAGCCGAAGTTTTCGCTGATATTGTCGTACTGGGCCTGAAGCGCGATCTGCATGTCCGGCGTGAAATTGACCGCCGCATCCGCGGTGGCGAGATGGATATCGACCTTGCCCGTCGGCAGATCGATCGAGTTCGTCCCATGGCTCGCGGTGATCTCGAAATAGGTGCTGGGCCGGACGATCAGCGCCACGCGCGTGACCAGCGCGTTGCCGTCATAGAAGCTGCAGCACGTCACGTCGGCTTGCAGTGTGAGCAGCCGCCCATTGAATGTGCGGACCCCCACGTTGACATTGGTCCATTCATATTTCTCCGCCAGCACCGGCACGGTCCTCGGCAGGAAGAACAGCATCGGCACGTTCTCGAACGAATTGATCAGTCGCACCGCGACCTGATCGCCGGTCCTGGACCTCGCGCGTCACAAGCGACGTCGTTGGCGCGCGATTCCAGCACGGCGTTCAGATCGGTGACGAATTCGAAATTGGTGCCGAATTCGAGCGTGTTGAGATAGGTGTTCCGGTAGCGGGTCAAGTGCGCGACCGTCCCCACGTATTGCCGGATCGCGGTGCGATTGACGAAGCCAAGCGCAGGCGTGAAATTCGCGCCGATCTGCTTGAACAGAAAATCGCCGGACCAGGGCTCATTGGGGAAGTTGAGCGAAACCGCCGTCGATTCATCGTCACCGGCGGTGCTCGAGAAGCTCCTCAGATACAACGTGTCCGCCTGCAGGACCTTGTCGCCGAAGACCTTCGAGTTGCGGTACTGGAAGTCCGCGCCCGCCACCGTATTGTCGGTCAGCCCAGTCGGGTCGCCGTTCGTGACGATGAAACCGAATTTCGACTCGGCGAGGATCGGATGCGTCGCGCGCGCCACCGACAGGATCTGGCCGTGCTCACCCGCCGGCGTCTTGTCGGTCAGGACGCTGAACGCGCCGATGTCGAAGCCGGCGAACTGTCCAGACAATTTGTCGCCGACGGTCAGGTCCACCGGCCGTCCTTGCACGAGGCCGATGTTGCGCGAGAAGAACGGCCTCCCGTTGTTCGAGACCCTGTCCTGCGAATTGCGGCCGAAGCTGCGCCCACCGAATTCGAACGCCGCAACGTCCTGCAGAGAAGAAATCGCGGGTTTCCGGCGTGAACAGCGAGAACCGCGTCGTGTTGACCTGGCGGATGTCCAACGGCGCATCGGAAAAATCAGGATTGACGGTAAGAGTGTTGGTCAGCGCGGGCGTGACCTTGTAGAAGGCATTACCGCCTGCGGTAAAGTTCAATCCGGCGTCGTTGCCTTCGAGCTGCCAATCATGCCTCACGCGCGGCGCGCCATAGACCTGGACGTCCAGCCCGATGCCCTGACTGAGGTTCTCGATCCCGACCAGATCGCCGGACTGGCTGACGTCGGTGAAGTCGAGCGCCGGATTGAATCCCGACCAATGGACGCGCTCGTTCTTGTGGTAGATGCGGCGCGCGACGTCGAAGCCCCAGGTGGTCTGCGTCGCCTCATAGGAGAGGCTCTTGAACGGAATCGGCGAACTCCGCCACCCAGCCGTCTTCCACGATTCGCGCGCGGGCCTCGAAGATCGTGTCCCACTCCGTCAGTTCCTCGGTGTTGTTGAGCTCCAGCTGGTCCGTGCGCCCTCCTGACGCGCCGATTTCGAAGTTGTAGGCGTTTCGGCGGGTCTGGCCGGGATCGAGATAGATCATCACCGAGTCGGATGTGAAGACCTGCCCGTCGCGCTGCATGTTGCGGACGACGATTTGGTCGGGTGCGCTGTCGTAGTTGTAGAACGAGAAATAGAGGTTGTTCTCGTCATAGAGAATGCGCACCACCGTGCGTTCGGTCGCGGGTTCGTAGGGATTGGGCGACCGCTGCGTGAAGTCGTCGATGACAGCGGCTTTCGCCCACGCGGAATCCGAAAGATCGGCGTCGATCACCGGCGCTTCGGCGGTGGCGATACGGACCGCGCGTATGCTTCTCCGTATGAAGGGCGGTGGCGAGAAGGGATCGCCGGCTTGCTTCGGCGCCGGCGCAGCTGCCGCGGCGGCTACCAACATCAGCCTGCCCCGCGGGGACGGTGTTGGTTCCGCGAACGCGATCCCGCCGGTGCACGCGAGCACAAACGCGACCAACGCGAACGTCCGGTACCGGGAAATCGACACGTCGCTCAGGCGCCGCCGCCGATGATGACCTCCCAAAAAGCCGGTCTCAACGTTTGGGCGGTTCCACGTAGGTTTTGCGGAGGAGCGGCGCAGCCTCCGGCGAAATCATGAACGCGATCATCGCGCGCGCGGTGTCCTGCTCCTTCGAGGTCGTCAACAACGCCACGCTCGATGGGCACGGCGTGTTCAGGAAGCCAGGCAGCGGCCCCACATAATCAGTTCCGGGCACGCCGACCATGATGTTGGTCTGCTGAATGCCGATCTCGAAATCGCCGCGCGCCAGAAAGTCGGTGACGGGACCGCCGCTGGTGAAGATCGTCTTGGCCTTCAACTGCTCGGTGAGGCCGAGCCGCGCAATCCCCTCCCCAATATTCGTCCCGCTGCAGCCGCGCGAATAGCCGATCGACTTCGCCGCGAGCAAGGCCGCCTTGTAGGCTTCTACGGTGCGGATGTCGGGTTTCGGCGCGCCCGCTCGCACCGAAAGGCCGAGACCGGCGAGCACGAACGGCGTAACCGTGCTCGCCACGACCTTGCCCTTCCTGACAAGGTCCTCAATGGTGGGCGGATTTCCGGTCACGAGGTCTGCCGGGCCGGTGTTGATTCTCTGTTCCAGCGCGGCGCCCTCCTCCTGGATGACCGTCACCTTGTGCCCACTCGAGCGCGCGAACGCGGCGGCAAGTTCTTTCACGCCTGGCGTCGCGCCCTGGTTGGTCAGGATGATGAGGTCGGCCGCAGTGGCCGCTCCTTGCGTCATCAATCCCAGGGCTCCCAAGATGCATGCTGCGATGAATGCCGCGCGCATTCTCATGGCTTCCTCCGCGTTGTTTCTGTCGGCACCCGGATTGAAGGTCCTGCTGCCGAACCACAAAAGTCTATGCCGCGCTGTTCAGTTCGTCGGCGCCGGCGGCATCTGCGCCGCGCGCGGCCGCGGGAATTCGATCGCCATGAAAATGAGTTCCGGGCTGGCCTCGGTCACATAGTGAGGCACCCCCTCGGGAATCATGACGAAGTCGCCCCTTGACACGCGCCGGGATTCGCCGCCCTCAATGGCCCTGCTCACCACCTTGCCGTCCTTCCTGGTCTCGACAACCTTGCCGCCCGTGGTGATGGTGCCGGTGCCTCGAACGATAGCCCATATCTCGGCTTCCGTTCGATGCGCGTTGGCGTTCTGCGGCACTCTGCGCCGGTCAATTTGGAGTCGATAGGCGAGCCCCGTAATGGAAGAGGGGTCGTGACGTTCGACGAACACTCCGTTGGCGCTGACCCCGTCGGGTCGCAGCCGTCGGATGGCCGCCTCAATATCTGCGTCCGTGATGACCGTGGCCTTGGTCGGGTCGTACGTCGCCGCTAGTTTCTCAGATTCTGGACCATCCGTCGGAGTCGTGAACCCACCCTGCTGCGCCGACCCGACAGAGACAAGCATCATGAGGAGAGCAGCAACGGCAGCGAACGTTCTCATTTCAAGCCTCCTGTTGCGTGTGTGGACGTGGCTGGTTGGGGGGATTCTAGCCTCAGCCCCCAGCCTCGCCAAGAATCATCTGCTCCAGCCGCGTGCGCGCGCGATCTAAGCCGATGTGCCGGTATGGCCCATGATTTCGTTGACGGATCGCAGGCGCCGTGGGTGCGACCGAAGCACCGTCACCGCAAGCCGGTCCACTCGGTGCTCAGCCATTCAACTGCTTGCTCATCCGTGCGGGCTCTCATAGACTCGGGCATCGAACCAGAACTGTTGCCTTACGTGTTCGACCGATTTCGGCAGGGCGATGGATCGCCGACGAGGTTTCATGGAGGATTGGGACTTGGCCATGGCTCCGGATGAGACCGCTGCGGCTCGTGGTAACCATGACTGTGCCGTGACCTAGGCGACGTATGGATATGAGGCGATTCCTCGATGAGGCGACGAGCCACCGCGATTGGATTGTGACTCTTCGCCGCGAATTGCACCGCCATCCAGAATTGATGTACGAAGAGGTGGAAACTGGAGCTCTCGTTCGTCGTGTCCTCGAGGAGCTCGCGATTCCGTTTCAGTTTCCAGTTGCCCAGACGGGCGTCGTTGCCGTGCTCGGAGATGGCAATGGCCCGTGCGTGGCCCTGCGGGCGGACATGGATGCGCTGCCTATCCATGAGGAGGCAGACGTTGATTTCAAAAGTGAAGTCGATGGTCGCATGCATGCGTGTGGGCACGATTGCCACACAGCCATGCTGCTTGGGGCTGCTCGCATTCTGAAGGCGCACGAAGCTCAGATTCACGGCACCGTCAAACTCCTGTTTCAGCCAGCAGAGGAAGGTGGCGCCGGCGCTTTGCGTATGTGCGAAGGTGGCGCATTGTCATCACCGGCGGTTCAGCGGGCTTTCGGCCTCCACGTCTGGCCGTATCTCCCGACGGGCCGCGTTGGTTCCCGAGCCGGCACGCTCCTCGCGTCGGCAGGTGTATTCGATATCACTGTTGTAGGCACCGGCGGCCATGCGGCCATGCCGCACACGACCATCGACCCGGTGACGACCGCAGCGGAAGTCATCTGCGCGCTGCAGACGATTGTTTCGCGCGAGACCGATCCGCTTGAAGCAGCTGTCGTGAGTGTCTCAACAATCCACGGCGGTGATATCTTCAATGTTATCCCTCCCGAGGTTCGCGTCACGGGGACGATCCGATCGTTCACGTCGAAGGGGCTGCGTGTGCTACAGGATCGCCTGAGCGGTATCGCTGCCCACGTCGCCTCAGCGCATCGGTGCGAGGCTCGCATTACGTTTCCGGGAAACGACTATCCGGCAACAGTAAACGACGGAGCGAGCTGGCAGAGCGCACGTGCAGTAGCCGCTGAGATTCTAGGAAATGACGCCGTCCACGAATTGGCGCCGATCATGGGTGGTGAGGACTTCGCGTACGTACTCGAGCGCGTGCCCGGTTGCTTCGTCGCCCTCGGGGTTCGAAACGAAGCCGTAGGCGCTGTATTTGGGGTTCATCATCCGAAGTTCCTCGTCGACGAAAACGCGTTGCCCATAGGCACGGCACTCCACGTAGGCTTTGCGTTCCGCACACTCGCCGAACTGAGCGCTTAAGGGCGAAGCGCCGACTATGCGGTGGCCAGCGCCAGGGTCGCTGTCGCAACGTCGAGGAAACGGTTGCGCGTCTCTCTCCCGGGATCGATGAACGCTAGCGTGCTGAGGAGACGGGGTCAGAAATGAGTGTGCGACGGTCCCCTTGCTGCAAGGTGCGCTCTATGGCTCCCGCCGCTGAGGGCGCTGCAGATGTGGAGAACGATGGCAGCTCTGTGGGCTTGGTCGGAGAGGCCGGCTCGCATGCCGTAGCGCCGAGTGCGAACATGGTCAACACGACGGTCTTCGCTAGTTTCGTGAATGCTCTTCTCAATGCGGCTATCTCCAAGTGTGGCTAAGCTTGGAGCAAACCGTTCGCCGTTCGCCGCCGCGTCGCTCTTGAAGGTTTCTGGCGCAATTGGCACATCGGCGGGCGCGATGTCTGCCCCAGAAGCGGCAATGGTCTCCGTGTTGGTGGGTGTGGGAGACCTGCGATTTCGCAGACCACAGTGCAGACACGTGCAGCCATGGGAGCAGACGCCTCCCTTCGTGGCGATATTCTGCAGGCGGCCGGAGACCCCAGCACGAACCTTACGATAGAAGCCTCATCGGCGACTACGTTAAGCCGCGAGCAGTCTGCTGGCGCTCACGAGTTCGGCTCACGAGCATCGCCAGAAGCACGGCGCGCACGTGCGACGCGTATCCGAGGGGCCCTGTTCCGTGACTAGCATGACGAACGCTAGTATCCTCCCTCCATGACGCGTCTCTTCGCCAGTCTTGCCGGCCTGACCGTGTTGCTGATGGCGGTTGGCGTTCGCACGGCCGGTGCCCAGCGCGGCGAGGCGCGCGCCGATACTCAACGACCCGGCAGCTTTCCCCATCGCATCTGGGCCGCGTGCGATTTCGAGGGACTTACGCCCGATTACGGCTGGTTTGGCCGCGCGGAGACGAACGACCTGCCGCGTTACGCCGGGAACACCACAGCCCTCGTTGCGGCACCGGGACCCTACCAGAACCTCAGCGCCGTGATGACGGGCATCAATCCCGTTCCCGGACCACGCATGGGCAAGGTGAACCAGCTTTTCCTCCGCTACCGCCTCGAAGGCGGAACGGAGGCGACATTCCAGCACTTCAGCCTTACTCGCGAAGACAACTGGAACATTCGCGTGACTGGACTGGCGGAGCGCCGTTGGTCCGAGCTGACGCTGAACTTCACTCGCGACGCGCGGCGAAACGACGGCAGCGCAGAGCGGTTCGTCGAAGGCGAGCGCATGGATGACTTCAAAGTCTTTGCCGGTCAGCCTGATGACGCCGCGAAATACCGCCTGCTGATCGACGACGTGATTTTCTTCGCCAACGATCCGACGTTGCCGCCCGAGCCCGAGGCGTTCCCGAACCGCGTGATCTTTCTCGCTGCATTCGACACGGGGCCCAAGGAGCCGTACTGGCCTGGCGAATTTGAACTGGCGGAAGAACCGCCAACGAATGCGTTCTGGCGAGCGGCGCGTGCTGTGCCACGCAAGGATGGCCAGGGCAAGCTGGTGGGCCTCGTCATTGATCCGGTGCGTCCCGTGGGCGCGCGTACCAAGCTACGTTTCCGCTACCACGTGTCTGGCGCCGCCACGATGACGGTGCAGATCTTTGATCTCACCGCGATGGACAACCGGCACGTGAACGTGACCAACCTCAAGCAGGGTGAATGGACGACGCGATACGTGGATTTCAGCCGTGATTCGCGGCGCAACGACGGAACAGACTCTCCCTTCGCCGCTGGCAACATGGTGGATGTCATCTCCTTCTTCGTGCAGCCGACGGGCCAGCAACCGGTGGAGCTTTATGTTGACGAAGTCGTGTTGTTCGACGCTGGCGACGCAAAGGAGTGATTCTCTTGCCGCCGTGAACGTGGCCCCGTGGACCGACGAACAGGCGAGGCGCTGGTGGGCCTTGCACCACCCGGAGAACGCTTCCGCCTCGAATCACCGTCCGTCGCCGGTCGATGACCGATCGACGGCAATGGCGACTCCCGGTGTCCGCAATTGACCATACCCGTTAAGCCCGGGTATCAGGGAGCCACCACAACGTTGTAGCGTGCGCCGTTCACGCAAGCGACGTTCGATGCCGCGCCCTCCACGGTAAGATGCCCGCGATGCCGCCGACCAACCCGTCCGAGCCGCGAACGCTGCTCACGCACCCCGAACTTGTATCCCACCAGTCGTTTCCGTCATTTCGCACGATCGGCGAACCGAAGAAGAGCGGCCTCGAGCGGACGCTGTCGCTGTTCGCGGACGTTCGCTCGGGTGAGGGCGTCGGTGCGATCCTCCTCACCGTCAACGTCTTCTTTCTGTTGGCCGCGTACTACCTGCTGCGCCCAGCCAGACAGGCTCTCATTCTGACTGAAGGAGGCGCGGTCGTCGCCGCCTACTCGTCAGCCGCTCAGGCCGTTCTGCTGCTTGGCATCGTGCCGTTCTACGGATGGCTGGGATCCCGCGTGCGTCGCATCCGCCTCATCATGACGACCGGTCTCTTCTTCATGTCGAACCTCGTCGTCTTTTATCTCCTCGGAAAGGCGGGTGTGCGCGAGGGTGTCGCCTTCTATATCTGGCTCGGCATCTTCAACGTCTTCGTGATTTCGCAGTTCTGGGCATTCGCCAACGACCTCTACACGGAGGGCCAGGGACAACGGCTGTTCCCGATGATCGGCGTCGGCGCCTCCCTGGGCGCGTGGATCGGTGCCAGCACGGTGGCGCCGCTCGTCGAGCGCGCGGGATTCACACCCTACTCGCTGATGATTGCTGCCGCCGCCGTGCTCCTCGTGGCGTTGACCCTGACGGTGATCGTCAACCGTCGGGAGTCCGCTCGCGCTGACCCGGACGCGGCGAAGCTCGACCAGGTTACCCTCGGCCGGGAGGGGGGATTCGAGCTGATCCTGAAGGACCGCTATCTGCTCTGGATTGCGGTCTTGACGGTCCTGCTCAACGTCGTCAACACCACAGGTGAATTCCTGTTGAACCGATTGGTCGAAACCGAGGCCCTGGTCCGGTTCGGCACCGATCCGGGCCTGCTTGCGGACAGTCAGCGCTTCGTCGGGTCCTTTTTCGGCTCGTTCAACGCCAACGTCAGTTTCGTCGGATTTATCCTGCAACTCTTCGTCACCTCGCGCGTGTTCCGGTTCATGGGGGTGCGCGGCGCGCTGTTCATCCTGCCCGTGATCGCCGTGGTCAACTATTCCGTTATCGCTGTCGTCCCCCTGCTGGCGATTGTCCGCATCGGGAAGATCCTGGAAAACAGCACCGACTACTCGATTCAGAACACGATCCGGCAGGCTTTATATCTGCCGCTGACACGCGAAGCGAAGTACAAGGCCAAGGCGGCGATCGACACGCTGTTCACGCGAACGGGGGACGTGATGTCAGCCGGGTTCGTCGCGGCGGGGACGGCGATCGGCCTTGGCGCCGGTGGTTTCGCCTGGCTGAACGTCGGCCTTACCGTAGCCTGGCTGGGTGTGGCGGGTCGGATTGCGCGGGAGCATCGCCGGCGGACGCTGTAGGCGTCACCTCGAGCACCGCCGCTTCATGGACCGCCTTGCCCGCGGTCTGATGCGCGACCATGAGGGCCGCGACGGGCATCGCCAGGCGGGCAGCGCGCTCGGAGGTCACCAGTCACCCTTCAGATCTTGCGGACCACAGCCGGCGTATTGAGCGCCGTCTGCGCGAACGTCCGCAGCGACGACGTGGACGGCAGATGTTGGCTCCACCACGCCTCCGCGTCGCCGTCGGTCCATCGATCCACGGCGCAGGCTGAGAGCAGCGCGGAGAGCGCGGCGGCGCTGGGACGATCGCCGGGCGCCTTGGCGAGGCAGTGCATCACGATGCGCTCGAGATCACCCGGAATCGGCAGCGCCGTGCGGGCGGATGGTGGCATCGGTGCCGCCTTCACGTGCTGCAGGGCCAGCTTCATGGGATTCGCTTCATCGAAGACCAGGGCCCCGGTAAGCAGGAAATACGCGACGCAGCCGAGGGTGTAGATGTCCGCACGTCCATCGATCGAGGACTCGCCGATAGCGATTTCAGGCGCGATGTATCCAGGCGTCCCGGTCGCCGTGCCGACCATGGTCAACTGGGTAACCTCTGCGTTGTGAGTGAACTTCGCCAGACCGAAGTCCAGCACCTTTACGAAGTCGTAGGTCAGCGCCACTTTGCAGAGCATGACGTTCGACGGCTTCAGATCCCGATGCACGAGGCCCTGGTGATGGGCCTCTTCGAGGGAACTGCAGATTTGAATCAGGATCGGCAGGACACGCGCAGCCGGCTGCGGACCGAATTTAGCCACGAGCGACTGAAGGCTGAGGCCGTCGAGCAGCTCCATCGCGTAGTAGAAACGGCCATCCTGCGAGACGCCGAAGTCGTAGAGATACACCGTGTGCGGCGACTGGAGGCTCGCAATCACCTCCGCCTCGCGCCGAAACCGGCGCACCGCAAGATCCGCCTGCCGCCCGGACGCCGCTTGAGGCCGGATAAGCTTGACGGCCGCCTTGCGGGCAAGCATCTGATGGTCGGCCCGCCACACCTCGCCCATGCCGCCTTCGCCAATCGGCGCCACGAGCCGATAGCTGCCCAGTTCGAGAGCCGTGTCCGCAGCCAGCGCCATGCCGTATGTCTGGCGGCCGATGAAATAGGTCAGAACAACCATGAAACCGTTGAAGAGCGGCCAGACGCCGAGGTGTCCCCATGACGCGGGCGGGTAGTCGAAGATCGCGGCATTGATGGCGTACGCCAATGGCCAGGTGCAGGCGGCGGCCGACGCCCAGATGAGGGTCCAGAGTGGGCGGTTGGGCACGATCACGCCGAAGGCAAGAATCCACGGTCCCAGCTTGGAGACGCCGAGGACCGGCTGATCGGCCCTCATGGGCACCGAGGTCTCAATCATTGAGATCCCGAAGGCTCCAAACACCTCGAGTGCCATGCCAAGCAACAAGATCGTCGATGGACCGACGACCCGGTATCGGTTCAGCGCAAACAAGCCGATCGCCCACAGCACCATCGCCAGCGACAGCAGCCGATTCCCGTCGTTCATCATCGCGGTGTACAGCTCGGGTTGCATCCACCGTTGACAGACCTGAATCGCTGGAACCAGGATCGCAATCGAAAGGCAGAGCCACGCCGTGCGCTTCGCCGCGTCTTCCAACATCGCTGGCGGCAGCCGACTTAATGGTCCGGCGGCGCTGGGCGTGACGAGCGCGGGCGTTTGGGCGGACGTCGCGTCCATCATCGTGAAAATGATACGTCGCCGGCTGCGCTTGCCGGTCTTTGGGGGGCGACGCTAAAGCACGGCGCCTGGCGAGGCGTCGAGCGTTGAGACTCGGATCACCGCGCCTGCGGGCCTGCCGGCGTCAGACGGAAGCTTCGTGCGTGTGGATCTCAGCGCGACGTCGGCTGAGCACCCGTCAGGGAACGACGAAACGCTCTTCGTGCAGGAGGAGTCCGTCGTTTGTTCTGAGTTCCACCCTCCAGTTACCTGCGTTTTCAGCATTCATCGTGTGACGGCTGTAGGTGCGATAACCGCTTCCGGGACTGGCCTGAATGCGAAGCTCCACCGATTTTCGCAGGCGATCGTCACGATACCAACGATGCTCAACGGTGGTGTTGCTCGAGGCCTTCACTCGCGTGTAGAAGAACAGCGATCCGCGATCGACCGGGCTGCTCACAGGGTCGCAACGCCAATCGCTGGTCGAGAGACGCCTACAGAGCTGCGCTTCGGCCATTGTGACCACCATGGGCGCCGATGTTGCTGGTGAGCGACTCTCTCGCGCCACCGAGCTGCTACTCTCCGGCCCTGCGGATTTGCCGCCGCCACGCGCAGTCGAACTGTCGCTTTCACGAGGTACCGAGGTCTTGCCTTCCGTCGTGGCCTCTTGCGGCCCTGGGTTTGGCACGAGCGGCACTCGCGCTGCCGTTGGCTCCGGGTTCTGAGCCGACGGTTGCGTCTGGCTGGTCGGCGAGGATTCATCCGGCTCCGATGAACGAAACCAGAAAGCAGCGGCGACCAGCATCCCGAAACCGAGGACGCCGAGCACGCCAATTGCGATCGGACGAGAGGGCGGGCCCACCGGTTTGTGTCGTGCCACTTTCGCACGCGGAGCGGTCGACGGTTCAAACGATCTTCCGCGAGCTTTACAGAAATCCTCGAGGTTCTTCCGACTCGTAACCACGAAAGCATGATCCGACGCGAGCACCGTCGTCGCGATCGCATATGCGCGCCGATAGCACATCTCGGCCTCGGCCGGGCTGTCGGCCCGCTCGTACACTACGCCGAGGTTGTTCAGTGTGTTGGCGAGGTCCGCATGGAACGGTCCGAGCTGTTTCTCTTGTAGCGCGGCAGCCTCACGCAGGTGCAATTCGGCTGCGACGTAGTCGCCGGCGGATGCGGCCTGCTCCGCCGCTTCGATAACTGAGCGAAGTTCGCGAGCCTCGGGCATAAAGTCCCGCTAGTTAACGCCGGCATGTCACCGACGGCACCATTGTAGAACAACGTTTTCACGGTTTGGAGTTCGGCACAACGCTGGACCGGGGGGAAGACTGCGATAGGTACGGGAGCCAAATGCGACGATCGCCGGGGTCGCGGAAGTACGTTGACAGGTTTACGCGACCTCGACGTCGCATGATGATGTGGAATTGCTGCCGCGATAGTCGGCGGGCGCCGACGGCCGGTCAGCGGAGCTCCGTTGTCTTTCCCGCGATCGTGATCCGCTCGGCCCGCATTTCGTCTTGAGTGGTTCGATGGGCGTAGCCGACCACGGTTGCCGTGGTGCCCACCTTCAGTGCATCGCGTGTCAGTCCGCGATCGGTCATCCGTCCCGTCGGCGCGAGGACGACGAGCCACGTCTTCCCGTTGGTGCCTTCGGCCTGCAACCGCACGGAACCGTGAGGATTCTCGTAGCTCGACTCCCGAATCGTACCGGTGACCGTCTGCGCCTTCTCCTCGTATCCGGTCCAGCCGTGATGCGCCCACGCCGTTCCGGTCACAAGGGTCAACGTGGCCATCATCAACGCCCGCCTCGTCGTTCCGCGTGTCCTGGTATGCAGCATCGTCCAACTCTCCTTCCAGGGGCCATCGTACTCCTCGTGGCACAAGGTTGCCATCGTACGACAAGGTGTAGCGCCGGGCTTCACTTGTGCTCCGCGAAAACGAAATCCCGGCCGAATTTCTGAGGTTCAGACCATGAAGAAAATCCGGAACGGTGTCGCCCCGATCTGACCCTTTCAGCGCTCGACAACGCGATCAACGTGTGCCCCAGTACACGTTAAGCCAGCCGCTTAGGCCCATTTCTTGATATTGCTCAATAAACTCACACTCTCAAGTCGACAGAATCCCTCGAAATCCCTGTTCGACCCCCACATCACCCCCAGCGCAAATTCGCGATCGAGGCCTCACCGGCGACGACATTTATCTCTCAGGAAGAACAGCAGCGTCAGTGTCTTCAGCCTGCAGAGGATGGCGGGACTGAACGGGCGGGTGTAGTATGCCCCCCTCTCGCGTCTCTCGCTAGGTCACGACGAACGGATCCGGGAACCCCTAAAAGGAGGTCGCAGATGACAGCGGCAGCGATTCGAGGACTCCTCATTGCGGTTGCGCTATCGATCCTTACAGCAGCGCCTTCGTACGGTCAGGAAGCCACGTTCACGGGCACGGCCACCGACTCCACCGGCAGCGTGCTGCCGGGCGTCACGATCACCGCCGTTCACGAGGCGAGCGGCAATGTCTTCACGACGGTTACCGACGAGCGCGGCCAGTTTCGGCTGCCGGTGCGCGTCGGCGCGTACGCCATCAAAGCCGAGCTGAGCGGCTTTACCACGGTCAATCGGACGGTGCAGATCCTCATCGGCCAGACCGCGCCGGTCGACATGCGGTTGTCGCCCTCTGGCGTGCAGGAAACGGTGACGGTGACGGGCGAAGCGCCGCTCGTGGATACCAGGGGATCGACCGTCGGGGCCAACATCGATCCGCGGCAGGTGGAACAGCTGCCGCTCAACGGCCGCAACTGGATGGACCTGACGCTGCTGGCGCCGGGCGCGCGGCGCAACGAAGGCGGCGGCATGGCGCAGTTCCGACAGGGCTACGCGCAGACCAACGTCGACGGCCAGCAGGTGACGATCAACTATCACTCGCAGACCGACACCGAGCAGCCGGGCTTCAGCCGCGATGCGATCGCGGAGTTCGAGGTCGTCGCCAACCGCTTCGATGCGACGCAGGGCCGCTCGCAGGGGATGGTCGTCAACGCCATCACCAAGTCGGGAACGAACCTGTTTGCCGGGTCGTTCGGCGGCTACTTCCGCGACGACAGGTTCAACGCGAAAGACTTCCTCACGCACAGCGTGCTGCCGTATTCGAACCAGCAGGTGAGCACGACGTTCGGCGGTCCGATCAAGAGAGATCGGGTCCACTTCTTCGGCGCGTACGAGTACGAGCGCGAGCCGAAGACCTACACCTATACGAGCCCGTACCAGTTCTTCAACATCAATCAGGAGTTCCCGACGCGTGCCGATAAAGGGCTGGGACGGCTCGATTATCAGTTCACGCCGCAGAGCCGGCTCAGCGTCCGCGTGTCGGGCTACCACACCGTCTTCTATTTCGGCGGCGGCGCGACGAGCCATCCGTCGGCGGGCGGCACGCGCGAGCGCACGGCCACGGAATACGCGGGCACCTTCACCCACGTGCTCAACACGCGTTCGGTGAACGAAATCAAAGTCGGCGTGACCGACTATGCACGGCTGGATCAGCCGTCCGTCCGCTGGAAGGGCGGACCATTTCCGTATCACCCGGTCGGAGTCGGGAATGCACCCGTCATCCAGCTCCCCGGCTACACGATCGGCGCAAACACACTGCAGCCGTTCCAGTACACGCAGAACGTTCGTGACGACTTCACGACCGCATGGAGTTGGCGCGGCCGGCACGACGTGAAGATGGGGGGCGAGTACTTCCGCTTCAAGGCCGACTTCCGCTGGTGCAACCGCTGCATGGGCGAGATCGACGCGCGCAATGTCACGCTGGCGCCCGCGCAGCTGCAGGCGATGTTTCCGGTGTGGAACGACGCCTCGACGTGGAATCTGGCGCCGCTCGCCGCGGCGCGACAGGTCTTCTACGCCGTCTCGGATACCGAGCACCGCTACAACATCGTGCGCAATTTGTTCTCCGGGTGGCTGCAGGACGACTGGAAGATCGGCAACAACCTGACGCTGAACCTCGGCGTGCGGTACGACTGGGACGACAACACGTACGGCGAGAAGCTGAAGCTGACGCCGTTTCTGCCGGGCAATCTGCCCCACGACACCAACAACGTGGCGCCCCGCGTTGGCGTCAACGTGCGTCTCGACGATCGGACCTCGCTGCGCGGCGGCTACGGACTGTTCTTCGCGTTTGCGCCCAACGACGGTGTGCAGCAGGCGTACTCGATGATCCACCGGTTCGAGTACCAGATCGCGAACAACGGCCGTCCCGACTTCGCGACCAACTGGTTTGGACCCGGCCCGAGCGGCGACGGCGAATGGGGCGGGCCGAGGCCGAGTTGGGACGCATCGCTCGCGCAAGCGTGTGACCTCAATGGCAGCAAGCCCGGTTGCATCCGGCGCGCGATCAACCAGGAGATCACGTATCCCGGACGGCAGACGCCGTACAGCCACCAGACGTCGGTTGGGGTGCAGCGGCAGATTGCCAGCGACTCGTCGATCGAAGTGAACTACGTGTTCACGCGCGGGCGCGGCGAAGAGGTGGTGCAGAACGCGAACCTGTCGTACAACCCGGCCACCGGCGCCAATTACCCGTTCACCGACATCTCCAGGCGGCCGTTCCCAGACTGGGGTGTGGTGCTGCTCGAGTACCTCGGAGGGTATTCGAACTATCACGGCACCGATTTCACGTTCACGAAGCGCTTCAGCCACCGCTGGCAGGCGACGGCGACCTATACGCTGGCGCTTCTTCAAGGACGGCTTGCCCGCACGGTCGCAGTGGTATCTGGGGCCCGATGGCGTGATCGCGCAGCGGCCGGTCGGATTCCAGCTCGCCCCCGACCTGGGCGGCGACTACGCCTACGCCGGATCGTCGTTCGCGGGCGGCGCCGGCCAGGCCGGCGATCAGCGTCATCGGGCCGTCGTCAACGGTGTGTGGGATCTGGGCCTGGGCCTCCAGGCAAGCGGAATCTACTTCTACGGCTCGGGTGAACGCTTTGCGACCACCACCGGGCGTCGATCGCCGCGACGAAGGGGCGGCCGCCGCGTCCGAGCAGCGGCTGCTCGCCGACGGCACCATCCTGCCGCGCGCGGGCATCGTCGGCAGATCGATCCACCGCGTCGACACGCGGCTGCAGAAGCGCGTGCAGGTCGGCCACGTGACACTCGATGGCATGTTCGAGGTCTTCAACCTGTTCAATCACGAGAACTTCGGTTCCTACACTACGAACGCAGAGCAGCCCGCTGTACGGGCAGCCGTCGTTCAACGGCAACGTCGCGTATCAGCCGCGGATGATGCAGCTCGGGTTCAGGATCGGCTTCTGAAGCAGTCGCCAGTCGGCAGTGGGCATTGTGCTCGCTGCCGGCTGTTCTTTGCGGCGGCTCCGGCACGCTCGACTTGCGCTACATTGAGCGCATGACGAGGAAGAATCGACCGACGGGCGGTGTCACGCGACGGACGGCGTTGACGACGCTGAGTGCCGCTGTCGCAGTCACGCTGACGCCGGATCTCGTAAGCGGTCAGGACGGGGCACCGGCCGACACGACGAAGCGCTGGGGCCGGCTGCCGAACGCACTTGGGTCGCGATCGCCCGCGGAGAATCCAAGACGCACGCCGTCGCCAACGAGTTCCCGCACGCCGCTGCAGGATCTTCACGGCACGATTACACCTTCGGACCTGCATTACGAACGTCACCATGCCGGCGTGCCGGTTGTCGATCCCATCGCGTACCGGCTGATGGTCCATGGAATGGTTGATCGACCGTTCACGTTCACCCTGCAGGATCTGAAGCGTTTCCCCGCCGCGACGCGGACGTGCTTTCTCGAATGCTCAGGAAACTTTGGCGGGCAGCGCGAGGACGTCACCCCCCAGGACCTGTGCGGGCTCACGAGCCAGAGCGAATGGACCGGCGTCCTGCTGTCGACCGTGTTCAACGAAGTGGGTGCACAGCCGCGCGCGACCTGGTTTCTCGCGGAGGGGCAAGACGCGGCCGTGATGACACGCAGCATTCCGTTGAAGGACGCCGTTGGTGAGGCGATGCTCGCCTATGCGCAGAACGGCGAAGCGCTTCGTCCCGAGCAGGGCTACCCGGTGCGTTTGCTGCTCCCTGGTTGGGAGGGCAACGCGAGCGTCAAATGGCTGCGGCGCATCGAGGTCGGCGATCAGCCGTTCATGACGCGCGAGGAAACGTCGAAGTACACGGACCCGCTCGTCGATGGGACCGCGCGCGAGTTCAGCCTGGTGATGGACGCGCGGTCGGTGATCACCGCCCCGTCCTACCCGCAGACGATCGAGAAGGGATTTGTCGAATTGCGCGGAGTCGCCTGGAGCGGCCGCGGGGCGATCCGCCGCGTCGATGTGAGCACGGACGGCGGCCGCACGTGGAAGCCGGCCACGCTGCAGCAGCCGGTGCTGCCGAAGGCCCACACGGAGTTCCGTTATGCCTGGGAGTGGGACGGACGTCCGACCGAAATCCTGAGCCGTGCCGTGGACGAAACCGGCTACACGCAGCCGGAGATGTCGGCGCTGCAACGAGTACGCGGCCGCCGGACACGGTATCACCTCAACCCGGTCACCGGCTGGACGATTGCCGCCGATGGACGCGTCCGTTTCGGCCTGCAGAGGATGCGCGCGTGAACCGGCTGATGATCGTCGTCGGTGCAGCGTTCACGGTCAGCCTGGCCGCAGCGGCCCAGTCTCCGTCTGGGCCTCACAGGATCGGGACGCCTGCGACGCCGGGTCAGATCGCTGCACTCGACATTGATGTGCGACCCGATGGTACCGGCCTTCCCTCCGGCGGGGGGACGGCGCGCGAGGGCGCTCCCATATACGCGCAGAAATGCGCCGCCTGCCACGGCGCGAACGGAGAAGGCGGAACGGCCGACGTCCTCGTCGGTGCCGAGCCGAAGAACTCCGCGCCGTTCGGCCCCGAGTACGAGCGCTGGCGCGGTGCGCGCCCGGATGTGCCGTTCACCATCGGCAACTACTGGCCGTACGCGACCACCGTATTCGACTACGTGCGGCGCGCGATGCCGGCAGGCGCACCCGGCTCTCTCACGGCCGACGAGACGTATGCCCTCGTCGCATGGCTGCTCGCGAAGAACGAGATCATCGCGGAGAGCGACATGATCAGTCGCGAAACGCTGCCGCGCGTGCGCATGCCGGCGCGAGCCCGCTTCGTGCCAGACAGCCGCCGGGGTGGGGCAGAGGTGAAGTGATCTCCAGTTAGGGACAGGTCAATCGATGTGACGCGCTCTGGCGGCGCATCAGATCAGTCCGGCGCCGCGCGCCCACTTGTACCTGGCGCCGAGCACGTCCACCGGGATCTCCGTCGAATAGGGATAGGCCGGAATCTTGTGATCGAAGAGATACTCTGACGCCTCCTCGACCTCGACATCGCCCGCCAGCGAGACGACGACCGGCTTATTGATACCCTTCGCCCGCAATTCCTCGACGATCTCTGCCAGCAGCTTCGCGAAGACCATCGGCGGTGTGACGATGGTGTGCCAGTAGCCGAGGATGAGCGAATGGATCCGTTCATCTTCGAGACCGAGCCGGACGGTGTTCTGATAGGTCTTCGGCGGCTCGCCGCCGGTGATGTCGACCGGATTACCGGACGCGCCAAAAGGCGGAATGAACTTCTTGAACGCCGCGTCGAGATCCGGGGGAAAGGTCATGAGTGACAGGCCGTTGTCGACGACCGCATCGGACAGCAGTACGCCTGAGCCGCCGGCACCGGTGATGATGACGATGTTGTCGCCCTTGGGTGTCGGCAGGATCGGAAGCGCTCGTGCGAACTCGAGCATCTCGCGCAGCGAGCGCGCACGAATCACGCCCGATTGCCTGAGCACATCGTCGTAGATCTTGTCGTTGCCGGCGAGCGCGCCGGTGTGCGAACTGGCCGCCTTGGAGCCCAGGGCGGTGCGTCCGGCCTTGAGCACGACGACCGGCTTCTTCTTCGACACGCGCTTGGCCACTTCGGCAAACGCGCGGCCGTCCTTCAGGTCCTCGCAGTGCTGCACGATGATGTGCGTGTTGTCATCCTGCTCGAAAAACGTCAGCAGATCGTCCTCGTCGATGTCCGACTTGTTCCCCAGACCGACGATGGCCGAGACGCCCATCTTCGCCGAGCGGGAGAAGCCGATGATGGCCATCCCGATGCCGCCCGACTGCGACGATAGCGCCGCGTGGCCCTTGACGTCGTACGCCGTACAGAACGTCGCGCAGAGGTTGCTCCACGTGTAGTAGAAACCGTAGATGTTCGGACCCATCAGGCGGACGCCGTACTTCTGGGCGACCGCGACGAGTTCCTTCTGGCCCTCGACGTTGCCGGTCTCGGCAAAACCCGAAGGAATGAGGACGGCGCCGGGAATCCTCTTTTCGCCGCACTCTGCCACCGCTGACGCCACGAACTTCGCCGGGATCGCGAAGACGGCAACATCGATGTCGCCGGGAACATCCTTGACGCTCTTGTAGGCTTTCAGGCCCATGATCTCGTCGGCGGACGGGTTGATCGGATAGATCTCCCCTTTGTACCCGCCGTTGATCAGGTTCTTCATCACCGAGTTGCCGATCTTTCCCGCTTCTGACGAGGCGCCGATGACGGCGACCGCCTTCGGCTTCATGATGCGGTTCATGTCACGCACGATGTCCTCGTGCGCCGGACGGAACCGCGCCGGGGCCGGCGAGAAATTGACGACGATCCGGACGTCGGCCGCGACCGCGCCGTTCGTGCTCGCGAAGACGGGGTTCAAGTCCATCTCCGCGATTTCCGGAAAATCGGCGATGAGCTGCGACACGTTCTGGATCATCCGGGCAAGCGCGTCGCGATTGACAGGATCCGACCCGCGCACGCCTTTGAGGATCTCCGCGGCCGCGATGCCGTCGAGCATCGACAGGGCATCGTCCCGGGTCGCGGGCGCCAGTCGGAACGTGATGTCCTTGAGCACCTCCACGAGCACGCCGCCCAGACCGAAGGCGACCAGCTTGCCGAACACCGGATCGGTCACCGCCCCGATGATGACTTCCTGACCGCCGGTGAGCATCTGCTGTACCTGGACACCGAGCAGGTTGGCCGTGGCGTTGTATTTCCTGGCGCTGGCCATGATGGTGGCGAAGCCCTTTTCGGCGTCCTCGGCGCTGTTCACGCCGACCAGCACGCCCCCGGCCTCGGTCTTGTGCAGGATCTCCGGTGACACGATCTTGAGCACGACAGGAAAGCCCATGCCCGCGGCGATCGTCGCCGCTTCCGCGGCCGACGTCGCCAGGCCTTCCTTGGGAACGGTGATGCCGTAGGCATCACATACGATCTTGCCCTCGGGCGCGGTGAGCGAGGTGCGGCCTTCGGCCTTGACTTTGTCGAGAATTCGGCGGACTTCGGTCTTGTTGTCGGTCATGTTGGTTTTCAGTGGTTACTTCTTGCGAACCACGCTTTGCGGGTTGAGTTTGCCGATGCTGCCGCTCTCGGTGCCGGCCGCTGGGTCGATCACCGCGTTGATGAGGGTCGGCCTGCCGGAGTCCATGGCCGTGTTCACGGCTCGGCTCAGCTCGTCCTGCGTGGTCACATGAACGCCGACGCCGCCGAAGGCTTCTATCATCTTGTCGTAGCGCGCATCTTTGACGAAGACGGTTGTCGCAACATCGGAACCGCCAGTGGGATTGACGTCGGTCCCGCGATAGATGCCGTTGTTGTTGAAGACGACGATGCAGACCGGCAGGTTGTACCGGCAAATCGTTTCCACTTCCATGCCGGAGAACCCAAAGGCGCTGTCGCCTTCGACCGCGAGCACCGGTTTCCCGGTCTCCACGGCGGCCGCGACGGCAAAGCCCATTCCGATGCCCATGACGCCCCAGGTGCCGACGTCCAGGCGTTTGCGCGGTTGATACATGTCGATGACACCGCGCGCGAGATCGAGGGTGTTGGCGCCTTCGTTGACGAGGATGGCATCCGGCCGCTCTTTGATGACGGTGCGCAGTGCACCGAGCGCACTGTGGAAGTCCATCGGCACCGAATTCTTCATCAGCCTCGGCGCCATCTTGGCGATGTTCTCTTCCTTCTTCGCCTTGACGGCGTTGGTCCAGTCGGCCGGCGGGGCCGGCCACGTGCCGTCGATGCCGTCGAGAAGCGCCGACACGCAGGAGCCGATGTCGCCCACCACGGGTGCGCCGATCTCGACGTTGCTGTCCATCTCCTTGGGCTCGATGTCGATCTGGATGAATGTCTTCGATCCAGGCTCACCCCAGGTCTTGCCCTTGCCGTGCGACAACAGCCAGTTGAGGCGCGCGCCGATCAGCATCACGACGTCGGAGTCCTTCAGCACGGTCGAGCGCGCCGCGCCGGCGCACTGCGGATGCGTGTCCGGCAAAAGCCCCTTGGCCATGCTCATCGGCAGGAAAGGTATGCCGCTTTTTTCGACCAGGGCGCGGATCTGGTCGTCGGCCTGCGCGTAGGCCGCGCCTTTGCCGAGAATGATGAGCGGGCGCTTGGCGCTCTTCAGGAGATCGAGCGCGCGCTTGACCGCGACCGGCGCCGGAATCTGCGCCGGCGCCGGGTCGATGACCTTGACGAGCGACCTGGCTCCAGCCTCTGCGTCCATCACCTGAGAGAAAAGTTTGGCCGGCAGATCAAGATAGACGCCGCCCGGGCGCCCTGAAACAGCTGCGCGGATCGCGCGCGCCACACCGATGCCGATGTCCGCGGCATGCAGCACGCGGAAGGCCGCCTTGCAGAGGGGCTTGGCGATAGCCATTTGGTCCATCTCTTCGTAGTCGCCCTGCTGCAGGTCGATGATCTCGCGCTCGGAGGAGCCGCTGATCAGGATCATCGGAAAGCAGTTGGTCGTGGCATTGGCCAGCGCAGTCAGACCGTTGAGGAAGCCGGGCGCTGACACCGTGAGGCAAATGCCGGGCTTTTTCGTCAGGAAGCCGGCAATGGCCGCTGCGTTGCCGGCGTGCTGCTCATGCCGGAACGAGATCACGCGCATGCCTGCGGCCTGTGCCAGACGGCCGAAATCCGTGATCGGGATGCCAGGCACACCGTAGATCGTGGTGAAGCCGTTGAGCGTGAGGGCATCGATGACGAGGTGAAAGCCATCCGTCAGCTTCCGCTCGGCTTCGGCTGCATTGGCATCGGCGGGGCGGGCTGCGGTCTCTAACATACTGTCCTCCGTAATCTGGGGCGGAAAGCCGGGATCGATAAGAGCCGCGGCGCGCATGACGCGCACCGCACGCCCAGCGCCGCGGCTTTGGCCGTGTAGAGCATGCCGGCGTTGGTCACGGTGAATTTCGACCCGAAAGTATAACCGTTGGGCACGAGGCCGGCTACTGTCCGAGCGACGTTTCTGTCAGCAGGGTTCCTCCGCCGAAGCTCGAATGTATCGGCGTCGGCCCGCCTTTCGACAGCCGGACCGCGCAGTACTTGAACTCGGGGATCTTCCCGAACGGATCGAGCACGGGATTGGTCAGCATGTTCGCGGCCGCCTCGTAATAGCAGAACGGCACGAACACCGAGCCGCGCGGCATCCCGTCGTCGGCGCGCGCGTAGAGCGAGATCTTCCCGCGCCGCGACTCGATCGTGATCGTCTCACCCGGCTCGACTCCGACCCGCGCGAGATCGAGCGGATGTATCGAGACGACGGGCTCTGGCTCGATGTTGTCGAGCACCGACGCGCGCCGTGTCATCGAGCCGGTATGCCAGTGTTCGAGTTGACGTCCGGTGATGAGCACCATCGGGTACTGCTCGTCTGGACGCTCGGCGGCGTGGATAATATCCGCTGGCACGAACCGGCCGCGCCCCGTGGGGGTCGGAAAAGTCGTCACGAACACCGTCGGCTGACCAGGATCGCCTTCCTTTTCGCATGGATAGGTCACCGAGGACTCGCGTTCGAGGCGATCCCACGTGATGCCGGCGATCGAGTCCATGCACGTGCGCATCTCCTCGAACACCTCGCGCGGATGCGAGTAATTCCAGTCCAGGCCCATGCCGCGCGCCAGCTCGTTGATGATCCAGAGATCCGGTCGGGCCTCGCCGGGCGGCTCGATGGCCTTGCGACCGAGCTGCACCATGCGATCGGTGTTCGTGACGGTGCCGATCTTCTCGGGCCATGCGGTCGCCGGCAGCACCACGTCGGCCAGATACGCCGTCTCGGTCAGGAAGATGTCCTGCACGATCAGATGATCGAGCGAGGCGAGGGCCTCGCGGGCGTGGTCGACGTCGGGATCGGACATCGCCGGGTTTTCGCCCATGACGTACATCCCGCGGACCTCGTGCTTCTTGGCAGCGTTGATGATTTCGACGACCGTGAGACCGGGCTCGGGGTCGAGCTCCATGCCCCACAGTTTCTCGAAGCGCTGCTTCGCCTCCGGCGTAGCCACGCGCTGATAGTCGGGGTAGAACATCGGAATCAACCCCACGTCGGATGCGCCCTGCACGTTGTTCTGGCCGCGCAGCGGATGCAGCCCGGAACCGGGCTTCCCGATCTGACCCGTGGACAGCGCCAGCGCGATCAGGCACCGCGCGTTGTCGGTGCCGTGCACATGTTGAGAGATGCCCATCCCCCACATGATGATCGAGGCCTTTGACGTCGCGTACAGCCGCGCGACCGCGCGGATCGTCTCGGCATCGATGCCGCAGATCGGCGCCATCGTTTCCGGACAGAACGCCTTGACGTTCTCGGCGAGGGCTTCATATCCCGAGGTGCGGTCGCGGATGAACGCCTCGTTGACGAGCCCCTCGTCAACGATCACGTGAAGCATGGCGTTGAGCAGCGCAACGTCGGTATCGGGGTTGAACTGCAGGTAGTAGGTCGCATGCCGCGCAAGATCGGAGCGGCGCGGATCCGCCACGATCAACTTGGCTCCGGCTTTCGCGGCGTTCTTGATCCATGTCGCGGCGACGGGGTGATTCATCGTGGGGTTCGCGCCGATCACGAAGATGACCTCCGACTGCACCACGTCGCGCACCTGGTTCGACACGGCTCCGGAGTTGATCCCTTCCATCAGCGCCGCGACGCTCGAGGCGTGGCACAGGCGGGTGCAGTGATCGACGTTGTTCGATCCGAATCCGGTGCGGACCAACTTCTGGAACAGGTAGGCTTCCTCGTTCGTGCCTTTGGCCGAGCCGAAACCGGCGAGCGATCGCTTGCCGTGCGTATCGCGGATGTCCCGCAGCCCCTTCGCGGCAAACGCCAGCGCCTCGTCCCAGGTCGCCTCCCGGAACATCGTGCGCCAATTGTCCGGATCGACGGTGAAGTCCTTGTGCTTCTTCACGCCCGCTTTGCGGATCAGCGGCGTGGTGAGGCGATGCTTGTGCTGCACGTAGTCAAAGCCGTACCGGCCCTTGACGCACAGCCGGCTCGAGTTTGCCGGGCCATCCTTACCCTGCACGTGGAGAATCGTATTCCCCTTGATGTGGTAGGTGAGCTGGCAGCCGACGCCGCAGTATGGGCAGACCGACTCCACCTGTTTGTCGGGCACTGTCAGGCCCACGTCGCGCGCCGGCATGAGCGCGCCGGTCGGGCACGCCTGCACACACTCACCGCAGGCGACGCAGGTGGAATTACCCATCGGATCGTCGAGATCGAACACGATCTTCGCCTCGCCGCCGCGGAAGGCGTAGCCGATGACGTCGTTCACCTGCTCCTCGCGGCAGGCGCGGACGCAGCGCCCGCACTGGATGCAGGCGTCGAGATTCACCGCGATCGCCGGATGCGACAGATCCTGAGGAGGCTGATGCCGCGCCTTGAAGCGCGGCTTGCCGATCGCAAGGTTCTTCGCCCACTGATCGAGCTCGGAGTTGCGCGTGTACGACGTCTCGGGAACGTCCGACAGCAGCAGCTCGAGCACCATCTTCTGGCTGAGGAGGGCGCGTGCGCTGTTGGTCGTCACCTCCATCCCATCTTTGGGATAGCGGCAGCATGAAGGCGCGAGTACGCGCTCGCCCTTGATTTCGACCACGCAGGCGCGGCAGTTGCCGTCCTCGCGCATGCCTTTTTTGTAGCAAAGGTGAGGGATCTCGACGCCGTAGCGCTTGGCCGTCTCGATCAGAGTTTCGTCCGAGCGGCCGACGACGCACGTACCGTTCAACGTGAACCCGACGGGCATTATTCGATTTCCTGCGGAAAGTACTTCATCACGGAGAGAGCCGGATTCGGCGCCGCCTGTCCCAGACCGCAGATCGACGCGTCGACCATCGCTTGCGACAACTCCTTGAGCAGCGGCTGGTCCCAGTTGCGCCCCTCCATGAGCGTCACCGCTTTGACAGTGCCCACGCGGCATGGTGTGCACTGGCCGCAGGACTCCTCGGAAAAAAACTTCATGAGATTGCGCGCGGCCCCGGTCGCCGTATCGTGGTCCGAAAGGATCACGATCGCCGCGGAACCGATGAAGCAGCCGTACTCGGTCAAGGTATCGAAATCGAGCGGGATGTCGGCCAGTGAGGCGGGCAGGATTCCGCCGGACGCTCCACCGGGCAGATACCCATAGAACGCGTGGCCGTCGAGCATGCCGTCGCAGTATTCGTCGATCAACTCCTTGACGGTGATGCCGGCGGGCGCGAGATGCACGCCCGGCTTCTTCACGCGTCCGCTGACCGAGAACGAGCGCAGACCTTTCCGGCTGTGCCGGCCGTGGCCGGCGAACCAGGCCGGACCCTTCTCGAGGATGTCGCGCACCCAGTGCAGGGTTTCCATGTTGTGCTCGAGCGTGGGTCGATTGAACAACCCGACCTGTGCCACGTAGGGCGGCCGCAGGCGCGGCTCGCCGCGCCTGCCTTCGATCGATTCGATCATCGCGGACTCTTCGCCGCAGATGTAGGCGCCCGCGCCCCGGCGCAGATGAATGGGCGGGAGGGGACACGGCGGATCCGACTGCACCGCCGCGATTTCCCGCTCCAGAATCGCGCGGCAGCCGTGGTACTCGTCGCGCAGATAAATGTAGATCTCGGCGATGCCGACCGCCCAGGCCGCGACGAGCGCTCCTTCGAGAAAACGATGCGGGTCGCGCTCCAGGTAGTAGCGATCCTTGAAGGTTCCCGGCTCGCCCTCGTCGATGTTGATCGCCATCAGGCGCGGTGCGGGCTCGGCCGCCACCAGCTTCCATTTGCGGCCGGCGGGGAAGCCCGCGCCCCCGAGGCCCCGCAACCCGGAGTCCTCCATCGCGGCGACCACATCCTCGCGAGTGTTCGCGCCGCCGATGCAGGACGCCGCCAGTTCATATCCACCGCTCGCGCGATAGGCCGCATAGTCGATGTGGCCGGGGGCGACGATGTCGAGATGCGGGTGCGCTGTGCCGTCGCCGGGTTGGGGGTGCTTCACCGCCTTCGCCTGTATCAGCGTCGTCACCTTTTCCGTCGTCGCGTGCGGGACGGGATTCTGTCCGATTACGGCGACGGGCGCCGTCTCGCAGCGGCCCACGCAAGGCGCGTGCAGGACCCTGACGTCGTTGCCGACAAGGGCCGGCAACCTGGTCAGCAGTTCGCCTGAACCGGCGATCTCGCAGGCGATCGAGTCGCAGACCCGCACGGTGATCGCGGGCGGCGCCGCGTCCCCGTCCTTCACGACGTCGAAGTGGTGATAGAAGGTCGCGACTTCGTAGACTTCGGTCATCGCCAGCTTCATCTCAGCCGCGAGCGCGACCAGGTGCGCCGCGGCGAGGCAGCCGAAGCGGTCTTGAATCTTGTGGAGATGCTCGATCAGCAGATCCCGTCGGCGCGGGGCATCGCCGAGGAGGTCGAGTACCTCTTGGCGCGCCTTCGGATCGACGCGGCGGCCCTTCGGCGTCGAGCGGGCCGACTTCTTGCCCTGCTTTCTCTTCGAGCTCGAGAAAGAAACGGCCGCCTCATCACTCATCGGCCCATTCTATCTCCGGACAAGAAGGGGCCGTATGAGCGACTGCAGCGACTTCGGCAGCGCGGCGGACAGTCGCCGGGCTGACGGTAGCCGAGGTGATAGTATCAATCGTCTTTGGTCCCTCCGGTGTCCCCCGTGGACGCCGCTAGCCGGCGCTGCTGGATTCAGCCACGGAACGGTCATCATCATGCGTGTTGAGTTTTTCGGCGTTCCGCGCGAGCGTGCCGGCGTCGCGGAGTTGGAGCTGCAGGCGGACACGCTCGGCCAGCTGATGACCGCGCTGGCGATGCGATTCCCATCGCTCGGCGATCTCATCACCGGTGATCATTTGCGCTCGTCGTTCGTCGCCAACCTCAACGGCGATCGGTTCGTCAGCGATCCCAGCACACAACTCATGGAACACGACTGCGTGCTCATCCTCTCTGCGGACGCGGGAGGCTGATGACCGGCCCCACGCCGTTCGGCTATCACGGCTGCTATTTGCGCGTCGACGTCTCACGCGGCAGCGCCGAGCGTGTCCCGCTGACGGAAACCGTGCTGCGGCAGTTCCTCGGCGGAAGCGGGCTGGGTGCGTGGCTCCTGCTCGAGGAGGGCGGCGCCTGTGTTGATGCGCTCGCGGCTGATGCGCCTCTGGCGTTCGTCTTCAGTCCGTTGGTCGGCAGCCCCCTCACCACATCCGCGAAATTCGCGGTCGTGGGCAAGAGTCCCCTGACGGATCGGATCAACGACTCGCTGGCCAGCAGCGGCTTCGCGATTGCCGGCAAGCGATGCGGTTGCGACGCGATCGTGATCGTGGGACGGGCGCCGGAGCTCTCGACGTTGATCATTGATGACGGGCGGGTCCGGCTCGAGCCGGCCGAAGACCTTCGCGGAGCGGCATGCCACGTCGCGGAAACGGCGCTCAAAACGCGACTCGGGTCCGATTATCAGGTCGCGTCGATTGGCCCCGCCGGCGAGCACCTGGTACGTTATGCGACGATCTCGCACGACGGGCGCCACGCCGGGCGCGGCGGGAGCGGCGCGGTGCTGGGCAGCAAGAACCTGAAGGCGATTGCCGTGCGCGGAACCATGCGGTGCGAGTGGGCACACCCGCGCGAGTTGACTGAATACAGCAAGGCCCTGTCGAAACGGTCGTTCGGTCCTGCGACCGCCAAGTACCGTGAGCTGGGCACCGCGGCCAATTTGCTGACGTTCAATCGCCTTGGCGTGCTGCCGACGCGGAACTTTCGGTCCGGCACCTTCGACGAGGCGGTCAGCCTTTCGCCTGAGGAGATCCGCCAGACGCACAGCAAGACACGCGCGAGTTGCGTGGCCTGCACGATCGGGTGCGAGCACATCTACTCGCTCGGAGACGAGAAGGGCGTCCGCCTGGAGTACGAAAGCCTGTTCGCGCTGGGGCCGTTGTGCGGCGTGGGCGATGCGGATGTCGTGCTCCGTGCCTCCAGGCTGTGCGACGACCTGGGGATCGACACGATCAGCGCCGGCGGCACAATCGCCTTCGCCATGGAGTGCGTCGAACGTGGCTGGCTCGACGAGCCATGGCTCTCGTTCGGATCCGGAGAGGCGATTCTGCGCGCCATCGAATTGATCGGCCGCCGCGAAGGTGTGGGGAATCTGCTGGCGGAGGGCAGTCGCCGCGCCGCCCACACGATCGGACATCACAGCATCGCGTTCGCTCCGCAGGTCAAGGGTCTGGAGATTCCCGGCTACGAGCCGCGCGCGCTGCAGACGATGGCCCTGGGATTCGCGGTGGGCGCTCGCGGTGCGGACCATAACCGCAGTGGCGCGTACGAGGTGGATTTCTCGGACAAAGTCGACCGCAAGCATGCAACGGTCGACGCGGTGCACTATGCCATCGAAACCGAGGACAAGGCCGCATTGATGGACTCGCTCATCATCTGCAAGTTTCTTCGCGGGGTGTTCGAGGATTTCTACGCGGAGGCCGCCGACATGCTGCGCTGCGTCACCGGCTGGGACACGACCGCCGATGAATGTCGCGAGACTGCCAGGCGTATCGTGCACGCCAAGCGGCAATTCAATCTGCTGGCCGGCTGGACACCTGAGGAAGACACGCTGCCCGATCGGTTTCTCGACACCGCGCTGGACGGCGATCCGGCGGCGGTGCTGAGCCGCGAACGCCTCGGCAGCCTCGTGACCGAGTATCACCGGCAACGCGGCTGGTGAGATGTCGTGCAGGCCTTTGGGCCTGCCCGCGCCCTACCCTTGATCACCGAATCCTGCGGTCGACAGCGCATCCAGGTAGTCCTGCCGGGTATTCAGATTTCTCAGCGTCAACAGCTCGGGATCGACGGAGGCCAGTTCCGACGGCTGCACGCGGCGGGTTCGCACCGCGTCGAACAGGAACACGGGACGAAGCCGGTCCGCGGCGAGCAGCGCCTCGACATGCGGCAGCGTGCGGCGTCGATAGACGGCTGATAGCGGATGAGGAAAGCCGTCGATCTCCATCACGGCGATGTCGTGATCGCCAAGGAGTTCCACCATTCGATGAACGAATGCTGGAACGAGGAGCGGTACGTCACAGCTCGTCACGTACGCGATCTCAGCGTCGACGGGCAGCGCCTTCAGACCGGCGCGCAACCCCTCGAGCGGCCCGCGACCTTCGTGTTCGTCACGGGTCACCGTGACGGAGGCCGGGAGGTCGGGCAACGACTGCGCGGGCGCCGCGACCACCACGAGCGGCGAGGCGACCGTGCTGAGCAGGCGGACCACACGCTGGAGCATGGTCTCGGCGCCGAAGGGCAGCAGCGCCTTGGCGGATCCCATCCGCGTCGATCGGCCGCCGCACAACACGATGCCCGCGGCCGTCACGGAACGGGCGAGTTCGTCGTCATCCTCAGTCGCCAACGCTCACGCTCCAGTCAAACCCTCGATCGGTTCCCATCGGTTCGGGAAGCGGCCCGCTAAAGCGCTTTTCACTCTGCGGGCCACGGAGGCACGGGTCGAGCACGACCATAGAATCTCGTCTCGTGTCCGTGGACGTGGCAGGAAATTGGCTCAGGCCTCATTCCTAGACGGATTAACGCGTCTCGCGTGGAGGGCTCACTCAGCAGCTGTTTGAGGGCCGCCACGCCACGGCGATTCGCGCGCGATTTCGGCACCACGAAATCGTAGCGTTCCTCCTGAAGCGGCAGAAATCCCAGCCCCGCGCTGCCGGCCACCGTGTCCAGCGTCAGTCCCCAATCCGCGCGGCCCTGCGAGACGGCGGCGGCCACGGCGTTGTGATTTCTCGGCTGCACCGCGTACCCCGCCGGTTTGACGCCTTCGAGCAGGCCGTCGATCAGCGCTCGTGTGCCGCTGCCCTGGTTGCGGTTCACCATCACGCACGACGGATCGAGTCTCACGGCGGCGATGGCGTCGCGTGCGGCGCGGCCCTCGAAACGTCGATCGCCGCTGACGGAAGGCCACGCCTTGCAGTCGACCATAGCCGGCGACAAGCTCCACCACCGGAGTGAGAAACGGGCGATTGTACTGGCCGGTCTTCGGATCCAGCAGGTGGATGCCCGCCACATCGCATTCGCGACGCTTGGCGGCTTCCAGCCCCGCCAAACTGCCGACGGCGAGGAACTTGGATCGCACACCACGCTGCTGTAATTCGCCCAGCAGGTAGTCGAGGCCGATACAGTGGCTGCCGATCACCACGAGGTCAGCCAGCTGCAGCTCCCGGCCGAGAAGCTGAACGTCGACGACGGTTCCCGCTTCGACAATCTCCTCGTGCCGGCCGATGGTCGTGAAGCCGTCGGCACGGCTGAACGTGGTGACGCTGCCGGACCCTTGTCCCATCGGATACGCGGCGAGCGACGTGCCGGGCCCCGGTTCATCCGCCGTCTCGACCAATCCGACCAACAGGTATTCCGTTCGGCCGATCTCGCTGTTGACCTTGACCGCCAATCGCGCCGCCACGGTCATCCGCTGCTCTGAGCCGCGCCCGGCCTGCGCCCGAGCACCGGGGCCACGAACTCGTGAAACGTGAAGATCGCCGACGTCGGAAAGCCGGGGAGCACGACGACCGGACGGCCACGGGTCGCCGCGAGGCAGATGGGTTTGCCAGGCTTGAGCGCCACACCGTGCGCCACGATTCCAGGGTCGCGCAGTTCAGCCACGACGCGATACGAGACGTCGCCCGCTCCCTTGCTCGTGCCTCCTGAAAGCAGGACGATGTCGGCAGACTCGAGGGCCTCTTCGACCTTTCGGCGCAGCGTCGCCACATCGTCGTGCGCAATGCCCAGGCGCATCGGTTCACCGCCCAGTTCCCGCACGGCATCGGCGAGCACCTGAGCGTTCGAGTCGTAGACCTTCGCGGGTTGCATCGGCTCGCCGGGGGCGATGATCTCGTCGCCCGTAGAGAGAATGGCGACGATCGGCTTTCGCCAGACGTCGACGCGGGCTACCCCGATCGCGGCCAGAACGCCGGTATCGCGGCTGGTCAGCAGCTGGCCCTGGCGCAGCACCGTCTCGCCCGCGGTGATGTCGGTTCCGGCGAACGACACCCCGCTCCCTGGCGTGACCGCTTTGGCAATCCGCAGTTGGTCACCGCGCACTTCGGCGTGCTCGACCATGACCACGGCATCAGCGCCGCGTGGAACCATCCCTCCGGTAGCAATCGATACAGCTCGACCCCGCTGGACCATCGTCTTCGGCACGACTCCCGTGTGAATCACTTCTTCGTCGAGCCGCACGCAACGAGGAACTTCCTCGGCCGCGCCGAAGGTGTCTTCGGCAACGACGGCGAAGCCGTCCACGTTCGAGCGATCGAACGACGGCACATCCACGAGCGAGATGACGTCGGCCGCAAGCACCCTGCCGAGGGCCGCTTCGAGCGGCACCGTTTCGATTCCGCGAGGTGCAAGGTCGATGGCCGCACGAAACCGCCGCTCCGCTTCGTCGCGGTCGAGCACATCGAGAAACTGCTCCTGCTCAGGCATAGAGCCAGACTTCCACGTCAGCGCCTGCCGCGAAGCCCTCACTGTCGGCGGGGACGATGACGAAGCCGTCAGCGCGAGTCGTCGATGACAGCACCGACGCGCCGCCAATCGCGAGAGGCTCGACAGCGCCTTCGATCACTCGCACGCGGGCGTAGTCGAGCCGACCGATCGTGGAGCTGAGCTTGCGCGTCAACATCGCGCGTATCGGGCGATAGGGCCACGTCTTGGTGCGTCCACCCAGGGCACGAATCGCGCGGCCCGCAAAAAAATCGTAGGCGCAGAGGCAGGACACCGGATTGCCGGGCAGCAGAAACACCAGCCGATGCTCGATTCGTCCGAGACCGGTCGGGCTGCTGGGACGCATGGCGATCCCATGGATCGCCAGGTCGCCGTGCTTGGCAAGGAGCGTCGGCGCGAGGTCCTCGATTCCGACGCTCGAACCTCCTGATACGATCACGACATCGGCCGCAGCATGGAGAGCGTCGAGGATGGCATCGCTGCTCGTCGGGCACCAAACCGGGGAAATCGATCAGCCCTCCGTCGCGCTCGACGAGAGCGGCGAGCATCGGCCCGTTGGCGTCGACGATGCGATGACCGTGCGGCTGCGAACCGGACGGCAACAATTCGTTGCCGGTCACGACCAACCGAACACGCGGCCGGCGAATCACGTCGCAGGTCTCCGACGCCTACGGAACTGAGCACGCCTAGATCCTGGGGGCGCAACAGACGTCCGCGTTGGAGGAGCGTCGTCCCGCGGGTCACGTCTTCTCCGCGCCTGCCGACGTGCTTGCCAGGCGACACGGCGGCGAGTGCCCTGACGCAGCGGCCGCCAGGTCCGTCCAGATAAGCCTGCGCCGACTCCGCTTCGCAGGCGGCCGACGGTTCGGCCCACTCGGCAGGCAGCACCGCGTCGCAGCCGAGCGGCAGCGGAGCACCGGTCATGATCCGCACGGCCTGGCCGGGGCCGACCGCGCCCTGAAAGGAGCGTCCGGGCAGCGAGTCCCCGATCAGCGTCAGTGGAAGGCTGTTATAAGGAGTCGCACCCTCCGTGCTTTCCGCGACGACGGCGTATCCGTCCATCGTGGCACGGTCGAATCCGGGTACGTCCACCTCGCTTGTGATGGAGCCGGCCAGCACGCGACCCGCCGTCGCCTGTAGAGGCAGGAGTCTCGGCGTCGAGCGGCTGCAATTGGGCATCGAGCCACGCAAGCGCCGCTTCGACCGTATGGCGGCGCGCAAAGCCACGCATCCGTACGTCGCCTGCGGCTCCGTTCTGGTGGTCGTTCATGCGGGATGCGTGAATTCCGGTGAGAGCTCACATTGTAGTCTTGCGGCCTCGCGTGAGAGTCTGGCACTGTGGGCGCTCATCATTTCCCACAGCCTGAATGATTGTCTCTCGAACGTGTTGTTCCACATTTAGCGTTGAAACAACAGTCCATCGAAACAGCGACCTCACAGCCCGTGGTGCAAGTCGCACAGTCGTTGTTCAGGGTCAATATGACAACCGCTCCAACAGTTCGATCCGATTCCCAAAAGGCAATTCATGACGCGCTGCAGCTCAATCTACGTCCGACCGGTGTGCCGACGCACAAGGCGTTTGTCTATGCGGCCTGGCAACCGGTCAAGCGGCTTACCATCACTCCGAGTATCGACATCGCGGGCGATCGATGGAGCGACGTGAACCCTCCGCCGGCGTTCCCCTACGTGCGGACGGGCGCGTACACGCTGGTCAACCTGGCCGCGGAGTATTCGGTCGCGAGCAACGCTAGTGTGGTCTTTGGTTTCAAGAACCTGACCGATGACAACTACCAGTTAGCGTGGGGGTTTCCTCAGCCTGGACGGACTTTCTACTTCAAGACCCGGGTAGGTCTCTGATCAGGGGAATGCGTTTGCACCTTGGCATATGTCAACCGACCAGAATCGATGATTCGACCCACATATCCAGATGCCTGCGGTCTCAGAAGACAAATTTCAGCGCCAGCTGAATGACACGCGGATCGCCGGCCGACGTGATCGTTCCGAACGCCGCCGAGCCCAAGACGCCGTTCGGCGCCCCGAGTGGCGGTGTGTTTGTCAGATTGAAGACCTCCGCGCGCGCTTCCAGTGCCTTGCTTGCTGAAAGCGGCACGCGCCGGATGAGAGCCACGTCGAGATTGCGATAGGCAGGGCCTCGCACCGGATTGCGCGAGCTCGTTCCGAGCATGAACTGTGGCGCCGTGGCGAAGGCTCCGGTATTGAACCACCGGCTCACCGAACGTTCATCGGCAGGAAGAGTCGGAGCCCCTACGAGGTTGGGTCGCTGTGTCCCAAAACCTGCGAATGCATTGTTATTCGTGGTTTGCGTCACGGCGATCGGCATACCAGATTGCAGCGTGAGGATGCCCGTCAGCGTCCAGTCGTTGACGAGCGCCCCGAGGATGCCTCGAGCCTGATTCCGCCGATTTGTGCCAAACGGGATGTCCCAGACGGCTGACGATACGAACACGTGCGGAATATCTCCGGTTGAGTAGTCGCGCTCGAGATGTCGATTGAAGCTATCGGCAACCGGGTAGTTCGCAATCGGCCCGGTCAGAATCGACGCGTCGAAGACGGACGACGCGTCATCCACCAGTTTCGAGCGCGTGTAGCTCACGAGATACGACAAGCCCCCTGAGAACCGTTGTTCGAGCTTGGTGTAAAAGCCCTGATAGAACGTCGTGCCGACGTTGTTCCGGTAGAGACTGACCGTGGTGTACCGGGGATATGGCTTGAGGAGCTGCGCCAGCGGGATCGTCGGATCCCCAAGCGAGGAGGATCGAGGAATGGTGCCGAAGTACGGATTCGGCACCCTCTGCAGCAGAGCAGCGCCCTGCGCGAGTTGATCAACGGTCAACTGATTGAGGTTGGTGTCAGGTATGCCAACATGAGTAATCTTCGAGCCTGTGTACGCGACTTCGATCGAGATGTCGGACGTGAGCTCGCGTTGAAGAGATGCGTTCCACTGCTGTACGTAACCCGATCCAAGATCGTGGTCCACCGCAAAGACGCCCTGTCCAAGGCCCGCATCCGGCGTCAGAGGAATGGGCTCGACTCGAGGCCCCGTGGCGAGAGCGAAGGCCGGGACGATGTTATCGAGCGTGCGCTGGGATACGGTCTGCAGGAACGGAAAAACCGGCGTCGTGAAGGGCGTCGTAATCCCTGCCTGCTCGATCCAGACCAACGCATAGCCAGTTCGGACCACTGTTTTGTCAGTCACGCGCCCCACGATGCCGAGGCGCGGGCCGAGATTGAGCTTGTGGAGTTGACGGGCCGCGCGCGGTTGGCCATCCCGTCCGAGGTATTCAAGCTGCTGCGTCTGAAGATCGAACACAGCCGACTGGTTGTTCTCTTCTGTCGAGGGGAAGTTCAGGGTCGAGCGCAAGCCGGCGTTCACCGTGACGCGACGCGAGACTCTCCAGTCATCCTGGACGAAATACTCCTGGAAATGGGCTCTGTTCCGGATCTGCTCCTGTTGCAGGTCGATCGAGAACTGCTGCACCTGCCCAAGAAGAAAGCTGGCAAGGGGGGCTCCGGTGTTGGTGACGCCGGGAAGATCCGTGAAGAGATTGCTGAACGTAAACGACCCGGTTGGCGACGGCGGTTGCACGACGTTCAGACGCTCCCACCGCACGTCGGCGCCCATCTTGAACGTATGCCGTCCTGTCAACCACGTCAGAGAATCGGCAATCTGCGTCACGCTCGTGCTGAAATCGGTCGCGGTGTTGGGCGGCGATCCCAGTTGCTGATACCCGGCGACGAGAAACGTCGGGAGCGTGTTCGGAAACCTCGCATTCGACGGAATGCCCGGAAGGCTCAAGCTTGCTGACGCGGCGTCGTTCAACTGCGCCGCCGACCGGTCGACCCTCCGCCTGGTGTCGCCGATGCGAAGCTCGTTCAGCAGGCGATCCGAGAACGTACGCTGGTAGCTGGACGCGAATCCCCACGATCTCGTGTCGCTGGGGGCCGAGCGTCCCGGTCGTAACACCGCTACCCTCCGGCAGGGGCGTCACCGGGATGAACTCCTCACGGAACCGGGTTAACCGGCCGAAGACTTGATCCTTGTCGGTCGCAAAACGATGATCAATACGCGCGCTGAACTGATCCTGATCGACGGTTTCGTTGCCCAGCCGCGAGTAGTTGTTGGCTGCACTGCCGCCGGTCGGAAGCGGATAGCGCTGCACGAGCGCCCGAGCAACCGGATCCATGCGATCGAGAGGAATCGCATTGCCGGAAAACGGGCTGCGCGTAAATCCGCCGGCTGCACTCGGCGCCGTCGTGGCCGGATCGTAAATGACTGGCACACGCCCGGCGATGGCTTCCGTGAACACGCCCTGACGCTGCAGGAGCGTGGGAACGGTTGAAATAACGGTACGTCCAATCGTCTGGCGCTGGCCTTGATAGTCGGCGAAGAAGAACGTCCGATTCTGCCGGATCGGACCCCCGACCACTCCACCAAACTGATTGCGGCGGAACTGTGGCTTGACGGTGCTGGTGGCGAAGTAGTTCTTTGCATTCAGCGCCTCGTTTCGAAGGAACTCAAAGGCACTGCCGCGAAAGACATTGCTTCCGGACCTGGTGGTCAGATTGACGACGCCGCCATTGAAGCGCCCGAACTCGGCAGGCGGACTGTTGCTCTCGATCTTGAACTCCTGAATGGCGTCGACGTTCGGAAAGAACGCGACCTGCCCGGGCTCCGGCTGCAGCACCGAAATGCCGTCAAACAAATACTCGTTGGTGCGAGGCCTTCCGCCGTTGATACGCGGCAGCGGCGACCCGGGTGGGAGAGCCACACCGGGGGCAAGGCTCGCCAACGTGATAAAGCTCCGGCCGTTGAGAGGCAGGTCGATCACTTTTCTGTTGTCGATGACTTGTCCGAGCGCAGACGTCTCGCTGCGGAGCAGCGGGGCGTCGGCCGTGACCGTGATCGCTTCGGCCACAGCGCCGATCTCCAGCCGAAGATCGAGTGGAACGGTCTCTCCCGTTGTGAGCCGTACCCCGTCTCGTGTGAGCGGCCGGAAGCCGTTCAGCTCCACGCGAACGTGATAGGCACCTGGGGCGAGTCCTTGGATCGAATAGCCCCCGTCCGGCCCGGTGACCGACGTGCGCGAGAAGTTCGTTCCAACTGAAGTTGCGGTGACCGTCGCGCCCGCCACGGCCGCATCCGCTTGATCCGACACGTGCCCGGTCAATGTTCCCGCGCCAACCTGCGCACGGAGCGCTGACGACATCCCCAGAGACAGAAGCAGCCACAGGCACACGTGTGCTGAACCTCGCCCGATCATCCAATCCTCCCGAGTCATCAGACTCTAGATCGGATCGAGGCGATCTTCAAATCGACTCAAAATGCGTCAATCGTGCGGACACCAATTCGACGCACGTCAGGTCGTCTTGGCGGGAAGCGCTCGGCGAGCGCTGCGGGGGCGCTCACGGCACCGACAGCATGACCTCAGTAGCCTTAACAACGGCCGTCACCGCCATGCCTGGCTTCAATCGGCGACCTTGACGGTCACGTGAACCATGACGTCACCCCAAAGAATCTCGTCGATGGTTCCTGGCAGATGGTTCCTCGCACTAAGTGTCACCGCGTACCTCCTTTTGAAAGTGGAACGAAGGCTCGAAGACCATGTCATCGCACTTCCTGCGCGTGCATCGCTTCAGTCTTGAGCACGTCGATCGAGACAGATTTGACGAGGGCGTGGACGCGCACTCCCACGACGATACCCAATGTGGCGATGGCATCGCGTGTGACTTCAGCGAGAAGTAGCACTCCGCCCACGGCGACCTGCACGATCACATGATCGAACGCCGGGTCGATGTGAATGGCCGACACGGTGCCAGGCAGTGCGTTGTGGAGGCTGAGCCCCCGCGGTTCGCTCGTGGCTAGAATGACTTCACGGGCGGGTATTCGCAGACGGACCTTCGAGCCGGCCGAAACGGTCGAATCGGAGACGAACAGGGTGCCTCCGTCAAAGGTGAGCTCGACGAGTCCGCGCGACGGGTAGGTGTCTGTCACGACGGCGTCGAAGAGGCTGCCCAGCCCGACGGCCGTCCGCAGCCACGTCAGGTCAGGACGGCTCATCAGGCTCGGGAGAGAGCCACACGCTGCTCCTTGCCCCTGCTTCAGGACCAGCAGATGTGTCGCCAACCGTACGACGTCGTCGAAATCGTGGGTCACCAGGATGAGCGGGATGTCGAGCGTTCGACGGAGTTCATCGATTTCGTCTTGAAGGTGTCTCCGAACGGTGCGGTCGACCGCTGCGAACGGTTCGTCCAGGAGCAGAACCGCTGGCTCACGAGCCAGCGCTCGGGCCAGCGCCACCCGCTGACGTTCACCGCCCGACAGCGCGTTCGGTCGGCGATTCAGACGTCCAGACAAGTGCACCAGCGCCAGTAGTTGCTCTGCGCGCGAACGCCGTTCAGCCCGCGGCCGGTGGCCGAGCGCGGTGAGCACATTACCCACGGCAGTGAGGTGGGGAAAGAGCGCGTACTCCTGAAACACGAATCCGACCGCGCGACGATGCGCGGGTGCGAAGACCCCCGAGGCGGTATCGGTCCAGAGGTCGGCGCCCGAGCGAATGCTGGCGTGTTCAGGTCGGTACAAGCCCGCGATGCTGCGCAGGATGGTCGTCTTTCCGCTTCCCGACGGCCCGAAAATCGCGAGTACGTCTCCTGCATCGCACGCGAATTCGACATCGAGCGGAATAGGGCCGTGCTGACGGAGGGTGACTGAGAGCGTGCGATCAGCCACGGCGAGGAATGACGCGTCGCGAGAGTACCGTCGTGAGCATCAGCGTCGCGACCGCCGTGACCAGCAGGGTCGCAGCCATCACGCCGGCGCTCCGATCGTCGAACGCGTTCATGCGATCGTAGATCGCCACACTGAGTGTTCTCGTCTGGCCTGGAAGATTCCCTCCCACCATCAGCACCACGCCAAACTCTCCGAGGGTGTGGGCAAAGGTCAGGATCGCCGCAGTCAGGATGCCTGGCCAGGCCAGCGGGACCTCAATCCGCACGAAACGCTGCCATGGAGTAAGGCCACAGCAGGAGGCCGCATCGCGCACGTCGGTCGGGATCGCTTCAAAGCCGCGCTGAATCGGCTGGACGACAAACGGAATGTTCGCGATCGCGGATGCCAGCAGCAGGCCCTGGAAGGAGAACGCCAGCGACTGCCCCATGACGGCCTGAAATGCCTGCCCCAGCGGCGATCTCGCACCGAAGGTCACAAGCAGGTAGAACCCCAACACGGTGGGAGGGAGCACAAGCGGTACGGTGACAAGCGCTTCAACGAACAGCTTCCCGGGGAACTCTCGAACGGCCAAGAGGCGTCCCAACCAGACGCCGCACGGAAGCAAGAGCGCCACCGTGCCGACGCCGAGCCAGAGTGAGACCCTGAGGGCCGTCCAATCCATGGACCGCTATTCTGGCACCGCGAAGCCTTGTCTTCGGAGAATCGCTCGCGCCTCGGTTCCCTGCAGATACTGGTAGAACCGTTCGGCCACCGGTCCAGCCCGCTTCAGCAGCACCATTCGCTGCCGAATGAGCGGATGATCAGCCGCGGGAATCAAGGCATACGTGCCACGTTGAGCGAAGTCGGGACTGAGCGCGAGGGAGTAGGCGATGAGGCCGCCAACGGCGTTTCCGGTTGTGGCGAACTGGGCCGCCTGCGCGACGCTGTCGCCAAGCACCAAGTGCGGTCGCAGCGCCTCCCACAGGCCACGCTTCCGAAGGACCGCCTCCGCCGCACGACCGTACGGGGCAACCTCGGGATTGGCGATCGCGAAGCGGCTCACGCCGCCGGTGCGGAGCAATCGAGCCAGTCCTTCGAGCCGATCGTCAACGACCAACGCCGAGCCCCTGGGTGCGAAGATCACGAGTTGACCTACGGCATAGACCACGCCGGGATCACGGGTCAGGCCGGCCGCCGACAGTTGATTCGGGAATTCCTCGTCAGCCGCCAGGAACATCTCGAACGGGGCACCGTCCTGGATCTGTCGTGTCAGGGTGCCGGACGCTCCAAACACCAGCTCGATACGCTGTCCCGTGTCGCGCGCAAACCGATCGGCTATCTCCCTGAGCGCGAAGTTGAGATTCGCCGCCGCGGCAATCGTCGGAGGATGCTGAGCGCCACCAGTAGAAGGAAAGGAGACCAGCAGAGCGATGACTGCAAGCCAACGCCACCGCAGCGTCATGACACTCGTGGCCATTTCGTTACCGATCCGATTAGCGGGGTAGCCGGTTGCCCGGACGGCTCGGCCACGGGTCGGCGAAACGTGGATCGTGGAGGAGTTCCTCGTCGGTAAGTGATTCGAGAAAGGCGATGAGATCCCTTCAGACCGAGTGACATGCGTGGATTCTAGACCAAAGGTTAAACCACATCAAACCGAGCCACAACTCGACCTAGGCTGATCCAAACAACACTGACATGGTGAAGAACCAGCTTCGCCTTCAGCTATCTGGGCTTGCAGTTGTGGTCTCGGGTCCTCGCTGCGGATCCGTCTCAGGAGTCAACTCGTGGTGATACGATTCAGGTCGACTTCACAACGAAAGCGATTGGATGCCACTTCTCACAGTTAGAGTAGCCGCTGAGCGCCTGGGCGTCGCGTATTCGACGCTCAAGCGATGGGTTCATACAGGCCACGTGCGTACAACGCGTACAGAAGGGGGCCACCATCGGATTGCGGAGGCTGAGATTGACCGTTTGACCGCGCGTCAGCAACCAGTCGGGCAGCGTCGCGTCCGCGAGACCGATGATGACGAATCTCTCGCCGGGCTCAGCGCCCGCAATCGCCTCCGCGGCTTTATCGAGGAAGTGCGAGTTGACGGTCTTCTCGCACAGGTACGCATACGGGTGGGAGATCAGTCGCTGACCGCCGTGATTACTGCTGACGCCGTCCACGCGCTCAAGTTCCGTCGCGGTGAGGACGCGTTGGCGATCATCAAGTCAACGGAGATCATGATTGCCCGCGCGGGGAATTTTGCCGCGGCAAGGAAACGCAAGCGCAAGGTGTCCCGCTAGAGACGCTAGATCCTCAATCGACACCGCATGCGTGTCCCATTGGTGACATAGCCAGTCGGCATCGCAGGCGTGAGATCCGCCCGGTCGGGCGTCATGGTGCATCGGCAATGAAGGAGGCAGCGTGAAATCGATCTCCCGGCGTGGACTCTTCAAGATGGGCGCGGCGCTGGCGGCGGCCCCCTCACTCGTTCGCACTCTGGGCGCTGCGCAGCGTTCCGCCCCGAATCAGGATGGCGGCACGCTGGAGCCAGCGGCGCGCGTGCGCGTCAACCCCACGCACCACATTCTGCTGCGCGGCGCGACCATCATTACCATGGATACGGCTGTTGGCGACTTCGCGAGGGGAGACCTGCACATTCAGGGTAAGCACATCGTCGAGGTAGGCCGGGATCTCAAAGCGCCCGCCGGCGCAGAAGTCATCGACGCCGCGGGGACGATCCTCATTCCGGGATTCGTCGATTGTCATAGGCATTCGTGGTCCGCCCAGTTTCGGCGAATCATTCCCGACGGCGTGATCGCCAACTACATGGCGACGACCCACCAGGGCTTTGGACCGTTCTATCGCCCGCATGACATGTACGTGGGCAATCTCATGACGGCGCTTGGCTGCATCGACGCCGGCATCACGTGCATCATCGACAATTCTCACAATTCGCGCAGTGCCGCGCATTCCGATGCCGCCATCGAGGCGCTCTTCGACTCGGGCATCCGGGGCGTACACGCGTCGGGTCCGCCGCAGTTCGGGACATGGGACAATCAGTGGCCCGCGGATCTGGCCCGCCTTCAGAAGAAGTACTTCACGTCTGACGATCAGCTGGTGACACTGCGTGCGTTCGCGAATCCGAATCGGGAGAACTGGGCGTTCGCCCGCAGCCTGGGACTGAAGATCCACGCGGACGTCGTTTCCTCCGAGCTGGTTGAGGCGTTCGCGAAAGAGAAACTGCTGGGACCGGATTTCACCTTCAATCATGCCAACAGCCTGACCGATGCCGCGTGGCGTCTGGTCCGTGAGACGGGTTGCAACGTCGACGTCTGCACGCGCTCCGACGCGCAGTACGGGCTCGGCAGCGGTGCGTCCGCCGGCGTCGGCGGATTCCAGAAGGCGCTCGATTTCGGCGTGCAGCCGGGCTTCAGCGTCGATAACGAGACGTCCTACAGCACCGACATGTTCGGCGAGATGCGTGCGGCGTTCTTCGTCCAGCGCGCGCTCGCCACGAATCGCCGGGTCAACAAGGATCCGGATGCGCCTGCGCCGGTGACCGTGCGCCAGGTCCTGCAATGCGCCACGTCAAACGGCGCGAGGTGCGCGGCGCTGCTCGACAAATGCGGGACCCTGACGCCCGGCAAAGAGGCCGACATCGTGATGATCCGGGCCGACGAGATGAATGTGTATCCGTTGAACAGCGCCCTGGGCACCGTCGTCCAGGCGGCAGAAGTGCACAACGTGGATACGGTGATCATCGGGGGCGCGATTCGCAAGCGTCACGGCGCGCTGGTCGGCATCAACATGCCGCGGTTCCGACAGCTTGTCGACGAGTCGCGCAGCTATCTTTTCGCGAAGATGAACTACAAGCTCGACATCCTGTCTTAGACATCCCCCGAACCTCCAGGGCCGCAGAGTCACAGAGATGGAGGCGGCGGAACAGACTCGTGGTTGAGCGCACGATCGGCACAAATAGCGGCAAAGCAGCGCTGGGACGACGCCGAGGCTCTCGGCCGGATACCATAGCACCACAGCTTTCATGTCGCCTCCCAAGGAGTCCTATTTTCATGGTTCCCTTTCGACGTCCCCTGTGGCTGCTCTCGACACTGGCGCTTCTGGCGACCGGTTGCGGCGCGGGGGCCAACTCTGAAGCCAGCGCTGCAGGCGCCGCCGTCGTACCCGCGGTGGCCGTCACGACCGCCGTCGCCATCGAACGCCCCGTCTCTCGCTTTGTCGCCGTCACGGGGACGCTCGTCGCGCAGGAACAGGCCGATGTCGCCTCGGAAATCGCCGGCCGCATCGTCTCCACACCGGTCGAGCGCGGCACGCTCGTGAGCGCCGGCGCGGCGCTCGTGCAGATTGCCGAGACCGAGGTTCGCGCGCAGGCGGACGAGGCCGGGGCGAATGCCGCGCAGATCGAGGCGCGGCTGGGACTGGCCGGCAGCGGCGCGTTCGAGATCGAGAGTGTCCCGGAGGTCGCCAATGCTCGTGCCTCGTCCGAGCTCGCGCAGGCGGAGTTCGATCGCGCCCGCATGCTCGTGGAGATGAAGCTGTTGCCTCAAGCGGAGTTCGACAGGAGCCGCGCGCAGGCCGACGTGGCCCGGCGCCAGTACGACATCGCGCGCAACAGCGCGGAACAACAGTACCAGTCGCTGATCGCCGCGCGAGCGCGTATGACCATGGCGCGCAAGGCGCTCGCCGACGCCGTCGTTCGCGCGCCGTTTGAAGGAATCGTCGACCAGCGATTCGTCTCCGTGGGCGACTACGTCGTACGCGGCACGAAGGTCGCCTCGGTGATGCGCACGACTCCACTGCGCGTGGAGCTCACCGTCCCGGGGCAGTACATCGCGACGATTGCCGCCGGCCGCTCCGTCTCGCTCGAGGTCGACGCGTATCCGGGCCGGACGTTCACCGGCCGGATCCGCTACGTTTCGCCTGGGGTGCAGGCGGATTCGCGCGCGCTCATCATCGAGGCGGTCGTTCCCAACGAAACGGGTGAATTGAAGCCTGGACAATTCGCGACCGCGCGAATCGAACAGGCGTCGCAGACACCCGCGGTGCTCGTGCCCGGCAGCGCGGTCCGCACTGATTCAGACACCGCACGCGTCTATGTGATCGTGACCGGCTCGGCGGAGGAACGCATCGTGACCACGGGGCAGACGGTGGGAGACCTGATCGAAATCACCAGCGGCCTCAAGGCGGGCGACGTTGTGGCCACAAGTAACGTCGCGCAGCTCGCCGATGGCATGCGCATCACCGGGACGAGGTAGTCAGACATGCAGTGGCTCGCCGCTCTTTGCGTTCGCCGGCCCGTCTTCGCTTCAGTCCTGATCCTCTCGCTGACCGTGGTCGGCGGCTTCTCCTACGCCCGGCTCGGTATCGACCAGTTCCCGAACGTCGATTTCCCCGTCATCCTCGTCACCACGCGCCTGCCCGGCGCCGCGCCGGAGCAGGTCGAGACCGAAGTCACCGACAAGGTCGAGGAGGCTGTGAACACCATCAGCGGCATCGACACGCTGACCTCGACGTCGTCGGAGGGCGTCTCGCAGGTCGTTGTCAGCTTCAAGCTGGAGAAGGATGCAGACGTCGCCACTCAGGAGGTTCGCGACAAGGTCAACCGCATCCTTCCGCTGCTCCCGAGAACGATCACCCAACCGACGATCGAGAAGCGCGACCCTGATGCCCAGCCGGTGCTCACCATCGCGCTGACGGCTGACAAACCGCTGCGCGACATCACCGAGTACGCGGACAAGGTGCTGCGGCGGCAACTCGAGAGCTCCGAGGGCGTCGGCCAGGTGCTGGTGGCCGGAGGGCGGCGACGCCAGGTGAACGTGTGGCTCGACTCGGAGCGGCTGCTCGCGCAGACCCTGACTGTCAACGACGTGTCGCGCGCCCTGCAGGCGCAGAACAGCGACGTGCCGGGAGGGCGGATCGAGCAGGGCGCACAGGCGATCACGATGCGCACGCGAGGACGCGTGGAGTCCCCGGCGGAGTTCGGCGACATCGTCGTCCGTGAAGTGGGCGGGCACCCGGTGCTCGTGCGCGACGTCGCGCGCATCGAGGACGGCATGGCCGACGCGGGGACGCTTGCCAGCGTCAACGGCGATCCAACCGTGCTGCTGCAGATCCGGAAGCAGTCAGGCATGAACACGGTCGCAATCGTGAACGGCGTGAAGGAGCGGCTCGCGGCGATCGAGCGAACGCTCCCACCCGGTTATCAGGTGCGTATCGTGCGTGACCAGGGCGAGTTCATCGAAGCGTCGATCAAGAGCGTTCAGGAGCACCTCGTCGTCGGCTCGATACTGGCGGCGCTGGTGGTGCTCCTGTTCCTGGGCAACCTTCGGTCCACGATCATCGCTGCTATCTCGATTCCGACGTCGATCGTCGCCACGTTCGGTCTCATCTGGTACATGGGCTTCACGCTCAACATGCTGACCATGCTGGCGCTGACCCTTGCCGTCGGCATCGTCATCGACGACGCAATCGTGGTGCTCGAGAACATCTACCGGTTCATCGAAGAAAAGGGGATGGCGCCGGCGAAAGCGGCGGTGGAGGCGACCAAGGAGATCGGGCTGGCCGTGCTCGCGACCACTCTGTCGCTCGTCGCCATCTTCGTTCCAGTGGCGTTCATGGACGGCATGGTCGGACGCTTCATGCAGAGCTTCGGCCTGACCATGGCGTTCGCGATCATGGTGTCGTTGCTCGTGAGCTTCACGCTCACGCCGATGATGTGCTCGCGCTGGCTGAAGCCGACGCGCGCGTCCGCGATGGAGACGAACCGCACGCGGGTGGCTCGAAGCAGTCGAAGGTGTTCGGACCACTGGATCGCACGTATGCGCGCATGCTGGGCTGGTCCATGGCGCATCGAGGCATCGTGGCCGTGCTCGCGGTGCTCGTGCTCCTGTCGAGCGTGCCGCTCTTTCGGTTGGTGAGTGTCAACTTCACCACACAGGACGACCAGTCCGGATTCGACGTCAGCGTCCGCGCGCCGGAGGGAACGAGCCTCGAGGCGACGCAGTTGATGGCGAACCGGATCACGACAGCCATCCGGCGGATTCCAGAGGTCGACTACACGCTGGTAACCGTTGCCGGCGACGGTGCCGGGACGCAGAACAGCGCGTCGCTCTTCGTCAAGCTGAAGCCAATCGACGCGCGGGATCGCGATCAGTTCGCCATCATGGCGGACGTGCGCGACAACATCGTGACCCCGCTTGTGGCGCAGGGCGTCCGCGCCAGTGTGGGCGGCGGCGGATTCGGCGGCGGCGTGCAGTACGTGCTGCAAGGGCCGGAGATCACGGAGCTGGAGCGATACAGCGAACTGCTTCTGGCGAAGGTGAAGAGCATCCCCGGCGTCGTGGATGCGGACACCACCCTCAACGTCGACAAGCCCGAGTTGTCGGTGCGCATGGATCGCCCGAAGGCCGCTGATCTCGGCGTCCCGCTCGCCGATGCCGCCGACGCGCTACGGCTGCTGGTCGGCGGTGACGCGGTGACGACGTACAACGAAGGCGGCGAGCAGTACGAAGTGCACGTCCGAGCCGAAGCGGGCGATCGCAACTCCGAGGCGGCGATCGGCCGGCTGCCTGTGCCCTCGCGGCTCGGTCCGATCGCGCTGGAGAATGTGGCGAGCTTCGAGCGCGGCGCGGCGCCGTCAGACGTGCGACGGTTGGCGCGGCAGCGGCAGGTGACCGTGACCGTGAACCTGTTGCCGGGCACCTCGCAGGCGGCGGTGCAGAACGGGATGACCGCGGCGGCGGCACAGATTGGCCTGGGACCGGACTACCGTGGCGGGTTCAGCGGCCAATCCCGCGAGCTCAACCGCACAGCCACGGCGTTTCTGACCGCGTTCGCCCTGTCGCTGATTTTCATGTACCTGGTGCTGGCGGCGCAGTTCGAGTCGTGGCTCCACCCCGTGACGATCCTGCTGTCCCTGCCATTGACACTGCCGTTTGCCTTGCTGTCCCTGATCGTATTTCAGCAGTCGCTCAACATTTTTTCAGCGCTCGGCCTGCTCGTGCTCTTCGGCGTCGTCAAGAAGAACTCGATTCTGCAGATCGACCACGCCAACCAGTTGAAAGAGGCGGGACTCAGTACGCACGACGCGATCGTTCAGGCGTGTCGGAACCGGTTGCGGCCGATCCTGATGACGACGCTGGCGTTCGTCGCAGGCATGGTGCCGCTGGTCGTCACCAGCGGCGTGGGATCCGCGACGAATCACGCGATCGGCTGGGTCGTTATCGGCGGACAGACACTCGTGCTCACGCTGACACTGGTCGTCACGCCCGTGACGTACTCGTTGTTCGATGACCTGCGCGAAAAGCGCTTCGCGTTTCGAGGGGTCCAGTGGTTCAGGTCTAAGTCCCGGTTGCAGACCGTCGAGCGCGTAGCGCCGTTGTAACGGGGCCACTTTCGCAAGAAAGCCGGGGTCCGAGTCCAGCATAACTTTGGGCTAGAGCTGCGCTTGCGGCTGCCGCTGCGTCGCCGCGTTGAGCGTGTATATGCGTCGCGCGTTCGCCTGAGATTACGTACATCTACGGATTCGCGTCTGCAGAACGAATCGACAGGAGCTCCCGGCGTGACAGCTGGACGCGCGTCGCTCTCATGTCGTCGCCGCGAATCTCCTGCAGGGCATAACTGACCAATGAGCTCACCATCTTCTTGCGCCACACGAGCTCGAAGTCCGTATTGTCCATCGGCTTGGCCACTTCGCTCGCCGTTGTCGCGGCGGTCGCAATCAGCTCGTCAGTCAGCTGCTGGCCATTGAGCAGTGCCGACACGCGATCTGCTTCCACAGGCCGTGACGCGACGGCACCGAGGACAATGTGAGCGTCGACGACACGCCCGCCTTCAAGCCTCGCGGCCACGGCAGCAGCCGCAACCGGGAAGTCGAACGCGCCACGTCGTCGCAGCTTCCAGTACGAACTGCGCCATCCATCAGCTGACGGCAGCGCAATCGCGGTCAGGATCTCGTCGGGCCGTTTCGTGAGGTAGTGCATGCCGTCGTTCGCGTAGAGCTCGGAGATCGGCAGGACACGACGGCGCCCGCCCGCCGACACCAACGCGACGGTTGCGCCGAGCGCCTGCAACATGGGCGCTGTGTCCGTTGATGAAACCGCGAGGCATTTCGGACTCGACGGAGCGACCCAGCACGTCCGGCCGTCCTTCTTCATGCAGAAGTCGATGGATCGACGCCACTCATACGTCTGGTCGTAGTAGGTGCACCGCGTGTCCAGACACAGGTTGCCGCCCACCGTGCCCATATTCCGCAGTTGCGGCGTGGCCACCTGCGCCGCCGCCTGCCACAGGCCGGCGTACGATCCGCGAACGCGTGGATCGGCCACCAAGTTCGACAGCGTGACTCCCGCACCGATCGTGAACTGGTCACCATTGCGGATGTCAGAGAGTTCTCGCACCGCGCGCAGTCCGATAATCGTCGCGGGGGTCTGTTGGCGCCGCTTCATGTTGGGAAGCAGATCGGTTCCGCCAGCGAGCAGCATCGTCGTGTCAGGCGCCTCAGCCAACCACGCTGCCGCATCTTCAATCGTGCGTGGAGCGCGATAGCGGAACGCAGGCAACCGCATCATGCGCGCACCCCTGGGGTGACGTCGATTCCTGCCTCGGCCTTTCGTCCCGATCGGCGTTGCGGCTCGTTCGAGGCTCGCCCGTCACCGTTCTGCCAGGGAGGGGCAACCAGCAATGGCTCAGGCCAGGCGATGTCGGGAAACTCTGTGGGTCCCGATCTCGCCGGCTTGCCTGATGCCTTGGCCCGCAGCGCGCGCAGGATCTTGTCGGGCGTGACCGGGATCTGATCGATTCGCACGCCGACCGCGTCGTACACGGCGTTCGCTACGGCCGGCATGATCGGCAGGAGTGGTCCCTGCCCGACCTCTTTTGCGCCGAACGGCCCCGCAGGATCGGGATGCTCGATCAGATCCGTGAAGATCTCGGGCATGTCAAGACTGGTCGGACTCTTGTATTCGAGCATCGACGGAAATTTGTGGACCAGCGCGTCAGACAGGCGCGCGGGTAGACGGCGGAATACCTGCTCTTCCATCAACGCCTCGCCGAGCGCCATGTACACGCTGCCTTCCACTTGTCCGCGGACGAGCGTCGGGTTGAGCGCGCAGCCGATGTCGTGCGCGATCCACACGCGCGGAACGGTGATCCATCCTGTTTCTGGATTCACATCCACTTCGACGACGGTTGCGGTGTACGAATAGGTTGGAGAAGGCCCTACACCGCCACCCTTGAAGAGGGCGGCCGACGCCGGCGGTGTGTAGGAGCCGGTGGTGCCGATGGTGCCCGTCCGCGCTTCGGCGATACAGACGCCTTCCTGAAATGTCACGCCGCGACCGGGGTTCTCGCAGTCGAAGACGCGGCGGTCGGCGAACACCAGTCGATTCGCCGGGATCTCCAGTTTTGCACTCACGGCCGTCGCCACGATCTCGCGGGCGCGCTCCGCGGCCTGGATCGCTGCGTTGCCCATCATCAGGGTGACGCGGCTCGAGTACGACCCGAGATCGACTGGCGTGAGGTCCGTATCTCCGGTCACGGGGCGCACGTCGAACGGGTCGATTCCCAGGATCTCCGCAACGATCGCCACCAGCACGTCGTCCGATCCCTGCCCGATCTCAGTCGCGCCGCAGAACACGGTGACGCCACCACTCCGATCGAGCTTGAGCTGCACACCGGAGTGCGGCAACTCGTTCCAATAGATCGGCAGGCCTGCGCCGGAGAGGTACGACGAGCATGCCAGGCCCACGCCACGACCGAGCGGCAGCCTGCGAAACTTCTGCCGCCAGTCGGAACGATCGATCACCCGGCGGATGCACTCGGCGAGGCCGATGGTGCCGACGCGCAGGTAGTTGGCGGTCAGCGTGTTCGGCTTTGCCACGATGCCAAGACGCAGTTCGGCCGGGTCGATATTGAGGCGTTCGGCGATCTTGTCCAGTTGCACTTCCTGGCCGAACCGCGGCTGGGGTGTGCCATGGCCGCGCTTCGGGCCGCACGGCGGCTTGTTGGTGAACACGCGGCATCCACGGAACCTGTAACGGGGAATGTCGTACGTGACGGTCTGCAGGGCGCCGGTGTAGAAGGTGCTCGCCACGCCGTACGATCCGTAGGCGCCGCCGTCGAGCAGTGTTTGCAGATCCATGCCGGTGATCTTGCCGTCCTTCGTCACGCCCGTGCGGAAACGCATCAGCACGGGATGCCGCCCCCGATGGCAATAGAACACCTCTTCGCGGTTCAGGCAGATCTTGACCGGCCTGTCAAGGAGCAGTGCCGCCTTGGCAACGACGATCTCGTGGTTGAAGGGATCACTCTTGCCGCCGAAGCCGCCGCCGTTGGGCGTGGCGATCACCCGGATGTGGGCTGCCGGCATCGCGAGCGCTTTGGCAAGCGCTCGATGGAGGTAGTGGGGTGTCTGCGTGCTCGAATAGACGACGAGTTTCCCGTCGCCGTCCTTCAGGGCGACGGTGGCATGCTGTTCCAGCGGCAGGTGCGTATTGCCTTCGAAGAAGAACACGTCGTCGAAGACATGGTCTGCGCGGGCGATCGCTTCGTCGACATCGCCAAACTGAAGCGACACGACCTTGTGCACGTTGCCGTGGTCGCCATAGTCGTGGATCCGCGGCTCCGGATGCGCGAGGCTGTCAGCAGGCGAGGCGAACGTGCGGAGCGGTTCGTACTCAACGTCGATCAGGGTGCAGGCGTGCGCAGCCGTGACCTCATCGCGCGCGATGACCGCCGCAACGGGATCGCCGACGAAGCGAACCTTGTCACGACAGAGCGCGTGTTCGTCATGACTGACCGGCAAAATACCGTACGGGATCGGAAATGCCTCACCTGTCAACACGAGGTGAACGCCTTCGACTTGCGTGGCCCTGGTGATGTCCACGCGGACAATCCGGGCGTGAGGTTGCGTTGAACGCAGCAGCCGGCAATGCGTCATGCGCGGCAGCTGGATATCGTCTGCGAAACGCGTCTGACCGGTAACCTTGGCGCGTCCGTCCACCCGCCGTCGCGGGTGACCGACCACGCGAGTGCGCGGGGTCATCGCGTCCCCGTGTTTGCCGCGGACGGAATCATCCGTGCCGCGGCCTCGACCGCTTCGACGATCTGCAGGTAGCCGGTGCAGCGGCACAGGTTGCCCGACAGCGCCTCGCAAATCCGCTCGCGGGACGGGTGAGGCTCCTGGTCGAGGAGCGCCTTCGCGGTAACCAGAATCCCAGGAGTGCAATAACCGCATTGAGCGGCGCCGAGGTCGGCGAAGCACTCCTGCAGGGGATGGAGGCGGCCGTCCTGAGCCAGGCCCTCGACTGTCGTGATCTGCCGCGCGTCGCACTCCGCCCCTAGCACGAGGCAGGACAGCACCGGCTGACCGTCGAGCAGTACTGCACACGCGCCGCATTCGCCGAGCTCGCACCCGTGTTTCGTGCCGGTCAGCTGAAGATCTTCGCGCAACACCTCGAGCAGGGTCTTGTAGCTGTCCGCGAGCAGTTCGACCGGTTCGCCGTTGACGATGCACGAGAGGTGGATTTTCATCATCAGGTCGGGCCTTTCGACTGCGCCGACGTCATCACCGAGAGTGTTCGTTTCGCGGCTGGCGTGCGGCTCGCGATCCCCCTGACAAGGAACCGCGCGATCACGTCACCGACCGTCGATGCCGTGTGCGCTCCTTCCGGACGGAACCAGGTGACGGTCCAGTTCATCGCGCCGAGCATGGCGCGCGTGACGACGGCCGGATTCATGTCGACCAGCTCACCGGATCGGACGCCTTCGGCGATCACGCGACGGAGCGCCTGTTCGTACCGATCGCGCTTCTTGACGATGGCAGTCCGAAGTGCCGGCGGGAGCGATTCGATCTGCAGGTGAGCCGTGGCGCCCTCGATGTCGTCGAGCAGCGTGTTCACATGCGCCGTCAGCACGAGGCGGAGCCGTTCCGTAGCGGAGGACGAGCTGCGGCGCGCCGACGCCACCGCGTCGAGCATGCGATCGAGCGCGCGGTCCTGGCAATAGAACAGCAGGTCGGTCTTGCCGTCGAAATAGTGATACAGGTTCGCAGCCGAGAGGTCTGCCGCCTCCGCGATTTCGCGCATGCCGGTGTCCGAAAAACCACGCTCGCGAAACAACCTGGCCGCCGCGCGCAAGATTGCGTCTCGTTGGCGGTCACGCCGCCGGGCGCGCGGCGTACGAGCATCCTTGAGTAAACCGGCGTTCACTTTTCGAACCACGGTTCATTTTATGACCGTGGGTGGTTATCGTCAACGATCTCCGTCCCTTGCGATCATTGAGAGGTTCCGGCCGCTGACGTTGTGGCGTTCCGCCAAGAATAGCGAGCAGAACGGCGCGTTGAGGAGACTCAAGCAGGATCTGGCCGCGGGAAAGAACGACTACGAGAATTGCGCCATCGGCGAGTTGGAATAGTCTGCTCAGCCACTCTGGTCATGCTGGCGCCAGTTGCGCAAAGAGCCCGGCCAAGAGCTGACGCTGACGCCGAAGTAGAGGAAACAGCCGAACACGATACGGCAGTCTCCCCGCCGTCGTGCGGTTGGTTGTCTGCGCGGCGGATGCCCTGTGCATGAGCCAGTCGATTCTCCGTGTTCCTGCTGGAAAGCGATGCTCACGAAAACGTCGCCAAGATCCCGGCGATGACGACGGCCCGATTCCGGCCAGGGGTGGCTGCGGGGTCGTCCGCGGCGCGCCGCGCATCGCGGCGTTGCTCTATGTGAATGAATCGGGAAGGCCCAACGGGGAGGTTGGGCGGCGCGCAGATGCTCGTATGCGGCAGGCCTGAGGCGAACCTCATTTGCATGTTGTCTGTCCCGCGAGCGAAGCAGCCGCCGGTCGCATCGAAAACGCGGGGCGTCAGGACAGGCCCGTTCGGCGCCGCGGCAGTCGATGCGGCGGCGATGTTAGCGGCGAGCGAAGACAGGATCTGCGGGGCCGAAGCGACTCCGTTGCTCAGGAATACATCCTCAATACATGTGGAGTTGCCGTGGAACTGGAGATGCCACGTGACGGCGTCGCTCGAGTAGATCTCCTCGAACGCCATCTGGAAGACCGACTCCGCGACGTGTGCCACATCAGACTCGAAATACGGACGGGCCGACTGTGCGCAGGGCGCGAGTGAAGTGTTCTGGTCTCGATCGGCGCCCGCGATGAGAAGGGTGCGCGCGTGCAGCGCGAGATACGCTTCGATCGCTTCCTCCGCGGTCTCGAGGTCGTCCTTCGGATGCGGCGCTGAGACGCTTACGGCCCGTTGCGGCTGCGGGTCGAAGAGATACGTACCCCACCCTCGCCGCGCGGGGTTACTGGGATCGGTGATGGTCACGCCGGAGGAATGACTCGCCGGGTCGGGGATGTGGCCTGGCACCCCTTCCATCAGTACGTAATGAGTCCGGCCCGAGAGAGTGTCGATATACCGGACAACGTTATAGGTGGAGCTGATCCTCTTGGCTTGGAGATGGGCCTGGGCCCAGGAACCCGCCAGCAGATTTCGGAAGACGACGCGCCACGCGGCCAGCTGGGATTCGGTCGGCAGCACGTATTCGTTGTGCCGGTCGGCAGGGTCCGCTTCATCCCCGGAGCCCTTCACATTCGTGATTGAGCGCAGGAGCTCCTTTTCGAGGAAGGCCGCGAGATCGCCAGTGATCGACGGGAGCGACACGTCAAGAATCTTGTAGACGATGACGACGTTGTCGATGATGAAGTCATCGACGTCGCCGGTACTCTCGCCACTCGAAGTGCGAGATTCGACGTGCAGGACATTGCCTGTCGCTTTCAATTGGTGATGGGGCTCAATCAGCAGGACATTGGCATTCCAGGCATCTCGCGCAGGGCTGACCGGTAACCCTCCAAACACATCGACGCCATTGACCCGGAGGATGTTTCTGCGATGGTCAACATCCCGGGATTGAAACATCAACACTGCGGTTTCACCGGGATCGACATCGGCACAATCGAATGAGAAGTTCTTCGCCGATCCCGCGAATGGAACGTCAGGTTCGATGTCGTTAAACGTTCCTGGATCGTTACCGAAGTGTTGTCGTTGAAAAAGGATGACAGTGAAATTCGTTGCCATGGTCCTCCGTCACACAGACGCAGCTCACCAGAGGCCGATCCGGCCAACGGCCAGTGGACTACCTCGCATAGAAGGAGGCCGCGCCGGTCTATCAGAGCGCGAAGATCTTCCCCGTTGGCTGAGCACCAGCTGCCTGGAGCGTGGCTACGGGACGATGTTGATCCCGGACGGCTTGGCCAGGGTGTCGCGATACTCGAGTGCCTCCGACGGGATGCACAGCGTCTCGGCAAACTCCTGCGCCTTCATCCAGTACAGGTTCGCCCGCATGAACGTCCACGGCTTCGTATAGAACTTCGGGTCGTCCACCGTGACGGTGAGCTGCATGTTGTATTGATCGAGGCGTCTGTAGCGCTCCTGGATGTGCGCCATGGAGCTGCGCGGGTGTCCCACCGTGTCCAGCCACGGGCGTTCGTCCAGACCCGTCGTGTCGATGACGAGCGTGTTGTCGTTCTCCCAGCGGCCGACCGAGTATCCGTAGTAGCGCGATTCGGGAGCACCCCTCACGTCGACGGCCTTGGGCAGCGCGCGGCCATCCATCCAGATCTCGCGCCAGGCGCGCTGCTGTTCATATGCGATGAGGATGCGGCCGGGCGCGGAGCCGAAGAGCACTCCGCCCCGGTTGGTGACCGCGTACGTGAGCACGCTGCGTGGGAAGCCGAGCGGATCGCACGTGATGTACGGGTCGTTCGACGCTCCGGGAGGGCCGTCCGGGCCGCTCCCGAGATTCGTGGCGCTGCTGTACGCCTTGCGTTGCTTGACGATCGCCTCGCCCGCGGGTGTCATCGGCGGCGCGGGATCGGGCTTGTTGCTGGTGCCCGGTCCTACCCACGCTCCGGACAGATCTCGTTTCGGTGCGGGGCCGGGTGGATTCGGCATCTTCGGGATGCCCTCCGACACAAACCCCTCGCCGCTGACGCGCTGGGGGGCTTGAGCAGCGGGGTCCGCGCCGTGCGCGACGAGCACTGCCAGCACCGCGGCCATTGAAGCCAGAATGGAGTTGCGCACAGTCTGCCTCCTCGTTACTTCTTGACGTCGGCGTCGGGATCTACCGGGTCTTGCCGCCCGCATCTCCACCGAGCTGCGTATCGTGCAACTCAGCGCCGTCAGGGAGAATGATCTTCTGGAGACGGCCAGCAGGATTTCCGTTCTTGGCCACGAAGGTTACGCGTCGATTTCCGGTCATGGTGTACCTCGTTTGAGACACGTGGAGACTGGGAATCGGACAGGACACCCAAGAAAACAGTGCATGATAACGCCATTTTTGACGCTGTAAAGCCCGCGTCACGGCGGCGAATGTTCAGCTGTTGTGCGTCAGGCGAAATCTCCAGAAGCACGCTTTCATCGTTCCTATCGTCGCGGTGCCTCCTCTATGCTCGCGGTCCAAGCGACCGCTAGTGCATCCGCCGGCCGCAGCGCTACAATGCGCCCACGCGGAGGACGAAAGCATGGCGTTCGACTTGGTCGTCAACGGGAGCGTACACCGCGTCGATGTCGATCCGCAGACGCCCCTGCTGTGGGTCATACGCGATCACGTCGGCCTGACGGGCACGAAATTCAGCTGCGGCATCGGGCAGTGCGGTGCCTGCACCGTGCACGTCGACGGCCGCGCCGTGCGCTCGTGCAGCATCCCGGCCGCGACGGCCATCGGCAAGCCTGTCGTGACGATCGAAGGCGTGTCGCCGGACGGCACGCACCCCATTCAGCTCGCCTGGAAGGAATTCGACACGCCGCAGTGCGGCTACTGCCAGTCCGGCATGATCATGAGCGCGCTGGCGCTCCTGCGCGAGCGTCCACACCCCACCGACGCCGACATCGACGCCCGAGTGACCAACGCCTGCCGATGCGGCACGTATTACCGCATCCGGAAAGCCATCCACCTCGCCGCCGATCTGATGGGGAAGTGAGATGAACACCGACGTCACCCGCCGCGAGTTCCTGGCCACGGTGGCCGCCGCGCAGGGCGCTTTCGTGCTCGGCTTCTGGATGCCGGAGAAGGCCCACGCGCAGACGCAGACACCGCCCTCGACGCCGCCCGGCGCTGCCTGGTACGAGGAGCCGGCCACCCCCGAAGTCAACGCGTGGATCGTGGTGGCACCCGACGACACCGTCACGATCCGGATCGCGCAGACCGAGCTCGGTCAGGGCGTCTGGACGTCGAACGCGATGATGGTGTGCGAGGAACTGCAGTGCGACTGGACGAAGGTCCGTCCCCAGTACGCCTCTGCCAACCGCGACGCGCGCGAGAAGGCGCCCGCGTGGACGCTCGCGGTTCCGGGCAACGGCGCGACCGACCCGAGGGGCGGCGGCGTGCCGACGTTCGGCACTCGCGATCGAACCGGCGTCGTCGGGATTCCGGACAGCCTCTATCGGCGCATGCGCACCAACGCCGCGTCGTCGGTGAAGGACGGCCGCTACTACCTGCAGCTGGCCGGCGCCGAGGCGCGCGAACGGCTCCTGCTCGCAGCTGCGGATCTGTGGAACGTGCCAGTAGCCGAGCTGACGGCCAAAAACAGCATCATCACGCACGCGCGAAGCGGCCGCACGGTCACCTACGGGCACGTCGCGCATCGCGCCGCGCAGACGCCGCATCCGCACCCCGAGACGATCACCATCAAGCCGCCGGACCAGTGGACGCTCATGGGAACGGAGCAGAAGAACCTCGACGTGCCGCTCAAGGTGACGGGGCAGACCGTTTACGGGATCGACGTCCGCGTGCCGGGCATGAAGTGGGCTGCCGTGAAGGCGTGTCCGGTCTACGGCGGCGACGTCAAGCGCTTCGATTTCGACGCCGTCCGCCACATGCCGGGCGTGCGGTCCGCCGTGCGGTTCCCGATTCCCGACCCGGCGTTGACCCGCGGCCGGATCTTCAGCGGCGGCGTCGCCGTCATCGCCGACAGCTGGTATCAGGCCAAGACCGCCATCGATCGGATGCCGATCGAGTGGACGATTCCGCCCGAGCACGCGGCAGTCAACACGGCGATGATGCGCGATGCGCTGCTGACCGCCATCGATCAGCCGGGCCAGGTCCGCGTCAACCAGGGGGACGTGGACGCCGGCTTCGCGCGCGCCGCGAAGATCGTCGAGGCGACCTACTCGACGCCGTATCTCGCCCGAGCGCGCATGGAGCCCGGCAACGCCACGGTGCTGGTGACCAACGACCGCGTGGACATCTGGATCGGCGATCAGAGCCCCCAGGAAACGCGCTTCAGCGCCTCGCAGGATCACCGGCATCCCCGAGCAGAACGTCTACATCCACCTGTGCCACCTCGGTGGCGGCTTCGGCCGCAACGGCAACGGACCCCAGGCCGAGCACGCGATCATGATTGCCAACGCGCACCGCGGCACGCCGATCCACATGCTGTGGACGCGTGAGCAGGACTTCATCGGAACGACATACCGCGCGATGGGGATCGCGCGGCTGAAGGCCGGTCTCGATGCCGAGGGCTGGCCAATCGCGCTCGACGTGCGCACCTGCATGCAGCGCGACGGGTTCGGACCCGAGGCGTCGTTCGACGTGACCTCGCGCTACCACGTGCCGAGCTACCGCTACTCGAGCCACACCACCAGGTTTCACGTGCCGGTGGGCACGCGGCGTGGCGTCGGACAAGCGGCGCACGAGTTCTATCGCGAAAGCTTCATGGACGAACTCGCTCGCGCCGCGGGCAAGGACCCGTATCTCTATCGCCGCGAGCTTCTCGCGCGCACGAACCTGCCTTACAAGGCCGACATGATCAAGGCGCTCGACATGGCCGCCGAGATGTCCGGCTGGGGAACGCCGCTGCCGAGAGGCACGGCGCGGGCGATCGCACTCGAGGAACGAGGTGCGGAAGCCGATGGCCTGGCCACGATCAGCGCCATGGTGCACACCGTGTCGGTCAGCCGCGCAGGCAAGGTCCGCCTGGAGCGGGTGGACGTCGCGCACGATACCGGCTTCGGGCTGGTCAACCCGCTGTCGGTGAAGAAGCAGATCGAAGGGCAGATCGTCTGGTTCTACAACGACGCCATGCACCAGGCGACCACGATCGCCGACGGACACGTCGTCGAGAACAACTTCGACAAGTTCCCGCTGTCGCGCATCGGCGAGAACCCGCCGGAGATCAACATTCGCTTCTTCGCGACCGGGCATTGGCTGATGGGCATGGGCCATGATCGCGCCACGTCCGTGCAATCGGCTATCGGTGACGCGATCTACCAGATCACGGGAAAGCGCTTCCGGGATCTGCCGTACGGCAAGCACGATCTGACCTGGAGTTGACGCCGTGCCGCGCGGCACCGGCACGACCGCCGTAGAGCGCAACCGTGGACGCCGACGTCGCCGAGCGATAGGTGCACGCGTGCGGATCGAACTGCAGTTACATCGGCCGGCAAGGAGGACGTGATTATGGATTCGAGAAGACGCTCCATACTGAGCGCGGGTGTTGCGGCTGCGGCAGCGGCCGCGGTGCCGCGCCTATTTGCTCAGCAGGCGGCCCAGGCAGGCAAGTTTTACGAAAGAGGCCCGGTTCGCATCTACTACGAGGAGGCCGGCGCCGGCTTCCCTTTGCTGCTGCTTCCGGGCGGCGGATTGAACGCGCGGATTGCCGGCGTCGCCGGCAACAATCCGTATCCAGGCAATGCGATCAACGAGTTCAAGGGAGAGTATCGCTGCATCACGGCGGACCTTCGGAACGCGCCCGGCGGCCAATCCACCGGTCCTGTCGAAGTCGATCGCCCGTGGGACGCCTATGCCGACGACCAACTCGGTCTCATGGATCATCTCGGGATCGACAGGTTCGCGGTGATGGGGTTCTGCATCGGCGGACCCTTCATCTGGAACTTGTTGAAGCGCGCACCGAATCGGATTGCCGCAGCCGTGGTCGCGCAGCCCGTCGGCTTCCGCCCGGAGATGCGCGACCGCAAGTTCGCAGGTTCATTCTGGGCGACGTGGCCAGGCCTCGTGACCGCCAAGTGGCCCGAGATCACGATGCAGGCGGCCGACCAGTTCATCACCAGGATGTTCGAGACCAATCCCGACTTCGTGTTCAGCGTGACACGCGATGTCGTGCGGAGCTGCCAGGCTCCGGTCCTGATCCTGCCGGACGATGTGCCTGCGCATCCGTACGCCGTCGCCATGGAATGTGCGATGCTCGCGCCAAAGTCGGAGGTGAGCGTGTTCCCCTGGAAAGAACCGCAGGACCGAATCCCGCTGGCGGTGCGCCAGGTCCATTCGTTCCTGCGCGCGCATCGGCCTGCGTAGGTTGTGCCGAGGGCGGCGGGGGCGGTCGCCGTGCTTTCTCAGTGCGTCACCGCGTAGAGAAAGATGTTGATCCCCAGAGCATAGCCATCGATCGAGAACTGGTAGAAATATGCCGGATCTTCCGTTTCTCGCTCCCAGGAGTTCGACACGTCGGTGTTATGCGTCATCACGGCGATGATGCGACCGTGCCTGTCGCGAATCGCGCGGAGGTGCGGCACTGCCGATTCTGCGCCACGCTCGGACGTCGTCCGTCCGCCGACGGCACGCCAGAAGCCGATGCCGGAGACTTGCGGAATCTTGTTCACGTCGAGCATCGAGTGGAAGATCGGGTCGCTGAGCGGCACGTCTTCGATCACGTACTCAGAAGATGGCATGGCTCGCGCGAACTCGCGCGACCACTGCTCCCAGGCCGCCTCTCCCCAGAAGTCGTCGACCCACAGAAAGCCGCCCTTCTCCAGGTAGAGCCTCAGGCCAGTCACCTCTTCCGGCGACAGTCCGATTGTGCCGACATCAGAGGCCATCAAGTACGAGCATTGGAAGAGCCCAGGGTCGGTGAGCCGCACAAGCCACACATGGGGCACACCCGGCGCCCCCCAACTGACACGTGTCTTGGTCAGCTCGGACAATCGGATCAAAAGGTTACGCTGTCCCCACGGATAATCTGTGCGCCAGCCGGAGCCGTTCGCTTCGCGGCGGACGCTCGTGTAGAGGATGTGGCATCCGGCGACATTGCGGTCGGGCCACTGGTGTGGTGGCAATTCCGCGGGATCGCCTTGTTCGCCACGCAGCACACCGCCGAAGAAGTCCTGCCGGAACTGCGCATACGCATAGCCAGCGGAGACGATCAGCACGGGCATGAGCAGGCGTGCCGCTATTCTGAAGCCCCTACGCGTTACCACTGGTTGTTCGTCCCCCGGGCGACGTTCGGTCGCCCCTGCCGGAGATTATGCTCCGGATCACAACGGGCGACTTAACTACTCCGACAAGCAGCGCGCGCGCAAACGGGCGCGATGATGGCGGATGCCTATCGCCTGACGTGTAAGGTGCGCAAATCGCGTTCAGGCTGCCAGGCTGTACTCATGAAGCAATTCGCCGAGACGATCACGGCAATCGACATGAGCGGGGAGTTAGGCGCTGGCGTGACACGGCGATGACGAGGAGCGGGCGGAACGAGGCTCGGCGACCGATGAGGGCCACAACGACGAAGAATTAGAGTCGCGCCTCAACGCTATACTGCCAATTTGCACCAATGTGGAGGTTTTCCCATGATTCGAGGCGTGGTTGCTTTTCTGTTCGTTCTTTCCTTCGCCTCACTGGCCGGCGCCCAGGGACAGGCGGTCAACGGCACCATCGAGGGCACGGTCACTGACGAGTCGGGCGGCGTGTTGCCCGGGGTCTTGGTGACGGTGACGAATATCGACACCGGCGAGACGAGGTCGGTGATCACGAACGACGGCGGCGTGTATCGCGCGCTGCTGCTGCCGCTCGGCGGCTATCGCGTGACCGCCGAGTTGCAAGGGTTCAAGAAGTACGATCAGACCGGCATCTCACTCTCAGCCGGGCAGGTTGCCGTGGTCGACGTGAAGCTCGGAGTGGGCGCCGTGACCGAGACCGTCTCGGTGAGCGCCGATGCCCCCGTCGTCGACGTCGGCAAGATCGAGCAGGGGCGGACGTTGACGGCCGGCGAGATCAAGACGCTGCCGCTCACCTCGAGGAACCCGTACAACTTCGCGCTGCTCCAGCCCGGCGTCGTCGGCTTCGAGACGCAGGAGTTCGGCGTGCCCCGCCTCACCGCCAACGGGGCGCTGCTGCGCGTGAACTATCAGATCGACGGCAACGACAATACCGAGAAGGACCGCGCCGGCCTCAGGCAGATGCCGATGTCCGAGGTCATGATCCGCGAGGTGAAAGTTGTCACCACCGGTTACGCGCCCGAGTTCGGTCAGACGATGGGGCTGGTGTACAACGCGATCACGCCATCGGGCACCAATCGACGGCAGGGGCAGGCGAGCTATCGCTTCCAGCGAAAGCCGATGGTGGAGCTGCCGTTCTTCGCGACGACCGACGTCAAGCCGCCGACCAAGGTGAACATCTTCACCGTCGATAACGGCGGTCCGATCATCAAGGACCGGACGTTCTACTTCGGCGGACTCGAGCGTACGCAGCGCGACCTCTCGGGCGCGCGCGTGGTGACGATCACGCCGGCCAATGCCGCGCGGCTGGGGCTCTCTGAGCCCACCTACATTCCTGCCGAGGCGAAGACGACGTTCGCCATCGGCAAGATCGATCACAACGTCTCGACGAACAACCGGCTCAGCGTCCGCTACATCTTCTTCGACAATTTCATTCCCAATAACATCGGCAGCACGTCGTCCGGTGTGCCGAATTCGGTGCAGCAGGGGACCGACTTCAGCGACCGTCAGCACTCCACGGCAGGGCAGCTGGTGTCGACGATCGGCTCGCGCGTGCTGAACGAGCTGCGGGTGCAGTATGCGACGCGCTCGCAGTCGAGGGCGCCGGGCTCGCAGGCTGGGACTGGACCGGGAATCCGCATCAACGGCGTGGCCAATTTCGGTGGCCCGGTTCAAGGCAACGCCGATTCAGGGTTCGGATTCACCGAGGGCATTTTCCAAATCCTGGACAACCTGACCTACATCCGCGGCAACCACGCCTACAAGTTCGGCTTCAACACCCAGGCGGTGAGCGACTCGCGCACGCAGACGCTGATCCAGCTCTACACGTTCGCGAACGTCGACACGTTTCTGGCGGCGCGCAGCGGGACCAATCCGTTCGGCTACACCTCGTTCCAGCAATTCGTCGGCAATCCGACCTATGAGTACGACACGCGGATGTACGGGGGGTTCGTGCAGGACGACTGGCGTCTCACACCGACCCTGAAGCTGCTGTACGGTTTGCGCTACGACACCTACACGACGCCGGACGGGATCGGTGACCGCTGTGCTCGATGCCTCGCGCGAGTTTCCCACCGACAAGAACAACGTGCAGCCGCGGGTCGGCTTCGTGTGGGCCCTCGGCGAGGATCGCCGGAACCGTTCTGCGCGGCAACAGCGGCCTGATGTACGACCAGCCGATCAACGCGATCTACGAACAGGCGATCGTCAACGACGGCACCCCGGCGCGCGCGAGTTTTTCGCTGCAGGCGACGCAGACCGGCGCCCCGGCTTTTCCCAACGTCCTGTCGAGCGGGAACGCCGCGTCGAACAATCCGTGGATCGTCGATCCGGATTTCCAGATTGCCAGAATGTGGCAGAACAACGTGCAGCTCGAACGGGGAATCGGCCAGCATTACTCGGCGGGTGTCGGCGCCACGTATACCCGCGGCCACAACCTGCCGGTCGTATCGAACATCAACCTGCTCGGACCGATCGGCTCGCTGCCGGACGGGCGGCCGATCTACTCAACCGCGATCAACGCGGCCACGCGCGTGGATCCGCGCTTCAACGCGGTCTTCGCGTCGCAGGCGATTGGCGAGTCGTCTTACAAGGCGATGACGCTGCAGTTCACCCGGCGCCTGTACCGCGGCGTGCAGTGGGACCTGGCATACACCCTGGCGAAGAGCGAAGACACCGCGCCGATCACGAGCACGCTCTCCGTTCAAGGCGACACCGGCGGACGCAGCGATCCCGCAAGCCTCGACACCGACAAGGGGCCGAACATCCTCGACCAGCGACATACCTTCGTCGGCAGCGTCGTGGCGCAGCCGGAAGTGGATGCCGCGGGTATCGCCGGGACCATCCTGAACAACAACCTGTTCGGCATCGCGCTGCAATTTGCCAGTGGTATCCCGGTCACGCTGCGCAGCAGCCGCGAATTGAACAACGACGCGATCGGTGCCGACCGACCGATCGGAGTTACACGCAACTCGTATAACCTGCCCGCGCGCTACAACGTCGACCTGCGCTATTCACGACTGTTCCCGGTTGCCGGCCGCGCGAAGCTGGAGTTCATAGCGGAAGTAAAGAACCTTTTCAACACAGAACAGTGGGCAAGCGCGACGACGACCGTGAACACAGACGCGCTGGGGAATCCCGTCACCGCCGCAGGATTGCCGTTGGCGTTGCCGGCACCGGGGGCGATCCAGCGTGATGCAGTCTTCTCGCCAACGGGCGGCTACGAGCAGCGTCAGCTGCAGTTGGGTTTCCGGGTCACGTTCTGAGGTTGGCCCCGGGTGGTGATAGTTCGTGGTCGTTGTTGACTCGCCGTGACGACGTTAACTTGACAGTGCCAGCGGGGGAACGGGCGGATGAGGAGCTGGTTGACAGGTCGGCCTGTGGAGGCCGACCGTGATCATAACGGCGCGAAGTCCCGTGTGATCTGCTGCAGCACCTTCTGATCGACGACGCGGGTGTCGCCTTTGTCGGGCTCGTTTTCGGAGTAGACCGTCAGCTTCACCGCGCCGCACAGCGGACCGAGCGCAGCAGGATCAAACACGTAGAGCCCTTCGGAGATCGCCTCGGACTCCGAGATGCGGTGTTCGACCACGAACGGGTGGATCGGCGTCACCTCCGTGTCGCCGCAGAAGGCACGCATCCGCAAGAATCCGGACTTCGCGCGCTTCATCGGCGGCAGCGCCATCCCTTGCGTCATCGCCGCGCCGCGCGCCACCTTGGCCCACAGCCCCTCCACCATCTTGGGCGTGACGCGCACCAGCAGCGCGCGCGGATACGTCGGCAAGGTATTCCGACCAGTTGCCGAAGTCCATCACCGGACGCTGCGCCTGATCCTTCGTGCCGTAGATGTGAACCGGCGTGATGAACGTGACGTCAAAGTCGGTCGTGCTCATCGGGTACGGACTCAGGCTGCCGGCGCGATTCTTCACCGCCTCGCTGAGCGCACTGACGGCAACCGGCCGCGGGTCGAGCGGCAGGTGCGTCGCGTCTGGCGGCATCGCCTCGGCCATCTTCTTCTCCGCCGATGCGATCACTTCGCAGGCCTGGTCGATCCTGACAACCCGCGCATCCGAACGGCCATCCGGATCCCGATCGTCGACCGTGGTGAATCCAATCAGGCCACCCGCCGTGAAAACCGGTCCCCCGGCACTCGCACGCACGACCGTCAGATCCGACAGAAGCAGACGCGGTCCGACGCCAGTCACATCCCCAGGCGTCAGACGCTTTTGTCCTGTCATCTCCGCGCCGATGGTGTACAGCTCCTGCCCGTTCGCCACCGACGGCCTTGTCTGGCCGCATCCGAGCGGCAGCGGCCGCAGTGATGTGACCACCGACGGATTGACCCAGAGGATGGCAACGTCGCGCACGGGATCCAACGCGAGGACGGTCGCCCTTGACCTTGATGTCGGGGTAAACTGCGCCTCGGCGGACGTCGCGGTGCCGACGACGCGCTGATTGGTGACAATCAGGCCCCGAGCATCGACGACAAATCCCGACGCGTGCTGGGTCGGCGTCCACAACGCGACGACACTCTCTTGCCACTGAGATGCGAGAAACGAAGGGTCCGTGTCTGAAGGTGTGGCCGATGTCGCCGCGGCTGTACCGGTACCGACCGACGCGTTGTCGGCTGTCAGTTCGAGCGTGGCGTCACGGCCGGCGACGATGTCGACGCGCTGCGACCATTCGTAGCTTTTGCCCTCGAACGCCACCGGCTGATCGGACTCCACGGCATAACGCCCGGGACGCAGCGAGACGTCGGCCGTGCCAGCCAGCGTGGTGAAGATGCGTCGTGGCGCCGTGCTTGGCGGCTCTTCGCTGATGAGCAGCGCGTGGCGTGCCACCGACGTAATCTTGCCGGCGGCGTCAGCCAGCGTGACCGTGATGTGGAGCGTGCTCAACGCCTGGGCAGACGCCGCCGGCGAGCCGATGACCAACAACGTTGCAACGAGCAGCGCACGACCCATAAAGCCATCGTCCGCTCCAGGCGAGCCGATGTCAACCGCTCGCACCGGGGTCACCGGGCGCGAGCGCTCTCCCGAGCGGTCGCGGCTTGCAGCTCGTCGAGCCGGGCGAGCAGTTCCCGATCGCGGGTCCAGACGGCCTCGTGATGCCCCACCACTTGTCGTGAGTTCACGAAATACGGCTAGCAGGTCCCGGCGCTCGCGTGACGCGTTGTGCGAGTTTCAAGACGGATCGAGCGAGATTCCCTTCGAATGGAGAGCGGCGTCAATTCGTCGCCTTGGGCATGCCGTCTGCTTGCTCATCGCCCGGCCCTTCGCCCGCACTGTAACCGCGGGCGTGGAGTCAATGGCCGATGAGGCCGCGTGTCGCTGCTGCCGAACCATTCGCGTGCAAACCAGCTGCGATCGTCTTGGTCCACGTGTTTTTGAACAACATTCCTATGGAGGCACATCGTGATGAAGCCACTCTCTGATCGGCTCTCCGACCTGTCAGTTCGCGCGAAGAATCTCGAGAACGCCGTCGCGGCAGCGCAGAAGGAAGGACATGACAAGTTGGTGTCACGCACCGCCGAAGCGCGTACGAGCGCGACAGCGGCGATCGACAAGGTGAAGCAGTCGGTTAAGGCCGCCCGCGACGCCGGCTCCTCGAAATGGGGCGCAATGGAAGCAAAGCTCGGCGCCGACATGGACGCGTTGAAGACGCGCGTCTCTGAGAAGAAGCAGGCGATTGACGCCAAGATCGCTGAGCGGGATGCCGAGGACGCGGAGGACGACGCCCGCTTCGCGATCGACTATGCCATCGCGTCGATTGAGCAGGCAAAGCTGGCCGCCTTCGACGCGATCTCCGCCCGCCTCGACGCCGAGGCGGCGAAGGCGCCGCGAAAGACGACGGCGTAGGCCGCTAGCATTCTGCCGATCTCGGGATTCTCTACCTCGGCTGACACTGCCTGCGATGCGAAGGCGACCACCAACGACGACCCGGTCATCGATTTCGGGGCGCACCGACGTCCGATCCGCTCTCCGCCGCAGTCGCGGCAACCCTGGGCGAATTCCGCAGGAGCGTGCTGTGGATCTCGCTGACTTGCTCTGGCGAAAATCCGAGCTTCAGCACGTCGATCCGTTGAAAATCTCGAACGTTCCAATGACCGCGCATCAAGCCTGCCTCGAGGTGTGCACCTCGAGGCAGGAGCAGGTGGGCGATTTCATGCGCCATCACGAATCCGAGCAGGTCGTCCTGGTTCATCGCCGCTCGCGCCGCGGTCTCTCTGACGCGGTCGTAGATCGCATAGGCGATCCGTCCCATACCTTCCTCTGGGACCGCAGCAAAGCCCAGCGCGCCTTCTTCGACACGCCCTCGTGCGGCCATCTTCGGTGTGAGGATGATGAGCGTCACCTGCGCAATCGGAAGCCGCGAGACCGAGCCGCCGCGAGGTGCCGATCCAGGGTGCTTCTCATTCTGCTGCACCACTCCGGTCCATTCGGTCCTCACGCCGATGCGTTGGTACATGTCGGTCACGACGGCGCACGCATGCGCCAGCGACTCGCTCGACACGTGCCAGTAGTCATGAATCTGGATTGTGATCGGCAACGGTTGTTCGAGCCGCTCGTCGGCGAATGACAGGCGGGCGCCGCCGATCGCGAACGTCAGTATCAGCCGCGCGAACAGTCTGGGCATCACCACCTCTTCGCCCGTTCGCAGCGGCAAGATCTAGCGCCGCCTTGCTGATGACTCACTCGACCGTCGGTTTCTACGCGAAATCAACGGGAACGACTGCAGAGGCGCGCGTTCCACGAGCGCCCCGTTGACGATATCTCGTGAGCGAATCGTCGGCTATTTCACGCCAGACGTCCCACGCGTCTCCCGTTCGAGCGCGTTGTTAAACCCCCGTCAGGATTCAAGCTGCCGCCAGGTTCAAGCCGTACTCGTGATAGACCGGCGAGAATCCGGTCTTCGGTTTCATGGCGGTGTTTGGTAGCGCGGCGTTGGTCGGGGTTCGCCGGAAGGATTGGTTTGAGGTCGACACATCAATGGACCCACGACAACCCTGTGACGAGCACCCACGCGGCGGTTCCATTCGGCCGTTTGCCGTTGTAGTACACGCCGACGTGCAGGCTGACCTCCTGTGAGCGGATCGTGAACGCTCGTCCACCGTCCGCACCAATCGGAATGACCCAGTCCTGCCCTGAGGGACTTGCCAATCGTGGGAGATCGTCGGAGCCGAGTCGACGTACCAGTTGTTCGAGAACGTATAGCTGACCTGCAGTTCGATCTGCGTCCACTCCACGCGCTCGCGGCTGTTCGGGCCGGCAACGGACCAGCGATGGCTGGCCACGACGCCATTGACCCATGGCCCGTTGACGTAGACCAGAGCCGCCGTCGGTCCGGTGGACCACTTTCCGGTGCCTTCGGTCATATCGGTCGCGGTCGGGAGTTGAATGATGGGACCCGCACCCCATACCCACTTTGTGGCCCGATGCGGCGACAGGAAGAAAGACGCCTCCAAGTCCCCGAGCCCCGTGGTCTCGTCATTCCCGAGAACTTGACGAATTGATAGGGTGGAGCGAGTGACCACACGCCAGTACTCGGTGAGGCCGATCGGCACCCGAGGCAGGAGTTCCGCCACTAGGGTGTCGAGATGTGGTCCGGCGCTGAAGCCGAGACTCAGCGTCACTTCCAACTGGCTCGATTGTGCCAGCGGATTGAGCGTTTGTTGGGCCGGGGTCTCGGGTGGCGCTCCTTGTGCCCACACAGGAACGGGAAAGACCATGAAGAGACAGGAGAGTGTGACGCAAAGGATCGAGGTGTTCGTGTCGATGCACCGGACGATCGCGGTGGTATCAACTGGGTGATCATTCACGATCGGCCGTTGGGCAGATGTGGGCCCGGCACTAGAATCAGCACCGACAGACCGCAAGCAGTCGCAGTGATGAACTCAGGTCGGAGCGCTCGGCCAGCCTCGCCGAACGATCAGGCGGCAGATGCCACATAGGGCTTCACCATCTTTTGGGGATCGACGATGCGATCGAACTCCGCCTCGGAGACGAAGCCGAGTTTCATGGCGGCTGTCTTGAGCGTCAGATCGTTATCGAGCGCGTAGTGCGCGATCTTGGACGCCTTGTCATAGCCGATCACCGGCAAGAGGGCTGTCACCAACATCAGCGAGCGCTCCACGTATTCATTAATCTTCTTCAGATTGGGCTCCGTGCCCTCAATCAGGAATTTGCCGAAGTTCGTCATGCCGTCAGTCATGATCGCAATGGAGTGAGTGACGTTGAAGATCATCAGCGGTTTGTAGACGTTCATCTCCAAGTAGCCACCCGCACCTCCGAAGCCAACCGCGACGTCGTTCGCCATGACCTGTACGGCAATCATGGTCAGGGCCTCACACTGGGTAGGGTTCACTTTGCCGGGCATGATCGATGAACCTGGCTCATTTGCAGGAACCTCCAATTCCGCAAAGCCGGCGCGGGGACCGCACGACATCAAGCGAATGTCATTGGCAATCTTGTACAGGGAGACCGCCAGAGTGCGAAGCGTGCCGGACAGCTGCACGAGCGCGTCATGGGCGCCCTGCACCGTGTATTTGTTGGGCGCCGTAATGAAGGGCAAGCCTGTGAGCGCGGCGATCGCGCGTGCTGCCGCCTCGGCGAATCCCGGCGCCGAGTTGAGTCCGGTACCCACGGCGGTACCGCCGAGCGCCAGGCGGTACACCCCGGGAAGTGCGCTCTCGACGCGCTCGAGATCGTCCGCCAGCATCCCCGCGTAGCCCGACCACTCTTCGCCCAAGGTCAGCGGTGTGGCGTCCTGCATATGGGTCCGCCCGATCTTGACGATGTCCTTCCAGGCGTGCGCCTTGTCGTTGATGGAGTTGTGCAGGGCCGTCAGCGCCGGAATCAGCCCTTGTTTCACATTGACGGCAGCGGCAATCGACATGGCTGATGGAAACGAATCGTTCGACGACTGCGACATGTTGACGTGATCGTTCGGGTGCACCGGCGTTTTGCTTCCAAGTGCCGTGCCCGCAAGCTGACAGCATCGGTTGGAGATCACCTCGTTCACATTCATGTTGAACTGCGTACCGCTTCCAGTCATCCACACGTGCAACGGGAACATGTCGTGATGCTGTCCCGCGAGGATTTCGTCGCACGCCTGCACGATCAACTTGCACCGTTGAGCGTCCAACCTCCCGCTGCCATGATTGGCTGTCGCCGCGGCTTTTTTCAAAATGGCGTACGACGTAATCATCTCCCGTGGGATCAAGTCCTTGCCGATGCTGAAATACTCGAGCGAACGCTGCGTCTGAGGGCCCCAGAGCTTGTCCGCAGGCACTTCAACCACCCCGAGGCTGTCTGTTTCTTTACGCGTGTCGGACATGTTGTTGCCTCCACTCCAAGGACCTGCGCAGCGCGATGCCGCCGCCGCCGAGTGCAAGGCGAACGCCATAGTAAGAGCGTGAAAAGGAGTGACGGTCGCTGCCTCTGACATCAACCGATGGTCGACCAGATCACGGCCCTTTGCTACTCCGCGACCTCCAGGGCTTCGACCCGCCGCGATGTTGGCCAGGGTCGCCTTCTTGCACGGCTGTGTTGTCTCTGGCGATGTCCAAGACGCAGTCCGCCGTCGTGCTGCGCGACACTCGCGATGTCGCGCGATTGAAGTGGCAGCTGCCGGTACTACTCAGCATGATCGCAGGCGCCGTGGACGTGATCGGATTCCTGAGCCTCGGGCTGTTCACGGCCCACGTCACGGGCAACATCGTCATCATTGCCGCGCATCTGGTCCACGGCGGCCCCCCCAACGTCCCGCAAATCGTGGCGGTGCCCGTCTTCACCCTCGCGGTCGCGGCGGTCTGGTTCATCGCGAAATTGGTCAAGAGCCAGGATGCCGCGTGGGGCCGGCCTCTCCTCGGGGTTCAATTCGCGTTGCTCACGTGTGTGCTGATCCTGAGCGTCGCCCAGCGTCCTGCGCTCGATCGGAAAGGACTGATCGCTGACGTGACCGCGATGATCGCGGTCTCGGCGATGGCCTGTCAGTATGCGTTCCTGCGGCTGGCCGTGCACGGGGCGCCGTCGGCTGCCGTGATGACGGGTAATCTGACAAAGGCTGTCATCTCGATGCTCGACACGTTGTCGCGCCATCGACCGTTGACGGAAGGCGCCAGTGAGCAACTGACAAAGACGGCGAAGCTCATCGCCGGTTTCTTCGTCGGCTGCGTCGCGGGCGCTCTTGCGATCTCCTGGTTGGCAGATTGGGCCTGGTCGTTGCCGGTTCTCCTGGCTGGTATCGCAGCGATACTGCCGCGAAACAGATTCTGACGCTCGACCGGCGGCTCCTTTGCTTTCAGCAGCCGACGCAGGTCTGATGCGAGACGCTGATGCCTAACGTACGGGGAGCGATCGTCGGCCTGGCCGTTGCCAGTGACGAAATGCGGTGAGGCCGATATGACGTTCCAGTGTTCGACCGGACTGCCGCTATGCGCCGCGGCGACGATCGTCCTGTTCGTCACGGCGACCGCCTTCGCCGCCAAGACCGACATCGTCATCCTCAACAACGGCGATCACTTCACCGGCGAGGTGAAGCGGTTGAGTCGCGGCCAGCTTAAGCTGAGCACCGACGATGCGGGCACGATTTACATCGAGTGGGACAAGATTACCGCCGTGACGACAGCGCTTCAGTATGAGGTCGTCACGACGAGCGACGCGCGGTACATCGGGGTGCTCGCTCCGGCGCCCAACGCTCAGTTGCAGGTGGTTGCGGGCAACGGCACGGCGACCGTCCTGCCGTTTGTGGACGTCGTGTCGCTGGCACCGATCAGGGAAGGGTTCCTCGATCGGATCGACGGAACGCTCGACGTCGGCGGCAGCTACACGAAGTCGAGCGGCATTGGCCAGACGACCGTCGATTTGGATGCCGCCTATCGCCGGCCGTTGTTCAAGGCGTATACCAGCTTTGTGTCGAACCTGACGTGGGAGAGCGGATCGGAGACGTTCACGCAGTTCACGCTGCAATCCGGCTACATGCGCTTTCGCGCCAACGGCTGGATGGTCAACCCGTTCGTGTTTGTCGCGCGCAACGGCGACCTGGGTCTTTCGCTCGCTACCGCGGCCGCGCTGACCGCCGGCCGGTACGTCGCACGCTCGAGTCGCCGCGAGACGCTGGTGGCCTTTGGCGGCGCGGTGGGCCGCGAGCGGCTGACCGACGGCCGCACGATTCACGACCTCGACGCGGTCGCGAACGTCACGACAGCCTTCTACCGGCACGACTATCCGAAGAGCGCCGTGGATCTGTCGCTGCTGGTGTTTCCCGAGCTGAATCGCCCCGGACGTGTCCGGGCCAACCTAGACGCGAAGGTGTCGCGCGAACTATTCAAGGATTTCATCACGTCGATCACGGCCTACGACACGTTTGACAGCGAGCCGCAAGTGGCGGGCGTCAGCCGGGACGATGTGGGCGTCAGCTTCACGATAGGGTGGACCTTCTAGAAATCATCCTCTTTGGGAAGTTGGTGCTTGCTCGGAGCGAGCGAATCACGTAAGTGAGTCGAGTGGTGGAGGCGGCGGGAGTCGTTCTGCCCGCTCCTTCGAATTCTCGAACAATCTTGACGAATTGAAGCGCCCAATCGGCGAGACTCGCGACAAAGCCGAGGTCCAGGTACAAAACAGGTACATCGGACCGCGCTGTCTCACTGACATGACTCGTTGATTCGAAAGCCGGCCTCCTCCGCGACCTGTGCGCAGGCGCCTCGCGAAGAAGGCCGGGGATTTAGACGAAATTGAGCTACAGCCGGATCGTGTACTTCCAGACCCACTTCTGGCTGCCGGGATCACAAGAGGAGCCGCTGCACACGTCCAGCACCAGCGTTCGGTGTTTTCCGTAGCCGAGCTTCGCGCTGAAGTACACACCGATGTCCTGCCTGCCGACACCAGTGAACCCTCGTGTGTACTTCTGGCGGTTCCTCAACTCGTAGTCGGGCACCGTCAGCTCCCAGTAGTTGCCGCCCTCTTCAGAGTCTCTCGCAAACCACTGGCACCCGGAGGGAAAGTCGATGGTCAGGATGAAGAACCGGTTACTTTCCTTACTAGGAGTCCGCTTGAAGCGAGGCTTGCAGGGCGCGGGAGCCGCGGCGGGGTTATTGAGATCGGTTGGAGCGGATGTCGCAGCCGTTCGCGACAAGGCCTCCGCTTCGGAGTCTGCCGTCACGATGGTTGAAACGGCGGCATTCACGCCTGATGGACCCGTGGGCATCAGAGCCGAGGGAGAGCCGCTACACCCGGTCACGATGAGGAATGACCCGAGTGATCCGACACGAAAACAGTTTCGAAGTGTGTGCATGTGTGATCTCCTTGCCAGAAATAGCGGCAACGAGCACGACAACTGCTCACCGGAACCGACGCGCCGTGATCGAGCGTTCGTGAAATAGGCGTGATCGAGCGTTCGTGAAATAGCCGTGATCAAGCGTTCGTGAAATAGGGGTTGCGCCAGCGGCAGCTGGGGCCTGCCTCCCACATTGGTCGCGGGCGTGGAGAGCTTGTGGGGGTGTGGCTGCGAACAGCCTACTGGCCGATGACGGTCTTCAGCTTCGCGCGTTCGTAGTCGGCGCGCACGAGGGCCTCGGTCGCCTGTTCGAATTGCAGGGCCTGAATGAGTTCGACCGAGTCCTCCAGAAACCCCTGCATCTTGACGGCGGTGGCGGCATCGGCACGGTTGAGCGTCAAGCCGCGTTCGCTCAGGCGGGCCGAGAGCTCGTCCAGCAGTACGCGGACCCGATACACCCGCACGGAGACAGTGCGGAAACGGGACCTCGCATCGGCCCAAAGGGCCCTCCGTTCGGGCGCCAGCGCCTCCTCATCGACCTCAGGAATGGGAAGGGGCGAAAGTGTCTCTTTTGGCTGCGTTGGGACAGTGGGTGGCTTGGCCCCGGTGAAAACCGGCGGCACAAACGATACGGCGTTGTTCGCCAGGTAATTCAGGGCCACGACGTTCAGCGCGTACCGTTCGAGCGCCTCCTCGTACCTCTGGTTGCCCGCGCTCGTCAACACGAGCGCTCGACACAGCCAGCCCGCTCCTGCGTACGCTGACCATTGCCAAGGCCGGTACTCGGCCGGGTATCCGTTATAGACATCGCCGATATCGCTGTAAACCCCGAGCAGCACCGGTGCGACCGCCAGATCCCAGCGGTATAGGGCGCTTACCTGCGCCAGCCAGGTGAATGCCCGTTGGGCCATCGCCAGGTCGCGCGCCCCTCGAGGGGCCAGGAACCCACCCCTGATCCGTTCGCTTCCAACAAGAACGTCACGCGCGGAGGGGCGGCGAGAGCGTTCGATCCTCATGTTCGTGCCGCGCGGTCCCTGGAGCATCTGCCGCTCACGGTGAGCGGGTGAGCGCAGCGGCACAGTCTCGGGGCCTGTGGCAGCGACTGCGGACACGGCCAAGGCGACAAACAGGCAGACCGTTGAAAGTCGAACCATCATCCCTGCTCCTGATCCCTGTGATTCAATGCTGTGTCGGTTCTCCGCTACCGCATGATCTTACGTGCCAGCCCGTCCGTCGTCGTGACTGCGGCGCCGGTGTAGGCTCCAATCGAGATACGGTCGCGGACCGAGGTAATCACGAGCTCACCAAGCTTTGCGACTTGGTTGTCGAGCACTTCGCCGGTCACGGGGTCCTTGATTTCCTTGACGATACGGAAGATCTCGAAGCGATCGCCAACCTCGACACCTTGATCCAAACCCGCGGCGATCGTCACTGAACTCCCTGATACCTCCGCCACACGGCCCTCGATTTCGATCTCCCGCCGGGGCAACTTCTCTGCCTTTGCGTTCATGACCGCGGCGAGCTTGTCGGCGGATGCGATCACGGCCTCCCCGATGATCGTCTGGGCGAAGTTGCTACTCGTCATGTCTACCTGGCCTCCGACGATGCCCCCGGACCAGCCAAACAGTCCGCCGATGCCCTTGCCCTTGCGCTGGCTCTCGCCGCGAGCCTCGCCGGTGTCAATGACCTCGCTGGTCTCAGCGTCGACGAGACGGTAGTTGATAACCACCACCGCTTTGTCCGTCTTGGACCACAGGCCGAGCCCAGCCAACGGACCGGGCAAGCCCAAGAACCCACCGAGTGCAACGCCCTTCTTGCGATCGTCCCGACCGAAGGCCACGATGTCTCCCATCAGGTAGACATCGGCGCCCTGGATCCGGCCGATGCGCGCGTTGCTTCCCTGCTGCACACGGTTGCTGGCACCAAAATCCTGCTCCTTCATGATCGTTTCGACTTTCGCGCGCTCAAGGATGCGGATCTTCCCGCCCTCCTGAATGCGCTTCGTAAGGAGCGCCTGATATCCCTTCCCAACATTGACGTTCGTGCCAAAGACCCGTTGTACGGCGCTCTCCACCGTCGCCCATTCAAACGCGTCGATGGCGGCTCGGCGCCTCTGGTCGCGTGGCGGCGCGGGCGACGCGGAAAATGCCACCGCGGGCGCGGGATCTGACACGGCCGGGGCCGGGGCGGCAGGTGCGATCCCGGTCGGGCTCGCACCGGCCGGCGTTGGCATCATCGCGTGAATGACCTTGTCGCTCGCGCCGGCGCGTTTGAGCTGAAGCATCTCCGAGGAGTTCAGGTCGCGCCGCAGCCCCTCCTTGTCGATCGCGCGGACGATCAGGTCATCACCCAGGCCTCCCTTGACCATTTCGATGACCTGGTTAACCACGCTGACAGGCTTTGCCGCCGCGGGTCTCTCTGCTGGCTTCGCTTGAGCCGCTTGGGTCTGTGCCCCTAACGAAGGCCCACTCAACGCCACCGCCAGTGCGCCCAACGCCATAGCGCAGATGCCGATGCCCCTGGATGTTCGTCGCACGTTCATATCTGACTCCTCTGAGAATTCGTCCTCTTTGGGTAATAGCGTGCCGAGCGGGCCTTTCTGCTCACCTGTTGGCGTCAGGTGCGGCCTACCGCCCAACCGCCTCACCCACGCGGTGCAACGTGTACGTGAGTCTCCGAAGCGCATCCTCGAGACCTCCGACATCCCCGCTGTTCGCTGCAGTCCTCGCCTCGTCGAGCATTCCTTCTGCCTGCGCCATGGCGACGTCGATATCCTGACGCAACACCTGTCCCTGGATCGTGAGCCGCGCGCGGAGGGACTCGACATTGTTCCGGGCGTCCGCGACCTGCTTCGTTAGAAGGGCCAGCCGCTCGACTGGTTCCGCCACCCCGGCGGGCTCCAGTCCCGTCGTCGGCACACCGGTCCGCCGTAGAGGGCGTTCGGCCGCCCGGGCTGTGGCATTGGTCCTGGACACGGGCGCTGATCGCGCTGGGTTCGGCGGCCCATTGTCTGCGGCGGTCGCCAGAGTCCCCAAAGACGCCCCGAAACGGTTCACGCGTTCGGCCAATTCTTTCAGCTGCGATTCGGCCCAGGCGCGATCGACCGAGACGACGCTCGAAGCGATGGTGGCGGCCCGCCGGTAGGAGGCAACCGCCTCGAGGCGCGCCGCAGGGGCTGCCACGCCGGGTGCGGTGGCTTCGAAATCACCGACCCGGCGATAGGTGACCGCCAGGGTCTTGCGCAGGGCGGGCTGGTCAGTCGACAGTTGATCGGCGCGATCGAGGAACCGTCGTATTCCGCCGACCACCGCCCTCACGCGCTCGGACCGACCACCGGCCGCGATCAACTCTCCCAGTGTCTTCGACTCGATGATGCGGCTTGCGCTTTCGACGTCGGCGACCTTCTCGGCGCTTTGGACCAGCCCTGGAGAGGCCCAGCGCTCCACCCGCACGTTGAGCACGCTCACCAGCCGCTCCATCTCGGCCTCGGTGGCTTGGACACGAGTGCGATCGAGGTGCGACCGAACGGCGAATCCGCCCGCCATGCCGAGTGCCAGGACCACCAGCACGGCGAGTGAGGCGACAGCGCGGTGTCTGCCAAGAAAATGCCCGAGTGCATAGGGCCAACTGCCACCCCTGGCCTGAAGCGGGCGTCCCTCGAGCGCGCGGGTGAGCTCTTCAGCCAGCAAGCGCACGGTCGGATAACGCCGCGACGGATCGCACTTGAGCGCGGTCAGCACAACCGTGTCGAGATCTGCAGTGAAACGCCGCGCCGTGCTCGCGGTGCGGCGCGTCGCGCCGTCACCAGCGGCCACCCGACTGGGCGCCACGGGCTCGATGCCCGACAGCTGGCGGCCGAGATCGGGCCGGCCATCACTGTGCGTGTGGGGCAGCCTGCCGGTGAGGAGCTCGTAGAGCACGGCGCCGACCGAGTAAACATCGCTCTTCTTGGTTACCGGGTCGCCCCTGACTTGCTCAGGACTTGCATATCCCGGCGTGAGGAGCATTGTTCGCTGATCCGGAGCTTCGGCTCCGAGCAGCCCCCCGACTGTCTGGACTCTCGCGATTCCGAAGTCGAGCAACTTGACCTGACCCTCCGGTGTGACGAGGATGTTGCCGGCCTTCAGGTCGCGATGGACGATGGCATGCTCGTGTAGATAGTCAACGGCCTCGCATATCTGGATGCCCAGCCGTACGCGAGCATCCGGCTGGGCATTCACCTTTTTGCAGTGCAGGTCGATCGGTGCGCCGGGGACGTATTCCATGACGTAGAAGGGACGGCCGTCCTCTGTGTCGCCCCCGTCCAGAATGCGTGCAATGTTCGGGTGATCGAGGCCAGCCAGGATCTGACGTTCCTTCTTGAACCGCTCGACGAATTCGCGATCGCCGGAGGCGCCGATGATCTTGAGAGCGACGACCTTGTGAAACACATCGTCGTTGCGCGCGGCAAGATAGACCACGCCCATGCCACCGCGGCCGATCTCGCGGAGGAGACGGTAGCGGCCCACCTGTCGTCCCAGCGCAGGATCGTGGGAGACTGGCGAACGCATCGGCTCGTCAAGAAAGGACGAATTCTCGCCCGCCCCCAGCAGTTCAAGCACCTCGGCCCGCACTGAAGGTTGATCCGGAGTCCGCTCTTCGACGAAGCGGAGGCGGTCGCTGGGCACGAGATCCATCGCTGCATCGAAGAGCGACCGGACGAGGGCATTGTGGTCTCCGACCATCGGCATCACGCACCGAGTCGACTGTGCAGCCACGCTCTGGCGTACTCCCAATCACGCCGGACGGAAGCGAGGCTCAGGTCAAAGATCTCGGACACCTCTTTGTCCGTGTGTCCACAGAAGAACTTGAGTTCGACGACTCTCGCGGCCCGCTCGTCGATGGCCGCCAGACGGGTCAGCGCTTCATCGAGCGCCAGAATGTCGATGTTGCGCTCCTCGATTCCTGGTACCGCGCCGAGGGTGACGCGGACAGGGTCCGCCCCCCGCTTGTCGGAGCGCTTCCGTCGGGCATGATCGACCAGCACCCGGCGCATCGCCTGGGCTGCCAGCGCGAAGAAGTGATGACGATCATTTATCGACTCGAGCCCGTTCGGCAGTCGCAGGTAGGCTTCGTTTACCAGCGCGGTCGGCTGGAGCGTGTGGCCGGCACGTTCGCGACGCATGTAGGCGCCCGCGAGCGCGTGCAACTCGGTATAGAGGATGGCCACCGCACGATCGGCCGAGTCGAGATCGCCCGCGCGCGCCCTTGCCAGCAGGCCCGTAAAGTCAGTGCTTGCGTCCATCGCACGATGCCCGTTTAGAAAGGGTGGAGAGGCGGCCTCCAATGACGGGAGGATTCTATGTCGTCATGCAACGGTCGGTGAACAGAAAAAGGTTGTGCGCGTGACGTCGGCGATTCGGCTGTTGGATGCCCCATCGCCATCGTGCGGTGGTGGAGACATGTTGGAGGCGTCGGGAAATCAGCGCTGAAAAAGCTGATTCCCTAACAAGAATGGTGGAGGCGGCGGGGGTCGGTCTGCCCGTTGCTGCGAATTCTCTAACAATTCGAACAAACTGAAGCGCGCCATCGGCGAGATTCGCAAGAAAGCCTCCATCTTAGAGGCAGGCGGCCGTTCAGACCTGATCGTCGTGGCCCACTGAGTCTGCAGTCAGGTCGCCTTCTTCCTCGTCCGTTTTCGCTTGCGCGGACCCTTCGCGCGCATCCGCACTTCGGCCCCGTCGAGGAGCGCCTTGAGCCCGCTCTCGAACCTCTCCTCGTCCCGGCCAAGGCCGGTCACCTGATCCGACACGTCGCTCGGGTCGACATCGCGAAACAGCGCCGAGATCTCGGGGAACTTCCCAACGACGGCCAACGAGGCGAGTCCAAGCATCCGCATAAGGCGCTTTCTCTACCGCGGAACGACTCAACGCGACCTCTACCAACCCTCGCCCACCAACCCATGTCGCGACTCGGTAACTCTAGACGTCACTTCGACCTACGGCGGCGCGACGGCTGCCTCTTCCGCTTCCTCCCGCCCGCGGCCATCGCAGGCGACATCCGGGCGCGGCCGCGACGGATTGCGTGTCCCGTCTTGTCGTCGGTACGGAAGGACTGCGACTGAAAGGCCATGAAGAACGCCTGATAGTTTCCGTTTGGGTATTGGAAGATGAGACATCCGTCGTGGAACACCCCATCGTCACCCATATGAGCCTTGTCGTTGCCCTGATTCATGTGGATGTCATGGATGCCGTTGCCGGGAGCGAACCGGAAGTACTGGTCCTTCTTGGTCTCCGGACCCCACCTCATGCCAAAGGCATGCACGAGCGCACCCTTCTGGCCGACAGCGGCGATGACCGCGCTCTCCATCGTGTCCTTCAAGTCGTTGTCGGCGCCCGGCACGTTGCCGGGCACGACATTGAACTTGTCGGTTTTGACAATGCCGCCTCTTACGAAGTCCTGCGCCAGACTCCCGGGCTTGCTCGGAAGCTGCTTGAAACCAACTGGCAACGCTTTGAGCGCATTTCTCATCGCCGGAGGAAGCACCGTGAGTCGCTGGAACAGCAAGTCTGGTGGCTTCAGGCTCGAATGGACGTTGACCGCAATGCGAAACATTGTCGAGCCGGCCGACACGAGGATCTGGTAGTGATCGTCGTCTGCGTCTCGGAGGTGGCCGGTGACCGTGCCCTTGAGTACGCCGTATGGAGATGATTTGTCAGCCATAAGCGTCGCCTAGCTTATCGTGTGTCGCAATCGTTCGTCGGCCCTTCGACCGGGCACTGTCAACTTAACGCGAGTGGTGCGAGTGGTGAGGACACGCAGGGCGCATTGCGGCGCGAGCTGCGCGGGTCAGGCCGCGGCCACGGCGTTCCACATGACGAATGCCTTCGTATGGAGGAGTCGCTGATGCTGGGCGCGCAGGAGATGCCGCCCCCTGGCGAACAGGTTGTAGACGACGCGGTGGACCGCGGGGAACCGTTCCAGAAATAGTGTGAAAACGGGAGGCCAAAGAACAGATGATGGCCTATCTATAGTCTCCGGGGCTCGCTGCCGAACAGCTGTTCGGCAATGATCGTCGCAGCAAGTGATTCGTCGCCCGGGCTCCATTTGTGCGCGTTCTCGTAACTGTTGAGAGCCTGGCCGAGCTCCGTCAATTTGTCCACCGCGCGTTCGAGACGGTCGAGAATGGGCTTCAGGTCGTGATTTTTCGCCCGTAACAACTCGGTCGTGAAGGCAATGGTCTGAATGGGCGTGTTGGTGTAGTCGCGCAGGCGCAGGAAGGTCCGCGCCAGTCGCTCGGCGGCCGCAGCCTCGGCCTGCGCGCGCAGCATTTCCCGCTCGAGTGCCATGCCGCGGAGACGGTAGATGAGGAGCACCGCGCCGAACAGCGCGTAAATCAGGATGAACCATGGTTCGCCCACGGGGAATCCGCGTTGAATTTCCGGATCGAGGAAGTAGAACTTGCCGATAGCTGTCGCCGCGAAGCCGGCAATCGAAGCCAGCCCGACGCCCAACTGGGGCGCCAGCATCGCAACGGCCAAAGCGCCGAGCTTGTTCGCTTGAAAGGGCATCCACGTCCTCCCGGTCGTCGCCCAGTAGCCGCTGGTGATCCAGAGCGCCACCAGGATTGCGACCGTGTTGAGCAGGAAAACGACAGAGCCGAGCCGAACCGTCGCTTGCTGCCGGCGGATCAGCAAGAACACGACGAGACCGATCCCGACCAGCGCGGACATCGCGAACGGGTAGATCGACACCTTCGGTATGTCGCGCGCGAGGACGAAGTCAACCGACATCCCCACCGCGTTGAGAGCTGCGGCGACGAATGCGCCTCGCCACGCATGCCTGATAGCCAGATCGCGCGACAGCGTCACTGGCCTTCGTCCTCGACAATGGACCGGAGGCGATCGGGGTCGATCGGTTTGGAGAAGATCTCCGCACCGCCGATTCGCTTTGCCTCGACGACAAGGGGATGATTGCTTGCGTGTCCCGTCAGAAAGACGATCCGTCCCGTGTACCCCCTGTCGCGAAGCCACGTGTAGGCATCGATGCCCGACCGTCGGTTGGGACCCAGGTTGATGTCGAGAATCGCCACCCTGCACCCTAACGCTTCCTCCCCCAGCGCCACCAGCTCCTCGTAGCTGCCGACCCCCACGCATCGACGCTGGAAAGCAACCGTGACCAGTTCCACGACGAGCTCGCGCAGGTCGTCGTTGTCCTCCACGTATAGAACGAAACCGGCTCCGATCACCGATGCCGGGACTCGCCGCACAGAATCGTGCGGGATCGCCAGAGGAGCGAAGACGGAGGACGGCGCTGCAACGCTCCATCCTTGATGCGGGTTGTCGACGGTGCGCCTGCTGAGATTTGACACGGCTGGCACCTAAGCGGCTCGGTGACCTTCGAGAAGGGGGGACCCGGTGGGCCCCGACGGTCGACCCTGCTCTGGGGTTGCCTCGGGAATCGTAAAGGAGAAGGTCGTGCCGCGATTCGGCGTGCTCTCGACCCAGATTCGACCGCCGTGAGCCTCGACGATGCCCTTGGTGATGGGAAGCCCGAGCCCAGCGCCTTGACGGTTAGTGCTGGTTGCTTGCCAAAATCGGTCAAAGACACGGGGCACATTCTCGGGCGCGATGCCAGAGCCCGTATCCGCAACGCGGAAGATGACCTCGTGATCCCTCGAGGTCGCGCTTACCGTGATACACCCGCCAGCCTTCGTGAATTTGATCGCGTTGCCGATCAGGTTCTCGAACACTTGAAGGAGCCGGTCCCGGTCACCCCAGATGTCGGGAACACCACGGTCCAACTCGACTCGAAGCTCGAGAGACGAGGAAGAGGCAAGTGGTCGCTGCGTATCCACCGCCCCAACGATTACCTCACGTGCAGACAGTCGCGCTCGTTCGATGGTCAGCTGCCCTGACTCCATGACGGCGACATCCAGGAGATCTTGAATCAAGCGGTTCATCCGCGTGGCTGCGCGGTGGATCGCGTCACTCCGCTTCTGAGAACGCCGCTCGGGATCGGGGCCGTGACGCTTGAGGGTTTCCGCGTTCAACAAAATCGTGGAGAGTGGATTCCGGAGGTCATGAGCCACGACGCCGAGCACTTGATCACGGAGCTGGCTGGCATTGACCGAGGCGCGGTAGAGACGTGCATTCTCGATGGCCACCGCTGCGCGGTCCGCCAGCGCTTCGGCTAAACGAAGATCCCCCGCCCGGTAAACGCGAGACGGGGTGGAGGAGATCAAGGCGATGGCCCCAAGCAATTGTCCGCGCATCAGCAGCGGCACTGCGATGATGGACGTGGGACTGACGGAGCGGAGTGCCTGCAGATGCTCTGGACTTTGCGCGACAGATTCGAGGAACTCAGAGCTGACGTGTTCGACGAGAAGAGGCTGCCTCGCCTCAATCACCGGTCGGATGAGGTAAGGTCGATTTCGATCGATACGCACCTGCTCGAAGCGTGCACAGAGCGCCGCGTTCGCCGGGTCTGCGCTGGCCACCTTGACCCGTCGCAGGTTCTCGTGCTCGTCCATGATGTCGACGATGCACCAATCGGCGAAGTCACGAACGACCAACTCGGCAACGGTCCCGATCGTTTGTTCGTAGTCGAGCGAACCGGACAGCGCGACGTTTGCCTCGGCCAGAAACTGCCGTTCCTGTTCAATGCGCCTTCGCTCGGTAATATCTTCCGAGATACCGAGCAGATATGTCGCGTGACCCTCCGCGTCGTGGATCGGAACCTTCTTCGTATGCAGGAAACGGACGCCCTGGTGGCGCGTTTCTACGGGTTCTTCCGCGATGTCTACGACCTTGCCGGTGTTCAGGGTCTCGCGATCTTTTTCGATGAAGAATTCCGCTTGCGCCCGCTGCCAGAAATCGTAGTCGGTCTTGCCTATGAACGTCTGCCTCGGCCAGCCGAGCAAGTCTTCGCCCGCGCGATTGAACCGCACGAACCGCAACGATTGGCTCTCCTTGATAAACAACATCAGGGGAATGTTTTCGATGATTGCATCAAGGGAAGCGTTGGCATCCTTGAGTTCTTGCTCGATGCGTTTGATCTGTTCAATGTCGGTGCACGTGCCAAACCATTTGCGAATCTCTCCGTTCGCCCTGAGGAACGGCAGTCCTCTGATCAACCACCACTGATACGCGCCATCGGCGCGCCGCAGACGGCATTCGAGCGAATAGGTCTCACGATGTTGTACTGCACGCTGCCAGGCATCCCACGCGCGCTGCTTGTCGTCGGGGTGGAAAGGAGTGATCCAGCCTTCGCCGTAGCTCTCTTCCAGAGTGAGACCGGTGTAGTCCACCCACTGCTGATTGAAGTAGATGTTCCGCCCATCGGCGCTGGTGGCCCAGACGATCTGCGGCATGGCCTCGGCCAACTCCCGAAACTCGCGTTCGCTTGTCTGCAGCGCCTCCTGTGCGCGCTTCTGCTCGGTGACGTCCAACACGGTGCCCATCATTCTGACGGGGTCGCCCTTTGGATTCCGATAGACGCGACCCTTGGCCGAGATCCAGTGAATGGACTCGTCCGCCCAACGTATTCGACATTCCATATCGAAGTTGCCGGACACGAACGCTTGTTCGAAAGCTCGTTTTGCAACGTCTCGATCTTCGGGGACCACATGAGTCATGAAGACCGCCGCTCCCCATGTCGGAACGGCCGCCGAATATCCGAATATCTGGTCATGCCTGAGTGAGCGCACGGATGTATCGGTGAGGAGATCCAGATCCCACATGCCCATCTGCGCGGAATCGAGCGCGAGGGTCAGGCGCCGTTCACTGTCTTTCAGCGCTGCTTCTGCTCGTTTCCGGTCTGTGATGTCTTCTATTTGAACGATGTAGTAGAGCGGCGCGCCCTCTCGAGTACGAAGAATCGACACGCTGAGTTGGACATCGACGATCATGCCGTCCTTGCGGAAGTAACGCTTGCCGAGCTCATATCGGGGAATCTCCCCGCGAGCGAGTTGACCTGCAAGCGCGAGGTCCGCGTCAAGATCATCGGGATGGGTGATCGCCTGGAACGTGAGCCCCGCCAACTCGGCGGAGGTATAGCCGACAATTTCGCAGAGCGCGCGATTCACACGAACGAAACGACCATCGAGCGCGACCAGTGCCAGACCGATGGGTGCTTCATCGATCGTGAGTCGGAATCGCTCCTCCGATTCATGCAGCGCCTGTTCGACGCGCTTGCGCTCACTGACGTCGCGCACGAACGCCTGCCAACGGCCGTCCGGCAGAATGTTCGAACTCACCTCGACCGGGACGAACGTTCCGTCCTTCCGCGTTTGCGTCCACTCCGCTGTGTTCACCCGGCCGGGCACAAGAAGATCGGCCCTCACCGCCCTCAGCCGGTCCGCGTCCTCTGCCGGAATGATGTCGAAGGCTGTCTTGCCAATCAGTTCGTCCCGTTCATAGCCGAGGAGCAGGCACGCGGCTTGGTTCACGTCCGTGAAGCGACCGTCGAGATCCGCTTGGAAAAATGCGTCGGGCGCGAGCTCAATGACCTCGCGTGTCCGCGCCATCGATCTAATGATCCCTTCGTTCGCCCAGCGCAGTCGCTGATTAGCATCCTGGGCCGCCTGACGTCCCTTCTTCATGAGAAACGCCAGATAGACGACGATTATCCCGTCGACCGCAAACACCAGCCCCTGAACGATCGCTTGAAACAGAGAATGACCTTCGCGCGTCACGAACGTGTACGTTTCAAGCGGCACACTGAGCACGATCACCCCAATCCCCGGCCCGATGCCCACAGCTAGGCTGGTCGCCAGAACCGCCGCAAAGAACAGCACGAATGGAGCATCTGTTCCGGTGAAAGGGATCAGCCATGACCCGAGGGCGAACGTGATTGCCACCGTAGCGATGGCGAAGAGATAGCGGACGAAGGTGTTGTGGAACAGCGTCCCGACGCGAGCCTCCATGGCGGAGAGTGCCGCAATCTATTGGCCATCAGCAGATCAACTGATGGCTCTCGCCGCTTCCCGTTGGCGGCGTGCGTATGTCTCGCTGTTGGCGACGTTCGGCTGTATCTCGAGCGGCGAACTCCAGCAGAGGCAATTCACAGCAATGTTTCGAACTCACGACGTATCGTCAGCTACGATTCGCGGCCTGTGGGGCGACGAGCGGTGTCGCCTGTGGCTGTGCAGGCGATCGAATGTCGATAGTTCTCGCGAATTGCGTGTCGCACCGTGTCGAGACGGCAATGAACCCGATGCCCAGCCGTACAGCTGCAGGCATTGTCAACTTGATGCGACCTCGGGCACAGTAGCTGGATGCCCGACGATGTCGCGCACTATCCACGCTACCGGTTCCCGCCAGCGATTATCAGCCACGCCGTCTGGCTCTACTACCGCTTCACCCTCAGCTTCCGCGACGTCGAAGACCTCCTCGCCCAACGCGCCATCACAGTGTCGTACGAGTCCATCCGGCACTGGTGCGAGGCCTTCGGTGCGGCCTACACATGGCGGCTCCGGCGTCGGGCGGGGCCAGTTGGCGACACGCGGCATCTGGACGAGCTCTTCGTGACAATCCGCGGCCAGCGTCAGCACCTCTGGCGGGCCGTTGACCAAGACGGCGAGGTCATCGACATCCTGCTCCAGTCCCGCCGAGATCGCCACGCCGCCGCGCAGTTCTTTCGCAAGTTGCTCAAGCAGAGCGGCCGCGTTCGTGACGTGGAACGCCGTGGCAGCGGCTCGACGCCTTCGGCGCCGAGACAACGCCCAACGTGGCCGTGACGACGTTAACTTGACAGTGCCTCATCGATTGCTGACCTTCGCAGGAGCATCACCAGCGCAGAGCCCTAGCGGAAATCATGTCTGTCGCGGTGTTCACGCGGCCCCATTCCACAACTGCAAGTACCGCCGGCCGCACGCCCCCGCAACCAATTGTTCTTCTTTTGGATCCCAGCGCCCAGCACGCTGCCGCATCACTGTAGTCAAGCGTTATCGTGTGCGAGGGCGGTGGATAGCTCGCGGTGGGCTTGGGCTTGTGCGAGGAGCGCGTTGGACCTGGGGGCAAATGGCGCCCACGGGGCGTGCCTTCTATTTCAAACCGCGGAACAGCACGATGTCATTAGTGACCGAGACTCGTGAGATGGCGAGACGCTTGCCGTCGTGGGACCAGGCGAAATCGGCAATCGCGCGGTCGTCGGTAAAGCGGGTGAGCTGGCGAGGCGCCAAGCCGTCGAGGGATTGAATCCAGACGTTGCGAGTCGCGAGGTCAGGGTAGGCAAGTCCGCGACCGTCAGGTGTCCACCGCACTCTCCCGGGCAAAAAAGGCAAGCTTCTGCGCGACGTGCAGGCGGGCAGGTCGCATACAACCGTATGGGAGCCCCCTTGATCGTCGGGCGACGTGAATACAATCATCTTGCTGTCTGGCGACAGGTCGAGGCTTCCCTCTGCCGCGAACATCGTCGTGACCTGCACCGGCTCGCCTCCGTCGATCGATACGAGCCAGGGTGACAGTGCGCCGCGGCGACTCGAGAGAAAGACGACGAACCGGCCGTCGGGAAACACCAACGGACCCCGTATGTGGCCGGGCACCAGTTGCTCCGGTTGCCGGCCATCCGCGTTCACCTTCCAGAGACCCTCGCGGTCAGGCTCGGTAGCCCGGTACACAACCGTTCGACCGTCTGACGTTCCGGTTCCCTCGAGAGCGTTCGATACAAGCTCCTCGGGCATACCGGGCCCGGCGCGGAGCCGTGCGACGATGGCGCGCCCACTCGCCGTACTGCCGTACAAGATGTTGTCCCCAACCCACGCCACACGTGCCAGTCGTGCACGTCCGGAGAATGGTGCCGGTGCGACGACGTCGGTCCCATCCGCCGCCGCACTATCCCCGATCCAGATGCCCGCGCGTGTCTCGGAGCGCATCGTCACGAGGGTCGTGCGGTCCAGGCCTACGCTCAGCCCGAAGTAGGAGTTCAAATCGTTGGTGAGGCGCGACAGTCGTCCATCCGTCGACGACAGCCGCCAAAGCTGTTCAGGGGCGCCGCCTTGCGCCGAATGGTTGGCCAGGAGCGAATCATTGTCGAGCCACGCGAGTCCCTGAGGTTCGCCACCCAGCAGCAGCAAGCGATACGACCCGTTCGGCACCCGTTGCGACATCTACGAAGATCACCTGTTGCTGGGTCGCCCCTTCCGAGCCGCCGGACACAGCGCCGTACAACGCAATGGTGCGGCCATCTGGAGACCACGCAGGCCGAACACTTGGATTACCGGCGCGATTGCCGTTGTAGAAGAGCGCCGGGCGCCGACGGGTTGCCAGTACGCGCTCGCCCGCGCCATCCTGGCCCGTCACGACGAGCGAGTCCGTCCCATTTGCGGCGTCCATCCGCACGAATACGAACCGCTGGCCATCCGGCGACCAGTCGGGGGGACTCGCAACACGTTCGATCAGGCGTCTTGGCGTGCCGCCGAGGAATGGCGCGCGCCACAACGCTCATTGGCTGTCCCGGCTGAAAGCGAACGAAATCCACGAAGCTGCCGTCTGGCGTGACGGTCGCGCCGAGCAGGTCGACCCCTGCCTCTAACGGAACGATCTGAACGTTGCTTGCCGTCGCGGTTTGCCGAATCCACAGGCTCGCGCCACGAGCTTCGCGCTGGATGTATGCGACATATCGCCCATCCGACGAAATCGCAGGCCGCTCGGCGTTCCCGCTCGCCGTCAACTGCACGACCTCGAGACTGTCGAGCGACGCGGTCGACGTCTCGGCCCCTTGCTCCGTCACCCGCTGCATCGTCGTGTAAATCACAGCGACAACAGCGACCAACAGGACCACGGCCGCAAGGGCCACGATGCCTCTATGCCGTTTGACGAGCGCTGCCAGAACCTGCGAATCGGACGAGGACGCCGGCGGCGCGTTGGCTGGAACGGACGTCGAAGGAGCGACAACCAGCGGCTCGAACACGGCAGAACGGTCTGAACGATTCGAACGGTCCGAACGATCGAGATCTCGTTTGACCCGTTTCAGATCCGCCCGCAACTCGGAGGCCGTCTGGCACCGGATGTCGCGATCTTTCTCGAGCATCTTCACGATGATCTGCTCGAGCGCTGCCGGCAGATCGGGTCGGAGCTGGCGAGGTGACATCGGCGACTGGTCCAGAATGGCCGCGGAGATGACTGCGCTCGTTGCGCCCGTAAATGCCGGCCGGCCGGTAGCCATCTCGTAGAACACAAGGCCCAGAGAGAACAGGTCGCTTCGGCCATCGAGCTGTTCGCCGCGCAACTGCTCCGGCGACATGTACGCCACGGTCCCGACGATGCTGCCGGGATCGGTCAGCATCGGGCCTGCTGACAAAGTGGGCTGGAGTGAAGCCACAGCCGCCGCCGCGACACTCTTGGCGAGGCCGAAGTCGAGGAGCTTCGGGCCACGCAGCGTCAGAACAATATTCGCGGGCTTGATGTCGCGATGAATGAGTGTACGGCCATGGGCGGCATCCAATGCATCGGCGAGGACGATCCCGAGATCGACGAGCTGTGTGATGTCGAACGACCCGCGCGTGAGGCGCTGGTGTAACGTTTCGCCATCCAGCAACTCCATAACGATGAAGTGCTGGTGGTCGTCGGTCTCGCCGACGTCGTAGATCGTGCAGATGTTTGGATGCTGAAGCGCCGCAACGGCCCGCGCTTCGCGCTGGAACCGCTCACGTGCTGCCACCGACGACGTGAGCTGCGAGGGCAGCACCTTGACGGCGACCGTTCGCTCCAGACGCGTATCGCGTGCCTGATACACCTCGCCCATCCCACCCGCGCCAAGCGGCGACAGGATCTCGTAAGGGCCGAGGCGTGTTCCGGGCTCGAGCGCCATTCAATTCGGCGGACCTGAAAGTCCGCCCGTATTGCGGTTGTTTGGTGCGTCGATTATAGACGTATGACTCGATTGAAAACGTCGAGGAGCTCGAATCGATACTTACTGCGACGAAGTTGCTGCGGTGGGGCTCCGTGCCTGGATTCCTGGAAATCCTTGGCGCGTGGGACAAACAGCGGGGGCCAGCTCCGCCCTGGTGGCAATTTGTGGAAGTATTTGGGGCCGACCACGGAGGAATGAGGGTCGCCGGCCGCGAGGTAGCCGTGACTCACGTTCAGGTTCAGGCGTTGGCGGCCGAAGGCTTCTGGGCTCTAGCGACCAACGGCAGTGCATCAACCTTGATCGTCCCCGCGGAGGGAGCCTGATTTCGGTCGGATCCGGGGACTCGTCAACCTCACGGCGAGATGCGCTTGTTCGCCGACGCCGCGTCAGAGCGACGTTCCTCAAGACGACCGGTAACCAAGATGGAAGTCATCGGCGTTCTGCTTCTGCTGTTATCGATCCCGTCTAATTCGGTAGCCGAAGAAGGCGGCGGATTTCCGCCGACCTTCCTTTTTTGGGACGCTACAGGTACACGCGGGGACAGCGCCCGCGTGTAAGCGACTTCCTGTCAGCGGATTATGGGAATTGGAGGCGGCGGGAGTCGAACTTGACAGAGGTTTGAAAACATGCCGATTTCTTGATATTGCTCGACAAACTCACACTCTCAAATCGATAGAATCGCTCGAAATCCCTGTTCGACCCCCAAATTGCCCCCAGCAGAAACTCGCGACAGAAGCTCGTGTCGACGAATCAATTCAATCACGAGTGCTCCGAGGAAACGGCGCACGATAGGGCCGGGACCGGGCAGTTGTTATAGTGGCCAAAGCCGTTAGAACGTGATCTCGTTCGAAAAGCTCGTGGCGGACGACAATGCAGGAACCGACAACCGCGAACCACGCAATGTCAACTCAGAGGCGTCGTCCAGAGCTCGAACACTCCTCGAAGAGCCATAAGCTCGCGCCATGATTGGCGGCAACACCATTTTCTCGCCGCTGATCTGTTTTACACTCGTGGAGAAACGACATCTCTCACAGCGACTTCTACGCCGTCTTATCCGTCTGTCGAGGCCTTGTCTAAGGCGGCAAGCCAACCTTGCTGCGGAACACCTTCAGTCGCGGATCGCCGCGTAGCAAGGCTAGTTCCGGATAATCGAGGTACAACCCTATCCGCTGCGGGCCCAGGGGAGCCATGCGATCGAGGGCGTCGAAGGTCCGATCTTTGTCCCCAAGGCCGGCGAAGATCAGCGCTTGCTCGTTCGCGTAGCGTGAAGCTGCTGCTGCCTTCTCGGCCTCTTCGCGGCGGCCGGACCGCGCGTACGCGTAGCCGAGAAACCCCCGAGTTTGCGGATTGTTAGACAACTCCGGGAGATGCTCGAGGAGATGGATTGTCTCGCCGAATCTTCCCTGACCTGACCGGACGCGAGATAGGCACTGGCTCCGAGCAGGCAACCTCTCGCAATACTCGGCCGCTTCGTCGTACCGGCTGGCCGCAATGAGTACGCGGGCCGTGGTGAGGCGAACGTCGGTCGAGAGCGGGTCGGCTTTCTCAGCGGCGTGCAACAGGCGGAGCGCCTCCGCGTGGCGGCCGACCACCGCCAGCAGCCAGTAGGCGTAATCGGTGTAGGTGGTTGAGTGATTCGGATCGAGCTCGATGGCGTGGCGAAAGCTTTTTTCCGCCTGTTGCCATTGCCCTTCGCGAGCGTAGACCAGGGCGAGTGCGTGGTGCGCGTCTGGGAGCAGGGGATCCAACTGGATCGCTCGTTCCGCGGCAACGCGCATCTTCGACAACTCATCAGCCGGATGATCCAGGGGGAATTGAACGGACCGGACCGCATATACGGAGGCAAGACCGGCATAGGCGGGGGCAAACGAGCGGTCCTTGGCAACCGCGTCCTCGAATAACTCAATGCTGTGAAGGAAGCGCTGCGCAGGAGTCTGAGCAGGCTCGAGCGCGTGCTCGGAGACAACCACGTTAGGCCCCGCTAGTACACGGGCGCGAAGATAGAGATCGTAGGCTTCGACACTCGTCTCGTAACGCCTCCTGCCCCGTCCGAGTTGCAGCCGCAGACTATTGACAATGCCGAGAGAGATCTCATCCTGAATCAAGAAGACGTCGGTCATCTTGCGATCGAACCGGCCTGACCACACTGGGAAATCGTCACGCACTCGGATCACTTGCGCGTCGATCCGCAACTGGTCGCCCGCGCGCAGGACGGAGCCTTCCACCAGATAATCGGCGTCGAGCTGCTTTCCGGCCTCACGCACAGTCCGCGGCTGGCCTTTAAACGCAAACGACGATGTCTGGGAACGGACGGCCAAGCCGTCGATGACCGACAGGTTGCGGATGATCTCGTCGGTGAGCCCATCGGTGAAATAGTCGCTGGATGGTTCGGAACTCAGGTTTTTGAGCGGCAAGACCGCAATCCGAATGGCCGCATTCTGCGGGTGCAGCGACCACCAACCCCCGGCGGCGAAGGCAACCGCGGCGAAGGCGAGCGCGACGGTGAGCCAGCGGTGCCCGGTGCGGGTCTTCCGAACCTCACGGGCCGCCTCACGCTGGCGGAACATCGGGAGGTAGCCCCCCTTCGGCACGTCGATGACCAGCAGATCCGAACAGCCTTCATCGGCGTAGTACTCAATCAGGCGTGCCCGAAGGCGCGCGGCCTCCGTCCGTACGATCGAGTCCAGCTTTGGATCGTAGTCGGGGCGGCGGCTGAACACCTCGATCGCGATCACCGACTCCTTGATCTCGTCGTCCCTCCCCTGAAGGTGCCGCGTCACCAGAAAGCTCAGAAATCGGGACATGCGCTCGTTCCGCGAGAACCCGGAACTGGCAAGCACGCGAGCCAGCTGTTCAAGCACGTCCTGTTCGTTCGAGGCCTCAGGTGTCATGGCTGCAAGCGAGTATTCCCAGATTACACACGGCGTGCAAGGGTATGAAACCCCTTTTCAACCCCGTTGCACTTGCCATCCCGTCGCAACGGCCCTACGTTCAACCTGGCCGGCCTTCGACGGCCAGAAGACATGCGAGATCTGACGACAACACAGTCGGCGACGGTTCTCTGTCTCGTATTGTTGTTCGGCGCGTGGCGTCGCACGCATCCATGGGTCGTGCAATGCCCACGGAGCCGACAGCACCCACGGGCCCTACCTTCACCTTGTCGGGCGTCGTCACCGACAGCGTGTCAGGGGCGCGTTCTGTCCCACAAATATGCCTATAGTCGAACCGTCTTCATAAGTCATGACGCTGTTCGCCGAGCGTCCTCCGGTCCCAACCCGAGCACACGCGAACACTTGTCCCGCGTACATCGACGAGCAACGCTTGGACCTGTCATTGCACTTGGTGTCGTCGCTCTCGCATCTCTTTTCGTCCCGGGATGTGGCGGAACCAACTCGCCAGTCGCGCCGACGATTACGGCCGCCAACTTGGTTGAGCCTCTCGCAGCTCGCCCCGACCTTTCCCTCGTGTACCGCGTGCAGGGGGGGCTCACGCCCGCGGTCGACATCATCGGCGTCGGCGCCATGAAGGTCGGGGATAGTGAGGTGGCGGGTTCGATGCCGACCTGGCAGCTCGGAGGCGGCGGTCTCACCCTCGGAATCACGGGAATCGCGCAGCCTGCGGGGCTACCGATAACCGCCGTCGCCGGCGCGTTCACCACGCCCGTCGCGTTCGCGGCCGGCACGGTCTTCGGCATGCGCGCTGTGTTCGCGGGGGTGGCCGGGCCGCACGCAACCGACGACGTCTGGGCCGTGACCGTCGCCGTACGGACAGGCAACGAGCGCCACCTGGCGAGCGAGACGCTTGCGGCGGCCACGCTTCAGGTCCGTGCCGACGGCGCTCGGCTCAATTCTCCCGGCGCAAGCGTTGGCTTGAACCTTCCGAATGTGCCGCAGAGCGTCTACGACGCCCTGTTTGGCGGCTCGACGTTCACGCTCGAATTGCTCGTCGATCGCGTAACCGGCGTCGGCAACGCCGCGCTCCATGTGGGGGGGTTTGAGGTCTCTCGCGCGTTCACCTACGCCGCTTTCACGTCGACCGGCGGCCCGACGATTACGGCCATCGGGCCGACGCTCGCGATAGCCAACGGTTCTGGGCAGAGCGCATCGGTAAGGGTGCTCGATTTTCAGGTCTTTAAATGAACCTGGGTCAGCCGTTGTATGTAGATCTGACTTTTCACCGGCCGCACGCCGTAACCTGGCACCGCCGAGAAGCTGGTGTTATGAAAAACGGTTGCTGCGCCTATGTCCTTGTTGTTGCGTCAATGTGCATCGCGTGCAGCCAGAGCGTGACGACGCCGACACAGGTTCCGACACCAGGCCCAGCGCAACTGACACGTTTGAACGTCACGGGCAACTCAGCGATGACGGCGATCGCTGAGACCAGCCAACTGACGGTTGCCGCAACCTTCTCCGATGGCGGTGTTAAAGACGTGACCCGCGATACGACATGGACATCGACCAACCCTTCGGTGATGGTGGTCTCATCAACCGGGCTGGTCACCGTCGTGCGATTCGGTGCGAGCATGATCCTTGGTCGCTATCAGACTCAGACCGTGAGCCTCTCGGTGACGGCCACGCCGCCCGGCACTTTTATCGTGTCGGGCGTGGTCTCTGAACCAGGGCAAGGCCCTGTCGCCGATTTGCGCGTGATCGACACAGCGTCCTTTCAATCAACCCAGACGAATCAAGACGGTCGCTATTCGTTAGCCCTCCTCCCCAGTAGTCAGGTCCATCTAAGGTTTGAGAAAGATGGCTACGAGCCCGCAGAGCTCGATGCCACGCCAAGCGCCTCCGGCTTCGGCCGGATTCAGCAAATAGTTCGTTTCGTCGCCGGCGAAACGGTCACGCCACACCGCCTGGCTCCCAACGATCTGACGTACCTCGTCGGTGCCGGGGAGCGCTGTAACTCCTGCAGGTTGATCCGGGTCGTCGTGCCGGTGAAGGGCACGCTCCACCTTCATGTGACGTGGCCTGAGTCATGTTTGGTAACACTGGGGCTTTGGGTCGGTGGCCGACACATCGTTCCCCCGGATACCAGGAGCACCGAAGTTGATGCCGACGTGGCATCCGGTGTAGGTGAAGTGATCTTCTACATTGACCGGGTAAGCCCCTTAGTGACTGCGTGTCATGTGCCGTTCGTGCTGGCGACATCCTTAATGGAGTAGAAGGTTCAGAGACGACGGGCTTCGATAGGCGTGATCAATTCGAACTCGAACTATTGGTGGAGGCGGCGGAACAGACTCGTGGTCGATCGCACGATCGGTACAAACTGGGGCGAATGGAGCAAGTCACTTGAGGGCTGCGTCTCGGATGTGCCCCCAGATCGCCCCCAGGGGAAATCGCCAGAGGCGTAAAATCAAGACATACAGATATTTATGGAATTGGAGGCGGCGGGAGTCGGTCTGCCGGAATCGTCGAATTTCCGAATGATCTCGAGAACTCGAAGCGCATGATCCGCAAGAAACGATAGAAAGCCGGGGTCCAGGTACAAAACAGGTACAGCGGACTCTCATCGTATTGACCACGCGAACGACGCGAGGACGCCGTCGATCGACAGGCAGCAGCCCGCTGCCCCGGGAATAGTGGCCAGGAGATTTTTCGGACTCGGAACGTCGGCCAGCCAGTTCCGTCTGACGAGAAATAATTCTGATCGCTGGGTAAGAAACCCCCGCCGGGATTCAGAAGCTGAAGAGATAGACGGCGCCGGAATCGGTCACCGAGTTGTCGTTCTCGTCGCCGTTCGCACCCCTGGCACCGCCGTCTTCGGAGCGCGCGCCCACGGCCAGCGTGCCATTTCTGCTGAGCGCGACGCCGCTACCGAACTCGTCGAACTGCTTCAGTGTTCGAGCCCTTCACGTAGGACTGAAACGTCCAGGTCGCACCGGCCCGAGTGAAAAGGTACAAGGCGCCGGCTTCGCCCGCGGAATTGTCATCCTGCCTGCCATTGATGCCCTTGGCGCCGCCGTCTTCGTTGGGAGCGGACACCGCCAGCGTGTTCCCGTCACCACTCAACGCCAGGCGCACACCAAACCAGTCCTCGATTCCAGAATTCGAGGCCTTGAACGACGCCTGCTGGAACCACGTGGTGCCCGAACGGACGAACACGTACGACGGCGCCGACCGAGATATCGTCAAGCGTGCCGATTCTTCCCGAATGGCCAGTTTCGACCGTGTTGATGCCTGTCGTCAGGCTGTCTTCGTCGGGCGCTCCGGCCGCCACGGTGTTGCCGTCATCGCTGATTGCAACCCACGCTCCGAGTGAGTCCGCTCGGTCCTGGGTTGACGCCTTCAGATAGGCCTGCCGCGACCATGACGTGCCACTTCGTGTGAAGACAAAGACGGCGCCGGTTCCAGGTGCGTTGTTGTCGTCCTCCGGCCCGTTGATGACATTGGAGGAGCCGGCTTCGTCGTATGCGCCGACTGCCAAGGTGTTGCCATCGGCACTCAGGCCAACCGAGTAGCCAAAGAGGTCATTGGCATCGGCCCCGTTGGGACTGGACGACTTGACGTAGGCCTGCTGCGACCAGCGGCTGCCGGTGCGAGCGAACACGTACACGGCTCCGGCGTTGCTGGCCGTGTTGTCCGCCTGGTTGCCGTTGATTCTGGCATCCGCGCTGTCTTCGGAGATGGCCCCTGCCGCCAGCGTGTTGCCGTCGTCGCTGAGAGCCAGGGAGAACCCGAACTGGTCGCCATCCTCCGCTTCGCCCGGGTTCGATGCTTTGAGGTACGCCTGCTGGGACCAGACGGCGCCTCTACGAGCAAACACGTATATCGCACCGGATTGCTCCATCGAATTGTCCGCCTGGTCTGCCGTCGACTCCGGTTGCCCGGCTGTCCTCGAAGTATGCCGACACAGCCAGAGTGTTGCCGTCTGCACTGAGGGCGACGAGGTTTCCAAACTGGTCGTTGATGCCGGGATTCGAGGCCTTCAGATAGGCCTGCTGCACCCAGCGGTCGCCCGCACGCGCGAAGACGTATACGGCGCCTGAGCTGAAAGCGGACGCATCCGTCTGATTGCCGTTGATGCCGGCGGCCGCGCTGCTTTCCGCCCGCGCGCCCACGGCCAGGGTGTTGCCATCGCCACTCAGAGCTATCGCGTCGCCGAACTGAGCCCGCTCGCTCGGGTTCGAGGCTTTGATGTAGCCAACCTGCTTCAACGGAAACGTGGACGATGGCTGGACGATGGGCCCTGGAATGGGAGCGGGGGTCTGGGGTCCTTGTCTCGCACGCTGCGACTGCGCCCTGGTGTCCGTGGTCATGCCGGTCACTGCCACGGAGACCGCGAAGGCGAAGGACACGGCCGTGCGGACGATCATGATTGACGCGAATCAATTGTAGTCAACTGTTTCGCAGGATGCATCTGGACGCGTACGGGAGGGCTGCAGACCGCCCGCGTGACTTTCTCCGAGCGCTGAAGAACGAGGTACTACTGAAAGTACGGACAAACGGAAAAGAACTCAACTAACCTGTCGCCGAATCGGGTTAGCGCCATCTGAAGGTTTGCAAACTACGACAGATCAATGAGCGTGAGCCCCTCTGCGCGGGCCGCGCTGTTAAGGCGGTCGTCGAACGCTGCAAACAAGATGCGCTCACCGATCTCGCGTTGCAGATACAGAGAACTTGCGAGTTGGACGGCATCGCCAGAGCGGAGAGCGTGCCGGAGAAGTAGCGCCTGGGCGTCAGCGGCCAGTTCCGGTGTCAGTTCTACGAGAATGTAGGCAGCGAGATCAGCCTTGAGCCTTCACACTGACGCGCCTCGGGGTTGCCTGTCAGGCCAGCCAATGCTGCATCGGCGCTGTCATAGTCACCGATCCACGAACCCGGGTCGTTCCCACGTCTGAAAATTCGCCACATCGATCCGATCTCACCGATCCACGACACTATGGTCAGAGGGAAGCCCTTGAACCTCGTAAGTCGGAACCTCGTATGTCGCAGCGTGGCCACCGATACATTGGTCTTCAACTTTCACCATCGTCAGATTCCGCCGTTCATGCGTGGGCTTAACCAGACCGCCTTGATGGAATCGCCGGGTGCTGCAGCGTGAAGTCTTTCCATCCCGAACGCTCGGCGCCGATCACTATGCTGATATTTTGGGACGCCACAGGTACACGCGGGGACAGCGCCCGCGCGTAAGCGACTTCCTGTAAACAGGTTATGGGAATTGGAGGCGGCGGGAGTCGAACCCGCGTCCGAAAGCACGTCGTCGTGGGACTCTACATGCGTGTCCGCTTCTGTTTTCTCGTGCCCGACGTGAAAAAGCGGCGAAAAACCGTCAGGCACCAGACCCGGAACATCTCACGGTTGCGCGCCGGGCCGCCGCGCAACCGCCAGCCTGCTTAATGACATTCGACCCCCAACCACCAGGCGAGGCTGAGGCGAACGCTCACAGCTTAATTAGGCTGCGAGAGCGTACTGAGAATCCGCAGTTAACGGATGTTCCATCAGATTTACGAGTTAATGGTGCTCGGCATGCATCCCGCGATCTCGAGCTCCCGTCGAAGCCAAATTCGCCCCCTCGGTTGAGATCCGTGGCGCGCCGGACGCTCCCCGACGCACCTCACCATTGTACGGCACGTCCGGTGAGGCCGGGGCCGTAAGGCGGCCCGCCCTTGGGGTAGCTGTGCCGGGGAGTGCAGAAAGTCCGCCGGATGGTCGATATTCTAGAAGGAGAACCGGTGGGTAGGAGTCTCGGCGCGGTGGTCGAACCGCAAACGCTCCAGCAATTTACGGCACCGCCTTTATAATGCGCACAGATCCGAACGTGTCCTTCGAAGACCAGGTCCACGCGGCGCTCGACGGCGCGGCCGCCAGCCTCCGGCGTCATCTCGACGCGGATGTGCGTGCCATCGCCCAGGAAGTGGCTCGCGTCTCGGCGGAAGAGCGGGACAAAGCTGTTGCCGCGGCAAGGGAGGCCGCCGCCGCCGAAGTCCGCGTCCTGGCGGAAGCGGAGATCGCGCAACTACGCACCCAGACGGAAGCGCAGATTGCGCAGTTGCGCGCCGCGGCCCAGAAACACGCCGAAGACCTGAAACGCGTCGCAGAAGGACAGATCGGCGAGCTGCGCAAGGCGCTCGACGATCTGCGCGCGCACGCGCAGCAGCAGCTCGATGCCGCCCGTCGCATTGCGCAGGCCGAGATTGAAAAAGCGCGCGCCGAAGTCGAACAGACGCACGGAGCGCTGGAAAGCGCGCGCGGCGACACGGCACTGGCCCGTGAAGACGTCGAAAACACCCGCCGCGAACTCGAACAGGTGCGCGGCGAATTGGAGCTCTCCCGCCGTGAAACGGCCGGGGCCCGCGGGGAAGTCGAAGTCGCGCGAGCCGACGTGGAACGCACCCGCGCGGAAGCGGAGCAAGCCTCGCTCTTCGCGCAGGCCCAGGCCGAGAAGGCCCGCGCGGACGCTGGTACCGAGATCGCGCGCGTTCAGGCTGACGTCGACAGGGCGCGCAGCCAGGTCGAACAGGCACACCAGGAACTGGACAACGCGCGCCGCGAAATCTCCGCGGCCCACGTCGAAGTCGAAATAGCGCGAGCCGACGCGGAGCGTACTCGTGCGGAAGCGGCGCAAGCCTCTCTGTCCGCGCAGGCCCACGCCGAGAAGCTCCGTGCGGACTCCAGCGCTGAGATCGCGCGCGCCCAGGCCGAAGTTACAAAGACGCGAGCCGAGGCGGAGCGTACTCGCGCGGAAGCGGCGCAAGCCTCCTTGTCCGCGCAGGCCCACGCCGAGCAGCTCCGTGCGGACTCCAGCGCTGAGATCGCGCGCGCCCAGGCCGAAGTCACAAAGACGCGCGGTGAAGTCGAGCAAGCCCATCGCGAATTGGAAAACGCGCGCCGCGAGACCATCGCGGCCCACGGGGAAATCGAAAAGGCGCGAGCCGAAGCGGAGCGCACCCGCACGGAAGCCGAGCAAGCCCTACAGTACGCTCAGACCCACGCCGAGCGGCTCCGTGCCGACGCCAGCGCTGAGATCGCTCGTGCCCACGACGACGTCGAAAAGGCGCGCGGCGAAGTCATGCAGGCCTACGACGAGTTGGCAAACGCGCGGCGGGGAGCCGTCGCGGCCTTCGCGGAAGTCGAAAAGGTACGAGCCGAGGCTGAGCGTGCGCGCGCAGAAGCCGGTGAAGCTTCCGCCTCTGCGCACGCACACGTGGAGAAGGTCCGTGCGGACGCCACCGCTGAGATCACGCGAGCCCAGGCCGAGGCCGCAAAGACACGCGGCGAAGTCGTGCAGGCCCACTCCGAATTAGAAACCGCCCGTCGCGAAATCGTCACGGCTCACGGTGAACTCGAAAAGGCACGAGCCGAGGCCGAACGTAACCAGGCAGAAGCGGCGCAGGCCTCCCTGTCTGCGCAGACTGACGCGGAGAAGGTCCGTGCGGACGCCAGCGCTGAGATCGCGCGCGCCCAGGCCGAGGTCGCAAAGACGCGCGGCGAGGTCGAACAGGCACTTAGGGAGCTCGAAGACTCGCGCCGCGAAATCGCCACGGCCCACGGCGAAGTCGAAAAAGCTCGGGCCCACGCGGAGAAAGTCCGTGCGGACGCCGGCGTTGAGATCGCGCGCGTCCAAGCCGATGTCAAGAAGACTGGCGGCGAAGCCCAGCAGGCCAACGTCGAATTGGAGCACGCGCGTCGCGAGGCCGCCGCGGCCAACGTGGAAGTCGAAAAAGCGCGAGCCGAGACCCAGCGTGCCCGCGCCGAAGCGGAGCAGGCCCTGCGGTCCGCGCAGGCCCAGGCCGACAATGCCCGCGCGGAAGCGGAGCAGGTCGCACAGATCCAGGCCGACAATGCCCGCGCCGAAGCGGAGCAGGCCCTACGGTCCGCGCAGGTCCAGACCGACAAGGCCCGCGCGGATGCGGAGCAGGCCGTACGGTCCGCGCAAGCCCAGGCTGAGAAGGCCCGTGCCGACGCTGACGTCGAGATTGCGCGCGCCCGCGCCGTAGGCGAGAAGACCCGTCAGACGGCGGTTGCTGAAGTTGAAGACGGCGCCAAGGCCGCTGCTGCGCGCGCCGCGAGCGACCGCAGTACCGTCGATGCGATCGAGCGCGTCCGCATCGACAGTCATCAGTCAGAGCTCTCACGCGCGGCTCGTCTTGCGGATGCCGTTCGCAACCTGGATGAATCGCACGGCCTCTCCGATGTTCTCGAGCGGCTCGTGCGGTGCGCGGGGCATGAAGTCGACCGCGCGGCGGTCCTTCTCGTCAAAGGTGAGCGGCTTGCGGGATGGCGCCTGACCGGTTTCGGCGCAGGCGCTGCCGCCCCGAAATCGATTGACATGGACATCGAGGAAGCCGGGCTGGCTGGCGCTGTCCTCCAGAGTGGTGTTGCGGCGTCCAGTCCCGCGGACGCATCAGATGGTCAGCCGGGGCTGCCGGCGTTTGCGCGCGACGCGAGGCAGCGGCATGCGATGGCGCTGCCGGTGCGTGTCGGCGGCGAGGTCGTCGCGGTCCTGTATGCCGACGCGCCGCGTCTCGATATGCCGTCATCTGACTCACGGTGGCCGGCTGTGCTCGAAGTGCTGGTTCGTCATGCCAGCCGCGTCCTCGAGGCGATGACGGTTCAACAAGCGGTGGGATTGTCGCTGCCGCGGCCCGTGGCGCGCAGTTCGCATGCTGCAGTGCCGGGTCCCGTCTAACATGGCGGAACGGGCGATGACGCGCGGCGCGCCGCTACGCGCGCCTGATGCGATCGGAAGTCCGGATGGATCACGGGCCGATTGTGGATGCGGGACGAAATTCGGGCGAACTCATGATGAATCCGGCGGCAAAATCGAACGCGCCCTGCGGCTCTACGAGGCGCGGGTGTCGCCGACCGAACCCGCATGCGCCGAGTACTCCGATCAGGGACTGGTCCGCACGCTTGCCGACGTCGATCGAACACTGCTCGGGGGCGTTCGGTGATCGATGAAATCAGCCGCGACCGCGCGCAGGGCGCGAGGTGGTTCATCGTCGCCTGCATGTGCGTCGCGATCGTCGGCCTCGACATCCGTGCGCAGGAGTCTGAAGGCGTTGCCACGCGGTCCGCGACGCCGGTTCGCCTGACGCCCACGGTTCATCCACCACTTCCGGACCGCCCCGTTGATTTCTGGTTCATTCCGGAGACGTTTCCGCGTGCATCCACCGCACGGACGGAATCACCGGTCGCGACATTCGCCCGGGGCGCAAAGCTGATCGACAGCGGCGACCTCGGCGCCGGCCTCCCCCTCGTGAACACCGATCTCTCCGCAACGCCGCTCGCGGGGTATGCGCAGTACTACCGCGGCGTCGCCCTTGCGGGTCTGAATCGCCTGCCGGAGGCGCAAGACGCGTTGGATGCGCTCGCGAAGAAACAGCCTGCCGGATACCTGGCGGAAGCAATTCCGCTTCACCTCTCGGAGGTGCTGCTGGCCCAACAGGATGCGCGCCGTGCGATGTCGGTCCTCGATGATGCGCGGAAGGACAAGGGGCTGACCTCGCCCGAAGACATGTGGATTCGTCTTGGACGCGCGGCCGAAGCCGCCGGCGATCGCGACAAGGCGGTCGACGCGTACCGCAAGGTGTACTACGAGTCGCCGCTCAGTATGCAGGCCATCGACGCGCAGAGCCTGCTCGAGCGTCTCGATACGGCCTCGCTGGCCGACACGTTGAAGCTCGAGCTTGGCCGCGCGGAACGATTGTTCGCGGCGCGGCGCTACGCGCAGGCGCGCGCCGGCTTTGCCCCGCTCGCGCCGATCGCATCGGGCGACGAGAAGGAGCTTGTTGCGCTGCGGCTCGCCGAGTGCGACTACTACCTCGATCGCTTCCGCGCCTCACGTGATGGCCTGAAGCCCTTCCTCAACAAATCATCGCGCCAGGCCGAGTCGCGCTTCTTCTATCTGACCGCGACGCGCGCGCTTGGTGACATCGGCACGTACGTCGCGGAGGCCCGCGACCTCGTGAACGATTTTCCGGACAGCACGTGGGCGGCCGAAACGCTCAACAATCTCGCCTCGCACTACGTCATCGTCGATGATGATGCGGCGGCCGACGGCGTCTTCCGCGAACTGTTTCGTCGCTTTCCGGACAGCCGGTACTCCGAGCGGGCGGCGTGGAAGATTGGCTGGTGGGCCTACAAGAACGACCAGTTTGTCGATGCGGCACAGGCGTTCGAAAGCGGTGCTGCCGCATTTCCACGCGCCGACACTCGTCCGGCGTGGCTGTACTGGGCCGGACGCGCGCACGACCAGCTCGGCGAAACCGCAATCGCCAACGAGCGATATCGCGTCGAGGTGGCCGACTATCAGAACTCCTACTACGGGCGCCTGGCGTCGAAGATCCTCGAGGATCGCAACGAGCTGGCCGTCGCCGATAACGTCACCATCGCCCCGCCCTCCGCCCGAGCGCAGATTCCAACCGCGGCGCTGATTCGGGAGCTCGTCGGGATCGAGATGTACGACGCGGCCCTCAAGGAGCTGCAATACGCGCAGCGCGCCTGGGGCAATACGCCGGCGATCGAGGCGACCATCGCGTGGATTCGCCACGAGCAGGCGCAGACCGAAACGGCTCCCGAGCGCTTCGATCACATGCGTGGCGCGATCACCATCATGAAACGCGCGTACCCACAGTTCCTGGCCGCGGGAGGGGAGAATCTTCCGCCGGCGGTGCTCGAGGTGATCTATCCGCTCGACTACTGGCCGCTCATCAAGAAGTACTCCGATGCGAACCGGCTGGATCCGTACCTGATGACGGCCCTCATCCTGCAGGAGTCGACATTCACCGCTGATGTCCGGTCGAGTGCCAATGCGGTCGGCCTGATGCAGCTGCTGCCGACGACGGGTCGGCGCTACGCGCGGAAGATCGGCATACGTCCGTTCTCCACGACCTCGCTGACGAAGCCGGAGACCAACATCCGGCTCGGAATGACGTACTTCAAGGAGCTCGTCGACCGATTCGGCGGCGACGCACTACGCGCTTGCCAGCTACAACGCGGGCGAAACCCGCGTGTCGCAATGGCTTTCGCAGCGGCCGCGCCCTCCCGCAGGACGAGTTCATCGACGATATTCCGTTCCCCGAGACGCAGAACTACGTGAAGCGCATCCTCGGCACCGCGGAGGACTACCGTCGCCTGTACGGCGGCGGGTTGCTGACGCCCGGCAGCCTGAGGGATACCCCACCAGCGAAGTCGTCGCCCGCCAGGGCGAAGACGCCGGTGAAGAAGGCGCCGGCCAAGCCGAAGACGCGCTGATCGGATGGACGATCTCCTCGACCTGACAAGCCGCGTCGAGGCCACGCACTTCTGGTTTCGCGGCTTTCGCGGGTTCGTGGCGCCGGCCGTCCGCGAGATCGCGGGCACGCGCCGCGATCTTCGCCTCCTGGACTGCGGCTGCGGCACCGGCCACAACCTGGTTTCACTGCTCCATCCCTACGGCCGGGCGTTCGGCTTCGATCTCACTCCAGGCGGTCTGGTCCACGCAAAGGCCACAGGATCCCCCGTCGCCCGCGGCGACATGAGCCGCATCCCATTTCAATCCGACCGGTTCGACATCGTCACGTCCTTCGATGTTTTTCAGTACGTGCAGGACGATTTCGCCGTGATGAAAGAGATGGCGCGCGTGCTGAAGCCGGGTGGGGGACTGGTGGTCACGGCTGCGGCGCTCGACGTGCTCCGCGGAGGACATGCCGGCACGTGGCCGGAGGTTCGGCGCTACACGACCGCTCGAATGCGTGCGATTGTCGAAGGGGCAGGACTGCAGGTACATCGCCTCACGTATCTGTTCGCGTCGCTGTTTCCCGCGATGCTCGCTGTGAGAATGATGCGTCGCGATGTCGGAGGGTGTAAGGGTGGGTCTTCAGACGCGCCCGCCGGTCCAGACAGTGATTGGGAGATGCATGTGCCATCAGCGCCGATCAATACCGCGCTGACGTGGATGTTGAGCGGGGAAGCGGCGGTCTCGCGCCACGTTCCGATGCCTGTGGGAAGCTCCGTGCTGGTCGTCGCGACGAAGTCGCGTTAACGGTAGCGTCCGGCTTAAGCCGGACATCTTAGAAACGAATCAGGCCGCCGAAGTACATACCCTTCATCTTCAGGTTGCCCGTATCGTCGTCAACAACGTAGTCAACCGTCACCGAGCGGTAGCCGAGCTGGGCGCCGATGTAGCGCCCGAAGTTCGCGGTGCCATACACGTCGAAGTCGTAGAGCTTCGCATTCTTTACACCGAGGCTGCCCCTTTTCAGCTTCAGCGCCGTGAACTCGCCGGTGACCGAGATGAACTGCGACAGGTAGGCGCGTCCAATGCCGCCGAGCGTGGGCACGCCGACGTTGCGCTCGAACGTCTGCGTCCCAACCGGGGGATCCGCGGACAGCTGCGCGTTCATCTTGTTGTATTTGACGTCCACGAAGACTCCCGCAAACCCCATGCTGGTCGCGATCGAATCCCACTCGTAGCCGAAGCGCATCAGGGTCCACTTCAACTCCGCCGTCGCCGGTACGCCAGCATTGAAGGTCTGGCCCTGGAAGGTGATTGACTGGTTCAGCGTCGCGCTGCCCGAGTACTTGATCGGCACCGTGCTGTAGCGGAGCTTGTGCTTTGGCGCTGCCTTCAGCACGACGCGGAATTCCCTGAATCGCTTGTCCTCGACCGCGAACTGGCTGACGAAGTCGATCGGCGTGCCGGCGGTGCCGCTCGAAATCACGACCTCGGGCGACGGCTTCCAGATACATCACGCCGAGCTCGATGTGGTAGTTCTCAGGCGAATCCTGTGCGGCGGCGGGGCCGGCCAGGCAGAGAATTCGCCATGAAAACGGCGAAAATTCGAGTTGGCACGCTCGGAGTATCGGCCTACGCCCCCGCCAACTCCAGCGTCGTCGACGCACGCCCCGAAAGCACCTTCACCCAGCGCCCGGCCGCAGCGGTGAGGATGATCACGCAGCACGACCATCATGATGGCGGTGCTGATCGAGAGCACGTAGCCCTGGACGTGCAGGTCGGGGTTGGCGTTGACCGCGAGCGGCCAGAAGTTGTCCCTGATGCTCATGAACCCGGCGGTCATCGTCGTCACCGACAGGAAGCAGAGCGGCAGAAACGTCACCCACGCGTACTTCGTGCGTCCGATGTTGATGAGGATCGTCGTCGCCGACGGCCAGCGCCACGGCGCCCAGCAGCTGGTTCGCGATGCCGAACAGAGGCCAGATCGTGTTGATGTTGCCGGTCCAGATGAAGTAGCCCCACGCGAGCACCATGAATGCCGTCGCGCCGAGCGAACCAGGCAGCCACTCCGGCTCGCGCCAGCTTCTTCCACGCGCGGCCGCCGAACTCCTGCACGAGGAAACGGCCCACGCGGGTGCCCGAGTCGATCGTCGTCAGGATGAACAGCGCCTCGAACATGATGGCGAAGTGATACCAGTAGGCCATCAGTCCCCGCATGCCGGGAAGCGACGAGAAGATCTGCGCCATGCCGACCGCGAGCGACACCGCGCCGCCCGGACGCGCGGTGACGACTTCTCCCGACTTCCGCCTGCAGCGTGGCGAGATTGACCGTCGGGATGCCGAGCGTGCTGAACGTCGCGGCGCCGATGTGTTGATCGCGAAGTAGTCGCCCGGGTGGAGCGCCGTCGCTGCGATCAGCGCCATGACGCCGACGAACCCCTCACACAGCATCCCCGCGTAGCCGATCGGCCGGATGTCGCTCTCCCTGTCCACCATCTTCGGCGTCGTGCCGGTGGCGATGAGCGAGTGGAAGCCCGAGATTGCGCCGCAGGCGATCGTGATGAAGACGAAGGGATAGAGCGGGCCCGGGATGATCGGACCGCCGCCATGAACGAACGATGAAAACGCCGGCGCCTCCAGCGTCGGGTTCACGATGATCACGCCGAGCGCAAGGAACGCGATCGTGCCGATCTTCATGAACGTGCTCAGGTAGCCGCGAGGCGTGAGGAGCATCCACATCGGCAGCACCGAGGCGGTGAACGCGTAGATCGCCATGGCCGCCGTGACCTGGTGGCGCGACATCACGAGGTAGTGGCCGTAGTGACGATTCCGCGAACGTCCGGCCGAAGATGACCGCGGCGAAAATCGCGATGATGCCGAGAATCGTCGCTTCGCGAATCTTGCCCTTGCGGAACACGAACATGTGGAAGCCCATCGCGACGCCGATCGGGATGGTCATGCCGATCGTGAACGTGCTCCACGCGCTTTCTGCCAGCGCGTTGACGACCGCGATTCCAAGCCCGGCGAGGGCGACGATGAGAATGAACAGGATCGCGACGGCGCCCGTGGTTCCTGCGACCGGCCCGATTTGTGACCGCGCGATTTCCGCAAGCGACCGGCCGCCGCATCCGCGTCGACGCCCACAGGCACATCGAGTCGTGAACGGCCCCGCAGAGGACGCATCCTCCCACGAGCCACATCAGTCCGGGCGCGTAGCCGAATTGCGCCGCCAGCACCGGCCCCACAAGCGGGCCGGCCCCGGCAATCGCCGCGAAGTGGTGCCCGAAAAGGACCCACCGGCTCATGGGATGGTAGTTCGCCCCGTCGTACTTCGTGTGCGCCGGCGTTAATCGCGCATCATCGAGAACCATCACCTTCGCGGCGATGAAGGCGCTGTAGTACCGGTAGGCAATCGTGAAGATGCACAGACGGGAATGACGACGTAAAGGGCCTGCATGGCCCGAGATTCTAACAGCGTCTGTGGTTCCAACGCATCCCTGGCTCGCCGAAGCCGCAACGCGGCGAAGGCGGCCCTGCTTGACGGAACCTTGCCGGACCGCGTCATACTCGCCCGATGACGCCTACCCGCCGGCTGCTTGGATATGTCAGGCGGTACCGCGGCGCCTTTCTTGTCGGTTTCGCGTGCATCGTCGCGACGACGGCGCTTTCCCTCGCCGGGCCGTGGGTCCTCAAGTACGCGATCGACGATCTGATCCGCCGGGGTGACCGGCGGAAAAACTGCGATTCTACGGCAGCCGCCTTGCTCGGCCTCACGGCAGTCGGTGGCGTGTTCCGCTTCCTGCAGCGCCGCATCATCATCGGCGCCTCGCGCGACATCGAGTTCGACCTGCGAAACGACTTTTTCGCGCGCCTGCAGCAATTCGAGCCCGCGTACTTCCACCGCAACCGGACCGGCGACCTGATGTCGCGCGCGACCAACGACCTCAACGCCGTGCGCATGATGATCGGCCCGGCGGTGATGTACCTGTCGAACACGGTGCTGACGTTCGTCGCCGTCATCGTCGCTGATGCTCTCGATCGAACCGGCGGCTCACGCTGCTGTCGCTGATCCCGCTGCCGTTTCTGTCGGTCGCGGTCTATCTCTTCGGCGCGGCGATTCACCGGCGTTTCGACGAGATCCAGGAGCAGCTGTCGACGATCAGCGCGGTGACGCAGGAGGCGCTGTCGGGCGTGCGCGTCGTGCGGGCATACGGGCAGGAGCCGTTCGAGATCGAGCGTTTCCGCCTCGCCAACGAGGAGTACGTGCGCCGCAACCGGCGCCTGATTCGGGATCCAGGGCGCGTTCTTCCCGATCATGGGGCTGCTGATGGGCATTGGCGCGGTCATCGTGCTGTGGCTCGGCAGCCGCGACGTGATTGCCGGGCGGATGACGATCGGCGAGCTGGTGGCGTTCAACTCGTACCTGATGATGCTGGCGTGGCCGATGATCGCGTTTGGCTGGGTGACGAATCTGCTGCAGCGCGGCACCGCATCGTGGAAACGCATGCTCGACGTCCTCGATGCTGAGCCGGCGATCACCGACGCGGAGGCCTCGCCGGCCTTCGCGGCATCGCGGCCAGATTCGCGGCGACGTCGAGTTCCGGAACCTGACCTTCTCGTACGGCGACCGCGTCGTTCTTCGCAACGTCTCTGCGATGTTGCCCGCCGGCACGACGACGGCCATTGTCGGCGCGACCGGATCAGGCAAGTCGACGCTGTTGAACCTGCTGCCGCGGCTTCAGCAGCCGCCGCCCGGAACCGTGTTCGTCGATGGCATCGACGTGCGCCAGCTGCCACTGGCGGTACTGCGCGGCGCCATCGGCTTCGTTCCGCAGGAGCCGTTTCTCTTCAGCGCGACGATTGCCGAGAACATCGCGTTCGGCGTCGCCGCCGTCTGACGGGCGCGATCGTGTCGAACACGCTGCGCAGGTGTCGCGGCTCGACAAGGATCTCACGGACTTTCCGAAGGGCTACGACACCGTCGTTGGTGAGCGCGGCATCACGCTCTCGGGCGGTCAGAAGCAGCGCACGGCTATTGCGCGCGCCGTGATGATCGACCCGAAGATCCTCGTGCTGGACGACGCGCTGTCGGCGGTGGATACCTACACCGAGGAAGAGATCCTGTCGCGGCTGACGGCGGTGATGAAGGCGCGGACGTCGATCATCGTGTCGCACCGGGTGTCGACCGTGAGGAGCGCGGATCAGATCCTCGTCCTGGAGGATGGAGCGATCGTCGAGCGCGGCACGCACGACCAGCTGGTGACCCACAACGGCGTATACGCGGAGCTCTATCGGAAACAGCTCCTTGAAGAGGAACTGGCAGCCTCATGAGATCAGGTGTTCACGCTTCTGTGTGCTCGCTTCTCGGTTCGTGTTCAAGTTCGGGTTCGTAATGTCCATCCACGACGAAGACGTTCTCGGAAAGGCGTACGACGCACGGTTGATGCGCCGGTTGCTCACCTACCTGCGGCCGTACAAGCGCCAGGTCGGGCTGGCGACCGCCGCCATCATCGGCCACTCGGCGCTCGAACTTGCGCCGCCGTACCTCGTGAAGCTCGTCATTGACAGGTACATCCCCGCGCGCGACGTGGAAGGTCTGACGCTCGTCGCCATGCTCTACCTTGCGGCGCTCGCGGGCTCGTTCGTGCTCGACTACGCCCAGACCTGGCTGCTGCAGTGGACCGGGCAGCGGATCATGTTCGACCTCCGCATGCAGATTTATCGACACCTGCAGCGTCTCGATCTGCGCTTCTACGACCGCAATCCCGTTGGCCGCCTGATGACGCGGGTGACGACCGACGTTGACGTCCTCAACGATCTCTTCACGGCCGGCGTCGTGTCGGTGTTCGGGGATTTGTTCACCCTCATCGGCATCATGGCGATGATGATCTGGCTCGACTGGCGCCTGGCCATCGTCGCCTTCTCGGTCCTGCCGCTGATCTGGCTCGTCACCCAGTGGTTCCGCACGAACGTGCGCGAGTCGTACCGCACCGTGCGCACCTGGATCGCGCGCATCAACGCCTACCTGCAGGAGCGCATCACCGGGATGGCGACGGTGCAGCTGTTCCGGCGCGAGGCCCGCGACTTCGAGGAGTTCGACCGGATCGACCGTAAGTATCGCGACGCCAACGTCCAGTCGATTTTCTACTACGCCGTCTTCTATCCTGCGATCGAGTTGATCAGCGCGCTCGCGGCGGCACTCATCATCTGGGTCGGCGGCGGATGGGTACTGCGGGACATGCTGACACTCGGATCGCTCGTCGCGTTCCTGCAGTATTCGTCGCGCTTCTTCCGGCCGATCAGCGACATGTCGGAGAAGTTCAACGTGCTGCAGGGTGCGATGGCCTCGTCAGAGCGAATCTTTGCCCTCCTGGACACACCGATTCACATCCAGTCACCCTCTCGCGGACCCGACCAGCCTTCGCGCTTCGCGCTTCGGCGGTCCGCCGGGTCGGACCGCGAAAGCGGTCCGCCCAGCCAGCACTGGCCGGTCGGGTCGCGGCGCGACCCGACCTTAGCGGAGGCGGAAGGGTCCGCGCCGCAAGTGACGGCGGAAAACCACCCGACCGGTCGGAAAATTGTTCCGAGCGGCGCGGACCTTCCAGGTCCGCGAATAGGGCGCATCGCCTTCGAGAACGTGACCTTCGCCTATGTCGAAGGCGAGCCGGTGCTTCGCAACGTGTCCTTCGACGTCGAGCCCGGGCAACGCGTGGCGATCGTCGGCGCCACCGGGTCAGGCAAGACGACGATCGTCAGCCTGCTGCTGCGGTTCTACGACGTGCAGCAGGGTCGCATCACCGTGGGCGGCGTCGACATCCGCGACATGGATTTGCGTCGGCTGCGCGCGATGTTCGGCCTTGTGCTGCAGGACGTGCACCTCTTCTCCGGCACGATCGGCGGCAACGTTCGGCTCGGGAACGAGGCGATTGACGATGCGACGGTCCGGCGAGCGGTGGATGCCGTGCATGCGGGAACGTTCATCGATCGCTTGCCCGGCGGGCTCGAGACGCCGGTGGCCGAGCGTGGTGCGACGCTGTCGGTCGGCCAGAAGCAGCTCCTCTCGTTTGCGCGCGCGCTCGCATTCGATCCGCCCGTGCTGGTGCTCGACGAAGCGACGTCGAGCGTCGATACCGAAACCGAGATGCTGATTCGGGATGCCGTCAAGGTCGTGATGCGCGGTCGCACGACGATCGCGATCGCCCATCGTCTGTCGACGATCCAGGACATGGATCGCATCATCGTTCTGCACAAAGGAGAATTGCGCGAATCGGGCACGCACCAGGAGCTCCTCGCGCAGCGCGGCATCTACCATCGGCTCTATCAGCTTCAGTTCAAGGACAAGGAGCTCGTCAACTCACCGTAGCGGCCTGCTGCGCCGTGGCGCGAAGGCGGGCGGGGAGGGCACCTCCTTTGCAGTGAATCGGGCGTTTCCTTTCGGGGGACGCCAATGCGACCAAGCGGTGGGATGGATGAGAAGGCCGTGGTTGACGCGGTTCGCGACGCAGCGCTCGGGTCGAGTCTGGCAGGACGGCCGCGGTTGCCCCGCTCGAGCGATGGTCCTGCGAGAGCACGGATCTTCCCGAGACGTATCCGACAGGAGTGTGACGTGCGCAGCGAGATGATCGTCCCGGCGGTGCGCATCGCCGACGGCGCCGACATGCTCGACGGCGACCTCCACGTCCCAGAGAACCCCGCCGGCATCGTGATCTTCGCGCATGGCAGCGGCAGCAGCCGGTTCAGCAGCCGCAATCGCCACGTGGCGGAATCGCTTCATCGTGGGCGGTTCGCGACGCTGCTCCTGGATCTCCTCACGCGCGAAGAGGAACAGATCGACATCCGCACGTCGCGAGTACCGGTTCGACATCTCGCGGCTGGGGCGTCGAGTTGTCGCGGCGACGGATTGGGCAACGGATCACCCGGTCGCTCGGAAAGCTGCCAATCGGCTTGTTCGGCGCAAGCACGGGCGCTGCCGCGGCGCTGATTGCGGCCGCGGAACGGCCGGATATCGCGGCTGTGGTGTCGCGCGGCGGGCGTCCGGATCTCGCGGGCGACACGCTCGCCGTCGTGCGGGCGCCCACCCTGCTGATCGTCGGCGGAGACGACGAGCAGGTGATTTCACTTAACGAGGAAGCGATGCGGCGGATGCGCGCACCCTTACAGCTCGTCATCGTGCCGCATGCATCCCATCTGTTCGAGGAGCCGGGAGCCCTGGAAGAGGTCGAGCGGTCGGCGCTCGACTGGTTCACCCGCTACCTGAAACGTTGATGCTGCCCCTCAGACGATCATCGCCAGCCATTCATCGATCGCCGCGACGCAGGGCGGACACTTGCGACATACCTGTCGAAGTATGCGGGACGCGACGACGTCATCGTGCTGGGGCTGCCGCGCGGTGGCGTCCCGGTCGCGTACGAGGTTGCGCCGGCGCTTGGCGCCCCTCTCGATCTGTTTCTCGTCCGCAAGCTCGGCACGCCTGGTCACCGCGAGCTTGCGATGGGCGCAATCGCCTCCGGTGGAATTCGAGTACTCAACGAGGATGTGGTGCGGTGGTACTCGATACCAGAATCGGTCATCGAGGCTGTTGTTCGAGAGGAAGAAAAGGAGCTCGAGCGGCGCGAGCGCGCATATCGCGAGGACCGCCCGGCGCCAGACCTTCGGAACCGAATCGTCATCGTGATCGACGACGGGTTGGCCACCGGGTCGACGATGCGAGCGGCCGCGCAGGCGGTACGACGGCACCAACCGTCGCGCGTGGTCGTGGCCGTTCCCGTTGGCGCTCGCGAGACGTGCGCCGAGCTCGCGGCGTACGCCGACGAGGTCATCTGCGCGAGAATGCCTGAGCCGTTTTCCTCCGTCGGTCAGTGGTACTTCGACTTCAATCAAACCGACGACGAGGAGGTCCGGTCCTTCTGCAGAAAAATCTCACGGACGGCCCAACCACATCGATTGATGTCGGGCACTCGCGTTGCTTTGCTTTCCTCGGTGCTGCGCAGCTGTCTAAAATCGCAGGAGGAGAGAAGCCAATGTCAGCAGTGATGAAGATTGTCGCGCTTGCGGGCGTCCTGAGCACCGTCGCTTGCGGCGCGACGACAAGTGGAAGCTCAGGCGGCACCAATGCCCCCATCTACACCCCGCCGTCGTCCGGCAGGCCGACCACGACCGCGAATACCACACCAACCGAAGTTAATTCCAGCGCGTACGGCGTCGTTCCCGCGAGTCAGGAGCTCGACGTCCGACTCGGTACCACGCTGAGCTCCAAGACCGCCAAGGTGGAGCAGCGCTTCGAGGCGACGACGGTTGCGGACGTGACGCAGAACGGAATGGTGCTGCATTCCCGCCGGATCGATCGTTCGCGGCGTCGTCTCGGCGGTCGATCCCGCGGATCGCCTCCACCGGGCAGGCAGCCTGACGCTGTCGTTCGATGAAATCACCGTGCGCGGTCGAAGCTATCCGATGCGCGCGATGGCGACCAACGTGTTCGAGAGCGGCGGCATCCGTGAAGAAGCCGGGACGGCGGGAATCGGCGCCGGGGCTGGCGCCATCCTCGGCGGCGTGCTCGGCGGCCTGAAGGGCGCGATCCTCGGCGCCGTGATCGGCGCGGGCGGCGCGATCGCTGCGACGGAGGGGAAGGATATCGAGCTGCCGGCGGGATCGATCATCCGGATCCGCCTCGATTCACCGGTAACGATCGCTGATCGGTCAAGGACGGGCTGAATTCGCGCTGCGTGTTTTCGGCGGGTGACGCGCGTGATCCGGGGGTGCCGGTAGCACCTCGGCGCCGTCGCCGTCACGGTTGTCGCGCCCGCTGTCGGGCTCAACGGCCTCGAGCCGGTGACGCGATCGGCGGCGCGACGTCGCGCGCGCGTTCGCCGCGGCGGAACAGTCGATCGATCAGGCTCGGCGTGCTCGCGCGCGGATTCCACCCGAGTCGCAGCACGGTCACCTGGATCGGCTTCCTGCCGAACGCCAGTGCCTCGTGGCAGCTCCACATGTAGAGATCGATCAGCCGGCCCTGCACCGCGCGGACCCGTGTCCATGATCGTGTAGACACCGTTGTACCTGGCGTTCTCGGTCGTCGACGTTGACCACGCTTCCGACCGGCAGGATGTCGATCATCCGCTGCGGCAATGCCGGTGCGGACTTCGGCGCCCGACGCGGTCGTCGTCCCCTTGCAGTACGCCGTGGCGGTGAACTGCAGTCGTGCGCCTGGCACAGGCGCGGCGGGATCGACGCCGCCTGACTGGCCGCCCCACGGGAGCAGATCGAAGGTCGTCGCCTCGTAGGCAAGCATCAACGCGCCGACGGCGACGCAGGTCACCACCAGCTTGCGCGTGCTCGACAGCGAAAGGATTCGTCGCATTCATCCTTGAGGGGCCGCGAGGCACGGAATGTCCCGTGGCCTGTCCACCGAAAGTGTTCGAAGCCTGCCGGAAGCTCACCGGTCGCCGGACGCGGTCCGTAGGACCAACTGCTGAGCTTTCGTCACGACGCCTATCTTTGTTATCGGCAGATCCCCGGCTTGCCGTTTGACCGCCGTCAGTCGTCCGCGCAGCGACGGCCGCACCGTGAACAGCAGCTCATAATCGTCGCCACCGGCAAGCGCAGCGCGTACTGGATCGTGGCCCTGCGCGCGATGGTATTCAGCCACCCCGTCCGCGAGCGGAATCGACTCCTCGTCGACGGTGATGCCGACGCCCGATGCCGCGGCGATCTGACGCATCCCGTCGGCCAGGCCGTCGCTCAAGTCGATGCACGCGCTCGCCGCGCGATTGCGGCCGAGCAGCAGCCCCACGCGCACGCGCGGCTCCGGGCGCAAGTATTTCCTCCAGCTGCGCGGACCCTTCCGCCTCCGCTAAGGTCGGGTCGCGTTGCGACCCGACCGGCCAGTGCTGGTGGGCGGACCGCTTTCGCGGTCCGACCCGGCGGACCGCCGAAGCGCGAAGCGCGAAGGCTGGTCGGGTCCGCAGGCGAGCCTGAAAGGCTCGCCCGCACAGCTCTTGGAGTCTCCGCAATCCGACCACCGCCCCTCCGACGGCGCCCGTCACGTACACCTCGTCGCCGGGCCGTGCACCGCACGCGTGCAGCACGCGGCGTGGCCGGACAGATCCGATCGCGGTGACGTCGATCATCAGACGGGCCCAGGCGATCCGCGTGACGTTGCCGCCGATGAGCGCGACACGATGCCGCGCGGCGAGCGCGAGCAGTCCATCCAGAATGCCGTCGACCACGGACGATCTCGAGGTCGCCCGGCAGCACGCAGCGATAGCAGCGCCGCGCGCGGCTTGGCGCCCATGGCCGCCAGATCGCTCAGGTTCACCGCGAGCGCACGATGCCCGATCGCGTCGGGCGGGACGAACCGCCGGTCGAAGTGAACGCCCTCAACCTGTGCGTCGGTCGTCAGCACGTCGAGCGCGCCGCGCTCCGGCTCGAATCACCGCCGCATCGTCGCCGGGACCGACGATGACCCAGGACGGCATCGCGAGTCGCGCGGTGATGCGGGCGATGAGCGCATGCTCGCCGATCTCGGAAACAGTGCGATTCTGCAATACGGTCGGTGGTGCTTTCTTGCTATCACGTGCGTCGCGCCGGCAACCGCCAGTGCGGGAGCGGCAGGTATGAGACGCCCCGCTTTGCCGTGTGGGGAGGTCGAGTGAACCTGCAAAGCAGGTGGAGCCACTGTTGTCAGTCGCGCTTCAGGCTTCCTCGGAACAGAGGCATGCACACCGCGCGACCTCGCGGCTCGCTTGGGTTTTACGTTGGCTCAGACGAGCCTCCGAAAACCATCACGAGCAAAGCAGGACTTCGGGATCTTAGCCTGCGGTCAGGGGTGGGTCAAGGTGCGCTAACCGACTGAGCGGCGGTCATTTGCGCTAGAACGTCGTCCACGAGCTGCTCCAGCTGGAGAGCTCGCTGGTTCAGCTCGCCGTCGACGCTCGACTGTTGCTGCCGCGCCCTGAAGACATCGTCGGCAATGTTGAGCGCGACAAGGATAGCCAGCACCGAGCATGTCGCTTTCCGGAGCGGAGTCGACGGCGGCGCGCATCTTCTGGTCGACGTACGCGGCCAGTTCGGCGACGTAGCGCTCGTCGAGACCGCTGCGGATCGGGATACCGCTGTCCGGCGATTTCGACGGTTACCACGGTCACAAGCTCAGATGCTCGAGTTGTTCGAGCATGTCGGTGACGCGCGTCCGGATGATTTCGCGTTCGTCGCGCAGCGCGTTGATCTCCGTCGCTGACGTCTTCGGAGTCTGAAAGACGCCCGCGCAGCGCGGCAATTTCCTGCGTGAGCCGCACGTTCTCGTCGGCCGCTCTGGCCTGGTCCGAGCGAAGCCGGGTCACCATGCCTACGAGCAGCTTGATCTTCTCCTCGAGGCGATCGATTGGTTCGAGATCGATTGAACGCGCACTGCCTGTTTTGCCATCCGCTCCAACCTCGTGTCGTAAAGAGTTATCGCGGAGATGGTAACACGGCCGGTTGCGGTTATCGCTGCACCGCGCCGTGCCTCTCTTTCAGCGCGGCGAGGACAGCGTCCATCGCGCTTTGAACGTCGGAGTCCGTGAGCGTTCTGTCAGATGACCGGAAGGTGAGGCGCAGCGACAGGCTGACCTTTCCTTCCGGGACACCCTTGCCCTGGTAGCGATCGAACTCGCGGACCCGCACGAGCGTCCCCGGAGCCGCCTCGCGCACGTCGTGCGGACGGTAGCCGCCGGGAGCGTCTCGTCCACCAGAATCGGAAATGTCCCGGTGACCGACGGATAGCGCGGCAGCGGTTCGATGCGCGCCTCGTTCTTGCGGCGCGGCCGTTCCGCCGCGTCGAGGTCGATCTCGGCCACGTACACCACGTCGTTCAACGGCAAACCGTGCGCTTCGGCGATTGCGGGCGCGAGCTGTCCAAGCACGCCGATGCGCGTGCCATCCGTCATGACGGACCGCCGAGCGTCCCGCCACGAGCCAGTCTTCGCGATGCGGCTCTGTGCGCACGTCGAGGCGAAGCGCCTGCCCGATTCGCTCGACGATGCCTTTCATGTCGAAGAAATCGACGTCGCGCGCGCCGCCGCTCCAATGCTCGCCACCGCGCCGCGCCGGTCCAGGCGCAGGCGACGGAGCGCCTTTCGCCCGCGCGTGCGGGAGAAGCGCGCGCCGATTTCGAACAGGCGTACGTCGCGCTGCTCGCGACGGCGGTTGTGCGCGACCGCATCGACCAGGCTCGGCAGAGCCGACGGCCTGCAGCACCGCGAAGTTCTCTGACAGCGGGTTCGCGATCGGCAGGAGGTCTCCTTCGGGCGCAAACGGCTTCGCCGCGGGCTCGGCGACGAAACCGAACGTCATCGCCTCCGAGAAGCCGGCGGCGGTCATGATGGTCCGCAGGTGTCGCGCGCGCCCGATCCGCGGATCGATCGGCGGCGGCGCCGACGTCAATGCCGGGAACGTCGACGGCAGACGATCGAACCCGTAATGCCGCGCCACTTCCTCGATGAGATCCACTTCGCGAACCGCGTCGACGCGCCGGGTCGGGACGGTGACATCCCAGCCGTCAGGCGCATCGCGAAGCGCGAACCCGAGGCTTTCGAGGATGCGTCGGACGTCGGCGTCTGGAATCACGGCTCCGAGAAGGCCTGTGATCTTTGTGCGTCGAAGCCGCAGCAGGATCGGCTCGATCCGCGCGGGATAGCGATCGACGACGGTGCCGCGCGCGCGTCCGGCCCCGGTCATCTCGAGCAGCGCGCATGCGCGCTCCATCGCGGTGACGGGAAGCCGCGGGTCGGCGCCGCGCTCGAATCGCATGCTGGCCTCGGTTTTCAAGCCAAGCTTCCTGCTCGTCCGGCGCACCGACAGCGGGTTGAAATAGGCGCTCTCGAAGACGATGACGGGCGTGCTGGCCGTGACTTCGGAATCGGCGCCGCCCATCACGCCCGCCACCGCGACAGGCCGCTCTGCGTCTGCGATCACGAGCATGTCGGGCGCCAGCGCGCGCGTCTGGCCGTCGAGTGTCTTGATCGACTCGCCGGCCGCGGCAGTCCTGACGCGGATCTGACCGCCCGCGAGCCTGGCAAAGTCGAACGCATGCATCGGCTGTCCCACCTCGAGCAACACGTAGTTTGTGATGTCGACGATATTGCTGATGGGACGGACGCCGGTGGCCTGGAGGCGCGCCTGCATCCACTGAGGGGACGGGCCGACGGTCACGTCGGCGACCGCGCCGGCATATCGCGGGCAGAGCTCGGGATTCTCGATGACGACATCGATGTCCGCTTTTTCGACGGTCTTCAGAGGATGCGGCGGCGAACCCTTCGGGTCCGCCCGGCGAGCCTGAAAGGCTCGCCCCGCTGGCAGCAGGTCTTCGGAGTGGAAGCCCGTACGCCGCCGCGACCTCGCGCGCCATGCCCATCACCGACATGCAGTCAGGCCGGTTTGCGGTGACCTCGAAATCGAGCACCGCATCGTCGGCGCCCATCGGCTCGATGCTCTCGACCGCGAAGCCGCGCACCGACATCGTCCGGGCGATGTCATCGGGCGACGCGGTGACATCGACGAAGTCCCGCAGCCAAGACACGAGAAGTTTCACGACGTGGGTCCCGCCGCGATGTTGTAGGCCTCTGTGTTTCTGTGACTCTGTGGCCCGTTGGGTATGAAGGGCTTCATATCGGGAACTGTTCGAGGAAGCGCAGGTCGTTTTCGTAGAAGAGGCGGATGTCGTCGACGCCGTATTTCAGCATCGCGACGCGCTCCATCCCGAGGCCGAACGCAAAGCCGGTCACCTTTTCAGGGTCATAGCCGACCGCTTCGAACACGGCCGGGTGCACCATGCCGCTCCCGAGGATCTCGAGCCAGCCGGTCTGCTTGCACGTGCCACAGCCCGACCCGCCGCAGTTCCGGCAGCTCACATCCACTTCCGCGCTCGGTTCCGTGTAGGGAAAAAAGCTGGGACGCAGTCGCACCTTCACGTCGCCAAACAGCTCGCGCATCATCGCTTCGAGCGTCCCCTTCAGATCGCCGAGCGTGATTCCCTCGCCGACGACGAGCCCCTCGAACTGCTGGAACATCGGCGTGTGGCTCAAATCGAGGTTGTCACGGCGATAGACGCGGCCGGGAACGATGATGCGGACCGGCGGCGGGAACGTCTTCATGTAGCGAATCTGCATCGCGGATGTATGCGTGCGAAGCAATGTCGCGGCGCGGACCTGCGCCTCTGGAACCTTGCCTCGATGGGCGCCCCACGTGCCGCCGGCGATCGGCGCCTCGAGGTACAGCGTGTCCTGCATGTCGCGCGCGGGATGATCCAGCGGCATGTTGAGCGCCTCGAAGTTGTGGAAGTCGTCCTCGACCTCCGGCCCTTCAAGGATCTCGTAGCCCATGTGCGTGAAGATGTCTTCCACCTCCCGTCGCACGCGCATCAGTGGATGGACGCGCCCCATCGGCAACTGGCGGCCGGGAAGCGTAACGTCGATCGCGCCGGCAGGCTGCCGCGTCGACTCGAGCGTCTGGCGCTTCTCGCCGAGCGCCGTCTCGATCTCGGACTTGAGCGTGTTGACGAGCTGACCGAATTCGCGACGCGCGTCTGGCGCGAGCGTGCCAAGCGTCTTCATCAGCCCGGTGACCGCCCCGGACTTGCGGCTCAGGAATTCGTCGTGAAGGGCTTTGAGCTTCTGATCGCTGTCGGCGGCATCGAGGCGGGCGCGGAATTCGGTCCGCGCCGTCTCAATTGCCGACCGATCGAGCGCAGGTTCAGGCACGTGCCTCAGCGGGGAGCGCGGCCTTCGCCTGCGCCGCCACCTTGGCAAATGCGGCCGACTGCGTCACGGCCATGTCCGCGAGCATTTTGCGATCGAGCGTGATGCCGGCGACCTTGAGGCCGCGCATCATCTGCGAGTAGGTGAGGCCGTTCTCGCGCGCCGCCGCGTTGATCCGGACGACCCACAGGCGGCGGTACTCGCGCTTCTTGTTCTTCCGGCCCACGAAGGCGTACTTGCCCGCCGTGTCGACCGCTTCTTTTGCTGCGCGATACAGCTTGCTCTTGGTCTGGTAAAAGCCTTTCGCGCGGGCGAGAAGCTTCTTGCGCTTCGCGCGGCGAACCGTTCCACGTTTGACTCTCGGCATCTCGTCCTCTTGGGCGGGTCTAAAGACCCGCCTCTACGACTGTCTATGAATCCTGCTTTTGATCCCGGATCTCCGACCCCTGATCCCTGATCCCTATTTGTACGGCAGCATCAGCCTCAGCTTCGGGGCGTCAGCGTCCGACACAACCCTCGTGCCCCGCTTGTGGCGCTTCATCTTCGTTTCCTTGCTCGTCAGGATGTGGCGCTTGAACGCGCTCGCCCTGACGATCTTGCCCGTTCCAGTCTTCTTGAAGCGCTTGGCGGCGCCCCGGTGCGTCTTGAGTTTTGGCATTTTTCGTTCGTCTCTAATCAACCACGAAGGTCCGGTTATTCCTCTGTTACAGGCTCCGCTACAGCTTCCTGCGCTCTCTTTGGCGCCGACTTCCGTCCCGCGCGCTGGCTCAGGATGACGTGCATCTGGTTGCCTTCCTGCCGCGGCGATGCCTCGGGGATCGGCGACGTCCGCCAGTTCATCGATCAGGCGCTCGAGAATGCGCCGGCCGATCTCGGGATGCGCCATCTCCCGACCGCGGAAGAAGATCGTCGCCTTCACCTTGTCGCCGTCGGACAGGAAGCGCTCGATGTGCTTCTTCTTGAACTCGTAGTCGTGCACGTCGACTTTCGGCCGGAACTTGATCTCCTTGACCTCGATCACCCGCTGGTGCTTCTTGGCTTCGCGGGCGCGCTTCTGTTCCTGGTACTGGTACTGGCCGAAGTCCATGATCCGGCAGACCGGCGGCACCGCAGTCGGCGAAATCTCGACGAGGTCGAGCCCCTTCTGCTTGGCGATGGCCAGCGCCGCCGGTGGCGGCATGATGCCGAGCTGCTGTCCAGTCTCGTCGATCACGCGGATTTCTCTGAACCCGGATGCGCTCGTTGATGCGAGTGCGATCATCACGTCGGGGCGAACGGTCGAAAGCGATATATCCCTCCGAAAAATCGTCTACGGTCTACCGTCTACGGTCTGCCGTCCTGACGAGGACGGCAGTGGGTAGATGGAAACAGGAGACGCATTACGCGGTCTGTTGCTCCGCGGGCGCGGCGGCGCCAAGTGCCTTCGTCACGATTTCCTCCTTCGCCGCCGCGACGAAGGCCTCCACAGTCCGCGCTCCCAGGTCCCCCGCGGAGCGGCTCCGCACCGAGACGGTTCCTTCCGCGGCTTCCCGGTCGCCGGTGACCAGCATGTAGGGCACCTTCTGCAACTGGGCCTCACGTATCTTATAGCCAATCTTCTCCTGGCGGATCGTCGAGCTCGACACGAAGCCCGGCGGCGGCCAGACGGTCCCGCACCCGGCCGGCGTATTCGAGGTGGCGGTCCGAGATCGGCAGCACGATCACCTGAACCGGAGCCAGCCACAGCGGAAAAGCCCCGATGTAGTGCTCGATCAGAATGGCAATGAATCGCTCGAAGCTGCCGAAGATCGCGCGGTGAATGACCACCGGCCGGTGCTCGGCGTTATCGGCGCCGATGTACTTCAGGTCGAAATTCTCCGGCTGCATGGTAATCGAGCTGGATCGTGGCGCACTGCCACTTCCGGCCGATCGCGTCGGTCACGTCGAAGTCGATCTTCGGCCCGTAGAAGGCGCCGTCGCCCTCATTCAACGTGTATTCCAGCCCCGCCCGCGCGAGCGCCTCTCTGAGCTGCGCTTCCGCGTGATCCCACGTCGCGATCTCGCCGAGGAATTCCTCGGGCCTCGTCGACAGCTTTGCGGTGAACGGCAGCCCGAAGTCACCGTACACACGCTGGACGAGACGAATCAGCCGCTCGACCTCTTCGCCGATCTGATCCTCCGTGACGAAGCAGTGCGCATCGTCCTGGGAGAACTGGCGCACGCGCGTCAGCCCGCGAGAGCACGCCCGACGCTTCGTTGCGATGAAGGGGCGTCTGCTCGTGATAGCGCACCGGCAGATCGCGGTAGCTGTGCGTCCTGCTCGCGAACGTCAGGAAGTGCCCCGGGCAGTTCATCGGCTTCACGCTCATCGTCTCGCCTTCCGATTCGATGAGGAACATGTTCTGCTGGTAGTGCTTCCAGTGGCCCGATCGCTCCCACAGCGCCTTGTTGTAGATGAGCGGCGTCTTCACCTCGACGTAGCCGGCGGGAAACAGCACGTCGCGCATGTAGCTGGCGAGCGTGTTGTAAACCGTCGTCCCCTTGTCGAGCCAGAACGCGGCGCCCGGTGCCCACTGATGGAAGGTGAACAGCCCGAGCTCGCGACCGAGCTTGCGGTGGTCGCGCTTCTTCGCTTCCTCGATCTGCGTCAGGTACGCCTTCAGATCCTTGTCCGACAGCAAACGCCGTGCCGTAGATGCGCTGCATCGGCGCATTCCGCGCATCGCCCTTCCAGTACGCGTTCGACGTGCTGAGCAGCTTGAACGCCTTCAGCTTGCCGGTGCTCGGCACGTGCGGACCGACGCAGAAGTCGACGAACGTCTCCTTGTCCTTGATCGTGTAGCAGGAGACTTCCTTCTGACCTTCGGTCTTCTCGTCGATCAGCTGCACCTTCAACGGCTCGCCGTGCTTCGCGAAGAAGACCATCGCCTCGCTCGCGCGGCCACAGCTGGCGCTCGTACGGCAGATCCTGCTGCGCGAGCTCCTTCATCTTCTTTTCGATCGCCTCGAGATCCTCCGGGGACGAACGGACGATCGACGATGAAGTCGTAGAAGAAGCCTTCGTCGGTGGCCGGCCCGATGCCGCATTGCGCGCCGGGAAAAAGATTCGTCACCGCCGCTGCCATCAGATGCGCCGTGCTGTGGCGCAGCGAGCGGCAGCGCTTCTGGATTCTTGTCGGTGACGATGCGGACAGACGCATCGCGTTGCGAGGGGATAGGACAGGTCCACGAGCGTCCCATCGACGATCGCCGCGAATGCCGCTTTGGCGAGATTCGGAGAGATCTCTGCCGCAACGTCGCGCACGGGCGTGCCGGCGGACACCGCGCGACTGGATCCGTCGGGCAGCGTGATGGTGATCTGGCTCATTCGTAAGTTCGAAGTTCGAAGTGGGAAGTTCGAAGTAAGTGCGGAAGTTGGCTCAGTTGCTCGCTCGGATTTCCACTTCGCACTTCAAACTTCGACCTTCGAACTTGTGTAGTGGTAGGCGCGGGTGGACTCGAACCACTGACCTCCTCCGTGTCAGGGAGGCGCTCTAACCAACTGAGCTACGCGCCTATCTGTTGCGAATTCAGGCTTTAACCCGAACCGCCAGTATAAAGCAAAAAAGGCCGATCCTGCATGGACCGGCCTCGAACATGTGCGCGGTGAACAGTTATCTGACCGCGTCTTTGAGAGACTTGCCCACCGAGAACCGGACGACCCGGCGCTTCGGAATCTTGATGCTTGCGCCGGTCTGAGGATTCCGCGCGGTGCGTGCCTTGCGCTGCGACGTCTTGAAGGTACCGAAGCCGACGAACGTGATCGACTCGCCCTTCTTCAACGACTTGGTGATGCCTTCGAGCAGCGATGCCATCGCAGCCGCTGCCCCCGCTTTCGACGAGCCGGTGTCCGCGGCGATCTTGGCGATGAGTGCCTGTTTGTTCATGGGACCTCCTCAGCGAAAGGTGAGGTTATACCACGAAAATTTCAGGCGGCCTTTTTTTCGCTGAAGTACTGAAGCGCGCGTTGCAGGATCACGTCAGTCGTCGGAGCGGGCGCGCCGAACTCGACGTCGGGTTCGTCGACGAGCACCTCGGGCTGCAGCCCTTTCTCGTGGATCAACGCGCCTCCAGGTGTGAGGTAGCGCAGATACGAGAGGAGCATCGCGCTGCCGTCCGGCAACTTTACGAGCCGCTGCTTCGCGGCGCTGCCGAGTGTATGTTCGCCGATCATCTCCGCGCGCTTGTTGCCGTCGAGCGCGGCGGCAAACACTTCGCCCGCCCGCGCCGTGCTCTGATCCACCAGCAGGACCACCGGCGCGGTGATCGCGCCATCTCCGGGCTGGGCGGCCACGACGTCCTTTGGATTTCCCTTCGTCTCACGGATCGTCAGTGTCCCGCTCTTGACGAACAGGCGAGCTGCGGCCACGCCATCGTCGATGTTGCCCTTGGTCGCCCCGCGCAGGTCGATCACCAAACGGGCGGCGCCGGTCTTCGCGAGCGCGTCGGCGGCCTGCTTCAACTGGACGGGTGAACGTGTCGAGAATTCGATCACGTGGATGTAGCCGGTCATGGGATCGGCCATCTTCGACGTCAGCTCGGGGCCCGCGATCCGCTCGCGCACGAGGTCCACTTCATGCGGATCCGCGGCATTGCCGCGGATCACGAGGAGCGCCACTTTCGTGCCTGGCTGTCCGTGCAGGAGGCGGTCACCCTCGTAGACGGAGATGTCCTTCGTCGAACGCTTGTCGATCGCGCGGATGAAGTCGCCCGTGCGGAGGCCGGCCTTGGCGGCAGGCGATCCTTCGCGGGCGGAGACCACGCGGAGGTAATACTGCCGGCTCAATTCGAGCCCGACGTCGGCCGGTCCAGACGCGCTGCTCGATTCGTACGCCGACGCGAGAGCGGGTGGGAGAAACGCGCTATCCGAATCCAGGTTGTCCGCGAGTCCGTTCATCGCGCCCTTCATCGCCTTCTTCACGTCCACTTCCTCGACGTAGTTGTTCAGGACGAGCGAGACGACGTCCTCGAACACCCGAAGGTGCTGATAGGTGTCGTCGCGGGTCATCGCCTGGCCGAGGTAGCCGCCGATGAGGGCGAAGGCGATGACGGGGGTCGATATGGCGAGGACCCAGACGCGTGTGCGGGATGTCATTCAAGCAACTCCCAAATCCGAAATCCCAAACCCCAAATCCCAATGGCCAACCCTTTGGGAGTTGGAAGTTGGGTGTTGGGAGCTACAACCGAGGCTTCAGCCATTGTACGGGATCGATGGAACGCCCGTCGACGCGCAGCTCGAAGTAGAGCGCCGGCGGTCCGGTCGGCGGCGTGCCGACCCGGCCGAGCTCCGTGCCCGCATCCACGCGATCCCCGCGCTGAACCCCCGCGGACCCGAGGTACCCGTAGAGCGAATAGTAGTTGGAGCCGTGGTCGATGATGACGAGATTTCCGAAACCGGTGAAGGCGTCCGCGTAGTCCACTGTCCCAGGGTGGACGGCCAGCACCGGCGTGCCTTCCGCCGCGCCGATTTCAATACCGTTTCTGACGAGCGAGCCCGGCGCCCGTCCGGTGCCCAGGTCGAAGCCGGCAATGACCCGGCCCGGAACCGGCCAGTCGAGCGCCCCGCGGAACGACGTGAGCGGTACGGCGACCGGTTCGGCAGAGCGTCCGGCAGCGAGGTTCGCGACGTAATCCCGCAGGCGCTGGGAGGCGACGTTGAGCTCGCCCGCGAGCTGCGCGTTGAGATCACGGCGCGCATCGATCTGTGCAACCAGTGCCTCACGAGCGGCGACCGCACGTTGCGCGCGCGGTCCGCTCGCGTGCCGCGTCGTTCGCGGCTTTCTGCATCTCCTTCGTGCGCTGTTCCAGGGCGTCGCGCTGGCGTCTCAACTCGGCCAGCGTCCGCCGATGTTCCGCGATTCGTTTCTCGTTGATCGTCGTGAGCGCGGCGGTGGCGCGCATTGCGCGCGCGAATTCGCGAACGCCCCGCACATCAAGGAGCGTTCTCGCATACCCGCCGTGCCCGCGTTTGTAGATGTCGACGAGGCGCAGCTTCAGATCCGGCAGTTGCGCGATGCGCTCCTGCTCGAGCCCCGTGAGTCGGTTCGTCGTCTGCTGCAGCGACCCCTGGGCCTGCGCAACCGCAGCATCCGACTCCTTGACGCGCTCGATCGCGATGTCCCGCTGGATCTCGAGCTGGCGTAGATCGCCGAGCAGCGTGCGCGCCTGCGCCGAGAGCCGGTCCGCTTCGCCCTGCAGCACGCGGATCCGTTCGTTGACGCGCCGTGCGAGCGTGTCGGTCGCCGTCCGATCGGGCGTCTGTGCAACGACCGTCACGGCAGCCAGCAGAACAAGAAGGCACGTTAGCTGTGCGGCGCGGGCTCTTGCCCGGCTCGCCGAACGGCCGACGCCGCGAAGGCGGGGAGTCCGCGAGCCAAAATGCTTCACCACGCGCCTAGTATAGAGTCAGCGCGTGCGGATCGTCGGGCTCGATGTGGGTGAGCGGCGCATTGGGGTGGCGGTAAGCGACGTCACCCGGACGCTGGCGCGACCGCTCGGCGTGCTGCGTCCGGCCGGGCTCGATGTGGATGCCGTGCAGCTGTCCGCCGATGAGATTGGGCGTCTCGCGGGTGAGGAAGACGGCGTCGCCTCCATCGTTGTCGGCCTGCCGCGACGCCTCGATGGCACTCCTAACGACATGACGCGGCGCGTCGAACAATTTGCGCGCCAGCTCGAGGCACGGACCGCGCTGCCGGTCACCCTGCAGGACGAGCGGCTCTCGAGCCGAGAAGCTGAAAGCCGGCTCGCCCTCCGCGAGAAGGACTGGCGGGTGCGCAAGCAACGCCTCGATGCGGCGGCCGCGGCCGTCATTCTTCAGGATTATCTTGATAGCCGTGCGTAAGCTTTTCGCCATCATGTACTGGTCGCTGTCCTCGCCGTCGGTGCTGCCGCTGTCGCAGGCTGGCTCGGGTGGGAGCGCATTCACGAGCCGTATCGCGGCTACGCCGGACCGGAGCAGTTCGTCACGATCCGGCAGGGCGCAGGCAGCGCCGAAATCGGCCGACGGCTGTTCGACGCGCAGGTAGTGAGCGACGCTCGCTTGTTCCGCGCAGCCCTCTGGTGGACGGGTCAGGGCCGCGACCTCAAGGCAGGGGAGTACCGGTTCGATCAGCCGCTCAGCACGCTCGACGTCATCGATACCCTGGTGCGGGGCGACGTGTACACGCGGCGGATCACGTTTCCGGAAGGACTGACGATCGAGGAGATGTCGAAGCTGTACGAGTCGCACGACTTCGGATCGGCGCGCGACTTCGTCACAGCCGCGAAGAATGTCGAGCGGATTCAAGACCTGGATCCGAACGCGACCGATCTCGAAGGCTACCTGTTCCCGGAAACGTACGCGCTGCCGCGAGGAACCCCCGCCTCTCGCCTGATTGATGCGATGGTCGATCGCTTCCGCGTCGTCTATCGACGACCGGATGCGCGCGAGTGCCGCGGCGCAGGGTCTGACGACACGACAGGTGGTCACGCTTGCGTCGCTCGTCGAGAAGGAAACGGGCAAGGCCGACGAGCGTCCGATCGTGGCGGCGGTGTATCGAAACCGCTTGAGGATCGGCATGCCGATGCAGGCCGATCCGACCATCGTGTACGCCCTCGAGAAGGCGCACCGCTACAACGGCAACATCCGCCGCGAGGATCTGGCGCTCGAGTCCCCGTACAACACTTACAAATATCCGGGACTGCCTCCGGGTCCGATTGCTTCGCCCGGCAGGGCCTCGTTGGAGGGGGTGCTGTTTCCTGGCGATGCGCCCTATCTCTACTTCGTGAGCCGCAACGACGGTTCACACGTGTTCGCGCAGACGCTCGCGCAGCACAATGCGAACGTCAGAAAATTTCAAGTCGACTTCTTCAGAGCACAACGAGCTCAGACAGGGGGAAGGGGGAAGGGGGAAGGGGGAAGGGGCGAAGGGGGAAGGACTGTCCCAGGGAGAAGACAATAGTCCGTTGGCCCTTCCCATCTATGTCTGACGATTCGTCGTACCCCGGTTGGCGATGCGTGTGCGAGGGGGGCGACTTGGATCTTGTCCGCGCGATGCTCCAAGGACATGGAATCGAATCGGAGATAGCTCCAATGGCCACTCTGCGTCGTTACTCGCTGCCTATGCTGTGGGTCAAAGACGCGGACTTCGATCGGGCTGCCGTGCTGGTCGATCATATGGCCGAGGCGATGAGGAATCCTCCCTCGGGGGGTGGCGCCGAGCAACCCGAGCCGCGCCGACGTTGACCGGGGGCCTGAGCCTGTAGCCCTTTTCCCTTGGACAACCACGCCCCTAACCCCTTCCCCCTTCCCCCTGTCCCTAACGCTCACCCCATTTCAGTTTTTCCCGCAGGAGCTCGAAGTACTCTCGTGACGGCGCTTTCACGAGCCGCAGCACACGCTCCGCTTTTTTCACGCGGATGACGTCGCCCTCATGCACCGGATAGCCGTACTGCCCGTCATAGGTGACGAACACGTCCTCCGGACCGTCGGGAGCCTCCGGGGCGTACTTCGACGAGGGCGTTGCCCGGGATGACCACGGGACGATGCGTGAGCGTGTGCGGGGCAATGGGCGTGAGCAGCAGCGCGTCCACCGATGGATGCACGATGGGGCCGCCGGCTGCGAGGTTGTACGCCGTCGATCCAGTGGCGCTCGCGATGATCAGGCCATCCGCTTTGACGCGCGTCACGAACCGCCCGCTGACCGACACTGACAACTCGATCATCCGCGACAGCGCACCCTTCGTGAACACCACGTCGTTGAGCACGACCCGCGATTCATCCGCCTTGCCGCGCAGCGACGCAGTGGCCGCGAGCATCAGCCGCTCATCGTAAGTTGCCGTGCCGTTGACGACCGCGTCGAGCGAGGGAAACAGCTCGTCGATCCGGATCTCGGTGAGGAAGCCGAGGCTGCCGAAATTGACACCGAGGATTGGGATGTCCCGTCCCGTCTGCGCGATGCGGTCCGCCATCGCCAGCAGCGTCCCGTCGCCGCCGAGGACGATGATCAGATCGACGGCGTTCGGCAGTTCTTCGCGTGACCGCGTGGATCCGTCTGCCGGCGATCCTGCAAGGACCGCTGTTGCGGTTTCGTAGACCGTTTCGATGCGTCGTTCGCGCAGCCATGCGCCGAGGCGCGCGAGATGTTCCGACGCGGCACGCAGACCATGCTTGGCGACGATGCCGATGCGGTTGATGGACGCGGTCATGAGCGAAGGTGAAGCAGGAACTCGACGTTTCCCTTCGCGCCGGTGATGGGCGAAGGTGTCGAGGCCACGGGGGTCAATCCTACCTCACGCGCCACCGACGAGATCTCCTCGAGCACACGCGCCTGCACGTCTGCATCGCGAATCACGCCTTTGCGCACCTCGCCGCGTCCCGCCTCGAACTGGGGCTTGACGAGCGCGATCACGTCCGCCGGTCGACGCAGCAGTGCGGGGACGACCGGAAGGATGTGGCGCAGCGAAATGAACGAGACATCGATCGTCACAAGATCGACAACGCCCGGCAGGTCTCGAGGCTGGAGACGACGCGCGTTGAAGTGCTCGATGACGACGACGCGCGGATCGTTGCGGAGCGTCCAGTCGATCTGGCCGTGCCCGACGTCGAGGGCGACGACCCGCGCGGCGCCGCGCTGCAGCAGGACGTCGGTGAAGCCGCCGGTGGACGCGCCAATATCGAGCGCCTCGCGTCCGTCGACCGGAATGCCGAACGTGTCGAGCGCATGGGCGAGCTTGATGCCACCGCGGCCCACGTACGGATGATCGGGCGCAATCAGGACGATGTCCGCGGAAGGCTGGATCTGAGTGCCCGCTTTCGTCTGCGGTTGTCCGTCAACGCTGACCTGGCCGGCCAGAATCAGGGCGCGTGCCCGCTCGCGAGACGGCGCGAGCCCTCTTTCGACGACGAGTTGATCCAGGCGAACTCGCAAATTCTGCAACCTTGAGTCGGGTTGTATTCGAGTCTGGCTCGGGCGCGGAGTGTCACCGAAGTCTGACTCCGATTCGACGCGTCACCCGAGTCTGACCCCTAATTCGATCTCTCCACGATCCAGCGCCCGATCTGGAGGAGCCGCGAGTTGGCGAGGTCGACGCGTTGCAGGGTCGAGGCGGCACGCGCCAGGCAGTCGGTCGCCATCTGCCGCGACTCTTCGAGGCCGTACAGCGCGGGATACGTCGGCTTGCCGGCCGCCGCATCCTTGCCGGCCGTCTTGCCGAGGTCCGTCGATGCGCCTTCGACGTCCAGCACGTCATCGATGATCTGAAAGGCGAGACCGAACTCCGCGGCCGCGCGATCAATCGCATCGATCTGGTCGTCGAGGCCGCCTCCCATCACCGCGCCTGTCGTCGCCGCGGCGCGAATCAGCGCACCTGTCTTGCGCGCGTGCATCACTCGCAGTGCCTCCGCGTCGAGCGGCGCCGGCGGCGAACCGTTCGCCCGACGGCACGCACGCAAGGTCGATCGGCCTGTCCGCCGACCATTCCGGCCGCGCCCGCGCCGGCGGCGACGATGCCGATGACGCGCACCTTCCGTGCGAGGAGCGCAGGGTCGTCACCTGCGGCTCGCGCGCCATCAGTGCAAACGCTTCGGTGAGCAGTCCATCCCCCGCGAGTATGGCCATCCCTTCACCGGCGACGACGTGGAGCGTCGGGCGGCCCCGGCGAAGCGTGTCGTTGTCCATCGCGGGAAGATCGTCGTGAATCAGCGAGTACGTGTGGATGAACTCGAGCGCGCACGCGACGGGCATGGCCACGCGACGATCACCGCCGACCGCTTCAGCACTCGCCAGGCAGAGGATCGGACGCAGCCGCTTGCCGCCCGCGGTAACGCTGTAGCGCATGGCGTCGGCCACGGGGGACGGGCACGAGGGCGGTGAAGGGAGGAACGCGAGCAGCGCGGCGTCGATTTCTGAGCGGCGGGATTTCAGGTACTGACTCAGGTCGTCAGCAGCCTTCATCGCCGTCCGCGGCCTTCGGTGTCTTCGTCGGCGCCGAGGTTGGTGGGAGCACGCTTCAGCTCGCCGCGCTCGTTGAGGATTTCGATGCGCTTCTCCGCCTCCTCGAGCTGCGTGTGGCAGAAGCGGGACAGGCGGACGCCGCGTTCGTACAGCTGCAGCGACGTTTCGAGTGGAAGGTCGCCCTCCTCGAGCTTCTTGACGATTGTCTCGAGCTCGGCGATCGCCGCCTCGAAGTCTTTGATGGTGGAATCCATATCAGCAGGCAGGTGGCAGCACGCAGCCAGCAGGCAACGGAAGACCTGAGTTTAGCAGCACTAGTCTTGCCGACCGCTGCCGGCCGCCGGCTGCCGGCTGCCGTCCACGGCGCAGTCCAATTCGCCGCGTTCGAGCTTCACGTGAACCCGCTCACCTTCCTTCACCGCGGCGGCGTCGCGAACGATCGCGGTACGATCCGCGTTCCAGCAGACGGCGTAGCCACGGCCGAGTACCGCCAGCGGGCTGAGGCGTCTGAAGGCGGGCTGCCGCGCTGCCCAACCGCGCATCGGCATTGTGCACGCGCCGTTCGACGGACGTCCGGAGGCGGCCATCGGCCTCGACCAGCCGCGTTCGGATCGCGCTGAAGCGTCGCCGGACGTCGAATGTTTCGAGTGTCAAGCCGCAGTGACTGGTAGGCGCGCTCGCGCACCGCGATGCGGGCCAGCAATGCGCGCCGCAGCTCGTGCGACAGATCGTCCGCGCGCCGGCCACGCAGCGCGACACGCATCTGGAAGCCCGAGTACCCCGGACGCGCCTCCAGCGCGCCGAGCCGCGCCCTGTGCCGGTGCAGGCGGCCTCGTCATCGCCGGTTTCGACGCGATGCGCGAGGCGATCGATCCGCGCGCAGAAGTCATCCTTTCGCGTGACGACCATCTCCGCCGCCGCCGACGGCGTCGGCGCGCGCAGATCCGCGACGAAATCCGCGATGGTGAAGTCGGTCTCATGGCCGACCGCGGAAATCGTCGGCACCGGGCACCCGGCAATCGCGCGCGCCACGATCTCTTCGTTGAACGCCCAGAGGTCTTCGATCGATCCGCCACCGCGGCCGACGATCACGACGTCGACGCCTGGAACCTTGCCGATGGCCGCTGATCGCGCGCGCGATCTCGAGCGCCGCGCCTTCGCCCTGGACGCGAGCCGGGCGAATCACGATGTGCACGTTCGTATACCGGCGCTGCAGCACGTTGATGATGTCGCGTACGGCCGCGCCGTCGAGCGACGTCACGACGCCGATCTTGCGCGGGAGCGCCGGCAGTGCCCGCTTGCGGCGCTCGTCGAAGAGTCCTTCGCGCGCGAGCCGTTCCTTGAGCTGATCGAACGCCAGCTGCAGCGCACCGAGCCCCTCGGGCTCCAGGTGCTCGCAGACAATCTGATACTCGCCCTTCGGGTCGTAGACACTCAGGCGGCCGCGGGCGACAACGCGCAACCCGTCCTGCGGCTTGAATCGAAGGTAGCGGAGCGCAGAGCGGAACATCACGCCCTTGATCTGCGCGTTGGCATCCTTGAGCGTGAAGTACATGTGCCCCGTATTCCAGAGGCGGCAGTTCGACAGCTCGCCTTCGACCCAGACCTCGATGAAGTGTTCCTCGAGGAGCGTGCGGATGCGGCCAGTCAGCTCGGAGACGGAGAGCACCCGGCGTGGCTCGGGTGCGACTGGGGCAGGCGCCGCCAGCGTTGACTCAGGCTCGGCGGGTTCCTCGAACGGCAGATCGAAGAGCGAATCCATCTCTACGTCTTCAAGTCTGACTAAACGGGTCGCGTCAGGGAGCGACCCGCTCGGGATGGTCGAAGAGACCACCCAGTAACTCCTGCTCCGAATAGCTGATGCGTGTGATCTTCGTCGCCCGGCCCGTCTTCTCGTCGGCTTCGATGACGACGCCATTCAGGCGCGGATTCCCGGTCGCCGGCTCGAACTTCGTCGGCATCCCGTTGAGAAACCGCGCGAGCGAGGGTTCCTTTTCCATCCCGATGATCGAATCGTGCGGTCCGGTCATGCCGGCATCAGTCAGGTACGCCGTACCGTTGGGAAGGATCCGGTCGTCCGCGGTCTGGACGTGGGTGTGCGTGCCGATGACCGCCGTGACCTTTCCGTCCAGGTGCCAGCCCATCGCGATCTTCTCGCTCGTCGCTTCCGCGTGCATGTCGACGAAGATGACGCGCGTCCTGTGCCGGATCGCTTCGATCTCGCGCAGCACGACCGGCGAATGGATCGTCGATCGGCATCATGAAGACCCGTCCCATCAGGTTGATCACGCCGACGGCGCGGCCGTCGCCAGTCTGCGCCACGTACGATCCCCGTCCTGGCACGCCGGCGGGGTAGTTCGCCGGACGCAGCAGGCGCGGTTCGGTGACGATGTATTCGAGCGCTTCCTTCTTGTCCCAGATGTGATTGCCCGACGTCATCACGTCGACGCCCCATTCGAGCAGCGTGTCGCCGATGTCGCGCGTGATGCCGAAACCGTTGGCCGAGTTTTCCGCGTTGGCAATGACGAGGTCGATGCCGTAGTGCTCGACGAGGCCGCGTAGCCCGCGGTGCACGAGGTCGCGCCCGGGGCGTCCGACGATGTCGCCGATGAACAGGATGTTCATGCAGGGCGGTCGGTGTCGGTGATGGCGATGCGGTGCGCGCGCCCGCGGCGCTCCGCCAGCTTCGGCAGGACGATCGTCAGCTCGCCGTCGCGGACGGATGCCCGCCCGTGCTGCACGTCGAAGGCGCCATTGAGGCGCACGCCCCGCGCAAAACGCCCGAACTCGCGCTCGACCAGGTGAAATGTCTTCGCGCCCTTCGGGATCGGCTGCAGCCTTTTCGCCGGCAATGAGCAACACACCTGCCCTGAACACGATACGCACCGCGGTCGGCGCCACACCCGACATGTCCATCACGACTTCCAGTGCGTCGTCGGTCTCGAGGACGTCGAGCGGGGGATGACATTCCCCCGAGATACGCACGCTGATCGCTGTTCAGCGTCGCGGCCAGCTCCTCGAAGATCTCGCGGACGTCTTCGGCAAGATCGCTGACTTCAGCGGACGGGATAAAGGAGAACTGGGCCATGGGCGCCAAGCGGGCGGTTCCTATGTTCTCACGCGACTGCGGTTCAGCGATGAGCGCGAGCGGTCATCACCGGAGAGGAGCTTCTAAAGCTCAGCATTGGAAACGGGCTTTGACCGTAATGGCTTAGATATGAGTCTTATACAATCATATATATTGCTTGACATACACTCATGTCTTGCTACAATGACGTTCGGAGTCAACGACAATGAGCAAAGTTATTGGAATCGACCTCGGCACCACCAACTCGGTTGTCGCGGTCATGGAAGGCGGGGAAGCCGCCGTCATCGTGAACCAGGAGGGCGGGCGCACCACGCCCTCCGTTGTCGGATTCACGAAAGACGGAGAGCGACTGGTCGGTCAGGTTGCCAAGCGGCAGGGCGTCACCAACCCCGAAAACACGATCTTCTCGATCAAGCGCTTCATGGGTCGGAAGCATGGCGAGGTCTCTCCGGAGGCGTCGCGAGTGCCGTACCAGGTCGCGAAGGCGGACAACGGCGATGCATGGGTGGAGGTTCGCGGCAAGAAGTACTCGCCGCCGGAAATCTCCGCGATCATTCTTCAGAAGCTGAAGACCGCGGCCGAGGACTACCTTGGCGAGAAGGTGACCGACGCGGTCATCACCGTTCCCGCGTACTTCAACGACGCGCAGCGGCAGGCGACGAAGGACGCCGGCAAGATCGCCGGCCTCAACGTCCTTCGCATCGTCAACGAGCCGACGGCCGCGGCGCTGGCCTACGGGCTCGACAAGAAAAAGGACGAAACGATCGCGGTCTACGACTTTGGCGGCGGCACGTTCGACATCTCGATCCTCGAGGTGGGTGAAGGGATTGTCGAGGTCAAAGCGACCAACGGCGACACCCATCTTGGAGGTGACGATCTCGATCAGCGCGTGATCGACTGGATGGTCGCCGAGTTCAAGAAGACCGACGGCGTCGATCTCGGCAAGGACCGGATGGCCGTGCAGCGTCTGAAGGAAGCGGCGGAGAAGGCGAAGATCGAGCTCTCCACGGTGATGGAGACCGATATCAACCTGCCGTTCATCACCGCGGATCAGACCGGTCCGAAGCACCTGCAGATGAAGCTGACTCGCTCGAAGTTCGAGCAGCTCGTCGACGATCTCCTGCAGCGCTCGATGGAGCCGGTCAAACAGGCGCTGGCCGATGCCGGCATCAAGCCGTCGGACATCGACGAAGTCGTGCTCGTGGGCGGATCGACGCGGGTTCCGAAGATCCAGCAGCTGGTGAAGGAGTACTTCGTCAAGGAACCGCACAAAGGTGTGAATCCTGACGAAGTCGTCGCGGTCGGCGCCGCCATCCAGGGTGGTGTCCTCAAGGGCGAGGTCAAGGACGTGCTGCTGCTCGACGTGACGCCGTTGTCACTCGGCATCGAGACGCTGGGCGGCGTGATGACGACGCTCATCACTCGCAACACGACGATCCCCACGCGGAAGAGCGAAGTCTTCTCGACCGCAGCGGACAACCAGACCAACGTCGAGGTGCACGTGCTGCAGGGCGAGCGCCAGCTGGCGCGCGACAATCGCACCCTCGGCCGCTTCCAGCTGGTCGGGCTGCCGCCCGCGCCGCGTGGCGTGCCGCAGATCGAGGTTGCGTTCGACATCGATGCCAACGGCATTGTCAGTGTGTCGGCGAAGGACATCGCGACCGGGAAGGAACAGAAGATCACGATCGCCGGGTCGTCCGGTCTCAACAAGGACGACGTGGCGCGCATGGTGAAGGACGCGGAGGCGCACGCGACCGAGGACAAGACCCGGCGCGAGCTGATCGACGCACGCAACCAGGCCGACTCGCTGGCCTACTCGGTGGAGAAGACGGTCAATGAGAACCGTGACCGGCTGCCCGCGGCGGACGTGAGCGCGATCGAGAGCGCACTCTCGACCTTGCGCGAGGCCGCGAAGGCGGACGACATCGAGGCGATTCGACGCGCCACCGACGGCCTGCAGAAGGCGTCGCACGCGATGGCCGAGCAGCTCTACAAGCAGTCAGAGACGAACGCGGCGAATGCCGCCGCGTCGCAGAAGAAAGACGATGACGTCAAGGAAGGCGAAGTCGTCGACGCGTAATCACGAACCACGAATCACGAGTCGCAAATGAATAGGGGCGGGTCTTCAGACCCGTCATGAGAGGAGTAACAGAGATGGCCATTGTTTATTTTCGCGATGAGGACACGGCAGCCCGGGGTAACTGGATGCCGCCCGTCGATGTCTATGAAACCGACGGGCACGACATCGTCATCAAGGCGGAATTGCCGGACATGACCCGCGAAGACATCACGGTCACCGTCGAGCACAACACGCTCACCCTTCGAGGCGAGAAGAAATTCTCAGGCGAGGTGAAGGAAGACCGCTACCGTCGGATCGAGCGCAGCTATGGGCAGTTCAGCCGTTCTTTCACGCTGCCGACCACGGTCGATTCGACCAAGGTCAGCGCCGAATACAAGAACGGCGTCCTCACGGTGAAGCTCCCGTTCCGCGAGGAAGCCAGGCCGCGGACGATCAACGTCGAAGTCGCGGCGTAACACAACCATGCTAGGCTGTGGGGGTCTATGGATGATGTATTAGATCCCCCAGCCGAACCTGACGCACCACCAGCCCCGCGCCCGCGGGCTGTTCCGATCGAGAGCCGCTTCCTGTTCGTCGACGTCGCCGCCATGCGCGCCAAGCAGCTCAGGCGCGGAGCCATCGTCCGCCTGGACGAAGTGCTCGAGGATGGCGAAGTCGCACGGGCGCTCCCGCACAAAGCCGAGCGCATTGCGATGGAAGAAGTGCGCCGGAACCTCGTGCTCTACGAAGTCCCGGCGCCGCCGAAGGCGCCCGACCGGTAAGACCCTTCTCTCAGTCTCCGCTTTCAGTTCTGCGCTACGCTTCGTCCATGAAGCGCAGCTGTTTCCCGTTCGTCACCGCATTGCTCGCGGTTTGCCTTCTTGCGCCTGCCCGCGCGCAGCAGACCGCGCCGTACCGCATCCTGATCAGCAACGACGATGGCGTCCGCGCGCCCGGGCTGGCGGCGCTGGCGGAAGCACTGAAGGCGATAGGCGAAGTGATCGTTGTCGCGCCGTCCGAGGTGCAGAGCGGAAAGAGTCACTCCGTCGTGACGATCGATCCCGTGTTTCGCGAAGACCTCACGTTGCCGGGTGGACTGCGCGCAATCGGGCTCAACACGACACCGGCGACGACCATGTTCATCGCGCTCGCGAACATCGTGAACCCGAAACCAGACCTCGTGGTGTCTGGGATCAATCGCGGCTACAACCTCGGCTACTCGATCTACCGGTCGGGCACGGTCGCTGGCGCGCGCGAGGGCGCGATGCACGGCATCCCGTCGATGGCCGCCTCCATGGCTGAAGCGGGCGATCCTCGAGACTGGTCGTCAGCGGCACAACAGGTGCTCGCGGTAGCGCGTCACGTCAAAGACCATCGGCTGCCTGCGAACACATTCCTGAACGTGAACGTGCCGGCGTCGCCGCGGGGCGGCTATAAGGGATACCAGGTGACGAGTCAGGCCATGCTGCTGGGCGGCAACGAGACGTTTGCCGAGATGAAGCATCCATCGGGACGGACGATCTACTGGAGCGTGTATCGCGAAGGCGTGAACGCGCCGCAAGGCACGGACATCTGGGCCGTGGAAAACGGCTACGTATCGGTCACGCCGATGCGCGTCGGCGAGTACGACCCAAAGCTGGCTGAGAGCCTGAAGTCATGGTTCAAGTAGTCGCAATGCAAAATGCAAAATTCAAGATGTAAACTCTGCCGTACTGTTTGCATGTTGCATGCTGAATTTTGAATTACAGCGAAGGACTGCGCCTATGCCAGTCCGTTGAGCCCTCGTAGGCATCAGCCACACGAAGCACCGTTGCCTCATCGAACATCCTGCCCATCAACTGGAAGCCAATCGGCAGACCGTCCGGTGAAAAACCGCACGGCACACTGATGCCGGGCAGCCCAGCGAGGTTCGCGCTGACAGTGAACACGTCGGCGAGGTACATCTGGAGCGGGTCGCCGGTCTTTTCACCGAGCCGGAACGGCGGCGTGGGAGTCGTCGGCATCGCAATCACGTCGGCGCGCTCGAACGCCTGGTCGTAGTCGCGGCGCAGGAGCGTCCGCACCTGCAGCGCCTTCAGATAGAACGCGTCATAGTACCCGGCACTGAGGACATAGGTGCCAAGCATGATGCGACGCTTCACCTCGGGACCGAAGCCTTCGTCGCGCGAGCGGCTATACATGTCCTTGAGGTTTTCGTGCTTCTCTGCCGGCGCTCGATAGCCGTACTTCACACCGTCGTACCGTGCGAGGTTCGAGCTCGCCTCGGCGGTGCAGACCAGGTAGTACACCGGGATCGCATACTGCGCGTGAGGCAGTTCGACGTCGACGAGCGTCGCGCCCGCGCCGCGCAACGCGTCCAGCGCGCCCTCAAACGCCTCGCGCACATCCTCATCGACGCCATGGCTCACGAACGCGCGGGGGACGCCGACACGCACGCCTTTGACATCGCCTGTGAGCGCCCGTGTGAAATCGGGGACGGACTCATCAGCCGTCGTGGCGTCGCACGGATCGGCGCCGGAGAGCGCAGACAACACGAGGGCTGCATCAGCAACGGTACGCGCGAACGGACCGATCTGATCGAGTGAGGACGCGAACGCGAGCAGGCCGTACCGCGAGACGCGGCCGTAGGTCGGTTTGAGTCCGACGACGCCGCAGAAAGCGGCAGGCTGTCGTATCGATCCGCCGGTATCGGATCCCAGCGCGAGCGGCACGCAACGCGCCGCCACGGCCGCGGCCGAGCCCCCGCTCGATCCGCCAGGGATGCGGTCGAGTGCCCACGGATTGCGGACCGGGCCGAATGCGGAGTTCTCGGTCGACGACCCCATCGCGAACTCGTCACAGTTCGTCTTGCCGACGATGATCGCCCCCGCGTTTTCGAGATGCCGGACGACGGTGGCGTCGTAAGGCGGCACAAAACGCTCGAGGATCCGGGAGGAGGCAGTGGTCCGCATCCCGCGGACGTTCATGTTGTCCTTGAGCGCGATCGGCACGCCCGCCAGGGGTCCCAGCGTGGTCGCCCTCTGCGCGGCGCCGATCGACGGCCTGGGCTCGAGACAGCGCCCGCTCCGCGTCAACGAGGTTGAACGCATTGAGCGCCGGATTGACGGCGGCAATGCGATCGAGGCACGCCCGGACGACGTCAACGGCAGACAACTGGCCGGCGGCAACGCCGTCGCGGATATTGCGGACGGTCGCGTCGAGCAGGTTCATCCGCCAATCACCCGCGGTACACGGAACAGGCCCGCCGTGCGGTCGGCATCCGGGGCGTTGGCAAGGGCGTCCTCCACCGGTAACGACGGTTGCGGCACGTCTTCGCGCTCCCTGCGCTGCGCGGCGTGTACGTGCGCGGTGGCCGGAACGCCGCTGGTATCGATCGCCTGTACCTGCTCCGCGTAGGCAAGGATGTCGGCCAGCTGCTTGGTGAACAGCTGCTTCTCCTCGTCGGTGAGCTCGAGCTGCGCGAGCGCGGCAACGCGCTCCACGTCGGCAATTGTCAGAATAGTTGGCACGAGGTGATGCTAGTTGGACGGTGACACAAAATGCAAAATGCAAAATGCAAACTGCAAACAACGACTGCCTCGAAGCAACAGGACGAACCGCGCTGCGGCGTTCACCGAGGCCGCTGCAAATGATCATTGTTTGCATTTTGCATTTTGCATTTTGAATTACGATTCGCCCCATGACGAGTGACGTGAGGCCGGCCGCCGTCGCAGGTAGCTGGTATCCGTCAACGCCCGACCGGCTTGGACCGCAGATCGATCGGTACATGGCGGACGCCGATACTGATGCGTCCACGCCCCCGCGGGCGATCGTGGCGCCCCATGCGGGGCTGATGTATTCAGGCCCGGTCGCCGCCTTTGCATACCGCACCGTGGCAGGCGTGCGCTATGCAGCGGTCATCCTCGTCGGTCCGTCGCATTTCCTCGGTTTTCAAGGCGTGTCGATCTGGCCGCGCGGCGCCTGGCAGACACCCTTTGGCGCCGTTCCTGTTGCCGAGGATCTGGCGGCGGACATTGCCGCCGCTTCCGACGAGGTGATGGAGCATCCCGCCGCGCACGGGCGTGAGCATTCGCTGGAACTGCAGCTACCGTTCATCGCACATGTCCTGCCGGGCGTGCCGATCGTGCCACTGGTGATGGGACGTCAGAGTCGCGCGACGGCGTTCGCCCTTGGCGATGCCCTGGCGACCGTCGTCACCAGGGTCGAAGGCCCTGTCCTCCTCGTGGCCAGCAGTGACCTGTCGCACTACCACGACGCGCGCACCGCAGCGGAAATGGATGGAGTGGTGTTACGCCGGGTCGAGCAGCTCGATGCCGACGGTTTGATGCAGACGCTGGAGCACGACCCGCACCATGCCTGCGGCGGCGGGCCAATGGTTTCCGTGATCCACGCCGCGACCCAGCTTGGATCGATGCGCGCGCAAGTGTTGAAGTACGCAGATTCCGGTGACGTCAGCGGTGACAAATCGTCGGTCGTGGGCTACATGGCGGCGGCGATCTGGTGACACTACGGGGTCAGGCTCAGGCCGATGAATCGACTCACTTCTCCCGTCACGTACGTGAGTCGAATCATCGCCTGAGTCGGACACCGAAACGACATGATTGATCTGCTCAATGAACGAGACCGGCGGCAATTGCTCGATCTCGCGCGGCGCGCGCTCGAGGCGCGGGTGCGGCGTGTCCCACCGCCGATAGCGGAGTGCCTAGGCAGACTCGCGGTTCGCCATGCGGCGTTCGTGTCGATTCATTGTCGGGGCGATTTGCGCGGCTGCCTTGGCCATCTCGCGCTTGACACGCCGCTCGGTCAGACGATCGTCCACCTCGCCGGCGTCGTCGCGGATTCGGATCCCCGATTCTCGGCAGTATCGCTGAACGAACTGCCGGACCTCCATGTCGAAATCTCGGTGCTGACGTCGCCGCGCGAAATCGAGGCGGTCACAGAGATCGAAGTTGGGCGCCACGGACTCATCGTGGAGGACGGCCGCCGCCGGGGTCTGCTGCTCCCGCAGGTCGCCGTCGAGCATCGCTGGACGTGCGAGATATTTCTCGAGCACACATGTATCAAGGCCGGTCTGCCGCGCAATGCCTGGCAGCACGGCGCCCGGGTCCTGGTATTCGAGGCGCAGGTCTTTGGCGAGAATCAGAGCGCGGGGACGACCGCCGTCTGACCGCACGTGGAAGCCGGAGACGTCGAGGCGCCGTTGACGAGCGCCTGGACCCGCTGAGCCAGATACGCGTAGCCGGCGTCGTTCGGATGAAACCCGTCCGATGAAAATCGCGACGCGTCGTAGACCTGCGCATCGCACATCAGATCGACCACGACCACTCCGGTTCCGGCCTGCCGATTTGCTTCCCGTGACATGCCGACTGCGATCTGCTGGAGGATCTGGCGTTGCTGGGTGGTGCCGCCCGACGCATACGGCAGCGCCGCAAGGTTCGGCAGACTGATCACAACGATGAACGCGTCCGTCGCACGGCTCCGGATGCCGCGAATCAGCCGGTCATAATCGAGCCCGAATGCGGCCACCTGCGTGGTGATGTAGCCCTTGACGTCGCCCCCAGCGGCGCCGCGAAGGATGGCGTCCGCCAGCGTGTTCGCATCGTTGCCCCCACCGAATACCGTCACCAGCGTCGTGTTCGTTGGAATGAATGGCATCTCCTGGTCGATGAAGTTGCCGACCACGTCCCGTCCGCTCGCCCTTGCCACTGCCTGGATGGCAGGGCTGAGCACGGCCCCCGGGATCCCGAGGTTCACGAGCGTCACGTCGTGCGAGGATCGCAACTGCCGCGCGAGTACGGGCACGTATCCGGTGCCGTTGTCGCAGGCTGTGAACGGCGCGCAGACGACAGTCGCCCCCACTCCGTTCGCGTCGCTGGCGCCGACCGCGGTATATCGAATCGGCGCATTCGCGGCCGGCGGGGCGATCGGGGTCGGCGACGTTGCCGAACCGGTGCCGGAGCCGCATCCAGCCAGGCCCAACGCGACGATCGCGACGATGATGGTGTGCGCGAGAGGCCGGCGTGTACGCATCCGTTCATAATGATGCGCCGATGGACAATCTCTGTCACACGCTCGTTGGGGCCGCGTTTGGTGAAGCAGGGTTGAAGCGTCGCACGCGGTTTGGCAACGCGACGCTGATGATCGCGTCCAATCTGCCAGACGTAGACGTACTCGCCTTCGCCACCGGCACGCCCTCGGTGGCGCTCAGACGCGGCTGGACGCACGGCATCCTCGCGCAGCTGTGTCTGCCCATACTCCTGACGGCGATCGTGCTGGCCGTGGCCCGTGCCCGTCCCGGGGCAACCCGATCGACGTCTTATGAGGTAAGCGACGATCCTCCCATTCGCGCGCGCGAGCTGCTGATGCTCTCGTACATCGGCGTCATCACACACGTGCTCATGGACCTGCTCAACAACTACGGCGTACGCCTGCTGATGCCGTTCGATCGGCGCTGGTTTTACGGTGACGTGCTCTTCATCATCGATCCATGGCTCTGGCTCGTGCTGGGCGCCGGCATCTGGATGGCGCGGCGACACCGTTCGCCCAAACTGGCAGCGCGCGTCGCTCGTTGGTGGCATGCGCCTACGTGCTCGCGATGATCATCTCGGCGCGCGCCGCGAGAGCGGAAATTGTCGATCGTTGGCAGCAGGTGGCCGGGCAGCCACCGCAGGCGGTGATGGTAGGCCCGGTGCCGGTAACGCCGATGAGACGGGACGTCATCATCGATGCGGGCGATCACTACGAGACCGGCTGTCTTCACGTGGCAACCGCGAAACATTCGCTTCGATCAGGCGATCGTGGCAAAGAACGATCGCGATCCTCGCGTCGCCGTCGCGCGCGAGGTGCCGAACATCCGCGCCTTTCTCGTCTGGTCACGTTTCCCGTTCTGGATGCTCGAGCCGGTCGCGGGCGGCACGCTGGTGACGGTGGGCGATATGCGGTTTGCAGGTGGCCAGGGAATCGCGCGACGGAATTTTACTCAGAGTGTCGTGGTGGCTGAGAGACGCGGACCTTAAAGGTCCGCGCCGCGGTTGGGAAGGTCCGCTTCTCGAAGCCGCCGGAGTGTGCCGAGATTCTTCATGTCGAGCGGATCCTCGACGATCGACGCCCTTCTTCTCCGCGCCCTTCGATTTCTCGGTCTCGATCAGGATCGGCAGCCCCGCGAAGCGTGGGTCGTGGAGCAGCCGCCGGAACGGCTCGAGACCGATGCACCCTTCACCGATGTGCTCGTGGCGATCGACGCGGCTTCCGCACGGCTTTTTCGAGTCGTTGCCGTGAAACACTTTCAGCCGTTCGATGCCGACGAGTCCGATCGAACTGCTCGAACGTGTCGCGATAGCCGGCTTCTGTGGTGATGTCGTATCCCGACGCGACGAGATGACACGTGTCGAGGCAGACGCCTACGCGCCGCGAGCCCCGAAGGTGCCCGATCACCGCGGCAAGGTGCTCGAAGCGATGGCCCAGCGTCCGGCCCTGTCCGGCCGTGTGCTCCAGCAACACCATCGTCTTTGCGCGCGGCCGCGCCTTGAATGCCACGCGAATCGCATCGGCGATCAGCCGTAGCGCCTCGTCATCGGGTCCAGCCGTGCACGTGCCCGGGATGGATGACGACGCCGAGCAGCCCGAGCGCTTCGGCGCGATCGATCTCATCGACGAACGCGGCAATCGACTGCTCGCGCAGAAGTGGAAATGTCGTCGCGAGGTTGATGAGATAACTGGCGTGCGACACGACCGGCCTGATGCCGGTCTCGCTCGATACGCTCGCGGAAGAGCCGCACGTCGGCCGGGTCGAGCGGCTTGCCGCGCCATTGGCTCGCGTTCTTGGTGAAGACCTGGAGCGCCTCGCAGCCGTGCACCACCGCGCGATCGACGGCCTTCGAGACGCCGCCGGCCACGGACATGTGTGCGCCGATTCGAAGCATCCGATCACTATAATGACCGCATGCGAGCAGCACTCGTCGTAACCGTGTTGTTAGTCGTTGCCGTGCCGGCGCCCGCGCACGCGTGGGGGTTCGCGGCGCACAAGTTCATCATGGACCGCGCGATCGCGCTGCTGCCGGCGGAGCTGCGGCCGATGTTCGAGGCGAATCGCGCGATGGTCGTGGAGCGCGCCATCGATCCCGACACCTGGCGGACCGCCGGCTTCGACGAGGAGCCACCGCATCATTTCCTCGACATCGACTGGGAGGGGTACGGGCAAGTACCCGTTTGCCGGCCTGCCGCGCAGCTACGACGAAGCGGTCGCGAAGTTCGGCGAAGACCGCGTCACGCAGAACGGAACGCTGCCGTGGCGCACCGAAGAACTCTACGGCAATCTTCGTCGCGCGTTCGACGCGTACGGACGCGGCAACGTCGTACGGCGAGTTCGACATTCCCTTTTTCTCGGCGGTGCTTGCCCACTACACATCCGACGCGCACGTCCCGCTGCACGGCGTGATCAACTACGACGGCCAGCTGACGGGTCAGAATGGTCTTCACAATCGGTGGGAGACAACGCTGTTCGAGCGCTACCGTGGTCAGCTCACGATTGCGCCGAAACCGATCGAGCCGGTTCGCAATCCTCGCGAGTTCGTGTTCGACAGGGTGCTCGAAGATACGCAGTTCGTGCCGGCGCTGCTTAAATCGGATCTGGACGCGATCGGTACACGTGACATCTACGACGACGCGTATTACGAGGCATTCTTCAAATCGAACCGCGCGGTGATGGAGGAACGGCTGAGTAAGTCGATCGCCGCTGTCGCCGCGATGATCACCGGGGCATGGGAGGCAGCAGGCAAACCTGCCGTCCCAGTGAAGCTTCCTCCGACACCTCAACGGCGGCGGCGGCCATAAGGATCAGGTAGGTTCGGCACATCCCTTGCCCTTTCTTCGCCCGAAGGCCCGGCATGGAGCCCGGCTAAAGGGAGGCTGATCATGCTCTGGACGCTCATCGTCCTGCTGTTGCTGTTCTGGTTGCTCGGGTTCGCATTCCACATCGCGGGCGGCATCATTCACGTGCTGCTCGTCATCGCCGTCGTTTTGTTCCTCGTCAACTTGATTAGCGGACGACGAACCGTCATGTGAACCTGGTAGGGATCAGGGATCAGGGATCAGGGATCAGGGACCATGCATTACCAGAGCATGGCTCTCCTGGTTCCGGCCCAATCCCTAACCCCGAATGCCGAGTTCTTGATCCCTGATCCCCGATCCCCGATCCCTGCTATCGTCAGTCTTGATGGATGTGTTCGTGATTCCAATCGGGCTCGATCGGTACGAGCTCTACTGCGAGGCATCGGTGGAGACGCCCAGCCTCGACCCGGCTGCGAAGGGAATCATCGGGCGCATTCGGTATCGCTTTGCCGTCATGCTGCATCAGGCGGAAGAACGTCAGCGCACCGGCGCCCCGTCGTCCACGGGCGCCGAGACCTGGCTCACGCGGTTCCAGGAATACATCATGGCCTGGGTCGCCGAGCGCGTGGCCGAGCAGCGGCTGCTGTGGAATCTTCGGCATGAGTCGGCGGTCGTCGCCGCCCATCCCCAGGACCTCACCTTCGAACAGACGCTGACATTGATCCACCGAACGCTGCAACGCGATTACGAACGTCACCGGGTGTGGCTCGTGGTCGACAGCGTGCTGCTGATCGTGTCGGCCGCGCTCATGCTGCTCCCGGGGCCGAACATCGTCGCCTACTATTTCGCGTTCCGCGTCATGGGGCACTGGCTGTCGATGCGCGGCGCGTTGAAGGGACTCCGCGGCATCGCGTGGACCGGACGTCCGTGCGAGCCGTTGACAGAGCTGCGCGAGGTGGCATCGCTCCATGGCGCGGCTCGCGAAAAGCGCGTCCACGAGATTGCTGCGCGTCTGCGCCTGCAGCATCTGTCGACGTTTTTCGAGCGCGTTGCAGTCCGGCACGCGTGATATTCTCGCGACGCCACGGAGCTACGAAGCATATGTTCAAGGCGAAATCGCTCCGTGTCTTCGTGTCTCCGTGGCCCGTCTAAGTTGAATTCACAGTGAAGCTCCGGGAACTTGCGGAACGACTCGCGTGTCGCCTCGAAGGCGAGGGCGAGATCGAGATCGTGCGCGTCGCAGGCATCGAGGACGCCGGCCCCGGTGATCTCACCTTCGTGGCAAATCCAAAATACCTTCCAGCGGTGGCCACCACGCGCGCATCGGCTGTCCTGCTCCGGGACGATGCGCCGGCGGGATCGAGCGCGGTCCTCCGTACGCAGGAGCCGTATCTCGCGTTTGCGCGGGCGGTCGGACTGTTCGCGCCGCGATGGCAACCCGAGCCTGGCGTGCACCCGATGGCGGCTGTCGCGCACGACGCGCACCTGGGCGATCGCGTGTCGATCGGCGCGTTCGTCTCCGTGGGGGAGGGAGCGGTCGTCGGCGATCGAACGATCATCTTCCCGAACGTGACGATTGGTCCGGGTGCGCGGATCGGCGCCGACTGCGTCCTCCATTCGAACGTCTCGATTCGCGAGCGTGTCACGATTGGCGACCGGGTCGTGCTCCAGAACGGCGTGGTCATCGGCGGCGACGGGTACGGCTTCGTCCGCCGGGGCGACGGCACGCACGAGAAGATCCCCCAGGTCGCGACGGTCGTCATCGAAGACGATGTCGAGCTCGGCGCGAACACGACTGTCGATCGTCCAGCCGTCGGCGAGACGCGCATCAAGGCGGGCTCGAAGATCGACAACCTCGTGCAGATCGCGCATGGCGTCACCGTCGGGCGCAACGTCCTGATGGCCGCGCAGGTCGGCATCGCCGGCAGCACCGAGATCGGCGACGACGTGATGTTCGGCGGGCAGGTGGGCGTGGGCGGGCACCTGACGATCGGGCGGGGCGTCGTTGCCGTCGGTCAATCCGGAATCACCAACTCCGTTGATGACGGCGCCACGATTGCCGGCTATCCGGCGATCGATGCGCGCGAGTGGCGCCGGTCGTCGGCCGTCTTTCGTCGGCTGCCCGAGCTCAAGAAGCGCGTCGAGGCGCTCGAAGCCCGGCTCGCGGAGCTCATAGGACGAGGCGATACCGGGGCGAAGCCCTCGCAGTGATTCGCCGTGCTCATCTGCGCGCTCGCCCTGATTGCGAGCGCATCTCCCGCCGCGGCCCAGAACGCGATCCTGTTTTTCCCGCGCTTCGACTTCCGTCTGGGCGCCGACCATCTGTCGGGCGACGACCCGCGGTTCGTCTGGGACGCAAACTTCGGCGGCGAGATGGATTTCGTCGACTACGGCCGCGGCCGGATGACATTTGCGGCCAACTATGAGGCCGTGCTTGGGGAGCAGTTCCGCCGCTTCGATGTGAACCAAGGCAACTACCTGCTCGACTACTCGACGTCGTTGCGGGTGCACGGCGTCGAGGTTGCCGCGCTGTTTCATCACATGTCGCGCCACCTGAGCGATCGTTTCAAGCGGGACCCCGTCGATTGGAACATGCTCGGGGCCCGTGTCCGACACGCCGCGAGCCACGGGGCGATTCAGATTCGCGCGCAGGGCGACGTGCTCGGCGTGCTGCTGAAATCGAACGTCGACTACAGCTGGGAGGCGAATGGCGGAGTCTCCATGCGTGTACCCCTGCGTCCCCGTATCAGCGTGATCTCGGCAGCCAGCGCACGCCTGGTCGGGGTTGACGGCACCCGGCGTCGTGAGACGCAGACACGGCGCCCGCGGGGAAGCCGGCCTGCGGTTCGAAGGGCAGGGGGGCGCCGTCGAAGTGATTGTGGCCGCCGAACGGCGGATAGATCCGTACCCGTACCCGCTCGAAAACTCGACAATGAGCTGGTTCAGCGCAGGGTTTCGCTTCGTGAGCCGCTGAAACGGGGGCATGCGCCATTTCGTCAAGCGAAATGCGGTCTGACCCCCTATCATAGAAACGTGATCCGCCTGTTCGTTTGCTCGTCCTGCTCACCGCGGCGGCTGGGGCCCTCGTCGTGCCGCTGCATCGCGGCCGTTCATCCGCCCAAACTCGATTACCAGATAACGACGCTGCCGAACGGGCTGCGCGTGATCCTGTCCGAGGATCATTCGACGCCGATCGTGCACCTGTCGGTGTGGTACCACGTCGGCTCGAGAAACGAGAAGCCGGGACGAACCGGGTTCGCGCACTTGTTCGAGCACATGATGTTCAAGGGCTCAAAGAACGTGCAGCCCGAGTCGCACACGTCGATCATCGCGAGCATCGGCGGCCGCAGCAACGCGTATACGCAGGAAGACGCGACGGTCTTCTGGGAGACGCTGCCCGCGCAATATCTGCCGCTCGCCCTGTGGCTCGAGGCCGATCGGATGGCGACGCTTCGCGTCGACCGCGACGCGTTCCAGAAGGAAGTCGAAGTCGTCAAGGAAGAACGGCGGCTGCGTGTCGACAACCAGCCGTACGGACGTCTCAACGAGATCCTGTTCGACAAGTCGTTCGTGAGCCATCCGTACAAGCACCCGACGATCGGCAGCCTGAAGGATCTCGAGTCGGCGTCGCTCGATGACGTGCGCGACTTCCACAGCACCTATTACGTGCCGGAAAATGCTGTCGTGACCCTCGTCGGCGATTTCGACTCGGCGCAGACGATGCAGCTTGTCACGCAGTATTTCGGTCGCGTGCCGAAGGCCGCCAAGCCGGTGCCGCGCGACATCCCGAAGGAGCCCGAGCAGACGCAGGAGCGTCGCGCCGTCGTCCAGGAGGAATGGCCGTTGCCGGCGGTGGTTGTCGCCTATCACGTGGCCTATGACGGCCATCCCGACTCGTATCCGCTGCACCTGACGTCGAAGATCCTGTTCGACGGCGAAAGCGCGCGCATGACGCGCGAGCTCGTCTATGACAAGCGCATCGCCGTTGCGGCGTTCGGCAGCGCGAACCTCCTCGAGGACCCGAACCTGTTTTACGCGGTGGCGATCATTCCGGCCGGTCAGTCCGCCGAGACGGTCGAAAAGGCGATGCTCGCCGAGTTCGAAAACCTGAAGACCACGCCGTGACGAGCCACGATCTGGACCGCGCGAAGAACCAGTTCATGCGCGACTACATCATCGGCCGCGAGACCAACGAGCAGAAGGCGCTTCACCTCGCGCACGCGGCGGTGATCCACAACGACGTGACCCGCGCGGACGCGGAGATCGACATTTTCGAGAACCTGGCGCCGACCGACATTCAGCGCGTGGCACGCACGTACTTCACGCAGAACAATCGAACGGTGCTCTACATCCAGCCCAGGGGCGCGGGCGCGGGAGCACGGCGATGAGCACTCCGAATCCCAATCCCAAATCCCAAGGACTTGGGATTGGGTTGGATTTGGGATTTCGTCCTGTAGGCGCGTGCCGGTCAGCGTTCGCGCAAGCGCGCGACTGGCCCTCGGAAGCCCCGCCGCGTCCGCTCGCCGCGCGTGACGTGACGTTTCCTCCGTACGAGATTCGCACGCTGCCAAACGGCATGCAGGTCGTCGTTGTCCTGCATCACGAGCAGCCCGCCGTCAGCGTTCGCCTGCTCGTGCGGCGCGGGGTCGGCGCAGGATCCCGAAGGGAAAGGGGGGCGTCGCCAACCTTACGGCGTCGCTTCTGGATCAGGGAACGACGACGCGGAGTGCCCAGCAGATCGCCGATCAGATCGATTTCATCGGCGGAGACCTGGGCACCGGCGCCGGAACCGATCTCTCGTTCGTGAACGTGATCGTGATGAAGGATTCGTTCCAGGTCGGCATGGATCTGGTGGCCGATGTGGCGCGCAATCCGTCGTTCGCGCCGGAGGAGATCGAGCGGCAAAAGGACCAGGTGCTGTCGTCGCTGCGCGTGAATGCCGACGACCCGGGCTACATAGCGGACGTCGTGTTCGATCGGCTCGTCTACGGGTTCCACCCGTACGGGCTGCCCGGGAGCGGCACGGAGGAGACGCTCGCCGCGTTGACTCGCGACGATCTGCAGGCGTTCCACCGCCAGTACTTCGTTCCGAACAACATGCTGCTCGGCATCGTTGGCGACGTCACGAGCGACGAGGCGTTCGCGGCGGCGCAGAAGGCGTTCGGCGCGTGGCCGCGGGGGACGCTGCCCACGGCCAATCCCGTCGAGCCACCGCCATCCGCGCGCCGGATCGTGATCATCGACAAGCCCGATGCGGTGCAGACGAGCATCCGCGTCGGCCAGCTCGCCATTCCGCGGAAGCATCCGGACTACATGGCGTGGGATCTCGCCGTGAAGATCCTCGGCGGCGAGGGGGCCAACCGGCTGCATCAGGTGCTGCGGTCGCAGTACGGCCTGACTTACGGTGCCGAGGCGGACGCCGAGGCGCGCAAGGATGCCGGTGATTTCGTGGCGCAGACCGACACGCGCACCGATACGACCGGCCAGGCCCTGCGCCTGATGATCGACGAGTTCGCGCGCCTGGCGCGCGAGCGCGTGGGCGAACGCGAGCTGGCGGATGCGCAGGCCTACCTGTCGGGCAGCTTTCCGCTGACGATCGAAACGCCGGATCAGATCGCCACGCAGGTGCTCAACGTTCTGTTCTTCGAGTTGCCGGTCTCCGAAATCGGATCGTTCCGCGAGCGCGTGCTCGCCGTCACCCCGGACGACGTCCAACGTGTCGCTCGCCAGTACGTCAAACCGGATCGGCTCTCGATCGTGTTGGTCGGCAACGCACGGGCGTTCGCGTCGCAGCTGATTGAGCTCGGGTTGGGCGGGTATGAAGTCATTTCGATCGATCAGCTCGATCTCATGTCACCGACGTTGAAGAAGGAGCGTCAGCGGGTGTCGGTCGAACCGTTCGAACCGTTCGGTTCGCTCTCTTCGTTCGAATCGGTCCATTCGGCGCCGCACCCGGCTTACACACAGACTCAAGTAAGTTCTCGTCCCGCGGCGGCCGTGAACGCGCCGAACGTCCCGAACGGCCCGAACGTTCCGAACGGTCAGAACGTCCCGAACACCTCGAACGTCTCGAACGCTCCGAACGATTTGTTGCGGCGTGTGGTGCAGACGAAGGGTGGCCTCGACGCGCTGAAGGGGATCCGCACGGTCGTCGTCGATGCCGACATGTCGGTCACTACGCCTCGTGGACCCACGCTCATCCCGACGAAGACGTACGTCGTCTACCCGGACAAGTTCCGGGTCGATGCCACGTTTGCCGGACAGCAGAATGTCCAGGCGTACAACGCCGGCATCTGCATGGGTGAAGGATCCCGCCGGCGTGTCCGCTGCGCCCCCGGCCATGCGAACCGACTTCGCCGCGACCGTCCGGCGCGATACGTTTCCATTACTGATTGCCGCGTCGGAGGGCAAGCTCGCGGTTCGACCGCTTCCCGAAGAAGGGAAAGACGGTGTCACGCTCAAGGTCATTGAGATCAGTGGCGAGGGCCTGACGCCGGTCCGGCTGTACATCGACCAGAACAACCGAATCGTCAGACAGGTCTATACGACGCCGGGGCCGGACGGCCGTCCATCGCAGGCGGAAGAAGTGTTCTCGGACTACCGCAAGGTCAATGGGATCGAAGTGCCGTTCAGGGCGTCAGTGCTGCGCGATGGGCGGCTGATTCTCGATCGCACGTTGAAGAGCGTGACTTTCAACGCTCCGGTCGACGCCGCGCTCTTCCAGCAGCCCCTCTAGACTAGTGGCGCATGTGTTGCGAATCAGTGGGTGGCCGCTCCGTGTCGCGGCCACGAAACCGCGGTCGTGGTTCAACGTGGGTAGTACCGATTCAGCCCGGGCCGGCCTCTAGTATCCGCGGCAATGCGCATCATGATCTCGTGCGGCGAGCCGTCCGGTGATCTGTACGCGGGCGCGCTCGTCTCGGAGATCCTGAGCCGCGAACCGTCCGCGGATGTGTTTGGATTCGGCGGGCAGCGGCTTGCCGCGGCGGGAACGCGCCTGGTCGGCGATTTCCAGGGACTCTCGGTGACCGGTCTCACCGAAGCGCTGCGTGTGCTGCCGCGCTCGTACGCGATGCTGCGCAGGTTGGTGGCAGCCGCCCGCGCCACTCGACCCGATGTGTTCGTCGCGATTGATTTCCCCGACTTCAACTTCCGATTGATGGCCGCGCTGCATCGGCTCGGCATCCCGATCGTCTACTACATCAGCCCGCAGCTCTGGGCGTGGCGCGCAGGGCGCATGCGGACGATGAAGCGATTCGTTGATCGCGTGCTGGTGATCTTCCCGTTCGAGGAGGCGCTCTACCGGCGCGAAGGGGTTCCCGTGGAGTTCGTCGGGCATCCTCTGATCGATCTCGTGGGCGTGAAGGCGCCGCGTGCCGCGTTGCGCCGCGAGCAGGGGCTTGTGGCGGACGCGCCGACCGTTGCGCTGCTGCCGGGAAGCCGACCCAACGAGCTCCGGCGGATCGTCCCGGACATGGCCGCGTCGCTGCCGCTGATTCGCGCGCGCGTACCGGACGTGCAGTTCATTGTCGCGGCCGCGCCGAATCTGCAGGATGAATTGTTTGCGCCGCTGCTGGGCGCTTCGGGGCCCATCCTCGTCCGCGAGCGCACCGATGACGTGCTGGCGGCGAGTGACGTCGTCATCACCGCGTCGGGCACTGCGACCGTGCAAGCAGCCCTTCACGAGCGTCCAATGGTTGTCGTCTACCGTCTGTCGCCGCTCACGTACCGCATCGGCAAGCCTTTTGTCCGTGTCGATACGTATGCAATGGCGAACCTGGTGGCGGGCGAGCGCATCGTGCCGGAATTGATCCAGGATGACTTCACGCCCGCGCGCGTGGCCGACGAAACGGTTCGTCTGTTGACCGATCGCGAGTTGTATACGCGGACGCGCGACGCGCTGCGACGCGTGCGCGAAAAACTGGGCGGCCCGGGAGCCAGCGGTCGTGCCGCTGATTCGGTCCTGGCCGTCGCTCGCAGGGAGAGTCTCCAACCTTGAGTCGAGTCGTACACGAGTCTGACTCGTGTACGACCCGTCACTCGAGTCAGACCCCGTGTTTACCGCTCGGACCGGTCGCTCCAGTCCTCGTCCTCATCGCTCGAGCCGCGGCTCGGCAGATCCGCCTGCTCGTCGCGCCTGTCCATCCCCCGGTTGGAGATGCCGCTCGAGTTCTTTTCGCCCTGATGGCCGGTGCCTCGTTCCGGGCCGCCCGGGTTGCCGCGATTGCCGGTGTTCTGGCCGCGTCCGCCTTCAGCCGGCCCACGATTGGTGTTCGACTGCGACGTCCCTTTCCAATTCCGGTCCTTCGAACCCTGGCCCTGCTGACCCGGGTTCTGTTGACCCTGGTTCTGCTGACCCCGGGCGTTCTGGTTCTTATCCATGAGGAACACCTCCGCGGCCAAATTCGCAAGGGAGATGCCGCTGTAAGGGCCGAGTAGCATCGCGCAACTGATCAATCCGTCATGGTCTCCTTTCATGCGGGGCGAGCCTTTCAACCTCGCCTTGGCGAACCCGAGGGTTCGCCCCGCTTGCGTCACGCGAAGTACAATTCTGGGTTGGTATGACCACACGAAACAGTTTCGATACGCGTACCGAGATCCGCGTCGGCGGACAAACAGTTCAGATCTACAGCCTTCCCGCGCTCGAGAAGGCGGGGTTCACCGGCGTTTCGCGGCTGCCCTACTCGATGAAGATCCTTCTCGAGAATATGCTGCGTCGTGAAGACGACGCGTTCGTGAAGGCGGCCGATGTCAGAGCGATAGCGAACTGGGACGCCAAGGCGAATCTCGAGCAGGAAATCTCATTCATGCCCGCGCGCGTGCTGCTCCAGGACTTCACCGGCGTGCCCTGTGTGGTCGACCTGGCCGCCATGCGTGACGCGATGGTCGCGCTCAACGGCGACCCGGACCGCATCAATCCTCTACAGCCCGTCGAGCTTGTGATCGACCACTCGGTGCAGGTCGACTATTTCGCCCGCGCTGACGCTTTTGCACTCAACGCGGAGCTCGAGTTCGCGCGCAACCGCGAGCGGTATGCCTTCCTCCGTTGGGGTCAACGGGCGTTCCGCAATTTCGAGGTGGTCCCGCCGGACACGGGAATCGTGCACCAGGTCAACATCGAGCATCTTGCCCGCGTGATTTTCTCGGAGCAGGTCGACGGGAAGACTGTGGCGTACCCGGATACGCTCTTCGGCACCGATTCGCACACGACGATGGTCAACGGCCTGGGCGTTGTCGGCTGGGGCGTCGGTGGGATCGAGGCGGAGGCCGCGATGCTCGGACAGCCCAGCTCGATGCTGATTCCGCAGGTCCTGGGCGTCCGCCTGACCGGCGCGCTGCCGAAAGGCGCGACGGCAACCGATCTCGTGCTCACGATTACAGAGCTCCTGCGGAAGACCGGCGTCGTCGGCAAGTTCGTGGAGTTCTTCGGCGAGGGGCTCAAGCACCTGACGATCGCAGATCGCGCCACGCTTGGGAACATGTGTCCCGAGTACGGCGCCACGGTCGCGATTTTCCCTATCGATGAGATGACGCTCGATTACCTGCGCCTCACGGGACGCGACGAGTCGCGCGTGCAGCTGGTCGAGACGTACGCGCGCGCACAGGGTCTGTTCCGCATAGAAGGCGCGCCGGATGCGATTTATTCCGACACGGTGGAACTCAGTCTGGACTCGATTGAGCCGAGCCTCGCGGGTCCGAAGCGGCCGCAGGATCGCGTGTCGCTCAGGAATGCCAAAGCGGCGTTCCAGGTGGCGCTGCCGACGATGCAGGTCGCGCCGAAGCCCGCAAAGGCGTCCGATGCAGGCGGCGCCAGGCAGGGCGTCGCACATGCGACCGGCGCGGTCGCGCAATCGGGCGTGGCGGTGTTAGACCCGGCGCTCGAGGAGCTCGACCATGGCGCGGTCGTCATCGCCGCGATTACCAGCTGCACGAACACCTCGAATCCGAGCGTGATGATCGGAGCGGGTCTCGTCGCCAAGAAGGCCGTCGAACGCGGACTGGTGCGGAAACCGTGGGTGAAGAGCAGCCTGGCGCCTGGTTCGAAGGTCGTCACTGAGTACCTCGACGCTGCCGGACTCTCACCGTATCTCAATCAGCTCGGATTCGATCTGGTCGGATACGGCTGCACGACCTGCATTGGCAACAGCGGTCCGCTGCCCGACGAAGTCTCGGCCGTCGTCCGCGAGAAGAGCCTGGTGGTCTGCTCGGTGCTCAGCGGCAACCGCAACTTCGAGGGGCGCATTCAGCAGGACGTGCGCGCCAACTATCTCGCGTCGCCGCCGCTCGTCGTGGCCTACGCGCTCGCCGGATGGATTACGAAAGATCTGACGACCGAGCCGCTCGGTGAGGATCAATCCGGCAAGCCCGTGTTTCTGAAAGACATCTGGCCGACCGAGCAGGAGCTGCAGGAGACGATGCAGCGCGCCGTCCACGCCGACATGTTCAGGAACAGCTATCGCGACGTCTTCAAGGGTGACACGCGCTGGCAGCAGCTCCCCGTGCCCCGAGGGCAACCGATATGCGTGGGGAGACTCGACGTACATCCGCAAGCCGACGTTTCTCGAAGGCATGACGATGACGCCGCCGCCGCCCACCGAACTGCGAGGCGGCCGCGTGTTGGCGCTCCTCGGCGACAGCGTCACGACGGATCACATCTCGCCTGCCGGAGCGATCAAGGCCGACAGCCCTGCGGGCAAATACCTGATCGAGCACGGAGTGAAGCCCTCCGACTTCAACTCGTACGGCGCGCGGCGGGGCAACCACGAGGTGATGGTGCGGGGCACGTTTGCCAACACCCGGCTGCGGAACCAGATAGCGCCTGGAACCGAAGGCGGATGGACGATCATCCAGCCGGGCGGCGAGCTGATGACGATCTACGACGCGTCGGAGAGGTACCGCCAGAGCAAGGTGCCGCTGCTGGTAATCGCAGGCAAGGAGTATGGATCCGGATCCTCGCGCGACTGGGCAGCGAAGGGGACCTTCCTGCTCGGCGTAAAGGCTGTAATTGCCGAATCGTTCGAGCGCATTCACCGCAGCAACCTGGTCAACATGGGCGTACTGCCGCTGCAGTTCAAGACGGGTGACAGTGCGACGTCGCTCAAGCTCACGGGGACCGAGGAGTACGGCCTCGTCGGCACCGGCGAAGGACTGAAGCCGCGCGGGGACGTCGGTGTCCAGGCGAAGGCCGCTGACGGCAGCGTGAAGGACTTCAAGGTGACCGCGCGGATCGACACGCCGGAGGAGCTGATCGCCTTCCGCCATGGCGGCATCCTTCCGTATGTTGTGCGTCAACTCGTCAGTCGATCGTAATCGCGAGCCTAGAAGGCTCGCGCCGCAATGCTGACTGGGTGTGAGCTCCCAACGTCCAACTCCCAACTCCCAAGCAGTGTGTTGGGAGCGCCTTGGGAGTTGGGAATTGGCCGTCGGGAATTGACGTGATCACATCCGCGGCAATCAAGACCAAAGCCGCCGAACTCGGCTTTGATCTGTGCGGCATAGCGCCGGCGGACAGTTTTCCCGAGCTCGAATTCCTCGATGAGTGGCTCGCCCGGGGTTACGCGGGCGACATGAGCTACCTGTCGCGGTCCGCGGATCGTCGTGCGGACGTGCGCGCGGTTGTCTCCGGGGCACGGAGCGTCATCGTTACGGGCACTCTGTACCATACGGGGCCAGACTCGGGTGACGATCCGACTCACAATGAGGCTGCGGTACGTGAGTCGGATCGTCCCCCGAGTCTGACCCCGGAACGCGCCGTCATCGCGCGCTACGCGTGGGGCGACGACTATCACGACGTCCTGAAAGCGCGCCTCGACAGCCTTCTTGCGTGGATGCGGGCCGAATCATCGGATCCATTCCACGCTCGTGCGTATGTGGATACCGGCCCCGTGCAGGAGCGCGTCTATGCCCAGTACGCAGGCCTCGGGTGGATCGGCAAGAACACATGCCTGATCAACGCGGAGGTCGGCTCCTGGCTGTTTCTAGCTGAGATCATCTGCACACTGCCGCTGGAGCCGGATACGCAAGGGCTCGAACAGTGCGGCACGTGTCGCCGCTGCCTCGATGCGTGCCCGACCGGAGCCCTCGTCGAGCCGGGCGTGCTCGATTCGACGCGCTGCATTTCATACCTGACGATTGAGCTCCGCACGAGCATCCCGGAGGAGCACCGCGCCGCGGTCGGCAATCATGTCTACGGGTGCGACATCTGCCAGGAGGTCTGCCCGTACAACCAGCCATCCTCTTCGTCCCCCGACGCTGCCTGGCAGCCGCGCAGCGGATTGAATCTGCCGCGTCTGGTTGAGCTCTGGCAGCGTTCCGACACCGATCTGCGCGCGCTCATCAGGCGCAGCGCCATGACACGAGCCAAACTCACCGGCCTGCGGCGCAATCTGGCGGTGGCAATCGGCAACAGCGGCGACGCCGCGGCGTGTGCCACGCTTCAGGAGCGGCGGGACGACCAGCCGTCAGCTGCGGATCCCATGGTGGTCGAACACGTTGAGTGGGCGGTGCGCACCCGGTTTTGAGTTTCTGGTTTTGCGTTACACGTTAAGATCCGTGTATGCCCGGCGACGCCGCTCCCATCCTTCTCCTCTCGATGCCGCAGATGGCGGATCCGAATTTTGTGAAGACCGTCGTTCTTCTCTGCGACTACACCGACGAAGGCGCATTCGGCATCGTCGTCAATCGTCAGATGGACGAGCCCGCGTGGATGCTCGTGAAGACGGACCCGCCGATTCGCGTCGATCCCGATCTGAAGCTCTGGATAGGAGGGCCGGTCGACCCGCAGCGCACGTGGATACTGATGTCGGAGGCGCAGGGTCCTGATGAGGATCAGCGCGAGATCTGCCCGGGGGTGCTGCTCTCGGTGTCGAAGGAGCTGACGCTCGAGCTGCTGCAGGCGCCGCCGTCGACCCGTTCGCGCCTCATCATTGGCTATGCGGGATGGGGACCCGGCCAGCTCGATCACGAGATCGCGGCGTCGGCGTGGCTCACGATGAGCGTGGACCCGACGCTGATCTTCGGCGTGCCGCCGCACCAGATGTGGGAGGCCGCGATCCGCCGGCTGGGCGCGGATCCCTCCGCGTTGCAGATCGCCAGCGGAGGCGTTCATTAGTCCGACACGGTAGCGTCCGCCTTCAGGCGGACCTGAAGGCAACATGATGAGAATTCTTATGGCCTCTATCGTCGCGTCGACCGTCGCGGCCGCCGCCGCGCATGCGCAGCAAAGCAGCATTCCAGACCTCGGGCAGCTGAAGACGATGACCGCGCGTTTCGCCCCCGTCGATCTGTCCGCGGACCTGACGTCCCTGCCCGCGAATGAGCGCCAGGCGCTGGCGCGACTCGTCGAAGCCGGGAAGGTGATGGATACGTTGTTCCTGCGCCAGGTCTGGGCGGGCAACGAAACGATGCTGCTCGATCTTCTGCAGGACACATCGGAGCTTGGACGCGCGCGCCTGCATTACTTCCTGATCAACAAGGGCCCATGGTCTCGACTCGACGAGAATGCGCCCTTCATTCCTGGGGCGCCAAAGAAGCCTGAGCAGGCGAACTTCTACCCGGCCGGCGCGACGAAGGACGAGGTCGAGGCATGGATCGCGACACTCTCCGGGGCGCAGCGCGCGTTCCCGATCGGGTTCTTCACAACCATCCGGCGAAATCCTGAAGGGAAGTTCGTCGCTGTGCCCTACAGCTTCGAGTACCAGGGCGAGCTTGCTCGCGTCGCGGAGCTTCTCAGGGAAGCCGCCGCCCTGACGACGCAGCCAACGTTGAAGGCGTTCCTCGAAAAGCGCGCACAGGCGCTGATCACCAACGACTACTACGACAGCGACGTCGCGTGGATGGAGCTCGACGCCAGCATCGAGCCGACGATCGGGCCGTACGAGGTCTACGAAGACGAGTGGTTCAACTACAAGGCGGCATTCGAGTCGTTCATCGCGGTGCGCGACGACGCGGAGACGAATAAGCTGACGCGGTTCGGATCGGAGCTGCAGGAGATCGAGAACAACCTGCCTATCGATTCCAGGTACCGCAATCCGAAGCTCGGTGCGATGGCGCCTATCCGCGTCGTGAACACCGTCTTTTCGTCAGGCGACGCCAACCGCGGCGTGCAGACTGCGGCCTTCAACCTGCCGAATGACGAGCGCATCGTCGCCGAGAAGGGCACCAAGCGCGTGATGCTGAAGAACAATCAGGACGCCAAGTTCAAGACGGTCCTCGTGCCGATTTCGAAGGTGGCGCTTGCCGCAGGGGATCAGGCCAACCTCGACTTCGAGGCGTTTTTCACGCACATCCTGATGCACGAGCTGATGCATGGCCTCGGCCCGCACAATATCGTGGCGGGGGAACGGCCGACCACGGTGCGTCAGGAGCTGAAGGAGACGTACAGCACCATCGAAGAAGCGAAGGCGGATGTGTCAGGACTCTTCGCGCTCCAGTTCCTCGTCGATCACGGAAAGCTGGACAAGAAATTCGAACAGACGATGTACACGACCTTTCTCGCGTCGATCTTCAGGTCGATCCGGTTCGGATTGAACGAAGCCCACGGGCGGGGTGTGGCGATCCAGCTGAATTACTTTCTCGATCACGGCGGGGTGACGGTGGCAGCCGATGGGACGTTTGCCGTGAATCACTCCCGCATCAAGCAGAACGTCATCGACCTCACGCGCGACATCATGACGATGGAGGCGACAGGGGCGTACGTGGACGCGAAACAGATGCTCGAGAAGATGGGGGTCGTGCGTCCGTCCGTGCGTCGCGTGCTCGACAGGCTCGTGAGCGTGCCGGTGGACATCGAGCCCCGATTTGTCACCGCCGCGGCGCTTGCAGGGCGTTAACCCAATCATGCGCGGCGCGGACCTGACACCTGCGGCGCGGACCTTTAGGTCCGCGATGAGCAGGGCAGGCCTTACGGCCCGCCAGCCAGAATGTCCGTCAACCAATGACGCAGCTCGTCGCGTGTCTGGCGGAACGCGGCGAGCCGTTGCTCCTCCGACCCGCCGACAGACGCCGGGTCCTTGAAGTCACGATGATGGCGGCGGGCGCGTCCGGGAAAGATCGGGCATTGCTCGTTCGCCGCGTCGCACACCGTGATGACATCGTCGAACTCGCGGCCGGCGTATTCGCTCACGTGCTTCGACCGGTGCGTCGAGATGTCGATCCCGATCTCGCGCATCACCGCGATGGCTTCGGGACGCACGTGTGACGGCGCCACGCCCGCGCTGAATACATCGACGCGGTCGCCGAAGTCGTGACGAATCAGCCCCTCGGCCACCTGGCTTCGAGCGCTGTTCGCGGTGCACAACACGAGCACGCGGCGTCTGGCCACGCCCTCATCTTGTCACGAGCAGCACGATGGACCGCAGCACGCGTCCGGTTTGCGCGCGCGAACGAACGCACTCGTGACCTTGCCCTTCATCAGAGGAGCGACGGCATCGACATCGAGACCTGACTGCGCCAGGAACGCGCGCGCATCCTCGATCTCATGGACGCGGGTCACCTCGATGCCAATGTCGGTGAATCCAGCCGCCGCAAGCTTGGTCCGGTAGTCGTCCTCGCTCAACGCGCCGGCGACGCATCCGACCCACAACTCCATCGATCTCCGGACCGCGTCCGGGATCGCGCCGCGCACGACGACGTCCGAGATGGCGAAGCGACCGCCCGGCTTCAGGACGCGAAACGACTCGGCCAGTACCTGGTCCTTGTCGCCGGACAGGTTGACGACGCAGTTGGAGATGATGACGTCGACGGAGTTGTCGGGCAGCGGCACGTGCTCGATCTGGCCCTTGAGGAACTCGACATTCGTGATGCCCGCCTTGAGCCTGTTCTGTTCGGCGAGCGCGAGCATTTCGTCGGTCATGTCGAGCCCGTAGGCCTTGCCTGTCGGGCCGACGCGGCGTGCGCTCAGGATCACGTCAATCCCTCCGCCGCTGCCGAGATCGAGCACCGTCTCTCCAGGCTTGAGCGCCGCAAGCGCGGTGGGATTGCCGCATCCGAGGGAAGCCTGGAGCGCCATGTCGGGCACTTCGCCTGCTTCCGCGTCGCCGTACAGATTCGACGTAATCGGATCGCAGCAGGGATCGCTGCCCGTGCCGCACCCGCATGTGGCCGCCTGGCCCGAGGTCACACGGCGTGCGGCTTCGGCGTATCTCTCGCGAACGGTCTCGGTGATGTCTTCCATGATCAGTCCTTTAGCGCTTGACGAACGTGAGTCTGGCCGGGCTGATTGCGCGGCTGCGCGTGCAGCACTCCGCGAACAGGAAATGAAGCAGGTCCTCGAGGGCGTCGGTGTTCGCGGTATACCAGAGGAACGTGCCGTCCCGCCGCACGTTCACCACGCCCTCGCGCTTGAGTCTATCGAGGTGATGGGAGAGCGTCGACGCGGTGATGTCGAGTTCAGCCGCGATATCGCCCGCGATCATCCCCTCGGGGTGCGATTCGAGCAGCAGTCGCATGACGCGAAGCCGGGGCTCGGCTCCCATCGCCGCCAGCATGTCCGCGAATCTGGTGACGTCCTCGTTCGGCTGGTGCTTCATGCGGGCAATGATACCGTATTTGCACAAATATAAAAATATTGAACGGAGCCCCGTGCAGCGGCAGCGGGAGGAGGCCCTAAGAGCCATGCGTGCTGATGCTTGCGGGCGATCGGCCGTGTTATAGAATGCCGGGCTCAGGGACTAACGGGGGAGGTTGCTATGACGCGCCGCCTGTTCATGACGTTTGCGCTGATCGTTGGGACGCTCTGGCTCACGCCAGCGGTCTTTGCCCAGAATCGTGCCGGCGACATCGGCGCCGGGCCGATTGAAGGCACGTGGACGGTGACCGGCTCCGAGCGCGACGGCAGTCCCTGGCGTGAGATTGCCGGCGCTTCGATGACGATCACCGGCGCACAGTTCACGCTGCAGTTCGCCAACAGCGGACCCGTGTACAAGGGCGACGTCAAGCAGATTAGCGGACCGCAGGAGTTCGACTTCGTCCAGAAAGAGGGGCCCGAAGTGGGGAAAGTCTGGCAGGCGCTTGTCTCATCGAATGGCCAGCTCTTGAAGATTTGCTTCAACTATCCGGCGGACGGCGCCCGGCCGACCACCCTCACGACCTCGCCCGGCGAGGGAACGACGCTGATAGGCCTGCGCCGGAAGTAACAGTCCAGGAGTGGACAGGAGGGAACTCGGACTTGCGCGTTATTGCCTGACTATTTCGTCAGGTACTCTTCAGACGTGTTCCCGACTCCGATGCGTTTACTATTAGGGGGTCCGATGAAGCGAAGTCTGATGGCGGTGCTGCTCACTGGCGCATTCCTGTGCGGTGGGCGGGTGTACGCGCATCATTCCTTCGCCTCTGCCTACGTCGAGAACCAGCAGACATCGATCGAGGGCGAGCTCGTACAGTTCGTCTACCGGAATCCACACGCGCTGCTGCAGATCATGGCACCCGATTCGAACCGGCAGCTGCAGCGGTGGACGGTGGAATGGGAAGGGCGCGGCCAGCTCGATCACGAAGGTGTGACCGGCATGACGTTGAAGGCCGGCGATCGCGTCGTGATTACCGGCAATCCGGGGAAGAACGCCGCCGATCACTGGCTCCGCGCGCAACGGATCGTCCGTCCGAAGGACGGTTGGAAGTGGACGGTCGGCGCCGCGTCAATGCGCTAGCGTCGCCGTCGCCGTCTTTACAGTTCCACTGCCTCCCCGGTCCGACCGTTCGGTCCACGCAAACACAAGCTGATTGCCCAGTCGTGCCAGACGCGGCACGCCGCTGACGCGGCCCCCCGTCGCGCCTGCAATCACGATCGCCGGCGATTTCGCGCCAGACTTCTCCACGCGTCGCGCACGGAACTGGCCTCGCTGGTCGGCAAATTCCTCCCACGTCGCCACCGCGCTCCCATCTTCCAGCATCTCGACGTCGACGTGTCCGAGGGAACCCGCATCATCGAGTCGAATGGGATTGGTCCATGTGCGTCCCGCATCGCTCGACAGCGCGGCAAACGCCTGTCCCTGGTCGTCGTGGGTCGTAAACCATGCGATCGCCACATCGCGGCCAACCGCGCTCACCACCGGCCCGTTGACCGGACAGGCGGTGATATGCCACCCGTCGTCATGCACGGACGTCCCCTCTGTCCACTTGTCGCCCTCGAGCCGCGACACATAGATGTCCCGGATCTCATCGTCAGTGCGGTTGCGGAAAGCGGTGATGAGGCCATCCGTTGTGACCGCGACGCTTGTGGTGCAGCAATCGCACGCTTTCGCATCGATCGACGTATCGGCGCGCTGCTTCCACTGCGCGTCGTAGGACGTGAAACGGACGCTCATCGGACCATTCTCGCGATTCGTAACCGTCTGGCGCCCGTCGAGCCACACGACGCCAAGCCCCTGCCCAGGTATCTCGAACAGCGACGCAAACGCGTGCTGGGTGATCGTGCCATCGTGATGCGGGAGGAACGATCGTGACCACGTCTTCCCTTCATCTTTGGAATAAGACAGCCGCAGGTTCGATGCCTCGAACTCATCGCTGCTGCTCTGCATCCAGTTGGCGACAAGCGCGCCGTTCGAAAGACGGATTACCGCGGGCGTGTCGGCGTCGGTGACGAACCAGTCGGTGCCGGACGCGGCGATCCGTGGCTCCGACCAGCCGAGCGCGGTGCGTTCCGCGAACTTCAGGATGGTCTTGTCGTCGTTCTGTTCAGTCCAACTGACGAGCGGACCTCGTTCCGAGACGGTCAGCTGAGGGGCGGAGCTTTCTGCCGCCGCCGGCGTTTCGAGCGGCTCTACCTTCAGCGTCCACGGCGGCGGCGCCGCGGCGGTTTTCTCTGCGGCAGGCGCCGGCTGTTCCCGGTTGCATCCGAGCGCCGCGAGCGCGATGAGCAGAATCAGCCCCGGTGTCTTCGACGTCATCGGGGGAGGATATCAAACTCGGTACGTACCTTGCGAGTTCCCCATCGCCGAAGAGGTGATATATGAGAAGTCGAGCTTGGGCATGGTTGCTGGCGCTCGTCGCGCTGATTCTCGCGGTGATCCCGATGGCGGGGATGGCGGGCATACTCGGCCTCAAGCCGATGAGTATCGCGATCGCGAACTCGCTGTGGATCTGCGCGTTCGTCCTGACGGTCGTGTCGCTTGTAATGTCGGTCCGCCAGGGCATCAAAACACGCGCATAACGTAGCTATGCGGCGTGCTGGCCGTGCGTCGGCGCGCCCCTCTCGAAGTGTTCTACGCACGCCAGCGAGCAGAATCGATACTCCACACCTCGGTGCGCGACGAGGAATCCCTCGCCCGAGGCAACCTTCCTCCCACACACCGCATCGACACCTTCCGGCAGGTGGCCGGACGCGGTGACCAGCTCCTTGTGCTCCCCGTGCTCCCTCACAAGTTGCATGATGACGAAGATGAAGCCTGTGAACAACAGCAACGACAGCAGTATGTCCATGGTGACCTCGGCCACAGCCACTGCTCCTGCACGGCGGGTGCCTAACCAGTCGTTCGTTTCTTCCAGCTGTTCCAAATGACGGCGCTTGCCGTCGGCGCGCGGCCGCGAAAAATTCCGCGCGTCCACGATTACTTCCCGTGATGCGGTGCGTGGCGGGAGTCGTTTCGTTCATCTCCGCGGCAAATCAACCCAAAACGGCTCCTTGGCTGCTGGCATCCGACGTGCCCTCGATCTGTCTTGAAGTCGACCGTCCTCAAAGGAGATTCGTCATGAAATCACTGATTGGGCTCGTGCTCGGGCTGGTCGTTGCCTCGATTGGGATCGGGGTGATTGGACTTCAACCGGCAGCACTCGTGTGGGCCGGACAGGCGACCGAACACGACCATACACACGGTGCAGACGCGCCTGCGACGCCAGCTGTCTCTCAACCCCTGGCGCCGCCAGACGGACTGCAGATGTCACAGATGCGCCAGGACATGATGGCCAGGATGTCAGTGCTTGACGATCGGATCAACGCACTTGGCATTGAGATGAACGCGGCGAAAACGACGGATGAGAAATTGGCCGCGGTGACGAAGCTGCTGAATGTCTTCATCGAGCAGCGCTCCATGATGCGGATGCAGATGGACACGCAAGGCAAAATGATGGAGCAGATGATGTCGATGCATAAGATGATGTCCGGAGGTTCGAAGCCGGCGCACTGACACGCGAACCGTGATCCACCGGGGCGGCGTCTATACTCGGGGAGAGGGTGTTCTTCCCGAGTCCTCTCATGGCTATTCATCAGCACTCCGTTGCCTCTGCCAAGGTCGTCGATCCCGTTTGTGGGATGACGGTTGATCCTGCGCGCGCGGCGGGTCACGTCGATTATCAGGGCCAGACCTACTATTTCTGTGGTCGCGGCTGCGTGGAGAAATTTCGCGCGAACCCGGCGGGGTTCATCAAACCGCGGCGCGAACCGGCACGTGCCGCGCCGACCGCCGTCGATGCTCGCGAATACACATGTCCGATGCACCCGCAGGTCCGGCAGATCGGGCCGGGCTCGTGTCCTATCTGCGGCATGGCGCTGGAGCCGGTCACTGCCACGTTAGACGAGCACCCGAACGAGGAGCTCGTGGACATGTCGCGGCGTTTCTGGGTGAGCGCCGCTCTTACAGCACCGTTGCTGCTGCTCGCTATGGGTGAGTATGTCCCCGGACCGCTGGCGCGCGTCAGCGCCGCCCCGTGGTTCCCGTGGCTCGGGCTCGCATTCGCCACGCCGGTTGTGATCTGGGGCGCGTGGCCGTTCTTCGTGCGCGGCTGGATGTCGGTCGTGAACCGCAGCCTGAACATGTTCACGCTGATCGCGCTGGGGGTCTCCGCCGCGTACATCTACAGCGTCGTGGCGACGGTGTTCACTGGCTGGTTCCCCTCGAGCTTCCGCGATGACATTGGTCGCGTCGGCGTTTACTTTGAAGTCTCGGCCGCCATCGTCACGTTGATCCTGCTCGGACAGGTGCTGGAGCTGCGTGCGCGCAGCCAGACGAGCAGCGCCATCAAGAAGCTGCTCGGAATGGCCGCGAAGACCGCGCGTCGTTTCGGCGACGATGGCAAAGAGGAGGACGTTCCGCTTGAGGCCATCCACGTCGGCGACCGTCTTCGCGTGCGCCCCGGCGAGAAGGTCCCGGTTGACGGCATCGTCCTCGAAGGATCCAGCCCGGTTGACGAGTCCATGGTCACTGGTGAGCCGATTCCCGTGCAGAAACGGGCAGGCGACCGGGTCGTGGGTGCCACGATTAACGGCACGGGATCCCTGGTGATTCGCGCAGAGAAAGTTGGTGCGGAGACGCTGCTCGCGCGGATCGTCGCAATGGTCGCGGAGGCTCAACGCAGCCGCGCGCCAATCCAGAAACTCGCAGACACCGTCTCCGCCTACTTCGTGCCGGCGGTCATCGCGATCGCGATCGCGACGTTTGTCGTCTGGGCGCTCGTCGGACCAGAGCCGCGGATAGCGCATGCGCTCGTCAACGCCGTCGCCGTGTTGATCATCGCCTGTCCATGCGCGCTCGGGCTCGCGACTCCGCTGTCGATCATGGTCGCCACGGGCAAAGGCGCGACGGTCGGGATCCTGTTCCGCAATGCGGAAGCGATAGAGGTGATGCGCAAGGTCGACACGCTGGTCGTTGACAAGACCGGCACGTTGACCGAAGGTAAGCCCCGTCTTGTGAGCATCATCGCAATCCCGGGATTTACCGATCAGGAGATCCTGCGCGTGGCGGCGGGACTCGAGGTGGACAGTGAGCATCCGCTGGCGGCCGCCATCGTCGCGGGAGCTGATGCACGTGGCGCGGCACCGGGTGCGGCGCGCGATTTCACCAGCGTCACCGGGAAAGGCGTCCGGGGCAGCGTGGACGGCCGCAGCGCCGCGCTCGGTAACCGCGCGTTGATGGATCAGATCGGCATCGACGTTGGTGCGTCGGCCGCACAGGCCGAGGCACTGCGCGCTGAAGGCCAGACGATCATGTTCGTCGCGATCGACGGTCGCCTCGCCGGGTTGATCGGCGTCGCCGATCCCATCAAAGAGAGCACGCCGGAAGCGATTGATGCCTTACACCGTGAAGGCATTCGGATCGTGATGCTGACCGGCGACAGCCGGACGACCGCCGATGCCGTAGCCCGGAAGCTCGCGATCGACGACGTCGTCGCGGAGGTTCTGCCCGACCAGAAGATCGCCGTGATCAAGCGGCTACAGGCGGAGGGGCGGTTCGTGGCGATGGCCGGCGACGGCATCAATGACGCCCCTGCTCTCGCGCAAGCGCAGGTCGGCATTGCAATGGGAACCGGAACAGACGTTGCCATGGAAAGCGCCGGCGTCACGCTGGTGAAAGGTGATCTACGCGGCATCGTGCGGGCGCGGCGGCTCAGTCGCCAGACGATGGCCAACATCAGGCAGAATTTGTTTTTCGCGTTCGTCTACAACTCGGCGGGTGTGCCGATCGCCGCGGGCGTCGTATACCCCTTCTTCGGGTTGCTGCTGTCACCGATGATCGCCGCGGCCGCCATGAGTTTCAGCTCCGTGTCGGTGATCACGAATGCACTTCGGCTGAGGCGTGTTTCGCTATGAATGTGGCAATGATGCGGAGGCCCTGAGGGCGACATGAGGAAGACATCCATCCTCCGGGGTGCCTTGCTGCTCGCCGTCTTCACGGTGATGATGGGGGTAGCCGTTGGCGCGTACCTCGTGACCGCGGGCGTCAGCGCCCGGCCTCGGCCTGGCTCGCTTGAAACATCCGCTGCCCGCGCGCTGCGCGGCGTCGCGATCCGCATGCGGACTCGTGGGCTGACGAACCCCGTCCCGGTCAGCGAGGAAACCCTGGCGGAGGGACGTGCCCACTTCGCGGATCACTGCGCGTCGTGTCATGGTAATGACGGCAGCGGGAACACCGAGATGGGCCGTGGTCTCTATCCGAGGGCACCCGATATGCGCCTGCCGGCCACGCAGAACCTGTCCGACGGCGAGATCTTTTACATCATCGAAAACGGCGTACGCTTGACGGGGATGCCTGGTTGGTCGACAGGAACGGCGTCGGGCGAGGAGTCGACCTGGCACCTCGTGCACTTCATCAGGCACCTTCCGCGCCTGACGGCCGACGAACTCGAACGGATGGAGGAACTGAATCCGAGATCGCCCGTAGAGATCAGAGAGGAAATCAAGGAAGAGGAATTTCTCAAAGGAGCCAACTAATGAACCGGAACTGGATTGTCGTCGTGACGCTGGCGGCCGCGCTCGTGATCCCGATCGGCGCGCTCGCCCACGAAGGGCATGCCCACACCGTCATGGGCACCGTGTCGAGCATCGACGGCACGAACCTCATGGTCAAGACTGCTGATGGCAAGACGGTCATGGTGATGATGGACGCGAAGACCAAGGTGACACAGGGAAAAGGGAAACTCGAACTGTCGGCAATCAAGATCGGCGACCGCGTCGTCGCCGCGGGCCCGGAAGACAAGGCGATGATCATGGCGGAGACGGTCAAGGTGGGCGCTGCGCCGGTCGCCGCGAAACCAGTCGCGAAGAAGTGATGCTACGCGCACCGCTCTTCGGCCGCGTGCACCAGCACCCGGCCAAGAGCGGCGGCCGCATCGGGATCGAACTGCGAACCGCTGCAGCGCTCGATCTCACGCACGGCCATCTCCGCCGGCATCGGAGGCCGCTGCGTGTGCGGGTGCGTCATGGAATCGTAGGAATCGGCGATTGTGAGGATGCGCGCGCCCAAAGGAATCTCGATGCCCTTCAAACCGTGTGGGTAGCCGCTGCCGTCGTAGGCCTCGTGGTGCGCGAGGACGATCTCGGCACAGCCCGAGAAGCGGGGTAGCTTCTTCACCAGGTCGTACCCGACCTGGGGATGCGTGCGCATTACCTTCCATTCCTCGTCGGTGAGTGGGGCGGGCTTGGACAGGATCTCAGCCGGCATGTCGAGCTTGCCGACGTCGTGCAGCATCGCCCCGCACTCCAATTCCGATATTGCGTCGTCATCCACGCCCAGCTCATCCGCGAGCGCCACCGCGAGCCGCGCCACCCGCGTGGCGTGGCCGCGTCCGTCCTTTTCGTGGAGCTGGAGCATCGCGATGAGGCTGTCGACTGCGCCCTGCGGCGACCGCTGGGCGCCCGCCAGTGTCGCGGCCACCGCCGCGCGCCTGTTGCGCAGGCGGTCCTGGAGCGCATGATGCAAGTCGTCATCGCCGACGCTCGCGCGGTGCCAGTCGAGCCCCAGAGAGAGCGCTTCGCCGAGGCGATTGCTGTCGAACGGTTTCAGGAGGTAGTCGACGACGTCGTTTCTGAGGGTCGCGACCGCCACGTCCACGTTGTCGACCGACGTCGCCATGATGACGGCGGTCGTTGCAAACCGCTCACGTATCCTCGCCGCAAGCCATACACCGTCATGGCCTGGCATATTGACGTCGCAGAGCGCGATGTCGGCCGGCGTGTCCTCGAGCCGCTGGAGCGCGGTTTCTGCGCAATCCGCCTCGACCGCGGCGTACCCGAACCGGTTGACCCACGCCGCGAGCATGGGCCGCAGCGAACTATCGTCATCGACGACGAGCACCGAATGCACGAGCGATTGCATTACCCCGATGGTAGGGAGCATGACGCGTGCACGCAACCAAGAAATGCCATATCGATGAGCTATGGAATCCTGAGTTGCACTGGAAGGAGCGCATGAGTACGCCGGTCTATACTGAAGAGATGTCCATGCACCAAAAGACGCGACAGATCGCCAACCCGCTGCGTCGCAACGTGGCGATCATCGCGCACGTCGATCACGGAAAAACCACGCTCGTCGACGCGCTCCTGCGCCAGAGTGGAGCGTTTCGCGCGATCCATCACACGGTCGCCGACCGCGTGATGGACAACACGGACCTCGAGCGCGAGCGCGGCATCACGATCCTCGCGAAGAATACGGCGGTCCACTACAAGGATCTGCTCATCAACATCGTCGACACCCCGGGCCACGCGGATTTCGGCGGGGAGGTCGAGCGGACGCTGTCGATGGTGGACGGGGTGATGCTGCTCGTCGACGCGTCGGAAGGGCCGCTGCCGCAGACGCGGTTCGTGCTGCGGAAGGCGCTGGAGCGCGGGTTGCCGCCGATCGTCGTGCTGAACAAGATCGATCGGCCGGACGCGCGGCCACAGGAAGTCCTCAACGAGGTCTACGACCTGTTCATCGACCTCGATGCGACCGAGGACCAGATTGAGTTCCCGGTGCTCTACACGAACGCGCGGGAGGGGATTGCGACCGAGGAGATGGGCGCTGCCGGAGAGAATCTCCAGCCGCTGTTCGAAGCGATCGTCGACCACGTCCCGCCGCCCCGTGGGAACCCCGACGCGCCGCTGCAGATCCTCGTCGCGAACCTCGACGCCAGCGACTATCTCGGGAGGATCGCAATCGGCCGGATTTTCAACGGCACGGTGAGGCTGAACGATCCCGTCGTTGTCATGAAGCTCGGCGGCGCCAGCCAGCAGACGAAGATCACGAAGCTCTTCTCGTTCGACGGCCTCAAGCGCGTGGAAACCGAGCAGGCGGCCGCCGGCGACATCGTCTGCCTCGCGGGCATTGAGGACATCACCATCGGCGAGACGATTGCGTCGGTGGAGCACCCCGTCGCCATTCCGCCCCCCGCGATCGACGAGCCGACGGTCTCGATGATCTTCGGCGTGAATACGTCCCCCGTGGCAGGGCGTGACGGGCAGTACGTGACGTCGCGGAACCTGCGCGAGCGGCTCCAGAAGGAGCTGCTCGGCAACGTGTCGCTGCGTGTCGAGGACACCGACTCGCCGGAACAGCAGAGGGTGTCGGCCGCGGCGAGCTGCAGCTGTCGATCCTGATCGAGATGATGCGCCGCGAAGGCTTCGAGCTGCAGGTGTCGAGGCCGGACATCGTCACCAAGGAGATCGACGGCGTGAAGATGGAGCCGGTCGAGGACCTGGTCATTGACGTTCCCGAGGACTTCCAGGGAGTGGTGATCGCTATGGCCGGGACGCGCCGGGGCGTGCATTAGCAAGATGGTGAACCACGGAAGCGGGCGCGTGCGGCTGGAATTCCGCATTCCTGCGCGCGGCCTGATCGGCTTCCGCTCCCAGTTCCTGACCGATACCAGGGGCACCGGCATCATGAATCACCTCTTCGCCGGGTGGGAGCCGTGGCACGGCGCCATTGCGTCTCGGGCGACCGGCGCGCTCGTCGCGGATCGGACGGGTACGGCGACGGCCTTCGCCATCTGGAACCTGCAGGAGCGCGGCGAGATCTTCATCGAGCCACAGACCGTGGTCTACGAGGGGATGATCATCGGGGAAAACTCACGTCAGAACGACATGGACGTGAACGTGACGAAGGAAAAGAAGCAGACGAACATGCGCGCCTCGACCGCCGACGAGGCGATCCGCATCGTCCCGCCGCGCCTGCACAATCTGGAGCAGTCGATCGAGTTCATCAATGACGATGAGCTGGTGGAAGTGACGCCGAAGTCGATTCGGCTCAGGAAACGGATTCTCGCCGCCAACCAACGTCCGCGGCGATCTGAGTAATCGAGCCACCTCCCAACCTCCAACTCCCAACCCCCAAGGTGGGTCCTTCAGTAGCGCCTTGGGAATTGGGCGTTGGGAATTGGGCGTTGGGAATTGGAAATCTTCAGCGCGTTTTCTTGATCGCGTTCCCCTCGCCGCCGGAGCCCATATCGATCGAAGTGGCGCCATGGCCGTCCTCGTTGATGTCGCCCGGCGTCCTCTGCCATTCGCCGTCAGACTTACCCAGCGCACGCGCGCGTCGCTGCGCGACCTCGTCCGGGTCGTTTGTGGCGTGAATGTCGTTCGCGTCCCGCGGAACAGGCGTGTGGGCGATGCCGAGCGGGTCGTCCAGGGTCTGTTCCGGGTCGTCGGTGCGATCGCGATTGTCCATGAGTTGCCTCCGCAGAAGACGAGGCAAGTCAGGTGCCACATTCGTATTTGCGATACGAGAATTGATATCGGGCCGCTCGGTGCACATGTGTATAGCGCCGGCTTTGAGCAATAAAGCACTCGACTTCGATGTGACTTCAAGGACGCCGTACGGTCCGGCTTCGGGCACATCTCTTGCGGTGCAGCCGGACAGTTAGCAACCGATATACCAAGCGTCGGGCGGGTTTGACCGCCCCCACGACTTACTGGAGATTCCTGTGCTGCTCGGAGCGTTGGCGATGTTCTCGAACGACCTGGCGATTGATCTTGGCACGGCCAATACCTGCGTGTTCGCACGCGGTCGAGGCATCGTCCTCAGCGAGCCGTCGATCGTCGCCTTCAATACGTCCAACGCCACGATTGAAGCGGTGGGGAACGAAGCGAAGGAGATGCTCGGCCGGACGCCCGCCAACATCACCGCCATCAAGCCAATGCGGGACGGCGTCATCGCCGACTTCGAGGCTGCGGAGCGGATGCTGGGCTACTTCATCCGCAAAGCGCACAAGGGGAAGCGCCTGGTCAGGCCGCGCGTCATCATCGGCGTGCCGTCCGAGATCACGCAGGTCGAGCGCCGCGCCGTCAAGGACAGCGCCTATCGCGCGAAAGCCAGCGAGGTTCACCTCATCGAAGAGGGCATGGCGGCGGCGATTGGCGCCGGCATGCCGATCACCGAAGCCTCCGGCAACATGATCGTCGACATCGGCGGCGGCACGACCGACATCGCGGTCCTCTCACTCGCCGGCACTGTCTACAGCAAGTCGGTCCGCGTCGCAGGTAACGCGATGGACGAGGCGATCACGCTGTGGGCGCGCCGCGAGCACAACCTGCTGATTGGCGAGCGCACCGCCGAGCGCATCAAGATGGAAATCGGGTCAGCTGCGCCGCTGGACAAGCCCAGGAAGATCGAAGTCAAGGGGCGTCATCAGCTCGAGGGCCGGCCGACGACCATCATCATGAACGACAGCGAAGTTCGCGAGGCGCTCGCCGAGCCGATCCGGGTGATCATTCAGGCGGTTCGCGACGCTCTCGAGCGGATTCCGCCGGAGCTCTCCGCCGATATCTGCGACCGCGGCATTGTGCTCAGCGGTGGCGGCGCGCTGCTGGCGAAGATGGACGAGCGGCTGCGCGTCGAGACCGGCCTGCCGGTGCAGGTCGCCGAAGATCCGCTCTCGTCGGTGGTCCTCGGCGCCGGCAAAATGCTGTCGGACTTCAATCTCCTTCGCAAGATTTCCATCGACTAACCACGACACGTCCCGGCCCGACAGCGGACGTTACTCGGTAGAACTTCCAATTTCGTACGTGCATTCGCGCGCGCACGACATTCATGTGGGCCGCGATCCGTCGCGGTGACGCACGTCATGCGCGGCGCGTCTGCCGAACTCGTTCAACGCGCCGCGGCGTTGGGTTCGTATCTTCTAAACTACTGGAAGAAGCGCTCGATCACATCCAGCACGAACGGCCATACCTCCGGCAGCTCGGTCTGTAAGGGCGCCATTCGACGCAGGACGTCGCTACGAGTGACCCCATGGGTCGTCCAGCTTCCGCCGCCGGACTGCATGTTCTGAAGCAGCGGCTGCAGGCGATCGATGGCGTGCGCGTAGCGAGACTCGGGAGTCTGCTGTTCCTCGAATTCATTCCACAACTCACGGAGGTGTGTCGCTTGATCCGTGGCCAACAGCCCGAAGATGCGGTCGGCGGCGACCAGCTCGCGGTCCGGTTTCGTCTGATTCGCCACGACATCGTAGGCGAATGTATCGCCCGCATCGATCTCGACGAGGTCGTGAATGGTGACGATCTCGAGCACGCGAAGTACGTCGATCTGCGTCGGCGCGTACTCCGCGAGCACGACGGCGGTCAACGCGAGGTGCCAGGAATGTTCGGCGGAATTTTCGAGCCGTGACGCGTCCATCAACGGCGTGCGGCGGAGCACGTTCTTGAGTTTGTCCGCCTCGACGAGGAATGCAATCTGTTGCGCCAGCCGCGGGTTGGGCATCGACGCATCATATTCCGCCGCTCTGAACGCCCGGTGCCGTGAGTATTTCCGGGTTTGGTAAGCTGAGGGCATGTGCCGAAACATCAAGACACTGGCGAACTTCGAGCCGCCGGCAACGGGCGATGAAATCCGCGCGTCAGCGCTTCAGTTCGTACGGAAGCTGAGTGGGACCAACCGTCCATCGCGGGCGAACGAAGCGGCGTTCAATCATGCCGTCGAGGAAGTGACCGCCGCCGCCGAGCGGCTGATTCAGTCGCTGACCACAGCCGCGCCGCCACGCAATCGAGACGAGGAGCTTCGAAAGGCGCGTGAACGTGCCCGCGAGCGATTCGCGTCGTGATCCGGGTCCAGATCGTGGCCTGAACCCGGAGCTCGGGTTCAGATCCACTCGGGTGGCGGCTGTATGGTGGGCTCGGGCGTCCGGCCGGGATCCGGACGGCCGCTTCCCGCAAGACGGCTGATGGCGCGGACGGTCATGTCGTGATCGCAGACGATCTGGCAGGAGAGCCGGACACCCGTAAGGGCGCGCTCCTCCAGCCGGGTCTTCTCGGCTAGCGTCATCCGCTGTGGCTCCCCGCTGATGAACTCGACACGGCAGGTGGTGCAGCGCGCGTTGCCGCCGCACGCATGCAGGATATCGACGCCGGCGTCCTGCTCGATCGCCAGCACGAGGCGCTTACCCGACTCAACATCAACAGGCGTAAACCCTTCCACGGTCAGCGTTGGCATAGAGCGCTATGTTAACGTATCGACTTGAACATGACCGACGTCTCCGACCTCCTGCGTCCTTCACGACTCTGGAAACAACTGAGCGCCGAGCGCAAGCTGCAGGCCGCGGACGCCTTCTGGCGCGACGACAACGCCGCCAACGAGCAGGCGGAAGCGATCGGCCTGATCGCGCAGCGGATCAAGTTCCGCCTCAAGAGCGTGATCACCATGCCGGTGGAGAAGAAGGCGCAGTATGTCGCCGGCATGCCCATCGTCTCCGAGATGCTGGCCGCCAGGCTCCTCGTGGCCTATCACCTCGCGCATCAGCGTCCGATGATGAGCAGCTTCCTCGACGCGCTCGGCGTCGCGCACGAGGAGGGCATCATCGCCGACGAGGAGATGAAGCCGCCGTCACCCGACACGCTGAAGAAGGCCGCGGCCACGCTCGCAGCGTCTTATCCAGCTGACGACGTCGCGCTCTACCTGTCGACGCTCGTGTGGCAGGATTTCGAAACGTGGGGTGCGCTGGGAGAGCTTCCAGAAGCCGCAGTCAAGATGTGACCGCGAACCACCGACCATCAACCGCCACTCTGATCGAGGCTTCGTAGTCGTGGAATGGATCACAAGCGCCGAGGGCTGGGCCTCGCTCCTCACCCTGACGGTCCTCGAGATCGTTCTCGGCATCGACAACATCATCTTCATCGCGATTCTCGCGGGAAAGCTACCGCACGCGCAGCGCGATCGCGCGCGCCGGACGGGACTCTTTCTCGCGATGTTCATCCGCATCGCGCTGTTGATGTCGATTGTCTGGGTGATGAGCCTTACGCGCCCGTTCCTGACGATCTTCGGATTCGCTCTCTCGGGCCGGTCGCTGATTCTCGCCGGCGGCGGCCTGTTCCTGATCTACAAGAGCACCCGCGAGATTCACGAGAACCTGGAAGGCGCCGACACCGATCACGGGCCGCGGCGGGTGGCCGCATCGTTTGGCGGCGTCATCGTCCAGATTCTGCTCCTGGACATCGTCTTCTCGCTTGATTCGGTGATCACCGCGGTCGGCATGGCCGAGTACGTGACGATCATGGTCGCGGCGATCATCATCGCCGTGGGCTGCATGCTGTTTGCGTCCGCAGCGCTCGCCACGTTCGTCGAGCGGCATCCGACCATCAAGATGCTGGCGCTGTCGTTCCTGCTGCTGATCGGGCTGTCGCTGATCGCGGAGGGCTTCAACCAGCACGTGCCAAAGGGGTACATCTACTTCGCGATGGGCTTCTCGGTGTTCGTAGAGATGGTCAATCTTCGGGTGCGAGCGAAGTCGAAGGATGCGGGGGTGCACCTCCGCCGTACTCTGCCAGATGAATAGACGTGATGTCGTTCACGCTTCTCCGTTCTCGCTTCTCGGTTCGTGTTCAAGTTCAGGTTCGGTTCTGCGTTCGAGGTTCGATGTTCGGGGTTCGATGTTCGAGCGCGGGCGGAACCGCACACACCGAACGTATGAAGTCAGAACCGAACATTGAACACGAACGGAGAAGCGAGAACGGAGAAGCGTGAACGACCGAATTCGTCATGTGCCCGAATCACCTCATGTTCACACCGTCGAGGCACGAACACACGGACGGTACTTTGTCCGCGTCCCGAACGGACCGTCGCCGTGGCCGCTGCTCGTAGGCTTTCACGGATACGCCGAGACCGCGGGCGATCATCTCAACGAGCTCACGAAGATTCCTGGCACCGACGGATGGCTCGTTGTTGCGATCCAGGCACTGCATCCGTTCTACACGCGGAAGGAGCGGGTCGTCGCCAGCTGGATGACGCGTGACGATCGCGAGTATGCGATCGCGGACAACGTCGACTACGTCGGGCGTGTACTCGATCGCGTCAGGCAGGCGCATCAGACGAAGGCCACGCTCGTGTTCGCCGGGTTCTCGCAGGGTGGGGCGATGGCATACCGCGCCGCGGGGAATTACCGTGCAGACGGCCTGATCATCCTCGCCGCCGACGTGCCCCCCGATGTCATCACACAGCAGGGCGCTACGCTTCCCCCCGTGCTCATCGGCCGCGGAACACGTGACGAGTGGTATACCGAAGCGAAGGAACTGGCTGACGTCACGGCGCTGAAGAGCGCCGGCGTGTCTGTCGAGAGCTGTGTCTTCGACGGCGGGCACGAGTGGACCGGTTCGTTCCGCGCCGCGGCGTCCACCGTGCTGCGGCGCCTGCAGTGACACTGGCCGAGCTCGGGTGGAACGATCATTTCGCGGCGGAGTACGCGCTTCTTGCGGCGAAGGATCTCCGTCCCGGCCGTGTCGCGATCGAGTTCAACCAGAACTTCCGCATTTACCTCGAGGGCGAAGAACTGGACGCGGTCACGGCGGGCCGTGTCAAACATCGCGCGAAAAACCGCGCGGAGCTGCCCGCCGTGGGCGACTGGGTCGTCGTGCGGCAGCGGGAAGCGCATGGCGCGGTCATCGTCGCCGTGCTGCCGAGGCGCAGCGCGTTCACGCGCCGCGGGGCGGGCAACGTCACCGGCGAGCAGGTGGTCGCCGCGAACGTCGACGTCGTCTTCGTCGTGATGGGGCTCGACGCCGACTTCAACCTGCGTCGCCTCGAGCGGTACCTGTTGATGGCGCGCGAAAGCGGAGCCTCGCCGGTCATTCTCCTGACCAAGCCTGATCTCTGCGCCGACGTACCGGCGATTGTCAGTGAGGCCGCTCACGTAGCAGGCGACCTTCCGGTGCACGTGCTCCAGCCGAAGCTGGGCGAAGGCATCGAGCATCTTCGAGCGCATCTCGGTCCGGGCCTCACTGCAGCCTTGCTGGGGTCCTCCGGCGTTGGCAAGAGCACGATCATCAATCGGCTGGTCGGATCCGACGTGCAGCGCACGCGCGAAGTGCGCGAGTCCGACTCACGCGGACGGCATACGACAACGCATCGAGAGCTGGTGATGCTGCCCGAAGGAGGGCTCATCATCGACACGCCTGGCATGCGCGAGCTGCAGCTATGGGATGCCGCTGGCGCCGTGCGAGAGACGTTCGAGGAAATCGAGGCGCTCGTAGCGGGCTGTCACTTTAGTAATTGCCGGCACCGGGACGAGCCGCGGTGCGCGGTCAAGGCGGCCGTTGCCGAGGGCCAGGTGTCCGCCGAGCGTCTGGAGAGCTACCTGAAACTGCAGGACGAACTTACGGGGCTTGCGAAGCAGCAGGACGAGCGCGCCGAGCTCGACGAAAAACGACGCGGGAAACCACGGCGTCGATAGGGTCTTCTTCAACCGGGGCACGGTCGACAACCGGGGCCGGCGCCGGAAGATCCACAGCTGGAATCGGCTTCGGACCGAAGGGAAATCGGGGTTGATACGCCGGCTGAGCGGGGAGCGCCGGAACGGGGGCTTCAATGAGTCGCTCCACCGGCGCATACAGGAACAGCCCCAGGGCGACCACCGCCAATACGATCGCCACGATCATCGCGACGCGCCACCGTGGCATCAGGGGCGCGACCCTGTCGGACTTCCTGCGATGCGGGAGGCCGGTCGCCATCAACCGCAGTCCCAGGTTGCCAGCCGCCTCCTCGATCATTGCAGGAGTCAGTTTGTTCACGCGCATTTGCGCGCCCTGCATGAGCGATCGATCGCAGACCAGGTTGATGACGCGCGGCACGCCGCCCGTGTACGCGTGCACCAGATCGAGCGCCGGCGCCTCGAACGTCACTGCCGTCGAGCCGCGTGCCACCCAGAGGCGATGCGCGATGTACGCCTCCAACTCCTCGCGGTTCAGCGCCTTGAGCGTTGCGCGTATGGAGATGCGCTGATCGAGCTGACGCATCTCTGTGGCGGCCAGTATGTCCAGCAAACCCAACTGTCCGACGAGCACGATCTGGAGCAGCTTCGACTCGTTGGTCTCCAGGTTCGAGATGATGCGGATCTGCTCGAGCACCTGCATCGACAGGTGCTGTGCTTCGTCGATGATCAGCACCGCGCTGCCATGGATCGCCATCAGCGAAAGGAGGAACTGGTGCAGCGTGCTGATCAGCTCGTGCGTGCTTGCGGTGGCAATCCGGCCGGACCGGACGCCCTCTCGCGAGACGACCCCGAAGTCGAGCAGCACTTCGCGCAGCAGTTCCTCGACCGAGAGGAACGGATTGAGAATCAGTGAGGTGAAGACGCTGGTATCGAGCTGCTCGAGAAGGGCGCGGCAGCTGGTCGTTTTGCCGGTGCCGATGTCACCGGTAAGGACGATGAACCCTTCCTTGCGGCGGATGGCCTGTTGCAGGAGCGTGATGGCTTCTTCGTGCGATTCGCTGCGATACAGGAATCGGGGATCAGGCGTCAGCGTGAACGGAGACTGTACAAAGCCGTAATACTGCTCGTACATCGACGCATCACGGGCCTGCGTGGCGACCGGGGATGTCACGGAGCAGGCAATATAGCAGACGAACCCCTATAATCCCCGCATGTTTGCGTTTCTGACCCTGCTCTGGCTCATGGGCGATCCGCAGGCCGCTCCGAGGCCGCGTCCCCAGGCGCCGCCCCGCCCTCCCGCCACGCGGCCGCAGCCCGCCCGCCCCCAGCCCCCGGCGGACACGTTTTTCACCTCGACGTTAGGCCCCCCGGAACTGCAGAACAAGCAGGCCGTGCTCGACACGAGCCTCGGCACAATCGTGCTGGACCTGCTGCCGGAGGCGGCGCCGAACCATGTCGCGCACCTCATCACGCGGGCGCGCGAAGGCGCCTATGACGGGACGATTTTCCACCGCGTGATCGTCAACGGCATCATCCAGGGCGGTGATCCGCTGTCGAAGGATCCCGCGTTGAGCGCGCGGTATGGCACCGGCGGCATGCGCGAGCTGCGCTTCGAGAAAAACGACGAGAGGATGACACGGGGCGCAGTCGCGGCGAGTCTGGTGCCCAATCTTCCCGACAGCGGTGGCTCGCAGTTCTTCATCGTCATCGCGGACCAGCCGGCGCTTGACGGGCAATATACGGTCTTCGCGCGCGTGGCAGAAGGCCTGAACGTGGCGCAGAAGATCTCGCAGGCTGACGCTGATGCCACCATCCCGAAGGAGCGCATCGTCATCCGGAAGGTGACGATCCGTGAGAAGCCGGCGCCTGTGCCGGAGCCGTTTGTCACCGAGACCGCCGAGGAGCTGTCGCACTATCGCGCCGTGCTCGAGACCTCGCTCGGCAACGTCACATTCCAGTTCCTGGCGGACAAGGCGCCGAACCACGCCCGCAATTTCCTGCGGCTTGCCGCGTCGGGGTTCTACGACGGGACCGCGTTCCATCGCGTCGTGAAGGGATTCGTCATCCAGGGCGGGTTCCTGCCGACGCGGAGCGAGCCGATCGACATCACCCAGGAGCGCTACATCAGGAAGCTGCAGCCGGAGTTCAACGACACGCCGCACGACAAGGGAATCGTCTCGATGGCGCATGGCGAGGATCCGGCCAGCGCCGACACGTCGTTCTTCATCGTCACCGCACGAACGACCGCGCTCGACGGGAAGTACACCGCGTTCGGACGCGTGGTGGATGGGATCGACGTGGTTGAGAAGCTGGAGGCCGTTCAGGTGAATGGCGAGACGCCCGTGACGCGCGTCGAGGTGAAGAAAGTGACGCTGACCAAGGTTCCGTAATCACGACATCATCGGTAGTGTCCGCCTTTAGGCGGACCGCCATTACGTCGGTAGTGTCCGCCTTTAGGCGAACCGCCATTACGTCGGTAGTGTCCGCCTTTAGGCGAACCGCCATTACGTCGGTAGTGTCCGCTTTAGGCGGACCTGTGTGGTTAACCAGTCATCCTCTCGCGATCCAATCTAACAGCGCGGGCATCGGCCACGTGAGCGATCCCGCGTACGCATAGTCGTCAACGCGCTTTACGAGGCCTGCTCTCACGGGGTTTTGGAGGATGTAACGCGCCACGACAACGGACTTTTGTTCGTCACGAATCACATGTTCGAACGAGTACCGTTGCCAGAGCTTCTTTCCATACGCTTTGGAGTAATAGAAGCCGGAGTATTGCTTCGAGCGTGCGATGAATTGCTTGCAGTCGGAAGCATCGGACTGGCCCTCCACCAAGAGGTGAAGGTGATCCGGCATGAAGCAGTACGCAGTTACCGCGAACGCATTTTCGGCGGCAGCGCGCGAAATTTGCGCGAGCACAAGATCAACGACGGGCCCCGCGGTGAATATCGGAGAGCGGTCGTGCGTGCAGAGTGTCAGAGAATATCGGTGAAGTCCGAGATAGCTAAATGACTTCAAGTGTTCTGGTTTTCCTGTTCGCATGCGAAACAGGAGGCAACCCCGTGGCCGTCGTCGCGGAGGGTTGGCGGGTCCGGCTCGGGGGGTTGGCAGGTCCGGCTCGGGGGGTTGGAGGTCCGGCTAAAGCCGGACACTACCGATATCGCCGCGAACGGCCTGAGGCCACCGATATCGCCGCGAACGGCCTGAGGCCACCGATATCGCCGCGAACGGCCGAGAGGAGGTCGCGTCGACGAGGAAATCGACAGTGCGTTCACTGGTGCAGGATGGGGCGCCAGATGACGATAAGGTGAGCGTGGTACTGGCTCACTACGAGCTGACGCGTTCGCAACTCCTCTTCTCGTTCCTCTCACTCGTCGCGGCTTTTCTGCTGCTGGCCGCGTTCGGCTTTCGCATCGCGACGCGAGTCGACCTGTGGCAGTGGTGGGTCCCTGTCGCGTTTGTGGGTGGAATCGCCATGGCCGATTTCGCGTCCGGGCTCGATTCACTGGGGCGCCGACACGTGGGGACGGGACGACCTCCCGATCATCGGGCACCGGCTTCTCGTTCCCTTTCGCATCCACCACATGAACCCCGACGATTTCCTGCGGCGACGCTTTATCGACACCAACGGTGACGTCGCCTTTCTTACGGCTCCCGTACTCTTCGGTTTGCTCGCCGTCCCGTTCGAGACCGCATGGGGCGGGTGCGTGGCCGTCTTCGGCTTCGGATTTTGCGGGATCGGCATGTTCACGAACCAGATTCACCAGTGGGCGCACATGCCGTCACCGCCACGGCCGATCCGCATGCTTCAGGATTGGAACGTGCTCCTGGGTTGCAGGGAACACGCGGCGCATCACGATCGACCGTATGACACCCGTTACTGCATCAGCACTGGATGGTGCAACCGGCCCCTCGAGGTGATCGGTTTCTTCCGGCGTCTCGAGGTCGCGATTACGGGCCTCACCGGCGCGCGGCCGCGCCAGGATGATCGACGGTACGAGGAGCGCTACGGCGATGCCGGCGCCTCCGCCGGAAGCTCGGCATGATTGATCGCCACGACGACGGTTCGCGGAGGGCGCATCTCTCGCTCGAAACGACCGAGCCGATGTCGTTCGGATACGGCTTCATCAGCGGCCTGCTGTCGGCGCTACTCGGGATCGCCGGTTTCGGCGCCGTGCTCTGTCTCCGTTTCCCGCAGTACCTCACGGCCGCCGAACTGCGGCCGTTGTATTCGCTCGGATAGCTGCGGGCGTCATCCATGTCGTCCTCGTCGCGTCGTTTCTCCTCGGCAGCGTCAGCGTCTTTCTCCGCGCGAACAAGACGCTTGCCCTCATTGGCATCGGCTTCACGCTCGCGGCCGCCCTGCTTGGCGGATCGCAGGTCCCGGTCGGTGGCGAGGTCGTCAGCGGCTCCTGGCTCGGGCTCGATTTCTTCGTGCTCAATCTTCTGCTCTACTCGGCGGTCTTCATTCCGCTCGAGCGGCTCTTCGCGCTACGGGCGCGACCAGCCCGTCTTTCGCCGCCAGTGGGTCGTCGACCTCACCTATTTCTTCATCAATTCGCTGCTGATCGAGGTTCTGACGATCCTCACGCTGAAGCCGGCGTTGATCCTCTTCGACTGGGCGCGGGTGGCGTCGGTGAGCAGCGCCGTCAGCTCGCTGCCGTTGTTCGTCCAGGTTCCCGCGCTTCTCCTGGTCGCCGATTTCACCCAGTATTGGGTTCACCGGACGTTTCATGCGATGCCCTTTCTCTGGCCCTTTCACGCGATCCATCACTCGATCGAGGAGATGGATTGGCTGGCGGGATCGCGGCTGCACCTGCTGGATGTGATCGTGACGCGCGGGCTGACGTACGTGCCGATTTTCGTGCTGGGATTTTCGCAGCAGGCGCTGATGGTGTACGTCTTTCTCGTCGCCGCGCAGGCCACGTTCATTCACGCCAATGTCCGGTGGGAGTTCCGCCCGGTGCGCCGCTGATCGCGACGCCGGCGTTTCACCACTGGCATCACAGCGCCGAACGCGAGGCGGTGGACAAGAATTTCGCCGTTCACACGCCGCTCTGGGACATCCTTTTCGGAACCTACTACCTGCCGGACCGCTGGCCGACGGCGTATGGTCTCTGCGGCCGGCGGGATGTCCCGGCACGCTGGATGACTCAATTGATCTACCCGTTCCGGAAGCGCGAAAGTGAGGGGTTTTCTACGCGTGAAAGGTCTACTCTGCGCGATGGACGGCGGTGACCACGCCGACGAGGAAGTCGAGGCGAATACGATCGCCTTCCTGAAGGCCGTGCGAGAGGCCTTCTGTCCCGACGCGCGCAACCCGCATCTGGCTGTCAGGCTCGTCCGCGAACTTGTAGTGCACGTCGTACGACAGCTGGCCGTGAATGCTGATTGGCTGCATCCGATGAAGCACCGCGTCGCGGCTGCCTTTGAGCATGAAGCTATAGGTTACCTTCAAACGACAGTCGCACTTGTGGATGGTCCGTCTCGCGCAGAAGGTTCAGGTCGGGCGCGCAAAATGCTGTCGCAGGACGCAACGGTTCCGGACCATGCCATGACCTCGCTCAGAGAAACACACCTCATGAGCGGTCAATGTGTGGGCTCGTGCCGGTGCGGCTCCCGAACCCCCTGAGAGGGTTGCTCGACATGGGGGAAAACGTACATCGGAGGACGTTCCCCTCCCCGTTCCTCCCAACCGCGCGATTTTCGAAAGGCATGGCAACCCAGGATGAGACTCTGAAGGCGACTGGCCGAAGGCCCTGACGGCGTCGATGTTCGCGGGCGAACTTGTAATGGCCCGCCCACTGGGTACGCTATGGGATTCGCTGACTCTCAACAGCAAGGGAGCGGCGCGGCGTCGCACTGCCGTTTCTGCGCGGGGATGATGCCTGAGAATCGCGACAATGGACACGCCAAAATTTCCGCATCATCGCGACTGCGAGGCGTTGACCGGCATCACGCTGGACCATCTGCCGCGCGATGGGTCACTGGGGCGCGTCCGGCGTTTCGCGAAGGGCGCGTACCTGTGGCAACCGGACGACGCTGCCGATCGTATCTATTTCCTTCGAAAAGGCCGAGTGGTGGTCATGACCGCCAAGCCCCACGAACGGCCGGTTGCCCTGCGCACGATCGAGCCGGACCAGCCCTTCGGCGAGTTGTGCCTGTGCAGCGTTCGAGCGGGTATTCGGGGAACCACGGCCTGTGCTCTGGTCGCGAGTGAAGCGTTCGAAATCAAGCTGAGCAACTTCCTGGGCTACCTGCACCAGAACCGCGCGGCGCTTGAGGCGTTGATGTTCACCTTGTGCCTGCGGCTGACAGACGCCGAGCATCGAATCGAGGTGATGGCGCATCGCGGGGCGGAGCAGCGGCTCGGCCGCCTGCTGCTTCGTCTGGCCACATCGCGCGGACGCAAGGGCCGCATCGGCCGCAGGGACACGGTCACTGTGTCGGTGAGTCACAACGAGCTGGCCCAGCTCGCCGGCATGAGCCGCCCACACGTCACGGTCACGATGGGACGGCTCCGTCGTCGCGGGCTCGTGCAGTATGAGCGTGAAGGTCTGGTTCGTGTCGACGTGGCGTCGCTCACCGACTATCTCGGTCGCATCGTTCGCGGCGAACGGGCGTAAGCGCACTTCAGCGAGCGGAGACCAACGATCGCCGGAACACGCCAGCCGTCGGACTCCGGTTGAGGAGCATCGCCGAACACGCAACGTCGATGTCTACTGAAGATTCGTCCACCGACGCGTGCGGTCTCGGCGCCGGCATGACGGCCCTCGGAAACGCGGCGCTGCGGCAGCTCGCGCTGAAAGTGCTGGCGCAGCACGCGGGGTCGGCCGCGGGCGCGGAGGCTCTCGCGGCTGCGGCGCGCCGCGCCTACGATGACCTCGCTCGGGTGTCGGCTCCGCTGATTGGCCAGGTTGGCGTCGATGCGCTGACCGGTCGCGCGTTGCATCTGGCGCAACGGGAATACCCGTGGCTGGTCCACACGCGCGAGCCGGAGCAAGCGGAAGGGCCATTTGCTCAGGTCATTGTCTGTCTGGAGCGACAGGATCCTGCCGTCGCCACTGAAGCCGCCGGAGCGGTGTTCGCCACATTCACGGGGTTGCTCGTCACCTTCATCGGGGAACCCTTGACGGCGCGTCTGTTGCGAAAGGCGTGGCCCGATGCCTTTTCCGACGCGAGCACAGAGGAGACATAAGGCATGACGGACCGGGTTGCGATTCGCCGACTTCCCACGGGCGTTCCGGGACTCGACCAGATCCTGGGTGGGGGCCTGCCGGAGTTCTCCTTCAATCTCATTGCCGGCGCTCCAGGCGCGGGGAAAACGACGCTCGCGCAGCAGATCATGTTCGCCCTCTCCGGTCCCGATCGTTCCGCGCTGTACTTCACCGTCGTCGGCGAACCCCCCCTCAAGATGCTGCGCTATCAGCAGCAGTTCAGCTTCTTCGATGTGGCCCGCGTGAATGAGTCGGTCCGCTACGTCAATCTGAGCCAGGACGTGGTCAACGGCACGTTGGAGAAGCTCCTGGGACGCATCGTTCAGGAAGTCGAAGCGACGAGCCCCGGCGTGGTGATTGTCGATTCCTTTCGAACGGTGGCCCAGGCTGCCGAGCGGGCACAGAACGGCGACCTCGATTTGCAGCACTTCGTGCAGCAACTGGCCGTCCGGCTCACAGGCTGGGAAGCGACGACGTTTCTCGTCGGCGAGTATCAACCCTCGGAGGCTGAACAGAATCCGGTCTTCACCGTCGCGGACGGACTGCTGTGGCTCGTGCAAAGCCTCGATCGGAATTCGATGGTTCGCAAGATGCAGGTCATGAAGATGCGTGGACAGGCGCCCATTCCCGGGCTGCATACCTTCCGCATCACGGGCGACGGTGTTCAGGTGTTCCCCCGGGTCATCGTCGGGCCAGAGGAGAAGTCGCGACCGGCAGTGGCAGGCGCGAAGCGCACACCCCGAAAACGGCTCTCGACTCGGCGTCAAGGGATTGGACGACATGCTCGGCGGTGGCATTCCGGCCGGCTACTCGGTGCTGCTCGCCGGGCCGTCGGGCTCCGGCAAGAGTGTGCTCGCCACCGAGTTCATCAGCGAGGGCGCGCGTCATGATGAACCTGGCATCATCGCGGTGTTCGAGAAGCGCCCCAACGAGTACTCGCAGGACGGTCCAAGTGGACAGCGGTTCGACCGGCTCGTCCGCGAACGCAAAGTGGGCATCATCCACACGCGCCCGCTGGATCTCTCCATCGACGAAATGCTCAATGAAATTGTTGAAGCCATTCACCGTCTCAAGGCGCGCCGGCTGGTGATCGATTCGCTCTCCGGGTTCGAGCTGGCACTGGCGCCGACGTTTCGCGAGGACTTTCGGGAGTCGCTCTATCGCATGGTCGCCGTGCTCACGGGGATGGGCATCACCATGATGATGACGGCGGAGCTGGAGGACAGCTACATGGATCTGCGCTTCAGCCCGCACGGCACGGCATTTCTGACCGACGCGATCATCATGCAGCGGTATATCGAATTGAAGGGTCAACTGCAGCGCATCATGGCCGTCGTGAAAGTGCGTGGGAGCGCTCACAGCAAGGATCTGCGGGCGTTCGAGATCACGGAGGAAGGGATCGTCATGGGCGAGACGCTCGGCGGGTACGAGGGCTTGCTGACGGGCAGCCCGGAGTTGATCCCGAGCGCCCCGTCAGACACAAGCAACACCAGAAGCCACGTCGGCGACGCGGGTCACGGCCGGCTCGACGTGAGCATGACTGACGCGAACACACCGCCGAGCAGCCGGAAGACTCGAGCGCGACCGCCGACGAGAGGACGACTGCCGTCGGGAACCGCGAAGGCGCCGTGGCCGCCCGTGAGGAGACGGCCACTCTGCGCGAAGACACGGCCGGCTTGCGGGAAGAGGCCGCCGGTCTGCGCGAGGAGACGTCGACTCTTCGCGAGGAGGCGGTTCGCGCTCGGGAAGAGGCCGCGCAAGCGAGGTCAGAGTTGGAACAACTCATGGCCCAGATGCGCGAAGCCAACGAGCGCCTGGTCGTCGGTACGGTTCGCGCACAAACGATGACCGAGGACGCCGAGCAGGCCAACCATCTCAAGGATGAGTTTCTCGCCACGGTGTCGCACGAGCTCCGGACGCCCTTGAATGCCGTCCTGGGATGGGCACGAATGCTGGGGTCGAAGCAATTGCCGCCCGATCGCGCGAGACACGCGATCGCGACCATCGAGCGCAACGCCTCGGCTCTGGCGCACATCATTGACGATCTGCTGGATGTGTCCCGAATCGTTGCGGGAACCCTTCACCTGGCGCCGCAGCCCGTCGATCTTGTCGCCGTGGCGCAGGCGGCGCTGGATGCCGTCCGGCCGTTGGCGGCGACCAAGAACGTGCAACTTGCGTTCTCACCCGATCTCCAGGCCAGTCGAACCGGTCAGCGGAGACGCTGGCCGACTCCAGCAGGTGATCTGGAATCTGCTCGCGAATGCGATCAAGTTCACGCCTGAGGGCGGACGTGTCGATGTCTTCATCGAACCCTCGAACGACCACATGGAGGTCAGGGTCGTCGATACGGGCCAAGGCATCAGCCCGGACTTTCTGCCACACGTGTTCGAGCGCTTCCGCCAGGCCGATGACGCGACGACGCGACGTCACACCGGACTCGGTCTCGGGCTTGCCATCGTTCGGCAGCTCGTTGAGCTGCACGGGGGAACCGTGCACGCGGCCAGTGAAGGCGTGGGGCGCGGCGCGACGTTCACCGTCCGTCTGCCGATTTCAGCCGGCGAGGCTCGACGTCAGGTCAAGCGGCCGCGCTCGGAGAGCGACGGACCGCGGCTTCGACGGCCTCGCCCATGCCGCGCTTACCGCGGCTCGATGAGCTGCGCATCCTGGTCGTCGATGACAACGCCGACGGGCGCACGCTGACGTCATTGGTGCTGACGCAGGCGGGCGCCAGCGTGAACGCGGTGGCGTCGGTCCGAGAAGCGCTTCAGATGCTCGAAGTGGAGCGGCCCGATGCCCTGGTCAGCGATATCGGCCTGCCCGGATGAGGACGGGTACGCGCTGATCCGACAGATTCGGCAGCATGAAGCCGAACACGGAGGTTTTCTTCCCGCGGTGGCGCTGACGGGCTACGCGCGCGCCGAAGATCGGGCTCGAATCCTCGCGGCAGGATTCCAGGCGCATGTCCCGAAGCCCGTTGAGCCAGTCGAACTCACGGCAGCGATCGCGACCATTACGCACCATCTGCGGGACAGCGAACCCTAACGACAGAGCTCATGGTGATCGGAACATGGCCAGGTGTGTGAATGTGCCTCCTTGCCGCTGATGATTCGCCGGTGACTCCCGAGCAGTCGCGGAATGAAGCACCGCGTCACGGCTGCTTGTGAGCATGAAGCTATACGTCGTCTTCAAACGGCAGCCGTACATGTGGATCGGTCGGGGCGGCCAGCGGCGTTTCCGACAGGTTGTGCACACTGACGCCGACGAGCCGCACGGCACGGGCGCCGGCGTCGGTGCGATCGAGGAGCGCGACAGCGCGCCGGACGATGTTCTCTTCGTCGCGAGTCGGTTCCTCGGTGTGACTGCGCGTGATGGTCGTGAAGTCGTGGTAGCGGACCTTGATCGTCACCGTCCGCGCGTAGAGCGCCCGCTTCGTCAGCCATGCCGCGGCATCGCGTGCCATCGCCTCGATCTCGCGCCGTATCTCGCTGACGTCGGTCAGATCCTGCGCGAACGTGTTCTCGCTGCCGGATGACTTCGGCTCGTGCTCCGAGATAACTGCGCGATCGTCCTCGCCTCGCGCCAGTTGCAGCAGCCAGTCCGCCAGCGATCCGACCGTTTCGCGCAGGAGCGTTCAGATCGGCCGCCCGGATGTCTACCAGCTTCTCGATGCCCTGGGCGCGCAGTTTCTTCGCGGTGACCGGTCCGACTCCCCATAGAGCATCGACGGGCAACGCCTGCAGGAACGACTCGACGCGCCCGGGCGCAATCACCGTCAGCCCGTCTGGCTTCTTCCAGCCCGATGCAATCTTCGCGAGAAACTTGTTGGGCGCGACGCCCGCCGACGCCGTCAGACCCGTTGCCGCCCGAATCTCTTCCTTGAGGCGGCGCGCCACATTCATACCCAAGCGGCTCGTCCCAGGCGTTCTCGGTCACGTCCAGATAGGCTTCGTCAAGCGACAACGGCTCGACCAGCGGCGTGATCGATCGAAAGAGCGCGAACACCTGCTGTGACACCGCGCGGTACTTGTTGAAGTCGGGATGGACGATGACGAGCGAGGGGCAGAGGCGGACGGCCCTCGACATCGGAATGGCCGAGCGGACGCCGAAAGTCCGCGCTTCGTAACTTGCCGCTGCCACGACGCCGCGCTTGTCGGGGTCGCCGCCGACGGCGACCGGCAGGCCGCGCAGCGCCGGGTTGTCGCGCTGCTCGACGGACGCGTAGAACGCATCCATGTCGAGGTGAAGGATGCGGCGCACGCCAAACCCTGGACCGTTCGTCAGACGTCTTACACCATGACTCCCAACCTCCAACCCCAACTCCCAAAGAGTTTTTGATTTGGGATTTGGGATTTGGGATTTGGGATTTGCTCATACACCAGTGGCGCCGAAGCCGCCGCGGGTGACCTCGCGGAGGTCAGTTACTTCCTGCCAGCTCACGCGAGGCGCGGGGAGCACAATGCCTTGGGCCAGGCGATCGCCCCGCTTCACCTGCACTTCGGCGCCACTGATGTTGAGCACCTGGATCATGACTTCGTCTTTAGGCCCGCAATAGTCGGGATCGAGGACGCCGACGCCGTTGGCGACGATCAAGTCCGCGCTTGAGCGGCGTGCTGCTTCGGGCAAAAATGGCCAGGAAATGTCCGGACGGGCACTTCGATGACGAGGCCCGTCCGGACGAGCGCAATCTGCCCGGGCGCCAGCCTCATATCCTGCGATGCGGCCAGGTCGAAACCGGCCGCTTCCTCGGTCGCGTACGTTGGGAGGGGAATTGTGGAATCGAGTCGTCTGATCTTCAGCCGCATCCGGGGAGCATATCAGTCGCGAGTTCGAGCTCGCGCCAGGTCCGCACTATCGCACGGCAGCCGTCGCACCTCGCGGCGTCGCACCCTCGCACTTCTACTGCTTGTCGTCCTGTCCGCGCCGCCCGCATTTTCCCAGGCGCTCTCCGCGAAGCTGCCGCTCGATCCAGCCATTCACGTCGGCAAGCTGTCCGAACGGCATCACCTACTACGTCCGCCAGAACGCGCGACCCGAAAAGCGCGTGTCGCTGCGGCTCGCCGTCAAGGCCGGCTCGATTGACGAGGCCGACGACCAGCGCGGCCTCGCGCACATGCTCGAGCACATGGCGTTCAACGGCACGACGCACTTCAAGCCGGGCGAGCTGGTCGCCTACTTCGAATCGGTCGGCGTGGCATTCGGCCCGCACGTCAACGCGTACACGAGCTACGACGAGACGGTCTACATGCTCGACGTGCCGACCGATCGCGCCGGCGCGCTCGACCACGGCCTGCAGGCGCTCAGCGATTTCGCGGGCGGCATGAGCCTCGAGGACAAGGAGATCGACAAGGAGCGCGGCGTCGTCCTCGAGGAATGGCGCCAGCGTCTTGGCGTCGCCTCGCGGCTGCAGGGAGTGACCGATCGCGCGGTGTACGGCGCAGTCGAAGTACGCGGAGCGGCTGCCGATCGGCCTGCCCGAGACGATTCAGAAGGTTCCCGTATCAGCGCGTTCGCGATTTCTACCGTCAGAACTACACGCCCGATCGCATCGCCGTCGTCATCGTCGGCGATCTCGACGCGCTGCGGCCGAGCAGCTCGTTCGCCAGTACTTCGGCGTCATCCCCGCGCGGAAATCGGCGAAGCGGCCGATCTATCCCGTCCCGCCGCACAAGGACACGCGCGTCGCGGTCGCCACCGATCCCGGAGGCGCAGGCCTCGTCGGTGTCGGTGCTTCCACACGCGACCGCTGCAGAAGATCCGAGACGGTGGCGACTATCGCCGCAGATCTCGTCCGCGGCCTGTTCGAATCGATGCTCAACGCGCGGCTCGGCGAGATCGCCCGGCGTCCCGATGCGCCATTTCTCGGCGCGTCCGCCGGCGACGACACGCTTGGGCCGGACGGTTGAAGCGTTCGGCGTATCGGCACGCGTGAACGACGGCGGGATCGCGAAGGGCGTCGACGCGCTGGAGCAGGAGCTGGCGCGCGTGCGTCAGTTCGGGTTCGGCGATGCGGAGCTCGATCGCGTGAAGAAGTCGACGCTCGCGTCGTACGACCGCGCCTACAACGAGCGCGACAAGTCCGAGAACCCGGGCTTCGCGTCCGAGCTCGTCGCGCTCTTTCTCAACGACGTCGCCGGCGCCGGGCATCGAGAGCGGAATACGCGCTCGCGAAGCGGTTCATTCCGACCATCACGACGACAGAGACCGCGGCGCTCGCGCGCGAGCTGGTGACCGAGACCGAATCGCGTCGTCATCGCCGTCGCGCCGGACAAGAAAGGCGTGATGCCGCCGACCGAGGCCGCGCTGCGCGACGCGCTGCGTGTCGGGAGCTGCCGCGACGCTCACCGCGTGGCGCGACGACTCGACCGGCAAGGTGCTGATGCCGGCACACGCCCGGCGCCGGCTCGATCACGGGCAGGCGGCAGATCGCCGGAGATCGGCGTCACGGTCCTGACGCTCTCCAATGGCGTCGAGGTGTGGCTGAAGCCGACGACGTTCAAGAACGACCAGGTGATTTTCACGGCGTACGCAAAGGGCGGCACGATGAACGTGCCCGAGGCGAATTACCGCAACGCATCGTTGATGACCGGCCTGGTCGGCATCTCGGGCGTCGGCGGTCTGTCGCCCGTCGATCTGGGAAAGGTGCTCTCGGGGCAGATCGCCAACGCGTCGCTCGTCATGGGCGCGTACACGCACGGCGTCTCGGGATCGAGCACGCCGAAGGATCTCGAGACGGCGCTGCAGTTGCTGTATCTCGACTTCACGTCAGCCAATCACGATCCTGAGGCGTTCGAGCTGATGAAGCGCCGTCTGCGCGCCAACCTCGCCAACCAGGCGCAGAGCCCCGGCGCCGTCTTCGGCGAGCGCGTGCGGCTCGTGAACACCGTCGAACAGCTACACGTCGCGGTCGATGAAGCCTGAAGACGTGGACGCGCTCGACCAGGCGAAGATGGAAGCGTTCTACAAGTCGCAGTTCGCCAACGCCGCCGACTTCACGTTCTTCTTCGTCGGCGCGTTCGACGTCGACACGATCGCGCCGCTGCTGGCGACCTACGTCGGCTCGCTGCCGTCGCAGGGCAAGCCCTCGTCCACCGTACGGCAACGTGCGGCTGCAGTTTCCGACCGAGCGTCAAGAAGGAGGTCGTGAACAAGGGGCAGGAGCCGAAGAGCCAGACGGTGATCACGTTCTTTGCCGACACCGCGCCTGGACGAGCTCGAGATGCACCGGCTGCGCGCCGCGACGGCGATCCTCGAGCGTCATCTCCGCGATCAGCTGCGCGAGGAGCTCGGCGGCACCTACAGCGTCGGCGTCGATTACTCGAACACCCTTCCGCAGACCGGGTACGGGACGACATCCGTCGCAGTTCGGCAGCGCGCCGGATCGCGTCGAGAGCCTGGTCTCGACCGTGATGACCGAGGTCGATCGGATGCGCCGCGAAGGGCCTTCCGCGGATGACGTGCAGAAGGTCAAGGAGACGGAGAAGGAAGGCCTCGAGACGTCGTTTCAAGCAGAACGGCTTCTGGCTGGGCGCACTCCAGACCGCGCATCTGCTCGGGTGGGATCCGGTGAGCATCGCGCATCGCGCGGAGCGGACCGATACGCTGACCGCCGAGAACATCCACGACGCGTTCCGCAAGTACTTCCCCGCGGATCGCTACACGATGATGACGCTGATGCCGGAGAAGCCGGGCGCTACGCAATAGGGCGATTCGGGATCTGGGATCTGGGATCGGGGATCGGGGCGATATACTGAACGACTGTCGAGACGACAGGGCTCCGGTTCTTGATCCCTGATCCCCGATCCCGATCCCGATCCCTAGAGATTCACGGTTCATGCAATACATCTACACAATGAAAGGCCTCGGGAAGGTTCATCCTCCCGACGCCGTCGTACTCAAAGACATCTGGCTGTCGTTTCTGCCGGGCGCGAAGATCGGCGTGCTCGGGTTGAACGGCGCGGGCAAGAGCTCGCTGCTGCCGCATCATGGCGGGCGAGGATCACCGAGTTCATCGGCGAAGCGTTTCCCGCCGACGGCATCACCGTCGGATTCCTCCCGCAGGAGCCGCGGCTCGACGCCTCGCAAGGACCGTGCGCGGCAACGTCGAGGAAGGCGTTGTCGGAAATCAAGGCGCTCCTCGATCGCTACGACGAGCTGAACATGAAGCTCGGCGAAGAGATGACCCCCGAGGCGATGGACAAGCTTCTCGAGGAGCAGGGCCGCCTGCAGGATCGCATCGACGCGGTCAACGCGTGGGAGATCGACTCGAAGCTCGAGCTCGCGATGGACGCGCTGCGCTGCCCGCCGCCCGATGCGGAGGTCACCAAGCTGTCCGGCGGCGAGCGCCGCCGCGTCGCGTTGTGCCGTCTGCTGCTCAAGTCGCCGGATCTGCTGCTGCTCGACGAGCCAACCAACCATCTCGACGCCGAATCGGTGGCGTGGCTCGAGCGGTTCCTGAAGGAATACAAGGGCACCGTCGTCGCGGTCACCCACGATCGCTACTTTCTCGACAACGTCGCCGAATGGATTCTCGAGCTCGATCGCGGCATCGGGCATCCCGTGGAAGGGCAACTACTCGTCCTGGCTCGATCAGAAGCAGCAGCGGCTCTCGCAGGAAGAGAAATCCGAGAGTCGAAGCGCCAGAAGACGCTGGCGCGCGAGCTGGAATGGATCCGCATGTCGCCGCGCGCCCGCCAGGCGAAGGGCAAGGCGCGTCTCAACGCCTACGAGCAGCTGCTCAACGAAGACACGGCGCAGAAGATCGAGCAGGTCGAGATCTACATCCCGCCGGGCCCTCGTCTCGGCGACATCGTCGTCGAAGCTCGCGGCCTGCAGAAAGGCGTACGGCGATCTGCTCCTCATCGACGATCTCGAACTTCACGCTTCCGCGCGGCGGCATCGTCGGCGTGATCGGCCCCAACGGCGCAGGCAAGACGACGCTGTTCCGCATGATCACCGGCCAGGAAAAGCCCGACGACGGGACGCTGCGGATCGGGGAGACGGTGCAGGCCGGGTACGTCGATCAGAGCCGCGATGCGCTTGCGCCCAACAAGAGCGTCTGGGAGGAGATCTACCGGCGGCGAGGACGAGTTGACGGTCGGCAAGCGGCCCATGTCGTCGCGCGCGTACGTCTCGTGGTTCAACTTCAAGGGAGCGCAGCAGCAGCGCAAGGTCGGCACGCTCTCGGGCGGCGAGCGCAATCGCGTGCACCTGGCGAAGCTGCTGCAGCGCGGATCGAATCTGCTGCTGCTCGACGAGCCGACCAACGACCTCGACGTCGACACCCTGCGCGCGCTCGAAGAGGCGCTGCTCAACTACGCCGGCTGCGCGGTGGTCATCAGCCACGATCGCTGGTTTCTCGATCGCATCGCCACGCACATGCTCGCGTTCGAGGGCGACAGCCGGGTCGTGTGGTTCGAAGGGAATTACCAGGACTACGAAGCGGACCGGCATCGCCGCCTCGGCGCGGAGGCCGACACGCCGCATCGGATCAAGTACCGGAAACTGACTCGGTAAGGCGGGTCCTTTCGGACCCGTCAGTGCGCTCGATAGTGCAGGTCGGGTCCTTCGGACCCGCCAGATCAGAGAGGTTCATATGAACGCTGAACAGGCAAGAATTCTCGTCGAGCAATTCGCCGGTCTTATGGAAAGTGAAGTACCGATCACGTGCAAGGTGCTCGCGGCGGTGCAGACGGGCGATGGCAACTACAAGCCGGACGCGAAGTCGAGAAGTGCACGGGAGTTGGCAGCGCACATGGCGGTCGCCGACAACTGGTTTCTCCAGTCGATCATCGACGGCAAGTTCGAGTTCGACCCCGTTGCGGGCGAAAAGGCGGAGTCGCAGTTCACGAGCGCAGACGAGATCGTCGCCTTCTACCAGAAGACAGTGCCCGACAAGCTCAAACAGCTCCGCGCGCTGTCAGCCTGACAAGCTGTCGCGCGAGGTCGATTTCTTCGGCATGATGAAGCTGCCGGCCGTCTCGTTCCTCGGCCTCGCCAACAATCACAGCATTCATCATCGCGGACAGCTCGCGGCGTACCTGCGACCGATGGGATCGAAGGTGCCGTCCATCTACGGCGGCAGTGCCGACGAGCCGATGCAGGCCGCGGCGGCGAGCTAGGTGAGAAGGGGTCGGGAGTCATTACGAGAATCGAAATCGAAGCCTGAATCGAGCATTTCGATTCTCGTAATGACTCCCGACCCCTTCGCCTGATCCCTGAATGTTTCCCGATCTCCGCTCATTCATCGACCGCCTCCACCGTGATCGCGACATCGCCACGGTGGACGCGCCCGTCGATCGGCATCTCGAAGTTGCCGAAATCCATCGACGCGTCATCGCGGCGGGCGGCCCGGCGCTCCTCTTCACCAACGTCACAGGATCCGCCTCCGCGAACGCTACGGCGGACAAGTCCAGTTTCCGTCTCGTCACGAACCTGTTCGGCACCGCGCGGCGTGCGGAGCTGGCCTTTGGCGAGCGGCCACTCCGGCTGATTCGCCGACTGGTCGAGCTCGCCGAGACGCTGCTTCCGCCAACGCCGGGCAAGCTGTGGGGCGCGCGTGATGTCGGTCTCGAGCTGCTGAAGGTCGGCACGAAGCGCGTGGCGACCGGACCAGTCACGGAACACATCACGTCCGACGTGCACCTGGATCGTCTTCCTGCGATTACCTGCTGGCCCGAGGATGGCGGGCCGTTCATCACGCTGCCGCTCGTCTACACGACGCATCCCGATCGCGGCGGATCCAACCTCGGCATGTATCGCATGCAGGTGTACGACGCGCGGACGGCCGGCATGCACTGGCAGATCGGCAAGGGCGGCGGATACCACTACGCGGTTGCGGACGCGCGCGGCGAATCGCTTCCGGCCACGGTGTTTCTCGGCGGACCCCCTGCGCTGATCCTGTCCGCGATTGCGCCGCTGCCTGAGAACGTGCCGGAGCTGATGCTGGCGTCGCTGATTGCGGGCGAGCGTCTACCGCAGGTCCATGGTCAGGGACCGCATCCCCTCATCGCGAACGCGGAATTCGCGCTCATCGGCGAAGTGCCGCCGGGCGTTCGGCGTCCCGAAGGACCCTTTGGCGATCACTACGGTTACTACTCGCTGCAGCACGACTATCCGATCTTCCAGGTCAACCGCGTTGCGCACCGGACGGACGCGATCTACCCGGCCACCGTCGTCGGCAAGCCGCGCCAGGAGGATTTCTACATCGGCGACCTGCTGCAGGAGCTGCTGTCGCCGCTGTTTCCGCTCGTCATGCCTGCCGTGGAGCGCCTCTGGTCGTACGGCGAGACCGGCTATCACTCGCTTGCCGCCGCGGTGGTGAAACAGCGGTACGGACGCGAGGCGATGGCCAGCGCGTTCCGGATTCTCGGCGAAGGGCAGCTGTCGCTCACGAAGTTCCTGCTGCTGACCGATCGCCACGTCGATCTGCGGAACTTCAAGGCGACGCTCGAACATCTGCTTGCCAGGACCCACCCCGAGACCGATCTCTACGTGTTCTCGAACCTCTCGATGGACACGCTCGATTACACGGGGCCGACGGTGAACCAGGGGTCGAAGGGGGTGTGGCTCGGACTGGGCGATCCCGTGCGCGAGCTGCCAAGGCAGTTCACTGCAGCCGCGCCGCAGGGTGTCACCGACGTGCGAGTCTTCTGTCCCGGCTGTCTGATCGTCGGCACAGGCTCCGCGGACCGTGGAGCCCGATGCCGCACCGCGGCTCGCGAAGGATGGCGTCTTCCGTGACTGGCCGCTGGTCGTCATTACCGAGGAGCCGGCCCGCGCGGCCGCGAGCTCGATGAATTTCCTCTGGACGACGTTCACACGCTTCGAGCCGGCGGCGGACATCCATGCCGCCGAGCGGCGCGTGGTGCGCAATCACCTCGCCTATAGCGCACCGATCGTCATCGACGCGCGGTTGAAGCCGGCGTTTCCAAAGGAGCTGTCGTGCGACGAGGCGACCGCGCAAACCGTGACGCGGCGGTGGAAGGAGTATTTTCCGTCGGCGAAGGTGGAGATGGGCGATTCGGAGAAGGCGAGTCTCGATTAGGTCCGGCCGGAAGCGCAGGTCCGGCTGAAGCGCGGGTCCGGCTGAAGCCGGACGCTACCGTTTATCTTCGCCGGACACTACCGATGATCCCCGGTAGCGTCCGCCTTTAGGCGGACTCGAACTACCGATTATCCTCTGTAGCGTCCGCCTTTAGACGGACTCGAACGCTCTCTAATTCAACGCGTGGGGAACAGCGAGGGTGAATGGGGAGATCATCGCGTCGAACTGGTCACCGTTCGCGGTTACCATCTGATAGCTGCCCTGCATCGATCCGACCGACGTCTTGAGCGGGCAGAAGCTTCGATACTCGAACGCGGTGCCAGGAGTCAGCACCGGCTTCTCGCCGACGACGCCCGGACCCTTGACGCGCTCGACCTCGCCGTCGGCGTTGGTGATGATCCACTCGCGCGAGATCAGCTGGGCCGTCTCGCTGCCGACGTTCGAGATGCGCACGTGGTACTCGAACAGGTACTGCGCGTCGTTTGGGGCGCTGCGTTCGGGCATGTACGTGCTCTGGACCTCGATGCGTATTCCGCGCGTCGTAGTATCGCTGGTGCGCACGCCGCGGCTCGACGTCTGGCGCCGCTCACGCGGACCAGCCTCTTCGGGTTCTTTCGTATCTTGGTGTCACTCACAAGTTTCTGATTATGACATGGCCGCAAATCTAGGTTTCAGACAACGCACCGGCGAACGCACGGGGCGCCGCTTCGCTGGCGTTCTGAGCGCCGAGCCTGGCAAAGAAGAAGAAGGTATCCGCATCCGAGGCGTGGCGCGAGGCGCGCGAGCTGCTCTGGGCCCACCGGCGGCGGCTCGCCATCGGCCTCATGCTGATGCTCGTCAGCCGGCTGGCGGGCCTGGTGCTGCCCGCCTCATCCAAGTGGCTCATCGACGACGTCGTCGGCAAGGGCCGGACGGAGCTGCTGATGCCGATCGCGCTCGCGGCCGGCGCCGCGACGATCGTGCAGGCGGTGACCTCATTCGCGCTTTCGCAGACGCTCGGCGTGGCGGCGCAGCGCGCAATCACCGACATGCGGAAGCGCGTGCAGGCGCACGTCATGCGGCTGCCGGTCCGGTACTTCGATTCGACGCAGACCGGCGTGCTCATCTCGCGCATCATGAGCGATGCGGAAGGCATTCGAAATCTCGTCGGCACCGGTCTCGTGCAGCTCGTTGGCGGCCTGGTCACCGCCGTCATCGGTCTTGGCGTGCTCTTCTGGCTGAACTGGCAGCTCACGGTGATCACGCTCGTCGTGCTCGGCTTGTTCGGCGGCGGCATGGCGTACGCCTTCAAGACGCTGCGGCCGCTGTTCCGCGAGCGCGGCAAGATCAACGCGGAAGTCACCGGCCGCCTGACCGAGGCGCTCGGCGGCATCCGCGTCGTGAAGTCCTACACGGCGGAGAAGCGCGAAGAAATCGTCTTCACGAAGGGGGCGCATCGCCTGTTCCGCAACGTCGCGCAGTCGATGACCGGCGTCTCGGCGACGACTGCCGGCAGCACGGTCATCGTCGGCATCATCGGCGTCCTGATGATCGGGCTTGGCGGGCGGGCGATCATCGCGCGGCCAGATGACGCTCGGCGAATCTGATCATGTACATCTTCTTCATCGGCCTCGTGGCCGCGCCGCTCGTCTCGATCGCGTCGATCGGCACGCAGATCACCGAGGCGTTTGCCGGCCTCGATCGCATTCGCGAGATCCTCAACATGACGACCGAGCTGGACGAGGATCGACAGCGGCAGGCGGTCGGGCGGCTCGCGGGCGACGTGGCGTTCGACAAGGTCTGGTTCGAGTACAACCCGGGACAGCCGGTGCTCCGCGGCGTGTCGTTTCATGCGGCGCCCGGCACGACCACAGCGCTCGTCGGGTCGAGCGGGTCCGGCAAGAGCACGCTCATCAGCATCGTCATGGCGTTCAACCGCCCGACGCAGGGCCGCGTGCTCGTCGACGGCACCGACCTCGCGGAGCTGCGGCTGCTCGACTACCGGGAGCAGCTCGCCTCGGTGCTGCAGGAGAATTTCCTGTTCGACGGAACGATTGCGGAGAACGTCGGCTACGCCAACCCGTCGGCCACGCTCGCGGAGATCAAGGAGGCGTGCCGCATCGCGCACTGCGACGAGTTCATCAGCCAGTTCCCGGAGGGGTACGACACGGTCGTCGGCGAGCGGGGCATCAAGCTGTCGGGCGGACAGCGGCAGCGCGTGTCGATCGCGCGCGCGATCCTCGCCGACCCGCGCATCCTGATCCTGGACGAGGCGACGTCGAGCCTCGACAGCGAGAGCGAGCAGATGATCCAGGACGGCCTGCGGCGGCTCCGGTCCGGCAGGACGACGTTCGTGATCGCGCACCGGCTGTCGACCATCCGGAGCGCGGATCAGATTCTCGTGCTCGAGGCCGGAGAGATCGTCGAGCGCGGCACGCACGCGGAGCTGCTCGCGCTCAACGGCCGCTACCGTCAGCTGTACGACAAGCAGTACAAGTTCGAAACCGATCGATTCATCAACCCCGGCGAGGACTTCACGCCTGAGCCCGACAAGCCGGTCGTGCCCGCGCCACGGGTGTCAAACGCGATATGAAAGGGCACAAGACGGGTTGAACCACGAAGGCTACGAAATACTTCGTGTCCTTCGAGTCCTTCGTGGTTGAAAGATCTTCGCGACCTTCGTGGTTAAAGACAGGTTCTGAACAGCCTATGGCACATGAAGTCGATTACCGGATCATTGGCAGCGACATGCAGTTCGTCGAGGTCGAGCTGGATCCCGGCGAGAGCACGGTCGCCGAGGCCGGCTCGATGATGTACATGACCGCCGCGATCCAGATGGAAACGATATTTGGCGACGGCACGTCGCCGCGATCCAGCGTGCTGGGGGCGCTGCTCGGGGCGGGCAAGCGGCTGCTCACCGGCGAAAGCCTCTTCATGACCGTCTTCACCAACCAGGGACAGGGAAAGCAGCAGGTCGCGTTTGCGGCGCCCTATCCCGGCAAGATCCTGGCGATGGATCTGAAGCAGCTGGGCGGCACGCTGATCTGCCAGAAGGATTCGTTCCTGTGCGCCGCGCGTGGCGTGTCGATCGGCATCGCGTTCCAGCGTCGGATAGGCGTCGGCCTGTTCGGCGGCGAAGGGTTCATCATGCAGCGGCTCGAGGGCGACGGCCTCTGCTTCGTGCACGCGGGCGGCACCGTGCATCCGCTCGAGCTGCAGGCGGGGCAGACGCTCCGCGTGGATACCGGTTGCATCGTCGCCCTGCAGCCGTCCGTGACATACGATATCCAGCTCGTTGGGGGTATCAAGACGGCGCTCTTCGGCGGCGAAGGGCTCTTCTTTGCGACGCTGACCGGGCCGGGCCGCGTCTGGCTCCAGTCGCTTCCACTCAGCCGTTTGGCCGGCCGGATCTACAAGGCGATTCCAGGCATTGGCGGAGGCCGCCGCGAGGAAGGGTCGCTCCTCGGCGGCATCGGCGATCTGCTCGACGGGGATTCCTGACGGTCCTAATCTCACGGGGTTTTCACTCCGACACAGCCACGGAGATGAGACACGGAGGAATTTGGTTTGTGCTCCGTGGGCTCCGCCCCTCCGTGGCCCGTTGAAATGAAAATTGGTCTCGAGGCCGAACTGGTCGGCCTGAGAGAGGAGTAACACAATGGCAGAACAGAGCTACGCGAGTCACGCACACCGGCCGACGATGACGGCGGTGGCGGGGTTCTTCACGTTTATCGCCATCATCATGTTTGCGAGGTTCGCTTACCTCCAGCCATCCTGGGTCGCATTCGGTCTCCTGTCGCTGTCGCTTGGCGTGTTGACGCTCGTGCTGATCAGCCGCCTGTACACCACGAAGCTACAAGACCGGATCATCAGGCTGGAAATGCACGGCCGGCTGGCGCGCCTCGGCCGCGATCGAGATTTCTCCAAGCTCTCAACACCGCAGATTGTTGCGCTGCGATTCGCGTCCGACGCGGAACTGCCGGCACTGTGCGACCGCACGATGGCGGAAAACCTGAGCGCCGATCAGATCAAGCGGGGCGTCACGAGCTGGCAGGCGGATTTGCATCGGACCTAGGCGGACCTGAAGGTCCGCCTCTACGTTCGATATTTCAGCTGCCGGCACTTTTCTCACGCCCGTGCTGTTGCCACTGTGATCCGGAATACGGCGAGTAGGCGCGCAGAGCCAGCCGGCCGGACGGCATGTCCCCCTTGTGAATCCAATCGGACAGCCAGGACGCACTACGCTTGTCTGGGGAAGAGTGTCTTTCCGAGCCGTTTCGGAGGGCCCCACGCTCCCTCGTGAGTGGCGACCTGTCGTGAACGTGACGATTGGTTGAGAGCGTCGGCTGAAACCGACCGCGTCATTCGACCCGACAGGAATATCCCGATCTCACTATGAACGCGGCCGGTATCCCCAGGATCCAGCGTCGAGGGCAAGAAGCAGCCATCTTGGTACGTTCCATGAAAAGTCGGTCGTGTTCCGAAACCTCCTGGACGTTGTGGAGGCGCTGCACCGATGCGACCAACCGTGAGTGCGGGAAATGTCGGACGGCTCGCACGCTGAAAGGAAAGACACATGAGCACGCGACATCTTGTCCTTGCAGTTGCCGCTGGTTTGATGCTGCTGTACACGCCACCAGCGTCGGGACAATCAACTGCATCGCAATCGTCGACAGAAGACTGGCAGTTTCAGGTTGTCCCGTATCTTTGGGGCTCGGGTATTGGTGGCCCGGTCGGAATTGGAAACCGAACGGCCGACCTCGATGCATCCTTCACCGACACTCTCAACCATCTGCACTTTGCTGCCATGGGTCTCGCTGACGCGCGACGCGACAAGTTCGTCGTGTTGACAGACGCTATCTACACGGATCTTCGCGGCCAGAACGCGACTCCCGGCCCCTTGTTTTCCGGTGTGAATCCCCAGCAGAAACTGTTCATCCTCACTCCGGAAGTCGGCTACCGGATAGTCAACGGCGAGGACGCGTCGCTCGACGTTGTCGGCGGCATCCGCTACTGGCGCCTGAAGTCAGAACTGGAGTTCCAGTCAGGTGTGCTGCCGGGCATCGGCCTCGAGGCCAGCCGCGGTTGGACTGACGGGATCGTCGGCTTGAGAGCAAGGCGGACGCTGGCGCGCAAATGGTGGGCCTCCGCTTATGGGGATCTCGGAGCCGGCGGTTCAGACTTCACCTATCAGATTGTCGGAAACGCAGGTCTGGATATCCGCGAGCGCTACGCGCTGCTCTTTGGCTACCGCTATCTCAAAGTGAACTACGACAAGAATGAGTTCCTGTTCGACACCGCGATGAAGGGGCCGCTGTTCGGTTTCACGATCAAGTTTTGAACACCAAAGGCTTCTGAAGCGAGGACCTGCAGCGGACCGGCGTCGGCAACCTGCTTGCTAGGAATCGAAACCAGGAGACACAAGCGATGATTGGATACGCACAGGCCCTCTGCCCTCGCAACTGGGCGAGACCCCTGGGGCTCTCTCTTGCTCTGAGCCTTGTTCTCTTTGGATGCCGGTCCGATCGCGGGGCCGAGAAGGCCGTTGGAACGTCAGGTTCGTCCAGCGTCCAGGACAACGCGGTCGTGTCAGGCATGGGTGCCAGGAAACAGCCAGCCGCGCCGGGTTCGCCCGAGGCCACTGCCACGATCAGCGGAAGACAGCTTCCGCCGCCCGATCCAGCCTTCGGCGGGGTGATCAACGAAAAAGCGGCGGAGTCGAAAGCATGGTGGGCGCCACGAGTCGTGCCGCCGAAGGGCGCGCCCAACGTGCTGCTCATCATGACGGACGACGCGGGCTTCGGCGCGCCGGGCACGTTCGGCGGCGTCATTCCAACGCCGGCACTGGATCGCATCGCGAAGAACGGCCTGCGCTACACGAATTTCCACTCCACGTCGCTCTGCTCGCCGACGCGAGCGGCATTGATTACCGGACGCAACCATCACGTTGCCGGCTTCGGCGTAGTGGGTGAAATGGTGACGGGATTCCCCGGTTACAACTCAGTCATCAGGAAGGAGACCGGCACCATCGGCGCCATCCTGAAGGAGAACGGATACGCGACCTCCTGGTTCGGCAAGGAACACAACACGCCGTCCTATCAATCGACCCAGGCCGGGCCCTTCGAGCAGTGGCCGGGCGGCATGGGCTTCGAGTACTTCTACGGCTTCGTCGGCGGCGACGCCAGCCAGTGGCAGCCGAACTTGTACCGCAACACGACAGCCATCTACCCGTTCGAAGGGAATCCGGGCTGGAACCTGACCACCGCGATGGCTGACGAGGCCATTCAGTACATGACGCAGCTCAAGGAGGTCGCGCCCGACAAGCCGTTCCTGGTCTATTACGTCCCGGGCGGCACCCATGCCCCGCATCATCCGACGCCGGAGTGGATCAAGAAAATCAGCGATATGCATCTCTTCGATGACGGCTGGAACAAGGTGCGCGAGACCATCTTCGCCAATCAGAAGCGGCTGGGAATCATGCCCGCCAACGCCAAGCTGACGCCGTGGCCGAAGGGACTGCCGGAATGGGACTCCCTCGGTTGGGAGCAGAAGAAACTCTTCATCAAACAGGCCGACGTCTACGGAGCGTACCTCGCGTACACCGACAACGAGATCGGTCGCGTCATCCAGGCGGTCGACGATCTCGGTCAACTCGACAACACCTTGATCGTCTACATCAGTGGCGACAACGGCGCGAGCCCGGAAGGCATGATCAACGGCACACCGAATGAGTTCACGACGTTCAACGGCGTGCCCGTGCCGGCCAAAGACCAGGCCCTGTGGTACGAGTTCTGGGGATCGGACAAGACCTTCCCGCACTTTTCGGCCGGCTGGGCGTGGGCGATGGACACGCCGTTCCAATGGACGAAGCAGGTGGCATCACACTTCGGCGGGACGGCACAGGGCATGGCCATATCGTGGCCCGGCCACATCAACGACGTGGGCGGCATCCGCCGCCAGTTTCACCACATCATCGACATCGTGCCGACCATCCTCGAGGCAGCCGGCATCCCGGCGCCCGACTCGATCAACGGCATCACGCAGCGACCGATGGACGGCGTGAGCATGGCCTACACATGGGACAAGGCGAACGCGAACGCCCCGTCCCGTCGCACCACGCAATATTTCGAGATGCTTGGCAACCGCGCCATTTACAAGGACGGTTGGGTCGCGGCGACGACGCCTGCGACGGTCCCGTGGGAACTGAGCACGGCGACGCCGCCCGACGTGATCACCGGATACAAATGGGAGCTCTACAACGTCAAGGAGGATCCCACCGAGTTCGACGACCTGGCCGCCAAAATGCCTGAGAAGCTCAAGCAGTTACAGGACGCCTTCTATGCCGAAGCGAAGAAGAATGACGTGCTGCCGCTCGACAACTCGACGCTCGCGCGCTGGAACGCACCGCGCCCGAACCTCACGTCGGGACGAACGGTCTTCACCTACACAGGACGGCCGATCGCCATCCCCGCTAGCGCCGCGCCTCACATCTTGAACAGGTCCTACACCATTACCGCGGACGTCGAGATCCCCAACGGTGGCGCGGAAGGGATGATCGTCACCGAGGGCGGGCGCTTCGGCGGCTATGGACTGTTCCTGAGTAAGGGCGTGGCGGGAATCCGTCGGGGCAAGCTGGTGTTCCTCTACAACATGCTCGACCTCAAGCGGACGACGTGGGAAGGGCCCGAGCTGAGCGCCGGCAAGCACACCATCCTCTTCGACTTCCAGTCCGATGGTCCGGGTTTGGGCAAGGGCGGGACGGGCGTGCTCTATGTGGACGGTCAGGAAGTGGCCAGGAATTCCATGGAACACACCACTCCGGTCACGTTCCCAGAGGACGAGAGCTTCGACGTCGGCCAGGACACGCGCAGCGGCGTCGCGATGCTGGAGTATCGCTACGATGCGCCGTTCAGATTCACTGGCAAGATCAACAAGCTCACGATCAAGCTCCGGGAGCCTGGTGGAGCAGTACCGACGCGCTGACAACTTGGAGCCACATCTCCAAACGGACGCTGCAATGAAGATGGCACTAGTGTTCGCTGCGATGAGTGAAGCCGCCACCGGTATGGCGTTGCTGATCGTCCCATCGCTCGTCGGGCTGTTGCTGTTCGGCGTGGAACTGACCGGCATGGCCATCACAGTGGCGCGCGTGACCGGCATCGCCCTGATCGCATTAGGGGTCGCCTGCTGGCCAGGCACGCCGCTGATCGGCATGTTGACCTACAGCGCGATCGTCACGCTGTATCTCGCCTACGTGAGCCTCGTGGGCGGTTTGACCGGCATACTGCTGTGGCCCGCGGTCGTCGTGCACGCGATCCTGACGGCACTCTTGGCTCGGGATCAGCGTGAGGCGGTCGCTCGGAAAACGTAACGCGCCGGCGGGCGCCGGCGACATCAAACAATCGCTCGTTGTGGTCATGAGACCTCCGCAACTCGACCGTCGCCGAGGCCGCACCTCGCGCGCGCCCGCCAGCCGTCGTCAGCACAGGCGAGCGACTGTCGTGCTGCTGCTGGCCATCGCGGCGGCCGGTGTCGTCGTGACCTGGAGGTCAGCTCGCTCCAAGACCACGGCCGACAGGACCATCGAGTCGATGTCTTCTGCCATGCGCGAGGAGTTCGGTCCCACGATCGCGAACACGGACAAAGCGCCCGAGTCCACGCCCGACGGGATGGTGTGGATTCCGGGCGGCGAGTTCTCCATGGGCGCGCAGGTCGAACCCCACGCGAACGATGTGGGCATGCAGGCGACCGAGGACTCGCGACCGGTGCACAGGGTGCACGTCGACGGGTTCTGGATGGACCAGACGACGGTGACGAACGATGAATTTGCGAAGTTCGTCAGGGCCACGGGCTACGTGACCGTGGCGGAACGCATCCCGACCGCACAGGAGTTCCCTGGCGCACCACCCGAGAATCTCGTCGCGGGCTCCGCGGTGTTCTCGGCACCGCGCCACCCAGTCCAACTGGACAATCACCTTCAGTGGTGGCGCTACGCCGCTGGCGCGAACTGGCGTCATCCTCGTGGTCCTGGCAGCAACCTCGAAGGAAAGGGCACATACCCCGTACTGCATGTCGCCTATGCAGACGCCGAAGCGTACGCGAAATGGGCAGGGAAGCGGCTGCCCACCGAAGCGGAGTGGGAGTTTGCCGCGCGAGGCGGACTTGCCGGCAAGCCATACGTGTGGGGAGACGAGTTCCGCCCTCAGGGTCACTGGCAGGCGAACACGCACCAGGGCCATTTTCCGATGACCGATACCGGAGAGGACGGCCACCACGGCATAGCCGCGGTGGCGCAGTATGCGTCAAATGGCTACGGGCTGTATGACATGGCCGGCAACGCCTGGCAATGGACGTCGGACTGGTATCGGGCGGACTACTACCAGGAGCTGGCGCGCGCGGGCGGCGTGACGCGGAACCCTCGGGGACCCGGACAGAGCCTCGACCCATCGGAGCCGGGCGTGCCGAAAAAGGTCCAGCGCGGCGGTTCGTTTCTGTGCACGGATCAGGTACTGTTCCCGGTACGCCGTCGGGACTCGCGGCAAGGGTGCGGTTGACACGGGTACCGATCATCTCGGGTTTCGTTGCGTCCGCGATATCGACCACGGAACGAGATGAAGGCTGCCGTTTGCACCCGTGCGGCGGGACCCAGCGTGACGACGCCCGCCAAGCCATCGAGCGCCGCTTACATTCCGGTTCGCGCCGGTCAAGCGCACGGTGAGGGGCACGCCGCGCCCATCGCAGATCAGATGGCGCTTGCTCCCGCGCCTGGCCCAATCGGGTCGGCCTAAGATCATGGCGTGACCCGCGACGAGCGCAACGAGTTTCTGAAAATCCTTCACGCGCACGCGCAGACCGTCGAGATCTGTGAGGCGTGCGCCGTCACCACGCGGGATCTCGCCGCCGAAGTCCAGCGCGGCGGCGTGCCGAAGAGGGACGATCTGCAGCGTACGGTTGACGAGGCGGAGAAGGTCCTTGCCGATCTCGCATCCGTCCGCGAAGAGTTGCGCCGCCTGATGATCGAATTCTCATAGGCCCGATGCAGGCATCCAATGCGGTGCGTTGCAGCCCTGGGGGGGTATCCTGCGATCCACGCGAGCGGAACCGGGATCGGCCGGTCAGCCGGCTTTGGGAGTTTCACCATGTCATCTTTGCGACACCTCGTGCGAAGCAGGCTCATGCCGTTGGTGGTCGTCGCCATCGGCTCGTTGTGGTGGGCAGGCATGCACGCGCCGCTGGCGCAGTCATCGGCGAGCAGCGCCCAGCGGAAATGCGCGGCTCTGCAGGGCGAGGCGATTCCGCGCACCGCCATCGGGCTACCGACCAACGGGGGCGTAGTGGTGTCGGCGGCTCTCGTGATGCCAACTGATGCCGGGAACGCAAACGGCGAGTTCTGCAAAGTCCTTGGCTCCATCCATCCTGTTGATCCCACCGCGCCGCCGATCAAGTTTGAGGTCAATCTCCCCACGAACTGGAACAACCGACTGCTACAGATGGGTGGGGGCGGCTATGACGGAGTACTCGTAACAGGCCTTGGGGGTGCCTCCAATCAGGTGGCCTCCGCCCCGACGCCGCTCGCGCAGGGGTACGTCACGCTTGGCAGCGACTCAGGTCACGAAGGTGGCGGGTTCGATGGTACGTTCGCCCTTAACGACGAGGCGCTCGCGAACTTCGGACACCTGCAAGTCAAGAAGACCCACGATGTGGCCACGTACCTCGTCAAGGCGCGGTATGGGTCACCGGTTGAGCACTCGTACTTCGCTGGGGGGTCCCAAGGCGGGCACGAAGGGCTCATTGCGGCACAGAAATATCCGGCCGACTTCGACGGCGTGATTGCCCAGTACCCCGCGTACAACCTGTTGCTGATGCACCTCGGCTCACAACACTTCGCCAAGGCGCTCTACGACCGAAATGGGGCCGGGTGGATCAATCCGAACAAGGTGAAGGCCCTGGTTGCCGCGGTGTATGCCGCCTGCGACGGCCTCGACGGCATTGCGGACGGGATCATCAGCAACGTGCCCGGCTGCAACAAAGCGTTCACGATGGACACGTTACGCGCCACGCTACGCTGCGAGAGCGGCGTAGATACGGGTGACAGCTGCCTGTCCGATGCGCAGCTCAAGACGGTCGACACGATCAACTCGCCCTTCACTCTCAGCTTCCCTACGGCGGCGGGGCTCACAACGTACCCGAAGTGGCCGATCCTGGAAGGCGCCACGTTCCTCAACAACACGCTCGGAAACTCGGCCGTGCCCTCGAGGCCACCGGTCCCGGGAGACGCGTTTCAGCTCAGGCCGGCCGATGGGACGATTCGCTACATCATCACCAAGAATCCGACGGTTGACCCCCTGACCTTCGATCCGAATCAGTGGGCCGCGCGCATCGTTGAGGCGTCCGGCATTCTCGACGCAAACAGCGTCGACCTGTCCCAGTTCATGGCGAGGGGTGGCAAGCTCGTACTGATGGTCGGGTCGATTGACGACTCCATCACTTCTCACAACACACTGAACTACTACAGTCGCCTCGTGGCCAGGTTTGGCCAGGCCGCGCTCGATTCATTTGTTCGCTTCTACTACATCCCTGGATTCGGACACGGGAACGGGGTGTTCAATGCGAAATTTGATTCATTGGGCGCCTTGGATACGTGGGTCACTCGGGGAAAGGCGCCTGGTACCCTTCTCGCCACCGATGCCAATGCCGCGACCGAGGGCCGCACTCGGCCGCTGTGTGTCTATCCCGCGTGGCCGAAGTACAACGGATCTGGAGATATCGCGGCTTCGTCAAGCTTCACTTGTGTGGCACCGTGAGGCCGCTGCGATTCGGACACCATCTGGTCGCTTCGTCCTTCGAGCCTGCATTGTCAACTTCCGCACGACAGAGCAGGACCTGGAGGCACTGATCGAAGCGGTTCGCATGGCCGGCGAACGAGTTCGAGAACAGGTTACGGTTCCGGGCCCAGCGTAACCACGCGCTGGAGCCGACGCCCGTACTTCGAACGGGAACCCCGCTCACCTGCGCTATCATGCGCCGGGTCGACGCCATGCTCAGCGTTCGCGTTCTTCCAGCCGCCGCGCTTCTCTTCGGCTCCTGTGCGATGTGGCCGACCAGCAACGAGGCCGGTCAGATCGACTACAGGACCGCTCGCGTCGAGCGCACGCTGCCCGCCGTTCGCGCCGCCGGTCCGATCAGGATCGACGGCGCACTCGATGAAGCGGATTGGGCCGGCGCGCCGACGGCGCGCGGCTTCATACAGAGCGATCCCCGCGAAGGAGAGCCCGCCACGGAAGATACCGATGTGCGCGTGCTGTACGACGCCGACAACCTGTACTTCGGAGTGTTCGCACACGATCGCGAACCGTACAACATCCTCACCAGCGAACTGGCGAAGGACTTCAACCGTGAGTCCGGCGACGATTTCGAGATCATCCTGGACACGTTCCACGACGAGCGGAACGGCTACATGTTCGCGACCAACGCGCACGGCGCGAAGTGGGACGCGCAGACGATCAACGAGGGGCGGGAGGTCAACGAGAACTGGGACGCGCTGTGGGACGTGAAGACGCGCATCACGGAGGCGGGGTGGTACGCGGAGATCGCGATTCCGTTCCGGACGCTGCGGTTCAGCAGCGCCGATGAGCAGACCTGGGGCGTCAATTTCCAGCGACGGATCCGGCGCCGAAACGAAGACAGCTTCTGGGCGCCGATGCCGCGCATCTACGATTTGCAACGGGTCTCGCTGGCGGGGACGCTCGCGGGTCTGCAAGGGGTCCGGCCCGGCAACGACCTCCGCCTGAAACCGTACGTGCTCGGGAGCGCCGGCGAGTCGACGAGCGTGGACGTCGGCACCGATGGAGATGTGGGCCTCGACGTGAAGTACGGCGTGACGAGTGGCCTGACGTGGGACTTCACGGTCAACACCGACTTCTCGCAGGTGGAAGCCGACGAGCAGCAGGTGAACCTCACACGGTTCAGTCTGTTCTTTCCTGAAAAGCGCGATTTCTTTCTGGAGAATTCTGGGATCTTCCAGTTCGGGCAGGGTCGCGGCGTCGTGTTTGGCGGCGGCGGCATTGACCAGTGGAAGACAAACGGACGCGATCCTCTTCTTCAGTCGGCGAATCGGACTCTCGGAGGGCGGCGAATCGATTCCGATTGCCGGCGGCACGCGCCTGACAGGTCGCGTCGGCGCCTATAGCGTGGGCGTCCTCAATATTCAGCAGCGAAGCAGGAACACCTCGCCCGCGAGCAACTTCACCGCACTCAGGCTTCGTCGGAACGTGCTGGCCAACTCGGACATCGGCGTCATCGTTCTGAACAAGGAGGCAGACGGACCCGGTTACAACCGGGTCGTTGGTACCGACGCGAATTTCCGGTTTTTTGAGAATCTGGACCTCAACGTCGCGGTCGCCAGGACGTTCTCGCCGGCGGCGGTGATCCCCGGTCGAGGCAGCGAATCGATGGGCAACGCCGGCGTCCATTACCGCGACAGGCGCTGGGAGCTTCAAGGCACGTACGTCAGAATCGGCGAGCGGTTCAACGACGAGATGGGGTTCGTGCCGCGCACCGGCGTGGCCAAGTTCGACAGCACGTACGGCGCGCGGTTTCGACCCACGCGCCTCTCGAAGTGGCTGCGCGAGCTGTTTCCGCATCTCGGGGTCACGAACGTGTCGTGGCTGGACGGCGAGCTGCAATCCCGCCTGATCGGCGCGCACATGAGCATCAATCTCCAGGACGGCAGCGGCGGCGAGCTCGGCGTGGATCCGACGACCGAGAACCTCATCGTACCGTTCCAGATCAACCGGCGGCGCGGGATCTCGATTCCCATCGGCCGCTACGAGTTCAACGACTGGCACGCCACCTGGCGCACGAATGCCTCGGCGCCCGTCTCGCTGAACGGCCGCGTGGACATCGGCGATTTCTACGACGGCTACAAGCAGTCTTACGGTGTCGGAGCGGCAGTGACGATTGCGCGGCCGGCTCAACGCCTCGATCAACGAGTCGCGCAATCAGATTCGGCTTCGAGGCGGTGATTACACGACCGATCTCATTACCGCGCGCGTCGAATATGGATTCTCGACCATCGCGTTCGCCAATGCGCTGCTGCAATACAACACGGATGCACGGGAGTGGACCTCGAACCTGCGGTTCAACGTCATTCACCACCGGCTGAGCGACTTCTTTCTGGTCTTCAATGAGCGGCGCGATTCGAACACCGGCGGCCTGCTCGACCGCGCGCTCGTGGCAAAGATGACCTACATGGTGGCTTTTTAGCAGCTGCCAGCGCGCTGCGCGTCAGGGCCAAACTAAACCGCTTCACTTCTACGGGCCACGGAGTCACGGAGCAAAAACATGAAATTCCTCCGTGTCTTCGTGTCTCCGTGGCTACGTGGCAGTGAAATTCTCCTTGTCTCAGTTCGCGGGCCGTGGTGCCGGAGCGGCGACGATCTCGAGCAGTTCGACGTCGAAGACCAACGCCGCGCCTCCCGGGATTGCCTGATTCCCGGTGTCGCCGTATGCGAGATCGGACGGACATACCAGGCGAGCCTTTCCGCCGACTTTCATCTTCTGGACCCCCTCCGTCCAGCACGGGATGACACCCTGAAGCAGGAACTCGGCAGGCTCGTTCCGCGCGTAGGAACTGTCGAATTCGGTTCCGTCGGTGAGCGTGCCGCGGTAGTGAACCTTCACCGTGTCACTTGCCTTCGGCGACTCGCCCGTACCGGCCGCGACCTGCCGGTACACCAGCCCTGAAGCCGACTGGACCGCACCTGTTTCTGCCGCTGCTTTCGCGACGTACTCGGCAGCCGCCGTTTTCTCACGCGCGGCCACGCGGGCGGCGCGTGCGCGGTTGAGCGGATCGATCCGCGGTCCCCACTCCGCCAGCTCCACCGCGGGCTTGCCGGCTGCGGCGTCGCTGAGGGCACGCTTGACGATCTCGAGTTCGCTGGCGCTGAAATCGAATTGTCGAAGCGAGCGCTGCACGACGAGACCCAGCGCGTAGATCGTCTTCTCCTCGTCTGTCATCGGCGCGGCCGCGGCGGGAGCGGGGGCCTGCGCGGCCGTTGTCGCTCTGGGCGCCGCCGGAGGCGACGCAGGCGCCCTTTGAGGCGCTGGAGCAGGCTTGGGAGCCGGAGCAGCCGTCTTCGGCGCGGGCGCCTGCGCGAGCAGCGCGGCCGGCAGGAGGATCGAAAGCATGAAGGCTCGGAGCATCCGCAGAGCCTAACACCGTTTTGCGTCGCCCGGCAGGACGCAGGGCGGCCAGTGCCCACCCGGGCTATCTGGCCGGCATCCGCGGGATCTTCTCGTCGCGCACGGCCGCCTGCCACGCAAAGGTCGCCATGACAATGGCGGACTGCTTCAGCTCGTCTTCGCTCATGCGCTCGGGATAGTCGGCATTGGTGTGGCGGGTGCGCTCGTCATATCCGTCGAAGTCCTTGATCACGTTGAAGCCGGGCAACCCGGCGCCGTTGAAGGGCACGTGGTCGGTGCTGCCGATGCCCTCGATGATGTTGCGCGTGGCGCCGAGGTCCCGCAGCGGCTCGAGCCACGCATCGAAGATCGCCTTCGCCGCGCGATTCCCTTCCATGTAGAAGCCCAGCGTCCGGCCGCTTCCCGGATCGTCGTTCAGGTACACGGCGAGCCGATCGCGTGCCGCCTGACTGTTGAAGTGCTGCGCGATGTAAGCGGACGCGCCCAGCAGGCCCTGCTCCTCGCCGCTCCACAGGGCCGCCCGGATCGTGCGCCGCGGCTGGGCGCCGAGCGCGCCAAGGATGCGCATCGCTTCCATCACCGCCACCGCGCCATCGGCGTTGTCTGTGGCGCCATTGGCGGTGTGCCACGAGTCGAGGTGCGCCCCGATCAACACGACCTCGTCGCGCAGTCCGGGGTCGCGTCCGGGGATTTCGGCGATGACGTTGTAGCTGTTGCGATCGTCCTCCAGATAGCGCGTCCGGAGCTCGACCCTGAGCGAGACCGGCTGTCCGCCGGCGGCCAGGCGCGCGATCATGTTGTACTGCTCGCCGGCCACGACAATCGACGGCAGCGCGTCGGGACGGCGTGCCGCGATTGCCGGTGACGCCCACCGTGCCGTCGCGGTACGCGCTCGGCTTCAGCGCCACGGCGGCGCCGGCGCGCTTCAGCAGCGGCATGAGGTCGCCCACCGGCGTCGTGCTCCGCGCCTGCGGAAGCGCCGGATTGCCCGTGGCTACCGGGCGATCGTCGAGGCCGGGCTGGGGCCGGTCGCTGTCGACGAACTGCGTCTGCGGGAGATGCGTGAGCACGATGGCGCCGCGAAGCTGTCCCGCCATCGCCTGGATCTCAGCGGCTGTCTTGTCGCCGACGTACACGACTCGTCCGCTGACGAGGCCCGCGGTTGATGGCGACCACGCGTCGGCGTAGGCGATGAGAGGAAAGTAGCGCGGCGTCGTCATCTCCACCGAGATCCGCTCGAGCGACCATCCCCGGCCGAACTCGTAGGGTTCGAGATGCGCGTCTGCGAGGCCCCATTCGGTGAACCGATCGCGCGCCCACCGCGCCGCCTGTATGTGGGCGGGGGACGCGGTCAGCCGTGCCCCGATTTCGTCGGTGAGCGTCCGATACAGCGCCAGCGCCCGGGAGCGCTGCAGCCCCTCCGTCCTGATTCGGGCGACCATGTCGCCGCCGGCGCGGTCCTGCGTGGATGGAAGCGCCGCGCCGAGCGACAGCAACAGTGCGACGGTGGGAAGCAGAAGGTGACGCATCATTGAGCCCCTTTTTGTATCAAACAATGCCCAATGCTCAAGGCCCAACGTTAGAGCATTGTGGGAGCGTCTCATCGACAGCTCCTTTCGACCCATTCCGCACTAGCCGCAAGCTAAGGCCGCGATCAGGGGCCCGCATGAACGACGAATTCCCTGGTGCAGTACCCGAGATACCGGTTAGCGACGTGGACCAAGCTGCGGCGTACTACAAAGAGCACTTGGGTCTTACCATAGATTGGGGTGATGAGGGTGGTGGCGGGATAGGGGGGCTCGAGCGGACGTTGCAGGTTGTTCTTGACGAACCGCGCGTTTCGAGAAGTGTACCTAAAGGAGATTCGAATATGACGCTGTTTCGCACTGTCTTCCTGACGAGCGGTCTCGTCCTCGCGCTCTTTAGTGGAGCGGCTCAAGCGCAAGCGGCCCAGCAAGGCGCACCGGCCAATCGCGCTGCCCCCAAAATGGTGACCTTGCAGATGCCGGCGATTCCAGACCCGGTCCGCGTGACGCTGAACCCTAAGACCACCGCTTTGCTGGTGCTCGACTACGTCGAGGACATCTGCAACTCCCAGCCGAAATGCAAGGGCCAGATGCTGCCGGCCATGACTCCATTCATGGAGCGGGTACGCAAGGCGGGCCTCGTCGTGGCGTACGGCACCCGCGAGCAGAACATGACCAAGTGGCTGAAAGAGGTCGCTCCGGCTTCGGGGGACATCAAGATCGTGAACACGGCCCAGGACAGGTTCTACAACACCGATCTCGACAAGGCGCTGAAGGCGAAGGGTATCAACACGATCATCATGGCCGGCTGGAAGGTCAGCGGCTCGCTGGCCTACACATCGGTCGGAGCGACGCTGCGCGATTACACCGTGGTCATCCCGGTGGACACGACCACGGCCGCCACCGACTACGAGACGACGCTTGGTTTCTACCAGATATTGAATCAGGGCATGGGCAACCTGACGAACGAGCCTTTGAAGCCAAACGCCCCGACGCTGAGCCGAACAGACATGATCACCTTTCAATAAGAAACTGGCCAATAAGAGACCGCACTCCCAAGTTCGCGCCGTTCGGTTCTATTTTTTTTCCCGCGAGGAACGACGGGCGCATGTTCACAGCATGCGAACGGCGAAGCGAAGTTCTGGATCGAGCCGGTCGTCGAGCTGGCGGCAAACTTCAGCCTCAAGCCAAAGCAGGTTACGGAAGTTCAGGAACTGATCGAGGAGCACCTCAATGAAATGCGCGCCGCCTGGGCAAAGCACTTCCCCAGCGGAAGTCACTAACGTCTCGCCTCACGGGTTCTGGCTGTTCGTGGGCGAACGCGAGTTGTTTGTGCCCTTCAAAGAGTTCCCCTGGTTTCGGGAGGCGTCAGTTGGGGAAATCACAAACGTTCAGCTTCCAAGTCCACACCACTTGTATTGGCCAGACCTCGACATTGATCTGGCGGTGGACTCGATCGAACACCCGGAGAAATACCCTTGGCGCGCGGCTCAAACCAGGCGTTGATAGACCGCACGATTCATCGCAGGACGATGCTGGCGCCGTGCCTGTCGAAATAGGACCACCAGTCCCTACCGAGGTTGGACTATGGACTACAAGACGCTATTCGGATGGCTTGTAACGATCGCGGTGGCCGTAGTCGGCCTTGCGGGCAAATACTGGAACGATCTGCGAATCGCCGAACGGAAGGATCGCCTCGAACGAACGAACTGTCAGCTTCGCGACTTGTACGGGCCGCTATTCGCTCTACAACGCGCGGGCGCGGCGACATGGCAGAAGTTTCGCGAGCGCTACCGGCCGGATAGTAAGTCGGTACTTCCGTTCCCCACCCTCCGCCGACCGAGACCGACCTGGTCGCTTGGCGACTGTGGATGACAGAAGTGTTCATGCCGATGAATCTCAAGATGGAGAACATCATCCTGGCCAATTCACATTTAATTGTTGGAGGTCGATTCCCAGACTGTTTTCACCAACTCCTCGCCCATATCGCGGCATACAAGCCCGTCCTCAAGAAATGGGCAGAGGGCGACTTCAGTGACCACGTCTCCGTTATCGACTTCCCGACCGCAGCACTTCGCGATTACCTCGAAACATCCCTTGGCTTGCTACAGAAAGAGCAACAAGAACTTCTGCGGACTCGTGGCCTCGACGCTGCCGCGAACGAGGCCCTGAATCAAGGGGGCGTTTGATTCCGCGGACAATCGACATGACCTTTGCGTTGCTTGTGACCGACGGAATGGCAAGCTTGAGTACAAAGCTCTGCGCGCGGCTGTCTAACCCCGCGTTTCTGCGCGTCGGATTCGAGACGACGACTACCCTGATGGCGTCGGGTACGAGTGGACGCTCGAAATCAAAGGGGCGTCGGACGAACTGGACACTATCGACTCGGTACGCTACACACTGCATCCGACGTTTCAAAGTCCACCGCAGAAAGTTCGGGCCCGTGAGATAGGTTTCAAGCTGACTCGGATTGGCTGGGGCACTTTCACCGTGGGGATCCAGATCGAGTTCATCGACCACACTGCGATCGATTGTGAGTATGCTCTGACGTTTGCGGCCGCGCACGAGGCTCTCCTTGTTCAGTCGTAGGTCCGACGCCACGCGGCTGGGGCATCGGCGGATCAAGCCGCTGCAGCCGACGAGCGGCGTGGGGGTGATCCGGCGATTCGAGAGAGCGGTGAGCGCCGCTCGCGGCTGAGCGGCAAGACGTTATGCCGATCTTCAAAGTGAAAGGCCGTGAGTACCTTCGAAGTTCCCGACGATAGGCTGTCGACCAGAGCGAGTATTCCCAGGTGGATGGCCTTCATCTTCTTGCTTGTTGGGATTCTGCTCGGGCACGGTGTGGTTCCTTGGGCGATTTCGTTGCTCACGCGCCGTCACGGTTGGACCGAGAGCGGTCCAGGGATCGGGAATTTTCTCGGGCTGATCCCAGTCGTGGCCGGGGCTGCTGGGCTCAGCTGGATAGTGGTGGTGGGCTTTGCTGAGACCACTCAAAGGGTTGAACTCACCCTACTTCCAAAACATCTGTTGATGCGCGGTCCTTACCGATTCACGCGCAATCCGATGTACGGCGCAGAACTGGGACTTTGGCTTGGTTGGGCGCTTTGGTACGGAAGCGTCGCTGTCTTCAGCGGATTCGTGGTCTTCTGGGCAATGGTGAATTTTCTTGTTGTCCCGCGCGAGGAGCGCTCGCTGGAGGCGCGATTCGGAGACACCTATCGCGAATACAAGGCTAAAAAGCCGCGGTGGTTCGGAACACTGTGTTGACTTGCCAGAATTGAACGGGTGGTAAACGCGGCATACAACGCGCTGGAGCCGTCGGCGCGAATCTTCGCTGAGCGCCGCGGCTCAGCGCGACCGTAACGCCGGCAGTGTCCCAGTCCTGGCAAACAGGGGCGGACTGAAGATTCGATCCGGCAGAGAGCCAAGGAATTTGCGGAATGAGTGGCGGAGAGGGTGCGAGTTGGACCAGCTTTACGAAAGTCCAATAGACACCGGCTTCGTCGGTGGAACTTGCACAAAGCGAATAGTTTAACGCTCGCTGTTTTCCTTTTGGAGAACCAGGATCACCTGAGGATTAGTGCGTCGAGTCCGACGAATGAGGTTCGAAGGTCACCTTGATCTCGTGCCCCACCGTACCGCGCAAATACATGTTGAGATATGACTCGGGATCCGCGCAGACCGGAGTGTTACCTTCGTCGGTGAGGTGGTATCTCCCCGCGTCGGCCTCTGCCTCGGTCGCCAATAGCCTGCCGATGATCGTGACTCGCTGGCCGTTCGCGTAACCGTGGAGCGTCCACCCGGTTAGCAGGAGGACCCCGACGCCGAGAGCTCGCCGAATCATCGTCCACGAGTAACGCAAACGCCACGCCAATGACTGCGCGGCGGAGGAATCCATCTGTTTAGGTAGTGCCGGCCCCACACTTTGGTTAACGCTCGCATCGGGCGCCGCGAACACTTCAGCCGCGGTCTTTCTTGCATCTCAACGAATCGGGGCGGAGGCACGGCGGACGATTGCTCACGCAGTCAAGGCATCGGGTTTCACGCGGCACACAGCTGCTCACGCAGGGAAGACGCGCCGTTTCAGGCAGCACACAACTGCTCACGTAGGGAACACGCGCCGTTTCACGCGGCACACAACTGGTCACGCAGGGAAGAGGGGCGATTTAACGCGGCAGTCGACTGCTCACGCAGCAAAGTGGCGCAGTTAGTCCCGGCAGTAGACCGCTCACGCGACGAAGTGGTTCGATCAAACGCGGCACACGACTGCTCACGTGGCGAAGTCGCTCAGTTAAACGCGGCACCCGACTGCTCACGCAGCGAAGTCGTTCGGTGTAACCCGCAAGTCGGCTGCTCACGGAGTGAACTCGGACGGTGTTACGCGGAAGTCGAGTGCTCACGCCGCGAAGTCGATCGGTGTAACCGCAAGTCGACGCCCTCAGCTAAGTTCCGGATCGCTGGCTCCCGGAACAGAGACGACTCCCTCCGGGACGGGCGCCATTTCCAGCCATTCGCGACCTCTTGTCGACGCGCCGATCGTCGAAGAGGAGAATTTCGGCGCTGCGCAGGCAGACTTCCGTCACAGGGCTTCGCGGTTCCTGACAACGTGGCCGAAAATACGGCCGAGCTTCGGGCAAGGAACTTGCTCGCCGCCGGCCTCGTCGCCGCTGTTGCTGTTGTCATGCTGCAGTTCATTGCAGCGCCAGCGCAGGCAAGCTCTTTTACGTTCAATCCAGTCACCAACACCTACAGCTACCAGGGCGATCTCTTCAACGTTTGCGGGTATGGCTGCCCCGAACATGCCCCGGTCAATCCAGTGGGAGTCGATTACATCCTCGCTTCACCTCGGAGATTTCTTCCTTTCCGGCATCGGCCTGCCGAACGGTCAACCTGATGAGGGCGTCCCCGGTCTACTGTTGTCAACGAACGGCACCGGGGACATCGTGAACTACGCGATGGCCGCGTCCGCAGGATTTCTAAATAACGAGGGCGACTTCGTGGGAACAAGTGCTGTTATCGTCAACCCCCCGGTATTCTGCGGCGAAGAATGCGGCTTCGGCGGCCTTACAGATTTCGTCGGGGTCAGGATCCGCTCGAACCCGGACACGGAATGGGACGCTGGGGTCATCGTTCCTGCGGCAATTCCGGAACCTGCGACGCTGACGCTGACCGGGCTCGGGCTGGCGGGCATCATGGCCCGATATCGCCGTCGGCGTTCCCGCTCAGGCTCATAGGACTACTCGCGGACGACCTGTCCGCTAGCGAAGGGGTAGGGTCGGGTCTCAAGACCCGCCCTTACCCTGTCGCTAAGTAATAATCGTCTGATGCGCACGCCATCCGTGCTGGTCACGGGCGCCAGCGGCGAAATCGGTCACGGTCTCATCAATCAGCTCGCGCGCACCGGCCGCTCCATCGTCACCGTCGACATCGCGCCGCTCGAGTCCGCACTGGCGAAGCAGGTCAGGCGCGAATTCACAGGCTCAATCACCGACAAGTGGATCCTCGAGCGCGTCCTCGCGGAATTCGAGGTCGATCTCGTCTTTCACCTCGCCGCGCTCCTGTCCACGCGGTCCGAGTTCACCCCCGTCACGGCGCACGAGGTCAACGTCGAGGGGACGCTGCGTCTGCTCGAGTTCGCGCAGCATGAAGGGGAGTCGCACGGCCGGCCGGTCGTCTTCCTCTATCCGTCCTCGATTGCCGCGTATGGGCTTCCGGACCTCGACACCAAGATGCGCGTCGGACGCGTCCACGAGGACGAGTGGAACGTGCCGACGACGATGTACGGATGCAACAAGTTGTACTGCGAGCACCTCGGGCGCTACTACGCGCGCCACTACAAGCAGCTCGCCGTTGACACGCCGCCGGGGCGTGTCGATTTCCGGTGTGTCCGTTTTCCAGGATTGATCTCGGCGCTCACGGTGCCGGCAGGCGGGACATCGGACTATGCGCCGGAGATGATTCACGCGGCGGCGCGTGGCGAGCCCTACGCGTGTTTCGTGCGGCCCGATACGCGGATTCCGTTCATGGCCATGCCGGACGCGATCGACGGTCTGCTGCGGCTCGCGGCAGCCCCGCGCGATCGACTCTCGCGCACGGCGTACAACGTCACGGCGTTCAACCCGACGGCAAACGAGATCTGCGACGTGGTCGTCGACTGCGTTCCCCGGTGCGCGCATCACGTGGGAGATCGACAACAAGCGGCAGGCGATCGTCGATTCGTGGCCCGTGGACGTCAATGACAGCGCGGCGCGGCGCGATTGGGGCTTTGCGCCGCGGTACGATTTCCACGGCGCGTTCGAGGAATATCTGATCCCGACGATTCGCGGAAGAGGTCACGGCCAATGAAGTTCGGACCTTGCGCATCGGGCAGCCTGAGTCGTTGTGCTGCTGTCGGCGGTCGCGGTCAGCCGTCCCCGTGCGCGCACAGGACAACAGGATGAACACGTTAGCGGAACGGTACGTCCGGCTCGTACTTGCGGTCGGCCAGCACGACGCCGACTATGTCGACGCGTATTACGGTCCACCCGCGTGGCGCACCGAGGCGGAAGCGGCGAAGCTGCCGCTGACCGACATCGCGTCGCGCGCCGCCGACGCTGGCGCAGGCGATCGCCGCCGCAAAGCCTCCGGTGACCGCCGACGAGCTGACACAGCTGCGGCATCAGTACCTTGCACGGCAGCTCGAAGTCGCTGCGCGCGCGGGTGTCGATGCTGTCGGGGACGAAGCTTCGATTCGACGAGGAATCGAAGGCGCTCTACGACGCGGTGGCACCGACGCATACCGAGGCGGACTTCGCGAAGGTGCTGACGCAGCTCGAGGCGAAGCTGCCGGGGCAGGGACCGCTCGTCTCCCGGTACGACAGCGTTCCGCAGCCGGTTCGTCGATTCCGCGCGATCGGCTCGACGCGGTGTTCAAGGCCGCGATCGACGGCTGCCGCAGCCGTACGCTGCAGCACATCACGCTGCCGGCCGGCGAAAGCTTCACCGTCGAATACGTGACGGGCAAGAGCTGGAGCGGCTACAACTGGTACCAGGGGAACTACCGGAGCCTCATCCAGGTCAACACCGACCTGCCGATTTACGTCGATCGCGCGATCGATCTCGCCTGCCACGAGGGCTATCCCGGTCATCACGTCTACAACGTGCTGCTCGAGAAGAATCTGCTCCGCGATCGCGGGTGGGTCGAGTTCTCGGTCTATCCGTTGTTCTCGCCGCAGTCGCTGATCGCGGAAGGCACGGCCAACTACGGCATCGAGGTCGCGTTCCCGCGCGCCGAGCGGATCGAATTCGAGCGGCGCGTGCTGTTTCCCGCCGCCGGCCTCGACCCTGCAACGCACGACGCAGTACTACGACGTCCTCGCGCTCGTCGATCAGCTCTCGTACGCGGGGAACGAAGCGGCGCGACGGTACATCAACGGCGAGATCGATGCGAAGGGCGCGGCCGACTGGCTGGAGAAGTACGGCTTGTACTCGCCGCCGCGGGCCGAGCAGCGCGTGCGCTTCATCGATCAGTACCGCAGCTACGTCATCAACTACAACCTCGGAAAGGACATGGTTGCCGCCTACATCGAATCTCGCGGCGGCATCGATCGCCGCTGGCCGGAATTCGCGCGGCTGATCTCATCGCCCCGGCTTCCGTCGGCGCTGGCGGTAAATCCCAAAGCCCAAATCCCAAATCCCAATCATGAAACCACGAAGAACGCGACGGACACGAAGTAGTTTATGTTCTTCGTGACCGTCGTGACCTTCGTGGTTGATCAGAGTCGTGACCTTCGTGGTTGACAAAAAATGCGTCGCGTAGAGATTTCCACACCAGGCCCACCAGAAGTGCTGAAGCTCGTCGAGCGGCCGGATCCGGTGGCCGGGCGCGGGCGAGGTGCTGATTCGCGTTGCCGCCGCCGGCGTGAATCGGCCTGACGTGATGCAGCGGCGCGGACTGTATCCGCCTCCGCCGGGCGCGAGCGATCTTCCCGGTCTCGAGGTCGCTGGGATCGATCGAATCACTCGGCGAGGGCGTGACGGAGCTGGCACGTCGGCGATCGCGTGTGCGCGCTCGTCTCAGGTGGCGGCTACGCCACTCTCTGCGTCGCCCCGGCGCCTCAGTGCCTGCCAGTGCCCGCCGCAATGGATTTCGTGGCGGCCGCCGCGATTCCCGAAACCTTCTTCACCGTCTGGACCAATGTGTTCGATCGCGGCCGCTTGCGCTCGGGAGAGATCGGCGCTCTTCCACGGCGGATCGAGCGGCATCGGGACGACGGCGATCCAGCTTGCGTCGCTGCGCGGCGCGCGCGTGCTTGCGACCGCCGGCTCGGATGAGAAGTGCCGCGCGTGCGAGCAGCTCGGCGCCGAGCGTGCGATCAACTACCGCACCGAGGACTTCGTCGACGTCGTCAAGCAGCTCACCAGGCGGCCGCGGCGTCGATCTGATCCTCGACATCGTCGGCGGCGACTACATCGCCGCGCGACCTGGCGTCGCTCGCGCGTCGAGGGGCGACTGGTTGTCATCGGCTTCATGGGCGGCGACACGGCGACGATCGACTTCAGACGCGTCCTCGGCCGCCGCCTGACGATCACCGGCTCGACGCTGCGCCCGCGCAGCGTCGAGGAGAAGGGAGAGATTGCCGCCGCGCTGCGCCGGGAAGTGTGGCCGCTGCTCGAGAGCGGCGAAGGTCACGCCGCTGATCTATCGGACGTTTCCGCTCGGGGATGCGGCCGTCGGCGCACCGCCTGATGGAATCGAGCGAGCACGTCGGAAAGATTGTCCTTACGGTTCCCGCCTGACGGGTGCATGATTCCTGCTGCTCCCTGACGCCGCAGGCTACGTTGCACCGGTGGTGTGTGAAGGCCGCGAGGGAAGTGCGAAGAGGATACGAACCATGTCGAGACACGAGCTCACGCGGCGGCTGTTTCTTGGAAGCCTGGGAGCCACGCTTACGTTGCCTGAGATGTCCGCGCGTGCCGCGCAGGCACAGGTTCCGAATGCCGACGCGAGCCGCGCAGCGGACGAGAAGGATGTTGTGTACGGGAAGGGTGGTGACACCGACCTGCACTGCGACATTTACCGTCCGTCGGGCACGAATACGAAGCGGATGGCGATCATCCACTTGCATGGCGGCGGATTCGCCGGCGGGAACAAGAACGGCCTGGCGGAGCGCGTGAAGTCGCTGGCGGCGCGCGGCTACGTCAGCATCGCCGCGCAGTACCGTCTCGCGGGCGTCGCCAAATGGCCCGCGCAGATGGAAGACGTCAAGGCGTCGATCCGGTGGACGCGGGCCAACGCCGCGAAGCTTGGAATCGATCCCGGACGTATTGCGGTCGCCGGCTATTCCGCGGGTGGGCATCTGGCGCTATTTGCAGCCGGCACGCAGAACCGTTCCGAATTCGAAGGCAACGGGGGAAATCCCGGAGTGAAGACAGATGTGGCCGCGTGTCTCGCGTACTACGCCGTGACGGGTTCCGCGTGGGAGGGATTTCGGCGCCAGTTTCCGATGCCCGAGGGCAGCAGCGAGGAAGCCTGGCGGCTTGCGACGCCCGGCACGTACATCAAGAGCTTCCCACCGACGATGCTTTTCCATGGGCTCGCGGATGTGACGGTCCCGCCCGAGAGCAGCCAGGAGTTTCTCAAGCTTCTTCGGGACGCGAACGTGCCGGCGGAGCTGCACACCTTTGCCGGCGTGCCCCATGAGTTCGTGTCAATCCCGGAGTTCGCGGAGTCGACCGCGCAACTGGTCGATTTCTTTCTCGAACGCCACGTCATCAACCCACGCACGTACCCGGCCTTCGGCGCCGGCCGCGGCGGGCCCGGACGTGGGGCGCAGGGTGAGCCTGGGCGAGGTGGTCAAAGCGGAGGACGCCAGTAGGGCGGGCCTACGGCAGCCAGATTTGAAGCCCCGCGCGGACGGTCCGTGGCAGGCCTGTCGTGAGAATCGGCGTGCGGCCGACGTCATACAGGCTGTCGAAGATATTCTCGACCGCGATAAACGTGGACACCTTGCCCGCGAAACGGCGGCTGCCGAAGACGTCCAGGACGTTCGCGCGGCGCAGCGTAAACAGGTTGAGATCGTCCTCGAACTGCGGCCCCGTGACCCGAAATTGACCTGAGGCAATCCACTTTTCGTCGGCGTAGCGGACGTTCATGCCGACGTTGTACTTCGCCACCTGCGGCACCCGGTTGTTGCGCAGACTCGTGTCGCCTTTGAATCGCGAGTTCACAAATGCGCTCGAAACACCCACGGAGAATGACGCCGGCAGCCGCAGCTCTCCTTCGAGCTCGACGCCCGCGGCCCGCACCTTGTCGGCGTTCGCGCGCTGCTTGGTGATGAGCTGCGGCGTAATCGACAGGGTGATGTTCGTGATCGTGTCGTCAAGCACGTTCCAGAACGCGGTCGCGCGCGTGGATACCCGCCCCCGCGCGAACAGGACGCCACCCTCGCCGCCCGCCAGCCGCTCTGGCTGGAGCGCCTCGTTGGGTCTCGTATCGGTGTTGCCGGCCCGAAAACCGCGATAGAGCTCGTTGAGTGTTGGCGCGCGGAAGCCTTGATAGGCGGAACCGCGCAGCGAGAGCCCGGTGTTCCCGACGCGGTACGCCACCGACCCTCGCGGGTTCACCGACCCGAGCGTCTTGTTGTACGTCGTATTCCGCGACTCGGAGTGCCACCCATCGGCGTGTACGCCGGCCACCATCGTGAGCCGATCGCTCACGTTGAACGTCGCCTGCGCAAATGCGGACCCGACACGCTGCTTGCCACCGGCGTCAGTCGTGACAAGGGGAAGGCCCTGCGCGGTGTACGGCGTTTCAATCGTCCTGCCCTTGATGAATCGCCCTTCCGCGCCGAGCAGCAGAGAAGAGCGACTCCACGGACGAACCCACTGTGCGCCGACGCCGGTCGCCGTCGTTGGAATGTTCTGAATCCGGTTCAACGCTTCCGACCTGCGGTCGGCGCTCACAGCTGAGAAGGTCTGGTGATAATCCTGGGTTCCGCCAAAGACGCGAGCGGAGAGCAAGCCGCCTGCGATGCCGCCTGCAACCTCGCCAGCGCCCTGCCGCGCATCGGTGTCATTGACGACGGCCGGTGTGCCGTTCTCACGATTCTCACGGAACAGATTGGCGCGTGCGTTGAATCGCCAGCCGTTATTCGCCTGGTAGTCGATCGACCCGAGCGCCGAGCGATGATCGGACCCGGCCTTCGTGTCGATTGGGCCTCGTGGTGCTATTCCGGGGTCTTGTTGGTTTGCAACCGTGATGTATCCGGCGGTGGTGAACCATTCGCCGGCGGCGCTATACGACCATCCGCGGCTGTGTCCACCGCCAAACAGCGAGGCTCGGCCCGTGCCCAGATTGCCCCCTTCGACGAGGGCGCGCACAGTCCGACGCGCCGGACGCATGGTCAGGATCTGCACGACGCCGCCAACGGCGTCAGCGCCGTACAAGTCGCTGCCGCTGCCGCGTTGCACTTCGATGCGGTCGATCGCGATCTGCGGGACCCTGTCCCAGTAGACCCAGCCGCCGAACGCATCATTGAGCGGCACACCATCCGCGAGTACGAGCGATCGGCTGGCGCCCGTCCCACCGAGCCCTCGCAAGGTGATGCCCTGCGCCGTCGGGTTCGAAACCCGCGAGGACGTACGACGAAACAGGGTGAATCCCGGTACCGCCTTGAGCGCATCGTCGACCGTGAGCGCGCCGCTGCTGAGTAATTCAGTCGATGACATGACCGTCATCGTGACGGTGGGATCGGCGCGCGGCACATCGGTACGAGACGAGGTGACGTTGACCGCCTCGAAGAACGGTGCCGGCTGCAGCGTGATGCGCAGCTCTTGCCTGTCGCCATCAACGGTTGTCACCGCCTGCGCGAAGCCGGCGGCGGTGACAAGAATGCGGACGATGCCGGGCGCATCCGTCGTGAATGCGAAACGCCCGTCGGTCGCCGTATGGAGTTCGCCCACGCTGGCGCCCGCCACTTCCAGACGCACGGTTGCATCGACCAGGGGCGCTCCCGAGGAATCGACGACCATTCCGGTGACCGTTCCAGTGGATTGGGCAGTGGCACTCCCGCTCACAAGGAGAGCGAGCACGAAAGCGTACATACACGTTGTAGGTTTCATCGTGCCTTTACCGCGCGCCGGCGGGCGCCTCGACGACCGCGAGACCCCACGGTCCGCGGCCAACAGCGACTCTCTTTGTGACTTGCCGCGAAGCGATGTCGATCACGGACACATCGTGTGATGGTCCGTTGGCAGTGTAAAGCGTCTTCGCATCAGGCGAGACGCCGATACCCCAGGGGCGATCGCCCGCTTCGACCGAGGCGACCACCATGTTCGTGGCTGTGTCCAGGATGATGGCCATTTTGCTGCGACCGGTGCTGACGTAAAGAAATTTGCCATCGGGACTGATTGTGGTGCCCATCGGACGCATGCCTTTGCCCAGATCGATTGTCTTGACCGGAACGAGACGAAGAACGTCTACCAGGGTCAGCGTGGCGCCGTTCTCCGACGGGACATATGCCCGCGATCCGTCCGGGAGAAAGGCCACCGATCGCGGCCTCGGACCGACGTTCACGGACTTCGCAATCTTGCCCGTCGCAAGATCGGCGACGAAGACCGCGCCGTCCGCCTCCGACGTGACCCAGACGCGCTTGCCGCCAGGCTCGACGGTGACGCCTTCGGGTTCCTCTCCTATCTTGAAGGTCTGAATGAGGTGACCGTCGCCCGTGTCAAACACACTCAGCTGCGCCGCGTCCTCGTTCGCGATATACATCTGCTTTCCATCCGGGCTCACGGCGACCTGTTCCGGATCGGGCCCCGACGTCAGCACTTTGATCAACTTGCGTTGACGGACGTCGACGACGCCAATGCCGTCGGCGCTGCGATCCGGCGGCGGAAGCTTGGATTCGTCGACGCCAGGGCCGGCGACCGGCGAGCCGCTCAACGCCACGTACAGGAGGGTGCGGTCCGGGCTTGCGACAATTCCTCGTGGGCGTTTCCCGAGAGGAATGGTCGCGATCACCGCGCTCGTTGCGGCGTCGATCACCGACAAATCGCCGCTCGTCTCGTTGGTGACGTAGATGCCTACGCCAGGCGGTGGCAATGGCGCTTCGGTCGCCGCGGGTGCGGCTGTATTCGTGTCTGCCGGAGGCTGCGACCGGCCGCACGCCGCAACACCGAAGAGAATCGCGATCGTTCCAAGGTTCAGACGACGGTCCATGATCACTCCTCCGTCCTTGTCATCAGGGACGATCGTCTACTTGCTCCGCGGTTGCGGCACATACACAGGCATCGAATCTTCCCATCGGCTATCGGTAAGCGGCCGCACGTTCGATCCGTCTGCATTCATGATGAAGATCTGCGCGTAAGGCTGCGGCGAGTTGTCGTACATCGGCGACTCGTCCTTGAAACCCGTGCGCGTGCTCATGAACAGGATCTGTTTGCCATCGCGCGTCCAGTTTCCGTGGCCGTCGGTGCCAGGTGTCTTCGTGAGTTGCTGTACGTCGGCCCCGTCGGGCCTCATCGTAAACAGCTCAAAGTCCTTGTCGTCTGCCTTCTGGCGCGTGAAGAGGATGCGATCGCCATTCGGCGAGAAGAACGGAAAGTTGTCCCATTCCGTGCTCAAGACCTTGATGGAATGGTCCCCGAGGCTGAGCAATCGCAGTCCGCGGTGCTCGACCTTCTTGTCGTCGTACCCCCACACGCGATAGACGATCGATTTCCCGTCCGGCGACCAGTTGGGGAAACCCGCGTTCGGCAGCCCCGCAGACAGCGGCTTTACGTTCGTCCCGTCGGCGTTCATTGTCCTGATCTCCGCGGGTCGTTGGTTGCGTCCGCCGAAGAACGTGCCGAACCCGAAGACAAGTTGCCGTCCGTCGGGAGACCAGCTCGACATCATCGCCGCACCACCCCAGTCGGAGAATATCCGCCTCCGACCTGTGTAGCCATCGCCACTCCACAACGAGATCGAGACGTGTGGATTGTTGCCGGTTTCCCCCCGCTCGAGATCGGTGGTTGCGAGCGTGCCATCCTTCGAGTAGGTCGGAAAGACGTCCGTGTAGCGATACTCGTAGTCGGGGTCCCAGCTATGAAGCACCTGACCCTGCGGCCTTGGTGTGAAGTTGCTCTTCTCGTAGACGACGCGCTTGCCGTCGGGCGACCACGCCGGCGAACGCAGACGACCGATGGTTGGCCTTGCCTTGGCTCCGTCGCTGTAGGCGAGTCCGGCCACGAGGGCGCTGTTCGGAGGGACCGCTTTCATCAGATACCCCACGCGGTCGCCTTCGAGGAATTGCGGTCTGAGCTTGAGACCCGGCCCGGATGTGTGCTCGACTCGCGCTCCCGTCGCGATGTCAATTGAGACGATCTGCGACGTTATATTCGCCGCCCCCGCGTTGCGAGCCTGATCCGTTTCCAGCAGCGGAAGCTCGTAAAACAGGACACGCTTGCCGTCGGTCGACCATTGCGGAGTGCCGGCCGAGACGTTGCCCTGCGTGAGCCGTCGCAAGCCCGTGCTGTCAGGGTGAATGATGTAGACACTCAGCGACTGGCGATGGCCGGCACCGGCACCATTCTCGTGTCCGACCCAGTCGGTGAGCCGATCCGACGAAAATGCGATCCACTGACCGTCGGGCGACCACGACGGACGGAAGAAACCGTCGGGCTTGCCGTTTGTGACCTGCACATCGCTGGCGCCAGTCACGTTGCGCGCGTTCTTCGAGACAAGATCAAGGACCCAGATATTTGTTTTATGCGCAGCGCCGCGCGTCGAGACAAACGCGAGTTGCCTTCCATCCGGCGACAACCTGCCCTGATCGTCCATCGACGGGTTGTCGGTCAACCGCTCCAGGCCCGAGCCGTCGGGGTGCACGCGATAGATGTCGGCTTGCCCGTACCCGGTTCGCTCGGAGGTGAAGACGATCCACTGGCCGTCCGTTGAAAAGGATGCGTTGTAGTCGAAGTCTGAGTTCGTGAAGAGCTGCCGCTCGCCGCTGCCGTCGCCGTTGGCGACGAACAACTCAATAGTCGACGGCCCGATGCGGTTCATCAACATGACGCCGCGAGGCGCCGTATCGACATCGACAGCCAGCAGGATGATGGCAGGCATGATCAGAAGCATTTTGTTCATGACGATCTCCGATCGCGGGACGTCGCCGACAGCATCCGGACAATTGGGTGAGTCATGATGCTTCTTCAGCAATGCCGCTGCAACTCTGTCCTTCGAAGGTATGGAAACGGCCGGCATCCCTACGCGTGGGCGCGGACTGGCTGCCCGCGTTCCGCGAACCACTCTGACGGCGGGTCGACGTACGAGCGATCGAGCTCGGCGATCGACGGACATCCCAGCAGCCGCATCGTGCGAACAAGGTCGGTGCGCAGGATCTCGATCGCCCGATCGACGCCGGGTCCACCCGCCGCGCCAAGCCCCCACGCATAGGCACGACCAACGAGCACGGCCCGCGCGCCAAGGCACAGCGCCTTGACGATATCGCCGCCGCGCCTGATGCCGCCGTCCATGAGGACTTCGATCCGCCCGTTGACCGCCGCGACAACCTCCGGCAATGCACGAAGACTCGCGGGTACCCCATCAAGCTGACGGCCTCCGTGGTTCGAGACGATGACCGCGTCCGCGCCCGCGTCAATCGCATGCCGCGCATCGTCGCCCGTGTGGACGCCCTTGACGACGATCGGACCCCTCCACGCATCGCGCATCCAGCGGAGATCCTCCCAGGTGACGATGGTCTTTTCGAGAAGTACACCGACGTCACCGCACGGCATCGCGCCGATGCCCGGCAGCTCGACGTTCGGAAACACCTTCGGCGCGCCATCGGCGAGATAGTCGACGACCCAGCGTGGTCGAGTCACGAACTGCCAGGCGTACGGGAGGCTCCCCCAGATGTCGCCCTCGAGCAGCGGCCGAACGCCGCACCGGAAATCGCGCTCGCGCATCCCCGAGACCGGCGTATCGATCGTGACGACAAGGGCGGAGTACCCCGCGGCACGCGCGCGCGCAATCGTTGCCTCTGCGACGTCACGTGCCCCGGGTACGTAGAGCTGAAACCAGAGCGGCCCGCTGGCGCCCGCCCGCACGTCCTCCAGGCGTGTGCCCGAAAAGGTCGACAGGATGTAACCGGTCCCCGCTGCGTTGGCTGCGCGCGCGGCGTGCACTTCGCCACGCGGGTAGAACATCCGGCAGAAACCGACCGGCGCCAGCATGAACGGGAGATCGAGCGTGGTCCCGAGCACCGTCGTCCGCAGATCGCAGTTGGGCACCGCGACGCACTGGCGCGGGCGGAAGGTGATGTCAGAGAAGGCGCGGCTGTTCTCGCGCAGCGTGATCTCGTCTTCTGCTCCGCCGTCGATGTACGCGAAGACGACAGCGGGGAGCCGGCGCTTTGCCAGCCTCCTCAGGTCGCTGATGTTGACGACGCGCGGAAACCTGACCGAGCGCGCGAGGCTCCGGTCGGACTTCATTGCCTAGTCGGCGAACACGACGGTTCGTGTGCTGGTGTGGGAGCGCAGCACGTCGGACGTGAGCTGCTTGCTCAGATAGACCTTCGACTCGCGGTTGTCGTACGGGTTGACCTCGTACTTGACCACGTTGAACTCGAGCTGGTCGAGCGTCCCGCGCATATCGTAGAAACGGTTCTTCGTCTTCACCACGACTTCGTGGTACCCCGACGCGTGCGCCCACGCCTCGGACTCCTCGGTGAGCGCGCGGAAGTGCCCCTGGCCGCGCCAGTCGCGCCGCGTGCCGCCGATCCAGCTATAGAGCACCTTGCGACCATCGAACCGCACCGCGTTCCTCAGCCGCGCCACGAGATCGGTGAGCTTCGGCTCGTCCTCGCGTTCGCGCAGTTCGTGGACGATCTTGTACGACACGGGTACGACGAGTCCGGGGTCGGAGGGCAGCGGCGCTTCGGCCATCAGGATGAGGCTCTCGCGCTTGCGCAGGCGGTTCATGATCTCCTGCGCGGTCTTCTTGCGCGGGAATTCGCCGAAGTGCTCCTCGATGTACTGGATCTCCAGCGCGCCCGTGTCGAGCGGGTATTGTTTGATCAGATACTCCAAACTCGCTCCAATGGTGTCCTGCTGAATTCTATAATGCTCGGCCGGACCCATTCTGACCGATCCCTCCGACGAACTCACCCGCCGCACTCGTCTCTGGTGGGAACACCATCCGATGGATTACCTCGGACATCAGGGACGCCCCGACCTGTCCGACGACGAGATCGCTCGCGGGTTTTTCAGGCGTATCGATGCTGAGTTTTATCGCGCTGCCTGGTTTGCGCAGTTCCCCGGCGAGCCGCTCTTTGCTGGGCTGATCGATTACGGTTCGCTGCGTGCGAAGCGGGTCCTGGAGGTCGGCTCCGGCCTGGGCGCCATCTCCGCGACGCTCGCTCGCCACGGGGCGGATGTGACGGCACTTGATCTGACCTGGACGGGCGCCTCGTCGACCGCGCGCCGATTCGTGCTCGACCGCACCCACGGCTGCGTCCTCCAGGGTGAGGCTGAACGGCTTCCCCTTGCTGACGGATCGTTTGACTTCGTCTGGTCCTGGGGGGTCATTCTGCACGCGCCGAATCCGGCGAGGGCCATCGCCGAGATGCACCGAGTGCTGCGCCCGGGGGGTGAAGTGCGCCTGATGACTTACAACCGCCACTCGATCTACAACTGGCTTGGAATCATCGCGCGATACGGCGTTCTGCGCCTGCAGTTGCTGCGTCACTCAGTGCAGGACCTGTGGAACCGGTACTCGGATGGCCGGGCGGTCGGCGGCTGTCCCCACGTCGGCTATTTCAGCGCAGGCGAGCTTCGTTCTTTCATGATGGCCGCAGGCTTCGATCGAGTGGAGCTGCGCGCATTCGAGCAGAAAACCGCCCTGACGCACTTTGTTCCTCCGTCGATGCGGCCGGCTATGGAGAAGGTGATTCCCGACAGCCTGATGCACGTCCTCTTCGGGCGGTTCGGGATGCTGTTGTACTGCCGGGCGCGGAAGACCGGCGGTCCGCTTTGATCCCCTTCGGGTCCAGGCGGACGCTACCGGGACGGCGCGACGTCCGCCTAAAGGCGGACAGCACCTCCGGCGACGTCCGCCTAAAGGCGGACACTACCTACGGCGGTAGTGTCCGGCTTCAGCCGGACGTTGGGAACGCACAGGCTTCAGCCGGACGTTGGGAATGCACAGAAATAACGCGAACGCCACGGCGAGCGTACTGATTGCGATTCCCGCGCGCGGCGTCGTTGACGCGAACTCGAAGACGACGGTGTGGCGTCCGGCGGGGACCGTGACGCCCTGAAACATCACGTCAACACGGTGGACTGGCACGATGCCGCCGTCGATTCGCGCCCGCCACCCTGGATACTGCGCTTCACTGAGCACGAGGTAGCCACCACTGCCGGTCGAAACGTCGACCGTCATCCGCGTGTCCTCGACCGAGACGAGATGCGCGCTCCAAGGACCAGGCGTGAACGACTGCGCTCCGACGCCCGGTTCGATGAGGGCGATCCGCATCGGATCGAACGGCCGGCCATCCGGGAATTGCGCATAGCGGATCGTGTCGATGGCCCGATCGTCGGGCAACTCCTCGGCATCGGCCGCCACCCACACGCGCGGCATTGCCCGGAGGTTCTCGTAGACCACGGAGCCTTCCTCCCCGGCCCGTTCTTCGTCCGAACCGCGGTCCGTCAATCGCGACGTGTGGTAAGCGGTCACCTTCCGCCAGCGGTCGGTGTTCGCAAGGAGGAGCGAGCCGAGCGTCTGCGGCATCGATCGGCCGGCCGCATCGATCATCGTGAGGCGATCGATCGTCAGCCAGCCGCGCATCGGTGCCGTGCGTACCGTCATGCGCCCACCGCGCACCGCCTGCGGCAACTCGAGCCTGGCGAGGTAGACGTACGGCGCGACGCCGGGGTCATCGAAGACCGTCGGGAGGCTGTGCTGCGCGTGCTCGCGCGTCTTGTCGTCCTTCAGGCCCTGGTCGGCGATGTCGATGCCCACACGAATCGGGCGCCGGTACTCGGCGCCATCCGCCCCTTTGACGTCGATCCACGCCACCTCAGTCCCTTGCGGCACGTTGTCGGCGCATCGAAGGTGAGCGACCATGGCGATTGACGTGACCTCGGCCTCGGCAGGCAGCGCGAAGGACGCAGTCCGTTCGTACTCGGGGCCGCAGTCGGATCGCCCGATCGAGAAATCGAGCGGTGGCTTCGCCCAGCTGATCCCGGACGCGTCGAATGTCTCTGGGGCAGGAAACTCGTCATCGCGAACGATGATGTTCCGCACCGCGAGGAGATCGAGCGAGCGATCTTCGGCGGCGAGCACGTCGGGATACACGTCTCCAGGGGAGCCCATCATCGCGAGTGCCGCCAGGCGCGCCGACATGATCGGGCTGTATCCGCCCGCGGTCGGGATTCTCCACACCCTCGCAAAGCCCGACGGAAGGGTCGCATCGCGTGACGAGCCTCCGATTGCCAGCAGCCGCTGTTGCGTCGGCGCGACGGCATCCGCGAGCGCGCGAGCGTGAACCGAGGGCCGCGCGTCCTCCGGACGAATGGCCGTCAGCTGGAAACCACCTGCGGTGACTGGGTATTGGACGTGATACAGCAGATCCGCTGCGACGACAGCCGTGAGCAGCGCCGTGGCCAGCGCGAAGCGCCGCGTGCGTGCGAGCCAGAGGATGGAGCCGGCGGACACGATGCCGAACCCGAGCTGTGGAATCGGATTGACCTTCATCACGATTGCCGCGACGCCGACGATGGCGACCACCAAGGCCAACGTCGCCGCGATCGCCCGCATGGAGCGTTCGTGTCGTTGGATCTCTGCGAGAGCAAACCCTGCGAGGACTGCGGTCGAGCACGAGAAGATGAACAGGATCCGCGAAATGATGCGGAACTTGTTCCACACGGGGACGTGGAAGGTGAGCCACGCAACAGGCGTCGCGTCTCCCGCCACCAGCAGAACGGCGAGGACTGCCGCGCACGTCCAGACACGTGCACGCCACGCAAGGCGGCGTGACGCCGCGCCGAGGATCGCAAGCCCCAGCACCGCCAGGCCGACGTAGAGCGACACTGGCTTCGACGGATCGTGCAGCGGCGGAATCAGCAACCCGGCGATGACTTGCGCGGCCGATGGCTCAGGATTGATGAACCACGCATAGCTCACCTCGGTCCGCGCCATGTACCTGGACACTTCGACAAAAGGCAACGACTTCACCCCGGTCATCGCCATCGCGAGGATGAGCATGCCGAGCGCGCGGATATGAAAAGTCCGCGGCGCTCGTTCGGCGAGCCCGCCCGCGACCGCATACACCGCGCAGAAAGACGTGGCGTAGAGAATCGATTGCGGATGGCCCGAGAGAAAACAGTTTGCGGTCGCGAATGCCCCGGTCGCCACCCATCGCGTCGACCCTCCCTTGATCAATCGGTCGACCGCCAACACCATCAACGGAAACCACGCCGTGCAATGGACGATGTTGATCTGTGCCTGCTTCTCGAGCATCGCATGCGAGAGCCCGAACGCAAGGCCCGAAAAGGCCGCCGCCGTCTTCGACCGCGTCACCGTGAAGACGTACGCGTAGGTGAACGCCGAGCCGAGCACGTAGGCGCAGATGATGTAGCCCGTCCAGGAGTGCAGCACGTGCGCAAACAGAAAATGGAACACGTAGGCCTGGGAGTCGCTCGTGTCGGCGAAAAGCGGGAGTCCGCCGAACATGTCATGCGACCAGGCGCTGATCGGCGAGAGGAAGATTGGCAGGAACCAGTCGTACAGATCGCCTTCGGCCATGTAGGTGCCGTGGACGATCGGCTGTGAGAACAGCCAGGTGAACAGGGCTGAGTAGCCCGCGACAACGACGAGCGCGTGCCGCAGCGGCCCAGCCGCTGATGAGCGCATCAGGTGGATATCCTTCCCGACGAATGACGGGGCACATCCCTTGCTGGCGCTGACCTCATAGGGGGGACACATGATTCGCCAGACCATCATTCGCGTCGCACTCGTGCTGGGTGTCGGGGCGGGCATTGCGGCCGCGCAGTCCGTACCCATGACACTGGGCACAGTCCGCATCACCCAACCGGTGCTTGCCCACGGCCAGCCACTTGCGCCGGGAACCTACGAGGTGAGGCTCACTGATGAATCCCTTCCGCCGAATCCCGGTCAGTCGCCGGCCGCGGTGCGCGTCGTCGAGTTTGTGAAAGACGGCCAGGTCATCGCGCGCGACGCCGCGGAGGTGATGACGGCAGAGGGATCCGTGGTTGGGACGGCAGGCGGTGCGGGTTCCTCGAAGCCGCGAGTGGAAATGCTCAAGGGTGGGGAGTTCGTTCGCGTGTCCGCGACGCGTGACGGAATGCGCTACCTCATCCATCTGCCGATTGCCAGTGCCCAAAGTTCAAAGCCCAATGCCCAATGACAAACGTTGTTGAGCATTGAGCTTTGACATTGATCGTCAGCATCATGCCGGTGCGAGCGAGGGCTCATAGGCGAGATTCGACCCGAGCCAGCGCTCCGCCTCTGTTACGGGCATGCCCTTTCGCGCCGCGTAGTCCTCGAGCTGATCGCGGCCGATACGGCCGACATTGAAGTACTTCGCGTGAGGATTCGCGAAGTACAAACCGCTCACCGACGCCGCGGGCGCCATCGCGCAGCTCTCCGTCAGCGAGATGCCCGTGCGCTCTGCCCCAAGCAGAGAGAACAGCTTCCACTTCTCACTGTGGTCGGGGCAGGCAGGGTAGCCGAAGGCGGGACGAATACCTCGATATCTCTCGTGCACGAGATCATCGGCGCTGAGGCGTTCCTGTGTGCCGTAACCCCAATCCTTCCGTGCGCGCGCGTGCAGATATTCGGCGAACGCTTCCGCCAACCGGTCCGCAAGTGCCTTGACCATGATCGCGTTGTAGTCGTCGTGGTCGGACTCGTAGAGCGCAACGAGCTCCTGTGCACCGATGCCCGCGGTCACCGCAAACGCGCCGAGGTAGTCGGCGACGCCGCTGTCGAGCGGCGCGATGAAATCCACGAGGGAGCGATTCGGTTTACCGTCCCCGATGTCTTCCTGTTGGCGAAGCATGTTGAATCTGAGTAGCTCGACGGGATCGGGGATCGGGGATCGGGGATCTGAGTCGTACACAACGATGTCCTCCCCGTCCGTATTCGCCTTCCAGAATCCGTAGACCCCACTGAGCGTCAGCAGGCGATCGCGCACGATCCGCCCCAGCAGCTCTTGCGCATGCTCGTAGAGATCGCGCGCAGCGGCGCCGTATTGCGGATGATCCAGGACCGCTGGGAATCGTCCTTTCAGCTCCCACGCCGAAAAGAAAAACGTCCAGTCGATGAACGGGACCACGTCGTCGAGTCGCACATCGTCGAGGAGGCGTGACCCGGTGAATGACGGCGTCGCGATGGCGTCCGGGCGCCAGTCCAGCCGGAGCCGATTGGCTTTCGACGCAGGCCAGGTCAGCAGGGGACGACGACGAACCGCGCCATGCTGCTCGCGGAGGCGCTCCTGTCCGGCGCGGTTGGCCTGATCGAAGTCGGGCCGGTGTGCGTCACTGAGCAGGCGGGAGACGACGTCGACCGCGCGCGACGCATCGAGCACGTGCACGACCGGCTGGCTGTATTCCGGCGCGATCTTCACCGCGGTATGCTGCCGGCTGGTCGTCGCGCCACCAATCAGCAGCGGAAGCGTCATGCCCCGGCGCTCCATCTCGCGCGCGACAAAGACCATCTCGTCGAGTGACGGCGTGATGAGTCCGCTCAAGCCGATCATGTCGGCTTTCTCGTCGATGGCTGCCTGAAGAATCTTCGCAGCCGGCACCATCACGCCAAGGTCGACGATCTCGTAGTTGTTGCAGCCGAGCACGACCGCCACGATGTTCTTGCCGATGTCGTGGACGTCGCCTTTCACCGTCGCCATGACAACCTTGCCCTGCGCACGGTGGGTGTCGCCGCTGAGCCGCTTTTCCTCTTCCATGTAAGGCAGGAGGTAGGCGACCGCTTTCTTCATCGCGCGCGCGCTCTTCACAACCTGCGGGAGGAACATCTTGCCGGCGCCGAACAGGTCGCCGACGATCTTCATCCCGTCCATCAGCGGTCCCTCGATCACGTCGAGCGGACGCGCGAGCTTCAGCCGGGCTTCCTCGACGTCCACCTCGATGAAGTCGACGACGCCATGCACCAGCGCGTGCGCCAGGCGCTTCTCGACGGGCGCATCGCGCCACGCCACGTCGTGCACCCGTTTCGTGCCGTCGCCTTTGACGGTGTCGGCAAATTGCACCAGCCGCTCGGTTGCATCCGGGCGCCGGTTGAAGATCACGTCCTCGACGTGTTCGAGGAGATCCTTCGGGATGTCTTCGTAGACGACCAGCTGACCGGCATTGACAATCCCCATGTCAAGACCCGCCTTGATCGCATGAAACAGGAACGCCGAGTGAATGGCCTCGCGGACGATGTCATTGCCGCGGAAGGAGAAGGACAGGTTGCTGACGCCGCCGCTGATTTTCACCCCTGGACAGGCGGCCTTGATGATCTTCGTCGCCTCGATGAAGTTGATCGCGTATTCGTTGTGCTCCTCGAGACCGGTCGCGATCGCGAGGATGTTCGGATCGAAGATGATGTCGACCGGGTCGAACCCCGCCTGTTCGGTGAGCAGGGTGTACGCCCGCTGGCAGATGGCGACCTTGCGGGCGACCGTGTCCGCCTGTCCCTGCTCGTCGAACGCCATGACGACGACGGCAGCGCCGTAGCGGCGGACGGTCCGCGCTTTTCTCAGGAAATCCTCTTCGCCTTCCTTGAGGCTGATCGAATTGACGACGCCCTTGCCCTGGACGCACTTCAGCCCGGCTTCGAGGACGGTCCACTTCGAGCTGTCGACCATGATCGGGACGCGCGCGATGTCCGGTTCCGTGGCGATGAGATTGAGAAACGTTGTCATCGCCGCTTCCGAATCGAGCATCCCTTCGTCCATGTTCACGTCGAGGATGTTCGCGCCGCCGCGCACCTGATCGAGCGCGACGTGCGCCGCTTCGCCGAAATCACCATTGGTCACGAGCCGCGCGAAGCGCTTCGAGCCGGTGACGTTGGTGCGCTCGCCGATCATGATGAAGTTGGTCTCCGGGCGGATCGTCAGCGTTTCGAGACCGGACAGCTGCGTGAAACCAGTAGGGATCGGGGATCGGGGATCGGGGATCCGCAGGCTTCCCGGTTCTCCTGATCCCTGATCCCTGATCCCTGATCCCTGCAACGGGCGCGGACGCGGCGGTAGGCTTTGTACTGCTGCCGCGATGGCCCGAATGTGATCGGGAGTCGTGCCGCAGCATCCTCCGAGGATGTTCACGAAGCCTGACTCGGCGAAGTCACGCACGAGCGTGGCCGTCTCGTCGGGCAACTCGTCATACTGGCCGAACGCGTTCGGCAGCCCGGCGTTCGGATAGCAGGTGACGTAGGTCTCGGCGATGCGCGACAACTCCGCCAGGTACGGCCGCATCTCGCGCGCGCCGAGCGCGCAGTTGAGTCCCACGCTGAATGGCCGCGCGTGCCGGATCGACGCGTAGAAGGCGTCGAGTGTCTGTCCGGACAGCGTCCGTCCGCTGCGGTCGGTAATCGTCACCGAGATCATCAGTGGCAGTTGGACCCGCTTCTCCTCGAACACGTCCAGGATGGCGACAATCGCGGCTTTCGCGTTCAGCGTATCGAAGATCGTCTCCAGCAGGATCAGATCGGCGCCCCCATCAACAAGGCCCCGTACATGATCCCGGTAGGCCTCGGCGACCTGGTCAAACGTCACCGCCCGAAACGCCGGGTTGCCGACGTCGGGCGAAATGGACAGGGTTCGGTTGGTCGGCCCGATCGCGCCGGCAACGAATCGCGGGCGATCAGGCGTCTTCGCCGTCCATTCATCGGCCGCGGTCCGGGCCAGGCGCGCGCCCTCGCGGCTCAACTCATACGCCAGCGATTCGAGCCCGTAGTCGGACTGCGCAATCGCGGTCGATGAAAACGTATTGGTTTCGACGATGTCGGCGCCGGCCGCAAGGTAGGCGCGGTGAATCTCGCCAACGACGTCGGGGCGCGTGAGGATGAGCAGGTCGTTATTACCCTTCAGGTCGCACCGATGCTCGCGAAACCGCTCACCGCGGAAGTCGGCCTCGGTCAGCTGGTAGCGCTGGATCATCGTCCCCATCGCGCCGTCGAGGAGAAGGATGCGTGTGGCGAGAAGCTCGTGGAGTCGCTCGATCGTCGTCATGCGTACCGTTTCGATTTGGATTGGGATTTGGGATTTGGGCTTTGGGCTTTGGGATTTGCCATCTGCGTCTTCACTCCACTTGCGATGAGCACGGCAAACGGGTCGCCCGCCTTGCTTGCGCCAACGTGGACACGCACGTCAGTCAACCCGGCGCCGCGCAGCATCGAGTCAAGCTCCGTGCTCGAGAAGCCGAGGTGGCGATCGCCAAAACGGTTTCGGACCCACGTCTGGTCGTGTTCCCGCAAATCGAGGATCAACAGGCGGCCGCCCGCCCGCAGGACGCGCGCCGTTTCCGCGATCGCCCGCTCCGGGTCGCTCGCATGATGCAGCGATTGCGAAAGCATCGCGACATCCACCGATTCGTCTCGGAGTGGCAGGCGTGAGAGATCGCCCTTTTTCCACTCGACGTTCTCGACGTGCCGCCGCACGGCGAGCGCCTTGGCGCGCTCGAGGACTTCATCGGAGCGATCGATGCCGACGACCGTGCGGGCCCACCGCGCGGTCTCGAGGGTCAGATATCCTTCGCCGCAGCCGATGTCGGCGACGTCGAGCGGCGGCAGGAGGTGGCCCAGGGCGCGCGCCCAGGCCGCCCAGCTGCGGCCTGGCACGAGCTGTCGGGGATCGCCGTGCGTCTCGAAGTTCTCCTTGCGGAGGCGCAGCACCTCCTGCATGCGCGCCTCGTCGGCGCGCACCGCGCGATCGGATGCGCCCGATTCGAAGTGCGTGTCGAGCAGCGTCCAGAGCGAACCGTTGCCGTTGCTCCGCGCGTCCTCGGCGACGCGTGTAATAGACGAAACCTGCTTCGCGCTCCTCGGTGACGAGTCCGGCGTCCTTCAGCAGCCCCAGATGGCGGGACACGCTGGATTGGGCGACGCCGAGAATCCCGGTGAGCTCCGTGACGTTGAAACGGTCCTGGGCGAGCAGGCGCAGCAGGCGCAGACGCGTCGAGTCGGAGAGGAGGCGAAAGAGCGCTGATGCCTGTTGCATTGCATCTCTAAATATACATATATCGATATGATCACCTCAACCCCCCGGAACCCGGAGCCGGCCAACTCTTGCATTCGCGCACGGGATCGCCTCGAATTTCGCAAAAAAGCACGTCCGAATATGCTGTAGTGTCGCTTGAATTGTGCATTTTATGCACGATCTTGTCCTACAGATTGCACAAAATAGATCCACATCTTCGAGATAGGCCACCGAATATTGCTAAGTGATCACCGGTTCGTGCATAATCTGAACTTCCGCGCCGCTATCCGCGCCCGCAGCGCTTTCATACCAACGCACAGACGCACGAGTAGAAAGGCAGGCCGCAACCATGGGATCCGCAGCACTCTCAGAAGCCGTCAAGAGCATCCGCGACTGGTCGATGAACGAGGGGCGCACCTCCTCGCTGACGAAGGCCAAGGCGGCCGAGGCGTTCGGCAGCCTCGTATTCAACGACAAAGCGCAGCAGGAGCGGTTGCCGAAGGCGGCGTATCGCGCATTGCGAGCCACCATTACTCGTGGAGAGACGCTCGATGTGTCGACCGCCGACGCGGTCGCGACCGCGTTGAAGGACTGGGCGGTCGAACACGGTGCGACGCACTACACGCATTGGTTCCAGCCGCTCACGGGCATCACCGCCGAGAAGCACGATTCGTTTCTCGCGCCCTCCAACGACGGCAGCGCGATCGCCGAGTTCCGCGGCAAGGAATTGATCAAAGGCGAGCCCGACGCATCGAGCTTCCCGTCAGGCGGCATGCGCTCCACCTTCGAGGCCCGCGGCTACACGGCGTGGGATCCCACGAGCCCGCCATGGCTCCACGTCAGCGGCAATAGCGTCACACTCGTCATCCCGACCGCGTTCGTGAGCTGGACCGGCGAGGCGCTCGACAAGAAAACGCCGCTGCTCCGCTCGATGGAAGCGGTGCTCGAAGCAGGCGGTTCGCGTGCTGAAGCTGTTTGGCTCGACGGCGGAGCGTGTATTCGCGACGTGCGGTCCCGAGCAGGAATACTTCCTCATCGATCGGAACTTTTATTTCGGACGTCCCGACCTGATCAACGCCGGCCGCACCCTGTTCGGCGCGACGCCGCCGAAGGGCCAGGAGATGGAAGACCAGTACTTCGGCGCCATTCCCGAGCGCGTGCTCGCGTGCATGGCCGAAGCGGAGCTGGAGCTGTACAAGATGGGCGTGCCGGTGAAGACGCGCCACAACGAGGTCGCTCCGAGCCAGTACGAGATCGCGCCGGTATTCGAGAACGCCAACGTCGCCGCCGACCATCAGATGATGACGATGGAGATGTTGAAGAAGATCGCGCCGAAGTACGGCCTCGCGTGCCTGCTGCACGAGAAGCCGTTCGCGGGCATCAACGGCTCCGGGAAGCATGTCAACTGGTCGCTCTCCGACGAGTTCGGCAACAACCTGCTCGGTCCCGGAGACACGCCGCACGACAACATGCAGTTCCTCGTGTTCTGTGCAGCGGTGCTCAAGGCGGTGGACAAGTGGCAGGGTGCTGCTCCGCGCCAGCATCGCGAGCGCAGGCAACGACCATCGCCTCGGCGCGAACGAGGCGCCGCCGGCCATCCTGTCGGTGTTCCTGGGCGACCAGCTCACCGACATCTTCGAGCAGCTCGAGAAGGGCAGCGCGAAGTCGACCAAGCAGGGTGGCACGCTCGACATCGGCGTCAGCGTCCTCCCGAAGCTGCCGCGCGACGCCGGCGACCGGAACCGCACGAGCCCGTTTGCGTTCACCGGCAACAAGTTCGAGTTCCGCGCCGTGTCGTCGGGGCAGAACATCGCGTTCCCGAACACGATGCTGAACGCTGCGATGGCCGACGCGCTCGACTGCGATCGCGACCGAACTCGAAGGCGCGAAAGAAGGGCGAGGATCTGAACAAGGCAGTCGCCAAGCTGCTGACCAAGATCGTCAAGCAGCACAAGCGGATCGTGTTCAACGGCAACAACTACGCGGCCTCGTGGGAGAAGGAGGCCGGCAAGCGCGGCCTCCTCAATCTGAAGAACACCGTTGATGCGCTGCCGCAGATGATCACGCCCGATGCGCTCGAAGTTGCTCGACAAGTACAAGATCCTCAACGAGCGTGAGGTTCACGCTCGTTACGAGGTCTTCCTCGAGAACTACAACAAGACTATCAATGTCGAGGGGCAGTTGATGGTCCTGATGGCGAACCGCTACATCCTTCCAGCAGCGCTCGAGTACCAGAAGCGGATCGGCCAGAGCGTGACTGCGGTGAAGTCAGGCCGGCGGCACGAGCGTGCAGGGCAAGAAGCTGCTCGGGAAGTACACGAAGCTGGTCGACCAGTTCAAGGCGCAGTCCGACGCGCTGTGCGATCTCGCTCGAGCATCACAGCGCAACGTCTGCCGAGAAGCACGCGAAGTACATGCGCGACAAGATCGTGCCCGCGATGGCCAAGCTGCGCGTCATCGGCGACGAGATCGAAGTGCTCACGCCGCACGAACTGTGGCCGCTCCCGACCTATCGCGAAATGTTGTTTGTGAAGTAGTCCAACACGTTGTCAGGGAAGGGGCGGGTCTTCAGACCCGCCCAACCCCATAGTGTTCTTGGTGATCTTTGTGGCTAATTCGTCTTCGTGGCGTCGCCCGTCTCAGCGGACGTCGGTCGCTGCCGGCTCCGTCGCTTTCGCGAATCTTGAAAGCCGCCTGAGCGCATCAACCTTGTCCGAGCGATCCACTCGGGCATGTGCCATTGCGCGATGCAGTGTGTCGATCGTCCTGTCGTAGCTGGCGCGATCGACCGGGAACGGCGTGCCGTCCTTGCCGCCGTGCGCGAAAGCAAACCGCGCGGGATCGCGGGTATTCGCCGGCGTCCCGTAAATCACCTCGGATACGAGCGCAAGCGCGCGTAGCGTCCGGCCGCCTACGCCTTCGAGACCGAGTAGCGTCTCGAAATCCTTCGGTGCCCGTTCGTACGTGCTGAGCAGCACCGAACGAAGATGCCGCGGGTCGAAATCCCGAAGCTGCAGGCCGTGGCGAGCCGGCATGTTGAGCGTCGGCGACGTCGGAACCGGCGGCGCCGCCGTCGCCTCGAACGGAAAGAGAGGAAAGAGAGGAAGGTCGTCCACGCAGCGACTAACGACTTCCATTACGCGATCCGGCGACGCCGCGGCCAGTTCCACCGAGGCGGTCCGTATCGGCTCATGCTCCGCGGCAACGAGGTTCAAGGTCGGCGCGCGCACGTCCGAGCAGATCGCCTGGTGGGGCTCGTTGACGAAGCTCGCCATCGATTCCGATAGCCAGTGATACCGCCGCGCGGTCCCGGTCTGGTCGCTCATTCCCTGCTGGACGACGCACCACTGTCCGGCAACCGAAAAAAAGAAGGCATGGTGGTAAAGCTGGTACCCATCCTGCACGGCTGCACTGTCGACCTTGGCCGCCATGCGACTTGCGTAAATTAGCGGCTCGGGATCGAGGGTCAGACGATCGCATCGGGCGCGGATTTCTCCGGGGGTTTTGCGTGAAGTGGCGCCTTTACCCCCCTGGGAGTAGATACGCCGAGCTCGTGTTCGGCGCCGCGAAGGCCTTCCGTGAGTGCGCCCGTGACCGTGGTCGTCACGCCGCTCGAGTGCCAGTCGAAGCCGAGAACGCAGCCAAATGCTTGGAACCAGAACGGATCGGACAGTCTGCGTAACAGCTCGTCGGCACCCCGATCCGCGACGATGTGTGTGGCAATTTCGCGCGCGAGCCGCGTCATGCGGGTGAAAAGCCACGCAGGCGCACGACCCGGATGCAGCGGAAGAGTCGCGAAGCCAGTACGACGGTACATGTAAACAGTTACGGAATGCGGCGGCAAACGTAAACGACGTGGGACTCCGGGGTTCTGGATCGAATCCAAAGTTCCGGATGGGGTAGCGGCCCGGTAGCCACCGGCCGCACTTCGAACAGTGTAGACCAAGCGATCAGGCGGCAAACCTGGTCGTGATTACGCGACGGTTAGAAGCGAATGGGCATTCTCGAAAAGCTCCGTCCAACTCCTCGCTGGAAGCACACGGATCCCTCCGTGCGTGCGACAGCTGTCTATGAGCTCGGGCCGGACGAAGGCGACGCACTGCGCGCGCTCGCGCGGGAGGACGCCGATGCGCGCGTCCGCCGCGCCGCGGTCACGCGGATCGACGACATCAGCGTGCTCGCCGACGTCGCGCGGACGGATCCCGATGAGGACGTTCGCAGCGAAGCGATCCGCGGCCTCGCCGGACTCGCCGCCGAAGCGGACGACGTGTCGAGCGCCACGGACGCGGTGCGCCAGCTGCTTGCGCTCGGACGGACGAGGGAAGTCGTTGTCGTCGCCCGCGCCAGCACGAGCACCGCGAGTGCGAGCGGCCATCGTCGACCTGCTCGAAGATCAGAAGGCGCTCGGCTCGGTGAGCCGTCACGCGCAGGACAACGAGACGCGGCTGCGCGCCCTGGCGCGGATTGCCGATGCCGAGGAGCTGCTCAACGTCGCGCTGAAAGCCGAGCATACGGACGTGGCGGTGGCCGCGCTCGAACGCATCAACGGCCCCGAACCACTTGCCGCGATCGCGCAGCGGGCGCGCAACAAGGTCGCCGCGCGGCGGGCGCGCACCAAGCTTCGCGCCATCGAGGAGCCGGCGGAACCGGCGCGCGAAGAATCGGCGCCGATGACCGCCGAGGACCGCCAGCGGGCGATGGAGCTCCTGCAGCGGGCCGAATCGATCGTCACCGTCGCTGATCCGGGACGAGGCCGCCGCCAGGTTCGCAGAAACCCGCCTGGCCTGGGCCGAATTCCAGGCGGACGTCGTGGTCGATTCAGGCATCGTGCAGCAGTTCGAGGCGGCGTCTGACGCGGTACGCGAGGCGATCGCCGAGCGGCAGCGGGAGCGCGCGGCGGAACAGGAGCGCGCCGAAGCGCTGGCGCGCGAGCAGGCGGATCGCGTGGCGATCTGTCAGCGAGATCGAAAACCTCTCCGGCGATGACGCCATCGATCGCATCGCCGAGCTCAAGGTGCAGTGGGACGGCCTTCCACCGATGCCGTCGGAGTACGCCGCGTCGCTCAACCGCCGGTTCCAGGATGGGTGCCGAGCGTTCGAGGATCGCGAGCGCCGCCGGATGCTTGCCCGGGCGGCCGCGGGGCGCCTGGAGACGCTGGCCACCGAGCTCGAGCAGCTGATTGCCTCGGACCAGCCGTTGGAAGAAATCGTCGCACGGTGGCGTGGTCTCCGGCGCGACGCAGACGTGCTGCGGGAGCATGCCTCCGCCAACCCCGACGCCGCGGACCGCCTCGAGCAGTCGATCGCGACCATCGAGGAAAAGGAACAGGAGCATCAGCAGCGCCGCGCGAGGGTGGAACAGGACAATCTGAAGCGGTTGCAGCAGATCGTACGGCAGGTCGAGACGCTCGCGGGCGGCGAACAGATGTCGCTCAAGGCGGGCGACCACGCGCTGCGCGACATCCGTTCCGCCATCGACGATCGCGCACCGCTGCCGTCGAAGAAGGATCGACAGGAGCATTCAGGGCGCGGCTCGAGGCGGCGCGGCGAAGATCGCACCGCGCGTCCAGGAGCTGCGCGACGCCGACGAGTGGCAGCGCTGGGCGAATCTCACCGTGCAGGAGGCGCTCTGCAAGGAGATGGAAGCGCTCAAGTCGGAAGAGAACCTCGACGTGGCGAGCCGGCGGATGCGCGAGCTGCAGGGGCGCTGGAAGCAGGTCGCGCTCGCGCCGCGGGCACAGGGCGAGGCGATGTGGCGCCGCTTCAAGACGGCGCAGGACGACGTCTTCGCGCGCACCTCGGCTCAGATGGCCGCGCAGAACGAAGAACGCGCCGCGAACCTCGTCAAGAAACAGGCGCTGTGTGAGCGTGCCGATTCGATGGCAGATTCATCCGACTGGGTCCGGACGGCCGCCGAGATCCAGAAACTACAGGCGGAGTGGAAAACAATCGGACCCGTCAGCCGCGGTCACGAGAAGGCCGTCTGGGAGCGATTCCGCGGCGCATGCGACCGGTTCTTTACCCGGCGCCAGGAAGATCTGAAGCATCGCAAGGAAGAGTGGGCCGCGAACCTCGCGAAGAAGGAAGAGCTGTGTCAGAAAGCCGAGGCGCTCGCCGAGTCGACCGAGTGGGACAACGCGGCGACGCAGGTCAAGCGCTTGCAGGCCGAGTGGAAGACGGTCGGGCCGGTGAGGAAATCGAAGTCCGAAGCCGTATGGCAGCGGTTTCGCGGCTCGTGCGATCGCTTCTTCGATCGTTACAAGCATCGCGACCAGGTGGAGCTGCAGCAGAAGGCCGCTGCGCGCGACACGATTATTCGCGAGCTGGAAGCGCTGCTGCCGCACAACGGCGACGCGCCGGGCGAGGCACCCCCGAATCTCTACGGCACCGTACAGGAAGCCCGCACCAAGTGGCAGCAGGCGCCTGAGGTGCCACGGCAGGTGCAGCAGGATCTTGCCGCCCGTTACTTCCAGGCGGTCGGCCGGCTCGTTGGCACCTGGCCCGCCGCGTTCGGCGGAACCGATCTCGACCCCGAAACAACGCGCAAGCGGATGGAGAAGCTGCTCTCGAAGGTCGAAGAGCTGCGTGCCGACCGCGCAGGAGCGCGCGCAGGCGAAACAGCTTTCACCAACCGAGCTCCTTGCCGAAAAATGGCGTGAGCGGCTCGCCGCAAACACCATTGCCGGCGGGCGCGCGGCTGAAGAGAACGAAGAAATGCGGTGGCGAAACGCCGAGCAGGAAGTCCGCAGCGCGCAGGCGCAGTGGATGCGGCTCGGACCGGTGCCGCCGGAGGTGGCCGGCCCGCTGAACGAGCAATTCCAGCGCGCGTGCCGGAAGTTCTACGACTCGCGGCGCAAAGCGTCTTAGAAATCCCAAATCCCAAGACCGAAATCCCAACCGATCTTAGTCTTGGGATTTGGGATTCGGGATCTGGGATCTGGGATTTAACCTTCCAGGTACGTGTACCCGTGCAGCCCGTCTTCGTAGAACCGAAGGAGCCGCCCAGCGCCCTCGTAATCGAGCTTCCCGGCGCGCACGGCTGTCTCCACGTCCGTCCGGAGCTTCGACAGCAGCGTGTCCGCATCGAACTCCACGTAATCCAGCACCTCGCGCACGGTGTCGCCCTTGATCAGCGTGTCGAGACGCGCGTGCCCGTGCTCGTCGAGCGAGACATGCACGGCATGGGTGTCGCCGAACAGGTTGTGGAGGTCTCCCAGGATCTCCTGGTACGCGCCAACGAGGAAGACCCCGAGATAGTAGTCGTCCGCGTTGAGCGTGTGGAGCGGTAGCGTTTTCTTGACATCGCGTCGGTCGACGAACCGATCGAGCTTGCCATCCGAGTCGCAGGTGATGTCACCGAGCACCGCGTGGTTCAGCGGCTTTTCGTTCAGGCGATGGATCGGCATCACCGGGAACAACTGCTTGATCGCCCAGCTGTCGGGAATCGACTGGAAGAGCGAGAAATTGCAGAAGTAGGTATCCGAAAGCTGCTCGTCGAGGTTCTGCAGATCTTCCGGCACTTCGGCCATCGTCTGCACGATCTTCTGGAGCCTGGTGCAAATCGCCCAGAACAGGTTCTCCGCCATGCTGCGCTGATCGAGCGGCAGGTAGCCGCCGTTGAAGAGGCTGAGCGCCATGTCGAGCGCCTGCTGCGCGTCGTGAAACGCCTCGAGCGCGTTCCGAGCGGTGACGTTGTTATAGGTCTCGATCAGGTCCGCGAGCGGCTGCTCCCAGTCCGGGTTCGCAACGGACGGGATCTTCTCGTCGCCGAAACCCGACACGCCGAGGACGTTGAACACGAGCACGCTGTGGTACGCGACGACGGCGCGTCCGCTCTCCGACACGATCGTCGGATGCGCCACGCCCGCCTCGTCGCAGACGGTCTGAATGTGGTAGACGACGTCGTTGGCGTACTCCTGGAGCGTGTAGTTCATGCTCGACTCGAAGTTCGTCTGCGATCCGTCGTAGTCGACACCAAGCCCGCCGCCGACGTCGAGGTACTTGAGGCCGGCGCCAAGCTTCGCCAGCTCGGTGTAGCAACGAGCCGCTTCGTTCAGCGCGCCTTTGACGATCCGGATGTTCGTGATCTGGCTGCCGAGATGGAAATGCAGCAGCTTGAGGCAGTCCTGCATGTCTCGCGACTTGAGTTCCTCGAGCCCTCGGATAATTTCGCTGACCGTCAGGCCGAACTTCGAGCGGAACCCGCCTGACGACTGCCAGCGTCCGCTTCCGCGCGACGCGAGTTTCACGCGCATCCCGATCTGCGGCCGGACGCCAAGCTTCTCCGCGGCTTCGAGAATCAGCCCCAGCTCGGTGTACTTCTCGACGACCGGAATGATGTTGCGTCCGATCTTGAGGGCATACATCGCGGTTTCGATGAACTCGGCGTCCTTGAAGCCGTTGCAGATGATCGGCGTGACGTTGTCCGCCAGCGCGACGACGGCGAGCAACTCCGGCTTGGACCCTGCCTCGAGACCGAAGCCATACGGTCGGCCGAAATCGAGCACCTCTTCGACGACCTGCCGTTGCTGGTTCACTTTGATCGGGTAGACGCAGCTGTAGCCGCCCTGGTACTGGTGCTGCGTGATGGCACCCTGGAACGCCGAGTGGATTTCGCCCAGGCGATGTTTGAGGATGTCGGTAAAGCGCACGAGCACCGGGAGGCTGATGCCGCGCAACTGCAGGCGATCGATCAGCTCCTTCATGTCGATGGCGCGCGCCGGGTCCTTGGTCGGGTGGACCTGGACGTGACCCGTCGCGTTCACGGAAAAGTAGCCGTTGCCCCAGCGAGGTACTTCGTAGAGCTCGCTCGCGTCGTGCACGCTCCACGCCGTCGTGGACGAGGTGCTCCCGGCGAGCGGGGGCGGCGCGGGCCGTCCATTCGTGATCGTGCTCATGTGCGCATCATGATAAACGCTTTCCCACCAATCTGATCGCGCTGATCGCGGCTCGCGTGCAAATTTCTTGGAGGGCGACCGCGTCCACACATATGCTGACGGGATGAGCGAGCGCGTGCCGGCGATCAAGGTCGTCATGATGCCGAAGGACACCAACGCGCACGGCACGATCTTCGGCGGCGTCATCCTCTCGAACATCGATCTCGCCTCCGGCGTGGAGGCGTTCAAGGTCGCGCCGCACTTGTTCGTCACCAAGGCGATGCGCGAGGTCGAATTCCACCATCCGGTATTCACCGGCGACCTCGTGAGCTTCTATGCCTCGACGGTTCGCATCGGCCGGACGTCGGTCACCATCCGCGTCGAGGTGGAGGCCGAGCGATGGGGGTGGGATGCGGCCAAACGGGGCGTCGAACGAGGTGAACGGGTCAAAGTCACGGAGGCGGAGGTGATCCTCGTGGCCGTGGACGCCGACGGCAAGCCCGTGCCCATTCGGCCCGACCCGGTGACGGCATGAAGTGGATCAGCAGCCGCGGCGCCTCGCCCGCGGTGCCGTTCATTGATGCGCTGTTTGCCGGTACCGCGCCCGACGGCGGGTTGTACATGCCCGAGCGGCTCGATCCGCTTGCTCCCTCGCAATTGGACGCAATCCGCGCCGCCAACGGGAACATCGTCGACATCGGTTCCATCGTCGGCGCACACCTGTTGCGGGACGAAATCTCCGCGTCGGACCTGAACGCGCTGGTCCGGGACGCCCTTGATTTCCCTATTCCCCTGGTCCAGGTCACAGACAACGTCTGGGCGCTCGAACTGTTTCACGGCCCGACGATGGCCTTCAAGGACGTCGGCGCGCGGGTGCAGGCGCGGCTGCTGCATCACTTCACGGATGGAACGCCGCTGACGATTCTCGTGGCCACGTCAGGGGATACGGGCAGCGCGGTGGCGCAGGCGTTCCACGGCGTTCCCGACACGCGCGTCGTCGTGCTCTACCCCGAAGGGAAGGTGACCGACGTTCAGGAAGCGCAGATGGCTTCGCTTGGCGACAACATCATTGCTGTAGCCGTCCATGGCACCTTTGATGACTGTCAGCGGCTCGTCAAGGAGGCGTTTGCAGATGACGATTTGCGAACGCACGTGTGGCTGACGCCGGCGAACTCCATCAACCTGGGACGGCTACTGCCGCAGGTTTTCTATTATTTCGTGCTGGCGGGGATGGAGAGGCCGACGGTTTCAGTTCCGAGCGGCAACTTCGGGAATCTCACGGCTGGTCTGATCGCGAAGCGGATCGGTCTCTCTGTCGAGCGCTTCGTCGCCGCCACCAACGCCAACGATGTGGTGCCGCAATACCTTGCATCGGGGAAGTACACGCCCAGAGCGTCGGTGAAGACGGTCGCCAACGCCATGGATGTGGGCGCTCCGAGCAATTTCGAGCGGATGCGCGCGATGTACGGCGATAACTTCGAGGCGCTGCGCTGCGACATCGTCGGCGCCGCGTTTGACGATGCGACGGTCGTTGCGGAGATTGGGACGGTCTACCGCCGGTACGGATACCTCCTGGATCCGCACGCCGCCATCGCTTGGCTCGGGCTGCAAGGGACGCCGTCGGCCGGCGATCGACGTGCGCCCGGCGTCTTCCTGGCGACGGCGCACCCGGCAAAGTTCCGAGAGGTCGTCGAGCCGGCGATTGGCGAAGTGATTCCGCTGCCGCCGGTGCTTGCAGAGGCCATTACGCGCCCGCGTCACAGCGAGCGGCTCCCGGTCGATTACGTGGCGCTGAAGAGTTTGCTGCTCGCGCACTCACGCTAAGATCGTCGGATGCCTACGCTCGATACGTTCCGTCCTGAACCTGGCTCCCTTCCGACACGCGACGCGATTCCTGACCGCTACAAATGGGACTTGACGTCGATCTGCGCCACATGGGACGACTGGTCGACAGGCTACAAACGGCTCGACGACGCCATCGCAGCGTTCACCGCTTTCCAAGGCACGCTGGCGCTGGGACCGGACCGCCTCCTCGCGGCGTTCAAGGCGATGGACCAGATGGGGGAGCTGAGCTATCGCGTTTGGTACTTCGCGTCGCTCCAGTACGACGAAGATCAGCGGAACAACGACATCAACGCGCGGCGCCAGCAGGTACAGATCCTGTTCGCCCGCCAGCAGCAGGCGAGCTCCTGGTTCAACCCCGAGTTGCTGACGATTCCGCTCGAGACCGTCCGCGACTGGCTCGCGGCGAACCCGGATCTTGCGACGTATCGCTTTGCGATCGAGAGTCTGTTCCACGAGCAGCAGCACGTGCTCGACGAACAGGGCGAGCGCCTGATGTCGTACGCGGGACGCTTCAACAGCGTGCCGTACGACAGTTACTCGGCGTTGACGACCGCCGACGTGAAGTTTCCGTCGCTGACGCTGTCGAACGGGAACAAGATCACGCTCACGTATGGACAGTACCGTGCCCTGCTCGAAACGAATCCGCAACCAGGACGACCGCGCCGCTGCGTATCGGGCGTTTCATCAGACGTTCGCCGACAGCCAGAACACCTACGCCGCGCTCTACAACGGCGTGCTGCAGCGCGACTGGTTTCACGCGCGCGCGCGCGGTTACAAGACCACGCTGGACGCGGCGCTCCACGGCAACAACATTCCCACGTCGGTCGTCGAAAACCTCATCGAGGTGACGAAGCAGGGCGCCGAGCCGCTGCGCCGGTATCACCGGTTGCGGCGCCGCGTGCTCGGCGGGCCAACGTATCGGCTGTTCGACGTGTTCGTGCCGCTCGTCGAACATACGGCGCGGTATCCGTACGATGACGTGGGCGCGTGGATCGTCGATTCGGTGGCGCCACTCGGCCGCGAGTACCAGCAGAACGTGCGGCGCGCGTTCGACGGCCGCTGGATCGACGTCTTCGAGAACAGCGGCAAGCGGAGCGGCGCGTACTCGGCCCCCGTGTACGGCGCGCATCCGTACATGCTGCTCAACTACAACGAGACCCTCGACGCGGTCTTCACGCTGGCGCACGAGATGGGCCACTCGATGCACACGCTCCTGTCGCATCAGTCCCAGCCGTTCGTGTACGCCGGCTACACGATCTTCGTGGCGGAGGTGCCCTCCACGCTCAACGAGGCGCTGTTTCTCGACTTGATGCTGGAGCGCGCCAGGAACCGTGACGAGCGCGTCGTCCTGCTGCAGCACGCGATCGACAGCATTGCGAGCACGTTCTATACGCAGGTCATGTTCGCCGACTTCGAGCTGCAGGCGCACCGCCTCGTCGAACAGGATCTGCCGGTCACGGCCGAGGCGCTCAACACGATCTACGCGGCGTTGCTGGATGCCTACTATGGCGACGTCATCGACAAGGAAGAGGTGTCGCGGGTGACATGGGCGCGGATTCCGCACTTCTTCAGCACGCCCTACTACGTCTATCAGTACGCGACGTGCTTCGCGTCGACAGCCCGGCTGATGCAGGGCGTCCGATCGAAGACTCCCGCGGAACGAGAGGACGGGGTGAAGCGATACCTCGATCTGCTGCGGGCGGGCGGTTCCGACTACCCGATGAATCTCCTCGCACGCGCCGGCGTCGACCTGAGCCAACCGGATACTGTCGGCGCCGTTGCCACAGAGCTCGACGCCCTCGTGGCGCGTCTCGAAAAGGAACTGTAGGTAAACGTTCCTCGAGCCTGAACCGTAAATCAATGGAATGATGTCCCGATCGAGCCTTGTGTTGCTCCTGTGTGTGTGCGTGTCGACTGGCACGCGAGCACAGTCCGGCCTGGCGGCTGCGCAGTCACCCTCGTCCCCCGCAGCGCAGGGCGGCAGCGTATCGGAGCGGCGCACCATGGCGGCGTTCGGTCTGGAGGTTGAAGAGCGAATAGAGCTCGACGGCATCCTCGACGAACCCGCGTGGAAACGCGCCGTGCCGGCCGCGGACTTTCGTCAACAGGATCCCGACAACGGACAACCTGCGACCGAACCGACCGAGGTCCGGATCGTGTACGACAAGGACACGCTCTACATGGGCGTGACCTGCTTCGACTCCGAGCCGGACAAGTGGCTCGGGTTTCAGCGTGGACGTGACGGCGGCCTCGGTTCCGACGATCGGTTCATGTGGACGATCGACACGTTTCTCGATGGTCGCACCGGCTACTTCTTCGAGATGAATCCGTCGGGGCTGATGGCCGACGCGCTCCAGGGATCGGCGAACGCAACAACCGGCAGTGGGACGGCATCTGGAACGCGCGCGCCCGGCGCAGTGAGATCGGGTGGACCCTCGAGATCGCGATTCCGTTCCGCACGTTGAATTTCAATCCAGGCAGCGATACGTGGGGCATCAACTTCCAGCGCACGGTGCGGCGCAAGAACGAAGAGAGCCTCTGGATGGGATGGGCCCGCAACCAGGGGCTCCGGAGGATGTCGAACGCCGGCCACGTGACTGGCATTCGAGACGTGACCCAAGGGCACGGCCTGGACATCAAGCCGTATCTGGTTGCCACGTCGCAGGCGACGCCGGGACGCGTCAACGCAGGAACGACCAACGACGCCGGCGTGGGCGCGGACCTGTTCTACAACGTCACGCCGGGACTGCGCGCCAACCTGACGGTCAACACCGACTTCGCGCAGGCGGAGGTCGACCAGCGGCAGACGAATCTCACGCGGTTCTCGTTGTTCTTCCCTGAGAAGCGAGACTTCTTTCTCGACGGCTCGTTGTTCTTCAATTTTGCCGACGGCGGCGCCGGCGGCGGCGGTGGTGGTGGTGCCCCCGTCGACCTGGCGCCATTTTTCAGCCGTCGCATCGGACTGAATGAAAACAACGAGCCGCAGCCGATCAACTTCGGTGGAAAACTCACCGGCCAGGCTGGTGCGTTCGACGTCGGGGTGCTGCAGGTCCAGACGCGCGAAGACGGCCCGGCCTACGGCGAAGACTTCACGGTCATGCGTCTGAAGCGTCGGCTGCTCAGGCAATCGTCGGTCGGCGCTATTTACACGCGACGAGGGGCGCGCGGCGCTCCCGTCGACGATCGTCACACCGCCGGGCTCGATTTCCAGCTCGCGACCTCGAGTTTCTTGGGATCTGACAACCTGGACTTCAGCGGGTTCTTTCTCAAGACTCCCAATCCAGCGCGACCGGGACGCGACGCGGCGTTCGCTCTGCAGCTCGATTACCCAAACGATCCGTTCAGCGCGCAGATGGAATTCCGCGAGGTGCAGGAGAACTACGACGCCGCCGTCGGTTTCACACGACGCGTCGGGTTCCGCGAATACGATCCGCGGGTGTCGTTCTCACCGCGCCCCCGTCAGCATCCATGGATCCGGAACTTCAACTTCGAGGGGGAGTACGATCTTCTTCGTCGATCCGATCACCAACCGGACACAGACTCGTGAATTTGATGTGACGTTGCTGGAGATCGAAACGCACTCGCAGGACTCCTTCAAGGTGGGGGTGACGCCGACGTACGAGCGTCTGGACGAAGACTTCGAGATCGCCGAGGGGATTACCCTGCCGGTCGGGAACGAATATTCGTTCACGCGCTACACCGTGGAGGCGCAAACGGCAGGCCGTCGCCTGATCGCGATCGAGCCGCAAGTCGAATGGGGCAGCTTCTATTCCGGCGACCGTTTGCGGACGGAGCTGCAGATGAACATTCGAGCTCGTCCCGGTGTGATGTTCACGCTGGCGAGCGAATGGAATCGTGTGTCCCTCGCCGAGGGACGCTTCTACACGCGCCTGTATCGCGGGATCTCCGAGCTGCAGTTCACGCCGTTCGTCTCGTGGGTCAACAACGTGCAGTTCGACACGCAAAGCGCGGTGCTCGGCTGGCAGTCGCGATTTCGCTGGATCGTCAGGCCAGGGAGCGATCTGTACTTCGTCTACGTGCACAACTGGCTCGACGATCCGCTGCGGGGCCGGTTCGCCTCGCTCGATCGCCGCGCATCGTCTAAAGCCTTGTATACACACCGCTTTTAGTAGTCTTTGGTGGGGGTCGCACTCGTTTTAGGTAGGGGTCAGACTCGGGTGGCGCCCCGTACCGGAGTCTGACTCGGGTGACGCCCCGTACGCGAGTCAGACCCTTGTACGGAAGGTGTGATACCATGCATCCGGATTAACGGATATATGGTTGCCATTCTCGAGCACATGTCGGCGCTGTCGGATACGACGCGCTGCCGCATGCTGCTCATGCTCGAAAAACACGAGCTGACGGTCTCCGAGCTCTGCTCTGTGCTGCAGATGCCTCAGTCCAGCGTCAGCCGTCACCTCAAGACGCTCGCGGACGACGATTGGGTCGCGTCGCGGCGCGACGCGACGAGCCGCTTCTACACGATGCCGCTCGACGACCTCGATTCGGCTGCCAGCCGGCTCTGGCCGCTGATTCGGGAGCAGGTAGCATCGACGACCGCGGCCGCGCACGACGAGCGGCGGCTCCGCGGCGTGCTCGATCGCCGCCGCGTCAAGTCGCAGGAATTCTTCGCCACCGCGGCGGGGAAGTGGGACCGCCTTCGCGAGGATCTCTTCGGCGACACGTTCTACCTTTGGGCGGTGCTCGGCCTGATCGATCCCACGCTCATCGTCGGCGATCTCGGGTGCGGCACGGGGCAGCTCGCGGCGACGGTGGCGCCGTACGTCCGCCGCGTCATCGCCGTGGATGGCTCGATCGACATGCTCGACGCCGCGCGCAAGCGATTCGCCGATCAACCCAACGTCGACATCCGTCGGGCGAGCTCGAGGCGCTGCCCCTCAAGGACCGCGAGCTCGATGCGGCCATCCTGTCGCTGGTGCTGCACTATTCGCCCGACCCCGCGCGGACACTCACCGAGGTTGCGCGCGTCTGTCGGCCGGGCGCGAGGGTGCTTGTCGTCGACATGCTGCCGCATCATCACGAGGAGTATCAGCAGCAGATGGGCCACGTGTGGCTCGGGTTTTCGGAGAAGCAGATCGTGAAGCTTCTGACCGCAGCAGGATTCGAGGATGCGCGGGTGCGGCCGCTGCCGGTCGATCCGGATGCGAAGGGCCCCGCGCTGTTCGCCGCAATCGCAACAAGAGGAGACAGATAAATGGCAACGGTTCTAATCGAGAAGATGCACGCGTTCGAGGCGGCCGCCAAAGTCCGCCCGTCCTCCGTACAAGGTGGCCGACCTGAACCTCGCCGACTGGGGACGCAAGGAGATCCGCCTCGCCGAGCACGAGATGCCCGGCCTGATGGCGCTGCGCGCGCGCTACGCGGGCAAGCAGCCTCTGGCCGGCGCCCGCATCATGGGCAGCCTCCACATGACGATCCAGACCGCGGTGCTGATCGAGACGCTCACCGAGCTCGGCGCCGATGTCCGCTGGGTGTCGTGCAACATCTTCTCGACGCAGGATCACGCGGCCGCCGCGGTCGTCGTCGGCCGTCCCGAGACCGGCGGCACCGTTGACGTCGCCGAAGGGCACGCCGGTGTTCGCGTGGAAGGGCGAGACGCTCGACGAGTACTGGTGGTGCACGGTCGAAGCGCTCGTGTGGCCCGACGGCGCCGGCCCGACGCTGATCGTCGACGATGGCGGCGACGCGACGCTCTTCGTGCACAAGGCCGCCGAGTTCGAGAAGGCCGGGACCGGTGCCCGCCTTCAATCCGGAGAAGGAGCCCGAGGAGTGGGGCGTCATCCTCAACACGATCTCGCGCGAGCTGAAGGCGAACCCGGGCCGCTGGACGACGATCGCCACGCGGCATCCGCGGCGTCAGCGAGGAGACGACGACCGGCGTGCATCGGCTCTACCAGATGATGGAAGCGGGCACGCTGCTGTTCCCGGCCATCAACGTCAACGACTCGGTCACCAAGAGCAAGTTCGACAACATCTACGGCTGCCGCCACTCGCTGCCCGACGGTCTCGCGCGCGCGACCGACGTCATGCTCGGCGGCAAGGTGGCCCTCGTGCTGGGCTACGGCGAAGTCGGCAAGGGCTGCGCGCAGGCGCTGCGCGGCCAGGGCTGCCGCGTGATCGTGACCGAGATCGATCCGATCTGCGCGCTGCAGGCGGCGATGGAAGGCTTCGAGGTCAACACGCTCGAGGACGTGGTCGAGACCGCCGACATCTTCATCACCGCGACGGGCAACCTGAACATCATCACCGTCGATCACATGCAGCGGATGAAGGACAAGGCGATCGTCGGCAACATCGGCCACTTCGACAACGAGATCGACATGGCCGGGCTGAAGAAGCCGAAGGGCATCGAGCGGATCAACATCAAGCCGCAGTACGACGAGTGGAAGTTCGCCGACGGCCACAGCGTGATGGTGCTGGCCGAAGGGCGGCTGCTCAATCTCGGCTGCGCGACCGGTCATCCCGAGCTTCGTGATGTCGGCGTCGTTCACCAACCAGGTGCTCGCGCAGCTCGAGCTGAACGCCAACGCCGAGAAGTACGGCAAGACGGTGACGATGCTGCCGAAGACGCTCGACGAGGAAGTCGCGCGGCTGCATCTCGATCACCTGGGCGTGAAGCTGACGAAGCTGACACCGGAGCAGGCCGACTACATCGGCGTGCCGCAGGACGGCCCGTACAAGCCGGATCACTACCGGTACTAGTCCGGCTGAAGCCGGACGCTACCGGGATTCGGGGGATCGGGGATCGGGGATCCGGGATCAGGTTCCAGGCCCGCGGGCGCTCAGGCGCTCGCGGGTTTGTTGTTTCGCCCAGTCCGTCTGAAGCCCGGTGCTACTGAAGACGATGGAGTATCGATATTGGGCGAAGGTCCTGGAGGAGCTCGAGAAGCATGGCATCCGGCCTCGACCGACGACGTCGCCGGATCTTGTGCACGAGTTCGTGAGTGACTTGTACCGATACGAGCTGCGTCGTCTGCGGGATCGGCTGCGCAGCGGCGAGATCCCGAAAGAGGGCTACATCGATCGCGTCGTTGAACTTCGCCTCAAGTACCCGCTCGTCTCGCTCAAGCCGCATCAACTGGTACAGTAGACTCAGGTATCTATCACGAAGGTCGTGCACTTCGTGGTTTCTGTTTCGACATGCTGAATTCCCGCACTCCTCTTCGGTCCAAGCTGCCGAGCACCGGCGTCAGCATCTTCGCCACCATGTCGCGGCTGGCGCTCGAGCACAACGCCATCAACCTGTCGCAGGGCTTCCCTGACTTCGATTGCGCGCCCAGAGCTGGTCGAGACCGTCGCGCGCTACATGCGCGAGGGGCACAACCAGTACGCGCCGATGCCCGGCGTCCCCGCGCTGCGCGAGGCGCTCGCCTTCAAGATCGAGCGGCTGTACGGCCGGCGGTACGATCCGGGCACTGAAATCACGGTAACGTCGGGCGCGACAGAGGCGTTGTTTGCCACGCTCACGGCGCTGGTGCATCCGGGCGATGAAGTGCTGCTGTTTCAGCCGGCGTACGACTCGTACGTGCCGGCCATTCAACTCAGTGGCGGGACGCCGGTCTTTGTCACGCTGCAGGCCTCCTGACTACCGCATCGACTGGGACATGGTGCGCCGTGTCGATCACGCCGCGCACGCGGGTCATCGTGATCAACTCGCCGCACAACCCGACCGGCATGATTCTCGGCGGCGAGGATATGCGCGAGCTGGCGCGGCTGCTCGAGCAGACCGATGCGGTGGTCGTCTCGGACGAAGCGTACGAGCACATCGTCTTCGACGGCGCGCGCCACGAAAGCTGTCGCGTTACCCGGCGATCGCCGAGCGGGCGGTCGTGATCGGCTCGTTCGGCAAGACCTTCCATACGACCGGCTGGAAGGTTGGCTGGGCGGCGGCGCCGAAGGCGCTCAGCGCCGAGGTGCAGAGCATCCACCAGTGGGTCACGTTCGCGGTCAATGGCGCCATTCAGACTGGCGTACGCCGAAGTTCATCACGAACGACCCCGAGTGCCGGAGCGTCGGCGCGTTCTACCAGCGCAAGCGTGACCTGTTCCTGTCGCTCATCGCGGGCTCGCGTTTCCGGCCGTTGCCGTGCCGCGGGACGTTCTTTCAGATGGTGGATTACTCGGCGATCACGTCCGAGCGCGACACCGACTTCGCGATGCGGCTGCTGACCGAGCACGGCGTCGCGTCGATCCCGCCCTCGTCGTTCCTGTACGGCGTCGACCCGGGTCCAATCCTCCGATTCTGTTTCGCGCAAGCGCGACGAAACGCTCGAACGCGCGGCAGAGCGCCTTCGTCAAGGTATGACCTGGACGCGCATCGTCGCGACCGCACTGCTGTTCCAGGGCGCGACGGCGCCGGATGTGCGACCGCTTCCCGATCCCAACGGCCGTTCTTCGACGCCGTCCGCCAGAACCTCGTCCGATCCCAGGATACGCAGAGACGCTTCGCCTACACGGAGCGGCGCACCGACCTGAACTTCAATCCATTCGGTCGACTCGGCACCGGCGGAACACGCGTGTTCGAGGTCACGCCCTTGGCGGATGGCTCCGGCTTCAACCGGCGGCTGCTGGAGAGGGATGGAAAACCGGTCACGAATGCGTCCGTTGAGCGGATCGAACGCCGCATGCCCACGAGGCCGGTTCGCTGTCGATGACGTGGCGTCGACGATCGAGCTGGCGATCGATCGTCGCGACGTCATCGACGGCCGGCGATGGTCGTCGTCACGTTCACGCCACGACCTGACGCGAAGCCGCGGACGCGCGAGGGACGGGTTGCGCGTGTCGTTCAAGGGGTTGATCTGGATCGATGAAGAGGCGCAGGAAGTCTCGAAGGTCGAAGCGACCGCTATCGACGACATCTCGTTCGGCTACGGGCTGCTTGCGCGGCTGGGCGAAGGATCGACCGTGATGGTGAGACGGCAGCCGATCGACGGGAACTCTGTGGCTGCCGGTCTCGGTTCGTTTTACGGGAGAAGGGACGGGCCCTTCTCTTCCGGAAGTTGATCGATCAACTTCGCGGTCGACTGGTTCAACTACCGGCGCTATTCGTCGTCGTCGGTCGCGTCCTGATCGATCTTCGCGTCTGTCTCGACGTCGCCTCGCGTCGGCGTCGGCGGCATCCTTGTCTTCCTTGGCCTTCGTGGCGATGTCGTCGAAATCCAGCGTCTCGCCGTCCTCCAGGTCGTCGACGGCGTAGATTCGACCGTCGGATCGCTCCTTGATCGGGCCTTTGGGCTTGTGTTCCTGCTGCGAGGTTTTCTTGCCGCCGCGGAGCCGCTTGGGGGGCGCGGGCGGACCGAAGTTCGCGGAACGATCGCGGCCGCCGGGGCCACCCGGTGCCCCGCCTCCAAAGCCGCCTCCGCCAAAGCCGCCGCCGCCGGGCCTCGGCCCGCCGAAGCCTCCGCCGCCAGGACGAGGACCACCGAACCCACCGCCGCCCCCTGGCCGGGGCCCGCCGAAGCCGGAGCTCGGCGGTCGCGAGCCCGGCGGGCGATCCTCACGGGCGCGCGCTTCGCTGACCGCGAGGTTGCGGCCCATGAACGGCTGCGCGTTGAACTTGTCGATGACTCGCTCCGCCACCTCGCGCTCGGCGAATTCAACGAACGCGAAGCCGCGGGGACGTCCGGTCTCGCGATCGACCGGCATGACGATGTGGGACGGCTCTGCGACGGTCGCGAAGTGCGCGCGGAGATCCGCTTCGGACGCGCCGTATGGGAGGTTCCCAATGAACAGACGGACTGCCAAGTATGCCTCGTGGAAAACGCCGATCGGCGTAAACGGGCTACGATTCTATCTCAGAACCTGTCAACGGGCAGGGTCGAGGCTCCCGACAAACGTCGAGTACGGCGTGAGCAGGCGTCGCTCGAACGCCTCCGTGAGCGGAACGCCGCGCGCGATGTCCTGAAGAAGCGCGACCACACCGGCGCCGCCGACCTCGATCGAACAGCCGGCGGGCGGCATCGGCGCTCTCGGCGTATGCGGTACGCGCCTGGCTGCCCGATAGCGCGTCGAAGCTGTGCGCCAGGTCGTCGAGCGGGATACGTGCGCTCGACGCCTCGAGCGTGTTCTGCGCCCACCGAGAACCGTCCGGCTCGAACATCACCGCCAGTCCCTCATTGAGCCACGCCGGCACGGCTCGCGGCGCGATTGCACGAATTATTACGTGGGTCAGCTCGTGGGTGAGAACGCGCTCGAGCTCTCCGGGGGCCTGGTCGAGCGCGCCGCGCATCGGAATGCGGATCCGGCCGTCGTACGCGGCGGCCGCCCACGACGGGGACCGCGTGGTGTCGCGGAACTGCTGTTCGGTGTAGAGGACGACGGTAATGACGCGGTCCGGGAACGTATAGAGCGCCGTGCCGACGCGCCAGTACGCCGACTCCAGCAGGTCCACGGCGCGGCGCGCCAATTCGTCATCTGCGGGCCCTTCGAAGAGCACGACGAAATGGGCGCTTTGCGACTGGAAGAAGCCTCTTTCCGGCGATGGCTCCTGCCGCAGGCGCGCGAGCCGCCCGGCGAGCGTCTTGTCGGCCGGCGCGTGCTTCACTGCGGCTTCAAAGATGGCGATCGCGCCCTGAAGGTCGCTCTGGTGATACAGCAGATCTCCGAGCATCAGGGACGCCGCGGTGAAGTTCGGCGCGAGGGTCAGCGCCTGTTCCAGCGATTTGCGAGCCTTGTTCGTATCTCCGACCAGCTGCGCCGCGAGTCCCGCACCCAGATACAGCGAGGGATCGCGCGGCTCGGTCTCGATCGCAGCCGCAAACGCGGCAGCCGCCTCGTCGTTGCGGCCGTCCCGGATGGCATTCCATCCGGCGCGCCCGGCATCTCCCGCTGGTGGCCGCGGAGCCTGCGCGAAGGCGTCAGCGGACATCATCAACGCAACGAATAGCGTGCCGATGGGAAACACCCTCACGCGGATATGGTAATTCAGCCGCCTGTCGACCGACGCGCTCTTACTTGGTCCGCGAGCGCGACCGTCCGGCGTCAGTTGCACGCGCGGACGTTCTGGCGCGGGATCGGCTATTGGTGGGTCGCACAGCGTTCGGGGCGCCGACGCCTTCCGCGTTTTCTGGCGGACGGATGCGGAGATGGTTGTGCACGTCGTGCAGCACGCCCTGGATCCCCTCTGCCACAATCTCGGCGGCGCGCTTCGAGTCGGGGCCGTCGACGAATCCACTGAGCGTCACCTCGCCGTTGTGCACGCCGCACTCGATGTCTGTCGCGTCGATGAAACCGTGCGCAGTCAGCCGATCGTTCAACTCCTCGCGGATGCGATCGTCGGATCGCTTGTAGCCGCGCGGGCCACGCCCCGTAAATGGTCCGGGAATCCGCCACATTTCAGTCCCGATCCACTCGCGCCCTCCATAACGTGCCTCGCCGTACCCGTCGCCGTATCCCTGACGGCCGAACTCCTGGCTTCCGCTCGAGAAGCCCCGTGAGCTACCGTCGCCGCGCCATCCAGAGTCGCCGTATCCGTTGGCGCGGACGTCGTTGGAGCTCCGCTCGTGGTTCGCTCCAGACGTCCCTGTCCGGCGATGACGTTCTTCGCGATGATGATCGAAATTGAGCTGGTCGAGCTCACCGCGGCTGAGAACGGGCTCATCCTCGTGCAACGGACGGTCTGTCATAGGAATCTCCACTGGCTTTGTTCAGCAAGGCGGAGACCAGCGTGTACGGCTGTGCTGTGGTCACAGGCGTCCATCTTGCACGACCGACGGGTGGAGGAGTCCATGAAAGCACCTCAGCTCTTGTGTGGCGTGATGGCGCTAGCCGTCGCCCTGGCCGGTTGCCGCGGGGTCGGAACACAGGCCGATGCGAGCAAGACGGCCAAAGGCGTCGCGTCCGACGTCAAGGGCGAGACGAAGAAGGTCGCAGCGAAGGCAGGCGATGAGCTCGCCGACGGATGGCTCATCACGAAGATCCAGTCGAAGTTCGTTGCCGATCGTGAGATCAAGGCGACCGACATCGACGTGTCCTCGCGCGATGGTGTGGTGACGCTGAAAGGGCGCGTCCAGAACGAGCCGATGCGTTCGCTTGCGGTGGCGATTGCTCAGAACACCAATGGCGTGAAGCAGGTCGTCGATCAGCTCGCTGTGATGGTGGCGGCACCTGTTGCGCCGGCGCGCCCGGCGAATGCGGTCACCGCGGGTGCTGTCGCCACGACAGGAAGTGCGGTGCCAGACAATACGCCGCGCACCGATGACGCCAGCATCACCTCTGGCATTCAGGCCAAGTACTTTCTCGACGACAAGGTCAAGGCCCGGCGGATCGATGTCAATTCCAGCAACGGGATTGTGACGTTGCATGGCGAAGTCGGCAGCGACGACGAGCGCGAGCGGGCGCTCCTGCTGGCGCGCACGAGCGAAGGCGTGGAGCGGGTTGAAGATAACCTGACCGTGGTGATCGAGCCGCAGAGCGAGGCGACATCATCGCCGGCTTTGAGCACTGCCCCCAGCGCGACCGCGCAACGGACAGCAGCCAAGGTCGATGACATGGTGACGACGCGCTTACAGACGAAGCTATCCTCCGATGGCCTGGTGAAGAGCGGGGACGTTCAGGTGACGGCCAAGAACGGCGTCATCCTGCTCGAAGGCACCGTGCCGACCAGCGCGGCGAAGCAACGAGCCCTCAAGCTTGCACGCGAAGCGGAGGGCGTCACACAGGTCGTCGATCGTATCCGCGTCGGGAAACGGTAAGGTTTTCAACGTGTTCGATCACAACTGGCGCCGCCGAAGTCCGTATCGCCTGCCCGACCTCGTCTGGCAGGCGACACTCAATCGGGTCCGCAGCGAATTCGAGGAGATGCCTTCTTTGCGCGTGACGTTGAACCAGGCGAAGCGGCTGTTCGGCCTGCCGGAACCTGCATCTGCCTGGGTATTGCGAACGCTCACAAACGAGGGCTTCCTCGTGTGCTCGCCTCGTGGTGAGTACATGAGACGCGCGTAGAGCAGCAGCTACTTGCCGAGACTTGCCCTCTCGGTCGCCAGGGCAATCACATCCGCCGCGCTCATTCCCGCCCGACGTAACTCTCGCACTCCAGTATCCGCGGCACTCTTGCTGAGTTTTTCTCCGTTCGGCTTCAAGACGAGCGGGTGATGAAAGTAAGCCGGAGTGTCTCTGCGACCAAGCATCCGGGCAAGTCGAAGCTGACGCGCGGTTGAGCTGAGCAGGTCCGCGCCCCGGATGATGTGAGTGACCCCTTGGAGCATGTCGTCGACAGTCGCGGCGAATTGGTACGTCCACTGCCCGTTCCTGTCGCGAACAAGAAGGTCGCCGCATTGATCGGCCGGCGTGTGCTCGATCGCGCCGAGCCGCAGATCTTCGAACACTTCAGGTCCCGGTTCGATACGTACGCGGACGCCGCGTCCATGTTCGTCCGCCAGTCGCCGCTCTCGGCAACGCCCGTCATACCGCTCGCCCGCAATCTGCTTTCGCGAGCAATCGCATGCGTAGACGTGATGCGTCGTTCGAAGCCGGACGAGCGCCTCTTGGTAGAGATGTGCGCGATCGCTTTGTCGCAGCAGTGGCCGCAGCCCCTCATCCGGCTCGAACCCGAGCCACTCGAGATCCTCGAGGATTGCCACTTCGTATTCGGGCCGGCATCTGACGCGATCGTGATCTTCGATGCGCAGCAACACCCGCCCGCCTGCCTCGCGCGCCATGCGCCACACGTAGATCGCGTTGACGACGTGGCCGATGTGCAGATAACCAGTGGGCGAGGGGGCAAACCGCGTCACCATCTGGACGTTGCCGATCTGAGATTTGGGATCGATGCTGTCAACGAATCACCACGAAGGGCGCGAAATACACGAAGAAATTGTTGGCCTCGTGTCTTCGTGGTTTAGATCATCGATCATAGATTCATAGATGGAGCAGCGTGAGTGATTCCGTGGCTGGGTCTTCGAGATCCGTTTCCTCCTGTCGAACAGGCGCTCGTCGAGCCGAACGGGTTGCTGGCGGCTGGCGGGGATCTTTCGCCTGCGCGGCTGCTCGATGCGTACGCGCGCGGGATCTTCCCGTGGTTCAACGACGAGGATCCGGTGCTGTGGTGGAGCCCCGATCCGCGCATGGTGCTCCTTCCGGGCGAGCTGCACCTGTCCAGATCGCTCCGGCGTACGATCCGGTCCCAGGAATTCACCGTCACGTTCGATCAGGCGTTCGAGGGCGTGATGGAAGGCTGCGCCGGCCCGAGGGACAAGCAGGACGGCACCTGGATCACCGCTGACATGATGCGGGCGTACACGCGCATGGCCGAGCTCGGCCACGCGCACTCGGTGGAAGCCTGGGCCGACGGCGAGCTCGCGGGAGGCCTCTACGGGGTGGCTGTCGGCCGGATTTTTTACGGGGAGTCGATGTTTACCCGCCGAAGCAATGCGTCCAAAGTCGCGGTGTCCTGGCTCGCGCGCCAACTGGGCCGATGGCAGTTCGAGCTGATCGATTGCCAGATGTCGACGGAACACCTTGCCTCGCTCGGCGCCCGCGAGGTCCCGCGCGCAGATTTCCTGCGCCGCCTCGAGCGCGGTATTGCGCTGCCGCCTGTGCCTTTACCCTGGGTGATCGAGGACGATCTGATGCGGGACCTCTGAGTAGAATGGAAGTGTCCAGAAGGAATGAGTGAGCCGTTTTCGAAGGAATCCACCGTCACCGAGCCGCGCCAGGAGCAGAAGCTCCAGCGTCCGCGCCTGTGGCGCGTGCTCCTGCATAATGACGACTACACCACCCAGGATTTCGTCGTCTGGATTCTCGAGACGATCTTCAACAAGCCGCGCGGTGAGGCGTTCACGATCATGATGAGCGTCCACCAGTCCGGGATGGGGCTCGCCGGTATCTACACCCACGATATTGCCGAAACCAAGGTCAGGGCCACGAAGCAGCTCGCTGAAGAACACGAGTTCCCGCTGCTGGTGACGATGGAACCTGAACCCGAGGGCAAAGAGTCATAGCCATATGAGCAAGCCTCCAGTTCCTTTTGCGCCGGAAACGCTCGAGACCATTCAGCGCGCCTTCCGCCTGGCAAGCGACCGGCGGCACGACACCGTCGGCCTCGAGCATCTGCTGCGCGCACTCACCGACGAACCGCAGGCGCGGGGGCTGCTGGCGACGTGCGGCGTCAACCTCGATGCGCTTCGCAAGCAGGTCGACGAAGTGCTGGCGAAGGCATTCACGCCGGTTCCAGCTCCCGGTTCGGTCGAGCCCGAGCCGTCCGTCGGATTCGATCGCGTCGTTCAGCAGGCCGTCGTGCACGCGGCGGTGTCGAGCGCCAAGCAGGTCGATAGCGGGAGCCTGCTCGTCTTCATGCTGCAGGAGGAGGAAAGCCACGCCGCGTTCTTCCTGCAAAGCCAGGGACTCGATCGACTGACGCTCCTGCGGGTGATCTCGCACGGCGGCCGAGGCCAGACGGTGCCCCAACCGGGCGAGGCTGGCCCCGCCGGGCCGCCGTCGAGCGATCCGCTCGAAGCGTATGCCACCGATCTGGTCGCGCGCGCCGCCGCGGGGCAGATCGATCCGTTGATTGGCCGCGAGCTCGAACTGGAGCGCATGATCCAGGTCCTGTGCCGCCGCCGGAAGAACAATCCGCTGCTCGTCGGTGAACCGGGCGTCGGAAAGACGGCGCTCGCGGAAGGGCTCGCGCTGCGCATCCAGCAGGGCCAGGTGCCGGACGTGCTTCGCGACTCGAAGGTCTTTGCCCTCGATCTCGGAGCGCTGATCGCCGGTACCCGCTATCGCGGCGACTTCGAGGAGCGCGTGAAGCAGGTGCTCGATCGTCTGGAAAAGGAGCCGAACGCCATTCTGTTCATCGACGAGATCCATTCGCTCGTGGGCGCCGGCGCCGCGTCGGGCGGCGCGATGGACGCCGGCAACCTGCTGAAGCCCGCGCTTGCCAACGGCACGCTGCGCTGCATCGGCTCGACGACCTTCAACGATGTGAAACAGTCGTTCGATCGCGATCGCGCCCTGTCGCGCCGCTTTCAGAAGATCGACGTGCTGGAGCCGTCGGAAGAAGAGACGCTCGAGATTCTCAAGGGCCTGCGGCCTCCCTACGAAGCGCATCACGGCGTGCGCTACACGGACGAAGCGCTCGCGGCGGCCGTGGCGCTCTCGGCGAAGCACTTGAAGGATCTGCACCTGCCGGACAAGGCGATTGACGTCCTGGACGAAGCAGGGGCGTCGCAGAAGCTCTTGCCCGCGGATCAGCGTGTCGCCGCGATTGGGCCCGCCCAAATCGAAAAGATCGTCGCGCGGATGGCGCGTGTCCCCGTGCAGGCGGTGTCGAGCGACGATCGCGCGGCGCTCGCGACGCTCGACAAGCAGCTGAAGCTGGTCATCTTCGGGCAGGAAAGCGCGATTGATGAAGTCGCGTCCGCGATCAAGCTGTCACGATCGGGATTGCGGTCGCCCGAGAAGCCGATCGGCAACTTCCTGTTCGCCGGACCGACAGGCGTCGGCAAGACCGAGCTTGCGCGCCAGCTCGCGCGCATCATGGGGATCGACTTCCTCCGCTACGACATGTCCGAGTACATGGAGAAGCACGCGGTCTCGCGGCTGATTGGCGCGCCGCCGGGGTACATCGGCTTCGAAGAGGGCGGGCTGCTGATCGATGCGATCCGCAAGTCACCGCACGCGGTGCTGCTGCTGGACGAGGTCGAGAAGGCGCATCCGGACATGGTCAGCATCCTGCTGCAGGTGATGGACCATGCGACGCTCACCGACTCGCACGGCCGCAAGGCGGACTTCCGTCACGTGATCCTGATCATGACGACCAACGCCGGCGCACGCGATCTCTCCGATCGCCGCCTCGGATTCGGCGAGACGGGCGGCCAGGGCGTCTCGTCGCGCGGCGCGCTCGAAAAGATGTTCTCCCCGGAGTTCCGAAACCGGCTCGACGCGATCGTGCATTTCAATGCGCTCGGGCCGGCGGAGATCGAGCGGGTGGTCGACAAGCAGATCGACGAGTTGCGTGCGATGGTGGCCGCGAGGGGCGTGACGATCGAGCTCGATCTGCTGGCGCGCGCATGGCTGGCCGCCTCGGGGTTCGATCGGGCGTTCGGCGCGAGGCCGATGGCGCGGCTCATCGAGCGCAAGGTGAAGAAGCCGTTGTCGGAGGCGATGCTCTTCGGTGCGCTCGCCGAAGGCGGCACCGCGCGCATTGTCGTGGTAGGCGACGAGATCCGGTTGGAGACGGCAGCTCCCGACTCCCAACCGCCAACACCCGACTGACGCTGTCCAGATGTCGTTGGCCGACATTCGACGTGAGTATCTCGGTGAGCCGTTGAGCGAGGCGCATTCGGATCCCGATCCGATGCGCCAGTTCTCCGTGTGGTTCGAACAGGTGCGCGATATCGAAGCCGATCCGACGGCCATGGCGCTCGCGACTGCCACGCCGGACGGGCGACCGTCGGTGCGCACGGTGCTGCTCAAGGAGATGGACGACCGCGGGTTCGTCTTCTACACGAACTACGAGAGCCGCAAGGCGCGCGAGATGGAGGCCACCGGGCGGGCGAGCCTGCTGTTCTTCTGGCGGTCGCGTCGAGCGGCAGGTGCGGATCGACGGCGCGGTCGAGCGTGTCAGCCCCGCGGAGTCTGACGCCTACTTCGAGACGCGTCCACTCGACAGCCGGTTGAGCGTCTACGCGTCGCGACAGAGCGAAACAATCGAGAGCCGTGAGGTGCTCGAAGAGGCATTCGAGCGCGTGAAGCGAACGTACGGCGACGGCCCCGTTCCGCGGCCGGACTGGTGGGGCGGCTACCGTGTCGTCCCCGACGAATTCGAGTTCTGGCAGGGGCGGGCCAGTCGACTGCACGATCGATTGCGCTACGTCAAGCTGGACGACGGCGCATGGCGACGTGAGCGGCTGGCTCCTTAGAAAATCCCCATCCCAAATCCCAAGCTCCAAATCCCAATGATGCCGAATCCCGAATCCCTAATCCCGAATCCCCGATGCGATATCTCGTCACCGCCAGAGTGAAAGACGGACAGCGCGACGCGTTGAGGCGAGCGATCGAGGATGGCTCGCTAGGCGAGGGCTCGGTTGCCGGGGACGAATACCTGCGCGACATGGCGGAGGCGCGCGAGCTGGCCGATGGGCGCGTGAAGTGGGTTGAGACGTGCTTCTGTGCGACGCCGCTCCAGGAAGAGCGGCCCTACTGGGAGGAGTTCTTCCTCTTCGACAGCATCAAGGACGCGCACGCGCGAAGCCAGTGCCGCGACGAGAACGGCACAGAGCCATGGGCGTGCTGCAACTGCGACTGTACCAAACGGCTCGAAGCGTGGTTGTGCAAGCAAGGCACACGCTTCGAGCCGTAGGCACCGTTCGTGGAACCGTGAACGACAGCTGTCAGGTTCTCCTCTATTGCGCCGCTGGCTGACTCTGCCTCCATCCAACCACGTCGTAACGGATCAGGAAAGCCCTGAACCCTTTCATGTCCGTGAAATGGTGGGGCACGCCGGGCGGCACGTAGAGAAGGTCGCCCGGGTGCACCGGACGTTGGACCCCGTTCCGAATCGTGCCGGTACCGTTCGTCTGAACGATCTCGCCGTCGGTCCGTGCCGTCGCCGTCCCTTCTGTCACCAGCCAGAGGTCGGCCGTGTCCTCGTGCGTAGCAGGTGGGTCACCATCCAACACAATTCGGACGTTCATGCTGATGTTCGCCGGTCCGTTGTACAGCCGGGAGTTGATGCGCTTGTTTACTTCGTTGTCTTTCCATCGCGCCTGAATGTCCGCGCTCTTCCAGAAGAGGGTTTTGTCCTTTGGCAAATCTGGTACTGGTGGCGCCGGAGCGGCTCCCGCTCTTCCCCCTCTTCCCGCCGGCTCCGCAGCCCCTGCCCCTCGCCCCGCTGGCGCGGCAGCCGCCGGTGCCGGCTTCGTCCGGACCAATCCGACCGTGTCGAAGCGCATCAGCCAGGCCCTGAAGCCCTTCATGTCCGTGAAATGGTGGGGCACGCCCGGCGGAACGTACAGGATGTCGCCTGGACTCACCGGACGTTCAACACCGTTCCGAACTGATTTGGTCCCGTTACTGTCGACGATCTGACCGTCAGTCCTGGCTATCGCCGTTCCCTCGGTCACGATCCAGAGGTCGGCTGTGGTCTCATGCGTCACCGGAGGATCGCCGGGCAGCACAATCCGGACGTTCGCGCTGATGTTCGTAGGGCCGTTGAACAGCCGCGAGTTGATCCGTTTCTTGGCCTCGTTGTCCTTCCACCGCGCCTGGATATCATCGCTCGTCCAGAAGGCAGTCTTGCCGATCGGCAGGTCTGGCACCGGCGGCGCGGCGTTCGGCTGAACAGCCGCCCCGCCGTTTCGCCCCCCTTGCTGACCGTATGTCACCGCTCCGCCCAGACTGAACACCCCGATCACTCCGATTACGACGAGCGTGCTATTGCGCATGCTTTTCCTCCTCAGCAAGCAGCTTTTCAGGACCGACACTCGTCCTGGAGAGTGGGCAGAGTCTCCCTCCGCTGGCGTGATGGGTCAAGGCGATTTTTCAAGGTGAACGATATCGTCGTTCAGGTTCAGATTCTGTGATAGGTTTCCTTCTGCACGGCAACGTGGTGTTGCCGTTCCCGGATTCCCGGCATGGCGCCCGGGGCAGGCCAGTCGATGAACCCATCACGCCGCCGCGCTGACGAAGCGCGGCATGAAAGATCGTTCCGCATTATCGAGGCGGCGTCCGCCGCCGCGCGGCTCGAAGCCGCCGCAGCCTTTCTCAGACAATTTCCCGCCGACCAGCCGATCACGATCGTTGGCGCCACGCGCGGCGCGGCGGACGATCTCGCACGGCGGATTGCCGTCGAGCGCGGTGCGACGGTCGGCCTCGCACGCTACAGCCTGACGCAGATCGCCGCTCGCGTCGCGGTTACGCGTCTTGCCGGACAGGGGGTTGCCGCGGCGACGCCGCTCGGCGCCGAAGCGGTGGCCGCGCGTGCGGCGTTTGACGCATCCCGTGGCGGCGCGATCACATACCTGGCGCGTGTGGCCGCGACGCCAGGTTTCCCGCGCGCGCTTGCGCAGACGCTCGGCGAGTTGCGTGTGGCTGGCATCACGCCGGAGGCGGTTCGACACGCCGGAAACGCCGGAGCGGATCTCATGCTGCTCCTCGCTCGAGTGGACGAAGAATTTGTCGAAGCCGCGTCCGCCGATCGCGCGCATCTGTTCTCGATTGCTGCCGCAGCTGTCGCCGACCTCGCCGAGCTCCGTGCGCCACTGCTGCTGCTCGACGTGGCCCTCGACTCTCCGGCGGAAGAGCAGTTCGTCTGCGCGCTTTGCGGCCTCGCTGGCGCGATTCTCGGCACGGTTCCGTCCCACGATCGCAATGCGCGCGACGTCCTCGAACGGGCGGGCGGCATCGTGGAATGCATCCCGGAGCCCTCGTCTTCCGGCCTGGAGCAGCTGCGCGCGTGCCTCTTCAGCGATGAAACGCCGCCGGAGCGCGACGAGGATGCGACGTTGGGCTTCTTCTCCGCGCCAGGTGAAGGACGCGAGGCGGTCGAAATTGCCCGCCGGATTCTCGAGGAAGCCCGCCGCGGCGTGCCGTTCGACGACATCGCGATTCTCGTTCGCGCGCCCCACCACTATCACGGCCTGTTTGAGCACGCGCTCCACCGTGCGGGCATTCCAGCTTGGTTCGATCGCGGGACGCGGCGTCCACATCCAGCCGGCCGCGCGTTTCTCGCCCTCCTCGCGTGCGCGGTGGAAGGACTATCGGCCCGTCGATTCGCCGAATACCTCTCGCTGGGTCAGATCCCGGTTTTGGGGTCGGACCCTGGTGATGGCCATCACCCGAGCCTGACCCCGACGAACGAGGTATTTGCCGGCTTCCGAACCGATGCGAATCCGGTCGAACCTGCGGGCGAGGCGCGCTCGCTGCCGGCGCCGCGCCGCTGGGAGCGGCTGATTGTCGACGCATCGGTCATCGGCGGTGACCCCGCGCGATGGGCGAGGAGGCTCGATGGCTTGGCGGCGCAATTCACCAGACAGCTGAACGAGGTTCGCCGCGACGATCCGGAATCCGCGCGTGCCCTCGGGATCGAGCGCGACCTGGCGCGCCTCTCGGAGCTTCGGGCGTTCGCGCTCCCGTTGATCACGCAGATGGCCGCGTGGCCGCAGTTAGCGACGTGGGGCGTCTGGCTGCGCGAGCTGGAGGCGCTGGCGCCACGTGTCCTGTACACGCCTGCGTACGTCCTGCGCATCCTTGCCGACCTGCGGCCAATGGCGACGGTCGGCCCTGTGGCACTGGCCGAAGTCCGAAGCGTGCTGTCGGAGCGGCTGCGACTCGTGGAGACCGAACCGCCGCCGCGCCGCTACGGACGCGTGCTCGTGACGAGTCCGGGACAGGCTCGCGGCCGCGCATTCAGAGTCGTGTTCCTCCCGGGCCTTGCCGAACGCATGTTTCCGCAGAAGCTACGGCAGGACCCGTTGCTGCTCGATGGCGCACGAGAGCAACTGAACGCGGACTCACAGGATCCGCGCCGCAACGCCGAGGGTCTGCGCCGCGCACCGCTCCCCACTCGCGCAGAGCGCGGACGACGAGAGCGACTGTTGCTGCATCTCGCGGTAGGTGCCGCGAGCGAACGGCTGTATGTGTCGTACCCGCGTCTTGAAATCGCGGAAGGACGCGCCCGTGTGCCGTCGTTCTACGCGCTCGATGTGCTGCGTGGCGCGACCGGCCGCATTCCCGATCATGAAACGCTGGCGAGAGGTGCAGCGGAGGCGGGCGATCCGAGTCTCGCCTGGCCGGCGCCCGTCGATCCCGATCGAGCGATCGACGATCAGGAACATGATCTCTCGGTGCTGCGAACGTTGCTCGATGCTGGTGACCCCGCCGCCGTCCGCGGACATGCCCAGTACATCCTGAAGCAGAATCCGGCGCTCCGGCGATCGGTCACGGATCGGTGGGCGCGCGCGGAGAAGACCTGGTCGCATTTCGATGGCCTCATGCGCGTCAATGAACGAACGCGCCACGCGCTTGCATCGCACCGTCTCGGCGCGCGTCCGTACTCGTTGTCGGCCCTGCAGCGGTTTGCGGCGTGCCCCTATCAGTTTCTTCTCGGTGCGATCTACCGACTTCAGCCCGCAGAGCAGCCACATCCCCTGCAGCGCCTAGATCCATTGACGAAGGGGAGTCTCGTCCATCGCATGCAGGCGAGCTTTTTCCGCGAGCTGGAAGATCGTGGCGCGCTGCCCGTGACGCGGGCGTCCGTCGAATCAGCTCTCGTCGTGTTAGACGAGGTCATGGCGAAAGTGGCGGACGAATATCGTGAGCAGCTCGTCCCTGCAATCGAGCGCGTCTGGCGGGAAGAAGTTGGCGCGATCGCTCGCGACCTTCGAGGGTGGGCGCGCAGCGTCTCGTCCGGCGTGGAAGGCTGGGTACCCCGTTACTTCGAGTTCTCGTTCGGTTTGCTCATCGACGAAGAACGCGATCCACGCAGCGTCCGCGACGCCGTCACCATCGACAACCGCTTTACCCTCCGCGGCTCCATTGATCTGGTCGAAGAGCATAGCCAGGATGGATCGCTCCGAGTCACGGACCACAAGACGGGGAAGGATCGCACCAGGCCACCGCTCGTGATCGGGGGAGGCGCTGTCCTGCAGCCGGTGCTCTATTCGCTGGTCATGGAACAGGTGACGGGGAAGAAGGTCGTCGAATCGCGCCTGTCCTTCTGCACGGCTGCCGGCGGCTACAAAGAACAGCCCGTGAAGCTCGACGTTGCGTCGCGTCGGATGGGAATCGAGGCGCTGGAGATCGTCGATCGTGCCATCGAGCGCGGGAATCTCGCGGCGGCGCCGGCCGAAGGCGCGTGCGTGTGGTGCGACTTCCGTCCGGTCTGCGGACCGAACGAGGAAGAGCGGGTCGACCGGAAGCCGAAGGAGCGACTGAGCGATCTCACCGAACTGCGGAGCCGCCCATGAACGCGATCACGCCACTTGCCGACCATCACGCCAGGCGTCAGATCGAAACCGCGCTCGACGATACCCTTGTCGTTGAAGCGGCTGCCGGAACCGGCAAGACAACTGAGTTGGTGAAGCGTATCCTGCGCGTCATTGTCGAAGGGAAGGCTGACGTCACCACGATCGTCGCTGTGACATTCACCGAAAAAGCGGCAGGCGAGCTGAAGCTGCGGCTGCGCGAGGAGCTCGAGCGCGCCAGACACACGGCCGAACGTGACTCGGTAGTCCGCCAGCGGCTGGAGAACGCCCTCAAGAATCTCGAAGAGGCACATCTCAGCACGATTCACGGCTTTTGCGCCGATCTTCTTCGCGAGCGGCCGGTCGAAGCCGGCATCGATCCGCTGTTCACGGTGTTGACCGAGGGACAGGCGCGACGCTGTTACGAGGAAGCGTTCAACGCGTGGTTCCAGGAGGTGCTGCGGGAAGCGCCCGAAGGCGTGCGGCGATCTCTTCGCCGCACGAGCCGTCCAACGGCGACCGGCGATCCGGATGAAGACGGCCCGGTCGAGCGCATCCGCCGCGCCGGTTGGGACCTTGCGGAGTGGCGCGACTTTCCCGCGCCCTGGTCACGTCCCCCCTTCGATCGCGATCGCGCGGTCGACGCGATCGCGCCACAGCTGCACGCGTGTGCCGCACTGACCGCACAACCGTCCAAGACGAGCGACGCGCTGTTTCTGGATACCGCTCCGGCACGCCGCGCCAGCGAGGACCTACGTGCGCTGATCGCCGCTGGTGACTACGACACGGCCGAAGCCGTACTAGTCGATCTGCGTCGGGATCGTGATTTCCGCCGCGCGCGGAAAGGCTACGGCTCGACCTTCGGCAAGGGCGTTGCGCGGGCGGACGTGCACGCCGCACACCAGTCGCTGCTGAATGCACTTGACGGCTTCGCGATGGACGCGGATGCGGATCTTGCGGCGCTGCTGCGCGACGAGTTGCGCGGCAGCATCGAGCGATATCAAGAGCTGAAGATGCGCACTGGCGCGCTCGACTTCCTCGATCTGTTGTTGCGCGCGCGGGACCTCGTGCACGACGTTGACGAGGTGCGCCGCGATTTCCAGGCGCGATTTCAGCGCATCTTCATCGACGAGTTCCAGGACACCGACCCGCTCCAGGCCGAGATCCTGATGCTCCTGGCCGCAGACGACTGGCGCGAACGTAACTGGATGCACGTCCGTCCCGTTCCCGGCAAGCTGTTCGTCGTCGGCGATCCGAAGCAGTCGATCTACCGCTTTCGCCGCGCAGACGTCGGTATCTATCAGTCCGTGTGCGAGCAGCTCGTCGGGCAGGGAGCCATCAGGATCCCGCTCACGACGAGCTTTCGCAGCGTGCCCAACATCCAGTCCGTCGTGAACGCCGCATTCGGGAAAGCGATGCGTCAGGATCCGCAAACGCTCCAGGCAGGCTACGTGGCAATGACGCCGTATCGACCGGCGAGCGCGCAACCCTCGGTGGTTGCTCTTCCGGTGCCTCGTCCATACGGCAAACGCAATCTGTCCGGCGTGGCAATCGAGCAATCGCTCCCCGACGCCGTTGGCGCCTTTGTTGACTGGCTCATCCACGAGAGCGGATGGATGGTCACCGAGCGACGCGGCAGTGACGCGGTCTCGGTGAAAGTCGAGGCGCGTCACGTCTGCATTCTTTTCCGGCGATTCGTCAGCTACACCACGGATATGACGCGCGCCTACCTTGACGCGCTCGAGGCCCGCGGGATCAAGCATCTACTGGTCGGCGGCCGCGCGTTTCACAACCGCGAGGAGATCGAGACGCTACGCGCGGCGCTTGCCGCGATCGAGTGGCCGGATGATGAGCTGTCGGTATTCGCAACCCTGCGCGGTGCGCTGTTTGCGATTGGCGACGAGGATCTGCTCGACTATCACCACCGCTTCGGCCGTTCGTTCAATCCGTTCAAAGTTCCCGACGCGCTGCCGGATCACCTCGCGCCCGTGGGAGACGCGCTGCGCCTGCTGGCGCGGCTCCACAATGGCCGAAACCACGTGCCCGTTGCCGACACGATTACCAGGATGCTCGACGAGACGCGCGCCCACGTCGGTTTCGCGCTGCGCCGTGCCGGGGAGCAGGTCCTTGCCAACGTGCTTCATGTCGCAGAGCTCGCGCGTCAATACGATCTGTCCGGCGGCATCTCGTTCCGCGGATTTGTCGACGACCTGCGTGAAGCAGCCGAGCAGAGCCAGGCGGCGGAAGCCCCGATCGTCGAGGAAGGCAGCGACGGCGTGCGCCTGATGACGGTCCACAAGGCCAAGGGACTCGAGTTTCCCGTCGTCGTTCTCGCGGACATCACCGCGAACCTGGCGCCCGCCGAAGCGTCACGCCACCTCGATGCACCGAGCGCACTCTGTGCGCTACGTATTGGCGGGTGGTCTCCTCGGGAACTGCTGCTGCACCAGCCGCTCGAACAGGCGCGCGAGCGCGAGGAAGGGATCCGCGTCGCGTATGTCGCCGCCACCCGCGCCCGCGATCTGCTTGTCGTGCCGGCCGTCGGCGACGAACCGTACGATCGCTGGATCGGCGCGCTCAACAGCGCGATCTATCCGCCGCCTGCGACCGTTCGCAATCAACACGCCGCGCCCGGATGCCCCTCCTTCCGCAAAGACTCGGTCCTTTGGCGCCCGGACGATGAGACTGCGCGCGCGAGCACCGTATGTCCAGGCCTCCATCACTTCGATGGCGAAACGCCGGCGGCCTCATACGACGTTATCTGGTGGGATCCCGCGGCGCTACGGCTTGGCGCCGAGCCGCCTTTCGGGCTCAGGCGGCAGGAATTGATCTCGAAGGACGTGTCGGCGGAAACGGTGGCCGCGGGAGAGCGGCGCTATCGCACGTGGCGGGAGCAGCGCGAGCACGCGATCGCAGCGGGCAAGGTGCCGTCGATGAAAGTGAAAACGGCGACTGAGTGGGCGGCCACCGGGATCCGGGATCAGGGATCCGGGGGCCGGACGGATCGAATCCCGAACCCCGGATCCCGAATCCCGGAAAGCGTCGAGGTCATTGCGTTCGACTTTGCGCCTGGCCGTCCAGCGGGTCCGCGGTACGGCACGCTCGTGCACGCGGCGCTTGCGACCGTAGCGCTCGACGCGGATGCAGTGACCGTCGAAGCCGTAGTCCGCACACAGGGCCGGATCGTCGACGCGACCGAGGCCGAAGTCGACTCGGCGACCGCCGTAGTCCGATCAGTGCTCGCGCATCCGCTGCTCGCCGATGCGAGGCGTGCACAGGACGCCGGACGATGCCTTCGCGAAACGCCGGTGACCGCGGTGATCGATGGAGTGCTCGTGGAAGGCGTGATCGACTTCGCGTTCGAGGCTGGCGACCTGGTGACGGTGATCGATTTCAAGACAGATCGTGCGGAAGGCGATCTGCTGATGCAGTACAGCAGTCAGGTCAGCTTGTATGCGGAAGCGATAACGCGCGCGACCGGACGTCGAACGCGACCAGTCCTGATGAAGGTATGACTCGCCTTGGGAGTTGGAGTTTGGAAGTTGTTATTGGTAGATAGGCCGCCAGCGGTTTTCAGCGGGCGAGTACTGATATCGGGCGTCGCAGCAGTCGCATCCGTAGAACTCAGTGACGAGCGGAGTACCTAGATGCGCCGGGCTGACGTGACGACGGTGGAGAACAAGCGCATCCTCGCGGCACTGCGGGCACTGCCGGGCGGTACCGGTGCCTCGCTCTCGGTCAAGCGCATGTCGGATTGCGAAGTCCATTAGAACTCTCCTCGGCCGAACTGTAGTCGTTCCCAACACGCGTCGCAGGCGAATTCGCGCGAACACGCCAGATTCCAGAACACAGCTGCGTCGTGCGCAAGATGCGGACCAGCTAGGCGGTAACGTCGGTGCCGCTGGAGGGGCGGACGATACGCCTGATCCGTTTCCAACCGACGAACACCATGGACGCAGCAGCCAGCCAGAGGCGCCGGCGCATGTACCACGGCTGCGACGAATCGTCATCGCGCCGGCCGCTGCGCGACTTCGCTCGGCGATCCGAGCGCACGGTGTTGCGCTTGTTGTCGTCCATGAATCGAGCTTACCACCGGGTTTCGGTGATCGATCCTTCAATCAAAAGCTCAACCAAGCAGAAACGCGTATCGATCGCCAGGCGGGTCCAAAGACCCGCCTCTACGATGTCGTAGAGGTGGACCTCAAGGTCCGCCGAGGCACGTCCGTTGCTCCGCGAATCCGTCATGAGCGGACGCCTGACCCGATGCAGGATTTTCACGTGGTTCGTGGCGAAATACGGCCGCGCGGACTTCGTCACCAAAGCCATGGCGGGCGGTGGGCCAAGTTTACGAGCGGACTGGAGGCCTGTCAGGAATGAAGTCTCGTCCCCGTATTCTTTCCGCGATCATTTTGACTCCGCCGAGCACCGGCGTGACATCGAGCGCCGCGTCCAGCGCCCCGCGCAGGACCCCTTTGCGCCGCATCGTGGAAGCGAGAACCGCGAGCGCGAACGCCGCGCCGACCCAGGGCACCATACGCGTGAGCTTGGTCATGAGGACCAAGCGGAGCAACGTATGTGCCCGCGGCCAGGTCGGCCTATTGGTGCGCCGCGGCGCGCTCGGCCGGGGGAATACTGATCAGCTCGGGGTGCGTGGCGATGTGAGTGGCGACCACCGCCTCGGCCTTCGCCACGGCATCAGCATCCCCGGCGCGGAAGATCGCGTTGGCTTCGACGAGATCCTTCTGGTTCGCGGGAGTTGCGTCAGGGCTGTCGTAAATCGCGGTCACGGGGCACGCGGGAACACAGGCGCCGCAATCGATGCACTCTTCGGGATGAATGAAGAGCATGGGCGACGCTTCGAACTCGGGTTCGTCCTTGCGCGGGTGAATGCAGTCAACGGGGCACACATCCACACACGCGCTGTCCTTGGTGCCGATGCAGGGGTCGGTGATGATGAAAGCCATTGCGCCTGAGCTTACACAAAAGCCCGTCTTAATTCCACGCTGATGGCCGACCAACCGCGCAACGACGTGCAGGGAGGGCTCACCGAAGAGGAGAAACGGTCGAACGTGATTCGACTCGCGTTCGGCGGAAGCCCCGAACGTTTCGAGGAATTCTGCCGCACCGTTCGCCGGGACATTCCAGACGGAACGGTCGTCGTCCTTCGCGGCAGCGCGGTCACCGGCCAGCGCTGGAAGGACGGCGCACCGTTCGACGCAGACGGCCCGGGGACGAGCGATCTCGACCTGACCCTCGTCGGTGACGAGGCCGTGGCGCTTTTCCGCTCCCTACTCCGGAGCCACACGTGCGGCTGGACTACGCGTTTGTTCCCGGTGGCTTCGTTCAACAGGTCAGCGAATGTGCAGTCATGAGGACGCCGGCAGCGGCCTTGGCATCGGATCACTACCCATTGCTGGTGACGTTGCACTCTTAACCTTCCACTTTGAACTTCGACGTCTATGGAACAGCGCGTGTTTGGAAAGACCGGTATCACTGTGCCCGTTGTCGGGATGGGGACATGGCAGACATTCGACGTCCGAGGAGCGCTGGTTGAAGAGCGCCGCCTCGTGACCGACGCGGCATTCGAGACAGGCGCCACGTTCTTCGATTCGTCTCCGATGTACGGCGAGGCGGAGCGTGCCCTGGGCAGCACCCTCGAAGGGCGCCGCGACCGCGCTATTGTCGCCACGAAAGTCTGGACGACCGACGACGGTGAGGCCCGGAAACAGCTCGAGCGCGCGCTCGAGTACTTCGGCGGGATCGTGGACGTGTATCAGGTGCACAACCTGGTTGCGTGGCCGAAACGGCTCGATCAGCTTGAGCGCCCGAAGGCGGAAGGCGCGGTTCGCGCGATTGGCCTCAGCCATTACAGCGCAACGGCGTTCGACGAGCTGCGGCGCGCAATGGAGGATCGACGCGTGGGCGCGATCCAGATTCCCTACAATCCGTACCAGCGTGACGTGGAAGCCTCGATCCTTCCGGCGGCTGCCGACCTTGGCCTCGGCGTGATCGTGATGCGCCCGTTCGGGGAAGGATCGCTGTTGCGAAAAACGATCCCCGCGTCCGCGTTGACGCCGCTCGCACCGTTCGGGATCACATCGTGGCCCCAGGCGCTGCTGAAGTGGATTCTGAGCGATCCGCGCTGCCACGTCGCGATTCCCGCGACGTCGCGCGTCGATCACCTTCGCGCGAACGCCGCCGCGGGCACGCCGCCGTGGCTCGGTCCGGAGGAGCGTGCGTACATCGCCAGGCTCGCACACTAACAGTTAGCTCATCGCACGAAATGTCCCGTGCGCGATCATGCCAAACAGCGTTCGCGCCGAACCGAAGAAGAAGTAGATCAACCACGAAGGCGCGAAGGACACGAATCGTGGTTAGTAACGCCTTTTCTGCTGACGGACGAGATCGAACTTGGCCGTGTCGGCGATCGCCATCACGGCCATCACCCCGGCCTGTATGGGATCGCTGACGACGAGGTCGGCTGCGTCGGGCACGCTGCCGGCCATGTTGAGCGAAATCACGTACAGGCCGTTCTTTCGTACTTCCTCGACGGCCTCTGAAATCGCGCCGCCCATCAGCGATCCCGCGAGCACGAGGAGCTTCACGCGTGGGAGGCGCGCCGTGGCGCGGACCGCGGCTGCGAGTTCCTGCTCGCCGACCAGTGGAATCGTGTCGACTGAGATGCGCTCGCCACGGATGTTATGCCGGTCGGCTTCCGCGATCGCTCCCAGCGCAACCTGGCCGACTTGCGCGCCGCCACCCATCACGACGATCCGCTTGCCGTAGATCTTGGCGAACGACGGGATCTCTTGGAGCGAGGTCACGCCGTCGAGGCGTGTCAGATCGTCAAGCAGCTGGTCCGACGGCTCTTCCAGCGAGAATTCGAAATAGATCTCTGCCCGATCGCCGACCGAGTGCAGGTCGACGTACCGGATGTTGGCGTTGTGATCCGCGAGCACCTTCGTAACCGCCGACAACATGCCTGGCCGGTCCGATGCCGTGACGACGACTGCGTGTACGGAGCTCACTGGTTGGACTTTACCACCGGATGAGCCAATCGCATTTTCATCAGCTTGCACGTCGCGTTGACGTCACACCACAATGCAAGTGTCGTGGGTTTTGAGTTGAAGGAGGTCAAAGATGGCGAAAGCAAAAAGTGCCGTTCCCGAGGGTCACCACACGGTCACGCCGCAGCTCACACTCGCTAACGCAGCGCAGGCGATTGAGTGGTACAAGAAGGCCCTTGGTGCGGAAGAAGTGGCGCGTGCCAGCGGTCCCGATGGAAAGATCCTCCACGCGGAAGTGCGCATCGGCAATTCCCTCATCATGCTGAACGACGAGATGGGTGGTAGTAAGAGCCCCAAAGCCATGGGCGGTTCACCGGCGTCGCTCTGGATCTATGTGGAGGATTGCGACGCGCTGTTCAACCGCGCGGTGGGGGCGGGTGGGAAGGTTGCGGCCGGGCCCATGGGGCAGATGGCGGATCAGTTCTGGGGCGATCGCTGCGGAACGCTCACCGACCCACAGGGGTACAGCTGGACGATCGCGACGCGCAAAGAAGATCTCTCGCCCAAGGAAATGCAGCAGCGGCAGGCGGAGTGGATGAAGAACTTCGCGCCGCAGGCGACGCACAGCTAGTCGCGGGACAGATGGCCGCGCCAGCTCCCCGGCGAGGCTATCGAGCGCATCGCGAAACCCTCAGGGCAAGGCGGGCTTGTCTCGCCGAAGCCGCTAGGGCGAAGGCGGGCTTGTCTCGCCGAAGCTGCTAAGCGAAGGCGGACGGCCGAGTGCCACGAGCGATTTCAAGACGACCGACTCTGGAACGAGTCGGATGACCAGGTCGCGCATCCAGCATCCGGCGGCGCTCTTGACGGACCCCATTCGCGCGTTCCGTTTGGCGAGCTGCACGACGGCACGCGTTCGCGCGGCACGCGCGCGCTCGTATCGCCGCAGCGCGGCGTCGGCTGGGGTGGTGTCGCGAAGCACATGGCCGAGGGTCACCGCATCCTCCAGCGCCTGCGCGGCGCCCTGTCCGGCGTGCGGCAGCATCGGGTGCGCGGCATCCCCAAGCAGCGTCACGCGTCCCGCACCCCAGTCATCGATCGGATCGCGCTCGAACAACTCGTCCAGTCGCAGATCTTCCGCGCGAGTCGCACGGACAATGGCCCTGAAGGGCTCGTGGAACCGCGACGCGCAGCGTTCGGCCAGCGCCGCGGGGCTTCCGGAATCGATCGGAAACTGATCCGCGCGCAGAGACAGATACCAATAGACCTCGCGTTCCCCCGCGCGCGCCACGCCGGCCTCGAAGCCCCGGCCGAAGTACTGCGCGCCGCTCGCGTTGCCCAGGTGATGCACCTCGTCCAGTGCGACACCCCGAATCGCCAACAGACCGCTGCGACGAGGCGTTCCTTCATGTGGATGCAGCCGCCTGCGAATGAGGGAGCCGACGCCATCAGCACCGACGAGGATGTCGCCGGTCACCGCTCGGCCGTTCGCCATCGTCAACTCGACCCCGTCATGTGAGGTCGTGAACCCGGTGACGGCGCTGTCGAGTGCCACAGTATTGAGTCCTACGGCGTCGAGCAGCGCGCCATGCAGGACTGTGCGCAGGATGCAGACCGCATCCTCGTCGAGAAGCGCGCGCGCGGTTGCGGTGTCGAATCGCCGGAGCACCGTGCCATCGGGGCGGCGCATCTCGCCGTTGGTCGCAATCGCGCCGCCGCGGCGAGCGACTTCGGCCAGGCCGAGCGCTCCGAGCGCATGCATCGCGTTAGGCGCCAGGAGCAGCGCAAAGCCAAGCTCGCGCGGCGACACAGCCCGCTCGAAGACACGAACATCCCACCCCGCGCGTCGCAACGCCAGCGCCGCGGCCAGGCCTCCAATGCCAGCACCCACAATCAATCCGGTCGGCATAGTCCGGCAACTGTCACAGCGACGAGCCACAGAGAAACAGAGGGCGTCTCTGTGGTCCGTAGTGGGTGTGCATCGGTCGAATCGGGCAGATCAAAGCGTCTTGCCGCCTGTGTCGACCGCGGGGACCGTGATGATGCCGCGCTCGAGGTAGATCGGGCGGACAACGGCGCGGATGGCGGGAAGTTTATAGGCGAACCACGCTCCGCCAATGAGGCAGACGATCCCGCTGACCCGGACGGTCATCGGTGCGCCGAACCGATCGGCGATCACGCCACCGAGCAGACTCCCGATCGGAACGGTTCCGAAGAACGCCATCGTGTAGAACGACATCACGCGCCCGCGCAGGCGTTCTTCGACAATCGTCTGGAGGATCGTGTTGGTGGCCGCGAGGTGCACCATGAAGCCGCAGCCCGCGATCGCCAGCACCACGCATGCGAGCCACAGCGAGGTGGTCATCGAGAACGCGACCAGGCCCGCGCCAAAGACCAGCGTCGCGTACATGATGATGCGGCCGAGTCCGACGACCGTCTCGCGCTGCGCCAGATATAGCGCACCGCTCAGCGCGCCGACGCCGGTTGCTGTCATGAGCAGTCCGAGCGTGTTTGGCCCCGCCCTGTAGCTCCACCGCCGCGATCGCCGGCATCAGCACGGTATAGGGCGTGCCGGCCGTGCTGACGATCGCGACCAGCGTCAGCGCGGAGCGGATCGGCACCGAGTGCAGGACGTAATTCCAGCCGTGGTGCAGCTCGTCGAGCAGGTGCATCTCGGTGGTGGCGTCGTCCGCGGTGACGCGGCTCGATGCGCATCATCAGCAGTGAGGCGATGACCGCGAGGTACGAGATCGCGTCGATCGAGAAAGCACCAGCCTTCGCCGAAGCCGGCGATCAGCAGTCCGCCGATCGACGGGCCCGATGATCCGGCTGCCGTTGACCATCGACGAGTTGAGCGCGATCGCGTTCGGCAGGTCGCGGCGGTCCTCGACCATCTCGCTGACGAACGCCTGCCGCGCGGGCGTGTCGAACGAGTTGATGACGCCCTGGATCACCTGCAGCCAGATGATCTGCGCGACGGTGATGAGGTCGGTAAACGTCAGCGACGGCCAGGATCGCCGACTGCACGAGCGAGGCGACCTGTGTCAGGAGCAGGATCCTGCGTCGATCCATCCGATCGACGAGGACGCCGGCAAACGGGGTGATGACGAGCGTCGGAATCTGCCCGCAGAAGCCGGCGATGCCCAGCAGCAGCTCCGAACCGGTGAGCCGGTAGACGAGCCAGCTCGTGGCGACGCGCGTGATCCAGGTGCCGACAAGGGAAATGCTCTGGCCGCCAAAGAAGAGACGGAAGTTACGGTGCTGCAGGGCGCGCGTCAGGCGCAACCCCGCGTGCGACGACATAGACCTTCATTGTAGGATCCACGGCGCGCAAAATCGCCGCGTCCCCCGGGAGGCCCTATGCCGAAGCCGTTTTCATATCTGGTTGTCGTCGGGCTGTTGGTCAGCGTGCCGTTTACGGCGCACGCGCAGGAAGCGGCGGTGAGCGGGACGATTACCGACAGCACGGGCGGCGTGCTGCCAGGGGTGACGGTGACCGCGGTGCACGAGGCCAGCGGGAATACGTTCGTCGGCGTCACCGACGACAAAGGTATGTTCCGCCTTCCAGTACGGACCGGACTCCACCGGCTGACGCTGGAGCTCGCCGGCTTCGGCACCGTGACCCGCTCGGTCGATCTCCTGGTGAACCAGCAGGCGGTCGTGAATCTGCAGATGGCGCCCTCGACGCTGCAGGAGACGGTGACCGTCACCGGCGAGGCGCCGCTTATCGACACGACGAAGTCGGAGGTCGGCGGCAACATCGATCCACGGCAACTGCAGGACCTGCCGGTGAACGGCCGCAACTGGCTCGACCTCGCGACGCTCGCGCCCGGGAGCCGCCAGAACTCGTCGAGCGACACGCTCGGCGGCAGGGACTACCAGTTTCAGATCAACATCGACGGGCAGCAGGTCACGCAGCTGTTCTCAGGCGCGTTCGGACAACCACGGTATAGCCGTGAGGCGATAGCAGAGTTCCAGTTCATCTCGAACCGCTTCGATGCGAGCCAGGGGCACTCGAGCGGCCAGCAGCTCAATGCAATCACCAAGTCCGGGACGAATACGCCGCAGGGCACGTTCTCCGGTTACTTCCGCGACGCCACGTTCAACGCCAGGGATTTCATCCAGGATCGCGTGCTGCCGTACTCGAACCAGCAACTTGCGTGGACGTACGGCGGTCCCCTCAAGAAGGACCGCATCCACTTCTTCGGGACCTTCGAGTACGAGCGCGAGCCGACGACGTTCAGCTATTCGAGCCCGTACCCGATGTTCAACTTCGATCAGCTGAGCACGCGCACGGAGAAGAAGGCGAGCCTCCGCCTCGACTTCCAGTTCTCACCGCGGACGCGGCTGTCGGTTCGCGGCAACAAGGCATTCAACCACCTGCCGATCGACAACCGCTTCTCGGGCGGCGCGACGCGGCACCCCTCGTCCGCGATCGAGACCGGGCGCGCGACCAACAACATCCTGGCGACGCTGACGCAGGTGCTCAGCAGCCGGGTCGTGAACGAACTACGCGCCGGCGATGCGGCGTTCTCGTTCTACCAGCACCCGGTCGTGAAGTATCCGGGCCACCCGTACGTGCCTTTTCGCACACTGGGCGGGACGCCGATCCTGACCTTCCGGGGCGGCTACACAATCGGGCAGGGGCACGCGAATTCGCCGGTCAACGCGATCCAGGATCCGTACTCGCTGCGCGACGACCTGGCGTTCTCCTTCACTCGCGGCGGTCGCCACGACGTGAAGGTAGGCGGCGAATACATCTACAACAAGCAGTCGGTCACCGTCTGCGACTTCTGCATGGGGACATACGACATGCAGGGCGGCAACGTGCCCGCTAACATCGAGTCGCTCTTCCCGGTGTGGAATGACGTCTCGACGTGGGACTTCGCTGCGCTGTCGCCGGTGACGCGCTCCTACCGCCTCGGCGTCGGCCAGTTCATCGTCTATCCGGTGCGCCACGAGGTGGCGGGCTGGATTCAGGATGACTGGGCAGTATCGTCCCGGCTCACGCTCAACCTTGGATTGCGATATGACCTCGGTAAGGGCAGCCTGGAGGACATCGTATACAAGCCATTCGTCCCCGCGGGCCCTGGCGCCGACAAGAATAACGTCGGCCCCCGCGCCGGCTTCGCATACCGCCTGAACGACAAGACCGTTGTGCGCGGCGGTGTCGGCAAGTATTTCGCCAACGAGGACGAGAACACCGTGTTCTGGTCGATGCTCACGCAGCGAACAATCTCTGTGCAGCAGCTGTACGACGGCCGTCCGGATTTCGCGGCCAATCCGTTTAGCGGACCGATCCCGAGCTACAGCCAGGCGGTTGACATGTTCAACCGCGGCCTGATCCGCCGCAGCGCGCGGGAGCTGCCCGATCCAGACCTGGAGACGGCTTACAGCTACCAGTCGTCAATGGGCGTGCAGCGACAGTTCGGCGCCTCCATGTCACTCGAGGCTGACTGGGTTTACACGGGGAACCGAAAGCCACGGATCGTGACCGATATCAATCTCGCGTACAACGTTGCAACTGGATCGAATTACCTGTTCACAGACGTCACGAAGCGGCCGACCGCCGGCTGGGATAGCGTGAACCTCGACTTGGCGGCGGGGAAGGATCGCTACAACGGGATCCAGCTGGCGTGGAACAAGCGAATGAGTCATCGCTGGCAGGCGTCTGCGACGTATCTGCTCGCGTATCAGTACCAGTGGCAGCACGTGGAACCGCCTCCAGGGTGCAGCTCCGTCTGGACGATCTCCGTTGGCGGCCAGTTCCAGTGCAACGTGCCGATTCAATTGAATGCGGTCTACCGAGACGAGTGGTACTTGGCCGATGACGCGAATTCCGCATTTGGCCAGCGGAACCGTGCCACGTTCAATGGCATCTGGGATATCGGTTACGGCTTCCAGCTCAGTGGTTTGTATTTCTTCGGTGACAATGGATGGCAGACGCCGACGTCCGGTCTCGATCTGCTGGGTACAGGAAGCACGAATAACGTGGGGTCGGCAAACACCAGCCGCGTGCGCGCGATCAATCCGGATGGTTCGCTGCAGCTCGTGGAGCGGCGGTCCTTCGATCGTCCGTCGCTGCATCGCGTCGATACGCGTCTCCAGAAGCGCGTCAAGTTCGGCAGCCGGACGACCGTCGACGGGATGCTCGAGGTCTTCAACCTGTTCAACCACAAGAACTACAACTCGTTCGTCACGAACCTGAGCAACGCTCGCTTCGGCCAGCCGTCGCAGGACACGAACATCGCGTTCCAGCCGCGCATGCTCCAACTGGGATTCCGACTGTCATTCTGAAGGGGATAGGGGATAGCGCTGTCACACGGAACTTTAGGTCTGGCACCCGCTAACCCCCTAACCCCTAACCCCTGATCCCCTATCCCCCTATCCCCCGAATGAACTCCGCCATCCTGTCCAGACCATCCGCGGCTGATCGATGTGCGGGGAATGCCGGCATGCATCGAGCATCAGGGCGTCGCACCGGTCACCCAGGGCCGACATGATTGCATCCACCTGCCGCTTCGTTCCGTACTGGTCGTCGTTGCCCTGAATGACCAGCGCGGGGCACTCGATGTTCCCGAGGTACTCCTCGATGTTCCATGCCCGAAAGTCGGGCCGCAGCCAGACGTCGGTCCAGTGGCGAAACAACGTGTCGACGTTCCCGCCGTGGTGGCGTGCGAGCTTCGTGCGGAGGTCCGTGCTCGCATAGCGCTCGCGCAGTTCTGCGATGCTCGCTACGTTGATGTCTTCGACGAAGACGTGCGGCGCCTCGAGCGCGAGCGCGAGCTGGAGGCCGAGCCCGGAGCCGGCGTAGATCAGGGCGATTGACGCGCCGTCGCTGTGCCCAACGAGAATCGGACGCGAAATCTCGAAGATCTGGAGGAGACGCGGAAGGACGACCAGCGCTTCATCGTGTAGGAAGCGCACGGAGCGCGGGCCCGTGAGCGAATCCGACTTGCCGTGGCCCCGGCGGTTGTAGACCAGGCCGCCGCATCCGGTCCGCCGGCACAGTGCGGCGGGAAAGTCGCGCCACCGGCTGATGGATCCGAGCCCCTCGTGAAGAAACACGAGTGTCGGCGCATACACCGGTGACGGCCCGTGCCAGGCGTATTCGAGCCGCGCGCCGTCGATCGAGACGAACTCGTTCACGTTGATTAGGGGGTCGGGAGTCATTACGATCGCCGAAAGCCCCGACCACACTGGCTTCGGCTTTCGGCGATCGTAATGACTCCCGACCCCATATGCCTAATCTCCTCGTCTCGTGTGACGCGCGCATCACCACGATCACGCTGAACCGGCCGGACGCGCTGAACTCGTTCGACGCACGACTGGCCGCGGATCTCGGGCACGCGATCCGTGACGCTGCTCTGGATGGCCACTGCCGCGTCATCGTCCTCACCGGCGCGGGCCGCGCATTCTGCGCCGGCGCCGACGTGGGGTACTTGAAGCAGCTGATCGACACGCACGACTGGGCGCACGCGCGTGCGCTCGTGGATGACGGCGCGAGCGCGATTGCCGCGATTGCGTCAGCCCCCAAGCCGGTCATCGCGGCGGTCAATGGCGCGGCGGCTGGAGGCGGCGCGAGTCTCGCCCTGTCGTGCGACATCCGCGTGGCGTCCGACCGCGCGTCGATAGGGCAGGTGTTCAATCGCATCGGCTTGCATCCCGATCTCGGCAGCACCTTTTTTCTGCCGCGTCTTGTCGGTCTTGGGAAGGCGCTCGAACTGGTCTTCACCGGTGACATGATCGACGCCGCGGAAGCGCATCGTCTCGGCATCTTCAATCGCATCGTGGCGGCCGACACGCTGATGAATGAAACGCACGCGCTCGCGGAGCGGCTGGTTGACAAGCCGGCCCTGGCGATCGCGCGGGCAAAGAAGGCGCTGTATCAAGGTACGCGCGCCTCCCTGGACGAAATGCTCGCGATCGAGCTCGAAAACCAGGTCGCGCTCTTTTCCACGCAAGACGCACGCGAAGGCATCGAGGCCTTTACGGAGAAACGCCCCCCGCACTTCCGCGGAGTGTAACGTGTTCGGCCTTCCTGACGTCTTCAACGCGGCCACGCGGTTTGTCGATCGCAACATCCACGAAGGGCGCGGCGCGAAAGTCGCCATCGAGTGCGGCGACGAGCGCGTGACGTATCAGCAGGTCTTCGACCGCGTCAATCGTGTGGGCAACGCGCTGCGCGAGGAGCTGGGCGTGCGGCTCGAGGAGCGCGTCATGCTGCTCCTCCTCGACACGCCCGAGTTCATCTACAGCTTCTTCGGGGCAATAAAGATCGGCGCGGTGCCGATCCCCACGAGCACGCTCTGGAAACCGGCCGATTACGAGTACGTCCTCAACGATTCCCGCGCCCGCGTCATCATCGTCAGCGAACAACTGCTGCCGCACATCCAGGCCATCCCTCCCGACCGCCTGCGCCACGTACGCGAGATCGTGGTCGTCGGCGATCCGGCGGAGGCACGCGAGGCGGGTCCAAACCGCCTCCGCACTCGCGCGCTACCGCGAGTCTCGCCGAAGCCGAAGGCGAAGGCGGAAGGACCCGCCGTCCGGACGCTCGCGGCGCTGACGGCGGACGCGTCAGGCGATCTCGAGGCCGAGCCGACGAGCAAAGACGACCCGGCCTTCTGGCTCTACTCGTCGGGTAGCACCGGCTTCCCGAAGGGGTGCGTGCACCTGCATCACGACATGGTCGTGTGCACCGAGCTTTACGCGAAAGGGGTCCTCGGCATCTCGGCCGACGACCGCTGTTTCAGCGTTGCAAAGCTCTTCTTCGCGTACGGCCTCGGTAACGCGATGTACTTTCCGTTCGGTGTCGGCGCGACGACGATCCTGTGGCCCGGTTCGCCGGCTGCGGCGAACGTGTACGCGGTAATCGAGAAACACCGGCCCACGCTCTTCTACTCGGTCCCGACCAACTACGGAATGCTGCTCGCGCATCAACGTGACGGCGCGGATTTCGATCTCTCGAGCATCCGCTACGGTGTGTCCGCCGGAGAGGCACTGCCGCCGGCGTTGTTCGAGCGTTTCAAGCAGCGGTTCGGGGTGGAGGTCCTCGACGGTATCGGGTCGACGGAGATCCTGCACATCTTCATCTCGAACCGCCCGGGCGCAATTCGGCCGGGCTCGAGCGGTCAGATTGTCCCTGGGTACGAGGCGAGGATTCTCGATGAAGAGAATCGGCCCGTGCCGCCAGGTGACATCGGAAACCTCCTGATCGCCGGCGACTCCACGTGCGCGTGCGTACTGGAACAAGCACGAGAAGACGAGGGAAACGATCGAAGGCCGGTGGATCCGGACCGGCGACAAGTACTACCAGGACGCCGACGGCTACTACTGGTACGCCGGCCGCTCCGACGACATGCTCAAGGTCGGTGGCATCTGGGTAAGCCCGGTCGAAATCGAGAACACCCTCATCGAGCACGCGTCCGTGCTCGAGTGCGGCGTCGGCGCACGCACCGATCGCGATGGGTTGATGAAGCCGTACGCCTACGTCGTCCTCCGCCAGGAAATTATGGGCACGCCCGACCTTGCTGCGGAGCTGCAGCAGTTCGTTCGTGAGCGGCTTGCCGACTACAAGCGGCCGCGATGGGTGGAGTTCATTGCCGAGCTTCCGAAGACCGCGACGGGGAAGGTCCAGCGCTATAAACTGCGTGAAAGGGCCGCTCGAGCGTCGCCCGCCGAGGCTATGAGTTGATCGAGACCAAAGCCGAGTTCGTCGACTATCAGGTCGATCCCGGCCGCTACAAACACTGGCGCGTGTCGTTCGACGGTCCGGTAGCGACCGTGACGATGGATGTCAGCGAGGATGGCGGGCTGCGACCGGGGTATCGCCTCAAGCTCAACTCATACGATCTCGGCGTCGACATCGAGTTTCACGATCATCCTGCAGCGCATCCGCTTCGAGCATCCCGAGGTCCGCTCGGTCGTCATCACGAGCGCGAAGAATCGCGTGTTCTGCTCGGGCGCCAACATCTACATGCTCGGGCAGTCGAGTCATGCCTGGAAGGTGAACTTCTGCAAGTTCACCAACGAGACGCGTAACGGGATCGAGGATTCGAGCCGCTACTCCGGCCTCAAGTTTCTCGCGGCGTGCAACGGCACGACGGCTGGCGGCGGCTACGAGCTCGCGCTTGCCTGCGACGAGATCGTGCTCGTCGATGATCGGTCCTCCACGGTCAGCCTTCCGGAGGTGCCGCTTCTGGGCGTGCTCCCGGGGACCGGCGGCCTGACCCGCCTCACCGACAAGCGGAAGGTGCGCCGTGATCATGCAGACATCTTCTGCACGACTCCGGACGGCGTCCGCGGTCAGCGCGCGAAGGACTGGCGGCTCGTCGATGCGGTCGTTCGTACGCAGGATTTCGGCGAGGCGGTGAAGAAGCGTGCGCGTGAGCTGGCGGAGCAGAGCGATCGTCCCGCCGATGCGCAAGGGCGTGACGCTGACGCCGCTCGAACGGACGATCGATTCCGGCGGTCTGCATTACCGTTACGTCGATGTCGAGTTCAATCGAGCGGCGCGCACGGCGACCATCACGGTGCGGGGGCCCATTGCGGGGTCAGACTCGGGTGATGGGACGACTCACCGCGGTGAGTCGACCCATCACCCGAATCTGACCCCGGCGCTCGCGCCAGGAGCGGGCTGGTGGCCGCTTCGGATGGCGCGCGAGCTGGACGATGCGATTCTGAGCTTGCGGACAAACGAACTCGAGCTCGGTTTGTGGCTGTTCAAGGCCACAGGTGACCCCGAGGCGGTTGTGGCGATGGATCGATTCATTCTCGATCACCAGGATCACTGGTTCGTTCGCGAAGTCCTCGGCATGATGCGCCGCACGTTCGCGCGCCTCGACGTCTCGTCGCGCTCGATGTTCACGTTCATCACGCCAGGCTCGTGCTTCGCGGGGACGCTGTTGGAGTTGGCGCTTGCGTCCGACCGCGTCTACATGCTGCAGACCGACGAGGGTGAACCCGCGCCGTCGCTGATGCTGTCGCCGATGAATTTCGGCGCGCTGCCGATGGTCAACGACCTGTCGCGCCTTGCGGCGCGGTTCCACGATGATCGCGCTGACGATGGACGCACTTCGGACGCAGAGTGGTGTTGCGCTGCAGCCTGCCGACGCCGTGCGCCTCGGCCTCGTCACCGAGGCGCCGGACGCGCTCGACTGGGACGACGAAATGCGGCAGGCAATCGAATCACGCGTGGCGTTGTCGCCGGATGCGCTGACCGGAATGGAAGCCAATCTCCGGTTCGGACTGCCCGAGAACCAGGCGACGCGCGTGTTCGGCCGGCTCTCGGCCTGGCAGAACTGGATTTTCATCCGTCCGAACGCCACCGGCCAGAATGGCGCCCTCAAGGTCTATGGCAGTGGGGCGCAACCGAAGTTTGATTGGGAGCGGGTATAGTCAAGCGCAAGTGCGAAGTTCGAAGTGCGAACTTCGTAAGCTCGTAGGTCCAACTTCTTCTTAGTCGGCCTTCGAACCGCGGCAAGGCCAGAATGACGAGCAACATCGATTACATCGACAAGATTCCGAACAACGTCGACCTCGGGCGCGACCGCGTGCTGCAGCGGGCGCTCGAGCACTGGCAGCCAGCGTACATGGGCTGGTGGTACGACATGGGGCCCAACGAGAGCCACAACTACGACGTGTACCTGCGCACGGCCATCAGCGTCGACCCGGAAGGGTGGGCGCAGTTCGACTACGTCAAGATGCCGCAATATCGGTGGGGCATCTTCGTCGCGCCGCCGATCGCAGGGACGCGAGGTGAACTTCGGCGCGAACAAGGGACAGCCCGCGTGGCAGGACGTGCCCGGCGAGTATCGTTCGATGCTCCGCCGCATCATCGTCACGCAGGGCGACACCGAGCCGGCGTCGGTCGAGCAGCAGAAGATGCTCGGCATGTGCGCGCCGTCGCTCTACGATCTCCGCAACATCTACCAGGTGAACGTCGAGGAAGGGCGTCACCTCTGGGCGATGGTCTACCTGCTGCACCGCTACTTCGGCCGCGACGGACGCGAGGAGGCGGAGGCGCTGCTCGATCGCCGCTCCGGCGACGTGGACAACCCGCGCATCCTCGGCGCGTTCAACGAGCCGACGCCCGACTGGCTCGCGTTCTACATGTTCACGTTCTTCACCGATCGCGATGGCAAGTTCCAGCTGTCCTCACTGGCCGAGTCCGGGTTCGATCCGCTCGCGCGCACGTGCCGCTTCATGCTGACCGAGGAAGCGCATCACATGTTCGTCGGCGAGACCGGCGTCGGTCGCATCATCCAGCGGACGGCGGAAGTGATGGCCGAGCACAAGCTCGAGAACCCCGACCAGGTGCGCTCGCTTGGCGTGATCGATCTGCAGACCATACAGCGGTATCTGAACTTCCACTACAGCGTGACGCTCGATCTGTTCGGGGCAGACGTCTCGTCGAACGCCGCGAGCTACTACACGACCGGGCTGAAGGGCCGCTACGAGGAGACGCGAGTGCGCGACGACCACGTGCTCACGGATGCGACCTACAAGGTCGGGGCCGGTTTCCGGACGGACGCGTCGTCGAGGAGGAAGTGGCCGCGCTGACCGCGCTCAACGAGCGGCTGCGTGACGACTATATCGGCGAGGTCCAGGCCGGCGTCGATCGGTGGAACAAGGTCATCGAGAAGACGGGCGTCGGCTTCTCGCCTCGTGCTGCCGCACAAAGGCTTCCACCGCGCGATCGGAAACTTCGCGGGCCAGCACGTCAGCCCGGACGGCCGGGTGCTGACCCAGGACGCAGTGGAACGCGCGCCGCGAGGAGTGGCTGCCGAGCGAAGGCGATTACACCTTCGTCCAGGCGATGATGCAGGGTCGCGTCGTCGAGCCCGGCAAGTTCGCGAACTGGATCGCGCCGCCGCGCCGCGGCATCCACACGAAGCCGATCGATTTCGAATACGTGCGATTCAACTAGTCCGGCTGAAGCCGGACACTACCGACGCGTCGGGATCAGGGATCGGGGATCCGGGATCCGGGATCGGGAGCTCTGATCCCTGACCCCTGACCCCTGACCCCTTCTTACTTACAGCTAAAGTTCGCCGCGTCCGTGACGCTGCCAGAGCCTGAGTACTTCGCGGTCATGGGATAGGGGCAGAGCGGACGCGTGAGATCCGCGGCGCCGCTGGTCATGTGCGACCCGAGGAGCGTGTCGGGCGGCTGCTTCTTCTCGACCCAGTTCGCAAGCGCGGTGACCGCATCGAACGTGTTCGGTCCGGGACCGCCGCCGCAGTGATTCATCCCCGGAACCATGAACAGGCGCATGAACTCGCCGGTCTTGCCCGCGGCCTTATTGAACGTTGCATCCTCGGACGCAAATGCGTCCGCAGCCTTCGGCCCGCCGCTCGTCTTCTCGACCACCATCTTGTAGTAGTCGATCGTGTTCAGCGGCGACACCGCGTCGTCACCCCAGCCGTGGTAAAGAATCAGCTTGCCGCCGCGGTCGCGAAACGCTTTCAGATCCGGGTTCATCGTCTCGAGCGCCGATCGGTTCTTCTGATCGCTGTCGACCTTCGCCATGTCTTTGGCGAAGTCGAATGTCAGCGGATCCCAGTTCGGATCGCCGAGCACGAAGTACTTCATGTACCCGCCGCTGTAGTTGTAGAGAATCGCCCGGCCTGGCTCCTGGCCGGTGGTGAAGTTGCCCCATCCCCGCTCGACACCCGGAAGGCGACCCGGATAGATCGTCTTGCCGTCGGCGTATTTCGCGCCTTCGTAAATCTTCTCGAGCGCGACCGCCTGCTTCGGCATGAGGCAGCTCGGGCCATCGCCCTGCTTGCAGACTATCGATGTCGGATCGAACTTGCAGGCGCGCCCGTCCGCGATGAGGCCGTCCTTCACGCCATCGGTCATGTCGCATGCAGCGGCGGCTGCGTCGTTGATGGCCGGCAGCTTCGACGCCGGAATGTAGCTCTCTGGATCCTTCAGCGTCGCATGACTGTTCCAGAGCGCGCCCATCATCAGGTGAGGCCAGTTAATCGCAGGCGCACCAGAGACGATGCCATCGTAGTCGGCTGGATAGCGTTGCGCCTCGGCGAGGCCCTGGCGACCACCAGTGGAGCAGCCGACGAAATACGACTGCCGCGGCGCCGAACCGTAGAACGCGTCGACGAGTTGCTTTCCCTTGACGGTCATCTCGTGAATCGCGCGGTAGCCGAAATCGACGACGAGCTCAGGATGTCCCATTGCGAACTGGGGATCGTTACCGGTGTGGCCGGTATCGGTGCTTGCTGTTGCGTACCCGGCTCTGAGCGCGTTCGCGAGCGCGGGGTAGGCGATGGTGCCCGCGTAGCCGCCACCTCCCACTCCCTGGAATTTCCCGTTCCAGCCGGATGCAGGCAACCACACCTCGATGTTGATCGCCGGGGCGACCGTGAGCTGCACGCGGCAGAAGGCGGGCACGGTCGGCGGTGGCCCTCCGCGTCCGCCGGCCGGGGCGGCTGGATTCGCCACGAACGGTCCCGCAGGCACCAGCGTCGCCGCGGTGATCGTCGTCTCAGGGAGCTTTAACGACGAAAGGCTGTCGCACGTCTGAGCGGCCGAGGCCACCGCGGGGCCGGACAGACAGCCCAGAAAGGTCACGAGGATCGCCGGCAGTAGCCCGTCGCGCATTGCTTGACTCCCTCTCATCACAAGTCCTCCAACGTCAGCGTTGAATCCGCGTCCTTCCACGCTTCCTTGAACTGACTGTCCACCCATGCAGCATCCGACGTCTTGGCTTGCCGCAAGAGGCTTTCGCGAAGGCCAAAGAGCGAACGGGCGTTGCGCGGATGGCGGGTGAGGTCTTCTCGAAACACCTGTTCGGCATCGGCAGGACGCCCGGACTGCAGGAGGGCGGCGCCAAGCGACTCGCGAATCGGATAGAACCATACCGGCGGCTCGTCGTACGCCACTCGGTCCGCGCCCGCGACCGCCTGTCTCCAGAACGCAATTGCCGCGTCGTTGGTGCCCCGCGCCGCCGCGATGCGGGCTGCAAGCACCAGGCGCGCGATGTCGAGTACGTTCCCGGCGCTCTCCAGACCCGTGCCACCAAACAGTGCGCTGTCTGGCACCCGCGGGATCGAAGCGACGAGTTGGGTCTGCTCGGCCGTGGCTTGGTCGACCTGGCCCTTGCGTGCGAGCGCCACACCGCGCGCGAAATGCCACCACGTGGTCATGACGGGCCGGTCCACGGGAGGCGCTGGTTCCTTCAAGATGTCGTCGTATCGTCCGAAGCGAAGCAGCACCGACGTCGGTGTGACGACCATCGACTCGATCATCGGCATCATGTTGGCGTGCGGCGTGAGCCGTTCAGCCAGCTCCGCCGCCGACTGGCGTGCGTCGGCGAAGCGGCCCCGCATCATGTGGGAATCGGAGAGGAAGTGGAGGTTGTGAGAATAATAAGCGAGTCCGTAGTAGTTGTCGGGCGGCGCACTCTTCAGATATGTCCGGTCGGCCTCAGCGCCTGCGAGATTCGCCTTGGCGGCCCCTTCGTGATCTCCGGTTCGCGCCAGGATATGTGCGGGCATGTGCGCCAGATGTCCCGCTGCCGGAGCCAGCGTCTTCAGACGCTCGGCGCTCGGGAGCGCACGTTCCGGTGCCCGTGATGCCTCGACGCTGTGAATGTAGTAGTGATTGGCGCCGACGTGGTTCGGGGCACGGCGGAGGACCGATTCGAGCACTTCGAGGATCCGGGGCGTGTCTTCTCCCGCCTTGCCGTCCAGCGTCCACAGCTTCCATGGATGGAGGTTCATCAGGCTCTCGGCGTACAACGTCGCGGCATCGAGATCGTCCGGGTACTTGCGCATCAACTCGCCCATCATCTGCGAGTACCCCCGGGCGAGCGCGGCGCGATCCGCCTTGAGATCGGCGGCGTAGCGCTCCGCCATGGCGGCGACATAGTCCTTCTCAACCTGCGGCGCGTTGGCACTGAGGCGCTTCGCCTTGTCGATCGCCTCGAGCGCCTGCCGAGCGCGCGGGTCGTCGATGTCGAGGTTGTAGTTCGGTCCGAGTGCCCACGCGAGTCCCCAAAGTGGCATCGGAGAACCAGGATCGAGCTCTGACGCGCGCTGGAACGAGCGTGCCGCTTCCTCGTGGTTGAACGCGAACACAAGGGAGAAGCCCTGGTCAAAGAATTTCTGCGCGTCCGCGTTGGACGTCATGATGGGGTGGTGGTGCGTGCCGATACCGGTGAACAGGGATGGTCCCAGGCGCGTCTCGGTTACCGCCGCCTGATTGGCGTCTCCCGAGGCCGGCGCGCGGCACGCCACGCCCATACCCGCAAGCAGCGCGAGACACCATACGCTCCCGTTCATGTGGTCCCCTACTGAGGCGAAATTGTATTGTGAGGCCGGCCGCAATGACACGAGATTTGCCGTTGCGAGGACAGCCATGGCCTCCCACGATTGACGGCGGTTCATGAAGACGCTCGCCGCTACCGCGGCAGCTGGCACCGTTTCCAATTCGCAAGGGTCATCCGCGATGCAGACATCGACGACGAGTTCCGAGTCCCGAATCCCGAATCCAGGCCGAATAGAGGCGCTGGTGTTCGATGCGTACGGCACGCTGTTCGACGTGTTTTCGATCACGTCGCTCTGCGAGGAGCTTTTTCCCGGCAACGGCACGGCGCTGGCGGGGATGTGGCGCGCAAAACAGCTTCAATACAGCGTGCTGCGGAGCATGATGAACCGCTACAAAGATTTCTGGCAGGTCACGCAGGACGGTCTCGTCTACTCGGCTCACAGTCTCAAGCTCGATCTGACCTCCGACACGCGGACGCGCCTGATGGACGCGTACCTGACGCTTGCCTCGTTTCCCGACGTGAAACCGGGCCTTCAGCGGCTCAGGGGGCAGGGGCTGAGGCTTGCGATCCTCTCGAACGGCGAGCCGAAGATGCTGCAGTCGGCGGCGAAGAGCGCCGGGATCGCCGATCTGCTCGATGCGATCATCAGCGTGGACGAGGTCAAGGTCTTCAAGCCGAGCCCGCGGGTCTACGAGCTTGCGTCGTCGCACTTGAAAATCGCGAAAAGCGACATCGGGTTCGTCTCGTCGAATAATTGGGACGTCAATGGCGCAGGCTCAGCGGGTCTCACGGCATTCTGGATTCAGCGGGCTGCAGTGGAACCGCCGGAGGAGCTCGACTATCCTGCCGCGCGCGTCGTCCACGCGATCACCGATCTTCCGGCTTTGGTTCGCGGCTGAGCGGCAGGCGGACCTGAAAGTCCGCCTCTACGTCGAATATAATCCTAGGTTCCGATCCGAACTACCGAGGCACCGAAGGCACCGAGAATTGTTTGTGTGTTCCTCGGTGTCTCAGTGTCTCGGTAGTACGTCTCAGCAAGGTCTCAAGGAGTTTCCCGTGTCTCAGGCCCCGTCAGCGTCCGTCCGTGCGGATCTTCTCCAGAACTATTCGGAGCTGTTCGGCACCAAGACGATCGACGGCCGCAAGGTGAACGTCGAGGCGCTGGTCGCCCAGCTTACGCGCGACACGCGGGACGAGTGTGCGGCATTGATGAAGGCGAGGCACGAGCTTCACGGCCGCGTTGCCAGCAAACAGCTCCAGTACGACTTCCTCGATCCCCACGTGACGGTGACCGACCCTGACGGCAACCGGGCGACCGTGGCCGACATCCGGCAGGGGATGCTCGACGCCTTCTTCGAGCGCAAGACGCCGAAGTCTCGCGGCGAGCTGGTGGCCGGTTTTCAGCGCACCGGCGACGGCCCCGCCAAGAAGACCGCCCGGCGTGCCCTCCGCGCGCACGACTACGTCTACGACGTCTTCGAGTCCGCGGAAGGTGTCGCTGCGTGAATGTCGTCGATCAACGGTTTGTCGCCGAACTGCGGCGACTCTGCGGATCCCACGACGTTCTGACCGACCCGCTCGAGCTGCTCGACCTACGAATGCGACGGCCTGCCGCATCTGCACCAGACGCCTGCCGTCGTGGTGCTTCCCTCGTCGGCCGACCAGGTGCAGGCGATCGTCCGTCTCTGTCATCAGCATGACGATCCCGTTTCGTGGCCCGCGGACACGGCAGCGGTCTATCAGGCGGCGCGCTGCCCATTCCGGGCGGCGTCGTCATCGGACTCTCGCGCGGCTCAATCGTGTGCTCGACGTCGACATTCCGAATCGACGGGTCACCGTGGAACCAGGCGTGACGAACCTGGAGATCACGCGCCAGGTCGCGTCCCACGGTTTTTACTACGCCCCTGATCCGTCGAGCCAGCAGGTCTGCTCGATCGGCGGCAACGTTGCCGAGAACTCCGGCGGCGCCCACTGCCTGAAGTACGGATTTACCGTCCATCACGTGCTCGGTATCGAGGCAGTCCTGCCGAATGGCGACCTCGTGCGCCTCGACAGCGCCATCGCCGACGCGCCGGGCCCCGATCTGCGTCGGCGTGTTGATCGGGTCCGAAGGCACGCTCGCTGTCGTCACCAAAGTGATCGTGCGGATCCTGCGCCGCCCCGAGAGCGTCCAGACACTGCTTGCCGCCTACGACTCGATCAGCGCAGCAGGGCTGGCGGTGTCGGAGATCATCGCCGCCGGCATCATCCCGGCCGCCGTGGAGATCATGGATTCGCTGTCGATCGAAGCGGTCGAGGCGGCCGTGCATCCGAATTTTCCGCCCGCCGAATTCGATCCTGATCGTCGAGCTCGATGGTCCCGTCGCCGAGGTCCGCGAGCAGTTCGCCGAAGTCGAAGCGATCTGCCGCCGCGTCGGCGCGACAACCGTGGAGGTCGCGCAGGACGAGGCGCATCGTGCACGCATCTGGAAGGGCAGGAAAGGCGCGTTCGCGTCGATGGGGCGCGTGACGCCGAACTACTACGTGCAGGACGGCGTGGTGCCGCGCACGAAGCTGCCGGAGGTGCTCGAGCGCATCCGCCAGCTCGAGGTACGCTGCGGCCTGCGGATCGGCAACGTGTTTCATGCCGGTGACGGCAACCTTCATCCGCTGATCTGCTACGACGAGAAGATCCCGGGGCAGTCCGCGCTGGCCGCCGAAGTGGGCGGCGAAATCCTGCTGGTACTGCGTCGAGGCGGGCGGTTCGATCACCGGCGAACACGGTGTCGGCGCCGACAAGGCGGAGTACATGCCGCGCATGTTCTCGGCGGACGATATCGACGTCATGCAGCTCGTGCGCCGCGCGTTCGATCCAAAGGGGATCTGCAATCCGGGCAAGGTGTTTCCGAGCGCCGCGTCTCTGCGGCGAAGTGCCCGGACCCTACCGCGCACATCCGATTGAGAAGGCCGGTCTCGGCGAGCGCTTCTGACCATGGAGCTCGGTGGGCTGACAATCCCCGGCGGGACCGGAGCTTCGATGCTGCGGCGCGGACCCTACGGTCCGCGGGGCGAGCCTGAAAGGCTCGCCCCGCTGTTGGCAACCCACGTGAGCTCCATACACATGTCTCTCGGAACACCGGCGAACCCGGCGGACGCGATCGATGGCGTCGTCCCGCGAGTCGTGGCCCAGCCTGAATCAGCCGAAGATGTCGCGGCCATGCTCGCGTCGGCATCCAAGGAGCGGGCCTCGGTCGTTGTTCGTGGCGGCGGGACGAAGACTCGGCATGGGGACGCACGCCGTCGCCGATCGACATCGTCCTCAGCACGAAGCGGCTCAACAGCGCTGGTCGCGCACGAGCATGCGGATCTCACGGCGACTGCGCAGGCCGGTGCGCGCATCGACGATGTGAACCGGGAGCTGGCGCGGCACGGTCAGTGGCTGCCGATCGAGTCGGCGTTCGAGGAGGCGACAATCGGCGGGGCGATTGCGACCAACGACAGCGGGCCGCTGCGCCATCGGTACGGCACGCCTCGCGATCTGCTGATCGGTATCCGCCTCGCACTCACCGACGGCCGTCTGATCAAGTCGGGCGGCAACGTCGTGAAGAACGTTGCCGGGTATGACCTGGGAAAACTGATCAGCGGCTCCTTCGGCAGCCTCGCGGCCATCGTCAGCGCAACGTTCAAGCTGACGCCGCTGCCGGCGGCGTCGAGCACGTTGATCGCGACGTTCGAACAATGCCGCCGGGCTTGTCGCGGCGCTCAACGCGATCACGAGCAGCCAGCTGGAGGCGTCCACCTGTGAGGTGCACGCATCCGCCTTGCAAGTCCGGCTAAAGCCGGACACTACCGCTTGCTGCTCAAGTTCGAATCGACGCCGGGCGCGCTCAATGCGCACGTCCAGAAGGCGCGCGGCGCTCGTCGGCGATGCTCAGTGCGAGGTCGTCAGGCGCAGCCACGGAGGCGGAGGCCTGGCGCGACCACGGGCGCGTGCTCTGGACGTCGCCCGGGATGGTCGTCAAGGCGGCGTGGCTGCCCGCGTCGCTCGGCGGCGTGCTCGCGTTCGTCGACGACGTGCGCGAATACGGGACGGACGTGGAGCTGTCGGGTCGTGCGGCGCTCGGGTCCGGGCTGTTCCGCATCGATGGCGATGTCTCGACACAGCGGCAGCCGTGTGAGCGAATGCGCTCGCGACCGGATCTGTTCCGCCACGTCGTCGTTCTGCGAGCGATGCACTGAGCTGAAACAGACGATCGACGTGTGGGGATCGCTGGGCGATGCCGCGGCTCTTGGCGCGTCGGTGAAGCATGCGCTCGATCCCGCAGGGAATCCTGAACGCCGGTCGAGGGCCGGTGTGATTACTCAAACCACATCCTTCGTGATCTTCGCGGCCTTCGTGGTTGATCAGATTCGACATGGATCAGGTTTTGGAATCCTCGGGGCCCGCGTTCAAGGGCGCAGACCAGCCGTCGATGGGCGCTGATCGACGCGTGTGTCCACTGCGGCTTCTGTCTGCCGTCGTGTCCGACGTATGTGCTGTGGGACGAGGAGATGGACACGCCGCGCGGCCGTGTGTACCTGATGAAGGCCGGGCTCGAAGGCCGCGCGGAGATGTCGCTCGACCTTCGTCAGCCACTTCGATGCGTGCCTCGGCTGCATGGCGTGCGTGACCGCGTGCCCATCGGGCGTTCAGTACGGTCCGCTCATCGAGCACACGCGTGCCCAGATCGAGCGCCACTACGACCGGCCGTTCGGTGAGCGGCTGTTCCGCTCGTTGCTGTTCGCGCTGCTGCCGTACCCGCGCCGGCTTCGATTCGCGATGGCCCCGTTGCTCATCCTTGGCCCCGTCCTCCGCGTCGCTCGAGCGAAGCGGCGTCCTCAACCTGCTGCCGCTTCGCATCGATCGCTCGTTGCCGTCGCTCCACAGCCGTCGTGGCGTTCATTGTTCGGGAATGCGCCTGAACACACACCAGCGTCCGGCACGTCGCGCCTCACCGCGGGCCTGTCTGACCGGATGCGTGCAGCGTCTCGCGTTTGTCGGACGTCAATCGAGCGACGATCGACGTGCTTGCCGCCGAAGGCTGCACTGTCGACGCGCCCGGCGCGCAGGGTTGCTGCGGTGCGCTCGCGCTCCACGCGGGCAACATCGATCAGGCACGCGAGCTGGCGCCGCCACAACATCGAGGTCTTCGAACAGTCCGGCGTCGATCGGATCGTCGTCAATGCCGCGGGCTGCGGGTCGTCGATGAAGGAGTACGGCGAGCTGTTTGCCGAGGATCCCGGCGTGGGCGCGCCCGGGCGCGGGCGTTCAGCGCGCGCGTGCGCGACGTGTCCGAAGTGCTCACGGAGATCGGGGAGCCTCGGGCGAAGCGGCATCCGATCAAGGCGCGCGTCGTGTATCACGATGCGTGTCACCTTGCGCATGCGCAAGGCATGCGCGCGCAGCCTCGTGCGCTGCTGGCGTCGATCCCGGGCATCGAACTGCTGTCGCCGCACGAAGCGGAGCTCTGCTGCGGCAGCGCCGGCATCTACAATCTCGTGCAGCCGGAACCGGCGATGCAGCTCGGTGAACGGAAGGCGCGCAACATTGCCGCGCTGACGCCGGACATCATCGCGACCGGCAACCCGGGCTGCATCCTTCAGATTGCCGCCGCCGGGCGGAGGCTCGGATTCAACTGGAAAATCGTGCATCCGATCGAGCTGATCGATCGGTCAATCAAGGGGTCGGGAGTCATTACGAATTCGAAATGACTCACGACCCCATTCCACTAGGAGAGCGACATGTCGTACGGCCCCAATCAGTCTCGAGAACGCAAAGAAAGTTGCGGCCGCCGCATTGGCGGAAGTCCGCAAGAACAACTGGACGATGGCGGTAGCCGTCGTGGACCCGGCGGGGGACCTCGTCTACTTCGAGAAGATGGACGACACGGGGGTTGGCAGCACGTCGTCTGCCAGGACAAGGCGCGCTCGGCCGCGCGGTTCAAGCGGCCGACCAAGGCATTCCAGGACATGCTCGCGGCCGGCGGCGAAGGGCTGCGCGTGCTGCGCATCAAGGGTGCGGTGCCGGTCGACGGCGGGCTGCCGATCATGATGGGCGGCAAGATCGTCGGCGCTGTCGGACTGTCCGGCGGCACGAGCGCGCAGGACGGTCAGTGCGCGAAAGCGGGCGTCGACGCGGTCAGTTGAGGGTGCGATCGCACTGACGAGACTGGTGCAATTGCACTCGACCGTATTCAGCTCCGTCCGGCAATCGCACCGACGCATATTGGTGCGTCGCACGCATTACCAGCCGATCACCATCTCCTTTGAAACGGTGTTGAAGCAGACAGGCGTCCGGTAGATCACGTCCATCGTCCTGCGTCTTCGGATTCGCGTCGCGAATTGCCAGCGCAGCAGGGTAGTTCGACGCCCACTTCATCGTTCCCTCGCTGTCGTGATGACCGAGGAAGACGGTTGACGGCTTGAACGTCTTCACCAGGTCGACCAGCGGCGGAAGGCCTGCCTCGAACGCGTAATACGGAAACATTGCGACGTCGACGACAGGCGCCTTCTGCGCGAGCGCGCGCTGCGCATCGGTGATCGGGCCTGGACTATCCGCGAACAGCACCCGTGAAGCCGTTGCCGAAGGTGAAGAGGTAATTGATGACGCCGTCGGTCGCGATTTTCGGATCGCGGCTGCCGCGCGCGCGGATCGCATCGCTCTGCTTTTTCTCCGCATCGGTCAGCGGCTCCTGGAGAGACGCCACCTGCAGCGCCGCCGTCTGCTTCTCGAGGAATCCCTCGGGCGACCGTCGTGGCAATCACGTTGTGATGGCCGAGCGCGGCCTCCACGGTCACACCGGGATACTGCAACACTTCGCCACCCTTGACCGACTTGAACTGCTTCGCGGGCACGCCGCCCTTCGTCAACACGTCGCTGGCGAATGATGCGCCGACAACCTGCGCACCCGTCTGCTTGGCGACGGCTGCCGCATCGGAGATGTGGTCGAAATGCGCGTGCCCGATGAAGATCGCGTTCGCCTTCTTGAAATCCTTCGGCGTCACGCCAATCGGATGCATGCGGGGGCCACGGTCGTAGTACGCATCCAGCAGGAACACATCGCTGCGATACGCCAGCTCGTAGTTCGTCCAACCGAGCCAGCGGATGACGAGCGTGTCGGGATCCTTCGGCGCTGGTCCGCCGGCGGAGACCGGCGTCAGGCTCTGGCAGGCAGGATCCTGCTGCATCGCCGCCTTTGCGCCTTGTGCCGAGAGCGAAGGCGTCGCAACCGCGGCAAGAAGAAGCGCCACCACGCCGAGCGTCGCGAAGCGAGCGCCTTGGGAGTTGGGAGTTGGGACTTGGGAGTTGAACGTTGGGAGTTGGGAGTGGTTCATGATCAATTCCCGAGGTACAGCTCTTTGGTCGCGGTGTTGATGCAGACCGGGGTCCGCAGCAGCGGCGCGATCGCCTTCGATGTCGGAAACTCCTCGCGGATGGCGAGGTTGAGCGGCCCCATCGGCATGTCGAGCATGCGGTTGCGATGTCCGTCGTGATGCGTCGGCAGCATCACGGTCGGCTTGAAGAGGCGGATGTATTCCATCGTGATCGGGATGGCGAGCTCGCCGCCGTAGTACGGAATGAAACCGAGGTCGATGTTCGTCTTGCCCTGCATGATCTTCTTTTCGGCCTCGGTCGTCGGTCCGGCGCTGTCGGTGTAGAACGCCTTGAATCCGTTGTCGAAGGTGAAGAAATAGGCGATCGTCCCTTCGGTGATCAGCTTGCTGCGCTCGTCGGCGCCGAGCGGCACCATGCCGCCGAGGCGGCGATCGTGCTCCTGCTGCTGCGGCGTCAGTCGGTCCCTTCAGCGCCGATTGCCGCGGCCGCCGCACGATCCTTGCGCATGTACTCATCGGGGACGACGTTGTGATGGCCCTGGACGGCATCGACCGCAAAGCCGTTGAACTTGAAGGTCTCGCCGCCGAGTCCCTTCACCACGGCCATCTTCTTGTCGCTGACGCGACCGGTTCCGCGAACCCAGCGCATCGAAATCGCATCGCCGACCACGAGCGCGCCCGTCTTCTCGCCGATGAACGGCGCGTCCCACAGGTGCTCGCCGTGGGCGTGGCCGAGGAGGATGGCGTTGACGTGCTTCGTCATCTGCTCGGTGGTGATGTTGTTTGGCGCCCACCACGCCAGCTTGTCGATGGCGGCGTCGAGCAGGATGACGTTGTCGCGATAGGCCAGCTCGTAGTTCGACACGCCCAGGAACCGCAGGACGACGACGTCCGGATTTTGCGGTAGCGGACCGCCAGCGGCCGCGGGCATCAGCGACTGGCAGGCAGGTTCCTGCTCCAGGCTTGGATACCTGGTCTGGCCGCGAGCGACGGACGAGAAGACAAACAGCGCCACGAGCGCGGCGGTAGCGACACGCATTGTGATCCCCCTTTGGGCGATTACTGTAACCCAATAGGGGGAAGGGGGAAGGGCTGTGATAGGGATCAGGGATCAGGGCTCGGGGATCAGGGATGATCAGGGATCGGGGATCAGGACTCAAGAACTTCTAATCCCTGATACAGCCCTAACTAACCCCTAAGATACAGCCCTAACCCCTAACCCCTTCCCCCTAATCCCTACAGGATCCATTCAGCGCGCGACGGGTCGTCGGGGCGCGATGTGGAGCACCTCGAGGACGTGTGCGGACGCACTGATCGGGTGTACGCGGGCCCACGCGTACAGGATGCCCAAGGTTGCCGCGAGAGCGATCCCGATGCTCAGGATGAGGAGCCGGAGGAGTCCCGGCAGGAACATTGCCCCGAATACGACGGGAACGAAGAGGATCGCGTCGATCCAGATCAGCGCCCAGCCGCTATTGGACACGTACTGATCGGGCGTATGTGGACGCATTTCCTGCGAAGGTGCGCGCAGCTCTTTCGGAGATTCGTCGGTGTGACCACCCATGAGGTACTGCCTCCTTTGCTGATCCTACGCAATCACGCGACCAATTCACCTCGACCTCTCTTAACCTGACCTAACCCCTAACCCCTAACCTCTTCTTCTCGTCCGGCAGGAGCATACGCCTCTGCCATTGCCCGCGCAATCGTTCGTCGGGTACACTCTGGCGCTCGTTCCGCCCGATTTCCTCATCAAACTCATGGTTGCACTCGTAGAAACCATCTGGCTGTTCGTGCGCGGCTCGGAGTCCGTCCGTGTGATTCGCGCGGCGACCCCCGAGGGTCGGTCGCGGCTTCTGATCTATGGACCTGGCAACGCGCACGTGGTGCATGAATTCGAGGACGCCATCACCTGCTCCACGCAGGAATCCGAGATGGAGCGGCGGCTTGTCGCCGACGGCTTTACGCTCTCGGAGTTCACCGACCGACGCGGTGGGGAGGACCGGCGGAGCGTGGCGCGCGGGCCTGACCGTCGGCGTTAGGTAAACCCCAAACCCCAAATCCCAAATCCCAAATCAAAACGATACGGAGAGTAACCACGAAGTACACGAAAGACGCGAAGCACACGAAAATAAGAATGACTTTCGTGACCTTCGCGATTTTCGTGACCTTCGTGGTTAGTAGTGGATCTCGAGCTTGGGATTTGGGATCTTCCTACGGCTTGCTGAGCGCCGCGATCTTTCGATCGAGATCCGCGATCGCTTGCTCGAGCATCGAGCGATGCGCCGCCGCAGAGGCGCGCTCGAGATCCGCCTGCGCCCTGGTGCGCGCGAGCATGAGGGTGGTGCGCGCGGTGCGACGAGCGGGGTCCTCGTGGATCACGCTCGACTTGGGCGAACCTCGATCCGCAGCCGAGTCCTGCTGCGCCTCCACAGACTTACTCTCCCATCCGCGAGCCATGTCTAATTAAAACCCAAATCCGAAATCCAAACAAAATTCGCACAGGACCCCTTCGGTGGGGTTGAAGCTCTGCGTTGGGGTTTTGGGTCTTGTGATTTGGGTTTTGGGATTTGGGATTTGGGATTTACTCAGACCCATCCGCCCGCGTGACCTCGACGTACCGCTCTTCCCCGTCGGTCGAGATGCGGAGCTGCCAGGGATTGCAGCAGACCTCGCAGTCCTGCACGAGCGTCCCCCGGATCTCGGGCTCGAGGTAGATCTCGACCTCCTCGCCACAGTAGGGGCACGTGACGTGGAACTGCGAGTCCATGAGGCGCAATCTTACCGGCTTGTGTGACCGGGATCACGCGCACCCGCTAAATTGCGATAGCATGCGAGCCGTTTGCCTACCGCCAGGAAAAAGCCCGCGAAGGTTGTCGAGAACACCAGCAGCGTCACAAAAGCGTTCCAGGAACTCCGGGAACTGATCGTGCGCGGCAACCTGCCGCCCGGCGCCTGGACTTGCGAACAGTCAATCTGCGGCGAGACACTGGACGGACACCACGGCACGCAGCACCCCAGGAGACCCCAGGGCCGGATCGGCCCGGAAGAGGACGTCAGATGAAGCGCATTCTCAGTGCTCTGTTCCCCGCATTCCTATTCCTCTGCCTGAGTCCGGCGTTGGCGTTCGCGCAGGCGGGATCCACCGCGCAGATCAGCGGCACCGTCAAGGACCAGAGCGGCGGCGTTCTGCCGGGTGTCGACGTCACCGTCACGCAGACCGATACGAGCTTCACACGAAGCGCCGTGTCCGATGAGAACGGCGGGTACGTGATCCCGAACCTCCCGGTCGGCCCGTATCGCCTCGAGGCGAATCTTCAGGGCTTCCGCGCCTACGTGCAGACGGGCATCGTGCTCACGGTCAACGCCACGCCGGCCATCAACGTGGTCATGGCGCTTGGCGAGGTCTCCGAGCAGATCTCGGTGAGGGCGAACGCGGCGATGGTCGAGACGCGCAGCACAGGCGTCGGCCAGTTGATCGAGAACCAGCGCGTGCTCGAGCTTCCGCTGAACGGCCGCCAGGTCACCGACCTGCTGCTGCTGTCGCCCGGAGTCACCGTGAACACCGCAGGCGGTTTCGCTTCGAGCCGGAATTACCCGACCGTGCCGATTTCGGTCGCCGGTGGCTCGCCCGGGAGCACGGTCTACATGATGGATGGCGCCAGCCACAACGACCCGGGAACGAACTTCAACCTGCCGGTTCCGTTCCCCGATGCGTTGCAGGAGTTCCGCATTGAAACGAGCGCGCTGCAGGCGCGCTACGGACACCACGCATCCGCGATCGTGAACGTCGTCACCAAGTCGGGGACCAACGAGCTGCACGGCAGCGCGTTCGAGTTCATCCGCGACGGACGGTTCAACGCGAAGAACGCGTTCGCGCTGTCGAAGGACTCGTTGCGGCGCAACCAGTTCGGCGGCGCGATGGGCGGACCGATCGCGAAGAACAGGCTCTTCTTCTTCGGCGGGTACCAGGGAACGATCATCCACACGGATCCGAGCACGCTGCAGGCGTTCGTCCCGACCGCTGACATGTTGCGTGGAGACTTCACCGCCCTTGCGTCCCCGGCGTGCAACAGCGGCCGGCAGATCGCGCTGCGCGCCCCCTTCGTGAACAACCAGGTGAGCGCGGCGCAGCTCGATCCGGTCGCGCTGAAATACCTTCAGTACATTCCCGTGTCCACCGATCCCTGCGGCCGCTACCAGTACGGTTATCCGACGCCGAGCAAGGACCATCAGTTTGTCGGCCGTCTCGACTACCAGAAGAGTGCCAAACATTCACTCTACGGCCGGTACATGGACATCAACTACAAGCTGCCGAACTATTACGACGGCAAGAACGCGCTGACGACGCCGAGCGTGGGCGTTGACAACCGTGGCCGCTCGATGGTGTTCGGCGACACGTATTCCCTGAGCAACTCGGTCATCAATTCGTTCCGTGCCACGGGCATCCGATCGATCAACTACCGGACCCCGTCGAAATTCGTGTCGCCCGTCGAAGTGGGCGCCAAGGTTTACACCACGCCGCTCGCGGGCGCGTTCACGAACCTGGGCGTCACCAACGCCTTCAGCATGGGCGGCGGCGGCAACAACAACGCCAAATACGACTACACCGTCTACGAGATCGCCGATGACGTCGACATGGTGAGAGGTTCCCACCAGTTCACGGTTGGCGTGAACTACCTTCACCAGGTGATGCACGTCTTCAACACCCAGTATTCGAACGGCCAGTTTTCATTTGACGGATCGGTCACCGGCTTGTCTCTGGCGGATTTCCTGGTCGGGCGAGTCGGGCAGTTACAGCAGGGCGCCGACGTGCATCTGAACGAGCGAGCACCCTATTTCGCGACCTATGTCCAGGACGCGTGGAAGGCGAGCTCGAAGCTGACGCTCAACTACGGGCTGCGCTGGGAACCGTACTTTCCGCTGACCAACGACGACGATCAGGTCCTGATTTTCGATCCCGCTCGATTTGCGTCGAATCAGCGCAGCAAGGTCTACGTGAATGCGCCGGCGGGACTCATCTTTCCGGGGGATGACGGGTTCCCGGGGCACGCGTCGAGCAAGGGCAACATGATGGGCCTCGGCCCGCGCTTCGGAATCGTCTACGATCCCCGCGGACAGGGTCGTGAAGTGATTCGGGGTGGATACTCGGTGGTGTACGACCAGCCGGCGATGTTCCACCACATCCGCAGCGCGAGTGTTCCGCCCTGGGGGTCGCTCATCACGTTGAACAACGTGTCGCTCTCGGATCCGTACTCAGCCTACCCGGGAGGCAATCCGTTCCCGCTGCCGGTTGACAAGAACGCCACATTCCCACTCAACGGCACGTACTGGACGCAACAGCTCGAGGCCGACCCGCCGCGGACGCAGCATTTCAACGTGAGCTTCCAGCAGCAGTACGCGGAGAACTGGTCGCTGACCGCGAGCTACTTCGGGAATCGGACCGCGCACATCTGGAACGGCATGGAAATCAATCCGGCTGTGTATACCGCTGATGCGACCGCTGCGAACACAAACCAGAGGCGGTTGCTCTATCTCCAGAATCCTGACCAGGGGAAATACTTCGCGTCGGTCACGCAGCTCAATATGGATGGGTCCGCGAAATATGACGGCCTCCTCCTCGCGGTGCAGAAGCGCCTGAGCAACAATTACAGCCTGACAACGAACTACACGCTGTCGAAGTGCATCAACGACGGCGACCCGCAGCAGTTCCTGGATCCGCTGTATTCGCACCCGGGCGACCCGAAGGCGGATCGCGGTCCGTGCGCGGGCGACCGGCGGCACGTGCTGAACACCACGCTGGTGCTGAATACCCCCACGTTTGCCTCGCGCCGGATGAACGCGATTGCGGGCGGCTGGCAGGTATCGGGACTCTTCCAGGCCCTGAGCGGCAGCCCGCTGAACGTTACGATCGGCCGTGACCAGGCGCTGACGGGCGCGCAGAACCAGCGCCCGAACGTCAGTGGCGACTGGGAGGTCGCGAACCCGACCAACGACATGTATTTCAATACCTCGGCCTTCTCGCTGCCGGCGCCGGGAACGTATGGGAATCTCGGACGTAATGCACTGAGAGGCCCCGGCACGTGGAGGGTCGACTCGGCGGTGAGCCGCAAGTTTACAATTTCAGGGAGCCGCCAGTTCGAGTTGCGCGTGGAGGCGTTCAACCTGTTCAACCGTGTTGGGCCAGGCGTGACGCAGCAGATCAACGGATTTGGCGGCGTCGGTCTGCCGAACACGACCTTCACGAACACGTTGTTCGGCCGAATCACGACGGCAGGCGACCCGCGCATCATGCAGTTCGCGTTGAAGTATCTGTTCTAGGCCCGGAAGGAATTCACATGACATCAACGCGGACGGCAACGGTAGTCATCGCGGTCCTGACGATGGTCGCGGCGGGCGTGGCCAGTAACGCCTTTGCGCATCACTCGCAGTCGCAGTTCGAGCCGGAGACGACGCTCTCGATCGAGGGCACCCTCACAAAGGCCAGTTGGAGCAATCCTCACACGCTGTTTTTCGTCGAAGGCAAGCGTGTCGGCGGTACCGACGCTGCTCAGGAATGGGTCGTCGAAGGGCCGTCCCCGCGCCAGCTGGAAACGAAGGGGTGGGGCAGGGCGGTCTCGAAGGTGGGCGACAAGGTCACGTTCGAAGGACGTCCGCGTCGTGACGGGAAGCCGGAGCTCCTGCTCCTCAGCGTCACGCTTGCCGATGGGAAGACCTTTTCCTTTAAACCGGACTAGGAGACAGTTGCCTTCAAACCGGATTCGCAGACAGTCTCTTTCAAGCCGGAGTAGCCAATGAAGGTTCTGCTCGCGGCGGCATTGGCCGTCCTTGTCGCGCCGGGCGTCGCACCAGCTCAAACGAAGGTTCCCGCCGCATTCCTCGGCACGTGGGCAAGTCTCGGATTGAATCCCGGTCCGCCGCCGCTCGGCGCGCCGCCCACGGAGCTTCCGTACCAGGAGATCGACAAGAAGCTGGCTGACTTTGTCCAACCCTGGGCGCTGGCGCAGCACGACGCTCTCGAATGGAATACCGACGACACAGGCCAGGTCTGCAAACTCGATGGCATCTTCCGTCAGGGACATGGCACCGGCGCGGGCAATTTTCGATTCGTCGAAACGCCGGACAAGCTGTACCAGGTCTGGTCGTCGGTCGATGAACATGGACTGCAGCGCATCTACCTCAACTCGCCGCATCCGCGTAATGTGCCGCTCACCTGGAATGGGGACTCACGTGGCCGTGTCGAAAATGACGACACCTTCATCGTCGACACCATCGGATTCAACGACAAGTCGTGGCTGAACTCCGATCGATGGGCGCATTCCGAGGAACTGCATGTCATCGAGCGGTACCGGTTGTACGGCGACGGCGCCTATATCCAGCTCCGAGTATTCGTTGACGATCGAAGGGCATTGAAGGCCCCGTACACCTACACCCGCTACTACCGAAAGGTGGCGGAACCGACTGAAGGCGGCGAGAGCGTTTGCAACGAGAACACGCCTGAAGAGGATCTCTGGAGCATTCGACGCGACAAGCTGCTTGCGGAGCATGATGCGAAGCTTGTCGCGCTCATGGCGAAGTACGCGAACGAGCCGCTTCCGAGGGGTCCCGCCCCCGCACCGCCCGCGACGCCGACGTCCACGCAGACGACAGCGCCCGCCGATGCCGCCAAGCTGCGCGCACTCGCCGGCATTTATGAAGCGCTGCCGGCAGGCGCGGCGCTGCCGGGAGGACTGAGAGCCGCCGGCCGGTTGTCCGATCTCGCGCTGCTGCCTGCCGCGCAGGAGACGGCGAAATCGAGAAACCTCGAATTCGATCCAGCGAAACACTGCATGGTCGTCGGGCCATTCCGGATGATGGCGAGAGACGATACCCGGTTCGAGGCGCTGACGAGCGCGAATCGCGTCACGCTGCTGTTTGAAAACATCGCGTTGGGCAACAAGCGCGAGATCTATCTCGGACGGCGCGAGCATTCCACCAAGGATCCGACGTACCTGGGAGACTCGATCGGTCGCTGGGAAGGTGACACGCTCGTCGTGGACACGACCAGCTTCAACGACAGCAGGGCGTGGCTCAACGATGCGGGTGCACCGCACAGCGAGGCGTTGCATCTTGTCGAACGCATTCGTCCCGTGCAGGCGGGAAGGTATCTCGAATACCAGGTGACCGCCGACGACGCGAAGGCACTTGCGAAGCCCTACACGTATACGCGCTATTTCCAGCGTTCCAACCAGGAGTTGCAGGAAGACTTCTGCGAAGACCGCGTCGCGACCCGCTGACGCCTGTAAGTCGGTAGGGGCGGGTCCTTCCGATCGCGTTGGAGATTTCAGCGATTGGCGACCTCGTCCCGTCGCCGACTTTCATATGACTGTTTGCATGGGCACGAACCGCGTTGCGAACGAAGCGGCGGCGTGTCCAGCCCATGTGGATAAGCATCGCGTTCATCAGCACGGCGGCCCTCTTCGTCGGCTTGACGATTGTCACGCTCTACCACCAGCGGTGGGCGCGGCGGCTGCCGGCGCTCGAGGAGCTCGCCGCACCGGCAGACAGCTTGCCGACGAGGACGGTCAAGCTGGGCCTGCTCCTGCACCGCTCCGGAAGGCGAACGCGCGCGTTCCTCGGCGGAGCGGAGGTGGAGTGCCACTGGGGTACGACCGTACCGCGCATGATCAGGAACACTGAGAAGAACTACTTCGCCGCTGTCGATTTCAGGCTGGCGCCGGTGGTGTCGGGCGCGATTGTGTTCACGTTGGTCTTCGGCACGTCCATCTTTGGCCTCTGGACGGGAACCGCCGCCGGCATCGCCGCGGGGCTCGCGCCGTGGTCGTTGGCCCTCCCAGCAGTGGTCTTCGCGCGGCGATTGGGATGGTCTCCTGCCAGTGCGGCGATCACACCCCTGTTGTACCCGGTCCTGTTCTTCGCGCTCGTGAACTCGGCCGTCGTCACGCTTCGGCAGCGGGGCGTCCGGTGGCGCGACACGCTCCGTCCTTTTCTGCCCGGAGCGGGGGGTAATATATGCGCGGCGGAGAAGGGCATGCAGCAACTGACGAATGGCCGAATTCGGATCCTGGTGCTCGGCGCCGCGTTGGGCGGATTGGTCGGGGCGGCGTCGATGCGATCGCTGAGCGCGCAGCAGGGCCAGCGCCCGGCACCGCCGCAGGGCTACATCACCGGTGTCGTGCGTACCGACAGCGTTCCCCAGGCCGGCGTCTGGGTGATCGCCGAGACGAAGGATCTGCCGACGCCGTTCACGAAGATCGTCGTCACCGACGATCGGGGACGCTTCATGCTGCCGGAACTGCCTGCGGCCACCTACAGCGTCTGGGTGCGCGGCTACGGCCTCGTCGACTCGCCGAAGGTTCAGATGAACCCGGGGCCGACGTCGCTGACCTTAATCGCCACGCCTGCGCGCACGCCGCAGGAAGCGGCGAAGGTGTATCCCGGCAACTACTGGCTGTCGCTCATGGAGCCGCCGGCCGCGCGCGAGTTCCCTGGCACCGGCGAGAACGGCCTCGGCGCTGCGATGCTTACGCAGAACCACTGGATCAACTCGCTCAAGTCCGACTGCAACTTCTGCCATCAGCTTGGCAATCAGCTCACGCGCAGCGTCGATCACATCTTCAAGGCAAAGCCGGAGCTGAAGTCGCACGAGGAAGCGTGGGAGTGGCGGCTCGGGACCGGCGTGCGCGGCACCGCGATGTACTCGGTGCTGACCAACCAGGGGAAGGTGCGGCCGCTGCGGACGTTTGCCGACTGGACCGAACGCGTGGCGAAGGGCGAAGTTCCGCCACCGCCGCCCCGACCGAGCGGGCAGGAGCGCAACCTGGTGCTGACGCTGTGGGACTGGGGCACGGATCACTCGTTCATGCACGACGAGGTCGCGACCGACAAACGTCATCCGACGGTAAACGCATACGGACCGATTTACGCGGTGTCGGCCGGTCACGGGACGCTCGTGATCCTCGACCCGCTGACGAACCGGACCGAGGAAATCGAGATTCCGACGCGCGCGCCGCGCGCCGAGGTGCCCTCGCGATTTCCGAACCCCACTCGTCCATCGCTCTGGTGGGGTGACACCCATCTATGGGGGAATCCGCCGTACAACCCCGCCGATCCGCACAACCCGATGCTCGACAGCAAGGGGCGCGTGTGGATCACATCGAAGATTCGTCCGAATCAGGATCCGTCGTGGTGCAGCGATCCTTCGAACAAGTACGCGGCGTGGTTCCCGCTGCGCAACAGCGGACGGCAGGCGTCCGTCTACGATCCGAAGACGAAGCAGTTCACGCTCATCGATACCTGCTTTTCGACGCATCACCTGCAGTTCGACAACGATGCAAATGAGACCGTCTACTTCAACGAGCTGACCGGTCCGATCTTTGGCTGGATCGACACGAAGATCTTCGACGAGACGAAAGACGAGCAGAAAGCGGTCGGCTGGTGCGGTCAGGTGGTCGATACCAACGGCGACGGCCGGATCACGCGTCCATGGAACCGTGTCGCCGGTCGCGGTCAGTCGATCCTCTATCAGGGCGATACCGCGGCCGGCGGTGCCAATACGGACGGGCGCGGCGGCGGTGGACTGGATCCGTCGCTCGATACCGAGGTCGACTTCAACCTCTATTCGGCCGTGCCGAGTCCAGTCGACAACTCGATCTGGGGCGTGTCCGAACGCTTCCCGGGCTATCTGGTGCGCGTCGATCGGGGCGGCAATCCGCCCGAGAGCTGCCATGCCGAAGTGTTCCGCGTGCCCGAGCCCGGATTCGATCCGCGCGGCGTCGATGTCGATACCAACGGCGTGGTCTGGACGGCGCTCGCGGCAAGCAGCCATCTCGCCAGTTTCGATCGGCGCAAATGCAAAGGCACCGTCGGCCGCACGATCGACGGCAGCGAGTGCCGCGAAGGCTGGACGCTCTATCAGACGAACGGCCCGAGGCTGAAAGGCACCGACATTCCCGCCGACTTCCACTATTTCAACTGGGTCGATCAGCACGGCATCCTCGGCCTCGGCGCGAACAGGCCGTTGGCAACGGGATCGAATTCGGATTCCCTGCTCGTGCTCGATCCGCAGACGCGCGAATGGATCACGATGCGCGTGCCCTATCCGCTCGGGTTCTACTCACGCGGCATGGATGGCCGCATCGACGATCCGAACGCCGGCTGGAAGGGACGCGCCCTCTACGCGAACTACGGAACGCACTTCGTGTGGCATATCGAAGGTGGAAAAGGCACCAGGGGAAAGCTGGTCAAATTCCAGCTTCGTCCCGACCCTCTCGCGCGATGAGCGATTCAACCTACTTGATGGAGACACGCACATGACACGTGCACTCGCTGCGACACTCGTCGGCGTGCTCGTCCTCGTCTGCTCGTCGTCGGCACAGACCGGCGGCGGCCGTTTGCGGATTTCCTGGATCGATGTCGAAGGAGGCGCCTCGACGCTCTTCGTCGCGCCCAACGGGCAATCGCTGCTGTTCGATACCGGCTTCCCGGGCAACGACGACCGCGACGCCAGGCGCATCGCCGCCGCAGCCAAAGCGATGGGCCTGACGCGGATCGACCACGTGGTCATCAGCCATTGGCATGGCGATCACGTCGGCGGGCTGCCGGCGCTCGCCAAGCTGCTTCCGCTCGGCACGTTCTACGATCACGGGGACGGCGTCGAGGAGTCCGACCGTCCGTTGTACGAGGGCTACAAGGCCATCGCCGGGACGCATCGACACGTCGTCAAGCCTGGCGAGACGATCGCGCTCGGCGACGTGCGTGTGCGCGTGCTCGTGTCCGAGGGGCCAGTCATCGCCGACGCCGTCAACGGCGGCGCGGCCAACCCGTTGTGCGCCAACGCCGCGCGGCAAGAACCGGCCGCACCGGAGAACATCCGGATGGTCGGGCTGGCGATCAACTACGGGCCATTCAAGATGGCGACCTTGGGGGATGCGGACTGGTCGCGCGAGATGGAGCTGGCGTGCCCGGTGAACAAGCTCGGGCGCATCAACCTGTACACGATCAACCGACACGGGAGTCTCGACAACTCGGGCGCGCCCGCGCTATTGGGCGCCATTCAGCCGCAGGTCATCGTCGTGAACAACGGACCGCGCAAGGGTCTGGGACAGAAGGTCGCGGTCAAGTACGTTACGAGGCAAGGCGAGACGCCCGCCCCCTACGAGCTGAACTCGTACCTCCGGCTCGCGAAGCTGCCCGCCATCGAGGGCATCTGGCAAGGGCACCAGTCTCTTCTCGATGCAGACCCCGCGCACAACACCGCGCCCGACATGATCGCCAACCTGGAGGAGGGAGCCGCCGACCAGGGGCACACGATCACCGCGGCCGTGTCGGCCGACGGCACCTTCACGGTGACGAACTCGCGAAACGGATTCGCCAGAACGCACCGGGCGCGGTGATCTTCTTCGTCAGATGAAGCACGCCACGCGTATGTGTTTTCGGACGGAAACTGGGGCAAGGGCAACAGGGTAGTCAGTGAGTTCGCGCATTGCCCGATCGCGAGAAAGTGACTCGCGCACCCTCGCCCGCGCCAACAAATGGGCTCGAGAATTGGCTTCCTGATTGCGGCTGGCCCGCGCTTCGATAGAATCTCCTTGGAGGTGCGCCGTGAACGTTCGATTGCAGACCCTGGGGGTTGTCGTTGCCATCCTGTTGGCCGTTACCGTGCCGTCAGCCCATCACTCGTGGCCTGTCACCTATTCGAAGCTGGTGACCGTCAAGGGCACGGTCACGATGTTTGTGTGGCAGAACCCGCACCCGATGATTTCCCTCGACGTCCGTCGTGACGACGGGACGATCGAGAAATGGAGCGTCGGCGGGCCGGCGACCAATCGCATGCAGGCAAGCGGCTGGAGCCGAGCCACCCTCAAGCCGGGCGACGTGATCACCGGCATCGGCTACCAGTTCAACGATGGGCAGAAGATCATCCGACTCGAAAAGGTGATCCTGCCCGACGGCAAAGAACTGTCCGTCTACGGTCGCTAGACCGTGCTGACGTTGGTGATCTGATCGTTCGCAACGCTACGGCGTCACTCGATACCTATCGTCGTTCGGCTGGGCGTGAGGGACGCACAACGAACCGCTCGCGGCGGACGCGGGCGCCTCGCTCGTACGTTCGCGCGTAACCTTCCGCGCGCCGTCCGACTCCTTACACGAAGTCGTTGTACGATCCTCACATGCGGCGGACGCGGGCATCGGCTCGATGGATGCGGTTCGCACTGGCCTTTGCGCTGGCGCTGGGACTGGCCGTCATGAGCGGCGCGGCGCAGCAGTTCACCATCCTGACAAACGGACGGAACCTCCAGATACCGATCAACCACGGACTCCCCGACAAGCCGCTCGGCTTCACGTTCTGCCGCCTGCGGTACGAGAACATCCGCAGGGCGAGAAAGTCCGGCTGGGGCGACGACTATCCGCAAGCGGACTACAACTTCATGGTGCGTCTCGCCGAGCTGACCACAACGACGATCAGCCGGTGGAACAATGGCTACCCCGGCTTTGCGAACGTCACCGCCATGGATCCCGATCTCTTCCGGTGTCCGTACCTGCGCATGCAGAATGCGGCCAACTACGACTTCACACCTGAAGAGACCGCCCGCATGCACGACTACCTGCTGAAGGGCGGCTTTCTCTGGATCGACGACAACTGGGATCCGGACTTCGAGTACATCCGTCCGAATCTCATGCGAATCCTGCCCGGCGCAAAGATCGTCGACCTGCCGGTCGAGCACCCGATGTTCTCGATTCTCTACCGCGTCAACCCGCTCCCGCAGATCCCGTCGCTCGGCTCGTGGCAGCGTACGCGTCAGGATTCTGAGATCGGGCCTTCAACCGTGCACTACTACGGTGTGTTCGACGACCACGACAGGCTGCTTGTGCTCGTCAGCATGAACTCGGACGTTTCAGACAGCTGGGAGCGGGAAGGCGACAACCAGGACTACTTCGAGACCTTTGCGGGGAAGGGCTATGCGCTGGGTGTGAACGTGGCCGTCTGGGTCATGACCCACTAATACTAAGGTCGTCCGACGTGCCACGCAGTCCGAGCGCGTCGGCATGCACGCGCATGAAGGCGATGACACGCCTTTCCTCGGATCGGATCGTCCCTCGGGACATTTGGGTCGGGCGGCCACCGGCGAGTCCCCTAAGGGGTCTTCCGTGAACCCCACCTACTGATGGAGAGCGGAGAACGGCGGGCGGATAAGCCGTGCCTTCTGGCAACCGCAATGTCACCCGGTAGTGTCACTCCGCCCGCTAAAGACGCATGAGTCGCGTCAAACACCGCCAACCGGTATTTCAGGCCTGTTGTTGAGAACCGATTTCTCTCAGCCCTCCACGTTCAATCGGTAGCGTTGAAAGCGCTACTTCGAAGCGATGGTGGGGTTCACCCAGCCGTTCTTCATCACGCCATGAGACGGACGGAAGCTGAGATAGTCCACGTGATCGGGAATATCGAACCAGCCATGAATCACGCCCGGCGGAACGATCAGCACATCACCGACCTTCAACTCGACTTTGCGTGAGCCAACCGCCACGCCGCCGCCGCAGCCCGGACCGTTCGGTCCGCCGTCGGGGTTGTTCGCACTGCGCCGGCCGTTCACAACCTTGCCGTCAATGAACGCCGTGCCGCCGCCGGAGACGATGTAATAGCCCTCGGTCTGATTGTCGTGCGTGATGGCGCCCTGAAGTGCGTCCGCCGGCGGATTCGCCATTTGTTCTCCACACGGGGTCGTTGGGGCCGCAGCCTGGGCATTGCCACGAGCGGCGGCCGCCGGTGCATTGCCTCGACCGCGGGCGGCCTGAGCCTCCCCGACCGTCATCACGCGCTGCTTCGAGCGATGAACGATGCCCAGCTCCATGCTCCAGCCGTCGCCAATATCGACAACCCTGGCATTCTCGTCACGAGTCTGCGCCGATTGTTCCGTGGCGCTGATCTTGTCGATTTCGGCTTTGGTGATGACGGTGGCAGTCGTGGGGTTTCCCGGCCTGGGCTGTGCGATGACCGCAACAGGAATCAGAATCGCCGCCGCAAGCAAGACTTTCAGCGCAATCTTCTTCATCGCGTTCCTCCTGAACTCGCGTCCTCAGACGCTGTGAGCATCTTCACATTGTTCGAATCCTGAGGGGCACGGCGTTTATAGCGGGTTAACACCATAGCACCGACGCCCGAGGCTATCGTGATTTTCGAGAATTCTGACTAATCGCGTCGGTGTTAGCGAGCCGGCCGTTCAGGATCGTCGAGTTCACGCGCCTCGCCTCCCTGGCCCATCATCACGCGGAGGCTCAGACGCTGTTCATTTCACAATCTGAGAATCTACTCACGAAGAACCACGAGATCTGATGAATGGGCTGCGAAGAACACGTTCCCCGCTCAAACGGGAATGCCTGCAATGGGAAGTGCTTGAAAGTATTGGGGTTGTAGCAGATCGCGACCCGGGTTTCGAACTGGCTGGGAGGCAGGGAGTCTTTACCGCAGTTTTCAGAAACCCTAACAACGACGGGACTCTTTCCCTAAAGTCGCGCGGCGCTGCCAGCTCGATGGCTGAAATGAGTCACGTCGGATCTGTGGCCGGATCAGGTCAACCCTTGGCGATTAGGGAGGAGTAATCCTTGAGGGTGAGATTCAGAGACTGGCGGGCGCCCGTCACTTCGGCGGCAGGAGGCGCTTCAGTTCCTCGGCCCAGTGCTGCACGACGATGACCTGCGGGGGCGCGCCGGTCTGGTCCGTGCCGGGGCCCTCCTTGATCCTCAGAAACCGCTGCCCGTCGGGCGAGACGTCGTACGCGAGCCCAACATATCCTCCGGCGCCGTCGTAGTAGTGGCCGGGGCCGAGAACCTTCGTCGGTGTGGTCGCCGCCCACGTTGCACTCCGCTCGACACCAACACGCATGAGTTCGCCAGTCGACGAGAGGAACAATAGTTCCTGCCCGCTGCGCGCCCACAGCGGCCGGTTGCCGCCGCCGGTGGATACCTGCCAGTGGCCGCTGTTCACAGCGGGAAACGGCCGCACGTGGATCTCGAACGGGCCCGAGTCATTCGACTCGTAGGCGAGCCAGCGGCCGTCAGGCGAGACGACGCCGTTCCGCTCGGTGAACGAGGACTGCACGAGCGGCGTGACGCGATGGGTCCCCTCCAGCTCCACCTGCATGACGTCCTCGCCCGTCTTTGGGGCCGTCTCGGTGAAAATCAGCCAGGCCCCGTCGGGCGACACGGCCGCCGCAACCTTCTGGTTGGGACTGTCGGTCAGTCGCTCGACCGCGCCGGTACCGTCCGCTGCCTGCCAAAAGAAATTCCGTGCGCCCGCCCGGTCCGAAGCGAAGATCAACCGGCGGCCGTCCGGCGTCCACACCGGATAGGTATCAATAGCAGGGTCGAACGTGACGGGGGTGAGCGTCGCGCGGCCCAAGTCCCAGACCCAGATGTCGAATTTCTGATCGTTTGCAAACACCGCGATGCGCGTGCCATCTGGCGACAACCGGGGAAAGAGATACGCGCGCGGTGGCGCCGGAATCGGCGTCTCGTGGCCCTGACGGTCCACCCATACGAGCGTGCGCCGCGCACCGGCCCCCGCCACGCCGCCGTCCCCCGACACGTAGGCCAGCGTACCGTCGCTCCGCCACCACGGCGTCCAGGCCACCGTTACCTGTCGTCAGCACGTCCGGGACAACCGCCACCGACGTGCCGCGCGTTTCCAGACGGGGCAGGTCGAACGCCACCGCTCGCAGTGTGCCCGCCGCCGCGTAGACGAGATGGCCGCTCGATACGTAGTGGGCGTGACTGCCGCCGCGCACGAGGATCTTCCATATCCCGGTCTGCAGGTCCAGGACCGCCACGTGCGCGGCATCGAGGCCGCCCGTGAGCGCCGTGATCGTGAACAGCACGGCCCGGCCGCCCGGCAGCAGCTCCGGCCAGAGATGATCGAGCTCGCCCTGCGCACGGTCGGGCCGCGTGAGCACCGTTACCAGACCACCGGCGGCTGCAACCCGCTGGAGGCCGGTCGCCCCGATATTGGTCGCGACGATGATCGTGTCATCCGGTCCCCAGGTCGCGCCGCGGGGACTGCCGTCGAGGGTCGCCAGCGTGACGGGCGGCCCGCCGGACACCGCAACTTTCTTCAATACGGCAGTGCCGTCCGTGAACCCGATCCATTGCCCATCGGGTGAGACGAACAACCCGCGCGGCGCGCCGGTGAACACCGCCACGGGTTCAAGGGCGTCGAGCGCGCGGACGAAGAGTTGCGTGCCGCGGTTGCCCACGTAGCCGACGCGGGAACCGTCCGGCGTGATCGCCAGGTCGGGTTCGTTGCCGCTGATGGTCAGAGCGGCGGTACCGGGCGAAGCGATCGTGAGACGCGAGACACGAGGCCCCACAGACTCAGGCGGGCGTGTGGCGACCCAGACGCCGGCGCCCACAACCGTGGAGGTCACAAGCGCGGCGGCCACGGGCGTGACGACGCGCCGCCATAGGGGCCGGCGTGGCAGTACCGTGGCGGATCCACCGAGACTCGCGGGCTCGTCGAGTGCGAAGAGCGCGGCGGCGATGTCGGCAACCCGCTTGCGGCGATCCTTCTCGAGGCAGCGGCGGATCAGCGCACGAATCAATCCGGGCACGCCTGCCGGTAACGCATTCCAGTCCGGCTCCTTGTTCAGCACGGCGACCATCACGTCTGTGACGTCCTCGCCGTCGAACGGCCGCGTCCCCGTCAACATCTCGAACAGCACGCAGCCGAATGCCCAGATATCGCTGCGCTTGTCTGCGGGCCGGCCCTTCGCCTGTTCCGGCGACATGTAGGCCGCGGTGCCGAGGATCACACCGACGCCGGTCATCATGGCGGGCGCGGTAATCGTCGAGGAAGGAGTGACATCAGGTGTCTGCAGTATCGATGCAGGTTGTGCAAGCTTCGCCAGCCCGAAATCCAGCACCTTGACGGTGCCGTCCTCACGGACCTTGATGTTCGCAGGCTTGAGATCGCGGTGAATGATCCCCTGCTCGTGCGCCGCCTCCAAGGCCTCGGCAATCTGCTTCGCGATCGGTAGTGCCTCGTCGATCGGAACCACGCCTTGCGCGATGCGATCTGAGAGCGTCGGCCCCTCGACCAATTCCATCACCAGAGCCTGGGTGCCGCTCGACTTCTCCAGACCGTAGATCTGCGCGATGTGGGGGTGATTGAGCGCGGCGAGCGTCTTCGCTTCTCGTTCGAAGCGAGCCAGTCGCCCGGGATCGTGCGCGAACGTCTCGGGCAACACCTTGATCGCCACCTGGCGTCCGAGGGTGGTGTCGGTGGCGCGATACACCTCCCCCATCCCGCCCGCGCCAAGGGCGGAGAGGATCTCGTACGGGCCGACGCGCGTACCGGGGTCAAGGGCCACGGTGTCGCGGATTATACGGGCGGCGAGTGCCGAACGAGGATGGAATCAGTCCTGAGTCAAGCGCCGCGCAGGCCGCAAGAATGCGGCGCCGGGAGACTGTCGTGCTCGCATGGTCTGACGTCGCCATCACACTCGACGTCAATCGGATGTCGGCGGACGCGTTGCGGCTGCAGACCCGCCCTTCAACTGTGTTCTCAGCGCCGCGCGGTCGACTTGCCCGCCCCGCAGGTACACGCGCGAGATCCGGCGCGTGTTGGCGATGTTGTCCAGCGGATTCGCGTCGAGCACAAGGAAGTCGGCGTTCTTGCCAGAGGCCACCGTGCCAAGTTGATCGAGCCCGAGGAATTGAGCGGAGTTGCGCGTGGCCGCGGTAATGACCTCGCTCGGCGTCAGACCGGCCTTGACCATGCTCTCCATCTCGATGTGCGAGCTCCATCCGAGATAGGCCGGGGTGGGGTCATGTTCACGTGAAAGGCCTCCGCCCATGTCGGTCCCGAGCACGAACCGGACGCCCGCCGCTTTGAGCCTCTGCATACTCCGCGGCACGGGGCCGGTCGCCCACGTCTGAGGCGCGTCGCGGGGCGTCTTTGGATTCTCCAACGCCTTGATCTCGGCCTGCGTGAACGTCTCGGCAAGCAGCGGATCGTCGATCCAGTAAGGCCGCGCGCCGTAGATTTCGTGGCGCGGTGTCCAGAAGCCGGTCATCACCGGCACGTTCGGATGCGCCTTGAACAGCGCGATGAGCTCATCGTCCACCGGTTCGACTTCTGTCTGGCGCCACGTGGGATGGGCGAACGCGTCGACCCCGGATCGCAGCAGATGCTTGAAATCCGACAGCGCGTGAGTGTGGGCCACGACGCGGAGGTTGTTCCTGTGGGCCTCGGCGATGAGGAATTCAATCACAGGCCGGGGCATCAGCTCACGCCGGCTGTCCTGCCAGACTTTGACGAAGTCGGCCTTCTTCGCAACCAGCTCCTGAATCTCCTTTCGCACTTCCTCCTCGTTCGTGACCACGCGAACGGCCTCACCGAGAGGCGTGAAGGGTCCGCCCTTCGGCATGGCGAACCCACCGGCCGAAAGATACATCGCCGCATCGGGGCGCGGATTCGCCCGCAGCTCGTCGCGGAAGGGCCAGGCGATCTCTCTACGATCCGCTCCCATGCTCAGAACCGCCGTGACGCCGTGGTACGCGAGACGCTGCAGATCCGACAGCAGGTTCTCGCGCGTGAAGTGCTCCGCCGACGGCTTCAGATCCTTCCAGTACCCCAGGTGGGCGTGCGCTTCGATGATGCCGGGCATGACGGTCTTGCCCGTCAGATCGACCCGAGCGGCCCCTTCCGGGGCCTGCACCTCACCGCGGCGGCCGACAGCAGTGAACTTGCCATCCTGCACGACGAACGCGGAATCTTCGATGGGCGGGGTCTCGTCACCGGTAATCAGCCGCGCGCCCTCGAATAGTGTGGCGCTTCGTGCCGCCGCTGGCGGCTGGCTGGCTGGCGGAGCGGCACACGCTGCGACGAAAAGCATGAGGCCTGACAGGATCACGTTCGACATTCGCCGCATACGTCCTCCTACGAATGGGCTGATCACCGCAATTCCGAAGCGACAGCAACTATGCAGATCCGAAGTCGCGGTTGAGAGTCGTGCAGGTAAAATAGCCACCACTCGGCAGGCAGGTCCCAGGGGATTTCCAGGGGTTTTGCAGGTTTTATCCAGGGAGCCGCAGTGAGGATGCGCTTCGGCCCGTTCACGCTCGATCTCGAGACCAGGCAGCTGACCCGCGCCGGCCGCGAGATTCATCTGGAGCCGAAGGCGTTCGAGCTGCTGTCGGCGCTCGTGCTCGATCGCCCGAAAGCCCTGTCGAAAGCGGACCTGCAGGAACGTCTCTGGCCTGGCACCTTCGTCGCTGAGGCCAATCTCTCGAACCTCGTGGCCGAGATTCGCGCGGCCCTCGGTGACACGGCCCGCGCTCCTCTGTTCGTGCGAACCGCGCATGGCTTCGGCTACGCGTTCAGCGGTGACGCGGTCGCACTGCCCGGTCCTCGAGAAGCGAGGCCGGCTCGCCTCTCGTGCTGGCTCGAATCCGACGGGCGTCGCTTCCCTCTACTGACTGGCGAACATGTGGTCGGACGCGATGCCGATGTCGAGGTCAGACTCGATTCATCGACGGTCTCCCGCCGCCATGCGCGGCTCGTGGTGACGGCTGAAGGAGCGGTGCTCGAGGACTGCGACAGCAAGAACGGCACTTTTCGCGGCAACGAGCGCGTGACGTCGCCTGTCTCACTCGCCGACGGCGATACGATCCGCATCGGTTCCGTGCTCGTGACCTTCCACGTGTCCGCGGCATTCGCAGTGACGGATACGCACGTAGAGGCCACGTCGTGACGGGAATGCCTCCAAGGTGGAAGCGCTTGAAAATATTGGGGTTGCAGCAGCTCGCGACCCGGGTTTCGAACTTGGCGAGAACGCAGGGATTCGGACCCTCCGTCTACCAATACCCAATCATGCGTCCCGCGCTCACAGCGGTGAGCCAGCACGCGATCGAGATCCCGCCCATCACGGCGAGCTGGCGGTGCTCGGCGCGAGAGAGCTGTCGCGTGCCACGTGCTCGCCACGCCGGCAACAGATTCAGGATCAGGACGTTGATGACCCCGAGCGCAATAGCCGGGAACTTGATGTCGAAAAATGGATTGTTGAGGTAGTCGGTTGCCTTCGTGGCAAGAAGCGCCGTGCCCGTGAGTGCGGCGATTCCGAAACCGACCGTGGCGACCGGTGTCGTGGCCGAAGCGAGTGCGGCAATCGGAATCCGCCGCCAGCAACCGAGGAGCCGGAGGTCCAGCACGAGGACCGAGCCGAACAGCGTGGCGACGCCCAGGATATGCGAGAGGTTGACGACCGCGTAGGTCCAGGGTCCGGACTCGCGCATGTAGTGTCCCAGCGCGGACGCCTCCATCCACACCAGGAACTCGCGCAAGCCTTACTTAACTCCCAACGTCTGATTGCCTCCGCTCGTTGCGGAAACAAAGACAAGCCACGGAGACACAGAGACACGGAGAAACATTTTCACTCCGTGCCTCCGCGACTCCGTGGCCCGTCTCGCCCCTCTTGGGCGTTGACATCCCTCCGCCCACCGCTAGTCGCGATCGGGATAGACGTTGTAGACCTTGCCGTTGAACGTCACGCGCTCGGTCTTGATCTCGAACTTCTTCGGATCCTTGTTGCGATGACCGTGGATCGTCACCGTGGAGCCGAGAGGGATGGTCCCGTCCTTCAGTCCCGCCTGCTGCGTGCGGAACGGCGGCGCCATCGTGATGTCCCAGATATTGCCCTGCGCGTCCTTCACCTTCATCGTCCCGTGCGGACCCGCGAGGCTCACGCCCGTGGTCACGGTGCCGCTGAGCTCGAACTCCTTGTCCTCGTTGCCGCCCCACCCATGGTGCGCGAGCGCGGGCAGCGGCGACAGCAACACGGCCAGGAGCGCTCCCCCTGCGATTGGAGCAAGGTAACGATGTAACGACTGCTTCATCTCGTACCTCCGTTGGTGGTCACACTATTATCCAGATTCTTCGTCCCGCCGTACCGAAGAAAGATTGCGGGAAGCAGGAAGAGGTTGAGCACGGTCGAGGTGAACAGGCCTCCCAGGATCACGACGGCCATCGGGTGTTCCACCTCCTGACCTGAGCGGCTACCCCCCACCACTATCGGCACGAGGGCCAGTCCTGTTGCCAGCGCGGTCATCAGGATCGGCGCCAGCCGCTCCTCGGCGCCGCGGAGCACGAGCTCCGGGCCGAACGGCATTCTCTCTGTCTCCTGCAGATGCCGGTAGTGACTGACGAGCATGATGCCGTTCCGCGCCGCAATGCCGAGGACCGTCACGAACCCTACGAGCGAGCCGAGCGACAGGATGCCGCCTGAAAGGAAGGCGGCGCCGACGCCGCCGATCAGTGCGAAGGGGAGCGTCAGCGCGACGAGCGCGACAAGACGCGCGGAGCCGAAGTCGACATGCAGCACCAGCAGCACGCCGAGCAGCGACAGCGCGCCCAACGCGAGGAGGCGGTTCTGTGAGGCTTCGCGCTCGGCATACTCGCCGAGCACTTCGGGATGATAGCCCTCCTGGAACGATACGCCCGCCAGCGCCGTCTGGATGTCGCGCGCAACCGCACCGAGGTCGCGCCCGCGCACGTTGCACGTCACGTCGATGCGTCGTGAGCTGCCTTCCCGCGTGATCTCGTTTGGCGTCGGCGCCAGCGACACGTCGGCCACGGCTTCGAGTGGCACGTATCCGCCGTTGCCTGTATCGATCGGGAGCCGCTTGATGGCAAACAAGTCGCCGCGCACGGCAGGGACGCTCCAGACCACCACGTCGAACACCTTTTGCTCATCGTAGATCTCGCCGACCTTGGTCCCCTGCAGGAGTGTCGCGAGCGTTGCACGTACCTGGCCCGGCGTCACGCCCGCAATCTGCGCCTGCTCGGGACGCATCCGCACTTCCACCTGGGGCACGAGCGTCATCGTCTGGACGGTGAGGTCCGCCACCCCGTCGACGCCGGACAGCGCGCGACCCACTTCCGCCGCCTTCGCGCCAAGCTCGCCGAGCTCGGGTCCAAAGATCCGCACCACGATCGTCGCGCTCGCGCCGGTCAGGACCTCCTTGATGCGCTCCCGGAGGTACGTGAGGAGATCGCGTGTGAGGCCGGGGTACCCGTCGACGATCGACTGAATCTTTCCGACCGTCGCGTCGTACGCGACGGATCGATCGAGGCTGATCCACAGCTCTGTAAAGTTCGCGCCGACGACTTCGTCAGCCACCTCGGCGCGTCCGATATGCGACCCGAAGTTGCGCACGCCCGGAACGGCGCGCAATTCGCGGCTCGCGCGCACGGTGATCCGCCGCATGGCATCGAGAGACGTCCCTGGTTTCTCCACCCAGTGCATCAGGAAGTCGTATTCCTGGAAATGGGGCAGGAACTCCTCGCCCAGGAAAGGAAAGGCGACCGCCGTGACCGTCAGCGCGATGGCAACGGTGGCGATGGCCCGTCGCGGCGCATAGATCAGGCGCGGAAGGAGTGCACGGTATCCTGCTTTCAACCACGTCACGGCCGGGGCTTCGCGCGCGCGTGTGTGCTGCGGCAACAGCAGCAGAGACAGCGCAGGCGTGACCGTGAGCGCGACGAAGAGCGACGCGGCAATCGCCAGGACGTACGCCAGCGCGAGCGGCCGGAAGAAGGCGCCGGCAAGACCGTCGAGCATGAACACCGGTACGAACACCATGACGACGATGACGCTGCCGTACACAACGGCGCTTCGCACTTCGACGGATGCATCGAGGACGACCTGCAATGCCGGCCGCGGATGCCCTTCCGCCGCGTTTAGCCGCAGCCGCCGGACGATGTTCTCCACATCGATAATCGCATCGTCCACGACCTCGCCGAGTGCGATGATGAGCCCCGCGATGACCATCGTGTCGAGCGTGCCGCCCTGGTAGCGCAGCACGAGCGCCGCCGTGATCAGCGACAACGGGATCGCGATGGTGCTGATGAGAGCCGTCCTCCAGTCGTACAGGAAGACCGCCAGCACGAGAATCACGAGCACGCATCCGATGAGGAGCGCGCGATTCAGGTTCTCCAACGACATCTCGATGAACGTTGCTGGTCGGAAGATCGTGGAATCGACGACGACGCCCGGCAGCCCCGGCCTCAGCGACTCGAGCGCGGCCTCGACATCGCGCGTGACCTGCAGCGTATTGCCGTCGGGATGCTTCTCGACAATCAGCAGCAGCCCCGGGCCGTCGTTGATCACCGCATCGCCGATCGGGGGCGGAAATCCTTCAACCACCGCGGCCACGTCACCCACCCGCACGGTGTTGCTCGAGAATGCAGTCGTATTCGACGGCGTCTTGCCGATGATGATCTGCTTGAGATCGTCGACCTGGGTGACCGCCGCGGCGTGCGCGATCGCGAGGCGCTGCTGCGGCGTTTCGAGGTAGCCGCCGCCGGCCACGGAGGTGCCCTGGCGTGTCGCCGTCAGCAGCTCGTCGAGCGTGACGTTGCTTGCCCGGAGACGATCGGGATCGACGAGCACCTGGAGCTGACGGTCGCGCTGTCCCCAGATCGCGACGTTGGCGACGCCCGGGATCGACATGAGCCGCGGGCGAACGGTCCATTTCGCGAGCGTCGTGAGCTCCACTTGAGACAGACGGTCGGAGCTCACGCCGATCTTCATCACCCGGCTGAGCGACGAGAGCGGCGAGAGGATGACTGGCGGCCGCGCCGCCGCCGGAAGAGCGGTGGCAACACGGAACAGCCGCTCCTGCACAAGTTGGCGCGCGGCCATAAGGTTGGTGCCCTCATCGAAGATGAGGACGACGGACGAGAGACCGAGCACGGATTTCGACCGAAGCGTCTTCAGCCCGATGACGCCGTTCATCGCGTTCTCGAGTTGAACTGTCACGAGGCTTTCGACTTCGACGGTCGAAAGGCCCGGGGCTTCGGTCTGGATTTCCACCAGCGGAGGCGCGAACTCCGGGAACACGTCGAGCGGCGTGTCGAGCGCGGTTCGGGTGCCCGCCACCATCAGCACCAGCGCCAGGGCGACGACGGCGACCCGGAGGCGCAGCGCCGATTCGACAATCCAGCGCATCGGCTACTTTCCCGCCCCGAATTCGACGCCAAAGAGTTCCGCCGCGCCGTCCGTGACAACCCGAGCGCCAGGGGCAGGGCCCTGTGACACCAGCGCGAGCGAGTCGACGATGGTCGAGATGGTGACCCTTTCGCGGGCGTAGACGTGCTCCCCACGGGACACGTAGACCCATGTTCCGCCGTACGCATCGTGGAGGAGCGCCGCTTTGGGAACCACCAGGCTTTCGGTGCTGCTGCGCCCGGTCAGCCGTACCGCGACGCGCTCACCAGGACGGAATCGTTGATTCGGGTTGGCGAGGCTGAAATAGAGATCGACACCGGCGGTGCTGGCGTTCGCCGACGGCGGCGCAGCGATCGGGCGCGCAATGATGCCGTCGGCATCCGGTGCGTCCCCCAGGGCGAGCACGCGAGCGGGCGCGGCGGGATCGATGCCTGCCGATTCGCCCGCATAGAGCGGAACGCGTACCCAGACGGTGGCCAGACGAACCAGATCGATCATCGGGGCAGCGGCCGCGACCGTCTGGCCGTCCCTGACGTGCACGGCCTGGACGATGGCGTCCTGCGGCGCCTCGATGATGACGCCATCTGACGAGGTTCCGCTGCTGCTTGCAGAGGCGACGCGGGCGCGGGCGGCCTTCGCTTCCGCTTCCGCGAGTGCGAGTTCGGCCCGTGCCTCCTCGTAGGCGCGCCGGCTCCCTGCGCCGCCCTCCACGAGCTGCTCGGCGCGACGTGCCTTGAGCCGGGTGACCTCGAGGCGCGCCGTGGCGTTTTCCGCGGCCTGTTCTGCATCGGTGGCCGCGTCCCGATCCGATGGCTGGATGGGAACGAGGCGGAACAGCGGTTGCCCTCGCGACACCGCGAAGCCGGCCGCAGGCACTCCAGGTGGCGCCTTGAGAGTACCCGCGACCGGGGCGGTGATCGCGAGCGCCGCTCCCGATGGCGCTGCGATCTCGGCACCCACGGTCCTCGTTGTCGCGATCGTCTTGCGCTCGACGGGAACCGTGACGATGGCCAGGCGTGTTTCGGCCTCTGGCGAAAGCGTGATGGTGGTGAGCGACGCTTCCTTGACGGGCGCGGCCACAGTGGCAGCGCGCGTAGGCGCGGCGGCCGCCGGTTCCTTGCTGCAGCCGGCGATCGTGAAGGCGCAGAGCACAATCGTGGCGACGAGGAACGTGATGCTGTTTTCGCTTCCACGTCGCCACGGAGACACGAGGACACGGAGAAATTTCATGTCTTCAAAAAGCGTCCTAGAAGCCACGCGCACTCTCCAGCGTCGAATCCCGAATCCCGAATCCCGAATCCCGAGCCCCAAGTCCCGAATCCCGTGCGCAGGTCCTCCCAACCGCGCGCTCGGTTCGCGCGAGCGCACGAGAAAGATCCGCTTCGGCTTCGCGCGTTCTCAACCGTGCGTCCGTGCGCCGGCGGCTCATCTCGAGCACGAACAGGTACGAGACCTCGCCTTCGGCGAACGCACGTTCGGCGGCGCCGACCTGCATCTCGAGTGGCTGGAGGACCGTATCGCGCAAGGCGGCGAGGGTTGTCTCAGCTTGCTCACGCTGTGTGAGTGCATCGCGTAATTCGGTGGCCACCCGCTGACGCGCAGCGGCATAGGCGTAGGTGGCGCGCTGGATCTCCGCGGCGGCTCTCCCCCGGGCTCCCTGGTTGCGGTCGAAGATCGGCGCCGAGATGTCGACGCCCGGGCCGCTCTCGAATCCATCAGTCCCCTCGCCATTCGCATCGACGACGGCGCTGACCGCCAGGATCCGTGAGCGTTCCCATCCAAGCCGGCGCCCCGCTTCCTCGATGGCGATCTCCGCGGCGCGCACATCGGGTCGGGATGCAAGCGCATCGTTCAGGAGATCCGGCCGTGATGGGCACGCCACAGCGGGTACGGGCCCGACCGGAAGCGTCACCTCCATCGCCTCGAGTCCAAGGCCAAGGCGTCCGCGGAGATCGTTGGCGCGAAGCGTAACGTCGAGTCGCGCACGGGTTGCCTCCTGCCTGGCACGCGCGGCGTCAATCGCGGCAGAGCGTGCTTCGAGCTCACTGATGTCTCCGGCTTGCAGGCGCGAGTCGGTCAGCTCGCGAATCTGGTCCAGTTCGATCGCGGCAGCTTCGGCAAGCTGCGCTCGATCGCGCGCCAGCGCGAGGTCGGCATACGCAATCTTCACCGTGGAGACGAGGTCAAGGCCGTTCTGCTCCAGGCCGGTGGCCACACGCTCGACGGCCAGCGTCGCCGCCGCGACGCGCCGCGGTCGCTCCCACAAGACTTCGACAGGCCACCTGAGCGTGGCTTCGAGCTGCTTCGGGCCGACGGGGAAGAGCAGGGACAGGACCGGGTTCCGAAGCAGGCCTGCCTCGAGCAGATCCGCGCGGGCAAAACCGAGCTGCGCGAGCTGCACGCGGAAGTCCGCGTTGTTCCACAGGGCGACGGCCACCGCTTCGTCCGGCGTGATGCCGTCGTCGAGAGTGACCCCGGGAGGGATTGCGGTTCCCGCGCCGGCATCCGTCCGTTCCGGCACACCTGTGCGTTCCGGCAGACGTGAAACGGCCTGGCTGGATGCCGTGGCGCATCCGCCAACCGAAAGGAGTAGGAGAAACACCGCAAGAACATGCACGTGCATATGTCTTTCTTGGCGGGTCCAACCGCCTCCGCGCTTCGCGCTACGGCGAGTCTCGCCGAAGCCTAGGGCGAAGGCGGAAAGGGAGCTCCGAAGCGAAGGCGGCTTAACTCGCCGTAGCTCCAGAGCGAAGGCGGGCTCAGCTCAGGGCTGGAGCGCGCGGGGCGGTGCCGTAGTGAAGGAGGAAATGACGGAGGGGAAGAGCGGCGCGCAGCGTCTGAAGAAGCGACTCGCTCGGCCGCAATCCGATCACGATTGGTGCTTGCGCATACCTGGATGTTGTCGAGCGCCGCGGGCCACGCCCGGTGCGCGTGTGTCGGACCGCCCGCGGGGAGCGGTGTGTCCGCGACAGCGCTGGAGTCGGATGCGGTGCCTGCTCCTGCGACGCGAACGCAAGGCCGTTGCTCCCGTCGAGGGTGTGTGTCGCGAGGTTCGCCCCGCTGCTGTCCGCGGCTGCTCCGCTGAGCAGCAGAATCGCGAGCACACTGACCGCAAGAACCTTCGACATCAAAGCAATAGGACCGCGAATGTTATCACTTGGTCTGGACCCGGTCCGCGTCGAGCGGGTCCTGCATCATCCACCTGGCGGCCGCGAAGAGGGCCGCATCAGCGCCGGCGCGGCCGATCAGTTGTATCCCGACGGGCATCTCTTTCACGGCCATGAGCGGCAGCGAGAACGCCGGCAGGCCGAGCCATGACGCGTACGACGCAAACGTACGGCTCCCTGTCTCGACGAGTCCAACGGGAGCAGGGCCGGACGAAGCCAGCGTGATCAGGCCATCGCAATGCGCCAGGCGCGCCGCCGCCATCCGCTGCATCCGGTGGCGATTCGCGAGCAGCGCTTCGTAGTCCGACGGCCTCATCCTGCGCGCGCGATCGACGAGCTCGTGAATGCGAGGTCCGACAAGTTTTGGATAGCGGGCGATGTAGTCCGCGTATGGCCATTTCGATTCATACGCGACGATGCCGAGCGCGTCGTCAATGCCGCTCTCGAGCTGCTCCTCAAACTCAGCCAGCGCCCGGTCATTGTCGCGGCTCGCGATCTCGACGCCGCGCGCCCGTAGACGATCGAGGGCGCTGTCGAATGCGTTCCGTGTCTCGTTATCGATTTCCTTCCAGCCGCGCGTATACAGACGGAACAGTTTCCGCGGTTGGTGAGGTGCTGGTGGCTCCGGGCCGGCACCCGGGAGGAAGCCGATGCCTGGGCTGCCGATCCCGAGCGAAACCTGGGACGCAATGTGCCACGCGTCCTCGACGGTGGAGGAGATGACGCCGAGGTGATCGCAGGTCACGGAGAGGAGGTGGATGCCGCCACTGTGAAGCGTGCCGATGGTGGGTTTGAAGCCGACTACACCACAATAGGAAGCGGGCCTGAGGATCGATCCGATCGTCTGCGTACCGAGCGCCGCGGGCACCATGCCGGCCGCAACCGCCGCCGCGGATCCGCTCGACGATCCGCCCGGTGTCCGCTTCGAGTCGAAGGGATTCGTCGTCGGGCCCGATCTGCCGAACGCGAACTCGGTGGTGACCGTCTTGCCGATGATGACGGCGCCCGCCTGCCGCAGGGCCGTGACACACGCGGCGTCATATTTTGGTTGCCAGCCTTTGTAGATCGGCGAATTCATCTGCGTCGGCATGTCGGCCGTGGCAATGATGTCTTTTATGGCGATCGGGCACCCGTCGATCGGCGACAGCGGTTGTCCCGACTTGTAGCGGCGCGTTGACGCGTCCGCGCTCTTGCGCGCGGCGCGGAGGTCGAGAGTGACGAACGCCTTGATCTTCTTCTCCCGCTTTGCAATCGCGTCTACGCAGTGCTCGAGGAACTCGCGCGGCGTGCGCTGGCGGCTCCGGAATGCCGGAAGCGCTCGAGAAAGAGATATCAGGTGTGGATTGCGCCAGGTAGGCACTGGCGAATTATGCTCGCGCCGCCAGCGTTTCGCATACTAAACCCGAAGCGAGGGGAATCCATTCCTCCTGCGGCGCGGCCCCTACGGGTCCGCGAGGCGAGCCTGGAGGGCTCGCCTCGCGAGGAGCATCGAACCAAACGCTGGCGACCGAGGTGACCCGCATCGATGCCCACAACTCGCCGCGGTCAGCGATTGGCTTCGAGTAGTCGCCCAGCTATGTCAGCTCCATCAGCCAGACGTCGCCCCTGAAGTCGCCGAGCACGAGGATGATCTGATCGGGCGTGGCGATTGGCGCAGTGCCTGGAAGGTACGCGGGCATCAGCATTTCGGTTGACGCGTACACCGCAATCGGTTCGCCTTCCACCAGTCCTGATGCGGAGGCGAAATGCCGCGCACGAACGGCGCTACGAACCAACGGGTTCGTGCCCGTGGGCGTGTAATACAGCAACCGCCCGTCCGCAGACCAGAAGGGATGGCTCGCGGAGCGATCCACCACCACCCACTCTGACTCTGGAATCGGCTGTTCCCGGAACGGAGAGACAAACACACTGGCCGGTTCGCCCGGACGCGATGCATCGAACGCGATCCATCGTCGATCCGGCGACAACCGCGGATTGCTGACCGACCGTTCGGCGCTCTCCAGCAGCTCATGCTGGTCTCCAGTTTCCGTATCGATGAGCGCAATCGAGTTCAGGCGCGCAAAACGTTCGATGATGAGCCGGCGTTCATCCACCCATTCGCGCGGCCGGCCGCCGCAATCGTCACCCAGCGTTCGCCAGGTCCCGTCGGGCAGGCAGGCGACGAAGATGGGCCGCAACGCGCGCCCGCCTCCCGGCATCCTCATGCCGTACGCCAGCAGGCTTCCGCTTGGCGAGATCGCTGGATACCCCTTCGCGCCGGCAGGTCCCTCGGCGAGAACCCTCTCCGAGCCCGTTCGGAGATCTCTCAGGAATACGTCGCCGTTTCCGAGCCGAAACGAGAAATAGGCGAGCGTTCGGAAGTCGTTCGTGACCGACAAATAGCCCAGAGGAGACGGGCCTCGCGTCATCCGGCGCAGCGGACCATGCGCGATGCCACTCGCCGCATCCAATGCCACTGACCAGAGATTCGCGTCTGCGCGGCTGCTGAGGAACGCCAGGCGCCCGGCGGCGGCCGTGGGAAGCCACGCCGACTCACTGCCTGCCGTCAGCCGCTCCGGCGCACCCGCTGGCTGGAACGTCGACGCCACGAGTCGCTGCCGGTAGAGACTGACACCCTGAGCCCCAGCCGCCGAGAACACCAGCGAGTCATCCACCCACGCCGCCCCGGTGGGCACGGTGAACATTCCTGCCTCGCGGAACCGCTGGACCAACCCGGTGTTGGTCGGGGAACCGCCGTCCATCGGCACGATCCACCAATCCGCCTCGAGCGCCGGATCCGGACGGGCATGGACGAGCACGGACCGGCTGTCCGGCAACCACGTCGCGCACGCCACATCGACCATTTCAGACGCGACCGTTCGAAAACCGGCGCCGCCGCGGGCAGCGATCCGGATGCCGGCGGCGTCGTGCGGGACACACGCGAGCCAGAGACCATCGGGGGAAATCCGGCCGCGACTCGCGCCTCGTTGCAGGAGCCGCGGTTCACCTCCAAGCGTCGGAACCTCGTACACATTCGGACCCGAATCGTCGCTGGCGGTAAAAATGATTCGGGTGTCTTCCGGTGAGAACGAGAGATGCGAATACTCGCGCTCACCGTTCGTCAACCGCAATGCCGCGCCGCCAATCTGCTGAATCCAGATCTGCGGCGTCGTCCCGTCCTGCCCGGCATCCGAGACATAGGCGATCAGGCGTGCGTCGGACGAGAGCGCCGGCCAGCTGGTCAGGGCCGCCGTCCACGTCACTCGTTCGAGACGGGGCGCAACCGGCGCGTCAACGGCGTCAGAGGTCGAGGGGGCGGCGAGCGTGAGTCGCCGGCTTTCCCACCACGCGGCCAGCTCTTCTCGTCGCGCGTAGATGCTGCCGCGCTTTTCGTGGGCGAGGCGATGCACGGGCAGCCCCTCCTCACGCTCCCATCGCTGCACGGTACGGATGCCCCGGCCGAGATACGCGGCAATCTCCTTCCAGGAGTCGAGCCGACCCTCAGGGGCTCGTCAGACCCCTGCGTCGGTTTGCGCCTGGGGGTCGTCGTGCATGAAGGCGACAGGATAGCGCAGACACACGCCAAAACACGCCACACCGTCTGTGGCATCTCGTTGCGCTTGAGCAGCGGAAAATCGCGCCGCACACTGGGCTCACGCTCAATACAGGGCGTTCTTCAAGGAGGTGCATCGTGACGAAATTGTTGTTCGTGGTACTCACCGTGGGGCTGCTCACCAGCCAGGGATCGCAGGCAGCTGTCCGCCGAAGCGCGGAGCGCGAAGGTGGATCGAAGCGAGAGTCGATTCAAGGCGTATGGCAGGCCGTGGAAGTGACGATCACGGGACCTGGAGCCCGCACGATCGCCATCCCCGAACCGCGACCCAACCTGACCATCATCACGGCCAGGCACTACAGCCGGGTCGAGGACCAGTCCGAAAGGCCACGTCCCATTCCCGCGGACGTGACAAAGGCGAGCGCCGACGAGTTGCGGGCGGTGTGGGGGCCATTCGTCGGCGAAGCCGGCACATATGAGGTGACCGCTGACAATCGAATCACGATGCGACCGATCGCCGCGAAGAACCCGGCGGTGATGGGTCCGGGAGTGTTCATTACCTACTCCTACAAGCTGGATGGCAACACGATGTGGGTGACCCAACAGCGAAACCAGAATGGCCCCTTCGCCAATCCAGTCACGGTCAAGGTCGTGCGCGTCGAATGATCTTCCACGGCGGCGTCATCGCGCACCTCAGCGCGGCGCGGACCCTACGGGGTCCGCGAGGCGAGCCTTGGAAGGCTAGCCCCGCGAGGAGCGTGACGCTCGCCTGTGCCACTGAAGGTGAAGTTGGCTGGCCATCATTGTCCGGGGCGCGGGGTTGTATAGGTGGTCGACGTGTCGACGGTGAACTTGCGATAGTTCGAGAACTCCGACACGCCGCGCAGCCGCAGTCGCCTGAGCAGCATCACTCGCGCACTGGCAGTCCACGTCACTTCCGCCGGCAGCCACACTTCATCGTTTACCTTCTTTCGCTGATACGTAGCCACCGTACCCTTGTGCACCCGCGCCAGCAGGCCGAGGCCGAACGAGAGGTCGTCGATGGCCTCGATCTCGACACGGACCAGCTCGTAGTCAGCTTCACTGACCCAGGCGCGCGCCTTGAAGTGGCGCATGATCTTCCCGTCGTCGGTGAGCGGCTTCGCGCCTGGGATCGGTGTCAGCGTGGCGACGATGGTGTCGTGGCCGTCGAGCGATTCCCGCCGCAGCATGCGGATGTCGTAGATGTGGAAGATGTCGTCCACGGCCGCGGAATACTCGCGTCGTGCCTTGTCCTGCTCGCGCGTGGTCTTCGTGCGCTCCGATGGGATCGACAACTTTCGCGCGTAGTCCTCGACCTCTTTTTGACGCGAGCGATCCCGCTTTGCCAGGTCGCCGGCAGGCACGGGCCGGCCGTTTTCCTCGATGAGGCGCCGGTACCGCTCTTCACCCGGAAGGCCTGGGTAAACCTCGAACACCTTCACCGAACGGTCTTTCGACCGCCCTGATGCGTCGAGCTTCTGCTCGGTACGTTTTTCGATGAAGGTGTAGCCGCTCTGGCGCTCCTCATCCGTGGCGAGATGGCGCTTCACCTGCTCGGCAAACGCGTCCTGGTCGGGAAGAGGCCGATCCTGCGCGGCTGGGGTAGCGAGTACGATCAGGGCGAGCACGACCGCGCGCATATTGGATTATCGCACCGCGAAGAAGGCGAAAAGGGGCGGCCCGCCCGCTATAATGCCGACCACATCAACTACGAAGTGACCGGAAGCGGAGCGTTCCGATGAGATTGCACCAGACGGTGATGGCTTTGGGGATCGGCGTGGCGCTCGCATCGCTGCCGGCCCCGCTGTCTGGCCAGGGCGCCGCGCCCCAGCGGCCGGTATCGCCCAGGCCGTGGCCCCCGGCGCTGACGCCCGACGGGCAGCCCGACGTGCAGGGGTCCTGGCGCCCTGTCATCGGCGGGACGCAATCCGTGGACCCCGCGAAGAGCAGTGCGGCGGACTTCGAAGAGCGGACAGGCGGGGTCGTAAAGCCCAATCCGAGCCGGATTGTGGACCCGCCAGACGGCCACATTCCGTATCAGCCGTGGGCGTCTGCGCTGCAGAAGAAACTCGAGGTCGCGTACGAAAATCCGACCAGGCCTGAGCACATTGATACGCAGACGCGGTGCCTGTTGGGACCAGTGCCCCGCCTGTACTATTTCCCGACGTTTCAGATTATTCAAACTGCCGGTAGTGTTGTGTTCGTCTGGGATGAGTATCACGCGTTTCGGGTCATCCCTCTGGACGGCCGACCGCACGTCGGAGCGAACATGAAGCTCTGGATGGGCGATGCGCGTGGTCGTTGGGAAGGAAACACCCTGGTGGTGGACACCACCAATCTCAACGCGAAATCGCGATTCGACGTCATCGGTGATTTTTTCAGCGACAACGCGCACATCGTGGAGCGCTTCATCTTCGTCGACGCCAACACGATGAATTACGAAGCGACAATCACCGATCCGACCGTGTTTACCCGACCGTGGACGATGCGCGTCGCTCAGAGGCGCATGCCGGACGAAGAGTTTTGGGAGTGGGCGTGTCACGAAGGTGATCGCGACACGGAACGCACGTCGACCGGGACCGCAGACTCCGACACCGACAAGAAATAGAAGGAGGCATCCGTGAAGACAAATGTGCTCGTAGCTTTGTTGTTCGTTTCGACGCTGACCGCGGGCACCGCGGCTGCGCAATCGGCCCCGTTCAACCAGGTCGGTGTGACCATGGGTCACTGGCACATCGCCTCGAAGGATGTGGAGGCGAACAAGAAACTCTTTCTTGCCATGGGCGGCAAGTTGTACATGCCCGGCGGAAACCCGCTGATCATGTTCCCGGGGCTCTTTATCAATTTGAACCTCGGCACCGAAAAAGGGGATGGCGCCACCGTGGGTTCGGTGGTGAACCATGTCGGCTTCATCGTCGACAACGTCCAGCAGCGGGTCGCCCAGTGGAAGGCTGCGGGCGTGACGGTGCTCCCGGGGGCGTGCTCCCGGCGGCGGGCAACCGGCTGGACCAGGCTTACGTCGTGACGCCGGACGGCGTGCGCATGGAAATCCTGGAAGACAAGACGCAGTCGATGCCGATCCGCAACGAACATATCCACTTGTCCCTGACAGCAGCCGAAGTTCCCAAAGCTCAGGCCTGGTATGCGAAGACCTTCGGTGGGAAAGCGGGCACCCGCAACGACCAGCCGATAGTGGACCTTCCGGGAGTGCAGATTCGGTTCGCGCAGGCCGACACGAAGCAGGCGCCGACTCGAGGGCGCGTGCTCGACCACATCGGTTTCGACGTGAAGGACCACGCAGCCTTCGTGAAGAAGCTCGAGGCGGAAGGCATCAAGCTCGACGAACCGGTTCGCAAGAGTCCGACCGGCAGCACCATCACCTACATCACCGATCCCTGGGGTACCCGCATCGAGATTGTTCAACGGGCGCCGCTGGGGCCGCAGGTTCCGGCGACGAACTAACCGTCCGCCTGGTGACCGGGGCGCGCGCGTGCATGGCCGGGTTTGACCCGGCCATCCGCGCTCCCCGCAAGGCGTCGTAACGGCTGAACTCCGCTCCCTCTGGCGCGCGTTCACGTGGAGAAAACGTCTATGACGAGATCGGTGCTTCTCGCAATCGCTTTCGCTTTCATCGCTGCCATCAGCTCGGCCCAGACGCCGGCAGCACCCGATCCCCTCGCGATCGGCGGCAAGGACACCGCGTGGTTCATGGACCGGGTCGGACGGCCGGATACCGACAGCGAGCCGCAAGCCCCGTTCAAGATCATGGGCAATGTCTACTATGTCGGGGCGAACAACATCGCTTCGATTCTGGTCGCCACCCCGCAGGGCCACATCCTCCTCGACACCGGCACCCAGAAGATGGCGGCGGTCGTATTCCCCAACATCGTCAAGCTCGGATTCAAGCCGGCCGACATCAAGGTGATGCTGATCTCCCACGCGCACTACGACCACATGGAGACGATGGAGACCATTCGACGCATCACCGGAGCCACGGTAGCGGCCCTGGAGGCCGAGGTCCCCGCCCTGGTCAGCGGCCACGACCTGAGTTCTAACGAGACCTGGGGCCAGGAACCGATCCAGGTCGGGCGTGTCCTCAAGAGCGGAGAGGACATCAGCCTGGGAGGGTCCACGATCAAGGCGATCTGGACGCCCGGCCACACGCTCGGCGCCGCCGCCTACTTCATCACCACGCGGGAAGACGGGAGGACCTATCAGATCGTCTACGGCGGCCCTCCCGGGCCGATCACCGGCGATCCGAAATACGACACCCGTCCGGAGGACGCGTTCAATTCCTACAAGGCCCTGCGCGCGATGAATCCAGACATTCTGATCTCCGGCCACCCGCAAGGATCTCTTCAAGGGCAAGCTGGATGCGCTGTGGGCCAACAAGCGCCCGAGCCCGCTGGCCCTGGCGCCCGGGCAATGGGCGAAGATGATCGACGACTCTGAGGGCACCTTCAAAAAACGCCTGGCCGAATCGACCGCTCCGGCGCGCTGACTTCAGGAGGCCTCGATGACTCGCGCAGGACGTACGGTGATCGCGGTTGTGTCGCTCGTGCTCGGTGCCAGCCCCGCATTTGCCCAGGCCGACGCCAAGCGGGCAGCCTACAAGGCCGACGCCGCCAAAAGCGTCGACGAGATGTCAAAGCTCGCGCAGGAGATGGTGGACACGGTGTTCAGCTTCGGTGAGCTCGGCTTCCAGGAAGTCGAAACGTCGAAGTACCTGACCGGCCTTCTCGAGAAGTACGGCTTCAAGGTCCAGCGCGGGGTGGCGGGCATCCCCACGGCGTGGGTGGCCACGTGGGGCTCTGGCAAGCCAGTGATCGCGATGGGCTCGGACATTGACGGCATCCCGCAGGCGTCGCAGAAGCCCGGCGTGGCGTTTCGCGACCCGATCATCGAGGGCGCGCCTGGCCACGGCGAGGGCCACAACACCGGCATGCCGCTCAATATCGTCGCCGCCCTGGCCGTCAAGCGAATCATGGAGCGCGACAAGCTGCCCGGCACGCTCATGCTCTGGCCCGGGGTGGCGGAAGAGCAGCTCGGGTCGAAGGCGTGGTACGTCCGCGATGGCGTGTTCAAGGACGTCGACGTGACGCTCTTCGCGCACGTCAGCGACAACCTGCGCGTGTCGTGGGGCGACGTCAGTCCCGGCAACGGACTCGTGTCGGTGGAGTACACCTTCGAGGGCGAGACGGCGCACAGTGCGAGCGCCCCGTGGCGCGGCCGTTCGGCGCTCGATGCCGTCGAGCTGATGAACACCGGCTGGAACTACCGACGTGAGCACCTCCGTCTCTCGCAGCGCTCGCACTATGTGGTCACCGATGGCGGCGACCAGCCCAACGTGGTGCCCCGAACGGCGAGTGTCTGGTACTTCTTCCGTGAAACCAATCAGCCGCACATCCAGGAGATGTGGGACATCGGCAACAAGATGGCCGAGGGCGCCGCGCTCATGACCAACACCAAGTGGACGTCGCGCGTCCTGGGCACGGCCTATCCGCAGCACATGAACAAGGTCGTGGCCGAAACGATGTACGAGAACATCACGGCGGTGGGCCTCCCCGAATGGAGCGGCGCCGACCAGACCCTGGCCAAGGCTCTGCAAAAGGAACTGGGGAACGCGACCGTCGACGGTCTGGCGACGAAGCTCGAGGAGCTTAGAGGCCCGGCGAAACCAGAGGACAACATCGGCGGCGGCTCCGATGACGTCGGCGACATCTCCTGGAACGTGCCCACCGTGACGCTGCGCTACCCGTCCAATATCCCAGGGTTACCCGGGCACAACTGGTCGAGTGCCATCGCCAGCGCCACGCCCATCGCCCACAAGGGCGTGGTAGCCGGCGCGAAGGTGCAGGCCATGACCGTGCTCGACCTGCTGACCCGGCCCGAGCTCGTGACGCAGGCCTGGGATTATTTCAGGAACGTGCAGACCAAAGAGCGGAAGTACATCCCGTTCATTACGAAGGACACGCCGCCCGCCACACATCTGAATGCGAACATCCTGGCCCAGTACCGCGAGCAGATGAAGAAGTACTACTACGACCCGGCGAAGTACTCGACCTACCTCGAGCAGCTCGGAATCACGTACCCCACCGTCCGGACATCGCCGCAACGCTGAGAGCAGTGGCGTTGGAGAGGGGATGCAGGTGTTCTGCCCCGATCGAGAGCCTTCGGCGAGCTAGGGCGCAGACCTTGTGAGCTCGAGCACGAATCGCACCTCGCAGGACGCGAGCGTGCGGTTACCGACCAGACGCCTCTCGCTTGAGTGTGATCGGCCCACTCGACACGCCTTGCGTCCATGAGCCGGTTAACTCTGTGTGATCGGCACTGAGTGTGACGGCGTAGCTTCCCTCCACCACGTCAAACGCGAGCGTCACCTTCGATCCCTTTTGCGTAATTGTCGCGACGGGGATTACGAGCGATCCTTCATCAAGGTTGGTCAGGGTGCCCGTCGATCTGCCGTTTGCGTCATTCGCGAGCCTCAGCACAACGCGCATCCAACTCCCGTTGGCCACGACCGTGCCGTTCCAGGTGCCTTCCAGGCCCTTCGTGATCGGTGGGCTCGTGTGGAGGGGGTAAATCTTTGCGGGACCGCTCCGCGTTAACGTGAACCGGAACAGGTAGTCCTCGATTGAGTAAGCGCCTGAGATCGTGTTGCCGTCTGGTGACAGCGCTCCGGCGAAACGCTGATCTGTTCGCGCCTCGAACGTGATGGAGGTGCCATTCACATCAACCTTCGACAGCGGCACACCGAGCAGCTTCTGCGAGGGAGTGCTGATCGTGCCGGAAAACAAGCCCGATGGGGATCTTATGAAATCAACCTCGACGCCGATCTCCATCGTCGGCAGGTCGACGGTGCCGACCCAATGGCCTGACGGATCTGCGGATTGAGCGTAGGTCGCCGGCGCGGAGAGCAGGAGAGCGGCAAGGACGAGCAGGGCGCCGAGCATATTGCCTCCGATTCTAGGATGTCACGAAGATCAGTTCGCCTGGATACTTCGATCCAAACGGGGTTCGATCGAAATCCGCATAGATCTGCTCGATTCTGAATCCGAGCCGGATGAGGAGATGTTCCATCTCGAACTTGAAGGTATTCCGCATGGAGAACCCATGCACCACCCGCTCGACATGACCATCGGGACGGGTGACGTAATAGATCAACTCGTGATCCGTCACCTGGTTCAATCGGTCATGCCGAAGGATCTTCGACCGGCGCTGAACATGGCGACCATCGGGTAGTGAAAAGGGCGGTTCCGTTTCGATCTCCACGCCGAGTTCCGTGTTGACCAGCAGTTCCAGGGATGGGTTGAAGAGATCGACGATGAATCGACCATCCTCCGCAAGGTGCCGACGAACAGATGTCAAACAGGCGATCTGATCTTCAACCGTCAGGAGGTGCTGGAACGGTCTGAACGGAATCGTGATGAGCGCGAACGTGCGTCCCAGGTCGAAATCGCGCATGTCAGCGTGTATGAGTGTGACGCGTGAGCGAACGCTTTGTGGTTCACGTTCGAGGGATGCCGCGCAGCGTTCCAGCATCCGCGGGGACCCATCGATACCGACAATCGTTGCGCCGGCCTTTGCGGTCGGGATGAGCACACGTCCAGAGCCGCATCCGAGTTCCAGGATCTGGCCCTTCACCCGAGTCGCTTCCTCCACGTAGAAGGCGATGTCCCCTCTCTCGCGATACAGGGTGACGTGATCGTAGAGGTCCGCTGAAACCGCGTAGTCGTCTTCGGAGGTCAGTGTGCGTTCGGGCACGTCGTTTCACCTTGTCGGAAAAATCATACGCGCGCCCATTGATGAGGACCAGACCTGCGGTCTGGCCCTCAGTGAACGACCCCCATTACTGTTCGGTATCCCTGGTGGTTCTCTCAGGACTCGCGGTGACATGATCGTCGTGGTGTCTGGTCATGACGCTTTCTCCATGACTGACGACGACGTCGTCTGAGACGGCGCCACGGCCGCTAGCGGTGTCGCTGTCTGTGGCGCCGGTGTGGGCGCGGAGGGTGCGGGCAGGGGAGCTGCCTCGACCCTCCGTGGTCGACGCGGATGGCCGATCCGCCGGACGCTCCGCCACAGCGCCGTCGTCTCCGGATCGTCGCGAAGGTGATTGTTTACCATCGCGGCGATCTTTTGTACGGCGGCAGTACCTGATTCGAGCGCAGCGTTCATACTGGCTCGGGCGGCCGTCTGTCCCCCTTTCCCCGCTTCACGTTCGCGAATCGCCTGCTCGAACGTGTCGACCAATTCGAGCAGGTCGGCGACAAACGTCTCCGGCATCGCATGCGCCAGGAACTGGCCCTTGACTGCCTCGGCGTCACGCGCGAACAGGCGCCCGGCCGTGAGGAGCCCCTGATCGGTCCGCGGCCTCGGGACGTGGAATCTGTCCTCGAAGCCAGGGGTGTCCTGGGCAATGGCACGTGCGGTGATGGCGATCGACTCGAGCCGATCGTGCAGCGCCTCCCGTGCTATCGCCTTCGTCCTCTTGCCCTCCTGCTTCGCCGCCATCTTCTTGACAGCAAATGCGCTCAACTCCTTCACCGCCGCCGACACTGTCGTGAATTGCTCGCGTGCAAGCGTCGACTCCGGAAACCGGTCACCGTGTGTGTTGCCAAAATCACGAACCCGAACGAGCGTTTCGTACCGACGTGTTTCGATAGCCGTCATCTTCTTATCCTCCTTGAGGCGGGATTGCCTCGTTGAAGGCGTATGCTCGATCGACGGGTAGACCGAAGTCGTGATCTGCGGGCTGAAACGTTTGTGAAAGTTCTGAAAGTTGAGTTCAGGCCGCTCGCTCGCGCAGGATAGCGAGCGTCTGCGCCCACGCCTCGTGGCGGGCGGTTGCGTGAAGCAGCGGTTGGGCACGACCTGACCGGGATTCGCCACCGACAGCACAAGGACGTCCATGTGCCGATCTGGCAGCCAGACGGCCTCGGGCCCGCCGGCTCAAGATCCGACGCGACGAATTGAGCTCGAATGGACCAAAACGATAAACATTGCTTCCGGTACGCGCTCGAATACGCCGATTATCGCGGCGACCGATGACTGTGGACGGTGAATGGGCGAAAAATTCATGCACGCCGCGCCTATGGCCGTGCAATACAGCCCTGATGACGGAATACAGCGCGCGGTTGCCCGCTCATGGCGAGCTGACGACGGAACACAACGCGCCGGTGCCGGTACATGGCGAACTGACGATGGAACACAGCGCGTGGTGGCCCGTACATGGTGAGTTGACGACGGAACACAAGCGCGCGTGGCCCGCACATGGTGAGCTGCTCACGGAACACAGCGCGCGATGGCCTGTACATGGTGAGCTGACGACGGAACACAGCGCCGACGTGTCCCGATTCATCTGTGCGCAAGGCATGCTCTTCGAGGCGGAGGTACGAGTGGCGCCTGCCGAGGACAGACTCGAACCAGCATGCGGAGTCTGGGGCCGCCGCGGCGCGTCTGAATCCGCTTGTGTCTACAGAAATCGGTGGAAATTGCCGATTTACAAGTGGCACGTCAGTTGGATTGGGTCTGAACCTGATTGACTGCAAATTGCGAGGATCGATTTTGTATGGCTATGAGAAAGACGATTCTGCTTGCCTGTCTCGGGCTACTTGCCACTTCCTCTACCGCTTTGGCGCAGCGTTGGGGCCGGGGGAGTCTTCCGCGGGAGGGAGCCTGTTTTTACAATGACACGAATTTCCGCGGTGACTATTTCTGCCTCGGGCCTGGTGACGATATCAATATGGTCCCGAGCGGGACGAACGATCGCATTTCTTCCCTGAGACTCTTTGGTCGAGTGGGAGTCACTGTGTTCAAGGACGCTCGATTCTCGGGACGCTCGAACCGATTCGAAGCCGACGTCCGGAACCTGAGGGATGAGGGCTGGAACGATCTGATCTCCTCCATCCGAGTCCGGCAGGAATCGGGAGGCGGGCAGTACGGGCGGAACGAGACCCCCGATCGAATTGTTCGGCGGGCGTACCAGGACATCCTCGACCGGGAACCCGATTCCGCGGGCCTGCGGCTCTACCGGAGCCGCATCATCGACGACGGCTGGACCGAGGGACAAGTTCGCGACGCATTGCGGAAAAGTCCGGAGTACCGCGAGAACAGCACCATGACCTACGCCAAAGCGCAGGAGATTGTCCGTCGCGCGTACCAGGCGGTCCTCAATCGCGAACCGGACGCCGGGAGTCGTGGGTATGTTGACAAGGTCCTGCGTGATAAGTGGTCACAGCAGGATGTGGAACGCGAGCTCCGCAGGAGCGGTGAATACCGAACTGGCCAATAGCGGAGCAGCGCATGCGACTGGCGTCAACGTGGCGCGAAGGCCTGCGCAAGAAACACGGCCACTGATCCCGTCGTGCTTCCCCCAGAGGTCGCCCGGACGAGCTATGAACGGATTATCGCGGTGGTGGGGCAGGTGACGCGTATCGCCCACCGCCTTTGACGCTCCGACTGCCCCTGTAGAACATGCCGCCAGCCGCCGAAACTCAGGGTGTCGCCACGCCGCCGTGGACGTGCCGAGTCTACCGTGAGCCAAACAGGCACAACACCTTCTTCCGGACGGTTAATACGATGACTACCATTGGAGCGTCTCTTCTCGTCACCGGTGAAATCACTAGCCGGGAGGACATCACGATCCATGGCCGTGTGAAGGGCCAGATCCGAATGGAGGAGGGTGCCCTCCTCGTCGCGCCGAAGGGCAACGTGAACGCCGATGTCGAGGGCGGGCGGGTCACGATTCAGGGGACGTTGGCGGGGAACGTCGCTGCCGCCGAAAGGATCGAGCTCACGCCGACGGCGGATGTCTCGGGCATGCTCACGACGTGCGCGGTCGTCATGCACGACGGCGCCACGTTCAACGGGTTGATCGACGTCGATCGACAGACCGCCAAGGGCGCGCCCCGGCTCAAGGCCGCGCCAGCGACAGCTGCACGAGCGATGAAGGTGAGCTAAAACCCAGGGCCACCTGGCGGCGAATGACGCGGAATGAGAAATCCGACAGTCGTCGTCAGCCGGTCGCAGAGAGGGTGCGGGGGGCCGCGGTCGATGCCTTGGCGCGAACCAGGCTGGCGAGGCTGTTCGCCATCAGCCCGACCTCGGGATGATCCGGGCCGAACCAGCGCTCGAAAATCGTGAGCGCCCGCCGATACAGCGCTTCCGCCTGATCAGAATCGCCCAGTCCTTCGAGAATCGACGCCAGTGAGGCGGCCGCAGTGCCAACGCGCGGATGGTCGGCACCGAGCGTCTGCTCACGGATCGCGAGAGCCCGCCGGGCAAACGGTTCTGCGCGCCGACCCTCGCCGACCGCGACCTCGAGCGCAGTCAGGTTGTTGAGGATGTCTGCCGCCTGAGGATGCGCGGTCCCGAGCACCCTGCTGGTGATCGCGAGCGCATGTCGGTGCAGCCTGTAGGCGCTATCGAATCGCCTGGTCTGCCGGCACAAAGCGCCAAGATCGTTGAGCACGAGCGCCACAGCCGCATGTTGGCGCCCGAACGTCCACTCGGCCGTCTGGAGCGAGTCCTTCAAGATCGCCTCCGCCTGGCCGCAATCCCCCTGCGCACACAAGATCCGGGCAAGGCCGCGCGCGGCCTCGATCCGCAACTGCTGGGTTTCGAGGCATCCGCCGGCTTCGCTCATCGCTCGCAACAGGCCGTCGGCGCGTCGGTAACTCGCTTCGGCGCGGGAGTGATCGCCGCTATCGAGATGGGCGGCAGCCAGAGAGATAAGGACCTTCGCGATCTCGCGACCGTCCGCATGATCTCGCTCGAGAATGGCGAGCGCCCTTCGCGCGAATCGTGTTGCCTTGGTCTCCCACCGATCCTCTCGAGCCTTGATCGATATTTCGTGCAGCACACGCGCTTCCTCCAGCCGGGGGGAACATCTGCGTCGCGGCGTTGGCCTGTCTACCTTCTTGGGATCCCTCGAGATCGGGTGAGTCCTCATACCGGTGAATTGCTCCTTCCTTGCCGCGAGACCGGGGTGTCTGTGGTGGCGTCTGAGCAACGCCGATGCCGTTCGGCGACCGGAATAGGTCACCGCACCGGTACAAGGAGTGATTCGATTTTCCGATGGTTTTCGCGTTGCGGCGGCGTGGCCGCGCCGTGGCCGAGGCACCAGGACACTATCCAAATAGCCGGACACTATCCAAATAGATAGCGTCACCCCGTTCGGACAGTCCCCGCCATTCCGCTGCCAGCCGGCAACGCGTCGTATCACGGCCTGATGTATATAAGGTGGCATGCCTCCTCGGCTCCAAGCCGTCGGCGGTCCTCTGACGGGTGCCACGATTCCGCTCATTGAGCCGGAAATGTCCGTCGGTCGCGACGATGCCAACGCGCTGGCGCTGTTCGATCCGTCGGTGTCGCCGTGTCATTGCGTCCTGGCGACCTCGGACGACGTTGTTGCGATCCGCGACCTCGATCGCGCCAATCCGAGCTTCGTCAACGGGCTGCCGGCCGGCGATCGACGGCTGCAGGACGGCGATCAGATTCAAATCGGCACGTCGATCTTCGTGGTCAGCTTCACGGAATCGGGTGCTGCCGCGCCGGCCGGCGAGGTGGTCACCGTCAACGAACGCCTGGCGGCCACCGGGTCGATGCTCACGATGGGCCGTGAAGACGTGTTCGCGGGCGAACGCGCGCACGACGCGGCACCGGCCGTGCGTGAATCGAGGGACCTCGACGCCCTCATCCGGATCAGCGCGGCGATCAACGCCATCCGCGGCCTGGTGGCGCTCGAACGCCCGCTCCTCGAACTGATTGCCGACGTTGTCCCTGCGACGCGTGGCGCGGTTGTCTTCGGCGGCGACCGGCCGGTCGACATCATGTCCGCGGTCGGGTGGAATCGAGGGGCTGCTGTCAACCGGCCGGTCGACGTCAGCCGCGCCGTCATCGAGCGCGTCATGCGCGGCGTCGTCGGCGTGCTCAGCGAGGATCGCTGCAGTCTGGCGGCCCCGCTGGTCACGTTCGAGAAGCCGATCGGCGCCATCCTGCTCGAGACTGACGATCGCTCACGGTTGTTCGATGCGGCGCATCTCAGACTGGTGATGGCCGTCGCGGCCATCGCCGCCACCGCGTTCGAGCATGCGCGGCAGGTCGAATCACTCGAAGACGCCAACCGGCGGCTGCAGGCGCAGATCAATGTCGATCACAACATGGTCGGCGAAAGCCGATCGATGCAGGGCGTGTATCGCCGCATCGCACGCGTCGCGCCGACCGACGCCACGGTCCTGATCAGAGGCGAGAGCGGTACTGGCAAGGAGCTCGTGGCACGCGCCATTCATCGGAATAGCCCGCGCGCCGAGAAGCCGTTTGTCGCGATCAACTGCGCGGCGATCACCGAGACTCTGCTCGAAAGCGAGCTGTTCGGTCATGAGAAGGGCGCCTTCACGGGCGCCGTCGCGCAGAAGAAAGGGAAGATTGAAACGGCAGAGGGTGGGACGTTGTTCCTCGACGAAATCGGCGAGCTGTCGCTGGCGCTGCAGGCGAAGCTGCTGCGTGTGCTTCAGGATCGTGAATTCGAGCGTGTCGGCGGCACACGGCGAATCAAGGTGGACTTCCGGCTCGTGGCCGCCACGAATCGCGATCTCGAGGCGGCGATCGACACGGGAGCGTTCCGCCGCGATTTGTACTACCGGCTCAACGTGGTCGGGCTGACGATGCCGCCGCTACGGGAGCGGCGTGACGACATCCCGCTCCTCGCACGCTGGTTCGTGCGGCGCCACGGCGAAAAGGCGAAGCGGCCGGTCTCGGGATTGTCAGCCGAGGCCGTCGCGTGCCTCACCGCCTATGACTGGCCGGGCAACGTGCGCGAGCTCGAAAACGCGATCGAGCACGCGGTCGTGCTCGGGACCGACGTGCTTATTCTGCCAGACGATCTGCCGGACGCGATTGCTGAAGCAGACACCTCGCCGCCGGCAGAGACCGGCGGCTCGGCAACCCTCAGGTTCCACGACGCGATCAAGCAGACCAAGAAGGATCTGATCCTGCGCGCTGTCGAGGAATCGGCAGGGAACTACACCGGCGCCGCCCGACTTCTCGGGCTCCACCCGAATTACCTGCATCGGCTGATCAAGAACCTGCAGCTCAAGTCCACGCTCAAGAGCTCGTGACCTGAACGCGGCGGTTATCCGGAGAAATCGATGACGATTACTTCAAGCCGTGTGTGCTCTTGAACGACGGCCACTCCCTCTTCAGCTTCAGGAACGCATCGACGTCGGGGCAAAGGAGAAACGGGTTCGTCTGTTTTTCGAGCGCGATAGTCGAGCTCGGGCGCACGCCGTAATCGTGGCCAGGCCACACCGTCGCGGCGTCTGGAAAAGACGTGAGCACGCGCTGCAGACTGCGCCATTCGACGCGCGCATCCTCGTCGGTTCGCGTTCCGCCTACCTTGCCGACAAACAGCAGATCCCCGCTGATCAGAAGCTGATGGGTCATTTCGAAGATCGTCACGTGATCCGCCGCATGTCCAGGGACGTGGAGAAACTGGAAGCGGAGCGACCCGACCTGCAACTCATAACCGTCCGTGAGCGGCACGTCGGGCTGCGCAGGCGACTCCGGGTGCGCTGCGACGCGTGCGCCCGTCGCGTCTTTAACCGTCGCATTGCCGTTGATGTGATCCTCGTGTCCGTGCGTGTTGAGGATGTGGGTAATCGTCAATCCCTGGTCGCGGGCGCGCTCGACGAAAGCCTCGGGCGAGTACGACGGGTCGATGACGATTCCTTGTCTGGTGGTGCGATCGCCGAGCAGGTAGCCGAAGTTCCTGTCGCCGCCCACGCGAATCTGTTCAAAAATCAGCCTCATTGGCGGTCAAGCATAAGGGAGATCAGCGTGGCCGGCGCCGCCACGAAGACGAATTTGCCACAAAGCACACAAAGGCCTCTAAGGAAAACAAAACATAGTGTTCTTTGTGATCTTTGTGGTCAATTCGTCTCGGTGGCCTGTGTGGTTAGATCGTAGGTGGTCAGCGGACGGCGCGCAGATCGCCACGCGTGAGGAGCATCGGACCGAACGTTGGCGTGCCGAAGCGACCTGCATCGATGCCCACAGTGCCGTCCAGCAAGGCGGGCTACATCGACTCGCGGAATTCGACGCCCGGGTTCTTTTCGATCGTGTAGCGCAGGACCCAGTCGGATTCGAAGATGAGCACGTCACGCTGATGGCGGTCGGTCGCTTGCAGCACGCCTGAGGTCGGGAGAAAGAGCTCCCGCCCGTCGGGCTTCACCGGCCATCTCGCCGCGACGTGCGGCAGCCGATCTGGCGTGCAGGCGATCCCGTATTCCGAGGACATCCTCGCTGCGATCACGTCGAGCTGGAGGCTGCCGATGACGCCGACGATTGGATTGCGCGTGCCGGAGGTGGGCATGAACACCTGCAGCAGCCCCTCTTCCGCGAGCTGCCCGATCGCTTCATCGAATCGCTTGTGCCGCACGTCGGCGGGTCGCAGGATCGCGAACTGCTCGGATGGAAACTGGGGGATTTCGGGAAACTCGACACGCCTGCCTGCATAGAGCGTGTCTCCGATGGCCATTCGACCCGGGTTGACGATCCCGACTACGTCGCCGGGAAACGCTTCCGGAACGGTCTCGCGATCGCGGCCGAAGAACCGATACACGCGTGACAGCCGCAGCTGAGTGTCGAGGCGGGCGTTGACGACGAGCATGTCCTTCGCGAGCCGGCCCGAGCAGACGCGCACGAACGCGACGCGGTCGCGATGACGCGGGTTCATGTTCGCCTGGATCTTGAAGACGAACCCCGAAAAGTTCCTGTCGGTGGGTTCCACCGGACCGATGTCCGCCTGGCGCGGTCCCGGGCTGGGCGCCAGCGTCAGCAGCGCGTGGAGAAACGGCTCGACGCCGAAGTCGTTCAGCGCGCTCCCGAAGAACACTGGTGTTTGCCGCGCGTGCCGATACGCGTCAGGATCGAAGCGGGTGCCCGCGCCCGTGATGATCTCGATCGCATCGATCAATTCCTTTTGACGCCGTTCGCCCACCAGCTCCGCGACCTCTGTCGAGTCGGGGCTCGCGACAGCCACCGGCGTCGTCCTTCGTCCGCGCGCCTGCCGCTCGTAGAGCAGCACGGCGTTCGCTTCGAGATCGAAGACACCCCGGAAGTCCGAACCGTCGCCGAGCGGCCAGTTCATCGGCGCCGCCGAGATGCCGAGCACCTTTTCAATCTGGTCGAGCAGCTCGAACGGATCGCGGGCTGGCTGATCCAGCTTGTTGATGAAGGTCAGCACCGGCAGCCCGCGCGTCCGGCATACTTCGAACAGCTTTAACGTCTGCGGCTCGACGCCTTTCGCCGCATCGAGCACCATGACGACACTATCCACGGCAAGCAGCGTGCGGTACGTGTCTTCGCTGAAATCCTGGTGGCCAGGGGTGTCGAGCAGGGTAACGTGGTGCCCCTCGAGCTCGAATTCGAGCGCCGCCGCGCTGATGGAGATACCGCGCTGCTGCTCCATCTCCATCCAGTCCGATACGGCGTGGCGCTGGGTCTTGCTGCCGCGGACGGCTCCTGCCAGCTCGATCGCGCCCGCGTACAGCAGCAGCTTTTCGGTGAGCGTCGTCTTGCCGGCGTCCGGGTGGGAAATGATGGCAAACGTGCGCCGGCGCGCGATTTCAGGCGCCAGCGCGTCAGCGCCAATGGTCAGGTCTTCCGACGATGGGGACATGAATTTCTAGGGTATCGCGAAATGCGGCCGAGTCCGCGCCACCCGGGTTCAGAATGGGCGCGAGGGCCACGGCCTTTGTGTTCTTTGTGGCCAATTCGTCTTTGTGGCCACCGTGGCAGTCGTAACGCATCAGCGCTCTGTTTGGAGGTAACGCTCATGGCCATTCGCATCACACGCAGCACGGGAATGCTTCTGCTCGCGATCTGGTTGATACTCTCGGGCGCCGCGGGGCTGGCGCCGTTGCCGATTCCAGGGATCCTGATGTCCGTCCTTGCGTTGATCGCTGGAGTCCTGATTCTGCTCGGCCAGTAAGGGGCCTCACACTTCGGCCTCTTCGGCTGCGAGGACACCCGTTTTTGGATCGACACACTCTCGCGTGGCTCAAGAATGCATTAGAGCAGTCACTTCAACGCGGGAGGAATTCATGGCAACGCAGCAGCAGGTTGACGAAAAGGCACGGACGAACCAGAAGACCGAAGGTTCTAAGGGGCAACAATCGCTGGGACAGCCGCAGTCGCGCGAGCAAGGATCGGGCGGATTGCAGCCGCGGGGCCAACAAGGCTCCAACGCAATGCAACCATTGTTCTTCGGGCCATTCGCGTTGATTCGACGGATGCAGGAAGACATCGAGCGCCTGTTCGGCGGCATGGCGCGCGGGCCAAGCCTGGCATCCCGCCAGGGTCAGGGGCCGGGCCAGTGGTCACCGGCGATCGAAACCTTTCAGCGGGGCAACGAGTTCGTCATCCGCGCGGATCTGCCAGGTCTCTCAGCCGACGATGTCACGATCGAGGTCGGAGAGGACGAAGTGGTCATCGCCGGGGAGCGGCGGTACGAGCACGAGGGAGAGCGGGACGGGGTGTACGTCAGCGAGCTGACGTACGGCGGCTTCACGCGCGTGGTGCCGCTGCCGCCCGGCGCAATTACCGACAACGCGAAGGCGACATTCAACGACGGCGTGCTGGAGATCGTGGTGCCGGCGCCATCACAGGAAGCCCGTCGCGGCCGCCGTGTCGAGATCCAGCAGCGTTCTAAATAGCTGGCACCTCACAAGGGGTTAGGGGTTAGGGGTTAGGGGTTAGGGCCCTTTCCCCCTTCCCCCTTCCCCCTATTCCCTACAGTATCCAGAGGGCACGCACCGTGCTACGCATCCAGTGGAGGCGGGCATGATCAGAACGCTGCTGAAGCTCATTCTCATCCTTGTGGTAATCGTCGGAGCGGGAGCATTCCTTCTCGGTTACCGCTGGGCCACACCGACGCGACCTGTCATCGAGCGCCCGACAGGCACATCAGGATCGACGGCGGGAATAGACCAGTCTCGCGCGCGTGAGGCTGGTGCTGAGGTCGGCGAGAAGGTCGCCCTTGGCGTCAACGAAGCGCAACGCGCGCTGACGAACGCGACCCTCACCGCGAAAATCAAGTCCAAGATGGCGCTGGACGACACCATCCAGGCGCGCAATATCGATGTCGACAGCACGGGTTCGGTGGTGACGTTGACTGGCGTCGTGCGCTCCAGCACCGAGCGTGCGCGCGCTGTGCAGCTTGCTCGTGAAACGGAAGGCGTCACGTCTGTCGTTGACCGACTCGATGTTCGTAGCAGCCAGTAGATCCCTATCGCGAGTTCCTTCATCGGGCCCGTAGAGCTCTCAGAGCCAACACACCTTAATCACAGCTCGAGCGGCGCGGATCAAGTCACAGCTCGAGCGGCGGGATCAAGTCACAGCTCGAGCGGCGCGGACCCTTCGGTAAAGCGGTGCGGACTCTTCGGGCTCGCGGCGCGGACCCTTCGGGTCCGCGTAGCCGTACACGTCGCACACCTCGACGGGATCAACAGACATAACGGAAGAGGCCGCGTTGGCTTGACGGTTGCTCAATCATGGCCGGCGGATACAGACGACTTTGTTCCGCAGAGGGACGATGATGATGATTCGTATTTATCGCACGCTTCTTTTTCTAGTTGTCTTATTTGAATTGAGTGCCGCGCCGGTTCTGGCGCAAGGTTCGACGACGCGCATTGAACAGAACGATCCGAGCGTCACGTACAGCGGCAACTGGTATTCGAACAACAACGCCGCGAACACCGGCGGCGTTGCCGCGCTGACCAACACGGGCGGCTCCCGCGCGACGATCACTTTCAATGGGACCGGCATCTCGTGGATTGGCGTGTTGGATGGGTGGTCGGGCCTGGCAACGGTATATCTCGACGGCCAGATGAAAGTGATAGACACGTATGGCGCCGTCACGCGGTACCAGCAGGTGATCTATTCAGGCAGAGGGCTTTCCGCCGGTCCACATACCCTCGCGATTGAAGTCACACACGAACGGGGCAACAACACCCAGGGGTCCTGGGTCTGGATTGACGCCTTCGAAATCGAGAACGGTTCGGGGATACCGGGTGGTATCACTGCGACGACCGGCCGCATCGAAGAGAACAACCCTGCGCTGATCCTGACGGGCAGATGGTATGCGAACAACACTGCGGCGCATAGCGCCGGCAGTTCGGCTCTTGCGATGGACGCCGGCTCTCGCGTGACCATCAACTTCACCGGCACCGGCATCAACTGGATTGCGTATCGCGACGAGTGGTCGGGCATCGCGCGCGTGTACCTCGACGGCGAGATGAAGACGTCGATCGATACCTACCTCGCGCCGTCCCAGGCGCGCGCCGTGGTGTATAACGTCGGCGGGCTCTCGCCAGGCACGCATAGCCTGATCATCGAAGCGACGGGCACGCGTAACGCGAGCTCCAAAGGCTCGTGGGTCTGGGTGGATGCGTTTGACGTCGCGCAGTGACGCGTTCGCGGTTTCGATTTCGGTGAAGGAGCACGGAGGGCGGAGCCCCCTGGAATGGCCGATAATACTTCCGCGAAGGTAAGCGGATGTTCAGGGAATGGCGCCGCTTCTGGCGGACGTATCGCAAGGCCAGGCGTTACGGCTTTACCAGGTGGAGTGCCTGGCTCGCCGCTCGCGCGCAGCGGTAGAACGCGTCCACGCGCCTCAGCGCTTCCGATACAACTCACTCCACGGACGGAGGCAGTGCCGGCATCGCCCCTCGTGGATATCCAGATTGTGAAGACCGCCGGTGCGCCACGCGCAGCGCAGGCGCAGCCACATCCGCTGAAGGATATTCACCCGGAGTCATAGACGGTCGCGGCCCTCTGAATGGCCGGGATCCGGCTCGAGGCGCGGCGCGCCTCGTGGAAGCGTTACGAGAGCGGAAGTGGTGTGCGCAGAACGTATCTGGAATTGTCGCGATTGCACGCCAGCGCACGCGCTCTTCAACGGTCGCCCGTCGTGAACTATTCGCACCAGCCACGCAGGCCGATAACACCACTGGGGAACGCATCCTGGCCGTCTCTCGGGTTCTCCAACCGGGAGGCGGCTTTTTGTGATCTGTCGCGTTTCGAACAGACGCGATACGAAGCGTTGAATACGATCCCGGCTTGGCCAATCTTCCTTCGGGTCGCCGGCGTACAGAAGCGCGGCCCCCCAGCCCGGCACCTCATCTGTGCCGCGCCTGCAAAACACACCTCTTCCTGATTCGACGACACACGAGTCCGCCGCGGCTCGGCGCACCGCTGGTGACGGAGTTCTACCGCTGTGATGGGTGTGACTCCGGCTACGTATTCAGCCCCGCGACGGGCCGCTGGAAGCCGTGGCAGCTCGAGGACTGACGAATCGCGCTAGATAAACCGCAGTCCTGAAGTCGTAACCCGCACGATCGATCCCGATTCGGCGCTCCTCAACATCCCGATCAAATCCCACTTCCGAATCGCGTCCAGGGGATGTGGCAGACTCGAGTTCGCGTCGAGGAACGTATCAGTGATCTCCACAGCCCACCGCCGTCTCGCTTGCAGGATGTTGATCAGCGCAGATCCCGTCTTCGCGTCGGCGAGGGGCGCGATGGTGACCTGGGAGAATCCCTCGAGCAGGTAGGTGCGGATGTCCTGAAGGATCTGTCCGGGATCGGATGTCGGCATTGTGGCCTCGCGAAGTAGGTGGAGCGTCATTGTCGTCTGAATCCTGGTGGGCGCCGCGGGTAAGATCTTCGGCTCTGTAGAGCTTCACCCAAACGCGGACCATCTCAGGGAATATCGGCAGATCCCGAGGGCGCAAGCACGAGGTAGCGCTACACCTCAGTACCGCGGCAGTCTGCAACAAGTATCGGCAAAACCGACGGTTGGCAACACTCGGATTGAGGCTCGCATTTCTGACATCGTCGGCGCGACGCTCGTCTGACCCGTTGCATTCCTGCGAGATCAGCGGCGGACTCAATCGACATGCGTGACAATATGGGCAACAGCGTTAAGAGGCGGACAACGGCCTGGCCCTCGGGGCCGACTCGTTCGGCCGACTCACTCGAATACGGATGAACGTCTGGTTCTCCGTCAATGAGTATGAATCTCTTGTGAAGCCATCGGATCGCGTCTCTCGCCTCGTCATGCTCGCGCCGCTGTTGGCGACCAACGCCGTGGCGCTGATTGGGCAGCCGCATCAGGTGCAACGTCTGCCATTTGTCGGATCGCGAGCCCCCATATCCCGCTACGTGATCACGCACGTCTACCCGCATGACCCTCGTGCCTTCACCCAGGGACTCGAATACCGGGACGGCGCATTGTTCGAGGGAACGGGACTGCACGGTGAATCCACCCTGAGGAAAGTGGAGATCGCATCGGGCCGTGTCCTTCAGCGGGTATCCATCCCTGCGGATTACTTTGGTGAGGGGATTACCACGTGGGGGCAGACGATCCTCCAACTCACCTGGCAGAGTGAAATCGGATTCGTCTACGACCGCACCACGCTCAAGCAGCTTCGCACGTTCCGCTACACGGGTGAAGGGTGGGGACTGACGCACAACGCCACGCACATCATCATGAGTGATGGTTCTGCCTCACTGCGATTTCTCGACCCCCGAACCCTTACCGAGACCCATCGTCTTCTGGTCACCGACGCCGGTATTCCAGTCCGCGACCTGAACGAGTTGGAGTGGGTCAACGGGGAGGTCTACGCGAACGTCTGGCAGACGAATTTCGTTGCGCGGATCTCACCAACGTCTGGAAAGGTGCTCGGATGGATTGATCTGAGCGGCCTGCTGTCGCCGGCGGAGGAACGCAGCGGCGTCGACGTGCTCAACGGAATCGCCTACGACCCTGCGCGAGGCAGGCTGTTCGTGACAGGCAAGCTCTGGCCGAAGCTGTTCGAGATCCAGATTGTTTCCGGATCTGCGCTGAAGCCTGGCCGCTAGCGGCCCGAAGCGCTTTCGCGGCGCATCACTTCAACCATCGCGTCCCTCACGCCCATCCGGCGGCGATGGTCCGACTAGAAGTAGTTCACTCTGAACGCGTCGCGATGCTTGGAACGGCACTTGCCACGAGGGCTGCCGTTCTTGCGCTTGTTTGGGTTTACCGCAATTGCCGAGTTAGGAATTACAACGCTTGGCAGAGCACCTACATATGCAATCCCGGCTAACTGGTTCCGGCGAGGGCATCGAGGACGCGCTGGGCCTTTTCGCCCCTGAGGAGCCGATCGCCGAGGCTGACGACAGAGCCGACGCCGACACGAGGCTCCTCGATGTGTTCCGACCTGGGCCCTCGGATTCTCCTTCCACCTCGTTGATCGTGATTGAGCACGCACCACCCATCGCGCCGACCGCGGACGGCGTCTCGAGCGACTCCCGCCTCGGCACTCTGTTGTTCTGGGCCGCGCTTCTGCTCGTCTTCATGGCGATCGGTGGCGGCCTGTTGGACAGAGCCGCGGTGAGTCGATGGATGGAATCGAGTACGGTTGCCCAGCCTCCTGTCCCGAACCCGCCTCGACCTTTCCTGCGGCCGACGGACACTCGGTCGGATTCCCCTGCGCCCACTCCTGTCACCTCGGCGTCGCCTGCAGTCTCCGACCTCGCTCCTGCGGATCCGTCACCTTCCCCGCGACGGAGAGCAGCCAGTGTCAGTCCGGGAGCACCGCGCCTTGCCGCTCCGGTAGCACCAGCCGTCACCGCGTCTGACACGAATGAAATTCAAAGCCTCGTGGGCCGCTACCTCAATGCGCTGACGAATTTCGATGTGAAAGAGGCGAAGGCAGTATGGCCGAGAGCCAACGAAGCTGCGTTGAGCAGAGCCTTCACCGGCCTGGACGAGCAGCGCTTCGAGCTGAGTGGCTGCGACATCGCCGTCGCGGGACGAAACGCCAACGCGTCGTGCAGCGGCATCGTTCGATATGTCCCCAAGGTCGGAAGCAAAACCATGTTTGTTCGGCGCCGCCAGTGGAGGTTCCTGCTTCGAAACATCAATGACCGATGGTTCATTGATAACGTTCAAACACGTTAGCGCGAATTTTCATTGTCACGAGCCACGGAAGACACGAAGACACGGAGGAATCCATGTTTTTGCTCCGTGACTCCGTGCCTCCGTGGCCCGTAGAAGTGAACGATGGGCGTGAGGTCGTCAGGCGGGTAGCTTATGACCGCACGAGCCCCTCGGCCCGTGTCTCGATTCTCGAGCGTCAGCGAACCCCCATGTGCTTCAGTGATCTGACGACTCAGGGCCAGACCAATTCCCGACCCATCCGGTTTTGTGGTGAAGAACGGGACGAACAGGTTCGCGGTGTTCTACAGGCCCGGACCTTCATCCTCGATGCAGACTTCCACGAGTCCGTTGTTCGTCTACCACGTCGCTGAGACGGTCCCACCTGTTTCGATTGACGCGTCGACGGCATTCCGCATGACGTTGATCAGGACCTGTTCGATCTGATCGGCGTCGATCGGCACACTGACATCTTCGCCGTCGCGCACGACCACCGAAATACGGGTTCAAGTCGTGGGTCTGGGCGGCCGTCGTCAGAGATCGGCAGCACTTCGCGCGGCGATCAACTTCAAGATCCCTTCCGTCAGTTGCCCGCACCATCGCTTGCCGTTCGATGACACGGCGCGCGAGCTCTTCGTCTCGAGGCGAATCGAGTGGTTCTTCGCCTGCCCACAATGAAAGGCCGACGGCCTCACTGGCCTGCCACGCCTTCAACAGGTTCCCGGGATCGTGCGGGAGGAACAGGTCACGATCGCGGGTTTCGAAGGACGCCGAACCCGAGGGCGCATAGTAGTTGGCGCCCCACACGCCGATGAGGACGAATCGCACGCCACGCGCGTGAAGGGCGCGCAGTAGATCGACGAACGGATCAGTCACCGACGCCGTCGACGGACCCGCTGAGAGTGTCAAACGATATACCAGAGGGTCGTTGTCGCTAAGTCATTACTGCCAATGGAGTTGCGCTATTTGGCGCGACCGGCCGCGCGATGAGGGTGTTCGCCTGTGGGATTGAAGTGGTCGGAAGCGGACAGCGGTTCCTCCGAAACAGCGCGATCGCGATCCAGATCATCCCGGTCGTGATCGTCGCCACGACGTGATCCATAATCCCGGAATGGCCGATTCGATCCTCAGACAGATCGAACGGGAAGTCGGTTCCTGGGATGGCGTGACGGTCTCAGCGCATCGCTTCGGAGGCATCGAATTCCGTGTCGGACGCCGCGAACTTGGCCATCTTCACGGCAGTTACCTTGCGGATCTGCCGTTTCCAGTGTCCTTGCGAACGCAGCTCGTTGCCGCTGGAAAAGCTGAGACCCACCGCATCCTTCCCGCCTCCGGTTGGGTCAGTTATCGGATTGGCAGCGAGCACGACATCCCCTCTGTCATCGCGTTGTTCCGCCTGAACTACGAGCGGCCCTGGGCTGCGAAGTAGAGGGCTCCGATTTTCACAGAAGTAAGAACCGCCTCAGCGCGCCACTGCTGGCAAGGGTATGAAACGTCGAGCCGCCAAGGTGGATGCCAACACCGCAGACCTGGAGGGTCCGCGTCGATCGACTGTGGAAGCTCCGCGCCGGTCGGTGGTCAGCCCACGTCGCTCGATGGTGATTGGTCCCCGGGGGTCGACTCTGGCCTGATTATCCGCGGCGCCAACAACGATGTGAATCACGTTGAGGCGGTAGAACAGGTCCTCGCGAATTTCTCCGGCCTGAACGCGCGCGAAGGCCCGATCGGTGGCGGCAATCACTCGGAACATTGCGAGATCCCGTGCCACTCGACGCTCCAGGAACTCACATAGCCGCGCCTGCGTTTCGAGCGGCATCTCCTCGAGGTGGAGCAGCATTAGCGTGCCTCCACGCACCGAATCGACCGTTCCAAGACCTGGAAGCGACCCTTGTGCCCGCCCGATGGCCTCAAACCGGATGTCAGGATCGAGCGTGCGCGAGTCCAGCACCACAAGGGGGCCGTCTCCTCGGAGGCTCCGACCATGAATCCACGATCCAATCGTCCTCGCGTCGAGGATTTCATCGGTGGAGATGAGAACGGGCGTGTCGCAGCCCGCCGACAACTCGACATCCTCCCAGACGCTGGATGGCGAACCTTGCTGGAGCATGACCTGACCTTTCACGTGTGTATCTCCCTCGTCCCTCGGTTGGTATAACGATGTACCTGCCAAAAGCGATCAATCGGGCTCGATAGCCCTGTTTTGTCGGGTAATTTCGCGCTGTCATGCTCGGCTCATGGCTTCGGGCCTTGACGGGCTGGAGTAAGCTGCACCCTCGGAGGGAGGCCCAATGGGCTCGGAATCCAATTCTGACGCCGAGCGAGCCAGGGAAGTCACGCTCGCGCGGCTCGAAGATCAAATCAACTGGTACGACCGCAAGAGTACAAACAGCCGGAACTGGCACATGCGGCTCAAGATCGGGACGCTGCTGTGCGCGGCTGCGATCCCGTTCTCGGCTGCCATCGGCGCTCAGGCCTACGTAGGCGGCGGACTTGGCTTGCTCGTGGTCGTCATCGAGGGCTTTCAGCAGCTGTTTCAGTTCCACGCCAACTGGGTGTCTTATCGAGGAACCTGTGAGTCATTGAAACACGAGAAGTATCTCTTCCTGGCGCTCGCCGGTCCCTATGCGTCCGCTGGGAACCCTCAACGCATGCTGGCCGAGCGAGTCGAAGCCACGGTGTCGGTTGAAAACGCGAAGTGGGTCTCCCAGGAAACGAAACCAGAAAAGAAGGACGAGAGTCGCCCCTGATCCGAATCACCCAAGACCTCCTCGTCGACGACCGCGAGGTCGAGGAGCGGTTTGTTCTCGCGTCCGGTCCAGGGGGACAGAACGTTAACAAGGTCGCTACCGCCGTTGAACTCCGCTTCAACGTTCGGAGTTCCTCGCTGCCGCCCGACGTGAAAGAACGGCTTATCGCAATTGCCGGACGGCGCATGACCGCGGATGGGAGCCTGCGGATTGACAGCCGGGAGCACCGCACGCAGGGGCAGAATCGCGAAGCGGCACGTGCGCGGTTCATCGGCCTGCTGAAGGAAGCTGCCAGGAAACCGAAGAAACGCAGGGCTACGAAGGCTCGGCCGGCGGTGCGAGAGAAGAGACTGGCCTCAAAGAAGCTGCGAGGTGTGGTGAAAGAGCTGCGAAACCGGGCACGGTCCAGCGAAGACTAGTAAGGCCCGGCGGACCTTCCGCCTTCGCTCCTGGAGCTTCGGCGGACAAGGAAGGTCCGCCTCTACGTCCGTGGGGCGCAGCTCTACAGTGGCGATGAGTGTCCCTTTGGACACCAGGATAGGGATACAGTCAGCACGGATGACCGAGCCACCGAGCGGCCGCAGTGAAGCTGAGGACATCCTCAATCAGGCATCGCAGGAGATCCTGGAGCGGGAGCGGCAGCGCGCAGAGCGCAAGCCAGTCGATGCAACACGCGCCGGTCAACGCGCTCCTCTGATCGGGCTCATCGTGGCTATCCCTGTTCTGATCGTCGTTGCGACGCCGAACTTCACGGACTGGTCCTGGATGTCGTTGTTCGAGACGCGACCCCCTGCAGCGGTTGCCCGCGAGGAAGCTCAGAAAACACTGAATTCCCTCGTCGGCGAGGTTGAAGGCTTCCGGAGGGACTACCACGAGCTGCCGGAATCGCTCGCCGAAGTTGGGCTGCCCTCTCGTGGCAGATGGAAGTATTCCGTGAGCGGAGACGGCCGTTACACACTTACAGGCAGCCTGTACGGCCAGAGCGTGAGCTTCGAATCGCCCCCTTCGACACAGAATAGATGAACCGACAAGGCCCGCCCGCATGATCGACACTCGCGCTCTTCGCGATGGATGTTCCCAGGCCGGGTTCACGCTGATCGAGATTATGCTGGCGGCTGCCATAATCGCCATCCTGGCTGCGGTTGTGGTGCCTCAAATCGGCGCCGCGCGCGCCGCGACGTTCGAGACGTCCACGATTACGTCGCTTCGTGAGATTCAGCGCGCACAGGCCGCGTACGCGGCCTCGTGCGGAGGTGGTTCATACGCGCCGACGATCGCGCGCCTCGCCACGGCGCCGAAGGCCAATGCTCCTACCTTCATTGCGCCGGGGTTCACCGCGGATACCATCGATCGCGCTGGGTACCGCCTCCGGTTCACTGCGGGAGCCCGCGTCGCCTCGGCGCCGGCGACGTGCAACGGGCTGGGCAGCGGTCTGGCGGTTTCCGGTTATTTCGTCGAGGCCGCTCCTCTGCAGACGATCTACGGCAGGCGATATTTCGGCGTCAGCCAGCGAACCGTGATTTACCAGAGCACTGTTCGAGTGGCTCCGATTTTCACCGGCAACCCTCCTCCCCCGGCTCGCCCTATCCAGTAACCACGCCGGTGCCGGTCTCCAAACAGCACAAGACTGTTCTCGCCGTCATCCTGACGGTGGCGTGTGTTGAGCTCATTCGTACGGCATGGATCAGCGACGACGCGGTGATCACGTTGAGGAGTGTGCTGAATTTCATCAACGGATATGGCGCCACTTTCAATATCGATGAGCGGGTTCAAACCTACACGCACCCGTTGTGGTTCCTGCTGATCGCCGGCGCATCGGCGCTGACCAACAATATCTTCGCTTCAACATTTGCTCTCTCGATTGCGATTTCGCTCGCGGTCTTCTGGGTGCTCGTGACACGCGTCGCCAGTACTTTCTGGGCCGGAGTGCTTGGGGCGTCTGTCCTGCTCTTGTCGAAGGCCTATGTCGATTTCTCGACGTCCGGTCTGGAAAATCCGCTTGCGCACCTGCTGATTCTGCTGACCGTTATCCTGGGCGTGAAGGCAGGCGAGCGGCCTGACTTCGCCGCCGCTACGGGATTCTTCTTGGCATGCTCGCTCTTGTACCTGACCAGGCCTGATCTGCTTCTCCTGATCGCTCCGCCTGCACTGCTGGTGACGTTCAGGCATCGCCATGCGCCTGTGGTGTTGATCAAGGCGATCAGCGTTGGTGCACTTCCAGCCCTCGCGTGGACGGTATTTTCCTTGTACTACTACGGCTTCCCTTTTCCCAACACAGCGTACGCCAAGCTCGGTACCGGCATCCCAATCGGAGAGCGTGTCATTCAGGGCGGTCGATATCTCCTGGATTCTCTCAGCCGTGATCGACTGACCCTTCCGTTTGTTCTTGTCGGGACGATTATTGGATTGCGGTCGTCTGTCTTTGACGCGGCCATGGCGGCGGGCGGGATTTTGTATCTTGCCTACGTCGTGAGCATTGGCGGGGACTTCATGACGGGGCGTTTCCTGACCGCGCCGCTACTGATTGCCACGGCTGTCGTGGCTCGCGCAGTGATTTCACAACGGCAGTTGCGGGTGATCGCGATCGGCGTCGGTCTGCTGGCGATCACAGGTATCAATTCCACATTGCTGAGCGGGTCAGGCTACGAAAATACGACGATCGACGAGGCGACCGGGATCGCTGATGAGCGTGGATACTATTTTCACCGCTATGGTTTGGTGCCCGCTCCACGCAACACATTTGCGCAACCAGCCTGGGAGATTGGCGAGCGATCGGTGTCTGTCCTGTGCGCGAATCTGGGATTCACGGGGATTGAGAAAGGTCCTGGTGCACATCTGATTGACAGCTGCGCGCTCGCTGATCCGTTGCTGGCTCGCCTTCCGGCAGAACGCACTCGCAAATGGCGCATTGGCCATTTTCTGCGTCAACTGCCTACTGATTACGAAGACAGCGTTAAAGAAGATGCCAACGTACTGGCTGATTCCCGAACCAGGACGTATTACGAATCGATTCGAACGATCACGCGAGGCCAGCTCAATAGCGTGGACAGACTGCGGGAAATCGTACGCATGAACCTCGGGCAGATTCAAAAGCCGGACTGGGACATGTATCACCACACTAAGGTGCCTCGATCATCGAAACCCTCCGTCGATTGATGTCAATGAAACCCTCGCGGCCGGCTATGGGAGATGACGGCCCCGCTACACGGTGGCACGAGGTGCTTCGCTGCACGCGGGGAGATGAAACACGCATCTACCGTCTTCGTGTCGTTGCTGATGGTGCCGAGCTGTGGAGAATGACTGAGGCCCCAGGAGAGAAGACACGTTCCGTGAAGGAGTCCGATTTCAAGGATCCGGAAACGACGTCAAAGTTTCTCGAAGAGGTGCGACGGACGCTGAAAGCCGGGGGCTGGCAGGAGACGTAGGTGGATGCCTGACCTCGTCGCCCACAAGGGCAGCCCGACCATATCGACCGTTTGGGCACGGCTCGTGCTTCGGTTCTGCCCGGAGGAAGAGATGCTTTATTACGCGCTGGTGTTTCTGATTGTGGCTCTGATTGCCGGAGTCCTGGGTGTTTCAGGCGTCGCGTCAATCGCCTCGCAGATTGCGTGGGTGTTGTTCGTGATCGCCATCGTGTTGTTCGTCGTCCATCTCGTGACCGGTCGGGGGCGTCCGGTCTTGTGAGCGGCTCATCGCACTGAGAGTTCTTTCTCCTCGACCTTGGTCGAGACCTCGCGCGGAGCAGCTCGTTTCATGAGGATCCAGGTAATCGCGGTTCCCGCGAGGCCGAACCCAATCATTGCCGTAGATTGCACGATCAATCCCCATAGGAGCAGGAACACAAACGAAAGCACCATTTGCCTGCCAGTGCGCGATCCGGCCGTGAGGCTGCCGCGGAGTCGGGATCCCATGGGCAGATTCAAGACCAGATGGTGAGATTCGGCAAGTGCAAACCGATCGGTGTCGGCGAAGTCCTACGACCACGACCTGTTGGTCCACTCCTGACCGACGCCATGTGATTTGATCCAGCCACTTAGTAAACAGGGGGAAATCCCTAACGGTCATAGGGGAGATTCTGCAGCGAATCATTTCTGACTCTTTGGATCAGCGGATGCTTTCGCGTCTCGAAGCCATACACGGAACGAGTAATACTCGCGAACGCAGGTCCTCAATGTCGCAAACACAACGTGGACAAGCTTCGCGAGCGACACGAGGACCGCTACGGCAACCAGGACCGATGCATTGAAGTCGAAGGTCTCCATGACCAAACCAGCTTTGATCCTGCGGCGGACAACGGAGGTCACACCCCAACGACTTGTGGAAGGAACAAAGGCGAGGCACTTGTGCCGGGCGTTGACATGAGGTGAGAGCCATGACTTTTGAGTCAGCGTCATCGTGGCCGCGCTTGTATTCGTTGCGCTGGTGTCTTCCTTGTGGCGTAAAGAAGAGCGGTCTGTAACGCCACACCAATCAAACCCGCAAGGAAGGGTGCCGTCGTTTCGGCCGGGAGATGGATATTTCTCCAAGCCTGCTGGTACGATGGTGCTCGTCGAAAGCGGTCGACGCCGGTGCCGGCCGATCCGCGACAATCGTGCCGGAGAAGGACAATCGAGCCGGAGAAGAATGACATGCCAGGACACAGACTCACGGCGGTAACCCTTTTGTCCATCCTGTTGACGGCGGATGCTTCGAGGGCTCAATCCAATTGCGCAGGGCAAGCGCGGACCGCCGGCAGTCAGGCGGTGATCGTCCTCGACCAGGGCGGCGTGCTGGCGCGAGCCAAGCTGAACATCAATATCGACGGCTCTGGCAGGGCGTACAACTGGGACAATGCGAAGGGACTGATCCACCTGTGTAACGGGGCCAAGGTGTATCCGGCCGACGGCGTCCCCTACCAGGGAAGCGTCGACAGTACGACCTGCACGGGCCGCTTCATGGCAGATCTCGGCCGCATCAAAGCCGCCGGCTGGACCGACGCGAGTGTCGGCGCGGTCGAGTGGTTTGGCGTGGTCGCCACGGGGAGCGCGACAGTCGGTGGACGCACGGTACGCGGAGTGATACCAGCCGAGATTCCCGGCAGCGGAGGATTTCTCGTTTCCCCCACGACGCTGGAAGACCCGAACTTTCCTCGCACCGATCAGCGCCGTTACGTAGAGCCGTTGACGATCGCCACCGCCGTGATCCCATCGAGCGGGGCGTTGCGGCCGTTCGGCGTGGTGTCCGGCACACTCGGAGTTGCCTTTCGCAAGCAGAAAGGAATCGCTGTCCCCTTCATCGTAAGCGATCTGGGCCCCCGCATCGGCGAGGGCTCGCCGGCGCTGGCGCGGCGGCTTGCCGGACTGATACCGAAGGCCGAACTGACGCGCGCCGAGCGTTTTCAGGGGCAGGTCGATACGCCCGATGTGACCTGGGTCTTCTTCGGCGGGCCGAAAATGCCGCCGCCTTACACCGCGGCGACCGTTGAGGCCGCAGCGCAGGCCGCGTTTGAGGCGTGGGGCGGGCTGGCGCGGATGCAGGCCTGTTCCACCAATTGAGAATCCAGCGAAGCCGACGCAGTTTCGCGAATGCTGCCTAGTGACCCCCACCGAACCGGGTCTGCGAGCGTCTCGAGCAGCCTGCCGGGCCGTCATCGGCTGACGGGCTCGACCCTCGGCGCTGGCGTCCCTCGCGCATCCCTCATTGCTCGCTGTTGGGTACCCCGTCGTCCGATGCGCCAGAGAGCAGCGACACCGCCAAGCGCGAGGACGAGGGCGAGCGCCCAGGGCCGCCACGTTTCCGAGGTCTAGCTCCCGTTACACTGCTTCACGGTACGGCGGCGCGGAAAGAGTCAGGCCGACCAGGCGGTGAAAAGGGGTTTTGATGCGGGGGTCGAGGGTTAGGCGCGCGCCGCCCGCGGCCGTCCCCCAAGTCGTCCATTCGCGCGCGAGCTCGCCGCTTTTCGACGACTCGTATGTCCACCAACGAGCGCCGCGGCACTGACGATTGACACCTCGGGTGCGGATCGCGCGCGCCGCAGCACCGTGGCGACTTTGACTTCGCTGGTCGACGCTACATCAGGGTGCGCCTCGAGGTACGCTTCGAACGTTCGCCGAATCGCGCGCTCGGCTGCCTTCTGGGTCCCGCCCTGCGCGTAGACCGGCAACCCGGCGACGTACGCACTGACCACGCCCGAGTCTTCGCGTTCGAACACGATGGGGAATCGCGCGGTCATATTCACTCCACTCCCGCATCTTTCAGGATGCGGTTTCCGAGTTTGCCAGCGTCGTGGCCGTGCGTCGTGACCCACACTTCCTTCCCGGTCTCTGGATGGACGAAGAGCTTGTGGCTGCCTTTGCCGGTGCGCTTCTCAACGAACCCGGCGGCCTTCAGCTTGCGGATCACTTCCGTCCACTTCACACAAGATATTAACCTAACGATAGGTTATAGTCAAACGTAGGCCCGTGTGTGCGGACGACATCGGGAAGCCGGGGTCACCTTGCCGGACACCACCAGCCGGTGAACCTAGCCAGGCAGTGAGTCAGGAGCTGACCTACCGATGAGCGGGACAGTCGCCAACATACGCAGTCTCACGCGCATCCATGCGCACTGACTCTCAATCGCGTGGTACCCATTTGGTACCCAGTCCGATGAGTGTAGGATCGACGCTCGTTGTAAGTAATTGACTGGATTGGAGCCGACGCGCGGGCTTGAACCGCGGACCTGCTGATTACGAATCAGCCGCTCTACCAACTGAGCTACGTCGGCCAGGCGGAGACGAACGCGACTGCTGATTGTAACAGGTACCCCTCGGATCCTAGCCCCCCACGGCATACACGACAAATAGGAACTCAACCTTCTCGTCCGATCCGCGTGTCGCGCCAATTGCCTTGCTCTGACGTCGCGCCTTGCCTCCTCGATCGGTATGATGACGATCACGTTGTCGTCCGACCATCGCGCGTTGACGCGCCAGAGCGGTCACCTTTCTGAACGACGTTGTCGAGGTGATTGAAGGAGAAAAACGTGGACTTAGGGCTCAAAGGCCGCACCGCGGCCATCAGCGGCGGAAGCAAGGGGATCGGGAAGGCGATTGCACGCGGCCTTGCGAAAGAAGGCGTCGACGTCGTCCTGATCGCACGCGGCAGGGAACAGCTCGACAAGGCAGCGGACGAGATCCGGAAGGAGAGCGGCGTCAGGGTGCTCGCCGTGTCCGCCGACGTCGCCAACGCCGAGAGCATCAAAGCCGCCGCCGATGCCGCCAAGGCCGCATTCGGATCCATCAACATCGTGGTCAACAACGCCGGCGGTCCGATACGCCGGATGGACCGGCAGATCCTCTGGCCCGATGTCGATTGGATCGACGACCTGAACCTGAAGATTGTTGGCGCCCTTCGTGTGACGCAGTCGTTTCTGCCGCTCATTCCGGGCGACGGTACCGGCCGCATCATCAACATCAGCGGCTCGGCGTCGATGCTCGTGTGGGCGCCCGCGCTGACGCACGGTCTCAACAACGCCGCGATGAACCAGGCGACGAGCTACCTCGCCGTGGACCTCGCCGCGCAGCAGATCACCGTGAACGCCGTGATTCCAGGCCTGGTTGGAACGGAAGCACGCGAGGTCTGGGCCGAGAACATGGCCAAGCAGGCAAATGTCACGAAAGAAGACTTCCTCGCGAGCTACTGCAAGCGGATGGGGATCCTCGCGGGACGCTGGGCAACGATGGAGGAAGTCGGTGACACGGTCGCGTTCATCGCATCGGACCGAGGCAAGTACATCAACGGCGCGAAGATCGTGTTGGATGGCGGGTTGACGGTGAACGCGCGGCCGGCGTAGAGCTGAGTCATGGGTCCAGCGCCCATCAAGCCCCCGCCGTTGTAGGCCGTGCCCTGGCCCGTCGCGCGAACCGACGTCGGGAACAGCTCGGCGACGAAGCCACCGAACATACTGAAGTGGCCGTGGCCGACGTACCCGAGCAGAGGGCCCCAGCGGCATGAGCACCATCGGACTGTTGATCATGACGCTTCCGGACCGGAGAGGTAAGCCGATCGAAGGTTGATGCAGGCAGGAGATCAGACCGTGCTCTTCCTCTATTACATCCGTGCGACGACGCTGCTCTTTCTTGTTTCAGCGGTTGGCGCTGCGTGCACTCAAGCGCCGGTCAGCCAGCCGGCGCCCGCCGCCACGGCCGCTGCGCCGGTGCAGAGTCCCGTCGAGCGCGGCAAGTATCTGGCGACCGTCATGGACTGCAACGGCTGTCATACGCCGTTCAAGAACGGCGAGCCGGACCTTGCGCGGATGCTGTCGGGTCACCCGGAGGGAGTAAAGGTCACCGCCGGACCAAAGCTTCCCGCCGGATGGGCCGTCTCAATCAACGAAACCAACACCGCATGGTCGGGCCCGTGGGGCATCTCCTTCACCGCGAACCTGACGCCCGATGTCAACACCGGCATGGGCATTTGGACCGAAGACATGTTCCTCAACGCGATCCGGAAGGGGAAGCACATGTCGGTGTCGCGTGACATCCTTCCGCCGATGCCATGGCAGATGCAGGCCAACCTCACCGACGAGGACCTGAAGGCGATCTTTGCGTATCTTCGAACGGTTCCGGCGATTTCGAACCGCGTCCCGGAGCCGATTCCGCCGACCGGGGCACCGGCGGGAACTGTCCCCTAAGGTTTCAGACGTAGTCGGAGGTGAATCATCATGACCGTTGAAACCGCCGCCCACGATGGCGGCGACCACGCTGCGCCTGTGCCCCGGCCTCTCACCGGCGCAGAGTATCTCGAGAGCCTGCGGGACGGCCGCGAAATCTGGATTTACGGAGCCCGCGTCAAGGATGTCACCACGCATCCGGCCTTCCGCAATACGGTGAGGATGATTGCGCGCTTGTACGATGCGCTGCACGATCCGGCCAGAAAAGACATCCTGACCACATCCACCGACACCGGCAGCGGAGGCTACACGCATCGGTTCTACAAGGGATCGCGGAACGTCGACGATCTCGTCGCCGCGCGCGATGCCATTGCCGAATGGGCGCGCAGCTCGTACGGCTGGATCGGGCGAAGTCCCGACTACAAAGCCGCGTTTCTGGCAACTCTTGGAGCCAACTCCGGCTTTTTCGAGCCGTACGAGGAGAACGCCAAGCGCTGGTACAGGAAAGTCCAGGAAGAAGTCTCTTTCGTCAATCACGCCATCGTGAACCCGCCGGTGGATCGCGACAAGCCACTCGATGAAGTGAAAGACGTATACATGCACGTCGAAAAGGAGACCGATGGCGGGCTGATCGTCAGCGGCGCAAAGGTCGTGGCCACGACGTCGAGTCTGACGCACTTGAACTTCATCGCCAACAACGGGGCGCTGCCCATCAAGACGAAGCCGTTCGCCTTCGTGTGCATCGTCCCTACCGGTGCACCTGGCGTCAAACTCTTCTGCCGTCCGTCGTACGAGATGACCGCCGGAGCCATGGGGACGCCGTTCGACTACCCGCTCTCCAGCCGGATGGACGAGAACGACTCGATTCTCGTGTTCGACAAGGTCTTCGTGCCGTGGGAAAACGTCTTTGCCTACGGCGACATCGAGAAGGTCAACAACTTCTTTCCCCGCTCAGGTTTTCTGCCCCGTTTCATGTTTCAGGGGTGCACGCGCCTTGCGGTGAAGATGGACTTCCTCGCGGGACTGTTGCTCAAGGCCGTTGAAGCCACCGGCGCGAAGGACTTCCGCGGCGTTCAGGCGCAGGTGGGCGAAGTGCTGGCCTGGCGGAACCTGTTCTGGGCGCTCACTGATGCGATGGCCCGTACTCCGACTCCGTGGACGGAGGGCTACGTGTTGCCCAACCTGGATTACGGCCTCGCGTACCGCGTGATGGCCAGCACGGCCTATCCAAAGATCAAGGAGATCATCGAAAACACGCTGGCCAGCGCGCTCATCTATCTGCCGTCGAGCGCTCTCGACTTCAAGGTCCCTGAGCTTCGTCCGTACCTCGATCAGTTCGTCCGAGGTTCAAACGGCTATAGCGCAGAGCAGCGGGTGAAGCTGATGAAGCTGCTCTGGGACGCAATCGGCACGGAATTCGGCGGCCGTCACGAACTGTACGAGCGGAACTACTTCGGCAACCACGAGAGCATTCGCTTCGAGACACTGATGGTGGCCGACATGTCCGGGGCGAGCGCTCGCTACAAGGGCTTCGCCGAAAAGTGCATGGCTGAATACGACCTTGACGGTTGGACGACTCCCGACTTGATCAATCCGGATGACATCAGCGTCATCATGAAGCACGCCGTTCAGCACAAGCGATAGGGGAATTCATGCATGTCGTCAGACGATCCGGCGACGCGGTCGGGAATCGGATGCTCCGGTGCCGCAACCGGGACTAGGTGTCGTCGCTGCGACGGTCGTCATGGCGATCTCGCTGGGCTTCATCTCGTTGTTCGATTTCGGCGCCCTTGCCGGATCGGTCGCCTTCTTCAATCTGTGCCTCATCCCGCTGCAGGTCGTGATGGTGGTGGTCTGGGGAGCGAACCCGCCGTTTGTAGCGACGTTCCGGCAGCCCGCGAAAGGTCTGGTCCTGCTGGCCGTGAATATCGCGGTTGCCGCCGTCCTGTCCCCGTTGCTGTTGCGAGTCGTGGGCGAAGGGATCACTCCGCCCGGCCCGATTCCATCCCACTTCCTGATTCTGGTCGTCCCGACCACATTCTTCCTGACGATCGTGTGGGGCGGTTGGCCCTTCAATCAATGGTTCAAGAACCGTGTGGCGGCCGGTTGCGCGCTCCTGATCGCCGCGTATGTCATCACGTTTGCGGTCTTTCAAGCGTTCTTCAACTACGACTTTCTCCAAGGCGCCCCTGTGTATCTCGCGTCGGCGCCGCGTGGTCTGTACGGCGCTGTGATGGCGCTCGTGTCTTACGTGACTGCACTTGTGATGATGTTTCTTGTGCTCTGCTTCGATCTGTGGCCTCTGACAACTGCTCCGGCCGTCATGAGACAGCCGCTGCTGGGTGTTGCGTGGACGCTCATGATCGTGGCTGGGACCGCAATCGCGATGATTGTGGGCGTGTCGTTGGCGGGGATGGATCCGATGGTTTTTCTGACGCGCGTCACCGTCCCCTTCATCTTCGGCGCCATCATCGTCCTGAACATGCTGCAGAACTCGCTCTTCGCATCAATGACGCAGCCACTGAAGGGCGTGATGAACGCCGTCGCGGCCGCGGTGATCGGCGTGACGCTCGCGAGGCTCTACGGGTTTCTCGCGCCAGTCCTGACCGGTCAGCTGATGTCGGGCCCCCCGGCGTACCAGTACGAGATTTGGCTGGCGAACGCGCTCCTCAGCGTCACCTTCCCTTTCCTGATTTTCTTTGCTGCGTATTTCAACTACTGGCCGCTCGTGGCCGCTACTTCCGCGTGCCGCCCGTCGCAACCGGCACCGCGGCCTCGCTCGTCCCGCCCGCGAGCAGATCCACGCGGATGATCTGATCGTCGGGTTCCGCCATCGCCCCTTCGAACCGCAGGAATCCTGCCGGCGGCGTCGTCAACCAGATCTGGGGAAAAAAAGAGGTCAACGAGTCCGGGGCGTGTAACCCCGGACTCGCCAAAACGCCAGGAGGGGACGGCGCTCTTTCTAACTGCTTACTTCGTGCCCTTGTGAGTCATCGGCACTTTCAGCTCGGACAGCTTCGTGATCATGTCCTCAGCAGAGGTGTCGGGCTTCACGGTCTTCTCGATGTAGGAGATCTTCCCGGTCTTGTCGACATAGAAGGTCCAGCGACTTGCGGTGCCGCGCTCGTTGAGCACGCCATACGCCTTCGCGGTTTCCTTCGTCGGATCGCTCAGCAGCGGAAAGTCAGCTTCCTTCTTCGACACTTCAGTGTCGCCCAGCTTCACCGTCGTCGCCTTCGCGAATTCCTTGTTCTTCTCGAGGGGATCGACGCTGGCCATGAAATAGGTCACGTCGTACATCTTGATCTTGTCGCCGTTCTCCGCGAGCGACTTGCACTCGATTGTGCAGCCGCGCGTGAACGCCGCGGGGAACCAGGCCACGACAACGGCCTGCTTGCCCTTGAAGTCCGACAGCTGGTACGTCTTCCCGTCGGTTGCCTGCAGCTTGAAGTTCGGCGCCTGGTCGCCGACTTTGAGATCAACTGTCTGGGCCATCGCCGCGGTGGCAAGGCCGAGTACGAGACTTGCGGTCAACAATGCACGCATCACTCAACCTCCTGGGTTGCTTGAACCGCCTCCGCGCTCCGCGCTGCGGCGAGTCTCGCCGCAGCCGAGGTGAAGGCGGAAAGGACTGAGTATACTCGCGTTTAACGTCCGCCTCTACCTCAAAACCGAATGTGGTCGGCGCGGATGTAGATCCTCTGATCGGTGAGCTGCACAAGATCGGGCGCCGTCAATCCCCAGCTCAGTCTCTGCTTGGCGTTCGGCATTTCCTGAACCGTTCCCAGGATCGTCACGGCCTCGCCCTCGTGAACGGGCTGCGATGCAGTCGGCTCGTCGCGTGCTGGAGCGACCAGGACATGATTGTCCTGCGGCCCAACCCAGAACGCGCCCTGACTCGTCACGCCGGTCGCTTTCAGGCGCAACTGAACCCGACGTCCGATGAGCTCGTGACCGTCGACTGCGCCCGTGATCGTTTCGATTTCCTGGATGGTGGAAGGAGGCACCGCATCTGTCAGCTCTGGCTCGTCACGTCCAGCTGTGCCTTCCGCATAGGGAATTCCGCTGCTGGCAGGGCCCGTCAGATGACGCCTGTCGAAGTACGGTCCCAGCCATCCGAGGAGCACGACCATTGCGGCAACTCCGGCGGCGACGACCCATATCCATCGGCGCGTCATGCGCATACACGCTGCACGACTCATACCCCCGCTTGGCGCAGAGTTGGTACGGACATCCAAGGATGGGACGCGCAAAAAGAAGGGCCCCATCGAAAAACTCCACGAAGCTTGCGGTAGCCGAACCGCGGTAGTACCATTCTTCTCTTACGGTTACGCGGAAATTCTCGACAGTAGGATGCTCGACGCCAAACGCCCAGCCCGCGGTCCGCTCATCGTTCGCGGCGCGCGGACGCACAACCTGAAGAACGTCGACGTCACCCTGCCGCACGGCAAGCTGGTCATCTTCACCGGCGTCAGCGGATCGGGGAAGTCGTCGCTTGCCTTCGACACGATCTACGCCGAAGGTCAGCGCCGCTACGTCGAATCGCTCTCCGCATACGCGCGGCAGTTCCTCGAGCGGATGGAGAAGCCCGACGTCGACAAGATCGAAGGCATCTGTCCCGCCATCGCGATCAGGCAGAAGAACAGCGTCCGCAATCCGCGCTCGACGGTCGGCACGACCACGGAGATACACGACTACATGCGGCTGCTGTGGGCACGCGTCGGCCGGACGTATCTGCCGACAGTGCGGCCAGGAGGTGATCCGCGAGACGGCCGAGATCGTCGCGAAGCGGCTTGCCGACCTGCCGGTGGATACCCGCGTGATGATTGGGTTCCAGATCCCCGTCGTCAGCATGGCTGCGGCGCCCATCAAGGATGCGGGTAACGAAGCCGAAGCGGCCGACGACCTCTTCGACGGCGAGGACGCGGACGCGACGGTCACCCGGCCGGCGCGCAACGGGTTCAATCCGATATCCGAGACGCTCGACGGCCTGCAGCGCCGCGGCTATGGCCGCGTGCTCGTCGACGGGCGGGCGGTCACGTTCGACGAAATCGATCGCGCCGCGCTCAAGGACAAGACCACGCTCGACGTCATCGTCGATCGACTGCGGATCGAAGGCGATCTGCGGACCCGTCTCACGGATTCGATCGAGACGTCTTATCGCGAAGGAGGCGGCGCAGCCTTTGCGATAGTGCTCGGTAGGGATCAGGGATCAGGGATCAGGGATCAAAAACCCAGCGCTCTTGATCCCCGATCCCCGATCCCCGATCCCTGAACAGTGTCGTTGATCCCGGATCCCCGATCCCGATCCCTCAGGATCGAATTCTCGGAGCGTTTCGAATGCCGCACCTGCGGCATCGCGTACGAGACGCCGCAGCCGCGGCTCTTCTCGTTCAACAACCCGTTCGGCGCCTGTCCGACGTGCCACGGGTTCGGCAACATCATCGAGCTCGACATGGACCTGGTGATTCCCGATCGATCGAAGACGATCAACCAGGGCGCGATCGAGCCGTGGAGCAAGCCGCACTACCGCGCGCAGCTGGCGGAGTTGAAGCGGGCGTCGCGGAAGTCCGGCACACGTCTCGACGTGGCATGGTCCGATCTCACCGACGAGGAGCGAACGTTCGTTGTCGAAGGCGACGGCGCCTACGACGGTATCCGCGGCTTCTTCCGGTGGCTCGAGCGCAAGAAATACAAGGTGCACGTGCGCGTGTTCCTGAGCCGCTATCGCGGGTATCTCGCCTGCCCCGACTGCGGCGGCGCGCGGCTCCGCCGCGAGGCGCGCGACGTCCGCGTCGGCGGTCGGACGATCGACTCGGCATCGGCGCTGACCGTTCGCGAGGCGCAGCAGTTCTTCACGAACGTGGAGCTCAGCGAGAAAGAGACGGTGGTCGCCGACAAGGTGCTGCGCGAGATCCGGACGCCGCCTGTCCTTTCTGAGCGACGTCGGGCTCGACTACCTGTCACTGGACCGGCTGTCGTCGACGTTGTCGGGCGGCGAAGCGCAGCGCATCAACCTGGCGACGTCGCTCGGCTCGGCGCTCGTCGGGTACGCTCTACGTGCTGGACGAGCCGTCGATCGGGCTGCACTCGCGCGACAACCGGCGGCTCATCGACATCCTGCTCCAGCTGCGCGACCAGGGCAACACCGTGCTCGTCGTCGAGCACGACGAGGAAATGATTCGCGTCGCGGATCACATCGTCGACATCGGGCTTGGGCGCCGGCGAGCAGGGCGGCAAGGTGGTCTACTCGGGCGACTACCCGGGGCTTCTCCAGGAGCCGCGATCGCTGACGGCGAAGTATCTGCGGAACGAGCTGGCGATCCCGGTGCCCTCACCGCGCCGCAAGGGCCTCGCACACAAGATTCGGTTGAAGGGCGCGAGCGAGCACAACCTCAAGGACGTCGACATCGAGATCCCGTTGAACTCGCTCACGTGCGTGACCGGCGTCAGCGGCTCTGGCAAATCAACGCTCGTGCACGACGTGCTGTACGCCGCGATCAAGCGCGCCAAGGGCGACTGGGATCGGCGCGTCGGCACCTTCCGTGAGCTTCAGGGGCTCGAATACATCACCGACGTCGTGCTCGTCGATCAGGCTCCGATCGGTCGCACGCCCCGATCCAATCCGGTGACCTATCTCAAGGCCTTCGATCCGATCCGCGAGCTGTTCGCGTCGACCAAGGACGCGACGTGCACGCGGCCTGACGGCGAGCTACTTCTCGTTCAACGTGCCGGGCGGACGCTGCGAAGCGTGCCAGGGCGAAGGCGAAGTCCGCGTCGAGATGCAGTTCCTCGCCGATGTCTTCGTCCCGTGCGAACAGTGCGACGGCATGCGCTTCAAGCCGGTCGGTGCTCGAGGTGCACTACAAGGGCAAGACGGTGCACCAGGTGCTCGACATGACCGTGCGCGAGGCGTTGACGTTCTTCGGCACGTCGCCAAAGGTGCTGCGCCGGCTGCAGGTGCTCGACGAGATTGGTCTCGGCTACCTGCGCCTCGGCCAGCCGGCGACGACGCTGTCGGGCGGGGAGGCGCAGCGGATCAAGATTGCGGCGCACCTGGCGTCCTTCGGCGGCGAGCGGCTCCTCTACATCCTCGACGAGCCGACGACCGGTTTGCACTTCGACGACATCGCGAAGCTGCTTGCCGCGTTCAAGAAGCTCGTCGAAGCGGGGCACACGCTGCTCGTCATCGAGCACAACCTCGACGTGGTCAAGACCGCTGACTACGTGATCGATCTCGGGCCGGAGGGTGGCGACGCGGGCGGCCGCGTGATCGCCACGGGCACGCCCGAGCAGATCGTGCAGGTGGAAGCGTCGTACACCGGCCAGGCGCTGCGGCAGGTGCTCGCCGCGGGCCGGACGAATGCGTACGCGACGCGATAACGAGCGGGTCGGGACGTCGGATCGTACCGCGGACGCGCGTGAATGGCGATCCCGATCCCCGCTGTCCTTCCACGCTCGTTCTACGAGCGGCCGACGCTCACCGTCGCCGAGGAGCTGCTTGGCAAGGTGCTCGTTCATCGCACACGGCAGGGCATCGCGTCGGGCGTGATCGTCGAGACCGAGGCGTACATCGGCGAAGACGATCCGGCCTGCCACGCGTCGTTCGGCCGCACACCGCGCAACGAGCCGCTCTATGGACCTCCTGGCCTCGCCTACGTCTATCTGAACTACGGCGTTCATTACCTCGTGAACGCCGTCACCGAGGCCGACGGGCATCCGGCGGCCGTGCTCATTCGCGCGTTGCAGCCGCTCGACGGCATCGCGCTGATGAAAAAGCGGCGCGCCACCAACGGCCGCAGCGTCGACGAACACGATCTCTGTCGTGGGCCAGGCAACCTGACGTCGCGCGCTCGGCATCACGCTCGAGGAAAATCGCCTCGACCTCACCGGCCGTGAAGACTCGGGGCAGTCCGGCAGCACGCTCTTCATCGAGGACCGCGGCATCCCGGTCGGCGACGTCGCGCGCGGACCGCGAATCGGCATTCGCGTCGCGGTCGACCGCCCCTGGCGATGCTGGGTCGACGGGCATCGATCAGTGTCTGCTCATCGCAGGCGCGCGTAGCCACGAAGAGCACAAAGACGGTTAACCACGAAGGTCACGAAGGACACGAAGATTTGGTTTTCACAACGCGCTCTCTGGCGCCTGACTTTGGTAGGGGCGCCGTTGTTGTTCGGGGGCTGGTTGTGGTGGAAGTGCTTTGATTGCTTCGTGCTCTCACTTCGTACTTTCGTGACCTTCGTGGTTAAGCTTTCTTTGTGCCCTTCGTGGCCGCGCGACGAGGAATGCTAGGATTGAATTTGTTCCATGGGTAAAACGCTTCTTCAGAAGGTGTGGGACCTCCACACCGTGCGCACGCTGCCGACGGGGCAGACACAGCTCTTCATCGGCCTGCACCTGATTCACGAGGTGACGACGCCGCAGGCATTCGATGCGCTGCGAGCAGCGCGGCTGGCAGCGTGGCGCGCCCGGATCGCACGTTCGCGACCGTCGATCACATCGTTCCGACGCAGCAGCGCCAGCGGCCGTTTCTCGACGTCATGGCCGAGGACATGATCGCGTCGCTCGAGCGCAACTGCCGCGACTTCGGCGATCCCGCTCTACGACATTGGCGACGATCGACAGGGCATCGTGCACGTCATCGGGCCCGAGCTCGGGCTGACGCAGCCGGGAATGACGATCGCGTGCGGCGACAGCCACACATCGACGCACGGCGCGTTCGGCGCGGTGGCGTTCGGCATCGGCACCTCGCAGGTGCGCGACGTGCTGGCGTCGCAGTGTCTGGCGCTCGAGCCGCTGAAGGTGCGCCGCATCCGCGTCACCGGCCGGTTACCGCGGGGCGTCTACGCGAAGGACGTCATCCTCACGATCATCCAGCGGCTGGGCGTCAGCGGCGGCAACGGCTACGCGTACGAATACGCCGGCGACACGATCGAGCGCATGTCGATGGACGAGCGGATGACGATCTGCAACATGTCGATCGAAGGGCGGCGCGCGCGTCGGCTACGTCAATCCCGACGAGACGACGTTCACGTACCTGGAGGGGCGCCCGTTCGCGCCGCAGGGCGAGGCGTTCGAGCGCGCGAAGGCGTGGTGGCGTTCGATCGCCTCCGATCGCGACGCGGTCTATGACGATGACGTCGAGATTCGCGCGGGGGAGCTGACGCCGGTCGTGACGTGGGGTGTCAATCCCGGGCAGTCGATCGGCGTCGATGGCAAGGTGCCCGAGGGCCGTGCGGCGCGGACCAGCAGTCGACATCCGACGCGCTCGACCTACATGGGGCTTCAGCGCCGGGCAGCCGATTGCCGGACTGAAGATCGATGTCGCGTTCATCGGCTCCTGCACCAACGGCCGGCTTTCCGATCTCCGCGAAGCCGCGCGCATCGTTCGCGGCCATCATGTGGCGCCGCACGTGAAGGCGCTCGTCGTGCCCGGCTCGGCGGCGGTGCAGAAAGCGGCCGAGCGCGAAGGGCTCGACAAGACGTTCCGCGACGCCGGCTTCGACTGGCGCGACGCCGGCTGCTCGATGTGCCTCGGGATGAATCCGGACAAGCTCGAAGGCAACCAGGTCTGCGCGGCGTCGTCGAATCGCAATTTCAAGGGACGGCAGGGGAGTCCGACCGGCCGCACGCTGCTCATGAGTCCGGCGATGGTCGCCGCCGCTGCGCTTGCCGGCGTCAGGTGACCGACGTGCGCGAGCTCGTCGATGAAGTTCCCGCGGGGGTGCGGTAATGGGCGCCGAACGGATCGAAACGATCGAGGGACGTGCGCTGCCGATGCGCGGCGAGGACATCGACACCGACCGCATCATGCCGGCGCGGTTCCTGAAGTCGATTACCTTCGAGGGCCTCGAAGCAGCACCTGTTCGAGGACGACCGCCTCGCGGCGACGCGCACGGGACAGGTTCACCCGTTCGACGAGCCGAAATACCGGGCGCGTCGATCCTGCTGGTCAACCGCAACTTCGGCTCCGGCTCGTCGCGCGAGCACGCACCGCAGGGGCTGCGGCGCTGGGTATTCGCGCGGTCGTCGGCGAATCGTTCGCCGAGATCTTCTTCGGCAACTCGCTGATGATTGGCCTGGCCTGCGTGACGGCCGTCGGCCAGGGACGTCGAGGCGCTGATGGCGCTCGTCGAGCGCGATCCGGCCAGCGAAACTGCGGCTCGATCTGAGGACCGGCACGTGCGAGGCTGGAGGCCTCACGGTCTCGGTCTCGACGCCGGCAACACGTCCGCGACGCGTTCATGACCGGCGCGTGGGACACCACGGGGCTGCTGCTGGACCGCTACGACGAGGTCAATGCGCTCGCTTCTCGACTTCCTTATCTGAGCGGGTTTTCTTCTCCTCAACCGAGCTGAGAAACGCGGCGGAGGCGTGCGACCGCTCGCCTCCGCGTCTGAAGACGAGCCGCACCTGCCGGCGGAGCCTGATCTCCGGAATCGGCAGCGCGACCAGTTCACCTCGCGACAATCTCTGATTCCGCGCAGCGCCGCGGCAGCAGCGCCACACCCATGTTGGTCGCGACGGCGCGCTTGATCCCTTCGAGGCTCGGCAGCGACACGAGGATGTTGGCCGGGATGTGATGCTGCTCGAACAGACGCAGCACGCGATCGCGCACGTGCGACGGATCGTTGTGCGCGATCACGGGGTGCCGTCCGCATTCGGCCAGCGTCACTTCCTTGTTGTGCGCGAGCGGGTGCGTCGGATGCACCAGCATCACCAGCTCGTCGTGCCCGAGGACGATCGAGCTGAGCTTGGGCTCCGACGGGCTGGAAGGTGAGGACGCCGAAGTCGAGTGTGCCCTGCGGCGACCTCCGCGCCGATCTGGCGCGCCGGGATCCGCCGGACGTCGACGTGGACGAGCGGATGCGCCTCCCGGAACCGCGCGATGAGCGGCAGCACGACGTGCACCGAGGCTTCGTTGGCGCCAATCAGTACCCGGCCGCGGCGCAGGTCGCGCAGGTCCTTGACGGCGATTTCGGCCTCCTCGGACAGGCGGAGGAGCCGCTCGGCGATAGTCGCGCAGGAGGCGCCCGGCGTCGGTCAGGGTCGCGTCCTTGGTGGCCCGGTCGAAGAGCCGCTCCCCGACGCTCTCCTCGAGCCGCCTGACCGCCTGGCTGACAGCCGGCTGCGTCCGGTGCAGCTTCATGGCGGCCCTGGAAAAGCTCCGTTCGGCAGCAACCTTGAGGAAAACGCGCAATTCACTCAGTTCCACTGCTCTGCCTCATCATAAGCACCGATAATCCAAACAGAATAATTATCATTTTGACATTATCAGACGGGGTCGCGTCTACTGGGATGAAGGGGAAGAGGTCCCGATGCCACAACACGTCCGAATCTTCGACACGACGCTGCGCGACGGCGAGCAGGCACCCGGATTTTCGCTCCGGCCGGCCGAGAAGCTCCGGCTTGCCCGTCAGCTCGACGCGCTCGGCGTGGACATCATCGAGGCGGGCTTCCCGATCGCCTCGCCGGCCGACGCGGAAGCGGTGTTTCGCATCGCGCAGGAAGTGCGCCGTCCGACGATCGCATGCCTTGCGCGCTGCCATCGCGCCGACCTCGAGAAGGCCGCCGAAGCCATCAAGCCCGCGGAGAAGGGGCGCATTCACACGTTCATCGCGACCTCCGATCTCCACCTGCAGGTGAAGCTGCGCATGACGCGCGAGCAGTGTCTCGACGCGGCGGTGGAAGCGGTCCGCTACGCGCGCCATCACACGTTCGACGTGCAGTTCTCGGCCGAGGACGCCACGCGCAGCGATCTCGACTTTCTCTGCCGCGTCGTCGAGGCGGTCATCAAGGCGGGCGCCAACACGATCAACCTGCCCGACACCGTCGGCTACGCGACGCCCGACGAGATGCAGGCGTTCTTCACGACGATCCGGACGCGCGTCCCGCACTCGGACAAGGTCGTGTTCAGCACGCACTGCCACGACGATCTCGGGCTCGCGGTGGCGAACTCGATCGCCGCGGTGCAGGGCGGTGCGCACCAGGTCGAGTGCACCATCAACGGCATCGGCGAGCGCGCGGGCAACGCGTCGCTCGAAGAAATCGTGATGTCGCTGAAGGTGCGACACGAGCGGCTGCCGTTTACGACCAGCGTCGACACGCGCGAGCTCTACCCGTCGAGCGAGCTGCTGACGCGTCTCACCGGCCAGGGCGTGCAGGTGAACAAGGCGATCGTCGGCCGCAATGCGTTCGCGCACGAAGCCGGTATCCACCAGGACGGCATGATGAAGGATCGCCGGACCTACGAGATCATGCGCGCCGAGGACGTGGGCGCGCCGTGGAATCCGCTGGTGCTCGGCAAGCACTCGGGCCGCCACGCCGTCCAGCAGCGGTGCAGCGAGCTCGGGCTGCAGCTGGAATCAGGCGAGCTGCTCGAGGTCTATCGCGCGCTGATGGTGATCGCGGACGAGCGCAAGATCATCGCCGACAGCGACGTCGTCACCGTGGTCAGTGCGGTTCGCTCGGGACCGTCGCCGCGCACCGAGACGGTCGATCCCTTCGATACGCCGTCAGGCGTTCCTGCCGGGCATCACGAATCCGGTTACGGGCACGGGGTGTAGGGAAAATCCCCAAATCCCAAAACCCAAATCCCAAGTAGAAACCACGAAGGACACGAAGGACACGAAGCCGACTAGGTCTTCGTGTCCTTCGTGTTGTCGTCTTGGGATTTGGGGTTTGGGATTTGGGTTTTGGGATTTGCTAAGGTCACAATCATGCGACCCGTTGGCGGGGCGATGTCCCGCTCGGCGAACACCTTCAGCATCCGTTTTCGGAGCTCGCGTCCGACCAGCCACTGTTTCAGCGGCACCGTCTTGATGCGCGCCTTCAACACGAGCTGCCCGGGCTCGAAGGCATCGATCCCGAGGATCTCGAGCGGCCCCAGAATGTGCGGCTTGAACTCCGGATCCTCCACCAGCGTCGCCGCGGCGTCGCGCATGGCCGCCGTGACGCGCTCCGGATCTTCGTCGTACCCGATGCCGAACGTCACGACGTAGTAGGAAAAGTCCTTCGATTTGTTGGCGAGCGTCTTCACCTCGCCGTTGGGGAAGACGTGCACCGTGCCTTCCTCGTCGCGCAGCACGATCGTGCGCAGGTTGATTTCCTCGACGAGCCCGCCCTGGCCATTGACGACGGCGACGTCGCCGACGCGGCATTGATCCTCGAGGATCAGGAAGAAGCCCGAGATGACGTCACGCACGATCGTCTGCGCGCCAAACCCGATCGCGAGCCCGGCGATGCCGGCGCCCGTCAGCGCGGGCGTGATGTCGACGCTCAGCTCCCGCAGGATCATCAGCCCCGCGACGCCGATCGCCAGAACCGAGAGCGCTTTCTGCAGGATCCGGCCAAGCGTCTGCGCGCGCTTGGTCCGCTCGATGACGTCGAGGCCGGTGCCGCGGCTCATCTCGCGCTCGAAGCGGCGCGCGGCGGCCGACCCGATGCGAATCACGAGGTACGCCGCGACCGCGATGATCACGATCCGAAGGCCTGCGTCGAGCACCCATCGAATCAGCGCGTCCGGGTTGCCGCCGAATCGTGTCCGGTAGCCGGCGAGCGTCAGCGCGGGGAACGCGAGCGCCGCCGCTGTGACGAGGAAGATCGCGACGCGCACGATGCGCCCTGGCCGGTCGACGAACAGCGCCTCGATTTCGCGCTCTTCGATGATTGCGCGGAGGATCGACTGCGCGATACGCGCGACGACGTCGGCGACGAGGTAGGCGGCGAGCAGCGCCAGCCCGAGGGCCAGGGTCAGGTCGGGCCAGTTTGAGGGCATGGGTCTACCGTCTACGGTCTACCGTCGTGGTCGGGACGGGGATCATGCCGCGCCGCGCCGCGGTCGCCACGCCGGAAAACGCTCGGACGACTGCTCTCGACCGCTGGCCGCTCGGGTCGCGCCAAGAACGTTCGCGTCGCGAACGGCGCTCAACCTCGCTGATGCCCCGAGCCGCCTCGCGTTTTCTCGACTGCGCTGTCGGCATGGCTCCAACGCGTCGCCGCGCGGCATGATGCCCGTCCCGACACAGACGGTAGACGGTAGACCGTAGACGGCAGCGTTCAGGTTCATTGCCCCGCGGCGCGGAGGATCGAGATCTTCAACTGCATCCGACGCCCGTCGCGCAGGATGTCGATGGCGGCGGTGCTGCCGATGCGGCGAATCCTGGATGAGGCGCGACAGCGGTGCCGCCGTCGTTCACGGCGGTGCCGTTGAAGGTGATGATGATGTCGCCGGGACGCAGGCCGCCGTCGTACGCGGCGGAATCGCGGCGCATCCTGCCGACGTAGCAGACCGCGCCCGTTCGGCGCGCCGAGATCGCTTGCCTGCTGCGTGGTCAGCGGCCCGTATCTCGACGTAGCCGATCGACCCGCGCCGCACCTCGCCGTACTTCAGGAAGTCGCCGACGACGCGACGCGCAAGGTTGCTGGGAATGGCGAAGCCGATCCCCTGGTAGCCGCCGCTCTGGCTGAAGATCGCGGTGTTGATGCCGACGAGCTCGCCGCGCGTGTTGACCAGCGCGCCGCCGGAGTTGCCCGGATTGATCGCCGCGTCGGTCTGGATGAAGTCCTCGTACCCCGAGATGCCAAGGCTGGTCCGGCCGAGCGCCGAGACGATGCCGAGCGTGACGGTCTCATTCAGCTGGAACGGATTGCCGATCGCCAGCACCCACTCGGCGACCTTCAGACTGCGACGAATCGCCCCACGGCATCGTCGGCAGGTTCTGCGCGTTGATCTTGAGCAGCGCGAGATCGGTGGTCGGGATCGACGCCGACGATCTGCGCCCGCATCTCGCGCTTGTCGCCGAGCGCGACGGTGATCGCCGGGAGCTGGCGCAGCGAGATCCGTCCCGACTCGCCGGCGACCACGTGATTGTTGGTGAGGATGTAGCCGTCGGCGCTGACGATCACGCCGGAGCCGAGGCTGCGCTCGACGTCGCGCTGCGGTCCGTACAGGTCGCTGTCGTCGCCGAAGAAGTAGCGGAAGAACGGGTCGTTGGAGAACGGCGAGTTCTGCCGCGCGATGACCTGCGTGGACGAGATGTTCGCGACGACGGGCACGGTGCGCGCGGCCACCACCGTGAAGTCCGGCAAGCTGCCAGCGACCGGGCCTGGAGTGACGAGAGCGGGGCGCGCGGTCTGCTGCGGCTCCGGCGCGGCCGCGCCGGGCGGGTCAACCGCTTCACTGGCCGCGCGCATCCGGCCGGTCAGCACGAGGCCGGCCAGAAATCCGCACCCAAGAATCAGGACCGCGAGGATCAGAGACGCGCGCTCGCATAGGTCAGGACACGCGAATGCGGCGCGCGCTCCCTTCGGCCGCCTTCGGACAGATGACCGTCAGGACGCCGTCGCGCAGATCCGCCGTGATGCGATCGGTGTCGACGGGCAAGCGGCAGCTGGAACGTGCGGCTGAAGTCGCCGTGCCCGCGCTCGACACGGTGGTATTGCTCGCAGGGGACGCCGCGCTTCGCGGCGTACGCCCGAGATCTGCAGCCTGCCGTCGCTGCACCTGGATCTGAATGTCGTCGCGCCTCAGGCCGGGCAGCTCCGCCGTGATGACGTACTCGTCGGCAGTTTCGTGCAGATCGACTGGCGGAACCCAGCCGGCGGGACCGGGCGCGAACCGGTCGAGGCGCTGCTGGATGGCCAGCAGATCGCGGATTGGATCCCAGCGCGCAAACGCCACGATCGGCATCCTAGCATAGCCATTCGGTATGCTACGATCCTGAGTTTACGGTTGTCGGTGCAGGGCGGGCCTTTGTCAGCCGTCGCCTCCGGCTTCGGCGAAACCGGTCAACCAACTTATGGCCTCGATACAAGCGACGCGTCTCAAGAAGGGCATGCTGGTCAAGATCGATCAGGACCTGTTCCGGGTCCTCGAGCTTCAGCACGTCACGCCCGGCAACCTCCGCGGATTCGTCCGGGTGAAGTTCCGGAACATCCGCAGCGGGACGCTGTCCGATCAGAAGCTGCGGTCGGAAGACACGCTCGATCGCGCGACGCTCGACGAGCGCGAGATGCAGTACCTCTACCAGGACGGCGACGACTACTACTTCATGGACACGACGTCCTACGAGCAGATTCACATCTCGAGCGAGGCGCTCGGCGACTCGGTGAACTACCTGAAGCCCGAGATGACGATCAAGGTCGAGTTCTACGGCACCGAGCCGGTCGGCATCGAGCTGCCGCCGAGCGTCGATCTCAAGGTGCTCGACACGGCGCCGGGCATCAAGGGCGCGACCGCGAGCAACCAGGTCAAGCCGGCGACGCTCGAGACCGGCCTCGTCGTCAACGTGCCGCCGTTCGTCAACACCGGCGACGTGGTCGCGTCAACACCGAGACCGGCGAGTACCTGTCACGCGCCTGAGTTAACCACGAAGATTGCATAACCACGAGACTCGAAGGACACGCGATTGCAGGGTCTATCTTCGTGACCTTCGTGACCTTCGCGGATTGGAAATCAGTAGATGGACGTCGTCCGGCATCAACCCAACCAGGGCTGGATCGAAGTCATCGTCGGCAGCATGTTCAGCGGCAAGAGCGAGGAGCTGATCCGCCGGCTGCGCCGCGCCCAGATCGCGCGCCAGAAGGTCCAGATCTTCAAGCCGACGCGTCGACACCCGGTACGCCGACGACCACATCGTCTCGCACAGCGAGATGCGGATTCCGTCGCGCGCGGTCAGCAGCTCGCGCGCGCTGCTCGATCTCGTCGAGGCCGACACCGAGGTCGTCGGCATCGACGAAGGGCAGTTCTTCGATCAGGATCTGCCGGCGGTCTGTCAACGAGCTCGCCGATCACGGCAAGCGCGTCATCGTCGCCGGCCTCGACCAGGACTATCTCGGCAAGCCGTTCGAGCCGATGCCGCAGCTGCTGGCGATTGCCGAGTACATCACCAAGACGCTGGCGATCTGCATGGTGTGCGGCAATCCCGCCAACCACACGCAGCGCCTCGTCTCGAGCGGCGACCGCGTGCTGCTCGGCGCGCAGGGCACGTACGAGGCGCGCTGCCGCGTCTGCTTCGATCCGACGCTGGCGCAGGAGAATCCCAAATCCCAAATCCCAAATCCCAAGTCCCACATGACACAACCCAAATCCCAAAAAATCTGAGACCCATGGGGTTGCAGGATCTCCTTCAGCGCGTCCTCTTCCTCTTCGGCGTCGGATTTTTCATCGCCAACGTCCTCGTCATTGTCGATCTCGTGCGCTTCCGGATCCGGAAGCGATCGGCGCTGCTGGTCTGGCAGGGTGAGAAGCCGCGGTTCTACGGGTTCAGCCTCGCGCTCGGCGTGATGCTCGGACTGCTCTTCGTCTTCAAGCTGTTCGTGCAGCATCGGCCGCTCAATACTCTGCTCGGCGAGTCGATGATGTTCGTCTACTACGGCTACGCGTTTCCGCTGAGCACGCGGATCGCGCGCGGGTTCTACCGGACGGGATCTGGTCGGACACCGGGTTCATGAGGTGGGCGCAGATCTCGGCGGTCTCCTGGAAGGAAGAGGGGTCGGTGACGCTGATCCTCATTTCCCATTTCCGGAACATCGCGAAACGGCTCGAGGTGCCCGGCACCCTGTATGGCCAGGCCCGCCGGCTGCTCCGGGACAAGGTGAAGGCCCACGCCATCCACATCGGGGGGGCGGGGCTCGATCTGGGGAGCCGGGACGAAGCTGATGCTGTGTAAGGGGTCGGGAGTCATTACGTTTTGTGCCGCCGCACCCGGTCGACAAAACACGTAATGACTCCCGACCCCATCGCCGATAATGCCCGTATGCCTCCACGACCTACTTGGAAAGGCTTCCTCAAGGTCAGCCTGGTCAACATCCCGGTGAAGGTGTTCCCGGCGACCGAATCGGCTGATACCATCTCCTTCAACCAGCTCCACGCCGAATGTCAGACGCGCATTCAGCAGAAGCGGTGGTGCTCCGCACTGCGAGCGCGAGGTGCCGAACACCGAGCTGGTCAAGGGCTACGAGTTCGAGAAGGGACGCTACGTCGTCGTCAACGACGAGGACATCCAGAAGGTCCGCGTCGAATCGACGCGCGTGATCAACCTGGTGCAGTTCGCCGACGACTCGGAGATCGATCCGATCTACGTGGACCGCGCGTACTACCTGGCGCCGGACGGTCCGATGGCCGCCGAGGCGTTTGCCGTGATGCGCGAAGGGATGGCGGGGAAGGCCGGCATCGGCAAGATGGCGCTCTACGGCCGCGAGTATCTCGTCGCCATCCGCCCGCAGAAGAAGGGCCTCGTGATGTACACGCTGCATCACGACGCCGAGATCCGCAGCATCGATCAGATCGAGGAGCTGAACTCGGTGCCCACCAAGGTGAAGCCGGAGGAGATGAAGCTCGCCAAGCAGGTCATCGCGACCTTCGACGCCGAGCTGAACCTGAAGGACTACAAGGACGAGTACAAGGAAGGCCTGCGGAAGATCATCGACGCGAAGATCGCCGGCGAAGAGATCGTCGCGCCCGAGGTGCAGGAGCCCGCACGCGTCGTCGACCTGATGGAAGCGCTGAAACGCAGTCTCGATTCGGTCAGCCACGACAAGAAGAAGCCCGCGAAGGCGAACTTGAAGAAGGTGGCGGCCACGGTAAAGCCGATCAAGGGCGCCGCCAACGGAGCAAAGAAGCGAAAAGCGTCGTAAGATTCTCCCGCCGACCTGATGAGCCGTGTTCTAGTGACTGGAGGAGCCGGGTTCATCGGCTCCCATGTGGCGGACGCTCTGATCAGCCGCGGTCACGACGTCACCATTCTTGACGATCTCAGCGGCGGCTTTCTCGAGAACGTTCCCTCGGCCGCCACGTTCGTCCACGGCAGCGTCACCGATCATCGTGCTCGTCGATCGCGCTGTTCGCCGGACGGCGCATTTCGAGCACGTCTATCACCTCGCCGCGTACGCTGCCGAAGGTCTCAGCCATTTCATCAAGCGCTTCAACTACACGAACAACGTCATCGGCAGCGTCAACCTGCTGAACGCCGCGATCAACACCGGCGTGACGACGTTCGTGTTCACGCTCGTCGATCGCGGTGTACGGCGGGAGCAGCCCCGCCGCCGATGACGGAGGAGACCGCCGTCTCTCCCGAGGATTCGTACGGGATCGCAAAGCACGCCGTGGAGCTCGAGCTGCGCGCCTGCCGCGAGATGTTCGGCCTCAACTACGTCATCTTCCGTCCGCACAACGTCTTCGGCCCGCGGCAGAACATCGGCGATCGCTACCGCAACGTCGTCGGCATCTTCATGAACCAGATTCTGCAGGGTCAGCCGATGACGATCTTCGGCGACGGGACGCAGACGCGCGCGTTCAGCTACATCGACGATGTGGCGCCGATGATGGCGGAGGCGATCGACGTGCCGGCCTGCTGGAACCAGACGTTCAACATCGGCGCGGACCAGCCGTATTCACTGCTGCAGCTCGCGACCGCCGTGTCCGCCGCGATGGGCGTGCCGCCACGCGTCACGCACCTCGAGGCGCGCCGCGAGGTGCAGCACGCGCATTCGACCCACGACAAGGCGCGCCGCGTGTTCGGCGCCGCGTCCGCAGACATCGCTCGAGGAGGGTCTCGGTCGGATGGCGGCATGGGTGCGCCAGCACGGCGCGAGGACGAGCGCGGCCTTCGACGGGATCGAGATCGCGAAGAACCTTCCGGCGTCATGGCAGGCACGGTGACCGGGTATCACGCGGCGCATCTGCCCGAGGATCCGGCGCGCGCGATCGGTGTGGAAAGTGATTGCCGCAGCATCTCTCGTCATGGGTGCCGCCGAATGCGCACGTCCTGGAGACTCGGTGCCGGGTACTGCGACTGGATCAATAACGTATCCGGCGCGCGGCGCGTGGCGGTGGACATCTGGCCCGACGTGGCGCGGTACGCGGCGGCGGGACGTGCAACCGCATCGTGATCGACGCGTCGCGGGACCTGCGAAGTCTGGGCGAGTCGGCGTTCGACGTGGTGCTCGCGTCGAACGTGCTCGAGCACTTCGCTCCCGACACCGCCGCGTCGGTCGTGCGTGACGTGGCCGCGTTGCTGAAGCCGGGCGGACGCTTCGTCATCATCCAGCCGAACTTCCGGTACGCCTGGCGGCAGGTACTTCGACGACTACACGCATCGCGCCGTTTTTACCGACGTGTCGCTGCCGGCGCTGCTCCGGGCGCATGGCTTCCGGATCGACCTCGTCCAGCCGCGCTTTCTGCCGTACTCGATGCGTGGCGCAATCATGCCGATCCGTCCGTGGATCGTGCGCGCGTATCTCCGCTCGCCCATCAAGCCGATGGCCGGGCAGATGCTCGTCGTCGCGCGCAAAGACTGACGGCCCATGTGGAATTCGAAGACCGTCAGCATCGTGCTGCCCGCCTACAACGAAGAGAAGTACATCCGGCCCGCGGTCGAGGATTTCTTCGCGTCCGGCATCGTCGACGAAGTGATCGTCGTGGACAACAATTCGCGCGATCGCACGGCGGCGGAAGCCGGCGCGACGCGCGCGCGTGTCGTGCGGGAGACCGCGCAAGGATACGGTCACGCGTTGCGGCGCGGGCTGCGCGAGGCGACCGGCGACCTGGTCATCATGGCCGAGCCGGACGGCACGTTCGTCGGCCGCGACGTCCTGAAGCTGCTCGCGTACGCCGATGATTTCGAGATGGTCTGCGGGACCCGCACCACGCGCGAGCTGATCTGGGAACAGGCCAACATGGGATGGTTCCTCCGGATCGGCAACTGGGTGGTCGCAAAGATGATCCAGGTCCTCTTTGACGGGCCGTCGCTCACCGACTGCGGGTGCACGCTGCGACTGACGCACCGCACCGCGCTCGTGCGCATCCAGGACGATCTGACCGTCGGCGGGTCGCACTTCCTCCCGGAGATGGTGATCCTCGGCCTCAAGCGCGGCATCCGCATCATCGAGGTGCCGGTGAACTATCGCGGGCGGGTCGGAGAGTCGAAGATTACGGGCACGCTCAAGGGGACGCTGCGGACAGGGTTCCGGATGATTGCGTTGATTATCAAATGCCGGTTGACGTGAACGAAGGCGGACCTGGAGGTCCGCTTCTTCGGCGACGGAGCGCGGCGGTTGCGGCGTGTGTGGTCGTCGTCGTCGCAGTTGTCGTCTACGCGCCGACGATTCACGACTATTTTCTCCAGGACGACTTCGGGGTCGTCGGCCTCCTGTCGCAGAAACCCTGGTTCTACTTCCCGCGCTGGTTCGTCGCGCCATGGACCGAGAACGTCTAGGGTTACGTGCCCGACGAAATCCGTCCGTTCCCCGCGTTGTCGTATCAGATCGCGGCGGGCGTTCGGCGCGGGTTCGCCCGTGCCGAACCACATCCTCAATATCGCGATCCATGCGCTGAACGGACTGCTGGTGATGTGGATCGCGCAGGCCGCAGCCGGGATTACGCTCGTGCCGGCGATGTTCGCCGGCCTCGTCTTCGTGCTGCTGCCTATCCAGGCGGAGAGCGTCGCGTGGGTCACCGGGCGCGTCGATTCTCTTCCGACGTGTTTCTACTTCGCCTCGTTTCTGATGTACGTCCGTTCCCGTGCCGTCCGGCTGACGTCGCTCTCCGAGCTACGGCGGACTACCGAGGCCGGACGACTACCGAGGCGGGGACGACTGACACGGTGACGAGCCGGAAGGCATATCTCTGGTCGGTGGCGCTGTTTTTTGCGGCGCTCTTCAGCAAGCAGAACACGATTACGCTCGCGCCGGCGCTCGTCCTGTTCGACCTCATCGTCGATCGCCGCCGGATCGAGCTGTCGTGGAAGTGGATCCGTCCGTACGTGCCGTATGTGCTGTTGACCGCGGGCTTTCTCCTGCTGCGCTATGTGCTGTTCCACGAGGTCGCGCGCGAGGGCGTTCTCAACGCGCAGCGCATCCGGGAATTCCTGTCGGACAGCTCGCGGCACCTGGTGCGCCTGGTGTTCGGCGGCCCCGGTCTTCGGCATTGGACGCTGCGCGACACGGAGTGGGTTGCGTTGGGTCTGCCCTTTTCGCGATCACAGAGGCGAACAGGCTGCGGGTCGAAAGCAGCTCCTCGAACTGCGCGGATCCAGCGGGGAGATCAGGCCGTTGTGGCGCGCCGCGGTTTACTTCGGCGTGATCTGGATCGCGCTCGGCATGGCGCCGATCCTCGTGTCCGGTTACTACTCGCCGCGCCACATGTATCTGGCGTCGCTTGGCTGGGCCGTCACGATCGGGCATCGCGCTCGAGATCCTGTGGAATGACCGGCTGTCGGCGCCAGGGCCGTCATACGGTCGGCGTGTCTTCGCCGCATGTGCAGTCGTGGTTCTGATATGGGCGTATGGCGCGCAGCTGCGACGGATTGTTCGGCGACTGGAATAGCCGTGCCGCGATCTCGCACAAGGCGCTCGCCGATCTCGAGCAGGAAGCGATAAAGAGTCCGGAGGGGACGCTGATCCTCGTCGGCGTGCCGACCGCGAGCTGGGCATTCGCTGTGCCGCTTGCGCTTCGGCCGCCATTCACTCGCACCGATCTGACGCGCGGCGTGCTCGTGGTTTCCGATTCATCGTTGCACTGCTGTCCCGTGAGCCACTGGAACGAGTACACGCGGCAGGCGCTGCAGGCCTGGCACGAGCGCGCCGATCGTGCGCCCGTCGTTGCGATGTATTGGGATGGCCGGACGGGAAGGCTGTCGCGCGTCTCGGACAGCGACGATCCTCAGCTCCGGACGTTGATCTCGCTGATAGTCGAAACCGACAGCCGCGAGACGCTCGACTCGTCGATCCGCGGGCTGCTGAAGAATTTCGTTGCGGTCAGATAACCGCCGGACGCCTGCGACCTTGGGACGTTGGGGTACCACCATCGCCCACAATCCCATTCCCTGCGCCGTCGGGTCGTGGATCCAGTCTGGCGGCGTGAGCCAGACGAACGCGAGGATCGCGATCACCCACAGGTCGTAGGGAAGCGTCGTCCGCTCGTCGGTCCAGAAGAACGCGCGCCAGAAGACCCGGCTGAGCGGATTCGACCCGCGCGGAATCGGCCTGGCGTTCAGCACCAGGTAGGTGTAGTGGATCCGGTTGGCGACGGTCGACGATCGACAGGATCAGGATGACCCACAGCACGGCGGCCATGCGGTTGGTGAACGCGCCGATCATGAACAGGACGATCCGCTCCGGCCGTTCCATGAAGCCGACCTTGCACTTGTCGATCAGCGACTCGGCACGCGCGCGCGCGTAGCTCGTCATGATCGAGAACATCATCGCGAGCGAGGCCACCATCACGTAGTCGGTGCGCCGAAGGCTCGCGTAGAGATAGATCAGTCCGAGGAACAGCGCGATGTCGGAGAAGCGGTCGAGCGTCGAGTCCCAGAACGCGCCGAAGCGCGAGACCGTGTTGGTCAGCTGCGCGACCTTGCCGTCGATGAAGTCGAAGATGTTGGCGACGATCATGATGAGGCCGGCGAGGGTGAAACGGTCGAAGCCGAGCGCGCAGGCGGCGGCCACGTTGATCAGGACGCCGATGAGCGTGAGCGTGTTCGGATGGATGCGCAGCCCCACGCTGGCGTTGATGATCGCGCGCAGCGGGAACATGCACACCTTCCCGATGAATCCGGTAAACGTCATTCGTTGGTTATAATTAAGGGTTGTCGAGTCCGAGGAGCAAACTCGCCATAGTAGCCCATGCCCATCCAGGACCTCAAGGATCAGATCGCGCGGTTGCCCGAGCAGCCCGGCGTGTATCTCTGGATGAACCGCGCCGGCGAGACGATCTACGTCGGCAAGGCGCGCGCGCTGCGCGATCGCGTGCGCAGCTATCTGGCGGCCGCGGGGTTGAGTCCGCGCCACGACGCGCTGCTCGAGGAGATTGCCGCCGTCGAAGTGATCGTCACCGACTCGGTGATGGAGGCGCTCGCGCTCGAGAACAATCTGATCAAGCAGCGCTCGCCGAAATACAACATCCTGCTGCGCGACGACAAGAACTATCCGTACCTGCAGCTGACGACGAGCGAGGCGTTTCCGCGGATGCTCGTGGCGCGACGCGTCGAGCGCGACGGCGATTTCTACGCGGGACCCGTTTCTGCCGGCGAAGCTCGCCCGCCGGACGATGGGGCTGACGCACCGTCTGTTCGGCATCCGCTCGTGCAACGAGGTGATCACCGGGCGGCGCGGACGCCCGTGCCTCGAATACGACATCAAGCGCTGCATCGCGCCCTGCGTGGCGGAGATCTGCAGCGAGGAACAGTACGGAGTGGCAGTGGCCAACACGAGGTTGCTGCTCGAAGGGCGTAACGACGAGCTGATCGTCACGCTGCGCGAGCGCATGGTGGACGCGTCCGAGCAGCAGCGGTTCGAGGAGGCCGCGCAGCTGCGCGACTCGTTGCGCACGGTGCAGATCCTCCGCGATCGCCAGCAGAAGGTGGCCACCGCGCAGCTCGGCGACCGCGACGTGTTCGGGCTGAAGGTCGGCCCGAGCGGCGGCGCGATCCAGGTGTTCGCGATGCGTGGCGGTCGAGTCGTCGAACGGATGGAGCTCGCGACCGATCCGGGCGGCCTCGCTGTTCGCGACGCGGACGTGCTGCAGGCGGCGCTCCAGCAGTTCTACGAGATGCGCGTGCCGCCGTCCGAGATCGATCTGCCGCTCGAGATCGAAGACTGCGAGGCGATGGAAGGATGGCTGTCGGAGCAAGCCGGCCGCCGCGTGAAGATTCTCGTGCCGCAGCGCGGCGACAAGCGTGCGCTGGTGGAGCTGGCGACGCGCAACGCTGAGCTCTCGTACCGCACGCGGTTCAACGAGAACATCGCGGCGCACTTCGACGCGCTCGAAACGCTCCGTTCCGTCCTCGAGCTGCCCGCGGTTCCACGCCGGATCGAGTGCTTCGACATTTCGACGATCCAGGGCAGCGAGACGGTCGCGTCGATGGTCGTCTGTGAAGACGGGCGGATGAAGAAGCCTGAATACCGGAAGTTCCGCATTCGGGGGGCGGCGGTCAAGTCCCAAATCCCAAACCCCAAAACCCAAATCCCAAGGTTCTCCGGATCCCCGATCCCCGATCCCCGATCCCCACCGGTTCGGATCCGACGATTTTGCGGCGATGCGCGAGGTCGTGCAACGTCGCTACCGGAAGATCCTCGAAGACGGCGGTCCGTTTCCGGACCTGATTCTCATCGACGGCGGCAAGGGTCAGCTCTCGGCCGCGTACGAAGCGCTCGAGGCGATTGGGCTCGGCAATCTCGTGGCGGTCGGCATCGCCAAGAAAGAGGAAGTGCTCTTCACACGCGACCGGCAGGAACCGATTGTGCTCCGGGAAAACGATCCCGCGCTGCTGCTCATCGAGCGCATCCGCGACGAAGCGCACCGCTTCGCGGTGACCTTCCATCGCAAGGCGCGGACGATGCGCGACCTGCGATCGGAGCTCGACGATGTGCCGGGAATCGGGCCGCGACGCCGGCGGGCGCTGCTCACAGCATTCGGCAGTCTGGCGGGCGTGCGGCGGGCCACCCGCGAGGAACTCGACGCCGTCGTCGGTCCGAAAGCCGCAGGCGCCGTCATCGATTACTTCGCGAAGTCCGCCTGAAGGCGGACGCTACGGACCGGTAGTGTCCGGCTTCAGCCGGACGCTTCAGGGCTTCAGCCGGACGCTTCAGGGCTTCAGCCGGACCGCTTTCAGGGCTTCAGCCGGACCGCCTGAGCTGAACGGCGTTAAGCCGGTACCGCTGGTCGGCACGGAGATCGAGAAATCCTTCCCGCAACAGCTGCGCGAAGATCTCGTAACACTCCTGATCCCCCAGATAAAACAGCCGTCGCGCCTGCGCCAGCGTCAGCGACAGACCGCGCATGTCGCTGAACTCGCGGCGCACGCGCTCGACGAGCTTCTGATCGGCGGGCCGGAACGCTGCCGGCCGACGCAGTGAGCGCAGGCGAAGTGGCGTGAGCGGGGCGTGCAGCGTTTGCTGCGGGAATGAGAGTGTCTTGCGCGAGGTGGCCGTCATAACGCGAACGCCCCCAGTTCGCCGTCGTGGGAAACACAGCGCGGCGACGCCAGAACGATACGCCTGTCGCGCCGCCGGAGCAACCGCTCGCCTTGCGGCTGAGCAGGTGTTCACGGTCTTCGATGCGTGCCTGGCCGCGCAGCCCGTCATGGCCGCGGCCTCACCGACGTTTTGATCTGGCGAGGCGATTGCACCGTGCTGCGCGGGAGCACGACACGGACGCCATTCGCTCACACGGACTTCATCTCGCCGCGCGCGCCGTCCTGACGATGCTTGGCGCATTGCTCCTCTGGTTGGCGCCTGCGTCGGTCGCCGGCCTGGTCGTGATGCTGATCGGCCTTATTTGCGCGGTCAGCGGGCTGTTGGCGGGGGATTTCGTGCCCGACGCGGTTGATGCGCTGAGCGAGCGTTTCCAGGGCACGGCGACTCGGCGCGCATCCTGACCCGCGTTCGCCTTGGAGAACCGACGCCTGTTCTAGTACGCTGGCTCTTCCGCGGAGGGTCAACCCTTACCCTACATGCTGCCCAATATCAATCTCGTCCAGGTTTTTATCGTCTTCGTAGCTCTCCTTTTCTCCCTGTCGATCCACGAGGCTGCGCACGCATGGACCGCCGATCGCCTGGGCGACCCGACCGCGCGCCTGCTCGGGCGGATCTCGCTCAACCCGGCGGTTCACGTTGATCCGATCGGGACGATCGTGTTTCCGCTGATTGCCATGCTCACGAACGTCCCGGTCCTCGGCTGGGCCAAGCCGGTGCCGGTGAACGTCACACGCCTCCGCGGAAACTGGAAAAGGAAATACATGCTGATTGCGGCGGCGGGGCCAGCCAGCAACCTGGTGCTTGCCGTGATCGCGTCGCTCGTGCTCCATCTGCTGCCGACCGCGTTGCTCGAACCGACGGCTGAGGCGGCGCTTGACCCCCTGATTCGATTTCTCAGCGTCGCGATTGGCCTGAACGTGCTGCTCGCTTTATTCAATATGGTGCCGGTGCCGCCGCTCGATGGCGGGAATGTCGTGGCGGGCCTTCTCCGGGGACCGGTCGCCGAGATGTACGACCGCCTCCGGCCGTACGGATTCATCATCCTGTACGGTTTGATGTTCACCGGCGTCCTGACCATGATCATCTCGCCTCCGGCGCAGTTCCTCCTCTACTGGCTTCGCTGATCGCATGAACAAACCTCGCGTCGTAAGCGGCATGCGGCCCACGGGAAAGCTGCACCTCGGCCACCTGGTCGGGGCGCTCAACAACTGGGTCGCGCTGCAGGAACAGTACGACTGCTTCTATTTCGTCGCGGACTGGCACGCGCTGACCAGCGAGTACGCCAACACGTCGGGTATCACGGCTCACGCGATGGACAACGTTGCCGACTGGCTGGCCGCCGGTGTCGATCCCGAGCGCAGCACGATTTTCATCCAGTCGCTCGTACCCGAGCATGCTGAGCTGTTTCTCCTGCTTTCGATGGTCGTCCCGATTCCGTGGCTCGAGCGCGTGCCGACCTACAAGGAACAGCGGGAGCAGCTGTCCGAGAAGGATCTCTCGACGGTCGGCTTCCTCAGCTATCCGCTGCTGCAGACGGCGGACGTCATCATCTATGACGGCAAGTTCGTGCCGGTCGGCGAGGATCAGGTCGCCCATCTCGAGCTCTCGCGCGAGGTCGTGCGCCGCTTCCATCAGTTCTACGGCGAGATCTTCGTCGAACCGCAGCCGCTGCTGACGCCGGTGCCGCGCCTGCCGGGACTCGACAACCGGAAGATGAGCAAGAGCTACGGCAACACCATCGACCTCACGGACGATGCGGAGGCGGTGACGAAGAAGGTGCGGCAGATGTACACGGATCCAAAACGGATCCGCGCCGACATCCCGGGGACGGTCGAAGGCAATCCCGGTGTTCATGTACCATGACACGTTCAACGCCAACACGGCCGAGGTCGAGGACCTGAAGGCGCGCTACCGCGCCGGCAAGGTCGGCGACGTCGAGGTCAAGACCAAGCTGGCGGCTGCGGTGAACGCGATGCTCGAGCCGATGCGCGAGCGGCGGCGCGCGGTGATGGCCAGGCCCGATCGGATTCGCGAGATCGCGGTCGAAGGCTCGCGCAAGGCCCGCGTGATCGCGCAGGCCACGATGGAACGCGTCCGGGACGCGGTGAAACTGCGGTATTAGCCACGGAGGCCACAAAGAAAGAAAAATATCCTTGGTGATCTATCCTTCGTGTCCGTCGTGACCTTCGTGGTTCACAACGTCTTCGTGTCCTTCGTGGTTGAATTCGTCTTTGTGCCCTTGGAAGCGCAGTGACAGAGACTGATTTCGAATCCTCGCCCGACGCGTACAAGGTCAAGCTCGATTCGTTCGAGGGGCCGCTCGACCTGCTGATTCACCTCATTCGCAAGAACGAGGTGAACGTCTACGACATTCCGATCGCGCTCGATCACCGAGCAGTACCTCGGGTTCATCACGCTGATGCAGGAGCTGAACCTCGACGTCGCCGGCGAGTTTCTCGTGATGGCGGCAACGCTGATTCACATCAAGTCGCGCACGCTGCTGCCGCGCCCCGATCCGTCGCAGGACGACATGGGGCTCGAGGAAGATCCGCGCGAGGCGCTCGTGCGGCGGCTGCTCGAGCACCAGAAATACAAGGCGGCCGCGGAGCTGCTGCACGAGCGCGAGACGCGTGCGCAGCGCGCAGTTCATGCGTCCCGACGCGCGCGTCGCGGAGGCGGCGGGCGATGAGTACGAGCCCGAGCTCGAGGTCGATCTCTTCAGCCTGCTCGCGGCGTTCAAGGGCGTGCTCGAGCGGGCCAACCGCCGGCCGCACATGGTGCTGCCGCCCGAGCAGATTTCGATCGAGGAGCGCATGCGACCAGCTGCTGGACCGGCTGTCGGAAACCGAGGCATGCGGCTTCGAGGATCTGTTCGCGGATGGCGACGGCTCGCGTCCGTTCATGATCGTGACGTTCCTCGCGCTGCTCGAAATGATCCGGCTCAAGCTGATTCGCGTGTTCCAGTCGGGCGGCGTTCGGCGCCGATCCGCGTCTACAAGCGCGCGCGTCCCGCGGACGCGCCACATCCGATTGGTGATCCTCAAGATTCATGATGGACAACTCCCAACTCCCAACTCCCAACCCCCAAGGCGAAGGTGTCGCCACCGAACGCTCGCCGTATCGGCCGAGCTCAAGGCGATCGTCGAGGCGCTCATCTTCGCGTCTCCCGAGCCGCTGACGCCGAAGATGCTCTTCAAGCTGCTCGCCGACGAGCCGAAGGAGGACGTCACGGCCACGATCGCCACGCTCAAGGCCGACTACGAGTCGCGTCCCGGTCTCCAGTTTGTCGAAGTGGCTGGCGGTTATCAGATCGTCACGCGTTCGGAGCTGCACGAGTGGGTGCGCCGGCTGTTCCACGAGCGCTCGACGCAGAAGCTGACGGTGCAGGCGCTCGAAACGCTGGCGGTCATCGCCTACAAGCAGCCGATCACCGCGCTCGAGATCGGCGAGATTCGCGGCGTCAACACATCGGGCGTGCTGACGACGCTGCTCGAGCGGCACCTGATCAGGATCGTCGGCCGCAAGAACGTCGTCGGCCGTCCGTTCCTCTATTCGACGACGAAGGAGTTCCTGATTCGATTCGGGCTGAATGACCTCGGCGATCTACCGAAGATCGAGGACATGGCCGACGCGCTCGGCTTCGATCCGCCGGCGCGACTCATCGAGCAGACGCCGCCTGACGAGATGCTGCCGCTCGGTGAGGACGAACACGAAAGCTGACCTCAGTCGCGGCCTTTCTTCTTGGCGGGCGTTTTCCCGGGCTTCGGCGCGTCCCACTCAGCCGTCTGTTTGAGCATTCGCAATTCCTGATGGGTCAGCTCGCGCCACGATCCTGGCTTGAGCCCTCGATCGCTCAGCGGCCCGATCCCGACGCGTATCAGCTTCCGCACCGGATGCCCGACCGCCTCACACATGCGGCGGACCTGGCGGTTCCGCCCTTCGCGAATGGTGATCGCCAGCACTCCTTCGCGATCCGTGCGCCCCTTGTTCAGGAGCGAGACGTCGGCCGGCAGCGTCCGCCGCCCATCGAGCGGGATGCCGCGGCGGAGCCGGTCGATGGCATCGGTGTCCGGCATGCCCGCCACCCGCGCTTCGTAGGTACGCTCGACGCCGTGACGGGGGTGCGTCAGCTTCGCGGCGAGGTCGCCGTCGTTGGTGAGGAGCAGCAGCCCTTCGGTGTCGTAGTCGAGGCGCCCGACCGGATAGACGTACTCCCTGACGCCCACGAGCAGATCGATCACAGTCCGCCGCCGCTCCGGATCCGATCGCGTCGTCACGAAGCCCGCAGGCTTGTAGAGCAGGATGTAGCGAAGGCGCTCAGCCGACTTGATGCGCCGGCCATCGACGCGGATGTCGTCGCGCGCCGGGTCGGCCTTGGTTCCCATCTCGCTGACCGTCTCTCCGTTGACGGTCACGCGCCCTTCGGCGATCAGCTTCTCGGCGGCACGGCGCGACGCAAGGCCCGCCTGGGAAATGATCTTCTGGAGCCGGACCGGCTCACGTCGTTCACCCTTCTATCTTCTCTCTTCTCTGTTCGTGTTCAGTTTCATGTTCGGCACGCTTCGCGCGAACCTCGAACATCGAACCGTGAACCTCGAACCAAACTTGAACACGAACTGAGAAGCGAGAACACAGAAGGGTGCCCGACGCATCTTCGGGAGCTATCTCTTCAGGACGTTCGCCCAGAATGACACGAGCTTCCACGTTTCGGTCGCCGCCGCCGTGCGATCGATCTCGGCGTGCGTGATGAGATGGCTGAGCAGCAGGTGCACTTCGACGTTCCTCTCGCGAAGATAGTTCGCGAGGAGCACCGATTCGACCGGCGGAATCACGACGTCTTCTGACCCGTGCAGCAGAAAGACCGGTGCCGAGGGTAGGTCCGTCGCGCGATCGGCCGACAGCGTAGCCGAGTCGGCGCCGAGAGCGCCCAGGTAAGGCACCAGCGCCGGGCCGAGCTTGGCCACGTTGCGATCGTTCACGTAGGCCATGTACATCGCCGCAGGTTCGGGCAGCGTCTTCGCGTAGTCGCGAGCCTTCTGAAAGGTGGCGTCTGCCTGGTGCATGTCGACCAGGGTCAGCTGCGAGGCGTAGAGAAACGTCTCGACTCCTTTTCGCAGCGGCGCGACCTGCTCTTGCGGGACGATGCCTTGATCGGCAAGCCCGTAGAGGATCACAGCTACGCCGTAATCGTGCGGCGGGTGAGTCTCAACTCCGGGAACCTGCGCTTCCTCCCCCGTGGCCAGGTACCGCATCACGCGCGGCAGATCGGCGTGGCCGCCGAAGGAGAGCACGAACGCGAGCTTGTCGCGAATCGCCGGCCGCCCCGCAGCAACGACTGACAGCCCGCCGGCAAAGCTGATGCCGATCAAGCCGACGCGTCCGTCGGCCGCCAAATCGGACCGCTTCGTCATCCACTCGACCACGTCCTCGATCACATCCGTCGAGCGCGGGGTGAGTTGATACCGCTGCAGGTCCGGCAGCGCCATCGTCATTACCATGACACCGCTGCCAGCGAGGTCCTTCGCGAGCGCCGTGAGGCGCGGTTCGTCGATCCCCATCGAGTGGATGCCGGGGATGAGAAGGATCGTGCGTGAGGTCGCGGCGTCGGGCCGGTAGAACTGCGCGGCCACCTCGCCCAGACGCGTCGACACCATGTGGCGCGGCAGAACCGTGACGGCATAGGCGCGATCCTTCGCGAATTCTTCAACGCGCCCGCCGACATGTGCCACACGGATAAACAGCGAGGCTGCTCGCGCGTAGGGTGCGGCCACGTACACAAGGACCGCCGCAATCAGGAGGACCGCGGCGAGCACGCGCCATCTGTTCCTCGACGCCACGCGGGTCATGTTATCAGCCGTACGCAGCAACTGCGTACTTCGACCAACGCAGCGCGTTAGCCGATCTGCATCATCGGAGACGAGGCCGATGGACGTCCGGCGATTTTCAACGTGATTCGAACGAGTCTCGCCGTGAAGCGCGATGGATCGCCACGTGCACTCCAGAGCGGCACGAGGGTCAAAGGAGATCCTCGATGTGTCCACGACCCCTGGCTTCCCTCATCGCATGCCTCACGATCGGCGTTCTCACGCTTGGAGTACCCGCAAACGCGCAGACCAAAACGTACCGCGTGTACGACACGTTCACGGACCCTCAGGAACCCCGAAACTTGCAGAATCATCCGCCCGACATTCGTCCCGACAGCACTCGCTGGCGCTGGGCGAACGGTGAGGGCAGGACGCTTGTCGCGGATGGCGTCGTGAAGAACTACGAAGGAACGGCACGCGAGGCGTGGATGTATTACTCGGAACTCAGGGACGCCTTTGTTGCCGTCGACTACACGTCCGCGTCCTCGAGCCCGCGCGGCGGACTGATGTTCCGCCACGTCGATTCGAATGAGTATTTCATGCTCGAAGCGAACGGTCCGACGTTGTACCGGTACGACAACGGATACCGGCAGTACATGGGATCGGGATCGAAAACCGTCCGTGCAGGCGAGAAGCACCGCCTGGGCGTGCGTCTCGAGGGCGCGACGATCGACGTGTTCTTCGACGAAGCGTTCCAGTTCCGCGTGTCCGACTGGACGTATGCGGACGGCGCATGGCACGGCTTCTACTACGACGCGCCCAACGATCCGAACGCGTCGTTCGACAACTTCGAGATCAGCTATTTGGTCCCGAAACCTCCCTGTATCTACTCGGTCTCGCCGCTTGGAAAGAATATTTCCGCCGACCAGTTCTCGGACACGGTCACGGTGACGGCGCCGCCTGATTGTGCGTGGAATGCATGGAGTGAAGCCGATTTCATCAACCTCGTCGATACCGGCGGCAGTGGGTCCGGCACTATCAGGTACAGCGTCGAAAACAGCACGAGCTCTGAATCGCGCACCGGAACCTTCAACGTGGCCGACAGCACCATCACGATCACGCAGGCGGCTGTGACTGCGCGGCCGGCCGCTTCGCCTTCGAATGGGACGCCTGCAGAGCCGGGTGGCTCTACGCCGTCGCCGGTTCCGCCTTCGTTAGGGACAGGGTCGCCAGGGTCGCCAGGGTCGCCTGGGGGCGGTGGGCCGATCGTGTGGAGCGCCAATGTTCCGAGCGGCAAGAACGCCAATTCGTGCTGGGGGAATTGCGGCGCGGCGTGCAGCGACAAACCAAATCCATGTGGCGGGCCCAGTTACTGGAGCAACGCCTGGATCAGCCAGCCGCAGTACGTCGACGACGACTATCCGGTGCCGTCGTGCGCCGGCGGGACCGTGATCACGGATCTGTATCGGCGTTACGCCATATCCGGCCGCTGGACCTATCACGGACGTTCATCGGACGGATGCCGGCTGCACGACAACATCTGCCGCGCGTTGGGTGACAACCCGGTGGGGTTCCTTGGCTGCTTCCTCGCCACGGTCGTTCCCGGCAGCGCGTACTGCAGCGGTGCCCGCGATGAGAACTGGTCGTACACGTACGTGCTCTACGGCCATTCGCAACAACCCGTCCGGACCATCATCTCGACGCAACCGTGCTACACGGAGCTGTGAGATGAGGCGCGCGCAGCGTTCAATCGTTTCCGGAATGCTCATGATCGCCGCCGTCCTGTCTCTCGCTGCTGCAGCGAGCGCGCAAACGGCGGAGTTCAATGCCAGCGTCGCAGCGATCGACGACCTCGTCGTGCACGAGAGCGATCTGGATTCCTGGTGGCAGGCGCATGACTCTGCGTCGTACGCCAGAGTGCGGCGGGATTGGTACGACGGGAGGCGGAAAGCGCTTGATGCCGTTCTCGGCGGTTACCTCCTGCAGCGCGAGGCGGCCTCGCGGGGAATGAGCGTCGAGCGCCTGCTCGCGGCGGAACTGCCGAAACGAGCGGCGCCCGTGACCGACGGTGAGATCCGGCAGATGTACGAGCGGTCGTTACCGCTTCCCGGCGGCATGAGTTTCGATCAGGTGAAGCCGATGGCGACAACCTATCTGCAACAGCAGCACCTCGACGATGCGCGTACCCGGTTCGTCGGCGAGTTGCGCGAGTCGGCACATGTCACGATTCGTCTCGAACCACCTCGTCAGCCTGTCGCCAATACGGACGTCGATCCGGCGAGAGGTTTCGCATCGGCGCCGATTCAGCTCGTTGAGTTCTCCGACTTCGAATGTCCGTACTGCAAACAACTCGAGCCCGTACTGACGCGAATTCGCGACAAATACGGGGACCGGCTCCGCCTGGTGTGGAAGGATTTTCCACTGCCGATTCACAGTCAGGCGCGGGGGGCCGCGGAAGCTGCGCGATGCGCCGGTGACCAGGGACACTTCTGGGAGTATCACGACCTCCTTTTTGCCAATCAACAATCGCTTGCGCCGGACGACTTGAAGCGGCACGCCGCCACCATGAAGCTCGATCTCGGTCAGTTCGCCGCGTGCTTCGAGCGAGGACAGCATCGCGCCGAGGTCACCGCCGATCTCGAAGAGGGCACACGGCAAGGCATTGAGGCGACGCCCACCGTCTTCATCAACGGGCGGGCCGTCATCGGAGCGCAGCCGTTCGATGTCTACGAAACACTGATCCAGGAGGAGTTGGGAGTTTCGCCTTGATGCGGGCCGCGCTGACCGCCGCGCTGCTCGCATCAACGTTGTCGATTGCATGGGCGCAGAGCATCGGGCTTTCATCGGTTGCGCGGTACGCAGGCCGGCTCGTCTGGGTGGAGGGCCGGACGGGCAGCCAGTTGCTGGCGCGCGTCGTCAGTGCCACGAACGCCGAATTGGTTGTCACACTCGGAGGCGTGGCGCGCACGCTCCCGGTCACGGAGATCGTCCGCGTCTCGCTCGAGGGCGATTCGCTGACGAGCGGCGCGATCATCGGTGGGGCGATCGGCATCCCGGCCGGCGTTCTCAGTTGCCAGGGATCGGTGACGGAGGATTGCAGTGTCCTGGGCCGCGCGATGTTGGGAGCGGCCCTCTACGGCGCCATCGGAGCCTGGATCGATTCACGTCATCATGGGCGCACGGTCATCTATCGTGGGCCGAGATCATGACGAGATCGCGGGCCGAGACCATGACGACGAAACGGGACACACGGCGCGGACCCTGGACAAGCGGCGCGGACCCTGTGGGTCCGCGATGAAATAACCTGCATGTTAGACTGGCCTGATCCAAGGCCAATGAAGAGACTCATCATCGCGATCGACGGCCCGTCGGGCGCAGGCAAGGGCACGATCGCCAGGACGATTGCGCAGGCGTTGAAGTACCGGCACGTCGATACGGGCGCCATGTACCGAGCGGTCGGCTGGAAGGCGCAGCACGACCGGGTTCCCCTCGATGACGAAGCGGCGGTCGCCGCGCTTGCCAACCGGTCGCGCATCAACGTCGAAGGCGGACGCGTGCTGATTGATGATCACGACGTGACGCAGGCGATCCGCACCCCCGAGATCGACAAGGTGGCCGCGGCGGTAGCAAGGCTGCCGCGCGTACGCGACGTCCTCGTCGCGCGTCAGCGGGAGATGGGCGGGGAGGGCGGTGTCGTGATGGAAGGGCGCGATATCGGGACGGTCGTCTTTCCGTCGGCGGACATCAAGATCTACCTCGATGCTTCCGAGGAGGAGCGCGCGCGGCGGCGGCTCAACGACGCAGCGCATAGTGGGGGACAGGCAGGCGAGGCGGCGGTCGCCGCGTCAATCCATGCAAGGGATCGATCGGACACGACGCGCACCGTATCGCCGCTCACGTTAGCGGCCGACGCGGTACGCATCGACACAACGGGGATGCCTATCGACCAGGTCGTGGACAAGGTGATGGGCCTGGTCACGTCGAAGATTGGTGGTTAGTGATTCGCGATTGGTGATTCCAGCGGAAAGGCCAAATCCAGAAATCACCAATCACCAATCACCAATCACCAATCACGAATGGTCTATCGGTCGTCGTAGTCCTCCGCTGACGCCGGGTCGAGCTCCCAACGGTGCTTGTCCCGTTTGGCGATCTTCGCCTCGCCCTTCAATTCCTCGTTGTCTTCGTACTGGACGCCAACCGCTTTGCCGATGTCGTCGACCACGTCTTGATCCGGCGTCGGGTTGTCGCCCCCAGGCGCCTCGTCGCCGACGCTGTAGGCCGATTCCCAATCCGCGTCGACGTCGCCGGCGGTCAGCGCCGGTCCCGTTTCGGTATGCTCGTCGAGGCGTCTACTGAGCTCCCGCCGCCCGGTGCGCGCCGCGGAGGCGGTGCGATCCAGATCCAACGAGGATGGCGGAGTCGGCACGATGTCGTCACCTTGCACAGTGCGCCGGGCGCGGTCGAGCGCGGGGACCTTGCGTGCGACGACGGATCTCGCGCTTCGTGCGCTGCTCGGGGCTTGAGGGCCGACGGATTTGCGCGCAACGGGTGTGGGCGCGACGGCTTTGCGGGCGACGCTCTTGCGGGCGACGGCTTTGCGGGCCGCCACCGCCTTTTTCGGCACATGGGTCCGCGCACGCTTGACGGCGCGCCTCGCCCTCGTCCGGTGCGCGGCTTTTGCTGAGGCAGACGTCTTCCGGGCAGCCGCCGCAGTCTTCTTCATGGGGGTCTTTTTCTTTCTGGCGGTCTTTTTCGCTACGACTCTGCGGCCTGCGGTCTTTCGTGCGGCAGCGCGTTTCCGGCCTGCACCAGCGCTCTTGCGGGCGGACTTCCGACGCGTCGTTCCTGCGGCCTTGCGTTTGGCCATTGCAGCTGTCCTTTCGGTTCCGACTTACCTTGACTGTTTACTGGTAAGTGTCGTAGAGTCTAGTGCTTATCGGCGACGGAAGCAGCTTCGAAAGCAAGCTCAATCCACCAACCAGATATCGTTCTCGCCGTTATAGCCGCGGGGGGCCGGTCCCCGCAACAGAAACCGGTAAATCAACGTCAGGAGGACTCGCAAGGAATGGCGAACGCAGATAACGGGTTGGTCTCGCCCGAAAAGCCGGGCGAACAGCCCGGAGCACCGGCACGCACGAGGGCTGGCAAGCCCGCCGGTCCGGCTTTCAAGCCGATGCACCACGAGGACATGGATCCGCAGGAGTTCGCGGCCATGCTCGACGTGTATGACGACAGCTTCCGCAACATGGCGGAAGGCGAGGTGGTCAAAGGCACCGTGCTCAAGGTGACCGAAACCGCCGTCGTCGTCGACGTCGGCTACAAGTCCGAAGGGCTTATTCCCATTCACGAGTTCCTCGACGAGAACGGCCAGGTCACCGTGCAGGCGGGCGACATGGTCGACGTGCTGCTCGAGCGTACGGAAGATCGTGAAGGCCACATCGTGCTGTCGCGCGAGAAGGCCGAGAAGATGAAGATCTGGGACGAGGTCGAGAAGGCCTACGCCGAGCGGAAGGTCGTCATCGGCCGCGTCATCGAGCGCATCAAGGGCGGCCTCGCGGTCGACATCGGCGTGCGCGCGTTCCTTCCCGGATCGCAGATCGACGTGCGGCCGGTCCGCAACCTCGATGCGCTGAAGGGGCAGGAGCTCCGGATGCGCGTCATCAAGGTGAACAAGAAGCGCGGCAACATCGTCCTGTCGCGCAAGGCGCTCCTCGAAGAGGAGAACGCCGAGAAGAAGAAGACGACGCTCGAGACGCTGGCCGAAGGCAAGGTGCTCCGCGGCACCGTCAAGAACATCACCGACTACGGCGCGTTCATCGACCTCGGCGGCATCGACGGCCTGCTGCACATCACCGACATGTCGTGGGGCCGCGTCGGCCACCCGTCGGAGCTGTTCAAGGTCAACGACGAAGTCGACGTCATCGTGCTCAAGTACGACCCGTCGACCGAACGCGTCTCGCTCGGCCACAAGCAGCTCGTGCAGGATCCGTGGGCGACCGTGCAGGAGCGCTATCCCGTCGGCGCGCGCATGAGCGGCAAGGTCGTCAGCCTGACCGACTACGGCGCGTTCGTCGAGCTCGAAGCGGGCGTCGAAGGGCTCATCCACGTCTCCGAGATGTCGTGGAGCAAGCGCGTCAAGCACCCGTCGAAGATTCTCAACGTCGGCGACTCGGTCGACGCGATGGTGCTCGGCGTCGATCCCGCGGCGCGGCGCATCTCGCTCGGCCTCAAGCAGGTCGAGACCAACCCGTGGCACGAGCTGACCGAGAAGTATCCGGTCGGCACGAAGATCAAGGGCAAGGTCCGCAACCTCACCGAGTTCGGCGCGTTCGTCGAGGTCGAAGAGGACATCGACGGCCTGATCCACATCTCCGACATGTCGTGGAGCAAGCGGATCAAGCACCCGTCGGAAGTGCTGAAGAAGGGCGACGTGGTCGAGGCGATGGTGCTCAGCATCGACGCCGAGAACCAGCGCCTGTCGCTCGGCCTGAAGCAGCTCGCCACCGACATCTGGGACGACTTCTTCTCGCGCCACCACGTGGGCGACACCATCGAGGGCAAGGTCACGCGCATGACGAACTTCGGCGCGTTCGTCGAGCTCGACGAGGGAATCGAAGGGCTGATTCACGTCTCGGAGTTCGACGACACGCACGGCGGCGAGAAGATCGATCTGCAGGTGGGCAACAACTACCAGATGAAGATCATCAAGCTGAGCCCGCAGGAGCGGAAGATCGGCCTGAGCATCCGCGCGCTGAAGTCGGACGACTACCGCACGGACTGGGAGTCGTACTCGGAGAGCGAAGGGCACGGGCACGGCGACGCTCGGCGATCACTTTCGGAACCGGTAAGGGGAAGGGGGATAGGGGGAAGGGGGAAGGGCCGTCAAGTCAACAGGACTAAGTCCTGAGATAGCCCTTCCCCCTGATCCCTTCCCCCTAACCCCTAACAAGGAGCAGTGCATTGAATACTCCTGGCGGCAGCATGACCAAGGCGGAGCTCGTCGAGGAAGTGTCGCGCGTGTCCGATCTCACGAAGAAGCATTCCGAAGTCATCGTCGACACGGTGTTCAGGAGCATCATCGAAGCGCTGCACCGCGGCGAGAAGATCGAGCTGCGCGGGTTCGGCAGCTTCCGGCTGCGCAAGCGCGAGCCGCGCAAGGGACGCAATCCGAAGACAGGCGACAAGGTGGACGTGCCGCCGAAGAAGGTGCCGTACTTCAAGCCGGGCAAGGAGCTGAAGGAGCTGATCAACCGCGAGGCGGAAGCAGCCGAATCGGCGTCGATCACCGGCAGCATCGCCGGCGCGGTGCAGTCCGTCTAGGATAAGTCTGAAGTTCGAAGTGCGAAGTTTGAAGTAAGTAGGAAGTGAGAACTTACTTCGCGCTTTGAACGTCGAACTTTGAACTTTGATGGATCGCCTCTGGTCGCCCTGGCGGCTCGAGTATGTGACGAGCAACAAAGCAGATACGGGGTGCGTCTTCTGTGACGCATCTCGCCCCCCCAGTTCCGACTCCCTCATCGTTTACGAGCGCAAGACCTGCTACGTCATCCTCAACCTCTATCCGTATAACAACGGCCACCTGATGGTCGTGCCGTATCGCCACACGCCGTCGCTCGCCTCGCTGACGACGGAAGAGGCGCACGAGATGGCTGACCTGACGCAGCTCTGCGAGCGTGCGCTGCTCGAGGCCTATCAGCCGCATGGCATCAATGTCGGCGTCAACCTGGGAAAGCCCGCGGGTGCGGGCGTGCTCGAGCACGTGCACGTGCACGTCGTGCCGCGGTGGAATGGCGACACGAACTTCATGACCGTCGTCGGCGAGACGCGCGTGCTGCCGGAAGAGCTCGGACAATCCGCCGCCCGCCTGAAACCAATCTTCCAGAAACTCGGCAACTCTCTCTGAGCCGGGCCACGGAGGCACGGAGACACGGAGAACCAAAATCCTCCGTGCCTTCATCTCATCTCCGTGGCTCGTGGTAGGGTTTGTTGCTGAATGGATTTCGAATCTCAGCGACGTGCAGCGTTCGTGGCGCGAGAAAGCGCAATCGCTCGGTCGCGAGCTGTCGGCTGACGCGACCGCGGCGGACGTCGTGATCGGCGCCGCGCGTGCTGGTCTGCTCGATCCGCAGGCCGACCTCGTGGCGGCGGCCCTCGCCGTCGAAGCGCTGGCGTGCGAATCGGCAGCGGCCGGGATGGCGCTCGCGCTGCACACCGCTGCTCTGCTCGCACTGCCCGGAGACGATCGCTTCACGTCGCTGGTGCGGGGTGAGACCGTCAGTGCCCTGTCACTGTCGACGGAGGACGTGCCATCGCTCGAGGCCGGCAAGTTGACCGGCCGTGCGTCGTGGGTTGGGCCGATTACCGGGCACGGCGTGGCGATCGTGGGCGCGCGTAACGGGGACGAGATCACCGCGTGTGCGGTGTCCCTCGACTCCGAGGGCGTGCAGATCGAGCCCGTCACGACCTCCGCGCTGCGCGGGTTCATCTCGGCCTATGTGACGTTCGCGGGCGCGCCGTGCATTCCGGCCGGCGCCCCGACGCGCATCATGGCGAGGGCGCGGACGCTGATCGCCGCGACGGCCCTCGGCATCGGGAACCGCGCGCTGCGTGAATCATTGGCGGTCGCGCATCGCGAACGCGGCGCCGGCGGGGAGCAGACCGTTGAGGGGTTGCTTGCGGACACGGCAACCGAGCTCGACGCGGCGCGCTTGCTCACGTGGAAGGCGGCAGGCGCGATCAAGGACGTCTCGCTGGCGGACGCATCGATGGCCAAACTGGCCGCGGCCGCCGCGGCGCAGGCCGCCGTGGTGCGGGCCACGCAAGTCGTGGGCGTCGATAGCTTTCGTCGAGGCCATGTGATCGAGCGGCTCACCCAGGACGTGCGCGCGATCGAGCTGTTCGCAGGTCGCACGGAAGCGCTCAGGGAAGCGGTCGCGGATGAGGAGCTGCCGCGCGTGTAACTGCGGTGAAGGGGTCGGGAGTCATTACGCATCCCGAAAACCGGCGTCGGCGATCTCAGGGTTTTCGGGATGCGTAATGACTCCCGACCCCTTAGCCCAAAATCTGCTTCGCAATAGTCTGCAACTGCAGATTTGACGTCCCCTCGTAGATCTGCCCGATCTTGGCGTCGCGGAAGAATTTCTCGACCGGATAGTCCTTGACGAACCCGTATCCCCCGAAAAGATTCACCGCGAGTGAGCTGACGCGCTCGGCTACTTCGGACGAGAAGAGCTTGCACATCGCCGCTTCCTTCAGGAACGGCTCGCCCGCGTCGCGCAGTCGCGCCGCGTTGTACACCATGAGGCGCGACGCCTCGATGTCGGTCGCCGCCCGCGCGATCTGGAACTGCACGCCCTGGAATTCGGCGATTGTCTTGCCGAACTGCTTCCGCTCCTTGACATACTTGATCGTCGCGTCGAGCGCGCCCTGCGCGAGTCCCACCATCTGTGCGCCGATCCCGATGCGTCCTTCGTTCAGCGTTTCGATCGCCACCTTGTAGCCTTTTCCGGCCTCGCCGAGCACGTTGGCACGCGGCACGCGGCAGTCCTCGAACAGGAGTTCACACGTGCTGCTCGCGCGGATGCCGAGCTTGTCCTCCTTCTTCCCGACGGTGAATCCGTTGAAGCCGCGTTCGACGATGAAGGCCGTGATGCCGCGGTAGCCCGCCTCAGGATTGATGTTGGCGAAGACGATGAAGACCCCCGCCTCGTTGGCGTTGGTGATCCAGAGCTTGCGGCCGTTCAGAATCCATTCGCCGTCCGTGGCTTGCCGCGCCGAAGCGACATCGTCGCGAAGGCGGGCCCGGGTCGTCATCGCAAACGCGTCGCTGCCTGAACCGGATTCGGACAGTGCGTAGGCACCCACGGTGCCCGAGGCAAGCTTGGGGAGATAGGCCGCCTTTTGCGCATCGCCCGCCCAGCGGTTGAAGGCATTGATGACCAGCGTGTTCTGGACGTCGACGAGCACGCCGATTGACGGGTCGACCTGCGAAAGCGCCTCGACGGCGAGGACGGAGTGAAAAAATGTCGCGCCGGCTCCGCCGTAGGATTCCGGAACCTCGATTCCCATCACTCCCAGGTTGAACAGGCTGTCGATGAGCTGTGGCGGAATTTTTGCGTGCTCGTCCATCTCGCGAACGTGCGGGCGGATTTCCCGATCGGCGAATTCGTAGACGCTGTGGCGAAAAAGGGCTTCGTCCTGGCTGAGCCGGGTGAGGGCGGGAATTGTCTCTATTTGTTGCACTCATGAAGGGTAAATCCCAAAACCCCAAATCCCAAAACCCAAATCCAAACGCTATCCCAAATCCCAACGTCTGAAATGGGGATGGGGTTATCATCGCGACAGGGGCGGGACACGATGGCTAATAGCACTCAGCGAACGGCCGGCAGCGGGGGGCCGGCAGTAACCACGCGCCTGCTGCGGGCCGTCTGCTGCCTGCTGCTGGCTGTTGCGGCCGGCACCAGCACGCCGCGCGCACAGCAGGCCGGTGCGCAGGGTGGCCAGCAAGGTACCCCGCCGCCAGCCAGTGGGCAGCAGGCCGGCGGACAGGCGCCCGCCGGGCAGGGCGACACCACCTTCCGATCCGGCATCAACTTCGTGACGGTTGACACCTATGTGTCAGACGACAAAGGGCAACCCGTCACCGATCTCAAGCAGTCGGACTTCCAGCTCACCGAAGACAACAAGCCGCAGACGATCGAGCAGTTCCGACTGATTCATGTCGACGGCAATCCGAAGCCCGGGGATCCGCCGCTGCGGGAGATCCGCAACCGCGATGATGAGGAGCGCGAGGCCGCGCGTGATGACACGCGCGTGTTCGTAATCTTCCTCGACGATTACCACACGAGGCTGGGCAGTTCGCTCGCCGTCCGCAGCCCGCTGTCAGAGTTCATTCAGAACCAGATGAAGCCGCTGGATCTCGTGGCGGTGATGTATCCGCTGACGCCCGTGTTTGACATCGACTTCACGCGCAACCACGCGAAGATCATCAACGCGATCCAGCACTTCGAGGGACGGAAGTACCGCTACGAGCCGCGCAACCTGTTCGAGCAGCAGTACGAGCGCGCTCCCACCGAGATCGTCGAACAGATCCGCAACCAGGTCGTGATGACGGCGCTGCGCGGGCTCGCTGTGCGACTCGGCTCGATACGCGAGGGGCGCAAGTCGGTGATCTACGTCAGCGAAGGCTTTCAGGCGATGCTGCCGCCGCAGTTGCGCAACGCTGATGCGTCGATGGGGAAGTTCGGCAACCCGGCCGCGAACAGCCCGATGGTGGGCGAAAACGATCCGCGCGAGCAGACCGCCCAGGTGTTCGCGCAGAGCGACCTGTACTCGCAGCTCAAGGAAGTCTTCATCGCCGCGACGCGCAACAACACCGCGATTTACACCGTCGATCCCCGCGGTCTCGCCACGAACGAGTTCGACATAGACGAGGCGGTGGGACCGCGGCAGGACCAGTCGATGCTGCAGGCCTCCACCGACACGCTTCGGGTGATCGCGGATGAAACCGACGGCCGCGCGATCGTCGGGCGCAACGACCTGGCAAAAGGCCTCCAGCAGGCGATGCAGGATTCAACCTCCTATTACCTGATCGGCTACACCTCGGCGGCGGCGCCGACCGACGGCAAGTTCCACCAGATCAAGGTGCAGCTCAGCGCCCAGGCACGGCGACGCGGGCTTCAGATCCGCGCCAGGCGCGGCTACTGGGCCGCGACCGTCGCCGACATCGAGAAGGCCGCCAAGGCCACGGGTCCCGGGGTGCCCGACACGGTCAAGCCGGTGTTGAACGCGTTGGCGACCATCGCGCCGCAGGTGCAGGCAGGCAAGTACGTCCGCACGTGGCTTGGCACCGAGCGCGGTGAAAACGGCAAGACCAAGGTCACGCTCGTGTGGGAGCCGCTCGCGCAGCCGCCGGGTGCCGCGCGGCGGGATCCGGTCGCAGGGCGCGTCTCGGTGATCGCCGCCACCGACAAGGGCAATCTCGTCTACCGCGGTCGCACGCCGGACGCTCCACAACTCGCAAGTGCCAACCCTCAAGCGACGGGAGCGAACGCCTCGTTGCCACCTGCGACGACGGCATCCGCCGCGCCGACGCCTCAAAAACTGACTTTCGAGGCGCCGCCCGGGAAACTGGAGCTCCGCATGACGATCGAGGGCTCGGGTGGTGGCGTGCTCGACCAGGAGATCCGCAACATCACCATTCCCGATCTGACGGCGCCGCAATCCGCGCTCAGTACGCCGCGCGTGTACTCGGCGCGCACGCCGCGCGAGCTGCAGACGATCGCGAGCAATCCGAATGCTGTGCCGCCCGCCGCGCGCGAGTTCTCTCGAACGACACGGCTGCTGATCCGGTTCGACAGCTACGGTCCCGGGAACGAGGTACCGACGCCAACCGCCGCACTGCTGAATAACAACGGCCAGAAGTTCACGGATGTGCCGGTCACGGCCGCGGTCGCCGGCGGGACGCATCAGATCGATCTGGGCCTGGCCGCGATTCCGCCGGGCGAATACGTCATTGAGATTACGGTGAAGGGGACGACGGGGGAGGCGAAGGAACTGGTCGCGTTCCGTGTCGTTAGTTAATCCCCAAACTCCCAACCTCCAATTCCCAACTCCCAAGGAGAGTGTCGCGCCGCGGCGTCCCTTGGGCGTTGGGAGTTGGAAGTTGGAAGTTGCCGCGTGCTAGAGTCGCCATCGTGCTTGGCCGTCTTGTCTACTCACGTTTGAAGAACGCGCTGCTTCCGGATTTCCGGCGCGCCTGGTCGAAGGACTTCGACGCCTCCGTCAAGACACTCCAGCGGACCCTTTCGGACGTCCAGGCGGAGCTCGCCGATCTCCGGCGCGCGCATCATGCCCTGGTCGTGAAGGACTGGACGGCGAGCCGCGCGCCGCTGCTCGACGATCTCGACGCACGGCTCTCGCTCGATCGCATCCGCGCACACGTCACCGCGGCCGTCAACGCCGCGTCCGTCTGCACGGAGCCGACGACCCACGCCGTCATCGAGAACGTGTTTCCGGCCGATTTCTACGAGCTGGTGAACGCCGCGATCCCGCCGGCGGAGCTGTTTCCGTCTCGCGATCCCGTCAAGCAGGACTTCCATCTCGACGAACACCTGGAAAGCGCGCCGCTGCTGACGCAGCGCGTGTGGCACTTCTTCGACGAGGACGTCGTAGCCGGGATTCTCGCGCCCGCGCTGCACCGCCGGTTTCACGATGCGGTCGTCGAGCACTACGCCGAGACGGCGGGCGGAGACTTTGGAGAGCGTGCCGCGGCGATCCCCCATCGCGGGTTTGCCGGACGCCTGCATCTGCGCCGCCCTGGCTATCACCTGAAGCCGCACCTCGATCCAAAGCGCGTCGTCATCACCGGGCTCGTGTACTTCGCGCGACCCGGCGACGGCGAGCAGTTCGGCACGCAGCTATTCCGCGTGAAGCAGGCATTCACGTCGAGCACGATGGGGAAGTTCTATCCCGAGGACGTAGGATTGCCGATGGAACTGGCGCGCACGGTGCCGTTCCGTGCGAACACGCTCTTCGCCTTTGTGAACTCGAAGGCGGCGCACGGTGCGTCGTTGCCGATCGACGCACCGCTACGCGAGCGCTACGCCTATCAGTTCTACGTGAAACCGCGCGACGGGGACCTCAAGAAACTGCTCCTGGAGCTCCCGCCTGACGCGCGGAAGAACTGGTCGGGTTTTCTCGACGAGAAGTAACGAGCCTGAGACAAGCCACGGAGACACAGAGGCACGGGGTTGCCCAGGTAATTCTCCGTTTCTCCGTGACTCCGTGGCCCGTTCTCGCTGAGACTTCTTGGGATTTGGGATTTCGGATTTGCCTACGCGTACATCCCGCGCATCTTGGTGACGATGCTGACGCGCTGGATGGCGACGATGTAGGCGCCGGTGCGGAGATCGACTTTGTACTTGAGCGACGTCTGCAGCACCGCATCGAACGCGACGCACATCTTCTTCTCGAGCCGCGCGTTCACTTCCTCTTCTTCCCAGAAGTAGCCGTACCGATCCTGCACCCACTCGAAGTACGACGTCGTCACACCTCCCGAGTTGGCAAGGATGTCGGGGATGACGAACACGCCGCGCTCGTGCAGGTATCGATGCGCGTCGGGCGTGGTTGGACCGTTGGCACCTTCCGTGATGATCTTCGCCTTGATCTTCGGTGCGTTCTCCATCGTGATCTGGTTTTCGAGCGCCGCCGGAATCAGGATGTCGACATCGAGCGACCACAGCTGGTCGTTGGTCAGGTGATCCGCCCCGGGAAAGCCCTCGACCGTCCCGTGCTCGCGAACGTACGCCAGCAGCTGTGCAACGTCGAGACCCTTGGGGTTGTAAACGCCCCCCTTCCAATCGGTGACCGCGACGATCTTGGCGCCGATCTTTGCGAGCAGGTCGGCCGAAACCGAACCGACGTTGCCGAAGCCCTGCACCGCGACCGTCGCCCGCTGGATGTCCAGGCCGAGGTGCTTGGCCGCCTCGCGGGTGACGATCATGACGCCGCGTCCGGTCGCTTCGCGCCGTCCAAGCGAGCCGCCCATCTCGATCGGCTTGCCGGTCACGACTGCCGTCGCCGTGTGGCCTACGTGCATGCTGTAGGTGTCCATCACCCACGCCATCACCTGATCGTTGGTGTTCACGTCGGGCGCGGGCACGTCCTTCTCGGGTCCGATCAGATCGATGATCTCAGCCACGTAGCGGCGCGTGAGCGCTTCCAGCTCGCGGCGCGACATCTTGGTGGGGTCGCAGACGATCCCCCCCTTGGCGCCGCCGAACGGAATGTGCGCGACCGCGCACTTCCATGTCATCCACGCGGCGAGCGCGGTGACCTCATCCAGCGAGACGTCAGGGTGATAGCGGATGCCTCCCTTCGCTGGACCGAGCGTGATGTTGTACTGCACGCGGTAACCGGTGAAGACCTCGATCTCGCCGTTGTCCATCTGCACCGGACACGACACCATGACCTGGCGTTTGGGATGCGTGAGGATGTTCCAGACACCTGGCTCGAGGTTGATGATGCGGGCGGCGACGTTGAATTCCTGAAGCATGGCCCCGAAGATCGCTCCGTGCTCTGCCATAACCCGTTATTGTGTCACCCGCCTTCGCCAAAGGCTACGGCGAGACATGCGGCAACGTCGTTTCGGTAGTGTCCGGCTTCAGCCGGACCTACAATGAGCTGAGCATGAAGACCGCCACGCCGGCCACAGGCACGTCGCCGGAGCGCAAGAGACCGTTCACGACGATCTCAGGGCGGCCTGTCGACGAGCTCTACACGCCCAAGGACATCGCGTCGCTCGACTACCAGCGCGACTTGGCGGATCCCGGCGAGTTTCCCTACACGCGCGGCATTCATCCCACCGGCTACCGCGGCAAGCTCTGGACGATGCGGCAGTTTGCCGGCTTCGGCACGCCCGAGGAGACGAACGAGCGCTACAGGCAGCTGCTCGAGGCCGGCGGTACCGGGACTGAGTGTCGCCTTTGATCTACCGACGCTCATGGGACGCGATCCCGATCACGAGCTCTCGCTCGGCGAGGTTGGCAAGTGCGGCGTGAACGTGACGTCGCTGGCCGACATGGAAACGCTGTTCGACGGGATCGATCTCGCGGGCATTACCACGTCGATGACGATCAATTCGCCGGCATCGATGATCTTCGCGATGTACCTCGTGGTCGCGGAGAAGCAGGGCGCAAGCTGGCAGTCGCTGTCGGGGACGATTCAGAACGACATCCTGAAGGAATTCATCGCGCAGAAGGAATACATCTACCCGCCGCGACCGTCCATGCGTCTGATTACCGACGTGTTCACGTTTTGCGCTGAACACGTGCCGCGCTGGAACACGATCTCTGTCAGCGGCTACCACATCCGGGAAGCGGGAGCGACCGCGGCGCAGGAGCTGGCGTTCACGCTGCGCGACGGCGTGGAGTACGTCCAGTACGGCGTCGATGCCGGTCTGGACGTCGACGAATTCGCGCCGCGTCTTTCATTCTTCTTCAACTCGCACAGCGACTTCTTCGAGGAGATCGCGAAGTATCGCGCGGCGCGCCGCATCTGGGCCCACGTGATGCGCGATCGCTTCAAGGCGAAGAGCGCGCGGTCGTGGCAGCTGCGATTCCATGCGCAGACCGCCGGCGTCTCGCTGACCGCGCAACAGCCGTACAACAATGTCGTCCGCACTGCCCTGCAGGCGATGGCCGCAGTGCTCGGCGGAACGCAGTCGCTTCACACGAATTCGCTCGACGAGGCGCTCGCGCTGCCCACGGCGGATGCCGCGACGCTCGCGCTTCGCACGCAGCAGATCATCGCGCACGAAACCGGTGTCACCAATGTCGTCGATCCCCTTGGCGGGTCTTACTTCGTAGAGAAGCTCACTCGCGATCTCGAAGAGGAGACGCTCGCCTATTTCGATACGATCGACCGTATGGGCGGAATGGTCGAGGCGATCGAGCAGGGGTACCCGCAGCGGGAGATTGCCGAGAGCTCCTACAGGTTCCAGCAGGCCGTGGAGCAGCGCGATAAGGTCATCGTCGGCGTCAACGACTTCGTTACGGCAGACCAGCCAGCCGATCCAGCTCCTGTACATTGACGATTCAGCGTCCGTACGGCAGTTGGAGAAGCTCGAGCGGCTCAGGGCGACCCGCGACAATGGCCGGGTACGGCAGGCGCTCGATGTGCTGAAGGAGGGGGCCAAAGGCGGCACCAACACGATGCCGCTGCTCATCGAGGCGGTCCGAACCTATGCCACCGTGGGCGAAATGTGCGACGCTCTGCGCGAGGTCTGGGGCGAATACGAGGAAACGCCGATAATTTAGCCGACAGCGGGCAACCGACAGCCGGCAGGGAGGCTGCCGGATGCAGGCTGCGGGCCGTCAGCTGATAAATGTCCCAGAAAATACGCGTAGTTATCGCCAAACCGGGCCTTGACGGGCACGATCGGGGCGCCAAGGTGATTGCCCGGGCGCTTCGCGACGCCGGTATGGAAGTGATTTACACGGGTTTACGGCAGACGCCCGAGCAGATCGTCGCTGCCGCGCTACAGGAGGATGCCGATGCGATCGGCCTGTCCATCCTTTCGGGCGCCCATATGCACATCTGCCCGCGCCTGATGGAGCTGCTCCGGGAAAAGGGTCTGCAGGATGTGCTCGTGGTGGTCGGCGGCATTATTCCCGACGTGGACATCCCGAAGCTGAACGAGATGGGAATTCGAGGCGTATTTCTTCCGGGCACCCCGATGCACGACATCGTCGACTTCATCAACCGCAACGCCCGCTCGCGGGTAGGTATTTAATCGCGATGCCGAAAAAGCTCCTGCTCGCCGACGACAGCGTCACGATCCAGCGCGTCATCGAGCTGACGTTTTCGGGCGAGGACATTCAGGTGTTCGCTGTCGGCGATGGCGAAGCGGCCATCGCCAGCATCTCCGCTGAAAAGCCGGACATCGTCCTGGCCGACATCGGGATGCCGAAGCGCAGCGGTTACGAGGTATCGGCGTTCGTCAAGAACAACCCTGAGCTCGCCCACATTCCCGTGCTGCTGCTCGCCGGGGCGTTCGAGCCGGTCGACGATGCGAAGGCGAAAGAGGCGCGCTGCGACGGCGTGCTCGTCAAGCCGTTCGAACCGCAGCATGTCATCGCGCGCGTGCGCGAGCTGATTGGCGGCGCGAAGGGCAGCCCCACGCAATCGGCGGTTCAGGATATTTCGCGGCCCGCGGCGCGGCTCGCGCCGCCCCGGCCGGTGGAATTGCCGAGGCGTGAGGATCGCCCGCGGGTTCCAGACGACCTCATGGACGTGGGCGAAGCGGATCTCGAGCCGCGTGTGGTGGAGGCGGAGAGCACCGCCGCGACGGCCGTCGTCGACGAATCCCTCGACGACTACTTCGACAAGCTGGACGAAGCGTTCTCGACCGTCAATGGCCCCGTGGCGGCTGGGGCGGCGGGGTCGAGGCCCGACACGCGTTCCGCGAGTCCGGATCCGCCGGTGCTCGAGCGCGATCTCGAATCGTTCGACGCGCCGTCGTTCATCAGTGACATGGCCGCCGAGTATGTCGAGGCGCCTCGCGACTCAGCAGTGGACCCGTTCGACTTTGATGGCATGGCGCAGGTCGGCGCAGGAGAGGCGCCCGCGGTGCCGACGCTCGACGATCTGCTTTCGAACATGCCCTTGCCTCCCGTATCGACGCCAATGAGGTTCGAGGCGCCACCTGCGCCGATGATCTTTGATTTGCCGCCTGCGCCAGTGATCGATTTGCCGGTGCAGCGGCCCCTGGCCGCTCTGGCGCCGCCAGTCATCGTCGCCCCTCCGCCGATTGAACCACCGGACGTGACGCCGACGCTCGCCCCCGGGCCGGCACTCGTGCCTGCCCCGACGTCCGGCAGCGGCTCGGGCCGCAGCATCATTGCGGAGGCGTTCAGCGCGCTTTTTGCGGCAGAGCAGGGGGAGCCTGGGGTAATGCCGATTCGCCTTGGCACCAACGGATCGACGCCGGTCGTCACCGACGCGATGGTGGACGACGTCGCGAAGCGCGTCATCCAGCGGCTCGCGCTTGGATCTTCAGACCAGATGAACGGTATCGTCAAACAGATCGTCTCCGACGTGGCCGAGCGTCTCGTCCGCGAAGAAATCGATCGAATCCGCTGTACCAGCAAGCAGTAGGCAGCTCGCGGCCGGCAGCTGCCAGCTACACTATCTGGAATGTCCGACCGGTCAGACCCCAGCCAACCAATCGCTCTGCCCGAGAAGCCCGCACTCGAAGGACTCGAGGCGAAGTGGAACGCCAGGTGGCAGGAGTCGGGCACTTACCGGTTCGATCGCAGCCGCCCGCGGGCCGACGTCTACGCGATCGACACGCCGCCGCCGACCGTCAGCGGTTCGCTCCATGTCGGGCACGTCTTCTCGTTCACGCACACCGACGTGATCGCGCGGTTCCAGAGGATGCGCGGCAAGGCCGTCTTCTACCCGATGGGATGGGACGACAACGGCCTGCCGACCGAGCGCCGCGTGCAGAACTTCTACGGCGTGCGCTGTGACCCGTCGCTGCCCTACGACCCGTCTTTCGTGCCGCCGGAGAAGCCGTCGAAGCAGGCGATTCCGGTCTCGCGTCCCAACTTCATCGAGCTCTGTAATCGGCTGACGGCCGAAGACGAGCGCGCGTTCGAGCACCTGTGGCGTCACCTTGGCCTTTCCGTCGACTGGTCGATGACATACGCGACGATCGGTCGGCGCGCACAGTGTGTGTCACAGGCGGCGTTCCTGCGACTGCAGAAACGCGGCATCGCCTACCAGCTCGAGGCACCGACGCTCTGGGATATCGATTTCCGCACGGCGGTGGCGCAGGCGGAGCTCGAAGATCGCGAGCAGCCGGGCGCGTATCACCGCATCCAGTTCGCGAGGCCGGGTGGTGGGATGGTGGAGATCGAAACGACGCGGCCGGAGTTGATCCCCGCCTGCGTCGCGCTCGTTGCGCATCCGGACGACGAGCGGTACAAGCCGTTGTTCGGGACCAACGTCATCACGCCGCTCTTCGGTGTCGAGGTGCCGGTCAAACCGCATGCGCTGGCCGATCCTGAAAAGGGCAGCGGCATCGCGATGATCTGCACGTTCGGCGACCTCACCGACGTGACCTGGTGGCGCGAGTTGTCGCTCCCTGTGCGCGCGGTGATTTTGCCGAGCGGTGTGTTCCGCCCGCTGACATGGGGCGAGACCGGATGGGAATCAGGCGACCCCGCGCGTGCGCAGCAGGCGTACGATCGGCTCGCGAATCTTTCGCCTTCGAAGGCGCGGACGGCGATCGTCGAGCAGCTTCGGGAGTCCGGCGATCTCATCGGCGAACCACGGCCCATCACGCATCCGGTCAAGTTCTACGAAAAGGGCGACCGGCCGCTCGAGATCATCACGAGCCGCCAGTGGTTCATCAAGACGATGGAGTTCCGGGATGCGCTGCTGGCCCGCGGTCGCGAACTGCAGTGGCACCCGGAGTACATGCGGCATCGTTACGAGAACTGGGTGAACGGGCTCTCCGGCGACTGGTGCATCAGCCGGCAGCGGTTCTTCGGCGTGCCGTTCCCGGTCTGGTATCCGGTGCGCCCCGACGGCGGCGTCGACTACGGGCGACCTCTCGTACCAGACGAATCGCGTCTGCCGATCGATCCATCCACCGACGTGCCGGACGGGTACACGGTCGATCAGCGTGACAAGCCGAACGGATTCTCGGGCGATCCCGACGTCATGGACACGTGGGCGACGTCATCGCTGACACCCCAGATCGTCGGCGGATGGCTCGACGATGCGGATCTGTTCGGCCGTGTGTTTCCAATGGATTTACGCCCGCAGGCTCACGACATCATTCGGACGTGGCTGTTCACAACTGTCTTGCGGGCGCACCTCGAGCACGACTCATTGCCGTGGACGAATGCCGCGCTCTCCGGGTGGATTCTCGACCCCGACCGGAAGAAGATGTCGAAATCGAAGGGCAACGTGGTGACCCCGATGGCGCTGCTCGAGGAATACGGCTCCGATGGCGTCCGGTACTGGTCCGCCAGCGCGAGGCCCGGAACCGATACCGCGTTCGATCCCGCCCAGATGAAGGTTGGACGGCGTCTCGCCATCAAGATTCTGAATGCGGCCCGTTTCGCGCTATTGCAGGCAGAACCGCGCGGCCCAATCACCGAGCCGCTCGATCGGGGGATGCTGACGGCCCTGTCGCGGCTGGTCGATGAATCGACCGAGCAGCTCGAGGCGTACGACTACGCCCGCGTGCTCGAGCGCACCGAAAGCTTTTTCTGGGCGTTCTGCGACGATTACCTCGAGCTCGTGAAGTCGCGGCGCTACGGTGACTTCGGCACGGAGGCGGCTGCCTCAGCCAACAGCGCAATGCTGGTCGCGCTCTCGACGCTTCTGAGGCTGTTCGCGCCGTACTTGCCGTTCGTGACAGAGGAAGTCTGGTCCTGGTGGCGTCCGGGATCGGTGCATGGCGCGGCCTGGCCGACGGGGGCGGAGGTGGTGGCGCCCATCAGCGGAGCGGACGCGTCAGCATTGGCCGTCCGCGAGGCCACGCAGGGCGCGCTCGCCGAGGTACGGCGGCTCAAGTCCCTGTTGAAGAAGCCGACGAAGGCGGTCATCGCGAGGGCCGTGCTCCCGTCTGCATTTTCGGCGCTTCAGCCCGCGGCCAGGGATTTTCAGGCGGCCACGCACATACGCGAGCTGATATTTGCCGAGGTGGCGGAGGCGCAACTCGAGTTCGCCGAGGAGCCAGCCGCGTGAAGGCGGTTCCATTCGAGCCGCTCGATCCCGGCATGTACCGTGAGCTGGTGCGTCGCGCGCTGGCGGAGGACTTCGGCTGGGGCGACGTGACGACGGAGACGATCATCGACCGCGAGCAGAAAGCGCGCGGTGTGATCGTCGCAAAGGAGACCTGCGTCATCGCAGGCATCGACATCGCGGCGGACGCGTTCCGGCAGCTCGATCCTGCGGCAAACGTCACGATCATCTGCAAGGATGGACAGCGCTGCGAACGCGGTTCCGAGGTGGCCGAGATCCGCGGTCACGCGGCCGCGCTGCTCACGGCGGAGCGGACGGCGCTCAACTTCCTCCAGCGACTGAGCGGCATCGCCACGCTGACGCGTCAGTTCGTCGACGTCGCGGACGGCCGCATCATCATCCTCGACACTCGCAAGACCACGCCGATGATGCGCGCGCTGGAAAAGTACGCGGTTCGCGCTGGCGGAGGCGTGAATCACCGCGCAGGGTTGGACGAGGGGATCCTGATCAAGGACAACCACATCCGGCTCCTGGGCAGCGTACGCGCCGCTGTCATCCGGATGCGAGAGCTGAACCGGGAGATGCCGACCGAGGTCGAGGCGGAGACCCTCGCCCAGGTGGACGAAGCCCTGGAGGCTGGCGCGGAGATCATCATGCTCGACAATCTGACGACCGAGGACATCATCGAGGCCGTCAAGCGCTGCAGCGGTCGTGCGAAGACCGAGATTTCAGGCGGCGTCACGCTCCAGCGCATGCCCGAGCTGGCAGTCACGGGCGCCGACTTCGTCTCGATCGGCGCGCTCACGCATTCAGCGCCGGCGGTCGACATGAGTTTCGAACTCGAGCCTGCGTGAGACGAGCCACGGAGACACGGAGACACGGAGCGATTTGGGGAAAGATGTTCTCCGTGCCTCCGTGCCTCCGTGGCTTGTGACAGTGGGGCCGCCTCCCGACCCTATCCCCGACGACATCGCCGAAGCGCTTGCTGGGGCGGGTCATCGGCTTGGCCCCTTCGAGGGGCGCCTTTCGTGGCACGAAGAGGTCCCGTCGACCAACGACATCGCCGCGGCGATGGCGGAGCACGGCGCCGCTGAAGGGTGCGTGGTGGCCGCAAACGCACAAACGTCGGGCCGCGGCCGGCTGGGCCGGAGCTGGGCATCGCCTCCGGGCGCTGGCTTGTACGTGTCGACAATTCTGCGTCCCGCCCGCGACGTTATTCCGCTGATCACGATTGCGGCCGGCGTGGCGGTTGCCGACGGGGTGCAGGCGGCAAGCGGTCTGAGTCCATGCGTGAAGTGGCCGAACGACGTGTACGTCGGCCCGCGCAAGCTTGCGGGCATCCTGGCTGAGGCAGGGGGGTCGGCCATTGCCCTGCAGCACGTGATCCTCGGGTTCGGCATCAACCTGTTGACGGCTGCCTATCCGCCGGACGTTGCGGCGCGCGCGACGTCAATCGAGAGTGAGTTGGGCCGCCGGTGCGATCGTGGGCTGGTGCTTGCCGAATGCCTCGCCGCGCTCGTCGATCGCTACCAGGCGCTTCAACGAGGCGAGGCTGACACCGTGACGTTGGCGTGGCGCGAGCGGGCTGTCGACAGCCTCGGCCGGCTCGTGGAGTGGGACGCCGATGGCGCCGTGCGCCGCGGCGTCGCGCAGGACATCGACTCACGCGGCGCGCTGCTGGTCCGCGTCGATGGAGCGATCGTTCGTGTAATCTCCGGAGAGGTGCGGTGGGTCTCGTGACAAATCCCAAATCCCAAATCCCAAGTCCCAAATCCCAAGAGGACGAACGAGGAGAATATTGCCGCGAGCTCGAAACGTATCTCTGCCGCAAGAACGACGGACACTTGATTCGGATTGTCGGCCCTGCGTTCGAGCAGGTGTGTGGATGGTCGACGCGCGGGATTCCGCTGAAACTGGCAATGCGGGGAATCGATCGGTACTTCGAGCGCTACTACGCCAAGGGACCACGGCGGAGGCCCGTCCGCGTCGAGTTCTGCGAGCCTGACGTCCTCGACGTCTTCGACGAATGGCGCCGGTCGGTGGGCATCTCGAGCGGGGCGGAAGTCTCGAGCGGGGCGGTCGCCTCCGCCGGCAGCCTTCCCGCACACCTCGAGCGCGTCATTGCGCGTCTGACGACGCTGCGCGCGGGCGAGGATCGGTCGCTCGATGCGGCCGTCGACGCGATCGTTCGGGAGCTCGACGCGTCCCGTGCGAAGGCAAAAACGGTACGCGGCGACGCCCGTGAGATCCTGCTGGACCGCCTGAGTGAGCTCGATACGTCGCTTATCGAGGCCGTCCGCGCACAGTGTGGCGCAGAAACGCTGGAGAAGCTCGCCGCCGAAGCCGACGAGGAACTGCGGCCGTTCCGCGGCAGGATGCCCCCCGAGGCCTATCAGCAGTCTCATCGCGCCTGCGTCAATCGATTGCTGCGCGAGCGAGCGCGGTTGCCGACGATCGCGTACGAGTAGCCACGAAGACGGACCGGCCACAAAGGACACAAAGGCCACTATGGTATATCACTAGAGTTCTTTGTGCTCTGACAAAATGTTCTTTGTGGACTTTGTGGCTCATTCGTCTTTGTGATCGTTGTGGCCGACGCGATACTCACGCTGGACGTAGAGAAACCGACCGCCGGAGGCCGCATGCTGGCGCGGCACAACGGCCAGGTTGTGCTCGTCTGGGGCGCCATCCCGGGGGAGCGCGTTCGCGCGCGAGTCGAGCGCGCGGCCAAGGGCCTCCTCTACGCGGACACATTGGAGGTGCTGACCGCGTCTTCCGATCGCCGCGACGTCGTCTCCGACTGGCGCTGCGGCGGCAACGTGCTTGCTCATGTCAACTATCCGCGCCAGCTGCAACTCAAGGCGGACATCATCCGAGATGCGTTTGCGCGCATCGCTCGAATGCCGCTGGCCGATGCGCCCGACGTCATCGGATCGCCTGAGCAGGGATATCGCATGCGTGCGCGCCTGCACGTGCGCAACACGCGAATCGGATTCATCCGCGAAGGCAGTCACGAGCTGTGCGAGGTCGGACCGACAGCGCAGATGCTTCCGGAAACGGTCGCCTGGATCGACTCCGCGCAAGAATGTCTCCGACGCGATGGCCTGACGGGGCTTGCGTCGATCGAGATTGCCGAAAACATTCCCGGGTCCGAACGCGCGTGTCATCTCGAGCTCGAGCCGGGCACGACCGCGACGCCATTTGCGGTGCTCGCCCGTGATGGGGTCACGGGCGTCTCTGCACAGGTCCTCGACCGCCGGAGTGTCGAGCGGTTATCGGGGGTGCCGTCGGTGTCCGATGTGCTTCTCGTCAAGCCGGACGATGAATCGAGCGCGTTGCGGCTTCGGCGCGACGCGCGCGCGTTTTTTCAGGGGAATCGATTTCTTCTCGAGAGGCTCGTACGGCACGTGGCCGCCCTCGTGCCGGACGGCCCGATCGTCGATCTCTACGCCGGCGTCGGGTTGTTCGGACTGTCGCTTGCCGCGGGCGGCGCCATGGACGTCACAGTCGTGGAAGGTGATCCGGTCAGCGGACGCGACCTCGAGGAGAATGCGCAGCCGTTCGCCGAGCGTCGTGCGCGTCGAGCATTCCAGCGTCGAGGACTTCGTCCGCCGCCGCCCGTCCGGCGATGACGCCACGTTCATCGTCGATCCGCCAAGGACGGGGATGTCGAAGGATGCCCTCAACGGAATTGTCCGATTGATGCCGACGCGGATTGTCTATGTGTCCTGCGACGTCGCAACGCTGGCGCGGGACTCGCGCGCGCTCGTGAATGCGGGGTATTCGCTCGAAGGACTGTCCGGCATCGATCTGTTTCCGAATACGGCGCACGTCGAGACGGTCGCTTGCTTCACACGTCCGTGACTCGACCAGGATGCCTCGTGGTCGGGAAGTAGTCCTACTCGCGGAAGATCCGGGAGAGCGATATCTCGAGCCCTGGAAGCAGCGGCGTCGTCAGCACGTCGCCGGCCTCCCGCGAGAGTTCCACGGGACGATCGTACCGGTCGTTCCTGCGTCGGCAGACGCGGACGACGTCGAGTTCGGGATCCACGACCCAGTACTCGGACACGCCGAAGCGTTCGTACAGATGACGCTTGATCGTCTCGTCGCGCTTGCGTGTGCTCTTCGACGCGACCTCCACCACGAGGTCGGGCGCGCCGTGCACGTAATCGCGCAACAGCTCCCCCTCGCGATCCCGCGAGACGTAGAGGAGATCGGGCTCGACCACGTCGAAGAGCGACAGGATCACATCGAGCGGCGCGAAGAAGATCCGACCGAGCGGACGGTCTGTCAGGTAGCTGGCGATCAGCAGATACAGCGTGCCGACGATGTCCTGGTGCCGCACGTTCGGCGTTGGGGTCACGTAATGCTCTCCGTCGATGAGCTCGTGCCGCTTTCCGTCATCCGGAAACAGAACGAAGTCGTCGTAGGTGAGCTTCACGCCGGGGCTGGCGGGCTTCATCGGATCGGTCCCGGACATGCGCTCATTGTAGCGGAGCGGGGAGCGAGCTTCATGCCGGCGACACTGCCTCGGATCTCTATGGTCATGTTCGGGGAGTCATGTGGCAGGCGCGCAGATGCTGCGACACGGGACCTCGAACGGCAGTGCAGGAATTCAGCTACCGGAGTTGTTTCCAAGAGGCCCGGTCGTATAATCCGTCGCATCGCCACGCATGTCCCTGACGCCAGGCGCCCGCTTCGGCCCGTACGAAATTCAGTCTGTGCTGGGTGCTGGCGGCATGGGCAAGGTCTATCGAGCACGCGACACGAGGCTGGCCCGCGATGTTGCCATCAAGGTTCTCGCCGACGATTTCGTTCACGACCCGGATCGCGTCGCGCGCTTTCAACGTGAAGCGCAGGTCCTTGCCGCACTGAACCACCCTCACATCGCGCAGATTTACGGCCTCGGGCTACGGGAGTGGCTACGTCTACGACGTATTCCCCGACGGCGAGCGCTTCCTCATCGACAAGACCGCCGACGAGCAGGCGGCGCCGTCGCCGATCAAAGTCATTACGAACTGGACGGCCACGCTGAGGTAAATCTGCGTATCGATCATATTCATCGGGTCAAGCCATGAGCGTCCCCCAACCGGTCCTCTTCCGTGTTCACCGAGGGCGAGCGTCCGTGTGCCTCCTCGTTGGCGCGTGTCTCTGGTTGTCGGCAACCGTGGCCGCGCAACGCGCAATTGCTCCTCTTCGAGGCGTGGCCGTGCCGCAGCCATCGGGATTCGCTCGTTACGTCGCGGATCCCCAGGCCCTCGTTGCGCTCGGCAAGGCGCTCTTCTGGGACGTGCAGGTCGGAAGCGACGGCCGGACCGCCTGCGCGACGTGTCACTTCCACGCCGGCGCCGATCATCGGGCCCGCAACCAGATGGCGAATGCGCAGCATGCGGCCGTGGGGTTGCGGCCAAATCTCTTGCTAACCGCCGACGACTTCCCATTCCACGCGTTCGCAAATCCTTCCGACAACACGTCGGCCGTCGTCCGCGACCAGCGGCGGGTTGTCGGGTCGGCCGGCGTCGTGCAGCGCACGTTCGTAGACGTCACCGATGGGAGCGCGGTTGACGAAAGCGCTGACACCGGAGGCCCTGGAGTGTTCTCGCTCGGTGGCGTGAAGGTGCGGCAGGTGACCTCGCGCAATTCGCCGAGTGTGATCAATGCCGTCTTCTACGTCCGCAACTTCTGGGACGGCCGCGCAAGCGCTTTCTTCACGGGCGCGACGCCGTTTGGCGACTCGGATCGCCGCGCCAACGTGCTGGTCGGGCGAGGTACCGGGCTCGAGCCCGAGGCCGTGCGCCTGGACAATGCGAGCCTCGCCTCGCAGGCCGTAGGCCCACCTCTCAATGCCGTCGAGATGTCGTTTGACGGCCGGTCGTGGCCGCGGCTGGGCCGCAAGCTCCTGACGCTGACGCCGCTGGCGCGGCAGCAAGTGTCGACGAGCGACAGCGTGCTTGGCGGAATGGCGAACGCCGATCGCCTTGGCTTGCGGGCGGAACATGATTACGCCTCGCTCGTGCGCGCGGCATTCCAGCCGGCCTACTGGAGGAGCGCAGTGGTCGTCGACAGCGACGGACGGACTGTCGTGGGCGCCACCGTGCCAAACGGTGCGAATGAGTTCACGCAGATGGCGTACAACTTCGGGCTCTTCTTCGGCCTCGCGATTTACGGATACGAGGCGACGCTCGTCGCCGACGACACGCCGGTGGATCGTTTTCTCGCGGGCGACGGCACGGCGCTCTCGGCGCTCGAGCAACAGGGCCTGTCTGAGTTCCGCGCCGGCGGGTCGCAGTGCACGCAATGCCACCAAGGACCGGAGCTCTCGGCGGCCGGATTCACGACCGCCCTGTCGGCCAGTGCCCTGGATCCGCGCAGTCTCGGCTTCTTCCGCACCGGCGTCAGCGAGATTGGTGACGACCTTGGTGCCGCCGGGAACGACGGGTTCGGGCTGCCGCTCTTCCCCGGCGCGCCCGCCGGTCGTGCCGACGGTGCCTTCAAATCCCCGGGGCTGCGCAACGTCGAGCTGACCGGTCCTTACTTTCACACCGGGGGAGCAGCGACCTTGGAGCAGGTCGTGGAGTTCTATGCGAGGAACGGCGATGTGCCGGCTGGCGGCAACCTGGGACCGGGCATGGGTAACATCCGACTGAACGCCCAGGAGCGCAGCGCACTGGTCGCCTTCATGACGGCACTGACCGACGAACGCGTACGCTTCGAGCGGGCGCCCTTCGATCATCCGGCGCTGTGCGTCCCGGTCGGCCACGTAGAATTGGCACCAGGCGTGCTCCAACCGGATACATCGGTCGATGCAAACAGTCGCGCCGCCACCGATCTGTGGGCACTCGTGCCGGCAGTTGGCCGGGGCGGAAACACCTCGCCCCTTCAGACCTTCGGGGAGTTGCTGGCGGGTGTCGGTCGCGACGGCTCGCGCGCCCATGCACTGGAGCGAGCCTGCGCGCCGTAGGTCAGATTTTGCACGCCTGAACGAACCCTTCGAACAAATTACGGAACTCGCCCGTCCTGTAGAAGTTTTCAGGATGCCACTGCACGCCAAGGCAGAAGCGGCGTGTCGGATCTTCGATCGCCTCGATGACGCCGTCGGGCGCGGTTGCCGACGAGATGAGTCCTTCGCCGAGCGCCTTCGGCGCCTGGTGGTGGCGGCTGTTGACCGGGCACGCTTCGCCGGCTTCGAAGCGCTCGCCCATCAGGCGCTCGAGCAGCGACCCTGATTCGATCCAGACATCGTGCGCGATCGAATGCTGCGGCATGGCCACGCGGTGGTTCACGGTCGTGCCGACTTCGTCGGCGATATCCTGGATGAGCGTGCCGCCGCGGGCGACGTTCAGCACCTGGATGCCGCGGCAGATGGCGAACACCGGTAGGTCGGCGGCGAGGGCAAGGCGCACGAGCTCGATCTCGTATTCATCCCGGCCCGGCTCTGCCGGGTCGAACGTCGGATGCGCGATCGCCCCATAAATCGCCGGAAGGACGTCACCCCCGCCAGTGAGAAGCACCCCCTGTACCGACGCGACGACGTCGGCCGGCGAGTCGGTAGTCCGAACAAGCGCGCGCACATCGCCTCCGGCCCGGCGCACCGATTCCTCGTAGTCAGGCAGCTTACTGCACGGAGCTATTGCGATTACCGGCATTGACGTCCTCGCACCCTTCGCACCCTTCGCACCTCTCGCACCCTTCGCACCCTTCGCAGCCCCACATTACATCCTCGCCGGCACCTCGACTCCCATGAGATCGAGGGCTCTGGTCAACTGGGATCGCAGGTAGATTACTGCCGCTGCGCGCCAGCGTTTCACATCATCGCGCTCCTCGTTCAGGATGTGCGCACTGTGATAGAACGCATTGAACGACTGTGCGAGCGTGAACGCGTACTTCGCAAGCACCGAAAATTCGAGCGATCGGACGACCTGCTCGACGATTTCATCCAGCCGTGACGCATCGAGAACAAGCGCCCACAGCTCGTGGCTGCCGTTCGTGCCGTCGAGCTCTCCGGTCGGGACGTCCCGGAGCGCCTTCAACAGCGTCGCTTCGTCGAGCCCATCGCGCTCCTGCAGTTTCCGAAAAATCTTGTTGGCCCGCACGACCGCGTACTGGATGTACGGTCCGCTTTCTCCCTCGAAGTTGAGCGCCTCCTCGAGGTCGAACGCGATGACCTTGCCGCGCGAAAACTTGATCATGAAATAGCGCACCGCGGCGATCGCAATCATCCGCGAAATGCGCAGCGCGTCATCCTTGTCGAGCTCGGGGTTCCGTTTGCCGACTTGGCTGCCTGCGGAGCGGATCAGCGTGTCGAGCAGGTCGTCCGCCTTGACGCCCAGCCCCTTGCGTCCCGACACCTCGACGAATGGCCGCTTCGCGTCTTCGGAGTCGGGTGGCGGCGCGTAGCCCAGCTCGCGTGCCGTCGCGTGAGAGAGCGCCACCATCTCGTACGAGAAGTGATGCGACCGCCCCGCCCCTTCTGGATGTCCCACCGCAATGAGCGCCTGCTTCAGCAGCTTCTGCAGATACGACTGCCGTACGTCGATGACGTTGTAGACATACGCGGCGCCGCCGAACTCCGGGTGGTTGCCTTCGCCGCCGGTCGTGCACGTCGCCCAGAGCGGTCCGTGTGGCCGAGTCGTGAAGACGCGATAGTGAAAGTCCTTCCCGAGCAGTCCAAGCTTCCAGAACTGATACGCGATGTCTTTGCCGACGTACGTCACGACCCCATTCGATCGGACGATGACCTTCTCGCGCTCTTCTCCTCGTCCTCATCCTCCTTGGGACTTGCCTCCACATCGTCCTGGATGGGCATCACCCAGCATCCCGCAAGGCGTCCTTCGGTCTGAAGGTAGACGGCGCCCTTGGCTTTGAGTACCTCGAATGCCTGCGCCCAGAATCTGAGCCGCAGAATGTCTCCCTCCCACGTGAGGAGGTCGTAATCGACGTTCATGCGTGCCATCGTTTTCAGATGGCATCGGACGACCCGGTCGGCGATGAAAGCGGCAATTTCGGCGTTCTCGTTGCCGCCATGCTCGATATCGTGGAGTGTCTCGCCGCGGACCGCGAGGCGCTCCTTGTCCTGCCCGTACCACTCCGTCACCCTGGCGTACAGATCCCAGCAGTAGTAATCGAACTGCGTCGTGTCGGCGATCTGGCGGATCTCCTCGAGCGTCCTTCCCTCGATCACGCGGAAGCCGACAACCACGTCGGCCACCTGAACACCGGTGTCGTCGATGTAATTCTGCACTTCAACCGGAATGCCGCGGAAACGCAGCACGCGCACCAGCGTATCGCCCAGCGCGGAGTTACGGAGGTGGCCGATATGCGCTGCCTTGTTCGGATTGATGGCCGTGTGCTCGACGATGGCTTTGGCCGCTGACGGTCGTGGCGGCGCGGGCTCCGGCGAGAGGCGCGAGAGCAGGAAGTCCCGGCGCTCGAGAAAGAAATTGAGATAACCGTTGGGAGCCGCGGCGACCTGCCTGATGCCCTCGAGCGATCCGAACGCACCTGCGATCTCCTGCGCGATGGCGCGAGGGGCCTTGCGGAGACGGCGGGCGAGCTCGAAGGCGACCGGAGTGCCAAGGTCACCGAGCTCGCGGTTCGGTGGATACTCGAGGGCGATCGGCGGCGCCGTAGAAGACGACTCGTCGAGCGAGTACAGCGTCGTCAGCAGTCGCGCGACGTGCGCACGAAGACGGTCCTGAACGGGAAGAATCATTCGTGATCGACGATTGGTGATGTGCGATTCGTGATTTGCGATTGCGATCCCGGTGCGGTACGCTTCCCTACGCTGAGCGCGGCACGCCGTCCGCGGCACGCCGGGCCCGCTCGTAATCGCCGGGCGTGTTCACGTTGGTCAGCAATCGTCCGTCCGGGTCGAAAGGAGCCACCTCATCGGGGCCGATGTCGCACACCTGCAGATCGCTGAGCGCATCCGCGATGCGCAGAGCGCCGGCATCGGTTCGTGTCTTCAGCGATCGCCGATCCTGCGATGGTACGATGCGCACAACTGCGGTCCACATCAGTTCGCAGTGGGCAGCAGGCAGTGGGCAGTGGGGGCTTCGCATCCGCGGGCCAGACCTGCCTGCCGCCGGCTGCCGGCTGCCGACTGCGGTAACGTTATCAGAAAACGCTACGCATGACTGATGCTGGCATCGGGCGCCTGCTCGTCGCGAGCCTGCACCAGGGCATCGCCGACTTGCTGCCAACGAGGCTCGAGTTCTACGAGTCATGGCTCAATCCGTCCGGCCTCCGCGACGGACGGATCGGCCTTGCGCCGCTCGCCGCGGTGCTCAGCTTTTTACGCCTGGAAGGCGAGCCGTACAGGCTCATCGCGGGACGGGCTGGCGAATACACCGCGGAATGGACAGTAGCCGACCTGCCGGGGTTTCAGCGCGCGCTCATCCGCGCCGCGCCGACCGGCGTGCGGGTGCACCTCGTGATGCGCCTCGCGCGCAAGATGATCCGGACCACATATAAGGGCAGCCGCGCGATCGTGCGCTGGCGGAAGGGAGTGGGAGCCATCGATATTCGAGGCTCGATCTTCTGCGAGGTGCGCGATCGGACCGAGCAGCCGCTCTGCGAGTTCTACGCGTCGGCGATCCGCCGCCTGATGTACCTCTTCGACCTCGACGTCGAAGTGGGGACGGAGCAGTGCCGGGCGACGGGCGCCGGTCAGTGCCTGATGTCGGTGTTGGTCAGACCGGCGAAAGTGGCAGGATGACAAAATGCAAAATGCAAAATGCAAAATGCAAACGCTCTTCGGGCCGGGCGTGCACTGTTTTCATTGTTCGCACTGTTTGCATTTTGCATTTTGCATTTTGCATTACGACGAGTACAGCGCAATCACTCGCGCCCGTCGACGCGGGGCAGCTGATCATTCCTTTTGAAAACGCGACGCGTGAGCCGCGGCTGTATTGGCTGGCGGAAGCCTCCGCGGTCGTGCTCACTGACGATCTCGTCGCGCTTGGCGCGCAGGCCCTCTCGCGAGACGATCGTCTTCACGCGTTCGAACAGCTTCGCGTGCCGCCCGTTGCAACCCTGAGCGACGCCACCATCATCCGTGTGGCTCAGGTCGTCGGCGCATCGCAGGTGGTTGTCGGCGCCTACGAGGTGAAGGCCGGCACGCTGACCGTTCGTGCCCGCGCCATCCGTCTCGACACCGGCCGCATGTTCCCGGAGATTGTCGAGAGCGGTCCGCTGAACGATTTCTTTGCCGTCTACGCGCGCGTCGCGCGCCGGCTCGCGCCCGATTCCACAGTCTCCACGGAGCAGATGGAGCGGGGTCACCCGTCGCTGTCTGCATTCGAGCAGTACGTGAAGGGCGTGCTGGCCGGGAACCCGGCGACCCAGGTGGCGTTCCTCAAGGAAGCGCTGCGGCTTTCTCCAGACTTTCAACGCGCACGCCTTTCCCTCTGGAATGTCTACACCGAGCAGAGCGAACACCAGCAGGCGCTCGACATCGTCCGCCCGGTGCCGGGCGATCACCCGCTATCACGAAACGCCAGGTTTCTCGGCGCCGTGTCCCTCATCCACCTCGCTCGCAACGCGGACGCGTTTGCGGTCTTGACGGAGTTGAACCGGGAAAAGGCGGACGCGACGCTGCTCAACGACATGGGGGTCGCGCAGCTCCGGCGGCCCGCGGCCTCGACGGCCGGCATCTCTGCTGCGTCGGTCTTCAAGGAGGCCGTGCTCGCAAGCCCGAACGATGCGGACCTCTCCTTCAACCTCGGATACGCCTACTGGCTGGCGCGGGACACGCCCAACGCCGTCATCTGGCTGCGCGAAGCGGTTCGCCGCAACCCCGCTGACGATGCTGCGCACTACGTGCTGGGGGTTGCACTGCAGACGTCTGGGAATGCATCCGAAGGGCAGCGGGAGAAGGATCTCGCGAAGCGGCTGTCCTCGACGTATGTGGATTGGGAGGCGAAGCAGCCCGGGACGAACACCGTACCCGGAGGCCTCGAGCGGATCAAGATGGCGCTCGATGCCGCAAACTCGCCTCGGGTCGAGGACACGCTCGTGGCGGCGGAGCAGCGCGATCAACGCGAGCTGGCCGCGTTCCATCTCGACGCGGGCCGCCGGCTGTATCAGGCGGAGCGCGACGCGGAGGCGATCGCTGAGCTGCGGCGGGCGATCTACCTCTCGCCGTACGACCGCGCCGCGCACCTGCTTCTGGGCCGCTTGTATCTACGCGACGGGCGCATGCGGGATGCGATCGATGAGCTGAAAATCTCGATTTGGAGCGACGACCAGATCGATGCGCGCCTGGCGCTTGCCGATGCGTACACCCAGGCGAGGGACGTTGCGGCGGCGCGTGCCGAGCTGCAGATTGTGTTGACCCGCGATCCCGCGAACGCCGACGCGCGGCGTGCGCTCGATCGGCTTCCAGCTCCGTAACCGCGCGCGAAAAAATCGAATCACGTTTCGTCATCGCGTGCTACACTTCGTCCATTCAAAGAATGGCTGATGAGGGACAACGCGAGATTCAGCTGAACGGAAAGCAGCTGGTCTTCCTCTTCATGGCCTCCACCGTCGTCGCGGTGGTGATCTTCCTGTGCGGCGTCATGGTGGGCCGCGGCGTCCGCGCACAGCGTGCGAGCGAAGTAACCGAGGCGTCGGTCGATGCCTTAACCGACCCCACTGAGTCGACGCACACCCCCGCGGCAGTAGCGACGACCGCCCCTGCTTCCTCGAGCAATACACCCGTCGCCTCGCAGGAAAGGCTGACATACCCCGATCGTCTCGAGGGGCAGGAGCCTCCGGACGAAACATTCAAACGACCGGTCGCGCCTGCGGCTTCGGTTGCTCCGCGGCCCGCTGTGCGCACGCCGGTGGTCCCGCTTTCGGTGCCCGGGAAACCAGCGCCGGCAACTCCATCAACGCGATTGAGTGCGGCGCCCACCAATACGGCGCTGTCGCAGATCCCGGGCGAACCTGCGGGGAAAGGGTTCGTCGTGCAGGTCGCGGCGGTTAACGATCGTGGTGAAGCCGAGACGATTGCGCGTCGTCTCGCCGGCAAGGGCTATCCGTCGTTTGTCACCGTGCCTGGCTCCGGGACGCCGCGGATGTTCCGCGTCCGCATCGGGAAATACACCGACCGGCGCCAGGCTGAAACGATTGCGACCCGCCTCCAACGAGAAGAGCAGTTCAAGCCCTGGATCACGCGCTAGCGCTCGCCAGCGCGCTGTCGTTCATTCTTCTCAGGTCATCACATAGAGATCGCCTTCGGTTCTCCGTTCTCTGTTCGTGTTCGAGTTCGTCGCAGCTCGCACGACGATGGAAGAGAAACGGCGCGAAGAGCCCTCGCCCTTTGAGGTACTGCTAGTTGCCGAGAGTCCAGGCCCAGTTACCCACAACGGGCGGGATGAAAGTCATACCTCACCACACGTTTGAGAACTGCCCACATCCGCTGCACCGTCCTGCGAGACTGGCAGTTTGCGGTCCGCACTTTCGGTCGTCAGTTTGACCTGGCTCGTGGCAAATTGGTCAAGTTCGTTTGAATGATGGCCAGGTTCGTCCCGATCACGTAGAGGGCTTGCCAGTGAGGCTTGCCGACCATCTCCTTGACTTGTCGTTCAATGGCTTTAACAGCTCTCATGATTTCGTCCCGCTGGTCGCGGCTGAGCACAAATTCTACGTTTGTCATTTCCGATCCCCGATCCCCGATCCCCGATCCCCTCTCCATTCGTAGTGGATGTCGATTTCGCGGCTCCCCGTTCGACCTATCAGTGGGGAAGTCATAGCTAGAATCGCGTCCGTCCCGAAAGGAAAATGACTCCATGAAACTACTCACTTATCTCAACTATGGCGGTAACTGCGCTCAGGCATTCCGTTTTTACGAACAGCATCTTGGCGCAAAAATCACGATGATGATGACTCACGGCGAAGCACCGAATGCAACCGACGTGGCGCCCGATTGGAAAAACGCCATTCTGCATGCCCGTATGACCATCGGAGAGACGGAGCTCCTCGGTGCTGACATCCCGCCCGACCGTTTCCAGCCGATGCGCAGCGCCTACCTGACTCTCATCGTCAACAGCACAGACGAGGCCGAGCGCATTTATGCCTTGCTCACCGACGGCGGTGAGATCTTCATGAAGATGGAGGAGACTTTTTTCGCCTTCCGCTTTGCGATGTTCCGGGACAGGTTCGGCACGTCCTGGATGCTCCTCCACGAACGTCCGATGCCGCAGAGCGCCTGACAGGGCGTGTCGGTCGAATGCGGCACGATCGCGTCGAATAGTGATGCTTAGATTCCCGCGTACCAGGAATATCCAAGCTCCGGCGATATCGATCCCAGTCCCCGTCCAATGTCTTTCAAGGAATCGACCACCGTAATCTGGCGCAGGTACTTGAGGCTCTTGTATCCAAGCTGGCGTGGCACGCGCAGGCGGACCGGCGCGCCGTGAGGCGTCGGCAGCTCGCCCCCATTCATCCCGTACGCGAGCAGCGTCTGTGGATGCCACGCGTCAGCCATGTCGAGGCTTTCCCAGAGATCGTCGAACGCAAAGAACACAACGTACTTCGCGCGCGGGCTGACACCAACCGTGTTCAAGACGTCCGAGAGCGGGACGCCGATCCATTCGGCAATGAACGACCATCCTTCTTCGCATGCCTGGTGGGTGATCTGACGGCTGACGGGGAAGTGATGCAGGTCTGCCAGCGAGAACGATGCCGGCCGCGCGACGAGACCGTCAAGTTCCAGGCGCCAATCACGGAACGTCCCGGCGAGCAGCTGCTGGTAGTCAAACGTCAATGGTGCCGGGCCATTGATCGGAGCGACGGTCGAGATCTGGCTCGCGCTGAATTCACGGGCGAGTGAGCCGCGAGAGGTCAGTAGGCGCTGCGACGCATACGTCAGCGTTTCGCCGACGCCGTAAATGCCGCGGTGATCCGGCGGAATCAATCCGTATTCACCGGCGACGCGCGCAGCCACCGCGAGCCCGGACACGCCCGCGATGGCAGTCAGTCCGGTCGTCATCAGCCTTCGGCGCGTCAGAAGCCGGCTCATGTCCGGCTCTCTCGAGCGAGACGCTCGCCGCCCAGGATCATTGAGGTGACCTGCCGGCTGAACCCCGCGAGCGCCACCATGACGACATGACCGATGACAAAGAGCACGAGCAGGCTCGCCACGATAAAGTGAATCGTGCGCGCCGATTGCTGCCCGCCGAGCGCAGTCACGAGACCCGGGAAGACGGATGTGATCGCCGGCGACATCGCGAATCCAGTCCAGATCATCGACGGAAACAGCACGAACACAACGGTCGTGTACGTGACTCGCTGCGGAAGCGTGTACTTTGGCGGCTCCGCAGGGCGAAACCAATCATTTCTGAAATGACAGGCCGCCATGCCACCCAACACGTACGCCATGCCGGCGAGGACACTGATCCACGCAGACAGAAAGTGCAGGTAGCGTCCCCAGCCTGACTGGCCTGTCAGCAGCATCGGCAGCGGAAGATCGACGATCGAAGGCGTGCCAAGGGCGCCGGTCTCGCCCCAGTACAAACGCGGATGGGCGAGCAGGATGGCAATACCGCTGACAGCGAGCGCTGCGAAGCTCGCTGCGGTGAGCCAGTGCGTGACGCGAACGAGCGCCGAATGCCGCATGCGAACATTCTACGGCCTCCTCAACGGCGTTTGGGTGCTGCACTTGGTTTCGTGTATCCGCTTCTGCCGCCGGAACAGCACTAGAAAACTTGACCACCTGAATTCCAGCCAATTGAGTCAAGTTTTCTCGCCCCGCGAAGCGGGGCAAAGAGATACTGCCACTAGCGAGGCGGAGCCACATGCTCGGCGGTCTGAGGCGTAGCCTCGCTAGCTGTTTGCAGATGTCCGGAACGGTTTAGGGGCCTCGAGTCCGGCATCGGGGCAGTGAGTCGGGGAGCGGTAGACTCGCGTCGCGCGCCCGTAGATCAGTGAACGTTCGCTTTGATCGGTTTCGCGATGTTCCCCGGATCGTTCTGGTAGTCTCGGCTTTCATCGGGGCAGCTCAAATCTCCGCCGGGTGTGCCGGTGCGATTCCACGCCTCACGGATGTACACCTGCCAGTCGCGGTCGTTCGCGGGGTAGCTTTCCCGTCCAGTCGGATCTCCGCAGGTTTGCGCGCTGACGGACTGGCCCGGGCCCATCACCACCACCGCGCCACGCCGAAGGGTGCATTGGGCGACCCACTGCAAAGTGTCCCACTGCACGCACACTTCATAGCGACGGCGGAAACCGGCAAGCGTCCCTGATGGACGGTCGAAAGTCCACCACTGACCTATTCTCGACGTGCGTCCCTGCGCATCGCGTACGGTCGGACCAGCCCAGAGTCGGTAGACCGCCAGATCGCGTGTGAGCCTCACGACGAAGGGCTTCGAAATTTTTCCGTTGCCGGGATTCCCCGTGGCGTCCGTCGCGTCTACGGTCGCGTGGTCTTTCTCGTGGGGCCCGACTAATTCAAGCGATGACGCCAGCGCTCGAGATACCTCTATCGTCTCGCCCGATGGACCATGCAACGGCACCCGGTGAACGCAGCCGGCGAGCACGAGGAGGGCAAACACAACGCGCACACGCTGCATGTCGTAGCCTTTCTGATCGCGACAGCCGTGGTGACGGTGCTCGCGTACCACGGCCTGAAGTCGTATCGCTGCCCCTTCGCGTTCCGAAATGCAGACCACGAGGCCGAATCGATCGCGACCGTCTCGACGCCTAGCGGCGAAACGCACGGCGGTATCGTTGTGGACTTGTCCCTACGATCCGGTTGAAGCGGTCACGGAATGCGGGCGCCGACCCGAATCCCACTTCAGTGGCGATGCGTTCAACCGAATGCCTCGTCGTCTCCAGCAACTGCTGTGCGCGCCGTACTCGTGCCAGAAGGATCCACTGCAATGGCGTCGTGCCGGTCTGCTCGGCGAACCGTCGGCTGAGCGTGCGTGTACTCGTCGCCGCATGACTCGCAAGGCGCTCCAGCGTGAAGCGGCTGGCGAAGATGCATCTGAATCCATCGCATCAATGGTTCCAATGACGCGCCGTCGGAACTCGGCGGCTGGTGCGTAATGAACTGCGCCTGTCCACCGGCGCGTTCCAGCGGCATCACCGCGATGCGGGCGGCATCCGCGGCGACGACGGCGCCGTAGTCACGCCGGACGAGGTGAAGGCATAAGTCCAAACCAGCCGCGGCGCCGGCGGAGGTCAATATCTGTCCGTTATCGACGTAGAGAACATTGGGATCGACCGTAATACCTGGATAACGACTGGCCAGTTGGTCCGCGGCGAGCCAGTGTGTCGTGGCGCGCCGACCGTCAAGTAGTCCGGTTGCCGCAAGTACGAATGCACCGCTGCAGATGGAGGCGATCCGGCAGCCCCGCTCCGCCGCGCAACGAATGGCGCGGACGACGGCTTTCGGTACCGGTGCCAACGGATTGGCCACGCCGGGAATAATCACGGTATCCGCTTTGGCCAGCGTCCGCAGACGCCAGTGAGGCCGAACCGTGAACGCACCGGCAGGCACGTCTCTCTCGATTCCGCAGACACGTACGTCGTAACCGGCACGATCGTCAGCCAACCGAACCCGCCCGAACACCTCGCATGGCGTAGACAGGTCGAACGGAACGACACCGGGCAGGACGAGGACCGCAACAGTGTGCATGGGATGGAATATACACTCTCGCCGTCGCCAGCCTAATGGCGAGAATCAAGCGGTTAGTGTCATTCCTGCCACTCGCAAGCGTTGACCGTGACTGCGAAGATGCCGTCATGGATATTGTGATCCCGATGGCAATCGGCATTCTGTACGCGTTCTTGACATCCCTGTTCAGGGAGCCCAACCGCCAGAATTTCAACGCCATCATGATCGCGGGCGCGGGCGCGGCATACCTCAACGGGGGCCTCGGCGTGTGGGAGTTTGCGTTCGCGGCCGTGGTCACGATGCTCGCGTATCACGGCCTGAAGTCGTATCGCTGGATTGGGATTGGATGGATGCTGCATACGGTGTGGGACGTGACGCATCACCTGTTTGGAACACCCATCGTCCCGTTTGTGCCGAATTCGTCGGCGGGATGCGCGATCTGCGACATCGTGATTGCGCTGTGGTGTTTTGCCGGTGCCCCTTCGCCTTCCGAATTGCAGACCAGACTGATGCGTCGTCCTGTGCGACCGGGTAGCGTGCCGTGATCCCCTCTTGAGCGCATCGAGCGTCGTACTGGACTACCCGCTGAGCTTGGGCAGCACCCCGGCGAGACAGGATCAAAGACTTCGTACATTGAGGCCGATACGACGGCTGGACATGCCTACAAAGACTGCCACCGCACCCCGTCGTTCCACGGGAACGAAGAAGGAACCGCTCGAAATCGTCGTGCGCCGCGGCGCTGATGAGGCGGTTTGACGCGCTGAAAACCCGAACATCCGAGCTGCCCGTCGTGGTGACCTGGGACCGGCGTAAGGCCGATCGACGCGATTCGAAGGCCATGGCTCACCAGATGGACGTGCCACGCGACCGCCGGGCCACAGACCGCCGGCAGAAGCCGCCATTTACGTGGGATCTCGCCGATTTCGTCGTCGTCGCGCCCGCGGAAGGGCAGAAAACGCCACGCAAAGGGAAGGCGAAAAAGGCCTGAGACTGTCGCTGCGGCAGCGAGGGACCGAAAACCTTAGGTCAGCCAGCCACATGATTAACTGGGAATTGCCACCGGATGCGGTTCCGTGTCCCCACTGCGGTGCCACGGAAACGCAGATTACTCTTCAGCTGCTCGGCCTGATCAGGTACGGGTGCAACGGTTGTCGCAAATCGTTCGCGGTCAAGAGTAACGGCAAGGTCACGCCGTCCGTCCCCCCAGCAGCAACGTCTCCCTCCTAGCCTCGCTCGCTCTCCACGACAATTCCACCAATCTGGTAATCTCGCGGTCCGAGTGATCATCGGCCTCGATTTCGCGCTCGCGCTGCTGTCCGGCGCGCTTCTGGCGCTCAGTTTTCCACGTTACGGCCACCCGGCGTTCGCATGGATTGCACTCGTCCCGCTCGTCCTGGCGCTGAGCGGATGGCGGGGGCGCCCCGGACGCCTCCCAGGGCAACCGCCACTCCGCGCGTTCCTGCTCGGGCTCGCGTCCGGCTTCGTGTATTTCGCCGGCACGCTCTACTGGACGGGCACGGTGATCAGCACGTTCGGGGGCATTCCGACGATCGCGGCGATCTTTGGCGTCATTCTGCTGGCGCTCTATCAGGGAGCGTTTCCGGCGATTGGCGGCGCTCATCAGTAGCCGTCTGATCAACCGCGCCGGGGTCACCGGGATCTTCCTCGCGCCGGCCGCGTGGGTCGCCACGGAGTTTTTCCGCGGAGTCGCTTTCGGGGGATTTCCCTGGGTGCCGCTCGGCGACAGCCAGGTCACCGTCCTGCCGGTGGCGCAGCTCGCCAGCGTCCTCGGCGTGTACGGGGTGTCCGCTGCTGGTCGCGTTCGTCAATGCCGCGATCGCGTACGCGATGCTCACCGACTGGCCGTGCGCGCGTCGCTGCTCTGGCCGCCGCCGCCGTGGTGCTCATCGCGACCGGCGCATGGGGCAGCTTGCGGATCGCGGACGGATCGCTGACGCGCATGGGTACGGCCATTCGGGTCGGCTTGATCCAGGGCAACATCGCACAGGAAGACAAGTGGAAGGCGGGCGAAGCGCGGCGCATCTTCACGACCTACATCGCGATGACGCGCGACGCGGTGCGCCGCGGCGCCGAGTTCGTCATCTGGCCCGAATCGTCCACGCCGTTCATGTTCGAGGAGGATCCCGTCGGACAAGCCGCGATCCGCGCGCTCGCGCGCGAGCTGCACGTGCCGATTCTGTTCGGGAGCGATCAGGAAGAGCACGGCGCGACCCCGGCGCTGTATAACGCCGCGTTCCTCATAGCGCCCGACGGCACGACCGTCGGCGTGTACCGCAAGATTCATCTCGTGCCGTGGGGCGAGTTCATCCCGTTGAAGCGATGGCTGTATTTCGTGTCGCCGCTCGTCGACAGCTTTACCGACTTCTCGCCCGGCACGACGATGGTGATGCTGCCCGTCGGTTCGCATTTCGATCAGCACGGCGATCTGTTACGAGGTGGTCTATCCGTCGCTCATTCGACAGGCGGTCGCAGGCGGGCAGCGAGCTGCTGACGACGATCACCAACGACGCGTGGTACGGACACTCGTCGGCGCCGTACCAGCATTTCGCAGCTGGCGTCGATGCGCGCCATCGAGCAGGGGCGATACCTGGCTGCGCGCCGCGAACACGGGCATCAGCGGCGTCGTCGATCCCGTACGGGCGCGTCGTGCAGCAGTCGGCTATCTTTGAACAGGCGGCGCTGGTCGAGCAGGTCCGGTTTCTGACGATCCGGACGATCTACTCGAAGATTGGCGACGTCGTGGCGTACGTGGCGATGGCGCTCATCGCCGTCGCGCTCATTGTTGTCAGGCGGACCTGACCGCCTTCGCCAAGGCTCGGTGGTCCGACCTTGCGAAGTCGGAAGGTCCGCCTCTACGTCTTGGTGAGTTTCGCAGAGGCGGGTCTTCAGACCCGCCTGCAGGAGGGTATCGTGGCAGTTGCCGTTGATGATCTCGTTCGGCGTTACGAGGACTTGAGCAAGCGGGCGATGGAACTGCGGAGGCATCTTTGAGGGTGCACACCTCGACGAGCAGCTCGCCGAAGTAGAGCCGCGCATCGCGGCTCCCGATTTCTGGAGCAACCAGGCCGAGGCGCAGAAGGTCATGCAGCGCCGGCGGCGGCTCGAAGAGGACCGGACGCTGCTCGAATCGCTGCGCCGCCGGACCGATGACATCGACGTCCTGGTCGAGTGGGCCGCGCGCGGGCGAAGACGTCACCGCGGATCTCGCGCGCGGCGCTCGACGAGCTGCAGCAGGAAGTCGAGGCGGCGGAAACGAAGAAGATGCTCGGCGGCGAGCACGATCGCGCAAACGCGATCGTCACGATTCACCCGGGCGCAGGCGGCACCGAGTCGCAGGACTGGGCCGAGATGCTGTTCCGCATGTACCTGAAATGGTCCGAGCGTCGCGGCTTCCGTCGCGAAGTCATCGACTACCAGCCGGGCGACGAAGCGGGCATCAAGAGCGTCACGTTCACACTGACCGGTGACTATGCCTTCGGGTTGATGTCGGCTGAGGCCGGCGTCCATCGTCTCGTGCGCATTTCGCCCTTCGATCAGGCCGCGCGGCGCCACACCTCGTTTGCGTCCGTGTTCGTCTGGCCCGAGCTTGCCCGAGGACGTCGACGTCGAGATCGAGGATAAGGACCTGCGGATCGATACGTACCGCTCGAGCGGCGCCGGCGGCCAGCACGTCAACGTCACCGATTCCGCCGTCCGCATCACGCATCTCCCGACCGGCATCGTGGTGTCGTGCCAGAACGAGCGCTCGCAGCACAAGAACCGGGCGTCCGGCGATGAAGGTGCTCAAGTCGCGGCTCTATCGACCTGAAGATGAAGGAACAAGCAGTCGAAGCTCGACCAGATCGCGGGCGCGAAGAAGGAAATCGGGTTCGGCAGCCAGATCCGCAGCTACGTGCTGCAGCCGTACCAGATGATCAAGGATCACCGCACGAAGATGGAGGTCGGCGACGTGAACCGCGTGCTCGACGGCGATCTCGATCCATTCATCAAGACGTATCTGCTGAAGAAAGCCAGCGGCACGCTGGGCGCGCCTGCGCCGGCGGACGAGGATTAGCCACGAAGAACACCAAGGACGAGCAGGCCACGAAGAACCTTTTTTACAAAAATTGTTTTGTGATCTAACCTTCGTAATCTCCGTGTCCTTCGTGGTCAAGAACGTCTTAGTGCCCTTGACGGCGCTTGTGGCGCTCGCGGCTCTCGTAAGCGCGCAGCAGCGTCGATTCACCGTCGTCGAAGCCTCGATCACGGACATGCGGCGAGGCGCTCCAGCAGCCGCCGCGTGACGTCGCACGAGCTGGTCCAGCAGTCGCTCACACGCATCGCGCTGTACGAGGATCGGCTGAACGCGATCATCTACGTCAACCCGCATGCGCTCGAAGAGGCGGACGAGCGCGACCGCGAGCGCGCGCGCCGGACGGATTCGCGGGCCGCTGCACGGCATCCCGATCGCGCTCAAGGACAACATCCAGACGCGCGACATGCCGACCACCGGCGGCGCGCTCGCGTTCGCCGGCCTCGTTCCGCCGTACGACGCGACGGTCGACGAAGAACCTGCGCGATGCCGGCGCGATCATCATCGCCAAGACGCAGATGACCGAGCTGGCGAACTGGGTCACCGTCGGGATGCCCGCGAACTACAACAGCCTCAACGGCTACGGGATGAACCCCTACGATCCGCGGCGCGACCCGCGTGACGGTCTCGCCGATGGCCGTCCGGTGCTGGCGACCGGAGGATCGAGCTCCGGCGTCGGAACGGCCGTGAGCTTCTGGGCTGCGAACGTCGGCACGGAGACGTCCGGTTCGATCCTGAGCCCCGCGAACCAGAACATGCTCGTCGGCATCAAGCCGACGGTCGGACGGGTGAGCCGCTACGGGATCATCCCGATCACCGCCGATCAGGACACCGCCGGCCCGATGGCGCGGTCGGTCACCGACGCGGCCATCATGCTCGGCGCGATGGAAAGCGCGAACGCCCGATCCGAACGATGCCGCCACCGCCGCGTGCACGCCGCCGCCAGGGCGCGACTACACGCGATTCCTCGACCGCGCGGCGCTGAATGGCGCGCGCATCGGCGTGCCGCGCGCGTTCTTCTACGACGCTGTTACGGCGGGAGGCTCATCGGTCCCGCGGGGCGGCCTCACTGCCGATCAGCGCAAGGCGATGGATGACGCGATCGCGGTCATGCGGCAGCAAGGTGCCGAGATCGTCGACCCGGCGGATATCCCGAGCATCGTCGATGCCGATCCCGCGCAGGAACTTTCTCGACTGGAACGTCTGCTCGGGACCGGACAATGCGAAGGGGAAGGACGCGGATTGCTCGATCGACTTACAAGTACGGCATGAAGCGCGACTTCAGCCATTGGCTGGCGCTGCTTGGCGACGCCGCTCCGGTGAAGACGCTGACGGCGCTCCGCGCGTGGAACGACGCACACAGGAGCGCCGGCACGCTCAAATACGGCCAGTCGAATCTCGACAACGCGGACGAGATCGACCTGCTCGCGGATCGGAGCCGCTACGAGGCGGATCGCCGGAAGGATCTGTTCCTGACCGCGTCCCACGGCATCGACGAAGTGATGAAGGCGCAGCGGCTCGACGCGCTCATCTTTCCCGCGCAGAACGGGGCGGGCATCGCGGCGCGAGCCGCGTATCCGACGGTGATCGTGCCATTCGCGACGGTGCCGAACACGCCGACGCCCGCGTTTCCAGCCGGGTTTCGATCCGCAGCCGGCTCCGTATGGTGTGAGTTTTACCGGGATGGCGTGCAGCGAGCCGCGGTTGATTGCGCTGGCATATGCGTTCGAGCAGGCCAGCCGCCTTCGCGCGGCTTCGGCGGGCCAGGCGAGAGGACGCGTCGCACCGCCGTTGTTCCCCTGAGGTCCGCCTGAAGGCGGACGCTACCGATATCGATGTCGGTAGCGTCCGGCTTAGCCGGACTGGACTAATTTGACACGGGAACGGCGGGCGGAACTGCGATGGCGCCCTGCGGCTGGGTGCCGTTGATGAACGCTTCGCTGATGCCCGAGTCGAGCGTCACGAAGACGATGTTGCCGGGCGCCTCGAACTGCGGCAGGTTCTTCCGATCGCCGCGCGTGTCGATGTAGGCCTTCATGAAGTCCATCCAGATCGGGAGCGCCGCCTGCGCGCCGGTCTCGTTGCTGCCCGAGCGGCTTCTTCTCGTCGTAGCCCACCCACACGCCGACAGTGATGTTCGGATCGAAGCCGATGAACCACGCGTCGGTGTATTCGTCCATCGTGCCGGTCTTGCCCGCCAGCGGCCAATCGAGGCTTGCTGCCGCCGCCGCCGTGCCGCGCTGGACGACGCCGCGCAGCAGGTTCGTCATCACGAAGGCGGTGTCGGCGCGGATGGCTTCGTGCGGCTCGGGCCGGTTCTCCTCGAGCACGTTGCCTTCGCGATCCGCGATGCTGACGACGGAGTACGGGCGCATCCGGACGCCCTGGTTCGGAAACGCCGTGTAGGCGCTGGTCATGTCCCACAGCGTCTCTTCCACCGAGCCAAGCGCGAGCGAGAGATACGGCGGCATGTTCGGCGGCAGGCCGAACCGCGCGGCGACCTTGATGACATTGGCGGGGCCGAGCTCGGCGAGCGCCTTGACGGCCGGAATGTTGCGCGAGTCTTCGAGCGCCCAGCGCAGCGTCACCGGCCCTTCGTACTTCCGGTCGTAGTTGAGCGGCTCGTACAGCGGCTGGTTCGGGCCCGGCTGCCAGCGAGATCGGCTCGTCGACGAAGATCGACACCGGCGTGTAGCCGCGATCGATCGCCGTCGTGTAGATGAACGGCTTGAACGAAGAGCCCACCTGCCGCTTCGCCTGCGTCGCGCGATTGAACTTGCTCCGCGCGAAGCTGAAGCCGCCGACCATCGCGCGCACCTGGCCCGTCCGATTGTCGATCGCGAGCAGCGCCCCTTCGACCAGCGGATCCTGTTCGAGCGCAAGCGTCTGCGGCACGCCGCCCTTCATCGTCCGTACTTCGACCTGGACGAGATCGCCCACCTGAAGAGATCAACGGCCGCGGTCTTTCGCGTCCATGCGAAGGCGCTCTTCGGCAGCTCGACTTCGTGGGTGCCGATCCGCACGCGCGCGCTGCCATTGCCGCCCTTTGGGCGCGACCGCAACGACGAGCGCCGGCACGATGTCGCCGGCGAGGATCGGCCGATTCCACCGATCGGTCGTGAAGCGTATCGAGCGTGCGGTGTCTCCGCGACGATGTTTCGCGCAGGCTTCCGGAAGCCGCGGTGACGCTTGTCGAGCCGTCGCAGTCCGCGATCGAGCGCACGATTGGCCGCCTCCTGCAGCTCGGCGTCGAGCGTCGTCTGCACGCGCAGCCCGACTGGTACAGCGCCTCGGCGCCGTACTTCTGCTCGAGCGTCTTCCGGATCTCCTCGACGAAGTACGGCGCAATCGACGGTTCGGGACGCTGCTGTCCCTGCAGGACCAGCGGCCGCTGTTGCGCGTCGCGGGCCTCGTCGGCCGAGATGTAGCCCTCTTCCGCCATCCGCTGCAGCACGTAGTTGCGCCGCATCAGCGTCGGCTTTCGGGTTGACGAACGGGCTCAGGCGACCGGGCGCCTGGATGATGGCGGCGATCACGGCCGCTTCTTCGAGCGTGAGCTCCTTCGCTGGCTTGTCGAAGTACAGATGCGAAGCCGCTTCGACGCCGTACGCGCCGTGTCCGAGATTGATCTGGTTCGCGTAGAGCGTGAAGATCTCCGGCTTGGTGTAGCCGCTTCTCGATCTGGATCGCGACGAATCCATTCCTTGATCTTCCGCTCCGGCGATCGCTCGAACACGCCGCCTGCGGATCGGTACTGACGAGGAACATGTCGCGCGCCAGCTGCTGCGTGATGCGTGCTCGCGCCCGCGCGCTCGCCGGTCAGGATGTCCTTCAGGACGGTGACGATGATGCGCGACATGCTCAGCCCGAAGTGCTGGTTGAAGCCGGCATCTTCGGTCGCGATGATCGCGTTCCGCAGGGCCGGCGCGATGTCGTCGTAGCCGATGACGACGCGGCGCTCGGTGGCGAACTCGCCGATCATCTGGCCGTCGCGCGCGAGGAGCCGCGTGATGGTGTTGGGGCGATAGTCGTCGAGCGCGCTGATCTCGGGGACGTCGCCGGTAAACGCGAAGAGCACGCCGCCCAAGGTGCCGAGCAGCGCGGCGACGACGAACAGGATGACGAGGCCTGCCTGCTGGGCGACGCGGACAACCACGCGGCGTCCGGGGCGCGGCTGCTGGTTGTTGTTCACCATCAAATTCAGTATAGCGGAGCGAATTGATTGATGCTCCTGTGCTTATCGGCTTCTGAAGCGCAATAAATTGACTGCATCTGACTCAGATTTAATAATGTAGACGGCCTAAACATTGGCATCGGCGGTCGCTGACCTTGAAGGTCCGCGCCGCGAACGGCCACCGGTGCTCCGCGGAAGAAGGACGCGACGACATGAGCAAAATCATCGGCATCGACCTCGGCACCACCAACTCCGTCGTGGCCGTGATGGAGGGCGGCGAGCCCGTCGTCATCACCAACCCGGAGGGGAGCCGCCTGACGCCCTCGGTCGTGGCGTTCACCAAGACGGGCGAGCGGCTGGTCGGCCAGGTGGCGAAGCGCCAGGCGGTGACCAACCCGGAGAACACCGTCTTCTCGATCAAGCGGTTCATGGGACGGCGCTTCGACGAAGTCAGCGAGGAAATGAAGATGGTGCCGTACACCGTCACCGCGGCCGGCAACGACGTGCGCATCAAGATCCTCAACGAGGAATACGCGCCGCCGCAGATTTCCGCGATGATCCTCCAGAAGCTGAAGCAGGCCGCGGAGGAGTACCTCGGCCAGCCGGTCACCAAAGCGGTCATCACCGTTCCCGCCTATTTCAACGACGCGCAGCGGCAGGCCACGAAGGAAGCCGGAAAGATCGCCGGCCTCGAGGTCATGCGCATCGTCAACGAGCCGACGGCGGCGGCGCTGGCGTACGGGCTCGACAAGAAGAAGGACGAGACGATCGCCGTCTACGACTTCGGCGGCGGCACGTTCGACATCTCGATTCTCGAAGTCGGCGAGGGCGTCGTCGAGGTCAAGGCGACCAACGGCGACACGCACCTCGGCGGCGACAACCTCGATCAGCGCATCATCGAGTGGATCATCGCGGAGTTCAGGAAGAGCGACGGCATCGATCTGAGCAAGGATCGGATGGCGCTGCAGCGCCTGAAGGAAGCGGCGGAGAAGGCCAAGATGGAGCTCTCCACCGTGATGGAGAGCGACATCAACCTGCCGTTCATCACCGCGGATCAGAGCGGCCCGAAGCACCTGCAGATGAAGCTGACGCGAGCGAGGTTCGAGCAGCTCGTCGAAGATCTTCTGCAGAGGACGGTGGGCCCGACCAAGCAGGCGCTGACCGACGCGGGTGTCGATCCCTCGAAGATCGACGAGGTCGTGCTCGTCGGCGGATCGACGCGCATCCCGCGCGTGCAGCAGATCGTGAAGGATCTGTTCGGCAAGGAGCCGCACAAGGGCGTCAACCCCGACGAGGTCGTCGCGATCGGCGCGGCGATCCAGGCGGGCGTGCTCGCAGGCGAGGTCAAGGACCTCCTGCTGCTCGACGTGACGCCGCTCTCGCTCGGCATCGAGACGCTCGGCGGCGTGATGACGACGCTGATTCCGCGCAACACGACGATCCCGACGCGCAAGAGCGAGACGTTCTCGACGGCGGCCGACAGCCAGACGAGCGTCGAAGTGCACGTGCTGCAGGGCGAGCGTCCGCTGGCGCGCGACAACCGCACGCTCGGACGCTTCCAGCTGGTCGGCCTTCCGCCCGCGCCGCGCGGCGTGCCGCAGATCGAGGTGACGTTCGACATCGACGCCAACGGCATGGTCAACGTGTCGGCCAAGGATCTCGGCACCGGCAAGGAACAGAAGATCACGATCACCGCGTCGAGCGGCCTCAGCAAGGAGGAGGTCGAGCGGATGATGAAGGACGCCGAGTCGCACGCCGAGGAAGACAAGAAGCGGAAGGAAGAGATCGAGGCGCGCAACAAGGCCGACCAGGCGGTGTACGGCGCCGAGAAGATGCTGCAGGACATGGGGTCGAAGCTCGCGCCGGGCGACAAGGCGGCGGTCGAGACGGCGATCGAGTCGCTCAAGAGCGCGATCACGGCCAACGACACCGCGGCGATGAATCGCGCGATGGAGCAGCTGACGCAGGCGCAGCATCGCGCCGCCGAAGCGCTCTACAAGAACGCTGGCGCCTCTGGTGCTGCGGGTTCGGAGGGTTCAGGGGGTTCGGGAGGTTCAGGAGGTTCGGGGGATTCGGGAGGTTCAGGAGGTTCGCAGGGGGTTCAGCGGGTTCGGAGGGCGACGTGATCGACGCGGAAGTGGTGGACGAGGAGAAGAAATGACCATGGGTGATTGGTGATTAGTGATTGCCTCCGGGTGATCACGAAGCGACATCACGAATCGCAATCACGAATCACCAATCACGAATCACCAATGGATCTATACGTCATCCTCGGTCTCGAGCACGGCGCGACGGAGTCGGAGATCAAGCGCGCCTATCGTCGCCTCGCGCGGCGGTTCCATCCGGACATCAATCCGGGTGACCGCATGGCGGAGGCACGGTTCCGCGCAGATCCTCGAGGCGTACGAGACGCTGATGGATCCCGACCGCCGCATCGCGGTACGACTCGGGATCGCCACTCGGCGGCGGAGAGCGCCGCACCAGCGGCTTCGAGGGGTTCGATTTCTCTACGCGAGGCGCGGATCACGCCGCCACCTTCGGCGATTTGTTCGCCGAGGTCCTCACGTCGCGCGGCGAACAGTCTCCGACCGCCGAGCGTGGCGCCGATCTCCATCAGACTCTGCAGCTGTCGTTCGAGGACGCCTTCAACGGCGTGCAGCGCACGGTCACGGTGACCCGGCGGGAGACGTGCCGCACGTGCGCCGGCACGGGGCTGACACGGGTCGAGCACCGGCGCGTGCCTCGTCTGCCAGGGCGCGGGTGCCGTGCGCACCGTTCGCGGGCACATGGTGTTCTCCCGCAGCTGCCCCGCGTGCGGCGGCAGCGGTCAGCAGCGTCCGCGGCCGTGCGAGCCGTGCGCGGGCACCGGCCAGGAAACGCGGTCGAGACGCGGTGCAGGTCCGCATCCCGGCCGGCGTAGCCGACGGCGACCGCGTCCGCGTGCCCGCGAAGGGCAATGCCGGCGTGCGCGGCGGCGAGCCGGGCGATCTGTACATCACGTGCAGGTCGCGCCGCATCCGATCTTTCGCCGCGAGGGCGACGACATGTCACATGATCGTGCCGATCGCGATTCACGAGGCTGCGCTCGGCGCCCGCATCGACATTCCGACGCCCGGACGGCGACGCGAAGCTGCGCGTGCCTCCGGGCACGCAGTCGGGGCAGCGTTTCCGGCTGCGCGAGCGCGGCGCGCCCTCGACGCGCGACGGCCGCCGCGGCGATCTCGTCGTCGAGGTGAAGCTGGTGCTGCCGAAGCTGCTCGACGAGCGCTCGAAGGAGCTGCTCCGCGAGTTCGGCCGCATCAACGGCGAAAACGTCCGCGAGTCTTTTGGCGAGACAGGCCACGGAGTCACGGAGACACGGAGACACAACACATGAACCTCCGTGCCTCCGTGTCTCCGCGGCCCGTGGGGCAATGATGGCGAAGCGCGCCGGCGGCAAGGCGTATTACATGATCAGCGCGGTGTCGCAGAAGTACAACATTCATCCGCAGACGCTGCGGCTGTACGAGCGCGAGGGGCTGCTGAAGCCGTCGCGCACCGAAGGCAACACGCGCCTCTACTCGGAAGAGGACCTCGAGCAGCTCGAAACGATCCTCACGCTGACGCGCGATCTCGGCGTCAACCTCGCCGGCGTCGAAATCATTCTCAACATGCGCCGCAAGATCGAACAGATGCAGGGCGAGGTCAACGAGTTCATGGACTACGTGAAGCGCGAGCTCGCCCGCGGCATCGACGACTGGGAGCAGCGACTGAACACGGCGCTCGTGAAATCGTCGCCGACCGATCTCGTTCGCCGCACGCCCGCGCCACATCCGACGCGGAGACCGAGAAGCCGAAAGTGAAAAGTTCGAAGTGAGAAGGTCGAAGTAAGTTCACAAGTTGGGAAGTAGCCCGAAAAGTACTTTCGCACTTACTTCGAACTTCGAACTTCGAACTTTCAGGTTAACATCCTGTCGTGCCGTGCCCGATCTGCGACGACACCGGATGGAAGACGATCGAGGTCGACGGTGTCTCGCGGGTCACGCGGTGCGACTGCTGGCATCAGCGCAGCTTCGAGTCGCTGCTGAAGAACGCACGCATTCCGCGCCGCTACGTGCACTGCGAGCTCTCCAACTTCGACGCGCACACCGACAGCCAGCGTGACGCGCTGCGCAGCGCGACGCGTCTCGTCGATCAATTCCCGGTCGTCGACAAAGGACTTCTCTTCCACGGCGACAACGGCGTCGGCAAGACGCACCTGGCCGTCGCGCTGATGAAGGAAGCGATTCGCCGCAAAGGCGCGCGCGCGGTCTTCTTCGAGACGCGCGATCTGCTGAAGCTGGTGCGCGACACCTACAACAACCAGGTCGAGGCGACCGAGCTCGACGTCCTGCGGCCGGTGCTCGAGGCCGACCTGCTCGTGCTCGACGACATCGGCGCGGAGAAGAAGTCTCCGAATGGGTCGAGGAGACGCTCGGCCTCGTCGTCAACACCCGCTACAGCGAGCGCCGCGTGACGGTGTTCACCACGAATCTGGGCGATTCCGACAACACCGAGCCGAATTCCGTCGCGCTTCAGCTCGGCCTCCGCATGCGCTCGCGCCTCAAGGAAATGTGCGACTGGGTGAAGATCGACGGCCCCGACACGCGCGAGGTCGGGCCGCATCCCACACATGAGGACATCGCGCGGTGGCAGGAAACGTCGCCGGCATCCCCGAAGAATCGGGGCCGCGCAAGCGCCTGCCGTCGAAGTCGGCGGGCCAGGCACGCGCCCAGCTGAAACCGCGCGAGCGCGACGGCAGGGCTGACCTGAAGTGGCCGGGCGGGCGGGCGGGAGCTAGCGCCGCAATTCAAGATGCAAATGCAAGGTGCAAACTGAGCCTGGCTCGACTCGCTGTTGCATTTGCATTGAATCTGCATTCATGTCTCTGGCCTCTACATCCACATCCCCTTCTGCTCGGCGATCTGCAACTACTGCAACTTCAATCGCGGCCTGTTCGACGCCGCGCTGAAGGAGCAGTACGTCGCGGCGCTGCTGGCGCGAGATTGCCGACGAAGGGCGATGGCTCCGCCGCCGACACGATCTTCTTCGGCGGCGGCACGCCGTCGCTGCTCGAGCCGTCCGAGATCGCCGCGATCATCGCACGCCTGCCGCGTCGGCGTTCGACGTGGCCGCCGACGCCGAGATCACGCTCGAAGCCAATCCCGAGACCGTCACGCCGGAACGGCTCGCCGGCTTTCGCGCCGCCGGCGTCAATCGTCTCAGCTTACGGCGTCCAGTCGTTCCGCGACGACGAGCTGCAGCGCCTCAGCCGGCTGCATTCCGCGTCGCGCGCGGGCGAGGCCTTCGCGATGGCGCGCGCCGCCGGGTTCGACAACATCTCGCTCGACCTGATGATGTGGCTGCCGCAGCAGTCGGTCGCGCAGTGGCTCGAATCGGTCGATGCGCTGATCGCGCTCGGCCCCGACCACGCCTCGCTCTACATGCTCGAGCTCTATCCGAACGCGCCGCTGCGCGAGGCGATGGCGCGCTCGAAATGGTCGCTCGCGCCCGACGACGACGCGGCGGAGATGTATCTGGAGGCGATGACGCGGCTGGACGCCGCGGGGTACGAGCAGTACGAGATATCCAACGTCGCGCGGCCCGGGCGCGAGTCGCGCCACAACCTGAAATACTGGACCGACGGCGAGTGGCTTGGGTTCGGCTGCGGCGCGCATTCGACCCGTCGCGGTGTCCGCTGGAAGAACCTGTCGTCGACCGACGGAGTACATCGCCGCTGTCGCGGCCGGAGGTCAGCTCGACGTCGGAGCGGCGGGAGCTGTCGCCGCAGGAGCGGCTCGAGGAGGCGCTCTTCACCGGCCTGCGCCTGACGCGCGGCATCGACCTCGCATGCCGTGAAAATCCGTTACGGCGTCGACGTCTGGGCGCGATTACGGGCGCGGAGCTGGAACGGTTCCGCGACGCGGGGCTTTTGATCTATGATGGGCGGCTTTTGCGGCTCTCGCGGGCAGGAATGCTTCTTGCTCACGAGATTATGTCCCTGTTTCTCAGTTCACCTGTGGTAGATTAACGGCCTTTCCGAGGAGGCTCGAAGATGCGACGACTGTCCGGCGTTCTACTGGCTGGTGCGATGTGTGGTGATACCGGCGTTATCGCACGGTCACGGCGATCTGTTCGCGCAGGCGGCGCCGCAGAAAACGACGTTCACCGGCGACGTGGTGATCCATGGCGTTCGCGATCAACCCGGACAAGACCGCAGACTACGAGCAGATCATCGCGAAGCTGAAGGAAGCGCTGTCGAAGTCCGAGGCGCCCGAAGCGCAAGCAGCAGCTCGCGGGCTGGAAAGTGATCAAGAACGCGATGCCGAATCCCGACGGCACCATCGTCTACATCCACATCATTTCACCCGTCGTGAAGGACGCCGACTACTCGATCATGAACAACATCTACGCCGCGGTCAAGGATCCCGGCGGAGCAGAAGAGCCGTCTACGACATGTATCGCGGGGCGTTGAAGGCGGCGCTCTTCGTGATCCAGGGCCCGATGGTCGCCGATCTGTCGAAATAGACGGACCTCTCGACGCAGAGGCGGACCGTCAGGTCGGCCTCGCGCGAATTCTGAAGAGCCACGAACGGTCCACCGTTCGTGGCTCTTTTTGTTTCGGCCGCTATCTATGCGAGACTGTCTCTGAGACACTGATGGCGATGCGTTCACTGCTTGGCGCGTTCGCCCTGATCGGGACAGCCGCTGTGGCCGCAGGCCAGACGTCGGCGCCGCAGCCGCCAGCCGGCCGGAGCGCTTCAGCCGCAGCAGACATCGCCGCTTCCGGGCGCGACGCCGCCGACGCCGGGCGCGCCGCCGGTGCCCGCGCCGGCGACGCGTCGTCGCACCGCCGCCTGCTCGGCCGCGTCGTTCGCGGCGGAGCAGGGGATCATCTTCAACGCCATCAGGCCCGACAAGGTCGCCGACTTCGAGACGGTGATCGGCAAGCTGCGGGAGGCGCTGCGAGACGTCGAAGGATCCCGGTTCGCAACCAGCAGGGCTGGGGCTGGAAGATCTTCAAGGCGGCGGAGCCCGGGCCGAACGGCAGCGTGCTCTACGTGTTCGTGATGGATCCGGCCGTGAAGGGCGCCGACTACGGCGTCGCGAAGATCCTTGCGCGAGGCGTACCCGATCGAGATCATGGAGTCTGTATCGAATGTACAGCGGCGCCTTCGCGACGGCCGGTCAGACACTCTTGAACCTGCAGCCAGTCACCGGCGCGCCTGAGACGACCGCGACCCGACGGCGCACGGGCACGCCGCCGGCAGCCGGCACGTCCGCGACGCCCCCGCCGGCGACCGCTCCGCGCTAGTGACCTGCGAATGCCTGAATTCAGCATTCGTCATTCAGCATTATCAGAACGCCAGATTAACGCCCGCGTAGACACGGTGCACCGTCGAGTAGAGCGGCGTCGCCGCGCAGCTTGAAGACGCGGTAGTCGAGCCGCGCCTTCAATGGGCCCAGCAGCGACACTTTGACGCCGCCGCCGGTGTTGAAGCCGACGTGCGTCTCCTGGTGCGTCGTGCCGAGTGTTTCGCGATACACGCCCGCCGCCGGTCGTCGCGTAGAACTGCATCCCGGCAACCGGGATCGGCGTCTGCACGTAGCACGTTGCCCATGCCGGTCCGCAGCTGCGGCGCGCCCCTCGAGCGGTCTTCCGTCGTTGACGCGTACTCGAACTCGAAGCCGACGATCGAGCAGTCCGACGCCAATCGCAAACCCTTTCGTCGTGCGGTTCGACGGCGTGGTTGTGGTGCCGATGAAGAGCGTGGCATCGGCAAGCGCCGGGCGGGACGAAGCCGCCAGCAGGATGCACATCAACGGGAGAAGCCGTGAGAGTCGCATACCGAATGATACGATCGGACCGCGCCGATGGACTTCGCTTTCACGCCCGATCAGGAACTGCTGCGGCGCAGCGTCCGCGAGTTTGCGGAGAGCGAGATGCGCCCGCACGTCACGGGAGTGGGACGAGGCACAGCAGTTTCCACGCGAGCTGCTCTCGAAGCTCGCCGCGCTCGGTCTGATGGGCATCCAGTTTCCCGAGGAGTACGGCGGCGCGGCGATGTCGTCGGTCGACTACTGCATCTGCATCGAGGAGCTGGCGCGCGTCGATCCGTCGGTGTCGTCTGACCGTGGCCGCGCACAACGGTCTCGGCGCCGCGCACATCGCGATGTTCGGCACCGACGACCAGAAGCAGAAGTACCTGATGCCGCTCGCGCGCGGGCGAACAGCTGGCGGCGTGGGGACTGACCGAGGCGTCCGCCGGCAGCGACGCGGGCGCGATGCGGACGACGGCGACGCGCGAGGGCGACGGCTGGGTGATCAACGGCACGAAGCAGTTCATCACGCACGGCCGTACCGGCGATCTGATCGTCGTCATGGCGGTGACGAACAAGTCCGAAGGGCAGCCGCGGCATCACCGGCGTTCATCGTCGAGCGCGGCACGCCCGGCTTCCGCGCCGGCAAGAAGGAAGACAAGCTCGGGATGCGCGCGAGCGAGACGAGCGAGGTCATCTTCGAGAACTGCCGCGTGCCCCCGTCGCAGATGCTCGGCCAGGAAGGGCAGGGGTTCATCAACGCGCTGCAGGTGCTCGATGCGGGACGCATCGGCATCGCGGCGCTTGCCGTCGGCCTGGCGCAGGGGGCGTACGAAGCGGCGCGACGCTATGCGTTCGAGCGCAAGCAGTTCGGCCAGCCGATCGGCACGTTTCAGAGCATCCGCGCGAAGCTCGTGGACAACGCACGCGCATCGAAGCGGCGCGGCTGCTGACGTATCGCGCCGCGTCGATGAAGGACGCCGGCAGGCGGACGACGCTCGAAGCGGCGATGGCGAAGCTGTACTCGAGCGAGATCGCCGTTCGCGCGTCCGAGGACGGCGTGCAGATTCACGGCGGCTACGGGTTCATCAAGGACTACCCGGCGGAGAAGTACTTCCGCGACGTGAAGCTCACCACGATCGGCGAGGGCACCAGCGAGATTCAGCGGCTGGTGATCGCGCGCCAGCTCCTTCAGGTCCCGTCTTCGCCTACGGCTTCGGCGAGGCAGGCGCCGCCGTCGTCTTCGGCTTCGGCGCGGCCAGCTGGGAAAGGATGACGGCAACGACATCACTCGCGGAGCGCGTGCTGGCAGGGGATCCGCGCAGCATCGCGCGCGCGATCTCGCTCGTCGAGGACGAGGCGCCCGCCGGGGCGCGACCTGATTCGGGCCATCTATCCGCGAACGGGCCGCGCGTATCTCATCGGCGTCACGGTCCGCCGGGGCAGGCAAGAGCACGCTCGTCGACCGGCTGACGACGGAGATGCGCGCGAGGCGGACAGACGGTCGGCATCATCGCGGTCGATCCGACCAGCCCGTTTACCGGCGGCGCGATCCTCGGCGACCGCGTGCGCATGGGCGCGCACTACGGCGACGCAGGCGTCTTCATCCGCAGCATGGCCACGCGCGGCCACCTCGGCGGACTCGCGCGCGCGACGAGCGACGTGGCGCTCGTGCTCGACGCCGCGGGCAAGGACGTCGTCATGATCGAGACGGTCGGCGTCGGCCAGGACGAGGTCGACATCGTCCGCACGGCCGATATCTCGATCGTCGTGCTGGTGCCCGGCACCGGCGACGAGGTGCAGGCGCTCAAGGCGGGCATCATGGAGATCGCCGACATCTTCGTCGTGAACAAGGCGGATCGCGACGGCGCCGATCGCCTCGTGCAGTCGGTCTCGGCCATGCTGTCGCTGCAGACATTCCAGCCCGGCGACTGGCGTCCGCCGATTCAGAAGACGGAAGCGACGACCGGAACGGGCATCGCCGAGCTGCTGGACGACGATCCAGCAGTTCCGCGCACACTCCGCCGACGCGCGAGCCTCGCGGCAGCGCGCACGGCAGGAATACCGCCTGCGCGATCTGCTTTCGCACCGATTCATGCAGCTCGTCGAGGAGACGCTTCCTGCCGGCGAGCTGCAGCGCATCGTGGACGGCATCGCCGCGCGCGAGGTCGATCCCTATTCGGCGGCGGGCGAGATCATGCGCCGCGTCGGTGCCCAGATGGTGGCCTCGACCGTCGACGCGCGTGGACTCAGCTCGCGCCGGCACACCGAATCGTGAAAGCCATCCTCGACCACGTCGGTATCGCCGTTCAGGACCTCGACAAGGCGCTGGCGTTCTATCGCGATGCGCTCGGCCTCGAGGTCGAGGCGCCGGAGGAGGTGTACTCGCAGCGCGTGCGAGCGCACTTCCTCCCGGTCGGGCAGTCGTCGATCGAGCTGCTCGAGGCGACCGCGAGCGATTCGGCGATCGCGAAGTACGTCGAGAAGCGCGGTCCGGGCATCCACCACATCACATTGCGCGTGCCGACATCCGCGCCGCGCTCGCGCAGCTGAAGGCGCGAGGCGTCCGCCTCGTTGACGAGCAGCCGCGGCCGGGCGCCGAGGGCGCGCTCGTCGCGTTCATCCATCCATCGGCCGCGCACGGCGTGCTCGTCGAGCTGAAGCAGGCGGCGCGGCGCCTGATCGCGCAGCCGGTGACGCAGTTGGCCGTGGGGCGACCTGCAGCTCACGACCGTCAGCGACGGATCGTTCCGCCTCGACGGCGGCGCGATGTTCGGCGTCGTGCCGCGGCCGCTGTGGGAAAAGAAGGCGCCCCCCGACGATCGCAACCGGATCGTGCTGGCCATGCGTCCGCTGCGTCGTCGAGGCCGACTGGGGGCGGATGATCATCGACTGTGGCATCGGCGAACAAGCTGGATGCGAAGTTGACCGACATCTTCGGCGTCGACCGCACGCGCAGTCTCGATCACACGCTCGCAGAGGCCGGCGTCTCTCCTGACGCGATCGACATCGTGCTGCCAACGCATCTCCACTTCGATCACTTCGGCGGCGCGGTGGTGCGCGGATCCGGCGGCCTTCGGCCGCGGTTCGGCCGCGCCCGCTACGTGATTCGCCGCGGCGAGTGGGACGATGCGCTGCATCCGCACGAGCGGAACCGCGGCAGCTATCTCCAGGACGACTTCGTGCCGCTCGAGGCGGCAGGCGTGGTCGACTTCTTCGACGACGATCGCGAGATCAAGCCGGGCGTCCGCGTGGTCCGCGCAGGCGGCCACACCGCGCATCATCAGATCGTGTTCATCGAGTCGAGCGGAAAGACCGCGGTGTTCACGGCCGACGTCATTCCGACGACCGCCCACATCCAGGACGCCTGGATCATGGGGTTCGATCTGTTTCCCGATGGACTCGTTCGCGTTCAAGCAGCGCTTCCTCCGCGAGGCGATCGACCGCGAGTACCTGATCTTCTTCGAGCACGATCCGTCTGTCACCGCCGGCTACATCCGCGAAAAGGACGGGAAGCGGTCCGTGCAAAAGCTGATTTAGCAGGCGCACTTTTTCCGGATCCCGGATCCCCGATCCCCGATCCCCACACGAGAACAGAGATGCAGCGAGCACAGATAGGCATCATCGGTGGCACCGGCCTGTACGACATGGCCGGCGTGACCGACCGCGAAGAAGCGACGCTGACGACGCCGTTTGGCGATCCGTCGGGACCGTACGTCCTCGGCACGCTGCGCGGCAAGGCGCGTGGCGTTTCTCGCGCGTCACGGCGCAGGCCACCGGATTTCTGCCGTCCGAGCTGAACTTCCGCGCCAACATCTTCGGCATGAAGATGCTCGGCGTCGAGTACATCCTCTCCGCGAGCGCGGTCGGCAGCCTCAAGGAGGAATACAAGCCCGCCGACATCGTCATTCCCGATCAGTTCTTCGATCGGACGAAGGGGCGCCCGAGCACGTTCTTCGGCCGCGGGCTGGTCGGCCACGTCGGCTTCGCGCATCCGTTCTGCAAGATTCTCAGCGGCATCGCGTACGACAGCGGCGAAGAAGGCGGGCGCCACCATTCACAAGGGCGGGACCTACGTGTGCATGGAAGGGCCGCAGTTCTCGACGCTGGCCGAGTCGAAGCTCTATCGCTCGTGGGGCATGGACATCATCGGGATGACCAACCTGCAGGAAGCCAAGCTCGCGCGCGAGGCGGAGATCTGCTACACGACGATCGCGCTCGTCACCGACTACGACTGCTGGCATCCCGACCACGACTCGGTGACGGTCGAGATGGTGATGTCGACGCTGTCGAAGAACGCGACGACTGCGCAGCAGATCATCGCGGGCGCAGTCGAGCGCCTGCCCGTACGAGCGGACGTGCGAGTGCGCGTCGGCGCTGAAGTACGCGCTCGTCACGCGGCCGGAGATGATTCCCGACCAGGTCAAGAAGGACCTGGCGCCGATCATCGGCAAGTACGCTGGACCGATCCGATCATGAAACTCATTGTCACCGGATCGATCGCCTACGACTACCTGATGTCGTTTCCCGGCAAGTTCACCGAGCACTTTCTTCCGGAGCACCTGCAGCGCGTCAGCCTCAGCTTTCTGGTGGATTCGATGGACAAGCGGCGCGGCGGGTGCGCGCCGAACATCGCGTACACGCTGGCGCTGCTCGGCGAGCGGCCGTACCTGATGGGCGCCGCGGGCCAGGACTTCAAGGACTACGGCGAGTGGCTCGCAGGCCGCCGGCGTCGACACTCGCTCGTGCACCAGGTGCCCGACAAGTTCACGGCGTCGTTCTTCTGCAGCACCGACACCGAAAACAATCAGATCGCGTCGTTCTACACCGGCGCGATGGCGAACGCCGCGGAGCTGTCGTTCCGCACGGTCGACGCATCCCGGGCTCGTCATCATTTCGCCGAACGATCCGGCGGCGATGGTCCAGTACGCGGAGGAGTGCCGGACGCTCGGCATTCCGTTCATCTTCGATCCCGGTCAGCAGTGCGCGCGGATGTCGGGCGACGAGCTGCGCGACGGCATCTCAGGCGCGCGCCTCGTGATCTGCAACGACTACGAGTTCGAGCTCGATTCGCCAGAAGACCGGGATGGGCGAGGACGACGTGCTCGGCCAGGCGACAGTCGCTGGTCATCACGCGCGGCGAGGAAGGCTGCTCACTGTATGAAAAGGCCCCGGGATCCGGGATCGGGATTCGGGATTCGGAGACGCAATCTCGCGCGTCGACGTGAAGGCAGTAACGCCGTCACCGCATCGTCGATCCGACCGGCGTCGGCGACGCGTTCCGCGGCGGCTTCATGAAGGGGATGGCGTCGGCGAAGCCGCTCAAGGAATGCGCGCAGCTCGGGAGCGTGGCCGCGACCTACGCGCTCGAGCACCTCGGCGGCCAGAGCCACGCGTACACGATGAAGGAGTTCGGGGAACGGTACGCCGAGCACTTCGGAGCGCTCACTCTGTGAGAAGACTGTAGGGATCAGGGACCCTGCTACACTCACTTTGCCGGCACACGAGGCGCTTCAGCTCTTCGAGCCAGTTCTGTACGACGATGAGAGACTGCGGAGCGGTGGCTGCGTCGGCGCTGCTCTCTTTGATCATCAGGAACCGGCGGTCATCGGGCCCGACGTCGTACGTGCGACCCTCGCCTGATCGACCCGGACGCATCGATGCGGAAGAACCGTCCCGAGAAGAGCTTCGTAGGGTTGCCTGCCGCCCACGTCGTACCCGGTTCGACGCGCACGCTCATCAGCGTGGACATCAGGTTCGCCCTCGAGCGCTTCGACGACGAAAACCGTGGCCATCGACTTCAGTTGCTCGGCGCCAAGGCGCGGCGCGTCTGGTGCTACAGACCGTGTCCATTCCGCGTACCGGCGCTTCGGCGTGACGACGAGCGCGACGCGATTCACCAATTCCACGTCATACCTCCTGTGGAAGGCCGGAGATTGTAGATCGAGCCGAGAGCATTTCACTGCGTCCGGGCTGTCAATGCAATGCCGGCCCTCTTGTCCACGTCGTCCTTGATGTGCGCGAGGACGCGACGGTGAATCGCGTGAATGAGGTAGTTGCTGAACCACGCCGGATGGACGCATGTTGCGTGGCGGCGCGTTGGAGCCATGCCGACAGCGAAGTCGGAAAAACGCGAGGCGGCTCAGGGGATCAGCGAGGTTGAGCGCCGTTCGCGAAGCGAACGTTTGTGGCGCGACCCGAGCGGCCAGCGGCCGGGAGCGGTCGTCCGAGCGTTTTCCGGCGTGGCGACCGCGGCGCGACGCAACATGCGTCCGTCCGGTGTCCGAGGTCTTATCGATCGAATGATTCGCGCCGACCTGACTCCGTCAGCCGAATGACGTAGCGCTCCGGGATCCGTCCGGAACATCTCCTGCAGCTCGCCGAGGCTGCGCGCGCCGCCGTAGCTGATCGCGGAGCACAGGTGCTTCAGCATGTCGCGGAGCATGGGCCGCACCGAGCCGCGCGCCGGCACGCGATTTCCATCCCCTCGGCGCCGAGCGCCTCGACGTCGGCAGCTTCGGCATCCTCGACGTCGAGCCGATCGACGATCGCCTGCAGCGACGCCATCCCGCGAAACACCTTGAACGGCACGCGCACGGTCTTGTGCGACTCGGGAACGACGACCGGCTTCTGCACGATGTCGCCCGGCGTCTCCGATGGTGCCGGCCAGCGCGCTTCCGAGCATCACCGTGTCGCCGCCGAACAGCAGCGCCTGCACCAGCGCGCCGTCGCGCTTCACGCCGCCGTCGGCGATGAGCGGCACGCGTCCGTCCGCCGCCTCGCGGCACTCGACGAGCGCCTGCACCTGCGGCACGCCGAAGTTCGTGTTCAGCCGCGTCGTGCAGCCGCCGCCAGGTCCGATGCCCACCTTGATCCCGTTGACGCCGCGCTCGAGCAGGAACCGCACGCCGTCGGCCGTGGCGACATTGCCGGCCACGAGCTCGACGTCGCCGAACCGCTTGCGAAACGCGTCGATCGCCCGCGCCATCACCACCGAGTGGCCGTGCGCGATGTCGATGACGATCACGTCGACGCCGGCGCGGAGGAGCTCGGCGGCGCGCTCGAGATAGTCGCCCTTGGCGCCGATCGCGGCGCCGACGCGCAGCCGTCCCTGCGCGTCGCGCGTGGCGAACGGCAGATGCCGCTGGGTGCATCGAGATCCTTGGCGGTGATGAGGCCGAGCAGCGTGCCGTCGTCGTCGACGAGCGGCAGCTTCTTGATCTTGTTCGCGCGCATCACGTCTTCCGCGGCGCGCAGGTCGGGCGTGCCCTGCTGCACGATCAGCCGCTCGCGCGGCGTCATGCGCGACGCCACGGTGCCCTGCGATCGTTCGACGAACCGCAGGTCGCGCGTCGTCAGCAGCCCCTGCAGCCGGCGGCGGTCGTCGACGACGACGAGCGTGCCGACGCCGGTCGTCCGCATCCGCGTCGCGGCCTCAGCGAGGCTCGCGTCGGCGACGATCGTGTACGGGTCGCCGATGATGCCGTGCTGCTTGCGCTTGACGATCTCGACCTCGCGCACCTGCGGCTCGATCTCGCCGCTGCGGAAGCCGCGGTCGATGATGCCGATGCCGCCTTCCTCGGCCACGGCGATCGCCATCTCGGATCGCGTCACCGTGTCCATGTTGGCGGAGACGATCGGGCGCTTCAGCGTCAGACCGGTGCGAGAAGCGGCGACGTCAGATCGATGGCGGACGGATCGCGCCGCTCGATGACGCTGTACTGCGGCGTGAACAGGAAGTCGTCGAAGGTCGAGCCGCGTACCAAGTCGAGAAGTGATGACATGACGAGAGCCTATAACTCCCAACTGCTAACGCCCAGCTCCCAAGGAGCATTCGTCAGCAAGAGCGCAGCGTCAGCGCCGCGAAGCCGTACATCAAGCCGCTGCGCACAGCGTGATCGAGAACCCCCAGTTCATCGCGATGAAGACGGCAAGGGTGGCGCCCACGACCGAGAACGCGCCGTTGATGCCCCAGCCCCACGCAATGATATCGGCGCGATCGATCGCCACCAGCCGCATGCCGCCCGGAAGAGGCATTCCGAGCAGGATGCCGATCGGGACGATGAGCGCGACGGCGAAGGCGATGCGCAGCGGCAGCGCCCACGGGATCCCGACGTCGATGAGCCGATGCCAGGCCGACGGCAGCCATGATCGAGGCGATCATCGCGGCGGTCAACGCACGAACCGTGACGGCCCGGACGCGATGCGGCTCGATGCGGCGGCTGATCAAGCTGCCGATTCCGGTGCCGAGCAGCAGCGAAAACAGTGTCACGGTCAGCGAATAGACCGGGTGTCCGAGCAGCAGCACGAAGCGCTGCAGCAGCGCCACCTCGAGCAGCATGAACCCTGCGCCGAGCGCGCCGAAGTAGGCGAGCCACGCGACCCACCCGCGGCCGGGGCGCTCGCCCGCCGATCAGCAGCGGGCCGATGACGAACAGCGACGACGAGGATCGCGGAGATCGCCATGAGCGTCATCAGTGCGCTGAGGCCGTTGCCGAACAGCATGGTTCGGCCGAACGCCACCTGCATCTGGTCGCGCAGCCGCGTCGTGTGGAAGAAGAACGGGCGGTCGTCGGTCGTCGGCGTGACGTCGAGCGGGTACGACGACAGAAACTGCTCGCGATCGCCCGCCAGGATGAGCCGGCGGTAGTCTGCCGCGCTCGTCCCCGTGCGCTGCATCTCCACCGGCTCGTCGACAGCGGGTGGCGGCGGGAGGCCCGGCGCGTACAGGATCGAGAATCCGAGGTCGTCGCTCACCTGCTGCAGCCGCGCCACCTCCTCGGCGGTGAACGGCTGCTTCTTCAGCAGGAACGTCGCGACGCGGTCGTAGCGAACGATGGCCAGATGCGTCGACGCGTCGAGTCCTCGCGCGGCGCACGCCTCCTGGGCGAGCGACACGAGTCGCAGGCCGTCGAAGACCCAGCGCGTGATGGTCAGCACGCCCGTCGTCGCGTGAGGTGATCGAGGTACTCGCCGAACGCCTCTTTCGTGTAGAGCGAGTTCTCGGTCAGCGTGTAGGCGCCGGCCGCCGTCGCCGCCCACGTGTCGACGAGCGACGCCTGGATCACGTCGTATCGCGACGCGCTCCGCCGCACGAAGCTGCGGCCGTCGTCGACGTGGATCGACACGCGGGGGTTTGCGTAGACGCCGCCGGAGTAATCGCGAAAGCGTCCGAGCATCACGTCGCGCGCGATGATCGGATTGATCTCCACGCCATCGACGTGCGAGGCGCCGAAGACCAGCGCGGACAGCAGATCGCGTCCGCCGCCAGGCCCGATGACGAGCGCCGTGAATCCGCCGGGCCGTTCGACGAGGTGGTAGCCGAGCGCGGTCAGCTCGTACCGCAGATATGCGGCGCTCTGCAGGATCGCCGCTGCCCTTGAGGATCGGCGTCGACGCCGCCGAATCGATGTCCATGAAGAGCGACGGCCCGCGCGTTCCCGGTGAACGTCGGGCTGAGCGACCAGTCGCCGTGCGGCCGGTCGTACACAGCGACGCGCGAGAACGAATTCCACTTGCTGAAGAGAATCCGATCGCCCACGTGTCCCTTCGTGTCGACGACGTCGAACGGGGCGGCGCCCGCCAGCTGGGCTGCCGCCGCGCACGCCGAACAGCACGATCGCGACAGCGGCAGACCGACGGCGCCGTGCCGCGAGGCGCGAAACGCGATCGCGGCAGCGATCGACAGCGCGGCGGCCGTCATGACGACGCCGGGCGCGCCCAGCCAGTTCAGCAGCGGAATGAGGACGAGGCAGCCGGTGGCGGCGCCGATGAGATCGGCCGCGTAGAGGACGTTGATCCGATCGCGTCAGCCGCGCGAACGCAACCGACATGACGCTGCCGCCGGTGAAGAACGGCAGCGCGGCGAGTCCATAAATCGCGAGCATCAGACCGAGGTTCTCGCGGCGAGTAGTTGAGGCCGACGCGTATGCGAACGAGGCACGCGAGCGCGACAAGCGTGGCCAGCGCATGAATCGAGCGCGGTGGCCGACAGCAGCGTGCGGATATCGACGCGCGCCAGCCGGCGACGCGCCAGATAGACGCATACGCCGCTCGCGCTCAGGCCGAAGAGCGCGATCGAGATCGCAAGGAACGCGAAGTGGTAATACATCGTGACCGAGAAGATGCGCGTCAGCGCCAGCTCGGTCATCAGGAGCGCGGCCGATACGGCCGCAATGCCGCCGAGAATTGTGCGATCCGTGGCACGTACGCTCACGGCAATCGTGTCGGTCATGTCGTCCGAGTCTAGCAGGAACATCATTTGCAGCCTGCTCGCACAAGCGCAAGCGTAACGGCGCTCGGCGGACTCGGAGGTGGTTATGAAGGTAGTGATTGCGGTGCTTGCTTGCCTGATGTGCTGTGGCGAAGTGAGCGCCCAGACTCTCCTTCATTCCACGACGGACGTACCGCCGGTCGCGATCGCGCCGGCGCCGCCGACCCCAGCTCCGACGCGGTCGGTCGATACAGGCTCCGGGATCTTCCGCAGCGGCGTCGACCTTGTCTCGCTCAATGTGATCGTCACCGACGAGAAAGACAAGTTCGTGACCGGCCTCGCGTCTGAAGGACTTCGTCGTTTTCGAGGATGGCGTCCAGCAGGATCTGTCGTTCTTCGCAGCCGCGAACGTGCCGCTCGATCTGGCGATCCTGCTCGACATGCTCATCGAGCATGACCGACAAGATGAGCGACAGTCCAGCAGGCGGCGGTCGGTTTCGCGTCGCATCTGCGGCAGGGCGACCGGATCATGGTGGTCGGCATCAAGGACACCGTGCGCACGCTGCATCCGCTCGACGCGCGACGTCAACGGTGCGAGCGATGCGATCCGCCGCGCGACAGCGAGTGGCAGCACTTCTCTGTACAACGCCGTCTACACGACCATCAGGCAGATGGAAAAGGTGCGCGCTGTCGACGGCGAGGTCCGCCGCCAGGCGATTGCGGTGCTGACCGATGGTGACGATACCACCAGCCTCGTGATGTTCGATGATCTGCTCGCGCTCTCGAAGCAGGCTGGCATCGCGATCTACACGATCGTGCTGAAGTCACCGTATCCTGTGATCGGTTTTGCCAGCCGCAAGTATTTTTCCGAGGGCGAGTTCGCGATGAAGGCGCTGGCGCATGGAAACTGGCGCGCGGTCGTTCTTTCCGACCGATATTTCGCAGCTTGCCGGCGTCTACGACCAGATCACGCAGGAGCTGTCGAACCAGTACGTCATCGGGTATACCTCGAAGAATCCGAAGCGGGACGGCGCGTTCCGCCGCCTCGTCGTCCGCGTCACGGAGTCAAACGTACGGACCCGTACGCGCTCTGGCTACCAGGCGACGGCCCAGTCGGCCCAGATCTCCCAGAACAAATAGACGCCCTGTACCCGCGGCGCGGACCTTCGAGTCCGCGGAATGATCAGGTCCGCGGAATGATCAGGTCCGCGGAACGATCAGGTCCGCGGACATCGGCTAAGATCCGGTCGTGATCATCCCGATCCTCGCACTACTCGCAACCGCCTGGCTCACCCTGATCGTCGCAGCGCCTATCCTTCCAATACCGATCGCGGGCGCCCTTTACGCCCTCGGGTCCCACATCTGCCACCAGAGACCTGATCGATCGTTCCACCTTCTGGCGGCGCAACTGCCGGTGTGCGGGCGATGCACCGGGATCTACGCCGGCGCCGCCCTTGGCGCATCCGCCGCCGCGCTCGTCGCGCCGTTTCGAGATTCCGCGGCGCGGTTGTCAGCCGCGCACGGTCCTGTTCCTGGGCGCGGTTCCCACCGGTTTGACGCTGGCGTGCGAGTGGGTTGGGCTCTGGAAGGGATCGAACGTCGTGCGCGCCGCCGCGGGTCTTCCGCTTGGCGTCGTTGTCGCGCTCGTGGTTGTTCAGGCCGCCGCTACGGTACACTACGGCGGATGCGCGCAACGACGGCCGATCGCGAGCAATCGGCCATCTACACCTATCTAGATCTGTCTGGCGGCGTGGGCCATTCCCGGTGCCGGGCACCTGCTGCTCGGTCGCGTGCAGAAGGGCGTCACCTTTCTCATCACGTTGACGCTGATGTTCGTCTTCGGCTTGTGGCTCGAGGGACGGCTCTTTCCGATCGAGCTCAGCCAGCCGCTCGTCGCGCTTGCGGCGCTCGCCGATCTCGGCATCGGCATTCCTTTCTTCATCGCCCGCGCAATGGGTGCCGGCGCCGGCCGCGTGGTGGCGCTGACCTACGAGTACGGCAACGCGTTTCTCATCGTCGCGGGCCTGATGAACATGCTGGTCGTGCTCGACGCCTTCGACATCGCGCAGGGACGCAAATGACCGTCGCATGCTCGGCTTGATGATCATCTTCGCGCTCTTCGTGTCGGTCGTGTTCGGCACGCTCATGCGCGACGAGCCGCAAGGAGCAGCTGCGCTTCGGCGCGCGGCTGTTTGCGGCGTTCGTGGTCGGCGGCATCGCGCTCGGCTGGCTCCTGTACCCCCTTCCGCTCTAATGCAAAATGCAAAATGCAAAATGCAAACGGTACCAACATGTAAACGGGACCGGTGCTCACAGCACTGATAGTGTTTGCATTTTGAATTTTGCATTTTGCATTTCGTGAGCCGGCCATGATCCCCGCCGTCTCAGTCTCTGGGGACCAGTCGTCGTCTACATGGCTGCCATCTTCTTTGTGTCATCGCTCCACCAAGCGCCGCTGCCACCTGGAGTGTCTGACAAGCCGGCGCACGCCTTCGGCTATATGGGTCTCGGGTTCATGATCGCGCGCGCGCTGGCCGGAGGGCTCCCGCCGCGCATCACGCGACGCGACGCTTTTCATGGGCCTCGCGCATCGCGTCGCCTACGCGGCCAGCGATGAATTCCACCAGCGGTTCGTACCAGGTCGGTCCGCCGACCTCGCCGATCTCGTACGCGGACGCGATGGGCTCGGCGATCGCGCTGAGCGCCTGTTGGGCGTGGGGTATAATTTCGCCTCGCAGCAGGCAGCCTGCAGCACGCAGCCAGCAGTGAAAGCATTGGCCAGCCGCCCGCCGCTCGCTGCAGGCTATTAGCCATGAACTTTGACAACCTCCTGCTCGATCGCGACGGCGCCGTCGCGATCATCACGATCAACCGTCCGGCGGTTCTCAACGCCCTCAACACCCCGACCACCGACGAACTCCGGCGCGCCGTGCTCCAACTGAAGCACGATGCCGCCGTGCGCGTCGGTCATCGTCACCGGCGCGGGCGAGAAGTCGTTCGTCGCCGGCGCCGACATCAACGAGCTCGCCGCCCTGAAGCCCGCGCGAAGGCAAGGAGCACGCACAGCGGGGCCAGCACGTCTTCGATCTGATCGAGAACATGGGGAAGCCCGTGATCGCCGCCGATCAACGGCTTTGCGCTCGGCGGCGGCTGCGAGCTGGCGATGGCGTGCACGCTGCGCATGGCGGCGGACACCGCCCGCTTCGGACAGCCGGAAATCAATCTCGGGATCATTCCCGGTTACGCTGGGACGCAGCGTCTCTCGCGGCTTGTGGGCAAAGGGCGTTGCGCTCGATCTGCTTGCTGACGGGTCGGCAGATCAAGGCCGACGAAGCGCTGCAGATCGGGCTGGTCAACAGGGTCGTCCCGGCCGCCGAGCTGATGACGGAGGCGAAGAAGCTCGCCGCGGAGCTCGCGTCCAAGGCGCCCGATCGCGGTGCAGTTCATCATCGAAGCGGTCAATCGCGGCCTCGAGATGTCGTTCGACAAGGCGACAATTCCTCGAGGCCACACTCTTCGGCCTCGTCGCCTCAACCGGCGGACATGCGCGAAGGGACGCGCGCGTTCCTCGAAAAGCGCAAGACCGCAGTTCACGGGCGAGTAGGTGGCAGCCAGGGCTGGTGGGCGGGTGCGGTTGTGCAGGAGCTGACTGGTTCGCTCACCGCGGCCGGCTATCGCTTCGCGATTGTCGTCTCACGCTTCAACGAGGACATCACGGAGGGACTGCTGAACGGCGCGCACGGGCTCAGCTTGTGGAGGCGTCGGTCCGGCGACGAGGACCTGACGGTCGTGCGCGTGCCCGGCGCCTTCGAGATTCCCGTGGCGGCGCTCAGCGCTGGCCGAGAGCGGGATCTGTTCGACGCAATCATCTGCCTCGGCTGCCTGATCAAGGGCGACACGATGCACTTCGAGTACATCGCCGAGGCCGCGTCGCACGGGCATCGCGCAAGCGTGCCGCGGCGACCGGCGTACCGATGGCCTTCGGCGTGCTGACGACGATGACCGAGGAGCAGGCGGTGGAACGGGCCGCCGATGGCCCCGGGAACAAGGGACGCGAAGCGGCGCTGCTGCGGTCGAGATGGCCACGCTCTTCCGTCAGCATGGATCGACGGAGAGCGGCGCATGACCACGCAGCGCCGAACGGCGGGCGGCCGCGCGACCCGGAAAAGAGTCGCGGCATCGCGCGCGCGAGGCGGCGGTGCAGATGCTCTACCAATGGGAGGTCGGACGCGATCCGATGTCCGATGTTGTGCTCAGACGTTCTGGACACACGGGCCGTCGGCGTCGCAGTCGGTCCCCGACGAGCTGCGAATGTTTGCCACGACGCTCGCCAACGGTGTTGCTGGCGCAGTCGAGGCGATCGATCCGATGATCGCCGAAGCCGCCGAGCACTGGCGGATCGAGCGGATGAACGTCCTCGATCGCCTGATCCTGCGGCTGGCGATCTACGAGTTCCTGCACGAGCCGGACACGCCGGCGAAGGTCATCATCAACGAGGCGCTGGAGCTGGCGCGGACGTTCAGCACCGACGACTCGGTCCGGTTCATCAACGGGATTCTCGACGCGATCCGCCAGACGCTGCGAACGCGAATGAGCACACTTCAGGAATCCGATCAGGTCGTCCAGCGGCGCGCCAACCTCGAGGAGCTGAAGAAGCTCGGCGTCGATCCGTATCCGCACCGTTTCGACGCGCAGGCGACGATCGAGGCGATCGTCGCCGAGCACGGCGCGAAGACGCGGCGAGGAGCTCGAGCGCGCGCAGCCGATCACGACGCGCACCGCGGGCCGCATTCTCGCGATTCGCAGCTTCGGCAAGGCGAACTTCCTTGTCCTCTCCGACGGCCAGGCGCGCGTGCAGGTCTACGTCAGGCAGGACGCGCTCTCGGAGCGCGATTTCAAGATCTTCAAGCTGCTCGATTTCGGCGACTGGATCGGCGTCGAAGGGCGGCTGTTCCGAACCCGGACGAACGAGTTGACCATCTGGGCGTCGAAGCTCGAGTTTCTCGCCAAGTGCCTGCTGCCGCTGCCCGAGAAGTGGCACGGCCTGCAGGACGTGGAGATTCGGTACCGCCAGCGGTATCTCGATCTGATCGTCAATCCGGAGTCGCGGCGCGTGTTCGAGGTGCGCAGCCGCGTCGTCACGGCGATCCGCGAGTTCCTGATCGCTCGCGGCTTTCTCGAGGTCGAGACGCCGATGATGCAGCCGATTGCCGGCGGCGCGCTCGCGCGGCCGTTCGTGACGCATCACAACGCGCTCGACATGCGCGCTGTACATGCGCATCGCGCCGGAGCTCTACCTCAAGCGCCTGACCGTCGGCGGCATCGAGAGCGTGTTCGAGATCAACCGCAACTTCCGCAACGAGGGGATCTCGACGCAGCACAACCCCGAGTTCACGATGCTCGAGTTCTACTGGGCGTACGCCGACTACAACGATCTGATGACGCTGACCGAGGAGATGCTGCCGTTCGTGGCGCGCACGGCGATCGGCACCGACGATCTGACGTTCGGCGACCACGCGATCTCGCTGACGCCGCCGTTCCGGCGTCTGTCGCTGCGCGAGGCGGCGCGCGAGGCGGCCGGCAAAGCGCCTGGGAACGGACGTCCCGGCCGACACGCTTCGCTCCCGCGAGGCGGCCGCCGCGCTGGCGTCGAGGCTCGGCGTCGCGGTTGCACCCGGCAATGGGCGCGGGAAAGATCGCCGCGGAGATTTTCGAGGCGCTCTGCGAAGACGACCTGATCCAGCCGACGTTCGTCTACGACTTTCCGACCGAGGTCTCGCCGCTCTCGAAGCAGAAGCCGGACGATCCCGACACGGTCGAGCGCTTCGAGCTGTACATCGGCGGCTTCGAGGTGGCCAACGCGTTCAGCGAGCTGAACGATCCGGCTGAGCAGCGCCGCCGGTTCGAGGAGCAGCTGAAGAGCCGCGCCGGCGGCGACGAAGAAGCGCACGCGATGGACGAGGACTACATCCGGGCGCTCGAGTTCGGCATGCCGCCGGCCGGCGGGTGAAGGCGTGGGGATCGATCGGCTCGTCATGCTGCTCACGAACAGCCCGTCGATCCGGGACGTGATCCTGTTTCCGCTGATGAGGCCAAAATAGCAGTGTAGAGGCGGGCCTTCAGACCCGCCGGCCATGCCATGTCATTCGAGCTGTTCGTCGCGCTCCGTTACCTCTTCGCGCGCCGCAAGCAGGCGTTCATCTCCCTCATTTCGCTCATCTCGACGATCGGCGTCGCGGTCGGCGTGATGGCGCTCATCATCGCGCTCGCGCTGATGACCGGGCTGCAGGGCGAGCTGCGCGATCGCATCCTGTCGTCCCAGGCGCACATCTACGTCTGGAAGACGGGCGGCATCACCGACTACGCGCCGAGGTGGCCAAGCTGCGCCAGGTGCCGGCGTCGTCGGCGCCGCGCCCGCGATCATCGGCAAGGCGCTGATCGTCGCCGGCGATGCGCAGGCGTTCATCAGCGTCAAGGCGATCGACCCCGCGCTCGAGCCACCGTCACCGACATCAAGGAGGCGATGCAGCAGGGGAGCCTCGACGCGCTCGCGAACGAGAGCGAGGATCAGCCGCCGGCGATCCTGATCGGCGAGGACCTCGCAAAACAGCTCGGCGTCAGGCTCGGCGACTCGGTCACCCTCGTGACGCCGCAGGGGACGCTCTCGCCGATGGGCATGATTCCGCGCACGCGGCGCGCGCGCGTCGCCGGTATCTACACTCTCGGTCTCTACGAGTTCGATTCGTCGTACGGATTCGTCTCGCTGCCGTTTGGCGAGCGGCTGATGGGGAAAGACGCGGCCGACTTGATCCAGCTGCGCGTGACCGACATCTGCGATGCGCCGCGCATTGCGGACGACGTCACGCGCCGTCTCGGGCCCGACGTACGTCGCGCAGGACTGGTCCGACCTGAACCAGTCGCTCTTCTCGGCGCTCTGGCTGGAGAAGATGGCCATCTCGATCGCCATCGGCCTGATCGTCATGGTCGCGGCGCTGAACATCGTCGCGTCGCTCATCCTGCTGGTGATGGAGAAGAGCCGCGACATCGCCATCCTGAAGACGATGGGGACGTCGCCGAAGCGGATCATGACGATCTTCATGATGCAGGGGCTGATCATCGGCATCGTCGGGACGGTGGTCGGGGGGCGTCGGCGGCCTGGCGCTCTGCTGGGTGCTCGATCGATATCGGCTGATCAAGATTCCCGCCGGACGTGTATCAGGTGGCGTACGTGCCGTTCGTCGTCCTGCCGCGCGACTTCGCGCGTCGTGATCGTCTCCGCGATCGTCATTTGCTTCGTCGCGACGATCTATCCCTCGCGCCAGGCGTCACGGCTCGATCCTGTTCAGGCGTTGCGGTTCGAATGAGTCACATCCCAAATCCCAACTCCCAGATCCCAAATCAAAACGCGCGTGCCGGAGCGTCATTGGGATTTGGGATTTGGGATTTGGGATTTGGGATTTAAATGCCGTTCGTCACCGTCGCGCGGCTGAACAAGTTCTACCAGGTCGGCACGCAGCGGATTCACGTGCTGCGCGACTCGAGTCTGGCCGTGGAACGCTGGCGAGATGCTCGCGATCGTCGGCGCGTCGGGCGTCGGGAAGAGCACGCTGCTGCATGCTGCTTGGCGGCCTGGACTCGATCGGACAGCGGGACGATCCACATCGGCGATCACGAGCTGGCGTCGATGAGCGACGCCGCGCTCGTCGAGTTCCGCAACCGCAACGTCGGCTTCGTGTTCCAGTTTCACCATCTGCTGCCGGAGTTCGAGCGCGCTCGAGAACGTCGAGATGCCGATGCGCATCGCGCGCGAGCCGCTGCCGGAAGTGCGCGGCCACGCGACGGCGCTGCTGGCGCGCGTCGGTCTTGCCGAGCGGCTGCACCATCGGCCGGGCATGTTGTCGGGCGGCGAACAGCAGCGCGTCGCCGTCGCGCGGGCGCTCGTGATGAAGCCGGCGTTGCTCCTGGCCGACGAGCCGACCGGCGATCTCGACGAGACGACCGCCGACTCGCTGCACGCGCTGCTGCGGGAGATGCACGCCGAGCACGGGTTGACGTCGATCATCGCGACGCACAACCCGCGCCTCGCGGCGGCCTGCGATCGGATTCTGAGGTTAGAGTTGGGGCAGTTGCGCCCTGCCTGAGCGGCGCGGACCTTTCAGGTCCGCGAGCAGGGCCACCGGATGATGCGGCCGCCGGTGCGGAGGGACGGACATCATGTCGCGTCGCGCCGCGGTCGCCACGCCGGAAAACGCTCGGACGGCTGCTCTCGGCCGCTGGCCGCTCGGGTCGCGCCAAGAACGTTCGCTTCGCGAACGGCGCTCAACCTCGCTGATCCCCGGAGCCGCCTCGCGTTTTCTCGACTCCGCTGTCGGCATGGCTCCAACGCGCCGCCACGCGACATGACGCCCATCCCGACGTCGGTTTCTCGTTCGAGATCCCAGAGCGGCTACTTTCAGCCAGACGAGAGTTGTTGGCAGGGGCCTGACGCGCCTCTATCGGAGCGCCTTGAACAGTGGCTGCGCAGCGTCGCGCGCGAGGCGCCATTTGTTGCGGATAGGATGCACCGGATCCATGATTCACCCCTCGCCTGGGGCGATGTCGCGACGCTTTGAGGGAGGCCATCACATGCAGTCAAGAACGTACGCAGTGGGCCGTTCAAGTATCACACTGCGCTTTGGGGACATTACAGAATCGAGGGCCGAGGCGCTGGTTAGTTCGGACGACTACATGCTGTCGATGGGGGGTGGCGTGTCGGCGGCCCTGCGCAGTGCCGGCGGCCCACATGTGGCAGCGGATGCGTCCAAGATGGTGCCTGCCAAGGTCGGTAATGTGATCGTGTCGTCAGCCGGCGACTTACAGGCAAAATACATTCTCCACGCCGTGACCATAGGAATGCAGCCGCACGAGATGGAACCGGCGGCCATCGTGCGCCAGACGAGCCAGCGTGCGATGCGCCTGCTGTCTGAGCTGGGTTGCACCTCAATCGCCTTTCCCGCCATCGGTGCGGGCATTGCAGGTATCTCCACTGAAACCGTGGCCGCCGAAATGGCAACGGTGCTGGTCGAATCCGTCCTCGATGTCCAGACGGCGTATCAGATCGAGCTCTATCTGATGGATCGATTCCACACGATGGACCGTGACGACTTCTTCGTGTTCTTCGAACAGTTCGCAGCCCGTCAACTTGGCGTCGTCGCCAACCCGTCCGCCGGGCCGCAGGGCTTGTCTGCGCCCGGCAGGGCGAGGCCGGGGATGGATTCGGAACAAGCGTTCCAGGCGCACCGCCGTCATGAGGTTTACACGATGCTCCGCCATCTGGATGCGCGACGTAACAAGCTTGAGGCCGAGTTGATCCAGATCCTGGCTGGCGACGATGCACCGGAGGGGACGGGACTGGCGGCGTTGAAGGGTCAGCTCGAACAGATTCAAGCGCTACGCCGCTGCTACGAGAATCAAATAGTCCCAAGCAAAACACTGCAGCAACGCGTTGCCCCGGATTCGGTCTTCGTAAGTTCCACCAGTTCAGATCTCAAGCCACACAGACAGGCGGTCCGGACCGCAATCGAGGACCTCAATCTCAACTTCATTGGCATGGAGGAGTTTGACGCCACGGGAACGCCTCCCGCCGACTTGATTCGGCAGAAGGTTGGCGAGAGCGAGTCGTACGTTGGGATTCTGGGGATGCGCTACGGATACGTCGATCCAGGCACAGGTCTGTCGATGACAGAGCTCGAATACCGGCAGGCAATTGCAAGTGCCAAGCCGATGCACATTTTCGTGATGGATGATCACGCCCCCATCACTGCGGGTATGGTCGAAACGGACTCGGTGCGTTTCGCGAGGCTGCTGGAGTTCAAGAGTCGCGTCATGAAGGACCATACGTGCAAGCTCTTTACGAGCCCGGACGACCTGGCGAGAAAGTCGCGGGACACGCTCAGGTCGAAGCCGAAAGGCTGACGATGATGCAACGGTCAAAGTTTTGTGTCGAGCGCTTGCTGCCGGCAGATATGACGGGGCCGCAGGAAAGCGTTCGGCGCCCCGGTGGACCAGGTGCCATCACTCGGACAGGGAAACGGAAACTCTGGATGACTGGTTCCGTGCTTCGGGTTCGGTTTATGGGCGGCACTCCGGTCGAACAGGCTATTGCGCAAAAGGAAGCACGCTGGTGGACCCAGCACGCCAACCTGACGTTCGACTTCAACAATGCACCGGACGCTGATGTTCGGGTGGCATTCAACGCGGATGAATTCGCATGGTCGTACATTGGTACCGATGCGAAGAGTGTCCCACTCGACCAACCCACGATGAATCTCGGCGTCGTCGATGGTGGGATTGCCGCGCACGAATTCGGCCACGCACTCGGGTTAGAGCACGTGCGTCAGAATCCGGCAGGGGGCGTGCTGTGGAACGACGCCGTAGTGATCCGCGACCTCTCGGGCCCACCTCTGCGCTGGACCGCAGAACAAATTCGCAGGTTCGTGTTGGCGAAGCTCCCCGATTCTGGCTCTGGCACTCGCTTCGATCCGGACTCGATCATGCTGGACTTTTTCCCGCCGGAATGGACACTGAGTGATGTTGGCATCATGGCCAACACCGCGCTTTCCAACTCGGACAAACAATTGATCGCGTTGATGTATCCGAAGCGCTGACCAGCCCCGTGCGTGTCACCGATGACGTGCCGCAACTTCCAGGGCCACGCTAACCGACGCCGGTGTTCGCGCCGCGGCTCGGCGCGAAGTGTTTGGGAGCGGCCGTCCGAGCGTTTTCCGGCGTGGCGACCGCGGCGCTACGCGACATGCGTCCGGCCCGACGTAGGTGGCACGGCGGGTCTACACCGCCATTAACGCGAGGAGGTTGCGTTCCTTCCCGCGAGGAACTCCCACTGCGCCTGCCCGCGCTTGACGACGTTCTCGATGTCTTCCTCGAGGAGATAACGTCCTCGGACGAGATCCTGGGCGGCAGTCCGCAGCTTCGAGATGTAGTCGTCCCGATCGCGATACCGCTCTGCAATTGACAGCCTCGGATCCTTGCGCCCGTCGCGCTCCGCCTTTGTCATCGCGAACGGGATGTACGACCCGAGCAGGTTGTAAATCTCCTTCGACCCGCCTACCGACTGGGAGCGGAAATTCCAGCCGGTGTTCGTGGCGACCGGCACGGCGACATCAGGAACGCGGATGCCCGCGATGTCATTGCCATCGGTGTCTACCTCAGGCACGAGATGAGGGAGCATCTCCACGTTTCCATTTCGTACCTGACCGGGTCCCGCGATGATACGCGGGTCGGCGACCCCGGGAATCGCTGGAAACTTGACCGACGCGGCTCGCGTCAGCGTTCCGTCCGCCAGCTTCGGATACCGACTCTCGGGAGGAGCCGCTCCTTTGCTGACCCATCCGTGCAAGCCTCGCATCAGGGCTCGCATGACCTCGCGCTGCGGCACCGGATTGTCCATCTGCCGGCCGCGGGTGGTCTTTGGCGGGAACGCCGATTCGCCGTGCTGAGTGCCGGACAGCAGATAGATGCGGACATTGTCGGGAATCGTCAGATCCTTCCCGCCGTCCGGGCTCGTGTGAATCAACGCAGCCGCTCGCCCACCGCCCCAGTATTCGACCGGGGTGTTCGTGAAGAAAATCTTCGGCCGCTGATCGGTCCTGTACCGCTGAAGAAGCGATCCGCGCTCGTCGTTGAACGTCTGTTCGTCCGTCGTGAACGGGAACCGCGTTGGCGTCAGCATGACCGAACCACCGACGGGCATGCCGAACCGTTCGTTAAATGTCCCGCGGGCCGATCCGGCGATGTGCGCCCAGACGCCGTCAAACACCTTCCGATCGCGCTCATCCGCGTTGAAGCCGTCATACAGGAACTGCCGGAGGAACCGGCCGTCCTGTGACGCGCCGAACACGTACGTCGTTGTGCCCCGGATTGGCAGGTCAGTCCGGTAGCGGAACGCCGCGGCCGCATCACGAATCGCGGCAAGCCCCGCTCCCGCGACCCGCGCCCCCGTCGCGTTGAATGTCACGTCATACAGCCGTCCCGGCTCGAAGCCGCCGTCGAGCGCCACGCGCGGCGCCCCTGTCTGGCCTGTGACGAAACGCCATTTCGCCCGTTCGATTCGTACCGGTCTGTCCCAGTAATGGTCGCGAACGGTCATCGTGTTTGCGGCATCATTCGGGTTCGTCGGCTCGTACAGCGGCGCGTCGCTCAGCGAGGCTTCGTTCGCCTTCGCGTCAAGGACCACGCCGACGGTGATCGGCTCAATGAGGGCATCGAGTGTGGGGGCTTCCACCCGGATCATCGGCGGTCGAATGTCGAACTCCCAGCCGACGAACACAAGGGTGTAGCCCTCGCGCATCAGGTAGCCGTTGCCGAAATCGGCGGCGGCCATCGGACTGTCGACGGTGGGTGCGCCGTTAAAGCGGCTGAGGAGGCCGAGGCGCCCACGGTTGATGACTTCGAAGAGCAGCACGCCGTTCCCCTTCGAGGGATCGGTCGGCCGCAGAACCATCATGTCGGAGGTGAAGCGCACGCGACCGTCGGCGTCCTGCGCCGCGCGTCCGATGTCGGTGATCCGCGCGTTGTGCGGGTCTTTCGGATCGAGCGCGAACTCGATGGAGCCAGTGAGCTTTTCATACGGCCCGGTGGTCCCGAACGCCTGGCCTCCTGCGACGGTCACGTGACTGGCGACTGTCACCTTCGAGACTTCCGCGAACACCAGCGAGGGACAGAACGCCAAGCACATGACGGTTGCAAGCAGCTTTGAACTCACGGCAGCTCCTTCTCTCAACCACGAAGGCCTCGCCCTTCGCGTCTTCGTGGTTATCGGTCCAACTTCGCCAGGTCGAGAATCACTTTGGCCATCGCGGAATAGTCTTCGTCGCCTCCGCCCGCCGCCATCTGCGCCGTCACGAGCTGTCGCACGGCCGCGCTGACGGGAGCTGGCACCTGGTTGTCCGCGAGCGTGGAGGAGGCGATTTTCAGATCCTTGGCGAACAAGCGGGTCTTGAAGCCTGGCTTGTAGTTGCCTTTCAGGATCCGTTCGCCGTGGACTTCGAGAACACGGCTCGCCGCGAAACCCCCGAGCAGCGCCTCGCGCATCCTGGCCGCGTCGATGCCCGCCTTCTTCGCGAGCGCGAACGCTTCGGCGACAGCGCCAAGCGTCCCGGCGATGACCATCTGATTGCAGACCTTGCAGATCTGGCCTGCGCCCGCGTCGCCGATCCTCACGACTTTTTCCGGATTGCCCATGACGTCGAGAATGGGCTTGACCGTGTCGAACGCGTCGACGTCGCCGCCGACCATGATCGACAGCGTTCCGCTTACCGCACCAATCTCGCCTCCGCTGACGGGCGCGTCGAGCATCTGCGCGCCCAGCGACTTGGCCTTTGTCGCGAGCCGGAGCGCCACGCCTGGAGCAATGCTGCTGTTGTCGATGATGATCGTTCCTCGCTGAAGCGCGCTGAAGACGCCATTGGTCCCTTCAAGCACCTGCTCGACGTCAGGGGAGTCGGGCAGCATCGTGATGATGCGGGTCACCTGGCGTGCGACATCCGCGGGCGATTCAGCGCGCGTGGCGCCGAGCGCGACAAGCGCCTCGACCGGTTGCGGACTGCGGCTGTGAACGATGAGGGGATAGTCTGCTTTCAGAAGATTGGTCGCCATCGGGCGACCCATGAGACCGAGTCCGATGAAACCGATTGTCTCAGGCATGCGCGGAGTATAGTTCGACCATGTTCATCGTGCTGGTGCAGGTACAGGTCAAGCCAGAGCTGCTCGGCGAGTTCAAGCCGGCCATTCTAATCAACGCTGCGCGATCGGTCGAACGCGATCCTGGATGTTTCAGGTTCGACGTCCTCCATCAGGAAGACGATCCGACGAAGTGGATCTTCTATGAGGTGTACGAGAACGAGCACGCATGGGTCCAGCATCGCGCCTCTGCTCATTTTCTCGAGTTCAAACAGGTCGCTGACCGCGCGCTGATCTCGCGCGACGTCACGAAGTTGACCGGCATCAATCTGAAGTCCTGATCGCGGACCCGCAGGGTCCGCGCCGCACATGAGAGGGTCCGCGGCGCGTCAAATCAGCACCCGCGGGGGCATTCGACACGTCTCCTGCGCATTTGCCACCCTTTTCGTATCCGGTAGCGTCCAAAGGAGTAATCGCCACGGGTCAGGCATGTGCTCAATTCAAGCTATGCCTTATAATGCCCGCTGAGAGGCTCTTCTCGCTAATCAACCGATAAACCTTAGGCAGGCCGGATGTTCGAACGCTATACAGAAAGGGCGCGACGGGTTCTCTTCTTCGCCCGTTATGAGGCCAGCCAGCTCGGCAGCATCTCCATTGAGACCGAGCATCTCCTTCTCGGCCTGATCCGCGAAGGTAAAGGGCTGACGAGCCGCATCTTCGCGCGCTCGCACCTCTCTCTCGAGAACATCCGCAAGGAAATCGAAGGCCGCACGGTGTTTCGCGAGAAGGTCTCGACCTCGGTCGAGATTCCGTTCAGCGCGGAAACCAAGCGCGTGCTGCAGTTTGCCGCCGAGGAAGCCGATCGGCTGCTGCACAACTACATCGGCACCGAGCATCTGCTGCTCGGCATCCTCCGCGAGGAGCGCTCGGTCGCGGCGTCCATCCTCATGGAGAAGGGGATGCGCCTTCACACCGTCCGCGAAGACATCGTCCAGCTGCTCAACGAGAAGACGACGCTGACCCGCGTCAAGGAAACGCCGCTGCTCGCCGAGTTCAGCCGCGACCTGACCGAAGCGGCGATGAAGAACTCAGCTCGATCCGCTGGTCGGCCGCGACTACGAGCTCGAGCGCGTGCAGCAGGTGCTCTGCCGCCGCACCAAGAACAACGCGGTGCTGATCGGCGAGCCGGGCGTCGGCAAGACGGCCATCGTCGAAGGCCTCGCGCAGAAGATCGTCTACGGCGACGTGCCGCACTTCCTCGCCGACAAGCGCATCCTCGCGCTCGACATCTCGCTGATCGTCGCCGGCACGAAGTACCGCGGTCAGTTCGAAGAGCGCCTCAAGGCGATCATGAAGGAGCTCACCGAGAACCCGAACATCATCGTGTTCATCGACGAGCTGCACACGCTGGTGGGCGCGGGCTCCGCCGAAGGGTCGCTCGACGCCGCGAACATCCTCAAGCCGGCGCTCTCGCGCGGCGAGATCCGCTGCATCGGCGCGACGACGCCCGCCGAGTACCGGAAGTACATCGAGAAGGACCGCTCGCTCGAGCGCCGCTTCCAGGCGATCAAGGTCGATCCGCCCGCCGAGAAGGAAACGATCGAGATCCTGATGGGCGTGAAGGATCGCTACGAGCAGTTCCATCACGTCGAGTACACGCGCGAGGCGATCGAGGCGGCGGTCTACCAGTCGAGCCGCTACATCACCGACCGGTTCCTGCCCGACAAGGCGATCGATCTCGTGGACGAGGCCGGCGCGCGCGCCAAGCTGAAGGAAGCCGGCTACAGCGAGGAGTTCGGCGAGATCAACAAGAGCATCCGCGTCGCCGTCGAGCAGATGGAGAACGCGGTCTCGCAGAAGGATTTCGAGAAGGCGCAGTTCTACCGCGAGCAGGAAGTATCGGCGCGCGAGAACCTGCAGTTCGTCCGCGAGAAGTTCGACGTGAAGTCGAGCGCGCGCAAGGTCGATCGTGTCAGCAAGGGCGACATCGACGAGGTCGTGTCGAAGTGGACCGGCGTGCCGATTGCGTCGATCAACCAGGACGAAGGCGACAAGCTGCTGCGCATGGAGGCCGATCTCCACAAGCGCGTCATCAGCCAGGAGACGGCGATCTCGGCGATCTCGCGCGCGATCCGCCGCTCACGCGCCGGGCTGAAGAACCCGAACCGCCCGGTCGGCAGCTTCATCTTCCTCGGCCCGACCGGCGTCGGCAAGACGGAGCTGGCGCGCGCGCTCGCGAACTTCCTCTTCGGCAGCGACCACGCGCTCATCCGCTTCGACATGTCCGAGTACATGGAGAAGCACTCGGTCTCGAAGCTGATTGGCTCGCCTCCCGGATACGTCGGCCACGAAGAGGGCGGCCAGCTCACCGAGAAGGTGAAGCGGAATCCCGTACTCGGTCGTGCTGCTCGACGAGGTCGAGAAGGCGCACCCGGACATCTTCAACATCCTGCTGCAGGTGTTCGAGGACGGCCACCTCACGGATGGCCTCGGCAACCGGGTCAACTTCAAGAACACGATCATCATCATGACCTCGAACATCGGGGCGCGCTTCATCCAGAAGAAGGCGTCGCTCGGATTCCAGGCGAGCGATACCGGCGCGATCGACAAGAACGTCAACGACATGGTGCTCGGCGAGGTGAAGCGCACCTTCAACCCCGAGTTCATCAACCGCATCGACGAGATCATCGTCTTCGAGGCGCTGACCGACGACGACCTGCGGCGGATCATGGCGCTGCTGGTCGAACAGCTGAACCTCAACCTGACCGACCGGCGCATGAAGATCAACCTGGCGCCCGACGTCATCGACTGGATCATCGACGTCACGTGCAAGGACCGGTCGTACGGCGCGCGGCCGCTGCGCCGCGCGATCCAGCGGTACGTCGAGGATCCGCTCTCGGAGGAGCTGATTCGCGGCAACCTGCGCGACGGCGACATCGAGGTCTATCTCGACGGCGGCCAGCTCTCGTATCGGCCCGCCGGCGAACTGACAGGGGGGCGGAAGCTCTCTTAAAGGTTCAGAAGGTTCAGTAGGTTCAGAAGGTTCAGTAGGTTCAGAGGGTTCAGAGCTCCTGGTCCCCTGAAAAGGAACCTCCTGAACAGGACCCACTGAACCACCTGAACCACTTGAACCTCCCGAACCCCCGAAAACCGACCAGCAGACGGTGACCATCGTCTGAGTCCTTCAGAAGATCCTGTAAACTAAGGTGTTCCGGAATCCTCTGATGCAGAAGAAGTTTGTTCGAACGCTCGCATCCGCGGCGCTGCTGGCCGCGGTCGGCCCGACCTCCGCGTTCGCCCAGGCGGCCCAGAATCCCGCCGCTGCGAACAGCAATCCGACCACGGTGTGCGGCCTGCCGATTCCTCCGCCGGCCGCGCTGCCGCCCGCGGGATCCGCCCCGGTCGTGTTCCAGATTGTCCCGTGCTTCGCGAAGCAGGGCGGGTCCCCGGTCGTCGAACCAGAGACGTATCTGTATTACATCCAACTCCGTCCGAGCCTGCCCTCGCAGAACGTGTGGGTGTCGTGGGATGCCCGCGCGCAGCAGCTGGCGGCGGACGACTTCAAGCGCCTGTGGGCGACGAATTTTCTCGATGACCTTACTGTTCAGGTCAGCGATCCTCCCGGCACGCCCGGCTCCCCCCTGACTGACTATGTTTTCTCCAACGGCGTCGTCGGGAAGATCGTCGTCTACGACATGGAGGAGCGCGAGCGCATCAAGGTCGTCGACTACCAGGGCACGAAGAACATCGACCGCACCAAGATTGCCGAGCAGCTGAAAGAGAAGGGGCTCGAGCTGCGCCTGGATTCGTTCCGCGACGACAACACGCTGCGTCGCGTCGACACGATCCTCGACGAGATGATGGCGGAGAAGGGCTTCACCAACGCCGAGATTCACCACACGATCACGCCGGTCGCCGGCGGCCCGAAGCTGGTGAACGTGACGTTCACGATCAGCGAGGGACCGAAGCTGCGGATCCGCAATATCGACTTCATCGGCAACCAGGCATTCGGCGACGGCACCCTGGCGCGCAAGATGAAGGAAAACAAGGCAAAGAAGGGGATCATCTCGATCTTCAGGGGCGCCACCTACAAGGAAGACAAGTACGAAGCGGACGCGGAAATGGTGGCGGGGTACTATCGCGAGAAGGGCTACGTGCGCGCGCGCATCGGCAATCCCGAGGTCAAGACGCTCGAGAACTCGAAGGACGGCAAGACGCGCTGGATTCAGCTGCGGATACCCGTCACCGAAGGACCCCGGTATCGCGTTGGCGATTTCAACTTCGAGGGCAACACCGTCGTCAAGAGCGAATCGCTTCGCCCGATGTTCAAGGTCAAAGAGGGCGAGTGGTACAGCGAGAAGGACGTTCGTGACGGACTGAAGAAGGCGCAGGAAGCGTACGGTGCCGGCGGGTACATGGAGTTCACGGGCTACCCGGATCTGAACCCGAAGAACGACGGCCTTCCGTCGGCGACCGATGGCAACACGCCGCCGCCCGCGCCAGCGGCCGCTGCGGCCGCATCCGACGGGAACACGGACGCGGACGGCACGAACGGCGCGAACGGCGCGAACGGTTCGAGCGCCACGAGCGTTCTGAGGCCGACTGTCGATGTGACGATGCGGCTGCAGGAAGGAAAGCAGTACTTCGTCAACCGCATTGCGTTCATCGGGAACAGCACGACTCGCGACAACGTGATCCGGCGCGAGATGCGCCTTGTCGAAGGCTCGGTGTTCAACACCGAGTCGCTGAAGTACAGCATCCGGCGGCTCAATCAGCTCGGGTACTTCAAGCACGCTCGAAGGCAACGACAAGGACATGAAGGTCGACAAGACCACCGGCCGCGACAACGCGGTCGACGTGACGCTCCGCGTCGAGGAGCAGAACCGCAACCAGGTCACCTTCGGCGCCGGCGTGTCGCAGTACGAGGGTTTCTTCGGCCAGCTCTCCTTCCAGACGGCGAACTTCCTCGGGCGCGGCGAGAGCCTCACGGCCTCGGCGCAGGCAGGCTCGCGGTCGCAGAACTACCAGCTCTCGTTCACGGAGCCGTTCCTGTTCGATCGGAACCTGACGGGCGGCATCGACGTCTACAAGCGCTCGCTGCAGTACATCGGCTACTACACGCAGAAATCGACCGGCGGCAACCTGACGTTCGGGTTTCCCGTGGCCGACTTCGCGCGCATGTTCATCAACTATTCGTACGAGTCGGTGGGTGTCGCGGATCTCAACGAAGCGCTGCTCGACCCGTCGTGCATCGTGTCGTCGGGCGGCTGCAGCACCATCGACGTGAGCGACCTGTCGAGGATCAGTCCAGCGGCGCTCGAACAGCTGAAACGCAATCCGTTCCTCCTCGACTCGTTCCTGATTAGCTCGAACGGGAACCGCACGGTCAGCAAGGTTTCGCCGAGCTACGTCTTCAACACGATCGACAACCCGATCTTCCCGGCCAATGGCAAGCGGCTGACGGCGGCGATAGATATCGGCGGGCTTGGCGGCAACACCAGTTACTACAAGCCGACGCTCGAGGCTATTTGGTACCACCCGCATACGTCGCGTTCGTCGTTTGGCGGACGCGTGCAGTTCCAGTACATCGAGCCGTATCGGGGGACGACGAATCTCCCGGTCTTCGAGCGCCTGTTCCTGGGCGGCGAATACAGCGTGCGCGGCTACGACATCCGGTCGATCGGCCCGACGGTGCCGAACTCGCAGATCGTGCTCGGCGGCAACAAGAGCCTGCTGTTCAACGGCGAGTACATCATCACGATCGCCGGGCCGGTGCGCCTCGTCCTCTTCTACGACGCCGGCCAGGTGCGTGATTTCGGTCAGAAGTTCGGTATGAAGGAAGATTTGACGCGGCAGGTGTTCCCGACCGCGCCGCTCCTGATCGATCCGTTCTCGGTGCTCGCGCTCGGAGGGCTGGAAGACCCGAACGCGCCAGGTGTGCACACCGAAACCATCGGCCAGACGAGCGCGTTCAAGACATCGACGGGCGCCGAGATCCGATTCTTCATGCCGGTGCTCAACGTTCCATTCCGCCTGATCTTTGCCGCGAACCCGCAGCGCGGCGGTGTGCTGAACAACACGCTGCTGCCGGCGAAGGCCTTCACGTTCAAGTTCGCGGTCGGTTCGACGTTCTAGGAGCCTTGATGTTCTCGATACCAGTCTGGTTTCACCGGAGCCTGCTGCTTATCCCCGTTCTTGCGGCCGTCGCCGCGTGCGGCCAGAAAGACCCCTTCTTACCCACAGGACCGTCAACGCAGCCGACCGTGCGGACCGAGACGTTTACCGGGACGCTCACTCGCAACTCCGCCTATACGCATCCGTTTTCGGTAAACGACTCGGGCGATGTCTCCGTGTTTCTCATCACGAGCGCCGACGCTCGCGACGCGAGCAATGACTCGATCCCGATCGGTGTCAGCCTTGGCACGTGGAACGGCGCGGCCTGCGCGATCGTGATTGCGAACGACAACGTGGCGCCCGGTTCGAGCATCACCGGCCGGGCGACGGCAGCCGGGAATCTCTGTGTCCGCGTGTATGACGTAGGATTCGTGCCGGCGGCATCGACCTATGAACTCCTGATCGACCATTACTAGGCCGACCTGCCCGCCTTCGCCAGGGCTACGCCGGGTCCGCCGAGGCGTTGCGGGAGGCGGAACGGTCCGCGTCGGCCTCTGAACGGATGCCGGCGGCGACGTGTTACCATCGTGAACTTCCGCGCGAAATGAAAGGATTGACTGTAATGAGAGCTTTTGCCGTTGCCGCGGCGCTCAGCGTGATGCTGGCTGCCGCTCCAACCTTCGCCCAGGCCCCCGCTCCGGCCGGCTGCGCCGCGCACCGCAGGCGGCTCCCGCCGAAGCCCCATTCCCGACAGGCGCGAAGTACGCCTTCGTCAACATCCAGCGCGTGGCCGCCGAATCCGGCCAGGGGAAGGCGTTGAGCTCGCGGGTTCAGGCGCTCAACAACCAAGAAGGTCACCGAGCTGAACGAGAAGAACAAGGCGCTGCAGACCTCGCAGCAGAAGCTCGACTCCGGAGCCAGCGTGCTCAGCGACGCGGCGCGTGCGCAGCTCGAAAAGGACATCGATCGGCAGCAGACCGAGATCCAGCGCTTCACCGACGACGCGCAGAAGGAAGTTCAGGATCTGCAGACCGAGCTCCAGGTCGAGTTCCAGCAGAAGCTCGGACCGGTCATTCAGCAGGTGGCGCAGGAGAAGAAGCTCGAGATTCTGTTCAGCGCGCTCGACGCCGGGATTGTCTGGGCCGATGCCGGCCTCGATCTGACGGCCGAGGTGATTCGCCGGTTCGACATTGCCGCGCCCGTTGCGGCCACCGCTGCGCCCGCTGCACCGAGGGCCGCGACACCGGCACCGCACCGGCCGCGCCGCGTCCGGCGGCGCCCGCGCCCGCTGCGCCTCGTCCGGCTGCTCCGGCACCGGCACCGAAGTAGTAGACCGCAGTTCACGCTTCGGAGCTCTCGCTTCCCGGCTCGTGTTCAGGTTCGGTTCGATGTGCGCTTGTCTTGTTTCTTCGAGCGCACATCGAACAACATAGAACATGAACATGAACACGAACCGAGCACCGGGAACATAGAAGCGTGAACGACTGGTTCCACTAGTGTCCATCGATCTCCCCGCGCTCCTCGATCGCGTCCATCACCGTTACCCCTCATTCCTGATCGACACCGTCGGGGAGCACGAGCCGGCATCCGGCTCGTGGCGTTCAAGAACGTCACCGTCAACGAAGAATTCTTCCAGGGACACTTTCCCGGCTCGCCGGTCATGCCGGCGGTCCTGATGATCGAGGCGCTGACGCAGGTGGCCGCCGTGCTCATCCTCGAGCGCCGGACGTGCCCTCCGACGGCGCGCGTCTCGCTGCGCGGCGTCAACAACGCGAAGTTCCGACGACAGGTGGTGCCCGGCGATCGACTGACACTCGAGGTGACCGCTCGGCCGTACGCGATCGAGTCTCGCGAAGGCGCAGGCGGCGGCGTATGTGAACGATCAGCCCGTTGCCGAGGCGGAACTGCTGCTGGCCGTCGAGCCGGCGCGGCGTACATCGATCCGACGGCGACGGTGCATCCGTCGGCGCGCGTCGGCGAGGGCACCACGATCGGTCCGTACTGCACGATCGGTCCGGAGGTGCACGATCGGCAAACGCTGCCGCATCGACGCGTCCGTCGTCATCGACGGCTGGACGGAGATCGGCGACGAGACGCGGATCTACCCGATGGCGTCGATCGGTCTCGCGCCGCAGGATCTCAAGTACAAGGGCGAGCGCACGCGGCTCGACGATCGGGATGCGCAACACCATCCGCGAGTTCGCCACGATCAACCGCGGCACCGCGGGGGGCGGCGGCGAGACGACGATCGGCGACAACAACCTGCTGATGGCGTACGTGCACGTCGCGCACGACTGCCATATCGGCGAGCCATACGATCTTCGGGCCGCACGCCACGCTCGGCGGGCACGTCAGCGTCGAGGACTACTCGAACATCAGCGCCGGTTCGGCGGTCCACCAGTTCTGCCGCGTCGGCAAGTACGGCTTCATCGGCGGCTATTCCGTCGTCACGAAGGACGCGCTGCCGTTCGGCCGGACGATCGGCGGCCGCCCGGCGCGGATCTTCGGCGTCAACTCGATTGGCCTCGCGCGCCGCGGCTTCACGCCCGGCACGATCAACCAGCTCAAGCGGGCGTATCGCTACCTGTTGCAGGCGAACACGACCCGGGCGCTCGCGCAGATCGAAAAGGACCCGACGCTCACGTCGCCGGAGGTCCGCTACCTCGTGGAGTTCATCCGCACGTCGCAGCGCGGCGTCATCCTGCGCCGACCGACGCGCCGCGCCGAGGAGCTGGTCGCCGACGAATGAAGCTCGGGCTCATCGCCGGCAATGGCCGCTTTCCGTTTCTCGTCCTCGACGCGGCGCGCGCGCAGGGGCATGACGTCACGATCGTCGCGGCCAAGGAAGAGACGTTTCCTGAGCTGAACGACGCCGCCGCGCGCCACGGCTCCGCGATTCACTGGATCTCGCTCGGGCAGCTCGGCACCTGCATCAGCGTGCTGAAGAAGCGCCGGCGTGACCCACGCGGTGATGGCGGGGCAGGTCAAGCACACGAAGATCTTTGCCGGCGGCATCGTCCCCGACCTCACGTTTCTCAGCGTGCTGAAGCAGCTCACCTCGAAGAACACCGACGGACTGATTGGCGCGGTCGCCAACGTGCTGCACGACCGCGGCATCGAGCTGATGGACTCGACCGCGCTGCTGCAGCCGCTGCTCGCGCAGGCGCGGGCGTGCTGACGAGGCGCGCGCCGACCGAGGACGAGCAGAAGGACTTCGAGTTCGGCTACCGGATGGCCGATGCCATCGCAGCGCTCGACATCGGCCAGACGATTGCCGTGAAGCACCACGCCGTGGTCGCCGTCGAGGCGATGGAGGGGACCGACGAGGTGATCGGTCGCGCCGGCCATCTTGCCGGCCCGGGCGTGCGCATCATCAAGGTGGCCAAGCCGAAGCAGGACATGCGCTTCGACGTGCCGGTCATCGGCATCGCGACGATCCAGGCGATGCGCGTGGCGGGTGCGATCGCGTTGTCGGTTGACGCGGGCAAGACGCTGATGCTCGATGGCGACGCGATCCTCGCGTCGGCCAACGAGGCGGACATCACCATTGTGGGACGAGGCCGTTGAGCCGGCTGAGGGTTGCCGTGATCGGCGTCGGGCATCTCGGCCAGCATCATGCGCGGCTGCTGGCGTCCATGGACGGCGTGGAGCTTGTCGGCGTCTGCGACACAAACCGCGCCGCGCCGACGAGATCGCTGCGAAGTTCGGCAGCCACGTCGTTCGAGTCGGCACGCGAGCTGGTGTCGCGCGTCGACGCGGTGACGATCGCGACGCCGACCGTCACGCACGTCGACATCGCGCTGCCGTTTCTCGAAGCGGGCATGGCCATGCTCGTCGAGAAGCCGATCGCCGCGAGCGTCGAGGAGGCCGATCGGCTGCTCGAGGCGGCACAGCGCGGCGCGGCGCGCTCCTCGCGACCGGACACACCGAGCGATTCAACCCGGCGGTGGCGGCGGCGCTGCCGCTCATTGCCGAGCCGCGATTCATCGAGATCCACCGCCTCGGCACGTTTCCCGAGCGCAGCCTCGACATCGACGTGATCTTCGATCTGATGATTCACGACCTCGATCTGCTGCTCACGGTGGTGAGGTCGGAAGTGACGTCGATCGAGGCGGTTGGCGTCAACGTGCTCACGCCCAAGGCGGACATCGCGAACGCGCGCCTCCGGTTTGCGTCGGGCTGCATCGCCAACGTCACGGCCAGCCGTATCAGCCGCGAGCGCGTGCGCAAGGCGCGTTTCTTTCAGAACGACTGCGTACGTGTCGATCGACTTCGCGGCCCAGGAGGTCGAGGTGTACCGCCTCGCTGCAGGACGGCGCGCGCCCGATCATCCAGGGCGGCAAGCTGGACGTTCACCAACGAGGAGCCGCTGCGCCGCGAGCTCGAGGATTTCGTCGACGCCGTTCGCGACCGGCCGTCGCCCGGGGTGACGGGACGCGACGGCCGCGACGCCCTGGCGCTGGCGACACGCGTGGCGGAGAAGATGGCAACGGGATTTGCTGCGACGGGCCACAGAGACACAGAGACACAGAGGACTTGAGTGTGACGGCGTCTTCGCCATTCGACGACCTGATGGAGCGCGTCAGCGCCGGCGACCGGCTGACCGCGGACGAGCTCGCGCAGCTTGCGGCGACGCCCGACATTCTGCCGCTCGGGATGCTGGCCGACACGGTGCGCCGCCGCCTGCATGGATCGCAGGTCACGTACGTGCGCGTGGCGCTGTGCCCGTTCGACAAGTCGTTCACCGACGCCGTGCCGCCCGCGGCTCGCGAGATTCGGATTACAGGCGCAGCCGGAGACGCTGGAGATCGCCGCTCCGCGCCGTCGAGACGGCGCGGGCGGTGGCGGCGGATCGCGCGGTCTCCGGATTTTCGTGGGCTGGACGTCGAACGGCTTCGCCGGTGTCGCAGGCCTGGGCGTTGCGGGCGTGCTCGAGCGCCTGCGGTCCGTGGGCCTTGACGCGATCGCCGAACATGCCGCTGGATCGCATCGACGACCTGCACGAGGCGCTCGAGCCGGCTCGTCACGGCTGGCTTCACGCAGGTGCGCCTCACCATCGAGAAGGCGCCGGCTGATGTCCGCGACGCGGCTTGTGCTTCGTGCCGCCGAGCTGCAGGAGGAGTTCACCTGCATCCAGTCGATCAATCCGCTGCCGACCACGCTCAACGCCATGCGGCCGACGACCGGCTATGACGACGTGAAGAGCGTGGCGATCGCGCGGCTGGCCGCGCCGAACATCCCGACGATCCAGGTGGACTGGCTCCGGTACGGCCCGAAGCTCGCGCAGGTGGCGCTGACCTTCGGCGCCGACGATCTCGACAACGTGACGGCAGCGACGAGGCGCCGGACGGACGGCGCCGGGCGCCGCTCGAGGAGATGCGCCGCAACATCGAGGCGGCAGGGTTCGAGCCGGCCGAGCGCGACGGCCGCTTCACGCCGATCGCCTGATGACTGCCGCATTCGGCCTCGGCGCGGTCGGCTACCTCAATGCCCGTCCGCTGACGTGGGCGCTCGACCGCTCGCCGGAGCGCTGGCAGGTGCGCTACGACCTGCCGTCGGTCTGCGCGCGCCTGCTCTACGATGGCGAAGTCGATCTCGGGCTCGTCCCGTCGATCGAATACCTGCGATCCGCTCGATTACCGGTTCGTGTCCCGGCGTCGGCATCGGCTCGCGCGGCCCCGTGGCCTCGGTCGCGCTGTTCACGCGGCGGCCGGTCGGAGAGATTCGGCACATCGCGCTCGACACGAGCTCGCGGACGTCGGTCACGCTGATCAAGGTGCTGTGCCACCACCGGTTTCGCATTGCAGCCGGAGTTCGTGCCGCACGGCCCGGACCTCGCGGCCATGATGCGCGACTACGATGCGGCGCTGCTGATCGGCGATCCGGCGCTCGAGGCGGATCCCGCGGCGCTCGGCCTTCACGAAGATCGATCTCGGCGACGAGTGGACCGCGATGACCGGGCTGCCGTTCGTCTATGCGGCGTGGACGGGACGCGCCGGTGCGATTGCCGCGGACGGCGTGCGGACGTTGCAGGAGGCGCAGGCGGAAGGCGTGCGCGTCGTATCGAGGCGATCGCCGCGGAGTACGGCAGGGGCGACGCCGGCGCAACGCGGCGGGCCGCTCGCGTATCTAAGGGATAATATGAAGTACGGTCTCGGCGCCGACGAAGCGGCAGGGCTGCAGCTGTTTCTCGACTACGCCGCGGATCTGGGCCTCGCGCCGCGCAAGCGCCGGCATTGGAATTCTTCTAAGCCATGCCTTTCACTTCGACGGGATGCTCGTGAACGACCTTGCGAAGAAGGTGTTGGACGGCGGCCGCGTCGATCGCGCCGAGGCGCTCGAGCTCTATCGCGACGCGCCGACGCACCTGCTCGGCCACCTGGCCGACGCGATCCGCGCCCGCAAGCACCCCGAGCGCATCGTCACCTACATCATCGATCGCAACGTCAACTACACGAACGTCTGCGTCGCGCGCTGCAACTTCTGCGCGTTCTACCGGCCCGTCGGATCGCCGGAGGGCTACGTGCTCGGCTTCGACGAGATCTTCCGGAAGATCGACGAGACGATCGCCGTCGGCGGCAACCAGCTGCTGCTGCAGGGCGGCCACAATCCCGACCTGCCGATCGCGTGGTACGAGGATCTGTTCCGCGCCGTCAAGGCGCGGTATCCGACGTTCAAGCTGCACGCGCTGTCGCCGCCCGAGGTGCTGCACATCTCGAAGCTGAATCAGCTTCCGGTGCCGGAGGTGATCGAGCGGCTCGATCGCGGCGGGTCTCGACAGCATTCCCGGCGGCGGCGCGGAGATTCTCGTCGATCGTGTGCGGAAGCTCCTGAACTGCTACGGCAAGGCGTCGTCCGACGAGTGGCTCGGCGTGATGCGCCAGGCGCATCGCGCCGGCCTGCGGACGACGGCGACGATGATGTACGGGACGGTGGAGACCGACGAGGAGCGCATCGAGCACATGATGCGGCTTCGCGACGTGCAGGACGAGACCGGCGGCTTCACCGCGTTCATCACCTGGAGCTATCAGCCCGAGCACACCGAGCGCGGCGGCTCCGAGGCGACCGGCGTCGACTACCTCCGCACGCTGGCGCTCGCGCGGATCGTCCTCGACAACTTCGACAACCTGCAGGCGTCGTGGGTGACCCAGGGCGGCAAGGTCGGTCAGCTCAGCCTCGCGTACGGCGCCAACGACATGGGCAGCGTGATGATCGAGGAGAACGTCGTCCGTGCCGCCGGCGCCAGCTACTGCATGGACGAGGTCGAGATCGTCGTCAACATCGAGGACGCCGGGTTTCACGCCGAAGCGCCGGAACATGCACTACGAGATTCTCGGCGATCCCGATCTTCCGCGAGCGCGACGTGCCGCGCATGCTGTCGCTGGCGACGGCGCGCGACGACGGCGACACCTCGGTGCCCGAGGAGCTGCGCAACTATCCGGCGCGGAGCCGCGCCGGGAAAGACCAGCGCGCCTAATCAGCCGCTCACATAAATGGTGTCTTACACCGCTGATTGGGTGCTGCCGATCGCCGGCGAACCCATTCATCGACGGTTCGATCGCCCTCGATCGACGGTCGTATTGCCGCCACCGCCGAGCGCCAGTCTAGTGCCTTCGGAACGCATCGACGCGAGCGTCGATCGATCTCGGGCAGCGTCGCGATCATGCCGGCGCTCGTCAACGCGCACACGCACCTCGAGCTGTCGTATCTGCGCGGCGTGATCGCCGCCAACGGAGCGGTTCATCGACTGGATTCGCACGATGATGGCGACGCGTCGCCAGTATCCCGGATCCCGCGGATCCACGGATCGTCGACGCTGCACGCTGGCGAATCGCCGAGGCGCAGGCGAGCGGCACCGGCCTGGTCGGCGACATCTCGCAACACGCTGGTGACCGTTCCGTTGCTGCGCGAGGCTGACGATGCCGGCGCAGGTGTTCTACGAGCTGCTGCGGTTCAACGCTCCCGATCCGGAGTCGATGACGCGCGAGGCGCGCGCGAAAGCGGATGGGGCTGCGTCCGACGGACGGCCTGGTGCGTGTCAGCCTCGCGCCGCACGCGCCGTATTCGGTGTCGCCGGGGCTCTTCGCCGCGATTCGCGCCGACCTGGACGCGCACCCCGGCGCAGGTGATCGAGCGTGCACCTGGGGGAGTCGCCGGAGGAAATGGAGTTCCTCAGGGACGGGCACGGGCCCGTGGCGTGCGCTGCTCGAGGAGCTCGGGCGTCTGGACCGACACGTGGGGAGCCGCCGGGCACGTCGCCGCGTGGAGTATCTCGACGCACCTCGGCTTTCTCGACTCGTCGCGTGCTCGCCGTGCACGGCGTGCAGTTCGAGGGCGACGATCTCGATCGGCTTCGCGTCGCTCGACATGACGATCGTGTCGTGCCCGCGCAGCAACCAGTACGTCGGCGTTGGGCGCTCCGCCGCTCGAGGCGTTCTACGCGATGGACGTCAGCGTCGCGTTCGGTACCGACAGCCTGGCGAGCGTCGCAGGATCTGAACCTGTTCTCCGAGCTCGCCGAGGCGCGCCGCCTCGCGCCACGCGTGCCGGCGCGTACGCTGCTCGAGAGCGCGACGCGTCAGGGCGCCGCGCGCGCTCGGGTTCGAGCGACGAGTTCGGCACGATCGAGGCAGGGCAAGCGCGCGCGCTGATCGCCGTGCGCGCTGCCTGACGGCGTCGACGATGTGGAAGAATACCTGGTCAGCGGAATCGAGCCTGACGCGATCACGTGGCTCGACGCGAAGTTCCCAATCCCAATCCCAATCCCAAATCGAGGTTGGGTCGACTTGGGGTTGGACTTGGGGTTGGGATTTGACGTGACGAAGTTCACCACCTATCTGTCGTTCGTCCGCTTCAGCCATTCCGTCTTCGCGCTGCCGTTTGCGCTCACCGGCGCGCTGCTGGCGTGGCGCGATCATCCGTTCTCCTGGTCGCAGGTCGCCTGGATCGTCGTCTGCATGGTGAGCGCGCGCAGCGCTGCGATGGGGTTCAATCGCCTGGTCGATGCGCGGCACGACGCGCTGAATCCGCGGACGTCGATGCGCGAGCTGCCGCGCGGCGCGATGACGCGCGCCGGAAGCCACGGTGTTCGTCATCGTGTCGTCGTGCGTGTTCGTCTACGGCGCGTCGCGGCTGAACACGCTGTGCCTGATGCTCTCGCCCGGTGGCGCTCGCGATCGTCTTCTGGTACTCGCTCGCCAAGCGCTACACGGCGTACACGCAGTTGTTCCTCGGGCCTGGCGATGGCGGTGGCGCCGGTGGGCGGATGGCTCGCGGCCGGCGGCGGGGCAGGCGCCGAACCGTGGCTGCTCGGCCTGGCGATCGGCCTCTGGGTCGGCGGCTTCGACATTCTCTATGCGTGCCAGGATGTCGAGTTCGATCGCGGCCACGGCCTGCGCTCGATTCCGACACGCTTCGGCGTGCGCCGCTCGATTCGTCCTCTCGCGCGTCATGCACGTCGCGACGGTCGCCGCGATGGCGGCGCTCTGGCGGGTCGCCGATCTGCCGCCGCTCTACCTGGTCGGCGTCGGCATCGTCGCGGTCCTGCTCACCTACGAGCAGTCGCTGGTCAGCGACGACGACCTGTCGCAGGTGAAGAAGGCGTTCGATCTGAACGGCTATGTCGGGATCGTGTACTTCGTCGCGACCGCGCTGTCGCTGTATCTTCGATAGCCACGACGGCCACGAAGACGAATTAGCCACAAAGGACACTAAGGTCACGAATGCTTTTTTCTTGCTTGGTGATTCTTTGTGTTCTACGAATCGTGTCCGTTGTGTTCTTCGTGGCCAATTCGTCTTTGTGATCTCCGTGGCAAGCGTCAGCGGCCCCGACAAGTCTCCCGATCGCATCGCCGGGATGTTCGATGCGATCGCGCCTCGCTACGATCTGCTCAACCATCTGCTCAGCGCCGGCATCGATCGCCGCTGGCGCGCCGCGGCGATTCGATCGCTGCAGCTCACTGGACAGCGAGACGCTGCTCGACGTCTGCACCGGCACCGCGGATGTGGCTCTGGAAGCCGCCTTCGCTCGACGAACGCAGCGAACTTCGGCGCGGCACAATCCGGTGACGGTAGCGCGGCGCGCGTCGTCGGCGTCGATTTCGCTGGCGCGATGCTCGCGCTCGGTCTGCAGAAGGTGCGAGCCGCGGGCGAAGCGACTCGCATCGCGCTGCTGCGCGGCGACGCGATGCGCCTTCCCGCGGCGGATCGCTCGCGTCGACGCCGTGACCGTCGCGTTCGGCATCCGCAACGTCCAGCGGCCGGAGGTGGCGTGCGCGGAGATGGCGCGCGCGCTGCGCCCGGGAGGCCGGCTGGCGATTCTCGAGTTCGGCGTCCCGCGCATCCCCGGAATCAGGCCGTTGTACCTCTGGTACTTCACGCACGTGCTGCCGTTCGATCGGACGTGCGATCTCCGGCCACAACGCCGCATACTCCTACCTGCCTGCATCGGTCGGCACATTTGCACCGCCGGCCGAGTTCATGGAAACTCTCCGCAGCGCGGGATTTACCGACGTCCGCGCAGACCCGCTGACCTTCGGGATCGTCTATCTGTATACGGCGCGGACGCCGAATAGTGGTTAGGAGTTCGGGAACCGTGTAAGTCGTTGTCAGCGCGAATGTTATAATCTTCGGTCGGACCAGACCCGTTGATTCATTTCGACATCGACAATCGCTACCAGGACGAGCTGGTCGTCGGCAGCGCCATCTCGCGGCGAGACGGCGTCGTCTTTTCGATTGTCACTCACATCCTGGTGCTGCTCGCGATCATGCTGGTGCCGAAGTTGCCGATTTTCCAGGTCAGCCCCGAGGAGCTCGCGCGGCGTCGCGCGGCGCTCGAGGCACAGCTACAAGCGCGGCAGGATCCGACGTTCGTCTTCGTGCAGCCGCGGGTCGATCTGAAAGCGCTTGAGACCTCCCGAGCGCGCCCCGTCCTCGGACGCCGATCGCCTCGCGCAGTCGCGTGAGAAGCCGCCGACCGCCAACAACCCGCTCCCGTTCTCGCGCGGCAATTCATCTGAACGCGTCGAGGAGGCGAACCGCGAGGTCGCACGCGGCGAGGAGAATCAGAACCCACCGACGCTGCAACCGCAGCCCGAGTCACAGGAAGCGCGCGCGCTCCCTCCGTCGGACGACGGTTTCAGGCGACCGCCTCCACAAACGACTCCGCAACTCCGCCCAAGCGGCTCGCTTGGCGAGGCGCTCCGCAATCTTCAGCAGTACGTTCAGAAAGAGACGTTCAACAACCCGCAGGGCGGGCTCAATCAGCCCGGCGCGACGATTCAGTTCGATACGAAGGGTGTGGAGTTCGGTCCGTGGCTGCGGCGCTTCGTCGCGCAGGTACGGCGCAACTGGTTCATTCCTCAGGCCGCCATGACGTTTCACGGCCACGTCGTGCTGCAGTTCAACATCCACAAGGACGGGACGATCACCGATGTGAGCGTCCTGCAGCCTTCTGATATCGAGGGGTTCAACACGCGCCGCCGTCGGCGCCATCACCGGGTCGAGCCCGACCGAGCCGCTGCCGCCGGAGTATCCGTCGGACAAGGCCTTCTTCACGGTCACCTTCTACTACAACGAGGATCCCGACCGCTGATGCCGACACGTACGCAGCAACTCGGGCTCCTCATCCTGCTCGGCGCGTTGATCGTTTACGTCTTCGTCCGCGTGCTCTGACGAGCCGGCTGAAGCCGGCCCCTACGTACCCTTGGGATTTGGGCTTTGGGCTTTGCCTACGGCACGAGCCCCATCTGCCCGCTGCGGTAATCGCGGAACGCCGCGCGAATTTCTTCCTCGGTATTCATGACGAACGGACCATGGCTGACGATCGTTTCGCCGATCGGCTGGCCCGACATGAGCAGCGCGCGCGTGTCATCGAGTACCTCGAATCGAATTCCTTCGCCGTCGTTGCGGAACACCACCTGGTGGAAGCCGGATGCCGTTGTGTCGTCGGGAAAGCGGACTGCGCCTTCCAACAAGTAGAGGAATGCGTTGTGAGTCGATGGCAGCGCGATGTCTATCCGTCCGCCGCGCCGCGCGTCGATCGGCGCCGCGTTGATTGGTGTCAGCGTCCGAATCGGGCCCTTCACCCCTGCAAGCTCGCCGGCTACGACGTGAAGCGTGACCAGACGGTCAGGGCTCACATAGTCCGGCGTCGCTTCGGGTGTGAGCGGGTGGTATGACGGCGCATCCATCTTGTGGCTTGCCGGAGAGTTGATCCAGAGCTGAATGATCTCTGTCTCGCCCGGCAGCGGCGTCTCATCGTGAAGGATCCCGCGTCCCGCATGCATCCATTGCGTCCCGCCAGCGAGCACGGTCTTGTCGTTCCCCTCCGTGTCGCGATGCCGGATCCCGCCCTTGAAAATGAAGCTGACCGGGGCGAAGCCCCGATGGGGATGCCAGCTCACGCCGGCACCGCCTGTCATGGCCTTTGGCGGGGCATGGTGCAGCAGGACGAACGGATCGAAGTAGGGAAGCTGCTCCGAGGGAAGCGGCTGCCGGACCGTGAGTGGCCCCATCTCGTGCGCAGGGGCGTAAATGACCTTGGAAACCGTTCGAGGGGTCATTGCCATATGACGCTTCGCGGACCTAACAAGGTCCGCGCCGCCCTGAAGATGGGTCCGCGCCGCCTTGAAGACGGGTCCGCCGCCTTGAAGATGGGGTCCCCGCCACCTCCCTCCTCGCGCCCTAATATGATCGACGCGTGCGTCCTCAGGTCATGGCGGTGCTCGGCCCTACCGCGTCCGGCAAGAGCGCCCTCGCGCTCGCGCTGGCTGAGCGTTACGACGGCGAGATCATCAACTGCGACTCGACGGCGGTCTATCGCGGCTTCGATATCGGCACGGACAAGGTGCCGGAAGACGCGCGCCGGGCATCCCTCATCACCTCATCGACATCGCGGACCCGACCGAGGTCTATACGGCCGCGCAGTTCGCCCACGACGCGGCGCACGCCATCCGCGATATCCACGCCCGCGGCAGACTGCCGATTCTCGTCGGCGGCACCGGCTTTTACTACCGTGCGCTGACCCGTGGCCTGTTTCCGGGTCCAGGCGCGGACGAGGCGCTGCGGGCGCGGCTCAATCGGATCGCTGACGCTCGCGGCATCGAGCGCCTCCACCGGATTCTCGAGCGTATCGACGTGGGCTCGGCCGGCCGCATCATGCCGCGCGACCGCAAGCGCCTCGTGCGCGCCCTCGAGGTCTATTACACGACCGGCCGCACGCTGACGTCGCATTTCGACGAGACGGCCTCGCCGATCGCCGACTGCGAGGTCGTGGCCATTGCGCTGCGCCTGCCGCCCGCGCTCACGGCGGAGCGCGTGGCGCGCCGCGTCGACGAACAGTTCGCGCGCGGCATCGTCGACGAAGTGCGAGGATTGCTGGCGCGCGGCGTGCCGCGTGACGCGCGGCCGTTCGGCGGTCTCGTCTATCGACAGGTGATGGAGATGCTGCGCGGCGTGCGCGACGAAGCGGAGACGCGCGCGCTCATCGTGCAGGAGAACCGTCGATACGCGCGTCGCCAGTTGATCTGGTTCCGCAAAGAGCCTAATCTTATGTGGTTCGACGGTCCTGGCGAGCGTGCTGACACGCGTCAACGCGTGGAAGATGCGCTTGCGGCGCGCGGCGTGCGAAGGCGAGGAGACGTCCCCTGATGGCCCAGGTCACTGAACCCCGATCATCGTCGGCTCAGCCCAACATCCAGGACGTGTTCCTCAACTACGCGCGGCGCGATCGCCTGTCCGTCAGCATTCATCTGATCGACGGCCGCCAGTTCGACGGCCGCATCAAGAACTTCGATCGCTTCGCCGTCATCGTCGAGGTCAACGGCGCCGACCAGCTCGTCTTCAAGCACGCCATCGCCACGATCAGCACCGAGCGCTCGGTGGCGAACTATTTCGCGTCGCATCACGCTTAGGCGGACCCGCAGGGTCCGCCCCCCAAGTCTGTTTCTCGTCCGCCCCGCATGTCCCCTACCTTTCCCCGCGTCATCGTCATCGTGCTCGACAGCGTCGGCATCGGCGAGCTTCCGGACGCGGGGGCTTACGGTGACGAGGGCAGCAATACGCTCGGCAACATCGCCCGGCAGGTTCCGCTGAAGGTTCCGGCCTTGCGATCGCTCGGCCTCGGCCAGCTGGTGTCGCTCGGACGGCCAGACGCATGCCGTTGCTCGAGGCGCATACGGCCGGATGGCGGAGGCGTCGCCGGGGAAGGACTCGGTGACCGGCCACTGGGAGATGATGGGCATCGTGCTCGATCGCCCGTTTCCGACGTTTCCAAACGGGTTTCCGCCCGACCTGATCGCGGAATTCGAGCGCCGGATCGGCCGCGGGACGCTCGGCAACGTCGTGGCCTCCGGCACCGAGATCATCGATCGCCTCGGCCCCGAGCACGTGCGCACCGGCAAGCCGATCGTCTACACGTCGGCCGACAGCGTGTTTCAGATTGCCGCGCACGAAGACGTGATCCCGATCGCGGAGCAGTACCGAATCTGCGAGATCGCCTTCGATCTCGTCGGCCGCGGACTGGGCGTCGGCCGCGTCATCGCCCGCCCCTTCGTCGGAGCGCCGCGGTGCGTTCACGCGAACGGCGAACCGTCACGATTACGCGCTCGAGCCGACTGGCGAGACGCTGCTCGATCAGCTGACGCGGCGCGGGATTCCGGTCGTCTCCATCGGGAAGATCAACGACCTGTTCGCCGGTCGCGGCATCGCGCGCGCGATTCACACCGCCAGCGACGCAGAGGGGATGGATCGGCTCGGACGACGTGATGCGCGAGACGAACGAGGGGTTCATCTTCGCCAACCTCGTCGACTTCGACACGCTCTACGGCCATCGCAACGACGTGCGCGGCTACGCGGCCAATCTCGAGCAGTTCGACGAGCGCTCTCGCGCCTGCTGCCGAACGCTGCGTGAGTCCGATCTGCTGGTCGTGACCGCCGATCACGGCAACGATCCGAGCACGCCGAGCACCGATCATTCGCGCGAGTACGTGCCGCTGCTGATCACGGGCCTGTTCCCGACTCCGCTCTCGAGCTTCCGACTCGCGCGTGGGGCTCGTCGGACCAGTCGTCGGGCAAGGAACCGGCGCCAGTCGTCGGACCATCGGGCACGCGCAAGACGTTTGCCGATCTCGGCCAGACGCTCGCGGCGAACTTCGGCGTCGGACCGCTCGCCCACGGCACGAGCTTCCTGGAGGACATCGTTGTCCACCATCCGTGAAGGCCTCGAGCAGCGCGAGCGGGAGACGCTGGCGCCGCAGGCGGCCAAGAGCGCCGACTCGCGCGGCCGTCTCAGGCCCGAGCCCGAAGACGATGTGCGGCCGGCGTTTCAGCACGATCGGGATCGCATCATCCACAGCAAGGCGTTCAGGCGGCTGAAGCACAAGACGCAGGTGTTCTTCGCCCCTGCCGGCGATCACTACCGGACACGTCTGACGCACACGCTCGAGGTGTCGCAGATCGCGCGCACGATCGCCAAGGTGCTGCAGCTGCACGAGGAGCTGACCGAAGCGATCGCGCTCGGCCACGACCTTGGGCACACGCCGTTCGGCCACGCCGGCGAGCGCGTGCTCGATTCGCTCGTGCCCGGCGGCTTCCGCCACTACGAGCAGAGCCTTCGCATCGTGGACGTGCTCGAGAACGACGGACGCGGCCTGAACCTGACGTGGGAGGTGCGCGACGGCATCGGCCGTCACTCGAAGGGGAAGAACGGCTCGCCGGTCGGCGTCGATGCGTCGAAGCGCGCCGCCACGCTCGAAGGGCAGATCATGCGCGTCGCCGATCTGATCGCCTACGTCAATCACGACATCGACGATGCCGTGAGGGCGGGCATGTTGAAGGAGACGGATCTGCCGCGGGATGCCGTCGGCAGTGCTCGGAGCGAGCTCCTCGGCGCGCATCGCGTGCATGGTCAAGGACGTCGTCACCGAGACGCAGAAGGGCGGTCTGACCGAGATCCGCATGAGCGAGCCGGTGCTCGAGGCGACGCTCGCGATGCGGAGCTTCCTGTTCGACGCGGTCTACGAGAACGGCGACGCGACGGCCGAGTTCAAGAAGGCAACCGGCATTCTCGGCGGCCTCTGGGAGAAGGTGCGCGAGCGTCCCGACGAGTTTCTCGACCGCCGCATCATCGAGGCCGACGGGCTCGACGTCGCGACACGCGATTTCCTCGCCGGCATGACCGATCGTTTCGCCGTGACGCTCTACGAGCGGCTGTTCATCCCCAAGCCGTGGATCGGGCCGATGGCGTGGAATCAGCTATAATTGATCGGTCTGTCTTTCGCGCAATTTTCGCGAGAGGGGTCGTATGCAGCTCGATCTCACACGCTATCGGCAGCCGCTCGGTCATTTCGCCCGCACGTTCCAGCCCGTCGAGAGCTGGGCGTCGACCTCGATGCGTACCAGATCGTGGCGCCGGTCGAGCTCGAGTTCGACATCCACAAGGACAAGGACAAGTTCCGCCTCGTGGGTCGCGTGCGGACCGAGCTGGAGCTGTCGTGCAGCCGCTGCCTCGAGCCGTATCGGCTGCCGGTCGATGCGGCGTTCGACCAGCGGTACCTGCCGGCATCCGCAGGCATCGACCGAGGCGGAGCGGGAGATCGAGGAAGACGATCTGGAGACCAGCTACTACCGCGACGACCAGATCGATCTGAACGAGCTGATGCGCGAGCAGTTCTACCTGGCGCTGCCGATGAAGCCGCTGTGCCGGGAGGACTGCAAGGGCCTGTGCGCGCAGTGCGGCACGAACCTCAACACGGGCACGTGCGACTGCGCGCCGGTGTGGGAAGATCCGCGGCTGGCGGCGCTCAAGGCGCTGAAAGGACCGCGAAACATAGAGAACCACGATGCCTAATCCAAAACGCCGACACTCGAAGACCCGCACCGCCAAGCGGCGCACGCACGACGCGCTCGCCGCGGCCGCCACCAACCTCTGTCCGCAGTGCCACGAGCCGAAGGCACCCCACCGCATCTGCCCGCATTGCGGCTACTACAGGCAGCGGCAGGTTCGAGCGGTCGACGAGGAATAACGCCATTCGTGATTCGCGATTTGCGATTTGTGATTCGTAACCGGCTCCGGTTCCCACGAACAATCACGAATCACCAATCAGTAATCACACATCACCAATGATTCGCCTCGCCGTTGACGCGATGGGCGGCGACCATGCGCCGTCGGCGATCGTCGACGGCGCCGTGGCGGCCGCCCGCCATCTGGATGTCCAGATCTCCCTCGTCGGGGTCCCGAGTGCCATCGAGGAGGCCCTGAGCGGTCATCCTGACTGGCGTCACCTCAGGCTGGCGATCGTCGACGCGCCGGACGTCGTCGACATGACCGAGGCGCCGGCCGCCGCGCTCCGGCGCAAGCCCCGCGCGTCGATCCGTGTGGCGGCCGATCTGGTCGCGCGCCACGACGCCGCGGCGCTCTTCAGCGCCGGACACACCGGCGCCACGGTGATGGCCGCGCACGCGGCATTCGGCATGATCCCCGGCGTCGATCGGCCCGCGCTTGCGACCACGATTCCCACACGTGCCACGCCCGGCGGTGCTGCTCGACGCCGGCGCCAACGTCGAATGCCGGCCGCAGCATCTCCTGCAGTTCGCGGTCATGGGCGGCGTGTACGCACGGGTCGCGCTGGGCGTCGAGCGCCCCCGCGTCGGCCTGCTGTCGATCGGCGAAGAAGAAACCAAGGGCAACGAGCTGACGCGCGAGGCGCATCAGCTGCTGAAAGCCGCGCCGCTCAACTTCATCGGCAACGTCGAAGGGCGGGAGATCTACAGCGGCGTCGCGGACGTCATCGTCTGCGACGGCTTCACCGGCAACGTCGTGCTCAAGACGAGCGAAGGGCTCGTCGAGACCGTCGAGGCGCTGCTCGGCGACGAGCTGCAGGGCACGTTCTCGAGCCAGGTCGGCTACCTGCTGTCGCGCCGTGCGTTCCGGCGGTTCCGGCGCCGCGTCGACTATTCGGAGTACGGCGGCGCGCCGCTGCTCGGCGTCGCCGGCCTCGCCATCGTCGGCCACGGCCGCTCGTCCGCGAAGGCGGTGCGCAACGCCATTGCCATGGCCTATCGCTTTGCGACGAGCGACTTCCTTCATCGCGTCGAGCGGAAATCGCCGGCGCCACGGTGTCGCACCATTGATCGCTTTCATCTTTCCGGGACAGGGTTCGCAGAAGGTCGGGATGGGGCGGACGCTCGTCGGACGCGTACCCCGAGGCGCGCGACGTCGTTCGACGAGGCGGACGCCGCGCTTCGCCGCGCTCGAGCCGGACGTCGAAGTGTGCCCGTTGAGCACGCTGATCTTCGACGGTCCCGAGAGCGAGCTGACGCTGACCGAAAATGCGCAGCCGGCGATTCTGACGGTCAGCATCGCGGCGTACCGCGTGCTCGCCGCCCGCGGCATCACGCCGGCGTTCGTCGCCGGGCACAGCCTTGGCGAGTACTCGGCCAACGTCGCGGCCGGCACGATCGCATTTGCCGATGCGGTGCGGATCGTCCGCCGGCGTGGCATGTACATGCAGGAGGCGGTGCCGGTTGGCGCGGGGGCGATGGCGGCCATCCTGGGCCTCGATGCCGAGACGGTCACGCGCGGCCTGCGAGGAAGCCGCCGAGGGCGAGGTCGTGAGCCCGGCGAACATCAACGGCGCCGGACAGGTGGTGATTGCCGGGACGACGGCGGCGGTGCAGCGCGCCGGCGAGCGCGCGAAGGCGCTCGGCGCCAAGCGCGTGATCCCGCTCTCGGTCAGCGCGCCGTTCCACTGCGCGCTGATGAAGCCGGCCGAGGAGCGGCTCGCGCCGGAGCTGCGCGCGCTTGCCGTGCGCGACCCGCGTGTGCCGGTCGTCGCCAACGTCGACGCCGAGCCGAAGCGCGACGCGGCGTCGGCGATCGACGCGCTCGTCCGGCAGGTGTCCGCGCCCGTGCCGCTGGGAGCAGGTCGTCCGCCGCCTTGCGTCGGAGGGCGTCACCACGTATGTTGAGGTGGGCCCGGGAACGGTGCTCAGCGGTCTCGTCAAGAAGATCCACAAGGACGCAACCGTGTTCAACTTCGCGGCGCCAGGCGATCTCGCCGCTCTCGAGGAGTCTCTGCAAGTGAAAGTTCAAAGTTCAAAGTGCGAAGTAAGTTCAAAGTACGTCAGGCTACTTGCCACTTGCTGTGCACTTTGCACTTTCAACTTCGAACTTGCGGATTCAATGCTCGATCTCACCGGTAAAGTCGCGATCGTGACCGGCGCGTCGCGCGGCATCGGGCGCGCCGTGGCGACGCAGCTCGCGTCGCGTGGCGCGCACGTCGTGGCGGCGGCCCGTGGCGAGCAACGCGGCGTCGACGGTGGCGGCGATCCAGGCGGCGGGGAAGCAGGCCGAGGTCGCGTCGCTCGAGGTGACCGACGCAGCGTCGATCGACGCGATGATCGCCGCGGTGCTCGAGCGTCACGGGCGCATCGACATCCTCGTCAACAACGCGGGCATCACGCGCGATCAGCTGATGCTGCGGATGAAGCGCGACGACTGGGACCAGGTGATCGCGACCAACCTGACGTCCGCGTTCGCCTGCGCGCAGGCGGTGCTGAAGCCGATGATCAAGCAGCGCAGCGGCCGGATCATCAGCATCAGCTCGGTGGTCGGCCAGATGGGCAACGCCGGTCAGGCCAACTACGCGGCGTCGAAGGCCGGCCTGATCGGGTTCAGCAAGGCGCTGGCGCGCGAGCTGGCGTCGCGGAACATCACGGTGAACGTCGTGGCGCCCGGGTCTGATCGAGACCGACATGACGAAGGCGATTGACCGACAAGGCGCAGGGCGACTGGGCGGCGCAGATTCCGCTCGGACGGCTCGGCACGACGGCCGACGTCGCCGCGGCGGTTTGTTTTCTTGCCTCGGATGAGGCGTCGTATATTACAGGTCAGGTCCTCGCCGTCAACGGCGGCATGTACATGTAGGAGGAGGCAGAATGGCAGTTGCAGACAAGGTGAAGAGCATCATCGTGGAGCAGCTCGGCGTCGACGAGGAGGAAGTGACGCCGGACGCGTCGTTCGTGGACGACCTCGGCGCCGACTCGCTCGACACGGTGGAGCTCGTCATGGCGTTCGAAGAGGAGTTCGGGATCGAGATCCCGGACGAGGACGCCGAGAAGATCACCCGCGTCAAGGAAGCCGATCGACTACATCGAGGCGCACGCGAAGAGCAAGAAGTAAGGACCCACGGAGGGACTTTGAACAGGCGAGTCGTCATCACCGGCATCGGCCTGGTGTCGTCGCTCGGCATCGGCACCAAGGCGAACTGGGCGGCGCTGCTGGCGGGCACGAGCGGCGTCGCACCGGATCACCAAGTTCGACGCGAGCGGCTTTGCCGCGCAGATCGCGGCGCGAGGTCAAGGGATTCGACCCGCTGCAGTTCATCGAGAAGAAAGACGTCAAGAAGATGGACCTCTTCATCCAGTACGCGGTCGCGGCCGCGCAGTTCGCGATGGACGATTCGAAGCTGGAGGTCACGCGCGAGAACGCACCGACGCGATCGGCGTCTTCATCGGCTCGGGCATCGGCGGGTTCACCACCATCGAGCGCGAGCACAAGGCGCTGCTCGAGGGCGGCCCGCGCAAGATTTCACCGTTCTTCATTCCCTCTGCCATCATCAACCTGGCCGCCGGCCAGGTGTCGATCCGGTTCGGCGCCAAGGGGCCGAACTCGGCGACCTGCACCGCCTGCTCCGCGTCGGCGCACGCCATCGGCGAGGCCTTCGAGATCATCAAGCGCGGCGACGCCGACGCGATGATCGCCGGCGGGTCGCGAGGCGGCGATCACGCCGATGAGCGTCGGCGGCTTCGCGGCGCTGCGCGCGCTCTCGACGCGCAACGACGAGCCCGGACGCGCGCTAGCCGTCCCTTCGACAAGGATCGCGACGGCTTCATCATCGGCGAGGGCGCCGGCGTCCTCATCCTCGAGGAACTGGAGCACGCGCGGCGCCGCGGCGCGCCGATCTACGCCGAGATCGTCGGCTACGGCATGTCGGCCGACGCGTACCACATGACCGCGCCGTCGGAAGACGGCGACGGCGGCCGGCGCGTCATGGCCAATGGCGATCCGGAAGGCCGGCATCACGCCCGAGGAGGTGGACTACATCAACGCGCACGGCACGTCGACGCCGTACAACGACAGGCTCGAGACGCTGGCCATCAAGAACTGCTTCGGCGATCACGCCCGCAAGCTGGCCATCTCGTCGACCAAGTCGATGACCGGCCACCTGCTCGGCGGCGCCGGCGGCCTCGAGGCGGGCATCACGGCGCTCGCCGTGCACCACCAGATCGTGCCGCCGACGATCAACCTCGACGACCCCGATCCCGGAGTGCGATCTCGACTACGTGCCGCACACGAGCCGGCAGATGCCGATCCGCTACGCGCTGTCGAACTCCTTCGGGTTCGGCGGCACGAACGCGGCTCTGCTGTTCAAGAAATTCGAAGGGTGAAAATCAACCACGAAGAACACACAAACGCGAAGGTCACCAAAACCTTTCCGTATTCGTGCGCTTCGTGACTTTCGTGACCTTCGTGGTTAAAGACAGCATGAAGATCGCCGTCTGCATCAAGCAGGTCCCCACCCGCGAGTGGCAGCCGCGTCTGAACGACGAGAAGACGTGGATTCGCGAGCAGGACGTCAGCTACGAGATGAACGAGCCGGACGCCTATGCGCTCGAGGAGGCGCTGCGGCTGCGCGAGAAGCACAGCGGCGAAGTGGTCGTCTGCTCGGCCGGCCCGGCGCGCGTGCAGACAGGTGATTCGCGAGGCGCTCGCGCGCGGCGCCGACCGCGCGATTCACGTCGAGGACGACAGTCTGGCGCCGCCGATGCGTTCGTGATCGCCGACGCGCTGGCCGCGGCGATGACGGACGAGAAGTTCGACCTGGTGCTGACCGGGCTGCAGTCCGACGACCAGGGACACGGCCAGACGGGCGTCGTGCTCGCCGAGCGGCTCGGCATCCCGCACTCCACGATCATCATGGACGTGCAGATCGAGGACAACGCCCTGCGCGTGAAGCGCGAGCTCGAGGGCGGCTGGTTCCAGTGGATCGCGATGCCGCTGCCGGCGCTGCTCACCATCCAGAGCGGCATCAATCAGCTGCGCTACGCGACGCTGAAGGGCATCATGGCGGCCAAGAAGAAGGAGATCCGGAAGGTGTCGCTGCCCGCCGGCCTCCAGCCGTCGCAGCAGATCGTCAGCCTCGCGCTGCCGACGCGGAGCAAGCAGACGCAGATGATCACCGGCTCGCCGGCCGACGCCGCGAAGGAGCTGGTGCGCCGGCTGCGCGAGGAGGCGAGGGCCCTGTGATTCTCGTCATCGCCGAACAGCGCGACGGCAAGCTGAATCGCGCGACGTGGGAGACCGTCGCAGCTGCGCAGCAGCTAGCAGGCACTGCGCAGCTGCTTGCGGGCGGCATGCCGATCAAGATCGCCGTGCTTGGCGCTGGAACCGGCGTCGTCGCCCAGGAGCTGGCGGCCGCCGCCGTGTCGCGAGGTGCTCGTCGTGCGAGCACCCCGCGCTCGACCCCTACACTCCCGACGCCTACGCGGCCGCCGCTCGCGCAGTTGATCGAGTCGACTTCGCCCGACGTTCGTTCTGCTGCCGCACACGTACCAGACGCGCGACTTCGCGCCGATGCTGGCCGCGCGGCTTCGCAAGCCGCTCATCACCGACGTGACCGGCATCACGGGCACCGGCCGGACGCCGACGTTCACGCGCCCGATGTTCCAGGGCAAGCTGGCGGCGCAGGTGAGGCCGCAGGGGGGCCGCCTGCGCTCGTGACGATCCAGATTGGGGCCTTCCGGGCGGACGCGGCGCAGAAGGGCGGCCCGGCGGCGGTGACGAAGGTGGACGTGCAGATCGACGCCGCCACGATCCGCCAGAAGCCGGAGGCGCCGTTCCAGGAAGCGAAGCAGGCGGTCGATCTCAGCCAGGCCGAGCGCATCGTCGCGGTCGGCCGCGGCATCAAGTCGCAGGAGAACATTCCGCTGGCGGAGAAGCTGGCCAAGGCGATTGGGCGCCGAGCTCGCGGCGTCGCGCCCGATCTGCGACAACGGGTGGCTGCCGATGGAGCGGCAGATCGGCAGCTCCGGCCAGACGGTCGCGCCGAAGCTGTACGTGGCGCTCGGGATCTCCGGCGCCATTCAGCATCTGGTCGGCATGAAGGGCTCGCGCACCATCGTCGCGATCAACAAGGACGCCGACGCCCCGATCTTCGAGGTCGCCGACTACGGCATCGTCGGCGATCTGTTCGAGATCGTGCCGGCGCTCATCGCCGAGCTGGAGAAGACGAAGTAACCACGATGACCACGAAGACGAATTGGCCACGAAGGACACGAAGGTCTCTAAGGAAAAACAAAAACCATTGTGTTCTTCGTGATCTTCGTGGCTAATTCGTCTTCGTGTCCCTCGTGGCGCTCGTGCAGCGCGAAACGCTCGACGTCGACGTCCTGATCGTCGGCGGCGGCCCCGCGGGACTGTCCGCGGCGCTTCGGCTCGCGCAGCTGCAGAAACAGCACGGCGGCGAGCCGCTGTCGATCGCCGTGCTCGAGAAGGCGCGCGAGGCTGGCGCGCACATGCTGTCCGGCGCGATGCTCGATCCGTCGGCGCTTCGCGATCTGATCCCGGATTTCGCGAGAAGGGCGCGCCGCTGGCCGCCGACGTCCACGACGAGGACGTCTACTTCCTCACGCAGTCGGGCAAGATCCCGTTTCCGATCATCCCGCCGCCGCTGCGGAACCACGGCAACTCCATCATCTCGCTGAACCTGTTCGTGCGCTGGCTGGCGGCGCAGGTCGAGGCGGCAGGGCATCGACTTCTTCACCGGCTTCGCCGGGCAGGACGTCCTGATGGACGGCACGCGCGTCATCGGCGTCCGCACCGGCGATCGCGGCATCGGCAAGCACGGCGAGCAGAAGGCGACCTTCGAGCCCGGCGTCGACATCCTGGCGAAGGTGACGATCTTCTGCGACGGCGTGCGCGGCAACCTGACCAAGGAGCTGATGCGCCGGCTGCCGCTCGGCCAGGACGCGGCAGCCGCAGCAGTTCGCGCTCGGCCTCAAGGAGCTGTGGGAGATCCCGCCCGATCGGCTCGCGCCGGGCACCGTGATCCACACGCTGGGGTATCCGCTGCGGCACGAGGAGTTCGGCGGCGGCTTCATCTACGCCATGCCGGACGGCCAGGCTGTCGCTCGGGTTCGTCGTCGGCCTCGACTACAAGGATCCGCTGTTCGATCCGCACATGGCGTTCAACCGCTTCAAGCAGCATCCGTTCGTGTCGACGCTGCTCGAGGGCGGCAGATGATCCGCTACGGCGCCAAGGCGCTGCCGGAAGGCGGATGGAACACGATTCCGCAGGTCGTACATGGACGGCGGGCTGATCGCCGGCGATGCCGGCGGCTTTCTCAACTCGATGCGCCTCAAGGGCATTCACCTCGCGATGCGCACCGGCATGCTGGCGGCGGAGACGGCGTTCGAGGCGGTTCGCGCGGGCGACACGTCCGCCGCGAGCGCTGAAGCGCGTACCAGGACCGGATCGACGCCAGCCCGGTCAAGGCGGAGCTCTATCCCGTGCGCAACGTCCACCAGGCATTCGGCTACGGACTCTTCCCCGGCCTTGCGTTCGCCGGGCTTGTCCGTCGTGACCAAGGGCTGGCTGCCGGAGGACCTGCACGGGCATCCGGGTCACGAGCGGATGAAGACGCTTGCGTGGTACTACGGTTCCACGCAGTTCGCGTCACAGGCGGCGAGCAACGCCACGACCATCGATCGCCGGCTGACGTTCGACAAGGTGACCAACGTGCACTATTCGGGCACGTCGCACGACGAGGATCAGCCGCCGCATCTGCTCGTGCACACGGACGTCTGCAGCTCGATCTGCGGCCCGGAGTACGGCCATCCGTGCATGCGGTTCTGTCCGGCCAACGTCTACGAGATCGTCGCACGACGCCGACGGCACGCCGCGTCTGCAGATCAACGCGTCGAACTGCGTGCACTGCAAGACGTGCGACATCATGGATCCGTACCAGGTGATCACCTGGGTGCCGCCCGAGGGCGGCGGCGGACCGCAATACAATGGCATGTAAATCAACCACGACAGCGCGAAGATCTCGAAGGTCACGAAGCGATTCCGGTACAGAATGTTTTCGTGTCCTACGCGTGTTTCGTGATCTTCGTGGTTAATGGCTGATCGACTGGCGCTCTTCGCGGCTGGAAACGCGCGCAGGTCGCGGCGATCGCCGGCCTCGGCTATCCGCTGATCAACGCGCTCGGCCACACGCTGCGCTGGCGCGTCGAAGGGCTGCAGCACCTCGACGCGATCCTCGCGTCCGGCCGTCAGCCGGTCATGGCCTTCTGGCACGGCCGTATCCTTCCCGCCACCTTCTACTTCCGCCGCCGCGGCATCGTCGTCATCACCAGCGAGAACTTCGACGGCGAGTGGATCGCGCGGATCATCGAGCGCTTCGGCTACGGCACGGCGCGCGGATCGACGTCGCGCGGCGGGCGGAAGGCGATGCTGCAGCTCGTGCGCGACATGGAGCAGGGGAAGCCCGCGGGCTTCACGCTCGACGGACCGCGCGGTCCCGCGCGCGTCGCGCAGCCGGGCGCGGTCTGGCTGGCGCGCGCGACGGGCAATCCCGTGCTGCCGTTTCACCTCGAGGCGTCGTCGCACTGGACGATGAGGAGCTGGGACCGGACGCAGATCCCGAAGCCGTTCAGCACCGTGGCGCTGGCGGTTGGCGAGCCGCTCGACGTCCGGCGCGAGGCGACTGAAGAGCAGATGGAATCGGCGCGGCAGGATTTGGAGCGGCGTCTCGCGGCGCTGGAAAGCCATGCGATCTCTCTGCTGGGTAGGGGCGGGTCTGAAGACCCCGTGCCCTGACATGTTATGGCCCTGACTATCTTTGCGTCCGATCGTTTCGCCGATCACCTCACGCCGCCCGGGCATCCAGAGCGTCTCGAGCGCGCGGAGGTCATGCAGGTCGTCGCCTCAGAGTTCCGCCGGCACGGCGGGGACGTGCGGGAGCCGCGGCTGGCAACGGAAGAGGAGCTCGCGCGCGTCCACGATCGCGAGTACATCGCGCTGATCGGGGAAACGGCAGGGCGCGCGACCGCGCTCGACCTCGATACGTTCACGTCGCCCGATTCCTATGAAGTCGCCCTGCTCGCGGCCGGCGCGGCGCTCGCGTCTGTGGATGATGTCCTCGGAGGCAGAGGCCGGCGCGCGCTTGCGATGGTACGGCCGCCAGGACATCACGCCGAGCGGAACCGGGCGATGGGTTTCTGCCTGTTCAATAACATCGCGATCGCCGCAGCACACGCGCGCGCAAGTGGCCTCGAGCGTGTCGCCGTCGTCGACTTCGACGTTCATCATGGCAACGGAACCCAGTGGGCGTTCTATGACGATCCGACCGTCCTGTTTGTCTCGTCGCATCAATACCCTTATTACCCTGGCACCGGCGCGGCCAGTGATACCGGGACCGGCAGGGGGATCGGTTTCACGATCAACCTTCCGCTCGAAGCGGGCGCGACCGATGCGGACTACGACCTCGTCTATACGAGCATCGCAGTGCCGGTGCTTCGGCAGTTCCGTCCTGAGCTGATTCTGGTTTCGGCGGGCTTTGATGCATTTGTCGACGACCCGCTCGGCGGTATGCGCGCGACGGCGGACGGATTCGCGCGGCTGACCGCGCTGCTCGCGGATGTCGCCGACGAGTGCTGTGGCGGCCGCATCGTGGCCGTCACGGAGGGTGGATACGATCTCGCCGGCCTTGCGGCGTCGCTACGCGTCGTGACCGCCGTGCTCGCCGGAGAGAGGACGCTCGAACAGTGCGACCCGCCTGGCGGTCCCGTGCCGCGCGGCCGCGCGACGATCGACGCGGTGCTTCCACATCTCCGCAAGGCGTGGACGATATAATCGAGTCAGGTCTCTTGATTCCGGATCCCGGATCCCCGATCCCGGATCCTTTGATCCTGATCCCGGATCCCTGATCCCTCAAAATGGCAGACTACCGTCCCCAGGAACTCGACAAGAAGTGGCAGGAGCGCTGGGCGTCGTCCCGGGCCTTCGAAGTCGTCGAGGATCCGTCGAAGCCCAAGTACTACTGCCTCGAGATGTTCGCGTATCCGTCCGGGCACGCCCATGTAGGTCACGTCCGCAACTACATCATCGGCGACGTGATGGCGCGCACCAAGCGGATGCGCGGCTACAACGTGCTGCACCCGTTTGGCTGGGACGCTTTCGGCCTTCCGGCCGAGAACGCCGCGATCAATAGCGGCATCCATCCCGAGGAATCGACGCGCGCCAATATCGCGCACATGAAGGGTCAGCTCCAGCGGCTCGGCATCAGCTACGCCTGGGAGCGTGAGTTCGCCACCTGCGACCCCGAGTACTACAAGTGGAACCAGTGGCTGTTCATCCGCATGTTCGAGCGCAACCTGGCCTACCGGCGGCGCTCGTCGGTGAACTGGTGCCCGAAGGACCAGACGGTCCTGGCAAACGAGCAGGTGGTCGATGGCGGCTGCTGGCGCTGCGGCACGCCGGTCGAAACGCGCGACCTCGAGCAATGGTTCTTCCGCATCACCGCCTACGCCGACGAGCTTCTCGACGCGACCGTCGATATGCAGATGTGGCCCGACAAGGTCCTCACGATGCAGCGGAACTGGATCGGACGGTCGGAAGGCGCGCGCCTGAAGTTCGGGCTGGAAGGGGATCCGTCGACACAAATCGAGGTGTTCACGACCCGCATCGACACGATCTACGGCGCCACGTTCGTCCTGCTGGCGCCAGAGCACCCGCTTGTCACGCAGCTCGCCGAGAAGGCGACGGATCCGGCGGGGTTCAAACGCCAGGTGCAGGTGTTCCGGGCGCAGGATCGCGCGGCGCGCATGAGTGGCGAGATCGAGAAACAGGGGTTCGACACGGGCTTTCGTGCGGTCAACCCGTTTACCAGGCAGCCGGTGCCGCTCTGGGTCGCCAATTTCGTTCTTGGCGAGTACGGGACGGGCGCCGTAATGGCCGTGCCCGCGCACGATCAGCGTGATTTCGAGTTCGCCCGCAAGTTCAATCTGCCCATCAAGGTCGTCATCGTGCCGGAAGGCGAGGCGCCCCCCGGTGCTGACACGATGCCCGAAGCGGTGGCCGCATACGGCCGCACGGTCGAGTCGGGTGAGTTCAGCGGTCTCGCATCGGAGGAGGCACAGCAGCGCATGATTGCTGCGGCGAAGCAACGCGGCATCGGCGAGGGCACGGTGCAGTACCGGCTGAAGGACTGGGGCATCTCCCGTCAGCGGTACTGGGGTACCCCGATCCCGATGATCTATTGCGAGCAGGACGGCATTGTGCCGGTGCCCGACGATCAGCTGCCCGTGGAACTGCCGAAGATCGCGCAATTCACCGGCCGCGGCGACTCGCCGCTCGCGCAGGTCCCGGAGTTCGTCAACGTGGCGTGTCCGAAATGCGGCGGCCCCGCCCGCCGCGAGACAGACACGATGGACACGTTTGTCGACTCGTCTTGGTATTTCTACCGATTTGCCGATCCGCGGAACGACACGCAGCCCTTCGATCCCGCAAAGGTGAAGTACTGGCTACCGGTCGACTTCTACAGCGGCGGTATCGAGCACGCGATCCTGCACCTGATCTACTCGCGCTTCTTCGCGCGCGTCTTCCGCGACCTCGGCCTGGTCGATCACAGCGAACCGTTCAAGCACCTGCTCACGCAGGGAATGGTCCTGAAGGATGGCGCGGTGATGTCGAAATCGAAGGGCAACGTCGTTGACCCCGACACGATGCTCCAGAAGTTCGGCGCCGATGCGCTGCGGTTGTACGTGATGTTCGTCGCACCGCCGGAGAAGGAGATCGAGTGGACCGACACCGGCCTCGTCGGCAGCTTCAAGTTCCTGACGCGCGTCTGGCGGCTCGTGGATCAATGGCGCGATGCGATCTCCCGAATCCCGAATCCCGAATCCCGAATACCGGCTGGCGCGCTCAACACGTCCGAGCGCGCGATCCGCAGGAAGACGCACGACACAATCCGTCGTGTGACCGGTGACGTCGAACAGCGACAGCAGCTCAATACCGCGGTCTCCGCGATGATGGAGCTCGTGAACGATCTGTACGCGTTCGGCGAGCCGGTCGACCGGCCTGAAACCCTGGCCGTCGTCCGCGAGGCGATCGACGCGCTCGTGCGTGATGCTGTCGCCGTTTGCACCGCACATGGCCGAAGAGCTGTGGGAGATGCTGGGCCACCGCGACGGATTGAGGACCGCCCGCTGGCCGGAGTACAGCGCCGACGTCGCGAAGGCCGAGGAAATCGTCGTTCCGGTGCAGGTCAACGGCAAGGTGAGAAGCCGCCTGACGGTACCGGCCGAGACCTCGGAGCAGGAACTGGGTCGGATGGCGCTGGCGGATCCCCTGGTCCTCGTGCATACGACCGGGAAGACGGTGAAGAAAGTCGTCGTCGCCAAGGGGCGACTCGTGTCGCTCGTGGTGGTGTGAAAAAAAGACTCTCTGTGTCTCTGTGTCTCTGTGGCCTGTTGCTGGTTGCCGCGATGGGAACCCCGGGCTGCGGCTATGCGCTGGCAGGCCGCGGAGCGTTTCTTCCGACCGATATCCGCGTCGTCGGGATTCCTCCACTCGTGAACCGCACGACCTTCTTCGATGTCGAACAGATCCTGACGGAGAAGATCCGCAACGAGTTCATCGGCCGCGGCAAGTATCGGGTCATACCCGATACGACGGGCGCCGACGCGGTGCTCAGCGCTGAAATCACGTCCATCACGCTGTCGCCCGTCGGCTTCACCAACGCCCAGCTCGCGTCTCGCTATCAGTTCGTCTTGACGATGAAGGTCGATTTCACCGACGCGCGTGTCAGCCGGTCGCTGTGGACCAATGACGCGCTGTCGTTCACCGGCGAGTACGAGCTCAACGTGGGGACCGGCACGGTTGATGGCGCGTCGTTCGTCGACCAGCAGCGTGGCTCGTTCGATCGCATTGCCAACGACGTCGCCCGGACCGTCGTGACTGCCATCCTCGAAGCCTTCTAAGGATGCCGCCCCTCACTCCCGCAGCGCTTCGAAAACAAATTGCCGCCGGCGAGACCGCGCCGCTCTACCTGCTCGTCGGCGCCGACGACACGGAGAAGTCCGCCGTCGCGAACGAGTTCACCGACATGGTGGACGAGGGCCTCCGTGCCTTCAACGTCGATCGTCTCTTCGGAGGCGAGATCAAGGCGGACGACCTGTTCGACGCCTCGGCGACGCTGCCGATGATGGCGCCGCGCCGCATCGTGATCGTGCACGAAGCCGAGCGGCTCCTGATCCCGAAGCGCGAAGGGAAGGCGGCCGACGCGGAGCAGGAGCGGCTGGAGACATTCTTCAAGAATGCGCCGGACCACGCGACCGTCGTGCTCGTGTGCGGGCCGCTCGATCAGCGCCGCCGTCTCGTCAAGTTGCTGCTGAAAGAGGCCCAGGTCGTGGATTGCGGCACGATCGTCGACGCGGCCGGCGCGCACCGGTGGGTGAAGGCGCGTGCCGAGCGCGACAAGGTGCCGCTCGACGCGTCAGCCATCGCGGCCCTCGTGGAGCGCGCCGGCATCGACGTCGTCCGGCTGCGCTCAGGCATCGAACGCCTCGCCCTGTATGCGATGGGCCAGGCAAAAATCACTGCGGATGATGTGCGGCAGATTGTGCAGGTGACCGCCGAGGCGACGAACTTCGGGATCGCCAACGCCATCGAGCGCAACGACGCGGCCGAGGCACTGCGTGAGCTCGCGGCTGCGATCGACGGAGGTGCCGCGCCGTTCTTCCTCATGGGTCAATTGCGGTGGGTGGCGGAGAAGATGCCGTCCGCGCGGCTGAGAGCTGCGATTGAAGCTGTCTTCCGGACCGACCTGGCGCTCAAATCTTCCGGGGGCGATCCGAAGGTCCTGCTCGAGCGACTCGTGGTCGAGTTGTGTGAGCCGAAGGGCCGGCTAAAGCCGGCCGCCACGTACGGCCGTCGCTAGCGGAAGTACGCGCCGACGAGGGCAGACACGACCGCAAGCAGCACCGCAACCTGCATTCCCAGCAGCCGGGAGAACTGGCGATCGAGCTTCTCGTCGAGCGCCGCAAACCGCGCGTCGACCTGGGCGAATCGCGCGTTCATGTCGCCACGCAACTCGTTCGCATTTGCGTCGACCCGAGCGAATCCTCCATGCATTTCGCTGCGCACGTCGGTCGTATTTGCATCCACTCGAGCGAATCCGCCATGCATTTCGCTGCGCAGGTCGGTCGTATTTGCATCCACTCGAGCGAATTCGCCATGCATGTCGCTGCGCAGGTCATTCAGGCTCGCCTCGACCTGCGTGAACCGCGCGTTCATGTCATGCCGCAGTTCAGTGAACCGGCTGTTGGTATCGTGACGGGATTCATTCACACTGGTCCGCAGATCCGCAGTTGCTGCGACATCGTCCGCGAACCTGCCTTCCAGGAAGGCGACGCGCTCCTCGATACTCGGCATCTCTCCGCCCCGTTCCCACCAGGTCGGCATGACCCGGATTCTACATCGTCGAAGCAGAATGGGTGCCGCGAGGATCTCACTGGACATTCAGCTGAGAGCAGCCGCGAGCTCGCAGTTTCCACAACGTCTGGTCAACTCGCGTGTGTGCGATTGTGCGTTCGGTGAGGGCCTACTCGACGACCGCCGCTTCCGCCTCGCCGACGATCGCTGCAAGGGCACCGGGCTCGGGGCTGACGTAGAACTGGTACGCGTAGCGCTCGGTGTCGCTTGGGCGCCGTCCTCGGAATGTCAGCGCCGTGCGCGCCGCCGTAGTTCAGGAACGCGACCGCGCTGTTCGCCTTGAACGGCACCATCTTCACGACGTCGCACTTCAAACCCTGGCTCTCCGGGTAAAACGTGCTCGTGCGATCGATCTTCGGCGTGCCGTTGATCCGGTAGAAGCTCGTGCCATACGCCTCGCTGTCGCCGGGGCGCGCGAAGTAGATCAGGCACGTGAAGACCACGCGCTTCGGATCGAGATGCGGATCGAGGTGATACCCGGGACGCCGCAGCATCAGGCGGCCGCCGGTCGCTTCGTGCGGGATCGCGGCAAGCTGCGGGCCCCGCTCGGAGCCGTATTCGCGGAGGTAGAAATCGCGAATGTGCGGCTCGAATCTTTGCAGCAGCGCCGGCACCATCATCTGCGGAATGAGCTGCTGCTCGATGAACGCGAGCGTTTCCAGCGTCCGCTCTGGCGCCACGTCGATTTGCGACAGCTTCAGGTTCTGCTTGGCGTCGTCTCTCTGCGAGAAGAAGATGCGCGGCGGAATGCCGTCGATCAGCGCGCGGTAGGTGTCAGTCAGGCGTCAAGTCGTTGATGACGATGTGCACCGAGGGATCGGTTTCCATGCGCGCCGCCGCGATCGCTCGCTGCACTTGCGCGCCGACGTGATCGGATCGAAGGCCGGCCGCGTCGTCGACGCCGTTCTGCCGGTTCGCAATGTTCAGCGCGAGCGTCGCGCGCAGCATGCGGACTTCGCGATCGACCGTGGTGATTCGGTCCGCGGCTTCCGACCAGCGGCTCGATACGCTGCATCCGCTCCGCCAGCGCGGACATGCGGTCGACGTGTTCCTTCAGCGCCGCAAGCTGCTTGTCGAACCGCCGTTTCGAGCTTGGCGGTGCGTGGATGCCTGGTCTTCACGCCACTGGCCGCGGAGGAACGGGCAGGATCCCGGAGCGGGTCAGAAGCCGCTGCAGGAGACCACTGGGCACTACGCGTGGCCTTACTCATGCGCGAGGAGAGACGCGACTTGTAACGCCCCGCGGTATTGCGGTGGATGATGCCCTTGGTGGCCATCTTGTCGACGATGGACACCGTCTGGCTGAGCGCCGCTTTCGCGCGCGGTCAGGTCCTTCGCGTCGAGCGAGACGCGAATCGACTTGAGCGCACTGCGAAGCTTCGAGCGCATCTGCCGGTTGTGTTCCCGGCGCTTGACGTTCTGACGATTTGCCTTGAGGGCCGACTTCGTACGCTTTGGCCACTGATCCTCGCTACTTGGAGAAAACGTAATTATACGACGGCGGGTGGGACGCGCGGCGGCTGGTCCAAAAAGGACGTGCCCTGCGGTGTAGGCCGGGTCCTTGTGGACCCGGCGGATGCGTCGATTTGCTATTGGGGCTGGAACACGTCGAGGGCGACTCGCCAGACACCGTCGCGGCCCCGGGTCCAGACGCGGACGTAAAAGCCGTGCTGGGCAGGGTTGCCCTTCATCGCGTAGCTGCCGTAGGTGTATCCGAGGTCGCCCGAGCAGCGCCGTTTCGGCGAACTTGGATTCGCCCGACGCGTAGGCCGGCTGACCTATCGAGCCAGGCGACGATCGCGTCCTGGCCGACGAGGGGAAGCTCGTCCGGCCGATGCAGCCGCGCGCCTTCGGCCAGGTGGCCGCGATAGGCATCGGCCTGTCCCGCCCGTGCCGCGTTCGTCAAGCGCCGCGTCGGTATCGCGCAGCGACTTGGTGGCGGCTACTGTCGAGGCTTTGCCCGCGTAGACGTCGGTGTGCGGTGCTCGCGTGAAGCCGTCCGCGAACGGCACGGGACCAGGCGTCGTGACACCCATGTCCATCACGACTTTGAAGACGCCGTCCGGCTGGCGTTTCCACACCGAGGCGTAGATCGAATGGCGCGGCTGACCGTTGTTCCGCGCCGGGCTGATCGTGCGCACGGGTCCCGTCAGGTACCCAAGGTCACCGCTCGCGGCAATATCGCCGTACCGAGGTTCCCACAGAATTCGCAGATCTTTCGGAGGGTCCGGCTGTTTGCGAAAAAGGGTCTTGGCCGGCGCGGTCTGGTCGCCGTCGAATCCGACGGCAGTGTCGGCGAAATATTCGAGGAACGCCTGCTTCCAGCCGACGACGAGCGCGCGCGCCGCGAACATCTGCTCGGCCTTGACCATTTCGGTCAACGCAAGGCTCGTGCGAGGACGCCGGCGCAGCGACAACCATGACCGCCATGGTTACGCATCAGCAGCGTGCGTCTCATGCGCTTACTTTACGATGATTTCGAACGTGCCGGTGGGGGGCCGTTGCGACGAGTAGTGCGGGATGGCTCGACCGTCGACGATTTCGAAGGTCTTGTACACCGCGTTCCTGGTGAGCGCCACCTGGCGGACGTCGCCGCCGCGAGCCGCGACTCTCTTCACGTAGTCGCGCGTTTCCCGGTACGGCGGAACAGTTTTTCCGTGGCGATCGACCGCCTCGGCGCCGGCGTTGTACGCGGCCAGCGCGAGCTCCTCGTTGCCGTCGTAGCGATCCAGCAGCTTGCGCAGGTAGGTGCACCCGCCGCGGATGTTCTCTGCCGGGTCGTACGCATCTGCGGACACCGAGCTCGGCGGCGGTTTCGGGCATTAGCTGCATCAGGCCCATCGCGCCGCGCGGCGAGCGCGCCAGCGGGTTGAATCCAGATTCCACCTGGATGACAGCCCGCACGAGTTCTGGGCGCAGCGCGTGGCGCGCGCATGCTCCTGGACGAGCGGCTCGAACTCGCCGCGGTACTTCAGCGCCACGAGCGGCGTCGTCGCGCGGATGGTTGGCGCATCAGGGATTGCGTATGTGACGGCGCCGTTACTGAGCTTCCGATCCGACAGGACCAGCGTTCCGTTTACGTCGCGCCACGCGTAGATCTGCGCCTGCGCCGATAGCGGCGTCAGCAGAGCAGCGGCGAGCGCGAGGACGAGAGTGCGGGGTAGCAGGCGATCAAGGTATCGGTTGGGCCAGGGCGCAGCGTTAGCAACGAAAGTGGTTCATGATGCCTGTGATGGCATGCCACCCCCGCGATCACATTCTTGTGCGCGTACGTACATTTCTGAACAGATTCGAGTCGGAATATGGCGAAAAGTGCACTTGAAGCAGCAGGGACCGAGTGCCTGGTTCGCGCGGACGATGCCGGCGGTCTTCGGCCGGATATGCAGATGAGGGGGGTCGACCTGCTCGTGAGGGCCGAAGACGCGAAGCGCGCGGAAGCGGTTCTCGCGTCGTAAGGCGGGCTTTTACGGCCCGCCTGTGATCATCTTCTCGACGATGCCGCGTGCGGCGCGCGAGCATCTCGCCGATCTTCGACGGGTCCTTGCCGCCGGCTTCGGCGAAATCGGGACGTCCGCCGCCGCCGCCGCCGACGATCGGCGCGAGCTGCTTGACGACCTGGCCCGCCGGCACTTTCTTGGTCAGATCCGGCGTGACGCCGACGACGATGGAGACCTTGCCGTCGGACGGCGCCGCCAGCACGACGACGCCGCTCTTGATGCGGGCGCGGTGCTGATCGACGAGCGCACGCAGGCCGTCCTTGTCGAGACCGCTGACCTCGCGCGCGACCAGCTTCACGCCGGCGACATCAACGGCTTCCTCCGGCTGCCCGGCGCCGCCCCCGCCCATCGCCGCTTTCATCCTGGCCTGCTGCAGCTCGCGGGCGAGGCGCTTGTTCTCCTCCTGGAGCGCGGCGACTTTCGCGGCGAGCTTCCTCCGGCCGCGCGTTCAGCGACTGCGGCGAGCGATGACGCCAGCTCGTCGCGGTCGCGCTGGAAGGCCTTCACCGACTCGAGTCCGGTGATCGCCTCGATGCGGCGGATGCCGGCGGCGACGCCGCTCTCCGACACGATCGCGAACAGGCCGATGTCGCCCGTGGCGCGCACGTGCGTGCCGCCGCACAGCTCCACGCTGAACCCCGGAACCGACACGACGCGCACCTTGTCGCCGTACTTCTCGCCGAAGAGCGCCATCGCGCCGGCCGCGATCGCCTCCTGCGTTGCGCTTGACGTCGGTCTGCGACCGGCGTGTTCTTCAGCACCTGCTCGTTGACGATCCGCTCGATCTCGAGCAGCTGCTCACGGCGTCAGCGCGCTGAAGTGCACGAAGTCGAAGCGCAGGCGATCGGGGGCCACGAGCGAGCCCGCCTGCTTCACGTGCGCGCCGAGCACCTGGCGCAGCGCGGCGTGGAGCAGGTGAGTGGCCGTGTGGTTGCGGCGGGTGGCTGCGCGTCGCTGCGCGTCAACTTCGGCGATCACCGGCGCGCCCACGGCAATGCTCACCGCTCTCGACGCGGACGGTGTGCACGCGAACGCCGCTGCCCACTGCGGCGACCTCGCTCACGACGCCGCGGACGCCGAAATCGTTTCGCAGTGTCCCCGACGTCCGACACCTGGCCGCCGCTCTGCAGGTAGAACGGCGTCTCCGCGAGCACGACCCAGCCCGTATCGCCGGCTGAGAGCGTCGACGCTTCAACCGGTGTCTCCTCGTCGCCCGTCGAGCTTGGCGAGCGCCAGCACTCGCGTCTTCACCGATGCATTGTCGTAGCCGGCGAATCTGGTCGGCAGGCACGTCCGCAAAGCCCGCAAAGGCGGCGTCCTCGCGCGCGCCGCCCTTGAACTTGCTCTTCGCGCGCGCCTTCTCGCGCTGGCCTTCCATCGCGCGCTCGAAGCCCTCGCGATCGAGCGACAGCTTGCGGTCCTCGATCATGTCCTCGATGAAGTCGCGCGGCAGGCCGAAGGTGTCGTACAGCCGGAACGCCACGTCGCCGGCGACGACCCGCCGCCCGCGGCCGCCCGGTCGAGCACCTCCTCGAGCCGCGGCAGTCCGTCGGTCAGCACGGCGTCGAACCGCTCTTCCTCGCTGCGGATCACCTGCGACGATCGCCGTCGCGGCCGGCGTTCAGCTCCGGATAGGCGTCGCCGAACTCGCGGACGATCATGTCGACGAGCGTGTGCAGGAACGGCTCGCTGACGCCGAGCCGCTTGCCGTGGCGCATCGCGCGCCGCATGATCTTCCGCAGCACGTAGCCGCGCCATTCGTTCGACGGCACGACGCCGTCGGCGATGAGGAACGTCATCGCGCGCATGTGGTCGGCGACGACGCGCATCGACACGTCGGCCGGCTCCATCGTGCCGCCGATGCGTCGTTCCCGCGCGCTCGCCAATCGCGCGCAGCAGCGGCGTGAAGAGGTCGGTGTCGTAGTTCGAGAGCGTGCCCTGGAGGACCGCGGTGACGCGCTCGAGCCCCATGCCGGTGTCGATCGACGGCGCCGGCAGCGGCTTCAGCGTGCCGTCGGCCTGCCGATCGAACTCCATGAAGACGTTGTTCCAGATCTCGACGAAGCGATCGCAGCTGCACTCGAGCCCGCGGCAGACGCCGCCTGCCGCTTCTTCCGCGCACGGCGATCTCTGCGCCGCGGAAGTAGTAGATCTCCGAGCAGCGGCCGCACGGCCCGGTGTCGCCCATCTGCCAGAAGTTGTCCGCCGCGCCGAGCTCGCCGATCCGCTCGGCCGGCAGGAACTTCCGCCAGATGTCGTACGCCTCGTCGTCACGCGGAACGCCGGCCTCGCCCTGGAAGACCGTCGCCCACAGCCGGTCGGCCGGCAGCTTCCACTCCTCGGTCAGCAGCGTCCAGGCGAACGGAATCGCTTCGCCCTTGAAGTAGTCGCCGAACGAGAAGTTGCCGAGCATCTCGAAGAACGTGTGATGCCGGAGCGACGGCCCGACGTTGTCGAGGTCGTTGTGCTTGCCGCTGACGCGCATGCACTTCTGCGCCGTCGTCGCCCGCGTGTAGTCGCGCGTCTCCTTGCCGAGGAAGACGTCCTTGAACTGGTTCATCCCGGCGTTGGTGAACAGCAGCGTCGGGTCGTCGTGCGGCACGAGCGGCGAGCTCGGGACGATGCGATGGCCGTTGCGCTCGAAGTACTTGAGGAAAGAACGCCGGATCTCGTTCGCTGTCATGACGGAGGCTACGAAGGTTACAGGTTGCCCGGTACAGGTTACAGGGATTTCGCCCGACGGCGAAGGAGCTCACTGACACGGCCGGGATCGAAACCCTGGCCGAGCAGGTACCGGTGCACGCGTCGAAAGACGGCCGCGTCGCTCAGCGAGCGTCCGTGGCGGAGCCGCCGGTCGAGCGCCTGCTCGAGCAGCGCGTTCTCGTCGAGCTCGCGCGAAGACTTCGGCGACCGCCTCCCTGGCGACGTCGCGGTCGATGCCCAGCGCTTCGATCTGGCGGACGACGCGCGCGCGGCCGCGATGCTTGATGCGCACCTCGGTGCGGGCGCACGCCAGCGCGGTCCGGCGATCGTCGAGCGCCCGCTCGCGGCGCAGCCGCGTCGATCGCGGCGTCGATCTCGTCGTCGTCGAACTTGCGCTTGGCGAGGCGGCGTGCGCACCTGCGCCTCCGCGAGCTCGCGCCGGGCGAGCAGCCGCAGCGCCGCGACGTACGCCCGATCCGCGTCATCGGTCATCGGCCCTTGTCGATGCATGCGAGTCGAAATGCAAACATGCCGGCGTTGCTACAGTCACAGTGCATCTTGAATCTTGAATCGTGATTGTGAACGTGCGCTAGGCGCCGAACCGCGTGATCTCCGGCGACCCCTGGCCGACGCTTGCCATCTGGTCGCGCGCCATGTCGGACGTCGTCGAGATGCCCTGCACCTTCAGCTTGAACTCGTCGACGTTCGACGCCCAGCGCAGCGCCTCTTCGTACGAGATCAGCTCCTGCTCGAACAGGTGGAAGATCGACTGGTCGAACGTCTGCATCCCGTACTGCGACGTGCCCTGCGCGATGGCGCCGTGAATCAGGTGGGTCTTCTCCTTGTCCATGATGCAGTCGCGGATGAACGCGGTGCTGATCAGGACCTCGACGGCCGGCGCGCGTCCCTTGCCGTCGGCCTTCGGGATCAGGCGCTGCGAGATGACCGCCTTGAGCACGCTGGCCAGCTGGATGCGGATCTGCTTCTGCTGGTGCGGCGGGAAGACCGCGATGATGCGGTTGATCGTCTCGGTCGCGTCGAGCGTGTGCAGCGTCGAGAAGACGAGGTGGCCGGTTTCGGCCGCGAGCAGCGCCGTCTCGATCGTCTCGAAGTCGCGCATCTCGCCGACGAGGATGACGTCGGGGTCCTGGCGCAGCGCGCTGCGCAGCGCCTGCGCGAACGACTGCGTGTCGACGCCGATCTCGCGCTGGTTGATGATCGAGCGGTTGTCGCGGTGGAGGTACTCGATCGGATCCTCGACCGTCATGATGTGCGCGGTGCGCGTCGCGTTGATCTCGTCGATCATCGCGGCGAGCGTCGTGCTCTTGCCGCTGCCGGTCGTGCCGGTGACGAGCACCAGGCCGCGCTCTTCGGCGGCGATCTTCTTCAGGACCGGCGGCAGCGGCAGCTCGTCGATCGTCGCCACCCGCATCGGGATGACGCGGAAGATCATGCCGATCGTGCCGCGCTGCTGGAACGTGTTGCAGCGGAACCGGCCGAGGCCCGCGACGCTGTAGGCGAGGTCGACCTCGTGGTTCTCCTTGAACTTCTCGCGATGGCCCGTCGGCAGGACGGCGGCCGCGATCGCCACCATGTCGTCGTGATCGAGGCGCTTGTCCTCGCTGGCCGGGGTCAGCGTGCCCGCGGACGCGCATCATCGGGTAGCTGCCGACCTTCAGGTGAAGATCGGACGCGCCGCTTTCGACGGCGATTTTCAGAAGGTCGTTGACGTGCACGTCGTTAGCTTATCGACCTTTTGACGGCTCCGGATGTAGCGGCAGCTGGAGCGTTCACGAACTGCAGCCAGCCGTGCGTATCCGGCGCTTCACCCTTGCACGATCTGGAAGAAACGCTGCTGGATGGCCTCGGTGACCGGCCCGCGCCGGCCGCGGCCGACCTTGATCCGGTCGACCGACCGGATCGGCGTGACCTCGACAGCGGTGCCGACGAAGAACACCTCGTCGGCGATGTAGAGCGTTTCGCGCGGCAGCGTCTGCTCGCGCACCTCGAAGCCGAGGTCGTGCGCGATCGTGATCACCGAGTCGCGCGTGATGCCCGACAGCACGGAATTGCCGATCGGCGGCGTGTAGATGACGCCGTCGCGGACGATGAAGACGTTCTGGCCGCTGCCTTCGCTCAGGTTGCCGCCGGTGTCGAGCGCGATGCCCTTCGGCGTAGCCGTCGGCAATCGCTTCCATCTTGATCAGCTGCGCGTTGGCGTAGTTGGCGACGCTCTTCGCCATCGCCGGCGTCGTGTTCGGCGCGTTGCGCGCCCACGTCGAGATCTTGACGTCGAGCCCTTCCTCGATCGCTTCCTTGGTGAAGTAGGCGCCCCACTCCCACAGCATGATCGCGACGTCGACCGGGCAGGGAAGCGGGTTGACGCCGAGCGAGTCGTAGCCGCGATAGATCAGCGGCCGGATGTAGCAGGCGCGGAACTTGTTGACCTGGATCAGATCGAGGATGGCGTCGGTGAGCGTCTGCTGGTCGTACGGCGACGTCCATCCGGTAGATGCGCGCCGAGTCGAACAGCCGGCGGATGTGCGCGTCGAGCCGGAAGCAGGCGGGACCGCCGAGCGTGTCGTAGCACCGGGCGCCCTCGAAGACGCCGCTGCCGTAGTGGACGATGTGCGAGGCGATGTGGATCTTGGCGTCCTTCCAGTCCACGAGCGACCCATTCATCCAGATCTTGCCGGTCCCGGAAAAGCCATCTGCCTGCTCCTTCTTGCCCGCCATCGCGCGAAGCGCGAAGGCGGGTGTTCCTGAAGATCTTATACGGGCAGGCGCAAAGGCGTGAATGTCACTGAGACAAGCCACGGAGGCACGGAGACACGGAGCATTACAATCCCCTATGAATCTCCGTGACTCATCGGCCGACGTAGAGGCGGACCTTCAGGTCCGCCTACTACTGCTGCGTTTCGCCGCAGAACGGGCAGCGCGCCGTGCGGGCCTGGAGCGGCTTGCGGCAGTGCCAGCAGAACGCGGGCTGCGGCGTTTCGCGCGCGCGGAGGCGCGACTGGATCTCGGCGACGGTCGCGTCCGGCTGCGCACGCCGCGGATCTGTGGCGCCTTCGCGGCCCGGTCGTGCCGCTGCCAGCACGTCCTCGAGCAGATCGGCCGCACGCTGGTAGCGCTGCGTGAGGTCCGGGGCAAGCGCCTTCAGCACGATGTCGTTGATCGCCTTTGGAATCTTGCTGTTCTTCACGCGCGGCGGCGTGACGAGCTCGCCGCGCATCAGCCTCTCGATGTCCGCCGGCGCCGGCGTCGCGTACGGCAGCTCTCCGGTCAGCATCTGGTACATCGTCACGCCGACCGAGTAGACGTCGCTGGCGAACACGGCCTTGCCGTGGAACTGCTCGGGCGCCATGTACGGCGGGCTGCCGATCACGGTCGTGCCGTGCGCCGCGATCTCGAGGAATCGCGACGTGCCGAAGTCGGTGACCTTCAGCATGCCCGGTGTCGGAGACGAGCATGTTGCCCGGGCGCAGGTCGCGATGCAGGACGCCCTCGCGGTGCGCGTGATCGACGGCGTTGCAGATCTGGCACGTGAAGTCGAGCGCGCGAGTGAGATCGAGCGCGCCGTCGCGCAAGATGATCTGCTCGAGCGTTTCGCCCCTGACGTACTCCATCACGATGAAGAAGACGTCGTCCTGCTTCTCCGCGGTGAGCACCGTGACGATGTTCGGGTGATTCAGTCGACGCGAGCAGCCGCGGCTCCTTCAGCATCTCGTTGAAATCGAGGTTCTGCTTGTGGGGAACCTTGAGGGCGACCTTCTTGTCGATCCAGGTGTCTTCGGCGAGGTAGACGCTGCCGAAGCCGCCGCTGCCGAGAGGAGAGAGGATCCGGTACTTGCCGATCGTTTGACCCTTCAGAAACATGTTGCGGTGGGAGGAGTATAGCAGTCGGTGCGAGGGGTGCGAGGGGTGCGAGAGGTGCGACAGTGCATAATCGCGTGATGAATGCGCGGTTTCATGCGCCCGACGCGAAGACGCCGGGCGAGGTCGTGCCGCTGCCCGATGACGAGGCCGAGCATCTGACCCGCGTGCTGCGGTTGAAGCCCGGCGACGCCGTGCGCGTCTTCAACGGACGCGGCGGCGAGTTCGACGCGGTCGTCGAGCAGGCCGGCAAGAATGGCGTGCTCGTGCGCGTCGGCAACGCGCAGCGGCCGGCGCCCGAGGCCCGCGTCGCGATCACGCTCGCGCAGGCGGTGCTCAAGGGCGACAAGATGGACGATGTCGTGCGCGACGCGGTCATGCTGGGCGTCGCGGCGATTCAGCCGATCGTCACCGAGCACGCCGAGGTCACCGCGCGCGTCTCTGGCGCGCGGCCAGCGGCGGGACCGCTGGCAGCGGATCGCAATCTCGTCGGCGAAACAGTGCGGGCGCGCGACGGTGCCCCCAATCCTCGAGCCGCTCGACTTCGGAGAGCTCGTCGAGGCGCTGGCGAAGTTGGCGCTCCCGCAGCCGGCATTGATGTTCGTTGAGCCTGACGCAGGCCAGGATGCGACAAGGCTGTCCGAATTGGACTTGTCGCCACAGCGCGCCGCGACGGTGATCATCGGTCCCGAAGGTGGATGGACGGACGGCGAGATCGAACACGCAGCGTCGGTGGCCCGCCTCGTCACGCTCGGTGGTCGCACGCTTCGGGCCGACGCGATGCCCGTCGTGGCGCTCGCGGCTCTATTTACGATTTGGGGAGAGTTCTAGGCAGACCCATTCGTCCTCCTGGCCGCGCCATTCGACGTCCAGTCCGGAAAACGCGCGGAGCACGCCGCTCTCCTCGTGGTCCATGAATCCGCCGAGTACAAGCCGGCCCGAAGGCCCCGCGAGGGACGCCAGTCGCGCAGCAGCTGCGATCAGGAGACCGCCGGTCAGGTTAGCGACGACGACGTCGAAAAGATCCGGGATTCGGGGTTCGGGATCCGGGATCCGCAGGTCGATGACTTCGAACGTCACCCGTGCGTCAGGGTTGAGCGTCAGGTTGTCGCGCGCTGCCGCGACAGCATCCGCATCGTCATCGATCGCCACGACCGTTGCCGCGCCGAGCCGGCTTGCCGCAATCGCGAGCACGCCGGATCCCGTTCCGATATCGACGACGCGCCGACCGTGAAGATCGATGTGCTGGAGCGCCGCGAGGCAGAGCCTGGTCGTCGCGTGGTGCCCGGTGCCGAATCCCATCGAGGGCTGGATGATGATGACCATGGGTTCGGCGTTTCGGATCCCGGATCCCGGCTCCCCGATCCCCGAGACAGGCACATCCCACGGCGGCGCGACGACGATGCCGTCAACCTGGACGGCCGTGAGGCCGGCTTGCGAGCGCGCAGCCCAGTCCTCATCGGGCACGTCGACCGCGAGAATGTTGATGCCCCTGAACTGCTCGCGAAGGGCGTCGGCCGCGCGATCCCTGTCGCCGGCGTCGTGGAAGAACACGCGTGACAGGTCAGGAAGAGTGTCGTCGATCGCGGTGATGCCGAAATCGAGCAGGAAGGCCTGGATGAGATCGCTGATCCGGGGGTCGGCTTGATGGACCTCGAGCGCCGGCCATGCGCTCATCGTTATCCGAAGATGTCCTTCACCCGGTCGAAGAGGCCGCGATCCTCGTGCTCGTCGCGCGATGTCGGCTCGAACTTCTCTTGGGGCAGCGAGGCGGCGAGTTGCTCGAGCAGTCTCCGCTGTTCGCGCGTCACCTTCTTCGGTGTCACGAGCTTCACCGTGACGAGCAGGTCGCCGCGCGATCGTCCGGAGACCACGTCGGGCATGCCCTTGCCGCGGAGGCGGAACGTCGCGCCGCTCGTCGTCCCTTCGGGAACCTTGAACGTCCCCTCACCCTCGAGGGTCGGAATTTTGATCTCGCCGCCGAGCGCCAGCGTCGGATAGTTCAACGGGATCTCGCAAAACAGGTCGTTGCCGTCGCGATGAAAGAACGGATGGTCCTGCACGTGCACGACGACGTACAGGTCACCGGCGGGCCCGGCGCCCGAGCCAGCCTCGCCTTCTCCCGTGAGCCGCAGCCGTTGACCGGTCGCGATTCCAGCGGGGATTTTCACGGTCAGTTTGCGCTGGTGTTGGACGCGCCCGCTGCCGTGACACGTCTGGCACGGCGTGCTGACGATCGATCCGGTGCCGCGGCACTGGGCGCACGTGCGCGCGACGGTGAAAAACCCCTGCTGGTAACGAAGCTGACCGCGTCCGTGGCACTGCGGGCAGGTCGTCGGCTTCGAGCCAGGCGCTGCGCCCGAACCGGTGCAGGTGTCACATGTTTCGTTCCGCGGAATCTGGATCGACGTCTCGACGCCCTTGGCGGATTCATCGAACGAGATTTCGAGGTCGTAGCGCAGATCGGAGCCGCGCTGCGGTCCGCCGCGCCGCCGGGCGCCACCGAACATCTCGCCGATCCCGAAGATGTCGCCGAGGCCGCCAAGAATGTCCTCGAAGCCTGTGAAGACGGTCGGATCGAAGCCGCCGGTTGCCGCGCCGCCAAGCCCCGCGTGGCCGAAGCGGTCGTACATGTGACGCTTGTCGGTGTCGGCGAGGATGGCATAAGCCTCGGCCGCTTCCTTGAAGCTCTCCTCGGCTGCCTTGTCGCCCGGATTGCGATCCGGGTGAAACTGCAACGCGAGCTTCCGGTACGCGCTCTTGATTTCCTGCTCCGTGGCCGTGCGGGCGACGCCGAGAACCTCGTAGTAGTCGCGCTTGCTCACGTTTTCGCCACCTTCACCATGGCCGGCCGTAGCAGGCGATCGCCGAGCGTGTAGCCGCGCCGCAGCTCCTGGATCACTTCTCCATCGCGGTGGTCTGGACTTGGTTCAGACATGACCGATTCGTGGAAGCGCGGATCGAAGTCCGCGCCGACGGTCTGGATCGGCTTGACGCCCCGTTTGCGCAGAAGTTCCAGCATCTGCCGGTGAATGAGCTCCACGCCTTTCCGGAGCGAATCGGCGGCGCCCGTGGCCGGCGCCTGCAGCGCGCGCTCGAGATCGTCGAGGATCGGGAGCAGATCCGCCAGCGCGTCGGCGCTCATCGCATCCAACTGATCGCGGCGATCGCGTTCGACGCGCTTGCGGTAGTTGTCGAACTCGGCAGCCGTGCGCAGTAACCGATCCTGCAGCGCATTCTTCTCGCGGCGGAGCTCGTCGACGGGCGAGACGTCCTGTCCAATCGTCGGCTCGGTGGCCGCGCCAGTCGTGTCCTGTTCGTTCGCGATGTCGTCTTGCATGTCCGTGTTAGCGTTGATGATCAATTCGTGCGAAGCACGCGGGCGACCGCCTGCGTCACACCGTCGACGACCGTGATGGCCCGCGAGTAATGCATCCGTGTCGGTCCGATGATGCCGACGGTCCTGATCGTGCTCCCATCGGACGTCGTCGACGCAATGAGACTGAACGGACGCAGATCCGGGGCCGTATGCTCGCCGCCGATGACAATGGTGAGTCCGGGGCCATCGATGTATTTCGTCAAGAGGCGCACCATCCGCTCTTTTTCTTCCATCATCTCGAGCAACGCGCGCAAGGTCGGCAGCGACACGCTTTCGGGGGCCGGCGTTTCGAGCAGCGACGCGGCACCTTCGACGTGAAATCCCTGGTGCGTCGGCAGCTCCTCGAGCGTTGAGCGCGCAAGGCGCAGCGCGCGCGCCATCAGCTGATCGTACAACGTCCGCTCCTGCGCGAGTCGCGCAAGTACCGCCTCACGGACGTCGAGAAGCGGAACCCCGGCAAATTCGGTGTTGAGGTAGTTCGCCGCTTCCACCAGTTCTTCGGAGCGAACCTCTTCTCCCGCATCGACTACTTTCTGCGTGACCTGGTTGCCGCGCGAGACGACGACGACGAGCACACGCGAGCCGCCGAGCGGCACGAACTCTATTCGCTGCAGCACGGCATCGTCGGTGCCGGCAATCGCGAAGCCGATGTGCCGGGATGCGCGCGACACCATGTGCGAGACACTCGCGAGCAGGTCGTCGATCAGCGGGGAACGCTCGGCGTGTTGTCGTAACTGGTTTTCGACGACAGCGGTTGGCCGCGCGGGCCTGCGGCTCTCGAGGAGCAAATCGACGAACACCCGGTAGCCGCGATCGCTCGGCACGCGCCCCGCGGAAGTATGCGGCTGGTGCAGATAGCCTTCGTCCTCGAGCCTGGCGAGCACGTTGCGCACGGTCGCTGATGAGACAGCGACACCGCTCTCGCGGGCGAGCGTCTGCGATGGCACAGGCTCGCCGGTCGCGATGTATTCGCGCACCAGCGCCGCCAACAGCCGCCGCGACCGTTCGGAAAGTTCGTGCGAAACCATTACCTGTCAGAAGCTTAGGGCTTTAGAGATTATAGCGTGTCGAACCAAGGGTTCACGCAGGGGGGCTGGTTGTTCACTCTTCTGGGTTCTTCGTTCTCTGTTCGTGTTCAAGTTCGGTTCTAGGTTCGGAGTTCAGCTTCTGCGTTCGGCTATGCGGCCCTGCGTCGCAGCTTCTGCGTTATCCCGGGCCACCCAACGAAGATCGCGCCTGAAATCGCGCGGCACTATGTGTGCTCTGATCGAACGCATGCGCGGTGTCCGGCGGTTCACGGATCTTCGGGCGTGGCAGGCGTGCGACGTCTACAAGAAGGCTGTCTATAAGCTGCTCGACAAAGGGGTGTTCGGGAAGGACTGGAAGCGCCTCGAACAGCTTGAGGATTCTGTTGCCGGGCCGCCCGGCCATGTCGCGGAGGGCTTTGGTCGCTTCAATCCTCCGGATTTTGCGCGGTTCACGGTCATTGCACGTTCGTCGATCATGGAATCCCAGAGTCACCTGATCGATGCGGTCGACAAGAGGTACATCACCGAGCAAACAAGGCTGGAGCTGGATTCTCTCGCCGCGTCGGCACTCGAGGAAGTCACCGGGCTCATGGAATATCTGCAGTCGCCGGAAGCGCTCCGCAACGCCCGCCGGGCACGCGAACGACGCATCGCCTCGCGCCCCGAGCGCCTCTCGCGCCGAACCCAGAACCGCAAACCCTCGAACCCTGCAGGGAACCGAACAGGCGAACCCAGAACATCCGAACAAAGAACCCCGAACCGAACTTGAACACGAACCGAGAAGCGAGAACCCAGAAGAGTGAACGCCTGTTCGTTCAGGTTTCACCAGCGATGCAGCTCGCAGTACTCGGTCGGCTCAGTTCCCGAGAGGAATGATTCCGTAAATGTGCGTGGGCACCCGGGCAGTGCGAGCTTGCCGGTGTCGCGATCGATTTCGGAGAAGGTGATTCCCTCGGGCACCTCGAACTGGGCGTTCGTATGTCCGGCGGTCGCGTTCTTCATGAACTGCGTCCAAATCGGCAGCGCGGCCTGGCTGCCGCTCACCGATACCGGCTGGTTGTCGTCGAAGCCCACCCAGACGACGGTCAGAAGGTCGGGCGTGAAACCGACGAACCACGCATCGCGCAGGTCGTTGGTCGTGCCGCTCTTGCCGGCGGCGTCGAACGTGAACCCTGCCGCCCGCGCGCCCGCGCCAGTGCCCTCGTTGATTACGCTGCGCATCATGTTGGTCACGAGATACGTGGTATCAGGGCGCGCGACCCTGCGCAGCACGCCCTCCTTGGGCTTGAGATGACGCGTGCCGGCGTCGATCCCATTGATGACTTTGAGGGGACGCACCATCCCTCCGTTGGTGAACAGCGTGTAGGCCTGCGCGACCTCGAGCGGCGTCAGTTCGAAGACACCAAGCGTGATGGCGGGGAAGCCACGCGGCGGTGTGCCTACCCCCACGCGCTTCCATACCTCGGCCACTTTGTCGAAACCGATGGTCTCGCCCACGTGGATCGTTCCGAGGTTGCGCGACATGGCCAGCGCGCGTCGCCAGGTGATCTCGCCGTCGTAGTCGTCGTAGTTCCTCGGCTCCCACGTCTGGTCGTCGAACGTAAACACTTCCGGTTCGTCGTTGGTCAGCGACGCGGGCGTCAGGTCAGTGCGCCCTTCCGCCGCGGCGCGCTCGAATGCCGCGAGAAAGACGAACGGCTTGAACACCGACCCCGGCTGACGACGAGCGACGATCGCGCGGTTGAACTGGGACTGGTTGTACGAGCGGCCTCCGACCATCGCGAGAATCTCGCCGGTCCGCGGATCGACGGCCAGGAGTGCCGCCTGCGCGCGCCCTTTGCGCTTCCGTCTGGCCAGCAGATCGTCGACACGCGTCAATCCGTCGCGCACCGCGTCGAGCGCGAGCCTCTGCAAGTTGATGTCGAGCGTCGTGTGCACGTCGACCGAGTTTTCCTGCGCGGTGAGCCCGGGAAACTTCTCCGCGATTTCCTGACCAACCATGTCGACGAAGTAGGGCGCCTCGTTGTCGACGCCCCGAGCGGCGACCTGCAACGGCTCGCGGCTCGCCCGTTCGGCGACGTCCTTGGAGATGTATTCCTCGTCTGCCATGGCGCGCAGGACGATGTTGCGGCGTTCGACCGCGTTCTTCGGATTGACGAACGGGGAGTGCAGGCCAGGGTTCTGAATCACGCCGGCGATCAGCGCGGCTTCGCCGACGGTCAGATTCGCGACGTCCTTGCCGAAGAACAGCCGCGATGCTTCCGCAACACCGTGAATGGCGAATGACCCGCGCTGGCCAAGGTAGACGTCGGTCAGATAGAGCTCGAGGATCTCGTCCTTCGACGCGCGCCGCTCCAGCACCAGCGACATGAACGCCTCCTGCACCTTGCGCCGGTATGAGCGCGTGCCGGTGGCCAGCTCGCTGTTGAACTCATCGGTGAGGAAGAACATACGCGCGAGCTGCTGGGTGATGGTGCTGCCACCGACCGGATACTTGTTGTCGCCGACCGCGTTGATGATGACCGAACGAATCACGCTGAAGGGGTTCACGCCGGGATGCGAGTAATAGCTCTGGTCCTCGATCGCGAGGACCGCCTGCTGCATCCGCTTCGGAATGGTCTCGAGCGACACGCGGCGCCGCTTCTCGCGCGCGCCGCTCGTCATCAGCGCGGTCAGGAGCGGCGGATCGAGCGTGACCGCATCCGTCCTGATCGCCTTCGCCGTGCCGTTCATGATGTCGAGCGCCGTGATGCCGCGCGGCGGCGGAGGGGGCGGGCCGCCAGCCCGTCTCACCGCGCGGGGAGCAGGGAACGTCGCGCGGATAGTCTTGCCGCTGAAGTCGCCAGTCCGCGGCGTGATGAGCACTGCGTTGCGGATGATCGCGAACTCGCCCGGCGCTTGCGCCGTCGGGCGCTGGGCGTAGCCGAGATCGTTCAACCGCGCGATCAGCTCCGGCTCGCTGAGTGTCTCGCCGCGGCGCACTTCGAGCGGCCGGGCATAGACGCGCGGGAGCGAGCGCTCACGCTCGCCCTGGAGCCGGGCGTCGATGATGCGCCCGAACGACACGTAGTAGTAGATGAGTGTCGCGCCGACGACGAGCGAGGCGATCGAGCAGCCGAGCAGGATGTACCGCACGAGCAACGGGTTGCGGGCAATCCATTTCTTCGCGCGCGTGCGTCGTGATGTTCGTGCCATGACTGTGCAGTGTCTTCAGACCCGCCTCTACGTATCGGGATCCAACCCCTAGACCGTCAATACCCAATGGGTGCCCAGGTCGGGCGATAGCTCCTCGGTGAGCCGGTCGACGAGCATGGGCCCATATTTGTTGAGAAAATACACGAACCCAATCGCGCGTTCCTGCGGATCGCCGCCGGGAAATGCCTGTGCCTGGGCGTGCTGGAACTGTCGGCGCAAGGTGTCGTCTTTTCGCTTGGCGGCCTGGATGATCTTCCCGTGGAGTTTTTTCAGATCGTCCTGCATGCGTCCGAGCGCAGATTGCGCGGCCCCTTCCAGGGTCGCATCAATCTGGGTGACGCTGGAGGCGAGCTGTTCCATCCGCTCCTGAAGCACGCGCGAGACATCCTCCAACGACGCCTCGACGCCTGGCGGCAGCTGCGCTTCGAGCAGCTGATTCAGCGCGGCCTCGTCCTGCGCGCGCAGTTGCTCGAGGGGCACCTCGTGCCGCATCAGAAATCGCGTGGCGTTCGCATCGAGGAGTGTCGCGGTCGTGCGCTGCTGCATGAGCGGCATCGGCACCCCGAATGCGCCGTAGATACCTCGCAGCTGGCCGAGATACGCCAACTCGTTCGGTCCGGCAACATAGCAGACGGTAGGAAAGAGCGTGTCCTGAACGATCGGCCGCAGCAGGACGTTGGGGCTGAACTCAGTGGGCGACTCCAGCACGCGTGAGAGCAGCGCTTCCTTGGTTTCCACGCGTTCCCCGACCTCGAAGCGCTGTTGTTCTCCGTCGTGCAGGCGAATCGCCTCGCGCCCGCCATTGAGGTGGAACAGCGCGACCGTTCCCGGCTGCGGCGTGACCTGGGCGGTGTAACCACGCGCGTCCATCGCCGCACCCACGTCAGCGGCTAGCCGTGCGGTGTCGCCCGCGCGTTCGATCTCCTGCGCAAAGATGGCTGCAACCAGCGGCTTGGCCGCAGGATCCGCAGAGTTATAGACGATGAGGCCACGTGGACCGAGGAGCGACTCCATCCACTGCCCGAACGCGTCGGCCATCCCTGCCCCGGAGTGATACGCGGCGCGGAGCGTGTCGAACAATGACGGGCTGAACTCGGTTGTCGGCAGCAGCCTGCCGAGCTCCGCGAGCGCGCTGTCAATCGAGTCATCGAGGCACACGCGGGCCACCGGCTCTCCATGCGCGCCTGGCGGATCGCCGACGGCCACGGTCCGCTGCGCCAGCGCGGCATCGAGTACCCCGCACGATTTCACTTCATCCCAGTCGTGATCCTCGGCGTCAATCCAGAAGACGGCGACTGCCGGCACCTTGTGCTGCGTCGTGACTTGTTGGGCGAGCTGGATGGCGGTGATCGCCTTCAGCAGCGTGAAGAGCGGACCGCCGAAGAGACCCGCCTGCTGGCCGGTGACGACGGCGACCGTGTTCGTGTCGCGCAGCTGGGCAGCCGCGGCGACCGCTTCAGGCGGCGCGCCGCGCCGGCGCTGTTGCGCCTGCACGATGTCTGCAATGGCGGCGCGGTTACGCGGATGTTGCTGGCTTCGAGCAATCGCTTCGCGCCAGGCACGCTGGTCGCGCGGGTCGCCCGCGAAGAAGTCGCTCACCTTCGCGTAGTCGAACGCGTAGTCGGCAACCAACGGCCTGATCCACGGGAACCGCCGTATGTCGATGGGGATGCGTGAGGTCGTCGCCACGCCTGGCTGGGGGAGCACCGGTCGGTACTGTCGCAGAGCGCCGCTGACACTGTCAAGGCAACTCCATCGCACCTTTCGCACATCGGATGCACTATTTGCACCCCTCGCACCCCTCGCACCCCTCGCACCCTTCGTACCCCTCGCAACCCTTTGTTATGTATAATCATGCAGCCCGCGACATAATCATACATACCCGCAGGCTCACCTCATCAAACATGAACGCAATCCTGGCACTGGAAGATGGGACCTGGTATCGCGGCGTCGGCGCCGGCGCGTCCGGCGAGACGAGCGGCGAAGTCGTCTTCAACACAAGCATGACGGGATACCAGGAGGTCCTGACCGACCCCTCGTACGCCGGGCAGATCGTGACGATGACTGCGCCGCTGATTGGCAATTACGGCGTCGCGCCCGGTGACGCCGAGTCACAGGCGCCGCGCGTCGCGGGGTTCATCATGCGCGAGGCCTCGCCGGTCGCCAGCAACTGGCGCTCGGATGAGTCGCTCCGCGATTACCTCGTCCGCTACAACATTGTGGCTATCGCCGACGTCGATACACGGGCGCTGACGCGTGTCCTGCGATCGGCAGGCGTCATGCGCGGTGTCGTGGCGACGGGACAGGTCGACCCGGAGAAGCTCGTCGAGAAGGCGCGAGCCATTCCGAAGATGGAAGGATCGGATCTGGTGCGCGGAGTCACGTGCGAACAGCCGTTCGAGTGGCGCGATCGTGCAACGTCTGCGGGCGACGCGGATCACCTCGAGTTCGGCATTGCACCCGAGCGCCGCCCGTCCAGGCGGCTACGCGTGGCCGCGTATGACTTCGGGATCAAGTGGAATATCCTGCGGCGGCTGGACGCATACGGCTGCGACGTCCGGGTGTTCCCGGCGGATGCGCCCGCCAGCGATCTCCTCGCGATCGAGCCGGACGGCATCTTTTTGAGCAACGGTCCCGGCGATCCCGCGGCCTTGCCGTACGCTGTGGACAACGTGCGCGAGCTCGTGAAGTCGGACGTCCCGACGTTCGGCATCTGTCTCGGCCACCAGATTCTCGGCCTTGCGATCGGCGGCCAGACATTCAAACTGAAATTCGGTCATCGTGGCGCCAATCATCCGGTGAAGGAGCTCAGCTCCGGAAAAGTGGAAATCACGTCGCAGAACCACGGTTTTGCCGTCGACCCGGGCTCGCTGCCCGCGGACGTCACGGTGACGCACCTGAACCTCTACGACGGCACGGTCGAGGGCTTCGCTCACACGAGCAAGCCCATCTTTTCGGTGCAGTACCATCCCGAAGCGTCACCGGGCCCGCACGATGCGGATTACCTGTTCCGCCAGTTCCTGGAATCCATGGAGAAGCGATGAACGGCGCGACAAGCCACGGAAAGACGAAGAACTTTAACCACGAAGGACGCGAAGGACACGAAGAACATTTTTTCGGCTTCGTGAACGTCGTGGCCTTCGTGGTTTCAAACAATGCCGAAGCGTACTGACATCAAGCGCGTCCTTGTCATCGGCTCGGGGCCGATTGTCATCGGGCAGGCGTGCGAATTCGACTACTCCGGTACGCAGGCGTGCAAGGCGTTGCGCGCCGAGGGCCTCGAGGTCGTTCTCGTCAACAGCAACCCGGCGACGATCATGACGGACCCCGAGATGGCCGACCGCACCTACGTCGAGCCGCTGACGGTGGATATGGTCGAAGCGATCATCGAAAAGGAGCGCCCCGACGCGGTGCTGCCGACCGTCGGCGGTCAGACGGCGCTCAACCTGGCAGTAGCGCTCGCCGACCGCGGCGTGCTGGAGAGGTACAACGTCAAGCTGATTGGCGCGCAGATCGATGCCATCAAAGTGGCTGAAGATCGACTGCTGTTCCGCAACGCGATGGAGGAGATCGGCGTCGAGGTCCCGCGGAGCGGCGTCGCGAAATCACTCGATGACGCGCTGGCGTGCGTGGAGGAGACGGGCTTCCCGTCGATCATCCGCCCGTCGTTCACGATGGGGGGCGTCGGCGGCGGCATCGCCTACAACATCGAAGAGTTCCGCGAGGTGGCGGGCCGGGGCCTCGACCTCAGCCCCATGCACGAAATCCTCGTCGAGGAATCGGTCATCGGCTGGAAGGAATTCGAGCTCGAGGTGATGCGCGACGTTGCGGACAATTTCGTCGTCGTCTGTTCGATCGAGAACATCGACCCGATGGGCGTGCACACTGGCGACAGCGTCACCGTGGCGCCCGCGCTCACGCTCACCGACAAGGAATACCAGCGGATGCGCGACATGGCGCGGCGGATCATCCGGCGCGTCGGCGTCGAGACCGGCGGGTCGAACATTCAGTTTGCGGTCAATCCCGACGACGGTCGCATCGTGGCTATCGAGATGAACCCGCGCGTCTCGCGATCGTCTGCGCTTGCGTCGAAGGCGACCGGCTTCCCGATCGCCAAGATCGCGGCAAAGCTCGCGCTTGGATACCACCTGGACGAGATCCCCAACGACATCACGCGGCTCACACCGGCGTCCTTCGAACCGACGATCGACTACATCGTCGTCAAGTTCCCCCGGTGGAACTTCGAGAAGTTCCCGCAGGCGGATCGCACACTGACGACGCAGATGAAGTCGGTGGGCGAGGCGATGGCCATTGGCCGCACGTTCAAGGAGGCCTTCCTCAAGGCCGTGCGCTCGCTGGAGCTGGGCCGATTCGGGCGCCTGTTCCCGGACACGCCCGACGATGCGGGCGACCAGGATGAAGATGACACCGCGCTGCGCAAGCGGCTGGTCGTCCCGAGCGATCGTCGCATGTGGGCGGTATTTCGCGCGTTGCGGCGTGGCTGGACGATTGAAACGATCCACGAACTGACGAAGATGGATCGCTGGTTCCTGCAGCAATTTGCCGAGATCGTGGCCCTGCGCGAGATGGCCGCACTCGGCGAGTTCCGCGAGATTTCCGTCGACTTGCTGCGGACGCTGAAACGGAACGGCTTCAGCGACGAGGACATCGGCGCCGTCTACGGTGTGGGCGAGGAGGTCGTGCGCCAGCGCCGGCTGGATGAAGGGCTTGTACCTGCCTACAAGCGCATCGACACGTGCGCCGCGGAGTTCGAGTCCTTCACGCCGTACATGTACGGCACGTACGAAGAGGCGTGCGAGGCCGACCCGACACCGCAGAAGAAGGTGATCATCCTCGGCAGCGGACCCAACCGCATCGGGCAGGGCATCGAGTTCGACTACTGCTGCTGCCACGCGGTGTTCGGCTTCCGCGAGGAAGGCTTCGAGACGGTGATGGTGAATTGCAACCCGGAGACGGTGTCGACCGACTATGACACCGCCGACCGGTTGTACTTCGAGCCGCTGACGTTCGAGGACGTCATGGGCGTCATCGACCGCGAACGAAGTGCGGGCGGGGACGTCTCGTGTGTCGTGCAGTTCGGCGGCCAGACACCGCTGAAGCTCGCGCTGGCGTTGCTGGACGCTGGTGTCAAGATCCTTGGAACCACGCCCGATTCGATCGATCTGGCCGAGGATCGCCAGCGGTTCTCGCAGCTGCTATGGGACCTCGGCGTGCCGCAGCCGGCGAGCGGCACGGCGGTCTCGCGCGAAGAGGCGCGCCAGGTGGCGGAACGCATCGGCTATCCCGTCGTCGTGCGCCCGTCGTACGTCCTGGGCGGACGCGGCATGGCGATCGTGTTCGATTCGGGCGCGCTCGATCGGTACATGATCGGGGCGGTTGATGTATCGCACGATCGTCCGGTGCTCATCGATCGCTTCCTCGAAGATGCCTTCGAGTTCGACGTCGACGCGGTCGCGGACGCGACCGGAGCGGTCGTCATCGGCGGCATCATGGAGCACATCGAGGAGGCTGGTATCCACTCCGGCGACAGTTCCTGCGTGGTTCCGCCGTTCATGGTCGCGGAGCGCCACCTCGGCACGATTCGCGAGTACACGCGCCGCATCGCGCGGGCACTCAAGGTCGTCGGGCTGATGAATATCCAGTACGCGATCAAGGACGACATGGTGTACGTCCTGGAAGTGAATCCGCGGTCGTCGCGGACTGTGCCGTACATCTCGAAAGCGACCGGCGTCCCGTTGGCCAAGGTGGCCGCGCGCGTGGCTGCGGGCCGCACGCTCGCGGAACTCGGGGTCGTCAACGATCTCGAAGCCGCGGGTGTGTTCGTGAAGAGCCCCGTGTTCCCGTTCGTGCGGTTCCCGGGTGTCGATACGATCCTTGGCCCAGAAATGAAATCGACCGGCGAAGTGATGGGGTGCGCCGACAACTTCGGCGCCGCGTTCAGCAAGGCGATGATGGGGGCCGGACAGCAGCTGCCGGAAAACGGGTGCGTGTTCATCAGCGTGAACAACAGTGACAAGCCGACGGTCGTGCCGGTGGCGCGCGACCTTGCCGCGCTCGGGTTTACGATTGCCGCCAGCCGTGGGACGGCGGCGTTCCTGCGGGCGCACGGCATCGACGTCGAAGTGATTTACAAAGTCAACGAAGGACGTCCGAACATCGCGGATCAAATTGTCAACGGCAAGATTGACCTCGTGATCAACACCCCGCTGGGACGCGATTCGTTTTTCGATGATCGGGCCGTGCGACGGGCCGCGACGATGGCGCAGGTGCCGTGTATTACGACGTTAACCGGGGCGACGGCGGCGGTGAGCGCCATCAAAGCGCTCAGATCGCAGACGCTGACGGTACGGTCGCTGCAGGACTACTATGCGGGGGTAGAAGCGGGCGCTTAGCCACCAAGGCCACGAAGACGAATTAGCCACAAAGAACACAGAGTTCACTATGGTTTTGCCGCATTGGACCAACGTTCGGGCCATATCAACATTTTGTGGTCTTTGTGTCCTTTGTGGCCGATTCGTCTTCGTGGCTCTCTTGTCAGCGCAGACGTTTCGAGGCGGCGTCACAACCGTCGAGATCCCCGTCACCGTCACCGATAGCTCCGGCCGCCTCATCATGGGCCTCACGAAAGATGACTTCGAAGTCTTCGAAGACGGCGATCCCCAGCCGGTCACGCAGTTTTCCGACAAGCGGACGCCTGTCAGCGTCGGCGTGCTTCTCGACATCAGCGACAGCATGCGGGGTCAGCCGATCGTCGACGCGCGGACCGCACTCGATCGCTTCATGGCGGATCTGCTGGACCAAAGCGACGAGGGCTTCGTCGCGGCCTTTAGTCATCTCCCCCGCATTCTTACGACATGGACCGCCCCGCCATCACAGCTGGCCGGACGGCTCGGGAACGAGCGGCCTGCCGGCGGCACGGCGATTTACGACGCGCTCTTCGCGGCCACGCCGATGTTTCAGCGGCGTCATCAGACGCGCGCGGCGCTGATCGTCATCTCGGACGGCGCCGACACGGCAAGCGACCACTCACTCGCGCAGGCACGCGAGACGCTGCGGCGGAGCGACGCGTTCGTGTATGCGATCGCGATCGACTCCGCGGCGGATAAACGGGTCAGCACCAAGGTGAATCCCGAGGCGCTGCGCGAGATCACCGGTCCGAGCGGAGGCTATACGGAGGTGGTCCGGACGTACGAAGACCTGGGCCCCGCCACCGAGCGGATCGCGGAGGAGCTCAACTCACAGTACATGCTCGGCTACGCCGCCGTGCGCCCGCAGGACGGGAGCTGGCGGTCGATTCGCGTGCGCGTCAAGAACCGCGAATACATCGCCCGTTCGCGCCGCGGCTATTTCGCAGCCACCCCTCCGCGAACGTAGCAAATCCCAAATCCCAAACCGGATCCCCGATCCCGGATCCCCGATTCCGGGTCCCCGTCCGATTCCCCCTTGACCGACCATTAAGGTCGGGTATAGAGTTTCTGAAATTGAGACTCAGTCTCAGTCACTTCAGGAGCCGCCGTGTCCGATCGCCTTGCCAATGCCCCCAAACGCTTTCCGACGCTTCGAACCCTTGTCTTCTGGCCACATCTCCTCGCCGGTGTCAGCGCGGGCGTGCTGATTCTGCTCATGTCGGTCACCGGGGTGCTCCTGATGTACGAGCGCCAGTTGATCGCCTGGTCGGACCGCGCCTACCAGTCCACGCCTCCGGCAGCAGCGGCGACGCGTCTTCCGCTCGGAACCCTGCTACGGAAGGTTCGCGAGACGCATCCCGACCTGGCGCCGACGGCTGTAACGATGGCGGCGGACCAAGAGGCCCCGGTGCTGCTGACAGTCAGGCAGCGCACGCTGTACGTCGACGCGTATTCCGGTCAGGTGCTCGGGGAAGGCAACCTAACCGTGAAGCGCGCCATGAGCGAGATCCGGGCGTGGCATCGCTGGCTCTCGGTGGATGGGGATGGTCGCCCGGTGGCCAGGTTCCTCACTGGATGGTCGAACTTCGTGTTCTTGTTCATCGTGACATCTGGCTTCTACCTCTGGTTCCCACGAAGGTGGACCTGGCAGCACATCCGCTCCATCGCATTCTTCAACGGCAAGCTCCGGGGTAAGGCGCGTGACTTCAACTGGCACCAGGTAATTGGGGTGTGGTCGCTCGTGCCGCTGTTTGTCATCGTGGCGAGCGCGTTGCCGATGTCATTCCCGTGGGCGAATGCCGCGCTCTATCGCGCGGTGGGCGAAGAGCCGCCGAGGCCTGCGGGTGCCGGCCGCGAAGGCGCTGCCGCGGCGCCGAACGGTGCGCGAGAGATGTCCGAGCCTGGCGAGATCTCGCCTGATGCGATCGACGCGCTCTGGATGCGCGCGGAAGCACAGGAAACGGGCTGGACGACCATCACCATGCGCATGCCCGCGTCGGCGCGGGCTCCATTGACCTTCGCCATCGATCGCGGCAACGGAGGTCAGCCACAAGTTCGATCGACCCTCACAGTGGATCGGAGTAGTGGAGCGGTCCGTTACGAAACGTTCGCGGATCAAAAACTTGGAGCGCGATTGCGAAGCCTCTCGCGCTTCGCCCACACCGGCGAGGTCCTTGGTCTGACGGGCCAGACGATTGCCGGGCTCGCCTCGGCAGGCGCCTCGGTCCTGGTGTGCACGGGCCTCGCGCTCGCCTTTCGTCGTTTCCGTGCCTGGCTGAAGCGCCGCACGAAGCGCCCAAACCCTGTTGCGGAGAGCACTGCAGCGTGACACGTCCGGGTGTATTCGTATGAAGAACAGAACCTTTCGAGCGTTTCTGCCCAGATCCCCTCGTCCCAGAAAGCGGGGAACCTCTCGTCTATTTGTGATCGGCGCGGCGTTCGCCGCCTCGACGGCTGTGCCCGGGGCCGGCGTGGGACCCGCCGGCGCGGCGCAACTTGGTCGGAACGAGCGTACCGCGGCGCCCTCTGATGCAGCCTCAGCCCCCGCGGCTCAGGATCGTACCGCCGCCCGCTTTGACATTCCTCCAGGCCGATTGCGTGACGTGGTCGCGCGGTTCGAAGGGGTCTCGGGAATCCGAGTGACGATCGCGATGGATGGGATTGGCGACATCCAGTCGGCCGGGGTAACCGGCGTCATGCTGCCGCAGCAGGCGCTCGAGAGGCTCCTGAGTGGCACCGGCGTGTCGTCCTCGTTCACGGCGCCGAACGCTGTGACGCTGGACATCAAGGCGCTCTCGGAGTTCGTCGCGGTTTCGGGAGACGCTCCGAGTCCCTCGTCGCCGAAGTACACCCAGCCGATTCGCGATACGCCTCAGACCATCGTCGTGATTCCGCAGGCCGTCTTGCAGGAGCAGGGGACGACCTCGCTGCGCGATGCGCTGCGCAACACGCCCGGCATCACGTTGACCGCAGGGGAGGGCGGAACGGCGCCAGGCGACAACCTGCTGATCCGCGGCTTCAGCGCGCGAAACGACGTCTACATCGACGGCGCTCGCGATCCGGGCGTGGTCAGCCGCGACACGTTCAATACCGAGGCGGTGGAAGTCGCAAAAGGACCATCGTCGGTTACGGCGGGCCGCGGTTCCACCGGCGGATCGGTGAATCTCGTCACGAAGGCCGCCAACCTCCAGGATTCCGCGAATCGTCCGGGTGACTGGCGGCAATGCCAGCTACAAGCGAGGCACGCTCGACGTAAACCGCCGGCTGGGCAATTCGGTGGCGTTTCGAATCAACGGAATGTGGCAGGACGCCGGTGTCCCGCGTCGCGATGAGGTCACGCAGAAAGGCTGGGGCTTCGCGCCCTCGGTTGGTTTCGGCCTCGGCACGCCGACGTCGTTGACGCTCGGCTATCAGCACCTGCAGCAGAACAACATTCCCGACTACGGCCTGCCCGGAACGCTGCCCGATCTCGCGGTGGCGACCGGGAGGACCGTCGATGACCTCGACTTCAGCAGCTTCTACGGACTGCTCTCGCGCGATCACGAGAAGACGAAGTCGGACGTGGCGACCGGCACGATCGATCATCGGTTCAACAGAACGCTCAGCCTGCGCAACCTGACGCGCTACGGCCGGAACGACTCTCGATCGCGTCGTGACGTCGCCGCGCGCGGCGACCGCGGCCAACGCCGGCACCGATCCCGGCTTCAACCCGACGATGTCCGCAGATCCGCCGCACCGACACGAAGTATCAGTACCGCGACGACAGGACGATCACGAACCAGACCGACCTCACGGCCAGTTTCATGACCGGCGCTATCGGGCACAGCGTCGTTACCGGCCTCGAGATCGCGCGCGACCGTCAGCCGAGCTACGCGGTGACCGACGCGTTCAGCAACGGGCGTCCGCCCGTGACCGATCTCTTCAGACCGAATCCCGACGACACATATGCGCCGGCGCTCGTAAAAACGGGCGCGTCATCGGAAGCGCGTTCGATGTCGACCGCCGCTGTACGCGTTCGACACGGTGAAGCTTGGCGATCATCTGCAGCTCGATCTCGGCGGACGGTGGGATCGCATCAACGTCGACTACACGCACGGTCGCGACGTCGGGCGCCGCGACGAACTTCGGGCGCACCGACAACGCGTTCAGCGGCCGCGCAGGCGTCGTCTACAAGCCAGTCACGCGCGGCACCGCTCTATGCGGCGTACAGCACGTCGTTCAACCCCTCGTACGACGGCAGCTTCGGACTGACGCTGGCCGCCACCGGCGTCAACGCAGCCGCGCTGCCTCCGGAGCGGAGCCGCAACCTCGAAGCGGGCGCGAAATGGGACTTGCGGAGCAACCTCTTCGCCACGGCGGCGCTCTTCCGGACTGAGAAGACGAACGCAAAGACCACCGACGTGACGCGGCGCAACTGTGCTCGCGGGCGATCAGCAGGTGAAGGGCGTCGAGCTCGGCGTCTCCGGCAATCTGACGTCGCGATGGGGGATCTTCAGCGGCCTGTCGCTGATGGACGGGACGGTCGAGGAGTCAGGCGTCGCAGCCGAAGTCGGCAGGCGGCTCTCGTACGTGCCGAAGACCTCGTTCAATCTCTGGACGACCTATCGACTGCCCATCCGATCTCACGCTGGGCGGCGGGCGCGCAGTTCACCGACGGCTACTTCTTCAACAACACCAACGCGCTGACGACGGCAAATGCGGCGGCGATTCAACGGCTCACGAAGTACTGGCTGTTCAACGCCGTGGGGATCTACGAAGTGAACGGCCGTCTGAGTCTGCAGGTGAATGCCATGAACCTGGCGAACGAGCGGTACGTGGATCGCGGCTACACCGGGCATTTCATTCCGGGCGCTGGCCGGGCGGTGCTCCTCAGCCCCGTCTTCTCGTTCTAACGACAAGAGCGGCTGCAATGCTTCTTCAGATTCCGGATGTGCTGACGGCCGAGCAGGTGGCGCACGCGCGCCACCTGCTCGATACCGCCAATTGGGTTGATGGCCGCGTGACGGCCGGCCATCAGTCCACGCAGGTCAAGGACAACCTGCAGTTGCCGGAGGATCATCCCGTGGCGCGGGAACTGGGCGACATGATCCTCGAGGCGCTTCAGCGCAACGCGCTGTTCGTCTCGGCCGCGTTGCCGCTGCGCGTGTTTCCGCCGCTGTTCAACCGCTATCGGGGCGGTCAGTCGTTCGGCAACCACGTCGACAACGCCATCCGGCAGATCTCGGGGACGCCGCTCCGCATTCGGACCGATCTCTCAGCGACGCTCTTCCTCGGGGAGCCCGAGGAGTACGACGGCGGTGAGCTTGTGGTCGAGGACACGTACGGCGTCCACAGCGTGAAGCTGCCGAGCGGCCATATGGTGCTCTATCCATCGACCAGCCTGCACCACGTGCGCCCGGTCACGCGCGGCGCGCGGGTCGCGTCGTTCTTCTGGATTCAGAGCATGCTGCGTGACGATGGCGATCGCACGCTGCTGTTCGATCTGGATACCGCGATTCAGCGGCTGACGGTCGACATGGCGGATCATCCGGCGGCGGTCCAGTTGACCGCCGTGTACCACAACCTGCTCCGGAGATGGGCGGACCTATAGGCGCGAGGCCCCGAGGTCGTAGAGGCGGACTATAGGCGCGAGGCCCCGGGTCGTAGAGGCGGACCTTCAGGTCCGCCTGGATGACGGCAGGTTCTGAGACGCGAATCGCCGCGGCAGTACGTCGGAAACGAAACCACGAAGATCTTGTTAACCACGAAGGCTCGAAGGACACGAAGAATTCCTAACCTTCGTGCACTTCGCGTCCTTCGTGGTTCAAACATTTTCGTGTCCGCGCGTCTTGCAGCAGGCGCTTCGTGGTCCCTGCGGCGCTCCTTCCAACCATCGCGCTGATCGCCGGCACGGCCAGCGGCATCTCATTTCTCCTTCCCTGGCGCCTCGCGCTGTGCGCGCTTCCACTGATTGCTGCGGCCGCCACAGTCGCATGGCAGCGTCGATCGCAGCGGATCACCGTCGCGCTCATCGCCTTTGCGTTCGGCTGCGCAGGCGCGGTGCTTGGTGCACAGTCGCGTGAAGCGGCCGTCGACACGCCGCTGCGGGCGCTGCTCGATGGCGAAATCGGCGGTTTCCGCCTCGAGACGTCTGGCCCTTCCGGAATTCACGATCCCATCCCGACGCGACTGCTTCTGACGGAGGACGCGAGTCCGCGTGACGAGGTCACGACGTTACGTGCCGACGTGCTCGCGATCCGGCTTCACGGCAGATGGCTGCCAGCATCCGGGGGCGTCGTGCTCGGTGTTGGTGGCCGGGTGACGATGGAGCGCGTGGGCGCGTGGCGAAGAGGTCGTACGGTCGAGGCGCCGATCACCTTCCGACGGCCCGCGCGCTATTTGGACGAAGGGGTTGCCGACTTCGAGCGGCAGAGCGCGCTGGACGGCGTTACGCTGCTCGGATCAATCAAGAGCGGCCTGCTGATCGATGTGCTCGGGCGCGGGACCACTCTCGATGAAGTTGCGGCTGATGTCCGCGCGGAGGTCCGCGATCGCGTCGCCCGGCGGGTCTCGCCGCTCAGCACGCTGTCCGCGGCAATCGTGTCGGCAGTGCTGATTGGAGATCGCAGCGGACTGCCAGACGAGGTGCGGACGCGACTGCAGGCGGCGGGCACGTATCACGTCATCGCGATTTCGGGGGGCAACATCGCCATTCTGGCAGCCGTAATCCTTCTTGGGCTGGGGATCACTGGAACCTCCGGGCGACGCGCAGCGTTGGTCACGCTCGTCCTGCTCGTTGGATACGCCCAGGTGGTCACTGCGGGGCCGTCGGTGTGGCGGGCAACGCTCGTGGCTGTCTTTTACCTTGTCGCGCGGCTCCTCGACCATCGGAGCGCGCCGTGGCAGTCGATGGCGGTCGCCGGCGGACTGCTGGCATGCGCGCACCCGCTCGACGTGCGCAACGCCGGATTCATCCTGACCTTTGGGGCGACGGGCGCGCTTCTGGAGGTTGCGCGCCGCATGTCCATGATGCGGCGGCGCATGTCGATGATGCGGCGCGGACCTTCAGGTCCGCGGGCTCGCGTCATGGCTTGGCTGAGCACATCCGTCGCCGCATCCGCAGCGGTGGAAATCGCATTGCTCCCCGTCATGGCCATCACGTTTTCACGAGTCACGATCGCGGGGCTGCTCCTCAACCTCGCTGCGGTCCCTTTGATGGCGGTCGTGCAGCTGGCCGGCCTGGTGATCGTGTGCGCCGACACGTTCGATGCGGTCGCCACGCTCGCCGCGTGGTTCGCCCACCTCGCCGCGGCGGGAATCGTGGAGAGCGCACGACTCGTCGACGTGGCGCCATGGTTGACGCGCCGAGTGCCTCCACCCGCACCCGTCGTCGTCATCGTCTATTACGCAGGTCTGGCCGCGATGCTGGTCCACGAACGTCGGCCTGTTCGCGTCGGTGGCGCGGCGTGTCTCGTCATCGCGATCGTATGGATAGTCGGGGGCATCAATCCCGTTGCGCCTCGACCTGCCGATGCCTCATTACTGCGGCTGACGATGTTCGACGTCGGGCAGGGGGACGCGATGGCATTGCAGGTTCCGTCGGGTGCAGGGCCGTTTCCGCCCGGTGTAGGGCGGTTCTTTACGGACCGCCACACGATCATCGTGGACACCGGCGGCAGTCCCTTCGGAAACGGCAGCTTCGATATCGGCGCACGGGTCGTCGAACCCGCGCTCTGGGCGACGGGCGTCAGGTCGCTGCAGGCGCTTCTGCTCACTCACGGAGATCCCGATCACATCGGCGGGGCAGTGGCACTCATCGACGATTTCCGGCCGGATGCGGTCTGGCAGGGCGTTCCCGTGCTGCACGCCGTTGCGCTACAGGCAGTGCTCGCTCGTGCGGCTGAGGCGGGCACACGTGTGGAGGAACGGGGCGCCGGCGAGGAGCTCGCCCTGGGCGCGGCGCGGATCCGCGTGCTCCATCCGCCGCCGCCGGACTGGGAACGCCAGAGAGTGCGCAACGACGACTCTGTTGTGCTGGAGGTGTTGTATGGCGACGTTGCGCTGCTCCTGACCGGTGACATCGGCAGCGCCATCGAACGCGCGATCGTCCCGTACCTCACCCCCGCGAAGACTCGCATCCTCAAGGTGGCGCATCACGGCAGTCGGACCTCGACGTCACCGGAACTCCTGAATGCGTGGCGCCCGCAGATCGCCCTGATCAGCTGTGGCCGCGGCAACCCATTCGGTCACCCGGCTCCCGAGGTTGTCGAGCGCCTGTCCGCCGCGGGCGCGACCGTCTACCGCACAGATCGTGATGGCGAGATTACCGTCGAGACAGATGGCGCTCGTGTGTTCCTGAGGACGTTTGCTGGAGGAAGGAAATGAACCACGAAGACCACGAAAATCTCGAAGGTCACGAAGCCTTGGAAGATGAGGACCTTTCTCCTCTTGCGCCCTTTCGAATGCGGGTTCAATCGCCGCTCTCGGCTTACGCTGAGCGGATCATGACCGAGACGATCGGATGCGCAATCGCCGTTCACCGTGCACTCGGCCCTGGGTTTCTGGAATCGATCTATCGGAAAGCCATGCGTGTCGAATTGGACGCGCGGCGCCTGGCGTACGAGTCCGATCGGCCGGTGACGGTCAATTACCGCGGCATTGAGATTACCGGGCAGCGGGTCGACCTAATCATCGAACGCGTGATCGTTGTCGAGCTGAAGTCCGTCGTCCGTCTCGACGAAGTGCATCGCGCCCAGGTGATTTCGTATCTGAGAACGACGGGATTGCGAGGCGGCCTTCTGATCAATTTCCGCGTGTCGACTCTAAGCCGAGGACTGCGAAGAGTGGTGTTGTGATTTGACTAGGAAGATTTCGTGTCCTTCGAGTTCTTCGTGTTTTCGTGGTTAAGAATTTTTATTCTTTGCCACTCTGCTTCCATCTCCTCGAGCGTCGCGTCGCTGAGCGGTTGCCCGCGCGTAGCGAATGCGCGCTCCAGCGCATCGAACCGCTTCGTGAACTTCTCGTTGGCGCGTCGCAGCGCGGCCTCTGGTTCGATGCCCAGCTTTCGGGACAGGTTGCTGATCGCGAAGAGCAGGTCGCCCATTTCCTCTTCCGCCCGCGACAGGTGACCCGTCGCGCCCGATTCGACTTCACGCCGGACCTCCGCGACTTCCTCGTCGATCTTGTCGAGCACGTCACCCGCCTTCGCCCAATCGAATCCGACCGCCGCGGCACGCGCGCTGATCTCGTAGGCGCGCAGCAGCGACGGGAGCGTTTTCGGCACTCCGCTGAGGGTCGTTTTCGTGGACGGCTTGTCCGGTGTGCCCTGGGTGGTCCGCTCCTTCGCCTTCATCGTTTCCCAGCGCTCGATGACCTGGCCGCTCGTGATCCCTTCGTCGGCCGTCTCCTTCGCGAACACGTGCGGATGCCGGCGAACCAGCTTGGTGCGGATCTCGTCGATGGCGTCGCCAATGGTGAAGTCGCCCGCTTCTTCGCTGATCTGCGCGAGGAACACGGCTTCGTAGAGGTAGTCGCCCAGCTCCTCGCGCAACTCCGTCATGTTGCCGGCATCAATGGCTTCCAGTACCTCGTACGTTTCTTCGAGCACGAACGGGCGGAGCGATGCCTGAGTCTGCTCGCGGTCCCACGGGCACCCGCCCGGCGCGCGCAGCGCGCGCATGATCTCAACCAGTTGCTCAAACTTGTGCCCGACGTTCTCAGCCATGTCGCGACTCGTTTTGGGATTTGGCGTTTGGGATTTGGGATTTGCTTCTGACGCGTATGCTAGCATTCAGGTTTGCGCCATGACTGATCACGAGCACACACACGACCACGACGAGCACGAGGACGGAGCGGACGGCATCAGCTTTGCCGCATTTGTTCTGTCACTGGCGCACACAGCGGCAGTGCATTTCGGCGATATCCCCGATCCCGTCAGCGGCCAGCGGTCGGAATCCAATCTGCCCGCAGCGCAGCAGATGATCGACATTCTGTCGCTCATCGAAAGCAAGACGCGCGGCAACCTGACGGCCGAAGAGCGCCAGCTGCTCGAGCAGATTCTCTACGAGCTGCGACTCCGATTCGTCGACGCACAGAAGCCGCAGTCCCGCATCATCACGCCTTGAAGGCGTCGGGCCACGCTGCTCGGCACAGGCACCTCGCACGGAGTGCCGATGATCGGCTGTGCGTGCGCGACCTGCCGCTCGACCGATCCGCGCGATCGCCGGCTGCGGCCATCGATGTACATCGACGTCCCGGACCGCGTGTGTATCCTGGTGGACACCGCGACCGACCTGCGGCAGCAGATGCTGACGCACGAGATCGCGCGCGTCGACGCGGTGCTCTTCACTCACGGCCATGCCGATCACATCCTCGGCCTCGATGACGTGCGGCGCTTCAACACGATTCAAGGGGCACCGATCCCGTGCTACGCCAACGCCGAAGCGTGGGAGGCAATTCAGCGGACGTTTTACTACGCGTTCGATGGAATTCCGCGCCTCGGCGGCGGCATCCCTCAGCTCATTCCGCACACAATCGAGGGCCCCTTGACCCTGGGCGGCGTCAACGTGGTGCCCGTGCCGCTGTGGCATGGCCACCTTCCTATTCTCGGCTTCCGCTTCGGAAATTTCTCCTACCTGACCGACTGCAACGCCATTCCGGATGAGTCGTGGCCGCTGATCCAGGGCACCGAGGTGCTCGTGATTGACGCCCTTCGGGACGAGCCGCACGAGACGCACTTCACGATCGCCGACGCCCTGGCCGTCGTCGAACGGCTGGGTCCCCGGCGCGCGTACTTCACGCATATGACGCATGACCTGCCGCACGCGGCCACCAACGCGCGCCTGCCTCGCGGCGTGGAGCTGGCATATGATGGCCTCGTGCTAGACATCGAGGTCGACGCGTCGTAGCTGCGTGGAGGTCCTGCATTTTCCCGATGATCCGCGGCCGCCGTGGCTCGTGCATCCCGTGCTCGCGCTCGGCAACTTCGACGGCCTTCACCGCGGACATCTCAAGATCGTCGAGCGCGTCCGGCGTGGCGCCGTCGAGCGTGGCGGCACGCCGATGGCGATGACCTTCGAGCCGCACCCTTCGCGCGTGGTCCGGCCCGACAAGGCGCCGGCGCTGCTGATGACGAAGGCACAGCGGCTCGAGGCGCTGGAGCACGCGGGCATCAGGGCAGTCGCCGTTGTGCGTTTCACCCCGGAGGTATCGCACTGGGACCCCGAGACGTTCGTGCGCACCGTGCTTGTCGACTGGCTTCGCGTCTCCGAGGTGTGGGTTGGCGCCAATTTCCTGTTCGGCCACGAGCGCAGCGGCAATTTCACCGTGCTGCGGACGCTGGGGCAGCGCTACGGCTTTCGTGCCGACAAGATCGATCCGGTCCGATATAAGGAATTCGTGGTGAGCAGCACGCGTATTCGCCGCCTGGTGATGGAGGGGCGCATGGACGAAGCCGGGGCATTGCTCGGCCACCAGTTCTGTATCGACGGCGTCGTGGTTGAAGGAAAGCGGCGCGGGCGGGAGATCGGGTTTCCGACGGCGAACTTGCTGACGGAGAATGAGCTCATCCCGCCCAACGGTGTGTACGCGACGACGGTCACCATTGATGGCATCGTGCACCCGAGTATCAGCAACATCGGCATGCGTCCGACGTTCGGCGATTCGACGGCAACGACGATCGAGGCGCACGTGCTGGGGTACAGCGGTGATCTGTACGGTCGGCAGGTCAGGCTCGGGTTCGTGCAGCGGCTGCGCGACGAGCGGAAGTTCGATGACGTGGATGCGCTGCGCGCGCAGATCGACGCCGACCGTCGCCGCGCTGAGCGATTGTTCGCCCAGCTGTCAGTATGAGTCATTCGAAACGTGGTGTCTGTCGTTCGGAACGTTGCATGAGTCTTTCGGAATGTTCGGATAGTTCGTACGTTCGATTCGGTCGGCACGTTCACACGTTCGCTTCATTCGGGACGTTCGAACGGCTGAACGACTCGAACGATCAGAACGCTCGAACGGCACGAACGACCCGAACGACCCGAACGGTTCGAACGATGAGATCCCCCGATGCTTCGTCTCTTTAATACTCTGTCGCGCCAGGAAGAGCCGTTTGAGCCGGCCACCGGGAACACCGTGCGCATGTACGTGTGCGGTCCAACGGTGTATGCCCGTGCCCACATCGGTAACTTCCGCACCTACGTCTGCGTCGACGTGCTTCGCCGGACGCTCAAGCACCTCTGCAGCTACACGATGCACGAGGCGATCAACTACACCGACGTCGACGACAAGACGATCGCCGGCGCCCAGAAAGCGGGCGTGCCGTTGCGCGAGTACACGGAGCAGTGGATTCGCGCGTTCTGCGAAGACATCGAGCAGCTCGGGATAGAAGCGCCTGAGGAAACGCCTCGCGCCACCGACGAGGCCAACCTTCGCGCGATGGGTGACATAATCCTCGCGCTCGAGCGGAACGGCCACACGTACCGGCGCGACGGTTCGACCTACTTCAAAATTGCCACCCTGCCGCAGTACGGCAAGCTCGCGCGCCTCGATCACGAAGGCATGAAGCCGGGGGTCAGCGTCGACGTCGACGAATATTCAAAAGACGACGCGCGCGATTTCGTGCTGTGGAAAGCGTCGAAGCCCGACGAGCCGACGTGGGATGTTGGCGCCGGTCCCGGGCGCCCGGGGTGGCACCTCGAGTGCTCCGCGATGGCACTTCGGCTGCTCGGCGCGCCGCCCATCGACATCCATGCCGGCGGGATTGACCTGATCTTCCCGCATCACGAGAACGAGATCGCGCAGAGCGAGGGCGCCACCAATCAGCCGTTCGTGCGCCATTGGGTTCATATCGAGCATCTGTTCGTCGAGAACGAGAAGATGTCGAAGTCGCTCGGCAACGTCTACACCTTGCCCGAGGTGCTGGCGCGTGGCCATCGAGCGTCCGCGCTGCGTTACCTGCTGTTGTCGTCGCATTACCGCAAGCAGCTCAATTTCACCTGGGCGGGGATGGAGCAGGCTGAGGAATCGCTGCGCCGGATTGTCGACTTCCTCGCGCGCCTGGAATCGGTGTCCGGCGACGACAGTTACGCCACTGCGCAGGCATCGATCGAAAAGGCGCGCAGGGCCTTCTCCGACGCGCTGCTGGACGATCTGAACACCGCGGCCGGCCTGGCCGCCATTTTCGACCTCGTGCGCGACATCAACGCGGCGATTGATGCCGGGCAGATTGGACGCGACGATGCGGATGCGGCGCGACGGGCGTTAGACGACTTTGATTGCGTGCTTGGGGTCGTGACGCTTCGCCGTTCCGAGGATGCTCAGCCGCCGGTTCCGGTCGACGAAATCGAACGGCTTATCGAGGAACGGAAGGCCGCTCGCGGCCGCCGGGACTTTGCCGCCGCCGACGGCATCCGCAATGCACTGGCTGAACGGGGCATTCTGCTGGAAGACAACCCGGGAGGCACGCGCTGGAAACGAAAATAGCCGCCACCGTTCCCGATATCCGCACCGAGCTGCCTGGTCCGAAGGCGCGCGCCATCATCAGCCGCGACGTGGCGGCTGTCTCCACGTCGTACACGCGTGACTATCCGCTGGTCATCGCCAGGGGATCCGGCGCCACGGTCGAAGACGTCGATGGCAACGTATTCCTCGACTGCACCGCCGGGATCGCGGTGGCGTCGACCGGCCACTCGCACCCGGACGTCGTCAGGGCGATCGCCGACCAATCGCAGAAGTTCCTGCACATGTCGGGGACGGACTTCTACTACGAGCTCCAGGCGCGTCTGGGCGAAGAGCTGTCCGCGATCGCGCCGATGCCTGGTCCGCATCGCTCGTTCTTCGGCAACTCGGGCACCGAGGCGAACGAGGCCGCGCTGAAGCTGGCGAAGTACCACACCAGGCGGCATAACGTCATCGCGTTCTTCGGCGCGTTCCACGGACGATCGATGGGATCGCTGTCGCTGACCGCGAGCAAAGTGCGCCAGCGGCAGGGATTCGGACCGCTGGTGCCGGGCACGTATCACGCGCCGTATCCGGACGTCTATCGCTCCGGCATGTCGCCCGACGCCACCGTTGCACAGTGCATCGACTTCATCGAACAGCAATTGTTCGTGCACCTCATCTCTCCCGACGAGGTCGCGGCCGTGATGGTGGAGCCGATCCAGGGCGAAGGCGGATACATCGTCCCGCCCGACAGCTTCCTGCAGCGGCTGCGCGAGATCACGGGCCGCCACGGCATTCTGCTGATCGTCGACGAAGTGCAGTCCGGCATGGGTCGGACCGGCAACATGTTCGCTGTTGAATACACCGGCGTGGAGCCCGACATCGTGACGATGGCAAAGGGAATCGCGTCCGGGTTGCCGCTGGGCGTTGCGACCGCGCCGGCGTCGATCATGTCGTGGCCGCCGGGCACGCACGCGAGCACGTTTGGCGGGAATCCCGTCGCGTGCGCCGCGGCCCTCGCGACGATCAAGCTGTTGCGAGAAAGCCTGATCAAGAATGCTGCAGTCGTCGGCGCGTATTTCAAGGCCGGCGCGCAGTCGTTGATGGACAAGCATCCGCTGATTGGCGATGTCCGCGGGCGCGGGCTGATGATTGGCATCGAGTTGGTGCGCGACCGCAAGACGAAGGAGCGTGCGACCGCGGAGCGCGACGCGCTCGTGAAGGAGTGCTTCCGGCACGGATTGCTGGTGCTCGGCGCCGGGCGCAATGCGATCAGGCTGTAGCCCGCCGCTCGTGCTGACGAAGGAGCAGGCCGACATCGCGCTCAGGATTCTCGACGAAGCGTTGACGATGGTCGAAAAGCGTTAACCACGAAGAAGAGCTTAACCACGAAAGCACGAACGTCACGAAGTTCACGAAAAGACCAAGTATGTTTCGTGTCCTTCGATACTTTCGTGACCTTCGTGGTTAGAATGCGCGGCGCGGACCTTGTAGGTTCGCGGGCGCATGACAAACGATCCCCGTCAGGAGCTCGGAAAATCGGGTGAAAATCTGGCATGCGCGGAATTGGAGCGACGCGGGTACGCAATTCTTGAACGCCGGTACCGCACGCGGTTCGGCGAAATCGATGTCATCGCCAGGGACGGCGACACGATCGTGTTCGTGGAGGTCAAAGCGCGGATGGGCGAAGAATTCGGCGGCGGCGCCGCCGCAATCACCCGCTGGAAGCAGCGGCGCGTGACGCAGATGGCGGTCGACTACCTCTCGCGCCATCGCCTCCATAACTGTCCATGCCGCTTCGACGTCGTCACCGTCGATTTCGACGCCGGCCAGCCGGCCATAACGGTGTACCCTAACGCGTTTGATGCTGCGTAAATTGCCAACTTCCAATCCCCAACTCCCAAATACCGATGTCGGAGCTGCGTAAGGACCCGGTCACTGGCCGCTGGGTCATCATCTCCACCGAGCGACGGAAGCGTCCGACCGACTTTCGCCTCGAGTCGGTGCACATCGCGCCAGATCCGTCGTGTCCATTCTGCGAGGGTCACGAGCAGATGACGCCGTACGAGCTGCTGGCTGTTCGGCACAACGGCAGCAGGCCGAACATGCCAGGGTGGAACCTGCGTGTCGTGCCGAACCAGTTTCCGGTGCTGCGCGTCGAAGGCACGCTCGACCGGCAGGGCGAAGGCATCTTCGACAAGATGAACGGCATCGGCGCGCACGAGGTGATTATCGAGTCCCCGCGCCACCTCGACACGCTGGCCGACATGAGAGACGACGCGATCGAGCAGGTGCTCTGGGCGGCGCGCGAGCGGATGCAGGACCTGCGGCACGATCATCGCTTCCGCTACATCATCGTGTTCAAGAATCACGGATCGGCGGCGGGCGCATCCCTCGACCATTCGCATTCGCAATTGATCGCGTTGCCGATCGTGCCGCGCGAGGTTCGCGACGAGGTCGACGGCGCGTGCGCGCATTTCAAGGCGAAGGAGCGCTGTGTCTTCTGCGACATCCTGCGCCAGGAGACGAAAGACGGGCAGCGCCTGATCGCGGAAAACGCCGACATCGTCGCGGTGGCGCCCTACGCGCCGCGGTTTCCGTTCGAGACGTGGATGCTGCCGCGCCGGCACGAGGCGCATTTCGAGAACGCGCCGCGCCACGAATACGCGTCGCTCGCGCGCCTGCTCGGCGACATTCTGCGGCGGATCAACAAGACGCTCGGGTCGCCGCCGTATAACCTGCTGATCCACACCGCGCCGATCGCGGAGAAGGCGGACGACTATTACCACTGGCACGTGGAGATCATCCCGAAGCTGACGAAGGTGGCGGGGTTCGAGTGGGCGACCGGGTTCTATCTCAATCCCACGTCGCCCGAGGAAGCGGCGCAGGTGCTGCGCGACGCCAGGGGGTGAGTTTTACCACGAAGGGCGCGAAGGACGCGAAGGATCCTTCGTAGAGGCGGACCTCCAGGTCCGCCTGCGTGCTTCCTTGATCATCGAAAGATCGGTGTGGTACGCTGAGTTTTCGCCGCGAGCGGGAATAACTCAGTGGTAGAGTGCGACCTTGCCAAGGTCGAAGTCGCGGGTTCGAATCCCGTTTCCCGCTCCAACTTTTCCTTCCCGCCCGCGGTCGCGGGTGTGTTGACATCCCGCGGAACAGTCCGATCGGCGCCGTAGCCAAGTGGTAAGGCAGAGGTCTGCAAAACCTCCATCCCCGGTTCAAATCCGGGCGGCGCCTCCAACTTCTCCTGAACAAATCCGCTGATCGGGGTGCCGAGCCGCCCGGAAAACGAGTCTGCCTCGTCTCACCGCGGGTGGTTCTGTTTGACAATGTCTTCAGGCCTTTGCGACGACGGCCGAGCAGGAGCGGAAGATGCCGGCGGAAGACCACCTCCACGTGATCACATTGGTTCATGGAACGTTTGCTCAAGACGCCGCCTGGGCTCTGTCCGGATCACCCCTGCGAACGCACCTCAGCAGCAAACTCGGTCCGAAGGTCATCTTTGCGCCTTTTCGGTGGAGTGGCGCCAACTCTCACGACGCGCGTATCACGGCCAGCCGAACGTTGTGCGATCACCTCCGACTCCGGTTTCAGCAATATCCGCAAGCGAGACACTTCATCGTCGCTCACAGCCACGGTGGGAACGTGGCCTGCTATGCGCTTCGCGCACTGGACATCAGGCAACGTTTGGGCGGCATCGTGACGCTGGGAACGCCGTTCTTGTTATGTCGACCGCGGTCGACGCCCGCCTCGATAGAGGCCCTGAAGGTCATGGCTCGTGACGCTCTGTCCTTTGCTATTACGGCGGCAGTAGCGGTCTCGGTGGCGTGGATAGCGTTCACGAACAGTCAGTATGGCGCGGACCCATGGATGGTCATCGCATCCTGGCTCGCCGCCGCTGCGTTTACCGTTGTGACCTTCATAGGCGTCTACCTTCGACTGAAGATCTGGATAGAACGCCTTCACGTCAACCTCGAATGCAGGCGCGCCTCGCGAGTTGAGGAACTCCTGCTGCCCTCGCCGGGGCAGGTGGGCGTGTTCTCAATTGCCGTCGAGGGAGACGAGGCCGGGAGGTACTTGCGACTGCTCCACAGAGTGGCGAGCCTGCCCGCCATGGCATTCGGGGCATTCGATGCGTCGCTGCGATGGTACGGAAGTCTCTTGCTGGAGGAAGACGACATAGGCTTCAGGTGTTTACAGTACGTCTTCACGTTCGGGATAACTGTCGCTGCTCTCGTCATCTTGTGGGATTGGCGTCGGTCCGCGGCGGAGTTGGGCTCTTTCGGAGAGGCGTATCTGATAGTCGGGTTGCTGGTTTGGGCGGGGATCGCACTGACGATAGTCGCTGTTCTCTGCCAGTTGTTCATGTTCCTGGTGCCACCGATAGTGCGGGCGCATCGTTATGGATTCGGCGGCGAGTCGATCATCGACAACTGGCTGCTCGATATCGACGTCAGTGATGACCCCGCCGTCGCCTTCACCGGCGAGGCCAGGTGTTCACAACTGTTCATTCACGGCTCCGATCTTCCGCATCCTACGGACGGGCGCCTGCGCCACAGTCAGCTGTGTGATAGCGACAAGGCGGCCCTGGCGATTGCTCAATGGATCAGCAACGGGACGCCGCTCACTTCAGAACATCCGCGGCAGTTAACGGAGGCACCTAACCCCCCCGTGTTCAGGCACATCTACGCGGGTCGACTTCGGGAGATCTCTTATCGATTTAAAGGGGAGTCAGCAATCGGCATCGGCATCACGCCCGTTGTGCAGAAGCTAATTTGGACGAACGTGATCATCACGCTGCTCCTGAGCCCCCCGTTCGGGCCACGTGTCTGGGAACATGTCGGTGTAGCGCTCACTCCGTACTCCCCGGGGTCATGGTGGACCTTTGTGACGTACATGTTTTGGCGGTTCACGCTGCGAGGGGCCGCAGTGGACGCATTGTTACTCGCTGTCTTCGGGCCTGCGGTTGAGCGACGCATCGGCGGCAGGGGTTTTCTGCTGCTGTATGTGCTGTCAGGGATCGGGGCTGCCTTGTTCGTGCGAGTGGCGATGACGTGGACGGCTGCACCCGAGCGCGCCGTGGTTGTATCAGGAGCTTCGGGGGCCGTCTTTTCCGTCCTAGTCGCGTTTGTTGCACTGCACCGTCACTCCGCGCCGAATCGCCTCATAGGCGTCCAAGGCCAGTATCTGGTGCCTTTGTTCGCTGCCGGCGATCTGCTTTTCGCCTGGCTGAATGGTGTGCTCGCCGGGTCGGGCCCGTGGCCGCTCGTCGTCGGTGTCCTGCTGCGAACGGGAGGCATGCTCTCGGGAGTTGTCGGTGTCGGTATTCTCTGGTCCGTAACTTACTTCCGGCGATCGACGTCGCCAGGTCATCCGACACGACTGTGATACCTGGCTCGCCAGTGTATAGAACAAACCTTTGCAAAAATCGGCGTACGCGTTCGTCGTCTGGTTGGTGTTCAGTTCTTTGTGGCGAGCTTTCCGAATCTCGGTGCTCACCCACGGGCTCGACATGCTCTCACGCGAGAGGATCAGTAACAATCGATCGTAGGCACGGAGCACGGAAAGGGAAACGAGAATCCCGCCGTACACGGGACGGTCTGGGCCGCTTACAACGGCGTGACCGAACTCGTCGATCAGCGAAAGGCTAGGATGGGTGGGGCGGACGCCACCTCTCGCCGTCTGCACTCTGTCTGGTTCGGGCGCGGTGCTGCAGTCAAGACGCGGGCGCTTCGATTGGCGACCGAGTGGGTGCAGTCGATCGCGCCCTCCTGACGACGCCCGTTCCTGAAACACCTGTTACAGGAACGCCCTTGGGTCAGGTCGCAACCTTCGGCATCGGCACGACTTCTCGGATCTAGAGACGGATTACGGAACGTTCGACGGTGGCCGGGCGGTGCGGCTTGGCGCCCTGAACGGATGCGTTGGTTCAGATCCTGGTGATCACGAGCGAAGGCCGTCGTCAGTTGATGGCTAGGGAACAGTTGCTACTAAGCGACGTATCCGGACTCGAGGTATTAGCGGGCCGGTTGATGCTACCTAAAGGGCCGTTATTGGACCTCGATCTTCCCCGGCAGAGCGCTGTCTTTATCGGGGCGCGGTCTGGTCTAGACAGGTGGCGTTCTGAAGGCGCGCACCAGATCGAGGATCGCGACGCCGAACTTCAGGACGAACCCGATGAAGATGAATCCCAAGCCGCGCAGCGACTCTCTGTAATCTTCCTGCGTCAGTCCTCCGAGGCGTGCGATCCCCCGCGCCAAATCGCCGCCAATAACGGCGCTGAGGAGAACCTTCGGCACCTTCCTACGTCCGCTGGCGATGCCGAGCAACGCGTTTGCCATTAGCACGGCGCCCCAGATTTCGAACAGTGAGCCGATGAGCTCAATGATGCTGTGGGTCAATCTTCACCTTCCTCGGTGATTTCGATGAGGACAACCGTGTCGTCATGCACGGTCGCTGAAATGGTGACGTCGCAGGCGAAGATGAAATAGAGATTTGGCAGCAGGCCCGAAACAATCAGGTCAATGGTGCCCTTGTGTAGTTGTGTGATGACGTCACGCAGGCATTTCGTCCGGGCCTCCGTCGCATTAGCGACGTGTCGGGCGAACGGGTCGTCCACGCGCACCCGCCATGAACGGCGAAGACGGTACGCGGACATGCGCTGGCCTTATTGAGCGCTCGCGGGCTCGCGCCGCGCTCTCGTCTTTTTTGCTTCGTTGGCCTCCTGGAAGCCGTCGACGTCACCCTGTTCAACTCGCTCCGCGGTGGCTTTCACGTGTGCGAGCTTCTCACTGTCACGCGCGAGCGCCTGCGAGGCTCGCAGAGCGCGAAAGTCATCGTAGTCGAGCAGCACCGCCACCGGCTGGCCGTTCTTGGTAATCGCGATCCGCTCGTCCAAGTTTTCGACCAGATTCAGAAACGTCGTTCGGGCTGTGGTTGCGTTGATGTACTTCATGGCTTACCCCCTTGCACGCTTACCTGCCTGCGCGTACATAAAAGCGTACGCGAATCTGAGCGCTGCGTCAAGGTCCGCTAGAGATCTCCAGCTTATCCTGTTGTTTTGGAACGCCAGTAGCTTCCAACAACTCAGCCGAGCCCGACATGCCGACCGATACCCACACAGCCTGCTCAGCCGCCAGCCTCGGACACCATCTGCACGCAGTCCCCGAACCCCCGCTGCTTATGGGAGGGTCGGGTGCGTGAGATGCGACCTCGGGCTGATAAGTACTGCGCCACAGTGTCTAGAAACAAGGCCCTCAGGACTATCGTCCAAAACACCCGTCTGCGAGACGCCCATCTGGGCTGTCTGACCCGTCCCGAAGTCCCTCAAATCAGAGACCGGTCCCGACAGGATTGCGGGACACCCTCGCCCGGTGAAGAACTGAGGAGGGGACTCCCAATGCGGCGGCGGCCTTGCGGATAGAAACCTCCATCCCCGGTTCAAATCCGGGCGGCGCCTCCAATATTTCCTAGGGAATCCTTCGACGGCGCGCGAGCGAGACGGCTCGCGGCGCCGAATCTTAGCTTAGCTTCAGCTTACGAGCCGCAGCCCACGGTTTGACCTGAAGCTTCGATAGACTTCCCGTTCGATGCCCCAGCGCTCGAATGACTTTCAACGGCTTATCGCCGTGATTCAGCGGCATCTGGACCCAGATTCGAACGTCACCGAATCCGCGATGCTGACGGACCTTCAGACCGGCACGATGCGCGAGGTCGATACCGTCATCGTCGGCAGCGTTGCCGGGCAGCCCATTACTGTCTCTGTCGAGGCTCGTTACCGCGGTCGCGCTCCCGACGTGGCGTGGGTGGAAGCGATGCAGGCGAAACACGCCCGCCTTCCGACGAACAAACTGGTTCTCGTTGCTCACAAGCCGTTCAGCGACGAGGCCCTCCGTGTCGCGCGCCTACACGCAATCAGCTGTCTCGTGTTTGCCGAAATTAATGCCGATGCGCCGGATCGTCTTTTCCCCGATGTGCAGTCGCTCTGGGGAAAGGCATGGCAGCTGACGGTTGAGCACGTAGAAGTTTCTGTTGGGACCGAGGGCAACTTGCCGGCCGAGACGGGCAGCGCTGGTCCCAACATGGAATTACTCTCGCAGGATCGAACCGTGCGGTGCTCTGTGCGCGACTTCGCAACCGCGTTTCTGAAGTCTCCAGCTGTCATCGAGAAAGTGACCAACGATGCTAAACCCGAACACACATTTCTTGACCTCGAATGGGATCGCCCCTTCATTCAAGGCCAGCCTGTCTGCGTTCAAAAAATCGAGCCGAGCATTCTCCGCTCGATCGAGAGGTTCCGCGTCATAGCGAAAAGCGTCGTCACGATCGACGAATTTCCTCTACGGCACGGCCTGTTGGATCGGCTTCGTGTTGCATATGGCACCGGTGAGATTCTCGGTCAGCCTGCTACAGGGATGGGCTCAATCAGACTCGCGCGATCTCACGGAACCATAGACAATCCGGTCAGTCGCCAAAGCGGCCACCTTCGCCGCCACGCACTCGTCGGGATCGGTTTCGGTGGGTGAGGTGTATCGTGCCCGCGATACACGCTTGAAGATTCCTTGATTGGGCTCGATCCCGGCAGTCTATCCGCCGTGGCGGTTTGCGTTCAAGCGTCGTTTCAGCCCGAAGGAGCCAATTCTTTCAGTCCGTGCCGGATGGCGTCGGTGGCGAGCCTTGTATTTACAGTGTACACACAACGTTGTATAGTTGTTGTGGATACAAGGGAGGCGCCAATGGAGACGACGGTCAGCAAAGCACGAGGTGAGACGATCAACCTGCGGGCCAGCCAGCGCCAGAAGATGCTGATCGACCGGGCGGCGTCCGCGCTCGGCCGCAACCGGTCTGATTTCATGCTGGAAAGCGCGTGCAAGGAGGCCGAAGCCGTCCTGCTCGACAGGCGCTACTTCGCGATGCCCTCCGCCGAGTTCCGGCGATTCACGGCGATGCTCGACAAGCCGCCCGCGAACAACGCCAGATTGCGGAAACTCCTCAAGACCAAGGCTCCCTGGGAGAAGTGACCGACAGCCGCACACAGCTGACCGCGCCCGAGAAGCTGCGCGCGGATCACGACCTCACAGAATTCACGTGCGGCGAGGCATCGCTTGACGATTGGCTTCGCAGGCGCGCGCTCCAGAATGAGGAGAGTGGCGCTTCTCGCTGTTACGTCGTCTGCGCCGGCAGGAAAAAGGTCGTCGGTTACTACGCGCTCGCTGTGGGCGCCATCGCCCATGAACAGGCGCCTGGACGGGTGAAGCGCAACATGCCCGATCCGGTGCCGGTGATTGTGCTCGGCCGCCTGGCCGTCGACCACGCCTTTCAGAGCAGAGGCCTTGGGCCGGCGCTGCTGCGCGACGCGATCCTACGCACCCTGCAAGCCGCGGACATCGCCGGCATCCGGGCGATCCTCGTGCATGCGATCTCGGACAAGGCGAGGCGCTTTTGCGAGGCCCACGGTTTCGTGTCGTCGCCGATCGACCCGATGACGCTGATGATCACGGTGGCCGACGCCGCCAAGGCACTGCTCGACGAGTAACCCTCCCTGTTCGCGCTTCCACAGGGCATGCTGAGTGACGTTGGCGCCGCATCAAGACCTACAAAAAGACCTCCTCCCCAACAGTGGGACCAGATTGGGAACAAAACCACCCAAACACGGGGTAAAAAGAGGGATTAGGGTCGAAGCGAGGCTTTGGGCTCATAACGAAGGTCAATGCCGACACACGGCCAGCGGTCGACCGTGGCACGCCGACGTGGTGATCGAATTCGCCGACGAACGACGCGCGGTCGCGTTCGAGCGTTATCCGAACTCAGGATCTGGCGTCGCGTTCGCAAGAAGGCATCTCCGATAGGTATTCTCTGGCGGCGAAGTGTCACCCATGTCTCCGGAATCGTCAGTGCAATGCAGCCCTCGATCCAGCGATCGATTCGGTCGATGGATTATCGCGATCGCGACATGGCTGGCGGTTCGATGTCGCGGGCGCACTCGAACGCCGCCAGAACCAGCGGAGAGATCGGATCGCGATCGACCGCGACCAGGCCGACGCTGTGCTCGATGAAGGGATCGGTCAACGTCACGGGGCGAACGTCCGAAATCGGGCCCAGTACTTCGAGGAAGTATTCAGGGATGACGCTCACCAAGCCGGTCAGGTGTACGTTGGCGCACAGGTTGATGACGGAGTTCGTCTCCAGCCGAGGGACCGGGGTGCAACCCGCGGTGCGAAAGGCGCGATCGATGATGCGGCGATTCTGGTTGTCCGGGGTCAAGAGGCAGAGTGGTTCCCTGCTGGCGTCCGCCCAGCTCACCGACTGCGTGCGTGCGAGGGGATGATCGGCTCGCACGAGTAAGCAGTAACGTTCCATATAGACGCCTTCGGCGCGCATACCCTCAATCGGCTCGTTATCGAGATAGGTCAGTCCCACGTCGATTGAGAACTCTTCAAGATGCCGAAGAATCTCGATGGAGCTGTAGGAGAGCACCGTCAGCTCGATCGCGGGATGCCGCGCTTGGATGGCTCTGGTCAACAGCGCTGCCATTGGTAACCCCGACGGAATGACGCCAATCGTCATGCGGCCCGTCAAGGAGCCCCCTGTGTCGCGTCGCGCGGCGATCTCCTGCTGGAGCGACTCCCAGTTTTCGAGAATCGCTTTTGCCCACGTCAGGACGCGCTCGCCGTCGGGCGTCAACCCGTGAAACCGTTGACCACGCTCGACGATCGGCACGCCGAGTTCCTGTTCGAGCTGGCGAATCCGACCCGACAGCGTCGACTGCGTCACGTTGCAGGCTTTGGCCGCTCGCGTGAAGTGGCGTTCGCGGGCGAGCGCCGTCAAATACTGAAGCTGGCGAATGTCCATGACGGGAATACGGGAGCACAGATGGACGGGAAACGCCAATCGGTCCTGTCGATAGTCTCATCGGTACAGCCAATTGGACGAGTTGGACCAATCAACGCCATGCTGTCGACATGCGTAAAGGGTCCGTAGCAAGAAACGCTCTTGTGGGCATTCTCTCGTTCTTGCCGAGTTCTCTCCTCGCTCAGTCGGCTGCCATCTCCGGTGTCATCAGGGATCCGCAGCAGGCGCTCGTGCCCGGCGCGGAGGTCACGCTGCGGAACGCGCGATCCGCAGCCACGCCGACTGTCGTGAGCGACGGCGAGGGCCACTACCGCTTCGCGTCTCTTGTCCCCGGCTCGTACACCGTGGAGGTGTACTTGAGCGGGTTCGAAGTCCAGGCCAGTCCGACCATCACGCTCGCCGACGGCCAATCGGCGGAGCACGATTTCGTCCTCGCGCTTGCGGGCGAAACGCAGTCGATCACCGTCATCGGGTCGGCGTCGCCAGGTTATCGCGTCGACACAGCGTCGCTCGGATCGCTCGCGGCTACATCAATTCTCGAGACTCCCTACATGGTGAATGTGCTCCCCGCATCGCTCATGGCCAACAACCAGGCCAAGAGCTTCAAGGAGGCCTCGAGGTATCTGCCGCTCATCGGCTTCCAGGAGCAACAGGGCTCTGAAGTGCTCCGCCCACAGACGCGTGGGATGCAGGGCGCCAATATGCAGAACGCGCGGATGGACGGCATGGGGATCGTCATCACCGGCGGCAACAACATGGAGATGCTTCAGCAGATCGAAGTGCTGAACGGTCTCGGCGGGGCGTTGTACGGCCCGGCGAACCCCTCAGGCATGTTCAACTTCGTGCCGAAGCGCCCGACGGAGCGGCCGGTGCGACAGGTCAGCATGAGCTACGACGGGCGGTCGGTCGGGCAGGTGCATACGGATCTCGGCGGCCGCGCCGGCAGAAGCAAGATGTTTGGCTACCGAATGAACGCTCTCTTCGGAGATGGCGAGGCGTTCCGCAAGGACAGTGAATTGAAGCGTCGCCTCTTCAGCTTTGCCGGTGACGTGCGCCCGTTCGCACGCACGACGATCGAAGGTCTCTACAGCTACTACAACGTCGTCCAGCGTGGGTTCCCCGGGTGGTTCACGTTTGGGCGGGCCAATGCCTCGGCCACATTCGTGATGCTGCCGACCGACGCGCCTGATCCCAAGACGCCCGGCTTTGGCCAGGCATCCTCCGGATTGAACCTGCACACGCGGATCACGCAGGGCCGGCTCAAACACGACTTCAGCAGCGCGTGGCATCTGAGCGCGGCGGCGCAGTTCCAACGGGCCGATCGCGATATCAGCACGCAGGTGATGACGTTGACCAACAGCAACGGGAGTTACAACGCGTCGCTCGGCACCGGATTCGCTCCGCGCTTCACCGTGCTCGGGAATCTCACGTCGCTCAACGGTCGCTTCAACACGGGCCGCGTCGAGCACACGGTTGCCTTTGGCGTCACGGGGTATCAGTTCAAGACGTATTCGGACTTCATCAACCCGCCGGCCGCCAGCGTCCGCCTGGGATCGGCGAGCATCGCCAATCCGATCGTCTTTGCGCTGCCGGTCGGTGGCATCCCGACGCACACGAACATCTTCAACTCCGGCATCATCAACCAGCAGGGCTTCAACATGGTCGATTCGATCGCATTCAGCCCTCGGTGGTCGACGCGCATCGCGATCAGCCAGGACTGGATCTGGACGCACAGCTACAACAACGCGGGCGTGCGCACGGGCGGATATAAAGACAACGGCCTGAGTCCTTTGGCAAGCCTCATCTTCCGGCCCGCCCGCCGCATGACGCTCTACGGCACGTATGGCAGCAGCCTTCAGCAGGGCGACATAGCGCCAACCACGGCGCGCAACGCGAGCGAAGCGCTCCCGCCGTATCGCAGTACACAGACCGAGGTCGGCTACAAGATTGCGTTTCCTTTGATCGACCTCGCCACCGCCTTCTTTCGGATCAACCGGCCGTTCGCGATGACCGACCCAGCGGACAACGTCTTCAAGATCTCGGGCGATCAGGTCAACACCGGCTTCGAGGCCATCGTAACCGGCCGTGTGACGGAACGGCTGCTCATGTTCGGCGGCTTTACGGTGGTCGATCCCACGCTGACCAAGACGGGCAACCCGGCGACCGACGGCAAGCAGTTCGTCAACATTCCGACGGTCAAGTCGAACCTGCTGAGTGAATACCGCTTTTATGGCGAAAGCACGTACGCGAGCGCAAACTGGCAATACGTAGGGCGCCGGCCGATCGACGACATCAACTCCACTTACACGCCGGCCCACAATGTCGTCGACCTCGGCCTCCGGCACTCTCGCGTTGTCGGGAGCACCGTCATGACCTGGAAATTCCAAGTGAACAACGTGGCCGACGTGCATTACTGGTCAACGATCGGGCCCGGAAACATCACCGGCACCAATGTCGGCAGCTACACGGCGCATTTCGGGACGCCGAGAACCGTCCAGGCCTCGCTGGACGTCGGCTTCTGACCGCACTGCCGGCCGCCTCATGACCACCTGCCGGACAGCGGTCGTCGTTGCACTGGTCGGCCTCGGCTTGTCGGGGCCGGCCGCGCAATCCCGATCGTCGGCCCCTTCGGGACAGACCCGTCAGCTCACCGACATCGCGGGCCGGACGGTCACGATGCCGTCGACGGTCACTCGCGTGGCCGATCCGTGGCATGCCAACAACGGCATGGTGCTGATGATGGGCGCTGCCGACAAGATCGTCGCGACGACGCGCCAGGCCCAACGACAGCCGTGGTTTCGGAAGCTGTTTCCCGGCATCGATCGGATCCCGGCCGCCTTCGACGAGAGCGGCGACGTCAACATCGAAACGTTGATCAGCGCCAGACCGGATGTGGTGCTGATGGCCTATGGCGGTACCCTTCCGAAGTGGATGCCCCTGGCCGACACCTACGGCATTCCCGTCTTCATGATGCCCAACACGTCCATCGCGGATCTGAAGACGACCGCGCGCATGACAGGCGAGGTTCTGGGCCCGCGCGAATCGGCGAGAGCCGCCGAATGGATCCGGTACTTTGACGACAACATACGCCGCGTCACCGGCGTCACGTCGAAGATTCCGAGAAGCGAACGGCCGAAGGTCCTCCATACGGCGACGGGGACCATCCTCACCATCGACGGCGTGAAATCGGTGATCGACGAATGGATCAACGTCGCCGGCGGGATCAACGCTGCCGACGTCGTCAGCAATGCGCGGCCGGTCACCATGGAGCAGATCGCCGCCTGGAACCCAGACGTCATCATCGTCGGCACGGCGCCGAACGAGGAGAACCGGCGGGCGATCGTGAGCGATCCCCGGTGGAGCCACATCAAAGCGGTGAGAACCGGAAAGGTCTACGTGAACCCGACCGGCGTGTATTTATGGGACCGTCACAGTGCCGAGGCGGCGCTGCAGGTGCTGTGGGCGGCCAAGACGCTGCATCCCGATCGCTTTCCGGATCTCGACATCCGGCGGGAAACGAAGGCGTTTTATGGCAGGTTCTTCAACCACACCCTGACGGACGCCGAATACGAGACGATCGTGAGAGCCGCCACGCCTTGACCAGGCGCGTGATTCTGGTCGCCGTTCCCTTCGCGCTGCTGTACGTCTCGTTGTTCGTGGGCCGGTTTTACGTTGCACCGCTAGACGTCGCGCGGATCGTCGCCTCGCTCGCCGTTACCATCCCGCGCGACTGGCCCGAATCCGTCACGACAATCGTGCTTCAAATCCGCTTACCTCGCGCACTGATGGCGATGTCGGTCGGTGCGGGGCTGTCGATCAGCGGTGCGGCGTTCCAGGGCATGTTCCGGAACCCGCTCGTCAGCACCGACGTCCTTGGTGTGTCCGCGGCGTCGGGCTTCGGCGCCGCGCTCGCGATCCTGCTTGGAAGAAGCCTCCTCGAGCTCCAGGTCATCGCCTTCCTCTTCGGTCTGCTCGGCGTCCTGATCACCTACATGCTCGCGAGGGTCTATCGGACGACGCCCGCGCTGATGCTCGTCCTGTCCGGCGTCATCGTCGGCGCATTTTTCGGCGCGCTGCTGAGCGGGGCGAAGTTCGTCGCGGATCCCGAAGCGAAGTTGCCAGCCATCACCTACTGGCTGCTCGGGAGCTTCAATGCCACGACCCTCCGCAGCGTCGTGACGATCGTGCCGGCGATGGCCGCCGGCGTCGCTGGCCTGCTGCTCGTGCGCTGGAAGCTCAATTTGCTCTCGATGGGTGACGACGAGGCGCGCGCGCTCGGTCTCCGGACCGAGTGGCTGAAAGGGATCGTCATCGCCTGTGCGACGCTGATTACCTCGGCTGCCGTGTCAGCATGCGGAGTGGTCGGGTGGGTCGGGCTCGTGATCCCGCACGTTGCCCGCATCCTCGTGGGCCCGGACCATCGCGCCCTGTTTCCAGCCACCCTGAGTCTCGGCGCGAGTTACCTCCTCCTCATCGACACGCTCGCCAGAACCGCGACGGCCGTGGAGATTCCAATCGGCATTCTCACGTCGATCATCGGGGCGCCGTTTTTCGCGTACCTGCTGCGGCGCACAAGTGCCACATGGCAGTAAACGCACCCGTTGTCCGCGTCCGCGGAGCGACCTTCCTCTACGGTCAGCGCGAAGTCCTGAAGGGCCTCGATCTCGATATTTATCGGGGTGAAGTGCTCTCCATCCTGGGACCAAATGGCTGCGGAAAGACAACGCTCCTGCGCTGCATCGGCGGGGCGTCGATCGTGTTCGGCGGATCAGTCCTGCTTGGTGACGTCGACGTTGGCAGCCTGCCCCCGACGGTCCGCGCCCGGAAGGTCGGGTTCCTGTTCCAGGAGCACACGCCGACATTCCCATTTGCCGTAAGCGACGTCGTAATCATGGGCCGCGCTCCCCATCTGGGTGTCTTCGGTTCGCCGGGCCCCGGCGATTTCGCCATGGCTGACGAAGCGCTCGAGCGAGTCGGCATGGCGCACTTGAGGAATCGTCCCTACACCCAATTGAGCGGCGGCGAGCGGCAGCTGGTCCTGCTCGCGCGGACGCTCGTCCAGAAGCCGGACGTGATACTGCTCGACGAGCCGACGGCCCATCTCGATTTTCGCAACCAGGTGCTCACGCTGCGGATCATCCGGTCGCTGGCCGCGGACGGGATGACGATGGTCATGACGACGCACGATCCCAATCATGCGTTGTGGTTCGGCGGCAGGGCAGCGCTCATGAAGGAGGGTCGTTTCGTCGCCGTCGGGCGGGCGTCCGACGTCATCACCGATACCACCCTTTCGACGGCCTACGACACCGACGTGCGCGTGTTCGTCGTCCCCGGGCGCGATGGCACCGGCCAATTCCCGGTGTGCAGCGCGTGGCACTCGTAACGGCTACACCGTCCTGAAGACCCTAAGCCACCTTCTTGCGGTTGGCGGCGAGCCGCGCATCGACCAGCGCCACCTGCGCGTCGATCGCCGGATGGCTGAGGCCTTTCTGCTTGGCGATGAGCTGCACCAGCTTGTCGGCGCGCTCGATATTGGGCACGCCGTTCTGCAACGCGCGCGCCGCCGAGGACGGACGCACGAGGCTTTGCGCTGCGGCGGCATATTTCTCGAACGGCACGAGGTCTTCCGGCCTGGCGCCGAGCTTCACGCACAAGTCGAACACGAAGTTGTAGACCGAGCGCGACGTCTCGATGTCTGTATGCACGGCCTCTTGGGCTGTGCGCATGCCGTCCGCGGTGACGCAGCGGTAATTTCCGGCCAGCAGCATCGACCACTTGGCGAGCGGCACGAAGATCGAGTCATAGACCCGCAGCTTCACTGGCAGTTCGATCTTGCTGCCGTCGCCCGGATCGAAGCGGACGGCGTCGATGTCTTTCTCCAACTGGCGCAGGATCGGGTTGCCTTTTTCGTTGTCGAACTTCGCGACCTTGAAGTTGGTCGGCAGCGTGACCATCAGCACGTTGACCTTCTCGTCCGGCGGGCGGAACGCCTGCGGGTCGGGGCTGCACAAGGTGAGGCAGGTGGGATCGAAACTGTCCCAGACAGTCGGGTCGGTGTAGGCGGGTTTCAGCGCCTCGTAGTCAAGGCCCGGAATGCGCTTCACATAGGGCAGCGGCGGCATGTTCATGATCGACATGCAGGGCACGCGCGACTTCGCGACCGCGTCGAGCAATTCGCGCACGCCGGGCGAGCGGTATTGCGGCTCCTGCATCGCAAGCCCGATGAGGTCGTAATCGGCCGGGTTGACGCCCGCCGGCCCGCCGGCCGTCACTTTGCCGGGCAGATTGCGGGAATCGAGTAGCACCGGGTCCTTGCGGCCCTTCACCGGCAGGCGGACGCGCAAACCCTCGGCGTTGATCAGGTCGGCCTCGGCCGGCAGGCAGATGTGATGGATCTTGTGGCCGCCGAACAGCATTTTGGAGGCGAGCAGCGAGCCATAGGCCGCGCCCAGGATCAGGATGTTGTACGCCACGTCGTTGTTCTCCTTTTGGCCGTTCCGCGCCCCCACCGGTCTGCCGGCCCGCGCGACGCCTTGTCGTTGATCCGCAATGCTATTGCCGAAATGGCCGGCGTGCAATTGTGAACACGAGCGCGTCTTGTGCCCGGTCAGTGGCATCGCAACGGTCTCAGAGACGCCGGCGCGTACGAGATTGCGCACCGCGGTGCGCCGGAGGTCGTGCGGGATCCTTCCGGAACACCCCGCCGCGACGCACGCGTTCGCCCACACCTTGTTGAACGCGACGATGGGCTGCCGCTCGGCGGATGCCATCCACTGGCTGAGCCGTGGACGGCACCGAGTGCAGCGGCACGGATTATTCTGGCGCGTCCGTCAGAGCGTCGGCATTCGAGATACTCTTCCAACTTCTATGATTCGAGGACTGTGACCGTGCGCACGTCTTCCGCATACCGGCTTCTGCGTGTCGCGTTCGTATCCGCCAGCCTCACACTGGTGGCCTTCAGCGCTGGCGCGCAGCCCCCATCGGCGCCAGACGCAGCGATGCGCAATGCGCTGCTCGTCGGCAACAGCGTGAACGGCACAGTCACCGTGCTCGATGACGACGGCAGCAGGTTCAGGAACCTGGGCACGATCAATGTCATCCCGGACCTCGGGCGCCGCATGTTCGACATGAACCTGCTGTTCTGGCGGCGGCTGATCTACAACAGGGTCAAGCGTGCGGAACTGGTCACGCACCTCGAGCCCGACGGAGGCAACCGCTTCATCGACGATCTGTTCCTCTCGCCTGATGGCACGAAGCTCTACGTGTCGCGCGGGAACCTCGGGGACGTAGTCGCGTTCGATCTGGCAGACCCGAAGACATCCGCGAAGCAGCCGAAGATGCTGTGGCGGCATCGCGTGTTCGCACACGCTGACCATGCGACGCTCTCTCGCGACGGTGGACAGATCGTGGTGTCAGTCAGCGCGAGCCGCCGGGCCGAGGTCCTCGATGCGGCCACCGGGAAACGGCGCCACGCCTTCAGCACCGGCAGCTTTCCCCATCAGAACGAGTACGCGGCGAACGGCGCACACATTTACAACGGCAACCTGGGCAATCTCGATCGCCCGTTCGCAGACGGCGCCGCCAAAGGGCCGTTCATCCTGACCGTCGTGGACTCGCGAACGTACGAGACCGTCCGGCGGATCGCGTTTTCCGCCGGACTGCGGGCGATGGTCCTGTCTCCAGACGAACGCACGCTGTACATCCAGTTGTCCTACGTCAACGGCGTGATGAAGTACTCAATCGCGCCGAATGGGGCTCCGGCGTCAGCCAAAGACGGTACGGAATCACCTACGCTGCTCGGTCAATTCAACGAGCCCGACGCGAATATCCAGACAATCTACAAGTCCAAGGACGAATATCCCCACAACAGCGCCCACCACGGACTGGCCCTCTCCGCTGACGGCACGACGCTCTGCGACTGCGGCACCATCGACCACAGCGTGTCCCTCGTGAAGACGGCCGACATGCAGGGAATGACGATCCGCGACGTCGGCAAGATTCCGTATTGGGCAACAACGAGCAAGGGGGGCGCGCACTGCTTCGTCTCTCTCAGCGGAGACGACGCCATCGCCGTCGTCGACTACGCGATGGGCGCAGTGACGAAGGTTTCGCTGGCGACAGACGCGGCTGCGGCAGTGACAGAGCGAAAGAACAAGCCCTACTTTCCGCAACGGACACGGCTCGGCGTGCTGCCGCAGCGGATCATCGACCGGCTGTTTCCATCGAGCCCGACGCCGTAGGGCATCCCAATTCTGACCCTTTCGCCTTCGCTCGCGGCGCAGGCGTGACTGCTTCTCCCTTTCTCGTCCCTGACTCCCTGAAGACGGTAGTACATAGTTGGAAGGAACTGCTGCAAGTTGATCCGTGCAGGCATCGACCTTGATCGATGCAGTCTCAGGTCGGATCCGTCCCCTACGAAGGAGATGCGATGAGTAACAAGAAGATTTGGTTTATCACTGGAGCCAGCCGCGGCATGGGTCTCGATTTCGCCAAGGCCGCCCTGGCGGCCGGCCACTCGGTTGTGGCCTCTGGCCGGGACAGCGACCGCGTGTCCAAGGCCTTAGGACAGTCGAGCGACCTGCTGGCCGTCAAGCTGGACGTCACGAGCCGCGCCGATGCCGAGGCGGCGGTGCGGGCCGCTGTCGACCGGTTCGGCCGCATCGACGTGCTGGTGAACAATGCTGCCAGTTTTTACGCGGGCTACTTCGAGGAGCTGACGCCGGAGCAGATGGAACGCCAGTTGGCGACGAGCCTCATTGGCCCAATGAACGTCACCCGTGCTGTCCTGCCCGTGATGCGCAAGCAGCGCTTGGGGCACATTATCTCGATCTCCTCGTCAGCGGGCCTCTCGGGCTTCGAGTTCGGTACCGCCTACGCCGCATCGAAGTTCGGCCTCGAGGGCTGGATGGAGTCGCTGCACGCCGAGGTCGCGCCGTTCGGCATCACCACGACCATCGTCAACCCAGGGTTCTTCCGCACGGAGCTCCTCACGGAGCAATCGACGAACTACGCCAAGCCGTCCATCGAGGACTACGACGAGCGCAGAGCGAAGCAGCTCGAGTTTTGGAAAGCCCAGAATGGGCAGCAATCCGGCGACCCGGCAAAGCTCGCGCGAGCGCTCATCATCATTGCGAGCCAGGAGCCACCGCCGCGCCGTTTTATCGCCGGCGCCGATGCCATTGCTACCGCGGAGCAGCGGGTCGCCGATCTGAAGGCGCAGATCGACGCTAATCGGGACCTCTCGACGTCCCTCGCTTTCGGCTGAGCGCCCGCCGGGCGGGCGATGTAGATGCGCCCCCCAGCGAAAGTTGCGCGAGTTGTCCGTGCTTTGTCCCTGTGAGCCCTTGCAGGATGCTTGTCGCCGCCGCGCCTTTTCGCAACCATCCGAAAAAACACCCAAGGTTCGACCTAGCCACGCTTCCGCAAGCAAATCTGCTCGGCGTGCTGGGCCTCGAGCGGTCGACGAAGATCTCCCCGCGGGTCTGCGCGGATCCCTCAGAAACGTTGATTCACTGACGAAGCGCGAAGCTTACCAGGCTGGCGTCCGCGCCAGCGCCGGTCGCAACGACGACGAACTGCAGACCCGATCGCGTCTTGTAGGTCATCGGAGTCGCGCTCACTGGGAACGGGGTCGCCACGCGCGAGATCTCCCGCCCGGTCGCCTTGTCGAACGCATAGAGATAAGGGTCGCCGCTGCCAACGAAGACCAAACCGCCTTTCGTCACGATCGATCCCGCATTCCCAGGCGTGCCCAATCGAGCGGGGAGCGTCACACCCTTCAGCAAGGGGTGTGTCCGGACGGCTGGTGTGCCTTCACCGAAGGGCACCCGCCAGGCAATCTCCCCCTTGTTGAGATCGATCGCGACCAGCGAGGCGTAGGGAGGCTTGGTGACGGGAATCGGACCCAGCGGAGTTTCCGGAGGCTTCAAGAAATCCGCGCAGTAGTTATGGAATGCGGCATCGATGCGCGCATCACTCCCGTCGTTCCTGCAGACTTGATTGATGTAGACGTAGTTGGATGGTTTCACGTACAGCAGACCCGTTTCCGGATCGAAGGCGGCGCCGCCCCAATTGGCGCCGCCATTGTTCGAGGGCCGCATCAGCGTGCCGCGTAAGCTCGGCGGCGTAAACATCGGTCCGATTCGAAACTTCTTCATCTGCTCGAGTGCCAGCGCCTTGATCTCCGGCGTCAAGTCGTTCGCATCCTCCAACGTGACACCTTGTGGAGTGAAGGCGGGTGGCCTGGTCGGAAACGGCTGCGTCGGCCAGAGCTGCTCACCGGGCACATCAGTGGTCATGTCCACCGGGCGCTCTTCGATGGGCCACACCGGTTGGCCGGTCACGCGGTCGAAGACGTACGTGAATCCCTGCTTCGATACTTGCGCAACCGCGTCAATCCTTCGACCGTCGACCGCGATCGTCACCAGATTGGGTGCGGCCGGGAAGTCGTAATCCCAGAGGCCATGGTGCACCGCCTGAAAATGCCACTTCCGTGTGCCCGTCGCGGCATCCAGGCACAGCAGCGTCTCCGCAAACAGGTTAGCGCCTGGCCGTCGCCCGCCATAGTAGTCACCGCTCGGCGTGCTCGTTGGCACGTACAGCAGTCCGCGCGTCTCATCGACAGCCATCGGCGCCCAGACATTCGCATGGCCGGTCTGCGCCCACGAGTCCTTCTCCCACGTGTCGCCCCCGGCTTCGCCGGGTTCCGGAATGGTATAGAACACCCACACGCGTTTCCCGGTCCTCACATCGAACGCCTGAACCGTCCCGGGCGGATCGAATTTGTACTGCAAGCGATCGGGGATGCTGCTCCCGACGATGACCAGATTCTTATAAATGACCGGGGGCGAGCTCTGGCGCATCTCAATTCGCTTGTCGTGGTTTCTCAGTCCATCCCGCAGCGATGCGTAGCCGCCCTGACCGAAACTGGTCACAAGCTGCCCGGTTCTGGCATCGAGCGAAAACAGACGGTCGTGGCTGTTCATGAAGACACGAGCCTCGTTGCCGTCCTGCCAGAAGGCGACGCCTCGATGTTGGTAATAGAGGTTGATTCCTGGACCGTCCAGGTAGGCTTTCGGATCGAACACCCAGCGCTCCGCCCCTGTCTGCGCGTTCAGAGCGACCACACGGTTGAACGACGTACTCACATACAGCACGTCATCGATCATGAGGGGCGTCCCTTGAAAATTCCCCGGCTGCGTCCCATCCGGCAACGGCCGTTCGTTGGGCCGCCACTGCCAGGCGAGCTCGAGCTGGCTGACATTCGACGGAGTGATGTCAGTGGCTGCGGAATATTTTGTCTGAGACGGCTCGGAACCGGTATGTCGCCACTCGATCATGACCTGCGGCTGGCTCTGGGCGCCGAGCAAGACGGCGGAGAGCACGATCCCACCCGCGCAGAGTCTTTTCATCCCAGCCTCCTTACTCAACAGGCCACGAGCTGTTATTCGCATTGCGGCGGAGCGCCGGCTGGAGTCTAGCGCTGCGACCGAGTTGAATTCAACCGCCGCGCTTGGCACGAATGCCACGAAAGGATGGGCTGTGGACGCGAGCGGAAGCGTCCCGCCCGAACTCGTGGCGACGTTCGACGTGAACTCGATGAGCGTTAAGCCACCAGATCGGGAACGTGGAAACTAGCGAATGCGGTTGAGCAGCCCTCTGCACCGCGATACGGTGCGTGTTCCTGGTGCGAGCAGTCGTCTACACCGCGATACGTTCGACTTCGCGGTTTGACGAGTCGACTTCACCGTGACACCGTTCGACTTCGCGGTTTGAGCAGTCGTCGTCCGGGCGATACGGTTCGACGTCCCGATAAGTGCAGTCGGTTGTCAGCCCTTGATGACGTTGTGAATCGGCATGATGTGGGGTGGAGGGATCTCCACGCCAAGCTCCTTGAGGATCGGCATCAGCGTCTGACCGAAGCGATCGAATAATTCCTGCGATTCCCAGACGTCAAATACAGCGATCTTGTCGGCCTCGCCGAAGCTTGCGTGATACAAGCGTCCCGGCGGCTTGCCGGCGCCCGCCGCCTCGAGCTTCTTGATGCAGGTGTCGTACTGCTGTTTCGTCATGGACGTTGGCGAAAAGTAGATTCCCAGTGCCATTGTTCAGGCCTCCGTAGTGGATTGGGCCGGCGAAACGACCTTGTGCCGTTCTCGACCCGCGGAGAGGATACACCGATGCCGATGCTACCGGCGGGGCGCGTGACGCGCGTTGGAACGCGCCAGCCTCAGTTGATGGAGCAGGAGCCCGGTCCGCGCGGGTCGCCGCAGTGTCCGCAGGCGCCTGGCGCCTCCGACTGGCGCGCGGGGCCGCTGCTGCGGGCGGCAAACACTGACGAACGACGCTCGAGCTCAGTGCTCGTACACGATGGACATTGAAGGGTGTCGTTGCCGCGGACCAGCAGTTCGAAGCTCTTGGTGCAGCTCCGACAGGTGTATTCGTACAGTGGCATGTCGACGACCATTATCGCGCGAGTGGCGGACATGAGCTACGTCGACCGCGGTGCGGCGCGCCGGAAGCGAAGGCGCAAGGGTATTGACAACCGATCGCATAGAATGCCCTGCACGTGACGCTGGCCAAGACGATACACGTGCCGACGGTGGGGCCTTCGACAGGTCGACGTGCCGTGGCCACGCCCCGCGGTGTGCGTCGGCGGACGTTCTACATTGGCGTGAGCCTGCTGATGGGGCTCATCGCGGTCGTGGGATTCTGGCCAACCTACTTCGGCCCGCTCGTGCTCGGGACCATCGCGCAGCCTCTCCTCATCCATCTCCATGCAACGGTCTTCGTGGGCTGGCTAGTACTGTTTCTGACGCAGGTGGTGCTCGCGGCAAGCGGTCGGGTCGCGTGGCATCTGCGATTGGGCCGAATCGGCATCGGCTACGGTGTCCTGGTCATCATCGTCGGGCTCCTCACGGGCATCAGCCGGTCCGCCAACCGTATTCGTTTAGGTCTGGCGGGCGAGCACTTGCTCTTCGTAGCTGTCGCCGACATGACGGTGTTTGCGATCTTCTTCGGCGCGGCCATCGCGTTTCGTCGGAAGCCTCAGATCCACAAGCGTCTGATGATGGTGGCCGCAACGATGCTGCTCGTGGCTGCCGCGTCGCGCATGACGTTTCTTCCGAATCTCCAAGTGAGGCAGGCTGTGTGGGTCTCACCGATCCTGCTGGCAATGGCCTACGACTTCAGGGCCCAACGCCTGATCCATCCCGTCTACCTCGTCGGCCTGGGAGCCTTCTTCGTGCGGGCCCTTAGTCCGGGCTTCATCGCTGACACGGACACCTGGTCCAGCGTCGCGCACTGGTTGACCGCGTTGGTCGCCTAGTCCTCCGCGGCCGAGCGTGCTGCGCCACTGGTAGCCTCGGACAGTAGCCAATGGGGTTCGTCGATCGCGCAAAAGTACTCCTGTGGGCACTCCTGATTCGCATTGCTCTATTGCTTGTCGGGTGTGCCGTAGTGATCATCGCCATCTGGATCAACCTCAACGCCGGAAATGAGATCCTGGCCGGGTTGTTCTCACCACGCTCCTCGGTCGACACCGCGGTCAGCGTCGCGCGGCTGGCCGCACCGGCCTTTGGCCTGTGGTTGATTTACCGTGGGCTCCGGTAGCGACCGTGACTTCCGGTGTGGTTTGCGCTAACTAATGCGATTTTCAGTTCGACGGGCCACGGAGACACAGAGGCACGGAGACTATTTTTCAAACGATTTCTCCGTGTCTCCGCGACTCCGTGGCTACGTGGAAGTGAAAAGCGGTGTAGAGTTTGGCGTTCCAGCAGAAAGGGAGTGGGTGATGACCAAGCCCGGACGAAACGATCTGTGCACCTGCGGCAGCGGAAAGAAATTCAAGCGCTGTCACGGCGCCAAAAGCGAGAGCGGTCGACGCTCAACCTTCCTCACGGTCGTCATTGGCGGGGCCATCCTCGCAGCGATCGCCATTGGCATCGCATCCGTCAGCGGCCTGGCAAACCAATCTTCTTCCGACCGCATCTGGGACCCGGCCCACGGGCACTTCCACAACTCCGCCGGCGTCCAGGTCCCGTAGGAAGTCTGCCCGAAACCGGAACACAGCCAGGTATCAAGAATGCCGATCGTCACCGCAGCGCGGGTTGCTGCGGTGACGACCAATCACGCCCGTATTTTCACACGTGGCAGTCCCTAGAAAGCGAACCGGAAGCCTAGCTGCGCCGCGCGCGACGCATAGGCGACGTTGTTGTTGTAGACGGGTTGCCCGAAAGCCGCGTTGTCGGCCGCCGTCGTATACGAACCGTAGTTCTTGTGGTTCAGGACGTTGAAGAGTTCCAACATGCCGTCGATCGTACGGTTGCCGCCGAGGGGAAACCGCTTCTGGAATCGCATGTCCACCCGGTGAAGCGGATCGCCGACGAAGTTGTTGCGCGGCAGGAATTCCCCGTACCGGGCAATGAGCACGGGGTCGGTCAGCCGGCGCGTGCCGCCGCCCGAGCCTGTGTCACGCGCCGGGCACGAGCACGTGACCGCCGTACGCATGCCGGAGCCGTAGAAGTAGAGGCCGCTCACCTGGAAGCCGCCGGCGACTTCCCAGATGCCATTCAGTACCGCTCGGTGACGCTGGTCGGTCGTCGCGTGGGTGTATTCACTTCCCACATCCTGCTTCAGCTTGAACGTGATCTCGTCGCAGCGCGGAGAGCCGTCCGCAGTCCGCACGATCTGGCAGGGATCGCCAACTGAATCCCAGAGTGATCCCAGGGTGTATGTGGCGGCCATCTGCCACTTGTGACTGAACCGCTTTGTCAGCGACGTCTCGAGGCCCCGATAGTTGCTCCACCCGCGCATGAACTCGCCGTTGACGAAGCCCCAGTCAGGATAGGGTCGCGAGGCGATGATGGCGAACGGGATGTTATCGCCCGTGGCGGGGTCGTACGTCAGGTTCATGTTGACCGTGGTCTCTTCCCTACGCTGGCCCGTGAAGACGTAGTTCGCCTCAACCGCCAGGTCGGTGCCGATCTGACGCTGCATGCCAAGCGACGCCTGATGGCTGTAGGTGAGCTTGTGATCCGGCGACGGGATCTCCGAGCTGATCTCGCGGCGCACGCAGGTCGGCGTCAGGGCGGCGGAGCAGAGCCTCGCCTGCGCCTGCGCGAACGTCGGCAACGGTCCGTTGAACGGGTTCACCGCAAAGTCGATCCGGTTGTCGTACGTCGCCTCCGGGATGATGGTCTGTGCGTTGAGATTCGACTGATGCGACGCGTCGTTCTCCAGTTGCGTGAAGTACTTGCCGTAGCCACCATGCAGCACCGTCCGGTCGTTGAGGCGGTAGGCAAAGCCCAGGCGCGGGGCGACGTGGTCCCACTCGTAGGGTACCTTTCCCGATCGCCACGGCAGGATCGCGATTCTCTCTCCCATGATGCCGAGATCCGCGTCCCAGCGGACCCCGAGGTTCAACGTCAGGCGCGAGGTCGCTTTCCAGTCATCCTGCCACCACGAGGCAAACGCGTTCCGTTTGTTCTGCAAGTGGAAATCGCCCACCGACTGGCGATAGCGAATTGCGCTCGCGCTCAACGGCTGCGGATTCCAGGTCGAGGCGTCGTTCCACACCGGGAACATCGCGTACAACGCATCGGCCGACGGGGCGGCTCCCCGTGTGGCATCGAGATTCCCGTTGCAGAAGCTGCACCACTGGAAATCGAAGGCGTGGTGCAGGTACTCGCCGCCCATCCGCACGTCGTGGCGTCCGGCGGCGTTGTACGCGAACGTGAAGTCATCGCGCACTTGCACGCTGTCCTGGCCGATGTACTGCGGCTGGTTCGTGGCGGTGCCGATGGTATAGCCACGCACCTGATACCGCGTCGATCCGCAGCGAACACCTTCGGGTTTCTGCAGCGGGCAATTGGGGAACGCGCCGCCCTTGTACCTGGTGAGCGACGTGAAGCCCCAGTTGTAGTCGAAGTAACCGCCCTTGATCTCGTTGACGGTGTTGCTGCCGAGCACCTGCGTGAACTGGTTCCAGAGCTGTCGGGTTCTCCGGTCCGCTTCGGTGGCTCCTGATACATGCGTCGTGGCGCCGCCGCCGCTGCCTGGAATGTACTGATGGTAGTCGGTGAAGCGCGTCGACATCCGCGTCCGGTTGGTGAACTGGAAGTCCGCCTTCACGCCCCCCGTGTACTGCGTTCGCGTGCCCTCCAGGTCCATGTTGAACTTCGGAAAGGCCGGGCTGTCATAGACGTAGACCTGCGGTTCGCGTTCGTATTCGTAGTTCGCGAAGATGTGAATCCGGTCCCTTCTGATCGGCCCGCCGTATGTCCCGGAGAACTGCTGATTCGAGTAGGCCGGCGTACGATTCAGGACGTAATCCTTGGCATTGAGCTTGGCGTCCCTGAAATATCCGGAGAACGTGCCCGCCGGGCGGTTCGTGCCGGACTTGCTGACGGCATTCACCACCACACCCATCGACCGGCCCTGCGTGGCGTCAAACCGGTTGGAGACGAACTCGAACTCGGCGATCGAGTCGCGGCTGTAGCGCGGCTGGGTCGTGCTGGTCACGCTGTTGCTGACCTGCTGGCCGTCCATGTTGATCTGGAAGGCGACCTGCGCTCGGGGGATCGGCGACTCGCCGCCCGCGTTCGATCGGCTCCCCGGTGCGAGCAAGGTCAGGTCGAGCCAATTGCGTCCATTCAGCGGGAGGTCCTGCACCTGCCGCTGATCGATATTTCCACTCACGGTCGAGGAGACCACATCGATGAGCGGCGCCTCGCCCGTCACCGTGACCGTTTCCTGCACCGTCGAGGGCGCCATCTGCAGGTTCACTGCGAGCTGTTGTCCGACCTGCGCCTGCATACCCGTCCGCGTGACGGTGGCGAACCCGGCGAGCTCGGCCGTGATGCTGTAGCGTCCGATACGCAGCGGCATACGGAAGGTGCCCGCGCCGTCTGTAATCGCCACGAAGGTATTACCCGAATCTTCATGAGTTGCCGTTACAGTCACGCCCGGCAGCACCCCGCTGGTGCTGTCGGTGACTGTGCCTGTCATCGTCGCTTCCTGAGCGTGGGCGACCATCGGCAGCGCAAGGAACATGGCAGTGACGATTACCCGGAGAACGTGATGGCGCATTGTTGTTTCCCCTTCTCACAGATCGAGGATGCAAACAGAGAGGGACGACTGGACGGAGGGCGAGCTCCCTCCGGGGACATGCGACCCAAAGGGGCCACGTCGATACCGGCACCCCTGTTGACTGAGAAGCGATTGACTGGTGGCTTGTATACGGCCGTTGAGCACAGCTGTCAAGACGAGAATGAATCCTGACGGCGCGAAGGGCGTGACACAATCTTCGCGTTATCGCCCGCGCCGGCACCATCCTGCCGCAATAGTCCAAGCTTCGCTGAGGTACTGATGCCCAAACTCACATTGATTGCCCGCACGCTGGCCGCGGCCGGCGTCGTCACGTTCATGGCGACGCTCGGTGCGCAGCAGCCGCCGGCGCCGCAGCCGGACCCGGCGAACCTCGAGGTCCAGAAGGTCAATGACAATGTCTACGTCGTGAAGGGCGGCGGCGGGAACACGACCGTCTTTCTCACATCGCGAGGCGCGGTCGTGACCGACTTCAAGAACCCGGGGTGGGGAAGCGCGCTACTCGCGAAGATCAAGACGTTCACCGACAAGCCGGTAACGACGGTCATCAACACGCACTCGCATGCGGACCATGTGGGGGGTAACGTCGACCTGCCTGCGTCCGTGGAAATCGTGAGCCACGAGAATACGAAGCAGCAGATGGCGAGGATGGACGCCTTCAAGGCGTCCAACGGCCGGGGGATGCCGACCCGCACGTTCAGCGATCGACTCACACTCGGCAGCGGCGCCGATCGGATCGAGCTCTACTCTTTTGGGCCTGGTCAGACGAGCGGTGACATCTGGGTGGTGTTTCCGGCTGGAAGGACCCTCGCGACTGGCGACGTGTTTGGACTGAAGAATCCGACCCGGATCGACACTGAAAATGGAGGGAGCGCGTCGCGCGTGGCCGAGACGATCGAGAAGGCGGTCGCCGGCATCAAGAACGTCGACACCGTGGTGACGGGACACGGCGACGTGGTCCCCTGGCGCGATCTCGAGGAGTACGCGCGGTTCAACCGTCTGTTCCTCGACGACATGCGCGCCGCCCTTGCGCAGGGGAAGACACCCGACGAGATCGCGGCCGCGTGGAAGGTGCCGAACGGCTATACGGGCTACACAGCGGCGCCGGCCCGCGTAAAAGAGAACGCGCAGAAGATCGCTGAGGAGACGAAACGTTGATGGTTGAAGTCAGGGGCGTTTAGCCTCTGAACCGAACGCATGAGGAGGGGTAAGCGCCTCAGCAACCCGACTGACGAGCGACGTGTGCATTTGTGAACAGACAGCGCACAGAGCACGAGCCAAAGTGGTACTCGGCCACTTGAGCTACCGGCCGTTCGCGGGACGACGTTGTTTGCTGGTTAAAGGAATGCTCCCTATGACGCTACCATCCATCGCCACGCCGTTCGCGGCAGGCCTCATCGTCCTGTCTTGTGCGGGGACTGCCTTCGCCGGTCAGGCTTCAACGGTGGCGGCAGGTTCCGGGCTGTTCACCAACTATTGCGCGTCCTGTCACGGACCGCAGGCGAAGGGCAACGGACCCATGGCTTCGGTCACTCCTGGTAAAGCCGGCCGACCTGACGACCATCGCGAAACGCAATCGCGGCACGTTTCCCTCGGATATCGTGTTTCGGACGATCGATGGCCGGAACCCGGTCAAGGGACATGGTGGCCAGGAGATGCCGGTGTGGGGCAACGCATTCCTGCGCGCGGACGGAGGAGCGACCCCTGAAGCGATCAGGGCCAGGATCGACGCACTCGTCCACTTCATAGAATCGATTCAGCAGAAACCCTGACTGCTGCGCAGCATGGTCTCTCATTGCGAGTCAACAGGCGGACGCAACCGTCGGTGTGTTCACCAGCGGCGGTTCCCGGCGTGGGACCCACGATCACCGCTTGATCGGTGAGGGACGAGACGTTAATGGTCTGCGGTTAGGCGCGTTTCGCCTCGTCAGAGTTCCGGTCCTCGCGCTCGACCCGAATGGTGCAGTCCTTCATCAGCGCGATCAACGCACCGATTGCCGCGACAACCGGCGCCAGCACTGCGCCGACGATGCCTGCCGTGAGCGGGAACTCGGCAACCGTGCGGCCCTCGTGCTGAACGACGATACGGCGCACGTTACCTTCGTGGATCAGCGCCCTGATCTTCTCGGCCGCCGCTTCCCCCTCTGCTTTGAACGATTCCCAATACGTCTTTTCTGCCACGACAGTCCCTCCGTCGATGCAACGATACCTCTGATTTGATCGAGCCTCGTCCGTCGGCGACGATCTCGCCCGCTGCATCGAATCGAAACCGGCTCAGGTACTCGACCACTGTATCGCGATTCAAGCGGCGTCATTACTTCCGGCGGGCGATGTTCACCTGGGTGCACAGGGACATCACGTCGACGAACTTCTGATAGTTTGCCTCACCAACGACGAACGGGTTCGGGTCGCTGCTCTTGCGCGACTTCAGCTTGTCCAGCTTCGCCTGAATCGGATCCATCAACGGATGGTTCTGGATCTCGACGTCCGCCTTCGCCTTCCTGGTTTCCTCTTTGAAATGCGCGACCGACTTCAGGTACGTCTGCAAACCCTCGTCTGAAATGATCCCGGGCGTCAGGATGGTTCCGCCGTACAACGCGGCCACATGGGTCCTGCCGTTGTCCTTCACCGGGAAGATGAACCCCACCGATCCGGGAGTGTGACCGGGGATTGCCACTGGCATCACCTTCAGATCGCCGAGCACGATAGGCTGGCCCTCCGTGATCACTTGATCGCGCTTCGGCCACACCGGCGGCGGTCCCGCCGGCGCGCCGCCCGGCGCGGGGCGGCGGAGGATTCTCAATCACATTCCAGTCGGCCGCCGAGATATAGACCTTCGAACCGAAGTGGTCCTGCATGTACTGCGACCCGCCAACGTGGTCGGCATGGCCGTGGCCCGCGATGATGACCTTCACGTTTGCCGGATTGAGGCCGAGCTTCTGGAAGCCCGGTAAGAGCTGCGTCTCCACCTGGTTGGCGCCCAGCGAATCAATCATCAGGAGGCCGTCGGAGGTTTGCACGACGTACGACAACGGTGCCGGAGTTGCCGATCGCGTACACGTTGTCGAAGATCTTGGTCGGCTCGATGACCGGATCGTTGGCGTTGTTGCCACGTGGCGCTTCGCAGAGGAAGTGAGCCTCGTCGGCCCACATCGCCCCTCCGGCTTTTTTCGCGCTCTCAATCAGCGCTTTCACTTCGGGCGAATCGGGCTTGGCCGGCGGCGCTGGCGCCGGCGCTTGCGCTCGCGCGAGCGAGGGAAGAGCCGCGGCGACTATCAGGAGACAACCGAGCTTCATGGGTGACATGTCCGTGTCCTTTCAAGTGCTGCTGGCGACGCCAGCGTTGCATTCGCCTTGATCAGTATCCGCGCCCGATGTCATGGTGTGCCGGTCGTCAGCGATTACATCTTCGTGTCGAGACACGACATCTTTTCATAGCCAGGAGTCGAACCGTCATCCTGTGTTGCGCATGCCGGCGGCAACACCGTTGACAGTGACCAGCAGCGCCGTCTTGACCCGGTCATCCTCGTGCATTCTGGCGCGGCGCAGCAGCTCGACTTGCACGAGATTGATCGGGTCGACGTACGGATTGCGAACGTCGATCGATCGGCGCAGCACAGGATTCGATTCAAGCAGCTCCTGGTGATCGGTCAACTCGAGCACCCGGGCGATGGCCTGCTGAAGGCGGGCGCGCAGATCGCTGCCCAGAGGCTTCAGGTCGTCAGGCACAAGGCGGCGGTCGTACTCGCCCGCAATGCGCGCATCGGCCTTGGCGAGGACCATCTCGATCAGATCGATTGAACTTCGGAAATGGGTCCATTCCCGGTACATCTCCCGGATCCGTTCACGCTCGCCGCGCCGGAACGCCTCGTCAAGGGCATCCTCCACTCCAAGCCAGGCGCCGAGCATGAGGCGCGTCTGGGTCCATGCAAACTGCCACGGAATCGCGCGCAGGTTCTTTACGCCGACATCGGAGGGCTCCGCCGTGCGCCACACGGGGCGGCTGCCGATGTTCATCTCCGCGAGCTCTGCTTGCGGCGTTGCCGCGTGGAAGTACTCCAGGAAGCGAGGATGTTCAAACACGATGGAGTGATAGCTCTCACGGGAGGTGTCCCGCAGCCGATCCATGCTAGCGCGCCACTGGGGGCGGACTGGTGGCGCCGGGGACAGCCACGCTTCCAGCGTGCCGCTCGTGTAGATCTCCAATGTACGCACCGCGATGTCGGGCAGGCCAAAGAGCGCCTGCAGCATCTCGCCCTGCTCGGTCACACGCAACGTACCGTCGATGGATCCCGGCGGCTGCGACATGAGTGCCAGGTGCGTCGGTCCTCCTCCACGACCGACGCTGCCGCCGCGCCCATGGAACAACGTGACCTGGATACCGTGCCGTCGGCACGTGTCGACGATGCTTTCCTGTGCGCGATACAGATCCCATCCCGCCGCGAGCCGGCCGACGTCCTTTGCGGAGTCCGAGTAGCCAACCATCACTTCCTGCCGGCCGTTGATGCGCTCGCGGTACCAGGGAATCGGAAGCAGCATGTCGAGGACAGCGCCCGCGTTCTGCGAGATCGCGCGACGTCTCGAACAGCGGCACGACGCGTAGTGGTGCCGCGATTCCGGACGCCTTCTGCAGCAGTTCGACGGCAAGCACGTCGGAAGCGCGACTTGTCATCGTGATCACGTACGCGCCGAGAGATCCATCCGGAATCCGCGCGATCATCCGGAATGTGTCCAGCATGTCTGCGTACGTTGTCGTCCGCCCCGAGATCGTCCGGGATCAGCGGCCGCTTGCTCCCAAGCTCTGTCAACAGGAAATTGATGCGTGTGTCCTCATCCCAGTCTTCGTAGCGACCAAGGCCGAGGGTATCGGTGATCGACGTGAGGGCCTTCGCATGAAGTGCCGCGTCCTGGCGAATATCCAGAGGTGCCAGCGTCAGGCCGAACACCGCCACTCGGCGACGGAGGTCGGTCAAGCGTCCTGCCGCAATGAATCCCTGCCCGGTTGCGTGCAGTGACTCGTAGCACAGACGTAGCGGCTCTTCGAAATCCCGAACACCTACGTACACGTCGCTTCCAGGAGGTTGGTCGCGCTCGAGCGACGCTTCAATCCACTGGCGAGTCGCCGCCATGCGCGCGCGCACCGTCCGGAGCAGCTCGCGATAGGGCTCGTGTGCACCGCCTGTAACGGCACGCAACTCGGGCGTGGCGTCGACGAGTGAAAGCTCGCTGCGCAACGCCTCAATTTCCTGGAGATACAAGTCGGCCGCGACCCACCTCGAGAGCAGGCAGGCGCGGCGCGTGACCTCGGGCGTGACGTGTGGATTCCCGTCCCGATCGCCACCAATCCACGAACCGAACCGAATGGGCACGACGTCAATGGGCAGTGCCCGGCTCGTACTCGCCCGCAGCGCTGAATCGATGCCGCGGAGATACCGGGGCAGGGCATGCCACAGACTCTGTTCGAACACGATCAGGCCTGAGCGCACTTCGTCAAGCGGCGTCGGCGGCTCAAGACGCACATCATCCGTGCCCCACGCGGTCATGATTTCGCGCAGCAATGCCGCGACGACGTCGTCGTGCTCCGCGTGCGTCAGGTCCGCGCGATCCCGTGCGTCGAGGAGCGTCGCGATACGGTTGTATTTCTCCACGAGCGTCCGGCGAGACACCTCGGTCGGGTGCGCGGTCAGCACCAGCTCGATGCGCAGTGCGCAGACAGCCTCATGAAGCTGGTCAGGCGTGAGGCCCGCGGCGATGAGACGCCCGAACGCTTCCTCGCACGAGCCGCGCTGCGGTGGTGAATCAGGTTCGCGGCGATGGGCTCGCCGCCTCCGAATCCGGTGATGCTGCTCCGCGACGTTGGCGAGGTTCAGGAAATGGGTGAATGCACGGGCGACCGGCAGTGCGGAGTCCACGGGCATCTGTGAAAGCTCTGACGCGAGCGCCTCGAAGTCGGCGTTGTTCCCCGCGCGTGCCCCTTTCGCCAGCGCGCGCACGCGTTCGACCGTCTGGAACAGCGTCTCGCCTTCGAGCGTGCGCAATGTCGCGCCCAGCAGGTGTCCGAGCAGCCGCACGTCATCGCGCAGCTTTTGGTGCGGATCCTCGCTCATAGGGGTCAGACTCGCGTGACGCTGATTACCCGAGTCAGACTCGAGTACACCGCGTATCAAGGTTATGGCTTCAGCAACTATGTCGACTGATTGACCGACTCCCGGATCGTTAGTCGGTCCACGGTGAGGTGCCCGATGGTGAGCGTCTCAATTCGCGAGCGTCCGACGACCAGGCGACCGACGGCCAGCCGCCCAATGGCGAGAGCACCGATCGCCAAAGCACCGATGGCAGTCGCGCCAAGCGCGATCGCGCCGATGGACGCCGCCGAGAGTGCACGATGTTTAGGCCTGTTCGCCAGATCGGTAGTTGTCATCCAATAAGTCTAACGACTCACCGGGCTGGTGATAGCTCAGCCGCGAGAACATGGCCTCGAGGTAGGAATCTCCGTTGTCTCCATCGAGTGCTGATGTTGCGCTTAGTACGGCCGCAAGCTGCCTCGATATGGCATCACTTCTCCCGCCACGATATCCACGTCGAAGACCAACGGAACATAGTTTGGCGCCTGCAACTCGACGTTGTGCCGCCCGGGCGAGAGCGACAGCGGCGCCGATGAGGGCGTGAAGTTACTGACCGGGCCGACGTACTGGCCGTCCACGTAAATGGCCGCGTTCGCAGGTGAGAACTCGAAGCTCATGCCGCCGATGGCCTGCGGACCGGGCGCCGCGTTCACGGATCCCTGCGGGTTCCCCGGATACTGCGATCCTTGCGGGTACGTCGGATATGGCGTTCCCTGGGGGTACGCCGGATATGAGGGGGCGGGCGGATAGCTCGGCGGATAGGCTCCGGGCGGGTACGCCGGCGGATACGCCGATGGTGGATACGCAGGGTACGTCTCGTAAACCGGATACGCGGGATAGGGGTAAGCGTGGGACCGATACACAGGATACCGATACGCGGGATAGGCGTACGCGTAGGACGGATACGGCACAGGGTAGCCAGCCCACACTCCCAGGCTGAAGCTGATGCGCGGCCTGAAGGAGTAGTACGGACGATAGAAGGGGCGATACGGCGCGACGATGATCGGCCTCACGACGCGGCGGGGCGCGACGACGATCGGCCGTGCGACCGCGCGACCCCCACCCCGCGGTTCAACGCGCCCGCCGCCTCGAGACTGTGCTTGGCCGCCGCGGCTGCGCTGCGCGGCCGCCATCGCAGGCTGAGAGGCGCTGGCGACGAGCAGGATAGTTGCGACCGCGAAGCTGTTTCGAATCGTCATAACGCCTCCTCAGGCTGGTCGGGCGATGAAGCGCAATCGTCCTGCCAATCGACCCGATGCATTTGTCTCTGATTTTCCACTGAAATTGAGCGCGCTCATTCGCGTGTGTCCCCGCAGGCGAACACCGTTGCGGTCCTGGCCGGATGACAGGCTGGACGGCGTTTGCCCCCGCCGGTATCATCGCGCACGAACCACGAGCAGGAGGCAGATAGATGCGCGAGATGAGCGCCGGCCCTTCACGTCGATCATTTCTCACTCGGATCGGAGCGGGCGGGCTGGCTGCCTTCGCGGCCGCGCCTGCGGCGGGGCAGACGACGGGCAAGAAATCATTCTGGAGCCAGGAGTATTCCGCCCAGAAGGGCGCCGTCAAGTTGTACATGTTCCGCAAGCGCCGGGAAGCACCGGCACGAGGTGAGGGCCCGCTCCCCGTGCTGTTCCTCGTCCACGGCTCGTCACTCTCTGGACGACCCACCTTTGATCTCAACGTGCCCGGACACGGCGACTATTCCTTGATGGAGACGTTCGCTGGCTACGGCTTTGACGTCTGGACGATGGACTTCGAGGGATACGGGCGATCGTCGCGCACGGCAGGAAACTCGGACATCGCCGAAGGCGTCAGGGACCTGAAGGCGGCGACCGATGTGGTGATGCGCGAGACAGGACAGCGTCGCCTGCACTTCTTTGGCGAGTCGTCAGGAGGTCTGCGCGCCGGCGCGTTCGCGATCGCCTACCCGGATCGAGTCGACCGCCTGGTGCTCGCGGCGTTCACCTACACCGGCGAGGGGTCGCCGACGCTGACGGACCGTGCCAAGCAGGTCGAGTTCTATCGCGCGAACAACCGGCGCCCGCGCGACCGCGAGATGATTCGCAGCATCTTCACGCGTGACAAACCGGGCACGGCCGACCCTGCGGTGGGCGAAGCGCTCGCCGATGCGGAGCTGCCGCTCGGCGACAGCGTGCCGACGGGCACCTATCTCGATATGTCGGCGAATCTTCCCGTCGTCGATCCACTCAAGGTGCACGCGCCGGTGCTCCTCGTGCGTGGCGAGTTCGACGGCATCGCCACCGAGCAGGATCTGATCAACTTTTTCACGAAGCTCCCGAACCGCGATCGGCAGTTGATCGTGCTTCCCGGCATGGCGCACTCGGTCGTGCTGGGTCTGAACCGCGATCAGCTGTGGCATGTGATGAAAGGCTTCCTCGAGATGCCCCAGCGTCACGATATCAAGCAGAACGCGTAGGAGACGAGCGAGGGCCTCTTGAGCGTTGCACGATCACATTCAAGTTGGACGGTTGGCGGCGCGATGGGAGACGGTGGCTGGCGCATGCGCGAGTCGTCCAGGACGCAACAGGACCACGACGGGGAGCGCGAATCCAATACTCCCAACGAGTGACAGGACAACGAACCACCCCCAGCGGACGCGAGTGACGCCCCACCGGTGCAGCAAGTAACCCAGCATCGGAGCAAGCACCAGCGCTTCGACCACAAAGGCGCCGGCGAGCGGGTTCCCCATCACGGTCGCAATCGTCTCAGGTTGTCGGACGAGGGTGACGAGAAACGCTCCGTTCAGTCCGACGAGGCTCAGGATCGCGACGGCCCAAAGAACTAGCCGCTCCCGCGGCGTGTAGACACTCTCACTCGACATCACAACCTCCGCAAGCGAACAGGCCGGCTGCGATAGTAGCTGTCGGAATAGGCCTTCTTCATCGTTGATATAGGTGTCCGGCGCTTCGAGGGAGACGAGTCCCACGTAGAGATGGGTAGGTCCGGGCTGGGCAGTGGCGCATGCAGGTAACAGGCGAAATCCGGCCCAAAGATTGCGCTACAGAAGTCAGGGGTAAAGCGATGAGTCCTTCTATCGGCCGATATGACAGGTCCGCGGTGCCCGACTCGACCTGGCCTGATGGTTCGCCCGTGAGCAATTGGAGCAAGGCTGTCGCTGCCCTCGCGCTCGCAAGCGGCCCCGCGCAGTCCAAGGAGAAGAACAGGGAAGCGGCTGACGTTCATCCGCCATTCGCCTTAGCCGCCTGACGTCTCGTCGTCCGAACGGTTAGATCAGCTGCTCCAATTCGATGTTGACACCATCGTGTCAATTCCTTCGGTGGTCCCGAACGATTCCTGCGCGGTTTTCACCGGCACAGGGCTTTCCACTTTGAATTGGGCGACCAGTTCTTGGAGGTCGACCGCCATGCGGCCCAAATTACCGGCCAACGCTTGCGTATTGGCGGCGCCTCCGGACGTGTCCTTTGCTGCTCTGGCCACCGCCGTAATGTTCTGCGCGATATCGGCCGACCCTTGCGCCGCTTCTGAGACGTTACGACCAATCTCGTTGGTCGTGGCGGCCTGCTGCTCCACGGCACTGGCGATGGCGTTCTGAATGTCGCTAATCCGGCTAATAACGGCGCCGATCCGCGAGATGTCCTGGATCGAGCCTTTTGTGTCGTTCTGGATCGTGGCGATCTTACGGCTGATGTCCTCCGTTGCTCTCGCGGTTTCCCTGGCCAACTCCTTGACTTCGCTCGCGACGACGGCAAACCCTTTGCCGGCCTCTCCTGCGCGGGCTGCTTCGATGGTGGCGTTCAAGGCGAGAAGATTCGTCTGTTCAGCGATGGACGTAATCACTTTGATTACCTTCCCAATGTCGGTGCTCGACCTGTCAAGCTGGGAGATGGTACGGCTCGTCTGAGAGGCCGCATCAACGGCCTGACCGGCGACTGTGGCCGCTTCCGCGGCATTCTTGGCGATTTCCTTGATGCTGGCCGTCATTTCCTCCGATCCCGCGGCAACGGTGTGGATATTCTTGCTGATCTGTTCGGAAGCGGCGGAAACGACGTTGGCCTGGTAGGCGGTCTGTTCGGCGTTGGAGGTCATGCGATGACTGACCGACGAACACTCTTCTGACGCAAGGGTCAATGCCTTCGCTTTGGAAGAGATCTCCGCAATGAATGTTGCGAGGGAATCCGCCATCTTGTTCAAGGATTGACCGATCTGCCCCAGTTCGTCCGAACGGTCCACGCGCACCTTCCGCGTAAAGTCCATCGCTGCTTGAGCGCTTAAAATGTCGATGAAATCGTAAACGGGCCGCGTAATATTCCGCGCAATGAAGAAGGCCAGCAGAACCGAGACAGTCAAGGTCGCTATCGTCGCGATGAAGATGACATTTTTACGACGCTCAAAAACATCGATTCGCGTTTGGAGCATCGCGTCCATTTCATCGCTCGCGGCGTTCCATAAGGCGAAGCTGGCCGCTCGGGCCGCGGATCCTCTCTGCACAAATTGCTGAACCGGCACCGGACCCGCTCCCTCGGTTGCCATCTGGGTGATGACCTGAATGAAGGCCTCCATCTTGGCATGGTAGTCCTTGAGGACACCGGGAACACTCTGTTGGAAGGACTTACTCACCCCATAAAAATTCGGGTCTTCGTTTAAAGCGGTCTCCAAGCTGCCGGTTACGCGATCCAAGTCCGCTTCCTTGAGCTGGGCTGCATAGACTGCCATCTGAACCCGATCTCTTACCGTGACCGATTTCAGCAGGGTCTGGCCATCGCGGATGATCCTCGAGAGCCTGTCCTGCGTTTGCGGGAGCGCCAGGAGCGTCGCATCCATCGTGTAATACGTATCCAGATCCGGATCCAGAATCAGATTGGACGTGTCTCCCGCATGGGTGATCATGGTGCGGATATCCCCGACCAGGTGGAGGTGCCTGTCGTCGCTTGTCGCCGGCTCCAGGGAGCCCTGTTGCGCCTTCAATGCCTCCCATTCTTCTCGGACATTCCTGACTCGGACGTGCTCTCGTTTTCTCTTTGTCAGCCCTTCATCCGTAAATTGCAATAACGAGCCTACCGCCTGATCCACGCGTTGCAGTTCGCCAAAGGCTTGATCGATCTCCTTTTGTTTGGCGGACAGCGCTCCCGTGTCTTGCCCGCCCGTCAGGAAGTCGCGTGCGAGATCCATGCTTTCGGGAAGGGTCTCAAGAAGATTCTCCAGCGGGCGCTGATATCGATTCCCATGCATTTCATATTGAGCAAAATCGACGTCTTTGTCGATCGTTGTGATCGTTGAATAGAGGAGAACGGCGATAGGCAGGAAGAAGGTGCCGCAGATGAGCGTCAATTTATGCGAGACCTTCAAGTTGCCCAACAGGTTCTCAGTCATTGTGCGGGACCGGATGCTGTGGAGTCTTGCGATCGCGGCGGCGCGCACTCTTGATGCTGGGCATTTGGACCTATGAAAGCGGAATGGACAAACGGCGAAGGGAATGCGTCAAGGCAAGGCTCAAGCTGCGCCACGCGGGGCGAGTCGCCGACAATCAGACTTTAGCGTCGCAATGCGAGATCGCGCTGTCCAAAACCGCACAAGCGGCGACCATTCATGAACTCCTGAGCCGAAAGGAGATGCGGCTGTCGTGGCTCGAAGCGTCAGTTGGGTGTTGCCGGTGTCGCGGACTCGGCTACACGCCTGGCCGTAAACTCGATCGGGGCATCAGCTCTCCCCTCCTGAATCTGCATGTAGGAGAAGGTGATCACGTCTCCAGAGATTCTGCCGCGATAGCGGTGCTCCAGGTTTTTGGCGTCACTGCAGTCGCCCGTGCATACCTGGGTCATGGTGCTGAACAGAACTCTGTCGCCGTTCAGCGTGCCATCGATGATGCCCCGTCTGACGCCAAGAAAGGATGCCGTTCCGAGCACCTCATTGCCATCCAACTTGAACGTGAAACGCTCCATGTGTGTGGTGTTGCGGGCATAGGTCACTTCCGCGGTCCACTCGCCGGCAAGGCGTACGTTCGAACGTGACGATTCGCTGCCAGCGCCGCGAGCCGGCGCCTGCGCCGTGTCGTCCAGTTCAGCCAACCGCGCCCGCGCCTCACGCTCGGTCTCGGGGTCACTGTTCAACGTGAGAACCGTCTTGAAATCGGCGATGGCTTTCGCTGTTTCGTCCCGATCTCTGAACACGAGACCACGGTTGTAATACGTCTTGCCCTCCTTCGGCTCGAGTTCGATCGCGCGGTTGTAGTCAGCGACCGCAAGGGCATAGTCGCCCTTGACAGCGTAGGCGTTCCCTCGCTGGCGATACGCACGCGCGTCTCTAGGGGCGAGGTTGACGGCGTCATTCCAGTTGGCGATGGCCGAGTCGACGTTCTTCTTCGCGTAGTACGCAAGGCCCCGGTTGTAAAAGGTCTCCGCGCCACCGCCGAGCGTGATTGCCTTGTCGAAGTCCGCGATAGCCCGATCATAGTCACCGCTCGCCAGATACTCGGTGCCCCGGGAATAGTACGATTCAGCATCCTGCAAACCGTCGCCTGGTCCCTGGCGAGTGCGGAGGAGGAGGAACGCTCCCAGGATCACAATGAGCGCCACTCCAGCAGCGATGGACATCCATGTGCGTCTCTGCAACCGGCGCGGTTTTGAGGCAAGCTTCTCGGTCGCCTGGATCAAACGCTCGATGTCGTACGACCACCGGTTGTCGCTGAGCTCGTGCGCATTACGCTCGGCGAGCGGCTTCAAAAGCTCTGGCAACGCCTCGGCAGAGGGCATGGCCGCCCCTTCGACCAGCACAGGAATGACGGGAGTGCGGCGTTCGAGCGCGGCGGCAATCTCCGTTCGCACGAAATCCTGAGGGTCGTCAAGCCTTCGACCATTTGGACCGGTGCAGGTCAACCACTGCCTGCCGATAACGGCGAGAAGCACGTCAGACGATCCGACGGCCGCCTTGATCGCGTCGACGAAGTTCTGGCCCGATTCGATGGCAGTGAGATCCATGAACAGGCTCTCTTGACCGAAATGGGCCTGGAGGGAATCGTACAGACGACCGGTGTGACCCGCGGAATCCTCGCGCCTGTAACTGATGAAGATCTTCATCGGATCACTGCGCGTCCGTATCGCCGAATCGACCTAGGGTCGTCCGGCTTTTTGTTTTTCCTGCTGAACCGCCTTCGCGGCGTTGTCCTGAGTCCGCTTGACCCATTGCGTGAATGTGGCCGGATCCACGAAAGGATGGGGAGCGCCAGGTTTGCGGGACTTCAGCATCAGGCCACGCTCGAGCACGCCACCGCCGGGATACCCGGTCTCCTCGGCCCAGCTGTGAATCTGCAGGTTCACCTGCACGCCTTGAATCTGCGCGACCTTGTTGGCGCTCTGGACCGACTGTTCCGCGTCGGCGAGCCCGCCTCGGTAACCGGCTCCGCCCCAGACAATCGCCCTATAGGGCCTCCCGCCGTCAAAAACGGTGATGCCTTCGGTCGTCACGACGCCAGGTGTGTGCCCGGGAGTCACGTGGAATTTCAGCGTCTGCCCGCCGAAGGACAACGTGTCGCCTTCCTTGACCACCATGTCTCTCTTCGGCACGCGAGGGGCCGGTCCGCCGCCCCGGCCCGGGCGGCTTCCAACCTGCTCGATCATTTTCCAGTCTTCTTCAGCCGCAAAGACGCGGGCACCCGACGCTTCCTGAATCTTCGCCGCCCCGCCGAAATGATCGAGATGTCCGTGGCTCAGAATGATGTACCTGATGCTCTTCGGATCGACCCCGACTTTCCGGATGTTGTTGATGACGTGGTCGACATAGGGTTCCTGGGCCGTGTCGAAGAGGATGTTGCCTTCGGGCGTCGTCAGCAGCCAGACGGAGACATAACCCGGCCCGACATAGTAGAGATTGTCGAACACCTTGAAGGGTTCGATCTTCTGAAACTCGACGTCATCGGCACGGGTGACGCGATAGGTCTTGCTCAGTGGCTCCGTCGCAGTCTGGCCAGCGACGAACGCGGGGCTTCCGAGATTCCCGCCTGAGATAACGACAGCCAGACAGCCGGCTGCGAACGTCAGAGCGCGTATCGAATTTCTCATGTGTCTTCCAATACTTCCGGTGTTGCCATTCAACGGGACGAAGGGACACTCGCTGGAGAGCTTCACTGTGGCTGATTGCCGCGACCAGTGTTACCGCCGCCACCGCCAGCACCCGCACCTCGGCCGCGCCCTCCTTGTCCTCCGCCCGCAGGAGCGCCGCCTCCGCCGCGGCCCTGGAGTCCCGGCTTCGGGAACCCGTTGTGATAGAAGTCCAAATACCGTATCCCGTTGCCGTTCTCATCCAGAAATCCGAGCGACTGATAAAACAGCCCAGGCTCTGGATAGCCGGCAGGGACCGTGCCCTCCGAGATGTACAGTTTGTCTTCGTGCATGAAGATCGACGCGGCGGTCAGCGACTTATCCGCGTTGTTCACCAGACGTATCTGGTGTCCCTCGACGAGGCTGATGTTCGTCCAGAGCAGATGCGTCACTTTCGCGTCGCGCTGCATGAACTGCCACGTCGCGAAGGTGATCGCACCGGCCCTGTCGGCTTTCGAGTACCCCGGCCCAGTCGAATTTCCGGGCGCACCTGAGCCTCCGCGACAGGCCTCGGAGCCGGGGGGGCAAGCCTTCTGCTTCTCCAACCCCAGTTCGGTGATGCGACTGTAGTCAACGACTGTGATAGAGAAGCGGTGATTCCTGGCGAGCTCGACGCTGTATACCCGTGCCGGCAAACGGTGCCCGAATTGCGAGACAAAGATTGTGTCGGTAATTTTCGGGTCACCGGGGAAATTGTTGGTAAAACGATCCTGCTCGCTCGTGAATTCCTTCCATTCCTCCTGCGCAAGTGCGGGAGCGGACATGGACAGGATCATCAGTGCTGCAGCGAGAAAACTCAGGGGCATGTCAATCTCCGTCTGGCAATAGGTATGTGCGACGCGGGCACACAATACCATCCCTTCCAGGCTCCTACTTTGCTCTTCCGGCGAACCCCCTTGCAAGCATCTGAATCCGCAGCAATGTGCCGCCTCCTGCGACGTACAGGGTTCTTTTCTCAGGCCCTCCGAACGTCAGATTCTGGCACCGGCGTGTAATGCACCAGACCGGGATGACCCCGAGATGCTGACCATTCGAACTCACCACCTCGATCCCGGCTTCGGTGAGGGCATACAGGCGGCCGTCTTCGTCGATGACAAGACCGTCGGCGTTGGACCGTGGCTCTTCGGTCGCAGCGATTGACCGGTCTCGGCCAACGTAGGTGACAAACACACGACGATTCGACAATCGGCCGTCCGGAAGCACGTCGAACGCGAGCGCCTGAACACCACCCGTGTCGTTGACGTACAGCGTCTTCTCGTCGCGGCTCAACTGCACGCCATTTGGTCTCGCAATGTTGTCGGCTACGCGTATCGGTTCGCCTCCGGGCGGCACGTAGTAGACCGCCGGCGTCAACTCCCCTGGAGGAGGCACGCTGGGACCGAGGTCGCTGAAATACACGCCGCCTTTTCGATCGGAGACGATGTCATTCGGTCTACCGAATGGGCGACCCTCGAAACGATCGGCGAGCACCATCTCCTTGCCGGTCGGCCAGATGACTCGAGGACCGGTAAATCCCGTCTCCGACTGCAGAGAGATCAATCGTCCCTGCGCGTCGAACGTCATCCCAAGAGGGCGGTGAAGATCGCCGACGAACGTTGAGAGTTGGTCGTTTTCGCCCAGCCTTACCACCCGGTTGCCCTGAGACTCCGTGAACAGGAGCCCTATGTTCGGCAGCCAGATCGGATCGTCGGCGCTTTTCAGGCCCCGTGCGACGATCTCAGGCTTCGTCCCTCCCTTGATCACGCCAACGATGTCCGGCGCTGGAAGCAGGACGACCGTATTGGGGGCCGTCTGCGCGGACGCCGATGAGACGCCGATGCCGTTTGCGAGAACTGCGACGCCGATGACGAAACAGGCCGACGCCGCCGCGCGTCTCTCCCGCCGCAGTGCTTCACCTCTGCCGACCCTGATCAAAGTCACGAGTTTGTGCCGAGTCATACCGACAGTTCCTCCTCTGCTCGGAACGGCGTGAGATGCGCAGCATAACGCGGAACAGGGCTGGACTGGGGAACGACGGTCAGGAGTCGAGGCCGAGAAACACGGATAGGCGATTCAGCTCCTCTTCGAGCGCGCGACGAAACACTCGGCCCTTGGGCGGTTGCGACGCGATGTAGCCAAAGTCCGACTGGAGCGTCCCGTTCTTCATCGACACGTTCCCCCAGCCGATGACACGGTCTCGCCACAGCAGCGGGAGCGCGTAGTAACCGAGCTTGCGCTTGCGGCGCAGGCGTGTACGCCTCGAAGCGATAGGCCCAGCCCCAGAGGATCTCGAACCGGCGACGGTCCCACACGACCGGATCGAACGGCGCCAGCAGACGCACCACGTCCTCCGGCTCGGCGACCGCGGATGCCGGCTCTGCCGGCCAGTACCAGTCCACGCCCTCGACGCGCGCGTGGGCGAGTCGACGCCTCGCGCGCTGAAGCGTCGCGTTCCAGCTCGCCAGCCCACTGCGGAACGGCGTAGCGGAGGCGCCTCACCAGGTTCGACAGGCTCGCCGCTGGCAGCGGCGCGTAGTTGCGGACGATGACGTCGACAAGCGCGTCGAGGTGCGCGCGGCGAGTGGCGGCGCCGCGCGGTCCGGCCTCGTGCTCGTGCGCCGCGTAGATCCGGATCCCGGCCTCGCGCCGCACCACCCGCAGCAGCCCGCGGTAGTGCATGGCGTCCAGCAGGTGGGTCGTCGCGCTCGAGGAACCGCCCCAGTAGTTGGTGACGGTCCCGTGCGAAAAGTGCTCGTCCACTTCCCGTGGATGCACCGAGCCGCGCGTACGCACAAAGTCCAGCAGGGCGCGCACGTGCCTCCCGCGCGCCGCCGTCCAGGGCGCTGGGACCACCGCGCGGGTGCATCAACGCCTGCACGGCGCCTGTGACGAAGCCGTAGTTCACGAAGAAGTCCTCGTGGACGTCGAGACGGGAATAGCGGCGCTCGAGATCGCCGGCGCGGTAGCCGGTCGACGCGATGACGCAGCGTGAGGTCCTGCGCGCGCGCCGGTGCCCGGATAGGGTCGGCCTGCACGAAGCCAAGTGCGTCGAGCGCGCGCTGCAGGGTGGTTGGCGTGAAGAGGCTCTGCGCGACGGCTGCGCGCCGCAGGTCGTCGAGGGTCACACGGCTACCCGACCCGGGCTTCCTGCAAATCCAGATCGCGCTCGAGATCGCGCAGCACCTGATCGTTGATGCGTCCGTCGCGGCGAAGGCGCACGAGGGCCCGCCGTTGTACTTGCAGCAGCTCGTGGGACAGCGCCCGGTGCTTATGGTACTGGAGCGGCCGCGCCTCTGGCGCGCCGTCCGGCGCACCTGTCAGTGCATCGAGCCGTTCGCGGTAATGCTGCGCGAGGTCGTCGTACACGCCGCCATATTCAGCGCGATCGTGCCCGCGTGTGTCTTCGAGATGCGCAAGCGCTGCGCGGATGATGATTCGAGATGCTTCGTGCTCCTCGCATTTGGCGCCGGACCCTCCCGCGAGGCCGAGCGCGCGGATCAAAGGCGCGAGGCTCAGTCCTTGCACCACCAGCGTCCACACGACGACGCTGAACGCGAGGAACACGATCAGGCTGCGGTGCGGAAAAGGTGCTCCGTTCGGCAGCGCGACAGGGAGTGCCATCGCCGCCGCGAGCGCAACCACGCCGCGCATGCCACTCCAACCGAATACGAGCAGTTCACGTCCCGAAGGGCGCCGTTCGGTCTGATGCAGGAAACGATGGCGGATGAAGTACGACATTCGTGCGCCAGGAAACACCCACACCACCCGTAGCGCGATCACCAGGGCGCTGAACAGCGCGCCCTCGGCGACAAGGCGGATCAGGCTCATGTCCGCAAGACTGCGGACGATGCTCGACATCTGAAGGCCAATCAGGACGAAGACCACGCCGTTGAGGATGAATACAACAGCGCTCCACACCGCGTACACCTGCAGACGAACTGACGGCGAGAAGAGCTCCGCGCTGCGACGGCTCAAAATCAATCCGCACGCGACGACCGCAAGGACGCCCGATGCGTGGATCGCGTTCGCCCCCGTGTATGCGGCGTATGGCACCATCAAAGAGATGGCGATCTCGATCGGCCCATCATCGATCCAACGCTCGATCCAGGCGGCCGCCAGCGCGACGGCAGTGCCGGCGCCGAGACCAACGGCGACAAGATACGTGAAGCGCAGCAGGCCTGTTTCGAAGGTCGGCGTCATTCCTCCGACCACGAGCGCGATACCGAACTCCAGGGCCAGCAGTCCGGTCGCATCGTTTACCAGGCTTTCGCCTTCGAGCAGATCGACGATCCGCCGCGGGAGTCCGACCTGGGATGCAATCGCGGCGGCTGCTATCGCGTCGGTGGGCGCCACGACCGCTCCAAGGATGACGCCGATCCGCCAGTCGAAGCCGGGAAACAGCCACTGGCCCGCGAGGGCGACACCCACGATCGTGAACGTCACGAGCCCGCAGGCGAGTGACACGATGCTGACCATGTTGTGGCGGAACTCCCGCCAGGATGTCACCCATGCCGCGGCGTACAGGAGCGGCGGCAGCACAACGGAAAAAACAAGCTCGGGGTTCAGCTCTATTCGCGGCGTACCCGGGATCAGGCTGAGGACGAGGCCGGCGATCACGAGGACGATTGGATACGGTGTCTCAAGCTTGCGTGCGAGCAGCGCGAAGGCGACAACGAACAGCAGCAGGATGAGGAATACGCCGCCCGCCGAGTCCACGCCGCCTCAGTACTCCGTGAAGATGTCGTCGGGAAAGCAGTACAGCCAGCGCTCGCCGGGCTCCGCCGACGCAATCACCGGATGGCCGCTCGCGCGCGCGTGCTTGCTGGCGTGTCGGTTCGGTGAGTTGTCACAGCAGAGCGTCGTGCCGCACTCCTGACATGTCCGCAGGTGGACCCATCGGGCGCCGATCTTCACGCACTCGTCGCATTCCCGGCGTTTCGGATGTGTGACCGTGGTAACCGCTTTGATATGAGCGCACGTTTGATCAGGCATCGCGCGTCCCTTCCTGTGAATTCATTCGCGCAGCACCTGGTGGACGAACGCGACGGCAATCGATCCCTCGCCGACGGCCGATGCGACCCGCTTGATGTTGCCGCCCCGCACGTCGCCGACGGCAAAGACACCAGGCAGGCTCGTTTCGAGGAGATGCGGAGGCCGCGTCAGCGGCCAATGCGCGGCCGCCAGGTCGTCACGCGACAGATCGGGCCCCGTCTTGATGAATCCCTTGGCATCGAGCGCGACACAGCCACCGAGCCAGCCGGTGTTCGGGAAGCGCGCCCGTCATGACGAAGACGTGGCCGATGTTTCCCGTCTCGAGCGTCCCCGTGGTGTTGTCCCGCCAGCGCACGCGCTCGAGATGGTCGCTTCCCTCGAGGGCGATGATTTCCGTGTTGGTGCGCAGCACGATGGCGGGATTCTCTTCAATGCGGCGAATCAGGTAGCGCGACATGCTGTCGGCCAGACCGCCTGACCGGACGAACATGTGCACGCGCCTGGCGGTCTGGGCAAGAAACACGGCCGCCTGACCGGCAGAGTTGCCGCCGCCCACCACGATCACCTCTTCGCCTTCGCACACCTGGGCCTCGACGAAGGTCGCGCCGTAGTAGACACCCGCGCCTTCGAACTGCGACAGGTTGTCGAGCGACGGCTTCCGGTATTCCGCGCCGGTGGCGACGATCACGGTGCGCGCCGCCATGCGCGGACCGTCCTCGACCTGAATTGCGTACGGCTTCCGGTCGCAGGACAAGCTGCGTGGCGCCCTTCGCGATCAGGATCTGCGCGCCGAACTTCTGCGCCTGTGTGTACGCGCGTCCCGCAAGCTCCTGGCCCGATATCCCCGTCGGAAATCCGAGGTAGTTCTCGATCTTCGAGCTCGAGCCTGCCTGGCCGCCCGGTGAGGTCGACTCCAGGACCAGCACGTCGAGCCCTTCCGACGCGCCGTACACCGCCGCCGCGAGGCCCGACGGTCCCGCGCCGACAATGACGACGTCGCGAAGGTGCGTTTGATCGATCGCGTCGTTGAAGCCGAGACACTTGGCGATCTGTTGGTTGGTCGGATTCCGAAGGACGGCGTCGCCGCGGCAGATGAGCACGGGTATGTCGGTGACCGCAACGTGAAAACGATCCAGCAGTTCCTGAACGTCCGCGTCGCGGTCGAGATCGATGTACGCGTACGGGTGCCCGTTGCGTGTCAGGAACTCTTTGATCCGAAGGCTGCCGGGAGAATGGCTTGACCCGATGAGCACGACGTCGCCCCACTCGTGCGCAATCAACTCCACCCGTCGCAGGATGAACGCCCGCATGAGGATTTCGCCGATCTCGGCGTCCGTCTGCACGAGGGCAAGCAGCCGATCACGGGTGAGCTCAATCGCTTCGCCGGACTCTGTCACGCGCGTTCGCACCAGCGAACGGCGCCCCGAGAGCATGTTAGCCTCGCCGGTGAACCCACCCGGTCCATGGACGACGACAGGTGTTTCGGTTTCGCCTGATGGCCGCACGACTTCGAGCTGACCAGCGGTGATGACGAAGAACGGTACGGTCTGATCTCCCGCCTCGATCAGCACGTCGCCGCGGCGAAGCTGACGCACCGACCCGTGCGGGGCGAAGCGCGCAATCTGCGCATTTGTCAACTTCGGAAAGAGGTGATCAAGACGGGAGGTCACCGTCGACTGAACGATCCCGGCCGTGTCGCTCATGGCAAATTATCTATACGTGCTGATCACGCACGGACGAGTGGTGCATCGAGGACATGTTCGGCTTGCTCCTAAGATCCTCTTGTAGCTATTCTGCCGTACCGACGCTACCCGAGGCGCTCAACGCGTGGAAGGCCACAGGCAACTGCTCCGGACCTAAGCTCATCCCTCATGAACCACACACCCTGGCTCACAGGTCTTGAGACGTCGATCGACTCCAGTGGGACTCCTCGCATGTCGGCCGCCGCTGCGACGCTATCCTGCAAAGTTTCCAGCTGTGCACCCCGAAGCTGCGAAGTCGCGTGACGTAAAGTACGCCCTCGAGAGAGGTTGACATGGATAACTCCGACGACAGCCTAGGGCCGGATCTCGGCAAAGGAATAGCCGTCAGCACGCTCCCCGACGGTGGCATGTTGCTCGGACATGTCGCCGGCGAAGATGTGCTGCTCGCTCGCGCGGGGGATGATCTGTTCGCGGTGGGCGCGTACTGCACTCACTATCACGGACCTCTCGTCGACGGCCTGGTTGTCGGAGACACAGTGCGGTGCCCTTGGCACCACGCCTGCTTCAGCCTGCGCAGCGGCGAAGCGCTGCGTACGCCGGCCCTGGACCCGATCGCCTGCTGGCGCGTGGAGCGTCAAGGCGAGATGGCATTCGTACGCGAGAAGCTACCCGAGCCGCGACCTTCGCCCGCCGTTTCAACCCGGACGCGCGAAACTCCTTCGTCTGTCGTCATCGTGGGTGGCGGCGGCGCCGGGCTGGCCGCGGCCGACATGCTCCGGCGGGAAGGATATGCGGGGCCGGTCACGATGATCAGCGCGGATGTGTCACCGCCGTGCGATCGCCCGAACCTGTCGAAAGACTATTTGGCTGGCCATGCCCAAGACGATTGGATCCCCTTGCGGCCGCCGGAGTACTACGTGGAGCGACGGATTGAGCTGTTGCTTGGCTCACGCGTGTCGTCGGTCGACGTGGGTGCGCGACAGGTCCTGCTCGAAGACGGGGCACGGCGCACGTTCGGTGCGCTTCTGATTGCAACCGGCGCTGATCCCGTTCGCCTACCAATCCCGGGCAATGACGGCGCCGCAGGTGCACTATCTGCGTTCCTTCGCGGATAGCCGGACCCTCGTCGACAAGGCACGCGGTGCCAAGCACGTGGTGGTGGTGGGCGCGAGTTTTATCGGTCTCGAGGTGTCGGCGTCCCTCCGAGGCAGGGGGATCGACGTGGACGTGGTCGCGCCGGAAAACGTGCCGCTGGAGCGCGTCATGGGCCCGGAGGTTGGCCGCTTCATTCGAACCCTGCACGAAGCGCAGGGCGTCGTATTTCATCTTGGGCAGACCGTGGCGCGCCTCGACGGCCGAACCGTGACGCTCAGCGGAGGTTCAACCCTCGATGCCGACTTCGTGGTGATGGGTGTCGGCGTGAGGCCGGCCGTCGCTGTTGCCGAGAAGTCAGGGCTGGCGTTGGACCGCGGCATCGCCGTGAACGAATACCTCGAAACGAGCGCGCCCGGTATCTTCGCCGCAGGGGACGTGGCGCGCTGGCCCGATCCGCGTTCCGGTGAGCGCATCCGTGTCGAGCACTGGGTGGTGGCGGAGCGCCAGGGCCAGGTCGCAGCTCGCAACATGCTGGGGTATCGCGAACGCTTCGATGCCGTGCCGTTTTTCTGGAGCCAGCATTACGACATCACGATCAATTACGTGGGCCACGCCGAACAATGGGACGCGGTTCAGATCGACGGTGCACTCGAGTCTCACGACTGCTCGGTGACCTACAAACGCGGCGATCGACGGCTGGCGGTCGCGACGATTGGGCGAGATGGCGAGAGCCTCCAGGCCGAACTCGCCATCGAACAGGAAACGCATTGAGAGAGCAACCGACCGAGAGAGAGGAGCATCCGATGGCGACGATCACGACCAAAGACGGAACGCAAATCTATTACAAGGACTGGGGCAAGGGACAGCCTGTCGTCTTCAGCCACGGTTGGCCTTTGAGCGCCGACGCCTGGGAAGACCAGATGTTGTTTCTCGGCGCCAACGGATACCGCTGCATCGCACATGACCGCCGCGGTCATGGCCGATCGAGCCAGCCCTGGAGCGGCAACGAGATGGATACGTATGCCGATGATCTCGCGGCGCTCGCTGAAACACTCGACCTGAAGGATGCGGTCCACGTCGGGCACTCGACCGGCGGCGGCGAAGTCGCGCGCTACATCGGTCGCCATGGATCGAAACGAGTGGCCAAGGCTGTGCTGATCGGCGCGGTGCCGCCGTTGATGCTGAAGACGGCTGCCAACCCCGGCGGCTTGCCAATGGACGTTTTCGACGGGATCCGCGCCGGCGTGCTCGGCGATCGGTCGCAGTTCTTCAAGGATCTCAGTGGGCCGTTCTATGGCGCGAACCGGCCGGGCTCGAAGGTATCGCAGGGCCTGCGGGATTCGTTCTGGCTGCAGGGCATGATGTGCGGATTCAAGGGGGCTGTCGACTGCATCAAAGCGTTTTCCGAAACTGACTTCACCGAGGATCTCAAGAAGATCGACCTGCCAACGCTGATCATGCACGGCGACGACGATCAGATCGTCCCGATTGCCGACTCGGCGCTGCTGTCGGCAAAGCTTGTCAAAGGGTCGACGCTGAAAATTTACCCGGGCCTGTCCCACGGGATGTGCTCGACGCACAAAGACCAGATCAATGCCGATCTGCTGGCTTTCATCAAGGCCTAAGTCGATGCGGACTTCGTACGGTGCCGTGGGCGCTGCCGGGAGGGGTCAGCCGGCATCCGCCCCGAATGCCGGCTGAGGGGGGAGTCGCGGCGCTAACCGCTCAGACGGGACACATCCGGTCGTCGCGGAGCAGTTAGTGCCGCACGCGGAGCAGGTGCTCCGCGCTGTTCCGGGGAATGGCAATTCGCATTCCACAACCTGCCCACGTGAATCCGGTGCGACATCGCCCATGCCGCTCTGTGAGTCACTCGTGCGCGCGACTTTGAGCGCCGTGGCGGCAGAACGGGCGACGTCAGCGCGACGCTACTCCTGCCGTCGCCACAGGTGTATGATGCCGGCCATGCATCCAAGCTCCCGACGTGCATCCGCCATGTTCGTGTTCGGTGCTTTCACGGTTGTTGCCGTGTCCGCCCAGCAGGTGACCAAGAAAGACATCGCCGGCATTTCAACCTTCGCGCAGATTGAGTCGACCATCGCGTGCGGCGGTTCGACAACGCCCGAGGCCATCCAGGAAATCAAGAAGATGGGGTTCAAGTCGGTGATCAACGTTCGCCTCGCGAGCGAAGAAGGCGCTCAGGTCGAGAAGGAGGGAGCGGTGGTGAAAGCCCTGGGGCTGAACTACGTGCACCTGCCTTTCAACATGCAGACGCCGGACCCGAAGCTCATCGACAATTTCATCGCGGCGGTCACCGCTCCCGCCAATCAGCCCGCGTACGTCCATTGTGCGGCCGGCGGTCGTGCGGCGGCGTTGTGGATGGTCAAGAGGGTCTTAGCCGATGGATGGGATGAGTCGCGAGCGCTCACGGAAGCGAATCTGCTCGGGCTCAACGATCGACTGAGACCGTTCGCGCTGAACTACATCCACTCGCACCCGCGATAGCTTTATCAACCACGAAGGCCACGAAGGTCACGAAGAAAGGTCTTCTTCGTGTTCTTCGCGTCCTCGTGGTTTCGCTTGGTAGCTCAATGTTGGAAGTTCGATTCAGCTACCCACGCGGGACCGCAGCGGGCCTCGCGAACTTCGCCGCATCGATCGTCACGTTGGGCTGCACTTCGGTCAGATCCACGTTCATTTGCATATAGGTCTGGCTCACGCTCCGATGAAACGGAACCTTGACGCCGGCGACGTCACGATAGTCCGCGTAGTCAACCTGCGTCGGCACAAAGCCGACCGGTGTTCGGGTCCAGCGCACCATGCGCACGAGCAGCCCGGAGTCGTCGAAGTAGAAATTGGCGAGCGCCTGCGCATCGCCGATGCCCTGCACGACCCGCACCTCCCGATCGTCGATGGCCGTGCGACCGACGCGCCACTTCGGGAACGCCCGCCGGATCCCCGCGGGAAACGCGACGATCGCCTCGAGCCGCGCGCGATCCAGGTTGCCCTCGGTCAGCGTCAGGAGTGGCATGGGCGTGTCCGGTCCCGCCATCCAGCCGTTGCGGCCGTCGAACGTCCGAGTGCTGATGCCAGCGACCTGCCGGACGATCATGGTTTGCTGATTGGGCGCCTTGGCAAAAAGCTCCACCGGGACTTTCTCGAATGCCGTATCGAATCCCGCGTAGGTGCCCTTGGCCGTAAAGCTGGTGAATTTCGCGAGGCGTTCGGTGCCGCCGAGCGCCAGGAGGTACTTGTCGAAGATCTCGTCGGCGGACACGCGCGGGTCGACGGGAAAATCCCGCGCGTTGGGGTCTTCCGTCGGCGCGCCGTACTGGAGCGCAAGATCCGGTTCGCTCCTGGGAGCCTGGCTCCCGCCATGACAGGTGAAGCAGGTCACGCGCGTCCGGCCCGCGAAATACTGGTCGTTGAGCGCCTTCATCATCGTGAGCATCTGACGCGCGCGCCTGATCCTCGGGGTCGGCTGTGCGAACGCCGTCTTGTCGAAGTACGCGTTCGACACATGGCAGAACGTGCAATCGTTCCCCATCGCAGACGCAAACATGCCCATCGTCTCGAAGAACGTATCCACCGGAATGCCCTTCAGAATTTCGACGCTCTTGAAGACGTCGTCCGTCAGCGGCACCTTCTCGGCCGCGCCTTGCGGCGCTGGAGCCTGCCCGGCAGCCCTGATCCCGATAATCAGGCATAGAACCACGGCTATCGTGACGCCAAAGAGCGTTCGTTTCGAGCCCACCTTCATGTTGTCTCCTCCTGCGAGGCTGGATGTGCGCTGAACAATGCTGAGCGCCGTGGAGCATACCGTACCTGAGTGAATCCGCCCTTGCAGCCCCTGCTGCCGGGTGCTATGGTGCTGGCCGCAGCACGGAGGTTACCTGGCGATGAGAACGAAACTGCGTCTTGATGCTGACCGGCGGAATCCTGCTTGCGACGCTCCCCGCGTGGGCGCACCATTCGTTTGCCGCCGAATTCGACGCCAATCAGCCGGTCAAATTGAGAGGCGTGCTCACCAAGATGGAGTGGTTCAACCCGCACGGCTGGATTTACCTCGACGTGACCGAACCGGACGGCAAGGTCGTGAACTGGGCCATCGAAGCCGGGGCGCCGACCGCGCTGATGCGGCGGGGGCTCCGCAAGACCGACTTTCCCCCGGGCCTCGAGGTCCTCGTCGACGGCTACCGCTCCAAGAGCGGCGCGCCGAGAGCCAACGGGAAGACGCTCACATTCAAGGACGGCCGCAATTTCTTCCTGGGAGCTTCGGACACTCCCGGTGACCCGAGTGGCCCGCCTGCACCGCCAAGTAAGTAGGAACGTGGGGGCTGAAGACTCTCGCCTTTATTTCGGCCCCAGCTCCCCGCGGCGCACCTGCTCCTCGTGCGCGTAGGCGTAGCATTCGTACTCCAGGACCCGTACATTCTTCTCCTTGCGGCGATACAGGATCAGACTGATCTTCCAGGGTCTCGTAAAGACCTTCGGATCCTCGAGCGTCACATCGTACTGAATGTGGTCGGGAGTGATGAGGGAATACCGCTCCACCAGATGCAGCGCCTCGCTGTGAAAATTTCCGGCCCGATCGAGCCACGTCTGATCGGTGAAATGCTTGACGTCGACGACCAGCGTGTCCCCTTCCCATCGGCCGCGCGAGTCCCCCGTGAACCATTCGATCTCGCCGGGTGGATGATCGCTGTTCATGAAGATGCTGCGCGTCGTATGGACGTACTCGTGGAAAATCGCCACGTACGCCGGCGACTGCACGATCTGAAACGGGTACGGCGTGTACATCATCCTCGGCACGCCGAGCAGGCGACATTTCGCTTCGGGGTCGGCCGTCTCGCGGTTCTTGAAGTTCTCCTGTTTCTTCGCAAGGGCCCACGGCTGGTAAGGAATTTCGTTGCCCTCGACGACGCCTTGACCGGCAGGCACACCCAGGCTCGCCGGATGATCCTGAAGGTCCCAGGCCGCGGTGCTGAGGACTTCCCACACGCCGTTCAGATCGGGCTTGCCGTCGGACATGCGCGGCAAGACGCCTCGCGGAGCGGCAGTCGTCTGAGCCGCCGCAGGCAGCGCGATCAGCGCCAGCAGCGCCGCCGCGGCAGCGAGCCTCATTTCGGAGGATCGAGGCCGAGCCAGATTTTGTGCTCCATCAGCATATAGGGGAGATCGTGATCGGCTTCGAAGCATGGCTCCTCCCAGACCTCGTGCCCTTTCTCCATCCGCATCAGAGGCATGGCCATCGTCCACGGCTGCGTGAACACTTTCGGGTCGACCAGTGTCGTTTCGTAGAGGATCGTGTCGGCATCGATGAGCGTGAACCGTTCGGTCACGTGTAAGGCGTCACTATGGAAATGCCCGGAGATGGTGAGCCAGGTTCGGTCGGTGAGATTGGTCGTATCGACAACGAGCGTGTTGCCCTCCCAGTGGCCGCGGGAGTCTCCCATGTAGAGGCGGAGGTTGTCTCCAATGTGCGGACTGTTGTCGGTCGGGATCGTCCGATACAGATGCGCGAACTCCGACAGGATGGCGAAGACGCCCGGACTTTGAATAAAGGCCTGGCCACGCGGCGCAAACACCTGCCGCGGCACACCGGTGAGATAACAGGTGCCAATCGGATCGATGTAGTGCGCGAAGTTATCCTGTTTTTTCGTTGCCCACTGGGGCAGGTAGGGAACCTTGCCGCTGGCGGGATCGATGATCAGCGATTTCGCGGGGCCTAAGAAGGTGTCGCCGGCATAGTCCTCGATGTTCTGGCTGCCCGTCGCTGTTCCCGCGTTCCACGCCCCGTTCATGTCCGGCGTGCCGTCCGGATTGCGCCGCGGCTTGAACGCCTGTGCCTTCGCTTTCGCACACGGATAGAACTCGCGCGAAAGCGGTGGGCACCCGGCGACCGGCTTTGCCCAGCGGTCCCCGCCTCCCCCTTCTTGTCCGGCGACGTGGACCGGGACCAAGAGCCACGTCAGCACGATCGCGGCTGCGAGTGCGATTGACAAACGAAATGGGTGTGTGCGCATCACCACTCTCTTTGCGGTCCGGGCCGCATTCTACTTGTACTGAGGCTCAGTTCAACCCCTCGCGGCGGCCTGTTCTCAATCACTTCGTGAACTTTGAATACCTCAAGCGCGTATCTGATTCAGTCGGGGGGATGGCATCGACGGAGGTACAACCCTCGTGTAGAATCACGATCTCGTAAGCTTTCGACAAAGGGAGACAGGCGAATGCGTAAGGTCACACTCCTTGCGGTGGCGTTGCTGGTTGCCGCGAGTGCATCCGGACAGGAGGGGGGCCGCATGGGGGGCGCCGGCCAGCCGACGCAACCACCGCCACCATGCCCGCCAAGCGGCTTCATGCCGCAGGCGTACTACGCGCCGTTCGGTCAGAACGGCGGCGACGGTCAGACCGCCTATGAGATTGCGAGCCCGTGTATTGGCAAGGAAGTGCGCGACGTGGCCCAGTCGATCGGCATGGGACGCAACAAGCTGCTCGGCGTGAAGAATGTGATCACGACGATGTTCAGCGCCGACGGAACGATGGCCGATGCGGGCGGGATGGCCAAGCTCGCGAAGACGGACTTCCACATTTCGTACGTGCTGCCGGCGATGCGCATGTTTCTGAACGGCACCAAGGCCAACGGCCAGCCGCTCAAGGAGATTCGCGTGTTCGCCGACCAGTACGCCTGGAACGAAACTCAGGAAGGCCGCGGGGCGACGGCGGCCATGAACACGCTGAACGATCGGCTGCCGCTGATCAAGCTGACTCCCTACGGTGCGATGTGGTCGGTTATCGAGGCGGAAGGGACGACCAAGGTCAGCACGGTGAACGGCAAGACGGTCCTCACCGGCACCTCTCCTTACGACGGCATTGAGGTCGCAATCACCGTCGAAGAGCAGCATCTTGGCATGGGCGGTTATAGCAAGGAGGAGCCCATGTACATCCCCGTCGCGGTCACGGCGAAGGCGAACGGTCACGTCTACGGTGCGACGTTTGCCGACTATCGCGACAGCTTGGAGCCGAATGTCTGGATGCTCTTCCCGACACAGATCAGGTGGACTGTCGACGGCAAGCCGCTTGCCGATCTGAAGGTCACGTATTTCCGTTCGAATCCATACGTCGTGTTTCCGATTCCCGACGCCGTGAAGCAGAAATCATCGAACTAGCCCAATTCAACGAACCGGAAACGAGAACGAAAGGACTCAGGACAATGGTCAAGAAGACTGTCATCGCATCCGCCGCCGTTCTGGCGCTGCTGGTGATCGGTGCTCCGGCAATCGCGCACCACTCGGCGAACGCGGAGTTCGACACGACGAAGGAATTCACGATCACGGGCACGCTCACCAAAGTCGAAAACGTGAACCCGCACTCGTGGTGGTACGTCGACGTCAAAGCGGCGGACGGCAAGGTCACTTCATGGAAGCTCGAGTCGCTCAGCCCGAGCGGATTGATTCGCCAGGGGCTGAAGGTGAAGACCGACATGAAGATCGGCGACACGTACAGCTACCGGATCTCTCCAGCGTGGAAGGATCCCGCGGGCGTCAAGCTCGGGTTCATGCGGTCGATTACCGTGAACGGCAAGGAGTTCGTTGTCGTCGAGCTGTAGGAGGATGGTTGTGACCAATACGATGCGCTCTCTTGCCGGACTGGGATCCGCACTGCTGATGACCGCAGCGATCGGAGTCGTCAATCCCGCCGCCCAGCAGCCTCAAGGTTCCGGGACTGCCCAGTTACCGCCAAGCGCGCAACGCACCGGGAACCTTCCATTGCGTGACGTGCAGACGTCGTACAGCCCGGCAGGCAAGCGCGTGTCGCCGCAGGACGGCTTCGCGATGCAGCAGCGTTCGACGGCGCCGACGCCGCGCGATGCCGACGGTCATCCGGATCTGTCCGGCAACTGGGGCGCGAATTTCCCGAATCCGATCGGCGCCCCCGGCCTGAGGCGCAGGGGCGGTTTCGAACCCGACCAGTCGACGATGCAGCGCGGCGCGCAGTGGAACAAGCCGCTCTACAAGCCGGAGTACTGGGAGAAGGTGAGAAGCCTCGACTTCGGCAAGGCCGAAGTCGATCCGGCATACGGGTGCCACACGCCGGTCGGTGTGCCGCGCCAGAACGTGCCCGCACGAATCGTGCAGAAGGACAAGCAGATCTGGCTGCTCAACAACGTCGAGAACGGTCTGCGTATCCTGCCGCTCGATGGACGCAAGCGCGACGAGCAGGACCATGAGTATTCGTTCTACAACGGCCAGGGCATAGCGCGCTGGGACGGCGACACGCTCGTGATCGAATCGGTCGGCTTCAACGACGTCTCCTGGCTCGGGTGGGAAGGCTACTTCCACTCGGACAAGATGGAAGTGACCGAGCGGTTCCTGCGCCAGGGCGATCTGCTGTTCTACAACTTCACGGTGAACGACCCCGACGTGCTGATGGAGCCGTGGACGTCGTACACCTATGTCAGAAGGCTGAATCCGAATCCGGTACGGCAGGAGGAGGCAGCCCAGTGCGACGAGCGCGATCTCGGACTGCTCGCCGATCCGTACCTGCGCGGCTAGCTAACGGCAACTCCCAACTACCGATTCCCAACTCCCAAGGCGCTGAACACAAGCCGTGACCTCATCCTCTCGCGCGATGCTCGTAGTTGCCTTCCTGCTGGCGCTCCAGCAGGTGACCTCAGGTCAGCGAGCGCCTTTTGCGTCCCCCCTGCCCGGATCCGGTCCCACCCCCATGCGGCCATACGGCCAGTCCGGTGGTTGTTCCGAGGATCCCGCGCAGTTTCACCGCTGCGCGATCGAGAAAGCAAAAGCCTTTAATCCGCCGCGTATGCCGGACGGCACGCCCGACTTCCGGGGCTTCTGGACCCGAATCGTCGTCCGAAACATGGAGAACATCGAGGAACATCCGGAGACGATGGATGGTTCGGGAGGAAAGAGCGCCATCATCGATCCGGCGGACGGAAAAATCCCGTATCAGCCGTGGGCTGCGGCGAAGCGGGATCAGATGTTCGAAACGTACGTGAACCCGATGTCACTCTGCGTTCCCCTGGCCTCGCCCAAGCAGGCGTACGGTCCCGGGACGTTTCGCGTTGTTCAGACCGCTGGTTCCATCTTCATGCTGAACGACTACGCGCACACGTATCGCATCATTCCGACCGACGGCCGCCCGCACATCGGGCCGGATATTCGTCTCTTCGAGGGCGACTCGCGCGGCCGCTGGGAGGGCAACACGCTGGTCGTGGACGTGACGAATCAGTACGATCGGACGTGGCTCGATGCGGTGGGCAATTTTTTCAGCGACTCGATGCACGTCGTCGAACGCTTCACGATGATCGAGAAGGACGTCATTCACATCGAGGTCACGGTCGACGACCCGAAGGTCTATACGCGGCCGTGGACGATGGTGGTTGGATGGCGGCGCAATACCGATCCGCCGCTGGAAATATGGGAGAACGCGTGCTGGGAGGGTATCCAGGGCGACATCGACAATGTGAAGTCCGGGCGCAAGCTCTATCCCGGCGCTTTTCCGAAGTAGCCGTTTTCACGGCCACGTACCACCGAGACACCGAGGATCATTTCAGGATTTAGCGAGGCTGCGTCGCCACGGCGTCTCGCTTTTCATCGAGAAGGGCGTAGCACTCGTAGTCGAGTAGCTGAACCCCGGGCTCCTGGCGACGGTACAGGGGCATGCTCATTTTCCATGGTCGTGTGAAGACCTTCGGATCTTCAATCGTGACCTCGTAAGTCATGTGGTCGCGACCGGTCGGGGTGTAGCGTTCGACCACGTGCAGCGCGTCGCTGTGAAAATTCCCGGCCCTGTCGAACCACGTCTGGTCGGTGAAGTGAACCACATCGACCACCAGGGTGTTTCCCTCCCACCGGGCCCGCGAGTCTCCCATCCACCAGTTGTCGATCGGACCCTTGGGATGCGGGCTCCCATCCACGTAGATATGTCGAGTGATGTGGATGTACTCGTACAAGATCGCGATGTAGTCGGAGGTTTGCACGATCTGAAAGGGATGCGGCATGTACGTGATACGTGGCACGCCGGGCTGGTAGCACTTCGTTTCAGGGTCTGCGCTTCGACGGTTCTCGAAGTTCTCGCGTTTCCTGGCCAGGGCCGACGGCTGGTAGGGAATCTCATTTCCCTCAACCACTCCCTGCCCCGCGGGCACCCCCAGGGATGCAGCATGGTCCTGGATGTCCCAGGCCGCTGTGTTCATGACCTGCCAGATGCCCGACAGGTCAGGCTTGCCGTCCGCGGCGCGGCGCACCCCATCAGCCCCAGCCTGTGCCGCAGCGGGGTGGGGGACCGCCAGGAAGACAAGAAACGACAGAAAGATGATTCCCATCCTCAAAGCGAGCGGCACGATATCACATTGCGGCGCGGACCCTGTGGGTCCGCGTGGCAGCTACGTCGCGCCCGCCATCGGCGTGCGGGAAGTCGAGGTAGTATTTCGTCGACCCTTGGAGAATTTCGCGGCAAGGAGGGATTCCGATGCTCAAACATGCGATGTCGGCGGTGCTGGTAACGTCTTGCGTCCTCGTGTTGGGCACGGCGGCGCAGGCCGCGGAGATCCGCGTGCTGGCCTCCAACGGCGTGAAGGCCGCGATAGAAGATCTGAAGCCAAAGTTCGAAAAGGCGAGCGGTGACACGCTCTCGATCGACTTCAGCACCGCGGCGACCCTCAGGGATCGGATCGACAAAGGCGAAGCGTTCGACGTCGCCGTTCTGACAGACGATGCGGTTGACGCGTTGATCAAGTCGGGCAAGCTCTCACCGGCGACGCGGACCGAGCTGGCGGCGGTCGGCATCGGCGTCGGGTACCGTAAAGGCGCTGCGAAGCCTGACGTGCGCACGGGTACAAGCCTCAAACAGGCGCTGCTGAATGCGAGGTCGATTGCCTACACCGGCAATGGCGCCAGCCGTCCGGCGATCGACAAGATGATTGCGGGGCTCGGCATCGGTCACCAATTGGAATCGAAGTCGCATCTTGTCGGGCCCGGGCAGGCTCCGGGTTCGGTCGCGAAGGGCGAGTCCGAGCTGGTGCTGACGCTTATCAGCGAAATCCTTCCCGAGCCGGGTGTCGAGCTCGCCGGCCCACTGCCGTCGGATTTTCAAAGCTATCTTGGATTCTCTGCGGCGACTGGAGCGAAGAGCGGAAAGGCGACGGCCGCGCAGGCGCTGATCAAATTCCTCGACGACCCCGCGGCCTCTTCGATATACAAGGCCAAAGGCATGGAGGCGCGCTGACGAAATTCGTAGGCGGCGCACAATTCTGAAATCAGGCCGCAGTCCTTTTTCGTTGCCGACCCGCGCAATTACGTAGGGATCTTACCTGGCACGGCGCTTGTGTTGTGCGTGCGCATGCACACCCTCGGCACGCGCATTGAGCCTTTGCAAACGACGCCCCTGCAGGCGACATTCAGAGACGGTTTAGGCACCCGCTACCTCTGGGACGGCCCAGGGGGCCCGCTCGAAGTCCTCACGCTCCACCCGCACCTGGGAGCTGTCCAGACGTTCGAGGGCCTGGTTCAAGAACGCGTCACCCGCCTCGCACAATTTCGACAGCCCTGTTACGCGCACGTGCGCGACGTCGAGCGCGACGCCGACGCATCGAGACTGGCCGTTGTGTCCGACCAGGTGCCCGGCGTCCGTTTGTCCCGCATGCTGGCGATCGCCGAGCAGAATCTGCTTCCGCTCGATGTTGACTCCTCGCTCTGTCTCATTCGACAGCTTTTGTCCGCCGTCGCCACGCTGCACGAGGCGACTCCGGACACGTGCCACGGCGCCCTCGCGCCCGAGCGAATCGTCATCACGCCGGACGCGCGTCTCGTGCTCGTGGAGCACGTATTCAGCGCCGCGCTCGAAGAGCTCCAATGGTCCTCCGAGCGGTACTGGAAGGACTTGCGGATTGCACTGCCCCCGGACGGCGAGTATCACTTCACGCGTCGCGGCGACGTCTTTCAGGCCGGTACCATCGCGCTCGGGCTGCTGCTCGGCCGCCCGCTTGGCGAAGAGGAATATCCCGCGAGTCTCAGCGAGCTCGCGAACGGGACATTCGGCCTCGGTGGTGGTTTCGAACCATTCCCGCAGTGGCTGCGATCCTGGTTGTCCCGGGCTCTCTGGCTCGACCCGTCCCGCGTCTTCGCGTCTGCGGCGGATGCGCGTCAGGCCTTCGAATCAGGGCTCGCGAGCGACGGCAGCACGGCGGCACTGTCCGCGCTCGAAGCGTTCCTGGCGCAGTACCGCTCGTCGGTCGACGGGCAGGCAGCGGAAGCGCCTGTAAGCAAGGCGGCTGAAGTGCCTGCAAGCAAAGCAGTGGAGCCGCCCGCAAGGAAGGCTGCGCAGGTGATGGCAAGCAAGGCCGCGGAGATGCCCGCGAGTAAGGCGGCGCACATGCCCGCAAGCAAAGTGGTGGAGGTGCCTGCAAGCAAGCTGATGGAGGTGCCTGCAAGTAAGGCAACGATTCCCGCGCAGGTTGCCGCTGCACCAGCGCTTCGACCCGCGACGCACGCGTCGACGCCGTCGCATGCACCCGTTGTGAACACAGTGATCCGACCCTTATTCGCCCGCGATGAGGAGATTGATGTGCCGCACACCAGCAAGGGCAAGACAGGAAGCGCCGGCAAATCACGACGGCCGCTGATGATCGCTGCGTCGGTGGCGCTCGTTGCGCTGATGTCCGGAGGCACGATGGCCGCGCGCCGATATCTGGCGGCGTCACCATCGACCGCCCCCGTGACGGGCACCCTCGCGATTCAGACGAATCCTGCAGGCGCAAGCGTCGTCATCGATGGCCAGGCCAATGGCGTGACGCCGCTCAGCGTGAGCTTGAGCGCTGGACCGCACACACTCGAGCTCACCGCGAATGGCGTCCACAGGACGATCCCGATCACCATGGCCGCGCGCGCGGAGCTGTCGCAATTCATCGAAATGCCACAGGCGGCGGCCGTTGTCGGGCAGCTCGACGTACGAACCGATCCGGCTGGCGCGAAGGTGTCGGTGGACGGACAGCGTCGAGGGGTGTCGCCGCTGACCGTCACGGGACTGGCCGCCGGCAGCCATACGGTGATGCTTGAGAACGAGCTGGGCTCGGTCAACCAGGACGTCACCATCGAACCTGGCGGCACGGCCTCTCTCGTCGTGCCGATGAGGAGCCCGCAGGGTGCGCCGGTGTCGGGATGGATTTCGATCAGCGCGCCCGCCGAGTTACAGGTATTCGAGAACCAGCGCTTGCTCGGCAGCACCCGCACGGATCGAATCATGGTGGCTACGGGCCGTCACGACCTCGAATTCGTCAATGACGCGCTCGGTTACCGCTCGGCGAAGACGATACAGGTCGCACCCGGCCAGGTGGCAAACGTGAAGCCGGACTGGCCCCAGGGGACGATCGCGATTAACGCCGCGCCCTGGGCCAATGTATGGCTGGATGGCCAGGAGCTTGGAGAGACGCCTGTGGGGAATACGCAGGTGCCGATTGGTACTCACGAAGTTGTCTTCCGGCATCCGCAGCTTGGAGAACAGCGCTACACCACAACCGTTACGGCTACGACGCCGGCCAGGCTGAGCGTCGACATGAGGAAGAAATGAAGACAACCACATGCGCCGTCGCCCTCGTCGTTCTGATTTTCATTCCAGTTCGCGTTCATGCCGAAGGCACGCTCGCAGCCGCGCGGGAGCTCTATGCCTCAGCCGCCTACGACGATGCGCTCGAGATGTTGAATGGATTGATGCCGGCTGCGAAGGCGCCGGACGAACGTCAGTCAATCGACTTGTATAGGACGTTGTGCCTGGTCGCGCTTGGACGGAATTCCGATGCGGATCGTGCCATTGAAGCGATGATCATGCGCGACCCGCTGTACCGGGCATCCATCGACGATCTGTCACCCCGCCTCCGAGCGGCGTTTGGCGACGTGCGCAAGCGACTGCTGCCGGTAATCATTCAGAAGCAGTACGCGGACTCGAAGGCCGCGTTCGAAAAGAAGGACTTCGAGCTCGCCGCTGCGGGGTTCGAGGGAGTGTTGAAAGGCATCGCGGATCCCGACATCTCTGCGCTCGCCACGGTGCCGCCGCTGTCGGACCTGCGGACGCTCGCGACGGGCTTCAAGGACTTGGCCGCGAAGTCCATACTGCCGCCGCCGGCTCCGCCGCCTGCCCCTGTAGCGCCGGTGCGTGCTCCGCTGCGGGCCCTGTATTCAGCCGACGATGCGGGTGTTGTCGGCCCGGTGGCGATCCAGCAGAAGGTCCCGAGGTTTCCCACCGCGGTTGTGAAGCAAACAACCGGGATGGTCGAACTGGTGATCGACGAGACCGGTGCGGTTCAGTCAGAGATGATGCGAATTCCGATCACTCCGGCATTCGACCAGCAGGTGCTGACGGCGGCGTCGAAATGGCGATACCAGCCCGCCACGATGGATGGCGTGCCGGTGAAATTCCTGAAACGGTTGTCGATCACCGTCTCGCCGACGCCGCCCTGATCGCGACGGGCTGCTTTCACAACTCCCAACGCCCAACTTCCAACTCCCAGGGAGCTTGGGAGTTGGGAACAAACCCATGTGGTTGGATGTTGGGATGCGTCGATCAGCGTAGAGGCGGGTCTTTGGACCCGCCTATCAGGAGTTGTAACTAGATCTAGTTGGTCGCGTTGGCCCAGACAGGCGCCACCGGTTTGGCGACGAGATATGCCGGGTTCGCTCCCTCGCGCGGCTTGAACTTCTGGACGCGTCCGCTGTCGACTTCGGCGACGTAAAGGTTGCCGTCCGAGTCAACGCTCATCCCGTGCACGCCCCACAGCCCGCCCGCGAACATCCCCATCGTTCCCCATGCGTACTTCAGATGGCCTTCCTGGTCGTACTGAACCATCTTGTTCGTGCTCCGGTCGAAGGTCCACACGTTCCGATCCTGCCCGATGTAGAGCAAGTGGAGGCTTGACGGATCCGCATTGATACTCCACTCGGAGAGGTACTTGCCGTTCTCGTCGAACACCTGGATGCGGTGGTTGTTGCGGTCGTTGACGAACACGTGGCGGTTGGTTGGATCAACCGCGACGCCGTGCACGTTGTTCATGTACCCAGGGCGTTTCTCATTGGGCGGGTTGCCCTTGATGCCCCATTGCATGATGAACTTTCCGTCCTTGTCGAATTTCGCGACTCGCGTGCCCGTGTAGCCGTCGGAAACGAAGAACGTGCCGTCGGGCAGCCAGTCCATGTACGTCGGCCGATTGAAATGCGTCGCATCGGCGCCTTCCTGCTCCGGCGTGCCGATCGTCTGCAGCAGCGTCTTGCCGTCGTGGGTGAACCGGTAGATCACCTGCATGTTGTCATCGACGACCCAGACGTTCTTCTCCATGTCATAGGGGCTGATGTATACCGAGTGCGGACGACGCATCAGCTTGTCCCACTGCTTCCAGGTCTCGATGATGTTGCCGTCGGCGTCGGCGACGACGAGGCAGTTTTCCCAGTTCGCGTCGACACCGAGCTTCCGGAAGGGCGGCCCCTTGATCCCGAGCTGATCGTCCTTGCCTTCCCACGCCGTCAGCCATTTCCTCGTGTCCTGGTCCGTGCCGCCAACACCGGGCAGCGACGCCGTCGTCGCATCCCTCCAGAAGCCGGCCACTGGGAAGCTGAGGCTCGGTCCCACCTGCGGCAGCAGCACAGCCTTCGGCGGATCCATTTTCGGCAGCTCGCCACGGAACAGCATGTAGACGCGGTTCGGGCTCTCGGCAAAGACACCTTCGCCCGCGCCGTACGTCCATTTTTCGTTCCCAGGCAACGTGCCGATGTCCTTTGGCCAGCCCTTGACGACATCGTAGGGTCCCGTGACATCCTGACTCCCGATTGCGCCGGGTACGGCGGAGAACCCGGTTACAGCGGCCGGCTGCGCCTGGCCCTGGGCGGCGTCCTTGCCGTTCAGGAAGAAGACGGCGAAGGCGGCGCCGAGAGCGAACGTCACAAGCGTCAAGATGACTCTGCGCATGCGTAACTCCGAAAAAAATGTGGTTGGTGTGATGTGAGGGGCTTCTTGTACAACATTCCGCGTCCTGCGCACAGCTATTTCAGAACCGCGATCCTCGTGTCCGTTGCGTGGTGCACGGGGGTCCTCGCGATGCCCGGCCCCACCTCGGCCCTGGCCCGAGCGGAGTCGAGGGCCGGGTTCCGCGCGTTGCAATCTCCAGCAGCGCGTACGCCTCCCACGGCCAGGACGTTACCGGCGACCATTCCGATCTTCCCGCTGCCGGACGTGATGCTCTTTCCGAACATGACGGTGCCGTTGCATATTTTCGAACCTCGGTACCGGGCGATGGTGGCGGATGCCCTCAATGGCAATCGGATTATCGGAATGGTCCTGCTGCGCCCGGGATACGAACCGGACTACGAGAGGAGTCCATCGATATTCCCGCTCGGCTGCGCCGGCGTCATCGAGGACGTCGAAATGTTGCCCAACGGCGAATACAACATCCTGCTGCGCGCTATCGCGAAGTTCCGCGTCACCCGTGAGGAGGTGGGCAAGCCCTATCGAATGGCGCTGGTGACGGCGATACCCGAGGTGCTGAGCGCGCAGGAGAAGGTCGCGCTCCAGACGCAGAGACAGCAGCTCGAGATGTTGCTCGCCGGCTCGATCGGCCGTGTTGGCCTCCCACGGATTCCATCAGGATTGTCCGACGAGGAGCTTGTCGATGGCGTCGCGCAACGCGTCGATATCGATCCGCTCGATCGCCTGAGACTTCTGGAGCAAGCGAGTCCGCTCCCGCGCGCCCGCGCGCTCGCCGAGCTTCTCGAGAAAATGCTCGCAGCACCGCGTTAACTAGGAGGGGGAAGGAAGAAGGGGGAAGGGGAAGGTAAGGGGGAAGGGGGAAGGGGAAGAGCAGGGGTTAGGGTTTGGGGGTTAGGGGTTAGGGGTTAGGGGTTGGCGGATAGGGAACGAACTTTGATGGTCGTTGGCACCAACACCACGCGATCGCTCACGATTGCGGGTGGTGGCATCCGGCGGCGCGAGCTGCGGCGGATCTGCGAGACACTGACAGGAGTGGACGAATCGGTGATCAAGGTGGTCGTCGGGCATCACCCGTTCGACATGCCGCACGCCGGCGCGACCATCGGCCGTGCGCGACCCGGGCTCGAGGCGGTCGAGCTGCTCGCCCAGACCGGCATAGACGTGTTTCTCACGGGACATCTGCACGTCACCTACGCGGGGCCGACGGCAACGCGTTACAAGGCGGGAGGTCGAACGGCCATCGTGGTCGAGGCGGGTACGGTGACGTCGACCCGGGTCCGAGGCGAACCGAACGCCTTCAACGTGCTGCGCGTCGACGCGACGGCGATTGTCGTCGAGCACCTGGTATGGCGCTCCGAATCAGGTGTGTTCGCCGTCAACGACGTGCAGCGATTCCGTCGAACCCCGGAAGGATGGACGGCGGGATGACGCGGCGTTCGTGAGATGATTACCGCATGATCACCCGCACGACTGTTGCGCTCGCGCTGACCGTCTCTGTCGTCGCCCTGCTTGGCGGCGCGGATGTCCTTGCTCAACGGGGCGCCCCAGGAGGGCGAGTGGCATCGTTCTATGACCTGAAGACGCAGACGCTTCTCGGCAAGCCGGCTGACCTCGCCGACTATCGTGGCAAGGTGAGCCTGGTCGTCAACGTCGCGAGCTATTGCGGCTATACGCCGCAGTACAAAGGCCTCGAACAGCTGCATCGCGAGTTGAAAGACAAGGGGTTTGCCGTCCTGGGGTTCCCGAGCAACGATTTCGGCGAGCAGGAGCCTGGCACCGGTGAGGAGATTGCCACCTTCTGCAGGCTCACCTACGACGTGACCTTCCCGATGTTCGCAAAGGTAGTCACCAAACCCGGCCCCGATCAGTCGCCTGTCTACAAGCTCCTCGGCGCGACAGGACATCTGCCGTCATGGAATTTCGGCAAGTACCTGGTTGGCAAGGATGGCAAGGTGCGTGCGTTCTTTCCCAGCGACGTGACGCCGGATGAGCCCGCGCTGCGTGTCGCGATTGCAGACGCGCTGAAGGCGAACTAGATCGAGGGGGATGTATGACCGCAGGTAAGGAAAAGACCGTCGAGGAGCGCGTTGTCGCCTTCGCGGAACAGGTGGGACGACTGATCGGAACCGTGGAGAGCAAGTCCGAGCGCTTGCTGGATCAAAAGGCGCTCAGCGACCAACTGACCCAGATTCGAGATGGGGCAGTCGATCTATTGAACCATCTCGGCAGCGCGATCGCCTTGGGCCGGGCCGCGGCCAAACCTCAAAAGCCACCGCGAAAGGCCTCCACGCCGGTCGGCCGCAGCGGCGGCACCGTCGATGCGCCCGGCAAGACGCATCGCAAGATGGCAAAGGGCGCCCGCGGCGCAAAGCATTCCGATCAGAGGATCTCGAAGATTAATGCTGCGAAGATGCTGCGCCGCCCCCAGCGGACAGGGAAAGGGTCGTCTTAACCTTTGACGACGTAGCCCTTCTGCGCCAGGACATCGCGCAGGCGGTCTCGAAGATCGCCGTGGAGCTCGATCCCGCCATCGATCACCGTGCCGCCGGTCCCGCAGGTGCGTTTGAGGTCCTGGCTCAGCGTTTTGAGGAACGCGGCGTTCCGCGGAAGACCGTCGACAACCGTGACGGTTTTCCCGCCGCGGCCTTTCTTTTCCATGCGCAGCTTCGCGACGATGCGCGATGGAACCGGCTCCTCGGCCTTCCGGCTGCACTGACAATTTTGCTCCGGCCAGCCGCAACGCGGACAGATTCTTCCGGCGTCGGTGGAATAGACCGGGCGCGCGTTGTCTCGATGGCTCATGCCTACGTTATGCTGCCTGCATAGATGGAACTGCTCGTTACCTACCTGAAAGGGTACTGGAAGCTGGTGGCGCTGGCACTGGTCCTCGCGGCCATCAACCAGATTTTCTCGCTGCTCGACCCGTTGATCTTCCGCCACGTCATCGACGAGTACGCGACGAAGTTCCAGGAATACACGACAGGCCAGTTCTTCCGGGGCGTCAGCCTGCTTCTCGCCGCGGCGGTCGGCGTGGCATTCGTCTCCCGCGTCGCGAAGAATTTCCAGGACTACTACATCAACGTCATCACGCAGCGGCTGGGCGCGCGCATCTATTCGGACGGCATCCGGCACTCGCTGGAGCTGCCGTACTCGGTGTTCGAGGATCAGCGCAGCGGCGAAACGCTCGGGAAGCTCCAGAAGGTCCGGACCGACGTCGAGCGGCTCATTTCCGCCACCATCAACGTGGTGTTCACGTCGCTCGTCGGCATCATCTTCGTCGTCACCTACGCCTTCAGCGTGCACTGGATCATTGCGCCGGCGTATTTCCTCACCGTGCCGATCCTCGGCGTCCTCAGCTCCGTATTGAGTCGAAAGATCAAAACGATCCAGAAGGTGATTGTCGCCGAGACGACGGCGCTTGCGGGCGCGACGACAGAGTCGCTGCGCAACATCGAGCTGGTGAAGAGCCTCGGGCTCGCGCAACAGGAGATCGCCCGCCTCAATTCGACGACCGACAAGATCCTCCAGCTCGAGCTGAAGAAGGTGCGCTATGTCCGCAGCCTCAGCTTCGTGCAGGGGACATTCGTCAATATGCTGCGCACCAGCATCATGTTCCTGATGCTGTACCTGATTTTCACGCGCGCGATCACCATCGGACAGTTCTTTTCGCTCTTCATCTACTCGTTCTTCATCTTCGGGCCGCTGCAGGAGCTGGGAAACATCATCAACATCTACCGGGAAGCGGAAGTGTCGCTTGGAAAGTTCCAGGAGATTCTGAACATTCCCAAGGAGCCGCGGCCGGTGAACCCGGTTCCGCTGACCGACCTCCACCGGCTCACGTTCGACGATGTCAGCTTCAAGCACCAGTCGGCGTCGTCTCCCGCGCTCGCCGACATCTCCTTCGAGGTGACGCGCGGCGACACGATTGCCTTCGTCGGACCGTCCGGTGCGGGGAAGACGACGCTCGTGAAGCTGCTCGTCGGTCTCTACCGACCGGGGTCGGGCGACATCCTCTACAACGGTCACTCGGCTGCGCATGTCGATTTGAATCAGCTGCGCGAGCACATCGGCTTCGTCACACAGGACACGCAGCTGTTCTCGGGAACCATCCGCGAGAACCTGCTCTTCGTGAATCCGACGGCCACCGACGAGGAGTGCCTCATCGTGCTGCGCCAGGCGGCCTGCGACAGCCTGCTGGCGCGCGCGGATCGCGGGCTCGATACCGTCATTGGCGAGGGTGGGGTCAAGGTGTCAGGCGGGGAGAAGCAGCGGCTCTCGATCGCGAGGGCGCTGCTGAGGCATCCCCATCTGCTGGTGTTCGACGAGGCCACCTCGTCGCTCGACTCGTTGACAGAGGAGGAGATCGGCGAAACGATCCGTGACGTGACGGCGAGCCAGGACGTCATCACGATCCTGATCGCGCACCGGCTGTCCACGATCATGCACGCGGACCGTATCTTCGTCCTCGAGCGCGGCCGTGTGGTCGAATCCGGATCGCACGCATCGCTCCTCGACCAGAAAGGTCTCTACTACGCGATGTGGCGCCAGCAGATCGGCGAGCGCCGTCCCGGGCCCGTCATTGTGCCTTCGCCGCAGCCGGCGATCGCCGGCCGATGATTTCCTTCTCGCGCATCAACAAGCAGTACGGACGGCAGGTGCTGTTCGTCGACGCGTCGTTTCAGCTCAATCCGGGCGAGAAGATCGGCCTTGTGGGGCCGAACGGCGCCGGCAAAACGACACTCTTCAGGATGATCGTCGGCGAGGAATCGCCGGACGACGGCGACGTCTCCGTGCCGAAAAAGCTCACGATCGGCTACTTCCGGCAGGACGTGGAGGAGATGTCGGGCCGCTCCGTCCTGGATGAGGCGATTGCCGGGAGCGGCCGCGTCGGCGATCTGCACCACGAGCTCGAGGCGTTGCAGCACGCGATGGGCGACCCTGATCGCGCGGGGGAGATGGACCGGATCCTCGCGCGCTTCGGCCAGGTCCAGGAGGACTACGAGCATCTCGGCGGCTATGCACTCGAAAGCCAGGCGCGCGAAGTTCTGCACGGCCTCGGTTTCGATGACGAGCGGATCGACGGCGACGTCGGTGAGTTGTCGGGCGGCTGGAAGATGCGCGTCGCGATGGCGCGGGTGCTCCTCGGTCGTCCAGACGTGCTGCTGATGGACGAGCCGACAAATCATCTCGATATCGAGTCGATCGTCTGGCTCGAAGACTTCCTGACGTCGCTCCCGGGCGCGCTGCTCATGACGTCGCACGACCGCGAGTTCATGAACCGGATCGTGACCAAGGTCGCAGAGATCGACGGCGGCGAGATCACCGTCTACAGCGGCAACTACGATTTCTACGAACGCGAGCGCGCGATCCGCGAAACCAATCGCGAGGCGGCGTACGCGCGCCAGCAGGCCATGCTGGCAAAGGAGCAGCGTTTCATCGAGCGGTTTGCCGCCCATGCCGCGAAGGCCGCTCAGGTACAGAGCCGAGTCAAGGCGCTGGAGAAGATCGAGAAGATCGAGCTGCCGAAACGCCGCCGCATCGTGAAGTTCGATTTCCGTCAGCCGCCGCGATCAGGCGAGCAGGTCGTCACAATCGAGCATGTGAAGAAGGCGTACGGCCGGCGGGTGATTTACGAGGATCTCAACCTGAACATCCGGCGTGGCGAGCGCTGGTGCGTGATGGGGAAGAATGGCGCCGGGAAATCGACGCTCCTCAAAATGGTGGCGGGGTCCGTGACGCCGGATACCGGCGCCGTGCAGCTGGGCGCCAGCCTCAAGATGGGCTACTTCGCGCAGCAGGCGCTCGACCTCCTCGATCCCGATCTCACGATCGAGGAGCAGCTCCAGCGCGATTTTCCAAACGAGTCGATCGGCGTGCTCAGGAGCCTGGCTGGCGCATTCCAGTTCTCCGGCGACGACGTGGACAAGAAGATCCGCGCGCTGTCAGGCGGCGAGAAAACGCGTCTCGTGATGGCGCGCATGCTGCTCGACCCGCCGAACTTCCTCGTGCTCGACGAGCCGACGAACCATCTCGACCTGGCGACCAAGCAGATGCTCGTCGACGCGCTGGGCGACTACGAGGGGACGATGCTGTTCGTGTCGCACGACCGGACGTTCCTTCGCGGGCTCAGCAACCGTGTATTGGAGCTGGGCGGCGAAAGCGGCACCGAGGCTGAGCCGCATGCCTATCTAGGGTCGTATGTCGAATACGTCGCGCGAACCGGGCATGAAGCGCCGGGTGTGCATCATTAGCAAATCCCAAATCCCAAATCCCAAGTCCCAAATCAAAAACCCGATAAATCAACCACGAAGGTCACGAAGGTCACGAAAAATTCTTCTTCTTCTTCGTGTAATTCGCGTCCTTCGTGGTTGTTTAGCTTTGGGAGTTGGGATTTGGGATTTGGGGTTTTATTGAATGTTGCCGCCTGGCCGCAGCCCGCTGGGGACGTGCGTGGGAATGGTGCGATCGAAGGAGTCGTCGCTCAGCGACTGGAGGAAGGCGATCAGATCGCCGGCCCGATCGTCAGGATCTCGAAGTTGCCGCAAGAGCGGGTCGAGCTGCTCGCGGCTGACGAGTCCATTCCGAGCGCGGCCTCGTCTTCCCGAGACGTCGTCGTAGAACTCGAGCACATCGCGCAGCGTGGTGAACATGCCGCTGTGCATGTAGGGCGCGGTGTGCACGAGGTTGCGAAGCGACGCGGTCCGAAACGCATACGATCCCTCGACGCCCGAATCGGACGCGGGGAGTTGGGGATTGTCGGGAACGCCGAGCACGTGGAGCTTGTAGTCCGAGAACATCGGACCGCTGTGGCAATTGCCGCATCCAATCCGCTCGAACCGCTGCATGCCTCTGACCTGCTCGTCGGTCATGGCCGTGAGGTCGCCACGCATGTAGCGATCGAACGGCGCGTTGGTCGCGGTCAACGAGCGCTGAAACGCCGCGAGCGCCTTGCCCATTGCGTCACCCGTGATCGCATCGCGGCTGCCGAACGCTCTGGCGAACAACTGCCGGTACTCGGCATTTGCGTTCAGCTTCGCCGCCACGACCGCGATCGCCTTGTCCTCCGGATAGGCGTCGCCGCGCATTTCCTCGAAGGCCTTCAGCGGCTCCAGCGCCTGCACTTCAAGGCTGCGCGCGCGCACATCCCAGAACATCGGCGCGTCCCCCGGACTGTGCCCGCCTGCTTCGTCTATCCCGTTGAAGGCGGTGTTCAGGATGGTCTGGCTGTTCCGCTTGACGAATGGAATCGAATTGCGCGCTGCGAAGCGGCGTCCCGAGCCCAATCCGGTGCCGTTGACGCCGATCGACAGGTCGCGATCTTCCGCGTACCCGAACTGCGGGTGATGGCAGGTTGCGCACGCCACATCGTTGTGCCCCGAGAGGATCGGATCCCAGAACAGCAGGCGGCCGAGCGCGACTTTGTCCGGGTTACCCGGGTTGTCGACCGGGGCGCGAGCGACGCGCGGCAGAGCCTCATGTGCGTCGTTGCGCACCCGCGCCTGGCGGAAATTCTGGGATCTGCCGTCCGCCGCGAATGCCAGGAGTAGAGCCGTCGCGATGCCAAGGACGACGACCGCGATGAGGAGCCTGCGCACGTCTTCTTATACGCCGCGAAGGCTGGTTTGTTTACGATTTCCGGCGTGAGCCGGTTCGTCGACGCGCGTCACGGGTACAGCGAATACGCATGTCGCAACTGTGGACATCCGTTCTTGTTTGCCGCGCGAGAAAGGGAGGTATCGGCCGACGCGGCGTGAGGTTGGCGATTGTTAGTCGACTATGAAGCCGCGTCCACCAGCTGGCGCCAGGTGGCTTCGGCTTCTTCAGTGATCACGGCGCCGCATACCCAGCTCGCTTCTTGAGCTTCCTGCCAGACGACGCGAGCGCTGACGGATACCGCCGCCGTGGGGAACGTCACACGGAATGACGGCGCAAGTACCACGCCGGGCGAGCGGTCCACCGCCAGTCGTAGTCCGCCGTAGCTCATGTCGACGATCCGGACCGCAGAGTCGTCGACTTGCGCGGGGAGATCCGTCGTCAGACGTTTACGCTGCCAGCGCCGGGCCGGTTGAAACGGCTTTGCGGCCGTCTCCGACAGTTTGCGCTCGATGAGCCAGAGGAGTTCTGCCGGCGCAATCGGTTTCACCAGGAACTCCGCACCCATCCGGCGGGCTTCCGCTTCCAGTGAGCTGTCCGGAAAGCCGGTGATCACGATCGCGGGGATCGGAGTTTTCCGCGCCACCACCAGGTGCAGGCCGTTGTACGCGCCCAGGCGAATATCGGTGATCAGGAGGTCCGGATCTTCTGCAACAAGGGCCTGCTTCGCCGCGTGCAACGTGCTCGCCGCGATAACCGTGTAGCCAGCCTCCTCGAGCAGGGCCACCAACCCCCACCGGGTGGCGCCGTCGTCGTCAACGAGAAGGATCCTGCGGCCCATGTCCAAGGTCGTACCCGCAAGTCATAGACCAGCCGGGAGGCTCAGTATTTGGCCTGATCCGTGAACACCACGGCCCGCCACTAACAATATTGTGTACGCATGGCCAGTTTTGTAAGTCGCCCGGCTGGGATCGACCGGTTACGCATCGCCCGGCCGCTGCAATGCCGTAGTCACTTTCGGAAATAGTCGTCGGTGCCGTCAATCCAGTCCTGGCGAATCGGGCTGAACAGATCCAATTCGAACGTGTCTTCGACCGCCTCGGCGCTGTGCGGCATCCATGAGGGGATTCGCAGCAGCTCACCGGCGTGAACCGTGATATCGCGTCCATCCAGCGTAAAGGTGAGCGCGCCCGTGATCACGTAGGTGAGCTGTTCGCTTTCGTGGGAGTGGGTGGGGACGATGGCGCCGCGGGTGAGGTAGATCTGCGCGATCATCTCCCGGTCGCCGGCCACGTACTTCCTGGAGATTCTGTCGGTCACCTTCTCCAGCACCATGTCGTCCCACTTGTACAGTTTCGGCGCGCTATTCATGGGAAGATTCTGCCATGCCTTTCGTTTCGGTGACGCGCCTCCATCTCGTCTCGTTCTGGTCGTTCCCTGGATTTTTCGTCTACGCGCTCGCCTCGTCTCGGCAGGCGCGTCGCGCGCCCGGATTCATAACCGGGTGGCTTTCAAACGACTCAGAGTGGGCGTTCTGGACGTCGACGGTCTGGCAGAGCGCCGACGCCATGCGGGCATTCCGTAACAGTGGCGTCCACCTTAAGACGATGCCGAAGCTGCTGCGCTGGTGTGACGAAGCGTCATTCGCCCACTGGGAGCAGGAGGCAGGCACTCCCCCCGAACCAGACGCCGCCTACGATCACCTCGCGCGAGAGGGAAAGCTGTCGAAGGTGTCTGCGCCGTCGCCGCGCCATCAGGCTGGAGAAAAAGTGGGGCGCGTGAAGCCACGCCCCGGCCAGACTCTGCGTCCAAAGTAGGGCTCAACACGGCCCGTCTCCTTTTTAGTTGCGTCAGCGCGAGACCAGCACAACCGTACTTCGCGGATTGACGATGTAATGATCTGCGGGGTCGACCCGTACCTCTTTGCGTGGCTCAGCGAAGTCGGATCCGCTCGGCAGGCTCGTGTCGATCGCGCGGTACCAGCCGTGCGGCGAAACGAGTGGCGGCAGCGTGACCCATTGGGACTCGTAGTTGGCGTTGAGGATGAAGAACAGCCGGTCGACCGCCGCGCGGGCTCCATCCTCACTGCTATCGAGCTGATAGCAGATTGTGCGTGCGGTCGGATCGTTCCACCGCGGGTCGCCCTGGTCCGGCGCAAACCACTTCAAGTCTGGCACGCCGTCGTTGTCCAGATCCCTGCCGAGCAGGAACTTCCGCCGCTGAAGCACCGGAAACCGCCGCGTAAACGCGATTGCCTTTCTATAGAACTCGACGAGATCGTTGTTCTTCAGCACCTCATCCCAGTTGAACCAGCCGATCTCGTTGTCCTGACAGTACGCGTTGTTGTTACCTCTCTGCGAGCGCCCGAACTCGTCGCCGCCGAGAATCATCGGTGTTCCGGATGCGAAGAGGAGACAGCACGCATAATTCTTCATCAGCTGCTTCCGCAGCGCTCCGATGGCGACATCGGTGGTCTCCCCTTCGACGCCGCAATTCCACGAATTGTTGTCGTCAGCGCCGTCCTGGTTGTGCTCTCCGTTCAGCTCGTTGTGCTTCGTGTTGTAGGAGACGAGGTCGTTGAGCGTGAAGCCGTCGTGGCAGGTGACGAAGTTGATGCTGTTGTAAGCAGAGCGCCCGTCCTCGCCGTACAGATCGGCCGATCCAGTCAGCCGCCAGCCCATTTCGGCCATCTGTCCTTCGTTGCCCTTGCCGAATTTCCGCACGGTGTCGCGGAATCGCCCGTTCCACTCGGACCAGTCCACGGGAAAGTTGCCAACTTGGTACGTCCCGAGGTCCCACGGCTCCGCGATCAGGATCGCGCGGTTCAGCACCGGATCCTGAGAGGCGGCGTCGAAAAAACCCGCTGACGATCGGAAGGTGCCATCCTGCGTGCGTCCGAGCACGGACGCGAGGTCGAAACGGAAGCCGTCGACGTGCATCACCTCGAACCAGTAGCGCAGGGAATCCATGACGAGCCGAATCACGGCGGGGCTGTCGAAATTGAGGCTGTTGCCGCAGCCGGTGTAGTTCATGTAGTAACGCCCCGGCGCCTCCGGCGGGCCGGTCAGGGAGTAATAGGAGGGGTTGTCAATCCCTCGGAAGCACATCGAAGGGCCCATCTCGTTCCCCTCGCCGCTGTGGTTGTAAACCACGTCGAGAATCACCTTGATTCCTGCTCGATGAAGCTCGCGGACGAGCCTCTTGAATTCGGCAACCTGGCAGCCTGGCCCCTTCCCACTACCGTAGGAGGATTCCGGTGCGAAGAACCCGATCGAGTTGTAGCCCCAGTAGTTCGTGAGGCCTCGTTCGATGAGAAAGTCGTCCACGTAGTACTCATGGACGGGGAGGAGCTCAATGGCATTGACACCAAGCCGTTTCAGATGCGGGATCTTCTCGATGAATCCGAGATAGGTGCCGGGCGACCCGACGCCGGACGATCGGTGCGCCGTGAAGCCCTTCACGTGCACCTCGTAAATGACAAGCTGCTGCAATGCGACCTTGGGGGCGCGCACACCCTGCCAGTCGAAGTGATCGTCGATGACGATCGCTTTCGGAACGAGCGTCGAGTTGTCGCGGGTGTCGGGAATGCTCTCGCCTCCGCCGGGTTGGTAGTCGTAGGCAAGCAGCAGGTTGTTGGTATTGCGGAACTTCCCGGTCACCGCCTTGGCGTACGGATCCAGGAGCAGCTTTGCGTCGTTGAACCGTCGTCCCCATTCGGGGCGGTACTCGCCGCGGACCTTGTAGCCATAGAGCTGGCCCGCCCGCAGTCCCTTGACGCATCCGTGCCAGATGAACTTGTCACGCTCTTTGAGATGGATGACGTCGGTCGGCTCTCCGTCCCGCGTGTCGAACAGCAGCAGAAAGACGTCGGTAGCGTATTGTGAGTAGAGCGCGAAATTCACTCCGTCGGGGACGAGCGTGGCGCCAAGCGGAAATGGGTCGCCCCTTTCAACGGTTCTCGTCGTCCGATGCTCGAGCGCCATGTGCCTGATTATCCGCCGGCTTTTGAAACAGCCGCGCGATCGGGCTGACGCCGGATAGTGGTTGGTGGTTGGTGGTTGGTGGTTGGTGGTTGGCGGTTGGCTGGTTGGCGGGGGTGTTGTTTCACCACCAACCAACTAACCACCAACCACCAACCACCCGCCACCCACCGAGGTCTACTTCGTCTCCGTCACGGGCTTGACGTCAGCCAGTTTCGCGCCCCCGATCCAGACGGAGTCGATCATCCGCGTGTTGCGAATGTTGTCGAGCGGGTTGGCGCGCAGAACGACGAGGTCGGCCCAGTTGCCGGCCTCGAGCGTGCCGACCTGCTTGAGGCCGAAGATCTTCGCCCCGTTGCCCGTGGAGGCGACGATCACCTGCATCGGCGTCATCCCCGCCTTGTTCATCATTTCCATCTCGACCTGCTCGAAGTAGCCCTGCCAGCGGCCCGGGTTGGACGCCGACGCCGCTGTCGGTGCCCATCGCGATCGGGATGCCGGCGTCGCTGAGGATCTTCACGTTGCGCTCGGCCTGCACGATCGCCTTCTTGATCTGCGCGGTCGTCGGATCCTTGCGGACCTTCTCCTGCCACTCGGGCGCCGTCACAATCGGCACCTGCTCCCGGTAGAGCGCGATGCCGCGCAGGAAGAACGGATCCTTGAGGAAGTCGGGCGTCGTCTCGTAGACGAATACGGAGAGGTCGCGCGTCAGCGTCGGAATGTAGGAGACGTTCTTCTGCTTCATCTCGGCGATGAGCGCGGGCGTCACGTCCTGGTCGCGGATGCTGTGCGCGATGATGTCGACGCCGTGGTCGATCGCCGCCTTCGCATCCTTCTGGTAGTAGACGTGGACCGCCGACTTGAGACCGCGCTTCTGTGCGACTCGTCGATGATGGCGCTCCACGTCGCCTCGTTCATGTCGTTCGGGTTGCCGTTGATGTGGAACTTGATCGCGTGCACCTTGAGATCCGGCCAGGCGATTCACGCTCGCCCGTGCTTCCTCCGGCGTCTTGCCTACGGCGTTGAGTCCGGCGGTGTACAGGCGCGCCGCGGTCGAGACCCGCGTGATCCTGCTCCTGCATCAGCTTGATGCCCTCGAGCTCGTCGGCCGGCGTCGAGCCGAGGCTGACGTTGCTCGTCACGCCGTACATCGCGTACGTCTTGAGGCGGCGAATCAGGTCGTCGCGCACCGGGAGCGTGGCGCCCTTGTCGACGTTGAGGTGCGCGTGCGCGTTGACGAAGCCGGGCACGATCGTCTTGCCGGTCGCGTCGATGCGCTGCGCGCCGGCGGGAATCGTCACCGACGCCGCCGGACCGACGGCGCTGACGCGGCCGTTGGTGAGGACGAGCGTGCCTCTCTCAATCGGCGCGCGGCCGGTGCCGTCGATGATGCGCGCGTTCGTGAACGCGACAGCGGCGCCGGCCGGCGCCTGCGCCAGCGACGGAGGCGAGGCGAGCGTCGCGAGCGCGAGCATCGTGCCGGCCCCAAGAGTCGCCATCCGCAGTGTGGTGCGAATCATTGCAATCTCCTCAAAAACAAGCCACGAAGACACGAAGAACTCGAAGTTCACGAAACCATATATTGGAATTCGTGTTCTTCGAGGCCTTCGTGATCGTCGTGGTTAAGGCATTCTAGTTTCCTGCGCTGGCCGTCTGTCGCGGCTGCTGCGGGAACATCTTCGCGAAGTCGCTCCACGGCGATCGGCTTGCCGTGAATCGGCACGATCTGCTGCACGTCGAGCTTCAGCGTGTTCACCTCGGTGCAGCAGCGTGTTCATCTCGCGCGTCGGCATCGCTGGCAGCCGGCTTGTTCGGTGTTGACGAGATCGTTCTCGATGAGAATCTTCTCCTTCGGCAGGTAGGCCATCAGCATGCCTTCCGCATGCTGCAGCGGGTTCACGTAATACATGTGCATCACGCGTCCCTGGTCCTCGAGCGTGTAGTTCTCACGCACCGTCTCGTAGTAGTAGCCCTCGGCCAGCTCGGTCGGCGGCCACAGCGACACCATGTCGGGACGCTTCGTCCGCGCGGCGTAGTTGATGACGTCGCGGTTGTAGAGCTCCCAGTTCCTCCAATGCGTGATGACCGTGGCGCCGATGTGGAAGTAGGTCCGCAGGCCGGCCGCGACGTCGAAGTGCTGGTGCGAGTTGACGACGTAGCGGATCGGCTTGTTGGGGATCTGCTTGACGACCGCCTCGATGACGCGCAGGTTGAAATCCTCGCTGCGCGGCGCCTCGAACATCGCGATCCACCGCGGGAACTCGACGGCGACGCTCTTGTAGCTGCCGCGCTCAAACGAATAGACGCCGTCGGCGAGCTTGGTCATCGTCGGCTCGACCGCGGAACTGCGTGTTGCGGATCGCATCGGGCACCGCCACGGGGTCGGGACAGACATTGGCCTTGACGTCCTTCATCTGGCCGCCGAACGCGTTGTGGCCGGCGCTGATGTTCTGTCCCTGGAAGTTGTCGTCGTAGCCCTCGTGCGAGTGCCAGCCGGTGGGGAACTTGATGCCGTTGCCGGCGTCGATGTAGCTCTCGTTGGTGAACTCGTGCTCGTAGTTCAGGTCGCCGAGGGTCGGATCGGGCACCAGCGTGTGCATGCGCTGGAGCATGTGCTCCTTGTTGATCGTCGCGTCGATCTTGAACCCGCCGGGCGCCGTGATCTGCACGACGTACATCCTTTCGGGGATGGTCGTCGGACCGTCGCGGCCCATCTCGCCCAGTTCCCACCGCCACGTCGCCTTCGGATTCGCGCCGGGCATCTGCGCGGCCTTGAGGAAGCCGTGCGGGTTCATCCAGAGCTCGACCGGGAAGACCTCGGCGACGTCAGGCTCGTTCGGCACCGGCTGACCCGTCGGGCCGTCCATGTGCCACGCGAACGCCTTCGGGCCCGACGCGTTCAGCATGAAGATCTGATGCGCGTTCTGCTGCAGCGGTCCGTCGAGCCAGCCGACGCCGTATTTCCACGCGGCAGGCACGAGGCCCGGCTTGCGGTCGAACTCTTCCTTCATCGTCCGCGTCTGCCAGTTCATCGTGCGGGTGTAGTTCGCCAGCGAGTCGGGGCGCGGCCAGTCGACGTTCTTGCCCGATTCCTTCTGCTGGCCGACTGCGCCGTTATAGGCCGGTGCCGGAAATGGTGACGCAATTCAGCTTGTCGTTGCCGATCGCCTGGATCGCGGCGTCGAGAAGCGGCTTCGGATCGACGTAGCCAGGAGGAAACTGCTGCTGCGTGGCTACTGACCCGCCAGTCAGCGCCATGAGACCGGCGAAGATCAACGGCAATCCGAACTTTCTCGACATAAGTCCTCCAATCAGGAAGCGCGGTGAAGCTGCGTGGCAGACGGTATAGCGAAACCGTAGCGAATTCAAGCTGTTGTGTCGGGTAGGGCGGGTCTTTTAGACCCGCCTTCATACGAAGAAATCAGGCAGCAACTCGCTGTCCTCGATGCCTTCCTGGCGGTATTGGGCGAAATCGGTGACCCCGGCGTCGCGGAGCACCTCATCATCGATAAAAAAATGACCCGTGCACACTCGCGAATCACGAGTGAGGATGACGTGGGCTGCGTCCGCGACGATGTCCGGTGTACGGCATCGGTCGGCGATTGCCGGGCCGCCCAGGTACACGATCGCCGCGGTGTCGATGGCGGTCCTTGGCCACAGGGCGTTGAACGCGATCCCTTCCGTCCGGAACTCCTCGGCCATCCCGAGCACGCAGAGGCTCATGCCGTACTTCGAGATCGTGTAGGCGGCGTGCGGCCCAAACCACCGCGGATCGAAGTTGAGCGGCGGCGCGATGTTGAGCACGTGCGGGTTGGGCGCGCGCTTCAGATGCGGCAGGCATTTCTGCGTGCAGAGGAAGGTGCCGCGCGTGTTGACCTGGTGCATCAGGTCGAACCGCTTCATCGGCGTCTCGAGTGTGCCGGTCAACGAGATCGTCGACGCGTTGTTCACCAGCACGTCGATGCCCCCATAGGCCTCGACCGCCTGCTGAACAGCGTCCTCCACCTGCGCGTCATCGCGCACGTCCACATGGATCGGCAGGGCCTCGCCGCCGGCCGCGCGGATGTCCTCCGCCGCGGTGAAGATCGTGCCCGGTAGTTTCGGATGTGGCTCGGTGGTCTTGGCCGCGATGACGATGCGTGCGCCGTCGCGCGCCGCGCGCATCGCAATGGCTTTGCCGATGCCGCGGCTCGCGCCGGTGATGAAGAGCGTCTTGCCCTCGAGCGTCGAATCCCGAGTCCCGACTCCCGACTCCCGACTCACCTTGCCGTGGCGGTTTGCGCCGCCGCCGCCGGGTACGACAGCCAGGTCTGCGCCGGACGCTGCGCAACACCCTTCTTGCTGTAATCGCAGACGCCCTGCGGGAACGCGGCGCGCAAGCCGGCGAGCTGCGCATCGGTGACAGGCCGCTTGTAGTCCGCCTTGTCAATCGCCTTCAGCTCGCACTTCACGACGTCGCCGGTGGCCGGTGCGGCCGCCGCGGCCCTCGGATTCCCATACACCGGAAACATCGCCTTGCACTTCGACGCGTCCTTGATCTCGTCCAGCTTCGCGGTGAAGCACGAATCGGTGAGGCCCGCCGGCTTGTTGCGCAGCACCTTCTCGCGCTGGCTTGCCGGGGGCAGTGTCGCGCGCGACCGCAGCGAGCCACTTGTCCAGAATGTCGAGGTTGTCGTCCTGCGCCTTGACGATTGACGCGCCTGGCTCGTAGACGCGTGAGATCCGATTGCCTCCGCTCGCCATTGGCCGCAATCAGTCGCGCGCCGGCGATGACGCCTGAGTAGGTGTCGTGGACATTGCCACCGGGTCCTTCGGTGTACGGCCGCATGTCGATGATCGGGATCATGCTGAGGCCGTGCGCCGCGTCGTTGATCGCGGCCCGTCTCATACGCCAGCGCGCAGCGCATCCGGATCCGCGACCGTTCGCTCGGCGACGATGTTGCCGTTGATGTCGTGGCCGCCCGCGAGACGGTTCAGATCGAGGAACTGGGCGAAATTGATCTTGCCGGTGTTGAAGGCGTTGAGGCCGTACTGCACGCCAACGTTGTCGAACGGCCGCCGCGCGAAGCCGGTCTTCGGGTCGCGCCCGAACACGTTCACCAGGCTGTCCTGGATACGTGCAGCGGACGCCCTTGGGATTGCTCACGGCTTCAAACCGCATGGACTGGCGGGATCGTCGTTGCGTCGCAGTTGATATCCGCCGACACGGCCGCGTAGCGGAGCTTGTTGTTGATGCAGTAGTCCCAGTGGCTGTAGCCGGAGATCGCCGTCTTCTGATCGGTCGTCCACGGCAGCTTCGACGCCGTCATCGCGCGATCGAGCAGATCGCAGTCAAGCATCCCGGTCTGGAACGTCAGGGTGTCGGCAAAGCTTGCCGTCGGGACGATGGCGTCGAGCAGCCCGGGGTAGTTGTTGCCGATCATGTGCTGCTGCATCGAGCCGCCCGAGCGGCCGCTGCCGATCGTGTAACGCGGCACGCCGAACTCCTCGATGAAGTGCTCCTTCACCATCATCATCGTCTCGGCGGACACCACGTCGTTCGCATGAGTGCCGAAGACGTTCAGCGAAGCTCGCCGGCCAGCGCGTAGCCCTTCGCGACCGGATAGTCGCCGAGCTGACCGTCTTCGAGGTTGCCGCGATTGCCGTTCAGCCCCCCTACCGTGCGCCCCTGGTGGTACCCGGCCGCGACGCCGCCGCCGAATGTGTAGACCAGGCGGCCGTTCCAGGTCCCCGCCGCCCACGGCGACGGCAGCGGCGTGCCCGGCTCGTGCAGGAACGCAATCGAGTAGACCGCGCGATTGATGGTCCCCATCTCGCGGCGAACGATGTAGGGAACCGTCTTGCCTTCGGTGGTCGTCGTCATCGCAATATCGGTGGGACGGGGCGCGTTCGGATCGAGCGGCTTGAACGGGTTGGCAGCGCGCGCCGCCCCCGAATCCGTTCGCGTTGTCGGCTGCGGCAAGGTCGCCTTGATTGTTCTGACCGGCGCCGGCCGCCGGAGTGGCGGTGGAGCGATAGAAGTACTCGACCTTCGTGGTCGCCGAGCAGTCCGCATCGAGCGGCGCGCCGAGGCCGTGCGCTTGCGTCTCGCAGACGAACGGCGTCTGGTGCGGGCTGTAGATGCACCGGTCCCGAGATCGGATGGTTGACGATCGTGAGTTGAGCGGTCGCCTTGCTGCCGCGCATCGAGGCCTGGACGGCATTCGATCCGACCTGGAGGTCTGTGAGGAGGCCGACGAGCGCTTTCGATTCGGCCGCGGGCTTGAACGACGCGGTCACGTCCTTGCCGTTGAGGCGGACGGTCACGTTCTTCGCGGTCAGATTCGCCGGGCCGGCGATCTCCACCAGCACGTCACCCCCGCTCACGAGCTCTGGCTTCGCGGAGAGCGCACGAATTTCGAGAGGCGCCGCGGTCGGCCGCTGCGCGGCGAGAGGAATGGTCAAGAATCCCGCTACTGCGACGAACCCGATTGCTGCCAAACGCTTCATAGCCGTCCTCTCACGTCAGACCAGGCGAACCTGAAGGCCCGCCTCTACGACTTTTAAACTTTGAACTTACTTCGAACTTCGAACTTCGAACTTTGAACTTCGACGCTGTGGCTGTCAAGCACCGAGACGCGCTCCAAATTTCCGGATATTTGTTCAATTGGCTGGATGGCCCGCGCTATCGATCTGCAAATAGGGCAATAACATAGCGACTTTCCTCAGCCTGCTATTTGCTTGACCCGGTGCACGGCGGTCAGCTACAAAGATGAGCTGTTTCTTTCGTTCCTGGTCCTCCAAGGGAGACGACGAATGCAGGTGTGTATTGTCAGGCGAGTAGTAATGGTCTTTGCGCTGCTGGCGCTGCTGCCCTTTAAGGGCTACGCGCAGGAAGCAACGCTCAGCGGGACGGTCACGGATTCGACGGGCGGCGTGCTGCCCGGTGTGACCATCACCGCCACGCATACGGCAACCGGCAACACCTTCGTTGCGGTCACGGATGAAAGAGGCGGCTACCGGATCCCCGTTCGCGTCGGGACGATGCAAGGTCGACGCGGAGCTTCCAGGCTTCGGCACGGTGACCCGACAGGTCGACTTGCTGGTCAACCAGACCGCCGTCGTGAACCTCCAGATGGCTCCCTCGACCGTGCAGGAATCGGTGACGGTCACCGGCGAGGCGCCGCTCATCGACACCACGAATTCGAGCCTCGGGACCAACGTCGATCCGCGCCAGATGCAGGAGCTGCCGGTCAACGGCCGCAACTGGATGGACCTGACGCTGCTTGCGCCGGGCAGCCGTGCGAACTCGGTGGCTGAAACGCCCGATTTCATCGACCAGCTCGAACATTCCATTCCAGCTCAACCTCGACGGCCAGCAGGTGACCAACCAGGTGGCACTCTCGCTTCGGTCAGCCGCGGTACAGCCGCGACGCGATTGGTGAGTTCGAGTTCGTGTCGAACCGATTCGACGCCTCGCAGGGACGCTCGAGCGGCATCCAGGTGAACGCGATCACCAAGTCCGGCACCAACACGCCGGGCGGGTCGTTCTCGGGCTACTTCCGCAACGACAAGTTCAATGCGAAGGACGCGGTTGCGAAAGTCGTGCTGCCGTACCAGGACCAGCAGCTCAGCGCGACCTTCGGCGGGCCGATCGTGCGGGATCGCATTCACTACTTCCTGAGTTACGAGTACGAGCGCGAGCCGCAGACCTACGTCTACAACACGCCCTATCCGAAGTTCAACGGTACGCTGACGGGTGCACGTCGCCAGGACACGGAAATGGGACGTTTCGATTTTCAGTTCTCGCCCAGCAAGCGCCTCTCGCTTCGCGGCAACCGCTACGACAACCGCGTGCCGTACGACTCGCGCTATACGGGCGGATCCGACCGCACGCCGGCATCAGCGATCGGCACCAATCGCAGATCGGAACAGGAGTTCGCCACCTTTACGCAGGTGCTCGGCTCCCGCATGGTGAACGAGGTCAGAGGCGGACACTCGCTGTTCCATTGGAACCAGTTCGCCCACGTGAGCAACGCGGGCAGCCTCGTCGGCCAAACCACCGGGTTCGGCGCGCCGGTCATCCTGCTTCGCGGCTTCACCCTCGGGCAGACCCACGCCATTACGCCTCAGAACATCCGGGAGGAGGACTGGGACATCCAGGACAATTTCACGGCGTCCTTCAACGCCAAGGGGCGACATGACCTGAAGGTGGGTGGCGAGTACATGCACGACTTCACGTGGGAGACCACCTGTCAGACATGCATGGGCCAGTTCACGGCGAACAACGGAGCGCTGACGGCGGACGTGATCCAGTCAATGATCCCGAACGTGAACGACGTCACGACCTGGAACCTGGCGCCGCTCTCGGCGGTGACGACCGCAGTACATCCGCAACGTGGCGATGACGAGCTCGCCGTTTTCACGCCCCGCGGGTAACAACGGTTTCACGGAGTACGCGCCGCGCCATGTCGTGGCGTGGTGGGCGCAGGATGACTGGGCCGCGACGAGCAAGCTGACCCTGAATCTCGGCGTGCGCTACGACGCCAACATTGACGAGTTCGTCAACTGGGTGGAGTTCAAGCCGTTTATCGAGGCCGGTCGGCCGCAGGACTTGAATAACCTCGCGCCGCGCCTTGGCGTCAACTACGCCCTGAACGACAGGACCGTGATTCGCGGCGGCTACGGGATCTATTACGGTACGGCCACCGGACAGCCCCCCCTGTTCACCCTGCGCTACGTGCAACAGATCGCGATGACGGTGACCAACGATGGGCGTCCCGACTTCGCGGTGAACCCCTTCAACGGGCCGGCGCCGACCTACGACCAGGCGAAGGCGTTGCTCTGCGCGTTTCAGGCGAACCCGGCGTCGCCGACGTGCAATCTGCGCCACAGTACGCAGAACTTCGCGGCACCGGACCTCGTCGATCCGTGGAGCCATCAGGCATCGGCCGGCTTCGCGCGCCAGCTCGGTTCACAGATGTCGTTCGAGGCCGATTGGGTGTTCACCGGTGACCGAGAACAGCTGACCACGCGCAATGTCAACGTCGCCTACAACCCGCAGACGGGTGCCCCGTACCCGTTGGTGGGAGGAACAGCCGCCGCCAACTACATCAACCGCCCGTATCCGGGGTGGGGCACCATCCAGTTGAACCGCAGCGACAGCCAGCAGAACTACAACGCCCTGCAGACGGCGTTCACCAAGCGCATGGCGAATCACTGGCAGGCGTCGGCCAGCTACACGTATTCGCGGACGAAAGTGTTCGATCAGCTTCCATTGAACCCCGGGTGCCAGTACCCGGTAACGACGGTCGCCGGGTCCGGTGTATACAGCTGCGACGTGCCGGTCACGCTACCGCTCGACGTTTCGGAGAACGCGTACTACGCGGGCAAGGACCAGCACAATCGCGTGACGTTCAATGGCATCTGGGAAGCTCCGTACGGCGTCCAGTTGAGCGGTCTCTACATTTTTGGTGACAACGGATGGGAGACCCCGCAGGCCGGCGTGGACGTCCGGAACGGCGGAGCAACAGGACAAACGTCGGCGCAAGGGCGCCTGCGCGCGAATGGCACCCTCATTGAGCGCAACAGTTTGAACCTGCCGGCGATCCATCGCGTCGATATGCGGCTTCAGAAGCGGATATCGATTACGCAGAAATTCAAGCTCGATGGCATCTTCGAGGTGTACAACCTGTTCAATCGTGCGAACTTCGATCCGACCCTGTTCACCTTGAACGAACAGAACGCCAGGTACGGTCAGCCGAATGCCAGCACGACGCTGGCCTACTCGCCGCGGATGCTGCAGTTCGGCTTCCGCACGCAGTTCTAGACGCGTCGCCGATGCCCAACTTCCAACTCCCAATTCCCAAGGCGTCTTGGGGATTGGAGGTTGGGAGTTGGGAGTTACAGTTCGGGAACGTACAGATCGAACTGTGCGTCGCCATCGATGCGTTTCAGGCGGAACGCACGTATGGCGAAGGCCCGCAGGCCGGGCGAGGCGCGTTTGCGATCGATGACCACGAACTCCACCGAAGTGCTCCGCGCGAACCCCGGTCCGCTGGCGATTAGCGCGGCCTCGCGTTGAGGGTCGAGCGTTCGTCCTTCGCTCAGCGTGATGAGCGCATCCAGCATGGCCAGGCTCCGAATTTCGGCCACTCGTCGCCGTGACACCCGTGAGAGGTAGCCGCCGATCAATGGCTTGCCGTGCACGGTCTGAAAGAACTGGGATCGAGCCGTGAAGTTGCCAACGCTTGACGTGCCGTCGCGGACACCGAAGGGCAGCTCGAGCACCCGCGCGTTGCCCGGGGTCGACGCAATGCGGTCGTAGAAGCGCGGGACACTTGCCGAGTACAGAAGCCGCGGCGCAGGCAGTAGCTCGACCAGCAGCAACATCGTCACTGCAGACAGCATCGCCCGCCTCCGGTGCGGCCACCGCTGACCAAGCCGGCAGAGCGCCACGGCGAACAGCACCGCGATCGCAAGCATCAGCACGATGGCCATCCGTCCAGGGGTACGGGCCAGGCGCACGAGCGGCAGATAGCGGGCCAGCGCCCACGGACCGGGCACGTGGGTATTCCAGCCGGCGACATGGATGAACGGCCCGAGTGACAACAGCCCGAACGTCACCGCCAGTGTGATCCAGAAGGCCGACGGCCGCCATCCAGTACGCAGTGCCGCGACAATCGCGATGATTGCCGTGAAGGTCAGCGACGCCACGTTTTCCAGATACCGATCCGGCCGCGGGGTGAGCCAGGCTCGGAGCCATTCGGGCGAAAGCGGGTGATTCGGGTTGGGCAGCAGAAACGTGATGAGGTCCACACCCGCCGGACTGCTTCGCCACAGCACGCTGGTTGACTCGAATCCTGTGTCGCGTATTCGAACGCCCACGGCGTACAAGACGGGCGACAGCATGACTGCGCCGACGAGCGCCGCCACCGACGCGACCCGGATCCACCGCAGTGCCTGGGGGCCGTCCACGGATACCGCAACGTGCCGATAGGGCCAGCCGACGCGCACCATTACCAGGAGCGTCAAGAGGAGCACCGGTGTGTACAGCTCGTGGGCGGTGACATGGACGCCAAGAATGTTCAGCTGCCAGCCGCGGCCGATGAGCAGTGAGACCGTGAAGCCGCCGACGCACGCGATGAGAAGATCGAGCGTGCGCGGTTCGGTTGCGCGGACCGCGTGGTGCGAGAGGCGAACGGTACGCACGACCAGGAACACAATCGCAATCATCACGCAGTAGACGGCGTAGTACGGATCCGTTGTCGCGGCCCAGCAGATCGTCGCGCCAAGCGCGAGTGCGTCGCGCATGCGCGGCTGATCGCCGCATCGCAGTAGCAGGAGGATGAAAATCGGCAGCGGCGCAGCAGCGACCAGGCTGAAGTGCCCGATGCCGCGCGTGACCATCCACGGGCTCCACGAAAAGAGCGCTCCCGCGAGCCACGATTCGAACGGCCGTCCGGTGACATGACATGCCAGCACGAACAGCGCGTAGCCGGCGAGGATCGCCATCAGGAGGTACACGATGTTGAACGTCGCGACGCTGCCAAACGTGCGCAGGAGCGGCAAGGCGATCAGATCCTGGAAGAGCGTGTAGTTGTGCAGCGCGAGGTTTGCCGGCCGGGTCAGCGAGAAGATCTCTCGAGTAAAGAGGGGCAGCTCGTGGTGCTCGATCACTTCGCGATGAAACACCCATTGATTCCAGACGTACACGCCGGTGTCGCCGTCCGGCGGTCCGGTCAAGTGGGTCCCCATGTGCTGCGGTAAGGGCCACGAGAACACCAGCGCGAGCGCGAGGTATCCGGCGATGGCGTACAGCGACGTTGCGAGGCGCGATTGCATGCTTCAGGGGGGTAGCAGTAGGATTGCGCGCGCAGCGTAGCTCATGCGTAGCAGCCGGTCAACCGGATTAGGAGACATCCGGCGTGCATTTGCTTGTAATTACGGTCTGGACCGGATATACCCCGCCTACACAGCGCACGTATCGTCCGCGCCCTGAAGGCACTCAGGTGCGCGGTTCAGGAGGACATCGAATGATCACGGCGAGCTGGAGGAGCATTCGGCGGGTTCTGGCACTACTGGCAGTCCTGGCGTGGCCGGCGGCCGGTTACGCGCAGCAAGCGATCGTCACGGGAACTGTCACTGACTCGTCCGGAGGCGTACTCCCGGGAGTCACCATTACCGTGGTGCATGAGGAAACGGGAAATACGTTTGAGGGAGTCACCGACGCCCAGGGGGCGTTCCGTATCCCGGTACGCGTCGGCGCCCACAGGATTACCGCGAGCCTGGCCGGTTTTCAAACCGCAACCCGGACGGGTCTCCAGCTGCTGCTGAACCAGACCTTGGCGGTCCCCCTTCAACTCGGGCCGGCGACCGTCGCTGAGACCGTTACGGTCACGGGCGAAGCGCCGCTCGTCGACACCACCGACTCGACGGTCGGGGCGAACATCGACCCGCGCCAGGTCCAGGATCTGCCGATCAACGGCCGGAACTGGATGGACCTGACGCTGCTGGCGCCTGGGGCGCGGCGCAATGAGGGCGGCGGCCTCGTGCAGAACCGCCAGGGCTACGCCCAGACCAACGTGGACGGCCAGCAAATCACGACGAACTACCACACGACTCCCGACAGCGAGCAGCCGCAGATGAGCCGCGATGCGATCGCCGAGTTCCAGGTCGTCGCCAATCGTTTCGACGCGACGCAGGGCCGCTCAACGGGCATGGTCGTCAATGCCATTACCAAGTCGGGAACAAACGCGCTCACAGGGACCTTCGGCGGCTATTTCCGGAACGACAGATTGAACGCCCAGGACTTCATTCTTCAGCGCGTCCTGCCGGTACTCGAATCAGCAGTTCAGCACCACCGTTGGTGGTCCCCTGATTCGCGACCGGCTGCACTTCTTCGCGAGCTACGAGTTCGAGCACGAGCCGCGCACGTTCAACGCGAACAGTGTGTACGCGTTCCTGAATCGGGACATCACATATCCCAAAAAGCAGCACACTGCTACCGAGCGCGTCGACTGGCAGCTGACGCCCCAGACGCGACTGGTTGCCCGTGTGACGCAGTTCCACACGGATTTCTACAGCAGCGGCAGCCCCACCAGCCCGGTTGGCGGCACCCGTGGACGCATCGCGCCCCAGGACTTCGGCACCTTGACGCAGGTCTTCGGGACCAACGCCGTTAACGAGATCAAAGTCGGCCTGTACGGACTACGAGCGGCGCGATCAGCCGGATGTCCGCTGGAAGGGCAATGACTTCCCCTATCACCCGTCGCTCCACGGCGGCTCGATCATCACCGCCTTCACAGGTCTGACCGTCGGCGCGTCACCGCTCAACATCTTTCAGGACACCACATCGGTTCGTGACGACTTCACGACGTCATTCAACCGGGGGGGGCGTCACGACATCAAGATGGGGGTCGAGTACCTCAAGTTCGGCAACCAGTTCATCTGGTGCTTGCGGTGCGATGGAAGCATCAACGCCCAGGGCGGGCCCATTCCCAGCGCGGCACAGCTCCAGCTGATGTTTCCGGATGTGTATGACGCGTCGACGTGGAACCTGGCGCCCTTGGCCGCGATGCGCACCGCGGCGGGAGTTCCCTTGGTTCGCTGGGTCGACCACGCGTCGTCGGACACAGAGCACCAGTACTCGGTGACGCGCCACCTGTGGGGTGGCTGGTTGCAGGACGACTGGAGCATGAACAGCCGGCTGACGCTCAACATGGGTCTGCGCTATGACATCGACTTCGGCGCTCACAACGAGAAGCTCGAGTTCCGACCCTGGCTGCCCGGCAACCTGCCGGTTGACAAGAACAATTTCGCCCCGCGCACGGGGTTTGCGCTCAAGCTCGATGACAAGACCGCCGTCCGAGGCGGGTACGGCTTGTTCTTCGCCTTCGCGCCGAACGACGGGGTGCAGCAGAGCCTGGGGTACGTGCACCGGTTCGAGAACCAGATCACCTTTGACGGCCGCGATAATTTCACGACCGTCAGGGACAATTTCTTTGGCTGGTTCAACGGGCCCAAGCCCGAATTCACGGCCTCACTCCAGAACGCGTGCGACATCGTCAACCGGACGACCAACTGCGCGTTCCGGGCGCTGACGCAGGAGATCAATTACCCCGGGCGCCAGACGTCGTACTCACACCAGGCGTCGATTGGCGTTCAGCGCCAGATCGCCACGCAGGCATCGGTCGAGATCAACTACTCCTACACGGGTGGCCGCCGCGAAGAGCCCACGACCACCGTGAATGCGAATCTGACCTACAGCGCGGCGACCGGGGCCAATACTCCCTTCACGAACGTGGCGGCGCGGCCGTTCCCGACGTGGGGCACGGTCAACTTCGAGCTGCTCGACGGTTGGTCCAACTACCACGGCACCGACTTCACGTTCACCAAGCGGTTCAGTAACCGGTGGCAGGCGAACGCGACCTACACGCTGGCGTTCTTCAAGGACGCGAACCCTCGGCGCGACCAGTGGTACCTGGGGAGCGACGGAATCGTGGCGCGCCGGCCGCTTGGCTTCGCTCTGGCGAAGGATCTCGGCGGAGAGTACGGCTACGCCGCGGGGGACCAGCGTCATCGTGCGAACGTGAACGGTGTCTACGACATCGGCTACGGCTTCCAGGCGAGCGGTATCTACTTCTTCGGATCGGGCGAACGCTTCGCCGTCACCGACGGCACGGATAGGCGGAGCGAGGGCGGAAGCGGTGAAAACCGATTGCGCGCCGACGGCTCCATCGTCCCGCGCAACAGCCTGACGGGCAGGTCGCTCCACCGAGTGGACGTGCGGCTCCAGAAGTCGTTCCCGATTGTGGGCAAAGTCAAGGTGGACGGGATGATTGAGGCCTACAACCTCTTCAACCACGAAAACTACGGAACCTACACGACCAACATGGCGAACGCTCAGTTTGGACGGCCCGCCGCCAACGCGGCACTGGCGTACCAGCCGCGCATGATGCAGCTGGGCGTCAAGTTCACGTTTTAGCCGAGGATGACGAGCTCGGGTTCCGCAAAGCGCTCTTGCTCCCGCGCGGCGTGACGCTGCGCGACCACCGCGTGTCCTGGCGGCGCCGTCGCCGCCAGGATCTTCCAGTCATGCGCCGGCCGAACGGCCGAGTCGGTCCCAAACGATTCCTGTTGGGACCGTAACTTGATCAACAATCAGCCCACGCAATGCGAGGCGAGTTCGGTTGAGCGTGAAGTACGCGGTGCAGCAGCCGCTTCTCGTGGCTTCGGTCGCGCTTGCCGTATTCGTTGTCGCGACCGGTCTTCGCGCGCAGGTCCCGGTGACGATCAATCCACAGGCCCGACTCGTGCCTGCGACCGAACTGCGGCTGTCGGGTGAAGTCGACAGCAACAGCCCGGCTGTATGGGATCCGATCCGCGGCGTGCCGTTCCTCTACGTTGCGACGTCGTTTGGAGGACAGCCGAGCACCGCCCGCGGCAGAAGTATGACGACGCTCGGCGCCGCCCAGCCCGTTACTCTCGATCCGTGGCCGGGGGGCGGCGTGTGGATGGAAGCGATCGTCCCTGATGTCGACGGCACGTGGTATGGCTACTACCACAACGAAATGCCAGCCACGCCGGTCTGTCCCGGCAGCAACAAGGTCATTCCCCGGATCGGCGCCGCCCGTTCCCACGACCGCGGTCGCACCTGGGAGGACCTGGGCATCGTCCTCGAAGCGCCGGCATCCACCTTCGCCTGCGCGACGAACAACGTGTTTTTTGTCAACGGCATCGGCGATTTCAGCGTGCAGCTCGATGCCGACTCGCGCGATCTGTATTTCTTCTTCTCCCAGTATGAACGGGCGAGCGTCCAGCAGGGTGTCGCGGTCGCGCGGCTCGCGTGGGCCGATCGCGACGAGCCTGAGGGCAAGGTCATGGTCTGGCGCACAAGAGTCTGGATCCCGGCCGCGCGCGAGGTTGCGGATGGTGATGAGACGACATGGGCATTCGGGGCCGGCGTCCCGATCTTCCCCGCGTCTGACGGGTGGCATGACGAGGGCACGACAACGAACGCGTTCTGGGGGCCGTCGGTCCATTGGAATACGTACCTGCAGATGTACGTCATGCTCCTGAATCGCGCCAAGGACACGAAGTACAACGAGGAAGGGATCTACGTCTCGTTTACCTCGCGGCTGAACGATCCACGCCTCTGGTCGGTCCCGATGAAGATCCTGAACGGCGGCAGCTGGTATCCTCAGGTCATTGGCCTGGAAGAGGGCACAGGAACCGACAGAGTGGCTGGCGAATGGGCGCGGTTCTTCATGGCTGGCACGTCGCGACACCTCGTTCATTTCACCAGACAGTGATCCGCGCCTTTGCCGCGGCGATCGGCGGTTGTCTGATCGCGGCAACCCTGGTTCCTCTCGGAGCCCAGTCTGAGCGCCCGCTCTCGGCGCGGCTCGTGTCCGCTCCCAGTTTGACACTGCCGACCGCGGTCGATTCCAACACGCCGATGGCGTGGGATCTGGTCGATGGCGTCTGGACGCTCTTCGCAGTCGCGTCGTGGGGTGGAGCGCCTTCGCTCCTCGCCGGTCCTCGACTGGATCACCTGCAGCGCCTGGAGTCAATCACGCTCCTGCCGCATCCAGGGTATGGCGTGTGGATGGAGGCCGTTGTTCCGGACGAGGGCGGTATCTGGTACGGGTTCTACCACCATGAAGTGCCCGCCGACATGTGTGGAAGGCCCGACCGATCGATTCTGAGCATCGGCACCGCCAGATCTCGCGATCGCGGGCTGACGTGGGAGAACCTTGGTGTGGTGCTCGAGGGTCCACGGGACAGTCAGGCGTGCGCGTCGTCGAATCGCTTTCTGGTCGGCGGAGTTGGCGATCCCAGTGTCATGCTCGACGCCGACCACCGCTATGTCTACCTGTTTTTCAGTCAATATGCGAAGGAACGATCGGCGCAGGGCGTGGCGATCGCCCGGATGCCCTGGGCTGATCGCGATGCCCCCGCGGGGCAAATCGCCGTGCTTCAGGATGGCGCGTGGCTTCCCGCGCGACGCGTCGGCGATGGCCCGGTAGACGAATGGGAGTATCCGGCGGGCACGCCGCTCGTCCCGGTCTCAAACCCCTGGCACGATCGCGACTATGCCGTAGACGCGTTCTGGGGCGCGGCGATTCACTGGAACACCTATCTCGAGAGGTATGTGATGCTGCTGAACCGCGCGAAGAACGAAAACTTCGACAACGAGGGCATCTATGTTTCGTACTCCGCCACGCTCGCTGATCCGCGTGGGTGGAGCGTGCCGCGCAAGCTGATGAACGGCGGCGGATGGTATCCGCAGGTCGTCGGCCTTGATACGGCCGGCGGCACCGACAGGGAAGCCGGACAGCGCGCCAGATTCTTTTTGACCGGCCGTTCCGCGCACTACATCGAATTCGAACGCTGACTCACCGCACCCCGGGGGAGCGACTGTCGGCGGCGAGCCAAAACGAGGCATAGGGAGCCAGCGCGAGCGGGTACGGTGAGGACCCCGCCGCCGGAAACGCCACGTCATCGGCGATCTCGACCAGTGCAAGACCGATCATTGACACGGGCAATTCGAGCGTCGCGGATTGCACGGATCCCGACAGGTTTGCCACGACGAGGATCGTGTCGTCCAGGTGGACCCGGATGAAGGCCAGGACCGCCTCGTTGCCGGTGCGCACGAATTCGATCGTTCCCCGGCCGAACGCGACGTGGCGCTTCCTCACCTGAATCAGACGCCTGACCCGCGCCAGCAGTGAATCGGACCTGCGTTGCTGAGCGGCCACGTTGACCACGCGGTACCCGTTCACCGGATTGTCGATGATCGGGATCACGAGACGGTTCACGCTCCGTGGCGCGAAGCCCGCATTGGTGTCGTCGGACCATTGCATCGGCGTGCGAACACCGTCACGATCGTGCAGGCGAAGGTCGTCGCCCATGCCGATTTCATCCCCGTAATAGAGCACCGGCGTTCCTGGCAGCGACAGCAGCAGCACGTGCGCGAGCTCGATGCGGCGTCGATCGTTTCCAAGGAGCGGCGCAAGGCGGCGCCGGATCCCGCGATGCACCGTCATCTGCGGCTCGGCGACGCAGGCTGCCACCAGGAAATCGCGCTCCTCCTCGGTCACCGCCGATAACGTCAACTCGTCATGGTTCCGGAGAAAGATGGCCCACTGGCATGCGTCCGGAATCTGTCGCGTGGCCTCGACGACGTCAATGATGGCCGACGCGTGTCCACGAAAGATCCCGATAAAGAGCCGCGGCATCAACGGGAAGTGAAAGGCCATGTGGCATTCGTCATCCTCGCCGAAATACTCCAGCACGTGGCGCGACTGATCGTTGGCCTCCGCCAACAGCACGCGACCGGTGTAGCGCTCGTCCATGTCGCGCCGGATCTGTTTCAGGAACTGGTGTGTCTCTGGCAGGTTCTCGCACGACGTGCCCTCACGCTCGAACAAGTGCGCAACGGCGTCAAGCCGGAGCCCGTCGACTCCCTGGTCGAACCAGTAGCGCATGACTTTCAGGACCGCGAGCCGCACCTCGGGGTTGTCGAAGTTCAAGTCCGGCTGATGGTGGAAGAATCGATGCCAGTAGAACGCTCCTGCAACCGGATCCCATGTCCAGTTGGACTGTTCCGCGTCACTGAAAATGACGCGTGCCCCGGCGTACCGGTCTGTGCTGTTGCTCCAGACATAGAAGTCGCGCTTCGGCGTACCGGCCGGCGCCCGGCGCGCCGCCTCGAACCAAGGGTGCCGATCGGAGGTGTGATTCAGGACCAGTTCGGTGATGACGCGCATCCCGCGCGCATGCGCCTGATCCAGGAACGCCCTGAAGTCGCGCCTGGTCCCGCAGGCATGGTGAATCCGCTCGTAGTGCGCGATGTCGTATCCGTCATCACGCAGGGGCGACTCGTAGAAGGGCAGCAGCCACAGGCATGTCACCCCGAGCTCTTCAAGGTACCCGAGGTTTTGCGTCAGACCCGCGAAGTCGCCGATCCCGTCGCCGTTCGAGTCGAAAAACGTGCGGACGTTCAGCTCGTAGATGACGGCGTCCTTGTACCAGTGTGAATCTGAGGCGCTTCCCGCGACGGACATCTGTCCTATCGCGCCTTGGCTCGGCGCCGCATGGAACTGGAGTCGGCCGTCCGGAAGTCGACGAGAATGCGGAGAAGCGCGTCGACATCCTCCTGCCGATCGAGTTGATACCGCGCCCGCGAGCCGTCCGCCCCTCCGACGCGAATGGCGAGCAGCTTTTCCGGAGATGCGGACGCGAACGCGTCCTCGTCCGTGCCGTCATCGCCGATGTAAATCGCGCTGTCGCACGCAAACCACCTGCACGCCTGTTGAAGCGCGACCCCCTTGTCGGCGCCGCCGCGAGGCAGCAGGCTCACCGCCTCGGCCCCTCCCAGCGCCCGCGCGTCCGGGAGCTCGGCAACGGCTCTGTCGATCGCCTCTATCGCGCAGCGCTTGTCGCGAACGTTGCGGTAGTGAATCGTGACGGAATACCGCTTGTCCTCGATGACGATGCCGGGATCCGGCGGCAGCCGCTTTTTGAGATGACGCACCCATGTGCGCGCATGGGTTGGATACGGCGCGTCGGGTGTGGCTGGCTCGAGCCCGTGGTTTCCGAACAGATACCACGCCGGAATGTGACGAAGCCGTCGCGTGAGGTCGTCGAGCGCCCGCCCGGAAATGATGACGCAGGGATACAGGCGCGCGACCAGTGTCAGCAGCCGCCGCGTGTCGCGCCTCATCCGTGCGCCGGCGGGCGTCGGGGCGATGGGCGCGAGCGTTCCGTCGTAGTCGAATGCCAGTAGCACGTTGGAGTGCGCGAAGCTGGCAAGCAGCGCGCGCTGCTCTTCCGCCAGGATGGTCTGCATGTCAGACGGACGTATCCTCCCAGCCCCGGACCGCATAATGCAACGGCCTGGTCCACAGGCTCTCGAGCCCTTCCAGAATATCTGATGCCCAGCCGAAGACATTGCGTCCGGCGACCGCGCGCCGCAGCGCACGCATCCGCGTGCGCCGTTCCTCCGCCGGCATGTCGATCGCTCGTGTCAGCGCGTCGGCAAATCCCTCGATGTCGTACGGATTGATAATCAACGCCTCGTGCAGCTCCTGCGCCGCGCCCGCGAGAGCGCTCAACACGAGCACGCCGTCCTCGTCGTCGCGGGCCGCGACGAATTCCTTCGCGACCAGGTTCATCCCATCGTGGAGCGAGCTGACGATGCAGAAATGCGCGAGACGGTAGAGCGCAACCAGGCTGCCGATCGCGAGGGGCGTTTTCTGATAGCAGACGACCGGTGGTCCGCCGCGCACACGGTGCCGCCGGTTGAGCGCATCGATCCGTTGACCGATCTGCGATTCAATTTCCGCATAACTGTGAAGTCCTGAACGGGATGGTACGCCGATCTGGACGAAGGTCAGTCGCCCTCGCAGCTCCGGACGCCGGGTCAGCACTTCATCGAGCGCATCCAGTCGCTCGGGAATGCCTTTCGTGTAGTCGAGCCGATCGACGCCGATGCCGACGATATCGGCACGAAGGTCGAAGAGCCGCCGCAGGCGTCGCTGTTCGTCTGCGAGCGAATCTTCTGCGGCAATGCCCTGAATCCGGTCGTAGTCGACGCCGATCGGTACTGATACCACGGTCGTCGATCGCCCGTCGACCCAGATGCGCGACGCCTCCAGATCGACCTCGCCGTCGAGCTCCTCCTCGGCGGCGAGAAGGAAGTTGCGTCGATCGCGATCGAGTTGAAACGCAAGCAGGTCGTTGGCCGCCAGGCCAGTCAGGATTTCGCGGCGCCACGGGCATATCCGGAGGCGATCCGGAGACGGCCAGGGAATGTGCCAGAAGAGCGCCGTGCGCGCGGCCGGCCGCCTCGTGCGCAGCGATGGGGCCACCAGGGCAAGGTGATAATCCTGGAGAAACACCGGCGTGTTCGACGAGTCGAGCTCCTCGTCGATGGCGGCGGCGAAACGGTCGTTGACGTCCTTGTATGCGGCCCAGTCCTCGCTGCGGAAGGTCGGCCGCACATCGACAACGTGACACAGGGGCCAGAGGCCCTCGTTGGCGAAGCCGCCGTAGTACGCCGAGAACGTCGGTTCCTCGAGCCACAGCCGGCGCAGCACGTACGAAGGATGCTCCGGTGGAACCTGAACCTTGTCAGTGTCATCGACCACGAGCCGATCAGCCGATCCGGAACCGTGTGCGATCCACGTGCCGCCGCGCTCACGCATCAGCGCGTCCAGGGCGACGGCCACGCCACCCGTCGCCGTCGTCCACGTGACGGTGCCGTCACGACGGGTCACGTGCAGATACGGCTCTCGATTCGAGACGACGAGCAGGGGTCGAGGGGCCTGCGCCTCCAGCTCGCCAGCACGGGCCAAGCCCCGTCTGAACAGCATCGGGCCGACGAATTCGTGGATTGGAATGAGCGCGATCAGCAGCGTCTGCAGTTGGGTGCCCCACCCTGGAAACTCGCTGGCGACCACTGATGCGAGACCGAGCGTGATGCCGGCCTGGGAGATCAGTCCCGTCCAGGCATGTTCGCCCACCCGTCGATCGATCCCGGAGACTGCAAGGCCGGCAGACACGCCTGTCCGGATCAAGGCGGCTCGAATCGCCGCCAACGCGAGTGCGACCGGACCGAGGGCCGCGAGCGCGTCCACGCGCAGCGAGGAACCGATGGCGACGAAAAAGATCACGAGCACTGGTGGAGCGCCGCGTTGAACAGCCGCCTTGAGCGTGTCGCCCTGAGCGACTGACAGGTTCTCAATGACGAGACCGGCAGCCACCGCCGCAAGCAGCGGCTCGAACTGCTGGGTGGTGCCGACCTGGCTGAGCAGTCCGCACACGGCGAGCAGGACCAGCGTCACCTCGCGCCCAACGTATCGGAGATAGAGCGCAAACAGCGCGCCGACGAGGGCGCCGAACGCCACCGCGCCGCCGCTCTCCCACGCGAACTGCACGATCAGGCTGCCGCCATCCATGTCGGGCCGGAATACCGCACGCGCCAGCTGCATCGAGAACGAGAACAGCAGCAGCATCACGAGATCGGCAAGGACGACGACGGCGAGCACGAGCTCGCTCAGACGGCCACGGGCGCCGGTGTCGGTCGTGACTGCGGCCGTCATCGTCGGCGAGAAGCTGACGACCATGACGGTGAGCAGGAGGACCATCGCCAGCCTTGCGGCGCCGTCGGCGTCGGGCGCGACAGGGAGCCACGGCCATGCGACCCAGGCGATGGCGGCGACACCGGCGCTGGCAACGGCAAGTGTTGCCGCGGTCATGCGGACGATCGCGGAGAGCCGGCCGCGGAGCCGTTCGATGCTGAGCGTGAGGCCGGCAATCAGCGCGATCAGGGTGGTCGCGATGCCGGTGATCACCTGCAGCTGTGCCGCCATCGACTCGGTGATGACGTTTGCCAGGTACGGGCCGACGAGTACGCCGAACAGCAAGTACCCAGTGAGCCGGGGCACGTGAAAACGTCGAAGCAGGTCGCCCGTGACCCATGCGCCCAGGAGCGTGAAGCCAAGCGCCAGCGCCGTGCCCGCCGACGCCACGGTTCCGGTCTCGCCGAGGGCATGGACCCAGGCGACGCAGCCGACCGCCAACGCCAGCGCTCCGACTCGTCTCATCCCTTGCTGACCCCGGAACGAGAGAAAGCGGCGATCAGCGACGATGCGATGGTGCCGACGACGACGACGGTCAGCATTGGCATGAACTCAGGTCCGCCGGCGCGCACGACATTCGACGCGAACGCGACTCCGAACACGCCTGGAGAGATCAGTTCGGCATTGCTGTTCCGTGGAATGGCTTCCGACGAGTGCGTCGCGAGCCATCCGCCGATGAGTTTTCCACTTGTGCGAACGATGACGTAGGCGATTGACAGGGTCAGCGCAGCCGGCGACAAGTCCGCGCGGGCGCCCGCAAGCAGCAGGATCAGGACGAGCAGCGAGTGTTGGACATGCGCGACGTCGCGACGGATGTACTCGCGCACCGCGCCTCCGGCAAATCGCCAGCACGCGCCGGCAACCAGGCCGCTGAGCAGGGCCGACATCGAGAGGTAGTCGGCGGCGCCGCCGAGGAGCAGGAGACTCGCAAAGATACACACACGCTGTTCTGCCGGTGTTGAAGCCTGTGACAGGAGCAGCCATCCTGCGATGGCGATCACGACTGCTATGAGCGTCGCCTGCGCAGCGACCAGGAGCGCTGCGGCAGGCGTGGGTTCGCGGAGAAACGCCAGCAGCACACCGCCAAAGACGATGGGAAGCAGATAGTCCTGGACGTCCAGGCGTGCCGCGATGTCGTGCGAGGAGCGCGTCGGATCCGGCGGCAACGAGGATGACGTGGCCGCGCAGAGACCGAGCGCCAAAGCCACCATCCACCACGGCGGAAATGGGCTGACCGTCGTCACCGCTGGACCCACGAGCAGAACGCCGGTGGCGACCACGATCGCGGTCACCATAGCCTGGGCACTTGACGCCGCAACAATCCGTCGATCCGCTTGGCCGGCCCCGACGCTCAATCCCGCAATGACCCCAAGTGCGGCCAGGGCGATCGAAGATGCCGGGTCGAGGAACGCCAGTGCCTGAGGTGTGAGAAGGACCAGGCCATGCGGCCCGAGGGCTGCGCCCGACACCAGCAACAGCAGTGCGGGTAATGCGCCAGTGGACCAGTCGAGTGAGCCGAACCGCGATGCCGGTGACAGGCGTCCGGCAGTAGCTCCGCTCTGGTGAGGCTGGACGTCGATCGGATCAAAGGTCCTCGGTTCGCCCAGCTCGCTCGGACCGGACGGACTCATCGCTGAATGGCCACCACACGGTGCGCGGGTCCGCGCATCAGGGTAACGATCGTGAAATCCCCGAGCCGCGCGGACGCGAACGACGATTCTACTTGTGCCCCACTGGGCGCGAGGCTCGCGCCGATGGCGGTGATGACATCTCCAGCCTCGATGCCGGCTGTTTCAGCGGCCGAGCCCCGCTCGACCCGCACGACCTCGGCCCCCACGCGGGCAAGCGACCGCATCGTGAGGCCGAGCATCGTCGATGGCGTCGTGGGCGCGGGCGTCGCTGCCACGACCAGCAACTCCCGTTGCGTTCCTCCGCGCATCACGCGGATCGCAATCGTGTCTCCCACTCCGAGGCGAGCCGTCCGAACGCGCCAATGTTCGGGCGTAAGTGTGCTGACGTCATCGACGGCCTGGATGACGTCACCGGCCTTGAGCTGGCCGGCGACAACACTGCTTGGATCGATCCAGGTGATGACGACACCGGAGTCGGCTCCGCTGGCGCGTGAGAGACGCGGCGTCAACGCTTCCACATCGATTCCGAGGTCGACGTGCATCTTCTGCGGCTGTCTGAGCAGGTCCTCTGCCGCGTCCCACAGCGTCTTGCCCGGAACGACTGCAAGGCCATCCCCGTACCGGGCCACCGCGCCCACGAACTCCGCGTCGTCGGTGAACAGAAACGCCCCGCGTGCGACGTCTGCATCGCGTGGAAGTCTCCACACCGGTCCTATCCACGCGGGGGCCTCCACGGGCGTCAGCGACCCGATGAAGGCCGGCCGGAGCGACATGTTGCCGGGGGACGGCGATGAGACAGCGACGTACTGCGGTCTGTCCAGGCGTTGGGGGGACCACAGCACCGGAAGTACCGCATTTGTCCCGTTTCCCACTCGAAGAACCGTGAGGCCCGATGCGCGATCCTCGGCAATCACACCGAGCGGACTGGGTTCCCTCGCTCCCGGCTCGAGAATCGCAATCGCGACATCGTCGCGAAGCCGAAGCGCTGCCACGTGCTCCTCTGTCCGCTCGGCTCGTGTCGTGATGTCGGCGACGTCGGGCGCAACTGTGACGAGCGTGGGCGCCACGCGCGCTTGGAGGTCCTCGATTGTCGCCGCGAGTTCCGAGAATCTCGAAAAACCGGCGAGCTGACTGAGCAGTGGCGCCACGGGATTGGGGTTTACCGGGCGATCAGGAAATCTGACACGAGCGAGGACCCACAGTGTAAGAACTGCGAGGAGCGCCGTCATCAGCAGCCGACGCGTTTCACGAGAGACGCGGGGGCGATACGCTGAAGTTTCGCCAGTCACGAACCGGGCGGTCTCGGATTTCATCGCCATTTACACGATATGCCTCGAACTCACCGCGCGGAATACTGCCTGGCCATGAGTCCTCATGCGAACGTGGCTGGAGATACTGCCCAGCCAGAGCAAAGGTTGGTCCGACTAGCGAATCACACCACGCCGGACGGCGTAGAGGACGATCTCGGCGGCGCTATGGACGTCGAGCTTTTCCATGATCCGCGCTCGGTGGGTTTCGACCGTGCTCGGGCTGATGAAGAGGATGGCAGCGATGTCCTTGTTCGTCTTGCCTTCCGCGATCAGCTGGAACACCTCGCGCTCGCGATCGGACAGCGATTCGTAGCGGTCGATCACGCCAGGTTCGCCCGTGCGCTGTTTCACGTAGTCGTCCAGCATGAGGCGGGCGATCGCCGGACTGAAGAAGGACTTACCCTCGGCGACGGCACTCACCGCCTGGAGCAGATCGACATCGGCTGAGTCCTTCAGCAGGTATCCGGCAGCGCCGGCGTGCAGGATCTGGATGACGTACGCTTCGTCCGCGTGCATGCTGAGCACGAGGACGCGGACGTTGGGCACCCGTTTGACGATTTGCCGCGTCGCCTCGATGCCGTTGAGCAGCGGCATCGCGACGTCGAGAATCGCGACGTCCGGCTTGTGCTGCTCCGCCTGGCGTACCGCTTCGCGGCCATCACCAGCTTCCGCAACAACCCGCCAGTCCGATCGCTCCTCGAGGACCTTTCGAAGTCCCTGGCGTACCACCGTATGGTCGTCTGCAAGGAGGATGCGCAGCATGGCCACCAGCGTTACCCGGCGCGGCGAACGGCGGCGATCGTGGTCCCGTGACCGGCTGTGGCACCGGCGGCGGATGCGCCAAGCGGCAGCGTCACCACGACGATGGTCCCCGCACCCTCGCGATCAGCAATCGTAAAGGTGCCACCGAGGGCCTGCGCGCGCTCGCGCATTCCGATCAACCCGAGTCCGCGGCCCGCTGCGAGCGTGTTCGCGGCGCCGACGCCACCGCCGTTGTCCTCGACGATCAGCCGCAGAAAGCCCCCGCCGGAATTGAGCGTTACAGTGCAGGCGGTGGCGCCGCTGTGCTGTGCGACGTTGCTGAGCGCCTCCTGGACGATACGGTAGACGCACACTTCGATTTCGGGAGCCAGCCGCGCATCCATCGTCTCGGCGAGCTGCGCGCGGATGCCCGTCCGCTGGGAGAAGTTGCGGAGGTAGGTGGTCAGCGTCGCCGGAAGACCGAAATCATCCAGCACCGAGGGATGGAGCAGTTGTGACATGTCGCGGACGCTGCGGAGCGTGGTTTCGCTGATCTCGCGCGCTTCTTCGAGCGCGTCCCTGACGCGCGAGTCGACGTCGGCCCGCAGGGCGATACCGATGTCCATTTTCACCGCCGTGAGGGCCTGGCCCACTTCGTCGTGCAGTTCGCGCGCGAGCGTGCGGCGCTCCTGCTCCTGCACGTCGACGAGACGAGCGGACAGGCGTTCAAGGTCTTCCCGGTTGCGCTGCTCGATCCCGTGCTGCCGCTCGATCTGGTGCTGCAGCCGATTGACATGCCGGGAGGCCATGACGGCGACGAACAACGCCACGATCAGCGTCCCGAAGCCCATGGACAAGAGGCGCGTGCGGACCTGCCGGTACAGCAGATCGATTTCCTCCTCGTGGCGCTGGATCGCGCCGGATTGGAGCGCGGCCAGCTGATCGATGATCTGGAGGACTGTGTCGCGGCGGGGCACCACGTGGCTGCGGAGGAGCGCCGCGGCGTCGTCGGGCGTCTTCGCCTGCTCGGTGAACGCGACGTCGCGCGAGGCCCAGTAGTCGCCGAGCTCGACCTGCAGCCGCGCCCAATGGTCGCGCTCTACCGGCGACGCGACCTCGGGGATGTAAGCGTGAAGCAGCCGCTCGACCTCGTCGCGCAACCCCGTCAGCTCGTCGCGATACGTACCCCTGCGGGTGGTCGCGCCGTCGATCACCGCGTCGCGCAGGTAAATCGATCCGAGCAGAACGTTGGTGCGGATCTTCGACAGGGTCTGCTCGCCCCGGACCTCCGACTCGTGGACACTCGAGACATTCTGCTCGATCCGTTGCAGACTGCTAACGAGCTCGTAGCCCCACAGCAGCCACAGACCGAACACGACCGCGAAGCCGACGAGCAGCGCCGCGCGCACGCTCGTACTTCGCGGGTCCCACTCTCGCACCGGTGTCCCCGCCATGCGGCGATCGTAGTCACGGCGTGGACGGCCCGTCCAGCCTCGCTCCGGATCGGCGGATATCACGGCGATTTCCCGCTCGATGATGCACGTTTCAACCGCGTGCCGCCATCCGGCGTTGATGTCCCTCCGAATACAGCCTTCACCCTATGGTCCGCACCGTGGGCAGCGGGATAGCGTGGGCGGTATCACTCGCGGCGCTTGTCCCCGTCAGCGGGTGCTGGTGCGCGCAATCACAACCCTTCGGTCGCCGTGATTGCGCGCACTTTTTTAGGGTGCGAAGGGTGCGAGGGGTGCGAAGGGTGCGAAGGGTGCAAGAGGTGCAAGAGGTGCGACGGGTGCGAAGAGTGAGGCACCCCTCGCACCTGCACCTATCGCACCTCGGGATCGCACCTCGGGATCACCTCGGGATCCCACCTCGGGATCGCACCTCGGGATCCCACCTCGGGATCATCACCTGGCTGGCGACTCAGTCCGAACACCAGGATCTTCATCGTGTTCGGCGTGATCTGCGCGCGGCCATTCGGCCCCGTCGTCGTCATCGCGACCGGCACGTAGACGTTGTGCGTCACCGCGTCGAGCCACATCGTCCGGCCCGACGGCTGGGTCTTCAGCGTCTGGACCACTGTGAACTTGTTCGGTGCGTCCTCGTGCGCAATCGTCAGCACGCCCGTGCCGCTCGACGCGAATGCCAGGCCGGTCGCGGGATCGAAGCCGTTGCCGTCCACGCCGTCCGCGATGGGAAAGCTGGTCACGGTCTTGCCCGACTGGTGCTGTCGATCACCGCCATCTTGCCGTCGCACGCGCTCAGGAGCAGGTGGTTCTTTGCATCGAAGGCCAGGCCTGTCGGCCCTTCGCATTCCGCGATCGGCCATGTCGCGACCAGCGTGTGCTTGACCGTGTCCATCACGCCGATCGCGCCCTTGTCCTCGACGTTGACGAACATGCGGTTGGCGGGGCATCTTCGACGGCCTCCTCGAGTTCACCGCCGACGTCGATCGTGGCGATCACCTTTCCGGTCCGCGCGTCGAATACGGTCACTGACTTGCCCGTGTGGTTGAACGTCCAGACTTCCTTGCGCGACGGCGAGGTATCGGATGCTGTCGGGATTGGCGCCGGTCATGACCGTGCCGAGCGGCTTCAACGTCTTCAGATCGACGATCGTCGAGCGTGTTCGCGCGGCCGTTGCTCGTGAACCCGCGCCCGAGGTCGGACGCGATGGCGAAGCCGTGCACGCCGTCGGTATCGGGGATCTCGCCGACGATCTTGCCGGTCTCGGTGTCGGCGACGACGATCTTCGTCGCATGTGACGTGTACAGTCGATGCGCGCCGAATCGACGATGAGGTAGTCCCATCCGCCTTCACCGCCAATCGCGATTTCCTTCACAGGCGGTAAACGTCCGCCGCCTGCACGACGACGCCTGCGAGCACGCACGCGAGAACGCGTATTAGCTTGCGCATAAAGACCTCTTTCTAATTTCCAAGACTTATTTGCTCCGACCTTTGATTGCCGCGTACAGTCCCGGCACGACCAGCAGCGTGACGGGCGTCGACAGGGCTAGACCGCCAATCACCGCGAGCGCGAGCGGTTTCTGCAGCTCGGCGCCTGCGCCAAGGCCGAGCGCCAGCGGCAGCAGCCCGAACAGCGTGCAGAACGTCGTCATCAGGATCGGCCGCAGGCGGATGCGCCCGGCGTGCGCGATCGCCGACTCGAACGGCTCGCCCTCCTCGTGCAGCTTCTCCGAGAAGTCGAGCAGCATGATGCCGTTCTTCACGACGAGGCCGACGAGCAGGATGATGCCCATGGCCGACGAGATGTTCAGGTCCGTGCCGCGTGAAGAGCAGCAGCAGCAGCGCGCCGCCAAGCGAGAGCGGCGCCGCCAGCAGGATGAGCATCGCCGGCAGCCACGCCCGGAACTGGATGACCAGGATCGTGAAGACCAGCACCACCGCAAGCGCAAAGACCATCAGCAGCTCGCGGAACGCCTGCGCCTGCGCCTGGTACTGCCCGCCGATCTCGTAGGTGTAGCCGATGGGCAGCGTGAGCTTGTCGAGGTTCGCCTGGATCTCGCCGACGGCGCTCCCGAGGTCGCGTCCCTCGAGGCGGCCGCTGACGACCGCCATCGGACGGAGGTTCTCGCGGCGCAGCTCGCCCTGTCCGTTCGCGCGCGTCATCGAGGCCACTTCGGAGACGGGAATCGGCTTGCCGTCCGGCGTTCGGAGCAGCGTCTGCGGAAGCTTGCTCGGGATCGAACCGGTATGAGTCCGGCAGACGGACGCGGACGGGAATCGTGCGATCGGCGAGCCGCAGATCGGTCGCCACCTCGCCGAGCCAGTTGCCTGCGAGCTGGTCCGAGACCGTCTCCACCGTGAGACCGTAGCGTCCCGCCGCCACGGGATCGACCGTCCAGGTCACTTCGGGGTTCCCCGTCTGCACGCCGACGACGTCGACGATGCCCTGGACCTTGCCCATCATCTCCTCGACGGGTTCGGCCAGCGCCGCGAGACGATCGGGATCGTCGCCGAAGATCTTGATCTCGATCGGCTCGGGATTCCCTTCGAGGTCGCCGAGCATGTCCTGCAGGAGCTGGACGAACTCGACCTCGACGAGCGGCGCGGCCTCGAGGACTCTTGTCGCGCATCTCGGAGATGATTTCGTCCGCCGAGCGGCTCCGCTGGCCGCGTGGCTTGAGGCGCACGAGGACATCGCCGGTGTTCTGCGCCGTCGCGAACAGCCCCAGCTCGGAGCCGGTGCGCCGCGAATACGCGGCGACTTCCGGCGTCTCCCCGACGATCTGCTCGATCTTCCGCACCTGGCGATCGGTTTCCGCGAGCGCGCTGCCGGCCGGCGTCAGGTAGTCGACGACGAACCCGCCTTCGTCGGCGGCCGGGAAGAACCCGGTTCCAACCTGGTAGAAGAGGACGACCGTGACCGCCGCCAGCAGCAGCGCGACCACGACCGAGAGCAGCGGCCGCGCGATCATCACGCCGAGTGTCCGTTCGTAGAACTGCTCGACCCGGCCGTGCGTCTCGCCCGCAGGGCGATGGTGCGAGGACGCCCATTTCGCCATCAGCGGCACGACGCTGATCGACAACGCCAGCGAAATGAGCACCGCGACCGACAGGCTCAGCGAGAGCGCGCGGAAGAACTGCCCAGGCACGCCGGACAGCAGGCCCAGCGGAGCGAACACGACGACGGTCGTCAGCGTGGAGCTGACGAGCGGCGCCATCAGCTGCTGGACCGCGTCGATGACGCTGCTTCCTCCCTCGCCGGCGCGGCGATGGATGTTCTCCACCACGACCACCGCATCGTCGATGACGAGGCCGATCGCGACGGCCAGGCCGCCCATCGACATCAGGTTAATCGTGCCGCCGAAGAGCCACATGAAGACGAAGGTGGGAATGACGGCCATCGGCAGCGTCACCGCCGCGATCATCGTCAGGCGCCAGTCGCGGAGGAAGACGATCAGGACGATGATGGCGAGGAATCCACCAATCAGGATCGCGTCACGCACGCTGGTGATCGACTCCTCGACGAACTGCGCCAGGTCGTAGACGCGGTTCATCATGATGCCGGACGGCAGCGTTTTCGCGAGGCTGGCCAGGACGTTGTCCATGCCGGCCTTGAGGTCGATGATGTTGGCGCCAATCTGCTGCGAGATGCTCATGACGACCGCGTCGCGGCCGTTGCCGGTCACGAGCAGGGTGCGGTCAGGCGCGCCGGGCGCCACGGTCCCGAGGTCGCCGACCCGAACCGTCGCGCCGTTCTTCATCAGCACCGGCGCCTGCGCAATCTCCTCCGGCGTTCTTCCAGAGGCCGGAGGCGAGCGTCAGGTGCTGCAGCCCCGATTCCTGGAATCGGCCGACCGGGAGGACGGTGTTCTGGGCCTTGAGCGCGTCGGAGACGTCAACCACCGTGAGGCCGGACGCCGTCAGCTTCGCGGGATCGAGGATGACTTCGATCTCGCGGGTGTCGCTTGCCTGCACGTCGATGGTTCCGGATCCGGGGACGCGCGCCAGCTCCGGCTTCACGACGAAGTTCGCGTAGTCGAACAGGTCGGCGGTCGGCAGCGACCCGGTCATGCTCAGGATGAAGACCGGAAAGATCGCCGGCGTCATCCGCTCGATCTGCATCTCGGTGCCCGGCGGCAGATCGCCGGTGATCTCGGCGACGCGGTTCTGCACCATCTGCAGCGCGACGATCATGTCCGTGGTCGGATCGAATTGCGCGGAGATCTCGGCGGCGCCGCGAATGCTGCGCGAGCGCACGCGCCGGACGCCTGGCACCGCCATCACGACCTGCTCGATCGGACGGGTCACGATGAGCGACATCGACTGCGGAGGCAGCGTGCCCGAGTGCGCCACGATGGCGATGCGCGGGAACTGCAGCGGGGGATAGATGCTGCTGGGGAGCGAGAACGCGGCAAGCGCGCCACCTACTACGAGCGCGACGGCCAGCAGCACGGCGGCCCGCGAGTGCCTGAGCGCCAGCGCGGCGACGTTCATTTCCCGCCCTTCGCGTCGCCGCCCGTGTTGGCCGGTGGCTCCTCGGGCTCGTCGTCATCGTCCTCGGCGGCCTCCCGTGTAATCGTCGCTCCGTCGGGCAGGCCCGCCTGGCCATCCACGATCACCATCTCGCCTTCCTTGACGCCGCTGACAATCTCGACGTCCATTTCGTCGGTGAGTCCAATCACGACCACGCGCCGTTCCGCCTTGTCGCCTTTCGCCACGAACACCGCGGTCTCTTCACCTTCGCGCACCAGCGCAGGCGCCGGAATCAGGACGACGTTGGCGTGCTGTTCCGCCTCGATATCGAGCTGCACGGGGGTTCCGGAGGGATAGTTCGTGGGACCTGCGAACGCGAGCCGGACGGGAACGGTCGCCGTGCCGGGATCGACGGCGGCGGGGCGGGAGATGACCTTCAGGCCGAGATCGGGGCTGCCCGCCGGCCGCCCAGTAAGGCGGGCCGCGGCGCCGATCATCACTCGTGACGCGTCTGCCAATGGCAGGGACGCCGTCACTTCGAGCCGGCTTGGATCGATGAGGCGCAGCACCGGGTCGCCGGCCGCGGCTTCGACGAGATCGCCGGGGTTGTGGTATCGCTTGGAGACGGTGCCATTGAAGGGCGCGCGGACGACCGAGCGCGCAGCCGTTAGGTTGGCGGCGGCACGCGACGCCTCGGCCTGCGCGACAGCGGCCTCCGCGTCGGCAACCATCCGGTCGGCGTCTTCCACGTCTTTCCGCGCGGCGATGCCGCGATCGAACAAATCGCGCGCGCGGACCTGATTTGCCCTGGCGTTGGCGAGGGCCGCCTGCGCGCGCTGGACCTCGGCCGCCTGGCGCTGGACCTCGGCGGCCGTGTTGGGGATCTCGAAGCGAACGAGCACGTCACCCTGGCGCACGCGGTCGCCCTCCCCGTGCGGCACCTCGGCGATCCGCCCGGCTTCCGGCGCGATCGACGACGAGCTCCGCGCCGGGCGCCGGCGTGACGACGCCCGTGGCATGCACCACGCCACGGATGGATCCGGTTGCCGCCGGCACCATCTTCACGGGGACGACCGTTTCGTCTCGACTTCTTCGGCCGCCTGCTTGCTGCACCCCGCGGTCGTTGCCAGCACCATCACGACAATTCCCAATCTCCAACTTCCAACTCCCAAGGCGCCGTGGGAAGTGGAGGTTGGGAATTGGGAGTTGAACAGCATACGAGTCGTGAGTCTCATGGCAGCGGAGCCCCTATCGCGCGCTCGAGATCCGCGAGCGCGTTCTGAAAAAGCGACACGGCATCAATGGCGCGAAGGCGGACGTCGCGCGTCGCCTGGAGTGCCTGCAGCAGCGCCGCAATGCCAGTCTGTCCGAGCTGATAAGACTCCTGCGCGAGCTGCTCGACCTGCTGCGCCTGCGGGATGATCTCATCGCGGTACCGCATGTAGAGCTGGCGTTGCGCCTGGACGGTGACCGCGGCGGCGGTCACGGCGCCGTTGATGCGGACGAGCGTCGCCTGCCGCTGCGCGTTGAGCTGATCCAGGGTGGTCTGCTCGACGAAGACTCCGGCGCGATGCGAGGTAAACAGGGGAAGGGTCACTGCGACGCCGGCGCGCCACCCGTACGTGAATTCCGGCTGCGCGTCATGCGTGAGCACGGCCGCCGGAATGACGTCCGGCACCTGAAGCGCCTGAGCGAGCAGGATTCTGGCGCGCTGCGTCTCGATCTGCCGATCGAGCGACGATCAGCTCGGTGCTCGCAGTCTGCGCGAGCGTCATGGCAGCTTCGGTCGTCACCGGCCCGCCGGCATCGACCGCGGTCGATAAGCGACGTCACCGTCTCGAGCGGCTGGCCGAGGAGCGCGTTCAACTGGGCGCGAGCGGCGACGGCGTTTCCCTGGGCGGCCGTCGCCTCGTTCTCAGCAGAGGCACGCGTGAGCTGCGCCTGCATGACTTCCAGCCGCGGCGCGCTGCCCGCCTCGAATCGCTGCTGGGCTGTGTCGCGGACCCGCGCGGCAATGTCGCGCATCTCATTGAGCAGCATGAGACGCGCGTCGGCCACGACGACACCGTAGTACGCGCGGCGGACGTCGTTGCGGACCTGCGCGACGGTCGCCGCGATTTCCGCCTCGCCGGCGCGTACCGTCGCTTCACCGACGGCAATTCGCTTCGCCCGCTTTCCGCCAAGCTCGAGCGGGACCGCGAATCCGAACGACTGCTTCGGCGTTTCCTTCGAGATCTCGATGGCCGCGGAGGGGTTGAGGCGTTCCTCCGCCACAGCCAGGTTTGCGAGGTCGATGGCGCCTCGCAGTCGCGCGGCGGCAATCGTCGGATTGGCACTGAACGCGCGGTCCATGGCGGCCTGGAGCGTGAGAGCGCCACCCGGCGCAACTTGCGCGAAGGCGGTTGAGGCGGCAAGCAAAGCGATGACGCACGCGCCGAGCGCGTGGACCTTACTGTGGCGCGGCATCACCACGCGAGTTCCTCCATGGCGAAAAGCAGACCGACAGCATGGTCGACGGTCCATGAATAGACGATGACAGAGAGGGGGCCGAGATCGGCGATCCGTGAAATCGCGTTCGAATCCCGAACCCCGAATCCCGAATTCCGGTAGAGGCTATCATTGGCGGCCTCGGTGATTGCCATGCGCATTCTGCTCGTTGAAGACGAACCTCATGCGGCACATGTGCTGGCCAAAGGGCTCCGCGAGCAGACGTACGCCGTCGACGTGGCAGCGGACGGTGAAACCGCAATCTTCCAAGTCGGCACGACCGACTACGACGCACTGATCCTCGACGTGATGCTCCCGCGCGCGGATGGCATCACCGTGTGCCGGACGATCCGCGAATCCGGGAATGCCGTTCCGATCCTGATGCTGACCGCGCGGGACGCGGTCGAGGCGCGGATCCAGGGGCTCGATTGCGGCGCGGACGACTATCTGATCAAGCCGTACGACTTCGGCGAGCTGCTTGCCCGGTTGCGAGCGCTCATTCGTCGCGGGCAGCAGCCCGTGCTTCCCGAGCGTCTGGTCGTAGGGCCACTCACGATTGAAACGAGAAGCCGCCGCGCGCGTGTCCGGAACGAGGAGATCCTCCTGACGGCGAAAGAGTACGCGCTCCTCGAGTATCTTGCACGCCGTGCGGGCGACGTCGTCAGCCGCGGCGACATTGCCGAGCACGTCTGGGACGACCACTACGACCCGATGTCGAATGTGGTGGACGTCTACATCCAGCGCCTTCGCCGCAAACTGGATGCGCGTGGACCGATGTCTTTGATTCGCACCCGCCGGGGCGAGGGCTACCAGCTCACCGCCGCAGAGACGGGCCACGGAGGCACGGAGGCACGGAGTGTGGACGGCGGGTGATGTCTCCATGTGGACACGCGGCGCGGACCCTTCGGGTCCGCGAAGGTCAAGCCATGGCATGTGACGTGTGATGAGGACGCTGTCGCTTCGCGCGCGCCTGACCCTCTGGTACACGATCGCACTCGTTGTCGTGCTCGCCTTGTTCGGCGTGGACGTGCTCATCGTGCAGTACCGGCTTGGCATCCGCCGGGTCGACCGCGAGCTCGATAGCGTGCATGCGACGCTCGCCACCATTCTTCGTGAGGAGCTGCGGGAGCTCGACAGTCCGGCGCTCGCCGCGACCGAAGCGCGCGACGCGATCGCCTCCCTGGGCGGCGCCGTCGCCATCCTCGATGGCGGCGGTCACGCGCTCGCGACACGGCTCGATCGTGTGGCGCTCCGCGACGTGATGCCCCCAGCAGGGGTTGCTGCCGCGAGAACGATCCAGACGTCTTCCGGTGAGTGGCGGGTGCACACCGACCCCGAGATGGTCGGGTCGACGTTGTTCACGCTGGTCGTCGGGCGGCCGTTGACCGACATCGCGCGTGAGCAGCACGAGGTGGAGGAGGCGATGTTCGTGGGCATTCCGATCGCGCTGTTGCTGGCCGGCGCGGGCGGAATGTGGCTGGCATCGATCGGCCTGCGGCCGATCGCGATGATGGCGCGCCGCGCTGCGAGTGTGCCGCTCACCGGCTTGGAGGATCTCGGACAAGCGCCCCGGGACGACGAGCTGGGACAGCTCGCGCGGGCATTCAACGGGCTGGTCGCCAGGCTTCGCGCGGCACTTCAGACGCAGCGACAGTTCATGGCCGATGCGTCGCACGAATTGCGAACGCCCGTCTCAGTGATCCGCGCGGCGGCTGACGTCACGCTCAGCCGTGATCATCGGGACGAAGCAGAGTACCGCGAAGCGCTCACGATGGCGGGCGCGCAGGCGCGGCGGCTGGGGACGCTGGTGGAGGACATGCTCGTGCTCGCGCGGGCGGATGCGGGGGGATATCCGCTGCGCCTGGTCGATTTGTATCTCGATGATGTCGTCGACGAGTGCCGCCGGGCGGTCGCCGTCCTTGCCGCGGATCGCGGGATCACCGTGACGTCGAACGGCGCGGCCGATGTTCGGGTGCGCGGCGACGAGGAGCTGCTGCGCCGCCTGCTCGTAAACCTGCTGCAGAACGCAGTGCAGCACACGCCGAAGGGCGGCGTCGGTCTCGGTTGATGTCAGTCCGAACGGCTCGCGCGTGCACGTTCGCGTGACCGATACCGGCGGAGGAATTCCGGAGGCGGATCGCGATCGCATCTTCCATCGATTCGTTCAGCTCGACCCATCGCGGCGCGCGGATGGCACCGGCCTCGGCCTCACGATCGCCAAATGGATCGCCGAGGCACACGAGGGATCGCTGAGCCTCGAATCAAGTTGTCCGGGCGGCAGCACGTTCTGTGTGGTCCTGCCCGTGAGCCACTGAGGCCACAAAGACGGATTGGCCACGAAGATCACAAATCCGTCTTTGTGGCCGTTGTGGCCTTCGTCGCGAGCACCGCGATATTGAGCATCGCGGGCCCGAGCACTCCGCCGAGGGCGTCGATGCGGCGCAGGAGTGGCCACGTGGGTCGGAAGAGTGGTGGGACGAGGTGAAACCCGCGCATCCGATCGATACGTGCATGGAGCCGCCCGAGGATGCGGCGGATCTCCCACCACCCGAGCCAGTGTTCGTAGCCCTCGAAGGGACGGAGCTTGAATGTCTCCGCAATCGTCGCCGAGAAATGCCACGCCTGATTGGGCACCGTGACCAGGAGACGGCCGCCGGGCCGGGTGACGCGGTGAATTTCAGCGAGAGCACGCCTCGGATCGAGTGTGTGCTCGAGACACTCTGACGAAATCACCAGATCGAATGACGCATCCGCGAACGGGAGCGCGCAGGCATCGGCGTTCACGCGGCTGGTGACGACCTTCCGCCGCGTTTCGTGCAGCAGCCGGAGCGCGATGTCGAGCGACGTGACCCGGGCGCCGCGGCGCTGCGCCTCGCGGCTGAACCATCCGCTGCCGCAGCCGACATCGAGTACCGACACTCCTGTCAGATCCTCGGTTCCGAGCAGCTCCCCGAAAACAATTTCGAGGCGCCGCCGCAGGTCGTACGCGTTGACAAGCTCGTCAAACCGGTCGGCTATGGTGTCGTAGAAATACAGCCTTGGATCGCGGTCGGACATTCGTTGGGGAGGCTCACTATTCTACGTGCATCTGATACCCTTGTCCGCTGATGCGGACCATGTGGATTCCCCCCTTTGTCCTGTGCCTCGCCGCGGCGCTTGCGGCCATCACGGCGGATGCGGGCGCGCAGTCAGTCTGGGCGCCAGGCTGGATCAACGCGTATCGCGACACCGCCACTCGTCTCATCAAGGCGGCGACCGCCGACGACTTCGCCTGGCAGCGCCTTGCCGAGATGACCGACACATACGGCCATCGTCTCAGCGGATCCGAGAACCTCAATCGCGCGATCGGATGGGCGGTCGAGACCATGAAGAAAGACGGTCTCGAGAACGTGCGCACGGAGAAGGTGATGGTGACTAAGTGGGTCCGCGGCCGCGAGAGCGCGGAAATCGTCGATCCGGCGCGGCACACGATCACCTTGCTGGGTCTCGGCGGAACTGTCGCGACGCCTCCCGGTGGTCTCGAGGCCGAGGTCCTCGTCGTCGAAAGCTTCAACGACCTGCGGACCCACGCCGCCGATGCGAAAGGCCGCATCGTCCTTTTCAACGAGCCGTTCACGAATTACGCGGACACCGTGAGCTACCGCACTGGCAGCGCCCGGGCCGCCGCGCAGGCCGGCGCTGTGGCGGTGCTCGTGCGATCGGTTGGCCCGACGGGCTTGCGCACGGCGCACACCGGCAGCGTGCAGTACCAATCGGACATGCCGCCCATTCCGGCGGCGGCCATTGCCGCCGAGGACGCCAACCGGATAGCGCGGCTCTCGGCGCGCGGGCGCAAGGTTCGCGTGCGCCTCATGCTCGAAGGACACAGCGAAGGTGACGCAGAGTCGGCGAACGTGGTCGCGGAGATTCGCGGCCGCGAAAAGCCGGACGAGATCGTCGTGCTCGGCGGACACCTCGATTCATGGGACGTCGGCGCCGGCGCCTCTGACGATGGCGTCGGATGCGTGGCGACGTGGGAAGCACTCCGCCTGATGAAGAAGCTTGGCATCCAGCCGAGGCGGACCGTGCGTCTGGTGTTGTGGACCAACGAAGAGAACGGCACGCGCGGCGCCGTGGCCTATGCGGAGAAATACGCGTCAACCGCCAACAATCACGTCTTCGCGCTCGAAGCCGATTCCGGCGTGTTCGAGCCGGCGCGCTTTGGATTCTCGGGCAGTCTTGCGGCGCGCAGCATCATTCGCGACATCACCTCGCTCATGACAGCGGCTCAACCTGGCCGACACGATTTCAGGCGGCGGCGGGGCGGACATCGATCCGATCGCGCAGGCCGGCCGCGCGCCGACGATGGCGTACATGGGCGATCCGACGCGCTATTTCACGATCCACCACACGCCGGCGGACACCGTGGAGCGCATCGCTCCCGAGGAAGTGTCGAAGGCGGCCGCCGCGATCGCGGTGGTGACGTACGTCATCGCGGACATGCCGGAGAGATTGCCGCGATAACCGCGAAGACCACAAAGATTAGGTTGAAAAAGGCTTCGTGGACTTGGTGCTAGCGGAGTTCCGTGAGCGTAACGTCGAGGATCCGCGACGCGCGGGGCGCCTGCTGCCACTGCACCAGGATCGGGCTCTGGTAGGTCCCTTCAACGATCCCGACGCTGCCGTCTTCGCGCTCCGACACCAGCAGGCTGACTGAGCGGCGCATGCGGAAGAACCGCGCAGCCGGCACGGCAAGCGTCCGCGCGAGCAGCTTCTCGACAACCGATCCCCGAAGGCGCAGCGTGTCGAGTCCGGTGTTCATCACCCGGACGAAGTCGTACTTCGCGTAGCCGAGCGTCTTGGCGGGCACCGCGCGCGGGTTCTTCATCACGTTACGGTACTGCTGCGCCACGAATCGCATGGGATTGCGCAGCACCTCGGCGAGGTCGTACTTCATCAGCAGCGTTTCGTACTCGTTGACCGTCAGCGCCGAATGCCGTTCGGTCGGATCGAGCACGATGCGAAGCCGCCCCTTGCCCGACGCCGGTCCGGGCGACGAACTCCGAGAGCGCCGTATAGATGCCCAGGCGCGGATCCTTGAGGTTGATCGAATCGATTGGATGCGCCGAGACCGGCACTTCGATGCGCGTCTTGCCGATCACGCGCTCGCTGCGGAAGCCGATGACGCGCGTGAGCCGGCGGCGCGGACGCCCCTCGACCACGCCGTCAAGGTCGACGAAACAGACCGCTTCGGCCGGTCGGTTTGGATGCGTCACGCACGGACGGAGGCCGCTGGCGATGAACGCCAGGTGCGAGTCGGCGTTCTTGCGGCTCGACCGCGCGCTGGTCCGCGTCGAGGTCGGCGCGCCGATCCAGCTGGTCGTGCTCGTAGCCCGCCCCTTCCGGAAAAAGAGTGCGGAACGCCTCGACGTACGTCGAGACGTGCTGGGCGCTCAGACGGGTCGAAATGCTGCGATCGAGGAATCCAGCCGTCGTGTGCGACGACCAGTAAAGGCAGTGGGAATAGGCGGAAAGCGCCTCGTGTTCGGCGGCGAACCGGGCCCTCATCTCCACCACATCGAAGCGCGACTTGGGTGCCACCTCGAGTGTGAGGTCCAAGGGTTTGGCTGTCATCGCGATACAACAGCCTAACACACCCCCCTGCGCCGCCCGGGAACCGCGGGAGGCCCCCAGAAAGCTGCCAAGGGGAGGTTCTTGCACACGGGCCAGCGTGGCCTGGCCGCTGATCCTCGTCCTCATCGTCGCCGGCACCGTGGCGGCGTTCTGGACGCTCCATCTGGTCTGGCGCCTCCACGGCGTCTGGCGCATTCGGCGCGCCGGGCCGCGCCCAATCCTGGCTACCCGCCATCGCATCTGGCGCGAGGTCCACGCGTCGGAGGCGAATGACCTGCGGTTCGGGCCGGGCGGCGAGGCGTATCTCCCGTCGCCGCCTTTCGAGTTTGTCGAGGAGCTGCTGTCGGGATCGCATCCGTGCGTATCGGTCCGCGACGCGAAACAGCGCCTGTGGCGCGTGAAATGGGGCGCCGAAGCGAAGCCTGAAACGTTCTGCGTCCGGTTCGCCGCCGCGTGCGGATATTTCGCGGAGGTCACGCACTATGTGGCGAGCGGAAGGATCGACGGCGTGACCACGCTGACGCGCGCGCGTGGGTCGGTGGGCGAGGACGGCACGTTTTCCGACGCGCGGTTCGAGCTCGAGGATCGGGCCGTCCGCATGCTCTTCGACGAGCACAGCTGGGCGTGGAACGACAACCCGTTCGTCGGCACGAAGCAGCTCGATGGTCTCAAGATCGTGGTCATGCTGCTGTCCAACTGGGACAGCAAGGATCGCCGCGACGTGTCGCGCGGGTCGAACACGGCGATCTTCGAGCATCGCATTTCCCCGTTCGCGTTCGAGGCGCGCTACCTCATCACTGATTGGGGCGGCGCGATGGGGAGGTGGGGGACGACGGTCATTTCGCGGGATCGCTGGGACGTCGAGGGATTTGAGGCGCAGACGCCGGGATTCGTGGCCGGCGTTCACGACGATATCGTCGATTTCGGCTACCAGGGGCAGCGGACGGCGGAAATCGCCCGGGGCATTCCCGTCGATCACGTGCGCTGGTTCTACAAACGGGCCCGCCGGATCACGGAACCGGCGCTGCGCCAGGGACTGATTGTCAGCGGCGCGACGGAGGACGAGGCAATCCGGTTTGCCCGTGCGCTCATGACGAGACTCCAGGCGCTGCGTCAAGCGGTCGTCTTGAATAAAAGTCATGAGGCGCGCCCGGATGAAGGCCGACGTACGATAAAGACCGCATGACCGACGACCCGGAGAAGCCCTTAGGCGGCGCTTCTCGATTGAAACCGGTGGCGCGCCGCGCGGGCCTCCTGGTGCTGGCACTGGTTCTCGCCGTCGGCGTCATCGCCGTAGTGGTTCATACGCCTGCGTTCCGTCGCCTCGTGCTGCGTTACGCGGTCGCCGAGGTGCAGCGTCGCTACGGCATTCGACTCGAGGCGGCGCGGCTCGACTACAACCTGACATCGCTGCGAATCGGTCTCGCGGAAATGCGAATCTCCGTCGAGAGGTCTCCGGCCGCTCCCTTCTTCGAAGCCGACTACCTTCGCGCGTCGCTGTCTCGTCGCGTGCTCATGGGCATGATCGCCCTGGACGAGATTGCGGTGACCAACGGGCGGATACATGTCGTCCGCGGCGGCGATGGCCTTACCAACCTGCCCGAATCATCGGATTCGCGTGGAGACGAACCTGCGGCGCTCGATATCACGCGTCTGGTCGCTCCAGGCTTTAAAGTCGATGTCGAGGACGCGCAGACCGATCTGACGCTTCGTATTCCTGGCATCAACATCGACATCGGTCGCGCGGCCGGCCGCATCTCGCTCGTGGCTCCCGCGACGTTGTCGGCAGGGATGCGCAGCACCCGCGTGTCGAGTCTCGACGGCGGCGCGGCATTCGATGGACGAGCGCTGAGGCTGTCGAATGTCCAGCTGCAAGCGGACGAAGGGTCGGTGCGGCTCGACGGCGTGGTGTTTCTGCTGGTGCGCGACGGCTCCGTCGATCTTCGCGCAACAGGAACCGCTGACGTCGAGCGGCTCGCGCGATGGGGCATCGAGAACACCGAGTTGCCGCGCGGCACGATCGCGTTCGAGGCACACACGACAGGTGCGTTCGCAACCCCGGTGACCGACCTTCAGATCAACTCGCCACGCGTGACGTGGTCGAGCGGCGCGGAGTCTGGAGGTCTGCGGCTGATTGTCGCGGATCTCGCCGCGACGTCGCGTATTACGACAGGCGCGGCAGAGGTGCAAGACATGCGATTCTCCTTCGCCGGCGGGAAGGTGACGGGGAAGGCGCAGATTCCCTTCGATGACTCGGCTGCACACGTGAATGCGTCGTGGAGCGACATTGATGCGACGTCGCTGACGACTGCGCTTGCAGGTGGCGTGGACGTCGCGCCGACGGGAATCCTCTCGGGTGATCTCGAGGCAGTGGGGTCGCTCGCGCGCCTCGCGCAATGGTCGGCCACCGCTCGAGTGCACGCCGAGGGCGGGACGACGGGTCGCGCGCGTGTGGCCATTCCAGGGGACACGCGGCTGCAACTGGCCGATGGGCGGTGGCGGATCGATGCTCGCCACCGCGCGGGTGATGTCGTACCGCTTGCGCTCGTCGCGGCGGGGGATTTGGACGAGCAGGTCATCGCGAACTCAACGATCGCCGGAACGCTCGCGGTTTCTGAGACGAACGTTCCCGCGCTGCTCCGCATCCTGCGCTTGACCGGAATTGCGGCTGCGCCCGAAGCGGTCGCGACGGCGGGGACGATCGAGGCGAGCGTGACGCTTGGCGGGCGCCTCGTCAGCCCCGAGATCGCCGCAAGCGTCCACGGACGCGGTCTGACCGGAATGCAGGTGAGCGTTGCCGCAGTTGACGCGATGGTGTCCGGGCAGCCGCTGCGTTCGCGTCTCGTGTTTTCCGCTCGCGCACCCATGGTGACGCTGGCAGATCAGCCGCTCAGCGACGTCCAGGCGTCAGGTCGACTCGCGGAAAACCTCGTCCAGATCGACACGCTGTCGGCCGGTCAAACCGAAGGCCCTGGCAGCCTCGCCGCTGCGGGCAATTACGACCTGCGCAGCGAGCGCTACGACGTCACGCTCGACGTGATGCGTTGGAACGTTGTCGCGGCCGCCGACCAGCCCCTTGAGGGACAAGTCGAGGCCACGTTTCGCGGCGCGGGATCTGTGAGCGAGCCACGTGGGAATGGTTCGCTGCGTATCGCGGGGGCGTCGTGGAGCGGCACCTCGCTTGGCGGCCTGGCCGCCGAAATTCAACTCGACGGACAGCTGGCGAGCGTCACCGCGAGCGCGCCGGACTTCAACGCCACGCTGACGGGGCGCACGGGTGTAAACGCGCCGTACGCGACTTCAGCTGACGTTCGCGTTGACGGCGTTGATCTAGGACGGCTGGTCGTTGGTTCGCCGCCACCCGTTCCGGTCACCGGGCGCGCGACAGTCGCCGCTCATGCGGAAGGTCCGCTTCAGATGTGGCGCGACGTTGTTGCCAGCCTGGATGTGACATCGCTCGATGCGAAAGCGGGGGAATTGACGGTCCGCCTCGCAGAGCCCGCGCGTCTACGGTACCAACAGCGCCGCTTGAGCGTTGAAAAACTGGAGGTTGACGCGGGTGCGACGCGCCTGTCCGCGTCCGGCGGCCTGCCGGTATTCGAGCTGACTCCCAACACGCGCGGCGCGAACCTTCCAGGTCCGCCGAACCGGGACGGGCTTGTGGTCACTATCACTGGCGACATTGGCGAGGCGGCGCGAGCGGTTACGGCAACGGGCCTGGCGCAGCTTCCTGTCACCGAGGGATCGGGACCACTCGCGCTGCTGGCTCGAGTGACCGGGTCGGTTGAGAGCCCCATTGTGGTCGCCGACCTCGAGGCTGGCCCAGGCTCGGTGACGATCAGGGACCTCTCGACGGCGTCAAACCTCGTCGTGCGCGCGCATTTCGAACGCGACACGCTCGATCTTCGCGAGGCGCACGCGTCGTATGAAGGGGCGATGCTCACCGCGACCGGATCGGCTCCGATCGCGCTCTTCACGCCGGCGTCAGCGACGACAACAGCACCCGCACTGCTGCACGCGACGGCCACGGGCATTACGCCTGCCGTGTTGCGTGGGATTGTCGACCCAACCGCTCTCGAAGACATCAGCGGGGCCGTCGACGTCACCCTCAACGTGCAGACGCCGTCGCTCGACCTGACCCGCGCGACAGGGGATCTCACGATCGGTCGTCTCGAAGTCCTGCTCAGCGGGTTGCCGGTGACGCAGCGCGCGCCGACACGCATCGTGGCCCAGAACGGTTTCGCGCGCATCGAATCGTGGGACTGGGGGGGCCAGGGCGCGTCGCTCGCCGTTCGCGGTCAGGTGCGCCTGGCGGATCACGAGGCCGCCATCCTTGCCAACGGCGATGTCGACCTGCGCATTCTGACGCCGTTCGTTCGCAGCGCCGGTGTCGCCGTTGCCGGTCACGTGACACCTCGTCTATCCGTGACGGGTCCGATCGAGAGTCCACGCATCGACGGTGACGCGGCTCTCGAGGGCGGAGAAGTTCGCCTTCTCGATCCGCGGATTATCGTCAATGGTCTGACTGCGCGCGCAGTGCTCACGCGAACCACCGCGACCCTCGCGCAGATCACCGGCACGATCAACGGTGGATCGCTGATGGGGAGCGGAGCGGTCGAGTACGCACCTGGTGCCGGGCTGAGCGCCAGACTGTCGAGTGACATCCACGAGATGGCGCTGGAGTTTCCGGCGGGTCTGCGAAGCGAGCTGGACGCGATGCTCCAGCTCGACGTGGCCGCAGTTCCCGGTCAGGAAACGCCGGCCGGGACGCTTTCAGGCAGGGTGACGATCCTGCGAAGCGCGTTTCGCGAGCCGCTGGCTCTGGTCGGAGGACTGCTCGCCTCGATGCGTGCGCGTGCCACCGCGGCATCGGCCGAATCGCCGTCGCTGCTCACTGGTCTCGCGCTCGATGTGGCACTCATCACGGATGAAGACCTCATCGTCGACAACAACGTCGCCCGCGCGCAACTCGGCGCGAATCTTCGCATCGTTGGAACTGCCGCGGTGCCTGCTCTGGCCAGCCGCATCGAGATCCGCCCCGGCAGCGAGCTCTTCGTCGGCCGCAACATCTACCAGATCGAATCCGGCGTCATTGATTTTCTGGACCCGACCACCATCGATCCACAGGTGAGGATCCAGGCTTCCACCCGTGCCGGTGGAGAGGACATTCAGATCGAGATCTCGGGCTCCGCGTTCGCCCCGTCGGTCACGCTGTCCTCATCGTCGCGTCCCGAATTGAGCCAAGCCGACATCACGGCGTTGTTGCTGACGGGACGTACATTGGATCAACTCAGCGCGGCGGACGCATCGTTCATCGGCACGCAGGTGATCGGCAATCTGTCGGGCGACGTGCTCGGCTTCGCGGGACGCGCAGTCGGTCTCGACACGCTTCGGCTGGGAAGCGTGGAGGATGCGGGGACTCGACGGGATTCCACGGCTGTCGCCACCGAGGTCGATCCCACGTCACGGCTCACGTTCGGCAAGCGCCTCGGCCCCAACGTAGACCTCACGTTTTCGCAGAGCCTTCGCGATGCAGCGGCGCAGACGTGGATTGTCGAGTACCTGCCGCTGCGACGCGCTGAGGTACGCGTCGTCTCCGGTGACGACGATCTCCGATCCTATGGATTCCGTCACGACGTGTCTTTCGGCGGCGCCGCTGCTCCCGCTCCGGCTGCCGCCTCGGCCTCCGCCCCCGCTGTTGCTCGGTCGCTTCCGCTACTGCGCTCGACGGAAAGCCGCGTCGCTGATGTCGTCATCACCGGACAGCTGGCGTTTCCTGAGGATCGACTGCGCGGGTTGTTACGGCTGAAGGCTGGCGACCGGTTTGACTTCGGGCGGTGGCAGGACGATCGCGACCGGCTCGAGGCCTTCTATCACCAGAATGAACATCTTGCGGCGCGGGTCAACGTAAGCCGGATGACCGCCGGCGACGCCGTGACGTTGACGTACATGATTGACGCCGGGGCTCGGACGGCGATCGAGGTGTCGGGCGTTGAGCCCGATCGCGTCCTGATGCAGCGGCTGGAGGACGCGTGGGCGGGGTCGATCTTCGACGAGTTCCTGGTCGATGAAGCGACGGAGATCGTCAAAGACGCCCTGGTGGAGCAAGGGTACGTGCAGCCAATGGTGACGGCACGCGTTGTTGCTGAGACCGACATCAAGAGGCTGCTGATCGAAGCCATGCCCGGAAATCGGAGCACTGAGAGACGCATCCGTATCCAGTTGGCCGACGAGGAGCTGACGCGGGACCTCGAGGCGCGCGTGGCCGAGCGTCGTCTCGCCCAGCAGGTCATTCAGGATCCTGGCGTCGTCGTGCGCGAGCTCACCGACTACCTGCGATCGCGCGGTTACCTGCGCGCGAAGGTCTCAGTCGGTACCTTGCTGTTCGAAGGCGATTTGGCCGTTGTGCCGGTGACCGTCGATTCTGGGCCTTCAGTTCGAATCGGGATGGTCATCATCGAAGGGGCCCGCGTCCTTCCGGTTTACGACTTGGAAAATGTCGCCGGTTTCATGACGGGTGCTCCCTATGACCCGCTGGCGGTTGATGCCGCCCGCGACAGGCTGGTCGCGTTCTATCGCCAGCGCGGGTTTCCTCTGGCGATGGTCACGCCGGCCGCGACGATCCGTCCCGCGGAGCCGGGGGCCGACATCCGGTTCACGATTCAAGAAGGGCCACGTCAGACGATCGGTGACGTTGTGGTCTCCGGGAACAGCGGCGTCGATGCCGATGTGATCACTCGAGCGATGGGGTTGACGATCGGCGGCCCCATGTACCCCGATGACCTGGTGCGCGCGCGGTCGCGGGTGTTCGATACTGGCCTTTTCCGACGGGTGGACGTGACCACCGAAGAGATCGAGCGCGCGCCCGGTGCGGATATTTCGTTGGAGCCGATGCGCGTTCGTGTTGCCGTCGAAGCGTGGCCGGCGCTTCGGCTCCGCTACGGCTTCGTCGTGACAGAGGAGCGGTCAGAGACGAGCCTCGAAAGCCGACAGGTCGCTCCGGGCCTCTCGGCCGACGTGACTCGCCGCACGCTGTTCGGTCGCGCCGTCAGTGTTGGCGGCGCCGTGGAGTACCAACGTCGCGAACGTTCCACTCGTGGATTCCTGAGCGCATCGACGCTGATGTCGTTGCCGATCCAGTCGACTCTCGCGATCGAACGGGGTCGCAAAGAATTCGCGGCCGGCCGAATCGCAGACACCAGCAGTATCTCTTTGGGGCAGCAGGCGAACCTCGTCGATGATTTGAGCCTGTCACTCGCGTACACGTTCGAACGCAATCACACGTTCGTCGCTGCGTCGATTCCCGGCTTCCCGGACTTTGACGTCAGGACGGCAATAGCCCGACTAACCGGCGCAGCGGCGTGGGACACGAGAGATGATCCCGTAGACGCCAAGCGCGGGTTGCTCTTGTCAGCGAGCGCGACGTACGCGCCAGAGTCGCTGGGGTCGGAGTTCCGCTTCACAAGGTACGTAGGACAGGCGTACGCCTTTGAGTCCTGGCGTCAAGTGGTCTTTGCTTCGGCGGCACGAATCGGCGCTGCCTGGGGGTTTGGCGGTCAGGAAATAGTCCCATCCGAGCGGTTCTTCGCGGGAGGTGCGCGTACCGTGCGCGGCGTTCCCGAGGACTCGCTGGGTGAGCAGGACTTTTTTGGCCCCGTCGGTGGACGGGCATTACTTGTGTTGAACCAGGAAGCCCGCGTTCCTATCTACAAGTGGCTGCGGGGCATCGGATTCGTAGACGCCGGTAACGTGTTCGCGCAGCCGAGTGGAATCAGGCTGAACGATCTAACCGGTTCCATCGGCTTCGGCCTGCGGCTATCAACGCCGTTTGCGCTGCTGCGTGCGGACTACGGGAAGGTCGTGTGGGGAACCGGCCCGCGATCGAGCCGGTGGGCAGTTGGGATTGGACAGGCGTTCTAGGATTTGTGCGTCTACCGTCCCCGCACCGTCCTCATAATCGACATGACTTCGGGCCGTTCCGGCGCATCAGGCGCGAGTTTCAGAAAGCGGTCGAAATGGATCGCCATCTGGTCAGGCCGGTTCGCCCGGTAATGCATCAGCCCACCGTAGTAATAGGCATACGCGTTCGACGGGCTGAGCTCGGTGACCTTGTCGAATTCCGTGGCAGCCGGCGCCCATTCCTCGCGCTTCGCGAGCACGAGGCCAAGCTGGTAATGTGCCTCGGCCATGTCGGGCCCGAGCTCCACTGCGCGGCGCGCTGATTCGACCGCCGCATTCAGGTCGTCACCCAGCAACTGCTGGCCGGACAGGCCGATGTAGTGCCATGCGTTGCCTTCATCACGGCTCGCGAGCGCGCCGTACGTCTCAACCGCCCGGTCCGTTTCGCCAAGTTTCTGGTGACTCTGGGCGGCCGCGTAGAGCACAGCAGGATCGCCATCAGGCTGAGCTGATTCGACGACGCGCTGGTATTGACCGGCTTCGAAGAGTTTCTGCACCTGCGACGCGTTCTGCGCGAACGCGACGGGCGCCGTCATTGTCAGCGCAACCACAAATAGTGTTTTCTTCATGATTCGATTTTACGGCCTCCATCCGGTCGTTCTAGGGTTTCGGTCTGAGGCTTGCCGTTGAACTAACCGTGACGCAACAGTCGAGCCAACGTTTTGAGGAGTATTGCCGGAGGAAAGAACGCGTGGCCAGGGCCGCTGTCCTGTCTCCATACAGGACAGTCTTCGCTGACACGATGCTCGAGCCGCTTTGCGCGATCGGTAGCGATTGGTCGCGCGCTTTGTTTGATGGGGACTTCTATCGCAATCCAGCGCCGTTTGAAGGCGATTTGCCGGTTGTCAACCTGGTGTTCGTCCAGTCGCGCGACGGAAATACCGGCGCGACCGATCCGTCGAGCCTTGGCGGGGGTGCGACCGACAAGCATCTGATCTATGAAGGCCTCTCACGGATCGATGCCGACGCGGTGCTGTGCGGCGCGACGACGGCCAAGGTGGACGATCTCGTGTTCTCGGTCTGGCACCCGGAGCTCGTATCGCTCCGCCAGCGAAGAAGGTGTCCGCTTCGTGCATTCACGCCTTCGGGCCGACGACGATGGTGCGATCGCACTGAGCACGATGGTGCCTCATGCGCACAGGTCGTCGTGACCGGCAGGCACTCGTGGATCTGCCAGAGATCGAGGTCGATCCGAGCGCGGATACGAGCACTCCGGATGTTCCACGGGGACGACGAGGGATCTCCATTCAGGCTCCTCCGGGGCGTGACCTGTCGGCGGATGCAACCGCCGGTACGACATATGATCGTTGAAGGGGTCGGGACTCATTACGCGTTCCGAAAACCAGCGAAGGCGGTTCCAGGTTTTCGGAACGCGTAATGAGTCCCGACCCCTTTTAAAGGAGACGACGAATGCGTGGCAATGACAAGGTGATCGCGAAGCTGAACGAGGCCCTGCGCGAGGAGCTGACGGCGATCAACCAGTACTTTCTGCATGCGGAGATGTGTCACAACTGGGGGTATCACGGGCTTGGCGATTACATCAAGAAACAGTCGATCGACGAGATGAAGCACGCCGAGAAGCTGCTCGAGCGGATCCTGTTCCTCGACGCGATTCCGAAGATGGAGTATCTCGACCTCAACATCGGTGGGAACGTGAAGGATCAGCTCGAGGCCGACCTGGCGCTCGAGATCAACGCCGTCGGCATGTACAACAAGGCTATTCAGATATCGCGCGAGGCGGGCGACGATGCGTCACGCGAGTTGTTCACGCTGCTCCTCAAGGATGAGGAAGAGCATGTTGACTGGCTCGAGGCGCAGGTTCATCAGATCAAGGAGATGGGGTACGAGCGGTACTTGACGCTCCACGTCGAGGGACCCAAGGACTGATGGTGGTCGCTCTCCTTTTTCTTGCCCTGATAGAGGCACTGCCGGCTCAGGCGGCGGCGGAGTCATCGGCGCCGCTGAAGATTGTGGCGTTCGGCGACAGCCTCACCTCCGGCCATCGCCTGGCGCGTATGGAGGCCTATCCATCGATCCTTCAGGCGAAGCTGAAGTCCGCCGGGTTGCTGGTCACCGTCGTCAACAAAGGTATCTCGGGCGACACCTCGGGGCGTGCACTTCGACGTCTCAATTCGGCGCTGGAGGAGCACCCGCAGATCCTGATCCTCGAGCTCGGCGTGAACGACGGGCTGCGCGGCGTGCCGGTGCCGCAAGTGAAGGCGAACCTGGCGATGATGATCGAGGCGGCGCAGGCGCACGATATCCAGGTCCTGCTCTGCGCGATGGAAGCGCTGCCGCTGCAGGGGTGGCAATACACGATCGACTTCCACCGCATGTACGACGAGCTGGCGGCGCAGTACGGCGTACCGCTCGTGCCGTTCGTGATGAACGGCGTCCTCGGGAATCGCGATCTGATTTCAGATGACGGCGTGCATCCGAATGCCGCGGGCGCCCGCGTCATCGCGGAGAGGATCTGGGAATATGTTCAACCGATGGCCCGCCGGCTGGCCGCGGCTACCACACCCGGCACACCTTAACCGGCGCCATTGGCGTCCCCGCGCGGCATCCGAACGCTTTCCGGAATTCATCAGAGTTCTGGAGCACGCCGTTGGCGCGCCAGCGCCCGGGTGCGTGGACATCTTCCTGCGCACGCCGCCGGAAATCCTGATCGGTCGCGTTCTCGCACCAGACCTGTGCCCACGCGATGAAGAAGCGCTGGTCCGACGTGAACCCGTCTATCGCCGGTCGCGGCCCCTTTGCCGCGAGCACGTCCATCAGCGCGTAGTAGGCGATACGAATACCTGCGTTGTCCGCGACGTTTTCGCCAAGCGTCAGATTGCCATTGAGCGTCGCGCCGGGAATCGATGAGTACCCGCCGTACTGCGACGCCACGCACGATGCGCGCTCGCGGAACGCCGCGTCGTCCGGGGGCGTCCACCAGTCTGTCAGGTTGCCCTTCGCATCGAAGCGCCGACCGCTGTCGTCGAACCCGTGAGAGAGCTCGTGGCCGATCACCGTCCCGGCGCCGCCAAAGTTCACCGCATCGTCCTTGCTCGCATCGAAGAACGGCGGCTGGAGGATGCCGGCGGGAAACACGATTTCATTCAACTGTGACGAGTAGTACGCGTTCACGGTCTGCGGCGTGATTAACCAGAGGTTGCGATCGACGGGCTGTCCGATCCACTGGAGCTGCCGCTGGGTCTCGTTGGTCTTTATGCGCACGAGATTGCCCGCATGATCGTCGCGTTTGATCGTCACACGGCTGAAGTCGCGCCATGAGTCGGGCCCGCCAATCTTCCGGTTCATCGCCTCCAGCTTGGCCAGCGCCTGTGCGCGCGTGTCGGCGCTCATCCAGTCGAGGTCGCTGAGCGTGCCTCGAAGAGAGCGTTGCAGCGCGGCTATGAGCTCGTTCATGCGAGTTTTCACGTCGGGGCCGAACCGCTGCTGCATGAAAATCTGGCCGACGATCTCGCCGAGCGAATCAGCGCCGGGCAGTCCCGCCACGGCGTCGTTGCACCGCATCCACCTGGGCCGCATGTCCTTCTGGCCGCTCAGCACAGTGCCTTTGAAGTGGAACTGTTCCTGGTCGAAGCGTGATGCCATGAATGGCGCGAGCGCGTCGAGCGCGCGCCACTTCATGTACGTCTTCCACGATGCAAGCGGCAGCGTGTCAAGTGCGGCGTTGATGTCGCGCACGTACTGCGGGTTCATCAGGTTCAGCCGTGAAAATGGCGGCGCGCCGGTCCCACGGAAGAACAGCGGAATATCGATATTGGGTGCAAGCTCCGCGAGCTGCGCGAGCGTCGTCGGATTGTCGCGCCGGCGCGGATCGCGGAAAGCCACACGGTCGAGCGTTGCCCGGGCGATAGCCGTCTCGACGTCCATCACCGCCGCGGCCACCCTGCCTGGCGGGTCCGAAGGGACCCGCCCTCCGCTGCCAACGAGCAGCTCGAACATCTTCTGCACGTGCGCCGCGTATTCCTTGCGAAGCGTCGTGGATCGCTCGTCATCCCTGAGGTAGAGATCGCGGTCCGGCAGACCGAGCGTCCCCTGCGCGATCGTAGCGATGAACCTGCTCGAGTCATGGGCGTCTGGTGCGGCGCCGATCGTGAGGAAGGACGGGAAGCCGTCGTGCGTAAATCGTGCCGCCATGCGGATCAGATCGGCGCGGTTGTTGACCCCGTCGATATCGCGCAACGTCGGAAGCACCGGTTGCGCTCCCTTGGCGTCGATGGCGCTTTGATCCATGCACGCGGCGTACGCGTCACCAATCTTCTGTTCGCTCGCCGTGCGCCCGGATGTCTTCGCGGCGGCATTTTCCAGGATCGTCCGGACGATTCGCGCGTTGCGATCGGCGAGCTCGTTTATCCGGTCGTAACGCGATCGATCTGAAGGAAGCGGATGCGTCGTCAACCAGTTCCCGCAGGCGAACTGGTAGAAGTCCGTGCAGGCATCGATGCCGCGATCGAGATACTCGACGCTGAATCCCTCAGGGTAGGGCGGGTCTCTTGGGACCTGTCGGCCGTCGGGTGATTGCGCTGCTGCGCCGCCGGCGAGCAGCAGGGCGACGAGCAGCGCAATCGAGGCCCTGGGCATGAAACGATCAGGCAGCTGACGCGTTGACTGAAATCGCGACGGTGCCGCGGATCGCGTTCGAGATCGGGCAGCCCTTCTCGGCATTCGTCGCGAGCTCGCTCAGACCCTTGGGATCGATCCCCTCGAGCCCTTCGACAACGGCTTTCAGGTCCGACGAGACCACCTTGATGCCCGCGTCACTCTTGTCGGCGGTCACCGTCGCCGTGACACGCACGCGCCTCGCCTTACCGCCCTGCTTCCCGATCGTGTTGGTCAGCACCATCGCGTAGCAGATCGCGTGGGCTCCAGCAAGCAGCTCCTCCGGGGTTGTCTTGCCGTCTCCAGTCTCATTGATTCGGCTCGGAAAGGTGACCGGAAGCGTAAACGCGCCCGTGCCGGCCTTCGCCGTCCCGTTGCCCTCCATGAGCGTGCCGTTCCATTCCACGTCGACGTGCCTCGCAAAAGATGCCATCAGTCAGCTCCATTCGAAGAGATGCGAACCGACAGATCGTATACCAACCACGTCGGCCACGAAGACGAATTGGCCACAGAGGACACAGCGCGGCCAACGCCGCAACCAAACCGATGACAGGTCGGGCAGCGTTGGCCGCGCTGTGTCCAAAGGACGCTGTCACGCTAGTGACGCTAACGCGCCTCTTTGTCAAAAAAAACACACTTCGGCGCGTTAGTGTCACAAAGGTCACAATGGCAAGCGTTGTGTTCTCTGTGAACTTTGTGGCTAATTCGTCTCAGCGGTTTTTGTGGCCGCGTGACTGACTGTGCGCGACGTAAACCTCGAGCTGGCGAGTGCGTTGTACGACATGGTGGCGATCGCGGGCGACAGTCAGCGCGCGTGGGGGTACAAGCGCGCGGCGAAGGCAGTGCTCCGCATCGATCGCGACATCACACCGCTTGTGACGACCAACACGTTCAAGACCATTTCCGGGATCGGCCCCACAACAGACCGCATCGCTCGCGAGGTCATCCACGACGGCGCCTCCGCGTTGGTCGAGCGGGCCGTGCGCGACTCGGGCAAGGAGGAGGAAGTGGCCCGGTTGCACAGTTTCCGCCGTCAATTTCTCAGCCGGGCGGCGGTCCGCGAGATCCTGTCGCGCAAGGGCACGCCGTCGCGTGAGAACTACCGCGGCGATTTTCAGATGCACTCGATCTGGAGTGACGGCGGTGAGACGCTCGAGTCGATCATCGACGCCTGCCTCGAACGCGGGTGGACCTGCGCCGGGGTGACGGATCACTCCTACGGCCTCTCTGTGGCCCGGGGGATGACGATGGATCGGGTCGTCGAGCAACATGCGGAAATCGACGCGCTGAACGCACGGTACGGCGGGCGTTTCCGCATGTTCAAGGGGATCGAAGCCAATATCGGCGCCGATGGGACGATCGACATGGAGCCCCACGAGCTGCGCCAGTTCGAGTTCGTGGTGGCATCTCCGCACTCCGCGCTTCGCAAGTCGATCGATCAGACCGAACGGATGGTGGCGGCCGTCTCGCAGCCGGGCGTATCGATTCTCGGTCATCCGCAGGGCCGTGTCTTCAACGTGCGCCTGGGGGTCGTCGCCGACTGGAGAAAGGTGTTCGAGGTGGCCGCGCGGCGGCAGGTAGCCATCGAGATCGACGGATCTTGGGCGCGGCAGGATGTCCCCTACGAGCTGGCGGCGCAGGCGCTCGAACAGGGGTGCATTTTCGCGCTCGACAGTGATGCGCATTCGCACCCGGAGCTCGACTTCGCCGACATCGCGATCGCTCACGCGCGCCTCGCCGGCATTCCGCAGGCGAAGATCGTCAATTACTGGACAGAGAAGAAGTTTCTGGACTGGGCTCGCGGGGCCTGGGACAGATAGCCTGTCTTCAACCACGAAGGCCACGAGAGTCACGAAGCACACGAAAACAAATTTGGTCTTTCGTGACCTTCGAGACTTTCGTGATCTTCGCGGTTACGGTTTTTTCACGTGATCCGCGTTGCGGAACGCCAGGCTCCGCGCGGGCATCTGCCACGCCGTGCGAAGCGCTTTCGCGAAATCGGGGTCGGTCTCGGAGATCCTCTCGGCCAGCGCCGAGAACTTCTGGTCGATCCGCACGAGGCGCGCCTCGTATTTCTCGAGGTCGCCCTTTTGCTTCAGATCGCGGCGGAGCAGCCCGACTTTCTCGATGAGTTCCGTCAGCAGGACCGCGAGATCGTGTTCCATCGTCGTTGTGCAGGACGCTATCGATATTGTGTGCTCATTCAAGCTCGAGGAGCGGTACTCCAGGCTGAACGAGCTCGCCTTCGCGGCAGCCGATCGATTTCACCCGGCCAGGGCGCGGCGCCGTGATTGGCAACTCCATCTTCATCGCCTCGAGCATAAGCAGCACGTCGCCAGTCTGGACGTCCTGGCCCGGGGCGACCTTTACGGCGAGCACCGTTGCGGGCATCGGCGCGGAAAGCGCCAGGTGATCATCAGTCTTGTGAGGGCGGCCGCGTCCATCGCGATCCTGGCTCTCGATGACATGTGTACGTCCGGCCATGAAGACCCACGTCCGGCCGTGATCAGAAACGGCATAGGCAAGATCGTTCCGCTCGTCAAACACGATGCGGTAGCGGCCGCTGCCAATTGCCTCAACCACGAAACCCCCGCAGCGTGGTCCACGGATCCGCCCCCGCTCTTCGGGCATCGGCGGACACGTTCGCGCCTGGCTCTGCGTGCGCGCCGAAGGTCGAAGAGCGAAGGCGGGCCGCGGCCGCAACTTCGGCGACCTCCGGCGGAGTCGTCATGTCGCCAATGCGCGCACGCAGCGCGGCGCCCTCGGTATCGAGAAACCGGACGTCGATGTCGCCGGCGATGAAGCGGGGATGCTCGAGCAGCTCGATCAGGAATGAGACGTTGGTGCGAATGCCGAGAATCGGGTAGTTGCGGAGCGCCTCGACCGCGCGACGGCGGGCGATGTCGCGCGTCTCGCCGCTGGCAATCAGCTTCGCGATCATCGGGTCATAATGAATCCCGATCTCGCCGCCCTCGGCCACGCCAGCGTCGACTCGAATTCCGGGCATGGACGGTTCGCGATAGAGCAGCAAGGGACCTGCCTGCGGAAGATCGCTTGTAGCGGCGTCTTCGGCATACACCCGCACCTCGATGGCATGGCCGCGCTGCGTCAGCGATCCCTGCGACCACGGCAGCCTGTTGCCTGCCGCTACAGCAATCTGCGCGCGCACGAGGTCGACGCCCGTGACCTGCTCGGTCACCGGATGCTCGACCTGCAACCGCGTGTTCACTTCGAGGAAATAGAACGACGCCGCATCGCCGGTCCCCTCGAGCAGGAACTCCACGGTTCCGGCGTTGCGGTAGCCGGCGCCGCGAGCCAGCGCGACTGCGGCCTCTCCCATGCGCTGCCGTAACGCTGGTGTCAGCGCGGTGGAGGGCGTCTCCTCTACGATTTTCTGATGGCGGCGTTGAATCGAACATTCGCGCTCGAAGAGATGGACGACGTTGCCGTGGTCATCCGCAAGCACCTGGATTTCGACGTGCCGCGGGCGCTCGACAAGCCGTTCCACGTAGAGTGTGCCATCACCGAAAGACGACGTCGCCTCCCGACGCGCCTGCTCGATTGCAGGTATCAGCGCGCGCTCGTCGCGCACCTCCTTCATGCCGATGCCGCCGCCCCCCGCCGATGGCTTCAAGAGGACCGGAAAGCCGACTCTCCGCGCCGCGGTCGCAATAGCCTCGTTCGACTGATCCGCAGGCGTTTCGCCCGGGACGATGGGCACGCTCGCTTTCTGAGCGAGCCGGCGTGCAGCGATTTTGGAACCGAGCTGCTCGATCACCTGCGCCGGGGGGCCTATGAATACGATGCCGGCCCCTGCGCACGCAGACGCAAACCCGGCGTTCTCCGACAGGAAGCCGTAGCCCGGATGAATCGCATCGGCGCTCGTCTCGCGCGCCGCCTTCAGAATGGCGCCGCTCGACAGATAGCTTTCAGCCGGCGGCGCAGGGCCTATTCGAACCGCGCGATCGGCAAGCAGGACGTGCGGGGCGCGTGCGTCGGCGTCGGAGTAGACGGCGACCGACGAGATCCCCAGCTCGCGGCAGGCACGTATCACGCGGACCGCGATCTCGCCGCGATTCGCGATCAGAATTCGCCGGAACATTCGCTTTCACGGGCCACGGAGACACGGAGACACGGAGTGGTAAATCTTGTTTCTCCGTGCCTCCGCTCCTCCGTGGCTTGTCTCATTGGCTGATGTTCCACGTCGCCTTTCGCTTTTCGAGGAACGCTCGGAGGCCTTCCTGGCCTTCTTCCGACACCCGCTGCGCGGCAATCGCTTCGGCCGTGAGCCCAGCGGCATCAGATGCGCCTCGCGCCCAGACTCGCGGGATCAGCGCCTTGGCCGTGGCAAGCGCATCGGGTGCTGCGCTCAGCATCTCGTTGACGTACAGCGTGACCATGACGTCGAGCTCGTCGACGGGCACCACCGCATGGACAAGGCCGATCTCTTTCGCGCGCAGCGCGCTGAACCGCATTCCCGTCAGGAACAGCTCGCGCGCGGCGGAGCGTCCAATCTTTGCCAGCGCATACGGGGAAATGACGGCGGGAAGAATTCCGAGCTTCACCTCGGTGAACCCGAAGACCGCGTTCTCCTCGGTAACGACGACGTCGCAGACGGAGGCAAGGCCGGCGCCGCCGCCAAGCGCGGCGCCCTGAATACGTCCGATGAGGGGAACCGGCAGCGTATCGAGTCCCGCGAACATGCGCGCCATTGCATTCGCATCGCGCACGTTTTCATCGTGCGTATAGGCAAGCGCGTTCGACATCCACGTGATGTCGGCCCCCGCGCAGAAGGTTTTTCCCGCGCCCGCAAGCACGACGCACCGCACGTCGTCGTCGGCGTTGATCGTTGCCGCCCACGCGGTGAGCTCCACGATGACCTGGTCGTTGAACGCATTCCGCACGTCCGGGCGGTTCAACGTCAGGTACTCGACCGTGCCTTCGCGCCGCGTGATGAGGAAGTCGTATGACATGTCTTAAACCACGACGCTCGTGAAATTCTCGATCGTGACCTTCGTGGTCGCTTCTGTGTTCATGTGACCATCCGGCCGCCGTCGACAATGATCTCGGCTCCCGTGACGTACGACGAAGCCGGAGAGGCGAGAAACAGGCACGCCGTCACGATCTCGTGAGGCTCGGCGAACCGTGCCAACGGAATGCTCGCGCAGAACTGCCGGTACACCTCCGGGTTGTCGAGTACCGGGCGCGTCATGTCGGTGATGAACCATCCGGGCGAAATCGCGTTGACCGTGATCTTCTCCGCCGCCCATTCGATGGCGAGGGTCCGGGTCAGCTGGAGCATAGCGCCTTTGCTGGCCGCATAGCTCGTGCGAAACGGGAACGAGCGTGATGCAAGGATGCTCGCCACGTTGATCAGGCGTCCCCAGCCTGCCGCTCGAAGCAGTGGATGCATCGCACGCGCGAACAGGAACGCGCCCGTGATGTTGACGCGCTGCACAGCCTCGAATTCGGCGAGGGAGATCTGGTCGATCGGGTTGCGGACGTTGATGCCGGCCGAATCGATGGCGATGTTGACGCGATCGCCGAACAGATCGACCACGTGATCGCGCAGCCGATTGATCGCGTCCTCGCTCGCCGCGTCGGCCGCATAGCCGTGGCACGGCGTGCCAAACCGCTCCGCCAGAGTCGCCGCCGCACTGCGTGCGCGCTCTTCAGAGCGCGAGGCGATGCAGACCGCCGCACCGTGCGCGGCCAGCCCCTCCGCCATCGCAAGGCCGAGGCCCGTCGCGCCGCCGAGTATGACGGCCGTGGCGCCGGTGAAATCGAATGGGGCATTCCGAGTGGTATCGCTCAATGTATGAACCACGAAGCTCACGAAAATTCTCGAAGGTCGCGAAGAGCGAAACCTATTTCAATTCGTGTTCTTCGTGACATTCGTGATCTTCGTGGTTGCTCTTCTCACATTCGAAAGACACCAAATGTCGGCGGCGGGATCGGGGCGTTGAACGCAGCCGAGAGCGCCAGCGCGAGCACGGTGCGCGTCTGCGCCGGATCGAGAATGCCATCGTCCCACAGCCGCGCGGTGGAGTAGTAGGGCGAACCTTCGAGCTCGTACTTGTCGAGGATCGGCTGCCGGATCAGCTGCTCGTCCTCCGCACCGAGGGTCTTGTTGTCGCGCGCGAGCTGTTCGCGCTTGACGGTCGACGAGCACGCCGGCGGCCTGCTCGCCGCCCATGACCGAGATGCGCGCGTTCGGCCACATCCAGAGGAAGCCGCGGCTCGATAGGCCCGGCCGCACATCCCGTAGTTGCCGGCGCCGAACGACCCTCCGATGATGATCGTGAACTTCGGCACCACCGAGTTGGCGACGGCGTGCACCATCTTCGCGCCGTCCTTGGCGATGCCGCCGCGCTCGTACTGCCGGCCCACCATGAAGCCGGTGATGTTCTGCAGGAAGATGAGCGGGATGCCGCGCAGGTTGCACAGCTCGATGAAATGCGTCGCCTTGAGCGCCGATTCCGAGAACAGCACGCCGTTGTTCGCGACGATGCCGACAAGGAAGCCGTGGAGGCGCGCGAAGCCGGTGACGATCGTCGGCGCGTAGCGCTCCTTGAACTCGTCGAAACGCGAGCCGTCCACGAGCCGCGCAATCACCTCGCGCACGTCGTACGGCTTTCGCACGTCCGCGCTGCACGATGCCGTAGATCTCGTGCGGGTCGTAGGCCGGATCTTCGGGCGCCGTAACGTCGACGCGGCACGTCCTTCCGCGTGTTGAGCGTCGAGACGATCGTCCGCGCGAGCTGCAGCGCATGCGCGATCGTCTTCGGCGAGGTAGTCGGCGACGCCCGAGAGTCGCGTGTGGACGTCGGCGCCGCCAAGCTCCTCGGCGGTGACGTCCTCGCCGGTCGCGGCCTTCACGAGCGGCGGCCCGCCCAGAAAGATCGTGCCCGTTCCCTTGACGATGATCGTTTCGTCGGACATCGCGGGCACGTACGCGCCGCCCGCGGTGCACGAGCCCATGACGACCGCAATCTGCGCGATGCGTTCGGCCGACATGCGCGCCTGGTTGAAGAAGATGCGGCCGAAATGCTCCTTGTCGGGAAACACCTCCGCCTGCAGCGGCAGGAAGGCACCGCCGGAGTCGACGAGGTAGACGCACGGCAGCCGGTTCTCGAGCGCGATCTGCTGCGCGCGCAGGTGCTTCTTGACCGTGATCGGGTAGTAGGTGCCGCCCTTGACCGTGGCGTCGTTGGCGACGATCAGCACCTCGCGGCCCGAGACGCGTCCGATGCCGGTGACGAGGCCGGCGCCCGGCGCCTCGTTGTCGTACATCTCCCACGCCGCCAGCGGCGAGAGCTCGAGGAACGGCGAGCCCTCGTCGAGGAGGCGATCGATGCGCTCGCGCACCGGGCAGCTTGCCCTGCTCGCGATGGCGCTGGAGGTAGCGCGCGCCGCCGCCCTCGCGCGCGTGCGCGAGCCGCTCGCGAAGCTGCGGCAACGAGCGCCGTCATCCGGTGCGCGATTCGCCGTGAATTCAGGGGTGTCGGTGCGGATGCGGGATCGAATGCGGTCCATCGATCGTTCGAGACGTACAGGCACACCCGCAACAGTCGGTCTTGAAGCCGCACTCCGGGCAACGCCAGACGGCGTGCATCCGGTACATTTCGGCCTTGCCGCACCGCTCGCAGATCATCCCGCGTCGCCGGTGTCGCAGGTCCGCTGTGGGCCGGATGACTCGGCTTTCTCAGCGCGACGCCGCCCGTCCTTGCCCGCGGTGCCGTCCGGTTCAGGCATGCGCCGCATTATAGGGCAACGGTTTTCGGTAGGCTGCCTGCATAAAAATCTTACACGCTGTAGGCTTTACGCTGACTGTCACGCCAGTATGTATTGATTGCGGACGTGGTTATGCTACAGTGCCGGCCTCAAAGCGAGACATAGGTGACGCATGGCGACTCAACCTCCTTCGATCCAGCAAACGACGCAAGCGCGTCCTTGCGATCGACGACGAGCCGGCGATGACCGAGTGGCTGAAGATGGTCATCGAGGCCGAGGGATACGAGGTGCGGACGGCGCTCATCGGCACCCGGGGCGAGGAAATCTTCAAGCAGTGGCGTCCCGACGTGGTGGTGACCGACCTGATGCTGCCGGACCTCGACGGCATCGCGCTGCTGCGCCGGCTCAAGGAGATCGACCCCTGGCCCGAAATCATCATCATCAGCGGCCAGGGCACGCTCGCCCGCGCGGTCGAGGCGGGACAGGCCGGCGCGTTCTTCTTCCTCGAAAAGCCCGTGAGTCAGGACGGGCTGATGAACATGATCCGCCGGGCGATCGATCAGCACGCAGGAGACGCGCCGAGCATCAGCAGCTCAAGGAACAGATCCGCGGCCAGTACAGCTTCGCGAACATCGTCGGGCAGAGCAAGAAGATGAAGGAGCTCTTCGAGCTCGTCGAGAGCGTGGCGGCCAGCGACGCGAACATCCTGATCCAGGGCGAGAACGGCACCGGCAAGGAGCTGATCGCCAACGCGATTCACTACAACTCGAACCGCGTCAAGGGCCCGTTCATCAAGATCAACTGCGCGGCGATTCCGAAGGACCTGATCGAGAGCGAGCTGTTCGGCTACAAGAAGGGGGCGTTCACCGGCGCCAACACCGACAAGGTCGGCCTCTTCGAGATGGCCGAGGGCGGCTCGCTGCTGCTCGACGAGATCGGCGAGATGCCGCCGTACCTGCAGACGAAGCTGCTTGCGCGTGCTGCAGGAGCGCGAGTACCGGCCGATCGGCAGCGACCGCCTCGTGCACGTCGACTTCCGCCTCATCTGCGCGACCAACATCGATCTCGAGACGGCGCTGCGGGAAGGCAAGCTGCGCGAGGACCTGTACTTCCGCATCAACACGATCACGCTGCGGGTGCCGCCGCTGCGCGAGCGCAGCGAAGACATTCCGCTCCTCTGCAATCACTTCCTCTCGAAGTTCAACCAGCGCTACCAGAAGAGCGTGCGCGTCGATCTCGCCGGCGGCCTATCACCTGCTCATCCGCAACCGCTGGGCCGGCAACGTGCGCGAGCTCGAAAACGCCATCGAGCGCGCGGTGCTCGTGTGCAAGACGGGCGAGATCACGCCGAACGATCTTCCCGAGACGATCCGCGAAGAGGGCAGCCCGCCGCAGGAATTCACCATTCCGCCGCACCGGACGCTCGCCGAGATCGAGAAGATGGCGATCGTCCAGACGCTGCAGCGGACGAACTGGAACAAGCAGGAGGCGGCGCAGATCCTCGGGCTGTATCGGCCCGACGCTCTACAGCAAGATGAAGAAGCACGAGATCCAGGATCAGCGCGCTGCGCAGCGCGCGGCCGCCGCCGCGTCCAGCCCAGCGCAACAGACATCAGACCAGGATCGGTCAGCGAATCCCGGTCGACCCGAATCCCAGGTCCCGAACCGCCCACAGCCCGTCGTGTGGCCCGACCGTTGCACAACGGCTGGGTCATGATCGAACGACTCGGCGCTGCTGATTCTCGCTGCGCTCGCGTGGGTAGGCGAGGTCGCGCTCTTCGGCGTTCGCGCGCTGCGCGAGGCGTTCCTCCCGCCGTACGAGTTCACGCGAAATCGCCCGGCACGTCTTCGAGATCGGCTGGCGCTCGATGCCGCTCATCGCCGCTGTCGGGCTTCGCCATCGGCGTCGTGCTGTCGATGCACACGCGCGCCTCGCTCGAGCGCTTCGGCGCCGAAGCGATGATTCCCGCCGGGCTCGCGATCGCGCTGATTCGCGAAACCGGACCGCTGGTCGCCGGCGCTGCTCGTCTCCGGGCCGCGTCGGCGCCGGCATCGGCGCCGAGCTCGGCGCGATGAAGGTCACCGAGCAGATCGACGCGCTCGAAGCGGTCGCCGTCGACTCGTTCAAGTTCCTCGCGGTGACGCGCATCCTCGCGTGCATCCTCGCGATGCCGCTGCTGACGACCATCATGGACTTCTGCGGCATCTTCGGCGGCTACGTCGCCGAGGCGATCGATCAGCGGGATGTCGTGGCAGCTGTATTTCCACCGCGCGTTCTCGCTGATCGAGTTCAGCGACTTCATTCCCGCCACGCTCAAGACCGCGGTCTTCGGTCTGATCATCGGCACGGTCGCGTCGCTATCTGGGCTTCACCACCACGCAGGGCACCGAAGGCGTCGGCCGCACGTCGACGCGCAGCGTCGTGCTCTCGTCCATCTGCATCATCCTGACCAACGTCGTCCTCGTGAAGTTGATCTTCTTCATGTTCCCGGCGAAGGCATGAACCATCGCCGACGTCCGACGGTCAGCCCGCCATCAAGCTCGAGGGCGTGACCAAGTCGTTCGACGATCGCAAGGTGCTCGACGACGTCACGCTCGACGTGGCGGAGGGCACGGCGTTCTGCCTGCTCGGCCGGAGCGGCACCGGCAAGAGCGTGACGCTGAAGCACATCATCGGGCTGCTGAAGCCCGACAGCGGCCACGTGCTCGTGCACGGGAAGGACGTGACGGCGCTCGAACGGCCGCGAGCTGCGCGACGTGCGCCGCATCGATGGGGTTCCTGTTCCAGAACTCCGCGCTCTTCGATTCGATCACGCGTCGGCGAGAACGTCGCGTTTCCGCTGCGGCGCCACACCGACTGGTCCGACTCGAAGATCCGCGAGTCGGCGCAGGGCGAAGCTCGCCGACGTCGGCCTCGAGAAGGACTACGACAAGATGCCCGGCGGATCTCTCGGGCGGCATGAAGAAGCGCGCCGGCCTGGCGCGCGCCATGGCGCTCGATCCCGACATCCTGCTGGTGGACGAGCCGAGCGCCGGACTCGATCCGATTACGTCCGGCGAGATCGACGATCTGCTGGTCGATCTGAAGAAGAAGGGCACGACGCTCGTCGTCGTGACGCACAACATTCCGAGCGCGCGCCACGTCGGCGACGAGCTCGCGATGCTGCACGAAGGGCACATCATCGCGCAGGGCACCGCCGAGGAGCTCGATCGCAGCGACGACGAGCTGGTGCGGGCGTTCATGCGATCCGAAGGTGCAGGCTAATGGAGGCGATCGGCACATGATTTCTTCACGAGCGGTTGGCGCCGGCGCGTTCGTCGTCATCGGCGCTGCTGCTGTTCGCCGTCGGCGCTCTTCATGATCGGCGAGCGGCGCATGCTGTTCGAGGAGCGATTTCCGGTCTACACGGAGTTCACGCAAGCTCGGCGAGCTCGAGATCGGCGCGACGGTGCGCGTCGCGGGCGCGAACGCGGGCGAGGTGACCGACATCCAGGTCTGCCGACGTCACCGTCGGGGAAGTTCCGGGTCAAGATGGAGGTCCGCGAGGACCTGCACCCGCTCATCGGACCGACTCGGTCGCGGCCACGCAGACCGAGGGGCTCGTCGGCGGCGTCTTCGTCAACATCGCCACCGGCACGCGAGGAGGCGCCGCAGGTGCCCGACGGCGGGACGATCCCCGGCCGCGAGCCGTTCGCGATCGCCGACCTGCTGCAGCAGGCGAGCGACACGATCACGCTGGTCAACGAGACCGTCGACGACGCTGCGCGGCGACGTCGAGACGGCGGTCAAGCAGGTGGCGCTGACCGCCGAGGATGCGCACGCGCTGGTCGAGGACGTCCGTCCCGACATCGAAGCGATCGCCAGGAACGGCAACCGGATCTCGCACGACACGCAGCGAGATGGTGGCGAGCATCAACGCGGGCCAGGGCACCCTCGGCAAGCTGATCAATGACGACGCGCTGTACGAGCGCGCGCAGGGCATCGCCGACCAGGCGCAGGAGGTGATGGCGCAACGTGCACCAGGTCACCGACGAGGCGCGGCGCGCCATCGTCGACTTCCGCTCGAAGGACGGCCCTGCGCAGGGACTGCTTCGCCGACATGCGGATGACGCTGGGGCAGGCGCGCGAAGCGACCGCCGACCTCGCCGACAACATGGAGGCGATGAAGCACAACTTCCTGCTGCGGGGCTTCTTCAACAGGCGCGGGTACTTCGACCTCGGATGCCATTTCTCCGGCGGAGTACCGAACGGGCGTGCTCGAAAACGGAAAACGGAAGGCCATGCGGATCTGGCTGAAGTCGAGCGTGCTGTTCGAGGCGGGGCCCGACGGGACCGAGGTGCTGACGCGATGACGGTCGCGCGCGTATCGATTCGGCGATGTCGACCTACCTCAAGTATCTGCCGTCGAATCCGATCGTCGTCGAAGGCTACGCGCCGGCGGCAACGGTCGGCCGAGCGGTTCCAGCTCTCGCGGAGACGCGCGGCAATCGTTCGGCAATACGTGCTCGGCAAATACGCAGTGCCGCCGCAGAACACCGGCTTCATCGGCCTTGGGGACGAGGCACCCGGACAGCCCCGACAAGGGTCACTGGGATGGCGTGTCGCTGACGCTGTTCCTCGATCGCGAGGCGCTGCAGTTCGTCGAACGCGGCGAAGCGCCTGATGGTGGCACCCGTTTTGGAAGCTACTTACCGCTGGGCCATGAAGGGAGGACGTGTGAGCGACAGTCTCGAGTGATGTGGCAGGTGCGATGGTCGGCGCGCTCGTCGGCGCAGCGGCCAGCTTACCTCTTCTTTACCGACGCGGGCAGCAGGTGTTCGCGATCGGATTGAGCCGGCCGTGGACGACCTGCGGCGCGAATTCGCGCGATTCCAGAAGACGATCGAAAAGGTCGGGGAGATGGCCAACGACGGCCTCCGCGTGGTGAACGAGTTCAACGCGGCGCGCGCGCAGTCGTCGTTCTCGGCCTCGGCACGTCGCACTGACGAAGCCGTATGAACGCAGGGAATCTGGACACGACGAATCTGCTGCTGGGCATCATGGCCGCCGTCAGCGTCCTCGAGGCGCTCCTGCTCATTGGCGGTCGGCGTCATGGCGTATCGCCTGTACACGCAGGCGATGCAGACCGTGCGCGAGATTGAGCAGCGCCAGGTCGCGCCGCTGGTCGCGCAAGGTGAACGCGCTGATGGATCCGGGTGGACGGCATCCTGCGTCGACGTGAAGGAGGTCACGCGCGCGTGACCGACCGGACCGAGCGTGTCGATTCGGCGATTCGCGACACGATGGATCGGGTGGACGAAACGGCGGATCGCGTGCGCAGCTCCGTGTCGTCGCGCGTAACCGCGTTCTCACGCTCGTTCACACCGCCCGCGCGGCGGTCGACGGGTTCTTTCACAACGGCCGGCGCGGTCTCGGCAGAGGCGCCGGAGCACGCATGACCCACTTGAACGGCGGGCAATCCACAGGGAGGAGCAACACAATGGCGGACAGCTTCGATCGGTACGACAACGAAGGCAGCGGCGGCGGCGGGGTTCATGATGGGCCTGCTGACCGGCACGGTGCTTGGCGCGGGCCTCGGCATGCTGCTGGCGCCGAAGGCGGGCTCGGAGCTGCGCGGCGCGATCGGCGAACAGGCGCAAGACCTGGGCAACGTCGCGTCGGAGCAGTACAAGAAGGCCTCCGAGAAGCGGCGGGCACCTGGGCGGAGCGCGGCCGCGAGTTCGTCGACAAGGCGCGCGAAGCGGTCGACGCGCGGCGCCGACGAGGCGCGCGGCTACGCGAGCGGCTCCGACCGGCAGCGACTACAGCTCGGGCTCGAGCTCGTCGTCGGGCAGCTCATTCGGCAACGGATCGACCGCCGGCAGCAGACCGGGTCATCGTTCGGCACGACTTCGGAGGTCGGGCGGCGATTTCGGTAGATCCTGGGTCAGCGGATAGGCGATAGGGGCTCGGGGATCGGGGACCTGCGAACCCCTGATCCCCGATCCCGATCCCTGTCATAATGCGAGCGTGACGCCGGCCCGCACGCTGCGCCGCCTCGCGCGGAGCTCCGCTTCTCGGGCCATGCCGCCTGGCGCGGACTCGTCGAGCTGGTCAACAGCAACGACCTCACGCACGCGGCCGCCATCGCCTATTACGCGCTGCTCTCGCTCTTCCCGTTTCTCCTGCTGGTCATCTCGCTGCTCGGATCGGTCACCGCCGACGAGGACGAGCGCCTGGCGGTCCTGACGTTCGTCTTCCGCTATTTCCCGACACAGCTCGACTTCGTCGCCACGCAGCTCGACGCGTTTCGCCAGACGCGCGATGCAGGTCGGCGTCGCCGGCAGCCTCGCGCTGATCTGGTCGTCGCTCGGCGTCTTCGGCGCGATCACGAGCGCGGTCAACGAAGCGTGGGGCGTCGAGAAGCAGCGCAGCTTCCTCAAGCACCGCATGGTGTCGTTCCTGATGCTGGTCGCGGCGGGCGGCGTGATGATCGTCGGGCTGTTGCTCGTCGACCGCCGTCCAGGTCGCGGAGGCGTCCTGGTTCGGCGTGATGCTGCTGCGCTTCCAGTGGCTGCAGGCGCTGCAGACGTTGACGTTCCGATATGCGGCGACGATCATCCTGATTTTCGGCGTCGGGCTGGTCTTCTACTTCATTCCCGAACGCCAAGACGCGCTTCCGCGACGTCTGGGTCGGCGCCGTGCTGACGGGCGTGCTGTGGCGCATCGCCTTCGACGGCTTCTCCTGGTACATCGCCAGCAACTCGCGGCTGACCTTCATCCAGGGATCGATCGCCGCGGTCGTCGTCTTTCTGCTGTGGATTTACGTGTCGTCGGTTATCCTCATGTACGGCGTTGAATTCACAGCTGCCTACGCGCGTCTCCGCCGCCATCGCCCGGATGAAATGCCCGCGGCCCCGACACCGCGGGTGTGAATCGGCTGACTCGGTACGTTCCGGCCGCGCTGGACGGGTCGATTGCCTCGCCTCTTCGTGGTCTCCCGCGCGATCACGCTCGTCTCTGTTCCGCAGGAAATCGAAATCGGCCGAGAGGCGAACGCGCAGGTGCGGAAGAAGACCGCCGAGCTGCGCGATCGCGCAGGTCACCGCGTACGTCGCGCGCATCGGACAGCGGCTGGCGAAGGCGGCTCCGGGCGCGAAGTATCCCTATGCGTTTCCGGTCGCCGACTACCGGGAGATCAACGCATTCTCGCTGCCGGGCGGCCCGGTCTGGATCAATCGCGGCGTGCTGCACGCCGCGACGAACGAGTCGCAGGTGGCGGGCGTCCTCGCCCACGAGATCGCGCACATCGCGCAACGGCACGCGGCCGATCAACTGACGAAGACGCTGCTGGCGAAGTGGAGCCTCGGCGTGCTCGGCGCCATGCTCGGCAACACCGGCGGCGCCGGCACGGCGCAGGTCGCCGGCGCGTTCGTGACCAACGGCGTGTTCCTGAAGTTCAGCCGCGACGACGAGCGGGAGGCGGACAGGGTCGGGCGTGCAGATCATGACGAAGGCGGGATGGGATCCGCGCGGGATGATCGAGCTCTTCGAGGTGCTTCGGCGCGAACAGAAACGCGATCCGGGCGCGTCGACGTCTTCTTCTCGACGCATCCGTCGCCGCAGGATCGCATCGCGCAGCTCACCGCAGCCATTGGACGCCGACGAGGCGGCGTGCGGGACAGCGCCGCAGTTCCGCGCGGTGAAGGCGCGTGTGCTCAAACTGCCACCACCGCACAGGATGCCCACGTCGTAGCCACTCTTCTTGGGATTGGGAGTTGGTGACCGGGAGTTGGGTGTTGAGTTTACGTTAGACTCCGTGAGTGCCCTCTATTGCCTCCGAGATTTCATACATTGATCTGAACTTCTGCAACACCCCGCGCGCGATCGCGACCGGGGTTTATACGAGCGCTGCCGGTGTCGCGCTCATCGACCCTGGTCCCGGCTCCTGCATCGACACGCTGCGCGGCGATCTGGCACGGCAGGGAATTGCCGTCAAGGACATCCAGTCGATTCTGCTCACGCACATTCATCTGGATCACGCGGCTGTCACCGGCCTGCTCGTGAAGGACAATCCCGCAGATCAAGGTGTTCGTGCACGAGAAGGGCGCGCCGCACGTCATCGATCCCTCAAAGCTGATCAACAGCGCAAACCAGCTCTGGGGCGTCGAAGGGGTGGCCCGGCTCTGGGGTCCGGTGATCCCTGTGCCCGAATCGAATCTGACGGTGTTGCGGGGCGGTGAGCGGGTCACCGCGGCCTCGCGGACCTTCGACGTGCAGTACACGCCGGGCCACGCTTCCCATCACGTCAGCTTCTTCGACGACGCGACCGGCATCGCGTGGGTCGGCGACACGGGTGGTATTCGATTTGGCCCGACCCTGTTCACGCTGCCTCCGACCCCGCCGCCCGACATCGATCTGGAGGGGTGGGCCGGGAGCCTTGCGAAGATCCGTGCCTGGAAGCCGGAAACGCTGTTTATCACACACTTTGGCCCGTACCACGGCGCGAGCGCTCACCTCGATCGATTCGAGGCCAGCCTGAGCGAGGTGGCCGAGATGGCTCGCCGTGCGCTCGAGGCCGACGAGCCGGAGGCGATGCAATACGCGAAGTTCCGATCGGACGATCGAGGCGTACATCCGGCGCTCGGTGCCGGAGACAGAAGTCGGGCCCATGGAGTGCGTGGGACCGATGGAATTCAACTGGCGCGGTCTCGTCCGCTATTGGCGCAAACGCGCGGCTCCTGCGATCCGCTCCTGAGGTTGGGTTTGTGTAGCCTGAATTATTCCGCGTCGCCTTCTCCCGCATTGTCCGGCAGCAGGAACACACACACAAGGCTGATGAGCGCGGAAATCGCGATGTAGACCGCGATCGCCCTCGACGTCCCGTACTCCCGGAACAGCAGGGCGGCGACGATTGGCGCGGGACCGCCCGCCGTGATCGACGCGAGCTGATAGCCCAGCGAGGAGCCGCTGTAACGAAGCGATCCGGGGAAGCTCTCCGCGATGAATGCCGCCTGCGGCCCGTATTGCAGGTCGTGGATGGGTAACGCGATCGCAATCACCAGGAACGCGAGGCCGATCGACCGTGTGTCGAGCACGCCAAAGTAGATGAACGGGTACACCATCATCAATACGCATCCAATCGCGGTGATGAGCCGTCGGCCAAAGCGATCCGACAAGTGGCCGGCGAGTGGGATCGTCACCAACGAGATCGACGCCTGGATCATCACGAAGTTCAGGATCTGGCCGCGGCTGAAGCCAAGCTGCTGCGTGGCATACGTGATGATGTAGGTCGTAAAAATGTAGAAGGGCACCTGTTGACCGGTGCGGAGCAGCGCGGTCAGGATGATCTGGCGCCAGTTGCGTCGAAACACTTCCACAAGCGGTGCCTTCGACAGCGTTCCGGTGTCCTTGAGCGCCTGGAACACCGGCGTTTCGTGCACGCCGATCCGGATGTAGAAACCCGCCAGCACGAGGACCACGCTCGCCAGGAATGGCAGCCGCCATCCCCAGTCGAGAAACCCTTGCTCGTCGGTGACCGCCGTCATCAGCCCAAGTGCTCCGTTGGCGAGCACCATGCCGGCAGGCGCTCCGACCTGCGCGAAGCTCGTCGTGAAGCCGCGCGACTTCGGCGACGTCCACTCGCCGGCCATCAGCACCGAGCCGCTCCATTCGCCGCCGACCGCGATCCCCTGCAACACGCGGCCGATCGTCAGCAGCACGGCACCCCAGTTGCCGATCGACTCGTACGACGGCACCAGCCCTATCCCGGTCGTCGCCACGCCCATCAACACCAACGTGGTGACCAGCAGCGCCTTTCGGCCGATGCGGTCGCCAAAGTGGCCGAAGAGCGCCGCTCCAACAGGCCGAGCGAGGAACCCCACGAAATACGTCGAGAACGACAGCATCGTCGCGATGAACGGATCGGAACCGGGGAAGAACTTCTGCGGGAACACCGTCGCGGCCGCGACGCCGTACAGGAAGAAGTCGTACCACTCGATTGTCGTGCCAACGGATGACGAGACGACGGCGCGGAGGCGGTGTTTGCGAACGACGAGCTCGGAGGCGGTATCAGTCACGGGAGAAAGTCTATGCCGAGACGCCAATCTTCTGGTGTGGGCGTCTTCACTCGTGTGCGACGACGATCTGGGGACCGGTGCCGTCGCCAGGCAAAACGATCACGCGCACACGGCCTACTGTGGCTGGATGACCCGAAGCGGGGTGCCGGCGAGAAACGAGCGGATGTTTTCGACCGCGTCCGCGTAGGCGACGCGATAGTTGTCGACCGTGACGTAGCCGAGGTGCGGCGTGAGCACGACGTTGTCGAGGAGACGCAGCGGATGGTCGGGCGGGAGCGGCTCCTCGTCGAAGACGTCAAGGCCGGCGCCTGCGATACGGCGGCCCCGCAGCGCAGCCAGCAATGCCTGCTCGTCGACGATCGGGCCGCGTGCCGTGTTCACCAGGAATGCCGTCGGCTTCATCGCCGCGAGCTCGCGTTCGCCAACGAGATGCCGCGTCCGCGGGCTCAACACCACATGAATCGTCACGACATCGGCGCGCCGGAACAACGCGTCTTTGTCAACGAGCTCCACACCCTGCGGGCCGGTCGTCTCGGTCGTGAGGTTCTGGCTCCAGGCCACGACGTTCATGCCAAACGCCTTGCCTATCCGGGCGACTTCGCTGCCGAGCCGTCCGAGACCGACGATGCCAAGTGTCTTGCCGTGAAGTCCCACACCGATTGTCGTCTGCCACGTGCCATGGCGCATGGACGCGGCTTCCTCCGGGATATTTCGGGCGAGCGCCAGGATCAGACCCCAGGTGAGCTCCACGGGAGGCATCGGCATCGTGCCGGTCCCTGACACCGGGACCCCCCGCGCCGCCGCTGCCTTGATGTCGATGGCCGCGTTGCGCCGGCCCGTCGTGATCAGCAGTTTCAGCGACGGGAGACGGGCGAGCAACGATGAGGGAAACGGTGTCCGCTCGCGCATCGCAACGATGATGTCGAAATCACGGAGGTGCTCCGCGATGGCGTCTTCGCTGCCCAGGGGCTGGTGGAACACCTGCACGGAGACGCCCTGTCCCAGGCTTGCCCAATCCGCCATCGCCAGCGCGACGCTCTGGTAATCGTCGAGGATTGCTACGCGCAACGCGGAAATACTACCCTCAATCTCTTCCTTGACGCTCATCACACCCCGCCCTATAGTCGCCACGTCCCCTTACTTCCGGGAGCCAATGATGAGGCGACCAGAATGGTTGGCGGACCCAGTGCAGGAGGCGTTATGAAGATGAAACGAAGCGTCGTCGTGAGAGCGGGAGCATGCGCACTGTTTGTCATCGCGGCGGCGATCGTTGGGGCGCCTTCATCGCAGGGGCAGGCTGGTGCTCCTCGGTACGAGGTCGATCTCTCCTGGCCAAAGCCGTTTCCGGACCGATGGGTCATTGGCGGGCTGGGAGGAGTCTGTGTGGACGCCCAGGACCATGTGCTCCTCCTGAATCGCCAGGACGTGCTGGAGGGGGACCTGAACGCCGGGCATCTTGCTCCGCCGATGATTGAGATCGATCCGGCGGGCAAGGTGGTCAATTCATGGGGGGATAAGAATCTCCTCGAAGATCGCCTCCACAGTTGTCATTTTGACAAGGACAACAACGTGTGGATCGGGAGCTCCCCTTCGGGGATGGTGCAGAAGTATTCGCACGACGGAAGCAAGCTCCTGCTCCAGATCGGCAAGAAGGGGGTGTTTGATTCCTCCGACGGCACGGCCAAGGGCAAGCCGCTCAATTCCAACGCTGCTCAATTCTTCATGCCATCCAGCATCTTTGTCGATCGGCAAAACGGAGAGGTGTTCGTGTCCGATGGCGAAGGCGCTGGCGGCAACCGTCGCGTCGCGGTGATGGATCGCACCGGGCGTTTCCTGCGCCAGTGGCAGCCGGAAGGGATGGAGACGGTGCATTGCCTGACGATCGCGAACGATGGGTTCGTCTATGTCTGTAACCGGCAGCAAAGCCGGATACAGGTGTACGACAAGATGGGCCGCTTCGTGAAGAACGTCGAGGTCCCCTGGAAGCCGTACACGTCTCCCAAAGATGGCAAACGCACTGAGAGCGGCGGGTCGGTTGTCGCGCTCGACTTTTCTCCCGATCAGAATCAGCGGCTGATGTACGTCATCAACCAGAACAATTCAGAGATCGAGGTGATCGACCGCCAGACCGGAAAGATCCTGTCGACGGTGGGCAACGGCGCCGGAGCCTTCCCGGGACAATTCGAACAGGCTCACGGGATAGCGGTCGACTCGAAGGGCAATATCTACGTCGCGGAAAACCGGGGCAAGCGGATTCAGAGGTTCAAGATGGTCGGTCAATAGGGAGATCGCCTCACTCCGACGTGCTGCCGCGCGGACGCGCGCGGCAATTGTGATATGTGTGTGCCCGCGTCGTTTGAGGCGCCTACTCCGCAGGACCGTGCATGGAATCGTTTTTCGAATGGCTGCAAAGCCAGTCAGTACCAACCTGGGTTTCTGAATCTGATTCGATCTGGGGTTTCCCAACGATTCTCTTCCTCCACAGCGTCGGCATGGGGCTGTCGGCGGGCGCGGCGTTCATCATCGGGCTCCGGTTGCTTGGCGTTGGACGTCCGTTGCCCGTTTCCTCGCTGCGGGTGCTGTTCAAGATCTTCTGGGGCGGCTTCGTACTGAATTTCGTCACCGGCAGCCTCCTGTTTGCGGCCCACGCGACGACGACCGGGTACGTGCCCATGTACTACGCAAAGCTGGTTCTCATTCTGGTGGGCGTGATCCTGCTGTTTCCAATGCGGAGGTTTGTGGACAGCGACGCGAGCGATGGCGTCATTCCGGCCCATTTGAAGGCGCTTGCCCTGGCATCGCTCGCTGTCTGGATTGGCGTCATCACGACCGGGCGCCTCATTGCCTATTTTTCATAGCGAACAAGAACAACCCGTATGAATCTGGTGCACCTTCATCTGCTGCTCAATCACGTTCCGACGATCGGCACGATTGTCGCGCTCGGCCTGCTCCTGCTCGCGTTCGCGAAGAAGAGCAACGAGCTGACGCGCGCGAGTCTCGCGATCTTTTTCGCGATCGCGCTGGTGTCGCTGCCAACCTACATGACCGGCTACTCTGCGCAGAGAGCGCTGAAAGATCGTCCGGGCATTTCGGCCGCTCTGGTCGAGCAGCACCAGAGCGCGGCGCTTCTTGCGCTCATTTTCATGGAGGCCACTGGCGTCGTCGCGTGGTTTGGCCTGTGGCAGGGCCGCAAGCCCACGGGCACGGCACGCTGGTCGGCGCCAGCCGTCCTTGCGCTCGCGGTGGTCACGGTGGCGCTTATGGCCAGTGCCTCGAATCTCGGTGGCGAAATCACCCACCCCGAGATCATGCCCGCCGGTGCAACACAGGCCGGGGAGGGCGCGCTAGCGCCCGCAGTCCTCAAGAGCGCATTCATCGCGAAATATCAATTCACCCACCCGATGGCGTGGCCCACCCTCGAAGCACTCCATTTCATCGGGCTCAGTCTGCTGTTCGGCGTCGTCCTCGTGGGCAACCTCCGCATCCTCGGACTGATGAGAAACGCCGCGTTCGTCGACATTCACCGGTTGCTGCCCTGGGGGGTCCTGGGTTTTGTCATCAACTCGGTCACCGGCATGCTGTTTTTCATCGGGCAGGCGTTTCAGTACGTCGACAACCCGTCCTTCCATTGGAAAGTACTCTTCATGCTGCTCGCTGGCGCCAACGTCCTGTACCTGACGCTCTTCGATGACGTGTGGGCGTTGGGGAAGGGAGAAGACGCGCCCTCCTCGGCGAAGCTCGTCGCCGCGTCGCAGATTTTTCTATGGGTCGGTGTGATCTATTTCGGCCGGATGCTGCCGTACCTCGGCAGCGCCTTTTAGTCGTTTCAGGGCCGGACGGGATGGTCGGCGACCGTCGAATTCGCAGGCAATACATCCGTGCAAGTCGTTGACTCCACAGGGGCAGGGTGATATAACCCGGCCGTCTATCCGAGTTGCGGATCGCCCTAGTCATCCCGCCTGGAGGAAATTGATGCAACCGAGATCGTTCCGTCGGCTCCTGGTACATCGTCTCAATGCTCTTGTTGCCAATCAGCGCCTATGCGCAGGAAGCGGCGATCAGCGGCACCATCACCGATGCGACCGGCGGCGTGCTGCCGGGCGTCGTCGTTCGCGCCGTCAACGAAGCGAACGGCAACAGCTTCGAGGCGGTCACCGATTCGACGGGCAAGTACGTGATGACGCGTGCGCATCGGCGGCTACCGCGTTGCGGCGGAGCTCGGCGGGCTTCGCCACCGTCGAGCGCCGGGGCGTGCAGGTGCAGGTCGGCCAGCAGGCCGTGCTCAACCTGCAGATGGCGCCGGCGACGCTGCAGGAATCGGTGACGGTCACCGGCGAAGCGCCGCTCGTCGATACGACCGCAGTCGAACCTTGGAAGCAACATCGACGCGCGGCAGGTACAGGACCTGCCGGTCAACGGACGCAACTTCATGGACCTGACGCTGCTGGCCGCCGGCAGCCGCCAGAACTTCGTGGCCGAGACGCCGGCGGCAAGCTTTCAGCTGAACGTCGACGGCCAGCAGGTGACGCAGCTGATCGCGACCAGCTTCGGCCAGCCGCGCTTCAGCAAGGACACGATCGCCGAGTTCGAGGTGATCACGAACCGGTTCGACGCGCGGCAGGGGCGATCGACCGGCATCCAGGTCAACGCGATCACGAAGTCGGGCACGAACGCCCCGGCGGGACGCTTCGCCGGCTACTTCCGCGACGACCAAGTTCAACGCGGAGGACTTCATCCAGAAGAAGGTGCTGCCGTACTCGGACCAGCAGCTCAGCGTGACCTTCGGCGGACCGATCAAGAAGGATCGCATTCACTACTTCGTGAACTACGAGTACGAGCGCTCGCCGTACACGCGGCCGTACACGACGCCGTATCCGGCCTTCAACATCAACCTGCAGGGCACCTACACGGAGAAGAAGGGCGGCGGCCGGCTCGACGTCCAGTTCTCGCCGAAGACGCACTTCACCTATCGCCAGAACCTGCAGCGCTCGTGGGATCCGTACGACGCGCGCTGGGCCGGCGGCAGCATCGATCCATCCCTCGTCGCCGAGCTCCGTGCCGAAGACCGCCAACGACATCACGGCCCGGCTCACGCGCGTCCTGAACGCGTCGGCGGTCAACGAGGTCGCTTACAGCTGGGGCCGCTACTGGTGGCAGACAAACCCGGTCGTGAACTGGCCGAATCATCCGCAGGCGTCGGCGGGCTTCACGCACGGCACGCCGCGCATCCTGCTCCGCGGCTACACGATCGGCCAGGCGCACACGCGGTCGCCGCAGGATCTCACCGACGGCGGACCGAGCTTCCGCGACGACCTGACGTTCTCGTTCGTCCAGGGCGGACGGCACGACGTGAAGACGGGCGCCGAATACATTCACAGCAACTCGCCGATCTTCCTGTGCATCAACTGCGGCGGCACGCTCGACGCGCAGGGCGGCACCGTTCCCGCGCAACATCGAGTCGCTGTTCCCCGTCTACAACGACGTCTCGTCGTGGAACCTCAACGGCGATCGCCGCCGGCGCGCATCGCGTCCGCTTCTATCAGCTCGCGGTCGGCGACTTCCACGTGGACAGCCCGATTCGCAGCTTCGCCACCTGGATGCAGGACGACTGGACGCGCGGCAGGCTGACGCTGAACCTCGGCGTGCGCTACGACTACATCGACGGCACGTGGGCCGAAGACCTTCCGTTCGATCAGTGGGTGCCGGTGCGCGCGGTGGACAAGAACAACATCCAGCCGCGTCTCGGCTTCGCCTACAGCCTCAACGATCGCACGGTCGCTGCGCGGCGGCTGGGGACTCTTCGCGGGCGGCGCGATCAATTCGTCGCACGCGTACCGCGTGGACGCGCAGGTGGCGAACATCCAGGTCAACTACGACGGTCGTCCGGACTTCCCGATGAACCCGTTCAACGGGCCGATCCCGACCTACGCGCAGGCGGTCGCCACCGCGACGCAGCGGTCGCCGTTCCTGACGCTGCCGTCGATCAATTCGAACCTGCCGTACACGCAACCAGGCCAACGTCGGCGTGCAGCGGCAGTTCGGGGCAGCGATGTCGCTGGCGACCGACTTCGTCTACACGAAGAACAAGGACGTCGTCAGCATCATGGACGTGAACCTGGCGTACAACCCCGCGACCGGCGCCAACTATCCGTTCACGGATCTCACGCGGCGGCCCATCAGAGGGTGGGGCGCGGTGAACCAGAACGTCGTGCAGCCGAACGGCCCCGACGTCCTACGCGCTGCAGATGGAGTTGACCAAGCGGATGGCCAACCACTTCCAGCTGTCGGCGACCTATCTGCTGCAGTTCGACTACGAATATCAGTACGCGCCGATCAACCGCGACAAGGGCTGCAACTACCCGATCACCAACCCGTCGCCGGGCGTCTTCACGTGCGACGCGCCGATGACGCTGCACCCGCTGCTGGTTGACGAGCGGTTCCTCAACGGCGATCAGCGGAACCGCGCGACGCTCAACGGCATCTGGGAGCTGCCGGTGGGATTCCAGTTGAGCGGCCTGTATTTCTTCGCGGACAACGGGAAGATGACGTCGACCTCCGGCCTGGACGTGCTCGGCCTGGGCTCGTCGACCACCGCGAGCCTGGTGGGCACGAATGCGGGCATCACCGGCTCGGCCAACCGGCTGCGCCGCGACGGCACGCTCATCGCGCGCAACAGCTTCGATCGCACGGATCTGCATCGCGTCGACCTGCGGCTGCAGAAGCGCTTCAGGCTGAACGGCCGAATGACGCTCGACGGGATCGCGGAAGTGTTCAACATGTTCAACCACGCGAACTACAACGTGTTCGTGACGAACGAGGCGGCGGCGAACTTCCGGCAGCCGCAGTACGACTCGAACATCGCGTTCCAGCCCCGGACGGCGCAGTTCGGGTTCCGGACGACGTTCTAGCCGATAGTTACCGTCCCGGCGGGTGAAGCACCCGCCGGGAAGCGTAAAATTAGTCTCGGTCGGTATCGTATTCATATCGCGAGGAGGTCTAGCAATGAGCACGCGTTCTTTGGTCGTTCTGGCGACTTGCGGGCTTCTGATAGCGGCTGTGCCCGTGGCAGCGCATCACGCCATCGCCGCGCAGTACGACTTGGACAAGCCTGTCGATATCACCGGCACGCTCAAGAAGATGGAATTCATCAACCCCCATTCGATGCTGCATCTCGATGTGAAGGGCGCCGACGGCTCGGTGACGGAATGGGTCTTCCAGACCACCAACTCCGGCACGCTGCGGAGCAAGGGGCTCGCTCGCACGGGACCGGGATCGCTCGAAGTCGGCGCGAAATACACGGTCAAGGGCTTCGCGGCGCGCAACGGCAACCCGATGGGCTTCCTGCGCGTGCTGGTGTTCCCGGACGGGAAGGAAATGACGTTCTGGTTCGGCGATCCGAACGGCAATTGAGGAGAGATCCATCATGACGCGTCGAATCGCTTACTGGTCAGCGTGCTGGGCGTTCCTTGCGATCGCCGCGGCGACGCTGGCGGCGTCGCCTTTGCCCAGTCGAACGGCGCGCCGCGGCGGCAGCTAGCCGACGCCGCGCATGCCCGACGGGAAACCGGACTTGAGCGGAGTGTGGGGCGGTGGCGGCGGGGGAGGGGGCGGTCGTGAAGCCGAAGCCGACGCGAGCGGCAATCTCTCGGAGTTGTTCCCGTCGCGGCGATGCGCGCCCAATCAGGTGAAGTGCAGCGATTACACGAACCAGTCCGAAGACGGCGAGTTCACTGCGCGCATGACTGCGAACCGCCCGATCTACAAGCCCGAGTTCTGGGACAAGGTCCAGGAGCTCGACATGTGGACCAACAAGTACGATCCGCTCTTCATGTGCCAGCCGCTCGGTATCCCGCGCGCGGGCCCGCCCGCTCAGGATCCTCCAGACTGCCAACGACGTGGTCCTCCTGTATGCGGGCGGCGGTGGCGGCGCGGGCAATTCGGAGTATCGCGTCGTCCCGACTGACGGGCGGAAGCACGATCCCGTGAAGTCCCAGGACGTGTTCTTCTGGGGACATGCGGTGGGCCGCTGGGAAGGCGACACACTCGTTATCGACTCGATTGCCTTCAACGATCTCACGTGGCTCGACAAGGGCGGCTACTTCCACTCCGACAAGATGCGCGCGATCGAGCGGTTCACGCGTGAAGGGAACACCTTGCGCTATGAGGTCACGATCGAGGATCCGGAGGTGCTCGCCCAGCCGTGGGTGATGACGCCGCGGCAGCTGCGTCTGAATCCGAACCCGAACGCCGGGTTGCTGCCCGAGGCGACGCCGTGCCGCGATTACGACTCCGCGAACATGGTCACGCAGATCCGCCACTGACCGTCATGCATGAGGACCCCATGGGGATGAAACGCGTACTCGTTGGCGCGACGTTCGTGGCCGTGTTGCTCGGTGTTGGCGGCAGGGGACAGGCCGTGGTTGGAGCGCAGCAGCGGCGCCGCGGCGACGATACACGCCTGCGCCCGGGCGCGAAGGACCTGAAGGCAGTGCTCTTCAACTGGGCGTGGTACATGGGCATGCTGCGCGGTCCCGCAGGAAATCGAGGCGGTCGCGACGCTCGAGCATCAGGCCACGGGCACCATTCAGATCGATGGACAGCCGTGCCGACTCACCAAGTACCGCATGAGCAACAACTATCAGATTGGCGGCCAGCGGATCCAATACACCTGCACGCGTGCGAACGGTCAGACTTACAACGCCATTGAGGTCGTCAGCGGGCACGTACGCCTGGGACGAGGACATTCGTGGGCGCGGAAATTGTGCCCGGCAAAGGAAAGGCGACGCCGAAACCTGCGCTGCTTGCGGAACGCCTGATTCGCCTGTGGGCAAGCCCGCAAGGGGCGCCGAAAGCCGCTGCCGCCGGCCGTGACAAGACGACGGTAGCGCACGATACCGGGAAGCCGGTCGTGACCTACCCGATTCCCGGTGTGCCCGCCGCCATCGCGAAAGCGACCCTCAACGCACAGAACCAGGCGGAGCGTGTGGAAGTTCGCAACGGCGATGTCGTCATGGAGTTCACCTACACGGACTATGCGGACTTCAACAATCCGCTGAACAAGATCGAAGCGTTTATTCCGGGCAAGATCGTGGAGAAGCGAAACGGTGTGATTGTTCGCGACCTCACGACGTCTGAGACCGAGACCGGTAACCTCTACGTCGTCATGCCGGTGCCCAAAAGCGTGCGTGACGCGTCCGCCTGCGAGCGCAAGCAAGTAAAACTCCGGGATTCGGGATTCAGGGTTCGGGATTCGGTCGATTGAATCCCGAATCCGATCCAATTCGCATCCCGAAACCCCAAATCCCGAATCCCGAGAGATTAGCGCGCTGGCGAGGTTGCCACCGCTTTTCTGACGACGTTCTGGAGGAGGAAAGCCTCAATCGCCGTCCACGCGCGAAGGACCTGGGCGCGTTCGAAGGTACCGTGGCTGCCACCCGGAATCGTGACGAGCTCCGCGGTGACGCCCGCCTTCTTCAGCATGTCGATTTCGCGCACTTCCTGCTCATAGGGCACGGTCGCATCCGCGTCTCCGTGTATCGCGATCACCGGCGGCACGCCTGCCCGGACGTATGTCATGGGCGAGACTCGCGCGGCCATCTCCTTGTTGTTCGCGCCGATCCAGCTGGAGGCGTAAGTCCGTGTCGCGTCGGTGATGAGCGTCGTGTAGTCGAAGATGCCGTACCAGCTGACGACCGCCGCGACCTTGAGCGCCTCGGGGCCGGGGCAGTTGCGATCGAACCCGGCCGATTCCTGGAGGAAGGCGGTCATCAAGGCGAGGTGAGCACCGGCCGATTGCCCCGTCACGACGATCCGGTCGGTGTCGACGTTGTACTGCTTCGCGTTGTGAATCACCCAGCGGAGGGCACAGCGCGCATCTTCAACGGCCGCCGGTGCGAGGGAGACGCTGCTCGGCCGGTACTCGACGTTCACCGCGTTCCATCCCATCTGGAGGTACGGCATCACGCTCACGGCCGACGCTTCCTTTTTGGCGTTCGGGCTGTACCCGCCGCCGTGCATGAAGATCGCCGTGGGCAGCGCCCCGGCTGCCTGGGCGGGACGATAGAAGTCCAGCTTCAATTCGGTGCCGCTCGCGGTTGCGTAGGTGATATTCGCCGTCATGCGATAGCCGCTTGCGACATAGGCGGCAAACGATGCCGCGTCTCCTGCGAGCCGCTCCGCGTGCAGCGACGAAGGCGTCGTCGCACACAACGCGCCGATCACTGCAGCCAATAGGAGACGTCTCACCATGAACCCCTCAGTGGCGCCGGATGCTATCAAGCGCCTTTCAACGTCGCAACGTATTTGACACGAACGCCGTTCACGTCAACACTCATGCGTTCCGTCCGCATACAAAGGAAGTGATCGAGAATGGCTGACAAGGATTTGTACGACAAAGGGATGGCGGTTCGCCGCCAGGTGCTTGGCGACGCCTACGTCGACAAGGCTACGGCCACCGCTGACGACTTCAACCGCGACTTTCAGCGAATCGTGACGGAGTACTGCTGGGGCGAGGTCTGGACGCGCCAGGTGCTGTCGAACAAGCAGAGGAGCCTGAACAACCTCTGCATTATTGCGACGCTGAACCGCGCGGCGGAATTCGAGATGCACGTGCGCGGCGCCCTGAAAAACGGATGCACGCCCGCCGAGATTCGCGACACCCTGATCCAAGTGGCCGTCTACGCCGGCATCCCGGCTGGCGTCGAGGCGTTCCGACTTGCACGGAAAGTGCTCACGGAGGAGGGTGTTCTAAAGTAATCCCAAATCCCAAATCCCAAATCCCAAGGCGTTCCCAACAAGCTGCCTGGGAGTTGGAAATTGGTTGTTGGCAATCTTAAGAGCGGCGCGGACCCTGTGGGTCCGCGGTTTTACCCGTCTTGCTTCAGTACCGCCTGGATCTGATCCATCGGAACCTTGATCTCCACGCCGGCGCGTTCTTCCTGCAGCAGCATCGCGACCCGCGAATCGCGCTCGCTCCATCCGCGGTTGACGGCCTCCGTCAGCTCCTCGAGCACAAGGTTCGAGAGCCGCATCGGCACGGCCAGTTCGCGGCCAAGCGACGTGGCCAGCGACACGTCCTTGTGCGCCAGGCGGAGCGTGAAGTTCGGCGGATCGAAGAGGCCTGGAAGGAATTGATCGCCGAGGCGATCGAAAACGCGGGCGCGGCCGACGAATCCCTGTCTCACGACGCGCCACAGCACGAGAGGATCCACGCCCCCTTTCACACCCATCGTGAAGACTTCGGCCAGCGCGGTTTGAATGGCGTATCCCGCGCAGTTGTGCACCAGCTTCGCGACCGAGGCGACGCCGATCGCGCCGATGTAGGCAGGCTGATTGCCGATGTCACGAAGCAGCGGCTCGAACCGGTTGTAGATCTCCTGGTCGCCGCCGACCCAGATCGCCAGCGTGCGGGTCTTCGCGCCTTTCGGTCCGCCGCTGACCGGCGCGTCGAGCAGGTGGACCCCTCGATTCTTGAACACGGGATGCACACTGCGGATCGTTGACGGCGCATTGGTAGTGAGATCGAACAGCACCGTGCCGGGCTTCATGCCGTGAATCAGGCCATTGGGGCCAAGTGTGACGTCCTGGAACTCGACGGGCCCCGGCAAGGAGGTGAAGACGACCTCCGCCGCTTCTCCTATCTCCCGCGCGGTCGGCTTCGCGATCGCTCCGGCAGAGATGTGAGGCGCCATCGCCTCCGTCCTCACGTCGTTGACATACAGCTGGTGCCCTGCCGCTGCGAGGCTGGAGGCCATCGGGCCTCCCATCGTGCCGAGTCCAATGAATCCAATCTTCATGCACACGAATTGTAGCGATCAACGTTCATTGACACTCGTACACTCGGGCGCTAGACTCCGAAAACACCCGCAGATTCGTCAGTTCCCCTGGTCCGAGGTGATATGAGTGCTCCGGCTCACCAATTCGCGCGGCGGTCGTGGCGGTGTGTCCGGCGTCGACAATCCCGAAGTGCTGCCGAAGCCGTAGGCGGCGCGATCATCTCCACAACCCAATCAGGAGCTGCATGAGAAGACGATTGATGCGCGTTGACAGAGGACTTGTCGTTGTCGCCCTGCTGGCGTTGTTTGGCGCGACCAGCCTGCTTCAGGACGCGACGAGCGTCCTCAACCAGGTGGACAAGACACTTGGCGCGTCCGGCTTGAAGTCGGTCCGGTATTCGGGAACGGGCTTCGCCTACGCGTTCGGGCAGAACAACCGTCCGGACATCCCCTATCCCAAGTTCTATGCGAAGTATTCCCGGTCAATCGACTTCGAAAAGGGTGTCTCGCGCGAGGAGACAACGCGGACGCAATTCGAAAACCCGCCGCGCGGCGGAGGGGGGCAACCGTTATACACAGAGGCAGCCGGAGCGGCCGTTGCCGGAGAGAACTCCAATTGGGGCGGCGGCGCCGTCGCACTCACGCCGCAGGGATTCGTCAGGGCAGCCATGGCAGGGAAGCCGACGATGACGACCGTGCGGGTCGGCGGGCGTCCGCTGACCGTGATCTCGTTCACGGCGAGAAACCTGTACAAGGTAAACGGATACATCAACGCACAATACGTCGTCGAGAAGGTGGAGACCTGGATTGCCAACCCGACGCTCGGCGACATGCTGATTGAGACGACCTACGCCGATTACCGTGATTTTGGCGGCGTGAAGTTCCCGATGCGGATCGTGCAGAAGCAGGGCGGCTATTCCGTTCTCGAGCTCAACGTGGGTGACGTGCAGCCGAACGCTGCGGTGACCCTGCAGGCGCCGCCCGCGGCCGCGCCGCAGGTCGCGCGCGTCGAGGCGGACATGTTTGCCGACGGCGTCTGGTATTTGCGTGGCACCCCCGATCCGAACAGCCAGCTCGTGGAGTTCAAGGACTTCAGCGTCATCGTCGAGTCCTCGGTGACCGAAGGGCGCGCCCTTGCCAACATTGCCGAGGCAAAGCGGCTTCTGCCGAACAAGCCCGTTCGGTACCATGTCAATAGCCACCACCACTCCGATCATTCGGCGGGAGTCCGCGCATTCGTAGCTGAAGGATCGACGATCATCACGCACGACATGAACAAGAAGTTTTACGACGACGTCGTGCTAAGAAGCCCGCACGCGCTGGCGCCCGATGCGCTGTCGCGCAATCCGAAGGCCGCGCACTTCATCTACGTGAAGGACAAGGGTAAGTACGTCATCACGGACGGCGATCGGACGATGGAGATCTACCACGTCGACAACGGGCATGCCGCCAACCTGTTGATGTCGTATCTGCCGAAGGAAAAGCTGCTGCTCATCACGGACATCTTCAACGACTTCGGCATGCCGCGTCCGAACGATCCACCGGCCGGCATCGTCAGCCCGTACTACGCGGCTCTCGGCGAGCGGATCAAGGAATTGAAGCTCGATGTGCAGTGGCTGGCTCCATCGCACGGCACGAAGGTACAGCCTGTTGCGCGGCTGAACACGCTATTGCAGGGCACTGTTCAAGCACCACCGGTCAGGCCCGTGGTGGAATCTCGATAAGTGTAAAGTTCGAAGTGGAAGTTCGAAGCCTTCGAACTTCATACGTCGAACTTGGTTTCCGAAGGAGGAATCATGCAGTCGTCGCTCTCACGGGTGCTCGCGATGTTGATCGCCGCGCCGCTCTTGCTCGTCTCACCGGCGTTCGCGCAGGCACCGGATGGACACTGGGTGAACCTGGCGCCCTATCCGCAGCCGACGCAGGAAGTCGGCGGAGCGGTCGTCAACGGCAAGCTGTACATCCTCGGCGGGTACGGGGCCAACGCGCCCGGCGGCCTTGCCGGATGGCTCAATGAATACGATCCCGCCACGGACAAGTGGACGAAGAAGACCGACATCCCGATGCCGGTCCACCACCAGGCGATGACCGGGTACAACGGCAAGATGTACGTGTTCGGCGGAGGCATCAAGATCTCGCCCACGAGCGACAACTGGTATCCGACCAATCGCACCTGGGAATACACGCCGGCGACCAACTCGTGGAAAGAGCTGACGCCGATGCCGACCAGGCGCGGCGGCGGGATCGCGGTCCTGCTGAACGGCAAGATCTACGTCCTCGGCGGCGCGGGCTATCACCCCGGTCAGACCGAAGAGACGTCGATCAGCGCCACAGTGCCCCATCGCAACGTGACCACCAACGAGGTCTACGACCCGGCGACCGACAAGTGGGAAACGCGCATGCCGATGTCGGTGCCGCGCAACCACCTTGCGGGCGCCGCCGTGAACGGCAAGATCTACGCGATCGGCGGACGTGTCGGCTCATCGTTCGTTGGCGCGAGCAGCACCGATATCGTCGAGGAGTACGACCCGGCGAGCGACATGTGGCGCATCCGGACGCGGATGCCGTACCCGCGCAGCGGAATGGCATTTGGCACCGACGGCCGCTTGATCTACATGGCGGGCGGCGAGTTCCTCGATCGAGACATGGTTGGCGTGTTCCGCAACCTCGAGGCCTACGATCCCGCGCGAGATCAGTGGTACGAGCTTCCCCCGATGACGACGCCCAGGCACGGTTTTGCGGGCGGGGTGATCAATGGTGTGTTTTACGCCGTGACCGGCCAGCTCCAGAGTGGCACCGGCGGCGGCGGACCAGGCGGCTCGCCCGCGCACGAGGCATTCCTGATTGGCAAGCCTCCCGCGCCGGCGGGCAGCAAGTGAGGAAGGGCACAAGGAGACACATCATGCGAACAACCTCACTCACACTCGCTGCCGTCGCACTCGTGATCGGATCGGTCGCTGTAGGAGCTCAGGGTCAAGGGCGCGGTGGCGGCGGTCAGTGGTCAAGGACAAGGCCAGGGCGGGGGCCAGGGCCGTTGGGTCAGGATGGCGCCTCTCCCGGAACCAAATGAAGAGCGCCAGAGCGTCGTGGCCAACGGGAAGCTGTACATGTTTGGCGGCAACGCCATCGAAGTCGGTGGAAAGCCGGGCGCACCTCCGGGAACGGTGTTCGAATACGACCCCGCGGGTGACAAGTGGACAAAGAAGAAGAACATGCAGCTCCCTGCGCATCACGTCGCAGTGGCCGAGAGCGGCGGGAAGATTTACGTCTTCGGCGGCGCAGTGCAGCGTCAGGCCGGTGGTCCGAACTATGTCCCCGTCAACAACGCGTGGGAGTACGACCCGGTCGCGGACTCGTGGAAGGCGCTTGCCGCGATGCCGAGCAAGCGGATTGCCGCGTCTGCCGTCGCAGTCGACGGCAAGATCTACGTGATGGGCGGCGCGGGCAATTACCCAAAGAACGAAGATCAACCGCTCAACGGGAACACGCCGCATCGCGTGCTCGATCTCAACCAGGTGTACGACCCGGCAACCAACACGTGGGCGACGCGTCAGACGATGCCGACGCCGCGCAGCCACATCTTCGCGGCGGCGGTCAATGGCAAGATCTACCTCATTGGCGGCCGGCTTGGATCGATGGCGATTTCCACCGGCAGCCCGACGGACATCGTCGAGGAGTACGATCCGGCGACCGACAAATGGGGGTATCTGAAGAGCCGCATGCCGACGCCGCGCGACAGCGGCGTGGCCGCCGCGTACCAGGGGAAGATCTACGTGCTGGGCGGCCAGCAGATTACCGCGCTCAACAACTCGGTCTCGCGCGCCATGGAGGCCTACGATCCAGCAGCGAACGAATGGACGTCGATGGCAAACATGCCCCTTGCCCGGCACGGGATTGTCGGCGGCGTCATCGGCAACCGGATCTTCATCGGTGGTGGCCACATCACGGCCGCGTTCAGTGGAGGCGAGCCGCTCAACTCGCCGAACCTCGACGCGCTGGAATTGGCGGCAAGGTAATCCGCCTAACCACGAAGAACACGAAAATCGCTTCGTTTTCTTCGCAGATTTCGCGCGAGCGGCGAGGCCCGGCGGCTGCGGGCGCTCATGCCGGGAAATCGGTCCTCGCTCATGCCCTTCCGGTCCCGCGTCGACTAGGAAATGGTTCGTTGCGACGTCCGTCACACGGCAAGCGTGTGGGCGCTACACGAAACGGGGTCGTGCCCCCTCGGAGGCCCTCAGAGCATAGTCGACCGAAACAAGACTTTCACGGGGAACGAATCGGTGCCTGCCGGATTCACGAGTCCCGGACCAGGAGGATCGTGGCTCGGCGACGGTGGCCGGCCGCGGGCGCGTTGAGGACGAGCCGCCAGGAGAGCGGCCCCGGGGTGTGTTCCCCGGGGCCGCGCCGTTATTGCGCGGTCTTCAGCGCCACTTGCAGCGCCACCGACTTTCCCGATATGCCGGTCAACTGGTTGCGCTGCGCGCGCGCGGAGATGCCGATCGCAACATGGTTGGTCAGCCGCGCAGCGAGCTCGAGCTTTCCGGCGTCGAGACGTTCCACAAACGGTTGCTCGACACGCAGCCGTTCGCCGATCGCAGATGCGACCAGCCACTCGCGAACCGCCCAGAAGTCCTGCGCGTTGGCGGACGTGTTGACCGAGCGGGCATTGCGGTGCAGCGAGCCGGGAGATGCGGTGAGCGCGGCGCGCGGCATGTTTGTCGCGCCGGTGGACGCGTTATTTGCGAGCGGAATTTCAGCCTATTTCGTCTCGCAGCTGTGTTGAGCCAGTCCGCGATTCTCCTGTCGCGCCGGTACACATGTTTTCGGCGACCGTATTCGTTGTGCCGCCGCGGTGGGCGCCTGGCCACCGCCAGATGGTTCTCGTCTGCGTGTGGGCTCGTTTCCGACGGGCCGGGGCGTCTTGCCGCGCTGCGGGCCGGCCTTTTTGCACGCGTCGGTCATTTTTCCGTTTCGATAGACCCCGCGCGCTCAGCGCTTTCACGAGACGGTTCTCCGATGGACGATACTCGGAGGTTCAGTTCGCGAAATCGACTGTCGTCTTCAACGTGTTGCTCTCGATCCCGCCCGAGTCGGTCGCCCGCACTCTGATATCACTGTGCCACGGGTCGGTCGTCGCATAACGGATCTTCCGAAAACTGGCCTAATCTAATGGTTCCTATCGTCAAAATGAACAAACGTGACCCTACCGCGGTCGCATTTTTCTGATCGAGAAGTCCGGCAGCGTCCGGCGAATCGTGGTCGGTGCAATCTCTCTCGGCGCGGTCCCGATTCCCGGCGGCAGCACGTTTGGACCACCTTCAACATACCGCGAGGCGCACATCGAGAAGGGAGCTCGCGAAATAGAAACAATGCTCGCCACGATCGACATCGCGACGATTACAGCGTTGCGCTCTCCATGTGGCGGGTCATCACTGCGCCGGCCCCGCACCAATCCAGAAGCGGATGTGCGAGGCCGACGCCTATCAACCACCATCGCAAACGAGATCCGGGAACGCCGCCACGACGACGGCGTCACAGACATGATGCTGAGTCTCCTACTTGCGGAATGGATAGAATCCGATGCCGACGTTCGCGTGAACATTGCTCAGATCCCACTGGTTGTTCACGACGCCGGTCCGTGTCGTGACCACGACATCAGGCTTCATGTAGGTGTAGTCCACCGACGTCCTGAACGTCACCTTCTGCGTAATGAAGTATTCCGCCTTGAATTCGGGCCGCACGACCCACGCATCGGCGACATCCATTGAGACGGTGCCAGGAGTGCCGAACGCAGCCGCTGCGCCACCGTCCACGGTCGAGTGATTGAACGAGTAGCCGACTTTCACCTGCGGTCCAACGCTCAACTGACCGAAGTGCCAGCCGTACCCGATGCCCCCGAAAAGCACGCGCGCGTTGACCGTGCCGAATTGCGCGCCAGCCGGGCTGTGGACGTTTTCGCTGAACATCGAGAGAGACGCCGGGTACTTCCACCCGTTCGTACGGCCAGGGCTGAGCCCAATCGATGGACCGAATCCCCACCCGTCCGTCACGTCGCTGTCCGTCGGCTGCCGGAAGCTCATGTTGCCGTGCACGCCCACCTTGCGAATCAGGGCTACGATGTTCTCTTGAAAGGCATCGGCGCGAGCCGCTGTGGGGACGAGCGTGAGGAGCAAGCCTGTGAGGGCCAAGTACATCCATTTCATTCTCATGGGACATGCACCGCGCAAAATTGGGGCCATCGTTGGCCGCATCCAGGCCGTTTGTTTTCAGCTCAAAAAATGCGCGGTCGGCTCCCTTCGATGCATTCAGGAGACGTAAACCTTGTCGAAGTGAGGGGAGAAGAGAATGCCTTCTCCCCAATGGCCGTGACGAAGTGATCATCGCTGGTGCATCAGCGTGGGGATGACCGGTTGAAGGCCGCGTGCGCTTAACCTCTACGACCGTCATGCGCGCTTCGACATCATTCGCCGCGCGTCGGGCAAATCAGGTCGTGTTGGGACGCCATCTCGAATTTTGTGTCGTTCGGCTTGCGACAATAGTTGGGTCAGCAGGCGGCAGATGAGCGCCTCAACTAGTGGACCGTACTCACTGAAGTACTACCAATTCGACGCGCCGGGTTGCGATAGGCCCAGCGGATCACCTTCGGCGCTTTGTTGTAGCGATGGATATATCGCCGAATCTTGCGGGCCAAGTCAGCGACGGACGTAAAGATGCCGCGCGCCAGGAGGTCCCGCTCGATCTTCGAAAACCACAGTTCGACTTGGTTGAGCCAGGACGAATAGGTGAGCGTGAAATGCAGCCGCACGTTCGGATGCTCGAGCAAGAAGGTGCGTACCGCTTGGGTCTTATGGGTGGAGAGACTGTCCGCGATGACGTGAATCGCTCGCCGCTTCGGCTGACTGGCCACGATGTCGCCGAGGAAGTCGACAAAGGCGGCGCTGGTGTGACGCGGCACCGTCTGCCCGAGCACTTCGCCCGACTGGGCATTGTCAACTTGAGGCACAGTAGCTGGATGCGTAACGATGTGGCGCACCATCCACGCTATCGGTTCCCGCCCGCGATTATCAGCCACGCCGTGTGGCTCTACTACCGCTTCCCCTCAGTTTCCGCGACGTCGAAGACCTCCTCGCGCACCGAGGCATCACCGTCTCGTACGAATCGATCCGGCACTGGTGCGAACGCGCCGCGCACCGGGTCGTCATGCCGTCCGTCGTCCACGAGACCAGCCGCTACGCCAACAACCGGGCCGAAGTCTCCCACCAACCGACCCGGCAGCGCGAGCGCCACATGCGCCGCTTTGTGGCCGCGGTCGGACATTAACTTGACAGTGCCCTTCAGCGGTGGCGAGCCTCTCAACTCGCCGAACCTCGACGCGCTGGAATTGGCGGCAAGATAATCCGTCTTAACCACGAAGAACACGAAATCGCGAAGGTCACGAAACAAGAAATAGTTTCGCGCGAGCGGCGAGGCCCGGCGGCCGCGGGCGCTCATGCCGGGAAATCGGTCCTCGCTCGTGCCCTTCCGGTCAGGCGTCGACTAGGAAATGGTTCGTTGCGACGTCCGTCACACGGCACAAAACATCCGTGGCGGCTCGATACAACGAGAACGCGGGGAGGGCAGTCGACGCGACGAATCGCTCCGCCCGATTTCCGGCTTCGCGGTACGTCGGCATGGCTAACGCAGCCGCCGCGCCTCGCCGCTCGCGCGAATCAGCGACTACAACGAAGAATTCGTGTTCGTCGTGACTTACGTGACCTTCGTGGTTAGGACCGGTTCTGATTTGGGATTTGGGATTTCCTAATGACCCCCAGCTTCGAGGTGTTGCACCAGCTCCACACGAACGCCATCCGGCGCGTCCAGGAAGACGATGCGGTGCGGTAGCTGGTCGGGCTGCGCACAATAGAGCCGGCGAATCGGAGAAGTGTCGCCCTCACTGTCGCCCCCGACGAAGTTGCATGCCGGGTAGCCCCTCGGATTCGGGTTCGACAAGAACGTCACGCCAAGCGTCTTGAGATCGTTGACGACCTTGTCCAGGTCGAGCGGCCCCCAGGCAAGGTGATCGATCGAGTGGCCAATGCTCGGCACGGCGCGTTCATCCTTCACCGCGAATAGATAGAAGAGTCCCAGATCCCGGTACCTGATCGCATCACGGCCCTTGACCGTGGCGCGGTCGCCGCCGAAGGCGCGCACGTACCACGCCAGGCTGGCCGCGGGATCGCGCACGCGCAGGTTGACGTGGTGGAGCCCGAGCAGATCCGGATCCTCGACGAGCTCGAGGCGTGTCCCCCACGGGTCCTCGACCACTGCGCGCTTCCACCAGCCGGGATCGTCGGCCACCGGGGCGATCACGGTCACGCCGGCCGCCTGCAGTTCGCGGACCTTCACCTGAAGATCGTCGAACGGAGAACCCGATGCTGTCGATGACGCTTCCCAAGCTCGGTTTTGCGTCGACGGATACTTCGAAGATCAGCTGAATGGGAAGGGGATGATCTCCCGACCACTTGCCGAACCCGACGCGGTCGGCCGTCTCGCCGACGTTGCCGCCCATGTTCTTGAGATACCAGTCGCGTGCCTGGGAGATCTCAGGCACGGCGAGATGGATGGAATCGAACGGTGGCGCCTCGTACTGCGCGCGCGCCGGCGTGCATACGCCGAGCGCGATGACCAGAGCAGCGGCACCTTTTACTGTCACGTGCCACGGAGGCACGGAGACACGGAGAGAAAACATTACAAGGTCACTCCGTGACGCCGTGTCTCCGTGGCCCGTCTCACTAGTTGGTCCGCCCTGCCGCGGGCCCGAATTCGAGGACCTCATTGTGGTTGGCGTCCAGCGCATGGCCGCCGCCGGCCGCAAAGGCGAGGTGCCCGCCGATCACGAACAGCTTCCCGTTGTACGCAGCGACATTGACGCCGTGCCGCGCGGTCGGCATTGCCGGAAGCCGGTACCAGTCGTTGGCCGCCGGGTCGAACACCTCGACGTCCCGATAAACGGCATCCATGTGGTAGTCGTGTCCTTCACCGCCCGCGACGTAGATCTGGCCCTGGTATGTCGTCCATCCATGGCCGCTGCGGGGCGTCGGCATCCTGTTCATCGCACGCCACGAATCGGTCGCAGGGTTGTATTCCTCGACGACGTCGACGTTGGCAGCGGTGAAGCCACCGATGTTGTTCGCGGTGATGCGTCCGCCAATCACATAAATCTTGCCGCCGACGACGCCAATCGCCGCGTGATTGCGCGGCGTGAGCATCGGCTTGTGAGCAGTCCATCTGTTCGTCGCGGGATCGAACGATTCGTTCGTGCCAACCACGAGGCCCCCGTTCTGGGTCCTGCCGTCAGGAGCCGTCACGTCGGTCGAGCCGCCGATGAAATAGATCTTCCCGCCGACCTCGGCCGCCGAGCCCGCGGTCCGTTTCGCCGAGAGCTTCGCGATCGACTTCCATGTGTCCGCGGCGGGGTCGTATTCCCACGCGGTGTCGAGCGTGGCGCTCGGCGCCTCCTGCGTCATCGCGCCCGATCCGCCGAAGACGTAGATCTTGCCGTTTGCGCCGGCGACGGTCATGTGATCGGCGAAGAACGGAGTCGGCTTCTTCTCTGTCCACTTGTCGCCGGCGAGGTCGTACGCGAGGACACGCGCAGGATGCGTGGACCTGGCGCCGGGCGTCATCACGGCAGCGTTACCGCCAATGAGGTACAGCACGTTGTTCAAGACAACGTTCGTGTATTCCTCGGACGGGTGCGGGAGCTTGGCGTACTTGTCGGTCACCCACTTTCCCGGCGCCTGCTGTGCGACGACCGCTGTCATTCCGAGCATCAGCGTGACGGCGACAGCCGCACTGATCCGCCGCATGACCGATCCCATGGTGACGCCTCCTGCGGGTCTGGCCCGCCCAAATGTGTGGCGAAATTGACGCGTCCCGAGGGAGTCGAGGGACGGTCCGCGCCAACAATCGCACGCGTACCCCGGCAGGTCAAGGGCGTTCTGGACGAGACTTTGTGATTGTTCTCCTAGGGTTTGGGGCGTACACTGCGCCCCAAAGCCCATCAAAGGCCGCGGCGCAAGCACGCGGTAAGAGATTGCAGCCCGGGCGATGTGCTGTCGGCCTCGCGCGGCTGGACCACGGTTATCTGCTTCAAAGCGATTGGGTTGGGGACGAACTACTTCTGGAGGAGAGGGAACTATGTTGCGACGTGCTTCGATCACGGCGCTGGTATTGGCGGTCGCGTTCGGAATGGCGACGCCCGGAATGGCGCAGACGACCAATGGCGTCATTTCCGGAATCATCAGCGACGCGCAGGGAGGCGTGCTTCCCGGCGTATCGGTTACGGGACGGAATCCTGACACCGGTCTCACGCGAACGGTTGTGACCGAATCGGACGGCCGCTTCCGTCTGGCGGCGCTCCTGCCCGGACGGTACGAACTGAAGGTCGAGCTTGCGGGCTTCGGCACGGTCGATGTGCCGGCATTTACGCTCACGACCGGCACAGAGGTCACCCGCAACGTCACGATGCAGCTGCAGGGACTTGCCGAGTCGGTCACGGTCACCGGTGAAGCGCCAATCATCGAGGTGACGAAGAGTGACGTGTCGGCCGTCGTCACGCAAGAGCAGATGCAGATGCTGCCGACCGCGACGCGCCAGCCCATGGACCTGGCGCTCCTCATGCCGGGCACCAGCCAGGACGCCGTGCGCGCGCGGAAGGCGAACTCGAACATCGGCGCTGGCGCCTTCACGAACGGCTCCGCGCTGCTCGTCGACGGCGTGTGGAACAAGGAAGGCAACACGGGCGAGCCGCGGCAGGACTTTCCGGCGTCAGCCATTCAGGAGTTCAAGGTGTACCTGAGCCAGTCGCCGGCAGAGTACGGTTGGACGGCGGGCGGCGCGGTGTCGATGGCGACCAAGAGCGGGACCAACCAGTTCCACGGCGAAGCGTTCGAGTTCTTCCGTCACAAGAGCCTCAACGCGCAGGATCCGTTCGCCCTGGCCGCCGGGCAGCCGAAGCCTAACTTCAGCCGTCATCAGTACGGCGTCGCAATCGGTGGGCCAATAGTCCAGGACCGTGTGCACTTCTTCGAAGCCGCGGAGGCAAACAAGAGCAACCTGTATGACAACGTCGTCATCGGCGCCAACAACCCGCAGCTGCAGGCGTTCTACGGGAACATGAGCGGGACCTTCCCGAGCCCGGAATGGAATCACATGTCCTTCACGCGCGGGGACGTTCAGATTAGCGACCAGCAATCGGTGTTCGGGCGCTACGCCTGGCAGGTGTCAGACTTCACGTGCGAAGGCTGCGCGGCGTCGTCGGCGACGCCCTGGTTCTCCGTTGGCGGCATCAAGCAGAAGCGCTATTCCTGGGTGGGAGCGACACACGTGGGTGATCTCGCCGCGCATCCTCAACGAAGTGCGCGGCCAGTGGACCAATTATCACTTCCGCCAGCACCCGCCCGGCGTCGATCCGCAGGAAGACCTCTTCGATGATTCGCCGGAGCGCACGGCAGCGCTGACCGCCGTGTACACCTTCCCGAGCCTCTCATGGGGGACGAGCACAAACTTCTACACGCGCCAGCAGTCTCGAGAGATTCGTGACGACATGTCGATTACCTCCGGGCGCCACACCTGGAAGTTCGGCGCGGGTGCGCAGAAGCTGGCCATCTGGTCGGACAACCGGCCCAGCCTCGGCACGTGGTCGTTCAACGTCGACCAGCCGTTCAACCCGGTGAACCTCGCGACGTTCGTCCCTGTGCCGGGATCGGTCACGCAGTTTGCCACCGGGAACCTCGCCAAGCTGCCGACCTACTCGCCGAACGTGATGGCGGCGTGGTACGTCGAGGACGAGTGGAAGCCGGCCGCCGGCGTCACGCTGAACCTCGGTCTGCGCTACGACTACCAGTTCAAGGTCTTCAACCAGGGGCTGTCGCTCGACGCGAAGGACCACAGGGGCTTGCCGATTTTTCCGACCACCGGCACGCCGACGAGTCTGGCTCCGCTCGTGGACTTCTCCAAGCGCGGCGACAAGAACAACTTCGGCCCGCGCGTCGGGTTTGCCTGGGATCGTGCGGAACGACGGCAAGACGGTCGTCCGCGCGGACTACGGCATCTACTACAACCCGATGAACATCCAGCCGCAGTCGGGCGAGCGGAACAACTTCCGTCAGCCGACCGCGAACATCGCGAATCCGACGTATCCCAATCCGTATGGCGGCCGCGACCCGATCAGCTTCGTGTCAACGGCGCCGCAGAACATCGCGACGATGGCCAACGACCTCGAGAACCTGCAGTCCAGCGGCGTACACGGCTGGCGTGTCGCGAGGCCTGACGTCGGCGCTCGCGATTCACGTCGACGGCGTCTTCAACCAGATGTCGAAGATCCCGATGGCGATCGACATCAACCCGCGCAGCGGCGGAACGACGGGCAACGCGCCCGCTGACGCAGTTCGCGCGGATCCTGCAGACACAGTCGATTGGCGAGATGGACTACAAGGCGCTGCTCGTCCGGCTCGAGAAGCGATTCGAGCAGAACTACATGTACATGGTGTCGTACACGCTCGCGAGCACCGAAGGCACGGTCAACAACATTGGCCCGGCCTCGACGGTCACCGATTCGGCGCACCTCGACTACGACAATGGTCCGAACAACAGCGACCGGCGCAACGCACTGGTGGCGAGCGCGTCGTTCCTGTTGCCGGCTGACTTCACCGTGAGCGGCGTGTTCACCGCACGTTCGACGATGCCGTTCAGCGCGATCGCTGGCGTCGATCTGAACGGTGACGGCGGCCATCACCGACTACGTGCCCGGCACGACGCGCAACGTCTTCAACCGGGGCAACAACGACGACATCGATGGCGCAGGTCAACGCCTACCGTGCGACCGTCAATCTCGCGCCGTTGCAGGCATCGCAGATCAGCACGAACGAGTTCTACGGCCTCGACATGCGCGTGAACAAGGCGATCGCACTCAGCGGGAGCAAGAAGGTCGATCTGATCCTCCAGGTGTTCAACCTGCTCAACAGAACGAACCTCCTGGGCGCCTGGCAGACAAACGCGCGATCCGCGAAGTTTGGAGTCGTCGAGTCAGCCGGCAACATGCGGCAGGCGGAAGTCGCCGCACGGTTCACGTTCTAGGGTCCGCGCAGCAACTCGTCGATCGTCACGGGCCACGGAGTCACGGAGACACGGAGAGAATTCAAACCTCCGTGCCTTCGTGTCTCCGTGGCTCGTCTTTCAATGACAGCCCTTCTCTACACAGTTTTCTTCGCCTCTGGGGCCTCTGCCCTCATTTTCGAGACGCTCTGGTTCCGCCAGGCGGGGCTCGCGTTTGGCAACAGCGTGTGGGCGTCAAGCCTCGTTCTGTCTGGCTTCATGGGCGGACTCGCGCTCGGTAACGCCGCGGCTGCACGATACGGAGATCGCCTCAGAAATCCGGTGCGCACGTATGCGATTGCGGAGATCGCGATCGCGGTCACGGGCGTCGGACTCGTCTATCTCTTTCCGATCCTCGGATCCGCGCTTGCGCCCTGGCTTCGCGGGCTGCTTGACCAGCCCTGGGCCCTGAATCCGCTCCGCCTCGCAATCGCGTTCCTCCTCCTGCTGATTCCATCGACGGCGATGGGAATCACGCTGCCGTTGCTCTGCGGGGCGCTCACGCGCCACGACGGCCAGTTACCGAAAGGCTTCGGCCGCGTCCTCGGCCGTCTCTATGGATGGAACACCCTCGGAGCAATGTTCGGCGTGGTCATCGGCGAGACGTATCTCATCGGTGCGTTTGGCGTGCGTGGAACAGCGCTCTTAGCGGGCACACTGAACATGTTCGCTGCTGCTGTCGCAGCGTGGCTCTCGGCAAAAAGCCGCGGACCTGAAAGGTCCGCGCCGCAGGACCGGGTGGGTCCGGTCCTCTCGGACCCGGCGACGGCAACATGGCTTGCCGCGGCCTTTCTTTCCGGCTTCTGCCTTCTCGCATTAGAGGTCGTCTGGTTCCGCTTCCTCGTGTTGTTCGTCAAGGGGCACTCGAACGCATTCCCGGTGATGCTGGGCATCGTGCTCGCCGGCATTTCGCTCGGAGGCCTGGTGGCGTCGTTGTGGTTTCGGGCGGATACAAAAGGACCCGCCCCGCGAGACGATGCACCAGCCTTCGCTTCGCCGATGGCTTTTTCCGCCGGCTTGCTGTGCGTGATCTCCTATTCGGTGTTCCCCCGGTTCATTGCGCCTCTCGCACTCTCCACAATCACCAGGCCGCTCGAGATCCTGCACATCGGCGTGCCCCTCATGTTTCCTGTGTCTTTCCTGTCAGGAATTCTCTTCACGCTGTTTGGCGCCGCATTGCGCAGCCACCTGACCTCGGAGAGCCAAACGGCCGGAGTCCTGACGCTCGCGAATACGACTGGCGCAGGGCTCGGGTCATTGACGGCCGGCTTTGTTCTCCTGCCTGTGCTTGGAATGGAGCAGTCGTTGTTCCTGATCGCGGTGCTCTATGGAGCCAGTGGGGTACTCCTCTGGCGTCGCGTAAAGGGGCGCCCTACGAAGTCCGCCGCGCCGCGCCGCATTCTGTACGCAACCGCGGCGATGTTTCTGGCTGGCCTCGCGCTCTTTCCCTTTGGCTCGTTGGAGGAGCGTCTTCTTCCGATCCCCGTCGCGCGATGGGCCGACATGGAGGCCGACAGAAGAGTCATCGGTGTTCGCGAAGGCCTGACCGAGACGGTCATCTACTTCGAGCGGCTCGTCACGGGGAAGCCCGTATCGCATGTGATGCTCACGAACTCGTTCTCGATGTCGACGACGGGCTATGGCGTGCGCCGGTACCAGAAGCTCTACGTCTATTGGCCAGTCGCGGTCCATCCAAACCTCAGGCGCGCCCTTTTGATCGGATACGGCGTCGGCAACACCGCAAAGGCGATGACCGATTCATCGAGCCTCCAGTCAATCGACGTGGTGGATCTCTCGCGCGATATCCTGGCGATGAATCGTCTCGTCTATCCGAACGAGGCGGACCTGCCTCTCCACGATCCCCGCGTTCGCGTCCACATCGAAGACGGCCGCTACTTTCTGCAGTCGACCGCTCAGCGCTTCGATCTGATCACGGGTGAGCCTCCTCCTCCGGGGATTGCCGGCGTCGAAAATCTCTACACTCGCGAATACTTCCAGCTCCTTCACGATCGGCTTGCGGACGGGGGCATCGCGACCTACTGGTTGCCCCTGAGCGATCTGAGCGACGTCAGTGCCAGGGCGATCCTCCGGGCGTTCTGCGATGCATTCGACGACTGCTCACTGTGGAACGGATCGGGCACGAACCTGATGATGATCGGGACCCGGGACGCCCGGGGCCCGGTATCGGAGGAGCAGTTCACCCGTCAATGGAACACACCTTCGGTTGTGGCCGAGATGCGACGGCTTGGCATCGAACAACCTGAACAGCTTGGCGCGCTCTTCATCGGAGACGCCGACTACCTCCGTCGTCTCACCGCCGGCTCCGCATCCCTCACCGACGACGATCCAAAACTGATCGAGGCGTCCTTTTCATCACAGGAAGCGGGGAGCCGGCTTCTTGGAAGCGTCACCGATATCGCCGCGGCGAGACAGCGCTTTCAAGACAGCCCGTTGATCAAGCGCCTCTGGCCGCAGCGACGACTGGCCGCGTCGCTTCCGTATTTCGAGTTCCAGGACGTGATCAACGCCCACATGTACGGCGCTCTGGTCAAAGCGTCGCCCGCCATTGAAGATGTCCATCGCGTCGTGACGCGATCCTCCCTGAGCACGCCGGTCGTCTGGCGTCTCGCCAGCAATTCGGACATTCAGCGACTTGTGTCGGACGCGACGCCCCAGGAACTGGCGAACCCTCTCCTGCAATTTCATCTCGGAATCCGTCTGATCGCTGAGCGGAACTACGCCGCCGCGGCTGAGGCTCTGAGCCGCGCCGAACAGCTGCCGGAGGTCAGCGACAACGCATTTGCCCTTCACATCTACGCACTCTGCATGTCGGGGGAGACCCGCCAGGCGGAGGGTCTAATCAAGGAACCATTTGCGCAGTTTCTGCGTGCCAGCGGTGTCAGTGCGGACCCGAAGCAGGCGTCCCTGCCGCCCTTCTGGCTCTGGATGAAGAGCACGTTTGGAATTGATCCCCGGAACTAGTCCATCGATTACATAGCCGGGATAGCCCCATGACGTTTGAGTCACGAAGCTCCCGGCGCAGAGCGGGCGTCAACATACACCCAGGCCTGTTTCCCCGAAGCAAGGCTTACGGCTACCCGTGTGTAGGCAGCCAGCTGCTCATACTGGTCGGCGGCAGCGAGCTCAGTGTCGGTGACTTCGAATACTGTGCCACTCACACGACTGTCGTGTCTGCCGTTGAACGTGACGTTAGCATGATGCGTCCTGCCGCTTGTAGCCACGACCAGCGGGTCCTCGATGCGTACTAACGACGGTTCGAACCCGGGAAGTTCGTCCCTTTGCCCTTGGAGCAGCCTCCCGAACGTAGACAGCTGCACGTGTTCTTGCCGGAGAGTGCCGTAGGAAAAGAGTAGCGGCATTCAGCTCGGCATCACTTCCGCGGTCGCAGTGTATAGCCGCCAGGGCTCGTCAACACAAGGAGAAGAGCCATGCGGATCAGTTCTGCTTGAACGTGGCCGCGTGCCTCAAGGGGATATCCAGGACTCGACAGCGGAATATTCGCGCGGGGCCGCACGGTGTTTCAGGTGCATGTACAATCCGGCGCGGACGAAAGGAGAGTTCGGTACATGCCCTCGAGTATTAAACGTTCATTGATGGTGGTTGCGGCAGCGTCGCTCGCTGCGGCGTTCATTGGTGTCGTGCACGCGCAATCACAGGCCCAAGGACAGGCCCAGGGCGGATTGCGCTGGGTGAAGGCTGCGCCCTTCCCGGAGCCGGAAGAGGAGCTGTACGGCGCCGTCGCCAACGGCAAACTCTATGTCATCGGTGGGTTCGGCTACATGCCGTTCGGCAACCCTCCCGGTCTCGTCTACGAGTACGACCCGGGTCCGGACAAGTGGACGAAGAAGAAGGGTATCCCGGTGCGCGTGCATCATCAGGCGCAGACCGTCGTGAATAACAAGATTTACGTGTTCGGCGGCTGCACGCAGGGGCATCGGCGGCGATGACGCCGTCGAGAACGCCTGGGAGTACGACCCGGCGGCAGACGCGTGGAAGGCGCTGGCGCCGATTCCGGGCAGGCGCTGCTCCGCGGTCGCCGAGAGCGTGAACGGCAAGATCTACCTGATTGGCGGGATCGAGCCGTTCGAGAACGGCAAGGGGACGCGCATTACGGGCAAGAACCAGATGTACGACCCGGCGACCAATACATGGACGAGCCGTAGCACGATGCCGACCTCGCGCAACCATGCCTTTATCGGTGCGGTGAACGGCAAGATCTACGTCATCGGCGGACGTCTGGCCGCCGGCATGATCCCCTTCAGCAGCAACACCGACGTCGTCGAGGAATATGACGCCGCAACCGACACGTGGGGAACGGTCAAGCAGCGGATGTCGACACCGCGCAGCGGCGGCGGCGTAGCGACCTACAACGGGCGCATCTACGTCGGCGGCGGCGAATGGATCTCGCGGGACGTGATGGCGTCGTTCCGCGCGCTCGAGGCCTACGAGCCTGCGACCGACACGTGGACGATCCTGCCGGCGTTGCCGGGCACGGTGCACGGCAACGCCATGGCCTTCATCGGCAACAAGCTGCACAACGTGAGCGGCAAGATGGAGAACGGCGGGCTGCCCGACCAGATGAGCGACGCCACCGCCGATCACAGCGTGATGGAAATTCCCGCGGCGGCGCCGCGGACGAACTGAGCGAGGGTATGCAGATGAAGACACGAACCATCTCGATTGCGGCTCTCGCCATTGCGATCGTCGTCGGCTTAGGTGCCACACAAGCGGTCCTTCGCGCGCAGAATCCGAATCTGCGCTGGGTGAAGGCCGCGCCGTTTCCTGAGCCGGAAGAAGAGCTCTACGGCGCGACCGCGAACGGAAAGATGTACGTGATCGGCGGCTTTGCCACGGGCGGCAAGCCGGCGGCCGCGATGGTCTACGAGTACGACCCGGCGGCGGACAAGTGGACGAAGAAGAAGTCGATTCCGGTCCCGGTCCACCACCAGGCGCAGACCGTCCTCAACGGAAAGATCTACATCTTCGGCGGCTGCGAGCGACCGCTCACGGGTCCGGGCGCCGGCGGATGGGCGCCGGTCGACAACGCGTGGGAGTTCGACCCGGTGGCCGACTCCTGGAAGGCGCTCGCCCCGATGCCGGGCAAGCGCTGCTCCGCGATCGCCGAGAACGTGAACGGCAAGATCTACGTCCTGGGCGGCGCCACGACGATGGACAACACGACCGACACGGCGTTCAACGGCCAGGGGCCCGCGCGCGTGCTCGGCACGAACCAGATGTACGACCCGGCCACGAACACGTGGACGAACAAGAGCCCGATGCCGACCGGCCGCAACCACGCGTTCTCGGGCGTGGTCAACGGCAAGATCTACGTCATCGGCGGCCGCATCGGCCATGGCTTCGTGACGACGTCGAGCAACACTGACGTGGTCGAGGAATACGACCCGGTCAGGGACACGTGGGGCGTTGCAAAAGCCCGGATGCTGACGCCGCGCAGCGGCGGCGGCTGGGCGACCTACAACGGAAAGATCTACGTGTCGGGCGGCGAGATCCAGAACGAGCGGTACAACGCCGCGTTTCGCTCGTTGGATGCCTACGATCCCGTCGCGAACCGGTGGGAGATCCTGCCGTCGCTGCCCGGAGCCGTGCACGGCAACGCCGTCGCGTTCATCGGCAACAAGTTCCACACCGTGAGCGGCAAGATGGAAGGCGGCGGGTTACCAGACCTCCCCGGTAAGGCCACCGCCGATCACAGCGTCATGGAGATGCCGGCGGGCGGGACCCAGTAGACAGCAACAGGCCACGGAGGAACGGAGACACGGAGACACGGAGAAAACGAGTCTCCGTGCCTTCGTCTCTCGTCTGCGCGTCAGGCAGTGCTCGCTCTCGCGACTTACTGTCCACGGAGCTGCTGAAGCTGGTTCCGGGCCTGCGCGCTGTTCGGATCCAGCTCCAACGCTCGTTCGAGATCCTTGATCGCGCCTTGTCGGTCGCCCTTGGCGTTTCTGGCCTGCGCCATCGCCTGATGTGTCCGCGCCGACTTCGGGTAGTACTCCAAATTGGTCTGTAGATATGCGATCGCGTCGTCGAGGTTCTTCGCAGCGATCGCGCGCTGCGCGATCGTCAGGAGCGCGTTCTCGCTGAAGTCGTACTGCTGCCCACCGTAGTACTGCGTCCGAAGCTCCTTGAATTTCGCCAGACCGGCCGCGCCGCCGTTCGTCGCGGCGTCGGTGACCACATCGGCGATCGCCATGGGAACCGGGAGACCGTGATGGCATGAGCGGCAAAGGACGCGGAGCGGTGCTCCGGGACGACCATTGCCAGAGGTAGGGCCAATTCCCGGCGGCTTGCCCACGATTGCGGGGAGAACCACGTTGATGGAGTCCCGCAGGAGGATCATTTGACGGGCCACCGTCTTTTCTCGCTTCGCGTCTGAAGCAAAATCGAATCGGCCGCCTTGCTCCACATGACAGTAGTTGCACTGCACGCCGAGCGAATCGCTGAAGGCATCCATGAACTGCAGGATGACGGCTCGCGACGTGTCCTTTGGCCAGACCTGTAGATTGGTCATGGGTGGCGGCGCCTGCTGGCCACCGCCGGTTGCGTTCTGCGCCGAGACGAATGAGCCGACGAGAAGAACGATTCCCAGTGCGATTCCGTATGACACGCGTTTCATAGTTGTACCTCGATCAATCTGAAACCACGAGCTTCCAGCGTTGCCGGCTCTACAGGGGCCTATACCACCGCTGATCATAAAGAGCGCCGAGAAGCGGGGTGATCTCCTGGCGGAAGGTTCGTGTGTGCTGGGCCAGCTGGTGGTCATTGCTTGAGCTCTGATCCGCCCACGCCTCGATCGCCGTGAAATGGTTCGTCCTGTCCTTCTGGTGCACGAGATCGAAGCGCACGTTGCCACGGTCGTTGCGGCTCTGATCGATGACCTGCCCCATCAACCGCAGTGCGGCCTCACGAGAGGTGCCTGGCACGTCGATGTGCGTCACGATGTATACGGTGCCACGGCCCGCGCGCGGCGGCGCCGCCACGATCGTCGCCGTGCACAACCGTTCATCGATCGGCGCGAGTAGCAGCGGCGCGACCTGTTCCCGGAACCGCTTGGTGTGCGCCGCGCCGGTGTGCGTGTCGAGCGCCCGCTGATCTTTCCAGACTTCGAGAAGGAGGAACTGATTTGATTCGGTCGTGCGCTGCAAGACCTCGTAGCGCATCGCGCCTTCCTCGCGACTGGCGCCGGCGAGTTGCGTGAGCATTGTTGCGACCTGCCGTTGCGATGCCGGCGCCGCCTCGAGGTAGCTCACGACGTACAGCGTCGAGTCCCCCTGCGCGCTGAGCGTCAGTGGCGAGCCAGCAAGACAGAAGGACAGGAGAACGCCGGAGAGAACGTAGCGCATGGCGTTCATGGTCAGCGCTTTAAGGCTTCGCTGAGGCTGCATATGGACCGACCTCGGGCTTTGCCTGGGTGTTTGCCAGCGGACCAAGTTCCGCAGCCACGCCCCGGGTGAGCGCGGCCGTTTCGCTGCCGGCCTGGAAGCAGGTGAAGTCGGGGCGGTCACGCCACGCCAGGGGACCGCAGAGCCGGACGCCCGCTTTGAACGCCGCATCGTGCACGATGTTGATCGCGCGCTCGTAGTCCGGCGTGCCCTGACGGTAGCCCGAGAAGTTGCCGAGGTCGCCGCTCGCCGCGAAGACAGCCGTCACCCCAGGGATCTTGGCGATCTCGTCGGCGTTCTTGAGCCCTTCGAGCGTTTCGATCATCAGAATCAGCACGACGTTGTCGTTGATCGTGTTGCGATAGCCGCCGGGAACACCGCCCCACATCGCGGCGTCGAACGCCTGGCCGCCGCCTTGACTGCGTCTGCCGAGCGGCGGGAAATAGGTCCAGTTCCGCGCCTCGATCGCCTCTGCGACGGTGTCCACGGTCGGCACGACGACCACCAGCGCGCCGGCGTCGAGCGCGTGCTGGATCTCGCGTTCATCCGCGTAGGCGACCCGCACCCCAGGAACGGCCTTGGCGGTCGGGCAGGTCCGCCACATGCGGGCGACCGCCTGCCAGTCGTGCTGGTCGTGCTGCATCTCCGTCCAGATGAAGTCGTAGCCGGCATTGGCCATGGCGCAGTAGGTGGCTGGATCCGTCGCGCTGAACAGCGTCCCGCCGGTGACCTTGCCGCCCTTGCATCATCTTGAGCTTGACCGGGTTCCAGACCTTCGCGCCGGCGGGTGCGTTGAATGCGTCCCCGTACTTCCACGTGGCGGGATCGAAAGGACCCTGGTTGAGGGCGCCGGGGGGCGCGACCATCCGGGCGTTGCTGTCCTTGCCGGCCGGAGCAGCCAACGGGAACTGAGTAGCCCCCGGAACGGCATTGTTGGCATAGGGGTCCGCGGTTGGGGGTGGTTGCGGCGGGTTCTGGGCCTGGGCGGCGAAAACGGCCATTCCCAACGCGACGCATGCGGCTACAGCCCAAAGCAGGTGCTTCACGATCATCCTCCCTGTCACGCGATAGGAATGCTGAATGCTGAATTGCGAATGTTGATCTCAACGGGCCACGGACGGAGACACGGAGAAACGAATTGTTAGCTCCACGCCTTCGTCGTCTCCGTGGCTTGTCTCGTGGTCATGCGTCCTACGCCCAGCTGAACCCGCTCTTCGCGAGCGGCAGCGAGCGGATTCGCTTTCCCGTCGCGGCAAAGATCGCGTTGGTCACGGCCGGCAGGATCGGCGGCAGCGCCGGCTCGCCGAGACCGGTCGGCGGATTCGCTCGTCTTCAGGAAGTGCACCTCGATATCCCGCGGCGCCTCCCGCATCCGCACCAGCCTGTGCTGATTGAAGTTGCCCTCCACGGCGCGCCCGCGGTCGATCGTCGTCTCCTGCGCCATCAGCGAGCTCAGGCCGTCGATCACCGAGCCCTGCACCTGGTGCACCGCGTTGAGCGGGTTGATGATCTCGCTGCCGATGTCGGCGGCCACCCACACCTTGTTCACCTTCACGCGGTTCATGCGCGTCGACGCTGACTTCGGCGATCTCGGCGAAGTAGCCGAGGTGCGCGTAGAGGAAGGCGACGCCCATGCCGGTTCCCTTCGGCAGCTGACGCGTGCCCCAGCCTGATTTCTCGGCCGCGAGCCTGCAGCACGGCTTTCGCGCGCTCGGCGTCGAACCGATCGTTGCGCGCCCGGCAGCAGCTTGCGGGGAACGTCCAGCAGGGCAAGCCGGAACGCGACCGGATCCTTGCCTGAGGCCACCGCCATCTCGTCGATGAAGCCCTGGTAGACGAACGTCGTGCCGTTGGTTCCCGGCGCGCGGAGCGGGCCTGTCGGAATTCCCGACGGCATCAGCGAGGCGTTGAACGCGAAGTTCGGGATGAACCCGGCCGGGAACGACGCCGGACCGATCGCGGTGTTCGGCGCGAAGCGTCTCGCCTTCGCCGAACGCGACGTAGTGCTGTCGCCAGGCGATCAGATTGCCCGACGCGTCGAGCCCGCCCTTGAAGAAATGGAAGCCCGCGGGACGATAGAAGTCGTGCCGCATGTCGTCTTCGCGCGACCACAGGAGCTTGACGGGCGTCCCGTTCATCACGCGCGCGATCCACGCCGCTTCGGCCATGTAGTCGTTCAGGATGCGGCGTCCGAACCCGCCGCCCGTGCGCATGAAGTGGACGGTGATGTCGCTCTCGGCGATGCCGAGGATCTGCGCGACCACCTGCCGGCCTTCGCGCGGCGTCTGCGTGGAGACCCAGATCTCCATCTTGCCGTCCTTGTAGTGCGCCGTGCAGTTCTGCGGCTCGAGCGACGCGTGCGCGAGGAACGGATAGAGGTACGCTGCCTCGACAACCTTGGCCGCGCCTTGCAGCGCCTTCTCCGTGTCGCCGTCGTTATACAGCTTGATTGCCGGCGGCTGCTGCGACAGCTCCAGCGCGCGTTTGGCGAACCCGTCGCTGCTGTCGGCGGCTGTCGGGCCTTCGTTCCACGTGACCGCAGCTTCGCGCGCGCCGACTGTGCGTGCCACCAGGTGTCCGCGACGATCGCGACGCCGCCATGGAGGCTCACGCCAAGGCAGCACGCCGGGGTAGGTTCTCGTGAGATCGGGTCCGCCTTCGACGACAAACGCGTTGCGGACTCCGGGCAGCGCTTTGATGGCGTCGAGGTTCGCGGTCGCGACCTTGCCGCCAAACACCGGGCACTTCTCGTACGCCGCGTAGAGCATGCCTGGCAGCTTGACGTCGATGCCGTAGATCGGCTGCCCGCGCACGATCGCGGGCGTATCAATGGCTGCGCACGGACGTTCCAATGACCTTGTAGTCCTTCGGATCCTTCAGCTTGACGGTCTTCAGATCAGGCGTCGGCAGTGCGGCGGCGCGTGCAGCAAGCTCGCCGTAGCCGAGCGAGCGACCAGATGCGGCATGGCGCACTCGGCCTGATGCGGTGGTGCACTCTGCTTCCGGCGTCGCCCCACGTTTGCGCCGCGGCCGCAATGAGCATCTGCCGCGCCGCAGCGCCGCACTGGCGCAGCGGATCCCAATTGATCGGCGTCGCGGTGCTGCCGCCGGTGCGCTGGATGCCGAAGCTCTGTTCATCAAGCGGCGCCTGTTCGACGGTCACGTCCTTCCAGTCGACGTCGAGCTCGTCGGCGACAATCATCGGCAGATGCGCCTTGGCGCCCTGGCCCCCCTCGGGGTTCTTGCTGAGGATCGTGACGGTGCCGTCCGGATCGAACCGGATGAACGCCCACGGCTTGTACGCTCGCGCCTCCTGCCGGTGCCCGGCTGCCTTCCTGGCCGAGTACGTCCGCCGGATCGAAGTAGATGGCCAGCAGCATCCCGCCGCCGGCGAGCGCCGTCGCGCGGAGGAACGACCGACGATCGAGCATTGGCGTATCCACGGCCACCTCCTACATGCGGCGCGGACCTTCGAGGTCCGGATCGCAGGTGTGACGGCCTGCGCGGTGGTGGACGTCGCGTTACCCGCGGCGCGATGGATGGCTTCACGGATGCGTATGTAGGTGGCGCACCGGCAGAGATTTCCGCTCATGGCCACGTCGATGTCGGCGTCGCTCGGCCTCGGGTTGCGAGCGGAGCAGCGCGGCCGCCGACATGATCTGTCCCGCCTGGCAGTAGCCGCACTGCGGCACGTCGATCGCTTCCCACGCCTTCTGCAGCGGATGCGAGCCGTCGGCGGAGAGACCTTCGAGCGTGACGATGGCGCGCGCCAGCCGCGGCCGACACGGGCGTGCGGCACGAGCGCACTGCGACGCCCTTCAGATGGACGGTGCAGGCGCCGCACTGGCCGATGCCGCAGCCGAACTTCGTGGCGCGCAGATCCAGCACGTCGCGCAGGACCCACAGCAGCGGCATGTCCGCCGGCACATCAACCGTCGTCGACTTCCCGTTGACGTTGAGCGTGAATGGCATGATGCCTCGTTGACGGAAATACTAAATCCGCCGGCGCAGCGGCCCCAGTGCTATCGGGCGTGCGCTCGTGCTCCGCGCGCAGGAAAAACGCCCCGTCGGTGACCACCAGGTCTCCCGGCTCGATACCCTTGAGCACCGCGACCTGGTTGCCGATCGGGTCGCCGACGAGCACTTCGCGCTGCAGGAACCGGCCGGGCTCGCTGTTGACGGCGACGTACACGACCGACTGCGTCCCAACGGTCTGGAGTGCCGCCTTCGGTATCAGCACCACCGGACGAGGTGACCTCTCGGCGATGCTGACGTCGACGAACATCCCGAGCCGAAGTCGATTGCCGGCGTTCGGGATCTCGACGCGGAGCTTCGCCGTGCGTGTCTGTTCCTCCACCTGCGGATCGATGTAGTCGACGCGCCCTTTCAGCTCGAGGCCCGGGTACGACGTGGTCGTGATCGTTGCCGGACTGCCGACGCCGACGGTGGCGAAGTTACGTTCGTAGAGATCCGCGATGACCCACACGTCCGAAAGATCGGTCACGGTGAACAGTGGCGTGGAGAGGTCGACGTTCAGTCCCGGGATTCGCGTTGCGCTTCGTGATCACGCCGGCTATCGGCGCCCGCACCTCGAACGAGGTGACGACATCGAGCGGGGAAGCCAGGCGCTGTGTGCGCTCCTCGGGGATGCCGAGGAGCACCAGCCGCGCTCGCGCGGTTTCGACTTCCTGGTCCATCCGCGTGCGCTCCGCCTCGAGCGCTTCGAGCTCCTGTCGGCTTGCCGCGCCGATCGCGTAGAGCCGCTGCGTCCGTGCCTGGCGCTGGTCGTGCGCAAGGTGCGCGGCCCGGGCAGCCATGAAGGCTGTCTGCGCATCGGCAAGCTCGGGGCTGTACACCGTCGCAAGCGCCTCGTTGAGCATGACGCGCTGGCCGAGTTCGGCACGCACCTGCGTGATGCGGCCGGATACGAGTGCCGTGACTTCGACGTCCTTGTAGGCGTTCGGCTGCACGACGCCAGGGAGGTGCAGGCCGGTGGTCGAAGTGCCTTTGACCGCGGCGACGGTCTTGATTCCCGCGCGCGAAATCATCTCTGGAGTCAACGTCGACGTGACCGGGATTCGGGAGTCGGGATTGGGGATTCGGTGTTCGAGGTTCCGGATTCGCCGGGCAGGTTCATGCCCGCGTGCTCGCGGTCGCTCGTCGCGGGTGGCGACGAATCCCGCGTCGCGAGCGCCGAATCCCGAATCCCGACTCCCGAATCCCGGAACAGGGCGGCGCCGATGGCGACACCAATGGCGACTAGCCCAACGCCGGCCGCCGCGACCAGCGGCCCTTTCATCGGATCTCCCCACGCGCGCGGCGTAGCGCTACTTGCGCCTGGAACGCCCTGGACAGCGCCGCCGTGTACGCGGTTTCGACATCGAGATACCGCCGCTGTTCGGACAGCAGATCCGAGAGCGGCGTGCGGCCAAGATCGTATGCTTCCAGCTCCACATCGACATTCTGCCTCGCCAGCTGCCGAACGGTCGTGGCATACATCTCGACGACGCGCCGCGCCTCGCGGTCTCGGAGCGACAGCCGCGTCGAGCTCCGCCCGGGCGGTGAGCTGGCGCGCCGCGAGCACCTCCTCCTCGCCGGTTCGCTCGGCGAGCGCGGCTGCCACGCCACCCTGGTTCTTGTTGCGAATCGGCAGGGTCAGCCTCGCGCCAATCACCACGCTGTCAAATGAGCCTTGGATAGGAACGAGCGCGCCGCCGTCGTTGAATCCACGCTGAGCGAAACCAGAGAACTCATGGCCGTAGGCGCCCGAGAGTGTCATGTCGACCCTCCCTTCGCGCCGCGCCGCCTCGACGCGCGCGTCGGCGAGCGCGACTCGGGCGGTCGCCTCACGAACGTCCGGCCGCGCCGCGAGGGCGGCTTCCATAGGTAAGGCGGGCGTCGCTGGTTCCGGCGTGACGCGCACGAGAGACTCGAGCGTGTCGCGCAACACCATCGGTGCGCCGGGGGGCAGGCCGACCAGCGCCTTCAGCTCGATCGCCTCTCCATCCGCCTCCGCCTGCGCCAGGACGAGATCCGCCTCGATGCGCCCGACTTCGACTGCCGCGATGTTGGCGTCGAGCTTCGGCGTCTCGCCTTCAGTGACGCGCTGATCGAGAAGCTCGCGCATCCGCCGGGCGGCGATCAGCGATTCGTTCATGATTTCCACCGTGCGCCGCGCGGCCAGCAGGCGACCGGCCTGCTCGCGCACCATCGCAGCGAGCGTGCGCTCCCGGTCTCGAACCGAGAGACTGGTGGCTTCAACTGCCTGCGTCGCCTGAGCGACGCGTGAGGAGCGACGGAATAAGTCCAGCGGCCATTCGATCCCGATAAGCGTCTGGTGCTGAGTGCCGGTCATCTGCAGCTGGCTGCCTGTCAGCATCGGGTTCGGTCTCAGACCCGCCTGTGTCAGCTGACCGCCTGCGACCGCGACAGCTGCCCGAGCGGCGCGAATGTCGGGCGAGCGCTCGAGCGCCGCTGCGACGAGCTGCTCGATGGTGCCGTCCTGAGCCATCACGCCACGTGGCAGCGCCAGCGCGCCGACGAACAGGCCAATCACGAGGCTTCTGCGGACCGGAAGGGTCCGCGCCGCGGATGTGAACCAAGTCATTGCACTCTCCCATCGAAGGCCGCCGACCCGCGGCCGGCGGGCCCGTCCCATTCCAGCGTCATCTTCCACGAGCCGGACATCCCGAAGTCTCCGGACGCCTCATACACGCCGGGCTGCCCCGCAAGCGCGACCGAGACGGTCCCGGTCATCGCCATTCCCGGCATCGTCATCGCGGCATTCAGGTGCACAGTGCCGACATCGACTCGCTGATTCGTACGTGCCGATCGGAACTCGATCCTGAAGTCATTCCCGCCCTGGCGAAGCTGTCCGCTCGGGTTCGACAACGTGATCACCAGATCACCCGAGCGTACCGTCTGAAGCACCGCGCCGGCCGTTTCCGCCTGAGGTGCGGCGGTGAAGCGATCTCGAATAAGCCAGCCGGCCGCGGCGAGACCGAGGAGGACGACGCCGGCCGCAAAGGCCCATCGACGGCTTCGCGGCGCACGCACCACCATCGGGGACTTTTCCAGGTGAAGACGTCGTTCATGTATCCAGTAGAACAGGACCGGCGTCACGATGAGTACGTACACGAGGGACGAGACCATTCCGCCAAGCACGGGCGTTGCCAGCGGCTTCATCACGTCGGCGCCGACTCGGTGCTCCACATGATTGGCAACAGTCCCGCGATGACCGTGGAGACGGTCATGACCTTCGGCCGCAGTCGCAGTAGTGCGCCGTCGACGACGGCATCGTGAAGATCGGCGCGCGTAAGATGTGGACCTTCCACGCTCCGCGACCTTTTGCTGCGAGCGCCTCCTCGAGATAGATCACCATCACGACGCCGGTCTGCACCGCCGTGCCGAACAGCGCGATGAATCCGACCCAGACGGCGACCGAAAAGTTGTAGCCGAGGAGCCAGAGCAGGTAGACGCCGCCGGTGAGCGCGAAGGGGACGGTCAGCAGCACGTGCGCCGCTTCGAGCGCCGAGTGATACGTGAAGTAGAGCAGCCCGAAGATGACCAGCAGGGCGATCGGCACGACCACCTGGAGCCGCTGACGCGCGCGCATCTGGTTTTCGTACCGGCCGCTCCAGCCGATGAAATAGCCCGGAGGCAGCGACACACCGCGATGCGACCGCGGCCTTGGCCTCGTTCGACGAACCCGCCAATGTCGCGCTCCTGCACGTTGAGCAACACCGTGGCGAGCAGCAGGCCGTTCTCGGACGAGATCATCGCGGGACCGCGCGCCTGCTCGATGCTCCACGACCTGCGCGAGCGGGAGCTGTTGACCCGCCGGCGTGGCGATCAGCACGTTTCCGAGCGCCTGAGCATCGTCCCGAAATTCGGGCGCGTATCGCACGCGGACAGGAAAGCGCCGACGCCCCTCCAGGGTAAGCGTGAGGTTCCGTTCGCCAATGGCCGTCCTGATGACGTCCTGTACCGCGGCGACGCTGAGACCGTAGCGCGCCGCGCGATCGCGATCGACGTGGACGTTCAGGTACTGCGAGCTGGTCAGCGGTTCGGGATACACGTTGGCCGCGCCGCGCACGGTGCGGAGCACCGCCGCAACGCGGCGCGCGGCGTCCTCGAGCGCGGGCAGGTCAGAGCCGTAAATCTTCACGCCGACCTCGGATCGGATGCCCGTCGTCAGCATGTCGATGCGATTGACGATCGGCATCGTCCAGATGTTCGTGACGCCCGGCAGCTCCGCCGCGCGTCCCATCTCGGTGCGGAGCGAATCCAGCGTGACCCCCGCCCGCCACTGCTCGCGCGGCTTGAGGTGGACGATCGTCTCGGTCATGTTGAGCGGCGACGGATCGGTGGACGTATCCGCGCGTCCCACCTTCGCCACCGCGTACTCCACCTCCGGCACGCGCATCAGCGCGGCGTTCTGACGACGGGCGATCTCGGTGTTTTCCTCGAGCGAGACGCTCGGGTCGGTGACGGGCATGAAGAGCAGATCGCCTTCGTTCAGCGGCGGCATGAACTCGCTGCCGATCCGCGCGCCGACCAGCACCGCGCCCAGGAGCATCAGCATCGCTGCCAGCAAGCGTGATCGCGCGATGTGACAACGCCCATTCGAGCGACGGTCTGTACAAGGCGCGCAGCACGCGCATCACCGGATTGGCGGACTCGTCGTGGAGCTTTCCCTTGAGAAGCAGGGTGCAGAGCACAGGCACGAGCGTCAGCGCGAGAATCGTCGCGGCCAGCACCGCGAATGTCTTGGTAAATGCCAGCGGGTGAAACAGCTTGCCTTCCTGGCCTGTCAGCGCGAACACGGGAATGAACGCGAGCACGATGATCGCCATCGAGAAGAAGACGGGCCGGCCAACGAGCCGAGTCGATTCGAGCACCGCCGCGCCGCACGGCGGCTCGATCGCGCGTGTCGATGCCTTGACGCTCGACATACCGGAACGCGTTCTCGGTCACGACGATGCCCGCGTCGACCAGTACGCCGATCGCGATCGCGATTCCCGCAAGGCTCATGATGTTCGACGAGATGCCAAGGTAGTACATCCCGATGAAGGAGATGAGCACCGCGAGCGGCAGCGGCAGCGTGACGATGAGGATCGATCGAAAGTGCATCAGGAAGATCACGTGCGCCAGCGTGACCAGAGCAATCTCCTCGATGAGCGCCGTGCGTAACGTGTCTACCGACTGCGCAGATGAGCGTGGAGCGGTCGTAGAACGGAACGATGCGCACGCCTGCCGGCAGGCCCGGGCTGATCTGCGCGATGCGCGCCTTGACCGCGTCGATCACCTCCTGCGCGTTGGCGCCGCTCCGCATGACGATCACGCCGCCGACCGCCTCGTCGCGTCCCTTGACCAGCGACGCGACTCGGAACGCGTCGCCGACGTGCACCTGGCCGAGCTGGTGCACGTAGACGGGAACGCCGGCCGGCGCGCTGACGACGATCTGTTCCAGGTCCTGAACCGACTCGATCAGCCCGACGCCGCGAACGATCGACCACGTGCCGTTGGCCTCGAGCACGTTGCCGCCGACGTTCTGATTGCTGTCGCGAACCGCCTCGACGACGGCACCGAGCGACAGGTTGTAGGCGCGAAGGCGGTTCGGATCGATGTCGATCTGGTACTGCTGAACGTGCCCGCCGACCGACGCGACTTCGGCAACGCCGGGAACGGCATTGAGCTGATACCTGATGAACCAGTCCTGCAGGCTGCGCAGGTCGCGGAGCGAGTGGCGATCGCTCTCGACGGTGTACCAGAACACGTGGCCGACGCCCGTCGCATCCGGGCCGAGGGTCGGGACGGCACCTTCCGGCATTTGCGTCGAGACGAGGCTGAGCCGCTCGAGCACCCGCGAGCGCGCAAAATACTGATCGACGTTGTCTTCGAAGACGACGTAGATCATCGAGAAGCCGAATGCGGACTGCGATCGGACGACCCGGACGCCCGCGAGGCCCCGCAGATTCACGGTGAGCGGGTAGCTGACCTGGTCCTCCACTTCCTGCGCGCTGTGTCCGCTCCAGTCGGTAAACACGATCACTTGGTTGTCCGACAGGTCGGGGATGGCGTCGATCGGCGTGGCCGTGGCGGCCCACCATCCCCATCCGGCAAGCGCCACCGCGAGCCCGATGACGAGGACGCGGTGCCTGAGCGACAGTTCGACGATCCGGTTAACCATTGTTGTAGAGGCGGACCCTCAGGTCTCCTAGAGGCGGACCTTCAGGTTTCGTAGAGGCGGACCTTCAGGTCCACCTAGGCCTGTCTGGGTCGTGACGATTTTCGCAGAAATTGGCGCCCGCGTTCGGTTGACACACGCGGCGTGGACCCGTATCGTGGCGCACGTCGGGAGGCTCCAAATCACGCGCACCTGCTGTCTTCATCGCCGTTGGAATCCTTGTTTCGGCTGCCGTTCGCGCGCAGCAGGCGCCTGTGGCGCCTGCGGGCGAGTACGAAACGTACGCGACCTTCCCGACTGCCGGCGCCACTGAGAACATCACCCAGGGCGGCGATGGAGCGATCTACGTCACGGGGATGGACGACAAGGTCGTGTGGAGGGTCACCTCTGACGGCATGGTTAGTTCGGTCGAGAGGTTCGCAACCATTCCCGGCGTGGCCGCCGTGGTGGGTGTTGCTCCGGACGACAACGGCCTCGTGGTCACCGCGTTCGCGAAGCCGTTCCGCCTGCCGCCGGCAGACGGCGGGCCGCCGCAGATCAATTTCTCTGACGTCGGTCCCGAAGTCATCGTCATCGACAAGAAAGGCGCCGTTACCGCGACCATTCCCGGACGAATGGGTCAGGCGTTCAACGGCATCGCGCGCGTCGACAACGGCGTGTATCTCATTGCCGATTCCAACGCCTCGACGATCTGGCGCGTGGACGTTGCACGGAAGCAGATCGAGCCGTGGCTGGAGGACGAGGCGCTCGCGCCCGGCGGCGCGGCGCCGATCGGCGCAAACGGCATCAAGGTCCGCAACGGGTACGTCTACATCGGCGTCAGTGGGCGCAGCATGATCTACCGCATCCCCATCGATGGGGATGGACACCCGCAGGATGCATTGACCCAGGTTTCTGAAGGCGTCCGTCCCGACGATTTCGACGTTGCGAAAGACGGAACGATCTACCTGTCGAGCGGGATGACGATGTACAAGATTTCGCCATCGGGTGAAGCCACCAAGATGCTCGACAACGTGCCCGGCGGCGCGGCGACCATGGTGAGCAGCGACGGCAAGTGGCTTTACTGGCCGACACGCGGCGGAACGATGCCCCAACGGCTGCTTCGTACGCCTATCAAATAAGTGGAGAGTGGAAGAGTTGAAAAGTGGAAAAGTAAGTGGAACGTGACGGGGCCCTGGCGGTCACCGTCGTCGTTCCAGCGCGACGAACCGTCCTCGACATGGACCGGTCTCAGTGGCTGGTCCTGTGCGCCGCATGGCTTGGCTGGGGTTTCGATATTTTCGACAGCCTGCTCTTCAACTACGTCGCGCCCACCTGCGTCCCGGTTCTGCTGAATATTCCGCTTGGCACACCAGAAGCCGCAGTCGCGACGCTGCGGTGGACCGGCATCCTGACCTCGATCCTCCTGGTCGGCTGGGCCGCCGGCGGCATCATCTTCGGCCGGCTCGCGGATCGCATCGGCCGTACCCGATCGATGCTGCTGACGATGGCGATGTACTCAATAGGAACAGCGGCGTGCGCGTTCGCGCCGAACATCTGGTCGCTGATCCTGTTCCGCATCGTCGCCTCGCTTGGCATCGGCGGCGAGTGGGTGGCTGGCGCGGCGATGGTGGCGGAAATCGTGCCGGAGAAGCGGCGCGTTGACGCGGGCGCGCTCCTTTACACCGCCGCTCCCATGGGGCTGTTCCTCGCGACCTTCATCGTGTTCCAGATTCAGGGCGTTTACTTCCGGGGGACCCCTGAAGTCGCGTGGCGTTACGTGTTCCTCTCGGGATTAATCCCCGCGTTTGTCGCGATCCTCGTCCGTTTGATGATCAAGGAGCCGGAGCGCTGGAAGAGGGTGGCGAAGACGGCGCGCCCGGCAAGGATCTCCGAGCTGTTCACACCCGCCTACATCGCGCTCACGTTCAGCGGCGCCTCGCTCGCGATGATCAATCTGCTCACCTGGTGGAGCGTGAATGCCTTCATTCCCACGGTGGCCGTCGGTCTTGCGAATCGGGTATCGGCCGGGGCGTCGGCCATTAACGCGACGGTGCTGGCGGAGCAGTGGAAAGCGCTGGCCACCAACGCGTTCGACACGGGTGCTGTGATCGGCGTTCTGCTGACGATCCCCGCGGCGAAGTACCTCGGACGCCGCAACATGTTCATCGTGTATTTCCTTGGAGGCGCGCTGTCGATCATGGCGGCCTTCGGCTTGCCGTTGTCGCCCGAGACGCGGCTCTACATGTACTTCCCGATTGGCGTGACGGTGTGGGGCATCACCGCGGCCTTCGCGTTCTATCTGCCGGAGCTCTTTCCCACGCGGCTGCGGGGCACCGGGTCGGGCTTCTGCTTCAATCTTGGGCGCATCGTCGCCGCGGTCGGGCCGTTCGTCGTCGGCACGATCGCCTCGCGCGGCGCCAACGCGCTCGACTCGGCGCTGCAGGTGCTCTTCTACGTCGGCTGGGTCCCACTCGTCGGGCTGCTGCTCATGCCGTGGGTGATCGAGACGAGGGGTCGCGCGCTGCCGGACTGACGTCGCCACGCAGGCCACAAAGACGAATCGGCCACAAAGAACACTAAGGTCACTATGATTTTTCTTTGTGAATCTCAGTGCTCGACACCTTGTGTTCTTAGTGCCCTTTGTGGCTGATCCGTCTTTGTGGCATTCGTGGCCGCGGCAGGGACGATAATCAGATCGTGTCGAATCGCTTAGCCGCAGAGCACAGCCCGTACCTTCTTCAGCACAAGGACAATCCCGTTGACTGGCACCCGTGGGGTGGCGAGGCGTTCGAGCGTGCGCGCCGCGAGGACAAGCCGATCTTCTTGTCGATCGGTTACTCGACCTGTCACTGGTGCCACGTCATGGAGCACGAGAGCTTCGAAGACGCGAGGGTTGCCGACGTGCTCAACCAGAACTTCATTTCGATCAAGGTCGACCGTGAAGAGCGGCCCGACGTCGATCGCGTCTACATGACGTTCGTGCAGGCGACCACCGGCTCAGGGGGATGGCCGATGAGCGTCTGGCTCACGCCGTCGCTCGCGCCGTTTTACGGCGGGACCTACTTTCCTCCCGCGTCGAAGTGGGGCAGGCCTGGTTTCGTCGACATCCTCGGGGAAATCTCGCGCGCCTGGCGGGAAGAACGCGGCAAGGTCGAGACGTCCGCTGGGGCCATCGTCGAGCGGCTCCGCACGCTCGGGGTCGATGGTTCAGGCGGCAGCGCTCCTGGTCCCGAAGCGCTGGATGCCGCGGTCCGCCAGTTTGCCGCGGCGTTCGACGCCCGACGTGGAGGGTTCGGCGACGCGCCGAAATTCCCGAGACCGAGCGAGCTGCTGTTCCTGCTGCGCGAGCATGCGAGAACGGGATCGTCCGAGGCGCGCGACATGGTGCTGGTTACGCTGCGGGCGATGGCGCTCGGCGGCATGCGCGATCACCTTGGCGGCGGCTTTCATCGCTACTCCGTGGATGGCGACTGGCGGGTCCCGCATTTCGAGAAGATGCTGTACGACCAGGCGCAGTTGGTGCTCGCGTTTCTGGAAGCGGCGCAGGTCTCTGGCGATCGCTTCTACGCGGAGGTCGCGGCCGACACGCTCGCCTACGTCGCGCGCGATCTGACCGACGAGCACGGCGGGTTCTATTCGGCTGAAGACGCCGACAGCGTGCCCCCCGAAGAAGCGAAGGCGCCCCTCGACGCCGCCCGGGGCAAGCCGCACAAGATGGAAGGCGCCTTCTACATCTGGCGCGACGAGGAGATCGTGGACGCGCTCGGCCAGGACGCGGATGTTTTCCGGATCCGCTTTGGCGTGCTGCCGGACGGCAATGCGCCGTTCGATCCGCAGAACGAGTTCGTCGACAAGAACCTGCTCTTTACCGCGCGAAGTCTGGATGAGATCGTGTCGGCAACGGCCAAGCCGCGCGCCGAGGTCGAGGCCGCCCTGGCGCGTGCTCGAGGCACGTTGCTCGAGCGTCGCTCGAAACGGCCCCGGCCGCACCTGGACGACAAGATTCTGACGGCGTGGAACGGCCTGATGATTGGGGCTTTCGCGCGGGCTGCGCGGGTGCTCGGTGACGAGCGATATCTTGCCGCAGCGCGTCGCGCGGCGCTCTTCATCTGGAAGCACCTCTGGAACGCCGAGACGAAGACGCTGCTGCGCCGCTATCGTCGCGGTGATGCCGCAGTAGACGGCTATGCCGAGGACTACGCGTACCTCATCTTCGGGTTGCTGGAGCTGTTTCAGGCGGATGGTGAGGCGATGTGGCTGGAATGGGCGCTGACGCTCCAGGGAAGGCAGGACGAGTTGTTCATGGATCCGTGTCGACGGTGGTTGGTTCAGCACAACCGGGCGCGACGCGTCGGTGCTCCTTCGATTGAAGGAGGACTACGACGGCGCGGAGCCGGCGGCGAGCTCGGTGTCGGTGTTCAACCTGCTGACGTTGTCGCATCTCACGAACGATGAGACATTCGAGCAGTCGATCGATCGGACGCTTGGGATGTTCGCACCGCGCCTATCGCAGAGTGGGCGGACGGTTCCCATGATGATGGCAGCACTGTCCACATATCACGCGGGGATGTCGCAGATCGTGATCGCCGGCGATCGCTCGGCGGAAGAGACGCGCGCTTTGACGGACGTGGTTCGACGCCGTTACTTGCCGTTCGCGGTCATCGTGCCGCTCGTCACTCGGGATCCGGGATCCGGGATCCGGGATCCGCAATCGGAAAGCTCCACCGTCGCGCGACTGCTTCCATGGACGGAAGCGATGGCGCGGCGCGTTGGCCAATCGACCGCATATGTCTGTCGCGACTTTGCCTGTCTCACGCCCGCAACGTCGTCGGATGAACTCGCGTCGCAGCTCGCGGCGCATACGTAGCCAAGACCCGTCGTGAGCCACTAAGACGGATTGGCCACAAAGGACACAAAGATCTCAAAGAAAAACATAGTGACCTTTGTGAGCTTTGTGGCTAATTCGTACTTTGTGGCCGACCTACGCTAGAACCGGAAACGCAGTCCCGCGTTCAGGGACCGTCCGTCAAGCGGCGCCCACGCATCGGTCGACCATCGTCCATCTCGCAATCGGGCAGGCCGCAGTAGCGGCTCGTACTTCGTCTGCCGCACATCGCCAAGGTCCTCGGTGTTCACATACAGGAGCGCCGGTCCGATGCGATGCGTGTACAGGATTCCCCAGAGGATGTACGGGCGGCCTTGCGCTCGATACGGGTCGTCCTCGAGCGTCTGCGTCCCGGTGTAGAACACTTCGAAACCGAGATGCGCCGGGCCCGCCTCCCAGAGCAGGTCCAACGAGGCCGTGTGCCGCGGATTCAGCGGTACGTCGCGGCGCCCGGTTCCGTCTTCGCCCACCTCAGTCGACCGCAGGTACATGTGAGTAACGATGATGTCGAGGTCCTCCGCGTGGTAGCTGCGCGATGAATTCGGCGCCGCTCGTGCGTGTCGGCGTTTCTGCGTTGACGATGCGCGCGGCGAACGGGCCATCCGGGACGTGGCGGAACAATTGCGCGCCCGCGATGCTCGAGTGAAACAGCGTGGTCGTGATCTCGAACGGCATTTTGCGCCACGTCAGATCGGTCGAGATGCTGTTGGCGCGCTCAGGCTCGATCGCGTCCGAGCGGTGCAAGCGGCGTCAGCCCTGTTGCCTCCGTTTCTTCCGTGAACGGCGAGGGCGCGAAGTGGCCCTGGCCCCCTGAGACTCTTGCGGTCCATTGCCCGGCGGGCCGGACGAGGAGTGAAAGCCGTGGGCTGAAGAACGTCCCGAACTCGCTGTGCACGTCCACGCGCGCGCTCGCGGAGCATCGTCAGCCACCGGGCCATCGCGTAGTCGTCCTGCGCGAACACGCCGGGAATCGTGTAGGTGTAGTCGAAGCGAGGCACGTCGAGCGAGCGGAACGAATCGCGCTGCAGCGCGGCGCCGCCGACCCACGTGTTGCGGCCAGCCGTGCCGGTTATCGAAGTCTCCCCGAACAGCGTTCCTCGATCGATCCCGCTCGATCACGCTCCCATAGGTGCGATCGTGGCGCTGCCTGACGCTACTGCTCCTGATCGACACGACGCGTCCGCCGGAGATCAGGAAGCGCCCCACGAAGCCCCCGTCGAACTGTGTGGTCTGGAGGTTCTCAGCGTGCGGCTGTCCGTCGGGCGTTGTTCGGCCGGGCATCGTGCCGCCACGCCGGACTTCCGTGAGCGCGCCCACCGTCGCAAGGATCGATCGCCCGCTGCCGTTGTCCCACGACACACGTGGCCGCACCTGGGTGCGGCGAAACATCGGCAGATCCGTCCAACCATCGTCGTCGAGATCGGACCGTGCTTGCCAGTGCTGCCCCGCGAGCACGCTGTAGCCCCACCGATCGTTGACTGGCTGCGCGAGCCAGAGCGCCGCGTCGGTGCCGTCATGACTCGTTCGATTGACGAGCAGTTCGTGTTCGGGCGCTCCGGCGCGCGGACGTCGTGAGACCAGGTTGACGACGCCACCGATTGCCGACATGCCGTACAAAGCGGACGCCACCCCTTTGATGACTTCCACCTGTTGGAGATCCATCGGCGGAATCTGGAGGATGCCAACCGAGCCTGACTGGGCGCCGTAGAGCGGAAGCCCGTCGGACAGGACCTGCGTGTACCGTCCGCTCAAACCCTGGATCCGGACACTCGCCCCGCCAAGCGACGGCGATGTCGTCTGGACACGCAGGCCGTTGGTTTCGGCGAGCAGCATCGAGACGTCGCCTGGCGCCATCGCGATCTTCTCCTGAACTTCTTCGTTCGGGACGACCTCGACGCGCAGCGGCACGTCATCGATGCGTTGCTCGGCGCGCGTTGCTGAGACGATGACGTTCTCCTCGATCGCCGACTGCGGTTCCAGCGCGACATCGATCCGGGATTCCATCCCAGGGCGAATCTCCACATGCGCGGCCCCGGGGTCGAACCCCGTCCGCGTCACGACGACATCGATGGGACCGGGAGGAAGCGAGATGACGACATTGCCATCGGCTCCGGTCGTGTGGATCAGGGATCCAGCCTGCACCTCCGCCTGAGCGACCGGGCCGTCCTTGCTGTGAACGGACACGATCAAGATGCCGACGCCTTGTGCGCGTGCAGCCTGGGCGACAACGAGTGCCGCAACCAGAGCACATAACCACTGTTTCATGAGGCCCACCCTGGGAATCTCCACGGGTCATCGACGCTTGTCTCACCGAGGCGCAGAACTCGGGTTGTCTCGCCGAAGCGCGCAGCGCAGACTCGTCTCGCCGAAGCACATATCGCGACCTGTCCGCCGAAGCGCGAAGGCGGAAGGCGGAAGGCGGACTTGTCTCGCCGGAGCGCGTAGCGCGTAGGCGGACGAGCCGATCGTTGTAATCGATGAACGTGGGCTAGACGCGCAGGTCGCAGAAGATCAGGAAGAGTGAGGAGCGATCGTGGGGAGCAACCAGTGTTCGGAGGTCGGCCCGCATTGCGGGAGGCTTGGGGATCCAGGACCGTTTCAGCGACAGGCACACAGAGGCGACACCGCGGCACAGGATCGAGAGGCCTGCGATGAAGAGCCCGAAGAGCACGACCTGGACGATGTCGCCGTCGTGCGGCCACTGCTCGCCGATGTCCGCGAGCTCGTAGAGCGGGAGCAGGATGAAGAGCGCAACGATGAGGAGGACGGCGACGGTTTTTGCGCGAGACATGACGCGTGTACGGCGGTCAATGTACACTGGCGACAATGGATTTCCAAGTGGACATCTGGCTGCGCGGCCAGAACCACGCGACAACGCAGCAGGTGATTTCACCGGTCGCGCGCGAGCCGCACGCATGGACCGAGGGAGACGTCGCGGCTGTGCTCATCGGGATGCTGCGCGCCATCGATCGCGCGAAACATCCGGACGTCCCGGAAGACCGGCCGGTGGGGCTGCGTGGGTTCAGCTGGATTGTGAATCCGTTCGAATCGGGCGGTGTGGTGATTGCCCTCGAGATGACGCTCGGCGCCGTCATCGGCGGGCCGTTCGATATTCGCGAGAGCCAGTTGACGGGGATGATTCAGCGCGTGATGGACGCCGAACGCGCTGCCGCGACGACGGTGCATTAGCGACGTGGTCTGGAGGGATCAGGGATCAGGGATCAGGACGAAAACCCAAAATCGTTTTCGTGCACTTCGTGATTCTCGTGACCTTCGTGGTTAAGATTAAGAAACGGCCGACAGCCGGCGGCGTGAAGCCGCCGGCCGGGCCGGCCAGGTGAAGGCTGACACGGTATGAGGGTGTGTGGCCCGAGGAGAAGGCGTTGGCGCGCCTGACTCGTTCACCTGGCAAGCTTGATGTCTCACTGATCGAGCCCTTCGAGGGACGCGCGGCAGCGAGGCTCCATCCAGCATACCGGGTCCGGTCGGCGCTACAAATCTGAGCGTAACTGACTAAGATATTTGACAAGCCAGACAAGGCTCGCCCTACAGATATGGCGGGTCGCACTCTCAAATACGGCCTGAAAAACGAAATGTCGTAGGGCGGGCCCTTTTGGACCTGCCTAGAAACGATAGGTGTAGAGCGCCTTCGTCGAGAGCCGGCGATCCTGCGTGTCGAACTGCGCCAGCAGCGGATTGTCCTGCCAGTTGTGCGTGTAGACGACGTAGATGTCGTTGCCGGGCTTCACAATCCATCGGAATCGCGACTGCCATCCGGCGACACCGCTCACCGTGTCGTACTGGACGTTGTTCACCCAGGTCAGGAACGGCGTGAACTGCAGCTCGGGGACGACGCGGAAGAGCCGCGTGGTGAACGACGCCTGGGGCAGCGTGATCTTGTTCAGTTCCGCGGCGGTGTAGACGAAGATGCCGGGCAGGATTCTGAACGTGACGTTGCTGACGAACTCATCGCGCGTGCCCGAATAGAAGTCGCCGGCCTCGTACCGGCCTTCGAACGCGACCTTGCGGCGGTTCGCCGTTCGCCAGTTGACCTGGTAACGGAGGAAGTCGTAGCGGGCGCCAAGCGGCAGCGTTACGCGACGGCCGGGCGAGATGTTGATGCTGAAGGGTGAGTCGAGCCGTTCGCTGCGCGGCATGATTTGAGCGCCGAACTGGTCGCCCGCCGCCATCTCGACCTGAAACGGCTGGATCGTGAGGTTGCTCGCGATTTTCGTATTGTCGAGCGTCGTCTGCACGTCACCGAGAACCTTGAAGTTGAACTGGCGCACGATCGTGTTGTTGGCCGGGCGCGGGCTGTACGTCACCATCGGCACGTAGCGGCGATATGCGTTCCGCGTGACGAAGCCGACCGCGGGGTTGAAGTTCTCGCCGACCGAGCGCACGTCGAGGTTCGCGTTCCACTTGTCGTTCGGTAAGCCGAGGCTGGCGCCGTACGCCTCCGTTCCCTTGGTGATGCCCGGCTGCGTGCCGTTGATGTACCAGCCGTTCAGCGACAGGTTCTGGTCCCTGCGGAATGTCGACGTCGCCAGGCGGAAGTCGAGGCCCATGGTGTGGCGCGTGTCGAGCCCGCTCGCGCCCGGATCGCGTCGCGTATACATGGCGCCGACGTATGACTGCTGGAACAGGCGGTGCTTCAGCCGCGCCGCCGTGAAGTCCTCGCCGATCAGCCCGTTGTCGTCGCCCGTCCGCACGTGAAGGACGCCGACGTCCTCGCCGCCAAGCTGACCGGTCGCCTTCGTGCCGTACAGGATCTTCTGCGGGTCGCCGGTGTCGCTGAGACCGATGCGGCGGCTGAAGAACGGGTTGACGATGAGGTCGCTGCCGGTGTCCGCGGCACGGAAAGTTGCCGCCGCCACTGGCGCCCGGGCTCGCGAAGTCGAAGAAGGTCGAGCCGTCGAGGAAGAAGTCGCGCTTCTCGGGATAGAGCAGCGAGAAACGCGTGAGGTTGACCTGCCGCTGATCGACCTCGGTCTGCGCGAAGTCGGTATTGACGGTCAGGTTCGTGCGCAGCGCCGGCGTCGGGTTGAAGAAGAGATCGACGCCGGCCTGCCCGTCGCCCGTCATCTTCTGGTTCCGGACGGGCGCATCCTGCGCGGTGCCCAGGACGTACGGCTTGATGTCGAGGCCGTGTCCCTGGGTGACGTTGGTGAGGCCGGTGATCTGGCCCGGCGTTGGTCATCCGCTGGATGCCCTGGTTGCGGGCCCAGCCCATCCAGATGCGTGTTCTCGTTCTTCCGCGAGATGCTGCGCGAGATGTTGAAGCCCCACGTGTCGCTGTTCGGATTGAAGTTCAGCGTCCGAAACGGGATCGCGACCTCGAACGCCCACCCGTTCGCGTTGCGGCTCACGCGCTCGTTCCAGATGCCGTCCCATTGCCGGTTCTGGCCGTTGATGCCGATCAGCGCATCCGACATCGCGCCGGACGGATTCGTCTCGAAAAAGTAGCCGCTGCGTCCGTCGAGGAACGTGTCGATCGTCCACGCGACCTTGTCGTCCGACTGGAGGTACTCGTCGCGCCGCTTCTGATACCGGATCAACCCGCGCGAGCCTTCAGAGTCGTGGGCGATCACGCCGAGATAGATCGTGTTCGAGTCGAACGCGATGCGCACCTCGGTCGACTCCGTTGCGGGCATCCCGTTGTCCGGATCGATCTGCCTGAAGTCGGACGCCATTTGAGCCCGGCGCCACACGGCTTCATCGAGCTGGCCATCGAGCGTGATCGATTCGCTGACAGTGAGCCGCTCGGCGACGATCGTCCGGCGCTCGGAGGACGCTTGTGGCGATTCCTGGGCTGCAACGACGGTTGCTGTAAGAAGCGTGCTGACGAAAAGGCAGAAAAATCGCGTCAGATGGATGGAAGCAGCTCTCATCAGGTTTGGGATTTCCTCGGTACAGAACGTTTCTACGACGCGAAACGCTGAGTCGTTTACCGACAACAGGTTAGCGGTTCATGTGGTGCACGTAGATGGTAACCGATCTTAAAGAGCCAACGGTCCGACAATGCCTTACGCCCGCAGGTCGTAACAGAGCAGGCGCGGGCGAGCGCCAGTCAGAGTATCCCGTCCGTTCTGCGCGACGTACAGCAGGCCGCGGCTCAGCACCGGCAGCCCCCACGACTCGTGCGCCGCGAACAGCCTCGTACGCGACACCTCCTTGTATCCCTTCGGCGTGAGATCCATCCAGAGCAGGTGCCCAAGCTCGCCGAGGCACAGGAAGTGACCATTGACGGCCAGCAACGACCCTCGATAGGTCCCGGCGAGCTGTTGTTGACGCTGGCCGCGGACCTCGATCGTCTCCGTCCATTCGGGCGTTTCGCGCCACACGACTTTGCCGCTTGCCGCGTCGACGCACGCGAGCGATGCGTCGGGCTCGTTTCGTCCATCAAACCCGTACAGATAGCCATCCTTATAAACGGGCGTGTTGAAGTGCAGCCCAAACTCCTGCGTCGTCCACATCTGCCTGTGAGAGAAGTCCGGCCGAATCTCGACCAGCGCGCTTCCAGTTCGATAGCTCGCCGAGACAAACACCTTGTTCTCGAAGACGACGGGACAGGATGCATTGACGGATTCATACGAGCGGCTGCGCCATGGAAAGGCAAAATCGACCCGACCGGTCGATGGATCGATCGACATCAGTCCGCCGCTCGGCGGACTCGATTCGCCTCCAGCAAAGACGAAGACGCGCCGCTTTCCGTGGACCACCGCAGGAACCGGCGAGGCGTAGCTCGGCCCCCACTCCCTGCCGGCCCGCCATACCTCGCGTCCGGTCGTCTTGTCGAACCCGACGACGCACGGCCCGCCCGGCGCGCCGACATTCACGATTAGCAGCTGGCCCTCAATCAGGGGCGTCGAAGCCGTCCCGAAAAAATCCTGAGCGACGCGATACTCTTTTCCCAGGTCGCGTTTCCAGATCACTTTTCCCGTACCCAGGTCGAGGCAGTGCAGCTGCCCTTGCGCGCCCGCCGAGTACACTCGCGCGGCATCGATGACCGGACTCGATCGCGGGCCGTTGTTGTATCCGTAACGATCTTCGAAATCGGTGTGATAGCGGAACTGCCAGTTGGTCGCGCCCGTCTCTGCGTGCAGGCACTCCACGATCTCTTCGTCGCCCAATCGATGGAGAAACACGAGCCGCTCGCCTGCGATCGCCGGCGATGCGTAGCCGGTGCCCCTGGTGAACTCCCAGATCAGCGGAGGTGGCAGGTTTCGACTTAGCCTCGTCTCGGTCGATGTCGCGTTGTGCGTCGGCCCAAGAAAGGCGGTCCAGTCGTGCGTCACGGCGTCTTTTGCCAGCGGTCTTGGTTTTGAAAGGACGCGGGTTTGCCCAAGGACGGGACGCGTGCCGAGTACGTTGACTATCAGGGCCTCGAAGATCGCTCGCCGCGAAATGAGCGTCATGACGCCGGTCATCGTACCTCGGTTGCATGAACGGAGTGCATGACTCGGGTGCAATGTCGGCGCGCCGATCGATCCCGGACCTTCGTTGCGGGGTACCGTCAGCGGTTGCTGCCACAGATGTGGTGATGCTCGAACAACGAGTTCGCAGGAGTCGCATCCGTCTTCACGATTTGGCCCAGGATGACATCGAGCACGGGCCGAGGCCCGGCGACGCCTATTGTCGACAATAAGTCCTGCGCTGCGACGACTTCTTCTGACGTCAGTCCTCGGTGAGCCTCCCGGCCCCTTCATCTGCTGGGACTTGTCGTCAGCGACCCTCGCCCCGGGCAGGCACTGCCTTTGCGGTCGTGTCGAGACGCGTGCCCGCATGACACACCCAGAAAGGCGAGCGGACGAGCAATGGCAAGCATCCTCGCGATCGAAGCCGACCCACAGCGTGGGCGACTCCTATCGCGGCTGATTCGGGAGCACGTGAAGGCTGACCTCACGATCGTCGCGTCCGTGAGAGCCGCGATCACGGCGATCGCCAGACAGCCGCCCGATCTGATCCTTGCGCCGCCGCTCTTGTCGCCGCAGGACAGCAACGAGCTGACGGCGCATGTGAGACAAGTCCATGCGGCGCACGTGGAGATGTTGACGATCGCGGCCTTCGATATGTTGGTCGACGCGCCAAGGAAAGAAAGGCGCGGGCTCGGCATCTTCAAACGACGTCCAGTGACTCTCGGCCTGCTGTACGACCCGGGTATGGTGGCCGCGGAGATCGCGGATGGCCTCGACCGCGCCTGCGTGGCGAGAGCCATACGTGAAGCAGCGCTTGATCACGCTCGATGGCACGCGGCAGCCGTCCAGCCGAACGGCGAAACCGCTCCGGCGCCGGTGGCTTCCAACATCGAGGCCTTCACGCGACAGCAGAATGAACAACGACAGCGCGCTCGACGAAACGCCCCCGAAGATGTGCCCTGGTTGTCAGCAATCAAATCGCCCTGGGGTTTGGACCTCCATCTCGTCAACATCTCGAGCAGCGGGCTGCTGGTTGAATCGGGCTCCAAGTTTACGCCCGGGGTCACGTACGAGCTTCAATTGAACGGTCCTGGCACCGACCTGATCGTCAATGCACGATTTGTTCGAAGTGAGATCGCTCGCGTCGCCGGGTCCGGAGTGACGTACTACGCTGCCGCCACATTCGATAAAGAGCTCGACCTGCTGGCCAACCGCGAGGAGCCAGTCAAGACTTCAACCGCACAACAGGCGCTGAGCGCTCTGCTCGCCACGGTTCTGGCCGAGTCTGACCACCGCGAACCTGCTCGGATCAGATTTGCGCGAGGACTGTGCAGGCTGGTTCGGGCGCGAGACGTTCTGGTGCGCAACGCTCCCATCGCCCCGGCAGACGGCAGTGAGTCGTTCTACTTCCACGTGAAGGGAGAAGGACCCTCACGCGCGATTCTGCAGGTGATATTTGACGCTGACCGTGACATCACGGCGTCGGAGTTCAGTCTGTTAAAGGCCGGAGCCTCGCTCACGGCTGCCTTGCTCGAGTTCGAAGCGCCGCTGACCGGGACGCGTTTGTTGCCGAGCGAGCAGGTTGCCGAGGTGGCCTAGCATTCGGGCCAAGGCTGCACTGATCTTCATCACGACGTGTGACGCGCCCATGCCACTGAGTTGCCAGCCAGCACGATCGCGCCAAGGGGCCGCCACGAGGATGCGTTTCATCGCTGCCCTCCCACCGCTGCGTTAAGTCATTACTGCTGCGTGCCACCACAAGTGGACAGGCGATCACTCAGGGCCGCGTTCACGCACCCACTGAAAAACACGATCGGCGGATGCGTCGGCAGGATGATGACTTCAACAAGTGACCCGAATGACATAATTCCCTCGGCCGGGGTGGCGAAACTGGCAGACGCACAGGACTTAAAATCCTGGGACCCGAAAGGGTCGTGAGAGTTCGATTCTCTCCCCCGGCACCAAACAGGTCGCGCGAGGAAGGCTGTGAAGGGACGGGCTAGCCCGGCGTGTCGCTGTCGTTCGATGAACGGAAGGAGCGTAGGAGGTCACACGTCTTATCCGCCTGTCGACTCCTCCAGAATCTCGCGCGGACGTCGTCACCGGCCTCGGCAAGAAGCGCTCTTAGCTGGTTTGTCAGCTCGCGGATCCGAGCTGATTTTTCGTCGTCGTTCATATCCACCATGGGAGCGGCAGACTAACCGCTTGTGATTGGAGGCGCTGTTCAATTCAGCACATTGCCGTCAGTCTGTAAGGCCTTGTCCTACAAGATCGGGTTACGCCGCCTTTCGCTTCAGCTCTGGCGTTCCTTCAACTGCCGAAGCTCCAGCGCCCCGATAAGGACGTAAGCGTGTGACGTCCGCCTGCCGACGAGACCAGCCAGACCGAGCCTGCCATCAACAGACAGCCGAGCCACAGGCGCGCACTACCAAGCATCGGCGCCATCCGAGCTGCCGGTAGCGGGCGCTGCCAACGCTCAATTCGATCAGCGTCGGTCCAGCCGTCTGTGTAGAGCGCTGCTTTGAGGAGCACTGCCGTCTTCATGGCCGCAGCGGCATCTATGAATAGGTGCGAGGACTCGGTGTGACCCTGGTAAACGATACACAACGAATCGTCAATGAGGTGGCACTCGCTTATCGGCCCGGATGTCGGAGGACGAAGCCTCCAGATCAGTTGCATGGGCGACACTACCACGACGTCTCCCCACGCAGCGGACTGAATTTGCCGCTTCTGGTTCGTCGAGCACATCTCAGCCGTTAGATAAGATCGGCAATCCAGCGCCGATCGCTCGTTCAGGATCTCCCGTTGCGCCCTCGACGTTCGCACGCTCGCGTGTCGGGATCAATCAGCGCTCATGTGCGGGAACACAGGATCGCGGAGATCTCTAGCGATCGTCCGCCGATTGGCGATGGAACCTACGCGTGCCCCCGGGGTGAGTTCATCTCGCCCCCCGCTAGAAAACTTGACCACCTGAATTCCAGCCAATTGAGTCAAGTTTTCTCGCCCGCGAAGCGGGGCAAAGAGATACTGCCACTAGCGAGGCGGAGCCACATGCTCGGCGGTCTGAGGCGCAGCCTCGCTAGTTAGTTCTCACCCTTGCCGCGTATGTTGGAACCCGTTCCTCGCGAGTAGTACTTGCCGTTCACTTCCATTCCCATGAACTCGGCCGTGTGCTGGGACTTGTCCCGTGGAGGATGGGCGATGATCTTGACACGATTCCCGACCTTGAGAATCTGCGGCGAGATCCCGGCCGCCACCATGGAGGCGGCCCCGGAGCCTTCAAAACCCCAGCTCTCCATCTTGCCGTCGGAAGCCGGCACGTCGAGGGTGACCCACATGTGCGGATTCCTCCACTCTACCTTCGTGACCACCCCTTCGACGGAAACCAACTCGTTCACGTCGAACATCGCACGCGAATGATGGGCCGTCAGCGGCGCCGTCATCGGCACGAATCCGAGAAGCACCGTCAGGATGCCGACTGCCTTCCACGCCATACATGCCTCCCTCAAATTGCGACTGCGATTCGCCATCCACGTGATGAATTCACGATCCGAGGCGCGCGAGATAGGTCGCCGGGCCATCCTCCGGCCGGCACAAGACCTCTTCGATTCTGTCGACCGTCTGACGCTTGAAGGTGACCGTCGGGGTCTCCCAGGGCATCGTCAGCGTTTTCGGATCTTCTACCCTCGCCTGATACTCGAGCGTGTCGGCATCGATGCGATGCCACCGCTCGACGACGTGCATCGCGTCAGAGGTCAACCACACGCCCGTGCTGGCGTTCGTCGGCCTGTCCTGGGGACTCGCCAGCCATCCTTCACCGTTGAAGGAAATCACGTCGACCACGAGCGTGTCGCCTTCCCACCGCGCCGTCGAGTCGCCCAGGTGCGTGGGAAACAAATACTGCTCCGAGGTGTGCGCCCTTCCGCTCGTCGGAATGATCCGGAAGACCGGGTACGCCTCGGTGAAGACGAATGCGAATCCAGGTCTCTGAATAATCTGGACCGGGTGCCCCAGCATCGCGGCGCGAGGAAAAGCGGGAGGCGTGCAACGCATGGTTGGGTCGTCGTTCGCCGAGAGTTCCTTCATCCGCGCGCGCGCCTCGGGCGTGTACAGTCCCTCGAGCTTCGCCAGATTGAACGTATCGCGTCCGGAACCAGCGCCAAGAGGCGCCCCCCTCCAGACACCAGTCAGGTTTGGCTCTCCCCACCCGGTCCGCGCGGTAAACGAACCGGTACCCGTCGCGGCGCTTTCGGTTGCTCCGTTCTTGTCCACCGCCACGCGCAGACCAACGAGCAGGGCAGCTCCGACGACGACCGCGCCAAGGACGACCGCCATCGCACGTTTGCTCATCGGACTGCTCCCCTCTTCTTTGCTTCCTCGGCAAATTTCCGGTGTCGCGCGTCCAACTCGGGATCCAGGAAGCAGAGTGATTCCTGGACCGTGTCGTACGGCAATATGCCCCGGCGGTCTGCCGATCCGGTCCATGGAGCAGTGAGCATTTTCGGGTCTTCAACGACTACCCGGTATTCAAAGATCTGCGCGTCCGGCCGGCTCCAGCGCTCGACGATGCGCAGCGCGTCGGACGAGGTTTGCGGCAGCCGGTTCGGCGGCTGGGCAGCGCCGAGCCAGGGCTTGCCGTTGAAGTTCGTCACCTCGACAACCAGCGTGTCGCCCTCCCAATGACCGACCGACGAGCCTTGAAACGACGGCTTGCGCGACGCGCTCGGTTGTGGACCGTTCTCGCCAACGATTGGAATGATCCGGAAGTTGCTACCGCCCTCGTTGAGCAACAAGAGGTATCCAGGGGCTGACACCAGTTGGACGGTTCCGCCCATCGAGCCGTTGACGGGAGACGGCGGCCAGCAGTGGTAGTTCGGGGTATCAATGCCGCGCCAATCGATCAGGCCTGCCGCGGCACCGCCGCCCTCTCTGTATTCGCGTGCCTCCGGACGGTACAGCGATTCGAGCGGTACCGGGGGCGGGGTGATTGTCGCGTCGGGCCAATAGACGCCAGACAAGTCCGGCTTCCCGTCCCACGGCGTGCGTGGCACCGGGTATTTCACAGGGTCAGGTTGATAGGCAGCGATGCGCGCTGTCGCCTCAGCGCGACTCTCCACGCCGGGAGGGAGAATCTCTTCGATCCGCTTGGTCCAGTCTGCGCCCGGCTCCGCCGTCTTTGGCGGCGCATAGGTCCGTATCTGCGCCGATGCGCCGGAAGCGCCGAGAGCCCCAAACAGCGTCAATACTGCGATACCGGAACAGGCCAGCACCGCCATCACCGCAAACTTTCTCACGCTCACAGCACACCTTCCTGTGCGAAAGACGAGAGACGCCGCAGAAGGTGAGAAAGTAGCGCACTCTGCGGCCGCATTCAACCTCTGTTCGCGCAACGGTGCTTGCGCCCGCGGGGAGCGGCGCGCGCCTGAGGCGTTAGCGCTGCATTGGCCAACAAAATCCGATAGAATCCGCCGGGAATCCGGATCGTGGTGAGCGGCGGCGAATTGGTGGAGAGCGTGTCGGGGCAGCCGGACCGCGCCATGAGCCCGAAGATGGGCGAATTCTTCTGGCAGGACGCAGGCGTCACGCGAGCCGTCCGCAACACTGGCACAACGCGCCTGGAGCTTGTCGAGTTCGAGATCAGGTAAGGGGAGGAGGTTTGCAGTGAGACGCCGGCTCGTTAGGTCGATGATCACTCTGGCAGTTCTGGCGATCGTTTCGCTCGCGCCGATGCCTGGTGCGGCGCAGACGACATACACGCCGCCCCGGACACCGGACGGACACCCGGACTTACAGGGCGTTTGGCAGGTCCTCAACACGGCCGCTTGGGACATTCAGGATCACGGCGCGAGGCTGGGCGTGCCGGCCGGGAAAGGCGTGGTCGAGGGGAATGAGATCCCTTATCAGCCAGCGGCGCTCGCCAGGAAGCAGGAGAACTTCAAGAACCGCGAGACACTCGACCCGGAAATCAAGTGCCATCTCCCCGGTGTACCCCGCGTCACGTATATGCCGTATCCGTTTCGAATCGTTCAGCAGGCCAACAGGATCACGATCCTTCATGAGTATCGTCCGTGTCATTCGCTACATCTACATGAACGGCAATCCGCATCCCCCTGGGCCTATCGATTGGTATATGGGTGATTCGCGAGGTCGCTGGGAGGGGAATACCCTCGTTGTCGATGTGATCGATTTCAACGACCAGACGTGGTTCGATCGCGCCGGGAATTTTCACAGTGACGCCTTGCATGTCGTCGAGCGCTTTACGCCGACCGGGCCCGATCACCTGCTCTATGAAGTCACGATCGAGGATCCGAAGGTGTTCACGCGGCCCTGGAAGATGAGCATGCCTCTCTACCGGCGTCAGGAGAAAGACATCGAGCTGTTGGAATATGACTGCGGGGCGTACCTGCTCGAGCAGGAATGGGACAAGCCCGGTTCCAAGTTTTTCGACCAGCCCTGAGGTTCGTGAGAGTTCCGCGAAGCGCTCGCGAGAGAAGAGGTATCAGATGAGCGATCGGTTTTTCGCCGCCTTCACGGCGCTGACGGCCGGGCTTTTCATCCTGGTGCTGCCCGGACGAGGAAGCGGCCAGGCCTTCTATTCGCCAGACACTCCGAAATTCCCACAGGCCAGGACGTGGATGGCGCAGAAGGCGAAGCTCCCGCCCTACACGGCACCGCGGACACCGGATGGCGTGCCCGACCTCCAAGGGGTTTGGGGCGGCCCCGTTGGTGGTGGCAACGACGACATCGAAGAGCATGGGTACGTGGACGTGACGACACCGCCCCAGGAAAGCTATGTCTCGGATCCGCCGGACGGGAAGGTCCCTTACACGCCGTGGGCGCTGGCCAGACGGAACGAGATTCGGGCGGGGCTGGCACGAGGATGGCCCGGCGAGACAGGCGAACGGCTCTACAGCGATCCGGCGTCGTTTTGTATGGTTGGCATGCCGCGCAGCTCGTTTGGTGGACAGGAGATCGTTCAGAAACCTGGCTATGTGATCCTGCTGACGGCGAATACCTACCGCGTGATCCCGACCGACGGCCGTCCGCCTATCGGCCAGACCGCGAAGTCGTTTTTCGGGAACTCGCGTGGGCACTGGGAGGGCGATACGCTGGTTGTCGAGGTCACCGGTCTCAACGGCATGACGTGGTTTGACAGCGCCGGGAACTACCTCAGCGAGAATACGCGCCTGGTGGAGCGCTGGAGGCTGGTCGACGCGAATACGATCGACTATGAGATCACGATCGAGGACCCGACGATCTATACCAGACCCTGGAAGATGACTTACCCGAAAAGGCGTGCCGGCACGCCCAGTAGCAGCTAACGCCGCAGGCGTCACAGGAGGCGTCACAGCCGCCACGGCAGCTGCGGTCGCCCGAAGCAACGACCCCTATGCGCGGGAGTATTGGGAACAGACGTGTCACGAGGGGAACCTCGAAAACGTTGTCATCCTGAAAAAACTCGGTTTCAAGTGGTTCAAGGGAGTGACTCCGCCGAAGTAGCCCGCTAGTTCCTCGTCACTCTGAAGTTTCTCGTCCCTCTGAGGGTCGCAAGTCTCCCTCGACGCAGCCTTTTGGTCCGCGTCGCGGATCGACAACCTCAGGTATCAACATTGCTTCGTCGCGCTCCAGGCGTTTGCCCTTACGTAAACGCGAATCAAAAACTTACAACGCCTTACATCGCGAGCATTGGTCGCATACAGTCCCCGGCTCACGTCCTCGATGGCCAAGTCGGCCATCATCTCCGAATCGTCCGCCGAGAAGGACGTCCTGATGGCATTCCCACCCGAGGCCGAGGTGTCGAGTGTTCGTGTCGCGACCCTTCGGCAGAGCGATCCACTCCTTGAGTTCTCAGCGGAGGAGGACCGCACCCCGGTCGGTCCGGCATGTACTGTGCGCCGCCGACACGAATCGGCATCCCGGGCATCAGGAGCATGGCGCGCGTTCACGAGCGAGGCTGCCCGGCACGGAGGTCGGTGTCTGACGTGGCTGTGGACGTGCCAGGCCGACCTGAAGGTCGGCCTCTACAAAATGGCAGGTTCACTCGCCGTGGCAGTTCGTGTGCGCAGCCACTCGATAAATCAACGCCTGAGACTGCGGCCGTCCTTCGCGTGGGCGACGCTGAGTGCTCTTGTGATGCGAGGGTCGGCGTTTCCCTCGCGACGCACGTTCCACACCTGGCGCGCGCTCATTCCATATGGCTATGGTCTTGCGACGGGTGTGGTCGTCACGCTGTACCTGACGGTGCTGTCGATTCCTGGCGCAACGATGCCCGCGGTAACTCTTGTTCCTTCCGTCCCGCCGCCGGCGAACGCGCGTTCAGTCGGGGCAGGAACCGAACCGACGGTGGGCGCGGCCCGCGGGAGAAAACCAGATCAGACATCTGCCGTATTACCGTCACGACCACCAACGCCGTCGCCGCGAAAGGCGCCGCCGGCACAGCGCGCGGCATTGCCGAAGTCGACGACATACAGTGGATCGCTTGCCGTGGATTCTGCTCCGAACGGCGCGCGGGTGCTTGTCAATGGTGTTCCTGTCGGCACAACCCCGCTTCTGTTGAAGGACCTCCCCGTAGGATCGCGCGTTGTGCGCCTTGAATTGGACGGCTACGAGAGGTGGTCGTCCGCAGTAAGCGTGGTCGCGAACCAGCGCGTACGCACCTCGGTTGATTTGCAGCCATCGCCGTCCAACAACTAACCGGCTCCTACGCGTGCCGCAGGCAGTTGCGCACGGCTCTAATCAACGCCTCCGCGGTCACCGGCTTTGTAAGCACGCACGCGAAGTCGTCGAGATTGAGCTTGGCAGTGTCGCTGCCGGTGATGACGACGATCGGAATGTTGCGGGCGGTGTGGTGAGCGGCCATCTCACGGCCGACGTCTTCGCCGCGCAGCCGCGGCAGGCCCAAGTCGAGAATCACAGCGCCCACCGGCTGTTCTTCGAGCCGTTCCAGGGCATCGACGCCGTCTTCGGCTGTGATGACCGCGTACCGTTCGAGCGTCAGCACACTACGGTAGAACGTGCGAAGCGCGGCATCATCTTCGACGACCAGAATCGTCGTCTTGCGTCGTGCGGGAGGCACGATCGAAGTGTAGAGGAAGATGTTGCGTCCCTAAAGCTGGACGGTTGGCTCTACTGCACCGGCTTTATGGCCTGCTCGAGATACGCAATCAGATCACGGTCTGTCACGCACGATCCGCTCTACCGCCGAGGTGGATGCCGTACCCGATCAGTACTGCCGTACGAAAGGATGTGTTTTTCGGGCAATCTCAATCACCGTGTCGCTGATGCGAGCCACATCGACATTGCGGGCGACTGACGTTCGGCAACCACCGCGCAATTCTCGATGCGCTCGATCGACTGGCGGAGCGTGCGCTCGACGGCCGACACAGGATGGGCGGCAAAGAACTCGCTGATCTCGGCGGCTCTCTCGCGCGAGCAGAAGCTGCCGAGCGTCCGGACGATACCGGGAATCCCCTGGAAGGTGCCGAGCAGCTGCGTCAGCGTATCCCACCGGGTCCTGACGAATGTCCACGCCGCCTCGCGAGACCACGGGCGCGCGAGCAGGCCGCCGATCAACTGCCCCGTATCCTGCGTGCGCACTGCTGGCGACACGGCGAACTGCAGCGTGCGCTGCACGAGCGCGGGATCGCGGAACCAGGTCAAGGCACTGAAGAAGCGGTAGTACTCCTCGGGCTGCCCTGAGAGCTTCGGGAGCTGCGCGAGATAGAGGTCGTAGAGCATCGCGTCGCCGCCGAGCGCCGCCACATTCAGCACGGTCGACGCGAGCGTGGCGGGCAGGGACTGCCGGTCGTCGACGTACTTCAGCGCGAGCGCACGGGCCTGCTGTTGCACGTCTGTCGAGTTGCCGGTGACGCCTATGAGCGAGAGCAGCGCCGCGCGCCGCGCCTGCATATCGTCGCCGTCGCCCGCGTTGCCCACCAAGCCGAGCGCGTTCAGTTCCGGCGTGAACCGCTCGCGAAGCCAGTCCTGGAAGCGCGGCAACTCTGCCGGCTTCACGATGTACTCGCCTGTGAAGGCGAGGGCGCCGCCGATCTGCTGCGTGACGGGCGCCACGTCGTCTCCGGCAAGGGACGAAGCCAGGTCGAGATAGACACCGATGTCGTTCCTGCCGGAGCGGACCATCCACCATTCATCGCCAAGCAGGTTCAACCGCTCCGGCGGCACCAGCGTCGTCCGCGCCGCGCTTCCCAGCGCCCGCACCGCTTCGGGAGAATATTCAGACAGGTAGTACCCGCGGCCGTTCGGATTCGCGAACACAGTGGCTGCGCAGCTGGAGAGCGACGCTTTCTGATCGCGACGATCGAGGACCTCACAGCGCAGCGCGCCGGCGCCGGGCGCCTTGAAGCAGACGGGAATAGTCCAGAGCGGCGACGCAGGCGACGGTGCTGCCCCAGGCATGCCGACGAACTGCTCCTGGTGCAGCGCGATTTCCGTGGCGTTGGCCGTGCAGCGTGCGTCAACCGAGACGACGGGCACGCCCGGCTGTTCGATGTACGGCTTCATGATGCGATCGACGGGCTTGCCCGTTGCGCGCGCCACCTCGGTCCAGAAGTCTTCACCCGCGGCGTTCGAGAATGAGAACTTGCGGAGGTACGACGACACGCCTTTCCGGAACAGATCGGCGCCGACGAAGCTCTCGAGCGTGCGGAGGACCGAGGCTGTTTTCTCGTACGCGATCCGGTCGAACACCTCGTTGATCTGTTCAGGGGTCTCAACCCTGGTCCGGATCGCACGCGTCGATCGAAGCGCATCCGTGGCCACCGCAGCCTGCGTTTCCTCCACGTCGTCGAGATCGACACGCCACTCCGGATGCCATGGGGCAAGTGGCTTGTTCGCCATCCACGTGGCGAAACCTTCGTTGAGCCAGATGTCGTCCCACCACTTCATCGTGACGAGATCGCCGAACCATTGGTGCGCGATTTCGTGCGAGATGATGGACGCCACCCCCTTGCGCGTACCGAGCGACGCGCGCACGGGGTCGGCAAAGAGGTATTGCTCACGGAAGGTGATCGCTCCGACGTTTTCCATCGCGCCCGCGGCGAAGTCGGGAACGCCGATGATGTCGAGCTTGCCAAACGGGTACTTGATGCCGGTGTACTCGTTGTAGAACTTCACTTCGTGCTCGGCCGCCTCGAGCGCGAACGCGGTCAGAGGAAGCTTGTCCGGCGTGGAGCACACGCGGATCGGAACGCCGTCGGCACTGCCTTCGCGGCAGACGAAATCGCCGACGAGCAACGCGACCAGGTACGTCGACATCTTCAGGGTCGGAGCGAACTTCACCGTATGCTTCCCGGGCTCCGGTCCGGGTGTGTCCGAGACCTGCGCGCCGTTCGAAATCGCCGTATCGCCGTTGTCGATCAGCATCGAGATATCGAACGTCGCCTTGTGAGCGGGCTCGTCAAATGAGGGGAACGCACGGCGCGCGTCGGTCGCTTCCATCTGGCTGACCGCGTAGCGACGGCCGTTCGCCTTGCTCAGGTAGAAGCCGCGCAGCTTGTCATTAAGGATTCCGGTGTACGAGATCTGGATCGAGGCGCCGCCTTTCGGCAGCGCGCGCGGCACGGTCAGGGTCGCCATCTCGTTCTTTTCGTCGAGCGTCACGCGCGCGGTCTGCATGCGGCCGCCTGCCGCGATCGTCACCTCGCCAAACTGAATCTCCGCGGCGTTCAGCGTCACCGCGGTCGTCGGGTTCTTCACATCCACCTGGATCGTCTCGCGACCGCGGAACGTGGCGTTCTGCAGGTCGGGCGCGAACCAGAGCGTGTACCGCGCGGGGACCACGTCGCCCGGCAGCCGCTGGGCGGCGGCCGATCCGGCCAGGGAGAGGGCTGCTGTCAGGACGATCACGATCTTCCGCATACTCCAAAGCTATCAGAACCATCGCACCGTGCACCCCTGATCCCTGATCCCCGATCCCCTTTTGCTCAGGCGGCAGGCTTTTCGCAGAGTGCCGTCATGAAAACTCGAGGTTTTGGCGGTCTTGACCCCGTTTTGTCATTTGCGGTGCAATTTGTGTCGGAGGGCAATACGGCCGAGGTCGAAAAACGCAACGAGGGAGGGTAGAACGTGAAGAAATTGGCATGTGTCGTCGCATTGACCGTCGGTGTTGCCGCCTGCAGCGGTACGAAGACGCCTGAAAACAGCCTGATCACCGACGGCACCGGCACGACAGGAGCGCCTGGCGCGTCTGCGTCAACGGCTGAGACCGCCCCTATCTCCGCGGCGGTGTCGCCGCGCTTCGCCGAAGTGACCATCCCGGCAGGAACAACGCTTCACCTCGAGCTGCAGTCGGCGGTCGGATCCGACACGAGCACGGTCGAGCAGTCCGTAAGCGCCGCGCTTCGGGCTCCGGTGACGATTGACGGGCATGTGGCACTGCCCGCGGGTAGCGAGGTGATGGGTGTGGTGACCGACGTCGAGCGCTCGGGGCGCGTGAAGGGGCGCGCACGCGTGGCGTACCGATTCAACTCGGTGCGTGCCGGCGGCGAGAACTACGACATCCAGACATCGTCTGTCTCTCATATAGCACCGGCGACGAAAGGAAGCGACGCCACGAAGATCGCGATCGGCGCAGGCGCCGGTGCAGCGGTGGGCGCTCTGCTCGGCGGCGGCGATGGCGCGGCCAAGGGAGCCGCGGTCGGCGGCGCGGGCGGCACCGGCGTCGTACTGGCTACGCGCGGCAAGGAAGTCCACATGGGACCAGGCGCCGATGTCACCACCAGGCTGACGGCGCCAGTCACGGTGCGCGTGCGGCTCTAGCGCAAACCCCAACACACGATATCCAGCTACGAGTTCAACCATGAAGGGCGCGAAGGCGTCCTTCGTGGTTGAACCCGTATTTTGGGAGTTGGACGTTGGGCGTTGGGAGCTTCAGCGAGGTTGGCGTGCGCGCGTCACTGCGCGGGCGATAGCGTTCGCCACATCCTGCGCGTCCTTCCGGTCGGCCAGCAGCGCGACGCGATCGCTTCCTTCCAACACCACCTGGGTAACCGGCAGCGTTCGTGTCAGCGGCGCGGCGTCTGCCATGGCCACTGTGTCGTCCCAGCGTGACAACTCACCGGCGGCGCGGGTCAGATGATCGGGTCGATTGAGAAATGCTTTGAGAGCACCGGCGGCCGGCTGCGGCAGGCCGGCTGCGCTGTTGCTCAGCGTGCGCGTCGCGCGAAGTACTCCGGTTCTGGCCAGCCATGGTGACACCATGAGGAACCGGGTGGCTGCCGTCGAACGCCGGTTGCTGTTGAACGGGCCTGGCGGATCGACGAGGACGAGCGCGACAGTGTCGGCCTGGTATCGTGACGCGTACAGCGACGCGTACGTGGCGCCGAGTTCCGCGCCCGCAAGCACGTACGGCGCATGTTCCTCCGCGCCTTTCAGCAGCGCGTTCAGCTCGGTCGGTACCGCCTCCGGCGTGAACGGCGCGTCGCCGGCTTCGCTCCAACCGAGACCCGCGCGATCGTAGCTGCAGACGCGGGTCATTTTCGCGACATCCGCCTGCACCCACGCCCACGCCGACGACATCGCCGTCGCGGGCGCTTCCAGGACCACCGTGGGCGCGCCGCTCCCTTCGCAATAGAGATGCAGCTGATGTCCGCCGACATCCACCAGCCGTCCGGGATGGGGGAACTGCCGGCGTTCGAGCGCGGTCGCGACGCCTTGGTACGTGGCTCCGGCGAGGGTGACAAAGAAGACGATGGCGCAGCCGGTAAACAGGGCGCGACGCAGGGAAGGCGACACGATGCGGGATCCTACGATTCCGTCTCGGCGAGTCCGTACTTCTCGATGCGCGAATAGAGCTGCGCACGCGTGAGGCCGAGCAGCTTGGCAGCCCGCGTCTTGTTGTGGCGCGCCTGCGCAAGCGCTTTGATCACCAGCGAACGCTCAATGGCGTCCAGGTTGACTCCGCCAGCGGGCAGGGGCGCGTTGGTCGAGCCGTCGGAAGGCGCAGCGGGTTTCCGCGTCGCGCTGACCGGCAGGTGCTCGCTGCGGATATAGCCGCCATCGGCGAGGATCACGGCCCGCTCGATCGCGTTGCGCAGTTCGCGCACGTTGCCGGGCCACGGATACGACAGGAGGTGGCTTTTCGCATCGCGCTCGATGCCCGCCGCCGGCCGCCCGACAGTCTCGCCGATCTCGCCCAGGAACATGTCCGCAAGCTCCAGCACATCGTCCACGCGCTCGCGCAGGGGTGGCAAAGCGATCTCGAATACGCCCAACCGGTAATACAGGTCTTCACGGAACTCGCCACGTTTCATGGCCGCATGCAGGTCGCGGTTGGTTGCGGCAATCACGCGAATGTCTGCTCGCTGAAGACGCGTGCCACCCAGGCGGAGGAACTCGCGCTCCTCGAGCACGCGCAGGAGCTTGGCCTGGACCGCTGGCGCCATCTCGCCGACCTCGTCGAGGAACAGCACGCCGCCGTTGGCCTGTTCGATTCGTCCGGGCTTGGCCGATACCGCACCGGTAAACGCACCGCGCTCGTGACCGAACAGCTCCGACTCGAGGAGTTGATCCGGCAGCGCCGCGCAGTTGATCGCGATGAACGGCCCGCCGCTTCGCCGTGACCCGTGGTGAAGGAAGCGCGCGATCACTTCCTTGCCGGTTCCCGATTCACCCGTCAGCAGGACGGTGGTTTCGGTCTGCGCCACGCGGGCCGCCTGCACCAGCACGTCCTGCCACAGACGTGAACGGCCAACCACGCGACGATGGCCGGTGCGCGCCTCGAGCTCTCGGGTCAGCGTGGCCACCTGTGCCTCGAGTCGCGCCGCCGTCTCGCGCGCCGCGGCGTCACGGCGCGCCGCTTCAGCGAGCCGCTGATGCGAGAGCGCCAGCGCGAGGTGGTCCGCAACGCGTCGCGCGAAGTCAACATCCTCGTCGGAGAAACGTCCAGGATCGCGCGCCAGGAAGAAGAGCGATCCGAACACGTCGCTGCCGAGCGGGATCGCCACGCGAAGCGCGGAGCGTGCGCCCACCGTTCTCAACAGGCGGCCGCGAACCGTTTCCGCGGCGATCTCGCTGTTGACGTCGTGGATGACGTACGAGTTACGGTGGAGCAGCACCCGATCGTTCGGTGTCAGCAGCGTCGGCGCCCAGAACGCCTCGTCAGGCGCCTCCGCGCCGGCCATCGCATAGACGCGGAACGACAGGCCATCGTCGGCCCACGAAGTCAGCGCGAGGACGTCGTGAGGAAGCGCGTCTCGAATCACGTCCGACATCTGCGGGAAGACCTGTCGGATGTCCAGTGACTCGGCGACGGTGTGGAGCAGACGGACCAGCGCGTCGATTCGTTCCCGCCGGCGCGACTCCCGCGTCCGGATCGTGTCGTGGTACAGCGCGAGCGTGACGACATCGCAGACCGCTTCGAGCAGCTCGTGATGTTCGTCGCTGAACGCATCCGCCTCACTCGATGTCAGCCAGACGGCGCCCTGCACACGCGCGCCCTGCCTGACGGTGCAGATGAGCTTCGAGCGCTCGGTGTCGTCCTGCGGATCCGCGGCGGCCGCGCCGGCGTCGCCAATCAGGTGTCCTGTCACTTCGAGCTCACCTGACGCGCGGACGACATACAACGTCACGGATTCGGTGCGATCGAGGCGCAGCACGTGCAGCCGCTCGAACGGTATCGCTTCACACAGCAACAGCGCCACGCGCGAGAGCATCAGGTCGAGTGACGATGCATCTGCGACGAGCCGCGCGAGCGATGCGAGGAGCGCCTGGGACCGGACCATAGACAAGTCCCAAAACCCAAATCCCGAAGCCCAAATCCCAAGGGGCCTTGGGAGCTGGGAGTCGAGAGTTGGGTGTGAGGGTGACTCAGTATAATGCCTCGCTTCGCATGCCCGTCCTTGCGCCAGGCCTCTCCTGGATCGACCTGAAATTCCGCGGCAGCCCAGACGTGATCGCGACCGCCGTCGTCAGTGACTCGGCCGGCGTGGCACTCATCGATCCCGGTCCCGCGTCATGCCTCGAGGCGCTCGAGCTCGGCCTCAATGCGCAGAGCATGCGTTTCAGCGACGTGACCCATATCCTGCTGACACATGTGCATCTCGATCACGCCGGCGCGACGGGTACGCTGGTTCGCCAGTATCCGCGCCTGCGTGGGGTCCGCGGACCATGTTCCTGACGCACTTCGGTCCGTCCGGCGACGTCGGGAATCACTTGCAGTCGCTGATAGAAAACCTGACGAGCGCGGCTGAATGGGTGCGGCGGTCGCTGCTGGAACCCGGGACCGACGATGAGAAAGCAGGGCGATACGCCGAGTGCCTTGCGCGCGAGCTGAGCAGACACCTCAGCGGGGATCAGATTCCGCCGCACCGCGTCGGTGCGCCGTTTGAGGTGTCCTGGCAGGGCCTTGCGCGTTACTGGAGGAAGAAGGGTAGGTAAAGGGCGGGTCCCTTGGGACCCGCCGACGGATCGAATTCGCTAGTTCGCGAGCGCCATGGTTTGTGATGCTGCTGCGCGCCTTGGCTCGACCAGCAGCCGCAGCGCATAACCGTGGGGTGTCCCGGTTGCGGCCCGATACGCGCCGACGCGATAGACCGCGGACAGCACCTTGCCGCTGCGGAGCGCGGCCGGGAGCTCCGTGCACTCACGGGCGCCGCGCTCGATCTGGAAGTGCACGAGGCGATAGAGAGGAATCGACGCCGGCACCTGGCATTCGACGAACGCGTCGAGGTCGCTCACGTCGCAGGTCACGACTGACACGAAACGAAGGGTGCCTGTGGCATCGCGCCACGTGAGACGGCCGGGAACGCGCACCTTGCGGCGGGCTCCGATGCGCTGAAGCTGATCAGTGGACTGTCTCGTTGAGGACGGTCTCGTTGAGGTCGCGGCAGCTTGAATCACCTGGGCCCCCCTGCGGAAATGCGTTGTGCTGGGGATGTATCAATGTCGAGGCCCATGTCGCTGTTGTCAGCCCGGCCTTTGCACACGCCGAACAAGTCTCAAAAGATTGGCAAAATCGTAATCAGGCTCACTTAGTTTTTGTAACGACTTACGGCCGCATGGATAGCCCATATCCATAGCCCTGTATACATGGTTACTAGGTATCCGCAGCTAACGCCATCGAGTCCTAAGCGCCGCATCTTCAGGTAGAGTCCACGGCGGGTGAGTCCCAGCACGCGTGCGGTTTCAGAGATATTGTCCGCTCGTCCGCTGCAGGGTCGCGCCGATGATGTCGCGCTCGACCTCTTCGACCGCCGTCGCCAGGTTCCGCGGCGTGGCGGACCGGCCCGACGCGCCCGTCGACCCTGAGCCGACGGCGGACGGAGGCGGCGCGGTCAGGTCCGGAGACAGCTGATCGGCTCGATCGTCCCGCCATCGGCGGCTCATCGCGACCGCGCGCTGCATCTCGTTGCGCAGCTGCCGGACGTTGCCCGGCCACCAGTACCGGGCGAACAGATCGAGCGTCGACCGAGCTCAGGTGCACGTCGGGCTTGCCGAGCCGCTCGCACGCTTCGCGCAGAAAGAACGTGCTGAGATGGGGGATCTCCTCACGCCGTTCGCGCAGCGGCGGCACGTAGAATCCGAATGACGCTGAGCCGGTAGTAGAGGTCCTCGCGGAACTTCCCTTCCTGCACGCGCTGTTCGAGGTCGGCGTTGGTGGCTGCCAGCACGCGGACGTCGACGCCCTGCGGCCGCGTTTCGCCAACCGGCATCACCTCGCCCTGCTCGAGAAAGCGCAGCAGCTTCGGCTGGATGTCGAGCGGCAGGTCGCCAATCTCGTCGAGAAACAGCGTGCCGCCGGCCGCTGAGCGAATCAGGCCCTGCTGATCGGTGATGGCGCCCGTGAAGCTGCCGCGCCGGTGGCCGAACAACTGGCTGTCGGCCAGCTCCCGCTGCGTCGTCGTGCAGTTGTAGGGGAGGAACATCGCCGCGCTGCGTGGCGAGCCGACGTGAATCGCGCGCGCGACGAGATCCTTGCCGGTGCCGCTCTCGCCGGTGATCAGCACGGTCAGGTCGTGACCCTGCAGCCGCTGGATCTGATCGGCCACCCGGTTCATCGCCGCGCTGGCGCAGATGAATCCGGGCAGCAGCGGCTCGAGCGGTCGTTCGTTGCTCTGCTCGACCGGCTGGCCGCGGCCGCTCGCGGGCGCCGCACAACTCGAATCCCTGCTGCGCGACCGCGGCGAACATGCGGAAGCGGCGCATGGCACTCTCCGTCAGGCGCTGAGCCGCGACGATCGTGCAGGACCGCGGGCCGTCGTGATCGCGGCCGAGCGGCTCGGTGAGCAGCAGCCCCTCGCCGTACTCGCTGCTGCCTTGCGCGGCGGCGCGCGCGAGCGCGCGGGCCACGCTCGGCGTCGCACCCGGCCATGGCCACGACGCGCACCTCGCCGGCCGCGGGCACGACGAAGACCACCGCGGCGTCGGCTTCGGTCGTTTCGAGGAGCGGCAGTCGCCGTTTCGCGCGCCAGCAGGTCGGCAGAGCACCGAGGCTTCGACCAGGCGCCGGACGACGGCATCGTCGGCGTCCGCCGGCGAGACGATCACGTCGGCCGGCGAGCGCCTGTGCGAGCAGCGCGTCGCGCCTCTTCGACCTCGTCGAGATCGCGCTGCGCGCCGAGCGTGCGGAACACCGACGCCGGCCTGGTCGAGATAGCGCTCCGCGGCGTCGCGCGTGCCCGTCGCTTGCCGCGAGGCGTCCGAGCGCCAGCTGACTGAGCGCCGCCTGGTAGCGCTCGCCAAGCAGCTCGAACACGTTGGCGCTCTGCGCGAAGTCGTGGTACGCGGCGGAGAACGCGTTCGGAGCGCTCGTGAACGCGCCGCGGATGCGCAGGAACTCGCCCCAGTTCGCCGGGGCCGTCCGCGGATCGAGCCGGCCTTCGCACGAATCGAGCCGCTGCTCCGCCTCCGCGATGCGGCCGGCGGCGACGAGCGCCTCGCACGCGGCGAGATCCGCCTGGATCGCTTCCGCCGGCGGCACGCCCGGCGTCTTGGCGAGCTCGTCGGCCATCGCGATGCGCCTCGTCGTACGCGCCGCGCCGGATCGCGAGCTTGACCGCCAGCACCTTCAGCGACCACTCGTACCACCGCATCGTCTGCGTGCCGTACGCGCCGTACGCCTCGCTCGCCTGGCGGAGGTATTCGCCGGCGCGCTCGTACGACCCGCGCATCAGGTGAATCTGCGCGAGCGTGTCGAAGACGGCGCCGGTGGTCTCCTGGAACTGAACCGGGCTGCGCACTTCGAGCGTGCGCGTCAGGATCTGCTCCGCGCGTTCGAGATCGCCAAGCTGCACGAAGATCTGTCCGAGCGTCGCGAGCGCCACGGCGAGGCCGTGTCCCGACCCGAGCGTCTCGTGCAGCGCGACGCTGCGCTCGGCAAGCGCCAGCGCCTGCTCGTGTTGATGGCGCATCAGCGCGACGTTCGCCTGGTTGTGCACGATGCCCGGCGAGCACGTCGTCGGCCTGGATGGCCATCGCGAGCCGTTCGCCCTGTCGAAGCGCCGCGGTGGCTTCGTCGCAGCGGCCGGATTGCGCGAGGAGCACGGCAGAGAGCGAGTGCACGAGCGCGAGATGGCGGCGATCGCCGGCGGCGTGCAGCGCCGACGCGGCTTCGGTGAGGTGCTCGCGGACGATGCCGGAGTCGCCGACCTGCTTGTAGCAGAGGGCGAGCTCGTAGTGCGCGAGGCCGATCGCGCGCGAGTCGTGCGCGAGCTCGGCGTGCTTCAGCGCGCGCGAGTGCAAGCGCGATCGCGCGCGACTGTTCGCCGCGTGCGAAGGTGATGCGGCCGTGCAGGCGCCACAGCGTCGAGAGCTGCGCGTCGGTGATCGGCTCGCGCATCGCGTCGGCGGGCGGCCGAGCGTCGCGGCGGCCTGCGCGAGATCGTCCTGGAGCAGCCAGGCTTCGGCCAGCGCCGCACGGATCGCGAGCTCGTCTTCCCGCGTCAGCGATCCGGAACGAAGGAGGATGCGAGCAGCTGCGCCGCTTCGGCCCCTCGACCACGTTCGAGCGCGCCTGCGTGCGCGCAAGGACGCGACTGGACAGCAACCGTCGCCACGGCGGGAGTATACGAAGTATCCAGCCGCTCGCGCTGCAAAGAGCGGATCCTGCGTCTCAGAAGCCGTTTTCGAGAGCTCTGGTGATCCGGCCGCAGTTTCTTCAGCGTGTTCACGTGCCGGTCTGGCAAGATGGAGCGTGCATCGCACGCCGTCCTGCGCGGTCGAGCGACTGAAAATCCCCCAGCGCCTGGGCCATCTCGAGTACGCCAAACGAATACGGCTCGCCCGGGATCGGAAGGTCCGCCTCGGCGGGCGCCGTGACGATGACGAACACGCCGGTGTTCGGCCCGCCCTTGTGCAGTTGCCCCGTCGAGTGCAGATAGCGCGGTCCGTAGCCGAGCATCGTGGCGCAGCGCTTATCGATGGCCACACGGTTGCGGAGCTCGCGAAGCACAGGCCCGAACACGGGGTCGTCGGGCGGCACGTACGCGAGCAGCGCGAAGTAGTCGCGCGGCGCGAGCACGCTGAGGAATCTGTCGACGCCATTGGCGCCGAGTCGCTCACGGGCCGCGCGGCTGCAGCGTGAACCGCGATTCCATCGCGCGTGGAATCGGGCTCCTCGATCGGCAGCTCGCCCCGCGTGGTGTACGCGTCGAGCAGCCGTGCGCGTCGCCTCCTTCGCCTGCTGCACGTTCGGTTCGTCGAACGGATTGATCTCGAGGAGCCGCCCCGCCGTGGCGGTCGCGACCTCCCACCGGAAGAACTCCGCGCCAAGCGCCTGAATGTCGGGCATGTCGATCGTCATCAGCGGAACGCCCGCCGCGCGCATCCGGTCGACCGCCTCGTCGTCGGGCCCAGTGCCGTCGATGCCGCACGACCACCGCCATCCGGTCGTCGCCGGCCGGCGCCTTCGTCGTCTCACCGGCGATCGGGACGATGCCCTTGCCCTGCTTGCCGGTGCTCTCCGCGACAAGTTGCTCGACCCAGAGCCCGAACGACTCGAGACGATCGGGAACGAGCAGCGTCAGCTTGTCGCGGCCACTCTGCGCCGCGGCGCCCATCAGCGCGCCGAGGGCGACGGCCGGATTCGTTCGCGCGTCGGTGGAGCAACACGCCTTCAGCATCATGCGGGCGCGCTCGACCACAGGCGCCAGGGGAATGCCCATCAGCGCCGCCGGTACCATGCCGAAGAACGTGAGCGCCGAATAGCGGCCTCCGATGTCGGACGGGTTGACGAAGATCTCGCGGAAGCCGTCGTTGAGTGCGCGCCGATGCAGATCCGTGTTCTCGTCGGTGATCGCGACGAATCGCGAGGCCCAGTCCCTTGACACCAGCGGTTTCGACGCGCCGCCGCGCCGCCGCGGCCATCGAGTTCGGCTCGATCGTCGTCCCCGACTTGCTCGCGATGACGAATAGCGACGTGCCGGCGTTGGCGAGGGCGTCACGCATCGCGACGGGATCGATCGAATCGAGCATGCGGAACCGCGGCAGCTCGTCCGCGCGTCCAAGCACTCGATGAAACACCTCCGGCGCGAGGCTCGAGCCGCCCATACCGAACAGCACGACGTCGGTCAGACCGCCGGCGCGGACGCTCCTGGCAAACGCCTCGATGCGCGCCAGATGCGCCGTGATGAACTCAATGGCATCCAGCCATCCGAGGCGGTTGGCAATCGCCTGCTGAACGTCCGCAGTCGGTCGTCCACACGTCGAGACGGCGCGCCCAGAGCGCGTCCGCAAAATGCAGACGATCGAGTTGTGAAAAAACTGTGTCGAGCGCCGCGGACGCGGCTCCCGGTTCGATGGCGAAGTCAGTCATACGCGACACGGATCGTGACGTTATCAGATAATGACTTTGCGGACATGTCCAGCTTCCTGCGCGCGTTCGTCGTCGCTGTCGGGGTGATGGCAGCCGCCTGCTCGCAGGGCGAATCCGTCACGACTCCACGCGTCGCGGCAGCGCCTGCAGCAACGCCCGTCGGCCGCGCAGGTCGGCCGCGCGGCCGCGAATCGTGTTTCTTGGCGACAGCCTGACGGCTGGATACGGTCTGGACCTCGAGCAGTCCGTTCCGTCGCTGATCCAGAAGCACCTCGACGCCGAAGGCTACAAGTACGAGGTCGTCAACGCGGGCGTGTCCGGCGACACGTCGGCCGGCGGACTGCGCCGGCTCGACTGGTCGCTCGATGGCGACGTTCGGATTCTCGTCATCGAGCTCGGCGCCAACGACGGACTGCGGGGCCTACCCGTCGCCGAGCATGAAGCAGAACCTCAAGACGATCATCGCGCACGGCGAAGGACCGCGGCATCGACGGTGCTGCTGACCGGGATGGAGGCGCCGCCGAACTACGGTCCCGGCGTACACGTCGGACTTCCGACGCGCGTTCCGCGATCTTGCGGCGAGGAACGTGTCGCGTTCATGTCCGTTCTATCTCGACGGCGTCGCGGGCAATCCGAGCTTGAACATCGCCGACGGCATGCATCCCAACCCCGCGGGCGCGCGCATCGTCGAAGCCAACCTGTGGCGGGCGCTCGAGCCGCTGCTCGCAAGCAGGATCGATGATCCAGCTTCGCGGCGTCTCGAAGACGGTCACGAGCGGCGGACGTCCGCTGACGATTCTCCATCCGCTGAACCTCACGATCCCGTCGGGTCAGTTTCTCGCGGTCCTCGGCCCGTCTGGCAGCGGCAAGTCGACGCTGCTCGGCCTCGTCGCCGGGCTCGATGCGCCGACGACCGGCGAGATCCTCATCGACGACGTGGACATCACGAAGCTGAGCGAGGACGCGCTGGCCAGGCTGCGCGGCGAGAAGATCGGGTTCGTGTTTCAGTTCTTTCACCTCGTGCCGTCGCTGACCGCGTTCGAGAACATCCTGATCCCGATGGAGATCGCCAGGCGGCGCGACGCCGTCGGCGCGCGCGAAGCAGCTGCTCGGCGAAGTCGGCCTCGCCGATCGCGGTCATCACTATCCGTCGCAGCTCTCGGGCGGCGAGCAGCAGCGCATCGCGATCGCGCGCGCGCTCGCCAACGATCCGCCGATCATCCTGGCCGACGAGCCCACTGGAAATCTCGATTCGACGACTGGGAGGCTGATCATGGAGCTGCTGCTCGACGTGCGGCGCACGCGGCAGACGACGATGATGCTGGTGACGCACGATGCGGACCTGGCGTCGCTCGCCGACTCGCGGCTCGTGCTGCGCGACGGACGCCCGGTCGAGACGGCCGATGGAGACGACGCCATGACGCTTCATCCTGCGCATGGCGCTCCGCGAGATCCGCGCGTCGTGGCAGCGGCTGCTTGTTCTTCTTCGTCTGCATTGCGATCGGCGTGGCGGCGATCATCGCGCTGCGTTCGGTGATCCAGAGCGTGCGCACCGGCACTGTCGGGCCAGGCGCAGGTCGCTGCTCGCCGCCGACATGCTGTTGACCAGCAATCGCGACTTCACGCCGAAGGTGCTCGACACGCTGGCAGCGGAGCAGCGCGCGGGCCGCGTGACGGCCGCGTGTCGCAAGCGACCGAGATTCCGACGATGGTCCGGCCGGCGGATCCGGCGAAGGTCGTGCACGCGGATGGTGGAGCTCCGCGCGGTGCAGAGCGGGTTCCCGTTCTACGGCACGCTGACGCTGGCCAACGGGACGTACTCGCACGATCTGCTGCAAGAATCACGGCGCCATCGTGCGGCCGGAACTGCTCGCGCAGCTCGATCTCAAGGTCGGCGACCGCATCCTGATCGGCACACAGTCCCGTTCGAGATTCGCGGCGTGATCGCCGTCGGAGCCGGGACGGAGCCTTGGCGCGTTCAGCCTCGGTCCGCGCGTCATCATCGACTACGCCGCGCTGGCCGACACGGGGCTGCTGTCGTTCGGCAGCCGCGCTTCGCATCAGCTGCTGCTGCGGGTTCCGCCGCAGGCGCTTGACCGGCTCACCGACGACGCTACGCTCCGCGTTCGCGAACGAGTTCGTCGGCGTGCGCTCGTACCGCCGCAGCGAAGACCAGATGGGCGAGAACCTGACGCGCGCGGAGAACTACCTGAGCCTGGTCGGCCTCGTCGTCCTGATTCTCGGCGGCATCGGCGTGTCGAGCGTCACGCGGGTGTTCGTGCAGCAGAAGCTGCGGAGCATCGCCATCCTCAAATGCGTCGGCGCATCGTCGCGCGAGATTCTCGCGGTCTACATGACGCAGGTGCTGCTGCTCGGGCGTCGCCGGAAGCCTGCTCGGCGTCGCGATTGCCGCGGCCGTCATCGCGGCGGTGCCGGCGTTGGTCGGCAACATCGCGGCACGTGTTGCAGGTCGAGTACGGCTTGACGACCACGGCGGTCGTGCAGGGATTCGCGATCGGCCTGCTGGTCTCGGTGCTCTTCTCGCTCGTGCCGCTGCTCGACGTGCGCCACGTGAAGCCGTCGCTGCTGCTGCGCCACGATATTCCCGGCTCGCCGCACATCGACTGGGTGAAGTGGAGCATCACCGCCGTCGTCGCCGCGTCGCTCGTGGCGGTCGCGGCGTGGCAGGCAGGCTCGCTGAACGTCGGCCTGATGCTGTCGGGCGGGTTCGTGGCGACCGCGTTCGTCCTGCACCTCGCGGGCATCGCGCTCGTTCGCGCGGTGCAGCCGCTGCGCTACTCGCGGTCGTTCGCGCTGCGCCAGGCGGTGCTGCACGTCGCGCGTCCGGGCAACCAGACGCGCGTGATTCTGCTCGCGGTCGGTCTCGGCACCTTCTTCATCCTGGGCGTGCGCACGCTGCAGGCCAACCTGCTGCGGGATTTCGCGGTACAGGTCGGGGAGGACGCGCCCGACATGTTCCTGATCGACATCCAGGCGGATCAGAGGGACCAGTCTCGTCGCCGTTCATCGACCGGGAGAACGGGACGCGAAGCGCCGCCGAACGTCATCCCGGTCCTGCGGGCGCGCGTGGTCAGCTGTCCGCGGACGCGAGGTGAACCTCGAGACCTACGAAGCAGGTCCGCGGTCGCGGCTCGCTCTCCCGCGAGTACACGATCACCTATCGCCCCCAGCTCAACGCCAACGAAGAGCTGCTGCAGGGTCGGTGGTGGGACGCGACGCCGTCGACGGGCGAAGCGGAGGTGTCGATCGAAGAAAGTCTGCAGGAGCGTTTTCGCATCAACATCGGCGACGAGATGACGTTCGACGTGCTCGGCCGCGCCATTCCAGCGCGCGTGACGAGCATCCGCAAGGTGAACTGGCGCGACTACCGCTCCGGCGGCTTCATGATCGTCTTCCGGCCCGGCCCGTTCGACAACGCGCCGCACTCCTACATCTCATCGGTGAACGGCCCGCGCGATCGCCGTCGCGCGGGCGCGCATGCAGGCGGCGCTCGTCGCGCAGATACCCGAACGTGTCGGTCATCGACCTGCGCGAAGTGCTCGACACGATTCAGGGCATCGTCGACGGCGTCACGCTCGGCGTCACCGTCGTCGGCGGGCTCGTGCTGCTCACCGGCATGCTGATCCTGGTCGGCGCGGTGTCGATGACGAAATTCCAGCGCGTCTACGAGGCGGCGATCCTGAAGACGCTCGGCGCCAGCAGCCGGCTGATCGCCGACGATGCTGCTGCTCGAGTACGGAGTGCTCGGCGCGATTGCGGGCACCGTCGGCGCGCTCGGCGCCATCGCGCTGAGCTGGGCGGTCGCGACGCTACGCGCTGGACCTGACGTGGCACGCGGCGCCTGCCATCACGATCGTCGGGATCGGCGCGACGGCGGTGCTGCGTCGCGGCGATCGGCGTGCTCGCCAGCCTCGACGTGCTGCGTCACAAGCCGCTCGCAACGCTGCGTGCGGAGTGACTCGGCGTGATGTTCTGATACGGACCACAGAGGCACGCGTTCGTGTCTCTGTGGCTTATGACACCGGAAAGCGCACGTTTTCGCTCGTGCTAAGATCGGCTGTTGTCCGGGCCATCGGTGGCGTCTCAGTAGGACGAGCTCACGAGGGCGCGGGGAGCAATACCAGATGGACTTGGAGACATACCGGACACAGTTGCTGCAGAAGCGCGGCGAACTGCTCGGCGGCACCGCGGCCAAGCCGCTGCAGTGGACGATGGAGAACAACTCGGGCCGCCAGGGCGACATGGCGGACCAGGCGAGCGGCAACAACGAAGTTCACATCCAGCTCAAGCTGAAGCAGACCGACGCCAAGATTCTCCAGGCGATCGAGGAGGCGCTCCGCCGCATCGACGAGGGCACCTACGGCGTCTGCCGCGACTGCGGCGAGCCGATCGCCGATGCGCGGCTCAATGCGATCCCGTGGACACGCGTCTGCATCGCCTGCAAGGAAAAACAGAAGGCTTAGTGCCGGACAAGCCACTGATGTCAGAACTGCAGCCGCTCCTGACCGAGTTCGCCGCCGGCCGCTTGCGCTCCTCGAACGCCACGAAGCCAGCGCCCGCATCGTCAGCCACTACGACTTCAACAACACGTATCAGTACGTGATCAACCGCGAGGAGACGCAGCTGTCCTGGGTGCAGAACGCGCTTGCCGAGTACGGCGCCGTGCTGCCGCCGGCCACTTCGGCGGCATTGCCGGCGCCCGAGGCGCCGCCAACGAAGAAGAGGGTTGAAGCGAGCGCCTACCGCGAGCATCCTCGAAGACGACGCGCGGTACCTCGGCGCGTTCGTGGAGAAGTGGCGTCCGCGCGTCGACGAAATGTCGCACGCGCGGCACCGCACGATGCTGAACGTCGTCCTCGGCGAGTCGATGGAGCACAAACGCCTCTTCGAGCAGGCGGCCGCTCGGCTTCGAGGATCTGCTCGGCCGCCGGACCGCCGGGGCCGAGCGTGTGGGCGCAGTCCTGCCGACGCGCTGGCTGGAGTAGGCGACGCGAGTCGCCATCGCCCTCGGCAGCAATCTCGGCGACCGGGAACGCCAGCTTCGCGGCGCGATCACCGCGCTCGCGCCGATCATTTCACACCTGCGCGTCTCGTCGTTCCACGAAACCGAGCCTGTTGGCGTCGAGACGGCGCAGCCGCTCTTCCTGAACGCGGCCGCCGTCGGCGAGACGACGCTCTCCGCGCCCGCGATGCTCGACGTCCTGCTGGCAATCGAACGGACCTTCGGCCGCGAACGTCCGTACGTCGGTGCGCCGCGGACGCTCGATCTCGATCTGATTCTGTACGGCGGGGAGGTGATTGAGATGCCGGGACTCATCGTCCCACACCCCCGATTTCGCGATCGGCGCTTCGTGCTCGAGCCGCTGGCCGAGCTGGTGCCTGAATGGATCGATCCAGTGACGGGGAAAACGATCGCCGCGCTGTTGAAGGGATTGGCCTTGTAAGGGGCGTAAAGGCGGGTCTAAGACCCACCTTTACGTTCGGGAGGCCGGGTCCTGTTGGACCCGGCAACTCAGTGGCTCGCGGCTTCGCCTTTATGCGTGAGTCCTCTCCAGCCTTCTTCGAACAGCGTGTAGACGGCGGGGACGAGGACGAGCGTCACGATGGTTGACGCGAGCAGCCCGCCAATCACGACGCGGGCCAAGCGGCGCCTGCAGCTCGCCGCCGTCGCCAAGGCCGATGGCCATCGGCACGAGGCCCAGCATCGTGGCGACGGACGTCATCAGCACGGGACGAAGACGCGTTCGCCCGCCGACCTCAACCGCTTCGCGCAGCGGCATGCCGTCACGGCGGCGCAGCGTGTTGATGTAGTCGACCAGCAGGATCGCGTTGCTGACGACGATTCCCGCGAGCATGATCACGCCGATGTAGGCCTGCATGCTGAAGGCGGTGCGGGTCAGCAGGAGCGCTCCCACCACTCCGATCGACGCAGTCGGGATCGAGAACATGATGATGAACGGATCGCGCAGCGACTCGTACTGTGACGCCATCACGGCGTAGACGAGCAGCACGGCCAGGATGAGCACGATTTTCAGCTGGTTGAACGACTTCGCCTGCTCCTCGACTTCCGATCCGAAGCCGACGGAGAAGTCCGCGGGGACCCGAATCTGCCCGAGACGGGACTGGACGTTCGCCACCGCCTCGCTGAGCGAGATTTCAGGCTCGGCGTTCACGCGAACCATCCGCTCCATGTTCTTCCGATCGATTTGCACCGGCCCGGTCTCGCGATCCACCGCGAGCAGGTTTCTGCGCCGGAACGACCTGTCCCCCTGGCGTATTGACGAGCACGTCTCCGATGTCATGGATCTGGCCGCGATCTTCGTCACGCAGTCGGACGACGATCGGGTATTCGTTACCGCGCTGGCGGAACTGCGCGGCCGTTGTGCCTGCCACGTTCGTCTGGATCGTCTGCGCGACACCGTTGACCGTGAGGCCAAGCATCGCTGCCTTCGGGCGGTCGACGCGGATCGCGAGCTCGGGCCGCCCCTGGTCCTGGCCGACACGGACGTCGGCGATTCCGGGCGTCTCCTGCATCAATCCGATCGCCTGCTGCTGGATCCGCCTGGCATCGTCAAGGTCGTGGCCGCGGATCTCGAGCGCGACGCGCGCGTCGTTACCGCCGTTGAGGATCTGGTTCAGCTGGAAATTTCCGCCGCCGGGGTTGGCGCGAACCATGACGCCGGGAAGCGTGGACAGGCGCCGCCGCATATCCTGGGCAATCTCGTCGCTGGTGCGGGTGCGCTGGTCGCGGGGCACGAGCTTGACCTGCATCCCGCCGCGATTGGTGGTGCCGGCGCCGCCGAATCCGCCGCCACCGCCGCCGCCGTTGACGACAAGCGTCGTCGCCTCGGGCACCGACTCCTTCACCATCTCTTCCAGCCGCAGCATTGCCGCTTCCGTCAGCTCCATCTTCGTGCCGAGCGGGAGCTCGGCGTTGATGTTCACCTGGCCTTCGTCGGTCTGCGGCAGCAGTTCGGTGCCGATACGCGGATAGAGGAGCGCCGCCAGCACGACGAGCCCGGCCGCCGCGCCGATGACCGTCGGCCGGTGTTGCAGTGTCCAGTGAATCGAGCGGCGGTACCGGTCGTCGACGCCCTCAAGGAACGCCTCGCTGACGTTGTAGAAGCGGCCGATCGGCCCCGTGCGCTGCGTCTGTTCGTGCGGCAGCTTCAGCCAGCGCGAGCAGAGCACCGGCACGATCGTCACGGCGACGAAGAGCGACATCGAGAGCGAGAACATCACGACGAATGACAGCTGGGTGAAGAGGATGCTCGAGATCCCCGTGAGAAACAGGAGTGGCACGAACACAGCGATATGGGTCAGCGTCGACGCGAGAATCGCCGACCAGACTTCCTCGCTGCCGTCTATCGCCGCGGTCATCCGGTCCTTACCCATGTGGAGATGGCGATGGGTGTTCTCGAGCACGACGATGGCGGCGTCGACGATCATGCCTATGCCCAGCGCCAGGCCACCGAAGGTCATCGTGTTCAGCGTAAAGCCGCCGAAGTAGAGCAGCGCGAACGTGCCGATGACCGAGACCGGGATCGACGTGCAGACGATGAGCGTCGACCGGAAGTCGCGGAGGAACGCGAAGATGATCAGGACGACGAGGATGCCACCGATGAGCGCGTGCTCCTTCACGTTGTCGATCGCCCGATCGATGAAGATCGAGTTGTCGTCGAGCACGGTCAGCTTCACGCCGGGTACGTCGCGATTGATGCGCACGACCTCCGCCCGGATGCCCTCCGCCACAGCCACGGTGTTTTCACCCGACTGCTTGTTGATCGCCATCCGGACGCCGGGATGCCCCTCACCCAGCTTGCCGCTGGCATCGCGGGAGGAAATGCGGAGAAATTGCCGCCGGTCCTCCGTCGCGTCCCTCACGTCCGCGACGTCGCGCAGGTAGACGGGCACGTTCTCCCGCGTGAGTACGACGAGGTTTGCGATGTCGTCGATGCTGACGAATTGACCCTGGCTGCGGATCAGGTACGTCGAATCGCCCTGGTCGATCTGGCCGAGCGGCAGGTTCTGGTTTTCCGATCTCAGCGCCTGCACGACGCGATCGACCGACAGGTTCAGCGCGGTGATCTTGTCCTTCGACAGGTCGACGTGAATCTGCCGGCGCAGGCCGCCGTTGATCGTCACGGCCGCAACCCCGGGCGCGCGCTCGAGGCGCGGCGACAGGTCGTTTTGCGCAAGCTCGCGCAGCGTGACCGGATCGAAATCGCCTTCGACGCCGACCTGCATGATCGGCAGTGCATTCGAGTCGGCCTTGAAGATCGTCGGGGGATCCGCCTCCTCCGGCAACCGCCCGCGGACGCGATCAAGCCTGCTGCGGACGTCGTCGGTCGCCGCAGTCAAGGTTCGTGCCCCACGCGAAATTCAGGCGGACGTTGCTGCCGCCCTCGCGCGATGAGGAATCGACGCGGGTGATGCCCGCAACGGCACTCACCGACTGCTCGATCGGACGCGTGATCAGCTCCTCGATTTCGAGGGGCCCGACGTTCGGGTAATTCGTGTTGATCGTGATGGTCGGCTGCGAGAACTCCGGCATCAGGTCGACCGGAAGTTTCGACAGCGAAATCACGCCCAGCAGCACGATGACCGCACTGAGCATGAACATCGTGACCGGTCGATGGATCGCAAAACGAGGAATGCTCATGGCTGCTCTCTGACGAAAGAATTAATCGGCTATCTGGTTTCTGGGGTCGCCTGCGGCACGACCGCAGGTCCCTGTCCGCGTCGACCACCTACACCACTGCGGCGTCCCGCGCCGTTGCCTTCACTACTCGCGCCACCGCCCGGGGCGGCACTGCTCCCGCCGGTGCCCTGGCTCGCACCAGCGCCACGCCGCGCGCCGAAGCCGCCCGCGCCGACGGTGCCGCCCTGCCGGCCCTGAGTTTCCTGGCTTTGATCTGGCGGCTGGCCGCCGGTCCGGCCCGCCTGGGTCCGGCGACCTCCGGGACCTCCGCGTCCCGCGAGCACGATCGGATCGCCATTCCGCAGTGCCGGCGCGCCCGTCGTCACGACGCGATCTCCATCCGACACGCCGTCGAGAATCTCCGTCCGCGCGTTGCTTTCAATCCCCGTCGTAACCGGACGAAACTGCGCGACGTCATTGACCGCGAGGTAGACGCCTCGTGTCCCGTTGATGTCGACCACCGAATTGGTCGGGACCACGATTGCGTTCGGATGCGAGTCGGTCACGATACCGACGCGCGCATACATGCCCGGTTTCAGCCGGAACTGGCCGTTCGGAATCTCGATTTCGATTGAGGCGGTGCGCGTCGCCGGATCGAGCACCGGTGCAATCCGTGCGATGCGACCCTCGAAGCTCTCGCCCGGAAACGCATCGACTTCGACGCGAGCCGAATCTCCGGCGGCGATCTGCTTCAAATCCTTTTCGATGACGTTCACCACGAGCCGCACGGTCGTGATATCGACGACGTCAACGATCGGCGCGTTCGCGGACACGAACGCGCCGGGATCGGCCGCTCGTCGCGCAACGAATCCGTTGACCGGTGACGTGATGATGGTGTTCTGCAGTTGATGGCACGAAGCTCGTCGAGGCGGGCCTGGGACTGCGTGTTCTGCGCGCGGGCCAGATCGAGCGCCGCCTGGGCCGACTGATACTTCGCTTCCGAGTCGTCAAGCGTCTGTTGCGGGAGCAACTGGCGCTGGAATAGATTTCGGGACCGCTCGACGTTCGTCTTCGCCAGTTCCAGGTCCGCTTCCCGCTGGCGGATGGTGGCACTCGCCACCTGGAAGGCCGCCTCGGCCTGCTTCACCTGTTCGAGAAGTTCCTGATCCTCGATTTTCGCGATCCGCTGGCCGCGGGTCACGCGGTCGCCGAGCTTGACGGTGATGGACTCTAACCGGCCCGCGGTTTTCGGCACGACCGAAACCGTCTGATCCCCAACGAGGTTGCCGACGACGGCAAGCTCCTGGTTGACTGAGGCCCTGGTTGCCGACGCCAGTTCTACCGTCAGCTGGCCTCGTCCACCGCCGCGACCACCAGCTCCGCCTGGACCGCCGCCCTGCCGTCCGCCTGGGCCGCCCGCGGCCCCGGCTTGGCCCGGGCTACCGGCCCCCGGCGCTGCGGCGCCGCGGCTGAAGAGCCCGAATAGAACGCCACGCCCGCGAGCGCAGCGACCACGATTGTTATGATGACGATTCTTTTCATGTGATCCGAAAGTATCCCGTCGTGGATTCGTTGCGACCGTGCGTATCAGTTGCCGCCGCCGCCGAATCCGAAGCCACCGCCGGCTTGCGCGCGGGCCGCCGTTGTGCCGCCGCCGCCATTAATCGCGTTTAGACCGGAGCCCCCGGCCGCCGGGACTTCCTGGACGCGCGCGAACTCAACCTGAGCCCGCCGATAGTCGAGCAAGGCACGAAGCTCGGCGTTCTGCGCGTCGCGCAAGTCTCGCTGCGCCTGAACGACGAAGAAGTTGGTCGACAGTCCCACATCGAATCGGCTCTGCTCTGCGTCGAGTCGCCGCTGCGCAAGGTCGCGAGCCGCCGCAGCCGCCTGAAGACCCTCGCGGTTCGATTCGACCTGAAGCGCCGCGTTCGTGACCTCGGTCGCAATCTGCAATTCCATTTGACGACTTTGCGCGATCGTCTGCCGTTGCTGGATGCGTGCCCGTGCGAGGTTCGCCTCGGCGGGGCTGCCGCCGATCGGATAGCTCAGATTGAGAGCAAAATTCCAGGTGGGCGCAATTCGGTCGCTAATAATCCGAAGGGCGTCCGAGTACCCGCTCGGGATCGTCTGGGCAATCGCACCGCCCAATCCTTGTCGAATGAACTGGGGACCACCCACGCCGGCCAGGCCGTAGCTGCTGGTCAGATCGAGCGCTGGCAGTAGCTGGTCTGCGAGGCTGCGTAAGCTGATGTCGTTGGCCGCCAGCTGCTTCTGAGATTGCTGGAGATCCGTGCGGTTGGTAAGCGCCTGTTTTACCGCGCCCGCAACGTCGAGCGCTTCCGTCGTATAAGTCGGCCGATCCACGGGGTTGATGGCCGCGGTCCAGAATGGATCGTCGGTGCCGTTGACGATGAGCCGTTTCAACGCCAGTTCGGCCGTCCGTCGATCCGCGTCTGCCCTGCGTCAGCACCTGTCGGCGCGTCGCCTCCTCCGCTTGCGCCTGGACAACGTCGAGTGGCGCCATCGCACCGACCTCGACGCGCGCGCGATTGTCTTCGACGAGCTTGGTCGCCAGCGAGAGCGAGCGGCCCGCGACGTCGGCCGCTTCGATCGCGTACACCAAGTCCCAATATGCGTTCCGGACGTTCGCCAATGTACGAACGATGGTGCCCCGCAAGGCGATTTCCGACATCTCCTGAGTTGAGGTGGGTCACCTGAAGCTGCGATCGCGTGCCGTCGATGCGGAACCCGCGCAGCAGCGGCTGGATGTAGATCGCATTCAGGTTTGCGTTCAGCACCGGATTGCGCGTCGCGAAGAGGTCCGTCTGCTTCTGGCGATTGTTGTTGAACGTCACCGCAAAGCTGCCGCCACCCCACTTCACATTCTGGGCGATGCCCGAGTTTCCCGTGAACGTTTCGGTGACCAGCATATCCGCGCCGGCCGTCTGACTCCGTGGAAACTGCGACTGGCTGCGAAGGCCCACGTTGGACGTGAAGGTCGGCAGATAGCTCGCGTCGAGCGCCGCAATCGAAAAATCGAACGTCTGAGGATTCAAGCGTTCAACCGCGATATCGAGGTTGCGCTCCAGCGCGCGCGTCGTCGCTTCGTCGAGTGTCAGATCGACATTGGTTCCCGGCGGGGGAGGCGCCGTGGTCGGCCGCGTCTGATCCGTGTCGGCGCGGGTTGTGGCGAAGGTTCGCGCGGCCTCTCGCGCGATATCGTCGAGGCGCACGGCGTCGGCACGAGCTGTCTGCGCCGCCGCGGGCCGGACCGCCGACACGGCGATCACCACATACGCAAGGGAACGGACGAGAAAAGCAAAGATCTTCATGATGTTTTCGAAGGAAGAAAAAGATTACCGCTGGTGATCGTCTCCCGCGCGGCGGCGGTCGCGCGTTTTCTGCTGAAGCATGACGAATTTCACGCGCTGGTCCGGCGTCAGCACCCGTCGCATGCGAAGCAGCATCATCGTCCGGATTTGTTGAGCTCGGACCGCGCGGCCTCGACGACCCCGACCTGCGCCATCACCTGGGCGTCGTCGGACGCCTCGACCATCTGGTTGAAATCCGCTTCAGCCTTGTCGAGCGTCTCCTTGAGCAGTCCGGAGCGCCGGAAGCGTGCGCTGAAAGATTGCTTCGATCTTGGTGCTTTGGTCCGCGGTCAGCCCAAGCTCGCGCCTGAAGCTGTCGGATTGCCACCACTTGAAGCCCTGCGCGGACGCCGGGACGGTCGAAAGGAAAGCACCGGCGATCAGGATCGCCAGGGCCGCACACAGCATCGAGATTTTTCGAAGTTTCATGACTGACTTGCCCGAGAATACGACGGATGGGCCCGTCGCGTTTACCGTAACTGCCGCTGGCACGCCCCTTGCGCCAAGCGGCCCCGAGAGCGGCCGGACCGAGCAGCGAGCTGCCCTATATACCTGAAAAACAAGGTTGGACAGCGTGTTCGCCTCGCCATCGAGCCCGATCCTGAATCGGAGCGGCCGGCCGTTCACACCTGGTTCGCCAGTTCGTCGAGGCGGCGAACCACGGTATCCACCAGGTTGTCGGGCGTCGACGCGCCGGACGTCAGGCCAATCCGCACGCGTCCCGCGCCCCGGCAGCCATCCCGCCGAGATCCGTTCTTCCTTGCCGCCGACCGGCTTGTGCCGAATTTCAGAGGCCGATACAAGACAGTCGGGTGCGGCGATGTGATACGTCGGCGACCCTCGGATCGCACATCCGCGCCAGATTGCAGGTGTTGCTGCTGTTGTAGCCGCCAATGACGATCATGAGGTCCAGCGGCTGCTCGTCGAGGAGCGCCGCCACGGCGTCCTGGCGATCCTGCGTGGCGCTGCAGATCGTGTCGAAGGCGCGGAAGCGCAGAGCGAGTTCCTCGTCGCCATAGCGATCGCGAATCGCGCGCGGAACATCTCGCCGATCTCCAGCGATTCCGAGCTGAGCATCGTCGTCTGGTTCGCGCAGCCGATACGCTGCAGATCGCGGTCGGGATCGAAGCCAGGCGAGACGGCGTGCTCGAAGCGGGCAAGAAACGCGGCGCGATCAGCGCCGCCGCGGATGTAGTCGCAGACCATCGTCGGCCTCATCGCGGTTCGAGCACGACGAGGTAGTGGCCGTTGCCGGCATGCGAGCGCCTGCGACGCGGTGGCGCGCGTTTCCTCGTGCCAGTACTTGCCGTGAATGACCGAGGTGAAGCCGTCGGCGGCGTAGCGTTTCACGTTCTTCCAGACGTTCAGCACCGAACCGCACGTCGTGTCGACGAGCGTGCAGCCACGGCGATCGAGCTCCTCCGAGCAGTTCGATCGTGACGCCGAATGCCGGCAGGATCACGACGTCATCGGCCGTGTCAGCGCGTCGATCGACTCTCCCGGGTCGGTGAGAAAGCGGACTGCCCTGCGCGCGCAGCTGGTCGTTGACGTGCGGGTTGTGGATGATTTCGCCGGTGAGGACGACCGGGCGATCCGGAAATCGCTTGCGCGCCTGGTAGGCGTAGTCGACGGCGCGGTCGACGCCGTAGCAGAACCCGAACTCGCGCGCGAGGTGGATTGTCAGCCGCCCGGACGCGTAGCTGATAGTCGTTGTCCTTGATGGACGCGACGAGTTCGCTGTGATAGCTCTCGGCGAGCGTGTCGGCGACTTCGTGCTTGAGGTCGAGGCCCTTGCGAAAAATCAGCGGCGGCAAGGAACTAGCGCACTTCCCACGGCAGCGGCGTCAGGTCGTCGAGCGGCTGCAGCGCGGCGGCCGCCGGGCCATCGATCGCGATTTCGATCTGGCTGAGGAACTCCTCGTCCGAGATCGGCGGTCGATATCTCGCGAATCGCGCCGGTCGCGCAGTTCCGGAGCGTCGGGCCGCTCCGCGTGACGGGCGACGATGCCGCGTGCCGCCCGGCCGTCCGAAGCGAGTAGTCGTGACCGAACCGGCCGGCGAGGACGCCGACGACGAGGCCGGCGACCGCGGCGGCGGCAATCCATCGCGTCGAGGGACGTGTGCGCGACACCGTCGGTTCATGCGGCGTGCCCGGCGGGGAACGCGATCAGCCGGCCGGGTCGTCCGTCGTGCTGGAGTTGCGCGAGGATGCGCGCCTGCTGACGCGCGAGCCGCTCGGGCGGAAAGGCCGCGTCGGCCTCTGTGGCCGCCGCGTCCGACACATCGTCGAGCAGCTGCGCAGGCGCGCACGCCGCGCGTCGCAGCGCGACACACGCGCGCCAGGTGCTGCTGCTCGGCGGCTGAGGCCGCGTCGAGGATGCAGAGCTTCGATGAGTCGGTCGTCCGACAAGATGGCTAGCTGTGTCATCAGCTCGTGCTCCAGCAGCCGCCGCAGCTTGCGGATGGCGCGGAACAAATGCACTCGAACCGTCGCTTCGCTCACTCCGAGCGCCTGGCTGACCTCGGCCGTCGTCTGCTCCGCGAGGTGGCACAGCGTGAACACCGTGCGCTGGCGATCGGGGAGCGATTCGACGGCCGTCCGTAATTTCGTTCGCGCGTTCCCGCGAGACCAGCCGCTGCTCGGGCGTCTGCTCCGGCGTCGCCGGGTCGGTCGGCGCGCATGTCGCTTCGGTCGACGCCATCGGCACCGACCAGCGCAGCCGCCGCGAGCGCGACTTCCGCAGGTCGAGGCACGCGTTCACGAGGATGCGCGTGAACCAGACTTCGAACGGAAGGTCTTCGCGGTAGCTGGTGATGTGCGTGAACACCTTCACGAAGGCGTCCTGCACCGCCTCGTCGGCATCGTGTACGTCGCGCAGGTACGTGATAGGCGATTCGCACGGCCCGCCGCTGCTGGCGCGCGACGAGCTCGCCGTACCGTTCGCGCGCAGCGTCGCGTTCGCCGCCGGCGACGAGAGCCTTGATCTCGGCCGCCAGCTGCGAGTCCCTCGACAGCGGCGCAACCGGTGCGACGGCACCGACGCCGGCAGCCGTCGAGGAGGCCCGTCCGAGGAGGCGTTCTTGTCATGAAATACGGCTGCGGCACGGGAACGTTTACCGCGGGTCCAACTATACAGGGATTCAGGTCAAATCGGGATCATTGGCCCTCGGACGGGTTGACTGGTATCCATCTCACCGGTACGATTCCTTTTTTCTCTTTATCGGCCTTTTTCGCCATCGCCGCCATCCGGCGGCAACGTTGGCGCGGCCCGGACGCCGCTGCAATTGGGGAGTCTTGAGATGAGCACACAGGTTGAGCGGGCGCATGGTCTCGAAGCGCTTGGTATCGTCCGGTCCGGACGCGTCCACTGGAACCTGAGCCCGGCTGTCCTCTACGAGGAGGCGATCCGCCGCAACGAAGCGCACCTCGCCGCCGAAGGTCCGCTGGTCGCCCGCACCGGTCAGCACACCGGCCGGTCGCCGCAGGACAAGTTCACGGTCAAGGAGCCGTCGACCGAGAAGCACGTCGCACTGGGGCGCGATCAATCGTCCGATTGACGGAGGCGAACTTCGACGCGCTGCACCGCGACATGATGACCTACGTCCAGGACAAGGAGCTCTACGTGCTCGACGCGTGGGGCGGCGCCGATCCCGCCTATCGCCTGCCGATCCGCGTCGTCACCGAGTTCGCGTGGCACAACCTGTTCGCGCGGAACATGTTCATTCCGGAAGACCGATCCGGCGAAGCGCGCCGACGCATCGCCCCGAGTACACGGTGATCGACTGTCCCGGGATTCAAGGCGGATCCCGGCAGGCACGGCTCGCGCACCGAGACCGCCATCTTCGTGCACTTCGGCAGGAAGCTCGTGCTGATCGCCGGCACCGACTACGCCGGCGAGATCAAGAAATCGATCTTCACGATTCTCAACTACACGCTGCCGCTCAAGGGCGTGCTCTCGATGCACTGCTCGGCCAACGTCGGCAAGGACGGCGATTCGGCGCTCTTCTTCGGCCTCTCGGGCACGGGCAAGACGACGCTCTCGAGCGATCCGCACCGCGGGCTGATCGGCGACGACGAGCATGGCTGGAGCGATCGCGGCATCTTCAACTTCGAGGGCGGCTGCTACGCGAAGGTGATCAAGCTGTCGAAGGAGGCCGAGCCGCAGATCTGGGAGGCGTCGCGCCGCTTCGGCACGATCCTCGAGAACGTCGTGCTCGATCCCGAGACGCGCGAGATGGATCTCGACGACATGACGTACACCGAGAACACGCGCAGCTCCTATCCGCTCAGCTTCATCGACAACGCGATTCCCTCAGGGCAGGCAGGACATCCGAAGAACGTCGTCATGCTCACGGCGGACGCGTACGGCGTCGCTGCCGCCGATCGCGCGGCTGACGCCCGGAGCGCGCGATGTATCACTTCCTCTCCGGGTACACGGCGCGCGTCGCCGGGCACCGAGAAAGGCGTGACCGAGCCGAAGGCGACGTTCAGCACCTGCTTCGGCGCGCCGTTCCTGCCGCTCAATCCGAACGTCTACGCGAAGATGCTCGGCGAGCGGATCGCGAAGCACCAGGCGCGTGTGTGGCTGGTGAACACCGGCTGGACCGGCGGTCCCTACGGCATCGGGCTCGCGAATGAAGATCGCGTACACGCGCGCGATGATCACCGCGGCGCTCGACCGGCCAGCTCGATGACGTGAAGTATCAGAAGCATTCGATCTTCAACCTCGACATGCCGACGACGTGCCCCGGCGTTCCCGACAGCGTGCTCGATCCGCGGACGACGTGGCCGGACAAGACGGCCTACGACGAGCAGGCGAAGAAGCTGGCCGGCGATGTTCATCGAGAACTTCAAGACGTTCGAGAAGGACGTCGATCCCGCCGTCAAGGCAGCCGGTCCGAAGGTGTAAATCCCAAAAAGCCCAAACCCCAAATCCCAAATCCCAAATCAAGAACGTCGGCAGGCGTTGGGACTTGGGATTTGGAACCTGGGATGTGGGATTGGGTTGTGCCTATGCAGTTCGAGCCGGTCATCGGCCTGGAGATTCACGCGCAGCTGCAGACCCGCACGAAGATCTTCTGCGGCTGCAGCACCTCGTTCGGCGCGCCGCCGAATTCGCAGGTGTGCCCGGTCTGTCTCGGGCTTGCCGGGCGCGCTGCCGGTCCTCAATCGAGCCGCCGTCGACTACGCGATCAAGGCCGCGCTCGCCCTCGGCTGCGACGTGCAGCCGCTGTCGATCTTCGCCCGCAAGAACTACTTCTATCCCGACCTGCCGAAGGGCTATCAGATCTCGCAGTACGAGCGACCGCTTGCGCTCGGCGGCGGCCTCGACATCTCCGTGGACGGCCGTACGGCATCCGCGTCGGCCTGACGCGCATCCACATGGAGGAGGATGCCGGGCAAGTCGCTGCACGAAGGATTTCCCGATTCCGATCGCCGGACCTACATCGACTACAACCGCAGCGGCGTGCCGCTGATCGAAATCGTCAGCGAGCCCGACATGCGATCCGCGGCGCAAGGCGGCGGAGTTCTTCGAGCGGCTGCGCGACATCCTGGTGTGGCTCGGCGTCAACGACGGCAACATGGAAGAGGGCAGCCTGCGCTGCGACGCGAACGTGTCGGTGCGTCCGGCGGGGCAGGAGGCGTTCGGGACGAAGGCCGAGGTCAAGAATCTGAACTCGTTCCGCTATCTGCAGAAGGCGCTCGAGTACGAAATCGATCGGCAGATCGACGTCCTCGAGGGCGGCGGACGCGTCGTGCAGGAGACGCGGCTGTGGGACTCCGCCGCGGGGCGGACGCTGTCGATGCGCAGCAAGGAAGAGGCGCACGACTATCGCTATTTTCCCGAACCCGATCTGCCGCCGCTCGTCGTGGACGAGGCGCGCATCGCGGCGGTGCGCGGGACGATGCCCGAGCTGCCCGAGGCGCGACGGCAGCGCTTCGTCGCCGCCTACGGGCTGCCGGAGTACGACGCGGGCGTGCTGACGCAGTCGTCCGCGGCTCGCAGACTATTTCGAGCAGGCCGCATCCGCATCGGGCAGTCCGAAAGCCGCCAGCAACTGGGTCATGGGCGAGCTGCTGCGGACGCTGAAGGAGCGCGGCGTCGCCATCGAGGAGGTGCCGCTTGCGCCCGGCGGCGCTCGCCGGACTCATCGCGCTCGTCGAGAAAGGGACGATCAGCAGCTCATCGCGAAGGATGTCTTCGCGAAGATGTACGACGTCGGGCCGATCGGCGGATGAGATCGTCAGCGCCGATGGCCTGGCGCAGAACAGCGACGAGGGCGCGCTGCTGGCGATCGTGCGCGACGTCATCGCCGACAACACAGCGACGCCGCGGCACAGTACCGGGCGGGCAAGAGCCAGACGTTCGGGTTCCTGGTCGGGACAGGTGATGAAGGGCGAGCGGCGGGAAGGCCAATCCGAAGCTCGCCAACGAGCTGCTGAAGCGCGAACTGGCGCTCACATGACTGGCGAAACCGGGCGCGGTTTCGCTCCTCGGTGGAACCAGGCCCGGTCTCTTCTCGCACCGCTGCTCGCGTACCTCGCCGCGGCGGTCGTGACGACCTGGCCGCTCGCCCTCCATCCGCGCTCGCTCCTCGGCGCGCCTTCGGGGCCGGGTGATCCGTTCCTCAACCTGTGGATTCTCGGCTGGGATATGCAGGCGGTGCTCAGCGATCCCGCCTCACTCCTCACCGGCCGCGTCTTCAACGCCAACATCTTTCATCCCGCGCGCAGGAACGCTCGCGTACTCCGATCACCTTCTGCTCCAGAGCGTGCTGCTCTCGCCGCTATACGCGATCACGCACGATGTCGTCGCCTGCTACAACGTGCTGCTGATCGTGTCACTCGTGGCGAGCGCGCTGGCGATGCATCTGTTCGTGCGCTCGGTGATCTGCACCGAGAGCGGCGCGTATCTCGCCGGTCTTGCATGGGGGTTCGGTTCGTACCGCTTTGCGCATCTGATCCATCTGCAGCTCCAGTCGCTGTACTTTCTCCCGCTCGCCTTCCTGTTTCTTCATCGCGTCATCGCGGGCCGACGGCGGCGCGACGTGATGTTACCTGGGCGTCGTCGCCGGACTGCAGGCGCTCTCGTCCGTGTACTACGGTGTCATCGGCGGTCTTGCACTCGCGGTGGGCGGCGTCGCGCTCGCCATCGGCGTTGGGCGCTGGCGCAGCAGCGCTCTGCTGACGCCGTCTTGTCGCTGCCGGCGCGATCGGCGCGCTGATCGTCGCGCCGGTCGCGCTGGTGTACTGGCGCGTGGGGCAAAGCGAAGGCTTCGGACGCAACCTGTACGAGGCGGGCCGCAACGCCGCGTACGTGTCCAGCTATCTGCAGGTTCCTCCAGGCAACATGGTGTATGGCCGCACGGATCTTCTTCGCCAGCGCGACAGGGTGGCCTCGAGCGAGCCGCCGCATACCGGCCCTGAACGCGAGCTGTTTCCAGGATTCGTGCTGATCGCGCTCGCGATCGCGGGCGTGTGGCTCGGGTGGCGAAGCGACAGCCGCCCGATCGTATTGACGATGGTGGCGATTGCCGTCCTCGGTTTCGTGCTGTCGCTTGGTCCCGACGGCATTCGCCCGCTGTACGCCGCGTTCCATCGATTCGTCTTCGGCTTCCAGGCGATTCGCGCCCCGGCGCGGTTCTCGGTCGTCGTGCTCTTCGCTCTCTGCACCCTTGCCGCGATCGGCTGGCGCGAGCTTTCCTCCCGCGCGCACGGTGTTTCACCACTAGGACGCAAAGACGAGGTGAACCACAACGGGCACAAAGAGCACAAAGGTCAGATCACAAATAAGAACAACTACTTCGTGTTCTCAAATCTTCGTGCCCTTCGTGACCTTCGTGGTTACGTACTCTTTGTGCTCTTCGCATTGGCGGCACTCGAGTGGCTCCATGTACCGATATCGTTGACCGCAGCGCCGCCGCTTCGAACTGACGTGGGCCAGTGGCTTGCCGGCGCACCCGAGCCTGGCGCAGTCGCGATTCTTCCGCTCGACGCCGATATCGCGAGCACGCCGGCCATGGTGCAGTCGCTCGAGTATCGGCGTCCGATCGTCAACGGCTACAGCGGGCAGCGTCCGTCGTTCTACAGGCCGCTCGTCGACGCCCTCAACACGTTTCCATCGGGCGATGCGCTGCTCGCGCTGCGCGACAGCGGTGTGCGTTTCGTCGTCACGCCCGCGCCGATCGCACCGTCGCCCGGGGACGGACCCTCTCCGGCGGTCGAGCGCGCCCGGTTCAACGACGGGACGATCTATGAGCTGCGGTGGACTCCGGACATCGACGCGCGGCTGGCCGCAACGTCGACGATCGATCCGCCCCCGGCCGGCTCCATTCCGTTTCATGTCGGCGAGATCGCGCGCTACCGGGTCGTGTGGGGCAGCGCGGGCCTGAACCTGTCGGCCGGTGAGATCGCCATCAGCGTCGAGCCGCCGGCCTATCGCCTGGTCGTCACGGCGGCGACGGCTCCGTGGGTGGCGAAGTTCTTCGAAGCCCGGGATGTGTTCGCAACGCAGGCCGGACGGCGATCTGTTGCCTGAGGTCCACGAGCGCGATCAGCAGGAAGGCTCGCGCCACGTCACCCGCGCCTTCCTTTACGATCACGCCACGGGCGTGGTGCGAACCGGACGCTCGGTCGCCGATGCCCGGGCTGAAGGCGCGGTGGTCCTGCCGATGTTTCCTCATGCCCGCGATGCGATAGCCGCGTTGTTTTACGCGCGAACCCTGCCCTTGCGCGAAGGCGAGCACTACCGCTTTCCGGTGAACGAGGCGGGTCGGAATCTCGTCGTTGAGCTGTCGGTCGATGGCCGAGACAACGTTCGGGTCCAGGGGCGGGACGTCGAGGCGTTGCGCATTACTCCGAGGCTTCAACGACGAGTCGAGGAGCGTGAGCAACTGAAGGCCATTCTGTGGCTGAGCAACGAGCCACGGCGGATCCCGCTTGCACTCGAGGTGGACGCCGGCTTCGGTCACGTTCGCGTCGAGCTCGAGAGTTATCGATCAGCCCCGTGATATACTCCCGGCATCCAACCTCACAAATAATGCCTTTGGCCCCGGGTGCACAGGCAGCGTGATCGAGACGCACCACCTCTCGAAACTTTACAGTCGCGGCTTGTACGCGCTGCAGGACTTGTCACTCTCGGTGGAGAAGGGCGAGTTCGTGTTCCTTACCGGGCCAAGCGGCGCCGGCAAGTCCACGTTCCTGCGTCTCGTGCTGATGCAGGAGACGCCCAGCGAAGGCGAGATATTCGTCAACGGCCACAATCTCACGAGCCTCCGTCGCAGCGAGATCCAGGAGTATCGGCGCGGGATTGGGTTCATCTTCCAGGACTTCAAGCTGATTCCGACGCGGACCGTTTTCGAGAACGTCTCGTTCGTGCTCGAAGTCCTCGGCGTTCCATCGACGCAACAGCGGCGGCGCACGTTCCAGGTCCTCAAGTGGGTGGGGCTCCAACACCGCATGAATGCCTATCCGCGAGATCTGTCCGGCGGCGAACAGCAGCGGATTGCCATCGCGCGGGCGCTTGTCAACGATCCCGCGCTGGTGCTGGCCGATGAGCCGACCGGCAACCTCGACCCCGATCTTTCTCTCGAAATCATGAACCTGCTGCGCGAGATCAACGCCGGTGGCACGACCGTCGTCGTCGCGACACATGACCGCGAGCTCATTCGTCTCGTTGGCCGGCGCACGGTCACGCTCGACCAGGGGCGCATCGTCGAGGTGGCATGAGGGCAATCGATTACGCGTTGCGCCAAGCATGGGCGAGCCTCTGGCGTGGCGGCCGGTCGACGGCGTTTGCCATCATCGCCATTGCTCTCGCCGCGCTCGTGCTTGGATCGCTCTTGTTGCTCACGTGGAACGTGGATCAGCTGCTCACTCAATGGACCTCTGCGACGGAATTCTCCGTGTTCCTGCGCGACGACGCGACATCGGAACAGCGGGGGGCGATCGAGGCCACGGTGGACCAGAGCGGTGTGGCGGATGGACGCGAATATGTATCGAAGGCGGAGGCGCTGACGCGTTTTCGCCGACAATTCACCGATCTCGCTGCGCTGACCACGGATCTGGGTGATAACCCGTTTCCCGCGTCGCTCGAGGTGCGGGTCCGGCCCGGCGCGGAAGGCAACGGCCGCGCAGATGCGCTCGTGAAGCAGGTGGCGACGCTCCCAGGCGTGGCGGATGTCCGCTACGACCGGGAATGGCTCGCGCGGATGGCAAGCGGGCTCAACGCCCTTCGCGGCGCCGGTTTCGCGCTCGCGTTCCTGATGGCTGTAGCCGCGGCCGTCACCGTGGCCGCCGTGGTCCGGCTTGGCCTGTACACGCGCCGCGAGGAAATAGACATCATGAAGCTGGTGGGGTCGCCGCTTGCCTTCATCCGGGGGCCGTTCATTGCTGAAGGACTGCTGCAAGGGGGCTTCGGGGCGGTCGTTGCGCTAGTACTTCTGTGGCTGGGATTCAAAGCTGTGGGCACCTGGTGGGGCGCCGACCTGACGGCCATCCTCGATGGCGCGTCGCTGCAGTTTCTTCCAATTCGCGAGGCCATCCTGCTGGTGGCCGGGGGGATGTTTGTGGGTGCGGCCGGGGGGTTTGCCGCATCGCGTCACGCGACGTAATTTGCCGGGTGGCCCGGCCGGGGAGGCCGGCGTTGACAGTCCTCTGAGGGGCCGTTACACTCAAGGAAATCAGATATATGTCTGCGTCGAGAAGCCGTTTATCACGCTTCCTGGCCGATTCCCGCCCGCAGTGCGATCCTGTATTCCATTCCGTCTCCGATTTCTACCGAGAAGAGTTCGTCAAGTGCCGGCGCTGCCTCGAACAGCAGCGCGAGTTCTATTCCGAGGATGCCATCACCGACGTTGAACGCGCCCTCACGAAAGTGATGTCGCAGCTCGATCGACTCTGCACCAAGGCTGACGCGGATCAAGTGGTCAGCCGCCTTCTCAGGGAATTCGACGTTGTCACGGGCCTTTCGGCCTGGTCCGACCCTCGACACACTCACTGACGCGCTCCGTTCCAGACCTCCGTCGCGACCTCCGTGCTGTCCTGCATGCGGCGCTCGATGCTGCCGACGCCAGCCGCCTGATTCATCACGCCCTTCGCGATTCCGCTCTGCCCGCTGCCCTGCGGTCCGCTGCCGCCCTTGATGTCATCGCCGTCGGCAAGGCGGCGGGCGTGATGCTGAACGCGTTCGCGAGCGCCGCCGGAGTGCGGCTGCGTGTCAGCATGGGGATCGGGCCGTCGCGCCCGGCAGATCTTCCTCCGGACGCGGAATGGTACGACGGGGGCCATCCCATCCCGACTGCTGGCAGCGTTGCTGCCGCCCGGCGCGCCCTTGGCGTGGCAGGCAAGGCACGCACGGACGATCTGCTCGTTGTGCTGTTATCCGGGGGCGCCTCGGCCCTGATGGCGCTGCCCGTCGAGCCGGTAGTGCTTGCAGACAAGCAGGAAACCGTGCGGGCGCTGCTGCTGCGCGGCGCCACGATCGACGAGCTCAACACGGTGCGGAAACATCTCTCCGCGATCAAGGGAGGCCGCCTGGCTGCCGCAACGAACGCATCGATCGTCACGCTCGCGATTTCCGACGTCGTGGGTGACGATTTGTCGGTGATTGGATCGGGGCCCACCGTGGCGGACCCCAGCACGTTCGCCGCGGCGATGAATGTGCTGGATACACGCGGCGGCCGCGCGGCGTATCCGCCGTCCGTTGTGGCGTGGATCGAGCGCGGAATCGCAGGCGAGGTTCCGGAAACGCCCAAGGCGGATGACCGCCGGCTGACGCGATCGGAGGCGCGAATCATCGGCGGACGCATGACGGCGGTCAAGGGTGCGGCGCAGGCGGCGATGTCGCGGGGCTACGATGTCCGTGTGCTCGACACGCCCATTGTCGGAGAAGCGCGTGACGCGGCCCGATCGTTCGCGGCGGACGTCCGCGACGCACTCACGACATTGACCCGCCCTGCGTGCGTCATTGGTGCGGGCGAAACCACTGTTCACGTCAAGGGTGACGGCGTGGGAGGGCGGAATCAGGAATTCGCGCTGGCCCTGGTGCCGTTCATCGCGGACCTGACAAGGTCCGCGCCGCGCGACGGGAGAGCAGAGTCCCCGTCGCACGATGGGGGAGCATCACCCGCGCCGCACGTAGTCGCAGCCAGCGTGGGGACCGACGGGATCGACGGGCCGACAGATGCCGCCGGCGCTATCGTCGATACCACAACGCTGGACCGCGCGTCCGCACAGGGGCTCGACGCGCCAGCGTTTCTCAACAACAACGACAGCTATCACTTCTTTCGCGCGCTCGACGATCTCGTTCGCACTGGTCCGACCGGCACCAACGTTGGAGATCTGCAAGTCGCCCTGATTGCGTAAATGCCACCACCAGATCAGATCCTCGAACTCATCAAAGAACGCCTCCAGCATCCGACGACCGCCCGCGAGCTGGCCCGCGTCCTGCGGGTGCCCCGCGAGGAGCGGGTCGCTTTCAAGCGGCAGCTCAACGCGCTCGTGCAATCCGGCGACCTCGTGCAGATCCGCGGCAATCGGTTCGGCCTTCCCGAGAAGGAGGACGTCGTTGCGGGCCGTCTCCAGACCAATCCTGCGGGCTTCGGCTTCGTCGTGCCCGAACAGGCCGAGCCTGGCGAAAGGCAGGACATCTACATCGCGGCTGCCAACCTCACCGAGGCGATGCACGGCGATCGCGTCCTCGTGCGCATCGAGCGGCAGTCCGAGCGCGGGCCCGAAGGACGCATCGTCCGCATCCTCGAGCGCGCCCACGGCACGATCGTCGGGCGATTCGAGACTGATTCGTCCGGCGTCGGTCACGTGGTCCCCTTCGACCGCCGCGTGACCACCGAGGTGCAGATCCCCTCGGGCCGGTCGTCGTCGGCGGAACCTGGCGACATGGTGGTCGTTGAAATCACCCGCTGGCCGACCACAACGCGCGGTGCCGTCGGCCACATCGTCGACGTGCTGGGCAACATCAACGAACCCGGCGTCGACACGCAGATCATTATTCGCAAGCACAACATCCCTGAAGCCCATTCGGAAGAATCGGTCGAGGAGGCGCGGCGCCTCGGGACGGTCGTCAATCCGCGCGACATCGAGGGGCGGACCGACTTTCGCCCGGTCACGACGGTCACGATCGACGGCGAGCACGCGCGCGACTTCGACGATGCCATCACGCTGGAGAAGCTGGCGAACGGGCATTACCGGCTCGGGGTTCACATCGCTGACGTGTCGCACTACGTCAAGGAGGGCAGTGCTCTGGACGAAGAAGGGTACGAGCGCGGGACGTCGGTGTATTTCACCGAGCGCGCCGTGCACATGTTCCCGGCGGAGCTGGCGACAGGACTCTGCAGCCTCAATCCGCACGTCGACCGGCTGGTCCAGTCGTGCCTGATGGAGGTCGACCGTCGAGGCCAGGTCGTTCGCTACGAGATGCACGACGGCGTCATTAACAGTGATGCCCGGATGACCTACACGGCGGTGAATGCGATCCTGACGGATCGCGATCCGGCGGTGACCGCCGAGTACCAGACGCTCGTCCCGCTGTTCGAGATGATGCACGAGCTGTTCGAGACGCTCAACGCGCGCCGCCGCCGCCGCGGCTCGATCGACTTCGACCTGCCCGAGACGGAGGTGATCCTGTCGGAGTACGGCGAAATCGAAGCGATCATTCCAGCCGAGCGCAACGTCGCGCATCGTCTGATCGAGGAGTTCATGCTCCTTGCGAACGAGACGGTTGCGGGCCATCTCGTCGGCAATGTCGTGCCCGCGTTGCACCGCGTGCACGAGACGCCGGATCTGAAGAAGGTCGCGGATTTCGAGGCGTTCATCGAGCCCCTCGGATACAGCCTTGGCGCCACGGGCGGCACCATCACACCGAAACATTTTCAGCGGCTCATCGATCGCATGCGTGGGACGCCCGAAGAACGGCCGATCGCGGCGCTCATGCTGCGGACGATGCAGAAGGCGCGCTACGACGCCGTGAGCCTCGGCCACTTCGGTCTCGCGGCGGAGCACTATACGCATTTCACGTCGCCGATCCGCCGTTACCCGGATCTGGTGGTCCACCGCATGCTTCGCGAATCCCGCCAGCCGGCGGCGATTACGGAAGTGCGGCGCGAGGAGCTCGAAGAGGAGCTACCGGAGACTGCGCGCCACACATCCGAGAGGGAGCGGCGCGCTGACGACGCCGAACGCGAGCTGCTGCAGTGGAAGAAGGTCCGCTTCATGGCGGACAAGGTGGGCGACGAATTCGAGGGCTACATCACGGGAGTCGCGCAGTTCGGCCTGTTCATCGAGCTGATCGAGCACTACGTCGAAGGCCTTGTCCATGTGTCCAGCATGGCAGACGACTACTACCGGTTCCTCGAGCAGCAGCACGTGCTCCGCGGTGAGAATACGAAGAAAGTGTATCGGCTCGGCGATAAGGTGCGGGTGCAGGTTGTGCGGGTTGACATGGAGCGCCGGCAGATCGACCTCGGGTTGGTGGATATCCTCGAGACAGTGCGGCGGGACGAGCGCCCTCGCGGGCCGATTCGCAGCAAGACCAAGCCGAAGACCGAGCGCCGGAAGGCGCAGCGTCCGGGTCGAAGGGAACGGATCGCCAAGACGGGAGGCAAGGCACCCCGTTCGCGCAAGTAGCCTATGACTTCTCGTCTTCCTTGCCGGCTTCCTTGAAGTTCTTGATGCCTTTGCCGATGCCCTTGCCCGATTTCAGGCAGACGATTGGCTCCGAAGATCAGGATGATGATCACGAGGATGATGAGCAGCTCAGGAATACCCAGGCCCATATGTCACCTTTCGATCTCGCTTCCGTCGCACGGCTCAGCGAGGCACATTTCGATTGTCGAGGAAAATGGAATTGTACCACGTGCTTCAGGGCGGAATGCGTTTTGAACAAGCCCGCCCGGAGGTCATCAACATGAGACGGCTCATCGTGGCTCCGGCGCTCGCGCTGGCCACAAGCGCGGTGGTTTTGGCCCAGGACGGCTCCCTCGCGCAGTTTTCGTCCCAGGTGCAGCTGGTCGAGGTCTATGCGACCGTCACCGACGACAAAGGTGAGCTTGTGACCGGCCTGCGCCGGGGCGACTTCGACGTGTACGAAAACAATCAGATCCAGGATGTCTCGGCATTCGCCGCGGGCGAGTTTCCGCTGACAGTGGCGCTCGGCGTGGACCGGAGCTGGAGCATGGCCGGTAAGTCGCTCGAACTGGCGAAGCAGGCGTCCCGTTCATTCTTGAATCAGCTCAAGCCCGGCGATCGTTCGATGGTCGTCGCCATCAGCAGCACGGCGGACGTCATCGCGTCGTTGTCGACCGATCGTTTCACACAGTCTCGCGCCATAGCCGCACTTGACCCATGGAGCACGACGGCCCTGCGCGACGCGATCATCGCCGCGCTCGATCGGATCGAGTCCGAGCCGGGCCGGCAGGCGCTCGTCCTCTTTTCCGACGGCAACGATCGCTACAGCCGCGCCACCGAGGCGGAGGTCATCGAGCGCGCGCGGCGCAGTAACGCCCTGATCTATCCGATCGCCTTCGGCAAGCAGCGCCCGCCGCTGCTTGCGCAGGTTGCCGTGATCACCGGTGGACGCTCGTTTCTGTTGAAGGACGCTACGGAATTGGAGAAAACGCTGGCCACGATTGCCAAGGAGCTGCGGTATCAGTACCTGCTGGGCTACGCGCCATCAGTTCCGATCGAAGAGGGCGTGCACGAATGGCGGTCGATCCGCGTGGCGTTGAAAACCCCGCGCCCAGGGCTGCGCGTACGCGCCCGGGACGGATACACGACCGACTAACACGAAATGCAAAATGCAAATGCTGCTCACCGGCGACACCTGCCGGTCCTATTTGCATTCTGGGGTGTTTACATTTTGCATTTTGCATTTTGAATTAGAGTAGTTCTCCCTATGGCCCACGCCCTCGTAATGGCGCTCTTTGAAGATGCCGCCGCCGCCGCCGATGCGGCGAGAGATCTGCGGAAGCTTGGCATTTCGCGCGAGCGGGTCTCGATCGTTGCGCGAACGCATGACGAGGAAGGCGCGCTCGCACAGGCATCCGGGGCATCGCCTGGATCGGAAATCGAGGATTCGGCGACGGCGGCACGTCTCGGAGAGCTGGGCGCGCATCTGGTTGCTGCGATTGGTGTATTCATGCCCGGTGTCGGACCGGTCATTGCCGACGGTCCGCTCGCTGCGGCGGTCGGGGAAGCCGCGGGGCATCTCGCAGGCGGCATTGCGCGGGCGTTGGAGCATGCGGGTCTCGACGAAAACGAGGCCGCCCGGTGGGAGAAGCGGATCGAGGGAGGCGCGTTTCTCGTCGGGGCGCACGTCGAACGCGCGCCGATTGAGCCGGCGCGTGACGTGTTGATCCTTCATGGTGGCTCACCAATTGCGGTTGGAAACTGGAACGACTGACCGGAAGAATTACGAAAAAGGAGGCGGCCAAATCCACCGGACGCGCATCCTAATGGGGTAATCGACACAGTTCCGTGACCTTGTTGAGGTACCCGTTTTGCAGTTGCGACCCTCGGCACGCTCGGGGACAATGAGCCAGACACACGCCGCCGCAATGTCGACGACCACTTCGACGAGCACGCCTGAACGCGCTCCAGCCCATGGACATCTCTATATCCATGCCTCCGGACGGCCGGCCGAAGTCCATTTCCAGTTCGAGCAGCAGGAAAAGCGCCTTGGCGGCGCCCTGGGCGCCTCTGTCATCAGTCACGGGGCGTTCGTCCTTTTGATTCTCCTCATCATGCGTCTCGCGCCCCAGGCTGGTGAGCACGCGATGCTCATCGACCGTACCCCGCACGAGATCGTGTGGCTCGCCGAGCCGGGCCTTGGCGGTGGCGGTGGCGGCGGGGGCAATCAACAGAAAGAGCCGATTAAGAAGGCCGAGCTTCCCGGCAAGGAAAAATTGACCGTTCCTGTCGAGAAAAAGCCCGACCCTGTTGTGATCGAGCAGCCGAAGGAGGAAGAGCAGAAGATAAACATCCCGGCGGTCACGATGAGCGCCTCGGACGAAGTCTCTCCCGGCCTGATTGAGTCGAAGGAAGACACGACCTCCCAGGGAATCGGCAGCAGCGGCGGCGCGGGCACTGGTTCGGGCACCGGTATCGGGAGTGGGCAAGGCTCAGGGCTTGGCGAAGGCAGCGGTGGGGGTACTGGTGGCGGCGTGTACCGGCCCGGCAATGGCGTCGAATCGCCGCGCCTGTTGCGCAGTGTGCGTCCTAACTACACCGCCGAGGCCATGCGCGCAAAGGTGCAGGGCGTCGTGCGGCTCGAAGGCGTGGTGCTATCCGATGGCACCGTTGGCGATGTTCACGTGACGCGGTCGCTTGATTCCGTCTTTGGTCTCGACCAGGAAGCCATGAAGGCGGCGAAGCAGTTCCGCTTTATACCAGGGACGCGCTTCGGTGAGCCGGTGTCGGTGCTGGTCAGCTTCGAAATCGAATTCACCCTCAGATAAGAACTTCCAACCTCCAATTCCCAACGCGTCCCGCGCACCCGGTTTCCTGGACAGTTCCGTGCCCAATTGAGGCCGCCATCGTGAGCATTGCGAAGAGCGCGGGAATCGCAGCCCAGTCTTTGCCGTCGTGGAGCCAAAAGAGGCTCAGTCAAGGATAGAATCAGCGTGCCTCTATGGTTGTGTGTTCCAGACAAGGAGTGTCGCGTGTACATGCATATCAATCGCAGTCTCTGTGGTGTAGCGGTTGTCATGATTGCCGGGTTGGCTGTCGCGTGCGGCCGGTCGAGCGGGTCACGAGTCTTCTTCGTCCAGCCTAAGGATGGGGCGACGGTCAAGAGCCCGGTCGCTCTCGAATTCGGCGCGGACAATGTTTCGATTGCGGCGGTGCCACAAGGGACGGTCACCGAAGCCAGGGCCGGACTGGGGCATTACCACGTCGGCATTGACACCGACTGCCTGCCTACAGGCGCCGACATTCCCAAAGCCGCCCCGTGGGTTCACTTTGGTGACGGCAAGAACGTCATCGACATGCAGCTCCCGGCAGGAAGCCACAGGCTCACGCTGCAGGTTGGCGACGATCTGCACAGAACGATTGAAGGGCTTTGTTCGACGATCTCGGTAACGGTCGCCGAATAGCCTGCCCAAAGCTCATTCGCGGGGGACGGCTGGGAATATCCATTCCCCCGTAGGCGTGATCCCTTGCGCGCGAATTCGCGACGCATGGCGCGGGAGGATAGCACCATGCGTACAAAAAAAGGCCGGGTCCGAAAGGACCCGGCCTCGACGTCCAACTTACGTCGAACTTTGAACTTCGACCTTCGAACTTAGTACATCCCGCCCATACCGCCGCCGCCGTGCGGCATCGCGGGCGCGTCCTTCTTCTCCTCGGGAATCTCGGAGACCAGCGCCTCGGTCGTCAGCAGGAGCGACGCGATGGACGAGGCGTTCTGCAGCGCGCTGCGGACGACCTTGGCCGGGATCGATGACGCCCGCCTTCACCAGGTCCTCGTACACCTCGGTCGCGGCGTTGAAGCCTTCGTCCTGCTTCATCTCCTTGACCTTCGACACGACGATCGAGCCTTCCGCGCCGGCGTTGGTCGCGATGTGGCGCATCGGCTCCTCGATGGCGCGCCTGACGATGTTGAGGCCGACGAGCTGGTCGCCCGTCGAGCTTCAGGCCGTCGAGCGCCTTGCTGCGCGCGAAGCAGCGCGACGCCGCCGCCCGGCACGATGCCTTCCTCGACCGCCGCCTTCGTCGCGTGCATCGCGTCCTCGACGCGCGCCTTCTTCTCCTTCATCTCGGTCTCGGTGGCCGCACCGACCTTGATGATCGGCGACGCCGCCGACCAGCTTCGCGAGCCGCTCCTGCAGCTTCTCGCGGTCGTAGTCCGAGGTCGTGTCCTCGACCTGCGTGCGGATCTGCTTGACGCGTCCCTCGATGGCTGCCGTCGTGCCGGCGCCTTCGACGATCGTCGTGTTGTCCTTGTCGATGGTGATCTTCTTGGCCTTGCCGAGGTCGTCGACCTTGATGTTCTCGAGCTTGATGCCGAGGTCCTCGGTGATCGCCTTGCCGCCGGTGAGGATCGCGATGTCCTCGAGCATCGCCTTGCGGCGATCGCCGAAGCCCGGCGCCTTGACGGCCGCCGCCTGCAGCGTGCCGCGCAGCTTGTTGACGACGAGCGTCGCGAGCGCCTCGCCCTCGACGTCCTCGGCGATGATGAGCAGCGGACGGCTCATGCGCGCCACCTGCTCGAGCACCGGCAGCAGATCCTTCATCGAGCTGATCTTCTTCTCGTGGATCAGGATGACCGGGTTCTCGAGGACCACTTCCATCCGCTCGGCGTCGGTCACGAAGTAGGGCGAGAGGTAGCCGCGGTCGAACTGCATGCCTTCGACCACGTCGAGCGTGGTCTCGAGCGTCTTGGCTTCTTCAACGGTGATGACGCCGTCCTTGCCGACCTTCTCCATCGCCTCGGCGATGATCTTGCCGATCGTCTGCGTCGCTGTTGGCGGAGATCATGCCGACCTGCGCGACCATGTTGCCCGACACGGGACGCGCCATCTTCTTGATCTCCGCGACGATGACCTCGACGGCCTTCTCGATGCCGCGCTTGAGCTCCATCGGGTTGGCGCCGGCGACGACGTTCTTCGCGCCCTCGCGATAGATCGCCTGCGCGAGCACGGTGGCGGTGGTGGTGCCGTCGCCCGCCGTGTCGGACGTCTTGCTCGCGACCTCGCGCACCATCTGCGCGCCCATGTTCTCGAGCGGATCCTTGAGGTCGATCTCCTTGGCGACGGTGACGCCGTCCTTGGTGATCGTGGGCGATCCGAACTTCTTGTCGAGGACGACGTTGCGTCCCTTGGGGCCGAGCGTGACCTTGACCGCGTCGGCGAGCTGGTTGACGCCGCGGAGGATTGCCTGTCGCGACTGCTCGCCGTAAATAATCTGTTTTGCCATGTGTCTTGACCTCAGTTATTTCGAATCGAGAACCGCGAGCACTTCGTCTTCGCGCATGATGAGGTATTCCTCACCATCGATCTTGATGTCCTGTCCGGAATACTTGCCGAAGAGAATCGTCTCGCCTTCCTTCACGTCGAGCGGCACGCGCTCGGCCTTCTCGCGCTTGCCGAGCGCCGACGGCGATGACCTTGCCCTGCTGCGGCTTTTCCTTGGCGGTGTCGGGGATGATGATTCCGCCGACTTTCTGTTCGCCTTCATCGATGCGCTGAACGATGATGCGGTCGTGTAGCGGTCTGACTTTCATGTGGTCGACTCCAACTGTCTGGTAGCGGGCGCCGGGCCGGCAGGCCGCGGCGCGAATCCTCTGGGATTGATCCAGCACCTACGGTGAGTTAGCACTCACCATGGACAACTGCTAATTCTAGCGGCCGCGAAAATGGTGTGTCAAGAGGGCCGGGTGAGGCGATTAGGCGGATCGGCGGAGGCGGTACTCGGTCATCTTGCGCGCGAGCGTGTTGCGGTGGATGCCGAGCAGATCCGCGGCCTTGCCCAGGTTGCCGTCGGCCTTCGAGCAGCACCTGCGCGATGAACTTCTTCTCGAACTCGCGCTGCGCTTCGTCGTAGCGGATGCCCTTGGTCACCATTTCGTCGACCAGGCGTTCGAGCTGATCACGGAGTGCCATGACGCGTACCTCTTTCCCGCTTTCCCGACCGTCGATGCCGGGTCCGAAAGGACCAGACATGCCAGACTCCGGCCTCACTGCAGCGGCCGCCCGGCAAGACGCTGAAGGCCTCGAGGTACTTCTCCGTGTTCGCATCACCACGTCGTCGGGCAGCGACGGCACCGGCGGCTGCTTGTTCCACTTGATCTGCTCGAGGTAGTCGCGCACGTACTGCTTGTCGAAGCTCGGCTGCGGCCCGCCGGGACGGTACTGGTCCTTGGGGCCAGTACCGGGACGAATCCGGCGTCATCACTTCGTCGATGAGTATCACCGACTCGTCTTCGGTCAGCCCGAACTCGAACTTGGTGTCCGCCAGGATGATGCCGCGCGATTCCGCGTGCGCGGTACCGAACGCGTACAACTCCAGCGTCAGCCTGCGTAGCGTCGCGATCAGCTTCTCGCCGACGAGCCGTCCGGCCTCGGCTTCGCTGATGTTGACGTCGTGTCCGCTCGTCGCTTTCGTGGCCGGCGTGAAGATCGGCTGCGGCAGGCGGTCAGATTCGCGCAGTCCCGGCCGGCAGCGCGATACCGCACACAGCGCCGGTCGCCACGTAGTCCTTCCAGCCCGAACCCGAGAGATACCCGCGCGCCACGCATTCGATCGGTACCGGGTTCGTCTTTCCGCACCAGCATCGATCGCCCGGCGAGCATCGCGGCATCGGCGCGAAATTCCACGGGATATTGCGCCACGTCGGTGCTGATGACGTGATTCGGGACGATGTCGCGCGTCTGCTCGAACCAGAAGGCCGAGAGCTGCGTGAGGACTTTGCCCTTGTCGGGGATGCCCGAGGCGAGCACGTAGTCGAACGCGGAAATGCGATCGGTGGCGATCATCAGCAACCGGTCGTCAACTTCGTAGATGTCGCGCACCTTGCCCTGTCGATGCGGCGCGAGTCCGTTCAAACGTGTATGGATGACAGGCGCAGCGAGTGGCAACAGGTGTCCTTGGCCCTCGATTCGCTCGGACAACCCTGAGCGAGAGTCGAAGGATTGCGGGAAACGCGCATCTTATCGGGATGGTGCAGCGCCCGCAACCGTACGCAACAGCACCGGCGGTCGCGCGCGAGGAGCCTGATATATTGTGTAGGTTCCCTGAACCGCGAATGAGGATCCGTACAGCGCTGGTGACGCTTCTGGCGATTGCCCTTTTCGCGTGGTTCCTCAGTCGCGCGAACCTCAAGGCGGTTGCGGGACGAGATTGCGCACGCACGAGTTGACCTGATCGTCTGGGCCGTCCTGCTCGCGGCAGTCATGCCGATCATGCGGGCGGTCCGCTGGCGATATCTGCTGGACCCGATCGGGCCGACGCGGTTCGGCCCTGCGCTGCGCGCGACGATTCTTGGCTTCGCGGCGCTTGCGTTGCTGCCGGCGCGCGCCGGCGACGTGCTGCGGCCGTATCTCGTGGCGCGCAGCGAGGGCCTGCAACGGCGCCTCGGTGTTCGCGACGATCGTGATGGAGCGCGCGCTCGACCTCGTCGCGGTGCTGACGCTGCTGGCGGCCTTCGTCTGGATCTTCGACGGCCGCGCGATTCTGCCGCCGGGATTGCTGGCGCCGATTCAGGTGTCCGCCACGATGGCCGCGGGTGTCGTCGTGGCGCTGATGGCGGTGATGTGGATGCTGGCCACGCATCCGGAGCGGATCGGGCGGCTCGTGGCGCGCAGCGACCGGCTGCTGCCGCAGCGCGTCGCACATGCGCTCGGCCGGCTGGCGCGCACCTTCAGCGAGGGGTTCGCGGTGGCGCGGGAGCCGCGCGACCTGGCGATCGCGTTGGTCTGGTCGTTTCCGCTCTGGGTGACCATCGCATTGCAGGCGTGGCTGGTCACGCGCGCGTTCGGCATCCTGATCCCGGTGTCCGCGAGCTTCCTGCTGCAGGCGCTGCTCGTGATTGGCGTCGCGGTGCCGACGCCGGGCGCGGTCGGCAGCTTTCACGAGGCGTATCGGATCGCGGTCACGACTTTTTTTCACGCGCCGAACAATGCGGCGGTGAGCGCGGCGCTCGTGCTCCATGCGGTGTCGTTTTTCACGAGCCTGGTGCCCGGGGTGGTCATCATGGCCAGGACGGCTTGAGCGTCGGCGGGCCTGGGCCGCTGGCCGGCACCGCTCGCCAGGAGGAGACGGCGGGAACCGATGAAATGCCCGTTCTGCGGCCATCTCGGCGATAAGGTCGTCGACTCGCGCGAGAGCAAGGAAGGCGAGGTCATTCGCCGCCGGCGCGAATGCCTCGACTGCGGTCGCCGCTTCACCAGCTACGAGCGGATCGACGAGATCCCGTACATGGTGATCAAGAAGGACGGCACGCGCGAGCGCTTCGAGCGGCAGAAGCTGATTGCGGGCCTGCTGAAGGCGTGCGAGAAGCGGCCGGTCAGCGTCGCCGCGCTTGAAGGCGTTGCCGACACGATCGAAGCGACGCTTCAGGAGCGGCCCGAGAAGGAGATGGGCACCGAGGAGGTCGGCGCGCTCGTCATGGACGAGCTCAAGCGGCTCGACAAGGTCGCCTACGTCCGCTTCGCGTCGGTGTACCGCCACTTCCGCGACATCGGCGAGTTCATGACCGAGCTGAAGGATCTGCTGAACGCGAAGGACTAGCGGAGGGTCGGTCGCCGTTCCACCTCCTCCGCGCCCGGCGCCCGCGCCAGCCCGGCGCAGGTCCGCGCCCCGCGTCCGAAAGCCGTTCCGCGACAACACCCGGCTGCATCGTCGCCGGCATCGTCGTTCTGCTCGCCGTGCTGGCCGGTCTGCTCACGCTGGCCATCGCGGTCGGCACGCCTGGCGCCGGATTTCCTCACCGAGTTCGTCCTCTACGCGCTGTCGGCGACCGAACCTCACGATTCTCGTCGCGCTCGTCTTCGTCCTCGCGCGCAACATCGTCAAGCTGTTCGTCGAGCGGCGGCGCGGGCTGCCGTTCGCCCGGTTCCGCGCCAAGCTCGTCGCCGTGCTCCTCGGGATGACGCATCATCCCGGCGGTGCTCGTGCTGCTCGTCGGCAGCGAGGTGATCCGCAACAGCGTCGATCGCTGGTTCAACGCGCCGATGAACGACGTGCTGTCGTCGGCGAACGCGATTGCCGGCGACTACTACCAGGAGCAGCAGCGGCTCGTGTCGACGCAGGCGCAGCGGATGGCGCGCGCGCTCGCGACGATGGATTTGACGGCATCCTCGACCGCCGTGCGCGACGTCATCGCTGCCGACGTTCTCCAGGAGCGCGTCGCGCTGGCCGAGGTCTATCGCGTTGCGGACGTGGGAGGCTCGCGGCAGGTGCTGCCGGTCGTGGACATGTCGCGGCGGCCGCGCTGCCGCACGACTACTCGCGCGCATCGGCGGCCGCCTTAGCGGAGCGCACCGCTGCTGCTGGCACCGAAACACACGTCGTCGACCAGCTACCCGGCGGGGGCGATCTGATCCGAACCGCGGTGCCCGATTCGCTCCGGCGCCAACGGCCCGGTGCGTGGCGTCGTGATCGCAAGCGAGTACCTGACGAGCGAGTTCGCCTCTCGCGCCCGACGGATGACCGCGGCGTACGAGGACTATCAGCAGCTGCAGGTGCTGAAGCAGCCGCTCGCCGGCGTCTACCTGTCGTTCTTCCTGATGCTCACGCTGATGATTCTGATTGGCTCCACCTGGATGGGGCTGTACCTGGCCAAGCGCATCACGCGTCCGATTCAGCTGCTGGCCACCGCCGCGAAGGAGATTGGCGCCGGTCACCTCGATCATCGTGTCGTTCCGGAGACGCAGGACGAATTCGGCTCGCTGATCGAGGCGTTCAACAGCATGGCCGGCGAGCTGGCGACGAGCCGGCGGCGACTCGAGCGCTCGGCGGTCGATCTCGAGCGCAAGCACCTGGACGTCGAGGGACGGCGTCGTTACGTCGAGACGATTCTCGATCGCATTGCCACCGGCGTGATTTCGGTGGATGCGGCGGGACGCATCCGCACCGCGAACTCCGCTGCCGCGCGCCTCCTCGGCGTCGACGCGTCGGCCGCAGGCCTGCCCGCGGGAACGGCGTTTGCCGACCCCGAGCTCAAGCCGCTGGCGGAGGTGATCGACGAAGCGCTCCGGAGCCGCGACGACGTGCACCCGCGCGACGTGTCGATGACGCGCGGCGGGCGCGAGCTGCACCTCGCCATGATGACCACACCGCTCCGACGCGAAGACGGCGGGTCCGACGGCGTCGTGATTGTGTTCGACGACGTGACGCCGCTGATCCGCGCGCAGAAGGTCGCCGCATGGCGCGAGGTGGCGCGCCGGCTCGCCCACGAGATCAAGAATCCGCTGACGCCGATCCAGCTGTCGGCCGAGCGGATGCGCCGGCATTTCTCGTCCGCGCCGGAGCCGACGCAAGCGCTGGTCGACGAGTGCACCAGGACGATCGTCGCCGAGGTCGAGTCGCTCAAGGCGCTGGTCGACGAGTTCTCGCAGTTCGCGCGCATGCCCGCGCCCCGCGCGACGTCCGACGGATCTTCACGCTCTGCTCACTGATGTCCTCAGCCTCTACCAGGGCATCTTCACCGAGCGTCGACATTCGTCCCTGCTTTGCCGCGTCGCTGCCGACGGTGTCCGTCGACCCCGAGCAGATCCGCCGCGTCATGATCAATCTCATCGACAACGCCATCGAAGCGATGGAACAGCGAGGGACGATCGAGATCGAAACGCAGCACGATCCGTCGAACAACCTGGTTCGGATCATCGTGGCCGACGACGGCCCGGGGATTCCGGCAGTCCGAGCGCGACAAGCTGTTCCTCCCGTACTACTCGACCAAGCGGCGCGGCAGCGGTCTCGGTCTCGCGATCGTCCGCCGGATCGTCGCCGAGCACGGCGGCAGCATCGACGTGACGGACAACACGCCCCGAGGAACACGCTTCGCCGTGGAGCTGCCGTGCTGAACGTGCCGTGCACGGTTCTGGGTTCTCGCTTCTCCGCTCGTGTTCATCGTTCGGTGCCGAATCGCGAACCGAACTGAACACGAACCGAGAAGAGAGAAGATAGAAGAGTGAACAGCAGCACTCAGGCTGATGCCATCAATCCTGATCGTTGACGACGAGCCGGGCGTTCGCAGCGCGTTGGGGGGCGTGCTGCGTGACGAGGGCTACGAGGTCGACGCCGTCGACAGCGGTGAGGCGTGCCTCGAGCGTCTCGGCCGCCAGGCGTACGACGTCGTCGTGCTCGACATCTGGCTGCCCGGCATGGACGGCCTCGCGACGCTGGCCCGGATGCGCGAGCGGCAGATCGAGTCGCAGGTCGTCATGATTTCCGGCCATGGCAACATCGAGTCGGCGGTCCGCGCGATCAAGATGGGCGCGTTCGATTTCGTCGAGAAGCCGCTGTCGCTCGAAAAGACCGTGCTGGTCGTCCGCAACGCGCTGCGCCAGCGCCATCTCGAGGCCGAGAACCAGGCGCTCCGCGCGCGCGTCGACGCGCAGCACACGATGGTCGGCGAGAGCTACGCAATGGTGCAGCTCCGCGAGCAGGTCGCGATGGCGGCGCCCACCAACGGACGCGTGCTCATCTACGGCGAGAACGGCACGGGCAAGGAGCTTGTCGCGCGGAACATTCACCAGCTGAGCCGCCGGCGCACCGGTCCGTTCGTCGAGGTGAACTGCGCGGCGATTCCCGAGGAGCTGATCGAGAGCGAGCTGTTCGGCCACGTCCGCGGCGCGTTCACCGGCGCGGTCGCGGACCGGCGGGGCAAGTTCGAGCTCTCGCACGGAGGGACCATCTTCCTCGACGAGATCGGCGACATGACACTGAAGACGCAGGCCAAGGTGCTGCGCGTGCTGCAGGAGCAGGTCATGGAGCCGGTGGGCGGATCAACGCGGATCCGCGTGGACGCGCGCGTCCTTGCCGCCACGAACAAGGACCTGCCCGCGGAAATCCGTGGCGGCCGCTTCCGCGAGGATCTCTTCTTCCGCCTCAACGTCGTGCCGATTTTCGTGCCGGCACTGCGCGATCGGCAGGAGGACATCCCGCTGCTGGCCGAACACTTCATGGCGATGCTGGCGCGCGAGTACGGCCGGCGGCCGAAGATGTTCGACGCCGACGCCATGACCGCGCTGCAGCACTATCCGTGGCCCGGCAACGTGCGCGAGCTGCGGAACCTGGTCGAGCGGCTGATGATCATGGTGCCGGGCGAGCGCATTACGGCGCGCGATCTCGCGTTTCTCGACCCGGGCACTGTCGGGGGCATCGAAGCCTCGACCCCAGCGCCCGCGACCATGGCGCCGCTGCACGACGCGCGCGATCGGTTCGAGCGCGATTACATCCTGCGGGCGCTGGCGGCGCAGCAGGGCAACATTTCGCGCACCGCCGACGCGCTCGGCATCGAGCGAAGCAATCTGTATCGGAAGATGCGCTCGTTCGGAATCATGCCCGCGCGGAAATCTGAGGACGAAGAAGCCGTGTGAAGGCGAACATCATTCACCGAGACGGCACACCGAGACATTGAGCCACCGAGATGAGCAACATGTCGTTCTCGGTGCCTCGGTGGTACGTGATTCCAACTACTCGGATTCGCGCAGCCGCGTTTCGAGCACCTGATTTCGATTGAAATCGGTGAGCTGCAGGGCCGCACCAGCAGCGTCGACAAGCGCCGCCGCGGGAACCAACCCGACGATTTCGCTTTCGAGCACGTGCACGCCGTAGCGCTCCGCTTCGCGCTTCACGGCTTCGAACACGCGGTGAATCGGCGTCTTCTCGTAGTTGGTCAGATTCATCGACACCTGGACGATGCCGCGGTCGGCAAGCGTCACACCCATCGCCTTGACGAACCGGAATCCGCCGCTGCTGAACCGGACGGCGGCCGCGATCTTTTTCGCCACGTCGAGGCGATCGGTGCTGAGATTGACGTTGTACGCGATGAGCGGCATGCGCGCGCCGATCACCGTCGCGCCGGCGGTCGGATGGGGAGATGAAGGTCCATAGTCGGGCGTCCAGCCTTCACCGGCCATCTTCGCCGCCAGTCCTTCGAACTCGCCGCGCCGGATGTCTTCGAGGTTTTTGCGCAGGGGATTCGTCGACGCTTCTTCGTACAGATAGACCGGAATCCGGAACCGCTCCGCCACCGCCTGCGCCGTCTCCTTCGCCAGCGCCACACATTGCTCCATCGTCGCGCCACCGATCGGGACGAATGGGACGACGTCAACGGCGCCGAGGCGCGGATGCTCACCCGTGTGCGTCCTCAGATCGATTGATGCGAGAGCGGCGTCGAAGAGCGCGAGGACCGCCGCCTTGAGCGGCGCGGCGTCGCCCGCCATCGTGATCACCGAACGGTTGTGAGAGGCGTCGGACGACGAATCGAGCAGCCGCGCTCCCGGCACGCGCCGCACGGCGTCGACGATGCCGGCAATGACGTCAGACCGCCGTCCCTCGCTGACGTTCGGGACGCATTCGATGATCGCCATCAACCTCAATGGTAGACGCTTTTCCTTGCGTTCCTCTGTGCGTTGTGCCAAACGATTCGTGTGCGCAAGCGACCCGCTACACATGCAGCACGGAGGAAGCGAGCGAGGCCTCGACTCGTCACGAAGGCGCATCAGCTGGAACGCGATGAAGCCGAGGCGGCGCTCAGTGGCGCAAAGCGCATCATTCGGCGGACGGATGGCAAGAAGTAGACAGCTTCGACACTAGGAGCGACGAACGTGAAACAGGATGACGAACACCCAGACTGCCGCACTGACGATGGTGCTAATTCGTTGACGGATCGAGGGTGTTGCCCCATAATCGCAGCGGAGTTGCCTAGACACCCTATCGCCTGATGACGGAGCCACTGCGCACCGATTCCGCACGCACATCTGCATCATCGGACGATCGCGATCGCGCCACGCGCATCGAAGAGCTCCTTGTCTCCGGACTCGATCACTACTTCGCCGCTGATTACGAACAAGCCATCAACATCTGGACGCGCGTGGTTTTTCTCGAGCGCGACCATGATCGCGCACGCGCGTACATCGATCGCGCGCGAAGCGCGATTGCCGAGCGGCAGCGCGAGTCGGAGGAACTGCTGCACCGCGGCGTCGACGCCTACAAGTTGGGGGATGTCGCGAGCGCACGCGATCTGTTGACGCAGGCCGTCGACCGGGGCGCACCAAGCGATGAAGCGCTCGTATTACTGGATCGCCTGGACCGTCTCGACGGAGTCGGCTTCGATGCCCCGTCGTATCAGCGGAGCGCGCCGGTCCGGCCATCGCCGGTTACCGCGCTCTCTCCAACGGCAAGGAGCCCTCTGCGCTGGTTGATCGCCGGGGCCATCGTCGTTGCCACGGCAACAGCCATCATGTTGGGTGGCGCTCCGGTGCTCTCGTGGATGATCGATGTTCCGGCCGCAGTGCCGCCGACCGCACAGGCGGCGGAGCCGCTGCCGATCGTCCGCACCGCAGACACCTTGCTCGATCGCGCACGCGGCCTCTACACGGGAGGACACTTGCACGACGCCCTGCGTCTGCTCGATCGGATTGATATCGCTGATCCTGTTCGTGCCGAGGCCGATCGGCTGCGGGCCGACGTGCAGCGCGATCTGCTTGCCGCCGCATCCGCCGGGACGTCCGGACCCTCCGACGCTGGACGCGCGCGATGAAGTGCCCCAAGTGCGCCTACCTGGGATTCGAGACGGGCGATCGGTGCAAGAACTGCGGGTACGACTTCTCGTTGCTCGCCGCAGCGGACTCCGACGCCTCCGATTTCATCCATCACGCTTCGTCGGATGAGCTCGACTACGTCCATCAAGCATCGTCCAGCGAGCCCGACTACGTGTTTCGAACGCCGTCGGCCGACGACATGTCGATTCAGGTGAACGAGGACCTCGATCCGTACGATCGATGGTTTGACAATCGTCGCGGACCTCTCGGCGGGAAGCGGGGGCCGGAGCTGAGCGTGCGCGACACAGACGCTGCGCTTTCGGTTTCGTTGACACCAGAATCCCCATTTGCCGATGAGCCTCCGGCGCCCTCACCTGGCGTCCATTTCGTCCCCGTGAGCTCGACGGAAGCCTTGCCGCTCTTCAGGCCATCAGACGACGCAGACGACGAGCCGCTCATCAAGATGCCTGCGGCGCCACGTGCGCCGCTTGCGGTCCGGCGCACGCCAGATACGCCGCGTTTGCGGGCGGTGGCGCGCCCGGTCTCGCGCCCGACGGCGCCTGTGCTTCAGTTTTCGGAGGAGCTCGACGTTGCAGCCGGGCCTGCGGAGACAGTCCCGCATGACCGGTCCGGGGCTGCCGGCGCCATGACGAGCGAGTCGAGTCGCACAGGCGGCCGGCTCGTTGCTGCGGTGATCGACCACGCCATCCTGCTTGGCATCGATCTCGGCGTCGTGTATTTCACGGTACGTATGGCGGGACTGTCGATGAGCGAGTGGGATGTGCTTCCACTCGTGCCGCTGCTCACGTTCCTTGGCCTGCTGAAGATTGCTTACTTCTACGCGTTCACCGCGGTAGGTGGGCAGACGATCGGAAAGATGGCTGTCGGTACGTGTGTGATCGCCGAGGACGGCGCCCCGGTCGATGCTGCACAGGCGATGCGGCGCACGTGCGCCGGCGTGCTGTCGGTTCTCCTGTTCGGTCTCGGATTCGCTCCCGCGCTCTTCGGCAATCGCCGGGCGCTGCACGATCGGCTCGCCGGCACGCGCGTCGTGCGCCTCCGCTCGGTCTGACCGGGGCCTCCCGGGATGCTCCTGCGTCGCATCGGGGTGTTCATTGCGACATGCGCGTATGTCGGCTATGCGCCGGTAGCGCCGGGTACATTCGGCTCCGCCATCGGGCTGGCCGTGTTCTACGTTGTGCGCCACCAGCGATCGACGACCGTCGAGGTGGCCGTGATCGTCGCGCTCGCGGCGGTCGGTCTGTGGAGTGCGACCGAGGCCGAGCATCATTTCGGGGGCATCGACCCCGGTCCGGTCGTCATCGACGAAGTGATCGGCATGCTGATTACCCTCGCGTTCATTCCGGTGAATGTCGCCGGCGCCATCGTTGCGTTCTTCATCTTCCGGTTCCTCGACGTCGTGAAGCCTTGGCCCGCCCGGCGACTCGAGCAGCTGCCTGGCGGTTTCGGAGTGGTGCTGGACGACATGATGGCGGGCGTCTACGGAAATATCGTGATGTGGGGCCTCGTCAGCCTGCTGCCGGCTGCGCTCACATGATGGTTCGACATTCGCTCACTGCCATCCCGAGCAGAGTCGAGGAATGACGCTGCTCTCGCGCGCCGCGATCATCGCCGTCGGGAGCGAGCTACTCACGCCGTCCCGCATGGACACCAATTCGTTGTTCATTACCGAGCAGCTGAATCTGCTGGGCATCGAAGTCGCGTTCAAAAGCATCGTCGGCGACGATCGCGGCGAGCTCGAGAACGCCGTGCGCGGCGCGATCGCGCGTGTCGATCTGCTCGTCTGCTGTGGGGGCCTGGGACCGACCGATGACGACCTGACGCGGCCGGTGGTGGCGGACGTCTTGAAGCGGCCGCTGGTGGAGGACGAGGAGATCACCGCCCGCATTCGTGCGCGGTTCCAGGGGCGCGGACTCGAGATGCCCGAGATCAACCGCCGCCAGGCGATGGTGCCCGTCGGCGCCCGCGTGCTCGAGAACACCAACGGCACCGCGCCAGGCCTCTGGATTGAGGACGCCGAGCGCGTCGTCCTGCTCCTGCCGGGGCCGCCGCGGGAACTGAAGCCGATGATGACGGCTGTCGTGGACGGACCGCTGCTCGAGCGGGCCGCCGGCCATCCACTCGTGCGACGTGTCATCAGGATCACCGGGCGAAGCGAGTCCCACACCGAGGAAACCGTGCAACCGCTCTACGCCGAGTGGTCGCGGGCGGCGATTCCGATCTCGGTCACAATCCTTGCGTCGCTCGGCCAGATCGAGCTTCACCTGTCAGCATGCTGCGGGTCGCGCGCCGCAGCCGAGGCCGCGCTCGATGACGCGGTCGAGCGCGTGAAAGCCGTGATGGGGATGCACGTCTACAGCACCGACGGCCGTGCGCTCGAAGAGGTGGTGGGCGCGATCCTGACCGATCGCAAGCTGACCATCGGTGTGGCCGAGTCGTGCACGGGCGGATTGATTACGTCGCGACTGACGGATGTTCCGGGCAGCTCCCGGTACGTCGAGCGGGGCATAGTCACATACAGCAACAGCTCGAAGGTGGAATTGCTCGGCGTTCCCGAGGCAACGCTCGCGGCCCATGGGGCCGTCAGCGAACCGGTAGCGACCGCGATGGCGGAAGGCATCAGGTCGCGATCGAAGGTCGACGTCGGCATCGGTGTCACCGGCATTGCGGGGCCTGATGGAGGCACGCCCGAGAAGCCTGTCGGCACCGTGGCGATTGCCGCCGTATCGCCGTCTGGGAGCCGCGTGCGCACATTCCGGTTTGTCGGCGGCCGCGAGATGGTGAAGTTCCAGGCATCGCAGGCGGCGCTCGATATGGTCCGGCGCATGCTGCTGGAGCCGTGAGGCTGTTCGTTGCCGCCGAGATTGGGGAGCGCCTGGCCGGTCGCGCCGCGGACCTCATTCGCGAGCTCGAGAAGAGAGCGGCCGACGCGGCACCTCGCGCCCGATTGACGTGGCTCGTCGCGGATCGTCTCCACATCACGATCAAGTTCATCGGCGACGTAGACGACGTTCGTGCCGCGGGGATCGTGGCGGCCCTCCAGCCACCGCTGAACGTTGAGCCGTTCGATCTCACGGTGGCCGGGATGGGCGCGTTCCCGAAAAACGGTCCACCGCGTGTGCTGTGGATTGGCATCGAGCTGGGCAGGGACGACCTGATTGCGGCGGAACGTGAAATCAGTTCCAGGCTGACGACGCTCGCCATACCGGCTGAACGCCGGCCGTATAGTCCCCACCTGACCCTGGCGCGGGTGCGCGAGGCGGCGGGGCTACGGTCAGCGAGTCTGCTCGAGGGGCTTGAAGAGCGGTCGCTCGGCACGACCCGTATCGACGCGATTACACTGTTTCAGAGTCGATTGTCGCCAAAGGGGCCGACGTATGTGCCGCTGTTGCGCACCTCGTTAGGCAGGCCAGCTGAACCCGGCCACTCAGGATGAATACTACTTTCGTCGTGCTGCTCGCTTATCTGATCGGGTCGGTGCCGTTTGCGTTTCTGGTGACGCGCGGACGTGGGATCGATCTGCGCCACATCGGCAGTGGCAACGTCGGCGCGTCGAACGTGCTGAGAACGACGGGTGTGCCGTCCGCCGTGATGGTGATGCTGCTCGACTCGTTGAAGGGCTCTGTCGCCGTGCTGGCGGCGCAGGCGATGACCACAGGAACCACGGTTCCTGTCGCGGCGGGAATCGCGTCGATCCTCGGCCACGTCTATCCCGTGTGGCTGCGCTTCCACGGCGGCAAAGGCGTCGCGACGGCGGCGGGCGTGTTCGGGGTGCTCGCGCCCATCGCGCTTTTGATCGCGTCGGGAGTGTTTGTGCTCACGATCTGCGTGACACGGTTCATTTCCGCCGGCTCGCTCGCTGCGGCGTTGGCACTGGCGATCGCCGCGGCGGCAACCGGTGCGCCCCGCGCGGTCGTCACCGGCACCGTTGGCGCCGCATTGATCATCTTGTCCCGGCATCGCACGAACCTCGTGCGGCTGGCTGCGGGCACGGAACGACGCATCGGGCTGAGACTGTTTGAGCAGCGGAGGTAGCGATATTCCTCGAATCGCGATCTTAGGTGCAGGCGGGTGGGGCACCGCGCTTGCTGTTCACCTGGTTCGAACCGGTCACGACGCGTGGCTCTGGGGACGAGACCCGTCGCTCGTCGACGACCTGCGGGCGCGCCGGGCCAATGCCGTGTACCTTCCCGACATCACATTCCCTCCACGGCTGCAGGTCACCGCCGATCTGGGCGAAGCGCTCGGTGGGGCCGACCTCGTCGTGGTCGCCGTCCCGTCGCACGGCATGCGCGAGGTGCTGCGACGCGCAGCGCCCCTCATTCACGGGGACGCGATTGTCGTCAGCGCGGCGAAAGGTCTCGAGCAGGATTCGCTGTTCCGCCCTTCTGAGATCGTTCAACAGGAGGTTGGCGATCGCGTTCGGGTCGGCGTCCTGTCTGGGCCGAGCTTCGCCTCCGAGATGGCGCGCGAGCTGCCGACCGCAGTCTGCATCGCTTCGCGGGATGGTGGTGTTGTCGATCGCGTCCAGTCCGAGTTCCGTTCGCCCTCCTTCCGCCTCTATGGCACCAGCGACGTCGTCGGTGTCGAGATTGGCGGTGCGCTGAAGAACGTCATTGCGATTGCCGCCGGCGTGGCTGAGGGGCTGGGCCTTGGGCACAACGCGCAGGCGGGACTCATCACGCGCGGTCTCGCCGAAATTGCGCGTCTGGCGTGTGCCATGGGCGCACAGCGAGACACGCTTGCCGGGCTCACGGGCCTGGGCGATCTCGTGCTCACGTGCACCGGGGCGCTCAGCCGGAATCGACACGTCGGCATCGAGCTGGCGCGCGGCCGGTCGCTGCACGACGTGCTGACCAGCATGAAGATGGTGGCCGAAGGGGTGCGGACGACCGATGCCGCGCTGGCGCTCGGCGAGCGCCACGGCGTCGAGCTGCCGATTGCAGCTCAGGTAGCCGAGCTGCTCGCCGGACGCAAGGATGCACGCAGCGCGCTGTACGATCTGATGTTGCGCCCTCAAAGGGCGGAGGCCGGGTAGGTCACGGACGTCTACCGACGACCGACTACGGTCTCCCGTCAACGGTACGATCGACATATCGATGAACCACGGCGGACGGAAGACGGTAGACCGCAGACGGTAGACGTGTTCTGGAGTAGGAATTGGGATTCTTTGACAAGCTCCGTGACAGCCTCACGCGAACGAAGGAACAGATTGTCAGCCGCTTCGAAGAGATCGTTCAGCAGGCGGATACGGAAGAACAGCGATCCCGGCCCGTTGACGTCGACACCATCGAGGCGCTCGAGGAGCTGCTGATTTCCGCCGACGTCGGCCTCGCCGCGACCGAACGCATCGTCAACGCGGTCCGTGGCCGCGCGCGACACGGGGAGAGCCTGCGCGACCTGGTGAAGCAGGAGATTCGGAGCGTCTTCGACACGGTCGAGACCGCTGTGCCCGACGGTCATCATCCGCACGTGACGTTGATCGTCGGCGTCAACGGGACCGGAAAGACGACCACGATCGGCAAGCTCGCGAACCTGTTGAAGGCGTCTGGCAAAGCAGCCGCTCGTGTGCGCTGCTGACACGTTTCGCGCGGCGGCCGTCGAGCAACTCGAGATCTGGGCGAAGCGCGCCAATGTCGACATCATTCGCGCCAAGGACGGCGCCGATCCCGCGGCGCTCGTCTTCGACGCGATTCAGTCCGGCAAGGCCCAGGGACGCGATCCGATCCTGGTGGACACCGCCGGACGTCTCCACACGCGCGTCAACCTGATGAACGAGCTGGACAAGATCCGCCGCGTCGCGTCACGCGCCACCGAGGGCGCGCCCCACGAAGTGCTGCTGGTGCTCGACGCGACGGTCGGTCAGAACGGCCTTGCAGCAGGCGCGCGAGTTCACCAGCGTCGCCGGCGTCACGGGCATCGTTCTCACCAAGCTCGATGGCACGGCCAAGGGGGGCATCGCCGTCGCCATCGCGAACGACCTCAAGCTGCCGATCCGCTACGTCGGCGTCGGCGAAGGCATCGACGATCTGATTCCGTTCTCCGCGCAGGATTACGTGGACGCGCTGTTCCAGGAGAAGTGGTGGAGGACGACGGTCCGCCGGACCTGCGCTGGCTGGTCGGGTCGCGACGCGACGACCTTGGCGAAGGCGGACGCGCGGTGGATGCGGCGGGCGCTCGAGCAGGCGCGCCGCGGGCTCGGCCGCACGACGCCCAATCCGATCGTCGGCGCGTGCGTCGTCACGGATGAAGGCGTGGTGGTCGGCGACGGCGCGCACGAGCGCGCCGGCGAGCCGCACGCCGAAGTGCACGCGCTCGAGGAGGCGGGGGAGCGTGCGCGCGGCGCGACCTTGTACTGCACGCTCGAGCCGTGCTCGCACACGGGCCGTACCGGTCCGTGCACCGAGCGAATCATCGCCGCCGGCATCAGGCGTGTCGTCGCGGCGATGGAGGATCCGTTTCCGCTCGTCAGCGGCCGCGGGTTCGCCGCGCTGCGGGCACATGGCATCGAGGTCGACGACGGCCTCGAACGCGAGGCGGCGGTGCGACTGAACCAGCCGTTCCTGACCACGATCCGCGAAGGACGTCCGTTCGTCATTCTCAAAGCGGCGACGAGCATCGATGGCCGCATTGCCGCAGCGCCGGGCAGACGGACGCCGCTCACGTCGGCGGCTGCCAACCGGCACGCGCAGTACCACCGCGCCCAGGTGGACGCGATCGCGGTTGGATCCGAGACGATTGCTCGTCGACGACCCGCTGCTCACCGTGCGGGAGGTGTACCGCGAGCGGCCACTGACGCGAGTGGTTTTCGACCGTCGCCTGCGCACATCACCGCGCGCCCGGCTCTTCTCGACGCTTTCCGCAGGACCAGTGATAATAGTGACGACGCGCGAGGCCGTGGCTACGAAGAGCGCCGAGCGGTCCGCGCTCGAGCGGAGCGGCGCGAACGTGCTCGCACTCGAGGGCCCCGGTCTGCGACGCGCGCTTGCGAGCCTTGTCCGCTCTTGATATCCAGAGCGTCCTGCTCGAGGGAGGCGCGGCGCTCCACGCGGCGGCGTGGGACGAAGGCGTCGTTGACTACGTCCAACTGTACGTGGCGCCGGTCGGCGCTCGGAACCACGGGCGTGCCGTTGCTCGATGGCCGCCACGTGGTCGCTCGTCGTCACTGATCGATCCGCAGCGTGGAGGTGCTCGGGCCGGATACACTCATCGAAGGATATGTTCACCGGCCTCATTGAAGCGGTCGGCACAGTCGCGGAGCTCAAGACGACGACGTCCGGATTTCGTATTCGCATCCGGACGCCGCTGGCGTCGGAGCTGGCGCCCGGGCGACAGCCTGGCCGTCAACGGCGTCTGCCTGACCGTGACCGCGGCCGATGAGGGCGAGGTGCACGCCGACATCGGCCCCGAAACGGCGCGCGTCACGACGCTCGGCTCGCTTGCAGCACGAGCAGCGCGTCAATCTCGAGCGCTCGATGCGGCCGACAGCCGCATCGGCGGCCACTTCGTCCAGGGGCACGTCGACGGCACCGGGGTCGTCGACGAGATTCGGCCGGATGGCGACTCGCACTGGCTGACGATCTCGTTCGATCGGAGCCTGGCGCCCTATCTCATCCGCAAGGGATCGATTGCCGTGGATGGCGTCAGCCTGACCGTGGCGGGCCTCGGACGGCAACGTATTCGACGTGATGATCATTCCATTCACCTGGGCGAACACGAATCTCTCGTCGCTGCGGCTGCGCGATCGCGTGAACCTCGAATGCGACATGATTGGCAAGTACGTCGCGCGCGCCGTTGCATTGACGGAGGAGGGCCGGTTGAGGCCGACCCCAACGACTGAAGGTCGTGAGGCCGGCTTTAGCCGGCCCGAAAGCATATGACCAAGAGCATTCGCATCGCGAAGGGCGCCCGCAAGCGCAGCCCCGTTTGCGTCCATCGAGGAAGCGGTCGCCGCGATCCGCGCCGGCCGGATGATCATCGTCGTGCGACGACGAGGATCGGGAGAACGAGGGCGACCTGACGATCGCCGCGGAGAAGGTGACGCCGGCAGTCGATCAACTTCATGGCGAAGCACGGCCGCGGCCAGATTTGCCTGTCGATGACCGGCGAGCGGCTCGACGAGCTCGAGATTCCGCTCGCGGTCAACTCGAACACGACGGCGTTCGGCACCGCGTTCTGCGTGCCCGATCGACGCGAAACGCGGCGGCACCGGCATCTCCGCCGCCGATCGCGCGGCGACGGTGCTCGCCGCGATCGATCCCGAGACGAAGCCAGCGGATCTGGCGCGGCCCGGCCACGTGTTCGCCGCTGCGCTCGCGCGACGGCGGCGTGATGGTGCGCGCCGGGCAGACCGAGGCGGCCGTCGATCTCGCGCGCATGGCCGGCCTCTATCCGCCGGCGTCATCTGCGAAATCATGAACGAGGACGGCACGATGGCGCGCGTGCCGGAGCTGACGAAGTTCGCGCGCAAGCACGGGCTGCTGATGATCACGATCGCGGATCTGATTCAGTACCGGATGCGCACCGAACGTCTCGTGAAGCGCGTGGCGCACGCGCAACTGCCGACCGAGCACGGCGACTTCCGGATCTACGCCTACGACAACCAGGTCGACCGGATGACGCACGTCGCGCTCGTGCGCGGCGAGATCGGCGACGGCAAGGACGTCCTCGTGCGCGTGCACTCGAAGTGCCTGACCGGCGACGTCTTCCACTCGGCGCGCTGCGACTGCGGCGCGCAGCTCGACACCGCGATGGCGCGCATCGCGACCGAAGGGCGCGGCGTGCTGCTGTATCTCAACCAGGAAGGGCGCGGCATCGGCCTCGCCAACAAGATCCGCGCGTACGAGCTGCAGGACCAGGGTCTCGACACGGTCGAGGCCAACGAGCGTCTCGGGTTCAAGCCCGACCAGCGCGACTACGGGATCGGCGCGCAGATTCTCAGCGACCTCGGCATCAAGACGATGCGGCTGCTGACGAACAACCCGCGCAAGTTCGTCGGCCTGCAGGGATACGGGCTGTCGGTCTCGGAGGCCGTCCCGCTCGAGATTCCCGCCTCGGATTCCACCCGGAAGTACCTCAAGACCAAGAAGGACAAGCTCGGGCACCGGCTCTCGTCGGTGTAGGATTCGATCGCGGACCTGGAAGGTCCGCGCCGCCTTTCGTCAGACTGGCCAGAGGTTGCCCGATCCGCCTATCTCGCCTAAGATAAGCGTTTGCGTCCGTTGGGCTTAACCCTCTCGTGGGGAGCCCGTGCGGTGTTCCGCCAGGGGATCCATGTTCGAGTCGCTCAGCACGCGCATCCAGGACGTTTTCAAGTCGCTGCGCGGCGAGGTCCGGCTGACGCCCGAGCATGTCGAGACCGCGCTGCGCGAGATCCGGCTGGCGCTGCTCGAAGCCGACGTCAACTTCAAGGTCGTCAAGGCGTTCATCGACCGCGTCCGCGACCAGGCGATGGACCAGGCGGTCCTGAAGAGCCTGTCGCCGGGACAGCAGGTCATCAAGATCGTCCGCGACGAGCTGCTCGCGCTGTTCGGCGACGCCGAAGGCGGACTGACGCAAGGACGCGCCGACGCCGCGCGTGGTCCTGCTGCTCGGACTGCAGGGCTCGGGCAAGACGACGACGTCGGGCAAGCTGGGGAAGTGGCTGGCGCGGCAGGGACGCCATCCGCTGATGGTGTCCACCGACGTGCGGCGGCCCGCGGCCATCCAGCAGCTCGTCGGTCGTCGGCGAGCAGGCCGAGGTGAAGGTCTACGCACCGGAGACGATGGATCCGGTGGCGCGCGCGAGGGGCGCGCTGGCCGAAGCGAAGGCCAAGGGATTCGACACGGTCATCGTCGACACCGCGGGCCGGCTGCACATCGACGACGACCTGATGGACGAACTGCAGGCGATCAAGGACGCCGTGCAGCCGTCCGACCTGCTCTACGTCGCGGACGCGATGACCGGGCAGGACGCGATCAAGAGCGCCGGCGAGTTCAACCGGCGCGTCGGCGTGACCGGCGTCGTGCTGACCAAGCTCGATGGCGACGCGCGCGGCGGCGCGGCGCTCTCGGTGGTCTCGGTCGTCGGCGTGCCGATCGCGTTTGTCGGCAGCGGCGAGCGGCTCGAGGATCTCGAGCTGTTTCACCCGACCGCATCGTGTCGCGGATGCTCGGCATGGGCGACGTGCTGTCGCTCATCGAGAAGGCCGAGCAGGCGATCGACCAGGACGAGGCGGAGCAGCTCGAAGAGAAGCTGCGGAAGAACGAGTTCACGCTCGACGACTTCCGCAAGCAGCTGAAGACGATCCGGCGGATGGGGCCGCTCGAAAGCATTCTCGGGATGATCCCCGGGCTCGGCAATCTGAAGCAGCTGGCCGAGAACAAGCCGGACGAGAAGCAGATGGGGCGCGTCGAGGCGATCATCTGCTCGATGACGCCGGACGAGCGGCGCAACGACAAGATCATCAACGGCAGCCGCCGCAAGCGGATTGCGACGGGCAGCGGCACGTCGGTCGAGGAGGTGAATCGGCTGCTGAAGCAGTTCACCGAGATGCGAAGGGTGCTGCAGATGATGGGCCAGGGCGGGCTGCCGGCATGAATGGGCAAGGGAGCTGCCGAAGATGCCGCAGGTGCCTGGCGGCGGTTTCGCCGGCGCCGGGCGGCAAGAAGCGGAAGAAGGGCGGGCCCTGGGGGCTGATCAAGACGCGATGACTGCCGGACGGTCGACGGTAGACGTGGACGGATAGACCTGAGACGGGAGAACAGATGCTATCGATTCGTTTGAGGCGGATGGGCTCGACGAAGAAGCCGTATTTCCGCGTGGTGGTGACCGAGGCGCGTTCGGCGCGCGACAGCAGCTTCGTCGAGAACGTGGGCACGTATCAATCCGCGGTCGAAGCCGGCGCAGGTCAAGCTCAACAAGGAGCGCATCGCAGCACTGGCTGAAGCACGGGCGCGCGGCCGTCCGACTCGGTGCGCACGCTGCTCGCCAAGCACCTGTCGCGCGATCTGTCGGCGCCGGCCGTCGCCGCGACGCCCGCTGCGCAGTGATGGCCGCGGCGGACGGGTCGCCGGGCAACGCCGGCAACCCGCTCCGGGCGGTCGTCGAGGTGATCGCGCGCGCGCTCGTCGATCACCCCGACGCGGTCCGGGTGACCGAGACCGAGCGGCGCGGCATGACGGTGCTGGCGTTGACGACGGCGCCGGGCGACATGGGGAAGATCATCGGCCGGCAGGGACGGACAGCCGCCGCGCTGCGCACGCTGGTGGCGTTGACCGCGGAAAAGCACGGCAAGCGGGCGCAGCTGGATATTCGGGACTGACGACGACCGGGATCTGGGATTCGGGACTCGGGATCCGAACGCCGAGTCGGAGACTCGCGGCCGAATCCCGGATCCCGGATCCCGAATCCCGATGACCGACTGGGATCGACATGGCCCTCGTCGGGCGCATCGCGCGGCCGCACGGACTGCGCGGCCACGTCGTCGTCAATCCCGAGACCGATTTCGTCGAGGAGCGGTTTGCCGCGGGTGCGACGTTCTGGACGCGTTCGGCCGCCGGCGACGAGCAGCTGACGATCGCTTCGTCGCGGGTGCAGAACGGCCGGCCGGTGGTCGGTTTCGAAGGCTTCTCGAGCATCGAGGACGTGGAGCGGCTTGCCGGTCTCGAGCTGAGGGTACCGGAAGAGACGCTGCAGCCGCTGAAGCCCGGCACGTATTACGAGCACCAGCTCGTCGGGTGCGGCGTGGAGACCACGGATGGCGACGTCGTTGGCGAGGTCGCGAAGGTCGAGGGTGGCGGCGGCGCGAGCCGCCTGACGGTGAACGGACCGCGCGGCGAAATCCTGATTCCGCTGGCCGTTGACATCTGCGTCGAGATCGACGTGGCGAACAGGCGAATCCGGATCAGTCCGCCGGACGGGTTGCTGGAGCTGAACGAGAAGGGGTCGGAAGTCATTACGCGTCCCGAAAACCGAGGGAAGCGCTGAACGAGGATTTCGGGACGCGTAATGACTCCCGACCCGTCCATGAAGTTCGACATCGTCACGATCTTTCCGCGGATGGTGCGAGGCGGCGCTCGCGGAAGGGGTCGTCAGCCGCGGGCATTGCCAGCGGGGTGCTCGACGTGGAGGTCCACGATCTGCGCGACCACACGAGCGATCGCCACCGCAGCGTGGACGACGTGCCGTATGGCGGCGGGCCGGGCATGGTGATGAAGCCGGAGCCGCTGGTGCGCGCGGTCGAGGCGATCCGGAGTCGCCGCGGGACGCCCGACGCGGTGATTCTGCTCTCGCCGCAGGGGCGGCGCTTTACGCAGGCCGAAGCCGTGCGGTTGAGCCGCCTCGCGCATGTCGTGCTGTTGTGCGGCCGATACGAGGGGATGGACGAGCGGGTGCCGGAGCTCGTCGGCGCCGACGAGCTGTCGATCGGCGATTACGTGCTGAGCGGCGGCGAGCTGCCTGCGCTGGTCGTCGTCGACGCGGTCAGCCGGTTGGTCCCGGGCGTGGTCGGCGACGAGCAGTCGGTCGAGGAGGATTCGTTTTCGCGACGGGGCTGCTCGACTACCCGCACTACACGCGGCCGGCGGAGTTCGCGGGAATGAAGGTGCCCGACGTGCTGCTGTCGGGGCATCACGCCGACGTCCGGCGGTGGCGCAGGAAGACCGCGCTGGCGCGGACGCTGGAGCGGCGGCCGGAGCTGCTCGAGCAGGCGGCACTCGACGACGAGGACCGCACACTGCTCGACGAGATTCAAAGAGAGCGGCGGGCCGTAAAGGCCCGCCCTGCGAACGACAGGTAAACGACAGGTGGGGCGGCGCTTTACGGGCCGCCAAATGGAGAGGTGCCATGAGCGCGATAGAGCTGGTCGAGAAGTCGCAGTTGGCGGAGCGGCCGCGAATGAAGTCCGGCGACACCGTGCGCGTGCACGTCAAGGTGCGCGAGGGCGACAAGGAGCGCATCCAGATCTTCGAGGGGATCATCATCGGCCTGCACCGCGGCGGCGCTCGCGCGTCGTTCACGGTGCGCAAGGTGTCGTTCGGGCAGGGCGTCGAGCGCATCTTCCCGCTGCACTCGCCGACGATTGCCAAGGTCGACGTCGTCCGGTCGGCGCGCGTCCGGCGCGCGAAGCTGTACTTCCTGCGCGAGCTGAAGGGGAAGGCCGCCAGGATGAAGGAAACCAAGAAGGCCTACAGTACCGGGACGAGCCATGGTCAAAGTGCGTGCGATGCGGACCCTCGAGAACGCCATGCGGCGTTGCGGGTTCTATCGCATCGCCGGCGTCGACGAGGTCGGCCGCGGCTGCCTGGCCGGTCCGGTCGTCGCCGCCGCGGTCATTCTCGACCCGGAACGCTACATCCCCGGCGTGTGCGACTCGAAGATGATCACCGCCGCCGAGCGCGAGCGGCTCTACGGCGTGATCACCCGGAAGGCGCTCGCCTGGTCCGTGGCGTCGGCGCAGCCCGCCGAAATCGACGAGATCAACATCCACCGCGCCTCGCTCGAGGCGATGCGCCGCGCCGTTATGACGCTGGCGCCGCTGCCCGACCTGGTTCTCGTCGATGCGTTCCGGATTCCAGAGCTGCTGATGGCGCAGCGCGGCGTGCTGCACGGTGATCGGCAGTGCACGTCGATCGCCGCCGCGTCGATCGTCGCGAAGGTGACGCGGGATCGCGAGATGCTCGTGCACCATGCCGCGGACCCGCGCTACGGCTACGATCGGCACAAGGGCTACGCCACGGCTGACCATCTTGCGGCGGTCGCGCAACACGGGTATTCGACGCTGCACCGCCGCTCGTTCAGGCCGCCCTCGCTGTTTGACGGCATGACCCCGCCTGGCAAGACGCCCTGTGGCAATTGATCGAGACGCGACGTTAAAGCAGGCGGACAAGTTGCTCCGCCAGGGAAAGCTCGACGGAGCGATCGATCAGTACGTGCGCCTGGTCACCGACCAGCCCGAGGACTGGAACGCCATCAACGCTGCTCGGCGACCTTTATCTGCGCGCCGGGAAGAACGACCTGGCGGCCGAGCAGTTCACGCGGATCGCCGATCATCAGTTCGCCGAGGGCTTTCTGCCCAAGTCGGCGGCGCTCTACAAGAAGGCGCTGAAGGTAAAGGCAGACGACGAGCACATCCTGATGCAGTTGGCGGAAATCGGTGAGCGCCAGGGGAAGTTCGCCGACGCGAAGTTTTACCTTCACAAGGTCGCGAAACAGCGCCAGGGCCGCGGCGAGGAGCGCGCCGCGGCAGAATGCATCCTCCGCCTCGGATCGCTCGAAGGCTCCGACCTCGAGTCGAAGATCGCGGCAGCCCGCGCCGCGCAGTCGATTGGCGACGCGTTTCGCGCCGTCGAGCTTCTCAAGGATGCCGCACAGGTCCTCGACAAGCAGAAGCGCCGCAACGAAGCGTTCCAGTTGCTGGCGGATGCCGCGGAAATCGACCCGTTCGATGCCGACCTGCGTAATCGGCTCGCACGGGAGTTCGTCTCGGCGGGGCAGCCCAACCGCGCCCGTGCCTATTTGAGCGCGGAGACGGCAGGCGACGATCCCGATCTGCTGTTGGCACTGGCGACGATCGAGTTTGCGGAGGGCAAGGAAGACGACGCGCGGACCGCGATGGCGCGCGTGCTGGCCCTTGCGCCGGGGCGCGAAGCGGATGTGGCGCGCCTTGCCGACGAACTGGTCACCGCAGGGCGGGTCGAATCCGCGTACGCGTGCGTTGACGCCATCACGGACGCCGCGCTGCTCAAGGACGACACTCCGCGCGCCGTCGCGGTGCTTCAGAAGTTCGTCGAGCAAGGCTCCCACATTCCCGCACTGGCGAAGCTCGTGGCGATCGCCGCGGACGCGAAGATGGTGGCGGCGCTGCGCCCGGCGCAAGGACAACTCGCCGACGCGTACCTCGAGGCGTCGATGGGCGACGAGGCGCGCGCGGTCGCCGAAGATCTGGTTCGCACAGATCCCGCCAGCGATGCGCATGCGGACCGACTGCGCCGTGCGCTGGTGATGCTCGGTGTCACCGATTCCGAACACGTGATCGTGCGGGTTCGCGCGGGTGCGTCTCGGGAGGCAGAAGACGACGATCTCCTGCCGATGGAAAATCCGGACTTCTCAGATGTCGTGACAGGTATCGACGAGGCCGCCGTGCTCCCCGAGGTCGATGTGTTCGTCTACCCGGAACACGAGATCCAGGACATGCCGGAGCCACCGCTCGATCTCTCGCTCGAGCCGCCGGACGAGCTGCCCGGCGCTGTGCAGGACCCGACGATTTACGGCGACTCGGCGGTGACGCTCGAAGCGTCCGAAATCGATCTGAGCGGCGCATTGTCCGGTCTGACGTCGTCGGCCCTGGACATCGCGGACCCGACGGATGAGAGCCCGCCTGACGCGGCGGAGCCTCCGGAAGACATCGAAGACGTGTTCGCGCAGATGCGCGCGACGAGCGCACGCGAGCAGCAGGCGTCGACCGCGCTCGGTCAGTACCAACAGGCATTGCAGTACCTGGATCAGGGGCTCGTCAAGGAAGCGATTGCCGAGCTGGAGGGGGCCGCGAAGGTGCCGATGTTGCGGTTCAGGGCGGCGGCGCAGCTGGGGCGCGTCTATGTGGAGGGCGGCGACATCGCCGCGGGCGTCGAGTGGCTCGAGCGCGCGGCGGAGGCTCCGGCGCCGACGCCCGATGAAGGCCATGCCGTGCTGTACGATCTGGCCGCCGCGCTCCAGGCGCACGGAGAATCGTCGCGTGCGCTTGCGATCCTGATGGAGCTTGATGCGGATGCGGACGGTTTTCGCGATGTCCGCGATCGCATCGCGCAGCTCACGCGGGCCCAGACGGGGAGCCACAGCGGGTGAGGCGCACGCTTTTCATCGCCTTCTTCTTCGAGATCGGGTTCGCGCTGCTGGTCGTTCCGTGGTCTGCATTCTGGGATCGCAACTACTTTGTCGAGGCGCTTCCGCCGATCCGCGCATTCATCACCAACAACTTCGTCCGCGGAGCCGTGTCGGGTCTCGGATTGGTCAACATCGTCGCCGGCCTGGGCGAGATCGTCTCGGTCCTGATGGCGCGCAACATGGAAAGCCCCACGACGCCGTTTTCGGCCACTCCGTTGACAAAGGACTAAGGTACGTCCACGCTTTTCACTTTCTACTTTCTGTCGTGACCCCCGTCATCTGCCTGATCACGGACCGCCACCGTCTTGGTGAGGCCTGGGAGTCGGCGTTCATCCAACGCGTACGAGCGGCGGCACGGGCGGGCGTCCATCTCATTCAGGTGCGTGAGCGTGATCTCGCTGGCGGGGCGCTTGTCCGCCTCACGGAACAATGCCTCGACGCGGTTCGCGGAACACGGGCGCGCGTGGTCGTCAATGATCGCCTCGACGTCGCACTCGCGGTGAGTGCGCACGGCGTGCATCTGCGCGGAGACTCGATGGACGCCGCGCGGATAAGGCGGATCGCGCCGCCCGGGTTCCTGATCGGACGGTCCGTCCATTCGGTGGAGGAAGCCCTCGCAGCCAGTGGGAGCGGCGCTGCTGACTATCTGGTTTTCGGCAGCGTGTTCGAAACGAGCTCAAAACCTGGACGGGAGGCGGCAGGTCTGCACGTGCTTGATGCGGTGTCGACGTCAACGACGGTGCCGGTGCTGGCAGTCGGCGGCATCTCAGCGTCGCGCGCAGGCGCCGTCGCCCGCGCGGGCGCCTCGGGTATCGCAGCCATCGGCTTGTTCGCCGACGCTCCGGTTGATGCCGTGCAGGGCATTGTTGGGCAGATCATGACGGCGTTTGACACACCTGAATCTGTTCCCTAACATGGCCGCATTGATGGCAGTCGTGAATCGGTCGGAGTCCGATTTTGGTGCGCGGATACGGCAGGCCCGCGAGCAGCGCGGCATCTCGCTGCGCCAGATCGCCGAAACGACCAAGATTGCCATCAGCGTGCTAGAGGCACTCGAGCGCAACGACCTCGCTCGGCTGCCGGGCGGTATTTTCTCCCGCGGGTTCGTTCGGTCGTATGCCGTCGAGATCGGCGTCGATCCCGAGCAGACCGTCCGTGACTTCATGGCACAGTTCCCGCACGACTCGGTCACCGCGGGGAGTCCGCATGTCATCGTCAACGAGCTCGGCCCTGGCACGCGGCGGCTCGATCCTCGCGCGTTGATGCTCCTCGGTATTATCGTGGCCGCCGTCGCGGTGATTCTGTATTGGTCATTCAGCACGAGATAGGTATTTCTTAAACGTTCCCACGTTTCCCTTTTTCACTACCCATGGACTCTGGTCTCAAAACCCCGCTGCTCGATTTCTTTCGTCGTGGTGACGTCGCCAGGGACATCCGCCTGCAGGCGGCGCAGGGCGCGATGGCGCCACGGGCGCACGAGCAGATTAGCCTGCTGATGCTGCTCGTCACCGATCAGGATCCGGACGTTGCCGCGGCGGCGGAAGCGACGCTTGCGGCAATTCCGCGCGAGTCCCTCGCGGCGTTTCTCGCGCGGTCCGATGCCTCGCCGGCGATGCTCGAGTTCTTTACCGCGCGGGGCGTTCAGCCCGCGGAGGTCCCCCTCCTCGAAGTGGACAAGCCTCTGCTCGACGTCGGGGAGGCGCCCCCGGATCCCGTGCCTGACGAAATGCTGCCGCCCGAGGGTCAAGAGCGTGCGTCGACGCTCCAGAAGATTGCGTCACTGACGGTTGCCCAGCGCATGGCGCTGGCGATGAAGGGAACCCGCGAGGAGCGTGCGATTCTCATTCGCGATCCGAACAAGATCGTCGGCGTCGCGGTGTTGAGCAGCCCGAAGATCAACGAGGCCGAGGTGGAGAGCATCGCCAAGATGTCGACGCTCTCGGAAGAGCTCCTGCGGATGATCGCCTTGTCGCGCGCGTGGACGAAGAACTACGGCGTCGTCCATGCCCTCGTGAAGAATCCAAAGACGCCGCTCGCGCTCGCCATCAACTTCCTGTCCCGGCTCTCCGAGAAGGATGTTCGGGCGATCTCGGCAAACCGCAACGTGGCAGACGCCCTGCGCATCACTGCGCGCAAGAAGATCGTCATCGACAAGTAGGGCGCGCCCGCCTTCGCGCATGAACATGGACCTTAGCGCTTCGGCGCGGCAAGCCTTTGTCGGGCCGCCGATCGCCGTCGCAGGTGTTACAGCGAGCGTTACGACATGAACAGGCCACCGTTGGCGTGAATGGTCTGCCCCGTGATGTAGCGAGCGTTGGGGCTGGCAAGAAACCGCACGAGCGCAGCGATTTCCTCCGGCCTGCCGCGACGGCCCATGAGTGGCGCGTGCAGCGCGTGATGCGCCGGCTCCTTGCCGGAGGCGCGGTTGGTGTCGATCAGTCCCGGAGCCACGCAGTTCACCGTGATCCCGTACTGCGCGAGGTCGTGCGCGAGGGCGCGCGTCAGGCCGACGAGGCCGGCCTTGGCGGCGATCACGTGCGCGCGTCCCGCCGCGCCCGTAAATGACGACAATCCCCCGATGTTGACGATGGCGCCGGCGCCTGAGGCGGTCAGGTGGGGCAGCGCGGCGTGGCTGCACAGATAGGCCGAGTCGAGAATCGTCGAGAGGATCTGGCGCCACTCCGCATAGTGGAGGTTCGCGAAATCGGTTTCCTTCCGCACGGCCGCGTTGTTCACGAGGACGTCGATGCGGCCGAAGGCACCGACCGCCGCGTCGATGAGGGCATCAACAGCCTTGGGATCCGAGACGTCGGCGATGGTCACGGCCGCGCGCCCTCCGCCGCGGCGGATCTCCTCGGCAACCGCTTCGGCTTCCGCGCTCGATGAGCGAGCGTTGATGACGACGGCTGCACCCGCGTTCGCCAGCGAAAGGGCAATCGCGCGGCCGATGTTGCGCCCGCTGCCGGTGACGACCGCGACCCGCCCCGACAGATCGTCGTGGTCGCTCATGAGCGAAACTCGCTCAACGCCGTGAGCGTCGGATGCGCGAACACGTCGTCTGACAGACGCTGCAGTCGCTCACCTGAGGCACGGCTCCAGCCGCCGGAGAGGACGTTGTCCATGAACTTCGCTTCCAGCTCCGTTGTTGACAGCGGCGCGTGCGCGCCGCCGCGCATGAATGGCTGGCGGAACTCGCGCTCCCGGCCGTCCGCGAACGTCGCGCGCAGGTGGCCGGAATAGTTGCGCGGGTAGTCGTCCTGTGGATTGATCACGTAACGAATTTTCGCGGCCAGCGCCCGCACGGCGGGGTCCTGGATGCGCGCCTCGGTGAACTGGGCGAATCCCGCCTTGCGGTCGATGAATCCGACCGCCATGCAGAACGGGGTGCTGAATTTCGCCGCATAGGGCGTGGGAGGTTGCTGCTTGTCGGAGAGCGGCTCCCACAACCGGTGCACGGTGCCCTCCGCCACTTCGCACACGATGCCGGTGATGTCCTCCGCGCGCGCGCCATCGCGTGCCAGCTCGATCGCGCAGTCGATGAACGGTTGCGTCATGGTACCGCACGCGTACGGTTTGAAGGCGATCGTCTCCATCAGCCACATTCGTCCGAGGCCGTCGAGGAGCTTTGCGAAGTCCGGCGGGACCGACGGCGCGAAGGCATGGAAGAAACCGTGCGTCCCTTCGAGCACCGTTCGCGGCCCGAGAAAGCCGCCGCGCGCCATCAACGCCGCGCGGAGCCCCGACTGCGCCGCCCAGCCGGCGTGCATCCGCTTGGTCCACGTCCCTTCGGCCAGGTACTCGATGATGCCGGAGGCCATGCTGCCGGCGATGCCGAGCGCGGAAACGATGGCCTCCAGCGGCAGCCGCAGCGCGACGCCTGTTGCGCCTGCCGCCGCCAGCGCGCCGAACACCGCCGTCGGATGGAAGCCCGCCTTGTGCGTCGCCTTCGGGGCCACCAGACTGAGCCGGCATAACAGCTCGGTCCCGGTGACGATGCCGGCGAGCAGGCTGTCGCCGCCGAGGCCCTCACGCTCGCACGTGGCCAGCACCGCCGGAACGATGACGGCGCCTGAATGCACCGGGCCGCCCTCGAAGGTGTCGTCGAAATCCTCGCCGTGCGCGGCCGTGCCGTTGACGAGCGCCGCGCCAAAGGCATCGACTCCACCGGCGTGACCGAACGCTGTGCAGGGACCTCGATCGACCGTTGCGAGCGTTGCGCTGACGTATGTTTCCCGGCGCGCGGCGACGCAGAGTCCCGACACGTCCAGCAACAGCTTGCGCGCCATCTCCTTTGCGCTCGCGGGAATACTCTCTGGTGTCGTCGCTGCAAGCCACGTGGCGAGTGTCTCCGCGTGCGTCGCGTTTCTCATGCCTCGCGCAGATGACGTACGACGGAGCCGCTGATGAAGAGAAACGCCGTGATGAGCAGGCCCGCGGCAATCGGATCCTGGATGAAGGTCCGATAGTCCCCGCTGGAGAGCACAAGGGCTCGGCGGTAGTTCGATTCCACCACGAACCCGAGCACGACACCCAGGACCATCGGCAGGACGGGCAGTCTGAAATATTTCATCGCGCTGCCGAGCACGCCAAACCCGATCGCGAGACCGACATGAAAGAGGCTGGTCTGGATGGCGTAGACGCCGGAGACGACGAGCGCGTAGATGAACGCCATCAAGTACGGCTTCGGCCGGCCCACGAGCCACATGCAGGGCGACATGATCAGATAGCCGATGATGAGCATGGCGACGTTGGCCACGAAGAGTCCCGTGTAGAGACCATGCACGACGTCCGGGTGGTTGACGAACAGCAGCGGTCCGGGAATCAGTCCGTGCATCAGGAAGCCGCCGAGCAGGACGGCCGATGAGTTCGAGCTCGGAATACCGAGGCTCAACATCGGCACGAGCGCCGTGCACGCGACCGTGTTGTTGGCCGCCTCTGGCGCGGCAATCCCTTCGGGCGAGCCGTGCCCGAATTCCTCCTTGTGACGCGACCAGCGCCGTGCCTCGTTGTAGGCCAGAAAGCTCGATACCGCGCCGCCGGCGCCAGGCATCATCCCCTCGAACGCGCCGACGACCGATCCAATCGCCTGGGGAAGCGCGATGCGCCTCCAGAGCGCGGGGCTCGGGAACTTGATCCGGGCGTCCTCGAGCGTCGCCTTCTCCCAGTCGGGTTCGCCCGTCTTCATGAACAGCTCGCTCATCGCGTACACGCCGACCATCACGAGCAGCGGTGGAATGCCGGACAGCAAGTCCGGGCTTCCGAATGTAAAGCGGTTGAGACCCGTGACCGGATCGGTGCCGATGGTCGAAATCATGAGGCCCAGGACGCCGGCGATAAACCCTGTGACGAGCGATTCGCCGGACAGCGTCGCAATCACGCTCAACCCAAGCACGCCGAGGGCGAAGTACGACGAGGGCGTGAACGCGAGCGCGACGCTGGAGAGGCGCTCGGTCAGCCCCACGAGCACGAGCAGGCCGAACAGGCCGCCGACGAACCCCGAGTACAGCGAGATGCCGAGCGCTTCGCCGCCCTTCCCCTGCTGCTTCATCATGTAGCCGTCGACCACCGTCGCCGCCGCGGCGTTGGTGCCGGGCGTGCCGATGAGAATCGCCGGGATCGACCCCCCGTATTCCGCGCCCACATACGTCGAGGCCAGCAACACCACGGCGGTCGTGGGACCCATGCCGTAGGTAAACGGCAGAAGCAGGGCCATCGTGATCGACGGCGAAATGCCCGGTAGCGCCCCGCCGAGAATCCCCCACGTGACACCGCCAAACGCGGCCGGGACGATCGGCGTGGTCACGAGGCTGCCGAGCGCTGCCAGGAGCTCGGTCATCGGATTCGGAAGGAACGGCCGGTCATAGCAGCGACGGCCATATCCCGGCGGGATGCGCGATGTGGAGCAGACGGACGAACAGCAGCCAGAGGAAGACCGCGCCGCCAATCGCGACGGCGGCTGCGCGGCGATTCAGTTCGCCACCCTGGTAGTACACCGTGGCCGCGATCAACGCGGCGATCGACAGAATGTACCCAAGCCACGGCACCACAAGGATGTAGATCACCCCGTTCATCAACATGCCGAACACGCGCCATGCCACGCCACGCTGAAGGCCGGGCTTCCGTGTCGCTGGCGTCGCATCGGTCGCGGCCGCCGGCGATGCGGCGCGGACCCTTTGGGTCCGCGTGGCCACCACCGCTCGCACGATCAGGATGAGCGACAACCCCGCCAGCAGGGACGCGTACGTCTTGGGAAGGCCCTGCGCACCTATCACGTCCGCGATGTCACTCTGCGGAATGCGAATCGCGAGCAGGTAGTAGACGGCGGCAATCCCCAGCGTCGCGCTACCGAGCACGAGCTCCCGCTGCGCCGCGTCTTTCGTGACCGCAGCCGGTTTCACTTGATCACGCCGGATTCTTTGAGAAAGTCCGCGGTCTGCCGGCCGAACTCGTTCATGAAAGAAATGTATTCGGCGTGCGGAATGAAACCGGGCAGAAGGCCGTCCTCGGTGTAGAGCTTCTTGTATTCCGGATCGTCGAGCAGCGCGCGCACCGCCGCTTCCCACGCGGCGATGACGTCCGGGGGCGTGCCCTTCGGTCCGGCAAGCCCGCGGAACTTTCGCACGGCCAGGTCGATACCCTGCTCTTTGACCGTCGGCACCTGGGGGAACTGAGACATGCGTTCCTCGCCGACCACGGCCAGCAACCGAAGGTGGCCCGCGTCGAGTTGTCCGCGCATCTCCTGCAGCTCGCCGACGCCCATGTCGAGCGTGTGATTCAACACGTTGATCAACATGTCGCCACCGCCTTCGAAGGTCGCGATGGCCGGATTGACGCCTGCCTTCTGCTTCAGGCGCTCCATCGTCTGACGCTCGAGTGACGCCGGATTGGCGGCGCCCCACTTGCCGCCGCCCGCCCGCGCACGATCGAGGACCGCCTGCAACGTGACGTACTGCGAGTCTGCGGACGTGAACAGCACTTCCGGGTCGTAGAACATGTTGACCAGCGGCTCGAGATCCTGGTAGGTCGCCGACGGCCGGCTCATCAGCGAGGTATAGATGAAAGTCGGCGTCGTCGCGTAGAACATCCCGCCGTCCGGCTTTGCGCTGGCGAGCACTGCCATGGCCCTGGCGCCGCTACCGCCCTGCATGTTGTCCACGACGACGGTCTTCTTCATGATTCGCGACAGGTGAGGCGCCATCGTCCGCAGGAAGATGTCACTACCGCCGCCCGGGCTCGAATGGGTGACCAGCGTGACCACGTCCGCTCTGCCGGTTTCGGTGCGGTTGATCGCGCCGCATGAAACCGCGACCACACCTAGAGACAGGACCGACGCCGCCGTAAGTGATTTCAACATCTGTTTTCTGGTTGCGGTGACGGAGAGTCTCGCACAGCCACTCCGCAGCGCCAAATTCAATCGCCTGCGCATGGGCGAAACGCGCATGCAGCCGTAAACGTCACGTTAGCGCACTTGCGCCACGGATTTTGTCTCGTACAATTCCTCCACGTCATTCGTTCTCGAGTCGATAGATGAAAACGCCCGAAAAGTCACACCGTCCAGATCCGACGACGCGGCTCGTGGCGGCGACATTCGTGGTATATAGGCCCGGAGACAGGGAGGTAGGAGTCCCATGACCGTGATGAAGAACCTCAAATTGACCGCTGTGCTGGCGGCCGCGATGGCGCTGTCCGTCTCGTCCCCGGCGTGGTCGCACCATTCCCATGCGATGTTCGATCACGACAAGGAAGTGACGGTCACCGGAACCGTGTCCGAATGGGTGTTCCGCAATCCGCACGTCTTCCTCTACGTCGATGTCAAGACGGACAGCGGCGAGACCGTCAAGTGGTCCGTTGAGATGTCCAACATCACGAACATGCTCAAAGTCGGCTTCGCTGCGACGACCTTCAAGGCGGGCGACAAGGTGACGGTCACGCTTCATCCGCTGGCGGATGGCCGTCCGGGCGGGAACTACATCGTCGCCACCTCCGCCGACGGAAAACAGTTCGGCAGGATTTGAAGTCGTGAACGCGCAATTCATGGCGAAGGCTTCGATTGCCGCGCTGCTCCTCGGACTGTCGATGTCGATTCCGGCGGCGGCGCAAACGACGATCTTCACCACTCCGGACTTTCGCCAGGACCGCGACCGTTGGACCGACCCGGCGTACTACCGCAACAACACCCCCGGTCAGCTCAGGGGCATGGCGATCAATGTCGAGGGTCGTCGTACTGGCCAGGAGCTCTCGGCCAGGGTGTACGGTTCGGAGGGCACGGGCAAGGTTGGTGCTGTAAACCTTAAGAGCCCGTATCCGTACACGAACGCATGGGACCACTACCAGGCGCTGCTCAAGGAAGCTAAGGGCGGAACCAAGCACACCAGGATGACCCTTCCCGACTGGAGCGGCCATTGGGGGGGCGGGGCCAATCTCGGCGGCGGCGGGGCTCCGGCCAGCTCGATCGCCGCGATGCTCACACCAAAGTACCGGGAAACTTTCGTCCAGGAAATGAAGGCTGTCAGCGAGGGGCGGATCTGGTCGGCAAATTCCATCTGTCTTCCTGGTGGTTACTTCGATGCGGTCGGTGCCGAAGAGTTCGCCGTGACGCTGGGCAAGGTCTATGCGATGGGCTCCGGCAACGGATCGAGTACGACCCGCTGGATTTACACCGACGGCAGCCCGCACAGCCCCAAAGAGAAAGAATTCGGCAAGTGGCACGGGGAATCCATTGGCTTCTGGAACGGCGATGAGCTCGTCGTGCACACCAATCAGATTCGAGGCTGGAAGGGCGGGCTCTCCGAGTACAGCGATGGACTCGAGACCGTGGAGCGCTATCGCCGCGTCGGCGATCGCATCGAAGGCGAGATCACGCTGTACGATCCTGAGGTGTACGTGAGTCCGATCAACGGGCGGCTGAATTTCCGGCTCGATAAGGAAACGCCGTACGAGGACAGGATGCAGTTCAACACCTGCACCGACACCATGGGACCGTCGCAGAACGTCTATATGGACGCAAAGGGTCAGCTTAATATCAGGCTGGATGGCGACCCGCTCTATTGGGAAGCCGCGGATACGCGCCCCTGGGCGACGTATCTGAACGAAAGCGACAAGAGGTACAAGCAGTCCGGTCAGAGTCGAGCGCCGCGCACCGGCACTCCGGCTAAGAAGTAGATGCCTCAACCCCCAACTTCCAACTTCCAACTCCCAAGGGACGCTGCGGCGCGACATTCTCCTTGGGAGTTGGGAGTTGGTAGTTGGGAGTTGGCTTCCCTCACCGTGTCCGCGGAGCAGGCCCGCCTTCGTCCGGCACGAGCATCCGGATCACACCATCCTGTCTCGACGTGACAAACAGCTCGCCATCGCGGCTGCGGCTGATGTGCAGATCGGCGCGCGTGATGCGTCGCGCCCATCGTCCGATCGATGAGCTCCTGCAGCGACACATTCATGCGGCCGCCGTTCGCGTCACGCACGTAGAGCTGGATCTCCTCGATCGGCGCCACGGTCTGCGGAATGCCGTCGTCGGCCCGCTTCATCGCGGCCAGGTCCGATGCGAAGAGGCGTCCCCGCTGGATGTCGCCAAATACGAACTTGCCGTTCAGCGCTGCGATACGCCCGTGATAGGCGAACCCATCGGTCACCGCCTGCCCCTCGTCATGGTCGTAGATCGCGACGGGATACGTGAAGCCGTCCTTCTGGCGTCCGTTCAACACGTCCGCAGGGAGCGGGAACAGCTGGTTGAGCTCGCCGCCGCGCGGCCTTCCGTTCTCAAAGTAGCCCTCCCGCTTCATCCAGCCGTAGTTCTCGCCATTGCGGACGATGTTGATCTCCTCGATCTGGTTCATCCCGATGTCGGATGCGAACATCGTCCCGTCGGTGTCCCACGATAGCCTGTGAGCGTTCCGGAATCCGTAGGCGTAAATCTCGCCGAGCGTTTTGGCGTCGCCATCCGCGGCGAACTTGTTGGCCATAGGAATCGTGTAGTCGCCGAGTCCCTTCACGCCGCGCGTGGCCGACGGGCTGCGCGGATCGATGCGCAGGATTGCGGTGATGATCGAGTCGAGGCGCTGTGTTTGTGTGGGATTGCTTGCGTTCGGTCCCCCGCCATTGCTGAAGCCGTGATCGCTCCCGCTCGTATAGAGCAGGCCGTAGTCGGCGTCGCCGGGGTTCGCCGTCGGGTTGAATTCGACCGCGCCCATCGGATGGGTGAGGTTGGCGACGACGTGCGCTTCACGAAGGAGCTCACGTCTCGTGCCCGCGAAGGTATTGGCCGCCGGGTTCGTCGCGTGCCACTCGGTGATGATGTTGTGGTAGGTGACGTCTTTCAGCGTAAATCCGGGCGGGATGAAGTCAGGCGTCTTGGGATTACCCGGTCCGCGCTCGGCATGCACCGTATAGAACAATCCGTTCCGCGCGAACTCCGGGTGGAAGACGAATCCGATGAACCCGCTCTCCAGCCGGTTGTAGATCCCTAACGAAAAGGCGGCGCCCACGTCCGCATACACGGACGGCTGGCTGGTGCCATTGAGCAGGTACAGAAAACCGCGTGAGTCATTGGCGAAGCGGCGGCCGTCGGGAAGATCGCGGACGTAGCTGACCCGCGCCCAGCCAGACGGCGATACGTCCTGATCGGCAGGACGAATTCCGCGCGTATCTGGAAGGCGAACGAGATCTCTGATCTCGACCGCAATGCCGCGTTTCTCAATCGGTGCCGGAATCGGGTTGCTGGTGATCTGACCGAAAAGAGGGCCGGCAGCAAGCAGCGCGATGACGACGAGCGGCATCGTTGAGCGCATAAACCCCTCCGATGAAGACCCGCTCGCGCCTCTCGGCGCGGGCGGGCTTGGAATTTCAACGAGTATATTCAACGAGGAACTGCGGGCGCTAGAAGTTGAACCCAATACTCCCCTCGACAAGGCGTCCCGGCGGGATACTGGTCACAAATCCGAATTGCGGCCCGGACCGACCCTGGATACCGAGTGGACTGTTGGTATTCAGCGTGTTGTAGACGTTCAGGCGCACGTTCAACCTCCGCCCATTCCCGACTTCGAACCGCTTCTCCGCGCGGATGTCCAACATGTTGAGGTCAGCAGCCTGCCGGCTTCCCCGCGGTTCGACCCTGAGCACTTGTGTCGGAATCCGGCTGCCAGCCGGACCTCTGAACTGCACACTCCGCTCCCAGTACTCTCCGCTGCGGCGGTCGAAATTCGCAGACCCGAGTATTCCCCACCGGAACAAATACGAGGCGGCGGTCCGGAACTCATACTCCAGGAGCCCCTCGTAACCGGAATTGATTTCCGCGTTGGGATCCAGTCCTGCAATCAAGACGTTGTCGGACGTGCCAAACGGCTCGGTCTTCTGGGTCGCGCTGAAGGACGCACGGAACTGCCAGTTGTTCCCATACCGCCGGTTCAGCTCGACCTCGTACGATGTGTACTTGCGATTCGCTGAATCGTCGTTGACGTATTCAGAATCCTGATTCGCGAAACCAGCGAAGGCGGCCGGATAGTCAAAGTAGGTGAACCTCACCCCGGCGGGGTCATCACTGTTGCCGGCAACCCCATCGTTGCCAGGGTCCGGATTCGTGATCGGGATGTTGTAGGCCGAGTACGGCCGCAGGACGTTCTTGATCCGCCACTGGTTTTTGGCCCACGACTGGATCCCGCTGACGCGCACCGCCCACGACGCCGCCAACTGACGCTCGAACGACAGCATCAGCTCGTCGTGGTAGCGCTGCTTGAGATCCGGATTGAAATGCCCGAACCCGTACAGGGGATCTCCACCCCGCAGCGTAATGGAGAGGAAATCCGAACTATTCGGATCGAGATTTGTCTCGCCAGTATCGTAATTCCGGTTGCCGTTCAGATCCCTCCATCGGTACTGCGCATCGGAGATGGTGTAGTGGTTCGCGATGTGCAGGTCGTCCTCGAGGAGCGGCGTGTAGTACCTGGCGTATCCGCCCTTGATCACCGTTGTCGAACGACCGCTGAAGTCATACGAGAGATGCGCGCGCGGCGCGATACCTGCGAACACCGGCGGCGCGTCCTCTGCGTAGCACTGAGCCGGAAAGATGACGGCCGCCGGTCCCTCTGCCGCGTCGCGGCAGAATCCACCCGGATTGATCGTCCCCGCCTGGCGATGGATGTTCGCTCCGAGATTCAGCGTGACCTTCGACCCCAGGGTCCAGCGGTCCTGCCCGTAAAAGTACAGAGCAAGCTGGGGCTGCTTCGGCGTCACAGGGCTGGAGAAGACCGTGATCCGGTCTGCAGCCCCGTTGAGGAACGTCAGATTGTAGTTGCCCAGGATGCCGCGGGAAACAGAGCCGCGCTCGGCCCGCATCTTGAAGATGTCCGTCCCTACCTTCAGGCTATGGGTGCCGCCAGCCGTCGGTTTGTACCATTCAGTCGAGGCTCTCACCTGGTAGCGGTCTTGCGGGTTTCGCCCGCCAATCGCGGAGCTCGACCCAAATGATGTACCAAGGAAGCTGTCCGACGCGGACGGCGCAGTCGTGATCCCGGGATCCTCGTCACCTGAGCGCAGCCACCAGGCTCCACCGAGCACCGACAGGACGAGCCGATTGGTCGGAACCATCTGCCATTCACCTTTCCAGGTACCCTCGAATCCCACCCGTGCCGTCGCGGTCGACCAATCCGCGGTTGCACTTCCGCCTCCGGTGCGATTGCGATAGTGAGGCTGTACAAACCCGATGAGCCGGTTCTTGGCGTTCAGCTGATTTGTCACCTTCACGGTAAAAAACTTGTCGTGGTTGTTCTGGTCGCACTGCGTGCCGTCCGGTTTGCGGCACACGGCGACGATCTCATCTACCTGGCGACGCTGGCGGAACGAGCCATAAAACCAGAGTTTGTCTCTCAGGATTCGGCCACCCAAATCAACGTTGGCATCGTCCCGATACTGCAGTTGCTCCGGCGCGATGATGTTCACATGGCTGCCGATGTTGTTCGACTGGAGCTTCTTGTCCGTGTACGCGTAGTAGGCAGAACCGGTGAAATCGTTCCCGCCCGACTTGACGAGCGCGTTCAAGGCCAGACCCATGTTCGGCGTATTCGCCGAGTGGCCCCCGATGCTGACCACCGTTTCGTCCATCGCGGAATAATCGATGTAGTTGCCGCTCGGGTTATCCGCCGGCGACATTGCAATGACGTTCTCGACCGAATGCCAGGAATCGCCGAGCTGCCCCAGGGCGTAGAAGCGCGGAGAATCCGCGAATCGGGATCCTCCGACGTCGACACGGTTTGCCGGCATCCGCGCGCTCGGCGTCTGCATCAGAATCGCGCCGTAGCTGCTTCGACTCGTGGGGAGCAGCTCCAGCGTCTCACGTGTCAACTGTGTCGAATTCGCGGTCGATGCGGTGTCCACCAACGGCGAGGCGCCCGACACGGTCACCGTCTCCTCCAGGGCTCCGACACTCAGCGCCGCATCCACACGAGCCGTGAATCCAGCCGTCAAGCGGATGTCTTCACGCCGGACCGTCCGGAATCCAGCGATCTCGAAGGTCACGGTGTATGTCCCGATCGGTAGCGGCGTCAGGCGATAGCGCCCTCCCGCATCGCTGACCGTCGTCACCTGCGGAACCTGCAACGCCGGACTCGTAGCCGTCACGGTCGCTCCAGGCAGTACGCCGCCGCTCTCGTCCGTCACCTGTCCGTTGATGGTGGCTGTTCCGGTCTGCGCGACCATTACCTCGCCGGCAACCAGGAACAGGAACGCAACTACCGCGAGCGGGCCGATGAGCGAGTGCGAAACCCTCAATCTCCGCATCATCCGAAAACCTCCGAGACGTGAACCCGGGTTGGAATCGACTGTGAAACTGACGCGAGGCACAGTGGCGCGGAGTATGGACCAGGGCTCAAAATATTTCAACGCATAAGCGTTCGTGGTCGCTTTGAGTAACTGCTTTAGAACCTTGACGTTAGGAGGCAGATGCGGGCAGATGCCGGCGCTGAGCGACGACGTCGGCGCGGATCTCAGACGCAGCCGGTGTTGGCGGCACGGGCGCAATGGGGACCGACACTCGGGTACGGCTTTAGCCGGCCCTCTGCAGCAGCGGCCGCAGCTCGACGACGTTCTTCACGTTCTCGATATTGAAGATGCGGTCGACGAGCTTGTCGAACGTCGCCGCGCCCTGTACCGGGACGATGAGATCGCGTGCCTTGGCGATGACATCGGCCCGCGTCATCGGATTTGCGGCTGTGCCGCGGACGGTTCCGACCCGCTCGCTCACCATCCTGCCATCGGTGAGCGTCACCTCGACGATGGCGGTGCGCTGCGGCATCAAGCGCTCGAGCGCCTCGTCCGGCGCGAGTTGCACCTTGGCACGTTCACGGAGGATGGCCGGGTCCGTCATTCGTGCGGCGTCGTGCGCCGACTTGAACGTGACGGTGCCGTCGACCAGCATCACCGCAATGAGGTGCTGCAGGTTGATATCGGGGATCTCCCGGTTATTGACGATCGTTGCCTCGTCGGTCGCGACGCGGACGATCACCTGCTTCACCTGCGCCGGCTGGAACCGGTACTTCTTGAGCAGCGTATCGAGGGCGTCGAGCGGAGCCTGGATCGGCGCTCCGACCGTCCATTTCTTGATGTCGGTCCGCATGATCTCGAACCGCCGCCCGAGCTCCTCGACGACCATCGCGGGGTTGTTCCTGGGGACGAACGCGACGAAGAAATTGTCGGCTCCCGACAGGACGTCATCGACGCCTGTCCCGCCCGCCTGGACCAGCAGTGCCGATGTGACGCCGTTGCGCGCGGGCATGCCGCCGAAATCGAACGCCTTCTCGATGTGATCGGTGTCGCGCTGCCACGACGCGAGCCCGGAGGTCTGCTGCGCGGTATAGGACAGGAGCCAGCGCATCTGCTGCGCGTTCAAGCCTGCCGCGCAGCCGGCCGCAGCGGCGGCAGTAAAGGTTCCGGATATGCCATGGGTGCTGCGATGGCTCTCGACCATGTACTGCAGTTTGCCGAGGGTCGCGGTGACCCTGGTCCCGACGTCGTAGCCAAGGGCGACCGAGCGGAGAAGGCGCGTGCCGTCGACGCCGAACTTCTCGCCGACCGCAAGAGCGGCCGGAATTGCCGCGCAGCCGGGATGCGACTGCGATGGCGGATGGGTATCGTCGGTCTCGTCTGAATGCGCGAGGATCCCGTTGGCCAGCGCCGCTTCGATGGGACCGCAGCGGATCGTCGATCCGACCACGGTCGCAACTGGATTGCCGCCATACGCGCGCGCGAACTGGATGGCGAAGCGGCCCGGCGGTAATTCGGATCCGGAGATCATCGCGGCCAGCGTGTCGAGAATCATGTGCTTCGTCTTCTCGACGACCGGATCGGGAAGCCTCATTGTGGCGGCGCCGCTCATGTAGGTGCTGAGCGTGGTCATAGCGGCGCTGACCTCGGCGGCATCGGCGTGCCGGGGCCGGAACGTGGCTGCCGCGAAGAGTCCCCCGGCGCACTGGAGCATGCGACGCCGCGTCACCATCAAATTGTTTCGCACGCGTCCTCCCGCTTTACGTCTTCAGCGTTTCGGTTTTGCCCCGTCCCTGGCGCCTCGCGACAGTCTTGGCCACCCGCTCGAGGTCTCCCTGAGAGGAATCTCACTATAGCCGACCCGCGCGGTTACACTGAACCCGTATCCACAAGGAGCCTATGGCCAGCCTGATTGAAGCGATCGATATCAAGCGCAAGATGTTCTTCGAGTACGAGGGCGCGCCCTTCCACTGCATCGACGTCGAGGTGTCGAAACCGACCGCTCGCGGCGGCCAGACGCTGGTGCGTCTCAAGATGCGCAACCTGCTGACGCGCGCGGTCTTCGACAAGACCTTCAAGGCGGGGGAGAAGTTCAAGGAACCGGATCTCGTCGTCGAATCGGCGTCCTATCTGTATGCCGACAGCTCTGGCTTCAACTTCATGAATCAGGAAACGTTCGAAACGCTTACGCTCAGTTCTGACGTCGTAGGGGCGGACGCGGGGCTGCTCGCCGATAACGTCAATGTCGAAATCCAGAAGTTCAACGGGCGACCGATTGGCCTCCAGCTTCCTCCACACGTGGAGCTTGCCGTGACCTATACCGAGCCTGGCGTCAGAGGCGATACCGCCAGCGGCGGCGTGACCAAGCTGGCGACGCTCGAGACGGGCCTCGAGATCCGTGTGCCGCTATTCATCAAAGAAGGAGAGAAGGTCAAGGTCCACACCGAAACTCGGGAATTCGCGGGACGCGCGTAAGGCCTATTTCCTGAGACGGCCCTTCACCTTTCCCCCTTCCCCCTTCCCCCTTCCCCCTTCCCCTTTCCCCCTTGTCCAGTCCTTCCGCATTTGCGCAAGTCCTTCCATGTACACCGTCGCCTTCTCGCGTTCGTCCTCGCTCGGCAGGCTCTTGAGCAGCTCGATGGCGTGCACGATGTCGTGCTCGATGGTCCGTTTCGTCGTCTTGAAATAGATCTCGCGTATCTGGGCGAGCGCCGCCTTCGGGTCCTGCGGGCCCTGCTTGATCGATTTCAAGGCGACGAATCCTAGGGGTTTATCCACGTTTATCCTTTGTCCGGCTATCCTTTGTCCGGCTATCCTTTGTCCGGCTAAAGCCGGACACTACAGACGGTGGCTCTCGTGCACATACCCCGGTAGTGTCCGCCTTCAGGCGGACCTCCGATTGCCTTCAGGCGGATCTCCGATTGCGCCGGAGCAGCGGATGCAGCGCGTCGAACGAACGAGTGTTCAGCACCGCATCCGGCGAGAGCCACGCACGGCGCGCGACCTGCACCCCCCAGCGCAAGTTGCCCAGCGCCGTCGTCGAGTGTGCATCGGTCGAGATCACGATGGGTGCGCCCCGCTCGTGCGCCAGCCGCGCGTGCGCGTCGTTGAGGTCCAGGCGATCCACCTGGCAGTTGATCTCCAGCGCAACACCGTGCTGCGCGGCGGCACTCGTGACGCGCTCGAAATCAATCTTGAACGCCTCGCGCTTCAGCAGCAAGCGGCCGGTCGGATGCCCCAGCACGTCGATCCACCGGCACTCCAACGCCTTGAGAACGCGCTCGGTCATCTGGTTTTCATCCTGGCTGAAATGCGAGTGCACCGATGCGACCACGATATCGAGCTGCGCAAGACAGTCGTCGGCAAGGTCGAGGCGGCCGTCGGCGAGGATGTCACATTCGATGCCCGCGAGAACCGTCAGGCCGTCAAACCGCCCGTTCAGCGCACGGACGCGCGCCGCATGGGCGAGCGCACGGCTTTCGTCCAGTCCGTTCGCCATTGCCAGCGCCTTGCTGTGGTCGGTAATCGCGATGTAGCTGTGTCCAAGCCTGTGGGCGGCGGCTGCCATCGCGTCCAGGTCATCGCGGCCATCGGTGACGGTCGTGTGCATGTGGAGATCGCCGCGAAGGTCGGGCAGCGAAACGAGGCGCGGCAGCTGCCGGGCAAGGGCCGCATCGATCTCGCCACGATGCTCGCGGAGCTCCGGCGGCACCCACGCCATTCCAAGCGCCTCGTAAATCCCTTCCTCCGTCTCTCCAGCCACACGACCGTCATCGTCGACTCGGAACAAGCCGTACTCGTTCAGCTTCAGCCCTTGCTGGATCGCGCGGTCTCTCAGGAGGACGTTGTGCGTCTTGGAACCTGTGAAGTACTGCATCGCGGCGCCGCGGCTCTCGGCGGGCACCAGCCGCAGGTCCGCCTGGTAGCCGCCGGCGATGCGCACGCTCGACTTGGTGTCGCCCTGGCCGAGCACGCGTTCGACGCGCGGAAACGCGACGAACTGCTCCATCAGCGTCGCATCGGCGCCAACCGCAAGGATGTCGATGTCGCCGCAGGTCTCGCAGCCGCGGCGCAGGCTGCCGACCGGGGTGAGCTCCGCCGTCGGTGCCTGCTGCCGCAGATAGGCCAACAGTTCCGCCGCGATTGTCGTCGTGTCGGACAACAGGTGACGGCCTGCGTCCTTCTGCCGCTCCTCAACGGCCTTGAGAATCAGCGCCTCTTTCTTTGGCCCCATCCCTTTGAGCTCGCGCAGGCGGCCGGCGTGCGCGGCCGCAACGAGCTCGTCCACGCTTCGGATGTTCAGGGCCGAGTAGAGCAGGGCCACGGTTTTTGGACCAACGCCCTGCAGGCGGAGCAGATCGAGAATCGTCGGTGGAAATTCGAGCAGGAGATCCTGGTGGAAACGACAGGTGCCGGTGTCGACGAGTTCGCGGATCTTCTTTGCGAGATCCTTGCCGATGCCCGGAAGCTCGTGAAGCTGCCTTTCGTCCATCCGCGCGACCGGGTCGGCCCACGCGCCGATGGTATCGGCGGCTGACCTGTACGCGCGGATCTTGAAGACGTTTTCGCCTTTGATCTCGAGCAAGTCGGCGATTTCTGAAAGGACCTGCGCGATTGGCCGGTTATCCACGCGTGAGGCCGTGGCGCTCGATCCTGTAGTCGAGCAGCTGCGCACCGCCGTCGGCGAGCGCCGCCGCGATCGCGGCGCGTTTCTCTGGCGGGCCATAGCAGAACAGACACCCGCCGCCGCCAGCGCCACAGACTTTCGCGGCCGTCGCGCCGGCCGCGATTGCGCGCGCGATCAGCGCCTCGATGACCGGAGTCGTGACACCAGGTGCCAGCCGCTTGCGGTTCTCCCACTCCTCGGCAATCGTCGTTCCAACACCCTCCCAGTCGCCGCGCGTCAGCCGATCGCGCATCGACGCCGCGGTGTCACGGATTCGCTCGAAGCAGTCGAATACATGGCGGTCGCCGTCGAGATGTTTTTTCGTAATCTCCCAGTTGTTCGTGCCAGAGTTGCGCGGCTCGCCCGTGTAGCACAGGACGATACGCTTCTCGAGATCGCCGTAGGCGATGTCGAGCGGCACACGCCGCACTCCGTTGACCTCGAGCTCCAGCGCGGCGATCCCGCCATAGAGCGCGGGGCGATAGTCCTGCAGCCCCGTCGGCACGGCGATCGTCTGCGCCTCCACATTCATCGCGACCTGCAGGAGCGCTTCCGGTTCGAAGTGCGTGCGGCTCCATTCTGCGAGCCCGGCGCACACAGCGACGTTCAGGGCGGAGGAGCCCGCAATTCCCGCACCGGCTGGTGACTCCGATGACGTCACCAGAGTGATGCCACGTGTTTCGAAGAAATGCACGAGCAGAGAGAGCAGCCGCAGTTCGCGCGAATCGCGCAGCTCTTTCCAGTCCGCGGCCTCGACGGTCACTCCAGTGTCTTTCGATTGGATGACGACGCGGTTGTCCGTCCGGGATTCGATGCGGGCCCGCGCGCGAAGACTGATCGCAAAGTTGAGCGTCTGGGCGCCGGGATGGAACAGGTACAGAGGCCAGATGTCGATAGTGCCGCCCGCCAGATCGATGCGGGTGGGCGCTGAGGTTTCGATCACCACGCGGCCGATTATAGAACTGTCGTTCACGCTCGATTCTCGGTGCTCGTTCGTGTTCGTTCGCCGCTCTGCGGCGCACGAACCTGAACACGAAGCGAAGCCAGAATTCAGAAGCCCGAACGGCTCTATAATGTTCCCGTGCCTGCGTCACTACGCCGCGAGATCGGTCAGCTGCTGATTGGCAGCCTGCCCGCGACGACGATCACCCCGGAAATGCGATCGCTGGTGCGCGAGTTCCAACTCGGCGGGGTCACGCTCTTCAGGCGCAACATCGAGGCGCCCGAGCAGGTCGCTGAACTCGATCAGGATCTGCAGCAGCTGTCCTCCGACCTTCCCCTCTGGGTTGCCGTGGATCAGGAGGGCGGCCGCGTCGCGCGGCTCCAGTCGCCGTTCACGGAGTGGCCGGCGATGGCGACGCTCGGACGCAGCGGTGATGTAGAGCTCGCTTACCGGTTCGCGGCGGCGCTCGCGGCGGAACTGAAGGCGGTCGGAATCACCCTCGACTACGCGCCGGTCCTCGATATCCACACCAATCCAGAGAATCCAATCATCGGCGACCGCGCGCTCGGCGAGGATGCCGCGATGGTAGCCAAGCTGGGCGCGGCGATCGTCCGAGGTCTTCAGGAGAATGGCGTCGCCGCTTGCGGGAAACACTTCCCGGGGCATGGCGATACGTCGGTGGATTCCCACCTGGAACTGCCGCTGGTGGAGCATCCTCCGGATCGCATCCGCCGCGTCGAGTGCGTCCCGTTCCGGGAAGCCATTCGCAACGACGTCGCGTTCATCATGACCGCCCACATTCTCGTGCCGTCCCTGGACGAGGAGAAACCGGCGACGCTCTCGCCGAAGATCGTGCGCGGCATGCTCCGTGAGGAGCTTGATTTCAATGGGGTCATATTGAGCGACGACCTCGAAATGAAAGCGCTTGCCGACCAGTACAGCGTGCCCGACGCCGCAGTGCAGGCGATTGCGGCCGGCTGCGATGGTGTACTCGTGTGCCGCGCCAACGTCGCGGATCGCGCACAGGACGCCCAGGTGCAGGCCGCCGTGCTCGAAGCGCTCGTGCACGCCGTGGAGGACGGCCGCATCCCGTACAAGCGAGCCGAGGACGCGCTCGCGAGGCATCGCCGGGCGAAGGAGCGTTTCCTCGCCGCCCCTGTCGCGCCCGGCCGAGCACCAGCGCTCCGCCACGTGCTTGGCTGCGACCAGCACCGGCACATTGCGGACGAAATGGCGCGGTACCTCTAGCATTGAGCCTTGGGCATTGAGCATTCTTCGTTGATGAAGCCACCCGCGGTGAGGCCCGGGGCCCGCATCGCCATCGTGTCTCCAGCCAGCCCGTTTTCACGCGAAGAGTTCGATCGCGGCGTCAAGGAGCTGCGTCGTCTTGGGTACGAGCCGACCTATGACGAGGATGTGTTTGCGCGTACGGGCACCTACCTGTCCGGTGCGGCCCCGCTGCGTGCGGCGGCATTCTCGCGCGCCTGGTCGGACCCGTCGGTCGATGCGCTGATTGCCGTCCGCGGCGGATACGGCAGCGTGCAGATGCTGCCGCTCCTCGATGCGGAGGTGATGCGCCGCACGCCCAAGCTGTTCATCGGTTACAGCGACAACACCTCGATTCTCTCGTGGCTGACCTGTCGTTGCGGGATCACCGCGCTCCACGGTCCGATGCTCGAAGGGCGCCTGGCCAAGGGCGCTCAAGGCTACGACGAGCCGTCGTTCGTCGCCCTCCTGCAGAACGGCTGTGGCCTCACCTTCAGCCCGGACCAGCTGGGCGTCGTTCGCGGAGGCGAAGCGGCGGGTCCATTATTCGGCGGCACCATGGCGCAGCTCACCGCTTCGCTCGGTACGCCGTACGCCTTCGACCCTCCCGCCGGATGCGTGCTGTTCCTGGAGGATGTCAACGAGCGGCCCTATCGACTCGATCGGATGCTCACGCAGCTTCGCCTGAGCGGCATTCTTTCGCGTGCGCGAGCCCTCATCTTTGGCGAGATGCGCGGCTGCGACGAGGCGAATGGCGAGCCCGGCGCACTGGACGTCATTCGCGCGTTCGCCGGTGATATCGAAGGACCGATCATCACCGGGTTCCCTTCAGGGCACACAACCGGCCCGTCCTGGACGCTCCCGCTCGGCGTCCGCATCCGTGTTGTGACGGCCCCTCGGGCATCGGTGGTCGTTGAGGAATCACCAGTTGAGTGAGAGCAGGCGCATTCATCTGATCGGCATCTGCGGCACTGCGATGGCGACGCTCGCCGCGTTGTTGAAGCGCCGCGGGTACGACGTGCGTGGATCCGACCAGAACGTCTATCCGCCGATGAGCGATTTCCTTGCCTCCGAGGGCATCCCGACCTTCTCCGGGTATGCCGCCGACCATGTCGGCAGTGACGTGGACCTAGTCATCGTCGGCAATGCGATCTCGCGCGGGAACCCCGAGCTGGAATCTGTCCTGGAGCGAAAGGTCCGCTACTGCTCGCTGCCCGAAGCCATCCGCGATCACTTTTTGTGGGGTGCCCGATCCATCGTCATCGCCGGAACGCACGGGAAGACGACGACCACGTCGCTGACCGGTTGGCTGTTGACGCACGGACGCCTGGATCCAACGGTGCTCGTCGGTGGAATTGCGCTCAACTTTGGAGACGCCGGCTCGAGTTACCAGGTCGGAAGGGGACGCGACTTCGTCATCGAAGGAGACGAATACGACAGCGCATTCTTCGACAAGACGGCAAAGTTCCTGAAGTACCTACCCGACGTCGCGGTGATCAACAACATAGAGTTCGATCATGCCGACATCTACGCCGACCTCGACGCGGTGCTCCAGGCGTTCCGGAGGCTCGTGAATCTCGTTCCGAGAAACGGCCTGCTGCTGCTCGGCGCCGACAGCCCGCACGCGGCGGCCCTCCGGCCGAAGGCCGTCAGCCCGGTCGAGACGTTCGGGACGGCGCTCGACGCGGATTGGCTGGCCTCTGACCTCGAGCACGCCGACGGCCTCACGCACTTCACAGTGCGGCACCGCGGCGATGTCATTGGGCCATTTGCATCGCCGCTTCTCGGCGTGCACAACGTCAGGAACGCCTTGGCCGCCATCGCGGTCGGACACCACGTCGGTGTCTCACCGAGCGATCTTGCCGACGGCCTGCGGCGCTTCAAGGGCATCAAACGTCGGCTCGAGACCGTTGGGACGGCCTCGGGTGTGACGATCATGGATGATTTCGCCCATCACCCGACGGCGGTGCACGAAACACTGTCAGCGTTGCGCACTGGTTACCCCAATCGTCGAATCTGGGCTGTGTTCGAGCCGCGCTCTGCCTCGTCCTGCCGGCGCATCTTCCAGGATGACTTCGCCCGATCGTTCAGCGCGGCGGACGAAGTTGTCGTGGCCGCTGTCTTCCGATCCTCGCTGCCGGAGTCGGAGCGGCTGTCCGCCGAGCAGCTGGTGGATGATTTGCGGGCACGCAAGCAGCACGCGCGCTACGTGCCCGACGTGGACGGCATCATTCGCACGATTGTCGACGAGCACCGCCGGGACGACATTGTCGTGCTGATGTCGAATGGCGGCTTTGGAGGCATCCACCGGAAGCTGCTGCAGGCACTTGCGGCGTGAGCAGTTCCAGGATTCGGGCTTCGGGAATCGGGATTCGGGACGCGGGTGATTCGGCCGTGCTGCTCGAGCTGGATGCCGTCATCGATGCGGGCGTGAATGCGCGAGCGATCGGTATCGCGCACGCCATTGCAGATGGCCGTTTTGCGGGAGTCCGGGACGTCATCCCGACGTACCGTTCGGTGGCCGTGCATTTCGACCCGCTGGCGACCGACGTGGCGGCGTTGACACACGCCATGCTCGAAGCGGCCCATGCGGCGCCCGAGGCGCGTGAGGGCGCGCTCGTCGAGGTGCCAGTCTCCTACGGCGGGGCAGATGGTCCCGATCTTCGCGACGTTGCCGCATTTGCCGGTCTCTCTGAGCGGGACGTCATCGATCGCCATTCCGCCGTGGAATACCGTGTCTTCATGCTCGGGTTTCTCCCGGGCTACGCGTACATGGGAATCGTTGACGAGGCTATTGCTTCGCCAAGAAGGGCGACCCCCCGAACGCGTGTACCGGCAGGAAGCGTGGGCATCGCGGGGCGGCAGACCGGCATCTATCCTCGTCAATCACCCGGAGGGTGGCAGTTGATCGGCAGGACATCACTGCCGGTGTTCGATCCATCAAAAGACCCCGCCTCGATTTTCGCGCCCGGCGATCGCGTGAGGTTTGTGCCCTTCACTCGCGGCGCGGACCCTGTGGGTCCGCGAGGAGGCGGACCTTCAGGTCCGCCTGTGAATCGCGACCTTCGCGGACCCACAGGGTCCGCGACGCGTGCCGAGCGATCCATTACGGTGCTTCGGCCTGGCCTCTTCACCACGATCCAGGACACAGGCCGATGGGGATACCAGGATCGCGGCGTGCCGGTTGCCGGTCCGATGGATATGGTCTCGCATCGCGTCGCCAATGCGCTCGTCGGAAACTCACGCGACGCGGCAACGCTCGAGACAACGGTGATTGGTCCTGAATTGCGGTTCGAACAGGCGACTGTTGTCGCGGTGACTGGCGCCGATCTCAGCGCGTCGATCGACGAAGCGACGTTGCCGCTCAACACGCCGCGTTCATGCGCAGCCGGCGCTGTACTGCGCTTCGGCGGGCGTCGTGCGGGTGCGCGCGGGTACATCGCCTGTGATGGCGGAATCACAGTGCCCCCTGTTCTTGGCAGCCGCTCGACGCACGCCCAGAGCGGTCTCGGCGGAGTCGATGGCCGGGCGCTTGCTGCGTTCGATCGTGTGCCGCTAGGCGAGTCGCGGACCCAAAGGGTCCGCGCCGCACGGGATCTGGTGGATGAAACGCGGCGCGGACCTTTCAGGTCCGCGGAACGAGATCTGCCCGATGAAATGCGGCGCGGACCTTATGGGTCCGCCGAAGGCGCCGGGGTCCGTCTCCGAGTAATGCGTGGCCCCCAGGACGGCTACTTTGACGACGCGGCGTTCGAGATCCTGCAGCGCGCTCGCTTTACGATCTCGCCGCAGTCGGATCGCATGGGCTACCGCCTCAACGGCGTTCCGATACTCCGTAGGGCGGGTCCTATTGGACCCGCCGGGACCGGCCCGCTGGAACCCGCCGCGGAAATGATTTCGGACGCGACATTCGTCGGAGGACTGCAGGTTCCACGCTCCGGCGACCCGATTCTGCTCATGGCAGATCGCCAGACAACGGGCGGCTACCCGCAGATTGCGACCGTCATCACCGCCGATTTGCCGGTGGCCGGCCAACTCGCCCCAGGCGACTGGGTCGAGTTCGAGCTCTGCACGCGTCAAGAGGCGATTGCGGCGTTGATCGCCCAGGAGAATCGGCTGCGTGGCCTCGGATAATCCAGACGTGCCACCAACAGCAGGCGTCCCGCTTGCGCCCCTCTGCACGTTGGGCATCGGCGGTCCCGCGCGGTGGTTCGTGCGCGCGACCTCGAGGGATGAGGTCGCCGTCGGTTATGCATGGGCAGCCGATCGCGGTGTCCCGCTGTTCGCGCTCGGTGGCGGCAGCAACCTGGTGATCGCGGACGAGGGTGTGGACGGACTCGTGCTGCACATCGCGCTGACCGGCGTTGAGGTCTCGAAATCGGGGGCCGACACGCTCATGACCGCCGGCGCCGGGGAGGCCTGGGACGCGGTGGTGGCCGGAGCGGTGACGCGAGGATTGGCGGGGGTGGAGTGTCTCTCCGGGATTCCCGGCAGCGTCGGCGGCACGCCGATCCAGAACGTTGGCGCGTACGGCCAGGAAGTCGGTCACGTCATCGAATCACTGACGGCATTTGATCTCCATGAGGAGGGGATAGTTCGCCTTGGTGCGTCTGAGTGCGGGTTTGCCTATCGCATGAGCCGGTTCAAGCAAGCCGATGCCGGGCGGTTTGTCGTGTGCGATGTGACCTTTCGTCTGCGCGAGGGGCCGCCGACGATTACCTATCCCGACGTCGTTGACCAGTTGGCGAGGGATGGAATCAAGACCCCCGACGTCCGCCAGACGCGAGAGGCCGTGCTGGCGATTCGAAGACGGAAGGGGATGGTCATCGACGCTGCCGATCCCGACACGCGCAGCGTCGGCTCGTTTTTCATGAACCCGGTTGTCGCTCGCGCGTCGTACGATCGCATCGCGGCGATCAATTCCCATGTCCGCGTTCCAAGCTACGTGATGCAGAATGGCGACGTGAAGATCCCCGCCGCGTGGCTCATCGAGCAGGGCGGATTCGCGAAGGGCCATGCCGAGGGGCGCGTCGGTCTCTCGACCAAGCATCCCCTTGCCCTCATCAACCGCGGCGGCGCGACGGCACGCGACGTCGTGACCTTCGCAGCGCGAATCAAGCGCGCGGTCATCGATCGGTTTGGCGTGTCGCTGCGTCCGGAACCGGTATTCCTGGGTTTTTCGAACGAGCCCGACGTGGCGTATCTAATTAACCACGAAGAACGGGAAGGGCTCGAAGAAAGAAATACTACTTCGTGACCTTCGCAAACTTCGTGGTTGAAATAATCTTCGTGGTCTAACGAATGTCGACACTTCTGATTGAAGGCGGTCACCGCCTCGAGGGCCGCGTCGCGGTCGAGGGCAACAAGAACGCCGCGCTGCCGCTGCTGGCGGCGTGCCTGCTCACCGAAGACGAATGCGTCCTGACGAACGTGCCGCGGATCGGCGACGTCGAGGTGATGGCGCGGCTGCTGCTCGACCTGGGCGCGGAGGTCGACGGCATCGGGACGACGACGCTACGGGTCCGCGCGAAGCAGATCACGACGCATGCGCCGGACCGGTCGCTGGTCGGTCGGCTGCGCGGATCGGTTCTGCTGCTGGGGCCGCTCCTCGCACGCACGGGACGGGCGCACATCGCGCCGCCAGGCGGTGATTTTCCGGCGCGGCGCACGATTTCGACCCATCTCGAGGCGTTGCAGGCGATGGGCGCGCGGATCGTATCGGACGACGATCATTTTCTCGAGACGTCGCAGCGTCTCACGGGCGCCTCGATGTACCTGTACGAGGCGTCGGTCACCGGGACCGAGACCGCGCTGCTTGCCGCCGCGAGCGCCTCGGGCACAACCGAGATCCGTCACGCCGCCACCGAGCCTCATGTCGTCGAGCTGTGCGAGTTCCTCGGCGAAGATGGGCGCCGGCGTCAGCGGGCATCGGCAGCTCCAAGATTCGCGTCGAAGGTGTTTCGCGTCTTCACGGCGCCGAGCATCGGCTTGGCGGCGATTACATCGAAGCGGGCAGCTGGGCGGTCGTCGCGGCCATCACCGCCAGTGAGCTCGGGATCGAAGGCGCGCGCGAAGAAGACATCGAGGTGGTTGCCGCGGTCCTCAAGCGGATGAACGTCCAATGCGGAATGCGCGGCGGCACGTTCGAAGTCAAGCCGTCGAAACCGAAGGCGGTCCGGCGGATCACGACCGGCCTGTGGCCCTCATTTCCGAGCGACCTCGTGAGCCTGGTGACCGTGCTCGCGACGCAGGCCGAAGGGCGGACGCTGGTGCACGACTGGATGTACGAGCTGCGGCTCTTCGCGCTCGAGCAGATGAGCGGCATGGGCGCGGACATGTTCCTCGCCGATGCCCACCGCATCATCGTCACAGGTCCGACCCAGCTGAGGGGCGGCCGGATGCTCGATACGCGTGATCTACGGTCGGGGATGTCGCTGATTGCCGCGGGACTCGCGGCCGATGGGCAGACGCGGGTAGCTCCGCTCGAGACAGTGGAGCGCGGATACAGTCACCTCGTCGAGCGCCTGAAGGCGCTCGGTGCGATAGTCGCGAAGGTCGAGTAAGGCCCCGCCACTCCTTCTATCGAACCGGCGTGGGCGTGGGCGCGAGTGTTCCGGGAATCGGCTGCGCCGGTTGCTGCGGTGGCGCAGGCACGGGGGGTTGCGCTGGCTCGACCGGCACCGTCACTGGCGGTGTCTGCGGCGTGATGATCGGCAGGTCGATGAGCGGCGCGTTCCCGTCGTTGCTCACCCGGAAGGGCCTCAGGTCGTCCGCACTGAGATCGAGCACCCGGATGATGTGCGGTGTAATGCGTCAGGACGATGTCGGTCTGTTCCGTGGACTTTTTGTTGTGCGCGAACAGGCGCCCGACGATCGGCAGGTCGCTGAGTCCAGGAATCCCGTCCATGACCGTCCGCTCGTCATCGCGAATCAGGCCCGCGAGCAGGTTGGTCTCGCCATCACGCAGCCTGATCGATGTGGTAATTTCCCGGTTCCCGAACGTCGGCAGGCCGCCGAACCCGGTCCCAGACAGGCTGTTGACCACGACTTTCAGCACCAACGACACGTCGTCGTCATGATGCGTGCGCGGCGTGATGTCGATGTTCACCCCGATGTTCTGGTACTGGAATGACGTGATCGGTTGCTGGGCCACGCCTCCGGTGGCAATCGGCGAGAACGTGGTCACCGGAACGGGAATCTGCTCGCCGAACCTGGCCTGGGCGGTCACGCCCTCCGATGTACGCAGCTGCGGGTTGGCGAGCGTCCGTGAGTTGTTATCGCTCTTCAGCAGACGGTAATAGAGCGTCGGCAGATTCGTGAGGATGATGTCCGACTGCGACAGGTTAAGGAGGTTCTGCAGCGTCAGGTTGTCGCGGTTGACGTCGGCGACGCCGTCAATGCCCGTCGGCGCGGCCGTGGGCGACGCGAACTGGAGGCCGTACTCGAGCAGCCGCGTGCGATTGACTTCGAGGAGCTCGACGTCGATGACGACCTCGGGCCGTGCCTTGTCGATTGCCTGGATGATGCGGCCGGTGGCGGCCACGCGCTGGGGCGTGTCCTTGATCGTCAGCGCGTTGGTCCCGGTGAGCGGCGCAATCCGCCGCGCGTCGACGACGATCCGCAGGAGGTCGATGGTTTCCTTCAGGTCCGCGTTGCTCAAATAGAAGGTGCGGACGACTTCCTCTTCGTACTCGCGGCGCTTCGCGGCGGTATCCGGGATGACCGTGATCGTGCGCTGCGCCGTCATCTTGTAGAAGGTGCGGGTCGCGGCCGAGATCGCGGCGAGCGCCTGGTCGAGCGTGACGTTGCTCGAGATCGATCGAGATGCCGCTCATCGCGGAAGAGCGGGTCGAACACGATGTTGAGATTCGCGTAGCGCGCCAGCACCGTGTAGATGTCTCGCGCGCTCGCGTCGCGGAAGACGAGAGAGGTTGGCATCCGCACGTCGGCCGGGAGATCCAGTCCGGACGGTCCCAGATTCTGGGATTGCTCGATCAGCGTCTCCAGTTGCGTCTTGCCTTCGCGCGCGACGAGGACCTTCGTCTTGCAGCTGCGTGCGGACACCCCGGAGGGCCGTCGTCGATGTCTGCGCTTCCGGGATTCAACTCCGACGCAATCTGAAGCTCGACCAGCGCTTCATCCAGTTTGCCGGTGGCTTCGAACCGTCGTGAACGCGCGAAATGGTCCTGCGCGGCGCGCAGCTTCGCGCGCTCGAGCGCCAGTTGAGTGGTGCGATCGTTCGGGTGCCTCCTGAGCGCCGCAGTGTATTCCGCGACCGCGCGGTCGTAGTCCTGCTGGCGTTCGGCTTGCTGACCGGAGCGGTACGAGGCAGTCGTGGCGCACCCCGCAAGTGCGGTGGTGAGCGCCAGGGCGGCCGCGAAGCAGCTAGTTCGGTGAGCCATCAGTGATGACGTCGACACCTCGAGGAATGCGGAACGCAAACTCCTTATCGGATATTCGCTGATTTTCCTTCAAATTGGTGAAAATGAGCGTCGAGTCGCCGCCTTGGCGGTCCCGGGTCGTGAGGGCCCGGATCTGGAGCGAGGCCGGGTCGACCGCCACTACAAGATACTCGTAATCCGGTTCATTGCGCCGCGGAGTGAGCTTCAACGCCACCGTCCCGGGCAGCGTCGGATCCACGTAAGTTGCTGAGAAATCACGGACGATGTCGCCTTTGCCCGGCAAGGAACAGAGCGCGGCGTTCTGGCCTCATCGTCCGGAGGCACGCTGCTGACGATCACCTGCCGGTCCTGCGGTATGTAGGAATAGATCTTTACGCCGTCCGAGACAAATTCTTTCTTTTCGGGCGCGGTGTAAGTCCAGTGCATGCGGCTCGGCTTCTTGACGGTGACCTTACCGCGCTCCTGCGTCTGCGTCTTCAAGACACCTCCGCGGTAGCTATGGACGAAGTCGGCGGAGAAGTCCTTGATGCCCTGGTACCGCTGCTGGAGAGACCGTGCAAGCGCCTCAGGCGCCGGACGCGTCTGCGCGTCGAGGGCCACCTGCGACGCGATGCAAACCGAGAGGACGAAGCGGAACAGTCGAGTCGGCAATGCGTTCATCAATGACCGTCGGCGGCCTGGCTGTTCCTACGATAACAGCATTAGGGCGAGACCCGTGCGAATGACGGGGATACGGATGAGATACGGTAACGCGGCCCAGGCGCGTACAGACTTGCGGCATAGAGCGGCGGCGAAGGGCGGGCTGACCGGTCGAACCAGACCAGGTTCACGCCACGCTCGAGGGTCAGGACGTGCTCGCGCCCGCGAAGCACGTGGCCAAAGCCAGCCCGCCGGAAGGTATCCGACGGCAGCCATGACTCCATACGGACGGTGAACGGCTCGTCGAGAAGCCGGAACTTGGCACGGAACGGCCGGTCAGCAGACCGGGTCACCAGCGGTGCTTCACCGCTGAGGCCTGCGATCAACTGATACGCACCGGCCGCCACAGCCGGAGCGCGTTGCCGCGTGAGCGCGGCGAGCGCGGTCGCGAAACGCACTGGGTCGAGATGTTCCTCGCGCGGCGGTGTCAACAGGCACAGCACGTACGGCGTGCCCGCGGGCAACAGCGCCACGGCCTCGCCGAGGTCGGGCACGGGCAGCAGATCCGGCTGAAGGGGAAAAAGAGATCCGTACGCGCCTGTCACCTCGCGGGCGGCGTACGAATCCATGACGATGTCGCGCGAGATGGCCTCGTTGTCGCGCACAAGAAATGGAAAGTGCAGCATCACGTCAGGAAGACGCACCCACGCGATATCGCGCCGCTGGGAGCGAGTGAAGTAGAGCAGCGCATTCTCGAGCTGCCAGTTCAGATTTGTGACGAGCACGGAGTTCTGCTGATTCACGCCCAGGGTCAGGCGAGTGACGAGCGCCTCGGCCCGCCGGTCGTCATGCCGATCGATCGCAGGCCAGGTGTCCCAGCCGCGCCAGCCGGCGTAGAGCAGTACCGCAGCGGCGGCGGCGATTGCGGTCACACGCGGACCTAGTAAGGTCCACGCCGCAGGTAACGGCGTTCGCGCCGCAGCTGATGGCGTCCGCGCCGCGGGTGACGGCGTCCGCCTCCCAGTTCCAGCATGTGCGGGGCGGGCCTTCTCAGGCCCGCCGAACCATGAGAGCGATGCGCCGGCCATGAACGCAGTGAACAGGTGGCCCGGCAGATAGAACACGTGCGTGTCGCCCACGTTGTAAGTGAACGCGAACGCGGTATTGATCGCGTACGCGGCCGTGACGAGCGTGGCCCACGGCCGCGAAATCGTCCACAGGCGCATGGCGCCGACGACCGCGAGGATCAGACCCGCGATGCCGAACTGCTGGCGCGCGTCGAACCACCACATGCCGGCGCGGCCGGCAAACTGGTCGCTACGTACGCCGAGGAGCATCGATTCGCGCCAGTCGGCCTTCGTGGTGTCGAACCAGAACGTGGCGATGCGGTCGGGCCACGTCGCCGGTCCGTCAGGGACATGCCAGGTCGATGTGAAGTTTGGCCAGTACTGGAGAGCACCAGCCGCGGCGAGCGCCGCGGCAAGCGCGATGGTTGCCGGCCTGAACAGCGATCGCGCCTCTGGTGTGACCTGGAGCAGGAAGATCGTAAACGGCACCAGCAGCAGGATCATCGAGAGGTGATTGCCGAACGCCACGGCATAGATCCCGAAGAAAACGGCCAGACGTATCCACGACGGCCGCAACGCATACACGTACAGCGTGAGACAGCACGCGAGCACCAGCGTCAGGTGCAGCGTGTACACCTCCGCGATGATGGCCTGGCTCCAGAACGTGTAGGAAAACGCGAACAGCAGGCCCGCGACGGTCCCGGCTGCCAACGACTGCGTGATTGCCGCACAGAGGAATACCAGGAGCCCGACGGAGGCGGCGCCAAAGATGGCGGAGAAGAGATTGAGGCCGCGCGCGGGATTGGCCGCACTCACGGCGCGTACAAACGGCCGCGCCAGCCGGTAGTAAAGCGGATATGCCTGCCGCGCGCTGACGTCCGGCGACAGTACTGCTGCCTGGAAACCTCCCGTGTCACCGAGATCGACGCCGGGCAGCAGCGTCTGGGTGTACGCCCAGAAGGACAGTGTTGCAACGAGGCAGGCGACCGCAACACGGTTCGCGTATCGCGGACCCACAGGGTCCGCGCCGCTTCCGACAGGGTCCGCGCCGCTACCGACAGGGTCCGCGCCGCTACCGACAGGGTTCGCGCCGCGACTCATGGCTCCGCGCCGCTCGGCAACGTGCTAGTCATGGCGCGCGCGCTTGCGGGCAACGAATGCGCGGACCTCGTCCACACCGCGGGCATTCAGTACATGTCGCGGCTCGATCCATCCGCGTCGCGCCGTGCCGACGCCAAAGCGCATCTGCCGCGCCAGCCATTCGGCACGGTGACAGTCGCTGTCGATCGTCACCTTCACGCCGGCCGCGGCAGCCCGCCGCGCCAGTGCCCCATCCATGTCGAGATGTCCGGGCGCTCCGTCGATTTCCATCGCCGTCCCGGTTTCTGCCGCTGCGGCGAAGAGCCTATCGAAGTCGATGTCGAAGCCCGGCGACCGTGCCGGCGATCGATTCGCGGGGTGCGTGATGACATTGACGAGCGGGTGATGAATGGCGCGGAGGTATCGCTCGGTAAGTTGCGCGCCGTCCTGGCCGTCGTCGACGTGCAGCGACGCCAGGACGATGTCGAAGCCCTCGAGAATCGCGTCCTCGAAATCCAGATCGCCGTCGGGCAGGATGTCCACTTCGATGCCGTGCAGGATGTCGATGTCTGAAATCGTGTGGCGGAGAGACGCGATTTCGTCGCTTTGCCGCGGCACATCATCCACCGACAGCTTGCGGCTCGACCAGGCACGCTGGGAGTGGTCCGTAATCGCCACATACTCGTAGCCAAGCCGCTTGGCGGCGAGCACCATCTGCTCCGTCGTGTCGCTCCCGTCGCTCCAGGTCGTGTGCATGTGGAGATCGCCCCGGATGTTGACTTCGGTGATGAGCTGCGGGAGCGTGCCGCGCTCGGCCGCGGTCAGCTCCTCGTCTCCGGCGCGCAGCTCGGGAGCGATGAAGGGCAGATCGAGACATCGATACAGGTCATCTTCCGAGGGGCAGACGACCGGAGCCCCATCGCCATTCTGCAGCCGACCTTCGGACAGGTCGAGACCGTATTCGCGTGCGCGTGTCTGCAGCAGATCCACGTGCCGGCTCGAGCCCGTGTGCCACGCCAGCGCCGCGCCGGCTTGATCGGGCGACGTGAGATGGACAGTCACGTCGCCGCGTTCGGTAACGAGCCGGATGCTGCGGTCGTTCGGCTTCTCGAACCTGAGCACAGACGGCAGACGAGAGAGCGCCGCGAGGACCGTACGACGGCTCGAGTCGGCCACAACGCCGAGAAGGCTGACGGACTCGACCGCAGGCTCGAATCGACGCAGATCACCAACAGCGATCAGCGCCTCCACGCGGATGCCGGCGCTTCGCGCTTCGCGGATGGCCGTCGACGCGAGCACATGCGCGCGTCCGAGAGGGATGGCCATCCAGCGATTCTATTTCAATGGCTGAACCGCCAAGACCCCGGAGGATGCACGGTGCATCTCCCGGGGTACGTCAGATCGGCCGGCGCACCCTACGGGTCGACGCGCACGATCGTTGGATTCGGCATACCCGCTGCGCCGGAGTACGCCACCGAGCCGAGGTATTTCGTCCCCGGAGCAAGACCGCTGAACGAGAGGCTGATCGTCCCGGTTGCGCCAAGTGTCGCCGTGGTCGGAGCGTTGATAGCCATGTTCGGTTCCGACGTCGATCCCAGGAGCCAGGAGAACAACGTGAAGTTCGCCGTGCCCGGCACACCGAACCCGTGCACGTACACGATGTAGTCGTTGCCCGCTGCCGGGTTCACGAGGTTCACTTCTTCAGCCGACGTACCGCCACCGCTCGAGCCGACACGGGTTGCGCCCTTGTAGACGTACAGGTCGATGTCGCTGGCCGGAGAAACATTGGCATCGAACAGCGAGAAGCGTGCGAACGTCGTCCCGGCCGCGATCGTGACCGGGATCGCCACCACACCGGCGCCGGAGGGACTGAACGAGTTGCCCGGGTCGTCCGTGACGGTGCCATTTGTCGTGGCCGCCGGAATCAGCCCGCGTGTCGTCGCCGCGAACGGGCCCGAATATCCGAACTGCACGCTGTAGTTGATCGGTCCGCCGGTGCTGAACACCGATGCCGGAGCGGCAAGGGCGACCGGCTTCACGACGAGCGGCGAGCGCACGCTGTGAATGCCATCGCTCCACGTCAACTGCCCGCCGGTGTAGGCATTCACCGCGGCCGTCGTCCGGGTGAACGTGACCGTGAACGACTTACTCTGTTTCCGCTTGAGCGTCAGCGAAGAGGGGCTGACGGTGGCCGTAAAGCCGGCCATCCCTGTGATCGACGGCGTGTAGGTCGCGGAATGTTTCCCGACGTTCGTGACGGTCCGCTTCACCGTTTGCACGCCCGCGAGGTCGCCAATGGCAATCGATGCGACGTTCATGTTGCTTGGATCGAGGGAATAGCCCCCGCTCACGAGCGCGGCGCAGAGGTTCGCGTCAACACCCGTCGTCGTGCCGCACAGGAAGGCCAGCCAGTCATTGATGTCGGAGTCGTAGACGAGGCCGGGATCCCCGGCCTTGGTCGGCGCAACGTGTCCCGCACCCTGCCGGAAGATCGACCGCAGCATTCGTGTTCGGTCCGTCGAGGACGTCCGAGGCGCTCGTCATGAGCGCCGACTTGATCATCATCGGCGACCAGTCCGGGTGCAGGTCCTTGAGCAATGCAGCGATCCCGCGTTACATGCGGCGCCGACATCGAGGTGCCGCTGTAGACATTGAAATTCTGTCCCGCATTGCCCAGGCGGCGCGACGGCCGCCAGGATGTCCTGACCGGGCGCAATCACATCCGGCTTCAGCAGGTCACCACCACCGGCGAGGAGTGGACCGCGCGAGGAGAATGCTGCGGTGAACGGCGCGGGCTCCGTGTAGATCAGCGTGGCTTTGTTGATGGTCGCGGTCGCGCCGACCGTCGCCGCGTACGCCTTGACGGCCGCTCGATCGGTGTCCTGCAGATGTACCGTCGGCACGAAATGAAAGTCGGCGTTGATCGAATTCGGGCTGGTGTTCAGCAGGATCATCCCGGCGCCGCCCGCTTCGGCAACCGCCCGGCTCTTATCGGTGCGCCCATTGACGCCGCGATCGCACACGACGATCTTGCCCGCGACTTTCGCCGGATCGAGGACGGTCGTTCCGCCGTTGTTTCCCTTCGTGAAACACAGCGCGAGCGCGGCCGCAGGCGCTCCGGGCAGGCCGGCGGCGGTGGAGTCGATCAATGGCACGCGGCCCCACGGCCGTGGCCGCGAGCGAGGCACCGTTATAGGTCACCCCGTTGCCGAGCTTCACGGAACCAACGCCGTTGCGATTATGCGTACCGGCCGCCACCGTCGTGATCCAGGGCGACGGATGCGCCACGGTCGAGACCGCGGGTCCGCTGTTACCCGCGGACGCGGAGACGAACACACCCGCATCGGCCGCAAAGAGAAACGCGACTTCGGCCGGGTCGAGGAAGTTCGTGAGGGTTCCGCTGATTGAATAGTTGATGACGTCGACGCCGTCCGCGACGGCCTGGTCGATGGCCGCCACCAGGTCCGACGTGAAACCGCTCGCCAGTGCGGCGTCCTCGGTAGACCAGAGCGCCTTGTACACGGCGATTCGCGCGTGCGGGGCCATCCCACTGACTTTGGGGAAGATGGATGCCGCGCCCGTCGGCGTCACGCCGTGGTAGCCCGCGGCGGTTGCGGCCGTGTGCGTGCCGTGACCGTTATAGTCCCGGGCCGACGCAAATTCCCACGGCAAGTCCGCCTTTATGCCGGCATCGCCGCCCCATGCCGCGTTGAACCATCGCGCGCTCACGATTTTTTCGTTGCACTTGGACTTCGGAAACTGCTCACCGGCGACTGCAGGCGCCGTGGAATTCATCTTTCCGCTCGTCGTCGAAGCGGCGGTTCGAGTCGTTGTCATCCCTGTCGTCCTTGTCTCCCCTGCGGCCCTTCGTAAAGCTCGGATTCTCCGGCCAGATGCCGGAGTCGATATCGCCGATAACGATTTCTTCGCCCGCCCGGTTGGCCCCGCCAAGCTGATCCCACAGGCCTCCCGGTGCATCCAGACCGAGGAACGCCGGCGTGGACGATGTGTCGGCGAACCGCTGATCGTCCTTGCGCACGTTCATCACGCCCGCGCTCGCGCGGAGAAGTTCCGCCTGCACATCGGAGAGCTCGGCAGCGAAGCCGTTGAAGGTATAGCGATAGTCGTAGACTTTCCGGCCGCCTCCCACGCGGGCCAGCGTGTCATCGTGCCGCGACTCGAGATAGCCGGCGTATCCGGTGACCCCTGGATCCTGCGGATTGATTTTTCGACCCCTCTCCGGCCTGGTGGCGGGGAGCCCCGCAAGTCGTCCGTCATAAGAGGACACTGGCAGCTCCGCCATCTGAACGATGTAGAGTTTGCTGCTTCTGGCAGTACCGGTGGTATTACCGCCTGCGCGTCGACCTGATGCGTCGTCCTGATCCGCGGTGATATGAGTGGGGACAGAAAGAGCCGCGGCGGCCAGAAATGCGGCCAGAGTAATTCTGCGCGTGCGAGGAAGCATGGAGGTCCTCCCTGGATAAGGGTCTCTTCGGGGCGCGGTGAGAAGCGTGGAAGGTCGGAAGTTAGTTCCGCTTCACCTGTCAGTCAAGGAGAGAGTCCCCCTTCTGCACAAGATTCCGCTCGTCGGGGACGTGCTTGCTAAGTTCGATGCGTGGAGATCACATCGCTCGCATCACAGGAGTGCTGTACACGACAAAGCCGGGAGCACGCTCCCGGCCCTGACACAAAAATGTTGGTGGACGGCGGGGGGATCGAACCCCCGACCTCTGCATTGCGAACGCAGCGCTCTCCCAGCTGAGCTAGCCGCCCGATTGAAGAAGGCTTGATGCGAGCGCGCGGTCACGGATACGTCAGTCCGCGCAGGCACGAACGCAAAAGTGTACCACGCTGATGTACCTGGGGCAACGCATGGATCGTCGCGCTATACTCGACGCAATCTCCTTACTTCTTAATTTCTTCTTCGACCTTCTTTGTCCACGCCTCGCTTGAATGCCCACTATCAAGAAAATCGGTGTCCTGACCGGCGGCGGTGACGCTCCAGGCCTCAACGCCGTTATTCGTGCCGTCGTAAAGACCGCGTCGAACGCCGGCGTGACGGTCATCGGCCTCGAAGACAGTTTCGACGGGTTGATCTATCCCGAGAAGTCGCGCGTGCTCACGCCGAAGGACGTCACCGGTATCCTGCGCCTCGGCGGCACGATCCTCGGCACCGTCAATCGCGGCGATCCGTTTGCCGAGCCGATCATCACGCCGGCCGGCACCTTCAACTATGGCGACCGCGTGATGAAGATGTTCCAGGAGATGGAGCTCGATGCGCTTGTCTGCATCGGCGGCGACGGCACGCTGGCGATCTCGTACGAGTTCTACAAGAAGGGGATTCCGCTGGTCGGTGTGCCGAAGACGATCGACAACGACATCTACGGGACGACGAGCTGCTTCGGCTTCGACACCGCGGTGAGCTTCGCCACCGACGCGATCGATCGCCTGCACACAACCGCCGAAGCGCATCGCCGGATCATGACCGTCGAGGTCATGGGGCGGTACGCCGGATGGATCGCGCTGCACGCCGGCGTCGCAGGGGGAGCGGACGTCATCCTCATTCCTGAAATTCCGTACGACCTGGAGAAGGTCACGGAATGCCTCCGGCGGCGCGACGAGCGCGGCGCCCGCTTCAGCATCGTGGTCGTGGCAGAAGGCGCCCGTCCCAAGAATGGCAGCGTCTCGATTCTCGAGGAAGCGCACGTCGGGTACGCCGAGCGCCTCGGTGGTGCGGCGAAGTTCTGCGGAGACGAGCTGGGCCGCCTGACCGGCAAGGAGACGCGGCACGTCGTGCTCGGACATCTGCAGCGCGGCGGAGCACCGACCGCCTTCGATCGCACGCTGGCGACGCGGTTTGGAGGGAAGGCGGTAGAGCTGATCCTGAATGGCCAGTTCGGGAAGATGGTGGCGAACCATCCGCCCGACCTCGTGCCTGTGCCACTTGGGGAAGTTGTGGGCCGGACGAAATTCGTGCCGCTCGACTACGACCTGCTGCAGACGGCGCGGATGATGGGGGTTTCCTTTGGTGATTAGTGATTTGTGATTCGTGATTGCCAATCACGAATCGCTAATCACCAATCACTAATGTCCGAGTAGGTCCTGGTCCTTCTTCTTCTGCAGGTCGTCGATCAGTTTGACGTGATCGTCGGTCATCTTCTGCACGTGCTCGAGGCCCTTCCGCTCATCGTCTTCTGAGACCTTGTGCTCCTTGAGGAGCTTCTTCAGGCGCTCATTCGCGTCTCGGCGGACCTGACGGACGACGTTGCGTCCCTCCTCGGCCTGCTTGTGCACGTGGCGCGAAAGCTCCTTGCGGCGTTCCTCCGTCAGCGCCGGAATCGGGATGCGCACGACCTTGCCATCGTTGGCAGGGTTGAGCCCGAGGTCGGACGAGCGGATGGCTTTCTCGAGCTCCTTGATGACCGAGGGATCGAACGGCTGGGCTACGATCAGCGACGGCTCGGGCACCGACAGGCTCGCGACCTGATTGATCGGCACTTTGGACCCGTACGCTTCCACCTGTACGTTGTCGAGGATGCTGACCGTCGCGCGGCCCGTGCGCACGCCCGCCATGTCGCGCCGGACGCGCTCAATGGCCGCGTCCATGCGCGTCTTCACCTCGGCAAACATTCCTTTCAGATCGTTGAAATCCATACTCTCTCGGGTCGCATTCGAGGAATTGACGTCCAGCGCTATGACACCGTAGTGCCGATCGGCTCACCCATGACCACGCGCCGGATGTTTCCGGGCTCGCGCAGGTCGAACACGACGATCGGCAGCTTGTTGTCCATGCAGAGCGAAATGGCCGTGGCGTCCATCACCTTGAGCTGCCGCTCGAGGACCTGCAGGTAGGAGATTGTAGGGTATTTCGTTGCGTGCGGATCCAGCATCGGGTCGGCGGTGTAGACGCCGCTCACCTTGGTGCCCTTCAGGATCACCTCGGCCTTGATCTCCATGGCGCGCAGGGCGGCCGCGGTGTCGGTCGTGAAATACGGATTGCCGGTGCCCGCGGCAAAAATCACGACGCGTTTCTTCTCGAGGTGGCGAATGGCGCGGCGCCGGATGAATGGCTCGGCCACGGCCCGCATCTCGATGGCGGTGACAACGCGCGTCAGCACGTTCTGCTGCTCCAGCGCGTCCTGAAGCGCCAGAGCGTTGATGACCGTCGCGAGCATGCCCATGTAGTCGGCCGTCGCGCGGTCCATGCCACGCGTGCTCGCCGCCAGGCCGCGGAAGATGTTACCGCCGCCGATGACGATCGCCGTCTCGACGCCCATCCCCTGAATCTCGGCGATGTCCTGCGCGATGCGGGTGGCGACGGCGGGATCGACCCCGAATTGCTGGTCGCCCATCAGCGCTTCGCCGGACAACTTGAGGAGGATTCTGTTGTAGAGCGGCGGCGGTTCAGCGGAGGGCACGAGACGGGATTATATGTCGTTCGGAACGTTCGGACGTTCGGAGCGTTCGAACCGTTCGATTCGTTCGGGCCGTTCGAACGTTCCGAAGAACGGCGAACGTGAACGACTCGAACGCACCGAACGTTCCGAACGACTCGAACGGCTTAGTCGGTGTCCCCGACGCGGAAGCGCACGAACCGGTTGACCTGGATGTTCTCGCCGGTCTTCGCGCTCGCCATCGCAATGAGCTGCGCGATCGAGACATTGTTGTCGCGGATCGACGGCTGCTCGAGCAGTACGAACTGCGAGTAGAAGCTGCCGAGCTTCCCCTCGATGATCTTGTCGAGGACATTGGCCGGTTTGCCCGTGTTCTCCATCTGCGCGCGGTAGATGCTCTTTTCCTTCTCGATCGCCTCGGCCGGCACATCCTCGCGCCGCACCCACCTCGGGTCCGCGGCCGCGATGTGCATCGCGACTTCCTTCACGAGATTCTGGAAGTCGTCCGTGCGCGCCACGAAGTCCGATTCACAGTTCACCTCGACAAGGACGCCGATCTTGCCGCCCATGTGGATGTAGCTCCCGATCATGCCCTGCGCCGTCGCTCGTCCGGCGCGTTTGGCCGCCTGCGCGAGGCCGCGCTTCCGAAGCACCGTGATCGCCTCTTCCATGTTGCCGTTGGCGTCCGACAGCGCCGCCTTGCACTCCATCATGCCCGCGCCGGTCCGGTCGCGAAGCTGTTTCACCTGGTCTGCCGTAATCGTTGTGGTTGCCATTCCTGCGTCTCCGAATCTGGATCAGTCAAGAGCACGAAGACGGGGTAAACCACGAAGGTCACGAAGAACACGAAGATAGAACACGAGGCAAATCGATTTCCTGGTGTTCTGTCTTTCTTCGTGGCTTTCGTGGTCTTCGTGGTTCATGTACGTCTTCGTGTCCTTCGTACACAAAAAGCGCCGGCCCACACCGCGAGCCGGCGCGAATGCTTCCGCGTGCCGCTAGGCGCTGGCGGGCGTCGGCGTCGTTTCGCGCCGCTGGGGACGGACCGCGCGGGTGAGGCGCGCGGCGGCATCGGCCTGGGCCGCTTCCTCGACGCGCGCGGCATCTTCTTCGGCGATCCGCGACTCGCGCATGCCGCGCCCTGCCGTCACGGCCTCCCCGATTTTCGAGGCGAACAGCCGGATCGCGCGCAGCGCGTCGTCGTTGCCAGGGATCACGAAGTCCACTTCGTCGGGATCGCAGTTGGTGTCGACCACGCCGATGACCGGGATCTTCAGCTTGCGCGCTTCATCGACGGCAATCTTTTCCTTGCGCGTGTCGACGACGAAGATCGCGTCGGGGAGGCGCGACATGTGCCGGATCCCCTCGAGGTTTTTGAGGAGCTTCCGCTTCTCTTTCTCGTTCCGGGCGATTTCCTTCTTCGAGAGCGTGTCGTAGCGGCCGTCGGTGACCATGGCTTCGAGGTCGCGGAGGCGTCCGAGGCTGCGCTGGATTGTCGTGAAGTTGGTGAGGAGTCCCCCGAGCCAGCGCTGGTTGACGAAGTACATGCCGCACTTCTGCGCTTCCTCGGCCATCACGTCTTGAGCCTGGCGCTTGGTGCCGACGAAGAGAACGGTCTTGCCATCGGCGGCAAGGTTCGTCACGAACTCTTCGGCGTCGCGGAACCGCTTCACCGTCTTGTTCAGATCGATGATGTAGATGCCGTTCCGTTCCCCGAAAATGTACTCCTTCATCTTCGGATTCCAGCGCTTGGTCTGGTGGCCGAAGTGCACGCCGGCCTCCAGTAGATCCTTCATCGCAATCCCTGACAAGCTCCCTCCCTCTCCTCTGACGTTCAGGCGGACCTGCAGGTCCGCCTCTGCCGCTATCGTTTGCTGAACTGGAAGCGCTTGCGCGCCCCAGCCAGACCGTACTTCTTACGTTCCTTGATGCGCGAATCCGACGTCAGCAGCCCATCTTTCTTGAGCTGCTTGCGGAGCTCGGCGTTGAACGCCACGAGCGCCCGCGCAATGCCGAGACGAACGGCGCCGGCCTGTCCGTGCTCGCCCCCGCCGTTCACGGTCGCGAGAATATCGAACTTCTCACCGGTCTCCGTGAGCAGGAGCGGCCGGCGGACCTGCGTGCGCAACGCTTCGGTCGTGAAGTACTTGTCGAACTCTCTGTGGTTGACGGTGATGGCGCCCTTGCCAGGGCGAAGGAAGACGCGGGCGGCGGAGGTCTTGCGGCGACCCGTTGCGTAGTATTCGATGCTTGCCAAACTATGCGACCTCGATGCTCTTGGGTTGTTGGGCGGCGTGGGGATGATCGGCGCCTGCATAGACCTTCAGTTTCCGGTACATCGCGTCACCCATCTTGGTCTTTGGCAGCATGCCGCGGACAGCTTCTTCCACGAGGCGAATCGGCTGCCGCTTGCGGACGACGACGGCGCGCTCTTCGCGCAGGCCGCCTTCATATCCACTGTGGTACCGATAGACCTTCTGCTCTTCCTTCCGGCCGGTCAGTTTGACCGACGCGGCATTCACGATGACGACGTGATCCCCGGTGTCGATGTACGGGGTGTAAATCGCCTTGTGTTTGCCCTGAAGGAGCCGCGCGGCGAGGGTCGACACACGCCCGAGCACCTGACCCTGGGCGTCGATGACATGCCACCGGCTGTCTGCGCTCTTCGCGCTTGCCACGAACGTACGCATGAAAAGGGAATCCTCGCGGGCCCGGCCTGACGCGGAGCCTCATGCTCTGGGGGCTCAACGAGCCCTGTCTTTCTGGCTCGTTCTCAAGCTCCATCTTTCGGGCTCGTTCTGAACCTTATCCCTGGGTCTCGTTCCCGTCAGGCTGGGACGTGACCTGTAACCGCAAACCCCAATGATACGGACGGTTCCCGCGAGTGTCAACTCTTGAGACGTACGTTCGCTTTTGCGGTTGGGATTGAGCGCCCAGGGATGCGCCGAACCACTCAACTCGTGATGCGCCGACGGAAAAGGGCCGATAAGTAGCACGTCAGCAATTCTTGAAACATCCGGTTCTTACGAATGTGTGAGCCGCTTGCACATCCGTAACAGGCGGGACTCGGCGCACCCAATGGAAATCGCGCCGATACACGGAAATTCAGATGGCACATCCGTTGCCGAGCTTACGCGGAACACAGAGGACGAATGCAGTTTTTCGGAAAGGCCAAGACAGTCATCGGTCTCGACATCGGATCGAGCGCGGTCAAGGCAGTGGAGCTGAAGGCCTCGGGGAAGACCTATCGCGTGATGGCCTATGGCATCGAGCCGGTGCCGCCCGATGCCATTGTCGACGGAGCCATCATCGACGCCGGCTCGGTGTCCGACGCGATCCGCCGCGTCTTCGACGGCAACAAAGCCTTCAAGACGAAGGAAGTGTGCGCCTCGCTCTCGGGCAACGCGGTCATCGTCAAGAAGATCACGCTGCCGGTCATGACGGAGAACGAGCTGTCCGAATCCATCTACTGGGAGGCGGAGCAGTACATCCCGTTTGATATCCAGGACGTCAACCTCGACTACCAGATTCTCGACCCCGGCACCGGCGCCAACGCGCGGGGCAGCATGGACGTGCTGCTGGTGGCGGCGAAGAAGGAAAAGATCGCCGACTACACGAGCGTGATCACGCAGTCGGGCCGGACGCCGATCATCGTTGACGTGGATGCGTTCGCGTTGCAGAACGCGTACGAAGTGAACTACGGCCTCGACGCCGGTCGCGTCGTCGTGCTGCTGAACGCAGGGGCCAGCGCGATCAACATCAACATCCTCCAAGGCGACCAGTCGGTGTTCACGAGAGACATCTCGATGGGCGGCAACGCCTATACCGAGGCGGTCCAGAAAGAGCTCGATCTTCCGTTCGAATCGGCCGAGCAGCTCAAGAAGGGAATTCCGGTTGACGGAGCCACGTTCGAGGAAGCGCAGCCGGTTCTTCGCGCGGTGACCGAGAACGTCCTCCTCGAGATCCAGAAGACATTCGATTTCTTCAAGGCGACCGCGTCCTCCGATCAGATCGACCGGATCATGCTGAGCGGCGGCGCGTCCCGCGTGGATGGATTCCGCGAGATGGTGCAGGAGCGGTTCAACGCACCGGTCGAGGAATTCGATCCGTTCCGCGCGGTGACGTGGGACGCGAAGAAGCTTGGCGGAGACTCCGCCGAACTGGCGGCGACGGCGGCCGTGGCTGTCGGTCTCGCGCTGCGAACGATGGGCGACCGATGATTCGCATCAACCTTCTCGGCGGCGAGCGCCAGGTCAAGAAGCGCGCGGTCACGTTTGACCTCGGTAAGCGTCTGACGCTGGCCTGCAGTCTGGTGCTCGTGCTGAGCGCGGCTGGTATCGGGTACTGGTACTACTCGCTCAACCAGTGGTCGGCGCAGGTCGATGCGGATATCGCGTCGGCCCAGCAGGAACAGGCGCGCCTGCAGTCAATCATTCGCGAGGTCGCGGCGTTCAATCAGCAGCGCGCGCAGTTGCAGCAGCGCGTGGCCCTGATCGAGCAGCTTCGCGGCGGCCAGAGCATTCCGGTGCAACTGCTCGACGCTGTCAGCAAGAGCGTCCCCGACATGCTGTGGCTGACCGACCTCGAGCAGAAGGGGAACGACATCACCATCCAGGGACAGAGCACGACGCTCATCTCGCTCTCCGATTTCGTCGGCAACCTCGGGAGCACGTCGCTCCTCGAGAAGCCGATCGAGATCGTCGACAGCAAGGTCGAAACCGTCAGTGGCTCGGGCACGGGAAGCGGCGTCGACTTGATCAAATTCACGGTGAAGGCGCAGCTCGCGCCTGCGGCCAAGTCTGTGGCATCCGCACCGATCCCAGGAGGGGCGCGCTAAAGCGGCCTCCGGGCTGCCCGATACGCAGAAATGGCTATGAACCTCAGTTTCAGCAAAATACCGTGGTACGGCCAGCTTGGCGCGTTTGCCACGGTCTCGCTTCTTGGCGCGGGCGTTTTCTGGAACTGGTACGCGAAACCGGTGCAGGACACCATCGACCAGCGCCAGGCGCAGTTGGCGACGATCCGCGCCGACATCGACCGTGGTCTCGCGACCGCACGCAGCCTGCCCGAGTTCCGCCGCGAAGTCGCGGTGCTCGAAGCACAGCTCGATCGGCTGCGGCCGGTGTTGCCGACCGAGAAGGACGTGGGCGACCTGCTGCGCCGCATTCAGGGCATGGCGACGCAGTCAGACCTCACTATCCGGGGCTTCGCTCCACAGGCGGTGTCGGCGAAGCCGATGTACGCCGAATGGCCCATCGGCCTCCAACTCGATGGCACGTACCACAACCTGGGCAGCTTCCTGGAGCGCGTGAGCAAGTTCCCGCGCATCATCAACGTCACCAGCATTCACATCAAGGCGAAGGACAGCGCGAATTCGGGTAACACGATCACCGCCGACTGCACGGCGACGACGTTCGTGCTCATCGAGCCGAAGAAGCCCGCGGTGCCCGCCACTGCGCCCGCCGCCGCGCCGAGGACGGAATAGCGATGGAAATCGCACCGCGCCTTCTGTCGCTCGCCGTCGCGCTCGTGTTCGTGTTCACGAACCCGTACGGGGTGCGCACGGCGCCTCAGGCATCCGCACCCAAGCCGACGCCGCCTCCGGCGTCAGCCGTTGCGCCCGCGTCAGCTCCTAGCGCGACACCCTCGACACCCGCTGTACCTCCTCCGCAAGCGGCGCCCGCGACAGCGACCCCCCCTCCGGCTGCCCCCGCGGCAGCGGGGCTGGAACTCGAGCCGCAGGGATACACGTACCGCCAGGACGGCCGGCGCGATCCGTTCACCAGCCTGCTCATGCGCGGCAGCCAGACTCAGAAGCCGTCGGTCGGCGCTCGCGCCGCCGGTCTTTCGGGACTCGAGACGAGTGAAGTGACGTTGAAGGGAACCATTGCGAGCCAGGGCGGCTTCGTGGGGATCCTGCAGGGCGCCGACAACAAGACCTACATCGTCAGGTCGGGCGATCGGCTGCTCGACGGAACGATCCGAACGATTACCCAGGACAGCATGGTGGTCTCTCAGCAGGTGACCGATCCACTGTCTCTGGAAAAACAGCGCGAGGTGCGCAAGGTGCTCCGACAGACCGAAGAGGCCAAGTGATGGCGTGTCGACCGAGAAACGCAATTCTGTGGATGCTGTGCGCGGCGCTTGGCATTGGCGTCATGGTGCCGCTGCGCGCCAGCAGCACGGACCTGGCGGTCCTGAAGCGGATCAGCTCTCGTGTGGACAACCGCGCGGGAGTGATCTCGATTGAGGCCTCCGACCCGGTGCCGTACGTCGCGTCGCAACCCGACCCGAAGACGTTCGTCATCGAGATGCGCGATGTCGTCGCTGTTGGCTTTGCCGACAATTTCATCGTCGATCCACGGGTGCCGATTACCGGCGTACGGGTCGAGAACTCGCGGGCATTCGACGGCGCCACCATTGCGCGGGTCAGTCTGACGCTCGGGCAGCCTATCCGGCCTCGCGTCCGCAGCTCCCGGAACGTGATCTACGTCGAAGCCGATCGCATCGATCGGGCCGCGGCAGGCGTCATCGGCGCCGCCGGGCCGTCGTCAGTCATTCGCGATCTACTGGTGGCACGCCGCGGCGCAGCCACGGCCGTCACACTGCAGGGCACAGGGCCTCTGGTCACGACCAACGTCGAAGAATCGAAGGAGGGGCCGGCGCGGCTCTACATCGATCTCGCCAACGTGACATCGGCGCTCCCGGGTCTCACACCCGTGGGGCAGGGTGCGGTGCAGAACGTGCGCATCGGGCTGAGCCAGAAAAGTGCGCTCGGCACGCGTGTAGCGGTGGAGCTGCAGCGACGCGCGACGTACCATCTCGAGCCGTCGCCCGACGGGCAGGCGCTGACGATCGTTTTCGATGATGCCGCTCCCGCGTCACCGCAGACGCGCGCGGCCGTGCTCGTGACGCCGCCTTCGCAGGCGCCCGGGCCGGCTTCTCAGACCCCGCAGCTGGTCGCCACGATGGCGCAGTCGCAGGCGCTTCCGCCGGCAGTCGTCCTGCCGCCGGTGCAGGCCGCCCCGGCGCAAACGCCGGCTGCCGTGCAGACGGTGCCGCCAACCGTGAACGTCCCGGCGATCCAGACTGGGGGCGCAGGCACGCCTCGTTACACCGGACACGCGGTCAGCCTCGATTTCCAGGGCGCGGACCTTCGCGCCGTGCTGCGCACGTTCGCCGAAATCAGCGCGCTCAACATCGTCATCGATCCGACGATCCAGGGAACAGTGGACGTGTCCCTGCGCGACGTGCCGTGGGACCAGGCGCTGGACATCATCCTGCGCGCGAACAAGCTCGGGTACGTCGTGGACGGCACGATCGTCCGCGTGGCGCCGCTCGGAGTGCTCGCCGACGAGGAAACATCGCGACGCAAGCTGACCGACGAGCAGGCGCTCTCGGGCGAGCTCCGGGTGCTGACGCGCGCATTGAGCTATGCGAAAGCCGAAGACCTCCGTCCGCTGCTCCTGGCCACTATCTTGTCGCCGCGCGGATCGATCCAGACCGATGCGCGAACCAACACGCTGATCATCAACGACCTTCCGGATCGGCTTCAACGCGCGTCCGATCTGATCTCCACGCTCGATTCGCCGCAGCCTCAGGTGGAAATCGAGGCGCGCATCGTGCAGACGACGCGCCAGTTCGCCCGGACGATCGGCGTGCAGTGGGGCGTCGCCGGCCGGGCGAGCAACACGATTGGCAACACGACGGGTCTCTCGTTCCCGAACCAGGGCAGTCTGACGGGCCGCACGGGACAAACACAGGGTCCGCCGTCGCCTGACCCGCAGCTCGATTCGCCTTCCACCGGAGTCAACCTGGGTGTCACTGGTGCCACGACCGCGGTGGGCCTGGCGCTCGGCTCAATCAACGGTGCGCTGAACCTCGACCTCGCGCTGTCGGCGCTCGAGAAACAGGGACAGGGACGCCTGCTGTCGACGCCGCGCGTGACGACGCAGAACAACGTCGAAGCGGAAATGACGCAGGGTGTGCAGATTCCGATTCAGACCGTGGCGAACAACACGATCACGGTCACCTTCAAGGACGCCGCGTTGACGCTCAAGGTGACGCCGCAGATCACCGCGGCGAACACGGTCATCATGCGCATCTCGCTGGAAAACGCCTCGCCCGACTACAGCAAGGCGATTGCCGGTATTCCGCCGATCGATACGCAGCGCGCGATCACGCAGGTGCTCGTGAACAACGGCGCCACGACGGTGATCGGCGGCATCTACGTCAGCAGCGAACAGACGAACAAGGACAGTACGCCTGGCCTTTCGCGGATCCCGTTGCTTGGCTGGTTGTTCAGGCGCGACGCCGTCAACGACGAAAGTCGTGAGCTGCTGATCTTCATCACGCCCCGAATCATCACGTTGTAGGAGTGAACTGTGAGTACGAAGTCGATAACACTCGCGTTGCTGACAGCGCTGTCGACGCTGACGGCGGGCTGTGGCGTCCATGAACAGGGCTCGTCGTCGTCTGTGGTCCGCATCATCACGCTCGAGGCCGCATCCGGCGCGAAGCCCGACATCTTCGGCGGCACGCTCAACTCCGACGTCACAACGATGGTGAAGCGGGACAGCGTGAACGTGCCGACCATCTTCAACGATGGCGGGCGGGTGTCGATGGCGCTGACGTTGAAGGATCCCGGAGCGCCAGGCCTTCCGAGCCAGCCGAGTCCGCTGAACGCTGTGACCTTCACGCACTACCGCGTGGAGTACCGCCGCAGCGACGGCCGCAACGTGCAGGGCATGGACGTGCCGTACGCCTTTGATTCCGGGTTGACGTTTACCGTGCCTCCTGACGGAACAATACAGGTGGGCTTCGAGATCGTGCGTCACACCGCGAAGGAGGACGCACCGCTGAGGGCCCTCCAGATATCCGGTCAAATTATCAACACGGTGGCCGACGTCACGTTCTATGGCAAGGACCAGGCCGGAAAAAGCATCCAAGTCACCGGATCCATCGGGATCAACTTCGGCGACTTCGGGGATCCGACGACTTAGGTATGAAGACAATGTGCATAAATGATCTTCGCGGGTTGACAGCGCGCGCTGTAGTCGCGCTGCTGGTATTCGTAGGCGCCGCCGCGTGTTCACTCGAAAACCAGGATCGACCGGCCCTCTCGGGACCGTCGGAGCTCGGGCTGTCAATATCGATGACGGCCTCACCCAATCAGTTGCCGCGCGACGGCAGCTCACAATCGGTGGTCACGCTGACTGCGCGCGATTCACAGGGACGGCCGGTCGCCGGGCAACGCCTGACGCTGTCGCTGCCGGTGAATTCGCCCGCCGGTGCGGCGTTGTCGGCAACCGACGTGGTGACCAACGCGGGCGGTCAGGTGACCTTCGTCGTCAACGCTCCCGTTGCGGGGTCGCTCGGCAACATAGCGATCTACGCCGTGCCATTCGGAACCGATGCCAACAACAACTCGATCCGGACAATCGCGATTGATGCTATTCCGCAGAACTCGACCGTGCCGGTGCCGTCGTTCATCTTCACGCCCAACGGCCCGGAGATCGGACAGGTTGTGAGGTTTGACGCCTCCGGAACGCAGGATGAAGGCCGCTCGTGTACGGACCAGTGCACGTTCGAGTGGGACTTCGGCACAGAGGGCACGGCGACTGGCCGCGTTGTCAACCATACGTTCCAGGCCGGCGGCTCCATTGTCATCACGCTGAAGGTCACCGACGGCGCGAATAGCGTCGGGACGAGTCAGCGGACAATCTCCATCGTGGCGCCCGGACCGGCGACCGTGGCGTTCTCGGTCTCGCCCGTGGCGCCGATCGCAGGACAGACGGCGACATTCACCTCGCTCACCACGCCGGCGGTGAACCATCGCATCGTGAGCTTCGTGTGGACGTGGGGCGACGGCGCTTCAAGCACAACCGCCGCGTCGACCATTCAGCACGTGTACGACCAGGCCAGGACCTATCCGGTTACGTTGACCGTCACCGACGATCTTGGGCAGTCGGCCACGGTGACCAACGCCGTCGTCGTTGGAAGCGGTCTGACGGCGAGACTCACGCAGTCGCCAGCAGGGACGATCAACGTTGGGCAAACGGTGTTCTTCGATGCTTCCACATCGACGAGCAGTACGGGGACAACGATTACGAATTATCTGTTCGACTTCGGTGACGGCAGCTCACAGTCGAGCTCGGCGCCGAATGCGAAGCATGAGTACGCCGCGGCCGGCACCTATACGGTGAAGCTGACCATCACCGACGAAAAGGGCCGGACGGCGTCGACGACGACCGTCGGTGCCGGCGCCGGAGCCGGCAACGTCACCGTGCAGTAGACACGACAGGAAGGCTTGTCGAAAAACGACGCGCCGGGACCCAAGAGGGTCTCGGCGTTTTCTTTGGGTGGGCGGACCAGCGCCGCCCGTGACACACGTAGAATCTGATGGAAGTGACAAGTAGCCCGCGTATCGAAGAGCTGCGCCGGCGGGTGCAGAAGGATCCGACCTCGATTGCCTTTGCGCAGCTCGCCGAGGAATACCGGCGCATGGGCGACTACGAGCACGCGATCACCACGTGCCGCGCCGGTCTGGCGCACCATCCCTCGTACCTCTCCGCTCGCGTGACGCTCGGTCGTGCCCTGATGGAGCTTCACCGGTATAACGACGCCCGGACGGAGCTCGAGGCGGTGCTGGATCTGGCGTCGGACAACCTGGCTGCCATTCGCGGGCTCGCCGAAATCCATCAGCGTCGCGGCGAAGCCGGCGACACGTCGCCCGTCGACCATCCTCCGACCGCGGCCCCACCGCCACCGCCGATTGAAGCGCTTGACGCACTCGACGCGCTCACGCTCGATCTGCCGCCGACACCGGACTTCAGCTCCTTGAGCCTCGACACCGGGTTGCAGGTTCCGGACGAGCCATTCGTGGCGTCACCGGGCGTCGAGATCCAGTACCAGATTCCGGACCAGCCACATGCGGCGCCGCCATGCGTCGACACGCAGTTCCAGGATCCGGAGCCATCCGTGGCGCTGCCGGGCCAGGGGGAATCGTTCGTTCTGCCAATTCCGAATCCGGCGATCGCGGAGCTCGAGCAATGGCTTGCGGCGATCGTTGAGGACCGCTCCCAGCAGCAGTGACGCGTGGGCTTGCCTTCCTCCTCCACGCTGGCGCGCCGGCATGCCGGTATTCGCGAAGCGCTCGAGACGCTCAGTCTTGACGCGCTGATCGTCACGCCGCCTGCCAACATCCGCTATCTCTCCAATCACGCCGGGACGGCTGGCATCCTCGTGCTGACGCGCGAGGCGCTGCATCTGCTGGTGGATTTCCGCTATCACGAATCGGTGCGGGCGCTCCAGGAGTCAGCCGCGGCGTGTCCAGGCCTTCGCGTGTGGGACGTGCCTTCGAGCTACGAAGAGGCACTCGTCGCGTGCCTTGCCGAGATTGGCGCGACGACTGTCGGCTTCGAGGCCCCGCACGTCAACGTTGCGCGGTATGAATGGTGGCGGGAGACGATCGCGGCGCGCCGTCTCGACATCGCGCTGCGGTCGACAGAGCGCATCGTGGAACAGGCACGCATGATCAAGGACGCGTCCGAGATCGCGACGCTGCGTGACGCGGCTGCGCGGCTCGACCAGGTGATGCCGGCAGCGCTGGCGTCGGTGCGCGTCGGGGAAACCGAGCGGCGCATTGCGGGGGCCATCGAAGCGGCGATCCGCGAGGCGGGTTACGAGCGCATGGCCTTCGACACGATTGTCGCCTCCGGGCCGCACTCGGCGATGCCGCACTACCGCGCGGGCGCGCGCGTGCTGGCGACCGGGGACCTGCTCGTGCTGGACTTTGGCGGCGTCTTGGACGGATACTGCTGTGATTTGACGCGGACGGTGTCGATCGGTCCGCCCTCGCATGAGGCGCGGCGGGTATACGACGCGGTGCTGAATGCGCACGCGGCGGCTATCGCTGCGGTCAAACCGGGTATCGACTCGTCCGCCGTAGATGCGGCGGCGCGAAACGTGCTCATCGAACGTGGTCTCGGCGAGGCGTTCGGGCATGGGACGGGACACGGTCTCGGCCTCGACGTGCACGAGGAGCCGCGGATTGGGAAGCCGCGAACGGATATGCCGTCCGTGATCCTTGCGCCCGGAATGGTCTTCACAATCGAGCCCGGCGCATACCTGCCAGGGTTCGGCGGCGTCCGAATCGAGGATGACGTGCTCGTGACCGCGACGGGTTGCGACGTGCTCACCCGGCTCCCGCGCGAGCTGCTCTCCTTGTAAAATTGATGAATTTCGACGAAATCAAACAGATCCTCGAAATGATGCGCGAGCACGAACTGTCGGAGTTCGAGCTCGAGCGCGATGACTTCAAACTGCGTCTCCGGAAAAACACCGGCGGGACATGGAACGCGACGTCAGTCGGGCCGAACGGCCAGTTTGCGCCGACTGCCGGTCCGGCCACCTCGCCGGCGGCCTCCGCAGGCGAGGTAACAGCGCCAGTTCTTGCATCTGCAGACGAGGCGCTCGACCTCGCAGTGCTGAAGTCGCCCATTGTCGGGACGTTCTATCGGGCTTCGGAGCCTGGCGCGAAGCCGTTCGCCGAGGTTGGCGACACGGTCAAGAAGGGACAGGTCCTCTGCATCATCGAGGCGATGAAGTTGATGAACGAGATCAACGCCGAGTGCGATGGCGAGGTGGTAAAGGTGTACGTCGAGAACGGCCAGGCCGTGCAGTACGGGGAGCGGCTCTTCGCGCTCAAACCGGCGTAGCGATGTTCACGATTACGAGCCACGGAGACACGGAGACACGGAGATCCAGGATGGGTTTATTCGCTCCGTGCCTTCGTGCCTCCGTGGCTTGTCTCGGTGAATGCCGCATCAAGTCGAATGTTTAAGAAAATCCTGATCGCGAACCGTGGAGAGATCGCGCTGCGCGTGATCGTGGCGTGCCGCGAGCTCGGCATCAAGACGGTCGCAGTCTATTCCGAGGCCGACGAGAACTCCCTCCACGTCAAGTACGCGGACGAGGACGTCTGCATCGGACCGCCGCGGAGCGCGGACAGTTACCTCAATGTTCCGGCGATTATCAGCGCCGCCGAAATCACCGGCGCTGATGCGATCCATCCGGGCTACGGTTTCCTCTCGGAGAGCGCGTACCTCGCGGAAGTCTGCGAGGCGTGCCACATCCGGTTCATCGGCCCGGACCCCAGCGTCATCAAGCTGATGGGCGATAAGGCGCGTGCCCGCCGGGCGATGAAGAAGGCCGGCGTTCCGATGCTGCCCGGCAGCGATGGTCCCGTCGATGGCGAAGAGAAGGGGCTCAAGACCGCCAAGGACATCGGGTACCCCGTGATCATCAAGGCGGTGGCCGGCGGCGGCGGTCGGGGGATGCGGGTCGTCCGGAGCCCCGCCGACTTCGGGAACGCCCTTCGCACCGCGCAGCGCGAAGCCGAGGCCGCATTCGGCGTGGGCGACATCTACATCGAGAAGTATCTGGAGAACCCGCGGCACATCGAGTTTCAGATTCTCGGCGACCATCACGGCAACCTCGTGCATCTCGGCGAGCGCGAGTGCTCGATCCAGCGCCGCCATCAGAAGCTGCTCGAAGAATCGCCGGCGTCGCCGCTCACTGACAAGGTGCGCCGCAAGATGGGCAGCCTTGTCGTCGATGCGGCGAAGGCAGTGCAGTACACGAATGCGGGCACGTTCGAGTTCCTGATGGACCACGACGGGAAGTTCTATTTCATGGAAGCGAACACCCGCCTCCAGGTGGAGCACCCCGTCACCGAGATGGTCACCGGGATCGATATCGTCAAAGAGCAGATCCGGATCGCCGCCGGTGAACGCCTGTCGTTCAAGCAGAGCGAGGTGACGTTCACGGGCCACTCGATCGAGTGCCGAATCAATGCGGAGGATCCCGAGACGTTTGCGCCGTCGCCGGGTGTCATCCGCGTCTTCAGCGTTCCCGGCGGTCCGGGGGTGCGCGTCGACACCGCGGCGCATTCGGAGTGCACGATCTCGCCCTACTACGACTCGATGATCGCCAAGATCATCGTGCACGGACGCGACCGTCAGGAAGCGATTGCCCGCATGCGCCGCACGCTCGAAATGACGGTCGTCGAAGGCATCAAGACGACAGTGTCGCTGCAGTTGAAGATCATCAACGACGCGGACTTTGCCGCAGGGAAGGTGACGACCGCGTTCATGGAGCGATTCGCGCCGGCGCCCAAGACAACCGGGTCGCTGGCAGAAGCATCATGACGTCGGGTCCACAGGGACCCGCCCTCCACGCCATTCTGGACGTCGATACGGCTGAGCGCGCCGGCTGGGCGCCGGCCGATCTCGCGCGCGCCTTCCTGGACGGCGGCGCCACCTGGATTCAGATCCGCGCGAAACAACTTCCGTCCGGGGATTTTCTCGAGCTGTGCGATTCGGTCGTGCGGAGCGCCGAGGCGCATCGCGCGACGGTGATCGTCAACGACCGCGCGGACCTTGCACTTTTGTCGGGGGCCGACGGTGTGCATGTCGGCCAGGACGATCTGACGCCGTCAGCGGTACGGCGCCTGCTGGGTCCCGACGCCATCATCGGCTACTCGACCCACACCATCGATCAATTCGAAGCCGCAGTGCTCGAGGCGGCGTCTTACCTCGCGGTGGGTCCGGTGTTCGGCACCAGGACGAAATCCACGGGCTATGACGCCGTCGGGCTCGAGCTTGTGTCAGCTGCTGCAGCACGTGCGAACGGACGTCCCGTCGTCGCGATCGGGGGCATCACGCTGGAGAATGTGATGTCGGTCATCGCAGCCGGCGCGTCGGCGTTGGCCGTCATCAGCGATCTGCTGGCCACCAACGATCCGGAGGGACGGACCCGGGCATACGTTCAGAAGCTCGCGCAATATCGCGTATAGTCGCCAATGCGACCGGGGAGCAGGATCGGACGGTTCGTGATTGAGCGATTCGTGATTGGCGATTGAGCGATTCGTGAATCACCAATCACCAATCACCAACAAGGGAGAGTGTGGTGGCTAGCTCTTTGTTTCGGACGAAGTCAATCGACCGTCTCCTCGCCGATGCGCAGGAGACTGGCGAGCACACGCTCAAGCGGACCCTTGGCGCGTGGTCGCTGGTCTCGCTGGGCATCGGCGGCATCATCGGCGCCGGCATCTTCGTCCGCACCGCCGCGGCCATCGCGGAGCGATCCGGCCCGTCGGTGACGCTCGCGTTTATCGTCGCCGGGATTGGCTGCGCGCTCGCGGGACTGTGCTACGCCGAGTTCGCCTCGATGATTCCGATCGCCGGCAGCGCGTACACCTATTCGTACGCGACGATGGGCGAATTCGTTGCATGGATCATCGGCTGGGATCTCGTGCTCGAGTACGCGATCGGCGCGGCGACGGTCGCCATCGCGTGGAGCGAGTACTTCAACCGGGTGCTCGGGTACCTGGGGCTGCAGATCCCTTATGCATGGCGTCACTCGCCGATGGAAATGGCAGACGGCGCTCACGGGATCATGAACGTCCCCGCCGTCTTCATCCTGGCCCTGCTGTCAGCGCTGCTCATCCGTGGCACCCGCGAGTCGGCCTTCGTCAACAACCTGATCGTGATCACGAAGCTGACGATCGTGGTGATGGTGATTGTGTTCGGCTGGGGGTTCATCAACCCGGCCAACCACACGCCGTTCATTCCTGCGCCGACGACTTACGTGACGCCCGAGGGCGTGACCCACGCTTACGGCGGCGTGCTGGGCATCCTGGGTGCCGCCGGCGTCGTCTTCTTTGCATTCATCGGATTCGATGCGGTGTCGACGGCAGCGCAGGAAACGAAGAATCCGAAGCGCGACATGCCGATTGGCATCCTCGGTTCGCTCGTCGTCTGCACGGTCTTGTACGTGCTGTTCTCGTACGTGCTGAGCGGCATCGCAACGGTCGACGATTTCCGGACCGCTGGTAGGGAAGCCTCGGTTGCGTTCGCAATCACGAAGTACATGGCGGGCTTCGAGTGGCTGTCCAAGCTGGTCACCGTGGCGATCCTGGCTGGATTCTCCTCCGTGATCCTGGTGATGTTGCTCGGACAGTCGCGCGTGTTCTATGCGATGAGCCAGGACGGGCTCGTGCCGAAGATCTTTTCCGAAGTGCATCCGCGGTACAAGACGCCGTGGAAGTCCAACATCGTGTTTTTCGTATTTACGGGTCTCTTCGCCGCGTTCATTCCCGGCGACATCGTCGGCGAAATGACCAGCATCGGAACACTGTTCGCGTTCATTCTCGTCTGCGCGGGCGTCTGGCTCATGCGCCGGCGGCGGCCGGATGTGCCGCGCGGTTTCACGGTTCCCGCGCTATCGCTGGTGGCGTCGCTGGGCATCGTCGTCTGTGGAGCGATGATCTACGGCTTGGGCTGGACCAACTGGGTGCGGCTTGCGGTGTGGCTGGCGATTGGGTTCGTGTTCTACTTCGGCTACGCCAGAAGCCACAGCCGTCTCCGAGCCGAAGCTCGGGCGGGCGCAGGACCTCTTCCGCACCGCTGACCGCCTGCCCACGTCATGACGGCGGGTACCGCGAATCGGTGGGCGTGGACACGCGGCCCGCGCCTGGCAGGCGCGCTTCTGCTCATCATCGTTGCCGGCGGGACGGCCGGCTACGTCTTCATCGAGGGGTGGAGCGCATGGGACGCGTTCTACATGACGGTGACGACGGTCGCCACCGTCGGCTTCCGCGAGGTCCACCCGCTTACCTTCGCCGGTCAGGTGTTCACAGTCCTGCTGATCTTCGGCGGTGTGGGAACCGCGTTCTACACCGTGACCCTGCTGGCATCGATTATCGTGGAGGGCGGGCTGCATCGACGGTTCGAAGGGCGGCGCGTCACCCGTATGCTGGAACAGATCAAAGACCATTTCATCGTGTGCGGCTATGGCCGCATCGGCGGCATCATCACCGCGGAGCTGCATCAGCAAGGCGTTCCGCTGGTCGTGATCGAGCGCAATCCCGAACGCGTGCGACAGGCAATCGAGCGGGGATGGCTGGCGATCGAGGCCGACGCGAGTCGGGAAGAGGTGCTGACGCGCGCAGGTATTCACCGCGCCCGCGGGCTGATTGCCGCCGTCGGCACCGACGCCGAGAACGTCTTCGCCGTGCTGACGGCGCGCGTCATGCGGCCGGACCTCTTCATCATCGCCCGCGTCGAGTCAGACGACGCAGAGCACAAGCTGCGGCGAGCGGGCGCCGACCGGGTGATCTCGCCGTACCAGATCGGCGCGAATCACATCGTGCAGACGGCGCTTCGGCCAGCAGTCGTCGATTTCGTGCACCTCGCCACGAGCTCCGAACGGCTCGATCTCTCGATGGAACAGGTTCGCATCGACGAAAAGTCGGCACTGGCCGGCCAGACGATCGTTGGCGCCGATATCCGCCAGAAATTTGGCGTCATCATCGTCGGCATCAAGCGGGCCGGCGGGGCGATGGAATTCAATCCCCCCGCCGAGGCGGTAATGCAGGCGGGCGACGAGCTTGTGGTGCTCGGCCGGACGGAGAGCGTGAAGGCGCTCGAGAAAGGTGTTGCGGTATGACCGCGCGGGTCCTGGACGGGCAGGCGCTTGCCCGGACGATGCAGGAAGAAATCAGGCCGGAGGTTGCGGCCTTTGCGGCGGAGCACGGGAGGCCGCCAGGGCTGGGGATCGTCCTTGTCGGCGAAGACCCGGCGTCTGAAGTTTACGTGCGCAACAAGCTGAAGGCAGGCGCCGACATCGGCTTCCGCGCCGACGTCGAGCGGTTGCCGGCCAGCGCAACGCTCGCGGACACGCTTGCGCTGGTCGACAGGCTGAACCGAAGCGCGGCGCACGATGGCATCCTGGTGCAGTCGCCGTTGCCGAAGACGATGGGCGCGGATGCGGAACAGCGTGTCTTCGACACGATTGCTCCCGAGAAAGACGTCGATGGGCTTACCCCGGTGAACGTCGGGCTGCTGGTTCAGAAACGCGCGACGCTCGTCGCGTGCACGCCCTCCGGGATCATCGAGATGCTCGAGCGCGAGAAGATTCCTGTCGCGGGCCGGCACGCCGTCGTCATCGGTCGCAGCGAGATCGTCGGGAAACCGATGGCGCTGCTCCTGCTGCATCGCGATGCGACCATCACCATCTGCCATTCGCGAACGCCAAACCTCGCCGACGTCTGCCGCCAGGCGGACATTCTCGTGGCGGCCGTCGGGCGGGCGGGGCTCGTCACGAAGACGTTCGTGATGCCGGGGGCGACGGTCATCGATGTGGGCATGAACAAGGTGACCGACTTGACCGTTGCACAGATGCTGTTCCATGACGGACACCCGCGGCTCCAGGTCTTCCGCTCGAAAGGATCGGTGCTTGTCGGCGACGTGCATCCGGAGGTTGCGGAGGTCGCGGGCGCGCTGACACCTGTGCCCGGCGGCGTCGGCCCATTGACCATCACGATGCTGATGAAGAACACGTTGCGAGCCGCGAAGATGCGACTCGGATGAACCGGCTCATCGATGACATTTTTGGCGACGCATTGCTGGCGCCGCTTCGGGTCCTCTAAATACTTCGGAAAAATTGCAGTTCGTGTGCGAGTTGGCGGCGCCGGCGGCGCCTTTTGTCTGCGCCGCGCTGCCGAATCCCTGAAAGGACGAAGCTATGAAGCGGAACGTCGTGCTAGTGCTGCTCATGTTGACGGGCGCGATGCGATCAGCGACCGCCTCACCGATACTCTTCTCTGCGGCTCTGTCGGGGCCGGCGGAATCACCCGCGAACGCTTCGCCGGGGACGGGATTTGCGCTTGTCACTATCGACGCCGCGCTTCACACGATGCGCGTCCAGGTTACCTTCCAGGATCTGCTCACTGGCAATACCGCCTCGCACATTCACGTGATCAACGGTCCAGGCGACGCAAACATGGCGGACACCCTGGGTCCGGTTGCGACCACAACCCCAACCTTCACCGGGTTTCCTTCCGGGACTACGGCGGGCGTCTTTGACGGCACGTTCGACATGACGCTGGCGTCGAGCTACAGGGCGGGATTTATCACTGATAGCGGCGGCACTACGGCACTCGCCGAGGCCGCGCTTTTCAGCGGGATCATGACGGGCCGCGCCTATCTGAACATTCACACAACTACGTTTCCGGCCGGCGAGATTCGAGGTTTCCTGGCACCGGTCCCTGAACCTACGTCGCTCCTTCTCCTCGGGACGGGAGCCCTGGGCTTGATCGCGACGTTGCGAAATCGCCGGAAGAGGACGCAGGGGCAGGCCTAAACCGCGCTCCAGACATACGCTGGCCTGTCGAAACGCACACATTCCCTGACAGGCCAGCGCCGTGCCTTCGCATTCCGCGCTGAATCTCTTCAACCCAACACCCAGGAACGGACTCGAGTCAGCACCTGCTCAATCTGTCGATCGGTGTCATCGAAGGTTCCGTCCGTTCGAATGATGTAGTCGGCCTTTGCCGCCTTCTCTTCAATAGGCAGTTGTGCGGCTATTCGCAGTCGGGCATCGTCCTCGCTGATGCCGTCGCGCGTCATCAATCGTCGAAGCTGCGTCGCCGGATCGCATGCGACCACGATCACCTTGTCGAAGTCGTGCTCCCTCCGCCCTTCGAAGAGGAGGGGAATATCAGCGATCGCGAAGGGGTACTGCGCAGGGTCGAGCGACGCGAACCATTTGTCCGTCATTTCACGCACGAACGGATGAATGATCCCTTCGAGAGCCTGTCTGGCGTCGGCGTCCGAAAACACGATCGCGCCGAGCTTCTTTCGATCCAGCGCGCCGGTCGAATCGCAGATCTCCGGCCCGAAGCGGCGAACGACTTGGTTGAGGCCAGGCGTCGCAGGGGCGACGGCATCGCGCGCTAATATGTCCGCATCAATCGTAGGCACACCACGCGCCTCGAAACGCGAACGTACATAGCTCTTGCCGGTGGCAATGCCGCCTGTAAGGGCCACGCGACGCACGCGATGCTTGTCTGGCACGCGCCTACGACTCGGTAGGCTCCAACTCCGCCGTCGGACTGTCCTTGGCCGGGGCGAGTCGTTCTTCGACGAAGGTGTTCCACTCGTGGCATTGCGGGCACTGCCAGAGCAGTTCGGCGCTCCGGTAGCGGCAGCGCACGCAGACGTGCGGGTCGAGATAGAAGACGGCTTCGCGGGTCAGCGTGACGTACCGTCGGACGAGTGACGGTTCGAGGCCGAGCTCGGACAGTGTGTGCCAGATCTGCTGGTGAATGGCGAGTCCGTGCGGGTTGTGGGGAATCGCGTCGAGCAACACGTCGAGCGCCTGCCGATGGTGTCCTTCGTTGACCAGGTGCTGCGAGAGGGCAAGCCGCGCGCGCCAGTCCTGCGGATTCTGCGCGACGAGTCTCTGGCAGAGATCGACGAAGCGGCGCGGAGCGCCGAGCTTGGTATACGCGCGCTGCAGCCGATCGAACGCGAGGTGCGCCCTGTCCGGCACCGCCTGCGTGAGGGTCTCCCAGGCCTCAACGGCCGCGGCCAGGTTCCCTTGCTGCTCGCGAACGTCGCCAAGGTTCAAGTACGCCGGGGCCGTACGAAGGTCGATCTCGATCGCGTCTGAGAAGGCACGGCCCGCCGCGTCCGCCTCGCCATTGCGCCTCCGGACGCTGCCGATCTCGTTGGTGAGAAACCCCAGGATCTGCTGATCGTCCGGGCGGTTGCCGCCGTCGATCTTCGAGATCTGCTCTCGAACGTTCAGCGCGTCAGGCCACTGATGCTGCTCCTCGTACAGCTTCTGCAGGTTGACGAGCGCGTACCGGTTCTTCGGATCGACCCTGACGACTTCCTGGAACGCTTCGAGCGCGCGGTCCACGAACCCCCCGTGGCGGAAGTCGAGCGCCAGGCAGAGTTGCACGTAGGCCTGTTCCAGCTTGGTGAGATCCGGCCGCTGCAGGAGCACCTGGTGCACGTTGATCGCGCGGCCGACCTGCCCTTTCGCGCGATACAGGTTGCCAAGGATCATCTGGAGCTCGAGGGCGTCGGTGTCGCCGATGCTCGTCGCCTGCGTGAGCTCGTCGATCGCCTGGTCCACCTGGTTGTCGACGAGGAAATTGAGGCCGAGCATGTAGTGCGGAGTCTCGCGCAGCCGCCGCCGATCGATCCAGCGGCCGTCGCGGAGCTTGTAGCGTTCCCATGCCTTCCCGACGACCAGGCCCGCCAGGAGAGCGAAGAGAACGGCAAGCAGCGGGAAGTACTCGCCCATTGCCAGGAATCTACTTGAGCGGTTGCTCGAAACATGAAGCGGGTCGTTCCGTTGGAACGACCCGAAAATCGTGACCGAAGGACTGACGTAACCCCATCACCATCTGTTGATACAGCCCAACTAAAAGAGTTGTGTACGCCAGAGATCGTGGAGGTGGACGACCCCCTCGACCCGGTGCTCGAGACCGACGACCACGATGGACGTGATCTTTCGCTCTTCCATGCGGCGCAGCGCTTCGACCGCCAGTGTGGCGCGGTTGATCGTCACAGGATTGGGCGTCATGACGTCGGATGCCATCAGCTCGACAATCGATCGGCTCCCATCATCTTTCTGCGCGGCAATCAGGTGGCGCCGGAGATCGCCGTCGGTGATGATCCCGACGAGTCGATACTCCGTGTCGACGACACACGTCATGCCGAGGCGCTTGTCGGACATCTCCTGCATCACCGCCGGCATCAGCGTGTCCAACCGGACGATCGGTGCATCGCCGTCGTGCATCAGGCGCTCGACGCGCATCAGTCGCTTGCCCAGCTTGCCCCCGGGGTGGAGATTGGCAAAGTCCTCTTCGCGGAACCCCTTGGCGACAAGCAGGGTCATCGCCAGCGCGTCGCCAAGGGCGAGCGCGGCGGTGGTACTCGCCGTCGGGACGAGGTTCATCGGGCAGGCCTCCTCAGACACCCGGCAGTCCAGTGTTACATCCGCCGCCTGAGCCAGAGACGACGTGGAGTCTCCAGTCATCGCGATGAGACGCGCCCCTATCCGTTTGACAAATTCGATGAGCTCATCCGTCTCGCCGCTGTTCGACAACGCAATCACGACATCATCCGGCTGGAGCACGCCGAAATCGCCGTGAGGTGCATCCGCAGGATGCAAGAAGATGGCAGGCGTGCCGGTGCTCGACAGCGTTGCGGCAATCTTGCGACAGATGATGCCCGACTTGCCCATGCCGGTTACGATTACGCGCCCGCGGCACTCGGCCAGGATTCGCACAGCCTTTTCGAAGCGCTCGTCGACGCGGTCGACGAGTGAGAGGATCGCGGCCGCTTCCATCTGAAGGACTCTTCGCGCGAGTCCCAGATCGATGTCCGTGACCCGGCTCATGCGCTCGCTCCCGCGGTCGTCGTCTCGCGCGCCGCCGCGTCAATCCGTTTCAGTTTCATGATGAGCGCCTCGAGCCGGTCGAGGTGCAGCGCGTTGGCGGCGTCGCTCTTCGCCTTGGAGGGATCGTCATGGATCTCCATGAAGACCACGTCCACGCCCGCGGCGACCCCCGCAGCCGCCAGCGGCTCGATGTACTGTGCCAGGCCGGCCGTGACACCGTCGCCGGCGCCTGGCAGCTGCAAGCTGTGCGTGACGTCGAAGACGACGGGGTAGCCGAGCTCGCGGAGCATCGGCAATGCGCGCATGTCGACGATCAGGTCGTTGTAGCCGAAGCTCGCGCCGCGTTCGGTGACGAGCACCGATTCGTTGCCTTCGGCGGTCACCTTGGCAATGACGTGACGCATGTCCTTCGGCGCCAGGAATTGACCCTTCTTGATGTTGACCGCCTTGCCGGTCCGAGCCGCGGCGGCAATCAGATCCGTCTGGCGGGAGAGGAACGCCGGTATCTGCAGGACGTCGACGACCTCCGCTGCGGCCGCGGCGTGCGCGGGATCGTGAATGTCGGTCAACAGGGGGAGACCCGTCCGTTCGCGAACGTCCTCGAGAATCCGAAGGCCGGCGGCGAGGCCGGGCCCGCGGAACGATTGCACGGATGTGCGATTGGCCTTGTCGTACGACGCCTTGAAAATCACCGGCACGTGACACCGCGCGGCGACCTCGTGTATCGCCGAGGCCATTTCGAGGGCGTGTGCCGCACTCTCGATGACGCAGGGGCCGAGGATGAAGGCGAGGGGATGGCCTCCACCGACAGACAAGGACCCGATCCGGACCGGTTTCACGGACCCCATTGTAACCATTCGTGATTAGCGATTCGTGATTAGGATCTTGCGATCACGTGATTCGCGAGATCACCAACCCCCAATCACCAATCATTAATCACGAATCACGAATGTCACGAGTGCTTGCCGGCCGAGACGGTGACACCGGCCGGCGCCAGAGTCCCAGTCTTATGCCGGTGGCTCGCTTCGATGAAGCTTGCAAAGAGCGGATGCGGCCGGAGCGGCTTCGATTGGAACTCCGGATGGAACTGGACGGCGACAAACCAGGGATGTGACGGCAGCTCTGCGATCTCGACGAACTTGCCATCGGGCGAGCGGCCGGATACACGCATGCCGCCCTGCGCCAGCGCCGACTCGTACAGGCAGTTGAACTCGAAACGGTGGCGGTGACGCTCGTAGATCAGGCTCTGGCCGTAGATCCTCTCCGCGACAGATCCCGGGACCAGCTCGCACGCGTAACGTCCCAGGCGCATCGTTCCACCCAGCTCATCGACACCGAGCAGATCGCGAAGCTTGTAGATCACCTTGTGCGGCGCATTCTCGTCGACTTCTGTGGAATCGGCGCCCTCGAGGCCGCAGACGTTGCGCGCAAATTCGACGGTCGCCCACTGGAAGCCATAGCAGATCCCGAAGAACGGGACGCCGTGCACGCGCGCGTGCTCGGCCGCTTTCATCATGCCGCGCGTGCCGCGCGATCCAAATCCGCCGGGAACGAGAATGCCGTGCGCATCCGTGAGAAGCCGAGCGCCGCCTTCTTTCTCGAGCGCTTCCGCCTCCACCCAGTTGAGGCGCACCTTCAGCTTGTTGGCGAATCCGCCGTGAAAGACCGCCTCGTTGAGACTCTTGTACGAATCTTCGTAGCCGGTGTACTTGCCGACGACGTGGATCGTCAGCTCGTCGATCGGGTTCTTGATGCGGTGGACGAGCTCCTGCCACGCCTCGGTCTTGGCTTCGGTCTGCGGCAGGTGCAGCAGCTTCAGGATGATGCGATCCAGGCCTTCAGCGGCAAGGACGAGCGGCACTTCGTAGATGGTCGGGACGTCCTTGGCGGTAATGACCGCCTCTTCGGGGACGTCGCAAAAGAGCGCGATCTTTCGCTTGATGTCGGCATCGAGGAAGCGGTCGGTGCGGCAGAGCAGGATGTCGGGCTGGATACCGATCGATCGCAGGTCACGCACGCTGTGCTGCGTCGGCTTGGTCTTCAGCTCGCCCGCGGTGCCGATGAACGGCACGAGCGTCAGGTGCACGTAGATCGTGTTCTCGCGGCCGACGTCGAGCCGGAACTGCCGGATGGCCTCGAGGAACGGCATGCTCTCGATGTCGCCGACGGTGCCGCCAATCTCGACGAGCACGACGTCGACGTCGCGCGCGGCGATACGGATCGCGTCCTTGATTTCATTGGTGATGTGCGGAATCACCTGGACGGTTCGCCCCAGGTAGTCGCCGCGCCGCTCCTTCTGAATCACGGACAAGTAGATCTTGCCCGTCGTCCAGTTGCTGTTGCGTGTCGCCACCATGCTGGTGAAGCGCTCGTAGTGCCCGAGATCCAGGTCGGTTTCGGCCCCATCGTCGGTGACGTAGACCTCGCCGTGCTGATAGGGACTCATTGTGCCGGGATCGACGTTGATGTACGGGTCGAACTTCTGCAGCGCCACTGTGTAGCCGTGGTCTTCCAGGAGCCGTCCGATCGAGGCCGCGGCGAGTCCCTTGCCGAGCGAAGAAACCACGCCGCCGGTGACAAAGATGTACTTCACTGGGCGTCCGTCAGGTCGTTGGGTCATGCAGCCTCATGTGCGCGCCGGAACCGCCAGTAACTGGCGGCGCACGCGGTCCAGGTCTTCGGGCGTATCCACGCCGATGGAGTCGTACTGCGTTTCAACCGTATGAATACCGTAGCCGTGCTCGAGCGCGCGAAGCTGCTCGAGCGACTCGGAAAGCTCGAGCGGCGTTTGCGGCAGCTCGGAAAACTTGAGAAGAAACGTGCGTCGGAAGCCATAGAGCCCGATGTGCTTGTAGGCCCGTGGCGCCGGCTGCAACCGGATATCGCGCATGTGCGGGATAGGCGCGCGAGAGAAATACAGTGCGTGTCCGCGTCCGTCGCTCACGACCTTCACCACGTTTGGGTTGCCATGGTCCGCCGAATCCCGGATCGCGCAACACACGGTCGACATGTTCACAGCCGCATCGGCAACGAGTGGTCCGATGACCTGCTCGATCATCTCGGGCTCGATGAGCGGCTCGTCGCCCTGGACGTTCAGTACGATGTCGCACGACAGATCGGCGGCCACTTCCGCGATGCGATCGGTGCCGGTGCGGTGCGTGGCGCGCGTCATCCTCGCGATTCCGCCAAAGGCCGTGACCGCCGCGGCGACGCGCTCATCATCGGTGGCCACGACCACGGCATCTACACCGCGCGCGGCTGCGGCGCGACGATAGACATGCTCGACCATTGGACGTCCCGCGATGTCGGCGAGGGGTTTGCCCGGCAGACGCGTAGCTTCGTATCTGGCGGGGATGACGGCGATGATTTTTGGAGGGGAAAGTGTTCTGTCGAAGGGATCCCGGAACCCGACAGGGTGCACGACGAATAATAGCACGCGGCGGAGGATGAAGTCGGGAACCGGCTGAACCGAATGTTAAGATAAGCGTGTATTTGGTGATGGACTGGAAATCGACCGCCGCGATTTCGGGAGCCGGGTTGCTGGCAACCTGGTTCTTCTCGATGCCTGCCGTCCAGCCACCGGCGACCAAGCCGATCGCGCCTGCCGCTGGCGCGCCTCAAGCATCCGCAACGACAATCGATATTCAACAGGAAGCGGCGAGACTTCAGCTGCGTACGCACCAGGAGTCTCGTTACAACGAGACGTCGCGTAACCCGTTTCGTTTCGGCGCGCGTCCGGCGCCAGAGGCGCGCTCATCTGGTACCTCGGGTCCGCCCCCGGCCGCCCAGCCGGCCACGATACCACCTGCGCCACCTCCGCCGCGGCTATTGCTCGACGGAATTGCCACAGACCTGGTTGACGGTCAGGAACAGCGGACCGCTATCCTCAATACCGATTCGGGTGTCGTGCTCGCGAAGGAAGGCGAGCAGGTGGCCGGACAGTTCCGGATCGTCAAGATCGCGGCGGACGCTGTCGAACTCGTGAATGTAAGCGACGGCTCCATGGTGCGCATCGTTCTCCGATAGAAATCAACCACGAAGAACACGAAAAAGGCGAAGGTCACGAAAAACTATTTTGGTTAGACACGGACGATCCGAACCTCCCGCACGCCTTTCACTTTCCGAATCTCATCAAGCACCGCCTGCGGGATCTCCGAGGTTTCGTCGACGATCACGACGCCCACGGCGCTGTCACCTTGCCGTCCGAGCGCGAAGTTCGCGATGTTGACGCGGTGGCGGCCAAGAATCGTTCCGATGTCGCCGATGACGCCTGGCTGATCCGTGTTGCGAATCACGATCATCGTCCCGTCGAGCGGCGCTTCAACGGCAATGCCGTCCAGGAGCACGAGCCGCGGGGACGTCCGCTCGAAGACGGCGCCTTCCGCCCAGAGTTCGCCATCGGTGGTGTGAAGCTTCACCGAGAGCAGGCTGGTGTAGTTGCGCGACCGCGTGCTGCGCGACTCGACGACCTCGATGCCCCGATCCGCGGCCACCGTTCTCGCATTCACGGGTGTGACGCCGGACGACAGCATCGGCTTGAACAGTCCGACAAGCACGGCGTTGACGATCATGTCGTTCCGACCGACAACCAGGTCGCCGTAGTAGCGGACCCCCAATGTTTTCACGCGGCTGTCGTTCATTTGCGCCAGAAACACGCCCAGACGTTCGCCAAGCTCGAGGAACGGCTGCAACCGGCTGAACTCCTCGGCAGAGACGGACGGGAAGTTCACGGCGTTGCGGATGATGCCGTCGCGCAGGAAGTCGCGGAGAGCGGCCATCGTTTCCATGCCAACCAGTTCCTGACCTTCGCGCGTCGACGCCGCAATGTGCGGCGTGGCCACGACCTGCGGCAGCATCTGCAACCGCTGATCGACGGTCGGTTCTTTCTGGAACACGTCGAGTGCCGCGCCTCCAACCTGTCCCGCTTCTATCGCGTCTGCCAGCGCGCCCTCATCGATGAGATCTCCGCGAGCGGTGTTGATGATGCGGATGCCCTTCTTCGCGCGCGCCAGCCGGTCGGCGTTGACCATGTTCTTGGTCGTCGCGGTCGACGGCATGTGGAGCGAGACGTAGTCCGATCGCGCAAAGAGGTCGTCGAGCGACACCAGCTCGACGCCGAGATCACCAGCAACTTCCTCAGAGATATAGGGATCGTGCGCGATGATGCGCATATCGAACGCGGCGGCGCGTCGCGCCACCTCCTGCCCTATGCGTCCGAGGCCGGCAAGGCCGAGCGTCTTCTCGCGGACCTCCTCGCCGAGAAACTTCTTTTTCTCCCATTTGCCCTGCTTCATCGCACTGTCGGCGGCGGCGAGGTGGCGCGCCATCGCCAGGATCAAACCCACGGCCAGCTCGGCGACGCTGACGCTGTTCGCGCCAGGGGCGTTCATGACGACGATGCCGCGTGCGCTGGCGGCGGCAACGTCGACGTTGTCGACGCCGGTGCCCGCGCGGGCAATGACGCGAAGTTTCGGAGCGGCGTTGATGATGGTGGAGGTAACCTTGGTCGCACTGCGGACGACGATAGCGTCGGCATCCGCGACGTCACCAGCAAGTTGTTCGGGCGCCCGGCCAGTACGGGCATCGACGTTCCAGCCTTCCGCGCGCAGCAGGTCGAGAGCGGATGCAGGAAGATCGTCGGCGACTACGATTTTCAATGTTGGTTCCGAAAAGAAGGCGTCGGCGACGCGTTGATGATGTCGGCGGCCTCAGCACTCGACGCCGCAGCTTCCACAAACGCCAAGTATAATCTGCGGCTGGCGCGGGCGCATGGTTTCACGGAGACCGGCCACGGAGGCACGGAGACACGGAGGACCATCTTGTTTTGCTCCGTGCCTCCGTGTCTCCGTGGCAGGTCTGTGTAACAGCCGCACTACGATGGTGCAAACCGCTAAAATGCTCGGGATCACGGGGCGATCGCGCACCTCGCAGGGCGTTTTCAACAGGGTTTCAACAGAAACTGTGAGTAACTCGCGGAATTCGCGTGGGACTCTGACCTAACACCGCTCGCCGACCTGACGGGTGCGACGAAGCTAGAAGAGCCGAGTCGGAAGGTCAGTCTCTACGAACGATGGGCGACAGAAAATCGTCGACAGTGATCGTCGACTGTGTGGGGTCGGGTCCTTGGACCCGCCCAAGAGGAGCTCAATGAAGCGCAAAGTGACAGTCGTTGGCGGCGCCGGAAACGTGGGCGCAACGGTCGCGCGTGCGATCGCTGAAAAGGAACTGGCTGATGTCGTCATCATCGACATCGCCGAAAGCAAGGCGACGGGCATCGCGCTCGACATCTACGAGACGTGTCCGATTATCGGCTCGGATTCGCGCGTGATTGGCGGAGGCGACTGGGGCGCAGCCGCCGGGTCCGACATCGTGGTGATCACGTCGGGAAGGCCGCGAGGACCGGACATGAGCCGCGACGACCTGGTGCGCGTCAACTTCGACATCATGAAGAGCATTGCGCCAAAGCTCGTCGAGCACTGCCCGAACGCGATCATTATTCCCGTGGCGAACCCGCTCGACGCGATGGCTCAGGCGCTCTTCAAGCTGACCAAATTTCCGAAAGAGCGGATCATCGGCATGGCCGGCGTGCTTGACTCGGCGCGCATGAGCACCTTTGTCGCGATGGAGCTGAACGTGTCGGTCGAGAACGTCTCCTCGTTCGTGCTCGGCGGCCACGGCGACACCATGGTGCCCCTGCCGCGGTATTCCACCGTCGCTGGGATCCCCATCACGGATCTGCTGTCGAAGGAGAAGATCGACGCGATCGTGAAGCGGACAGCGGGCGGGGGATTGGAACTGGTGAAACTCCTTGGGACGAGCGCTTGGTACGCGCCGGGTCAGGCGGCCACGGAGATGGTCGAAGCGATCCTGAAGGACAAGAAGAAGATCCTGCCGTGCTCCGTGTTCCTACAGGGCGAGTACGGCATCAACGATCTGTTCGTCGGTGTGCCCGTGAAGCTCGGCGCACGGGGCGTCGAGCAGATCATTCAGATCGAGCTGACACCGGAAGAGGACGCGGCGCTGAAGAAGTCCGCCGCCTCGGTGAAGGAACTGGTCGACATCATCGGGATGTGATCGAAGAGGGTGCGAGGGGTGCTCGCCCTATTCGCACCTGTCGCACTTCTTGCACCTATCGCACCTATCGCACCCCTTGCACCTATCGCACCCTTCGCACCTATTTCACCGATACGCCGTGTGCCAGCTACCACAGGCTAAGCGGTGAACTGAGCCGAGAGCCGCTTCAGCGAGCGGCTCACGGCTACGCGCGCCGCATCGACCGAAGCCATCCGGAAGCGGTGCGCGATCTCCGAAATGCTCCACTGCACTTCGATGCGCGCGACGACCATCTCACGATCGCGCGTCCGCAACTGCTCGAGCGCGTTGCGATAGCGCTGGTACGCCTCGTCGCGAATCGCCGCTTCGAGAGGCGACGTCGCGTCCCCCGGTGTATCGTCGATGAACTCGACGGCTTCGGGCCGGCGCCCAACTCGACGGATCTCGTCGCGAATCCGGTTGATGACCGACATGCGGAGGTACGCTTGCATCGCGCCGACGTGCCGGGGCTCGAACTTGTCGAGGCGCGCGAGCACGTGGAGCGCCGCCTCCTGGACCAGATCTCCCGTGTCGAGCGACCCTCGCGCGTGCGCGGGCAGCCGTCCGTGCGCCCAGCGCTTCAGCGGCGGGAGGCACCTCTCGAGGAGCGCTTCGAGCGCCATCCGATCGCCGCCGCGGGCCTGCAGCACGAGCTCGATGGTCGGCTCGTCGCTCAAGAGCGACGGGCCCTCGGGGTCGCGGGGAGGCTCGAGTTCCTTCATGTTCGGTTGGAGCGCAGTCGAAATCATAGCGAATCTCCTGACAATACCGAGCCGTTGCCTGTATTAACGTCAGACGGGCCGTTTTCGAACACCCTGCGGTATCCTCGCGAAAACCAATGATCGGAACTGTCCTGTCGCACTACCGCGTGGTCGGGAAACTGGGGGTCGGGGGGATGGGCGTCGTCTACGACGCCGAAGATACGCGCCTGCCGCGGAGGGTCGCGCTCAAGTTCCTTCCCCAGGAGCTCGCCGGCGACCAGGAAGCGTCGCGCCGGTTGCAGCGCGAGGCGGAGACGATCGCGCTGCTCAATCACCCCAACATCTGCACCATCTACGAGATCGAGGAGCACGAGGGGAGCCGCTTCATCGCGATGGAACGGGTCGACGGCATCAACCTCAAGCTCCACATGACCCGCAAAACGCTGACCGACAGCGAGATCGTCGACATCGCCCGGCAAGTCGCGGCGGCACTGCAGGCCGCGCATGAGTCGGGCGTGGTGCACCGCGACATCAAGCCGGCCAACATCATGATTGGACCGGCTGGCCAGGTGAAGGTGCTCGACTTTGGCCTGGCACGGCGCTTCAAGATGCCCGACACCGGCGAGATCATGACGTACGGGTCGACCATCCCCGGCCGCCCGCTCGGCACCGCCAACTACATGGCGCCCGAGCGGATCATGCAGGGGCCGCTCGACCCGCGCAGCGATCTGTTCTCGCTGGGGGTCGTGGTGTACGAGATGGCCACGGGTCGCCTTCCCTTTGCGGGCGCGTCCCCGCACGAGACGGTGACGAACATTCTAGAGAAGGCTCCCATCCCGGTTACCGAGCTCACGCCTCAGCGGCCCGCCGCGCTCGGCGGGTTTGTCGCGCGCCTTCTGTCGAAGCCCGCGGGCGATCGCTACCAGTCGGCTGAGGAGGCGCTGGTGGATCTCGACGCGATGACGCGTACGAAGGGAGGCCCGATGTCCAACCTGTTGCGGCGCCTCCGCCCCCGTTAGCGCGCCTGTTCGACACGTCACGAACCTGGGTCGAAAAGGATCCCGTGGCCGGCTACCACTCGACCTGGACTTCGGCCGGAGGATCTACATCAGGGCTGGGGCGCTTGATGGCGGGTACGTCAACCACGAGCAAGTATTTCTCGTTCACTTTCTCGATCTTCCCGAGCCGGAGGGCAGCGGCAACGGCCTGCGCCTTGGTATCAAAGCGCAGGGTCACTCGGAACTTTCCCTTGTGACCGCCCTTTACGCCGATTGCGTCGAACGGGATGGGGTCGCGACCCTTAATCTCGTCGTCAAGCGCCCCCGGAGCGTCGTTCGGCCGCCGCGTCTTCGCGCGCGCCGTCGACTTTCCGATCTTTGCCAGGTTTTCATGCACCATCGTCCAGTACACGCTTCCGCCGCCGCCGACCTCTCCATATCCCATCTGTGACCTCCGGATGTAAACACGTGTGCGAGCTGTAGAGTCGTACGAGTATCTCGGGCACTAGGTCGCGGCGGGTTCTTCTCCCTCGTCCCTCGCGCGCCTATTCGAATCCTGAACCGCGGTCGTGTAGTCGTCCTCGCCCCAGGTCACGACGACTTGGTGCGGATCGGTGTTGTCGATAATCAGATCATCGGGGTTGGGCAGAACCAGCTCGACCCCTTTCACGAACACCCTAAATCTTCCGTCCGAAGGCATTTTGTGCTTGCCGTCCGTTCCTCGTGATCCCGCTCGGTGGTGGCTTTTCACGTGTTTGACGCCGCGGGCATCGTGGTCGCCCACCACCCGCCATTTGACGCTTCCGCCGCCGCCGACTTCTCCGTATCCCATCACATACCTCCAAGGGAGTTCGAGGTGCAAGGAGTACCGTCTTCAACGAATGCCGCAACGTGCGCCGATCAGATCGCGGGCACGAGCAGATCCGCCCGCGCCGCAAAGCCCGCGCGGTACCGCTCGGGCAACGACGTCGTCAGATCGCGAAGAAATCGTTGCGCCGCTTGTTCATCGCGTTTGCTTCCGGCGACGTCGCCGATTCCCTTGAGCGCCTGGCTGCGCCAATAGTGAACCTGGGCCTGCAGCTCGGGGCCAAGAGCGCGCTCGCCATCGGCCGGAATGTTGCGGAGCCGATCGGCGGCGGCAGCGAACTGTCGTTGTGAGACATCGAGCTGGGCGAGATACACGCGGCAGCGGACCTCGAGCGCGTAGCGGCCCATTTTCCCGGCCTGCATGAGGCTCGACTCCAGTGCCTGTCGTGCAGACGACGTCCGGCCCTGGCGCGTGTCGAGCAGGCCAAGATACGCGCGGGCCTCCACAGCCGCGGCGTCGGGTCGATCGTCGACCCACACGGCGGCCGCTTTCTCGAAATGCGCGCGTGAATCCTGAGCGCTGCCTGACGCGAGCGCCAGCTCGCCACGAACGACTTCGAGCAGCGGCGCGAGGTTGCGATCACCACGTCCTGCGGCAAATTCGGTTTCCGCGGTTTTGAGCTCTTGAGTGGCGGCGTGGAAGTCCCCGAGCCGGACGTCGACGCGGGCGAGGCGGATCCGTGCATCGGTCGCTCGCGGGCCCGTTCCGTCTCCCATGGCCTGCACCAACAGGTCCCTCGCGCTGGCATAGTCCGCGCGATCGAAGCGCGAACGCGCCACGTCGATCGTGAGCAGCGCGATGTCATCCTGGAGGTCCCGTTCCCTGGAAATCGCGATCGCTTGATTGAAAGTCCGCTCAGCTTCGGCATGGCGACCGGCATACCGGTAATGGGCTGCAATAACCTGCAGGCAAAATGCCTCGAAGTTCTTGTCCCCCAGTTTGCGCGAGACCGCCAGCGCGTTTTCGAGGTCGCGCAGCCCCGCTTCCGGTTTGTCACCGTATTCGACCAGGAGTGCCCCGCTGTTGGCCTGATTTTGCGCGGCACGGGCCTCGTCTCCGAGGCGTTCATACGCCTTCGAACTCTCGCCGAAGTAGCTTGCCGCGAGCGCCCGCTGTCCGAGCCTTTCGTAGGTCACCCCGATGTTCATCAGGTCAAGCGGCTGGATGGGGCGGTTGTCGACGGCACGGGCGCGTGTCACTGATTCCTGCCATGACGCGATCGCTTCCGAGAGCTGCCCCCCCGCGAGCGCGGCGAGTCCGACGTAGTAGTGGGCGCGCGGCAGTTGGAATGACTCAGGGTTGTCCTGCAGAAGCATGAGCGAGGCGTCAGCCAGCCGGCGCGCCTCTTGACTGTCCGCGGCACGGCCAACGCGGAAGGCGTCTGAGAGACAGAACAACGACTGCACCTCGCCCGCGCGATCGGCGATCGCGCGGTATCGTGCGAGTGCCTGTTGCCCCTGGGTTTTCGCATCGGCGGTCTCGTTGAGTCGGTTGTACAGGCGGCAGAGCTCGAGGTGCGGCTTGATCGATCGCGGGTCGAGCGAGAGCGCGTGCTGGTAGCTCACCACGCTGTCGGCGTTGAGATTCCGCCGATCCTGAAACGCGCCGAGCTCGATTGCCCATAGCGCCTCGTCGGGCGCGTCATCGGCCAGCTGGTGATATCGCATGTCCGCCGTCGCTGCATCGTTTTGCGACTCCGCAAGCACGGCTTCAAGGAACGTCCGACTCGACTTGGACAGCTGTGCCGTCATCAGGCGTCGCGCCTGCTCCGCCGCGTCGGCGGCCTCGTCATCGCGGCGCATGATGTGAGCAATCCGGCTGCGCCACGCGAGGGGTAAGGGATTTCGCGAATCGAGTTGCGCGGCGTTGGTGAAGAACTGAAGGGCGGTGCCGTATTCGAGCCGCTCGTAACCGTCGAGGCCCTGTTCGAAGGCCGCGGCCGCATCGAGCGATCGCATCTGCGCCACCGGTGGCAACGCGGCGCGACCGACGAGTGTCCGGAGCGCATGGGCAAGAGAGACGCGCCTCGGACCGACGCCGATGAAATGCGCCTCGACGACGGCGGCCAGTTGCGGCATCAGACCGTACGCGGTGTCTTTGATGAGCGACGAGACCACTGGCGCCGTGTCGTCGACAGCGGCGTTGGTCGCGGTCATCGCATCGCGGAATTCCACGCGCGCGCGCCATGCGCCGTTTTCGTAAAGCAGCGTTGGCGCGATCACGACGCGGGCGCCACTGTTGGACGTAAGCGCCTGGATCGCTTCACGACTTGAAATATCCTGGCCTGCCGTACGGAAACGCCGAAGGATCTGTAGCTCGCGACCGTAGGGCAATACTCTGACCGCGGATGAATCCGACAGCATCGCGACCAGCTCCTCGGTCAACGCTGAACGATACGCATCCAGCTCCGCGTAGCCGGTCTGGTTGACGACGGGCGCGACGACGACCGGCACACGCGCAACGGGCGCGAAGATCCAGAGCGGCGCACCGATGCTGGCGATGATCAGGATCGCGGCGGCCGCACGCGCTGCACGCGATCGCCACCATCGTCGCGCCGGCGCAATCCGCAACGCCGGCGCATTGATGGGCGCGGTGAGCAGATCGAGCGGGATGGTGCGGCCCTGCAGCAGCCGGAGATCACGCGCCAGCTCGCGCACACTTTGGAAGCGCTCCTCCGGCACCTTTTGGAGCGCGCGCTCGATGATCCGCGTCAGCTCTGGAGGAATGTCCCGCCCGGGAGTGCGCATCGGCGGCACGGGATCGTTGCGGATTGCGTGAGAAATCGCTTCGGGATAGGCGCCTTTAAACGGCAGCGCGCCAGCGAGCATCTCGTAGAGCACGACGCCGACCGCCCAGATGTCGCTTCGCGCGTCCGCCTCTTCCCCGCGCGTCTGCTCGGGCGACATGTAGGCAACCGTCCCCAGCGTCGAGCCCTCCATTGTGAGCTGCAGCGCGTTCGCGAACTTCGCCAGGCCGAAGTCGAGGATCTTGACGTCGTCCTCGACGATGATCAGGTTGCCTGGTTTGATGTCGCGATGGACCACGCCTTCCGCGTGCGCCTTGGCGAGACCTTCCGCGACCTGCGCGGCAATCTCCACGGCTTCTTCGATCGGTAGTGGGCCGGCCTCGAGCTTCTGCTTCAGCGTCAGGCCCTCGTAGTACGCCATGACGATGAACAACTGGCCGTCGGCCGCGGTCTCGATGTCGTGAATCGTGCAGATGTTGCGATGGTGGGTCGCCGAAGCGGCTTGCGCCTCGCGAAGGAAACGCTGCTTCGCGCTCTCGTCGTGGCTCCACTGCGGTGGCAGGAACTTGAGCGCGACAAGTCGTCCGAGGCGGACGTCGCGCCCGGTGTAGACGACACCCATGCCGCCGCCACCGAGCTTTGCTAGTACCTCGTAATGGGCAACTGCAGTGCCGACTAACGGGTCGGTCATTCGAGTTTCTGGCCTATTCGGCGAGCAGGTCGTAATCATACGTCTGTACGAATCCGTCCTACACAACGTTGTTTAAGGCAGGGGAGGAATGGATATGAGGTATTCAAAGTTGGTGCGGATTGCACTGGGAGCTGCGGCGCTGGCTCTGCTCATGACCGGATCGGGCCACGCGTTCGTCAATCACGAGAACCAGTTGACGTTCAGCAGATCAGTGGCGCTCCCGGGCGTCGTGCTGCCTGCTGGAGCGTACTCGTTCGATCTGGTGGACTCGAAGGCGTCGATGGACGTGGTGATCGTGCGCAACCGCGCGCGCACGAAGGTGTTCTACATGGGGTTCACGAATCTCGTTCAGCGTCCGAAGGGAATGTCGAAGGACACGCCGGTGACCTTTGCCGAAGCGCGCGCAAATGAGGCACGGCCCATCGCAACGTGGTACGAAATCGGTGACTCAATCGGCCACCAGTTTCTCTACCAGTAGCTCCATTGCATAGGCGGGTCTCAAGACCCGCCTCTACCTCCCGGTTTAACGGCCCGCCTTCGCCTCTTCCAAATTCTTCGCATTCTTCGCGACCTTCGTGGTTGACAGATTCGCAGCGGCGGCCAGCTCATCGTCCAACCCTGCAATCCCCGTCGAGGTCACTTCGCCCGTAAGACCGACACTCCGCCGACGTTGTTAAAGGCAAGGAGGAACGGAGATGACGAATTGGAAAACGGTGCGGATTACATGCGGAACGGTGGCGCTCGGTCTTCTGGTGGTCGCGTCGGGTCACGCCTGGGGCGTGAGCCACGAGAACAAGCTGACGTTCAGCCGGCCGGTTGCGCTCCCGGGGGTCGTGCTGCCCGCGGGGGCCTACACGTTCGAATTGGCGGCCTCGACGTCGTCGCTCGATGTCGTGCTCGTGCGGGACAAGGCGCGCTCGAAGGTGTACTACATGGGGTTCACCAACACGGTGCAGCGCCCGGCGGGCATGTCGAAGACGACGGCAATTACCTTCGGTGAAACGTCGGCGAACGAGCCGCCGCCGATCGCAACGTGGTACGAGATCGGAGACTCGCTCGGCCACCAGTTTCTCTATCGGTAACAGCACTCGACGCTCAACGACCAAGCTTCCAACTCCCATGACGCCTGGGAGCTGGGAGCCGTGGTCATTTCGCTGCAACAGTCAGCGCCGCAACGTCACCCCACCTGTAAGAGTCCGTCCTACGAAACGTTGTCAAGAGCAAGGAGAACGGAAATGATGAATTGGAAGTCGGTGCGGATTGCGTTCGGCATACTGGTGCTCGGCTTCGTCGTGGCGGCGTCGAGCCACGTGGGGGCCTTCGGTCACGAGAACAAGCTGACGTTCAGCAGGGCGGTGTCGCTCCCGGGTGTCGTGCTGCCTGCGGGCACGTATTCATTCGACGTGATGGAGAGCTCCTCGACGCTCGACATCATCGCGGTACGGAATGCGGATCGTACGAAGCTGTTCTATCTGGGGATGACCAACCCGATCGAGCGGCCGAGAAACCTGCCAAGGACCGCGACGATCACGTTCGGTGAGGCGCCGGCGAACGAGCCGCCGCCCATTACAACGTGGTACGAACTGGGGAGCTTGACCGGCCATAAGTTTCTCTATCGGTAAGTTTCGCGTCAGGCACATCCCAAAGTCCCAACTCCCAAGGCGCAGGGAGTTGGGGACCTGCTGCTGAGCGGCGGCGAAGAGCGTGGCGTCGTTGACGCTTCAGCGCCGGTCCGAATAACATGGGCGGGTTCTGCGGAATGCTGAATCGCAATCTGGTTCAGCCTTTTGGAGTCCCACACGTCTTGAAAATCCACGAATATCAAGCCAAGTCGATCCTTGCACGGTTCGGCGTGCCCGTTCCGCGCGGGGAAGTCACATCCAATTCGCTGGACGCCGCGGCCATCGCGCAGCGGCTCGGCGGCAGTGTCGTTGTCGTCAAGGCGCAGATTCATGCCGGTGGCCGTGGCAAGGGCGGCGGTGTCAAGCTCGCCAAGTCGCCCGACGAGGCGGAGCGGCTCGCGAAGCAGATGATCGGCATGACGCTCATTACGCGCCAGACGGGCCCTGAAGGTCGCATCGTCGGCCGCGTGCTGATCGAAGAAGGCCTGCAAATCGAGCGCGAGCTCTATCTGAGCATGCTGATTGATCGCGCCGCCGGTCGGCCCGTGATCATCGCCAGCGCGGCCGGCGGCATGGACATCGAGGAAGTCGCCGCGACGCACCCCGAGAAGATCGTGCGCGAGCATGTCGACCCGGCGACCGGCGTCATTCCGTTCCAGGCGCGCAAGCTTGCGTTCGCGATGGGACTCGAGTCGGGACCGGCGGAAAAGATGGTCAAAGTGCTCGACGCCATCTACAAGGCGTTCATCGAGACCGACGCGTCGATGATTGAAATCAATCCGCTGATTCTCACCAAGAGCGGGGATCTCCTGGCCCTCGACGCCAAGGTCACCCTCGACGACAACGCGCTCTACCGGCACCCGGACCTGCGCGAGCTCCGCGATCTCAGCGAAGAGGATCCGCTCGAGGTCGAAGCGTCCAAGTTCTCGCTCAACTACATCCGCCTGGACGGCAACATCGGCTGCATGGTCAATGGCGCCGGACTCGCGATGGCGACGATGGACATCATCAAGCTGGCCGGTGGCGAGCCGGCGAATTTCCTCGACGTGGGCGGCGGTGCCAATGCGGATCAGATCAAGAACGCGTTCCGGATCCTGATGGCCGACAAGAACGTGAAGGCGGTCCTCATCAACATCTTCGGTGGCATCCTGCGCTGCGACGTGCTCGCCCAGGGCGTCATCGGCGCGGTGAAGGAGCTGGGTGTGCCCGTGCCGATTGTCATCCGTATGGAAGGCACCAACGTGGAGGAAGGCAAGCGCATGCTGCGGGAAAGCGGCCTCAATTTCACGACCGCCGATTCGATGGGTGAAGCCGCGGAGAAGGTGGTCGCGCTGGCCAGCACGACGGCTGCGCCCGCCTAGTCACGACGTCTCACCAACCACAAATCACAAGTCAAAGTGGCAGTTCTACTAGACAGGAGCACGCGACTGGTCGTTCAGGGGCTGACGGGGCGCGAAGGCACCTTCCACGCGAAACAGGCGGCGGCATACGGGACCACCGTGGTCGGCGGCGTGACGCCCGGCAAGGGCGGCACGACCCACGACGGGTGGCCGATCTTCAACAGTGTGCATGACGCGATTCGGGAGACCGGCGCCAACGTGTCGGTGATCTTCGTCCCTCCGCCGTTCGCGGCGGACGCGATCATGGAGGCGACCGACGCCGGCGTCCCGCTCGCCGTCTGCATCACCGAGGGCATCCCGGTCGTCGACATGATGCGCGCCTTCACATTCATGGAAGGGAAGAAGACTCGCCTCGTGGGCCCGAACTGCCCTGGCGTCATCACCGCAGGCCAGGCGAAGGCAGGGATCATTCCCGGACACATCTGCAAGGAAGGCCGGATCGGCATCGTGTCGAAGAGCGGCACGCTCACGTACGAGGCGATTCACCAGCTGACTCGCGTCGGCATGGGCCAGACGACGTGCATCGGGATTGGTGGCGACCCCTTGATCGGCACGAGCTTCATCGACGCGTTGACGCTGTTCGGCGGCGACCCCGACACCGACGCCGTGATCATGATCGGCGAGATCGGCGGCACGGCGGAGCAGGACGCGGCGGTGTTCATCAAGCGCGAGTTCAGGAAGCCCGTGGTCGGTTTCATCGCGGGACAGACGGCGCCGCCCGGACGGCGGATGGGACATGCGGGCGCGATCATCGCGGGCGGACAGGGTACGGCGGCCGAAAAGATGGACGCGCTCACCAAGGCGGGCGTCCACGTCGTCAAGAGTCCCGCGGACATGGGCACGAAAATGCGAGAAATCCTAACAACAAGCTAATGGAAAAGACATTTGCGATCATCAAGCCGGACGCCGTCGAGCGTAAGCTCGCGGGAAAGATCCTGGCGCGCATCGAGGAGGCCGGTTTCACGGTCCGCGCAATGCGCCTGCAGCATTTGACCAAGCGGGAAGCGGAAGGGTTCTACGCCGTCCACCGCGAGCGGCCGTTTTTCGGCGAGCTCACGACGTTCATGTCGTCGGGCCCGTGCGTGCTGCTCGCGCTCGAAGCCCCGGATGCGATCAAGAAGTGGCGCGACACCATGGGGGCCACCGATCCGGCGAAAGCTGACAAGGGAACGCTCCGTAAGGATTTCGGCGAATCGATCGGCCGGAACGCCACCCACGGATCGGACGCGCCGGAAACCGCGGCGTTCGAGTTGGGGTATTTCTTTCGCGGGATGGAGCTGATCTGAAGCGTCTACGGTCTTCCGTCGACCAACTACCGTCCTGATGGCACGCTTCGATGGGGCGTCTTCTTATTTTCATCGGGTTGCTGATCGCCGCGGCCGGCCTGCTGGTGACGCTTGGTTTCCCGATTGGGCGCCTGCCGGGGGACTTTTCGGTTCGCCGGGGCAATTTCTCCTTTTACTTTCCCCTTACGACATCGATACTGGCGAGCATCATCCTCACTTTGTTGATGATGCTGTTCGGTGAGACGGTAGACCGTAGACGGTAGTCGGGAGACCCTAGACGATGCCTTCGATTAAGGCCGATCGCTGGATCAGGAAGATGGCGCTCGAGCACAAGATGATCGAGCCGTTCGAGGACCAACAGGTCCGCGATGGCGTCGTGTCGTACGGCCTGTCGTCCTACGGCTATGACATCCGCGTCGCCGACGAATTCAAGGTCTTCACGAACATCAACAGCACGGTCGTCGACCCGAAGAATTTCGACTCGCGTTCCTTCGTCGATCTCAAGACGGAGATCTGCATCATCCCGCCCAACTCGTTTGCGCTTGCGAAGACGGTCGAGTATTTCCGCATTCCCCGTGACGTGCTGACGATCTGTGTGGGGAAGTCCACGTACGCGCGCTGCGGCCTGATCGTCAACGTCACGCCGTTCGAGCCTGAGTGGGAAGGCTATGTCACGCTCGAGATCTCGAACACGACGCCGCTGCCGGCGCGCGTGTATGCCAACGAGGGCATCGCGCAGGTCCTGTTCTTCCAGAGCGACGAGATGTGCGAGGTGTCGTACGCCGACAAGAAGGGGAAGTACCAGAAGCAGCAGGGACTCACACTCCCGCGCCTCTAAGTGGACTGTCCCAACTGATTGAGTACTCTCACAGCAAGCCTTCGAGTGCGATCTCCCGGCCGCGACAGCGGCGCGGCCGGTCGTGTGTGGGAAGGACATACCAGTAGTGATGGCACGCACTGAGCCGGCGCGGGGCATGCGCGACTTCCTGCCGGAGGACGTGCGGCGTCGCGAATACGTCATCGGCACAATCAAGGGCGTCTACGAGCGCTACGGGTTCGAACCGCTGGAGACGCCGGCGGTCGAGAACATCGAGACGCTGCTGGGGAAGTACGGCGACGAAGGCAACCAGCTCATATTCAAGATCCTCAAGCGCGGCGAGCACGAGGCCAGCGGTCAGGCGGACCTCGCGCTCCGATACGATCTGACGGTGCCGCTGGCGCGCGTCGTTGCGCAGTATCAAAGCAAGCTGCCGCGGCTCTTCAAGCGCTATCAGATTCAGCCCGTCTGGCGCGCCGATCGCCCCGCGCGTGGGCGGTTCCGTGAGTTCTACCAGTGTGACGTCGACTCCCTTGGTTCGACGTCATCTGTGGTCGAAGCCGAGTTGTGCGGGGCCATGTCGGATGCGCTGACGGAACTGGGCTTCAACGACTTTGTGATTCGGATCAACCACCGGCAGCTGCTGACGGCGCTCCTCAGCGTGGCGGGAGTCGAGGCTTCGCTTCATGGCGATGCGCTCGTGGCCCTCGATAAGTTCGACAAGATTGGCGCTGATGGGGTTGTCGGCGAGCTCGCGCAGCGCGGCATCGCGGAGCGAGCCCGGGCGATGCTCGTAGAGATGTTTCTGCGTGCGGCACCCGGTCCGAAGGACCCGGCCTCCGCCAAGGAGGATCTCGAGAGGATCGGCGTGTTTGTCATGCAGCACGTGGACGGCCACCCCTCGGTTCAGAATGTCAGGACGATTATCGAGTTGACGGATCAGACGAGCGCGGCGGGCAGGGTGAGCTTCGATCCGAGCCTGGCGCGCGGTCTGTCGTACTACACGGGCGCCATCATGGAGATCAACGTGACCGACCTGGCGGGTAGCCTCGGCGGCGGCGGCCGATACGACAACCTCGTAGGCATGTTTCTCGGCCAGAACATTCCCGCGTGCGGGTTCTCGCTCGGCCTCGAGCGGATCCTGGTCGTGATGACCGAGCGCAACATGTTTCCGCCAACGTTGGCCACGACGCCCGCCGACGTCATGATTGCGACGTTTGACGTTGCGGGCGCCGCGGCCGCGCTCCGCCTGGCGGGAACCCTCCGGGGAGCCGGGCTGCGCGTTTTCGTGTACCCGGACGCGGAGAAGATCGGCAAGCAGATCAAGTACGCTGATTCGCGGGGCATTCCGTTCGTGGCGCTGCTCGGCGACGATGAAATCAAGGCGGGCACCGTCACCGTCAAGCACCTCGCCGTGCAGACGCAGGCGACGTACGACCAATCCGCGGCGAGCGCGGCGATACTCGAGGCATTGAGACAACGTGGCTGAGCAACTCGGTGAACTGACTCGCACTCATAATTGCGGCGCGCTCCGCGCGCCGGACGTCGGCGCCAACGTGGTGCTGCTCGGCTGGGTGCATCGAGTTCGCGACCTCGGCGGCCTCCTGTTCGTCGACATCCGCGATCGGGGAGGCATCACGCAGGCCGTGTTCGACAAAGACGATGAGCCGCTCATGGCGAAGGCGAAGCGGTTGCGATCGGAGTACGTCATCGGCGTTCAGGGTACGGTGCGTCGTCGCTCGGCCGAGACGATCAATCCGAAGCTGGAGACGGGCGAGGTCGAGGTCGTTGTCCGCACACTCACGATCCTCAACGAGGCGAAGACGCCCCCGTTTTCCGTGGCCGACGACACGTCGGTGTCGGAAGACGTGCGGCTCAAGTACCGGTATCTCGACCTCCGCCGCCCGCGGCTGCAGAACAACATCATCCTGCGGCACCGCGTATCCGCGGCGATTCGAAAGTATTTCGACGCGAATGGCTTCCTCGAGATCGAAACACCGATTCTGACGAAGTCGACGCCGGAGGGGGCCCGCGACTACCTTGTTCCCAGCCGCGTTCATCCGGGCGAGTTCTTCGCGCTCCCGCAGTCGCCGCAGCTCTTCAAGCAGATCCTGATGATCGCCGGCATGGACCGCTACGTCCAGATCTGCAGATGTTTCCGCGACGAGGATCTGCGAGCCGATCGCCAGCCTGAATTCACTCAGGTCGACGTGGAGATGTCGTTCGCGCGGCCGGAGACGATCTACGGGGTCATCGAGCCGCTCATGCGCGACATCTTCGCGGTCATCGGCCGCGACATCAAGACGCCGTTTCCGCGCATGTCGTATGCCGACGCGATCGCAAAGTACGGCTCCGACAAGCCGGATCTCCGTCCCGGGATGCACATCCAGGATCTCCGCGAGCTGTTCCGCGAGTCGAGCTTCCGCGTGTTCAAGGAGATCGTCGCCAACGGTGGCACCGTACGCGGATTTGTCATCCCGAAAGCGAGCCACTACTCCCGGAGCGAGGTCGACGGCATCGTCGACATGGCGAAGCAGCAGCTGGGCGCCACCGGCCTCGTCTGGGCGCGCCGATTGGACGATGGCGCGGTGACGAGCTCGGTGATGAAGGCCATGGGCGAAGACGCCGTCAGGCAGATGCTCGACGCCACCTCGACCGGCAACGGAGGCCTGATGTTCATCGCGGCGGGGGAGCCGGACGCAACGTCGAAGCTGCTCGGCCAGCTGAGGCTGATTCTCGCGAAAAAGGACGGCCTGTTGAAGCCGGACGAGTATGCGTTCACCTGGGTGGTGGACTTTCCTTTGCTGGAGTGGGATCCCGAGGAGAAGCGTTACAACTCGATGCATCATCCGTTCACCTCGCCGCATGACGAGGACATGGGAAAGCTGGACACCGACCCGGGCCACGTGCGCGCGAAGGCGTACGACCTCGTGCTGAACGGCAGCGAGATCGGCGGCGGCAGCATTCGAATTCACGATTCGACGATGCAAAGCCGGATCTTCTCACTGCTCAACATCAGCCCGGAGGAGGCGAAGCTCCGCTTCGGCTTCTTCCTCGAGGCGCTCGAATATGGCACCCCGCCGCACGGAGGCATCGCGCTCGGACTCGACCGCATGACCGCGATCCTTTCGAACGAAAGCTCCATCCGCGAGGTCATCGCATTTCCGAAGACCGCGACGGCCGTCGACCTGATGTCTGACGCACCGTCGACGGTCGATGCAAAACAGCTGCGCGACCTTCATATCCAGCTGCGTGAGCGCGCCGAACAGAAATCCTGATGAAGCGCGCTGAACAGAACTCCTGATGAAGAAAATCTCCCTTCCTGAAGAAGGCATCGAGACGCTCTACGGCGCGCGCGACGCGAACCTGAAACATATCGAGGCGCTGCTGAACGTCCAGATTCGTACGCATGGCGGCGAGATCACGATCGAGGGCGATCCGAAAGATGAGCTGCGGGCGCAGCTGATTTTCAAGCAGCTGCGTGACCTGGTGGAAGAGGGCTATCCGCTCGCCAACGGCGACGTCAAGACCGCGGCGCAGCTCCTCGTGGACAACGCAGATGTCGACCTGCGCGACTATTTTCTCAAGGGAGGGCACAAGCAGGTCACGCGCCGCCGCGTCACGCCGAAGAGCGTCAACCAGCGCAAGTACCTTGATGCGATCGAGCAGTTCGACATCGTCTTTGGTGTCGGCCCCGCCGGTACCGGCAAGACGTACCTGGCGATGGCGCAGGCCGTGACGTTCCTGCTCGAGAAGAAGGTGAGCCGGATTGTCCTGGCGCGTCCGGCGGTCGAAGCCGGTGAGAAGCTCGGCTTCCTGCCCGGTGATATTGCCGAGAAGGTGAACCCGTACCTGCGGCCGCTCTACGATGCGCTCTACGACATGATGGACACCGAGAAGGCGACACGCCTCGTCGAACGCGGCACGATTGAGGTGGCGCCCATTGCCTTCATGCGAGGGCGCACGTTGAACGACGCGTTCGTCATCCTTGATGAAGCGCAGAACACGACGAGCGAGCAGATGAAGATGTTCCTCACGCGCCTCGGCTTCGGCTCGAAGGCCGTCGTGACGGGAGACATCACGCAGATCGATCTCCCCACGGGACGCATGTCCGGTCTGGTCGAGGCATTGAAGGTCGTTCGAAACGTCGAGGGGATCGCCTTCGTGTACTTCGACGAGCGCGACGTGGTCCGCCACAAGCTGGTGCAGCAGATCGTCAAGGCGTACGACGCATTTACCAAGAATGGCTAAAAACCGCGGACCTCAAAGGTCCGCGCCGCTTTCCAGACAACATGCGGGGCGAGCCTTGTCAGGCTCGCCTCCCGGACAAAGGCCTGGCGCCGCGGCTGACGGTCGAGGTCGTGGCTATCCCCACGATTCGTGCTCCTGGACTCGCGGCCTGGCTTTCGTCGATCGCTCCCGCGCGTGCCCGCGGCCATATGACCGTCGCGCTGGTCCCGGATGCGCGCGTGCGCGCCTTGAATCGCCAATACCGAAAGAAAGACAAAGCAACCGACGTCCTGTCATTTCCCGCTGACGAGCGTGGGCACCTCGGTGACGTCGTGATTGCCGCCGGAGTCGCCAGGCGCCAGGCCCGCGACGCCGGTCATTCGTTCCCGACCGAACTGCGTGTCCTGGCGCTCCACGGCCTGCTGCACCTGCTCGGCTATGATCACGAACGCGATGACGGCCGCATGGCTCGCGCCGAACGACGCCTCCGACGGCGCGGCGGGCTCGTGGAAGGCTTGATCGAGCGCGGCGCCCCATGACCCCGCTTGCGCTGTTCCTGCTCGGATGCGCGACGGTGTTTCTCGGCACCGTGCAGGCCGCGTTCAGTGCGCTGATGCGGCTCTCGCTTCGCCTGATGGCCGAACGGGGCGGACGCAGCGATCGCCTCGGGCGATATCTCGACGATCCGCTGCAGCTCTTCATCCCGGTCAGGCTGCTGATTGGCGGCTGCCTGGTCGCCGCCGGCGTCTTGATCGTGCGCCTCAGCGACATTCGCGATGCGCGCTCGATCGCGGTGTTCGTGGTCTCGCTTGCCGCCTTCGTCATCGTGTGCGAGCACCTGCTGCCGGCGCTCATCTCGAGACACGATCCAGAGGCGGTCCTCGACATCCTGCTGCCGGTGTTCACGCCGCTCGCGCGTCTCGCGCGTCCGCTGACGACAACGCTCGTCGACATCATCGACGCCAGCCGCGACCGCGAGGTGGCCAACGGTGAGACTGCGCCGGAAACCGCAACCGACGCCCCCGCCGCCGCCGACCAGGCGGAGGATCAAGGAGTGATCTCGCAGGCGGAGGGACGCGAGCTGCTCCAGTCAATCGTGGACTTCACGGAGACGGTGGTTCGCGAGGTGATGACGCCGCGTCCCGACATCGTCGCGATTCGGGTGGACGCCACGCTGCAGGACCTCCGAACCCTCTTTCGTGAACAGCAGTACTCCCGGATGCCGGTCCATGGGGACAACCTGGACAACATCGTCGGCATCGTCTTCGTAAAGGACCTGGTGGCGCTGCCGCCGAGTGCGGAACCGCCGATGACCACGCTGATGCGGGCGGCGTACTTCGTCCCCGAGAGCAAGCGCGTCTCGGAGCTCCTGAAGGAAATGCAACGGCGGCAAGTGCAGATGGCGATCGTGGTCGATGAGTACGGGGGGACCGCCGGTCTCGTAACCGTCGAGGACCTGCTCGAGGAGATCGTCGGGGAGATTCGCGACGAGTACGACGTCGAGAGCGAGACCGTGGTGGACGAAGGCAACGGCACGTTCGTCTTCAGCGGCAAGGTGAGCGTGGACGAGGTGAAGGACCGGCTCGGGATCGAAATCGAGCGCGAGGGATTCGAGACCGTGGGCGGCTACCTGCTTTCGCATCTCGGCCGGATGCCGTATGTCGGCGAGCGCTTCGACGTGGACGGCCTCGACGTCGAAGTCCTCGAGGTCGAGCGCCGCAGGATTACGAAGGTCCGCCTCCGCCGCCGCGAAGAGCCGCTCACAGCGGAGGAGCGGTAGTGTCCGGCTTTTAGCCGGACCTCAGCGTAAGTCCAATGAAATCCGGTTTCGTCTCCTTCCTCGGCCGGCCGAACGCCGGCAAGTCGACTCTTCTCAACAGGATCGTCGGGCACAAGCTGGCAATCGTGTCCGACAAGCCGCAGACGACGCGCACGCGGATCGTTGGCGTGAAGAACTACGACGCGGGCCAGGTCGTGTTTGTCGACACACCCGGTGTCCACAAGCCGACCCACCGCATGAACAGGCGGATGGTCGACGTGGCGCTTGACGCGATGCGCGAGGTCGATGTCCTGGCGCTCGTGGTCGACGTGTCCGTGAAGCCAGGGCCAGGCGATCGATATCTGCTGAAGCTGCTCCAGGACATCAAGACGCCGGCGATCCTCGCCCTCAACAAGGTCGACCTCGTCTCCAAACCGAAGCTGCTGCCGCTGATCGAGCAGTACAGCCGCGCGCATCCGTTCGTTGAAATCGTGCCGATCTCGGCAGCCGACGGCACCAATGTCGACGTTCTCGAGAAGCTCTTCGTGCAGCATCTGCCGGAAGGCGAGCCCCTGTATCCGGCCGACTACGTGACGGATCAGCCGGAACGATTCTTCATCAGTGAAATCATTCGTGAGCAGGTCCTGCAGATGACCCACGACGAGCTGCCGTTCTCCACGGCGGTCATCGTCGATCAACTGGAGCCGGCGGGGGATGACAAGATCATCAAGCTGTATTGCACGATTCTCGTGGACCGCGAATCGCAGAAGCCGATCGTCGTGGGGCGCGCGGGCGCGATGATCAAGGCGATCGGGACGGCGGCGCGCGCGGAGCTGCAGCGCTACCTCGACGCTCGCGTGTACCTCGACCTCCACGTCAAGGTGAAGTCAGACTGGCGCGACGATGAACGGCTGCTCGACGAAATGGGTCTGGACGGACGGGGGCGAGGGTAAATCCCAAATCCCAAAACCCAAATCCCAAATCCCAAGACGGCACGCGATGCATTTTTTCGCGGCGATTTTGCACGTGTCGCGTGTTAGATTGAACCGTTTGGGGCCTGACGGAAATTCACCATGGCGGCGCAGCGAAGAATCGATCTCGTGCTCGACTCGGTCAAGCGACTGCAGCGCATTGGTGCGTCCGCCAACCTGCTGAACCTGCTGCAGAAGCAGCATCCCGCCGATCTCGCCCAGGTCTTCAGCGAGCTTCCCGACAAGGATCGCGAGGCCGCGTTCAGTCTGCTCGCTGAGCGCAACGGCCGTCTCGCGATGGAGGCGATCTCCGAGCTCGGCCCCGAGGCCGGCGCGGCACTTCTTGCCACACGCTCCGCCGAAGAGATCGCGAAACTCGCCCAGGAAATTCCGTCGGATGACGCCGCGGCCCTGATCGACTACCTCCCGGAGGAGCTGTCCGCCGCGGTCCTCGACCTGATGCGCCCCAAGGAATCCGGCGTCGTCGAGAACCTCCTCGAATACGACGAGCAGACAGCCGGCCGCATCATGAACCCGCATGTCTTCGCGCTCAGCGAGGACATGACGGTCGGCGAGGCGATCACCGAGCTGCAGACCAACCGCGACGTCGAGATGGTCTTCTATCTCTACGTCGTCGACGAGCGACGGCACCTCGTTGGCGTCGTTTCGCTGCGACGCCTCCTGCTGGTCTCGCCGGAGACGCCGCTGAAGCGAATCATGACGGCGGATTTGATCAGCGCGCGCGCCGACATGGACCAGGAGGAAGTCGCGCGCCAGGTCGCGTCATACAATCTGCTCGCGATTCCCGTCGTCGACGAAGAGAACAAGCTCGTCGGCGTCATCACGGTCGATGACGTGATCGACGTCATCAAGGACGAGGCGACCGAAGACATCTATCGCCTGGCCGGTGTGTCCGGCGATGAAAAGGTGTTCACGCCGGCGGGCGAGTCGCTGCGGAAGCGCCTGCCCTGGCTTGGCGTCAACCTCGCAACCGCCTTTCTGGCCGCGGCGGTCGTCGGCCTGTTCACCAATACGATCGACCTCTTTCCGATCCTGGCGGTGTTCATGCCGATTGTCGCCGGGATGGGCGGCAACGCGGCGACACAGACGCTCACGGTCATTGTCCGCGGCATCGCACTCGGTGAGCTGAGCTGGGCCAACTCGCGGAAGGCGCTGCTGAAGGAAGCGGCCGTCGGAATCGGCAACGGCCTGGTGCTCGGGCTCGTCGCTGCCGGCGTGGCGTGGGGCACGCGCGGCGATCCGGTGCTCGGGCTCGTGCTGGGCGCGGCAATGGTCATCAATCTGTTTGTCGCGGCGACCGCCGGCGTGCTGATTCCGCTCGGGCTGCGCGCCGCCAAGATAGACCCCGCGCTCGCCTCCTCGGTGTTCATCACCACGTTGACGGACGTCTTCGGGTTCTTTTCGTTTCTGGGTCTGGCGACGGTCTTCGCGCGATACCTGATCGCCACGGGGTGAACTCGGTCGTTACGCCATTACAATAGTGACGTTCGTGCCGTTGTACACAGGCGACGCGTTGATTCTCCGCACTTACAAGCTCGGCGAAGCCGATCGCATTGTCGTCTTCCTGACGCGCGATCGCGGGAAGAAGCGCGGTGTGGCGAAAGGCGCGAGGCGGCCGCGATCGCGGTTTGCCGCCGCCCTCGAGCCGCTGACCGAGGCACGCGTGGCCTATTTCGAGAAGGAACAGCGCGAGCTGGTCGGATTGAACTACGCCGAGACGGTCAGATCGCCGCTGGGATTTGCGATGGGGCGGCCAGGGCCGGCCGGAGCCGGCCTCTACGTGCGAGAAGGCGGGCCCGACGAACACATTGACGCGCTCGGATACCTGGGTTACTTCGCCGAGCTGCTCGACGAATGGGCGCAGGACGCCGATGCCGACGATCGGCTGTACCGGCTGGGCGCCTCGATGCTCGACGCGCTGGACGCGGGGGCGCCGGTCGAACCGCTCGCGCGCTACTTCGAGTACTGGCTGCTGCGGCTGCAGGGCGTGTACCCGGAAGCGCGTGGAACGCTCTCGGACGATGCGATGGCGTTTCTGGCGGCAGCGCGGAGCGTGACGCCACAGAATGTTGGTGATCTCCCTGTGCCCCGCAACGTGCTGAGGGAGCTCGAGAACGTGCATCGCGCGCTGATTGCGATGCATCTGGAGAAGACATTGAAATCGGATCGGGTGCTTCGGGATCTGCGACGCAACAATTAGCTGCCTGCGTGACGCTTCAGGATCTCATCCTCAAACTCTCCGCCTTCTGGGCCTCGCACGGCTGCCTGCTGCAGCAGCCGCTCGATCTCGAAGTCGGCGCCGGCACTTCCCATCCGGAGACGCTGTTCCGCGTGCTGGGACCGAAGCCGTGGAGCGTTGCGTACGTGCAGCCCTCGCGGCGTCCCGACGACGGTCGCTTCGGCCAGAACCCGAACCGTGTGTTCAAGCACCACCAGTACCAGGTGATTCTCAAGCCGTCGCCCGACGAAGTGCAGCAGCTCTATCTCGAGAGTCTCGAGTCGTGCGGCATCAATCCGCGCCAGCACGACATCCGGTTCGAGGAAGACAACTGGGAATCGCCCACGCTCGGCGCCTGGGGGATCGGTTGGCAGGTGCTGCTCGACGGGATGGAGATCACGCAGTTCACGTACTTCCAGCAGGTCGGCGGCATCGACCTCGCGCCAATCTCGTGCGAGATTACCTACGGTCTCGAGCGGATCGCGATGTTCCTGCAGCGCGTGGACAACATTTTCGATCTCGAGTGGGGCGGCGGCGTGAAATATGGAGAAGTGCGGCTGCAGGAAGAGATCGAGCAGTCGAAGTATGCGTTCGGCCAGGTTGACATGCCACTCGAGGAATTCTCCGCGGCGCATCGCGATCTGTTCGACAGGAACTACGCGCTGGGCGAGAAGCTGCTCGCGTCGGGGTTGATCTGGCCGGCGCTCGAGTTCTGCCTGAAGTGCTCGCACTTGTTCAACATTCTCGACTCGAGCGGCAGCATCGGCGTGACCGAGCGTACCGCCTATATCCTGCGGGTCCGGCAGCTCGCCGTGAGGATCGCGCGGGCGTACGTCGACAAGACTTATCCACCTGAGCCGGTCGATCCGCTGGCAACGGGGGCAGGGCTGTAATGGATCGCGAGCTGCTCATCGAGATCGGGTGCGAGGAGATACCGGCGAGCTGGCTGCCGGGACTGACGTCGCAGCTCGCCTCGCATCTCGATGCGCGTCTCAAAGACGCGCGGCTGACCAGCGATCGACCCACGGAGAGCTACAGCACGCCCCGGCGTCTCACGGCGCGCGTCGCGAAGCTCGTCGAACGGCAGACGGATCACGAAGAGCTCGTCACGGGTCCTCCCATCTCGGCCGCATACAAGCCGGACGGCGAACCGACGCCTGCGGCCGTCGGCTTCGCAAAGAAGTACGGCGTCGAGGTCGGCGCGCTCGAGCGCAACCAGACGCCGAAGGGCACCTACCTCGCGTACCGCGTGCATCAACGCGGCAAGGCGACCGTCGACGTGCTCGGCGATGTACTGGGGGGCCTCCTGCGCGACCTCACGTTTCCGAAGCAGATGCGGTGGGACGCGTACCTCGAAGACGGGAAGGGCGATCTGGTGTTCGGGCGCCCGATCCGCTGGCTGATTCTGCTGTACGGGGGCCGCGTGGTTCCCTTCGTCATCCGACGCACCGAGATGGCGCAAGGCCCGCTCGTGCAGGACATCCGCTCGGGACCCAACACCTACGGACATCGGTTTCTGACGACCAGCGGCCGCGCGGGGCGCGCGATCAAGGTCAAGACCTTCGAAGACTACGAGGCGCGGCTGCTCGAGAATTTCGTCATTCTGAATCGCAGCGAGCGCGAGTCGAAGATCCGCCGCGAGCTCGAGATGCACGCGCGCAAGCTCGGTGGACGGGTCAGCGGGCTCGTGGCTGCGCAGTCGTCGCTGCTGCAGGAAGTCCCCGACCTTGTTGAATATCCCGCGGTTGTGGCGGGCCATTTCCCGGTCGAGTTCCTCCAGCTGCCGGAGGAAGTACTGACGACGACGATGATTCATCATCAGCATTACTTTCCGGTGGTGGACGAAGAAGGAAAGTTGAAGCCGGCATTCCTGGCCGTGACAAACACGCAGGCGGAGAAGCCCGAGGTCATCGCCCGCAACTCGGAGCGCGTGCTGACGGCACGGCTGCGCGACGCGCGGTTCTTCTGGGACGAGGATCGGAAGACGACGCTGGAGTCACGCATCGATCGGTTGTCGACAATCCTGTTTCACAAGAAACTCGGCACGTACCGCGAGAAGGTCGAGCGCGTCGCGTCGCTTGCGGCATGGATTGCCCGCGACGCGTTCCAGAAACCCGATGCGGCGCCGCATGCCGAGCGCGCGGGGCGGCTGTCGAAGGCGGATCTCGCTACCGACATGGTGAGGGAGCTCACCGAGCTGCAAGGCACGATGGGCGGGATCTACGCACGCGAGGAAGGACAGCCAGAGGCGGTCTGGAAAGCGATCTACTTCCAATACCTGCCGATCGGCGTGGAAGCCGACGCGCCGCCGTCGCGGCCGCAACTGGGGACGGCGGCGGTGACGTGGGCGGCCGTCTCGCTGGCCGACAAGCTCGATTCGGTGGCGGGAATGTTTGCGGCGGGCGAGCGTCCCACGGGCTCGCGCGATCCGCTTGGGCTGAGGCGCCAGACGCAGGGGGCAGTGAAGATCCTCGCGGACCTGCCAGAAGTGACCGGTGTCACCTCACGCATCACCATCGGCGCACTCCTCGCAAAGGCCGCGGAGCCATGGGGCTTGTCGCCCGAGACCAAGCAGGCACTCTATCCCTTCGTCCGCGAGCGCGTCCTCTACCTGTTCGAACAGCGCGGGTTCGACGTGCGAAATGTACGCGCGGTCGTCACGGATCTCGACCGGCACGACGCACACGAAGCGAGGCGTAAGCTCGAGGCGCTCGCGCACATGAGTGGTTCGGGCGCGCTGCAGGGCGTCGCGTCGTTGTTCAAGCGCGTGAAGAACATCACGAAGGGTGTGACCGCGCCGCCGCAGGCGGCCTTGCGCGGCATGGCCGCCACGTTGAAGGAGCCGGCTGAACAGGCGTTGTTGTCGGACGTGGAGTCCCGTGCGCCTGGGATCCGCAGCGCATCGGAGCGCGGCGAGTATCGAGAGGCCTTCGCCGCGATTGCCGCGCTGCAGCCGTCGGTCGCGAAGTTTTTCGACGACGTGCTGGTGATGGCGGATGACGAGGCGCTGCGGACCGCGAGGCTGGCGCTGGTGGCCACGCTGCGCGACCTCATCCTGGAGATTGCGGATATTTCGGAGATCGTAACGGAGTCCTAATGACCCGGCGGTCCAAAAGGACTCGCCCTACTGGCAGCGGTCCGAAAGGACCCCGCCCTACTGGAGCAGAAAACTCGATGGCGAAGAAGAAGGCGGCGAAGGCCGTCCCTACGAAGCGCGCTGTTAGGAAGGGCGCCTCGAAGAAGACTCCCGCGAAGAAGAGCGCGGCGCCGAAGACGGCCGGCAAGTACGTGTATTTCTTCGGCAAGAAAACTGACGGCAACGGCTCCATGAAGCCGCTCCTCGGCGGAAAAGGCGCCAACCTCGCCGAGATGTGCCGGATCGGCCTTCCGGTGCCCCCGGGCTTCACCATCACGACTGAGGTTTGCACCTACTATTACGCGCACAATCGCACCTACCCGTCCGCGCTTCGCCTTCAGATGCAGGCGGGCATCGCCGCCCTCGAGAAGCAGACCGGGAAGAAGTTCGGCGATCTGAAGAACCCGCTCCTCGTGTCCGTCCGCTCTGGAGCCCGCGACTCGATGCCGGGCATGATGGACACGATCCTGAACCTCGGCCTCAACGACCAGACGGTCGAAGCGCTCGCCAGGAAGACGGGCAACCCGCGCTTCGCGTGGGACTGCTACCGCCGTTTCGTCCAGATGTATGGCGATGTCGTCCTCGGAGTGCAGAAGCGCCCCGGCGAGGACCACGAGCCGTTCGAGACGGTCATCGAGACACTCAAGCACGAGCGCTACCACCGGGGCATCGAGGACACGAAGCTCACGGTCGACGACCTGAAGGAGCTTGTCGTCCGCATCAAGGCGCTCGTCAAGGAGCGCGCCGGCAAGGACTTTCCGGCGTCACCGTGGGATCAGCTGATGGGCGCCATCGGCGCCGTGTTCGGCTCCTGGATGAACGACCGCGCCATCGTCTACCGTCGCAAGTACAACATCCCCACCGAGTGGGGAACCGCGGTCAACGTTCAGGCGATGGTCTACGGCAACACGGGAGAGAACTCCGGTTCGGGCGTGGCGTTCACGCGCAACCCGGCCAACGGCGTGAAGGAGTTCTACGGCGAGTTCTTGATCAACGCGCAGGGCGAGGACGTTGTCGCGGGCGTTCGCACGCCGGAGCCGGTCGCCGAATTGAAGAAACAGATGCCGAAGGCCTACCACGAGCTGGAGCGCATCCGCCAGACGCTCGAACGCCACTTCAAGGACGTGCAGGACTTCGAGTTCACCATCGAGGACGGCGTCGTCTACATGCTGCAGACGCGCAACGGCAAGCGCACCGCCATGGCGGCGCTCAAATTCTCGATCGACATGTACAAGGAGAAGCTCATCGACTGGAAGACGGCCGTGATGCGCAATCCGGCCGACCAGCTCGAACAGCTGCTCGCGCCGGTGTTCGATGCCAACGAGATCGCCAAGGCCCCCGTCATCGCGACCGGCCTGCCCGCCGGTCCCGGCGCGGCGTCCGGGCACATCTATCTCAACGCCGACCGCGCCGTCGCCGCGGCCAGCAAGGGAGAGCCTGTGCTGCTGGTTCGCGTCGAGACGTCACCTGAAGATCTCCGCGGCATGATCGCGGCTGAAGGCATCCTCACCGCGCGCGGCGGCGTGTCGTCGCACGCGGCGCTCGTAGCGCGCCAGATGGGCAAGGTCTGCGTGTGCGGCGCGGCTGCCCTGGACGTCGACTACCAGGCGCGCACCGTGTCGGCGGGCGGCCGCACGTTCAAGGAAGGCGACTTCATGTCGATTGACGGCACGGCGGGCAAGGTCTATGCGGGCCGGGTCAAGACCGCGCCATCCGAGATCGTCGCGGGTCTCATCAACGGTGATGAGGATGCGAAGAGGACCGAGAAGTTCAAGAACTTCCAGCAGTTGATGAAGTGGTGCTCCGACGCGAGCCGGATGGGTGTGCGGACCAACGCCGACACGCCCGAGCAGGCCAGCACCGCCATCGCCTTCGGCGCGATCGGTATCGGCCTGTGCCGGACCGAACACATGTTCTTCGAGGGGGAACGTATCGACGCGATGCGCGAGATGATCCTCGCCGAGACCCTCGAGGCGCGGACGGCCGCTCTCGCCAAGCTGCTCCCGTACCAGCGCGACGACTTCGCCGGCATCTTCCGGGCGCTCAAGGGCCACCCGGCGACGATTCGCTTCCTCGATCCGCCCCTGCACGAGTTCCTGCCGCACGCGCCGGAGCAGCAAACCGACCTTGCCAGGAAGCTGGGTGTGACGGTCGAAGCGATCCAGTCGCGCGTGCACCAGCTTCACGAGTTCAACCCGATGCTCGGTTTCCGCGGCTGTCGTCTCGGCATCGGCCACCCCGAGATCTCGGCGATGCAGGCCCGGGCGGTGTTTGAGGCAGCGGCCATTGTCCAGAAAGAGGGCATCAAGGTCCACCCGGAGATCATGATTCCGCTCGTCGCGTTCAAGAAGGAGTTCGATCTTCAAGTCGAGGTCGTGCACCAGGCCGCGCGCGACGTGCAGGCCGAGCGGAAGGTGAAGCTCAACTACATGGTCGGCACGATGATCGAGATTCCACGCGGCGCGCTCACCGCCGACGAGATCGCGCAGTCGGCCGAGTTCTTCAGTTTCGGCACCAACGACCTGACGCAGACGGCGCTCGGCATGTCGCGCGACGACTCCGGATCCTTCCTCCCGAAGTACGCCGAGCTCGAGATCGTGAAGAACAATCCGTTCGCCACCATCGACCAGAGCGGCGTCGGCCAGCTCGTCGAGGTCGCAGTCAGCAAGGGGCGCAGGACGCGGCCGGACCTGAAGCTCGGCATCTGCGGCGAGCACGGCGGCGACCCGTCCTCAATCCAGTTCTTCGAGAAAGTCGGACTCGACTACGTGAGCTGCTCGCCCTACCGCGTGCCGGTCGCACGGCTGGCGGCGGCGCAGGCGGCATTGTCGGTGAAGGTGGGGGACTGACGGGACGTCATTCACGCTTCTGAGTTCTTTGTTCTCGGTTCGTGTTCAAGTTCGAGTGGGTGGTTCGCGGTCGCGGTACCCCGAACCTGAGAACGAAGAACTCGGAACATAGAACCGAACATGAACACGAACTGAGAAGCGAGCGCGAAGAAGAGTGAACGGCACTATCCAGACGTGATCACGGTCTACATTTACCAGGACGGCAAGACGGAGAAGACGGACCGGGTCGACCCCGAATGGCTCGACTCCGCGTCCGGCGCGACGCTCTGGGTGGATGTCGTCCAGCCGACGTCCGAAGAAGGCCAGCGGCTGCTGGCCGATACTTTTCATTTCCATCCGCTGTCGGTGGAAGACGCTCTGAGCGAGGTTCACCATCCGAAGATCGAGTCCTACGAGGGCTACCTCTATGTGATTCTGCACGGCATCGATTTCCATCCGGGCCAGCATGAGTTCGCGACGCGCGACGTCGATTTCTTCCTCGGCGCAAACTACCTCGTCACCGTCCACGACGGCCATTCGCGCAGCATCCATAAGCTGAAGGAAGTGTGCGAGCTGCACACACACATCCTTGAAGAAGGTCCTGTCGCGCTGCTCCATCGCATCGTCGATTCGATGATCGACAACTACGCGCCCGAGATGGCGGAGCTCGAAGATCAGATGGACGATCTCGAGGAAGAGGCGATCCTTGGCGCCGGCGACAACCTCGTGCGGCCGATTCTTGCCATGAAGCGCGATCTTGCCGGGCTCCGCCGCGTCCTCATCCCTCAGCGCGATGTCGTCGGCCGCCTGGCGCGGCGCGAGTTTCCGCAGATCTCGAACGAGATGGCGTACCGGTTCCGCGACGTCTACGACCACCTCGTGCGTTACTCCGACGAAGCGGCACTGTTCCAGGATCGCGTGACCGGCATTCTGGAGGGATACCTGTCGGCGATCTCGAATCGCCTCAACCAGGTGATGAAGGTCCTCACCGTGATGTCGACGATCTTTCTGCCACTCACCGTGCTGACCGGTATGTGGGGAATGAACGTGCCGCTCCCGGCATTTCCAGGCGGCGCGCACACACAGTTCTGGTGGGTCACCGGGATCATGGCAATGATCATCGGAGTGATGCTCGTCGCGTTCCGCCGCAAGAGGTGGATCTAGTGGCATGTCTCTTTCGAATTGCTATCGGGCCGCGCCGTTGTCGCGGCCCCAGACCGCGTTCGCAGGCTTGTTGTGACTAGTACTCAATCAGTCCGGACGGTCCAGTAGATCCCATGGGGAAGATTCACCAGTTGCCGGCCGACCTGGCGAACCAGATTGCCGCCGGCGAAGTTGTCGAGCGGCCGGCATCCGTGATCAAGGAGCTCGTCGAGAACTCAATCGATGCGGGCGCCCGGCGGGTATCCGTTATCGTGGAGCTGGGCGGCAAGAAGCTCATTCGCGTGGAGGACGACGGGAGCGGGATGGACCCGGACGACGCGAGGCTCGCGATCGAGCGCCATGCGACGAGCAAGATCCAGCGAGCGGATGATCTCGAACGGATCGCGACCCTCGGATTCCGTGGCGAGGCGCTCCCGAGCATCGCCTCCGTCTCTCATTTCACGCTGAAGACGCGGGTGCGCGGATCGAGCTCCGGGACGGAAGTCCGGGTCAACGGCGGCGCGCTCGGATCCGTGACCGAGGTGGGCATGCCGGAAGGCACGTCGATAGACGTCGCGGACCTCTTCTACAACCTGCCCGCGCGGCGCAAGTTTCTGAAGTCCGATGCCGCTGAATCCGCGCAGGTGTCGCGGATCGTCACGCAGCTCGCGCTCTGTTACCCGGAAATCGGCTTCACGCTCACCAGCTCGGGCAGGAAGGTGATGCAGTGCCCGCCGGTCGCGGGACTCCGCGATCGGCTGTATCAGCTCTACGGCGATCGCAGCGATCTGATCGACGTGCGCCGCGACAGCGGTGATGTGAAGATCCTCGGCTTCGTTGCTGCGCTTGCGGAGCAGGGACCGACGCGCGGTCCGCAGAACGTCTTCGTCAACCGGCGCGTGGTGAAGGACAAGACGATCGCGCACGCAATTATCGACGCCTACAGCGTGGCGTCAATCAAGGAGCGGAGCCCTGAGGTGCATCTCTTCATCGAGATGCCGCACAACGCGGTCGATGTGAACGTTCATCCGACGAAGGCGGAAGTGCGGTTTCGCGACCAGTCGTACATCCACGAGCTGATTCGCCGCACGCTCGGCGACGCGCTCGGCCGCGGCCCGGCGCCGGAGCTGCAGCTCGAGGCGCCGCCGGGATTCCAGTCGGCGCCTTCGACCTTGCCCCTTCCGCATGCGTATCCGTCAACGTTTCCAAGTCGTTGGACGACCGGTCCGCCTGAAGGCGGACACTCTCGTCCCTCATCGATAGTGTCCGGCTTTAGCCGGACCGACGACCCGACTACCGTCCAGCGGCGACGGCGAATCGGGGCCAACGATTCGTCCAATGACTCCGTTGGGGCAGTTCAGGGATACCTTTATCATTGCGATTGACGACGAGGGAATTGCGATCATCGATCAGCACGTGGCCCATGAGCGCGTGCTGTTCGAGCGCATCACCGAGCGCCTGACGGGCGGGGCTCTGGAAAGCCAGCGTCTGCTCGTGCCAGTGCTCGTAGAGCTCTCGGCGGGCGGACGGCAGGCGCTCACCGCGCATGCGCGGGACCTCGAACGGCTCGGCTTCGAGATCGAGGAGTTCGGCGGGGACGCGTTGCGAGTGATTGCGTTCCCCGCGCTTCTCAGCCGAGAGGACTGTGATGCCGCATTGCGGGCGCTGGCCGAAGACCTGGAAGGACTCGATCGTGGCGCCGGCGTTGACGCGGCGATCAAGCGGATCGCCGCAACGACCGCGTGTCATGCTGCGGTCAAGGCCAATTACCCGCTGACCCACGAGAAAATGGCGCACATCCTCGACGAGCTGCGCCGCACCGCCTACTCGACGATCTGCCCGCACGGACGGCCCGTGATGCTCCGGCTCACCCGGCGCGAGGTCGAAAAGAATTTCCAGCGGATTTGATAGCGGCGGTCCAGGACATGCCTGGCGGGGTCATTGGACCAGCTGCAACGCGATTCATTCGATAAACCGATACTCTTGACAGCGGCCCCGTGGGTTGCTACATTACTGACGCTCGTAACTACTGACAATCAAGGGCTTTATCTCAACCGTTACCGCCCAAGCGAAACGGTGTGTCGCCGGACTTGTGTCCGGCGGTGCGCAAAGCTGTAAGTCCCGCGTCGCTGCGGGGTGATTTAGCTGCCGAACTTGGAAGAAAGACGCGGCGCCAGGGGCTCCGCTATTTGTCCTCGTCCACGGTAGCGGATTCGGAGCCTATAGTGTCCGTCCGCCGCTCGGTTATCTACTCCGGCCTCACGTTCTCCCTCGCCGCCCTCGCGTTCAGCTTCGGCAGCTGGACGGCACAACGCTCGATGGCGCAGCAGTTGGCCAGCAATGACGCGCGCGTCTCCGCCTTGCGCGACGACATGGCGAGCGCGATCCTTCAGATCCGCCAGACGGAGATGGCGGCGATCCCGTCTGGGACCAACGGCCGCCAGCCAGAGGTCGTGGCTGCGGGAAGCGCCTCGCAGCCCGCTCTCGTCGAGGAGATCAAGCGGCAGCTGCAGAGCGAGATGGGCCTGTTGCCGGTGCAGCTCCTGCGAGATCGCAAAGAGAGCTTCGTGGAGCTGAACGCGTATGACGTTTCAGGGAAATCGAGTTACGGAACGGCGGGCTACCTTGGGATGGGCTACTTCGTGACCGTGAAGCATGCGGTGGTGGCGCTCGACGATACGGACGGGCGCGAGGGACGGAAGATCACGAGCATCAAGGTCCGTGTCCATGGCCGGGACCTGCAGGCGCGGCTCGTCGACGCAGGTGATGCGGACATCGAGGTGCACCCTGGCGACTGGGCGATCATCCGGGTCAGTGAGAAAGTGGACCTGCCGCCGCTGCACGTGAACACGAAATTCAACTACGACTTCGCCGATCCGATCTTTCGCCTTGGCAACGATTACTCCAAGGGCATCATCCTCAGCACCGGCTACGTGGGGCAGCGCACGTCGAACGGCCTCGTGACGTGCCTGACCGATGGTCATCCCGGCGTGTCGGGCGGTGGCGTGCTGGATCAGGCCGGAGATCTGGTCGGCATTCCGATCGGGCGGATGCAGGGCGACTATCGTTTCTCATTCATCCTGCCCGTGCGCGGCGAGATGTTCAAGAAGGTCCCGGAGCTCGCGGCGCTGGAATCACGCGTCGCAGGGACCCGCGAGTAGAAAATCCCAAATCCCAAATCCCAAATCCCAAGCCCCAAGATTTGTATTTGGGTTTTGGGATTTGGGTTTTGGGTTTTGGGATTTAGCTCTTGTTCCTCCGCTCCGTCTTCAGCTTCTCCCACCCATCCAGTCGTCGCTTGATCTCCTTCTCGAATCCCCGGTCAGTCGGACGGTAGTACTTCCTTCCGCGAGCGAAGGCGGCAGGCAGTCCATCGCCGCGATGGCGTCGGGCTCGTCGTGCGCGTACTGGTAGTCCTTCCCGTACTCGAGCTCCTTCATCAACTTCGTCGGCGCATTGCGCAGGTGCAGCGGCACGGGCTCCGCGGCTTCGCGATGGGCATCGGCGGAGGCGGCGCTGTAGGCCGCGTAGACGGCGTTGCTCTTCGGCGCGGTCGCCAGGTAGATCGCCGCCTGCGCAAGCGCGTTGTTCCCCTCGGGCATGCCGATGAAGTGCGCGGCATCCTTCGCCGCAATCGCGACGACCAGCGCCTGCGGGTCCGCGTTGCCGATGTCTTCCGAAGCGAACCGGACCATCCGGCGTGCGATGTACAGCGGATCTTCGCCGGCTTCGAGCATCCGCGCGATCCAGTAGACGGCGGCGTCGGGATCGCTGTTGCGCATCGACTTGTGCAGCGCGGAGATCAGGTTGTAGTGCTCCTCACCCGTCTTGTCGTAGAGGAGCGCGCGCCGCTGAATCGAGTGTTCCAGCTGCGGCAGATCGAGCTGGCGGACGCACGTCTCCGGGTTCATCGGCGCCGAGGTCGCCGCGAACTCGAGCAGGTTCAGCGCAGTCCTGGCGTCGCCGTTCGCGAATCTCGCGATCGCCGCCACGGCATCGTCACTGACCCGGATCTCCATCGATCCCAGGCCACGCTCGGAGTCGGCGAGCGCACGCCGAAGGATCTGCTCGATGCCGGGCGCATCCAGCGGCTGCAGGACGAACACCTTCGAGCGCGAGAGCAGCGCCGCGTTGACCTCGAACGACGGATTCTCGGTCGTCGCGCCAATGAGGACGATGTCGCCAGATTCGACGCGCGGGAGGAAGGCATCCTGCTGCGCCTTGTTGAAGCGGTGGATCTCGTCCACGAAGACGATCGTCCGCCGGCCGCTCGAGCGGCGGCGCATCTGGGCGGCGGCCATCACCTCTTTGATTTCCTTGATGCCGGCGAGAACGGCGCTGAAGGGGACGAAGTGCGCCTGCGTCATCTCCGCGATGATCCGCGCGAGCGTCGTCTTGCCGGTGCCCGGCGGTCCCCAGAGGATGATCGACTGCAGCAGATCGCGCTCGATGGCTTCGCGCAGCGGTTTGCCGGGCGCGAGGATCTCGTCCTGGCCGACCACCTCGTCGAGCGTGCGCGGACGAATCCGTTCGGCGAGCGGTGTGCCGGCGGCAGGCGAGCGCGGGTCTGAAGACCCGCCCCTACCCTGTCCGCGATCGCATCGTCGTCGAAGAGAGAACCGTTGCTCATGGTCGCGCCCGGCGCGCCGCGTAGACGAGGATCGCGCCCGCTGCGGCGACGTTCAGCGACTCGACCGGCGGCGCCATCGGCACGCTCACGCGCTCGATCACATTCTGCTACGACCCGCGGACCGAGACCCTGGCCCTTCGCCGCCGAGCAGGAGCGCGATGCGTCCCGACCAGTCGACGGCATCGGGATCGTCTCCCTCGCGCGGGACCGCGGCAATCGCGTTCGCGCCCGCCTTGCGGATCTCCGTCATCGTCTGTTCAACGGACTGACTGCGCGCGACCGGAATCCGCAGCACGCTGCCCATGCTGCCGCGGACGGCCTTCCATGAAAATGGGTTGGCCGATTCGCCAGCAGACGATGACGCCGGTGACGCCGCCTGCTTCGGCAACACGGATCAGCGATCCGAGGTTACCCGGATCCTGCACGTCGGCCACGACGAGCGCGAAGAGGCGCGCCTGCTCGCAGAATGGCCGCGGCGGTCGTCGGATCGATGATGCGCGATCGCGACGATGCCGCTGGGAGTGCGGACGGGGCTCATGGCGCTGAAGACCTGGTCGTCGACGGCGACCACTTCGACGCCGTCGCGTTCCAGCTGCGTGCGCGAGCGCACTCTCTTCGGTGGCTGCAGCCAGATGCGATGCGGCCACCGCTACGCTCTCGAAGCGGAGGCGATGCTGCCCGCGCTTCGCGGACCAGATGCACGCCATCGAGAAGCAGCCGCACGCCGCCCGGATCAGGTTGGTCGGCGAGGTCGCGATACGCGCGCACGATCACGTTCTGGCGGCTGGAGATCGTTTTCACGTGAGACAGGCCACGGAGGCACGGAGTCGTGACTTCGGTCTCCGTGGCCCGTGACCGCAATTCGAGCATAACAGACTGTGCTAAAGTCGATTTCACCGTGAAGGATCGGATTCTCAAGCGATTCAACGACGAAATCGCCGCGCTCGAGCGCGAGCTGAAGGTCGACCTGCCGAGGGAGATCCAGCGCGCGCGCGAGTACGGCGATCTGCGCGAGAACGCCGAGTACAAGGCCGCCAAGGAACGGCAGGGGATCGTCAACGCGCGCATCGCGATGCTGAAGAAGCGGGTGGGCGAGATCTCGCTCATGAACATGGATCGCATTCCGCACGACAAGGCGGGGTTCGGATCGACGGTGCATCTCCGCGCGCAGAGCGGCGAGACGATCATCTACCAGCTCGTCATGCCGGAAGACGCGGACGCGGAGAAGGGGATGATTTCCACCTCCTCGCCGATCGGCCGCGCCATTCTCAACAAGGAAGAAGGCGACGCCATCAAGGTCGACGACGCCGAACGGCAACCGCCAGTTCGAGCTCATCAAGCTGATCACGATCCACGACACGGAAACATAAGTGCAGTACTCGCCCGCGCGCCGCACCGCCCTCGTGCTCTGCGGCACGGGCGCGCACGGCGCGTATCACGCGGGTGTCCTGCGCGCGCTGCAGGAAGCAGGCGTCAAGATCGACGTCGTGGCGGGACAGGGCGTCGGCGCCGGCGCGGCGATGCTCGCGGCCATCGACGGCGCGGCGCGCCTCTGGGAGCCGGGCGGCATCTGGCGGTCTCCGCAACGGAAATCCTTCTACGGCTGGACACGGAAGGCTCGAGCCGCGGCCTGGCTCGCGCTTCTCCTTCTCATCGTCCTCGTGGCGCCGCTGTGCCTGCTTCTCGCGGGAATCGCCGATCGGTCGCCGCGTTTCGCGATGACCGTGCTGGGAGCGATTGTGGCCGTCCTGTTTGCGGGGATCCTCGGTTCGCGTTGGCGTCCGTTTGCGGGAAAACGGCGTGCCGAGGGCGGCTGGTGGTGGGAATCGATCGGCGCTCCGCTCGATGCGGAGCCTGCGCGCCGGGCGTTCTCGCACACGATCTGGCAGCTGATACGCGGCGCGTCGCGCGAGGCGCGTCCGCCGGAAGGCGCTGCCGGCCGCCGGTACGCCGAAGTCCTCGCGGAGAACCTCGGACAACCGGGGTTTCGCGAGCTGATGATCGTCGCGACCGATCTCGACTCGCGCAGCGACGTGATCGCGGCAATGCTCCGCGAACCGTATCGCCACGATTTCATCGCGCCCAGACCCGGTCGCGAGCGCCGCGCCGAGGTGCTCGATCTCGCCGGTCTCGGGCGCGACTTCGCGCTCGACATCATGGCCGGCGCGATGACGCCGCCGGTCGCGTGCGAGCCGCAGCTCCTGAGGTTTGCCGCCGACGGATACTGGCGCGGCGAGGCACACCGACTGTGCGATCGTCCCGGATCGATCGCGCGTCTGCTCGAGGAGCTGGCGGCCGCGGGCGTGTCCCAGGCGATCGTCGCCACCGCAGTCGCGGCAGTCGGCACGCCGCATCGGTTGCGCACGCCGCAACTCAATCTCCGCGGCCGTCTCGGCGAGTTCGTCACCGCAGCGGAGTCGGCCTCATTGCAAGACGCCCTCGTGCTCGCTCGCCTCCGGTTCGATTCGTTTTACGTGATTTGTCCGTCACACAATCCCGTTGGTCCGTTCGACTTCAACGGCGCGTATGATGAGGCGTCGGACCGGCGTCACTCGACCGACGAGCTGATGGAGGGCGCGTACGAAGACGCGTACCACCAGTTCATCGAGCCAGTCGTGGGCGCCAGCGGTGAGCATCTCGTGGGCCGTGTCAACGGCCCGGTAACTTCTTCCTAACGGCAGTCCGCTCAGTTACGCGGCAAGCGGGCGCGGGCGCGTCCGCAGGACAGGCGCATGGACAAGGGATCCTCAACGACGCTGATCCACAGCGGTGAAGGGCAGTTCAGTCACGTCGAATCGCTGACCACGCCCATTTTCGAGACGACCACGTTCGTTTTCGAGAGCGCGGACGCCGTCCGCAGGTACAACGAAGGCGGGTCCGGTCACTTTCTCTACTCCCGCTACGAGAATCCGACGGTCATGTCGGCCGAGGCGAAGATCGCGGCGGCCGACGGTGCGGAGCGCGCGCTGCTGTTCGGCTCCGGAATGGCCGCCTCGTCTACGCTGTTGATGGCGCTGCTCGAAGCGGGCGACGAGGTCGTCTGCAGCGCGGCGGTGTACGGAGGGACCTTCCATCTGCTCACGGATGTCCTCTCACGATTCGGGATCGTGACGCGATTGGTGACCGTCGACGACCTGGCGTGCCCAGACAGGCTGATGACGGATCGCACACGGCTCCTGTGGTTCGAGTCGCCGAACAACCCGCACCTGCGGTGCGTGGACGTGCGCGGGGTGGCGGCCGCATGTCGGGCGCGCGGCGTGACAAGCGTGATTGACAACACCTTCGCGAGCCCCATCAACCAGCGCCCCCTCGAAATGGGCGTCGACCTCTCGATGCAGAGCGCGTCAAAGTACCTGAACGGTCATAGCGACGTGACGGCTGGCGTGGTATCGGGACGGAGCCAGCTGGTCGAGCGCGTCGAACTCGCGCGTCGGAAGCTCGGGGGAATCCTCGATCCGCAAGCCGCGTACGCGCTCGGCCGTGCGCTCAAGACGCTGCCGCTGCGGATGGCGCGTCACAACTCGAATGGGATGGCCGTCGCAACCGCGCTCGAGGGACACCTGCGCGTGACGCGCGTCTACTACCCGGGGCTGGCGTCACACCCGGACCATGCGATCGCGAAGGCGCAGATGACCGGCTTCGGGGGGATGATCTGTCTCGACGTCGAGGGAGGGGAGGCGGGCGCGTGCCGAACCTTCGATCGTCTCAAGATTATCAAGCGCGCCGTCAGCCTTGGCGGCGCCGAGAGCGTTTGTAGTCTGCCGTTTCTGACGTCGCAGTGGGGACACAGTGACGAGCAATTGGCTGCTGCCGGCATCACGAAAGGCATGATGCGGGTCTCGATCGGGCTTGAAGATCCGGAGGACCTGATCGCCGATCTGAAGCAGGCCCTGGACTAGACTAGTAAGTCGAGGAGGAAGAGTACAATCCGCGCCGTGAAGGAGTCGCCAATGCGGATGATGAGGAACGCCATCGCCATCGCGGCGCTCGTCCTGTCGGTCACCGCCGCAGCATTCGGACAGACCAAGAGCGCCGACCATTGGGTCGCGACGTGGGCAACCGCTGTCGTGGCTCGACCGTCCATTGTCACGCCGGTTGCGGCACCCGCTGGTCCTGCCGCGCAGGGAATTCCAGCCGCCGGTGGCGTTGGTGTCCAGCCCGCGCCGCCACCGCTGCCGCCCGTCACGCCAAATAACCAGACGCTGCGTCAGATCGTGAGAAGCACGATTGCGGGGAGCCGAGCCCGGGTCGTGTTCGCGAATACCTTCGGCACGGCGCCCATCAGCATCGGTGCCGCATCAATCGCGCTGCGCGACAAAGACTCCGCGATCCTCCCGTCGTCGGTTCGCAAGCTGACCGTCAATGGCAGCGGAGGTTTCAAAGTTCCGGCCGGTGCGATCATCGTGAGCGACACTGTCCAGTTGAGCGTTCCCGCGCGTATCGATCTCGCAATCGATGTCTTCGTGTCGGAGGACCTCGGAACCGGAGGATCCCCGATTACCATGCACAACGGCGCGAATCAGACGAACTACGTTTCGCCGTCGGGTGATCACACGGGCGAAGCGACCTTGCAGAACGGCACAATCACACGTTCGTGGTTCCTCATCTCGCGTGTCGAGGTGGCGGCTGTTCCGGAGGCGGGGGCGCTTACGGCATTCGGTGACTCCATCACAGACGGCACGCGGTCCACGGTCGATACGAACAACCGGTGGCCGGATCACTTGGCGAGGCGGCTGGCCGCGCAGGGGAACCGAGAAATCGCTGTGCTGAACGTTGGTATCGCAGGCAACCGTCTGCTCAGCGAAGGCAATCCTGCCGCCGGCATCAACGCGCTCGCGCGGTTCGAGCGGGATGTGCTCGCCCAACCCGGCGTGACCCATGTGATCGTGATGGAAGGTATCAACGACATCGGCGTGGCGGGACGCAGCCAGAGTCCCAGTGCCGATGATCTCATCGCTGCGCACCGGCAGATGATCGAGCGTGCCCACGCTCGCAGCCTCAAGATCTACGGAGCGACGCTCACACCGTTTGAAGGCGCAGCCTACTTCACGCAAGAGGGGGAGGCGAAGCGACAGGCAGTGAACAGATGGATCCGGACGAGCGGGATGTACGATGGCGTGATCGACTTCGACATGGTCACGCGCGACCCAGCCGCCCCGACGAAACTGCTCCCGATGTTTGATTCAGGCGATCATCTGCATCCAGGAGACGTGGGCTACACGGCGATGGGAGAGGCGATAGACTTGTCGCTTTTCAAGCGGCCCGGCACGTAGGGCCACCCGAATCGTTCTCCGTCAGGCCTTGACGAGCTTCTTCTCGGGCGACTGGTGTTCGTGCAGGAACTCGAGTGCGAGGCTGAGCACCTTGTCCGTGAATTGATCCGCCTGCAGGTTGCCGAACTTGTCGCGGAACGCGCGCAGCGGCACCACCGCTTTCGCCATCGCGCGATGTCCGCCGGCGCTTCCGATGTCCGCGAAGTACTTCCGCACGAACTCGCCGGCATTGCGTGAGTACCCGAGGTTTCGTACCGACATCACCAGCGCGTCGTTGACGATGCCCGAGACGATGGTCCACTTGACGTCCTCGAGCTGCAGGTAGAAGTCCGCGACGTAGGGGATGAAGTCCTCCCGCGGGGACGCGCCGATGAACGAACAGAACACCTGCTCGACCATCCGGCCGCTCTGCTTCGCCTTGAGCACGTACTCAAGCCGGTCCATCGTGATTTCCGCCCCCTCCATCTTGCGGATCATCGCGGCGTCCGCCAGAGGATAGAGGTACGAGAAGGCCTCGAGGTCAACGCGGTTGGCCTGGCGATTGAAAAACAGCGTGTCAGACTTGATCGCGTACAGCATCGCCGTCGCGGTACGTTCCGAGATATTGGCATCGACGGCGCGCAGGTGCTCTGTGAGAATCGTAGACGTCGATCCGTAGTTCGCCCTGATGTCCTTGAACACCGCGCTGTAGCCGGGCTGCTCGGGGTGGTGGTCGATGACCAGGTCGACGCGATGAAAGGCGTCGCCGAAATAATGAGGCTGCACGTCCACCATGGCGATGCGGTCGAACCTGGGGAGCTGCTCGGGCGTGATGATCTCCACGTGGATGTCGAGCAGGTTGGCCATGCGCAGGTTTTCGGGCCGGGTGGCCCCCTGCAGCGCCGCAATCACCCCGGTCTGCTTGGTCCGGCGCAGCACGTTGCGCAGCGCCAGACCGCTCGCCATCGCATCGGGATCGGGGTCATTGTGCAGGAGAATCAGGACACGGTCCGCATCGCTGAAGAACCGTTGATACTGCTGGACCTTGAGACGGGTCAACGATCGGCTGAACTCGATGAGGAGGGGCGCGCCGAACAGCTCGGAGATCGCGAGGTAGTTCACCTCGGGAAAGATCGTGCGAAGCTCCTCTTCGCGCTTGCGCGGCTCTTCGGCGCCAACGCCCAGCACGTACACCAGCGTGGCGCCCGCGTCGCGGATGGCTTCGAGGATCTTCCGGAGTCCGCGCTTGCCCGTGTCCTCGACGATGACGCACGTGGCGGGGGTGATATCGGCCTTGAGATACGTATCGGTGCGCCGCGGATCGGCGGAGATGACGTTCAACCCCGCGTCGTGCAGCCGGCGGGCAACCGGTTTGCTCTCAACGAGAAATTCGACTTCGAAGCCGGGCATCAGGCTTTCGTCGAGCATCCTGATAATCAGCTCGGTCTGGCAGACGGCGAGACACCTCATTCGATCCGATGATTCCTGGACATTGGCGCCAACCCAAAATTATACGCCTGCTCGCGGCTGCCGGCTTTCTTGTGCTGTCCGGGCGAGCGGCGCGCGTCGAAGCCCAGAGCGCGTCGTGCGTCCCCTGCCTGGTAATCGGCATTGAAGGCCCAAGCCTGAGGCTTACCGGTGAGCTCCCGCCAGGGTCGCTGGAAGGGCTCCGGGTGGTGGTCACGGTTTCAGCCGAAAGCGAGGAGCCGCGGCAGGCGGTTCGGACTCTGCAGGCAGCGGGCGCCATTCTCGGCGCCGCGGTCTCCTCCGTTTATCCCTTCCCCGACGATATCCTGCGCGTCGTCTCATTTGTCGTCGTCGCGCCGGCCCCCGGGGCCAATGGCAGCCGTGTGTCGGACGCCTCTGCTGAGGAGCTGAGCTTCGAGGCGCGCACGATGATCACCGCACTCCGCGCTGCACGACCCGGGTTGGAAATCGTGATCGACGGAGATGCCTTTAAGGCGGCCGGCGTACCGCTCGATGCGATCGCTCCGTATGTGGACGCGGTCATCGGACGAGAGGGGACGTGGGTTCGTGTGCCAGCTGTGGCGAATCCTGCTGCAGACGATCTGGTCGCCGCGTCGTTGACGCCGGGCGGCGAGCGAGTGCTGCTGCCGATCGAGCGGATCGATTGGCGCGCCCTGCGGGAGTTTGTCTCCCGGCGCGCCACCCTCGTGGATGTCGGCGGCGCGCGGCGGTTGACCGTCGAGGAGATCGTCGCACGCTACCAGGCGCAACAGCGGCGGCAGGACGCGCTCGTGCGAACCGCGATTGCCACGGGGACGACGAGCCTGCTCTTCGAAGTCCCAGGATTTGTCGCGCCGGTGACGATAACCGCCGACACCACAATCTTCCACGGCCGGGACGATACTGACATCGAGCAGCGCAACATCAGAGTCAACGGCGCCGCCATCGCGGGCGGCGGCGCGGAATCGCCGCCTGAGCTTCCCCTCATCGAACCCGAGCGGATTGGCACGCCGCCGCTCGTCATCACGCTGAATGAGGCGTACCGCTATGCCTTGGACGGAGAAGAGGCGATTGACGGAGCGCGATGCTACGTCGTCAGGTTTCAGCCCCGAACGTCTGTGCGCGGCCTCGCGCTCGGACGGGCGTGGATCAACGCGGCCGACTTCACTCTCCGCCGGCTGGAAATCAGGCAAGGCGATCTGCGCGGCGCCATCGTGTCGGCGGAGCAGGTCGACGAGTTCGGACGTGTCGAAGTCGGCGGAGATGCGGTCTGGCTGCCCACGCACACGCGGATGTTCCAGGCGTACGAGGGAGCTGGCTTCAGAACTCCCATCCACCGCACGATCACCGTGGCGCGCTACGACGTCAATAGCACTGCCTTCGAGGAGCGAAGACAGGCCGCTCTTTCGTCGGACAACGTCATGTTACGGGAAACACGGGACGGCCTCCGTTATCTCATTCGGCGCGGGGCAGACAACAGCCGCGAGGTGGAATCATCTGCCGGCCACAGCATCCGGAGCGTCATTGGCGGGCTGCTGATCGACCCGAACATCTCGGCGCCGTTGCCATTCGCCGGGATCAGCTATGTGAACCTGAATCTCTTCAACAAGGGCGCCATGCTCAACGTCTTCTTCGGTGGCGCGTACGGCCAGGCGTCGTGGAGCGTGCCAGCGATCGCGGGAACGAGGTGGCAGGTGCACGGCGACGGGGTCGGCATTGCGTTTCGATACAGCGATCGCGTCTTCCGCGACGGCCGCGAGCAGTACTCGGAGAATCTCCTGCAGCGGCCGGCGAAGCTCTCGATCGGTGTGATGCGACCTCTCACGCCGCGCCTCCGCGTCACGTTCGACTACGAGCTCAACATCACGGCGCTGGTCAGGACCGCCGCGACCACGAGCCTGTTTCGTTTGCCCCCGACGGTCGTTAACCACGGTGTGGTGGTCGCGATTGACGCTCAACGCGGCGCGTGGGGCGGTCGCGGCTGGTGGAATCCCGCACGGCGGCAGTCATGGGGATTGTGGGGTTTGCCGGGGGCGTTCAACGCGGCCACCCGCGATTACCAGCGATACGGCGCAACGATCAGCCGCACCCTCGCCCTACGCACGGCGATGAGCTCCCGTGTCGAGCTGGCTTGGATGGCGGGGCACGACCTCGATCGGTTCAGCCGGTACGGGGTCGACAGCTTCGACAACCCGCTTCACGGCTATCCAACCACATCAATCCGTTACGACCATGGCGCGCTTCTGCGGAGCGCAACAGCGTGGTCCTGGCGGGGCTGGCGGATCGACGCGTTCGGAGACATGGCGCTCGTTCGTGACCCAGGCTGGGGCCCTCGCCCGCGGGGCTATCCTGGCGTCGGCGCCGGCCTCGAATCGGCTGGCCCGCTCCGGACGCTGTGGTCGGTGGAGTGGGGTTACGGGTTTCAAGGCCGCCGGCCGAACAGTCGGCGCGGCACCCAAATGGCGCGAATCATCGTGTACCGCGGGTTTTGAGCCGGTGTAGGATCGGGAGGTTCGATGACGAAGGGCATCTTCGCGTTGGCGGCGATCGTGGCGCTCACGATGACGACGCTTGCCGCGCAGACGCCGATGTTCCGCACAGGCGTCGACCTCGCCACCTTCGGCGTGACCGTCGTCGACAAGAAGGGCGAGTTCCTCACCGATCTGACGGCTGAAGACTTCGAGGTCACCGAAGACGGCCAGAAACAAACGGTGAAGTACTTCGCACGCGGCACCGATCTGGAGAGCGGCCCGGAGATGCACGTCGGCCTGCTGTTCGACACCAGCGGCAGCATGACGGAAGACATCAAGCTCTCGCGCTCCGCCGCCGTCAAGTTCCTCAATACCCTCAGCGAAGCCAAGGACATGACGCTCGTCGACTTCGCCACCGAGGTACGCGTGGCGAAGTACGGCCAGAAGGATTTCGCACGGATGGTGGAGCGGATCCGCGGGCGCACGCCCGACGGCGACACCGCGCTGTACGACGCGATGGGTGTGTACCTGGACGGCGCTTCCGATGATGACGGCCGCAAGATTCTCGTGCTCTATACCGATGGCGGCGATACACGCAGCACGATCAGCTTCGGCGACCTGATGACACTGATCCGCGCTTCGGATGCGACGGTGTACTCGGTGGGCTTCCTCGAACACTCGCGCGGCAGGATTGAGGAACGCGCCCGTCTCAGCCAGATCGCCGAAGCCACCGGCGGCCAGGCGTTTTTTCCGACGTCCATGAAGGACATCGACGCCGCGTACGAAAAAGTCGTGGCGCAGATCCGCGCGCAATACAGCCTCGCGTATTCGTCCACGAACTCGAAGCAGGATGGCGCGTGGCGTAAGGTCGAGATCAAGGTCACCAGGCCGGATCTCAAGGGCATGAAGGTCCTCGGTCGCCGCGGCTACTTCGCTCCCTATCAGGAACCTCCTTCGAAAACGAAATAAATCCCAAAGCTCAAATCCCAAAACCCAAGTGGTTGCGAATTGGGAGTTGTCACGTGGTACGATCATGGTTTCACTACGCCATGATCGAGCGCGCAGTCTAGCCATGCCGTCAGTTCACGATCGTTTCAGCCTCGTCAGCGAGTTCGAGGTGGCCGGCGACCAGGTGCGGGCGATCCCCGAGCTCATCGAGGGATTGAACCGCGGCGACCGGCATCAGGTGCTGCTTGGCGTTACAGGCTCGGGCAAGACGTTCACGATGGCGCAGGTGATTGCCTCGGTAAACCGTCCGACGCTGGTCATGGCGCACAACAAGACGCTGGCGGCGCAGCTCTACCAGGAATTCAAGCGCTTCTTTCCGGGTAACGCCGTCGAGTATTTCGTCAGCTACTACGACTACTACCAGCCGGAGGCGTACGTCCCCGCCACGGACTCGTACATCGAGAAGGAAGCGACGATCAACGACGAGATTGACCGCATGCGCCTCTCGGCGACGCGGTCGCTCTTCGAGCGCCGCGACGTCATCATCGTCGCCAGCGTCTCGTGCATCTACGGTCTTGGATCGCCCGAGGCCTACTACGGAATGCTGCTGCCGCTCGAAGTCGGCCAGCGGATCGATCGCGATCAGATCCTGCGCAAGCTCGTCGAGATCCAGTACGAGCGCAACGACACGGAGTTCGGACGCGGCACCTTCCGCGTGCGGGGCGACATCGTCGAGGTCGTGCCGTCGTACGAAGAACACGCGTTGCGCATCGGGTTGTTCGGCGACGAAGTCGACGAGCTCGCATGGTTCGATGCGCTCACCGGCAAGGTCATTCGCCGGCTCGACAAGATTGCCGTCTACCCCAAGTCGCATTTCGTCACGTCGCGCGATCGCACGAAGGTCGCGGTCGAGACCATCAAGCAGGAACTGGAGGGGTTTCGCGCGCAGCTCGAGTCGGAGGGGAAGCTCCTGGAGGCGCAGCGCCTGCATCAACGGACGATGTTCGACCTCGAGATGATCAAGGAGATCGGCTACTGCCACGGGATCGAGAACTACGCGCGCCACTTGACCGGGCGCATGCCGGGTGAGCCGCCGCCGACACTGCTCGACTATCTGCCCGAGGATGCGCTGGTGATCGTCGACGAGAGCCACCAGACCGTTCCCCAGGTCCGCGGCATGCATGCCGGCGATCGCTCGCGCAAGGAGGTCCTTGTCGCGTACGGTTTCCGGCTGCCGTCGGCGCTCGACAACCGTCCGCTGAACTTCGCGGAGTGGGAAGAGCGGGTGCACCAGGTGGTGTTCGTCTCCGCGACGCCTGGCCCGTACGAGCTCTCCAAGGCGGGCGGTGTCGTAGTGGAGCAGGTGATTCGGCCGACCGGCCTGATGGATCCGCCGATCGAGGTCCGGCCGGTCCGCGGGCAGGTGGACGATCTGCTGAAAGAGATTCGCGATCGTGCGGCGCGCAAGGAGCGCGTGCTCGTGACCACGCTCACGAAACGGATGGCGGAGGACCTGACCACCTATTACCAGGAACTGGGCGTCAAGGTCCGCTACCTCCATTCGGACATCGACACGCTCGAGCGCATCGAGATCCTGCGTGACCTTCGTCGCGGGACGTTCGACGTGCTGGTCGGTATCAACCTCCTGCGGGAAGGGCTCGACCTGCCGGAAGTCTCGCTGGTCGCGATTCTCGATGCCGACAAGGAGGGCTTTCTCCGTTCGAGCGGCTCGCTGATTCAGACGTCCGGACGAGCTGCGCGAAACGTCAGCGGGCGCGTCATCATGTACGCCGAAACGATGACGGCATCCATGAAGTCGGCGATTTCCGAGACCGAGCGGCGCCGCGCGCTGCAGGGGGCCTACAACGAGGAGCACGGGATTACGCCGGAGTCGGTGGTGCGGGCGATCGAGGATGTGATGTCGAGCGTGTATGAGCGCGACTATTCGACGGCGCCGGCCATCCGGGAGCCTCGCGACAACTTCCGGACGCAGGCCGAGATCGAAGCAGAGATCGCGCGGCTCGAAGTAGAAATGAAGAGCGCCGCCGCAAACCTCGACTTCGAGCGCGCCGCCTCGATCCGCGATACCGTGAAATCGCTGCGCAGCCGGGAGCTGGGGCTGACGAGCCTTCCGGCTGGGCGGTGATGTGGTGCTGAGCCTTCTCGAAAACTGGATCAAGGGCGCCGTTCTCGAGGTCCAGGAGTACATCCGTCTGCAGGTGGCGACGATGCGCGCCATCTTTTCCCGCCCGTTCTATTTTCATGACGTCGTCGAGCAGTTCGATCAGATCGGCATCGGGTCGCTCACCGTGGTACTGCTCACCGGGTTTTTCACGGGTGCGGTGCTGGCGCTGCAGAGCGGCATCACCCTCGATCAGTTTGGCGCGCGGCCGTTTGTCGGCCGCCTGGTCAGCGCCTCGATGATCAAGGAGCTCGGTCCCGTGCTCACGGGCCTGATGCTCGCCGGGCGCATCGGATCGGGAATCGCCGCAGAGCTCGGGTCGATGGTCGTCACCGATCAGATCAACGCGCTGCGCGCGCTCGGGACGGACCCGGTGCGCAAGCTCGTGGTGCCGCGCGTGCTCGCGGGATTTTTCATGGCCCCCGTGTTGACGGTGATCGCCGACACAGTGGGCATCCTTGGCGGCTGGATTATCGCCGTCTACCAGCTCCGCGTGGCGTCGGGCCTCTACTGGACGTCGATCACCGAGGCTTTGTACCTCCAGGACGTCTGGATGGGCATCATCAAGCCGTTCTTCCTCGGCTACGTCATCGTGACGATCGGCTGTCACGTGGGACTGCGGACGAAGGGCGGCACACAGGGCGTCGGGCGTGCGACGACCAACGCGGTGGTGGCTGCCTCGGTCGCGGTGATCGCGGTCGATTTCTTCGTGACGCGCCTCTTGTTTACGCTGTTGTATTGATGACCGCCGACACCAGCCAGAGAACCGTGCTCGAACGGCATTACTCGCACGACAGGCCCGCCGTCGTCTTCGACAAGGTGTCGCTGGCGTTCGACGAGAATGTGGTGCTGACAGACGTGAGCTTTTCGCTGTTGCCAGGACACACCAAGATCATCCTGGGGGCGAGCGGATCGGGGAAGTCGACGATCCTGAAGCTCATCGTGGGCCTGCTCAAGCCCGATGCCGGCCAGATCTGGGTGCATGGCGCGCGCGTGGACAACATGTCCGAGAACGAGATGATGAAGGTCCGCGATCATCTGGGGATGGTCTTCCAGGAGGGCGCCCTGTTCGATTCGCTCACCGTCGCGGAAAACGTTGGCTATAAGCTTTACGAGGAGACCGACATGCCGCTGGACGAGGTGCACCGCCGCGTCGCGGAGGTGCTGGGGTTCGTCCGGCTGTCGGAGTACATCGACAGCATGCCGTCGGCGTTGTCAGGCGGGCAGCGCCGCCGCGTCGCGATCGCCCGCGCGATGGCGTACAAGCCGCCGACGCTGCTCTACGACGAAGCAACCACTGGACTCGATCCGATTACCGCGACGACAGTCGACGAAGAGATCATCAAGCTGCGGGACCTCGAGAACGTCAGCTCGATCGTCGTGACGCATCAGCTGCGCGACGCGTTTCTCGTGGCGACCCACGAGGCGGTGCGCGAGGGTGAAAAAATTGAGATCGTGTCGGCCGACCCGAAGAAATGCGACGAGGCCGAGTTCATCATGTTGAAAGATGGAGGGGTCCTGTTCGAGGGAAACGCGGTGGAGCTCCGCGCCTCGACCGATCCCTATGTCCGGACCTTCCTGTCATAGAGGATGTAAGCAATGCCGCGCACGCGTTCGTTGGCCTGGTCGGAGTTGAAGATCGGACTGGTCGCCGTTATCGCCCTCGTGATTGCCTCCTTCCTCATCTTCATGGTGAGCGGATCGGGAGGCTTTTTCTGGCAGCGCTATTCGATCAAAACCGTGTTCTCGAACATCGCGGGGCTGAAAGTAGGCGCGCCGGTCCGGATCGCGGGCGTGGAAGTCGGCTCGGTGAGGAAGCTCGACTTCGTCGGCGACAAGGTGGAAGTGACGATGGAGGTCAGCAAGGAGCAGCAGCCGCGGATCACCGACCAATCGACCGCCGCGCTGGGGTCGGTGTCGCTGCTCGGCGAGGGCGCCGTCGACATCACCCCCAATAGCACCGGCACGTCGATTCCAGAGTGGGGTTACGTGCGCAGTGGCCGCGCGCCGGGTTCGCTGGCGACGGCGGCCGAGGAGGCGACCAGAGGGCTGGAGCAGACGACGGCACTGTTGCAGGACATCCGGCAGGGAAAAGGCACGCTCGGGAAATTCGTGACCGATGAGTCCCTCTATCGCGAGTTGCAAAATTTCGTCGCCTCTGCGGAGTCGGTGACACGGGGTCTGACCGAAGGCCGCGGCACGCTGGGGCGCCTGGCGACCAACCCTGCGGCGGCCCAGTCGCTGGAGCGTTCGCTCGCCAATCTCGAGATGGTGACGGCCCGGATTCGCAACGGCGAAGGCAGCCTCGGGCGGCTGGTCAACGACGACGCGTTCAGCAAGTCGGTGACGTCCGCCACGACGAATCTTGATGCGATTACCGGACGCATCAACAAGGGCGAAGGCACGGCCGGAAAGCTGGTGACCGACTCGGAGTTGTACAACCGTCTCAACTCGATGGCGGATCGTCTCGACAAGCTGACGGCGTCCCTCAACCAGGGTGAAGGCACCGCCGGCCAGTTGCTGCACGACAAGCAGTTGTATGAGAACATGAATGGTGCTGTGAACGAGGTGCGTGGACTCGTGAAGGATATCCGCGCCGATCCGAAAAAGTACTTGAACGTGAGAGTGAGTATCTTCTGATGGCGAAAGACGAGGGTCTCGGCGCGGGCGCCGTACTGCTGGCGTTCATCGTCGGCGCCGTGGCGGGCGCAGCGGTGGCATTGCTGTACGCGCCGGCGACGGGCGATGAAACACGCGATTACCTCGGCCAGCGCGCACGCGAGGGGCGCGAAAAGGTGGTTGACGCCGCGCGCCAGTTCAGGGCGGCAGCGGAGCCGGAGTCGTGACCAACCTGTTCCTGGGCATCATCGCCGTCGCCGTCGTGGTAATGGCCGCGATACAGGTTGCGGCCATCGTCTTCGCGATGTCGGCCGCGCGCCGAATCGGTCAGGCGGCCGATCGGATCGAACAGGATCTGCGCCCCGTCGTCCACAATCTGCAGACCATCACTGCGGATGCCGCGCGGGCGGCCAACCTTGCCGCGATGCAGATGGAGCGAGCCGACCGCATGTTTGCGGACGTGAGCCGTCGCGCCGAGCAGGTGATGGCCGCCGTGCCCAATCTCCTTGGCCCGGCGGGCAAAGGATTGGCCTTCCTGAATGGGCTGAAAGCGGCACTCGCCGCGATCCAGGAGTTGCGCCGCACACCGCGCCGCGGCGCCGGGCATTCCGAGGAAGAAGACGCTCTCTTCATCGGTTAGTCCTCCTTGATTGACGCCAGCCATCGCTGGTGATACAAGTCGCTCCTACATTCCATTTGCAGGGGGAACCATGACGCTCACGATTCGTCGGTTGCGTGGTATCGCCCTCGCCGCGGTGCTGATGCTGGCACCAGCCGTGGCAACGGCCCAGGACTCAAAGTCGGCGACGTCGGTCACGGAGCTCGTCAAGATGCTCGACTCGATGAAGCTCGATAGCTTCGCCGTCAAGGGAGGGTCGCCCAACGAGTATGTCGGGGTCCTGTATTTCCCCGGCAGCCAGTTGCTCGTTGTCACCGCGAAGTTCGACACGCCGTGGCGCGCCGATTCGCTGCTCGATCAGAAGAACTACCGCGACGTCTACATTGAACTCAACAGCGCTTCGTTGCCGCAGAGCAAGATGTTCGTTTCCGATCTCGGTGCGAACGGCCTGCGGTTCAAGAAGGACGGCAACGTCTACGACACGGTCGACATCGGAGGGAAGACCTACAACTTCGACGGTGACTGGAAGAAGGCGAAGATTACCGAGGACGACTATTCGAAGACGTATTCCTCATCCGACCAGCAATATATGCAGATGATCCAGATGCTGCTGGCGGGGCTCAAGAAGCCCTCGTAACCAGCGCTCCGGCGCTACTGTGCGAGGCACCAAAAAGGGCAGCCCTCCGGGGCTGCCCTTTTTGCGTCTGGATATGAACCACTGCGGGTGCAACAAGAGTGCCCGTCTTGCGGGCCTCAGTCAGCTCGGTGTCAGCGCCGTGCCTAGCTAGTGCGCGGCCTGGACGCTCTCCGCCAGACGCCGGATTCCCTCGTTGATCTCCGTCGGCGAGAGCGCACAAAACGGCAGCCGGAGGAACCGCTCGCCACCTCCTTCAGGGAAGAAGGCCAGCCCGTCGGCAAGGTTGAGCCCTCGCGCGGCAGCCTGTGCTCGTACTGCAGTCGTGAGCACTCCGTCCGGGAGCGTCAACGACACGAAGAACCCACCTTCAGGGCGAGTCGGTATCGCGTCCGACATGTACGTGTCGAGACTGGCAAGGCACGCCTCGAGACGTGGGGCGTACAGACTTTTCAGGTGCTCGATCTGGGGCAAGAGCAATCCCCGGCGACACCATTCGAGTGTGATTCCCTGCGCGAGATAGCCAGGGGAGATGTAGGTATCCTCCGCCACCTTAGCGAGGGCTTTGATCAGCGCTGTCTCCCCAATCAGGAAGCCGGTGCGCACGCCAGGAGCAATCAGCTTTGTAAAGGAGCTCATGTGGACCGTACGATCCGGCCCGAGCTCGTAGAGCGTCGGCTCCTCATTCCCGCGATACCGAAGCAGGCGGTACGGTGCGTCTTCGACGAGCAGGAAGCCGTGACGCCTCGCGAGCTCCACGATCTGGCGGCGCTTGGCTCCTGAGCATGTCACGCCTGCCGGGTTCTGGAAGTCCGGGATGACGTAAAAAAACTTCGGTACGTGCCTCGCCAGCGCGCGATCGAGGGCTCCGATGTCTGGACCGTCAGCCTCGAGAGGAATGCCGACCACGTTCGCATGGTGGCGGCGAAGCAATGCGATGGTGCGGTCGTACGTCGGCGCTTCGGTGAATACAGCGTCACCCTTCTCCAACAGGTGTAGGCAGAGAAACTCAATCAGCTGCAGTGATCCGTTGCCGGTAAGGATGTGGTCAGAGCTCACGCCCTGCCAGTCGGCGAGCCATTCGCGGAGTGGGAGAAAGCCGCCCGAAGGTCCGTACTGCAGCATCGCCGGCCCGTTCGTCTTCAGAGCTGCACGCGACGCGTCGATCAGGTCGTCGATCGGAAATGACTCATTCGCTGGGACGCCGCGAGTGAAGTTGATTGTGCCGGAGTATTCGCTCATTCGATTGTCCGATGGCTCGCCAGATGCTCCCCGAGATTCCATCATGGCCGTCCTGGAACCACATTCATATACAGGCCTCGCCGGACGGAGAGGATGGGGGAGTCCGCTATTTGCGGCGGTTCAGTCCCTCGGTGCAGGTGTTCTCGTGAAGCTCGTCGTTGTCGCGAGGGGCGCGTCGATACCGCCTGACGATTTCCCACGGCTTGGTGAACGCCTTCGCGTCGTGGACCGTGATGGCGTCCTCGAGCACGTCTGGCGCGCTGAGGCGGATACGCTCCGAGATGCGCATCGCGTCGCTGTGTGGCGAGCCGTATCGGTCCAGCACTGTATCGTCGCGGAGGCTCACGGTTTCCACCACCAGCGTGTCGCCGTCCCAGTGCCCCGTTGAATAGCCGAAGTACGAAGGATCGAGATCGTCTGCCGGTTTGCGTCCATCCATGTACACGCGCCGATAGGCATCCATCCACTCGCTGAAAAAAATGATCTTGTCGCGGGATTGGACGACCTCCAGCCCGTATTGCGCGAGCGTGAAGTACGGCATGCCAGGCGGGAGACACCGGGCCACCGGCTCGGTCGCCTCCGATCCGCTTTCCCGCGATGCCTGCACCTTGCGGTAGCGCGCTTCGTACTCGGGTGTGAGCGGTGGCAGCTCACCGGGTGCTGGCAGCCACCTGAGCGAACTGCCCTCACGCGACGCCGCGGGCGCGTTGATCGTTCGCCAGACGCCGTTGAAATCGGGCGCGTTAGCCGAGGCAGCCGCGCTGCGCGCGGCTGCCTGCGGCGCCTGCGCGGAGCTCGTGCCTGCCGGGATGAACGCCAGGACAAGGACAGCGCCCGCAACCCGCGCGGTTCGCCAACCGGAAATCATCGCCTTCATCAACATCACCCCTTATGGCGTCTGCGTCGGAGCGGCGCCTATCGGCTTCCCGTCACGACTCGCGAGAACCAATTGTCCACCATTAGTGCCGTCCTTCATCGGATGGATCCGCACGGACACCTTGTCGCCGGCCTTCAGTATCTCGCGCGTCCACCCGGTGCGTCGGAGGCCTCCAGGCGTTCCGCCCTCGATATCCCATTCGTTCACGCCCCCCTTGCCGTCGGGGACGTTGACCATCAGGTGGATGTGCGGGTTCGTCCACTGCAGTTCCTTCACCTCGCCGACGATGGTGACGTCCTTGTTGTAGTCGAACATCGCGAAGCTATGGTGAGCGAACGCGGGTCCGGCCAGCATCAGGACGACGGAACCTATCCCCAGGGCACGTGAAGTCATCGTCGTCGTCACTCCTCGGAGCACAAATCCTATCGTCGGGCTTTCGGGGCGTCAATGAATGGTCAGAAGAATGGCGCTCACCGTTTGCGCGGCGGTTCGGGGCAGAAGCCCGGCTCGAAGCCGCGCGCGCGCTCACGACGCTGCAGCGGATCGACCGTGAGAACGGACGGCAGGATGCCGAGCCTGACGAGTTGCGGATGGAACTCGTAGCGGATGTTCACTGTTTGCACGGGTGCGTCTTCGAGGTCCAGCCACACCTCTGTGACGGCGTGACCGGTCTGGCGGCCCATGCCAGTAGCGGCGTACTCGTCGTGGCCGTTCTTGTCAGCGCCCGCAGCCGAGGCAGCCGCCTGCTCCGCCGGCGCCGACAACCGCGGCGCCGACGCACGGCGTCCTGCATCACCCATCGACGCGTCGCGCGTGATGGGGGGCACGCGTTCCTTGAAGAAGACAGCGGAGATCACACCCAGGTTGTCGGTCTTGCCGAGAGCCTGACCGTACGAGCGCGCCTCGTTCGTGAATTCGAAGCGGCGCGCCTTGGTTTGGCTCGTCTGCCACCCGCTGATGGTGACGGTCTCGTACGGGCCGAGCACCCATTTGCGCGCGTCAGTGGCGGTCGTCTCGCGTGCGTCGATGGTATTGAGCCCGTCGACCGACAGCGCGACGGCCACACGAACGGCGTAGGGATTGCGCAGCCGAATGGCATATTCCCGCCCCTTCCGCGCCTCGACGTACCATCGCCCCTCATGCGCGTAACGTGGTGGAGGAGCGCCGTCAACGAGGATATCTACCTCCGCGACTGAATGAGTGACAGGTGAAGCAGACATCACGGTGTGCGGACCGGCGGCGAGCGCGATGCCTGCGGCCATGAGATAGGCGAATCGGTGGTTCATAGGTCCTCCTGCCCTTAGAACGGGGGAGTCCGGGAATCTTGCACGGCGGGAGGTCTAGCGGTGGCGATTCGCCTCCGCGTGCCTTCGGGTCGTCCGTGAACGCCGTCAGGCTCGGAACAAAGCAGGAGGCCGCGCCCGCGCTAACTTCTGCCTAATCGCCAAGGAGGGAGTGAAGAGTGATGCCATTTATTGTGGGATTTGGCGGTGGTTGAAGGAGCGCGTGGAGTTACAATTCGCGACGAGTTGCGTCCGGGCTTCGAAGCCGATGCTCTGAGGGCTGCCGCAGTCAACGCGTTCCATTCGACGCGCGGCCAACCAGACGAACGCGTCCCCTCAGGTAAGGCGCGGGTCCAGACAGGTAATCACGTTCTCGTAGGTTCCGGAAGTCTGTTTTGACAACACACTGAGGGGTGCAGATTGGCAAGCGAAGATCGGGAAAAATCAGAGCTGTCGGTTTCGCGCCGCGCGTTCCTCAAGGGAGGCGCCATCGCGACGGGCGCGCTCTCTTCCGCGCTGATTCCCGCCGTTGGGGAAGCGCAGCTTCCTGACGCCGTCGAACCGGATCCGCGACACTCAAACGTTGCGCTGAAGGTTAACGGCGTCGCGTACCGGAAAGATATTCCCAACAGCACGACGCTGCTCCAGTTCCTGCGCGAGGACTTGAAGCTGACCGGGACGAAGATGGGGTGCGACCGGCTGCAGTGCGGCGCATGCACCGTCATCCTCAATGGCCGCAACGTCTACTCGTGCACGACGCTCGCCGTCGAAGCGACGGGAGGCGAGGTCCTGACGATCGAGGGCCTTGCCGCGGACGACAAGCTGCATCCGATCCAGCAGGCGTTCGTCGATCACAGCGGCTTCCAGTGCGGCTTCTGCACGCTCGGGCCAGATCATGACGCACGAAGGTCTTCCTCGATCGGACGCCGAATCCGACCGAGGACCAGGCGCGCCTCGCGTTGAGCGGCAACCTGTGCCGATGCTCAGCGTACAAGAAGATTCTCGAATCCGTCATGGCGGCGTCCCGCCTGATGCGCGCGTAGAGGTCACGATGGCTCAGCAGAACACGATCGCCGGCGGCCCGCTGAACGTCGTCGGCAAGCGAGGCCCGAACATCGACGCCGTCGAGCGCGTCACCGGCCGAGCGAAGTACACCGGCGACATCGACCTTCCCGGGATGCTCGTGGCGCGGGTGCTCCGCAGCCCGCAGGCCGCACGCGCGCATCGTCGGCATCGATACGAGCAAGGCGGAGGCGGTTCCGGGCGTCCGCGCCGTCGATCACGTACAAGGACGCGCCGAAGGTCATGATCTGGGGCAACCGTCAGTACGCGCTGAACGATCGCGTCCGCTTCATGGGTGAGGCGGTCGCGGCGCTCGCGGCCGTCGACGCGGAAACCGCCGAGAAGGCGATGAAGCTGATCTACGGTTCAGTACGAACCGCTGCCGTTCGTGCTCGATCCTGAAGAGGCGCTCAAGCCCGGCGCGCCGCAGCTCTTTCGAAGACGGCAATCTCGAAGGGCAGCCGCGAACGTCCTCACGCGCGGAGACGTCGAACAGGGCCTGAGGGAATCCGACAAGGTCATCGAGCGTGTCTACCACTGCCCGACGATGTGGAGCGGAGGGATGGAGCCGCGGGCGTGCGTGGCGCAGTGGGAGGGCGATCACCTGACGCTGTGGGCGTCGACGCAGTCGCCGTTCCGCGTGCACGGCAGCCTCACGGCAATGTTCAACGTGCCCGACGCGAACGTGCGCGTCATCGCGAGCTACGTCGGCGGCGGCTTCGGTACCAAGAGCGCGCCGCACACCGACGAAGCGCTCGCGGCGATGCTGGCACGGAAGGCGCGGCTCCCCGTGAAGCTGCAGTACACGCGCGAGGAAGAGATTCTCGATTCCAACACGCGTTTCGAGACGCGGATGTACGTGAGAGTCGGCGTCAAGAAGGACATGACGCTGCACGCACTCGATGTGAAGGCGTACATCAACCAGGGCGCGTATCACACGCGCCTGGGCGGTCTCGGCAACCAGTCCACGCACATGTACAAGATCGCCCAACGTGCGCACGAGCAGTACCGCGTGCACACCAACGTTCCGAACACCGGCCCGACGCGCGGCGTTGGTGACCCGCAGGAGACGTTCGCTATCGAGTCGGCGATGGACGAGATCGCCATCGAGATGGGTTGGGATCCCGATGGAGTTCCGCCTGAAGAACATCAAGCGGAACGGTGATCCGATTGCGCGCGGCGGCGAGCGGGACCGAAGACGGCCGTCTCGTCGACGCAGGTGCTCGACAAGTGCATCCAGGAAGGCGCCTCGCGCATCGAGTGGAATCGCCGCAACGCCGTCGGCCGGCTCTCCGACCGGACCGAAGGCACGCGGCATCGGCGATCGCGTGCACCGAGCGCGGCGGCGGCGGCGGACTTGGCGGCGCGTCCGTCAAGGTCAACCTCGATGGTTCGGCCCATGTCTTCTATCGCGTCGACCGACATCGGCACGGGCAGCCGCACGACGCTCGCGATGATTGCGAGCGAGGTGCTCGGCATACCGCTGTCGATGTTCAGGACGACGGCGGGCGATACCGAAGTCGCACCGTACGACGGCGGCAGTCAGGGCAACCGCACGCTGCAGGGCACGGGACGCGCGGTCGAAGCGGCCGCCCGCGACTGCCTGCAGCAGATTCTCGCGACGGCGGGCCCGCTGTTGAACAACGCGGCGCCTGCGGATCTCGAGCTGCGCGATTCCGTCATTCGTGTGAAGGCAGACCCATCGCGCCGGTGAAGCTCGCCGAGGTCATGCAGCGGCGAGGCCGCAGCGTCGTCGGCGACGGCGCGACTGCCGCGCCGCAGACCGGCATCGACGTCGAGCGCACGACGGCGGCGCACTTCGTCGAGGTCGGAGGTCGACAAGGAGACCGGCAAGGTCCGGATCCTCAAGTACATCGCGGCGCACGACGTCGGGTCGTCCCATCAACGTGACCATCGTCGAAAACCAGATCGAGGGCGGCACGCATCCAGGGACTGGCGCTGACGCAGGGCGAGGAGATGCGCTTCGATCAGCGCGACCGGCAGCTGCCTCAACTGCGAGCTTCGTCGATCTGAAGCCGCCGACCATGCTCGACTTCGATCCGCGGGTGATCGAGGCGGTCATCGTGCCGAACGAAGGCACGACGGGCCCGTTCGGCGGCAAGGGGCTTGGCGAGAACCCGTGTCACCCGGGCATGGCCGCAGTCGCCAACGCGATCTACAACGCGATCGGCGTTCGTCTTCGCGAAGTGCCGTTCACCCGCGCGACAATCCTGCGCTGCGTTGAACGAGCCGCGGCCGGCGCGAGCCGCACCGCTTAGCCTGAGCGAGGACCATGATGGACAACTTCAGCTACAGCCGGCCCGCGACCCTCAAGGAGGCGACTGCGTCCCAATTGGGGAAGGAGCACGGCAAGATCGCGCTGATCGCCGGCGGCACCGACCTCCTCGGCGAGATGAAGGACAATCTCGCCGCGCCCGAGCGCCTGGTGTACATCAGGCACCTCGAAGGAGCTGCAGGGAGTTCGCGGCAGGCAGCGGGCGGACTGCGCATCGGCGCCGCGACGCTGCTCGCGGACGTCGTCGAGAACCCGATGGTCCAGGAGCAGACGCCGCTGCTCGCGATGGCGGCCGGCAAGAGTCGGGCACGCCGCAGATCCGCAACATGGGCACGATCGGCGGCAACCTGTGTCAGCGGCCGCGGTGCTGGTACTACCGGAACAACTATCCCTGCTTCAAGCACGGCGGCAACACCTGCTTCTCGGCGGCGGGCGAGAACGACTACCACGCCATCCTGCGAGGGAGGACCCTCGTTCATCGTCCACCCGTCCGACACGGCGCCCGCCCTCGTCGCGCTTGGCGCGACGGCGCGCATCGTCGAGCGGCTCACGGCGAACGGATGGTCCCGATGGACAAGTTCTTCGTGACGCCGCCGCAGGATGTCCGCCGGGAAAACGTGCTGCTGCCGAACGAGATCCTGACGGCGATCGACGTGCCAAACGCGCCCGCCGGATCGAAGGCGGTCTACGTCAAGGAGATGGTGCGCGAGGTCTGGGACTTCGCGCTCTGCAGCGTCGCTGCCATGGTCACCGTCAAGAACGGCGTCGTGCCGGAGGCGCGCATCGTTCTCGGCGGCGTCGCGCCCGTTCCGTACCGCGCAGCCAAGGCGGAGGCGGCCATGACGGGCAGGCCGCTCGAACGAGTCTGAGCGCCGCGGCGGCCGGCGTGGCTGCGGTCGATGGCGCACGGCCGCTCGCGAAGAACGCCTACAAGGTGCCGCTGACGCAGGCGGTCGTAAAGCGGGCGCTGCTCTCGCTCGCGTAGATGCTGACCACAAACGTCGATCTCGCAGCGCTCCTTGTCGAATCGCCCCTGGCGTTCAACGAGTACCGCGCGGCGCACCCGGACGAGGCGATCACCCTGCGGGGCGTGAGCCTCGAAGGCTGCAATCTCGCAGGCGCCGACCTGCATGGCGCGAATCTGTTCGAAGCCAACCTCGCGTGGAGCAATCTCGCGGGCGTCAACTTCGAGGGCGCGGATCTGCGGCGGTCCTGGCTCGAAGGCTGCAATCTCGTAGGCTCGTGCTTCGACAGCGCGCAGATGGATTACGCGAATCTCCGCAGCTCGAAGTTGCGCGGAGCAACCTTCCGCGGCGCCACGCTACGGTGGGGGACGTTTCAGCACAGCGATCTCCGGGATGCGGTCTTCGACGGGGCGAACCTGCGGCGTGTGGTGTTCTGCGATGCGGACCTGACGGGCGCCGTGTTCAAGGACGCCAACTTCGCCGAAGCCGATCTGCGCTGGGCGAATTATCAGATCGACGCCATCGAGTCCGACCTTTCGGGCGCGTGTATTCGGTAGATCTTCGTTGCGTCCTAGCGAGGCCGCACGAGAGTAAGGCCGGCGAGTTGCGCGAGGCCCCCGAGGGTCGTTTGCGCGGAATTGAAGCCGAGACGAAAGTCTTCCTCTCCGTAATTGTCGTACTTGTCCGTGGGCTCATGGTGGTTCGGATTTGAACCAGCGACGATACCCGTGACCCTCTCGTTTTCGCGCACGCTGACAGAGGCCACAAGATCCTCGAACCGTATCGAGTCGGTGCCTGCCATGTTGTTGCCGATCGTCACACGATACCGTTCGGCGTATGACCGGTTCGCCGCCTGAAGCGCGGACGCCAACTGCGCAGATTGGCCAGCCATTCGGGAGTTCGCCTGATACTCGATGTTGATATCGGCGTTGGGACTCTGGTTCCGCCCCGGAGGCATGCCGTGGTCGAACAACATCATGTCGTGCTGTATGACGCCCAACCATTTCGGTTCCGCTGCCGTGCCCTGGAGCGGCGCCCGTTCGAGCGCATAGGTCCCGCTGCCGTCCATCCCGAATTCCTCGTTGTTCCAGAAGATGAACCTCACCGAGCGATTTGTCCGGACGTCGATCATTCCCAGGACGCGAGCCAATTCCAGCACAATGGCACATCCGGACGCGTCGTCGTCCGAGGCATCGCCGCCGCCACGGCCGTCCATGTGCGCGGAGACGATGTACATTTCTCCGGGTACCGTCGTCCCGGTCTTTGTTGCGTAGATGTTCTCGAGAGGCCCGCCGCCGGACATGAACCGATGCCGCTCCACGTTGGTGTACCCGAAGCTCCGCAGTTCTCTTTCAAGCCAGTTGATCGCATCGCGGTTGCGTTGCGTTCCCTGCATTCGATCCCCGAACTGGGACAACCCCTTGATGTGCGCCTTGTAGCGTTCCAGTTCGAGCCGGCCGACGATGGCCGGCACGGCGTCCGAAGGCACGTTGGTCGCCTGGGCGAATAGCCCCACCGCGGCCAAGACGAACGTTCCGAGCAAGAACCGCATCGTGCATCACTCCTGGACAGCATGGCTGTCTGAGTAGGTACCTGCCTCAGGTAGTAAATCGTGGATTACGCGATGCCGATGACGTGACGCGCAGAGCCACAGACAACGACACAGGCCGTAGCCAAACGTAGCATGTTCGTGGTGATGGATGACCACAAAGGATCGATCGACGAAGGTGTCCGATCGTATGGCCCAAGAATTATGGCGCCCGCACGTAGATTTCGGTGGTGCGAATATCGGCGTGGCCGAGCCAGAGGGCGACTTTGCGGATGTCGCGGGTAGCCTGGAGCATGGTGTTGGAGACGGCCTTGACGGCACTCTAGCACCGTGCCAGATTTCGCCACGCGGCCGGCACCGACGTGGAGGTGGCTAGTATGTAGCCGCGGCGGCCATCGGCCGGTCGTGCTCTTCTCCGGTCACCCCGAATGAATGCGACGGCGCATCTCGTTCGGGAGCCGACGCCCGCGAACCCGCCAGGGCGCGTTTGCCTCCCTGCATGTCGATGCTGCCGCGAAAGTGAGCACCCTCAGCGATCGCCACTCGGGGCGACACGACATCTCCCTCCACGGAACCCCCGTCGCGGATGTCGACCCTCTCGGAAGCCGTGATGTCGCCGGTGACCGTGCCCAGCACGATGACCGATTTCGCAAACACCTTCGCCTTGATGTGTCCGTTCACCCCGACGGTCAGCACGTTGTCCCGCAGCTCGATTGTCCCCTCGACGTTGCCTTCGACGGCGAGGTCTTCGCTTCCATTGAGCTCGCCCTTGATGACGACCGATTTCCCGATGTTCGCGATGTCTCTCCCGTTTGGCCGCTGCGAATCTTGACCCGCCACCGGCGGATACGTCGGCACCGCGGGTGTGAAGGGCTGACCGTTCGGTGGTTTCACGGCTTCATCACGCTTCCACATGTCCAGACTCCATTGGTGTCATCACCGTGCAGGCGTTGGTATTGCTCAGCGCGCCCGGTCGGTGCAAGCGGTGTGCCCGCGTTTGTCCGGCGGTTTTGGCGAAAGATGCGAAGCAATCACCGCGAGCCGTGAGGAGATCACGATGGGTCGTGAGCCTTCGGTCGAAACAAAGATGAGGGGCACCATTCGGAGGGTTGCTGGTTCACCCGATGCGCTCCGGCCCAACCATGGAGACAACGTTCCGATACCGCCCCGCAGCGCGACTGCGATGGTCAAGCGGTATCGGTGCGTGTCAGGATGTAGATGGTCGGCTGTTACCACCGGAAGGCGATGCCCGCGTTCGCCTTCCAAAACGAAATACCCGAGAGTTCGAGTCGCGTGAACTCGACTTCGTCGATGTTGTTCAGATCGAAAACGTCAGTGTTGTTGGTGCCGGTCGCGTAGTACCGCACGTCGCCGCGGAAGCCCCAGTTCTTTTCGGACCACGCCATGACTCCGCCGCCGAGGTTCCATCCGAATCTCGACCCGCTGACCGTCTCGGTTGCGAGTGCGTTGAGGTTCGGAGTCCGAGTCGGGTCGGTCGCGAAGATGGTGGAGTTGAGCGTCACGGCACCGATGCCGCCGGAGATGTATGGGTCGTAACTCTGGGCGTGTCCGAATGGCGCCACCGCAATCAGGTTGAACATGTAGCTGTTCACGTCCGGCGACTGCTCGAACAGCAGGTTGTTGAAGGTGCCGAGACCCGGCGAAAAGTCCGCCAGGAACTCGCCACCGATCACGCCTCGCGCGAGGTACCCGACTTGTCCGCCGAAGTTGACGCTCGTCGAATTGTTGGTGTCGAGGTTCTCGATGGTCGACCAGGTCCACGCTGCTGCTCCTGCTGCTGCCGAAGTTCGTTCCGATGAATCCTGATGCCATCCAGCCACGGGGGTTGTCGGACGACGTGGTCAGGACGGCGACGGCCTGACTCGCTGGCGGATTGGCCGCAGTTTGCTGGCCGCTCCCTGTCTGCGCGAACGCCGGGCCGGACAATCCAACCACGACGGCGGTGATCACAAAGCCTCTAAGTTTCATGTGTCAGTCTCCCTTTCTCTCTTGTGCGCGTCTTTCGGCGCCCTGCGTCTTTGTGCAAGATGCCTTCCGAGGCGCGCCGATCGTCAGAGACTGTCAGTTGCGAAGGGGTGGCACTGTTAGATGTGCCAGTCGTCAGGCGGGTCAGAATCCGGGGCGCAGGTTGAAGGAAAACGTCCATCCGCGCGCCGCATCGAAGCGGCGAACCGCATCCAGCTCGAAGATCATGCCTGCGGCGTTGATGCGTACCCCGGTTCCGACGCTTCGAAGCAGGGACGTCGCGCCACCAAGACGATCGGGCATCCAGAATCGTCCGACGTCTGTAAATGCCAGCCCCTCGATCGGCAGACCGCCAAACGGTGACTCATGCGAAAACAGACCGGCAATCGGAAACCGTATTTCGCCATTGCCGACGAGCATTCGTGAGGCGCTCAAGGTGCCGAGTGACGACGGTCCAGTTCCGAGATCGCCGTAGCCGCGGACGATGTCGCGAATCGTCCAGACCAGCGGCAACAGCCGGGCATCGGCGGCGTCGGTGCCGTAGCGGCCGAGCTGCATCACGCGTATCGCGACAGTGAACGGCCGCAGCGGCATCCAGTACTGTCGGTAATCGGACGTGACCGTGGTGAAGGTCAGCCCGCCGAATGTCGGCGCCACCGCGAATCGATAGCGCCTGCCGAGGATGGGACTGGTTGGGCCAAACGTTGCGGTGTCGTACACCAGCGCGGCGTGACCCTCGCCGAGCCACAGCGTCGGGTCGGCGGGATTGTTGACCGTGGTCTGGTTCATCAGCCGGCCGGTGAAGCCCGAGTACTCGCTCGTAATGGTTTGCGAACCAAATCCGATTGCCTGCAGGCCTCCGGAGAGTTCGAGACGCTTGGCGCTGCTGAAGGGATACACGGCGGCCCCGTGGATCTGGCGGTGCACTTCCCTGCGCACGTCAGTCTCGCGCACGACTTCGGGTTCGCCGATCGTGCCGTGGCTGATCGTCGAGCCGGTTAACCAGGGCACCTGGCTCGTGAACACGCCCCAGTTCCAGCGTGAGCGCATGTTCAGATAGCTGACCTGATAGGCGAAATCGTCGCGGCTCTTGCCCACCTGCAGCGCCGTCTGCACCTTCTGATCGCCCAGCATGTCGCCGAACGACAGGCCAACCCCACCGCGCAGGGCACTTCCACGGCCGCCGCCTCCTGCCGTCAGGTACGGCTGCACGACGCGATCGAGAGACAAACGTGGTCGATACGGCTTGCTTGTGAACTGTGAACCGTCCTGCAGGCCGAACGTGGGCGGGGTGACGGCGCCGGCGACCATTCGCTCCGGCGGTGTTGCAGCAGGAGGCGTCACGGTCTGATGACTCTGGTCGTCCGCGACAGCTGACGTCGGGAGCAGGCGCGAACCATCCGTGGCGTCCACGACGTGAATTTCGTACGCACCGTGGCGATAGACGCTGAATGCGAGCTGATTCGCCGGTCCTGCCACGGCAAGTGCGGGGCTGAGCGCCGTGACCCCGCTGACACCCGTGGAGACGTCGGTGACTTTGAAGATCGATCCATCTGCCAGGACGACGCGATAGACGTTGTTCGTCCCGTCGGCGTCGGAGACGAAATACAGGCTGTCGCCGTCCTGGGTCCAATGCGGATCGATGTTCTTCGCATCGGGAATGCTTGGCAGCTCGCTGATCGTCCCTGACTCGACATCGATCGACGCCAACCGGAATTCACCGAACGTCAACGTCTCGAGCGACGATGTGAAACGATCGGTCGAGAACGCGATTGTCCGGCCATCCGGCGACCAGGCGGGATGGAGATCGGCAAACGCATCGGACGTGAGCGAACGAACCGTGGCTGTCTCGAGATCGATGACTTCGAGATCGCTGAAGCCGTTGTGAAGAACCGAAAACGCGATCCGCCTGCCGTCGGGCGACCACGTCGGGTTGAAGACCTGATCCGCGTGTCGAATGGACAACTCGCGCTCCACGCTGCCTGATGCGGCGTTGAGGATCGTGAGCACCGGAGCGCCGCCCGAGAGCGCGGCCATCGCCAGCAGCCGGCCATCGGGCGACCACGCGCCTGCCGACTCGATGAACTGGAGGCTCTCGAAATGCGCATCGCCTTCGGTTTTCACCACCTTGCGGCGAACGGCCCCTGTTCGCGTATCGGCGACGACCATGTCAATCGAGTGCTGACTGCGATCAGAGAAGAATGCGATCGCCTCTCCGTCCGGGCTCAACGTCGGACCGACGCTCAGCCGCGAATCCGCGCTCTTTCCGCCGAGGACGGTGGCCGCCGATGTTTCAGGCGACCCGCTTTCCGGTCGCGCGACAGCTCCGCGAATGAACTCGTGCCACGCCGACGACAACGACGTGGCGTCCACACCAGTCACCGCGACGATGACCCCGATGGCGCCTCCCGGTGCCTTGCTCCTCAGACTCTTCGCGACCACATCGTCGCCGAATCGTGTGGCGAGATACACCCACAAGGCCTGCCCGTATCGATAGGGGAAGAAGGAGGGATCGTCGAGTTGATCGAGACGCGGCAGCGAATTCTGCTCGACCGAATCGCGCAGCCACATCGCGGTATTCGTATCGATCGTGCCGACGGAGAGATATTCCGCCATGCCTTCGACGAACCAGAGCGGCAGCGTCGACATCGGCCGGCCGCCCCGCTTCAGGATGTCTCGCTGGAAGGCGTGGACCAGCTCGTGTCCGAGCACGTGATCCGTTTCGCCGAGACCGGCGGCAAACGGCAGGACGACGCGTCCTTTCTCGTGCTCGGTGACGCCGCCGATGCCGTCGCCGAGCCTAGTTCGGAACGACATTGGTTTGCGTGAACTGCGCGTGGCTCGCGTACAGCACGATCGGCTGACGCTCGGTGAACGTGTGATCGAGGGTCCGCGAGAGGCGGTCGTACCAGCGCTCGGCCAACCGGCCGGCCTGCACCACGGCTTCGCGATCCGAGGAGTCGTAATAGATGTCGAAGTGCGGCGTCTGGAGAATCTGAAAATCGAAATTCTCGTAGCGCACTCTGTTTCGCCCGAACGACTGCGCATGGCTCGGCGCCACCGACGCAAGAGTCACGAGCACCACGGCCACGACGCGCTTGACCAGCACTTGTCTCCCGTTCACCGCGAGTTGCCCGGCGCACTCCGTCAACAGCCCACGCGGCGACACCGGTGGCAGGGTCAGCACGCGCAACAGGAGTGAGTTGAAAAATCGGTCGGCGAAAAACTCGGCGAAGACCGGCGAAGATTGCCACGATAGCATCAAACTCGACAGCTCGCAACAGCTGCTCAGACGCGGTGCTCAGACGCGGATTCGCCAGCGTGGCGGGCTGCGTCCACAACCGCGCACGGCTGTGTCACCTCCACTCGAAGCGGCCTCTACTAAGGGCTGTCGACGTACACCACGACGTTTTCAGCGCAGGGGTCGTCCAAAGACCAGGAAGCCGCGCACACCACGGCCGCTTGTCGCGACGATCACGACATGTCGCGACGTGCGGCCCGCACGTGACGCGCTCGCTTGAGCATTCCACCCTACAGGAATCGTCCGCAGTGCTCGAGCGTATTTCGGCCCGGCGTCGCGGTCTTCGGGTTGCACCCTTTCTTCGGCAAGAGAAGAGGAGGGGTAACAAAATGACTGTTCGATATGTATGGGGCGGAGTGATGGCTGTTGTGTTGACGTGTGGTGCGCCCACTGTTGCCCGCGCGCAGATACTACCGCCGGAGGAAAGCGGCATGGTTACGGTCGCGGGATGTTTGCAGATCCGCGACGCGGACCACAAAGACCAGTACATTCTGGCGAACCCGGTCCCTGGTCCGGTCGACAGCGTGCCAGACGGGAGATGTAGCGCCACGATTGACGAACGAGCATTCGACCTGGACAAGACCCACAAGTCGGGCATGAACGAATCGCTGCTTGGCCACTGGGTCGAAATCAATGGAAGACTCGAGAGGGAAAACCACGCCAGCCTGGACAATCTTCGTGAACTGAGCGCCTTGTCCTTCAGAGTGGTGCCGGTCGTTCCTCCACCAGTCGAAGTCGCCGTCGTCGAACCAATAGCTCCTCCGCCAATTCGGGAGACGCCCACGCCAAGGGCGGAGACGCGGTCGGAGACACCGGTCGCCACAACAGGAACAACCCTTCCGGAGGCGCTGCCGAAGACAGCGAGCCCGCTTCCTGGAATCGGATTGCTCGGGCTGTTTGGACTCGCGGGAGGTCTTGCTCTTCGTGTCAACCGGCTCCACCAACGTGGGTGACGCCGGTTGAAGTACGGACGCTGGAGTCTACGAGGTCGTTATGAACTGGCTGTTTCAATTGCACACGACGCTGCCGGTCGCGCAGGCGGTCGGCGTCCTCGCAATAGTGGCCGCCGTTGGAATGGCTCTCGGACCCGCCAGCGTCCGCGGTATCAGACTGGGTTCGGCGCTCCTCTTCGCGGGCATCATCATCGGGAGCTGCAGCAAGACGATTGATCACGAGACGCTCGAGTTCGTCAAGGAATTCGGGCTGATCCTTTTCGTCTTCACCATCGGCCTGCAACCGGGGCCGGGCTTTACAGGCGCGCTGCGACGCGGCGGCGTTCGAGTGAATGTCATCGCTGCGGCCATCGTCCTGACCGGCAGCGCGTTGGCGATGAGCCTCGCCTAACTCCTTGGGAGGGGATCTGTGCATCCTTCCCAGGGAGCCCGTTGCAACCAAAGCGGCCATCGACCCGCGCTTCCTTGCAACGCGGATTCACCGACCGTCGCTAATGTGTTTAATGAATTGAAGGTTGGTGTGGCTTGGCAACCGTAGCTCGCCCGCGTGGTCACGTCCGCCTCCGCGTCGCTTTGCGACATGGCGGACAACCTTCGTTGGACGGGGAGCGAAGGTTGGCTTGTCAACCGTAGCTCGCCCAACGGATGCAGGCGAGCGAAGGTTGGTGGACGCGGATGGGTTCGAACCATCGACCCCCCGCGTGTGAAGCGGTCCGCGCTTGTGGCCCGCTGATCCTTTTTGTGGATTGGCGGGCCTCTTTGATTGGTCGGACCCTGACTTGTGGCGGCGTGGTCCCCCGTGTTCCGGAAAACGTTGCAAGCTATTGCAAGAGGCCGTGCGCGAAACGAATCAGATCGGCACAGAGTCCTCAAGGACATGGCAATCGCGGCGCCTGCGCTCGGAATCACGCTGCCTGACCGCGAGCGAATCGGACATCGGGCGGCAATATCTCGACGTCATGCGAGCCGGCATCGACTGCGCGCTGGCCAACCGGCAGATCATCACGCACCTGGTACGCGAGGCATTCGCAGCGGTGTTGCCGCAGGCCACGCTCACGCTGCTCTATGACGTGTCGCACAGCACGTGCAAGCTTGGAATCGCACGTCTGCAGCAGCGGCACGTCCACATCGGTCTTCATTCACGCTGGATCGAACGCATATCCAAGCCGTTGGAGCTGGTCGCAATCGCGACGAGGCCGTGCGGCCGGTGGTGCATGCGCTGCCGAGTGGTCAACATCTCATCGTCGCTGCATGCGCACACGAGAGCAGTGGCGTGCCGAATCATTGGGCGGCGCTTTCCGAGGAGCCCGGCGTGAACCTGTTGACGGACCTTGGGGACGAGACCGCGACAGACGTGGCCGCGCGAGTCGCACGTCACAAGTTACCGGGTGATATCGCCGTCCTGTCCATCCACTGGGGAGGCAGCTGGGGATATGACGTGCCACGGCAGCACATCAACTTTGCGCACCGGCTCGTGGAGGGCGGCATCGACATCGTCTACGGCCATTCCTCGCATCATGTGCGGCCAATTGAGATTTACCGCGACCGGCTCATTCTCTATGGGTGCGGAGACTTCATCGACGACTATGAAGGTATTTCGGGCTACGAACGTTACCGCGACGATTTGGTGCTGATGTTCTTTCCATCGCTCAGCCCGCAGACTGGGCAGCTCCTGACGTTGGAGATGACGCCGTTGCAGATTCGACACATGCGCCTCAATCGCGCCTCGCCGGCCGACGCGCAGTGGATCCGCGAAACGGTGAACGACATCAGCCGCACCTTCGGTACCTACGTGACTCTGACAGAACAGGGCGCATTGCGCTCGAGACAAAAGCATGCCTGAAATACCTGAATCCATTCGCCTGGAACATGAAGCCATTCATTCTGCGCTGGTAGAGGCGACCAAGGCTGCTGGAGCTGTAGGCGTCGCTGCGAGAGCGCTGGCGCAGGCTCTTCACCCGCATTTCGAATGCGAAGAGGAAATCGCCTTGCACGCCCAGACTGAAGAAGAGGTGCTCTATCCGGCGGCGGTGCTGGTGGGCGACATTGTGCGCGCACGCATAGCCGCCAAGTAGGTGCGACGATGATCCGCATTGCTCACGTACTCTGTCCGGTCGATTTTTCTGACAATTCGCAGCATGCGCTCGATCATGCTGCCGCCCTCGCTCGCTGGTACGAGGCCAGGCTGACGCTGCTGTATGTGTTCGCGAACCTCCCCACGATGGATCTTCCGCCGCTGGTGCTCGAGGACGCGGATCGTGAACGACTGCTGAGCAACCTGCGGCGAATGGCCGCGGCCGTGCCGCGAGACGTACCCGTCGAGTTCCACATTCAGGAGGCCGGATACGTCCACGAGGACATCCTGGTGCAGCTCGGTGAAACGCACGCGGACCTGCTGGTGCTGGGCACGCACGGGCGGTCAGGCTTTCAGCGGCTCTTCCTCGGCTCGGTGACGGAGAAAGTGATTCGGAAAGCGACCTGTCCCACGTTGGTCGTTCCGCCGCGAGCTGCCGACGTCCCCGCCGGCTCGCCGATCCAGTTCCGTCGAATTCTCTGCGCGATTGATTTTTCGGAGAGCTCGCTCGATGCGCTGTCGTATGCGATCAACATGGCCGAGGAGGCCGATGCACAGCTCACGCTGCTGCACGTCGTGGAGCTCCCTCCGGTGTTGATCGAAGAGTCAACGATGCCTGCTCTCGACCTCTCTCGCGTTCGCGGAACGGCCGCTACCGAGGCCCGGCGCAGAATGCATGAGCTGATTCCGGAACAGGCCCGCATCTACTGCACGGTGGATACAGCCGTCGTCGAAGGTCGAGCGTATCGCGAGATACTCCGGCAGGCCACCGAGCGGCAGTCGGATCTGATCGTGATGGGCGTCCATGGGCGGGGCGCACTCGACCTGCTGCTCTTCGGCTCGACGACGCACTACGTCATTCGCGCGTCAGCGTGCCCCGTCCTCATCGTGCGGCATTCGTGAGGGAGGCAGACCGGCATGCCTCGTCCGCGGCATGGAACCCGTCCACACGGGAATGACTGCGGTCGGATCGGTTCACGCGGCCCGCACGGGTTCGCCGCAACCGTGAGCGATGATGGTGCGCGCCTCGTCGCGCGACCGCACCATCTCCTGCCACCCTTTCCCGGCCGGCACGAGTGGCGCGCTGACGATCACGTCGACCGGTCCGCGTCTGAACAGCCGCGTATCGGCAGGCAGGACGTGATGGGTGCCGCGCAGAGCAATAGGCACGATCGGACGCCCTGTGTCCACGGCCGCCTTGAACGCACCGAGCCGGAATGGCAGCAGCTCCGCCGGTTGGAAGAAGGTCCCTTCCGGAAACACGAGCATCTGCCGCCCTTCCTGGAGCAGGCGCGCCAGGACATCCGCGCCGGAGAGTTGCTGCGCCACCGTTGCTTTTTCGATCGTGATGTGACCGGCCTTGCGAATGACGGTGCCGATCAGCGGGTAGTCGGCAAGACGTCGCTTCGCCAGAAAGCGGAAGTCAGTTGGAATGCTCGCCATGAGGACAACCGAGTCGATATGACTAGCGTGGTTGGCCGCAAGAATCGCGGCGCCCACACCGTCGAGGTGCTCGACGCCGACAACCCTCGGCTGCATGCCGCAGGCCCTGAGGATGATGCGACACCACGTCTTCGCGGCCCTGTCGGCACGGCGTCCTGACGGACCGATGCGCAGGTAGATCCAGAGCATGGTCAGCGTGGGCACAACGATCGTCAAGACATACGCCGTGAAGAGAAACCGCCCCATCGCGCCAGCGAAGCGAGCGGAGCGTGCGCGCACGTCGGCGACGGCTCTAGCCGCATCTGTTGCACGACGAGCGGGCGTTGTCGCCCAAGCGTCCCGCGCAGATAGGCATCTCGAATAGCGCTGCGCCTGATCTTGCCGCTCGGCGTCTTCAGCACGGTGCCGGGACGAGCGATTACCACCGCGTCAGGGGGCAAGCCAATCAAGGCGGTTACCCGATTCTGCACGGACGTGCGGAGCTCGTCGAAGCGAGTGCGATCGCGCTCCCGTGTCTCTGCGACCACGACGAGGCGCTCAGTGCCGAGCGCCGGATCGTGGATGCCGAACGCCGCGATGCATCCCTTGCGAATACCGGCCGCGGGGCCGGCGGCTTCCTCGACCTCCTGCGCGCAGATGTTGCGGCCGGCCTGAATGATGATGTCCTTGATGCGGCCGGTGATGAACAGCTCACCATCCGCCTGGTAGCCGAGATCGCCAGAATCCATCCAGCCGTCATGCATGACGGCGCGGGTCGCGCCGGGGTTCCTGAAGTAGCTGCTTGTGACCGATGGGCCGCGAAACTGCACGTGCCCTTCGGTCCGCTCGTCCAGCGGCTGCCCGGACGCATCGACAATGCGAACCTGATGCTGGGACCAGCTCGCGTTCTCGATCTCGCACGTTGTTTCCCCACGAACGTCCGGACTCGCCGGCTGGCTTCACCGATGGCTGGTCAGGTCGGGCGCAGGCCTGGCTTCGGACCCCTGACCCCGATCTAGCGAACAGCAATATCGCTCGGCAATGCTGTGGCAACCCTGTTCTTGCCTCCTCTCTTCGCTTTGTACATCGCGAGATCGGCGGCCCGCATCAGGGTGGCCGAGTCCACTAGCTCCCCATCCGTTGCCGGGTCGATTGAGGCGACGCCTATCGAGCCGCTCAAAGGCCACTGCGCGCTGTGTTGAGGGATCAGGAACCGGATCCGCTCGGCGAGCGCCCGCGCGGCGACCATGGAGGTACGGGGCGCCAGGATGGCAAACTCATCACCACCCCATCGCGCCCCGAGATCCGTCTCGCGCAGTTGGGATCGGATGACCTCCGCCAGGGTGCGGATTGCCTCATCGCCGGCCCGGTGGCCGTATCGATCGTTGATCTCCTTGAGACCGTCGAGGTCGACGAGGAGCAGTGCGAGCGGTTCCCGATACCGTCGCAACCGCGCGAGTTCCGTGTCGAGACGGTCGAACAGGCCACGGGAGTTCGACAGACCCGTGAGCGCATCCGTTTCGGACAATGCAGCCAGCCGGTCGGCCTGACGTCCCAGGACATAGCCGAAGAGGACGAACGCGACAGCCGTCGACGCCCCGACGTAGAAGTACCCGGCTGAATCGGCGACGGCGAGTTCGCGAATTGCGCGAGGGATTGATGCCGAGCCCGATCCACGGCCTTTGCGCGCCAATCTCATTCCGAGCAGTCCAGCAGGTGCTCCGGTTGACAACAACCCTCCGGCACACGCGTAGGCGACGCGCCGAGGAAATGACGCGGCCTTCCTCCGTCGAACACGGCCAGCGGCAATGCTCACGGCCCGCTCCGACCGTTGCCGCTGCGGTGGGAGGCGATCTTCAGGAAGCGGATGTGACCTACCGTGAACCGTTCGTCCACGTGAATACACCTCGAGAAACGTGCGCCGATTCTTGGGCGCCGGCAATTGCCACGCCTTCTCAACTGATCGCTCGAGAAGTAACGCTTCGAATTCTCTGAGTACTCCGAGCAAGCAGGATGCCCGCACGGGAGATCGATTGCACGGCGGACTCCTTGATCGTGACGAAGCTGGTCAATAAGCGACAACTGCGCAATACACGGCGCGGTTTGTGCACCAGAGCCGCGAAGGGCGCACGCGTTGTTGCGACATCGACGATGGGCACCGTGCATGATCCCGAAGACCTCGAAGTTCGCGCAGCTTGATCGAGCTCAAGAAGGCTGGCAAGAAGCCAATCAATCCTGACTGGAGGTTGGAGGCGCCACCATGCACAGCCGGCAAGAGCTGCACGCGCGAGATCATGAGGCGAAGCATGTCGGGATGTGTGTCGATCGGCTCGAACTCATGTTCGAGTGGTACAAAGGCATGGTCGACAAGGGTACCAGCAGGCTCCTCTACGTCTACAGATCCCGAGCAGGATGTCGCGATCGGGCGACGTCACTGCTCCAGCGTGCGACCGGGACGAGCATCGCTCAATCCGGAAGATCAACGCTCGTCACATAGGCGACGGTCAGCGCGGGCGTTGAAGCAGCCGGTCGGCAGCAAGAGCAATATCGCGGTCTGTGACGATCCCAACGGGCTGGCGCTCGCTGTTCGGTGCGCCGACCACGACGAGGTCGCCGACGTGACGGTTCTCATGAGATGGACGGTGTTGACGACCGACATGCGCGATCCTGCGTTGACGACGGCTGTTGCAGACTTCGCCAGCGGTCATGATGCCCTCCTTCTTGCAAAGATATTCGTTAGGCGGTTCGATGCTGAAGATGAGCGTTGGTGTTTCGCGACGATGCGAGCGGCGTGTCGTACCTCGCGTACCTCAATCGGTTTCAGTTCGACATGCTCGGAGGATTCTTCGGTGGGCTGGTCCGCGGGACGATCGAACGACGGATCGAGCGTCAAGCTCCGCAGATCGTTCGCGGGCTGCGCGCGGCTCGAGAGCGGCCCCCCGGCAGACGATCCGTTCGACACGTCGTCCCGGCACACTGATCCGGAACAACGTACGGTTCGGTAACCGTGGCGTTTGATCAGTGAGCGATGGCCACAGCGTGGTCAAAGGCGTGAGAAGAGGACGCTTCACCACAGAGGCCTGACCGGGACGAACCGGCGGGCTTAGAAGGACTACTTCACGTCGAGCAGGCGCTTGATCAGCCGGAGCTCGTCTCGCAAGAGCCGAGGAAGGAGGAATTGCCGGCGCACATGCTCATGTGCTGCCTGGCCGAATGCAAGGCGCTGAGCGGAATCACCAAGGAGCTCGACGATGCGTGCAGCCAGTTCCTCGACGCTATCGACCAAGTACCGATCGTACCCCGCCGGAAACTGCATAGGGATGCCACCCGCGCGTCCAGCAATGACGGGTTTGGCCTTCCAGAACCCTTCAGACACCACGAGTCCGAAACCTTCCCGAAGCGATTTTTGGATGATGAGATCGCAGCCTCGCTGGAACGCGTTCACCTCCATGCTGCCCACACCGGCAAGGTTCGTGAACACGTAGACGTCATCATCCAGCGCTGCTTCCTGTTGAACGAGCGCCAAGAGCTGCCAGCCTTCCGGGTCGTCGCCAGCTATTGCGCCCACGAGCGCGAGTTGCAGGCCGGGCACGTCTTTCTTCGCCAAGCGGTAAGCTTCAATGACGCCAACCGGATCCTTCCATGGGTCGAACCGCGAGACTTGCGCGATCAGTGGCCGATTGACATCCACCCCCGCGTTCGCAATCACCTCCCGACACAGCGCCGGCGGCAGCTCCATGTTCTTTGTCGAGAACGGATCGATGGCTGGCGGAATGAACTCGACGTCCATGGACTCCAAGCCGGGCAGCAGGAACTGTTTCATCGTGAAGATCACCACGTCGTAGCTCTGCAGGTAGGGAAGGAGGAAACTCGCAACATCCGGGCTTGGTGCCGACGTGTCGATGTGGCAGCGCCACACCCATTTGGCAGCGTTGCGCCCCACGGCCTCGCGGAACGCCGCCGGTTGGGGATCGTGAACGAAGAACACGTCGTAGCTCGACTCGAGCAACTTCGCACTCTCTCGGTTCACGTGCAGATAGATCGCCTTGTCGTTCTCCGAGAGCGCATACGTTGCGCCCTGGAGTGCGTTGTGAAACGCCTTGGTGACTCGAAAGAAGTCGGGTGTGCCGTGGAGAAGGCGCCAGTCCGCTTCAAGGCCAAGCGCGCGGGCCAACGGGACGTATCGCGACAACAGTTCCGCTACACCTCCGCCAAAACCGGTCGAGTTGAGGTGACAGACCCGGGCGCCTTTCAAGTCGCGGGCGAGGCCCTGGATCTCGTCAACGATGTCTGTGTCCACAACCTGGCGATAGTTCTCGACATTCGTAAACGGCGCGCAAGAGAACCTGTGGACGGAGACCTTGGGGAGCATTAAACACTCCTTTCATGATTCGGCACAGCCCATTTCCGCTGCGATGTCCGGCCGCCGTCCACCTCGTGAAGTCGCTGGTCGACGATCAGTCAGCGCAGGCGTTCACGGCCGTCGAAGAGGGCCTCGTCTTGTGGGGACCGGTCAGCTTCGACGCGCCAGGCGTACCCACACCGAGCCGACTGCTTCATGCGAACCGGCGGTCACGTGGGCGACATAGTACGGTCATCCCGCGCTGGCACAGGAAGCGGTGACTTCAATTTCGACCACGCGTTTGCCTCACAACACAATGCTCAATCGTGTCCGCGCGGACTATCTGGCGATGCCAGGTTTGCTGCTGACACTTGAACGGGTGTAACGACTTTGCGGCATTGAGCGGACCGCTGTTTCAGCGGATGCTCAGCATGGGCCAGGGTCATGGTTGCTCGTTTCACGCGGGTGCCCGCAACTCGGCTAACGATTCGTTCTGGTGGTTTCGCCGAATGGCGGTGGCGACAAGCGATGCGAGGCTGGTGATCTCGACCTGCGGGGGCGATGGCGGCTCGATTGACACCGTATCAGTGGCCAGCACACGGCTGAGTGGAAGCCTCTGGAGGACCTCCCGTGCACGGCCAACCAGAAGCGTATGTGTCACCGCGACGGAGATCGGTTCGACCGCGCCCGCCGCGCCCAGGGCGCCGATGGCCGCCTCGATCGTCGCTCCTGTGCTCAGCATGTCATCGACAATGAGCGGCAACCGGCCGCGCACGTCGCCGATGACGGCATGGGCTTCCACCGCTTCGCCGTTCAGTCGCGTCTTGTGCACAAAGGCCATCGGGAGGTGGAGCTGATTCGCATAGGCGCGAGCCAGCTTGACGGCCCCGAGGTCGGGTGCGACCACGACGGAGTTCTCACGAGTCCATGCAGCGGCGGCTCGCGCGAGCAGCGGCACGGCCGTCAAGTGATCGAGGGGAACGTCGAAGAATCCTTCGATGGCCGGAGTGTGCGCATCGATCAGCATCAGTCTGTCGAAACCAGCCGTCGCGATGACGTTGGCCGCCACGCGGGCGCCGAGTGAGCGGCGATCCGCGCGTCGGTCCTGCCGTGCGTAACCGAAGTAGGGGATCACCGCAGTGACGCGAGCAGCTCCCGCACGGCGGCAGGCGTCGGCCAGGAGGAGCAGTTCCATCAGGTGCTGCTCCACGGGCGGGCTGGTTGACTGCACGAGGTAAACGTCATGCCCGCGGACTGACTCGTGGATTTCGACTTGCGCCTCACCGTCAGGAAAGCGCCGGCAGTCGTACGCAGCCGACGACATCTGGAGGGACTCGCAGACATCGGAACCCAGATGCACGCTCGCAGGCCCCGCGAATACGGTGATCCGACTGTGCATGGCAGGCTCGATTCGCTGCTGTGCCGATGCAGCCCCCGCGCCAATCACCGGTGGTGGCACATCGGCCGATGGGGTGGATGGTCAGGTCGTCGCTGGCAGTGTGGTTGCTTTCTCGTAGGCACGAAAAGGAGTCGCCGTCATGCGCTTCAGGAACCGCGAAGAGGCCGCAGCCTTGCTCGCCGATCGTCTCGCCGCCTATCGCGGCGGTTGTCCGCTGGTGTTGGGCGTGCCTCGCGGTGCCGTGCCGATGGCGCGTATTATCGCCGATGCCCTTGGGGGCGACGTCGATGTCGTGCTCGTGCGCAAGTTACGCGCGCCGGGGCAGCCCGAGCTGGCGATCGGGGCCGTCGACGAAGCGGGCGGTGTGCTGAAAGGCATCTCAGGGCCCGCTGATCCTTCTTCTGGATTGGCGGGCACTCTTGACTGGCCACCCCAAGAGTTATGCGTGCTGGGCCTCCTTCTTCCGGAAAACGTTGCGAGACTTCGCAAGCGGCCGAGGCACGCGGTACATTCAGCCAACAAGTTGAAACGCGTCGTCGCCGACTTGTCACTCGACAAGATCATGCCGCAGGACGAGGTTCCACATGCGTTCGGCTTGTGTGAAAATCGCGTTGACGCCGAGGAGGATCCTTCTCGCGGGCCTCTGCGCGGAACATCAGGTGCTTGTGGGGCATGAGTGGTCTATCTAGCTCCAGGAGAGGATATGAGGCTCTTTGCGCGTCGAATCCGGTGTTGCACCGTCAGTCGGCACGCCGACGACGATCGCCGCAACCACGTCGTACCCGTCAGGAATCGCGAGCTCGTGCCGTACGTCGGGTGACGTCAGGATCGGCAGCACCGAACCGATGCAGCAGGTGCCGAGCCCCATCGCGGTTGCGGCAAGCATGAGGTTTTCCGCCGCGAGCCAGCAGTCAGCGGCCACAAACGACCCGGCCGGCTTTCCACAAATGACGATCAGCGCCGCGGCGCCGTAGAAGATGTCGAATTCGGGCGACGCGAGCTGCTGCCTGAAGGCGTGCGCCGCCGCGGGATTGACGATGGCGTGGACGTCTGGATGAGTGGTCATCTCGTCGGCGAGCGCACGCTTCGCTTGATCGGAGTAGCGCTTCAGCATCGCGCGATCGTGCACGACGACGAACGCCCACGGCTCGGTGTGCATCGCGGTCGGCGCCTGCACCGCGGCGTCGATGAGGCCGCGAATCGTCTCGCGGTCGAGCGGCTGCGGACGGTACGAACGTACCGACCGCCGCGTGAAGATGACGTCGAGCGCGGTCAGCGACTCGGCCGCTCGTGGTCTGGATGTCGTCATTGCAAGCCTCACATTCATGCGAGCGCGTTACGCCGCGCCGCAGAGCTCCAGGGATTGAACCGCCGCTGGCGTCCGTTGCTCGGCCTCGACCACCACGCCGGCTCCGCTTGCACGCACGCGAAAGTGCGACGCCCCTTGCCAGCGGCTGCTGATCGGAAGGCTGACAGCATCGTCGATGACCCGCTTCAGGTATCGCGCGCCGAATTCGAGGCTCGAGCCTCGCGTGAGGATCAGATCGAACGCGTCATCGTCGATTTGGAGGGTCAGTCCGGACCTAGCGAGCGTGAGCTCGATCTTCGAGACGTACTGCAGCGCAATCTGGCGCGTCTCGTCGCGCCCCAGCGGCGAGAACAGGACGACCTCGTCGATTCGATTGAGGAACTCCGGCGAAAACAGTCGCCCCAGATCCCGTTTCACATCTGCCTGCACGCTCGCCAGGGTCGCATCGCCCGAGCTGAAGCCGAGCGGCATCTTGAGCTTCCGGTAACGATCGGATCCGATGTTCGACGTCATGATGACGATTGAGTCGCTGAGGTACACGCGCCGTCCGCGGCCGTCGGTCAGCCATCCTTCGTCGAACGCCTGGAGGAACAGGTTGACAACGCTCGGGTGCGCCTTCTCGACCTCGTCGAGGAGAACGACTGAATAGGGGCTGTCCCTGAGCTGATTGGTCAGGACGCCGCCTCGTTCGCTGCCGGCGACTCCCCGGGGCATTCCAGTGAGTTTGCTGACCGCGACGGACGGATCCTGGTACTCCGACATGTCGATGCGAATCATCTTGCGCTCGTCGCCGAAGAGAAACTCGGCGAGCGCCTTTGCGAGCTCGGTCTTGCCGACGCCTGTCGGTCCGAGAAACAGCAGCACTCCGTCCGGTCGATCGAAGCCGTCCTTCAACGGGCCCTTGTTCAGGACGAGGCGGTGCGCGACGGCGCGGATCGCATCGCGCTGTCCCACCACGCGCGACTGCAGTTGCGCCTCCACGTCGAGAAATCGCGCGTTCACGTCGCGGAACACCATGTCCTGAGGAATCTGTGCGGCGTCGGAGATGACCGAGACAACGTCTTCAGACGTCACGCGGCGGCGGCCGCTCATCTCCGTCCGGACGGCGGCGGTATCGAGCCAGCCGATCACTTTGTCTGGCAGCCGGAGGTGCCGGAGGTAGCGCGGTGACATCTCGAGCGCCGTTTCAAGGGCGTTATCGGACAGCTCGACGCCGTAGTTGCGCTCGAGGCGTGGCCGCAGGCGGAACAGAATACGACGTGTTTCATCCATCGTCGGTTCCGCGACGTGCACGCATCGGAACCGCCGCGCGAACGCTTCGTCTTCCGCGATGTGCTCCTTGTATTCGCTGAGCGTGGTGGCAGCAATCACCCGGATCTCGCCGCGTGCCAGCACCGACTTCAGCATGTTGGCGGCATCAGTCGGCGCGCCGAGGGCGGATCCAGCGCCGACGAGCGAGTGCGCTTCGTCGATGAACAGAATGAGATTCGGCCGTTCTTTCAACTCGCGGATCACGTGCTGAATTCGCTCCTCGAACATCCCTCGCAGCGATGTGCCAGCGACGACGCCGTTGATCGGAAGACTGACGATCTGACAATCGCGCAGCCGCAGTGGGAGGGTTTCCGGTTCGAGCTCAATCCGGCGTGCAAGCCCTTCGACGATCGCGGTCTTGCCGACGCCAGGCTCCCCGAGCAGCATGACGGAGTTCGAACGTTCGCGGTGGCTCAAGATCTCCGCGAGCTGCTGAATCTCAGCCTCGCGGCCGAACACAGGGGGAATGCGGTCCTGCCGAGCCAGCATGTTCAGGCTGGATCCGAACTGCGTCAGCGTCGGAGGGAGCTGAAGCCGTTTCTGGAGCTCTTCCTCGCGGGCCTCGTGTTCGCGCGCACGCACCTGGAGGCGCCCGAGAATTGTCTCGGCATTCACCTGCTGCTGCCGGAAGATCGTCATGGCGACGCCCTCCTTTTCGTCCAGCAACGCCATGAACAGATCGGCCGGCGTCATCACGGCGCGCCCGACGCGGCTGGCCCGATGCAGCGCGAGCTTGCAGAGCAGCCGCGTGGTCATCGCCACGTGCAGTTCGCGTCCTTCACCGGACGCCACGACGTTGAGCTGCTCGCGGACTTGCTCGCTGATCCCGCTGGCGGACAATCCGACATCCCTCATCACGGCGCCGAACAGAGCCGTCTCGGTCTGTGTAAGGGCGAAGAGCACGTGCACTGGTGAGAGCAACGTGTGGCCGCGCCGGCGCGCCTCATCGCAGGCGTAGTCGACCAGCCGCTGGGCGGCATCGGTGACTTGGTGTGGAGCGATATCGAGATCGTTGACGAACACAAAATCTCAAGGACGACGCCCTGCTGAGCAAGATCGGGGCCGTCTGTGCCCCCCATCGCACAGCCTGCCATTACCAGCGTCGACTAACCCGGACGCCGACGGCATCGCGCGAGATCACCGGCAACACAAGCGTCCGCTTCTCCGCCTCGGGGTAGACGATCGTCGTCTTGTGTATGAGCGCCCCCACAGCCAGTCCGAGGCCCGCGCCGAAGGCGCCGGCAATAATCGGAGCGTCTGCGCATTCTTCGCGTTCCGGGCCCATGCACGCGGCCACGGCGCCAGTGGCCGCACTTGCGCCGGCCCCGATGAGCACCGCCACGCGGAGTGGGTGGTGGCGCGCGGCGACCTGTCGAACGGTCTCCCGCGTGAAATGCTTCTCGCCGGCGTCGGTGTGGAGTGTGATCTCATCTGCCGTGAGGCGCGTCAAGCGACCGGTGGTCCTGAGCCCCGACTCGTCCTCGACCCGGAGCTGATCGTCGAGATTTACCCGAAGTGCAAGATCCTCGAGCAGGCTGGCGTGAACACCGCTGGTGGCGGGCGGTCCCGGAACGGAAGCGCGGCGCTCTGGCGCACGATAGATAGTCCTCATCCGAGCGATGAGTGCCCCCATAGCCAGTCCGACGCCCGCACCGATCGGGCCGGCGCCGAGCGGTCCAACGATGATGCAGTCCCCACCCCCTTCGTGCGAGCAGACCGCCAGCGCGCCAAGGACCGCGAACACGCCGGCTCCAATGAGTGCACCCTTGCGGAGCGAGTGGCTGCGCACGGCGACTTCGCGAACGGTGTCGCTCGTGAAACGCTTCTCGCCGGCATCGGTCTGAATCGCCATCTCATCGCGCGTGAGGCGGGTGAGCCGTCCAGTAGCCTTGTCCCCCCGCTGATCCTCAACCTGAAGCTGATCATCGAGGTCGACGCGAAGCGCAAGTTCCTCGAAAGACTGAAGCGCCTGAGCCCAGCCTTGCGACGGTCCCACCAACATGAGAGCAATGAACGCGACGAGACCCGTTCGGCGTAGTCTGGCGCTTGGCCAACGAGGGTTCCGCACCAGCATGGCAACCGACACGAGGGTGCCGAGATTGGCGCGCTGCTCGAATGATCGCTGGGATGGTGCAACGCCGATCGCAGAATGCGAGATAACGGCGACAAGGGGGTTCATGTCGGGCGACCTTCTAACTGAATCAGGCTGACCTGAACCTCTCGCTTGACGTGTTCGAAATCTTGCCCAGGACGGTTGCGATGACACCCCCAGCGACTGCGCCGGGCACGAGCTCGAGCAGTGGGTCGACGACTGTGCTCGTCAAACTTCCAACGTTACTGATGCCATAGAACATGAAGTCGGCCGTGAACCAGAGGAGGAAGCCGACGACCGCCCCAATCTTGATTCCTGACCGGGTGTTCAAGGAATCAGCCCGGCGCCCGATCGCCAGGGTAATGAGCGCGCTGTACGAGAGGGCGCCCAGGGCAACGGCCCAGACTAATTGCGGCTCTCGCGCAACACCCGTCGCCGACCCTGCGTTCATCGCGTAAACCAAAAAGTCTCGGAACGGCGCGATCGCGAAGACGAGCGTTCCAGTCGCAAACACGGTAACGCCGCCGACGAGGGTGGCAATCACGAATCGCTTTGCCTCCATCTGGTTCTCCCGGAAAGATCAGGAATCAGAATGCAGCCACGGTCTCAGAAGCGTTTTGCCTCTCGTGATCCGTTGATGCTTCCTGGTTCATCAGACCGTTGGTTACCAAGGGGCGTTGCCCCGATGGGCATCCACGCACGGAACGAGCCAATCGTTCCCTCACTCAAGTCGCGCGAAACGCCCCCCAATCGCATCGGCACGGATAAGGACATGAACGAATAATTCGCGCCGGGCGCGAGTTCCTCGACGTGCTCAAAGTGGCGTCGCGATTGCACGACAGCTTCATGGCAATGCCTGTGCGCCGCGAGACGCTGATCGATTTCTTCCACGATCTCGCCTGCGCCAGTGGGCGGTTCCTGGTCTACGACGATGGCTTCAGGCCGCGGAGCTATTCGTACGAGGAGGTTGGCAACGCGGCGCGCGGCTTTGCGGCCCGCCTGGCCGATGCTGGCCTTCGCAAGGGCGACAAAGTCCTGTTCTGGAGCGAGAACCGACCGGAGTGGGTCGTCGCGTTCTGGGGCTGTCTCTCGGCGGCGTCGTCGTAGTGCCGATCGACTATCGTGCGTCGCCTGATTTTCTGATGCGGATCTGCCGGATCGTTGCGGCCAGGTTGGTCCTGATCGGTGAAGATGTGGCGCTGACGGCAGCCTCTGGATGTGCCGGTATGGAGGCTGCACGAGTTGGTCTGGCGCGATGGAACACCGCCCGCGGTCGCCATCAGCCGGGATGACGTGGCGGAGATCATCTTCACGTCGGGTGCCACGGGCGAGCCGAAAGGCGTGATCATCACGCATCGCAACGTCCTGGCGAATATCGTCCCGGTCGAGCGCGAAGTGAAGAAGTATCGCGCCTGGGCGCGACCGGTCTTTCCGCTGCGGTTTCTGAATCTGCTGCCGCTCAGTCACATGTTCGGCCAGGCGATGGCCACGTTCGTTCCGCCGATGCTGCCAGGCACCGTGATCTTCATGCGCGGCTACAACCCGGCGGAGATCGTCGCGTTGATCAAGCGCCGACGGGTCTCGGTGCTGGTGTCGGTGCCAAAGATCCTCGATGTGCTGCGCACCCACGTGCTTCGCGTAGTGCCTGACGCCGCGGTCGCGCCACCTGAACGGAATTGGATGTTCAGGTGGTGGCGGTACCGACGCCTCCATCGGCTCTTCGGATTCAAGTTCTGGAGCTTCGTGGTCGGGGCCGCGCCGCTCGACGCCGAGCTCGAGGCGTTCTGGTCCACGCGCGGCTTTGCGGTGATTCAGGGATACGGACTGACGGAGACGGCGCCGATCGTCAGCGTGACGCATCCGTTCCACATCCAGGCGGGATCGGTCGGAAAGGCCATCGCCGGTGTCGACGTGATGATCGCACCGGACGGCGAGATCCTCGTGCGTGGAGAGAACGTCACGGGCGGGCTACTTCGAGGCCGAGGCCGAAACCGCGAAGGCGTTCGAAGGCGGATGGTTCCACACGGGCGACATCGGCGAGATCGGCGCCGGACGGGCGACTCTTCATTCGAGGCCGCAAGAAGGAAGTGATCGTGACGCCTGAAGGCTTGAAGGTCTTTCCGGAGGATGTCGAGCGCGTCGTGAATCAGATCCCGGGCGTGCGCGACTCGGCGGCCGTCGGTGTCACCGACTGCTCCGGAGACGACCGGCGAGCGAGTGCACGTCGTGCTCGTGCTCGAACAAGGTGTCGATCCCGACGCCGTGGTTCGCGACGCGAACGCTGCGTCTCGAGAGCCACCAGAAGATTCGTCGTGCGCTGGTGTGGCCTCGAGGCGGAGCTGCCGCGCACGGAAGGGACGGGGAAGCTGAAGCGCGCGGCCATTCGTGAATGGGTGCGGACCGGAGCGGCGCCAATCGCGGCCGGCGCCTGTCGACGGACAAGCTATCGGACCTGGTCGCGAAGTACACGGGCCGCGCAGACCTCTCCCCGGCGACGACGATCGACGAGCTCGGGCTCAGCTCTCTCGAGCGTGTCGAGCTGATGGTCGCCCTCGAGGACGCATTCCAGACACGGCTGGACGAAAAGGCGTTTTCCGGCGCGCAGGATGTGGCGCAGTTGCGTGCGATCGTCGAGGAGGCCTCACGCAGCGAAGCACGACCCAGAGAGGCTTTGGAGTTCCCTGCGTGGAACAGGTCAAGCGTCGCGCGAGCGGTCCGCCGGATCGGCTTGCCGGCGTTCATCCTGCCGCTCACACGTCTGTTCGCGTGGATCCGGGTCGATGGTCGCGAGCACCTCGCCGGTCTCGAAGGGCCGGTCATTTTCGCGTCAAATCATCAGAGCTACATGGACACGCCGGTGATCATGGCGGCGCTTCCGCGGCACTGGCGGTATCGCCTCGCGCCGGCCATGGCGAAGGAGTTCTTCAAGGCACACTTCCATCCGCACGAATACGGGCTGTTGCTCCGGATCGCCACAAGCACGGCGTACTACCTGGCGGCGCTGGTCTTCAACGCGTTCCCGCTGCCGCAGCGCGAGGCAGGCGCGCGGCAGACGTTGCGCTACATGGGCGAGCTGCTCGAGGACGGTTTCTCGGTTCTGATCTTTCCGGAGGGACATCACACCGACACCGGCGCAGATCGATCGGTTCCGCTCCAGGCATCGGCATGATCGCCTCGCGTCTGGACGTGCCGGTCATCCCCGTGCGTCTCGAGGGCGTCGACCGTGTGCTTCATCGCACTTGGCACATGGCGCGGCCAGGGCACGTTCGCGTCACTTTCGGCCCGCCGATGCGCTTGACAGGCGCAGATTACGAACGACTGGCCGGACAGGTGGAAGATGCCGTTCGGGCTTTACAGTAGGCGTCACGTACACCATTACGAAGGCGACAACTCACTGCTGGCCACGTCAGGGGCCCGTTGCCCGCGAGTTTCCTTTGATGAATCGGCAGCCTCTTGGCGCGTCTCTCGTCTGGCGGGTAACCAATACGGACAGGATCGACAAATCCCGGGGTCACTCAGGACTCTTGGCCACGCTGTCTGCCCGGTCCTCACCGTCCGGAACGTATGACAGCAGTGACCAGTCCGCCGAATGCGCGCGATCGCCATTCGCCTGGAACGGCGGTCACCGATCTGATCGTGGCCGGATCGGTGACCACCGCGTTCAGCCACCCGACGAGGAGTGTCGTCTCACTGACCTTCATGGTCGCCTTCCTTACGCAGCCGTCTTCGCAGCCTTCGCTGGCTCCTGGATCTCGACCTTCCTGACTTTCGGTTCGGACCGTACCGGCAACGGGACGCTCACCTCCAGGACACCGTCCGAGAACGTTGCCTTGACATCGTCGAGCTTCACGCCTTCCGGCAGTGGAACCGCCCGGTAGAAGCTGCCGTACTCCCGCTCGCACCGATAGAAGTTTCCCTTCTTCTCCTCGGCCTCGGTCTTCCGTTCTCCTGAGATGGCGAGATGGCCGTCGGTGACTTCGACCTTGACGTCTTCCTTCTTCATCCCCGGAAGATCGATCTTCGTCACGAGGCGGTTGTCCTTCTCGAAGACGTCGATTTCCGGCGCCCAGGCGGCCGGCGCGGCGATCGCACGAGTGCGAATCGACGGCCAGCGGAGTGAGGGCCAGGCCGATTCGTCGAACATTCGATCCAGCTCGGATGTCACTTGCCGCAACATCGCAAGAGGATCGCGAACGGCCGAGTCGGCAGGGGTCAGTGCCGTTTCTTTCTTAGCCATGGAGTGCCTCCCGTTGAAATGTCTCATTGCGCCCCGAACGCAATGACCGTGCCCCGCTTGGGCCCGTGCCGTTCCGATGAATGGACAGTCAGATCCTCGCATTATGCGAATAATCCTGGCGTGCTCATGAACAATTCCACGTCGCTGTCACTCCGCGGTGCTCGCTGAGGCGCGTTGCACTGCACTGATCGAAGAAATCGACGAGAGCGTCCCGAAGCGGCAGCGATTCGTCGGCGAGCTCTGGGGCAAGCAGCAGGCGCAGGCGCTCGCATGAACACCACCGACGGCGAGCGCGCAGGAGGTCATCGACGCCCTCCGCAAGAGCCAGGTGGGCTATTCCGGGTGCGTAGTCATGGAATCGGACAGTGGCCCGATTCTTTCGTACGTGGGATGGCGTGACGCAGGATCGATCAGCTGCTGCCACTCTCTTCGGTCAACCAGCCACCGCGACGCTCGTCGAACGGCAGGTGCTCGACATCGTCGCCGGCCTGGTCGTCGAGCTTGGCGGCACGCGGACGGAAGCACCGGCACTTGACGATTCGCTCGACCGGGACCTGGGCATCAGCAGCCTGGAACGCGTCGAACTGCTGCTCCGGATTGAGCGTGTCTTCGGGATCCGGCTGTCTGACGCGGTGATGGCCGAAGCAGGCACGCCGAAAGATCTCGCCGCCGCGGTCCTCAGCGCCTCGCCTGCCGCAGCCGAAGCGATCCCCACGCCGACTCAGCCAGCGACGCCGGGACAGCCGGCGCCAACTTCCGCGCAAACGCTCGTTGAGGTGCTGCGCTGGCATGCCGAACGGACACCGGACAGAACGCACATCCACCTGCGCCTCGAGAACGGCGCCGAGGAACCGATCACCTACGGGCAACTGCTGTCAGGCGCGAATGCGGTCGCCGGCGGCCTGCATGCGCTCGGCGTGGCGGCTGGTGACACCGTTGCGCTGATGCTGCGCACCGAACACGCCTATTTCGAGGCGTTCTTCGGCGTTCTGATGGCTGGCGCGGTGCCGGTTCCGCTCTACCCGCCCGTGCGACGCGACGAGATTCTCGACTACGCGCGCCGGCAGCGCGGGATTCTCCGTAATGCTGGCGCCAGAGTGCTGGTCACGTTTCCTGAAACGGAACGAATCGCGGCGCTCATTCGAGCCCAGGTACCGTCGCTCGAAACGATTACGACCGTCGATCGCCTCGCCGCCGCCGGCGCCGATACGGTCCTGGAACCGTCGGCGGGCACGCAGGGGGCCGCGCTCCTTCAATACACGTCGGGCAGCACCGGGTCTCCCAAAGGCGTGTTGCTGACGCACGCTAATGTTCTCGCGAATATCCGTGCCATTGGCGAGGCGATCGCCGTTCGTTCCGTCGACGTCACCGTCAGCTGGTTGCCGCTCTATCACGACATGGGGTTGATTGGCGCGTGGCTTGGGTCGCTCTATTTCGGCGTGCCGATCGTCCTGATGTCTCCACTCGCCTTCCTCTCCCGTCCCGCACGCTGGTTGTGGTCAATTCACGCGCATCACGGGACGGTGGCGCCGGCCCCCAACTTCGCGTTCGATCTGTGCGTTCACAAGATCGCAGACGACGAGATCAACGGTCTCGACCTGAGCAGCTGGCGCCTGGCATTCAATGGATCGGAGGTTGTCAGCCCGGACACAATCGACCGCTTTACACGCCGGTTCGCGCCATACGGATTCAAGGCCGATGCGATGTGTCCCGTGTACGGCCTCGCGGAATCATCGGTCGGTCTCACCGTGTCGGTTCTTGGCCGGCGACCTCGCGTGGACCTGATCGCGCGTGAGCCCTTCGAACGCGCTCGTGCCGTTTACGCCGCGCCGTCTGACGAAGTGCGCCCACTTCAACTCGTCTCGTGCGGCCGGCCGCTGCCAGGTCACGAAGTGCGCATCGCCGACGCGTCAGGGCAACCATTTGGAGAGCGCGTCGAAGGGCGTATCCAGTTCCGCGGGCCATCGGTCACAAGCGGTTATTTCCGGGACCCTGGGGCGACGCGCGCGGTCATGCACGACGGCTGGATGGATTCCGGCGATCTGGGGTACTGGGCTGACGGCGAACTGTTCATCACCGGCCGCGAGAAAGATCTGATTATCCTCGGCGGCCGCAACGTCTACGCGCAGGAGGTCGAGGACACGGCCACCACCGTCGCGGGTATCCGCAAGGGATGTGTGGCGGCGTTCGGCGTCCACGATCCCGTCCTCGGGACTGAACGTCTCATCGTCGTGGCCGAGACCAGAGAACGCGAACTCACTCGGCGTGCTGCCCTTCGTCAGGCGGTCATTGACCGCATCGTCACCGCCGTCGGCGTGCCGCCCGATGTCGTTGTTCTTGCCGATCCTCGCACCGTCCTCAAGACATCCAGCGGCAAGATTCGACGGAGCGCGACGCGCGACGCGTACGTGCACAACACGCTCGGGCGGGGGAGATCGCTGACCGGGCAATGGGCCAGCCTGCTGCTCACCGCGGTCGCTGGTCGGTCGCAGCGACTGGCATCCCTGATCGGTCGCGGTCTCTTCACCGCCTACGTGCTCACGATCTTGTTGATCACGCTGCCCGTGTTGTGGGTGTATTTGCTCCTCGGTGCATCAAGCCGCCGAGCCGAACGGGCGGCCAAACGATGGTCTCGCCTCGCGTTGAGGCTGTGCGGCATTCGCGTGCGCATCACGGGGCTCGAGAACCTGGAAGACATCCGGGCCGGCATCCTCATCGCGAACCACGCCAGCTATATCGATCCCGTCGTGCTCATGGCGGCGATTCCGCCGGAGTTTCACTTCATCGCCAAGCGGCAGCTCGCCGACTATCCGCTCATCGGCACGGTGATCAGGAAGGCGGGGCACGTCACGATAGAGAAAGCCGACGTGTCACATCGTCTCGCCGGCGCCGAAGACATTGCAGCACTTCTCGCGAAGGATGAGCTGTTGATGATTTTTCCTGAAGGGACGTTCCTCCGCCCAGCTGGCCTGCTCCCGTTTCGCCTCGGTGCGTTCAAGGGGGCCGTCGAAACCGGTCGGCCGATCGTCCCCATCGCCCTTCGCGGAACACGGCACATCCTGCCGGACGGCACGTGGCTGCTGCGCCATGGCCCGATCGAGGTGACGATCGGAGCGCCGTTTCGTCCAGGTGCACAAGGCTGGCAGGAGATGGTCCGTCTGCGTGACGCCGCGCGCGACGAGATTGCACGCGGATGTGGCGAGTCATCGGGGCGCGTGTGAGAACGGTCACCGTGCCATCGGGGCAGCGATCGCTAGCGGCGATCGTATTACATTGATCGTGGCGTTACCCGTGGCGGCGTTCGTCTCCTTGACGAGCGCATCGAGTGTGGCCGCGTGGACGAGTGTGGTCGAACTATGAGGGAGCGATCGCCGAATTCTATTGACGAGTTTCGCGGAATCGTAGAATCAATTCTCCCAACCCGAGGTCCTCGATCGCCAACAGTCTGCACTCGACCCATCTGCAATCTGGACTAGACGCGCCGGGAGATTTTCGATGATGCGCGAGCTTTTCCCTCCATCGCGGGCCCGCGCTCGGCGGGCAGCTCGGATCTGGGCCGCAGTCGACACGCGCGAGTTGGCGTCCTCATTGCTCTGATGAAATTGAGGGCACGCCATGCTCGCGATACATATCGGACGACACGCATTTCCGGCAGACCGTGGCAGTGCACGCGTCGTGCGCCTGATGGTGTTTACGCCCGCACTTCCGGAAGACCCGAAGAAGGAACGTGTCGTCCGTCTGTTCGCGCTCGTGCGCGCGGTCGCTTCTTGGAGCCGCCAGTCACTTTGCGGACTTCGTGGCCACACGATGGTGCGACATTACGAGCCGAACCGGCTATCGCTCAAATGTCTGGAGTGCGGACGGGAAACAGCCGGGTGGACGATCGACGTACGTCCGATCTTCCGTAGCAAGGGACCGGCACGGGCTCAGGTCCATCGCCAGCCTGCCGAAGTCACGTCCAAAGCGCATCGCCGAGGTGAGGGCGAACCGACCTCGCCGCCATTGGCGGCCTAGCCGGCGTGACCTCACGCATCGAGGGCCAACACGAGGATTTTCAACGAGACGACGGGTTGGCGAGCTCATCGAGCAACGCGGCGATGCGCATGCGTGAGAGCATCAGACGCTCCTCGAGCTGGTCGTAGACGAACCGATGCCCCGCATCCTGTGCCTGGATCAGCGGAACGCGCGCCTGTTGTGCCTGATAAAGCAGCTGCGTCCGCCGCCCCGCCTCCTTGACTCGCGCAATCGTCTTGTCGGCCTGATCGAGCAGTTCGCGCAGCTCGTTCAGTCCTGCAATATGAAGTGCCGCCTCCCGCGCCAGGTTGGGCCTGGGCGCGACCTTCTTTTCACCGTGGCAGCTCGTGCAGCGACTTTCGACCGCCTTGGGCGAGGGGACGTTCGCCGCTACGCTGCCGTGACACGTGACGCACGTCGGCACATTTCGGTTGCCGGCCTTCAACAACTGATAGTGCTGGGCGTCCTGGAACGCTACGAACGGTCCTATGTGGCACGTGCCGCAGGTGCCGGGGATGTTGACGCCGCTGACCGGGCTGCGCTGGCTGCTCGGCGACAGCATACCGCGGTGTGCCCCTGTCTTCTCGAAAGTGTTCGGGTTGCCGCCGTGACACTTGTCGCAGCCCACTCTCTGACGTGAGTGTGGTGAGACGTCCCACTCCGCCAGGTGCTGCGCGCTCGTCGAACCAGGGTTGGCGTAGTGGCAATCGGCGCATGCGTTCAGCGGCTGGAGTTGAGCAGCAGCCGTGGATGGCGCGCATGCGATCAACATCAGTGCGGCGAGTGCTCCGATCAATCGTTCCATGAGCCACGATCTCCCTGTCTGTGAATCGCCCCGTCTCGAGACATTTTCTTTCCCTCTTCATGATTCATGAACGCCAAGCCAACTTCGGGCCAAGTGGGCCCGCAAGTCGGCGGAGCAGCGATGACCAGCCGCATGCGTAATCTCCCGCGATCACTGCGAAAGAATCCCGCTCCACAGGGCGAGGTGCCGCAGCGCACGCGCGAGTACCACGCACGCTGGCCGAAAGCGTAGCTCCACTCGACTCTGGGGCTCGCATCTTGCTGCAACAGAGTCATACCGGTCGCCGTGGTCCGTTGGAGATTGCATATGTTTCGACGCTCACGATTTGCCGTGTTCATTCTGTGTGCGTTCATTCTGGCCATGGCGGCGCCGGTCGGGGCTGATTCTCAGGCGCGCGGCGGCCGCCATTCTCCGCCGCCGCCTGCGCCGCCCCGACACGCTGTCGTTGTGCGAGGGCAGGTGTTCATCGGCGGCTACTTCTACGATCCGTTCTTCGGACCGTATCCTTGGTGGCATCGGACGGCATACCCGTACCGCTACTTTCCCGTCTATGACAGCCGCGCGGAAGTGCGCGTGCAAGTGACCCCAAGAGAGGCTGCGATCTACGTAGATGGCTTCTATGCAGGCATCGTGGACGACTTCGACGGCATCTTCCAGGGGCTGCCACTGCCTCCAGGCGGGCACGAGTTCGTCTTGTATCTCGAAGGCTATCGCACCACGCGTTACGACCTGTATCTGAGGCCGGGTTCGACGCTCAAGCTGCACGACACGATGGAGAGACTGCCGGTGGGCGCGAGCAGCGAGCCGCCGCCCGTCGCGGCTCCTGTTCCGCCTCCGCCGCCGGGCAGCTTCCGGCCTCCACGGACGCCGCCGCGCATCCCGATCCCTCCGCCGTCTCAGTCTCCCACCGTGGCGCCGCAGGCGCCGGGGTTTGCGACTCTGGATCTTCGCGTGCAGCCGATCAGCGCGCAGCTCACGATCGATGGACAACGATGGCTCAGCTCTGACGAAGGGCATTTCGTCGTGCAGGTCCCAGAGGGCGCGCACCGCGTGGAGGTTGCCAGGGAGGGATACCGTCGGTTTACGACCGACATTGAGGTGCGCGAGGGCGAGACGAAGCCGCTCAACGTGAGCTTGATGTCAGCAGCACCCTGACGAGTATGCGCATTGATATCTTGTCGCTGTGGCGTCGGCGTCTCGCGCGTCGTGAGCGGGAACTCGCGGAAGACGCCCTCAAGCACCTCCTGGGGCTCGAGCATCAAGGCCGCCGCGCCAGTTTCCAGTCGCTGGCCGGCGCACTGCGGTTGTCCGACCGCCGACTGATGGCGCTTGCCGGTCATCTCGAGCGTAAGGGGTTGGTCCGCACGCGCGGCCAGGACTTCCTCCTCACGCCCGACGGTGAACGCCGGGCGCTGCAAGTCGTTCGCGCGCATCGTCTCTGGGAACGATACCTTGCCGATGAGGCCAGGCTCCCGCTTTCGCAGCTGCACGGCGAAGCCGACCGTCATGAACATCGCCTGAGTGTCGTGCAGGTCGATCAGCTCGACGCGTCGCTCGGGCATCCGCAGACCGACCCCCATGGTGACGCGATTCCAACGCGCGACGGCGCCCTCGCGCCCGCATCTGGCGTTGCGCTGACCGAGTGGAGGACCGATGCGCCCGGCCGCATCGTGCACCTGGAGGATGAGCCGCCGATTGTCTACGCACAAATTCTGGCCGAAGGGCTGCGCATCGGTCAGATCGTGCGCGTGCTCGACGCTACAACTCTATTCGTCGAGAGTTCCTCCTGAGATGCCTTTCACCGCCACCACTCTGTCCGTTGCACGACCGGAAGCTGGAGGGCGCGTTCCCGATCGAGATCCAGGGATCCAACGTGAAGCGCGAGCGGCGACTGTACCCACTTGTAGATGGACTGCGTGAAGAGCGTGGCAAAGTGCCGCGCGTGCTCATGGAGTTCGTCGGCAGGGACATCAGGAAAGATCGACGCCAGCGCCGCGCCGACATCGTCGGGGGACAGCTTCTCGCCCGCGTACAGGTGCAGGCAGGCATCGAGAATCCCGAAGGGCATCAGATCCGTCTCCGCGGCCTGCCGCGGCGCGAGCTCAGGCCCCGGCGTGGTTCGGAGGCACGACGCGATCCCCTCCAGCCCGAATCGCGCATGAAGCCGCTCGAGCATTGCGATGACCACCGTCTTGGGGACGTTGGCGATGACCGAGAGCGCCCCTTCCATGTCGCCGCCGATGGTCGTGTAGCCGACCGCTTTTTCGCTCATGTCGCTCGTCTGGATGAAGAGTGCGCCGCTTGAATTCGCCCAGTTCCACATTCGCTGCGCCCGCAGTCGCGCCTGGATGTTCTGGAAGGTCGTCGCGTCCGGCTCGGCCCCGAGCATTGCGCGTACGGCCGCGACCTCCCGGTCGAATGCCTCGTCGATCGGCGAAACCGTGAGGGGCACGCCGAGCTCCCTGCAGATCGTCGATGCGACATCGCGCGTCTCCTCGGCGGAGAAGCGGCTCGGCATGTAGAACGCCGAGATCGTCTCGGCCACAACCGCCTTGATGCGTTCGTGGTCCGGCGTGCCGGCCTTCAGCTGAACGGCGCGCCACGCAACGAGCAGTGAGAGCAGCGAGTCCCGCCCGCCGGAGAGCGCGATCCCGAAACGCCGGAATGCGCCGGACTTCTCGTAGTAATCCTTGAGCCCGAGGGCGAGCGCTTCGTACAGGTCGTCGAGGACCTCTTCGCGTGCAGAGCGCGCTGGCATTCCCGCCGTCGGCAGGAAGAAGCTGTCTCGCTCCGGCGCCGGATATTGCAGGTTCGACGTATCGGCCGTCGCACGCGTGCTTCCCACCACCGGGACCGGCGTTGCCCCGCGGCGGAAGGCCTCGCAATCGGACCGCCACGTCGTGTTCTCCGTGCGCAGACGGCTTGTCCGATCGACGTCGACGGTGCATGGCCAATACCCCTCGCGGAAACGCGGAGCGTCGAGCAGCATGCGACCGTTCTGAAAGACATATCCACCACCGTCGAACACGAGACCGTCCTGTCCTCCCACCGCGTTGACGTACATCAGCAGCGCCTGGTTATCAGCAGAGCGCGTTGCCAGCATTTCACGACGCGTCGACACGACTCCGACGCGGTACGGCGAGGCGGACAGATTCACGACGATCTCCGCCCCCGAAAAACAGCGGCGTCGCATGGGACCGTCCGGCGACCAGCCGTCTTCACACACCTCGACGCCGATCGTCCTGTCACTGAAACTGAAAAGGTAATCGCCGACCGGAACGCCGCCCGTTTCCAGTGCCATCAGCGATGCACCGCGGGCGAGCGTACGGGCTTCGTAGAAGACGTTGTAAGTGGGCAGCTTCTCTTTGGGCACGAACCCGAGAATGGCGCCGCCGTGCAGCACGGCGGCCACATTGAACAACTGTCCACTCACGCGCACGATCGCACCGACAACAAGAATGGTTCGGAGATCACGGGTCTCGTGCGCCAGGCGTTGAAGCGCATCGCGCTGCGCGTCGACGAAGGCCTTCCACTGTACGAGGTCCTCGGCGGGGTAGCCGCCTATGACCTGCTCCGGAAACGCGATGAGCCACACATCCTCGGCGGCGGCTGCCCGGGTGATTGCCAGCACGGTGTTGGTATTGGTTTCCGTGGCGCCTACGACGCTGCTTACGTTGCCAATGGCAAGTGTGACCAGCTTCATGACGGAATGCGGGCAGCCGTCAGAGCCGACCCGATCTCAGGATTCCGACAGCCTGGCCAATCCCCAGTATGCCGGCCGCGACGAAGCCGGCGAGGCCGAGCGACGGATATCCGAAGGCGTGGGGACCGATGCCGGCATGCACGACGATCGCCGACCTGATGACGGTCGCCGCGATGACGATCGCGCCGCCGAGACGATTGCTCGCGCGATCCATCTCGTGGATGAAGTAGTCGAGGTTCCGGTGAATGAACACGTTGACGCCCCCACCGCCAGCCAGAGAAGGATCCATGTGACTTGGCTCCTTGGCCCGCGACTGAGTTGCGTGGGTCTGCCTGCACGGACGCAACCGCTATGCCGCCGGGCGGACAAGCGCCCGCCAGCGCAGCGAGCCATTGACCTCGGGTTCGTCACGGTCGAGTGTGTGATCTTTCGCAGTACGGTGACAATCCGCGCTCTAGAACACCCCGAACTCTCGGCATTCGGTGTTCAGGGCACGTGGTGCGGGGCACGGCTCTTGCCTGACCGGGCACAAAGGAGCCTTCAATATGGCGCGCGATCGAATCAACCCTGATGCGACGTTTCCTGAACTTGCGTTCACGGACCAGGTGAGTGCCTTCCTGCGCGGCGTTTACGAGTGGATGTGCGCGGGTCTCGGCATCACGGCGATTACGGCCTGGCTGATCGCGGCGTCACCGTCGATTTCATCAATCTGTTCTTGTCGCTGCTGCGGTTCTTCGGCAGGCGGCGGGACTGGCCGGTAGTAGGGTGATAGACAAACGCAGGAGGAACGACCATGACAGATCAGGTATTGAAGCGCCACGTCGAGGATGCCCTCACCTGGGAACCCAGCATTGATGCTGCGGCCATTGGCGTGAGCGTCCACGAGGGTATCGTCACCTTGCGCGGTGACGTGCACACGTACACAGAGAAGTTCGGGGCTGAGCGGGTGTCGCTCGGCGTCTACGGCGTCAAAGCCGTCGCGAACGATTTGAACATCCAACTGGCGAAAGCCTACGAGCGCTCAGATACGGACATCGCGCGGGCGGCCGCCAACGCGCTGCAGTGGAACACCGTCGTGCCCTCGAGTCACGTCACGGTCGCCGTGAGCGACGGGTGGGTGACGCTCAAGGGAGCCCTCGACTGGCAGTACCAGAAGGATGCGGCTGCTCGCGCGGTGCGTGACCTGATGGGCGTTCGCGGAGTCACAAACAGCATCAGCGTTCAACCGCGGGTGAAGACCGCCGACGTGCAGGAGAAAATCGAGGCGGCGTTCAAGCGCAGCGCCGAGATCGACGCCCGGCGCGTCGCCGTGACCGCGGCGCAGGATGGCAAGGTGATTTTGACCGGCAACGTGCGGTCGTGGGCCGAGCGGCAGGAAGCCGAGCGGGCCGCATGGGCGGCGCCGGGCGTCACTCAGGTGGACGATCGCCTGTTGATCGTGCCGTGAGCTCTCGAGGGGCGGCATCGGCCACCTTCATCACCGACGCTCGCAACATCGGCGTCGGTGTATGAAGGCGTCTGTCGTGGCGCTCAACAACTCTTCGGAGTCGCCTCAGTAGAATGCAGCCCCAATTCAGCCCCGTCCTGCTCACGGACCTGTACGAACTCACCATGCTCCAGGCCTACTTCGAGGAGCGCATGTGTGATGTCGCCGTGTTCAGTCTCTTCGTGCGCCGGCTGCCCGCACGCCGGAACTACCTGTTAGCCTGCGGGCTGGACGACGTGCTGGCGTTCCTCGAGACGCTTCGGTTCGACGAGGCGGCGCTCGCCTATCTCGACTCGCTCGGGCGTTTTTCGGATGCGTTCCTCCATTCCCTGGCACAGCTCCGGTTCACCGGCGACGTGTTCGCCGTCCCCGAGGGCACACCCATATTTGCCAACGAACCTCTCGTCGAAATCGAAGCGCTCATCTCCGAGGCGCAGCTCGTCGAGGCGTTCGTGATGAACCAGATCCACCTGCAAACCGTACTTGCCTCGAAGGCGGCGCGCGTCGTCGATGCCGCACGGGGCCGGCAGGTGGTGGACTTCGGATTGCGCCGGACGCATGGCACCGACGCCGGACTGAAAGCCGCGCGCGCGTTTCACATCGGCGGCGTTCACGCGACGTCCAATGTGGCCGCCGGTCAAGCGTATGGCCTTCGGGTCGCCGGCACGCTTGCCCACAGTTACATCCAGGCGCACGACGACGAGTACGAAGCGTTTCGCGCGTTTGCGAGGCTTTATCCTGACACCGTCCTTCTCGTCGATACGTACGACACGCTTGCGGGCGTTCGCAAGGTGATCGATCTTGCGCGCGAGCTTGGCCCGCGGTTTCGTATCAGCGGGGTCCGCCTGGATTCAGGCGACCTTGGCGACCTGGCCTACAAGGCGCGGCGCATGTTCGATGACGCCGGGCTTCAACGCGTGACCATCTTCGCAAGCGGTGGCCTCAACGAGGACGAGATCGCGCGATTAGTGGCCGCGGGCGCTCCGATTGATGGCTTCGGGGTGGGAACTGATATGGGGGTCTCACGTGATGCTCCCAGTCTCGATATCGCGTACAAGCTCGTGGAGTACGCCGGTCGGGCGCGCGTGAAGCTGTCGACGGGAAAGGCGCTGCTTCCGGGTCGCAAACAGATTTTTCGAGTCGAGCGTGACGGGATGGCCGACCATGACGTCCTCGGACGCCGTGATGACCGGCAGTCCGGGCGAGCATTGCTGCAACAAGTCATGGCGGGCGGCCAGCGGTGTCCGGCCGGGCGGGTCACGCTGGACCAGGCGCGCGCTCACGCCAGAGGTGAGATAGATCGCCTGCCGCCGCGCGTGCGACGCCTTGAGCCGGCGAGCCCGCCCTATGCGGTGGAGCTCAGCCCGGCGCTCACGTCAGATCGCGAGGCCCTTGGTCGACAGCACATGTCTGGGTGAATGCGCCGACAGGGAGTGCAGAACTCGATGAACGAGACTGCGTGATCTTTCACGGCGGACGCGGAAAGATTCGGCGCTGAGAGCTGTCGGGGCCCGCCTTTGGACGTGCCGGCAGCATCAATCCCGGGCACGTGTCTTGCCTCACCGTTAATCATCTTCACTGAAGCTCTGCCGAAGTCTGCCCACGTACGGCATCCGCGGAGATGCCGCGGCGTCGCGCTCGACACGAAGTGCCGACGTATGGGTCCGTGAAACGGTCTGGCGCTCGTCGGTCATTCATTTCTGTTTCACGCCGACCCGAATCGGATGTTTCTGCGATGCGCCGACTACGGCCACGAAACACCATCGCCGAGGTCTGGTTCGTTGAAGTCGGCACAGCGATTGCCTCTGCAGGGGGCCATGAACCACATACATCCGGCGCTGGTGCGGTGCGAGCTGCCTGTCTTCTATGCAACGACCGAAGGCCACACGCGGCGCATCGCAGAGCGGCTGGCTGCGGTCTTTCACGAGATGGGATTCGAGAGCCGGGCAATCGACGCGGCGAGCTCCGACGCCGATTACACCGACTGGACCGGCGTGCGCGCCACTGTTGTAGGCGCGTCGTTGCACATGCGACGCCATCAACGCGCGGCCGAGGCGTTTGTGAGAGAGCACGTGGCCGATCTGAACCTGCGGCCGTCCGCCTTCTTCTCCGTGAGCCTTGCGGTCGCCTCGCAACATCCAGCAGACAGGGAAGCAGCCAAGCGGATCGCCGGAGCACTCCCGGCCTCGCTGGGATGGCATCCAGACGCGATCGTCTGCTTCGCTGGGCGGCTCGCGTACACGCAATACGGCATCGTGACGCGCTTCATCATGAAACAGATCGCCCGCCGGGAGGGTGGGCCGACGGACGCGAGCCGTGATCACGAGCTCACGAACTGGGACGAAGTCACACAACTGGCGGAGAACGTCGCGCAGATGATACGTGGGCGGGGCACCAGGAGCGTTGCATAGGCATCACACGCGGGAGAGACATCATGGGGTCAGCGAAATCATGAGCACGCCGGTTCGAATCGCTGGGCCCGAGTCGGTGGCGTGCTCGTCTTTCTCGCAGGGTTACTGATTGGGAGTGCGTGAGATGTTTCCCTATTCAACTCGTACCGAGCGTTTCTCCGATCGAGTCGAGGCGGGCAGAATCCTCGCCAAGCGACTGAAGGCCTATGCCGGCCGCAGCGATGTCGTTGTCCTCGCTCTGTCGCGAGGCGGCGTGCCGGTGGCGGCTGAAGTCGCTGCGGATATTGGCGCGCCGCTCGACGTATTTGTCGTCCGCAAACTCGGTGTCCCGTTTCAGCCTGAGCTGGCGATGGGCGCCATTGCAAGTGGAGGTGTACGCGTCCTCGATGACGACGTGATTGCGGCCGCTCAGATCACGTCGCCGATGCTCGAAAGTGCAACTCGGATCGAACAGCGCGAGCTCGAGCGCCGCGAACGGGCGTATCGGAACGGCCGCCCCGCGGTCCCGGTGAAGGACAAGGTCGCCATTCTCGTCGATGACGGTCTGGCGACAGGCTCGACGATGCGCGCCGCGGTCGAGGCGGTCAGACGCCTGCAGCCGTCCCGAGTCGTCGTGACGGTTCCGGTGGGTGCGCTCGAGACGTGCCATGGGCTCGCACAGAGTGCCGACGAAGTCATCTGTGTCGAGATGCCGGTGCCGTTTTCCGCGGTCGGACTTTGGTACGAGGACTTCTCGCAGACGACCGATGACGAGGTGCGCACGCTGCTGGACGCGGCGGCACGCACGCCGACTGGAGCTCGGCCGTGACATCAGCGGTTGACATTGTCCGGCGCGCGGCGGTTCCGGTCGACGGGACCGCCGCCATCGAGGCCATGCTCGAATCCGTCGCGGACGCGGACATCGTCCTGATCGGCGAGGCGTCGCACATGGGCGCGGCATGAAATCGATCTGCCTGAGACGTATCCGACAGGAGTGTAGTCATGGCTGAAGGCGTCGATGTGAAGGCCGTCCGCATTCGGGTCGGCGACGCGTTTGTCGAAGCCGAGCTGCGAGTCCCCCCGCGCGCTGGCGGTCTCGTGATCTTTGCGCACGGCAGCGGTAGCAGCCGCTTCAGCGGACGGAACCGGCGCGTGGCGCTGTTCCTCGAGACGCGCGGCTTCGCCACACTCCTGGTCGATCTGTTGACGCGTCACGAGGAAATCATCGACGTGCAGACGGCGGAGTACCGGTTTGATATCCCGCGGCTGGCGGCACGCGTAGTAGCTACGATCGACTGGGCTGCTCACAGGCCCGAGACCACGTCGCTACCCGTCTGCTGTTTCGGCGCGAGTACCTGGCGCTGCCGCCGCGCTGAGCGCTGCCGCGGAACGGCCCGAGCGCGTGCAGGCCGTCGTGTCGCGCGGCGGCCGTCCCGATCTGGCAGGTAACGCATTGCCGCACGTGAAAGCGCCGACGCTGCTGATCGTCGGCGGCAACGACGAGCCGGTCATCGATCTCAATCGAAAGGCGATGACGCGGATGACCGCACACGTCGAGTTGACGATTGTTCCCGCTGCCACGCATCTGTTCGAGGAACCGGGCACGCTCGAGGCAGTGTGCGAAAAGGCGGCGCGCTGGTGTGAGCAATACCTGGTGTTGAAAGCCGTACCTACTTGAACGTGACGAAGACGGGCCTGCATGAGAGCATGCGCCGCTTCGACGAATCCGCCCTGTGTTGCAATCCCGTTGCAACCAAAGCGGGCATCGATCCCGTGCTTCCTTGCAACGCGGATTCACCGACCGTCGCTAATGTGTTGGTGAATTGAAGGTTGGTGTGGTGGACGCGGATGGGTTCGAACCATCGACCCCCCGCGTGTGAAGCGGGTGCTCTACCACTGAGCCACGCGTCCAGCCGAAACGGCAGTTTATCACAGCGTTTTTTACGTCGTTCCGTACAGCCGATCGCCGAAATCACCCAGGCCCGGCACGATGTACTTGTGCGGGTTCAGTTCGCGATCCACGACCGGCGTGTAGATCTCCACGTCCGGATGATGCTGCTCCACGAGCGTCACCCCTTCGGGTGCCGCAACGATGCAGATCATGCGGAGCACGCGTGCGCCTGCCGCTTTAATCAGATCGATGGCGGCAACGGCGCTTCCGCCTGTCGCCAGCATTGGATCGATCATCAACACGAAGCTGTCCTCCAGATTCCGCGGAAGCTTGGTGTAGTACTTTGACGCGATCGCCGTCGCCTCGTCGCGCTGGAGCCCGATGTGTCCCACGCGCGCTGACGGAAGCAGCTCCAGCACGGCGTCGAGCATGCCGAGACCGGCCCGCAGTACCGGCACGACGACCACGTCGCCCGCGACGACAAGTCCCTCCGCGGGACCGAGCGGCGTAGTCACTGTCGACCGCCGCGATGGAACATTCCTGAGCGCCTCCGCCGCCAGCAGAACCGAGATGCGGTTTGCCGCCCGGCGGAATTCGGGCGGCGGCGTCGTGACGTCGCGCAGCTCCATCAAGGCGTCCTGGACAAGTGGATGGTTCACGATGTGGAGGGGCACGGGGGTGATCCTAGTGCGAAAGGTGCGAGGGGTGCGAGGGGTGCGAAGGGTGCGAGAGGTGCGAGGGGTGCGAAGGGTGCGGGGGTGCGGGGAACAACAGTGAGTAGAATCGATTCATGAAAAGGATAGTCGCCGTCGCTGCGATGGTGAGCGCAGCGCTGGCGGTCGTCTCGGCCCAGGGTCAGCGGCAGGTATCTTTACTTGTCACCAACGGGATCGTCGTGACGATGGATGGCACTGGCCGGGTGATCAGTTCCGGGAGCGTCGCCATCGACGGCGCGAACATTGTCGCCGTCGACACGGCGGACGCGATCCGTCGGCAGTTCCGGGGCCGCGACACGATTGATGCCGCTGGACAGGTAGTGATGCCCGGGCTCGTCAACACGCACACGCACGCGCCGATGGTCCTCTACCGAGGGCTCGCGGACGACTTGGCGTTGATGGACTGGCTGAACAACTACATCTTCCCCGCGGAAGCGAAGACCGTTTCCCCGGAGTTCGTCCGCGCCGGAACCAGGCTGGCCGCGCTCGAGATGATCGAGTCCGGTACGACGACCTTCGCGGACATGTATTACTTCGAGGAGGAAATCGCGAAGGAAACGAAGGCCGCTGGGCTTCGCGGCGTCCTCGGCGAAACGGTCATCCAGTTCCCGGTTGCCGATGCGAAAACGCCGGCCGACGCCCTCGCCCGCGCCGAGACGTTCATCAAGACCTTCAGGAACGATCCGTTGATTACGCCAGCCGTTGCGCCGCATGCGATCTACACGAACGACGGGCAGACGCTCAAGGCGGCGCGGGATCTCTCCAGGAAATACAGCGTGCCGACCCTGATTCACGTGGCGGAGACCCGGGCCGAGGCCGATACCGCAAAGGAGCGAGGGTCGCCGTCGGTTGTCGCGTACCTCGACAGCCTGGGTTTTCTGGGACCGGGCGTCGTCGCGGCTCATGCTATCTGGGTGAATGACGCGGATATCGCGATCCTCAAGTCGCGGGGTGTCGGGGTCTCACACAACCCAGAGAGCAACATGAAGCTGGCGAGTGGGGTCGCGCCGGTCCTAGGCTATCTGGCGGCGGATGTCGCCATCGGGCTCGGCACGGACGGCGCCGCGAGCAACAACGATCTGGACATGTTCGAGGCGATGCGGGTGGCGTCGTTGCTGCAGAAGGTGACCAGCCAGAGTCCGACCGCGGTCAGCGCGAAGACCGCCCTTCAGATGGCGACGATTGGCGGCGCGCGCGCACTCGGCATGGAGCGGCAAATCGGTTCGATCGAGCAGGGCAAACGTGCCGACGTCATCATCGTCGGTATGAGTGCCGCGCGACAGACGCCGATGTACGACCCGATTTCTCACCTCGTTTATGTCACGCGCGGCGACGACGTGCAGACGACGATCGTCAACGGCAAAGTCCTGATGCGAAACAGGAAAGTGGCGACGCTCGATCGGGTAGCGGTACTGAAGGATGCGAGGACGTGGGCCGAGAAGGTCCGCGCCGCGGTCGTGCGCTAGCTGGAGTGCCCTAACCCCTTCCCCCTAACCCCTTCCCCCTTAACCCTTCCCCCTGTCTGTTGCCACCATCTTCATCCCGTGCTTCGGCCGCAGCGTGATCGCGGCATGCGGGACGACCGGGTGATTGGGCGCCAGCTCGAACCGCCATCGCTGCGCGATCGTGGCCACCAGCAGCACCAGCTCCATCCACGCGAATGACTCGCCGATGCACTGACGCGGACCGCCGCCGAACGGGAAGTACGCGAAGCGCGGCAACCGCGCCTTGAATTCAGGCGTCCAGCGATCGGGATCAAAGTGCTCAGGGTCGGCGTAGTGCCGCGCATCACGGTGCACGATCCATTGGCTCATCACGATGATGGAGCGAGGCGGCACGTGGTAACCGTTGATGCTGTACTCGTTGACGGCGCGCCGCCCGACGAGCCACGCCGGAGGATACAGGCGCATCGACTCGGTGACGACGCGGGTCGCATAAGGAAGCCTCTCGACGTCGGCGACCGTCGGTAGACGCCCGGACAGCACTGCGGCAATCTCGTCGTGGAGACGACGTTCGACATCGGGCGCCTGGCTGAGGAGGTACCACGTCCACGTCAGGGCGTTTGCTGTCGTTTCGTGGCCCGCCAGAAAGATCGTCATCGCCTCGTCGCGGACCTGGCGGTCAGTCATCCCGCGCCCTTTGTCCTCGTCGTCCTGCGCGAGCAGCAGCATTGAGAGCAGGTCGCCCCGGTCGGCGCCGCTGGCGCGACGCTCGCGAATAATCCCGTAGATGATTCTGTCGAGCCGCTCGCGTGCGTGGCGGCCGCGCCGCAAGTGCGGGATTGGCAGCCGCTCGAGCGCTTCGCCGAACGGCAGCATCGTCGTCCAGAACGACCGCATCAGGCCGGTCATCGCGTCGCCGATCTCGCGTGCCTGAGCCTCGACATCAGCGTCGAACAGCGTCTTGCCGACGATGAGCAACGTGAGGCGCGACATTTCGCTGGCGACGTCGAGCGTTGCGCCGTTGGCCCATCCGCTCCGTATGCGATTCGCGTACTCCACCATCGTGGTTGCGTAGGCCGCGATTCGCTCGCGATGAAACGCGGGCTGGATCAGCCGCCGCTGGCGGAGATGGAAGGCATCTTCGCTGGTCAGCAGGCCTTCGCCGAGGACCCGTTTGGTGCGCTCCAGCCCGCGGCTCTTGTGAAAGTTCTGGTTGTGCGTGACGAGCACGTCCCTGATCACCGCCGGATCGCTCGCGATGAAGAGGTGCTCGCCGCCCATCCGCAGATACGCAAGGTCGCCGTACGTGCGGGCCAGCTGGGTGAAGAATTCGAGCGGATTGCGGCCAGGCCGGTAGGTCAGCGTGCTGAGAAGCGACAGCTTCGGGCCCGGAGGAAAGCGGGGCGTGTTCAGTCTCCAATCACCGCAATGTAGGGGAGATTGCGGTACTTCCCCGCGTGGTCGAGTCCGTAACCGACGACGAACTTGTCCTCGATCGTAAACCCGATGTATTCGACCTTCACGTCGATCTTGCGCCGCGACGGCTTGCTCAAGAGACATGCCGTCCGCAGCGTGCGCGGCGACCGAGCGCGCAGGATGTCCTGGAGATAGGTGAGTGTCAGCCCGGTATCGACGATGTCCTCCACGATGACGACGTCGCGTCCTTCGATGCCGGTGTCGAGATCCTTCAGGACCTGGACCTGGCCGGATGATTTCGTGCTGGTGCCGTAGCTCGAGACCGCCATGAAATCGAGCGTGGCCTCCCCGGGAAGATGGCGCGCGAGATCGGCAAGGAAGACGAACGCGCCCTTCAGCACGCAGACCAGGTGGACTCCGCCCGGATGATCGCGACGGATCTCCTGCGCCAACTCCCGCACGCGCTGCTGAATATCGTCTGCCGAAATGAGGACGTTCATCGCGATTTACCGTACTATAAGCGTCGTTTCTGATGAAACGCTTTCAGATGATCACCGAGGCGGACGCGCGCGTGCTCGAATACGGCAGCACGGTCACGCTCGTGGCGGGCGGGCACGTGACGCCGCTGGCGGCCGACACGCTCAAGGCCAGGCGGATTGTCCTGGTCCGCGAAGGGACTGATGTCGATGTCGCGATGCTGGCGCCGCGGTCCGACATTCACACGGTGGTCATCGCCGGCGACCACACCTCCCTGACATTGAAGGACGCCATCATCGCGCACCTGAGAGGACGCGGCCTCGCGGTCCATGACCTCGGCACCAACACCAGCGAGCCGGTCGACTATCCCGATACCGCGGGCGCCGTGGCGCTGCAGGTGGCACGCGGCGAGGCGGATGCCGGCATCGCGATCGACGGCGCCGGGCTCGGCTCGACGATTGCCGCCAACAAGCTTCACGGGGTGCGGGCCGCCAATTGCACCGACCGCACGCTGGCGCGGTACGCGCGCGAGCACAACGGCGCCAATGTGCTGGCCCTTGGAGCAACGCTCCTGACCACGCCTGACGCCCTGGAGATCGTTGATACGTTCCTCGCGACACCGATGCGTGAAGCGCGTTATATCCGGCGGCTCGCGAAGGTGCGCGATCTCGAGCGCCGCCCCCAGAGCTGATGCAGCCGCTCGACGTCCAACGTCTCATTCAGATCATCGTCGAGGAGCTGGCCGCGACTTCGGCCTCGCCGGTTCCCACGCGGTGCGCGTGCCATTCCCTCCTCTACGAGTGCTGCCCGGATCGTCTTCGCGGCGTGCTGGACGCGGGCGCCACGCGGCTTGGTCTGCATGCGACGGGCGGCGCCCCGGGCGGGGTCGCCTCGATGATCGACCACACGCTCCTCAAGCCGGATGCGACGCGTATGGACATCGAGGCCTTGTGCCGTGAGGCCGCGGAATACAAATTCGCCAGCGTGTGCGTGAATCCCACATGGGTGACGCTCTGCGCGACGCTGCTGCGGGGCAGCGGCTGTCAAGGTCTGCTCAGTAGTCGGCTTTCCGCTGGGCGCGGCCACAGCCGACACGAAGCACTTCGAGACGCGGCGGGCGATTTTCGACGGGGCGTGCGAGATCGATATGGTCATCAACATCGGCGCGTTGAAATCGGGCGACCTCCGCCTCGTCGAGCGCGACATCGAGTCGGTGACGGTGCCCTGCCGTGAATCCAGCGCCCTCAGCAAAGTGATCATCGAGGCGGCGCTGCTGACCGATGATGAGAAGGTGACCGCCTGCACGCTGGCAAAGGCCGCCGGCGCGGACTACGTCAAGACGTCCACAGGTTTCGGCCCCGGTGGCGCGACCGCAGCCGATGTCATGCTGATGCGGCGCGTGGTGGGCGAGGAGATGGGTGTGAAGGCGGCCGGCGGGGTTCGCGACTTCGAAGGGCTGAAGGCGATGGTGGCAGCCGGCGCGACCCGTGTCGGCGCAAGCGCCGGCGTGCGGATCGTGCAGGAGTCGGAAGGGAAGCAGCCCACGGTCACCGCGAAGGGATACTAGGTTCGGAGGATACATGCCAAGTTTGAGTCAGGACCAGTTGCGACGGCTCGCGCGGTTGGGCGCGGCCGCGCGCCTCGAGCAGCTGCGCCAGGAAGAGGCGGCCATTCGCGCGGAGTTTCCCGATCTGTTCGGCCGTCGCCGGAAAGGGCCGTCGGACGCTGCGGGCAGCGGGCAGGCTGGGGGTGGTGTGGCACGGCGCCGCCGCGCCGCCATGTCGGCCGCTGGACGCAAGGCGGTGTCGGAGCGGATGCGCAAGTACTGGGCGGAGCGCCGGAAGGCGAAAGCGGCCAAGTAGTGCCGCAGTGTGCGGCGGCGGTTGCTCCGGCCATCGCCGCCCTTCTGATGTCCACGCCGGCGGCCGCACAGTTGTCGCCGCCGTCCACGCCGGGCCCTTACGTCATCGACATTCGTGCGCCGATGTCTGGCCTTCCATCAACCAGCGGGTTTCATCCCGTACTTCCGGCAAACACGCTCGTGCCGAAGCGCGGCTTCGGCCTCGGAGTCGGCGGCCACGTCTACGTGGCACGTCTCGGGGTCGCGCGCGTCGGCGTCGGCGTCGACGTGCTGCGCGTCCGCGGCACTGCCGTCACGCCTGCGACACCGTCGACGTCCACGACAGGGGCCGGCACACCCTCATCCAGCAGCGCGTCATTGAGCGCCGCCGGTCAGATCGACGTCGCGATGACGATGACTGCGGTCGCGCCGCAGCTGTCGTTCAATTTCGGAACGCGCGAAGGGTGGAGCTATCTGAGCGGCGGCTACGGCGTCGCACAGATGCGTACCGAGGCAACGGGAGAACAGGAGAGTCCATTGACCGGCCGGACGACGCTGGTTCGAGATGATGGCCGAAGCGCGTCGATCAATTACGGCGGTGGGGCGCGATGGTTCATCCGTGACCGCGTGGCCGTCGGATTCGATCTCCGATTCCACCGGATCGCGGCCGTCGGGACTCGGCCCGTGGCAAAGCTCGTGGTGGCGTCGGTCGGACTATCGGTGAGATGACGTCCGCGTTCGCCAACGCTTCAACTCCCAACCTCCAACCTCCAACTCCCAAGAAGAACGTCGCGAACGAGCGCGAGACAGCCTTCGCATGGTTGGTTTACCTAGCCGTGGCTCGCGTAGCGAGCGAAGGCAACGGCGCGCATACGTGGCGCGGCCGCGGGAATTCAGGCGCGAATCGCCCTATTTGCGGCGACTATCGGACCATTCCTGATGTGCGCCGGGTCGATTCCAGACATGACCGGACCGTTTCCGAGGATTACCGGGTCATTCGCGATGATGACTGCGCGATTCGCGGTGCTGACCGGGTCATTTTCACGAACAATCGGTCCATTCCTGCCGTTACCGCTCGATTCCTGAGAATGACCCGGTCAGTCGTGACCGACGAGGCGTGGCGGGGCGCGGCTGTCACGGACAATGCCATCGCCCAGGTCGTCAGGGCCTTGCGCGAGCTACTCGGTCCGCAGCCTGATATCCGATCGAAGGACAGCTACGGGAACGAGCGAACAACCAGGAATACGGAACACTAATGCGAAGGAAACCCCGGGGGCCAGGCCGCTGGTCTGGCCCCTTTACGCCAACGGTCTCGGCGACTGGACTAGGGTTCGAATCCTGCGCGGGTCGCCACCACTCGCCTTCGCGCAGTCAACAACTTGTGGCCAGGAATGCCGACACCGCGCGCAGGAATCGAACCGCCTCCGCGCCCGATCCCAGCGGTCTGATCGGTGCGTGTTTGCGCGGCTTATCCGCGATGTGTTAGGTTACATGTAACCTGAGGAATCGTCCATGCCAACCACCGCTCGATCCACATCCCGCGACAAGGTCCGCGCGCATCGCACCCGATTGCGGAAGGCGGGCTTCGTCCCGTTCAGATCTGGGTTCCGGACGTGCGGTCGAAGTCCTTCGCCCAGGCCGCACACCGTCAGTCGCTGGCGGTGGCGAAGAGTCCTCACGCCAAGCGGGACCAGTCGTTCGTCGACGCAATTTCTGCCTGGAATGAAGAATGAAACGTGGCGAGATCTGGACCGTCGCGGGTGGAGCGGCCTATGCGGGCAAGCCGCGACCCGCGGTCATCGTCCAGGACGATCGGTTCGACGCGAACGATTCGATCGTCGTGTGCCCCTTGACCACCGATCCGACGCCGGCACCGATCTTCAGGCTTTCCGTCCAGCCCAGTGCCCAGAGTGGACTGCGTGCACCATGCCGGATGATGGTGGACAAGTTGACTGCCGTGCCGAGGAGACGCCTCGGAAGGCTGGTCGGCTCACTGGCCTCCGAAGAAGTGAAGGCGCTCAACCGCGCCATTTTCGTATTCCTGGGTTTGGCGGAAACGGAAGCGTCGCAAGATTAGCTTCACGCCGCGCCTCGGAGCCCCTCCAGCCGCCTCAGCCACGCACCGATCTGGTTCCAGGGTTCTGGCCCCACGCGCCGCGTGGCGGCGGGCGTTTGGCGCAGGGGGGCGATGGGGACACGCCGCGCGGGCAACCCGAGGGGCAGGGTGACGAGGCCAGGCGATCCCGGGCCGGTGCCTATCAGAGGGCCGAGTTGATGCGGCGCACGTTTGGGCTCGATGTCCTTGCGTGTCCGCAGTGTGGGGGGCGGCTGCGCCTCGTGGCGCTGATTGACCGGGCGTCGGTCGTGCAGCGCATTCTGCGACATCTCGGGCTGCCAACCCGACATCTCTGAGCCGACGCGCAATCGGCAACCGCTTCACGACCGGGCTAGCGGGACTGTGGTGACCGCGCAAGTACGAGCCCTTCCGGCCTCGATACGTTGTATACAGAGGGACATTGAAGAGGAACCCGGAAGCGAGCGGATTCCAGCCATCGGCTGGATGGGCCCAGTCGGCTATGATTTCTCGAAGGAGTGCACGCGCGGAAGATCGTGGTTCGCGTTCATCTGAAACCTTGACTGAACCTTACGCGATGAGCTGTTCGGATCGGGGTTCGCGCACTCAGAGACATGATGTTCTCGATGATTGCCAGGCGTTTCCGCTTCGCACTGGTTGTCAGCCTGTTCGCTGCACCCGTCTGGGCTCAGGAGCGCCGGGCCGTAGTCATCGGCTCGATCGGGGGCGCCTCGCTTGGCCACGCTGACTCGGAGCAGGGGAACGCGCCGATATTCGGAGGCGCCGTCGGTTTTCACCTGACGCCGCGTCTTGTGGTCGAGGGTGATGTCCACACCGCCCGCGTCAGCCACGTCTTCGGCCGCGACCATCACGACTTCACGGAAACCACGTTCACTGGGAGTCTGCTGTTCCGGTCCACACCGGACGGCCGCGCCCACTTCCTCGCCGGCGGCGGCGCAGGACTGCAGCGGGCGCACACCGATGCCGACGATCCGCGGTTTCGAATCGACCGAACCGAAACGATCCGGCTCCTTCACGGGAGGATCGGTGCAGAGTGGGACATCTCGAGTCGAATGACAATCAGGACCGAAGGTGTGATGTGGTTCGGCGAAGGACTCGACTGGGTCGTGGGGGCGCGGGCAGGATTCGGTTATCGCTTCTGAATTCCATTCCCGTCGCCGCCGAACGAGACTGTCCGAGGCGCCCTTCCCGCATGGCGTGCCGGGCGCTTCGATTCGAGGGTCGCTCTCCGCTGCGAGCGATCGGAGAAACGAGCCGTCAGGCTACACGCCGGAGGCCATCGATTGCTGGAGTACGGGGACAGTCTGGTTCCAACTGGCGAACATTAGGCTCACCAGCATCTCCTCTCGTGCCTTCAACGACTTGCAAGCGGCGGAAGCCCTCACCCCGCGGACAGGAATCGGACCAGATCCGGCGGCCCACAGGCATCGTCGGCGACAGCTTCCGAATCGGGTATTCTCGTGTCATGAGTACCAACGTCAGCATCGAGGTCGACAAGCACACTGCGGACGTGCTCCAGACGCGAGCGGCCGAACTCGGCGTGACGGTTCCGCAGCTAATCGCTGAACTGGCGACACTCGACGGGGATCCTCGTGACGCGGACGCTGACGAGATCGCGGAGCTCGATCGCCGATACGCCAGGGCCACGGGAGGCTCTCGGGTGTCCCCACGAGCGTGTGGTGCAATGGCTGCGTACGTGGGGCACTTCCCGGTTCCGACAGTGGCCGGGCCAATAGAGATCGAGTCCGCCTTCGCGTGGTTGGTTTACCTGGCCGTAGCTCGCGTCGCGAGCGAAGGCTGGAGCGGGAGGGATGGGGCCGTCGGCGCAAGAGGGATGTCTGGCGCCGGCAGGCGAGGCTTAGACGTTGCTTGCGATCCGCTTTTTGCGCCGTCGCATCGTGGCCAGGAGTCCGAGTCCCCCGCTTCCCAGCAGCAGGAGTGAGGCGGGTTCGGGGACAGCCGCAGGCGCCGACGAAATCGCTCCGACGGCATCAATATCTGCACCAGCGAACGGAGTTCCGCTCAAGCGCGCGTTTGTGTCAACGATCCTGACGAAGCTGTACCGCTCTCCAACAACGACTCCCGCGACGCTGTCGATGTCGATACTGGTCGGCTGACCTGACAGCGTCCCCAGGACGATCCAATTGATCCCGTCGGTCCCAATTGAAATGACCATCGGTTCGACCGCGCCCCCGACCTCGAAAATGTGCAGATCGGCTAGAGAGTTGCCAGAAGTCGTCAGCGAATTGTCGGTGAACTGCAAAATCAACGTCCCGCCCCAACCGAGCGCCACGGCGCCGTTCGTCGAAGGGGCTGGTGGCGCATCAGGCGTGCCCAAAGCCAGCGCGGGATTATTAAACGGCGGGATCGTGTTCGCGCCCGGCGTAAACGAATAGACCGCGTCGGCGAATGACACCGCGCCTTCAGGAAATGTGATGCCGTCGAACGTCAGGGGAGTGGCGTAAGCGGATGACGTAGTCAGAGCAACTACGACAAGCGCTTTGCTAATCCCACCCAATACTCTGGTCAGACGCATGACAGACCCACTTTTCATTTCATCCTCCGAAAGCCAAGGTCTGATGTCCGTGTCAGAGCAGACTAAAGGCGTCGTCAGCCCCTCAACTTCGCGCCGGATCTTTCAGTTTGTTCGTGATTTCTCGAAATTGCAGGAGCCAACGGCCGGCTCAGCAATGCGGAGGCCAAGAATCCAATTCAGGCAAGACGCGAAGGTTGGAGCGGGAGACGGGGATCGAACCCGCGACATCAAGCTTGGGAAGCTTGCGTTCTACCGCTGAACTACTCCCGCTCTCTGGGTCGCGCGGGCTGAGGCCCGCGTGTCACGTGGTGCAACGGCGACTCGAATTTTAGCGCATTTCTCCGTATCTCCGTGGCTGTCGTGCTCGAGCATCTCCTGCACATGGTGCAGCGGCCAGGCGGCTCGCCCCTTCGTGGCGCAGGTCGTGGAAGTGCAGATCGATGGCCCTGAGCGCCACCAAGGAGGCCGGTGCCAGCGCGCTGGTCGCGGTCCAGATCGGATCGAGGCCGTAGGCCTTCAGCACGCACGTTCGCCCCGCGTGGCTCACGTTCCCGATCTCCTGCCCGACTTCTCCGAAGGCAAACGCCTCGGCGGGGTAGTCGCGCTCCTCGGGATCGATCTGCGCCATCTCTGAGCACCGCGAGCAGCGGCGACGAGATCGGCAATACGCGTGTGTCCTCGTCCTTCGCCTTTTCCGCGCGGATCGTCAACTGACAGCGCTCGAGGCGTGTCTGCGCGGCGCGGACGAAGCTAGGGCGGAGCAGTCTTCAAGCGAGTCAACTCCCGCGGCAGAGTTCCAGCCTGGTGCCAGTTTCCCGTTGCCACCGGGCTGGCCAACTCTATTCCCTGACTACTTGGGGAGCCGGTCTTCTTTCACTGCAGGAAGAACATGATGCTGTGTCGCATTCGTATAGTGGCGCTTACAATGGATCAAAAGGCGTGGAGAAGGCGGACTTCTTGCGCGAATGTGCTCGGAATGAGCCACCATTTCACCGCCACTAGCACAGAGACATGGCTATTCAGGAGCAATGTTCACCGCCCTGTTTTGGATCACGTTCACCGCCCTGTTTTGGATCACGAACTCAAAAGAATGTGATTCGCGTTCAAAAGGTATGACACGTGCCACAGCGCAAAGGGTAGCATCAGCGTCTGTGCGACGGATGTATGCGACGGATGTACTTGTGAGGAGGGCAGCAATGAGAGGTGTTTGCGTTGCAGTGCTGCGGGTCATGCTGTCAGCAGTGGTGCTGCTTATTACGGTTGGGGCTTACGCTAGTCCGGTCTACCCGCTCGCGCCCCCAGGCTCATCCGTTACGCTGGAGCTTGACTCTTTCATTCAATCGGTCCCGGAGCAATCGTCCGGACTGCCCGATCCTAATCCTGTGATTGGCGACAACATCGGCCAACATCCAGGTGCATTTGGCGTTGGATTTCCACCTGTAGGCACCTATTTCATTGGTGTCTTTGGCGGTCCAATCAATACCAACCAACCCGGCAACGCTGTCTATCTCTGGGAGACTTCCGTTGCCTCGGTATCAATGACGTTCCATTTGCCGGCCCAGAAATTCAACTGGGCCGGTGGAATGGCATCGCATTCACGCCATTTGGTCTCCGACGAACCGCCTCATACTTGGGTACCGGCGTTTTGGGAACTGATCCGCTCGGTGGCCGGGAGATCACCTCCAGCGTTATCCCCTTGATCGATTTCGGGATCGACTTGGGATTTTTGGAATTGCTGAACGCGGTGAGGATCGAAGCCTTCGACGACGAGTTTGCGCACAACCAAGTGACCGCCGTAGCCACCAATGCGGTGGCCATCAATATCGTTCCTGAACCGGCCACGCTGATTCTGCTTGGCGGCGGGCTTTGCGGTCTCGTGGGTAGTCGCCTGCGGTGGTCAAAGGCGGCCAAGACATAGTCGAGCCGATCCGATCGGCTCGGTTTACCCCCTGATGCTGCAGCACCTCGTCGCGTCTCTTTTCCATCTGCTGCGGCGTTGCGGCTTCGAGGTTCAGACGCAGCAGCGGCTCGGTGTTCGAGGCCCGGACGTTGAAATGCCAATCGGGGTAGTCGACCGATAGTCCGTCGAGCCTGGCGATCTGCGCGTCCTTGTAGCGCCCCGCGAGTGTGTCGAGCTTCTTCGGCACATCGTCCATGCTCGCGACCTTGGTGTTGATCTCGCCGGAGATGAAGTACTGCTCGCGGAACGGGCGGAGCAGGTCGTGGAGCGACTGGTTCTTCTTCGACATGAGCTCCAGGATCAGCAGCGCAGGAATGAAGCCGTTGTCGGCGTACGAGAAGTCGCGGAAATAGTAGTGCCCCGTAACCTCTCCCGCAAAGATGCCATCCTCGTCGCGCATCCGACGCTTGATGAACGCATGGCCGACGCGGTTCATCAGCGCCCGCCCGCCGTGGCGCTCGACGGTGTCCTTGACCGCGCGGCTCGCGCGCAGGTCGTAGATGATCGTCGCGCCGGGGTGTTTCAGCAGAAACGCTTCGGCCAGCAGCGCGGTGATGAAGTCGCCGGCGATGAACTCCCCGCTGCCGTCGATGAAGAAACAGCGGTCCGCGTCCCCGTCCCACGCGATGCCGACGTCCGCCTTCTGACGGATGACTTCCTCCGTGATGTCCCGGCGGTTCTCCTCGATGAGCGGATTCGCCTCGTGGTTCGGGAAGTTGCCGTCGATGTCGAAACAGAGTCGTGTCGTCTTGCAGGGGAGCTGATCGAACAGCAGTGGCGCGACGAGCCCCGCCATGCCGCTGCCGGCATCGAGCACGACGTTGAACGGCTTGATCGCGCTCGCGTCGATGAACGACATCACCTTCTCGACATACTCGAAGACGAGATTGCGGGGCGCCACCGACCCGGGAGTTGCGGCGAGCGGGGGTAGACGGTCGTCGACGATCATGTCCCGGATCTCTCCGAGGCCTGCGTCACCGCTCAGCGGGAGCGCGCCTGCGCGAACCATCTTCACCCCGTTGTACTGCTTGGGGTTGTGCGACGCGGTAATCTGCGCGCCCCCCTCGAGCTCGTCCTTGACGACCCCGAAGTAGAGCATGTCGGTGGCCAGCATTCCGAAGTCGACGACGTCGGCGCCTTGTTCGCGGGCGCCCTGGATGAACGCCGCCGCGATGCCCGGCGACGAGATCCGCATATCGCGCGACACACCGATCCGCTTCGCCTCGAGGTACGCGACGAACCCGCGTCCAATCTGCCGCGCAACCTCTTCGTTGATCTCGGAAGGGTAGAGCCCGCGAACGTCGTAGGCCTTGAAGATGTCCGTGTGGATTCGCATCTAGTGAACGTTCATGCCGCTAAACTCTGGTGAAATCCGTCAATGTCGTCTTGTCGCCGAGCACCGCGCCGGAATTGACGCTCACGTTCCGGCCGATGTGGCAGTTGCGTCCCAGGATGGCGTCGCGCACGCAGGCCTCGCGGCTGATGCGACAATTGGGCCAGATCACGGCGCCGCTGACGACCGCGTCTTCTTCGATCTGCGTCTGTCGCCCGATGACCGAGTAGGGTCCGATTTTCGCGCCCGCCTTCACCAGCGTCCCTTCATCGATGAAGCAGGGTCCTTCAACCGTGGCGCCCTCCTCAATTTTGACGTCACCGGCGATCCAGGTCCGCGGCGCAACGATCTCGCGGAACGGGTCGGCCACGTAGCGGCCATCCATGACGTCGCGGTGCACCTGGGTGTACGTCCCCGCGGTACCGATATCGATCCAGTACCCGTTGTAGACATAGGCGACGAATGTTTCTGCCCGCTCGATGAGCGACGGGAAATAGCTGCGCTCGATCGACCACGGCACATTGCTCGGAATACGGTCGAACGTATCGGGTTCGAGTATGTAGATGCCGGCGTTGATGTTGTTCGTCGTGATCTCGTCCGGGTTCGGCTTCTCGAGGAATCGCCGGATGTTGCCGGCCTCGTCGGTGTCGACGAGGCCGTACGCGGTAGGATTGTCGACCGGGGTCAGGACGATCGTCGCGCGTGCCTTGCGCTCGCGGTGCAGCCGGATCACTCCGGCCAGGTCGATCTGCGTCAGCACATCGCCGTTGAACACCACCACCGACTCCGTCAGCTGGTCGCCGGCGTACTTGATGGCACCCGCCGTCCCCAGCGGCGCCGGTTCGACGACATAGCGGATCTTGATGCCGAGCTCGGACCCGTCACCGAAGATCTCCTCGATCCGCCGCGGCTGGTAATTGAGGCTCAGGATCACTTCGTCGATCTCGGGTACTTGCTTCAGAAGATCGATTTGGTAGTGAAGAAACGGTCGATTGAAGATCGGAACGATCGGTTTGGGAGTGTGGATGGTAAGCGGCCTGAGGCGCGTCCCCTTGCCCCCGGCCAGAAGGATCGCCTTCATGACGATCAACGATCATACACGCAGAGCCCGATAAGGTAGAATGCAGCCATCCTTACAATGAATCTGCCGAACACGTTGACGCTTGTACGCATCTTTCTGGTGCCGCTGCTCGTCGTCGTGCTGCTCACGGAGTTCGCCGGAAGGCAGATTTTCGGCATGCCGAAGGAGTTGATCGGCGCCGCGATCTTCGGCGTCGCCTCGATCACCGACTGGCTCGACGGCTACCTCGCGCGCCGGCGCCGGCAGGTCACCTGGCTCGGCCAGGTGCTCGATCCAATCGCGGACAAGCTCCTGACGTCGGCCGCGTTCATTTCGCTCGTGCAGCTCGGTCTGGCGCCCGCGTGGATGGTTGCGCTGATCATTGGCCGCGAGTTCGCGATCACCGGTCTTCGCAGCCTGGCGTATACCAAGGGCATCACGATCCCCGCGTCGCCGCTCGGCAAGATCAAGATGGGGTCGCAGGTCACGGCGATCCTGCTGCTGATTCTCGGATGGCGCCCCGTGCCGTGGCTCGCGCCGGTTGGGTATGCGGCGCTCTGGGTGGTGATGCTGACTGCCGTGGTATCGGCGGTGGATTATTACCGGCGGTTCGTTCTGCTGCTCAACGCGCGCGTCACCGACGTCAACGTTGCGCGTACTCGCAAGGCCAGTTAGCTCGCTTCGAAGGTCACAAAGACGACGATTGAACTTCGTGATCTTGGACCGCGTCTAGCTACTTTCGGAGTGCGACGTAATCTCCCGTCAGCATGGCGTCCCGCGAGAGCGTGACCTTCAGCGTCGACATCTCGGGTTTCACCTCGACCACCACGGCCTCTCCCAGATCGTAGAGGAACTCAGGCACGACGCCTTTGGGAAGGCGGTTCTCCGACGACTTGTTTGCCTGTTCGAGCTTCCGCTTGTCGCGGTAGATCGTGACGCGCTCGCCGAGGGTGACGCCGTGGTCGCTGCCGCGATCGATGACGAAGAAGTCGTCCTGCGCAAAGATCGTGCGGCGGTCCGCGCCCAGCATGATGTGACCATAGTTCTCGCGCTGCGGCTTCGGCGGATTGGCGTCCGCGACGGGGACCTGCGGCTCCACGTACGGCTCGAGATAGTCGCCCACGTTGATGGTGTCGCCGCACGCGTTCGCCACCGTGACCAGAGACATCGTCTTGTCCACCGCATAGACCCGCACCCAGCCTGCGGTCCGAACGGACGCGGGGTTCGCCCGCGACACCCGCACGTTGCGCGCCCGCTGCATGCGGCGGACGAAGTACTCCTGGCCGACTTCGATGCCGTTATCCGACCCGCCGTTGATCGTGATGAGATCGCCCGGACCGTAGGCGTGACGGGTGAAGGAGTCCTGTCCGCCGGTGACGAGCAGGGACGGGGAGGAGGATTCGAACAACAGCGTCGGCGCGCACGCAAGCGCAATCACCTCCGCCGGCAGACGCGTCATCGCGGGCGCCTCACCGCGCTGCGCCGCCAGGGGCGCGCTTGCGGCCAGCAGGCCGGCCGTCACGAAGATGCGGATCGAGCGTTCCATGAGCGTCATAACTCTCCTTCGCGCCGGGCAGCGGGAGCCCGGACGCGCGCAGATGTCGCGAGGACCGTGGAGGCGGAGCCTTAAGTCCTCACTACGTCCAAACTACTGAGCAGTCAGCGTTTCGAGCTTCTCTGGGCATCGACCAGATATTCGCTGCGGTCGAGTTCCTTGACCAGCCGGCCGTAGTACGGGACTGCTTCGGGTTTCTTATCGGTCTTCAGGAGAGATTCCGCCAGATAGGGCCTCAGAGCGGCGCGGACCTTCCAGGTCCGCGGAACAGAGGCGGTCGTTCCGGCCGGGGTATCCGAGGTCGTCTTCGAGGACTTCCTTGAAGAGGCCCACCTTGCACGAGAACCTATTGAGCAGTCAGCTCTTCGAGCCGCTTTCGCGCATCGACCAGAAATTCGCTGTGGTCGAATTCCTTGACCAGTCGGTCGTAGTACGGGACTGCTTCGGCTTTCTTAGCGGGGTCCTTCAGGATAGATTCCGCCAGGTAGTAGTAGACGGCGTCCCGTGCGGGGTAAGCCGGGTCGTCTGTGAGGACTTCTTTGAAGCGAGTGATGGCGCCGGGGTACCACCGGCTGCGGAAGTAGAAGAGGCCCACCCTGTACGAGGCCTCGCTCAAGCGGTTGCGTGCCTCGCGCCACTTTTCGCGGACCTCCTTGGTCAGCATGCTGTTGGGATAGCGGCTGAAGAACACTTCGAATTCGCGGACCGCAGCGATCGTCTCCGTCTGGTCGCGCTCGGCCGCCCGCATCCGCACGAAATGCGACATGGCGAGCTTGTATTGCGCGTAGTCGACGCGCGCGTTGGTCGGGTAGAAGGTGATGAATTCCTTGAACTCGTTTTCCCCAAGCACGAAGTTGGCCTCGCCGCCTTCGGCAAGATAGCTGTCACCGACCCCCAGCTTTGAATCGGGGCGCAGCGGGCTCTGCGGATAGTTGTCGACGATCTGCTGGTAGTACCTGCGCGCATCAACCCACCGCTCCCGCATCATCGCGTCGGTGGCGCGCTGGGACAGGAACTGGTCCGGCGGCGTATTACCCGTCGGTGTTTCCGGCAGGTTGTTGCCGCCGCACGCGGCAGCAAGGATCGCAATCGCGGCGATCAGACTCCAGTGACGGGCGTGCGATGAAAGTCTGTACTCAGTCATTCGTTAGAAAAGGCCGGCCTCGGTCATCCATTGAAACTGGGCACGTAGCCCCTGTTCGAGCGTGACCGCCGGCGCGAATCCGAGATCGGTTCGCGCACACGCGGTGTCGGCATAGGTGTCCCGCATGTCCCCCGCCTGCGGCTCGATCGTATCCAGGCGCAGCGGGCGGCCCGTGATCCGCCGGATGAGCTCGAAGACGTCGAGCAGCTCCACGCGGGACCCACCTCCAATATTGTAGACAGCCCCGGGCTTTCCAAGCGTACTCGCGTTGACCGTGGCTGTGACCGCGTCGGCGACAAACGTGAAATCCCGCGTCTGGCGGCCGTCGCCGAAGACGGTCACCGGTTCGTTTCGCATCGCGGCCAGGAAGAAACGATGGAATCCCATGTCGGGACGCTGCCGCGGGCCGTACACCGTGAAGTACCGCATCGAAACCGCCGGAACGCCGTAATTCAGGCAATACAGCTGGCAGAGCTGCTCCGCGGCAAGCTTCGTCACCCCGTACGGGGAGACCGGCTGCGGCCTGACGTCCTCGCGCATCGGGAGCACCACATCGTCGCCGTAGACGGATGAGCTCGACGCGTAGACCAGCCGGTCGATTGGCTGCCCCTTGCAGGCCTCGAGCAGGATCTGGGTCCCTTCGACATTGTTCTCTGTATAGACGCGGAAGTCTCGTCCCCAGCTCTTCCGCACCCCGGCCTGAGCCGCCAGGTGGAACACCCAGGAGACACCTTCGAGCAGGCGAGGCCAGTCCGCGTCTGCGAGCGCGCCTTCGCACAAGGCGAACCGGCTGTTTCCCCGAAGCGCCGCGAGATTGCGTTCCTTCACCTCGCGGGGGTAATAGTCAGTGAAGACGTCGAGACCGGTCACGGTATGGCCCGCGTCGACGAGATACTCGCTGAGATGGGATCCGATGAACCCGGCCGCGCCGGTGACGAGGGCCTTCATCCGAGGATGTCCCGCACGCGCGCCGGCAGCCGGCACGGGCGTCCCCGCGCGTCGAGCGCCGCGTGAATCGTATGGCCGGTGACGAGGGTATCGTCGTCGCCTCGGACGATCTCATAGTCGAAGCGGATGCGCACGGGTGTCAGCAGCGTCGCGCGCGTCCGAATCTCGAGGTCGTCGTCATATTTCGCCGGCCGCCGGTATTCGCAGTGGGCCTCGATGACGGGCAGCTGCACGCCGGCGATTTCCATCTCGCGGTAGCTCTGGCCGGTTTCGCGCAGCCAGTCGGTGCGGCCGATCTCGAACCAGACGAAGTAGTTGGCGTAATACACCACGCCCATCCGGTCCGTTTCGGCATAGCGAACCCGCACACGCGTACGCCGAAGGATCGATGCGGCTGACGCGTCGGTCATGCGCGGGAGCTGGCGGCGGATCCGATGGCGGCGGCGCGCAGCGCGCGGGTCGCGCTCTCGGGGTCGCCGGTGCCGAAAATCGCCTGCCCGGCCACCAGAATATCGACCCCGGCGGCGACCACGGCGGCGGCGTTGCTCTCATCGATTCCGCCGTCGATCTCGATCGGCGCCGTCGAGCCGGCGTGTGTCAACACCTCGCGCACGCGGCGCACTTTTTCGAGGCTGTGGGGGATGAACGGCTGGCCGCCGAAGCCGGGGTTCACCGACATGACCAGCACGTGGTCGAGATCGTGCGCGATGTCTTCGAGCGTACCAGCGGGCGTCGCGGGGTTCAATACCGCGCCCGCGCGCGCACCCAGCTTCTTGATGAAGCTGATCGTGCGATGCAGGTGGGGCACGGCTTCCACATGGACCGAGATCATGTGCGCGCCCGCTTCCACGAACGCTGCGATGTAGCGGTCAGGCTCCTCGATCATCAAGTGCACATCGAGCGGCCGGGTCGCGACTTTCCTGATCGCCCGGACGACAGACGGCCCGATCGTGATGTTCGGCACGAAGTGCCCGTCCATTACGTCGACGTGAATGAGATCCGCGCCGCCGCGTTCGACGGACGCAATGTCGCGGCCGAGGGCCGAGAAGTCGGCGGAGAGGATGGACGGAGCGATCTGGATGGCTCGAAGGGTCATCGGCTCACCTCGAGCGAAATCGGATCGGAGGCGGCCACTTGAAACCCGCCTTGAGGCTGTTGCCGCACGACCGTGCCTGGGGGCACGCCGGGGTACGGCTGCGAGCCGACAATGGTGACGCGGAACCCGCGGGCGCGAAGCGCGTCGGCGACGCGCGTGCCGTCCGTGCCAATCACGTCCGGCATGACGTAGGTCGTGGATTGCTCCCCCCTGTTCAGGAGCAGCGCCACGCGCGGCGCCTTCGCCGCCGCGGGTGGATCCTGGGACACGACCGCATCGGCAGGATAGTCAGGCGACCTGAACTCCGTCACCGAATCGAGCTCGACCCCGTCCTGTTCCATGCGCATGCGCGCCGTGCGCTCCGTCTGTCCGATCAGCGCAGGGACCGTCGTCGTGCGCGGTCCCGCGCTGATCCACACGCGGATCGATCGCTGGGCCCGGGCGGCGACGCCGGCTGCCGGATCCTGCTGCATGATGCGGTTCAATGGGACTTTCGGATCGGCGCGCCGTACCGGCTCGATCTTGAGCGTGAGACCGAGCCCGCCAAGCGACTGCGATGCGTCGTTCACGGTCTTACCGACCAGCACGGGCACCTGGACTTCGCGCGCGCGCAGCGCCACGCGGAGCGCCACCCCGAAAAAGAGCAGGAACGTGCCTCCGAGCGCGCACATGAGAACGAGGATGCGTCCCACGCTCCAGACACGAAATTTGAAGGGCATTGAACGCTCAATCGTACCATGTCCCTACGGAGGCCACGAAGACCACGAAGACGATTAGCCACAAAGGTCACAAAGAACACAAATTGAAAACATTGTGACCATTGTGGCCACCGCGCATCGTCAGGCCCGGATCAGCACCGCCGCAAAGAATGCCTCGAGACCGTGCGTGGCAGGCGAAGTTCGGAACTGGCCGCGCTCGTCCATGAACGGCGCCAGCAGTCGGTGACCCTCATTGCGGAGGTCGAGCCGTGCGAAATCCTTCCGCTCGTCGAGGAAGGCGTCGACCACGCCGTCGTTTTCTTCCGGCTCGCTCGAGCACGTGGCGTAAATCAACCGCCCACCGTGGCGCACGACCTCGGACGCGCGCATCAGCAACGCGACTTGATTCCGGGCGAGGACGGCGAGCTCCTCCTCGCGGCGACGCCACCGAATGTCGGGATCCCGCCGCACCGTGCCGAGTCCGGAACATGGTGCATCGACCAGTACACGATCGAAGAGCGCGGCGAATGGCAGCGATCCTGTCGTTGCCACGCGGACGACCCGCACGTTGGTCGCACCGCTCGACCCGATCGTTTCGCGCAGCAGCGAGAGACGTCTTGCCCGGACATCGGTCGCGACGACCGTCCCTGTACTCTTCATGTCCGCGGCGATGGCGATCGTCTTCCCTCCGGGTGAGGCGCACAGATCGAGCACGCGACTGTCTGGCTGCGCATCAACGACCAACGACACAAGTTGCGAGGCCTCCTCCTGCACGAACACCATCCCGTCGGCGGGTCGTCGCAGAGGATTGCCGCTCGCAACGACGAGGCCGTCTGGTGCGTATCGCGCCGGCTCCGTCTCCACGCGGTCCGCGGCAAGCGCTGCCATCGCTTCCTCGCGTGTCACGCGCAGACGGTTGGCCCTCAGCGTCAACGGCGGCGTCGTGTTGTTGAACTGCACCCACCGCTCCACGGCGTCGAATCCATATCGGTCGAGCCAACGCGCGACCAGCCACTCGGGATGCGAATGCGTGATCCCCAGGTACGCGAGCGACGCTTCGCGGTCGCCCGCATCCGGCGGTCTCGCCGGAAGCGGCAAATGAGGCCGCTGGCGCAGCGTCGAGCGCAGCACGGCATTCACGAACCCGCTCGCGCTCGGTTTTCTCGCCGCCCGCGTCAGGTTCACCGCATCGTCGACGACCGCCGACGCCGGTACGCGATCGAGATGAAGGATTTGATAGAGGCTGAGGCGCAGAATTGTCACGACCTCGACATCGAGGTTCGCGAGACGGCGTTTCGCGAAATGCTCGATCAGATGGTCGAGACTGCGTTGCCACCGCAAGGCGCCAGTCACGATCTCCGCCGCCAGCGAGCGGTCGCGCTCGTCGGAGAGCTGCTGCCGGCTGACCTGAAGCGCGGTGGGGAGATCGGCGCGCCCTGAAGTCACCGCCCGAAGCGCGTGGTAGGCCGCGGTTCGGGCAGGCGCCGTCATGATCCGGAGAGCACGGCACCTGGCCTGATCGGGTGACCTGCCAGGAAATCGCGGACAGGCATCGGCCGGCGGCCTTCCGGCTGCACCTCCACGATCGCGAGCTGTCCGCCCCCGCCGGTAGCCACGTGAATCGCGTCGCGCGTGACGTCGACAATCGTGCCGGGTAGAGCGGGTGTCTTGTCTTCATAGCGGCGCGGACCTTCCGAAACGCGGCGCCGACCTTCCAAGTCCGCGGGATCTAGGCGGGATCGCCGCACAATCAGTCTCGCCCCGTCGAGAAAAGTGTAGGCGTGCGGCCACGGGTGGAGCCCGCGCACCCGGTTGTGGATCCCCGACGACGGCTGCGACCAGTCGATGAGACCTTCTTCTTTGGTCAGGCGCGGAGCATACGTCGCACGCGCCGGGTCCTGGGGTTCCTCGCGCGCAGTGCCGTCAGCGATCTGCTCTACAACCTGAACCAGCAGATTCGCACCAAGCTCCGCGAGCGCTGCTTCGACGACGTCACTGGTCTCGTCAGGGCCAATCGGGCGAGTTGCCCTGGCGAACATGGCGCCGGCATCGAGCTCCTTGACGATGCGCATGATGGTGACGCCGGTTTCGTCCTCGCCATCAATGACCGCTCGATGGACCGGCGCCGCGCCGCGATACCGGGGAAGCAGCGAGGCGTGAACGTTGATCATCCCAAGTCGTGGAACAGCAAGAAGATGTTCCGGAATGATCCTCCCGTACGCAGCCACCACACCCAGGTCAGGTTGCCACGCGCGCATCGCCTCGGCCACGTCCGGCGGCTTCAGGCGCTCCGGCTGCATGACGGGAATGTGCCGCTCGACGGCCAGCGCCTTTACCGGTGCGTCAGTGACCCGTTGTCCGCGGCCGCGCGGGCGGTCTGGCTGGGTGACGACACCCGCCACGGTATGAGTGGAATCAAGCAGGCGCTGGAGTGTGGGCACCGCGAACTGCGGCGTCCCGAAAAACACAATGACCATGTCCTACCATTTCCCGGCGCGAGACAGTTTCTTGATCTTTCTGACGATGAGATCCTTTTGCAGACCGCGAAGGCGATCGACGAAGACGGTCCCTTCGAGGTGATCCATCTCGTGCTGGAAACAGCGCGCGAGCAGCCCGGTCGCTTCGACGACCTGCTCGCTCCCGTCGCGATTGAGGCCCTTGATGACGACGCGAGAGGGGCGGGCGAGCGTGGCGTTGAATCCGGGTACGCTCAGGCAGCCTTCCTCTTCGAGCTGCATGCCGTCGCGCTCGACAAATTCGGGGTTGATGAAGGTGATCAGATCCGCGGGATTGCGCCCGAGTGAGACATCGGCCACGAAAATGCGCAGCGGCACGCCGACCTGCGTGGCCGCCAGGCCGATCCCTGGCGCTGCGTACATCGTCTTGACCATGTCGTCGACGAGCTGCAGGATGTCGGGGGTGATTCCGGCGACGGGGCTCGCCGGCTGGTGCAGTACGTCGGCACCGTAGCGAAGAATCGGACGAATCACAGTGTCAGGCCGTGGTGCGCGACGTGAAGCGCCGCCGGACCTGCTCCGCGGTTGCCTCGTAATGACGCGCGATTTCCTCGATCGAGTCGCCGCCGAATTTCTCGAGGAACGCGTCGGCGAGCACGAACGCGACCATTGCCTCGCCGACCACCGCCGCCGCCGGGACGGCGCAGACGTCGCTACGCTCGATCGCGGCCGGCGCATCGGTGAGCGTACTCAAATCGACCGAGCGCAGCGGTTTCATCAGCGTCGCGATCGGCTTCATGAAGCCGCTGACCCTGACGTCCTCCCCGTTGGTCACGCCGCCCTCGAGGCCCCCGGCACGGTTGGTCGGCCGTTGCGGCGCGTGTGCATCGGATTCCGGCGGCAGAATTTCGTCGTGCACGCGCGAACCGGGTCGAAAGGCCGCTTCCGGCCCTATTCCGATGCCAACCGCCTTGATCGCGTGGATGCACATCACCGCCTGCGCCAGTCGCCCATCGAGCTTGCGATCCCATTGCACGTACGAGCCGAGGCCGGGCGGGACGCCCGTGGCAATCACCTCGAACGCGCCACCGACGGTGTCGCCGGCTTCGCGCGCGGCGTCGATGAACGCCATCATCTGCTGTTGGAGGGAAGTATCCGCGCACCGCAGCGGCGCGTCATCTTCAATGGCCTGCGCCTCATCGAACGAGACTGTGCGCGTCGCTGGAAGCACCACGTCGCCGATCGCCGACACATGGCTCGCGATGCGAACGCCGAATTGTCCGAGGAGCTGACGCGCCAACGAACCGGCAGCCACGCGTGATGCCGTCTCACGCGCGCTCGCGCGCTCGAGCACGTCGCGGATGTCCTCGTGGCCGTATTTGATCGCCCCGGCCAGATCCGCATGACCTGGACGCGGACGTGTCACATCCGCGCGCTTTGTCCCTGATGCTGCCTCCGGCATCTCGCGCTCGACGTACATCGTTTGCTGCCAGTTGACCCAGTCACGGTTTCGAATGAGGAGCGCGATTGGCGCGCCGGTCGTCCGGCCGTGGCGGACGCCGGCCAGGATTTCGGCGCGGTCGCTTTCAATCGCCATCCGACGCCCACGGCCGTACCCGCCCTGGCGCCGGCGCAGCTGGGCGTTAAGCGCATCCACGTCGAGATCGAGGCCCGCGGGCATGCCATCGACCGTAATCACGAGCGCCTGGCCGTGCGATTCGCCGGCGCTGAGGAATCGCAGCATTGAGGAGAAATTGTATACAGATCTTGTACAATTCGCGCGATCTCCAGAGCGGATGCCGCTTGGTGCCGGCGTCAGGCTGTGTGTTACTCGACCGATCCAGTTCGTAAGGAGACTAGGGAATGAGCAACATCACATTGAAGGTGAACGGCGGCGCGCACACCTTGGATATCGACCCCTCGACTCCGCTGCTCTATATCCTGCGCAATGATCTCGGCCTGCAGGGTCCGCGGTTTGGTTGCGGACTTGGCCAGTGCGGGGCGTGCACAGTGATCATCAACGGCGCGGCGGTTCGGTCGTGCATCACGCCGACGTCCAGCGTGAAAGGCGAGATCACCACGCTCGAAGGACTCGCCAAAGACGGCAAGCTGCACCCGCTGCAGCAGGCCTGGATTGACGAGCAGGTCCCGCAGTGCGGCTTCTGCCAGAACGGGCAGATCATGACGGCCAAGGCGCTGCTGGACAAGAATCCGAATCCGACCGATGCGCAGATCCGCGAGGGGATGGCTCGGACCCTGTGCCGCTGCATGACGTACTACCGCGTCCAGGCCGCCATCAAGCGCGTGGCGGAGAAATCGGGAAAGGGCGTGACTGCATGACACCCTTCACGAACATTCCGACACACATCGAAGATCTGCTGGAACAGCGACACGGGACGACCTCGCGCCGCGACTTCCTGAAGACCTCGGGCATGCTCGTCGTGAGCTTCAGCGCCGCGGCGGTCGCGGCGCCGTTTGTCGCAAGCGTGAGCGCCCAGGCTGCGGGTCCGTATCCCGACCCCAACTTCCGACAGCTCGATTCGTGGATCGTCATTCATGAGGACAACACCGCGACCTTCTACGTCGGCAAGACGGACTGTGGCCAGGGTACCGGCACGGCCTTCCGGCAGATGATGTCCGATGAACTGGACATCGCCTACGACAAGACCACCTGCATCATGGGCAGCACCGACGTCACCGTCGACCAGGGCGGGTCGGGCGGTTCGGATGCGATTCAGACCGATGGCTGGCCCATGCGGCGCGTGGCCGCCGAGGCTCGGCGAGTGCTGCTGGAGATGGCATCGACGCGGTTTGGCGTGCCTGTCGATCAGCTCGCCGTCAGCGACGCCGTGATCACGGTGAAAGCGGATCCCTCGAAGAAAGTCACCTACGGAGAACTGATCGGCGGAAAGAGGTTCAACGTCGCGCTGACGGGTAACAACATCGACGCGACCACCGGCGTGGCGAAGGTGAAGCCGGTACAGGATCTCAAGATCGTCGGCCAGTCGCCGCAGCGCTATGACATTCCCGCCAAGGTGGACGGCTCGTTGAAATGGGCCGTGGACGTGAAGCTTCCCGGCATGGTTCACGCGCGCAACGTGAAGCCGCCGGTGGCGGGCGCGAAGCTGGTCAGCATCGACGAGTCTTCCGTTCGAGGCATACCTGGATTCATCAAGGTGGTGAGCAAGGGCAACTACGTCGCGGTTGTCTGCGAGCGGGAAGAGCAGGCGATCGCGGCGTCCAGACAGCTCAAGGTCAACTGGCAGAAGCCGGCGACCGCGCCGTTCCCGACATCGGAAGAACCTGTTCAAGTACATGCGCAGCGCGACGCCCACGTCGAGCCAGGCGCCGAACGTGGTCGGGAACCCCGACGCGGCGCTGGCAGGCGCGGCGAAGGTCGTCGAAGCCGAATACGACGTTCCGTTCCAGGGGCACACGGCCTTCGGTCCGGCCCATGCCATGGCCGATCCGTCGAACGGTCAGATGACGATCTATTCCAATGACATGAAGTCCTACGGCATGCGGAACGGCGTCGCGCAGTTTCTCGGGATGCCACGGGAACAGGTGCGCGTCGTCTGGATGGAGGGCCCGCAGGGGTACGGCCGCACGGCCGCCGATGACGCGGGCTTCGAGGCGGCGTACCTCGCCAAAGAGATCGGCCGGCCGGTTCGCATGCAGTGGATGAGGCACGAGGAGACGGCGTGGGATACCAAGGGTCCGGCATTTACGTTCAAGATGCGCGGAGGCCTGGATGCCCAGGGCAATCTCATCGCGTTCGACTACAACGCTCAAGCCGCCGACTACAACCACCTCGGTTACAACGAGGCCGATACCGTGCTGATCGCGCAGCTCATGGGAACGAGGCGCGCCACGCCGGCTGCCTGGCAGCGCGGCCACGCCTTCGGACATGTACGTCATTCCGAACAAGCGCACGGCCACACAGGTCGTGAGCCTGCCCCTCGTGTGGGAGACGCCGCTTCGCACCGGAAACCTGCGCGATCCCAACGGTCCACAGTCGACCTTCGCCGCCGAATCGTTCATCGACGAAATGGCGGCCGCGGCGAAGGCCGACCCGGTCGAGTTCCGCATGAAGCTCCTGACGGCCAGCACCACCGATGACAACGGGTTCAAGCGGGCGCGTTCCATCGCCGTGATCAAGGCGGCGGCGGAGGCGTATGGCTGGGACACCTCGTCCTTCGCCGAGAGCCGTCGGCACCGGAAACATTCTCACCGGGCGCGGCATCGCCTACACCTTCCGCAGCCAGACCGTCGTCGCGGAGATCGCCGAGGTCGAGGTGAATCGCAGAACCGGTCACGTGTGGGTGAAGCGGCTTGTCTGCGCGCACGACTGCGGGCTGGTCATCAACCCCGAGGGGCTGCGCCGCACCATCGAGGGCGGCATGCTCCACTCGCTGAGCCGCGCGCTCCACGAGGAAGTGCAGTTCGACACCGAAAAGGTCACGAGCGTGGATTGGATCTCACATCCCACCCTCACGCACGCCGACACGCCGGCCAGGATCGACGTCGTGCTGGTGAATGGAGATCCCAATCCGAACCGGCCCGATCTTCCTCACTATGGAGCCGGCGAGACGTCCTGCAAACCGATGATCGCGGCGGTCGCCAACGCCATCTACGATGCGACCGGCGTTCGTCTCCGTCGAGTTCCATTCCGAGACGCGCGCGTGCTCGCCGCGCTCAAGGCTGCAGGCGTGTAACGACGAAGGGACGTCAGTCCCGATACATGGCCGCTGCGCCAGCTTCTGAGCGGCGGCTGTTGGAAGCCAGGCGGGCCCGTCAGGAACGACGTGTGGTGGCCGGGCAGATCACCTCCCGACGAAAGTGTTGCCGCCTGATTTCCGAGTAATGACCACGACCGCCAGCGCGGCGCCGGGGTTCCAGGAGTTGTTGCCCCGGCTCGGCTGTTTAGGCATAATCGCGCTCGCCATCCGACCTCCTCGCGGGTGGTGACCCAGATCCCGCGATGCCAGGAAATCCGCACCCAAGGAACTGTAAGACGCGCGAGAGGCTCACGATGGCTGAATTGAATTGGAGCGACGCCCAGTGGCAGAAGGTGAAGGACGCCGTCACCGAGGCATTCGGGAAGGCGAGCGTGGCGAGCGCGTTTCTTCCATGCTACGGGCCGCTTCCGGGCAGCGCCGAGATCGTGCGCAATGAACGCCTTAAACAAGACGATGCCTCGATACCGCGCACGATCAGGCTCGACGCAGATCACGCTGACGTGAACCTGAAGCTCGTGAACCTGACCGTGAACGTTGAGCTGTCGAGCGAACAGGTTGCGGACGAGACGCTGTCGAATGCCATGCTCGCGTTTCGGCGGGCGGCGAACATTCTTGCGCAGGAAGAGGATCGAATCGTGTTCGAGGGTTTCCGCCAAGGCCCTCGGAGCGACGACTCGGAGTTCGTCGTGAACAGGGTCCGGAGCCGCAGCAGGGACTCGCTGATCTGCCTGCGAGACGGAAATTCTCTGGTTTGGACTTGCAGGATCGCAATGCAGGACGCATCGGCCAAGCCGTTGTGTCGGCGGTGGTGACGGCGGTTCACCGCCTGAGGACAGCTTCACACCCTGGCTCCGTTCGCGTGTGTGCTGGGCAACAACCTTTTTGACCGAGCGCATGATCCATCACAGGTCCCTTGTGCTTCCCGCTGACAGGATTACGCCACTGCTGAAGGGGGGGCCATTGCTGCGCGTCGGGACAGATGAACGACGAACGCCGGCATCGTGGTTTCTCTCGCTGGCAACGCTGTCGACATCGTCGTAGGAACGCCACCAACCGTCCAGTTCCTTCAGCGCAACGAAGACGCTAAGTTCCTGTTTCGTGTCTACGAGCGGTTCGTCTTGAGGATTAGGGACGCAGCCAGGCCGCCGGTGGCTGGTTTCAGGATCCGACCGACGGCACAGAGAGCGAGCCGTCGAAGCGCAAGCCTTACGTAGTGGTTGCCGCACAGAACGGAAGCGGCCGAAACATATGCGAGAATTCGCGTGAGCAGTGAAGAAGCGGCGACGAAGGGGGTTAGCAGGCATGGCGATGGAAACGGATGCGGCTATCAAAGAGGCCTGAAGCTAACGCTGAGACTGCGGCTAAGGCTGCGAAAGCAGCTGCTGCGAGGCAATCGAGGCTGCTCGAGACAGCGAATGATCGCCGCGGCGACAGCAGCTGACGCTGGGACGGCGGCTAAGAATGCGGATAAATCTGCGAAAGAAGCTGAGGCTCAGCGAACCAGGCAACGAAGCTGCCAAGAAGGCCGACTCTGCGAAGGCCGAGGTCTTGTGGAAGATGCCCGCGACGCGCAAAGATAGCGCTAGGAACGCGGCGAAGGATGCAAGCAGAGCTGCCGACGAGAGCGGCAGAACTGGAGAAATTGCAGAGAAGCGGCCGGCAAGGAAGCGGACCATGAGACCGGCCACTGAGAAAGCGGCCCTAAGAAACCGGCCGCTAAGACGACCGGCCCGCTAAGAAACCGGCCACAGTGGACAGCGCCGGGTTACCTGACAGAAAAAGGGTGAGACGTAACCGTATCGCGGCCGCGGCTCATCAATAGCTACCACGTAAGGCGCTGCGTTGAACCGTGAATCCGAAGGTCATCATCCTCGGCGGCGGCATCGCGGGGCTCAGCGCCGCCCACGAGCTGATCGAGCGCAACTTCGACGTCGAGGTCTACGAACTCCTTCCAATTCCCGGAGGCAAGGCCCGGAGCTTTCCGGTGCCGGGGTCGGGCAAGGACGGCCGCAAGGACTTGCCCGGCGAACACGGGTTCCGTTTCTTTCCCCGCTTCTACCGTCACGTCACCCACACGATGGGCCGGATTCCGTACGGGCCCTCTGGAACCGTCGCGGACAACCTCGTCGACACGACGCGATGTCAGTTGAACCGGTACGGACGGCATCCCGTCGATCTGATCGCCCGTTCGCCCCGCACGATCGACCGACGTCCGCGTCATGCTCGACGACCTCGGCCGCTTTCTCGGACGGCGATCTCGATCTCACTCACGATGACCTCAGGTTCTTCGGCTCGAAGGTGTGGCAGATCGTCACGTCGTGTCGCGAGCGGCGCGATACAGACTACGAAAAGATCGGCTGGTGGGAGTTCATCGGCGCAGAGCACCGTTCGCTCGCCTACCAGAAGCTGCTTGGCCACGGGATCACGCGGTCGCTCGTCGCCGCGAAGGCCCGCACCGCGAGCACCAAGACCATCGGCGACATCTTCGTCCAGCTGCTCTTCGACATCGTGACGCCGGGGCCCAGCACGGACCGGGTGCTGAACGGTCCGACCAACGACGTCTGGATCGATCCGTGGCGGCGCTATCTGGAGTCGCAAGGTGTCGACTATCACCCCAACTCGAAGGCGATCGCGGTGTCGTTCGATGGCCAGCGCATCCGCTCGGCCACGATCAGTCAAGGCGGGTCGACGATCACGGTCACGCGGCGACTATTTCATCTTCGCGCTGCCGGTCGAGGACGTGATCGATCTCATCACGCCGGAGATGATGAGGGCCGATCCCGGCGTTGTCCTCGCTGTTCACGCTCGATGACATCACGGAGTGGATGAACGGCATCCAGATCTACCTCAAGGAAGACGTGCCGCTCGCCCACGGTCACAGTATCTACGTGGATTCTCCCTGGGCGCTCACGTCGATTTCTCAGGCGCAGTTCTGGAGACACGTGAGCCTGTCCGGATACGGAGACGGCACGGTGCGAGGCATCATTTCCGTCGATATCTCCGAATGGGAAGCAGCCAGGGTCTGAACGGCAAGGCCGCCAAGGACTGCACCCCGGAGGAGATCAAGGCGGAGGTCTGGGAACAGCTGAAGCGAAGCGTGAACTACGGGGACGTCGTCATCCTGAAGGATGAGCAGCTCCACAGCTTCAGCCTCGACCCGAGCCTCGAGTCGCCTACGAGGGCACGACGGCGAACGAAGAGCCGCTGCTCGTCAATCTCGTCGACACGTGGAAGCTTCGGCCCGAGGCGGTCTCGAGGATTCCCAATCTGTTTCTGGCCTCCGACTACGTCCGCACCTACACGGACCTCGCGACGATGGAGGCGGCCAACGAAGCTGCGCGACGAGCGGTGAACGGCATCCTCGACGCCGCAGGGTCCGGCGCTGCCCGTTGCGGCGTGTGGCAGCTGCACGAGCCGGAGATCTTCGCGCCGTGGCGTGAGCTCGATTTCATTCGGTACGCGCAGGGACTGCCGTGGGACGACACGCTCGTTCGCTTCGGGCTTTCGTTCGCCGAACTGGCGGACAAGGCGATCCAGGCCCTGGAAAGCGGCTCCGAGGAGCACGCGCTGTCAAAGCGTACAGACGACCGGTCTGCCGCTGCCCCATCAGGCACTCCTGTCGTTCGCCGACCGCGAGGCGCAGCCGGGCGTGACGTCCGACCTCAGGCGCGAGGCGACGACGCTCGATCGAGCGGGTCGTCCGCCTGCTGGCGATTCGTCTCGTCGAGGCGCAGGGCGTGAGGCGAGGTGTCTCCGCCGCAGCCGGCGACGCGGTCGGCTCGGGCAGGGTTGCAGATCATCCCGAGATAGGTCTGCAGAAGATGGCGCTCGACACGTTTCAGGCTCACCTCTCGAAGCTATCGCGAGACGACGCTCGCTGGCCTGTTGTCGGCCGTGCCGCAACGAGAGCCGCAGCGCCATCTCTACGCTCCGCTGTCGTCGTACCTGTCGCGCACGGGGAAAGGCATCGGCCGGCACTCTGCCTGGCCACCTGCCGGGCGTTCGGCGGCGACGCCTCCGACGCCCTCGCGTCTGCCACGGCCATCGAGATGCTGCACAACGCGTTCCTGGTGCACGACGACATCGAGGACGAAAGCGACCTGCGCCGCGGGCTGCCGACGATGCACGCCGAGCACGGTGTGCCGATCGCCGTGAACGCCGGCGACATGCTGACGGCGCTCAGCGTCCGGATCCTCCGCGACAACCTGCCGACGCTTGGGCCTGCCGCTGACGTGGCGGGTGTACGACGAGTTCGACCACATGATGCAGGAGTCGCTCGAGGGCCAGGCGATGGAGCTCGGCTGGGTGCGCGACAACCGGTGCGACGTCACCGACGAGGACTACCTGCGGATGGTCCTCAAGAAGACGTGCTGGTACAGCTTCATCCATCCCTGCCGCATCGGCGCGCTCATCGCGACGAGGGACGGCGTCGATCTCGATCGCTTCAATCGTTTCGGGTGCTACCTCGGTACGGCGTTTCAGATTCAGGACGATCTTCTCAACCTCGACGGGCGACGAACGTCGCTACGGCAAGGAGATCGGCGGAGACCTGCTCGAGGGCAAGCGCACGCTGATGCTGATTCATCTGCTGCGGCAGCTGGACGCGCGTGACGCAGCTCGCGTGACCGCGTTTCTCGGGCAGCCGCGAGCAGCCCGATCCGATGCAGCGACGCGCGGTGGATTCTGGATCTGATGCGATCGCAGGGCAGCCTGGACTACGCAAGGAAGGTTGCGAGGCAGCTCGCCGGCGCCACGCTCTTCGAGTTCACGCAGGCGTTTCGCGATGTGCCGGAGTCGGATGAAAAGACGTTTCTGCACCAGGTCATTTCCTACATGGTGAGCAGGGACGTATAGGCCGAGGAGGACTTGTGGAAGGCTATCAGCGACGACCACCTGGTGCGGCACGCGGAGACATCGAGTCGGACGCGCGCGAGACTCTCGACGAGGCGGCGCTTTTCTTCGGCGGTTGATCCCGTTTCCGGGTGCTGAGGCTCTGTCGCCTCTTTCTCTGCTGCCCATGCCGCGCAAGGCGTGCGCACGCGAGCGCCGGGGCCAGTCGAACCCCGTCAACGCCGTCGGCCGACGTCGTCGGCGAGCAGGCGGCGTCGATCGTGTCGCAGGCGGCGTCGATCCTCGATGAAGAGATGGCGAAGGGGCGTGCTCGCGGCGCGCGACGCTCGGCTGCGACCGCTCCGTACGGAAGAATCCGACGCGAGCAACCCCGTGCTGCGCCAGGTGCACGAGCTCGTAGACAACCTCGCCGCGCTCTGGCCGAGCCTGCAAGGCCTGCCGGCCCAACCGCTCGTCGCGTCTCAGCCGGCGGCGAGCGACACGGACCCGCTTGCCGAGTTGCAGGCCACGAGCAACGGTCAAGCCCGGCCAGCGCGCCACCATTTCGATGACGCTGTGCAACAGCGAGAGCCGTGCGGTGCGCCTGGTTCCCGCGGCGACGGATTTGCTCGGCAGCCGAGGCGGCCGCATTCCGTGCTCGCTGCTCGAGTTCACGCCTTCGGCGCTCACGCTCGAACCGCAGGAACAGAGAGATCTCGCGATCGCGACAACTGTTCCCGTCGATGCCGCGCCGGGTTGTTACTCGGGCCTTCTCGTCGTGAGGGGCCTGGACTACCTGCGTGCGCTCATCACGATCGAAGTCGTCTGATCCGGGGCGAAGCGTGAAATAGGCGGGGGACACCATGAACCGTGAAGGCACCGCACCGGAGCTATTTCGGCCCGGGCCGGAAGACTTGCGCCGTGTCGACGCCGAGGCGGCTGAGATAACCGAGATTCAACATCGAATTCGCGAGCGTCATCCTGACCTCAAGTGTGTGGACCGGGCGGCGCATCAGTATCAGATCGCGGGGAGCAAGGTGGTGCTGCGCGTTGCGAGCCAACTCCCAGAGGGGTTCGCGCACGTCGGGTTGTTCGTGCCCGGCGCCGAGCACTTCGGGGTTGGCCGGATTTCCACCGGACTCGGGATGCCGCACGTGGAAACCATGCCAGACTTTCTTGGCCTGCGCGCGTCGTTTGTGACCGCTGCCGGCCGGCAGGTCGATTTCATCGCTCTCAGTAACCCCGCGTTGCCTGGCGATGACCGCCACGCTGGGATGCATTTTCTCCGCGCCACAGCGGATGCAGCGGGCCCGGATTCCGATCGGCCCGAGCCCCCTGGCCCCTGGACAGCCGGCTCATGCGTGAGAGCTTGATCAAAAGCAGGGGCATTGCCAAAGCGGAAAGGATGCTGGCTCTCATCGCACAACAAAGGTGAACGTACGGCAAGCGCGGGTACCGCCTATCAATCCTATTGGACTGGCGTCGTGGAAATAAGCGGCACGCTCGGCAAGTTCACGCTGGTGCCGCTCACCTCTGCGAATTGTTTACGCGCAACGCATCCTGGGGAGCGCTATCTGACCAGGGACTGGGCGAGACGTCAGTCGTCAGGTGACATTGCATTCGGTCTGCACTGGATCAGTTATCTGGATGAACGACGCACATCCCTCGAAGACTTCACCCAACCGTGGTCGGAAACACATAAGCGGTCTGTGGGGCATCTGATCTTTCCGCGCACTGATGTGACCACCAATGACGCCAGGTTATGGGCAGCCCTGGCCGCCGAGATGGGCGCCAATCCAGGCAATTGGGTCTGCGATGCACGCGACTCGGTGCGCGAGCCGTCCACCGAGTTCGGACTGTTGCGCAAGCTCGCCTATGAGCGCAGCAAGCGAGGGCGCGATGCGCTCGCACTGGACGCCTATCGGACTGCGCTCCAAACGGGGAGGATCGGGGAGGAACTCGCGGCAGAACTGACGAGACGAGTCGAGCGAAAGCGCCAGCTTCGGCATGTTGACCAGGCGCCGAAATCCTCTCTAGGCTGACGATTTAGCGCAATTCGTCCAATAGCGCGCGAGCGGCTTTGAGGTCGTGCGTCTCGAGACCTTCATTGACTTGGTGAACCAGTTGTAGATCGGTTCGAGCAGCTCTCGGGCGTTGTCGCGTCGGCCGTCAGCCGCCAGCAATTCGGCAAGCGTCGTCGAACTCCGCAGCTCCCACGACTTGGCTTCCTGCCGGCGCGCGCAGTCGATCGACGCGCGAAGCTGTGTCTCGGCCTCCGCACAGTTGCCCTGGCGCATCAGCATCCACCCTTTGAGCCGCAGTACCTCGGGGAGCCAGACTCGTTCGTTCCATCCCGGCCGCTCGATCTGCTCGAGGCACTCCTCAATCAAACGAAGGCCGGCATCGAGGTCACCCTGCCGCGCCAGCGCTTCCGCCAGCGCAGACTTCATGTAGGGAACATTGAGGTGGCCGCCCGACGCGTTCCATACGCTCGATGCCCTGCGCAACAACGCAATCGACTCCGCCAGCTGGCCCATGCGCAGCTTCGCGAGCCCCTGCCCCAGCGGGACGAACCCGTCGTAGAGAATCGGAATGCTCTGCTCGCGCGCGAGTCGATCGGCTTCTGCATGCGTTCGAGAAGCCGCTCGGGCTCGCGCCGGTAGTCGAAGACGTAGGCGCCCCACGTCAACGCCCAGCCGGTGTCGAAAGGATGCCCCAACCGGCGCGCATCGGCATCCTTCTGGTCGCTCACGCTGAGCGGCGCGGTCGGGGTACCCCAGCATCCAGATCGCCTGAGACGTGCAGACACCGACGGCGGTTCTGACGTCGTTGCCCGACGAGCTCGATCCAGCGCCCGGCGCGCGAGGGGTCGTAGAGATCGAGAGCCTGCTCGCCATGCTCGCGCGCCTGGCGCAGATCGCCGAGATAGAAATGCGAGAACATGCTGCCGCGGTGCCCGAGGATCTGCAGTCGATCTCGCCCGTCGAGGTGCCCTCGTCCAGCAGGCGTCGAGCCCAGTCGAGCGCCTCTGCGATTCGGCCCTGAGTGATCGTGCTGACCCACATCCCCCACAGCCCGATCAGCAGGCTCTGCGGTCGGCTCTGCTGCTCGGCCAGCCGGAGGATCGCCGTCGGCGTTCGCCAGCCACATCAGGCGATGCCCAGCCCCGCCACTGAAGACCGCGCCGTGTGCAGCGGCTCCCGCAGCGAGAGTTCGAGGCCGTCGCGCTCCGCAGATGGCGGCAGTCGCTCGACGATGGCCAATCCCTTTTGAAGGTGGGCGACGGCTTCCTGCAAGGCCACCCGTGCCAGCGCGGACTCGCCCGCTTTTCGCCACAGCGGGATGGCCTCAGTCAGATGGCCTGCCTGCGTGTGGTGATGGGCCAGCAACTCCGGCTCGTTGGCCACGCGATCCTGGAACGTCGTCTCCAAGGCCTGCGCGATCTGCGCGTGCAGCTGCTGTCGCTTGCTCTTGAGCAGCGAGTCGTAAGCGGCATCCTGCACCAGCGCATGCTTGAAGGTATAGGTGGCATCCGGCGGCGTGCCGCGGCGGAACACCAGCCCGGTTCCTGTCAGTCGCTGGAGCTCGTCCTCGAACTCTCGCACCCTTATAGGGTGAGACCGCGGCCAGCAGTTCATACGAGAACTCGCGCCCGATGCACGCACCAATCTGGGCCAGTTCGCGAACGCCTGCGCGGCGGCCCAGTCGCTCGATCAGCGAGGCGTTCAGCGTGGTGGGAATGGCCAGGGCGGGCAGCGGCTCCAGCAGCGTGTAGCGATCGTTCTCTTCGTGCAGCAGCCGCGATTCCAGCACCGACTTGGTCAGTTCCTCGATGTACAGCGGGACGCCGTCGGCGTGCGCGACGATCCGATCGAGCACCTCTGGCGGCAACGCCTTGCCCTCGGCGACCTTGCCGACCAGCTCGGTGCCCAGATGCTGCGGCAGGCCTGTCAGGGCCATCGTCGTCACGTGCGCGATATTCACGTCCAGTGAGGCGTGTACTCCGGCCGGTGCGTGATCACCAGCAGCACGCGGCAGCGCGCGCAGCCGCGGCACCATCACGTCGAGCAGTTCCTGGCTGGTCGGATCGATCCAATGCGCATCCTCGAACACGATCGAGCAGCGGCTGGAGTCGGGAGAGCGCCTCGACCTGGGCGACCAGCACTTCGAGCGTCTTCTCTTTCTGCCTCCGCGGCGAGAGTCCGAGCGGCGGATAACGGTCGGTGGGCAGCGAGAGGAGGGCGGCAAACAGCGGCGCCGCTTCGGTGCGTTGCGCCTGACTGCCGACCAGCATCGGCTTCCAGCTTGTCGAGCTTCTGCTCGGCGGTGTCCTCGCGAGCGAAGCCCGCGGCGAACTCGATGTGCTCGATGATCGGATACAGCGCGGAGTTGAGGCGGAAGGGCGAGCACTGATAGCGCAAGGTGGTGTGCGGCTCGCCTTTGAGGCGCTCGCGCAATACCTGCGTCAGCCGCGACTTGCCGATGCCAGGTTCGCCGCTGAGCAGCACGACCTGGCCTTCGCCGCTGCGAGCCCAGTGCCAGTGGCGCAACAGCAGCGCCACCTCTTCGTCGCGACCCACGAGCGCCGTGAGCGCCACGCCGCCGTGGGCAGCGTCGAAGCGCCCCTCGGTCCTGAGCACGGCGTGCACGCGCCAGGCTCGCACCGGCTGCACGATCCCCTTGAGCGGGTGCACGCCCAGGTCGGTGAGCTCGAAGGTATTGCCCACCAGCCGCCGCGTGGCGGGCCCGATGACGATCTCGTCGGCTCCGGCCAGTCCCTGGAGCCGCGCGGCCACGATTGGGCGTTTCGCCGACGGCGAGCCCGTCCTCGCCGTCGCCGTCTCTTGACGCGTCACCCACCACCACCGGCCCGGTGGCGACGCCGATGCGAACCGCGAGCGCTTCGGCAACGCGCACGCCCTTGACCGCCTGCACGATCTCCAGGGCCGAGCGCACGCAGCGCTCGGCATCGTCCTCGTGCGCGCCGGGCCAGCCGAAGTAGACCATCAGGCCGTCGCCCAGGTACTGGGCGACGTACCCGTCGTAGTGCGCCACCACCTTGCGTGCAGGCCTTGCGATAGTCCCGAATGACGCCCTTCAATTCCTCCGGATCGAGGCGCTGCGGCCAGGTCGGTGTAATCCGACGAGATCGCAGAACATCACGGTGAGCTGGCGGCGCTCGTCCTGGGACGCGTGAATGGCTTCGAGGCGACGTCGATGACCGCCACGCCGTCGGCAGGCGACGCGGCAGCTCGTCTGGCCCAGCTTGGCGAGCGCCTGCAGCAGCCTCCGGCTGTCACCCAGGTTGAGTCCGAGGCTGCGCAGATCGCTCTCGGTCAGACCCTGGGCGACGTCGAAGTCGATTCCGTTCTCGATCAGGGCCTGAGCGCAGTGCGCCAGACCCACCTGCCCAAGCCACTCCGGAAACGCTGTCATTGTGTGACCTCCCGGCCGTTCCTACCGACTCGAGACCGCTCGGCGCCAATCGATCGCGCCACGATGCGGCTGCTTTGAGTCGCCCGCGGGGCGTGATACGTTTCCACCCCGTGCGCGGCCGGCACGACTCCCCACAGGATTGACAGATGCGAGAGCTGGAGAGACTAGCATGGGATAGCCATTCGCGACAGCGGCATGATGCGAGAGGCCTCGAGGCTTGCCGCCGCCGATGGCGAACTCGGAAATTCGGACGCCATTCGCCTTCTGCAGATTCCTCATTCGCACGGAGGACGTCGAGGACGTACTCCAAGCGTTCGAGACGCAACTCTCCCGGGAAGCAAAGAGCAAGCTGACGCTGGACGCGTTCGTGCCACCCCCGCCCGATGTCGTCAATCAGCGGTACGAGCCACTCTTCGACAAGTACCTCATCAGCGGCAAGACGTACATCACGGCCAGCGGCGCGGTGGTTCCGAACGAACTTCAGTATTACAACGGCGAAATGGTGCACTTCTACGGCGAGTGCACCAATGTTTCAGCGGTGAATGACGCATTGGCAGGAAGCGGCTACAAGGCGATGACCTTGAAGCACGCGGACGGTAGACAAACCGCTGTCGCCCAGCTCTGGTCGAACAGGTTCACCGACACCTCGATTGGGCCGTACAGCGCCATGTTCATCGTCGTCGTGGTCGTGCGGGACGATGCGCCCGCCGAGCCAGGCGTCCATCAGGGCGGACTCCAATGGCGCATCGAGCGTGCTGGTGATGCTCGACGGATCGTTCGATCCTGCAACAGCGGTGTACGAGAACAGGGCGCGGATGTTCATGGTCCGGCTTCTCGACACGACCCAGGTCGCGATCGACGTCGGACGCGAGCGCATGGGCACCGACAAACGGCCCGGGACGATCGACATGACGCGTGACGGGCGCCGGCTCCGCTTGTCGTATCAAGGATCAGGGCGGACGCGGTGTGGTGAGAGCCGACGTGGAGCTGGCCGACGATCCCGGCGGCGTACATATCCGAGGTCGCAAAGGCGGCAGCCACCGCTGGAATTCCGTTTCGCGCGCTGCCTCGCGGCACCGAATACGTCTACCCGGCGGTTGCGCGCATCGGCCGGGCGCCGTCGTGAGTTGGCAGTGGCGAAGTGATGTCGTCCCTCGGCTGCAGCCCGTGGTGCCGGGAACCGTGGTCTTCGACTCGAGCTCGGAAGAAGGTCGGATGTTCCTCACGTGGGGCTTCACGCCGAAGGTTCTTGGCTACATCCCGAAACGTGCGCGGAGTGATCACGCGGCGCTGGCACGGAACCGAGCGGTGCGCCACAGGCCGCGGCACGTCGCAGCTTCAGAACGTGCCCGCTCTTGCTGCGTGCGGCCCTCCCCGGAGAGCCGGGTGGCGTGGTCGGACAGTTGCCGGTGCTGCGGCTCGTTGCGCAGGAGATCTCACCTCGTCTTCACGCGCTGGTCACGACTCCGCACATCGAAGAGCGCCCAGGTGGCGCGGCAGTGATCTTGGTCACCAACCTCGTTGGGCCTGGAATACGACCTTTCTCGGTTCATTGACGGCGATGCTCCGCAAGGAGGTGGTCGGCGTGATGCCCGATGGCCTTCGGATCAACTGGCACGTCATCGAGGGGAGCTTCGTTGGACCGGGCATCGAGGCGATCATGCTGCCCGGCGCGGCCGACTGGGCGCGCATTCGCAAAGACGGAGTCGGGATTGTCAACGTCCAGGCGTGTTCTGGAAACGCGGACCGGTGAGCGCATCTACGGCTCGTACGGCGGCCTCTTCGATCTTGGTCCCGACGGCTACGCTCGCGCGCTGCGCGACGATTTCGACCCGCTCCCTCCGGTCGTCGTCACGCCGATGTATGCGACCGCAGACCCGCGGTTCGAATGGCTCAACCGGGCCCAGTGCATCGGTGTGGGCAGGGTGGACATGAGCGCGCTGCGGGTCGAGTTCGACGTCTACGTCGTGCGCGTGGGAGATCGCGCGAATTCAACAAACAGCAACGAGAACGGAATAGCGCGACGGAACTCAGGAGAACAACCGTGACGACGATAACGCCCACTGCAGCCGTGCAAGGCTGGCTCGATGGCTTCGGAGCCGCACTGTCTCGCGGCGACTACGATGCGGCAACCGCGATGTTCGGAACCGATGCGTACTGGCGCGACCTCGTGTCGTTCACCTGGAACATCAAGACAGCAGAGGACCCGGCCGCAATCCGGCGATGCTGGAAACCACCATGCCGCTGGCCCAACCAGGCAACTGGACGATCCAAGGCGAGGGTTCGGACGCAGGCGGGGTCACCGAAGGCTGGTTCACCTTCGAGACTGCTGTCGGCCGCGGAAAGGGACATCTGCGTCTCATCGGCGGCAAAGCGTGGACAATGCTCACGACTCTGCAGGAGCTCAAGGGCTTCGAGGAGAAGAAGGGCGAGAACCGAGTCAAGGGTGTCGAACATGGCAATCATCCTGGCCGCAAAAGCTGGCTCGAGAAAAGGACCGAAGAAGACGCGCTACTCGGGTTCCAGAAGCAGCCCTATGTCGTCATTGTCGGTGGCGGCCAGGGCGGCATCGTCCTGGGGGCGCGGCTCGAAGAAGCTCGATGTGCCGACGATCATCATCGAGAAGAACGCGCAACCGGGCGACAGTTGGCGCGACCGCTACAAGAGCCTCTGTCTGCACGATCCGGTCTGGTTCGACCATCTCCCGTACATCCCGTTCCCAGAGGACTGGCCCGTGTTCAGCCCGAAGGACAAGATCGCTGATTGGCTGGAAATGTACGCGAAGGTAACGGAGCTGAACTATTGGGGGGGAACCGAGTGTCAGCGAGCACGGTTCGACGAGACGAAGCAAGAGTGGGAGATCACGGTCCAGCGTAACGGGGCGACCGTATCGTCTTGCGGCCCACACATATTGTCTTCGCCACCGGTGTGTCGGGCGTGCCACACGTCCCGAGATACGTCGGGATGGAGAGCTTCCGCGGAACTCAGATCCATTCGAGCCAGTTTCGGAGCGCGCGAGGACTGGCGGGAAAACAGGCGGTTGTCGTCGGCTCCGACAATTCGGCCCACGATATCTGCGCCGATCTGTGGGAACACGGAGCCGACGTCACGATGATCCAACGCTCCCCAACGCTCGTGGCGCGATCGGACACGTTGATGGATCTCGCCCTCGGTGCGCTGTATTCGGAAGCGGCGATAAAAAACGGCATCACGGCTGATATGGCTGATCTGATCCTGGCATCACTTCCGTACAAGGTCCTCCCGGCGCTGCAAGTCCCGGTGTATCAACAGATGAAGGAGCGCGACGCTGCGTTCTACAAGCGTCTCGAGCAATCCGGTTTCATGCTCACCTTTGGCGAAGACGACTCCGGCCTCCTTGTGATGTATCTGCGCCGGGGCTCTGGCTATTACGTCGACGTCGGCGCAAGCGAGCTAATCGCCGACGGCCGTGTGAAACTGATGACAGGAGAGATCGATCGCGTCACCGCGACCGGAGTGGAGATGAAGAACGGCATGGCCCTGACCGCCGACTTGATTGTGTACGCGACCGGGTACAGCTCGATGAACGGTTCGGTCGCGCAGCTCGTGAGCCAGGAGGTGGCCGAGAAGGTCGGCCAGTGCTGGGGTCTTGGTTCCGGCACGAGCGAAGGATCCAGGACCGTGGGAAGGCGAGTTGCGCAACATGTGGAAGCCGACCCAGCAGCCGAATCTCTGGTTCCACGGCGGCAACCTTCAGCAGTCGCGCCACTACTCGCAGTTCCTGTCGCTGCAGTTGAAGGCACGGATGGAAGGAATCCAGACGCCGGTGTACGGCCTCGCGCCGGTGACGACACGAGCCGAACGATAGGAGGGAAGCCAACTTGCCGCTATGCGGTCTCATCGCTCCACAACGCGCCCCACCACGGAGCGTTCACCTGCGCCACGGCGGACGTTCGAACCGCTCCGTGATCGCCGGAGCGTTCCTGGTTACCAGGCTCGACGCCAAACGTTGGAATGACCGAATCGAGCCTCGTTCGATGGAGCATCGCTCCGACAAACTTATTCGGATTGACGAGCCGCAATTCGCCGCCAAGAGACGCCAGCAGATTCTGCGACCGGATCAAGGCTCCCAGCCCGGCGGCATCGATGCGCACAAGTCCGGCGATATCCAACACCACCAGGCGCCCCCCGTTGCTGGCACAGCGCGACACGACTTCTAACAGCGCCACGTCATCGTCCGGAATCAGCAGTGTCCCCTCGAGGTCGAGGATGATCGCCTCGCCCACACGACGTTCGTTGATCGTCAGCATACTCGTACCCTCTTTCGTTATTCCGTGCAGGAAGAATCTATCCGGGCTGACGATGCCTGGCTGTGGCGTGGGACACGCGGACCAGGTGATTCAGATCACGCGGTTTCGTGCGGAGACCGGCCAGGGGCGCTTCGTGTAGCGCGCGATCGCCGCGTGCACCTGGATGCCATCCCCAGGGCCGGGCGTGATGCAGTTCTTCTGCTTCAGCGTCTTCAGCGAGCGGCTGACCGTTTCCCTCGAACACCCGGTCATCTGCGCGAGCTCGTGGTGCTTCGGGCATGGATCGAGTGTTGCGCTCGAACCATTGACTTTTCCTCTCTGACGGACCAAACGGTCCAGACACCAGGCAACCCGCCCCAGCGAGCGGAACGTGCAGATCACCCTGAGTTGGTCGTTGGATTCGCGCAGCGTGGTCGTGACATGCGCGATGACGCTGGCGGCAAAGGTCTGGTTGCTCGCTCTCAGGGCATCGAACGTCCTGACCGGCAGCTTGATGAACTGGCAGTCTTCGAGCGCCACGAGCCTTGCCGAGCGGGTGAATCGGTCGAGTGGGGCGATCTCTCCAACCATGTGAAACGGCTCGACGAAGTTGAGGATGATCTCTTGCCCTTCATTGCCGACGAGCACCACCTTCGCGCGGCCGGATGTCAGTACGAGGAGGAAATCGCCAGGATCCCCTTCATCGAAGATGATCTGATTCTTTGCCCGGCGAAGCATCACGGCCGTCTCGCCTATCAGTTCGAGTTCGGCTTCTGGAAGCTCCGAAAATAGTTGAACCTGCCGCAGCAGATTCACGACGACATTGAGTTGTCCGCTCATAGGACTTCACCACCATCTGAACGGCGAGGACGAGCGGTCGGTTTAGCGAAGCGATTCACAACAGGACAGAGACGCCGAAAGTGATAACTCCGAAGCAGAGCCGCAAGCCATTCTTGCGGCTCTGCCGAATACCCGCCCGAGCCCGTCAAAGCGCGCGAGAGGGCACGTGCGACTAGCGGGCGTAGATGAACCGGTGGCCGTCGCGGTGGCCGACCGGGAACCACGCCCTGATCGGCGGGGCCTGCCCAGGCGACGCCTCGCCCAGCGTCACGGCGCGATCCCCATCGCCATTGGGTCGTTCGACTGGCTGCGTCATGCCCATGTAATACACCCTCGAGTTGTTCCGACTGAGGACCTGAACGATGTTCCTGTCCGTCTCGCTGGGCAAACGGAAGATGTAGGTGCCTGGCGCGAGCGTCACGCCCGGAAGAGCGACCGCGCCGCTGAAGGTGAGGTAATTCGTCTGACCTGGGCCCCACGCGTGAGCGGATGCCGCAATCAGCACGCCCAAAAGTGACGCACAAACGACCGCGAGCAACGATCTGCGAGTGCACATTGTTCTGTCTCCTTCTGCGTTTGATGAACGCGAAGGAAATCTATCCGCCCCCCAAACAAGTGTCTGTGACCGGCCTCACTACTAGCGTGTGATCGAAATCACGCGATCGGGACAGATCGAAACCGAGCCTGTGATCACGCTCGAAAACGAGATCAGTCTGCGACAGGACTCGAAGGGGAAAGCCTCATCGCATTCAGCAACGCGGAAAATCTCGGCTCGTCGCGAAGGCTCGCGAACACCGGGCGAACGTTGAGCCAGGCGAGGTCGGCGGCCCGCTCCGCGTGAGCCTCTTCTAGTCGGTCGAGCGCCTCGGCGCGTTCGCCGATGCCAGCGTGCACCTGGGCGATTCGTGCCGGCGAGACGTACCGCACGTCTGCGAGCCGGCGGAGCTCCTCCAGAATGCCGCGCGCACCGATGACGTTGCCGGAGACCCCGTGAAGATAGCCGAGCGCCGCCAGCATCTCGGGACTGCGCCCGCACAACCGGATCGCGGCCTCTAACTCTGCGAAGGCTTCAGGATATCTGGACAGCTCGGTAAAGGTGGCCGAAAGAAAGTAGCGCGCCATGCCGAAGCTCCCATCGAGCTCGATGGTCTTCGACAGTTCTTGCACGGCGTCGTCGTATTGGCCGGCAAAATAGCACTTCATTCCCACGCTGTTCTTGATCGCGATGGCGAGCGGGTCGAGATCCAGCGCGTGGCGCAACTCTGCGGTCGCTTCGTCGAAGCGCCCGACCGGGACAAGGTGGTTGATCGCGTACCAGTGGTGCGCCGTTGGATAGGAGGGCTTCAGCTCGATCGCTCGTCGGAAATCGTGCTCGGCGTCCGACCAGGACCAGTCATAGACCGCACGCACGCACCCTCGGCACGTGTACGCCTCCCCCAGACCAGCATCGATCTCGAGCGCCCGTTCCAACGCTCCCTTCGCACGGGGCATGACGTCCTTGGGCGGCATGGCGCCGTAGGTCCCGAGTGTGATGTACGCGTCGGCCATGCCCGCATAGGCCTGTGCGTAGCCGGGGTCTCTATCGATCGCGTGTTCAAAACAGCCGACGCTCTTCTTCAGCTCGTCTTCCGTTCGCTTGTTCCAGTGATACCGTCCTTCGAGATAGAAGCCGTAGGCGTCGAGATCGTGCGTGTGTGGCGCGATGAGCGCGGCCCTGCTGTCGGCGGCCAACCTGCCCTTCAGCATGCTGACAACGGAACCGGCGATCTCATCCTGCACCGCGAAGACGTCTACCAAATCGCGATCGAAGCGCTGGGACCAGAGATGATAGCCGTCCGCTGAGCAAATCAACTCGACCGTGATCCGCAGCCGATTGCCGTCCTTTCGCACGCTTCCGTCGAGGACCGTCGCGACATTGAGTGCGTCGCCGATCCGGCGCATATCTCGGGACTGCCCCTTGAACTGAAAGGCCGACGTTCGTGCCGCCACGCGCAGTCCGGAGATCTGCGCCAGCGCGTTGATGAGCTCGTCGGTCATGCCTTCGCAGAAGCATTCCTGATCCTTGGAAGGGCTCATGTCGGTGAAGGGGAGCACGGCGACGGACGGAACGCCCGTGTCACGCCCACGCGCAGCTTTTCCGGCACGTTGCGTTCCACGTTCAGCGGTCCTGAGTCTAGGAGCTGGTGTCCTGCTCTTTGTGGACCCGATCACATGGGCGAGCGCGGCCTCCAACCGACCGGCGCTGGCGAATCGCCTTTCCGGGTCGGGGTCGGTCGCGCGCTCTACCACCTCGATGAAGGCTTTCGGGAGATGGGGCCGCGCGTCTCGCAATGGCGTAATCTCACCTCGCGCGCGGGCCGAGACTAACTCGCGGAACGTAGCCGCTTTCACTGGATAGTCGTCGGTCACCAGGTGGTAGAGCAACACGCCGAGGCTGTAGACGTCGCTCCTGGTTGTCGCAGCCGCGCCGTTTATGACCTCCGGTGCGAGATATAAGGGCGTGCCCGTCACTCGCCCGCCGACGATGCCCAGCTCGGCCCGCTTCTGGCCCGCGCCGAAATCCACCAGAACGAGTCGTCCCCCTTCCTCACGCATCACGTTTTGAGCCTTGACGTCTCGATGCACCAAACCGGCCTGGTGCACGGCAGCGAGAGCTCCACAGAGCTCGTACCCGACAAGTCCGGCCTCGCGGGCACTGAACGGGCCGTGACTGACAAGCATTTGCTCGAGCGTCACGCCGCGCACGAACTCCATCCAGAGACCCACGCGACCGTCGTGCGTGGCGGCTCCGTAGACCGTGACGACATTCGGATGGTGCACGCGAGCCAGCGTCTGCCCTTCGTGCAAAAGCCTTGATGCGAGCTGCTCGTCGGTCGACGAGGCGCGCCGCAGGAGCTTAACGGCGACGGGTCGATCGAGCTGCGGATCGTGGGCGCGATAGACGGTACCGAAGGAGCCTTGGCCGACTTCCTCGATCAAGATGAGGTCGCCCCATCGCTCGAGATCGCTGCCGGCGCGCCCGACTCCTCCCTCTGCAGGCGTCTCCGAGTGCGGTCTTCCTGGATTGTCTTGTGGCTCCCGCGGTTGATCCTGACTACTGTGCGCTCCGGCGATCATCGCGATGAGCCGAAGCTGTTCGACAAGACTCCGCAGTTCAGAATCCGATACCCCGCTCTCGACTTCGTCCCAGTCGACCGCGGATCCCTCCGCGATGGCGGCCGCCAGTTTCTGGAGCCCATCTTTCTTGGATCGCATTACCAACCGAGTCTCATCAGTGTTCGCCGCCCATCCTGTGGGCCCGCGGTGCGATCGCCAGGGATACGGCGACCCACACGGCATTGGCGCTGGGTTTTCTGAGGTGGGTAGCTATTTCCGCGTTGTCCAACCAGGTCTCCGGTGTCCAACATCGGTTGGAGGCCCAACGGCAGCCGCCGGCTGGCCGAGCGCCGCAGGCCAGGTAAATAGCGGGCAAGGAACCGGTTCGGCCCGTCGTTGTCGCCTGATCGGGCCTTTACCAGCAAGCCTACGGATGAATCGGCGTTGACCTCCGGCATGGTTCGAATTGTGTGGATTGGGTGAATCATACGTCACCGTTGGCCACTTGAACTGCAAAACCGAGGGTTGCATCGCCCCCGACGCCGCTTTGCGCGGCTTTCGCGCCCCCGGACCCCACGTGTGGGATCCGGATACCTACTACAACGACAAACCGGACGAACACTAACACCCTTCTTCTCCTTGCGTCCTGCTGGCGTCTCGTGCGACCCTTTCGCCGGCTGGGAGGGCAGCATGAGAAATCTGAAGCGCACGCGGAACCTCGTCGTCGGTGCCGGCTTTGTCGCACTCCTTGCGATGCTTGCGGTCGGCCAGGTGATCCTCGAGAAGACGGCGGCTGCGCAGAGCAAGGCCGGCGTTCAGGCGCCGAGGTTTGAAGTCGACCCGTTGTGGCCGAAACCACTTCCGAACCACTGGGTGCTTGGGCAAACCATCGGGGTCTGGGTCGATACAGATGACCACGTCTGGATCGTCCATCGCAGCTCCTCCACGTTGGCCGACAACGAGAAGGGGTTGGAGCTCAAAACCAGTGACTGCTGCGCAGGTGCGCCGCCAGTGCTCGAATTCGATCAGGCCGGGAATCTCCTGCGGCACTGGGGCGGTCCCGGTGCCGGCTACGAATGGCCCGACGGGAACCACGGGATCTTCATCGATTTCAAGGGAAACGTCTGGATCGGCGGAAACGGCGGGCCCGACTCCCACGTCCTGAAGTTCACCAAGGACGGTAAGTTCCTGCTCCAGATCGGCAAGAAGGGCGCGCGCCGCAAGGCGGGCGCGGCGGCTGGCAACAGCGAAGGTGCGGTCGCTGGCTTCGTCGGCGGCAGCAACGACCCGGTGAGCTTCGGACGCGTCGCGAAGATTTTTGTCGACGCGAGGGCCAACGAAGCGTACCTCGCTGACGGTTACCTGAATAAGCGGGTCGCCGTCGTCGATGCCGACACTGGCAAGCTGAAGCGATGGTGGGGGGCGTACGGCAACAAGCCGGATGACACCCCGCTTCCTGCGTACGATCCCGCTGCGCCGCCGGCCAAGCAGTTCCGGAACCCCGTGCACTGCGCCGATCTCTCAGCCGACCGCATGTTGTATGTCTGCGATCGCGCCGGGGATCGTCTCCAGGTGTTCACGCCAGAGGGGAAGTTCGTCAAGGAGGCGTTCTTCGACAAGGACACGAAGGCGTCCGGCTCCGCGTGGGACATCGCGTTCTCAAAGGACCCGCAGCAGAAGTACATCTTCATGGCTGACGGCATGAATGACAAGGTGCACATCATCGACCGCCAGACGCTCCAGGAGCTGACGACGTTCGGAGACGGCGGCCGACAGCCCGGTCAGTTCTTCGGCGTGCACAGCATCGCGACTGATTCGAAGGGGAATATCTACACAACCGAAACGTGGGAAGGAAAGCGCCTCCAGCGGTTCGTGAACAAAGGCATGGCGCCGGTCACCAAACCTGACCAGGGAGTGGTCTGGCCGACGGCAACACGGTAGATCAGATCTCTTGCTGATACACAGCCGCCGCGCCGATTCCGGCGCGGCGGCTTTTTGTTTGCCCCGGCGCCCGTCGCGCGTCAGAGCCCGCTGAGATTGCGAAACCGCTGCACGCGCTTGCCTTGTACTTCGGCGGAGTAGACGTTGCCCTTGCTGTCAATGGCCAGATTGTGAAGGTTCATGAACTGGCCGAGATTGGTGCCGACGCGGCCGGCGGTTGACAACTTCGATGCCGTCGCTGCGCCGAATGACGTGGAACTCACCGTTGGGATCGTCAGAGACCACGAAATAGGAATTCGCCGCATCGGGCCAAAGCATGACCGATCCAACGGTTCCCGGCGGGCTGTCCTTCAACACCTGATATTCCTTCACGAAGGTGCCGTCCTTGCGGAACACCTGAATACGGTTGTTGCCGCGGTCGCTGACGACGACCATCCCATCCTTCGTGAGCCGGATGCCGTGCACAGGGTTATTGAACTGCTGCGCCGGCGCCGCCTTCGGATCGTAGGTCAGCTTGTCGTCGGTCGGCGGCTTGCCGTACGCGCCCCACATCCGCTTGAACGCGCCGGTCGCCGCGTCGAAGACGATGACGCGGTGATTGAAATAGCCGTCGGCGACGAAGAGCTCGTTCGTGGCGGGATCGACGACCATGTCGGCGGGACGGCCAAGCTGCGTGGTGTCGGCGCTCGACGTCATCATGCCCGGACTTGCCAATCTGCAGGACGAACTTACCCGCGCGCGTGAACTTCAACACCAGGCCGTCGGTCATGCCATTGCCGGCCACCCACACGAAGTTGTTGTGGTCGACGAAAATGCCGTGTTCGTTGGCCGGCCAGTCATAGCCCTGGCCGGGACCACCCCAGGCCTGCACCACGTTGCCGTCCTGATCGAACTCGACCACTGACGGCGCCGGCTTGCAGCATCTCACATTGGGTGTAGTGGAGGCCCGCTTCTCCCTGGCGTCGAGTGTGCCCGGGCGTTGATTGACCCAGACATGATCCTGCGCGTCCACGAAAATGCCGCCGATCTGACCAAAGATCCAGTTGTTCGGCAACGTCTTCGGCCACGACGGATCGATCTGGAATTTGGGCGGCTCCGCGGTCAGCGCCGGCCGTATCATCGCAAGCGCGATGAGGCCGATGAGCGCAATGTTGCGACCAATCCTTGACATCAGTACCTCCGTATCAGTGCCGGGGTCCCCGCTCGAAGCAATAGAGAATAGAGAATTGATGTACGACGTGGGGGATTATACGCGCCAGACCACAGGGTGAAGCCAATGAAAAGACTACCGGCCGTGAGCCTCTTTTCCGTCCTCATGATCTTCATCGGTGCACATGGTCTGTGGGCGCAAAACCTGACCATCACCAACGCCAGGATCGTCGTTGGCAACGGCCAGGTGATCGAACGGGGTTCGATCGTCGTTCGCAACGGGCGCATCCTGTCTATTGCCGAAGGCGCCTCCAGTGCCCCGCCGGCTCAGGCCATTGATGCCCGTGGCATGACCGCGATGCCGGGCTTCATCGATGCCCACCGCCACATCATCACCGGGAATGCGGATCAGTGGCTCAAAGAGCAAGCCCCGGTTCGCCTGCAGGAGTTTCTCGAGGCTGGATATACAACCCTGATGTCGGGAGGGGGACCCGTGCCGGGGATCGTCGAGCTCAAGCAGCGGATCGAGAAGGGCGAACTCGAGGGACCACGCATCATCACGTCCGGGCGGGCGGATCCGGGCGAGTTCAAGACTCCGGACGTGGCGCGCGCTCGAGTGCGGTCACTCTCGCAGGCTGGCGTGGAGATTATCAAGGCGGCGATCGCACCCGCTCCAAGCGTTCAGGAGTTGGAAGTCCTTAGAGCGGTCACGGACGAGGCGCGCAAGTTCAAGCTCGATGTCATGGTGCACGCGGTCTCGCCGGCGGCGATGCTCGCGGCTGTCAAAGCCGGCGCGACCAAGCTCGTTCACACTCCACATGGGGGCTGGTTGACGGAGGCCGACGCCCGCGTGGTCAAGGATGCCGGAATCGAAATGCTGTCCACGATCGGGTTCGGTGTGCCGGTATTCGGGGTCTTCAATCAGAAGAACGTGCCCACGTTTCGCGACGGGAAGCCGTGGCCGGACGGCATCCTCGACGGCCAGGGGCGAGGGCGCGAGGCGGGCGAGAAGGCCGTGAATGCGCGCACGCTCTGGGACACGGGAGTGATCTACGGGTTTGGCACCGATACCGGCTATCTTCCGAAAGCCGGGCTCGCGCACGAACTGCGAGCCCTCAACCTGATGTTCTCGCCGCAGGACATCGTCAAGTTGATGGGACCCAACACGGCGGCGTTCATCGAAAAGAGCAGCGAGCTCGGCACTCTGGAACCGGGCAAGCTGGCCGACATTGTTCTTCTCGAAGGGAATCCGCTGGAGGGCTACTGGAATCTCTTGAATGCAAAGGTGGTCATCAAGGGCGGCGCGGTCGTCGTAGACAAGCGCTGAGAAACCGCAGCGTTGAAGGGAATTTGGATACGAAGAAATTGCACCATCCGGCGCGCCGCGCTCGATTCTGCTCGACATTCTGCCCGTCGTCCGCATTGCACCTCGCCACAGCATGGCGCGGCTGGTGCACGACCGGTTCATGCGGCTCGAGGGCGATCGCGCCTGCGATCTCGCGACTGGCGCTGAGGTCCGCCTCGATGCGCTGACCGAGGTCGTGCCGCCGGAAACCGAAGCGAGCCTCGGGCCGCTCCTCGAAGCGCTGGATCATGGACGTGACGGCTACCCGCGGTGGGTCGTCGCCGATGCGCGCAGCCGGCGCCAGGCGACGTCCACGATTGAGCGGGTGGCTGCGGCGGCGGTCCGGCGTGGGTTCGTCACCATCTCAACCGATTTGTACCTTCGGTTCCGCGAGCTGCTCGGCGCCGAGTTACGCGAGCGGACGCTGTTGCTGGCCGGTACTTTCGGGGTCAATCGGTCGCGCGCTCACGCAGCGTTGCTCGACGCGTCGGCACTCTCGCCACGGCCGCACTTGCTGCTCACGTTTGGATGCGCGCCCGCTCACGGGGGTACAGCGCTCGTTCGTGAGGCTCGGGCGACGTACGCGCTTCGTCACGGAAGCGTAGCCCCACCGGAGAGCCCGGAAGTAACTCAGCTCATCGCGCGCGCATCCAGGGCACACGCTTTCGCCGCGGAGGGACGTCATGCGGCTGCCGAACGTCTCCTTCGCGATGTCACTGGCGCACTGGCGCGTCGACGCGCGTTTCGGCCTGCCGCTCGTCTCGCCACTACGCTTGCATGGCTCCTCAACGAGCGCGGTCAGCCGGATGCGGCGTTTGCCGCACTGGGCGAGGCTGCGCGCCTGGCGCATTCCGGCCAGGACGACGAGCTCGTTATCGAGGCGCGAGTTGGCCAGGCGTTGACGCGAATCGCGAACGCGGCGTTCGTAGAAGCAGAGTCGATCTGTCGAGCCGCGCTGGCCGCGGATGCGCTGTCCGGCCGACTGCAGGTATGGGCGCGCGCAGTGCTGGCGGAGGCGCTGCTGTGGCAGGGACGCATCGATGATCTGCCCGACATCGACGTCTCCGGTGAACCATCAGGGCTCGAGACACCAGTTGCTGCCGCGGTGTACGAAGTCGAGGTCCGCGTGCTCCTGGCGAAAGGCCAGATGTTCGATGCAGGACGCCGCGTTGAGTTGTCGAAGAGGCTTGCCGAACAGAGTGCAGACCCTCTTGTCGAACTCCTTGCGCACACCGCCGATCTCACTGTCCTTGGCACCGCCGGTGATCTGGCCAGGGCTCAGGACGCGCTGCAGCGGGCGGTGGCGGCGTCGAGGGCCGCACGTGCGCCGCTTCGCGCGGCGTGGGCCCGCCTTAGGTGGATTGATGCATTGCGTCGCGCCGGTCGCGGCAGCGAGGCGGATCGTGATCTGGCCCGGCTTCAGCGTTTCGGCCGTGTCGCGCCACTCTTGCTCCGCCGGGAAATCGCAAGGCGGCGCGCGGCCGAGGCCGGGAGTCCTGCTCGAAACCCGTTCGCCGTCATTCCGCGGCAGTCCTCCTTGTCGGTGGCGCTCGTCCGCATCGCGCAGGACGATCACGATGACAGGGAAGCGATCGGCAGGTTGATCGAGCGACTGTCGGCTGAACTCCAGACGAGCCGAATCGATCTGCTATCGGCCGATGCAGGACCTGTCACGATGGTATGCAGTGTTGGCGAAGGGCTGGTGACCACACTCGGCACGAGGGTACTCGAAGCGGCGTTTCCAATCGGTCCGGAGCGACACAAGGCCGGGTGGGAAACCGGCGTGCCGGTGCGCTTCGGGTCGCGGACGTCCGGCGCGATCGTCTGCCGGTGGCCCGTGGATCGAACGCTGCCCGGCGACGCCTCCGAGCTTTTGGAATTGACGGCTGCGATCGTGGCTCCGCGGCTCGATACGCTGCTGACCGTCACCCGCGATGAGTCGAGAGCCTCGATGGCCGTGCCCGAGCTGATTGGCGTCAGCGATGCGATCGCCGAGGTCCGCAAAGCAATCGTGCGCGCGGCCGCAGCGCCGTTCGCCGTGCTGATTGAAGGGGAGAGCGGCGTCGGCAAGGAGCTCGCCGCACGCGCCGTACATCACCTGAGCCCGCGACGCGAGCGGCGGTTCTGCGACGTCAACTGCGCGGCGCTGCCCGAGGAACTGCTCGAGTCCGAGCTGTTCGGCCATGCGCGTGGCGCGTTTTCCGGGGCGGTCGCCGACCGCGCGGGGTTGTTCGAAGAGGCGGACGGCGGGACGCTGTTCCTCGACGAAGTCGCGGACCTGTCGTCGCGCGCACAGGCAAAGCTGCTGCGGGCGATTCAGCAACAGGAAGTGCGACGCCTCGGCGAGTCGTTCAGTCGCAAGATCGACACGCGACTTGTGGCTGCCGCGAACCGCGACATGCGCGCAGAAGCGGCCGCCGGGCGCTTCCGGCAGGATCTGTTGTACCGGCTCGACGTCGTGCGGATCCGTATCCCGCCGCTCCGTGAACGTCCGGACGACATTCCGGTGCTCGCCGCGCACTGCTGGAGGCTTGCCGCGGCACGCGTCGGATCGCGCGCAGATCTCTCGACCGCCGTACTCACCGAGCTCGCCCGGTATCAGTGGCCGGGCAACGTGCGCGAGCTACAGAACGTCATCGCCTCGCTCGCGGTCGCGGCGCCCGCACGCGGCCGCGTGCGGGCGACATTGCTGCCGCCCGTGATCAGCGCTGCCACGATCGTGTCGTCCGGGCGTCTTGCCGAGGCCCGCGAACAGTTTGAACGTCGATTTGTCGAGGTGGCGCTCGCGCGAGCCGGAGGGAATCGCACGCGGGCCGCGCGCAGTCTCGGTCTCTCGCGCCAGGGACTGCTGAAGACAATGGTGCGGCTTGGAATCGCCGAGGGTCCCCACAATCTCTGAAGGACGAGGGCGACGGCCGCCCCGAGACGATTCAGCGGGCCGGTGTGCGTGTCAGCGCGCCGCGATACGTCATCGTATGGCCGGGCGACACTACCACATCGATGATCAGCGGCTGGTAGTCTGGCGTCACAATCGCTATCAGGTGCGATCCGGCGACGAGATCGAGGTGATGGTAGTAGCCGGTGAAGTCGCGCACCAGGCCCGCGTAGGCGCCATCGACGTAGACCTGGGCCCGCCATGGTTGGACGTCCAGCTGGAGGCCACCGATTGGTGCGTTCTCCGGGAGCGGAGCCAACGCGATTGACGGGGACACTTGGAACGGCATCACCACGTCCCACCGCCACAGGATTGGGAAGGGGAGAGATTCCAACCCCGGTCCTGCCCGAAACGGTGACGGCACTGGCCTGACATCGACGGGACGCGGCTCGAACCTCAGCGTCGAGGAGAAATGTCCGGCGCCTTGGCTACCACGCTCCTGAGCCAGTGACGTACCCGCATTGCCGGTAAGAACAAGCGCGACGCCCGTCGCCATGAGCCAGCGCGTCATGGGAGCCCCCTGTCGCTCTAGAAAACTTGACCACCTGAATTCCAGTGATTGAGTCAAGTTTTCTCGCCCCGCGAAGCGGGGCAAAGAGATACTGCCACTAGCGAGGCGGAGCCACATGCTCGGCGGTCTGAGGCGCAGCCTCGCTAGTGTTTCACGAATCCGCGACGATATCGCTCCGGGAACGGAATTATCGCTGTCGCCGTACCCTCGTACACCTTCTTCTCAGACAGCAGTACGGAATCAATCGCAGCGATCAGCTGCCGTACAGTGCAATTGTGCTGCAGCCATTTCGTTGCTCCGTTCCGACATGCGGCGAAGCCTTGCGCTCGCGTGTTGGCCAGAACAATCACGCTCGTTGCGCCGACCTCACGCCACCACGGCGTGAAGTGATCAATGTCGGTGACCACGAAGGTATCGGAAGGCCACTGTTCAATGTCCGCGATGCGACTGACGGCCACGACGTCAATGCCAGCATCGCGCAGTCCTCCATGGAGGCGCGCCAGGCGCACAGGATCGGATTCGATGAGTATCGGACGATTGGTCGAGCCAAGGAATGCGACCCGTACATCAAGGTCTTTTGGCATGGGACACCTCAAGGGGTCGCCGATGCGCGGTGGCGGGAACCGGCGGTGCTGGCTCCGCGTAAGGCGGCGGCCAGAACATTAATGAACAGCCGAAGTTATCGCAAGAAATTTGGGTGTAATTTGACGGCAAACTCCTGGGAAGCTGCAGCGATTCTCCTCTGCTGTGCTGTGTTGGGCAGTTGACCTGCGCACATTCGGCGATACTCTTTCGCAGTACCCTTTGCTAAGCCCCGTTGACTGGGGGCAGCGAGGTGTGGACGGCATCGGATTATGGATTCATGACACTGAGGCACACGTCACTCGGAGCTGCGTTGATAGTTGTGTTCACGTCGGTGGTCTACGCGCAGACGCCGCCGACGAACGCAGACGGTGACACTCCAGTCTTCAGGGTGCAGGTGTGGGGTTATATCGCTGAGGATTTCACTGCGCGGGTTTTGAATTATTACGAATTTCGCCGCAACCTACAGAAAGGATTGCCGGTTCTGAGGGTGACAGATTTCCCGGCCGAGATCCGGAGCACACAACTCGCGCTGGCCGAAAGGATCCGTGTTGCTCGCAAGGGGGCCAGATCGGGTGAGATCTTTACCCCAAGCATCCGTGTGGAGTTCAGGAAGGTCCTGTCCGTTGAAGTAGACGCCAACACCCTGGCCGCCATCATGGACGACAACCCCGGAAGGTTCTCGCATCACGTCAACGGCATCTACCGCGAAGGAGAGCCATTCTCCACGATGCCGCCGAACATCCTCGCTGTCCTGCCGAGGCTTCCTGACGACCTCCAGTATCGTTTCCTGGGCCGCGATCTGATCCTGCTGGATACGGCAGCGAACGTAATCCTCGATCGAGTCCCGTGCGCCATTCAGTGCACGGACCGATGAATCATCTGGCCTAGTGCACGCGGCGAGTCGGCAACGGTCGCGAGTTCTGAATCGGAACCGGCCAGAAATGGTCGCAGGTCTCGCAGCGCCACGCGACCGCGATTCGTCGTCCCAGAATTCGTGTCTCGAGCACGATCGGTTCTTCTGCGCGACACAAAGGACACGCGGGCGGCTGGTCGAGCGTGAGAATCGATTCGACGGTCATTGAGGTCACTGTCTCCAGACGGGCAGACTAAAGGCGCGTCGGCAACTTGAACTTCGTGTCCGATGGGCGCTATTCCTTCCGGATTTGCGATCGCGCGAGAACTGAACGGTCGTTACAGCAAAGCGCCGGCCAACTGCTGCTGCTGCCAACACCTCGAAGATAAAATCAAGCGATGGAGGTCAGAGCCGTCATGTTGGCGGACGCCGTAGATTGGGGACGGATGCGGCAGAAACTGTGGCCCTCGGCATCGGGTGAACACGCAACTGAAATCGCATCCTTCTTCGGCGGTACCCGTTTGTGCCCCCTTGAAGTCTTCATTGCGCGTGATGCCGCCGGCGTGGCCCTCGGATTCGCGGAGGTGTCACTCCGATCGATCGCCGATGGATGTGAATCGAGTCCCGTCGCCTACCTCGAAGGATGGTTCGTCGAAGAAACCGCACGCCGCAAGGGCGTTGGCTCCGCGCTCGTGATCGCGATAGAAGATTGGGGCCGCAAGCACGGATGCACCGAACTTGCTTCGGATACTGAGATCGAAAATGCCGTGAGTCACGCCGCCCACCGTGCGGTTGGGTTCGAGGAGTTGAGCCGGGTTACCTGCTTTCGGAAGAGTATTCCGCTTGGAAACGACGCGAAGTGACCGGGGTCGCTTCCGCGAGCGATTTCTCGGAGAAGCCCAACGTCCGATTCGACGTTAGCCGGGGTCAGGCGCCGACCGCTGCCGCCGGCACCGAGGCTCTCGCAAGGTCGGCGATGTCGCCCATCGTCTCGATCGTCCAACAGAGCTCAATCAGGCGATCGGTTTCGTCGTTCGAGAGGACGCCATCGGTGAGGCCGCGGAACTTTGCCTCGAGCGCCGCATCGCTCATCGGCCGCGCCTGGCTGCCGATCGCATGCTGGATGAATTTCTCGAGCACGCGGCCGTCGTCCAGACGAATCGTGATGCGCGCCTGGTCCTCGTGGAGTCCCGCGCCAACCTTTGCATTCACCGAGTCGCGGAGACGGATGACCACGGCGTCGCGGACGCGGTCGTCGCTGTACTGACTCTCGCCCGCTCCGCCATCGATGATGGCGACCGCCGCCGAGTGGTACACGCTGAATTTGCCCTCGAGCCCTGTGCGTGGTGTCTTCTTGCCGGTGAGCTCGAGGACCAGCGGATGCACCTCCAGCTCGATACTTGTGATCTGGTCGGGACGCAGTCCCGCATCGGTTCGCAGCTGGATGCATCCATCGATCGTCGGATGAATGACGATGCCGCAGGCAAACGGCTTGTAGGTGTTCGCGAGGATCTCCCAGCTGCTGCCGAGATGCTCGGTGATTTCCTCGTAGCGACGCGCTGTCGCGAGCACGTTGGCAAACCCCCTGGGCGCTTCGATGGCCTGGTTGCTGCTCGTGAAATTGGTGCGCGCCAGGAGCGCAGCCAGCAGGCCGTTGCGCGCGGCGTTGCCCGGGTGAAACGGCTTGCACATGGTGCCGAACATCTCGCGGAGCCCCGACGCCTGCGTGGCGGCAATTCCGAGGGCCCAGGTCATTTGCTGTTCGTCGAGCCGGAGGAGGCGCCCGGTGGCAGCCGCTGCGCCGAAGACGCCCGTCGTGCCGGTGATGTGCCATCCCACGTCGTAGTGCGACGGGTACACAGCGTTGCCGATGCGGCAGGATACTTCCACACCAAGAACGAATGCGTGCAGGAACTCAGCGCCCGTGACGCGTCGCGTTTCGGAATAGGCGAGAATCGCCGACGCGACCGGACCGCTCGGGTGGATGACGGTTCGCAGGTGCGTGTCATCGAAATCGAAGGTGTGAGAGGTAATCCCGTTCATCAACGCCGCGAGCATGATATCGACTCGCTCGCTTCGTCCAAGCACCGTCGCATCACGCGGTCCTGAGAACGGTGCGAGCGCCGCCAGGGCGCGTTCGACGGTCTCATGGCGCGACCCGCCGACCGCACACCCCACCCAATTGAGCAGCGAACGGGTCGCTTCGCGTTTCACCGGCGCGGTGAGATCTGCCTCACGGTGGTTGACGACAAACTGCGCGAGTGCCTGGGTTGGTGTCATGGCGCTGCGATTGAGAGAATTGTTGACTCCGCTCACGGCGGAAGGTATACCATGCGCCATCTTTCGGCACTAGAGGTTCCGATGATCGCATCCTTTCTTACAACCCCGCGCAGACGCTTGCTACGTTCGATCGTGATTCTGGTGCTCATCGCGTGCGCGTGGCCGCTGGTCTTGAATGCCCAGGACGATGCGACGCTGTATGTTGTGAGCTATGTCGAAGCGGTGCCGGCATCCCAGGGCCAGGTCGCCACGATGCTCAAGCAGCTCGCCGACGCGAGCCGCAAGGAAGGCGCCGCCCGCTTTGAAGTCTTGCAGCGCATCACGGAACCGAATCAGTTCCTGATCCTCGAGATCTGGAAGGACCAGCGGGCACTCGACACGCATGGCGCCGCGGCGCATACGCGTCAGTTCCGCGAGCAGATCGCCCCGATGTTGCTCGCCCCAATCGATGACCGGTTTTGTGTCGCGGCGACGGTCGCACCGATGCGCGACGGCCGCGGGACGGTCTACGTGGTGACGCATGTCGATGTGCCGCCGGCGAGCCGAGGTGCGACGGTGGCGTCCCTCCAGGCATTGGCGGAACGGAGCCGCACCGACCCCGGGAACGTGCGCTTCGATGCCGTCGTCCAGAAGGATAGAACCAATCACTTCACGGTGATCGACGTGTGGGCAGATCAGAAAGCCGGAGATACCCATCAGGTTGCGCCTCATACACGGACATTCCGTACCCAGGTCGCCCCGATGTTGGGCGCCCTCTACGATCAGCGTTGGTACAAACCCCTGTAGAGCTGCCAGCTCGGCCTGAGCGAAATGGTAGACTCGGCGGCATCTCGCCTGCATGGAGGTCGTCTATGGATCAACGCGCGGCCGCATCTATCGATCAAGACATGATGAAGGGCGCCGTCGAGGACGGCCCCGACACGTTGGGTAATTCCAACGAGCCTGGTTCCCTGGACGAAGACGGACTTCCACGCGACGACGTTGCCATTGCCCAGGACGTCCTTGGCGCCAATGAAGATCAGACACAGGGCTGAGACATTCTTCACCTTGCAATAGCCACGGCGGAGCGTGCAGGATGACGGGCCCTGGAGCCGCTCGGAGAACGGCCAGCGTTCTGGTCGCATACGCCGCAGTCGTGGGTTCCCTTACGCTGGCTGGCGCGATTCCCAGGCTGCCTTTCTCCACACACGCACTTCTGCTCGTCGTCGCCAACCTTGCATGGCCCACGCTGCGGCCGGGCATCCTGTCGATTCCGTTACTGGGTCCACTTATCGCTGCGCTCGACAACGGCGGCGCACTGCCGGTGCGTGGGACCGACCCGTACAGCAGCGCCGGTGATTACTCCGGCGTGCTGCGGTTTCTCGCGCGCCGCGTCGCGCTGACGATTCCCGTCCTCCTCGGTGTTGCCACTCTCGTTTTCTCCCTTATCCACCTGATCCCCGGCGATCCTGCCCAGGCGATGCTGGGCGAATCCTCGTCGCCCGAGGACGTGGCCGAGCTGCGATCGCGTCTCGGCCTCGACCGGCCGCTTCTCGAACAGTACGGCACCTTCCTGCGAGACGCGATTCGCGGCGATCTCGGGCGATCGCTGCGGACCAGCCAGCCGGTCACGACGGCGATTCTGGAGCGGATGCCCGCGACAATTGAGCTGGCGGCGGCCGCCATGCTGGTCGCCGTCGGGTTTGCTATACCGCTTGGCATTGCGGCGGCCGTGTGGAGGGGGACTTCACTCGATCATGCCGCGACGACGGTGTCGCTGCTCGGAATCTCGATCCCGAACTTCTGGCTGGGCCCGCTCCTCGCGATTGTGTTTTCGATCGAGCTTGGATGGCTGCCGGTTTCCGGTCGGGGCACATGGGCGAATCTCGTCCTGCCAGCGGTCTCCCTCGGCGCGGCCCTGGCGGCAATCCTCGCGCGCATGACGCGCGCCACGCTGCTCGAGGAGCTCCGCGAGCCATACGTCATCGCGGCACGGGCCCGCGGCGCGTCCCGGGTGCGCGCGGTGGTTCGTCACGCCTTTCGCAACAGCCTGATTCCGGTGATCACGCTGATCGGCCTCCAGTTCGGCGCGGTGCTGACCGGCGCCGTAATCACGGAGACCATCTTCTCGTGGCCGGGGATCGGCCGTCTCCTGATCCAGTCAATCGGCTTTCGCGACTATCCGCTCGTGCAGGGGTGCATCCTCCTCATCGCAGTGACGTACGTCGCCATGAACCTTGTCACGGATTTGCTGTACGGTCTCGTCGACCCGCGAATTCGCTATGAGTGAATCTGGTGGCGCGGCGCGGCTCCTGCCTTGGCGCGCCAAAGCGCCGAAGGCGCGACGGCGGCGGGTCCGCGGAACGGCGTGATGAGCAGGATCGGCGCAGCTATCGTATTCGTCACCGTGCTGGCGGCTCTCGTCGGGCCGTCGCTCGCACCGTTCGATCCCTCCGTACAGCTGCTCGCACAAAGACTTGACGGCCCCTCGCAAATCCACTGGTTCGGTCTCGACGAGCTCGGGCGCGACATCCTCGCGCGCGTTCTCGCTGGTGCCCGCATCTCCCTTCTCGTCGGCGTCGTCGTCGTCTCGATCTCTTCGACCGTGGGAACGCTCCTTGGATCGATTGCGGGCTATTTTGGCGGACGGATTGACGAAACGATCAGCAGGGTCATCGACATTTTGCTCGCGTTTCCAGGCTTGCTCCTCGCGATTGCGCTCGTAGCCGTGCTCGGCCCGAGTCTGGCGAACGTCGTGTTTGCGTTGTCGCTGATTGGATGGGTCGGATACGCGCGCCTCGTGCGAGGGCAAGTCCTGCGCGCGCGGGAGTTCGAGTTCGTGCAGGCCGCGCGCGCCCTGGGCGCTACGACGCCTCGCATTCTCGCGCAGCACATCATCCCGACTGCCCTTCCCGCCGTGACGGTGCAGGCGACGCTCGGCATGGGCGGCGCGATTCTCGCGGAGGCGGCGCTCAGCTTCCTCGGCTTGGGCGTGCAGCCGCCGACGCCGAGCTGGGGAACGATGCTCAATGGTGGCCGGACGCACTTGCTCGATGCGCCGCACCTGACCATCTTTCCCGGTCTGGCAATCGCGGCGCTCGTGCTCGGATTCAATTTCCTCGGGGATGGGTTGCGAGACGCCCTCGATCCGGTCACAAGGGAGAAACGCGTCTAGACCACGAAGATCCGGTTTAGATTCCGATTCTTCTTCGCAGCTGCAGCAGCGCAGTATTTTGCGGATCGCGCGCGAGACCTTCGGCTACGGTCGCGCGGGCGGCACCGATTTGCCCAAGCCTCACCTGCGCGTCCGCGAGCAGTGCGAGCAGGGGCGGCTCGGGATGCGCGGGGTCGATGGCCCGCTGCGCCCAGACGACCGCCGCGGGCGCCTCGTTCATGCGCAGCGACAGACTCGCGACGCGCCCCGACAGCGCGCGCTTCTGATTGTCTTCGCCAATAAGGCTCACGTACTTGATGAGGGCATCCCGGGCGGCCGACACGTGCCCGCGGCGCTCCGCAGCGGCCGAGAGATAGGAGAACGCGTGCGGATCCGCCGGCAGCACTGCTGTCGCCTGTTCCAGCGTCCGCTCGGATGCCTCGATGTTGTTCGAGAGAAAAAGCGCCCTGCCGTAGAGCGTCAGCGTGGCGCTCGAGGCGGTGGCGCGGGACGCGGCGCGCTGAAGGGCTTCGATCGCCTTCCGCAACGCGACCCGGTCACCGCTCGCCTCGGCCGCGTCGAGCCACACGCGACCGAGGGCGATATACACAGTGTCCGATTCCGGATAGCGCTCGGCGGCGCGTCCAAGCGTCGTGATCGCGGTGTCGGTGCGTCCCAGACGTGCGTAGGCCAGCCCGACGTTCACCAGCCGTTGGGGGCCCTCTGGCTCGAGGGCCGCGAGCGCCTCGAGTTGCTCGATTCCTTCCCGCGCCCTGCCTTGCGTGAGATTGAGATCCGCCAGCTCTTCGCGCGCCGGACCGAACGCTGGATTGATCTGGAGCGCGCGGGTGAGCGACTGGACCGCTTCCGCGTTGCGCTTGCGATCCCTGAGGCACATCGCCAGGAGGTAATGCGCCTCGACGAGGCGCTCGTCGAGCGTTACGGCACGGCGGAGCGGCTCGATCGCGAGTGAGGTCTGCCCGTTACGGTAGTAGGCGAGGGCCAGCTTGTACAAGATTCGCGGCGCCCGATCGTCGAGCGTCACGTACCGCCGATACAACTCAGTCGCCCGCTCGTACCGACCCATTGCCACGTTGACGTCGCCCAGGAGCTCCAGCGGCCGCGTGGCGGTGGGATCGAGCAGGGACGCTTCGCGCAGGTCGCGCAGGGCCGCGCGGAGCTCCCCGCGGTGCCGATAGCTGTCGCCGCGCTTGAGGTGCGCGAGCATCGAGTCGTTTTTCAGGGCGAGCGCTCCGCTGAAGTCCTCGATCGCTTCGAACGTCTGGTCGAGGACGAGTGCCGCGTCGCCCGCCGCGATCAGACGGCGGAACTCACGCTCCTGGCGCACGGCGTTCCACGCGAACACCGCGCCGGCCAGCAGAACCGCGCCCCCGGCTAAAACCAGAACCCCGCGTTTCATTGGGGTGGATCGTATAGGGGGAAGGGGGAAGTGGGAAGTGGTAAGGGGGGAATACGCACCTTGTGCGTCCTCCCCCCAGGTGATGATGACGTCAGCGAGTCGTCACCATCACCACCACGCGACGATTTTGCGCTCGCCCTTCTGCGGTCGCATTGCTGGCTATTGGTTGCTGGCTGCCATAGCCTTCGGCCTGTATGCGATCCGTCGATATGCCCGTGCTGTGCAAGGCATCCTTGACGGCCATGGCTCGCGAACGTGAGAGCTCGACGTTAGCGGACTCGCGGCCGATGTTGTCGGTGTATCCGCTGATCTGAATGCGAGCGTCGGGATGAGCCTTCAGAGTCGCCGCGAGATTGCTGAGCTCTTCGCGTGACTGAGAAGCCAACGACGACGACCCGGTTTCAAATCGAAGCGTACGGTCGGTTTCGAACCGCGTCACCGGCGCTGCGGGTACTGCGGGGACCGCCCTTTCTCCCGCAGTTCCTACGGCCCTTTCTCTTTCTCTCGTAGTTCCGATCCTTTCTCCCGCAGTTCCTACGGCCCGCTCTTTCGAAGTTCCTATCCTTTCTCCAGTAGTTCCCATGGTCCTGGACACCTCGTGGGCCGCACGCGTTTGAACGGGCGTCCGATCAGGTCCGAGCCACCAGAACATACCACCGAGCACCAGCGCTGCCAGGACAATCGGCAGCGCCAACCCACCGGTCCACTGGTCCGCGAACCGAGGAGCTTGCTCGGCTCGGCGTCTGACGTCTCGATCGACCGATCGCGCGGTCTCGACCGGCGCCCGTGCGATATCGGGTATGAGCGCGTTCACTTCCGACGGCACGGCCGACGCGAAGGCGCGGCGCTGCCCTCGCAGCCAATCCGCGAGTCCGTCCGCGTTGAGTCCGTCTCTGCGCACCATCCGGCCGAGATATCCGAGGACAAGAGGCGCGGCCATCGACAGCAGCGACGCCGATGTTCCTCTGCTAACACCGGCGTAACGCGTGATACCGTCGACGACTTCGGAGAGATTGCCACCGAAGAGTCGTGATAGCCATCCTCCGATCGGCGTAGTCGTGTCAATGCCGGACAGACCACCGACTGCCTGGGGTATGTGCGTCGGCACATTGGTATCGCGCGCGACGTCACTCGCGATATTGGCAACCTGACTCATGAACGTCGGGTCGTTGCTCTTGTTCGCCACGGAGGCAAACAGCAAAGGAATCACCGCGCCAAGGCCTTTCGTGAGCGCCGCCTCCGAATCGCCCGTTTGAGCGCTCATGCGCGACAGGAGCGCCGGTGTCACCAGTTCTCGTGCGGCATCAAGAATCGTAGCCATATGTTCTCCTTCACCGTTCGGCACACCAATCAGCGCGGCCGTTTGGAGCTGGTGGCTGATGCATGTTGTTCTCTACCCAGAACCGCCAAGCGTGCCTGCCTAATGTGACGCAAGCGTGGCACCACGCCACGATGCCGCGAGCGGGCGGATTTGCGAGGAATAGGTTACGGGGTCACAACCTGTGGTGAGCCGACACGGCGGGATCGCCACAACCGTGAGCATCCGGCGCGCACGTGTGGACCCTTAGGACCTCTGCTTTGGAGCGATCGGCCGGGGTCGGAAGGGGAACCGGGACGAAGAAAGGAACTTTGGGGCCCCCGCGGGGTCTAAATTCACACAGGAATGCCCGGGACACGGACTGATCAGCTTCGGTGCTAGACTCGATGCAGAACCCATTATCCGGAGCTTTTGTGAAGAACGCGGGCGCCATCAGCTGGTCGGATGTTGACAGTCGCGAAGCCGCGCTCATCGAGCGCTGCGTCGCCGGTGATGATGCCGCGTGTTCGGACCTCGTCGCCGCGCATCAGCGGACGGTCTTCAATCTCGCACTGCACCTGCTCGGCGACCGCGATGAAGCGCTCGACGTGTCCCAGGAAGTCTTCCTTCGGGTGTTCCGCACGCTCTCACGGTTCCGCGGACAGTCGGCCCTTCGTACCTGGATTTATCGCATTGTCGTGAACCAGGTCCACAACCGGCAGCGATGGTGGCGGCGGCGTCGCCGAGCCGACCTCGTCTCGCTCGACGACCACCTGAAGCATTGCGGCGATCTCGAAGCCACTCGTGAAGTCCTGCCGGATCGGCTCCTGGCGAGCAAGGAAACTGCCGCGCGGATCTGGGCGGCGATGGAGCAGTTGCCGTTCGATCAGCGGACCGCCCTGGTGCTGCGCGAGATCGACGGACTCCGCTACGAGGAGATCGCGTTCACGCTGGATGTTGCAGTGGGCACGGTCAAGTCGAGGCTCACGCGTGCACGTCAGGCGCTGCGCGAAGAGCTCCTGGGGATGCGGTCATGATTCCATATCTGGGCTGTCACGCCGCGCAGGAGCTGCTGCAGGCCTTCGCCGACGGTGAGCTGCACGTGGCCGAGCAGGTCGCGGTCGAATCGCACCTCCGCTGGTGCCAGGTCTGCGCGGCGCGTGTCGAAGACATGCAGATCATCGGCGCGTCGCTGCGCGTGACGTCCTGCGCCATCCGGGCGGCCGACGCCGCTGATGACAATCTCGCGTCGGTGCAGTCGGAGGTCCTGACACGCATCCGGACGGAGCGTGAGCAGTCGCTCCGCTCGCAGCTCCGCGACATGTGCGCCGACATGCGGTTCTTCTGGCCGGCGGTCGGTGCGTCGACGGCGCTCGTCGCGTGTCTCTGCGTCGCGTCCGCTGTGTCCTCGGTCACCAGTGACGAACGCCCGGACTCGCTGGCCGGCATGATCGAAATGCTTGCCAACCCGGGGTCGGATCAGAACCCGATGCGCCTCGATGGTGGCATGACAGCGCCGCCGCGCGCCCTCAATGGCGCGGCGCTCGACTCGATCCCTGGTGACGAGGCGGTCTTCGCCCTTGCTGCGGTGGTCACGCGTGAAGGGCGTGTGGCGAACTACGAGGTGCTGCTGTCCGAGCGCGCCAGCGTCCGGCGACACGATGCAGCCGTGCAGATTGACGATGTCAGCTCGGTGCTGAACGCGGTGAAACAGTCGCGATTTGCCCCGGCGCAGGGAACCGACGGGGCGCCGGTCGCCGTGAATATGGTGTGGGTGCTTGCGCGGACCACGGTCACGGCCCCTGCCCAGGCGGCCAAGGTCGAACTGCGGCACCTCCCCGTGCGTCTCGCGCCTTCCGCGCCTGCAGCCGACGTGGTCCCCAAGCCTGACGCGGACGCGCCGTCTACCTCTCTGCCGATCGTCCCTTCACCGACGGCTTGACGCCGGCAACGGCTGCGGCGCAACGTCGCCGCGTGCGCTCGCGATGTTGTTGAGCGCATCGGTGGCGCGGATGATCACGCCGTGCGTCCCGAGCTCTCCATCCAGCACCAGCTCGAACTGCTCCAGCCGCGAGTCGGGGATGCCGTCCTTCGGATAGATCGTCTGCCAGCGGTCGCCGTCGAGTGAGTACTCGGCTTTCTGCACCGCAGAATTGTCGTCCCGCACCTCGAACACGATGGTCATCCGCCCGCCCTGGCGCGTGACGCCGGTTACCGTGATGACAGGCGGTGTGTTGTCGATGTCGAATGCGGTGCTCTCGAGCGCGCCGGTCAGCGCCGTCGACGGCGCGTTCGACGGCGCATCCGACGCGACGACACGGATCACGTAGCGTCCATTCGGCACCGACGAGGTGTCCCACACGACGATTTCGTCCGTGAGGGCGCGCTTCAGCGGTTTCCACGTTGTCTCGCCCTCGCGCCGATAGGACACGTCGTAGATCAGATCGTCGCGATTGTCGTCCTGCGCGCGCCAGACGAAAGTCAGCAGACCCTTCTGATAGGCCCGGCGTCCGAGGTTCGGCCCGGACGGGTTGGACGGGGGAGTGTTGCGGCGATCGGGGACGTCGCCATCGAACCCCGCGATCTCAGGGTCGCCGGTCGGGAAGGGGCGCTGATACACGGTTCCCGGCGGGTTGATGGTGATCGAGGTCACCTCAGGCCGGATGTTCCGCGGCAGATATGCGGCGGTGACCGATGTCAGCAATGGTGCGTCGCTGCGGCTGCCTGTGAGCGCCGCCCGCCACTGGAGGTAGCGTGCGCGTGGGCTCGTAATTGGACTGCCTTCCTGCGTTGGGTACGCCGGCGTCCAGTCGCTCCACGTTTCATCGGGCGTTCGGGTATTGCCTGAACGGGTCGACACATCGAGCCGTGTTCCAGCCGGGATCTGCGCTTGCCAGCGGATGGCGCCCCACGTGGCAATCGTCTGCGCATCCCGCACGTCGGACGTATACGTCCCGCGCTCCGATCGCGTGGTCGAGAGCCGGAACACCTTTCCTGGATTCGATGTCGTAAACGCGATGCGCCCCGCGCTGTCGCTGAGCAGTGTCGTCACCTGCTGCGCAGTCGAACGGGTCAGCAGCGTCGGCTGGAGAGGATCACCGGCGAGGCGATAGATCTTTCCTTTGTTGCCGGTGCCGATGAGGACGGCACCGTCAGCCTCGAACGCGATGTCGTACGGCGAGTCTTCGCGCGAACTCCAGATCAGATCCCACGCGCCGTCAGGGCTGATACGGTAGACGCCGCCCGCGGATGGTCCTGTGCTCACCCTGTCCGCTCCTGAACTCGCCCCGCCGACGGCCGCAGGCGTATCGACAACGGCGATCGCGGTGATTTCCGTCGACACCGACACGGTTGCCGTTGCTGTCGGCGTCGGAGGCTCTGGATTGGACGGGGCAGAGATGGTCCCACCACCGGTGGCGCCGCTGACCGCCGCCGCGTAGATCACACCCTTCGAATCCAGCCGGAGCGTGTGAATCTCGTTGTAAGGCGAATCGAGCAGCACGAACGGTTTGCCGGTCGCATCGAGACGGAACAGGCGTCCCGGTGACTCGGTGCCGACGAGCAGGTGCCCGTCGCTCTCGGACGCAAGCGAGATCGCGTGTGTGGTCTTGGTCTGGTAAAAGACCGAGCCTTTGCCGTCCGGCGTGATCTTGTAGACGACGCCTTTGTCGCCTGTGGCGGCGAACACGTTGCCGCTCTTGTCGATCGCGAGGCCCCAGATGTACTTGTCAGGCGGATCGAACAGCACCGTGGAACGGCCCATCGCGTCGAGCTTGTAGATTTTGCCGTCCGGCGAAGTGGCGGCATACACGCCGCCGCCGGGCGCGAGAGCAAGCGCGTGCACCTCGAGCTCTTCGGCATCGAAGAACACCGATCCTTTGCCGGTCGAGTCTATGCGGTAGACCTGGCCTTCGTTGCCGCTGCCGACGTACATCGAGCCGTCGGGGGCGCTGACCATCGACCAGAGGAAAGGCGCGCTCGCATCGTAGATAGAGGTCGCCGCAGGCCCGAGCGTCAGGCGCCCGTAACCGTCGATCGAGAGGTTTTCGACATCGCCCTTGGCGAATTCCGCTTCGTTGGAAACCTGCCAGAACGTGGGTGTAGCCGCGTACGCCAGCGACACGCCGGCGCAGACGGCCGCGAGCGCAAAGGCGACGCGAGCGGTTCTCTTGGACATATAGGAACGTGTTCTCAGTCTACCGTCTACGGTCTACCGGTCTCGGATAAACCGCGCTTCACAACGGTAGACGGTTGACGGCAGACGGTAGTCCAGGGTCAGTTGTCGAGCGAAAGCGTCAGCGTGCGGGATCCGCTGACCGCGTGGTCAGTGGCGATCTCCCACTGGCCGAGCAGGGCAGCGCCCAGCGGCTTGAAGCTCCCGCCGTTGCGATCCGATTCCATCACCGCGAGCACCGATGGCGGCAGCGACGAGAGCGCCTCGCCCTTGACCACGGCACCGGCGTCGGGGCTCACCAGCCTCACGTAGAGGCGATTGTTCTTGCGCGCCTGGTTGAGGACGCGAATCATCTGCGGCAGGTCGCGCGTCTGCAGCGGCTGCAGTTGCAGGTCCCGCGCTTCCATCTGCGACAGGCGGCTTCCGTCGGTGACCATGATCGAGACGCTGCCGCGCGCGTTCGACGGAATCTCCACCGGAACTGAGCGTGTAATCTCCTCGCCGCGGTAGGTCCGCATCAGCGCCTTCAGCGTCACCATCGATCCCGGCTTCGGACGGTTTCCGTCGATCCAGACGCGCTCGAGCGTCGCGGACTTCGACTGTTCGCTGGCCTCGATCTCGAGGTTCAGTCCTTCGATCGCGACATCTTCGAACGCATTGCGGAGCAGGAAGTTGATCGGGCCGACCACATAGGTCGCGGCGCCGATCGATGGCTGATCCCCGGTAAAGAGATCTTCGAAATCGACCGTGCCGTACTTCTTGACCGAGGCGCTTCCGCGAACGATGTAGCTGGCTGCCCCGTTCTGCCGCTCGTACGAGGACAGCGTATTCAGAATCGACACGTAGGCGAGCAGTGGCGTGAACAGCTGGTCGTTGACGATCGACATGTTGAATGTCTTCGTCGTCCCGCGGTCTGACGTGAGCTTCAGCTTGATCGGGATGAGTCCGGGACCTGGGCCCAGCGTTCCGGCAATGGCCGTCGCGCGATCCTGCTGCACCGTACCGATGATCTCGCCTGTGCTCGCGAGCTTCGACGAGCTGAAGAGGCTGGGGAGGATCGTGTGCACGTAGGCGCGCGTCATCGGGAACTGCGTCGGGCCAAGACCGTAGAAGGGATGACCGAATGCGTACACGCGGTTGCCGTCGACCTCGGTCACCGTTCCTGTCGCGCCGAATTGAAGATCGCCGGTGACGAGTGCCACACCAATCGGATCGCCCGGGCGCAGCGGCTGTTGGCGGGTCGTCGCCACATCCTGGCCGGCGCCCGCCATCATCGGCAGGAATCCCTGCTCGCGGAACGCCGACGCGAGCGGATCGATGACGGAGGCATCGAAGCCGCCGATCGTCAATGGAGTCGCAATCGGCCGCAGCATCGTGCCGATGCCGGCATCAACCCCGGCGCCGAACACCTGGACGTCCCCCGGCGTTTCCGCGAACGGACGCATCCACGAGAATGCCTGGCGCAGCGACGCGCGCATGCCTTCCGCGGTCAGGGGCATCTGAAGGTCGACGTGTGCGGCCTGTCGCCGCGCTGCCGGAACCGACGCGTCCTGGATCATTTCGTCGAACGGCGTGATGCCGGCAATCGGTTCCTTGGAGAACTGGCCGAGCGAGTACGAGACGGCGCCGACGAGCCGGCCATCGATATAGACGGGGCTTCCGCTCATCCCGGCGATCACGCCCGTGTCGGCCAGCGGTCCACCTTCGAGCTTCGCGAGAATCAGGTTGCGGCGCGTGCCGATGACGTTGCGCAGCACGCCGAGGATATGAACCTTGAATTCCTCCAGCCGATCACCTTGGAAGACAGTGCGGCCGATGCCGACCATGCCCGCCTTGAGCTCATCGACAGGAAATGTTGTGGTGGCCGCCGGAACACGGACGCCAACGAAGAGCAAAAGGGCAACGAGGGCAGCTAGGGTGCGGGTTTTCATAGGTTCTCTCACGTTGAAGATACGGTTAAACCCATGAAACTGCAAGGGTGTAGGGCGTCAGATGTTGACACCGAGGACCGCGTGGGGTACTGTCCGTGAACCGATTTCGAGACATGCCGCGATTTTTTAGCCCCTTCGTGTCCACCTACGCCAGCTATTGGTGGTGGTACGGGACTGTAACTGAGGGGGCGACGTCCGGCGTCTCATAAACGCAACAGGATTTCAGCAAGAACCAGCGCCCCTTCAGCCACCCGGTTGAAGGGGCGTTTTTGTTTTTAGGGCTGTTTTCAGTGTGATGAATCATTCGCTCCTGGTTGAGACCGTGACCGGCCAGACGATGGCCGGGTTGATTGCCGCGCGCGAAGCCGCTAGGGACGTCGACCTGGTCGAGCTCCGTCTGGACGGCGTCGCGGACGTGGATGTACGAGGTGCGCTCAGCGGTCGCCGGCTCCCGGTCATCGTAACGTGTCGTCCGACGTGGGAGGGCGGTCGGTTCGAGGGCAGCGAGGAGCGGCGTCAGGCAGTGTTGATGGAAGCGCTCGACGCCGGCGCGGAGTATGTCGACGTCGAATGGCGTGCCGGGTTCACCGCGGTGGCAGGCAAGGATCCGGCGCGCGTGATCCTGTCTTCGCACGACTTCGGAGGCGTGCCGGCGGATCTGACGGCCCGCGCGGCGGCGATGCGGCAGACCGGCGCCTCGTTGATCAAGATCGCGGTGACGGCGACACGCCTCAGTGATGCGTTGCCGCTTCTCGACATCGCCCGCACGGGGGATGCCGTCGTGATTGCGATGGGAGACGCGGGCGTTCCATCGCGGCTCCTGGCCACGCGCTTCGGATCGCGCTGGACGTATGCCGGCGATGCGGTGGCGCCCGGACAGATTCCCGCCGCCCGCATGATTGACGAGTTTCGGTTTCGTACGGTCGGTCCCGAAACCGCGCTCTATGGCGTTGTCGGGAACAACGTGACGCATTCGATGTCGCCGGTGATGCACAACGCGGCGTTTGAAGCCGCCCACCTCGACGCGGTTTACGTTCCGCTTCACGCCGCCGACTTCGACGACTTTCGTACGTTCGCCGATGCGCTCGACGTGAGCGGGGCGAGTATCACGATTCCGTTCAAGCTCGACGCGCTCGAAGCAGCGCAGCACGCCGACGACCTCGCTCGCGCGGTCGGTGCCGCAAACACATTGCGCAGAGTGGGAAGGGGTCGGGAGTCAGGACCCCTTTGGGAGGCGACGAACACCGACGTGGACGGGTTCCTCGATCCGCTCGAGGCGATGTATCCACAGCCGCTTCGCGGCGCGCGCGCGGCGGTGATTGGCGCCGGCGGTGCAGCCCGGGCGGTGGCAGTCGCGCTCGTGTCGCGAGGCGCGCGCGTCACGGTGCACGCACGGCGCCGGGAGCAGGCCCTCGAGGTTGCCGCATCCGGCCATACGGAAGTCGGACCGTGGCCACCTGCGGCCGGCTCCTGGGATCTGCTGGTCAACTGCACGCCGCTTGGTGGGCCGAACGCGCCAGCCGAAACGCCGCTCCCACGCGGGCCGTTCACCGGCACGCTCGTGTACGACCTGACCTACGGCGATCGCGAGACGCCTCTGCTGCGCGAGGCTCGCGAGGCGGGGTGCCTCACGCTTGACGGACTGCCGATGCTCATCGCGCAGGCCGAGCGGCAGTTCGAATGGTGGACCGGGCAACGGCCCCAGCCAGGAGTCATGAAAGCAGCGGTCCAGAAACGGATGGGGCGCGACAGTCGCTTCAACGAGCCACGGAGACACGGAGGCACGGAGATTTCTCATGTCTAGGACGCCGTGCCTTCGTAACTCTCTGGCCGGTGCCTGTATAGGAATTTGCTAGATGCGTATTACGACATTCGAAGAATTCAAGGAACTGGCACAGCGCGGGACATTCGTGCCGGTCTGCAAGGAGATCATCGCGGATCTGCTGACACCCGTCTCGGCGTTTCTGAAGATCGCGGAGCATTCCGATTACGCGTTCCTTCTTGAATCGGTTGAAGGCGGCGAGCACGTCGGGCGGTACTCATTCCTTGGCAAAGATCCGTTCCTGATCCTGCGCTCGCGCGCGGGCAAGACAATCATCGACCGCGCCGGACAGACGTCAGAGTCGGACAGGCCCTTTGTCGCGACGCTGCGTGAGCTGATGGCGAGTTTTCACTCGCCGTTCGTTCCCGGGCTGCCTCGTTTCACGGGCGGTGCCGTGGGGTATCTCGGATACGACGCTGCCGCCTGGTTCGAGCCGGTCACGCTGCAGGCGGCGTCGGAGGAACAGGACGAGGGCGGGTTCATGCTCTTCGACACGGTGCTGGCGTTCGACCACGTGAGGCACCGGATCCTCATCATCGCGAACGCGCGCATCACGGGGGATGACGACCTCGAGTCGCTGTACCAGTTCGCGTGCGCGAAAATCGAATTCGTCGAACGCGAGCTTGATCGCCCGTTATCGAAGCCGTACTGCCCGGACAAGACGCCGATCGAGGTCACGTCGAACGTCTCCAAGGCTCAGTTCGAGCAGATGGTCCGGACCGCGAAGGAATACATCGCCGCCGGCGACATCTACCAGGTCGTGCTGTCGCAGCGGTTCGAAACGAAGCTCGGTGCGGACCCGTTCACGGTCTACCGGGCGCTGCGCCACGTCAATCCGTCGCCGTACATGTATTTCATCCGCATGGGCGATCGGTCGATTGTCGGGTCGTCTCCAGAGATGCTCGTTCGCGTCGAAGGGCGTCGGGTCGAAACGCATCCGATCGCCGGGACGCGGCCGCGCGGCAAGACGGAAGAAGAGGACCTGCGGCTTGCGGAGGAGTTGAAACGCAACGAAAAGGAGCGCGCCGAGCACGTCATGCTCGTTGACCTGGGCCGCAACGACATCGGGCGCGTCTCGGCGTACGGCACGGTGAAGGTGCCGACATACATGACCCTCGAGCGGTACTCGCACGTGATGCACCTGGTGTCGATTGTCGAGGGGAAACTGGCAGACGAATACGACCGCCTGGATGCGCTGGTGGCCTGTTTCCCGGCCGGCACCGTCTCCGGCGCACCCAAAGTACGCGCGATGGAGATCATCGCGGAGCTCGAGAATCGTCGGCGTGGCGTCTATGCCGGCGCGGTGGGCTATCTCGACTTCGCCGGCAACCTCGATTTCTGCATCACGATCCGCACCGTGCTCATCGAACACGGACAGGCGTATGTGCAGGCCGGTGCTGGCATCGTCGCCGACTCGAATCCGGCAGCCGAGTATGAGGAAACGCGCGATAAGGCACGGGCGGTCATCAGGGCTCTCGAACTTGCGCAGGAGGGCCTGTGATGGTTCTCGTCATCGACAACTACGATTCGTTCACCTACAACCTGGTGCAGTATCTCGGCGAGCTGGGCGCGGCGATTCGCGTGCGCCGCAACAACGAAGTGACCATCGACGAGATCAGCGCAATGGCTCCGGACCGAATCGTCATCTCGCCGGGTCCGGGCCGGCCCGAAAATGCCGGCGTCTCGGTTGACGTGATCCGACGATTCGGGCCGACCACGCCGATTCTTGGCGTCTGTCTCGGTCACCAGGCGATTGGCGTCGTGTATGGCGGGATTGTCTGCCGCGCGCAGGCCCCGATGCACGGCAAGACCTCGACGGTCGTGCACGACGGCAAGGGCGTGTTTGCCGGCATCGGCGCGCCGTTTTTGGCGGGACGCTATCACTCGCTCGTGATTGCCAGCGACAGCGTGCCGCAGGAGCTCGAAGTGGCGGCGCGGACGAAGGATGACGACACGATCATGGCCGTCCGCCACCGCACGTACCCGGTACACGGCGTCCAATTTCATCCCGAGTCGGTTCTCACAGACGAGGGTCGGCGCCTTCTCAGGAATTTTCTGGAACTCTAGTGGCCGTGAAAATGTTCACCGAGCTGCTCGAAAAGGTCGTGCGCCACGAGGACCTGACCGCCGAGGAGGCGGCCGGGGCCATGCGCGAGGTCATGGAAGGCCGTGCGGCGCCCGCGTCGCTCGCCGCTCTGCTGGCCGGGCTCGTGATGAAGGGCGAGCGGCCTTCCGAGATCGTCGGCTTTGCGCGGGCGATGCGCGAGCATGCCGTCAAGTTGAACGCGCCGGCCGGCGATGTGTTCGACACGTGCGGTACCGGCGGGGACAGGTCTGGAACGTTCAATATTTCGTCCGCGGCCGCAATCGTTGTGGCGGCGTGTGGAGTGACAGTAGCCAAGCACGGTAATCGATCGGTGTCGAGCCGCTGCGGGTCGGCCGATGTGTTCGAAGCGCTTGGCGTCAACATCTCGGCGTCGCCATCAACAGTGGAGCGCACCCTGCGTGACACCGGAATCGCGTTCTTCTTTGCGCCCACGTTTCACCCGTCGATGAAACATGCCGCCCAGACCAGGCGAGAGCTTGGTATCCGCACCGCGTTCAATCTGCTTGGTCCGCTGACGAATCCGGCGGGAGCCACTCGGCAGATCGTCGGGGTGCCGCGTTCCGAGCTGACCGAGCTGCTGGCGCGCGCGCTGCTGATGCTCGGATCCACGCGAGCCTGGGTCGTGCATGGCGCCGACGGCATCGACGAAATCTCCACGACCGGCTATACGAAGGTCTCCGAGTGCCGCGGCGGTGCGGTCAACACCTTCTATGTACACCCGGCGGATTTCGGCCTGGCCAAGGCCGCCCCCGTCGAGCTCAAGGGTGGTGACGCCGCGGACAACGCGGCGATCATTCGAGACGTCCTGGCCGGCACGCGCGGTGCGCGCCGAGACGTCGTGCTGCTCAACGCAGGCGTCGCGTTGTTCGTGGCCGGACGGGTCACGACGATCCGCGAAGGGATCGCGGCGGCTGCGGCCGCGGTCGATTCAGGCGCGGCTGGTCAGCACCTGCAAAAGATGGCCGAAAGCTCGCAGATGGAGGCGGCAGTATGAGCGGTACGCCCGACCTGCTCCGCACCATCGTGGCGGCCACTCGCAGGATTGTCGAGACGCGCCGGGACAGGGAGTCGCTCGGTCTTCTCGATCTCCGTGGCGCGTCCGCGTCGCCCGGAGGATCGCGATTCGAAAAAGTTCTCACGGCCGCGAATCGCGTCAACGTGATAGCGGAGTGCAAGCGGCGTTCGCCGTCGAAGGGCGTGCTTGCTGTCGACTACGATCCAGTGGCGCTCGCAGCGCAGTACGAGCACGGCGGCGCCGTCGCCATCTCGGTGCTTACCGAGCCGACATTTTTCGATGGCGCTCTCGAGCATCTCGCGGCTGTTCGGGCGCGTGTTGCGCTGCCGCTCCTCCGTAAGGACTTCATCGTCGACGAGTACCAACTGTTCGAAGCGCGCGCGAATGGCGCCGACGCCGTGCTGCTGATCGTGGCGGCGTTGGAACAGGCGGACCTGGTGGCGCTTCAGACCAGGGCGTGGCAACTGGGGCTCGCGACCCTCGTCGAAGTGCATGACGAAATGGAGCTGGCCCGCGCCATCGACAGCGGCGCCCGCATCATCGGCGTGAACAACAGGAACCTGCGGACACTCGCCGTCGACATCACGGCCTCGGACCGGCTGGCGGTACAAATGCCGCACAGTGTCATCGCGGTGAGCGAAAGCGGGCTGAAGTCCCGCAAGGAGCTGGATCGCCTCGCGGCCGCTGGTTATCGCGCGTTTCTGATCGGCGAGCGGTTCATGACCGACCCGGATCCCGCTGCTGCGATCCGGAATCTCGTCGCGGCAGCAGTGGCCGGCCCGTAAAGGGCCCGCCTACACGTGGTGAGTGACGAGACGCGAAGTCGAGAGTGTAGGGCGCCCCTTTACGGGCGCCAGGGGATTGGATGTTTGTCAAAATCTGCGGCATCACGCGGTTGACCGATGCGTTGCACGCCGTCGAACAGGGCGCGACCGCGCTCGGCTTCATCTTCTGGCCGCGGAGCTCGCGTGCCGTCGGTCCCGAGCGCGCCGCCGAAATTGTCGCGGAGCTGCCGTCGGGCATCACCACGGTCGGCGTGTTCGTGAACGAGCCGATCGAGGGAATCCGCGCGCTGGTGGTGAAGACGGGCATCACGACTGTGCAGCTGCACGGTGACGAACCGCCCGCCTACGCCGATGCGCTCGAATGGCCGTTGATTCGCGCGGTCGATGCAGACGATGTCGAGGACGCGTGTCGCGCGTGGTCCGAGCAGACCGTATTGCTTCTCGACACCATCGATCCGGTGCGCCGCGGCGGGACCGGCGTGCCCGTCGACTGGGCAGTCGCGGCCGGCGTGGCCAGACGCCGGCGCATCGTGCTCGCGGGCGGATTGACGCCCGAAACTGTCTCGACCGCGATCCGCGCGGTCCGCCCGTATGGCGTGGATGTGTCGTCGGGCGTGGAATCGTCACCCGGCGTGAAGGATTTCGACAAGGTCGCGCGATTTATCGCGAATGCACGAAGCGCATTCGCGATGCCCAGGGGGCAGGGGGAAGGGGGCAGGGGGAAGTGAAGTCAATGGGACAGGAGGAAGGGGGAAGGGTGAAGGGGGCGAAGCAAGTGGAAGCCACGGTCAGCGAGAGGCCGCTATTCGGGCGGCGCGATCCGGACGCGCGCGGGTACTTCGGCGCGTACGGCGGGCGATTTGTTCCGGAAACGCTCGTCGCGCCGATCGAGGAGCTCACGGCCGGGTATTTCGCCGCGCGGCAGGACAAGGTGTTTTGCGATGAGCTCGATGATCTGCTGAAGCACTACGTCGGTCGGCCGACGCCGCTCTACGAGACGCGGAATCTTGCCGGCTCCGAATGTATCAACGCGGGCGTGCGCATCTTTCTGAAGCGCGAAGACCTCACGCATACCGGCGCGCACAAGATCAACAACGCGATGGGGCAGGCGCTGCTCGCCAAACGGATGGGGAAGCGACGAGTCGTCGCCGAAACCGGGGCCGGCCAGCACGGCGTTGCGACCGCGACCGCATGCGCGCTGCTTGGCCTCGAGTGCCGAGTCTACATGGGCACCGAGGACATGCGCCGACAGGCGCTCAATGTTGTGCGGATGCAGCTGCTTGGCGCCACCGTCCACGGTGTCGATGCGGGCAGCCGCACGCTGAAGGACGCCATCAACGAGGCGATGCGCGACTGGGTCGCCAATGTCACGGACACGTACTACCTCCTCGGTTCGGCCCTCGGGCCACACCCGTACCCGTTGATGGTGCGCGAGTTCCAATCGGTGATCGGCCGGGAAGCACGCGGGCAGATTCTCGACCAGGCGGGCCGGTTGCCGGACGTCGTGGTCGCGTGCGTCGGCGGCGGCTCGAACGCGATCGGCATCTTCGACGGATTCATCGACGACCCGAGCGTCCGGCTCATCGGTGTCGAAGCCGGCGGCGAGAAAATCGCACCGGGGCGCCACGCCGCCAGGTTTGCCGGCGGGAGCACGGGCGTCCTGCAAGGGACTCGCACGTTCGTGCTCCAGGACGAGGCGGGAAACATCGAGCTGACCCACTCGATCTCAGCCGGGCTGGATTATGCCGCGGTCGGTCCCGAGCACGCGTGGCTGCGTGACCTTGGTCGAACGGAATATGCTCATATTTCGGACGCTGAAGCGCTCGACGGCTTCAAAGACCTCGCGCGGCTCGAAGGGATCCTGCCGGCGCTCGAGTCGTCGCACGCGATCGCGTACACCGTGCAGCTCGCGCCAACGCTGAAGCCCGGCTCGATTGTGCTCGTGAACCTGTCGGGTCGCGGCGACAAGGACGTGCAAAGCGTCATCGAGGCGATGAAATGAGTCGTCTGCAGGGGACGTTTGCGCGGCTGCGCGAACGGAAGACGCCGGGGCTCGTCACGTACGTGACGGCAGGCGATCCGGATCTCGCTCGAACCGCCGGCGTGCTCCGTGCGCTCGATCGCGGCGGCGCTGACGTGCTCGAAGTGGGTGTGCCTTTTTCCGATCCACTCGCTGACGGTCCGGTGATTCAACGGGCGACCGAACGCGCGCTGGCCTCGGGCACGACGCTCGCCCGCGTGCTGGATCTGGTCGGTTCGATCCGCGCCGATATCGAGGCACCGGTCGTGCTTTTCAGCTACGCGAACCCGATTCTGCGGCTCGGCGCGGAGCGGTTTGCCGACCTCGCCCGCGACGCGGGCGTCGACGGCGTGCTGATGCTCGACCTTCCCATCGAGGAGGCGCAGGACTTCAGGACCATGCTCGCCGCGCGTGGGATTGATACAATCCTCCTTCTCAGTCCCACGACGACCGACGAGCGGCTGCGCAGGGCCGCGGCGCTTGGAAGTGGCTTCCTGTACGCGATCTCGCGCCTCGGGGTGACCGGCGCGCGCGACGCGCTGGCCGAGGGCGCGCAGGCCATGGTGGAGCGTATCCGCACGGTGAGCGACCTGCCGGTCGCACTCGGGTTCGGCATCTCGACGCCGGATCACGTGCGCGAGGTCGGACAGTGGGCCGACGCAGCGGTGGTCGGCAGCGCGCTCGTCGACGTGATCGCGCGCGAGGGCGCGTCTCGACGATCTCAACGCACGGGTAGAGGAGTATGTCCGGTGGCTGAAGTCCTGAGCATCGACGAGTTGCGCGAGCGCATCGACGTCATCGACAACCAGCTCGTGCGCCTTCTGAACGTGCGCGTCGCGTGTGCCGTCGAAGTCGGCAAGCTGAAACACGAGCTGGGCATGCCGGTCTACCAGCCGGATCGCGAGGCCAAGGTGCTCGCGAAGGTCAAGCAGTCGGCGCAGGACCTGGCGGGGCCACTGACCTCCGAGGCGGTGGTCAGAATCTTCGAGCGGATCATCGACGAAGCGCGGCGTGCCGAACGTGAATCTGGTTCCACCAATGAAGACTTCGGGCCTTCCATCGGAGAGTAATGACATGGTCGTCGTAATGAACGAGCGCGCCTCCGAGGCGCAGATTGATTCTGTGATTTCGCGCCTGATCGAGCTGGGGATGGATGTGCACCGTTCGTCCGGCGTCACGCGCACCGTCCTCGGCGTCGTCGGCGCCCACAAGATCGATCCCGAGCTGATCGGGATCCTCGACGGCGTCCACGAGGTGCTGCGGATCAGCGAGCCGTACAAGCGCGCCAGCCGCACGTTCAAGCCGGAGGACACGGTCGTCGTCCGTCGACGATGTCCGGGTCGGCGGCGACGAGGTGATCGTCATGGCCGGTCCCGTGCTCGGCGGAGACCGAGGAGCAGGTGCACGCCAGCGCCGCGGCGGTAAAGCGCGCGGGCGCGAAGATCCTTCGCGGCGGCGCGTTCAAGCCGCGCAGCTCGCCCTACAGCTTCCAGGGGCTCGGCGAAGAAGGTCTGAAGATGCTGCGCGACGCGGCCGACGCGCACAACCTGAAGCTCATCTCCGAGGTGATGGACATCAGCCAGATCGAGCTGATCGCGAAATACTGCGACATCTTCCAGGTCGGCGCGCGGAACATGCAGAACTACACGCTGCTGCGCGAGCTCGGACATGCGCAGAAGCCCGTGCTGGTCAAGCGCGGTATCTCGGCCACGATCGAGGAGTGGCTGCTCTCGGCGGAATACATCCTGGCCGGCGGCAACAACGACGTCATTCTGTGCGAGCGTGGCATCCGGACGTTCGAGACGGCGACGCGCAACACGTTCGACATCTCCGCGATCCCGGTGGTGAAGAAGCTCAGTCACCTGCCGATCGTGGCCGACCCGAGCCACGGCGCGGGACGGCGCGACATGGTGGCGCCGATGGCGCGCGCGGCGGTGGCCGCGGGATGCGGACGGCCTCATCATCGAGGTGCACAACGATCCGGATCGCGCGCTGAGCGACGGCGCGCAGTCGATGCATCCGCCGCAGTTCGACCGCCTCATGGCGGAGCTGCGCATCATTGCGCCGGCGATCGGCCGCAGCATCTGCCTCGAGCCGGTCGGTCGCCGCGGGTGGGCGCGATAGAAACTCCCAAATCCCAAGAATCCAAGTCCCAATGCAATCCCAAGGTCAGCCGAGTCCCGTGAATCGCTCTCTGGGATTTGGGCTTTGGGATTTGGGATTTGGATTGATGTCGTCTTCCGAACCCCCGTTTACCTCCATCGCGATCGTCGGCCTCGGGCTGATCGGCGGATCGATCGCCCTCGGTGTCCGTGAGCGCTGGCCCTCTTCGCGGGTCGTTCGGCGTTGATACCGAGCGGCGGTGCTCGCGCACGCGCTCGGCAGCGGCGCGATCGAGCGCGGTTCGACAGCATCGCCGCGCTGCCCGAGGCATCGCTGATCGTTCTGGCGGCACCCGTCCGCCAGAACATCGACCTGCTGCAGCAGCTCGCTCGGCAGCGAGCCACCGTGGGGCGGGTCCTTTCGGACCCGCCGGGGCGTCAGATCATCGTCACCGACGTCGGCGGCACGAAGCGCGATATCGTGAAGGCGGCCCGCGCTCTGCCTCCGTCGATCGACGTTCGTCGGCGGCCATCCGCTCGGTGGCGGCGAGCGCGGCGGCTTTGCGTTCGCGAGGCCCGATCTGTTCGCGGGCCGGCCGTGGATTTTCACGCCCGGACGGCGACGGCTCGGCGGACGCGGTCGAACGGCTGTCGACGATTGGTCACGCGGCCTCGGTGCGCGAAGCCGTTGATCTGTCAGCGCCGACGAACACGATCGCCTGATGGCGTTCGTCAGCCATCTGCCGCAGCTCACCGCGAGCGCGCTGATGGATACGGTCGGCAGCGCGGCACGCAGCGACGGACTGCGGATGGCTGGACGCGGCCTCGTCGACACGACGCGCCTTGCCTCGAGTCCCGCGGATGTCTGGCGCGATATCTGTCTCACGAACGCCGACGCCATCGGCGACGCGCTCGACTGCCTGATTCAACGCCTCACGCAGATGCGAGCGGACCTGCAGCGCGGCGAGGCCGTCGAGGCGGTCTTCACTGCGGCGGCGAAGTGGCGCGCGGAGTTGATGAAGGAACGAGAAATCCCAAATCCCAAATCCCAAATCCCAAATCAAAAGACCGTGAACTTGGGGCTTGGGTTTTGGGGTTGGGATCTGGGATTTCCCCATGATCCATAATCGTGTTCCATGAACAAGGTGCTGAAGAACGCCGACGAAGCGGTGGCGCTGATTCCCGACGGCGCGACGATCATGTGCGGCGGCTTCGGTCTCTGCGGGCTGCCGGAAAATCTGATCAAGGCGCTGCACGACGCGCGGCACCCGCAACCTCACGATCATCAGCAACAACCCCGGGCGTGGACGACTTCGGCGTCGGCATGCTGGTCGAAGTCGAAGCAGGTGCGGAAGAGCGATCGCGAGCTACGTCGGCGAGAACAAGGAGTTCGAGCGGCAGGCGATTGCGGGGGAGATCGAATACACGCTGGTCCCGCAGGGGACGCTCGCCGAGCGTATTCGCGCCGCCGGCGCCGGCATCGGCGGCTTCTTCACGCCGACCGGCTACGGCACCATCGTCGCGGAAGGGAAGGAGACGCGCGTGATCGACGGGCGCAACTACGTGCTTCGAGCTGCCGCTGCACGCCGATTTCGCGCTGGTCAAGGCGTTCAAGGGCGACACGCGCGGCAACCTCATGTACCGGAAGACGGCGCGCAACTTCAACCCGGTGATGGCCACCGCGGCGAAGGTCACGTTCGCGGAGGTCGAGCACCTCGTCGAGCCAGGCGCGATCGATCCGGACGCCGTCGTCACGCCCGGCATCTACGTGGCGCATCTGTTCCAGGGCGTCGCCTACGAGAAGCGCATCGAGCGGAGAACCGTTCGCCAGCTGCAGGCTGTCTAAAGACATGGACAAGCGCGAACGAATTGTCAGGCGCATCGCGCGCGAGCTGCGCGACGGCGACTACGTCAACCTCGGCATCGGGATGCCGACGATGGTGGCCAACCATGTGCCGGCGGGCGTCGACATCACGCTGCACTCCGAGAACGGGATGCTCGGCGTCGGTCCGTACCCGCTCGAGTCGGAGATCGATCCGGATCTGGTCAACGCGGGCAAGGAGATCGTGACCGAGCTGCCCGGCACGTCGTACTTCAGCAGCGCCGACTCGTTCGCCATGGTGCGCGGCGGCCACATCGACATGACGGTGCTCGGCGCGCTCGAGGTCGACGAGGAAGGCAATCTCGCGAACTGGACGGTTCCCGGAAAGATGATGAAGGGGATGGGCGGCGCGATGGATCTGGTCGCCGGCGCCAAGCGCGTCATCGTCGCGATGGAGCACACGACGAAGGAGGGCGGCCACAAGATCCTGAAGCAACTGCGCGCTGCCGCTGACCGGCACGAAGGTGGTCCACATGATCGTCACCGAGCTCGCGGTGATCGACGTGACGCCGAAGGGCCTCGTGCTTCGCGAGATCGCGTCGGACACGACGGTCGACGCGGTGAAGAAGGCGACCGGCGCGACACTGCTTGTCGAGGGCGAGCCCGGACGATTCTGATGCCCGATTACGAACCCGCAGTCATTCTCAGCGCCTGCCGTACGCCGATCGGCTCCTTCGGCGGCGCCCTCAAGGATTTCTCCTCCGTCGATCTCGGCGCCATCGTCATTCGCGAAGCGATTCGACGCGCGGACGTCAAGGCCGCCGATCTCGGCGACGTCATCATGGGCTGCGTGCTGCAGGCCGGCGCTGGCATGAACGTCGCGCGGCAGGCGGCGATCAAGGCCGGCGTGCCGCAGGAAGTGCCCGCCGAGACCGTCAATCGCGTCTGCGGCTCTGGTCTGCAGTCGGTCGTGCACGCGGTCGAGGCGACGCGCGTCGGGCTACACCGACCTGGTCCTTGCCGGCGGCACCGAGTCGATGACCAACGCCCCGTACCTCCTGAAGGGCGCGCGCTGGGGCTATCGCATGGGGCACGGCGAGGCGTATGACACGATGATCGCGCGAGGGGCTGACCTGCGCCATGGGCGGCTGCCACATGGGCATCACCGCGGAGAACATCGCCAGCCGCTTCAACGTGAGTCGCGAAGATCAGGACGCGTACGCGGCCGAAAGCCAGCGCCGCGCCGACGCGGCGATCAGAAGCGGGTTGTTCCGCGACGAGATCGTCGCGGTCGAGATCCCGCAGAAGAAGGGCGATCCCGATCACGTTCGACACCGACGAGTATCCGCGCGCCGGAACGACCGCGGAAAAGCTCGCCGGCATTGAAGCCGGCGTTCAAGAAGGACGGCACGGTGACGGCTGGCAACGCGTCCGGCATCAACGACGGCGCCGCGGCCGTCGTCGTCGCCACCGCCGAGCGCGCGCAAAGCTCGGACGCAAGCCGCTGGCGCGATTCTGTCGTTTGCCTCGACTGGCGTCGATCCGGCGATCATGGGGATGGGCCCTGTGCCCGCCGTTCACGAAGGCGCTTGAGCGCGCGAAGCTGAAGGCCTCGCAGATCGATCTGTTCGAGCTGAACGAAGCATTCGCCGTCCAGGCGGTTGCCGTCATGCGCGAGCTCGGGCTGAGCGCCGACAAGGTCAACACGCGCGGCGGCGCAATCGCGCTTGGCCACCCGATCGGCGCGAGCGGGGCGCGCGTGCTGACGACGCTGATCTATGCGCTGCGCGCGCGCGGCGGCGGCAAGGGCGTCGCGTCGCTGTGCATCGGCGGCGGCATGGGCATCGCGATGGTCATCGAGGTTGCCTGACGTCCGGATCGACCGGGAAGCGCTGACCGCCATCGTCGCGCACGCGCGCCGCGATGCGCCGAACGAGTGCTGCGGCCTGCTGGTCGGCAGACCCGGGGAGCCGGCTTCCGACTCCGCTCTGCGAGCGTCCGACTTCGCGCGCGGCGCTTCGTCGGACAGGTCGTCGGACAAGGGCGCCGGTCCCCACATCCTGGAAGCGGTGCCCGCGAGCAACGGCGCATCGGATCCGACGCGGCGTTACGAGATCTCTCCCGTCGATTACTTCGCGCAGATCAAACGATGTCGGAGGATATCGGCGGAACAGTCCGACACGTTCGCGGTGCTTGGCGCGTACCATTCGCATCCGCACGGCGAACCGGAGCCGTCCGAGACCGACACGGCGCAGGCGTTTCGCGACTTCGTCTTCGTGATTGTCGGACTTGGGAGCGCTCGCGGCGGAATGGAGATTCGCGCCTACATGCTTCAAGAGGAGACGCTCACGCCTGTTGAACTGAGCGTTACCGACGTTCAGGTCTAACTCGCGCGACCTCGGCCAGCAGGCTCTCGACCCGCTCGATCACAGTCGGCCATCGATATTCGCGCTCGACGTACGCCAGCCCCTGATTTCCAAGCGAACGCCGTCCCTCCTCGTTGGAGAGCAGCCACGACATCGCTTCCTGAAACTCGCGCGACGATCGGTAAAACAGCCCGCCGTTGGCGCGCCTCACCTGCCCCTGGAGCACGCGGCACTGGGCATTCACCAGCGCCGGCACGCCATGGTTCCATGCCTCCAGCAGGACGATGCTCAGGCTTTCGTAGGGGGAGGGGACGATGAGCGCGCGCGCGTGCGACGAGCAGCGCCCGGCGCAGATCGTCTTCGACGTAGCCGAGCGCGTGAATCCGTCGGTGCAGCGGCACGATCAGCGTGGATGGCCCCGCCAGAACGAGCGTCGTCTGTCCGCCGGCGTCGGTGTACTCCTGAAAGTATTCGAGGAGTGTCGCGCAGCCCTTGTTGCGATCGACACGTCCCAGGTACAGCACGTAGTCCGGCGGGATACCGAGACGTTCGAGCGCCGATCGATCCGGCTGCGGCTCGCGCTCCGGTTCCAGCCCGATCCCGATCACCCGCGACGGCTGCAGCCGCCGCCCGGCCCTCGTGGACACAAGCGTTTCTTCTTCGGGCGTGAGGAACAGGTATCCAGCCGGTCGGTCGAAAAACTCCTGCAGGACGTCGAGATCGATCGCGGGATCTTCCTCAGCTGTCGGCACCAGCACGGCGCGGTCGGCCACCAGTGGCAGCCCGAAGTAGCTGGGCGCATAGCGGAAGGCCCAGAAGAGGACGAGGTCGTACTCGGTGCCGCGCGCGCGCAGATGCTCGAGCAGCGCGGGCGCATCGGGACCGTTCGCGCGGAACCACGCCTGTTCCCGTTCCGAAGACGAGCCAAGGTCGTCGAAGACTTCGTCGCTGAGATCGGCGAAGGCCTTGAGGTCGCGCGTCCGCGCTACCGGAAAACGCTCCACGCGCACGCCATCCTCTGTCGAAACACCCGGGGGATACGCATTTGCCCATGTGACGTAGTCGCGCGCGCAGGTCGTGAGGACGGTGATGTCGTGACGGAAGGCGAGACGCTCAGCAAGCTGACGGCAGTGCATCTCGGAGCCGCCCGCGATGCCGGCGCCGTAGCGCTGAACGACGAACGCGAGCTTCACGTGCGCTCGAGAGGCTCGCGGCGTCCTGAGCCCGTCGACGCGTGCCGGGAGAGCTCGCGCACTTCGTTGCGCAGCCGCGTGGTCTCGATCGCCAGCTCCTGCACACACGCAAACAGCACCTGGTTCACGCGCCGCTGCCGCTCGAAGTTGTCGCGGCTGAATTCGTAGAACCAGCGAAGCACAGGCATCAACAGGCGCTTCTTCACGAAGACGATCGGTCCTGCGGCTGCGCCGCGATGTGACTGGTACCTGATGGCGGTATCGAGACGCCACGTGGAAGGATCGCCAAGGAGCTCCGGAAGCAGGAGGGCAGCGGGCTGACTGCGATCGATCGCGGCGCGCAGCATCGAATCGATTTCGGCGAAGAACACGGGATCCTCGAGCGCGCTGGAGGCGCCGTGGCGCACGAGATCGGCGCGCACGCGCTCACGCACGCGTCCCTGCAGCTCCGCCATCACCTGATCGACGGACGCGGGATTGTCGGTTGGCAAGATGCGGCTATCTTACCTACTCTTGGAAGCCCTCGTTAGCGCCAGCACGCACGGTAAGAGTGGTCGTTGCAGACGAGATGACCTTGTCCTTCTGCTTCAGCCGGAACGTCAGACGGTAATCGCCGGAGAGCCTGAACGTGTGGTCTGCGCTGAACCGGCGGCGGATAGTGCTCTTGCCCGCTTCGTACGGGTTGCAGTCCTCGGACGTTTCCGAGATCGTCCCGTCGTCCCAATCCCAATGTACCGTCGGGCAATAGAAATCCGCGTAATCGTTCGGGCCGCCTTTCACGTCGACCACGAGGTGCACGCGCAGCGGGGCGAAGCCGGCGGGCGGCGTCGCCTTGAGTGATAAACTTGGCTTCTTGTCCGCGGCGTCGCGCTGTCGCCGATGGATGGCCAGAGGCCATCAGTACCACAGCGATCGCAGCAAGCGTCCAAAGCGCGCGACGTTGGTCAGTCATGATAGGTCCCCCGGGCATTCGCTGTCGATTCTAAGGCGGTCGCCCTCGCGTCACAAGGACTGATCGGAGACTTCGACTCGATGCATACGGTGCACAAGACGCCGGCCGTGACAGTTACGGCCAAGGCGACCCGCGACCTCGCCGCCGACCTCCTCCTCATCCCAGTATTTGAAGACGATCAGCTGGCCGATGAAATCGACATCACCCGCGCTTCTGGGGGGGAGTACGGGGTGGCGCGCAGCAGGGGCGAATTCACCGGCAAAGCCTTCGAGCAGCTCCTCATCCTCATTGATGGGGATACATGGAAGAGTCGGCGTGCGCTGCTTGTCGGCGCGGGCCACCCAAAGGACTTTACGACGGAACGCTTGCGTCGGATTGCCGTGATCGGTGGCCTTGCCGCGCGCCAACGACATTTGACGAGCATGGCGATTGTCCTGCGCTCGACTGACGCGGTGGCGGACGGCGATGCCGTCCAAGCGCTCACGGAAGGCGCCATCATCGCGAATTACGAGGGCTTGTCGTACAAGACGGCCGGGTCCCCATGCGGCTGGCTGGAGCGCGTCGAGCTGCGGGTGCCGGCTGGGGCAGCCGAGGCCACCCAGTCGCTCGAGAGGGGTCGTGTGCTCGGCGAGTGCACCAACCTCGCGCGCGAGCTGTCGAACGAGCCGGGCAACGTGCTGACGCCGCGGGAATTCGCCGATCGGGCCGAGAGGATGGCGAAGGAAGCCGGTCTCGGTGTCGAGATTCTCGACGAGAAGGAGATCGCCCGGCTCGGAATGGGACTGCTGCTCGGCGTCGCGCGCGGCAGCGATCAGCCGCCGCGCGTCGTCGTGCTGCGCCACGAGCCGAAGAATGCGGTGAAGGGCGTCGTGCTTGGCCTTGTCGGCAAAGGGATCACGTTCGACACCGGCGGCATCTCGATCAAGCCGGCAGACAACATGGACAAGATGAAGGACGACATGTCGGGCGGCGCCGCAGTCCTCTGCGCCATGGCCGCGATGTCGCGCCTCAACGCGCCGGTCCGCTGCATCGGCGTGATTCCCGCGACCGAGAACATGCCGGGCGGCCATGCGATGAAGCCGGGTGACATCCTGACCAGCGCGGAAGGAAAGACCGTCGAGGTGCTCAACACCGACGCCGAAGGCCGACTGATTCTCGGCGACGGCGCTGTGGTACGCGCGAAAGCTTGGCGCGACGCACCTGGTCGACATCGCCACGCTCACAGGCGCGTGTGTCGTCGCGCTCGGCAAGACGACGAGCGGGCTGTTCGGCAGGCCGGACTCGTGGGTCGAACAGGTGCGGCGCGCGAGCGAACGAGCGGGCGACCGCTCGTGGCCGATGCCCGTGTTCGACGACTACAAGGATCTGCTGAAGAGCGAGATTGCGGACTTCACCAACACCGGCGGCCGCGCGGGCGGCGCGATCAGCGCCGCGCTCTTCATCAAGGAGTTCGCGGGCGATCTGCCGTGGGTGCACATGGACATCGCCGGGACCGCGTGGGCGGAGGATGCGAAGCCGTATCAGCCCAAGGGCGCAACGGGCGTCGGCGTGCGTACGCTCGCCGAGCTCGCGCTCAGCGCCGAGTCCTGGAGTAACCTGAAGTAACCGTGCTCTCCCTGTTGTTCCAGCAACCCGGCCCCATCATCGTCGAGACCGTCCGGCAGCCGCCGATCACGCGGGAAATCACGATGGGCGACGTCGTGCTGGGCGCCGTCGGCTTCGTCGGTGCGATCATGATCGCAGCGACCGTGGCCGGACTGCTCATCGGCTTCGTTGTCGTGATGATCAAGCGGTCGCGCGACGCCGCTGCCGGGCCAACCGACCCGGGCCACGCCAAGCTGCGGAGCTAGCACCAGTCTCCCACCCTCCAGGGATCTAGCACAGCGAGGTCGCGTGTTGTTCCCTGTTGCTCTCAATAACCCCATCAAACGGCCACTTAACAGAGGGGCAGCCCGGCGAGCTGTTAGAAGCTCCCGCGCCCGGCGTTATAGGTAGCGCCAACCGACTTCGCACCGGCGGGATACCGACAGCTCGCATCTCAGGAAGGGACTTCAAGTATGATCGGCACAACCCTCACATTCAGGACAGGTTCCATCATGGCCGACCCCCCGTCTGGCGCGCGCGCTCCACGCACGAACGGCGGCTCAGCGAGTGCGGCGGCGTCGGTGGACCTTCTCGCCCGGGCGCGTACTGGCGACACGGAGGCCCTGAACGCCCTCTGTGCCCGTTATCTCCCGCGCCTCCAGAAGTGGGCGCACGGCCGGCTGCCGGCATGGGCGCGCGGAGCCCTCGATACCCACGACCTGGTCCAGGACACGCTCGCGCACGTTGTGCAGCGCGTCGGTTCCTTCGAGCCGCGCCACGACGGGGCGTTCCAGGCGTACCTTCGGCAGGCGCTCCTCAATCGTGTCCGCGATCAGTTGCGATGGGCGCAGCGCAGGCCCACCGACGCATTGGAGACCGACCGCCCGGCACTCGGCCCCTCCCCGATCGAAGAGGCGATCGGCAGCGAGGCGCTCGAGCGGTACGAGGCGGCGCTGCAGCGCCTGCGACCGGACGATCGCGAAGCAATCATCGCGCGCATCGAGATGGGGCATTCCTATCCCGACGTCGCCCAGGCGCTTGGAAAGCCGACCGTCGCTGCCGCGCACGTGGCCGTCAGCCGCGCTCTTGTCCGCCTCGCCAAGGAGATGTCTATCGAGCGTCGCCCCAGACGATCCTGAGCTCCTCGCGCACGACGGTCCTTTCGGCGCGCCCAAGACTGCTCATCGGCTTGGATGTTCGCCGCCCTTGCCGCCGTGCCGCTCCACCTCTCCACTCGCGTAGAATCGTGGTATTTCAGACGACCCAGCTGACGTCACGACGTTGCTGCTGGCCTGGCGCGGCGGCGACGAAGCCGCGCTCGGGCAGCTCGTCCCGATCGTTCATGACGAGCTGCGCCGAATCGCCGCACGGTGCATGCGAGGCGAAGCGGCTAACCAGAGTCTCCAGGCAACGGCTCTCGTGAGCGAGGCGTACGTGCGGCTTGTCGACGTACGTCGCATGAATTGGACGAACCGGATCCACTTTCTCGCGATGGCCGCGCGAATCATGCGGCGCATCCTCGTCGACAGCGCGCGCGCGAGGCACTCGCAGAAACGCGGCGGCGCAATCGCCAAGGTGACCCTTGACGAGGAGTGCGTGGCGATCGACGCACCCGATCAATCGCTGCTGGCGCTGAGCGACGCGCTCGACCGCCTGTCTGCTGTGGACGGGCGCAGAGGCCAGGTAGTGGAGCTGCGATTCTTTGGTGGGCTCACCGTGGAAGAAACCGCAGCTGCGTTGAATGTCTCCGCGGACACGGTGATGCGCGATTGGAAGCTCGCCAAGAAGTGGCTGCGCAGGGAGCTCGCCTCCGACGACGCGCGATAGATCGCGGGCAGACCGTCAAGGTCCGCCCCGCGTTCAGAACGTCGGCGCGCCTAGTGTGTCGCGCGGGACGTCGGCTTCGGCCGCAGGTCAGGACCGCCCGGATCGAGCGACGCCGTGTACGCGGCAATGTTGATCATGTCGTCGATCGTCAGGTTCGAGATCACGGGCTGCATCAACGCGACGGTCGCACCGACTCTGGTGCCGTGCTGCATGTCATAGAGTTGCCGCACGACGTACACGGGGTGTAACCCGACCAGTCCCGGCACGTGTACCCCGATTCCCGGCACGTTCGCCAGGCCTTTGAGATCCGGACCGTGGCACATCGCGCACGCCATCGTCTTGCCGGCGACGATCTTGCCACCCACGATCCTCGCGCCGCCGGTCGTCACGAGATCTTCACCTTTCTTCACACTCCCGGGGGGCACGTACGCCACGAACCCGGCGCCCGCACGCGTGTCGCGACCCTCGGACAGCTCGCGGGTCTCCGCAAACTCGATGATGCGACGGCCGAGCGGTTCCGTGGCGCCGCCCGGTTTCATGAAACGCATCAGGCCTGGCAGGATCGTCTGCGGGACCGTCGCCGACTCGACGATCCGGACCCACCGCCGGCGCGGCAGCGCCGCGAAATAGTCGATCGCCGCCATCACCTCGGCATCGCTCCACTGCTTTGCGAGCATGATCATGTTCCGCGAGCGCAAGGGCACCGAGCTCCTACGGTTGCCGTTCCGGAACGCCACGATCTGCTCGAACATGTAGTCCTTCGGCAATCCGGCAATGAAGCTCGACTCCGGATGGCCAGTGCCGATAGGCAGGTGGCACAGTCCACAGGCGCGTGCCTCGGGCGGTTTGCCGTGGAGCACCGGGGCGGGCGGTGCGGGGTGATCTTCGGGGTGCCAGTCGGGCGGATTGAAGTTGTCGTCGATCTGCGTGAGGGTATACGTCCTGTTGCTGTTCGGCATCCGGATTGGAGTTCCATCGTCCTTGCGAATGAAGGCCTGGTCCGCGGGGTTGGGAATCGGATACGCCCATGCCGGCAATTGAGTCGTGGGTTTAGGCGGAACGGCCGGTGCGCCTTGCGCGGCAACGCCTGCGGCACAGAGCGGCGCCGCGGCGAGGATGAGGGCAGCAATCAGTCGTGGCATTGCGAGATTCTAGCCGCGCCGCGTTCATTTGCATATTCCGTCTCGCTGGGCGCCTGCTCGCACACGGCCAACCGCACAGGTCAACCGGTCCTTCAAAATCTCGGATTCGTGAGCGGTGTCTCATTACGGCTCCCCAAACGACCTCCGTTGCGCCGTGTGGATCCTTCTGAAGATGTCTCCTAAGCACTGAGCCGTCGCAATTTAGCAGGCAGCGGGCTTCTGGCGGATCAGCTCTTGCGGATCTAGGAGGCAACCAGGAGGTCCCCAAATGCGACGATTCATACTCCTCATCCTGTGCCTTGTGTGCACGACCCGCACGGTGTCCGCGGAGACGCGACAACTCGTCATCAACAACGTCGTGGTCGATCAAAGAAGCGGTCTATCGCTCGTCAGCGGCAAGCATTTCGGCTCGACGCCAGCGGTGACCATTAACGACATTCAGGTCTCTGTGCTCAACGGCTCGTCACAGTTGTTGCTGATCGAGTTACCTGCAAGCGTGCGCGCGCAACCGGGCACGTATCGCGTCACGGTGGAACGCGATCGCACTCCGAACGGCAAAGACACTTTCACGCTGGTGATTGTCAGCGCACCATCAGGCGGCTCGGGCAAGGCCGGGCCTCCGGGGCCAGCCGGACCCGCGGGCCCTGCCGGACCCGCAGGAGCTGTCGGACCCGCAGGACCTGCCGGAACCGCAGGACCTGTCGGACCGATTGGGCCTCGTGGAACCGCCGGGACCAATGGGGTCAACGGGTTGAAAGGTGACAAGGGGGACACAGGGGCGACCGGATCAGCAGGCGCCGGTGTGTTGAGAGTTATCGACGCCGCCGGCACCGAGGTCGGCATGCTCGCGCTCTCGAATGGCGTGGTTCGCGAGATTGACGGAACGTGGGTCCAGCTCGCGTTGAACAACACGACGGCGAGCGCCACCGAAGGCTTTGCGTCGTGCTCCACGATGATCGAATGGTGCGCGACGTATTTCTTTGCGCAGCCTGACTGCCACGGTCCCGCGTATCTGTTGACGACGGGCAGCCTGGTTCAGGACGCGAAGGTGGTCGACGATGAGATTCGCTATCCGGCTGGGCCGGTGACGTCGCGGGCGCTCGCCTCCTTCAGGGATGACAACGGCGACTGTTCGAACCTCGGGGGCACCTGGTTGGATTCGGCGGAGATGAAATCGGTGCCACTGTCGTCACTCGGCCTGACGGCCCCGTTTCGCGTCGCGCGATAAGGAGGGGCGAGCTATTGCGCGGCGAACGTTTGCGCGGCGGCTTTGAGCGACTTCTGATAGCGCATGACCCCGTTGAACAGCGCCGCCGCGATCTGCTGGCGATAGGCGCTGCTGCGAAGCAGGGCCGCCTCCTGACGGTTCGTGAGGAACGACACCTCGGCGAGGATGCTGGGCATGGTGGCGCCGATGAGCACCATGAACGGCGCCTGCTTTACGCCGAGGTCCTTCGCGCTCTTGTTGGATCGCTTCAGCCGGTCCATCATCGAGGACTGGACGAGCGACGCGAAGTCGCGCGACTCGTCGATCTTGTTGTTGAGCGCGATCGCCTTCACGATGTCGGGAAGCTGCCGCATCGTGCGCGATGACGCGGCATTCTCCCGCGCCGCGACCACCTCGGCGGCCGGGTTCGGCGCGAAGTTCAGGAAATAGGTCTCGATTCCGCGGACGCGATCGTCTTCGCTCGCGTTGGCGTGAATCGAGAGGAACAGGTCGGCCTCCTCACGGTTGGCGAGGGCGGTCCGCTCCTCGAGCGGGACGAAGACATTCGATCGCCGCGTCATGACCACTTCAAGCAGGCTGGTTCAGCAGCAGCTTCTCCAGCCGCATCGCCACGTCGAGTACGAGCTCGGCCTCGCTCAGCCCGTTGTTCATGGCGCCAGGGTCGTGGCCGCCATGACCGGGATCAATGACGACGCGCGCAACGCCCAGACCCAGCTGCCGTGAGAGCGAGAAACCGCCGCTGGCGTTGGGTTGGGGCGGGGCCGATGGTTCGGGCCGCATCGGTTTCGCCAGCAGCGCCAGCTGCATCGGTGACGCTTCGCGTGCGAAATCGATGACAACCCGGTAGGGACTATAGAGTGCGTATGTCGTATGCGGGGGGGTGCCCGTCAAATCGAGCACGACGCGCGTGCGCGTTCCGACTTGCCGCCCGACGCGAATCTGCCTCACGACATCGTCTGGGAACGTCTGGGTGGCATCTTTCAGCCCCTCGAGGGGACGCGCGTTCTGCAAATCGATGAAGACGCGTGGCGGACCATCAATCTGTTCGTCGTGATACGCGGCCTCGCCTTCGAGCTCCATGGTGACGCGAAGCGCCCCGGCAAGGACTTCCCGGCGGATGGCCGTCAGCATCACCGTCGGTTGAGTTGGCGGGGTCGCGACGGTGGGTGCCGGATTTGGCGAGGTCGCAACCGTGCGTGCCGGATTGGGCGCGATCGCAGCGGCGGGGATCGCCGTTACCGTTGATGCAGGAGTTGCAGTCAGCGTCACCGTGGCCTGTTGTTCACGGGCCGGCTTCGCGGCGCTCAATCGATCGCTTTGCGCAGCGACCTGTTTCACCAGGCTGCTGCCAGGGTAGCGCGCGGTGAGCGCTTTCAACATCCGCAGCGCGCTCAAGCGGTCGGCGGCCTGTCCGAACTCCCAGAATGCATCGGCGGCCAGCGTCGCGCCCTGCCAGAGTGCGTTGTCGCTATAGGGGCTGCGCGGGAACAACTTTGCCATGTCGTCATATGCGCCGACGAGCGCGCGCGCTCGCTCGAGCAGCGGCGTGGCCGCGGACCCGGCTTTCCGCGAGTCGATTTCGTGGCGCAGCGCCGTCTCGCGGGACTGGGCCTCCTGGAACAGCTTTTCCGCGTTGGATTGGGCGGAGACGGGTGAGCTCGCGTCGAGCATCGATCGTCAGGCGAAATCGCGACGGTCCGCCTCGCGACCGTCCGCCTGAAGGCGGACACTACGCCTACACCGGTAGTGTCCGCGCTTCAGCCGGACCCCGAGCAGGCGTCTAGCGCAGCTGCGCATCGACTTCTTCGAAGTAGCCGCGGTCGACAAGCACTTCTCGCGGCTTGCCGCCGGCGCCCGGCGAGACGAGCCCTTCGGCCTCCATCATGTCGACGAGCCGCGCGGCACGGCTGAAGCCGATGCGGAGCTTGCGCTGCAGGTACGAGATCGAGACCTGTCCGCCGCTGACGACGATGCGCGCGGCCTCGTCGTACAGCTCGTCCTTCTCGAATTCGAGGCCGCCCGGCCCCGCCTTCTCGTCCTCGGCCGTGATGGTCTCGTCGAAGATCGGCTTGCCCTGCTTGCGCAGGAAACTGGCCAGGCGGGCGCTCTCCTGTTCCGAGATGTACGGACCGTGGAGCCGGATGCATCGAGACGAGGCGGGCGGGAGAAAGAGCATGTCGCCCTTGCCGAGGAGCTGTTCGCTGCCGTTGGTGTCGAGAATCGTGCGCGAGTCGATCTTGGACGACACGCGGAACGAGATGCGCGCCGGCAGATTCGCCTTGATCAATCCGGTGATGACATCCACCGACGGGCGCTGCGTCGCCAGGATCAGATGGATGCCGACCGCCCGCGCCATCTGCGCGAGCCGGCAAATCGATTCCTCAACCTCGTTGCTCGCCACCATCATCAGATCCGCGAGCTCGTCAATCACCACCACGATGAAGGGGAGTGTCTTCGGGCCGTCGGGATCCTTGCTGCCGGTCTCCTGCAGCACGAGCCTGACGTTGCGGTTGTATTGCTCGATGTTGCGAACCCCCTCTGCCGCAAGCGTCTTGTAGCGCTCTTCCATCTCGCGGACGGCCCAGCGCAGCGCATTGGCCGCTTTCTTCGGATCGACGACGACGGGCGTCAGCAGGTGAGGAATCTCTTCGTACATCCCGAGCTCGAGCCGCTTCGGGTCGATCATGATCATCCGCACATCGTCGGGCGTCGCGCGGTAGAGGATGCTCGTGAGCATCGCATTCAGGCCGACGGACTTGCCCGTGCCGGTGGATCCGGCAATGAGCAAGTGAGGCATCGCGGCAAGGTCGGCCACGTACGACTCGCCGTGAATCGTCTTGCCGAGCGCCAGCGTCAGCTTCGACGCGGAGCGCTGATAGGCGTCGGAGTCGAGCAGCTCGCGGAGCGAGATCGCTTCGCGGTTCGGGTTTGGAATCTGGATACCGACGGTGGACTTGCCTGGGATGCGATCGATCAGGACCGATTCAGCCTCCATGGCCAGGCAGAGGTCATCGGCCAGGCTCGTAATCTTGCTGTACTTGACGCCGGCGTCGGGCTTGAACTCGAAAGTCGTGACCACGGGGCCCGGATGAATCTGAGCGACCTGGCCTTCGACGGCAAACTCGCGGCACTTCTCTTCGAGTTGGCGGGCGGCATCCATCAGCTCACGTTCGTCGATCTTATGTTCTGGCTTTGCCGGATCAAGCAGCGAGAGTGGCGGGAGGGTGAACGCTCCCTGGCGTCGCGGTGTGCGCACGGGGTCCGGGTCGGGGAGCGGAAGAGACGGCGCGAGGTCCGGCCTCCTCTTACTGGCGACCATCGGCGGCGCGCCCGCGTCATCCCTGTCCTTGCTCTCCCTGGCGTCCTTCGCCGTCGTGGCTGCGGCAGCCGCGACCGCCTTCTTCGTATGCTTCGCGATGACCTCGCGGCGCTGCTTCCGCTTGCGCCGCTCGTCGAGCCAGCCGCGAACGAAACCCACACTCCGCGCCGAAAGGTCGCGCGATCCCTGGCTCGCGCTCGCGAACATACGGCCGAACGAAAACTGAGTCGAGAGGATGATCGACAGCACCATCAGCGTGAGAATCACGATGATGGAGCCGGTTCTGTTCAGGTAGTCGGCGAACCATGCGGCGAGCCAGGCCCCGAGCGAGCCCCCGGCATCGAAGTTCTTTCCCGCGACATCGGTGCTGCCGAACACGAGGCTGAGGAATGCGCCGCTGCACCCGACGAGCAACGTGATGCCGGTCAGCTTGGTGTATATCGCCTCGAACGGTTGACACCAGAAGTAGTACCAGCCTGTCCACGCGATGACCGCGGGAAGCAGAAACGCGGCGTAGCCGAGCAACTGGAACGACAGCTCCGAGAGAAACGCGCCGACGCGGCCGACGAAGTTCGCCGGCGGGTGCAGCGCCTCGGTCGTGAAGAACCATACCGGGTCGGTCGGCTCGTACGTGACAAGCGAGATGAGCCAGATCAGCGCCAGCGCAAAGAGCGCCACGCCGAGAAACTCGCTGAGCCGCCGCGACAACTTCGATTCGGCCACGTTCCCTCCGGTCCGCCCTGGACAGACACGACCGACGATCATCGGTAGCGTCCGCCTCTAGCCGGACTACGTCAGATCTCCATCAGGACGGGCAGCACGAGTGGCCGCCGCCCCGATCGCTTTTTGAAGAATCTCCGCAGCTCGCCACGCAGTTTCTCGGTCATGAGTCCTTGATCGCCGCGCTCCTCGACGCCGGACGCGTCGATGCACTCCGCAATCACACCGGCCGCGTCCTTGAAGAGCGAATCGGCTTCACCTTCGCCGACGACGAAACCGCGCGCGACGAGCTCGGGGTCGCCGACGAGTGCGCCGGTCTGCCTGTTGATTGCCACTACCGCCACGATGACTCCGTCCCCGGCCAGGTGGCGCCGATCGCGAAGCACTTCGTCGCCAACCTCGCCAACGCGCGTCACGTCGATCAGCACGCGCCCCGCCGGCGCTTTGCCGGCAATCCGCGCGCCGTTCTTGTCGAACTGGATGATGTCGCCATTTTCGGCGAGCAGCACCTGCAGCTTGTGATCGGCGCGGCTCATGACGCGCTTGGCGACCCGCGCATGCTGTGACAGCTGTCGGTACTCGCCGTGGATCGGTACGAAGTAGCGTGGCCGCACGAGCGAGAGCACCAGCTTCAATTCCTCCGCGCTGCCGTGTCCGGAGACATGGACATGTTTCATCGTGTCGGTGACGACATCCGCCCCGCGCCGAGCGATGTGGCTCATGACCCGGGAGATCTTTTTCTCGTTCCCGGGGATCGCGCGCGCCGAGAGGACGACAGTGTCATCGGGTCCAAGCTTCACCCACCGGTGGTCGTCGATCGCGATTCGCGGGAGCGCCGCCTGCGGCTCGCCCTGCGACCCTGTCGTCAGGCAGAGTACATCCTGCGACGCATAATTCTGCACGTCCGCGTCGCGGATCTGCATCCCCGCGGGCACGCGCAGGTACCCGAGCCGCTGCGCGATCTCCGCGTTCTGCACGATGCTCCGTCCGACGAACGCCACCTTGCGATCGAACTGTGCCGCGAGATCGACGAGGACCTGCATGCGGTACATGCTCGAGGAGAACAGCGCGACGACGAGCTTTCCCTGCGTGCTCGTGAACAGCTCCTCGAACGCGTCGATCACCTCGATCTCGGGTCCCGTGAACCCGCGCCGATCGATGTTCGTGCTGTCGCCGAACAGCGCCAGGACCCCCTGCGACCCAAGCTCGGCAAACCGGTGCAGATCGAAATGCTCGCCGTCGATCGGCGTCTGATCGATCTTGAAGTCTCCCGTGTGGATCATGATCCCCACGGGTGTCGTGATGGCCAGCCCCACGCAGTCCGGCATGCTGTGGGTGACGCGTATGAATTCGATCGTGAACGGCCCTATGGTGACGACGTCGCGCGGCTTGACCGTCTTCAGTCGACCCTTCGCGTCGATTTCATGTTCATCGAGCTTCGGCTGCACCAGTGCCAGCGTCATCGCGGTGCCGTACACGGGACCGTCGAACATCGGCAGCACGTGCGGCACCGCGCCGATGTGATCCTCGTGGCCGTGCGTCAGCACGAGCGCTTTGACCTTGTCTCCCCGCGCTTCCACGTACGTGAAATCGGGAATGATCAGATCGACGCCAAGCTGATCGGGATCGGGGAACATGACGCCAGCATCGATGAGGATCGTGGTGTCTTCCCACGAGACGGCCATCATGTTCATGCCGAACTCGCCGACGCCGCCCAACGGCACGACCTCGAGCGTCGCCGGAGACACGTCCGGCACCGCGGACTGATTCATTCGGAGCCCAGCGTTCACCTCACCGTGCGCCGCAGGCCGTGAAGGCTCGCGCCGCACACCGCGCTTTGTACTCCCATAGGCAACCTCTGGCGAGGCCGACTGCGGGCTGATCAGGCCGCTGGGAACGCCTGAAAACCGGGAAGGGTCAACGACTTGCGAAGAAAACTATAGCACAGCTCGCGAGAGACGAGCGATTGCCTCGAGGGTGAGCGCCTCTGGTCGCAGAGTCCCGTCAACCTCTGCGCGCTCAATCAGTTCCGCGGCGGACTGCCCGAGCGAATCGGCAACCGGGCGAAGTGCGTTCGCCAGCGTCTTCCGTCTCTGGAGAAACACGCCGCGGACGATACGTTCGAACACGTGCGGATCGCCCACGTCGACCGCCGGCGGGCGAAAGCGCAGGCGAACCACCGCGGACGTCACCTTTGGCGGGGGACGGAACGCCCCGGGCGGCAGTGTGAACACCCGCTCGACGTCGGCGCCCACCGCGACCTGGATGGCGAGCACCCCGTACTCCTTGTGGCCGGGCGTTGCAGTCAGACGATCGGCAACTTCCTTCTGCAGCATCAATGTGGCGTCGTGGAAGAGGCGCCCTCCGTCAGCGGCGCGCAACAAGGCGAAGAGGATCGGCGACGAGACGTTGTAGGGAAGGTTGCCGACGACGCGAAGGGGATGGCGTTCGTCGCAGAGCGCCTCCGCGAGGTCGATATCGAGAAAATCGGATTCGATGACGCGCAGGTTCGGGATCTGCTGGCCGGTCAGCAACCCGACGAGGTCGCGATCGATTTCAATGCCAATCACGCGTCCCGCTCGTGCCGCAAGTGGGCGAGTCAGCGCACCCCGGCCAGGGCCGATCTCCAGGAAGGTATCGTCGGCTGCCGCCCCAAGTGAATCGACGATTTTGGTGACCCACGCTGTCTCGAGGAAATGCTGCCCGAATCGTTTCCTCGGCCGCGGCTGCGTTCCGTTCTTCCCGCTTGCCCCTTCCCCCTTCCCCCTTCCCCCTTCCCCCTTCCCCCTATTCCTCCTATGCGAGATCACTCATCGTCCTCGTCGCGGCCGAGAGTGCCCCCGCGCCAGTATCGCTCTTCGATCTCCTCGATCTCCTCTTCACTGAGTCCGAAGTAGTGGCCGACCTCGTGAATCAGCGTCTCGCCGATGACCGCGCGGACTTCGTCCTCGTCCTCGCAGTCTTCCTCGATCGGCTTCTGGAAGAGCGTGACGCGATCTGGGAGCGTGTTGCCATGGGCCCACGAACGTTCCGGAAGCGGCGTGCCCTGGTAAAGGCCGTACAGCGAATCAGGCGGCTCGATCTCCATCTCGTCGAGCAGCGCCGCGCTCGGCTCGTCTTCGACGACGAGCGCCAGGTTCTTCATCTCGCGGCGGAAGCGCTTCGGGATGAGCGCGACCGCTTCAACGACGAGGCGTTCGAACCTTTCGCGCGTCATTTTTGGTCTTCGCCGTAACCTTTGAGCGGAGGCGGGAAGGTCCGCCTCTACGGTTGTTACCAGCGGCGCGGACCTTGTCGGGTCCGCGATGCCCGGCCACCACCAGCCTGTAGTAATCGCAGTCGTCTCGCACCGCGCACTCATCGCACAACGGCTTCGGCCTGCAGATGCGCCGCCCATGGAGAATCAGCACGTCGGAGGCAAGCGTCCACATCTCCTTCGGGAGGGCTGCGGTCAACTGCGCCTCTACCTTCTCAGGATCGTCGCCCTCGGCAATGCCGATCCGGTTCGACACGCGCAGGACATGACGATCGACGGGCAGTCCTGGCACCCCGAGCGCGTGGCCCAGCACCACGTTGGCGGTCTTCCGGCCGACGCCGGGCAGCTTCGTCAGCAGATCCATGTCGGCCGGCACCTTGCCGCCGTGCTCAGCGACCAGCTGCTGCGCCATCCCGATGAGGGCCTTCGATTTCTGCCGGAAGAATCCGGTGGAGACGATCTGCGGCTCGAGCTCCGCGGGCGTGGCCTTGGCCATCGCCCGCGCGTCCGGATAGCGCTTGAACAACCCCGGCGTCACCATGTTCACGCGCACATCGGTCGACTGCGCTGAGAGGATCGTCGCGGTGAGCAACTCGAACGCGTTTCGATACACGAGCTCGGTGTCCGCGTTCGGATGCTGAGTCGCAAGAGTTTCGATAACCCGGCGGGTCGTCTTTGACGATTTCATGTAATGCAAGATTCAAAATGCAAGATGCAAACACGGCGCGGATTCAAAGCGTTCAGTGTTTGCATTTTGAATTTTGCATTTTGAATTAGTGAACGGGTCCCTTCGACCACCCAACGTTCGAATAGGATTCAGAAAAGACGCGCATGTGCTCCTGCAGCGCGGCCACGAGGTTGGGCACGAACTGCACGGGTACCACGACGCGCGCGCGTACGGGCGCGCGGACGACATGGTCGCTCTCGGCCTCGCGCAGCTCCTTTTCCGAGAGCGGCATCACCTCGCAGAAGGTGAGCGTGAAGTCGAACGGCGTATGGGCGATCGAGCAGAAGTTCGCGTAGGTGCGCGTCTCGCCGGGTTGGTCGTCGGGAACGATGGTGAAGTTGATTTGCTTGCGTTGCTGAGTCTCATCGGCCATAGAGGCCAATACTACTTCGCTCCCGGGATCGGGAATCGGGGATCGGGAATCGGGGATCGGGAATCCGCGATTTCTTCAGTACTTTCTCATCACGCCGACGACGACGCCCTGGACCTGCACCTGATCCGAATCGACCATCAGCGGCTGCATTGCCGGGTTGGCCGGCTGCAGGCGCACGCGGCCGTTCTCGCGGTAGAACTTCTTCAGGGTGACCTCGAGCCCGCCAAGCAGCGCAATGACCATCTCGCCATTGTCAGCAGTCTTGCGATCCTCGACGATGACGAAGTCGCCGTCGCGGATCTGTTCATCGATCATCGAGTCGCCCTTGACGCGCAGCACGTAGGCGTCGCGCTTGCCGGCCAGCGTCTCCGGTACGGCGATCGTCTCGTTGCCGGCGACCGCCTCGATCGGTGCGCCCGCGGCCACAAATCCAAGAAGAGGGAGCTCCAGCGCCCGTCCACCGACGCGGGTCGGAACGAGCTCGACCGAGCGGCTGCGGTTCCACGCGCGGCGAATGAATCCCTTCTCCTGCAGGTTCGAGAGATGCTTGTGCACCGTTGCAAGCGAAGAGAGATTGAAACGCCGTCCGATTTCTTCGAGGCTTGGAGCGTAGCCGTGGTTCTGAATGAACTCGTTCAAGTAATCGAGGATTTCACGCTGCCGTTTTGTGAGCGGGAGCACTCGTTCCTCCTGTTCTGTCGGGCTGGCCGAGACTATAATGCGAACAGAAGGCGAAAATCAACTAGGGGATTTGTGCGGGTGTTACACTCGAAATGCCAGCCAGGAGATACATCATGCGGTTCCTGACATTACCCCTCGACGTCGCTCGGAGTGCCCTGAGCGGTCGTCGAAGGGCACGATCGGGCGCTATTTTCGGCCTGATCCTCGCACTCTCGCCCCTGCAAGCCGCCTCGGTCTCGAAGCAGCAGGCCGACGTCTTCTCACGCAAGATCGAGCAGATTGTCGTCCAGGGGAACGGCCAGCAGAAAGCCGGCGGCCGCAGCACCCCGGTGACAGAGAGCGAGCTGAATTCCTGGTTTGCGTACAGCGCAAAGCCGTTGCTCCCGGCAGGCGTATCCGATCCGCAAATCAGCATGGTCGGAAACGGCAAGGTGACCGGACAGGCGGTGGTCGACCTCGATGCGATCGCGAAGAAGAAATCCACCGGTGGCACGTTTGATATCTGGAACCTCATTGGCGGGAAGGTTCCGGTGAACGTGGCCGGCGTCTTGCGCACCAAGGACGGCATGGGAACGTTCGCCCTCGAGAGCGCGGACATCTCCGGCGTGCCGGTTCCGAAGACATTCCTGCAGGAGCTGGTGGGCTACTACTCCCGCACACCGAAGAATCCAAAGGGTGTGAGCCTCGACGATGCGTTCGCGTTGCCCGCGTCGATCCGGCAGATTGACGTCGGCGCCGGGCAGGCCGTCATCGTTCAGTGAAATGCACGATGCTCAATGCAGAAGGCACAGTGCTCAACGAGCCTTGAGCTGTGAGCATTGGGCATTGATCATTGGTTGACGTCCTAGGCACTCCGCTCCAGTTCCTGAAGGGCGTGGGTCCGCGGAAGGCCGCGGACCTGAAGCGCGCCGGCCTCTTCACCGTCGAAGATCTCCTCTACCGCCTTCCATTCCGCTACGAAGATCGCAGTCACATGCAGCCGATCGCATCCCTTCGGCCGGGAATGCGGGCGGCGGTGCTCGGCGAAATCAAGAGCGCGCACCTGGCCGTGACCAGACGTCGGGGCTTCAAGATTTTCCATGCGGTGGTGGGAGACACAAGTGGCGCGATTCGCTGCACCTGGATGAACCAGGCGTTTCTGACCGACATCCTCAAGCCGCACCTGTCGGTGGTCATTTTCGGCGATGTCAAGCTCGACTCGACTGGGCTCCACTTCATGAACCCGGAGTACGAGCTGATGTCGGACGATCTCGAGTCGGTGCGGACGGCGCGCATCGTCCCGTTCTATGAAAAAACCGGAACGGTCACCCCGAACATGCAGCGGCGCATCGTCCGCCAGGCGCTCGATCAGCTTCCCTCGACAATCGTTGACAGGGTGCCGGACGAGATCCGCGAACGGCTGCAGCTGATGCCGCGGCGAATCGCGCTCGAGGAGTCGCACTTCCCGCCGAACGAAGCAAGGGTCGAGGATTTGAATGCGTTTCGCACTCCTGCGCAACGGCGGATGATCTTCGAAGAATTCTTTCTCTTTCAGATCGGCCATGCGTGGCGCCGCCACGCAACCAGCATGGAGCTGAAGCCGTATGTGCCGCAGGTAGACGATCGGATTCGTGCCTCGGCCGCGAAGATTCTTCCATTCAAGCTGACACCAGGGCAGAGGCAGGCGGTGAAGGAGATCGTCGACGACATGCTCCTCCCACAGCCGATGCACCGCCTGTTGCAGGGCGATGTCGGGGCCGGGAAGACCATCGTGGCGCTGCTCGCCGCGATTGTCGCGATGGAGAACGGCCTGCAGGTGGCGTTCATGGCCCCCACCGAGATTCTGGCGGCGCAGCACTATGGCAACATCGCCCGGTTGTTGTCGCAGTCGCGGTTCCGGGTGGACATGCTGACCGGCAGCACACCCGGGCTCAAGAAGCACACACTTCACGCGCACATCGAGCGGGGGACGACGAACCTGATCGTTGGCACGCATGCGTTGGTGCAAGAGACGATCAAGTTCAACAAGCTCGGGCTGGTCGTCATCGACGAGCAGCACCGCTTCGGCGTGGCGCAGCGGGCGGCGCTGCGCGCGAAGGGGCTGCGGCCGGACGTGCTTCTGATGACCGCGACGCCGATTCCGAGGACCCTCGCGCTGACCGACTACAGCGAGCTCGACGTGTCGAAGATCCCCGACCTTCCGCCTGGACGCAAGCCGGTGCGCACGTGGGTCAAGCCCGAATCACGGCGTGACGAGATCTACCAGCTGATTCGCGATCAGCTCGATGCCGGGCGGCAGGCGTACATCATTTATCCGCTCGTAGAGGAGTCAGAGAAGATCGATTTGAAGTCGGCGACGGAAATGGCGGACCATCTTCAGACCGAAATATTTCCGGCATACCGCGTGGCGCTGCTGCACGGGCGCATGAAGCAGGACGCCAAGGATCGCGTGATGCACGCGTTCGCGGCGGGGCAGATCCACCTGCTCGTGTCGACGACAGTCGTGGAAGTCGGCGTCGACGTGTCGAACGCCTCGATCATGGTGGTCGAGCATGCCGAGCGCTTCGGGCTCTCGCAGCTCCACCAGCTGCGTGGCCGGGTCGGGCGAGGACAGTGGGAGTCGCATTGCATCCTGCTGTACCAAGCGCCGTGGACCGATGACGCCCGCGAGCGGCTCAAGGCCATGGCGGGAACGAGTGATGGATTCGCGATCGCGGAACGCGACCTCGAGCTGCGCGGTCCTGGAGATTTCTTCGGGACCCGGCAGTCGGGGCTGCCGGCGCTGCGGACCGGCGATCTGGTACGCGACCGGGACATCATGGAGACGGCGCACCGCGAGGCGCGACGGCTCGTCAACGAGGGCGGGCTGTCCGGAGATCTGCTCAAGTTCGTGCAACAAGAATGGCAAGAACAATTCGGGTTAATTGAAGTTGGCTAAAGGATTCGGTTTTCGTGGCCTTCGCGCGTTTCGTGAACGTCGTGGTTCATGCGCGTAATCGCCGGGCACTTCAAGGGTAGGCGCCTCAAGGCTCCCACCTGGCCAGACCTTCGACCGACGTCCGACAAGCTGCGGGAAACGTTGTTCAACGTTCTCGCGCCGCGCATCGTCGGGGCGCGCGTCTTCGACGGGTACGCGGGGACGGGCGCGCTCGGCATCGAGGCGCTGAGCCGCGGCGCCGCGCACGTCACGTTCGTCGATACAGACCGCCGGGCGGTTGCGCTGATCGAGGAGAACCTCGGGGCGTGCGGCGTCGAGGGAGGCTATACTATTCGTTGCGCGGAGGCCGCTGCCGCGCTCGACGCCCTGCCGGTCGCCGACGCGTTCGATCTGATCCTGCTGGATCCGCCGTACGACATCGACAACGTAAGCGCCGCTCTCGAGGCCGCGGCACGCCACGTCGCCACGGGAGGGTTAGTGGTGCTGGAGCGCGCCACGCGACGCGAACCCGAGGCGCCGGCTGCGCTGCGCCGCGTACGTGACGTCAAGTCAGGGGATAGCACGCTCACTTTCTTCGCTGTCAGGGATTAGGGGTTAGTGGTTAGGGGTTAGTTTAGAGCGACCGTAACGCAGCCTTCACGTTCTTCGCGTGTAGGGTCGCGGACCAGGATTGGGGATGTGGATGGGCAAGGCGGGTTGGGAGCGTCCAACCCCTAACCCCTAACCCCTAACCCCTAATCCCTTCTGAGGAGTGTGAGATGCCCGGTCCGCCGCAAGGCCGACTCGCGATTTTCCCCGGATCGTTCGACCCGCTGACCAACGGTCACGTCGACATCATTCTCCGCAGCGCGCACCTGTTCGAGCGGATCGTCGTCGCGGTGCTCGTCAATGCGGAAAAGGATCCGCTGTTCTCGACCGACGAGCGCGTCGCGATCATCCGCGAAGTGTTCCGCGAGTATCCGAACATCGAGGTCGATACCTTCGCCGGGCTGCTCGTGGAGTACGCGCGTCGCCGCCGCGCCAGCGCGCTCATCCGCGGCTTGCGCGCCGTGTCGGACTTCGAGTACGAATTCCAGATGGCACTCATGAATCGGCACCTCGAGCCGACGCTGGAGACGGTCTTCATGATGCCCGCGGAGCAGTACACGTATCTCAGCTCGCGCCTGATCAAAGAGGTATTCAGCCTTGGCGGCGAAGTCCGCGGGCTCGTGCCATCGACCGTCGAGGACTGGATGCGGCGGAAACCGAAGGCTCAGATAGTTCAAGGGGTTCGGTAGGTTCAGAGGGTTCAGAGGGTTCAGAAGGTTCAGAGGGTCAGATGTCTACCGTTCTCGCACAGCGTCTTGCACAGGTTACCGGCTCGGCCACGATGAAGGTGGCGGCCGAAGCGGATCGGCTCCGCCGCGCAGGCCACAGCATCGTCGACTTCGGCGCCGGCGAGCCCGACTTTCCCACGCCGCAGCACGTGAAGGACGCGGCGAAGGCGGCCATCGACGCGAATTTCTCGCGGTATACGAACTCGATGGGGATCCCCGAGCTGCGTGAGGCGATCTGCGCGCAATACAAGCGGGACTACGGCATCGACTTCACGCCCGCCGAAGTGCTGATCACGAACGGCGGCAAACAGGCGCTCTTCAACACCGCGCTCGCGCTGTTCAATCCGGGCGACGAAGTGATCACGCACGCGCCGTACTGGCCGACGATCCCCGAGCAGATCAAGATCGCGAATGCGACGCCGGTGATCGTCCAGACGAAGGCGGAAGACGGCTTCACCGTACACCCGGAGGAGATCATCGCGGCGATCACGCCAAGGACGAAGGCGATCATCCTCAACACGCCCTGCAACCCGACCGGGTCGCTGACGGAGGAGTCCGCCGTCGCGATGATCACGGACGCGGCCGCGAAACGCGGGATCTGGATGATCATCGACCTGTGCTACGAGCACCTGATTTACGACACGGTGCCGCACAATCTACCGAAGCTGCTGTTCGATCGCCACCGCGACCGGACAGTGATCGCCGGGTCGCTGTCGAAGACCTACGCGATGACCGGATGGCGCGCAGGCTGGACGATTGCGCCGAAGGATCTGACCACAGCGTTCAACGTGATCCAGGGGCACTCGACGTCGAACATCACGTCGTTTGTGCAGAAGGGTGGCGTTGTGGCGCTGAACGGTCCACAGGAGGGCGTGAAAGTGATGCTCGACGAGTATCGCCGGCGCCGCGACGCGATTCACGGATGGCTGACCGCGAATCCGGGCATCAAGTGCGTGAAGCCGAGAGGGGCGTTCTACCTGTTCCCCGACATCTCGGGGCTGCTCGGTGGCGACGTCCGCACATCCGCGGACTTCGCGCAGGGACTCATCGAGAAGGAGCACGTCGCGGTCACGCCGGGCGAAGGGTTCGACGCGCCAGGCTACCTGCGCATTTCCTACGCGACGTCGATGGAGCAGCTGCGCGAGGGCGCGACGCGCATCCTGCGCTTCGCTGAGAGCATCCAGCCCGCCAAGGCTACCGCCAGTCGGTGAAGACGGGCCACAGAGACGCAGAGACACAGAGGTAAGCTAGGTTTCTCTGCGTCTCGGTGGCTCTGCGTCTCTGTGGCTTGGCTTACTGAATGTCGCCCGAATTCGTTAAGCGTTTATCGACGATCGTCGGTGCGGAGTTCGTCAGGGTTGACGTCCCTTCGCTCGACGCCTACGCGGCCGATGCGTTCGGCAAAGGCCATCCACCTGACGTCGTTGTTCTTCCCGCGACCACCAGGGACATCGCCGCGATCGCGCGGATCTGCAACGCGGAGCGGGTGCCGCTCGTGGTGCGCGGCGCCGGCACCGGATTCACGGGGGGCGCGGTGCCGACCCGCGGCGGTGTGCTGCTGTCGATGGAGCGGCTGAACCGCATCCTCGAGATCGACGAACTGAATCTGCTCGCGGTGGTCGAGCCGAACGTGATCAACGCCGATCTACAGCGGGCGGTGGAGAAGGTGGGCCTCTTTTATCCGCCGGATCCGGCAAGCCTGAACCAGTCGTCGATTGGCGGCAACGTCGCCGAATGTGCCGGTGGGCCGCGCGCTTTCAAGTACGGCACCACCAAGCGCTACATCCTCGCGATGGAAGCCGTACTGCCGACGGGGGAGATCGTCAACACCGGCTCCAAGGCCGTGAAGAACGTCGTCGGCTACGACCTCACTCAGCTGCTCGTCGGCTCCGAGGGCACACTGGCGATCATCACGAAGATCACCGTCCGTCTCATGCCGAAGCCGCTTGCAAACGCGACAATGCTCGCCACCTTCGAGAGTATCCGCGGGGCGGTCGATGCGGTGTCGGAGCTGATTCGATGGCGGGTGGTGCCGGCGGCCGTGGAGCTGATCGACGGCGATTCACTCGAGGCGGTACACGACAACGTAAGCCCCGACCTCGTGCCGCCAGGAACCGCCGCGGCGCTGATCGTCGAGGTGGATGGGACACCGAATGGCGTCGAGGAGGATCTCGGTCGCGCGATCGACGCCTGCCGGAGTGCGGGCGCCAAGGAGATCACGCGCGCGGCCACCGGCGCCGAGCGCGACACGATCTGGTCCGTGCGCCGTCAGGTGTCGGCCGCTCTGAAGGCGACCGGACTGGTGAAGGTCAATCACGATGTCGTCGTGCCGCGGGGCCGCGTGCCGGAGCTGTTCGACGTCATCGATGAGATCAAGCGGAGGCACAGACTTCGGATCGCCGCGTTCGGCCACGCCGGCGATGGCAACATCCACGTCAACCTGCTGTTGAAACCGGGCGACGCCGACGAACAGGCGCGCGCGAAGGACGCGGAGCATTTTCTCTTCACCCGCGTCATCGCGCTGGAAGGGTCGATCAGCGGCGAGCATGGCATCGGGTTCGCCAAGGCGCCGTACTTGCGGCTCGAGCTATCGGAGGATGAGATCGCGCTGATGAAGCGGGTCAAGGCCGCGTTCGACCCGAATGGAATTCTGAATCCCGGGAAGATCTTTCCGTAGAAATGGTTTCAGAACAGGAGGTGAGGAGGTCACAAGAAATGCCTAGCGGTTCGAGATGAGTACCATTGTCTCGAGATCCTGTTCGGGCAGCGGCGCCAGCAGCGTCCGGAGGCGGACGCTGGCTGTATTCAGATACGTCACCGCGCCAACCGTATTCAACGGGATGTCCGTCATCGTCTTCAGTCGTTCCAGGTCGGTTTTATGGACGACGAGAAAGACGCGCTCTGATGACTTGAGAAACGCCAGCGCACCCGGATCATTGAACACCTGCACGGTGTGGAATCGGGTGTAGAAGACCAGGTTTCTGACAAACGCCTCGTATTCGCCGACAGGTTCGCCGCCATGGCGGTTCGCACGAATCATCGCGGCGATCTCTTCGACCGCTTCCGGTCGTTTGCCGGCGAAGGCACCGAACTGCAGCGTCAGCAGCAGCGCGGCCGCAGACAACGCCATCACCATCGGCAGGCGCGTCCACGCACGCGCGGCGGCAACCCAGCCGAGCGCGACGCCAGCGACGGCGACGGCGATGATGCCCGCCACTGTGAGGGATGGATAGCCCGAGACGAAGAGCGAGCGCGCACGGTACAGCAGCCCGGCGAGGAGCAGGAACATCGCGGCCGTCAGGAACGTGGCTATCGAGAGTTCGCGCTGCGATGTTCGCGCGCGGGTCGCGGCCACGCGGTCTGCGATCGCGAGGCCGAGCATCATGGCGAGCGGCGGCAGCACCGGCAGGATGTAGCGCGGCTGTTTCCCGATCGACGCCGTAAAGAGCAGCAGCGGGGCCAGTGTCCAAATCACCAGCCGCCATTCGATGTCTGTCAGCCGTCGGCGGCGTTGCGCGACATCGCGCAGCGTGCGGAGGGGCAGCACCATCAGGAAGATCGACCAGGGGAGCAGGCCGCCAATCACGATCGGCACGTAGTACCAGACCTGGCGTGGGCTGTTGAAGCGCGTTGTTGCGAAACGTTCGAGGTTATCCGAGACAAAAAAGCTCTGAAGGTACGCGGCGCCGTGTGTCATCGTCATCGCGAGATACCAGGGCAGCCCGGAGACGGCGAATAACGCGCCTGCCATGAGGAGGTGGGAGGTGCGAAATGCAACGGTCCGGCGCTCACGCCACCAGATGGGAACCAGGACGATCGCTGGAATGACCAGCGCGAGCGGCCCTTTCGTCAGAAATCCAAGCCCGGCGGCAAGACCAGCGAGCGCCCACCATCGAGCCGGCACCGTCTCATTGGGATCGGCGCCACGGAGTGCCGCCCAGATAGCTGCGGTGATGAAGAAGGCGAGGGGAAGATCCGGGAGCGCCGACCGCGCCATCAAGAAGTAGCCGATACAGCTGGCTGCGATCGCGCCGGCGGTCCATGCGGCGTCGTCGCGTCCCGTCAGGCGCCGCGCCGCGCCCCACGTGATGAGGACGAGACCGAGCCCGGACAACGCCGATCCGAAACGCGCCATGAATTCGGTCGTATCGCTCGCGGCGAATGCTGCAGCCGTCACCCAGTAGTAGAGGATTGGCTTCTGCCAGCGATCCTCGTAGTTGTAGTGAGGGGTCAGCCAGTCGCCTCCCTCGACCATCTCCCGCGCGGCTTCGGCGTAGAACGCCTCATCCGAGTCGGTAATGGCCTGGCGGCCGAGTCCGAGGAAAAAGGTGAGCGCTGAGAGGAGAAGGAGGGTCAGTACCGGCCGGCGCACGGGCGCCAATTGTACAGTCGGAGTCGCCGCTTGCCTCGATGCGATAATCGAGGCATGAAGACCGTTGCGGTCATCGGCGCTTCCAGCCATCGCCACAAGTTCGGCAACAAGGCGTTTCGCGCCTTTCAGGCGGAAGGCCACAGGGTCATTCCAATCAACCCGAACGAGCGCGAGGTGGAAGGGGTTCCGACCTACGCGTCAGTAACCGACGTGCCCGGGCAGATCGACATGGCGACGGTCTACGTACCGCCCGCGATCGGGATCACGCTGCTCGACGGCTTTGAAAAGAAGCAGATCGCCGAGATCTGGATCAACCCCGGCGCGGAAAGCGATGAGCTTCTCGCGGAAGCGCGGCGCCGCAAGCTCAAGGTCATCGAAGCCTGCAGCATCGTCGGGATTGGACGGAATCCATATTCGTACTGATTGACACGCCTCGGGGCCAGCCCTATACTCGCGACAAATACACTCCTAAAATACCGCCGCCGCATTCGTCGACCTTTCGTTCATCCTCAACACAAACAAAGCGCAGCAACACAGGTTTTCCGTTATGCCGACCACCTCGAAACGTCCCGGGCCCGGGCGAGCGCCAGATCCAGAGTCCACTGACCCAGCACCGGTCCCCGCCGAGGCTGAGGCCACGCCCCCCGGGGCCGCGCCAGCCGAGCAGCAGCGGCCGTCGCCCGCGCGCGCCAGCCTGAACATCAACGATCTGAAAGACATGAGCATTCAGAAGCTCACGCAGATCGGCAAGGACCTGAATGTGGCCGGGGCGACCGGTATGCGTAAACAGGACCTGATCTTCCAGATCCTGAAGGCGCAGACCGAGCGCAGTGGCAACATCTTCTCGGAGGGAGTGCTCGAGACGCTGCCCGATGGCTTCGGCTTCCTGCGCGCACCCGACTACAACTATCTGCCGGGTCCGGACGACATCTATGTGTCGCCGTCGCAGATCCGCAAGTTCGACCTGCACACCGGGGATACCGTGTCGGGTCAGATCAGGCCGCCGAAAGAAGGGGAGCGCTACTTCGCGCTCATCAAGGTTGAGGCAGTCAACTTCGAGGCACCGGATCAGGCTCGCGAAAAGCTGTTCTTCGAGAACCTGACGCCGCTCTATCCGCAGGAAGCGATCCGGCTCGAAACGGCATCGGACAATCTGTCAGCCCGTGTCATGGATCTCATGACGCCCATTGGCAAGGGCCAGCGCGGCCTCATCGTGGCGCCGCCGAGGACCGGCAAGACGATGCTGCTGCAGAACATTGCGCAATCGATCACGACGAACCATCCCGAGGTGTTCCTGATCGTCCTGTTGATCGACGAGCGTCCGGAGGAAGTGACGGACATGCAGCGCTCCGTCAAAGGCGAGGTGATCTCATCGACGTTCGACGAGCCGGCACAGCGTCACGTGCAAGTCGCCGAGATGGTCATCGAGAAGGCCAAGCGCCTCGTCGAGCACAAGAAGGACGTGGTGATCCTGCTCGATTCAATCACGCGGCTCGCTCGCGCCTACAACACGGTCATCCCGGCGTCTGGAAAAGTGCTGTCGGGCGGGCTCGACTCGAACGCCCTGCAGAAGCCCAAGCGCTTCTTCGGCGCCGCGCGCAACATCGAGGAGGGGGGCTCGCTGACGATCATGGCGACCGCGCTGGTCGACACCGGTTCGCGCATGGACGACATCATCTTCGAGGAATTCAAGGGCACCGGCAACATGGAGATCCACCTGGATCGCAAGCTGACGGATAAGCGCGTCTTCCCCTCGATTGACATCACCCGGAGCGGAACCCGCAAGGAAGAACTGCTCATCGTGAAGGAGGATCTCAATCGGGTATGGGTGCTCCGGAAAGTGCTCAATCCGCTTTCCCCAGTCGAGGCCATGGAATTGTTGCTCGACAAGATGGGGAAGACGAAGAGCAACGCAGACTTTCTGTCCGCCATGCAGAGAATGGGGTGAGGGGATGACGACGATTCGCCTGCGCAAGAACGGTCCGTACCTCGTTGAGGATGACGATGTGAAGGTGTTCGACTGGGACGGGAACGAGTACCCGATCGAGAGGCGCCCGGTTGCGCTCTGCCGCTGCGGCGCGTCGACAAAGAAGCCGTTCTGCGACCGCACGCATTCAAAGATTGGATTCCAGGCCGCGGAGGCGGCTGTCGGACCGGAGACTCGGGATAAGTCAGCTCCTGAGCAGTAATTCAAAATGCAAAATTCAAAATGCAAACACGGCTGGTACGTAACAACGGGGTGAAAGGCCGCGGCCCGTCACCCCGTCGCTGCAAACCGAGTTCAGTTTGTTTTTTGCATTTTGAATCTTGAATTACACCCGCGGATTACCGAATAGGTATCCGCAGAGTAAGAGGCGCGGCGAGCGTGGCCGTCACGTTGGTGCCTTCGGCAACCACGACTTCCTTGCCGCGCGTGGCTGCCACCACGCCGCCGCCGACAGCGCCTCCGGCAATCGCGCCCTTCGCGGCGCCCTTCTTTCCGCCAAGAATGCCGCCGAGGATCGCACCACCCACCGCGCCGGCGCCGACCTTGGTCGCGTCTTCACCCTTCGTGGCTTCCGCCTCGAAGTTCACCGGATCTGTTCTGAGATCTTCCCGTCCGTTGTTCATCCGGACCTCGTTGAAGGCGAAGGCGACATGGGCGCGGCCTTTCACGCGGCCGGATCGCTCGACGTCGGTGACGGTGCCGGTCAGCTCCGCGCCCGCCGGGATGACCGTGTCACCGTTGATGACAACCGCATTGCTGAGACGCGCGCTCACGGGCGTCTCGACCTGCGCGGATTCCGACGAAATCGCCGACGTCATCTGGAGGGCTAGGGCTGTGCCTGTGGGCAGTGTGACCTCACGCCACTGAGCCCGCGGCGCCGGAGCCGGCGTGGCTGCAACGCGGTTGTCCTCGCGCGCAGGCAGACTCACCGCAGGCGCGGCGTTGTAGTCCGACGACTCGTTTCGCGACGTCGTCGTTCCTCTTGGCGTCACAGTCTCACGCCGCCCAGTGGTCGCCCGGGGGGCCGTGGCCGTCCGCTGACCCGTCACGGCCGAATTGTCCGCTGTGGAGTACGGTTGCTGCGACTGTGGAGGTGCGGGCGCCACCGCCTGATCGGCTGCTGCTGGCGCATTCGCCGGCGCCGCAGTCGGATCTTGCTCTGTATTCAGCGAATTCTCGTTGCTACGGCCGTTGCACCCCACAATAAGGGCGGAGCTGAGCAGGGCCGCGATCGTCCAGTGGCTTCTCATCGTTTCACCTCTTGTGGCTGGACGTAGTTCAAGGATCGGACCATCCCGCAAACTCCCAACTCCCAAATCCCAGCTCCCGGAGCGCCAAGGCGCCACGACCGATAATGTCCGTGGAAGTCAGGAATTGGGGGGTGAGAGTCCGGACGGGCCTCATTAGCAAGTGTTATCGTGTCTGAATAACTATCAATTTGACTGATGTGACCCATGCGGGGCACACTGGCAAACAGGAGTCAGGCTGAATGCAACGGACCGGCGCGCAGATCATCTGGGAATGCCTCGTTCACGAGGGCGTTCGTATTGTTTTCGGATATCCGGGGGGGGCGATTCTGCCCGCATACGACGCGATGCTCGACTACCCGATCCGGCACGTCCTGGTCCGGCACGAACAGGGGGCGAGCCACATGGCCGACGGCTACGCCCGTGCCAGCGGCGAAGTCGGCGTGGCGATCGCCACTTCGGGCCCCGGAGCCACGAATCTCGTCACTGGCATCGCCACTGCCCAGATGGATTCGTCGCCGATGGTCTGCATCACTGGCCAGGTGCCGAGCAAGATGATCGGCTACGACGCGTTCCAGGAGACCGACATCAGCGGTATCACGCTGCCGATTACGAAGCACAGCTACCTCGTGACGCGCGTCGACGACATCATGCCGACGATCAAGGAGGCGTTCCATCTTGCGAAGTCAGGACGCCCGGGGCCAGTGCTGGTTGACATCACGAAAGACGCGCAGCAAGCCGCCACCGAGTGGCAGTGGGATGACGCGCCGGTGAAGATGCGCGGCTACCGGGCGACGCGCGGCCCCAAGAAGTCCGAGATGTTGAAGGCGGTGGAGCTGATTCGGGCCGCTCGCAAGCCCCTGATTCTTGCGGGCCAAGGGGTCATCCAAAGCAACGCGATGAAGGAGGTCCGTGCCTTCGCCGAGCTGATCGATGCCCCGGTGACCGTGACGCTGCTCGGCATCGGCGGTTTTCCTGCGAGCCACCCGCTCAATATCGGAATGATGGGGATGCATGGTGAGGCGTGGGTGAACCATGCGATTCAGGAAGCCGACCTGCTGCTCGCGTTCGGCATGCGCTTCGACGACCGCGTGACCGGCAATCTCAAGACGTACGCCCAGAACGCCAAGAAGATCCACGTCGACATCGACCCGTCCGAGATCAACAAGAACGTCCGCGCGGACGCTGCGATCGTCGCGGATCTGCGCGAGACGCTCGTGGACATGCTCGATTTACTCGAGCCGGCGACCCACGGTCCCTGGCTCAAGTACATCGAGTCGATGAAGGGCGACACGGCGGTGCGCGACATCCAGGCCCTGCCCGACAACGGCCACCTCTACGCCGCGCACGTGATCAACGACATCTGGCGCCTTACCTCCGGCAACGCGATCATCGCTACCGACGTTGGGCAGCACCAGATGTGGGAGGCGCAGTACTACCATCACGACGATCCGCGCACGCTGATCACGTCAGGCGGGCTTGGGACGATGGGGTTCGGGCTGCCGGCGGCCATCGGCGCCAAGATGGCGAAGCCCGACGCGGAAGTCTGGGCGATCGTCGGCGACGGCGGCTTCCAGATGACGCAGGCGGAACTGAGCACCGCCGCGCAGGAAGGCGTGAAAGTCAACGTCGCGATCATCAACAACGGCTACCTCGGGATGGTCAGGCAGTGGCAGGAGTTCTTCTACGAGCGCCGCTATGCCGCGACGCCGCTTCGCAGTCCGGATTTCGTCAAGATTGCGGAGGCGCACGGCCTGGTTGGCCTGCGCGTCGATAACCGTCCCGGCGTCGAGGAGATCGTTCAGCGCGCGCGCCAGGCCGAAGGCACAACGGTGATTGATTTTCGAGTCGAGCAGGAAGACAGCGTGTACCCGATGGTGCCCGCCGGCGCGGCTCTCGATGCGATGATCCGCCGGCCGGAGCCGTCCGTGCTCGTCGAAACGGCAGACGATCCCATTTAACAGAGGAGGGCGGGTCCTTTGGACCCGCCGGTGTAGGGGGGTCTTCAGACCCGCCTGTCAGGACCGTAGACGTGGTCCGTAGTCGGTGACTCCAAGGATCCAGAATGCAACATACCCTTGTCGTGCTGGTCGAAGATAAGCCAGGCGTGCTCAATCGCGTCGCCTCGCTCTTCCGCCGCCGCGTCTTCAACATCGAGTCGCTCAGCGTCGGACGCACGGCCGAACCCGGCATCTCGCGCATGACGATCGTCATCGACAGCGACCAGGCCAGCGCGGAGCGCGTCACGGCGTACCTCTACAAGCTCGTGAATGTTCTGCAGGTCGAGGACCTCGGCACCGTGCCGGCCGTCGCACGCGATCTCGCGCTCGTCAAAGTGGCCGTCGCCGGGCACGACCGCGCCGCCGTGCTTCGCGTCATTGACGAAACCCGCGCGCACATCGTCGATACCGGCGAGCAGACGATGACGCTCGAGATTACCGGCGAGCCGCCGCACGTCGACTCCGTCATCGCGCGGCTCGAACCGCTGGGCATCATCGAGATGGTACGCAGCGGGCAGGTGGCGATGCGACGCGGCGATACGGCGCTGTCCGCTTCACAGTATTCTTAAGGGTCTTTCTCTACCACGAAGGGCGCGAAGCACACGAAGAGGAATCATTCTTCGTGGCCTTCGGGTCTTCGTGGTTGATCGAAATCTTCGTGGTGTGATCCCAGGCAAACAGGAGCATTAACGATGGCGACGATGTACTACGACAAGGATGCTGACCTCGATCTGATTCGCAGGAAGAAGGTGGCGGTCATCGGCTACGGATCGCAGGGGCACGCGCATGCGCTGAACCTGAAGGACAGCGGCGTCGACGTCGTCGTCGGACTGCACGCGACGAGCCAGTCGGTGGGCAAGGCGAAGGCCGCTGGCCTGCGCGTCATGACCGTGCCCGAGGCGAGCGCCTGGGGCGACGTCATCATGATTCTGATCCCCGATCAGAAGCAGAAGGAAGTCTACGAGAAGGACATCAAGCCGCACGTGACCACGGGCAAGATGCTGATGTTCGGCCACGGCCTCAGCATCCGCTTCGGCTTCGTCGTGCCGCCGAAGGATGTCGACGTGACGATGATCGCTCCGAAGGCGCCGGGTCATCGCGTCCGCGAGATCTTCCCCGAAGGCGGCGGCGTCCCAGGCCTGCTGGCGGTGCACCAGGACTTCACGGGTAACGCGAAGGCACTGGCGCTTTCGTACGGCCGCGGCATCGGCTGTGCCCGAGCCGGCATCATCGAAACGACATTTGCGGAGGAGGCCGAGACGGATCTCTTCGGCGAGCAGTCGGTCCTGTGCGGCGGCGTGAGCGCGCTGATGAAGGCGGGCTTCGAAACGCTGGTGAACGCCGGCTATCAGCCGGAGATCGCCTATTTCGAGTGCATGCACGAGCTGAAGCTGATCGTCGACCTCTTCTACCGCGGGGGACTCGCATACATGCGGTACTCCGTCAGTGACACCGCAGAATGGGGCGACTACACCGCCGGTCCGAAGATCGTCACCGACGACACGAAGAAGGCGATGCAGCAGATCCTCAAAGACATCCAGTCCGGGACGTTTGCGAACACGTGGATGGCCGAGTACGAGGCAGGGCTGCCGAGGTTCAAGGCATACCGCGCGGAGGAAGCCAAACATCCCGTGGAAATCGTGGGGCAGCGGCTGCGCGCGATGATGCCGTTCCTCGACCCGGTGACGCTCCCGACGCCCGCGACCGTATGAACAACAAGTACAGCTCGCGGGTCACACAGCCCCGCAGTCAGGGGGCGTCCCAGGCGATGCTGTACGGCGTCGGCCTGACCGACGCGGATCTGCAGAAGCCGCAGGTCGGCATCTGCAGCATGTGGTACGAGGGCAATACGTGCAACATGCATCTCGACCGGCTTGCCGCGCAGATCAAGGCAGGCGTGCAGGCGGCGGGGCTGGTCGGGCTTCGCTTCAACACCATTGGCGTCAGCGACGGCATCTCGATGGGCACCGAGGGCATGAGCTACTCGCTGCCGTCGCGCGATTTGATCGCCGACTCGATCGAAACCGTTGTCAGCGGACAGTGGTATGACGCGGTGATTACCGTCCCCGGGTGTGACAAGAACATGCCCGGATCGGTCATCGCGATGCTGCGCCTCAACCGGCCCGCGATCATGGTGTACGGCGGAACGATCCGACCGGGGTTCGCGCAGGGGAAACCGCGCGACATCATCTCGGCGTTCCAATCGTACGGCGAGTACATCGCGGGCGTCATCACCGACGAGCAACGCCTCGACATCGTCAAGCACGCATGCCCCGGAGCGGGCGCGTGCGGCGGGATGTACACGGCCAACACGATGGCGACCGCCATCGAGGCGCTTGGTCTGTCGCTCCCGTACAGCTCGTCGAATCCAGCCGAGGATCCCACCAAGGCCGACGAATGCCTCCGCGCGGGCGATGCGATTCGGCTGCTTCTCGAGCGCGATCTCAAGCCGCGCGACATCGTCACCAAGAAATCGTTTGAGAACGCGCTGGTGATGATCATGGCCGTCGGCGGCTCGACCAACGCGGTGCTGCACCTGATTGCGATGGCGAGGGCCGCGAACGTCCCGCTGGAACTGGACGACTTCCAGCGCGCCAGCGATCGCGTGCCGCTGCTGGCCGATTTGAAGCCAAGCGGCACCTACGTGCAGGAAGACCTGCACACCGCCGGCGGGACACCGGCGCTGATGAAGTACCTGCTCGAGCGCGGGTTCCTGCACGGCGACTGCATGACCGTCACCGGCAAGACGCTCGCGGAGAACGTCGCCGACGTGCCGCCGCTCAAGGCCGGGCAGCAGGTGATTCAGCCGATCGAAACGCCGGTCTTTCCGCGCGGCCACTTGCGGATCCTCCGAGGGAACCTTGCGCCAGATGGTGCGGTCGCCAAGATCACCGGCAAGGAAGGCGAGCGTTTTGCGGGTCCCGCGAAGGTGTTCGATTCCGAGGAAGCGATGCTGGCCGGTCTCGAGCGCGGCGAGATCGCAAAGGGCTCAGTCGTCGTGATCCGGTACGAAGGTCCGAAAGGCGGACCGGGCATGCCCGAGATGCTGACGCCGACGTCAGCGATCATGGGCGCCGGTCTGGGCAAGGATGTCGCGTTGCTGACGGATGGCCGCTTCTCCGGCGGCTCGCACGGCTTCATCATCGGGCACATCACCCCGGAAGCGCAGGAGGGCGGGCCGATCGGCCTCGTGCGCGACGGCGATCGCATCGTCATCGACGCGGCGAAGTGCGAGATTGGCGTGGAGGTGAGCGACGCGGAGCTGGCGACGCGCCGGGCGTCGTGGACATCGCCCGCGCCGAAAGCGACGAGCGGGGTGCTCGGGAAGTACGTCCGCCTCGTGAAACCGGCCTCGCAGGGCTGCGTCACCGACTAAGCAACGACAACGGCCACGAAGACGTACAAAACCACGAAGGGCACGAAGGTCAGTCTTTGTGCCCTCGGGTACGCGATCCGCCGATTGTGCCGATGATCGCGATCCCGCGAGGCACAGCGAGCGGGCTCACGGACACACGATGCGGGCCGTGGCCGAAGCTCGCGGCGCGGCCTGAGACGATCCCCAGCGCGGCGCCGAAGATCACATCGGACGCGAAGTGCTCACGATCGATCATGCGCGAGACGCTGACGTACCCGCCAAGCGCGTAGAACGGCACCGCGACTTTCCATCCATAGTGCTCGTGAATCACCGCCGCGGTGGCGAACGTCGCCGATGTATGTCCCGATGGAAACGAGTGACTCGATCCGTTGGGGCGGGTGCGATCGACGGCAAACTTGAGTCCCTGGGTCAGGACGCCGTTGACGATCTGCGCGTCAACGAGGTCCGCGCCAAGCGCGCCGACGCGGGCGCTGTGTGAGGCGCGGCCGATGATGTACATGCCGAGCGCGAATGCGCCCTGTTCGGCGCCATCGCCAATCGCGGCGCCGGCCTTGAAGAAACGCTTGCGCGCGCCGGTGTCCGCCTGGATCCGCTCGGCAATGGCGCCATCGTTCGGATGGACCGCCGCAGTGCCTGCGCCGCCAATGCCGAGGATGATCGCGTTGGACGGAGTGAACAGGTGCGCGAAATCAGCGGGAAGCGTGGTGAAGAGTGACGCGACCGACTGTGCACCGACCGGCGCCGCGCACAGCAGGCAGAGGACGAGGGCAGAGAGGGTGCGGTGGACGCGGATCATGCGCATCAAGCCTTCTCTGTGTCTGCGTGTCTCTGTGGCCCGTCTCAGCCCAGACTTCAATCAGGAAGCCGCAGCCCGATGCCGACATCGACGTGCCGCGTGAAGAACGCGCCGGAGATGTCTGCGGCGGCGGCGCGGAGATGCTTCTCGTTCACCCGCGTGATGCGCGCGTCGGCGATCCCGTAGACGAATTGCCAGATGCGAAACTCGGCGCCAGCTCCGACCTGCCAGGCGAATCCGCCGTACTGATACTGCTCCTGGTGCGTGTTGCGGAATGTCGATTCGACGTGAGGTGTCGAGATCCCTGCACCGCCGCGGACGGCGAACGTGCATCGACTGTCGCAGGCCGGCGTGAATCTGTACGTCACATTTCCCAGCAGGAAGTTGAGCCCGTGCGACTGCTGGAAGGCGTTGAGCTCCTGCGCGCGCGGATCGAACTGCGCAATCGCCTTGGCGTGAGTCCACTCGATCTCGGCGCCCACGCCGCGGGTCGCGGCGGGCAGCCAGCCGGCACGGACGCCGTAATACCAGGGACTCCGGAACGCCTGTCCTTTGTACACGACATTGGAAATTGCCGACGGCGGTCCGCTTGCCGGCGTGACCGTCAGCGTGTTCGATGCAGTGGCGGAGGCGCCCATGTAGCCGCCGAACAGCCAGTCGGCGTGTGCGGCACGAGAGGGGACGCCAAGCAGCAGCGATACGACTGCCACGCGGACCCACAGGGTCCGCGCCGCAGCTACCTCAGCGAAGCTCATCGGTCGGCAGCGGGATCGTCTCCGTTGGGATCGTCGGCGGTGGAGGCGGGATGCCCATCAGCTGACGCAGTTGTTCGCCCTCCATGATTTCGATCTCGAGCAGCCGCCGCGTCACGGTTTCGAGAATGTCACGGCTCCTCGTGAGGATCTCGCGCGCCTCGTTGTGTGCGTCGGTCATGATGCGCTTCACTTCGCTGTCGATCAGCCGACCCGTGTCCTCCGCGTAGGCGCCGCGCTCCGGACCGAGCTGCATTTCGAGGAACTTGCTGCGCTTGTGGCCGTCGTAGTTGATGGCGCCGAGCGCGTCGCTCATGCCCCATTCAGTGACCATGGCGCGCGCGATGTCTGTGGCGCGCTGGAGATCGTTCTGCGCGCCCGTTGAGATCTCACCGAGCGCGATCTCCTCGGCCGTGCGTCCGCCCAGAAGCACCGCGAGCTGATTGAGCAGATCCTTCCGTTGCAACAGATACCGATCCTCGAGCGGAAGCTGCATCGTGTACCCGAGGGCGCCGAACCCCCGCTGGACGATCGAAATCTTGTGCACGGGATCCATGCCGGGGATCGACGTGGCGACGATCGCGTGGCCCGACTCATGGTACGCGACGATCTCCCGCTCCTTCGTGCTCATCACGCGCTTCTTTTCGAGCCCGGCGATGAGCCGATCGATCGCCTCGTCGAAGTCCGAAGGTTCGACGGCGGTCTTGTCCTTGCGCGCGGCGAGCAGCGCTGCCTCATTCACGAGATTCGCCAGGTCCGCGCCCGCGAAACCCGTGGTGCGCGCGGCCACGATCCTCAGGTCGACATTCGCCGCAAGCTTCACGTTCTTCGTGTGGATGCGCAGGACTTCCTCGCGCCCCTTCACGTCGGGCTTGTCGACCAGCACCTGCCGATCGAAGCGCCCCGGTCGGAGCAGGGCGGGGTCGAGTACCTCGGGGCGATTCGTCGCGCCCATGATGATGATCGCCTTGTGCGAGTCGAACCCGTCCATTTCGGCGAGCAGCTGGTTGAGCGTCTGTTCGCGCTCCTCGTGCGACCCCATCGGGCTCTGCACGCGCGCGCGCCCCAGCGCGTCGAGCTCGTCGATGAAGATGATGCAGGGCGCCTTCGCCTCCGCCTGCGAGAACAGGTCCCGCACGCGCGCGGCGCCGACGCCGACGAACATCTCAACGAATTCCGATCCGCTCAGGCTGAAGAACGGAACCTTTGCTTCGCCCGCGACGGCGCGCGCCAGCAGTGTCTTGCCGGTTCCGGGCGGGCCGACCAGCAGAACGCCCTTCGGGATGTGGCCGCCGAGCGTCGTGTATTTCTTCGGGGTCTTGAGGAACTCGACAATCTCCTTGAGTTCCTGTTCGGCTTCGTCCACGCCGGCGACGTCGGCAAAGCTCACTTTCACATCGTCCTCGGAGAAGACACGATGCTTGCTGCGCGCGAACGACATCACGCCGCCTTCGGCGCCGCTCATCCGCCTGAAGAAGAAGCTCCAGACGGCGAACAACAGCAGCAGCGGCACGATCCACCCGAGGACTTCGGGCAGCCAGCGGCTGACTGTCTCACCGGTGTACTTCACGCTGGTGGCCTCGAGGTCCTCGATGAGCTTCGGATCCTCGATCCGCGTCGTGCCGAAGTTGCGCCCCCCGTTGGTGTCGCGCTTGTAGGTGCCGCGGATCGACTGGTCGCCGACGAACACCTCGGCGACCTGGCCTGACCGGACCGCCTGCTTGAACTCGCTGTACGAGATCTGTCGTCCCGCGGGCGCCATGAACCACGCCTGGGTGAGCGCGAGCAGAAAGAGGAGCCCGAGGACGTACCACACAGCGCCGCCCGGCCGGCCGGACGCCAGCGAGCGGCGCTCACCGGGCCGCTTGTCCCGCGAATTCATTCCTGGCGGGTTTCTGAGATTTGCCATTTATCGACGGTGGGTCCAAAAGGACCCGGCCTACGTGTGCCTCTATCTCCGGGTGCCGGCCGCCGGCTGCCGGCTGCCGACTTTTTCGAACACCAATCCATTTTCTCCGACGTCGACCGTAATGTGATCACCTTCGTGGAATTCGCCCTGGAGCACCCGCATCGCGAGCGGGTCCAGCACGCGCCGCTGGATCGTCCGCTTCAACGGACGTGCGCCATACATCGGATCGTACCCCTCGCTGACGATATACCGCTTCGCCGCGTCGGAGAGCTCCACCTGGATCTTCCGATCCTCGAGACGCTTCAGCAGACCGTGGATCTGGATGTCGATGATCTTCATCATGTGCTCGAGGCCGAGCGCGTGGAAGAAGATGATCTCATCGACACGGTTGAGAAATTCCGGCCTGAAATGCTCGCGGAGCGCCTCGGTCACCTGCCGTCGCACGCCTTCCGAAAGGTCGCCTGCATTCTCCGCGATGAACTGGCTGCCGAGGTTCGACGTCATGATGACGACGGCGTTCTTGAAGTCGACCGTCCGTCCCTTGCCGTCGGTCAGGCGGCCGTCGTCGAGCAGCTGGAGGAGCACGTTGAGCACCTCCGGATGCGCCTTCTCGATCTCGTCGAACAGCACGACGGAGTAGGGCCTGCGCCGGACCGCCTCGGTGAGCTGGCCGGCCTCGTCATAGCCGACGTACCCGGGGGCGCTCCGATCATCCGCGACACGGTGTGCTTTTCCTGGTACTCGGACATGTCGATTCGGATCATCGCCTGCTCGTCGTCAAACAGGAACTCCGCGAGCGCCCGCGCAAGCTCGGTCTTCCCGACGCCGGTCGGGCCAAGGAAGATGAAGCTGCCGAGCGGCCGATTCGGATCCTGCAGCCCGGCGCGCGCTCGTCTCATGGCGTTGGCGACTGCCGTGATCGATTCGTCCTGCCCGACGATGCGCTTGTGGAGGCGATCCTCCATGTGAATCAGCTTCTGGATTTCGCCTTCCATGAGCCGGCTGACCGGGATGTTGGTCCACTTGCCGACGACTTCGGCGATGTCTTCCTCGTCAACCTCCTCCTTCAGCATCTTCTGGGTCTTCTGCAGCTCGGCAAGCCGCGTCTCGGCTTCACGGATCATCCGTTCGAGCTCGGGGAGCTTCCCGTACTGCAACTCCGACGCCTTCTGGTAGTCGCCAGCCCTCTGGGTGCGCTCGATTTCCAGACGGACCTGTTCGAGCTCCTCTTTCAGCTTCCGGCCGGCCTGGATCGCTTCCTTCTCCTGCTCCCAGTGCGCCTGGAGCTGCGTCTGCTCCTCCTTCAGATTGGCCAGCTCCTTGTCGATCTTCCCAAGCCGGTCTTTCGACGCCGAGTCCTTCTCCTTGCGCAGCGCTTCACGCTCGATCTCGAGCTGCATGATGCGGCGCTTCACTTCATCGAGTTCCGCGGGCATCGAATCGATTTCCATCCGGAGCTTCGACGCGGCCTCGTCGACCAGGTCGATCGCCTTGTCCGGCAGGAACCGGTCCGCGATGTAGCGGTGTGAGAGGACCGCCGCGGCGACGAGCGCGGCATCCTTGAACTTCACGCCGTGATGGATCTCGTACCGCTCGCGCAGTCCGCGCAGGATCGAGATCGTGTCCTCGACCGTCGGCTCGCCAACCATCACTGGCTGGAATCGGCGCTCGAGCGCCGCATCCTTCTCGATGTGCTTCCGGTACTCGTCGATCGTCGTGGCGCCGATCGTGTGCAGCTCGCCGCGGGCGAGCATCGGCTTCAGCATCTGCGAGGCGTCCATCGCGCCTTCCGCCGCGCCGGCGCCGACGACCGTGTGCAGCTCGTCGATGAACAGAACGATCTGTCCTTCGGACTCCGTGATCTCCTTGAGAACCGCTTTCAGGCGCTCCTCGAACTCGCCGCGATACTTGGCGCCGGCGACAAGCGCGCCCATGTCGAGCGCGAAGATCTTCTTGTTCTTGAGTCCTTCGGGCACGTCGCCCCGGATAATCCGCTGCGCGAGGCCCTCGACGATCGCGGTTTTGCCCACACCCGGTTCGCCGATGAGGACAGGATTGTTCTTGGTGCGGCGCGACAGGACCTGGATGACGCGGCGCACTTCCTCATCGCGGCCGATGACGGGGTCGAGCTTGCCCTTACGGGCGAGATCCGTAAGGTCACGGCCGTAGCGGGCCAGCGCTTCGTAGGTCGATTCCGGGTTCTGCGACGTCACGCGCTGGTTGCCGCGGACCTGCGTCAGCGCCTGATACAGCGTGTCTTTCGTGATGCCGAGCCGCTTCAGCAGCTGCGCGCCGGGCGAGCGGCCCGTTTCGGTCGCGAGGGCCACGAACAGGTGCTCGGTGCTGACGTATTCGTCCTGCAGCCGCTTCGCTTCGGCCTGCGCCGACTCGAAGATCAGGTTCATGCGCGGCGAGAAGCGCACGTCGCCGCCATACTGCTTCGGCAGGCTGTCGAGCAGCTTCCGAGCCTCCGCCGCGATATGCACGGGGTCGAGCGCCATCTTCCGCAGGAGCGACGGAACGATCCCGCTGTCCTGTCCGACAAGCGCCACGAGCAGATGCTCGGGTGTGATCTCGGAGTGGGTTAACTCGGTGGCCAGGTTCTGAGCGGTGATGACCGATTCCTGGGCTTTTTCGGTGAATTTGTTGAGATTCATAGCGTTCGTCTACCCTCTCCCGTCGACCGTCTACCGTTCATGCCGCGCTATGTTTCTTCGCGGCGGAATCGCTCAATTTCGCGAGCGCCTCGTAATGCTGGCGCGCCTCTGGCGACAGCTCCGTGGGGAGCTGAATCTCGACCCGTGCATAAGCGTCGCCCTTGTCCTCAGGCTTGCCGACGGCGGGCATCCCGTAACCTTTCAGCCGGAACATCTGGCCGTTCTGCGTAAGCCCGGGGATCTTGAGCCGCACGGTCTTGCCGGAAATCGTCGGCACCTCGACCTCACCACCCAGCACCGCCGTTGTCACCGGCAGCGGCACCTTCACGTAGAGATCGCGCCCCTTGCGCTCGAAGAGCGGGTGCGGCGCGAGTCGCACGCGCAGATAGAGATCGCCCGAAAGAGCACCGCCGCTGCCTTGTTCGCCTTCACCCGAGATGCGGACCCGCGACCCGTCGCCGACGCCCGCGGGAATGCGCACATCGACCGTCCGCGCGTGGCCGTCGTGTTTGAGCGACAGCCGGCGCGTGGCGCCGTTGTAGGCATCTTCAAGCGATAGTTCGATCTCATGCTCGACGTCACGTCCCTGTCGCTGACGCACGCGACCGCGACTGCCGGTGCTCCCGCGCGAAGACGACTCGCGCTGACCGAATCCGCCCCCACCCCCGAAAAACGTGGTGAAGAAGTCGGAGAACGGGTTCTGGTCTCCGAACATCTCCTCCATTTCTTCCTGCGTCATGGTGCGGAAGCCGCCGCCCTGGCCGCCGCCCGGATTCACGTTCCACTGACCGCCGGCGAACGGATTCGGGCCGCCCTGCGCCTCCGCCTGCTCGTACGCGCGCCAATTGGCGCCCAGCTCGTCGTATTTCTTTCGCTTCGCGGGATCGCCGAGCACCTCGTAGGCCTCATTGATCTCCTTGAAGCGCGCCTCCGCCGCCTTGTCGCCCGGGTTCACGTCCGGGTGATGCTTGCGCGCGAGCTTCCGGAAGGCCTGCTTGATCTCCTTCTCGGTGGAGCTTTTGTTGACGCCAAGCGTCGCGTAGTAATCCTTGAATTCCATAGCGGCTTCGCTGCCAAGCTCACGAAGACGGATCAACCACGAAGGTTACGACCATCGCGTCCTTCGTGGTCAAAAGCACCTTCGTGGTTCATCACGGCTCATAGCCCGATCATGTCGTTCAGCCGGCGTATTTCCGAGAGCAATTGCCGGCGGCCGGCGCCGGTGCTCAACGCGGCTTCGTCCATCAGCGGCTGGATGCGATGCATGACCTCGGCGATCGAAAGCAGCCGCTGCACGCCTGCGAGGTTGATGCCGAGTTCATCGACGAGATGTTTGATCACGCGCAGGCGCTCCAGTTCTTCGCGTGAATAGAGACGCATGCTGCCAACCGTCCGCGACGGCTGAATCAGTCCCAGACGCTCGTACTTGCGCAGCGTCTGGGGATGCATGTCGAGCATCTCCGCCGCCGTGCTGATGAGAAAGAGACCCTGATCGACAGCCATACCCAGAACCTAAGACGCTGAGTCGAGTGAATACATCTCCCTAATCGAGTCTAAAAGTTGATACGGTCCGTGTCAACCTGATGTTCCTTGTCTCGGGATTCGGGATTCGGGATTCGGGATTCGGGGTTCGCGGTTTCAAGGTTTCGGGGACTCGCGGTCGGGATTCGAGCCGCGCCCGGGGGATTCGAGTCCCGAATCCCCGAACCCCAATCCCGACTCCCGAGTAGCATTAGGGACTTCTCCATGGTCTCCGCGTTCCTGACAGTGGGCCTGCTTGTCGTGCTCGAGGCTATGCTCAGCGCCGACAACGCGCTCGTGATGGCCGTCATCGTCCTGGGCCTGCCGCGCAACCAGCAGAAGAAAGCATTGCGCCAGGGGCTGGCGGGCGCCTTCACCTCGCGCATTGCCGCGACCGTGCTGGCGGTGAACCTGATTCGGGTCCTTTGGGTGAAGCTGATTGGCGGCCTCTACCTGCTGTACCTGGCCTACTCCCATTTCTGGGGACACTCGGGGCCCGGCGGGCGTCACGCGGCGCAGAAGGCGAAGCCGATGTTCGGCCTTTCGACGTACTGGGCGACCGTCGTCCGCGTCGAGGCCGTCAACCTGATGTTCTCGATTGATTCGATACTGGTCGCGGTTGCCATGTCGCGCAACATCTGGGTCGTGATGACTGGCGGTCTCCTCGGCATCGTCGCGATGCGGTTGATTGCGGCGCAGCTGCTTCGGCTGGTTGAGCGCTATCCGCCGCTCGTCGACGGCGCCTTCATCATCATCGCGTGGATCGGCATCGCGCTGTCGCTCGAATATCTCTACGCGAGCGGCTACGTGCATTTCGAGATATCCAAGACCGCGTCGCTTGCGCTGGTGGTCGGTATCTTTGCGCTCGCGTATCTATATGCACGCGCGAAGGGGCCGGTGGCGAAACCAGCGGACGATCTCGAGGAGCAGGCCACAGAGCTCTTCGCGTCCGGACAGTCGGACGCTGCCAGGAACCGGTAGGAGTTTACCGCCGTCCTCCGGGCGTCAACTGAACCTCCCGTTGTTGTCCACCCCTCATGAACACGACCTTGACGGGAGTGTCGGCCTTCAGCAATTCCAGAGCGAACGTGTAGTCGTAGATGTTCGTGATCGACTGGCCGGCGATCTCGGTGATGATGTCGCCCTTCATCAGGCCGGCCTTCTCGGCGGGTCCGCCGCCCACAACCCCAGCAAGCAGCAGCCCTTTCGCCTCGGTCGTGTAGTCCGGAATCGTGCCGGTCGTGACGCGGACGCCCGCGAGCGAGGCTCCCGTCGCCGGCGGATCGACCTTCGTGAACTGCGGCGCCATGTCGACGTTCGCGACGGCGAGGGTAATCGTGGCAGCGAAATCGACCACACGGTCGAGGTCTTCGTAGTTGATCTTGTCCGCGGTGTCGGTCGGGCGGTGGTAGTCGGTATGCGAGCCGGTCGTGAAAAAGAGGCTCGCAACGCCTGCCTGGTTGAAGCTCGAACTGTCGCTCGGCTGATACGGATCCGGGAGTGCGTTCAGATCGAAGCCGGCGGCGACGTTGGCGCGCTCGAGAATCCGCGGCCACAGCGCGCTCGTGCCGGTGCCTTGCGCCGCCAGCCGATTGTTCTGCATGCGGCCGACCATGTCGAAGTTGAGATACGCGGCAATCTGGTCGTTCGCGAACGGCGGCTTCACGGTGAACGCGTTGGAGCCGACCAGTCCGATCTCCTCTCCCGACCAGAGTGCGAAGACGATGTTGCGGCGATGTGGCTGCTTGGCGACCTGCTCCGCGATGGCGAGGACCGCGGCGGTACCCGAGGCATTGTCGTCTGCGCCGTGATGAATCTGTCCCGCTTCGTCCTTATTGGCCAGTGACGTCCCGCGCGTGCCGTGACCAAGATGGTCGTAATGCGCCCCGACAATCACCCACGGTTTCTCGAAGCCGGGGGTTGGCGTACTCGCCGGCAGGTAGGCGACCACGTTCCGTGAGGTCTGCTTCTCGCGGACAACTTTCGTCGTCAGATCGACCGTCGCAGGGAGCGCGAAGCCGCTCACGTGCGGGTTTCCCGAATCCAGTTCCTGCTGTGCCGCCGCGAGTGATTTCGTCGCGCCCACGAACAGGGCGTTCGCCGTCGTGCCGCTGATGCTTGCCGCCGGAATGCCCGAGCCCGACAGAGCAGTGTCGAAGTTCATTCGTAGGGCCTGGCCGGCATTGGGGGAGCGAGGCCCGGTGACGATGAGGAGACCTTTCGCGCCGCGCTGACGGGCCGCGAGCGCTTTGTAACGGAGATCCGAGTAGCGGGCGAGCGCAGCCTTTGTCTGAGGATCGGTGTCCTCCGGGAAGTAGTGGAGGACCAGTACGATCTTGTCCTTCACATCGAGCCCGGCGTAGCTGTCGTAACCAAAGTTCTGCGAGGCCGGGAGGACGAGTCCGTATCCGGCGAATACGACCGGTCCACTCACCTGCGCATCGTCCGAAAAGGAGAGCGCCTGTACCTGCGCACCGCCGTTCAGCGTCTCGGGCGTGAAGCCCTCGCGCCGGATCGTGATTGCCGATCCGCCATCGCGGGTGCCGGCCGTGAACTCGAACGGGAGGAACATGTTCGCGTGGCCGGGCAGCGGCTTCGCGCCGATGCGCGCGAGCTGCATGGCCAGGTAGTCACCTGCCAGCCGCTCACCTGTGGAGCCTGCCTCGCGGCCTTCGAGACGATCGGAGGCCAGAAACTCGACATTTGCTCGTGTGCGCGACGCGACTGCGGTTTGCGACGACGCCGCGACCGGCACGAGCAGCGCGAGGGTTGCGGCGAGTCCAACAAGTCTGCGTGTCATAAATTGCAACCTTGAGTCGACCTGTACTCGAGTCTGACTCGCGCACGACCCGCTGCGCGAGTCAGACCCCTAACGTTTGCGGTCCGGCGCGGCGCGAAGCGCCTCGAGCGCCTTTGCATGATTCCACTGCGCCAGGAAAATCTGTCCGTTGCTGCCGCCGCCGCGCGTCGACGTCCACGCCAGTTGGCGTCCGTCGGGTGACGGTACCGGCAGACCGTCGAACCCGTCAGCGTACGTGATGCGCACCGGCTCCTTCCTGCCGTCGAGGTCCACCATGTAGACCTCGAAGTTCTCGAACCCGAGCTTGTTCGAGGCAAACAGGATGTATTGCCCCGAGGGATGGATGTACGGCGCCCAGCTCATCGCGGCGAAGTCGGTGATCTGCCGCACGTCGCTCCCATCGGGATTCATCGTGAATACGTTCGCAATGAGGCCAGTCTCGTCGAAGCGACGCCAGATGATCCGCTTGCCGTCTGGTGAGAAGAATGGCCCGCCGTCGTAGCCCCGAACGCTGGTCAGCCGCTTCTGGCCCGAGCCGTCGGCGCGCATGATGTAAATCTCGGCGAAGTAGCTCGGATCCACCTCGAGCTGTTTCTGTTCGGCGGCGGACAGTGGCCGGTTGTACGCGTCTCGCATCGACGTGAACGCGATCCACTGGCCATCGGGCGAATAACTGGCCTCCGCGTCGTACCCGCGCGCGTTCGTCAGGCGTGTATATTTCCCGGTTTTTTCCGCGTAGGCGTAAATCTCGAACTCCGGGTCGTAATCCCACGAGTAGCGGCGCTCCTTGCCCGATGCGCGGAAGTCGAGCTCCTCCTGCTGGAGCTGCTTCGACTTCGGATCCTGATGTGTCGACGCAAACAGGATCTCGTCGCTCCCGGGACGGAAGAAGGAGCAGGTTGTCTTGCCGTAGCCAGGAGAGATGCGCTTGGTGTCGCCGGTCGCCAGGTCGAGCGCGTAGATCTGATAGAAGGGGTTGCCAGGCTCGCGCTCGCTCTGAAAGACCAGCCGCTTGCCGTCGGGAGACCAGTAGCCCTCACCAGCGCGGCGACCTTCGATCGTCAGCCGGCGGACGCGGGACAGGAAATCACTCTCTTTGTATCCCGGCGGGCTGCCGGGGCCTTGGGCAAAGGCCGTGACAACCACGCCAAGGACGAGGACGGGAACCAGAGCCTTCCCGCGCGCCCAGACAGAACGGGCCGAGCCCTTTGGGCTCCCCGCTGCACATGAATAGATCTGACCGATCATCGAGCAAAGGGTAGCATTGATCAGTGCGTCTTTCGATGTTCCGTAACCTGTCCGTACGCGACTGGTTCATCGCCATCGGCGGCGCCGTCGTCATTGTCTTCGCGGTGATGGTCCTCATCTGGACCGGGCGTCACAGCCTCGCCATCTACCGGCTGAATGGCGGCGTCGGCGGGACAATGTTCTACGACGCGGCGGGACGGGAGTGGTTTCCGCTCGACGAGCAGCGCAGGGACGTCCCGATTGACCAGATCTCCACCTATTTCAAGGACGCGGTGATCTCGATCGAGGATCACCGGTTCTACATGCACCCGGGCATCGATCCGATTGCGATCGGCCGCGCCGTGATGGTCAATCTGCGGTCCGATGCCGGGACGCAGGGCGGCAGCACCATCACGCAGCAGCTTGCGCGTACCCTTTATCTGTCGAACGCACGCACGTTCGCGCGCAAGGCGCAGGAAGCGGCGCTCGCGGTGTTGCTCGAGATCTTTCTCAGCAAGAAGGAGATCCTCGAGCTCTATTTCGACCGCGTGTACCTGAGCGGCGGCATATACGGCGTCGAGTCGATGTCCGAGAAGCTGCTCGGGAAGCCAGCCTCGCAGCTCACGCTCGGCGAAGCCGCGATGATCGCGGGAATCATCCGCGCCCCCGCGTCCTATTCGCCATGGACGCATTTCGACGCCGCACGCCAACGCAGTTTTGTCGTGCTCCGGCGCATGCGCGAGGAGCGCAAGATCACGCCGGCGCAGGAGCAGGCGGCGCGTGCCGAGCAGATCCATATCGGTCCGCAACCGTCCGTCTCGAACGCAAGGCACGGCTACGCGAAGGAATATCTGCGCCAGCAGTTCCGCGACATTTACGGCGGCGACAATCCGCCTGACTGGAAAGTCCAGACGACGTTCGTGCCGGAACTGCAGGACGCTGCGGAGGCCGCCGTTCGCGACGGGCTGAAGCAGCTTGGCGTAAAAGGCCTGCAAGCGGCGCTCGTCGCCATGGACCCGAGCAACGGCAACCTGCTCGCGATGGTTGGCGGATCGGATTTTGTCGTCACCCCGTACAACCGGGCGATCCGCAGCCGCCGCCAACCAGGCTCCGCCTTCAAGCCGTTCGTCTACTCCGTGGCGCTCGAAGGTGGTATGTCGCCGGTGTCAACGATCAGCGGTCTCCGGCAGGTCGCGATCGCGGCGCCCCAAGGCGTGTGGATTCCGCGCGACGAGCGCGCCAGTGGGCAGGACGAGCTCTCGCTGCGCGAGGCGCTTCTCGAATCGAGCAACGCTGCCGCCGTCCTGCTGCAGCAGCGCGTCGGCTCGCGTCCCGTGCTGCGGCTGGCAAACGATCTCGGCGTCAAGGATCAGCCCGACGTACCGTCACTTGCCCTTGGCAGTGGCCTGGTCACGCCTTTGGATCTGACCTCCGCCTACGCCGTCTTCCCGAATCTTGGCTATCGCGTCCGCCCGCGCGGGCTCGTCTCGGTCGAAAACGCCGACGGTGACATCGTGAGCCGCACGAATATCGAGAGCGAGCAGGTGCTGTCGCCGCAGGTTGCGTTTCAGATGCTGACGATGCTCGAGGATGTCGTCGATCGCGGCACGGGCGCATCGGCCCGCCGCCTGGGCGTCCACGGCGCCATTGGCGGCAAAACGGGAACGACCAACAACTACCGCGACGCGTGGTTTGTCGGTTTCAATTCCGCTGTGGTCGTCGGGGTATGGGCGGGCTTCGATCAGCCGGAGAAGATTCGCGAGGGTGCGACCGGCGCGCGCGTCGCGCTGCCAATCTGGGCCGACTTCATGCGGCGCACCGCGCGGCGTTTGCCGAGTCACGCGTTCGAGCCTCCTGGCGATATGCGGACCGAGGAGCTGTGCCGCGTGTCCTATCTCCGACCAGTCGACGGATGCCCCGGCTATGTGGAGTACTTCAAGGACGGCGACGAGATCCCTTCACGGTTGTGCACAGTTCACGCGGGAAATCTCAAGCAGCGCGCACAACGAGTCGTCCAGGGCCTCTTTGGGGCGATCGGCAAAGGCCTGAAAGGCATCTTCCGCAGGTAAGATCGATCGGTGCGGTTCCTGTACATCTGGACGCTCGTCGGCGGCGGCGGCCTGGTGTTTCTCTTCGTCCGTTACCGCCAGATGCTGGCGCAGCTCGAGGACGAGCGGCGTCGTCACGACGTCGCGTTGCGCGAACACCACGACATCGTCTCCGCCCTTCGGGCGACGCAGTCGCGCGACGCGATGGTCCTCGAAAACATCGACGAGATCATCTTTCGCCTCAAATCGGTCGGGGATGACTGGGTCGTCGAGTCCATGAGCCGACGAGTCACGGAGTTGCTCGGGTACACGCCCGACGAGGTGATCGCACTCGGCAACCAGATAGTCCATCCGGACGATGTCGAGCACGTCCGGCAGAAGACACTCGAGGCGTTTAGAGCCTCCGCGACCACGACATTTCAGTACCGGGCAAAGCACAGAGACGGGCAGTACCGCTGGTTCGAGAACCGGCTGCGCGCTGTGGCGCCGACCGGCCAGGAGGGGCCCACCGTGTTCGGGGTCGCACGAGACATCACGGCGCAGAAGCAGACCGAAGACGCGCGCCGCCGCGGTGGTGAGGACGAGCAACAGGCGCACAGGATGGAAGCCCTCGGCCGCCTGGCCGGAGGCGTCGCGCACGACTTCAACAACCTGCTGACGGCGATTGGCGGCAACGCCAGCTTCGTGGTCGAACTGCTGCCTGCCGGCGATCCGAAGCGCGAACCGCTCGACGATATCCTCACGGCGTGCGACCGGGCGGCCCGCTTCACCCGCCAACTCCTCGCATTCAGTCGCAAACAGGTCCTGCAGCCCGAGCCGCTCGTGCTCGCCACTGTCGTGGGCGATATGCAGCAGATGCTGTCGCGGCTCCTCGGACCGGAGTATCAACTCAACGTCGATATCGCCGACGGATTGCCCACCATTGCCTCCGATCGCGGCCAGATGGAACAGGTCTTCATGAACCTGATCATCAACGCGCGCGATGCCATGCCGAACGGTGGGCCGATCTCTGTTCGTGCGCGGCTGGCGACCCACGACGATGACGAGGCGATTGCGCGTATGCCGTCACCTCCCGCAAAGGCGGTGGTCCTCGAGGTTGCCGACAAGGGCGTCGGGATCGCGGAAGAGATTCGCGGGCGGATCTTCGAACCGTTCTTCACGACGAAGGAGCGAGGAAAGGGCACGGGCCTCGGCCTCGCGATGGTCTACGGCTTCGTTCGTCAGAGCGGCGGCCACATCGATCTCGTCAGCGGCAATGAGGAGAGCGGCACATCATTCCGCATCTACCTGCCGGCCTTCACTGCACCTGAACCCGCCGTGTCCATGACCATTGCCGACCGCCCCACGGAGGAGCGTCCGCTCACCGTGCTCGTCGTCGACGACGAGCCGGGCGTGCGGAATCTGGCGTCCGCGATGCTGCGCCGTTCCGGCTATACGGTGATTGAAGCGGCGGACGGGACGGAGGCCGAACAAGTCGCCATTCAGCATGACGGTGAGATCCACGTGCTCTTGACCGACATCGTCATGCCCGGCGTTCGGGGCCCCGAACTGGCGAAACGGCTGCGCGCCGTCCGTCCGTCGACGCGGGTCGTATACATGTCAGGGTTCAGGGACACCGAGCCCCTTGCAGACGTCGATCGGGGCGAGGCCGTATTCTTGGAGAAGCCATTCATGCGGGCGGCTCTGCTTGGAGCAATCTCGCGGGTAGCCGCCCCATCCGCGTAGTTCCAAAGACGCAAAAGACGGGTTCCAACGTAAATTAGTGACGTCGTGTGTCGATTTCGCTTACCTCCGTTCGACGAGTAGATAGAACAGCCGCGGACGACTGACCACCTTCATACGTTTTGTGCGCTCATTGGGGCGGCGGGAGCTCTTCGGGCGACAGGATCGTGCAGGGCCCGTTACGCGTCTTAGGTAAAATCGCTTGTCCCTCCGTGCGAATCGCACGGCAAACCAGCAAGGAAACTCATGTTTCGTGCGTCTCTTCCAATTCTTCTGTGTACCGTGCTTGCGGTGTCGGCTTGCGGCGGCGATCCGGCGGCCGGCCCGGGCGCCGGCGGCCCTGGAGCGTTTCCGCCCACCGACGTGCAGACCCTCACCATCGCGCCCAAGCCCATCCCGCAGACCAGCGAGTTCGTCGCCACTGTCCGCTCGCTCCGGTCCACCGACCTGAAGCCGCAGGTGGAAGGGATCGTCCGCCGGATCTTCGTGAAGGCAGGTGACCGCGTGAGTGCCGGCCAGCCGATCGTCCAGATCGATCCTGACAAGCAGCAGGCGACCGTGACGACCGTGCAGGCGCAGCGCGTAGCGCGCGAAGCGGACGTCGCGTATGCGAAGCAGCAGCTCGCGCGGATGCAGAAACTGTTCGCGGCGGGCGCCGTGAGTCAGGCGGAGCTCGAGCAGGCCGAAACCGCCGAGAAGACCGCCGAGGCGCAGCTCGCCGCGGTGGTGTCGCAGATTCGCGAAACCGAGGTGGAGCTCCAGTACTACCGCGTGACCGCGCCGACCGCGGGCGTCGTCGGCGAGATTCCGGTGCGGGAAGGCGATCGCGTGACGTCGTCGACGTTGATCACCACGATCGACCAGGCGGAAGGGCTTGAAGCCTATGTCAACGTGCCGCTCGAGCGTGCGTCGAGCCTGCGTCCGGGCCTGACGGTAGAGCTGCTCGACTCCAATGGCGTCGTGGTTGCGTCGAATCCGATCACGTTCATCGCCGCGCGGGCGGACGACGCGACGCAGTCGATCCTCGTGAAGGCGACGCTGCGCACGCGTCCGCCTGGTATCCGCGTTCAGCAGTACGTCCGCGCGCGGATCGTCTGGAGCAACAACCCGGAAATCTCCGTGCCCGTCGTGGCGGTCAACCGCATCAGCGGTCAGTACTTCGTGTTCGTGGCCGAAGCGGCGCAACAGGGTTTCGTCGCGCGGCAGAAGCCGGTCACGGTCGGCGAGCTCATTGGCGACAGTTACATCGTTCGAAGCGGCATAAAGGAAGGGGAGAGGGTGATCATTTCGAATATCCAGAAAATCGGTGATGGTGCTCCCGTCAAGCCTGCCGCCTGACAATGCGGGGCGAGCCTTCAGGCTCGCCCGCGGACCCGGAGGGTCCGCGCCGCAGAGACATAGATCATGTTTGTAGACACATTCATCACGCGGCCGATCCTCGCGACCGTCTGCTCGCTCGTCATCGTCCTGGCCGGCGCGCTGGCGATCCCGCAGATGCCGATCGCGCAGTATCCCGCAGGTGGCGCCACCCACTGTGCAGGTCACGGCGATCTACACCGGCTCCAACGCCGAGACGGTGGAGACCGCCGTCACAACCCCGCTCGAGCAGGCGATCAACGGTGTGGAGGGCATGCTCTACATGTCATCCTCGAGCACCAACAGCGGCATCAGCTCGATTACCGTGACGTTCGACGTCACGCGCGATCCCGACATAGCCGCGGTCGACGTGCAGAACCGCGTCAACCAGGCGCTGGGCCGCCTGCCGGCGGAAGTCCGTCAGCTTGGCGTCACCGTGCAGAAATCGGCGACGAACTTCATCCTTGCCGCGGGGGCCTATTCCGAGCAGGGCGAGTACGATTCGCTCTTCATCTCGAACTACATCGACGTCTACATCAAGGACGCGCTCAAGCGCGTGCCTGGCGTCGCCGACGTGTTCGTCTTCGGGGAACGCAAGTACTCGATGCGGATCTGGCTTGATCCGTCCCGCCTGGCCGCGAGGCAGCTGACAGCGGGCGACGTCGTGAATGCGTTGCGCGAGCAGAACGCCAACGTGGCTGCGGGCAGCGTGGGCGATTCTCCCGCGCCCGAAGGCCAGACCTATCAGCTCAGCGTGCGCGCCGCGGGCCGCCTCCACGAGCGGTCTGAGTTCGACGACGTCATCGTCAAGGCCGGAAAGGAAGGCGCGCTCATTCGCCTGCAGGATGTCGGCAGGGTGGAGCTTGGCGCCGAGACCTATTCGTCGATGCTCCGTTTCCAGGGGCGTGACTCGGTCGGCTTCGCCGTGATCGCGCTGCCGACCGCCAACGCGCTCGACGTGAACACCGCTCGCGCTTGCGGAGCTGACGCGCCTGTCGAAGGCGTTCCCGCCGGGCCTGCAGTACGCGGTTGCGTTCAACACGACCACGGTCGTCCAGGAGTCGATTCGGGAGGTGCTCAAGACGCTCGCCGAAGCGATGGGGCTCGTCGTGCTCGTGATGTTCCTGTTCCTCCAGAGCTGGCGCGCCACGATCATCCCGACGCTCACGATGCCGGTATCGCTCATCGGCGCGTTCGCGTTCGTGCACCTCCTCGGCTTCTCGATCAACACGCTCACGCTCTTCGCGATCGTCCTTGCCACAGGCATTGTCGTGGACGATGCGATCGTCGTGATCGAGAACGTCGAGCGGCACGTGCAGGAATACAAGAAGAGGCCCCAGCAGGCGGCGTCCGACGCGATGCGCGAGGTGTTCAGTGCGGTCATCGCGACCGCGTTGGTGCTGATCGCGGTGTTCGTCCCCGTCGCGTTCTTCCCGGGGACGACTGGCCGACTCTATCAGCAGTTCGCGCTGACGATTGCGTTTGCCGTGGCCATCTCCGCGTTCAACGCGCTCACGCTCACACCCGCGCTGTCCGCGCTGTTGCTGCGGCACGACGATCTCGGCAAGGGGCGCTTCTTCGGTGCCGTTGAGAGAGTGATTCACGGCGGCACGAACCTGTACGTCCACATCGTCTCGAGGCTGATGCGCTGGCGGTGGGCGATGGTCGTGGTCTTCATTGCGCTGCTCGGCGCGGTGTACTTCGTCTATACGCGCGTGCCGCAGTCGTTCCTGCCGGAAGAAGATCCCGGATATTTCATCGCGATCGTGCAGGCACCCGCCGGCGCGTCACTCGACTACACGGCGAACGTCGCGAATGAGGCCGAGAAGGTGCTGATGGCGACGCCAGAGGTGGATGCTGTCTTCTCGATCGTAGGATTCAGCTTCGCCGGCAGCGCGCCGAACCAGGGGCTGATCTTCGCCACGCTGCTAAGCCGTTCGATCAGCGGCAGGGCGAAGAACATGGACTGCCTGCAATCCTGCAGCGTTTGCGCGGTCAGCTGTTTGGCATCCAGAACGCGCTTCATCGTCCCGTTTGCGCCTCCGTCGATCCAGGGGCTGGGTGCGTTCGGCGGGTTCACGTTCGAGGTGCTCGACCAGGGAGGCGGCACCGACATCCAGAACCTCGGGGCGGCAACCTTCGGCCTCGTTGGCGCGTCGCGACAGTCGCCACTGGTGACCGGTCTCTTCAGCTCGTTCACCGCCAACGATCCGCAGCTGGCCGTGGATATCGACCGCGAGAAAGCACAGAGCCTTGGCTTGCCGATCAGCGAGATCACCAGCGCGATGCAGATTTATCTTGGCTCTGCCTACGTGAACGACTTCGACTTCAACAACCGCGCGTATCGCGTGTACGTGCAGGCCGACAAGGCGTTCCGGTCGGATCCGAAGTCGCTCGGACAGTATTACGCGCGCACGAACAGCGGCAACATGGTGCCGCTCGCGAGCGTTGTCCGTGTGCACGAGACGACCGGCGCCGCAGGTCATCAGCCACTTCAACCTGTTCCGATCGGCGACGATCAACGGGTCGGCCGCGCCCGGTGCAAGCTCGGGGCAGGCGATCGCAAGAGATGGAGCGGCTGGCGTCTGCCGCGCTGCCGCAGGGCTTCGGCTACGCGTGGTCGGGGATCTCCCTCGAGGAGATCAAGGCGGGAAGCCAGTCGGCGGCGATCTTCGGCATCGGCATCCTGCTCGTCTACCTCACGCTGGCGGCGCAGTACGAGTCGCTGGTCCTGCCGTTCATCGTCCTGCTGGGCGTGCCGCTGGCGGTGCTGGGCGCGCTGTCGGCGCAATGGCTGCGCGGACTGCAGAACGATGTCTACTGCCAGATCGGGTTGGTGATGCTGATCGGCCTCGCCGCAAAGAACGCGATTCTGATCGTCGAGTTCGCCGAGCAGTTACGGCACAAGGGGCTGTCGGTCGTCGACGCGGCGATCGAAGCGGCGCGCATCCGGCTGCGGCCGATTCTCATGACATCGCTCGCATTCATCCTCGGCGTCATGCCGCTGGTGTTCGCATCGGGCGCGGGTCAGGAAGGGCGCCATTCGGTCGGCACGGCGGTGACTGGTGGCATGCTCTTCGCGACGTTCCTCAACATTTTTTTCATTCCGATTCTTTACGTCGTGATTCAAACGCTTCGCGGTGAGGGAGATATGAAAGCGAAGGAGGGCAGCGCACATGGGTAACGCCACCACGCGGACCTTGGAAGGTCCGCGCCGCGTGTCGAGAGGCCCGCGTCCGCGCCGCGTGTCGAGAGGCCCGCGTCGCATTGCGATGGTTGTTTTCATCGCGGTCGCAGAGGCCGGCCTTGTGTCCGCCCAGACCATCGAGCGCCTCACCTTCCAGCAGGCGATCGATCGCGCAGTGGCCAGTAACCCGACGATCGCGCAGGCCTCTACGGGCATCATGCGGGCCGAGGCGATCCTGCAGCAGCTGACCGCGGTGACGCGCCCGTCAATCAACGCGACATTCACGACCAACACGATCGAGCCCGTGACGCGTTTTTCCGGAGCGGCCATCGTGCCCAGGACGCAGACGCTGACAGTAGGCACCGTCTCCGTGCCGGTGCTGACGCCGGTTGCGTGGGCCGTGCGGGGCCAGGCCGCCGACAACGTGCTTGTCTCGCAGCAGACGGTCTCCGACGTGCGTAAGCAGGTTGCCGTCGCGGCGGCTCAGTCCTACCTCGCGATTATCGCCAGCCGACGGGTGCTGGAGTTGAACGAGCGCTCGCGCGACAATGCGAAGGCGCATTTCGACTTTGCCAACCAGCGCTTCCAGGGGGGCATCGGCAGCCGGCTCAACATGCTTCGCGCGCAGCAGGAGATGACGAGCGACGAAGCGCGCGTCGAAGAAGCGAGGCTGGCGATCCGTCGTGCGCAGGAGGCGCTGGGCGTCCTCGTCGCGGCTGATGGTCCCGTCGATGCTGCTGACGAGCCGGTGTTCGACGCGGCGGTTGAGGACCTGCCCCTGACGCTCGACCAGCGCACCGACGTTCATCTGCTGTCGGTGCGCCAGTCGGCCGCCCAACGCGTCGCCGATGATTCCTGGAAGTACTACCTGCCGTCGGTGACCGCCGACGTTTGCGTCGCAGCTCGTTGCGCCCGAGGCAGGTCTTTTCGCAAACTCGCGCTCCTGGCGTGGGTCGCTGTTCTTGAACATGCCGATCTTCGACTCGGGTTTCCGCGGCGGCCTCAAGACTGAGCGGATCGCGCTGCTCAACTCGATCAAGTTCGAGCGTGCCAACGTCGAACGCCAGGCTACTTCCGAGGTTCGTACGGCGCGCGAAGCCGTCGAGTCGACCTTACGCGCGGCGATGGTGGCACGCCAGGCAGCGGATCAGGCAAATGAGGTTGTCCAGATTACCGACGTCGCGTTTCGCGAAGGGGCGACGACAAACATCGAAGTGCTTGACGCGCAGCGCCAGGCCCTGGATACCGGCACGCAGGCGGTGATTGCGGACGATGCGGTGAGACGCGCGCGGCTGGAACTCCTGGTGGCGCTGGGAAGATTTCCGCAATAGTCGGTGCGAGCTCGCACCTGGGTCAGTGCGACGATTGCACCAGATCGGTGCGAGGTAGCACCAACCCAGTGCGATGATCGCACCGAGTTGGTGCCCGATCGCACCATCTACCTGTCCGTGATCTGGAGATTCTGCCGGATCTTCTTGAACGTGTTGTCGTAGGTCCCCACCTCGGTCCTTGGCGCCACGCCAATCACATACAGGATGCTGCCGTCGCGCAGCTGCGTGGTTGCCAGTGAGATGTACTCCGGCTGACCGGTGACCTCCGACACGTTCGCGAGCGGGATGGTGATTCCCGAGCGCCCGCCGACGTTTTCGTTCTTCGCATTTCCCTGCTGCTTGAGCTGCGGGTTCGCCTGCGCGAAGTTGCGCAGCAGGGAGTTGGTATCGCGCTCGAGGTTGCCGGTGCCCTGGGTGATGCCAACTTCGACACCATGCGTAAACGTCGAGTTGCCGTTGCCCTCGAAATAGGCTCCCTGCGGCGCGTACGTGATCGAATTGTTGGCGGACGCGACCTGCTGCCAGTTCGACGGCACGGCCACCCGGAGCGCATTGCTTGGCTGATACGTACGAAAGCTGCCTGACGGCGGCTCGACGTTGACGACGCGGCCCGTCGTTCCAGTGGATCTGTTGTTGACGTTGCCGTTCTTCTGGTTCTGGGCGATTTGGGCCGCGGTCAACCCCGGCGACATACCCTTCAGCCGCGCCTGCACACTCGTGAACTCGCTGGTGTTCGTGACCCGATCGCCTTGCACGCCGAGCGTCCGCGCTTCCTGCTCGATCCGCTGATTGCGGTTGCCGGGGTTCGGGTGGTCGCTCAGCCACTCGGGCCCGCCGCCGCCGCCCTGCGCCTCGAGCACCTTGAAGAAGTCGGCCATGTGCTTCGGGTCGTAGCCGGCGCGGGCCATGATCTGGGCGCCGTTGATGTCGGCCTGGGTCTCGTACTCGCGGCTGAACTTCATGAAGTACGTGCTCAGACCGATGTTCGAGCCGTTCGCAATGATGCTCCCGGCGGTGCCGCCGACGATTGCGCCAAGCACCTGGCCGGCAATTGCGCCGATCTGGAACTTCTCGCCCTTGGTGGCCTGCGCCGTGCCGTGGCGAAGGGTGACATGGCTCAACTCGTGCGCCATCACGCCGGCGATCTCGCCTTCGTTGCGCGAGGCTTCAAGCATGCCCCGGTTGAGGAACATCGGGCCGCCCGGAAGCGCAAAGGCGTTGATCTCCTTCTGGTTCACCACCCTGAACGTGTAGCGGAATTCCGAATGCCGCTGTTCGGCCGGAATCGCGGCGACGAGACGCTGGCCGATTCCCTGGATGTATTCGTCCACGGAGGAATCGTTGAGCATCGGCATCTCTTTCTGGACCTGCGTCACCGCTTCCTGTCCGAGCTTCACGTCGTCAGCCGCAGAATACTTGTTCGGCGGAGCGGTGATCTTCGTCTGCGCGGACGCGGTGCCCAGCGCGACCGTAAGCACGAGGACCGGAATGAGGCGATAGGTGGACATTCTTGAAGTCATGGCGGAACCTAGTGCAATGACACTGCCGGATTTGCCAATTGGCGAATCGATAAATCTTATCGGCAAATTCCCAATCAAAATGAGCCAATCGGTGAATTCGGTCAATAACTCAATACCACTCCTGCGGTCAGACGCCAGAAGCTGAGCCTGGTGCTGCCGAACGTGACAGCCTCATCGTCCTTGCTGAGGTTTTTGAAATGGCGCAGCTCGAAGCGCGCCCCCGCACGAGGCGAGATGAATCCGATCGCGCCGCCGCCGACGTCCAGTCCAAGCAGGTTGCTGTTGGTATTGAACACGTTTGCCTGCGTCTGGATGTGCGCGTGAAGCAGGCCGACGCCGGCGACCAGATACGGCCGCAGTGAGTCCCGCGTAATCACACGAGGCACGGCGAAGATCACGTTGCCCGTGAGAGTTGTGACGTTGCTCTGCGCGATGAGCCCGCGGGGGCCGGTCTCGAAGAAGTGAGGCGTGTGCTCGAGGTCCGCTTCAACGCCAATGAGGCCATCGCCGAGAATGGCTGCCGATACGCCGAAGGTGGTTTTGGTTGCGCCTCCTGGATCCTGAGGGGATTCAGAGACGACGATGCTTGTGTGGCCCGTAAACTTGGCGCCGATGAAGGGGATGACGAGGAGATCGGCTTGCGCGTGCGCAGTCAGCGGGATCAGCCACGCGATACACGCGATCGCCGAGACGAGCCACGGTTTGCCCGCCGAAGCCGGAAGGGCGAAGGTGAGTGACTCGGTGTCTCCGTGGCCTGGCTTATCCAACGAAGAGGCGGAGGAATGCTCGAGCGTAGAGAGAAGAGTTGATGTCGCCATCCTGCAGCGAGAACGGAGCGCTCAGGCCGTCGCTGTTGGCGAGGAGGATCATTGTCAGGTGCTTCTCCGGGACTTTTATGATCAGCGACGAGTACCCGCCCGGCATCAAACCGAACTGCCAGTACACGAGGCTCCCGTTGTAGTTCTGAATGAACCATCCGAGGCCTGTGGGCATCACCGCGTCACTTGTGGTCCGCGCGCTCGACCACATGGCAGCCATCGTCTCGCGGTGGAGCAGGATCGAGTCGTCCAGGGCGCGGTCAAAGCGCGCCAGATCCCGCACCGTTGAGATCGCGCCGGTTGCAGCGCTCAATGACTTCGACACGCTGGTGTTCACGGACGGGTTGCCGCCGCTCACGCGATAGGGAAGCGCCATCCGCTGCAGGACACGGCCGAACCGCTCGAGCTGTCCGTCACTGAAGATTGCCCGGTCATCGGCGGAACCATCGTCGACATTTTGCGCGGGCACCGAATCAAACATGCCGAGGCGCTCGAAGATTTTTTCCGTCATCGCCTGGCGGAATGGCGTCGGATTTTTCTGGATGCAGGCTTCGATGAAACCCGTGAGCGTGGCGTAGCGGCCACCGTCGTATTTGAAACCGCCGCTCTGCGAACGATGCGTCAGGATGTCGCGGGCCGTAGTGCCCTGTTCGGCAAAGGAAGGCATCCATTGCTGAAGGTGATCGTCGAGTCCGGCGTGGCCCGTTTCGACACACTGTTCGAGAAACAGCGTGGCGGAGAGCGCCTCCGTCAAATCAGCGATGTGGTACGGGGTGTCAGGCTGCGCACGGATCGAGCGCTCGACGTTCGCGAAGCCAAACCCCGCCTCCCATATCACACGTCCATCCTGGACGACCGCGGCCGACATGCCCGGAATGCCGGACTGCTGGCGCAACGAGTCCCAGTAACGCTCGAGGAGCGAAAGGGTAAGGCTCTGTGCGTTGGCCGGGTGACCACCCGCAACAGACACGAGCAGTGCTAAAAGCGCGGTTCTCAAGGAACGACCCATGGTTTGGGGCTGGGAACTCCGGATGAGATCATAGCACCCGGGCTGGATATTACTGGGCGGTACATGGCTTCTGTGTTACATTTTCGGTCATTCAAGGCATGAACCTTAGATCTGGTGGATCTAGAGCCTCGGTGACGCTCGAGCCGCGTACGGCCGATACCCGTAACGTGACAAATCGAGCTGCCAGGGAGAGTTCCCGCGGGGCGGGCCTCCTCAGGTCCGCCATATCCGCCATGGTTTTGACCGCTTCGGTCGCGACTCTTTACGCGGCGGAAGGTCTCCGAATCGTCCCCCTGGTCCGAGACGACTCTGTCCTCGTTTCCTTCGAGCTTACCGACGGCTATACCGAGGCGGTCCGCGACGCGGTCAAGAGCGGGCTGAAGACGACCTTCACCTACACAGTGGAGCTGCGGCAGGACGTGCCCGCCTGGGTAGACCGGACGATTGCGACCTCCATCGTCACCATCAGCGTCCAGTACGACAACCTCACGCGCCGCGCAACGCTCGTCCGCACGGTAGACGCCCACGTGGACTCGACGGAGACGACCGAAGACGACGCGGTGATCCGGCAGTGGATGACGAGGTTCCAGAAGATGCCGCTGTTCAGAACGGCGGAGCTGGAGCAGAACCGCGAGTACTACGTGCGCGTTGGCGCAACCGCGCGGCCGACGAACGGGTCGATGCTGTGGCCGTGGGGCAGCGGCATCTCCGGCATCACCAAGTTCACCTTTCTCCGCTAATTTCCAACTTCCAACTTCCAACTCCCAAGGGGACTACAATCAGCCCCGCGAGGAGGGACTTATGGCCGACGCCATCCGGGTGGTCGAGTATTTCTACGTCACCGTGCCGAACAAACCGGGTGAGGGCACGCGGCTGCTCGATACGTTGCGGCGGGAAGGGGTGAACCTGCTGGCGTTCTCCGCGTTTCCAGCGGGACGGAAGTCACAGGCCGACTTCGTGCCCGAGGACGCCGCCGCGTTCAGGCGCGCGGCGAAAAAGGCGAAGTGGAAGGTAAAGGGTCCGAGGAAAGGCTTCCTCGTTCAGGGTGACGATCGCGTCGGCGCCGTCGCCGATGTCACTGGCGCGCTTGCGGCCGCGAAGATCAACATTACCGCGCTCGACGCCGTGACCGTCCACGGCCGCTACGGCGCGATCTTCTGGGTGGCGCCGAAAGATTTGAAGAAAGCGACCAAGGTCGTTGGTGCAATGAGCGCCCCGCAGGCGGGCATCGACGCCGCCATGGCGACACTCGGAGTCTGATGCGGCGCGGACCCTGGGTCAGCGAATTGGCGCGTCTAAGAATCGCGGTCGCGTCGAATCGTAACCTTCTGTCCGCGTAGCGACGCGCCTTTCATCGCTTTGACGACGTCGTCGGCGATCTCCTCGGGCACTTCGATCAGAGAAAAGTTCTCGGCGATCTGGATCGCGCCAAGGCTCTTTGACGTGATGCCTGCCTCCCCGGTGATCGCCCCCACGAGATCTGCGGGCCGTATCCCCGCCTTCCGCCCGGCGCCGACGAATAGCTTGACGTTGTCGCTATTACTCGAAGGACGAGAGCGACTGTCGCGGGGCGAGCCTTGACCCGATGACACGCGGCGCGGATCCCCACCTGACACGCGGCGCGGACCCTTTGGTTCCGCGGGGGCAGGTGCAACGATCTCCTCTTCCTCCTGATCGCCTCCACTCATCTGATGTGCCATCTTCACCGCCGCGGCCGCCACATCCACGAGATCAAATTCTCCTGCCAGCGACTCCACTACGACTCGCACACTATCAAGGTCGCCGGCGACGAGATGCTCGCGGATCGACGCGCGCGTGACCTCGAGGCGACGCGCCCGAAGGTTCGCGACCGTCGGCACCGTGGCCATATCAATCTTCTGTTTGGTGAACGCCTCGATGCTTCTTAGCAGCCGATGCTCACGCGGTTCGGCGAGCGTGATGGCCGTTCCCTCGCGCCCGGCGCGTCCCGTCCGCCCGATGCGATGGACGTAGCCCTCCGGTGAAGTCGGCACGTCGTAGTTGACGACGTGCGAGAGTTGTTCGATATCGAGCCCGCGCGCGGCGACGTCGGTGGCGATGAGAAGGTCGGTCTTGCTCGAGCGCACGCGGTTCATCACGGCATCACGCTGCCGCTGCTCCATGCCGCCGTGCAGCGCCTCGGCGCGGTAGCCGTGCGCGTTGAGCGTTTCGGTGAGCGTATCGACTTCGATACGCGTGCGGCAGAAGACGAGTGCCGCCTCCGGGTTCTCCATGTCGAGGATACGATCGAGCGCGGCTGGTTTCTGATCACGACGGACGATGTAGGCCACCTGGCGGACGCGGGGCATCTTGCCAGCAGCAGTCTTCTCGCGCGCGATCGTCACACGCTGCGGCTTCTTCAGGTGGCGCTCGGCAATCTTCAAAATTCGGGCCGGCATCGTCGCGGAAAACAAGGTCGTCTGCCTCGTGTCGGGCGTCTCCTGGAGAATCGTCTCGATGTCTTCGGCGAAGCCCATGTCGAGCATTTCGTCGGCCTCGTCCAGCACCAGAACGCGCACCGCATCGAGATTCAGCGTCTTGCGCCGGATGTGATCGAGCGCCCGGCCGGGCGTGGCGACCACGATGTCGGCGCCGCGGTCGAGGGCGCGGATCTGCTGCTGCATCGAGGCGCCGCCGTAGAGCGGGACGACAGCCAGTCCGGTGCCGCGGGCGTAGCGATGAATCGCCTCGGAGACCTGCATCGCCAGCTCGCGGGTGGGAACAAGAACAACGCCGCATGTCGGCGGCCGCTTCGGCGTCTTCCGAATCAGACGCGCTCCGCCTGCTTCGGAGGTCGTGTGAGGAGCCTGAGGGTCGGCCGCAGATATCTGCTGAATCATTGGCAACGCGAAGGCCGCTGTCTTGCCCGTGCCCGTCGCCGCCTGCGCAAGAAGGTCGCGTCCGGCGAGCATCAGTGGAATCGTTTCGCGCTGCACCGGCGTCGGCTCTTCGTAGCCGAGCGACGTGAGGGTAGCGACCAGCGCGTCAGAGAGGCCGAGAGTGGAGAAAACGTCAGTAGAAGAGCTTTGTTTCGGCGAGGGCATCCCACTATTGTCCCACCTTCGCGCCCACGACGGGGTACCGCGCTTCGGCTTAGCTAACGACTGCCCACGCCCAATTCCCAATTCCGAAGGCGCCTTCGTGCGTAGCGTTCGTCCTGGGAGTTGACATGAAACCCCTAACCCCTTCAGTTGTACAATCTGGCCGTTTTGCAGGAGGTCGGTTTATGCGTCGAGCAATAGTTTTCGCGATGTTCGGGGTGCTGTGCGCAGGCGTGGTGCACGCGGATGTGACCACGGAGGACAAATCGCAGGTGAAGTTCGCCGGGATACTCGGCCGGATGGTGAATCTGTTTGGCGGTCGCGCGACGCGCGATGGGATTGTCAGCACCGTCGCGGTCAAGGGCGACCGCATGGCGAGGCGCACCGATCAGACCGGACAGATTGTCGACCTGAAGGAAGAAAAGGTCTACAACGTCGACTTCAAGGAGAAGACTTACACCGTGACGACGTTTGCCGAGATGCGGCGGCAGATGGAGGAGGCGCGGAAGAAGGCCGAGGAGCAGGCGAAGCGCGCCACGGACGCCTCGACGTCGAGCGCTCAGCAGGTCAAGGACGTGGAGGTCGATTTCAACCTCAAGGAGAGCGGTGCGAAGAAGGCGATCAATGGCTTCGACGCGCGTGAGGTGGTCATGACGATCGCGGTGCGCGAAAAGGGCAAGACGCTCGAGCAGAGCGGCGGGTTGGTGATGACCACCAGCAGCTGGCTTGCGCCGCGGATCGAGGCTATGAAGGAAGTGCTCGACTTCGAGAAACGCTTCGCCGAGAAGCTGGCCCTTCCCACGATGATCGACGCAGAGCAGATGGCCACCGTGATGGCGATGTACCCGATGATGGGCGACGCGATGAAGCGCCTTCAGGCGGAGAGCGTGAACCTGAGCGGCACGCCGGTGATGACGACGATGACGGTCGAAGCTGTCGGGACCAAGGAGCAGGCCGTACAGGCGAAGCCGGAGCAGAAGCAGGAGGCGGCACCGCGAGGACTTGGCGGCCTCGCCGGACGCCTCGGTCGTCGGGTGATCCAGAAGGATCCCGAACCGGCCGCCGCGGGACCGCAGAACGACACAAGCGCGACGTTCATGACCATGCAGCACGAGCTGATCAAGGTCACGCCGACGGCGGCTGACGCCGACCTGCAGGTTCCGGCCGGCTTCAAGCTGAAATCCTGACAGTCCCAACGCGCACCCCCAACTCCCCTGGCGTTTGGGCTCGAGATCGTAGAGGCGGACCTTTAGGTCCGCCTACCGCCAGGTCCGCCAGCCGCCGGTACCCGTCGAAGCGGCCCTCGGCGACACTTGCCGAGGGCCTGGCGATCTAGCGAGGCGGCCCAGGGCTTTCTGTGTGGCTCTGCGTCTCTGTGGCCCGCGCGACCAGCGTGGCGGTACCGGCGATCGTTGACGCCTCCAGCAGTTCCCGCAGCGGCACCTCGACGCCAACGGCCGCCGAAACGCGTGACGAGATCTGCGCGGCGCGCAATGAATCGCCGCCAATCATCAGCAATGGATCGCTGAACATCGCAATCCGATCGGCGATCCGATCGCGTCGGTCAGCCGGCGTTGACGCGTCAACGGCACCGCGATGGCGCCGCTCTTCACCACGCCGAGCGCCGCCGCAAACGCGGTTCCGCGGTGGCCGAACAGAAGCACCACGCGATCCCCCGGCGCGACACTCGCCTCGAGTATCGCGTGCGCAACGCGATCGATCAGATCTCGCGTGTCGCGGTAGGTGAAGGATCCGTCAGCCCCGCAGATCGGCTTGCGGTCCGCGTACCGGTGTGCCGCCGCGTCCAGGAGCTGCGGTATCGGGATCTGGAGGTGTTCGCGTGGAAAGGGCTCGAGCGGCACGTGCTCACTGTCGCACACGGGAACCGAGTTCACGACTGCGCATACAAATGTGCTCTCACAGGGCGACTACGCCCCTCCCGCTGACCGCAAAGGTGGGAAAGCGTCGGGGAAACACGTCCCCGGCGGCGTCACCGACGGGCATGCCGCTGGCATGTCAACAGGCTGCCCGTGATTCCATCCGAACGCCGCCTCGCGATCTCGCGCACAGGTGTCCTTGCAGGCGCCCCGCTGTCCTTGGCGCAACAACGCCTCTGGTTTCTCGATCAACTCACACCCAACAGCTCCATCTACAACATTCCGCTCATTGTCGATTTGGAGGGTCCGCTCGACGTCGAGGCGATGTGCCGCGCCATCCGAGAAATCGTGCGACGCCACGATGCGCTTCGCACGACACTTCCGTCGCAGCGCGGGATCCCGCATCAGGTCGTGCAGTCGCTGGACGCCTTCCTCGTGCCCGTTGATGACCTGTCCAGGTGCGACGTCGAAAGTCGCGACGCGGAAGTAGATGCGGCGATCACAGAGCAAGCGCGCCGACCGTTCGATCTTGCGCAGGGCCCCATCTTCCGCATGCGCCTTCTGCGCCTCGGGCGAGAGCAACACGTGCTCGTGGGCGCCGCGCATCACCTCGTGTTCGATGCGTGGTCCACCGGGATCTTCTTTCGCGAGCTGACGACGCTGTATCGAGCGTTCTGCGCGGGAGAGCCGTCACCTCTCCCCGACCTGCCGGTCCGCTATGTTGATTTTGCCGCCGCGGGGCGCCAGAGGATGTCGACGTTCGCCATGCGCTCGGACTGTGGCACTACCCCGATAACGCCCGCGATTTCATCGAAGCGTTTTCATCGTGCGGTCACGACCTATGAGCCGCGCCCGTATGACGGCACCATGACCGTGATCCGATCGCGCACGCGGAGGCTCGTGGCGTTTGCTCCGATGAACCCCGATCTCGGATGGCGGACGCTTGCGTCCGGGGGAGTGCAGACCCGCCTTGTTCCTGGCGCGCACGACACCATCATTCGCGAGCCGCGCGTGCGGAAGCTTGCCGACGTTCTCAGCGAGTCTCTCCAGGAGGTGTCATGGCCGGCGTAGAGGCGGGTCGTCAGCCCCGCCACCACACCGACCTCTACGTCGATATCGCGCACCCCGCGTTCGACCTGGGCGATGCACACGTCTGGCGATTTGCCACGGACCGCTCGAATGACGAGGTGGATCACCTGCACGCGCTCTTGTCAGATGGTGAGCGCCGGCGCGCGGCGCGCTTCCGATTCGACGACGATTGTTCACGGTTCATCGCCCGCCGCGGTCTCCTGCGTGTCGTGCTCGCTCGGTACGCAGAGTGCGATCCCGCACACATCGCGTTCGAACTGAATGCCTTCGGCAAGCCGACCCTGATCAACGGTGGCTCTCTCCGGCTTCAATTCAATGCATCGCATTCCGCCGGCGTCGCGCTGGTCGCCGTGACCGTCGATCGTGCCGTCGGCATTGATATCGAACGGCATCGACCCGATGTCGACTGCCTAGGTGTGGCCGCAAGTTTCTTCTCACCCGACGAAGTGGAAACGCTTCGGCGCACGAACGAGCCGTTGCGCCGTGCCATGTTCTTCACGTTGTGGACCTGCAAGGAAGCGTGGGTGAAAGCCAGGGGCATGGGCCTCTCGTTCCCGCTGCACCGCTGCCCGGTGGAAGTCGGTGACGGGGCGCCACGATTGCTCGAGGATCCCGAGCAGCCCGATGAACACACTCGATGGTCGCTGACGCCGCTGGATGTCGGTCCTGACTTTTCCGCCGCGCTGGTCGCGAAGGATACGTAGGGACGGCGTCTGTTGCAGCAGAGCTGCACTTTGGGGACCTCACCGACGATGAGCTGTCCCGGGTTGGTACCGAAGTTGAAGTAGATGGACCTGTCCGATGAAGGTCCGACAACGCTACGTCGCTTACACAGCTGTTCTGTTGTTGTTGCCGATGGGGGGCTGCGCCAGCCGCGCGCCTGAGCCGGTCTCGCAACCCCAGAGTGTCGCGGAGCAACCCGTCGCATCGCAGGCTGGCGCCAAGCCCAAGGATCCGACGACACCTCAACCCGCACCTGCCGCGGCACCTGCACCAAGCGCACCGACCCCGACACCGAGCGCGACGACCCCGGCGCCGACGCCCCGGCGCCGAAGCCGCCGCAACCCGCACCTGCCGCGGTACCTGCACCGACCCCAACGGCCCCGGCGCCGAAGCCAGCAACCAAGCCCGCCGCGCCGGTTGCGAGGACTCCCGCACCTGCACCTACACCGGACGCGCGAGCGTCAAAACCTGCTGCACCGCCGGTTGCCGCACCGCCTGCGCCCGTGACGACGCTGGACTTAGCCGCGCTGAAAGAGCAGTTGAAGGCAACCAAGGCCATTGGCGTCTTCACCAAGCTCTCGCTGAAGAATAAGGTCGACGACCTGCTGGACCAGTTTCGCGACTACTACCAGGGCAAAGCCAAGGTCACCATGCCGGAGCTGCGCCGGTCCTACGATCTGTTGATGATGAAGGTGCTGTCGCTGTTGCAGGACTCTGACCAGAGGCTCGCGTCCGCGATCGTGTCCTCGCGCGAGGCGATCTGGGGAATCCTCTCGGACCCGAAGAAATTCGCCGCGCTACAAGCCTGACGCAGGAGACACCATGAACAAATGGACCCGGATATTGGCGGCATTACTCTTCGTGGCGGCGTTCTTCGCCGTGCCGTCGTTTGCCGGCGACGACGAAGCGCTCAAGAAGGATCTGACGGCGGTGATCGCGCTTCAGGGATTGCCGTGTGGCGAGGTCGTCGAGGCCACCGAGCTGGCCAAGGACGACTACGCGGTGTCGTGCAAAGACGGAAACAAGTACCGCGTTTACATGAACGCTGCAGGGCGGGTCGTTGTCGAGAAGCGGAAGTAGCCGGGAGTGTCATTCCTGGCTTGCCCGCTTCCGCTCGCTAGTCCCGCGTGCCGTCAGCCCCGTTAGGTGGACGTGCGCCGAACGTTCTCGGCCCGAGGACCTTTCGGCCCCTCGCCAAGGTCGAATTCGACGCTGTCGCCCTCACGCAGATTGTCGATTTCCTCGCCTTGCACGGCGCTCCGATGAAAAAAGTATTCCTTTCCCGCATCGTCCTTGATGAACCCAAACCCCTTTTCCGCTCGTATCGTTCGAATCGATCCCGTCATCACGCGCCTCTCTGTTCAGTCTTACGGTTGAAAAAGTCCATTCCGCTCCGCCTTGCCGTTCACGTATTGCCGCGTTCGCTGGCGCGACGACCCCTCAGTACGAGCAACGGCCGCGCCACTTCGCGCTGAAGTCGCTGCGGTTATCACGTCGTATCTTGGGGAGCGCGACCGATAACTGACTCGTGCCGAGGGTCGTTTTCGGCAGGGGCTTACGGGAGGATTACCGACATCAGTCGCTATATTGCCGTACCGGGCGACCGAACGGCTGTCACATTCAGCACATGCATGCTCGGTCGTCCCTACTCGTCGATCTTCCGCCCACCTGTCGCCTCCCGCTCCCGCGCAATCTCGAGCACTTCGGGGTTTCACCTTGGGGAACTTGGGGCGCCATCCGCTCCAGCGGGTCCACGACCACCCGAGCAACGAGCAGCTCGCGGGACCTCTTCCGTTCGGACGGGACGGGTCCCTTGTCTATCACCCGGGCAGCGCCCCCGCTGACGCACCGGCAGTCGTAGAGCGGACCTGGCAGGTTCCGCCCCGTTACGGCGCCAGCGGCTCGATGCGGGTCAGCGTGTTGCCGTGCTGATCACCCAGCCAGAGGCTCGAGAGCGCACCCGACTTCTGCACCTCTACGTGACGCACGTTGGTGTGGCCCGGCAGCAGATACTCGGTGAATTCGCCGGTCGCGACGTTCAGTCTCACGGCCCGGTCGTTGTCCATACCGGCGGTCCACGCGTACGCTCGGTCGTCGTACTGCGCGTCGTACGGCCGCGTCCACTCGGTCGGCATCGTCCACTCGGTGAACTTCAGCGTCTTGGTGTCGAACATCGCGAGCCGATTGCCGTTGAACACGCCGCACCAGATGCGCTCCTGCGAATCCATGTGCCCGCGCCGGCAGCCCGCGCCCTTGGTGGGGAAGTCGTACCAGACGGTCTGCAGCGTTTTCGCGTCCGTCTTCCATAGCTTGTCGTTCGTCATCTGCATGCCCCACGCGTTGTTCTGCGAGTCGGCAATGACGTCGTAGGCGCGGGCCGATGGGCTGCCCTGCGGATACCTGATGGGCGTCCACTTGTTCTTCGCGAGATCCACGCGCCACGTGCCGCCCGACTCGCCGGTATCGAACGCGATGTTGAACCAGAGCTGGCCGTCGACATCCATGTGCGCCGGATCGATCATCGTCAGGTGCGCGTCGCCCCACGTTGCTTCGGGCGTGGGAAGCTGGAACGTCTCCATCTTGCCGGTCTTGGGATCGAGCCGCGCGATTTGCAGCTGCGACATGTTCCCGTAATAGACGCGCCCCTGTTTGTCGAGATCGATCTGCAGGCCGCCTTGCGCGATTTGTCCGGGGCGACGGAGCGGCGGCGAGTACTCGACCACCTTGCCGGTCTTGACATCGAGCTTGCCGAAGTACTGCGAGTTGAAATCCGAGTACCACGCGTTGCCGTCCGCGTCGAAGGCGACGTCGTGCGGCGAGGCGTCGGGGCGCGGCAGGTCGTACACCGTGTAGATCACCTGCGTGGCCTTCCCCTTCGGCCGCGGCAGCGTCTTCAATGGGAACTGGAAGCTATCGGTCGCGCTCAGATTGATCGAGCTGAGATATCGGCCGAGCGTCGTCGGCTCGGTGATTGTTGGCAACGGCCCTTCCTGCGGACGGTACCACGGGTGCATCGGCGACGAATTGTTCGTGTGCCGCGGCATGCGCGCAGCGACGTTCGACATCTCGAGCGCATCGAACCGTGAGAACAGCGCGCGCTGCAGCGTGTGACAGTTCACGCATCCGCCGAGCGACGCTCGCTGCCCCTGCGTTCCTGGCACGCTCATGATCAGCTCGGCGTTGGTCATCTGCTCCGCGATCTTCGTCGGACGCGCGATCTTCGTCAGCTGCAGATCGAGCCGCGCAGGATCGGCCTTCAGATCGACCGGGGTCGCGGGCAGCTCATATCCGACGGCGCGAATGCTCACCGCGTATTTGCCGGGTTCCATTCTGTCGCGCGGGAAGCTGTATTGACCCTGCGCGTTGCTGACCACCCAGGTGCTGATCGTCGAGCCGACCATCTTTGCACCGACGAGCACGCCCTCCATCGGACCATCGGCCTGTGAGCTGACGGTGCCGGTCAGCGCTGAAGAGGAGTTCCCTTCCGCCGCGATGACCCTGGCGACCGCGATGCCAAACAGGGCAGTGGCGACGAGGACGGCCGCGAGCAGCTTCGCCTTACGCATACGCATCTCCTTTGCCGGTGTAAGCATCGTCAATCCGGGGTGCCCATGCAACGGTTTTCGGTGTATCTTTCGGCCGACCGCTCGATTCGTTTCGCTCGCTCCGGGCGGGCACCGGCGGAGTTCGAGATGCGCATGAGAACCGCAGGCGTCGTGATACTTCTGGCCGTGCTGGCCATTCGGCCGGCCCCTGCTCAGGAAAACTCGCCCATTGACCTGACCGGCACCTGGCGCTGGATTAACCACGAGGACGAGCGCGATCGTAACCCGGGGGCGTTTCCGGGCGACTACCGCGGCCTCCCGCTGAACGATGCCGCCCGTATGCGGGCCGACACGTACGACGAAGAGGTGAATACGACCTCCTCTCTGCTGCAGTGCAGGCCGCGGACCCCGGGATATCAGCCAAAGGGACTCGACCCGATGCGGATCGACAAGGTTATCGATCCGTTGACCCGTCAACTCGTGGCGTACCGAATCTCGTACGAGAAGACCGCCGGCGAGCGCGTCATTTGGCTCGACGGTCGCCCAACGCCCTCGCCATACGCTCTGCACTCGTGGGAAGGCTTCTCCACCGGGAAGTTCCGGGGCGACACGCTCGAGATCACGACGACGCATCTCAAAGAGAGTTACGTTCGCCGCAACGGGGTCGCCACCAGTTTCCGCGCGACCGTGATCGAACACATATCGCTGGAAGAACCGTACCTGGAGGTGACGTTCACGGTCATCGATCCGGATTATCTGACGGAGCCTCTGGTGCGCAGCGCGACATACATGCGCGCCCCCACGCTGCAGCTGCCTCCGTATCCCTGTCAGCCGGAGGAGAATCAGGCTGGTGAAAAGTACCGCGTCCCACACTACCTGCCGGGAGAGAACCCGTATCTCACCGAGTCAGGCTTCAAATACAAGACGCCACAGGAGGGAGTGAGAGGCGGCGCCGACACGCTCTATCCGGAATGGCGCGCGCGCGGCGTGACGCTTGCGCCGCCGGCGACGCAATCGACGATCAAACCTATCTACACCGACGCGTCGACGCACATCGCCGAACGCGCCGACGCGCTGCGGCCACGCACTCCGGTGTATGACAAGGTCGAAGCGGTGCACGTGGCCGGAAACGTCTATCTGATCGCCGGCGCCGGCGGCAACATCGTCGTGTCGGCCGGCGGAGACGGAATTGTCATGGTCGATTCCGGTGCCACGGCGGCAAGCGATCGGGTGCTCGCAGCCGTGCGCCAGATTCACCAGGCGCTACGGCCGCCGGAGATGCCCGAGTCGGCGTCACCCTTCGGCAACACGTGGCAGGCCGACGCACGCGTTTCCGGAGCCGATGATTCGGATGATCATCAATACCAGCAGCAACCCGGATCATGTGGGTGGCAACGCGAACATCAGGATGTCTCCGCTGTTCCGTCTCCTGGGCTACCGGGATCCGTCGCTGAGCCTGCAGGTGCTCGCGCACGCCGGGGTCCAACGCCGGATGGTGGAATCGAAAGCCCCGGGCCCTGCTCGTTCCGACCGACACGTACTTGTCCGACACCTACACGCTGTATCGATTCTTTAACAACCAGGCGGTTCAGATCTTTCACATGCCCCGCGCCGTTACCGACGGCGACAGCGTGGTCTGGTTCCGCCGCTCGGACGCCATTGCTGCCGGTGACGTCTATAACAGCGATATCTATCCTCCGATCGACGTTGACAAGGGCGGCAGCATCAACGGGGAAATCGACGCGCTCAGCAGGCTGATCGACATGAGCGTCACCGAATTCATGTCCCAGGGCGGGACGATGATCATTCCGGGTCATGGGTGGATCAGCGATGCTGCCGACGTCGGGTACTACCGCGACATGCTGATGGTCATCCGCGATCGTATTCAGGCGATGGTCGACAAGGGGATGACGCTGGCGCAGGTGAAGGCGGCGAAGCCGACCATGGACTTACGACCCGGAATATGGCAGGGAACCGGGAGTGACGTCGCGGTTCGTCGAGGCCGTCTACCGCAGCCTCAAGGAGAAGAAGAAATGAAACGTGCACCCTTCGCTCTCGTTGTGGCCGCCGTGCTGCTGTCGAGCGTGCCGATTCACGCGCATCACTCCTTTGGCGGCACCTACGATGTGAGCAAGCTCATCACCATCAAGGGAAAGATGGTGCAGGTGACGCTGCGCGCGCCTCATTCATTCCTGTACGTCGAAGTCGAGGACCCCGACGGGGCCGCGAAACAGTGGGTGATCGAAGGCGCGACGGCCGCTCAGTTCGCGCGGCAGGGCCTCGACAAGGACGCGTTCAAGATCGGAGATCCGGTGGAGGTCGTCGCCAACCCGTCGCGCAGTCCCAACAGCACGCACGCCCGTTTGATCAAGATCACTCGAACCACCGATGGCAAGTCGTGGGGCAGCAAGACCGGCGAAACCGTGGACTAGCACGACTAGCATCGACCATGGCCTCTCGATATGTGATTATCGTCGCGCTCGCGTGTCTCCCGGGCATCCGGGCTGGTGCAGGCGCAGGGTCGTGGGGGTGGTCCACCTCCGACAGCGAAAGCTGATCGCGCCGATCGACCTCACTGGATATTGGACCGCGGTGATCACCGAAGACTGGCACGTGCGCATGCTGATGCCGTCGAAAGGCGACTTCGGCAGCGGCGCGCGGGCACGATCGAGAATCCGGGCGTCGGTTTCATCGGCGCCGGTCCCAATCCGTCTGCGCAAGGGAACATTCCGTACAAGGCCGCGGCCGCTCAGGCCGCGATGAAATGGGATCCGGCGAAGGACGAGGCCGAAGGCAATGCGTGCAAGGCGTACGGCGCGCCCGGGCATCATGCGGCTGCCGACACACCTGCACATCACCTGGCAGGACGAGAACACGCTGAAGATCGAAGCGGACTACGGAACGCAGACCCGCCTGTTCCATTTCGGTCCACCGCCAGACCGCGGACGACTGGATTACGGCAACGCGACGTTTTTTCCGCCGCGGCCGCGAAAGTGGAACCGCCCGCTGGAGTCGAACCGAGCTGGCAAGGCTATTCGATCGCCTCGTGGACGATCATGGGCGGGAGCGGAAACTTCGAGCGCGGCGGCAGCCTGAAGGTGGTGACGACGCATTTGAAGCCGGGCTACTACTGGAAAAACGGGATGCCCTACACCGGCAACGCGGCGCTCACCGAGTACTTCCGCGTCATGGAACTACCCGATCGCAGTCAGTGGATCCGGTTCACGCAGATCGTTGATGATCCCGAGTACCTGACCCAGCCGTGGATCGTCAATTACGCCTTCAAGAAGCTCCCCGACGGCTCGAAATGGAACCCGACGCCCTGCTCCGTAAAGTAGACACCTCGTGATACCCTGCCCGTGCCCATGAGTGGGATCGGAAGACCCTTACGGGCAATGCCGCTGATCCTCTGGCTTGCTGGCGTTGCCACCGCGTCGCCCGCGTTTGCTCAAGAGGGGTCGGTGGTCGAAGGCGCGCCCGCCCCCGTTGCTCCAACGGCGTTGCTCGACGGCCCGCCCGCCCCCGTCGCTCCAGAGGTCGTGTCACGGGACGCCCAGGGGCGCGTCACCGTACGGGCGGTCCGCCTCACCCAGCCACTCGTCATCGATGGTCTTCTGCAAGATGAGATTTACAGCCAGGTGCCGGCGATCGGCGATTTCGTGCAACAGGAGCCGCACGAGGGAGAGCCGGCGACCGAGCGCACCGAGGTCTGGATCTTCTTTGACGCCACCAACATCTACTTCACGGTGCGCTGTCTCGACGACCAGCCGGATCGCATCATCGCCAACGAAATGCGCCGGGACAGCAACAACATCTTTCAGAATGACAATGTCCAGCTCGTCATTGATACGTTCTACGATCGCCGCAGCGGTGTTCTCTTTCAAACGAATGCGCTTGGCGCGCTCAGCGATCAGGAAGTGAGCGACGAACGCAACTTCAACAGGGACTGGAATACCGTGTGGAACGTCAAAGCCGCGCGGACCGACGAAGGCTGGAGCGCCGAGTTCGTCATCCCGTTGAAATCGCTTCGGTACAGAGCGAGCGGCCCGCAGACCTGGGGCATCAACATTCAACGTCGCATCCCCTGGAAGAACGAACGATCGTATCTCTCCGCCGTCCCGGCCTCGTACGGCGGTCGCGGCATCTATAAGTTTTCGTCTGCCGCCACACTCGTCGGCATCGAGGTCCCGCCGCAGGGCCGGAATCTCGAAATCAAGCCTTACGCGATCTCCGGGGTGACGACGAACCGCCTGGCCACACCCGCCGTTTTGAACGATCTCACTGGCGATGCCGGATTCGACACGAAATACGGGCTGACCAAGGGCCTGACGGCCGATTTCACGTACAACACTGATTTTGCGCAGGTCGAGGAAGACGAACAGCAGGTGAATCTGACCCGGTTCAGCCTCTTCTTCCCCGAGAAGCGCGAATTCTTTCTCGAGGGGCAGGGCATTTTCGGCTTTGGTCCTCCGGCGAGAGAAAACCAGTCCTTCGGCGGCGCGACGACGTTGATGCCGGTGATGTTTTTCAGCCGGCGGATTGGTCTCAGCGAAGATCAGGAAGTGCCGATTCTCGCGGGTGGCAGAGTGACGGGACGCGCGGGCCGCAACACGGTGGGTTTGTTGAACATTGAGACCAAAGAATCGGAGCGAGCGGGTGCGGCGGCCACGAACTTTTCCGTCGTGCGCGTGCGACGCGACATCCTCCGGCGCAGCGCCATAGGATTCATCGGCACGCACCGGGCGCCGCGTCTCGTCGGAAGCGATTCCAACCAGGTCGTCGGTGTCGATGCGGCGCTCGCCTTCTTTGAGAACGTGACGTTCAACAGTTACTACGCCCGGACCCGGACGCCAGGACACCGGGGCGACGAGTCGAGCTACATGGCGCAATTCGCCTACGCCGCCGATCGGTACGGGATGAACGTCGAGCATCTGTCCGTCGGCGACGCCTTCAATCCCGAGATCGGTTTTCTCCGGCGGGAAAGCTTTCGACGTAGCTACGCGCAGGGTCGATTCAGCCCACGCCCGCGATCGAGCAAATCGGTTCGCAAGGTGAGTGCGGAAGGCTACCTCGACTACATCACCGATCTCGATAACACGCCGGAAAGCCGTGAGGCGCAGGCCTCGACGCGGGTGGAATTCAATGGCGGCGGCTTCTGGACTACTGACTACACGCGTAACTACGAGCTGATCAAGGAGCCCTTCGAAATTTCAAAACAGGTTTTCATCCTTCCAGGCGGGTACAACTTTCAGGGGGTCAAAAGCGAGTATTACCTTGGCCCGCAGAAGATTTCGGGACGGGTCTCGGCGTCGCGCGGCACCTTTTACGGCGGGACGCGCACCGAGGCCGAGTTCAACGGGCGTGTGGACATGACCTCGCAGTTCTCGATTGAGCCGCGTGTCACCATCGACTGGATTGACCTCCCGGTAGGTCGGTTCACGACCCGGCTCATCGGCTCGCGCGTGAACTTCACGATGACCACGCGCATGGCGCTGAGCACGCTCGTTCAATACAACTCCAGCAACGCCGCTCTCTCCACCAACGCGCGGTTCCGCTGGGAGTACCAGCCCGGCAGCGATCTGTTCGTCGTGTTCTCTGACGGCCGCGACACCATCGGCACCGGATTTCCCAGGCTGCAGAGTCGGTCGTTCGTGGTGAAGATGACGCGACTGTTCCGGTTCTAGATCGGCTTTCGCTTCGACGGGCCACGGAGGCACGGAGGCACGGAGTCCAAGACAAAAAAATTCCTCCGTGTCTTCGTGTCTTCTATGAAGCGGCTACGTGGGAGTCAAAACCGCGCTAGAGCTGTCAGGTCACATCGTCAGCACAGCGGCGATCGTGAGAATACCCGTGAAGAGGTGGCCGAGGCGCAGGTTTTCGTTTTCGGCGGTCTGATTATTGTCGAAATTCACTGTGGGAAGCGTGATCGCGGGAATCCCCATCACCTCGATGAAGTCCGCGATATTGATCCTCTGACCCATCGTGCGTATCTGTATCGGCCGTTCGCCCAGCATCCGGGCGATCGCCTCGGTCACGAGCTGCGATTCCGGGGCCAGCGGCGATGTGCGGAACCCTTCAGCCGCGCCGCGAAAGATGACTTTGACGATGCGAGGGTATAGGGTGCGGATCGCATCGTCCGGTTCTGATTGCACGACATGGAAGCCCTGGGCGCGAATGTGAGCCAGCAACTTTTCCGCTATGGCCTTGGAAGGGGTCTCCTTCACAAGTCGAATATCAATAAAAGCCACCGCGCGATCGGGAATGATGGTCCGTGCGTCGGGTCCGACGAAGGCGCTCGACAGCCCGCGAATATTCAAGGCAGGAAGCTGCAAGGCTTGCTGCAGCGAGAGATCCGACCGCTCGGGTGCCGCGATGACGAATAGCTTCATCAAGCTGACTGGATCGTCAGGCACCGCGTCGAGCATCGCCTGTTCCTGCGGCGGCAATGGATCGATGCCGTCGTAAAAGCCCTTCACCAGTACTCGCCCCGCATCGTCTTTCATCGACGCCAGAAGATGCGCCAGCCCGAGGGCAGGGTTCGGCACCCAGTTCCCGAAGTTACCGCTGTTGACTCCCACCTTCGGACCGTAGACCGTGAGATCCATGTCGAGAAACCCGCGGGCGCCGAACGCAATTGTGGGCCGGCCGCTTTGATGGACCGGCCCCTCCAACAGGAGCATCACGTCAGCCGCCAACTTGTCGCGGTACCGCGGAATAGCTGCCGCGAGGCTCGGTGAGCCCGCTTCACCGTCCAGGACCACTCGCAAATTGGAGGACAGCGCAACGCCTGCGGCCTTCAAGGCATCAACCGCAGCCAGGAGGCCAACAATTGGAGCCTTGTCGTCGGCGGCGGACCGCGCATACAGGCGCCAGTCCGGATCAAATTTATCGAGGTTCCGGAATCCTGGTACTTCTTTCGCCCCATCCTCCAGACGCCCACCCCGCAGGACAGCGACAAACGGGTTGGCCTGCTTCCAGCCTTTGGGATCAACCGGCTGGCCGTTGTAGTGCGCCCAGATCAGCAGCGTGCGTTTGGCACCAGGAACCTTCAGCTCTCCCCAGACCAGCGGATTGCCATCGGTTTCGAGGATCTCGGTGCTGAAGCTGCGCCGGCGCAGCATCTCGCGCAACAGCATGGCATTGCGGCCAATATTCTCGGTATCCGTGGTGACATTTGGAATCGACAGCAGCTCAACCAGCTCTGAGACGATGGCGCGCTGGTGCGAGGCAACGTAGCCTTCAAGCGCGGACCGGGTGCCTTGCGTCCGGACGGTCCCCAGCCAGGCGGTTGCGAGGATCAGCGAAAGTCCGACGACGATCCGTCGGTGGGCAGTCACTACGGGCGATTATAGCGCCAACCGTGGCGCTTACCGCGCTCGGCAATAAGTTCGAGGTTGAAGTCGAAGGCGAAGCAAGTTCGAAGTAGCTCGTGCACTTCAAACTTACTTCGAGCTTCGCACTTCGCCCTTCGAACTTCCGTCAACTGGTGGCAGAATAAGCCACCTCTGTTCGGGTCCGCGTTCCTTCGTTTGCTTCGCCGTAGCCCGCAGGGCGAAGGCGAGGAGGGATACGTCATGCGGTTCACCCTTCCGGCGTCGCTCGCGCTGATCCTCACGGTTGCTGCATCCTCGATGCACGCGGGACAGTCCGCGCCCAGTCAGCCGCAGGTCACCTTCACGAAAGACATCGCGCCGATCTTCCAGAACAACTGTCAGGTGTGCCATCGGCCGGGGAGCATCGCGCCGATGTCGCTGCTGACGTATGCGGAGGCGCGCCCCTGGGCCCGGTCGATCAAGCAGAAGGTCGTCGCGCGCGAGATGCCGCCGTGGTTCATCGACAAGAACGTCGGCGTCGAGCACTTCAGCAACGATCGCTCGCTCGCCGACCGCGACATCGCGACCATCATGAAGTGGGTAGACGCCGGAGCGCCGGAGGGCAATCCCGCCGACATGCCGCCGCCCCGCCAGTTCCCCGACGCGGACGCCTGGCAGATCGGCAAGCCGGATGTCATCGTGACGCTTGCCGAACGACGTGATTGTGCGCGGCGAAGGCTCCCGACAAGTGGCCTGACATTCTCGTGGATCCACATCTGACCGAGGATCGGTACATCAAGGGTGTTCAGATCATTCCGGCGAAGGGCTTCACGGTCATCCACCACATCCGGACATCGATCGTCGAGCCGACGGATGCGCGGTCTCGGCAGCGGTCAGCTCGATGGAACCGATGGATCGCTCGAGGTCGGCGAGCAGGGAGTCTTTCTCAACGAGTACGCGATCGGCAAGCAGGGCGACGTGTTCCCGGACGGATCCGGCCGGTTGATCAAGGCGGGGACGAAGATCAACTTCCAGATGCATCTCCATTCGACCGGCAAGGAAGACACCGCGACGAACGTGACCCTCGGCCTGAAGTTCTATCCCAAGGGGTACGTCCCGCAACATGTGATTTCTTCGACCACGGTGAGTGCGCCGCAGGTCGATATCCGGCCGCACACCGACAACATCAGGTCGGATGGCTATCTCACGCTGAAGAAGCGCCGCGCGGTTGCTTTCGTTCCAGCCGCACATGCACAACCGCGGAAAAGCGGAGTGCCTCGAGGCGATTTACCCCTCAGGAAGGGTCGAGACGCTCTCGTGCGCCAAGTTCCGCTTCAACTGGCACCTCAATTACGTCTACAGCGATGATGCGGCGCCGCTGCTGCCGGCAGGCACAGTGCTGCATTCGATCATGTGGCACGACAACACGGCCGCGAACCCGTTCAACCCGGATCCGGATGCGCAGATCACATACGGGCAGCGAACCATCGATGAAATGGCGTCGGCGTGGATAAGCTGGTACTTCATGTCCGATGAAGATTTCAAGAAGGAAACCGAGGCGCGGCGAGCCGCTCGTGCCACAGCCGACGAGCACACGCTGAGAAAGGAAGTCGGAATGAAGAAGTGCATATTGGCGGTGGCTTCTTCCGTCTTTCTTCTCGCCTGGGCAGTCCGTACGAGCGTGGATGCGCAGACGACTTATGCCAGGGGACAGGACGTCAGTCCGACCTTTGACGGATGGGAGCAGAACTCCGACGGAACCTATACGCTGTACTTCGGCTACTTCAACAGAAACCCGACGGAGGAGCTCGATGTCCCGATCGGTCCGGACAACACCTTTGAGCCGGGCGGCGATCGAGGCCAGCCGACACACTTCGATCCGGCGAGAAGATGGTGGGTCTTCAAAGTGGTCGTGCCGGCGGATTGGCCGAAAGACCGGCGAGCGATCTGGACATTGACGACCCGCGGGAAGACCAACCAGGCAAAAGGGTGGCTCCAGCCGGAATGGGAAGTCGACAAGGATCTCATCGCCAAGAATGCCGCGCGTGACCCGTCGTTGATGACGTCCGGGACGAACGAGACGGATCTTGACCATGAGAATCGGCCACCGGCCATGACCGGCAGCCCTGCTCAAACGATCAACGTCTCGGATACGCTGACGTTGACGGCAACGGCGACCGACGATGGACGGCCGAAACCGATTCCTGATCCGGACGGCCGCCTTCAACAGGGTGTACGCGTCCGCTGGATTGTGTACCGAGGCGCGGGCAAGGTTCGATTCGATCCCGACATCATGAGTCAGCGTCTCTATGGAAAACCCGCGACGTTGGAGACAAAGGTACGCTTCGCTGTGCCTGGTGCCTACCGGTTGCGGGCAATTGCCAGCGATGGCCAGACCTTTTCAACCTACGACGTGGATGTGACAGTCAAATGAAGTTCGAAGTGCGAAGTTCGAAGTGCGAAGTAAGTTGGAAGTGCAACGAGCAACTTTGAACTTACCTCGAACTTCACACTTCGAACTTCACACTTACTCAAGGACGTCCCATGCGCCAGTTTCTACGCTTCGGAACGATCGCAGTAGTGCTCCTCGCCTGCCTGTCGCCCGCGGCGGCGCAGCACGGCACGAAGGACGGTCAGTGGCGGAGCTATAACGGCGATAGCGGCAGCACGAAGTATGCGCCGCTCGATCAGATCAACAAGAACAACGTCGGAAATCTCAAGATCCTCTGGCGCCGTCCTGCCGTCGACGCGAGCCTCAAAGCGAAGGATCCCGCGCTCAAGATTCCGGCGAACTTCCGCGCCACGCCGCTCATGATCAACGGCGTGCTCTACGCTCCGAACGGTGTAGGGCTGATCGAGGCGTTCGACGCGGCCACGGGAAAGACGCGCTGGGTGCAGGAACCGTTCGCGTCAGCCGACCTCGCCGGCGACAGCACGCGCGGCGTTGCCTATTGGACCGGCGGTGGTGACGAACGGATTCTCGCGCAGCGAGGCGAATATCTGTACGCGCTGAATGCCAAAACCGGCAAGGTCTATTCCGACTTCGGGACCGGCGGTCGGGTGGATCTCAAGATCGGCCTCGGCCCGCTGATGACGGATTATCGGTGGACGGGCGCGCCGCTCGTCATCCGTGACGTGGTCGTCATCGGCGCGTCGATGACAGACACCCCGGGGCGCAAGGAGCAGCCTCGCGGCGACGTTCGCGCATTCGACGTCCGCAGCGGAAAGCTTCGCTGGCAGTTCCACGTGATTCCGCAGGCCGGCGAATTCGGTGTAGAGACGTGGGAGAACGATTCATGGAAGTACACGGGCCAGGCCCCGGTGTGGGCGCTCTTCAGCGCGGACGAAGAGCTTGGCTACCTGTACATGCCGATCACGTCCCCGACCAGCGACATGTATGGCGGCCATCGCCTTGGAAACAATCTGTTCGGCCAGAGTCTCGTGTGCGTCAAGGCAGAGACCGGGGAGCGCGTCTGGCACTTCCAGCTCACGCATCACGACCTCTGGGACTTCGATCCGCCTGCGGCTCCAATCCTCGCTGACATCACCGTGGACGGCAGGCCGATCAAGGCCGTGGTGCAGGTGACCAAGCAGGCCTTTGCCTACGTCTTTGACCGTGTGACGGGAAAGCCCGTATGGCCGATCGAAGAACGTCCGGTCCCGCAATCCACGACGCCGGGGGAGCGGACGTCGCCGACGCAGCCGTTCCCGACCAAGCCAGCGGCGTTCGATCGTCAGGGAACGACAACCGACAACCTGATCGATTTCACGCCCGAACTGCGACAGGAAGCGATTGCGATCACGAAGCAGTACGTGACGGGTCCCCTGTTTACTCCGCCGTCGATTCGAGGCGATGGCCCGAACGCCATGAAGGGAACAATCCAGTTGCCCGGCTCTGTCGGCGGGGCGGACTGGCAGGGCGCGGCGTTTGATCCGGAAACCGGAACGCTCTACGTTCCATCGATTACGACGCCATTTGTCGCCGATATCGTGCCGGGCGATCCGAAGCAGACGAATCTGCGGTACACGAAGGGCGGGAGACAATGGATCGGCGGGCCCCGTGGTCTGCCGCTGTTCAAACCGCCATACGGACGGATCACGGCCATCGATCTCAATCGCGGCGAGCATCGCTGGATGGTGGCCAACGGCGACGGCCCCCGCGATCATCCAGCGATCAAACATCTGAACCTGCCGCCGCTCGGCAACCCGGGGCGCAGCGCGCCCCTCCTGACCAAGACCCTGCTGTTCGTTGGCGAGGGCTCGCCAGCCATGTCGTCAAATGGGCCGCGGCTGCCTGCCGGGATGCCGGCCACGATTTCGCCCGGCTACGGAGGGAACGGGTTCAAAGCGTTGGACAAGGCAACCGGTGCAACCGTGTGGAAGATGGAGCTGCCGGCGGGGACGACGGGCGCGCCAATTACTTACATGTACCAAGGCAAGCAATACATTGTCGTGGCGGTAGGGGATAACCAGCATTCCCCGGAATGGGTAGCGCTGGGGCTGCCGTAAGAACGTGAAGTTCGAAGTGCGAAGGTCGAAGTAAGAAGTTACTCGGCCGGGCCAAAGGAAACGTCGGTTCAGAGGAGGATGAGCACATGGAACACATCATTGGCAAGCTGCTTCAGGACTACGAACATGGAAAGATGACCCGTCGTCAACTCATTCAGAGCCTGGCGTTCACGGCGACTGCGGCGGCCACCGTGGGTACCGCGGAGGCGGCCCCGGCGAACGCCACCTACATCAACCACGTTTCGATGCAGGTAGCCGACTACAAGAAGACGCGTGATTTCTATTCGGGTCTCTTCGGGATGAAGGTGACCAACGACGATGGAAAAACACAATGCCGTCTGACGTTCGGCGACAACATTCTCATTGCTCGCAATGCGAGCAGCCGGCCTGGCGCCAAAGTGGGGGTCGATCACGTTGCGTACTCGCTGGCCAACTGGGACACGGATAAGACCGTCAAGCCGGCGGTTGAAGCGGAGCTGAAGCGTCGCGGGTTGATGATACGAGCGACTGAAGGCAGCTTCCACGTTCAGGATCCGGACGGCTTTGAAGTGCAGATGGGGGGCAAAACGCAATAAGGCGAATCGCTTCGACTTCCGCGTTCACCCCCTCCCGCCTAGTGGCGACACGGAACGGGTGCAGCTTCATCGCGACGCAATACAACAGGTGACTCGACTCATGGAGTCTGGCCGCTGAAGGCGTCGCACGAAACCTTGGGGTGCCAGTTCACAAACGCGCCGTTCGGGTTGTCCTTCCATGCCCAGACGTGCAGCGTGTAGAAAGGCGGCAGCCCGAAGCGGTTCGGGCTCTCGAACAGGTGCAGAAGCTGCCCCATGAGCTGAGGCGTGGCGGCCGGGTGAGCCGCATCCCAGGCGTCCGCAAACACGAGATAGTCTGCGCCGGTGAGCCGCAGGCGGCCGTCCGGTAGCGGCTCGTAAATCACGATCTCGGGTCGCGTTGGGTCCAATTCAGGGTCCCCCACCAGCGACAGGTTCACGAAGTGTAGCCCCATCGCCCCGTAGTCGGATCCGCTGACACAGCCGAATAGAAGCTGGTAGCCCTCAGCCTCAGCCACCCTCACATCACGAAAGCGCTCGGTCGATTGTCGGACAACTTTCACAAGGTCACTCGCTGGCGCCTTCTGGTCCGATGTCGTTCCATGATGTTGCAATGTTTGCGCGCGGGCATCTTGCGCCGGTGCGTGGGAAGGCCAAGAGCCCATGAGCACGAGCACGCCAATCAGGGAATACGCGTGTTGCATCGTCGATCGTCCAATTTTCATGGCCGCCTCCTGGAAAGACTGACGTGGTGAAAGAGTTTTTGATTTCGCCGGGATTGTGGTGGCGCAGCGGAGAGCTCACCGTGCTCGCCCGCCGCCGTTGCCCGCGGTCGTCCTCGTCCTGGCAACAACATCGGCACCCTGCGCCGGTACTCCTCGTACTCCGCACCGTGTTCGGACACGAGATCTCGTTCCTCGAACTGAATCGCCAGAACGATGTAGGCGGTTGTTGCGAAGGCAAACACGAAATGCGCGAGCGTCATCGTTGGCGTCATCCAGAACGCGAGAAGAAACCCGAAATAGAGCGGATGCCGCACGAACCGGTATGGCAGCGGCGTGCGGAAGGAGACTCGCACGTAGGGTCTGCCAATCAGGGGCAGCCATACCTGTCGCAAGCCGAATAGATCGAAATGGTTGATGAGGAACGTCACCGTCAGGACGGTCGCCCAGCCGGCGGCAAACAGCGTCCACAGTGCGACGCGGGCGGCGGTGTTCTCAACGAACCAGATCTGGATCCCGATCGGACGCCACTGCCAGAACAGCAGGAGCAGCGCAAGGCTCGCGCAGAACACGTAGGTGGAGCGCTCGATTGCCCACGGGACGATCTGCGTCCAGCGTTCCTTGAACCACTTCCTTGCCATCACGCTGTGCTGAACGGCAAAGATGGTCAGGAGCGCGCAATCGATCGCCAGCGCCTCGGGTAGTGACGTCTGGAGGGGGCCATCGAGGCGGCTGGGTACGGCGAACCCACCGACGAAGGCGATCGCGTAGAGAAAGGTGAAGAGAAAGATCAGATACGACGCAACACCGTAAGCAAAGAACAGCAAACGTTTCAGCATGCATTCCTCCTGTTCCACAGGAGAATGCACTGGCCATGACGAGCGTGCCATGGGCGCTTTGTCCCGGTTCGGCTAAGATTGCTGGCCCGGACGTCAGACAAATGTCCCGGTCAGGCAGATGACCACGCCGACGAAGCTTCGCCAGCACGTTCGCTACATCAAAGCCTCGGATGGAACGCGCCTGGCGTGGGCCGAATCGGGCGCGGGTCCGGTCGTCGTCAAAGCGGCCAACTGGCTCACGCATCTCGAATACGAGTGGGAAAGCCCTGTCTGGAAACACTGGATCCAGTTCTTTTCCGCGCACTGCCACTTGATACGCTGGGACGAGCGGGGATGCGGCATGAGCGACTGGCAGTGCGGCGCCCTGTCACTCGACCAGTGGACCGCGGATCTCGAATCGGTCATCGATGCCGCTCGACCGGTCGGACCGGTCACGCTGTTTGGCATCTCACAAGGCGTGGCGACGTGCATCCGCTACGCGATCCAGCATCCGGAACGGGTGGCTCGGATGATCCTGTACGGCGGCTACGCGCGCGGCGCGTTCCGGCGTGGTACGCCGGCAACCGAGTCGGCGCATCGCGCCATGATCGACCTGGCGCGGGTGGCGTGGGGGAAGGACAATCCGACATTCCGGCAGGTCTTCACGTCGCGTTTCATTCCCGGCGGCAGCCCCGAACAGCTGCAATGGTTCAACGACCTCTGCTTGAAGACGACCACTGGCGAGATCGCCGCGAATTTGTTCGAGGTGCGCTCCGAGCTGGACATTACGGCGTTACTCGGTGAGGTGCGCACGCCAACGCTCGTGTTGCACGCGCGCGGCGACGAGGCGATCCCGATCGAGGAGGGGCGCCTGATGGCCAGCAGCATTCCGGGAGCCGAGTTCGTCGAGCTCGATTCGCGCAATCACATCCTGCTCGAGCACGAGCCGGCGTGGCAGCGTTTCCGGGAGGGCGTTCTCGCGTTTCTGCAACCGGAGGAACCCGTAAGCGATTCGGCGTTCGCGGCCCTGTCCCCGCGAGAGCGTCAGGTACTTGCGCTCATGGCCGACGGGTTGAGCAACACGGACATCGCTGAAAGCCTGCAAATCAGCGAAAAGACAGTCCGCAATCACGCATCGAACCTCTTCGACAAGCTCGGCGTGTGGTCCCGCGCGCAGGCGATCGTGTTCGCGCGCGACCACGGCTTCAGCAGCTAGAGTCCCGCGGCTTTGCACTGGGCCGCCCAGTTGGCCTTCATGCCTTCGCGATCGACTTTCTTACCTCTGAGATAGACCTGGCTGATCTTTCGCGTGTTCCTGATGTCATCGAACGGATTGGCGTCCAGGACGATGAAGTCGGCGCCCTTGCCCACGGCCATCCTTCCCAGCCGATCGCCGACGCCAAGGAAATCGGCCGACGCGCTGGTGGCAGAAATGATCGCCTGCTGAGGCGTCATGCCAAGCCAGTTCACGAACGCCTCCAGTTCCATCTGGCTCCCCCAGCCCAGGGGCCGGTTGGCGCCCGCATCGTGGCTGCCGAAAATAACCGGCACGCCCGCCTTGTAGAGCGTCGCGATGTTCCGCACGGAGAGGTCACCGGTCGGCGGCGGTACCGTCTTGTTCTTCTCGAACGTCTGGCCCCATTTCTCAACAGTGACCGGGCACACGAGCGCGGTGAGCAGCGGATCGGTCATCCATTCTGGTCTCTGACCGGGCTGGCGCGGCGCGCTGCCGCCCACAAAGCTCGGTGTGATGGCCGGAATCATCTTGAAATTCGGATGCGCCTTGGCGAGCGCAAGCAACTCGGCGTCGACCGGCAAATCCATCGGCTGATGGGTCGCCGCGTCGCCTCCAGCCTCTAACGTGTCTTTCCAGAGCGCCAGCGTTTTGATGTGGCCGATCGTCCTGAGACCGAGTCTGTGCGCTTCACTGACCGCCGCTCGTAAACTTGCCGACGTGAGCACGGCCGGCTCTTCGCTGTCCGGGTCTTTGAATCCCTTGCGGTCTTCCTGCCAGATCTTGACGAACGGAACCTTCTGCGCCGCCAGCTCACGCACGGCGTTCGTGGCAAGCCACGGGCTCACGACCGGATAAAACGTCGTGCTCCGATTGGCGCCGGTGCCGGGCCAGGCCAGGCCCCTCCCGACGGTGTTGTATCTGGCGCCGGTGAAGGCATCCTCTTCGGACACTTTCCGCAGATCCTTGAACGTGGCCGGATTGTCGCTATACCGGGCATCGATGAAATCCGGTCTGTCGCTGCCGAGGCTCAGCACCATCGAAGTCCCCGAGTACGCGAACCGGTCCAGATGGTCGAGCATGTGCTCCATCGACCAATCGTCCGTCGTGCCTTCGCCCGTGGTGATGGTGGCGTAGCCGACGTGGACGTGAGCATCGACGAATCCTGGCATGACCGTCTTGCCGGTGAGGTCGACGCGAACGCCGCCGGCCGGAAGCGGGATCTCTCCAGCCTTGCCGACCGCGGTGATTTTCTGACCGACGATGACGAACGCCGAGCGCTCGATGGGCGCGCTCGCATCGCCGACAATCAGGCGGGCGTTCTCGAACAGCGTCGCCCGCGGTCCGGCGGCCGGCTGCTGCGCCCGGACCACGAAGAAGCTCGCCAAGGCAGCAACCGCACACGTTACCGACAGAGACACGAGCCCGATCCTGCGCGCCTTCATAACCACCCTCCTGCTGGAAGCCGCCGGCGCATCAGCGTGGGCGCGGCCCCATCCGTGGCCGGCGAACTCGAAGCCGTAATGGGTCTGCGTGAAATTCAGCTTCGCTGCAGACAGATTGTAGGCCGTAATCCAGCGTTCAGGGGCTGAGCCGCGGAACGCCTGACCTCCGCCTCGTATAATCACCAGACTCGGTCCCGACTGTCATCGCCACCGCGTCGAGACGCAGCGGGTTCGAATGGAGGAGCGTGCTGTGACCGAACCCACCGAAGATTTCGCCACGATGTTCGAGGCTTCGATCAAAGCGAAGCGTGTCGAGAAGGGACAGACCATCGAGGGCACGATCGTCGCGATCGGCCCGGAAGTGGCGTTCGTCGACGTCGGCGGCAAGGGCGAAGCCACGATCGAGATCGACGAGCTGAAGGACGCCGACGGCCAGATTGAGGTCGCCGTTGGCGACCGCATTCAGGCGACCGTCGTCTCGACTGTCGGGGGACTGACGCTCTCCCGGAGGCTGGCGCGAGGCGCCGCGACTCAGCGGCAGCTCGAAGACGCGTTTCACACTGGTCTTCCGGTGCAAGGCAAGGTCGAAAAGGCGGTGAAGGGGGGCTACGAGGTGAGCATCGCCCGGCAGCGCGCCTTCTGTCCGATCTCCCAGATCGACACACTCCGGAACACGGATCCGTCGGCGCACGAAGGGCGTGTCTACGAATTCCGGATCATTGAGTACAAGGAAGGCGGCAGGAATCTCGTCGTCTCGCGGCGTGCGCTTCTCGAGGAGGAGCAGCGGGCGAGCGCCGTCGAGATTCGGCGATCGATCGCCCCCGGGGCGGTGATGACCGGGCGCGTCGCCTCCGTGCGCGACTTCGGCGCGTTCGTCGACCTGGGTGGCGGCGTGCAGGGCTTGCTGCATGTATCCGAGATGGGGTGGTCCCGCGTGTCGGACACGTCGCAGGTCGTCAAGCCCGGCGACGAGATCACCGTCAAGGTTCTGCGGGTTGACGAGGGCAAGCAGAAGATCTCCCTCGGGTTGAAGCAACTCACCGCCGATCCGTGGTCGAGAGTCCACGAAACGTACGCAGTAGGGCAGGTGTGCACCGGTCGCGTGACACGCCTGGCGGACTTCGGCGCGTTCGTCGAGCTCGAGCCTGGGGTCGAAGCATTGGCGCACGTGTCCACGTTCGCTCCCACGGGGCGATCGAATGGATGGTCCAGCGCGATGGCCCCGGAGATGACGGGAGTATTCGAGATCCTGAGCATCGACCTCGAGAAGAAGCGGATCGGCGTCGCGCTCGTTCCGGAGGGTTCAGCGCGCGCCGCCGGCAAGGCGTCATCGCAACCTGAGATCGTGCCGGGCGCGCGCCTTACGGGCAAGGTCGAGCGCCACGAGAAGTTCGGCGTGTTCGTGTTCCTCGCCCCGGGGCGCACTGGTCTCATCCCAATGAGCGAGACCGGCGTTGCCAGGGAAACGGATGTGTCCAAAGCGCTTCCCGTCGGCACCGACGTCGAAGTCGTCGTCCTCGAGGTCGACCCGACGGGCCGCCGCATTCGTCTCAGCGTCAAGGCGGTGCTGGACGCGCACGAGGCCGAGGAAGTGCGCGAGTATACCGACCGCGAGGACGCCGCATCCTCGGAGGGATTCGGATCGCTCGCCGACAAGCTCCGCGGCGCACTCACGCCGCGTGAGAAGTAAGGCGAACTCCTACAGCCTCGTCGACAGCCTTGTCAGCGCCGTTCAGCGCGCGGGGCCGAGCGGCTCGAGGCCGGCCTTGGTGAACGCCACACGGCCCTCGGGGCCGGCGAGCGTACGCAGGAAGGCGCGCGCCGCGTCGCCACTCCCGGCGCTCGTGGGGATAGCCGCCGCATAGATCGTCGGTAACTGGATCGCGGCCGGTAGCGTGCCAGCCACTTTCACACCCCTGTTGGGTTGCAATTCGCTCGTGAACGAGATGCCGAATTCGGCCTCGCCTTTGGCGACGGCGTCAGCCACTTCCGATCCTTGCGTCCGGTACACGATTTTCGCTTTCATCGCCTCGGCAATGCCCATTCGCTGCAGGAGGCCTTCGAAATAGGTTCCAGATGTCCCGCCTGAAGCCGGATTCACGTAGGAGACCGATCGGGCCTTGAGCAGAGCGGCCTTGAATGTGTCCGGGGTCGAAAGATCGGGCGAGGATGCGCCGGCCCGGACCCCCACACCGATCAATGCGCGCGCAAGATCGACCCGGCTGCCTGTCACGACCAGATTCCCCTTTTGCAGCATCTCCATGCCAGGCACAGCGACGATCACCAGATCGGCTTTCTCGCCGGCGGCCAGCCTCTTTTGCAACGCGCCCGTCGTGTCAGTGACATATACGAGCCTGTTACCAGAGCTGCGCGCGAAGGCGACGCCTGCCTCCTTGACCGGCTCGGTCACCGCTCCGCCCACGAAGACCCTGATCTCCGTCTGCGCGAACGCGAGCGCGGGCAGCAGGATCAACCAAACGAACGCAACACAGCCACCGAGCATTTCCCGCATCAGCTTGTCTCCCTCGCTGTTTCTCGTTATCTGTTCCCGCAATCTACACGACACTAGACCATCTTTCTCCAAACCTACGAATTCCTCCGTGTCTTCGTGTCTTCCGTGGCTACGTCGGAGTGCAATCGCGTTAGCTTGCAATTGAGTCGAATCCTGCCTCTGGTACCGCGCGGCCAGCGGCTAACCGATAGAACCCGGGCGCGGGCATCGTCGCGTAGCCTTCGGCCACCAGCGCACGGTTGCCGCGTCCGGCTTCCGGCCGCGACAGGCCTGTCACGCGGGCCATCTCGCCGGGAATCGTCATTCCCGCGCCGGCCAGAAAGCAGCGGGCGATTTCGCGCAGGGCGGTGTCTCGACTCACGCGCCGGCGCAGCGCGTCGGGAAACCGTCCGACGCCAAGCGTCCAGATGTAGGTGAACTTCGGTTGATAGAAGACCTCGCTCGGCACGACGATCATGGCGGCCTGGAGTTCGTCCACGCCCCTGGTGAACGCCGTGCGGTCTTTCACGCCGGATTCGTCGCGCAGGTCCGCCGTGCTCATCTCCCATTCCTTGCGGAGCACGCGCAGGATCGCCTGTGCGTTCCTGCTCAGTCGCCGTTTCTCCTCCGATCGGCGCACGCCCCAGACGGCGTGAAAGTAGGGGATCATGCGCGGCGCGAGGAACATGGCTCTTGCCGCGGGCGAGCTTGGCATAGTAGACCTTGCCGCGCCTCACGATCTCGTCCTTCAACTCCCACGTGAGCGAGGCCTCGGGGTCTTTCTGCACGTTGCGCGGCATCACGGCGTCGCGGCGCCCGCAGACCGCCACGTAGAGCGACGGCCCCGGCCGCCGGGAATCGGTCAGGCAGGCGGCGAAGCCGACCTGCTCGATGAAGCGTTCCGCGTCGAAGGCGGTCTCGACCTGCCGCGTCCCTTCGCGGCGCCAGCGTTCGTCGCGGTAGTCTTCAATCTCCGCCGGAATCTGTGGCTTGGGTCTCATGCGTGCGACAGCGTCGCGAACTGGATGCACACCGGCTTCGGGACGTCGACCGTCGCACCCGTCGGCGTCAACTTCCCGCTCGCGGAATCCACCGCGAAGGTCACGATGCTGTTGGTGCCCTGATTCGCCGCGAAGATGTACCGGCCCGACGGGTCGAAGTTGAACGCGCGCGGCGTCGAGCCCTGCGTGGGGACGATTTCCACCAACGTCATCTTTCCTGTCGCCTCGTCGATACGGAAGACGGCGAGGCTGTCATGTCCGCGATTGCTGCTGTAGACGAACTTTCCGTTCGGATGCACGTGCACGTCGGCCGGCGAACTCCGCTGGGTGTAGCCTGCCGGAATCGTTGGCGTCGTCTCAACGAGCCGGACGTCGCCCGTGTTCACGTCGTAGCGGTAGGACGAAAGACTCGACTCCCGCTCGTTCACGACGAAAACGTACGGCAGACGCGGGTGGAAGGACGAATGTCGTGGCGCGATGCCTGGCGCCGTCGGGAACGTCTTGCCGTCGACGAGCGTGCCGGCCGTCCGGTCCACACGGTAGGTGTAGACACGGTCCGTGCCCTTGTCGCAGGCGATCACGATGCGATTGCTGGGATCGAAATTCACCGAGTGGGCATGCGCGCTGCGCTGCGAGTACTCGTCCACGCTCTGCGTTCTTTCCAGGATGGCCACATCAGAAGCGGGTCCCAGCGTGCCGTCCTGTCGCACCGGAAACAGCGCCACCGTCCCGTCGTCCCAGACCTTCTCAATCTCTGGAACCCCATTCTTCTTGACCACCCTCACAGATGGATCGTAGTTGCCGTGATTGGCGACGATCACCCGCGAGCCGGCCTTGTCGATGGCCACGTAGGCCGGATAGACGCCCATGGACGGCTGAGTGCTTACATGCGTGATTGAGCCGTCCTGTGGGTTGATTGCGAACGTCAGCATGCCGCCGCCGCTGAACTTGCCGTCGTAGTTCTCGACCTCGTTACTCGCGTAAAGATTTCGCCCGTTCGGGGAAACGGCCATGTATCCGACGTTGAAATTCTCGAACTCAGGGCCGGTGGTTCGACTGACGGGTGTGAGCGAGCCATTGCTCATGTCGACGGAGAAGACATGAAGGCCGCCGCCGCCACCGGTGCCGAATGGCCCTTTGGTCCAGGAGCCGACATACGCGTACACCCTCTGCCCCGATTGCGCTCGCGCGGCCGTGTCGAGGCAACGAGCCCGGCCCCGATGAGCGCCAGGAAGTTCCGCCGAGATAAGTCGCTATTCATGGCTGGAAGATTCTCGGTCCGTTGTGGCCGCCGGTCAATGTCGTTCAGACAGCTCCACGGCCGCTCCTGCGCCGCATTGAGACCGAGCCCAGTCGGCTTCGCGCGAGCGCACATTTGATCGCCGTCGCGCGCAAGTGAAATGGAGGCATTTCAGTGAACGATCGGTCCCTCGGGTGTGTCGTCGAAGCGTTCCATGTGGGGAATTTCAAGCGCGCGCACGGCCTCGATCGCCGCGCGTAGCGCTTCATCGGCGCGACTGTGCTTTCGCACGGTCTTTCGCGTGGCCCGCAGGGCCCGGAGCACCTGCGCCCGATCAAACCGCTGCCCTTCACAATGCTCGCAGAAGCCCATAGCGTCCTTTGCCTCGGCTGATCCCAGCAACGGCGCCCGACCTGGCCAGCCGGTTGAACCTGCAGGTTCCTGGCTGCCGTCAGGCGCCCCCGGAGGTAGTATGTGCGAACTGGAGGCCTTTGATGATGATGAACCGGCGCCAGTTTGTCTGGGCAGCCGCCGCGGGCTCGGCGATGTTCGCCCGCGTGACTGACGTCCTCGCGGCACCACCGCGGTACGATCTGATCGTCAAGGGCGGGCGCGTGCATCGATCCCTCGCTCAGGCTCGACGCGATCCGCGACGTGGCGATCGCCGGTGGCCGCATCGCGGCCGTCGAGGCCAACATTGCGGCCGACGCGGCGGACACCATCGATGCGCGCGGCAAGATCGTCGTCCCGGGTCTGCTCGACATCCATTCCCACGCCGCCCGCGTCAAGGACGGCCCCACGCTCTGCCTCGCGGACGGGGTGACGGGGTTCGTCGATGCGGGATCGCAGGGCGCGGATCGCATCGGGGACACGATTGCCGTCGCCAGGTCGGCGCCGCAACCCTGCCGCGTGCTGGTCAACATCGGGCGCGCCGGCATCCTGCCCGACGGCGACACCATGGACATCAGCCGCGCCGATGTCGGCGCGGCGCGCGACGCCATCGCGAAGAACCGCGACGTGATCGTCGGCGTCAAGGCGCGTCTCTCACGGGATGTCGCCGGCGCCAACGATTACGAGGTGCTGCGGCGCGCGCAGGAGGTCGCCTCCTCCTTCAATCTGCCCGTGATGATCCACATGGGGCAGACGGTCTCGCCGCTGCCGAGGCTCATGGATCTGCTCAAGCCCGGCGACATCGTCACCCATATGTTCGCGCCGCCGCCGAACAGCATCGTCGACGAGACCGGCCGCATCCTGCCCGAAGTGCTCGCGGCCCGACGCCGCGGCGTCTGGTTCGATCTCGGCAACGGACGCACCGGCCATCTCCGGTGGGACATCGTCGAGCGCGTCATGCAGGCGGGCTTCTGGCCGGATACGTTCTCCACCGACTGGACGCCGGAGGGGCGCACCGCGCAGGTCATCGACTTCCCGAACGTCATGTCGAAGTTCCTGGACTTCGGCATGTCGCTCGATCAGGTGATTGCGCGCGCGACCGTCAATGCGTCGCGCGTGTTCGAGGTGTTCCGCGATCGCGGCACGCTCAATGTGGGCGCGCCGGCCGATGTCGCGGTGCTCGAGCTGCGCCAGGGGTCGTTCGAATTCGTCGACAACTACGAGAACAAGCGGACCGGGCGCCAGCGACTGTTTCCGAGCGCGACCGTTCTCGGCGGGAAGCGGGTTCCAGCGCGCGCGTAGCAGCGCGTTGGAAGAAGGGTCGCCACAGCCATAACAATGATCGAGGAGGACCGACTATGGATCCGATCAGACGCAAGATCCTGAAAGCGGGCGCCGCCGCGACGGCCATGGCCGCAGCGCCGGGCGTATTTGCTCAGCAGACCGGGCCAGGAGGAGTAGCGACGCGCTTCTACGAAAAAGGTCCGGTTCGCATCCGCTATGCAGAGGCCGGTTCCGGCTTCCCGTTGTTGCTCATCGCCGGCGGCGGTTTGAACTCGACGATGGCCGGCTTGGTGACCAGCCCCTTCAACCCGATCGAGGAGTTCAAGGGAGAATACCGCTGCATCTTCGCCGACCTGCGCAACGCCAATGCCGGCCAGTCCACCGGGCCGCTCGAGATCGACCGGCCATGGGATTCACACGCCGATGACCATCTCGGTCTGATGGATCACCTGGGGATCGACAAGTTCATGGTGCTGGGCTTCTGCATCGCCGGTCCCTTCATCTGGAACCTCTTGAAGCGGGCGCCGAATCGTGTTGTCGCGGCCGTGCCGGCGCAGCCCGTCGGATTCCGGCCGGAGATGCCCACCGTCCTCTACGATGGCAGCATGACCGGTTGGGGTCCGGAACTGGTCAAGCGCCGGCCCGACATCACCATGGACATGGTCGAGAAATATCTGACCAGGATGTATCGCACCAACCCCGACTTCGTCTTCACCGTGACACGCGATTTCGTGCGCAATTGCCAGACGCCCGTACTGGTCATGCCGGATGATGTCCCGGCGCATCCGTACGTCGTCGCCATGGAGTGCGCGATGCTCGCGCCGAAGGCCGAAGTGAGCATCTACCCGTGGAAGGAGCCCAAGGAGCGGATTCCCCTGGCCGTGCGCCAGATACGTTCCTTCCTTCGGGCGCATCGGCCGGCTTCTACGTAGACGCGGTGTCACTTTGGCCGCCGTGAGACGCGGCATGTCCGCCGCAAAACCGGCTTGATCCGACACAACCGAGCTCCGCAGCTGAGCGACAGAGCTTGTCGGCCTTCGGCCTCCTACGGTTTTGCTTTGGACACGCCGCATCTCACGGCGGCCAGGACGGCAGGCGTCGGTTCTGCCACTCTGTTGTCGCGCGCCGGCAAGTCACTGCCTGCGCGAGCTACCGTTCTGCGGGTGGTGTCAGCCCGGCCTTCGAGATCGTCGAGGCCGCCTCGGGCGATGCGAGGAAGCGGAGCAGCGCGAGAGCCGCGTCCGGCTGCCGGGCTGCACTGGTGATCGCTCCGGCGAAAGAAATTCCGGGCTGGAGTTCGGCCGGAATCGTCCCGACGAAGGTCACACCAGGGACGTGTATGAGCTCGCTGACCTGCTGAAAGCCGATCTCCAGCTCCCCACGCGCGACGACCGCGGCCACTGGTTCGCCGGACGGTGGCCCGCGTACCTTTCGACTCTTGCCTGCCACCTGATCCGCGACGCCGAGCTTCGCGAACAGCGTGGTCGATAGATAGATGCCGCTGGCGCTGTCCGAGTAGCCGATGGACTTCGCTGCAAGCAGCGTCCTCCGGAACGCCTCGACGCTGCCGATATTCGGCTTCGCGGCCCCGGCGCGCACCACCATGCCGATCTGCGACCGGGCGAGATCAACCTTGCTGCCGGCGCGCACCACTCCTCGCTTAGCGAGCTCGTCGGCGGATCCTCCATCCAGGATCACGACGTCCGCGGTCTCGCCTCGCGCGAGGCGGGTGGGAATCGCCTCCGGAGAGTCGCCCAGCGATGGGCCGCGCGTCGTGACCAGGCGGTGGCCGCTCGCGCGCTCGAACGCCGGGCCCAGCTCGGCATAGACCTCATAGAAACCGGCCGAGATCATCACTTGCACGTCGGCGGCAGACGCCGAGCCCGGGACCAACAGGGCAACCACGCCAAGCATGGCGAACCATCGAGCGAACGACCGTGCTTTCATAGGGCCCTCCGGCCTGGCCCCGCAGTGTAGCTCAGAGAAGTGCGATCGTGAGCACGACATAGATCCATTGAGCTAGAATGCCGCATCCCAGACGTGGATGACGCGGCGCGAGAGTCGGAAGGATTCGCAAGCCGCACGCACCGGCCACAACAATGATCGAGGAGGACGCCGATTATGGATCCCATCAGACGCAAGATCCTGAAAGGGGGCGCCGCGGCGACCGCGATGGCCGCAGCGAAGGGTGTGTTTGCTCAGCAGGCCGGGCAAGGAGGAGCCGCCGGGTCCTTCTACGAGAAAGGCCCGGTTCGCATCCACTACCAGGAGACCGGTTCCGGCTTTCCGCTGCTGCTCATCGCGGGCGGAGGGTTGAATTCGACGATGGCCGGCTTGACCAACCCGTTCGACGCGATCGGGGAGTTCAAGGGAGAGTACCGCTGTGTCGCGTCGGACCTGCGCACCGCCAACGCCGGGCAGTCCTACGGCCCGCTCGAGATCGACCGGCCGTGGGATTCATTCACCGATGACCATCTCGCCGTGATGGATCACCTGCGCATCGACAAGTTCATGGTGATGGGCTTCTGCATCGGCGGCCCGCTCATCTGGAACCTCTTGAAGCGCGCGCCCAATCGCGTTGTCGCGGCGGTGCTGGCGCAGCCGAGCGGCTGGCGTCCCGAGATGCCCACGCTCAGCTACGACACCAACATGCAGGGGTGGGGACCGGACTTCGTCAAGCGCCATCCCGAGGTCACGATGGCGACGGTCGAGAAATTCCTCACGAAGATGTACCGCAGCAACCCCGACTTCGTTATCACCGTGACGCGCGACTTCGTGCGGAGTTGCCAGACACCCGTGCTGATCCTGCCGGACGATATCCCGGCGCATCCGTACAAGGTCGCCATGGAGGCCGCGATGCTCGCGCCGAAGGCCGAAGTCAGCATGTTCCCGTGGAAGGAGCCCAAGGAGCGGATTCCCCTGGCCGTGCGCCAGATACGTTCCTTCCTTCGGGCGCATCGGCCGGCTTCTACCTAGACGCGGCGTCCACTTTGGCAGCCGTGAGATGCGGCATGTCCGCCGCAAAACCGGCTTGATCCGAAACAACCGAGCTCCGCCGCCGAGCGACAGAGCTTATAGGCCTTCGGCGCTGACTACGGTTTTGCTTCGGACACTCCGCATCTCACGGCTGCCAGAGCGGCAGGCGCCAGTTCTGCCGCTCTGTTGTCGCGCGGCAGTGCGTATGATTCGGCAGCAGCTTCACCGGAGAACGTGTATGCAGAAGAGTGCTGTGGCCAAGGTCACGATCGGTCTGGTGATGCTCGGGGGATATCTCGTGCTTGCGCAGACCGCCCCGGCACCGCCAACGTGGGCCTATCCGACGAATCCCCCACCCGTGCCTGGCGCGCCGCCTCCTGCGCCTGGCCCGGCGCTCGACATGAACGCGTCGCACAGAGTGCCCGGGAGTGACAAGGCGATGACGCTGACGCAGATCCGGGACGCGTTCAACGTTCCCGACTGGCATCCTGAGGGTCATCCTCCGATGCCCGAGGTGGTTGGGAAAGGCCGGCGCCCGGATGTCCGGGGTTGCGGCTATTGCCACTATCCGAACGGCAAGGGTCGTCCGGAGAACGCAGGGGTTGCTGGTCTCCCCGCGTCCTACATCGTTCAGCAGATGGCCGACTTCAAGAGCGGCGCGCGCAAGAGCTCAGAGCCCCGCATGGTGCCCCCGAACTTGATGGTGCAGACGGCGAAGGGCGCCACCGACGAGGAAGTGCGCGTCGCCGCTGCGTACTTTTCCTCCCTGAAGTGGACGCCGTGGGTGAAGGTCGTCGAGGCGACCAACGTGCCGAAGACGAAGATCGCCGGCGGGATGTTTGTGCCGCGGGAGGGCTCTGAGGCCGGCATGGAGCCGCTGGGCCAGCGTATCCTCGAGATGCCGGTGGAGCCGGAGCAGACGGAGATGCTGCGAGACGATGCCGCGCCGTTCATCGCCTATGTGCCAATGGGCAGCATCAAGAAGGGACAAGCCCTTGTGACCAACGGCGGTGGAAAAACGACGGCGTGCGCCATCTGCCATGGCGCGAACCTCGAGGGAATCGGGCCCATCCCGCCGCTCGCAGGACGCTCACCCAGCTATACCGTCCGCCAGCTCTTCGACATTCAGCACGGCAACCGCAACGGGCTTTGGGCGGACCTGATGAAACCCGTTGTCGCCAAGCTGACCGTGGACGACATGATCAATATCGCGGCTTACACGGCCTCCCGCGCGCCGGCCGCGACCGCGACGCGGTAGTCGCCGTACATTTTTCTATTCGCCGTGATTTCCCGTCGCGTCGATGACTTTTCCTTCTGAGTCGGCGTCATCAGCGTCTGCCTGCGCGCGAACGGCAGTCATTTCCGCGTCGTTTCTCTCGATGCGACGCGATCATCGGCCGGATCGCCGTCGTTCACGGACGATGCGGTGACTTCACGGAGCCCCAACTCGATTAGACAGCCGGAGTCACTCGGAGCCAATTTCAGGCACACCCAAATTCCGACAGACCTTCCGTGCGAGGTTGTTGGGAATCTCGGTGTGACGGGGAACAGCTTCGACTGCGCCGGTTCGTGGGTTGGTCCAGAGGGAGTGGGAGGCGCCTTCTCGCTTGAGCACACACCCGTGTTTGCGCAGGTGCTTCAAGAGCGAGCTCCGCTTCACTTCACGGTCACCGTCTCCCGTTCAGCATCTGGTGGAACTCCGCGAAGTCCCTCTTCTCGGCGGTCCTCAAGGATGAGCGCAATGGCCTCCGCGAGACTGCGACGAGCTTCCTCTTTAGTGTGCCCTTGTCCGTTGGCGCCGGGAATCTCAGGGCTATACGCGATATACCAGTCGGCATCACGCTCGAACACCGCGGTGAATTCGTTGTGCATCGGTGATTCCTGCGATCTACGATACCGCCGACCGCGGCCCGCTGTCTAACAGTTGGGGAATGGGTCGCGGTGAGCCAGACTCGGTCATCGCATTAATGAGTGCTTGAGGAGAATTGCCGCCTAACACCGCATGCACCAGACGGCGCTCAGGGATCGTAAGCGCCCTGTGCCGGCACAAGACCGAGAAATCCCTAACCCGAGATCGGCCGCATCTATTCGATCAATAACCACGGCACGCTCGCATATCTCAATCGGTCGGAGAACCTATGGCTGTCGCTCTCATCTGGAGCGGCCATCGCGGTCACCCGTCCTGAAGCCCGTCGAAGAGATCCTGCAACGGTGGCTTGTGATCCTCTCTGAAAATCTCGAAGTGGACGTCCTTGCCGAAGACGTCGTGAATCTTCGTCTTGGCAATGACGTCCGCATATGTCACGTAACAGTCGAGTGCGGTGTGAAACCGTTCCATGTCAGCGTCTGACGCGTCGAAGGCACAGTCGATCTCCTCCGCCTTCGTGACGTTCACGTGCCACGGAAAGTCGGCCGGCGCCGTGACAAGAGTGAAGAACGCCAACCGCTGCAACCAGGGGTGCCCCGGACCGCGCAACTCGAGGTAGACCCGCGTGACCGCAGCATGCGTCACGAGGTGGTCGTGGAATCCGCTGATCCCGTGCACCGGGAACGTCACAACGACGTGCGGCTTGACGCGGAGCATTTCCTCGCGGATGACGTCCTCAACGCTCCAAGGATCGAGCTCTTTCAATTTGCCATCTGGAAGATTGAGAATCCGCATGCCCGCGAGATCCAGCGTTGTCTTCACATCCTGCATCTCGCGACGACGCGCTGCGCCCATCTGCTCCAACGTCCAGCCGAACTTATGCCGCACGTTCGTTGCTTCACCCCTGGTCAATGTCAGGAGATAGACCTCATGCCCCTGGCGTCGCTGTGCCGCCATGGCACGCGCCGGCCCGAATGACTCGTCGTCCGGGTGCGGGAAGACATAGAGGATCCGCACGCCTTCAACGAGTTACTTCAGCGCCGCCCAGTTGACGCAGCCGGGTCCGGAATCGGGGCCCATCGCGAAGCGGCTCTGGATCTCGAGCGTCTTCAGGTCAATCACCACCACGCTATGGTCGTCCCTCAGGCCGAGGTACGCGCGCGATCCGTCTGGCATCACGAAGACGCCGCCATCGCCGGTATCGCGCGGGGCGACCTTGAGTCGCTTGATCTCCTTGCGCGAGGCCGCGTCAAGGACGATGAGCGTGCCGGTGCCGCCGTCAAGAATGAGGACCTTGCCGTCCGGTGTGAACTTCAGGCGGTTGGCGTCGGTCAGCTTCAAGTTGAGTGACTGGATGACTCTCCGGGTTGCCGTGTCGATGATCGACACGCCGCCATCGCCGCGCGTCGCTGTCCAAAGCTCGCGGCCGTCGGGCGAAAGATCGAGGCCCTCCGGAGTCGTCCCGGGCACGGGGATCGCCGTGGTCTTGAACCTCGGTGGCCCTCCCGCCACAGCATCGATCACCGAGATGCTGTTGGACCCACGGTTCGGCACCCACATCGTCTGCTGGTCCTTGGCAAGGACCAGCAGGTGTGTGCCGTCCTGGCCGATCCCGAGCATCCATTCCACCGTGTTCGCGGTCGGGTCATAGCGGCCGATGGTCTTGTAGCCCTCCGCCGTGAAATACAGCTTCCCGCCAGCGTAGAGCACGTCATGCGGAGCGCTGAGGGCGCCAGTGTTCACCCGCCGAAGTTCCTTCATGGTCCGCACGTCGATTACCGAAATGCCCTCTCTGGGGCTTGCCACGAACGCCATCAATCCGTCGGGCGTGACCGCGACCTCGTGCGGGTCCATGCCGACGGGGACTCGGCCCAGCACCTGGCCGGACGCCGGGTCGACGATTGCGAGCGCGCTGGCGTTCCTGAGCAGCACGAGCAGACGCGCGGACGACGGGGTCTGCGCGGCGGCGACGTTCGCGATGGTCACGAGCACGACACACGACAAGACGAACCGAATCGAACGCCCGGCAATCTTCATCTGCGACCTCCGGGGCGAATCATCGCACGGCGACCTCCGTCCGTCGAGGCGATTGCGTTGATATCATCGCGGGATGGCAGCCGCCCTCTACGCCATGCTCTGCCTGATCTGGGGGTCGACGTGGCTCGTAATCAAGGTCGGCCTGATTGGCGTGCCGCCATTTCTGGCGGCGGGCCTCCGGTTCCTGCTGTCCACGCTGCTCGTCGGCCTGGTGCTCGCCGTCCGGCGCAAGCGCTTCAAGCTCACAAGCGACGACAAGGTGTGCGTACTCTCCCTCGGCCTGCTCGTGTTCTGGATCAACTACGCCGCCGTCTACTGGGCCGAGACGCGTATCTCGAGCGGACTCACCGCGATCCTGTTCTCCACGATGCCGCTGACGACGTCGCTTTTGAGTGCGTACTGGACGCGCAGCGAGACGCTGAGCAGCCGTAAGGTCGTCGGCATCCTGGTGGGCGTGCTGGGGACCGCGCTGCTCTTTTGGCCGCACGACCGCCTGGGGCTCGAGCACGCGCTCGGGATGCTGGCCGCCCTCGGCGCGAGCCTGTGCGCCGCGATCAACCTCGTGACGATGAAGAAGCATGGACGCCACGGCGACCCGTTCGTGCTGAACTTCCTCGGCATGGGGATCGGCGCGGCGTGTCTGCTCGCCATGAGCGTCGCGCTGGAGAGCTGGCCGGCCGTCGTCTGGAGCCGAAGCAACGTCCTGGCGATCCTCTATCTGTGCATCTTCGGCTCGGTGATCGCGTTCTCCGCCTACTACTACTTGATCAAGAAGATGGACGCGACGATCGTCAGCCTGAGCACGCTCATCATTCCGATCGTGGCCCTGATCTTGGGTCGAGCGTTCCTCGACGAGACCGTGACGCCGCTGGCCGTCACAGGTATCGCGACGATCCTCGCCGGCGTGACCATCGCGATATTGCCGGTTGGAGCCGGAAGCCTTTCATCCGGCGCGGTCGTGAATACATCTGGGCGGCACGCTTCGCGTTGAACCGATTTGCGATCTTTGCTTTGAGACGTCTGTCTCCGTCTCTCCCCCGGAGACCTCGCGGGCGGCTTCGGTCCGGAGGTGGCATTTCGCGCGCACTGGCTCCTGGCCATCAAAGGCCGTGGCGCGGGGTTTACCGGCCGATCCAGTCCGCACCGATTGTCGAAGGGTGAAGTTGGGATGCGGGACGCCAGCGGGATTAAAACAGGTCTGTGATAGTCTCCACCCGCCGAAAGGGAGGGCATCCAGTGCGACAAGCGACGGAACCAACAAAAATCAAGATTCCTGCGGAAGCGGTCGAACTGTACACGCAATTCATTCACGGTGAGCTCAGTCGTCGTGACTTCATGGATGCGGTGGGGCGGCGTTTCGCTGTTGCCGGACTTACGACTGCGGCGATTGTCGAAGCGTTGATGCCGAACTATGCGCTGGGGCAGCAGGTTCGCAAGGATGACGAGCGGATCAAAGCGACATATGAAACCATACCGTCACCCAATGGAAATGGTTACATCAAGGGCTATTTCGTCCGACCATTCAGCCAGGATACCCGTGCCGAGACGCCGACGAAACTGCCCACCGTTCTTGTCATACACGAGAATCGGGGACTCAATCCGCATACTGAGGACGTCGCACGACGGTTTGCGCTGGAGAACTTCATGGCATTTGCGCCCGACGCGCTGACGACGGTGGGCGGTTATCCAAACGACGACTACAAGGGCGGCCAGCTATTTGGCAAGATCGATCGCCCCAAGTTGACCGCGGACTTCATCGCTAGCGCGCAATGGCTGAAAGCCCATCCGCTCTCGAACGGCAAAGTCTCGGTCACCGGTTTCTGCTTCGGTGGCAGCATATCCAATAGTCTGGCTACTCTGCTGGGTGCGGATTTGTCGGCAGCCGCTCCGTTTTACGGCGGCGCACCCCCCGCGGCGGACGTACCGAAAATCAAAGCCGCGATCCTCGTACACCATGGCGCGCTGGATAAGGCGCTGGTGGACGCATATCCCGCTTACGAGGCGGCCCTGAAGCAAAACAGCGTCCCGCACGAAGGCCACATCTATCCGAACTCCGTTCATGGTTTCTTTAATGACGCCACGCCGGAGCGCTACAACAAAGCTGCGGCGGAAGAGGCGTGGCGCCGCACCATCGCGTGGTTCAACAAGTACACGCGCGCACCCGTGTCCTAAGTCCAAAAGCATTCGGCAAGGGAGGGAAAGCGCGACGGCTGGGTGGACGGGACTGTCAGAGATTTTGTGTGTGGGGCGTAGCATGAGGAGCTGCTATGTCCCGACGGCGCAAGTCTACTGACGATCCGGCATTGAAGCCGGCCCCCTCCACGATCCTGGACGCGTTCGTCGACGATGGGGTGCTGACGCCCAGGACATCGATGCGGCGATACGGCGGTTCAAGAAAGCCCTGATCGAGCGGGCCTTGGGTGCCGAGCGAATAGCCAGCGCTTACCGGCCTATCCAGTACGCGATCTTGAACAGGATCACGTCGTCGCCCGGCGCGCTCAGCATCGCGCGCGCATCGCGGCCCGCGTTGAACACTCCGGGGTTCGACTCGTCCTTCTGCTGGCGCGTCCAGACGGCGTACAACGTCGAGCCCGGCTTCATCTCCCACCGGAAAACCGCGTTCACTCTGAGAGACCTGAGGCTGAAGTCCGGGTCGTCGAAGGTGAACGATTCCGCGGTGCCATGACTGTCGGGATCGACGGTGTACTCCTTCTCCGCGGCGTTGCGGGAAATGGTGCCGAGCGTGGTGCCGTACTCCGCGAAGTCGAAGGTGCGGGGGCGCGCTAGCTCCTTGAACCCGAAGTAGTCGCCCGCCGCAATCAGCGGCTGCGAGTAGACCTGCACGGAGACTTTCGGGGTCAAAATCACGGCGACGCGCGTTGTCATCGAGAGCTGCGTCTGGTCGAGCGCGCCGAACACGTAGCGGGATCCGTAGGTGTTGGTAGCGGTGGCATCAGCGATCGAGTCCACGTACTGCGCCACGGTGTGCGAGCGATCCCACGAGGGGCCGAGCGTGATGTTCACGCGCTCGGACGGCTTGATGGTGACGTTGGCGTTGGTGTTTCGATTCCACCCGCCTGCCTCTGTCCATCCGCGCCGAGTGCCGGCGCCAAACGATAGCCGCTTCCGCGCGTCGCTATTCACTTCGACGTTCCAGTTGCCTTCACTGGGATTGATCGTGGACGGCCCGCCACGCGTAAGGCGATCGTCGAGCGCACGCCAGTTCTTACCGGCGTTCCCGTGGACGTTCCAATAGTTCAGCAGGTTCCAGTTGACCGAGGCCAGAAGCCCATTGCTTTGCAGTTCGCGCCCGAAGTTCCAGGTGTAGTACTTCGAAATCCAGGCGTTCCACGAGCGCGAGTAGCGGCGCGTCTTCACATCGCGGAAGAAGAACACGGCGTGCCCGCCGGCGCGATCGCCAGTGCCGAGAAATCCAAGGTCGTTCGACTCGAAACCCGGGCTGCCCGACCAGAGCGCCGCGTTGACCTTCCAGAGGCCGCTGTTGCGATTCAGATTGATGCGCCCCGTGTAGCCCGACAGGGAGGTGCGCGTGGAATCGAGGCGCACGTGCGGCGCGTCCGGGCGTTGAAAGTAGCGTTGTGGCGCTTTTTGCAGCTCCTCGATCGCGGTTGACGATCCGCTGACGCGGCTGCCGGCGATGTTGCCGACGATCACCCAGTCGCGCTTCTTGTCGAGGAAGACGTAGGCGTCGGGACCGACAACGTAGGCGCTCTCGACAAGGCCGTCGCGCAACGCACTCGTCTGGAGACGCCGGTTGACGACGGTTGAGAGCATGCCGACCCCCAAACGCGGCCCGATGTCGCGCTGCACGCGGACGACGGCGTAGTTGGTCAATGGCTCAACGATCGATCGGCTGCTGACTAGACCGTTGGAGACGCGGGCGTTCTCCTCGCCAGTGACCGCGTCCAGGAAGCCGAGGCTCCAGCCGTTGTTCGTCTTGCCCGTCAGCTTGGCCGCGCCGAGGATTGTTGTCGCCGCCGGGATGTCGGTAAAGTCGTCGTCGACGGATATCTGCGGGGCCCGGCCAATGCGGCGTGAATAGAAGATCTGCGGCTCGGAGTTGTTGAATCCCCAGAAGTCGGTCGAGCCGCCGCGGCCATAGTTGCCGAAGATTTGCGACCCTTCGAGGAAGAACGGCCGCTTCTCCTCGAAAAACGTCTCGAAGGCGGACAGGTTGACCACGGCGGGGTCCACTTCAACCTGCCCGAAGTCCGGGTTCACGGTGGCGGTGGTCGTGAGGTTGCTCGTGACGCCGAGTTTCGCGTCCAGCCCGGCGGCGGCAAATGCACGCCGTCCGTGGTTGAACGGGTTGCCGCTCTCGGGCGCGATGAATTCGCTCCGCGCCGCCGCGTAGGGGAGCAGCTCCATACGGCGTGTCGGCTTGAGGCCGTCGAGTCCTGAGAGGTTCAACATTCGCGAGGCGGTGCCGTTCTGGTCTTTCGGGACCATGCTGAGCCAGTCGTACTCGTTCTTCCGGCGGATGTGGCGCTCGACGTTGACGCCCCACGTCTGCCGGTCGCCACCGTTGAAGCGAAGCTGCGAGAGCGGAATGCGAATCTCGGCGCACCAGCCGTTCTCGTCGATCGTCACCGCCGACTGCCAGACCGCGTCCCACGATCCGTCGGTCCAGGTGTCGTTGTAGAGGATCGAGTCCTGCTGCACGTTGGCGGCGCTGACGCGGAAGATCGCGCCGGTGAGGCGGTCGTGCATCGGGTCGAGATAGATGCTGATCACGTCCGCGTCGGCCGAGCCGTTGTCACGTATGGACAGGCCGCGCGTGATGCGCGCCGGCTCGCCGTCGAAGAGGCGCGCCGCGACGTACAGCGCGTCATCGTCGAAGAGGAAGCGGATCTCGGTGCGCTCGGTGGGCGGGTGGCCTTCGTCCGGATCCCGCTGGGTGAAGGTGGTCGCCGGCTCGGCGGCAGCCCACGCTTCGTCCACGAGGCGGCCGTCGATCTCGGGTGGGCGGAGAGCGCGTACCGCGCGGATTTCAGGAGGAGGTGAGTCCGGCTGGTTCTGTGCGGCTGCGGGTGCACACGTGAGGCACAGGATCGTGGCCAGCCTCGTGGCCGATCGCCGGAAGGTCCGGGCGAATGTCATCGGATCCTGTCAGCGCAATATACGCAATATAGACGCGAAACCTCATGCTGTGGTCGGCTGTCTATCGCGCCGGCGGTTTGACCAACGGTCGCGATGGCGTGGCTGACGTATCATGGCCTGACCTCCGGCGACGATATTTTCGAGGCCCGCCATGATCACTTATCCTCATCTTCGCGCTGCCGTCCTCGCGATCGGATGCGTCGGCATCGTTTTTTCGGCCACCGTCCGCACACAACAACCACGCTCGCTATACGACCGCTACACCGAGCCGATTCAGATTTTCAAGAGTGGTCTCGGCACCTTTACCAAGCCGATGTCTTCGACCGTCAAGGAGGCGCAAGCGTTCTTCGACCAGGGCTTTCAGATGATGTACTCCTTCGCCAAGCCGGAGGCCGTGCGGTCGTTCCGCGAAGCGTGGAAACGCGATCCCAACTGCGCGATCTGTTACTGGGGCGAAGCGTGGGCGTGGGGGTCGTACCTCAATGCGCCGATGAACGCCGAGGAAGCACCGCACGCGTATGCCGCGGCACAGAAAGCGCTGTCGGTGAAGAGCCGCGCCACCGCCAAGGAGGCCGCGCTCATCGACGCGATGGCGGTGCGCTACGTCGAGAAGTTCGACGTCGCCAAGCGGATCGAGCAGGATCGCGCCTATGCCGACGCCATGCAGAAGGTGTCGGCACGGTATCCCGATGATCTCGAGATCGCCACGCTGTATGCCGATGCCCTCTTTCTACTCGAGCCGCGCCGCGGCACGCGCGACGTGAACGATCCGAACGTCCAGCGGCTGCATCAGGTACTGGAGAGCATCCTGGCGCGAGACGTTCATCATCCCGGTGCCTGTCATCTCTACGTACACGCCACCGAGTCCACCACCGTGCCGGGCCGTGCCGAAGCCTGCGCCGAGTTCCTGGGTCGGTCGATTCCTGGCGCCAGCCACATCAACCACATGCCGTCCCATACCTGGAACGAAGTGGGCCGTTGGGGCGACTCGGTGCGCGCGAACCTCGAGGCTTGGCATTCGGATCAGAAGGCGGCCATAGGGCAAGGTTTCGCGATCTATCCCGAGCACAATCTGCACATGCTGCTGTATGCGGCGTCGTACGACGGCCAGGGCGCGGTCGCGATGCGCGCCGGCAAGGACTACACGAAGCTGACCGGCGAGTCGTTTTACGAGGTGCTGACGCTGATTCGCTTCGGCCGCTTCGATGAGGTGCTCGAGGTGACGAACCGGCCGAAGCCCGATATCCAGGGTGGGCTGTGGGACTTCGCGCAGGGCTACGCGCATCTCAAACAGGGCAACCTCGACTTCGCCGCGCTCTATCTGGCACGCGTGAAGAAGGCCGCTGAGACGTCTACCGCCGGATTCCGTGTCCATACAGCGAAGGCCCTCCTCGGTATCGCAGCCGGTATCCTGGAAGGAGAGACGCAGCGGACCGCGGGCGATCTCAGCGGCGCCATTGCGTCGTTCCAGCGTGCGGCCGATCTCCAGGAGGCGCTTGTCTACGACGAGCCGGAGCCGCTGCCGTTCTCGGCATTTCACTGGCTTGGCGCCGCTCTTCTGGAAAGCAGGCGCTTCGACGAGGCTGAGAAGGCCTATCGCGCCGAGCTGAAAGATCACCCGCACAACGGCTGGTCGCTGATCGGCCTGCAGCAGGCCCTCGAAGGGAAGGGCGCCGAGCCGCGTGACGTCGCTGTCGATTTCGCCGCGAGCTGGTCGCGCTCGGATACCTGGATCCGATCGTCGCGCTTCTGATCGAACAGGGCATCGCGCTCCTCGCGTTGCTCTCTTCGACCCGCGGGTGTAGAGTCTGGTTGGCCGCGGAGCCACTGGGGTAGATCTTGATAAATCGATGGACCGTCCTGAGGAGGGTTTCGATGAACAAGCTTCTTGTCGCGCTAGCGGGTCTCGCCGTTGTGATGGCTGGGGCACCGGTGAGAGCCCACCATTCGTTCGCGGCTCAGTTCGACGACAAAGCGCCAGTCACGCTGAAAGGCACCTTGTCGAAGATGGAGTGGTTGAACCCTCATACGTGGATCCACATCGACGTGAAGGACGCCGACGGGAAGGTCGTCACGTGGGCGATTGAAGGTGCGACGCCGAATAGTCTGCTGCGGCGCGGCGTCCGGCAGGCTGATTTCCCCCTTGGAATAGAGCTCACGGTTCGCGGGTATCGCGCGAAGAACGGCACACCCGTGGCCAGTGGTGAAAAACTGACCTTCACCGACGGACGGGACTTCTACCTGGGCGCGTCCGATGCACCCACTGCTCCCAAATAGGAGGGCGTTAGCGTTTCACCGCGGCCTGGCGCGCCAGGGTCTTCCGTAGTATTCCGTCATTCCAAGCTCGCGCATGCGGGGGAGATCGCGTTCCCCTTCCCAGCACGACTCCTCATAGATCACGAACTCCGGGTCCGTGATCCGCACCTGGGCCCATACCATCGTCCACGGCCTCGTATACGCCGTCGGGTCTTCGATGGTGACCTGGTAGTGAATCGTGTCGGGAGCAATCATCGTCAACCGCTCGACGATGTGCGCGGCGTCGGTATAGAAATTCCCGGAGTCGTCAATCCAGGTGTAACCGTTGAGATTGGTGACGTCGATCACGAGGGTATTCCCATCCCACCGCCCACGCGACTGCCCATTCCAAAACTTCATGCTTGATGGGACACGCGGACGCCCGTCCATCGGGATGAGACGACTCACGTGGTGATCCTCGAAGTTCCACACGACGAGGGTGTCGCCGGGGGGCTGCAATATTTGACTCGGGTCCTGCAGCGCAAGTCGGGGCACTCCCCCCGTTCCACAGGCGGTGCGTGGGTCGATGTATTTCTGGAAGTTCACCCCTCGTCTGCCGATCGCCGCTGCCCAGGGTTGGTAAGGAATCTTTCTATCCGCGGGGTCCACGACCATGGCCGCTCCGACCTCCCAGGGCATGACCGAAAGTTTCGTAAGGGGGTCGTCTGCGGAGACACCTTCCGCGGAGAATGCGGGGGCCAGCCGGCTGCGCCAATACCCCTGCAGGTTGGGTTTGCCGCTCGGTGTACGCGGCGGATTAAAGGTCTTTGCCTTTTCCAGCGCGCATTTGTGAAATGCCAGGGGCTCAGCCGGACAGCCTCCTATAGAAGCTGGTGCCCCCGGAGCCTGACCGGCTACCAGTGGCGCGACCACTGTGACAGCCAGAGCCACCGCCGAAGCAAAACATCCGTATCTCACCTGGCCCTCCTCAGCGCGCGTTACGGAGTCTCCCGGTTTTGGAGAGACATACACCTTTCCGGACGGATTGACAAGGCGCGCGCGAGAAACGTATTCGAGCGCGATGCGTGTCGGTCATCAACTTTACCTTTCAATGCCAAGCAGCGTCTCCCCACCAGCCTTGACAAACGCCGCGCGGGCCGCGAGGTGGCGATGTTCGGCTTTCTCCAGAATGGCGTTGAAGTCCGGACGAGCGCGCAACGGATCGAGCCATGCGTGGCGCGTGAACGTGTCGTACGAATAGAACCCTCGGTCCACTACGTCCGCGAAGATCTCGACGGCGCGATCGAGGTCCCCTGCGTGCGCGAGCTTAACGGTTTGGTAGAACAGACCTTCGGGGTCACGAAAGCCTGACGAAATCAATTCGTCGACAGCCACTCGCAGAAGCGCGCGATCGGGTTCGAACATAAGCAGCACCTTCTGTCGAAACGCCGTATTCGCATACCGCTCCCCCTCGGCCTGACAGACACTGGCCGCATCCGGATGTCCCGCGCAAGCCAGCGAGAGGCCCCCGCTACTTCCCGGCCCCCAGAGTCGTTCGGCCTCGGCTGCGGCGCGCAGGTAATCGCCGATCATGAAGAACGTGTGCTGCACGCTTGTCCGGACGTTCGGATCGAGGCGCTTGGCGCGCTCGTACGCCGCGAGGGAATGCTGCAGCAGGCCACAGTACCGGCAGGCGGGCACGAGCGCCGCAAACAATTCCGGATCGCTGCTGCGCGACGAGGCGCGACGGACGAGCCGGACCATCGCTTCCTGCGCCCGCCCGAGGTCCCCGACCTCTAGCTGAGCATAGAAGTGATCCGCAATGGAGAGATCCGGATTGAGTTCGAGCGCACGGTTCAGAGCGGACTCACTGCGGGCGTAGTCCTCTGATGTGCCTCGGTACTTGCCAATGACATGGTGCACGCGGCCAAGTCGTGCCCACGCCGGCGCGTAGTGCGGGTCGGCTTGCAGACACTGCAGATACAGCTCGCGGGCAACCTCCCATGATCCGGAGTCATGACTCAACGGGTTCGCGCGCAAATAGAACTCGTACGCTTTGGCGCTCGACGGGACGTCATGGCCAAGCGCGCGATGCTCCCGGCCCGACAGTGGCAGCGCCAGCGATTCAACGATCTGCCGCGCGAGCGTATCCTGAAGCTGAAAGATGTCTCCAAGTGGTACCTGTGACGTATGGGACCAGAGGACGGTCCCGGAAGGCGCTTCGAGGAGCTGCGCACTGACGCGGAGCGCCTCGCCCGCGCGGAGCAGCGTGCCGCTCAGCACGACGTCCACGTTGGCCTCGCTCGCGATGATCTTTAGGTCCGGCACCTCCGACGCGAACCGGGTCGCCGCCAGGGTGGAGCGTACGACGAGCGATTCGAGCGGGGAGAGCGAGTTCGTCACCGCATCGGCCAGGCTGAACGCGAGGAAATCGATCTCGGCGTCAGGTCTCAGCAGCCGGAACGGCAGCACCATGAGGCGCGTGACTGGCATCGCTCGACGACCGTCCTGACTGCCGTCCGCGACGAGCACCGTCCGAAGATCCTCGGCCATGGCGGCGGCACTGGCGTATCGCTGCGCCGACTGTTTGGCGAGCGCGCGGTGTATGACGCGATCGGCAGCCACGACCGCCGGCGAGCCGGCGAGGACAGGCACGTCGCCGTGGAGCACGTTTTCCAATACGGCGTGAATGCTGTCGGCCTCGAATGCGGCAGCGCCTGACAGCATCTCGTACAGAATCGCTCCTGTCGCGAAGAGGTCGGCGCTGGCGTCCGCGAGGTTCCCAAGAACCTGTTCCGGGGCCATGTACTTCGGGGTTCCCAGGATCGCTCCCGTGCTGGTCAGAGGTAGCCGCGTAACCTCCCCGAGCTGGCCCAGCGAGACGCCGAAATCGAGCACTTTCGCACCGTGAGGTGTCAAAAAAATGTTCGAGGGTTTGAGGTCGCGGTGCGTGATGCCGCGACGATGCAGCGCATCGAGCGCCGCGAGCACTTCGAGGCCAATCTGCACGGTCTCGGTGAGTGGCACTGCGCCGCGACCGAGGCGCGCTGCGAGGGGTTCGCCTTCCAACCGCTCCATGGCAATGAACAGCTGTCCGTCGGACTCGCCGATTTCGTGCATCTGGCAGATATGCGGATGGTTGACACTGGCGGCAAGGCGAGCCTCGCGCCAGAAACGCTCGCGTGCGGTCGGGTCAGCTGCGCTCTCGTGCCGGATCACTTTCAGGGCGATCGGTCGCTCCAGTTGCTCATCAAACGCTGCGTATACGACTCCCATGCCGCCTTCACCCAGCGTCGCGGTAATACGGTATCGGCCAATACGCTCGGGTACGCTTGGCAGACCCTTCGTCCCGATATCGTCGTCGAACAGCATGGCCGACCTCTCCAGAAAGGTCTTGGCGCGTTCATGAGACGCGATCAACTGTTCGACCTCCTGGCGAAGCACCGGGTTATCGTGGCAGGCCGCGGCAAGGTACGCCGGCCGACTGTCTGCCGGCAGCGCGCGAGCGCCCTCGAACACTTCCTCTAGGCGCAGCCAGTCTTCAGGGCGAAGGGGCATGGATGGGAACAGTCCATTCGTCGGTGCGCTCATGTCTGCACCGACAAATGCTGATGCAGCCACGCTTTGGCCATGGCCCATTCGCGCTCGACCGTGGCCGCCGATACGCCAAGCGCTTCGAGCGCCTGGTCGAGCGCGAGCACATCGACGATGGACGTCTGAGAGGCTGGCGAGACGTCGTCGAGACTCATCATCGTGACGCCCGCGCCGCGCTTGTGAGCGCGCTTCCGGCGAGCGTGATCGACGAGGATCTGGCGCATCAGCCGGGCCGCAACGGCGAAGAAATGCGTCCGGTCGTTGAGCGTCAAGCCGTCGACGTCGATGAGTCGCAAGTAGACCTCGTGCACAAGAGCCGTCGCCTGCAGAGTGTGTCCAGGATTTTCCCGCTGGAAATGCGAGCGCGCCACTCGGCGTAGCTCATCATGCACCAATGGAATGAGGTGGTCGAGGGCCGCGCCGTCTCCCCGACGCCACGACCGCAACAGCGCGGTGACTTCCTGCACGCGCGGGTCGGTCATCGATCAGCGACGACGCGGGCCGTTTGTCGTTGCTCGCGGGCCCACGCGCGTCGACCTCAGTCTACGCCTCCTTCGACGGTTCGCTGAGGAAAGGCGCCGGTTGAGGGGAAACGGAGCCCTTTTGCGCTTCTGAGAGTGGGAGCAGGAGGCGCCTTTCCCGTCTGAACGTGCGGCGGTCGTCTTCGCGGTCCTGGCTTAGACATCTCCCGCACACTAGAATCCGGTCGGTTCGGATGCTCTGAGGAATGGCAGACAGCATGACATTTCGTCCCGACGACTGGGCGCGAGTGGAAACGGTGTTCGAGGGCGCGCGGGCGCTGACGGGAGACGACCGCACGGCGTATGTCGCCTCGGCGTGTGCCGACGACGCAGCGCTGCGGAAGGAAGTGGAAGGGCTGCTGGCAGCGCACCAGCTCGCGAATTCGTTCCTGGAAACACCGGCAGTCGTTTTCAACGACAGCTCGGCGACCAACCATCTCGAGGGGCAACAGATTGCCGGGTACGAGGTCGTGGCGCTCATAGGCGCGGGCGGTATGGGCGAGGTCTACAAGGCTCACGACAAGAATCTAGAGCGACCTGTCGCGTTGAAGCTGCTACCCGCGCATCTCACGCGCGAGCCAGAGCGGCTGCGGCGCTTTCGAGCGGAGGCGCGAGCCGCGTCCTCACTCAACCATCCGCATATTCTGGTTGTCCACGATTTTGGTGATTTCAACGGTCGGCCGTTCATCGTCACCGAGTTCGTCGAAGGGCAAACCCTCCGTCAGCGGATCAACGGCGCCCCTATCGCCGTGCGGGACGCCGTCAACATCACGACCCAGGTAGCGAGCGCGCTGGCCGCGGCCCATGCCCGCGGAATCGTGCATCGCGATATCAAACCGGAAAACGTGATGCTGCGGCCCGACGGGTACGTGAAGGTGCTGGACTTCGGTCTCGCCCGCCAGGTGATGGGCGAAGAAGCCGGGACGATGTCCGCGACACAACCAGGGATGCTCGTCGGCACGCTACGGTACATGTCACCTGAACAGAGCCGTGGGCAATCGGCGCACACCTCGAGCGACGTGTTCTCCCTGGGGCTCGTACTGTTCGAGATGGTCACCGGCCGGCACCCATTCCACGCAGACTCAAACATCGCGGTTCTCCACGGGATTCAGTCCAGTACACCGGCCGCATCAGGTGCTGGCGGCGAGCTCGACGATCTGCTCCTCGAGATGCTTCACAAGGAGGCGTCCCTGCGACCGGCTGTCGCCGACGTTGTCGCACGTCTCACGGGCTTCGCCACGCGGGCGCCGGCCGTCTCCTATCTCTCGAAACACCGTACCGCCGTTGGGCGCGAGCGTGAGCGTTCCGCTCTCCGCAGTGCGTTCGAAACAGTGGATGGAGGGAGCGGTCAGTTTGTCGCCGTCGCCGGTGAGCCCGGCATCGGGAAGAGCACACTCGTTGATGACTTCCTCTCTGAGATCGCCACGCCTGCCTGGATCGGACGTGGCCGCTGTTCGGAGCGGTTGGCGGGTGCCGAGGCGCATCTCCCGTTTCTCGAAGCGCTCGACAGTTTACTCAAGCGCGATCCGGCCGCCGCAACGCTGATGAAGCAGTTCGCTCCGAGCTGGTATGTTCAGATCGCGCCCGTATCGGCTGAAGAATCGTCAGCCGCCAGACTGCTCGCCGACACCAGGAGCGGATCCGCCGAGCGCCTGATGCGCGAGATGGCTGCTCTTCTGCACGAACTCGCGCGCTCTCGCCCGGTTGTGTTGTTTCTGGACGACGTTCAGTGGGCCGACGTCTCAACGATCGATCTGCTCGGCTATCTCGCGCCAAAACTCCCGCAGCTTCGCGGTCTTGTCCTCGTCACTTACAGACCAACTGATTTGACGGTCAGCAAGCATCCTTTCCTGCGCCTTAGGGCGGATCTCAGCGCCCACGGCGCCATGCGCGAAGTGGCTGTCGCATTCTTGACGCAAGAGGACGTCACTCAGTACGTCGCGTCGCAGCTGCCTGAAGCTCCTGAGGGTCTCGCCGCGCTCATCTACGAGAAGACCGAAGGGAACCCACTCTTCATGGTCGACCTCGTGCGCTACCTGCGCGAGCATGGGGTGCCGACTGATTGGGCGGTCGAGATCGAGCGTAATGTCCCTGAATCGTTGCGTGGAATGATCGAGCGCAAGCTCGAGAGCCTCGACGACAACGAGCGCCAGCTTCTGCGCCTCGCGGCCATTCAGGGCTTCCAGTTCGACTCGGCGATCATCGCGCAGGTGTTGGGGCACGATCCCGCCGACGTGGAAGACGCGCTGCAGTCTCTGGATCGCGTGCATGGCCTGGTGCAGCTCTTGCGCGAACAAGAGCTCCCGAGCCACCTGTTTTCTCTTCGCTATCAGTTCGTGCACGCGCTCTATCAGAGCGCGCTGTATGCGTCCGTGTCACCGTCGCGAAAAGCCTCGTGGAGCGGCAAGGTAGCTGGCGCGCTGGAAACCGAGTATCAGGAGTGGAAACGCCTGGTCGCCGCCGAGCTGGCGCTGTTGTACGAGATGGCTCGCGATCCCTGGCGGGCGGCGGAGCATTTTCTCGCCGCCGCCGAGGTGGCGTCGGGCCGCTTCGCCACCCGCGAAGCCGTGGCATTCGCCAAACGTGGCCTCGCGTGTCTGGCGACAGCAGGCGATGGCGCGGAAGGCAAGAGACGCGAGCTGGCGTTGCAGAAGGCGTTGCTCGTCCCGCTCGGTGTGCTGGAGGGTTACGGAGCGCCAGCCACGGAGCGCGTGTCGCAGCGCGTTATCGAGCTCGCGGAACAGCTGGAGGATCACGGCTCGCTGTTCGCGGCTCTCGATGGCGCAGTCCTCGTCCACATGTCGCGCGGTGAATGTCTGGCGGCTGCGAGGGTCAGCGACCGCATGCTCATGGTCGCGGGCCAGTCTGGCAGTGATGTGCAGGAGATGAACGCGCGTATGTGGGCCATGATTGCGACGCATCACCTGGGTGACCTGCTCATCGCGCAACAACACGCAGACGCTTGTATTCAGATGGGAACGCCGTCCAACCAGGCGGCGCGCCTGACGACCCTCTTCGATCCGGTGGTGGCGACCCTTGTCGAGTCGAGCCGAAACCTGTGGATGATGGGTGATTCGCGCGGGTGCCAAGACCGCACGTCGCGAGCGATCGCTCTGGCTCGCGAGATCCGGCATCCGGACTCTCTATCGTTCGCGCTGCTGTTTCACGGCTGGATGCACGGGTACCGCGAGGATTGGGAGACGTGCCTGCGCTCGAGCGCGGAGGCCATCGCCTTCGGCTCCGAGCATGGTCTTGTTCAGACAATGGCGTGGAATCACTGCGTTCACGGCTGGGCACTCGCGCATACGGGCAAGACCGCAGATGGCCTCGTCGAGTTACAGGGCGCGATTGAGGATTCGGTTCGGATCATGGGGCAGGTCGCAATGCCGCAGTTCCTCGCGATGCTCGCCGAAGTGCTGATCCTCCGGGGGGATCACGCTCGCGCGCTCGACGAGATTCAGCGAATCCTAACGGTGAATGAAACGAGCCACGACCGCTACTTCAACGCGGAACTCCATCGGCTTGCGGCCGAGTGCCATCTCGCGCTCGGCGAACCTGAGACGGCCGAGGCCGCCCTGGAGCAGGCGATCGAGACGGCTTGCGCGCAGGGGGCCAAAACGTTCGAGCTTCGCGCGACCACTGCGCTCGGCCTCCTGTGGATAGGTCGCAACGAGACTGCCAGAGCGCACGCACTACTCCAATCCGTTTGCGAGGGCCTGCGTGACGCGGAGGAAACCGCTGATGTGCGCCGGGCACGCGCGTGCCTGGCGGAGGGGAGATAGCCGCAAACGAGCCTGGCGCAGTCGCAGTTGATCCGTTACTGATCCGATGCCTCATGTCTGCACCGACAATCGCTGATACAGCCACGCCTTTGCCATGGCCCATTCGCGCTCGACCGTGGCCGCCGATACGCCAAGCGCTTCCGCTGCTTCATCGATGCTGAGCCCTGCGAAAAATCGCAGCTCCACGACGCGGCACTTCCGAACGTCACGTGAGGACAGCGCTTCGAGCGCCTGGTCGAGCGCGAGCACATCGACGATGGACGTCTGAGAGGCTGGCGAGACGTCGTCGAGACTCATCATCGTGACGCCCGCGCCGCGCTTGTGAGCGCGCTTCCGGCGAGCGTGATCGACGAGGATCTGGCGCATCAGCCGGGCCGCAACGGCGAAGAAATGCGTCCGGTCGTTGAGCGTCAAGCCGTCGACGTCGATGAGTCGCAAGTAGACCTCGTGCACAAGAGCCGTCGCCTGCAGAGTGTGTCCAGGATTTTCCCGCCGGAAATGCGAGCGCGCCACTCGGCGTAGCTCATCATGCACCAATGGAATGAGGTGGTCGAGGGCCGCGGCGTCTCCCTGGCGCCACGACCGGAGCAGCGCGGTTACCCCTCGCACGCCCGAGTCGGTCATTGAATCAGCCACGACACTGGCATTTTGGCGTTCCTCACAGGCAGGCGCGACACCGCCCCTTCTGCAGTCAGTCTACCCGCGCTTCGATGCTAGCTGAGGAGGACGAGTGGTGCGTGAGGGGAAAGGGAGTTTTCTTGCGCTTCTCAGAATGGGAGCCGAAGTAACAACCTTAAAACAAGGAACCTTATGAAAACCACTCGTGTTCAGAGCCGCGTCGTCGCCCTTGCGATCACCATCGTGCTGTTGCTGCCGGTCACATCCGCCCAAGCCGGCGGTCCGCCCAAGACAGGGAACAAAGGCGACGATCGTAGGTCAGTCGAAGTCACATTCACGAAATGGATAACCAGCTTTCCTCTCATGGAGGGCTTCGTCGGAGGCGATGTCGTCGGCGATTTTACCGGCGAGGTTCTTGACGCGAAAACGACTGCCGACGGCGTTACTCCATTCTCGGGTCGAGGCAGTTTATGAGATCCAGGCCGGGAGACCACTCGTTTGCCGCGCTCATCCAGGGCGGGCAGAACAATCAGACAGGCGGTGCCGTACTGGATGGCGTCATCCTTGGTGGGTGGCGGACCGGCGACCGAGTGCATGTGGAATACCGGGTGAAGGTCAACTGCCTTGGTGCGCCCGCCGGCACGTGTTTCCAAGGCACGATCCGCATCGACTGACCGTCCGAGGACTAGACCCGCGACGACACGCAGAAAACAAGGCGGTGACCGAGCGCTGAGGCGGTTGCCGAAATGGCGGACGGTAGACGCGTCCGCCATCCCTTCGAGCGCGGAGGTCGTGGTCAGCTAACTTACTTATCTACAGAGCGATAGATGGTGGTCAAGGACGGAATTGGTCTTTGCCTTGAGCCCCATGAAGTCCGTGTTGAGACGGCACGATCCACTTGACCTGGACTGGGCTCCGGCGTAGAACACCCGTATGACTAACCTCACCAGTCGCAGCATCCGCGGCCGCTTCGCGTTGCTTGCCGTGATCGCCCTCTTTGCGTTGCCTTGCGTGCTGTCCTCCCGGCTGGCCGCCCAGGTCGCAGGCGCTGGGACCGCGCAACGCACGGCCGCCGCCGATCCGGATCGTTGGGAATCAACGATCAAGAAGTTCGAGGACGCCGACAAGGTCACGCCTCCTCCGCAGAACGCCATCGTCTTCGTCGGCGCCTCGAGCATCGTCCGATGGAATCTGCCCGGCTCGTTTCCGGAGTTGGGGCCGCGGGCTATCAACCGCGGATTCGGGGGTTCACTCGCGGCCGACTCGACGCGGTATGCCGAGCGCATCGTGATTCCGTACAAACCTCGGATCGTGGTGTTTTACGCGGGCGACAACGACGTCGAGGCCAATCACACGCCTGAACAGATCGCGGGCGACTTCACGGCCTTCGAACGGAAGGTCCACGCGGCGCTGCCGGCGACGCAGATCATCTTCATCTCGATCAAGCCGAGCATCCGCCGGTGGCCGTGGATCGAGCAGATCAAAGGCGCGAACGCGCTCGTGCGGCAGTACTGCGCAACCCACCCGAACCTGACATTCGTGGATATCGTGCCGCAGATGATTGGCGCCGACGGGAAACCGAGGAAAGAGTTACTCGTCGAGGACGGCCTGCACATGACGCCCGCCGGCTACAAGATCTGGAACGACGCGCTCAGACCACACCTGCAGCTCAGTCAGTCGAGCCAGTAGGCGTGCAATAACCGGACGTCATTCGCGAAAGGAACACACGTCATGACTCGACTGCTGGTCATTTGCGCCGCCGCGTTTGCCCTGGTCACCGTTGCCGTCGCCCAGGCGCCGACCGCCCAGCGTCCTGATCCTCGCACCCTCCGCCTGCGTGGCGACCGGTTCAAGCCACTCACCTACGACGAGATGACGCCAGCGCAGAAGACGATGATCGAGCATTTGCTGGCGGGCCCGCGTGCGGGCGCGAACGGTCCTTTCAATGTCCTGCTGCGCAGTCCGGAGATCGGCGATCTCGGGCAGCAATTCGGCGCGTCGACGCGCTTCAAGTCCTCGCTGCCCCAGAAGCTGTACGAGCTGGCCATCCTCGTCACGGCTCGCCACTGGACCTCGCAATACGAATGGCAGGCGCACCATCGCTCGGCGCTTCAGGCGGGCCTGAGCCCGGCGATCGCGGACGCCATCGCGCAAGGCAAGCGTCCTGCGGTCATGCAGAAAGACGAAGAAGCTGTTTACAACTTCTCTTCTGAGTTGCTGAACACCAAGCAGGTGAGCGACGCCACGTTTAGCGCCGCGAAGAATGCGCTTGGCGAACGAGGGGTGGTAGATCTGATCGCGCGTGATGGGATGGTACGGCACGGTGTCGATGCTGTTGAACACGGACCGCTACCCGGTCGCGGAAGGTACTCAGCCAGAGCTCAAGCCGCTCAACTAAGTGGACCGTCCGGACTGATTGATACTAGTCACAACAGGCCTTCGAGCGCGATCTGCGGGCCGCGACAACGGAGCGGCCCGTAGTAATTCGGAACAGACAGGCCACTAAAGGGGATCGACATGTCCGTTTCACGCTTCCTGAGATTCTGGTTGACCGCGCTGATCGTCGTCGTGTGGGTTGCGCTGCAGGGAACCAGCGTTCAGACCCAGCAGCGGGGAGGCACCGCTCAGACGGATAAAGTTCAGCCCGTCAACAGCGGCGCCAATCCATATCGCGTCATCCGGGATTGGGCACAGCTGAACGTGGAAGGAAGGCCGTGGGGCGGCTCCAACGGCGTGGCCATCGACCGGGATGGCAAGTCGGTGTGGGCGACCGATCGATGCTCGCCCGGGACAGCCCCGGGCTGCCTCGGCACCAAGACGAACCCGGTCCACCATTTCGATGAGTCAGGGAAGGAGATCAGGAGCTTTGGCGGCGGGATGTTCGTGTGGCCGCATGGCATCCATGTCGATCGAGATGGAAATGTGTGGGTGACCGACGCACGAGCCGCGAGCCCCGAGGAGCTCACGAAGTTTCCCGGAGAAGGCAACAAGGGAAGCGTTGTCGTCAAGTTCAGTCCCGAAGGGAAGGTCCTGATGACGCTGGGGAAACCGGGCGTGAGGGGAAACCCTCCCGAAGCCCTGACTGACCCGACTGACGTCGTGACGGACCCGGGGAATGGTGACGTGTACGTCGCGGAGAGCCATACGGACGTGACGGATCCCAATCTGATCGGGCGCATCTCGGTGTTCGACAAGAACGGGAAGTTCCTCAGAGTCATCGGCAAAGCCGGAACAGGGCCAGGTGAGTTCCGGACGCCGCACGCGCTCGAGTTCGATTCCCAGGGCCGGCTGATCGTCGCCGACCGCCACAACCATCGCATCCAGATCCTGACGAAGGAGGGGAAGTTCGTCGGTGAATACGACGACTTCGGCCGTAGCAGCGGGCTGGCCATCGACAGCAACGACGTCATTTACACGGCCGACTCAGAGTCGACCGAAAGGGTTCACCCGGGCTGGCAGAGGGGGATCCGTATCGGGAGTCTGAAAGACGGGAAGGTGACGATGTTCATTCCGCCCCACGTGACGCCGAATTCTCCCGATGGCGCCATGGGGGAAGGCATCGCCATCGACGCCGCCGGCAATGTCTACACAGCGGAAGCACAACTGAGGGGCGTGACGAAATACGTCAAGAACTAGCGACGATGACGTGTCTTCGAATCATCATGCGCGCCATTCTTCTGCGGCGAAAGCGGTTTTCTAGTTAGCACACAGCTCGCAGCTGACAGTAAACGACGCTCCGCCGCTGTGAGATGCGGCGTGTCCGAAGCAAAACCGTAATCAGGCCGAAGGCCAACCAGCTTTGTCGCTCGCCGGCGAAGCTCGGTTGTCTCGAGTCAAGCCGGTTTTGCGGAGGACATGCCGCGGCTCACAGCGGCGAAAGCGTCTTACAAGGGCGCGCGGCGTGTTCGATCCATAGCACTCACACGTTGATCCCTATGAATCGGCCATATCTGGGCGGGCCACCAATAAAGCGTGGGCGAAAGGACACAATGATGACCGCAACAAAGGCGATCGCCGGCGGCGTGGCCGCCAACATCATTACCGTCATCCTGTGGGCGATGTCCAGCATTCCGGGATGGGACCTGGTGCCGGAACAACCCAAGGCCGCGATTATCGCCCTCGTAAGCACCGGTGTCGGTGCGGCGATCGTGTACTTCGCACCCGCGAACCAGCAGACGTTGAGAAAGAGAGCACCCGAAAAAGGCGACGAGCGTCGGGCTTCCTTCAGAGCAACCAGGGTTCTCGCGGGAACGATGGATTGAGAGCCTCCTGATTCAGCGGCTGCTCAGCGGCGGACCAAGTGTCCCGACCAGCGTCGTTGCACCGTGGTTCCGGTTTCCGGAGTGCCCCACGCGAGCGTCTCCATCGCTTCAAACGTCGAAAAGTCGGCGTTGAACGTGCCAGTCAGCGTCGCTTCCCTGAACTGGCAGACCCAGCGCAGGTAGTCACTCCTGTTTGAATAAGTGGCGTTGAATTGGGTTCCGCTCAGCGTGCCTGAATAACCGCGATCGACAGTTCACAGTAGGCAGCTCTTAATAAGCCGACGCTCTGCCGCTGTGAGCCGCGGCATCTCCTCCGCAAAACCGTAGTTAGGCCGAAGGCCGACTAGCTGCGTCGCTCGGCGGCGAAAGCTCGGTTGTCTCGAGTCAAGCCGGTTTTGCGGAGGAGATGCCGCGGCTCACAGCGGCAGAGAGCGTAGAGAAACACAAAAGGGCCGATCTGTCACAGCCCCCTTTCCGCCCGTATAATCCACACCCATTGGCCCTGACTCCGGTACTCGCCTCGGCCAGCGCGATGACAACAAGTTGTGAGGAGCGATTATGGCTAGAAAAACGAACAGACGCGAGTTTGTGCAGGTCGCCGGACTGGCGGCGTCGGGATTGATGGCGACTGCCCGTCCGCTGGCCGGGGCCGCTGCTCAGCCGCAGGCGCGACCTGCGCCGAGAACAATGGGTGCACGCTTTCGCGCATTGATGAATGGGCCGGAGCCGTTGATATGCCCCGGCGCGTACGATGTCCTGACGGCTCGTCTGATTGAAGTGCACGGGTTCAAAGCCGCGTTTGTCGGCAGCAGCGCCCCCAATCAGGAATTGCTCGCGCTGCCGGACCAGGCGGTCGTCACGGTGTCCGAGATCATCGCCTATAACAGCGTCATCGCCTCGAACGTGGATATTCCGATACTCGCGGACGTGGACGATTTCGGCGCCACGCCCCTGAATGTTTACCGCTTTGCGAAGCAGGCTGAAAAAGGCGGCATCGGCTGCGCGGCCTTCGATGACCGAATGCCGCTCAACCGCGCCACCGCCTACTCCGTTCCGGGCGTCGTTTCCAAGGCTCGGATGATCGACAATATTCATGCGGCCGCTGACGCGCGTACGGACATGGTTCTGATCGCGCGCTGCCTTGCTCCGACGCCGAACAATTCGTACACCGAGATGCTGGATCGGGCGGCCGCCTACGCCGAAGCCGGTGCTGACGCCGTGTGGATTGGATTGCCGACCGCGCAAGACTACGTAAAGGCGGCCGACATGATCAAGAAGCCGCTCATGGCGGTGATCGGTGGCGCGAATTTTCCGGCCACGGCAGCCGCCATGAAGGCAGCCCGAGTCGCGGTGGGCCAGTCCGCGAGTATGGTCAACATCGCGTTGGGCGCCGTCGACAAAGCCCTGGTCGAATTGAAAGCCACGGGACGAATGACCGAAGCGCAAAAGGGCGCTCTGAGCCGGGAGACCGCGGACAAGGTTGAGCAGGTCGAAGAACTCAACGCCCGCTCGCGGAAGTACAACCTTCCCAGCGCCTCGGCTCCGGAACGCTAATGCGATTTTCAATTCGACGAGCCACGGAGACACAGAGGCGCGGAGATTATTTTCAAACGAGTCGTCTCCGTGACTCCGTGGCTACGTGGAAGTGAAAGTGAAAGGCAGAGTAGCTCCGCGCACGGGCGGAGCAGTCACGGGAGTCATCTGATGCGCGCAGCACTGGCGTTACTATCGGCTCTCGCGTTGTTCGTGCGCGTTTCCGGCGGCGCAGACCCGGGCGGCGAAGACCCTGGACATCTACGTCATCGACGTCGAGGGCGGCAACGCCCAACTGTGGGTCACGCCGTCAGGCGAATCGGTCCTCATCGATACCGGAAACGCCGGCGCCGCCGCCGTCCGTGACGCCGATCGCATCATGGCCGCCGTCAAGGACGCCGGGCTCACGCAGATCGATCATCTGATCACCACGCACTACCATGCCGATCATGTCGGCGGCCTTCCCGAGCTCGCGACGCGCATTCCGATCAAGGAGTTCATCGACCACGGGGCCGAACGTGCAGCCGGGCGCACAAATCGATCCGGTGCTCCAGCAGTATGCGGAACTTGCCGCCAAGGCGAAGCACACGGTCGCGAAGACCGGCAACAGGATTCCCGTCAGCGGTCTGGACTGGCGCATCGTCAGCGCCGCGGGACAGGTGCTCAAGACGCCGCTGCCGGGCGCCGGCGCGCCGAATCCGTATTGCGCCGGCTTCAAGCGACACGACGTGAATCCGGTCTCAGGCGGACCGGTCGGCAATACCGAGGACGAGCAGTCCGTCGCGAGCCACGTGACCTTCGGAAGGTTTCGGGTCCTGTATCTGGCCGATTTCGACTGGAATCAGGAATTCGAGCTGATGTGTCCGAACAACCGCATCGGCACCGTCGATCTGTTCGTCGCGTCACGTCATGGGCAGCCGAGCTCGAATTCCGAGGCGCTCGTGCACGCCGTGCGGCCGCGGGTGACCATCATGAACAACGGAAGCCGCAAGGGCGGACAACCTGCGGCGATGAACGTCCTGCTCAACTCGCCCCGTCTCGAGGATCTCTGGCAGATTCACTTCGCGCTGCTGGGCGGCCAGGAGTACACCGTGCCCGGAATGTTCATCGCCAACATCGAGGAGACGCGCCACGGTCCCGGTCGCGCCGCTGCCGGCAGCGCAGCGGGGCGCGCCGGCCCCGCCGGCGCCCCAGCACAATGGAACGGCGTACTGGATCAAGGTGTCGGCCCAGACCGATGGCAGCTTCACGGTCACCAACAGCCGGAACGGCTTCAGCAAGACCTACAAGGCGGGAAACTAGCGGCGATCTCTGTCCAAAGGGGCTCACCGGTCTCGATGCTCACGTGTCGCGCGCAGACTTTACCGACACCGGCGCGCCACCCACCATCACCGATGGACCAAAGCCAGAAAACGACTTTGATGACGTGAGTCGACAGTACAGCGTCGCACCGCGGTCGGCGTTGTTCTCGGCCCAAAGCCGACCGCCGTGTGCGGCGACGATCGTGCGCGAGATCGAAAGGCCAAGGCCGAGGCCCTCGGGCTTGTTGGTCACGAAGGGCTCGAATAGGCGGTCAACTAGCGCCGGTGCGATCCCGGGGCCGGAATCGCGTATCGAGAACAGCACGTGACTGGTTGCGTCCGAACGCACGCGCAGCTGGAGGTTCCGTTCGGAAACCGCGGTCGTGGTCATCGCATCGCACGCGTTGTGGATGAGATTCAGCAGCACCTGCTGGAGCTGCACCCGATCCCCAAGGACGAGTGGCAGATTGGGCTCGACCAAGGATGTTGCCGTGACTCGCCGCGCTATCAGCTCACCATGGGCAAGCTCCAGCACTTCAGGCACCAGCTCGCTCACGTCCAGTGTTTCGAGATGCGTCTCCCCCCGCCTGAGCAGCGATCGGAGGCGATGAATCACGTGGCCGGCGCGTCGATCCTCGGCGACGATGTCGTGAAGGATGAGGCTCAGCTCTTGATGGTTCACCGGCTCCCGCAACAGTAGGTGTTGGGCCGCCTGGGCGTTGCTGAGAATGGCAGTCAGCGGCTGGTTCAGCTCATGCGCGAGGGCGCCAGAGAACTGGCCCAGTAACGCAACTCGAGCAAGGTGCAGGAGCTCTAGCCGCTGTTCGGCGATCTCCATCTCAGCCCGACGTCGAGCGGTCACGTTGGTCCGCGTCACGACCGCACCGCCGTCCAAGCGCTCGAGCGCTTCGATGGTCATGAAGTACCACTCCTGCTGACCGTTGTTGTTGTGCTCGTACTCCATCTCGAAACGACGGAGCGTCCGAGCGAGCACGCTCATGACGCCCTCTAGTGCGCGTTGCGCGGTGATGTCCTTTTGCTCCGCGCCAACCCTACATACCCGGAGATAGTCGTCGCCCGCGTCCAGCTGATGGATCTGAGGGCCATCGCTCCTCGCCGCGACCCGCCACGAGTCGTTGACCTCGAGCACCACGCCGCGCGCGTCAAGGATGGCGACCTGATCCTGGAGCGACGCGAGCAGCGCCCCAAAGAGCCGCACGGCGCGTTGGCGAGCGCTGGCGACGGCGGCAATGCACAGCACCGGAAGCGTGGTCAATACGACAAACAGCTGGAGCGCGAGCACGTTATCGTCGAGGCTCAGCGCCAAGAAGCGCCCGATGTTCCGATCGACACCCCAAATTGCGACGAGAACCACCGCCGTAAGCGCGAGGCTTGCACCTCCGAGACCGAAACGCAGCGCTGCCCAGATGAGAATCGGCAGTGGCGCGTAGAGGGGCAACACGAGCGTCCACTCCCCATTGCCGCGAGATAGGAGCGCAACAACGCACGTGCAGGCAAGCGCGGTCACCAGCAGCCCGGCTTCGATGCCGCGCCGCATATCGATGCGCCGAAGTTTCGCTCCGCTCGTGAGTGCGATCACGCACAGCGGCAACATCGTCAGACCCGTCAGCGCATTGGACATGAACCACGCACTCCACGGACGCCAGTACGTTGGCGACCCGTCGTGCAGCACCACATTGGCCGCGCCGATGGTCGCGCCCACGGCGGGTGCCACGACCACGGTGCTGACGACGAACAACAGCAACGCGCGAATACCCTCGAGCTGTGGAGGGCCGCCAAATGACCAGCGCAGCATCCCGGCGGCCACGACCGCACGCGTCACATTGGCGAGGTCGGCGAGCAGGATCCAGGAGAGGCTCCAATGTCCCCAGTTGGGAATCGTGTGCGTGACCGCGCTCACCCCGATGTACCACACCCAATCGCGCCGCGGCGACATGACCAGCGCCGCAGTGAGCAGCGCATAAGGCGGAAAGAGCAGCGCGGAGCCGATCTCCGGGTAGCGCAGCAGCAACCCCACTTCGTTGCCTAGCAGCGAGATCGGGGCAAACAGCAAGAGCCGGAGGGCAAGAGGAAGAATGCGTGCGTTGGCCTCAACGGAAGGATGTATGCGCGCGGACGTTCGAGAAGCGCGGAGGCCCATTGCTCGCCAGGCGGTGATGGCGAGATTATGACTCATTGGCAGCTGCCCTATCGGGGGGCGCCGTTGGTTTTTGGCTCGCACAACGTTACCCTCACCCTGGCTCGAATTGCCGACCAGCCAGCCGCGCTGCCATGGCGGCTCACCTCCCCGCTGCAACCCTGTTCGTCCAGCCCTTTCTGTTCGCCCGGCCATCTCACTTCGTTGATACGAGTAGCCTGCCTGCGTTCCCCCTTCAGCTGGCGAAGGAGTCGCTGCCACCTTCGCCTGCCGATCGGCCGGCCTCAATCGGCGGCATCTACGAGCGAGAGGACGGGACATGCAATCCGCAATGGCACTACTCACGACGACGCGGCGCACGGCGGTGACGATCGCAATGATCGGGTTTTTCGCGATGTGGGCCTCGCCGGCTCTGGCGTCCGGTCCACGTCCTTTCTTCCAGATGCCGCTCGCATGCGGGCAGACGTGGGAAGCCTCAACCTACGACGGGCACTGGCCCGATCAGGACAGCGTCGACCTCGGCGAGTGGTCGCCGCAGGACACCAACATGGGCCAGGGCGAGCCGGTGCTCGCGTCGGCAGCGGGAACCGTTCTCGACGTCTTCACGCATTTGCCCGCCGGCGACATTCGCGTCTACCTCGATCACGGGGGCGGCTGGGTCACGCACTACATCCACCTCGAGTCGGTGCCGCCGCTGACGATCGGGCAGCACGTGGCGCAGGGGGAACAGATCGGGCGCGTCGGCAACAGCGGCACCGAGGCCTACCACCTCCACTACACCCAGCTTGCCGACGGCAACGCCGTGCAGATCGCATTCAATGGAACGCTGATCAACACGCACGCGGGCAACCTCGCCTCGTACGACACCTGGGGCAACGGCGAAAAGCTCACGAGCGCGAACTGCCCGATGAACTCGTTCGTCAACGTCGATCAGGACGGCACGCGCTATCAGTTGTTGTACAAGCCCGGCACTGGTGCGGCGAAGATCGTCGCGCTGGACAGCGACGGCACCGGAATCACGAGCATCTGGTCGTCCACGTGGACGAAAGGGTGGACGCACTTCACGCCGTTCAGGATCGGTGGCGACCCGTACTACATCGCCTACAAGTCGGCCACGGGCGAGGTCGACTTCGATCGCGTCAATGCCGGCGGCCTTGGTGTCACGACGATCGGCCAGGGCACCTGGTCGAAGGGGTGGACGCACTTCATGCCGTTCACCCTGGGCGGGCAGCCGTACTACATCGCGTACAAGACGACCAACGGCGCTGCGAACCTCGACCGCATCAACGCGGCCGGCAACGGTGCGTCAACCATCTGGTCCGGCTCATGGGGCAAGGGGTGGACCCACCTGGCGCCGTTCGTCCAGGGCGGCGTGCAGTACTTCGTTGCCTACCAGGGCGGCACCGGTGCCGTCGAAATCGACAAGATCACCGGCAGCGGCAACAGCGTATCGATCACCGAGGTGTGGTCGGGCACGTGGCAGACCGGGTGGTCGAACATCGTTCCGCTGTATCAGTACGGCGGCGTCCACCTGCTGAAATACAAAAGCACCACAGGTCAGACGCAGTTCGAAGTGATCAACGGCGGCGGCCAGGGCACGGCGGTTCTTGGCAGCGCGACGTGGACGAAGAGCTGGACCGCCTTCTCAGGCTTCGCGATCAACAGCCAGGCCCATGTGCTGATCTACAAGGTGGAGACCGGCGAGGCGAAGGTGATGAGATTCGACCCCAGCAACGACGGAATGACGAACATTTCGACGATGTTGTGGACGCTCGGCTGGTCCTGAGCGCTCGGTCTCTTCGCCGAGTGGCGGTGACGGCGGTACGGCTCCTGACGGACGGTTGAGCGGGGTGGCGCCCCTGCGCATGTGCGCACGGGGCGTCGCCGCACTCTGAATCGCCTCGTGTCGGCGTAAGGCACCCACGCTCGCTTCTGAGCCCGAGGGCCGGAGTTCCAGGGTCGACGGTGACGTGGGCAAGTAGCGGACCGAAACCGCCGCGCCACTTTGGCCGCTGTGAGATGCGGCGTGTCCGAAGCCAAACCGTTCTATGTGGTCAGGCGAAGGCCGACTAGCTTTGTCGCTCGCCGGCGATGCTTGGTTGTCTCGGATCAAGCCGGTTTTGCGGAGGACATGCCGCGGCTCACAGCGGTTTGGGATTTGGGATTTGGGATTTACGACGTTGCCCGGATTGGATGCCGTGCGGTAGCATCCTGCGACGTGCCGTCACGCCAGCCGGAACCGCTGCTCCGAATCAGTTGTTTCGAGGTCCTGATCGGAAAACAGGAAGTCGGCTTCGCCCAGGTCGGTCGGCTTTCGTCGGAGACGGACCTCGATCCGCTTCCAGATCGGCCCGTTCATCGCTTCGCCACCGTCGTGCTCCGGAGAGCCCTCACCACAGCAACGGAGCTCTACGACTGGCGCCGGCTGATCGTTGCCGGCAAGGATGACCGTCGGGACGTCACCATCCGCCAGCTATCAGCCCCGGGCGGGAAGATCGTGAATTCGTGGAGACTCGTGCGTGCGTGGCCGTGCCGCTGGTCGGGGCCAGCCTTCGATGCCATGAATAACGATATCGCCTACGAAGAGCTCGAGTTGACCTTTGACGATTTGGTCTGGCTGGACCACAACTCCAAGACTAAGGAAGGCTGACATGGCCGTTGTTCGTGAGCGCCCATACGGGCAGTTCAATTTCCTCGTGGATATCGGGACCGGAGAAACCGAGGGGCCGGAGGCCGGCTTTCAGGAATGCAGCGGGATCTCCATGAGCGTGGACGTCACCGAGTACCGAAACGGCAACGAGAAGGAGAACAACCCGCGCAAGCTCACCGGTCTTACCCGAGTGAGCGACGTCACACTCAAACGCGGGATCATCGGCTCGTTGGGACTCTACAAGTGGATCAACGATATCCGGAACGGCAACCCGGCCGCTCTCCGCACCGTCGTGATACAGCTGCAGAACGAGGACCACACCGCGGTCGTGATGACGTGGAAGCTCCTCCGGGCGCGGATCATCAAGCACACGAGCGGACCGTTCAACGCTAAGGGGACGGACGTCGCCATGGAGGAAATAACGCTCGCGTACGAGCGACTCGAACTGGAGTAGCGCCTACCTCTTCAATGCAGGTCGACTGTGGCGCCGGGATTGCTTACGCGCGTCTCGCTGTCCAACATGGCGCAGCGAAGAGAGGTGCAGCGTGAAGAACCGCAGCCTTCACCAACGTGCGGGGCAAGCGTTGGCTCTGTTGACACTCGGAACGTTTGGCGTCACCGCTGCGGGGTGTGACGATTCACACCCAGCACTCCTGGTCACGACGCCGTCTTCCCTGGTCACGACGCCGTCTTCGTTCAATACAGAGGCGACGATGTCGCCGAGCTTCATCGGACTTACGCCGCTCAGTGGATTCGACTGCTCGGGCTTCGTCTTCGGCACGTCGTTTAATCTGGTTGTTGCGGCGAGCGCTCATGACCTGACGCTGGATAGCGTGACGCTCCACATGATCGATGGGACGAACCTCGGTGGCCCATCGGTGACGATTCCGACTCCGCAACTGGCCTCGCAGTTTGGGTCGACGGTCGTACGTGCCGGCACCACCCGGGCGTTTGGACTGCGACCTGTCTTTCCCTGCGTCGGGAGCCAGCCGCATTCCCTGACCGCGACCGCTGTCCTGTTGGATCAACGCCGGGTAAGGCGGACGGTCACCGCGACAGCCACGGTCCGATAGGCCGTCTGCCCGCGGTGGCGAGGCACCGGGTCTACCGACACCGCGCGTCGGTGTTGCCTCGAAGACGGTGCGGAGGCGGGTCCAAAGATCCGCTTCTAAGCGGGAGCCGTAGGGCGAGCGGTCTGCCGAATCCGCTCGAGGGCACGCCGCGCCTCGGTCAGTTCGGGCAGCTCTGCGTCGGCGTGCTTCCAGAGATCCAGGAAGCGCTCGTATTCCAGCTTCGCGGCCTCCTTTTCTCCGCTCTGATCCAGGAGTCTCGCGATCTCGAGGACATACCGAGGTTCGAGCATCGCCATCCACTTCTGCGCGGTACCAGCCGTCGTGAGACGGCGGTACTCCTGAATGGCGCCGACGATGTCTCCCCGCGCCTTCATCACTCTGGCGGCGCCATCACGAGATGACAGGTTGTTCGCGAGGATTGCGGGAAAGGGGAGGCTCATGTTGGACCACATTCTTCCAGAAGGTTGGCCGGCGGCATACGCTCTCGAGGCCTCCTGAAGCCGCCCCTCGGCGAGCTCGACATCACCCCGCAGGGCGTTGTACCACCAATTCTCGGCAGCCACTGTCGGCCTGTATCGGAGTCTCTGAGATTCCAGATGCGATCGGGCCAGCGCCAGCCTTTCGGACCGGACCTCGATCATGCCCGCAAGCAAGTCAACAAGTACGAGATATGGCCTTTTCTTCTCGTTGACCAGCTGCGCGAAACTCTGATCGGCGAGGCGCACGTCCTGCATTGCCCGCGCGTAATCCTTGCGTTCGATGGCAACGAGCGCCGACAGCAGTTGCAGGCTCCCCTGCTCGACGAAGTTCAGATTGATCTCAGCCTGCCGGCCTCCGGCCGAGATCACTTGTCCTGCGTCCCTGTATCGGCCCACGCGCGAAAGAATAAATGCCTTCACGGCTGGGAGTGGCGGGTTCTCGGCGATCGCCTCATCGTAGCGTCCCAGCATTGCCAGGCTCCACGCACGTCCGCTATGCGCGCTAGCAAACGTGGGATCCACGGTGAGCGCGCGCGAGTAGTACTCGACGGCCTTTTCGGGCGCTCCCATCATGAGATGCGCCTCTCCGAGACTGTCATACGGGTTCGGTTCGCGGGGAGCGATGCGGGCGTACGTTTCGAACTCGCGCAGCCCCTCTGTGTACCGGCCGGCATTCAGCAGGGCATATGCGTAAATGTTTCGGAGGACCGGCGACAAGGGCAGCGCCTCCACGCCCGCGGCGGCTGTCATCACATACTTCTCGGGATCGTCCAGAGCGCCTTTGATAGGTTCGTAAAGAAGAATTAGAGAGGGGTACGCATTCTCGAAATCGGGGAACCCGGCTATCAGCGCATCGAGAAGACGCGCGGCCTCCACGGAATGACCAGCCTCGCGCGCCGCCTCGGCCTGTGCAAGGAGCCGTTGTCGATCGCCGAGGCGAGCGGAATGTTCCGCCGCCTTGCGCAGGTACTCGGCGCGCGCACCCGGGCGACCCAGGAACTCGCTGACGAACGCGAGTTGCAGGTACGCCTCCGCGAATGTCGGATCGATCGCTACAGCCTGCTCGAGAACTCTTTGCGCATCCTCCGGCCGAACGCTCAGATACGCTTCGACTCCTTGCGAGTACAAGCGGTACGCCTCGAGTGACATCGAAGAGACGTCCGCGACACCGCGAATATTCGTCGCGTCCCGGAATCCGATGCCGTCGCGAATCTGTGCAGCCAGTTGGTCGACCAAGGTAAAGAGGTCCGTGCCGCGAACGCTTTCTGCCATCAGGACTCGGCCGCCGGCGAGATCTTCAACCTGGGCGTCGATTCTGAGCTCTGACCCGGACTTGACGATGCTCCCGACCACAATCGCTCCCGCGCCGGCTTTTCGCGCGACGTCGGCAACTTGAGCCTTGTCGAGCGACTCGAGGCTCTCCTCGCCAAGCTGTCGAACGGTTTCGTGGAGGCGCTGCGTGCTGACGATGTCCAGACCCCGGATCTGAGCCAGGCTTGTCAGCAGCATGCTCGGGACGCCTTTGGAGAGCCACGCGGTGTCCTCAGATCCTGAGACGTTGTCGAAGTACATCACGGCAATCGCCGGCCGGCCCGCGGCGCCAACGGCGACCGGCGTTCCGCCCGATGCCATCCATCGCCATACCGATACCGATGCGCCGGCTATCGCAAGGAGGGCCACCAGCGCGACCGCAGCAGTCCGAACCTGAATGAGTCGTTTGACGACACCACCTTCCCCCTGCACCGGTTCAAGCGCCGAGCGCACTTCGATCGCTTCGTGATAGCGATCGCGTGGATTCTTCGCCAGGCAGCGCCGGATGATCCCCTGCAAAGAGGCAGGCACCCGAGGCGGGAGCGGCGCAAGCGGCGAATGCATGATCGCGCCGCTGAGCTCAAATCCTGTCCCGCCAGCAAACGGTCTACGGCCCGCGGCCATCTCGTAGAGCACGACGCCGAGGGCCCAGATGTCGCTGCGTGCATCGGCCTGCTCGCCGCGCAGCAGCTCGGGCGCCATGTAGGGCAGGGTGCCGGCCACCGGGCCTTCCGGTCGCAAGACCCGCTTGTGATTGGGAGAGCGCTTGTGCGCGCGGCGCTGGAAGACCGCAGCGCCAACCCGAAGTCGAGCACCTTGGCGCGCCCATCGGTCGTCACGACCACATTGGCGCTTTTCAGATCCCGATGGACCACACCACGGCGGTGGGCGTGCGCCAGGGCATCGGCGATCTGGATGCCGTATCGCAGCGTCGTTTCGATCGGAAGACCTTCGTCCGCGATCAGTTCACTGAGAGGCTCGGCCTTCGACGTGCTCCATGACGATGTACGCCTGGCCGTCGGACGAACCCACTTCATGAATCGTGCAGATGTGGGGGTGATTGAGCTGCGACGCGTGCTGCGCTTCACGCCGCAGCCTGGCGTGGGCGTCGAGATCGTCGCCGGTCATGACCTTGAGCGCCACCGCACGCCCAAGCTCGATGTCGTGGGCGGCATAGACCTCACCCATCCCCCCGACACCTATGAGTCGGCCGATCCGATAGTGACCCACGATCCGGCCTGTCATCGCCGCCAGTAAATCTTCCGGTTCCGGGATGGCCAGTACCGCCGGGTCCTCGATGAAGCTCCCGGCTTGCGCGTGGGCGTTGAGAAGCCGCTCGACCTCGGCGCGCAGTGCCTGATCTCCGACGCAGGCTCCGTTTAGAAAAGCGGCGCGATCCGCGGGCGCGTGTTCGAGCGCTGCGTGAAACAGCTCCTTGACGCGCGACCAGCGCTCGACGTTCATGGCGGGGCAGGCCCCAGCTCAGCGTAAAGCCATGCCTTCGCGAGCGTCCATTCACGGCCCACCGTGGCGGGCGAGATGTGCAGCACCTCCGCGGTTTCATCGATCGTCAATCCACCGAAGAACCGCAGCTCGACGACCTTGCTCTGTTGCGGATCGAGCGCCGCGAGGCGCGTGAGCGCCTCGTCCAGCGCAAGGAAATCGATGTCGGAGGCCGGCGCGACCACCAGCGCCTCATCGAGCGAGAGAGGACGCTCCCCAGATCCGCGTTTGGACGCGGCATGGGCACGTGCATGGTCGACAAGGATTCGCCGCATGACCTGGGCCGCGATTCCAAAGAAATGAGCGCGATTCTGCCAACGCACCTCGCGTTGATCCACCAGTTTGACAAACGCTTCGTGCACCAGCGCGGTTGCCTGCAGGGTGTGATCGCGCCGCTCCCGCCTCAGATAGCTGGCCGCCAGCTGTCTCAACTCCCCGTAAATCGCCGGCAAAAGCTCCTCGAGCGCATCCTGGCGGCCGACACACCACTCCTGAAGCAGCTGAGTGACCTCCGCGCGTGAAGACGTCATGAGTCCGAGGTGGATGCCAAGGATATGCGCACCGGCACTCCCGCTCAAGACGCCCCCCTGTAGGTAACGCGGAATTTCTGACGAAATTCCGTCAAGTCCAGCCTGAGCCTTCCCGAATCCCGAGTCCCGCGACCGTGAGTGAATCCGCGCCGTTTTTCCGCGTGAGAGGACAGAGCCAAAAACACGCGAGGTAAACATGCCGAGACTCACGCTCGTCGCCCTCCTTTTCGCCATCAGCCCGAAGCTGGCTGCGCAGAGTCTTGAAATGACGCCGGGACCTACGGTCGTCGTCCGGTCGTACGGACTCGGGTTGGCAGCGGAGGAGTTCACGGTTGCGGCTGGACTCGCCGGGACCATCCTTGGCGAGGCCGGCCTTGGTGTGTCCTGGCTCGCGTGCTGGTCTGCCAATCCCGCAGCTGCTCAGATTCCAGCAGATTGTGAGCGGCCGGTGCACCATGATGAATTGATCCTGCGTCTGGTCCAGGCCAAAGACGCCGATGCGGCCAGCCACTACGCGTCGATGGGCTTTTCAGTCATCGACTCTCGTGCGGGCGGCGGATTGGTTGCCACTGTTTATGTCGATCGCGTTAGAGCGGTGGCTCGTGTCGGCGGTATTGACAGCGCCACCCTGCTGGCGCGGGCGATCGCTCACGAAATTGGTCATCTGTTGATGGGGACGACTCAGCACGCCGCGAATGGACTGATGCGTGCGGTCTGGTCTCAGGCCGAGATGCGTCGCAAGGAGGCTGCGGATTGGCAGTTTTCGAAGGCTGAGGCGCAGTCGATGAGACGAGCTCTCAGCAATGGGCACGTTGGGGGGACCACCGAAACGGTGATTGCGGACGGTCGATGAAAAACCTGGTCAACCACGAAGACGCGAAGGGTACGAAGCAACTCGATGTGATCGTCGAACATTCACGATGACGTTCTGCAGTGAGCAGCATTAGGGGAAGTGACCCGCGCAACGATTGGTTAGATCGAAAATTTTTTTGTGCGCGCGTCACAATGTGCTTGACAAGAACGCGACGACTCTTTAAATTCACCGACGCTGCGCGCGCCGGAAGAAGACGAGCAGCTCGCTGGTTCGGGAATGCGAGTCAGCTTCGTTTGCGATATGGGGTGTCTCTTCGAAAGGGGATGCGCCGCACGTCGCGGATGCAAGATGCACCCGCACTGCCGGGCAAGAGAACGCGACGGTTCTCGATCGGTAAGATGTGGAGCGTGATTGTCGGTGAAGATGCGCAAGCATTTTCGCAGACAAGAAGGTGAAGCGGCTTTCTGAGCGAGAAGCGGAGCTTCTTGGAAACTGGAGACGTGCAAACGTCTTCGGCCAGCAAGCGGCGAGTCAACATCCGACGCGCGCTGCGTACGTACAGTCCGCCATCGAGCTCCTCTCGCCTTTAGAAGTTCTTCGCGGCCGCCGCGAGCCCTTCCGCAACTTCGGCCCGTTTGAATTGATTTTGTGAATTCGCGGAAGCGGTTTTGCGCAAGACGGTAGAGGGGGTCTTTAGACCCTCCTCCGAGTCAACCACGAAGACGCGACCTTCGTGCCTTCGTGGTTAAAACGACTGTAGTGTTTACTGCCCGCGGTCGTTCAACGTGAACGGTGACTTGAACTCGAACCCATCCACTTGCACGTCGACGTGATCGTCGATCCGGACGCCCACCAGCCCTGTCATCTTCTCCGTCTCGGTGTAGGACCCCGTTCCCGCTCTCGTCGGTGTCGCGTCTACGACCGCCCCGTTCACCAGATACGACACGGCGGTCGGCGCCACCTGCACTTCCAGTGTGTTCACCGACTTTCCACTCGCATCCGGCTTCTTGACGGCGAAGTGAAGCGACTTATCCATGTCGTGCACGTCGTTGCCCGCGCGGTGGCGGATCTGGAACGTGCCATCCTGCGCGATCGTGAAGTACACGTAGGTCGGCGTGGAACCCTCCATGTCGGTGCCGCCGAAGAAGAGACCGTAGTACGTCGCTTTGTCTGCTGGCTTCAGCAGCGTGAAAGTCGCCTTCACGCTGTAAATGGGCTTGACCGTGTGAGCAGGATCCCAGATGACCGCGCCCGGGCCGCCCGTGACGTGGAAGCCCTTTCCCATCGCCGCGACCTTGAGATTCGGATTGGCGTCGGGAGCGGAGGCACTCTGGCTCCCGTCCATACGCACCTTCCAGCCACCGTGGACCTGCGCCGCGATCGGAACCGCGAACGCAGCGATCAGCGCAATGAGCAAGGCACGTCGAAGCATAGTGAGTCTCCTTTGACGCGTGAGCGCGGATATGATATCCCTTCCGCGCTTGAGATCAGAGTGCCAATAGAATCGTCCACGGCCGACGGGACCCGTCGGCGTTTTCTCAGTTCTGTCACGAGCGGTATTCTGAGCGTCATTGGCGGTATCCTCGGCGTCCTCGGTGGCGGCGCCGTCCTCTCTTCGACGGTTCGCAGGCAAGAGGACTGGCTTGCCGCTTCGTCCCTCCACGATCTCCCCGACAACGAACCCACCGCGGTCACGCTCAGCATGATGCGGCTGGACGGCTACCGGGAGGCCCTCCAGCGGCGGACGATTTTCCTCGTGAAAACGGGGGAGTCGGAGGTCGCCGCGTTCGACGCTACGTGCACGCATCTCGGCTGTCTCGTCGCATGGGATGCGCAGGGGCAGGTCTTCAAGTGTCCGTGCCACGGCGGGATCTATGACCGGACCGGCGCGGTGATGGATGGTCCTCCCCCTGAGGGGCTGATCAAAGTCGCCACGCGGGTCGAGGGCGACAAAGTCCTGGTACAGGCCTAGTGGACCTGGTGCTCGAAACATACAGCGGGCCGTTCGGCTGGAGCGGCGCGAAAATCGTGGTCGCAGGACTGACGTGATCCCATCACCATCTGTTGAGGCTACCAGGTAAAAATGCGCGACTGGTTGGACGCCAGAACGGGCTACCGCGCCCTGGTGAAGCACCTCCTCGACGAGCCGCTGCCGAGCGGCGTCGGATGGTGGTTTGTCACCGGCAGCATCGTCCTGTTCCTGCTGTCAGTGCAGCTGCTGACCGGGATCCTGCTGGCAGTCTTCTACTCGCCCTCGCCCGACTACGCGTACGACAGCGTCCGCTTCATCATGGAGCGCGTCACGTTCGGCCGCGTGTTGCGCGGTCTCCACTTCTTCGGCGCGAGCTTCATCGTCATCGCCGCGATCGTGCACATGTTGCGGGTCGTGGCGTTCGGGTCTTACAAAAAGCCGCGCGAGTTGAACTGGATCGTCGGGGTGTTGCTCCTGCTGATCATCCTCGGCTTCGCGCTCACCGGGTATCTCCTGCCGTGGGATCAAAAGGCGTACTGGGCGACGACGGTCACGCTCAATATCGCGCGGAACGTGCCGCTGGTCGGCGGTGTGCTGAGCGGCGTGCTGAAAGGCGGCAACGACCTCGGCGCCCTGACGTTGATGCGGTGGTACGCGGCGCATGTCTTTCTGCTCCCTGCGTGCCTGATCGCCTTTACGGTTGCGCATCTCTACCTGATGCGCCGGCAGGGTATCTCGGGTCCCGTCAAGGCCGTGCCGGGCGCGCCGACGCCGTTTTATCCGTATCACGCCATCAGAGACACGATCGCCGTCGCGGTGGTCTTCGCTCTGCTTCTGACGTTCGCGATTGTCTTCAACGCGCCTCTCGACGCGGTTGCCGATCCCACCGACGCCACGTATGTCCCGCGGCCCGAGTGGTACTTCATGAGCCTGTTCGAGCTCCTGAAGCATTTTCCGGGACCGTTCGAGCCAGTGGCAACGGTGATCATTCCGGGCATCGTCATCACGCTGCTGTTCCTGCTGCCGTTTCTGGACCGCCGGCCAGGCCGCGCACCGGCGAGCCGACCGCTCGTCATCGCAAGCTTCATGTTCGTCTTCACCGGCATCGCGTTTCTCACGGTTCTCGGATTCCGGAGCACGCCGGCTCCGTCATCGGCAGCGCAGGCGGCGGCGCGGCCGGGCGCGACACCTGGCCAGCGCGGGCCCGTGATGGTCGAGGACGTCTTCAAGAACGTACAGGCGCTGAAGGGCATCACCGTCGACGAGTTCATGGGGACAATGGGAATCATGTCGGCGTCGTTGGGCCTCTGCTGCAACGATTGTCATCCAGGCGCCGGCACCGACGAAGTGGTGTGGGAGGCCGACACCGAGCCGAGAAAGGTAACAGCCCGCAACATGGTGTTCATGATGCAGGCTATCAACAGGGACAACTTTTCGGGCCGTCAAGCGGTGACGTGCTGGACCTGTCATCGGCTTCGCCTGACCCCGGTCGAGACGCCGAGGCTCGATCAGTTTTATGGCGAGGCCATCAACGAACTGGATGATGTGATCTCGAAAGCCGCCGGCGTTCCTGCTCCCATGCAGGTGATCGACAAGTATCTGCAGGCGATCGGCGGAGCAGAGAAAGCGGCGGGCATCACCAGCATCGTGGCGACGGGCAAGGTCGTCGCATTCGGAAGCTTCGGCGGCGGTGGCAACTTTGAGTACTTTGCGCAGGCGCCAGACAAGCGCGCCATGCTCAGCCACCTTCCGGATGGCGAGAGCAGCAGGACCTTCGACGGTCGCGCCGGCTGGTTTGCAATCCCGCTGGCGGTCGTGCCCAAGTACCCCTTGACGGGTGGCGAGCTCGACGGTGCGCGGCTGGACGCACAGATGTCCTTTCCAGCGGAGATCGCACATTCTCTGACGGGGTTGCGCGTGGGCCCCGTAACAGAGATCAACGGCAAAGAGGTCTACCTCCTCCAGGGAAACGGCTTGAGAGGTTCGTTTGCGAGCCTGTACTTCGACCGGGAGTCCGGGTTGCTCGTGCGGACCATCCGCTACACGCCATCGAAGATTGGCAAAGTGCCGACGCAGGTGGACTACGCGGATTTCCGTGACGTCGATGGGATCAAGTTCCCCCACCGGTGGATATTCACGTGGCTGGACGGCCGCGACGAATTCGACTTCGGTGACGTGAAGTTCAATGTTCCGATTGACGCCGCGAGGTTCGGGGAACCTGCGATAGCAGCCCGACCCTGATCGATGTCGACTCCCAACGTCCTGACTTCCAACTCCGAAGGCGATCGGTCGCCGGATACCCGAGGTCCTAATCTCCGAAGCGGCTAGGTAATGATAGCGACTGGCGAACCTGGGATGCGCGGCCGCCATGGCCATGCGGCTCCGCAAAACCCATGGAGGATCCCAGAGGCGTCGCCTCCGGCATTCGTTGAACGGGTTTTGCTCCGCGCATGACCATGCCGGCCTCTGCGATGCCAGAGTGCCAAGCAGGCCGGACTAAGGTGGGCCTCTACGGCCCGATCCCCGATCCCGGATCCTCGTTATTTCGGAATCGCGTCTTTGTATTTGACGCTGTCCTGATCGAACCGGCAGTCCCACTCGAAAATTTCGGCGTTCTTGTCGATGATTCGATAGAGCGGCATGGTGATCTTCCACGGCCGCGTGAACACGTTCGGATCCTCGATCGTCGCCTCGTACTGAATGTGATCGCGGTCGATTTGGGAATACCGTTCGACGACGTGCAGCGCGTCGCTGTGGAAGTTGCCCGCATGGTCGAACCAGCTACGCTCGTCGAGCTTGCGAACGTCCACCACGAGCGTGTCGCCCTCCCACTTCCCGCGGGAGTCGCCCATCCAGAAGTCCGGCCAGCCTTCCAGCCACTCGCGTGACCTTCCGGCGAGATCGATCGTCCGGACCGCACGTGCGAACGCGTAGCGGATGCCGACCATCCTGGGGTTCTGGATGATCTCGAACGGGTAGGGCATGTACGTGGCCCGCGGGACGCCAGGCAGCAGGCACTTCGCGAAGGCGGGATCCTCGGTGTCCCGCTTGTCAGAGTTATCTTTCTTCTGCTTCATTGCGTCTGGCTTGTACGGAATCTCGTTCCCCTCGACGACGCCGCGGCCGGGGGGCACTCCGAGATAGCCGGCCAGCGCAGAGTTGTGGTCCTGAATATCCCAGGCCGCCGTGTTCAATGCTTGCCAGATCCCGCTGAAATCAGGCTTGCCGTCAGGGGTCCGTGGAAGCTGATTCCCTCCCGCGGCTGGCCGTGTCTGCGCAGCCGCTCGCGGCGCGGGGGCGGGGGCCGTCGTCTGGGCTGCCAACGTGAAGACGCTCGAGACGACAATTCCCGCGCCCGCAAGGAGAGTGAGCCTGCCGGATGGTTTCATTTGAAGCGCCCTTAGAAACCGAAGATGTTCTGCATCGAGTAGCTGCCTTCGTGGCACGTAAACTCCGGAGCCATCTCCTCGTCATCGTTGGCAGGGTAGAAGAACCCCGCGGACTTGACCGGACGGGTGAACGTCTTCGGGTCGTCGTACGTGAGTACGAATGTGATCAGCTTGTCGGACACCACGGTGAAGCGCTCCGTGATGTGCAATTGCTTGCTGAAGGGCGCGATCGTATTTCCCACGCCGAAATACGCCCTTCCATCGAGATTGGTTGTATCGACGACAAGGTCATTGCCTTCCCAGCGTCCTGTCGAGTGTCCGCCGAAGAAGGTCATGTTGGGGCTGGGGTGCGCGCGGCCGTCGGTGTAGAACACGCGCGTGTGGTGGTTGGCCTCGAACAACAAGGCGACTTCACCGGGCCGCTGAAAAATGGCGACCGCGCCACCCGCCCACGGCTGTGGGGGAGTGCAGCGCACGCTGAGCTCGAGATAGCTGAGCGACTTCGCCGGGCAGCACATGTTCTTCGCGTAATCCATGCGCAGGGCGCGTCCCTCGGGCGTGTACGGAAGCACCCTGTCTGCCGGATCGATGATCCCTTGTGGCGGGCGCGGGTTCGGCATGTACCTCGGCGCTCGAGCCGGCGCCACCTCTCCCTCGGGACCCGCGGCGACTTGCCCCTGTCCGAACCCCTGGGGTTCCGACAGCACGCCAAAGGCCTTCAGCTCGCTGTTCGGCGGGTTGGCCTCATTGAGATTGCCGCCGGCTCTGACCCAGTTGCCCCGGATATCCGGCGTTCCATCCGGCAGTCGCTTGATGGCGCCGGATGGCGCAGCCGTGTTCCGGGTGCTGGCCTGCGCGGTCCGCGCGCCGGCCGGCGCCTGACCCTGGGCGCGAAGCGGCAGCGTCAGCAACGCACTGGTCAAGGCGACAACGGCCGTACCGATGACAACGACGTGCTTTCTCACGTGTGACCCCTTTCGTGCGCAGCTGCTACTTGGGTGCGTCTTTGATCGACGAGGACGCAAAGAGATCTCTGCCATCGGGCAATCTGACCTGGAAGGCGTTGCCGACCGACCCGCCCGCGCGCGCCATGAATCCGCTGATGGTCACGGGCGTGCCGACCTTGATGTCACTCCTCGACCAACCGGCCCGCAGCAGCGCGTTCGGCGCGCCCATCTCGAACCGCCAGCCCACAGTCTTGCCGTCGGTACCCTTGACGTCGATAAACAGCCAGGCGTGCGGATTGACCCACTCCAGCTTGGTAATCTCTCCAGATACCTTGACCGGCTTGGACTGATCGAACTCCGCAGAAAACGCGTGATGGGCGAGGACCGGAACGGCGGCGCCCAGAAGTATCACCGCCAAAGTTACGAGGCGACCTGTCTTTCGCATGCATCTCTCCTATGCGAGCCGTCAGCGACGCGCTCGACATTCCACCAAAAACCGAACATGTCCACCAAATCGCATCGGGGATTGCCGCTTGCGAGCCCCGGATGGTCCCTTTTATACACCGAGAGCGGGGTTGGTGCATGAATCCTGCGTCTAAAAAGGTCCAGCCGCGACCTGGGCCCCAGGATCGTGCCGTGGCCTGACTTGACCCCACATGCGGCGCGTGCAATTGTGTGCCACCGCAATCGTCAGTTCAGCACCGATGTCTGTGAGGGAGCAACGTCATGAGCATGCGTGTCAGACGCCGTGAGTTTCTCTCGGGTCTCGCGGCGGCGGGCGCCGTCGCATTGGTCCCCGACGTCTTGAAGGGCGCGCAGGCGCGGTCCCCGGCGGCCGTGGCACCCGCGCGTCGCATCATCGACACCCACTACCACTACTCATCGCCCGCCTACCGAGCGGTGCTCCGACCCCTCAACACCGGACAGACCGGGCTCGTCGAATGGGACGAAACGAAAGCGCTCGAGGACATGGACAGATACGGCGTCGCGACGTCGATCATGTCGATCAGCGAGCCTGGCGTCCACTTCGGCGACGATGCGAAGGCGCGCGCGCTCGCACGCGACTGCAATGAGTACGCGGTGAAGCTGATGTCCGATCACCCGGGACGTTTCGGGTTGTTCGCGATCCTGCCGCTGCCCGACGTCGACGGTGCGCTGAAGGAGATCGAGTACGCGCTCGACACGCTGAAGGCCGACGGCATCTGCTTCATGAGCAGCTATCCCAACCCGGGGAAGTACCAGGGCAACAAGTACCTTGGCGACCCGCTGTTCACGCCGGTGATGGAGGAGCTCAATCGGCGCAAGGCGATCTGCTACACGCATCCGTTCCGCGCCGAACCGCTCTACAGCATCCTGCCCGATCGCCGTGCGATGGGCATCGTCCTGGCCACCGATACCACAGTCACGATCGCGAGCATCCTCGACAACAACACCGCGACGCGATTCCCGGACATCACGTTCATCTGGTCGCACGGCGGCGGGACCATGCCATACATCACGAGCCGGTTCGGCGCCGCGAAGGGGCCAGACGGAAAACCGAACGCGCGGCTGGCGACAATCCAGAAGTTCTATTACGACACTGCGCAGGCGTTCAATGCGTTCACGCTGGATGGGTTCACGAAGTTGATTCCGAACTCGCACATCCTGTTCGGGAGCGACTATCTCGGCAACGCTGGAAGCGCGGGCAACGTGGTAAGGGGGCTCGAAAGCTACACAGGGTTCACGCCGGCGCAATTGCGCGCCGTCGAGCGCGATAACGCGCTCGAGTTGTTTCCGCGATTGAAGCGGGCGTAGCGAGCGCTGATCTTCAGGTCCGCCGACTGCTATTGTTTCTTCCGCTTTCGAGCGCTTGAGAGCGCTACCTGCCTGGCTATGGCGCTTACATCGCTGCCGCGCCGAATTGGCCGCGGTGAGACGCGGCATGTCCTCCGAAAAACCGGCTTGACTCGAAGCTAGCGCGCTTTCCGACGGAGGATGGCGACCACTTCGTTGTCGCCGATAGCTGTGTCAGCGACCGTAAGGCCCACGAAGCCGAAGCCCTGCTCTCCAGCCTCTGCGAGTTCCTTCTGCAGCGTTGACGTCTTCTTTGTCGCGAGGAGTCGATACTCGTAGCGCGCCTTGTCTGACGAATTCGGATCGCGCTCGAGGATCGCGACGACTTCCTTGCCGCCGAACGTACTCTTGAAAACGGTCTGCCCGCGGTATTCGTAACCTGCGTCGCCGGCCTCCTGCAATTCCTTCTGCATAGTGGACGTTTTGGTGGTCGCAAGGAGGCGGTAGGCGAACTGGCCTGGCTGGCCGTCCCTGACCATCACGACGACGACCTCTGAACCGCCAAAGGAGGTCTCGCCGCCCATCACTCCGGCATACCGGAAACCTGCGTCGGCCGCTTCCCGCATCTCCTTCTGCATCGTCGAAGTCTTGTTGGCGGCCAGGACGCGATACTCCGACCGCTCGGCGGGAGTTTGCGCGCTCAGTGAGGTTGCAGACGCAAGCAAGCCAATGCAGACAAGGACACCGGCGGCAGCTCTCAATCCGTTCATCTATGACACCCCTGTACCAGGATTTCCTTCTTGGAATCTGGCGTAACTGTTGCCACTGTGTTGGCGATATCCAGCACCGGCGGCAGAACTAGTATCGGCCAAAGTCGACGGCGCCAACCATCGCCCTTTCTTCCATGAGCGAAGGCGGAGCCTGCCTCGCCGAAGCGCTCAGGTTCCACGCGCGGAGGCGGGACCTACCCTGTCACGGCTCTTTTCTATCCTCTGGATGGAGGGTCGAGATGTCCTTTGCCGTCGCCGATGAGTCACAACGCGTTCGCCAGACCTGCCGTACTTGCCGCGACCGCCCGCCTTCGCAGGAGCGCTTCGGCGCGGCAAGCAGGGCGCCTTCGCTCTACGCGCCACGGCGGGGAAGCGTGCTCTGTTTCGAGTGCTACCGGTCGGAGGCAAATCGCCAGCGTGCCGAGGTGGATCTCCAGCGACCTGAAGCGGTTCCTTCACCGTCGCCGCTCCCGCCGTTCTTCTCGAACCCGCGGCAGTTGACCGCCGCCGAAGTCGCGCATCGGCGGCAGATGCTGGGATTCCTCCAGCTTGCCTCGCCGAAGCCTTAGGGTGCTGAAACGGGTTTTGCTCCGCGCATGACCGTGCCGGCCTCTGCGACGACTGAGTTGCCATTCCATGGCCGCTTCGGCGATCCGAACGTCAGGTATCGACGGTAGTCAGGTATCGACGGTAGTGTCCGGCTTTAGCCGGACCAAGCTGGCCGGCGGTCGATCGCCTGGGGAGTTGATCAGACGATGCGACCTCATGGCCTTCGTGCCCCATGGCCGAGTCATCCATAACAAATTCCATGCAACCGCCGTGCAACCGCCGTTGACACAAACAAAGCACGCACGTAGTCTCCGAACTTCGTTCCGTCGTTGCCGAACCGAGTGCCGCGGTGTCATCCAGTTCCGCAATCTTTCAAGCGACGAACCTCTCGTGCGGGAGAGACGTGCGTCACCGCGAGTACGCCGTCGCGTCCTCTGTCCGCACGCGGCTAATCTCAAACCCTCCGATCGGCGCGGCCTCGTCCCGCCATCTTCCTGTCGAACACAACCGGCACCCGTTGATGTCTTCCACATTGAGGAGGCCCCCCATGAAATGTCGTCTCCATTCCGCACGCGCCGGCCTGAGCGCGACAAACAGGTTCCTGCTGATCGCGGCCATCGTCGTCGGCGTTCAGACGGCGGCGCAGACACAGATCGAGGTCAAACCGCCTCTTCCGCGAGACTTCAAGAACAGCCCGGGGCCATCGACATCCGGCATTTATGATTTCCGGGGCGACAATCTCGGACCGCTGATCACTGAATGTCCACAGGCGCGCCTCGCGAACGTGTTTCCGGAGCCGCTCGACCGGCGGGCGAAGGACGCGGTCGAGCAGTACAGCGACCGCGGCAACGATCTGCGCGCGAATGAAGAGTTCAGTTGCTTCCCGCAGGACGAAACCACCATCGCCGTCAATCCGACCTCGAGCCGCAACATCGTCGCGGGCGCCAATGACTACCGTTTCGGGACGGGATCGTCTGGTGTGTACGCGAGCGTGGACGGCGGCCGGACGTGGTACGGCACCGTCATTCCGTTCCCCGTGGTGCCTTTCGGCCAGGGATACATCGTCAGCGGCGGTGACCCCGCTGTCGTCTTCGATCGCGCAGGTGTCGCCTATTACGCGCAGATCGCCTTCAATCGCAATGACGACTCGAACGGCGTGTTCGTGAGCCGTTCGACCAACGGCGGCTACACCTGGACCCGCGCCCGGGCGGTGCCCCTGGATACGACTCCGCCCAACCCGGTCCTTCCGGGTGACGGGGTCGTCATCGTCCAGCAGGACAACGACTTCATCGTGAACAACAGCGTGACCCTCCATGACAAGGAGTACATCGCTGCGGGGCCGCGTCCCTCCGGTGTGGATGCGCAATGCTTCAAGCCGGTCTCTCACGCGCCCGTGGCATGCGACCCCGCGGTCGTGGGCGTCGATCGCCTCTACGTAAGCTGGACGGCGTTCAACAACCCGCCAGGGCCGCCCGAGTTCATCGTGAGCTCGACGATCGAAGTCAGCTACTCCGACGATCAGGGCCGCTCATGGTCGCCGCGCCACACCGTCAACGGCAGCGCGCCGTTCTGCGCGTTCGCGTTCGCGGGGGGAAATCAGTGCGACGACAACCAGTATTCGATACCGACGGTGAGTCCGGATACGGGCTTCCTGTACGTGTCGTTCGAGAACTTCAACACGCCGGATGAGAACCAGTTCGTCGTCGTGCGATCGCATGACGGAGGACAGACGTTCCAGGGACCGTTCTTCGTCACGCCCGTCTTCGACGTGAACTTCCCCCGATCGGGCGCTGCCGGCGGCAGGCCCGATTGCTTCACGCGGGGCCAGCAGAACGGCCGCATCGTCTATACGAACAGCTGTTTCCGCTCGAACGCCGGCGGAAACATCGTCGTGGACAAACGTCACGGCAACTTCGCCGATGACCTCTACCTTGTCATGTCCGACAACCGCAACGGCACCACGCGAAGTTCGAACGCCGACGTCTTCCTGTTCAAGTCGATCGATGGCGGGATGAACTGGATCGGCCCCACGCGCGTGAACAACGACCCGTCGGGTATTCCCCAGGTCCGCGACTGTGGGCGGCCGGGCATGACGGCCTGTCCGCCGGATGTCAACACCGGCAACGATCAGTGGTGGCCGTGGGTGGACATCAATGACAAAGGCCACTTGAACGTCGTGTTCAGCGACCGGCGGCTGGATATGAATTCGGTCCCGCACGAATGGTCGTCCATCGGCAGCCGCCAGCGCCCGGGCAATTACCTCGTATGGTTCTGGGGCGCGCAGTGCACCGTTGAGGAACCGGATTCGCGCGATTGCGTAGCGCGGGGTGCGGCGACGACTCCTCAACCCACAGGCCTGATCAACCCGGGCAACGAGCTGGTGCCCGGCCAGGGCAATGCCTTTGTCGGTCCGTTCCACAACTTCGGCATCTCAGACACGCCATCGAACTGGGACTATTCGTTCCGCGGCGGTATTTTCGCGGGCGACTACAACGGGATGGCGGTCGATCCCGATACCTCGAAAGCCTGGGGCATCTGGACCGATGCGAGGAACGGACGCTCCTCGGGGAATCCGTTGCCGCCGGGCACGTTCCAGAGCGGCCGGAACCCGATCTGCGAGCAGTCCGACGTGATGGTGCAGTCGTACTCCTCATCGCTCGGCGGCCGGGATGGCGAGGACCACCGGGGCCGGGGAGGGGACGATGGCGAGGGCGGCGACGATAGGCCTTCGCCTGGGCAGAGCCGGCCTCGCAGCGAGGACGCGATGTTCCTGATCACGCCATGTCCAGTGGACGCGACCGGACATCACCGGTAGGTTGGTGACTGAACCACGAAGGCTCGAAGTGCACGAAGGATCTGATTACTTCGTGTCCCTCGTGACCTTCGTGGTTGTATTCATGTTGTCGTAGGGCGGGTCCTTTCGGACTCGCCTGGACCATCCGAGATGTTCAGGGTGTCAGTCCAATCTTCATCGTGCCCTGGTTTCCGTCTCGCAGTTTACCGAAGGGTCGTGGTCAACTCGAACTCGCGAGCCGGACTCCAGCCGCCAGCCACGCGGACTTCGTATGTCAACCCTGCCTCTACCGGAGCCGTGACGCGCAGCGGAGAAGAAGAGGAGCCGCTGTAGGCCGCAAACGTTCCATCGGGCGCCACGACATCGACGTCAAAGTTGAAAACCTTCGCAGACACCGTTAGCTCGAGAGTGCCAGACGCGGGAACCGTAAGGGCATACCGCGCGCATGGCGCTCGCTGCCCATACCACCCGCCGTACCCCAGGCCTGCACATTCCGATTCGCCGATCTGTCCGCGAATGACCTCGCCGAGACGAATATGCGTCCATGGCTCCAATCGGAGATCCAGGTCGGCGTCTTTCGGGAAATCCAACCACCATTTGAAATCGGCGAAGTAGCCTGGTTTGGATGCCCCGACCAGGAGCCAACCAATCTGATCCTGCCCCGCATAGGCTCGCACTTCCGGCATCGCGTAAGTGCCGTTTCCATCCGTAACCGCGGACGCCTCGGTCGTGGAACCTCCATACCACCCGACCGCGAGCACAACGACCTTGGCACCAGCCACCGGCACGTTGCCGTCGCCCCTCACCGCGCCGGTCAGTCCGCGGGAAGTACCGGGCGGCGCGGGCGGTGGGAACGGAGCCGCGACTGTTGTTGTGGTGGTGAGTACCGAGCCTGGAGCAAGCGGTGAGGTGGGAGCAGTCGGCAGTAGTACCGGTGAGCTGCCACAGCCCAACAGGAGAACGACAGGCCCCAGGGGGACGCACACGCGTTTCATTTAGGTGCCCCGTGTGTCTTCTGAATCTCTGGCCGACGTCACTCTGTGACGCGCCTGACAACCTGCGCGCCAACATGGAGGGGTGACTAGCCGATACCGGCCGATCGAGCTACGCGAAGACAACGAATTCAACCACGAAGTCGCGAAGTACTCGAAGTGAAAAAAGTTACTTCGTGGCCTGCGTGACGGTTTACGAGATGCGCAGCACGAAGTGGAGCAGGGCGGGACGTCAGCCTGGAGTCCTATAATCCGTCCCGCCGTGAGAGACGAAGACATCATTGTCATCGGGGCGGGTCCTGCGGGACTCGCCGCGTCCGCGAGCCTGCGTCGTGAGGGGTTGCCGCACGTCGTCATCGACCGCGCGCACGATGTCGCGGCGTCATGGAAGCGGCACTACGACCGGTTGCACCTGCACACGGTAAAGAGATATTCGAGCCTGCCGTTCTCACCCTGGCCCCGTGAGACTCCCCGCTACCCGTCGCGCGCCGACATGGTCAGCTACTTGGAGCGCTACACGGAACAGCACCGGATCACACCGCGCTTCGGCGTCGAAGTGTGCCGCGTGACACGCGAGTCACAGCGCTTCACGGTCGACACCGCCGCTGGACGACTGGACCCGCGGTTCGTCATCGTGGCCACGGGATACAACGGTGTCGCGAACCGCCCCGAAGTTCCGGGGCTCGATGGTTTCACTGGTAGCGTGGTGCACACGGAGACCTACAAGAATCCGCAGCCCTACGTGGGAAAGCGTACGCTGGTCGTGGGGTGCGGTAACTCAGGCGCTGAGATCGCCCTTGATCTTGCGGAACACGGTGTCGATGTGGCGATGGTGGTGCGCGGGCCGGTGCACGTCGTGCCGCGCGATCTGTTGGGCCGATCCTCGCAGGAAACGACCATCCTGCTCTCGCGCTTGCCCGTTGCCCTGCGCGACGCCCTCGTATCACCGATCTTGCGCCTGGCCGTCGGTGACCTGTCACGTTGGGGGATCGTCCGGCCAGCCCTCGGGCCCACGCGAATGATCGAGGAGACGGGCCGGATTCCGATCCTCGACATCGGAACGATCGCGCAGGTGAAGGCGGGGCGAATCCGTGTGCTCCCTGCAGTACAGGGAGTCCTGCCCGATCGCGTCCGTTTCGTGGATGGCCGGACCGAGGCCTTTGGAGCGATCATTCTGGCCACGGGCTATCGGCCAGGTCTTGACCGTTTCATCGACGGCTTCGAGTCCATCTCAGACGAACGGGGCCGCCCGCTCCGGTTTGGTGCGGAGACAGCGATTCCCGGCCTGTTCTTTGTCGGGTTCAGGAACCCGCCGACCGGGGCCCTGCGCGAAATCAGCCGCGAGGCACCGCGCGTGGCCACGGCGATTCGTAGGCGACGGTGATCCAGGGATCAGGGATCAGGGATCAGGGATCAGGGATCAAAACCGAGCGCTCTTGATCCCCGATCCCTGATCCAGTTGACGCGAGCTGCGGCACAAGTCGACCGCGCACACCATCGCTGTGAGCGCGGTCGTCTGGGCCGAAACCGCTGCCTATTTCATGAATCCGAATCGGCCTGGAGCATCGCCGAAGAGCTCAGCGACGCGGGATTGCGTCGCATCCAGCGTCCCGCGTCAACGGTTGTGACGAAATCGAGGACCGCTCGGTTGAACGCGTCTGGTTCCTCCAGGTTGATCGTGTGGCCGGACTTCGGCAGGACGACGAGCCCTGCCGTTGGAATCGTGCGCTTCATGAACAGCGCCGGCTCGAGGCACGGTTCGTCCTCGTCGCCGGTCATGATCAACGTGGGTACATCGAGCCTCGCCATCTGGTCGCCCAGTTCGTAGATCGACGGCCGCTTCATTTGTACGCCGCGCATGGTCAGGGCGTGACCGATCGCGGATTGCCGCTTCAGCAGGTCTCGGAACTCTGTCCAGCCGCCGGGGTCTTTGTCGATGAACTGCACTCGCGTCGGCGCGCGCGCGTACGTCTCCGCGACTGTGTCCATCCCCTCGCGCTCCAGCCGGTCGGCGAGGGTCGCGCAATCGCGGCGGAAGGCGTCACGCTCCTCGACCTTCGAGCCGTAGCCGGCCCCCGCCACCACGAGCGACAGCGCGCGTTCAGGATGAGAGAGGCCAAAATGCAACGTCGCGTAGGCCCCCATGGACAGGCCGACAACATGCGCCTTGCCGATTTTCAGATGATCGAGGACACCGCGGATATCCTCGACTGCCTGAACCTGCGAATACGCGGCCGGATCCTCCGGCACATCCGACGGCGGATAGCCTCGAGCGTTGAACGTGATCGTGCGATAGCGACGGCTGAAGAAACGGATCTGCGGCTGCCAGCTGGCTGCCTCCCCGGCGAACTCGTGAACGAAAATCATCGGGACGCCGTCACCGACCTCCTCATAAGACAGAGCCACGCCGTTGATTCGTGCACGTTCGCGCAAGGGCATCCCCTTTGTTTCCGGGATTCAACCTGAATGGACACGCATTAGCGCTTCTTGCTGCGCCCCGATGCGCCGAGCGCGGCGATCTGTGCCGACAGCGTCCGCTGCAGCTGCTGAAGGTGTTCTTTCGTCGCCATCTCCTGGCGCAGGTCGCGAAGATCTTCTTTCGTAGCCATCTGTTCGGCCAGCAGGCGGATCTGCTCGCGCGTGATCTCGCTGAGCCTGTCGGCGTGCGCTTTCGCCCCCTGAAACCCCGTTTCACTCTCGTGCTGCAACGCCTCTGTGGTCAGGCGCAGGTCGTCCTGCAACGCCTCGGTACGCAGACGCAGGTCGTCCTGCAACGTCTCGGTACGCAGACGCAGGTCGTCGGTACGCAGACGCAGGTCGTCCTGCAACGTCTCGGTACGCAGACGCAGGTCGTCGGTACGCAGACGCAGGTCGTCCTGCAACGTCTCGGTACGCAGGCGTAGTTCGTCGGTACGCAGACGCAGGTCGTCCTGCAACGTCTCGGTACGCAGGCGTAGTTCGTCCTGCAATGTCTCGGTACGTACGCGTAGTTCGTCCTGGAGCGCCTCGGTACGCAGGCGTAGATCGTCCTTGGTGGCGAGCTTCGCGACTTCGTCGCGCAGCTCCTCTTTGGTCGCGAGCTTGGCAAACTCCTCGCGCAGATCATGTCTGGTAGCGAGCGTTGGCAGAATCTGCGCAATCGCCGTGGTCCGTGCGTCGAGGTTTTTGAGCTGCTCTTCCATCTCGTAAGGCGTCATCGCCGAATTCCTTCGATGATCGTGGATCCGGCGGAAGGCCGGATTTTACCATCGTCATCGGAAGGGCAACGGACGTGCCCGCGGCGGTTTGACCGCGCGGCCCTCACAACTGATGCCCCTACAGCGTCGCGATTTTCACTAACGATGTGCGCGACGCGTCAGGATGCTACCAGCCTCGTCTGAGCTTCGCGCGGTCGACTTCGTGGCCGCGCAGGAACACTTTGGAGATGCGTCGCGTGTTGGTGATGTCTTCGAGCGGGTTCGCGTCCAGGACCACGAAGTCGGCACTCTTGCCGGACGCGACCATCCCGAGGTCGTCGAGCCCAAGAATTTCCGCCGAGTGGCGCGTCGCATTGACGAGCACCTGCGCGGGTGTGAGGCCCGCAGCGACCAGGTTTTCCAGCTCGGCGTGCATCGTCCAGCCGACGAATTGATCGCCTGTCTGGCCGCCGCCGTCTGTGCCGACACCTATTTTCACCCCTGCAGCCGATAACAGGCGGAGACCGCGTGCGAGACGCTCCCATGCCCTGCGTCCCTCCTCAATTGTCTGAGGACTCTGTGAAGACAGCCGATCCTGCAGTCTCTTGATTTGCTCCGGCCGCACGGTCTCGGCGATGAGTGGGTGCGCCGGAGAGAGCCAGGGCGCCGCGACGATGCGGCGGGGTGCGCTCAGTGCCGTCAGCACCACCGTGCTTGGGTGTTGCTTGAAAAGCGCGATCAGCTCGTCATCGACGTCGCTGATCATGTGGGCGAAGACGTCGATGCCTGCCCGCAGAAGGCTCTTGGCGTCGGACAGTTCGGTCGCATGCACGGCCACGCGCATCCCGCGCTTGTGGGCCTCGTCGAGAATGGCGCCGTACAGGTCGGGCGTCAGCGTCTTGACCGTCCCGCCGCGACTATCAACCCACGTCTTGATTATCGGAATCTTCCGCTGCGCCAGCTCCTGCACGTCGGCGCGCGCGCCTTCGACTGTGGTCACGACGTAAGCTGCGTGACGCATGTTCGCCGGGCTGATCTCTTCAAGCGGTGCGAGGCCCCGGCCCGCAGTCAGGAATCTGGCGGCATCAGGATCCTTCCCGGCGCGCTGCTCCTCCCTGATCTGAAACGGCAGCTCCCCGAAATCGCTTCCCATCGCTTGCGACGCGGCCACGCCGAAATACGCAAACCGATGGAGGTGGTCCAGGATGTTCTCTCTCGTGTAGTTCTGGGGGCCGCTGGTGAGGTTCTTCATGTAGCCGATGTGGGAGTGCGCATCGACCAGCGCGGGAATCACCGTCTTGCCGGTGAGATCCACGCGCATCGCGCCAGCGGGCGCCTGGACCTCTCCCTGGCGGCCCACGCGCGTGAAGTGACCGCCCTGGACGAGGATTGCGGAACGCTCGATCGCCGGCCCGTCGCCGCCGGTAATGAGCCGCGCACCTTCGTACAGCACCGCATCCGCCGGACGTGGGACCTGCGCGGCGGCCGCGTCAATCAACAGTGCCGCCCCAATCAGCAGGAGGAACGCTCGCGCCACGTGGTGCATGGGCGAATTGTAATTGAGCCGGGTGATGAGGACCGAATAGCCGTACCCGACGTAGTGTTCGGCTTCAGCCGGACGTCTAGCGCCCGATGTAGCGTCCGGTTTCAGCCGGACCTCTCAGCGCGAATCTACGATCCGCTATACCGGAGGTTCTGGGCCGGGCCCAGCATCGGTCTAAAGAGAGAATCGCGCTGACTTTACAGCCTGCTGTTGTTCAGCGATCGCGCCAGCGTAAGGCGTGTAGAATTCCGGCAAACATCACCGCGCTGCGTTTCCAAGAATGCGGGGACGCCGTGCCTGGAGGTTTCGATGGCATGCGACAGCACCAAGACAATCGTGCGCCTGTTGGCAGGCACGTTCGTGTTCGGACTGGTCTTCGCGGCATTCGCGAGCGCGCAGGGCAGAATGCCGCCCATACCCGTCGACAAGCTGACACCGGCGCAGAAGAAGACTGTCGATGAATACAAGAAGGCACGCGGTGGGGAGCCCGGCGGCCCGTGGGCTGTGCTATCACGGAGCCCGGAACTGATGTCGCGCGTTCTGATGCTGAGTGACCACCTGCGGTTCAACAGCTCGCTGCCGCCCAGACTGAGTGAATTCGTCATACTCATGACCGCCCGGGAGTGGGGTTCGAACTATGAGTGGAACGCTCATCACCCGCTCGCGGTCAAAGGCGGATTGAATCCCGAGGTTGCCAAAGCGGTCGCGGAGGGCCGCCGACCCGTGCAGATGGCAGAAGACGAGGCGAGCCTGTACGATCTGATCCAGGAACTGCTTCACAATCGAACGGTCAGCGATTCCACGTATGCCCGGGCAGTGTCGAAGTTTGGCGAGCAGGCCGTCGTGGACGCGGTGAGCATCTCGGGCTATTACACAATGGTCGCGATGTTGCTCAACACCGCGCGCACGCCGCTCGCGCCAGGGGTCGCCGCGCCGCTGCCGGCTTTTCCGTGAAGCCGCTCGAGGTCTCGCCAACTGGGGATGGATTGCGCAGCTGGCGCCCGGAACAACGCTCGCGCCATTGCTGTGAATTGTAAGTTAAGCGGGCGGGAAATGGGCGCTTCGGCTCTGACATTCCTGGATCCGCGCTGGCCGCGTGGTCGGATCAACTCCCAACCTCCAACGCCCAACTCCCAAGGCGATTGACCGCCGAGCAGCCGACGTCCTAATCGCCGAAGCGGCCATTTCAGCGGATCTAGAACGCGCCGCCAATACGGATCTCGGACCCGCGGCCGCCATGGTCATGCGGCTCCGGAAAACCCATGGGAGTGCCCAGGACCGTTGGGTTCAGTATTCGCCGAACGGGTTTTCCTTCGCGCACGACCATGCCAGCCTCTGCGATGACAGAGTGCCATTGTCGGCGCCGCACGGTGCGCCTCAATCGTTTGCCGCACGCGATCGGCTTCTACAGCCGGATCCCGGATCCCCGATCCCGGATCCCGAGTTCTGCGGAGCCGCATGGCCATGGCGGCCGCGCATCGCAGGTCCGCGCCGGCCTGTGACCCACGAAACCAGCGGCCTGGCTGAGTGAGGAGTCGTCCGGCGTCGACACCCGCCCACTTGGCTATAATTCCGCCATGCCGATCCTCGAATACTCATGCAGGGCCTGCGGCCATCAGTTTGAGTTCCTGAAGCTGCCGACCACGCCCGATGCCGCGAGGTGTCCTGCGTGTCAAGGCGAGGATCTGGAACGGCTTCTGTCAGGCTTCGCGATGAGCACTCGCGAGCTCACGAACACCCGCTTCAAGGCGGCGCGAAAACAGCAACTGGGAAGCAAGGAGCATAAGGACAAGCAGGTCGCCATCACTGAGGAACGCGAACATCACCACTAGTGTGCAGGCCGCCGTCGTTGAGCCTGCAGGAGCGGTTGCCTGACGCCTCGGATGTAGAATGCCCCGAGATCAATCTCGAGCCGCTCAACTACTGGAAATCGTCATGCTTTCCAGGATGTCGGTCGTTGCTTTCTCGATAATCCTGATCGTGATGGCGGCGCTGGTGTGAACGCCGACGCCTGCGGCCAGTCAGGATGCCGCGGCGGCGGTCACCTTCCACAAGGACGTGCTTCCGGTCTTACAGAAGAATTGCCAGCACTGCGCGAACCTGCAAATCACCGCGGACCCTGCACAACCGTTGAGTACCGGATGGCCGGCCGAACGGTGATTGAAGGTGCAGCGATTTCTTGGAGGACGCTCATGACACGACACATTGTGCTTGGAACGGTGATGGCCGTCGGCGCGCTGACGATGACGGTGGCCGCGCTCCAGCAACCGGCTGCTCCGCCGGCGCCGATGGTTATCGAGGCCGACAAGCTCACGGACAACCTCTACGTGATGAAAGGCGGCGGAGGAAACACCGCCGTGTTCATCACCGCGAACGGCGTGACGGTGGTCGATACGAAGCTTCCCGGCTGGGGACAGCCGCTGCTCGACAAGATCGGGACGGTCACGAACAAGCCTGTGACGACCATCATCAACACGCACACGCACTTCGACCATAACAGCGGTAACGTCGAGTTCCCGGCGAGGGTTGAAGTCATCACGCACGCCAATACGAAAACGTACATGGAGCAGGCGAATCCCGTATACGGCCTGCAAACGGGTCCGCAGCCCAATATCTTCAAAGAGCATGGCGGGAACGGCATGCCGAAACGCACGTTCAGCGACAAGATGACGGTCGGACGCGGTCCGGATCAGATCGATCTCTATTACTTCGGCCGCGCGCACACCGGCGGCGACGCGTTCGTCGTCTTCCCGGCGCTGCGTGTGATGCACGTCGGCGACACGATGGCGAACCGGAACATTCCGATCATCGACAAGAACAACGGCGGGTCGGGGGTGGAATTCTCGGCCACCGTGGCCAAGGCGGCACAGGTGCCCAACGTCGACAGGATCATCAACGGCCACAACCCGACGACCACGACACCCGCGGACCTGCGTCTCTTTTCGGAGTTCATCGCGGATTTCGTGACATTCACTCAGGACGCGAAGAAGGCCGGGAAGAGCGTGGACGACGTCGTCAATACGTGGAAGACGCCGGCGAAATACACCGGCTACGGAATGCCGAACCCGATGTTTGTTCGCTCCGACGCGCAGGTCATCTTCGAGGAGACGAAGTAGCCAGCGTGCCGGCACGCCGGGTCGCCTATTCTTCCAGGGGGACGGCCGCTGTTTCGCGTGCCATCAGGAGCGCGACGCCGGTCACGCACAGCGCCGCGACCACGTAGAGCGATACCTCGGTGCTCGTGCCATAGACGCGAAACAGGCTCGCGATGATCGGTGCCCGATGTGTATAAGTGCCGACGCGAGGGGTGCCGACCTTATACGCCCGCTCAAAACCGCTGTCAAACGCCAGTCACGGGTCGCGAATCGTTCTACTACTTCCAGACGGATGATGGCGACCATTTTCGTGTCGCCGATAGCCGAGCGCGCGGTCCATCGGCTATCGCTTCTTCCGCTTTGGAGCGTTCAAGACCGCTACCTGCTTGGCGATGACGCGCACATGGCCGCCGATCAGTCTCACTTCACGTCGTAGTTCCTGAAGGTCTCCCTTCGTAGTCATGTCTTGGCGCATTTCCCGAAGGTCCTCTTTCGCAGCTTCGGCGAGTAGGCGGATCTGCGCGCGCGTGATTTCGTTGAGCCTGTCTGCGTGGTTTTTCGCTTCTTGGAATCCTGTTTCGATCTCGTGCTGTAACGCCGCCGTGGTCAGGTGCAGGTCGTCCTTGGTGGCGAGGGTTGGCAGGATTTGCTCAAAGGCGGAGTAAGGCGTCATCGCCGGATTCCTTCAATGATTGAGGATCCAGCGAAAGGCCGGATCCTACCATCGTCTGGAAACTGGCAAAGTGCGCGCCCGACGCGTTGGCTCACGAGCGCTACTGGCTCGCGACACCGCGCGGCTTCCCGGTGTGTCCGTGCGTGTGCCTCGTCGCACGACGGACGTGTTCGGAGGAGCACCGAATTTCCGAAAGGTGCCGTTTCGAATCAGCGCGCCCCCGGCATCGCTTCCTGGCGGAACCCCGCTGGAACGTCGAACGTCCCGGCCGGGATGGTTTCGCGCCGCAATTCGGCCAGTTCGCTGACAGACTCCACCGCGCCGTTTCGGAATGACGAGCGTCTCACCGGATAGCCCGCGAACCCCTGTTCCTCAACGGATCCGTACGTTGGGATTTGCTCCGCGGCCTGTGGCATCAGGGTCTTTATGAACTCGGCGAACTGTCGCGTCACTTCGAAATCCGCGGGAGTCAGTCCGAGGTCGCGCGGCTCGGCGGCGCAGAGTCTCGACCACCTTGGCCTGACCTCGATAACCCTCGTACTTCGTGCAAGGAAACTGCGCGACCTTGTCGGTTCCCGATCGGCGATATTCGATTCTCTCGGCGGCCGGAGGTCCGCTTCCGCGCGCAGGGCCTGCGCCAAGGCCGCGGGCGCGCATCATCTGCTCGACCATCTGACGTTGCTCCGGCGGCATGTTCTTCAACTGCTCCTGCATGGCCGCCATCGCACTATCGGCTTGCTGTCCCATCTGCTGCGCCTGGGCCCGCGTCATCTCGAAATAGGTCTTCTTGTCGAGATTGATCATCCGTGCGACCTGAGCCGAGCCGTCGAACACGAATGCGACCTGTTCGTTCGCTGATCGCGATTCCGCGCGCATGTGGGTCCTGTCCAGGAGCACATTGTTTGTGGTCACCTGTCCGTTGCGTGTCTCGCGCTGGACCAGGTGAATTCCCTGCGAATAGGCGGGGGAGGTCACGAGCCCGATCAGTATCAGTGTTGTTGCGATCTTCACGTCGTCTCTCCAGGTTTGCGCGGTGTCTGTGAGCGGGCGGCTATGGTACATGGGCCGAGTGTGGATGAAAAGGGCCGGTCGGCCCGCCGCCTGAAAAGCCATGAAAACCGACACCGACCGAGACATCATGATGAATAGGACGAGGAGACATCATGATGAATCGAGTCCTCTCAGTTAGCGCCGTCACCGCGTTGCTGTGGGCGGTGCCAGCCGCTGCGCAGCAAACCGTCTTGGCCGAAACGCCGGTTGGCTTCAACGGGCACGAGGGCAACGAGAACAGCCAGGGGTCGAAGATCGACGACCCCGCGAAATACCGCCTGACGACCCCCATCACCGAGCACGGCGGCGGTGGCGGGATGCTCAGCTTCAACGCCTCGCGTTACTTCCACCAGGTCGTGTTCGGCGGGAACCAGCTCGAGATGGCTGGACTGCGCGTTGAGCAGGCCGAAGACGTTCGTGGCCAAGTCGGCAACCTAAAGGCCGAATTCAAGTTCCTGTGCAACGACGGGTCCGGCGCCGACGACGCCGCAATGCGGACGTGTCTGAGCTTCACGTATCACGGCATTACGAGCATCTCGCCGTGGATCCTTGCGGACCTGCGACGCCTTATCGGTGGTAATGACGTTTCGGTTACCCCGGCACGATGGTGGCTGCAGGTTCAGGACGATGGCAATTACGTCATTTACGACTCGTGGGTCTTCGACGAGGACGGCAACACGACGCCGAAGCCAGTCTTTGACTTACGGTCGCTGATGGCCCGTCTGGATCGTATCGACGCGGAGCTACGCGCGCTCGAAGGGCGGCGGTGAGCTGCGACGTGCCGATCAACGGCGAGACGAAGTGTGACATGCAGCTCGTAAAGCGTTGAAGGTGTTCTCTTCTTTCGAAGTGCACGAAAGATCAGGAACCAGAATTCCGCTTTGGACTCAGGTGCTCCACTTCAACAAGGACGGCGGACGCTCAAGGTCGGAGACTTTGTGGCGGCCTGAGGCTCACGGGCCTGCTGGCGGCGAAGCCCTACCTGATCACAGCTCGCGCGTTGGCGCCGCGCAATTAGAACCCAAGGAATTGTCTTCGCGTCCTTCGCACGCTTCGTGATCTTCGTGATTCAGGGGGTCATTACGCGGCGACTGCCCGATTAGCGTGAAATACCGAGCAGCCGGGCACCTAGCGGTGCTTGGACTGTCCGTTACAATTAACGGGTCGGTTTGTCCGATCATGACCAAAATGACTTTGATGACTGTTCGCACACGCCTCCGTTTGGTGCTTCTCCTGTCGGCGACGGTGGCAGCCACCACCTTCACAGGCGCGCAGCAGACGGCGATCCCCCCGAATGTTCTGGCCGCCGCGCTCGACGACACCGTCCCGGTTGATCCACTGATTACGGTTGGGACGCTCCCGAACGGGCTCCGCTACTACATCCGCGAGAACAGGCAGCCGCAGGCGCGGGCCGAGCTTCGGCTCGTCGTCAACGCGGGCTCCGTGCTCGAAGACGAAGACCAGCGCGGCCTCGCGCACTTTGTCGAGCATATGAGCTTCAACGGCACGCTGCACTTTCCCAAGCTGGACGTCGTCAACTTCATGCAGTCGCTTGGCATGCGTTTCGGCGCGCACGTGAACGCCAGCACCAGCTACGACGAAACGATCTACAAGCTGCAGATTCCGACTGACAATCCCGCGGTGATAGACCGGTCATTGCTCGTCCTCGAAGACTGGGCTCGCAACGTGACATTCGATCCGGTGGAGATCGACAAGGAACGCGGCGTCATCCTCGAGGAATGGCGGCTCGGGCTGGGCGCCGACGAGCGGATATCAGACCGGCAGTTTCCTCTCATGCTCAAGGGTTCGCGCTACGCGGAACGGCTGCCGATCGGCAGGCCCGAGATCATCCAGAACGTCAACCACGACCGGCTGAAACAGTTCTACTCGGATTGGTATCGCCCCGACCTGATGGCGGTGGTCGCCGTCGGCGATTTCGACAAGGCCGCGGTCGAGGCGCTCGTCCGATCGCACTTCGGATCGATCCCTCCGGCGGCATCTCCGAAGCCGCGGCCCCGTTACGACGTTCCGGATCAACCGGGGACGGTCTATTCGGTGATTACCGACCCCGAAGCGACGAACACGCGCATCAGTGTGTCCGTCAAGATGGACGCGCGCCCGCAGTCGTCGATCCGCTCGTATCGGCAGCATATGGTCGAGAACTTGTTCGGCGCCATGCTGTCGGCGCGGCTCGACGAGATCGCGCAGGCGCCGAATGCGCCGTTTCTCAGAGCCGCAACCGATCGCGGACTCTTCGTGCGCACAGAAGAGGCGACGTCGCTCGTGGCGCTCGTCACGGGAGACGGCGTCGAACGGGGCCTCGCGGCGCTGTTCACCGAGGTCAATCGAGTGGCGCGCTTCGGTTTCACGGCGACGGAAATGAATCGGGAGAAGCTGAATCTTCAGCGATACCTCCAGCAGTCAGTCATCGAGAAGGACAAGAGCGCCTCCGGGCCGCTGGCCGACGAGTTCGTGCGCAACTTCATCCAGGCCGAACCGATTCCTGGCATCGTCTACGAGTACGGGTTGAACCAGCGTTTTCTGCCGCAGATCACGCTTGCCGAGGTCAACAGCCTGGCCGCGGATTGGGTGCCCGATCGCAACCGCCTCGTCGTGGTCAGCGCGCCTGAGAAGGACAAGCCGCTCCTGCCCGACGAGACGAGACTGACAGCCGTCATCACGGCTGCCGGCGGAGCTCCGGTGACGGCCTACGTCGACACGGTCAGCACGCAGCCACTGCTCGCTCGATGCCCTCGCTGCCGGCGCTGTCGCCACGACCACCACGAACGAGGCCCTGGGCATCACCGAGTGGCAGTTGTCCAACGGTGCCCGGGTCGTGCTGAAGCCGACGATGTTCAAGCAGGACGAAATCCTGTTCCGGGCTGTCAGCCCAGGCGGCACGTCGCTCGTCAGCGATGAGGACTACGTTCCCGCTGCAACCGCCGCGAGGGTCATTGCGGAAGGCGGTCTTGGCGGCTTCCGCAGCATCGATCTGGACAAGGTTCTCGCCGGCAAGACCGCGTTCGTCAGAGCCGACATCGGGGCGACGGAAGAAGGGGTCGGCGGTGGCACCGCCAGCCGGGATCTCGAAACGATGTTTCAGTTGATCTATCTCAGATTTACCGCTCCGCGTCCGGATCCTGTCGCGTTCGGTGTGATGAAGGATCAATTGAAAGTCGCGCTGGCCAATCAGCGCTCGACGCCGGAGACGGTGTTCGACGAGGCGCTTGATGCCGCCCTGACCCAGAATCACGTTCGCGCCCAGCCGCTGACGCCGGCACGCGTCGATCAGATGAATCTCGACAAGTCGTTGGCCTTCTACAAGGACCGATTCGCCGATGCCAGCGACTTCGTCTTCGTGTTCGTCGGGAGCTTCGACCTCGCGACGATGAAGCCGCTGGTGGAGCGCTACATAGGCAGCCTGCCGTCGCTCCGCCGGAGCGAAACCGCGAAGGACGTCGGCCTCCATCCTCCCGCGGGCGTGGTCGAGAAGCAGGTGAGAAGCGGCATCGAACCGAGGAGCCAGGTGAGCATCGTGTTCAGCGGGCCGTTTCAGAATGACGAGATGCATCGCGTGGTCGGCAACGCGATGGCAGAGACGCTGGCCGGAAACCTCCAGCGAACGCTGCGAGAGGATCTGGGCGGCACCTACGGCGTGAGCGTCCAGCCAAGCTTCACGAAGCGTCCGGCGGAGGAGTACCGCTTTACCGTCAGTTTCGCGTGCGATCCGGCTCGAACGGAGAGCCTGGTCACCGCGGCATTCCGGGTAATCGAGCAGTTCAAGGCGTACGGTCCGAGCGCGGGGCAGGTCACCGATACGCGCGCGGCGCTCGTCCGGGACTTCGAAACGAACAGCCAGCGGAACGACTACCTGCTGAACCGGATCCTCTTCAAGTACGAATACGGTGAGGACGTCAGAGAGATCGTCAACATGCGGCCGTTCTACGACCAGCTCACCGCGCCGATGCTGCGCGATGCCGCGCGGGCGTACCTGGACACCAATCGGTACGTGAAAGTCACGCTCCTGCCCGAGACAAGGTAGGGCGGATCCCGTTCCTTCGTCTTGGTTCCTTCGATCTCGATTCCGCCACCGTCACCTGATGCGCGGAACGGGCGCATCGCAATCGGCCAATCGCCAGGCGCTTCGGCGTCAACTCCTTGAGCGTCGACGGTCTTCTGAGGCGAAAATGCGTCTCGCCCACGTCCCATCGGAAGGGACGCCGTAGTGAGAGACGAGTCCAAAGTGCTGATCGAGCTGCTTTCGTTGGAGTACAAGGTCCTGCAGGAGAAGATCGAGAAGATCGGAGCGGTTAGCTTCACCGCACCCGATATCCACCTTTGCCCTTGACGAATTGAGCCTCGGCAGCTAGCTTATGCGGTCAGATGCACTCTGACGTAACCAGTCGAACCACGGTGCGGCCCGTCTTTCACGATCCGGGTCTGAGCAGCATGAAGGTCATCGACGACCCACGTGTGCACTCAACGAGATCCGTCAGAGTGCGCACCGCGATGCCAGAGCGTACTCCGATCGGAGCATCGTTACTTCAAACCGAACGTGACGAGCGCATCTAGTGCGCGAATCGCTGAACTAGTCGAACGCGTCCCCGCCGAGTTCCAATCCTATTTGTCCGAGAGGATGCCTTCTTTGGCACGCGGGACGCCAGTTTCGGAGCCCGATGCCTCGATTCTGACGTGGGCAGCGAAGAATGGGGTATCTAGAGTCGCTGAGACGACCGGGCTCGATCGCGTCGGCATTCCAACCGCTTATGCTGTCCGGCCAGGCGCGCATCACCCGAGCACGATATTGTCATGTGGTCGAGGCCACTCACCGGCCGAGGCAATTCGGGGAGCGCTTTTTGAAGCCTTCGAACGATGGGCAGCCGAGGCGTTTGCTCACGAACCCGTGAGCGCGACGCGCCGCGAACTGGCGTCCAGTTGGAGCCACGTCCTCATGGCATTGGACGCCTCCATCGATCCCGATTCATGGACCGAGTGGGCGGTGGGGATTGATCTGCTCTCAGGTCGGCCGTGTTTCGTTCCGGCTTTTGCGGCGACTTTTCCTGGCGGCGGAGGCGAAGCGGCAGCATCCACCAGTGGGCTGGGTTCAGGCGACGTGCCCGCGTCCGCTATGTTGGCGGCGGTGCTCGAATTGATTGAGCGGGACGGTGTCAGCAGACTCGATGAAGACGCTCTCAAACAGATCGACCCGTCGAGCGTGTCGACAGCGCTTGCACGACTTGCTGCGCGATTTCTCTCAAAGCACATTGATCTCGCGCTCGTTCAGTGTCCTTCGCTGGCTGATGTTCCCGTGTTCTACTGCCTTTCGCGCGATCGCGTTTGGCGAATTCCGACACTGTTCTGTTCAGGCGCCGCGGCGCACTTCGACGTGGAAGCTGCCGCTTCCCGGGCGATGACCGAAGCCGCACAAAGCCGTGCCGCGCTGATTAGCGGCCTCCGCGAGGATCTCAGCATCGCGACCGAAAAGCTGGAAACCGTTACCTATGAAACTCGCTGGGTCGAGACTCGCAAGTTCTTCGATGCGCCGCACTGCCCTCCACGGCACCCCGAGCGTTCTGTCAAAGCCAGTGAACCGGCGACCGCGCTCCGCCAGCTAGTGTCTGAGATCGGCCGAACGAAGGAAGGCGCTGTCCTCGCATCCGTTGAAATGCGCAGATGGGAAGGCTTACACACATTCCGCGTTTGTTCGCCCACCTTCCGCGATTTCGGCTGACGTGAAGCGCACCGTTGTGTTCGTCGGGCCCAGCGCGGCAACGAATGCTGAATCTGAAACGCTTGTTGTTCGTCCCCCAGCGCGGCGAGGTGAGATTGTGACTGCCGTCGATGATGGCTTCGACACCGTGCTCCTGGTCGACGGCCGTTTCATGGATGTCGCGGCGGTGACGCATGAGGAGCTACTGGAGGTGCTCCATCGCGGCGCGACGGTGGTTGGCGCCGCCAGCATTGGCGCTTTACGGGCAGCAGAACTCAGGTATCAGGGCATGATCGGTTGCGGCACCGCTTATAGTGCCATCCTGTCCGAGGTCATAACAGACGACTCAGAACTGGCGGTCTTGATGTGTCCGTACACGTTCAGCGCGCTAACCATCTCCCTCTTAGATGTGCGGGGGATTCTCGGTCTAGCTCATGGCGCCGGTGTGCCCATGGATGCGCTCGGAGATGCGTTTGCGGACGCTAGGTCAATGCATTTTACGGAACGATTTTCAGGTCGGCTTGGTTCTCTTTGGGCTCGGCGAGGTAATCTCGACCAGGCGCTCTCGTTGCTCACCGGGTCTGGCGCAACAGTGAAATCTAACGACTACCGTCACGCCCTGAGCGTGGTCGCCGGTGGCGATTCGAACTCACCCGCACAGCCACACCCGACTCAGCCCTTATACACAGATAAGGGCATCAAACGCATGTAGGCACTATGGACTCCAAGCGCTATCAAGTCTTTATTAGCTCCACATACGCCGACCTTGTTAAGGAGCGACACGAAATAGCGACAACCCTTCAGAAAGCGGGGCATATCCCAACAGGTATGGAACTTTTTCCGCCCGCTGACAAATCCGCGTGGGAAGTGATTAAGGGTGTCATCGAGGAATGCGACTACTACATGATCATCATCGGCTTTCGATACGGCTCGACGGTCACGCGCGCGCAACTTGGCGACCACGAGCTCTTTGGAAGCGATCGGGTTCTGAGTTACACCTGCTTGGAATATCGGTTTGCGAAGTCGCTCGGCAAACCAATCCTTGCGCTGATACGGCGGCCGTCCCCAGCCGGGCGTCGGGTAGCGGAAGACAATCCTCGCAGGTTGGAGGCCCTCCGCCGAGCCGTTCGGGAGAATCGTACGGTCGGAATGTGGCAGAACATCGCTGACCTGAAGGACAGCGTCCGTGACGGGCTGAAGCAGCTCATAGGCGATCGCCCAGAGAGAGGTTGGGTGCGAGGCGTTAACACCCTGGCACCTTTGCCAGGGCGCTTTCGCTTGTCCCTCATGGGGCCTTTGAGCGGACTCGATTCACCTTTCGGCTGGAGTCAGGCGCGAAGTGTCGTTGCCGCCTTGATTCGCGTGCTGAATCACAGTTGTGGAATCGACTGGCGATATTGGCGCGACCGTTTTCACGTGACGTTGATCGATACGAGTCGTCTGAGTCCTCGCGACGGTTCTCTAGAGAAGGCATACCGTTCTGCCCACCAAGAAAGTAGGGTTATCTTCGGCCCCATGGACAGTGACGAGGTAGTCAGTCTCTTCGGACAATCCGCGCGAATCCATTCCCAGGACCGCAAGAAATCGGCGCGCCATCGTCCATTGAATAAGCTGAATCATCTAAAAATCGCCGCTCTGCAGAAGTACACGATCCTGACGACCGCCGCGACTGCGATCGTCAGGGATCATGATGCACCGACTGAGTTTCTCCTGCAGTTGTCACCCAACGTCGAGGTGTACGCTGAGCATCTCGCGGATTTCGTTGACAATTTTTTTCCCGAGGCGATGCCGTACGTCGTCATCGGTCCGTGCGGCGAGTACGGCGACTGTTCGGCGCAGGCGCTAGCGAAATACACCCGACGCCGAGTCGTCAGGGCGACGTACCCTCGAACGCGGTCTGAGCGTCAGGGGTCTGCCGTGCTTGCGTCGGTTGAGACCTTCGAGCAACTTTTCAGTCGCCAGGGATCGAACCCGCTGTTTGTAATTGCTGATACCGGCGAGAGATTGAAGGTAGCCGCGGGAACGTTGCGAGACGCTTACGCCCCGGCGTTGATCGCCACGATGTCGTCACTCGATGACAGTGCGCTGCAAGATAAGCAACTCGACGGAATGTATTCGATCTCGTCCTTCGCGCCGTCGTTGTACTCGCTGAACCTGTCAGATTTTCTACGATCTCTGGAGCACGCGCAGTCAGAACTCGAAAAAGACTATGGACCGCGAGCTTGGAATGCGGTGTCATCGGTCGACGCCGAGACGCATGACGCAGCGGTCCATTGGCTTACACGGTGTGGCGTCTATGGTATCCAAGGGTTGGGCGTCCAAAATCGCCGGCAGCTCTTTGTCACGAACCCGAATGTTCTTGGCACTGGTAATTTGACCGAGAACAGAGCCGCTCTTCACATGTTTAAGATCGTCCGCGATAAGATGAAGCTCCTGGACCTGTCCACCGGTCTGAAATCGCAAGGCGATTGAGTCCAGGTGGCCAATCTGAATTCTCTCGAGTTCCTAGAGTGCTTTTCGTGGAGTGTCGTGCGCTGCTCTAAGGCAAGCGTCGGCTGGGAGTCGTATCCGATCGAACGCCTGTCGTTGCGTCTGTTGTGCAAGTGAAATCATGACCAATCCCTTGATCGCCGTTGTCGGAGACGCGAATCCTAATCGCGGGTTCAGTCCGCCAATGAAAGATGCTGCTAAGGCCAAGAAGGCAGCCGAAGAACTCGGTGCGGAACTCGCGCAGCGTGGCGCGAGACTACTGGTCTACGGCGGTCCGTTTCTTGAGGCAGACGTTGTTCGGGGATTTGTAGGAGGAAAACCCGCAAAGGACCACAGCATTCTGATGTGGTACACGAAAGACCAGGAACCGCCGCCATTTGCGGAAGAAACCAGCCATCCAAGTCTGTTCGAACGACGCTCGGAAAGAGGCGCAGACTGGGAAATTGCCTTCTATCGGTCGATCGCTCGAGCGGACGGACTGATCCTGATTGGCGGCGGGAATGCAACAAAGATTTGCGGGCAGGTGGCAATCGGCACCCGCATGGCCATACTGTCGCTCGCTGAGTTCGGCGGCGCAGCGGCGAAAGTGTGGGAGACCCTATCGGCAGGTGAGGACCTGCCAAATCGCGATGAAGTCAACCTGATGGCGCGGCCGTGGTCCGCCGACTCGGCGGCGGCCTGCGTTAAGGCATTGTTTGCCCAGCACGAACGGCGGCGGTTTGCCGAAGGTGCACCGAGGCCCCTCTTGTCCGTTCTCGCAGCGCTTCTTTTTCTACCAGCGCTGGCGATTGTCCCATGGGTGTGGGGGCGAAACGTCTTCGATGTGTGGATGCTATTCATTGTGCCGCTCCTGGCTGGTGGTGCCGGCGCTGCGATTCGACCGGTGGTAGATCGCGTGCGCGGTTCGCAAGGAGTAGCGCCAGCTGTGTTGGCAACAATAGTCCTCGGGCTAGTGGCGGGTGGGGTTGCTGGCGTTCTGTTCGTCACTGCGCAGCTGACAGCGGATCCTTCATTGGCCGTCGCGCCTGATCTTGCACCGTACGCGCGACGCTCGATCCCCTTCGCGCTGGGTGTTGGTTTCGTCGCAGGCCTGACCTCAGATGCCGTATTTGGGAAGCTGCTTGGACTGGATGTCGTTCGCTCTTCCGGGATCGATTCTGGCCCGCAGCGAACCTGAGATTATCGGGAGCGGCAGCCATACGTGCGAGCCTCGGGGCAGGTCACCGATACGCGCGCGGCGCTCGTCCGGGACTTCGAAACGAACAGCCAGCGGAACGACTACCTGCTGAACCGGATCCTCTTCAAGTACGAATACGGTGAGGACGTCAGGGAGATCGTCAACATGCGGCCGTTCTACGACCAGCTCACCGCGCCGATGCTGCGCGATGCCGCGCGAGCGTACCTGGACACCAATCGTTATGTGAAGGTCACGCTCCTGCCTGAGACAAGGTAGGGCATGCGCGGCTGTGCGCTAAGGCGCTTTTCACATCGACGGGCCACGGAGGCACGGAGGCACGGAGCAAAGACATGAAATTCCTCCGTGTCTCCGTGGCTCCGTGGCTACGTGGAAGTGTAAACAGTCTTAGAACGCATACTTGACCCCCAGCTGGATGATGCGCGGGGTGCCGGCCTGCGTGGTGATGCGGCCGAACGTTCCCGAATTGAAATTCGCCTGCCATCCTCCGGCCGTCAGCTCGGTGCCGGGGATGCCCCAGTTGAACGTGTTGAACAGATTGAACGCCTCGAGGCGCAGCTCCAGCGTCTGCGTCGAGACGAGGCCAAGCTGGCGCGACAGCGCCAGGTCCACGGTCCAGTAGTTCGGGCCCGTCAAGGCATTCCGCATCAGGTTGCCGAACGTCCCCGGGTCCGGCTGGGCGAATGCGGCGCTATTGAAATAGTTCGTCAACGTCCGCGGGTGCGCGTACACGTCGTCGCTGACCTGGTTCACGCGCTGGTTTCGCTGTCCGTTGAGCGCGTTGTCGCGGCCGGTGATGATGTCGATGCGGCTGCCGGACTGGATGGTCACGATCCCCGACGCGCGCCACCGGGACGCGAGCACACCGAGCGCCCCGTCCGCCGAAGACGGGGCGTCTCCGCACTGAGCGTCAGGCTCGCCAGGTGCGTGCGATCCTGATCGCAGTAGCCCTTGTCGAACTCGGGGTCGTCAGGGTTCGTGTACCCGGACGCAATCTGGCTGAACGTGTTCGGCGTTTTCGTGCCGATGCAGCGCGACCACGTGTAGTTGCCGTTCAGGCTGAGGCCGCCGCGTCGATCGACGCTGCACCGATAGTTTCAGCCCGCGGTACGCCTGCCAGCCGATGTCGTCGTTCAGATCCAGCGTGCCGATCAACGCGGCCTCCTTCGGATTCTCCTGGTAGAGCACGCGCCGGACATTCAGATTGGCGTTGGTCGAGCAGACCGGATAGGTCCGTCCGTCGCGCAGCGTGCAGGGCCCGAGCCCCATGTAGATGCCGGGGTTGATGGACGTCTGCGCCCACAGCCGGTCGGAGTAGCTGCCGATATAACTCGCCGCGGCGCCCCAGTTCGCCCCGATCTGCCGCTCGAAGGTGACGTTCCAGTTCTGCACGCGTGGCGAGTTGATGTCGGGATTCATGGTGCCGAACGAGCCAAACGCGGGATACGTCACGTCGCGGTTGGTCACAATCGGGTGGGGATCGCCCCCGACGGCCGCGTACGGGTCGTCCATGCGTCCCGGCGGATCGGTGATGAGCGAGCGGTTGCCGAACGGCGGCGCCGAGGAGTTGATCTGGTGATAGTCGCTCGACATGAAGTCGTAGGCCAACGCGTACGACGCGCGCAGCGCCATGCGCCCGTCGCCGGTCACGTCCCACGCGACGCCGACACGCGGCGAGAAGTTCGTCCACTGTTTGTTGAGGCCGGTCTTTCCTGATGGGAAACCGTCGTCACCCGGATAGAGGAGACCGGCGGGCGCGTTCACGAACACCTTGCTCTTGATGCCGCGGCGGAAGTTGTCGATGTTGAAGTTGTAGACCGCGTTGTTATCCACGTTGACGCCGAAGTACGGCTCCCAGCGCAGACCCAGGTTCAACGTCACGCGGTCGGTCGCGCGCCAGGTGTCCTGCCCGTAGAATCCGAGGTAGTTGCTGCGGATCGGCACGTCCTGGGGACCGCCGTGCTCCACCGATGTGACGCGGCCGAGCAGCAGATCGGCCAGACGCCAGTCCCGAGGCGCTGCCGTCGAAGATCCAGATTCCGGCCGCTCGCGACGAGGAATTGTAGTGGCCGTTCCAGTACGCGAAGTTGCCGCCAATCCCGAACTGATGCCGGCCGCGAACGAGCGTCAGGTCGTCAGCCACCTGGTAAAAGTTGTTTCGGAAGAAGGCTGATGTCGAGCCGGCCGGTATCTCCCATGCACCGGGGACCTGAATCGCCATCTGCCCGCGGATGTAGGGGTACAACTTGATCCCGAGATCGGAGGGATCGAAGTACGGCGTGTTGTAGCGGTTCACCGTCGTCCGGTTGTACGCCACGCGGATGGCGTTGACCATCGTCGGTCCGAACACCATCGTGTCGCCGAGCGTCAACGCGTGGGCGAGATTGTTGATGCCGGAATTGGCCGCCTTGATCACATTGTCAGAGCCGCCCTCGTACGCCGGCGGCTTCTTGACGAACGTGGCCATGTAGCGGCCGAACACCGAGTGGTCCTGGCTCAACTGATAGTCGATGCGCCCGATGCCCTGGCCTTCGTTGCTGTCGTCCGCCGTCGTGTACGTGATCTGGCCGCACGGATCCGTCGCGGTCGGCAGACGCCGCGCCAGGTTCATCGCGGCAGGGCTGAAGAGCGCGGGATTGATGCGGTTGCCGACGAACCCGCCGCCCAGGTTGACCTGCCTGCCGTTGTTGCACGCGGGCGAGGCAAATGCGGTGAAGTCGCCGGCCAGCATCGCAGCCGATGGGCACGAAGGCAATCTGGTCGGCAGGCCGGAAGCGCAGCCGGTGCCCTGATAGCCGCCGAAGAAGAACAGCTTGTCGCGCACGATCGGACCACCGATCGTCCCGCCGAACTGGTTGCGCCGCAGCCCGTCATCCTGGCGCTTGCCGTCGGCGCCAATCGCGGCAAACGGGCTCTTCGCGTTCAGGCGGTGGTCGCGAAGGAACTCGAACCCGATGCCGTGAAACGCTATTGGTGCCCGATTTCGTGACGGCGTTCACCGACGCGGCGGCGTGCATCCCGTTCTGCGCCGACAGCCCGCTCGTCTGCGACGCGGAATTCCTGCAGGGCGTCGGGGAACGGCATCGGCAGGTTCACGTTGCTCTGCGGGCTGTTGTGCGTCGCGCCGTCGAGCAGGTACCCGACGCCGGTTGGCACGCCGCCGGCGACGGAGATATTCACGCCGCCCGAAAAGTTTCGAGTGCCGACGACGCCGGTCTGCACCGCCGCGCCGGCCAGCACGATCAGGTCGGTCACCTGACGGCCCTGCAGCGGCAACTCCACGATCCGCTCGTTGTCCACGACGTCGCTGATGCCGGCGCTCTGCACGTCGACGAGCGGCGCCGCCGCCTCGACCGAGACGGTTTCCTCGAGGTTGCCGAGCGCCGAGCACCACGTTGATGGCCGGCGTGGCGGCCACCTGCAGGACGATGCCGGTCTGCGCGTAGGTGCGGAATCCCTGGAGCGCCGCTTCCAGGCGGTACGGACCCGTTGGAAGGTTCGGCAGCACGTATGTGCCGTTCGTCGTCGGTCGTGACGCTGCGCGTGAGCCCCGTGTCGGTCTGCGTCGCGGTGACGGTGACGCCGGGGAGTACGGCGCCGCTTTCGTCGGTGACGCGACCGCTCAACTGGGCGGTGGAGAGCTGTGCCCAGGCGGAGGTGGTGGTGAGTAGAACCGTGAGTGCGCCAACCAGGGTGATGAAGGATCGCATCGTGTCTACTCCTTCGGTGGCCGCGTGGACGAAAAACGGAGCAGATGTTACCAGAACGGATCCGTATTAGCGCTTTGTTTTTAGCTATTACGGATTGGCGGAGAGAGTCCTTCCGGGTGTAGGCTACGGCCGGTTCCCGACTGTCCGTTCGAGACAGTCAACCAGAATCAGAAGGAGATGGGCATGTCGCAGAGAAGGGCGAAAACGATGGGTGCGGTTTCCGCAGGTACTCGTCGCACTCGTCACGGTTCCTCCTGTCCTGGCTCACCACTCGTTCGCCACCGAATACGACCGGACCAAACCGGTGTCAGTGACCGGCGTGGTCAAGAAGGTCGAGTGGCGGAATCCACATATCTGGTTCTACGTCGACGTCAAGGATGCGGGCGGCAAGATAGTCACGTGGGGGTTTTCGGGTGGACCTCCCGCGTTTCTGATGCGCCAGGGGATCCGCCAGGATGTCATGAAGATTGGCGACGTGGTGAAGGTCGAGGGCTTCAGGGCACGAGACGGATCCCACAACGCCTCCGGTGGTCGCGTGACGTTTGCGGACGGCCGCAGCGTCTTTACCGCATCGGCTGAGGACGCTCGGCCCGACTGAGGAGTCAGCCATGCAGAATCGTGTCCGAACCTTTTCGGTCGTCGGGCTCGCGGCGATTGGGGCGCTCTCTGCAACGGGCCTCTCGGGTTGTTCGAGCGCCAGCGAGGCGCCGCAGCAGAAGGCGGAGAACGCGCAGGACATTCGGCGTACACCGGACGGCAAGCCTGACTTCACGGGCGTCTGGGCGGGCCCCGGCTTCAGACACACCGGCAAAGAGACTGATAGCGCCACGGTGAGGCTCTATACGGACGCGAAGATGGCCCCGATCAAACCGGAGGGGAAGTCGCTCTTGTTCAGGGCCCACACGGGCGACGTTCGAATCGATGATCCGACCGCCGTCTGTTTGCCGAATGGCCTGACGCGCCAGATTCCGTCGCCGTATGCGCAGCAGTGGATTCAAACACCGGATCAACTCGTCATCCTGTACCAGTACCATGCATTTCTTCCGCGTGATTCCGTTCGGGGCGCCGAACCGGGCCCATGCAGAGGATATCGAGCCCACGTACATGGGCGATTCAATCGCCTGGTGGGACGGGGACACGCTGGTCATCGACACGGTGCGTCTCAACAGGTGGCTGCTCGACGCCTATCACCCGGAAGACGGGGGATCGCGATGGCACAGCGATCAGGCGCACGTCGTCGAGCGCATCAAATTAACCGATCGACTGAACGCGTCCTACGACGTCACGATTGACGACCCTGCGATTTTCACCGCGCCGTGGGTTGAAAACTGGTCGATGCAGATGAAACCGACCTGGAAGATTTTCGAGTTCGTCTGCGACGACAACGATCGGTGCCGCGCGGGGAAGTGCACCGACTCGGACGCGCAGAAGACATCTACGCAGTGATGACTGATGGTCCGCCTGAAGGCGGATACCACCGGCGATGTAGCGATGTAGTGTCCGGCTTCAGCCGGACCAGCGGGCGATGTAGTGTCCGGCTTCAGCCGGACTAGCGGGCATTGGAGGGACAGAATCATGCGTTTTCCGAGGCATCTCGCTTTTGGGTTGATTCTTCTTCTGACGAGTGCGTCCGCCTGGGCGCAGGCGACCGCAGAACTCAACGGACGCGTCACCGATGAGAGCGGCGGCGTGCTGCCGGGAGTGACGGTGACCGTAACGCAGACCGATACCGGGTTCACCCGCTCGGTCGTTACGGAGGCGAACGGTCTCTACGTGGTCTCGAGCCTTCCGACCGGTCCCTACCGGCTCGAGGTCGCGCTGCAGGGGTTCCGCACCTACGCGCAGACCGGCATCGTCCTGCAGGTGGCCGCGACGCCGACGATCAACGTGGTGCTGTCGGTCGGCAACCTCCAGGAAACGATCTCGGTGGAGGCGGCGGCGCCGCTCGTCGACGTGCGGAGCACCGGCATCAGCGAAGTCGTGGAGCAGGAGCGGATACTCGAGCTGCCGCTGCAGGGACGTCAGGTCACGGACCTGATCGTGCTCGCGGGTGCCGCAGTGCAGGAGGCGCCCAACAACAAAAGCATGCCCGGGTCGATCTTTACGGGGGTGGCCGGGAGCCTGCCATTCGGTGTGGCGTACCTGCTCGACGGCGCAGCGCACAACAACCCGTACGACAATCTCAACATGCCGCTGCCGTTTCCCGACGCGCTCCAGGAATTCCGCGTCTCGACGAGCGGGCTCTCCGCCGACAACGGCGTCCATTCGGGCGGCACGGTGAACGCGGTGACGAAGTCGGGCACGAATGTGCTGCATGGCACGCTTTTCGAGTTCCTGCGCGACAAGCGGTTCAACGCCAAGGCGGTCTTTGCGCCCATCGGTCCCGACGGCAAGCGCCTGGACGACGGCCTCAAGCGGAATCAGGCAGGCGGCGCGCTCGGGGGGCCGATCTTGAACAACCGTTTGTTCTTCTTCGGCGCCTATCAGGGGACGTTCCTCCGTGTAACGCCGCCCGACGCGATCACGCGCATTCCGACACCCGCGATGCTGGCCGGCGACTTCACGGCGTTCACCTCGCCGGCCTGCAACCGGGGTCAGCAGGTCGCACTGCGCGCCCCGTTTGTGGGCAACCGGATCGAGCCGAGCCTCTTCAGCCCGGCGGCGATGGCGATAGCGCGGCAGCTGCCAATCACGGCCGATCCGTGCGGCGACGTCCGGTTTTCCGCGCCCGTGCACTACGACCAGAACCAGATCGTCGCCAAGATCGACTATCAGCAGAGCGGTGGGCATTCGATGTTCGGCCGCTACATGCTGACGTCCGACGAGCAGCTCCCGGCGTGGCCCGGGTCGGGCAGCGTGCTGACCACGAGGCCGGAGGACGCCGCGCAGAGACATCGCGCGCATTCGCTGACGCTCGGCGATACACGCGTCTTCGGCTCCAATGTGGTGAATGCGGCTCGCGTGGCGTGGAACCGCACCCGCGCGCACTATAACCTCGAGCCGTTCTTCGGCGCCGATACGCTCGGCATCCGAGGCTTTTACAACTACGTGCCTGGCGTGATCGGACTGGAGGTCAGCGGCGGATTCGCCACCGCATCGGGAGGGTCGGTGTTGTTCCAGGGCGATACCGACGCGTATCAGATCTCCGACGACGTCACGGTGGTGCGAGGCAGCCATCAGCTCGCGCTGGGCGGCAACGTAGCGTACTGGACGCACTACACAGTCGACGGTCAGCGTGGCGTCGGTCTCTGGACTTTCGACGGATCGTTCACCGGGCTCGGCATGGCGGACTTCCTCACGGGACGGTTGGCCCGTCTCGAGCACGCGCGGCCCGGCGTCCTCGACATGACCCAGAGGTACCTCGGCCTGTACGCCCAGGACACGTGGCGCGTCGCCACGCGCGTGACGCTGAACGGCGGGATCCGGTGGGAGCCGTTCTTCGGCGCGCGCATCGAGAACAAGGCGATTTCCAACTTCAGTCTCGACCGGTTCCGCCAGGGCGCCACGAGTACGCTCTTTCGCAACGCGCCGCCTGGATTTCTGTATCCCGGCGACCCCGATTTTCCGGCCGGCAAGTCGGGGCTGAACAACAAGTGGACCAACTTTTCGCCGCGCATCGGGATGGCGTGGGATGTGGCCGGCGACGGCCGAACGGCGGTGCGCTCTTCGTATAGCCTCGGCTACGACTTTCAGGGCGCGTCCTACCTGTTCATCAGCGCGACGGCGCCGCCCTTCGGAGGCCGGCTCCGTGTGACCCAGTTGCCGGGCGGCTTCGACGATCCGTATCGTGACTTCCCCGGCGGGCCGCCGCATCCATATCCGGAGACTCCAGGTCCGGACGCTCAGTTTCCGGCCTACGGCGCGCTCGCGTCGGTGGACCCCGACAACAACTCCACCCGCATCCAATCGTGGAATGTCATCGTCGAACGGCAGATCGGTGCGGCGTGGCAGGTGTCGGCCAGCTATCTTGGCAGCTACACGGATCGGATCTGGGCGCAGGTGCAGCGCAACGCCGGCGTCTTCATGGGCACCGGGCCATGCACGCTCGCGGGCGTCTTCTATCCGACGTGCACGACGACGGCAAACCTGAACCAGCGGCGCCTGCTGTCGCTCGAGAACCCGCAGGCGTCGCGGCTGATCGGCTCGATCGAGCGTCACGAGGCGATCGGTACGCAGACCTATCACGCGCTGCGGCTGTCGACGCAGCGGCGTGCGGCAAGTGGCGTGAGCCTCAGCGGCAATTACACCCGCGCCTACTGTGTGGGGAACTTCGCGCAGACAACGTTCTTTACGGGCGGCCAGAGTCTGCAGAACCCCGACGACCCCGACTGGGATCTTGGCAACTGCTCGCTCTCCCGACGCCACATCGCCAACGCGACGGTGACGGTAGAGACGCCGCAATTCGCGAACCGCGGGCTGAATATCCTGGCGTCCGGGTGGAACGTGGCGGGCATTATCAGTGCGCGCTCAGGCGCCTGGCTGACGGTGATGACGCTTCGTGATATCGCGGCGAACGGCATCCTGCAACAGCGCGTCGACCAGGTGCTGGCCAACCCGTACGGGGACAAGACGCTCAACAATTACCTGAATCCCGCCGCGTTCGCGTATCCGGCACCGGGGCAATTGGGCACCCACAAACGCAACAGCATCGAAGGACCCGCGTACTGGAGCACCGATCTGGCGCTGTCGCGTCGGATTCCGCTTGGCGCCGCGCAGAACATGGAGCTCCGGGTGGAGACCTTCAATCTGTTGAATCACTTCAATTGGGGCAATCCGGGCCCGCCGCTGGGCGGCGGCGGCAACGCCAATACCGTCAATCTCGACGCCGGCAACTTCGGCCAGATCACGACCCAGGCGGGCACGCCGCGGATCTTCCAGTTCGGGATCAAGTACATGTTCTGAACCCCGAGGACATCCTTCGCAGCACGGCCCCGACGCCCGCAGTCGCGCGTGCGGGATGAGGGAGAGGCGCTGCGACCAGAGCGATTTTCAGTTCGACGGGCCACGGAGACACAGAGGCACGGAGATTATTTTCAAACGATTTCTCCGTGTCTCCGTGACTCCGTGGCTACGTGGAAGTGAAAAGCATGCTATGGAGACCGCTCAGCCAACGAGCGCGCCATGGTCGCTGCCGCCCTCGGTGAGCCCCCGCGCCTTCATCCAGTCGTAGGTGCGGGTGAACAGCGCCGGATCGTAGTAGTCCACGTGCTTGTACCGGACGAACGCCCGCAGCAGTTCGCGCGGCTCGAGGGCGCCGTTGGCGTGCGCCACCACGTGATGGGCGTACGTGTAGAAGTCGGCGTTGATACGATCGACCGCCTGGTTCTCCGCAGCGTAGTACGCGGTGCGCTGCTCGGACGTGAGATCGGCGGAGATCACCTCGCCTCCACGATAGAAGCAGGCGGCAACGACGTGCGCGCCCTCCTTGATCCCGAGACTGATGAAGGGCTCCATCACCGTCGCCACACGGATGCTTCCCCGCCTGAGCGCCGCCCAGCGCGCCTGCGGCAGGCCGCCGCGCTCGATCCTGAGATGGTCTGGCCCGAGCGCGCTTTCGAGCATCTGCAACGTGCAGTAATGCGAGCCAGTCAGCTCCTGAACGACCACCGGCACATCGGCAAGGTCGCGCGGCACCTGCAGTGTGTCATCGAACGTCAGGATTGCCTGCGCGGCCACGGCCGCCCGCAGCGCAGCGATGTTCCCGGCGCGCGCGCCGCGTTCCAGCCGGTCTATGCTCGCCCATTCGCAGACGTTGTAGCTGTCGGCGGACCCGCACTCGAACATCTGCTCTTTGAGTCGCGACATGATCGGGCGCTCAGCCCTGTCCTTCTCGCGATCCGCGTAAGTCGCCGAGAAGCGGACATCGAGGCCGGCCGCCTCGAACAGCCCTTCCTCGATGGCGACGATGACCGGCAGGTCGAAGACCGGATTGTTCGGCGCGACCCTGATGATCGGCTTTTCCTGAGCCGACGGCATGATGCGCATCCCCTGACTCCGATGAAGCAGCGATTTTACACGACGCTCTCCGAACCTACTCCGTCCCGAGATACGGAAGGAATCGGCCGAAGAAGATGACGGCGATCCAGATCACCAGGGAGCAGACGCCAATCAGCCTGCGCGTCATAGCCGCGTGCAGGATGTCGAACGCCGAGTCAGGCTCCTCATCGAACATCGTCGGGTAGAGCAGGCTGAGTCCTCCGAGCAGCACGAGACCCATCTTCCATGTGAATGCGCTGTTCTGGGTGTATTGTTCGGGAGCCGCAAGAAAGAACAGCATGCCGGTGACGATGTTGATGCCGAGCCCCGCCACCGCCCACGGCAGCAGGCGGTTGAGATCAACGAGCGGGAAGCCGCTGATGAATCCCGCGAGTCGCAGATTCACGAGCAGCGTCACGCCGAAGAGCAGACAGAGACCGACGAAATGGAATACCTCGCAGATCGGCCAGACCCACGGATGGTCGAGCACGAACGCGGCTCCCATCGCTGCGGGGCTCGGCCACGACGGCGCAGACGCAGCAGCCCCCGCCGCCACGATTTCAGGGTGGCGAATCTGTCCGCCGATATTGGCCGCCCGTGCCATCAGCACGAAGCTCACGATCGACAACGCCAGGACCGCCGGCTGGTGCCACCGCCGGGATTGCCACAAGGCCAGCCAGCTCACGAGTCCCACGATCTCCATGGGGATGAGCGCCAGCATCGCCGCGTTCTGGTGTGCGGTGACAACGTCCTGTAGCAGCTCCCGCTGGGTCCGCAGAACGAAATCCGCCGCGTTGCCGCTCAAATAGGTAGGAATCGCCACAAGAGCGACGACGAAGAACACCACGTAGCTGGCGCGCCTGAGATCTGCACTGTCTCGGACAAGGGACGCGACCAGCAATCCGATGCCGAACCCAAAGCCGATGGTTGGCACGTGGTTCAGCAGCAGATGCACATGCGCCAGGTTCATGAGATGAACTCGCTGACGTACGCCATGAGACGGCCGGCGGTGAGAGCGACGAACCAGCAGCCGAGCGACGCCGCCGCGAGGAACCTGCCGTGCTCGCCGCCGTGAAAGACGCGGCGGCGGAGAAGCGCCACTATCGTTACGCCACCCCCAACGAACGCCAGCTTGACGAAGAACGCCGGGTTCGAGGCGTGCTTCGTGGCGTCTGCGACGAACAAGAGGACGCCGGTCACTGCGGTCACTCCAAAGCCCGCCCACAAAAGGCCGAACACCTTGTCCAGCGACGCGAGTGGAACTCTGGACGCGACGCCAAGGAGCCGCAGGTCGATGGCGACGTTCAGGCCGACGACCGTGCTCAAGCCCAGCGTGTGAAGGAACAGAATCAGCGGATAGCCGTACAGGAGTCCCGATTCGTGGATCCAGGTGGCGAGGCCGGACTGTTCAAGCTGGGCCAGAACCGATGCCATCTCCGGATACTACGACCCCGTCCTCCATGCGAGCTGGGCCCCGTAGCATTCGAGGAGCACTCGGTGGTACCTCTCGACCGCTTCCTTGCTGACGAAGGGATGTGTCGCCCCCTGCAGCTTCAGCCACTCGCCGAGCACACCGTCCGGGTTGCCCCCTCCGGATTCATCGGGGTTCATATATCTCCAGGCGCGGAGCTTCTGGAAAAAATTCGCGTGGGTCAACGTCGGTGAGAGGACTACGTCCACGCCAGCCCTCGTTCCGAGGTCGATGAAGCGTCTCAACGACGCGACGTGGGTCCGCATCATCGTCTGGCCGTCCGGGTAGTACTGGACGCCCTGTCGCCCGATGCTCGGATCGGTCCCGCCCCAGATGCTCGCGACATGCGCGCCATTGTCGGATGCCACGCTCTTCTTGTTCGTCAGCGGCCCGATGATGAGTGACAGCGTCCCTGGCGTGTGGCCCGGGGTGATGTAAGTAGTGACCGTCACTTCACCGAGCGTGATTTTCTGGCCGTCGGTGACGACCATATCTTTCCGCGGCTTGAATTGCGCCGGCGAGTTGTCCTTCGCCACGAGGTCCCAGTCCGCAGCCGACATGGCAATGCGCGCGTTCGGATAGGCGTCCTGCAGAGCCTTCGCTCCCCAATACCGGTCGTCGTGAGCGTGAGTGATGACGATGTACTTGATGTTGCTGGGATCGAGTCCGAAATTGAGGAGACCGAGCACCAGCTCCTTGCTCGAGTAATGGAAGTTCGCGTCGATGACGATGATGCCGTCCGAGGTGTTGACCGCCCAGACTCCCGCGGTTTTGGTGCCGATGAAGTAAACGTTGTCGAAGATGTTCGCCGGCCACGTGAACCAGTCCTTGCGCGGCACGACGGCCGACCGATCGTTGGTGCGCATGACATCAGGCAACTTCGGTTCCTGGCACGCCTGGTCGAAGAGCGCCTGGAAGACATGGAACGGCGGCGTCTTCTTCGGGTCCGCGCCTTTCGGCGCGACGGCGGCGCGCGCCGCGTCGACGTGGGCCGTGGCCGCGGCGGCCTGCGCATGGAGATGACCGATCAACGACCCTGAAAGGAGTGCCGCGCCGCACGCCCATGCCACACGTCGTTTCATCGCCGTTCCTCTACTTTTTGTCGGGATACTTGTTGCCCGGATACGCGAACTCGAGCTCCCGTCGCGCCGCATCAGCGTCGCACGACCGCCATGCGGGAGGAAGCCCTCCTTGTTTCTTCGACCAGTGGATCGCCCACGTGAACGGCCGGCTCAAGAACGTCGAGTCTTCCAGGGTAATGACGATTCGCAGGTGCTCGTCGTCGATCAGGTGATAGCGTTCCGTGACCTTCTTTCGCACTGACGAGGCCATGTGGAGGTGATCGTCGATGCCGTCAGGGTCGAAGGTGAAGTGGTCGGTTTCGATCACGAAGTCGTCCCCGTCGAAGCGTCCGACCGAGAAGCCGTGTTGAAAGAACTGTCCCGTCAGCGGCCTGGGACCGCCTCCATTCGTCCACACGGTACGCGCCACGTAGTTGTTGGTCGGATGTTGCATCTCGACGCGGCCCGGAGACGCGGAAATGTAGCCGCCGTCGGTCAGCAAGGCCGGTAGCCCCAGCTGCGCGCACTCGGCCGTCACCGGCGATTGAAAGATGTCCACGTACTTCAACCATGCTTCTCCCCGGGCATTCAGGGGAAGCTGATCGACGGGCAGTGAGCAGTTCAGGAGCTTCTCGCCGTAGTCACCCGTGCGGCCTCCGCAATTGCCCCTGTCCTGGCCATCGGGCACGACGACGTCCGAATCCCAGTGCCCGATGAACGGCAGGATCTTTTCGTACTCTTCGTCGGACTGAGCGGCCGCATCCGAGGTTCCGATCACCAGCACCAGGCCAAGGACAGCGCCAGCCACCGCCACGCATCGTGGACCAGTCATCGTTCCCTCGCTGGACTACTCGACGGGGGGTCCGCCGGGACACCCGCCGAGACACACCACTTTGCCGTCGGGGAACGTCACGACGCCCGCAGCCATCGCCGTCCCACCTTCCCGGCGGGTCGGGTTGCCGGCGATCTTTACTTTCTTGCCGATGAAATCTTCAGTCTTCCACCCTTCGCGTTTCGCGTTGACCGCACCGGTTCTCGCAGTGATGCGCCACTCGACGGTCTTGCCGCCCGCATCTGTGACTTCGACGATCATTTCCGAATGCGGGCTGACCAGCTTGAACGACTTGACGACGCCCTCGATCTGAACGGTGCGCGTCATGTCGTAAAAGGTGTTGAACGAATGGTGAGCCCAGGCCGGAGCTGCGACGGCGACACACGCGACTGCCAATATCGACAAGGAACGCTTCATAGCTCTCCGCTCCTAGAAGTAACGATACGTCGGCTCGCGCGGATACTACACCGGAGCGAACAGCTCTTCAATGGGCACGACGCGCGGCGCCAGGTGCTGCTCGTGCAAATATTGCGGCAACGCTTCGAGCGCGCGACGATTCGCCTCGACGCCATAGGGCCAGAAATCTTCGCCCATGATGCGGCGTGTCTCCTCCGTCTCCGCCACCACCCATGGCAGCGTCAGCTTGAGGGCGTCGGTCTCCGTGAGCTGATCGTAGGCCCACGTCTTCGCCTGCTCGAACGCCTCGAACAGGCTCGCGGCGGTCCAGGGATACTTTTCGTAAACGTCCTTCCGCAGCACGATCGTGTGCATGATCGGAAAGATGCCGGTCTTCGCGAAGTAGTCCTTCTCGACGTTGCGGTAGTCCTGGAAGAGCCGGCGCACCGGGGAGTCGGGCCGCCCCATCGCTTTGGGTGCGTTTGGCGAGATGATCGCGTCGATGTCACCCGTCTCGAGCATCGGACCCATGTCCTGTTCGAGCGGCATGCGTGTGAGCTTCACGCCGGGGAGCTCGAAGTCGATTCGCGTCGGCCGCTGCAACCCGTCCTGCGTTCCACTGAACCACTCGATCGTCTCGGGTTTCACGCCGTACTCGTGCAGGAGAAGCCCGCGCGCGAACACGGCGGCCGTCATCGAGTACTCGGGTACGCCGATACGCCTGCCGATCAGGTCGCTCGGCGTGTTGATGCCCGCCTTCCGGTTGACGTAGATGCACGAATGCCGGAACAACCGGGACGGGAACACCGGAATTGCCATGAAGGTGTCATCGCCTCTCGATCGGAGCATCGTGTAGTTCGAGAGCGACAACTCCGAGACGTCGAACTCCTGGTGGCGCAGCATCCTGTAGAACGTCTCGCTCGGCCTCGAGATGATCGGGTTCAGATCGATCCCGTGCGGTCTGATCGTTCTGTCGATCAGCGGACGCACCCGGTCGTAGTCCCAGAACGCGATCGTCAGGCGGAGATCGGCCATGGGCCGAATATTTCCACAAAATCCAAAGGGTACCATTCGAGGGTGCTGACCGTGCGCGAGATTTATCGTCGATCGAGCGGCGGCGTATCGCGAGTATAATTCGCCACCCATGCGAACGACGTTTGCGATTGTGACGCTCGCACTCGGCATGGCCGCGGCCGCCGACGCGCAGTCACGCCCCGATCTGAAGGGACTCTGGATCGGTCCGACGGCCGACATCTCCGTCGTGCTGCTGCCACGTGAAGAAGTCTCGTTGACGCCGTACGGGGCCGACCGGTACCGCAAGGTCGACCAGGCGAACTCGCCGGCCTACAAGTGCCTGCCGTACGGGCCAACACGAGGACTGCAGTCGACCAATCCGTTTCAGATCATCCAGACGCCGGATCTGATCGCGATCGTCACCGAGCACATCGACTACCGGTTGATCTACCTGGATGGCCGCGGGCACCCGGCTGACATCCTCGACTATCCCGAGTGGATGGGTCACTCGATCGGCAGGTGGGACGGCGACACGCTCGTCGTCGACACGATCGGGATGCGTGAGGAAACGTGGCTGGATACGGCGGGCTTCGAGCACAGCGCGAAGCTGCACATCACGGAGCGCTTCCAGAAGACCGGCCCCGATGCCATTCGCCTGACGACGACGATCGAGGATCCCGTGTTTTATACGAAGCCCTTCACCTACGGGCGCAACGTGCGGCGCATGCCGAAGGACACGCGGCTGATGCCCGCGCGCTGCGCCGACAACGAGCGCTCACTCGCCGACGCCGTGGCTGGCGTCCAGGGACCCGAGCACAAGAAACCGCCGACGTTCCCGAAGTGAGCTGTCGATGCGGTAGTGTCCGGCTTTAGCCGGACCTGCTGATCCGATGCGGTAGTGTCCGGCTTTAGCCGGACCATGGTGCCCGGCGGTCGTTGCTCTTGGGAGTTGGACGTTGGACGTTGGGAGTTGAGCAGACGAGGCGACCGACGACACGCGGCCAGCGCGGATCCAGGATGCGCGGCCGCCATGGCCATGCGGCTCCGCAAAACCCATGGAGGCTCCCAGAAGCTTCGCCTCCGGCATTCGCTGAACGGGTTTTGCTCCGCGCATGACCATGCCGGCCGCTGCGATGACCGAGTGCCCATGGCCGCTTCGCGATCCGAACATCGAGTCTCGACGGTAGTGTCCGGCTTTAGCCGGACCTACCGGCTTTAGCCGGACCTACTGGTCGGAACTCGGCGACCCGGTGAATACCTTGCGGCCGTCGGTAAGCGTCAGCGTGCCACCGGACGCCTTGGGCGATCCGTTTCGCGCGGGCGACGACCCGGCCAGCGTCACCGCATCGCCGCTCTTCAAGGCGTCCTTGCGCCATCCGGCGCGGTACAGCTGATTCGGCGTTGACGCTTCAATCGCCCAGTTGGTGACCTTTCCGGAAGCATCCGTCACGTCGATGTAATAGAAGACGTGCGGGTTCTTCCACTCGACCTGCGTCACCTTTCCGATCAGTGTGACCTTGTGGTCGACGTCGTAGGTCGCCGCCACGCTGTGATGTGCGAGCGCGGTGAGACCGCTGAACACGAGGCCGACCAGGAGCGCGAACAGAATGCGGCGCGGACCCTGCGGGTCCGCGAGGCGAGTACGTCGTGACATCTGAACCCTCCACGCGGGCGCCGCGTGCCGCCCGGGACCGGCCAAAAATATCATGGCCGCGCCCTGGGAAGTCCGCTAAATTGTCGCGCCGAGGTGAACCAGCACCACTCCTTTGGCGCTGAATACGACGCCGCGTTCCCTCGCGCAGCATCACGTCGCCGGTCACGCTGTGCGCGCGGGCGGGCTCGCGTCGAGCAACGCCCGCGCTTCTCGCATGTCGCGCGTGTCGAACCCCTCGGTGAACCAGGCGTACGCGGTGGAAAGGTCGTGGTACGCCTGATCGAGGCGGGCACTACGGATGCAGCTCTCATCGCTGTCGAGGTGAGCCATGCACCACATGCGCCACTGCACCAGGGTCACCGCGGCACGAAGCTCGAGTCCTCGCCCGTTCTGAGCACGCGCACGATGCATCGCTTCCTGCAGAGCGGCCTCGACAGCGTCGACCGGCTCCTCGCTCGGTGCGCCGTGGCCACGCGCCGCTGGTCGACGCTCATTCTGGGCCTGCTGCAACAAACGCCACAGGATTTGCCCTCGGAGCCGATACATCTCGGGAACGTAGTACGCTTCCGCCGTTGATCGGCTTTGAACCATCGCCTCGTCCAGCATCCGCAGGCCCTCGTCGAACGACCCGGCGCGCCCGTGCGCGTCGGCCAGTACCGTCAAGTGATACGACCGCTCAAGCACGGTTCCCCCGGCATCGCAGATCCGCAGGCCCTGCGTCAGGCTCGCAATCCCGTCGTGGACATGACCCTGGCGCACCAGCAGCCAGCCTCGGCTCAGGTCGCGCCGCGCATCCGCCTCGACGAAGCCCTGGTCTCGACACACCGCTTCGTGCTCGTCCACGAGAGCCGCGACACGGGCGAGATCACCGCTCTCCTGGAATGCGCGCGCGCCGAAGAGCAGCGCTACGCCTTGGGAGTAGGCGTGCTCCAACGTGCGGCCCAACGTAATGCCCTCTTCCGCCGTCCGCCGGGCAGTGTCGGGATAGCCGCGATACCACGCGACCGGCGCGGCGAACGAGAGCGAGGTCACGGCAGGGTCGTGACCGAACTGCAGGAACGTGAGATGGTCGTCCGGCGTGTAGAGCCGTAGCCGCTGCGAGAAGTGCTCGCTCGCCTCGTCCAGCCGTCCGAGGTGCCAGAGCACCATGCCCAGCGCCACGTTGGCGGCGAGCACCAACGCTCGCGGCGATGGGCGCCCGTGCGACGACACTCGCTGAGCCGCTTCCGCCAGGCGCATCATGCGCGCTCCGACTTCGTGTGCGGTCTCGTACTGCCCGTTCACGAGGTTGAAGGCGAAGAGGCCGCAGAGCGCCGGAAATAGTTCGGGGCTGTCCTCGGCCTGTCGGCACAGCTCGAGAGCACGCCGGCACGCCTCACCCGCCTCCGGCGAGGCGGCCCCACGCGAGGCTCCGTATGAAACCACCGCGGCCATCTGCAGGCGCAACTCGGCGCTATCCCGTTGGTCACCGCCAGGCACGCGTGGCAATAGGGCGAGGCCGCGCGTCGCCAGCTTCAGCCCCTCGCTGAAGGCGCTCCGCTGCAGCGCCTGCTCGAATCCCACGAGGCAGTAGTGCACGGCACGCGCTTCATCCTGCCCTCGCTCGAAGTGTGACGACAGGTCCACCGCTACTGCATGGACATCTTGCGCATGAGTCTGCTCACGGTGGTACGCCACGCGTCGGTGCAGATCGGCACGACGTCGCGCCGGAATCTGCGCGTAGGCCACTTCCTGGTGCAGCGCATGGCGGAACCTGTACATCACCGCCCGTGTGCCATCGGGCCAGTCGTCGATCCCGTCGGGTTCAAGGAAGCGGTAGGCGTGCGCCAGGCGCTCGAGCACCGTCTCGACATCGAGCGCGGCTCCGGTGTGTAGCGCGTCGATCGTCTGCACTGCCACGCGCATACCGACTACGCTGGCTACCTCGAGCGCCTCGCGCTCCGCTTCCGGCAGAATCTCTATTTGCGCGCGCAGCATGTCGGCCAGCGTGGCTGGGATCGTCGCGACCCACGTCTCGACCTCGTGGTCGTCGTGCGCCGTCCCGCCCGTGAGCAGGGCGTCCGTGACGTGCACGACGAAGAGCGGGTTGCCCTCCGTTCGCGCGTGGACTCGGTGGGCCAGGCTGGCGATGGCCTCAGCCGGGCCCCCCAGACGCGCGCGGAGGTAGTCCTCTACCGCTTTGACACCGAGGGCCGACAGGGGCAGCTCCGCGCCGAGTGCTCGCTCGCGCAACCCAAGCGCGATCCGCCGGAGCGGATGGCCTGGCACGGCAAGCACCGACGGCCGGTACGTCCCAATCACCAGGAGTCGTGCCGGCGGTTTGCGGCGGGCCAGATAGTCGACGATCTCGAGCGTCGACGTGTCGCTGTCGTGCATGTCGTCGAGCCAGAGGACCAGAGGGCGCTCCTCAGCCAGCGTCTCGAGCGCGACCGCGAGCTCTCTGATTCGCCGCTCGCCCGTCGCGCTCGCCGCAGGCGCCAGCGCCTCGCGCTCTAGCGGTGTCGTCAGCCCGGGCATCTGCACCAGCCAGGCCGGCGCGGCCGCCCGCAGGACTTCAAGCACCCGCGACGAGGGCTCCGCCGCAAGCGTCGCCAGCGCGTCGAGCATCGGAAGGTAGGCCACCTCGGGACCGAACCGCGTGACGCACTGTCCGCGCGCCAGCCAGCACGACTCTCGAACGACCGAGCCGGCCAGGAACGTCTCGACGAGTGCCGTCTTGCCGATGCCCGCTTCACCGCTGACGAACACTGTCTGACGGCGTCCCTCTGCGGCCTCGCGCAGCAGGCCGGTCAGCAGTTCGAGCTCGCGAGCCCGGCCCACTATTGGTCGCGCCGCGCGCCCGCCTTTGGTAGCGCCGGCGCTGGGGCTTGGCGCGGACGGCGTGCCGGGAGAGTGCGGATCTCCCGCCACACGAAACCGGTAGCCGCGCCGATGCACCGTCTCGACGAATCGCGGCGATCGAGGGTCGTCGCCAAGCGCCTTGCGGATCTCGCTCAGGCACAACTGCAGGTTGGCATCGCCCACGGCGATGCCGGGCCACACCGCATCGAGAAGGGCGTCCTTCGTCACCAGCGTGCCGCGCCGCTCGACCAGGCACCGAAGGACGTCGAACGTCTTCGGCCGTAGCCGCACCTCGCGGCCGTGGCGCGTCAGCCGCGCATTGGCGGGATCGAGTATGAATTCGGCGAATCGGATTGGGACCGGAGCCACTGGTACGTCGGGCCGATGCTACTCCGGCCTCCAAATTTTAGGGAACTCTTAGGGTTCTCTCAGGACTTCCTGGCGGAAAGCGCGAACAATGACGATGCCCGCTCGAGACCTTTGTCGCGCAAGGAGTGAAAGATGCGGATCGTCCTAGTGCTGCTGTTGCTGCTGGTTTCTATCCCCGCCCGTGCCAATGTCATCTACACCTATACGGGCAGCCCGTTCACCGACGTACTCGATTTGCCGTTCCCTCCGGGAACGTTCGACACCTCGATGCGGGTGACCGGCTGGTTCGAGCTGGCGGACCTCCTTCCCGCCGACCTGCCGCTGACCGACATCGGGGGCGATGTGCTGGCCTTCTCGTTCTCGAATGGGCGCAGCACGCTGACCGACGCCGATCCCAGCCTCACGACCCTCTTCTTCGTGCAGACGGATACTGCCGGCGATATCGATGTCTGGGACGTCATCCTGCAGCAGACGCTCGTGCTGACGCCGCTCGGCGATCACGACACTAGAATCGTCACGCAGAACGACACGGCCGGCCTGTTGGGCCTGTTCGGTGTCCAGGACCTGGGCGCGCGGCTCATGTGCGACCCGGCGCTCGTGCCACGAGGCCTGTGCGTCTCATTCGAAGACTCCGCGTTTATCGACGGAAGCCCCGGCGTGTGGCAGTCGAGCACGCCGGCCGCTGCGGTACCCGAACCCTCGACGGCTGGGTTGATGGCCTTTGGGCTCGGCGCGGCGCTGTTGGCCACCCGCCGCAGGCGCGCCGCTACCCGTGTTGCTTCCGCTGCCCAGGCGGCAGCCGAGGGATGAGCTCTGGAAACCCGGAAGTCCGGCGACGGCTCGTGCCCTGGCGCGCGCGGGCGACGGCGGTCGTTGTCGACAGCTTGGCGCAGTCCAGTGAGGCCTTCACTAAGCCGCTGCGGATGACAGCGGCGACAAACGCACGGTAGACGTCGGCAGCTGCCGGTTCGCCTGGCTTGACGACGAACGACTGCTCGACGTCCACGTAGCCGTCCCCATCTGCCCGTTCAGGGTTACGCTCCTGCAAAACGATGCGGTCGCATCGTCATACTCCGCAAGCAGGCGCCGCTTTCTTCACACTGCGCGATCGAGCGTTCGCACGTCTCGGCCATATGCTTCCGGCGTGAGGCATCCCGAGCCGCAGTTTAACGGGACCGCACGGCAGCGTCCAACCGCATTGTGAAGCCATCGGGAAATCACGGCCCGCTCCATTTGACAACAGGCACACTGGGGCGTATACACGCCACTCCGGGCAACGTCGCGGGATGAGACGGGATGAGAAGTGAGGTTTCCGATGAAGACTCCGAGGATTCTTGCCGCAGCAGCGGCGACGATTGGTGTGCTTCTCGTGGCGGTTCCCTCGTTTGCACATCACTCGTTCGCCGCGGAGTTCGACGCAACAAAGTGCCGGGAGTTTACGGGCACGCTCACGAAACTTGAGTGGACGAACCCCCACGGGTTTTTCCATGTGGACGTCAAGGACGCAGGCGGAGTTGCGCAGAACTGGTCTTTTCAGACGTACGCGCTCATCACACTGAGGAGAGCTGGTACCGATCGGCAGCTATTCCTCGATAACATCGGCAAGCAAGTGTGGGTGAGAGGCTGCGTCGCGAAGAATGGCAGGCCGAATTATGCCGCCGCCGGTTCACTCAAGTTCGCGTCTGATGGCGTTCTGCGCCAGATGGGACAACTTCAAGACTAGCGAGGCTGCGCCTCAGACCGCCGAGCATGTGGCTCCGCCTCGCTAGTGGCAGTATCTCTTTGCCCCGCTTCGCGGGGCGAGAAAACTTGACTCAATTGGCTGGAATTCAGGTGGTCAAGTTTTCTAGCGTCAGGAGCCGTGAACATGAAAAGCCTCGCATGCACCGCAATGCTGATGCTGGTATGCATGGGGTCCGCGCCGTCCCACGCCCAGAATACGGAATACGCGATCAAGGTGATGCCGCCGGGCGGTCCCGCGCCGCGCCTGGCCAACGGCCGTCCGGATTTGTCCGGTCACTGGCTGCCCAATAGCGCGGGCCAGGGCGTCAGCGGTCGCGATGGTGTCGATCCCGCCGCGAGACGGCAATTCGATCCCAGGATGACGCCGGAAGTGCCACCCGTGTTCCAGCCGTGGGCGGAGGCAAAAATCAAGGCGATGACGCCGGTGGAAATCGAGCTGTCGAAGTCGTCCGTGAACTGCATCCCGCGTGGTGTTCCAGCCATCTGGCTGCAGAACCCCTATTCGACGGTCATTGTCCAGACGCCAACCATGTTGGCGCAGCTGTACGAAGTCCTCAATAACTGGCGTCTCATCTACACGGATGGACGCCCTGTCCCGAAGAATCCGGAGCCGTGGTTTCACGGTACCAGCACGACTCGCTGGGATGGCGACACCCTGGTCGTCGATTCGACCGGGTTCGATGAAAAAACGTACGTCATGCCGAATGGGTGGTTTCATAGCGACGCGTTGCACGTCACCGAGCGCTACACCCGTCCGTCCATGAACTATCTGATGGTCGAGATCACCGTCGACGATCCGAAGGTCCTGGCGAAGCCGTGGAAATCCGCTCCTCGCCGCTGGACGCTCGGAAACGGAGAGGTGTACGAGTTCTACTGCACGAACAACCGCGAGCTGGACGAGCTCCAGAAACTCCAGGAGCTGGAAGCTCAGAAAAAGTGAGGAATTGCAGTCGCGTGATTGCGCGACGACAGACGCCTGTGCCGACAGCGTCTGTTGCAGCTGCTGAAGATCTCCTTCGGTCGCCATCTGGCGGGCGACAAGGGCCACGTGATCAGCCACGACGCGGATTTGCTCCCGCGTGACTTCGGTCAGCCTGTCGGCGTGCGCCTTCGCCGCTTCAAAACCTGTTCCAAGGATTCGCTGGCCGCGAGCGCTGCGGGCCTCGACCCCTCGGCCTTCATCACGAACATTCTCGATGGTCGTGTCGCGAAGACATTGAGAACCGTGTTTTGAGAGGGTGTTTCGGTCGGGCACTTCTTACGTTAATGAACAAGGGGGTCGCAGACGATCACGTGCCCATCGCGGCACCTGTCCGATCGTAAGGACGACCTTCGCGGGACGCGATAGTCCGCGGGCTCGCTCTTCAGGCAGGCGAGTGATCGAGGCGGCGGTCACTCGATACACGTGAAGGAGATACCGATGGCAGCGAACGTGACCGACTTCATGACGGCCCTGATATACGGCGACATGGGTAGCGCGGAACTCGGCGCTGCCGCGCCGGCACTGCCTCCAGGGCAACTAAACCACCTGCGTTGGACAATCGCGAACACGCCCAACGCGCCGGCAACCACCGTAACGGGCACGCAGTTCCTGGTGCATCACCTCGACTACATGCTTCAACGCTACGAGGCCTGGCGCAGCAAGTACTTTCTCCCGCCTCTCAAGCCGTGGGACGGCCAGGACGTGTTCCCGGACAACATGGGCAGCCCGCCAGTCGGCCCCTCTTTACCTGGCAACCTGAACGGGAGTCCTTTCCCCGCGGGCACCACGCTGAATAGCCTCGGCACAGACATCCGCAATTACTACAACGCACTGCGTCACTTCAGCAATGCCGGCGGAGACGCCACCGAGCTCAATCAGGACGAGATCAAGGCCCCGTTCAGCTACCGCTACTGGACGTTCATGAAGTGGGTGAGCGACCTCAGAAAGCGCCTGACGTTTGTCCCGGTCCTCCCCGTGTACACCGTGTACGACAAGGACGGGACGATCCTCAGCGACAAGGACTTCACCGACGTTTTCCACCAGGTCCACCACGTATGGCATCCGAACGGCGTCGGCACAGGCTGGACGACCCCAACGCCGTATTTCAGCACCAGCGTCGGCCAGCACCGACGGAAGAAGGAGATCAGTCGCACGCAGGTCGGCGCCGAGTTTTTCACCTTCCACCGTGATCATCTGGAGATCTTCGACCGCTGGCTGGCGCGCACCGGACAGATCGCTATGCCGTCACTCAACACCTGCGCCCATGACACGGCGGCCACCGGTTTTCCACCGGCAGGGGTAGAGGCTGACGGATCGGGCTTTCCGCACGTGGAATGGAACGTGAGCGCGACCAATCCACCCGTGGAGCTGAACCCGACCCACACGACCTACTGGAACGGCGCGCTGTCGGAGTTCACCAATCTCGGCTTGATGGGCCAGCGTTTCGCGACCGACAACAATCCATTCGGACCCATTTCCGTCGCCGGAACCTCGGACTCCGGTTACCACGGCACCGGCCACGTGCGGAACGGCGACCTCATTGAGCCGGTCACGAACAATCATGTGCCTCGCTTTTTCGGCTGGCATGGGTTCATCGATGACTTGTGGACGAAGAGGCGTCCTGATTTCGCCAAACTCGAATTTGTGAAGGCTGATGCGAGTGCATATCCGAGCCCGAACATGCTGACCATCATTCGGGATCTGGTGACGAGTACCGATACGCCGGAGCCGCTGAATGCAGTGTCGGGCATCTCGCTGGCCAGCGGGAACGGAACGCTGCGCGTCAAGCTGAACGTTCGCCCGGACCCGTTCAACCGGCCACTGCAGTTACAGCTTCGCTGCGAGGTGCTGCGAGAAGCGGTGAACAACACGCCTGTCATCACGCTCATGCGCAACCTTACCCTCACGCCGGGCGCTCCGGCGGGTCCGACTGAGCGTCAACAGGGAATGGACTTCATCGAAGACTTCGTATTCGACGGATCGGCGGGCACCCTAGATGCGGGCGGTCAGGGGCCGTTCGTCTCGGACAATCCGGCGTTCACTCCAACGCCGGTCGGCTTCAAGAACAGCCTGGTTCAGGTGACGGGCTACCTCACGTGCCAGCAGTTCCCAGACGGTACGGTACAGCCCGTCTCCGGCACCATCTCGACCAGTGGCACAACACTCACCGGGAGTGGCACCTCGTTCACGACGCAACTCAACCAGGGCGACCTCATTCGCGCCAACGGCGAAGTGAGGATGGTGGCCCTGATTGGCGGCAATACGTCCGGCACGCTGCTCGATCCGTTCTCCGCCAATCTGCCTGCGGGCACCACCTACGAAAGGCTTGACGGCTTCGACTATAGCGCCCGCATCATGCTTCCGCTGATCCAGGAAAAGCAGGCGCCCGCGATAACCGCCTACCTCGATCGCAGCACATTCAGCAAAGACCAGGTGCAGGCCGTTGCTTCGGCCGGCACCAGCACGTTCGCGGATTCGTTCTATGTGATCCTGCAGGACCGTACGTCCCGCGCGGCCACCATCGCCTGGCCCCCGGAGGTCGAGCCCAAGCTTCGCAATCTCATCGCGCCGCCGATCTATGGCGCGGGTTTGTTTACCGACGCCGCGCACCGGCCGAGTGTCGAACTCAGGGACCTGTCCGACAACCTCGTGCCGGGGTTGACGGTCAGTGTCGGCGCGGGGCTCGAGGAATCTCCCGGCCTCCACCCGGGCATCGCCCAGCGCATCACCTTTGGCTGCACTGTCACATTCACCGGGGTCACCGCATTCGGCACGATGATGGCGGGCGACCCGCCGGTGCTGTTGAAACTCGTGATCAAGGCAGTCGATCGCGCGGGCAACGAGGTGGTAGACGACAGCTTGCGCGTGCGCCTCCAGGTGAGCGCCAACCCCTACATGCTCGACGGCCCCACGTCGTGGTTGAGCATCGACACGCGCGTGTTCAAGATCGTCGCCGGCGCCGCTCGTTTCGGTGTGCCTGCGGGGTGGTCGGATCCCAATACGTTCATCGCGTCGGTGATCGACAACCTGCGTCTCGGCAACGGAGTCGCTGGCGGAGAAAGTTTCGATGCGCTCCCGCAGGACCAACCGGGGTCGGTGCTCGAATACTCCACCACGGTCAACGGCGTCGCGTACTACAACTTTGCGCTCTCGAAGATGCGCCTGCAGAGCGCGACAGGCGCCGCCGATGTCCGGGCGACGTTCCGGCTCTTCCGCTGGGGCGTGGCCAACGTCGAGTTCGACAACACGCTGGCTTACCGCAGCGCGCCAAGCGGGGTGGCGTTGCTCGGCCGCACCACTACGAACGAGCTTGCATCCATCCCCTTCTTCGCCGCACCGAGGGTCGGCACATCTGTTGACATGGCCACGCAGACCGATCCAAAAAACGTGTTCTCCTTCGCGGCAACCGGTGGCGGAGAGATCACGAGTTTCTTTGGCGCGTACCTGGACATCAATCAAAGCGCCGTTCGCTACCCGGCGACGTTTGTGGACGATGGCCCGTTCGCCGGCGCTCTGCAATCGATCCGGACGCTGATGGTCGGCAACCACCAGTGCATGGTGGTGGAAGTGATGTACGCACCGGACCCCACTGACAACGGCGCCACGCCTGGAACGTCTGACAACCTCTCCCAGCGCAATCTGCTGGTCGTGCAAACCGCGAACCCGGGTGACGAGATCACCCGAACCGTGCAGCATGCGTTCGACATCGATCTCACGCACAAGCGGAGGCGGCACGATCTCCATGACCATGCGAATGACCAGGCGCATGACCATGGGCCTGCGGAGCCGGGCAGTCATGACCATGGGCCTGCCGAACCGGACGCTCATGACCATGGGCCTACGGAACCGGGCGGTCATGACCATCTGAATCCCGATGAGAACTGCTGCGCACCGATCGAGGTGCTGCGTCCGTTCCCGCCCCTTGCCGGTGGCGGGCACGACGGGCAGATGACCGATCACGAGGGACACCTGAGGACAGGCTGGCTTGCGGAATTTCCGGAACTCCTCGAGCGCAGGCTCGAGGTCGTGCACGCCGCCAACGAGGCCAAGGCGGCCTGGCAGTTCGACCCCGACACCTGGAAGGCCGGCACCGGTCTCGACGAGCTCGCCTTCTTCTGGAACGACTTGCCTGAAAACTCGGTCGTCGAGCTCTACCTGCCCGGTCTATCCGTTACTGACTGTGTCAATTTTCGCAATCTGCGGCACGCCCCGGGCACGGTCAAGTTCATCGACAACCACACGCTTCGCATGGTGCCAAATGGGGTGACCTATCTGCCCCTGCCGCCGTTCTGGGGCGACAACCTTGCGGGCCTCATCACGGTGCGCCTTCCAGCCGGGATCAAGAAGGGCCAGCGATACCGGGTCGACGTGCTGCAAATGCGGTCGGACGAAGCCAGGGTTCTTGGCGGTTTCCAGCTTCAGATCCAGGTGGAGAAGTCGCACGACCTTCACGAGGCCGAGCGCCGCTGGCTCGAGCTGTTCCATCAGCGCCTGAGCCTCACCGCGCGCGACGACCGCTTCAGGCCGGTGTTGGAGAAACAGGTTGAGTTCACCAGGGCGCGGGCAAAGGCGTTCATGGAGCTCACGAACACCGAAGATCATCCGCAGCCCCCGCTGGTGTGGAAGGACCCCACAACGAACCAACACGGGCCAGAAGATCCGTGTGACGCTCGAGAAGATACAGGTCATCGACGACAGCGAACCCTGGTTCAAGGGCAAGGGCGAATTCCAGTTTCTCGCTCGCGTGTTGACGCGCGACAACGGCGGCCAGGAGAACACGACCAGGTTCCCGCGCGAGAAGCACTACAAGCTAAGCGAGAGACCGGGCGAGAACGAGGTTGTCATCGGAGAAAGCCTCTTCGAAGGCTACGTGGAAGATGATCTGTTCGTGCGGATCGGCGGCGTCGAGCTCGACACACTCGACCCTGACGACGTGCTTGCCACCTACAAGCGCGCTTTCGCTGGAAGAGTCGTTGATTGGATCGGAAGCTACGGTCCGAGTGACACGCACGAGACCGTCGAAGACGTTGGCAACTGGAGGGTCTGGTATCGCATCGAGTATGCCGGTTAGCGCCGCACACCGCCGTTTGATTGGGGCGCTGGCGTCGTTAATTGGTTGACAGGCGAGCCTTAGTTGGCTGAAAGTTCTACCTCTTCCAGGAGCGATATGCGTTTGCGCCGCCTCGTGGTATCAGCCGCCCTGGCCGCCACCAGCATGTGGCACGTCAGTGTCTTCGCTCAATCCGCCGCCTCGGAGCAGGTCTCGGCAAGCCTGCTCCAAGTGCGTCTCTACCCGTCGCGCGCAAAGCCCACGGCAGGTACCGGCCTTGGCGTGCAGGCCGATCTCGAAAATCGGTCCAGCGTAACCGTGTACGTCCGGTCCGAGGACGTCCGCTTGACGCTTCCGCCAGAACTGCAAGGCCCCCTGAATCGTGAACGAGAAGGGCTGGCAGCACTGCTACCGACCGAGGACAAGAGCGGCGACACGGCTACGCCTTCGTTCGTGGCGCTAAGACCAAATGACTCTTACACAGTGTTCTGGCGTGCGGATCCCAGCAAGGCCGTTACAGAGGGCTGGTCCATTCTGTGGCCGATAATTGACAATGAACTGAACTTCATGTTCTTCGCACCAGGCGAATACCGTCTGGTCGCGGACGTCAAATATTGGACTGAGCCGGGCTTTAGCGGAACGGGCTATCGTACGGTTCGGCAAGAGGCGGTGCTGGAAGTTGCAGCACCCGTCTTCGTCATTCTGTTCGGTGCGGCGCTCGGCGGCCTGATTGCCTACTTTGTATTTCCGGACGTCCGAGCACGTCGCACAGTGCGTCGCAAAGATGAAAGCGACTTGTCTTTCTGGTTGGATTTTCTAACAAAAGAGATTGGTGCCGTCGCAGGTTCTGTGTTCTTGAGTGTCATCACGACGATTCTGCTCTCGCGGATTGCCGAAAGTCAGTTCCTGATTCGGGTCACCGTCAATGACTTCTGGGGTGCGATAGCCGTCGGCTTCGTGGCGAATTTCGCGGGGTACAGTGCGCTTGAAAAGTACCTGAAACAGAGGACCTCGCCCCCGCATGAACCTGAACGAGACGGGAGTTCTCACGCCCCTCCCGATGACCATGCCCCTCCCGATGACGATGAGAAGTGGGTGCGTCACTTGGAGCGAAGAGGCCCGGCCGACGTGCCTGCTCGGCCCGAGTTAAGCGAGGCGCCGAAGGTTCCATAAAGCGCAGAGTCATCGCCACTAAAGAGCTGATAAGTCGCGAGGTTCTACGACCAGCTCACCGCGCCGATGCTGCGCGATATCAGCGCTTCTTGTTTTTTCTCGATGCGTCGAGCGCGGCGATCTGTCCCGACAGCGTCTGCTGCAGCTGCTGAAAGTCACTTTTCGACGCTGCCGACAGCGTCTGTTGCAGCTGCTGAAGTTCTCCTTTCGTCGCCATCTGTGCCGACAGCGTCTGTTCCAGCTGCCGAAGGTCTTCTTTCGACGCCAGCTGCTGAAGCTCCTCCTTCGTCGCCATCTGGCCGGCGACAACGGCCAGTTGGTCGGCCACGCGACGGATTTGCGCCCGCGTGACTTCGTTCAGCCTGTCGGCGTGCGCCTTCGCCGCTTCAAAACCCGTTTCGATCTCGTGCTGCAACGCGGCTGTGGTCAGACGCAGGTCGTCCCCCAACGCCTTCGTGCTCAGGCGAAGGTCGTCCTTGGTGGCGAGTGTCGGCAGGATGTGCTCAATCGCCGTGGTCCGTGCGTGGAGGCTTTTGATCTGCTCTTCCATCTCGAAAGGCGTCATCGCCGAATTCCTTTGATGATCAAGGGTCCGGCGGAAGGCCGGATCTTACCATCGTCATCGGAAGGGCAACGGACGTGCCCGGGCGCGGTTGTGTAAACCTTTGGCGACGCGAGTTCGAGGTTAGAGCAGTCGTGTGCGCCGTTCGACGCCTGACTTTCGCTGTCTGAGCGGTCGTCTGCCGAGTTGCGGCAATTCGCTCTTGAGGAGGAAACACGAAACCGGCCGACGAAGCCGAGAGCGGTTTGCTGCCGGTGCAACTTGAGTGGGTGGTACTCGGTCTAGGCGGCCTTGCATTGGGAACGGCGCTGGCGATGCTGTTGGTGATTCTCCTGAAGGGGCTGGATCCGGTGGGAGGGATGTTCCGACTGGCGCTGCCGACCCTCGCATGGATCGGCGGCCTCTTTGATTCAATTCGCGCTGTAGAGAAGCCCTGGTGGTACTGCATCTCCTCCCACGTCTGGTCGCCCCAGAACACGTCGATATCGGGATTGGGATTGAACCGATTTGACGCGGAGTTGTCGTACCAAGCGCTCGATACGATGCGGGATCCCTTCGGCACGTGGAGCGGTTCCCGGAACATGTAGTACGTCTGCCAATTGAAATCGTAGCGCGGCACGGCAAGAATCATCCGCTCGGTGCCGTCAGGCATCACGAGCCGGTATTCCCATCTCTTCCCACGCAAGTGCGTGTGGGGAAAGAGGCCCCGCACAGTCGCGTCCTGCTGAAACGCGATTTCCGCGTCCACTCGGATGTCGCGCGCGCGAGCCGGTATTTGGAGCTTCGCGTTGAAGAACTGCCCTGCTTGGATTTCAACGGGCGTCTTATCCCTGGAGAAGATGAACCCAATCCTGGTTCGATCCGTGCCGGCGGTGCCGTTGGTCGAATAGTGCAGTTGCAATTCGATCTCCCCACCGGCCTCGAGCCGCATGGCGCTGCCAACCGGGAGAACCTGCGGGAGAGTCCCTGGTGCGTAAGTGGTAATCAGGCGTGACGGCGTGGAGTCGCTGCGGCGCGGACGGAGACCGGGCGTTCGTGGCGCGATCTGCTGCCGTTCCTGATCGATTCGGAGAACTGGTGTGCGCTGGCGATTTGGTTTTGCCCGGTAATACGCCAGCACATGGTGCACGAGCTTGCGATTGCCCGGCCGAATTTCGATGGCCTTGACGTACTTCGGCTCAGTGAAGTTCGTCGGAATGTAGATCCACTCGTATTGAACGATCCCCTCCGCCGGTACAGCATAGGGCTCCATTTCGAGGACAAGATCCGGCTCGCCAATCTGCCAACCATCCGCATACCGCGGAGGCGGTGGCAAGTCGGCCGGATCGCCCTCGGGGGCGCCGGCTGCCACCCACCGAGTGATGGTCGTCTTCTCTGTCTCCGTCAGTTGCCGCGCGTTGGCGAACTCGCTGTACGCCGGATCGGCGTGCCACGGTGGCATCACGCCTGTGACCACGGCGTTACGGATTGATCTCGCCCACGGACGCGCATCGTTGTACGTCAGCAGCGACATCGGCGCGATTTCACCCGGGCGGTGGCACTGGGTGCACTGACGGAAAAAGATGGGCGCGACATCCTTCGATACGTCGGGGCGTCCGCCGTATCCGCCGCGCCCTGTCCCGGTGCGGCCTCCAGTGCGGCGAACAGCGCGAAGGCGACACAGGGCACACCTCCGACGATTGCGACGATCTTGTTCATACGTCTTTGTTCAACCCGACATTTCGGATTTGATGAGCGTAGATCGGTCGCATCCTACACCAACCAGGACGATCTGACGCCAATGCCTGGCGTGCAGGAATGCGCGCGCGCGGCCGACCAGGCTTACCGGCTTGCGAACCCACAAGAGAAGTTCCAGCTGCTGGTCCAGCGGGGATGCCGGGCACGAGTTCACCACAGACGCAGAGCGGGCCAGCCTGGATGCGCTTCAGGTCCGCCTTCCTTCGATCCGATCCAGCTGAGAACGCATAGCGAGCATGTGTTCCGCCAGCAGTCGGATGTCGTCGCGCGTCGCTTCATTGAGCATCAGCGCGTAGCGTTTCGCGTCTTCCAGTCCTGCGTTCAGTTCGTCCTTCGTCGCGAGCTTCGCCATCTCGTGCTGCAATGCTTCTGTAGTCAGGCGCAGGTCGTCCCGCAAAGCTTCCGCGCTCAGGCGCAGGTCGTCCTTGGTCGCGAGTGTTGGCAGGAAATGCTCAATCGCCGTAGTCCGCGCGTCGAGGTTTTTGATCTGCTCTTCCATTTCGTAAGGCGTCATCGCCGAATTCCTTTGATGATCAAGGATCCGGCGGAAGGCCGGATCTTACCATCGTCACCGGAAGGGCAATTGACGTGCCCCGGCGCGGTTTGCACTACGCGCCTTTTGCTGTCAGGCGTCATCAGGCAGCGTTGGAGCACACAGGTTCGCTCTTTGAGCGGTCGAGTGCCCGGGGAGCAGCGTTCAGTTCCTGCCCCTATTGAGTTGGAACCGTCGAATGTCGAAGTCTGTGCGACCTTCGATGATCAGGTCGGCAACCAGTTCGCCGATGACGCTCGCGAATTTGAAGCCATGTCCCGAGCAGGGACTGACAATCCACACTTGCTCGAGCTCAGGGTGCCGATCGATCAGGAAATGATTGTCAGGCGTGTTTGTGTACAAGCACACGCTCGCCCGACACCAACCGTTTGCCAGATCCGGTAAGTACTCATCCACCCAGGAGGTCATTTCCGCGATCTCCCGTTCAGACACGGTTCGGTTTACACCATCCACCGTCGTCGTTTCGCCCAGATGGTGTCGAGCCACCTTCACACCAGCGCCCACCTCGGGGAGTTCTGGAAGACCGTAGCAAACGCGCCCGGCGTCGTCTTCCAACAGGAAGATGGGCAGGGCGTCAAGCTGGAACAGGGACGATCGTGCTTGCGGCTGATACCAATGCAGCACGTTGCGTTCGACCTCCAGCGGTATCGGCAGATTGACAAGCGTGGTGATCCAAGGGCCACAACAGAAGACGATCCGGCCTGCGTTGTAACGCTGGTTGGCTGTGCGCAGCCAAACCGAGTCGCCGCTTACCTCCCACTCCAGGACAGGTTCGTCGACCATCAGTGTTGCGCCTTGGGAGACCGCCAGGGTCAAATACGAGTCGATACAGCGTTCAGGAAAAAGCACACCTGCTCGAGGCTCGAGTACGCCCACGATCGAGTCAGGCAAACGAAAGGCCGGATAACGCCGGCGAATTTCCGCAGCCGAGAGGACTTCGTGCGCAAGATGATGTGTCCTCGCGCTGGCGGATGCACCCCGGACCACTGAGCTGTCTGGTAACCCAAGCATCAGCCCACCAGTTGTGGTGAGCAATGTGCGCCCGCTGCGAAGTTCCAAGTCATGCCAGAGTTCGTATGCGCGCTGAACCAGTGGTACATAGATCGGGTCTTCAAAGTAGGCTTCACGGATAACGCGCGTTTCACCGTGAGACGAGGCTCGCGAGTGCGGCGGCGCGAAAGCGTCGAAGCCGACCACGCGCTGGCCGCGACGCGAGAGTTCGAAAACAGAAGAACTCCCCATCGCGCCCAGACCCACGATCGCGACGTCATAGACCACGACTTACCTGTCCTATTTTCATTTCTTTCATCAAACCGGTCACGACTTCCGTTGAACCGGTTGCCCGCATTCATGCGAAGGGACCGGGTTCTCTGTCTGCGCGGTCACTTGCGCCGTTGGACCACGCGACTTCGCGATTAGAGCGCTCGTGTGCCCGCCTGGACGACGCAACTTCGCCGTCATAGCGATCGTGTGAACCGTCAGGCGATGCGAATTAGACGTTAGAGCAGTCGTGTGCGGCGTTCGACGACGTGACTTCGTTGTGTGAGCGGTCGTCCGCCCGGTTGGACGCGTCTGCTTCCGTTTGTGAGCTGACGTGTGCCGCGTAGCACCGAGCCTCTTCCCTGTGTTTCGGTGCATGTGCCGTGTCGCACGGCGCATGTGCTCGCTTGAGCACCACTCCGTTAGCTCGCGATAGACGCCGCAGGTTTACCGATGAGCGTTGAGCGACCCGACTGGCGTCGCCATCGCGCCGCTCCTCAGTTCCCGCAGCTATCGGCCTACGTCTTCGGGCTGCCCCAAATTGCGAACTACCTTCGCGGTCGATCTTTCGATGAGTCGTGCGACGGATAGGAGAAGTCGCCCAACGGCAGACTCGAATAGAGTAGCCGAAATCGCGCCGCTCCTCAGTTCCCGCAGCTATCGGCCTACGTCTTCGGGCTGCCCCAAATTGCGAACTACCTTCGCGGTCGATCTTTCGATGTAGTCGTGCGACGGATAGGAGAAGTCGCCCAACGGCAGACTCGAATAGAGGTGGCCGCCGAAAATCTGGCGGTTACACACAGGGCCCTTTCGTGCAAAGAAAGCTGGATGCCCCGCACTCGACAGGGGAGAGGCGGACAACTCACCAGGGCCGCAAGCCAAGCAGCCGGATGCGCGAACCGGAAGGCATTTGGCATTCGCTACCTTCTAATCGGATTCTGCGGCAGCGTCGCGCCCGGACTCGCAGGTTTTACCAGCGTGATGATCACTTCACCTGATACACGAACGAGTTGCCCGGTCGCGGAATCCGTGAAGACATAGCCGTCGCTCTGTCCCTCGTTGAGCACCTGGCCGGTCGACGTCCACTCGCCGACCAGCACGCCGCCACTATAGAAGCGCACGTGCTGCGGGTCGCCGTACGACATCACCCGCGATACCTCCGCATCAGTGCATCCCACACAGAACATGCTCAGAACAATCGCGCCGACGGCAAGTATGCGCATCGATGTCTCCATGAAGCCATCGTGTCGCGAGTTCGTGACAGCACTGGTCACCGGCATGAAGCGAAGGTTGGGCGTAGGACCCTGTCGTGCAAGATTTCCAGCCTCGTCCGTTCTAAGGCAGGAGGACATATGAACAACCGCTTCGCCTGTCTGATTGCCGCCGGCCTCGCGCTCGCCGCCGGTCCGCACACCCTGATGTTTGCCGCACCCGTCCGTCATTCAGGTGGGGACGTCGACATCCTCGTTGACGGCGCTCCTCAACCACGTTACCCGCATAACGGGCGCTGGTACGTCGAGGCCCGGAAGGGGCGCGAATATGCCATTCGGCTGCGCAATCCCTACGGCGTCCGCGTGGCCGTGGCGCTGTCGGTCGATGGGCTCAACACCATCGACGCGCGCGAGACGACCGCCGCTGACGCGCGCAAATGGGTCCTCGACCCGTACGAAACCGTCACCATCAGCGGGTGGCAGACGAGCCACCTCGAGGCGCGACGCTTCGAATTCACGACCGAGGCGGGCTCGTACGGTCAGGCCCTGGGCAAGACCGCCAACCTGGGTGTAATCTCCGCGGTCTTCTTCAAGGAGCGGGTGCCCCTCACCCTTCTCAGGTCCGACACGTCGAGCGATGTCGCAGGCCGTCGGGCGCAGGCCCCGGAGTCGTCAGCGCCGGCGAATCAGGCGGCTGCGGCTGGCGCTCTCGGGGGCACGGACAAGAAGGCCGTCGATGAGTACGCCGCGACTGGCATGGGGCGCCGGACCGACCACGCCGTCACGCAAGTGTGGCTCGACCTCGAAGACGTACCCGCGCAGACGATGAACATCCGTTACGAGTTCCATCCGCAGCTCGTCAGGCTCGGCATCCTGCCGCCCGCTCCCACGGCCGATCCGCTGCAGCGCCGTGAGCGCGCGCGCGGCTTCGAGCCTGGCTTCAGCCCCGAACCGCCGCGCCAACGGTGAGCGCGATGCGTCGGTCGACGGTGATTGTTTGGACCTTGGTCTTCGGGGCGGAATAGAATCCGGGCGAGGAAACGCCCCCTTCGACAGCAGGGAGGAGCTATGAACAGGCAGGAGGTCGTCAAGGTATTCGCCATTGCAGCCGTCGCGTTGCCCGCTCTGTTGCTCGGGGCTTCTATTACAGCGTCCTACGAGACCGGCGTCAGGCAGCGCGCGATCGCTCAACCCGTCCCATCGACAGCGCCGGTGCCCAAGGCCACATGTGGTCGCATGGATCGAACCGAAACCGGGTTGCAAGGTCAGACCACACCGGATGAGCGTTCGAGCGGCAGGTCGGAACGCGGGTTCAACTGCAACCTGGAACTCGTCGGAAAGTTCCAAGGCGAGGGGGCGTTTTCGCAGGATGGACCAGCGTTCCTGGATAACTGCGCCTACTATGCGACGGAGAACAGGGCTGGGCAGAAGCACCCCGGTGTTGTGGTGTTGGATGTCTCGGACCCCCGACATCCACAGCCGACCGCGTACCTGGACGACACGCCCGCGGGACGCAACCCGCACGAGACGCTGAAAGTGAACGAGGCGCGCAAGCTGCTCGCGGTCGCCGAAGACAACGGGCCGAACTTTGCGGTGTACGACCTGTCCGCCGACTGCCGCCACCCGGTGCTCAAGTCCAGCGTCACGTTGCCGGGCAGCCAGGCGCATATGGGCGGCTGGGCGCCGGACGGCAAGACGTACTACGTCGGCCAGAACAATCGAGGCATCGGCGGCACGCTGCCCGTTGTGGACGTCACCGATGCGTCCAAGGCGAAGCTGCTCCTCACCTGGAAGTTCACCGGTGACGGCAGGCCCCACGACGTCAACCTCAACGCGTCCGGGACACGGCTGTATGCGGGGCAACCGGGCACCTTTGGCAACACCGGCTCTTCGGCCGGTCCAGACGGGCTGGTGATCCTTGACGTAAGCGATATCCAGGCCCGTCGCCCTGATCCGCAGATCCGGGTTATCGGCACGCTCTACTGGGATGACCAAGGGCAGGTGGAGCAGATGTTCCCTTTCACCAGGAACGGTCGCCAGTACGTCGTCAGCACGGACGAGAGCGGCGGCGCGGGCGGCGCTGGGGGTCTCAAGGCCGCATGTGACCGGGGCGCATCCCCGTATGGTTATCCGCAGATCGTCGACATCACGGACGAAACGAAACCTCGACTCGTCTCCAAACTCAGGCTCGAAGTGAACGACCCCGCCCGTTGCCGCGGGCTCCTCACCGATCCGCCGGACACCGGCGGCGGAAGTCCCGTCTACAACGCTGAGCGGTGCAACGCCGACCGAGCCAGCAATCCGAACATGCTCGTGTGCGGGTTTCAAAATGGAGGCTTGCGGGTGTTTGACATTCGCGATCTCTCCCGCCCCAAGGAGATCGCGTATTTCAAGCCGCCGGCGGTGCGGAAGGCGTTCCTTCCCGGATCAGGGAGCTGGACGCAGGCCGTTGACCGGACCTACGACAAGATATCCGGCTTCGCGCGCTTCAAGAAGGTGCCTGCCAACGGGACGCGCGGGCGCGAGATGCAGATCTGGTTCGTCAGCGACGGCAATGGTTTTCAGGTGGTCCGCTTCAGCGATGCGTTCACCGCGGCTCACAAGGATTTGTTCGACGACGCGGGCGACTGAATGCTCACTTTCACGTGGACAAGCGGATCGCCCGCATTGAGGACCATCACGATTAATTACGCAGGCCGATGCGCCCTGAGGAAGGAATGGATGTGGAGAGGAACAGCATGAAGTGGCAGGCAGTCGGCATCGGCACTGCGGTGGCGGTCATTATCAGCGTCACAGTCGCATCGACCCAGACGCCCGCGCCAGCGAGCATCGACGGTCTCGTTTCCGCGGCCAAGAATGCCGCGGGTCTCGACTGGCCCGGCACATTCCTGCGCCTGTGCGTTGTGCCGCTTCCGGCGGGGCGGGGAGGCGGGCGCGGGGCGAACGCCCCGGCGCCCGGACCGCCCGCAAAGGACACGTGGTACGCCGAGCCCGCCAAAGTCGCTGACAACCTTTACTTTCTCGGCACCAGGATCCACAGCGCCTGGGCTCTCGTCGGCAGCGACGGCATCATCATTCTCGAGGGGCTGTTTGACTACGCGGCGCCAGATGAGATCGTCGGGGGGATGAAGAAACTAGGCTTGGATACTCAAAAGGTCAAGTACCTCATCATGTCGCACGCCCACGCCGATCACGACGGCGGCGCAAAATTCCTCCAGGACTCGATGCCGTCCGCGCATCTCCTCTACGGCGGGCCGGACTGGGACGCGGTTGATAAGTCGACGAACCACGCTGGCGGCAAGCCGAAGCGTGACATGGTCGCCACCGACGGCATGAAGGTCTCGATCGGAGATGCCTCGGTCCAGGCGGTCACGATGCCGGGTCATACCCCAGGGACGATCTCTTTCCTCTTCGAGGTGAAGGACAACGGCAAGCCATTGCGGATCGCGTACGTCGGCGGCACGGCGATCCCATTTGACGGCAACGCCGCGTTCTACAATGGCTATCTCGCCTCGTCAAGAAAGATAGCGAAGGCAGCCGCCGATTTTGGCGCGACCGCCCTCCTGTCGAACCATTCCGAATTCGACAACGCTTTCTACAAGGCCCACACCGCCGCCGGTCGGAAGCCCGGCCAAGCCAACCCGTTCGATGTAGGCAAGGCCGCCGTCGCCCGGTATTTCACCGTCGTCGAAAATTGCGCCACCGCAGCGAAGCTGCGCGCGACGGCCGGCAAGTCGTAGGTTCTCCACCTGTGGGCGGCCACGCCCCGACAGACGTGACGCTCACCGGCTCGCGAACGCCGCGAGCGTGGTCTCGGCGACCGGCACGCAGTCGAGCGTGTCGCGCCGTGGATGGGCCTCCCAGAAGTCGCGGCGCAGAAAGACGGCCCGGTCCAGACGATCGTACGGCGCGTTGCGGACGAAGACGTACTCGCGTTGAAACCGCGGCGACGACACCATCTCGAGAATCATCTTGCGGCGCCGCGCACCGATGATCTCGTCCGGGCCGGCGCCGCGGAGAAGCGTCAGGCCCGACAGGTACCCCTCGACGATGTCGGGGCGCTGCTCGATGACCCAGCGCATGTCGGTCTTCGAGTCCTGGGGGCCGTCGGGATCGAACGTGCCGTGTCTCGCGATGTAAGGCGTGTTCAATCCGAGTGCGTCGATGTGGACTGCATCGACGAGAAACGGGAGCGCGCCTCCGTAGCTGCTGGAGATCGTCGTTGTGGGACTGGCGATCGACGCGATCCACGCGTTGTAGACTGCGACGCCCGGTCGCGGACCGCCGCCTCCCTGCACCAGCAACACGCCAAGGTCCGCCGCGAGCGCCAGCCCGACGGCGGCACTGACCTGTCTCCACCGACGGTCGCGGACGACGCTGGTCAGACCTGTCATCGCGACGAGCACCCAGGCCGGGGCCACGTGGATGAATTGGCGCCAGGCTGGGAATGCGGTAGGCGGGTCTCCTCCCGCGCTCACCATGTAGACGATGTACGCGACGACGAGCGCCACGCACGTCAACCCGCGGCGATCGCCAGCGCGCCTCACGGCGATGGCCCCAATCACCAGAAAGGCGACGACCACTGCGTGCGCAAGCATCCAGCTGCCCACGTACACCAGGCCGAGCCGCACGTGTCCGATGCCGCCGCCCGCGACCTTCGCGTAGTAGGTGTTGGGTGCGAGCGCTCCATAGGCCACCCAACGGTGAGCCTCGATCGCCACGAACGTCAGCCCAACCGCGATCGCCGTCGCGACGACCCATCGCCAGCGCTCACGCCGCCAGGCGAGCGCCAGGACGTCGATACCCGCGACAAGCGCGCCCTCGGGCCTCGTCGCAACGAGGAGCGGCGCGACGATCGGTTGCCACTCGGCGGGACCGACCAGCGCCAGCGTGACGAGACTGCAGAACGCCACGGCCTCCATGCCCGACGCGGCGTAAAACGTGAAGGGCAAGTACAGCGCGAGGAAGACGCCACTCAGCATGGCCGGGCGATCGTCGCGGCGCCGGAAGAGCACGGCCATCACGATCAGCGCCGCCGCAATCCCGAACACTTTGGATGCGATCCGAACGTCGACGCCGAGCCACGCGGCGCCGCCGAGCAGCACCGTCCACAGCGGCGATGAGTAGCCTTCGACGTGCTCGCCGGTATGATTCCATGCGCCGAGTCCGTACCCTTCCGCCAGATGGCGCGCATATCTGAAGGTGATATAGGCATCATCGAGCGTCAGTTGCGTCGACAAGAGCGCCGTCGCGGTTGCGACGACCGTCATCGTCGCTGCCGCAAGCAGGATCGCTTCGCGTTTCGAGAAGACGGCGCTCGCGACCGGGCGTCGGTTGTCCGATGGCATGCGGGAAAGGGCGGTGTTACGGTTCGCCCGGGAGGGGAGGCGTGCTCCGTGGTGATTTGCGGGGGTTGGCCGCCTGTTCCAGCGCGTAGGCGTAGGAGAGAAGCTTGTCTTCGGTGAAGTCGAGGCCGAGTAGCTCGGCCCCTATCGGAACGCCCAGGGGTGCCGTGGCGGTGGCTGCTGAGAATCCCGCCTGAAAGGTGACCGCGGGAAAGCCGGTCCCATTGGACAGCGGGCCGTTGCGCTCCAACTGGTCGGCGGCGGTTACCGGCACGACCAGGATTCTCTGGTGCGGGTAGAGGATCGCGTCGAGATTCAATTCCGCCATCTTGTTCGCCACCGCGAGGCGGAGCTTGTCGCGGTTCAGCATCCGGTCCTTGTATTCGGCGCTGTTCATGCCGTCGGCAATGGCATATTCGGTTTCCAGCGCCTTCTGCACAGCGGAGGTCTTTGCCGCCACGAGCACGCCGTAGCTCCTGATCGGCGCGTTGGGGGGAAGACCGGCCAGGTATTTTTCCGTGACGGTCCTCGCCTCGTAGAGGTCCGTGGCGATGACGGGAAGCAGCCGATCGTATTCGGGAAGCTCGAAGCGAATGACGGTGGCTCCCTGGCCCTCCATCCTGGCGATGACGCCGTCCATCGCCTTGTTGACCTCACGGTGCCGATCGTCGCTTCCAAAAAGATTCGTCATCGCGCCAATGCGCGCACCCTTGAGCGCGTCCGCGTGCAACAGATGCGTGAAGCTCGCCGGCTGATGTCCGCGCCCGAAGGACGGTGATCGGATCGGCCGGGTCGTATCCGGCCATGACGTCGAGGACGAGCGCCGCATCGGTCACGGTGCGCGCGATGGGACCGACCTCGTCCTGCGTCTGGCTGTTCGGGATGACGCCGCTACGGCTGACAAGCCCGCGCGTCGGGCGTACGCCGACGAGATTGTTGGCGGACGATGGCGAGCGGATCGATTGGCCGGTATCGCTGCCCGTGCCCGCGAGCGCAAGGTTGGCCGCGACCGATGCGCCCGTGCCACCGGACGAGCCGCCCGGCGTGCGTGTGAGGTCGTAGGGGTTGAGCACCTGACCGCCGAGGCTCGATCTCGACATGCCGCCGCGCGCGAATTCCTGCAGGTTCGCCTTGCCGAGGATGAGCGCACCCGCCTTTCGCAGCTTCGCCACGGTAAAGGCGTCGGCCGCGGGGCGCGAATCCTTCATGCCGACATTGCCGCCCGTCGTCGGCATGTCGGCGGTGTTGAAATTGTCCTTGAGCACGAGAGGGATGCAGTGAAGCGCGCCCACGCCCGCGCGGTTGGCGCGGTATTGCTGGTCCATCCCGGCCGCCGTCTCCATCGCCTTGGGATTCACATTGATGATGGCGTGAAGCGACGGACCTTTCAGGTTGTACGCCTCGATGCGGTCGAGATAGAGCCTGGTCAATTGTGTGCAGGTGAGTTGCCCGCTTGCAAACGCAGAGCGAATGTTGAAAATCGTCGCCTCCTCAAGATGAAACGGGGCCTGCGCCTCCGCTAGCGACGCCACGCAAAGCACCGCACCGACCGCCGCTATCTGGATGAAATGACGCGCACGCATGAATTGACCGCCCGGATTGGCGTGGGTGGAGCAAAGGCGAGCAGGGGGAGTCAGCAACACAGATGTGGGGTGAAGCGGCTGTGATTATACGGGTTGCCGTGAATCTTGACGCCTTCGACCGGTAGCCCCGTTGATCACGAGCCACAGTACCTCTGTGTCTCGTAGCGGAATAGAGCCGGATCAGACCACAGATCTGTGCTCGTGGCCCGTGAGGTACGCGGTCCATTCTCTCCCGGTCGTGCGACATGGGCGGTGCGAAGGCCGTTCGACGCTGCCTGGCGCAGATCGTCGGTGTGGGCGGCGACCATCATCACTTCGTTGGGCTGCAGGTTCAGCGCGGCCGCAGTCATCAGATAGACGGCCGGCTTCGGCTTGAAGTCGCGCGCGATTTCTGAGCCTAGGATTGCGTCCCAAGGAATATTGTTGCGCCGCGCGATGTCGACCATCAGCGCGATGTTGCCGTTCGAGCACGGAGCCAGTATGAATTTGCGTTTCAACCGCACGAAGCCGGGCACGGTGTCGGGCCAGGTATCAGGCGATGCCAGGCGAGGTTGAGATCATCGGCAACCTTCTTGTCGAGCTTCTCCAAACCGAACTTCGGCCTGATTTGGTCGAGCATGCGCCGGTGCAGGATGTCGAGTTTGACGAAGGCTGGCGCCCGGAGCGCACTTCTTCCATGCTCGGTTGATCACCTGTGGCCCGTCGAACTGAAAAGCGCTCTCCCGGTACTTCCTACTTCGCCAGCGGGTCGGGACGCAGCTGGAACTTCACCAGCTTGCTCGTCCCACCCTTGCCCTCCTCGGCGTGGAAGATGGCTCTGGTGGCGTAGGTGGAGTAAAGGCCCCGGCCTTTCCACCCAGCTTGTGGGTTGTCGATGCGGCCGTCGAGGAGCTTCGCGTAGAAGCCCATCGGGTACGGCACGCGCAGGTACGTGAACTTGCCCGTGGACGGCGAGAGGGCCGCGATTGCCTCGGACACTGGAGCCATCGGCACGTTGGCGCCCAGGCCCAGCGTGTTGTGCTGGTCCACCCAGTTGTAATACCCGCTGTCGGCAGCCCCGGAATCCGATACGCCCTTGAACTGAGGACCAGCGTACGGGTAGAACGTCCAACCTTCGGGGCAGTGCTGCCCCGTAGCGGTCGGGCCGGCCAGCGGGCCCTTGCACTTACGTCGATCGAAGCTCGCGAGGTGTCCGCTCGACAGGCCCGTCCACACCACGCCGTTGCGATCGATGTCAATGCCGCGCGGCGAGTAGCCCTGCACCGGTGCCTTGTCATTCCCGAAGGGCAGCTCGTACCGTTCTGCCAGTGCCGTCGCCGGCGGGTTCGGTCCCGGATTCAGCCGGACGATCGCGCCCGGAAATCCCAGCACAGCGCCCCAGATTGATCCATCCACCGGGCTTGGAATCACCGCGTAGAACGGACTGATGATGCGTTTGTCCTTGGTGGGATCGATCGGCTGATCGGGCTCCACGTAGGCGTCACGCTTCCCGTTGCCGTTCGTGTCGAGGATGAACGCCGTCCATCCCTGCGCTTTGGCCTCGTCTTTCGTTTCGTCGAAGAGCCTCGTGTTGAGCCATCCGACCACCTGACCTCCACCGCTGCAGAACCAGAGCGTGTCGTTGGCGTCCTCGGCAAACTGCAGATGGTGTGTCGCGAAGCACAGATCGATGAGGGTGAACTTCTTCGTCTTTGGATCGTAGACGGAGACCTGGCGGCCACTCTGGTTGATGGGAAACGCCTTGGCCGAGGGGTGGTTCGAGCCTTCCCGGCAGAAGGCGGGCGTCTCATTCGGCCGGATTACCTGGGCGGTCCAGACACGCCCCTTGCCGTCCATCGCAAAGCTGTGCGCCTGGGTCCTGCTCGTCCACTGCACCTCGTCTCCCCAGTAGGGCGAAGGCGCCGCCATCACCGACGGCACTGGCGGCGTGCTGGGATCCCGAACCTCCAGGGGGAGCTTCGTGGCCGCGTGCGTGTTCGGGTCCACCACTGGCAGATAGTCGTCAGAAAGCTCGAGCGAGCCGTACACCTGTCCATTGGCGTTCACGCGCGGGTTGCGCTTGTCGGTGGAAATCTCGTCGTGCAGAAACGCTTTCGGGTCGGCCCAGTCCCACATGGTGACGACGACGTTGCGCTCCACGCCCTGCGGCCGGGGCGGCGTTGGAGGCACCTCGCCGGCCGCGATCCGATCGGTCCACTCGGCCAGCATCTGCGTCATTCGTGGCTGGCCCAAGCCAGCGACCTGAGCCGCCATTCCGGCGCCGGCCTGGCCTGAGCGGACTCGCCGCTGCCACGCGGCGACCGAGGTCGGGAACTGTCCGAGGCTCGCGGGAAGTTCGCGCGTGGCCTTGCCGCCCATGAGATGGCACCCGAGGCAGCCTTCCGTCCTCAAGCGCATCTGGAACTGCGCCTGGCTCTTGATGTTTTCGTTGATGCCGTTGCCCTGCGGGCCAGTACCGGTTCCCGGGAACTCGCTCTTGTCGGGCACACGCAGCAGGGACCACCAGTAGTTGGCCGGATAGTACTGCGCTGCGGCCTGGGCGCTCGGCGCCGTGACGGCCGTCAAGTTCAGCGTCTTGCCTGGCTCGCCCTTGACCTTCGGCGAATCCACGAGCCCATACCCGCGAACCCACACGTCGTAGCTGGCCCTCGGCAGATCGGGCACGAGGTACCGTCCCCGGTCGTCCGTAACGACGATCTTCACGAACTTCGTCGGCAGGTCTTTCGTTTCGGCGATCACCCAGACGCCCGCTTCCGGTCCCTTGGGTCCTGTCACGACCCCGCCCAGGTCGTCAGAGTCGACTGAGACTGTCTGGTTCGCCTGCTGTCCGGCGCTGAGATGGGCTTGCCAGGCGATCAGGAACGCTGCCAGGCTGGCAGCGATGAACCCAGCGCACGCGACCCCTTTTGTCATTCCCATGGAGTTCCTCCTGAGGACGTGGTGACGACCGAGGTTGCGACGAACATCAGAGTGGAAATAACGGCGGTGGCGTAGGATAGCTGCGCGCAGCGGCCACTGCAAGGCGCTCCGCCTCTCCTACGCTGTCCCGCCCTCAACCAAGGTCTTGTCCTCGGACATCTGGACGAACGCAGGCCACTTGGGGAGGCTCACGCGTGTAGAGGTCGGGCACGGTCGGCTACAGGCGAATGCCATGCCGCCCGCCGTTCGATGATCATTGGCATGCCGAACCGCGGACGAAGCGTGATCAGAGGCCACGGATCAACCCTGTGTCGCGGCACGAGGTGAAGACGATAGCCTTGCGCGGGTGTCGCAACAACAAGGTGCGCTTCAATCAGCGCGAATTGATTGCCGATGCATTGTCGTGGCCCTGCGCCGAACGGAAGGTACGCAAATGTTGGCCGATCCGAACTGCGTTCCGGCAAGAAGCGGTCGGGATCGAACGCTTCCGGGTCCTGCCAGAATGCGGAATCCGATGCAGGACGTAAGGGATGACGAACGCCAGCCATCCGCGCGGTAGATGGAACCCGCCCAGCTCATCGTCGGATCACCCATGCTGCAGCAGAGCTCGGTGTGAATAGGCTCGAATGACCCGCGACGGCTCCTTCCTGCCAGTACGTTACCGAGCGCTTCACATGGCAACGCAGGACCGCCGATCTTTGTGGGTTGCAGTAGCGGCCTGGGACGCGCTGCCCAGGGTGTATAAGGGTGCGTGGCCAGAGTGGCCAAAATGGAAATCCCGGAGCAGAAGTAAATGGACATCCATGCCATGCGACTACGCGTTCTGCCGCTCGCCCTGGCGCTCTCCGTGACCTCGTCAGCCTCCGGCGAGGAACTGAAGGTCTATGCCGCCGCCGGCGTCAAGGCCCCGTTTGTCAAACTCGCGGCGGAGTACGAAGCCAAAACGGGCCACACGATCAAGGTGGTCTTCGACACGGCGGGAGCCACGAACAAGCAGTTCCTCTCGGATCCGCAGGCGGCGCTGCTCATCACGACGCAGGCGCTCATCGGCGAGGGTGAGAAGAGCGGCCGGCTCACGGGCGGCGTCAGCTATCGTCTCGGCGACACGGTCGCCGGCTTTGCCGCTCCGCCGGGCTCCCCGAAACCGGATGTCTCCACGGCGGAGAAGCTGAAGGCGACGCTGCTCTCGGCGCGCCGCATCGCGTTCTCCGATCCGGCCCGCGGCGCCACCGCCGGAACACATTTTCTGAAGGTAATTGAATCGCTGGGCATCAAGGACGAGGTTCTGAAGAAGGCGACGCTCGCGCAGGACGGCGTGGAGACGATGCGTCTCGTGCTGGAAGGACAGGTTGACCTGGCCGTCACGCAGACGAGCGAGATTGTTCAGGCCAACCGCGCCGCGCTCGTGGGTCCCTTCCCGCAGGAGTTCGACCTGACGACGACGTATTCACTCTGGCACCGCGCAAGCGCCTCGGCCGCCGCCAAAGGGTTTGCCGCGCTGCTCACCAGTCCGGCCGGCCGGGCCCGGCTGGCCGAGGATGGCGTGCGACCGCCTGCGGCGCGATAGCAGGAGGGGGAAGCACGCTTTCACACGCCGAGTTGGCCGGCCAAGTCCTCCATGTTCTTCGCGGCGAAATCGACGGGCACCCTCGGAGCCGATTCTCCCGTCCCCGGTCCATTCTCTCCCGGTCGTGCGACATGGGCGGTGCGAAGGCCGTTCGACGCTGCCTGGCGCAGATCGTCGGTGTGGGCGGCAACCATCATCACTTCGTTGGGCTGCAGGTTCAGCGCGGCCGCAGTCATCAGATAGACGGCCGGCTTCGGCTTGAAGTCGCGCGCGATTTCTGAGCCTAGGATTGCGTCCCAAGGAATTTTATTGCGCCGCGCGATGTCGACCATCAGCGCGATGTTGCCGTTCGAGCACGGAGCCAGTATGAATTTGCGTTTCAACCGCACGAAGCCGGGCACGGTGTCGGGCCAGGTATCCAGGCGATGCCAGGCGAGGTTGAGATCATCGGCAACCTTCTTGTCGAGCTTCTCCAAACCGAACTTCGGCCTGATTTGGTCAAGCATGCGCCGGTGCAGGATGTCGAGTTTGACGAAAGGCTGGCGCCCGGAGCGCACTTCTTCCATGCTCGGTTGATACAGGGCCCGCCAGGCGTCGGCAAAGGCGAGCCAATCGATCTTGTAACCAAGCGGCTTCAAAATACGCTCGGCATCGCGCGCGACGCCGTTCCGCCAATCGACGCAGGTGCCGAACACATCGTAGACGAGCGCCTTGACCCCGTTCGCTGACGCGCCCGGCTTCGCCTGCGCCAACACGCTCGTGGGAGCGAACTCGACCCGCGTAACAAACGCGCCTGCTGCCGCAACCGCCGTCGCATCCTTCAGCAGGCGCCGGCGCGTGATATTCATCATCGTTTCCTCCCATCTTGGACGAGCTTGCATTGAATGATTCTCGCAACCTGCTTGCGCCTGGCTCGCGACCTGTTCGTATTTCTGACGCGCAGCGAGGAACACCGAAGAACCAGGAACTAACTCACGCTCAGCATTCGAAGTCGTGCCTTGAATTCCGGAGTGCCCACGGTGAAATGCTTGTCCGCCCACGTCCGGTCCGGCCGCAACGTAAATCCCGCCTGGTCCGCGGGCTGATTGCTCAGCTTGAATCTGATGAATCGAGCACGCGCGCGGTAATGCTCGTAAAGCCGCAGGAATTCCGCCAGATAGATTTGCGCAAGCCGTGGCGAGCCCTTGATCTCGAGAAGATTCTCATCGTTGTTAAATACGGAGTTGCCGCTCATGTTGGCCGAACCCGTGTAGATGACCGGAGAGTCGGTCTCCGCATCGATGACGACAAACTTGTGATGCACGATCACAGGTGGAAACGCTGGCGGGTTTTCGCCGGGAAAGATGTTGATCTCCGGTTCGAAGCCGGCAGGAGTGAGAGCGGCGCTGAAGAACTCTGCGCCGATCGTATCCTTTTGATCGCGCGATCGATGGAAGAGCTCGAGAGCCGCGAGTTCGTCGGCCGGAACAGTTCCGGCATTTGTTAATGTCACCGACGGTTCATTGCGCGCGATTCGATTGACGAGCCCGAACATCATCTTGCCAGCATCACCGACCGAGAAACATGCCTGCCGCAGCTGTTCATCCGTGGGAGTGAACAGACAAAAGATGACGGAACTTCTCGCCGCGTGAATTCCTGTAACGATGGTCTCGATGGATACGCTCGGGCTGCCGGTACTTCCTTTTTCGGGTGAGAAGAACACGCGAATGCCGGCATCGCCCACCGACACCGTGTTCGACCAGCCGACGTTCTTTGTCGTGTTGGCCTTCGTCGGATTCGTTTTGAGCAATTCGTAGCGGTCGAAATAGAGCTTCGCCAGTTCCGGCGAGGCAAACGAATGCACAAGGTTCGCTTGCGAGGTCAATCCTTGCGTTGTGTAATTTGCGGAGCCACACGTCAGCCTTAACGGCGCTGCCTGCGGTGCGTTGAGCAGGGCATTTCCTGCGACCAGGAATTTGTTGTGCATGATGTTGAGCCTGGTGCGTGGAGAAAACTGCACACCGGTCAACTCGTCTTGAGCATCCTGGTTCACGGCTGGATCATCCGCATCGAAGACTAAACCGATGGCTTTCGTCGCCATGGCCGTCTTTAGCGCCGGAATGATCCACAATTTGTCCGTGAGATGGTAGATGGCGCCAACGACCGAATCAAACGCGGGCGCGCCCGGTCCGACGAAATCGGGCACAGGCGATTCCATTCCATTCGCCAGCCATTGGCGCAATTCCAATGCCTGTGCCGCACTGAGTTGCCCGCCGGGTGGAAGATTGAAGGACCGTAGCTTCCGCGAGAACGCCTGCGAGCTCATGACAGCCCGGTTGAACCACGAACCAATTCCAAACTCGACGTGCTCCGGCAACTCGACCGTCAGCGAAACCTTATCGGCCGGTACAGGCTGAAGCGCGCCCGGCGCGCCGCAGACGGGAGTAATTTCATAGGTCAGTGAGGCCCCGGCGTTCGATCCGTCGAGACGCGCGTCCCACCACATGAATTTCTGAATTGGCGCTACATCCGACGGGAAGTCCGGCTGTCCCGCTGCGGGCGGGCCATTGAAGGAGACTCGATTGGGTAGCATGCTGCTTGCCGCAACAACGCCAGTGCTGAAGCTAAGAAAACCTGGAGTTCGACGGATCGCAAATCCCAGAAAATCGGGACGGCTAGCGCCGTCGGGCCAATCCATCGCGAGCAGTACGAGCGTTGGTGAAAGATATGCGCGCGCAATCACGGTTGCCATAGGCAATCCTCCTCGGGCATCTATCTAAAGGATCGGATTGGAGTCCCTGCTCCCCTGATCAAACGAGCGAGAAAATCGACCAGAATCTCTTAGAGCCTGTAACAAAACCCCGGCCCGCACGACCCGTCGCAGTGCGTCGGTCTATCCGCCCAACCCAAACTCCGCGTCTGATGCGTGTCCTCGGGCGAATCGGTAAACGCTAGCCGACTTCCCAGGACCAATCCGAGCCAAGCGCGGAGCGAGGAGCCGTTTCAACCTCTGGGCGTCGGCACGCATCCGCTCATGGGAGCGGGCTACCCACGACCCGCAGGCCATGCGCCTGGGCGCCCAGCGCGAGTGCGCCGTCGTGCGTGGCCATCACGAGGTCTCCCTTGGTCATTTCTTTCCACAGAAGCGCGGTCGCCAGATGAATCGCATCCAGCGTCCCCAACTCCGTCGGCATCGGTTGCGCCGCGCGCTCGAGGACCATCGAATCGACGTCGACCAACTCCAGCGACCCGACGAGCGCCAGGATGATGCCCCGGCGCTCCGCGACCTCGGCGTCGCTCAGATTCGCCCGAAGCCGAAGGCGATCCAACGTGCGCAGGCTCTCTGTCATGACAAGAGCGCTGGCGACGCCCTGCTGAATCCTGGGCCATTCGGGCAAGACGTTCGGCTGAGCCAGCGCGACACGAAGAAGCACCGATGCATCCACGTAGGCGATCATCGATGGCCCTGTCGTTCCTCGAGGAGCAGTGCCACGATATCCACGTTCAGCCGGGCGCGCTTCGGGACCTTGATCCGACGAAGCGGCGGTGACCCCGGAGCCGGCTTCTGGACCCGCAACGCTCGCGACTCGCGAACCGGAATGAGTTGCGCGACGGGGGTGTCGCGGTCCAACACGGCAATGGACTCACCCGCACGCACGGCCCGCAGGTACTCGCTCAGCCGCGCCTTGAGGTCAGCGATGCGTACTTGCTTCATCGGTCAATTATGACTAGAAGTAGTCATGTTGGCAATCGGCTGGTTGCTTTCGGAATCCCCCGTTCCGAGCTCCCCGAGCGGATAGATAAACGCTGGCCCCCCTGGAAGCCCCCAGGGTGGATAGCTAAACACTAGCCGACTACTCGCGACCTATCCGGGTCAATCTGTGCGGAGCCAGGGCAATCTCCCTGAAATCACGGCCATTGCTGGGCGCTGTGCAGGATGCGAACGACAACAATCACTTCGCCGCGCACCGCGTAGACAACGAGGTACGGTAGCGGTGAGATCACGAGTTCGCGAGTTCCTGCCTTCTTTCCCGGACGGCCCCGGTGCGGGAATTCCAGCAGCAAGGCAGGCGCATCGTAGACCGTGCGCACCAACTCCGCCGCACGCTCAGGCACGTGTTGAATGAGATAGTCGGCGATGCGTTCGAGATCGGTGGCAGCTTCCCGTGTCCAGCGAAGCTGCATTCAAGGGCGGGTCCGAGCCTGGGTCAAGCGACTTTCGACCCGTGCGCCGACCTCTTCGTGCGTGAGCACTTCTCCGCGCTCGACTTGCGCGAGGCCTTTCTCAACTTCACGCACGAACCAGTCGTCGTACTCGACCGCCCGCTCGATGGCCTCGAGCACGAGTACTTCCGGGGTCATACCGCGGCGGTCGGCTGCCTGTGCGAGCTTGGTCTCGAGGTCGGGCGGCACGTTCACATCCATGATTCCCAGTGTAGCGGACGCCCACTGGGAGTCAACCCGACTTTCAATGTCGCCCGCCCTAGCCGCGGTCGCGGCCAGCGGCGACCCTCTACGTCGCGCCTTTGACGACCCAGGGCGGCGGGGCCGAGGGTGTTAGCGCGAGTCCCCTGCGAGCCGATGTGCGGCTGGCGGTGCCCCCGGCGAAGATAGATCTACCCTTGCCGACTTTCGGGGACTTATCCGTCGTGAAATTACGAAGCGCGGAAACCGGGTGGCGAGATGGATGTTGTCGGCATAGAGTCAGCCAATCGAGACGCCGGATCCCGATGGGGGAAGTGCCACAGCGAGAGTGTCCCTCCGCGCGGCTCGGGCTATCGAGAAGCGCCTTGACCTGCTGGCCGAGCGGGCAGATCATCGTTGCCATCTTCAGAGAGGAACGCCTCATGCGCACGCTCGTGCTTGCTCTCGTGTTGGGTCTCGCCGCTCCCCTGTCTGCGCACGCGCAAACCGTCACGCTGCGGGCGTGCAACCCCGGCAAGACAGAAGTCGACGTCTACTTCGCACAGGGCACGAACATCGTCTCCCAGCATGTCGCGCCGAGCTACTGCGCCAATCTCGCGAGCGCCCAGGGCGCGATGGCGCCAGGCCTGGTCGCGGTCGGATTCGCCGACCTCCGCGGCCAATGGGGCGGAGTGCACCGCTACGAGCGAGTCCCGAATTTCGGCCCCGGCGTGGCGCAGAGCACCACGCAAACGCTGTCGGTGACACACGGCGCGACCCGCGTGTCGATTCCCGCGCAGTTCACTTTCCAACCGCCGAAAGCGCAGTGCGTCACTTACAGGGGGCAACTAGGGCCCCAAGGCCAAGTGCCGGAATACACGCGCTGCGACGACTTCAAGTACGACGTCAACGTGCTGGCGTTCCCCGACACCCGCGAAGTCGCGTTCCAGCTCTTCTGCCAAAGCTGCGACGACCACGCCGAAGAGCGAAAGACTCCCGAAGTACGCGCTCTGGAAAAGCAGGTCGCCGATTTGAAGAAGGCTGCCGTCGATGTACTCCCGATGAGCATGCGGATCCAGGTCGAGCGGGACACCAAACGCGTCGACAGCCGCGAAGAATCGAACGACCGGTATCGCGAAATGCTGGAGCGCGACCCCACGAAGTGGGATCGCATCGGGTGGAGCGACGTTCCGCGCTACGCAAGGGAGGTGGCGTCGAACGTCCCGAACGTCGCCATGCAGGGCTCGGTCGCCGTCGTGCAGGGCACGTTGAGCGGCATGCAACGTCACAACGCCAGCGACCCGTGGTTCGACGTGTTCTTCCAGGAATCGCCGGACCATAAGTTCATCCTGTGCACGCAGCAACCCGACGTGTTGTCCGACATCTTCGGTGCGAGCTACGCCACGGCGATGGTCGGCAAGAAGATCGAAGTGGAAGGCAGGGTGGTCGGCTGCCTGGGGGGCGCACCGGGCATCCTCTTGAAGCTGGCGCACCAGATCAAGCTGGTAGGCACGGGAGCGGGCATGGTGGCGGCAGTGACGCCGCCAGCGTTCAAGTTCCCGGAGGACCCCAATCGCCGCGGCCTGCCCGCTGTGCCCTCACCACCAACACGCGAACAAATGGCCGCGGAAACCGCCCAACATGGTCAGCCTTGTCGGTCAAGAGATGAACCGTCGCGCCCAGACCAGACTGAGAAACGCATGCGCGAACGAGGCGAACAAACGCTTCGTGGAAAGCCGCGGCGGCGGCGACCCGATCAAGGAGAGACAAGAGTCTGCCGCGTGCGCAGCGCGCGCACAGGCCGGGGCAGAGCAGGAAGGACAGAAGGCCGAAACATGCGCGCGAGAGCTCTTGACGCGCGACCCTCGAATGCGGACTGACGCTATCTACGAGGGGGTCGCGGCTTGCATGCAAGCGCGATAGTTGCAGGATCCTCTCGCGTCCAGGTCCGGGCCACGTTGCTGTGGATTCCTCGGGCGAGGCGGAAGACGGAGACGATTAGTCCCGCAACACGGGCAAGTATTTAGGAATCCGGCCTGGCCCTCCCCCAAGCAAGCCTCCGGAAGGATTGATAACGCTGGCCGACCAGTGGGGAGTCATCCGACGACGCCGCGAAGAGATCCGCCAGGCTGTTCGGGACGGTGATTTCGTTGGGACCGAGATGCGTGTCGGGCCGGAGGCTCGTCCCGAACGCTAGCCGGTGACGTGAGCCCGCTGCGCAGCGAGAGCGAAATGGTCGAAGTACTTCTGTAGAGACGCGCCGGTTGAGCCGTACTCGTTGGACCCCGCGAGAAAATCGACCACCACTTCGCGCGCACGCGCGATTTCGCGGAGACGCGCGACCGACCGCCGATGCTGCGGGTCATCCAGCATCAGGTCGAACAACTCGAGCCCGCGGTACAGAGCGGCCTGGGCGGTCTCAGGATTCTTCGCCGACCAACGGATCGCGCGGCTGATCTCACTCCCAACATTGCCAAATTGCTCGGCGAGCGACAGACCGTGCCAGCGACCGCGAGCGACGTCACGATGTTGCCACTCGGTCATCGACGCACCACACGCGCAATGAAGGCGGCGATGGCCACTCGCGTGACCGGATCGTCGACGCCGCGCGACCGATTGCCGAAAGACGGCCGAAGGTTGATCATGGAGTCAAATTCCAGCCAGTCCTCTCCCGCCACGTCAGGGTAGAGATTGATCCCCCAGAGATCCGCTTGTTTCGACCCGTCGGCCAACAGGCTGGCCTCCTGATCGGCATGCAGGTCTGCATCGAGCAGCAATATGCCGCGTCCGAGATCGACGACGCCCTTGATCATGTCGCCGAATCGTCCCTCCGCGAGCGTCCGGATCTCGTTGAGGGAAATAGTGTGTGACTCGGTCACTCGTCTCATTGACGTTCAGACACGCATTCTATCCGCACCATCTGCTTCCTCACCGTCTTCGACAGACGCGAGAGCTCCGCGCCGTCGGCACGCATGATAACGATGTCCGGCTGACACTTGCGCATGGGCAGGGGTTCGCGACCAGGCTCGTCTTCGCCCCTATTCGGTCTTAACGCCGGGGCCAGAATCGCTCAACTCTTGCCGACCAGGCAGGACTTATCCTCCGCGCGAGCGTCGCTTCTTCGCCTCGGGCTGCCGGGCGGGCGGTCAGTCGAGCGGAATATCCACCTCAGTAACGCTGCCGGGCGTCGCGGCGTTCACTGCGGCCACGACGAGCGCGACGTGCGGCTGAAGGGCTGGCCACTGCTGAACGCCGATGACGACGACCGCAATGGTCCGGCCGGCCATGTTCTGTTGATACCGCATGTTCTTGTCGGTGGTCAGGAAGACCTCAAAGCCCGCCTGCTCGGCCACGGTCAACAGGTCGCCGTTCTTCAGCGTGTCCCAGTGCTGCTTGCGCGGCCGTGCGCACTGTGTGGCCGACGAGAAATCGGCGAATCGGGACCGGGGTGGCCTGATCGAACAGCACGCGCATTCAGCGGCTGGTCACTGGCGTGTCGAGGCTGCGCGCCGCAAATTCGATGACGGCCTTCACCTGGTCGCGGTCCAGCCCGTCGTACCAGGCCAGGATGTCATCGATATTTGCCCCCGCTTCGAGGTTCTCGAAGATCGTCGCGACGGGCATGCGGGTGTTGCGGAGCACCCACGCCCCGCTGACCTTGCCGGGGACGCTCTCGACCGCCGGGCACTGGGACCAATCGAGCAGAGCCATCGTTCCATTCCTTCCGAGTTTCAGTGTAAGGGATCTCGCCTCCATCCGTCGCCGTAGCGTCATTCTTCGCCTCTGGTTCTGACCCTGAGCCGGCCGGATCACTCTACGCTGCCCGACCAGGCAGGACTAATTGACCTGCCGACTCATCGCGCCGCGATGGATTGACGAATGAGGTCGACGGTGCGCGCCATGTTCTTGTCGATGAGGGCTCGGCCGATCTCCGCCGTCGAACCGCGCGGGTCGCCCTGGATGCCGTTCTTGCCATCGGCGGCGACGATCTTGGAATTGCGCACCATAGTCGGATCGACGGCCATCATCTGCGACGTGTCGCGCGGGTCGGCGTGGTTGCCGATCTGCTCCCGCTTGATGCCGCGTGCCATCATGATCGCGGCATCGCCTTCGGGATCGCTGCGGTAATAGCCGGGGATGGCGTGGACGCGCGTGTTTGCGCCGGCCCATTCCGCGTTGAGCGTCGCGGCGACAGCAATTTGTCCGGCTTGGTTGGGGCCGCTGTCGCCGATGAAGACGATGTCGCGGAAGCCATGCGGCTTCAAACTGCGCGCGATGTATTCGAGCACCTGGCGGAAGACGGGATCGGGAATGCTGATGGTGCCAGGAAAGCGCATATGGCCGGTGGGCGGATCGATGCCGCCCTCGGGCGTGTAGGCGACGACCGGCGCGACCAGCGCGTTGCCGAGACGGCGTGCGATATTGTCAGCGTTGGCGGCAATGCGCACATTGTGCTTGCCGAGCGCCATGTGAGGACCGTTCTGCTCGGTGCCGCCGGTCGGAACGATGATGGTGGTCTTCCCAGCCGCGATCGCATCGCGGACTTCCTCCCAGGTGAGCTTCTCGATGAACACGGTGTCCGGGGTTTGCGCGGACGCCGCCGTGGCGCAGCAAAGGAACGCGAACGCAACCAGATAGCGGATCATGGCGTTTCTCCCCGTTGAATAAGACAGCGTAAGGCCGGCGCTGACGGCGTTCGGGCGACCCGACATTATCGCTCTGCCTTCGCTTTTGATGGTCTTCCGCCGGATAGATAAACCCTGGTCGACTTATGGGGACCGATCTTCTAGAGGGTTGAGGATCTGTTCTCAAGGGGCTGGCGCACCGGTCACTTAACCGGCACGAGGCGCTTCAGCTCCTCGAACCAGTTCTGCACCACGATCAGGTTCGACGCCGTGCCGCCGCCGGCTTCCGCCTGGCCACTGCGGATGATCAAGAACCGTCCATCGGGGGCGATGTCGTACGGCCGAGCCCACCGGCAGTCGGCAGCATGGCGAATTCGAACAACACCTGCGGACGCCCGGCGACGAGCGTCGTCCCGGACTGCACCGGAACCGCAAGCATCTGCCGACCGTCCAGGCTGCCGAAGAACAGTTCCCGGCCGTCACGCGACCAGAGTGGGATACGGCCGCCTCCGGTCGAGATCTGCTGCCGATTTCCAAGCTCCGGATACCGCTCGACGTAGATCTCGTCTCGACCGGACACGTTAGAGCGGTAGGCCATCCAGCGTCCGTCTGGAGAGACGGCTGCGACGGCGTTGCAGAACTCGCTTTTCACCAGCACGTTCACGTCGGACGGGCGTTCGATGGCGACCTGACCGATCGCGCACTGAATGCTCGGCAGCACCTCGGTAAACAGGAGCTGTCTGCCGTCTGCCGACCATCCGTTCCCGCGCAGATCGAGGAGATCCTTCGCGCGCGCGAGGAGCCGCTCGTCGCTGCCGGTGCCATCCGCCGGTCGCCAGAACAGCTCTGGGTAGCCCGCTCGGTTCGACGTAAAGACGATGCGTTGTCCGTCGGGCGTCCAGAGCGGGCTGCGTCCCGAGCGGGGTCGGTGGTCAGCCGACTCAACGTTGCACGCACAAAGTCGTACGTCCACACATCCGTCCGGGTGGCCAGTGCGAGCCGTCCGCCGTCGGGCGACACCCGGACGTCGCGGTACGCGTCCAGCGGGAGGCCTGGCAGCGGCGAGGCACGTCCCTGGCGATCCACCGACACGACCGTCTGCCGGCCTCCGCCACCGGCCCTGCCTGGGACGTAGACGAGTGACCCGTTGGCGGCCACCGCGACGTCAGCGGCGCCCTGAGCCGGTCGTCACCACGCCCTCGAGCACCGGCACAGGCGTCCCGACCACCTCGAGCCGTCCGAGGTCGAATGCCACGGCGCGCAACGTCCCTGCGACGCCGTAGACCAGATGCCCCGTCGGCACGTAGTGCGCGTGGCTGCCGCCACGGATGAGCACCTTCGACGTGCCGGTCCGCAGATCCAGCACCGCGATCTGCGCGTTCTCGATGCTGCCGTCGGCCGACGTAATCGTGAAGAGGACCGCCTCGCCTCCCGGCAGGAACTCGGGCCAGAAGTGATCGCCTTCCCCGCGCTCGCGATCGGGTTTCGTGAGCACGGTGGGCTCGCCTCCTGCCGCGGATACACGCTGCAGGCCTGTTGCCGACGTGTTCGTCGCGAAGATGATCGTCCCGTCCTCGCTCCACGTGGCACCGCGAGGTATACCTTGGGTAGTGCACAATGTCACTGGCGACCCACCCGTGATCGCCACTTTCTTCATCGTCGTGTTCCGTCGAAAAACCCAACCCACTGTCCGTCAGGCGAGATGAAGACGCCTTGTGGCGCGCCAAGACCGCTCAGCACCGTGGGCTCGAGCTGGTTGAGCGCACGTACCAGCAACTGGTTGTTGCCACGATAGACGACGCGTGAACCGTCGGGCGTGATGGCGAGGTCGCGATCGCCGCCCTGCAGCGATAACGCAGCCGACCCGGACGTGCTGATCGTCGTGCGAACGACCGAAGGCGGCACGGGGCGCGTGGCGAACCACACCGCCGCACCCGTAACGGCGGCAACCACCAACACCACGCCCGTCCGTGCGGCGACGCGCCACCACACCAGCCTGCGTGGCAGCGGCGCCGCCGATAGCATGTTGGTCGGCGGCGCGAGGCTCGCGCTCTTCTCGAGCACGAACAGCGCAGTCGAAATGTCGGCCACACGGCGCCGGCGATCCTTGGTGAGACAACTCTGAAGAAGCGTTCGAATCGGAGGTCGGAGTCTCCAAGGGGAGCGCCGACCAGTCGGGATCCATTTTCAGCACGTTCGCAAGCGTGTCGCTGACGTCTTCACCGTCGAACGGACGCCTGCCCGTCAGCATCTCGTACAGCACGCATCCAAACGCCCAGATGTCGCTCCGCTTATCCGCCTCGCGGCCCTTCGCTTGCTCGGGACTCATGTAGGCCGCGGTGCCCAGAATCATCCCCGCCTGCGTCATCGCCGGCGTCGTGATGGTCGGCGACTGCGAAAGCCCGGTGACATCGCACCCGACAGGTTCCATCGCCTTCGCCAACCCGAAGTCGAGCACCTTCACGGTGCCGTCAGGGCGCACCTTGATGTTCGCGGGCTTGAGGTCGCGGTGGATGATGCCCTGCTCGTGCGCGGCTTCGAGCGCTTCGGCAATTTGCTTGGCAATCGGAAGTGCTTCATCGAGCGGAATGGCACCGCGTGCGATGCGCTGCGAGAGATCGTCACCCTCGACGAATTCCATGACGAGCGCGTGAATGCCACCGGACCTCTCGAACCCGTAGATGGCGGCGATGTTGGGATGATTCAGCGACGCGAGGGTCTTGGCTTCCCGCTCGAAAGCGTGCGAGGCGTTCGGTATCTTGCGCGAATGCGTCCGGCAGCACTTTGATCGCCACCTGGCGATTCAGATTCGTGTCGGTGGCCCGATAGACTGCGCCCATCCCGCCTTCGCCGATCTGCGCGACGATTTCGTAGACGCCGAGGCGGGTGCCTGGGGTAAGTGCCAAGTTGACGTGAGTATACGCGCCGGAGTGGAGGACGGACGACGTCAGGTCCTGCTTAACGGGCAAGGGTAGACCGATGCCGGGTCTGTGCCCCGAAGGCCCAGCACCCGCGCGGAGTGGACGATATCGTCCCGGAGTTTCATCGGAGGGGAAGCGGCTTCACTCCCGGCTTCCCTTCCGATGCGGGCTGTGTGACGGCTACTTCCACTCCCAGACTTTGGCCTGAGTCGTGCCGTTTTCGTCGGACTCGAATTCGAAGACGCCGGCCACGGTGTTGAGGCGGGACAGCTTCGGAGAGGCGGTCTGATAGTACACGGCGCCGCGGTAGCTGACGGCGCCTCGCTCCTTGAAGGTGCCAACCCCCGCGCCCTTCCAGCTGACCTGATCGCCCGTGGGGCTCATCAAGACGCCTGCGCCTTCGCCGTATATGGTCCCGTCGGACCGGATTGTGGAGGTGTAGGTGCCAAGCTCGATGACATCCACACCGAGTATCTTGCCGCCTCCTTCGAACGTCACTTCCACTTGCACCGGTTCGGTGGACAGGACTCTGCGCACGATTCTTTTGCCGCTGCCCTGGTAAAGCAATTCTCCAAGCATGTTGCTCTCCTTCTGGTTCCTTCGACGAACGCCCCGCGCACAATTCCTAACCCGAGGGCATCGGCCCCGCATCGCCCTGCCGGCAGTCTTCGAGACACGCTGCCGCCACCACGGGACCCGACTCTTCACACGCGCGGGAAATGCTGTGGATTATATGGGCGGGATGGGGCGCGGACGGGATTACTCCTGCGTAACGGTAGGACTCTATGCCGCTGGTTCTGGCGAGCGCGGCTTGCACAATCGTGCGCTCGAGATGCTGCACCGCGGCGGTTATCGGCTGGATCTACCCTTGGCGCGACAAGGGCGGGACCTGGCGCCGGCAATGCGACACGGCGCGAGTATCACGCTCGGGGAAGCCGATAGACACGGGACGCGGTGTCGTGGAACATCGCGCTGCGATCACTCGCCGAGAAATCTTTCGTCAGCTTCTTGAACTGGTTCCACAGCACCGTATAGGAACACGAGAGTCTGTCGACCGGGAAGTTGCTCTCGAACATGCAGCGCGCTGGAGTGAAGCGGTCGATCATGTAAAGGTACCAATCCCGGTTTGCCGCAAGCAGCTCGTCAGACGAGGGCGGGTGTGTCCGCTCGTGCCAGCCGTAACCGTTCACCACCATCTGGATGCCGCCCACCTTGGCCACGACGTTCGGGCACCGCGCCAGTTCCGCGACGGCAGACTTCCAAGCAGCGAATACCTGATCGCGCCGGCCGGCGTACTGTCCAACCCCAATCGGCCCACCGAGATGGTTGAAGACGATCGTCGTGTCCGGAAACGCCTTCGCCAGGTTCGTCAGCTCCGCGATTTGCGTGTGGTAAACCCAGCCCTCGAACGACAGTCCGTAGGTGCGCAAGTGCGCGTAGCCGCGCCGGAACGCGGGATCGAGGAGAAGGTGCGGCACCACGGCTGGTCGGTGGGAGGCGCGCGCGGTCACGGATCCATTCGGCAGTACACCCGGCTCCGCCCACGCCCCACCATGACGGATGCCGCGGAAGTGCTGCGGGCTTGCCGCGATCTGGGCCTCGAGCACGGGCGCGATACGGTCGCCCAGCCGCAAATCTGCCGCACCGACGATGCCTGCGGCGGCGCGCAGATCGCCGTATCGCCCGCTGGCGCTCTCTGCCGCGATGCCCTGTACGAACTCGGTTTCGCCGACAACCCTGAACGCTTCGGGACCGTCGACACGATACATCGACCCACACTCGATGAACACTGTCTGACGAACGTTGTGCCCTTTGGCGTCCGCGACGAGCTGCGCGAGAAGGTACCGCTCGGGCGTGCGGTCAGGTGTATCCCAGAAATGGTGATGCGGGTCGATGATCGCCAGTTGTGGCTCGAGCGCGGTCTCCCGAGTCAGCGCCAGCCAGTTCTGATTGGCCGTCGTCGGTGAGTCCTGCGCGGCGCTTCTCGATGGCGCCGCCGCCTGGGCCGTCGCGATAAGAGCGACCGCACTCTTCAGGAAGCCACGACGCCCGACGGATAGTCTCTTCGTCGCCATCTCTGGAGTCCTCCTATGGTGACTTCATGCGACTGTCTCGAACCCATTCGGGCGTCGCGAATGCGACGGCTTCGAGATGCGCCACGGACCACACCACCGAATGACGTCGGTCTTGAAAAGCCCCCGGCCAGCGCGGGGATCAGGGCTTGGCCGTTGGCAGATCGTACCGCCTGTTGGACACGCTCACGGGGTGCGTGTCGCCGCGGTGGCAGGTATAGCAGGTCACGACCTGCGGTCCCACCGGAAAGACGCCCGTGCCCGGGAAGTTCGCGTTGATCTGACGGACCAGCATGATCATCTTGCGCGCGACGTCCTTGCGCGGGTTGACATCAATCTCCTGCGGTTTGTCGCCGCCATGGCAATAGGCGCAATCCACATTGAGGGCGTCGCGGAATTCACCCATGAGGGAATCAGGACCGTGCACGGGAGTGCCCGGAGGCAGCACCTTCAAGCTGATAGCGGGCCTCTGAGGGAATGGCCCATCACCGAGCGAGTTGCCGCGGTTGTAGTACTTCCTTGGCGCCACGGTCTCCGGCTTCACGCTTCCGCGATGGCAGGTGAGGCAATCCACTTCGTGATACCCGTCCGGGAACACACCGTTGCCGCTCGGAAAGCTCGTATCGATGACGCGCCCCATGCTGATCATCTTGCGCGCCATGTCCTTCTTGGGATTGCCCTCGGCAGCATAGTCCCCCTCGAGATGACAGTAGACGCACTGCACGCCCAGGGCTTCATTGAAGCTGCGCATGATGAACGGCACGTCGGAGGTTGTCGCAAGCAGTTTCAAGTTCTTGTAGGTCGGGGCAGGACCAGCGCTGCGGCCGGCCGGTTGTTGCGCGACGAGCGAAACGGATACGAGAAGCCACAAGAGGAAAGTCCGCATGATGAGTCCTCCGGCCATCTTCGGTGATGCTGCCAATGTCGGCCAACGAGTCTGTCCTCAGGCCCACTCACACCCGCGAAGGCCCACCTGATCGACGCAATGACTTCATGACGCCAAGGCGGGTGCCGGGAGTAAGGGCCAAAGTGACGTGAGTATAAAGGCAAAACAGGCTCGCATGGCGAGCTAGCCGGCTTTCTTACCGTACTGGCCCGTCATGACGGTCTCCTTCACTTCATCGAAGCGGGAGAACGCGGCGTCGAGGTACAGGGAGGCGAACACCGACCCCATGCTGACGATGAGCGACACTCGCGAATAGTCCGCGTTGGTGCTCGGTGGTTCGAGCCTCCCGGTGATCGCGATCTGCGCCAGCATGTAGAGCGCCGCCGTCAAAAAACCGGCCGCTACACCTAGCACCGCATCGGTGAATACTCCCGACAGGGTAGTGGCCTGGCCCGCGCGGATGCCCCGCATGGTCTGCACCAGCGCGCCAAACGCACCCGCCGAACAGACCGAACCAAGGAGGAGCAGTAAACGAACTCCATCTGCGTTGTCGAATGGCCCCCCCGCCGCGGCTGCCGCGGCGACTGGCGGCCAGCCAAGCAGCGGCAGCGCAAGCAAGAGGACCCATAGCATGAGTGTACCGAGCACACCTGTCGCGACGCCGAGCCGCAGCGGCAAGGGCACGACCGCCCGTTTGGCGTACTCGGCACAGCGGCCGAGGTGCTCCACCACGGTGGCTGCCGTGTTTGCGGCCCACGGGCCGTTCATTTGATCGATCTCGACGTCCTTGAGAGCGTCAAAATAGAACCGGCGGCGGTCGGAGCTGCCGTACCCCCACACCACCTCGGCTCCACCGCCGAAACCGGCGATCGGCACGATTGCGCGACCCAGCATCCAGCCGGCGATACCGGCCTGGACGACACCCTTGGAACCCCCAATTACGATCACGCTGTCCGCATGTCCGCGCACGACCTCGAGCACCGTCACGTCCCAGTCGTCGTAGCGGTGCCAGATGCACTTCACCGCCTCGTTGCCGACGAAGCAGGGCTTCGCGCTCTTGACCAGGTGGACTTCGACCACTGTTTTGTTCTGCGTGGACAGAAACCCGGCCACGGCGTGAGGGTCCACGTCGTTCGGATCTTCCGAGCCGACGATGAGCGTATGTCCTGCCAGTGCCAACCGTTCGCCGAGTTCCTTGGCGGCGTCCAGGACTTGTTGACGCCGCGCGGGGTCGATCCCGCGGATGGAGCCGGATACGAGCACTTTCATGGCGTGCCTCCGGAGGTTCACGCTGGTTGGGCGTTCCCTGCGGTTCTGAGTAACGCAGCCCGAATTTCTGGAGCGGGTAAGTATGCATCGGCCCACGTACAAACGGCGAGAGTCACAACGCGAGTAAGTCAGATCCAGGATGAAGGATTCGCCGCCGCCGTGAAATATTTTGCGAGCGCGAGGCGAGCCTCTGGTGACGAGGACGCCTTGAGCACGTCGGCGGCGTAGTCCGCCACGTAACGGTCGTTGTACCAGTCCGTATCGCTTAGCAGCGCGATGAGCTGCGCGTCCGATTCGCGGCCGAGCCTGCCAAGTCCCTGGATGGCCAGGACACGGCCGCGCGTGCGGGTACTGCTCAACTCGCGTTGCCAGTAATCTCGCACGGCGGCGAGGGCGGCGGGACTGCCGATCAGTTCCAGAGCGGCCGCTGCAGAATCCGCCACGTTTCTTTTGTCGTAGTAACCGGTCTCCTCCTGCCGTGACAGCGCGGCGGTCAGTTCCTCTGTCGCCGGCTCATACTTCAGTTCCGCAAGTGTTTCCGCGGCCAGCAGGCGGACTCCTACATTGGCGTCTGCGAGGGCCGTGCGCCAATGTTCGCCCGCGAGCGCAATCGATTCTGAAGTCCCGATGCTCTGCAATGCCTTCGCCGACAGGTCACAGATCCGCCCGTTCTGGTAACGCTCCGTCACATTCAGCCATTCGGTGAGCGGTCCGATTGCCTGCGTGTCTTTCATCTGCCCCAGCGCTTCGATCGCACTCGCGCAAATGTCCAGCGGATATGGAGAAATCACATTGCGGTCATGCAGACGCTCGATGATTGCGGGCACCGCGGAGCGGTCGCCAATCAGACCGAGAGCCTTGATGTAGGAGCTGCGTGCGAATTCCGGACCCTGCTGCGTCGCCTGAATCAACAATGGCACTGCGCTCGCGTCCCTCATGCGACCCAGGGCCTCACCCGCGTCATACGTGTGATACGTCTGAGACAGCGCCTCACGCCAATAGCGCATCGCAGCCTCGAACGCCGGCTGCCCGCCGATTTTCTCCAGCGAGAGAGCCGTCTGCTTTCGTAGCCTTTCTTCCCCACGTTCGGTCAAACAGCGAATCAATGGGTCGACAGCGGATTCGTGCTTCAACTCGCCCAGACTCCATGCGGCCGCTTCGGCAACTCCCGGGTTCTTATCCTGTAGCAGCGGGAAGAGATCGCTGGCCACACTGCTGTCCGCGATATTCCCGAGCGCGAAAGCCGCGTTCCATCGGACTATGTCATCACGCGCACTGAGCAGAGCGCGGAGCGCAGGCAGCGCACGGGTGTCCTTGATCCATCCCAATGTCCGCGCCGCTGCGGCTACGCCGACCGGCGATGCGCTGGTCAGGAACTCGAGCAGGGGAGGCACGGCTGGAGCGCCCAAGAGCGAAAGTTCATGGCGGGCCTGTTTGCGAACCGTGTCCACATCCTCGAGCGCATGCAACAGGTACGGAATGCTTGCGGTCGTGCCGATCGCCCCCATCGCTTTTACGCCAGCCAGCCGTCGCTCAGGCACAGGCGATTCGAGTTCGACCGCCAGATTGGGTATCGCGGAATCTCCCAGTGCCTTGAATGCACCCAGACACTTGTTGTGAAGTGCAGACCACCCAGAGACGGGAGTGACCAGGCCGTCCACCAGATACGGCACCGCCGCGACGACGCCCAACTGCCCAAGGACTTCGGCGCTTCCCGCCTTTGCCGCATTGCTCCCTATCTGCAGCGTGACGAGCAACGCCGGTACAGCCGGCTCACCCACGCGACGCAGCGCGCGCACCGCGCTGTCACGCGGCTGCTGCGGAAGAATGGATACAGGCGGCGGCTGGTCGAGCGTGCTGATCAACTCCGGGATAGCGATCGCTCCCATCTCCCCGAGTCGGTCGATCAGGTAGTCGTCCTCGGCAGATGCGAGGAAAGCATTGTCGGCTCGCAACTTGCCGACGGCGTGATGGAGCTCGAGCGCCGCCGCTTCCGTTCTGAGCCGACTGAGGGCTATGGCTGGACTATCACGCGACCAGGAGTCATCCCGCATCAGCAGCGCACCAAGCGCGGTGGTGCCCTCGGCGCCAATTTCGCCGATCAGACCGAGCGCTTCTGCCGCGGCGGTTCCCCGATAGTCAGGGCCCAGGGCCGAGGCAGGCCGCGCACGGATCACAGCGATCAGCCCGGCGACGATCTCATCCCGGAGCTTGGGCGAAACGGTAACGCCGCTCGCGAGGCACTGGCCGGCGTAGAGCACGTCCCAGCTGAAGAACAGGCGAACGAGATCGTCAGCTTGCTGGACGAGTCCACAGAGCGCCACAAACGTGGGCATCTGACTGCTCCGGCGAGTGGGGCGCCAGTTTTCCAGCTGTTTCGTGTCCGGTTGCCCGGATGGATCGATGAACGACAGGGCGGCGAAATATTCCTGTACGAGTTGATGACTGAAGCGCACTCCTGCCGCATCCACACTCATCAGCCCCGCGCTCACTGCCGAATGAAACAGATGGTTGGCCGCCCGTCGTCGCCACGCAAATTCGAACCAACGGGTCGAATGGCGGACGGCGTAGTCCGTCTGCACTTGCAGCGGCTTGCCTTCATCCATGATGGCGCGTGCGAGGCGCGCGCAGCGCGCCGTGAACGTCGCGAGCGGTACCAGATCTTTCGTCCTGCGCTGCTGCTCGCGCTGCCATAACGCTTGCGTCAGCCGATGCAGCAACGCACCGCTGTTGCGCGGCAGCTGCTTGGAGCCGGACAAAATGAACAGCTCGATGAGACTGCGCAGGAAGTACGGATTGCGGGCGAGCGCCAGCAGGCCTCTGTCAAAGTTGCCGGCGCCATCAGGGTCGATCCCCAGCTGCTGCAGAAATGCCGGCGCGGTGTCCTGCAGGTAACGGCGTGCGAAGAGGACGATCTGCTCGGGCTGCAGTTCCTTGACGAGGACCGTCGGCAGATCGCCGAGGCTGAGCGGCCCCGCATAGTCATTTGCCCTGCAGGTTACGACGAGCGTTTTCGGGCCGTCGGGCGAATCAAGCCAGTCGCGCAGCTGTGAGGCATTGCGCTCGCCAGCCTCACCCATCTCGTTCAGGCCATCGAGAAAGAGACTGACGTCGCCTGCGCTGATCGCGCCGATCGGATCGCTCTGGAATGGCCAGTGCGCGCTGACAAAGTCGTGCAGCCCGAGCGCCGGCCGCCACTGGGCGAGATTCAACATGAGCGGTAACGGGCTCGATCGCGGCCGCTCGCGCCGCGCGAATGCGGCATCTCTGGCGATCCGACGGAGTGTCGTCGACTTGCCCGCACCCGGCGCACCGACTAGCACGAGCCGCGGATGGGCCTGCAGGATCTCGCCGATCGACGAGTACTCACGCTTCTCGTTCGCGGGCGCTGTCGCGCCCGCGGCGAGCAGGCTGTAACCCCACTCGTCCTGCGGCCAGGGCTGCGGTCGCAGTCCGGGGTTCACGACCTGCGTCGCGAGCTCGGTGTATTCGAGCACGCCCATCGCCCTGCTGAGATCCGCCGTCAAATCGTTGAGGTATTGGGTCTCGCGATCCGGCTTGGAGCCGAAGATCGGCGAGAGCTTGCGCTGCAGCTCAGCTTCGAGCTGCTGATATTGCCTGTCGTAGAATTTCGGGTCCTGCCAGCGCTCGAAGTCGATGTACTGCGTGCGCTCGAGCTCGATCGGCACCTTGGTATCGCGCAGCGGGCGCAGCAGGAGCGGAACGAGCGGCACCCCCCGTGTGTCAGCCCGGTGCAGCTCGCGCAGACGGTACTCAGAGGCGACGTAGTCGGGCGAGAGCACGCACACGAGGCCGGCACACTGGTCGATGGCTTCCTCCAGGCGACGCGGCCAGACGTCACCGACTTGAATCCCCGCGTCGAGCGCATCCATCCAGACTCCGACACCGGCATTGCGCAAGTCACAGGCGAGCCTCGCCGCAATATCGCGCTCGAAGCTCCGATAGCTTATGAAAACGTAGGCACTTTGCAGCACATTGGTCAAAGCGGGTACCCGAGAAGCAGATCCTAATGTTTTTGGGGAAATCTGAGGTTGGAGCGCTGGCCCGTCGAATGTGACGACAGGCCAGCGTATCGAGTGCAGCGGGATTTAGGCCTGCGGCTTCTTGCGCCTTCGCAGCGCCGCGATGAGGCCGCGGCCGCCGGTGCCGAACAGGAGCAGGGTTGAACCCCGCCTCCCACGCCTGGACCGGCGCCGCCGTCATCCCAGCGTCCAGCGACTCCGGGGGCGACCACGCTTCCGCCAAAGATCGTTGCGACGTCCTGGCCTGTTCCGAAGTCATCGGGCTGGCCGAGCGCCCAGTTCGCATAAACACAGGCGTACCACCGCCGCCTTCCAGAACTGTTCGCCGGTAACCCACCGCCAAACGCCCTCGGCGCTGGTCAGTTGCCCAATCCAAACGGAGTGTTCGACGGGCACGATCAGGCTCAACGAAGCGTTCCTGCACGAGTCGTGACAAGGTGTCCGCTCACCCCTGGAAGATCAGGGCTTGCGCTGCCGTATTCGCCTGGTCAATGAGAACTCGCCGGGGATGAATTCGTAGGCGTTATTTCCGAAGGTAATCGGTGACGCACTCGCCGGAACAGCGGTAAAGACACAGGCACATACGACACCGGCATTCCTTCGGTCGCAACGACCTTGCCGAACAACGCCGCGCGGGCTCGGTTCACGGCCTCTGTTCACCAGGGTCGGCGTCCACGCAGACAAAGGGCGTCGTCCGCGCCGCCAACTCCGCGACGGACATACGATTTGTTAAGGATTCGGGCCCTACGGAGGACCAAGGAACTGCGTAGCAACAGCTGAGCCATTCTGGGCAGGAATGCGCATCGCCTGGTTGCCAGTCGGCCTCCGAACAGGGCGCCGCGGCAGCAGATCAATGATAGGGAACGGCAACCGACTGCCAGGAGGTCTTTTTGTCCAACATGCGTTTCCCCCGCCGCTCATTCATTGAGTCCGTGTTCGCGCTGCCATTGGGGCTGCGTCCACAATCGCAGGCGCCTCCGCCGCGCGTCGCTGTGGCAAAAGTGGCCGCTGGGGCCGACCGTTTCAACGATGTGAGAAAGCTCCCGGGTGGTGATCTCCTGTATGTGAAGGTGGCGGGCTCGGAGACCGGTGGGTCGCTGTTCATAAGCGAACAGCCGATCGACCGTCGAGGATTCGGCCCACCGAAGCACTATCACGAAGACCAGGATGAGTGGTTCTACTGTCTCGCCGGCGAGTACGTAGTCGAGATCGGCGACCAGCGCTTCCGCCTGGCCGTTGGTGATTCGGTGCTGGGACCGCGGCGTATCCCGCACACGTTCGTCTACGACGGGACCGGCCCAGGTCGCCTGCTCGTGGGTTTCACACCCGCAGGACGCATGGAGCAGTTTTTCCGCGATTTGGAGAAACGGGGCGAATACTTCGGGAACGGGACGCCGCAAGACAAGGAGACGGTGCGTCGAGAGTATGGAATCGTAAACGTCGGACCGCCGTTGAAACTGTAAGGCCCTGCGTGTGCAACCGTGATTGAAGGAACGCCGACTTGGGGGAGAGAGGTCACCATGAGCAAACGCACGAAGACGGAAATTTTGATTCCTGCAACTGATGGAACCGCTGCGCTCCAAGCGGCCTCAGAACTCGGCGTCGAAGTCAAGACGGGCGAGGTCAGGGGCGCAGGCGGCGGGGCACTCATTTCAATCATTCTCACGGCGGCAAACGATCCGTTTATTCAGGGGGCGTTCTTCGGCTTCCTCGTATCGCGCGGAATCATCATTGAAACAACCGACAAGGATGGCGTGCGAGTCACGATCAAGAGTCTAAGCACGTTGAAACGACTGTTACGCTCACTGATCGGTTTGTGAAATTCGTCGTCCAGCCGCGGAACGCTCTCTCCACGAGCTATCACCCCGATAGGTCCGCCAATCCCCTTGAGGATCTAGCAAATTACCTGAGATACGAGTTTGACCCTGATCGGGCATTCCGCCTTCGTAAGGATTCGGTGAGCGTGACGCTATCGGCCAGCCTGGTACGTCGTTCGACTTGGACACGTTGGGATGACGGACGCGGTCTAATCGCTGTCAATCTGCAGCCGACGATAGACGTCGCCGCGATGGCGCAGCATTACTGGCGCTCGCAAGTCTGGCCGGCTCGTGTGATGTTTGACCTCGTTGCGATTCTCGGTCAAACGTTCTTTGCGAATGGCATGCACCGAGCGAGGCGATTCGCGTATCAATTCGGAGAACGCAGGCTCGATCAGTTGATCAGTGAATCCCGGGTGGCGACGAGGGACGAGCCGTCGCCATCGCCTGTGTTCTATTCCAGAGCCAATATGTTTGGGCAGCTTAGTGAGAAGGACCTGGCCAGGCAACTGGCGGTATTTCTGATCTTTCACGAGGTGGGACACTTTGTCGCCTGCCGACGGGCCAGACAACAGAAAGAGGCGTTCTCGATTGAGGAAGAGAAAGACGAGCTTCAGTGCGACGATTTCGCGTGCGATGAACTCAGCATCGCGTACGGAGAATCGTTAGGAATTGAGTTTCTTGAGTGTGTTCCGTTTACGGTATTTCTGTTGATTCTCTTGTGTACGGTGGCAGAGCATCTCCCGAAACTCCATGGCGCGACGTTCAGGGCGGCAACATTCCGCACAGCATTACGGCGGGCGAGGGCAGCCACGGTGCACGTCCATCGTTTGGGTCACAGGAATAAACCACCATCACACCAGTTGGAAATGGACGCGCTCCGCCACTTTCCGGTCTTCGAGGCGATGATGGATATTCTGGATCGGTTCTTCACGGAAGCCGCGTCAACTGGCTTGGAGGTGTTTGATGATTCGGATCCAGGTGAAGAGGATGGAATGACGCTCCCGCAAGCGTCGAGCGACGTACTACACGCCAGGTCTGTTGCAGGGGCGATGGCCGATTGGCAGATGATATGGGATAGGGAGGACACACTTGCGCTGGAAAGAGCACAGGTGTTTGAAAGCCTCTACGAATCCAGAAAGCATCGACCGAGGCCGCGTCCGATGTTCGGCATGCCTATCTCTGACGAGTCTCAGCGCAAGCCGAATGAATGACGCGCTTTCTCAGTGCAGTTCTCAATAAGCCCACTTGGGAAACTGGTCCATGCCAGCGAAAACCGACTTTGTATCCTTCGTGGCCTGAATTAGTTTGATGCTGATCTCACGCCGGTCGCGCGCTGCTCGAGCCAGGGACCGAGCATGTCGGTGAGTTGATGCTCGGATGTGCCGACCGAGTAGATCTGCGACATGTGATTGTGAGTCTTCATCACGTGGAACACGTGATCCTTGCCCGCCTCCGCGAGCACGCGGTGGATCATTTCGCCTTGCGCGATTTGCGGCGTTTCGGGGTCCCACTCGGCGCGCGTGATGAAAAGCGGGATGCCAGTCTTCTTCAGTCCGTCCACCGAGGACCACGCCTTTACCTTTTCAGGGTCGGTCCCGTAAATGCCGCCGGAACGCGATTCGTAACCGCCTGACGTCATCACCGCACCGATGATCCCGCCGCCCTGCTTGTAGTGATAGTCGGGATGTGAAACGTAGAGGCCGACAAGCGTGGCGCCGGCGGAGTGCCCCCAGAGGAGCATCTTGCCCGGGTCGCCACCGTAGCGAGCCGCGTTCTTCGCAACCCACGCGAGCGCATCGCGCGCGTCGCTGATTTGGTCGGGAAGCACATGGTCCGGCAGCAGACGATAGTTGATATTCACACCGACCATCCCGCGGTCGACCGCCCACTTCATCAGATTGTCGTTGGTGAACTGCCCCGGCTGGTGCTTGTCGCCGCCAGTGAAGCCGCCGCCGTGCACGAAGACGAGAACGGGCTTGCCGGTGCCCTGACCGTTCGAGATCACGTCGAGCTTCTGCATCGGATCCGAACCGTAGGCGATGTCGCGCTCCGCCTTGAGTCCCGCGACAGGATCCGTGGGCTGGAGCGGATCGAAGATCAGACGCGTCTTCTGAGCATCGTTGACATGGCCCATCGCCGCGACGGCTCGTGCCACGTCAGCCGGCAGATCCGCGTTCGCCAACGTCGGGACGGCGAGCGCCGCGGCGGCAAGCAGGATGAAAAATCTGTTCATGTGCGGTCTCCTCAAATGCGGTCCGATCGGCCGCCGGGCTCCAACAGGCAGCACGTCACAACTTCGTCTTGATGCTTGCCCCTATTTACTAACGCGGATTTCATTTCCACGTAGCCACAGAGACACAGAGTCACAGAGAATTTTCAATTGTTTTTGGCTCTGTGTCTCTGTGACTCTGTGGCCCGTCGAACTGAAAGACGCTTCTAACAGGAAGGATGCCGCAGCCAGGCCCGGAGAGCAAGCGTTGCCGAGCCCGGGGTTAGGTTCCCGAAAACCAGTAAATCACGCGCGCATGGCGCGCTCGTGCAGCGACTTCAGCGCCTGCCAGTGACGCCTTCCTCCGCATCTTTCTTGCGAAGACGCTCCATCGCCAGCCAGCCAGGAATTTGAGATTACCGGAACCAAGGAGCTGCGAAGCAACCGCTGAGGGCAGGAATGCGCAGCGCCGGGCGGCCAGGCGGCCCGGTGCCATAACCCGGGGGTGCCTCGGCGCGGGATGCAAGGGTGGGACCGACCCCGGCGTCGGTGGCGTGGTATCACCGGCAGATTCCGCCGCTGTGCAATATTGAACATCGTCGTTGTTCCCATCACGCCTACGCTTCCCGGCAGCGGATGGCGTTGCTGATGTTCTCTCTCGGCGGCCCGGATCGTGACATCAGAGCCAGGCTCCACACATTCCAGGCAACATGCCTCTGACCGCCGGGACGCGTCTCGGTCCATACGAAATCCTCTCCGCCCTCGGTGCTGGCGGCATGGGCGAAGTCTATCGCGCCACAGACACAACTCTCGGGCGCCACGTGGCGATCAAGGTACTGCCGGAGGCGTTAGCGAGTGACCCGGAGCGGCTGGCTCGTTTCGAGCGCGAGGCGAAGACGCTCGCCGCACTCAACCATCCGCACATTGCGCAGATCTACGGCCTCGAACGATCCAGTGGCGTGCAGGCCCTCGTCATGGAACTGGTCGAGGGCGAGGATCTCTCGCAGCGAATCGCGCGCGGCGTCATCCCGCTGGACGAAGCACTACCGATTGCGCGACAGATCGCGGAAGCCCTTGAAGCTGCACACGGGCAGGGCATCATCCATCGCGATCTGAAGCCCGCCAACATCAAGGTGCGGAGTGACGGCACTGTGAAGGTGCTCGACTTCGGCCTCGCGAAGGCACTCGACCCTGCGCCCACCGCCGACCTGTCGCAGTCGCCGACCATCACGACGCCGGCGGCGACGCGTATGGGCGTCATCATGGGCACCGCCGCGTACATGGCGCCAGAGCAGGCCAAAGGTAAGGCGGTCGACAAGCGGGCCGACATCTGGGCGTTCGGCTGCGTGGTCTACGAGATGCTCACCGGCAAGCGCGCGTTCGAAGGCGAGGACGTCTCCGACACCCTGGCGGCGGTATTGCGCGGCGAACCAGATTGGAGCTCGCTGCCGTCCGACCTACCGCCGGCGATTCGCACGCTCATTCAGCGGTGTCTGGCCAAGGATCGCCGGCTGCGCATCGCCGATATCTCGACCGCACAGTACGTCCTGGCCGAGCCCGCGAGTCTGGCGGCGCCGCCCGGCATGCCCGCGGCGGTTGTCGTGCCGCCTGTGGCATCGCCGCGGCCGTTGTGGTGGCGGGCGATGCCGGTTGCGGCAACGGCGCTTCTCGTTGCTGCACTCACGAGCGCCGCCTGGTGGGGTTTCAGGCCGCCGCTACCGCCGCCAACCGTCACGCGATTCTCGTTCACACTTCCGCAGGGCCAGATATTCGGAGCCGCCACGCTGCGCCAAATCGTCGTCGCGATCTCGCCTGATGGCACGCAGGTGGTCTACGTGGCGAATAACCGCTTGTACCTGCGGTCAAGTGGAGACCTCGAGCCCAAAGCCATTTCTGGCTCGGACTCTCCACAGGGTTTGAGAAACCCCGTCTTTTCGCCGGACAGCCAATCCATCGTCTTCTGGTCTGGAGCAGACAATACGCTCAAACGCATTTCGGTACGCGGCGGAACTGCGGTGACGATCTGTCCAGCTGATGCACCTTTCGGCGTGAGCTGGGGCGTCGATGGGATTGTGTTCGGTCAAGGCAGCAAGGGCATCATGCGCGTGTCGCCAAACGGCGGCCAACCGGAGCGCCTCGTCAGCGTCAGGGGCGGCGAGGACGCGCACGGCCCCCACATGCTGCCTGGCGGACAAGCCATGCTCTTCACGCTCGCGACAGGCCCCGGAGCCGGTCGGTGGGACAAGGCGCAAATCGTCGTGCAATCATTGAAAACCGGAGAACGCAAGACGCTCGTGAACGGCGGGGGCGATGCGCGCTACGTGGCCACAGGTCACATTGTGTATGCGCTCGGAGGCACCCTGTTCGCGCTTCCGTTTGATGTAAAGCGGCTGGAGGTGGCCGGGGGTCCTGTTCCAATCGTCGAAGGCGTGCAACGGACAGTCTGTTGCCCCAACTCGGGCTCAGCCCAGTTCAGTTTCTCTGATACAGGTTCGCTGATATCCGTTCCGGGCACCGCTGGAGTAGCGAGCAGTGGTCGAGCGCTGGGGCTGGCCGATCGGAAAGGCGACTTAGAGGTCCTGAAACTTCCCGCAAGCTCATACGAGCACCCTCGCATCTCTCCGGACGGGAAGCGCGTGGCCTTTGGAACCGATGACGGGGAAGAGGCGATTGTCTGGATCTACGATCTCGCCGGCACGACCTCGATGCGCCGACTCACGTTTGGCGGGAAGAATCGTTTTCCGATTTGGTCCGCCGACGGGCAGCGCATCGCGTTTCAATCGGATCGCGAAGGGGACCTCGGGATCTTCTGGCAGCGCGCCGATGGCATCGGTGCCGCAGAGCGGCTCACGAAGCCGGACCAGGGAACGTCCCACGTGCCGGAATCGTGGTCGCATGACAGCAAGCGTTTCTTGTTCGAGCTGACGAAGGGCCCTAATGTCTCGCTCTGGGCGTTTTCACTAGAGGACAAGAAGGCCACACCCTTTGGCGGAGTACAGTCGGGGACTCCAATCACTGCCGCGTTTTCACCCGATGGCCGATGGGTCGCGTATCACTCCAACGAAACGGGACGCGACGCCATCTACGTCCAGCCGTTCCCGGCGACCGGCGCCAAATATCAAATTCCGAAAAACGATTCCAGCCAGGTTGACCATCATCCGGTCTGGTCGTCTGACGGAAAGGAGCTTTTCTACATCCCGGCGCAAGGTGCACTGGCTGTCGTCAGCGTGACAACCCAGCCGAGCTTTGCGTTCGGCAATGCCGTACCAGTGCCAAGAAAATTTACGGGGGGCATCAGCAACAGCCCTCCAACCAACGAGAGGGATTACGACGTCACTCCCGACGGCAAGATCGTTGGCCCTACGGTTGAACAGACCCAGACCGCGCCCGAGATTCGCATTGTCCTCAACTGGTTCGAGGAGTTGAAGGCGCGCGTGCCGACCAAATAGAACCCAGGCTTCTTCTTTGCCTCCGGTCTCGAGATTCCTCGGTGGTGGTGGGGTGTTCAGGAGCGCGCGGAGCGTGTCCTCGAGTAGGCGCAAGGCGCGCCATGACACGCGCGTACGGTTGGGGGCGGTCATCGGCCTGTCGGTGGAAGCGATGCCGGACTAAATAACAGAGAATCGCGCCACCTCTCGACCCGAGTCGTGAGCTCGGTCAGGTACTGGAGCGCCGGCGGGCCTAATTCGAGGAGATGCTCACGCTGCAGATAGCGCTTGACGCGTTTGCCGGACACCGCGGCCACCGGCGCGGCCCGATGCTCGGGCAGGGTCGACTTGGCATGCGGCTCAAACAAGCGCTGATGGGTGGCTTCGAAGCGACCGGCGACGATGCGCACCCGGTCGCGATACAGAAAGAGCATGCCGGGAATGCCGATCGCATCGGGCGGCATCGAATAGGGATGCGTGTCATGCAGCACCGCCGCGGTGGGGCCCACGACCACCGGCACGCGCAACGCGAGGGCCGCCGGGGCCACTTTCAACGGCCGGAGCCGAGGACGTTCTTCATGCTCGATCACCGCGCGGTGCCACAATGCGGCGGTCGGTCCAGACTCGGGAAGGACATATCACGCAGTCACTCTTCCAGGCTCCTCCAAACGCGCTCGAATTCCCGCGCAATAGAGGCGTGTCCCGAGTTCGTTGGGTGCGGATCGAAATCGAAAGGCCCTGGTCCCGGAAAGCCAAGCCGCCGCTCAAGGGTCACGAGCCCCTGACGCCCCAGGGAAGGCGTGTAGAGATCGACGAGCGCCACGCGCGAGCTCATCGTCCAGTTGTGCAGCCTGCCACCGCCATCTCACGAAATTCTTCACGGGCTTCGTTGCTGGCGGCCCGTCCTCTCAGGCTGCCACAGCGGGCCCGCTCCTGCGCGTCGGATGCCATCACCGTTTGTGGAAAATCTCGCTCGGCCGGGTAATTCTCAACAACCCCCACTCGCCTGCCGCATCCGCACACTTCGTTGGCCGCTCCCGAAGACGACTCTCGTTGGCACGAACACTGATGCATGTATGTCGCACGCGGAAGATGGTCTGGCGCACCTCCGTGAACGGACGGAGGTTGCTAACCCGAATGCTCCAGTGCTGACGGAGGGCACATCATGGGTAGACGCCTGCGAATGTCCGTGTGCGTGATTGTGTGTTGGGCATGCGCGCCCGCTTTCGCGCAGGAACCGGCGCCGGAAGAGGGCTTGCGAATCCGCGTTTCTATGAGTTCCACGTTGACAGAAGCCGAAATCGTGACGGTCGCCGGCTTCTCACCTTCCGCCGCGTTCGACCGCGGTTCCAAAAGCGTTGGCGTTCGAAGCACCGAGGGCGCAGTGGCGTTTGTCGCACGCCCGGGCCGACGTCTCGCGGGAACGATCACCTCACGCGATGCGAACGGGTTCGTGCTTCGCAGCTCCGAGGCCCTCGTCATCGTACCTCGTGCGGGGGTCGCAAAGGTCGAAAGGCGTATCGGTCACCGATCTCGCGGTCGATATGCTGCGTTCGGCGCTTTGATCGGTCTTGGACTGGGCGGAGCCGTCGGCTACATGGCGGGCAGTAGCTGCACGCCCAAGCCCGGTTCGTGGTTCGGGTGCTTCATGCAGCCCGCCGCTGGCGCGTTTGCAGGCGCAATCTTCGGCGCAGGCGGAGGCGCGATCACCGGCGCGCTCATGCCCCCGGCGGACCAATGGCAAACGCTTCCTGCGCCGTCGTGGCCGTGATGACCGCGAGGCGCGCCGACAGCAAGACGCCCTGTTTGGTGATGTTCCGTTATGCAGTCTTGATAAGAACTTGACACATTGCGCACGAAAAGTGATGCGATGTACCGTGGCACTCTTGAACGGAAGCGCGTGGCAGGCTCGCGTGGCAGAACATGAATTACCCAACGAATACTGGGCGATTCCGCTCACTCCTCTCGACTACGAACCAGGAGGTCGCAAGTTCGAGTCTTGCAGGGCGCACCATCCCAACTTCGTTGGGATGGCTACGCCCCGCAATCCCCAGCTCACGCCGCGGTTCGCTTCGCTCAGCGCGAGCGTGGACGAGTCTTGCAGGGCGCACCAATACTTTCAACGACTTGCGCCGCAGATCCCGAGTTCTTGTTCTCGGGTTTGTGAACAATCGTGAACAATTCGCCGCCGACCTTCTCGACGGCATCACGCATCGACCCATCGAGCACCTGGGTATACACGTTCAACGTCGTATCGACGTTGGCGTGACCCATCAACTGCGCGACCACCTTGGATGACGAGTTCTACCTTTCAGGCGGGGATGCATCGAGTGCAGGCACTTACCAGCGAGGCCACGATTCGTCAGCGGCGGCCGAGCGGATTCACCGTTCCCCAGACGGCGATCGACCCCACCACGAAGACCCACGCCGGCATCACCGCGACTCCCGGAATGGCCTCGGCGACGAGGGCCGGCAGAATCAACCACTGCCGCCCGAGAATCAGGAACAACAGCACTGCGGTGGCGATATCGAGCGCCCACTGTGCAGGCGGCACGAATTCGAACCACACAGAGAGGACGTCGGACACCACGGCAATCGCAAACGACGTGGCAAGCCGCGCGCGACGTCCAAACGGGAAGCTCGGCGCATCCGGCCCAGGCGGACCTTCCGGTGGTAACACCTCCCACGTTCGTTCCGCCATCGTCGTGGCACCAGACTACCTCCTTCTGCGCAGAGGGGGAAGCGCAGAGGGTCCGAGAAGGGCGCCAGTCGGCAGGAGACGGCGAGTACTGATGTTGCGATTTCTGACAAGGGATATCATCGCGTCGGAAAATCATGGCCGGCCGACAGCGAGCTGCGGGATTGCCCATAGGCGTGCCCCGGTGCCCGTCATCGTGGTCCTGCATCGCGATACTGGCAGCCGTGGCGCTCATGGCATCGGGTTGCGCGAAGCGAGCTCCCGTGTCCCCGTCACCAGTTCCCCCGCCGGTGATTGCACCGCCAGTTCCCGCGCCACCTCCACCACCTCCACCTCCGCCGAACCGAGCGCCTGCGTTCGCCGGCCCTATTCTCTGTGATCCGTGTCGAGTCGCCGCTGGCCAAACGACCCGCCTGGCAGCACAGATGTTCGATCCCGACGGCGACAGCGTGACGTTCCGCTGGTCTGCCGACCAAGGCGCGTTCTCAGATCCTTCGTCCCAATTCACGGAGTGGATCTCTCCGGTTCAGGTGGGAGCGGTCGCAATTACCGTCACCGCCACTGATGGACGGGGCGGAGTCGCCACAGCGTCGATGACCTTGCCCGTGGAACCACCGATACCCGCAGTGTCTCAGCAGCCGCCAATAACGCCACCGACGACGACCCCGACTCCTGCGCGGCCACCATTGGTTCCTCCCCGTGTGACGCCCGCGCCGACTGGAACGCCGCCCGGCGTCCAGCCCGGCGTTGACCCCGGTCCGTCTCCGCCAAGTCCATCGACATCGTTGCCGCCGTCGTTTCCAGTTGGAGCCCCACTGTCGCCCAGCCTGGCGACTGGTCGGGCGCTCCTGTTGATTGCCGGCGTTCTCCTCCTCGTGATGGTATTCGTCGCGGTCATATTCGTTCCGAATCCGCAGGAGTTGCAGTACATCGTGTTCCGTACGACGCTGGCCATGGCGTGCGCCTGCATTGCGGCGGGAACGCCATGGATTACCGGCGTTCCTCCAGGGTACGAAGTGGCAGGCATCGCTCTCAGTGGCGGCAGCGCTTTTCTGCTGGTGTATTTCTACAATCCGGCTTCACGCCATCTCAAACGCAAGGTCACCGTCCCCGAGCGCTGCATTTTCATCTCGTATAGGCGCACAGACGAGATAACAGTTGGGCGTCTCTATAAAGACCTGAGGAGCCGTTTCGGCAAGGCGGCCGTGTTCAAAGACACCGAGAGTCTCAAGAAGGGGAATGATTTCCGGATTGGGCTGATGGACGCGCTTCAAACATGTCGCGTCGGGCTGGTGATTATCAGTCCGGGGTGGATGGACACCGGCTCCGCAGCGGGTGACCGTCGGCTCGAGGACCCGGATGACTACGTCGCGATGGAGTTGTCAGTGTTGTTGGAACGGGGCATTCCGGTTATTCCGGTCCTCACCGATGGGGCATCGATTCCGCCCGAAGACGCGTTGTCAGTGCCGCTGGCGGGCCTGGCGTTTCGCCAGGCCGCGGACCTGCGCGCGAAGGATTTCGATTACGACGTCAGACGTCTCATCACCGCCATCGAAGAAGAAGTGCGCGCGAATCGTCGAGCGAGTCCGGTGGGGAATCGTTAAGACAAGGACGCAGGGCGACAGCCGGAGTCAATGGACACGCCCACCTTTGCCGGCCTCATCGAGTAACACCGCGTACCGCAAAGCCGATACCAGCCTAGCGATGCACTCGTGAAACTGCGGCGTCGGTAAGTACTCCGCGTCCCGCATCACGTCCGGATGGCGCAGAAGTATTCCCACCGCAATGACTCGCCACCAGGTCCGCGGATCACCACCAATAGCCAGCGCGCCGAAACCGGGCTCATCATCAGCGCCGCACTTCCTACAGCAGGCCCGCAGCGCGTCCCCGTATCCGTCCGAGATGATTTCCTGGCAGGTCCACGACAAATTTCCTACTACCGGCTGATTGAGGGAGAGAGTGGAACAGAGAAGGCAGGGCCAGGAGGATCCGTCACGCGCGCATCGCGCGCTCGTGCAGCGACTTCAGCGCCTGCCAGCCCGCCGCGACGGCGCCTTCCTGCCAGTCGGGCTCCGAGTAGGGCGCCGCGGCAGCGGAGCCAATGAGGATCCGGTTGTCGACCTTCGCGAGCTGCGCGCGCCGCGTGGCCGGTGCGCCAGCGGCGTAGCCGCCCTGACTGTATTTCACCTTCCGCCACCAGACGGCGTACGCGCTCTCGAACTCCTGGCGGATCTGCGGATGCACCTTGCTCGCGTGCATCAGCACATGTTCGACGCGCGCCTTGACCGGCTGATCGATGTAGGTCGCCCACGGGCTGGTTCGCGTACAGACCGAGGAGCACGCCCTTCCTGGAGAAGTAATCGTGCGACGGATAGGAGAATTCGCCCAACGGCAGATTCGAATAGAGGTGGCCGCCGAAAATCTGGTCGTCCTCCTCCCAGAAGCGGCGCTTCATCGCCAGCCCCATCTTCGCGCTGTTGCTGTACGGTAGTGGCGCGGACGGCCTCCATCATCTCCGGTTGAGAGATTGATGTCGACGCCGGCCAGCACCGACAGCGGCATGCAGACGACGACGTAGTCGGCGCTGACTTCGGTTTTCTTCCCGCTCTTCGTATCCAGGTACACGACCTTCACGCCCGCAGCGTCCTGGTGCACGGACTGCACCTCGGCGTTGAAGGTGATGCGGTTGGCGCCGATCGCGCGCTGGAATCCCTTGGGAAACTGGTCCATGCCGCCAACGGGATGAAACATCGGCGCCGCCGTGATGCCGTCTCGCGCCGGAATCGAGCGCATCCGGTTTCCAAAGCCGGACTGAAGAAGCGCGCTGAAGTCGTAGGGATCGCCGGACCCGCGGTTCGTGAACGCCTTGTAGGCGTGCTCAGACGAATCGAGGTACCCCTGCGCCACAAGAAAGCTGACGAACCGCTGTTTGTCCTCTGCGGTCAGCGGCAGATCCAGCTGGCGTTGATCGATCGCCTTGACGAGCAGCTCGTTGGTGCGGCCGATCATGTCGGCCTTGATCTCGCGCAATCGCACGCGTTTGTTCGACAGCGAGCCGGCGGCGTTCCCCTCGTAATAGAAGTAGGACGCGTCAGCCTCGTTGACGAAGATCTGCAGCGGAACGCCAAGCTCCCTGCAGTAGTTCAGCACGCCGGTGTGCGAGTAAGGGATGCGCCACGGGCCGACGTTTACGTGCAGGCCTTCATCGAAGGTGCAGACCTGACGCTCGCCGCTCGATCTCCGTGTGCTCTGAGCCGCGGCGCACGGTCCAGGCCATCCCGCCGACACGGTCGCGCGCCTCGAGGATCCGGAAATCGTATCCCAGCTTGCCGAGCTCGTAGCCGACGACGAGACCGGATACGCCGGCACCGAGGACCAGCACTTTGGCTCTCGCCGGCCGGCCGGTGAGCGATGGACGAACGCCCGCCTGCCCGGCCATCAAATCCAGCGACGTCATCGCGGTCATGATGAGCGACGAGCCGCCGACGACGCCGAGTTGCTCGAGGAACCGTCGTCTCGTCACGACAGGAGGGGAAGCCGGCGGTCGATTTTTCGCCATGTTGATGCTGCTGGCCTTATGGAGCGACCATCGCAGGCGATGGTCGCACGCCAAGGATACATTGGGCTGAAGCAGCCGGATGGGCTGCGCAGCACGCCAGGGCAGCTACAGACTGCTCAAAACGAATAGCGATACTCGAGCCTGAAGATGTCGTCGTACCAGCTCCGGTCGGTGAGCGCATGCCCGTAACCCGCGTAGACGGAGCCCTGACCGAATATGGCGCGCGCGCCAATTTTCAAGTTGACGATGTTCGTGCCGCTCGCGTCGGAACCTTCTGCTGCGGTTTGATTGCCGTCCCGAACCCGCCAACCCACCAGCTCAATGACGGGAGCGAACTGCACGCGGTCGGTTTCGTACACCGTGAAGCTCGGGCCAATGCCGTAGAAGAGGACGGTCCCTGAAAAGTTGCCGTCGGCGTGGGTCGGTACCGGGGCGGCGCCTCCGATCGGCAGCCAGACGCCGACCTCCGATTCGAGCGTGACGACGTCGGACAGTTGCTGCAAGAGGAGCACAGACGGCTCGACGCTGGCGTGATCGGTGCCGAGACCCTTCGCCGCATCGCCGGTCGGCAGGTAGAGCTGTACTTTGGCCGTGAGCGCCGTAACGTCCGAGTCGACCGCTCCCAACTTGACGCCCAGACGCACGTCTCCGAATCCGGTCTGGTTGGGGAAGCTTCCGCCGGTGCCTGGAATGAACGACTGCGGCAGGAGCCATCGAATTGGAATCTGCCCGAAGATCGATACACGCGGATCGACCGCGAACTCACCCTCCAGAAACAGCTGCCGGAAGTTCACATCGTTGGCGGCTCCCGGGCGCGGACCTGGGGCGTCTGGATCGAAGGCGGGATTGTTCGCGGGAAGACCGCTGTAGCACCCGCACTTCGCATAGAAGAACTCCGCCCGATCGGGAACGGTGTCGTGGAACGCCGTGTCGAATCTCAGACGCACCCTCGACTCGATCGTCGCGTCCTCGACGTACCCAACCATGCTGCCGCGCCGCCGCCTGGTCGGAACTGGGCGCGGTGCCGCAGGTGTCTGCTGCAGCAACGGACTGCCCGACGCCGCAGCCGCCTTGAGCTCCTGCATCTCCACGCGAGGGCTCGCAACCACGCCGGGGGTCGTCCCTTCGGGACTCTGTTGACCGCTGGCTACGCCAGGCAGCAGGATCCCGACCACGCTCAATACCAGCAGTGTTCTCATCGTTCCCTCCACAGCTTTGCTCATGTCGAATAGCCTCTCACGTTGTCACCTGGTGCCGGCCCTCTGTTCGAGCCCGGCCTGCAACGGCTGCAGTACGGTCCGCACGTGGGTCGCTTGCTCGTCGCTCAACTCGGGAAGGACACGGGCGATATTATCGAGCACACCTCGAGCCTCGGCGGCAGTGCCTGAAGTCGCAGCATGGTCAACGAGCCCGAGGTAAAACTCTAACAGCTGTGACAGCAGACGGCCGCCCTCGGCACGATTCTCCATGGCGACGGCGGCAACGTTCACCAGGAGGTCGCCCATACGCTGGTGAAACTCGGGAAACTGTCTAGCCTGCCCATCCCCTTCGACCCGCTGATACATCTCGAACGACTGTCGATAGAGAGCCAACGCCTCTCGGATCGAACGCCCCTGCGCGATTCGCCCCCGAAGATTGAGGTTGTCGGCCCGTTCGATCCCAACCGAGGGCGCTGGGCGCGACAGACTCTCGATACCCTCCAGTGCTTGTGCACTGCGCCGCCAGGCCAGGTCGATTTGCCCCAGCTCGCGCAGCACGTCGGCGTCGTTGTTGTAGAACTGCACGAGCTCCATCGCGTACTCTCGATTACTGGGGTCCTTGGCGGTCAAACCTTCGTGGATGCCGATGGCCCGTGAGTAGAGCTCTCTCGCGTCCGCGAGGCGACTGTCGCCGGCGGCGAGGAGGCTGGCGAGATTGTTATAGGCGCGACCCAGCTCCTGTGCCGCTGACGGGTTCGCGACGCCGGTGGCCAACGACTCGAGCAGGCGAATCCCTTCGCGAAAATCGTTCTCGGCCAGCTGCATTGTTGCGCCGTCGCGACCCTCATGATCGGCATACAGAATCCCGCGGTTGTAGTACGTCCTCGCGAGATCCTGCTGGTGGACGGCCTCGGTGGGACGCGCGCGCCGCAGCTCCTCATGCAGCCGCAGCGCGCTGTCGTAGGCCGCCTTGGCGTCGGCGTACCGGTCGCCGCCTCGCCGCAGCGACTCACCGAGCCAGTTGTAGGCGTTCGCCAGCGACTGGCGGTAGTCAGTACGCTCCGGATACTCGCGGGCCAGCGCTTCGAACTGTTCGATCGCGCGGCGATAGTCCTCAGCTCCCAGCCCGCTCGCGCCGAGCGCACGGTTGATGTGCCCAAGACGAAGATGGGCGAGCGCCATCTCGGCACGGATATCGACGTTGGCCGGCGCCTGCTTGATGAACTCCAGGTAGAACCCTTGAGCCTTCTCGAGCAGCTCGCGCCGGAACCCGACGATTGCCGGCACATCCACCCCAAGGAGTGCCGGCTCGCGCTCGGCCACCACCAACGACTCGTCGACAGCCGCGCGCGCCAGGCGCAGGTTCTCCTCGGCCCTGAGGTTCTCGACGCGTGCTCGAGCGTTTTCCCGTTGCGCCACGTAGGCAAAAGTCGCGACGACGCCCAGCAACACCGCGAGCATCACGGCAACCCACTGCAGCTGTCGCCACTGGCGCCGCCGTTCGGCCTTCCGTTCGGCGGCGAGACGATCCCGCTCGCTCTCGCTGCGGTCGAGAAATCGCATCGCGCGCGGGAACGACTCGTCGTATCGTCGAGCCCACGCTTCGGTTGGCCGGTTCTCGCGCCGCCACTTCAGCCCCAGCTCGAGCTCGGGATCCCTCCATAGTCCTGCCGACCCTTCCTCGAACCAGGCGGCCGCCTTCGTTAGACGGAGGTACCGGACAGCCGACACGCGCTCGTCCTCCGCCCACCCTATCAGGCGAGTCCAGCAGCGCATGAGACTCTCGTGCGAAATGTCCACGATGGCACGGGACGTGAGAGGGGTCGGAGTCGGCGGCATCAGGAACGATCGCCCCGGCCGTCGGAAGACCTCGATGACGGCGACGACTTCGGCCTCGGATGCTTCGGCGACTGCCGTGAGCTCGGCGACGGAACAGGGACGCCGGACGCCGCGCGGATCGGCCACGAGATCGGTCATGGCCCGGAAGATCCGTTCCGCGATCAGTCGGGCGCGATCGGATCCAGTCTCGAGATAGGCCTCTTCGGCATGCCGAGACAGTGCGTCCCGCAGACTCCCCACCGCCTCATAGTCGGCCAGGTCGATCGGCCCTCTGGGCTCAGGTCGCCGCGCCCAGAAATCCCACGTTCGCATCAGCGCGTGCTGTAGTACAGGCAGCCGATCCTGGTCGTTGCCGACGTCATTCAGGAGTCGCTGCACGAGCCGAGGGGCGATCTCCCCGCCGGCCACGGCGACGGGACCCGTGATGGCCGACCGCAGCTCGTCGCGCGTCAGGCGCGGGACGAGATACTGACTCGCATTGAACGCCTCCGGCAGACCCGGATACTCCATGCAGTCACCGATGAAATCGGATCGCATGGTCAGGACCACGTAAATGGGAACATCGGTCTGGCCGCTGGCGTCGAGGAGCAGCTTGACGAAGGCGATGGCCTCGTCGCGGGCCTGCGGGCGCTGGCGGCTCCGCTCGAACCGGAACAGCTCCTCGAACTGGTCGACGACCACCAGGACGTTATCCCCGGGTGGGATTCTGGCCAGCTGCACTGCGTCGATAAGCCCTCGCGTTCCGCGGCGCAGCGCCGCATCGATGAGGACGCACCCGAGCGTACCCCCGGTCGTCCCGATCACGTCCGGCGGCGCGAGTGCGGTGGCGAGGTGACCGATCGGGTCTTCTCCGGGTCTGAAGATCGACACGCGCCAGCTCGATCCCGCCTTTGCCATCGAGCCGCCGTGAAGAGACGGGATCAGGCCGCATCGAATCAACGACGACTTGCCGCAGCCAGAGGTGCCGACGATCGACAGGAATCGATTGGACCGAAGCCGGCGCAGCAGCTCGTCGACCTCGTTCTCGCGACCGAAAAAGAGATGGTCCTCGTCCGGCTCGAAGGGACGAAGACCGGGGAAAGGGTTGATCGGAGTCACGCCCACGTCACACCGGCGACTCTCCCACCCTGGCCTTCACGGTCGCGACGAAAGGCGCGAGCGGCTCCGGAGTGCAGCCGTCGAATTGAGGGATGACGGTTGCGTAGTGCGTCTTGAAGCTCGCCTTCGTCGGTGTATTCGGCGGGATGAAGCAGATGGCGACATCGGGCGGCGCCTTCGAGCGACCGTAGCCCGGGCTCTTCTGAATGTCGGTGAGCTTCCGTCGAAGCCACGCTTCGTTCGCGGCGCCGAAGAGGATGAGCACACCGTCGCAGGTTCGCAGGGAGTCTTCGTGAAACTCGCGGATGTCCTTCTCGTCGCCATCGAAGATCGGGTGAACGATCTCGAAATCCTTGAACAGCAAGTCCGACCATGCTGTTGCGGCCTGAGCGTCGCGCTGGTCGTAGATGAGATAGAGCAGCGCTGCACCGGTAACGGTCGGGGTCGCTGACGCTCGCGGCGTCTTTGCTGAGGCCGCCAGCCGCGCGGCGATCGCGGTTTGCAGGTCTTCGAGCGTGTTTTCGAACAGGTCGGTGCCCTTGTGCGACCGCTGGTCCATGCGCACATCCTGGAGCACTTTTCGCTGCCGTTCGTCGCTCACACTCAGCCCGGGTGGAATCCAGAGCAGACGCGAAAACGCTCCCGCCGCCGCGCGCGAGGCGGCCAGATCGTTCTGAATCTCGAGCAACGACTCGTCGGCACCCTCGGGAACCAGCCCGTAGGTCTTTCCGAACATATGGATCGACATCCGGCACGACGCCAGATCCTCACGTACCATCGCCGCGACCTCGGAGGCCGCCGTTGGCAATGTGCGCGCAGGGAGCACTGTGTAGCCATGCTGCTGCAGACCTCGCTTCACGGCGTCACGCTCGGCCCTCAAGTCGCTTGTGGTCTCGGCGAGGAAGATGGCGCCGGTGAGTTCAGGCTGCACGAATGACGCGGCGCGTTCCGCGTGGAGTAGCTGCAGCAGTCCAGATATGTCATGTGCGAGGTCGTCGAGCTTCATCCAGAAGTCGCGTTGTGCGTCGTCGCCGAACATCTCGGAGAGCTCGCGGATCCGGCCGGTCTCCGGATCCACTTTGAAGAACTCGTACCCGAGAAACGGCTGCAGCTCGGGTGGGTGCTGGTCGAGAGGGACCGGTGTCTTCAGCACCTTGAACACCCGTGCCTTGTCGCTGACTTGCAGACTGCCGCTCTGCTCAGCCGCCTTGCAGAACTCGGTCAGCTCCCGTCGTCCCCATTTCGAGTTCACGTATGCGGGAGACAGGATGGAAACGAGCGACGCTACGCTCCGGAGCCGCTCGATAAGAATGTCGGAGAAGATCTCGTTTCCGTGCAGCTCCGGATCCCACCAGACCTGGGCCTCCCGACCAACGAGCTGCGCGACTCGAGTCTCGAGCGCGCGTTGGAAGTTCGCGACCCAGCCCTTTTGTCCTTCGCTCAGCCCCTTGTTGTCCAAGTGGGCGTAACTGATGAACGCGTCGCCTTCGTAGTACATGCCGTTTCTCTTAGCGTAGTTCGCCGTAATCTTAAGCCGATTCGTCCGGGCGGCCTCGGCACCGGCATTGGTGTAAATCCTGCGGCCGGAGAGGTCGCTTACGTGCCGGCGCGGGTGTATTTGAACTCCAGAACCGCCCCGGGATTTACGAGATCGCGCGTCAGCGAACCGGATAAACCTACGGTTCGACCGTCTGTATCCGTGACGACATAGAACCGCAGTCCATCAGGAGCCACGACAATATCGCGATACCGGTTGCCGGTCTTGAAGTACGCCACCGGAGCGCCTAGGGGATTTCGTGGATCGCTTGTGATCGGCATGCGGAAGACGACGCCGCTGATCATGGTGGTCAGCAGCAGCGAATCGTGCCAGCCCGGGATGGCGCGCGATGTGTAGACCTTGATCCCCGCTGGTGCCGCGGTGGCGTTGCCCAACGCACGCAGGTCATAGCCGTTCGGCACGGTAAAGAACGTCTTCACCGGCGGCTTGAAATTCACCAGGTGCGTGTCGGATTCCCTCTGCCGGGGCACGGACGGCGGCGGATTGAACACACCGAACGTGAGCGATTTGCAGGGCTGCGGTGACGAAGCCGACCAGTTCGCGTAGACGTACGACTGGTCATCCTGATAACCGGCGATGAGCGGCCATCCGTAGTTGCCGCCCGCCACCACGAGATTGACTTCATCGTCGATGCTTTCGCCATGCTCGGAGTCGAACAGGCGGTTACCGGCAAACGCGAGCCCCTGCGGATTGCGGTGCCCGTAGGAATAGATGTGGCTGCGCACGCCGTTCAACATCGGATTGTCGCGCGGGATCGATCCGTCGACGTTGATACGCAGAATCTTTCCCTGATACGTGCTCCAGTCCGCCGCCTGCACCTCTGCCAGCGTCGGGAGATCCTGTGCGCGGTTCGGATCGCAGTAGTTTGCGAGGAAGTTATTCCCGTGATCCCCGCGGCTGACATACAGCTTCCCGTCGGGTCCGAACACCACGCGTCCGGCGCCGTGGTCGGTGCCATGTGGCAGGCCGGTGAGAAGGTCGACGGGATTCGACAGGTGCTGCGTCATCGGTTCATACGTATAGCGGCGAATCTTCATTCGAAGGTTCACGCCGCTTCCAGGATCGCCGTCATAGGTGTACGCCACGTAGACGTAGTCGGTTCCCTTGCCCTTGAGCAGATCCGGGTGCAGGGCCATGCCGAGGAGGCCATCCTGTGCGAGGGTCTGATACACCTCGTCGATCGTGACCGCTACCGTGTGCGATCCGTCGGCCGGATTGACGCGGGTGACTCGCTTGCCAACCCGCTCGGTGATCCACAAGAATCCATCAGGACCCCACGTGACTTCCCACGGTCCCGCGAGGTCGGTCGTCACGACACGCGAGACGAACGACTCTGGTCCCTGGGCCGTGACGACCCGTGGGTTTTGTGCGGGAAGGTTACTTTGCGCGCGAGGCGTGAGGACCACCGCACCAAGGAGCGCGACGACGAGGGGTAATACGCCGAACGGTTTTCTATATTTCAATGCAATCCTGGCCTTTCCACCTTCTCGCTTTAGCTATCCGCCCTTGCGCTGAAGCTGCCGCCCTGGGATCCAGGGTTATTCTCGCTCAATCAGGTAATGATGGGTCGCCGGCCGCAATCCGCCATGCACGATAGCAAAACAAGGAGTCGGCTGTCCGTGGGAGCCATCACGGTCATCGCGGCGCTGCTGGTGACGGTTGGGGCCGCTCAAAGCGACACGTTCGCCGACGTGATGCGGCGAGCCCACGAGTACGTCGTGGTCTACGAGGACCACGAGCTCTCGAGTGTCATGGCAAGCGAACACTACCAACAGCAACAGCTCGATCGCTTTGGACAATCGCAGAGCGATCGCGTGCTGCGATCGGACTACCTCATTGTCCAACTCCCGCCACAGGAGGACTGGTTTGCGCTGCGCGATGTGTACGAGGTCGACGGTATGCCCGTCAGTGATCGTGAGGACAGGTTCAGACAGCTGTTCGCGGGGCCACGCGCAACCGTCTACGATCGCGCGATGGCGATGGCTGCAGAGAACGCACGCTTCAACCTGGGCGAGATCTACCGCACGATCAACGTGCCGACGTTCGCGCTACGGCTGCTGCGACCGAAGGACCGCGGCAGAATCCGCTATCAAAAGGTGGGCGAGGAGCAGATCGAAGGCACGAATACCTGGGTTGTCAGCTATGAGGAAACCAAGGGCCCGACGTTCAGCGGGACGAGAACGGGGCGCGACCTTCCCGCGCACGGCCGCTTCTGGATCGAACCGGACACGGGCGTCGTGGTTCGCTCAGAGATGATTCTCGGTGGAACACGACGGTTGCGCGACCGCGCAACCATCACCGTCACCTACGGCCTGGAGCCATCGCTCGGCTTCCGTGTGCCGGTCGAGATGCGGGAACGCTACGACCGCCCGGACCGCAAGAACGCAGACGTCATCGTGGCGGTGGCGACCTACTCGGGCTTCCGACGCTTCGACCTGCGCGCGCTTACGAAGCCCGATCCTCCGACCGATGAACCTGACTCCACGACGACGCTGCCTGTTCCCTCGAAGTAAGGAAGTAAGAATGGGAACCTGGCGCGCTTACCTGCTATGCACGCTGTCGTTGTTCTCCCCGATCGACGCGGGCGCCCAACTGCAGCAAGGAACGATTCACGGCACGGTTGTTGGTCCCGATGGCCGGTCAATCGACGGTGCCAGCATAACGCTGCTTGACGGCCTGGGCAGTCCGCTGCAGTCCGTCGCGTCTGATGCGGGTCAGTTTCAATTCATGAACGTGGCGCCCGGCACCTACTCCGTCCGCGCCGACGCGCCTCCCCTCCATGCATTCGTGCAGGCACTGACAGTCGGAGGGGCGCTGGCCGTTCGTGTCGACCTGCACCTGTCCGCTGTTGCAGCCGAACAGGTCGTCGTGCGCGCTGAGCAGCTGGATCCCTCCTCGATCACGACTCGCGTGACCCTCGCGGGAGAGGCTGTCAGACGCGCTCCGGCGCGTATTCGGAGCAGGGGCCTGCAGGACGCGATCGCGACCACACCAGGGTGGGCGACCGAAGATAACGGGCTGCTTCATGTGCGAGGCGTCGACGACGGATTCTTGTACGTCATCGACGGCGTGCCGGTGTACGAGCGGCTGGACGGACTGTTCGGCGTGGCGCCTGATCCGGCCATGATCGAATCCGTGAACGTTCTCACGGGCTACGTTCCACCGGAGTTCGGATTCAAGTCGGGCGGCGTCATTGAGGTAAGGTCCAGCGGCAGAGCCGCAGACACGTGGTTGGGGAACGTGGACTTTGGCGTCGGCAGCGACGCTGCTCGGGATTTCTCGACCGTCGCTGGCGGACCGCTGAGCCTGTACAACTGCGTTGACCCTTGGGGTCGCGGGTCTCGCATCATCGAGGTTTCTCGATCCGGTGCATCCCGACAATCTCCACAACAACGGTGGCACATCGAGCGGTGGCGGGCAGTTCGGATGGAACGTCTCCCCGTCGAGCACGCTCACAACGGTCGCAGGATTCGGTCGATCCGATTTCGATGTACCGCACGGAGAAGCGCAAGAGCAGGCCGGACAGAATCAGCGGCAGCGACTCCGCAACTTGTGGCAGACCATGTCGTGGCAACGCTCGTGGTCGGCGAACACGATCTCCCAGGTCGCCGGCTATCATCGGTTCGGATCGTCGGCACTCCTCGGCAGTCCTCAGGACACGCCGCTGTTCACCGACGCGAATCGCGACCTGCGGCGGATGGGCATCCTGGGAAGTGTCACGCATCACCGCGGTCGTCATCTCGTGAAGCTTGGCGCCGAAGTGTCCCGTCTCTCGCTGCGAGAGGCGTTTTTCATTTGAGGTCAGAGATCCAGACGAGGCCGAAGAGGCGGGTTTGAGCGAAGAGGTGCTCCAGCACACCGTGGGCCGGCCGTTCCAATTCCACGACGCGGCGAATCCAGCGCTGTATTCGTTGTACCTGCAAGACTCCGTTCGAGCGACCGATCGATTGACGCTCGATCTCGGTCTTCGCGCAGACTGGAGTCGACTGTTGACCCGGGCCTCGCAACGGAGTCCGAGAGTCGGGGTTTCGTATCGGTGGCCATCAACCCAGACGATCGTGCGCGGCTCATTCGGTCGTTTTTTTCAGCCGCCGCAACCCGAAAACCTTCTTCTGGCATCGTCTGAACAGGCCAGGGCATTGTCGCCGTTTGCCGAAGAGACGAGAGGTGGAGCGGAGCTGTTTCCCGAGCGGCAGACGGCGGTCGAGCTCGCTGTCAATCAGGTGTTGGCCAGCAGCCTGCGCTTTGACGTCTCATACTGGCGGCGTCGTGTTCAGAGTGTCGCGGATCCGAATGTCCTGCTGGGGACGACGATCATTATTCCGAACACCGTCGCGAAGGGTCGAGCATCGGGCATCGATGTGCGGCTGGAGGTCCCGCGACAGCGCGGGTGGTCGGGGTATCTGAGCTACGCGAATTCGCGAGTCGTCCAGTTTGGTCCCATTACCGGGGGCCTGTTTCTCGAGGACCAGGTCATCGAGATAGGCACCGGGACACCCTTCACCCCCGACCACGACCAGCGGAACGTCGGCGCCTTTGGTGTGACGTACGATTCGCAACGCAGCGGGTCATCGGTGGCGGTCACCGGGCGTTACGAGAGCGGAACCCCGCTGGAAGTCGATGAGGACGAACTCGACGAACTCCACGATCGGCCGGGTGCCGAACTGGTGGATTTCGCTCGTGGACGCGTGAAGCCACGACAGATCTTCGACGTGTCACTGGTCCAGCGACTCCGCCGAGGTCGGCGGGTCGATCTCGAGCTGCGCTTTGCTGCGATGAACGTCACGGGCGACCGGTGGGCGTACAACTTCGGGAATCCGTTCAGCGGAACCCATTTCGGTCCCGGCCGCACGATCCAAATTGGTTTGCGTGCCAACCTCCGGTAGGGCGGCGATATCCGAGTGTGTGACACTTCCGGGCAGACGCCCGACATCCCCCGAGATTTTTTGTGGCGGTGGGGCCGCGAAACGTGAGTCCATGCGAGACGAAACGCAAGTCAGCGTTCGTTTAATTGCCGTCCACAATATGGACTACTTGTTGCCGCGATCGCCGAGGCGTATAGTGCGCTTGCTATGTCACGCGGTCGCCTCAGCGGTGACCACATGCTGAGCCGCAAGCGCACGGCGAATCTCCTTCGCGAACTGCACTTCGGCTCGCTTCAGGTCCGCCTTCCTTCGATTCGATCCAGTTGAGACCCCATGACGTCCAGCTGAGACCGCATCGCGAGCAGGTGTTCCGCCAGCAGCCGGGATGTCGTCGCGCGTCTCTTCATTGAGCATCAGCGTATAGCGCTTCGCGTCTTCGAGCCCTGCGTTCAGTTCGTCCTTCGTCGCGAGCTTCGTCATTTCGTGCTGCAACGCCGCGGTACTCAGGCGTAGGTCTTCCTGCAAAGCCTCCGTTCGCAGGCGCAGGTCCTCCTTGGTCGCGAGTGGTGGCAGGATGTGCTCAATCGCCGTGGTCCGTGCGTCGAGGTTTTTGATCTGCTCTTCCATCGCGGCGATCCCGGCGTTGGGATTTGGGATTTGGGATCTGGGATTTGCGATGACGCCGGATCCTACCATCGTCACGGGAAGGGCAACGGACGTGCCTCCGGCGCGATTTCTGCGCCAATCCTCGTGCGGTGGATCTGACGCTGAGATAATGGTCGTATGCAGACGAGCCACTACGCGCCTCCACCGGGTCATCCGCTTCGCCCGTTCGTCCACGGGATCTGGCAGATTTGTGTCGCCCACTCGCATTGGCGCCAGCGGGTGCTCCCGCGCGGCATCGTTGACCTCATGTTCCCGCTCGAGGGGCATTTAACGCTCACCGGGGCGCACACCAACGACTCACCGATGATCCATGACGCTCCGTTTGTTGCGGGCCTTCAGAGTCGAGCCGTCAGCAGCGAAGCGAAGGGCGGCCTGCTGATGCTCGGTTTGAGCCTCAAAGCCGAGACCAGCCGCGCGATTTTTTCGCTGCCCGCGCACGAGCTGACCGACCTCACGGTTCGCGCGGATCACGTACTGCCGGGCACGAAGGAACTATTCGGACGGCTGCACGACGCGCCGACGTTCCGCGATCGGTGCGACCTGCTGATGCGCTGGCTCGAACGAAACATCCGGACGTCCGATCGTCTTGCGCGCATCGAGAACGCGTGCTCGGTTATCGGGCAGTCCGTTGACCTCTCCGCGATCGACCACGCCGCCGATGCGGTGGGTTACACCAGCCGCCATCTGCGGCGCGTCTTTCTCGACTTCGTCGGCACCGCCCCGGGTGACTACCTCCGGCTGCGCCGGTTCAATGCCGCACTCGGCCAGATGCGATCGCCGCGGAACCTGACCGAGATCGCGCTCGCAGCCGGCTATTACGATCAGGCCCATTTCTGCCGCGATTTCAAGGACTTCACCGGGCTGACGCCGGGTGCCTACCGCGCCCAGGCCGGAGTGGTCCCGGGCATCCTGTTTTCCCCGGATGTCCGTCCCATCCAATCGCCGGAAAACGACCTCGCGTAAATTCCTCCGTCAGGAGGAATACATGGCAAGACAAGTGGTGTTGTCGCTGGCGGTGGTTGTGATCGGCGGGGTACTCGGCGCGAACGTGTACACGTCGGCGGTCGATGCGCGGAACTGGGGCGCGAACATTCCCACGTCGCTGAACGCGGCGCGCGCGTACTTTTCTGTGGTCAATCCGGGATCCTTCTTTCGAATCGCGTCGCCGCTCGCGCAGGTCCTGTCGCTGTTGGCGCTGATTCTGTGCTGGAACGTTCCGGGCGCGCGGCTGTTTGCCGGCATCGCGGTGGCCGCGAACGTGACCGGAGACATCATGACGTTTGCGTATTTCTATCCGCGGAACGACATCATGTTCGTCAATCCGATGAACGCTGAAGCCGCCGCGCAGGCGTGGCGCGGATGGGCCACGATGAATCATGTGCGTAGCGCGTTGGTGCTTACGGCGCTGCTGTCCGAGCTCGTCACGCTCACCCGCGTGGCCCAGATAACGCCGCGCTAGCGTGTAGCCAGCGTGCGAGTCGTGGAGGTCCGCCAATCCCGACGCTTGAGCGCCGCGCAGTTCTCTGCGCTCAGGTGACCCTATCAGACGGATCGGGCGGGGAGAAGTTGCTCACATCAGAAACGATACGTTCCTGCAATGACGAACCAGGTTAGCCGCACTCGTTGTGCAGAGAGGGATGATCATTCCCGAGGTCCGCGTAGTCGCTAGTCGCAACCGCGCAGCCCCCCACGCACAGCAATCGGCTATCGATCGAGCCTGCGCCTCGACGTCGATCGCCGATTGACGTCCCGCTACAGGACCTGCAGGATGGTCCTCTATGAATCGCATCCTCGTCATCGGCGGCACCGGGAACGTCGGTCGCCACGTTGTCCATCAACTGGCAGCAACGGGCGCGCGGTTCCGCGTCATGACCCGCAACCCGGACGCGGCCGGTTTGCCGCCACAGATCGAAGTGGTGCGCGGGGATCTCACGGTTCCCGAGACTCTGGATCGCTGCCTGCAAGATATCGATACGGTCTTCCTGGTGTGGGTGGCGCCGCCGGACGCTGTGGCGGGCGCGCTGGAGCGAATCGCGAAGCACGCACGGCGTATCGTGTTCCTCACGGCTCCTCTCAAGACGCCGCACCCGTTCTTCCAGCAGCCTAATCCTTCCAGAGACCTGGCCGAACGCATCGAGCGGCTGATCGAAACGTCAGGAGTGGAGTGGACGTTCCTGCGGGCCGGCATGTTCGCGGGCAACGCCCGGCATTTCTGGGGGTCGCAGCATTCGCGCCGGCGACGTCGTGCGCTGGCCGTACCTCAACGCTCCCACGGCTCCGACCGATGAGCGTGATCTGGCCGCGGTCGCGGTCCGCACGCTGTGCGAAGACGGGCACGCCGGCGCGGAATATGTTGTGACCGGGCCGCAATCGCTGACGCAGGCCGAGCAGGTGCACACCATCGGACGCGCGATTGGGCGGTCACTGCGCGTCGAAGAGATGTCGCCAGACGAGGCGCGGTCTGAGCTGCTCCCGATCCTGGGTTCGCCGACCGTGGTGAACATGCTGCTCACCGCTTGGGCCGCCGCCATCGGTCAACCGGCGTTCGTGACGTCGACGTTTGCGGAGCTCACCGGAGCACCGCCACGGACGTTCCTCGAATGGGCCACCGACCACGCCGCGGAGTTCCGGGCATAGCACGGCGGAATCGTCGGGGAGGAGTGAGTAGTCTTCGGGACGTCGACACCCATCGGCGCGTAGGCGTGAGCAGTCTTCGGGGCGTCGACACCAGTCGTCGGGGAGGAGTGAGCAGTCTCCGGGACGTCGACACCCATCGGCGGGTAGGCGTGAGCGGTTTCCGGGACGTCGACACCAATCGTCCGGAACGTGTGAGGGGTCGCCGGGGAGTCGAGACCGCTCGTCGGGAAGATATGAGCGGTGGTCCCGGAGCTGAAACCGCTCGTCTCGCGTCCGTTACCATTCGTCGGGATCGTTGGATGGAAAGCCGGGCCGCCGTCACGACGCGACACGGCTACGGCCGCCACGCCGGGCTATGGCCGTTCGAAAAAATCAGCCCGCTCTTGGTGCCGTCTGTACTCACATACCGCAGCGAGCCCGCGCATTTGCGACACGCCTGGGAGGAGAAGGCGATTGTGCTGCCGTCGGGCGACCATGCCGGCCTCGCAAATCCCCCCGCCTGCACAAGCGTCGTCAGTCCATCGCCGTTCGCGCTCGCGATTGCTATCGCACTGCTCGGGTAGCAGTTATCCCACGCGTAGCCGCAGACCACGACCGCCATCTTCCGGCCATCAGGCGACCAGGAAGGCTGGAAGTAGAATACCTGGCCGTCCCTCGAGAAAAACGGCCCAGCGAACAGACTCGTAATGTTGGAGCCGTCGGCATTCATGACATACACATCGTAGAGAAAATCGAAGGCCCGCCAGTCGCTTACGAAGGCGATCTGCCCGCCGTCGGGTGACCAGGCAGGATGAGCGTTCCATCCCCGGTCGTAGCCGACGCGTGTGGGATTGGCCCAGTCTCCATCCACGCTCATCACGTAGATGCCGAATTGTCCATCGCGCAGGCTCGAGAACGCGATCTTGCTCCCATCAGGCGACCACGCTGGTGCTTCGCTCAATCCAGTCTGCGTTCGCCGAACCAGATTCGAGCCGTCCGCATTCATGACGTAAATGTCCGAGCTGCCCGCGCGGTCGCTCACGAACGCGATTCGCTTGCCGTCAGGTGACCAGGCGGGATCCGCATCGCGTCCCGCGTCGTTGGTCAGCCGCAGGAGACCAGTCCCGTCCACATTCATGACGTAGATCTCGGAATTGCCGTCCCGTTCAGAGACGAAGGCAAGCATGCTGTCTTTGTCTCCGGCGGCGCGCCCTTGCTGAGACGAGGCGGTCCCCGCCGACACCAGGATGAGCGCGCCGGCCAGCAAGAGCTTGGGATAATCAGCCATACAGATCACGTCGGGAGGCTAGAGCAAAATGCGACCACGGTTACAACTGGCTCACCATCGTGTTCAACCTGGGTGTATTCGGCTACTGCTCGATCGGCTTCACCGCTCTCATTCTGACCATAGTTATACTCGGTGCTTAATGAAGGTGATTGCTCTCTCCTCGTCGCTTTATCTCGCGCTCCTGGGGGCATTCGTCATTCTGTCAGCGTCACCCGCTCTTCACGCTCAGGCAGATCCCGTTCTCGGAACGTGGAAACTGAATCTGGCGAAATCGAAATACGAATCGGGACCACCGCCGAAGAGCGAAGTGCGGACCTACGAACCCGCTGGCACGAATGGTGTCCGCGCCACATTCAGGCGCATCGACAGCGCCGGAAAGGCAGTCACGATCACCTACACCGCACTCTATGACGGCAAGGACTACGCCTACGCGAAAACAGCTTCGAGCAGCTCGAAATCAGCCTCGGATTCGATTTTGTCCAGCGCCCCGAGGTTCTCTCGCAGTGCAAGTTTCTCGAACGCCAAAATGCCGTTCTTGTACAACTCACGCTTGTAGGCGGGATCGCTAATTGGGAAGCCGTCGATCTCTTTTTCGCTCTGACGATTCTGAGGCGCTATAGAGCGGTGACCAGCAGGTAATCGTTGCGCGCGGAGGATTATAGGGTTAAATACGCATCAACCCGTTCAGGATCCACACGAGGAGACATCGATATGAGAGCACTCCGCCTGCTCGCACCGCTGGTGACTCTTTGCGCCATTACAGGACTGGCCCAGACCACGGACGATCTCCTCAACGACGGGAAGAACACGGCCAACGTGACGACGCAGAGCATGGGCTACGCACGACAGAGCTACAGCCCGCTGAAACAGATCAATGCGTCCAACGTCAAGAAGCTCGTGCCGCTCTGGACGACCAGCCTGATGAACGACCAGGGCGAGCTGGCGTCGCCGACGATCTACAACGGCGTCATGTACGTCATCAACGGCAGGTGGACGTTCGCCCTCGACGTCCAAACCGGCCGACAGATCTGGCGCACGCCCGTCGTCCTCGAAGAAGGCACGACTGGCGCGCCGATTACCCGGGGCGCCGCGACGATCTACAACGGCAAGCTCTTTCGCGTGACGTACGACAACCATCTGGTCGCGCTCGACATGAAGACGGGCACAGAGGTGTGGAATCAGAAATTCGCGGACAAGAAAGAGGGCTACTACGCCACGGGCGCGCCGATCGTCGCCAACGGTGTGCTGATCTCAGGGATGGCCGGCGGGGAGAGGACGACGCGCGGGTTCCTCGACGGCTGGGATCCTGACAGCGGAAAGAAACTGTGGCGGCGTTACACGATTCCAGCGCCCGGCGAACCTGGATCGGAGACGTGGCCGAAAGACAGCGATGCGTGGAAATACGGCGGCAGTCCCACGTGGCGTTCAGGTTCCTACGATCCGCAGCTCGACCTGGTCTACTGGGGCACGGGCAATGCCGAGCCGTACGATCCACATCCTCGCGCGGGTCTCGACAGCCTGTTCTCGTCCAGCGTCCTTGCGATTCGTCCGAAGACAGGGGAGATCGTCTGCCACTACCAGTACACGCCGAATGACGTCTACGACGTCGACGGCACCGACGAGAACCTGCTCGCGGACATTCAGGTGGGCGGCCAGCTTCGCAAGGTGATGATTCAGGCCAACAAGAACGGATTCATGTACGTGCTGGATCGAACCAACTGCTCGCTGATCGCAGCCAACCCCTATGTCAAAGTCAACTGGGCCTCGCACGTCGATCTCAAGACCGGCCGGCCAGTGCTGACCGACGTCTACCAGCGATTCTTCGCCGGCGAAGAAGTGGAGATCTGGCCGTCGCGCGGCACCAACGCCGTGCCGATCGCGTTTGATCCAAACACCGGGCTCGTGTACGCGAGCACGTGGGATGTGCCCCGGATCCAGAAGATCGCGGCGCCGAGGGCCCAGGTGCTCGGTGCGGACTCCACGGGGATTACCGCCAGGATTCCGGACGTCAAGCCCGGCGATGTGCTCGGCCACTTCGTCGCGCTCAATCCGATCACGGGTCAGAAGAAATGGGAGGTCCCGTTGACGGATCTGCCTGGTTCGGCAGGCATGCTTGCGACGGGTGGTGGGCTGTTGTTCTCCGGCAAATTGACGGGTGAGTTCGTTGCCCTCGACACAGCCACGGGCAAGACGCTGTGGCAATTCCAGACGGGCTCCAGCATCAATGCGACGGCGATCACCTACACGCACAATGGCCGGCAGTACGTGAGCGTCGCCTCAGGACGCGGTGGTGTGCTCGCCAATCGCTACGCGGCGGCGAAAGTTCCCGCCGGCGGTTCGGTCTGGACGTTCGCGCTCATGCCGTAGGCCACAAAGACGGTTTTAGCCACGAGGGCCACGAAGACGATTAGCCACAAAGGACACAAAGATCTCTAAGGAAAACAAACATAGTGTTCTTAGTGACCTTTGTGGCCGATCCGTCTTTGTGCCTGCGTGGCATCCGCCGCCTCAAAGCGGGCGCCGGGTCTTCGGCGTGTTGACATACGCGATCGCCTCGTCATCACGCAGCGCCTTCAGGATTGCGCTTCTTCTTGGCGTCAGGGGCGTCGGGAAGATTCACGGTGACCAACCCCGCGCTGGAGCCGCTCCGCAAACCGGGGAAGACGAAGCTTGCCCGCTTGTCCATCTCGTCGGTCGCTCCCACCGCGCACACATCGGGGATGGCCGCCGGGTACTCAGTGGGATTTGTGCTGTCCGCTAGCGCGTCCCCGTCTCGGTAGGTCTTGACCTTCGTGGCGCGTTTCCAGCTGAAGACGAGAATTTCGAACTGACTTCTGACGTGCGAGCCAGTGACCTATGAAACCGCGCAGACGTCTTCTCCGAGCTCGCCGTTCCGAACCAGCTCGAAACGCACGGTCACGGTCCAGGGCTTGGTGTATGCCTTCGGGTCGTCAATCGTGACGTCGACATCCATGGCGCCTACAGTGCGGCGACGGAAGCGCTCGGTTACGCGCAACGCCTCACTGTGGGGATGGCCGCCATCGTCCAGCCACGTCTCGTCGATGAGGCCGATCGTTTCGGCCACCAGCGCATCACCATCCCATCGGCCAATCGAGTAACCGAGCCAGGTCGGCGACGGGTCGGCGGGGAAGGGGCGACCGTCAGTGAAGATCTGCCGGTAATGAAGTGACTCGTGAAAGAGGATGATGACGACGCCCGGCGTTTGCACGATCTTCCACGGGTGCGCTCGCGACATCATCATGCTCGGCACGCCGCGGGGCAGGCACTGCTCAGAGGGTCGCCCCTGTCCTTTGCTTGCCAGCCGCTGCTTGTAGAGCGCGGCGGCCTCAGGTTGGAGGAGGATCTGGGTTCCAGCGGATAGATCGGTGAGGTACCGGTTGCTGGCGCTTCGCCAGATCCCGGACAGATCGGGCCTGCCATCCGCCCGCCTCGGCACTTGCGGCGCCTGGGCGCCGGCAACACCGCACGTCAAGAGCGCGATCGACAGGCCGCCCGCTATCCACCGCGCAAGGACGCTCATCATGACGCCACTACTTGCCGACGATGTGTGCGGCATCCAGCTCGTTCTCACAGATGTGCTCGATCAGCTCCGTGTCGGGAAGCAGATCGAACCCCATGGTGACGTCCCACGGTTTCACATAGGCTTTCGGGTCGTCGATGGTGAACTGAATCTCGAGATGTCCGAAGTCGCGGCGTCGATATCGCTCGACGAGATGCAGGGCGTCGGTGGCCGGGTGACCCCGAAAATCGAGCCACGTGTCGTTGACGAATCCCGTCGTGTCGACCACGAACGTGTCGCCCTCCCACGTGCCGCGGGAGTACCCAAGCCAGGTGGGCGCGCGACGTTCGGGCATGCGGCGGCCGTCAGTGAAGATCTGGCGATGGTGATTGAATTCCTCGTGGAGAATCACGACGAGGCCGGGCGTCTGGAAGATCTTGAACGGCTCGGGCACCGAGACGGCCTTCGTGATGCCGTGCGGCAGGCACCGCTCGCTCGGCGTGCCCTTGCCGTTGTTCTCCGCGCGAGCCTTGTAAAGGGCTGCCGCCGAGGGCTGGAAAAGTACTTCGACGCCGGCGCCGATGCCGTCCGGCCCGCCGGAGGTCGGCGGGGCGCCACGCGTCCGCTGCCAGATCCCGGACAGGTCCAGCTTTCCATCTGGCGTGCGTGGCGCAGGCGCCGTCAGATCAGGTTTGCCGTCCGGTGTGCGAGGCGTGTTGGCCTGGGGGACGTTGAGCCACTGCGCCACGGCAGGGGAGGCCAGCACCAGCAAGAGCGCCACGCCGGTCGCGGCTCTTTTCACTTCCACGGGCCACGGAGTCACGGAGTCACGGAGCAAGAACATGAAATTCCTCCGTGTCTTCGTGTCCGTGGCTACGTGGCAGCGAAAGGTGCATCGTTAGAACTCGAACTGGACGTTGATCCGGGCCAGGCGCCCACCCTGGATTTCGTACGGGACGAGCCACTGCGAGCCGAACCCGGTGTTGGCCGCGTAGATGCTGCCCGCGTTGAGAATGTTCGAGAGGTCGAGGCTTGGCCGCAGGTTGGCTCGCCCGATCCTGAAGCGCCGCGTAAATCGCAGGTCCACCTCCTGCTGGCGATCCTCGTACGCCATCCCGGGGGACGTCAGCTCGATGTTGCCGAAGCTGCTCGTGGGAGCACAGTTCGCACCACACGCGGCGATGTTGCGGCCGAGTGACGGCCCGACGATCCCGTTGGTGACCGCATAGGTTGCCGTGACCGGCACACCGGGAAAGTTCTGATAGATCGCGCTGAACTGGAGGTCCCACGGCAACGGGTACACGAACAGGAACTTCAACTGCGTTCCTGCAGACCATGGCGGGGTGACCTTGCAGGCCAGCATGGAGCTCCACGAGCCGGCTACTCCAGTGGTCAGTGCGGCGAGGCCGGTGTTGGCCCCGTTGACCGCTGTGTCCGCGCCGAACAAGGCCTCCGGCACCTTCGCCACGAGGTCACACGCGTCGGTCACCGTGCGGCCGATGCTCAGGCCGCCCGAAAACTGCCCGACCTGGGCGAATCGCGCCGTCAGCGTCACGTCCACGCCGTTGAAGACCTCGGTGCGGCGGCCGTAGTTGGATGACTGCGTCCGCAGGTTATCGACTCGGCCGAACAGGCTCGGCTTGATGTCGAAGAAGCCGCAGCGCTGCTGGCCGGCGCCGGGCAGACGCGGGTCGCCTGTCGGCAGGGTGATGCAGAAGGGATCGTAGTCCGCCGCGGTGGTGGCCGCGTTGTCGGTAATCTGAAAGTTGCCGTACCACGTGCGGAAATACCCGACGTTGAGCGCCATCCCCGGCCGCAGTTCCTGCTGCAGCGACACCGACGTCTGCCAGTTGTACTGCGACTTGTTGAAGCCCTCAGTGGCATCTTTCGCAAAGCGCGTCCCGGCCCTGACCTGGCCGAAACCGCGGTCGCTCCACGGTCCGCACTCGCCGCTGCCGTTCAGGTTCTTCAAGTCGCAGTCGGGGACGAAATTCCCCGTGCGCGGATCGCCGGGTCCGTAGAAGGAGTCGTTCCAGGTGACGGTGGCAAATGCGGGCTGACCGCTCTGAGGGTTGCCGATTGTGCCGACCAGCCAGGGCACGTACCGGCCGATCGACGCCTTCACGGCGGTCTTGCCGTTGCCAAAGAGGTCGTACGTCCCGCTCACGCGCGGGTCCAGATTCTTGAAGTTCGGCACGTTGTCGGCCGCCGGGAAATCGCGCTCCGGCACGAAGTAGCCCGCCGGCAGGTGGTGCGCCGGGACCGTCCCCAGCAGGCTGTCGTACCGCAGACCCAGGTTCAGCGTGAGCTTTCTGACCACCCACTGATCCTGGCCATAGAGCCCGAACGTCGTCGTGCGCTCCAGGAACTCGAACGGCACCGCCCACAGTCGGACTTGAATCGGCACCTGGTTGCGGAACACGTAGGCGCGGCCGCCGTTGATCGCGTCGGCGTCGTTGTAGATGCCCTCAGCGCCGAGATTGTAACGGAGCATCGTGAAGCCGCTCTTGAACGTGTGCGACCCGGTCACATAGGACGCCGCGAAGCGGCCCGTGTACCTGCTGACGTACCGGCGCTGGGTGGTGCCGTAGAACGTATTGCCGGTCGGGAGGCCGCCGCCGGCGAGCCCGCCATACTCGAGTCCCAGCCCGACATCGGTGATCCCGATATTCTCCCGCGTGGCTCCTTCCATGATCTCGGTCTGCTCCTTCAGTCCCTGGAAGGACGCGGCCCCCTCGAGCAGGAGCTTGTTCGTGGCAGGAGAGTTCCAACTGACGACCGCGTTCTGCAGCGGGTTGAACAGGTGCTTGGGACGCGATTCGGGCGTGCCCTTGATCGCGTTGGCCCCGCCAATCCCGCTCAAGCCGACCGGACAGTTGCATGAATCTTCGTGGGAGTAGAAGACGGCGATCTTGTTTCGTGCCGTGGCCTGCCACGTCAGGCGCAGGTCATTGTCGTGGTAATACCAGTTGGTGCTGGCGACCCGGTCGAGATCGGGGACGTAGAGCAGCTTGTTCGGGCTCTTGTTGTAGTAGGTGCCCGGAATGTACTTCTGGGTGCCCCAGTACCGGTGGGCCGTGTAGAACCACAGCCGATCGCGCGCGATCGGACCGCCGAATGCCCCGCCGTTGTCCCTGAATCTCTTGACCGAGGCGCCGCTCTGCAGGCCCCGTGCGCGCAAGTCATCGTTCAGATTCGTGGCCTGTAGACTCGGGCCGGCGTAGGAGCTGCTGAAGCTTCCCGACCAGTTGTTGCCGCCGTCCTTGGGGATGATGTTGAGTTGCACGCCGCCCGTCCCCGCTTCGGCGGACGTCCCGCCGGTCTCGACCACGACTTCCTGAATGGTGTGCGAGTTGTAGCTGTAGACGTCGAGGCCGAACATGTTCTGGTTCAACCCGTCCATGTTGACAGTCTCGTCGGCGGCCCGCTGGCCGTGGACGCCGAACTGTCCGCCCTCGCCCGCGGTGCCGCCGGAATCCTGGAAGGTCGGGTTGGCGTAGGTGGCGCCCGGGATGAACGACGCGTACTGACCGAGCCGCTTGGTCGTGGGGATCGCGTCGAGCACCTCACGTGAGACGGTCGTCTGCTGACGGGCGCTGGAGATGTCGACCACCGGGGTTTCTCCGGTGACGGTAATCGTCTCCTCGACGCTGCCGACCCTCAAATCAGCGTTCACCGCCGCGGTGAACGAGGTCGTCAGCTCGACGCCCTCGCGCCTCACGGTCGCAAAGCCCGGAAGGGTGAACGTCACGGTATAGGTCCCGGGCCTCAGCTCGACGATCCGGTATGCGCCGGCGGCGTCGGTAACGACCGTGCGCACCTTTTCGATCAGGGCGGGGCTGGCGGCCTCGACGGTGACACCGGGCAGGACCGCTCCGGAGGCGTCCCTGACGACGCCGGCAATGCTACCGGTGGCAGCCTGTGCCCAGAGCGTGGCCGGCAGGAAGAGGAGGCTCCAGACAACGAGTGGCACTGAACGCCGAAGGGTCATGGTTTCGCTCCTTTAAGAGTTGTGGAGGCCTCATGACAAATGGGGCCCATACCATGGCTTCAGCGCACCCAGTTGTCCAATACATCTTCAGAAAACATGTCGATACCGATTTGGCATAATGTCCCGCGATGGACTTCCGCCATCTGCGTGCCTTCGTCACCGTCGCCGAGGAGCTGCACTTCACACGGGCCGCGGAGCGACTGCACATCTCCCAGCCGCCCTTGAGTCGGCATATTCGTCAATTGGAGCAGGAAGTCGGCGTCGCGCTCTTCGAGCGGACGCGCCCGCGCGTCGTGTTGACCACCGCGGGCCATCGGCTCCTGCGCCAGGCGCAGGAGCTCGTCGCAGCGGGCGAGGATCTTCTTGGCGTCGCGCGGCAACTCCGGGACGAAGGCGTCGGGCTCGTGAAGGTGGGCATCGGACCCGGACTCTGGCAGGCGGTAGACCGCGTTCGTGCGCACCACGCGAAGCGGCTTCCGTACGTGTCGATTGAAGCGACTGATCTGATGTCGCACGAGCAGGCCGATGCGCTGCTTCGCCGGCGGATTGACGTCGGATTTTCCCGCGATCCAGTGAATTCCTCGCGCCTGTGGAGCGAACCGTTGTTTGAGGAAGGCCTTGTCGTCCTGCTGCCCCAGGGGCACCGACTGGCGAAACGCAAAGCCGTCCGGCTGAAGGCGCTCGCGGACGACATCCTGCTCTTGCACGAACGGAAGCGCGCGCCCGTAGCCTACGACCGGTGGCTGGGGCTCTATGCTGCAGCCAAGATCGCGCCGAAGATCATGACGGTGTCCGCGCTTCCGCTCCAGCAGGCGGCGCTTCTCCTCGTCGCGGCCGGGCGTGGAATTTGTCTCGTGTCCGAAAACATGGTGGCCAATTCGTACCTCTCGTCGGACCGTTCGCAAGGCATCGCCACGGTGCTACTGGATGAACCGGGCTCCAGGATTTCGGTGAGCATGGTCTGGCGTGCAAAAGAAAAGTCTTCGACCGTCCTTCAGTTTCTTGAATCCACTCGAGAGGCGATCCGATCGAAGAGGGCACAAAGACAGTTTTAACAAACGTCTTTGTGCCCTCGACGGGAGATCGCCGCGGATGGTATAGCATTGCGCACCCACCGCACTTTCTGGAGGTAACGATGCGCACAAAACCCTGGGCGCTGGCTGCCGTTATCGCAGGCCTGCTGGGAACGGGTCTCCCGCGCGTGGACGCTGCGGGACAACAACCGCCCGACACGCGCGCGGCGCGCCTCCGCACGCGAGACGAAAGACCTGGCGTTGCAGAAGGTGGCACCCTTCAAGGTCTTCGACAATCTCTATTACGTCGGCGTCGGGTATGTCGGGTCGTGGCTGATTACCACGAATCAGGGACTCATCCTGATCGACACGCTCGAAGGCGCCTACACGGAGCAGCCGATCGAGGGGATCCGGAAGCTCGGTTTCGATCCGCGCAACATCAAGTACGTCATCCTCACCCATTACCATCTCGATCACACCGCGGGCGCGGCGCGGGTCCAGGAGTTGCCCGGTGTGCGCCTGGCGATGGGCGATGCGGACTGGGACGCGCTCACAAAGGCGCCGAATCCGAATAACGAGCGGCTGCCGCGGCGCGACATCGCGGTGAAGGACGGCGACACGATCACCCTCGGGTCGACGACAGTCAAGCTCCACGTGCTCGGCGGTCATACACCGGGCACGCTCGGCGTGGACTTCACGGTGTACGACGCCGGAAAGCCGTACCGCGCGTTTATGTTCGGCGGCGCCGCGCCCGGTCCTGGCCGTCAAGCTGCCGAACAGTTCCTCGCCAGCGTGAACCGCATCGAGCAGATGCAGGACGGTGTGCAGGCGCGCATCGTCACGCACGCGTGGATGGATCCGGAGTTCTGGGATCGCGTCGACAGGCTGGCGAGTCGGAAACCCGGCGACCCTCATCCGTTTGTCGCGCCTGACGTGTTTCGTGCGTGGATCGCCGAATTGAAGACGACCGCCGCGACGCGTCTCGAGGACGCGAAGGCGAAAGAGACGACGAACTGAACGGGACTTAACCACGAAGACCACGAATGACGCGAAGATCACGAAAAACCATTTGTCGTCTTTCGGATGCTTCGAAATTTCGCGCTCTTCGTGGTTGCTTTTCTGAATGGCGGGTGGGGGCCTTGCGGCGAATCTACCTCTTGATCCCGTCCGCCCAGTTCAGCACGACGACAATGGGCGAAGTCGTTTCCGTGAAGGTTGATGTTGGCCGCGGAATCAGGAAGCGCTGCCCATCAGGCGACACGGCGTAGGGGTGATAGCGACCAAGATGTGCGGCGGGTTGACTTAACCCGGTGTTGAACAGCTCCCGGGGTGTCCCCATCTCGAACGTGGACGCGTCCGCCTTGACGTCCATTGCTACGAGCATTCCTCCTGGGACGTTCATATAGAACAGCTCTCGTCCGTCGCGTCGCCATCTCGCCGATTGGCCGCCGTTCGCCGAAACCTGCCACTTGCCGGTGCCAGATGGAAATCCCTGCACGTACACCTCGGTCCGGCCAGTTTCATTGCTTTGGTACGCAAGCCACTTCCCGTTAGGGGAAATCTGTCCGCGGGATTCAATGAACTGCGTGTGCAGCATCGGAGTCGGCATGCGGTCGCCAGTCAACGGCAGCATCCAGAGGTCGAATGACGTTAGCGAATTTCCCTGCTCGTACACGATGGAGTCCCCGTCGGGAGACCAGCTCATCGGGAGCACCTGAACGTCCGATTCGATCAGCCGCTCATCGCTGACGGCATTGTTTGATGGCTTCCGGTACAAACCCCACTTGCCGCCTCGCAGCGAACCGAAGACCATCTGATTGCCATCCGGTGACCAGATCGGAGACGAGTTGTGCTGCGACGCATCAAAGGTTAAACGCGACGTCGTGCCTCGCGACAACTCCATCAGCCAGATGTCGCCGCCAACGCCGTCGTGACGATGTACCGCCAGGCGCGTGCCGTCCGGTACAAGGTCGAGGCCACGATAATTCTGCGGCGACCCAACCGTCCCTAGCTGCTTGCCCTGTCGGTCCACCCATACCAACTGGAGGCCTGCACTATTGGCCGCGCCGGTCCCATAAGAAACAGGAGTGCCCTTCGCGTAGACGCCGGCCGAAGGCCTCCGACGGCAATTTTCAACAGCTTCCCCGACGCCGTGTACGCGATGAACCGACTGTCAGGCGACCAGAACGGAAGCGCCGCATTGTCTGCTGGCCGCAAGCGGCTGAGCGATCAACGAGTCGATCGGCCGCACCCACAAGAGAGTCTTGCCGACCGCGTCCCGGGCTGTGAAGGCGAGCGTCCGGCCGTCCGGCGAAATCGCGACGATCTACGGCTCGAAGAGGTCGACGGCGTCCAAGGCGCTCGTGATGGAACTGGTCGAGGGTCCGACGCTCGCCGAGCGGATCGCGCAAGGGCCGATTCCACTCGACGAGGCGCTGTCCATCGCGAGGCAGATCGCGGAGGCGCTCGAAGCGGCGCACGACAGAGGATCATCCACCGCGATCTGAAGCCGGCCAACATCAAGCTGCGGCCTGACGGCACGGTGAAGGTGCTCGACTTCGGGTTGGCGAAGGCGATGGAGACCGGCCCTGGCAGGCGATCGGCGCCTCGCAGTCGCCCACGATCACGACGTCCCGCCATGATGACTGCGGCCGGCGTGTCTGCTCGGCACGGCGGCGTACATGAGTCCAGAACAGGCACGCGGCAAGCCGGTGGACAAGCGCGCGGACATATGGGCGTTCGGGTGCGTGCTATTCGAGATGCTGACGGGCAAGCGTGCGTTTGCGGGCGACGACGTGACTGACACGCTGGCATTCGTCATCACGCAAGAGCCCGATTGGAACGCGCTGCCGATCGAGACTCCGCCCCTCCTTCGACGACTGCTGCGGCGATGTCTGGAAAAGGATCTCCGACGACGGCTGCACGATATTGGCGATGCGCGGCTCGAGCTCGAGGACGCGGGTGACGAAGCCACGGACGATGCGAGTCCCACGCAGCGGACCATGCTGGCCGGCCGCCACGTCGAGTTCCAGCGGCTCACCGACTTCTCGGGCATGAAGGAGTCTCCTGCCGTGTCGCCCGACGGGAAGATGGTCGCCTTTGCGGCGCTGGTCGGCGGGCGGCGCCAGATTCTGATCCGCCTGCTCGCCGGTGGCGCGCCGCTGCAGGTGACGCGGGACGACGACCGATCACGAGCACCCTCGATGGGCCCCTGATTCGAGCACGCTGATCTACTACACGCCGTCGGGAAGGCCGGGCGAGGGAACCATCTGGGAGATCTCCGCCCTCGGCGGGCAACCCCGGCGCGTGGCATCTGCGATGGGGGGCGGCGACATCAGTCACGACGGCCAGCGAATCGCGCTGTTCCAGTCCTCCGGCGAGTCCGTCGAGCTGGTGGTGATCGCACGGAACGGCTCGCGCAGGGAACGGGTGACGACCTTGTCTCCCGCCTACATCTATACATCGCCCCGTTGGTCGCCCGATGATCGTTCGATTGCCATTCAGCGCCTGAACCTCGCGCATCGATTTGACGTCGGCCTCGAGATCGTCCAGGTCGGCGGCGGCGAGCGCCGGGAAGTGACGCGCAGCGAGTGGCTGAAGGGATTCTCCTGGCTGCCCGATGGCTCCGGCCTTGTGTACAGCTCGTCACGGGGAAGCACCATCCTGTATCCCCCTGTCTTCAACGTGCGAGTCGTCGGACGCGACGGCCGCGGCGATCGCCAAGTGACCGTTCGGCGATCTGTCGTACCTGGAACCGGACGTGCACCAGTCGGGCAAGCTGCTCGTCAGTCGGATTCGGGGGCAGTCCGACGTGTGGCGGTTTCCCATCGGCGGATCTGCGACCGAGAACACGCGCGACGCTGTTCGGATCACCGCGGCAGACGGGGCAGGCCCAGACCCCATCGATCAGCCCCGATGGCACCGAGGTCGTGTATCTCTCCGACAACGGCGGGCACGGCAACCTCTGGATCGCCCGGACGGATGGATCGGGCGTGCGCCAGGTCACCTTCGAGCGCGATCCCGACGTCGTCATCGGCGTTCCGATGTGGTCGCCCTCCGGCGACTGGATCGTGTTCATCGTCGCGTCGAGCGGCGTCAGCTCGTTGTGGGCGATCCGTCCCGACGGCAGCGGGCTGCACGAGGTCGTCGCACGAGGTCGTGGGGGCGCCTGCTGGTCCGGCGACGGCCGGTGGGTGTACTACACGTCGGAACGGGACGGCGTCGTGTGTATCGCGAAAGTTCCCGCCGAGGGCGGCACACCCATCATGGTCCGGTCGCACGCCGCCATGACGGCCGTGACGCCCCATGGCGAGACGCTGTATTACGTTCAGCGATTTCGATCAGACAGCCTCGATTTCGTCGAGGAGCTGGAGATCTGTCGCGCAGCCGTCGGCGACGATTCGTCTTCGTCATGGCCCGCGTTTCGAGCGAGCGGGATCCGGTTCGGCGATTCTTGTGCCAGCGAATCCTATCAACGCCGGGAGCACGCTTGATCGCAACTCGTCCCGACCGAGCCTCGTATGCCCGCGGCGCGATAGACCTCGCCCATGCCCCCGGCACCGAGGGCGGAGACGATCTTCATACGGGCCGAGACGAGTGACCGACAGGAAGGGACAACGGGGCGAGGCTAATCCTAGTGGCGAAGTTGCCTGCGACCCTAGGAGAAAGGAACTCTGAGACTGCCAGCAGATGAGCGCACAGCCGAGTTAGCGGAGTGCGTCGTGGATTTTCAAACCGTCTTTGTGCCCTTGACGCGGAGATCGCCAAAGACCATTTGTCGTCTTTCGTGTCCTTCGAAATTTCGTGTTCTTCGTGGTTGTGTTTCTTCCTAAAGACGAAATAGCCGTATCGCGTTGCCCTTGAGAATGCGGTCGCGATCCACGGCCGGCAACTTGAATTGATCAACCACGGCGCTGGGGTACTCGATGTCCCTGGCGTTGAAGCTGTCGGTGCCGACAACGATGCGATCGGATCCCACCAGGCTCAGGAGAAAGCGGAACCCTTCCGGGTGATAGGTGAGATAGTCGTAATGGAATCGCCGTACGTACGTCTTGAACGGACGTTGCGGTTTCGGGCGGTCGCCTCCCATGTGATCCATGAAATGTTCAAGTCGTCCCGCGACGTAGGGGAATGCGCCGCCGGCATGCGGCAACACGATTTCAAGCTTCGGGAATTTGTCCAGAGTGCCGGTGGTGATGAATTTCGCCGCGAGGACTGCGTGGGCAAACGTGTTGTCGAGACCGGCATCAGCCGGCCGTCGTCCGAAAAGGTCCGAATTCAGGTTGTGAAAGAGAATCGGATATCCGAGTTCCTCAATCCGCGCCAGAAGCGGAACAAACTCCGGCTGGAACAAATAGTCGCGGTTGTCAATTGAGTCCGGCAGGTGCACGGCTCGCAGGCCCGGCTTTCCGGCAACGCGGCTCAGTTCCTTCAGCGCCATGTCGGCGTCACGAATCGGCAACTCGATCGAGGCGATGAAGCGGTCAGGAAACGTGGTGTGGGCCTCGACGCCGGCATCGTTGACAATCTGCGCGAGCCGCACCCCTTCCTCCGGGGTGACGAGTTGCCACGGCATCCCTCCGTTCAGCGTCAGGACGTGCATCTGAACGCCGTGCTCGTCCATCCATTTACGGCGTTGGTCGATGTCGAGCTCGAGTGGGTAGGGATTGCCAAGGGGCCGTCCGAGATCCGCCATGGCTTTGGCGTAGGTCGGCGGCACCCAATGGGCATGGAGATCGATGGCGACAGGCCGATTGGCTTTCGCGCTGGACGGCCGCGCGTTCCACCACGGCTGCATCGGCGTCTCCGCCGGCGCGGCGACGCCAGCCCGCATCGTCGCAAGAGCGCCCAACCCGCCGGCTCCCGCTTTGATGAACCCTCTTCGGCCGGGATTCGGGGATTCGGGATTCGGGATTCGAATCTTTCATGATCGTCCTCCGCGAACAAGCATCAGCGGGCACTGCAGCGGGTTAACCACGAAGAGGAAATTTCGTGTTCTTCGTGGTTGTTTTACCGCGAGGCCGTTGACAGACCTTTGTAGATGAACTTCTGGACGCGATAGCCCTGTGACTCGCCCGTGACGATGTTGCCCTTCGGATCGACGCCGAGGCTGTGCAGGTGAAAGAACTCGCCCGCCTTCCGGCCAGCGCGGCCGATCTGACCGATCTCCTCGAGCGTCTTGCGATCGAGGATGGCGATGCGTTCGTTGGAACCGTCCGCGACGTACAGGAACCGCTGCTGCGGATCGGCCGACAATCCGACGCCGAACGCGGAGCCGGTGCCATCTGACTCGCGTTTCACGAACCCTTCCTTCAGGAACGCGCCATCGATCGTGAACGTCTGAATCCGGTTGTTGGCGCGATCCGCCACATACACCACGCCGTCGTTGGAGATCGCCACGCCGTGCGGCGTGTTGAATTGCTGGGACGCCTGGCCCAGTGGACTGGCGCGCGTTCGGCGCCTTGTCGTCTGGCTTTCTGCCGTAGGCGCCCCAGAGGCGCTTATACGCGCCGGTGTCGGCGTCGAAGACGACGACGCGGCGATTGCCGTACCCGTCAGCAACAAAAACTTCGTTCGTCCTGGGATAGACGGCGATGCCTGCCGGCCTGCTCAAGTGTTCCGTGCTGTTGCTGTCAACCGGGACTCCGCCTTTGCCGATCTGCAGCAGGAACTTGCCGTCTTTGGTGAACTTGAGGATCTGCCCGTCGCCAGTGCCGTTGCCGGTCAGCCACACATTGTCTTTGTAGTCGACCGCGATGCCGTGCTCGCCGCTTCCCGGACGTCCATCGCCATTCGTCCGGTGCTCCTTCGTGCACGAGGCGCATTCCGCGAACGCGGAAAAGAGACCGCCGCGATTGAACCACTCGTAGCGTCCGTCACGGGTCGGCCCGCCCCATCCCTGGATGTATTTGCCCGTTTCGCTGAATTCCATGACCGGCGGACCCGGCGTGTACCCGTTCTCGGTCGCGTTACCTTCCTCGAGCGTGTGCGGCCGGTGGAATACCCAGACGTTACCGTGTGAGTCGGCCGTCGCTCCACCGACGCCGCCCATAAGCATCCGGTCCGGCAGCGTGGGGAAGTGGGAGTCGACTTCGAAGACCGGCAGGGTCGCCTTCGAGCCCGACTTTTGATCCTGCGCGGACGCGCGCATATCCGAGCGAGGCCCGCCAAGAATGGTCAGCAGCGCCAGAGCACACCAACCCCGCGCTCGAGACGAGTGGCTTTCTCATGCCTCAACCCTCCAGACGGGGTGAATCCTACACCCGTCACAGGCGCGGTTCGAGGCTGATGTGATGGATTGCAATCCGATCGAAACGAAAATGAGCGCCGCGCGGACTGATGGGTGTGTCTCTTGTTGACAATTGCCGGAGCCCCGGGATAATCGGCACCTGTTGAGATCAACCGGGTAACACACAACGTGCGGATGGAGAGGGACATATGGCCCACGTCTCGATCGCGGTCAATGGCAAGGTGCGTAAGGCCCATGTCGAGCCGCGCCTGCTGCTCGTGCATTTCCTGCGCGAGCAGCTCAACCTGACGGGTACGCACGTCGGCTGCGACACCAGCCAGTGCGGCGCCTGCACGGTGCTCGTCGACGGTCGGAGCGCCAAGGCCTGCACCATCTTCGCCGTCCAGGCCGACGGGTCCGAGGTCACCACGATCGAGGGCCTGGCCAAGGATGGTCATCTCCACCCACTGCAGGAAGGCTTCTGGGAAGAGCACGGGCTTCAGTGCGGCTACTGCACGCCGGGCGTGATCATGTCGGCGGTGAACCTCCTGAACGAGAACCCCAAGCCGACCGAGCGTGAAATCCGCGAAGGGATCGCGGGCAACTTCTGTCGCTGCACGGGCTACCAGCACATCGTCAACGCCATCCAGCACGCGGCGAACAAGAGTTAATCCATGGCCGCCACTCCGATCTTGCCGAAGCTCGTGGGCCAGCGCATCAAGCGGCGCGAGGATCCGCGCCTCATTCAGGGCCGGGCCACCTATGTTGACGACGTCAAGATAGCCGGCATGCAGCATCTGGCGTTCAAGCGCAGCGACGTGGCCCATGGCCGCATTCGGTCCATTGACACGAGCGCCGCTGAGGCCATGGACGGCGTCGTGGCGGTCTTCACCGGCGCGCAAATCGCCGAGTTCCTCGCGCCGATGCCGATCGCCACGGCGTTCCCGTCGCCGGCCCATCGCGCAGTGGCCGTGGACACGGTCCGGTACGCGGGTGAGCCTGTCGCCGTGGTCGTGGCCAGCGACCGCTACATTGCCCGCGACGCCGCCGACACCATCGCGGTCGACTTCGACATGCTGCCAGTGGTCGTGGATCCCGAGGTGGCGATGACTGGGAAGCCAACTCTCCTCCACCCGGACTTCCCGAACAACCTCGCAGTGGCTCTCATGTCCACCGGCACTGGTGTCGACCTGAAGGGCAATGTGGACGACGCCGCGATCGACAAGGCCTTTGCTGAAGCGGACGTGGTGATCTCTCAGCGGATGATGAACCAGCGTCTCATCCCCAACGCGATTGAGCCGCGAGGCGTGGTCGCGCACTACGAGCCGGGGAAGGAGTCGATGACGATCTGGTCGTCGACGCAGAACCCGCACATCCTCCGCTCGATGATCGCTGCGATGAACGGCCTGGGCCAGGACCAGGTCCGGGCGATCGCGCCGGAAGTCGGCGGCGGCTTTGGCGCGAAGATCAACATCTATGCCGAGGAGTACGTTGCCGCGGCGATCTCGAAGCGCCTCGGCATCCCGGTCAAGTGGATTGAGGATCGCTCGGAAGCGTTCGTGGCCACCACGCACGGCCGCGACATCATTGGCTACGTGGACCTGGCGGCGAAGCGCGACGGCAAGGTCGTCGGCCTGAAGCTGCGGCTGATCGCGGACATCGGGGCGTACAACATGTTGCTGACCGCCGCCGTCCCGACCCTCACGATGCTGATGGCCAGCGGCACGTACGACATTCCCGCGATCCGCACCACGCTCACAGAGGTCTTCACGAACAAGACTCCGACCGACGCCTATCGCGGCGCCGGCCGTCCGGAGGCAACCTATTTCGTCGAACGGGCGATGGACATGCTGGCGCGCGAGCTGAAGATGGATCCAGCCGATGTGCGCCGCAGGAACTTCATCCAGCCGAAGCAGTTTCCCTTTGCGACTCAAATGGGCGCCGTCTATGACTCCGGCGACTACGAGCGGGCGCTCGACCTGGCGCTGAAGGCCGCGGACTGGAAGCGGTTGAAGGCGGAGCGGGATGCTGCGCGAGCCAAGGGACGGCTCGTCGGTCTTGGGCTGGCGATGTACGTCGAGGTGTGTGGCATCGGACCGTCGGCGTCGCTCCCGACCGGTGGCTGGGAATACTCGCAGGTGACCATCGAACGCGACGGCCGGATCACCGCCGCCACCGGTGTATCGCCGCATGGCCAGGGCAACGAGACGACGTTCGCCCAGATGCTGGCGGATCAGTTCGGCGTGCCGTTGGAGCACGTCAGGATTCTTCACGGCGACACCGGTGTCGTGAAGCAGGGGATCGGCACGTTCGGCAGCCGCTCGCAGGCGGTCGGCGGCACCGCCCTGCACATGGCCGGGGGCAAGGTGAAAGTGAAGATGGCAAAGTTCGCCGGCGCGATGCTCGAAGCCCACGAGGATGACATCGTGTTCGAGAACGGCACGATCATGGTGAAGGGATCGCCCGCATCCGCGAAGACGTTTTCGGATGTGGCCGCCTTCGCCTACGTACCGGTTCCGCTCCCTGAGGGCCTCGAACCTGGCCTGAGCGAAGAGGCTTTCTTCGAGCCGAGCAACAACACGTACCCGTTCGGCTGCCACATCTCGATGCTCGAGATCGATCGCGAGACGGGCGAGCCGACGTTGTTGAAGCTCGTTGCGGTTGACGATGCGGGGAACCTGATCAATCCGCTGATCGTGGAAGGGCAGATTCACGGCGGGCTCGCCCAGGGTATCGGGCAGGCAATGATCGAGGAGGCCGTGTACAGCGAAGAGGGTCAGCTCGTGACCGGATCGTTCATGGACTACGCGCTCCCTCGGGCCACGGACTTCCCGCGCTTCGAGCTCCACGCCACCGTGACGCCGACACCGGTGAATCCTCTGGGTGCCAAAGGTGTGGGCGAAGCCGGCACGCTTGGTGCGACCCCGAGCATCGTATCCGCGGCCGTCGATGCACTCAGCGACTTCGGCGTCAAGCACATCGACATGATGCTGCGGCCCGAAAAGCTGTGGCGCATCATTCATGGAGGCCAGGCGTGATCCCGACGGCATTCGACTACGAACGGGCCGTCTCCATCGACGATGCGGTGGCGAAGCTGTCGGCCGCAAATGGGAACGCGAAGCTCATCGCCGGCGGACACACCCTGGTGCCGCTGATGAAGCTTCGGCTGAGCGAGCCGCAGGTCCTCATCGACATCGCCCGCATCCCGGGTCTTTCCGGCATTCGCGAGATAGACGGCAAGATCGAGATCGGCGCCGCCACCGTCCACCACGATGTCGCCTCGTCTGCGCTTCTGCACCAGCAGTGCCCCATCGTCTCGGACGCGGCGGGGGAGATCGGCGATCCGCAGGTTCGCAATCGGGGCACGCTCGGCGGCAACATCGCTCACGCGGATCCGTCGGCTGACTACCCGGCTGTCATGCTCGCGGTCGATGCGGACATCCACGTGAAAGGTCCGAACGGGTGGCGCGCCGTGAAGGCGACGGACTTCTTCAAGGATCTGTTCACCGTCGATCTGGCACCGGACGAGATCATCCGGGGCGTCCAGTTCGCCCCGGTTCGAGCGGCGGCGTACGCCAAGCTCCACCACCGTGCCTCGCACTACGCCATCGTCGGCGTCGCAGCCGCCCTCGAAATGAGCAACGGTAGAATTCGCGTGGCGCGGATCGGACTGACGGGCGCCGCTTCTCACGCGATCCGCCTCACGAATGTGGAGGAGGCATTAGCGGGGCAGGTGCTGTCCACGGAGACCGTCGACGCGGCCGCCAAGCTGGCCGGGAGCGATCTCAAGGACATCAATGGCGACATCCACGGCAGTAAAGAGTACCGCCGGGCGATGATCCCTGTCTTTACTCGTCGCGCGCTGACGGCAGCGCTCGCGCGCGCCTAGAAAACTTGACCACCTGAATTCCAGCCAATTGAGTCAAGTTTTCTCGCCCCGCGAAGCGGGGCAAAGAGATACTGCCACTAGCGAGGCGGAGCCACATGCTCGGCGGTCTGAGGCGCAGCCTCGCTAGTCATCAGGGGTTGGCCAAAAGACGTCAGCTGATGTACTCTGCCGGCGGATCCTGTCACTTTTCGAGGGAGATAATCAGCATGAGAGCCGTTCGACTCACCGTCGCTCTTGGCGCCTTGGTCCTGTGCAGCGCGCTCGCGTACGCGCAGGGCGCGCCGGATTTCAGCAAGGTTGAAATCAAGGCCAACAAGGTCACCGACAAGTTCTACACGCTCGACGGCCAGGGAGGGACGATTGGCGTCCTGTTCGGGCCCGACGGCGTTTTCATGGTTGACACCCAGTTCGCGCCCTTGAGCGACAAGATCGCGGCCGCGGTCAAGCAGCTCACGCCGCAACCAATCAAGTTCATCGTGAACACGCACGTGCACGGTGATCACACGGGTGGCGATGAGAACTTCGGAAAGATGGGCGCGACGATCATTTCGCGGGAGGAACTGCGCCTCCGCCTGGCACATCCCAATCCGCAAGCCAACGGTCAGCCGGGCGTGGCCACGCCTGCCATCGGCCTCCCGAAGCAGACCTATCGCAACATGCTGACGCTTCACATGAACGGTGAAGAGGTCCAATTGATCGCCATCCCGCGGGCGCACACCGACGGCGACACGATGGTCTACTTCCCAGGGCTCGACATCATCATGACGGGCGATTTCTACCGTTCCATCGCGTATCCGAACGTGGATCGGAACAACGGTGGCTCCCTGCAGGGTCTGATCGATGGCCTGGGCACGGTGATTGGCCACGCCGGACCCAACACGAAGATCATTCCCGGCCACGGGGCGACGGTTGACCGCGCTGCCGTCACGGCGCATCGCGACGTCGCCATGACGATTCGCGATCGCGTCTCGACGCTCGTTGCCCAGGGGAAGAGCGAGGATGAAGTCGTGGCAGCCAAGGTCAATGCCGACCTGGACGCCAGAATCAAGGAACCGGGTACCACCGGCGAACGGTTCGTGCGCCAGGCGTACGCCGATCTGAAGGCTACTCGCTAAGGGACGACGCCCGGTACGCGCGCCGGATGCGCGAACCGATGTCCGTTAGCGCATCCCCATCTGCTCGGCCGCGAACGCCCACTGATCGGCCCGTTCGGCAATGAGCTTGTCGGTCGGCCGATATCCGTGCGAGCCCTGTACTTCGATTCGGATGAGGACCGGTTTGGCACAACCCTGGGCTGCCTGCAGGGCAGCGGCGAACTTGAATGAATGGCTTGGCACCACGCGATCGTCGTGATCGGCCGTCGTGACGAGCGTCGCCGGGTAGCAGATGCCGGACTTGATGTTCTGCACCGGCGAGTACTTGATCAGGAACGGGAACTGCGCTGGATTCGACGCAGAGCCGTACTCCGTCGTCCACAACGCTCCGCCGGTGAATTTGTCGTACCGCAGCATATCCATGACGCCAACCGCCGGGAGCGCGACCGCGAACAGGTCCGGCCGCTGTTCCATGACGACGCCAACGAGCAGTCCGCCGTTGGACCCGCCCATGATGCCCAGGCGAGCGGGTGAGGTGTATCCGTCCTTGACCAGTTGTTCGGCGACGGCGATGAAATCATTGAACACGTTCTGCTTCTTTTCGAGCATTCCCCCCTTGTGCCAGGTCTCGCCATACTCGGCGCCGCCGCGCAGGCTCGCGGTCACCCATATGCCACCGCGCTCGAGCCATGCGGGCACATCCTGCCGGTACACCGGGAGCGTGGTGACCGAAAATCCCCCGTAGCCGTAGAGCATGGTCGGATTGGAGCCATCGCGCGCCACGTTCTTGCGTGCCGTGAGAAAGAACGGCACGCGGGTGCCATCAGCGGAGGTGGCGAACAGGGCGTGTGTTTCGAACAGGCTGGTATCGACGGCAGGCGTCGCGACCTCGAATCCGTCACTCTTCTTCGACACCGGGTCGAAGACGTAAACCGTCGACGGCATGAGCGGCGAACTGAAGCTGTACCAGATGTCCGGTGCGTCCTCGCGTCCCTGGACGACGCCGACGGTCCCGGCCCCCGGCAAGGCGATCTCGCCTTGCGGCGTGCCGTCGAGACCGAAGAGCAGCAGCTTGCTTTGTACGTCGACGAGATACTGCGCCACGATTCGGCCGCCAATGACTTCGGCGCCTTCGATCGCGTCCTTGCGCTCGGGAACAATCGTCTTCCATCCGCCTGCGGCAGGATTCTGGAGATCGACCGCGATAATCCTGCGGTTCGGTGCCTCCTTGTCCGAGCGGAGGTACAGCGTCGTGCCCTTGTTGCCCACAGGCAAGTACTCCGCGTCGTTGATCGGCATGAGCGGCTTGACCGGTGCGCCGATCCTCGGCGCCTCTGCACGGCCGAGATCCGCGTAGTACAGACTGTTCTTGTTTTCCGCCCCTTCGTACATCGCGATGAGGAGGTATCGGCCATCCTCCGTCACGTCGCCGCCGATTATCCAGCTCGATAGATCCTTTCTTTCGTAGACGAGCGTATCCATCGACTGCGGCGTGCCGATCCGGTGGTAGTAGAGGGCATGTCCCGACAGCGCGGCCTCGAGGACCTTGTTTTTCGGCGGTTCGGGATAGCGCGAGTAAAAGAAGCCTTTGCTGTCGTTCGTCCATGAGATGCTCGAGAAGCGCATCCATCTCACTTCGTCGGGCAGGTCTTTGCCGGACGTGATGTCGCGCACCCGAACGGTGTTCCAATCCGCGCCTCCCTCGGAGAGGCCATACGCCAGCAGCTTCGCGTCGGGTGACGGCGTCCATTGCGAGAGCGAGACCGATCCATCCTCCGAGATGACGTTTGGATCAATCACGAGCATCGCCGGTGCCGTCACGACTGCTGCGGACGAAAACGGGCGACTGCCGTTGCAGACCCGTATTCCTCGAGTAAAACAGTTTCCCCGCCTTCGACAACGGGAACGCTGATGCGCGGATAGTTCCAGAGCTCGGTCAGTCGCGTGTTGAAATGCTCACGCAGCGGAAGCTTCGCCAGATACGGCTCGGTGACGGCATTGGATGCCGTCACCCAGTCGGCCACTTCCTTCGAATCGAGCGCCTCCATCCAGCGGTACGGGTCGGGGACCTTCGTCCCGCCGTAGTCATCGACCACGCCGCCGGTGTGGGCGACCGGGTACGTGAGCCGCGGTTGTGCCGGATCGGTCTGCTGGCAGCCCGAGCCAATGAACGCGAGCAGGACAATCACTAATTTCAATCTCACGATTTCGTCCTCTGCAGCCGGACGACATCGAACCAGTCACTCGAGGTCCGGCCTCAATTCGTTTGCCGCCCGTGGGTGAGTGTCGTGCGAGAGTAACACCTAGCGAGGCTACGCCTCAGACCGCCGAGCATGTGGCTCCGCCTCGCTAGTGGCAGTATCTCTTTGCCCCGCTTCGCGGGGCGAGAAAACTTGACTCAATTGGCTGGAATTCAGGTGGTCAAGTTTTCTAGCGAGGCTCCGCCTCAACGCTTCGAGCATATGTGGTTTGGCTCCGCCTCGCTAGGCACAGTGTTGGTTTTGCCCCGCCTCCGGCGGGGCGTAGACGTCTTGAAGGCCGTCGGAAAAAACTTGACTCAATCGCAAGCAATTCGGCCTTCAAGGCGTCTAGCACTGTTCCCCGAGAACGGGATTCCAATACCATGGCGCGGGTCCGTTTCGGGGCTGATAAGAAAGAGGTTGGGTATGAGGTCGCGACGCGAATTCTTGAAGGCGACGGCGGCGGGGGCTTATGCACTGATGACTGCGCCACGGCTGCCGGCCCAGACGGCGGGTCCGCCGATGCGCGTTCGCGGGATCAACCACGTGACGCTCTCCGTCTCCGACGTGAAGCGTTCGGTGGATTTCTACCAGGGTCTCTTCGGCATGCCGGTTATCTCCAGGCAGGGAAGCGGGACAAACTTGCAGATCGGCGCAGGACCACAGTTTTTGGGCGTGAGCGCCGCAGGTTCGGACCCGCCTCGGCTCGACCACCTCTCCCTGGGCGTCGAGGATTTCGACGTCGAGCGCGTGAGCAGGATCCTTACGCAGTACGGAGTGACCAGGGTTGACAGCGCTGCGGGCACCGGCGGCGGAGGGCTGAGCGGCGGACCCATGAAGATGCGCGTCCGAATGCGTGGCTCGGACGCCGGTGGCGCGCAGGAAGGGACACCTGAGCTCTATGTTGGCGATTCGAATGGGTTCGTCATGCAGTTGCAGGATGCGCGGTACTGCGGAGGAGCCGGCCCGCTCGGGAACGTGTGCCCGGCGCGGGAGCCGTCGCCACGGCGCGGGCTGCTCGCGCTGCGCGGATGGAGCCACTGCACGAATAGCGTGTCGGATCCCGCCGCGTCCCGCAAGTTCTGCCAGGATCTCTTCGGTCTCAGGATTCAGGCGTATCAAGGGCCCACAGCCCCGGTGCTCGGGTTGGGCGGCGTCGAGTTCCTGATGTTCACGGCAGGTGGTGCAGGCCGCGGCGGATCGGGTGCCGCCCCGCGCGCCGCCATCAACCACCTGTGCATGACGCTGGAGAATTTCCGCCCTGAGAGCGTCATCAAGGCACTCGAGACGTACGGGATCAAACCACGCAGCGACGGTCAGGGCGCACCCGGTCCACTTGTTCATTACATCAGCGTGCGGAGGGAAGATCGCGGCGGGGCGAAGGAAGGCACGCCAGAACTGTATTTCACCGATCCCGACGGCCTGATCATTCAGCTGCAGGACGTGAGTTATTGCGGAGGATCGGGCGTGCTCGGGAACGTGTGCATCTGAGCAGCGAAGCTTCGCCTCAAACCGCCCTTTCAGGATCGCCGCCGTGCAGGCAACGCCAAGCCACTCGTCGATCATGGTGGCGTAGACACGCCTGAATCGGTCGTCATCTTCATGTTGCCACTGAATTGACGCGCAGGCTGTAATATCAGCGGCTCCCCCTCACGAACCGAGACTCGCGAAGGAGAAATACATGGCGACAGAGGCATTCCTGCAGTTTCCCAAAGCGTCCGTCGGGAATATCCAACCGGTGGGTGAAGTCCTGGACCCTCTCCTCAAGACCGCAATTCAGATCGCGGACTTCGCCTTGGGCATCGAAAACGTCACCACGATTGGCACCGCGACCGGTGGCGCTGGTACGGGCAAAGCGAAGCTCAATGAGCTCGTGATCAAGAAGAGCGTTGACAGAGCATCCGGTCCATTGATGCAGGCGTGCGCGCAAGGCGCGCACTTCCCGGAAGCCGTCTTATCGGTCCGTAAGGCCAACGCCACGGGCAAGCCCGGCCCCGCCTACCTGACGTACCGGTTTTCGATGATCTTTTGCACCAAAGTGGAATGGGCTGGCCCGGGCGACGAAGGGCCTGAGGAATCGGTCACGTTCGCCTATGGCGCCGTGCAGGTGTCCTACCAGCAAGCGGATCCGACCACGGGAGTGCTGCAGGGGACTGCCGTCCCAACCAGCTGGAACCAGGTCACGAACACGGACAAATTTCCAGTTGCTGGAGCGTGAGTTCGAGCTGAGATTGCCTCGTTGTCGTCGAGGCACTCTCGCCTGAGGGCGCGCCGTGAGTGGCGCGCCCTCGACTCACACATCATCAATGGGTGGCCGTGGCTGCGAAGTGTAAGCGCGGTGGCCCTCGCCAGGCCACCTGTTCGCGACATCGTTGTCGGCGAACGGTGCTATGCTCGCGGCGACTTCCGGACCATACGAAACCTCGGCGTGAGTCGGCGCTCGCTCTTGAGAGGAGGCGTCACATGACCCTACGAGTGCTCGGACCGTTGTACGGCGGTGGCCCCTTGGCTGGTTCAATCATCGCCGCCGTCGTGGCAATGATTTCGCTGGTACCCGTTCCCGCGGCCGGACAAGCATCCGCGCCAACCCGTTTGAGCCCGCCTCGTCTCGCCGACGGCCAGCCGGACATGCAGGGACACTGGATCAGTGACGCAGTCGGGGCGGCGCACAGCGTCGAGGACGGACGAGATCCGGCCGACGACGTCATTCAAGCCAGGGTCGGAGAACAGAATCCGATCGTGGTCGTCGACCCTCCTGATCGACGGATTCCGTATCAGCCGGCGGCGGCAGCCAGGAGAGCGCAGCTCCTGAGGGACATCTTTACGCCGACGCAACCGGAACATGTCGACCCACATGTCCGCGCGTTCCTCGACGGGGTGCCGCGCAACAATTACGTGCCGGGCGGGATGCAGTTCATTCAGCGTCCGGGATCCGTGTTGATTCTCTACGAGTCGAACCACTCCTATCGCGTCATCCCGCTGGATGGTCACCCGCACGTCGGCCCACAGGTGAAGCTGTGGATGGGGGACTCACGTGGACGCTGGGAGGGAAACACGCTGGTCGTCGACGTCACGAACTTCACCGATAGGACCTGGATTGACTCTCATGGAAGCTTTCACAGCGACGCATTGCACGTCGTGGAACGCTGGACGCTGGTCAGCGCCGATCGCATCGATTACGAGGCGACGCTCGAAGACCCCAAGGTCTGGACCAGGCCCTGGAAGATGGCGTTCCAAGTCAACCGCAACAAACAGGCAGGTTACGAGATCTTTGAAGACACCCGTCACGAGGGTGAGCGCGACGTGGAGGCAATCATCCTGGGGGGCAAACACAACAAGGACGCCGGTCTCACGGGCATCCACGAGCATCGTCGAGAGGGGCGGTGACACGAGACGGGCCACGGAGACACAGAGGCACGGAGACACAGAGGCACGGAGATTATTTTCAAACGATTTCTCCGTGTCTCCGTGACTCCGTGGCTACGTGGAAGTGAAAAACGGTGTAAGGGCCGGCCCTCTCGGGAATGAATCTATGCGAACGTGCCCAGCGGCTCGAACCGCCCTTTCAGGATCGCCGCCGTGTCGGCAACGCCGAGCCACTCGTCGATCATGGTGGCGTAGACACGCCTGAAGTCGGTCGTCATCTTCATGTTGCCGTCGTCGAGGTCCGTGAGGCTCGGGTGTTTTCCGTAGAGGCCGCCTTTGACGCCATGCCCGACGATGAACATCGGCGTGGCCGTGCCATGGTCGGTGCCAAGGCTGCCGTTCTCCTCGACGCGGCGTCCGAACTCCGTGAACATCACCACGGCCACATCGTCTCGGCGCGCCCGAGGCGCTTGACGTCGTCCATGAAGCCGCGCACCGCATCGGCGGTGTACATGAGGAGCCGGCTGTGAAGGTCTACCTGCTGCACGTGCGTATCGAATGAGTTGCCCTGATAGGTCACGTAATACAGGCGGGTCGGCATGTCGGCTGCGATGAGAGCCGCCACGCGTTGAAGGTTGCCGCCGATTCCGCCTCCGGTCCCATAGTCGACCGGCGTTCGGTACGTCGCTGACGCGTGTCGCACGAAGTCGGCGCTTTCGGTCGCGTTCTGCGCCGTCGAGGTAAGGAACTCGAGCGTCTGATTCGCGGTCGATCGCGCCCGGTTCATCCCGGCGAGCACATGCTTCTCCTCGTCAGTCCCGTTACGTCGAAAACGGTCGGGATCATCGAATACGAGCGGTGAGTGCTGGCGTCCGCGTACCGCGAGCGATTGAGATGTGCCGATGTTCACGATGACGTTACGAGCACCGGCGGGGTAGGTCTCATCGGCAAGCCGGCCGAGCCAGCCGAGCGGCTCGCCGCCATTTGGGATGCCCGTGTGCCAGTAGCCCATCGACGAAAAATGGGACAGGCTCGGGTGGTCGTAGCCGCAGCCATGCGCGACGGCCAACAAACCGTCTTTGAACAAACGCTCGAAGCCGACCATCGCCGGGTGAAAGCCGAAGCCGTCGGCCACCTTGAGTACGTCCCGCTCCGGGATCCCAAGCTTCGGCCGCGCGCGATAGTACGCGGCGTCGCCAAACGGAACGACCGTATTCAACCCGTCATTGCCGCCTGACAGCTCGATGACGACGAGAATCCGGTTCGGGTGGGTCTCGGCGCTCGTGCCGGTGAGGGCCTGAGCGGTCAGCGCCGCCGACGTCCGTTGGAGGATGAACGGCAGCCCGGCGCCCACGCCGATGCCGTACAGGCCACGTGCGAGAAAATCGCGGCGTGAGCAGAAACAACGAGCCATCAGTTTCCCCCTAACCCCTGTCCCCTAACCCCTATCCCCTATCCCCTGTCCCCTGTCCCCTATCCCAATTGGTACTCCGGCGTACTAAGCACGAGATACAGCAACTCCCGGAGCGCGTCCTCGAGCTTCGCATCCGGTTGAATGGTGGACGACCCGAGCTTCGCGCGAAGAAAGCTGACGAGCGCCGCGCGATTCTGTTTCCGCAAGCGGGACGCGAAGGAACCGGTGGACGAGATGATCGACGACCTGGTCCGCCGTGCCGGCGCGCGCCGAGATGACCATCGTCGTGAGATCGAGTGCGGCGGTGTTCCTGGGAATCAATTTCGTCCGCTTGAAGGCCAGGACGTTTCCCGCGTACCCGCCGTAGCGCGTGTTGTAGTCCTCGTCGCGGTCAACCATCTGATTCGACTCGGCGTCTCCTTCGCGCGTGGCCTCCGTGATGTTCATTCCCTGAGCCAGCCGCTGCCCGACGCGCTCGTCGGTTGGCGACATCGATCGATCGGGTGAACGGAAGCCCTTGACGTCCGGGAACAGCACGTCGCGGAACAGGTTGCCGCGCTGCAGGAACGTCGACGGCGTGATCCAGGTTCGCCCACCCGCCCAGCCTGCCACGTTCGGCGGGTCGAACAACGCCTGTCCAAGACTGGCGGTCATGCGGCCGAAGTCGGGGATCGTCGGCGTCTCGCGCAAACCCAGTTTCCTGTAGGTGGACACGACAAGGTGTACCGGGCTCTTGATCTGTGTCGCGTAGGATTGCGGGCTGTAGAAGTCCTTCGACAGGAAGATACGCTTCAGCAGCGGCTTCATCCGGTACCCGCTGTTGCGGAACGTCCGCCCCAGTTCTGCGCGGACGGTTGCGGCGACCTCCTCGCGTACGAAATACCGATAGACCTTCGCAGCGACGAACTCGCCGGTGACCGGCTGCGCGAGGATCGTATCGATGATGTCCTCGCCGTCGAGCGGGCCGGTTCGCGCGAGGAACGTCTTCTGGGTGAAGTCGTGTTGATCGGCGTCGAACTTGAACGCCAGCACGTCATTGGTCCAGCCGGTAAACGCGCGCGCAGCCTCGCGAACGTCGCGCTCGGAATAGTTGCCGACGCCCATCGTGAAGAGTTCAAGTAGCTCGCGGCCGAAGTTCTCGTTCGGGTGCTGCTTCACGTTCTCGCCGTTGTCGAGATACACGAGCATCGCGGGATCCTTCAGGATCCCGATCAGCAGATCGCGGAAACTGCCTGAAGCGTTCCGGCGGAACATCTGGTTCTGCCGGAGCATCATCCGGTAGTCGCGCACCTTGTTCTCGCCGGTCGCGAAGTGACCGTGCCAGAACAGGGTGAGCTTCTCCTCGAGTGGGCGCTTGCTCGTCAGCATGCGGTTGGCCCACCAGAGGCCGAGCCGCTGCGTCTCGATGTTGTTGGCGGCCAGGCTGTAGAAGAACTTGTCGACGATCGGCTGGAGGCGGCGCGGCGTCCCTTCCGGGAGGAATTTTTCGCCGAGCCCCTCGCCATGTTCGCGCGCAATCCGCACGGCCTCGGCACGGCTTGGCGGAAATGGATCCATGCCCCCGTCCCAGACTCCCGACTCCTCGAACGGCGGCTGGCTACGATCATCAATCGCGTCGTAGTCCACCAGAGTGTCGACCGCACGTTGCGGCGTCATCGCGGCGAACCGCGCGATCTCTTCCGGCGTCGCGCCGAAGCCGGCGCGCTCGAGCAGGTGCGCCGCGCGGTCGTAGCTCCACTCGGATGGGGGAATGGGCGAGAGATCGCTGGCCCAGGCGCCGGGTCCGGCGCCGGAGGTCTGGCCCGCGGAGAGGATGGTCGACGATACCGTCAGTGCGTGGCACGCCAATACGCCTGCCACGATGACGCGAGGTCCCCAAGTCTTGACCACGAGCACCCCTTGCGTTGCCGATTATATGCCCGAGCAGGAGCCCACGGAGCGGATTCTCCTCGCAGGCCGCTTGTGAGGCTTACTTGCTTCCGATAACGGCGTAGCCTTGAATCTCGATCTGTGCGTCGGGGTTGGCCGATGCGGACGCGCGGAGGTTCCTAAAGATTCCCGTCCTCAATCACCATTTCATCGATGCACTTGGGACAGTAGGGGACTGCGCCAGGATGGTATTGGTTCGTGACGGTCGGAGAAATCTCCAGGATCTCGCCCGTGCGTTCCGTGCCGCCAGACGCACTCATCCAGAGAACTCCGCTGTCGTCAAGAAGCCTATGACAACCGTGGCATTCAACTGTTGCCATGGTGTGAGGATAACACTCGCTAGAGGAGGCCTATCACTGATACCTTTTTCGAGCTCGAGGACCTCTCCACATGTTGCCGAGTGAACGGATTCCTTACTCCGCCATCACAAGCCGCCCGCCGCTGAAGCTGCCGGACGAGGCACGCCTTGTCGTCTGGGTGATCGTCAACGTCGAGGAATGGAATCCGCTCGAGACCGATGCCGCGCACGGTCCTGACGCCGCCGGCTGGTGGATCGCCGATGCCGGACATCCCGAACTGGGCGTGGCACGAATACGGTAACCGCGTCGGCTTCTGGCGAATGCTGGAGGTGTTCGATCGGCTGCGGATTCCGGCGGCGCTGGCGATCAACGGCGGCGCCATTCAGGCGTACGAACCGATCGCACGCGCCGCGCTCGACCGTCAGCTGGGAGTTCATCGGTCACGGCTTCGGACAGAAGAACATGCAGAAGGTGCCCGACGAGCGCGTCGATATCGCAGAAGACGACGGACGCCATCGCGGCATTCACGGGCCGCCGGCCGCGTGGATGGCTCGGGCCCGGGTCTGACCGAGACGTGGGACACGCCGGACATCCTGGCGGAGGAAGGCTACGAATACGTCTGCGATTGGGTGCTGGACGACCAGCCGGTGATGCTGAAGACGCGGACGGGCTCACTCGTCAGCGTGCCCTATACGCAGGAGTGCAACGACGTCGCGATGATGCTGATTCAGCACCACAAGGCATCCGAATACCGTGACCGCGCGATCGATCAGTTCGAACAGTTCTATGCCGACGCGCACGAATCGGCGCGCGTCATGGCGCTCGTGGTGCACCCGTACATCATGGGCGCCCCGCATCGGCTCCGCTATTTCCGCGAAGCGCTCGAACATATTCAGTCGCGCCCGGGCGTCGTCTTCTGGACCGGCGAGCAGATTCTCGACTGGTACGTGAGCACGCACGTCAAGGCAGCGGCCATCAGGTAACGGTGGACTCCATACGAACCGCCGCGGCGCCGCGAGCAGAACCCGGCGTTCTTGGCGTCGTCATGTTTGGCGTGCTGCTCGCCTCGTACGCCATCAACGCCATGGACCGGCAACTGTTCCCGCTGGTGGCGCCGGAGGTGCGCCGCGAGTACGGGTTTTCGCTGGCGGGTATCGGCCTCCTCTCGACGGTCTTCACGCTGGGAATGGCGGTTGCCGGGGCCCCGACCGGCTTTCTTCTCGCGCGGTTCTCGCGCAAGGCAGTCCTGCAAACAGGCATCGCGCTGTTCTCGGCCGGCACCGCGCTGACAGTCGTGTCGCGCGGATTTGCGGACATGCTGATGTATCGGGCGGTCACCGGGATTGGCGAAGCGATGCAGTTGACCGTGCTCCTCGGCATCGCGGCCAACTATTTCGCCGGCCATCGCGCGGCGGCGCTCGGCGCCGTGAATTTCACGTTCGCGATCGGCGCGATCATCAGCCCCGTGCTGGGCGGCGCGCTTCTGGCGCGTATGGAAGCTGGCGGGTGCCGATGGTCGTCTTCGGCGTGCTCGGCTTCGTCGTGATGGCGATGATTGCCGTCAGTGTCGATCGGTCAGTTACCGAGCGCGACAGTGCGCCAGCTGCGCATGGCCATGACGGTGGAGCAGCGACACTCGGCAACAGGAACACGATCCTGTTGACCGTGATGAGTCTGCTTGGCGGCCTGGTGATTTACGGGTACCTCGGCATGTATCCGACGTTCCTTCGCGAAGGTCTCGGCTATTCGCCAACGGCCACCGGACTCGTCACGAGCCTGTACGGGTTCGGTGCGCTGACGTCGATTGGAGGCGGATGGATCGGCGATCGCGGCTCGCCGCGGCTCGTGCTCAGCGCGACCTTCATCGCCGCGGCCGTGCTGGGATACTTACTCTTCAACGGATCGGGTGCCTACTACTGGCAGGCGATGCTGTCGTTCGCCTGGGGCGTCGTTGTCAGCGGCCTGATTTACGTGAACCTGGCTGGCTATCACGTCAAAGCGGTGAGAAGACATCTCGCCGGCCGCGCGGCAGGTGTGTTCGTCACCAGCCTCTATCTCTCGGCAGCGGCCGCAGGATACCTGATGGGATGGATCGCGAACCGCGCGGGATGGGCAGACGCCGGCACGATCCAGATTTCCTTATCGTCCCTCTGCGCCGCTGGTCTCGCACTCGCACTGAGGGAACCAGAAGGGGTTAGGGGGAAGGGGGAAGGGGTTAGGGGGAAAGCGGAGGGGTAATCGACCACGAAGAACACGACGGACACGAAGGGCATCGAAAGTATTTCTTCGTGACCTTCGTGGTTGAAAAGATCTATTTAGCCACGTTCCCACGTTATTCAGTTCTCGGAATCAGGGCGCGGGCCAGCTTGTCGGCCAGGCGATCGAGACCACCGGCCTCGTGTAGCAGCACCGTGTTCTCGAGATGAGCCTCCGCCGCATGCGGAGGCGCGTCGCGGACGTGCTCCCACAGCGACACGCCCGACTCCTTCATCTCACGGCGCGTCTTCCAGGCCCGCTTCATGTCGAGGAGCACTGACGCCTCGACGCGTAAGAGGCAGATGACGAACAGGATTTGGCGTTCGTCGGCGAGGCGGGTCGCTTCCTCGATCTCCCAATTGATCCATCGGCGATCGATGCTGCCGGACGTGACGAGTAGCAGGCAGGCCGCGGACCGCGCCAGGTGCTCGAGAAGGTAGGCGCGGAGCTCGTCCTGGTAGCGCCGAACCATCGCGCGAAGGTCGTCATCCGACTGCTCGCTTTGCGTGAACGTCCATCGGGGCTCCGACGTTCGGAACAGCTCGATGCTGCGCCCCGTCTGCACTCCGACTCGACCCCTCAGCTCGTCTGCGAGCCACCGAGCGTCATCGCCGTCGCTGTGCGCGTGGCTGAGGAAAATCCGCGCACGCCCGACACGCTCGATGAGTGATTCCACTGAAGCTCCATCCCCTATTTGGCACGCTCCCACGTTATTCGGTTCCCACTATCAACGGGTGTGAGGATGACCCGGTCACCCGGCGCGAACTCGTATCGCCGCACGGCATCGTCGCCAACCTGGCCAGGGTTGATATTGGCCTTGCGATGGTGCGTGATCGTATGTGTCCGCTCATCCACGGTGTAGGTACCGAAATACGCAAGGTACCCTGTGATGGCTTCTTTCGCCTCATCTGGAGTGGGCTGCGCCCCGGCGTACTTCGGGCGTGCGCGGGCGGGCATGACCTGCGCCGCCATGTTCCCAAGGCCGTCGTAGATCATCATCCCGGTAGACGAATCCGAGACGAGCCGCCATGTTCCGATGAAACGCTTCGCCTCCTCGCCTGTAGGAGCCGTCTGGCCGCTGGCGCTGCGAGCGCCTGCCTGAGTGATAAGAGTGACAGCGAGAGAAGTCACGCCAAGTGCTTTGATCATGCGCATGTCGTTGGCGCTCCTCAGTACGCCATGGCGTAGCAGTCACGGCGCGGATCCGCCGCGGCGAATCGATTGCCAGTCGCGGGATCAATCATCACGGCCGTGGCGCAGCCGGACATGCCAAATGGTCGGAGTCGGCTGACGTTGTGGCCACGCGCTCGGAGCTCGTTGTACACCGCGTCGGGTACCGTCGCCTCGACGTTGAGCTTGTTGAACCCTGGTTCGTGTGGCCAGAACGAACCATAGAAATGCAGCGTCTGTACACGGGGCCGCTCGAGCGCGGCATGCAGGTTCGGATACCAGTCGTCCCAGAACTCCACCACACTCAAGAACGCCTGCAGGATCGTCTGATCCTGGTTGTCGCCACCCGGCGTGCCGAGCGCCATCATCGGCGTGTCACCCTTGAAGACCAGACTCGGTGTCAACGTGTAGCGCGGGCGCGCAGCGCGGGCGAATCTGGTTCGCTCTCGTCTTGTCCAGCCAGAACTGTTCGCCGCGCACGCTCATGCCGATGCCCGTATCACCGAGAATCACCGCGCCGGGCACCCAACCTCCACTCGGGGTCACGTCGAAGATGTTGCCGTCCTTGTCGATGACCGCCATGTGCGTGGTGTCCTTCGACACGCCGGCGGAGTCCTGCCCGAGTGACGACAGGAGTAACGGATCGGATGCCGCACGCGCCGACGTCGCGCTCGCGCGAACGTCGGCCTTCCAGTACGGCCACGCCTTCACCTGAGAGTCGAAGCGGAGAGGATCGCCGGCCACAAACGTCGTCGACGCACGCGTCGGATTGATGAGCGCGGCGCGCTCCTTCGCGTAAGCTTTCGAGAGAAGCCCTTCGGACGGCACCTTCACGAAGGCCGGGTCCGCGTAGTACGAATCGCGGTCCGCATATGCGAGCTTCATCGCCTCGACAATCGTGTGGAGATAGTCGGCGCTCGCATAGCCCATCTTGTGGAGATCGAACTGCTCCAGGATGTTGAGTGTCTGCAGCAGCACGGGACCCTGACTGCCGAACCCGTGTTTGTACACGGTGTAGCCACGGTAGGTCGTCCGCGCCGGCTCTTCGACCCGTGCGAAGTACTCGGCGAAGTCACTTTCGTCGAATGGCGCATTGTGCTCGCGCAGGAACTTCACCATTTCGCGGGCAATGTCACCCTTGTAGAACCGATCGCGCGCCGCGATGATGCCGACTGAGCGTCCGCGGGCCTTCGCCGCGCGTTCGGCCTCAACCATGCGGCGCAACGTTCTGGCGGTCGCCGGCAGCTTGATGGTCTCGCCGGCCTTGTAGAGCGATCCATCGGGTTTGAGCCAGTAGGTTTTGTTCCCCGGCCAGCGTTCGAAGAACTTGAGCTCGTTTTGAATCGCGCGTGCCGTGCTCGACCGCAGCGGAAAGCCACCCTCCGCGTAGCCGATCGCTGGCGCCGCGACGTCTTCAAAACTCATCGTGCCCCATCGTTCGAGCACTGTGAGAGCGGCATGCAGCGCGCCCGGTACGACCGCAGGATCGAGTCCTTCGCCCTGAAGGTTCTTCTGGCGCGTGAGGTACCAGTCCACGTTCACCGCGTGCGGCGCCCAGCCCTGTCCGACGATCGATGTGACTTTGGCTTCCTTCTTCGGATACACGAGCACCAGCGCTTCGCCGCCGAGACTGTAGAGGTCTTGCTCGAGTACGCCGCCGGCGAGCAGCGAGGCGACCCCCGCATCGAACGCGTTCCCACCCTTCAGCAGGATTCCGAACGCCGCAGCGGTCGTCAGCGGGTGACCTGTGGACACGCCGCCTGAAGGACCCATCACTGCCGGTCGCAACGCCGATCCTGCTGGCTGCTGATCCTGCAGAGGCACCTGCGCTGGAGCGATCCGGAGGAAGCCCGTCGCGATCAAGGCGGCGACCAAGATACTTGTGCGCCAACGATTACGTTCCGCTGGACCTCGTTTCATGATCGAGCTCCTTTTCTTTCGACACATCTGTTTGGATCGCGGTCTAACGCGCCGAATGAGCCGCGCGTCGCGGCGACATCATCGCACCGGGCGATCACCCTGCTTACTTTACGTGTCCGACTAGCCATTTCTGCAGTAACGCGGCCACAACGAGGTTGTTCTTTTCAAGCATCACCATGTGACCGTTCCCACGAATCCCCTCGTTCTCGAGTCGGATGAACGTGTTGGCGACCCCGGCCTGCGTCAGATACTTCGACGTACAGTGGTCGTAGACGGCGTGATACGACGCCTCAGTTGTGACAATGAGGACTGGAACACCCTGCAGATGGGGGAGGTGCCGTGGCGGATTGGGTTGCTTCCAACACGCGATTAGATCGGGCGCGTCGGCCGTTTGTTCGCGCACCGCCGCGAGATCGGCTGCTGCATTCGCCGGCGGGTCGTAGGTCAGCGCGATGTCCGTGAGCCCCCAAAACCGGGCTCTCTCCTCACCGGTGACAGCATTTTGAAAAGGCGGCCCACCGGGTTCGATCGCGACGATGCCTTTGACTGAGCCTGGTCGTGCGTCTCCGAGAAGCCAGCCGAAGGGCCCAGCCTGCGAATGAGTGACCAAGATGGCGGGCCCGATTCGATCAAGTAGCGCCGCGCCCGCAGCCTGTACCAGCGTTTGCGTTTCGACCGCACTCATAAGGCTCTCGACTTGAGTCGCGTAGAAGGCATCGAAGAGCGGGTCTCCGCGGAGGCCCTTCCTTTCTCCCGCGCCCGGCCATTGGGTATGCTTCTTCGCCTGCGGCCACGTGCCAGCTGTTTCTGGCGCTGTGAAACGCTGCTCGATCGTAGCGGCGGAGACGCTCTGTAACGGACCGTTTGCTGATGCGTGCCAAGCGGAACGTCCCCGTGCGGGTTGATCGATCAAATAGACGACATAGCCCTGCGACAGAAAGTAGTCGGCCCAACCGGAGCGCCCATCCGGCGTGCCCATCCAATTCGTGGCCGTTTGTCCTCCGCCGTGAAAGAACACTAGTGGGTACCGTTGCGTGACGCGCGCAGGGTGCAAAACCTCGACATACATTTGTCCGGTCATCACCTCGTTGTTGGTCTGGCCGGCATACTTGCCACCAACAAAGAAGAAGTCACGGCTCGCCAAGGTGTGCTGTGCGGACGCCGTTGCGAGCAGTGCTGACAACATCAGCAGCACCGCCACCGCACTGCGCAACCCGCTCACATTCGCGGCACAAAACATGATTTGCCTCGTTCTTACCTGCCGAAGTTGAGACGCCAGTTGTGGCCTGAGCCAACGACCTAAGGCCGGGTCTTCTTCCACCGTGGTGCGCGCTTGCCGAGGAACGCGTCCACGCCTTCCTTGCCGTCCTCAGTGAAAAAATCGCAGGCAATGGCGTGTCCGGCCATGCCGTACGCGTCGCCGAGCGACAGATCGCGTTGACGGTAGAAGACCTGCTTGCCGGACGAGATGGCGGCCGACGACTTCGACGCGATACATCTCGCAAGCGTGTCTACCTCGGCGTCGAGCGCCTCGGGCGACACGACGCGATTGACGAGTCCGATCTCGTAGGCACGCACGGCGCCGACCGTCTCGCCTGTGAGGAGCATCTCCATGGCGTGTTTGGGGGCGACCGCCCGGCCGAGCGCGACGCCGGGGGTGGAACAGAACGCGCCGATGTTCACGCCCGGCGTGGCGAAGGTCGCCGCCGTAGATGCCACCGCGAGGTCGCAGGTGGCGACGAGCTGACAACCCGCCGCCGTCGCAATACCGTGCACCCTCGCGATCACCGGCTGTGGCAGCGTCGTGATGGTCATCATCATGCGGCTGCAGCGCGCGAATAGCGACTCGACGTCGGGCACATTTCCCATGGCTCGAATCTCCTTGAGATCATGTCCCGCGCAGAATCCCCGGCCATTTGCCGCGAGCACGACGACGCTGACAGTCGGGTCCGCGGCGAGGCGGTCGAAGATCGACTGCAGCTCGTCGATGAGCGCACTCGAGAGCGCGTTGAACTGGCCGGGACGGTTGAGCGTCAGTGTGGCTATCCCGTCCTTCGTCTCGGTCAGCAGCAGAGCCTCGGTCTGCGTGGTGGCATTCGGTGTCATGGGCGTGGCCCTGCATTACTCGACAAGGTGTCTGTTACCGTCTTTGTGCCCTCTCAATTCGTTTGCCGACCTCGCGTGGGCACGAATTTCCTCACGTCCATGAGGAAGTCCGCGCCGTATACGTTCCCTTGTGCGTCTACGCTCACGCCTTCCGCCATGCTTGACCCGGACGCATAGGGATAGGAACACGGATCGGGAATCAGCGACCGCACCGAGCCATCGCGCGCGCTGCCGATCCGGATGCCGCGACGGATACCCGGGTTGAAGGCGTACCCGGTCTGCGCGAGCGCAAAGCGTCCCGTATTGGTGCGGCCGTCCCGCGATTCCGAGTCGGCGACGTACAGCGTGTCGTTCCTCTTGTCGATGTACATTCCGCTCGGGCGGCCGAACTGGAACCACTGGTCGATGAACTTGCCTTCCTGATCGAAGATCTGGATGCGGTTGTTCTGTCGATCGCCGACGAACACGCGACCGCGGGAATCAATAGCGATCGTGTGCGGGACATCGAACTCGCCAGGGCCCATTCCTTTCTTGCCCCACGTCTTGAGGAACTTTCCATTCTTGTCGAACTTCATCACACGCGCGTTGCCGATTGCGAGGCCGCCGCCAGTGTGTCCGTCGGCCACGAAGATGTCGCCATTTGACGCGACAGCCACTTCGGTTGGCGCATCGAACTCGTCCGTTGCCGGTCCGGCGACGCCTTTCTTTCCGAGTGTCAGCAACACGCGGCCGGTCTCATCCATCTTGAAGATCTGATGGCTGCCGTTGTCGGCGACCCAGAGGTTGCCGGTGTCATCCACCGTCAGCTTGTGCGGGCTCACGAACATCCCTGCGCCGAACGTCTTCAGCAGCTTGCCCGAGGTGTCGAATTGAAAGATCGGGTTGACCCCCGCGCTCGCGCCGCCGCACGTCGTGCCACCGGCGCCGGAATTGCCGCACCGGTCGATGACCCAGACCGTGTTGTCTGGTCCGGTCGTCACGCTCGCCGTCGATCCCCATTTGCGGCCGGTCGGCAGCTGGCCGAAATCGACCCCCGGCTGAAAGGGATTGGGGAGATCGTTCCGCGCGCCGAGCAGCGACTTCGCCGGCAGTGATACCGGATACTGGTTTGCAGGGAAGATCTTCTGCTGCGAAGCGGCGCCGGGCTCCAGCGGCGTCGCTGGCACACCGCACGAATATGCGAGCGGTCCGGCAGGCGAACTGATCGGCGGTGTTGGAAACGGTGGGGGAGTGCCGGCAGTCTGTCCAGCACCTTGGGCGGGGGAGTCGCCCGACGTGAGCGCCATCGCCGCCACACTGCAAAGAGCGGCCGCCAGAACCAGCCAACGGCTCCGCCCTGGATATCCCGGCAGAGCCGTTGACTGGTTTGACAGTATCTTCTCGGCGCGCTTCGCGCGCCTAGGACCGCTATGCGGTTCCGGCGCAACGAGTAAAAAATCCCCGCAAGAAGCCGCATAGCGGTCCAACGACGCCCGATGCATCTGCCTCGCTCGAGTCCACATGGCGAACCTCCTCCGCGAAATGCTAACCACGAAGATCACGAAGATCACGAAGGATAATAAATACTTCGTGTTCATCGTGGTCTTCGTGGTTGAAATCGTACAGATTCCGTTTCGCGCCGGATTATTGCATGTATCCCTCTTGCCGGGACGGTTCTATGCGCCTGTGGGGCGTGATGATTTTCGACCGCACGTTGGTGTCCGTTAGAGCAGGCGTATCGGTCAGCGACCTCCGGCGACAGCACGCCGGAAATCTCGCGCCGCTCGTACGCTGGCGCTCCCCGCGCGTCTAGCCGCTGACTCGGGGCGGCATCTGTCGCGCGGCACGAAACGTCCGAGCTAATTTACGCCATCCGAAACGCGCTGACCGGAAGACGCGCGGGCGAATCGCGGCGCTTCGATTTCCCCAATCACGGGTGTCGGCGTGCGTCGCAGTCGGTCGCTGCCCGACACGCCCGCTCTTACGGACGTCGACGCCGCCGAGCATCAAAGGGCGGGACTGGAGCTTCGATCCGCGCGCTTGTGTCCCTCGAAAGGGCCCCCTCCACTAACCACGAAGATCACGAATGACGAAGGCACGAAGAAGATCTGTTGTATTTTTTTCCCCGCGCCAATACGACTGTCGCCGATGGCCAGCGGTTCTTGATGATTAAAGACAGCTCAGCCGACTCGAACGCGACGCCAGCGAGTATCGCCGTCGTCCAGACCCCGGAACGGGGAGCTGAAGGCGCGCGTGTGTTGATGGGCCGGGTTGCCACTTGAGCAACCCAGCCGCCGAATGAGGTGCGCGGGCCGTCGCGCGTGCTGCGGGTTCAGTCCCGTGGGGCGCGCCCTACGTGAATCGTTCCCACGAAGCAGGTCCTGCCCGCTGGCGCGCCAAAGCAGCCGGTGGTGGCGGGTATCGTGTCGAACTCCACGTGCACGGGGGCGCCGGTGCGCCACCCAGCCAAGACGACGCCGTCCAGCAGGGCCGCGCCCGTCACGTTATTTGTCCCGCCCCGGATGAGCGCCGTGAATGAACGGTCCCCGTCTTGGACCTCATAGATCGCCTCGAGCCGAATGATGCCGTTCAGCGCCGGGTTCACGCTCACTTGTCGTTGAAAAATCTCGCCGACGAATTTGTTAGCGAGGTCGCCTCCCCAGAAGCCTTCCATGAGGGGAAACGTGGTTACCCATTTCGTGAAAGCGACTTCCACGGGCCTATTGTTGTCGCGGCGGCCTTCTGCCGCGGCGGGAGAAATCTGGAGGAACAGCACGATTGCACCGAGGAACAAGGCGAAGCATCTGCGAATACGAATGGTTCTCATACGACTCCTTTGGTTGACGGTTCGTGGCAGCGCAAACCAGCGCCTTTTTCCTCACGAGCCCATGACGTGCGGGATGCGCGTTCTGTATAGAGATCGCGCGAGCGGAGCCAATTACGGGTCAAGCGGTGATAAAGCCCGGTAATCCAATCCTCCGGGTGCTATGCTGTGCCTCCATCCACTAATTGGTGGCATCAATGGTGTCGCCTCGCGACGTCACGGCGCTGCTCGGCGACTGGAGCCGAGGCAACCGGACTGCCCTCAATCAGTTGCTGCCACTCGTCTATGCCGAGCTCCGCCGCGTTGCCGCGCGTCAGCTTCGGAGCGAGCGGGCCGACCACACCCTGCAGCCGACGGCCCTCGTTCATGAGGCGTACATCCGGCTCGTCGGCCAACGGCAGGGCGATTGGCAGAATCGGGCGCATTTCTTTGGTGTCGCCGCACAGGTCATGCGGCGCATCCTGGTCGATCACGCCCGTCGTCACGGCGCGAGCAAACGGGGCGACGGCGTGCGCTGTGTGTCAATCGATGAAGCCAAAGACGTCGCCGCGTCAAATGCGATACCCGTCCTTGCGTTAGACCGGGCGCTCGATCGCTTGGAAAAAGTCGACTCTGAACTTGCCACAATCGTCGAGCTTCGTGCGTTTGGCGGACTCACGGTCGAGGAAGCGGCACATGTGCTCAGCGTGTCGCCATCGACCGCCAAGCGCGACTGGCGCACCGCGAAAGCGTGGCTCAATCGTGAGCTCCGCTCCGAGGTTCGCCCGTGACGGAGGAACGATGGCCGCGCGTGAAGGCGCTGTTTCAAGCCGCGGTGGAACGACCGCCCGCGGAGCGCGCCGCCTTTCTGGCCGCGGAGACCGGTGACGACGACGCGCTGCGTCGTGAAGTCGCGTCGCTGTTGACGTCGGACACCTCGAACGTCAGCTTCCTCGATCAGCTGCCCGCCGCCCGTGAGCCGGGGCATGCCGATCTGCTCGCGGCCCTCCCGGCGTCGATGGACCACACACTGCCTTCCCCAGTCCTCACCACGGGTCGTCGCGTCGGTCCCTACGACATCGTGGCCCCGCTGGGGGCGGGCGCCATGGGCGAGGTGTACCGCGCGCACGACACGACGCTGAATCGCGACGTCGCCCTGAAGGTGTTACCCGAGCTGTTCGCCGTCGATGCGGACCGTCTGGCGCGGTTCACGCGCGAAGCGCATGTCCTCGCGTCCCTCAATCACCCGAACATCGCCGCGATCTACGGCCTCGAGCAGTCGAACGGCACGCAGGCGCTGGTGTTGGAGCTGGTCGATGGGCCGACGCTCGCCGACCGAATCGCCCGTGGGCCGATTGCGCTGGGCGAGGCGTTGACCATCGCGCGTCAAATTGCCGACGCGCTGGAAGCGGCGCACGAGAAGGGAATCATTCATCGCGACCTCAAGCCGGCAAATATCAAGATCGCCGGCAATGGAGTGGTGAAGGTGCTCGACTTCGGGCTGGCGAAGGTGTGGGACGGCGCCCCGCAGTCCGACCTCGCAGGATCACCGAGGCTAACGGCGACCGATAGCGGCGAACGGTCCATCCTGGGCACCCCGGCCTACATGAGCCCGGAGCAGGCGCGGGGGAAGCCGCTCGACAAGCGCACGGACATCTGGTCGTTTGGCTGCGTGCTCTACGAAATGCTGACGGGGCGGCAGGCATTCGCGGGTGAGACCGTCTCCGACACGATTGCGGCGATTCTGGAACGCGTACCCGAGTGGGAGGCGTTGCCCGACACCACACCGGTCACGGTACGACAGCTGTTGCAGCGATGTTTCGAGAAAGATCCTCGACGCCGGGTACGTGATATCGGCGATGCGCGGATCGAGTTGGACGATGCGCTCGAAGGCCGAGCCGCCATTGCTCCGGTCGTACGGCGCTCCCGCCGCGAGCGTGTCGCCTGGATAGCATTGGCCGTTGTCACAGTGGCTGCGGCGCTCGCTGTCGGGGGCGTGCTCTTCCTCCAGCGCGCGCCGGCGGACACGCGTGCCTATCGCAGCTCGATTTTGACGCCGACTGGCGCGAGCCTTCCAGCTGAGGTCATACCGTCCGGACGCTTCGCCCTCTCACCCGATGGCCGGCGGCTGGCGTTCGTCGGAGGCGAAACAGGTGGTGTCACCAAGCTATGGGTGCAGTCGCTCGACGGAGTCATCGCGCAACCGCTGCCCGGTACCGAAGGCGCTTCCGTGCCTTTCTGGTCGCCAGATAGTCGGTTGATCGGATTTTTTGCCGGGGAAAAGGTCAAGAAAATCGACGCGGCTGGCGGGCCGCTTCTGACGTTGGCCGACAACGACGCCAGTCAAGCCGGCGCGACCTGGAACCGCGACGGGGTCATTCTCTTTGCCAGCATTAGTTCGGGTGGTCCCATCCGTCGGGTGTCGGCCTCAGGCGGCGCACCATCCCCAGCCACGACGCTGAACGCCGACAATCGGGAGACGCGGCATTATTATCCGTTCTTTCTGCCGGACGGCCGGCATTTCCTCTACCTCGCGGTCGGGAGCGAGACCGCTGGCCCCATCAGCCCGAACGGCATCTACGTCACGGCCCTCGACTCGAATGAGCGGAAGCTGCTCGTGCCCGGCGGATCGAACGCGATGTATGCACAGGGCTATCTGCTCTTCCTCCGCAAGCAGACGCTCATGGCCCAGCCCTTTGACGTCGAGCGTCTCGAACTGATTGGCGAGGCGGTGCCGATCGCCGAGCACGTGACCACTGGCGGCGCGATCGGCGTGGCCGGCGCCTTTACAGTCTCGGACACCGGCGCCGTCGCCTATCAGACCGGTTCGGCGGAAGTGGGCGGGGTCGTGTCAACACAGCTCGTCTGGTTCGACCGCAGCGGGAAACAGATCGGCGTGCTCGGAGACCAGGATCGCTCCGGGGACGTCGCGTTGGCTCCAGACGGCAGGCGTGTAGCGGTGAGCGTCTTTGATCTCGTGCGAAGGACTCGAGACATCTGGCTCTTTGACATCGCGCGGGGTCAGCGGACGCGCTTCACATTCGATCCGGCAGATGAATTCAACTCGGTCTGGTCTCCAGACGGGAGCCGCCTCGCTTTCAACGCGCGCCGCAAGGGACACCTCGACCTGTATCAGAAGGCGTCGAGTGGCGCCGGCGCCGAGGAAGAGCTGCTCGCGGACAATCTTGACAAATATCCACTGGACTGGTCGCCAGACGGACGGTTCATTCTGTTGCGGGTCAATACTCCCAAAACTGGGAACGATCTGTGGGTCTTGCCGCTTTTCGGCGATCGCAAGCCGTTTCCGTTCCTGCAAACGCCATTCAACGAAGGCACTGGTCGATTCTCTCCGGACGGCCGCTGGATTGTGTACGGGTCGAACGAGTCCGGCAGAAACGAAGTGTACGTCGCGCCGTTCCCAGGGCCGGGCGGCAAGTGGCAGGTCTCGGCGGCCGGCGGCAGCGGGCCTCGGTGGGGCCGCGATGGGAAGGAGATTTTCTATCTCGGTCCCGACAACAAGCTGATGGCGGCCACCGTTAACGGCGCAGGTTCCGCTTTTGAGGTCGGCGCCGCGCGAGCGTTGTTCGGCACGCGGGCGATTACGAACCAACGCTCCATGTACGACCCCTCGCCCGACGGCCAGCGCTTCCTCGTGAACATGCTCGCGGACGAGGACGCGGCAGCACCCATCACGCTCGTCGTCAACTGGCCCGCGCTGCTGAAGAAATGACCGTGACGGACGAGCGATGGCCGCGCGTGAAGGCGCTGTTTGAGGCCGCTGTGGAACGGCCGCCCGCGGAGCGCGACGCCTTTCTGGCCGCGGAGACCGGTGACGACGACGCGCTGCGTCGTGAAGTCGCGTCGCTGTTGACGTCGGACACCTCGAACGTCAGCTTCCTCGATCAGCTGCCCGCCGCCCGTGAGCCGGGGCATGCCGATCTGCTCGCGGCCCTACCGGCGTCGATGGATCACACGCTGCCTTCCCCAGTTCTCACCGCGGGTCGTCGCGTCGGTCCCTACGACATCGTGGCCCCGCTGGGTACGGGCGCCATGGGCGAGGTGTACCGCGCGCACGACACGACGCTGAATCGCTACGTCGCCCTGAAGGTGTTACCCGAGCTGTTCGCACTCGACGCCGATCGCCTGGCGCGGTTCACGCGCGAAGCGCAAGTGCTCGCCACGATCAATCACCCGAACATCGCCGCCATCTACGGCCTCGAAGAGTCGAACGGCGCGCGGGCGCTGGTGCTGGAGCTGGTGGACGGGCCGACCCTGGCAGATCGAATCGCACTCGGGCCGATTCCGCTGGAAGAGGCGTTGTCCATCGCGCGTCAGATTGCCGACGCGCTGGAAGCGACGCACGACAAGGGCATCATTCATCGCGACGTCAAGCCGGCGAACATCAAGATCGACCCCAATGGGGTTGTCAAGGTGCTCGACTTCGGGCTGGCAAAGGTGTGGGACGGCGCCCCGCAGTCCGACCTCGCAGGGTCACCGAAGCTGACCGCGACCGATGGCGGCGAGCGGAGCATCCTGGGCACGCCGGCCTACATGAGCCCGGAGCAGGCGCGCGGGAAGCCGCTCGACAAGCGCACGGATATCTGGTCGTTTGGCTGCGTGCTCTACGAAATGCTGACTGGGCGACAGGCGTCGGCCGGTGAGACCGTCTCCGACACGATTGCCGCGATTCTGGAGCGCGAACCAGAGTGGAAGGCGTTGCCCGACACCACACCGGTCACCGTCCGACAGCTATTACATCGATGTTTCGAGAAAGATCCCCGCCACCGGTTGCGTGATATCGGCGATGCCCAGATCGAGTTGGACGATGCACTCGCAGGCCGAGCCACCGCTGCTCCAATCGCACGGCGCGCCCGCCGCGAGCGTACGGCCTGGATAGCATTGGCCCTTGTCACCTTGGCGGCGGCACTCGCGGTCGGGAGTGTGCTCTTCCTCCAGCGCGCGCCGGCGGACACGCGGGCCTATCGCAGCTCAATTTTGCCGCCAGCGGGCGAGAGCGTTCCAGCGCGTGTCGGGCGCTTCGCCATTTCACCGGATGGCCGGCGGCTGGCCTTCGTCGGAGAAAACGGTGGTGCAACCGGGCTATGGGTGCAGTCGCTCGACGGACTCGTTGCGCAGCCGCTGGCCGGTACCGAAGGCGCTGGCTCGCCCTTCTGGTCGTCAGACAGCCGGTTCATCGGGTTTTTCGTGGGCGGGAAAATAAAGAGGGTTGATGCGACAGGCGGCCCGCCCGTGACACTGGCGGACGCCATCCCTAACCCTGGCGCAACCTGGAACCGGGGTGGCACAATCCTCTTTGCCTCATTTGGCCCTGGTAATCCCATCCGTCGGGTGTCGGCCTCGGGCGGCGCGCCATCCCCGGTGACGACGCTCAACGCAGACAATGGGGAGACGCAGCATTGGCTTCCGTTCTTTCTGCCGGACGGACGGCATTTCCTCTATTTCGCGGTCGGGAATAAGACCACTGGCCCGACGAGCCCAAACGGCATCTACGTCACCGCCCTCGACTCAAACGAGCGGAAGCTGCTCGTGCCGGGCGGGTCGACCGCGATGTATGCACTGGGCTATCTGCTCTTTCTCCGCGAGCAGACGCTCATGGCCCAGCCCTTTGATGTCGAGCGCCTGGAATTGACTGGCGACGCGTGCCGATCGCCGAACGCGTGATGATCGGCGGCGCATCCGGGATGGGCGGCGCTTTTAGCGTCTCGGAGACCGGCGTCCTCGCCTATCAGACCGGTCCCGCGGATGCTGGAGGGCAAGCCGGCGCGCCAACACAGCTCGTCTGGTTTGACCGCAGCGGGAAGCAGATCGGTGCGCTCGGAGATCAGGCCCGCTACGGGAACCTCGAACTGACACCAGACGGCGGGCGTGTGGCGGTGAGTCTCTTCGATCGAACGCGAAGAGATCGTGACATCTGGCTCTTTGACATCGCGCGCGGTCTCAGGACGCACTTCACGTTCGATCCAGCAGAAGAACTCACATCCGTCTGGTCGCCAGATGGGAGCCGCGTCGTGTTCAACGCGATCCGCAAGGGACACTGGGATCTTTATCAGAAGGCGTCGAGTGGTGCAGGCACCGAGGAGGAGCTGCTGGCGGACGGTTTTGACAAAGTTCCACTTGACTGGTCGCCTGACGGACGGTTCATTCTGTTTGGGGTTGGTGCGTTCCAGTCCACAGCCGATCTTTGGGTTTTGCCGCTCTTCGGCGACCGCAAGCCGTTTCCGTTCCTGCAAACACCATTCAGCGAAGTCCCTGGTCGATTCTCCCCGGACGGCCGCTGGATTGCGTATGCGTCGAACGAATCCGGCAGATACGAAGTGTACGTCTCGCCGTTCCCGGGACGGAGCCGGGGTCCTAGCGCGGCAGCCACCCAGCGGACCCCTGGCGACAAATGGCACGTCTCCACTGCCGGCGGCCGCTGGCCTCGGTGGCGGGGTGATGGCAAGGAGATTTTCTATCTTGCTCCTGATAAGAAGCTGATGGGTGTCGCCGTAAGCGGCGCGGGTTCTGCCTTTGAGGTCGGCGCCGTGAGACCGTTGTTCGACACGCATGCGCTCACGATTGGCAACACAGGCTCCATGTACGACGTCTCACCCGACGGCCAGCGCTTCCTCGTGAACACGCTCGCGGAGGAGGCCGCCCCGGCACCCATTACGCTCGTCGTCAACTGGCCCGCGCTGCTGAAGAAATGACACTAGGGCTTCCCGCGACGAATGAATGCACGGACTTCGTCGCGAACGGCGATGCCGGCGGCAACCGCGGCGTCGGTTTCGTAAGAATTTGGATTCCGAAAATTATGTTTGCCGATCCACGCGTAGAGCGAGCGCATCGTGCGTAACGATGTCACGGACGGGTTATCGATCACTTCAACCGTGTGACGCAGTTCGTGACCAATCGACCCCATCAGATCCCAATCGGCCTTGCCCGTGGCGACGTGAACGAACACGAACCGGTACGGCCCCGCCACCGTCACGTTCACTAGACACCCGCGCTCGTCGCTGTCCCGACACTCGCCTTCGTCAACGTAGACGTAGCTTTTGCTCGCATTGATTGTCTCGACCAGTCTGCGGAACGTCGCGGACCGTTCACCCGCCTGCTGTATGACGGACGCGATGAAGGGGCTGCGGGAGCGCACGTGTGAGGGCTGGGCGAGGTTCGGGGTTATTTCTTGAGCGCGTGCGCGCACGTGAGGCCCGGCCAGGATTGCCCCCGCAACCGCCAACGCAACCATTTGCGCGGTGTTCGCCATGTTGTCTCCGTCTTCTCCACGCACCGGTGCGTGATGCGCGCTCTATGGAGATCGCGCAAGCGGAGCCCATGACGGGTCAAACGGTGATAAAGCTCGGTAATCCAGTCCGTCAGACCAGGCGTATCGGGCAGCGACCGACTGCGACGCACGCCGACAGCCGTGATCGGGGAAATCGAAGCGCCGCGATTCACCCGCGCGTCTTCCTTCAGCGCGTTCGGGTGGTGTGAGTCAGCTCGGACGTTTCGTGCCGTGTGACAGATGTCGTCCCGAGTCAGACGCTAGACGCGCGGGGAGCGGCAGAGTATGAGCAGCGCGAGATTTCCGGCGTGCCGTCGCCGGAGGTCGTTGCCCGATACGCCTGGTCTGACGGACACAGCGCCGGCGGAAAACCAGCACGGCTCTCAATCGCGTGGAATATTGCACTTGCACTCTTTGTCCCAGTCGCTCACTTAGGGTGGCAATTTCCGGCGGGGCTCCGCCTCCGCGCCTCTCGAACCCGGGCGCTTCGGCGAAGGCGGGCCCTCCCGGCCACACAAGCGCGCGGATCGAAGCTGCGGTCCCGCCGGAAATTGCCACCCCAAGCGAGCGACGGCCTCAGGTCGAATCGTGTTAGTAGTCATTTACTTACGGCCACGGTATCGGGCACAATCCACCCGCAGACGTACGCGCGCACATGAAATGAAAGGCCGTCCCGCGGTCTTCGCACTCGTCATCGGTGGCTGGATGGCCGTTGCGTTGTCCAGCGTTCAGACGTCTGTCCCTCGACTCGCCGACGCTCGCTCGGGACAGGCCCCTCGACTCGCGGCTCAGCCAGAGGGGCGCGCCGCTCGCTCGGAGCAGGCGCAGGCACCACAGGTGCCGACCGTGCCTGTTCCACCCAGTTCGGCATCCCCCGAAACCCGGGCGGTCCTCGATAAGTACTGCGTCACCTGTCACAACCAGCGACTCCGTACCGGCCGGCCTCGTGCTCGAAGGCATGGACGACGCCAATCCGGCTACTCGCGCCGACATCTGGGAGCGGGTCATCGCAAAGCTTCGCGCGAAGTCGATGCCGCCGGCAGGGAGACCGCGGCCCGATGCCGCCACCTATCACGCGGTCGCCACCTCGCTCGAGGCAGCGATCGATCGCGCGTGGGCGGCGAATCCGAACCCCGGCAGGATCGGCGCGGTCCATCGCCTCAATCGCGTCGAATACAACAATGCGATCCGCGATCTGTTCGCGCTCGATATCGATGTGACGTCGAAGTTGCCGGGAGACGAGACGGCGGACGGCAGCTTCGACAACTTCGCGGATGTGCTGTCGATCTCAACGGCGCACCTCGAACGGTATCTCTCGGTCGGTCGCGCAGGTCACGCGGCTCGCCGTTGGCCTGCCGCCCACGGTTCCGGCGGTCGATCGATTCGAGATTCCGCTGCACGTCGTCCAGGAAGATCAGCAGAGCGAAGACCTGCCGTTTGGATCGCGCGGCGGCATGGCGATTCGGTATGACTTCCCGGTTGATGGCGAGTATGCGATCAAGGTTCGCCTGCGACGGCAGTATCAGGACTACGTCATGGGCATGGGCTGGCCGCAACAGCTCGACGTCCGCCTCGATGGCGCGCTGGTCAAGCGGTTCACCGTTGGAGGCGAAGGGAAGGGCAGGCCCGCGGCGGCCAGTTACGCCGGCGATGGTGAGCCGGGATTTGCCGGCGATCCCGAGTGGGAAAAATACATGCAGGGCGATGCGGACGCCGGGCTCGAGGTGCGCATGCCCATCAAGGCCGGGCCGCGCCTCGTCGGTGTCTCGTTCGTCAGGCAGATGTGGGAGCCCGAAGGCCTTCCGCAGCCGCTGCAGCGCGGCAGGGTCCTGACAAACGATCAGATCTACATGGGATACGCGAGCGTCGGCGCCGTCTCCGTGGCGGGCCCGTACTCCGGTCCCGGATCCGCGAAGGACACGCCGAGCCGCCGGGCGATTTTCGTCTGCGAGCCGCGCCGCGCTTCGGAAGAGCGCGACTGCGCCACGAAGATCCTCACGAAGATCGCGCGTCTTGCGTATCGGCGGCCGGCTGTCTCGTCCGACGTGCAGACGCTGCTTCAATTCTTCTCGCAGGGACGAAGCGAAGGCGGCAGCTTTGACGCCGGGATTCAGTTCGCGCTCGAACGGGTGCTGGTCGATCCCGACTTCCTGCTGCGGGTGCACCGCGATCCCCGCCCGCCTTCGCTCCTCGTGCAGCTCCTGGAGCTACGGCGCGGCAAGCGTCCCCGCTGCCCGATCTCGAGCTCGCGTCGCGCCTGTCCTTCTTCCTGTGGAACAGCATTCCCGACGAGCGGCTGCTCGATGCGGCCGAGCGCGGGCAACTGTCGAAGCCGGCGTTCCTCGAGCAGCAGGTGCGGCGCATGCTGGCCGACCCGCGCGCGACGCGTGCGCTCGTCGACAACTTTGCTGCGCAATGGCTGAACCTGCGCCGGGTCCGTGAGGTCATCGTTGATCCGGATGTCTATCCGGACTTCGACGAGAGTCTGCTCCAGGCCTTCGAAGAAGAGACGAGGCTGTTTCTGACGAGCACGCTCGGCGAGGATCGCAGCGTGCTCGATCTGTTGCGCGCCAACTACACGTTCGTCAACGAACGGCTCGCGCGTCATTACGGGATTGCCGGGATTTACGGCAGCCGCTTCCGGCGCGTCACGCTGCCGAACCTCGATCGCCGCGGCGGATTGCTCGGCAACGGATCGATCCTCGCGACGACCTCATATCCGAACAGGACCTCGCCGGTGCTTCGCGGCAAATGGCTGCTCGACAACATGTTTGGTGCGCCGCCGCCACCGCCGCCGCCCGGCGTGAACACGACGCTGGAGGAACCCAAGGGCGGCGCATTGCCGCCGACCATTCGTGAACGGCTGGCGCAGCATCGCACGAACGCGGTGTGCGCGACGTGTCACGCGGCGATCGATCCGCTGGGATTCGCCCTCGAGAACTTCGACGCGATCGGTGGGTGGCGGACGACTGACGAGTCGGGCAAGCCTGTCGATGCGAGCGGCGACGTGGTGAGCGGCGCCACGGTGCAGGGGCTTTCGGGGCTGCGTGCGCTGCTGCTCGAGGAGCCGGGACAATTTCCGGCAACGGTGACCGCGAAGCTCCTGGCGTATGCGCTCGGCCGCCGCCTCGAGTACTACGATCGGCCCGCCGTTCGCCAGATTGTTCGCGATGCGGCCGCCAGTGACTACCGGTGGTCGTCGCTCGTCATCGGCATCGTGAAGAGTCCCGCGTTTCTGATGCGGGCACCTCGGGTGGGTACGAATTGATGCGAATGCAAAATGCAAAATGCAAAATGCAAACACGACTTGATTGCAGCATCCGGGTGAATGTTGTTGCGGTTTCACCTGGCTGTGACGTGCCAGGTATTGTTTGAATTTTGACTTTTGCATTTTGAATTACGGGAGCCACAACGATGTCTTTCCTCACTGCTAAAGCGCTACCGCGACGGACGATCCTGCGTGGCCTCGGCGCGGCGGTCGCGCTGCCGTTTCTCGACGCGATGCTTCCCGCCGCCTCGCTCCGCGCACGCGCGGCAGCCGCCCCCGTGCACCGGTTCCAGACCTTCTATGTGCCAAACGGGATGGCGATGGAATACTGGACGCCAAAGGGCGCGGACAGCGCGTTCGAGCTGTCGCCGATTCTCGAGCCGCTTGCACCGTTCCGCGATCAGCTGCTGGTGCTCTCGGGACTGAAAGCGAACTGGAACTACATCCATGCGGGCGCGTCAGGATCGTTTCTCACCGGCACGACGCGCGGGGGCCGCAACGAGGTCGAGATCTTCGCGGACGTGTCGATGGACCAGATCCTCGCGAGGCGGTTCGCCAGCGAGACGCAGGTCGCGTCGCTCGAGCTCGCGATGGATGCGCCGAACAACGCCGGCGCCTGCACGGGTAATCTGAGCTGCGTCTACACGCACACGTTGTGCTGGCGCAACGCCACGCAGCCGCTGCCGATGGAATACAACCCCCGCGCGGTCTTCGAGAAGCTCTTTGGCGACACCGGCAGCACGGAGGCGGCAGCGCGGGAAAAGAGATTGAGGGAGCAGAAGAGCATTCTCGACTCGGTCACCGAGAAGCTGGCGAGCCTCAGGAGGGAGCTCGGTCCGGACGACCAGGTCAAGATGAACCAGTACACCGAGTCGGTTCGCGACGTCGAGCGGCGCATTGCGAAGGCAGAAGAACAGGCCGGGATCGAGCTGCCGTCGCTGGATCAGCCGCAGGGCGTGCCGCCCGTGTTCGAAGATCACCTCGCGTTGATGCTGGACCTGCAGCTGCTCGCGCTGCAGTCAGACCTGACGCGTGTCATCTCGTTCATGATCGGCAAGGAACAGAGCGCGCGCCCGTACCCGCAGATCGGCGTGCCCGAGGCGCATCATCCGCTGTCGCACCACAGCAACGTGCCCGAGCTCATCGCGCACATGTCGAAGATCAATCGCTACCACACGGAGCTCTTCTCGAAGTACCTGGCACGGCTGCGCGCAACCCGGGATGGCGACGGCTCGCTGCTCGATCACATGACGATCCTGTACGGAGCCGGTATCTCGAACAGCAACGCGCATTCCGGCGACAACCTGCCGATCCTTGTCGATGGGCGGCGGAGCAGGGAAGCTGAAGGGGGGCCGGCACCTGCAATATACGGACAAGCCGCCGATGGCCAACCTGCTGGTGACGCTCATGGACAAGCTCGACGTGCCCGTCGAGCGGCTGGGCGGCAGCACGGGCCACCTGCCGATCGATACGGTCTCCCTGTAGGAAAGAAGTCGATGCAGGCACCTGGATTAACCACGAAGGTCACGAATAGGGTCACGAAAGACTACTTATCCTTTTTCGTGGTCTTCGAGCTTTCGTGTTCTTCGTGGTTGCTTTTCTCTCGCTCGTCGCTCCGTTGTACGCGGCGGATCGAACACCGCTGATCGACGCGGCCAGGAATGCCGACACCGATGCACTGCGCGCGCTGCTCAAGCAGCGTGTCGACGTGAACGCGGCCGCGGCAGACGGAACGACCGCGCTGCATTGGGCGAGCTATCGCGACGCTGGCGAAAGTGCGGATCTGCTGATCCGCGCCGGCGCCAATGTGAACGCGGCCAACGATCTCGGTGCCACGCCGCTCTGGATGGCGAGCCTGAACGGCAGCGCCGCCATGGTCGGGAGGCTCCTCGGGGCCGGTGCGAATCCAAACCTCGCGCTGCTCCTCGGCGAGACGCCGCTGATGATCGCCTCCCGCTCGGGCAATCCCCTCGTCATTACGCAGTTGATCGACAAGGGTGCGAACGTGAACGCCCGCGGTCCGCGCGGCCAGACCGCGCTCATGTGGGCGGTCTCACAGCAGCACCCTGAAGTCGTCAAGGTCCTTCTGGCCCGCGGCGCGGACATCCACGCCCGCTCGGATACGTGGAGCCAGATGATGGCCGCGCCGCCGCATGGGAAGCCCGAGTACAACCGGTTGATTCCGCACGGCGGCGATACGGCACTGATGTTTGCCGCGCGCGTCGGCGATCTCGCGTCGGCCACGCTGCTGCTCGCGGCGGGCGCCAATGTGAACGACGCGGATGCCTGGGGCGTGAGCGCGACGACGCTCGCCGCTCATTCGGGGTTCACCGAGGTCGTCGCATTGCTGCTCGACAAGGGCGCCGACGCGAACGCGGCTGGACCCGGGTTTACGGCGCTCCACGAGGCGATCATGCGCCGCGACGAGACGATGGTGAGCGCGCTTCTCGCGCACGGCGCGAATCCGAACACGCCGCTTCAAACCTGGACACCCGAGCGTCGATCGTCCGAGGACTTCAACTTTGCGCCGGCGCTCGTCGGCGCGACGCCGTTCTGGCTCGCGGCGCGCTTCGCTGAGCCCGGCGTGATGCGTCTTCTCGCGAAGCACGGCGCCGATCCGCTCTTCGTCCACCGCAACGAGTACTACGCGATTGACCTCAACGATCGACGCACGCAGGCGACGACCGCGCTGATGGCTGCGGTTGGCATCGGCGGCGGACGCGCGTGGGCTCAGCCCGATCGGGCCCAGCGCGACGCGTTGATCCTGGAGAGCGTGAAGCTTGCAATCGAGCTTGGCGTTGACGTGAATGCGGTCAATACCGACGGCCGTACGGCGCTTGACGCGGCAAGGGCGTTCAAGCTCGAGCCGGTCGTGAATCTCCTGGTCGAGAAGGGCGCGAGAGAGGGAAAGAAGTGATACGATTGCCCGCCACAAAACCTGAGGTCCAGTCCTATGCGAAATTGGCTTAGCGACTCGGTCATTGCAGGAGTCACGGTAGCAGTCGTCCTGATGCTAGCCGCGATGTCGGGCCATGCTCAGGCCCCCGCCTACCGTGCGCCGCGGACCGCGGATGGAAAACCCAACCTGAACGGGATTTGGCAGGCCCTCAACACTGCAAATTGGGATCTCCAGGGCCACGCTGCCGCCAAGGGTCCCGTTCCCTCGCTCGGAGCGGTCTTCGCTGTGCCGCCGGGGCTGGGTGTAGTCGAAGGCGATGAGATCCCCTATCTACCGGCGGCAGTGGCCAAAAAGAAGAGCAATCAAGCGAGTTGGACGACACTCGACCCGGAGGTCAAGTGTTATCTGCCGGGCGTGCCACGTGCCACCTATCTCCCTCATCCCTTTCAAATCGTCCAGTCTCAACAGAACATCCTGATTAACTACGAGTACGCTGACGCGGTCCGCATCATTAATATGGGTGCCCCGACGAAAGCTCCCGGCGATAGTTGGATGGGGTGGTCGAACGGACGCTGGGAAGGCGAAACGCTGGTGGTCGACGTGACCAGTCTCATGGAGAACACATGGTTCGACCGTGCCGGCAACTTCCATAGCGACGCGTTACACGTGGTGGAGCGCTACACGCCCCGTAGCGCGGACACGCTCAATTACGAAGCGACAATTGAAGATCCGAAGGTGTTCTCGCGCCCCTGGAAGATCAGTATGCCGCTGTATCGGCGCGCCGAGAAGAATGCAACGCTCCTGGAATACAAGTGCGTGGAGTTCGCCGAGGAGTTGTTGTATGGTCCGCTTCGGAAGAAGTCCAGCAACTAGCTAAGGCCTGTACGAAAGGACATCCTATGAGCCGTCGCTTACTCGCTTCGACCGCGGCGCTGGCGGCCGTGCCTCTGGTCGCGCTACTTGCGCAGGCGCCTGCCGCCGGACAGACTCCATCATCCGCCACGAAGGCGACGACAGGGGAGAAGGCTTGGACACTGCCGCGCACAGCCGACGGCAAGCCGGACCTGCAAGGAATATGGTCCAACAACACGTTGACGCCCTTCGAACGGCCGAAGAGCCTGGGCGCCAAAGAGTTCTATACCGACCAGGAACTGGCCGACCTGACCAAGCGTGTTCGCGAGGGGAGCCAGGGAGAAGAGGTCGAAGGAGCCGAACTTGGGGCCGCCAATCCACAGGCTGTCCGATACGACCTCGAACTATACGGCTTTGACCGGGGCAAGGTCAGATACACCTCCAAGCGCACCTCGCTCGTCGTGGGGCCGGAAGGCGTCGTCCCTCCCATGTTGCCGGAGGCCAGAGCAAGAAACGCCGCACGCGCTGCCGAACTCAAGGGCCACGAATTCGACAGCCACGAGCAACGGTCGTTGAGCGAGCGTTGCATCCTGCTGAACCAGGTGAGGATTCCAATGACCCCCGGAGCCAATGAAGGCAACCTTCTGCAGATTGTCCAGGGATCGGGATACGTCTCCTTGCTTCACGAGACAGACCACAACACCCGTGTCATCCCGACCGACGGCCGCCCGCACATCCCGCAAAGCATCCGCCAGTTGCAGGGCGACTCGGTGGGGCATTGGGAGGGGAATACGCTCGTCGTCGACACGACCAATTTCACCAACCGGACCGCTTACCGAGGATCCAGCGAAAAGCTGCATCTGGTGGAACGCTTCACGCGCGCCGCGGATGACACGCTGATTTACCAGTTTACGGTTGAAGATCCCACGACATGGGCCAAACCCTGGACTGCGGAAGTTTCCTGGACGAGGACGAAAGGGCCGGTGTACGAGTGGGCGTGCCACGAAGGCAATACGATGATCGCAACCATTCTTCGCGGGGCCCGTGTCGAAGAAGAAGCGGCGCAGAAGAAAGGGAAGTGAGGGGCAATCCATGAGAACAAAGTTGATGGTTGTCGTCGCTGCTGTGGGCCTCGTTCTGGCGACGGTGCCGGTGTGGGCGCACCACGCGTTCGCGGCGGAATTCGACCAGAACAAACCGATCAAGGTGCAGGGAAGCGTCACGAAGTGGGAACTGACCAATCCACACTCGTGGATTCACATCGACGTGAAGGACGCCGAGGGCAAGGTCGTCACCTGGATGATCGAGGGCGCCAGCCCGAACAATCTGTACAGACTGGGCTTGACGAAGGAATCCCTCCCGGCCGGAACCGAGATCACGGCCGAGGGCTACCAGGCGAAGGACGGGTCCACCCGTGCCGTCGGCAGAAACATCACGTTTGCCAACGGCAAGAAGTTCTTCCTCGGGTTGACTGAAGCGGAGGGCGCGCCCAAGTAAGGAGGAACCGGCTTCACTTCAGTGGAGCCGGTCTTCCGAATTTTGCCTCGTCAATTGGAACGTTGGTCTGTATCTCGTTCAGCACGATTGCATCGCGCCCATCGAGCCATGCGTACGTGATGCGGAATGGCAGCTTGATTCCGTTGACGTCGCGGTAATCGGCGAAGTCAATTTGCGTGGGGACGCGGCCGATCGGCGAAAGGCCATACCGCAACTCACGCAGGAGCAGGCCGGTTTGCTGATCGAAATAGAGCGTCACCAGCAGACCTCTCGGCCCGGTGCCCTGGACGACGTCCACAAGGTGACTTTGATTTCCGATCGCGCCCTGCAGCACCGACGATTGGCTGGTCGGCGCCGGCAGGTCGGTAATGGTCGTGGGCGGGCCGGTTTTCAGATTCGTGAAAATGTTCTTGATCTGTCCCGGAAAGGACAGTTGCGCGTCGACCCTGGCCCCGTCCAGATCGCTCCCGATTAATTGAAACTCGCCGACGACGTTGAGCGGCGTCCGTACCCAACCGGTGCTGCCGTTATAGGTTCGGATCTGATCTCCTCGACTGGTTGCTGCCTTGAACAGAATAATCGTGGAACGCTTGTCCGGAGCCCTCGCGACGATTTCGACCGCGCCATCGCCGCCGAATCCGCCAAAGCTCACGGCGATTCCCTTGGCGGAAATGCTGGTCAGCCCCGCCAGGCGCTGGGCCCCGCCGGACGCCTGAATATATCTGTCGAGAATCGACGCAGGGGAGTCGGATCCCGGAAACGGCGTGATGACGTCGTCGGGCTCGACGGTCGGCATGCCATATATCGTCGCCAGCGTAGGCGTGTTGAGTGGCTTGTCGCGGTTGCGATGGCAGGTCCAGCACGTCACCAGTTGGCGTCCACCAAAGTTGCTCTGATTGATGGTGGCAACCATGTTCACCATCCGGCGCGCCGTGATCTTTCTCGGCGTGTCGGCGGCCCAATCCACGTTCGCGGTGCCGGCATTGACGTGACAATCCGAGCAGTCAAATTGAAGGGCTGCCGCCATGAGCCCCATCGTCCCCAGGAATTCGTCCACGGGAATGCCCTTGAGCGCCTGGACGTTCTTGAAGACCTGATCCGAGAGAAGGGGTTTCTCTTGTGGCGCAGTCTGCGCGGCGGCCAGCCCGCCGATCCAGGCCGCCAATGCGATTCCGGTGGCCGCGAGTATCCATCGTCCGGACCGCGGTCTCATGCTTCGTCCGCCCAACGTCATATGTTGAGCCTCTTCTTTACGGAGGTGGAAAAGCGGCGGCCATTATAGTCCCGTTCGCGCTTGTGCCGACTGGCAAAACCATCCATAATCCGCGTCGCTAGGACTGCTGCTCGCCATCACAACGGGAGGATCCGATGAGAACAGTGCGCGGGATTCCTCTGATGTTTGCCGTTTCTGGATTGGCGGCCCTCCTTATTCACGCAGGATCAGATTGGTCTCCGCTGCAGGCGCAGGCCGGCGTCGCGCTGACCGGGCGCGTCATCTCGGACGCGGAAGGCCCGATGGAAGGCGTGGTGGTCACCGCCCGGAAGGAGGGCTCCACCATCTCGATGTCGGTTGTGACCGATAACCGGGGCCGTTACAACTTCCCGGAAGCGAAACTCGGGTCCGGCGATTACCAGCTGAAGATCCGTGCGATCGGCTACGAGATCCTTGGCCCCACGGCGATCGATGTACGAGGCGGAGTCACGGCGAGCGCGGACATCAAGTTGAGGCCGACGATAGATCTCGCCGCACAGCTCACCAACGCCGAGTGGCTGACCAGCATGCCAGGGTCGGATCAGCAGAAAAAGTTCCTGCTCTCCTGCAACAGCTGCCATTCCTATCAACCGATCGTCAATTCCACGCATGACGCGGGGAAGTTCCTGCAAGTGTTCGAGAGAATGGCCGGCTACTATCCCGGCAGCACGCTGCTGCACCCGCAGCGGCTCGTCGGTGCGGCGCGCCGGAACCTCGGTGGAGGTGCGGGCAGCGCGATGGGCGGCGAGGGCATGAGCGCGGACCCGCGCGCCAAAGTGGCCGCGGACTGGCTCGCAACCGTAAACCTCAGCAAAGGCCCGATTCGCGACTACCCGTTCAAGACGCTGCCGCGGCCCAGCGGACGCGCCACGCGCGTGATCGTCACCGAATACGATCTGCCGCGCAAGACCATCGAGCCACACGACGTGATCGTCGATAGCGAGGGGATGGTCTGGTACTCGGACTTCGGCGCGCTGCTCCTGGGCAAGATGGACCCGAAGACCGGCAGGGTCACCGAATATCCGATTCCACTTATCAAAGAGGGATTCCCCGTCGGGACGCTCGACCTCGAAGCCGACCGTGACGGCAATCTCTGGGTGGGCCTCATGTATCAGGGCGGCGTTGCGAAACTCGAGAGGACGACCGGCAAGGTCCAGACCTGGTCCGTCCCGAAGGAATGGCAGACCGACGCGACCCAGCAGTCTTTCGCCTCGCCGACCTTCTCGCATGTCGACGGCAAGGTGTGGGTGAAGAACTCCGACCGGGCGCAGATCCTGAGGTTGGAGCCGGCGACAGGCAAGTGGGAGAATTTCGGCACGTTCACCGACCCGGAGACGAAACGGACCATCGGCTCCTACGGCATCAACGCCGACCACAACAACAATCTGTACATGCTGGACTTCAACGCCGGGAGCATTGGCATCCTCGACGGCGCCACGAAGAAGCTGGAGATCCTTCGCACGGCGATTCCCAATTCGCGGCCGCGGCGGGGCAGCGTCGACGCCGGGAACCGCTTGTGGTTCGGAGAATACGATGGGAACGCCATCGGCATGCTCGACCCGAAGACCAGACAGATCAAGGAATGGCCCGTGCCCACGCCGTGGTCGAATCCGTATGACGTGGTTATCGACAAGAACGGCGAGGCCTGGACTGGATCGATGATGTCGGACCGGATCGCGCGCCTTGATACCAGGACCGGTCAGTTCACGGAGTATCTGCTTCCCAACCCGACGAATATCCGGCGCGTGTGGGTGGACAACTCCACCAACCCGGTGACGTTCTGGGTCGGCAGCAATCACGGCGCCTCCATCGTCAAGCTGGAGCCGCTCGATTAGTTCCTGCCGCTTATTTCTTGACGTGGCGTTCGAGCATCTGCCGCCGGACCACGGCGCCGTAGACATTGCCACTGGCGTCGACGCCCACGCCCTCGGCGCCCGAATGATCGGGCACGGCCGATTCGGACTCCTCGATGAACGTCTTCACGGATCCGTCCCTGGCGCTGCCGATCCGGATGCCCTTCCTGATGGTCGTGAGCTCGTGCGCGCCGGTGTCCGGTCCCGATTCCGAATCGGTGACATAGATCGTGTCGTCGCCGGTGATGTAAATGCCGCTCGGCCGGCCGAACTGGTGCCACTGGTCGAGGAGCTTTCCATCCTGGTCGAAAATCTGGATGCGATTGTTCTCGCGGTCGCCGACAAACAGGCGTCCGCGCGAATCCATCGCAATGGTGTGCGGCTCGCTGATTTCACCCGGCCCCGAGCCTTTCTTCCCCCATTCTTTGATGTACTTCCCTTTGCGGTCGAACTTCACGACCCGGTTGTTCGTTCCGTTGCGATGGCTGTCGGTCACGAAGATGTCACCGTTGGGCGCAATAACGACGTCGGTTGGCTGATCGAAGAGGTCCGGTCCCGACCCTGAAACGCCGGCCTTTCCTAGGGTCATCAGCACCTTGCCATCGGGACTGAACTTGAATACCTGATTTCCCTTGCCACCGGCGCCGCGCGCGTCGGTCACCCACAGATTCCCTTCGCGATCGACCGTCGCACCATGGGGGAAGTTGAACATCCCTTCGCCCCAGCTCTTGAGGAGCTTGCCGCTGCGGTCGAATTTGATGATCGGCGGCTCCGCGCGGCCCGTGCAGGAGTTGTCGAAGCAGCGGTGGACGACGTAAATGATGCGGCCGTCGGGTGACGGCTCGACGGCGGTCACCGCCGCCCACTTCATTCCGGGCGGAAGCTGCCCCCAGTCACGCGTCGTGCGATACGTTTGAGGGAGATCGTTGCGAGCAGCGCTGTCCGCACGGGCGAGTACTGACGCGGTCACTCCACAGGTTGCCAGGACGAACAACGCGAGTCGCGTGCGCTTCGCTCGAGTCCAATGCCGCATGGGAAAACCTCCTGGGAGGCGGATTATGGCACTCTCCGCGGCCGGATTGCCGTGGCATTTGGCGAAGTTTTCACCGGCGAGTTGCACTGCGCACGCCGAAATTCAGCGTGGTATCCTTGCGCCGCCTGGAGGGGAAGATGGTCAAGAGTGCGTTCGTCGCCGTCGCCGTTGCCGTCGCTTTCGTCTGTTCGGCGGTTGTCACCGAAGCGCGCGTGACTCGCATCGAGATTGTGAAAGTCGAGCGAGTGGACTCGTCGTCTCCTGGCGCCCAGGGGGCAACGCAGGCGCCGCCGTACGAGCGCCTCAGCGGCAAGTTCTACGGTGAGCTCGATCCCGCCGACCCGAAAAACGCGCTCATCACCGACATCCAGTTCGCGCCCCGCAACGCGCGCGGCAAGGTGGAGTACGTCGGCACGTTCTCGCTGATGAAACCGATCGATCTCTCCAAAGCGAGCGGCGTGTTGATCTATTCCGTCGTGAATCGGGGCAACGGCGCGGCAACGGCGAGTCCGGACGGACACATCTCGTTCGTGAGTGGTTGGCAGGGCGATGTTGTGCCGACGGCCATGAACCAGACGATTCAAGTACCACGCGCCAAGAATCCTGACGGCAGCAGCATCACTGGACCGCTTGTCATCCGGATCCTTGAACAGAGTGGCTCCACCGCGGCGCTGATCATTCCGCGGGCGACGCCAACCCCGTATCCGCCGGCGACGCTCGACACGACAAAGGCGACGCTGGTGTCAGCCGTGTCGGAGAGCGTTACGGGGGTCAAGAGCGGGCTGGTGAAAATTGCCGCCTCGGACTGGGCGTTCGCGAATTGTGAGAAAACGCCCTTTCCCGGAACTCCGGATCCGGCGCGTATCTGCTTGAAGAACGGCTTCAACCCTTCCCTGCTGTACGAGCTGCAGTACACGGCGAAGGATCCGCTGGTGCTTGGCATCGGGTTCGCGGCAACGCGCGATATCAATTCGTTCTTCCGCTACGAGAAGAAAGACGACGCGGGCACACCGAATCCTGTTGGCACGGTCGTGCGTACGGCGATCTCAGAGGGCAGCTCGCAATCGGGCACCTTCCTGCGTGCGCTCATCCGGCTCGGTTTCAATCAGGATGAAAGCGGACGCATCGTGTGGGAGGGCAGCAATCCGAACATCGCATCGCGCGTGCTCGACATGAATCGACGATTCGCGCTTCCTGGCGGCGCCGTCGACTTCTACGAGCTCGGGACGGAAGCGCCGGTATGGTGGGAAGACTGGAACGACGTCCCGCGGGGACGCGGCACATCAGGATTGCTCGATCGCTGCCGCACCACCAACACCTGCCCGAAGATTATGGAAACTTTCGGCAGCAGCGAGATCTGGACCTTGCGTGCGTCGTTCATGCTCGTCGGCACCGACGCGAAGGCCGACATTCCGATACCGGAGAACGTCCGCCGCTACTTTTTCGCCGGTGTGACGCACGGAGGGGGCCGCGGTGGATTCAGCAGCGCCGAAACCGCGAACGAGGGCTGCGAGCTGCCGGTGAATCCGGCTCCGAGCGCTCCAATGCGATCCGCGCTGATGAAACAGTTCGTCGCATGGGTCACGAAAGGGACACCGATGCCTCCGAGCCGATATCCGACGATTGCGGATGGCACGCTCGTCCAGGCCAGGGTCGCGGCGATGGGGTTTCCAGGAATTCCCGGACGACCTTCACCCGACAATCTTGTCCATCCACTACTCGACTACGATCTTGGACCTCACTTCAATTATCAGGACGCCTCCGGCTTTCTCACCGCGGCTCCAAAGCTCAAGCGATCGCTGCCGCAGCTCGTGGTCAAGGTCGACGCGGATGGCAACGAAGTAGCCGGCATCAAATCGCCGCTGCAGATGGCGCCGCTCGGCACTTACACGGGATGGAATGTGACGGCATCGGGGCCGCTGAAGGGACACGTCTGCGGCAACAGTGGTGGTTGGATCCCGTTTGCGAAAACGAAGGCCGAACGGCTCGCGAGCGGCGATCCGCGGCCGTCGCTCGAGGAACGATATCGCTCGCATGACGAATACGTGCAGGCGGTCAGCAAAGCCGCCAGCAAGCTCGTGCAGGAACGGTATCTGATGCAGCAGGATGCCGACGCCATGATCAAGCAGGCCGACGCAAGCGATGTCCGACGCTGACAGAAGCAAAGGAGAACACCGATGAAGCGCTTTCTTTCAGCCGCTGCCATCGCCGCTCTGACGCTCGCCGCCGCGCCCGCGCTTGCCCAGGACTTGAAGATCACCTGGATCGATGTCGAGGGCGGGGCGTCGACCCTGTTCGTCTCGCCGACCGGAGAATCGCTGCTGTTCGACACCGGCTATCCGGGCAATGGCGACCGGGACGCGAAGCGAATTGTCGCCGCCGCGCAGAAGGCGGGCTTACGGCAGATCGACCATGTGGTGATCAGCCATTGGCATGGCGACCATGTCGGCGGCCTGGAGGCGCTCGGCAAGCTGATCCCCCTCGGCAGGTTCTACGATCACGGCGACGGAGTCGAAGAGGTAGACCGTCCGAGGCTCGAGTCCTACAAGACCGTGGCCGGCGCCAAACGTACGATCGTGAAAGGCGGGGACACGATTCCGTTCCGCGGCGTTCAGATGCGCGTGCTCGTTTCGGAAGGCCCCGTGATCGCCAGCCCGATCAATGGCGGTGGATCCAATCCGCTTTGCGCCAATGCCGCGAAGATGGCGCCCGCCGGGCCCGAGAACATACGCATGGTCGGTCTCTCCATCACCTATGGCCGTTTCAAGTTCGCCAGCCTGGCCGATCTGGATTGGTCGAGAGAGCTGGAGATGGCCTGCCCGGTGAACAAGCTCGGCACCGTCAACCTCTACACCATGAACCGCCACGGCGGGCTCGACGATTCCGGGTCGCCGGCGTTGCTCGGCGCCATCAAGCCGCAAGTGATCGTCATCAACAACGGGCCGCGCAAAGGGCTCGGCCAGACCGACGACCGTGTCCAACCGCTGCCGGGCAATTACGCGCCCTATGAGCGCAATTCGTACCTAAGGCTCGCGAAGCTTCCCGGCATCGAAGGCATCTGGCAGGGGCATCTGTCTCTGATCGACAAGGATCCGGCGCACAACACCGCGCCCGACATGATCGCGAACTTGGATGAAGGCGCCGCCGATCAGGGCAATCCGATCACGGCAACTGTGACCGCCGACGGCAAGTTCACGGTCACCAATGCGCGCAACAATTTCAGCAAGACCTACACCGCGCGGTAAATACGCAACAGCGGGAATCGACGCGCCAGGGCGAATTACAGCTGTCGGGTTGAGTTATCATACGGGCCGCTTTCGGGCGTGTCCTGAATCGAACCCGATCACACCGTAGTTAATTGAGCTGCCTTGGGGTTCCGCGTGCCGGTTTCGGCGTCGCGCGCAACACTCGCAGAAGGAGGCACATCATGCAGGCAGGTGACGGGATTTCACGCCGTCGCATGTTGGAGATGGTTGGGGCAGGCGGTCTCGCGCTCGCAGGAGGTGCGCGCCGTGCGTGGGCGCAAACCGCCAAACGGATCGAGCGGTTGGCGCCGGAACTGGACGCAATCCTCGATACGTCGCAGTCCATCCGCGAGTTGGCCACCGGCTTCGGCGGCGACATCGGCCCGGCCGAAGGTCCGGTGTGGATCGCCGAAGGCCGCTACCTTCTGTTCAACGACATCCAGACCAGCCGCCGAATGAAGTTCACGCCGGGCCAGGGCGTCGTGGTCGCCAAAACACCGACCAACGAGGCCAATGGGCTCACGCGCGATCTCCAGGGCCGATTGATCTCGGCCGAACATGCGACGCGGCGCGTGACACGCGAGGATCCCGACGGCAGCATCACTGTTGTCGCGAATAACTTCCAGGGCAAACGCCTGCTCAGGCCGAACGACGCCATCGTGAAATCCGACGGCGCGATCTACTTCACGGATCCGGGCGGACCGCTGGCTCCCGATCAGTTCGACGTGACGATAGCGGGCGTCTACCGCGTCTCGGCAGATCTCGGAACCATCTCGCTCATCGTCGACGATCTGATCGGGCCGAACGGCCTTGCCTTCTCGCCGGACGAAAGCATCCTCTACGTGAATGACGCGCGGCGCCGCATCGCCAGGGCGTACGACGTTCTGCCCAACGGCACGGTTGCGAAGCAAACGAGCCGTCTGTTCGCCGACCTGGGTGGCCCCGAGCCGGGCGTGCCTGACGGCATGAAAGTCGATACGGCCGGCAACGTCTATACCGGCGGCGCAGGCGGGCTCTATATCCTGGACAAGACCGGCAAGAAGCTCGGACGCATCGTCCACGGTCTCCCTGCGACGACCAATGTGGCCTTCGGCGGAGATGATTGGAAGACGCTCTATTTCACCACCAGGTCTTCGCTGAACATGGTCAGTGTGAAGATCGCCGGTGTGCCCGTGCCCGCCAGGAAGAAGACGACGTAGAAGGAGCAAGATGGCCGCAGCCACGCCCAACCTCTCGCGACGCGGTTTTCTTGTGAGCGCTTCCGCTGCGGCGATGGGCGGAATGACTCTCGCACGAGGCCTGGCGCGGGCCGGTCAGGTCCGCGCCAGCACTGCGAGCCTTCCACCCTACGGCAATTCCACGATTCCGCCAGGCATTCGCTCTCGGGCCGTCGCCAATGTCAACGGCCTGACCGCGCACATGTTGGAAGCCGGCTATGAGACCTCAGGTCGGCCGGCCGTGCTGCTTCTGCACGGCTTCCCGGAACTCGCCTATAGCTGGCGCAAGGTGATGCTGCCGTTGGCATCGGCGGGGTATCACGTGATCGCGCCCGATCAACGCGGCTACGGCCGCACGACGGGCTGGGACGATTCCTATGACGCCGATCCCGATCCGTTCCGCGTCCTCAACATGGTGAGAGATGCCATCGGGCTCGTCTACGCGCTCGGCCACCGCTCCGTGGCGATGGTGGTGGGGCACGATGCGGGAGCGCCCGTCGCCTCCTGGGCCGCACTGATCCGCCCTGACATCTTTCGTTCGGTGACGATCATGAGCTCCCCGTTCGAGGGCCCGCCGTCGCTGCCGTTCGACACCGCCAACGGCGCGTCCTCGCCGCGCCCGGCGCCGACTGATGACGAGCTCGACGCGGAGCTCGCGAAGCTCAACCCGCCGAGGAAGTACTACCAGAACTATCAGCGCACACGCGGGGCAAATGACAACATGCTCCACGCGCCCCAGGGCCTCCACGCATTCTTCCGCGCGTACTACCATTACAAGAGTGCCGATTGGAAAGGGAACAAGCCGCATCCTTTGAAGGCGCGGACAGCCGCGGAGATGGCGCAAATCCCCACCTATTACGTCATGGAGCGGGACAAGGGCATGGCGGAGACGGTGGCGCCCTTCATGCCGTCGGCGGCCGAGATCGCGGCGTGCAAGTGGCTGACCGACGCTGAGGTCGACGTGTACGCATCCGAATACGCCCGGACCCAATTCACCGGCGCCCTTCAGGGCTATCGAGTGCGGCGCGGTTCGGACCCCAAGAGCCTCGCCGAGATGCGGACGTTCTCAGGCCGCTCCATCGATGTGCCATCGATGTTCGTCGGAGGCAAGAGCGACTGGGGCACCTATCAGACCCCTGGCGCCGTGGACAAGATGCGGACCAGCGCGTGCACGCGCATGGTGGGTTTCCATCTCCTGGACGGAGCCGGGCACTGGGTGCAGCAGGAGCAGCCGGAACAAGTCAGCCGGTTGCTCATGGAGTTCCTGCGCAGCGAGAGGTCGTCCAGATGACTCGAACGGTCTCGCGCCGGAGGTTGTTGCTCGGGTTCTCGGCTCTGGCAGGCACGCTTGCATCGAAGGCGATGCGCGCTCAGAGCCTGCCCGTGCGGCGCCTCGAACAGGACTACAAGGAAGATCTGTTCTACAGGGAAGACTGGCTGGGTGAACCCTGGCGCACGCCGGAACCCGTGGTCCTCATCCACGGCAACGACGAATCCAGCGTGGAATGGTACGCGTGGGTGCCACGAATGGCGCAGGAGTATCGCCTGATCCGGCCGGATCTGCCTGGACTTGGACATTCCAGCATTCCGCGAGGCTTCCAGTATTCCCTGGCGAACCTCGCCACGTTCGTCACGCGGGTGATGGACAAGGCCGGCGTCGAATCGGCGCATATCATCGGCGCGAAAACTGGTGGGGCAGTCGCGATGCGGTTTGCGGCCGACTATCCGAAGCGCACGCGGACGCTCGTGGTCGTTGGGGGGCCGGCGTCGCCGTTGGCGATCGCCGATCCCTCGCCAATTCCGCAGCGGGATCGGCTGGGTTCGAACGTGTCAAAGGAGATGATCGCGTATTGGAACACGCTCTTCAGTGAGGGGGATCGAGAGGGCGTAAAAGGCCTCAGCCAGTCGCTGTCGAACTTCGATCTCGCGAAGGAGGGCGTCTTGCGACGCATCACCGCGCCCACTCTGGTGATTACCGCAGACCGCAGCAAAATGAATTCGGTGGAGAAAGCGCGGGCCTACCAGGTGCAGATTCCGAATTCGAGGCTCGCGGTCATTCGGAGCGATGCGTACCACATCGCCGCTGCCAATGCGGATGAGTGCGTCACCCACACCCTGGCGTTTCTGAAGGAGCAGAAGTAGCAGCCCGATGCGATCATTGGACCGCTATGCGGCTTCTTGCGGGGATTTTGTACTCGTTGCGCCGGAACCGCATAGCGGTCCTAGGCGCGCGAAGCGCGCCGAGAAGATACTGTCAAACCAGTCAACGGCTCTGCCGGGATATCAAGGGCGGAGCCGTTGGCTGGTTCTCACCGGAGTAGCTCCTGCGCTGTTTTCCGGGTGGCTCGTGGTGTTTGCGGCAACTCCGGAGCGCGCCATCGCGCAAGTCGAGGACCACCAATACAGCACCGAGGATATCCAGACCGGCTCTCGCCTCTACGGGGCGCAATGCGCGCTGTGCCATGGCCAGAATGGCGATGGCGTCGTCGGGGTGAATCTTGCCCGTCAGCAGTTCCGCCGCGCTTCGTCTGATGACGACATCCGCAACACCATCACGACGGGCGTTGCCGCCGCCGGCATGCCGCCGTTCCGACTGCAGCCGGCCGAACTCGACGGGCTCGTCGCCTTCATCCGTTCCGGCTTCGACAGAAGCGGCGACGCCCTTCAAGGTAGGCGATGCGGGGCGCGGGAAGGCCGTCTATGACAGCAAGGGGGCTTGCGCGGCCTGTCACCGGGTCGCTGGCAAGGGCGCCCGCACAGCGCCGGATCTGAGCGACGTCGGCGCCATCCGCCAGCCGGCCGCGATCCAGCGGTCCCTTCTCGAACCGAACCGCGCGATGTTGCCGATCAATCGCCCCTTGCGCATCGTCACGCGCGACGGACGCACCATCCGCGGCCGAAGGGTCAATGAGGACACCGCCACGGTGCAGCTGATCGATGAAGGCGAACGCCTCGTCTCGCTTTCGAAATCCGATATCCGCGAATTCGAGCTTGGCACCGCCTCCGGGATGCCGTCCTTCGCCGGCAAGCTGACCGACGAGGAAGTGGCGGATCTGCTGGCCTATCTTCTTTCGCTGAAGGGACAGTGATGCGCATCTCTCTGCGATACGTTCTCTCGCTGTTGGCTATTTTCGGATTGTCGGCCGCAGCCGCCGCGCAGGCGCAGGTCACGCCGGAGCGTATCGAGCGGGCGGCGGCCGAGCCGCAGAATTGGCTCACCTACAATGGCGGCTACGACAGCAAGCGCTACAGCACGCTCAATCAGATCACGCCCGGCAATGTGAAGAACCTCGAACAGAAATGGGTGCTGCAGGATCAGGTGTTCGGGGCCTGGGAATCGAACCCGCTCGTCGTCGACGGCATCATGTACGTGACCGAGCGGCCGAACGACGTGATCGCGCTCGATGCGAAGACCGGCAAGGTGTTCTGGCTCTACCGCTACACGCCTTCGCCCGATGCCCGCGTCTGCTGCGGCGCCAACAATCGCGGCGTCGCGATGCTGGGCGACACGCTCTTCATGGGCACGCTCGACGCGCATCTCATCGCGATCGATGCGAGAAACGGCCGGCCGCTTTGGAACATCGCGGTGGCGGACGTCAAGCTCGCCTATTCGATCACCATGGCGCCGCTTGTCGTGAAGGACAAAGTCATCATCGGCGTCGGCGGCGGCGAGTTCGGCATCCGCGGGTTCATCGCAGCCTACGACGCGAAAACGGGGAAGGAAGCCTGGCGCTTCAACACCATTCCCGGACCCGGCGAGCCGGGACACGAGACATGGAGCGGCGATGATTGGATGCATGGCGGCGCATCGGTATGGATCACCGGCTCCTTCGATCCGTCGCTGAACCTCATCTACTGGGGCATCGGCAATCCCGGCCCCGATTGGAATCCCGATCAGCGGCCAGGCGACAATCTCTATTCCGATTGCGTGGTGGCGCTCGATGCGGACACCGGCAAGCTGAAATGGCATTTCCAGTTCACGCCGAACGACGGCTACGACTACGACTCGGTGCAGATTCCGGTGCTCGCCGACATCGATTGGCAGGGCAGACCCGCCAAGGTGATGATGTGGGCGAACCGGAACGGCTATTTCTATGTGCTGGATCGCGTAACCGGAAAATTCCTGCTCGGCGAGCCCTTCGTGAAGGTGAACTGGGCGAGCGGCCTCGATCCGAACGGACGCCCGATCCAGACGCCGCAACCGCCCGGCATGCCGACATGGCCGGGCAACCAGGGAGGCACGAATTGGTATCCGCCCGCGTTCAGTCCGCGCACGGGCTTGTTCTATTTCTCGGTCTGGGAAAACTACGCGACGATCTACCGTAAAGAGGAACAGGAATATGTGCCGGGCCGTAATTTCCTCGGCGGCGGCTTCACGGTGCTTACGCCGGCCCCCGGCGCGCCCACCATCGGCATCGGCCGCCGCGGCCCGATCAACAACTGGACGAACGAAGTCGGCAGCGGCGCGACCGTGGCGATCGACCCGCGCACCGGCAAGCGCGTCTGGACCTTTCCGCAATTCGACGTGACCGATGCCGGCATGCTGACGACGGCGTCGGATCTGCTCTTCACCGGCGGGCGAGAGGGATATTTCTACGCGCTCGATGCGAAGACCGGAAAGGAACTCTGGAAGGCCAATCTCGGCGGCTCGATCGTGATGGCGCCGATCACGTACCGCATCGACGGCCAGCAATATGTCTCGGTCATTTCCGGACACACGCTGGTCACGTTCGCGCTCCGGAACTAACCGCGCTAAGGCGCACGCGGTGTCCAATCAGCGGGCACTTGGCAGCGAGCAGCTCGCAGTGTCTCTGTACGCTCCGGCCGCTGTGAGCCGCGGCATGTCCTCCGCAAAACCGGCTTGCCCCGTCAGTATTCAAAGTAATTGCAAGTACATCGCGGGAAGCAACCACGAAGAACACGAAAATCTCGAAGGCCACGAAAACCTATAAAGGGAATTCGTGACCTTCGCGCCTATTCGTGATCTTCGTGGTTAAGACCGTGGGTTTCTGAACGGTTTTGCTGCGGACACGCCGCGGCTCACTGCGGCCAAGGTGGGACGGCGCTGTACGCTCGCCTTCGATCACGAATGCTCGTAGGCGATTCGTGTCACCAGTTTGAGGGCCCGCAGGCCCCCTTTGACCGCCCAAGCGCAGTAGACACGAGCCTCCGCAGCGGATGCTTGAACAGCTGAATCAATGGAATCAAAGAGCGTTGGTCGCTCAGGCGTCTACGCCCGCGGCTCACCCCCGGCCGCTCACCGACAACTCCCGCCGGATCCAGCGCGTGGTCATGCCGCCGCTTCAGTGGGCAGCACCCATCCGGGAAACACCAACACTCCGGGATGACACCGGAGGGCTTGAGCGAGAACCTTGGCCCGTTCGACCCCCAAGCGGACCCGATCGTTTTCGATCGCCGAGATCGTCGCCTGTGGAATACCCGTTCGCTCCGCCAGCTCATTCTGGCTCAACTCCTGCAGCTCTCGGATGATTCGCACGGACTCGCCGACCGAAACCGTGACTCGCTTTCTTGCCGGACGGTATCCTTTCATTCACGGCCTCCGGTAATCATGCGGCGTTATCGACTCAACGTAGAAGGCAAGATCATGTGTCACCACCCGGTAGATGATCCGCCACTGCAGTCCGAGACGAGAGGAACGCCACCCGCGCCACTCTCCGGCCAACGCCTCGTCGTGGAATCCTTTGATAAGGCGCAACCCGGGTGGACCCGAGAGGATAGCCACGTCCTTCCATTTCTCGTATCGCTTCAGGATGTCTCGAGGCGCCTTGGTGAGCTGCCGGTCCACGCGGCGATGCTCCAAGACCTGCCACATGCCATAGTGTGCCTATATCATTTATGGTATGTCAAGGCGGACCTGCTCAAGCGGCATAACGTTCGCGCTCAGCCGCGAGCCTGGCGCGCTCGTTTTCTTGATTTCGCCCGCGGCTTGCGGGTGCGGCTCGATGGCTGCAGCGCCCCGTTAGGCCGCGTGGTCGGGACATCCGAAGTACCGAGCTTGCTGAGTCGATATATCGATCGACAACCAGGGCCGCGTAAATCGAGGCATTGCTCGAACGCAGATAAGCTGGCTTGTTCATTCCCAATCGCCTTCAATGAAAGCGATGCCCGATAGTGCGAATCGGACACTAGTCCCCTGGCCCATGCTCTCCCTTCGCCGCATTCACCGTTGGCGATGCGAGTGACACCGCGAGTAACGATACGTGCGTAGAGGTCGAGCGCCTCGTAGTGGCGACCCCGCATTTGGAGAGCCCCCGCGTAGTCCCAGAGCACGAGAGGACACGTGGGGACCTCGGCGAATGCCTTCTCGGCGTACTTCAGGGCCAAGCCATAGCGTCTTCGTTCGTAGGTACACGGATGAGAGGCGTGTTAGTAACCAATGATGACGAGGCTCCGCCTTGAGCCGCTGACGCAGCGTGAACTGCTCACTATTTTGATGCGCGACTTTGGCGATCTTCCGAGTTCCCATTGGTGCTTTGATCAGCGGCCTAACGAAAGTAGTCGGCTCAACTCGATAGCCGGATACTCGACCGGCGGCTGCAGTCTAGCGCGGCGGTCAGGCCGATTCAATGCGGGTCCAACCGCTTGAGCAGCAGCATTTGTTGTCGAAATCGGCGGTGGACAGCCGACTGGATATACAGAACTCGATAGCTCGAACACGCCTTCGGGCGTCGCAGGATAGCTGGTTCACCGGCGTCTGGTACCGGACCCGAGAACTCTGGAAGGCCAACCTCGGCGGCTCGATTGTGATGGCGCCGATCACCTACCGCATCGACGGGCAGCAATATGTCTCGGTCATTTCCGGACACACGCTCGTCACGTTCGCGCTCCGGAACTAGCCGCGTTGAGGCACACATAGTGTCTCTCTTCGCTTCGGCCGCTGTGAGCCGTGGCATGTCCTCCGCAAAACCGGCTTGATTCGACACGTCAAAATCGACTGCTCGGATGGCGGCCGGACGGTCAGCCGATTCTCTGTGTTGCTATCCCTCAGTACCGTCAGAACTCCTATCTGTGATCGACCGGGGTGCCAACCGTATCGAGCTACTCCTGAGCTACGATGTGCCCCGGCGTGGCTGGTCTGATTGCGTCACATTCCGAATAGGAAACCGGATGCCAATTAAGTTCTGCATTCCCGTGCTCGCCCTGGCCGTCGCGTTCGGCGCACAACGGCTGGTGGCAGCCCAGTCGATTGCCGCCGTCCCCCAGATCACGGTGCATGAACTTGGCGAGGGCGAGCGACCGCTGATCGACGGCCATGTTGACGATATGTCCTGGTCGACCACCGAGTCCTTCAGCGCATTCGTCCAGCAGGAACCAAGCGACGGCGAGCCCGCTACCGAGCGAACGGAGATTCGATTTCTCATCGATCGCCAGAACTTGTACATAGGCGTCATCTGCTTCGACGACGAGCCGGAAAACATTCTGGTCAGCCAGAGCCGCCGTGATGCGGACCTCGACGACACCGACTCGATTCAGATCCTTCTCGATACGTTCAACGATGGCCAGAACGCGTTCGTCTTCGGGACCAATCCGTTCGGCATCGAATACGACGGCCAGGTCATGGCGGAAGGGCAGGCGGGGCAGGGCAATCGCGGCGGATTCAACCTGGATTGGGATGCCAACTGGGTCGTCCGCACCGGGATGACCGACCGCGGCTGGGAAGCGGAGTTCGCGATTCCACTCAAGACGCTGCGGTACAGCCCGGGGCAGGAACGCACGTGGGGCATCAACGCCATGCGCAACATCCGTCGCAAGAACGAGCAGGTGTTTCTCGCCCCGGTGCCACGCGGATACAACCTGCACCGTGTGTCGGTTGCCGGCAAGCTGCACGGCTTGAGCCTTCCGGCGCGGCGCGATCTGAAATTTCTGCCGTATGCGTCAGGCGCGGTGACCGACGACGCGACGCTCCGGACCGACACCGTTCGTCGATCCGGCGACGTGGGTCTCGACGTCAAGTGGGGCGTGCGCGCCGACCTGACGCTCGATGTGACGGTCAACACCGACTTCGCGCAGGTTGAGGCCGACGAGCAGCAGGTGAACCTGACGCGGTTCCCGCTGTTCTTTCCCGAAAAGCGCCCGTTCTTCCTCGAAAACGCGCAGCTCTTCCAGCTGGGACAGCCGCGGGCCGTCGATCTGTTCTTCTCGCGCCGGATTGGCCTGTCGCCTGGCGGCGAGCCGATCGACATCGTCGCGGGCGGGAGGCTGAGCGGCAAACTCGGCGGCTACAACGTCGGGCTCCTGAACATGCAGACGGATGCGGCCGTCGACAAGCGATTGGATCAGACCGTGGCGCCCGCCAGCAATTTCACCGTGCTGCGGCTGCAGCGTGAAGTGGGCCGATCGAACTTCGGTGCGATGTTCGTGGGCCGCCAGGGGAATGGCAGCCGGGCGCCGGCAGACGACTACAACCGCGCGTACGGGCTCGACCTCGGCTGGCAGACGTCAACAAACGGACGGTTGACTGCGTTTCTGTCACGGACCGATTCGCCTGAGACCAAGGGTGGGTCCGACTACGCCGGCGCTCTGTCGTACGGGTACACCAATGAGATGTGGAACAACGGTGTCGGCTTTACCCAGGTTGGCGACCGGTTCAACCCGGAGGTCGGCTTCCTTCAGCGAAAAGGCTACCGCCGTCTCGAATTGCGTTCGAATATGCGCTACCAGCCGAAGCAGTGGCCCTGGATCCGGCGTATCAGCCCGCACGCCAATTACAACGCGTACGTGGATCTCCAGAACCGCCTGGAAAGCTCACAGGGACACTGGCACTTCTTCGATATCCAGACGCTGTCTGGCGCCCGCTTCGGCTATGTGATCATCTCCGGACAGGACCGCCCGCGACTGCCGTTCACCATCTATCAGGACGTCACGGGCAGGCGTGTCGTCGTTCCCGGGGGTCAGTATGGGTGGGCATGGGGCGAATTCGAAGGCAACACGAATCAAAGCGCGCCGATCTCGGCGGCGCTCGTTCACAGAATCGGCAACTATTACGACGGTGACTACCACAGCTGGCGGTTGACGCTCGGCCTTCGCGCAGGAGCGAGGCTGCTCTCGGAGCTCGGATGGACCCGTGACGATGTCACGCTCCCAGGTGGCCGCTTCAGGAACGACCTGGTCCCATTGAAAGCCAGCTATTCGTTCACGAGCCTTGCCAGCGTGCAGGGACTGATTCAGTACAACAAGCAGGCATCGACCATCTCGTCCAACATCCGGCTGGCGCTGCTGAATCGGAGTGGCACCGGGTTCTTCGTCGTCTACAACGATCGGCGCGACACCTCGCCGTTCACTCCCGATGAACTGCTCGGTCGTTCCTTCACCATCAAGTACACACGGCTGTTCGACTACTGACCTCAGGTGCTACGCACGCTTCGATTTCCCTCAGCGTCGACCCGAGCCTTGTCGAGGGGCGACTCGCTCCGCTCACAGGGGCGCCCGCGTCGCTACGTGCCGTTGGGGTCCATCTCGAGAGCCGACTGCACCTGCATCTTCGGGATCATCGGCCGGAGGTACGGACGGCCGACGCTCTTGTGACACGAATAACAGCTGTCGAGCATCGTCTTGTAGGTCGCCGCGAACTTCGCGCTGTCTTTGGCCGCAATGGCGTTCTTGACATCGGCAAGGCTGCTCGTGTCGACCGCGTCGAAGATCGCCTGGACGTCGACCTCTTCTTTGTCAGGACCTTGGGACCTGATTTTGGGCGACTTCTTGATCAGCCACTGGATGTGACTGCGCGTCTCGTTGAAATAGAACTGGGCGAGCGGCCAGTTCTTCGCCTGGCCGGCGAACCACAGGTTTGTCCAGTGCCACTGCACGTCCATCATGATGTGGGAGTTGGACGGCAGGAGCGCCTTGAGCCGTGTCACGTCGGCGTCGAGCGCCTTCAGATCGACCGCCGGCGGCGCACCGGCCGCTGATTGTGCGGGCGCCTGCGCGGCGACTGAATACCTCCACTGCATAACGACGGCGCCGATGACGACGCCGCATAAGAGCAACAGCACGGATCGGACGAGTGATCGTGTTCTCATGGTGTCTCCTTGTGCAAGCGGCACGAGTCTACAGGAGACGCGAATTTGCAACGCGTTCTGCGATCTAGTCTCACGATCCCTTTGCCGTGAACGTCATCGACGTGCCGTCCAACCGAGTCAGAATTGCCCGCGTACGTGGATATGCCGCGAGCAGCGCCGGCGCGAGACGCCTCGCCGGCGACGCAGATGGCGGTTGCGAGGCCGTCCGCTGCCGTCGCCCTCGGACCAATCACCGCCACGTCCACAAGGCTGTTGGCGCTCGCGCCGGTCCGCGGATCAAAAATATGGTGAAAGCGCCCGCTCGCCTCGAATGTCGTGCCATACCCACCAGACACGGCGAGGGCCATGTCCTCGAGATCGACCATGCGGTCGATGCTGCCGAAGTCCCTGCTGTCGCGGATGCCAATGCGCCAGGGACGCCCATCCGGGTGGCGGCCGATGGTGCGGTATTCGCCTAAATCGACCACCGCCGTCTCAAAGCCTTCATTGCGCAGCATGTCGGCTATGGCGTCCGTGATGTAGCCCTGGGCAATGCTGTTCAGCGTAATGGCCATTCCGGCGCGTGCGAACCCGATTGCGGCCGCGCCGCTTTCGATCTGGCGGAAATCCACCACGGTGTGTGCAACGTCGCGCGCGCGGGCCGCGATGTCCGGCTGGATGTCGGTATGCGACCAGAAATGTGCCTCGTAAAGCCGCCACAAGGGCTGTACCGAAATGTCAAACGCGCCGCCGCTCAGCTCACCGAGGCGTTGGCTTTCCTCGACCAGTGTTCGCAGCTCGGGCGACGGCTTCATCAGCTTGCCTGCTTCATTGAGGCGCGAGATTTCGCTGTCCGGCCGATAGAGGCTGAAGATTCGCTCGAAACGCTCGATCTCATGGCGCACACGCAGGATCGTACGTTGCGCGAATGCGGCGTCGGGGTGCCATAACGTGAGCTCCGACAGTGCGCCAAGCACTTCGCCGTGCCAGCTGTGCGACTGAGCTTTCGGCGCGGTAGCGCGCACCGCCGCGATGATCGGCGGCAGGCCGGCAACCGCCGCAACGACGCGCAAGAAACGACGGCGCGTCGGACGTCCTTCCGCGCGAGAACAATCGGGCGTGCCTGCTCGAGCTGCGAGTTTCTCTTCAGGCATTGTTCACCCTGACGCCGATAGGTTTTGCCTCGCGGCGCAGCTTGACGGTCCGCACCAGCGGCGGACATCGCTTCTCGTCAAAATATTCGACTTGGCAATCGAGGCACTGAAAGCACTCGGCCGTGACGATTGTGCCCGTCGGCTCGATCGCCCGCACGGGACACGCGTGTTCGCACAAGTGGCAGGGACTGCCGCATTCGGGACGACGCTTGAGCAGATTGAGAAGGTGCAGCCGATCAAGGAATGCGAGCACGCCACCCATCGGACACAGGAAGCGGCAATAGGCCCGCTCCGAGAACAGCCCGATGGCCAACAATGCGCCGGCATAGATCACATAGGGCCAGGCGCGCGTGAATCTTGTGGTGATCGCCGTCTTGAACGGCTCGATCTCCAACGTGGCCCCCGCTGAGTCGATCTGCGTCATCACCAACGTCAGCACCGCTGCGGCTGCGATGTACTTGCCCATCCACAAGCGCTTCTCCAGCGCGGCCGGCGGGTTCCATTGCGGCACGCGCAGCGCGCGGGAGAGCTGGCCGAGCAGCTCCTGCAGCGCCCCGAACGGGCACAGCCAGCCGCAGAACACGCCGCGCCCAATCAACACCACCGAGACGAGCGTGTAGCCGGCGATGATGACCATCAGCGGCTCGGCAAGGTAGAAACCGATCTCGAGGTGATTGAACGGCGCGCTGACATAGTTCATGACATTGACGAATCGAGAGCTGCACACCGGCGGTCCAGCCGAGCCAGACCAGAACAACCAGCAAGAATCCAGTGCGCACGAGCCGGTGGGCAACGCGAAAGCGCGCCAGCGTCGACTGGAATATGAAGATCAGAGTGAGCAGCGACAGGAGCACGGCCAGAATCGCAATGTCTACCCGCGCGTCGCTCCAGGCCTCGACCCAGGCGGGGACGGGCGGCAGCAGTTCCGGCTCCGGCACCAGCTCCGACTGCGGTTGCGGCTGCGGCTGCGGTTGCGGCTGCGGCGTGAGGACACGGGGGACCGGGACCTGGAGGACATGGGTGTCCGGGATCTTGTAGTCGAGCCCGAACGCGACCGTCAGCGGGGGAGTGCCGGCGCTCGTGATCAGAATTTCCAATCGCCACGGCTTCAGGGGGTTGAAGCTGGAATTGGCCGGCAGCGCGAACAGCCCGGTAACTTGCTGCCCCTGGATGGGCGTGGCATAGGAGTAGTCGTTTTGCACGAATCCAAACGTCTTCCCGTCTTGGATCACGCGCAGGCGATCGAAGCGGTTGCCCTCGGACTCCCGAAAGTATTTTGTGCCGAGAAAATCGTACGGACCGTTGGAGGCGACATAGATCGCCTGGGCGCCGCTCGGCAGCTGGCTCTTGTAATCCTCGAATTTCAGCAGGCCGAGCAGATTGCCGCCGATAGCGGGTGGCGTGACGAGCGCCGTCATGAATTCGATATAGAGATCGTCGCTCGTGCCGAGCGGCCAATCGAGCTTGACAGCGGCCGCGCCCGCATTGGCGAGGGCCGTCGCGACCTCGCCCGAGGTCACCCGCCGTTGCACCACGGCGCCCTCGGCGAGGAGGTCGTCCCAGGACTTGATGCTGAAGCTCTCGAGATCGAGGGTCGGAACGGTCTCAGCGGTCGAAGAAACGGTCACGGTGGTTACAGCAGTCGGAGCGGTCACAGCGGTACGCGCGGCGTGCGCGCGCAGAACCAGCCTCGCGGTGGTGAGGACCGCGGCGCGCATGGCGCGCGCGCTGATGGTTGCACCGTCGACGTAGTCCGGCGGCAGCGCGTTGGTGCCGCCGCGCAGCGGCCTGCCCGCTTCGCGGGCAAGAAGCGTATCGAGCTGACGCTGGCGCACGCGATCGTGAACGATCATCGACTCCTGGTGGAAGACGACCTTGGCCCCCGTGATGCGGCCGCTGAGATCGACGCCGGCGATGACGTCGAACGGTGTCGTCGAATAACCCGGCGCCGCGATGATGTCGAGGGTCGAAAATACATAGGCGACAATCTGGTCGCCCTTGAAGACCGCGATTGCAGGCGGCGAGCCTTCCTCCATCCCGAGGCGTTCGGCGCCGGGATAGACCACCGCCATGACCTCGGGCGTGAGCCGTTCGCGGAGCTTCCCCTGTTCAGCAATGGCAGGTGAGGCGAAGACGAGTGCTATCAAGGCGATGCAGACGCTGCGCACCCCTTCGAATGACTCGTGGACGTGCATCGCATGGAGCGCTGACAGAGGGTTCAACATTCGAATTCAGGCTGAGAATAGCGACCGTACCAGCCAGCACACAAGCGCCACTTGCAGCCAAGATTGCCACAAGGAACGCTTGTAAGGAGGCATATGTTGGTGTACTCTGCCCGAGTTATGTGACCTGTTTTGCGGGTGGGAGGGAGCGACCCATGATTCGAACCCGATCCCTGGCGTCACTAAGCATTGCACTCGCGGGCGCGGTTTTCGTGTCCGCGGTAACACTCTCGGCGCAAAATTCCCCGACTCAGAATACCCCTGCTCAAAATTCCCCTTCAGCGGCCGCGACCCATCGCGCGACACTCGATAGATTTTGCATCGCCTGTCATAGGGGTGACACGCCAGCTGCAGGGCTGCGCCTGGACACGTTCGACGCCGCGAATTTCGAGACCGCCGGCGCGACGTGGGAAAAGCTGGCGCGCAAGCTGCGCAACCGTGAGATGCCGCCTGCCGACATGCGGCGGCCCGATGAGACCACCTACAAGGCGCTCGTCGAATATATCGAGGCCGGACGCGATCGCCTGGCAGTGGCGAAGCCGAATCCGGGACGCCCCACGCTCCATCGTCTCAACCGAACGGAGTACGGGAATGCCGTCCGCGATTTGCTGGCGCTGGAGATTGACGTCGCCGATCTGTTGCCGGCCGACGACATCGGCTATGGCTTCGACAACATCGGAGACGTGTTGCAGGTGTCGCCGGTGTTGCTGGAGCGGTACCTTTCGGTGGCTCGCAAGGTCAGCCGAACCGCGGTAGGCGATACCACGATCCCCGTGTCCTACCAGACCTATGACGTTCCTCACCGCCTGATTCAGGATGATCGTCTGGGTGAAACCGCGCCGGTCGGCTCGCGCGGCGGCACCATGCTGCGCCACCTGTTCCCGGTGGACGGCGAATACGAGATTTCGGTCACGTTGCAAAGGAACAGAGACGACGAATATCTGGGCCTCGCCCGGGAACGCAAGGTCGATCTCAGGCTCGACGATCAACGGCTCCAGCTGTTCACCATTGCCGCCAACCCCAAGAAGGTCGTGCTCGGCAGCGGAACACCTCCCGATGCGCATCTGAAGATCCGTGTGCCGGTGAAGGCCGGAACACGAGAGCTTGCTGCGACATTCCTGAAAGACACGCTCATCAAGGAAGGCATCATTGACCGGATACGCGGCGATGACGTGCTGACGTACTTCGAAGGCGTAGGCAGCATTACCGTCGCCGGTCCGTTCAACGTGCAAGGGTCGGGTAACACGGCTACGCGCGACAGGATTTTCATCTGTCATCCGTCCGCGGCCGCCGAGCAGCAGGCATGCGCGAAAAAAATCCTGTCGAATCTCGCCCACCACGCGTATCGGCGTCCTGTCAGTGACGGCGAAACGGCGCAACTGCTCGCGCTCTACAACGAGGGCGCACGCAACGGCGGCTTCGAGTCGGGCGTGAGACTCGCGTTGCAGAAGATTCTGGTGTCGCCCGAGTTCCTGTTCCGTGCGGAAGTCGATCCGCCGGGCGCGGCTCCGGGGACCGTCTACAAGATCAGCGACATCGAGCTTGCCTCACGGCTGTCGTTCTTCCTGTGGAGCAGCATTCCCGACGAGCAGCTGCTCACCGTTGCGGAGAGCGGACGCCTCTCCGACCCGTCGGTCCTGCAGGGTCAGGTCAAGCGCATGCTGGCCGATCCTCGCTCGCAGGCGCTGGTGAAGAACTTCGCCGGCCAATGGCTGTATTTGCGCAATATCGCAAGGATATCCCCGGATCAGACGACCTTTCCGAACTTCGATGACAACTTGCGCGAGGCCCTTGCGAAGGAAACGGAGCTCCTGATCGAAAGTCAGGTGCGGGCGGATCGTAGCGTCACCGACCTGCTGACGACGGACTACACGTTCCTCAATCAGCGCCTGGCCGAGCACTACGGGATCAGGGGTATTTACGGCACTGAATTCCGCCGCGTGAAACTCGAAGACCCGAATCGGTACGGATTGCTCGGACAGGCCAGCATCTTGGCGGTGACCTCGTATCCAAACCGGACGGCGCCGACGATCCGTGGAAAGTGGGTGTTGGAGCAGCTCCTGGGTTCTCCGCCACCACCGCCGCCGCCGAATGTTCCTTCGCTGAAAGACGATGCGACCGCACAGCAGATGACCATGCGGCAACGCATGGAACAGCACAGGGCCAATCCCACCTGCGCGGCCTGCCACCGGCTGATGGATCCGCTCGGCTTTGCGCTCGAGAACTTCGATGGTCTCGGCAACTGGCGCGTGTCCACGGCACCAGGATCAGGACCGATCGATGCGTCCGGTACCACGCCTGACGGCACTGCGTTCACCGGGCCGGCGGGCTTGCGCGATGTCCTGATGAAAAAACAGGACATGTTCGTCGAAAACTTCACGGAGCGGCTGCTGACCTATGCGCTGGGTCGTGGCGTGGAAGAGTACGACTACGCGGCTCTTCGCACGATCGCGCGCGGCGCGGCCGCCGACAATCAAAAGTGGTCGTCAATCATTCTTGGCATTGTCAAGAGCACACCATTCCGAATGAGGAGGGCTAGCGATGGTGATCTTTAAGAAGGCGTTTCCCCGGCGCACGTTCCTGCGCGGCGTGGGTGCCACGCTTGCTCTACCCGTGCTCGACGCCATGACGCCGGCGTTTGGCGCCCCCCCGACACGGCCGACCCGCATGGCGTTCATGCAGACCCCGAACGGGATCTTCAACTTGAACGGCGAGTGGACACCCAAGGCCGTGGGCACCAACTTTGAGCTGACCCGGACGCTCGAGCCGCTCGCTGCCTTTAAGGACCGCATGCTGGTGCTATCCGGGCTCGATAACCAGCAAGCCGCAGGCCTCACGGGCGAAATAGGCGGCGATCATCCGCGCGCGTGCACCGCCTGGCTGACGGGCACCCACGCCAAGATGACCTCCGGCGCAGACCTCCACGCCGGGATATCCGCCGACCAGATTGCCGCGAAGGAGTTCGGCAAGTACACGCAGCTCGCCTCGCTTGAAATCGGCCTGGAAGCCCCCGAAATCGTCGGCGCCTGCGAGTCGGCCTACGGCTGCGCCTATTACGACACGATCTCCTGGCGCAACGACACCACACCGCTGCCGATGGAGAACCGCCCACGCGCCATCTTCGAGCGTCTGTTCGGCGACGCGGGCACCGATCCGAAGGTGCGCCTGGCCTTCAGAAACGAAGACCGCAGCATCCTTGACGCCATCGGCGTGGACGTCAAGCGGCTGCGCGGGAAGGTCGGCGGAACGGATCGCGGCAAGATCGACCAGTATCTGGATGCCATCCGCGATGTCGAGCGGCGCATGCAACTGGCGGAGAAGCAGGGTCATCTCGAGGTGACCATGGGAAGCCCTGTCGGCGTCCCGGAAGTCTTCTCCGACTACTACAAGTTGATGGCCGATCTCATGGTTCTCGCCTGGCAGACCGACATGACCCGCGTCATCACGTTCCAGATGGGCCATGAAATGAGCGGCCGCGCCTATCCCGAGCTGGGGTTCGGCGATGCGCACCACCCCTGCACGCATCACCAGGGCGACAAGGAGAAGCAGGAGAAGACCACGAAGATCAACATCCTGCACACGAAGATGCTGTCGTACTATCTCGGCCGGCTGCGCGACACCTCGGACGGCGAGGGCTCGCTGCTCGATCACTCGATGATCCTCTACGGCGCGGGGCTGAGCGACGCCAACCTGCACCTCTATACCGATCTCTCGCTGTTGCTCGTCGCCGGCGGTGTTGGCGGCATCAAGGGCGGACAGCACGTGCGCTATCCCAACCGCACGCCGATGGCGAATCTGCTCCTGACCATGCTGGACAAGGCAGATGTTCCGCATGTGGAGAAGTTGGGCGACAGCACGGGCAGGTTGGACCTGCCGACCACTTAGCGTGGCCTTCGCCAGGGGTCCTCGAAAAACGGGACTCCTGGCGACAGACGAAACTTGATCCGAGCGGGAGAATGGCAATGAACATGAGAGCAACGATTCTGGCGGCACTCATGGCCTCGATGATATTCGCGGGCACCGCGCTTGCCGCAGGTGCGGGCAATATGTCGCTGGTGACTGCCGCGAAGCAGGGGGACCGTGCAACCGTGCAGTCCCTGTTGAACGGTGGTAGCAAGCACGCCGCCGCCGGGGCCGAGGGGACGGCCGCGTTGGTCTGGGCGGCCACGCGCAACGACCTGGAGATGGCCGATCTTCTCCTGCGCGCCGGCGCGAACGTGAAGACGGCGAACGAATTCGGCGCAACGGCGCTGTATGCGGCCGCGGGACACGCGGATCCGAGGATGACCGAAAAGCTGCTCGCGGCCGGCGCCGATCCCAATACGGCGCTGATGTCGGGCGAGACGCCGCTCATGGAAGCGGCCCGCCGGGGCAACCTCGTGACGGTGCGTGCGTTACTCGCGAGGAACGCAAACCCCAACACGCGTGAATTGAACGGCGGACAGACCGCCTTGATGTGGGCGCTGTCGCAACGTCAGTCCGCGGTTGTCGAGATACTGCTCGAGGGCGGCGCCGATGTGCACGCCGCTTCAAAGACCGGCTTCACGCCTCTGATGTTCGCCGCCCAGCAGGGCGATCAGGACAGCGCTCGCATTCTGCTCCGCGCCGGCGCGAAACCGAATGAGGCTCAGGCGAAAACGGGACTGACGGCCTTGATGGTCGCGAGCGCCATGGGGAACGCGAAAGCCGTAGACGCGCTGCTCGACAATGGCGCCGATCCCAACCTCCCGGATGCGAACGGTTACACCTCTTTGCACCGCGTCGTGCGGGATTCCGATTACGGGATCAACCTGGCCGGGAAAGACGCCATCTTGACCATTGTCAAATCACTGCTCAAGCACGGCGCCAATCCAAATGTCCGTCTCAGTCAGGACAAGGAAAAGGCCGCCGAGGAAATCAAGAACGGCAACGTCGCAATCGAAGGGAAGCGCACCGCCGTCACCGTCGATGAAATCATTCTCCAGGGTGCCACACCGCTCTTCCTGGCGGCGGAGGTCAACAATCTTGAGGTGATCAAGACCTTGGTGGCAGCCGGGGCGGATCCGCTCATTGCCAGCGAGCGCGGCACGACGCCCTTGATGATGGCAGCCGGGGCCGGCACGGACGTGCAAAGGGAACGAGAGCCCGAGGAACGGGCCACGGCGGTCGAGACGGCAAAGTTTTTCGTGGAGCACGGCGCCGACGTGAATGCCGCGGGGCAGTACGGCTGGACCGCACTGCACGCGGCCGCCTATCAGGGGCTGAACGACGTCATCGCATACCTGGTCAGCAAGGGTGCAAACATCGATCAGAAGGACGAGTTCGGGCAGACGGCGTTGAGCATTTCCCTATCCGTCCTCACCAAGGATATTGGGGCCCGTCGCCTTCAGATTCCGCGCAGATACCGGGAGGACACAGCCCAGCTTCTGCTCAAATTGGGCGCTGGCACGCTCGACAAGACCGGGGTCGCGGTGGTCCTCCAGCGCAGCGGGGACCTGAACCTGGGAAATCGCGTTCCCTAGTCGCGTCTACTTCGTCATTGGTTTGCCCCGGGGGGCGGTGGCCAGCGACGTGTCCGATAGCGGGTCTCCGGTTTAACCCGGAGACCCGCCAATCAGCGGGCAGCTCGCAACTCTCTACGCTCTGGCCGCAGTGAGCTGCGGCATGTCCTCCGCAAAACCGGCTTGATTCGAGACAACCGAGCTTCGCCGTCGACCGGCGCAGCTTGTCGGCCTTCGGCCTGACGGTTTTGCTTCGGACATGCCGCTTCTCATTGCGGCCAGAGCGTCATACTTCGGCGAAACAGGGCCAAGCCGGGCGTCGACACCAATCGTCCGGAACCTGTGAGCGTGTTCTTCGTGGTTGCTTTCCTTCAAAAGCCGTACTTGACGCCGAACTGCAGGACGCGCGGCGTGCCCGCGATTGATGTCACCCGGCCGAACGTACCCGCACTGAAATTCGTATCGGTGATCCTCCCACCCTGGATGGGCCCCGCGATGGGCGCGCCCCAGTTGAACGTATTGAGCAGGTTGAACGTCTCGACGCGGAGCTCCACCGTCCGGCTGGCGCCGAACGGGATGAGGCGCGAGAGTGCCAGGTCGATCGACCGGTAGCCCGGCGCGCGCACGCTGTTGCGGCGAAAGTTGCCGAGCGTGCCCGGCGCCGGCAGCGCGAACGCGGCCGGGTTGAGCCAGTCGTTCAGCGTTTTCTGTCCGTATGGGTTCGAGAGCACCTGATCGACCCGCTGATTCTGGATGCCGGTGAACGCGCGGTCCTGGCCGGCGATGACGTTCAGCGGCTGCCCGGAACGCACGCTGAAGATGCCCGAGATCCGCCAATCCGTGAATGCGGCACGCAGCGCGCCGTTGTCTATCCGCGGTGTTCGTACGCCGGCGACCAGGGTGCCGATGTGCGTCCGATCCTGGTCGCAGATCCCGCGATCGAATGAAAAATCGTCGGGGTTGGTATAGCCGTTGGCAATTTGCGGGAAGCCGCCCGTCTGCAGCGCAGGGTCGCCAAAGCAGCGCGACACCGTGTAATTGCCGCTGAGGCTCACGCCGTCGGCGGCCCGGCGCTGGAACGACAGCTTCAGCCCCTTGTAGTCCTGCGTCCCCACCGCCTGGTGGATATCCATGTTGCCCAGGAGCCGCGCCGCCGCCGGGTTCTCGCCGGACAGCGAGAACACCCGCCGCTGGTTCAGGTTCGCGTTGGTGCTGCAGATCGGGTAAGAGACTCCCTGGAGCGCGCACGGACCCAATCCCAGGAACACACCAGGATTGATCGCCACCTGCTCCCACAGACGGTCGGTGTGGCTGCCGATGTAGCTCGCGGCCACCTGCCAGACCGTCCCGAGCTGCTGCTCGAGGGTGACGTTCCACTGCTGGATGCGCGGCGAGTTGATGTTCGGATCGGTCGCCCCGTACGCGCCGAACGGGAGGAATTGCGTCTCGCGGTTCGTCAGAATCGGGTGCGGATCCCCGCCCAGATGGGCGTAGGGCCGATCGAACCCGCCGGGAGGATCTTCCACGATGGAGCGGTTGCCGTACGGCGGCGAGTTCGCGTTGATGAGCTGATACTCGGCGTTCGGGAAGTCGTACGTCAGCCCGTAGGACGCACGCACCGCCGTCTTGCCGTTTCCGCTCACGTCCCAGCCAAGCCCGACGCGCGGCGAGAAATTCAGCCACTGCGTGAACAGCCCGCGCTTGCCCGGCGGGAACCCGGGATCGCCCGGATAGAGGAGACCGGCTGGCGCGTTTACGAACGCCTGGCTCCTGACGTTATCGCGGAAGTTCTCGCGGCTGAAGTTATAGACGGCGCCGCTTGTAACGTTCTGTCCGAAGTAGGGCTCCCACCGAAGGCCAGCGTTGATCGTCAGCCGCGACGTCGCGCGCCAGGTGTCCTGGCCATACAGGCCCATGTACCACTGGTCCATCGGCAGGATCGCCGGGCCGCCATGTTCGAGCCGGCCGACGCGGCCCATGAGAAAGTCCGCCAGGCCCAGCCCGGTCAGCCCTCCCGTAAAGGTCCAGAAGCCGCCGGAGCGTGCCTGCGTCTCGAAGTAGTACCGCCAGTACGCGGCGCTCGCGCCAAGCGATACTTGGTGGCTGCCGCGGACGACGGTGTAGTCGTCGCTCAGTTGAGAGGCGTTGGTCAGGAACCGGCTCGGGCCCTGATTCTGCGCCTCGAACGCGCCCTGGACTCGCACCCACATCACGTGGGGCGAGTAGCTGTACACGTCGGAGCCGATGTCGTGTGGCTCGAATGTCTCCGGCGCGAGGCGGCTGACAGCGGAGCGGTTGAAGGAAAACCGAATCGAGTTCACGGTGTTCGGGCCGAACACGCGCGTGTCGCCGATGGCCAGCGAATGGGCAAGGGCATCCATGCCGAGCAGGCCGACGTTGTTCGCGGCGTCGAACAGGGACAGGACAGTATCCCCTTCCCGCATGGGAATCGGCTGGGTGGCCGACGTGGCCATGTAGCGGCCGAAGATCGTGTGGTCGGAGGTCCGCTGATAATCGATCCGGCCGAGGTACTGCAGTTCGTTGCTGTCCTTCGCCTGCGAATACGTCACCTGCCCGCACGGATCCGTCGTCGTCGGCAGGCGGCGGGTCATGTTGAGCGCCGCCGGGCTGAGCTGCGACGGATTGACCCGGTTGTTCTCGAATCCACCGCGCAGCGTGATCTGCCGTCCCCCGTTGCAGGCGGGCGAGGCGAACGCCGTGAAGTCGCCGGCCAGCATCGCCGGCGTCGGCACCCACGCGATGTTGGCAGCCGGCTGCTGGCGGACGGTGGTGCCCTGGAACGCCCCGAAGAAGAACAGCCGGTTCTGCACGAGCGGTCCACCCAGCGTGCCCCCGAACTGGTTGCGCTTGAGGCCATCGTCCACCCGTTTCCCGTCCGGTCCGATCTGTGCGAACGGGTTCTTGGCGTTGAAGCGCCGATCGCGCACGAACTCGAAGGCGTTGCCCGTAAAGCGGTTGGTGCCCGACTTCGTCACGGCGTTGACCGCGGCGCCGGCGTGCATGCCGTGCTGGGCGCTCAGTCCGCTCGTTGCCACGCTGAACTCCTGAAGCGCATCCGGGAACGGGAACGGGAGGTTCAAATTGTCCTGTGGGTTGTTGTGCATGGCGCCGTCGAGCAGGTACGCCACCCCGAAGGACTGTCCGCCGGCCACCGACACCCCGAGCCCACCGGGCACCGCCCGCTGCGGTGCGTTCGTCACCTGCACGGCCGCGCCCGACATCATCACGAGCTCGACCGCATTGCGACCGTTGAGCGGCAACGCCAGGATTTCCTCGTTCCGGATGACGTCGCTGATGCCGGAGCTCTGCACGTCCACCAGCGGCGCGGCCCCTTCCACTGTCACGGACTCCTCGAGCGAACCGACCGACAGCACCACGTTGATCGCCGGCGAGCCGGCGACCTGCAGGACGATGCCCGTCTGGACGTAGGAACGGAAGCCTGAGAGCGACACCTCCAACCGATAGGGGCCGGGCGGCAGGTTCGACAGCACGTACGACCCGTTGCTATCGGTCACGTCGCTTCGGGTGAATCCGGTGGCCGTTTGCGTCGCCGTGACGGTGACCCCGGGAAGAACGGCCGCACTCTGGTCGGTGATTCGACCACTGAGCTGGGCGGTTGAGAGCTGCGCCCAGGCGAGGCCGGCATTCAGAAAAACACTCAGGACGCCGAGCGAGAATCCCCCGAGAAAACGCCTCATCATATCCACCTCCGTAAAAGGGACAGGTAAGAAGGCGAGCGACCGAGAGGACCGTGTGCGGCGCAGTATACGCCCGTAACGCCTCATTTCGGCCGAGGGTTTGGGAGGTGGGTCAACCGCGATGAGTATCGAATTTCCGAAAGCCGATTAGCCGCATCCTGGTACACAATCCTGACGCGTAACACAGATTCGCAAGACCGGAGAGAAACATGATCGAAAGGCGCACGTTCATCAAGGGCGCCTCGATGCTGGTATTGGCGGCATCGACGTCGCGAATGTACGTTGAAGAGAGTTTCGCCCAGCAGGTGCCAAATTCCTCCGGCACCGAGCCGGCAAAACTCAAAGCGCCGCCGGGCGCGTGCGACTGCCACCACCACATCTACGATGCGGTGCGCTTTCCGGCCCCGACGCCGGGAGGCCGGCTCATTCCCGACGCGCGCGTCGAGGAATTCCGCATGCTGCAGCGCCGGATCGGAACGAGCCGCAACATCATCGTGACGCCGTCAGCTTATGTCACCGACAACCGCGTGACGCTCGATGCGATCGCGAAGCTCGGGCCGAATGCGCGCGGCGTCGCCGTCGTCCACCCGACCGTCACGGATGCGGAGCTGAAAGCGCTGGCCGACCGTGGCATTCGCGGCATTCGCTTCTCGATCACCGATACCTCCACTGCGGCGACGTCGATCGACATGATCGAGCCGTTGTCGAAGCGCGTGAACGCGCTCGGCTGGCACGTGCAGATCAACATGGGCCCCGACCAGATCGTCGCGGCCGAAGCCTTGTGGAATCGCCTGCCCTCCGCGCTCGTGTTCGATCACATGGGCCACGTCCCGCAGCCTGCCGGCCTGAGCCATCCGGTCTACAACGTCGTCCGCAAGCTGGTCGACAAGGGCCGCACGTGGGTCAAGCTGTCGGTGACCTATGACAACACCAAGGACGGTCCGCCCGGCTATGCCGACATTACGAAGGTCGCGCAGGCCTACATCAAGGCCGCGCCCGAACGCATGGTGTGGGGGAGCAACTGGCCGCACCCGAACGAGACCACAAAGCCAGACGACGCGATGCTGTTCGATCTCATGTCGAAATGGGCGCCGGACGAGCCGACGCGCAACCGCATCCTGGTGCAGAATGCCGCCGAGCTGTACGGCTTCGGGAAAGCGTCGTGAGGATGGCGGCACTCACAACCACTCTGGTGCTCCTGTTGCTGGGCCCGTCCGTGCAGGACGGCTTGGCGCAACAGGCGGCCCCGATCCGAGCTGAGTTCCTTCGGCTGATCGATCGCCCCAGAGTGCCGTTGGCGCCGGAGGTGACCGAGCTGCCTGGTGGTCGCAGGCAGGAACATTTCACGTTCGTGTCGGAAGGCGGCGAGCGCGTGCCGGGCATTGCCGTCAGGCCAGCGGCGTCCGGGCGGCGAGCCACGGTCATCGTGCTTCACGGTACCGGTGACAGCAAGGAAGGGATGCTGCCCCTGTTGACGGCCCTGGCGAACCGCGGCTTTCTTGCCGTCTCCATCGACGGCCGATACCACGGCGAGCGTGCGACCCGTTCCGGTGGCTACTCCAACGCGATCGCCGCCGCGTACCGAACGGGCAAGGGCCATCCTTTTCTGTACGACACCGTGTGGGACGTTTTGAGGCTCGTGGACTATCTCGCCACGCGTGCCGACTCGGATCCGGCTCGGATCGGGCTGATGGGGATCTCCAAGGGCGGCATGGAAACCTATCTGGCCTCGGCTGTCGATCCGCGCATCGCGGTGGCTGTTCCGGTCATCGGCGTGCAGAGTTTTCGCTGGGCTCTGGACCACGACGCGTGGCAATGGCGCGTCGGGTCAATTTCGCCCGCGGTGGAGATCTCAGCTCGCGATGCAGGGCTCTCGTCCGTCGACGCCGCGTTCGTCAGAAAGTTCTATGACCGGGTCGTGCCGGGAATCTACAGCGACTTCGATGGTCCGTCGATGCTGCCGCTCATCGCACCCCGGCCTCTTCTCGTGATCAACGGCGACCAGGACGATCTGACGCCGATGCCCGGCGTGCAGGAAAGCGCGCGAGCGGCCGAGCAGGCGTACCGGCTCGCGAACTCACAAGAGAAGTTCCAGCTGCTGGTCCAGCGGGATGCCGGGCACGAGTTCACTGCAGACGCACAGCGAGCCAGCCTGGATTGGCTCGTGAAATGGCTGAAGCCCTAGACCGCCGTTCACTGCCACGTAGCCACGTAGCCACGGAGAAATCGTTTGAAAATGATCTCCGTGCCTCTGTGTCTCCGTGGCCCGTCGAATTCCGCTACTTCTTCCGTCCGTAATTGTCCTTCGCCGCGGTCTCGATGAGACTGGCCGTCTCGGTGTTCTCGCAGGACGTTTCCATGATGTGCTCGAACGGCGCTCGCACCAGCTTGGTGGTCGCTGCTTTCCACGTGCCGGTCAGCAGACCGGGATCATCAGCGGTGACATTGATCTCGAGCGTGTCGGCGTCCGTCAGACGATACGTTTCGACCATGTGCAGCGCTTCAGAATGAAAAGACACATCCCCGTGATGGTGGAGCCAGTTTCGGTCGCTGAAGTTCGTGACGTCGACGATCAGCGTATCCCCCTCCCAATGACCCACCGCGTCGCCATGATTCGACGGCACGACGTCGTCGCGATGCGGCCTTCCGTCGGTCGGGATAATCCGGAAGCCGTGGTAGGTCTCGATGAGCTGTACGATGGTCTTCGGCGTCTGGACGATCTCTCCGACCAGCCCGTTGCCAACGAGCGGCGTCGGGCCGATGATGCTCGGGATGCACCAGAGCGCGGGATCGTCCTTGTCGCTCAGAGTCTTGGCCTTGGCCATTGCCTCGGGCTTGTAAAGACTTCCGAACGATCGAGCGCCGATGCCCTGACGCTCTCCTTCGCGGTATACAGCGGTCGCCTGCGCCGGAATGAGATCGCGCCCAGGCCACCAGACCCCGGTCATGTCAGGATGACCATCAGCCGTGCGCGGAATCGCCTTCGATGGTGCCGGGGCGGTAACAGAGCTGGCTGCGGTGGAAGATTGGGCCGCGACCGGCGTTGAACTCATCCAGGCGAGGGATGCGCCCGCTATCACGACCGCTGCCGTCAACCCGGAAGCGACATACGTCTTCTTCATGTCGAACACCCTCCCACTCCGTTATCTGTTTGCATCCGGCTCGTTGCCCTTGGGCCCGATGATAAAGGATCGGCCGTCCGCCAGGATGATTTCCCGAGCCGCTCCCTGGTTCTTGGTCATGTCGCGCGCGTGACAACCCCTGATCGTGACCTTCGATCCCACTTTGAACACTTCGGGTTTCACGCCGCTGCGAATGAGCGCCGTCGGAGTTTGTGCTTCAAACCCCCAATTCACGACATTGCCGTTCGCGTCCGTGACATCGAGATAAATCCAGGAGTGTGGGTTGGCCAATTTGGCCTGGGTGATGACACCCTGGACCGTCACCGGTTTATCGGCATCGAAGGCCGCTGCAAACGAGTGATGCGCCCGGGCGGGCCAGGCGGTCAGCGCACCAATACAGGCCGCTGCGGCGAGAATCCCGGAAACCCTGCGTCCCATCTCAACCCTCCCTCCGACGAATGTTGCCTGGTCTTTCACTTCCACGTAGCCACGGAGTTTGCCTCTGTGTCTCCGTGGCCGGTCGAACTGAAAATCGCATTAGAAATCCAGCTGCGCGCTGATCTTGACGAAACGACCGACCATCACGATCTGCGGCACGCGAAACGTCCCGTAGGCAGTACTTTCCGTCAGGACCGCGCTCGAATTTAACACGTTGTAGACGTCGAGATTCACCGAAGTGCGGCGCTGCCCGAATCTCAAGAGTTTGCCGACGCGCAGGTCAACCTGATTGACGCGGTCTCCGTAAAGGGCGCCCGCGGTGGCCGCGGCGGGTGTCACCGCCAGCGCATTCGATCGGAACAAATTCACCTGCGCGTTCGCGGAGTTCCCCGATAGGGGCCGTCCGAGCGACTGGGCTGCCAACGCAGTAGGCGCGTTGAACGTGGCCTGGACGAGCGGCCCGGGATTGCTCTGGAAGGACCCGCCGACCTGGATGTCCACCTTTGGAATCGTGTAGGAGCCCAGGCCCTTCACCTGTGTCAGGAACGGCGACTTCACATTGCAATATCCGAACGGCAGGGCCGTGGTGGCCGTGCTGATAATCTCCGGAAGCTTCGACACGATCTCGCAATTGTCGGTGGTCGTGCGCCCCGTGCTGACGCCGCCCTGGACCGTGAGTCCGCGCACAAGTCGAGCGTTGGCACTCAGGTCGATCCCGTTCCAGTGCTCGATTTGCTTGCCGTAGTTGGACGCCAGGGTCACGAAGTTCTGCGCCGGGACGCTGAACTTCGTCGGGATCACGTTATAGAGCCCGCAGATCTGATTCGCGCCACCGCTGGGCAGCCGGCCATCGGCGGGCGCGGTGATGCAGTAGGTGTCGAAGTCGGCCGGCGTCAGCGCCAGGTTGTCAATCAGCCCGAAGTTACCGTACCACCGGCGGAAATAGCCGACGTCCACCGACACGCGGGGCAGCACCTCGTGCTGCAGGCTCGTGGCGAACTCCCAGTCGAAGGGGCGGTTCCCCCATCCGGTGACCGCCTTGGGGTCGTAGGTCGTGCTGGGGCTGGCCTTGCCGAAGTTCGGGTCGTTCAAGGCGCCGCATTCGCCATTGGCCACTGCGCTCGTGAGATCGCAATCGGGGATGAAATTTCGGTCGGTGTCGCCCCACGTCCGCGTGGCGCTGTGGACGACTCTGTTGTAGGGAGCCTGCGTTCCGTAGGTGAAGGCAGGCCCATCCGAGCCGATGAGATATTTGTTCAGGCTGACCTTGACGGCGGTCTTGCCGGTCCCGAACACGTCGTACGCGACGCCCATCCTCGGCGTGATGTCCTTCCAGTTCGAGTTCGGCGTCTTGGGAAGCGTGAAGTTGCGAGTGGGCGCGAACTGTATGGGCCCGTACGTCTCTTCCGGAAAACTACTCTTGAACGAGTCAAATCTCACACCGCCCGTGATCGTGAGGCGGTCGACCGTCCATCTGTCCTGGGCGTAGATGCCGAGATCGTGATCCAGGTTCCAGCCATCGTGGTACGGGGTTGCGTACAGGGTGATCAGATTCGGAACGCCGTTATTGAACCGGTAGTACCGGTTCTGACGCCCGTTCAGGAACAACAGGGCATCGATGTCGCCACGCCCGTTATTGAAGCCGACCTTGAAGGCGTGAGCGCCGGTGATATACGACGCCGCCGCCCGATACCGCCAATCGTGCTGCCAGCGATCGGCGAACCCGGCCGGCCGCAGCTTGTAGTTGATCTGACTCGATTGCTCGAGGACGCCGATGATATCCGGATTTGTTTCCGCGTACGGGAACCAGCCCCACCGGTGATATTGGTGGAATGCGCCCGCCTCGAGCAGCAGTCGTGGCGTCAGCGGTGACGTCCATTCGGTTGTCATCATGTGGTGCGGCCACCCCCAATGGTTGTCGAAGCCAGGCGACGTGGTCGCGCGGATGGCCGACGGGCACGTGCACATGTGCTCTTTCGCGAAGGAGAACCCGAATTTGTTCTTCTGGGTGGCCTGCCAGGTCAAGCGGACGTTGCCTTCATTCCACATCCCGTCGTTGGAGATCCGATGGTTCGCGTCCTGGTTCAGCGTCCACACGTTCGGATCGTTGTAGGTGGTGTCGAAGAACATTCCGCCCACCCAGTTCTGCGCGATCTGCATTCGATGCGATACGTAGAACCACAGCTTGTCCTTGACGATCGGACCGCCGAATGCCGGATTGAGATCCGCGACTTTCCTGATGGCGTTCGGGGTCGTGAAGCCCCGGGCCTTCAAATCATCATTGAAGTTGCTGCTCTGCATCGACTCGTTCGCGAACGACGCGAACACGAGACCCCTGAACGTGTTGCCGCCCTCCTTGGGAATCAAATTGACCCGCACGCCCCCCTCCGCCGCCTCGGCCGAGACGCCGGAGCTGTCAATCGTCACTTCCTGGGTGCTGCCCATATTCGGAACGTAGGGCGTATTGTTCACCCCAGCCGACAGCATCAGTGAGAGGCCGTTCATCGTGGTTCGCTGGTCGAGGCCCCGGCCGCCGTGCGATGCGAGCTGGGAGACGGCGTTGCCGCTGCTTCCCCCGACATCCTGCGTGCCTACGCCGTTGAGGGTGAGACCGCCTGAGACGCTGACGCCGGGGAGCAGGACACCCAGGTTCTGAATGAGCCGGCCCGATGGAATAGTGTCGATGACGTCGTGGTCCAGCACCTGCTGACGCGTGGTGCTTTGGATGTCGACGATCGGCGTTTCGCCGCTCACGGTGATCGTTTCTTCGACCGCGCCGACCCTTAGATCCGCGTTGACAGTCGCGGTGAATGACCCACTCAGCCCAATACCGTCGCGCTTGACCGTGCTGAAACCAGGCAGCGCGAATATCACCGTGTAGGTGCCTGGCCGCAGGTCGACGATCTTGTATTGTCCGGTCCCATCCGTGACGACCGACCGCGTCTTCTCGATCAGCGCGGGACTGGACGCTTCAACCGTCACGCCCGGCAGAACGGCGCCGGACGCGTCCTTGACGATGCCCGCAATTGACCCCTGGGCGTACGCGGCTGAGGGAATGATGGTGATCGACCCGAGCACGAAGAGGATCCGGAACCATGCACGCATACATCCTCCAACCTGCGTACGAGAACCCGGCGGTTCGCGAGCGGAATAGCACGTGATCGTACAGGCGGGCCTTCCGCCTTCGCCGAGGCTTCGGCGGACCACGTCGATGTAAAAGCGCCTTACAGCCGAGCGCCCAAGCCCAAACGTTGGTCAGCGCTCAGACGTTCGCCGTCAATCGGGCCTGCGTGGGTCTGCCCATTTCCAACGCGGTCACGATGTGGTCGAGCGTCACGGGCGCGCGCACGAACACCTCGTCGCCCACCGCGGCGGAAATCGCGTTCAGCACCGCCGCGCAACCAGCCGCGACCGGAGGCTCGCCGATGCCGCGCGCGCCAACCGGCGTCTCCGGATCGGGAAGCTCGACCGCCGCCCAATCCATGTGCACCGGCACGTCGAGAATCGTCGGCGGCTTGTTCTGATAGAACCGTCCGCGCCAGCGCCACGCCGTAGCGCTGGTCGTACACCCACCTCTGGCCGATGCGCGTGGCCGATGCCCAGGATCGAGCGGCCGAGCACCTGGCCGCCCAGCGACGCTGGATGGATGACGGTCCCGACGTCGGCGACGCAGAGATAGTCGAGAATGCGGTACACGCCCGTCTCGACGTCCACCTCGACTTCAGCAAACGCCGCGACGAAGGACAACGACGTGCCGTCGCGCGGGTACGCGTCCTTGGCCACGCCCATCAGGCCCTGCCCGGCAAGCGCCGCGGCCGATCGCTTGGTGAAGGCATTGATCTCGTTGGGCACTTCGTGGCCGTCGTAGATGCCTCCGAGCTCGATCGCCCGCTGCGCAGCGTGCGCGAGCGTCATGCCGGCACCGCCGCCCTTGCGCGCGACGCGCTCGTTGGCCACGACGTAGTCTTCGGGCCGGCCGCCGAGATCCTTCGCCGCGATCTGCTGCAGCTTCTTGATCGCGTCGGTCGCCGCGGCGTGCGCGGCGCGCGTCATCGCGTGCGTCGTCTGGCTGCCGCCCGACACGCAGCTCCACGGCAGGTTCCTGGACGTGTCGCCCCAGGTGATGCTCGACCTTCTCCCAGGGCATGCCCATCATCTCGGCGGACACCCGCTGGCAATCAGAAAACGATTCGGTGCCAAGATTGCCGATGCCGGTCTGGATGTACATCCGGCCGTCCGGCTTGATGACGAAGAGGCCGTCGAAGCCGACCGAGCCGGCGTTATACGCGCTGATCGCCACGCCGCTGCCACGCACCTTCGAGCCCTCGCGCTGCCCGCTCCGGGCCTTGCGTTCATCCCACTTGAAGATCTGCGCGCCCTTATCGAGCGCCTCTTTGACGAAGCAACTGGTCGAATACGTCCGGTTGCCCCGCGCGTTCGCCGGGCCGAACTTGGCTTTGCCGGCCGGCGCATTGATCTTCCGGATCTCGACCTGATCGATCCCGAGCTGGCGTGCCGCCTTGGCGACCACCGGCTCCATCAGGACGATGCCCTGCATGCCGCCAGGCTGGCTCTGCGCGCGGCGAGGCGGCGTGTTGGTAATCGCCGTCACGCCGCGCCAGCGCATGGCCTCGGGCTGAAACATCAGCGACGCGAAGCGGCTGGCGGTGTTGCCGTCGCCCCCCGGGCCGTACGGCCCGCCTTCGACCACGGTGAACATGTCGAGCGCAGTGATGCGGCCTTCCTTGGTGAACCCGACCTTCATCCGGCCGTGCACGGCGGGACGCGCGCCACCAATGGAGTGCTCTTCCTCGCGGCTGATGCGCATCTGCACCGGCGTGCCCGTCTTCTTGGCCAGGAGCGCCGGGATGATATCCGTGACCGACCCCGTCCCCTTGCTCCCATAACCGCCGCCGCAGTACTCGCTGATGAGCACGACGTTTTCCGGCTCGATGTTCAGCCAGCGCACCACCGACATGACGGTCTGCACGGTGCTCTGCGTCGACAGGTGGATGAACAGCTTGCCGTTCTGCCAGTACGCCATCGACGTGCGGCTCTCGAGGCACTGATGGCTGGTGTTCGGCGTGACGAAGGTCTCGTCGAGGATGAGCGACGCTTTCTTGAAGCCGGCCTCGAGGTCGCCGTACGACCAGGGCGGATCGGTGTCCTTGCCCATCGGCAGACGACCCGCCTTGTACTCCTCGACTTCCGCCTCGGTCCATTTCAGGTCGATGCACTTCCGGAAGCGGCGGCGGCTGCCCCGGCGCTGGCGTGGGACGCACCCAGACGTTCCCCTCCACACGGGGATTCATCGCACCCGGCAGCAGCGACGCGACCGGATCCACGCTGAACGGCAGCGGTTCCCACTGAATCTTGATCTTTTCGATCGCTTCAACCGCCGTCAGCTCGTCGACGGCCGCCACGGCCAGAACGGGTTCGCCCTGATAGAGCGGCTCGTTGGTCAGCGCCTTCTCACTCTTCGGGTTGGCTCTGAATGATCTGGCCCGCGTCGTTGACCTGATCCTTGGGACCAGGCACGTCGTCGGCCGTCAGGATCGCTCTCACGCCCGGCATGGCGAGCGCCGCGCTCGTGTCGATGCTCCTGACGCGCGCGTGCGGGTAACGGGCTGAGGAGCAGCCTCGCGAACAGCATCCCCTCGGCGCGGAAGTCCTCGGCGTATGTCGAGCGACCGGTCACTTTGGCCCGGAGGTCGGGGGTCGTGTAGTTCTGTCCGACCAGCTTCTTGTCAGCCATGCTCACACCTCGTACAGGAAGTCTCTACTCCACGGGAGGGATGCTGCCAACGGTTTCCGGCCGGACGATCTCGTCGATGAGAAACAGATCGGTGAGTAGCGCGCGGAGGTGAATCGACGCGTTGAGATTGTCGATCAGCTGCGAGCTGATGGAGGGCTGCGCCAGCACGAGGCCGACTGCGGCGCGGGCGTCGCTGGCGTCCCGGTTCAGCATGGCGATGAACGCCTCGTACTTTTCCGCGGGCCGGAGCTGTTCGCTCCGCACGATCTCCGTGAACACGTCTCCGAGGCCGTCGAGCGCCTCATCGCACTTTGTCAACAGCGTCCGGAGCTGCGAGCCGCTGCCGCCGCCCGGCTCGGTCCGAAGACCCTGCGCGGCATAGGCGAGCATGAACTCGTAGCACTCCTCAATCTTCCCGCAGCGATCTCTGAGCTGGTCCCGCATGTGGGTCACAGACGCTGTCCTTCAGGAGCGCCGTCTGCCTTGGTATCGACGATCCAGCGCTGCGGATCGTGGTGCTGCGAGAAAGTCCTGGCGGCTGATGTCGCCGAACACCATGCCCTTGGTAATCCAGAGCTTCTCCGGCCGGATCGCGAAATAGATGTGCGCGATGGTCAGGCCCACCAGCCCGATGCCCGACAGCCCGTGCAGGACGTACATCACGCCCCACGTGCCGTCGCTGAAGAGATACGAATTACGTACGAAGACGAGCGTCTCCACGCGCTTCATCATGAACAGCCCTGTCGGCACAACGGCCAGCGCCGACAGCACGATGGCCGTGTGATACATCTTGTTGTCCCAGGGATATTTCGCGGCCTTGCGCGGCGCCGGCGCGCTCCGGCCCATGGCCCGCTTCAACCGCGCGATCGCCTCGCTCACATCTTCCTTGTTCAGCCAGATCGACCAGAAGTCCAGCCAGAAGCTCGCGTGGATGATGTGGTACAGGATCGACACCGTGAGGACGAGGCCGGCGATCCAGTGGATCTCCACCCAGTTGAACTCGAGCCCGAGGATCGGCACCGATGGCCGTGCCGAGCAGCGTCAGCATCGACGCCGCCATGATCCAGTGGAACATCCGCGCCGCAAGCGAGTGCCGCTTCACGCGCTCAGGCACCTTGGCCGCTGCCGCTTCGTTCACCGGCGCGGTGCTCGGTCCCGCCGGCTTTGGCCAGAACTTCACGAAGAGCGTATGCCCCAGCATGAAGCAGACGCCAAACGCCAATGCCACGTAGACCAGACCCCACTGCGCGTGGATGAGCGTGTCCTCGCCCCAGGGGTTGATGCCCCACTGCACCAGGTAATTCATGCCTATGCCTGTGCCTCTCCCCTGATGGCGCGTTTCACCAGGTTTCTCATGAGCGGGATCTTGTATCCGTTGTGCGCGAGCGGCTGGGCGCCCTGCACCGCCAGCTCACCCGCCATCGTGGCCGTCTCTTCGTTCCGCGGCTTGCCCGCCACGGCGTCTTCCACCGACTTCAGCCGCATCGGATGCGCGGCCACGGCATTGACGACGATGCGCGAGCCCTGAATGGTGCCGTTGGACACCTTCAGCGCCGCCGCGATGTTCACGAGCGGGAAGTCCCACACCTGGCGCTCGCGGATTTTTTCGAAGTAGAACTCCGCGCCCGCCCACGTGGCCGGGACACGAATCGCCGTCAGCAGCTCGCCCGGCCGCAGCACCGTCATCCGCATGATGTCGATCGACGGTCCGATGAAGTAGGTCTCCGCGTCGACCACCCGCTCACCGTCCGAGGAGCGAATCACCATCTTGGCGTCGAGCGCGACGAGCGCCGGCGCCGTATCGGACGGATTCACCGCCACGCAGCGGTTCGCGTCGAAGATCGCATGCTCGCGATTGATGGCGGTTGGCGTGTCCGCGTAGCAGATGTTGCCGCCGGCCCGATAGCAGGTCCACCCCGAGCGGTAGTACCAGCAACGCGTATCCTGCGAGACGTTGCCGCCAACGGTGCCCTGATTGCGAATCTGCGGCGAGGCCACCAGCTCGGCGGCCTGCGTCAGGATCGGATACTTCTCCTTGACGAGTGGATGCTTCACCAGGTCGGTGAGCGTCGTCGCCGCGCCGATCTCGATGCCGCCATCGGCGGTCGTCTTCACGCCCCTCAGTTCCTCAACGCCGCTGAGATCGACGACCACTTTGCGGCGCTTGTTGCGGTCCTTCAACCAATCGAATGTGTCCAGACCCCCGGCGAGCACCCACGCATCCTTCTTGTACGTCTCGAGCAGCGCGAGCGTGTCGTCGACGGTCGTCGGCTGAAACAGCTCGAAGACGGGCATTACGTCGTGAATTATTGCCATGTCCCATCTCCTTCAGGCGAATTCAAAATGCAAAATCAAATGCAAACATGCTGCGGTTCGCAGTATGCAGTCGCAGCCACTCTCACCCGGTTATCGCGTGCCGCGTATGTTCGTTTGCATTCTGAATTCTGCATGCCGACGTCACCTTAGGTGGCCCTCTGCATGTACTCAGCGGCGCGCATCATCGAGCGCAGGATCTTGTCGTAGTCGCATGCAGCGGCACAGGTTGCCGGAAATGCCGTGCGCCAGCTCGGCGCGCGTGGGGTTCGGGTTGGTCTTGAGGAAACCGACCGTCGCCATGATGAATCCCGACATGCAGAACGCGCACTGGAATCCCTGCTCGTCGACGACTGCCTGCTGAACCGGATGCAGCGTGCCGTTGGCGCTCTCGAGTCCTTCGATGGTCTGAATCTTCTGGCTGCGAACCGTGTGCGTGAGAATCGAGCACGAGTAATGCGGCACATCGTCGATGAGGACGGTGCAGGCGCCGCATTCCGATCGATCGCAGCCCAGCTTCGTGCCGGTGAGGCCAAGCTTGTAGCGCAGCGTCGTGGCGAGCGTTTCCTGCTTCATCACGTCCACGCGCCGCATCTGGCCGTTGACGTTCAGCGTCATCAGACGCTCCACCGCGCCGGGCAGCGAACCCTGGCCCAGTAGCGAGGGTCCACGGAAGAGGTACGCGGATGCGGAGACGGCCGCGCCGCTGGCAATCACCACTTTGATGAACGCGCGGCGTGAAGGGTTGTTGGGTTCTTGTGGCGTGTGCTCCTGGGTACTCATAACGCGTTCACCTCGTCAGAAAACCCGCGGGCGGTCGCATCAGGAACAAGAAGCGGGGAGATGCCGTTGTGTTAGTCGCGCACATGTTATAGCAGGTACACGAGCGCGTAAACCGGTTTGATCGGGGTCGGCGGGAGCCTATCGCTCCGGCCTCGCCGTCCCGTCTCCTCGTTCGATTCTGCCGAAATCCGACGCCCAGACGGGGACCGATGTTCGGATCAAGGAAGTGAACGCTGCCACGTGACACGGCGCTCTCAATGACGTTACCGCCGCCAATGGGCGAACCGCCGTACAGCGAGATACAGAAGATGATGGCTCTCACGCCCGAATACGGCCTCGAGTTTGTGAAGCCAAATCACTGAGAGGACGCACCGAGCGCCGAGGGTATTGAGCCCGATGCCGGGTATTTGTGAGATGGCCCGTCCGGCAGTTGTACGACTTTCAGAGCGGCGGACGCGGCGGCGAAAGCGCGGCGCTGATGAGGCTCGTCGCGGCGCAACTCAGCGTGGGCGACATGATCGACGTCGCGGCGTATCTCGCGTCACGGACGCCACAGCGGCGCTGCTATCGCTGGAGGTGATGGTCGTCCTTCGACGCGTCGCGCGTCGGTGCCACAATCCCAGCCCGATGGTGCCAGGCATCCGGCGCGCGCATCTGGCTCAGGTATACTCGGAACGGGCATGCGCGCGGCTGTTTCCTCGCTCCGCATCTTCGGTTGGGTGGCACTGGTCGTCGTCGTATTGCTGCCCAGGACTGCGCTGGCTGATCACCTGGTCGCGGCAGACTTCGACGGTGACGGAAAGAGGGACTTCGCCAGCGTCGATAGACCGCTCTCGCCAGGCGTGCGGGTATGGTTGTCATCGACGCGGAAGAGTCGCCTGCTCACCAGCGAGCGCCCGCTCCTAGACCTCGCGGCGCGGGACCTGGACGGCGACGGTCGCGACGAACTGATCGCGTTTGACGGCTCGCCGACCCTTCAGATCTGGAAGGCATCTCACCACAAGAAATTTGCCCGCTATCCGGCCAGGCGCCTGCTGGCGTGTTCGCGTTCCGAGCCAGCGCGTGCGCCTGATAACGGGATCTGCGGCAGCGGCTCATCGGAGACAAGCGACGATAAAGCGTCACCGCTCGTTGTCCTCGCAGCCGTCTTCAACCCCGTCGAGGTAGAAACCCCGCGGCATCCTTCGATTACGCGGGCGGCTTCCATCCGACGTTCTTCACGAACTGCGCCGCGCGCCCCGCCTTCCGCCTAGCCACACCATTCATTCTCAGGTTCGTGCCGCGCCTCAGCGCACGCGGTCTGCCTTTCTGGCCGGTCGCTGGCCGCGCGCTGCGCGGCACTGGCGTGACATCTATCGTCGCGAAGCGCGCACTGGGTGCCACTCGCGACTCCGAGTTGATCCGAGGTCTCTATGCGAGTTGTCCTGGCCGATCTAAAAGGCGGAGAAGGGTTCATCAGCAAAGACACAGTCGCTGGAGGGTACGGATCTCGACTGCGTCCATTTTCCAAGGTGACGCTCGTCATATCGGGGTTGAAAGGATGGTTCCACGATCTGCCGAGCGTGCATCTGGCGTATACGCACTCGCAGCTCCAGTTCCTCCTCGGCGCTGCGTATACCCGCTTCTACATGCGGCCGTCATTTCTGGCCAACTTCCTGCGCATCCGTGCGCCCCACGTCCGCCGCTTCGTCTCGGCGCTCGACGCCGGCGTCGGGCGACTGCAGTCCCGCCTCGAGTTCGCGACCATGGAGCGTTCTTTGTGATGTCCACTGCCATCTCGCGCTACGGCGCCCGTGTCATCCCCAACACCTTGGAGGTCATCGCCGACCTGACGAGGCGTGGACAGCTTGTCGACGGCCCGCACGTCACGGCCTTCGAATCGGCGTTTGGCGCCAGACTCGATGGCGTGCGCGCGGTCTCCGCCTCGTACGGCCGGATGGCTTTTTACTACATCCTCAAGGCCATGGCGCTCACGGCCGGTGGGGAGGTGATCATGCCGGCGCTCACCTTCTGGGTCATCCCCGAGATGGCGCGCGCCGCCGGCCTCGAACCCGCGTTCGCCGATATCGATCCGGCAACGTTCAACATCACCCCGGGCGCGTTCGAGCGAGCGATCACCCCCCGCACCGTCGCGGTCGTACCGACGCACCTCTGGGGTCTGCCGTGCGACATGGATGAGATCGTCGACATTGCGCGCCGTCACGATATTCGCGTCATCGAAGATTGCGCGCACGCCCTTGGCGCGACCTATCGTGGCCGCCCTGTCGGTACGTTTGGCGATGCGGCGTTCTTCAGCTTCCAGACTATCAAGCCGCTCAATACGTACGGAGGGGGCATGGCGGTCATGCGCGACGCAAGCCTCGCGCAGCGCGTTGCCGATTTCGCACGGTCGGCGCCCTCACCTGGCATCAAAGCCGTCAAGGACAAGCTGTGGCGCGGGCGTGTTCAGCGCATCGCCACGCGACCGAAGATCTTCACCTACACGCTGTTCCCCCTGGTGTATGTGTCCGCGCGACTCCATTGGAATTTTGACGCGTACTTCTGGGAACCAATCCGGCGACTCGACCCGTTTCCGCTCGACTACCATGTCCGTTACGCGAACGTGCAGGCGGCCATCGGACTCGAGGGCCTCGAGCACCTCGCGCAGTGGAACGCAGACACAGTACGCCACGCGCAGCTGATGAGCGAGCGGCTTCGGCCGGTCCCCGGCGTGCAGGTCCCGACCGTTCCATCCGATCGCACGCACGCGTTTTATCAATACAGTGCGTATGTGCCGTCGCGCGATACGCTTGTCGATCTATGTCTCCGGCACGGGGTTGACATCGAGACGCTGCACGTCGATGTGTGCACCGAACTCGCGCTCTTTGACGAATTCAGAACACACGCACCGGGAGCCGAACAGATGAAGAGAACGGTGCAGATTCCTGTCTATGAGTCACTGACTGACGACCAGCTTGAACACGTGGCGTCGGTGGTGAAGAGCGCCGTCGCGTCGCTGGCGGCCCATGATGTCCCGGCCGTGCGGGACTATTAAGTAGGTAGCGGGGCCTCGATGCGCTGGCGGGCATTCTGGTGGCGATTTACCTGGGGATCCTGATTGCGGCGGCCATTGAAGGAGAAGTTGCATTCGTCGCGGCGGCGACGTTGGTCAGCAGAGGATACCTGCACCCGGCGGGTGTCGTCGCGGCTGGAACGGTGGGCGCCGCCCTGGGTGATCAGTTCTACTTCTATCTCCTGCGCGGTCGGCTTCATCGATGGCTGGATCGATTTCCCCCGATTGCCCGACGAAGTGCAGCCCTCACGGACCTGGTGCGTCGCCACGGCACGCTGACGATGCTTGCGATTCGATTCGCGCCTGGGTTGCGCATCGCACTCGCCGCTGCCTGCGCCTACGCCGACCTGCCGCCGTTGAAACTGACCTTTCTCAACGTCATCGCCAGCTTCGTCTGGGCAACCGGCCTGCTGGCGATCGTCGCGTACGTTGGTCCGGCCTACCTTCCGCGACTTGGGGTCTCCGGGTGGTGGAGTGCGCTGGTGCCGGCGTTGGTCGTCCTGATCGTGTTCGCCTGGCTCCGTCGATTGGGGCAGCACAAACTCGAGGATCCCCCCGGACCGTGATTCATGCCGGACAGTGATGCATCACGATCTCGTCGCGCTTGTGCTTGAAAACCGAGACCCATTCGCTGACACCCCCGACTCCCGACACTCCGAAAAGATCGGCCAGTTGTTGATCGGTCAGCTCGACGAGCAAATTCGCAAGGAAGAGTCGGCCAGCTTCGCTGATCCGCGGATCCCCCAACGTGCCTGTTTGAGAGCGGCGCAGGTCGCCGATACATGCCGAGGGGTCCTTCCAGATCGGCGTTGCTGCCCATTTCTCGAGGTTGACCCCGGCACTACCTGACCGATTAAAGAGGTTCGCGTGCCCGAACGTCAGGCCGACGTCGTGCAGCATCAGGAACGGCTTGTCACATCGGCCGCCAGTCGCACGTCCTCCCGGCAAACAGAGCAAACGCTGCTGTTGCGACTTCGTGTCAGTGTGCTGCATGAACACCGCGAGCAGCTTCAGGGCGTCTCGTTGCTGGACGGAGGCGCCGCCCTGAGACTCATTGACGAGGTCCAGCTCGCGCCAGCTCCATCCTGCTTTCTTGTCGCCCTCCGTCATCTCATAACCACGAGGTTCGCGCTCGATGACGGCAGGCTCGAACGCATGCTCGCCTGAGGAGCGTCCGGGATTGTGCCACGGGTCCGAAGAACATCCGCGACAGATTACTCGTACGGGATAGACTCGGTCCGCGGCAAACCCCAGCGCCCAGAGCAGCCGGGTCGCGATGACCGAGGCCTGGACCTCCTCGTTGTGCACTCCGTAGCGCACCTTGACGATGTCCCCTGGACCCACCGCGCAGGCGAACTTGCGCGACGAGCCGTGCAACTTCCCCGCGACGTAGTCGCACGTAACCATCTCGTTCGGCTGAAACGTTCCGGCGCCTTGGGGCCCGGCGCGCAGGTTCATCGTGGGAATGTCGGTCGGCGTCCAGACCTGCGCTCTCTGGATGAACGCCAGTCGAGCGTCCTTGTCGAGCTGTGTCGGCGGCGTGTCGCTCGTTCGGACGGGCGAGCTAAGCAGATCGGCGGAGACAAGACTCGAGAGCAGCACCGCGAATAGCGCGAATAGATAGCGCCGAGCCACGAGCGGGAAGGCGCAAACCACTTGCCATCGAGTGGGAGATGCGGGTTCGCGACGTCACGAGAACTCAGAACGGAGGGGATGACCAGATGCTGTGAACACCCGTATCACCCCCGTGTGATCCTTACCCCGGAGTTCATTTGGGTTGTCACTGTGCAGCGGGGTCCGCCCCGGCACAGGCGCTGGAAAAGCAGCAATAGTCCCGCTGCAGAGGGACAACCCAGCGTGGCATGTCATCGTGTCCTTCGAGACCTTCGTGGTTAAGAGCGTCTTTGTGTCCTTGAATTTCTCAGAACTCAATCTGCCCGCTGAACTTGAACAGCCGCCCGCCCATGATTTCATAAGGGGAGAGCCAGTTCGTGCCATAACCGGCGTTCATCGAGAGAATGGATGCCCCGTTGAGCGCGTTGTAGATGTCGAAGTTGCCGCGGAACGTGGTCGGACCGGCCCGGAAGCGCCTCGTCAAGCGCAGGTCCAACTGGCTGAGCCGGGATTCATAATTCGCCGCAGGATCGAGGAACTCCAGGTTTACGTTCGCATTGCACGTTGCAGCCCCGCGGCAGGACGCCAGATCCCGGCCGAGCGAGGTCCTGACCTGCGCGTTCGCTGCGGGGTACGTCGACGTGATCGGGATCCCGGGAATATTCTGGAACGTTGCGCTCGTCTGGAGGTCCCACGGCAACGGATACACGACCAGGAATTTCACCTGCGTGCCGGCAGACCACGGCTTCACGTTGCGGCAGTTCTGCTTGGCGGTCCAGGAGGTCGTCCCGCCCGCTCCGAGAGTGATCGTGTCGATGCCCTGCAGCGCTTCCGGAACTTTGGCCGTGACCTCGCATGCGTCGAGCACGGTGCGGCCGACGCTCAGACCTCCGGAGAACTGTCCACGCTGTGCGAATCTGGTCATCAAGGTGACATCAACCCCGTTGAAGACCTCACTCCGCTTGCCGTAATTCGACGCTTTCGTGCGCACGTTCTGGATCACGTTGAAGAGAGCCGGCTTGACGTCATAGAAGCCGCAGAGCTGCTGACCGCTGTTTGGCAGCCGACTGTCCGTTGGTACTGCGACGCAGAAGGGATCGTAGTCTGCTGCAGTTGTCGCCAGATTGTCCGTGACGAGGAAGTTCTGATACCACGTGCGGAAGTAGCCGACGTTGAGCGCCATCCCCGGCCGCAGCTCGTGCTGGATCGACGCCGCGGCTTGCCAATTGGAGGCCTGCTTGTTGAACCCTTTCAGCGCATCATCCGCAAACGTGGTGTTGCCCGCCCGTACCTGACCGAACGTCGCGTCCGATAACAGCCCGCACTCACCGTTCGCCGCCGGGAGGCTCGGACCGAGCACGCAGTCCGGGACGTAGTTTCCATTCGTGTCGCTCCACGTCCGTGTGGCGTTTGTGGCCTGGTTCGAGGCAGGGTTATTCGACGCCGCGACGGTGTACGGAACGAATCGACCGAAAGACGCCTTCAGCGCACTCTTGCCGTTGCCAAAGATGTCATAGGACACGCCCAGCCGCGGGTTCACGTTTTTCCAGTCCGGCGAACCTTTTACGGCGGGGAAGTCGCGCGCCGGGACGAACAGTCCAGCCGGGAGATGATGCTCTGGGATGACACCGTAAAGGCTGTCGTACCGCACGCCCAGATTGAGCGTCGCCCGTTTGACGACCCACTGGTCCTGCGCGTAGATGCCGAGATTGTTGGTGTGCTCAACCACTTCGAACGGCGTCGCCCAGATCGTGACCGACTGAGGCACGCGATTCCGGAAGGTGTAGGAGCGCCCCGCAGTGATTTGGTTCAGATCGGTGTACGCGCCTTCACGCCCAAGGTAATACTGTTGCGCGAAATACCCGACTTTGAGGCTGTGGGTTCCCGTGATGTAGGACATGGAAACCCGGCTGTTGTACTTGTTGACAAACCGGCGAGTGTAGCTGCCGGACCAGATATTGTTGTTGGCGTCCGAACCGTACACGACGTTGAGCGCGAGGTCCGTCACTCGGATGTCATTGACGCCGACCAGCGTGCCATCTCGATCCAGACGGTCCTGCCGGCGCGAGTCTTCGTCCAGCACGTTGTCCGAGACGCCCGCCTCCAGCAAGAGCCTGTTCGTGACGGGATAACTCCAGCTGACGAGCGGCAGATACTGCGGATTGTAGACATGCAACCCGCGGGACTCGGGAGCCGGCTTCACGGCATTGACGCCGCCAACGCCGGTCAGGCCGAACGGACAGCTGCAATTGTTCTGCTGCGAGAAGGAGAATACGAGCTTCTGCTTTTGCGTCGCCTGCCAGGTGAGGCGGACGCTGTGGTCCTGGAAGTACTCGTTGTTGCGCGATACCCGATCCAGATCAGGCTCGTAGAAGAGAGAGCCCTGCAGCTTGTTGAAATAGCTGCCTTGGATATAGCGCGACGCGCCCCACCAGCGGTGCGCCGTGAAGAACCACAGCTTGTCCCGCTTGAGCGGTCCACCGAACGCGCCGCCGTGGTCGTAGGTATGCCGGATCGAAATGTCGGTGCTCAGCCCGCGGGCTCGAAGGTCGTCGTTCAGGTTCCCGCTCTGGAACTTGGGGCCGGCGTACGACGTGCTGAAGCTTCCTGAGAACCGATTGCCGCCATCCTTCTGGACGATGTTGACCTGTATCCCGCCGCTCATCGCCTCGGCGGACATGCCGCCGGTTTCGACGACAACCTCCTGGAATGACTGGGAATTGAAGCTGAACACGCCCAGCGCCTGCTGGTTCTGGTTCATGCCATCTACGTTGGTGCTGAGGTCGGCGCCACGTTGGCCATGAATCCCGAACTGGCCTCCTTCTCCCTGGTTGCCGCCGACATCCTGAAATGTCGGATTCACATATGTGGCCCCAGGAATGATCGAGGCATACTGGCCGATGCGCTTGGTCGTTGGAATGGCATCGAGGGTTTCACGCGCGATCGTCGTTTGTTGCCGGACGTTCTGGATGTCCACAACCGGCGCTTCCCCGGAGACCGTGATCGTCTCCTCGAGCGCTCCAACCTTCATCTCGGCATTGACCTGCGCAGTGAAGGCGGTGGTCAGTTCGATGCCGTCTCGCTTGAATGTCGCGAACCCGGGCAGCGTGAAGGTGACCGTGTAGCTGCCGGGCCGCAGGTCGACGATTCTGTACAAACCCTGGCTGTCGGTGACAGCGGAACGAACCTTCTCGATCAGTGCCGGGCTGCTCGCTTCCACGGTAACGCCAGGGATCAGCCCGCCTGACGCATCCCGAACGGTTCCCGCGATGGTGCCGCTCGCTGTCTGCGCCCAGGCGGCAGGTAGCATGAGGAAAGACCCAAGGAGGACAAAACGTGCGATTCGCTGAGCGTGCATCACTCGTCTCCTTTTCACGTGAAGCGAACAAAAGGACGAGAGGAACCCAGGAAACTCAGAGCCCTGCTAGGGAGGTTTAGCGCACTGCGCGGATGATCCGCCCGCGCGACGTGCATGTCAACGAATAACCGACCCAGTCGAAGTCGGGGGCGAGAATGCCAGGTCCGGCGGAAGCGCGCGCATCTGGGATGCCGGCGGCCGGCATGGTCATGCGCGAAGCAAAACCCGTTCAGCGAATGCCGGAGGCGAAGCGTCTGGGAGCCTCCATGGGTTTTGCGGAGCCGCATGGCCATGTCGGTCGCCGGTGTCCCAGACGCGCGCGATTAGATAGGAGGCGTGCGCCGATGCCATTCCGTCGCCCGCTCGTATGCGTGCGCCAAGGCGAGCACCAGCGGCTCGCCGAGGCGCGGACCGCTGATTTCGAGACCGATAGGCAGCCCGCTGCGGCTGAAGCCGCATGGGACCGAAATGCTCGGCAGTCCGTAGATATCGAACGGCTGCGTGTTGCGCAGTGACAGCGCGACTCCGCCAGCCGGGGGAGTGCTTGGATCCGCGACAGCATCCTGAATCGTCGCTGGCAGGATAGGAACCGTGGGTGTTACGAGCAAGTCCACGGCCGAGAACACAGTCATGACCTCGCGACGCAGCCGCTCCAGCTCGCGGCGCCCTTCTATATAGGCCACCGCCGACACCTTCGCCCCGGCCTCCAGCCGCCGCCGGGTCGCGGGCTGATACAGCTCGGGCGTCTTTGTGAAGTACGGCGCATGGTAGGCATACGCCTCTGCACCGACCACCGGAAGCGTCTGATAAGCCGGCAGTTCGACCTCGCGAGTGGACGCGGTGAGGCCGCGGAGGACGTTCAGCGCCTCACTCACTGCCTGCTCGATCTCCGGATCGAGCTTTTCGTAGAACACCGCGCGAGGGATTCCGAGCCGGAGTGTCGAGACCCTCTGCCGAAGCGCGTTGGTGTAGTCCGGCACCGCAGCGGCGAGGCTGTTCGTGTCGAGCGGGTCGTAGCCTGCGATCGGCTGGAGGAGGAGCGCGGCGTCGGCCACTGTACGACAGAGCGGGCCCACGTGATCCAGCGACCACGAGAGCGGCACCACGCCGCGAGTGCTGACGAGACCATAGGTCGGCTTCAGGCCTACGATGCCGCAGTACGCGGCGGGTTGACGGATCGATCCGCCGGTATCCGATCCCATCGCACCGTAGCAGAGTCCCGCCGCAACTGCGGCGCCGGAGCCTCCCGAGGAACCGCCGGCGATGTGCTCGAGCTGCCACGGGTTGTGCACCGGGCCGTAGTGGCTCTGCGCAGACGTGTCGCCGTACGCGAACTCGTGCATGTTCAACTTGCCGAGGATGACCGCGCCAGCCGCTCGAAGCCGGCGCACGACTTCTGCATCTCCCACTGGCACTCGATCGGCGAAGACGGCGCTGCCAGCCGTGGTGCGGACGCCGGCGGTGTCGAAAAGGTCCTTCAGCGCGATCGGGATGCCGTGCAATCGTCCCCGCCGCTTCCCGCTGGCGATCGAGGTTTCTGCGGCTTTCGCATCCGCGAGCGCCTGTTCGTCTGTTACGGTGATGAAGGCGTTCAAGGAGGGGTTCAGCCGCTCGATGCGCGCGAGGCAGGCCTTGGTCAGCTCCACGGGCGACACTTTCCGCGCGTCGAGGAGGTCACTCGCGTCGCTGAGCGACAGCCCCGTCAGATCGTCAGGTCGCCTTGGAACCTGCGCCGCCTGAACGTGCGCGCCCAGCACAGCGGCGGTGTACGCGCCGGCTGTAACCTTCAAGAAGTCGCGTCGGTCCTCGCGCATGGTGGTCTCCGTGTCGAGATGCGACTGCAATCATATGGCGAAGCGCCGGGCGTGACGCTGACGCCAACGAAGGAGGTCGGTTGCTAAGAAGCCTAAGACCGTGGTTGACGCCGAAGGTCGAGTATGCGACCTTCTTTCATCCTTTCATTCCCGGTCATAGATTCATAGATAGGGGAAATGCAATGGCCAGACGCGTCTTCGGAGCCGTGCTCCTGCTTGGTCTCGCCATCGTCTCAGTGCCCGTGTACGCCCAGAGCGTCTATCTCCAGGTCTGCAACGCGGGCAAAGTGGACATTGACGTGTTCGTGTCAGGGGCGGGCAAGGTGTCGAGCTCGCACGTCGGCTCCGCTGATTGCGCGACGGTCGCCGAGACCGCAGGCGCAATGGGACCGGCCGCTGTGGGATTTGCGCTTGTCGATTCCCGCGGACAGTGGGGAGCCGCCCGGAAGCTCGACCTCCTTCCCGCACTCGGTGAGGGCGTGTTGAGCCGGGCGCCCCAGAACATAAGCGTCCGGCACGGGAACGCGAACGTTCCTTTGACGACGCAGTTGTTGTTCCGCCCTCGTGTCCCCACCTGCAGCACCTCCCAGACATCTTCACAAGCGGCGAATCTGCCCTTCGGCGCGACCGCCGCTCAGAGGAACGCGGCCGCGGCTGCGGACTTGAACAGACCTGCTGCGGAGACGACCTGCGACACGTTGGGCTACACGATGAACGTTGAAGCGTATGCCGACACCGGCGAGATCACCTTCAAGAAGGAATGCGACCCGTGCGACAAGAAGGCGGAAGCGAAGGTTACGCCCGAGGAGCGGGCCGCCAGGCAGAGACAGGAAGCTGCCGTGAATCAGGCGATCGGGGCGATGATCCGCATTCGGGACCCGCGGGCGCATTCCTGGGGAGCGTTGTGCAGCGGCAGAACCAGGATGCGGCGGAGGAGCGCGCAGCGCGTGAATCCCGCCTCTCGCCGACACGGCGAATGGAGTGGAGTGACCTCCTCACGGCTCTCAGAAACAAGCCGCAAGCCGCAAGCATGTGGGCAGTGATCCCGAGGAACCTCGTGGTGCGCGGGACGGTGTCGAGCGTCGAAGTGTCCAAGGACACGTTTGAACCCGACATCGAGTGGGTGGACGTCGCCTTTCGCGAATCACCGGTCATCGACGTGGGCCCGAACAGAAGACCGTACTCTGCGTTCAACGTGTGCACGTCAGATCGGGCAATTCTTCAGCAGGTGTTTGGCCCCGACTTCATGACCAGCATGATTGGCAAGACGGTCGAAATCGAAGGTGAAACCCAGGGAGCCGTATGCCGGGGCCTGATGAGCAGTATCCGCGTGACCCTGGCACATCAGATGCGCCCAGTGAAGTCTACTCAGTTTGAAGCGGGGTCGGTGCCACGATTCATTCCCCCGCCTCCACCGGCAGCGAAGCCGGTCACGGCAGAGAGCAGGGCGGCAGCCGAGGCGTCCGCCGCCGCGGAAGCGAAATATGTTCAGGACCAGGCAACGGCGAAACAGAAGTCGGATGCGTGCGTCAAAGAATCGGAGGCAATTTACGAAGGCACATCCGGGCGACATCGAGCCTGATCCAAAAGGAATACTACGCGTGCTTGAACGCGGCCATCGGTGTCGCTGCAGCCTCTGCGAAGGTTGGCAGGTCGACAGCATGGCGCATCGGCTCCCGCGCCGGTAGCCAAAGCAGCCCCATCGACTCCGGCGCCGAAGGCAGCACTCGCTGCGGCGCCCAATAGCGCCGCTGCGCAGGCGAAAGCGAAACAGCAGGATGAGCAGGACCGTCTGGCGCAACGGGCCAAGCGACTGGAGGACGCGCAAAAGCAAGCCCAGGACGCGCAGAAAAAATCCCAGAAGGCTGTGGCCTGCATGCAGCAGCTGCTGGCGGCTCATCCGAACGCGCAAGCCGATCCGGCGTTCCGAAAGGAACTTCTCGCCTGTACGGGAGCTCCCTAGGTAGCAGGCAGTGGGCAGTAGGCACGTGTTGCCGTTTAGCGTAGCTGTTGTCTGTATGTCGTCGTCCGCGCCAGCGAGCGCCGCGAGGTCTGCCTTACCTTTTTGCGGACCACCCGGTTCCACCACATCACCGCGCCGGTCACGAACATGGCCGCAGGCGCGAGTCCGAAGACGGCCCAAATCAACTTCGTTGTCCATGTCGCAGAGCCCGGGGCCGCTGCAAGGAATCCCGATGCCGTTGATGCGACCGAAATGCAGGTAGGCGAGCCAATAGATAACCTGATCGACGATGCGCGTCCCGGCGTTGGCGTCAGTGGGAGGTTCGAGTCGGTCTGCGAGGTCCTGAAACGGTTCGGGGTTACCGAGATAGGCCCCGCTTACCGCAAACAACAAGATGAATCCAAAGGTCCAGAAGCCGATCATGCTGTGCAAGTCCCAGGTGAAGCGTTGCCACCCGACATTCCTGTGAACAGTCAGGCTTCGTCGCCACGTCTTGATCCCCGGCCACCACACGACCATTCCTGTGCATCCGAGGACGATCAATCAGGAGCGCACCGACGCCGTTGACCGCGCGACCCGTTCTGCCGCCGAGCAGGTCGTCGTGCAACTCAATGAGCTTGGAAACGAGCCAGAAGGCGAGCGGCACCGAATCGCCCAGATCTTCTCCGGTGTACGGATTAAAGAGGCGAATTTTGAGGTCGGTGCCGCGTTCGAGGGAAACGCTGACGGCTTGATCGGGATTCCGGTACCGACTGACGTCGATGACCGCGTATCCGGGATACGCGCGTGTTGCCGCCCTCGTCAATTGCTCGTCCGTCAACCGCGGGCCCGACGCGGTCACGATGATCGGGTCGCGTATCGCTGCCCTGAAGAGCTCGTTGCGATAGATAAGCACGCTGCCGGTCACGCTGACGAGCAGCACATACAGGCCGATGCCGATCCCGCTCCACAGGTGAAGCTGGAAGATCGCCCTGCGCAGCCACGCGGTCTGCGGCTGCCGCATCCATCGCTGCCAATACGTCATGTGCCCAGGAAATTCGCAGGCGGACCTGGTACACGGGTCATCGCGGCGCCTCGGCTCATAGTGTCGTCTGCCCGCGAGGGTGGAATCAGCCGCGCGTCGGCACCCAGGGATCGTCGGTCCAGCCCGGACCGTGGCGCGCGACTTCGACGTCGATCAGATACGGCTTCCCGTCGGCCGTCGTTCCTCCGCGCGCGACCGAGCGCGGCTTTGAGTTCGGCCGGCGTCTTCGCCCGCTCGCCGTCGACGCCAAATCCTTTGGCGATCGCGGCCATGTCCATATCGGGCTTGCCCAGGTAGTCGTGCACGAACTTGTTCGCGTCGATCGATCGTCCGCCGCCACCGAGGTTGGCGAGGGCGCGATTGTGCGGGCCGCTGTAGGCGTGGTTGTTGTAGACGACGACGGTGACCGGCAGCTCCAGGCGCGCCATGTTCCAGAGCGCCGTCGGACCGAAGAGGAACGAGCCGTCGCCGGTGAGGCAGATGACCTGCTTGCCTCGGCCGCGCGAGCTGCACGCCGGCCGCGGTTCCGACGCCCGAGCCGAGATGCGCGCCGTAGTAGAAGAACAGCTCGCGCCCGCCGCGCGGGTCGAACTCGAAGCTGTGCGCGATCTCCACCGAGCCGGCCTCATGGACGACGATCGCGTCCCGGTCGGCCCACTGCGCCACCTCGTAGGTGACGCGATCCGCCTCGAGCGGACTCGCATCCCACAACGGATTGCGTGACACGAGCGCGCGCAGCTGCCGCGCCCGCGCGCTGAACGCCCGCACCTCCTCGAGCGCGCTCCGCGATCCGCGCCTTGAGCGCCGGCGTCAGCAGGTCATTCACCGCCGCCAGCAGATCCTCGGTCCCGTACGCGACATCCGCCACCAGCGGCGCGGCCGTCGTCATCACGTTGCCGATGCTCGCCGCGTCGTTCCGCATGTCGATGAACGGCGTCTTGCGCGAGACGATCGGCGCGCCGAGTTGTGCTGCAGCTTGTTGCCGATGTTGATGACGAGGTCCGTCTCGGTCGGATACGCCAGCGACTCGACGCGCCCGCCCGGAATGTCGCCGACCCAGAGCGGATGCTGCTGCGGGAAGTTCGCGTGCACCTGCGCGCGCCTGCGTCACGGGCAGCGCCAGCAGCTCCGCCAGCTGCACCACCTTGTCGAACGCCTTCGCCTTGTAGATCTCGTCGCCGACGATGAGCAGCGGACGGCGGGCCTCGACCAGCAGCTTTGCCGCGCGCTGCACCTCCACGGGGTTCGGCCGCACGCGCATCCGCGGGTCCACCTGATCGTGCCGGATGATCTCGGCCGTGAACCGCTCCTCGGTGAAGTCGGAGTTCCAGTTGGCGTAGGTCGGCCCGTACGGCGGCGTCCACGCCACCCGGAAGGCGCGGCGGATCGTCTCGGGAATCTGCTCGGCCCGGCGCGCCGTCCACGTCAGCTTCGTCATCGGCGCGGTGAGCTGCTCCTGCCCGGGCAGCTCCTCGAAGCCGTCGCGCCCGGCTGCCAGCGAGTCTTCCGTGCGGTACGAGTAGAAGACGAGCGGCGTCTGCTCCTTCCACGCGTTGAACATCTGGCCGAGCGCGTTGGTCAGCCCGACGACAGCCGGCCTCCATGACGATGGAGGGCTGTCCGGAGGCCTTGACGTAGCCGGCCGCCATCGCGGCGCCCGGGACCCTCGTGCGGCGTCAGGATGTACTGGAGCTGCGGACGATCGACGAGCGCCTCGTAGAAGTGCGCGTCCTCGCTGGCCGAGTTGCCGAAGACGTACTTCACGCCCGAGGCGATGAGCTGCTCGGCAAACGCCTCGCCGCCCGTGCCCTGAAACAGCTTGATGGCATTCCGGCGCGACCGGCGGTGCACCGGGTGTCTGCGCGAGCGCCGTGACCGACTCGAGAATGGAGTGCGCGGCGGCAGTGGTGACGCCGGTAGCCACGAGGCGGCGCACGAAATCGCGCCGCGAGATCCCGTTCGACAGAAGTTGCGCGACGAGGTTTCTCATTGCAATTCCTGGCGCCCGCGTTGCCGGGCCTCACTTACGGCCCTCTCGTTTGCGCCAGGAAGTCGGCCATTGCGCTGATTTCGTCCTCGGTCCAGAGCGCGCCGCGGCCCGACCATCCGGTACAGCACGCTCTCCCACGCCTTGCGATCCTGCCGCAGCGCGGTCCACATGCTGATCTGATGGCACTGCAAACACTTCTTTGTCAGGACGTCCCTGCCCGGGAAATCCGGCAGCGCCGATGCCTGTCCCGCCCTCCCGGCTGGAGCAGGTGCCGTCGCGTCCGGTCCGTAGTGCTGGCCCAGATAGGCAGCGATGATCGCGGCATCCGCGTCCGTGATTGGCGCGCCGAGCCCGATCATCGTCTTCACGATGACGCTCCACTCGCCCGGCGTCACCCGCTTGCTCAAGGCGACGTCGAGCGCGTGGCAATTGACGCACTGCGTGCTCACGAGGGACCGTCCGGGTCCCTCGGGCATCGGTGATGTCCCCGCGGCTCCCTGCGCCTGCAGCGACAGGGATGCCGTCCAGAGCGTGACGCACGCGAGAACGGCGGCGCCGCGAGTGAGCAGCAGCATGCGCCAGAGCCTCCCGCTCCAAACTAGTTCGTTTGTTGCACCTGCGGCCCGAGCGGCAGGCGCTGGACGATCTCGATGCGCGTACCCCAGGGATCCGTGATGTAGGTGATCGTGTTGCCAGTGGCGCCCTTGCCAACCGGTTGGTCGAGTTTGATGCCTTCCGCCTCGAGCCTCTTCACGAACGCGGGGTGGTCATTCGTGTCGAACCCGAAGTGGTCGAGCACACGACCTCGCGTCGGCGCCTGCTTCGTGTCGGCCGCGTTGAACCGGATCTGGACTCCCGGAAGGTTCACGACGGGCGCGTTGTTGCGAGTGGCTGACTGCCCCCCGAACGTCTTCGCATACCAAGCCTGCGCTTTCGGAATCTCGGCTGCCGGCAGCGCGAGGTGAATATGTTCGTTGCGAATCGGCACCGTCTGCGCCTTGTCTTCTAGAATTTCCATGCGTACGCCGTCCGGCGTCTCGACGTAAGCCTGGTCCAGCCGCCGGGTCTTGCCGTCCGGAAGCATGCCCCCAGGAAGCACCGTCACGCCCGCCGCCTTCCACTGCGCGACGCGCTGCTGGACGTTGTCGACGATGAAGCCGACGTGGTTCACCACCGATCCAACCGTACCGCCCTCGCCCTTCTCGTTTCCGAGGATCAGGCTGATATAGAGACCGGGGAACGCGATCAGCGGCTGTCCGCCGGGCATGTACAACTTGCCGCCCATGGCGACAAAGAGTTTCTTGTTCGCCTCCACATCCTTCGAGGCGATGTGCCAGTGACCCATCGTCACGCCGGCCTGGTTGACCGGGGCCAGCTGCGCGGCCGCGTTGGCTGCGGTCAGTGTCGAAGCGAGTAGTAGCGCTACGAATACCTTTGTCTTCACAGATGCCTCCCTCGTAAAGCGGGTCTTGTCAGACCCGCCGCAAATACAGCAGCGGAAATCAGGCTCAGGGGTAATTGCGGAGCCTTGGCTCCCCATGCTTCCACTCCGGATGGCCAGGGTACCCATCTCGATTTGGCATTTGGATCTTCGGCAGACTCTGAGCGTCCAGTACCTCATCCTCGCTCTTGATGACATCGTTCTTGTAGAGCAGAAACGCAGTCAGCGCGTATACCTCATTGGCCGTGAGTGTCCCCTCTCTACCGAGAGGCATGCCGCGGTTGATGTAATCCCACATCACCGTCGCGTACGGCGCGCTGACCGCCATCAAGCCCGGCGCCATGATTCCCATATCCATCCCAGGCATCGTTCCAGGGTTAGTGGGCGCACCTTTGGTGACTATCAAAGTAGGAGCTTTGCCTCCTGCTCCGGTTGGGCCGTGGCAGGTCCTGCACCCTCTGTCCACGTAGAGCTCCGCACCTTCCTTGGCGGTTCCGCGCCCCGGCGGGAGTTCCTTTCCCGTGGGACTGATAGCGATATCCCAGGCACGGATTTCTTCTGCGGTCGGGGTCCTTCCCACGTGATACGTGGGCGACTGAGCCCACACGGATGCCCCCAGGATCATCACAAGCAGCAGAGGCCTACACATTCGCATTGTGAATGCTCCCATCGCTGGCGATCCTCCACGCTTGAATGGTGTTGTCGGCTCCCTTGACGCGGTATCCCGGGCCGAAGGGCTCGTTCCAGAATTTCGCGACCTGTTCGCGTGTCGGTTGAACCGTGCCCAGTTCGTCGGTGCAGCGCGACCTGAGCTCACACGCCTTTCCATCCCAGGTCCAGGGCAAGGCAAACCGGGTATGGGCCATTCGAAATGCCGGCGTCCGAGGCTCGGCGTCCTTCCAGCTCTTGCCGCCGTCGGTGGATATTTCCAACCTGCGAACCGCGCCCGCACCGGACCATGCCAGGGCACTGATCTCGTAGAACCCCGGGCCAGGTAGCTGCTGTCCTGCGGACGGAAAGGTGATGACCGACTTCGGCCCAAGCTGCTCGGTCAACGCGACGACTTTAGGGTCCTTCTGGAGATGCCCGTAGTCGTTATAGGTCATGTAGTACCGGTCCACCACCTTGATCCGCCTCAGATACTTCGTCTGATAGATGCCTTCGAAGCCGGGAACGATCAACCGCAGCGGGAAACCTTGCTGGGGACGCACCGGCTCGCCATTCTGGGCGTAGCACACCAGGCAGTCGTCCATCGCCTTCGCGAGTGGAACGCTCGACGCGCCTTTGATCTCTTCGGCGCCTTCCGAAACGATCCAGGACGCCCCGCTTTGGACGCCGGCCTCCTTGAGCAGCACAGACAAGAGGACTCCTGTCCATTCGCTGCAACTGGTCATCCCATGCGTTTGCGCAACTGTCTTGTGCGTAGGTCTCGAACGGTTTCCAATGCACTCGAGAAAATGCACGCGGGTGACCGAGGGAAGACGCTTTATCTCGTCCACGGTGAAGATCAGCGAACGATCCACCATCCCGTGGATCATCAGACGATGCTCCTTGGGATCGATGTTGGGAACGTAGAAGCCACGGTGGGCGGCCACGTAGTGAAGCGAGGACGGCGTAATGCTCCCTGCCGACTCCCCAAGAGGAGTTACGACGTGGAACGTCAGCCCGAAGGCATCGGGCGAGGGTCTCCCATCCGCTGGCTCGCGTAACGAGGTCACGAAAGGGGAGCGCTCGCCATAGGCGATCAGATCCTTGAGACGTTTTTCAGCGGCCGCGCGCCCTAGCGCAGGTACTGGCGCAGGTGCTGGTGTAGTAGCGGCCGCAGGTGCTGGTGTCTGGCCGCTCGCGGACCGTACTGCTGCCCCGGCCAGACCGGCGACCGCGGCGCCACTCGTCAGGAATTTCCTTCGACTGGGCTTCTTCGAATCCATGAATTTCCTCTTCGAATGAATTGCCACCCTTATACACCAGTTACCGGGCCACGGCCGCTGGAGGACGGTCCCGTGACATCACTGCTTCGGCAACGCGAAGGCAATGATCTCGTCATTGGTGACCTCCGACCCCGTGAGCCCGCCTCCGGTGCTCACAACGGTGACGAACTGGCGTCCATCGGCGCCCCTGTACGTGATCGGCGTCGTCTCGACCGATGACGGCAGCTTGATCTCCCACAGCTTCTCGCCGGTCGCCGTCGCAAAGGCGCGGAATCTGAAATCGTCCGTGCCGCCAACGAACGTGAGGCCGCTGGCCGTCAGCATGACGCCGCCGGAGCTCGGACGCCCAGTGTCCTGCATGCCCTGCGGCAGCATGTCGGAGACGCCAAGCGTCTTGCGATAGGCGATATCGCCCGTGTCCATGTTGACCGCGACGAGTTCCCCCCACGGCGTCGGCCCGCATGGCAGCTTCCTGTCGGCATCGCCGAACCGGCGCAGGCCGGCGAGCGGTCCGGAATTGAGCCAACTGCCGTCTGGCCGCAGGATCAGGCGCATCGGCTGGAACAGGTTGGTCGTGTTCGAAATGAACAAGTGCAGCTTGGGATCGTATGAGGCGCCCCAAAAGTTGATGCCGCCGGCCGGTCCTGGCGGGGAAATGCTGTACCGGTTAGGGGCTATCGGCATGAAGGGTCCGCCCAGCTTCATGTTGTTGTCGTCAACCATGTGTTCGCAGTACGACTGATGCTGCGGCTCGCCCTTGTAGAGATTGTTGCGAGAGATCGTCATCTGCGTCAGCGGCTCGGGCTTGACCGGGAACGGCTGCGTCGGAGACGCCTGCTCGCGGGGTACGTCGCTTTTCGGTACGGGGCGCTCCACGATGTCAAAGATCGGCTTGCCCGTGACGCGATTGAGCGTGAACAGCAAGCCGGTCTTGTTGACGATGATGACGGCGGGAACCGTTGTCCCGTTCCGGTTCAAGTCGACGAGAAGCGGCGCCGACTGGGTGTCATAGTCCCAGATGTCATGATGCACGAGCTGGAAGTGCCAGAGGTACTTGCCGGTGTTCGCATCCACAGCGACGATGGACGAGGAGAACAGATTGTTGCCAGGCCTGTCGGTGCCGACCCGATCGTTGTTTGGGGCGCCGAGCGGCATATACAAAATGCCGCGCTGTACATCGACCGACATGTAACCCCAGACATTGACGCCAGACCGGTTCTCGGCGCTGCCCTCGCGCCAGGTGTCGTAGCCGAACTCTCCCGGACGTGGCACCGTATGGAATGTCCACACAAGCTTGCCGGTCTTCGCGTCCCAGGCGCGCGTATCACCCGCAGGTCCTGACCCGGCATTTGACCCGCCAGCTCCTTCGCCCGTGCCCGCGCCGGTGATGATCAGATCCTTATAGATGGTCGGAGCAGTCAGCAGCGAGTAGGGGACATTCATGCCGGTCTGCATCACCTCCGGCGTCTTGAGATTGACGACGCCACTCTGACCGAAACCGGTATTGAGCGTGCCGTCCGACGCTTTGATGGAGTAGAGCCCTCCCGAGTTGGTCCCGAAAATGATCGATGGCGGGACGCCACCGCCGCCCGGCCAATACGAGACACCGCGCTTGGACGGCAGCTGACTGTTCGGAAGCTGAAATTTCCACTTCTCCGCGCCCGTCGTGGCGTCCAGCGCGTGGATCGCTCCATACGGCGACCCGAGATACATCGTGTTCCCGATCACGAGGGGAATGCCTTCATCCTCCCTCAGGCGTTCCGTAAAGTCGGCAGGCTTCAGATGAAAGCTCCAAACCCGCTGGAGCGTGCTGACGTTCTTGGGTGTGATCTCATCGAGCGGGCTGTACCGGTTGGCGCTCTGATCGTAGTTGACGCTCGGCCAGTCGGCTGCGCCGGACGTCCCGTTTTGAGCGCCCACGGCCGCGGCGAAGGCCGCCGCGATAGCCACGCCCAGGGTCAGTCTTGAGGCAAATCCCGGCATTGTCCTTCTCCCCAGCAACGCCGCCCCGCGGCGGCTTCCATGTTGGTCGCATGATAGTAGTCCAACTCAACACAACGTCGGCTCGCCGGATTGGCGGGCATCTCGACCCCTTTTCAGGCGGCCGCTGATTCAGGGTTTGTCGCGCAGGAGTTACAGCCGGAAAAGCGCTCTCGCATTCGCCGCTCTGGCGCTTACGCGTCGACTAACAGCTGGCTCGCGGCGAGATCCCTCACGCAACACAAAACGCCTGTGCTGATTCGCGGCACATGGCACAATGGGCGCCGCCCGAGCCGCCGCCACGCAACCGCATCCTGCTGCAGAACGCGGCATCGGGAACAGGTGACGACAATGCGACCACTGATGCTCAGCACCGTGCGCGCCGCTGTCTGCTTGGCGCTCCTCGCGCTGGCGTCGTCGGCGGCGGCGCAACAGCCTAAAGCGCAGCCCCCGAACTCTGTGCGCCTGTACGTGTTCGATTGCGGCAGCTTGAACATTCCCGACACGGCACCCTATCAGCTCAGGAAGGAAGAACTGGCCACGAACTACATGTCCGTTCCGTGCTTCCTGGTGGCGCATCCGAAGGGCACGATGATTTGGGACGCGGGCGCGGTTCCTGATAGCACCTTCAAGCCCGGTGGCGCTCCTGCCACGCTGCGATACGCGACTTCCGCCAGGTCCCTGAAGGCCCAGTTGGCTGAGATCGGCTACGTCCCGGCCGATATCACGTATCTGGCGTTCTCACACTTTCACTGGGACCATATCGGGAATGCCAACGTCTTCGCGAGCGCCACCTGGCTGGTGCGAAAGCTCGAACGCGACGTGATGTTCGCCGCTCCCCCCTCTCCACGCACGGAGCCGGCCAACTACAGCGCGCTCAAGAACAGCAAGACCGTGATAGTCACGAAGGATGACTATGACGTCTTCGGCGATGGAACCGTTGTTCTCAAATCCACTCCTGGGCACTCGCCTGACCACCAGGTGTTATTTTTGAAACTGACACGAACCGGCCCGATTGTGCTCAGCGGCGATCTCTATCACTATCCGGAGGAACGGAAGCTGAATCGGGTCCCGACCACGGAATTCAACGCCGCGCAAACCATCGCGTCCAGAGCCGCCATCGAGGCATTCCTGAAGAAAACCGGCGCTCAGCTTTGGATTCAACACGACTTCACCGCAAACGCCAGGCTCAAGAAGGCTCCTGGGTTTTACGAATAGAACGCTGACGTCTCTGCTGACCATTCTTCTGGCGCCGGCCCTGGCTCGCGCGCAGCAACCTGCGTCGACCCCCGCTGCTGCGGCCCAGGCGCCATCGGTTGCCCGGAAGGCGACCGCCCCGTCACCGACTGAGCGCCGGGCGATCGCCGCGATGCGCATGACCAGCGGCGAATCGATCGTGCTCGACGGACGGCTGGATGACGCGATCTGGAGGCGCACGCAGCCAGCCGGGGATTTCGTACAGCAGGATCCGGACAACGGCCAGCCTGCGACCGAGCAGACCGAGGTTCGGATCGTGTACGACGTAGACGCCCGCTTCGCGACGCTAGACCGCCGCGCCTCGTCGAAACTGCTCTACACGCACAGGTTCTGAGCAGGCAGACCGACCCCGTGCCCTGCGCGTGGCTTTCGCGCGAGAACCAGGTAGACCAATCCTGTCGATCGCAGCAGAGGGACACCCTTGTCTGCGAGCTTTTGCAAGCGTAGATGCAATTTCCATCCGGCGTCCTCGTTCAGCAGTATTCGGTTGCCGAGAGTGAATGGGCCAAATCCAAGTGTCTGGCCAGCGATCTTTTCGAAACCGGCGTTTGCGAGCTCGTCATCAAAGTCTCGTAATGAATAGGCATGAAACCGAGGCCGAAGCGTTCGCCATCCGGCAGATCGCAGTATTTGCCCGATACGCCTCTTCACGGGTTTCAGAGCGGGATTCACCGCGAGATCGAGGATCTGATGTAAGGGCCAGTTGTTATCGGCAGAGATGATCAGATGCCCGCCAGGCTTCAGAACGCGGACAATCTCTCGCAGGGGTTGGGTTAAAGAAACGAGCCACTCGGACACGCCAATTACCACGACGAGCTCAAATGTCGCATCCGCAAAGGGCACATTGTCGATGTGGCCGACCTGCGCGAACACACGCGACCCGAGGCCGGCTCGGTCTGTCATCACTCTCGTCCGGTCGACCATTTCCTCAAGGCAATCGATGGCCCACACCGTGAAACCTCTCCGCGCCATGGCGGTGGTGATGACACCAGGACCACATCCGATCTCGAGAACAGGAGCGCCGGAGGACAAGTCGACGCCATCCAAGCAGGCGAGCGCACGGCGGGCACGTTCCTGATAAATCCGGCTATACACAGTTTGGTCGGCATAGATCTGTTCCCAGTACGGAAGCGTCGAACGAAAGTGCTGCTGGACCAGCGCGTCGTAAGACATGGCATCGCGCGCTGCATCTTGATGGCCAACGCAGGCGCGGTGCGCAACGGTGCAGCCTCAGTCTCGGGAGGATTGCGACAAGGTATCAAGGATGGTCACCGTATTTCGTGACTCGCTTCGGTGAGCAGCGCCATCGGTGTGTCGAGAAGGGCAAGGCGAGAGGTGGAATGTCGGTTGCACCTCCGTGGGCATCGACAGGAGGAACGCAAAGTGCCGCACACCGGATCCATCCACACCTCTGACTACTTGAAGAGAATTGGCGTGCCCGATCTCGCTGCGGCTACGAGTCCGTTCGATCCGGGCTACGACCCGTCAACTCTGGGAAGTCATTTGCAACAAAGTTCCCACTTGATGTCGATCCTCAAGATCTCAATGGCCTGCTGGATGGTTGCGAATGAAAGCGCAACCAGGATGAAGATCGCGCTGGCCCGCGCGCATGGAGTCCCCACCGTAACAGGCGGAGGGCCTTTCGAAATTGCCGTGGCCCAGGGAGAACTTCCTGCATACCTGGACCTCTGCGCGGACGTTGGCGTCACTCGAATTGAATGCGGCCAGGGATTCACCGAGAGCGATCTCAATCCAAAAGAGATTGTGGCTGCCGCAAAGAGTCGCGGCCTCGACGTTCAGATGGAACTTGGGAAGAAGCATGACGGCGGTTTCAACCGACCGGACGCTGTCTGCGTGGATTGACCAGGGTCAGGAATGGCTCGATGCGGGTGCGGTCCAACTCGTCGTCGAAGCCAGAGAAAGCGCAAGGGGAGTCGGACTGTTTGATCAAGATGGACACTTGAATACGGCATACGCAGACCGGTTTGTATATGCATTCGGGTTCGACACCGTCGTGTTCGAAGCCCCGAACAAGCCAAGCCAGTTTGCCCTTCTGAATCATTTTGGCAGGAACGTCCATCTCTGCAACGTCCGGCTGGAAGAAGTGCTTCGCGTCGAAATTTACAGGCGCGGCCTGCACTCGGATGCATTCGGCCACGCCAACCTCCGGCCGAGCCCCCCGGACATTCTTGCAACCTAACAGGGGTCAGCACGTGAAAGGCAAAAGGGTCTCTATTTGTTGCTTTGCGGATGGACTGGACGAGTACGCAGACGACCGAGCTCTTGTCGCAGTGGATGTCATTCGCGCAACGACGACAGCTGTCACCGCCATTTCGATGGGTCGGGAGTGTCATCTCGTGCCGACCTTGCAGGCGGCGTTCGACACGGCGTCGCGATTGCCCAACGCTCTGCTGGCAGGAGAGCTCGGCGGCGACATGCCGGCCGGTTTCGATCTGACGAACAGTCCGGCCCAACTGGCAGCCCGCTCGGATGTCTCGCGCCCACTTGTGCTGCTTTCGTCCACGGGCACGCGCCTGATGTACGAGATCAGACACAGCGACTCCGCCTATCTCGCCTGCTTTCGCAATTACAGCGCGACGATTGACTGTCTGGCGAAAAACCACGATGCGGTCACACTCATCGGCGCTGGAACGCGCGGCGACATTTCGCGAAGAGGATCAGATGTGTTGTGCCTGGATCGCGGACGGCCTGATTGAATCCGGCTTCGCCCCGGAGGATGACGTGACCCTGCACCTGGCCGAGCGATGGCGCGGTGCACCTCGTGACGCATTTCTCAGTGAGTCAAAGCGTGGCCTATCTGCAGAGGAGTGGCCAGCTTCGTGATCTCGACTTCATTCTCAGCCATTTTGACGATGTCGATACCCCCGGCAAGGTCAGTGCGAACGAAGGCACCACGCGTGCTCTCGCAACCGAGGTGTAAACCTATGGAGGTGCGGGACACGTCATTGCCTGTTCTGGTTCTGCAGATGCAGAATCATGGCTCGCTCGGGGTCATGCGGAGTCTGGGCCGGCTCGGGGTCCAGGTGTATGGCGTCCATCCAACGCTCTGGCCCACTGCGTCTTTCTCGACGTATTGCCGGAAAGTGTTTGCGCTGGATCTGGACAGAACCCCGCCACAACAATCCGTCGACTGCCTCATGGACATTGCGCGCGGCATCGGTGTGACGCCGCTGTTGATGCCAACCAACGACGAGTCCGCCTTGTTCGTCGCGCGAAACGCTTCAAGGCTCCAGCGAAGGCTTCCTGTTTCCGGCTAACCCTGTTCAGGTCGTCTGGTCGCTCTACAACAAGAAGGCGATGTATCTCCTCGCGAAGCGGCTCTCGATACCTACACCCGACACTGTCTTTCCGGAGTCCCGGAAGGATGTTCTTGAATTCTGTGAGACAGCTCAATTTCCCGTCATGCTGAAGGCAAGCGACAACATCCACACCGCCAGGCGTGCAGGAAAGAAAATGGTCATCGCCCGGTCACGAGATGAACTGATCGGCCAGTACAACGCGATGGAAGACGGCTCCAATCCGAGCCTGATGATTCAAGAGTACATTCCCGGCGGGGACGATTCGGTGTGGATGTTAAACGGATATTTTGACGAGAATTCGGAATGTCTGTTCAGCATGACCGCGCAGGAAGATCCATCAGACGCCTCCTTACACGGGAATGACCGCGCTTGGGATCTGCCTTCCAAATCCGGCGATCGAATCGACCACGAGAACGCTCGTCAGGGCCGTCGGGTACAAGGGGATCCTCGATATCGGATACCGGTACGACGCACGTGACGGCTCGTACAAACTTCTCGACGTGAATCCCAGGCTTGGCGCCACTTTCCGATTATTTGTCGGGGACAACGGAATGGACGTTGCTCGAGCCGAATACCTTCATTTCACTGGACAGCCAGTCCCCGTCAGCAACATGTGCACCGGTAGGAAATGGATCGTGGAAGATGCCGATCTCGTATCGTGCATTCGGTATTACCGGGATGGCGTACTGACTCTCCGGGATTGGCTTGGGAGCTATCGTGGAATAACGGAGTGCGCCTGGTATGCGGCGGACGACATCATGCCATTTCTTCGCAGGTGCTTGTCATTCTCCTTAAGACCCTTTCGAAAGATGTTCAGGGAGACCAGGGCCCTATTCAGATCGGCCTCCGAAAGCGCGGTGCGGAATGCAGACGCCACGCGCTAGCCAGCAGAACGTCACCGATTACTTCACATCGACGGCGGCATACTGGAAAAAGGTTTATTCCGACGACAGACTGCTGCCCGAAATTTACCGGGACCGCCACAACACGGCTCTTGGCTGGATACAGGAACTCGCTCTTCGTCCGAATGCCCGGATTCTCGAAGTCGGATGCGGCGCCGGGCTCATCACCGTCGCTCTGGCTCGGAACGGTCATACAGTCGATGCGTTGGATTCGACGCCGGCAATGCTTCAGATGACGCGGAATGATGCCGCCGATCAAGGTGTGCAAGATCGTATTCGGATACACACCGCCGATGTGCATGCGCTGCCTTTCGAGGCGCACACGTTCGATGTGGTGATCGCGATAGGCGTGATCCCCTGGCTGCATTCCGAACGTGTGGCTCTTCAGGAAATGCAAAGAGTTCTCAAGCCGGGAGGTTACCTGCTTGTGACAGCCGACAACAATGCGCGGCTGAATAGAATTCTGGATCCGCTATCGTCTCCTCTGTCAGCACCGCTCCGCATGGCCGCGAAGCGTGCACTGCGGTTGTTCGGGTTATGGTCTCCAAGTTCAGCGTTTCAGCCGAAACGGCATTATCCTCGCGAGGTCGATCGCTTCATCGGCGAGTGCAGTTTCAAGACACTTGAAATCCTGTACCGTTGGATTCGGCCCATTCACTCTTTTTGGGAAAGCACTGTTTCCGGATTCCATCGGTCTCAGACTGCATCGGCGGCTCCAGACGCTTGCGTCGAGACGACGCTTGTTGCCTCTGCGCTGGACTGGATCCCACTATCTGGTGTTGGCGACCAAGGTGTGACGGGTCGAGATTACGGTCGAAACAAGCGATTGACTTTGACGATGAGGGCCCGGTTGGCGAGAGCGGGGAAGCGACGGGCGAGTGTGTCCCGATCCTCGTTGTAGACGACAAAGAGCTCGCTGCCGGGACGATACTCCCACCGTAGCCGCACATTCGCGCTGACGGCGTGGCTGCTCGAGTTGTACTGCAGCAGCGCGCTCGTAAACATCAGCGGCGTCATCGTGTAGGTGACGCGCCCGCCGACGAGCTGACTCGTAAATGACCCTTCCGCCAAATCGACCCAGTTGAGCAGATACGTCGGCTCGACCGACAGCCGCGATCCCACACTCGTCCGGCCACGACTCAGGCTGATCGCCGTCTTGTGGCCGCTGTAAAACGTTCCACGATCCACCGCGAAATTGCCGCTCATCTTCCGGCGCTGCCCCAGATTCATCTGGATGTGCACGTTGTCATAGTGATAGCCGCCGACCGGCAGCGTGACATCGGACGCGATCGCAAACAGACGCGGGAGAAATTCGTAGGTGTCGTTGACGGTGACGCTGAGGCGATCGCTGTTCTGGAACTCGATCGCGAATTCTCCGATCGACTCACGCGTGTCCAGCCGGCCCGTGCCGTTGGTGATGTAGGCCATTGAGCCCGCCCAGAAGAACTTGCGGACCGACGCGATCGACTTCGGCCGTGGGCTGAACCGGAACTGTCCGAAGCTGCGGCGGATGTCGTCACGCCGCACGAAGCCTACTTCGGGATTGAAATTGTCTCCGACAACGAGGTGCTCAATCTGGACACCGTAACGGTCGCCCGGATAATCGAGCTGGCCCCGGAAGCTGGTGTCCTTCCCCCGCCGACCGTCGGTGCGCGACCGGGCCCAGTACGTATTCACGTTCAGATTGTCGAAGAAGCCGAATGTCCCGTCGATGCCGTAGACCCCGTTTGTGCCGACGCCGGTTTGCCCGACCGTCCGGCCAGTAAACAGCAGCCCCACGTTGCTGCGCCGATGCAGATCGCGCTTCACGCGCACGACGGAAAAATTCGTGGACCGCACTCCCGACTCTCTCCCAGTCTGAATGTCCAGGAGGCCGAGGCTGTAGCGTCCGACCCGCCCCGTTGTGCGGCGCACCGGCAACGATTGGTACTGGTTGGCCGTCATTGAGCCCGATTCGCCGGCTGTAAAACAGAATCGGTGTGTCGCTGTTTCCCGCAAACCCGCCGGCCGCTGCACCGCCGAATGCAAAGACTCCCTGATTCTCGAGAAAGAACTCGCGCTTTTCAGGGAAGAAGAGGCCGAACCGCGTCAGGTTGACCTGCTGCTCGTCGGCCTCGACTTGAGCAAAGTCAGTGTTGTAGGTGAAGTCCGCGGTGACGTTCTGCGTCAGCCCATACTTCACGTCGAGCCCGATGTCTCCACCGAGGTCGTTCGAGACACGCGGCGTGCCCGCGCGATCGGTCTTCAGGTCGGAAATGACGTAGGGCTTGAGCTCGAGGTTTCTGGCTCCGGATGGCGCCTCCAGTCCCACAACCGTCGCGGCGAGCGATCCCTGGTAGAGCCCCGACTGCCCGCGCGCGGCCGGAATGCGCGTGATGTAGGAGATCTCGTTCTTCCATCGGTTGGTGCGAAATACGTTGAAGCCCCAGATCTGCGTCACGGCCGGGTCCATAGCGAAGCGATTTGAACGGAATGACCACTTCCGCGGTCCAGCCCCCTTCGAAGCGCCCGGCCCTGGCGTCCCAGACCGTGTTCCAGTCGCCGTTCCACTGCCGCTCGTTTGTCACCTGCCCGTCCTGACGTCCGCCGAGGGCATTGGTGGTGAAATTGAACGAGTTGCGCCCATCGTGAAAGGTGTCGAACATCAAGGACACAATGTCGTTGCCCATCCACATGTTCGGACCATCGCGGCGCATCTCGTTGGCGATCATCCGCTCGGGGTTGCTTTCCCAGCAGCGATACGAGACGTAGACATTGTCGTCGTCGAACGCCAGCCACACTTCGGTCTTCTCGGTTGCTGGCGAACCCTCCTGCGGCTCCTGCTGAATGAAGTCTGAAATCGGGGGCACGCTGGTGTACAGGGATTCGTCGAGGCGCCCGTCAATCCGCATTGGCGTCGTCACGCGCACGGCGCGAATGGTCGCCCGGCCTGACTCGTCGCGAGTGATGACTGCCGGAGAGATCGGAGGCGCAGGTCCGTCGAAGTCGGCCGGGAGGTCGACCAGGAGCTGTGGCGCCGCCAGTGCTTCAGTCTGGCCGGCGTGAACGGGGGAGACAATGAACGAGATCACAAAGATGGTTAAACCACGTACCCAGACATTCTTCGTGTCCTTCGTGCACGTCGTGGTTAAAACCGTCTTCGTGGTCATCGTGGTTAGGAGCGGCCGTCGCGGGCCTTAGCGCGCGGGAGGATTATAGGGGGGACTTCTTGCGGGTCGCTCATAGGTCAGCATCAGCCGGGCGATCACGGAATTGGGTGTCTCATACCGCAACACCGATGATCCGTGCCGTGCTGGCGCCACCAACCGACGTGTTCACTGGAGGTTAGAGCCAGCCCCCGGCCGCCTCATCCGGGTATCCCATTTGCTCTGTGGACCGGAAGCCCCAAAGGTTCACCAAGGAGGATGTCGATGCCCGTGAAGAAATCGATCCGTGCAAAGAAATCTGCGCGCACGAACACGTCACCGCGTGTGAGTAAGTCTACGCGCCTGACGCCGCGACAGATTGGCTATCGTTCGATGGGCCTGGCGATGATTTGCATCATAACGGCGGGAATGTTAATCAGCTCGCATCAGCTTTCTCGGCCAGCCGACGAAGCGACGGTAGACACCCAGCCGGACAATGCGGCGATCGAAGCCGACGCAACGACAGCATCCGTGGCGATTGCGCCGAGGACCAGGGCTAACGCCGCAGACGAAGCGTACGCGCCAGCAGTGGTGTCGGCGGCGAAGGAACCGGCAGGGCACTTGGTGCCAGTGACGATTACTGGATGTCTGGAACGCGCCGATGAGACGACGTTTCGGCTGAAGGACACAGTCGGCGCGGACGCACCAAAGTCGCGGAACTGGAAATCAGGGTTCCTGAAGAAAGGCTCGGCGTCGATCGAGGTTGTCGATGCCGCACACTCGCTGAAGATGGCGGATCATGTCGGGCAGAAGGTCAGCGTGACCGGGACGCTCGTCGACCGCGAGATGCAGGTTCGCTCGTTGCAGCGCGTCGCGACATCGTGCGGGGACAGCCCGAAAGTGAGAGTCTGATTCCGCGAAAATAAACCACGAAGGTCACATCGGCCTTCGTGGTCTTGTCTCGCGAGATGTCGGAATGCTGGACCAGTCAGGCGCGTCACGATGCTGATCGAAACGGCTCGAGTGACTAGCGAGGCTGCGCCTCAGACCGCCGAGCATGTGGCTCCGCCTCGCTAGTGGCAGTATCTCTTTGCCCCGCTTCGCGGGGCGAGAAAACTTGACTCAATTGGCTGGAATTCAGGTGGTCAAGTTTTCTAGGGAGCCGTGATGAGCGGCGTCAAGTCGTCGTAGATTTGTTGAAGCCTGATCCGATTCTCGGTGTTCGCGGTCTGGCGGATGCCTTCGGCAAGATCGGAGAGCGTGGAGCTCAGCTTCCATCGCGCTGCTCCTTCGAGCTTGATTCGCTTCGCCAATTCGGCAGCCCGTTTCACATCGCCCGCGCGAAACGCAGCGCCGAGGAGCGTCGGACGCAGCCATTCGTCGGCCACGCCTCGCGTCCGTGCCCGCTCACATGCCGCCACGACGAAATGGTCAACGATCGCGGCACGTTCATCATCCCCGTCCTCAGCCCTGGCTCGCAGGAGTTGAGGAAGATTCGACGAGCAGAAGTACTCGTTGTAGTCGAGCTCCATCCCGAACGTGTAGCTCTCGATACTGCTTTCCAGGTATCGGGCCTCGTCTAACGAAGGGCTCGCCGCCCCACCTGCTTCCCGTGCCTTGCGCGCCGTTCGCCAGAGTCTCTTGTAGCGCCCGCCGATCAGGCCTCGCCGCTCAGGTGTATCACCAAGTTCCTCGATGAGTTTCTCCAGCTGAGCGATGGCTGACAGGGGGTCACCGGATTCGGCGACGGCCAACAGGTACTGTTCGCGCACGAACGGCAGCTTCTTGGTGCCGGGTGGAAGAGTGTCGATGAAGTTGCGCACCTCGCTCCAGCCCATCTCGTCACGAATGAGCCCGACGAGATCGAGGGCCACCTCTGGAATCCCAAGGGCGCTTGCGACCAGACTCGACAGCAGTGTGGTCAGGCGGCCCTTTCTAGCCACAGGTTCGCTTTCGAGCCGCACGGCTTTGATGGCAGCTTGAAACACGCTCAGCCGCTCGGCAAAGTCACGAAAGGTACCGCGCCGCGCCGAATCCGTCTTGGAGTCGGCGATGAGCTCGTAGTACGGGCTTCTGCTGTCCTTGAGCGCCGGGACCTTCGCGATGAGACAATCGCGAATCACCACCGCCTCACTCTCGGGAATGTCGCCGCTCGCCAACGGGAAGCGGATCGATGCGAACTGGCTGATATCGAAGAGCGGCTTGCACCAGTCTGGCCCGACCAGCACACAGTTCGTGTCTCTGGCGACGTGGCGAACCCCCACTTCGTAGTAGACGTTCCCGTTGCCCAGCGTGATATCCGCAAGTACGAGGTCGGCGAATGCAATTCGTTCGAGCATGGCCTTGACGATCGCCGAGCTCGGGTCGAAATCGGCGCGCATGGGTAAAAAGCCGAGCGCGTCGATCGCCGGCCAATACGCCCGTTCCCACAGCGCGTCAAAATCGATCTCGGCTGGCGCGCCAGCCGGTCTCGGCTCCTCGACTTTCTTCTTCCGGAAGGGCATCACCATGTAGCACACGGGTCTGATGCCGGTTGGGTCTGCCATATTCACGTTCCAGCGCAGTGTCGTCGGGGTTGACGAGCTGGCAGATTGTACGCCGACGAACGATCGGTTCACGTGGCTACGGTAAACTTGAGTCTATGGAAACCTCAGTTGACATGTCGGCTTCGCGCGCCACGGGTCAACGCCAGCGGTACGTCAAGCGCGCGACATCATTCGTTGTCGCCGTGCAGCTCGCGCTTCAGACCAAGGGTTTTACCTACGAAAAGTGGGGCGGGCCGCAAACGTGCAAATCGGGTGATTGGATCGTGAGCAACGACGGCGATACGTATACCGTCGATCGCGAGTCATTCGAGCGCACCTACAAGAGCCTGAGTCCCGGCCTGTACCGCAAGACGACACCGATCTGGGCCGAAGTTGCTCAACAGGCGGGGAGTGTGCGGACCAAGGAAGGGCTCACCAGTTACAAAGCGGGTGACTATCTCGTCTCCAACGATCAAGAGGGCAAAGATCCGTACGCGATCTCCAAGACCTCCTTCGAGGCGATGTACGAGTTGGCGCGCGATTAGCCTTCGCCTTCTGCATGCTTTCTCAGCGTTTCTTCGCCGCCTTCCGCTTCGTGCCCACTCCTAGCGAAAGCGCGCGATGCTCTCTACGACGTCGTGAAGCTGAGCACCGTCGTCTTCCTTGCCGGCGCCCGCGGCTGCCCTGAAGCGATAGGTTCTGGTGGTGGACTTGATGGTCAGCATGCCGTCCGCCAGCGTATGCAGGAACTCGTTGTATCTGAGAGCGAAGCCGTCCTTCGTTTCGTCGGGCACGAATGCCACCCCGTCGCGAGACACGACCAGGCGTCCCTGGCAGCTCCCGACGACATGTACATGCACAACACTGAGGGACGTCAGGTCCTGCACTGCGGGTCGAAGGATCTCGGGGACTGAAGCGCTCGGCGCGGCGGACAACGGGACTGCGATACCGCTCGACGTCACCACCGCAGGATGCTGGACCGCAGAATTGTCCGCGAGGTCTTCTTCGCGGACCTTGAAGGTCCGCGCCGCGGTGAGGGTCCGCGCCGCGGTGAGGGTCCGCGCCGCAGTGAGGGTCGGCGCCGCGGTGAGCGCGGCAGGAGCGTCGCTTTCGAGAAACACGTCGGATGTCCGGACCGGCATCCCCGCGGCCGCGAGTGTTCCAATAAGCGATCCCTCATTCGCGTTCTCGAGAGGAAGCGGGGAGGGGGATTGGACATCGGACTGAGGTCCGTTGGCGAACCGCGCAAAGAGGCCTGCAGACGTCAGCAGCACGATGGCCGCTGCCGCAACGGCGAGCCACCTGCCTGTCGCGGACAGCCTCGTGAAATCGAGTGACTCCAGCTTGCGCCCCGCCGATCGGAGAGACGACGCAGGCTTCTTGTTACCCGCACTTCCCAGCCGTGCCGGAAGACCGGTCTTCAACAAGTCCGCCGCCCTCTTGACGTCAAGCGGTTTGGCGAACAGATACCCCTGCGCAGACTCGCAGTTCAGCGAGCGGAGCAACGCCACCTGTTCTTCGTTCTCGATTCCTTCGGCAACCACGTGCAGCCCCAATTGCTTCGCCATGGTGGTCAGGGTGCCGATGATCTCCGCGGTGTCCTTGTGGGTTTCCATGCCGCGAGTAAATGACCGGTCGATCTTCAGTGCGTCCAACGGGAACTGGCGCAGATAGGCGAGCGAGGAATATCCGGTACCGAAATCGTCGATGCTGATTCGGACGCCGATGGCCCGGAGTTGCATCAGCAGGGTCTTGACCGCGGTGGGATTTTCCATCGCGATGCCTTCTGTCAGCTCTAGCACCAGGCTGCGCGCCTCGAGGGAGGAGTCGCGCAAGGTTTCGGCGATCTGTTCGACGAGCGCGGGGTCCCTCAACTGCACGCTGGACAGATTGACGGACACCCACAGGTCCGCCGAGAGCGCCGCACTGTCGTGCCAGGCTTTGAGCCGGAGGCAGGCCTCGCGCAGGATCCAGTTGCCCAGCGGGACGATGAATCCGGTCCTCTCCGCGATGGGAATGAAGTCGAGGGGCGGAATCATGCCGAGGACCGGGTGCTGCCATCGCACCAGTGCTTCGAGTCCAATGATCTGATTCGACGCGAGCGACACAATCGGCTGGTACAAGAGGTGGAACTCGCGCCGATCGAGCGCCTGCTTCAAGTCGCCTTCCAACTGTAGCTCGGCTCGCTCCGATTTCAGAATGGCGGTGTCAAAGATTTCGCAGTGGGACCCACCCAGCACTCGAGCCCGATGGAGCGCAGTTTCCGCATCGCGCAACACGTCATCGGCCTTCGTATAGCCGGTCGCGCTGACGGCAACGCCAATGCTCGCCGACAGAAAGACCTCACGGCCGCTCACGGTGAAGGGGGCAAGGACCTCCCCGAGAATGCGATCGGCCACGACCTTGGCATGGCCGACATCCTTCAGGCCATCGAGCAGAATGGCGAACTGGTCACCCTGCACTCGCGCGACGAGATCGTTGTGGCGCAAGCTGGGCATCGTCTCCCCGATGCGCAGGCAGGTTTCCAGACGCCGGGCCGCGGCAGTCAGGAGTGGATCCGTGGTGGCCTGTACCGATGGCCCCGCAGGCGTTGCCGATCGGCCGAGGTCGAGGAGCAGCAGGGCAAAGTGAAAACCTTGGTACTTGTTCGCTCGCTCGATGGAGCGCGTCAAGCGATCGAGGAGCAACAGGCGGTTGGGAAGTCCGGTCTGCCGATCGGTGACCGTGTCCGCGGTGACGTCCGCGTGAGAGCCCATCAAACGGACCGCCTGTCCGCCCTCCCGCACAGCCTCACCGCGGCACGACATCCAACGGTACGCGCCGTCCTTGTGACGCAAGCGGTGACGGAAGTCGAACTCGGGCGGCCCCTGCGCCCGGGCGGCCTCGATTTCGCTCAACACCTGGTCGAGATCCTCGGGATGCACTCTCAGGAGCCATTCCTCCGGCGTGTTGCCGACCTCATGGTCTTCACAGCCGACGAGGGAGACCCATCGAGGGGAGAAATGAATCCGGTCGGAGGCCAGATTCCAGTCCCACAGTCCCTCGCTGTCCCCGCGAGTGCCCGAATGGTGTTGATCCATAGAGAAATGACAGCCTTCGGCTTGGATAGGTTGAGTCTGGGACGGAAAATCCTGCCCCTCAGCCCCGGGCACGGTCGGAGATCGAGCGCGGACGAGCGCCCCCCTTACAGTTAGTCGGCCAGAACGGACGAGGAGATTAGGATTTGGTGTGAATTCGTGCCTGCCCAAATGATGCGCGAGCGCTCTGGCTGATGAGATCGCGTCTAACCACGGAGATCTCGAAGAAGACGAAGGACACGAGAACAAATAGTCACTTCGTCAATACTCGGAGCGATTGGACGCGGCAAATCCTGCGCGGGTCAGCTCCACGGCGCTCCAGTTTCTGAAGAAGATTCAACGGCACATGATGAGCATCGCGACGATGCTAAGATGCGCCGCGTGGAAGTGGTGAAGCCGCCGATCAGCTACGCCGATCTGCAGCGCATGCCGGATGACGGAAACCGGTACGAGCTGTACGACGGAGAGCTGTGGGTGGTTCCTGCGCCGCTGCTGATACATCAGATCGTCATTGGTCGACTGCACGTGGCCCTGGTCGAGCACGTTCGTCGACACGGCGGCGCCGTCTTTGTCGCACCTCTCGACATCGTCCTGTCCGAGTACAACGTCGTTCAGCCTGATGTGATCTACTTCGCTCCGGAAAGCGTACGGCGCCTCGATCCGAGACAGGTCGTCCGCTTTCCTCCTGATGCCGCGTTTGAGGTTCTGTCGCCGTCCACGGCGCGCAACGATCGCGGACGCAAGCGGCAGTTGATGGTGCGCTACGGCGTGCCTGAATATTGGATTCTCGACCCACTCGCGAAGACCGTCGAATTGTCGCGGTTGACCGAGATAGGGTACGACCAGCCGATCCTGGTCTCGGAAGGGCGCTGCGCGTCGTCTGTCATTGCCGGCTTCGAAATCGATCTCGCCGCAGTATTCGCTGAGGGATTTGCGATCTAAATTCAGGCGGGCAAGCGATGACCGCTCCTTGCGGCTTCACGCGTGCGGGCTTTTGACAGCTTCGTGGGGGTAGGAAAGCAACGACGAAGATACGAACACTCGAAGGCCACGAAACCTAAAAAAGGAATTCGTGATCTTCGCGTCTATTCGCTGCTGGCCTCGTCGGCGATTCAGGTTCCGTAGTTGGCGCGGTCGAACAGGTTGAAGACTTCGAGCATGCCGTCGATTCCCGCGCGGCCGCGGAGCGCGAACCGTCGCTGGATTCGGAGATCGACCCGGTGACGCTGGTCCCCTGCTGCGAGCGCGTGTTCAGCGCCCATATCCACCGCCAGCGGGAATCCGACGTCCGGCAGCGGGATCTCGTCCCACGTGCCCGACGGGCGGGCAACATATAATGCTCCGCTCTTGCATCCGGAACTCCAGGAATCGATCGACCTGCACGACGCCATCGTCGGCGAGGCGAGCAAAGCCTTGATCGGTTACGAAACCGAGAAAGCGCTCGCCAACGTCGTCTTGCTGTCGGAAATCCCGACGACGTACGACAAGGATCAAAAACGGCAGGTTAATTCGGGCAACCTGCTGTTGCGCGGTGTTCCGGGCGTGGGCAAGACCTTCTTCGGCGTGATTCTCGCCGCCATCAGCAACGCGAAATTCGCCCGCATTCAGGGCCGCGCCGACTTGCAGCCCACCGAAGTGGTCGGCTTTCAGATGATCAATCCGGCGACCGGCGCGTTCATCACCGAGTTCGGGCCGCTGGCGTCCGCGGAGGTCATTCTGCTCGACGAGATCAACCGCATCCCGTTGAAGTCGCAAAGTGCGTTCCTCGAAGGGCTCCAGGACCGCACGGTCACCGTCGGCAAGGTCACCTACGAATTGCCAGCGTTCAGCTTCGCTATCGCCACGATGAACCCGGTGGAACTGGGGCAGGGAACGTTTCCACTGTCGGAGGCGGCGGTCGACCGGTTCGCGATCATCGTGAACATTCCGTACCTGTCGCCCGAAGAGGAGCAAAAGCTGGTCAGCTTCGACTTCAAGAAAGTCCATCTGAAACCGCTGATGTCAAAAGAGCGGATCATCGAGCTGCGCGCGGTCATCACTCGCGAAGTGTTCTTGCACGAGGCACTGGAGAAATACATTCGACGGCTGGTCGTCGCCACGCGGCCGTACCACGCCGAGACCGAGTGGCATCACCATTCGCCATCCGAACTGGTGGAGAAGTGCGTCGACCTCGGGGCCTCACCGCGCGCGACCATCTGCTGGGGGCGGCTAGTAAAGGTATGGGCGCTGCTGCGGCGGCGGCGGGACGAGGTGTATCCCGAGGACGTCCAGGATCTCGCGAAGTATGTGCTCGGACACCGCGTCTGGCTTGGTCCGCACGCCGCCAGTCACGGCGTGACCGTTGAGATGGTCATCAACGACGTTGTTGATCGGGTGCCGGTTCCGTGACGGAAAACCCGGCGCCTGAACCGCTGGTCAACCTTTCCGAGATTGCCGAGATCGAGCTTTTCATTCTGAAACGGATGAAGGAATTTACACTCGGCGATCACGCCAGTGTGTTCAAAGGTCCCGGCTTCAACTTCGTCGGCGTGCGCGACTGGGAGCCGGGTGATCGAACGCTCCTCGATCGATTGGGCGCAATCGTCGCTGACCAACTTCAGCCCGATGATCACGCGGGAGTTCGAGCAGCCCAGCAACGCGACGATCATCGCCGTGGCGGATGCCTCTTTGTCGACGCGGTGCGGTACACACGGCACGTCGATCGCCGCGGCCATCGCGCGCTCGGTGGCGGCGATCGGCCTGTCGGCCGTGTTTTTTCAGGACCTGTTCGGGCTGGTCACCTTCGATGAGGGGTTCCAGCAGGTCGCGGCCGCGAGGCCGCGCATCGGCAAGCCGCACGTTCTTCACTGTCTCGATCTGTACGAGCGTCGAAAGGAACGCGACGTCCCGGCCCACCTGAGCGACTTTACCGCGACCATCGCGGGCCATCTTCGGAAGACGTCGCTCGTCCCGGTGATATCGGATTTTCTGTTCGCCGACGTCCCGCGCGTGTTCGGGGAACTGTCTCTCCTGAATGCGGTGCATGACGTCTTCCTCATCATGGTGGACGTCAGGTTCGCCTACCGGCTGCCGGACGTGTCAGCCGGGTGGATTGAAATCTTCGACGTGGAAACGGGCCGGACGCGGATTCTCTCCCGCCGGGAGCTGGGGAAGCTCGCTGACAGAGTCGAGGAGTGGCAGGAAGAAATTCAACGCCTTGCCAGAGACTCCGATCTCGACATCGTTCGGGTCGGACTGGACCGCTGGGAAATGGAGACCGTGCTCGTCGAATTCGTCGCCGAACGGCGATTGCGCAAGATATAAAGTAGCCCGCAGCCAGGGGGATCGAGACATTCATGAGTTGGAGATCGTGGCGCGTCGGTGTGCCGGCAATGCTGGCCGTGTGGGGGGCGTGGCTCGGAACGGCTGACGCGGCCCAGGCGCCTTCAAACGGCCCGGATCCCGGAGGGATCGAGGCGAACCCGATTACCTGCTGGTGGAGGACCGACAAGAGCGCGGTGCACATCGGCGAGCGATTCACTCTCACGCTCACCTGCCGCACTGCGGAAACCAGCACCTTTACGGTCACGCCCAACGTGAGCGAGATCGAGCCGACCTCGATCCAACTGACGCCGTTCGACGTCCTGGCCGGTACCCGTCACGAGGACATTCTGGCGCTGCCCTGGCGCTACTTCCAGTACGTGTACACCGTGCGGCTGCTGGGCGACGAGTTCTTCGGGCAGGACGTCAACATCCCTGCGACCAATATCAAGTATCGCATCCAGACCGTGGGTACGGAGAGCGTGGAGGGCGTCGAACGCGCATATGTCCTGCCGTCAATGCCGATCAGGGTCATGTCCCTGTTGCCGGCACAGGCGGCAGACATCAGGGACGCGTCGCGGGAGACGTTCGGCGACATCGAGGCCCACCGCTTTCGATCCACCGTCGGATTGGTGACGGCAGCAATCTGTTTCGGTTTCGCGGTCGTGCTGCTGGTTGTCGCAGCCGTACGCGTCGTGGAACGAGCTCGAAAGCGTGGGCCCGCGGTGGCGGAATCCCTGCCGGTCAGGACCGTGCTACAGGGCTGTCTGCGTGAGCTCGAACTCGTGAAGGCGGACGCCGCGCGCGGAGGTTGGAATCCGGGTCTCGTGGCTCGCGCCCTCGCGCCGTTCCGGATCGCCGGCGCGATCGCGCTGTCGCAGCCCGTCACCCACACGATGGTCGACGTCGAGACCCCGACGCGAGAGGGTCAGATCGCGCTGCGCCAGGGGATTGTGCGGCGGAGACGCGCCCTCGTATTCGCACCCACGACCGCCGACGCGATCGACCGTCTTCGCACTGCGGGTCATGGACATCGACAGACCGCCGCCACGCAGGAAGGACTCGATCGGATCCGTGAGTCGCTGCTCGTACTCAATGCCGCCCGCTACGGACGTAATGGAAGCCTTGATACTGGGGAGCTCGATCGGACGCTCGACACCGGCAGCCACGCGTTGCGGCGCCTGCGCCGCGCGCGGCTGTGGCCGGCGCGCGCCGCCCAGCGGCTGGCGCAGATCCCCGGCGTTCTCGGGATAGGCGCATGGGGCCGCTGAACGATCTTCTGATTGTCGTTCGCCGGACGTTCGGCGAATGGCTGGGCCTGCGCTGGAACGATCTGAGTTTTTCGGAAACCGGATCGGCGCTTCTCGTCCTGATCGTCCTGCTGGCGAGTTCGCTGCTGATGCTGCTTGCCCGCGGGGCCGGTTTCCAGCATGCGAGACGCGCGGCCGTCGGGGTGCCCGCAATCCTCTCGGTCATGCGGCGGACTCCGCTCTCGGCCGCCCGCCACGCCGCCTTTCTCCTGTTTCTGCTCGGGGTCCCGTTCTTCGCGGTCGCGCTGGCCGATCCGCACACAGCGTACACCCGCGAACAGATGTCGTATCCGGGCCGACGGATTGCCCTCGTCGTGGATGCCTCGAACAGCATGATCCTGCCGTTCCAGACCAAGCAACTGAAACCGACGACGGACCGCGCGTTTTTCACGGCGGTCGCCTCGGCCGAACGTTTCATGAAACTGCGCATGAACGGTCCCTATCGCGACCTCATCGCCCTCATTCAGTTCGGCAGCGCCGCGTACGTCGTAACGCCGTTCACCACCGACTACGAGAATGTCCTCCTGAGCATTCGACTCATCGCCGATCCGGTCAATTGGGCGCGATTTGACGATGGAGGCACGACGATTCTCCAGGGCATCGAGGAGGGGACGAAGCTGTTCGAGACGTTCGACTTCCTCAATGCCTCCGGCAATCTCATGGTGCTCTTCAGCGATGGCATCGACAGTCAGCTATATCTCAAAGGCAAGGCGATCGATCAGCTCGTGACCACGGCGCGTAAGTCCAAGATTCCTGTCTACATGATCCGGACCGCCTACAATCGCAAGTTCGGTGACGTCAAGGAGGACACGCTGTGGAAGCCGGCTATCGAGCGAACGGGCGGACGCTTCTACCCGGCGGCAGACGAGGGCACGATCTTGCGCGCGGTGGAGGATATCGACAGGTTGTCCGCGGGGCGCATCGACGTTCGCGAATACACGGCGTACCGGCCGCGATTTTCGGGTTATGCGCTTATCGCGGTTGCGCTCTGGCTCTCTGCCGGGCTGCTCAAACTCGGATTCCGGTACTTCAGGGTGTTTCCGTAGTGATGAAACCGCTTCTGGGCGTCGTACGGTGCAGCGTGCGCTGATGTGTTGGAGGTCGCGATGAAGGGAATTGCCGGTTACGTCGTGGGAGCAGCCGTCCTGGCGCTGCTGGGGAGCGTCGGCCTTGCAACGGGCAGAGTCGAGCGTGAGATGGCCAGTGCGCAGGAGACGCTCGTCACCGTGGACTACGAGAGATCAGTCGCCGCCCTCGACACTGTTGAGCGCTACTACGGGTACGCCAGCCATCTGCCTGGAGTTGGTGCCGGGCCCTTGAACGACGTTCGTGCCCGCAAGGCCGCGATCCGGTACTGGCAGCGCGAGTATGGTGCCCTGGTCCCCACCGGGCGGGCCGATCCCGTTGCCGACGTGGCGCCCGACAACATACCGCAGCAGCTCATCGTCGCCAACGCCGTGTTTCGGAGCGGACAGGCGCGGCCGAAGGATCGAGCAGCCACGCTCCAGTTGCTTGACGCGGGTATCAATGCCTACCTCACGGTTATGACGAATGCCGCGAGACAGGAAGACGCTTTGTACCTCGAAGACGCGGCTTACAACTACGAGTACCTCGTACGGTTGCGAAACGAGATGGGACGCCGGCGGCGCGACCTTCCACCTCCCGGCTCCGACCGTCCACTCGGCGCCGAAGGGCAAACAGAGAAGGGCAAAACCGACGACGAGTTCAAGACGTACGTTCCTCTCGAGAAGAAGGAGCGGGAAGACGGCGATGCCGGCAAAGAAGCCGCGCCAAGGGTCCGCAAGGGATAAGCGCGATGCTGCGCTGGATCGACCTCAGCACGCTCAGCTTTGCCGAGCCACCCTACCTGTGGCTGCTCGTTGCGCCAGCCGGTTTGCTCGTGCTGTGGATCTGGCAAGTGCGACGCCGACGTGCCGACGCCGGACGGTACCGGCGCGAACGTGTGCTTTCGGTCCGCGAACGGCACGTGCTGCTCGGCGATCTCGCGTTTTGGCTGGCTTTGGGCATCGCGACCACCTTGTGCATCCTCGCCCTCGCCAGGCCCGTCGCGCGCATCTCCGTGGTGCAGAGGGCCAGCGCCGACGTCGTTCTTCTGCAGGATGGCTCCGCGTCGATGTATGTCAGAGATGTGGCGCCCGACCGCTGGCGGCGATCCGTCCAGTTCCTGCGCGCGTTCGGCGAGGCGCTGAGCTGGAAGGGCGATCGGGTCGCGCTGGCGCTGTTTGCCTCGCACGCCGCCCCGCAGATCCGCCTCACCAAAGATCCCAATGCGCTGTTCTTCTTCATCGATCACCTCGGGGACCATTCGCCGTTTCCTATCGAAGATGAGGCGACCTGGGACACGAACATCGAACAGGGCGTGTCATGGGGGATGCAACTCGTGGAGATGGACGAGAAGCTGTTCGGCGCGACGAAGAACCCGAAAGCCTTCGTGGTGATCTCCGATGGCCAGGCCTGGAGCGGGAAGGTGGCGACGGCGCTCGCCAAGGCGCATGCGCGGGACATTCCTGTCTATGTCGTCGGTGTTGGCACAACGGCCGGCGGCATCATCCCGGACCCTCTGCCACGGCCCCCGATCCGCGCGGTGCTCGACCGCGCCTCGCTTGCCGAGATCGCTCGCATCGGCGGTGGCCAGTATTTCGAGATCGGCCGCGAACCCGATTCCTCCGTGGCGTTCAAGATCATCAGCAGCATTCGCCGCCGCATCCCCGGCGCCCAGGAAGAGGAGAGCACCGAAGAGCTCTATTGGCGTTTTCTCGTCGCGGCGGGCCTCTTTCTCTGCCTGGGATCGCTGGTTGTCACACGGCGCACCGAGCTGTCGTGGTTGGCTGGAGGCGCCCTCGTGGCATTTCTGCTCCTTATGAGCACAGTTCGCTGACGTCTTTATAGATCGTGGTGATCGTTGAATAGAGGGAGAACGCCGAGAGTTCGTGCCTGAATCAGTTTGCGGCGGACTGGCGGGTGCCTGCGTTCTTCACGCTCTCCGGCACCGGGATCACCACGTAGAGATTCGCGGTCTGCGTTTCCTTCACGGTGAGATCCCGCACGGTGGTGCCGTTCTTCTTCTCGATCATGTGGCCGGCGTAGAACGCGTCGAGCTTGTTGTCGGCGGGGTTGTAGTCCGCGTAGTTCGTGTAGAGGAACTCAGTCACGTTCGTGCCCTGCCGCACCTCGATCCGCTCGGCGCAGTCGCTCGTGCAGAGACCGGTGGGGGACCCGGACGTCAGCGTCGCCTTCGCGATAGCGCCCGCGACGCCTGGGATCGGATAGGTCACGATCTTCTTGCCGGCCTCGACGGCGAGAGTCGTCTGCGCGCCGCCGGCGACGGCCGCCTTGACCGCGCCCTGCGGGCTCGCCCAGAGTCGGATCAGCCGCTCGTCGAGGAGGTTCGCCATCGGAAGCGCCTTACCGCGGCCTGGGACGAGCCCGGCGCCGATGGGACCATCCTCATCCCACGCGTATTTTCCGCTCACGACCTCGCTTGTCTTGTAGACGGTGCTGTCTGGCCGCGTGCAGGTGTACATCGCGCGCATCCCGCCATCCTGGTAGTTGACGCTCACGCGGTACTCGGTCAGCCTGCAGGGCTGGCCGGCTACGGTGATGGTTCCGCCGGCGCCCTGGAGCTCCAGCGTGGCGATCGCGTCGACTTCGCGGACGCCGCGCAGCATGCCGAGATGGTTGGCCCAGTCGTAGAGGGCCTGCGCCTTCGGATCCCGCGTCGGTTTCGCCGGCGCCCTGGATGCTCCCCGTACCTGCGCGTGCACGGGCAGCGACACGGCACCGCCGGCAAGCAGCGCGATCGCGGCGAGCGCTGTCAATGTATTTTTACCCATCGGAGTGCCCCCGAAATGTTCCGACGGGCTAGAAAGCCCGCCCTACATCGCGGACCCTAAGGGTCCGCGCCGCACACCTAAGTTAATGGTGTGTCTGGCCGACGAGATACTTCTGATCCAGTTCCTGGCACGGCAGCCCTTCGGGGATGAACGCATCCGCCTTGGGGTTTATCCTCAGCGTCCGCGGCGTCATGTTCCACGGCTCGAGCAGCACGTCGGGGTCGATCACGGTCACGTCGTACTTCATCGTGTTGCCAACTCGCGTGAACTTTTCGATCACCTTCATGTTGTTGCTGTGGAAGTACCCGCTGCTTTTCATCCACGTGATGTCGTTGAACGCGACGGATTCGACGACGAGCGTGTCCCCCTCCCATTTGCCGATCGAATAGCCGTAGTACGTGAGGTCCTGCTCGCGGCGCGGATCGCGCTTGGGATTGTTCGTCGGGATGACGCGGAAGTCCTGCGGCGCCGTTGCGGCCCCGCCTTGCGCGTACAGGAACACCACCTCGTCACCCTTGTGGACGATCTTCGTCGGTGGACCCATGCGCGGCACGCCGTACGGCTGGCAGGTGAAGAGCGGGTCTTCCGTGTTGGTGTGCGCGTCGAGGTACTGCACGCGCTCCCAGAACTCGGGCTTGTACATCGGCCTGTTTGGGTCCATCCGGCCGACGAACGTGCTGTCGTTCGACTGGTTCACGGCCGCGGCACAGATCGCCATGCCGGGATGGCAGCCGCGCGCAGCCACGAGCTGGCGCAGGTTGCCCTTCTCGTCAACCTTGGTGTCGCCGCCGCCTTCACCGTCGCCACCGCCGCCGCCACCCCAGAAGCCGGTGAGATCCGGATGGCCGTCGGGCAGCTTCGGGGTGGGCACGGAGGCGGGATTGTCCTGCGCTCCCTGCGGAGCCGCCAGGATTGTCGTCCCCACGATCATCGCGAGCGCGATTCCCGCCGCGAAGGTAAACCGACACAGAGTCTGTTTCATCGTCGTCTCCCTGTCAGGCAGACCATCCGCCTTCGCTTTCAAGCTTCGGCGGACAAGGGAAGGTCGCCCCTAACCCCTAACCCCTACTGGATCCCCGATCCCCTCTAGATCCAGTTACAGATCATTGGGATTATTCGGATCCTGGTGGAACAACGTGATCACGCGGCCGTCGGGGAAGATGAAATCGACGACGCGCCCGACGTTGTCACCGTTCCTGGCTGGCATATACGTGGCCTTGTAGGTCGTGCCGGTCGTGAAGAGCCGCAGCATCCCGTTGTCGCGCAGCGTGGCCGGGCTGCCGGCGGTCAGTTCCCACTTAATCATCGTGCCGTCCGGCTTCTTCACGTCGAAGTACCAGCGGACGTGAGGATTGATGATCGCGAACTTCGTGAGGGTGCCCACGAACTCGCCGCGCTTCGCGAAGTCGAACTCGGCGGCGAGCGCGTGATGAGCCACCGAGGGCTTCGGCGCGGTGGTCAACGCCAGCGTCACGAGCCCGACCAGAGCGAGTGCCTTGCGCATCACGTTTCCTCCTGAGCGATAGTCCTTAACCACGAAGGTCACGAAAAAATCGAAGGTCACGAAAAACATTATCTGGGTTCGTGTTCTTCGCGACTTTCGTGTTCTTCGTGGTTTCTCTTAGTACAAAATGCCTACCTCGTCGTTGTCGTCGTTGCGGTAGTCAGCTTGATCGGCTGCACCATCGCGCCGTTGCCGGCCGCGTCCCACGCAGCAAACCGCACCCATTTCTTGCCCGTCGCGTCGAACGGGATCTCGAAGCGCTTCTTGCCGAACGCGCCGGCGTCGGTCGTCTGGATGACCTGGCGATCGGTCTTCGTGCCGTCGCCCCACACAACCTCGACGAACTCGAGCGGGAAGGTCCATTCCACCTCCGCGACGATGGTGCGCTTCGCGCCGGTGCCCTGAACTGAATAAGAGGGGACGAGCACTTCCCCCGACGACCAGAAGTAGTCACCGCGCTTCATTGCGTCGATGATCGGACTCCAGTCTCCTGGTGCAGGAAGCGCGTCCAGCTTGACGTAGTTCACCGGGCTGTTCGCATACACATCGTCACCAGGCCCCTGCTGGTATGTCTCGGTGATTGCCTGGATGTACTTGAGCGGCGTCGGCAGGTCGGCCACCCAGTTGTTCATCTCGTCCCAGAGTGTCTGGCAGCGGTACTCGCAGAGCCGCGCTTCGGATCCGTCGAGCCCCATGCCCCATCGCACGCCTATGCCGCGGTACCGCTCATCGAGGAACCAGGGCTTGTCTTTGATGGCGTCGGGGTAGCCGGTCGAGCCCTTGGATCGAGGATGCGGCATGTAGACGAGCAGGTTCTCCTGGCGCACCATCTCCATCATGTCGGCCTGGCTGCCGATGTTGTAGACCTTGCCGTACTTGGGGTGCTGCTCCACGAGCGGCTTGCCGGCCGGGCGCGACTGGACCCAGAACAGGGGATGCGAGATGAGCAGGTCGTTGTGCCCGCCAAGTCCGGCCGCGCCGCCTTCCTCGTTCGGCATGATGAGGAAGTTCTTGTCCGAGTGCCGGCGCGCCACCTCGTAGTAGTCCGCCATGTTCGCAAGACGGTCTCCCCCCGGCTGGCCGAACCCGAGGCCGCCGCCGTCAATCGGCGCGAAGATGTTGATGCCCGCCGCCTTCACGACGTCGAGGTCGGGGAGGCGCACATCGAGATCGCCGCCCATCGCACGAAGCCGTCCCACCAGCGCGCTGTGGAAGTGCGTGGCCATCACCTGGTAGCCGGGCACCTGCTTGAAGCGATCGTCGCGCGTGAACGCGAGCGCACCGCGCGCCGCCATTTCACCTGCGCCGGCGCTGACGTAGAGGTAGACCGGCATGCGCTGCATGGTGCCTGGCCGCGCGCTGCGAAGCGCAAAGTTCTGCGTCGTGTCCTCTTCGCCGCGTCCAGTCTCGGCAGGATTTGCTTCGTGATCCGGCTCGCGCACGCCAAAGGAGAAGCTCGATGCGCCGTCTTTGCGGTACCACACGTATCCGAGGTTGAACGCCGTCTCGCGCGACCAGAAGAAGTTGTGGGGAGGTGGGAATGCCGCGATGGATCCCTCGGGACTCTCGGCGATGACGAGACGATTACTCGCCTTCAGCGTGACCGGCCCGCTGTTTGGCGCCCCGCCAAAGCGGTACTCCTGCCAGTTGTTCGCCATGTCGCGCCAGACCATGCGCGACGCAGGCTGGATCGCGAGCCCCTTTAGCCCCGCTTCGTACTTGTAGGCAACCGACGGCAGCTCGGTCTTCGCCACCACGGTCTGCACGATCAGATTCGATCCCTTGTAGATCGTGTATTCCAGCCGGCCGGCGAAGACGCCCAGGTTCACGCCGGGGAATGAGACGACGACCCTGGCGCCCTTCGAGGTGACCTCGCACGCCTTCACGTCGTAGCTCGCGGTCGCGCGCGAAATCTCTTCGGGCTTGCGCGGCAGCCCCGGCTGACCGGCGACGCCGTCAGGCGGAGGGATCGCGTTCATGCGCGTGTCTTCGAGCTTCTCGGTATTGAGCGGTGCGTCCCAGAACGCGTCCCACTTGATGCTCTCGACAAGCGCCGGCGTGATTTCGACCTTGAGCTGCCTCAGCGGCTGGAGCTGCTGCTCGGTGACGCGGCGGAAGCCCGCGACGACACGGTAGTCAGGCGTCATGTTGGCGCCGGCGATCTTCCATGCGCCGCCCTTCGCGCGGACGGCGACGTCGCGGATCGTCGGCGTCCCGGAGACGACTCCGAGCCGCATGCGCACCTCCTGGCCCTGATCGCCGTCCCACGTGAGGGTCAGCGTGTCGGTTGCCAGGCTTGCCGCAATCCCGGAAGAGGGCGTGAAGCCGGCGACGTTGCACTGCAGCGCCTGCGCAGACGCGGACGATGCGATGAAGAGGGTTGTAATAAACGCCAGAATTCGCATTCAGATTCTCCAGGGCCGGCGGCTCTAAAGACCCGCCTCTACGTCTCTAAATTCGAACCACGAAGATCCGAAGTGCTCGAAGAATGAATTTCCTTCGTGTCCTTCGTGACCTTCGTGGTCTACCGTGGTTAGAAATCGATCTGCGTCCCGAGCTGGAAGTAACGGGCCTGCAAAATCAGCGTTGGACGCTGCCAGCGGTTTAACGCCGCGCTCGAGCTCAACCTTGTATTGACCGTCTGCCAGTCGTTCGAGTTGAACAGGTTGTAGATATCCATCGACAGGCGCACGCGCCGCTTGCCGGACGCGGCGAGCAGCTTGCCGACGCGCAGGTCGAACTGCTTGGTGTGTCCACCGCGCAGCGCGAACGGCTTGAGCAGGTCGACCGTCGTCGTGGCGGTGGGACCGGCCGCAAGGTCGCGTCCGAGCGTCGGTCGAATCTCGGCGTTGGTCGCCACGTAGTCCGCGGTGACAGACGTGAACGCGCCGGCGCTCGCCGGCTGCGGGACCGCTTGATACGTGCCGCTGACGCTCACGCCCCACGGCATCTGATACACGCCGTAGCCCTTGTACTGGGTGAGGAACGGCGGCACGACCTCGCAGTTGGCCATCGACGTTTGCGGGGTCGTCGCTGTCGGCACCGCCGGGCTGACTATCGTCAGGTACAGCGCGGGTATGTCAACGACGAAGCACTGGCTTGTGGAGGTGCGGCCGGTGGTGAGGCCGGCGAAGAGCGTCAGCCCCTTCACGCGCCAGTTCACCGACGCGTCGATGCCGTTGTAGACCTCCTTCTGATCGCCATAGTGCTTCGCGAGGCGAACCAGGTTCTGCGACTGGCCGTTCTTGGCCGGTTTGATGTCGTAGAAGCCGCAGACCTGCTGGCCCGCGATGGGGAGGCGCGCATCGTTGCTCGGCGCCGTTACGCAGTACTGATCGTAGTCCGCCGGCGTAACGAGCTGGTTATCCACAACGGTGAAGTTGCCGTACCAACGACGGTAGTACGCGACGTCCACCGACGCGCCGCTTCCGATCTGACGCTGGACACCGGCGCTGACGCTCCAGTTGTAAGGCCGCACGCCCCAGCCTTCGAGGACCTCCTTATCGAACTGCGTCGCGGTGGGGTTGACCTTGCCGAAATTCAGGTTCGACAGCGGGCCGCACTCGAAGGGCGCCACATTGGCCGCCGGATTGGACCAGTCGCACTGCGGGATGTAATCCGTATTGAGGTCGTTCCATGTCCGCGTCGCGCTGTTGACCGAGGTGTTTACCGGGTTGACGTTCGACGCGAGGCTGCCGCCGCTGATATAGCGCCCGACGCTCGTCTTCAGCGCGGTCTTGCCGTCGCCGAAGAGGTCATACGAGACGCCGATGCGCGGGTTGATGTCCTTCCAGTTCGGCGCGTTCTTCACCGGCGCGAAGTTCCGCTCGGGGACGAACCTGCCTGCCGCCAGATGCTGCGCCGGCACGCTCGCCTTCAGATAATCGAAGCGGAGCCCGTAGTTGATCGTCATCCGGCTCATCGCCCACGAATCCTGCGCGAAGATGCCGAGATCCGCGTTGATGTCGTTCTGCTGCTCGATGGGCGTTGCAAAAAGCGTCACGCGGCGCGGCGAGCCATTGAGGAAGTTGTAGTTCATGTCGCCGTTGACCGACGTGTTGTTCCACGTAGGACCGTTGCCGCGATGGCGTACGGTGAAACCGGCTTTGTAGCTGTGCGTGCCGGTCACATAGGCGGCCGACGACCTGAACGTCAGCGGATTGTCGAAATTGTGGCCGTAGATCGTCGACGCGCGGTAGATCTGTCCCGTCGAGTCCTCCGTGACCGAGATTGTGCCGAAATCGACCTTCGGGTTGATCTGCCGCCGCTCGTCCCAGTCCTGCTCGTACGACATGAAGCCGGTGTCGAGCAGCAGCTTGCTGTTGACCGGGACGCGCCAGACGACCGTCCAGATCGCGTTCGGAAAGAACGGCGTGTACGTCGTCGCTTCGGGCGACACGGTGGCTGCCACGCGCCGGAGCGGCGTAATGCGCCGATCCTTCTCGTAGCTGAAATTGATCTTGTTGCGCGCCGAGGCCTGCCACGTCAGGCGCAGCGCGTAGTTGCGATGGACCTGCGTGTCGGCCGCCTGTCGCGTCTTGTCAGGGACGAACTGCCACGACAACGGATCCTTCGAGTAGAACGCATCTGCGACGTACCGCTCGATCTGGTTGTTGCGGTAGGCGCCGTAAAACCACAACTTGTCCTTAATCAGCGGACCGCCGCCGTTCGGATTGAAGTCCCACGTGCGCTTCAGGCTGTTGACCGCCGTCAGTCCCTGGTCGATGTACGCCTGAGACAGGTTGCTCGCCGACAGGTCCTTGTTGGCGAAGAGGCCGACGATCGACCAGTTGTAGGCGTTGCCGCCTTCCTTCGGGATAGCGTTCATCCAGACGCCGGAGTACTGCGATTCGGCGTCGCCACCGTCTGTCCTGACGCTGACTTCCTGGACGCTTCCTTCGTTCATGTAGAAGGTCACCGCCTGGCCGCCCGCTGAACCGCGCCGATCCGACATGCCGTCGATCGCGCTGTTGGTTTCGGCAATGCGGCTGCCATGCACGGACAGGCTCCGCGACGCGGGGCCGTCGATGTTCTGCCCGCCGACGACACCCGGAATGGTCTGCGCCAGGCTCTGGATCTGCCGGTTGTTCGGCAAGGCCTCGATGACTTCCTTGTTATAGACGGCGCTTTTCGTGGTGCTCTGCACGTCGACGAGCGGCGCTTCGCCGGTAACGGTGACGGTCTCGTTCAGCTCGCCGACTCGCATGTCGGCATTGACGGTGGCGTTGAAGTCGGCGCGCAGTTCGAAGTTTTCGACGCGCACGCTGTTGAAGCCGGGTAACGAGAACGTGATGGTATAGGTGCCGGGACGGAGGTCGACGATGCGGTAGAGGCCACTGGAATCGCTCGTGACCGAACGCACCTTTTCAATAAGTGCAGGACTGGCGGCTTCGATCGTGACGCCCGGAAGCACACCGCCCGATGAGTCTTTCACCACGCCAGACAAGCCGCTCTGCGCGGCCTGCGCAAACGCCTTGACCGGAAGAACCAACAGCGCCGCCGCCGCGACACACACCAAGAAACGCCGGGGGGTCATAGGCTTCTCCTGCTAGGTTGAGGTCTCCGCTTGATGTGGGGCTCTTGCTATTCCCGAAGCTCCCGGGGGTCCACAGCCCGCGCGAGCGCCGTGGGTAGATCTCCGACTCCTTGCCTTATTCGGGCGCGATGCTAGCACAGGCTAAGGGCAGCCCAGCCGACTATTTAGCGAGGCTGTGCCCGCTTGTCTGCGCCGTTTTCACGAGAAGGATTTCTGTAACTCCACCTCGGTTACAGCTGCCTTGACAAGGCGTGGACCCGGCCCTACAGTCCGCGCGGATGGTACATGTTGTCCCCCGGAACCGCAGCCGGTGCGCGTGGGCCAGGTCGCGTGCGGTGCGCGGGCATTACAATTGGGCGTCCGCATTGCGTTCTGATTCAACACGAGGTGCTCTCACGTGATCCACCGGGTTGTTCGCATGGCGGGCGTGCTTGGTGCCCTCGCGTTGCTCTTGCCGACGGCACCCGCAGCCGCGCAGGGTAATCAGGGCCAGCCCGCTCCGAGAGTCGCGCCGGCGGGAGGGTGCCCGGGAGAGCCGGTGCCGTTCTATCGTTGCGCCATGGAGAAGGCGAAGACGTACTCTCCACCCCGCACCGCCTCCGGGCATCCGGACTTACAGGGTTACTGGGCGCACGGACGGCAGAACTTCGATCTCGAAACCCATCCCGAGACCTACGACATGCGCGCGGAAACGACGGCGATCGTCGATCCGGCGGACGGTAAAATTCCGTATCAGCCGTGGGCGGCTGCCAAGCGCGACGACCTCCGCGCACACCGCGCCGATCCGCCATCGCTGGAGTACCTGAACCCCAACACCCAGTGCTTCCTGCGCGGAGCGGTCCCACAGATCTATCCGCCATTCCCCTTGCAGATTGTTCAGACCCCCACTCACGTCGTCATTCTGCAGGAGCAGAATCATGCGTTCGAGATCGTGCCGATCGATGGCCGCCCGCATGTGGGCCCGGACCTGAAACTGTGGATGGGAGACTCGCGCGGCCGCTGGGAAGGCAACACGCTTGTCGTCGAAACGACGAATCTGATTGCGCGGAAGGTCGCCGCCGGCCGCAACTGGCTGGACCAGAACGGTGATTTCTACACGGAGAACGTGCACCAGGTGCAGCGTTTCATCCCGGTCGATGCAGACACGCTGATCTACGAAGCGACCATCACGGATCCGACAGTGTTCACGCGGCCGTGGAAGCTGGCGATGCCTCTCAGGCGCCAGAAAGACAAAGACTTCGAGCTGTTGGAGTTTGCCTGCCATGAAGGGAACAAGGCAGTGCCGTTGTCGCTCGAACGTTGAAGGCTGTTGTGCGTGAAGGTGCGGTATCCGGAAGGAATTTGACGTGAGTGCATGGAGGATGTCGATGAGAACGCTATCAGCGGCAGTTGTGGGTATCGCGTTGCTGTGGGCCTCAGTGCCGCTGGCGGCACACCATTCGTTCGCAGCGGAGTTTGACGAAAACAAGCCGGTCACGCTGCGAGGTACTCTGACGAAGATGGCGTGGACGAACCCGCACGGATGGCTCTACGTCGATGTGAAGGATGCGGACGGTAAGGTCGTCAACTGGGCGATCGAAGCAGGCGGTCCGAATGCGCTCATCAGACGCGGGCTTCGCGCGACCGATTTTCCGATTGGCAGCGAACTGATCATCGATGGATATCGCGCCAAGAATGGCTCGCCGACCGCCAACGGCAAGACCGTCAAGTTCACTGACGGGAGGAATTTCTTCCTCGGTTCAGGCGATCCGGATAATAAGGCCGAGCGGTAAGCGGCGTCTTCTACCGTGCGGCACGCTGCCCTGGCGCATCGCACTCTGTGGACATAGGAGGCTCTTGATCATGCGACTTCGAACCTTCGGTCTCGCCATTGCACTAGTCCTCGGCGCCATACCCGCGCTTGCGCATCACGCGCTGCAAGCAGAATTCGACACGACGAAGCGCGTCGAATTCACCGGAACGTTGACGCGCTTCGCGCTCATCAATCCGCACACCCGCTGGTTCTTCGACGTGAAGAAGCCGGACGGCACGATCATCAAGTGGGAAGTGTCGGCCGCGGGCGCAGGTCCGATCCGGCAGGCCGGCCTGGCGCGCGCGTTCAAGCTCGGCGACACCTACAAGGTCACCGCCGCGCCGGCGCGCAATGGAGCCAACTCGGGTCGCGTGATCGACTTCAAGTTCCCCGACGGCCGCGTCGTGGTCCTGTACCACGAGAATCCCGACAACCCGAACGACCTCTGAGGACGAGAGTGAAAACGGGCGGCCGTGGCGCTGCGCGCCAATCGCGGACCCGAAGGGTCCGCGCCGCTCGAGACTAGGCAGGGCGGACCTTGTCAGGCCCGCCGAGAAAGTGGGGCGGGCCATGTTAGGCCCGCCAGATCAATGTCGGATATGCCCGACCAGGTTCTGCTGCGAGTGTTCCTCGCAGGGATTCTGTTCGGCGATCACCGCGTTCTTGCCGGTGTTCAGCCGGAGCATCCGCGGGTTCATGACCCACGGCTCAACGAGCACCTCGGGATCGTAGACCGTCGCCTGGTAGCGGAGCGTGTTCCCCTCGCGGCGGAACGTTTCCACAACGCGCATCTGGTCGCTGTGGAAGTAGCCACCCTGCGCGAGCCAGGTGAGATCGTTGAATCCCACGGCGTCGACGACCAGCGTGTCACCATCCCACTTGCCGACGGCGTCGCCGTAGAAGAGAAGGTCCTGCGCCCTGATGGGGTCGTGCGGACGGCCGTCAGTCGGGATCACCCTGAAGTCGGTCGGCGAGGCGCCCTGCTGCGCGTAGAGGAAGATCACTTCGTTTGCCGTCTGCACGATCTTCGCGGGCGGTCCCATCCGGGGGACGCCGGCCGGCTGACACACGAAATACGGCGCGACGGTGTTCGAGTTGAAATCGAGATCCCGCACCTTCGCCCAGTATTCAGGCTTGTAGATCGGTCGGTTCGCGTCAAACCGGTCGATGAACGTGCTGTCATTTGACTGGTTCACCGGGGCGGTGCAGATCTTCATTCCCGGGTGGCAGCCACGCGACCTGTTGAGCACGATGAGATTGCCCTTCTCGTCGGTTTTGGCTCCGCCATCCTCGCCGCCACCGCCTCCGCCGCCCCAGAAGCCACTGAGATCCGGCTTACCGTCCGGCGTCCGCGGTGTCGGGACCGGTGCCGCCTGGTTCTGCGGCGCTGCGCTCGCAGGCGCTCCGTACTGGGCTTCGGCAAACGCGGAAAGTCCAAGAGCCACGACGGCCGCCAGGGCAAACCCCGTGATCGTGCTGAATCGAACAAATCGACAGGTCATCACTTTTTCCCCTCTCTGATCAGTACGAATCTCGCGTTGGCGCACCGGTGCTCCCGGGTCACTTCGTGGGCACTGCAGGTCCGGCGGCTTTCACGGCCGGCGGCACGGGCACGACGACGTAGAGATTGGGAGTGTTCGTCCTCGTGACGGTGAGATCGAGAACCGTGAGCGGACCGCGCTTCTCGACGATATGGCCCGCGAAAAAGGCGTCGAGCTGTTCCTCGGGATCGTTGTAGTCCTTGTAGTTCGAGTAGGTGAATTCAGTGACGGTGTCGCCCTGCCGCACCTCGATGCGTTCCGCGCAGTTCCTCGTGCAGACGCCTTTCACCGGCCCGGACGTGAGCGTGGCCTTGGCCGTCGCTCCGGTCACGCCAGGAATCGGATACGTGAGCACCGTTTTTTCGCCTTCGACCGAGACCTTCGTTTCGGCGCCACCGTTCAGCCTGGCCGCCTTGACCGCTCCCTGCGGGCCACTCCAGAGTCGGACCGCACGCTCGGTGTAGGCTTCCGGCGTCGGAGTCGCGGTGCCCTTGCCGGGAACAAGCCCCGCGCCGGCCCCTCCGATCTCGTTCCATGCGTACTGCCCGCCGATGACGCGAATCTCCTCACGCTTCTGGCCGTTGGGCAGTGTGCAGGCGAAATCCTCCCGCATCCCCGACATCTGGTAGTTGATCTCGGCGTGGTACTTGGTCAGCCGGCACGGCTGCCCGCCCACGTTGATGGTGCCGGTCCCCACGTAGTCGAGCGTGCCGATGGCGTCATTCTCCTGGACGCCGCGGAGCATGCCCATGTGGTTCGCCCAGTTGTAGAGCACGGTCTTGAGCTCCCCGCCGGGCGGCGGCAGCGGTTCGACGGCGGCAGCACGCGGCCGCGGACGCGGAGCCTGCTGAGCGTTCAACGAAATCGCAAGGGTGCCAGTGAGTCCCGTCACGGCGGCAATGATCGCGATTGCAAGTACCTGCCTCGACATGGGGGGCTCCTGCGTAGGGTAAGAAGGCTCGGAACAGGCGTCGACGGGAAGACTGCGTGCAGAATAGGTCAGCGGTCCTGAAGCGTCAAGTGTGGGCGCTGGGAGGCTTGACATCCCCAAACACGTCGAATACGGTCGCAATCTCTAAAAGGGAGGGACGTGTGAGGAGACGTTTCACGGGCTCGGTCGCTGCGGCTTCGTTGGTGACGTTGTGCCTCGCAACGATTCCTGCGTCCGGTCAGTCTCCCGCCGCGGCCTCAGCGCAGGCCGGAGCGCTGCCTCGGATGCCGGATGGCAAACCCGACTTCTCGGGAGTCTGGCAGGTCGTGAACTCGGCGTCGTGGAACCTGCAGGACCATCCTGCGGAAAAGGGAATCCCAGGAGGACAAAGCGTCGTAGAGGGTCGCGAGATCCCGTATCTTCCCTCGGCGCTCGCGAAGAAAAACGAGAACTACAAGAATCGGGCGACCGCCGATTCCGTCGCCAGGTGTTTCAGCCCCGGCGTTCCCCGCATCGTCTACATGCCGTTCCCGTTCCAGATCTTCCAGACGCCGAATTACCTCGCCATGACGTTTGAATACGACCACGCGGTGCGCCACGTCTATCTGAACAGCGAGCACCTGAAGGGCCCTCTCGAGTTCTGGATCGGAGACTCGCGCGCAAAGTGGGACGGGGATACCCTTGTCGTCGACGTCCTCCATTTCAATGAAGAGACGTGGTTTGACAGCGTCGGCAATTACCACAGCAATGAGCTGCACCTGGTTGAGCGCTATTCATTCATCGATCGCGACCATCTCAACTATGAGGTGACTGTCGAAGACCCGAATGTGTTTTCCAGGCCGTGGAAAATGAGCATGCCGATCTATCGACGCATCGACAAGAACATCCAGGTGCTGGACTACGAGTGCCATTCCTTCGACTAACTCACGTCTTTCACGGAGGCAGTATGTTCAAGCGAATTGTGATGGCCATCACGCTCGCGCTTGTGACGTCCCTGGGCGTTTCGGCCCAGGATGGCGGCAGCGTCATCAGCGCGGCGTCGAAGGCGATGGGCGGCGACACGCTCAAGACGATCCAGTTTTCGGGAAGCGGCTATGACTTCGCGCTGGGGCAGAACGCGAATCCGAACCTCCCCTGGCCCAGGTTCATCAACAAGACGTACACGCGCACGATCAATTTCGACGCTCCCGCGTCGCGCGTGGAGCGGATCCGCATGCAGGGCGAGATTCCGCTGCGCGGCGGCGGCAACCAGCCGCTTCGCGGCGAAGTGCCTCAGAACCAGGTCATCGTGGTGGGTCCCAACACGTCGTGGGATCAGCAGTTGGAAATCTGGATGACGCCGCACGGGTTTCTCAGGGCGGCGAAGGCCAATAACGCCACGGTCAAGTCCCAGACGACGGGCGGCAAGACCTACAACGTGGTGTCGTTCAGAGGCCAGAACAAGGCGATGGTGAACGGCTACATCAACGACCAGAACCTGGTGGAGCGGGTGGAGACGCAGGTCGACAACCCGATGTTGGGCGACATGCCGGTCGAGTGGAACTATTCCCTCTACAAGGACTTCGGCGGCGTCCAGTTTCCGACGGCGATCGAACAGCGGCAGGGAGGCAATCCGACGCTCGAGCTCACGATCACCGACGTGAGGCCCAACGCCCCGGCGGATATCAGGCTGCCCGCGGCCGCCGCCGGTGGCGGGCCGGCGCCCGGTCTGCCGTCAGAGAAGCTCGCGGACGGTGTGTACCTGCTCAAGGCGGCGTATGCCAGCCTGGCGGTCGACTTCAAGGACTACATCGTCGTGATTGAAGCGCCCATGAGCGAAGAGCGCGGCGTGGCGGTGATCGCGGAGACGAAGCGGCTGATCCCGAACAAGCCGATCCGCTACATCGTGAATACCCACACCCACTTTGATCACTCGAGCGGTCTCCGGCCGTTCGTCGCCGAGGGAGCGACGGTGATCACGCACGAAGTGAATCGGCCGTTCCTCGAGAAGGTGTTCACGACGCCGCACACCCTCAATCCGGACACGCTGTCAGCAGCGAAGAAGGCACCGAAGTTCGAGACGATGACCGACAAGAAGGTGCTGACCGACGGCAATCACGTCATCGAGCTGCACAAGCAGCAGGGGACCGCGCATCACGACGGGATCATCTTTGCCTACCTGCCGAAGGAGCGGATCCTGATGGAAGGGGACGGCTACAACGCGAACGTGCCGGCCAATGCGCCAACCCCGAGCCCGGTTGGTCCTTACACGCTGAATCTGGTCGAGAACGTCAACCGCCTGAATCTGACGATCGACAGGATCATCTCGATCCACATGCCGCCCGACGACCGGAAGGTCACGGTGCAGGAAATGATGAGGGCGATCGGACAGGGCACGGGTACGAATTAAGTAGGAAGTTCGAAGTTCGAAGTGGAAAGTAAGTGCGAAGTACGTCGGATGTACTTCACGCTTACTGCCACCATGCCGCTTTTCCGTTACGGCCCGGTCCCGCTCCACTAGAATCAGCTCGCAATGGCCCTGTCCAGCGGCGCCCGTCTCGGCCCGTACGAAATCCTCGCCGCGATCGGGGCAGGCGGCTCCGCCTCCGTTCGCGGTTTAGACGGGTTTAGACGGTGAATACCGCGAACTACGGCGAGACCTCGCCGAAGCCAAGATGAGGCCCACGTGGTGATAGGACGATCCATCGGCTCGTACCAGATCTGCGAGGCCCTCGAGGCGGCGCACGAGCAGGGGATCATCCACCGGGATCTCAAGCCGGCGAACATCAAGATCACGCCCGATGGCGTGGTGAAGGTGCTCGACTTCGGCTTGGCGAAGCTGAACGACCCGAACGTGTCGAACGGTCCGAACGCCCCGAACGGATTGTCGATGTCGCCGACGATTACGTCGCTCGCGATGATGACCGGCATTGGCATGCTCCTGGGCACCGCGGCGTACATGTCCCCCGAGCAGGCGAAAGGAAAGCCCGCGGATAAGCGGAGTGATATCTGGGCATTCGGGTGCGTGCTCTACGAGATGCTCACGGGCCAGGGGCCGTTCGCGGGCGACGATGTGAGCGATACGCTGGCCAATGTCCTGAAGCGCGGGCCGGACTGGACGGCGTTGCCCGCGGAGACGCAGCCCGCGCTTCGCGCTCTGCTTCGCCGGTGCTTCGAGAAGGATCGCCGCGAACGGGTCGCTGACATCTCGGCCGCGTTGTTCGTGCTCAAAGAGCAGGCAAGCCTCGCGGCGCCAATCGCGACGGCATCAGTAGCGCCGTTATCACGCAGGCCACTGTGGCGGCGCGTCGTCACGCCCGTGGCCGCCGCGCTTGTGACCTCCACGGTCGTTGGCGGCGGGATCTGGTTCGCCACGCGCCCGGCTGACCCGATATCACCGCGTGTCTCGCGTCTGCCGATTGGTTCGTCCGGCGCACCCGCCTTGACCGTCAACGGCCAACTGAGAAAGAGGCTGACATTCGCCACTGCATATAATCCACACATGTCGTCCCACCCGCACTCGGCTGGGTTCGTCAACGCGGACACGGATGCGGAGAGCGAACAGCATCAGATCGAGCGCTGGCGCGCCATGTCCCCGGCTGAGAAACTCCGAGTTGTGGCCGAGCTGAACGCCGCCGTGGACACGATGGCGCTGGCCGGCATCCGGCTGCGTCATCCCGGTGCGTCGCCCCGCGAACAGTTCCTGCGGCTGGCGATCGTGAAGCTCGGTCGCGACCTTGCCCGGCAGGTATACGCAGAGATCGAACAACTGGATGCGCAGTGACCGCGATCCCGGATCCGATTGCGGTGGCGCTGCTCGTTGCTGACGCGCTCGAGACGCTGGGACTCCGTTACACCGTCGGCGGGTCGCTCGCCAGCTCGATGAGCGGCGAGCCACGTTCGACGCTGGATGTGGATATGGTCGCGGCCATCGAGGAGGCCGACATCGGCCCGCTCGTCGCCGTGTTAGGGGCCGAGTTCTACGTGAGCGAGGACGCCCTCCGCCGGGCGGTACGCGAGCGCTCCACTGCGAACCTGATTCATCACCGGACGTCGATCAAGATCGACGTCTTTGTCATGGGTTCAACACCGCTGGACGAGATCCAGCTGGCGCGTCGCCAGCGGGTGCAGGTGTCGAGCGATCCGGATCGATTCCTCTACGTCCACCCGCCGGAGGACATTCTGCTACAGAAGCTCCGCTGGTTTCGCCGGGGCGGGGAGGCGTCCGATCGTCAGTGGCGAGACATTCTAGGTATTGTGCACGTGCAGGGGGATCGCCTGGATCGGGACTATCTCGAGCGGACCGCGGTACTCATCGGCGTGGAGGATCTCCTGCGGCGTGCGCTCGGCGAGAGGGGCGGCCCCGCGTGACGAGAATCGGCTCCGATTCACGATGGCGCTGACCTCCGGCACCCATCCAGTTCCACCTGCGTCAATCACCCGACCGCCAGCGTTTCCTGAATGATCAAGGAGGGCGGCGGCACGGGCCAAACCGCCGCGCCTGCGACATTTCTATTTAGCCCGGCTTTGCAGCCCCTCCGCAAGCATCTGGATTCGGTACACCGCGCCCCGGCCGACGGCAAACATCGTCTTCTTGTCGCGCCCCGCGAACCCAACGCTTTGCATCCCGACCGGGGTCGGAATGGTCCCCAGGATCTGACCTTGCGGGCTGACGACGCGGATGCCGTCGCCGACGGCGGTGTAGAGGCGTCCGGCGTTATCGATGGCCATGCCGTCGCCGCCGGTATCCGCGAATTTCCGGGGATTGGTCACGCTGCCATCCGGCTGAATGTCGAACGCGACGATGTGAGTGCCGTTGGTGGCGTAGAGGATCTTCTCGTCGGGACTGAGCTGCACGCCGTTCGGTGCCGTGACGTACTCGGTCAGCTTGGTCACCTTGCCCGCTGGCGTGATGTAGAAGAGCAGCGGCTTCCGTCCGGCGGGCGGATCGCGGAACTGCGCCTGCGCGTTTGGAATCGGATCGCTGAAATAGATGCCGCCCTTCTTGTCGATGACGAGATCGTTGGGACGGACGAGCGGCTGCCCTTCGAACGAGTCGGCGAGCACCGTGCGCGTCGGAGACAGGACGCCGATCCTCGGTTCCCTCGACTGCGCGGCAATCAGGCGTCCCTTTGAATCGTAGGCAAGGCCGACGGTGCGGTTCGTGTCTTCGAGATAGGTGGACAGGTTTCCGGCGGGATCGACCTTGATGATCTTGTTCGCGTCCTGCTCGGTGAACAGCACGCTGCCATCCGGCATTGCGATGACGCCTTCGGTGCCGTTGAAGCCGGCCCGAATGAACTGCACCTTCGTGCCGCCGGCGACAACACCTGGAATGTCAGGTGTGGTGAGCTCGCGTGTCGGGTCGGGCGCCGGCTGATTCTGTGGAGGCGCGCCCTGGCGCTGCTGGGCCACGGCAACGGCGGACACAAGGAGACAACACGCGAGCGTGAGGAGACCTTTCGTCATAGACACCTCGAAAACCTGAACTATTTCGTGACCTTCGCGTCGTTCGTGTTCATCGTGGTTAGGGATACTACTGCACTGTGGCCGACGGGAGATCCGGATCCGGATGCGGCCAATTCCCAACTCCCAATTCCCAACTCCCAAGGCGTTGGCACTTGGGATTTGGGTTTTGGGAATTGGGGTTTGGGATTTCCTCAGACGCTAAATGGCTGCTGAGTCACAAACGCCGCCGCGGACCCGAGCGTGAAAAAGTTTGGCGACTGCGTGGCGGGCATGCGGGCTTTGATCGCCGCGTGGAATTTCGCGTAGTTACCTTTGTACGCGTCGTGATTCCACACCTGGAGCAACTGCTCGGTGAACGCGCCGTTGTGGTCGCCGTCCATCGAGGTCTGGTTGTCCTGGCAGCCTGAGATCAGGATCACAGAGGGCCTGAAGTTTTTCACGACGCCCGCCCGCCGGTCGCTGACGGCGACGTTCGCAAGCGCGCTGTCAGGATCCGGAAGGCCGGTCTTGCCCGCCGCACTGGCCACCCCTTCCTGCAGGTGATCGTAAAACGCCTGGTGATTGCGATAGGTTCGCATCGCGACCGACGGCGGCATCATCTTGGAACGGCCAGCCTCGGGCGCATCCACCATCGGCCCCGCCAGAGCCATACGCGCCACGGTGCCGCTATGACAACTGTCGGAGAGCAGGAGCACCCGCACTCCAGACGCGAAGCCGCTCAATTCCAAATACAGTTCGTCATCAATCAACTGCCCGTCGTAGAGGCACCACGTCTCGTCCTTCTTGTCCTCTTCTTCGCCCGTGACGTCGGGGATCTGCCCGCCGTGACCCGAGTAGGTGAGGAAGAACAAGTCGCCCGACTTGAGCTGCTTGGCCGCCAGCCGGATCGCGGCAAGCGATTTTGCGCGCGTGGCGTTCTTTGTGAGCAGCACGGTCGGTTTGATTCCGCGCGATTTCGCCAGCGCGGCCATATCGTTTGCGTCGAACTCGCAGGCCATCAGCTCTCCGCTCCAGCCGCCGTAATGGGCGGCGCTGACGGAGTTGAGCCCGAGGTGGACTGACATCCCTTTTCGTCCGGTTGCGGCTTTTGCTTGAGTGGTGCGCGGTGTACGGGTTTTCTTTGCCATCGAAGTCTCCTCGCTTCACGCCCTGAGGGCGTCGACACTATAATCCTTCCTTCCCGACATGCGAGTTGCACGGCGGTTCGTGATCAGCGGACGCGTCCAGAACGTCGGCTTCCGCTACTTCACGCAGAACGCCGCTGCGCGCGAAGGGGTGGCCGGGTGGGTGCAGAACCTGCCGGACGGACGCGTCGAGGTGTTCGTCGAGGGCGATGAGGACGCGGTCACGCGCGTCGAACGCGCGATCCGGTCCGGCCCGCCGGGCGCGCGTGTCGACAGTGTGTACGTGCAGGACGACGAAGCGGCCGGGGCGCTGAAGGGTTTTAGGATTAAATGAACCTTCGTGGTTAAGGCCAGTTACTGGACATGTACCTATGATCACAATGGACTTGAAGCAGCAGATTCGCAACATCCCCGACTTCCCGAAGCCGGGCGTCCTCTTCTACGACATCACCACGCTGCTGCGCGATCCGCAGGGCTTCAAGGCCACCATCGACTCGCTCGCGACGCCGTACGTCAACAAGGGGATCGATCTGGTCGTCGGGATCGAGAGCCGCGGCTTCATTCTTGGCGCGGCGGTCGCCGAGCGTATCGGCGCCGGCCTCATCCCTGTCCGCAAGCCGGGCAAGCTCCCGGCAAAGGTCCTCAAGGTGACCTACGACCTCGAATACGGCAAGGATGCGCTCGAGATTCACGCCGACGCGATCCAGAAAGGTCAGCGCGTGCTCATCGTGGACGATGTGCTGGCGACGGGAGGGACGGCGGGAGCCGCCACGCAGCTGGTGAAGAAGCTTGGGGGAGAGCTGCACGGCCTCGCGTTTCTCATCGAGCTGACGTTCCTGAACGGGAAGTCAAAGCTCGTGGGCGAGGACGTCTATTCGGTGTTGCAGTACCAGGCGGACCTTCCGCCTTCGCTCTTCGCGCTTCGGCGGACAGGAAAGTCCGCCTCTACGATCTCTGAAGGTCCGCCTCTACCTTTGCCCTCAGCTCCGCTTTACGCGGCGGCGGCGCACCGCGACGGCGGCGAGACCTGATCCAAGGAGCACCAGGCTCGCTGGCTCTGGCACAGCCTGCGCGGTAACCCCTCCGCCTCCGTTCCCTGGAATGTTTGGCTCGTCGAGGGCCGTGCCGTACTGAAACGACACGTTTGAGAACGCCTTCGAGGCATCTGCTCCGCCCCAATTCCCCAGGACGAAGATCACGGAGTTCTTGATCAACCCCTCGCCTTTGAGCAGGCCGGTGTTGCCGGTTCCCGCGAGGTCGCCCGCCGTGACGATCCCGTACTGCAGTCCATCGAGGGCGCCGTTGTCGGGGCCGCCTAATTCAGCGCCTGGGAATGTCGCGCCACTAAAGAGCCCAAGTCCCGAACTGCTGATCCCTCTCGTCGCACCGCCTGGCGCTCCCGCGAGCCCTGCCAAGTACGCCCATTCGCCGCCCACCACACCACCAGCGGGCTGGCCATCGGGGTCGTCGAACACCATACTTCCGGGTCCAAGAAGGGCAGACAGCGACGTGAGGAGATTCGCGTTGCTGCTACTGAAAAACACGCCGGTCAAGACGTCGATCGGGACCAGCGAGTCCGCGCTCGAAGTGTTTGTAAGTGTAACGATGAGATCTCCGCCGGAGTCTGCAAATGTGGCGGACGCCGCGCGCGTACCGCTGCTGGCGGTGAAGGTGATCGGGCTGGCGTGCGCCGCCTGCGCGGAGAAAAAACTCAACGCGAGTACCGCAATGCTCGCCCTTTTACGACCAGTCATTTCCTACTTCCTTCTCTCAGGTGTGTCGAGCCTGGGCATGACGAAATGCATAACGACATCTGCATGGAGGCAACTGCGATGCCGTGTCTGACGAGGCTGCAAGTGACTCACAACAGGCGAGATCACAGGATTCGTCTGGGTTGAAGTCGGCTTCGAAGCAGAAGATTGTCGGTGACGCGCTCCAGGAGAACTCGCCGCTGATCACTGCGGGTTCGCCGTACTACACAGAACGTCACAGCTGATTCGATACAACCAGAACGCGGGACCGGAAGGTGACGCGTGCGTGGGCCGGTTTTAACCGGCCCGTCGTAAGATGGCCGCGTGCGGAAGCACGCGCCGCTTGCCGCGATCCTCGTCGGGGCTGCCGTCGTCCGCTACTCGGCAATAGCGTTTTGCCTGCCGGGCCAACTGTGTCGTCCTGACGAAGAGGCGGTCGTCAGCATCGCGACGCGGATGTTCGGCCGCGACTTCAATCCTCGCTTCTTTGATTGGCCAGCCCTGTTCATGTACGAAACGGCCGCCGCGCTGGTGCCGTTTTTCAAGACGGGCTTGTATCTGGGCTGGTTCAGAGGGGAATATCACTTTGCTCAGACGATCATCACCGACGCGTCACCGGTCTACCTCACCGCTCGCCTGTTGAGCGCGACCGCGGGATTGGCTTCTGTCTGGGTGTTGTTCAGGGTGGCTCGCCGCCTCTTCGGCGAAACGACGGCGCTCATCGCGTCGTTGTTTCTGGCGCTCGCGTTTCTGCACGTCCGCGATTCGCATTTCGGCGTGACGGGCTCTGGAAGCAGCCACGCGAGGGAGTGGCGTACTGCGCCGTCATCGGCAGCGGCTACACCGTCTTCGCCACGCCGTCCCGCTACAGGACAACGATGGTCACGGACGATACGGCGGAGGTGGGGGAGCCGGACATGATGGTTGTGCCGCGATCGCTCTTCGATTCCGGAGCCGTGATGCCCGCTCGAGCCACGGCGCTTGCCTCCCATTACACGCCGCTCTACGTTGTCGAGGCCCAGGATCTGTCAGCCAAAGGCGCCGTGTATGACTGGCAGGACGAGTTCTATCTGCCGCTGACAGGATTCACCGGCATTCAGCGGCCGGGGCCGAACCTCACGATTTATGTGCGGCCTGACCTTGCGAGCAAGCAGTAGCGCATTGCTAGAATGACCCCTCGCCACAGACGCGGAACAGTTTCCCGGAGGACGTGCATGACAGGTCATCGTTCAACATTCTCACTGGTCGCGCTGTTAACGATCACGTGCCTTCCTTCAGCCTTCGCGCAACAACCGCAGGGAGAGCCCGTGCGGACCATCACGCGAATCACCGGCGATCTCTATCGCGTCCAGAACAACGACCACTACACCGTATTTCTCGTGACCCCCGCGGGGATCATCCTGGCGGATCCGATCAACGTCGAGGCAGCGAACTGGATCAAGACGCAGTTAGCGGAGCGCTTCCCGAATTCGCCGGTCAGATACGTGCTCTACAGCCATCACCACCAGGATCATGCCTCCGGCGCAGCGGTGTTCAATGACACGGCGGAGCTCGTTGCCCACGAGAATTTCAACGCCGCGCTGAAGGCGTCGGCAGGCCAGAACGCGGACGCGCCCAGGCGATACCAGGCCGTAGTCCCTCCCGAATCCACGTACACCGCCCGTCGGACGATCACGCTGGGCGGGAAGACCGTTCAGCTGATTCATCCTGGGCCAACCCAGCATGCACCCGACCTGACGATCTTGTTCTTTCCGGCGGAGCGTGTGGTGTTCGGGGTCGATTTCATGGCGGTCAAGATGGTGCCAGGTTCAAACACGCTGGCAGGTGGCGCGTCAGTCTCCAACTATGTCGACGCGATCAAGGCGGTTGAAGCACTCGACTTCACGATCGCCGCTCCGGGCCACGGCCCCGTCGGCACAAAGGCCGACATCGTCGCTCACCGGCAGTATTTCGAGAATCTGGGCGCCAGGGTATCCGCAGGTATCGCCTCGGGCCGGACGGTCGCACAGCTCCAGGCGGCCGCCATCATGGATGAGTACAAGGCGTGGATCGAGTACGACGAGGACAATGACGTGAACATCGCCAACGTCTACAGGACCCTTAGCGCACAGAAGCGCTAAGGGTTTCGCGGAATCCTGCGCTAGGTCACTCCCGCGACACGCTCACGGAGTAGTTGCCCATGCCGCTGGCGCGGTTGTAGTGCCGCACCTGAGCGAAGTAGCGGCCAGCGATGAGGTTGGCCGCAATCCGCGCGTTGAAGGCCACGCCGCTGTCGTCGTCTTCCGCAATAAGCGCAGTGGGGCTACCCGGACCGAAGAGCTTCATCACGAGGTCGGTCGGACCCCTCGTATCTATCACGTGCCGGCCAGCCTTCGTGACGTTGAACGCGAACAGATCCTCTTCGCCGAACTTGCCAATCGCCGCGGCCGTGCGCCGCGCCGCGTTGACCACGAGCTCAGTAGGCGCGTCCACGGTCTGACCGGTCTTCGGGTACATCTTGGCGCCGGCGATGAACGCCTTATCGAGGGCCGACAGCGACTCGTTGGCCTTGGTGGCGATGCCGTTGAGCGTCCACGCGGCGGGAAAGAAATACAGCATGATCGAATCGGGATCGAACCGAGTCCCATTGATCTGATCGGCGGTGTACTTGCGCAGGACGTTGTGGCGCGCGGTGGCTTCGTCCCAGAAGTTCGGCGACTTGGCCAGTTCGCGAATCACCACCTCCTCGTTCCACTCGATACCGCCGGCCGGATTCTGGTGCTCGTGCGCGAGACCAATCGCGTGGCCAAATTCGTGCGCGGTCGTCCCTCCGTCCATGAAGCCGAGGTTCATCGTGGCTTCGTTGAGCGGAATGCCCCGGCAGTCGGTGCCTACATAGCTCCAGGCCCCGTCGCCTGGGTCGAAGGCGATCCGGATCTCGGCGCCTGGCGCGTCATTGAAGTCGAACGTCAGGTTCGCGTGCTGCGTCCACCAGCCGGCCTGCTCGCGCACCGTAGTCTTCTGCGCGGTCGTGCCGCCTATGAACCGGACCTGCAGCTTGGATCCGTTCATCCAGGTCTTGCCGATGGGCGCGATGGCACGGTCGCGGCCGCCGCTGCGGGTTGTGGGCCGGTGGCGCATGAGATCGGCCGGCAGAATACGGTCGATGCAGATCTTCGGACGGTCGGTCATATCCCCTCGCTACTTCTTGGAATGGGCGGTGATGTAGTCCTGCGCGAACTTCCACTGGGTCGGCACCGCCGGGTTATCGTTGACCAGGCCGATTATGGTCGCTTCGGCGCCGGCCTGCTCAACGCTCCACCCGTCAACCACGACCCGCTTGATCATCCAGAGCATCGCCGTTCGATGGCCGTTGCCGGAGTGCAAATAGACCGGTTGGTTCGCGGGGTCGGTCATCGCCTTCAGGACGGGCTCGACTTTCGCTGGGTCGTACTGCCCGGGCGAACCGGCAAGATCTATCGTCAGCAGGAAGTACTTCATGCCCATAGCCCTTACCGCCGCGCCTTCGGCTTCAGCATCAGGTCCGCCAGCGACATCGATGACAGCCTTGAACCCCCGTTTCGAGAGCTCCGTAGTCGCCAGGGCACGCGACTGAAACTGACTGCCATTGGAAGCGGTCCCATCGATGGGAAAGTAGTTGGCGATGCCAGGAAAGTCCTCGCGCCTGGTCCGGACCTTTGGCGTCTGGGCGGCGACGCCGCCACCGCCCAGACCGACAGCGTTGCACCCACGCAGGCCGCAGAGATCGGGAAGCGGGGACTCGCCCAATCCCACATACGTGCTGTAGACGGAGGAGTAGGTGTTGGAGCCTGTTCCGTCCGGGCGGATGAATCCGACCGACATCTTGAACAACTCGGGCTCGACAGACCCCTTCGGCACCGTCCCCTCGACGATGTAGAGCCTGTTGTCGTGCATGTAGATCGATGCCGACGTGCGCGACTGATCGGCGTTGTTCGTGAACTGCAGGAGCGTGCCTTCAACCTGTTCAGTCCAGTTCCACGTCATGCCCGTCAGCTTGGCGTCCCGTTGCAGGAGCTTGAACGTCGCATATGTGATCGCGCCGTGCACGTCGCTCTTCCAGTAACCCAAACCGACGATGCGCGTCTGTCCTCCGAAGCACGTCTCGGCGCCCGGCACGCAGGCCACGGATCGGGCGATGCCTTGTTGCTCGATGCCACGATAGTCCGCGACGGTGACTGAATAGTGCTCACGGCCACGGTCAACGCTGAAGACACGTGCCGGCAACGCGTAGCCCATCTGCGAGGTCCACGTCGTGTCCTGGATCTTCGGTGTCCCCGGGAACGTGATCCTGAAGCCATCTTGCCGGGATGTGAACTCAGTCCACTCATCCTGGGCGAATACAGATCCCGCAAGCGCCAGAACGAATGCCGCTACACAGATTGAAGTCAAGCGCATGAATGCTCTCCTTCAGAAGTGAAACTGAGCGCCCAGCCGCACGACGCGGCCCTGCAGAATCTCGGTTACCCGATCGAGCGCCGGCCCGTAGTTGAAGTTCTGGTTCAGCACGGTGTTCGCGTTCAGCGAGTTGAAGACGTCCACCTGCAGTCGCACATTGCGGAACGAGTTGAACGTGACCACCTTCGCAAACCCCAGATCGAGCTGGTTCCATTGGTCGGCGTACTTCGAACCCGGCTTGATCAGCGGCACCAGCACGCTGGTCTGCGTCAGCGTTGGGATGATGGTGCGATCCACCGTGTAGTTGACGAAGAGCTGCCGGCCAGGATAGCTGGTGAGCGAGCCGCTGAGCTGAATGCCCCACCATAGCGGATACACGCCGGACAGCTTGAATTGATCGATGAACGGCAGTCCTAGCTTGGTCTCGTCGCAGAACCGTCCCGCCGCGGTGTCGATGAGCGCACCGGCCGGGATCGGGTTGTTCGGGTCATCCAGGCTGCAGTTCTTGATCACGGTGCGGTCGTGCGTCCACCCGCCGGTCAGGCGCCCTTCGCCAAGCCGTGCCTGGGCGCTCAACTCGACGCCATTGTAGGTCTGCGTCCGGGCGTCATTGACGGTGTTGGTGTCGAGGATGTTGACCAGCCCCTGCTTCGTGCGATCCAGGTTGTACACGGTGAGCGGCTCGCCACCGAGGGGGTTCGCGATCGTCACGGGCGTGTAATCGCCGGGAGACTGCAAGAGGTTGTCCTGCTGCTGCAGCCGATGGAAGCCGCGCCGGTAGTAACCGATGCTCGCAGAAATGCCGCTCGTCAACTGGCGCTGCAAGACGCCGGTGTACTCGATGCTGTACTCCCGTTTGATGTTCGGATCCGGGTTGCGCGACTGCCGGATGCCGAACGCGTTGTTGTTGCTCGGTCCGATCTCGTTGTCCTGCGCGATGTCATCCCGATTGAGGTCGTTCCACGTGCGGCTGTCGCTCGCGAGGAACATCGGGTTGTACGCGTTGGTGTTGTCGGTGGCGAACTTGCTGACGTACTTACTGACGCTCCCCTTGATCGCCGTCTTGCCGTCGCCGAACAGATCGTACGATGCCCCGAAGCGCGGCGAGAGGTCCTTGAACGACGGGACGTGCACCTCGTCGAAGTGCCGCGCGGGCACGAAGCGGCCCGCGGGCTGATCCTGCGCCCGGATATACGAGTTGAAGTATTCCCACCGCAGGCCGTAGTTGAGTGTCATCCGTCGCAGCGTCCACGAATCCTGTCCGTAGATGCCGAGGTCGGCTTTCATGACCGGCCTTGACAAGACCGGCGTGTTCTGGACAAGGACTGACGTCGGCACGCCGGCGCGGTACACCTGAATCAGGTCGGCGTTGGCTTCGCGTATCTGGTCGTAGAATCCGAACCCCCACTGGTATCCCCACTTGAACGCGTGCGAGCCGGTCACGTACGCGATAGACGAGGTCAGCGTATTCCGGATCGGAATGTTGTACTGCTCGACCGCGCCCGCCACGTGGCGGGTGCTCAGAAGGGTGTCCTGGCGCGATGCCTTCGCGTACCAGGCAGGCGTGAATGGCGGCTCCTTGACCCCCTGCTGGTACACGACGTTGAACTTGGTGACGTTCCGCGCGAAGCCGGTTTCGACCAGCAGCCGTGGACTCAGCGTGCCCGTCCACTTCGCCTGAAGGTTCGAGTAGTGCACGGGGGGACGCCGGTTGGCCGCGACCTCGTCGACACCCGCCGCGAGGCCGTCGTGCCCGCGAAACTTCTTGGTCAGCTCGTAGAAGTAGGACAGCTTGTGATTCGCGTTCGCCCGCCATGTCACGCGGCCGAGACCCTGCTTGAGCGTGTTGTCGTCCACGGCCTGGCGTCCGTCCGCGTAAAACGCGCCCGCCACGGAGTTGTTACTCATCAGATACCGGTAGGTCGTGAAGAACCAGAGCCTGTCCTTCGCGATCGGCCCGCCGAGCGACTGGTTGAACTCGCGCGTCGACAGCACGGCCGGCTGCGTCGTCAGGCCACGCCGGATGATGCTGTCGTCGAGGTTGCGGCTCGAGAAATGCCGGTTTGGAATCGTTCCAAAGAACGTGTCGCCCCGGAAGTCATTGCCGCCTTCCTTCGGGATGATGTTCACGCGCACGCCGCCGGCCGACGTCTCGGCGCCCATCGCGCTCGTCTGGAACGTCATCTCCTGCGCCATGCCGTCGTTGAAGTAGGGCACGGCGCTGCCGTTGGCGCCCATCGTGTTCAATTCCATCCCGTCGACCTGCGTCACGGTCTGAAAGGCGTCCGAGCCGTGCGCCGTGATCCTGATCTGCTGGATGCCGGCGGCTCCGCCGACATCCTGCCCGCTCGCGACGATGCCCGGGAGTGTGGCGCCGATGTTCCACATCATCCGGCCGCTCGGCAGGTTGTCGAGGAGGTCGCGGTTGACGATCTGTTGCTGCACCGAGCTCTGCACGTCGACGAGCGGCGCCTCGCCCGTGACGGTGATCGTCTCTTCGAGAGCGCCCACTTTCATCTCGCCGTTGACGGTGGCGACCGTGCTCGCCTGCAGCGTGATGCCGTCGCGCTTGAATGTGCTGAAACCCTGCAGAACAAACGTGACCGTATACACGCCCGGGCGCAGGTCGACGATCTTGAACTGACCCTGACCGTCGGTCGCCACCGATCGTGTCTTTTCGATCAACGCGGGGCTGGCCGCTTCGACGGTCACGCCGGGGAGTACTGCCCCGGTGTCGTCCTTGACGACGCCGGCGATGGAACTTTGAGCGGATGATATCGAGGGTAGCAGGACGAGCAGGGCAACCGCAGCCGCGAAGCGCGGGAGCGCGCCGGGGGTCGTCGAACGCATGATCAGCACCTCCGAGAGATGACGGAGTACCACAACGCCGAAGGACGGGGAGGAAAGCGGGCCGATTATATCTATATCCCGCACTCTGGTAGGCCGACCTGCCAGCCGAGACATGGAGTAATCCTGGTGTCTGTGACGCTCATCGCCTCAAGCCGTTGGGAAGGAGAGTACGGCGAGCGAAATGAGATCACGGCGAGGAAAATGAGGCTACGGCCGCGGAAATCGCTGCACGCCGAAAAGCAATGAGAGTACGCGCGTCGCAATCGCCATACAGCGACGGGAACGGAAAGTACGGCGGCGGAAATGAGACTATGGCGGCGAAAATGAGATTACCGGTCCGGAAATCGGTACACGCCGGACGGTGAGCCCAGAATGGCCTGAGAAATCGGTATACGCCGGACGGCAGCTGAAAATGGCTTGAGAAAGCGGCATATGTGGACGGCAAGCCGAGAATGAGCGGAAACCGGACCGCTTAGCGGTGGGAGTGGACGGCGTAGAGCCGCTACGCCGTCCACCGGATTCGAAGCGCTCGTGAGAGCGACGTCAGTTCGCGTTGTGTGACTGGCGTACGCGAAAGCGGCGACGGAGGCCTGCGATCGCCAATCCGCTCCCGAGCAGGACCCAGGTCGTCGGCTCTGGAACTGCTTGCGGTTGAAACGGCAGATTGACCTGCAGGACAGCCGGACCTCCGCAGCATTCACCGTAGACCAATTGGAACGGGAAGTTGCCGGATGGCCCGGCGTAGGTCGCGGTTGACACGACCGGTGCCGTCGGACCGGGATCGAACCCGAGGTTCAGGCCCCCAATAATTAATGTGAGTCCATCGTCATGCGTCACGGTGAACATTTGACCCGTGGTGACGGAGACAGTACCGAGAAACTGGACGATCGTTCCCTGCGTGCCGGTGTCCATCAATCGGCTCAGGGCGGCTCCACTTCCGACGATGTTGAAGGCACCACCGGTCAACAGCCACGCGTTGACGGTAGCGCCAGTCGCGTTGAAGTTGAGCGGCGCGTTCACCTCGAACGTCACGTCGGGAAGCGTGCCTGGAACGTTCGCGGGGATGGCATTCTGAGACGCCGCTTCGGACACGGCCCACAAGCTCCCGAGGATCGGACTGGCCTGAGCGGTCCCGCTCAGCCAGAGAACCAGGGCCGCTGCCAGGGTTACCGCTATTGCAGTTCTTCTCATGGGCGTGTCCTCAAAACGATATTTCTACAGGGGAATACGACCGGCGTGTTCGCAAGATCCATGCTTAGCCATTCGCGAGTTGAACTCCCATAATGTCCTCTGAAAAGCGGAGTTGTCCGGACGCCGCGTGCCTGCTCGCCCCGGCAGTCTGCCCGCGGGCCGACTTAATCCTTCACGCCTGCCGATTTCGTCCAGGCTTGTTGCCTGGAAATGCCTGCGATCGCCTTCCTTCGCGTGCCTAACAATTTGCGTGAGCTGCGGCTGGCGGTCAGATGCTTCGCGCGGATGGCGCCCCACGCCTTTCTGCAACGAGGAAGCTGTGATGTCCGCGCAACCGTTGGTAAACTGACGCCTTCGCTACAAAACGTCCCCGTAGCTCAGCTGGATAGAGCGCGCGCCTCCTAAGCGCGAGGCCGACGGTTCAAATCCGTCCGGGGACGCCAGCTTTCGCTCGCATCTCAGGTGAGCGAGCTTCGGCTGGCAAGCCAATGAGCTCACAAGCCAACACGCGAAGGCTGTCCACCGAAGCGGCCTAGCCGCGAAGGTGGACGGGGTGGTCGCAAGCGAGTCGATTAGACTCGCCCCCGCGACAGGTGCCCTTAATTCGAATTCGCTCTTGGCGGCATCTCGACTCGATCCCAGACGTTCTGACCACTGTTCCCGTTTACGTTCATGAAACTTGTCCAGACCAGCGTCTTGCCATCGGGCGAGACGCGATACAGGACCTTCTCGTCGACGACGCCCTTGGTCGCCCGTTCGCGATAGAGCGTGTTGCGATCGGCGAGCCACATGGCGACCGTCTGGCCCTGGCCGTTGGGACCCTGGGGATCCTTGTAGATATTCTGTCCGTCAAGTTTGAACCACCAACTGCGATACCTCTCGTCGAATACGGTCTTGAAGGTATTCACCTTCGGGGGATAGTCCTGGTAAACCTCCTGCCTGATGCCGCCGTTCTCGGCGATGAAGATGTTCATCCCCGTGGGTGTGAAGCGCGGTTGGATACCTGGGTCAGACTTGGAGAGATTGATCCTCCACGCGCCGATAATCGGCAGCTTCGAGGGGTCTTTCTTCTCCGCAGCCGTTTTGTAGGGGCCGATGAAGCCGACGCTCGTCGGATCGGCCTGGCCGAGGAGCGCCGGCACAAACGAGAGCATTCCCGCCACAACACAGCACATCAGCGCGACAGAGCTTGTTTTTCGAAACATAGTCAGCATCCTCTCGAAGCCCGATACTTTACACTCGCGGGGCGGACTCACGGGTAGACGGTAGACCGTCCCCCCACGTACCATACGCGCGGAGAAAACGCGTCTCGGTGGCATGTCCCAGCAGGACGATTGAGGAGGTCAGCATGAGAATGATCGTGTTAGGACTCGCGGCGACCCTTTGCGTCGTTGCCGGGGCGGTGGCGCAGCAAAGCAACCCGCAGCCGACATGCAAGATGTGCCCGGGGACGTACATCCCGGTTTCTGAACTCCAGGCGTACACGAAGAAGGCGATCGCGGAGAATCTGGTCGATCAGCAGGTGAGGGATATCGAGATCGGCAAGGCGCATGTCGGCATAGGCATGGTGTATCGCAAGAAGCTTGACGCGCCGGCGAAGGACTCGGTCGCCGAACATGACCTCGTCAGCGAGGTCTACCACATTATCGACGGCTCGGCGACGCTCAAGCTCGGTCCGGACATCACCAACATGCAGCGGCGTCCCGCGACGCTCGAGACCGTCCGCCTGTTCAACGGCCCGGGAAACAACGGTTCCGAAATCCGCAATGGCCAGACGTATCAGCTCAAGGTCGGCGACGTGGTCGTCATTCCGGCCGGCACTGGCCACCAGTTCACGAAGATCGATGACCACATTACGTATCTGATGGTTCGGATCGACCCCGACAAGGCCACGCCGCTCAGGGATGAAGCCGCCTCGAAGGCGTACCTGGAAACGAAGCGTTGATACGGTAAACTCGTCTAAGCTCCAAGAATCGTCTACCGTCTACCGTAAGAGCGGGTTCGGGGCGTAGGCCACGGTAGCCGGTAGACCCTAGACAGTAGACCGCAGACCACAGGGATCCCTATGAAGACCAAACATCGTCACGAACTGAAAGAGAACGACTTGGCGCGGGCTATCGGCGCGACGCGCGAATGGGTCGAGCCCCGCGGCAAGCAGATCCAACTCACGCTTCTTGCCATCATCGTGATGGTTGGCATCGCGCTTGGCGTTTTCTCGTGGCGAAACCGGCAGCAGGGGCAGGGGCAGGATCTGCTGGCGGCCGCGATGGTCGTCCTGAACACAGCGGTCGTGCCGGTGACCAGTCCAACGGCCCCTGGCGAAGCGCCGGCGGCGGCGTCCATAGGTGCGACGGGGACGTACTACACCGAAGCCCAGAAACTCACTGCCGCGCTGCCGAAGCTGCAGGCGGCGGCCGACGCGTATCCGGACACTGAAGCGGGAATCACGGCACGGTATCACCTCGCGTCAGCGCTCGCGGCGCTCGGCAGGCAGAAGGACGCGATCCCTCAGTTCGACCAGGTCGCGCAGCGCGCCGGCGCCGACAGCCTCTACGGACGGATGGCGCAGCTCGGAAAGGCCGATGCGCAGGTTCAGGGCGGTGACGCCGACGGAGCGATTGCCACGTTGAAAGAGCTTGCCGCCAAGAAGGACGCGAACCTGCCGGAGGATGCAATCCTGATGGAGCTCGCGCGCGCCTACCAGGCGAAGGGGAACACCGAGGAAGCACGCAAGACGTTCAACCAGATCGTCGACGACCACCCCGATTCACCGTATGTCGTTGACGCCCGCAAGGAGCTCGAGACGCTCAAGAGTTAGTCGTGGTTAAGTTCTGACGTAGTCAGTTTTTGACGACGTCCTTCAACGATTCGAAATTCCCCACGGTATCGAGGTGAAGCCCGGACAGGTTGCGCTGCCCGACCGCGACGTTCGTACGGTTCCAGATGGCGATGTACGGCGCATCCTCCGCAATCAGCTTCTGCGCGTCGCCGTAGTACTTCTTCCGGTCTGATTCGTTCGCGACGCGGCTCGCGAGGTCGATCAGGCGGTCGACCTCGGGGTTGCTGTAGTGTCCGCGGTTGAATCCGGCTGGCGGCGTCTGCGTCGAATGAAACACGCGTCGCAGGATATCGGGATCCACCAACGCTCCTCCCACCCATTGCAGCGAAAAGATCTGAAAGTTTCCCTTGATCACATCCTCGTAGAAGGTCGCGAACTCGTACGACCGTACGTCGAGATCGATGCCGACACGGCGCAGGTCTTCCTGGATGACCGTCGACTGTAGACGCGTCTCCTCGACCGTCGAGATCTTCAACGACAGCCGCAGGCGCGGAAGCGGGCCGTCGCCGTCGGGATCGCGAAAACCGGCTTCATCCAGAAGCTGCTTCGCGCGCGCGGGATCGTAGTTGAATCGCCGCACGTCGGGTTCGAATGCCCAGGCCTGTGACGGGATCAGGCCGACAGCCGGGCGCGCCAGGCCGCGACGCAGGTAGTCGACGATCGCGCGCTGATTGACCGCGTACCCGATCGCGTGCCGGACGCGCTTATCGGCGAGTAGAGGGTCTCTCATGTTGAACCCGAGATACGAAAAGTCGAGACCAGGCGCCTGCGCGATCGTGAAACGCTGCTCCTTTTCGAGCTCGTACACCATGTCGGGCGGCAGGTCGTTGATCACGAGGTCGACCGATCCCTTGCGCAGCTCGAGGCCGCGCATGGTGTCGTCGGGAACGACCTTGAGGATCAGCCCGCTGTTGACGGGAGCGCCGCCGAAATACTCCTTGAACGGCTCGAGCACGACTTTGTCGTCGACGTCGTAACGCACGAACTTGTAGGGCCCGGTGCCGATCGGATACGCGCCGAAGTCCGCACCCGCGCCAGCCGGGACAAGCGGCGGCGTCACGAGCTGTATCGGAAAGGCACCGAACGGCTCCTTCAACGTGAATTCGACTCGGTAATCGTCCAGCGCCTGCACCGACTGCAGGACTTTGAAGGCGCCCTTGAAGGGGGAGATGAACGCGGGGTCCAGATACTGGTTGTAGTTGTAGACGACGTCCTTCGAGGTGAGCTCGTGGCCGTCGTGGAACTTCACGCCACGGCGAAGCGTGACGATGTAGGTGAGCGGATCCGGATTGTCGAGCCGCTCGGCCAGCGTCGGCTTGACGCGAAGGTCGTCGCCGATGTCCATCAGCGAGCTGAAGATAAGCTGCCCGACGCGCTGCGACGTCTCGTCGTTGGCAAACCGCGGGTCGAGGTTGTTGGGGGCGGTTCGAACACCCACGACTATCGCGCCCGCAGGAGCTGACGCCTGAGGCTGAGAGCAGGCTGGTAGCACTAATGCAAAATGCAAAATGCAAAATGCAAACAGGGCTCGCGGCGAACCAGCCGAGCGGAAGGCGTAACGATTGCCACCCAAACCTGGCGGCTTCGTTAGCGTTCGCATTTCGAATTGTGCATTTTGAATTACAAGTCTTCGACGAGTCTCTTCAGCTCAGCGATGAGCGAAAGTGCCTCCAGGGGAGTGGTCTCGTTGACGTCGACCTCACGGAGGCGTTGCGTGATTCGATCATCCCCCTGCGGGCGTTCTGCGTCGAGAGATTGCGCGAAAAGGCCGAGCTGTGGCGACTTGGGATCGTTTGCCGCGCCTGAGAGGGTAGGACGGCCGCCGCGCGAGAGTTCGTCGCTTTCGAGGCCGCTGAGAATCTCGCGCGCGCGGGAGATAACGCTGGCCGGTAATCCGGCCAGCCGCGCGACCTGGATACCGTAGCTCCGGTCCGAGCGGCCGGCGACGATCTTCCGCAGAAAAATGATGTCGTCTTTCCATTCGCGCGCCGCGACGTGGGCATTGACGACGCCCGGCAGGGAGTCGGCGAGGTCAGTGAGCTCGTGATAGTGGGTGGCGAAGAGCGTTTTCGGCCGCGCTTTCGGATTGCTCGCCAGATATTCCGCCACGGCCCACGCGATGCTCAGCCCGTCGAAGGTCGAGGTGCCACGGCCGATCTCGTCGAGCACGACGAGGCTGCGCGAGGTGGCTGCATGCAGGATGTTCGCCGTCTCCTGCATCTCCACCATGAACGTCGAGTGGCCGCGCGCGATGTTGTCGGACGCGCCGACCCGGGCAAAGATGCGGTCGACGATCGGAATCTTCGCGTCCTTCGCGGGGACAAACGACCCAATCTGCGCGAGGAGCGGAAGCAGCGCCGCCTGGCGCAGGTACGTCGACTTGCCGCCCATGTTCGGGCCCGTGAGAATCACGAGCTGCCGCGTAGTGCCGTTCAGATCGATGTCGTTCGGCACGAACGGGTCGGTCGCAAAGCGTTCGACGACCGGGTGACGCGCGTCGGTGGCGAGGAAGTCATCGCCGTCGTGGACGTGAGGCTTGGTGTAGTTGGCAATCGCGGCGGTCTCGGCAAGGCCGGCAAGCACGTCGAGCGTGGCAAGCGCGCGCGCGGTGTCCTGGATCCGCGGAGCCTCGGCGGCGATGGCCTTGCGCAGGGTTTCGAAGATCTCCAGCTCGCGCTCGAGGATCCGCTCGTCGGCGCCAAGGACCTTCTCCTCGTATTCCTTCAGTGCGGGCGTCGTGAACCGCTCGCCGCCGGCAATCGTCTGCTTACGCTGGTAGTCGGCGGGCGCCGAGTGGAGGTGCGACTTGGTGATCTCGATGTAGTAGCCGAACACGCGGTTGAAGCGGACTTTGAGCGACGCGATTCCGGTGCGGGCGCGCTCCCGATCTTCCATCTCCGCGATCACCTGGCGTCCCGAGCGGCTGATGGTCTTCAAGTCGTCGAGCTCCGGATCGATGCCATCCCGCGTGAAGCCGCCGTCGCGCGCGAAGGCGGGTGGCTCGTCGATGAGGGTCCGCTCAATGACGTCGCGGATATCGGTGAGATCGTCGAGCTCCGCAACCAGGCTTGTGAGCAACGGCGCCTGTACTTCGTCCAGCAACAGCTTGAGGCGCGGGATGACCGTGATGGACGATCGGAGGGCCACCAGATCGCGCGGGCCCGCGGTACCGAGTGCCGCGCGTGCGACAAGCCGTTCCATGTCGAGGACCGTTTTCAGCACCTCGCGGAACTTGCCGCGATCGGTGGAGCGGAACGCGAGCTCCTCGACCGAATCCAGTCGATCGCGAATCCGCTCGAGCGCGACGAGCGGGCGGAGGAGCCAGGCACGCAGCATGCGGCCGCCCATCGACGTCACGGTGCGGTCGATCTCGTTGAGCAGCGAACCTTGAGGTCCTCCCTCGCTGCCGGTCACGACTTCGAGATGTTTCAGCGTGATCGGGTCGACGACCAGGCAGTCGGCGACTGCCTTGTAGCCAATCGCGCGCACGTGCGCGAGGTCGGCTTTCTGCGTATCGCGGAGGTAGGCAACGAGTCCCCCGGCTGCCTGAATCGCAGCGACGCGGCCATCGAGACCGAAGCCGTCAAGGCCGTGCGTCTTCAATTGATCGAGCAGCGAGCGGCGCGCAGCCTCGGGCTCGAAGCTCCACGCATCTGCGGTAGTGACGGGGATCTGAAGGCGTGCGATCTCGGGCAGCTTCGCTGCGAGGTCCGTTTCGGCTGGCAGGATGATCTCGCGCGGTTTGAGGACGGCGATTTCGTCCGCGAGTGCCTGCAGTCCATCCGGGCCCTGGTATTCAGCGGTCGTGAATTCGCCGGTAGAAAGGTCGAGAAGGGCAACGCCGAGAATGTCATCGGTTCGTGGACCTGACCCGCCTTCGCCTAGCTTCGGCGCGGCAGGCAAGGTCCGCCCCGCAGGTGACCCGGATCCGGCAACGATTGCCATTAAGAACGCCGGCTCACGGGCGTCGAGGTAATTCGCGTCCGTCAGCGTGCCCGGCGAGACGACGCGGACGACTTCGCGACGCACGAGCCCCTTGGCTTTCTTGGGATCTTCGACCTGCTCGCAGATGGCGACGCGGAAGCCTTTTCTCACCAGCTTCGCGAGGTAGCCGTCCATCGCGTGGAACGGCACCCCGCACATCGGGATGCCGTTGCCGCCCGCATCCTTGGACCGCGACGTCAACGTGAGCTCGAGCACGCGCGCCGCCACGAGCGCGTCCTCGTAGAACATCTCGTAGAAGTCGCCCATGCGGAAGAACACGATCGCGTCGCGGTGCTGGCGCTTCGCGTCGAGATACTGGCGCATGGCCGGCGTGGCTGTGGAGAGCGAGGACATGGAGGCTGCCTTGAACCACGAAGGCCACGAACGGCACGAAGGACACGAAACGAATTTGTTTTCGTGAACTTCGCGTCTATCGTGTTCTTCGTGGTTGCTTTTCGAGTTGTATTATCCCTGATGACATGTTGATCCTCGCGCTTGACACCACCACGGGCGCCGCAAGCTGTGCGCTGTCGCGCGATGGTGTCGTCCTGCGCGAGGACGCCTTCGACCCGTCCAGGCAGTTGGCGCTGCAGCTACCCGACGCGTTGGAGGCGGTGCTGGCTCTTGCCGGCGCCGAACTGCGCGAGGTCGATGCATTTGCCGTCGCCACGGGCCCGGGATCGTTTACCGGATTGCGGATCGGCATCGCAACGATGCAGGGACTCGCCTTTGCTGCGGAGAAGCCGCTGATCGGGCTATCAGCGCTGACCGCGCTTTCGGCCGTTGCCTCGCCGGCTTTTCTGGGGTCGCGAATTGCGACCTGGATCGATGCATGGCGCGGCGACGTGTATGCCGCGTTGTACGAGGACGGTCGTATGGCTGCGGAGCCAGTGGTCGCAAACCCGGCGAATCTTCTGGACGCTCTGGCGCCCCGGAAAGCGGCGCCCTACGGCGATCAGGGGCCTGCGGTTCTCGCCGCAAACGACATTCTGTTTATCGGCGATGGAGCAGCGACATATCGCGAGATGATCCTCACGCGTCTGGGCAATGCCGCCCGAATCGCCGAACCGGCGTCGCCGCCCCTCTCCGGAATCATTGCGATGCTTGCAACGATCCAGTACAGAAACGGCCACCTTCCGCCGCCGCATGCGATTCGGCCGCTCTATGTGCGTCGGCCCGATGCGGAGCTGGCCAGGCAGCGAAATGCGGAATTGCGCATTACGAATGCCGAATGATCGGAGACAACGAAATGCTGAATTCCGAACCATCAATGCTGAATGCTCATGTGAGCATTGACCAAGGGTCATTCAGCATTCGGCATTCACAATTCCAAATTTCATGAATGTGATTCCTGCCTTCACAATCGAGCTGCTTGAAGGGGAGCGCGATCTCGACGGCGTCCTCGAAGTGGAGCGCGAATCGTTTACGAGCCCCTGGACGCGCGACATGTATGCCTGGGAGCTCCAGAACCGCGCCGTCTGTCATATCTACATTCTGCGCACGCCCGAGTGCCGGGTGGCCGGCTTTTGCGCCTTCTGGCTGGTGTTCGATGAAATTCACATCAACAACCTCGCGCTGCGACCGCAGTACCGCGGTCAAGGTTACGGCACGGCGCTGATGCACCACGTGCTCACCGAAGCGGAGCGCCTCGGCGCAAGGCGAGCCACCCTCGAAGTGCGCTCGGGTAATGCCGGCGCGCTGCGTCTGTACGAGCGCCTCGGGTTTTATGTCGCCGGCACGAGGCGGAACTACTACACGAATCCGGTCGAAGACGCGCTCATTCTGTGGCGCGACAATGGCTAGGACTCAATGCAACAAAGGTCGATTCCTTCGTGCTTCGGTCGTTTACGCTGGCCGGTTGAGTTCCAAACCGTCTGTCAAAATTCAACATTCGACATTCAGCATTTGCTTGTGTTAGTTTTTGAATAGCGGCCACATAAACAAGCCTTCGAGATAAAAGGAGGGCGGCGTATGAGCGCAGCAGAAGCGCAGGAAGTGAAGAATTTCCTGCTGCAGAGCGACCAGCAATTCCGCCAGCTTGCCGAGCAGCACCACCAGTTAGACGATCGCCTCCATCAGCTCATCGAAAAGCACTACCTTTCAGAAACAGAACAAGTCGAAGAAGTCACCCTGAAAAAACGGAAGCTCGCACTGAAGGACCAGATGGAGTCCATCGTCCGCGAGTACGCACGTCAACACAGTCGCGCCTCCTGAGGCCGAGAAAATTCTGGCAGGTTCATCCGGGCCACGCCGGCGCCGCTGAAGCCGTCGGGCAAGAAAGGCCCGCCCCACAAGACACCCGCCGCACACAGCTCAGATCGGCCGGGGCAATCCCCCGGCCGTTTTTCTGTACGATGGAACTGATGCGTATCGATCCGGCAGGCTGGCCGTTCATCGGCGGATCGCTGATCCTGACAATCTTCGGCGCGTTGTTCTTCGGAGGAGGCGGCGCCGCGCTCTTCCTCATCCTGGCGGGCTTCTTCCTGTTCTTCTTCCGCGACCCCGAACGGTCGATCACGCAGGACCCTGACGTCGTGATCTCACCGGCGGACGGCCGCGTGATGGTGGCGGGCCTGCCGACGGGCGCGGCCTGTCCGGCGGGCAACTGGCAGCAAATCAGCATCTTCCTGTCGCCGATGGATGTGCACGTCAACCGGATGCCGATCGGTGGACGGGTCACCAAAGTGGAGTACCATCCTGGCCGCTTCCTGCCAGCTTACCGCGCGGACGCTGGGGATCTGAACGAGTACACCGAGGTTGCGGTCGACCATCACGGCCAGCCGATCGTGGTCCGTCAGATCGTTGGCGTGCTGGCGCGGCGCATCGTCTGCCGCGTCAAGGAAGGCGATGTGGTGCACGCAGGGGACAGGTTCGGGGTCATGAAGTTCGGCTCGCGGATGGACATCTTCATTCCGGTCAGCGCGGCGATTGCGGTGAAGGTCAATGACAAGGTCGTCGGCGGCGTCACCGTGATTGCGAGATTGGCAAAGGCATGAGCGAAGACGACGAAGAAAGCGCACAGTCGCGCATCCGGGTCCTGAAGCCCGGGCGGCGTCGCGGCAGAACGCAGCAGCGGTTCCGCCGCGGCGTGTACCTGCTTCCGAGTACGCTCACGCTCGCCAACATGTTCTGCGGCTACGCCTGCATCGTCTACTCGATGCGAGGGGAGTTGGAAAAGGCTGCGCCCCTCATCGGCGTCGCGATCATCATCGACATGCTTGACGGCCGCGTCGCGCGGATGACGGGAACGACGAGCGCCTTCGGCGTGGAGTTCGACTCGCTCGCCGACATCATTTCGTTCGGCGTCGCGCCGGCCATCCTGGCGTTCCAGTGGGGATTGCAGCCGCTTGGCCGTCTCGGGTGGGCGGCTGGATTTGTGTTCGTTGCAGGCGCTGCGATTCGCCTAGCGCGGTTCAATATTCAGGCAGGCACGGTGGACAAGCGTTACTTCGTCGGGCTGCCGAGCCCGGCAGCCGCGGGTGTGCCTGCGTCCACAATCTTTTTCCACCCTATGGGATTCGAGTCCCCGGCAGCGGCGCTACCTGTGCTCGCGCTGGTGATTCTGCCCGGCCTGTTGATGGTGAGCAACATCCGCTTCTACAGTTTCAAGACGATCGATCTGAAAACGCGCCGCGCGTACCCCGTGCTGGCGCTGCTCGCCCTCGGCCTCGCGCTGATGACCGCGCACGAAGTCATGCTGGTCGTGATTGCGTACACCTACCTGGCGTCGGGGCCCCTGACGTGGGCCTGGTCGCGCCTGCGGCGGCAGAGCCAGGAAGGCCACGAAGACGAATTAGCCGCAAAGGTCACGAAGACGAATTAGCCACAAAGGTCACAAAGAACACTATGTTCATATTTGTGATTCTTCGTGCTCCAACCTTGTGTTCTTAGTGTCCTTTGTGGCCAATCCGTCTTTGTGGCCCTCGGTTACCGTAGCCGCGCGCTTATTTCTGCGCGGTCTTTGTAACGGCCGGCTTTCCCGTGATGATGGCGGCGCGTGACAGGACGGCGGGGTCTTTGACGCCGACGGCCAGGGCGCGCTGCATGTACTCGCGGGCCTCGCGGGATTTGTTGTTGCGGTGCAGTGCCCAGGCATATGCGTCGAGCGTGTAGACATCGTGCCGCCGCGCGATCTCCAAGCGGGCCACGCGAAGCGCCTCTGCCGGTTTTCGAGCATGGTCCGCGTAGTAGAAGATCAGCTCGCGATTGGCGTTGTCCCAGATCTCGGACTCTCGCAGCGCGCGCACCTCAAAGTCGGCAAACGCGGCTTTGGCCTCGGCCTGGCGACCAGATCGTTCGAGTTCCTCGGCGAAGGCGTATAGATTCTCTGCGTGGGGCGCGGCGTCGTACCGCCGCTTCAAGAGGTCGGCGGCTTCCGCGTGTCGCTTCTGCGCTGAACGAACCTTGGCGAGATTCGCCAAAGCATAGTGATAGTTCGGGAACAGCGACAGCGCTTCCTGCAGCAGTCGCTCCGCGTTGTCGGAACGGCCGGCGATCGATTCAAGATGGCCCAACTGCGACAGGATCCACGCGCGGTCCTCAACCTCCAGCGGCGCCGTACGCTGGTAGGCCGCCGTCATCAGTTCGATCGCGCCCTCGATGTCCCCGAACAGCTCCCGCAAGTACGCCGCGCGTGTGAAGGCCGGTATGTTGCCAGGCCGCAAATCGAGCATCCACTGGCAGGCCTCCTCGGCGTCCTTGTAGTTGCCCAGCTCGACGTTCGCATCCGTCAGGAATCCGTAGACGAGGAGATCATCGGGCGTCTGCTTGTTCAGCGTCCGTGCAAGTTCCAGCGCCTTCTGAAACTCGTGCTTCCCCAGAAGCACCCATGCCCGCGCCTTTTGCGCTTCGAAATTGCCTGGCGACAGCTCAAGCGATCGCGCGATAGCCGCGTCGGCGCGGTCGTAGTACACCGTGTCGGACGTCTCGCGCGCTCGACGCGTCAGCGCCAGCGCGAGCTGGTTGTACGCATCGAATTTTGTGGGATTCGATGCGACCGCCCGCTCCGCTGCCGCAATCTTCTGTTCCGCGGGGGAGGCTGTCTGAGCGTGTGCTGCGGCGCCCTCTAGATACGCGACCAAGGCAACGCACACCAAAGAACGGATAAAGGCTATTGTCATTTCATGACTCCCAACGCGACGCGGTTCGCGGAGGCTGCGGAATCGCCTTATGGCAAGCATGGTGCACCGCCGCCGAACAGGGGTGTGCAGAATGCTTCGCCTGGGTCGACGTGTCGACGAGTCCGACCGGGCGACGCACTCCCCAGATACGGGAACTCGGTTCGATACGGCACGTCATTCACGTTCACGCCATCACCTAGTCTGCCGCCGATATTCGCGTTGAAACCCGGGAAAGGCGCCGCAAGAACCCCCCCGACCACCAGCCGCAGCGCGAGATCCGTCACGTCGTCGAAGACGCGTCGGCCGTTCGGGAAGCCCGCCGCATCACCCCCGAGCAAGCCGAGGCGACTCGCGCTGCCGGGAGGTGTTGCCGGAACGCCGGTGTTCAGCCTCAGCAGATCGGCAATTGGCCCCGCGGGTGTGCCCGTGGCGGCGATCGGCGGCGCATAGGTCACTACCGGTAGCAGGTCGAGACGGGGCGGCGCTGGGATCGCCACAGCACCTGCGGTCAGCGCGTTGACGACGCGCGCCAGCGCAGGATCGAGGAAGAAGCTCGCGAACTGGCTGTCATTCTTCGGCAGGTCCATGCTGAAGCGATCTTTGAATCCCGTGCCGACAAGCAACTCGTTGATGAGCGGATTACCCATACGCTGGACTTGCGCGAAGGTGCCGCTGCTGACGGCGGGCAGGGGTGGGCGCCGCACGGTCGTCCGCGGACGCGACGTTGTTGCCCACACGCCGATAGTCGCGGCCGGGGACGTGGCTGGTTCGATGGCGCCCGTTCGAGTCAGCGTCGCAATCGGCACCTCGATCGCGATCGAGTTCACCGCGTAACCCGACACCGTGTCGGAGGCCAAGTTGACTAAGGCGGCGTCCTCCGCAGCGCTCAACACGGGAGGAGCCTTCGACGTATTGAGCGTGTCGAACGCACCGCCGAGATCGATCCAGAAGGCATCGTCCGTGGTTCCGGCGAACATACTGATCCCGGTTCCGGTCTGGTAGATCCCCTGGTTGAACAACGCGTTGTAGTCCATCGTTCGCGGTCCAACATTGGCAGGCACCGCATATAACGGGCCCCCCCCGATGTTCGCCAGCGGAGTGGACACGCCGCCCTTCACCATCGTGACCGAGTAGCTCTGTCGCTGCCCCAAACCGGCGTCCGAGAACGACGTGATTCGCGGTGGCACGATCGGCGTTCCCGGGGGAACCGGCGCCGGAGAGTTTGCCGGAGCGTTGGCGCCGCCGGGCACGCCCGCATAGACCTGAAACAGGTTCGGCAACCGCTGCTCCGTGGTGAAACGGAACTGGAAGCTGATGTCTTCGACGGCGTCGTTGTTGTTGTCGACCTTGATTTCGTAGAGGATGTCGGGATCGAACGGGAACCAGTTGGGTCCGTTGGCGGTGTCGAGAAATGGGTCGACGCCCAGGATCAGCGTGACATGGGTGCCAGCCCCGGCCCCCCCATAACTCCTGAACGCATAGACGTCGGTGATATCCGCCTTGTGGTCCAACGCCGTGATCGGCGCCTCACGATGATTGGCTGCAAATCCGACCGGCGACAACAGGACTGCCGCTGCCGCGATGATTGCCAGAGGGGCTATGAGTTTACGCACGGGTCTCCTCCCCTAATTCAACTGCGTCTGTGTGGCTGCTGGACGTCATAAGTGCAGCAGAGTGGGTATTTCTATTGGTTCGGCACGCGCCGGCGGCGCCGTGCCCAGATGCCGAACAGACCGGAACCGACCAGGAGAATCGCGGATGGCTCGGGAACCGCGGCCGCGTTCGCCGCGCCGAACTGGTTCCTCACGGTGCCATTGAGCGTCGCGCCCCCCGAGAGGCCACCGTCAACGGTGACGTCGGTAAACACATCGAAGAACGACGACGCCGCAAACGCTGCGGTGTCCGACAGCTGTTGAAAGCCATCGACATCGATCACAAGCAGCGACAACCCAGTGCCGGCACACGCGGTCGAAGGGTCAGCTCCGGCGAAGGTTCCACCGATGCACTTGTCTTCAATCGCCGTAATCGAGCCGTCCTCCGTCACCGAGGAACCGGTCATCGAAAGACTGTTGGAGCCGAACAAGCCTCCATCGACGCTGTACCCGATCAACGCTTCGAGCAAATCAGCAGCCCCTGCGAGGACGTTGAACCCGAAGTCGAGACCAACGCCGGCCCCTACCGGGCTCACGGTGACGTTGGCTGCTGCGATAGGGGTGGCGCCGTTTTGGACAGCACCGGCAGAAAAGTCGAAGAACGTCGTACCGCCGATGCTGCATCCACCGGCACCCAACGCAATGTAGTTGGCGAGCGTCCCTGGCACGCACGGCGACGCCGTTCCCAAGCTGGGAATCGCCAGCACGAACACAGCACCGAGAAGTAGCCGTCGCATACGCTCTCTCCGTTCGCTCTTGTTAGTGTTCTGCGTGAATTTGGTTACACCGAGTCGCCCGCAGTTCTGCGATTCACGCTCATTACTACGAGCCAGCGTGACGATTGGATTTCTCCTGCTCCAACCAGGTAACGCACGACATTAAGATGGGAGGGCGATACAAGGGAGGCGCGCGAAGCAAACATCGCGCCGGGTGGGCCAATCAAATTCGCGGGTGATCTTCGAATCGTGCAAACTCGAAAGCCGGTGCGAATCAGACTAAATCCTGCTTTCGAGCGACGCGCACGTAGGCCACGAAGCCGAATTGGCCACCAAGGACACAAAGGTCTGTGGCCAATCCGTCTTTGTACCTACGTGGCCACCAGCAACAGCAGTTCGACCGTCGTCCCTTGCTCTCGCTCGCTGCTGATCGAGATCGTCCCGCCGCTCAACTCCACATTTCGTTTCGCGATAGGCAGGCCCAGCCCGGTGCCGCTGGCTTTGGTTGAGAAGTACGGTTCGAAGGCGCGCGCGAGCGCGTCGGCGTCCATCCCGGCGCCGGTGTCCGATATGCGGATGCGAACGAAATCGACATCAGGCTGCGCGACGATCGTGAGCGTGCCGTGCGAGCCCATCGCGTGCAGGGCGTTCTCGATGATGTTGGTGAGGGCGCGGGCGACGAGCGTGCGATCGATGTACACCGGAGGGAGATCCGGCGGCACGTCGATACTGAACTGGATCTGCCGTGCGAGCGCCGTGCGGTACGGTTCGACGAGCTCGTGCAGAACTTGCGAAATGTCGACTCGCGCTGCCTGCACGGTGGGCGATGAGGCGAAGCTCGAAAACTCCGAGGCGATCTGTCGCAGCAACTTCACCTGCGTGAGGATGGTCGCGACCGACTGGTCGAGAATCGGGCTGAGCGGTCCGCCGCGGTCCACGTTGACGCGGCGGAGATGCTCGGCGTTCAGCTGAATCGGCGTCAACGGATTCTTGATCTCGTGGGCCACCTGGCGCGCCATCTCGGCCCACGCCTCCAGGCGATGCGTCCGTTCGAGCTCCTCGCGCCGACTCGCAAGATCGCGCGCCATGCGATTGAAGTCCTCGACCAGCCTCCCAAGTTCATCTGACGATGTCGCGATAACGCGCGCGTCCAGCTCTCCGCGCGCGATGCGGCGTGTGGCGCGCGTCAGGCGGTTCACCGGATCCGCGATTCGCTCGGCCATCGAATAGCCGATGCCCGCTCCCGTCAGGATGAACAGCAGCGCGGCCAGGAGCACCCGCCGATCGAGCGTGTCGATCTGCGATTCGATTTCCTTTGCACGCGAGGCGAGGGGCACCGTGAGAATCGCATCGAGCTGCCGCGCGGCCATGTGGGTACCGGCCACGAGGAAGTCGAGCGCGCCAATTTGTTCGCGGGACACGGTCGTGGCTTCGTGGCGGAGCTCCAGTGCGCTGTAGACGTCGGCCGGCGTCCGGACGGGCAACACGCCCGACGCGAAAAGGTTGCGCTCGCTCGTGGCGAGCAGCCTCGCGCCGCTGAAGATGTTGACGTCCTGGTCAATCAGCCGGCTCACCCACACCATCAGGTTGTCGTCGATCCCGACGCCCTGCTGGGCCGCGCGCGGGGCGACGAGATCTTCGACGACACGCTGGGCGGCGGAGGCGGTGCGGACCGCCTCCTGCTCGACGTTCGCGCGCATCTGATCCCCGACGTAATTGGTCGTGACGATCGCGAGCGCGACGACCGGGAAGAACGTGGCCGCAGCAAAGGCGAGGAAGAGCTTCCGGTAGAAGCTGGCGCGCACTTCACGCAGCAACGCTCGGGCGCTGGTTGCACGACGGCTGGCCGCGTTGAAAACCGCGGTCAGCGCGAGCAGCAGGATATAGGTGGCGGCGGCAAGCACGGTCAGTTCGGCGAGATTCATCAGATGCCCGAGCAGCGTGACCTGCGGGAATCCAAGCGCGTAGACGCCGCCGCGATCGTTGAGCAGGTAGACGTCGTATGGCTGATCGCCGCGCACGAGCCGTGCCCACATCGGGCTCCGGGTCTCCACGACCCTGGCAAAGACCTGGTCGTCCATTTCCCACGCGGTGTCGGCTGACGAGTAGAGCGGCGTGCGGCTCCAGCCGTAAACGGCGAACTCGATATCGCCGCCCGTCACGCCTTCTTCGCGTTGCGGCTCCACCGGCCGCAGCAATTCCACGTACGGGCTCTTTGACGCGATGAATGGGAGATTGGCGTAATCAAGCATTGCGTGCACGACGAGCGAACCGACGACGTGTGACCTGCCGGTCGGATCGTTGACGCACACGGCTCGACTGGCGCTGAGGACCCGCCGTTCGGCCGCGAAGAACGGCGACACTTCTTCGAAGGTGTCCCACGAGCAGACGTTTTCTTCCGATGTCGGGACGGTGCTGAGATCGTCGGGCAGGTTGAACGCGAAGCGGCTGACAAGACGGCCCTCAGGTCCGAAGAGCTCGACCGACGATGTGATCGGGTATGCCGCGAGGCCGGTGATACGCCAGACCTGGAACGCGCGATCGGTAACGGCCTCTGACCCTGCGGGGCCCGGGGGCACCGAGACGAGATCCGCCAGCCCCGGGAACGTATCGATCTGCTGAAGGCTTTGCTGCATCAGCATCTGGATCGTCTGGCGCTGGTTCAACGCCTGCGGGCCGTAGCGCGTCTCGACGAGCTGCATCTTTGCCTGCCGCGCGAGCTGGAACACCGTCGGGTACCAGGCAAGGGCTGGTAGCACGAGACCGATCGTGAGAAGGGTCAGGCGGAACGCCTGCGATCCCTGCCGGTAGCGTCCCTTGATGCGCGTTGCGAAGAGGCCCATCGCGACCGCCATCGCAAGCGCGACAAATACTGGCCGATAGGCAGCCTGGGGCATCGCACGCCAGATCAGAACGATGAGAGGCAGGACCCAGCAGGCAGCCGTGGCCAGGCGAACCCGCCAGCTGTTTCGCGCGATGCGCCACGGCACGTTCGCAGCTCGCAGGATGAGCACGGCCCCGACAAGGACGGTCGCGTCCCAGATGACGATGCCGATCTGCAGGGCGAGGAGCGCGGGATTCCACGGATGCAACGAAAAGTGCAGCAGGTCGAGCGTGGTATTGGCGATCGTGTCGGCGAGAAGCGCGCGATGGGCGAGAAGAAGTGCGGCGACGACGAAACCAGCGACGAGCTGCGATGTGACGAACAGGATCGCGCCGAGCGGAGAGTCGACTCTGCGACGTGCGTGACGCCGATTCAGTCGCCAGGCTTCGAGCGCGAAGAACAGCAGTGCCACCAGTCCGCCGGCCGATACTGCGGTGACGAGAAAGTCGAATGGGGACGCCAGGAGCCGGCGCAGCAACGGCGAGGCGTACGCGGCCCCGGAAAAGATCTCCGCGTCGGACCAGTCGGCCGGCGAGGCGAAGCGGAAGAGAACCCTGCTGGCGACGATCGCCGCTGCGGCCGCGGAAACGGCGGCTAGATACCTTCGACGTCGGGATCGGGGATCGAGGATCGGGGATCGGGGATCGGGGCTCGGGAATGTGTGTTTGTGATCCCTGATCCCCGATCCCAGATCCCTCCGCGAGTCCCGCCAGTCGATGAGCGGCCCGCATAACAGTAAGAGGAAGATCGCGCCGGTGATTTGTGCCAGCGACGCGGTTGCGCGGCGCCAGCGTCCGCGGGCCTGCGCGATGTCGGTGGGGGTAACGATTGCCGTGACCAGGTGACGCCCGTTGGGGCCAACGATGTCGATGCGATCCGGGTCAGGCGTCGTGCGCACGTCCTCGAACGCGAGCTCGAGCGACACCGGAGTGAGCTGACCGGGGAGCTGAAACTGATCGGTGCGGGCTGCGGCGCCGGTCGTGTTTGGCGGGCGAATCGACTGCTCGGAGGCGATCGTGCCGACACGCGTGCCGGAGGCGGCGTTGACCGGCATCGTGTAGACGAGCCGCAGGCCGAGCGCCCCCTGCGCGATGAACCAGGCTTCATCGCCTTCGAGGCGATCCTTGGGGAGATCCGACGGCCGGCCGGCCCACGCCAGCGGCTGCCCGGCGGTCTCATACGCCGTGACGGCGAGCTCGACGTCGCTCGTGCGTGCCACAGCCGCACCCTGCGCCGCATCGAACAACGTTCTCGCCGCCTTTTCATCGTCCCTGGCAGCGGCAACCAGCGCCTCCGGATCGGCCACGCTCCGCGCGATGGCCTGGAGGCCGCGCGACATGACGTCAAACGCGCCGCGCACGTCGCGCTCGATCCGCTGGCGCGCCGACGCTTCGTCCGGGCCCATGACGATGCGTTCGGCGATCCGGCCGACGGCGACGACCGCCAGCCCGCAAACGAGTCCTGTCAGCGCGAGCCGAACGAGACGCCGCAGCGGAGAGTCCACAGATGCATTGTCCACTGAGACAGGTCCACATTTCCCTTTTCCACACCGATCCACTTTGGGAGTTCCGGCAACTGTTTCCGTGTCTCCGTGGCTTGTCTCGCTTAACATTGATCATTCGTGTCTACAGAGCTGCTGTTGAAGCCGGTACTGAAGCGAGGCGCGCTCATCGCCGCCGCAAACTGGCAGGTGACGCTGATCCAGGCGACGGCCGACTCGATCTTCAAGCTGCTGATCGCAACGCCGGTGATCGGAGGGCTGTTCCTGGTGGGGCTCGTGATCGGCACGGCGCCAGCGGAGCTCATGAGCCTCGAGTGGCGCGAGATGGCGGCCACGATCATTACGTCGTTGCTGTCGCATCCGGCTGTGTTGACCGCGTTTCTCGCGGCGCTCTCTGTGGTGGCGGTGGGTGGGTCGCTCTTCATCTTCCTGGTCAAGGCGGGTTCCGTCGCGGTCCTCGTGCGGGCGGAGCGCGAGGCCGGACCGATCGAGCAGCCGCCGCTTCACTTCGACCTGGTCAGTCGGGCGTCGAAGTTTTCGGCCGAGTACTACATCGACTCCCTTCGCGCGCTGTTCCCGCGTTACGCGCGCCTCGGGCTCATGTTGATGGCGGTCTACCTGGTCTCAGGTGGGTTGTATCTGTGGGCCGCGTACGAATCCGGCTTACGGGGTGGCGTCGGCGGCCTTCTCACATTGACCACGACCATCTCCTTCGTCTGCTGGATTACGCTGATCAACCTCGTCTACCTGCTGATGCAGATCGTGATTGCGGCAGATGACTGCAGCGTCGCGAAGGCATGGCCCCGTGTCGGCGCGTTCGTGCGACAGCGGCGGCGTGGGGTGAGCGCGGTGTTCGGGGTCGTCCTGGCCCTGGTGGTTGCCGCCACTGGCGTGTCGCTGCTTGCCACGGCGGCGCTCGGCCTGATTGCGTTCGTGCCGTTCGTCGGCCTCGCCGTGCTGCCGTTGCAGTTGCTCGCGTGGGTGTTCCGCGGCATCGTCTTTCAGTTTCTCGGGCTGGCGTCGATCGGCGCGTACCTGCGGCTGTATCGCGAGTTCGCTGACGGCTTAGAGGGCCGGCTCAAGCCGGCCCCTGCGTACGTGGGAGCCCGCTTAGGCCGGCCCTCGGAATCTTCATGAACAGTTACGACAAGTACCTCTCGCCGCTCGGGCGCAACCTCCACGAATCGGTCCTTCGCAAGATGGGTCAGGTGATGGCGTCGCGGACTGGCGATCTGATCTCGTTTGCGGCCGGTTATCCCGATCCCGTGGGCTTTCCGTGGGATGAGTTCCGTGAGATCGCCAACGAGTTGCTGTCGGGCAAGGACGGGTCGGTGCTGCAGTACGGACCGACGCGGGGCTATCGGCCGCTGCTCGAGACGATCATCGGCGTCCTCGATGGCCGTGGCATCAAGGCTGACCTCGCAGAGGTGATGACCACGAGCGGATCGCAGCAGGGGCTGGATCTGATCGCGCGCGTGCTGATCGCGCCTGGCGATGCGGTCCTCGTCGAAGTGCCGACCTACACGGGCGCCATCGCCGCGTTTCGGAATGCGCAGTGCAGGCTCGTGGGGGTAACGCAGGATGCCGATGGCATCAACATCGACGAACTGGATGCCGTATGCATTCGCGAGCGCGCCGCCGGGGCCCGCGTCAACCTGCTGTATCTCGTGCCGAATTTTCAGAATCCAGCCGGCATTCTTCTCAGCCTCGACAAGCGGACGCGTCTGCTCGAGTGGGCCGAGCGGCGCGACGTTCTGATCGTCGAGGACGATCCGTACGGCGAGATCTATTTCGAGGACGTGATGAGTGCGGGGGAGACGCGTCCGCTGAAGGCAGATGACCGCCGCGGCCGCGTCATTTACCTGAGCACGTTCTCGAAGACGCTGGCGCCGGGGTTTCGAGTGGCGTGGGTCGCGGCGCCTGCCCCGATTGTCGAGCGGTTCGACACGGCGAAGCAGTCGATGGATTTGATGGGCGGCATCCTCGACCAGCGGGTCGTGCACCAGTCAATCGTCCGCGGGGTCCTGGAGCGCCAGGCGGCGCCGTTGCGGCAGCTGTACCGGATGCGGCGGGACGTGATGGAGGAGGCGCTGCGCGAACAGCTTGGCGGCCGGCTTACCTGGATCGCGCCAAAGGGCGGGTTCTTTCTGTGGGCGACGCTGCCGGATGGGTACGAGTGCGAGCCGCTGCTGGCGCGGGCGCTCGAGCAGGGCGTGTTGTTTGTCATCGGTAGCGCGTTCTGTGTGGACGGCAGCGGCCACGATCGCATTCGGCTGTCGTTCTCATGGCCGTCGCCGGAGCGCATTCGCGAAGGCAGCCGCCGCCTCGCGCTCGCGATGGCGACGGAGTCCAATCTCGCGGGGCGGGTGTAGCCCGGCCGTTCGTCTATCTGACCACGCGCTCGCGTTCGAGGGGGCGGCCCGGGAGTTCGGTGAACGGGCTGTTGAGCGGCTCGGCCAACATCATCGCGACAGGACGCAGGCCGAGCGCGCGGCCGTCGCGCGTGATGACAACCATCGCCACGGTGTACGGCTTGAGCTCGGGATCAATCAGCGGCGCACCCTGGATATCCGACGGCGGCACGTACGTCCCCGCGGCGGCGCCGGTCTTGGCCGCGAACGCGTCGATCTCCGAAACGCCGGTGACCAGGACGACTTCTTCGTACGCCATCCCATCGCCAAGCGTCTGCGGCGGCAGGATCGGTCGCGTCGGAATCTCCTTGATCCACCGCTGATTCCCGTTGCCGCGATTCACGCCGCGCAATACGTTGTCGAGCGACGCGTAATACGCGCCCCCCTTGGTGTCGGCGCTGACGCCGATGACGTCGCCGCCCGTCCGCCACTTCCACGCCAGCCGTCCGCGCTCGTCATCGAGCGCATACAGATAGTTGTTGTTCGATCCGACGAAGAGGCGATCACGTGCGACTGACGGCTGATTGAGCATTCCTTCGAGCTTCTGCTCCCACGCGGGCGCACCGTCCATGAGATTCAACGCGACGACCCGGCTGTCGGCGAGCGCAAAGAAAATGCGCATGCCGTTTGACACGGCCGCGTAGTGCGACGGCGCGCCGAGCTCGCCGGTCCACACCATCCGACCATCGGCGGCCGCAAACGCGATCACAGTGCCTTTGTCGAACACGCCGACAAGCAGATCGCCGGCGGAGGCGAGCGGCGCGATCATCGGATACTCGAATGGCGTCCGCCACTTCTGCGTCCCCGTGTGCGCGTCGAGCGCATGGATCTCGTCACTCGCGGCGACATACAGGACGTCATTCAGCAGGAGCGGCGCCCACGTCGTCTCAATCTCGCGCCGCCAGACTTTCGCGCCCGTCGCACGACTCAGCGCTTGCAACTGCTCCGGCTGAATCGGAATGTAGACACGCTCCGCGTCCATCGCTCCGCCAGCCGATGGCAGCGCATCAAGCGTGACAATCCACGTCTGTTCGACGGGAAGAAGCGGGAGCGGAACGGGAGGGATCTTCTTGGAGCGCGTTGACGGCGGTTCAGTGTTCGTCTCGCTCGTTGACGCCTGTTCAGTTTTCGGTGCAGCGCCCAAACAGACGCTGTGACCGACGACTGCAACGAGGAGCACCAGCGCAAATATCGTAGGGTGAATCTGTCGAGGCACTATTCCTTGTGGGATAATAGCGCGTTCGTGTCCCACCAAACCATTCTCGTACTGGATTTTGGGTCGCGGTCCACGCAGCTGATTGCTCGGCGGTTGCGTGAGCTGTCGGTGTATTCCGAAATCATCCCGTTCAGCACGCCGATCGAAAAACTGCGCGAGAAGAACCCGGTCGGCATCATTCTGTCTGGCGGACCAAAGAGCGTCTCGGAGGCGGGTGCGCCAAAATGCGCGCCGGAGATCTTCGACCTTGGCACGCCTGTGCTCGGCATCTGCTACGGCATGCAGCTGATGACCGACGAGCTTGGCGGGGAAGTGCGTCGCTCCGGCCAGCGCGAGTTCGGCCACGCGCAAGTGCGTGTCACCGGCAACGGTTCGCCGCCAAAGCTCTTCTCGCAAGTGCCGTCGGACCTCCGCGTCTGGGCGAGCCATGGCGATGATGTCTCGGCGGTGCCGCCCGGATTTACCGTGGCGGCCACGAGCGCGACGGCGCCCATCGCCGCGATGGAGGCCCCCGAGCGTCAGCTCTACGCGCTGCTGTTTCATCCAGAGGTGGCGCACACGGATCATGGCCTGGCGATCCTGCGTAACTTCGCGTACGGCGTCTGCGGATGCACGGGCGATTGGACGATCGCGTCGTTCATCGAAGAAGCAACGGAGCGCATCAGGACGCACGTTGGTCGCGGCAGAGTGGTCTGCGGATTGTCGGGCGGTGTGGATTCCACGGTTGCCGCGATGCTCATCCATCGCGCCATCGGCGATCGCCTGACCTGCATCTTCGTTGACAACGGCCTGCTGCGGTACGACGAGGCCAACCAGATCGTCACACGCTTCACCCAGAAGATGCAGTTGCCGCTCGACTTCGTCGATGCGACAGATCTCTTCCTCGAGCGCCTTGCCGGAGTGACCGACCCCGAGAAGAAACGGAAGATCATCGGGGCAGCCTTCATCGACGTTTTCGAAAAACGGGCAAAAGAGCTGGGCGGATTCGATTTCCTGGCGCAGGGCACACTGTACCCTGACGTGATCGAGTCAGCGTCGGTCGGAGGCCCGGCCGTGGTGATCAAGAGTCATCACAACGTCGGCGGTCTGCCGGAGCGCATGCATTTCAAGCTGGTGGAGCCGCTGCGCGACCTGTTCAAGGACGAAGTGCGCCGTGTCGGACGGGATCTCGGCCTCGATCCGGAGTTCGTCGTCCGGCAGCCGTTTCCCGGCCCCGGGCTTGCGGTGCGCCTCCTTGGCGAAATTACGAGAGAGCGCCTCGACCTGCTGCGCCTGGCGGACAAGATCGTTGCGGAGGAGATTCGCAAGGCGGGCTGGTACGAGCGTGTCTGGCAAAGCTTCGCGGTGCTGCTGCCGGTGCAGAGTGTCGGCGTCATGGGCGACGCGCGCACCTACGAGTACACGGTTGCGATTCGCGCGGTTGAAAGCCTGGATGGCATGACCGCCGACTGGGCGCGTCTCCCGCACGATCTCCTTGCCACGATCTCGTCACGTATCGTCAACGAGGTCCGTGGCATCAACCGTGTTGTGTACGACATCAGCTCGAAGCCGCCGTCTACGATTGAATGGGAATGAACGTTACGATCACGGGCCACAGAGACACAGAGACACAGAGCACGAATTGCCATAGATCTCCGTGCCTCCGTGCCTCCGTGGCCCGTGAGGATAGAAGGTAGCGGCGTGAACGAGTTCGTCCACCTTCACCTTCATACAGAGTTCTCTCTGTTGGATGGCGCCTGCCGGATCGACGAGCTGCTCGACGAAGCGGCGAGGCTGAAGATGCCGGCGCTTGCGGTCACCGAGCACGGCAACCTGTTCTCGTCGGTCGTGTTCCACGATCACGCGCGTGACCGCGGGCTGAAGCCGATCCTCGGGTGCGAGGTCTACGTCGCCCAGGGAAGCCGCTTCGAGAAGTCAGGTCCGCAGACGGACACGAATCACCTGGTCCTGCTCGCGGAAACCGACGAAGGCTACAAAAACCTGATCAAGCTCGTGTCGGCCGGTTACACCGAGGGGTTTTACTACCGGCCGCGGATCGACAAGGAACTGCTGGCGCAGCACTCGAAGGGACTGATCGGGCTGAGCAGCTGCCTCAAAGGGGAGGTCGCAAGCGCGCTGAAGGTGGAGCAGGCGCGGCCGGCGCTCGAGGCCGCGGGCCGGCTTCGCGACATCCTCGGTCCGAACAACTTCTTTCTCGAAATGCAGTATCAGGGCATTGAGGAACAGAAGATCGTCAACAAAGGGCTCCTCCCTCTCGCAAGGGATCTGAATCTCCCGCTCGTCGTCACCAACGACGTGCACTATCTGAAACAGGGCGATCACCAGCCCCACGACATCCTGCTTTGCATCGGCACCGGCAAGACGGTCAACGATACGCAGCGCCTGCGCTACACCGGCGACCAGTTTTTTCTCAAGACCGCCGAACAGATGTCGTCGGTCTTCCAGGATCACCCGGAGGGGCTGAAGAACACCCTTCTCATCGCCGAGCGCTGCAACGTCACGATCCCGAAAGGGCAGAACCACCTCCCGTCGTTCGGCGTGCCGGAAGGGTTCAGCATCGACCAGTACTTCGAACACATCGCGCGCGAAGGGTTCGCGCAACGCCTGCCACGCCTCCGCCAGCTGACCGAGGCCGGCCGCCTGCGCCACACCCTCGACGAGTACGACCGTCGTCTCGAGTACGAGATCGAGATGATCAAGCAGATGGGCTTCCCGGGCTATCTCCTGATCGTCTGGGATTTCATCCGCTACGCGCGCGAGGAACACATTCCGGTCGGCCCGGGCCGCGGTTCGGCAGCCGGATCGCTTGTGGCGTGGTGCATGCGCATCACCGACGTCGACCCGATCGATTTCGATCTCCTCTTCGAGCGTTTCCTCAACCCCGAGCGCGTGTCGCTGCCCGACATCGATGTCGACTTCTGCGAGCGCCGCCGTGGAGAGGTGATCGACTACGTCACGCGGAAGTATGGGCGGGAGAACGTCGCCCAGATCATCACTTTCGGGACGATGAAGGCGAAAGCGGTGGTGAGGGATGTGGGGCGCGTGCTCGAAATGCCGTATGCGGACGTCGACCGCATCGCCAAGCAGATCCCGCCCGCGCTGGACATGACGCTCGAGAAAGCGCTGGCCGAGAATCCAATCCTCAAGGAGATGGCGGCGAAAGACCCCAAGGTCAAGGAGGTCATCGATATCGGCAAGCGCCTCGAAGGGATGTCGCGCCATGCGTCGGTCCACGCGGCCGGCGTCGTCATCGCGCCGGGGCCCATCACCGACTACGCGCCCCTCTACAAAGGGGCGCACGACGAAATCACGACGCAATGGAACATGAAGGAGGTCGAGCGCGTCGGCCTCCTGAAGATGGATTTCCTCGGGCTGAGCACGCTGACGCTGATCCGCGACTGTCTCACGGAGATCAAGCGCACCGAGGGTCTCGATCTCGACATCGACACGATTCCGCTCGACGACCCGAAGACGTACAAGGTCTTCGCCGACGGTGCCGCGTTCGGCATCTTCCAGTTCGAGAGCTCGGGGATGCGCGAGCTCCTGCGAAAGGCGAAGCCGGATCGTCTCGACGACCTCATCGTACTGAACGCGCTGTATCGGCCGGGACCGCTCAAAAGCGGGATGGTCGACGATTGGGTGTCACGCAAACAGGGAAAGACAGAGGTGAAGTACGAGCTGCCGGAGCTCGAGCCGATCCTGTCGGACACCTACGGTGTTATCGCGTACCAGGAACAGGTGATGCGCATCGCACAGGCGCTCGCCGGGTTCACGCTGGGGCAAGCCGACGTGCTGCGCCGGGCCATGGGGAAAAAGGATCCCAAGGTCATGGCGAAGCAGCGCGCCGCGTTCATGGAAGGCGCGAAGGCCAAGGGGATCAACGAGAAGAAGGCGACGAAGATTTTCGATCTGATGGAGTTCTTCGCCGGGTACGGCTTCAACAAGTCGCATTCGACGGCGTACGCGTTTCTCGCGTACCAGACCGCGTATCTCAAGGCGAACTACCCATGGCATTTCGCCGCGGCGCTGTTCACCATCGAGGCGCAGAACACCGACAAGCTGGCGATCTACCTGGCCGAGGCGCGCGAGCGCGGCATCCCGGTGCTGGCGCCCGACATCAACGAGAGCCAGTTGAATTTTTCGGTCGAGCACGGCAAGGGCGTGCGATTCGGGCTGACGGCAATCAAGGGCCTCGGCGAAGGCGCCGTCATGTCGATCATCGCGGCGCGCCAGCAGTTGGGCGGGCGGATTCCATCGCTGCACGCGCTGTGCGAGATTCTCGACCTCCGGCTTGCCAACAAGCGCGTGTTCGAGGCGCTGGTGAAGTCCGGCGCGTGCGATTCTCTGGTCGCAAAGGCAGGCGGACCCTCCGCCTTCGCTCCTGGAGCTTCGGCGGACAAGGAGGGCCCGTCTCTACGGCAGGCGCGTGCGCGGCTGTTTGCATCGATTGATGCTGCCTGCGAGCACGGCAACCGAACCCAGCGCGACAAGGACCTCGGTCAGACGGATCTGTTTGGTGGCGTTGAGGACGGCGCCGGGCTCGCACCAGCCCTGCTTCCTGACGTGCCATCATGGACGCAGATCGAGCAGCTCAACTTCGAGAAGGACGCGCTCGGCCTCTACTGGAGCGGCCACCCCATCGATGCCTACGCCGACGACCTTCGCGAGTACGGCGCAAAGTCGATTGCGGATCTCAATCTGAAGAAGGCCGATGAGGAACTCGAGTTGAGCGGGGCGATCCTTCCGGGCTCGGTAGGCGAGCCACAAGGGCTCGTCCCACACACAAACGGGAATGGAAGCGGGACAAAAGGCAACGGTCGTTACGGTCGTGACCGGGGCGAGGACATCTCGATCGGCGGCATCGTGTCGGGCCTGCGCCCGCTCAAGACGCGTAAGGGCGACCGGATGTGCGTCTTCATGCTCGATGACGCAGCCGGCAGTGTCGAGGTGGTCGTCTTCCCGGAAACCTTCAAGCAGCACGGTCACCTGGCGGAGAATGGCCAGACGGTGCTGGTGAAAGGGAAGTTCGAACGAGACGATGAGTCGGCCAGAGTGCTGGCGACGGAGATTGTCCCGATCGGGCTCGTGCGCGAGCGGCTGGCGAAGTCGGTCGCCATCCGGCTGTCGACCCCGCCGGCGGATCGCGCGACGTTCGAGCGCCTCTGGGACCTGTTCGCGCAGCACAAGGGAGACCGGCGCGTCGCCATCGTGCTGCACGAGCGCGATCGCCACATCCGGGTGACCGTCGACGTCAACGGCATCCGCGTCCGGCCGTCCGAGACATTGGTGTCCGAAGTCGAGAAAATCTGCGGGACAGGTTCGGTTACCCTTCGGTAGCTTCGCGATGTCAAATCCCAAACCCCAAACCCCAAACCCAAACCCCAAGGGGGGGCTTTACCGCGTGACCTCCCCTGTCCATGCCGCCTGACACACTGGAGTTCGAAGAGCCAATCGCGGTGCTCCTCAAGGAGATCGAGGCGATCTCGATGCTCCCGCAGTCGCCGCAGCGGCAGGTCGAGATTGATGCCCTCCACCGTCGGATCGAGTCGGTCCGCGCGGATATCTACTCACGGCTGACACCCTGGCAGCGCGTCCTGGTCGCGAGGCATCCGAATCGGCCCACGGTGCTGGACTACGTGAACCGGCTGTTCACCGACTTCACCGAGATCAGCGGCGACCGGCGTTTTGCGGACGATCGCGCCATCGTGGCGGGCTTCGCGCGCTACAAGGACGCGCCGGTGATGATCGTAGGGCATCACAAGGGCGGAGGCGGCGACACGAAGCAGAAGATCTTCCGCAACTTCGGCTACGCGCGTCCCGAGGGTTACCGCAAAGCGATGCGTGCGATGAAGCTGGCGGAAAAATTCGGCCGTCCCGTGATTGCGTTCGTCGATACGCCGGCGGCCTATCCGGGCGTCGAGTCTGAGGAGCGCGGCATCGCAGAGGCCATCGCCTACAACCTCCGCGAGATGGCTGCCCTCGACGTGCCGATCATCGTCCTCGTGCACGGGGAAGGCGGGAGCGGCGGTGCGCTCGGGATTGCCATTGGCGATCGGATCCTGATGCACGAGTTCTCGATCTACAGCGTGATTCCGCCGGAAGGATGCGCCGCGATTCTCTGGCGCGACTCGGGCCGCAAGGTGGAAGCTGCTGAAGCGCTGAAGCTGACGGCCCCGGATCTGCTCGGCCTCGGGATCATCGACGAGATCGTCGCTGAGCCAACCGGAGGCGCGCACACCAACCACGAGCTCGCGACGTCGCTCCTCGACGCGGCGCTCGAGCGCGCACTGTCGGCCGTGCAAACGATGGACTCGGCGTCGCGGATGGAAGCGCGGTACCAGAAGTTTCGCGCCATGGGCAGTGTGGGGATTAGCGAGAATGCTGAATGATGAGTTGCGACTGCTGAGTTCATTGCGAATGCTGAATTCGGGGGCTCATTCAGCATTCAGCATTCGCCATTCGCAATTGCCATGATCAACCGGATCTGGGAGTCGGTTCAGTGTGACGACGGCCACGCCGAAGTGCTCGCGCGCGAGCTTGGCGTCTCACCCGTGACCGCGCGTCTGCTCTGCATTCGCGGTATGGGTGCGATCGAGGATGCGCGCCGGTTTCTGGCACCGCGGTTGGAGGATCTGCACGATCCGTTTGCGCTCGCGGATATGGCGACCGCCGTCGACCGTATCCTGGCGGCCATCGCGGCGAAGGAGCGGATTGCCGTTCATGGTGACTACGACGTCGATGGGGTCACGTCGACGGTCATTCTCCGCCGCGCCCTGGAGCTGCTTGGCGCCGATGTCGTTCACTTCATCCCCGAGCGCTTTCGGGACGGCTACGGTCTTCAGCCGGCGACGATCGATCGGCTGCATGGAGACGGCATCCACCTGATCATCTCGGTGGATTGCGGCATCCGCGCCGATGAAGCGGCCACCCGCGCGCGCGAGCTGGGAATCGATCTCATCATCACCGACCATCACGAGCCCGACGCGTCGCTGCCGAGCGCGCTGGCGATCATCAATCCGAAGCGTCACGACTGCACCTATCCGGACAAGAACCTTGCGGGTGTCGGCGTGGCCCTGAAGCTCGTGCAGGCGCTCTGTGGTCGCACCGGCCACGCGAACTGGCTGGCCGCGTTCGTGAAGATTGCCGCGATCGGGACGCTTGCCGACGTCGTTCCGCTGACTGGGGAGAACCGCATCATCGCCAAGCTCGGGCTCGGCATGTTGTCGAAGGGACCGCACAAGGTGGGACTTCGGGCGTTGCTCGACGTCTGCGGCCTGGCGGGGCGCGAGATCGACAGCTATCACATCGGGTTCGTCGTCGCTCCGCGGGTCAATGCCGCGGGACGCATGAGCACGCCCGACATCGCCGCCCGGCTGCTCCTCGCATCGGACGAGACGATGGGTGAGGAGGCTCGGGCCCTCGCCGAGCAACTCAACTCGGAAAATATCCGGCGTCAGCAGGAGGAGGCGGAGATCGTCGCGCAGGCGAGGAAGATCGTGGAGACCGACCTCGAAGTCGGCTCTCGCACGGTCATCGTCGTGGCCGGCGACGGCTGGCACCGCGGTGTCATCGGCATCGTCGCGTCCAAGCTGGTGGATGCGTTTCATCGACCCGCGATCGTCATCTCCATCGACGGCGACATCGCGCACGGGTCGTGCCGGAGCATCCCGTCATTCAACATGCTTGGCGCCCTCGAATCGTGCGGCGAGCTCATGACGAAGTTCGGCGGTCACAAGCAGGCGGCCGGGCTGACGCTCGAGAGCGGCAGGATCCGCGAGCTGCGCGCCCGCGTCAACGAGTATGCGGACAGCCGCCTCGGGCCGGACGATCTTCGCCCCCGCCTCTGGATCGATGGTTCACTGACGTTCCGCTCGATCAACGAGCAGGTCGTCTCCGAGCTGGCGACGCTGGCGCCGTTCGGCGCCGGCAATCCGTGTCCGATCTTCCGCACCAGCAATGTCGAGATCGTCGATGGTCCGCGGCGCCTCAAGGAGCGGCATCTGAAGATGGCGTTCAAGCAGGACGGCCGTGTGCTGCGTGGCATCGCGTGGCGCGCCTCCGAGCGCGAGAGCTTCGTCACCGAGCACCGCGCCGCCATCGATCTCGCGTTCTCACTCGAGCAGGACACGTGGAATGGGGAGCGGTACCTTCAGCTCTCCGTCGCGGACTTTCGCGCGCCTGATAGCTAGCTGTTGTTCACTCTTCCGGCTTCTCGCTTCCCTGTTCGTGTTCAATTTCAGGTTCGGTGCTGGGCTCAGCCTTCCTTTTTCGTTGTTCGTTCCGACCCTTGCGCTCGGGGCGTGATGCGATTCGCCGTTCTCGCGCGCGACGGCATTTCTGAGCGCCTGTGCTTCGGGAGCACGCTCGATGCCGTGTCGGAACAAACGCAAATGAGGGTCAGGCGGCGCGAGGATGGCAGTTTCTTGGAATCTGCACCGGAGGCGCAAACGCAGAACCTGCGAACATCGAACTCAGCACGGAACCTGAAACTGAACACGAACCGAGAACTGAGAACGCAGAAGGGTGAACTGCTATCCTTAGCCGAATGAGGTGGCAGAAGCGCGCACGTGTCGTTGTGGCGATCGCGGGGATCGCCTCGGCGATTGCGATCTACGCGACGATGGGAGAGCGCACGACGCAGACCGTGGCGCCGCCCCCGCAGCGGAGCGATCCGAACGCCATCATCGAAAGCTCGGGCAACGTCCTTCAGCAGGTTCGCGGCAGCAGACAGGATTACCTCATCGAAGCCGAGCGTCAGCTCACGTACGCGAACGGCGCGACAAAGCTGATCGGCGTCAAGATCACGGTCCGCAATCGCGGTGGCCGTGACTACGTCGTGACCGGCCGCGAGGCGACTGCCGGCGAGAATCAGAAAGAGCTGCAGCTTGCCGGCGGCGTCACGCTTGCCGCCAGCGACGGCTTCATTGTCCATGCCGACGCCGCGACGTTCAGCGAGGAAAACGGATTGATGACCGCGCCGGGCGCGGTCACCTTCGAGCGCGATCGGATGATGGGCTCCGGCGTCGGCATGTCGTACGACAAGAACAACGACATCCTGATGCTCGCCGATCAGTCGCACGTCACGCTCAGGGACGAGCACGGCAATACGACCATGGAGTTCACGTCTGGGAAGTCGACCTTCGCGCGCATGGAACACACCCTGGCGCTCGAGGGGAACGTCCACGCGCTGAGAGGCGAGCAGGTGATCGACGCGACGCGGGGTGTTGCGCACTTGACCGAGGACGAACAGCACATCACCGACATCGAGCTGCGCGGCAATTCCCGCGTCGTCGGCGGCGGCGCCGGCGTGGACTCGATGAGCGCGCGCGACATCGATCTCCATTACGCCGACGACGGCGAGACGCTCGAGCGCGTGGGGCTGCTCGGTGGTGGCGCCGTTGCGATGACCGGGCAGGGCGGATCGGCAGGGCGCCAGATCATCGGGGACACGCTGGATATCGCGCTCGCGCCCGATGGATCGCTGACGAACGCGACAGGGAACGGCAATGTTCGGCTCGACCTTCCAGGCTCGCCCGACTCGCCCGCCCGCAGTATTCGCGCGCGTACGCTCGACGCCGACGGCGCGGCGGGCAAGGGGCTGACGGCGGCGAAATTCATCGACAGCGTGGAGTACCGCGAAGAGAGAGGCCCGTCGTCCGCGCCCCGGGTTGCGACGTCGCGCACGCTCACGGCCGAGCTGACCGGCGATGCCGTGAGCAATGCCGTCTTCATGGGTGGGGTGAAGTTCGAGGAGCAGGGCCTTCAGGCGGCGGCGGGCGAGGCGCGCTATGACCCGATGAAGGGCTCGCTTCGTTTGACCGGCATCGAAGCGGGAGCTGTCCCACGCGTGAGCGACGACCAGGTAACGATCGATGGGAACGCGATCGACGTGGGGTTGCAGGGACGCGTGATGAAGGCGACCGGCGGCGTCAGGACCACGCTGCGCGCACGCACGGCGTCAGGGCGAGGCGGCACAGGTGCGGGAGACGTGACGAAGCTGCCGAGTCTCTTCAAGCAGGATCAGCCGGCAAACGTTAACGCCGACGCGCTCGACTACCAGGGCGCATCGGGCAAGGCGATCTATACCGGCAACGCGACGCTCTGGCAGGGTGAGACGACGATGCGCGCCGATCTCATCGCGATCGATCAGACCACGGGTGACCTCGTTGCCACCGGTAACGCACGCTCCAGCATCGCCCTTGATACAGGCGTATCGATCGCGCGCTCGGCGGAGATCCGCTATGCGGACGCCGCACACGCGATTACGTACGGATCGGTCAAGAATGCACTCGGCGTGATCGCGGTACAAGCGCAATTGGGCGGGCCGCAGGGCGATCTGCGTGCGGATCGCATCGAGGTGCTGCTCGCGGAGCAGGGCGGCCACGTCAATCGCCTCGAGGCGTACACGAACGTGAGCCTCAAGCTCGATGCGCGAACCGCCACCGGCGAGCGGCTGACGTATTTCGCGGAGGATGAGCGTTACCTGATGTCGGGCGCCGGCGCGAAACCCGTCAAAGTGATCGAGACGTGCAAGGAAACGACGGGCAAAACGTTGACCTTCTTCAAATCGGCCGATAGGATCATCGTGGACGGCAACGAGGAGATTCGCACGCAGACGAAGAACGGCGTCAGCCCCGCGTGTACCGCGACGCCGCGCTCCCGCTGATGTCCACACCCGCGTCCACGCTTCGCACAGAAGCGCTCACGAAGTCCTACAGCGGGCGCACGGTCGTCCGGGGAGTGAGCCTGGACGTCAATTCCGGCGAAGTGGTCGGCCTGCTCGGCCCGAACGGCGCCGGAAAAACCACGACGTTCTACATGACGGTGGGACTGACGGTCCCCGATTCGGGACGCGTGTTCCTCGACGGGGAAGATGTCACGGACGATCCGATGTACGTGCGTGCGCGGAAGGGTATCGGCTACCTGCCGCAGGAGCCATCGATCTTCCGCGGCCTCTCGGTCGAGAAGAACATTCTCGCCATTCTCGAGACGCTGGATCTGACCGCGGCGGAACGCCAGGAGCGGTTGCGGGGCCTCCTTGCGGAACTGCACTTGACGCCGCTCGCGAAGGCGCCGGCGCATACACTGTCGGGCGGCGAACGCCGGCGCGCGGAAATCACGCGCGCGCTGGTGATTTCCCCGCGTTTCATTCTGCTCGATGAGCCGTTCGCCGGTATCGATCCGATTGCTGTGACCGATATCCAGAACATCATCTTTCACCTGAAGGAGCGGGGCATCGGCGTGTTGATCACGGATCACAACGTACGCGAGACTCTGCGCATTACGGATCGGGCATATATCGTGCACGACGGGGTGATATTTCGCAGCGGGACGCCGGATTTTCTCGCCGCGGACGAAGAGGTGAAGCGCATTTACCTGGGCACGGATTTTCGATTGGACTAATTGGACTAAGATGGTTTGCGTGGTGCTGGACTCAAAACTGAACCGCTGACGGCATGGCGATCTCGCAGAAACTCCATACAAAGCTCGTCCAGAAGCTGATTCTGACGCCGTCGCTTCAGCAGGCCATCAAGCTGCTGCCGATGTCGACGCTCGAGTTGTCGGAGCTTCTCAACCAGGAGATGGTGGAGAACCCGATGCTCGAGGAAGTGCCGACCGAGGAGCTCCAGCCAGTCGAAGCCGCGCAGGAAAAGCAGGAAGAAAAACCACCCCAGGAAAAAGGCGACACCTGGGACGATCAGGACTACGAGTATTTCTTCGGAGACTACCTTGACGATGGGTACCGGCCGCGGACGCCGACCGAGGTCAAGGAGCTCCCGCCGATCGAGAACACCCTCTCCACCTCCGCGTCGTTATCCGACCACCTGCTGTGGCAGCTTTCGATGCAGACCGACGAGGCGGCAATCCGTGAAATCGGCGAGGCGATCATCGGCAACCTCGATGACGACGGCCAGCTCGTGGCCACGGTCGAGGAACTGTCGGCGATGGGCCCATGGCCGACTGAGCAGGTCGAACGGGCGCTCAAGCTGATTCAGGGCTTCGACCCAATCGGCATTGCGGCTCGCGACCTCCAGGAATGCCTGCTGCTGCAGCTTCGCCATCTTGGGATGGCTGGAACGCCGGCCGAGAAGATCGTGACGGAGCACATGCGGCTCCTGCAGAACCATCAGGTGCCTGAGCTGGCGCGGAAGCTCGGTCTCTCGATCGACGATCTCAAGCAGCACATCGAGCTGATTCGTCATCTCGATCCCAAGCCCGGCAGCCGGCTCAATCCCTCGCAGTCCCAATACGTCATCCCCGACGTCTACGTCGTCAAGGTCGAGGATCAGTACGTCGCGGTGTTGAACGAGGAAGGACTGCCGCAGCTGCGCATCAGCCCTGTATACCGGCGGCTGCTCGACAAGACCGCGACGGAGAACACCGACGAGACCCGCGCGTACGTGAAGGACAAGTTCCGGTCGGCGCTCTGGCTGATCAAGTCGGTGGAGCAGCGGCAGAAGACGATCCACAAGGTCGCGACGAGCATCATCAATTTCCAGCGCGACTTCCTGGATCACGGGATCGAGTACCTCCGGCCGCTCGTGCTGCGCGATGTCGCCAACGACATCGGCATGCACGAGTCCACGGTGAGCCGCGTCGTGACGAACAAGTACATGCACACGCCGCAGGGCGTGTTCGAGATGAAGTACTTCTTCCACAGCGGCATCGCCAGCTCGTACGGGGAGGCGGTCTCGTCGGTGACGATCAAGCAGCGTATCCGCAAGATCATCGAGCAGGAGGATCCGCGGAAACCGCTGAGCGACTCGAAGATTGTCAGCATCCTGCAGCGCGAAGGGCTCGAGCTCGCGCGCAGGACGATCGCGAAGTATCGCGAGGAGCTCAAGATTCCGACGTCCAATCAGCGCAAGGTCCTTTACTAACCGAAGCTGGCTCCAGGCTCCCCCTGAGTCGTGAGCCATTAGCCGCAGATACATCCATGCGCCTCGAACTCACGGCTCGCCATTTCACGCTCACCGCCACCCTGCGCAAACTGGTCGAGCAGCGCCTCGCGCGCGCGTTCCGGCCGCTCAACGACAGCGTCGTGTCTGCGCAGATCGTGATCACCAGGGAGAAGACGCGTTTCCATGCGGAGGTGACGCTGCACGTTCGCGGCGAGCACTTCCTCCACGGAGAGGCGACGGGCCGCGACGCCCAGACCGCGCTCGGCGCGTCGATCGACAAGATCGATCGGCAGCTCGGGAAGCTGAAGAGCAAGTGGACCGAAGGGAAGCGCCGGGCCATCTCGCCGGCCAAGGCGGCGTCCGCGGCTCCACGGCCTCCGCGCGGCGCGGCAATGTTCGGCACGGGGCTGGCTCAGCGCGAACCGGACGGCGCCGGGCAGATCCGCATCATTCGCGCCCGGCGTTACGCCGTGAAGCCGATGTCGGTCGACGAAGCGGCGATCGAAGTGGGCGACGCCCGGAACGCATTCCTCGTCTTCCGCAACTCCACGACCGAGGAAATCAATGTCCTGTTCCGTCGACCGGATGGGAACCTCGGTTTGATAGAGCCTGAAGCGTGAACAAGGCCCAATGCCGAATGCGCAATGCCCAACGCCAGCACATGAGCATGGGACCTGGGCGTTCGGGTTTGGGCATTGAGCTTTGGGCATTGAAATGAGTCGCTCAGTGACCGTCGGGAGCCTGCTCAAGGGCCGGGCCGAAGTCATCGGTCTGCCGCTCGAGATGCTCGGCGGCGCCGCAGGTCTCGAGCGCACGATCTCCAGCCCTCACATCCAGAAGACCGGCCTCGCGCTTGCGGGCTTCGACGCCTATCTCCAGCCCTCGCGGATCCTGGTCTTCGGCGAGAGCGAAGTCCGGTACCTCGAGAGCCTGAACGCCACGCAGCGGATGCACGTGCTGGCGGCCGCCTTCAGTCACGACATCCCGTGCGTGCTCATCACCGGCGGATTGACCCCGCCCGCCGAGCTCCTTGCCGCGTCTGATCGCTATCACGTTCCGCTGCTGCGCACGTCGGTGACGACGCCCGTCGCGATTGCGAAGGTCGCGTCGCTCCTGGACGATGAGCTCGCGGAGCGCGTGGTCATTCACGGCGTCCTCATGGACATGCTCGGTCTCGGCGTGCTCATCATCGGAGAGAGCGGCATCGGCAAGAGCGAGTGCGCACTCGACCTGGTCGTGCGTGGTCACCGCCTCGTCGCGGACGACACTGTCGAGGTGCGGCGCCGCGGCGAAACGACGTTGATCGGCACGTGTCCGGAGCTGACGCGTCACCACATGGAAGTCCGCGGGCTGGGCCTTATCAACATCCGCGACCTGTTCGGAGTCGCGGCCATCCGCGCATCCAAGCGCGTGGAGCTGGTCGTGCAGCTCGAGCGATGGGATCCGCATCGCGAGTATGACCGGCTCGGGTTGGAGGAGAACCGTCACGACATCCTCGGGCTCAAGGTGCCACTGATCCGGATGCCGGTGGCGCCCGGACGGAGCCTTGCCGTGCTCGTCGAGGTCGCCGCGCGGAACCAGCTGTTGCGTGCGCGCGGTCTGAACGCGGCGCGCGATCTCGCCGAACGTCTCGAACAGACGCTGCGCGAAAAGGATGTCCACACCGACGTCGATGCGGAAGACGATCTCGAGCATGGAGGCCATGTGTGAAGCGCGCGACCGCGCTACGCCGCGCGCCGGTGCGCTCCACGGCCGGGGCCGCGCGGCGTTCGGCATCCGCGCGCGGCACGCGACGCTTCGTCATCCTGACGGGACTCTCCGGGTCGGGGAAGACGCAGGCGATCCGGGCGCTCGAGGATCTCGGGTACTTCTGTATCGACAACCTGCCCACGCAGCTCATTCCGACGATGGCGGAGCTGGCCACACGGGCGGACACGGCGCTGCAGAAGGTCGCGATCGTGGTGGACGTGCGCGAGAAGGAGTTTCTCAAGCGGTTCCCGAAGGTCTTCCGGAAGCTGCGCGCCACGCCGAAAGTCAATCCGATGCTGATCTTTCTGGAGGCCAGCCATTCGGCGCTCGTCCGGCGGTTCAGCGAGACGCGACGGCCGCACCCGCTGGCGCGCGATCGCTCGGTCAGCGAAGGCATTACCGAGGAGCGCGGCAAGTTGAATCAGATCCGCGCCATGGCGGACCTCATCCTCGACACGAGCAATCTCACCGTGCACGAGCTCCGCGACAGCTTCATGCAGATGTCGCGCGACGACCGGCACCGGGCCGACATGGTCGTCAATCTCGTCAGCTTCGGCTACAAGAATGGCGTGCCGGTCGATGCGGATCTGGTGTTTGATGTGCGGTGCCTGCCGAACCCGCATTTCGTCGACAGCCTGCGGAAGTTGACGGGACGCGACACGGCGGTCGTGCGGTACATGCGGAAGCACCAGGAGACGCACGATTTCATCGACCGCCTGACGTCGTTCCTGAAGTTCGCGCTGCCGCAGTACGTGCAGGAAGGGAAGAGCTACCTCACGGTCGCGATCGGCTGCACCGGCGGTCAGCATCGATCGGTGATGATGGCCGAGGCGCTCAAGAAATCACTGACCGGGGTGAAGGGCGTTCGGCTTCGAGTGAAGCATAGGGATAGCTAGAAAACGTGTCGTTCACAGTTCCGCCTTCTCTGTTCTCGGTTCGTGTTCATGTTCGGTTCCGTGTTCGCGGTTCGTCGCCGCGCTCAGTCGAACTGCGAACAGGGAATCGTGAACGTCGAACCGAACCGCGAACGTGAACGTGAACAGGAACTGAGCACCGAGACCAGAGAAGCGTGAACATCGGGGTCCTTCAATGATCGGCGTCGTCGTCGTGACACACGGACAGCTGGCCACCGAGCTGCTCAACGCGGCCGAGACGATCGTCGGCGACCTGCCGCGCTTTGCGGCGGTCTCGATCGGCTGGCACGAGGACACCGATGACGCGCGCAATGAGATCGCGCAGGCGGTGAAGCAAGTGAAGCAGGACGGCGGCGTGCTGATCCTCACAGACATGTTCGGCGGCACCCCGTCGAACCTGGCGCTGACGTTCCTTGGCGACGGGGTCGAGGTGATCACCGGCGTCAACCTGCCGATGCTGATCAAGATCGCGGGACTCGCCGAACACGCGGACCTGCTCACCGCGGCGCGCGAGATGCGGGAACAAGGACGCGCGGCGATCTGGGTCGCGTCGGACCTGTTGCGCGGAGAGAAAACAAGTGAGAAGACCTAACCACGATGACGCGAAGAATCCGAAGCACACGAAACTTCGTGGTGAAGACGTGATACGGCGAAGAGCATGACACGCAAGAATTCCCAAGCGCGGGATGCGCGGTGACGAGCCGCTCTGTCAACGTCACGAATCCGCTTGGCCTCCACGCAAGGGCGGCGGCGCGGTTCGTCCACCTGGCAAGCCGGTTCACCTCGCAGATCCGCGTGGCGCGGGACACACGGGTGATGGACGGGAAGAGCATCATGGGGATTCTGCTGCTCGCCGCCGCGCGCGGTACCACGCTGACCATCACCGCGGATGGCGTGGACGAAACCAACGCCGTTGACGCGCTGGCGCAGCTCGTCGAATCCGGCTTCGGAGAAGAATCGTGCAACGCATGAAGGGCATCGGCGTCTCGTCGGGCATCGTGGTTGGTCCCGCGCTCGTTGCGATCCAGCGGACACAGGTCATCCGGTTCCCGATCGCGCCCGAGCGCGTGGCCCGCGAACTGTCGGCGCTCGAACGCGCCCGCGCGCGATCACACGAACAGCTCCAGCAGATTCGCCGGCGCATCTCCGAGCTGAAGGGCGCCGATCTCGCCGCCATCTTCGATGCGCAGCTGCTGATGCTGGATGACCCTGTCCTCGTTGGCCGTGCCGCGACGTTGATTGCCGACGAGCGGGTCAATGCCGAATGGGCAGTCCAGCGCGCCTTCGACGAGATTGCCGCCGTCTTCAACGACGTCGAGGACCCGTACCTGCACGAGCGCAAGGGGGACTTGCAGGACGTCGCCGGCCGCCTTCGCATGAACCTGCGCGGCGAGAAGGGCGGCGCCCGGGATCTTCTGCAGGATCTCGATTCGCCGTGCGTACTGATTGCCGACGAACTCACCCCGTCGGTCGTCGCACAGCTCGATTGGAGCCGGATTCTCGGCTTTGCGACCGATGCGGGGAGCCGCACCTATCACACCGCGATTCTTGCGCGTTCGCTCGGCGTCCCGGCCGTCGTCGGTCTGCACGACGTCAGCCGGCGGATCCCGGCAGGGGCGTCCGTCATCATCGATGGCGATACCGGCGACGTCCTGATCGATCCGGCGCCGGGCGATCGGCAGGAGGCGGAGGCGCGGACGCGCCTGCAGCGCGGCCGTCGGCCTGCATCACGCGCGGAAGGGCCGAACGATACCACCGACGGCATTCGCATCCAGCTGCTCGCGAACATCGAACGGAGCGACGACGTGTCGCTCGCGCTGGCGTCAGGTGCCGAAGGCATCGGGCTCTATCGGTCAGAGTTCCTGCTCGCCGGCGGACCGCCAGACCTGGCTGGTGAGGATGAGCAGCACGAGGTCTATCGTCACGTCGTCGAGGGCATGGCGCCGAAGGTGGTTACCATCCGGACGTTCGACATCGACGAACGGCAGCTCGCGCGTCCCCTCATCGACACCGGCCTCGACGCACGGTGGTTTCCTGATCACGAGCGGTCCGGGCACGCCGGCCTGCGAGGCATCCGGTTCGGCCTGGCGCAGCCGTCGATCTTCAAGACCCAGCTCCGTGCGCTGTTGCGGGCGGCGAATCACGGCGCGCTGCGCGTCATGTTCCCGTTCGTCTCGTCGGTCCAGGAGGTGCGCGCCGCGCGCGCGCTGCTGGCAGAGGCACGGGCGGAGCTCGAGGCTCGCGGCATGCCAACGCCGACGATGCCGGTCGGGATCATGATCGAGGTGCCGTCGGCCGCGTTCACTGCGTCGCTGCTTGCGCGCGAGGTCGACTTTTTCACCATCGGTACCAACGATCTGATCCAGTACACGTTGGCGGTCGATCGCACCGACGAGCGGGTGTCCGACCGCTATGAGCCGCTGCATCCCGCGGTGCTGCGCTTGATCCGCCAGGTGCGCCGCGGCGCTGTCCGGGAAGGAATCCCGGTCGCTGTGTGCGGCGAGATGGCGTCCGATCCACTGCTTCTCCGGCTGCTGATCGGATGTGGGCTGACGGAGTTCAGCATGACGCCTGGTGCGATCACCATCGCACGGCGCGTCGTCCAGGAAACCAGCGCGGGCGAGATGGCGCGCATCGCCGCGCGCGTGATGACACTCGGCACGGTCGACGACATCGAGCGGTTTCTGCTGGACTCATTCGACCACCTGAGCGATCAGAAAGAAGTCAAAACACAATGAGTGTCACCCGTGTGGAGAAGCCGTGGGGCTACGAGCTTCACTGGGCAAAGACGGACCGCTACGTGGGCAAAGTGCTACACATCAAGGCGGGCCACGCCCTCAGCCTCCAGTACCACAATCGGAAGGACGAGACGATCTTCCTGCACTCGGGGAAGATGCTGTTCGAGATCGGCGAACAGGACGGGCCGCTGGCAAAGCGCGAGATGAAGCCGGGCGATTCGGTGCACGTGGCGCCGCTGACGGTGCACCGGATGACCGCGATCGAAGACTGCGACGTGCTGGAGGTGTCGACGCCCGAGCTCGACGACGTCGTGCGGATCGAAGATCGATACGGACGAGTGGAAAAGAAGTAGAGGCGGACCTTCAGGTCCGCCTTGATTCAGAACGGAATATCGTCGTCGGTGATCGGCTCCATAGGCGGCTCATCGCCACCGCTGTGCGGCGCTGGCGCACCCCCGCCGCGCTCACCGCGCTCCATCCCGCCGCTCCGCCCGGCGCCGCCTCCGCCGCCACCCAGCAACGTGATGCGGTCGGCCTTGATTTCGGTCGTGTATTTCTTGTTGCCGTCCTTGTCGTCCCACTGCCGCGTCTGCAGGCGGCCCTCGACGTAGATCTGCTTGCCCTTCGTCAGGTACTCCTGGAGGCTCTCGGCCTGCTTGCCCCAGACGACGATGCGGTGCCACTCGGTTTTTTCCTGCCGCTGGCCGCCCTTGTCGTTCCAGACTTCGGTCGTGGCGAGGTTGAGCGTCGCAACTGCGGCGCCGCCAGGGGTGTAGCGCAGCTCCGCGTCGCGCCCGAGATTCCCGACCAGGATGACCTTGTTGACGCTTCCCATCGAAATCCTTTCGTCGCGGGCAGGTCTAAAGACCCGCCCCTACCCTGATTCTAGAGAGCCTGCGTGACAGGGAAGGTCACTGTAATTTCGGCGTGTTCAACCAAGCCCGCCCTACTGCGGGGGCCGCCTGGCGGTCCGATCGAGACTCTGCTTTGCGATCCGACCGGCGTCGCTATCGGGATAGACCTTCACCACCGTGTTCCACGACTCGCGCGCCGCATCGAGCTGACCGAGGCGCTCCTGCGCGAGCCCGCGCTTGTAGTACGCGTCGGGCACGGCGTTGCCCATCGGATAGTTCTGAATCACCTGATTGTATGCGCCAATCGCGTCGTTCCAGCGATTTTGCGCGTAGTACGTTTCACCGATGTAGAAGTACGCGTCGTCGGCCATTTCCGAGCGCGGAAAGGTTTTGAGAAACGCGTCGAAGCCGGTGACGGCGAGTGACCACTGGCCCGCGGCGTAATCGGCACGCGCGGTGTCGAACATGCGTGTCGGCGACAGGCCCGCGGTTGAAGGCGGTAGGGGAGCGGTAACCGGCGGCGCGGTCGTCACCGGCGCATTCGGATCCGCGGGATCGATCGGGACGGCAGCCGGCGGCGGCGCGATCGGAATCGACGTTCGCAGCGCCTCGAGTTCCTCGCTCACTTTGGAGACACGCACGTTGGTGTCGTCGACGCGCTCGCGGATGGCGCGCATGTCCTTGCCCATGTCGTCGACGATGACCTTCTGATCCGCGAAGCCTTTGCGCGTCGCGTTATTCGCGTCATCGAGCCGCGTATTGACCGCCTTGATCGAATCCTGCAGCGCCTGCGCCATCGCGGCGACCGCGACCGCCAGCTCCTGGGTCTGCTCCTGGAGCATGCGAATGTCGGCCATCATCTGGCGCTGCTCGCGGCTCTGGGCCGCGGCGGGCGCGACGCTGACGCCGCAGAGCAGCATCGCGGCCAATAGTCTCGTCATCATCTTCTTCATCACGGAATCCTCTGGCCTGTCCCGGCGAATCCGCCCGGCGTATCGGCGGGCTGACAAGGCCCGCCCTCGTCGTTACTTGGACATGATCACGAAATGCGCGCGGCGGTTCTTGGCCCACGCGCCTTCGGCATGACCGGTATCGAACGGGAACTCCTTGCCGTAGCTCACTGTCCGCATCCGATCGGGCGCGATGCCGAGCGCCACGAGATACGTCTTCACCGCCACCGCCCTGCGCTCGCCAAGCGCCAGGTTGTACTCCGCGGTTCCGCGTTCGTCGCAATGACCTTCGATGGTGATCATCCAGGTCGGATACTTCTTCATTATTTCAGCGTTGGCCGTTACGTCCGCGCGTCCAGTGTCATCCAGTTCCGAGCTGTCGAGCCCGAAAAATGCCGGCTTGAATGGCGAGTCGCGGTTCAGGTCTTCGAGCGAACGGTTGCCGATCGCATCCTCGTTGAGCGCGGGAAGTGGAACAGAGTCCTCCACCCGCTGTGGCGGCGCGGGAGGCGCTGACGGAGCTGTGGCGGGGCCTGAGATCTCCGGCGGCGGCGCGGGCTGCGCGCCCGCCACGGGGTTCTTCTTCGCGCAAGCCGCAACGACCAGTAGGGCGATCAGCAGAACAAGAAATCCGCGGTTCATCCAATACATGTCGTGCTTCAATTTGACCATCCTGGCGTGTAGTTGTTGCCGTCGCGCGTGACTTGCTTCAGGCCCTTGCCGTCGCGGCCCATGGTGAACACCTGGACGCGCCCGGTGCGCGATGACGTGAAGGCCAGGTGCCGTCCGTTCGGCGAGAACGCGGGACTCTCGTTGCTCCCTTCGCCGAACGTAATCTGTCGAGTCGTGCTCGACGCGAGGTCGAAGACCTTGATGTCGTACCCCGGACCGCTCCTTCCCGCATAGGCGATCTCATTGAAGGGCGCCGGCGCCCAGGTCGGCCGATCCGCGTACGAGTCCATCGTCGTGATGCGCCGCAGATTCAGGCCGTCGGCGCCGACGACGTAGATCTGCGGCTGGCCGGAACGGTCGGACGTGAAGGCGATCTGCGTCCCGTTCGGCGACCACGTTGGCGTCGTGTCAATCGCCGGGTTGTTGGTAATTCGGCGCACGCCGGATCCGTCCCGATTCATCACGTAGAGCTCCGGGTTGCCATCGCGGTTCGATGTGAAACAGATCCGAGTCCCGTCGGGAGAGAACGTCGGGAGCCAGTTCTGGCCGACGCCGTTGGTCGGTGTCTCCTGGAGTCCCTGGTAAATCAACGCGATGAAGATGTCGGGGTAGCCGCGGCGGTACGACGTGTAGGCAATCGCGCGCGCGTCCGGAGCCCAGACCGGGAAGATGTTCAGCTGGCGGTTCGTCGTCACTCGACGCTGGCCCTCACCGTCGTAGTCGGCGATGTAAACCTCCTTGACGTCGCGGTTCTGCACCGGCCCGGCAACCTTTTCGCGGTTGCGGTCGGAGGAGAAGGTCAGCTTCGTGCGCGCCACGCCGCGCAGCGCGCGCTGCTGCTGATGGATCTCGTCGGACATCGTGTGCGCGTAGAGCCGCGGGTTGGTGGCGCTGCCCGTGTACTCCTTCGCAAATACCGTTTGCCGCGAGCGGACGTTATAGAGGCGCACCTGCACGCGCACCGTATTCGGGTCGGTCTTCTGGATGGTGCCGAAGACGACCGCGTCGGCGCCAAGCTCGCGCCACGCGGCAAACGGCACCTCTTCGGCGGTGCGCGCGGCAGGAATCGTCGCGTAGGTGTCGCGCGGAATCATGTAGAACTCGCGCTCGAAGTTGAGATCGTCCCAGAGCACCTGTCCGAGCGTCTTTGCGATGTCCGCGGCGTCAGGGGAGAGCGCGACGAAGTCGGGGACGGCATACCGCGGCGGCGTGCCCGGCTCGCCACTGATCACAAGCTGAATCTCCGACGGCTGCTGTGGCGGTGGTGGGACGGCGGGAGCGGGCGTCTGAGGCGCCTGCGCCATGAGTGACGCCACAATCGCGCCGGCGACGAGAACTCCCAATACCCAACTCCCCACTCCCAAGGAGTGCACTCGGACGCAATCGCCTTTGGAGTCGCGAGCGGGCTCGCCCGGGGGCTTCGGTGCTGGAAGTTGGAAGTTCATCGGGTGTTTGTCCATCTAACGTTGATACTCGAAGGTCATGTGAATGCCGAGACTCGGGTTGGGATATTGAATCGGCAGCTCTGGCAGCCTGGTCAACAGGAGTGCACGCTGCGCAGTGAGCTCATGCGCGAGGAATCCGCTCGACTGCTCGACCTGCACATTCTCGATCGTTCCGGTTCGGCTGATCGTGAACTTCATCACGACTTTGCCCGGGGTTCCCAGATTCGACTGCCAGTTGCGCTGAATGAGGGTGACCATCTGCGATAGGTACTCAGGACAGCAGAAGTTCGCGAAATCGACCTGCACGCCTGTGCCGCCGCCTCCGCCTGAGGTCAGCCCGAATCCCTGACCACGTGCGCCGGTGTCGACGCGGGTCGATCCCTCCTGGGGCTGACCGGTGGATGGGGTGCGCGCCGTCGCTTCTTTCGGCGCCTGCTGCGGCTGCGGCTTTGCGGGTCTTGCGTTCTTCGTCGGCAGCGCCATCTCTGGAGTCTTTGCCGCCGGCGGGGTTTCTACCTTCCGCACGGGCTCGACGGGAGGGGGCGCCTGCACCGTCCGTCCGCCCATTGTCGTCAGCCCGCCGTTCCTGGGTCCAGGCGCGCCGCCAAGGCTGATCGTCATGACGGTCTTCGGTCCTTCGTCCATCTGTCCGCGCCAGCTTGCCGGCATGAGGATCATGAACGCGAAGAGCGCGATGTGCGCGGCAACCGACCAGACGATCATCGACCGCAGACCTTCTTCAGAGATCTGCGCGCGCGAAACGATGATGTCGGTGACGGTGCTCTCGGTCATTGCTCTCCTGGCAGCTTGGAGACGATTCCGACCTTCTCGACGCCGGCGGCTTTCAGCCGGTCCATGATGTCGAGCAGTTCCTGCAGCTCAACCCCGCCATCGCCGCGCAGGAAGACCTGGCGATCCGTGCGGTTCACCATCATCTGGCGCATGCGCTCGGTGAGCACGTCAACGCGCACCGGATCCTGGCCGATGAACACTCGTCGATCGTCGCGGAAGGAGAGCGGTACGTTCACGAAGATGCGGTCGCTCGCGATCTCCTGCGACCGGCTCGCGACGGGGAGGTTGACCTCGACGCCCCGCTGCAGCATCGGCGCCGCAACCATGAAGATGATGAGCAGCACGAGCATGACGTCGACGAGCGGGATCACGTTAATCTCGGCAAGGGTCGCCGACACGCGGCGCCCGCGCGTCAATCGTCCGCCGCCTGGCGATGGAGCTGAAGGAAGAACTTTCGGCATCCCTATGTAAAGTTTCGCTCCGCGATGTTGAGAAACTCGAGTGAGAAATCGTCCATCTCCGCCGCAAGCAGCTTCACGCGCGTACTGAAGTGGTTATACGCGAGCACGGCTGGGATGGCCGCAAACAGTCCAGCAGCCGTTGCGATCAGCGCTTCGGAGATGCTCGGGCCCACCACCGCGAGGTTGGTGGAACCGGTCGTCCCGATGCGTTCGAACGCAAGCGTGATTCCAACCACGGTGCCGAACAGACCGATGAACGGCGCGACGCTCGCCACGGTCGCCAGAAACGGTACGCGCTTCTCGAGCTTGTTGATCTCGACTGTTGCCGCGCGCAGCAGCGCGCGATCAACCGCTGCGAGGCTCTTCAACGTTGGACGCGGCGCAGGTCCGGCTGGGTTGGCTGCCGGCGGAGCAGACAGCTTGAATTGTGCGTTGAGCTCGGCATAACCGGACTGGAAGACGCCCACGAGAGGGCTCGCCGGTAACGTCGCGCAGACAGCCTGGACTTCAGAGAACTTGCTGCTCTTGCGGAACGCTTCGAGGAATTTCGCTGTCTGGCTCTCGACCTTGCGGTACGACAGCGCCTTCGACAGGATGATCGCCCACGACGCGATGGAGATCACGGCGAGGATGGCCAGCACCGCCTGATTGATGACGGTGGCCTGCGAAATGATCTGGATTAGACGTAGCGATCCAGCGGTAGTAGGGGCAGCGCCGTCCTGCACCTGTAGCGCGAGGACGAAGGAGCCAAGCGTGTGCAACGAAGCCTCCGAAGCATCGGCAGCGCGCCGCTGGGACAGCGCAGACGAGCGAGCGTAGCACGCGACCTGAGTGCTGTCAAACATATGATACGATTGCAGTTCCGCTCGCATGCTGCGTTTCCTCCGCATCCGAAATCTCGCGGTCATCGAGGCCGTGGAGGTCGAGTTCGAATCCGGGTTCAATGTACTGACAGGAGAAACGGGGGCGGGCAAGTCGATCCTCGTCGAAGCCGTCGGCCTTCTCCTCGGCGCGCGCGCGTCCTCTGACCTGGTTCGAACCGGCGAGGCGCAGGCGGCGATCGAAGCAATTTTCGAAGACGGCGCTGGGCGAGAGCTGATCGTCAGGCGGGAGATTAGCAGCCAGGGACGCAGTCGGTCCTTCATCAACGGCGCGCTCGCGACAGCCGCGGCGCTTCGCGACCTCTCCGCGCGGCTCGTCGAACTGCACGGCCAGCACGAGCATCAGGCGCTGCTCGATCCGCTCACCCACCTCCCGCTGCTCGACGAATACGCCGACCTCGGTGATCTTGCCGGGAAGGTTGCCGCGTCGTGGAACACCGTACGCACACTTCGCGAGCAGCTCGAACGCTCACGCATGGATGCGCGGGAGAAGGCGGCGCGACTTGATCTGATCGCGTTTCAGCTCGGTGAGATTGAGAAGGCGTCACCGAAGACAGGGGAGGACGATGAGCTTGCCGCGACGCGGCAGGTCCTGGCGAGTGCTGAGCGGGTCCAGCGACTGTGCGAGGAGAGTTACGCGACGCTCTACGAGAGCGACGACGCCGTCCTTGCAGGACTCGGAGGTGTGTGGAAGCGCGTCGGTGAGCTCGCGACAATCGATCCCCAGTTTGCCCCGTACGCGGACGCGCGCGACGCGATCAAATCACAGCTCGAGGATCTGGCGTTCTTCCTCCGCGGCTACGCGGATGGCATTGACGCGTCCCCCGGTCGATTGCAGCAGGTTGAAGACCGGCTCGCCCTGCTGGAGCGCCTGAAGAGGAAATACGGGCCGTCACTGCAGGCGGTCATTGACAAAGGTGACCTGCTTACCCGCGAGCGTGAGCTCCTGACCGGTGTGGGGGAGCGCGCCGAAGATCTCATCAAGGAGCTCGACGCGGCGACGAGTGCGTTCCTCACGGTTGGTCGCGACCTGTCTCAGCGTCGCCGCGATGGCGCCGTTCAGTTTGCGCGTGACCTGGAAGGGCTGCTTGGAGAACTGGCTATGGCCCGCACGCGCTTCGAGGTCCGGTTCAACGACCGCGAACTCGCGCCCGAGGCGTGGAGTGACCGGGGTATCGACCAGGCGGAGTTCTTCGTCTCGCCGAACCCGGGAGAAGATCTCAGACCGCTCGCCCGCATCGTGTCGGGCGGTGAGTTGTCGCGCGTCATGCTCGCGCTCAAGACGCTGGCCGCAGAGGATGCGCCGGGGAAGACCCTGATCTTCGACGAAGTCGATGCTGGCATCGGGGGACGCGTTGCGGACGTCGTGGGTGCCAGGCTCCAGGCTCTTGGCGCCAGGTTCCAAGTGTTGTGCATTACGCACCTCCCACAGATCGCGGCCCGGGGAGCGACGCAGTTCAGGATTGAGAAATCGGTTCGAGGCGATCGCACGGTGACGAGCGTCGAGCGGCTCGACGCGGAAGGGCGGGTTGACGAAGTCGCGCGTATGATTGGCGGCGCGGCCATGACGGAGCCGGTTCGGGCGAGTGCTCGCGAACTTCTCGAGACGGCGGCAAAACCGCAGGGCGAAAGGCGAAAGGCGAAAGCGAAAGTCCCGTGGCGAAGAAATACCTGATCGAGACGTTCGGCTGTCAGATGAACTTCCACGACTCGGAGCGCATGGCGGGTCTTCTTGACCAGGCCGGCTACGAGGCGACGACGGACGACATCGACGCCGACGTCATCGTCATCAACACGTGCAGCGTCCGCGAGCACGCCGAGGAGAAGCTATACACACGCCTCGGCGAGCTCCGCGTGCTTCAGGAGGAGACAGGGCGCAAGCCGGTAATCGCGGTCGCGGGCTGCGTCGCGCAGCAGGAAGGCGGATCCCTTCTCAAGAAGACCAACGGCCACGTGATCGATGTCGTCATGGGGACGCAGCGGCTGAAGATGCTGCCGTCACTCGTCGAGGAGGCCGCCCGGCCATCGTCTGCGAAGGTCGATATCAACCCGTGGGACGACGTGACCTTCCCGCTTGGAATCACGCGGCGGGGCGATCCTGTCAAGGCGTACGTCACGATCATCGAGGGCTGCAACGACCACTGTTCCTTCTGCGTCGTCCCGTACACGCGCGGACACGAGCGCATGCGCGCGAAGGCGGACATCCTCGCTGACGTGAGAGAAGCCGTCGATTCCGGGCGCCGCGAGATCCAGCTGCTCGGACAGATCGTCAACCACTACTTCGCCCCGGACGATCCCGGATGCGATTTCGCGGAGCTGCTCGCGGAGGTCAGCGACGTGCCCGGCGTCGAGCGCATCCGGTTCGCCAGCCCACACCCGCGCCATACGGGCCCACGCCTTATCCAAGCGGTGCGGGATCTCCCGAAGGTGTGCAAGCACCTGCATCTCCCTGTGCAGTCAGGCTCCAGTCGAGTCCTGCGGGCGATGCGGCGCCGGTATTCGCGCGAGAGCTATCTCGAGCTGGTTGCGGAGATCCGCGAGGCCATCCCGGGCATCGCGCTATCGACCGATATGATCATCGGTTTCCCTGGTGAAGAGGCGGGAGACTTCGAGGATACGCTGTCGCTCACCGAGGCGGTGCAGTATCACAGCATGTTCTCGTTCAAGTATTCGGTGCGGCCGAACACCCTGGCGTCCAAACGGCTGGCGGACGATGTGAGCGAAGCGGAAAAGACGTCGCGGATCGTGGCGCTTCAGGCGCTGCAGCGCGGGATCCAGACGAAGCTGCACGAGCAGGCGGTGGGCACGACGGTGGAGGTGCTGATCGACTCGGTGAGTCGGCGGCGCGAGTCGGAGATCTCGGGGCGCACGGGCGGCAACACGGTCGTGAGTTGTGGGCTCCTGGCTGGACTCGAGACATTGGATGCCGGATCCCGGATCCCGAATCCGGGGACCGGGGCGGAGTGGATAGGGCGGACGGTGGAGGTGCGTATCCGGCGCGCCGGGCCCCACAGTTTGTGGGGGGACGCCGTGGTACCAAACGTGCGAGGATGACAATGGCCATGCTGATTGAGATGACGATCAAGGGGCTGATGGTGGATCCGGTCACCAACATGCCGATCGTGATCCTGAAGGACAAGGACGGCGATCGCGTCCTGCCGATCTGGGTCGGAATTTTCGAGGCCAACGCCATCGCGCTGCAGATTGAAAACGTCGCGACGCCGCGTCCGATGACGCACGACCTGCTTCGGAACATCATCGCGGACCTGGACGGCCAGGTCGATCGCGTCGTGGTCTGCGACCTCAAGGACAATACCTTCTACGCTGTCATCCACCTCACCGTGCGCGGCGAACGCGTGGCGATCGATGCGCGCCCGAGCGACGCCATCGCCCTGGCGCTGCGAACGCGGTCGCCTATCCTGGTGGAAGAGACCGTCATCGACACCGCGAAGACCGTCGACTTCAATGCCGACCGAACCGACAACGACCGGCTCCAGAAGTGGCTTGAAAGCCTCGACCCTGAGGAGCTCGGGAAGTACAAGATGTAATTGTCGGCCGGCCGACAATCCCAAATCCCAAATTCCAAGTTCTAGACCAGACCACGAAGACGCGACGGGCACGAAGAAAAGCATGCCCTTCGTCACGTCGTGCCCTTCGTGGTTGAATTCCCTGATCCCTGATCCCTGATCCCTGATCCCTGACCCCCGATCCCTAGCGACGGTGTCCCACCTGTCGAGGTGCCCCTCTAATTGGGGTGTTTGACACATTCACACACTATCCCTAGAATGAGCGCACTCCTGACTCGACTACCATACGCTCGATGATCGTAGCGATCGCGAACCAGAAGGGCGGCGTCGGCAAGACGACGACCGCCGTGAACCTTGCCGCCGCACTGGCGATACGCGGCAAGAAGACGCTGCTGATCGATCTCGATCCCCAGGCGAACAGCTCCCTTTCATTTCTCGACCTCGCGACGGTCACGCGCAGCACCTACGACGCGATCGCGGAATCGAGCTGCTCGCTCGCCGACGTCATCAAACCGTCGCCAGTGGCTAACCTGTTCATCGCGCCGGCGCGCATCGGGCTTGCGAAGGTCGAGTCACGGCTGGTGGGGGAGCTGGACGCGCACTTCAAGCTCAAAGACAAGATCCAGGCGCTCAACGGCGAGTACAAGAACATCGTCATCGACTGCCCGCCGGCGCTTGGCCTGCTGACCGTCAACGCGCTCGTGGCGGCGACCCATCTCCTCATCCCGATTCAGTCGTCGTATTTCGCGCTCGAAGGGACCGACGATCTCCTCGAGACGATCGAGAAGGTGCGGGCGCGTCCGAACCCGGCGCTGCGGATCCTCGGCGTCGTCATCACGATGCACGACAAACGGACGGCGCTGGCTCGCGACATCAGGGAGCAGATCCAGAAGGTGTTCGGCGGGAAGGTGTTCCACACGGTCATCACCAAGAGCGTCCGGCTCGAGGAAAGCCCCGCCTACAAGGAGTCGATCTTCACGTTCGCGCCGGACTCAACCGGCGCGACCGATTACTACAGTCTCTGCGAGGAGGTCATCGAACGTGTCGAAGCGCGGACTACCTGAGACGCTGCGGATGCGGCATGACGAGCACTACGTCGAGGCGCTGGCCGCGTCGGCGGGTGCTCCCGTCGGCCGGATGATTTCGATCGAGCTCCTGGACCCCAACCCGAATCAGCCGCGTCAGGTGATGGGGGACCTGTCCGAGTTGATGGCGTCGGTGGCCGAGAAGGGGATCATCGAGCCGCTCGTCGTGCGCCAGCGATTGGGGCGATACCAGATCATCGCCGGCGAGCGGAGATATCACGCTGCTGTGCAGGTGGGTCTGCGTGAGGTTCCCGTTGTCGTCCGCGAAGTTGATGACGCCGAGGTGATGGAGCTTGCCCTCGTCGAGAATCTTCAGCGCAAAGATCTGACAGCGTTCGAAGAGGCGGAGGCCCTGCATCAGCTCGCGCAGAAGTGCAACTACACACACGAGGACATGGCGCGGAAGCTCGGGAAGTCGAGGACGGCGATCACGGAATCGCTGTCGCTCAACAACATGCCGGACGAGGTCCGCAACCTATGTCGGCTGGCCGACATTTCGTCGAAGTCAACGCTGCTGCAGATCGTCCGTCAGGCCGATCCGAAGAAGATGCTGACGCTGGTCGAGCGCCTGATCAGCGGCGGCAACAGCGTCACGCGACAGGACGTCCGGAAAGAAACGAAGACAGCCTCCGGCCGTCCCAAGCCGTTCATCTTTGCGTTCAATCCGCCGACGAAGCAGTTCCAGCTGCGAATGAGTTTCCGCAAAGGCAGGGTCGACAAAGGCGAGATCATTTCGGCGCTGGAAGCGATCATCAAAGAGCTGCGCGCCTCAAGATAGAAAAGTCCAGAGTCGTAGGCGGACGACAAAAGTTCAACCTAATGCGATTTTCAGTTCGACGGGCCACGGAGACACAGAGGCACGGAGATTATTTTCAAACGATTTCTCCGTGTCTCCGTGACTCCGTGGCTACGTGGAAGTGAAAAGCGGTGTAGGAAAGATCCGACGCTTCCACGTCAAGGTCCCGAGATAGGCGGCGGAAGGGGTGGGAGAGTGGCCGAGTTCGCGGAATCGCTCGACGGAAACCCTCCGCGGACAGGCGATCTCCACCTTGTAGTTAACATAACATCTATTATGCGACATTAAAGATTTGGCCGGAACAGGGCCCACGGTCCGAGTCCTAGGCGGTCCAATTCCTCGACGGGAACTGTCCGTCGGGCACCTCGAACTCGATCGGACGCTGACGTGGATGGTGCTCGATCTCGGTGCCGTTTCGATTCACCGCGACGATGAAGCTGACCGTGGCGTGCGTCGCGGCGCCAAGACAGCTGAATGGCAGGCAGAGCTCGAGAACCCGGCCGGTCGCGGCCCGAATATCAGGACAGTTCCGGGGTACTGCCTTGCCGTCCGCCGCCCGCTCGATCATCCGTACCTGCGGCGTCCCGCCGTGGCCGCTCACCGACACCCGGACGCCGCTGGGCGCCAGGAAGTTCAGGCTCAGATACAGACCGTCCGAGAGCAGCTCGCTGACCGCCTTGCTGCCGGCGACCTTCACGTAGAGGTTCTCCAGGTCGAAGCCGAACTCGATCAGCGTGATTGAAGCGAGACGTTCGGTGACTTCGTGCATGGCGTTCCCGACCGAGGGGACTTCGACACCGCCGGAGCCGACCCACTCGAAGTAGTTCGTCAGCTCCCCGTCGATGACCGGGCGGATAAAACCGGTCGGCGGATAGACGTCCGCAGGGGGCGCCTGCGTTGTGATGTTGCTCACGAGCAGCTCTTCCGGCACCGGCTTGGCGAGCGCCCGGTAGATGTTGATCACGTGCCGCCGGAACAGCTCGTCGAACGCCCGGTCGTGGTCCGACGAGTGATCGTCGCCGTACCACCAGAACCAGTCGGACCCCTCAGCGATCAGCATCTCTTCCCAGGCCCGGCTCAGCGCCTCCTCGGAGACCCCCGACGCCGCGTCGAGCTCCCGCCGCGCGTCCGCCAGCTGGCTCCACGCCCGGTGATCATCGGGATGGCCGATCCAGATGTAGAAATCTGCGTTGATCCACGACCCTGGGAAGACAGACGGCAGCGTGTCCTTTGCGGCCGTACACGCCTCACCCATCGTCACGGTCTTCAACTCGGGGTGAGAGCCGAGCCGGCGGTAGACCGCGCGAAGGAAGGGACGGCCCTGGTCCTCGAAGTGCTCCCAGGCGTTCTCGCCATCGAGAATCACGAAGATGGTGGCCTCTCCCCCGCTGGTCCGCGACGCGTAGTGACGGCCCGCATCGGTCAAGCGCTGGACGAAGTCCTCGGCAGCAGATTCGGCCGGCCATGACGCGTAGCTGAACCCAATCAGATCGGACACGACGTGGTCGCGGAACCCGCACACGACTTGCCGCCCCTCGTGGCCGACGCGGTACGGGCGGTAGAGCAATTCCGGCTGGTCGACCTGGCCATACCCGTCGCGCGAAAACTCCCGTCGCATGGTCTTCGCCAGGATCTCCTCGTCGGTGGCCATCCAGCGGAATCCCGCAGCCGCGACCAGCGGCACCATCTCGTCCGACACCGAGCCTTCAGAGGGCCAGAGACCGTCCGGCCTGCGACCAAACAGTCGCTGGTGAAGAGCCACCGCTCTCGAGAGCTGCTCCGCCGCGTCTTCGGGGCGTCGGAAGCGCTCACGCGGCATGCGGGACGTCGGGTGCGTACGAAGGTAGACGTCGGTGTCGCACAGCAGCGGCAGGATCGGGTGGTAGAACGGCGACGTGGAAATCTCAATTTGTCCGCGCGCCGAGGCATCCCGGTACTCGGGGACAACCTTTCGCAGCAGTTCCAGCTCCACGGCGCGCAGGGTCGCTTTGTCCTCTTCGGTGAAGCGCCGTCCCTTCGATACCAGCGCGCGGACCCGGTCGTCTCGCTCGAAGTAGTACTGGTCGATCCAGACCAGCTTGTGCCACACCTGCAGGTCGCGGATGTCGTCGACGGAAAACTGCGCCGCGGGACTGCGCGGGCTCAGGCCGGCGCCATTGGAGTCGCGCCGCGCGAGGAGTTCCGCGTATCGCGGATAGGGGTCGATCATCCGCGGTCGGTGCGCGTGAAAAAACTGGTCGACGCAGAATGCGCGCTCTTCCTCGGTGAGCTTGTCCGCCGGCTTCAACCCGAGCTCGAGATGGCGGTCCCTCGCCTCCTCGCGGGCAAATGACTCGAGCTGTACCAGGAGCGAAGGGACCAGGTTGAACGTCACTTTGACCGAAGGAAATTCCCGGAGGAGCGCGACCATTCCCCAGTAGTCCTTGGTCGCGTGAAGCCGTACCCACGGAAGGATGTGCTCGCCGCTTGCCAGATCCTGGTAGAACGGCTGGTGCATGTGCCACAGCAGCGCGACGCGCGTCATAATGAGGAACCTGAAGGGGTTAGGGGGTAGGGGCTGACCCCTACCCACTGACCACTAACAACTTTCTGCATGCGCATACTCGACCGGTACGTGATTCGTGAAGTGATGCTGCCCTTCTTCATCGGGCTGCTGGTCTTCACATTCATCTTAATCATCCCCTCAATGATGCAGTACGCCGAGGCGTTCATCGCCAAGGGCGTGCCTACCATGGTCGTGCTTCGCGCGATGGCAACGCTGCTGCCTTCGTCGCTCGCACTGTCGATCCCGTCGGCGCTCCTCATTGGCCTGCTGATCGCCTTTGGCCGGCTGTCGGGGGATCGCGAGTTCGTCGCGATGCAGGCGTGCGGTGTCAGCGTTGCGCGGCTGCTGAGACCGGTTGGCGTAATCGCGGTGGCGGGCTGGGCCGCAACCTCGTACGTGATGCTCGAGGCGCTGCCCGACGCCAATCAGGCGTTCCGCCAGATCGCGTTCAACGTTCTCGCGACACGAGCGGAGGGGGAAGTGAAGCCGCGCGTCTTCTTCCAGGACTTTCCCGACCTGGTGCTGTACGTCCGCGAGCTGCCGGCGACCGGCGGTTGGAACGATGTGTTCATGTCCGACAGCCGGCCCGGGCAGACCCCCACGATCTATCTTGCACGTCACGGCCGCGTCATCCTCGACGCGAAAACGCGGACGGTGAGGATGGCTCTCGAAGACGGCACCGGCCATACCGTGGACCCCGACGGCAAGTACAAGGTCTTCACATTCGATCGTCTGGATCTCAACGTCAATCCCGAGGCAGTATTCCCGCGCGGCGGCCCGCAGAAGGGTGATCCCGAGATGACCATCGCCGAGCTCCGTGCCCGCGCGATGGAGATCGAGCAACGGGGCGAGTCCTCTCACAACCAGATTATGGCGATTCACCGGAAGTTCGCGATCCCGGTGGCGTGCCTCGTCTTCGGTGTGATCGGCCTTGCGCTGGGCGCGACCAATCGACGCGACGGCAAGCTGGGCAGCTTTGTCTTCGGGCTCGGCGTCATCTTCGCGTATTACATTCCGCTCAACCTCGGTCCCGCGCTCGCGAAGGGCCACCTGATGTCGCCGTGGCTCGCTGTCTGGCTGCCGAACATCATCCTCAGTGCCGTCGGTGCGGGTCTCTTCTTGTGGCGTTCGAGAACGGCGGACCAGGAGTTCCGCTTCTCGATGCCGAGATGGCTGCAGCGGAAGAGCCGTGTCGAAATCGTCTCGTCGAGCCGCGAGACTGCGTACGAGGAGGCGTCCGATCGCGGCTTCACGAGTTACTTCCCGCGTCTCGGCATCCTTGATCGCTATGTGGCGGCGATATACGGGCGGGTATTTGCCCTCTGCGCGTTTGGACTCCTTGGCCTCTTCTACGTGTCGACCTTCATCGATCGTTCCGACAAGGTTTTCAAGGGAACAGCCACGTGGGGAATGATGGGCGCGTATTTCTGGTATATCGGACCTCAATACATCTACTACGTGCTGCCGATGTCGGTGCTGCTCGCGACGCTCGTCACGGTCGGCGTGTTGACGAAGAACAGCGAGCTGATCGTGATGAAGGCGTGCGGGATCAGCCTGTATCGCATGGCGCTGCCGATGCTCGCTGGCGCGCTGCTGGCCGGCGGCACCCTGTTCGCGCTGGAACAGACGACGCTCGGTCCGTCCAACCGGAAGGCCGACGAGATTCGCGGCGTGATGAACGGCGGATCGCCGCAGGCACTGGACCTGCTCAGCCGGCAGTGGGTCCTCGGCAGCCGCGGCGATATCTACAACTACAACTATTTCGACCCAAAGAACAATCAGCTGATGGGCGTCTCGATCTATCAGTTCTCCGACGGGATGCGGTCGTTCGTACGCCGGTCGTACGCCGAGCGCGCGAAGTATGCCGGCTCGTCGGATGACCCGAACGCGTGGCGGGCGGAGCAGGCCTGGACGCGCGAGTTCACTCCGTCAGGTGATACACGAAATTTCAGTACAGAGGCTGAGACTCATTTCGTGCTCGAGTCGCCGTCGTACTTCGAAACGCGGGAGCCCGAGCCACGGTTCATGAGCTATTCGCAGCTGCGCGATTACATCGGCCAGCTGCGGACCAGCGGGTTCGACGTCATCGCACAGCAGGTCGCGCTCGAACGGAAGGTGTCGTTTCCGTTCGTCACGCTGATCATGACCCTCATTGCGGTTCCCTTCGCGGTCAGCACGGGCCGCCGTGGCGCAATGTACGGGATTGGCGTCGGGATCGTGATCGCGATCAGCTATTGGGTGGCGTTCAGCGTGTTTGCCGCGCTCGGCACGGGCGGGGTGATGGCTCCAGCCCTTGCCGCATGGGCACCCAACCTGCTCTTCGGGGCCGGGGCCGCGTATCTGCTATTGACCGTCCGCACGTGAGAGGATGCCTCGCGGACCCGAAGGGTCCGCGCCGCCCGTTTCTTCCTTCGCTATTTCGCATACGTGATGTCGTCGATCCAGATTCGTCCGTTCGATCCGATCTTGGTGTTCACCGTATCGACAACGAAGAGCACGGATTGAACGTTCGATAGCGCTGGTGTCGCGGCCCCGGTGGAACCGAGCGGTCTGAATTCGTCGAAGAAAACCTGAATCATTCGTGGAGTCTGGTCCAGGTAGACAGAGCGCCGCCATCGCTCCCCTTCCCCGCCGGTGGGCGCGCGCAGCTGGACAGACACCCGCATGGGGCGATCCGCTCTTGCGGTGAACACGAGACGGTCGTACATCGCCATCGTCCCCGTCACGGGCATCACGAACGCGGCATAGGGGTTGTCGGACGGCACGCCGGACAAGGCGAAGCGCAGCAACAGCTCCGAGCCGCCAAGCGTGGCGACCGTATCGATTGCGCCATCGGAGGCGGGGCTCTTCTCGACTGTCCAATTGCGTCCGGGACCGCCGTCGTACAGGAGCTCAGAGTCGTGTGGCAGCGCGCGTACCGGCGCGGCAGGATCGTCGGAGCTGCGTCCAACGTAGACAGGATTGGAGACCAGCCAGGGTACTGGCGGGTCGCCCGGTGAACCCGGCAGCGCGACCTCGACTCGATAGATCGCGGCCTCCCCCGCGGCATCGTGTTGCAACACCGGACCGTCCCCAGCGGCGCTCGGCATCCCGTTTCGAAACAGCGTGATATGCGCGTCTGGCGGCGCCTGCGCATCGATCCGCAATGTGACTGGACCGCCGAGCGCCAGCACGTCTCCCATCGACGCGGTGCGCGAACCGCTGGACGCGGTGAATCGCAGCGCCGCCGGTCCTGCCAGGGCGTCGATCGTTGAATAGACGTGCCCGGCCCGAATACCCGCGAGCACGCTCTGCGCGTCCGTGGCCGCATTGCCGGTCAATTGCACGTCACCCACCGTGATCGAGAATTCGCGGAATGAGTTCCGGTATGAGGGGAAGTGCAATGATCCGCCGGTGTCGTAGGGCTCCCCTACTGTCCGTACGCCGACGCGCGCGTGCGCGTCGACGCCGGCTACGGCTACCACGCGACGCCGCTGTGTGAGGGTGTCCCACTGCTGCATGACCGGCTCGGGTCGATCGAGCAGCAACGCGAGCGACTGGGGCGGCCGGAACGGATAGGCGATCAGCCCGCGCGTCAGCGTCCACCATCGCTCGTCGCGCCACTCGCTGTCGGCGTTCAACCACTCGAGCCCGCCGAACGCCCCGTCCCACTCCGTCGATCGCAACTCCGGCTTCTCGGAACCGGGATGCGCGGCGATCGCAAAGCCTCCAAGTCGGGCGATGTCCTCCAGGACGTCGCGCGCGTCACCGCGAAGCGGATACGGCGCCTTCGGCAGGCCAAGCGCGACGACATGGCCGTTGTTCGTGCTGATCTCCACAGCGTCGACGTAGAGCACTCCGTTGCGATAGTCAGGAAGGTCCGGCTCGCGTGTGGCATCTCCGTGATCGGTGACGATGACGAATTTCAGGCCGGCGCGGGCGGCAGCAGCGGTGACGTCGGCAATCGAACCCGTGCCGTCCGACCGGGCGGTGTGAATGTGCATGGCGCCGCGCACGCCCGGGGAAATGCCGGCCGGCGCATCAGGCAGCGTGCGCGCGCCTGGCGGTACCAGCACGAACAACGCGATCGCGGCCAGAACGAGGATGACGAGACGGCGAAGAAGACGGAACACGATACGCGTTTACGCCCTCGGATGGGCGCGGTCGTAGACCGCGCGCATTCGCTCCTGCAGCACGTGCGTGTAGATCTGGGTGGTCGACAGGTCCGCGTGGCCCAGCATCATCTGGATGGCGCGGAGATCTGCGCCCCGCTCGAGGAGATGCGTCGCAAACGAATGACGCAGCATGTGCGGGCTCAGTCCGGGAGAGACGCGTGCGGTGCGCCCGTACGCCTTGAGAATCTTCCAAAAGCCGACGCGCGTCAGTCCGGGACCGCCACGGCGCGCGTTCACGAAGAGTCTCGGGCTGCTGCGCTTGCCCAGGAGCGCCGGCCTGGCATCGCGCAGGTAACGCCGCACCCAATCGGCCGCTTCGTCTCCCATCGGGACGATCCGCTGCTTCTCGCCCTTTCCGGTACAGGTCAGGTACGAGGACTCGAGATTCACATCGCCCGGGCGCAGCGTGATGAGCTCCGACACACGCAGGCCGGTTGCGTACAGCAACTCGATCAACGCGCGATCGCGCAGCCCGCGTGGCGTCTTCACGTCCGGCTGCGCGAGCAATCGATCGACTTCCTCCACTGAGAGGTGTCGCGGCAGCGACGGCCACGCGCGTGGCGGCCGCAGATCATCCGCGGGACTGGCTTTGAGGCGGCCATCAATGGCGAGGAAGCGGTAGAAACCGCGATAGCAGGCGATCGCGCGGGCGACCGAGCGCGGCGATCGGCCTTGCGACATCAGATCTCGCACGAGCTCCTCGAGCTGTTGCCGGCTCAACGCCTCGGCGGAGACTCGCTGGCCGGCGGCGAACTTCCGCAGCAGCACGAGATCGCGCGCATAGCTGTCCACCGAGTTGGCGGCCAGGCGACGCTCGACCGTGAGGTGCGTGAGATAGGCGTCCATTGGCGACGAAGGTCTGGATGTCACGGCTGATGTCCGCGGGATTGTAGAATTGTAGCGAACTCATTGTCCGTTCAGAGGAATCCTTCATGCCCGTCCGTTCGAAGTGGCAGTCGCTGCCGACCGAAGCCATCAACCCCGCCACCCTCGGTATCGATAAGCTTGCTGCCGACGGCATCGTCGAGCTGATGCTCGGCGAGGATCGCAAGATGGTTGCCGCGGTACAGCGCGAGCGCGAGCGCATCGCCGTGGGCGTCGAGATGATTGCCACCGCGCTCAGGAAAGAAGGACGCATCGTGTTCGTCGGCGCGGGCACGAGCGGCCGCCTGGGCATCCTCGAATCCGCCGAGATGCCGCCCACTTTCAGCACCGATCCTTCGCTGGTGCAGGCGATCATGGCCGGCGGACACAAGGCGATCTTCAATGCGAAGGAAGGCGTCGAGGACAACTACGAGGAGGGGGCGCGCTCGATCATGCGGCTGAGGCCGACCAAGCGCGACATTGTCATTGGCGTGTCGGCCAGCGGCATGACGCAGTTTGTTCGCGGAGCGTTGACGCGCGCTCGCCGCGCGGGAGCACGGATTATCTTCGTCACCTGCGACCCGAACTCCGAGCTGCAGACGTTCGTCGACCTGACTATCTCTCCCGGCGTCGGCGCCGAAGTGATCGCGGGGTCCACGCGGCTCAAGGCGGGGACCGCCACGAAGATGGTCCTGAACATGCTGACGACCGGCGCGATGGTGCTCATCGGCAAGACGTACGGCAACCTCATGGTGGACGTGCAGACGAACTCGGAGAAGCTGAAGGATCGCGCCCGCCGCATCGTCAACATCGTTACCGGCCTCGAGTACGAGGAATGCGAGGGGCTGCTGAAGCGCGCGCACTGGAACGTGAAGGCCGCCATCGTGATGCAGAAGACGGGACTGCCCTACCCGAAGGCGCTGTCGCGCCTGCGCAAGGCGCACGATTCGATGCGCGAGGCGCTGGGCGAGGACATCGAACCCCGCCTGCGCGGTATGCTGCAGGGGGTCGCGGAAGCGTCCACCAACGGACGTTCGTAGACGGACCTACAAGTCCGCCATTGATTCGGCGGACAAGTCAGGTCCGCCTGACAAGCGCGGCCGCCGCGCGATCCAGCAGTACTTCCACGTCGCGATGCACCTGAAGAACCGACGCGGGCACGCGCGTGGTGATGCGACCGTTGACTGTCTGTGCAACGCAGGCGGCCTTCTTCGCTCCGGTCGCGACGAGCACGATTCGACGGGCCTGCAGAATCGTCTTGATCCCCATCGACAACGCTTCAGCGGGCACGCGCGACGGATCGTGTCCGAAGAGCGACGCGTTGTCCTGCCGCGTCGAAGGGAGGAGCTGCACGCGATGGGTCCGGGCAATCAGCTCATCACCCGGCTCGTTGAAGCCGATGTGACCATTGCTGCCAATACCCAGGACCTGGAGATCGATTCCGCCGGCCACGCGGATCGCCTCTTCGTAGCGATCGCATTCCGCGTCGAGATCCGCGGCGGCACCGTTCAGAAAATGGATGCGCGACGGATCGATGTTCACCCCGTCGAACAAATGACGCTGCATGAACCGGCGGAAGCTGCCCGGATGCCCGGCATCGATACCGGCGAACTCATCGAGGTTGAACGTCGACGCGCGGGACCAGTCGCCGTCACCCTCTTCATGCATCCGTCGCAGTCGGGCGTACGCATCCACAGGGGTGCGGCCGGTCGCAAGTCCCAGAACGAGGTCTGTCTTCTCGCGCAGCGCATCGGTGATGCTGCGCGCAAGCGCCAGGGCAACTGCGTCGCCGCTTTCGAGGACTGTGATCTTCACACCGCACATGCGGAGCGGACCCTCAGGGTCCGCGGATACGGAACGCCGTCAGACATAGGTCGGAAGGGCAAACGAACCGTGGCTGGCGGCGATCGCCAGGCGCACGGCGCCAATGGCGGGCTCGACGTCAAGGGGACGGACCCACGAACGCGGCGCGATCTCGGACAGGCGATTCGTGATGTCGTCAACCAGCCACGGAATGCCATAGAAGATGCCGCCGGCCAGCACGGTTGGAAATGCATTGCCACGCATCTCGAGCCGCGCGATCACCGATGCCGCAGCCGATGCCAGTTCGGCGCCCGCGCGCGTCAGGATCTCGACGGCGATCGCATCGCGCTGCACCATCGCCCGCTGCACGAGGCCGGCGATGCCCGCGATGGTATGGCGATGGACGTCCCGGTGGTAGATCTCGTGAATCAGCTCGCTGGGCGTCGAGAGTCCCAGGTGTTCGAGAATCATCGGCGTGAGCAGTGTCACCGGCCCTCGTCCGTCGAACTGCCGGACAACGGCGTGGAGCGCCGCCCGGCCGATCCAGAATCCGCCGCCTTCGTCACCGAGCAGGTATCCCCAGCCGCCCGCCCGCGCGGCGCGGCCTGACGTGTCGCGTCCGTACGCGATCGACCCGGTGCCAGCCACGACCACAACGCCTTCACCATCGCCGGCGCCCGCTACCAACGCGACGAGCGCGTCGTTGACGACGATGACCCGCGCCTTGAAGCCGATGCGCCGCATGATGCTGTGGACGGCTGCGGCATCCTGCGGGCGATCGACGCCAGCGATCCCGAGGCAGATCGCGACGGGACGCACATCGCGATCGCCAATCGCGGCATCTATTACGTGGTGCAGGACTTTCTCGACCTCGAACTCGCTCAAGGCCTGGAGATTCGCGCCGCCCCCGCGCGCTTCCCCGATCACGTTCCCCTCACCATCCGCAAGCAGGCAGATGGTCTTGGTGCCGCCTGCGTCGATTCCGAGCACATGCATGTACCGAAATTGTAGTACAGTCGGCCGTCTCCTCATGGATGCTGTCCCGTTGCGCGTTCGTCGCGCGCACATCTTGCTGGCCGTTTCTGTCTGTCTTCTGATCGCAGCGATCGCGGCGCAAATCGCCGTGCCGCTCGGCGCCGCCGGGCGTGAAGATGAAGTGCGCGCTCTGTGGGTGCGTCGCACCAGCCTCGATTCGTCCGATTCCATTCGGAAGATGGTCGCCTCGGCCGCGACCGCGGGCTTCAATACGCTATTTGTCCAGGTCGGGGCCGACGCCCACGCCCGTCCCCAGCCGGACTTCGACGCGATTGGCGAGACGCTCATACAGGCGCACTCGGCGGGCCTTCGCGTCCATGCCTGGGTCGACGTGGCGCTCGCCGCACCTTCGGACGAGCTTCCGTCGGCGCGCGATCACGTTGTCTACCGGCATCCTGAATGGCTGATGGTGCCGCGCGCGATCGCTGCGGAGCTTCTGGCCATCGACAGCCGTAGTCCCGACTACATCGGACGCCTCGCGCGTTGGACCCGGACCAACGGCGGACGCGTTGATGGCATGTACATCTCACCGGTCCAGCCGGACGCGGCGGTGCAGATCGCCGAAATGGTCAGGGACCTGGTTCGCCGGTATGCGATCGATGGCGTCTATCTCGACCACGTGCAGTACCCCGGCGACGATTTCGATTACAGCAGGCGGTCCGTCAACGTCTTCCGCGATTTCATGCGCGGTCAACTCCTGCCAGCCGAACGGCAGCGCGTCGATGCGATCGAAGCGATTGATCCCTTCGCGTACCCGAACGAATTCCCGGACCAATGGCGTTTGTTCCGCCAGTCACAACTGACGGCGCTGGTGGCGCGTTTGCGGAGCACGGTGAAGGCCGCGCGTCCAGCCGCCTTGGTGAGCGCGGCCGTGACGGCGGACACCTCGTCTGCCGGGCAGGAGAAGCTCCAGGACTGGCGCACGTGGCTCGACAACGGGTTCCTCGATGCGCTCTGCCCAATCGCGTCCGGAATGGATAGCGCGCAGTTTGCCGCGCAGGTCGCGCAGGTTCACGCGATTGCCGGTGCCCGTCCGGTCTGGGCCGGGATCGGCGCGAACCGTCTCTCCCAGCGCGAAACGCTCGATGACATCGTCGCAGCGCGCCGCGCCGGCGCTCAGGGTGTGATCCTCTTTTCCTACGACAGCCTGATCAGCCCGCCCAAGGGTACCGAGTACCTCTCCGCGATCGGCCGCGGAGCATTCAACGGCTCTTGACGTTTGCCGCCGCCCGGCGGGTGCTCGAGAAGGCGGTCGCTGAACGGGCATGTCCGGCTGCCTCAGTCGAAGTCGGCACGGCCGGTCAGATCCTGTGGCGCGAGGCGTTCGGTCGGCTGACATTCGACGTGGATGCGCCTCGCGCAGCCCACGACACAATCTTCGACCTCGCCTCCCTCACCAAGGTTCTGTCGACCACGCCGCTCGTGATGCAGCAGGTTGAGCGAGGCGTGCTCGGCCTCGATGATCCCGTGTCGCGCCACATCACTGCATGGCGCGGCGAAGATCGCGCCGGCGTGACCCTGCGCGACCTCCTTGCGCATTGCTCAGGGCTGCCGGGGTGGCGCTCCTTCTTCCGAGAGCACAAGGGCCGGGATGGGTTCGAGGCGGCGATCGGCAACGAACCGCTCGAGTACGTTCCCCGCACGAAATCGATCTACAGCGATCTCGGTTTCATGCTGCTCGGCTTCGTTCTCGAAGATGGATCCACGCTCGGCGATCGCTTCACGGCCATGCTCGCGCGGATGGGTGTGGTCGAGGAGATCCAGTTCAACCCGCCTCCGCTCTGGCGCGCGCGGACTGCGCCGACCGAGAACGACCCGTGGCGTGGCCGGCTGCTCGTTGGTGAGGTTCACGACGAGAACGCGTGGGCGCTGGGCGGGGTCGCGGGACATGCGGGCCTCTTCGGCACCGCGGCCGCTGTCGGCTCGTGTGCGCGCCACGTGATGCAGATTCTCGGCGGCCGGACGGGCGTGGTCACGCGCTCCACACTGGACACCTTCATCGCCAGGCGCACCGACATTCCAGGCAGCTCACGCGCGCTGGGTTGGGACACGATGCTAACGACTTCGTCATGCGGCACGCGGCTATCGCCGCGCGCCTTCGGCCATACCGGCTTCACCGGTACGTCGCTCTGGATTGATCCTGAACTCGATGTCTACGTCGCGCTGTTGACGAATCGGGTGTACCCCACACGCGCGAATGAGGCGATCAAACTCGTGCGCCCCGCGCTGCACGATGCAGTGATCGCAGAACTGCGCTAAAGGTGGTCAAGAAACTTCTCGTGATCTTCTGGTCTCCTGGGGAAAGCCTAACGCCCGCGTCCAGTTGGGCCTCCGAACGGCGGGCCTCCGAACGGTGCGCCAATCGGCGGAGCGCCGAATCCGCCCCCGCCCGGACGCCCAAAGGGACCAGGCTGATTCGGATTGCCACGGCCGCCAGGTTGATTGCCGCGCGTCCCGGGAGGAAGCTGCGCACCTCCTCGCCCGCCACGACCGCCTGCGCTGCCCGGTAGATTGACGCCGCCCGTCGGATCCAGCGATCCATTCGGTGCGTTGATGCGGTTGGTCACCTGCGTCGCCACGAAGACCCACTCGTTGTACTTGTCGTGCCCGTCATAGACCCGCAGCGACGTCGCGGTGCTCTTGCTGGCAACGCCGACGATACCCCCCTGCTGGCCGCCGGCGGGGCCGCTGGCCGGTACCTGTGTTACAGGGCGCCCCGGCTGACCACGTTGCGGCACAATGCCGCCTCCCTGTCTTGCGCCAAGCTGGTTAAGACCCGCACTTGGCTGCGCGGTTGCTGCCTGCTGATTGGCGTACAGGACCTGGAACTCGCCGTCCTTCGTCATCGGATCCTTGTACTTCTTTCGCAGGAAGTGTTCGTTCATGAGGATGTCGATGTTCGGCGGGAACGTATTCGCGTACTTGCGCTGGAACAGGGCGATCGCGCGTGCGTATTGCTGGCCCCGGAAAATGAGCTCCGCTTCCTTTTCACGTTTCGCGGCGGTGCTCCACGCCGGAAGCGCGACGGTCAGGAACACGGCCATGATGGTCATGCCGATGAGGAGCGCCGCCATGGCGTAACCGCCGGTTCCAGTGAACGGACGCGCTTTCATACCCGACATGTTCAGATCCCTGAAACGATGAACTCCACGCGGCCCGTAACCGTTCGTCCATCGATGGTAGTGACGGTGACGGTTGCCGTGTACGCCTTGTTCTGCGTGTAGACGTGAGACGCTGTGCTCGCGGTGGTTTTCACGGAATCGGTGTCATCGCCGAAGGTCCACTCGAATGTCTGAGGATTTCCGCCGGTGACGGTTGCCGTGAAGGTCGCCGTGCTCCCGACCGTTGCCACCGTCGCCAGGGAAACGGTGAGGCCCACCGACAGCGGCGCGACCGTCACCGCCGTTGAAGTGGAGAATGTGTTTCCGTTGTCCGTTGCAGTGGCCGTGATGGTATAGGACCCTGCGTTGCTGTACGCGTGCGTCACCGATTGCGCGGCGCTCACGAGCCCCATGTTCGTCGATGCGCCGTCGCCCCACGCGATTGAGACGCTGGGCGCCGTGCCTGTCGCTGGCGTGACTGTCAACGTTACCGGTTGTCCCGTTGTCGGGCTGGCTGGTGAAGTCGTGAGCGTGACCGACGCGGTCGGGCTCACTGTGACTTCGACAGTCCCAGACAAAGAACCGACCCGCGCCGTCACCGTCGCCGCCCGGTTGGTTGCGAGCGTGACGCGGGCCTGGCCGTTGCCGTCGGTCGTGGCGGTATTCGCGCTCAGAGTACCCGCGGTGGTCGAGAACGTAACGCCCACTCCGCCCAAGGCAAGGTTATTGGGGCCCGTTGCTGTCGCGATGATCTCGATCGAACCGCCGCTCGCGGGCACGCTGGAGGGGCTCGCCTGGACGACGACGCCGGTGATAGCAGCCGCGCCAATCGTAATTTGAACGAGGTTGGTGGTGGTAGCAGCGTCTGTCCCTGTCGGTCCACTGGAAACAGCCCGGATGTCGGCAACGCCTGATGAACTGCCGGCGAGAAATGTCGCGACGGCGAGCCCGTTGATCGTCTGCGTTTCAACCGGCTGGACGCTCCCCAGAGTCGTCGTAAAGCGCACGGTGGTCCCGTTCTGGACGGGAGTGCCGCTCGATTCGGTCACAAACGCCGTCAGCCCGGTGCTGCCGTTCAATGGAAGCACGCGCGTCGATGCCGACAGCGTGATCGTGGAATTTGTCGGCGCGAGCAACGGCACCTTGTCGCAGGCTGCCAGGCCGGCCGCGAGTACCACCATCGCCGTGAGCGTCCCTCTGTCCCTCATCAGTCCCAATCCGCGTAGTTGGTGCCGTCTATCGCCTTTTGATCGGATCCGCTCCTGACATCGTAGACGCCGGGCTCCGCCGTCGGGTTGGTCGGGTCGGGCTCCGACGGGATCGAGCGCCAGGTGTCGGGCGAGTTCGTAAACGGATCCATTGGAATCGACCTCAGGTATTTCTCGGACACGAGCGAATCGAGGGTTGCCGGGTACTTCCCCTTGTCCGCGTAGTACTGATCGATCGCGTCGCGCATCCGGAACAGGTCCTCTTTGAGCACAGACTCTTTCGCGCGGATCACGCTGTTGGTGTACAGCGTGAGGCCGATGCTCGCGAGGATGACGATCAGCGACATCACGATCATCAGCTCGATGAGCGTGAACCCTGCACCGCTGCGATGGCGCGAGGACGGCATTACCAATCCCGGTACTTGGTTCCATCGAGCGCCGTGCCGTTGGCCTTCGAGTACACGTCGAACACGTTCTGACCACCCCACGACGTCGAGTCCGGCTTGTCCTGATACGACCGAAGACCCCAGTCGCTGCTGTTGGTCATGGGATCCATTGGAATGCGGCGCAGATATTTCAGTTTCCGGCCCGTGGCGTCGTTGGCCGCCGTCACACCGTCAACGAGGGTCTGAAGGTCTGCCGGGTAACCCTCGCTCGTAGGAGACAGCTCGGTCATCGGAATCTGACCCGTGTCGACGCCATCCTTGAATTTATCGATTGCCGTCCTCATTTCGCGCAGGCTGCGCCGGAGTTCCCCTTCTCGTTGCCGCTGCGACGTCACCTGCGCGAGCGGCAGGACCGCCGACGCCAGGATGATCAGGATGGTGACGACCACGAGCAGCTCGACGAACGTGTAGCCGCGATTCGGCCGATGCCTCACTGACGCCAATCTCCGCATCCAGGTATCGGTCATTCGTTCCGGCTATCGAACTGTGATCGCCGGCACCGGCGTGATCACGAGCGAGGCTGGTGTCCCGCCGGGCGCCGTTGCGGTTCCCGTGATCGCAAGATTCGCCGCGCCGCCGCCGACGGCATCGAAGAGCACGGCGGCGAGCAATCCTGTGCCTGCCACACCGGTCGCATCGGCGGTCCGGAGAATCACGATGTCGATCCGGCCGGACGCCGCATCAACTTGCTGCGTAAAGGCCGCCTGTGCGCCGCCGGCGCGCATGAAACTCCCCTCCTGGACTGCCCGCACGCGCAGGGCCGCCGGGTTGAACGTGATCGTCAGCGACAGGCCCGACAGGCGCGACGCATTCGTTGCCGAGACGGCCACCGTGTACGGCCCTCCGCCTACGCGGAAATCGGTACCAGGCGGCGTCACCACGATCTGCGCACCGGCACTGGCGATTGGCGGGTTCACGGGGGGCGTCGTCGCGGCTGGCGCAGGCGGTGGAGCGCCCGCAGCGGCGCCCTGGGGTGTTGCGGCATTGGGGGGCGCAGGTGAGGGGGCGGCTGGCACCGAAGTCGTACCGGGAATCGGCCCGCTGCCCGGCGGAACGATCGAGACGCCCCCACCCGGAGGCACGGTGCCAGGCTGGGGCACGGCAACCGCCGGCGCGGGTTCGGGTTGAGGTGCAATCAACGGCGGCGGACCGCCGAGGCCGAGATTCTGCTGCGTGCCGATGAAGATCGGGCTGATGTCGGAGGCGGTGATCTCCTGCGTTCGCACGATCCGCGGTGTCAGCAGCATCACGATATCGGTCGTTCTGACCTCGTTGTCGTTCGAGGCAAACAGCTTGTTGAGAATCGGAAGGCGTACCAGGCCGGGCAGACCCTGCAGCGTCTTGCGTTCGTCCTCGCGCAGCAGACCCGCCAGGAGATTCGACTCACCGTCGCGAAGACGCAGCCGGGTGGTCACGCGGCGCGACCCGAACGACGGAAGGTTCTGTCCGGCAATGTTCACGTCGTTTGCGCGCGTGCTGTTCTCGACCAGGATGTCAAGAATCACGTCGCCCTCGACCGTCACCCGCGGCGTCATCTCGACGTTGATGCCGACGTCCTTGTAGGTGAATGACGTCAGCGGATTCGTGTTCGCGCCGCCGGTCGCCAGCGGCGTGAAGACGGTCGATGGAATGGGAATCTGGTCGCCGAGATTCAGCGTGATCTTCTGGCCTTCGGCGCCGCGCAGCTGCGGTTTGGCAATCAGCTTCGTCTCGGTATCGGTCTCGAGGAAGTGCACGATGGCGGACGGCACCGCCAGATAGAAGTCGTAGCTCGATATGCCGCGGGTAATCGTGTTCGCGTTGAACGGCTGGGGCGCGAAGGTCGCTGCGGCGCCGGTCCCCCGCGGGTCCGACTCCGGCGAGAAGACGGCGCCAATCGTGTAGTTGCTCAGATCGACGCCGAACTGCTTTGCGCGGCCGCGATTGATCTCGAGGATCTGCACGTCAATCACGATCTCGGCGCGCGGCTTGTCGTTCGACTCGATCATCTTCTCGATGATCGACGCGACGGCTGTCGTGGCGCGGATGGTGATCGTGTTGCTCGTCTTGTTCGGCGCGATCATCGGCTGGACGGCCATGGCGGGCACGCGGATGATCGTGTTGATCATCTGCGCCAGCTCCGTTGCGTCGGCATGAGACACGTAGAACGTGCGAATGACCTGCTCCTCGTAATTCGCACGTTTCTGCGGGTTGTCCGCGATCACCATGATGGTGCGTTCGTTGATCACCTTGTAGAAGAGCTGGTTCGCCGACAGGATCTGCGTGAGCGCCTGCTCGAGTGTGACCCCGTTCAATTGCACGGTGTACGCGCGATCCTGGTAGTCGCGGTCGTACGTGATGTTGATGCCCGTGGCGTTGGCGATCGTATTCAGGATGTCGCGGATGCTCGTGTTCTCGAACCGGATTCCTGGAAGCACTTCGGTCAGCTTGATGAGCGGAGGAGGCCCTGCCTGTCGCGCCTGCTCGCGCAGTTGCGCGATGTTGTTTCGTGGCTGCGCCTCGTACTGATCGCGGATTCGCCGCTCGACGTCCGTGACCTTTGCGGCGAGTTGCCGGTTCGGCGGATCGAAGTCGCTGGCGCGGCGATACTCGCGGAGAGCCGCCTCGAGCTCACCGCGCGCTTCGAACAACTGCGCCTGGTTCAGGTGCAGATGCGACGCGTTGAGCATCGCGCGCTCGAGCGCGATCCTGTAGTCGGACCGGTCCGGCGATTCCTGCACCGCACGGCGATAATGCTCGACGGCCGCGTCCCAGTCGCCGATGCGCGACGCGTTCTCGCCCCGTCCGAACGAGCGCGATGCCCCGCATCCGGACGCGGCCAGCGCCAGCGCGATGACGAGGATCAGCATCACGGGACGGATCATCGCCATCCTGTGCACACCGGGAGCCGAGGCTGGTTGTCGGTATGAAAGCATCATTGTCCAGAGAGCCGTATGGTCTGCCGGCCCCGTCCATCCGCGTAGGCGAGATCCGCTGATTCAACGCCGATTTTCAGAAGGCGGTAGCGGCCATCGATGATAGCGCCTTCCTTTCCGTTGATGATGTTGCCACCGCTGTCCCTGAAGACGGCTACCTGGCCCTGTGCCGTATCGAGCACGCCGATGTACTTGAGCGCAATGGGCGGCGGGGGCGGCGGCCCTGGAGGCGGGGGCGGAGGTCCCACGATGACGGGTGCCCCACGTCCCGCGGCACCAATCGCGCGCGGCGCCGGCGGTGGCGCTGCCCTCTGCCTGAACTGAAACGGATTCCGCGTCGACGGCTCGAGATTGGTCTGAGCAGTCTTGAGCAGCTCCAGCTTCACGTCCGCGACGGGCTGAGCACTCGGGGCCGCGGGCGCGGCTGTCCGCGCGGAATTGGACGGCGCGGGTGCGGGCCCGGCGAGGATGTCGCTCCGTCGGGCCAGGACCGCGACGATCGCCACTGCCAGGACCGCAGCCAGCACGAGGAGCTCGCGCGAGGCTTTTTTCGTCATGGCGCGACGTTCTCGACGGCCGTGTCCCGGTAGTACGTCGACAGGTGCAGCGTGACGCTCAGCGGTCCGCCTTCGGCGCCCTCACCGAGCTCTACGTTATCGATGACAACAAACTCGGGCGACGTTTCGAGCTGGTGGATGAACGCGCGCATGTCGGTGTAGTTGCCCGCGAGCGCCATCTCGATCTTCAGGCGCGTCAGCGTCCGGTTACGCTCGGAGACCGGCTCGAAGCTGGAATGGAGGAACTTGAGATTCGATTCGCGCGCCAGCTGCGCCAGCCGGAGATGGGTCAGTCGGCGTGCCCCTGCGAGATTCGATGGCAGTACGTCTTTGTAGAAGGACGCAAGTTCGGTCGCCGCGCGATCCTTGCCGGTTAACGTTCCCGCAGCCTGGGCATGGTCGCGCTGCGCCGCAAGGAGCTGTTCCTCGGCGTTCCGGTCACGCTGCTCGATATTCGCCACGCGCTGCGCCAGTGGATAGACGACCGCCACATACACCACGACGTTGATGCCGAACGCAATCGCCAGCAGCAGAACCACGCGGCGATGCTCGCTCATCGCGCGTCGAACCAGCGTCATGCCGTGCACTTCGTCACCCACGGGGCGCACTCTCGGCGACGTAAGTCCCCTCGACCACAGCTTCGAGCAGCCCCTGGTCGTTGGTCTGTTCCTGGAGTGGCGTGACGTTGCGGAAAGCGCCAGTCTTCTCCAGCGCCTCGATAAACGCGTCGAGATCCTCGGCGCGCCGCGCCTGCACCGTCATGCCGACGACGAAGCTGCCGTTTGCCGCAAGGTGCGGCTGCACGGCCATGATGCGGACGTTTTCAGGCAGCGTCTGTTCGAACTGGCCGAACAGGTCCGTCCACGAGAACGCGCGCTGATCGATGATCCCGTTCGCTTCGCGGGCTGCGTTCGCGACGATCTCCAGCTCCTTCGTGTTGATCTGCGCGCGGATCGCGGCGGCCTGCGTTCGAAGACGCGCGGCCTCCTGTTCCGATTCCAGGGCGCGCGCCCCAAGCGACCGCTGGCTGTCCATCAGCCGAATCAGCTGAACGGCATTGAACAGCGTGACGGCGAGCACGAGCAGCGCCAGCGCGGCCAGCGCGAGCTGGACGGCCCGCTGGTTGTAGAACGGCCGCGTCGAGAGATTTGTGTGCAGCATCAGACGCTCACCGCCTCTCGGCGCGTGCGAAGCATCATGCCCACCAGGGGCGCCAGCACGTCCATCAGGTCCGGCGTGACCGAGATCCTGTCGGTGAGCGCCGCCGTGCGCGTCGGATCGATCGACTCGACGGACACGCCTAGCCGCTCCTCGAGGCTGCGCCGCGCCGCCTCGACGGACCCGGGGATACGGCCGCTGCCGCCGAGGAACACGCGGGTAAAGCGCTGCCCCGTCAATCGATCTTCGTAGTACATCGCGGTCTGATGCACGAGGTCCGCAATCGATGCTTCATCCCCCTCGGCACGGTTACGGAAGAAAATCACATCCCCGCCGCGCATGATGACGATGGAGGTGTAGTCGGGCCGCAGGTGGACCACGAGCCAGTCGCCCGTCGGAGCGTCGTCGGACCCGAGGAAGAGATTCACGACGCTGAGCGTTGCGAGATCCACGAGCCCGGCGTAGGCGTTCAGGTCGGCGCAGACCGCTTCGTACTCGGCGATCACATCGCGGCGCGCCGTCACGACGAGAAACTCCGCGCTGCCATCCGCGCCGCGAATGCCCGGCGTGAACGTGACCGACGCGTCCTCGATCGGAAACGGCGAAGCCTTCTTCATCTGCCAGCGCACCAGTTGATCGAGATCTTCGCGCCGGGCAGGAATCGTCTCGAACCTCACCAGCGACGCCTTGGTGGCGAGGTCGGGAATCACAAGCGCCACGCGGCGGGGGCGCGCGTCCGCCCGTTCCAGCGCGATGCGCAGCGCGGCCGTCACCGCCGGTCGATTCAGGATGTTCGTCGAGGTCAGCGAGGCGACCACAGATCCCGGCGGGAGCGGCACCACCGCATAGCCCTGCACAGCCAATCCCCGGCCACGCTCGGTGACGACCGCCACCGATACGTGATCGGCGGCAATCTCAACGGCCGCATCGGGCGGTGGGCTCGCGAGCCATGAGGCAAAGAGGCTCATTCGACGAAGGTCACCTTGTTGATCTCTCGCAGTGTTGTGAGGCCGTGCAGAACTTTTTCGATCGCCGACTCGCGCAGGAAGCGCATGCCTTCCTCGTGCGCGGCCTTCTTGACTTCGGAGTTCGGCCGTCTGTCGAGGATCATCTCACGGATGCGATCGGACAGATCGAGCAGTTCGCAGATGGCGGTTCGTCCCTTGAAGCCCGTTCCGCCGCACTCGATGCAGCCCGCGCCTTCGTAGAATTGGTGTTTCTGCGCCAGTGCAGGGTCCAGGGCAGACTCCTCCAGCAGCTTCATCTCGATCTTCGTCGGCCGCTTGCAGTGCGTGCAGATGAGGCGAACCAGCCTCTGCGCCAGCACGCAGTTCAACGCGGAGACGAACTGGTACGGCTCGACGCCCATGTTGAGGAATCGTCCGAGCACGTCGACGACGTTGTTGGCGTGGACCGTCGTGAAGACCAGGTGGCCGGTGAGCGCCGACTGGATCGCGATCTGCGCGGTCTCGGGATCGCGGATTTCACCCACCATGATCTTGTCGGGATCATGGCGGAGGATCGAGCGGAGTCCTCGCGCGAACGTCAGCCCCTTCTTCTCGTTGATCGGAATCTGCGTGATGCCGCGCAGCTGATACTCGACCGGGTCTTCGATAGTGATGACCTTGTCTTCTATGGACTTGATTTCCGACAACGCGGCGTAGAGCGTCGTCGTCTTTCCCGAACCGGTCGGCCCCGTCACGAGCACCATCCCGTACGGCTCCCGGATGTACTTGCGGAACCGCCGCATCTCCTGCTCGGGGAAGCCGAGGATATCGAGCTTCAGCTCGGTGAACTGCTCGCTGATCGATTCCTTGTCGAGAATGCGAATCACCGCGTCTTCGCCGTAGACGCTCGGCATGATCGAGACGCGAAAGTCGATTGTCTTGCCGGGCATCCGCATCCGGAAGCGGCCATCTTGCGGGACGCGCTTCTCGGCGATGTCGAGCTCCGCCATCACCTTGATGCGCGAGATGATCGGGCTGTGAAACTCCTTGGCGATCGGTCGCATGGCGGGTTGCAGCACGCCGTCGATCCGGTACTTCACGTAGACGGCGTCGTCGCCGGTCTCGATGTGGATGTCGCTCGCGCGCCGCTGGATCGCGGTGAACACGGTCGAGTCGACGAGCCGGATCACGGGGCTCGTGTCGCTCGTCAGGCGATCGACGGTGAGGTTCTCCTCTCCCGTGTCGTCCTCCTTGACGACCTTGAGCTGGAACCCCTCGGTCGCATCCTCGAGCACGCGCTGCGAGCTCTCGCTCTTCTTCAGGATTGACTGGATCGCCGACGGCGCGCCGACCGTCACCTTGATGGGCGTGCCGAGGACGACGCCGAGCTCGTCGATCATCGGCAGGTCGGTCGGGTCGGAGACAACGATCACGAGCGACTTGCCCTCGCGGCGGTGCGGGACGAAGCCGTACCGCAACATCAGGTCGGCCGGGATCGAGCGGAACAGCTCCTGGTCGATGCGGAATTCGTCCATATCGACGAATTCCACGTGGTACCGCTCGGCCACCTTCCGGGCGCGCGCGATCTCCTCCGAGTAATCCTCGGGGGTCGTGACGAGATTGCTTGGATCGACAGTCGGCATCACGCTCCTATGACACGACGGAACTCAACTCGAACAGCGGCATGTACAGCGCCAGCACGACGAGTGCGATCACGGCGCCCATGACCACGAGGATGATCGGCTCGATGAGGGTGATGAAGCGTTCTACCTCCGTCTCGACGTCCTCGTCGTAAAACTCCGCCAGGCTGTTCAGCATCTCCTGCAGCGCGCCCGTCGATTCGCCGACTTCCACCATCTTGACGGCGACATCCGGGAACACACCACGTGCGAGCAGCGCCGCGGCAAAACTCTCACCCTCACGGACCCGCTGGCTGACCTCCCGCAGCTCGAGCGCAAGATAGCGGTTGGTCATCGCCCGGCCGCCGATTTCGAGTGCGTTGACCAGCGGGATGCCTCCGCCCAGCAGCGTCGCCAGCGTGCGTGCCAACTGCGCGGTCGCGAACTTTCGCACGGTCTCGCCGGCCCAGGGAAGGTGCAGCAGCCAGCGGTCCACTCGCGTGTGTTGTCCCGGCTGCTTCCACCAGCTCACCAACGCGACGACACCGGCAATCACGCCGATGACGATGATCGGAAAGTTGCCGACCACCGCGTTCGAGATGCCAACGATGATTCGTGTCGACAGCGGCAGATCTTTTCCAAACTGGGTGTAGAACTCCGAGAACGCCGGGACGACGCGGAGCACGATGATGCCGATCAGGAACAGCATCAGCGTCACGAGAATAATCGGGTAGATCAGCGCAGAGATGGTCCGGCGCCTGACGGCCCCGATGACCTTCTCATACGCAACGTATCGGCGAATGACTTCGTCGAGATTGCCAGACCGTTCCCCCGCCATCAGCGAGGCGGAATAGACAGGGGGAAACAGACCCGGTTGCTCTCCGAATGCGTCCGACAGCGCGGTTCCGGCCTTGACCTTCTCGTAGACGCCGTCGAGAACGGCCTTGAACGTCGCGTTCAAGACACGCCGGCGTAGGATATCGAGCGACTGCACGAGCGGCATCCCCGCCTTGAGGAGGGTCGCCAGCTCCTGGTTGAACACGAGAAACTCTCGCCGCCGGATGGGCCGCCGGCTGGCACGTCCGACGCCGAACGCAGGCAGCATGCCCCGGCGGTGCAGGGAAAGGACGAAAAGGCCCTTCTCTTCCAGCTCGCGCCGCAGCCGCGCCTCGCTGTCGGCGACGTAAACCGCTTCGATGATCTCGCCGCCGGCCGTCCCGAGCCTACAACGGAATTCCATCGCAATAGTCTGATTTATCGACCTTTAGAGTCTTTCGAATTATAGCGGGGATTCCGAGTCTGACCCCGTTTTAGACCGCAATGACCACATGTGCGGCCGGGACTGCGGCCGTCAGCTCCGATTAAGGAGGCGAAGAATTCGGGTGACGTAGTTTCGTGTCTCTTTGAACGGCGGCACGCCGCCGAAGCGATCCACCGCCGCCTCGCCCGCGTTGTACGCGGCAAGCGCCAGCGGTAAATCATAGCGAGCCAGCAGCTTCTTCAGATGCTGAATGCCTGCGTCGAGATTGACCTTGGGGTCGAACAGATCGACCGCGCCATACTGCCTGCCGGTCGCGGGCATGAGCTGCATGAGCCCGCGCGCCCCCTTTGGCGACACGGCGCGGCTGTGATACGCCGACTCGACCTGAATCAGGGCGTTGACGACGCGCACATCGACACCATGCTTCCTGGCGGTTTTCGTAATCAGGTCGCGGTACTGCTCCGGAATAGCCTCCGGCTCGAGAATCGCCCTGGCGGAAGGCAGTGCTTCCAGCACCTCTTCGGGGTATTCGATTTCGTCCGGCTCGACCTTGGTAATCAGCGTCCGATCGCAGCGGACTTCTCCACCACTACGTAGATGAAGGATGAGGTCGTTGCCGTCGGACCGGATCGCTTTGACCGACATGGCCCGCCCGGACTGAAAAAAGACGAGCTCCGCGCGCGCCGGCGGCACGGCCGTTATGAACACAAAGAGAGCGGCGAGGATGAACTCCCAACGCATAGAAGTGCAATTGTAAGCGCTATTTAGCCTGGACGTAAGCTCTGAATACACGAATCCCCAGCTCCCGGCCATCCGAGCTTTTCAGTTGAGTAATAGTCGCAGGCACAAAGGTCTTATCGACCGTAACCGCGACTTCAACTGTATCGGAATCGCCGAGCTGGGCTTTGCTGACGGGAATCTTTCGAAGTTCCTTCGATCCGGGGGGAAGGCTGAAGCTATCGATCACGTTAGGGCCAATGCGCAGTTCTACACGCTGCTGCGCACCGAGCGCCGGGACCGGCTGATCAGTCTGGAAGTACAGGATGACGTCGCGCATGGGGTTGCGGAAGGCCAGCGTCGCGTTTTTCTTCGACCACTGCCACTCGATACCGGCGTTTTCGTCGGCGACCTCCGTCTCGTGCCAGCCGTCTTTGAAGACGACGTACAGGTTGTCTGTCTGCTGGCGGAGGTTGAACGTCGCCACCCCGTAAGCGCGCTGCCCCTTTGTCTCGCCGGTTAGCGGCAGGCGTGCGCCACTCTTCGGCGAGAAGAGCCCGACCTCGATCCGCGTCTGCCCCACATACGGAAACTTGGGGACGAACATCGTCCGCGGATATTCAATCGTCTGCCCGGGCTTCCACTGACGCGTCGGCACCGCAGGCGGGTGATCGTCGGTCCACATCAACTCCCCGTCGGTGTCGAGGAAATGGACAAACACCCAGTAGTCGTCGGCGAACGCGGGCGCGTTCGGCGCCACGACGAAGCGGTAGGCCATCTCGAGAGGCGTGCCGATCGCGGCGTCGGTCCGCTCGATGGTCACCGACGGTGTCGCGACCGGCATCTCGGTATCCTGGGTTCGACCGCATCCGGAGGCAAGGACCGCGATCGTCGCCAGAAACACCCGCAGGCACGTGGGATAACGGAGCATCGAGAGTGGAATGATACTCTGCCTTTCTGCTAGAGTGCGTGGACACTCATGGCATCTGAAGCGCTCGGAATGGTCGAAACGCGGGGGCTGATCGGCTCCGTCGAGGCGGCCGATGCGATGGTCAAAGCCGCGAATGTCGTGCTGGTCGGCAAGGAGTATATCGGCGCCGGCTATGTGACGGTGCTGGTGCGCGGCGACGTTGGCGCGGTGAAGGCCGCGACCGACGCGGGCGCCGCCGCCGCGCGCCGCGTGGGTGAGCTTATTTCGGTCCACGTGATCCCGCGGCCGCATGCCGAGGTCGAGAGGATTCTGCCGAAGGCATAGCGGGACGTCCCAATGGTCGTTCAGGATCGCGCTCCCGCTTCCAACAAGGATCTCGAGTCGATCGCGCAGGCGCGCGCGCTTGCTGTCGCGGCGCGCCAGGCTCAGTCTCTGCTCGCTGAGCTTTCCCAGGAACAGATCGACGCCATCGTCACCGCCATGGCTGAAGCGGTCACGCCGCAAGCGGAAGCGCTCGCGCGCCTGGCCGTGGAAGAAACCAGCTACGGCGTCGTCGCCGACAAAGTTCAGAAGAATCTCTTCGCGTCCCGCCAGGTCTACGAGTTCATCAAGCCGATGCGGACGGTTGGCGTCATCAACCGGATTGAAGACAGGAAGATTGTCGAGATCGGCGAGCCGTTCGGCGTCGTCGCAGCTATCGTCCCTTCGACCAATCCGACATCCACCGCGATCTACAAGGTGCTGATCGCGTTGAAAGCCCGTTGCGCGATCGTTGTCAGCCCGCATCCCGCGGCCGTGCGGTGCATCACACGTGCGGTCGAGGTCATGGCGAACGCCGCGTACCGCGCCGGCGCTCCACCAGGCGCCATCGGGTGGATGACGACAGTCACGCTCGAGGGAACGCAGGAGCTGATGAGGCACCGCGATGTTGCGGTGATTCTGGCGACGGGCGGCATGGGACTCGTGCGAGCGGCCTACAGCTCGGGCAAGCCCGCGTACGGCGTCGGGCCGGGCAACGCTCCGTGCTACATCGAGCGCAGCGCCGATCTGAAGAAAGCGGCGAGCGACATCATGATCGGCAAGACCTTCGACAACGGGGTCCTGTGCTCGTCGCCAAACTCCGTGGTCGTGGACGAGGCGGTCGCCGAGGAAGTGCGTCGGGAATTTCAAGGGCTAGGCGCTCATTTCCTGAATCAGGCGGAGATGGACGCGCTTGGCGAAGGGACTCGTGACACCCCAGCGGTTGCCGAATCCCGCCCTGGTCGGAAAGCCCGCCGCCTACATCGCCAAACAGGTGGGCATCACAATCCCGGAAGGCACTCGAGCCCTCATCGCTCCACTTGGCGGCGTAGGGCGCGACTATCCCCTTTCAATAGAGAAGCTATGCCCGGTCCTCTCGCTCTACGTCGTCAAGGACTGGCGCGAGGGGTGCGAACGCTGCATCCAGATTCTTCGGTACGGCGGCATGGGGCACACCATGTCAATCCATTCGAAGAACGAAGATGTCATCCTTCAGTTCGGCCTCAAGAAACCGGCGTTTCGAATCTGCGTCAACACGCCGACGACACACGGATCGATTGGCCTGACAACCGGTCTCGACCCGGCCATGACGCTGGGTTGCGGAGGTTGGGGCGGCAACATCACCTCCGACAACATTTCGCCCCGTCACCTCCTGAACGTGAAGCGACTCGCCTACGAATTGCGTCCCGCTGTTCCGTCGGCGACAATGAAGGCGGTCGCCTCCCCTTCCGGCGGGTCGCTGGCGCCAACTCCCGGTACTCCCGCGTTGCCCAAGGCTCCTGCACGGCCCGAAACGCCCGGGATTTCTGCGCAGACGCTGGCGGCCCGGATCGACAGCTTTCTGGAATCAAGGGGTTACCGTGTTCCGACCGACAAGGTAGATGTGGGGAAAGCCCTCCCCAGCTCCGGCCCTGCCCCGGAGGTGCCAGCCGCTTTCGTCTGCGAAGACGATGTGCGGGCGGCATTGAAGGCGGGGCGGAAGGTAGTAATTGATGAAAAGACCATCGTCACACCGTCGGCCCGCGACCTCGGGGAATCGAATAAAGCCTTTATTCAGGCCGGATGGCCGCGCTAAACAGCTGCAATTGTTGAGTTTAGTGGACTTATTGTTGACCATGAGCTCAGCGCAATGTTAGGCTTACCGACTTGCTGAGAACGCCTCACGGTCTGACCGCGGCAGTCCTCGGTTTCGGACTGCTCACCGCAGCCTGCGCGACGCGTGTGCCTTCAACTACGGCGGCACCCGTGGCACCCGCTGTGGTGGCTACTGCGCCTGCCCTTCCGGTCCCTGCTTCCAAGCCCATCTCGGACCCCGTGACCGACTTGATAGCGGCGTCGACCCGTCATTTCGAGACGGGCCAGACCGATCTTCTGCTCGGCCATCTGGAATCGGCCCGGAGCGAGTTCAACGAGGCGCTCGAAGTGCTCCTCGAATCTCCCTATGGCGCCCGATCGGAGCCGCGAATCCGCGAGCATTTCGATCGGCTGGTCGAGCGGATCAGCGCATTTGAGGTCACCTCCCTCGCTCAAGGCGACGGATTTGCGGAAAAGAAATACGAGCCGGCCTCCATTGACGACCTCCTGGCTATCTCCACCTTCGACAAGCCTGCGACCGCTGAGACAAGGGAAGCCGTAGCCGCCGATTTCGAGTCCACGACACACGACATCGACATTCCGCTGAATGCCCGCGTGTTGTCCTACGTCGAGTTGTTCACCGGTCGGCTGAAGGGATACCTGCAGGATGGGTTGGGCCGGGGGGCCAAGTACCTGCCGATGATTCAGGACGTCTTCCGGGCGGAAGGGCTCCCATTAGACCTCGCCTACGTCCCCCTGGTGGAGAGCGCGTTCAAAGCGGACGCCTTGTCACGCGCCAAGGCCAAAGGCATGTGGCAGTTCATGCGCGGCACGGCGCTGGAGAACGGCCTGAAGAACGACTGGTACATCGACGAACGTGCCGAACCTGAAAAGGCTACACGCGCCGCGGCGAAGTACCTGAAGACGCTGTACGGCATGTTCGGCGACTGGCACCTGGCGCTCGCCTCTTATAACGGGGGCCCGGGCCGCGTGCAGGGCGCCATTCGACGAGCCGGCGGCGTCAAGGATTTCTGGCGCCTGAGTGCGAGTCGTCGCTATCTCCCCCAGGAAACACGCGACTACGTTCCCCTGATCCTGGCGGCCATGATCATCGCGCGGAACCCGGCCCAGTACGGAATGGACATCGAGCCACTGCTGGAGACACCAAACTTCGAGACGGTGATGCTGCCTGACGCCGTGGATCTGCGGCGAGTCGCCGAGTGGGCAGGCACCTCCGTACAGGCGATTCAGGATTTGAATCCCGAACTACGGCGCTGGACGACACCGGTTCGGTCGAAGGATTACGAGCTGAAGGTTCCAGAGGGCTCCGCTGAACTCGTGCGGGTTCGCCTCGCGGAATCGGGTCCTGATGCGACGGCGCTCAACTGGCACACCGTGCGGAAGGGCGAGACACTCCTCTCGATTGCCCGCAAGCTGAAGGTCAACCGCGCAGACCTTGCCGAAGCGAATTACCTGTCGGTCAAGTCGGGCGTGACCGCGGGCCAGCAGCTGATCATTCCGCAGGCGCCGACGCTGCTTCTTGCGACGCGCACCGAAACTCCGGCGCCCCTGGTGGAAACGCAGAAGGTTGATGCGATCGTCACCGCCAGCGCAACCGTGCCGAATGCCGTGGAGACCGATGACACTGCCGCATCCGCGCACTCGAAACTGGTCTATCGAGTGAAACGGGGCGACACGCTCGCCTCCATCGCGCGCGTGTTCAAGACGACAGTCGCTTCGCTCAAGAAGTGGAACGGCCTGAATGGGAATGTGATTCGCGCGGGCGAGCGCTTGACCATCTTCACCACCGCTCGCGTTTCTTCAGCGACTCATTAATGCCGGCGGGTCCAAAAGGACCCGACAAGAAAAGCCCGACGGCCTTGCGGTCGCCGGGCTTTTGCTCGTACTGAGAAGCTGCCGCTACTGAGGGTCTGCCCCGTAGCAGAATCCGCAGCGCGGTGCGCCCCACTGTCGGCCATACCGCTTGGAATCCGGACGAGCGGTATTTGCAGAAGCCCGCCCTGTGCTGGCCTGTCTGCGGAGTGCCGCGGTCTTCGGCGTGGAAGCGTATCCGGTTCAAATCGAAGTGGACGTCTCGTTCGGCCTTCCGTCATTCACCATGGTCGGCCTGCCGGACGCGACCGTCCGTGAAAGTCGTGATCGCGTCAGGCTTGCTATCAGGAATTCCGGTTTCGAGTTCCCACACCACCGCATTACGGTCAACCTCGCACCGGCGGACGTCAGGAAGGCGGGCTCCTCGTTCGACCTTCCAATCGCGCTTGGCGTCCTGGCGACAACCGGACAGTTGGCAAGTCGGGCGCTCGAGGACACGCTCGTCCTTGGCGAGCTGTCTCTCGATGGCGGCATCAACGCCATCCGGGGCGTGCTTCCGATCGCGGTTGCCGCGCGGCGCCTTGGCCTGACGCGACTGCTTCTCCCGCCGCAGAACGCCCCCGAAGCATCTGTCGTCGATGGCCTCCAGGTCTGCATCGTCGGTTCTCTCGCTGACGCGCTCCACGCGCTGAACAACCCGGACGACGCCAAGGTTGCGTGCGCCGCGGTCCCACCTCCCATGACGACGCCGTGCGACGGCGATCTGTCCGACGTGCGGGGACAACTGTTCGCAAGGCGCGCGCTGGAGGTTGCCGCGGCGGGAGGACACAACCTGCTGCTCATCGGTCCGCCGGGAGCCGGCAAGACGATGGTGGCGCGGAGACTGAGCGGGATCCTGCCACCGCTGACGTTCGACGAGGCGCTCGAATGCACCTCCATACATTCCGTCGCTGGCACGCTCCCCCCGGGCGCAGGTCTCCTGACGTCGCGGCCGTTTCGCGCGCCGCATCACACGGTGTCGAACGTTGCGCTCGTCGGAGGCGGCGCCATTCCCCGCCCGGGCGAGATTTCGCTCGCACACAACGGTGTCCTCTTCCTCGACGAGATGCCCGAGTTCGATCGGCGCGTCCTCGAGGTACTGCGCCAGCCGCTGGAGGAAGGGCGCGTGACGATCGCGCGCGCGGCACGAACTGCTGTTTTCCCGGCCCGGTTCGTCCTGATCGCGGCCATGAACCCATGCCCGTGCGGTTTTCTCGGGGACGACAGGCGTACCTGCCGATGCACGCCTGTGCACATCGCGCGCTATCGAGGGCGCTTGTCGGGGCCGCTGCGCGATCGCATCGACTTGATTGTTGAAGTGCCGGCGGTTCCGGTCAGCGCGATTGCGGACGCCACTCCAGGCGAGTCGTCCGAGTCAGTGCGCACACGCGTCCTGGCCGCGCGTCTTATTCAGCGATCGCGCTACGGACTGGATGGTCCGCGGATGAACGCGGACCTCCGAGGTGGCGCCGTCGCGACGCATTGCCGCCCTGACACGAAAGGAAGAACGCTGCTGCTCGCCGCCGCCAAGCGGCTCGCCCTCAGCGCACGCGGCTACGACAGGCTGCTGAAGGTCGCGCGGACCATCGCCGATCTCGCGGCGTCCGCCCGCGTGGAACGGGAGCACGTCGCCGAGGCGCTGCAGTATCGGCTCATCGAGTGACGCGCTTCGCGCGCCCCGAAGGCCACAAAGACGGATTGGCCACAAAGGACGCAAAGATCTCAAAGGAAATGCCCATGGAGAAGACGTTCGCGGCTATTCCGGCGGAAACCGAACACATTGCGACGGCTGTGATAGGGGCCGCCATTGAAGTCCACCGTCACCTGGGGCCGGGGTTCATCGAGAAGATCTATCACGAGGCGCTATGCCTCGAATTGGATGCCCGTGGATTCAAGTACGAACGCGAGCGCGCCATCGTGGTGCATTACAGGGGCGTTCCGATACCGGGCCAGCGAATAGATTTGATAGTGGCGGGATGTGTCCTGGTCGAATTGAAGGCGGCCGCGCGAATCGACAACAACGCCCACGAGGCAAAGATCATTTCCTATCTGAGAACCACCGGCCTACGGCTTGGCCTCCTCCTGAATTTCAATGGTCGCACAGTCAAGGAGGGGCTCAGACGCATCGTCGTCTGAATGCGAGCCTTCCGATTGGAAGGCCCTTAGAGATCTTTGTGTAACCAAAGATCTTTGTGTGCTTTGTGGCTAGACCGTCTTTGTGCTCTTCGTGGCGAGCGTGACAGGGGCAGCATCGTAGACGCTCTTGATTCCCGTCGCCACGACGATGACCGCGCCTCCGAAGAGCACGAGGGCCCCTGGATACTCTTTCCAAATGAGCCACGTCCAGATCGGATTCAGCACCGGCTCGAGGAGAAGCAGCAGCGACATTTCGAACGCCGGCAGATGGCGGACCGCCTTGGTCACCCACACGTACGCGAGGCCGATTTGAAAGACACCTAAATACACCAGCACCAGCCACGCGGCGGGCGGCGCGGCAGGCAGCGGCAATGTGAATGGGAGCGTGACGAGCGACGCCATGATGCAGCCGGCGATCACCGACGCAACCGCGACGCCCGGAGCGGGCGCGTCACGCTCGACCCGTCGCAGTGCGAGCAATGTCACGGCCCATGCGAGTCCACATAGCAGGCCGAGAATGTTGCCGGTCGCCGGGTCCGGTGCAATCGCCGTGGCGACTGGTCGTCCGGCGAAGCAGATGGCCAGCCCCCCGGCCAGCGCTCCCAGGTACGCGAGATCGCTCCGGCGGATCTTCTCGTGGAGCACGTATGGTCCGAGCAACAGCAGATAGAGCGGCCCCGTTGACTGCAGGAAGATCGCGTTCGCGGACGTCGTGAGCTTCGTGGCCGTCACGAACAGCACGGTCATGCACGCGTAGACAACGCCGACAGCCCACGCCTGCTCCGACCACGTCACCCTTCCACGTAGCCACAGCAGCAAGGCGATTGCGGCGATGGCGGCGCGGAACGATGCGACCTGAGCGGCAGAAAACGCAGCCGTTTTGATCGCTGCGCCGCCTGTCGAAAACAGCGCAGCGGCGCCAAGTGCCTGGAGCCGCGCGCGTGTGGCGCTCACGCGCGCGCCTGCCGTGTTCGCCCGATGTTCGCCACGATTAATGTTGTCGACCTCAAACACCGAAACCCTGTGTTAGTCTGTTCCCACGCTGACCTCAGCAGCCGACTCAGCTATAAGACCTCAAAAACTGATGGCTTCAAAGCGATACACGATTATCGTCGCCGACCGCAGTTCAGGTGTTATCCGTCGCGCGACGTTTTCGCTGCGACCTGTCCTGCTTGTGTCGGTCATCGTCCTCGCTCTGCCCGTGCTCGTCGGTTTCGGCGCAGCTTGGAAAGCCAAGAGCGAAGTCGCCGACCTCCGCGCTACTCATCAGACCCTTGAAACCGAGAACGCGAGCTACCGCACGGCAACTGAGGAGCTCTCGGGCCAGATCTCATCACTTGAATCGGCAATTCAGGATATCGGCGCGCGTTCCGCGCTTGACGCCAATCTCGCCCGGACGATGGATAAGCTCCCCGCACTCGTGAAAGCGCGCGCGATGGGTGGCAGCACAGAGGCCGATCGCACTGCGCAGCAAACGCTGTCGGCGATCGGGACGCCCGAAGACACCTTCGGCCTGATCCGCACGCTGCTGGAAGGGCTCGAATCGCGTCTCCATGTCGTTCGCCGCGTTGTTGATCGCCGCAATGCGCTTGCGGCCGCGACGCCCTCGATTTGGCCGGCGCAAGGGTGGCTCTCGTCAACGATGGGGCACCGCGTCAATCCGATCAACGGGGGTGACGATTTCCACGCCGGTCTGGATATCGCGGCCGACCGCGGCCAGCCCGTTTACGCGACCGCGGCCGGCACGGTGAAGCAAATCGGCTATCAAGGCGGCTACGGCAATCTCATCGTGCTCGACCACGGCTTCGGCCTCGAGACGCGGTACGGTCACCTGCTCAACTACGCCGTGAAGACCGGTGCCAAGGTGAAGCGGGGTGACGTTATCGGTCACGTCGGCAGCACGGGCCGGTCGACCGGCTACCACCTCCACTACGAGGTGCTCGCCAACGGCAAGCTCCTCAATCCCCTTAAGCTCCTTTCGCAGCAGAAACCCCGCGCCGAATAGCGCCGGCCCCGGCTGGGCGGCAAAACCGCCTTGGGCCTGCAGCGGGACCCTCTTAATCCTTAATCCTGCGGCCGAGTCCTGCGGCGCGGACCTTCTGCCCTGCGGCGCGGACCTTCAATGCGGCGCGGACCTTTTAGGTCCGCGTACCGTTTTCCTTTAAACTAGGTTGATACCCGTCGTCTAGACGCGCACTCCTTTACGCAATGCTCGGTCAAATCCTCACCAAGGTCATCGGCACGCAGAACGAGCGTGAAATCAAGCGGCTTCGCCCGCTCGTTGCGGAGATCAACGCCCTCGAGCCGCAGATTCAGCCGCTTACCGACGATCAGCTCCGTGCCAAGACCATCGAATTCCGCAAGCGCGTGGCCGACGGCGAATCCCTGGACGATTTACTTGTCGAATCCTTCGCTGTTGTCCGCGAAGCGGGCCGCCGCGTGCTCAACATGCGGCACTTCGACGTCCAGCTGGTCGGCGGCATGGTGCTGAACGGCGGCAAGATCGCGGAGATGAAGACCGGCGAGGGCAAGACCCTGGTTGCGACGCTTCCCGCGTATCTGAACGCGCTCGAAGGCAAAGGCGTGCACGTCGTCACGGTGAACGACTATCTCGCCCGCCGCGACTCGGAGTGGATGGGACGCCTCTACCGCTTCCTCGGCATGAGCGTCGGTGTCATTCAGCACGAGCTGACCGACCAGCAGCGGCAGGTCGCCTACGGCTCCGACATCACCTACGGCACCAACAACGAGTTCGGCTTCGACTACCTTCGCGACAACATGAAGTTCGACCTGAGCGCGATGGTCCAGCGAGGGCATCGATACGCGATCGTCGACGAGGTGGACAGTATCCTCATCGACGAAGCGCGGACCCCCTTGATCATTTCTGGTCCCGCGGAGGAGTCGACCGACCTGTACTACGAAGTCGATCGCATCATCCCGCGCCTCAAGAAAGGCGCGGTCACTCAGGGGAACGTCAAGTCCGAGGAGCGCGAGGCGCTCGAATCGACCGGTGACTACATCGTCGACGAGAAGCACAAGACCGTCACCCTGACCGAGACCGGCATGGCGAAGGCCGAGCAGATGCTCGCGCATCGCCTGGTTGCCGGGTCGAATGGCCTTTACGATCCGGCGAACATGCCGCTGCTCCACCACGTGCACCAGGGGCTTCGCGCACACACGCTGTTCCGCCTCGATGTCGACTACATGATCAAGGACGGCGGGGTCGTCATCGTCGACGAGTTCACCGGCCGCTTGATGCCCGGCCGGCGGTGGAGCGACGGGCTGCACCAGGCGGTTGAGGCGAAGGAGAAGGTGAAGATCGAGCGCGAGAACCAGACGCTCGCAACGATCACCTTTCAGAACTACTTCCGCAAATACAACAAGCTTTCGGGGATGACCGGCACCGCCGAAACGGAAGCGCCGGAGTTCAACAAAATCTACCACCTCGACGTCATCGTCGTTCCGACGAACCGACCGATGAGGCGCATCGAGGAGTCCGACCTCGTCTATCGCACCGAGCGCGAGAAATACGAGGCGATCGTCAACGACATTCTCGAGAAACAGGCGAGCGGACGGCCGACGCTGGTCGGCACCGTGTCGATCGAGAAATCAGAGCGCCTCTCGACACTGCTGCGAAAGCGCGGCATCAAGCACGTCGTCCTGAATGCGAAGTACCACGCCCAGGAAGCCGAGATCGTCGCGCAGGCCGGGCGGAAGGACAACGTCACGATCGCCACGAACATGGCCGGCCGCGGCACCGACATTCTGCTGGGCGGCAACGCCGAGCACATGGCGCGACAGCAGTGCTTGTCGGAAGAAGTCGCGGAAAAGGTGCCGCGGGGCGAGGAGAAGTACGTTGACGACGAGGAGTTCGTCTACTTCTTCCACGTCGATAGCTTCTACCGTGTTCCGCGCGCCGACTGGGAGCGGATCTTCTCGCACTTCAGGCGCGCCACCGAGGCTGAGCACGAGCAGGTGGTCGACCTGGGAGGGCTCCACATTCTTGGCACCGAGCGGCATGAGGCCCGCCGGATCGACAACCAGCTGCGTGGTCGTGCCGGCCGCCAGGGCGATCCCGGATCCTCGCGGTTCTACTTGTCGCTCGAAGATGACCTGATGCGAATCTTCGGGTCTGAGCGGATCTCCGGCCTGATGCAGCGTCTCGGGATGGAAGAGGGCGTGCCGATCGAGCACGGCATGGTCACCCGGGCGATCGAGCGCGCACAGAAGCAGGTCGAGGCGCAGAACTTCTCCGTTCGCAAGCACCTCCTCGAATACGACGACGTGATGAACAAGCAGCGCGAGAGCGTCTATACGCTGCGGCGCGAGATCCTCGAGGGGAAGATTCACCTCTCGGACGAGGAGTTTGTCGACACGCGTGCGTATCTGCTGGCGCTTTCTGAGGACCTGCTCGAGGAGCTCATCGACCGCTTCGCCGGCAAGGCGGTTGATTTCGACGAGTGGGACCTGCCTGCGCTGGTGCGCGAGGTGTCGCGCGTCTTCGGCCTGGAGCCGCAGCGGCTCGAGGCGCTGAAGCTGGACGAGAAGAACACCGAGGAGCTCGGCGACGTGCTCTGGGCCCAGATCAAGGCGAGCTACGAAGAGAAAGAGACGACGGTCGGCCCCGACCTGCTGCGCCGTGTCGAGCGCGACATCATGCTCCAGATTGTCGACGCACAGTGGAAGGACCATCTCTATTCACTCGACCATCTCAAGGAAGGGATCGGTCTCCGCGGCTACGGTCAGCGTGATCCGCTCGTCGAGTACAAGAAGGAAAGCTTCACCTTGTTCCAGGACATGAAGGACCGGATCGAAGAAGAGATGGTCCGGTACGTGATGTGGCTGCGCCCCGTCATCAACGATGAAGCGTCCGCCGTGGCACGGCCGACCCCGCGGCGCGCTCAGCCAATCACGATGAACAAGCCGCCGGCGGAATCAGCCATCCCTGCGTTCGCAGGCCCACGCGCCGTCACGCCCGCTTCGCCGGAGGGCCGGGGGCCGCAACCCCCCCGGACCGGCGGAGACGATGTGATCAAAACGGTGCGCCGCGAGGAGCCGAAGATCGGACGGAATGACCCGTGCCCATGCGGCAGCGGGAAGAAATACAAGAAGTGCCACGGAGTTGCCGCGTAATGGACAGGCGGACCTGCCAGCCTTCGCGCTCCGCGCTTCGGCGGCCCGCCGGGGCGGACCGCGAAAGCGGTCCGCCTAACCAGCACTGGCTCGTCGGGTCGCAATGCGACCCGACCTTGGCGAAGGCGGGAAGGTCCGCCTCTACGACCTCATGAGACAGCCGCAGAGGTGGGTCTGTAGACCCGCCTAGAGGATCCGATGGAATTGAAAGCCGGCTCGCTGACCCTCCTCCCCACTGACACCTCCCTCACCACCGCGTTGACGTTTGACGACGTCCTGCTGGTGCCGCAGCACTCGACGGTGCTGCCGACGCAGGTGGATGTCTCGACGAGGCTGACGCGCAATATCAGGCTGAATGTGCCGCTCCTCAGCGCGGCGATGGACACGGTGACCGAGTCGAGCCTCGCCATCGCAATGGCGCAGCATGGCGGCCTTGGCGTCATCCACAAGAATCTGTCGATCGAGGAGCAGGCGTCGGAAGTAGATCGGGTGAAGCGGTCCGAGAGCGGAATGATCGTCAACCCGATCACCCTCGGTCCGAGCAATCGCATTCACGAAGCGCTCGACCTGATGAAGAAGTACCGGATCTCCGGCGTGCCGATAACAGATGACGCCAGCAAGGAAGGCCGGCTGGTCGGCATCCTCACCAACCGGGACCTGCGCTTCGAGACGAACGTGAGCCGCGCGATTGACGAGGTGATGACGAAGGACCCGTTGTTCACCGTGCCGGTCGGAACGACGCTGGACGAGGCGCGCGAGATTCTCCACCATCACAAAGTCGAAAAACTGCTCGTCGTCGATCGCGACTTCCGCCTCAAGGGACTGATTACCGTCAAGGACATCCAGAAAGCGGTGAAGTATCCGCTCGCGTGCAAGGATGCGCTCGGCCGGCTGCGGTGCGGTGCGGCGATCGGTGTCAGCAAGGACGCCTTCGAACGCGCCCAGGCGCTCGTGGCCGCGGGTGTCGATGTGCTCGTGGTCGATACGGCCCACGGACACTCGCAGGGCGTGATCGACATGGTCGCGCGGGTCCGGCGCGAGTTTCCACACACGGACCTCGTCGCGGGGAACGTCGCGACCCCCGAGGCAACCGAGGCGCTCATCGACGCGGGCGTCGATGCGGTGAAGGTCGGAATCGGCGGCGGCTCGATCTGCACGACGCGCGTGGTGGCCGGTATCGGCGTGCCGATGATCAGCTCGATCATGGACTGCGCGCGCGTCGCATCTGCGCGAAACGTCCCGATCATCGCCGACGGCGGCATCCGCTATTCGGGCGACGTCGTGAAGGCGCTTGCCGTCGGCGCCAGCTGCACGATGATCGGGAACCTGTTTGCCGGCACCGACGAGAGCCCGGGTGAGCTCATCCTGTTCCAGGGACGCAGCTACAAGGAATACCGCGGCATGGGATCGATTGGCGCCATGCGCCGCGGCAGCCGCGACCGCTACTTCCAGGACGAATTCGATCTCGAGGGCGGACGCGCGGCCGACAAGCTCGTGCCCGAAGGCATCGAAGGGCGCGTCGCGCACAAGGGCAGCGTCGCCGCCATGATTCACCAGCTCGTCGGCGGATTACGCGCGGGCATGGGCTACTGCGGCAGCGCGACGATTCCAGAGTTGCAGCGGAAGGCAAAGCTGATTCGCATCACGGCGGCCGGCGCACGCGAGAGCCACGTGCACGACGTGCAGATCACGAAGGAAGCGCCCAACTATCGGATGGAATAGTTGGTGTTAGTAGTTGGGTCGGCTTCGAGCTCGTAATCCGCCGACGACGCGAGTCGTCAACAACCTCGAACGTCACGCGCCGCGCACCCGGCATGTCATGCGTGAGGCGATCGGGCCACTCGATCGCCAGCACGCCGTCCTGAACGCCAATTTCCTCCAGCCCCAGGTCGTCGGTGGCGGTGTTTTCCAGACGATAGAGATCGGCGTGGTACAGCGTGAGCCGCCCGCCGCGATATTCGTGGACCAGCGTGAACGTGGGGCTGCTCACCTCGCCGGGATCGATTCCCAGGCCCTCCGCGAGTCCGCGCACGAACGTCGTCTTCCCCGCTCCGAGATCCCCTGACAGCAACAACACGTCGCCCGCATTCAACGTCGCGGCGAGCTCCGTGCAATGCGCTGCGTTTCGTCTTCGGAGCGGGTGATGCTGGTCACGACATCTGCTCAGCGGCGCGAACCCTACCGACTTCGCGACGGACCGAGACCATCGTAAGGCTCGGCCTCCGTCAACTGATCAGTAGTCCGCCTTCTCGCGGATTGGTGAGCCGATTCAGCGCGTCACCGAGGCAGCGCGATGACGTCGGTGGCCGTCATCGCGACCTGGCCTTCCTCCGCTTCCGCCAGATCACCCGCTGCGCCGTGGAGGAACACCGCGAGGCGGCAGGCGGCCTCGGCGTCGAGCAGCTGCGCGAGCCAGGCGGCGATCATGCCGGTCAGGACGTCGCCCGTGCCGCCGGTCGCCATTCCCGGCGTTGCCGGTCGGATTGATGAAGACGTGGCCGTCGGGCGTCGCGATGATCGTCCGGTGCCCCTTGAGCACGACGTACACCCGATGCGTGGTCGCGAAGTCGCTGGCGACGTCGATGCGGTTCGCCTGCACCTCCTCGACTGACGATCCAATCAGCCGCGCCATCTCTCCCGGATGCGGCGTGATGATGACGTCGCGCTCTTCCCTGCCCACCAGGCGGCCGGGATCGTCCGCGAGCACGGTGATGGCGTCGGCATCGAGCACGAGCGGCACGGTCGGCGCGATCGAGCAGCGCACGGACGAACTCCGCCACGCCGGGGCCGCGTCCGAGCCCGGGCCCGCACGCGATCACGTCGTGGCGCAGCTCGAGCACCCGATCGAGCGCGCTCGGGCGCGACGATGCCGTCCGGCGATTCCGGCAAGCGGCTCGGTCATGAACTCCGGCGCCATCGACGCAACGATCGGCAGCGACGATGCCGGCGTGGCCACGGTGACGAGCCCGGCGCCCGATCGCAGCGCGCCCATCGCGGCCAGGTGCGCGGCGCCGGTCTTGCCGCGCGACCCCGCGACGATGGTGACGCGGCCGAAGTCGCCCTTGTGCGAGTCGGCCGCGCGCGGCTCGACGACGTCGCGCAGCTGTTCGGGCGTCAGCAGCTCGATGTGCTGGCCCTCGACACCGTCGATCACCTCGTGCGGGATCCCGATGTCGGCAATGACGACGTCGCCGGCGTGCGCCTCGCCCGGCGGCAGCACGAGCGGCAGCTTCGGCGCGGCGAGCGTCACGGTCATCGACGCGTCGATGCAGTCTCCGATCAGGTGCGGCGTATCAGCCGACAGCCCGCTCGGCAGGTCGATCGACACGATCGGGATCGACGGCGGCGTTGACGTCGGCGACGACCGTTTCCATCATGCCGCCGAGCGCCGACTTCAGTCCGGTGCCGAAGATGGCGTCGACGATGAGCGTGCACTGGGAGATCTCGGAGAAATGCAGCTCCCAGCTCTGCTCGTCGCTGATCTCGACGACCGTGACGCCGAGCCGGCCGAGAATCTCGAGATTCATCCTCGCGTCGCCACGCACGTCGGCAGCGGCGCCGATGACGAAGACCGCGGCGTCGATGCCGCGCTGAAGCAGCGTCCGCGCGACCACGAAGCCGTCGCCGCCGTTGTTGCCGCGGCCGCACAGGACGGCGACGCGCCCGTTCAGCCGCGATTCGTACGCCGCCTCCATCGCCGCCACCACCTGGCGGCCGGCGTTCTCCATCAGGACGAGCGACGGGATGCCAATGTCTTCGATCGTGAAGCGGTCGGCCTCGCGCATCTGCGCGGCGTTGAGGATTCGCATCAGAGAGCGGAACACGGCGGCAGTCGGTGGGTTGCGCGAAGTGTACTACAGCGTAGCTGATCGAGGCTGCCGACTGTCCTGCGGCTACTGCTGCTGCCTACTATGTCAGCGACGGTCAACGTGAACGGACGCATCACCGGCGAGCGCGACGCGGTGATCTCGGTCTTCGATCATGGCTTCCTCTACGGCGAGGGCATCTACGAGACGATGCGCACGTACCACGGCGCGCCGTTTCTCTACGACCGCCACATGCGGCGCCTGCGCCGACTCGGCGAGGATGATCGAGCTCGCCGCTGCCGTTCACCGACGATGAGCTGGCCGCGCAGATCCGGGACACGCTGGCGACCGCGACGATCGACGGCGAGGCCTACATCCGCGTGCTGGTCACGCGCGGCATCGGCGATCTCACCTACGATCCTGAAGGCCACTCCCGACCCGTCGATCGTCATCATCGTCAAACCGCAGATCGATCCGCCGCCTGACGTCTACGAGAACGGCGTGCGCGTCGTCATCGTCGACGTCGTGCGCAATCATCCCGAGCTCGGTCAACCCGATGATCAAGAGCAACAACCTGATGAACAGCGCGCTGGCGATGCAGGAGGCGCTGCGCAGCGGCGCGTTCGAAGGGGTCATGCGGAACTATCGCGGCGAGCTGACCGAGTGCACGACGTCGAACCTGTTCATCGTCAAGAACGGGGTGGCGCTGACGCCGCCGCTCGACGCGGGGCTGCTGCCCGGCATCACGCGCGAGTTCCTGTTCGAGGTCGGGCAAGCAGATCGGCGTGGACGTGCGCGAGCAGACGCTGCGCGACGACGATCTATTCGGCGCCGACGAAGCGTTCCTCACCAGCACGACGCGCGAGGCTGGTGCCGATCGTCACGGTCAACGACCGCACGATCGGCACCGGCAAGCCGGGACCGGTGACCGGGAAGCTGCTGGAAGGATTCAGGCGCGCGGCCGACGCGAGCTGACACCGGCCGGTCTGCACTCGCGTCACACGAGACTGAGCGGACGTGGTTCACGCTCGCCGAAGCACGCACCAGTGACCCTCGCCTGCCCGGCTCGACGTGCCCGTCCACTCGCCCGGCAGTCGCGCGACAAGATCATCGACCGAGAGATAGATAGGCGTCTGCTCGCCGCTGCTGTTGACCCACACCAGAAGCGCCTTCTGGTGAGAGAACGCGTTCGACTTCGGCGGGAAACAGGAAGGCGTTGATCAGCACGATTGCCGCCGCCGATGAATCGCCTACCGGCAGCCTGGCACCGTCGGCTTGAACCCGATGGGCGGGCCCGGTCGGCGCCAATTTCAACATGGCCAGTGAGAGGTCGATGGCCACAACCGTCGCAAAGCGTTCCGCGAGCAGATTCGAATAGGTGCCGATGCCGCTGCCAACCTCCACGACCATGCCGACGGGCGCGTCAATGGCGCCGAGCCCGCGCAACGAGTGCGTCCGTCACGACGGCCGTGCGCTGCGGAGAGGTTCGCGTGTGCCACTCACCCGCGAGGCCATCGAAGTAGCCCTCGACTTGGTGGCGCAGTTCGCGGGTCCAACCACCGGCATGGAGCCCGGCCGCTCGCCGTGTGGCTATGCGCATCGGGTGATCCGGGCCACCCGCACCGGAGGACCGATGACCTTCGAGCGCTAACGGAGGCAAGTATTGAATCGCCAATTTCCTTCGCAGCGTCACTCTGAAACGCCCAAGCATCGCCATTGGTGCTGGCCGGCCGTGCGAAGGAGACCCGGTTCGACCCCCAGCGTCAGCGTGTGTCCGAGCGAAAGCCGCGGGAGGGTGGCGCTGACCCCGCCACTCGACTCGGGGCTGCTGCCTGGCATCACGCGCGACTTCCTGTTCGATGTCGGAAAGCAATCGGCGTGACGTGCGTGAGGAGACGCGGCGCGACGACGATCTATTCGGCGCCGACGAAGCGTTCCTCACCAGCACGACGCGCGAGGCGGTCCCGATCGTCACGGTCGACGACCGCACGATCGGCACCGACAAGCCCGGCCCGGCGACCTGGAAGCTGCTGACCGCCTCCCGCAGCCAAGCCGAGACGAGCTAGCGGAAGGTGAAGCTCAATCAGCGTGCCGCCATCCTCCGGCGCGAGACAGGCGATCGTCCCGCCGTGTCGCTTCACGATCTCGGCGCTGATGAAGAGGCCGAGACCGGTACCGGGAATCGCGCCGACGGTGTGTGCGCGGAACCCCCGCTCGAAGACGTGCGAACGCGCCTCCGCGGGAATGCCGATTCCGTGATCGCGGATCGCCATGCGCGCCCCGGCCGACGACGTCCGTATCTCGATTTCGATGGGTCCGCCGTCAGGCGAGTATTTGATCGCGTTCCCAATCAGGTTCTGAAGGACACGCTGAATACGCCGTTCGTCGTAGTCGGCGAGAACCGGGCCGGGCGGTGCTGAATACCGAAAAGTATGATTGTGCGCCAGCGCTTCCATCTGGTCGATTGCGGCTTCGGCGGTGCGCCGGAGGTCGCCGCGCCGGAGATCGAGCTCGACCTGGTTGCCATCCAACGAGTGCAGGTCGGACAGCGCATCGATCAGGTGCGTCGCCTGCTGCGCGGCCGAATCGATCCGCCTGAATAGCCTCCTCGCGTCCCCGTTCGTCACGCCATCGGCCATCCCGCGACGAACCGATCCTACGATGACGGAGAGTGGATTCCTCACGTCATGGGAGATCGAGGCGAGGATCGCATCCCGTTCGGTCCGCAGTTGACGCTCGCGATCCGCCAGACGCTCGGCCTCGAGCTGCTGTGTGCGTTTCCTGGCCACGAGCCATCCAACGACACTGGCGACGATTGCGAAAACGGTGAGATCCTTCCACTGTTCGGGCGGAGGCAGCCGGCCCGTCAACAGGATGTCGTCGCCGGCCACGGCCGTGATCGCGGCGGCCAGGGCGGGACCGGTTCCAGAGGTAAGGGCAATGGATACGACAAGGAGCACGGCAAACATCACGTAGACGTTGTCGCGTGTCCCATAACTGGCGGCGAGGACCGCGAGAGTTGCCCCAGCAAGCACGCTCGCGACGTACGAAACGATAACGCGCACGGGTCAAAGGCCGGGCGGAGGCATGTCAATCCGCGTCCGGACAACGTTTAGACGACAGCCACGCTGTTAAGGTTCCTGTCAGCCGCCGGCCACAATGATCACGAAGACGGATTGGCCACAAAGGTCACAAAGAACATATCGTGGCCGTCGTGGCGCTCGTTATGCGAACGCCTCTACCGGAGGACACGAGCAGAAGAGATTCCGGTCGCCGTAGGGGTTGTCGATTCGTCCGACGCTCGGCCAGAACTTGTTGGCGCGGACGAAAGGTAACGGAAAGGCGGCCTCTTCCCTCGAGTACGGATGGGGCCAGTCGCCTGCCGCAATGGCTTCGGCGGTATGCGGCGCGTTCTTCAAGAGGTTGTCCTTGCGGTCCGCGCGACCGCTGACCACCGCCTCGATCTCGCGCCGAATCTGAATCATCGCGTCGCAGAATCGATCCAGCTCAGCCTTGTCCTCGCTCTCGGTAGGTTCGACCATCAGCGTGCCGGCGACGGGAAACGACACGGTTGGCGCGTGGAAGCCGAAGTCCATCAACCGCTTCGCGACATCCATCTCCTCGATGCCCGCTGACTTGAACCCACGCAGATCGAAGATCAATTCGTGTGCGACACGTCCGTTCGCCCGCGCGTACAGCACGGGATAGTGCTGTTCGAGCCGCGCCTTGATGTAGTTCGCGTTGAGGATCGCGTAGCGCGTCGCATCCGTCACACCGGATGCACCCAGCATCCGGATGTAGGCGTACGAGATCAGCAGGATGCTCGCGCTGCCCCACGGCGCCGCCGAGACCGCGTGAATCGCGCGCTCGCCGCCGACGCGCGCGAGCGGATGACCCGGCAGATACGGCGCGAGATGAGCCGCGACGCCAATGGGTCCCATCCCTGGCCCGCCACCGCCGTGCGGAATCGCAAAGGTCTTGTGAAGATTGAGGTGGCAGACGTCGGCGCCAATCGATGCCGGGCTCGTCAGCCCCACCTGCGCATTCATGTTGGCGCCGTCCATATACACCTGGCCACCGTGCTCATGGACGATCGCGCAGATCTCCTTGATCTCGTCTTCGAACACGCCATGCGTGGACGGATAGGTGATCATCAGGGACGACAGGCGATCGCGATGCTCCGCGGCCTTCTTGCGCAAGTCGGCCACGTCCACGTTGCCGTTCGCGGCCGTTGCCACGACGACGACGCGCATGCCCGCCATCGCCGCGCTGGCGGGATTGGTGCCGTGCGCCGACGCCGGAATCAGCACGACGTCGCGATGCGTGTCGCCCCGGTCGCGGTGATACGCGCGAATCACCATGAGCCCCGCAAACTCACCCTGGGCGCCGGAGTTTGGCTGCAGCGACACAGCGCTGAAGCCTGTGATCACGGCGAGCGCCTGTTCGAGATCCGCGATGATCTGCGCGTAGCCCTGCGCCTGGTCCTCCGGGGCGAACGGGTGGATGCGGGAGAAGTGCTCCCACGTGACAGGCAGCATCTCGGTTGCCGCATTGAGCTTCATGGTGCAGGAGCCCAGCGGGATCATCGAGGTGTCGAGGCCGATGTCCTTCCGCTCGAGGGCGCGGATGTACCGCATCATCTGAGTTTCGGAGCGATGCGTATTGAAGACGGGATGCGTCATGAACGGCGTCGCACGGAGTACGCCACCGGCGGGTCCAGAAGGACCCGCCCTCCCCGGACCCACTCCATCTCTGGCGCCGGCTTCCCCGCTGCCTCTGCGAACACGGTCACGATGTCCTCGATGTCGGACGTCGTAACCGTCTCGTTGAGCGAGATCCCGATCGTCTTGTCGTCGATGTAGCGGAAGTTGATGCCGGCTTCCACCGCGCGCCGCCGAACCGCGTCCGCTCCGGATGGCACGTCGAGCCGGAGCGTGTCGAAGTAATTGGCGTTCGCCTGTGTCACGCCCAACGCGCCGAGCTGATCCTCGAGGATCCGAGTCAATGTATGGACACGTCCGGCGATCGACTTGAGGCCATTGGGCCCGTGATAGACGGCGTACATTGCGGCCATGTTGGCCAGCAGAGCCTGCGCGGTGCAGATATTGGAGGTCGCCTTTTCCCGGCGGATGTGCTGCTCGCGCGTAGCGAGGGCCATGCGATATGCCCGCTTGCCGTGGACATCGACCGAGACGCCGATGATCCGGCCAGGCATCTGCCGTACGAACGCGTTGCGCGTGGCGAAGAAGGCGGCGTGCGGTCCGCCATATCCGAGCGGGACCCCAAACCGCTGCGAGTTCCCGTACACGACGTCCGCACCCATTTCTCCGGGCGGCGTGAGCAATGCCAACGCAAGGAGATCCGTGCCTACGGCAACGAGCACTCCGGCGTCGTGAGCGCGGGTAATGAATGGAGCCAGGTGCTGGGCGAGACCGTCCTGGTCCGGATACTGAACGAGCGCGCCGAACACGCGCGGCTCGAACGTCATCGCGTCGATCGGCCCGACGTGCAGGTCGATGTCGAGCGGCTCTGCGCGCGAGCGCAGGACGTCGATCGTCTGCGGGAAGCAGCGATCGCTTACAAGGAACAGGCTTCGCTCCGCCGGGTCCGGAAGGACCCGGCCTCCGGTGGACGCCCGGTCGACCAGGCCTCCTGCGCGCGCCCGATGCAGCAGCGTCATCGCTTCGGCCGCCGCGGTCGCCTCGTCGAGCAGCGAAGCATTGGCCACCTCCATCCCCGTCAGCTCCGTCACCATCGTCTGGAAGTTGAGGAGCGACTCGAGGCGTCCCTGGGCGATCTCCGCCTGGTACGGCGTGTAAGGGGTGTACCAGCCCGGATTCTCCATCACCATCCGCAGGATGACGCTTGGCGTGATGGTGTCGTGATAGCCGAGGCCGATGTACGACCGGAACGTCTTGTTCCGGCGAGCCACGGCCGTGAGGCGGCGCAGGTAGTCATGCTCGCTCTCCGGCGGTGGGAGGTTGAGCGGGCCCTGCAGCCTGATGGACGCGGGAATCGTCTCGTCGATCAGCGCGTCGAGAGACGCGGCGCCGATCGTCTCGAGCATCCGATCGCGGTCTTCAGGCGAAGGGCCGATGTGGCGGCGTGCGAACCAGTCGCTGGCGTCCAGTCTGTTCATCCCAGGTGTTGCTGATACTGCGAGGCGTCGAGCAACGCTCCGGAATCGGTGGGGCTCGCCAGCCGAACTTTGATCATCCATGTGCCATGCGGGTCGGAGTTCACGACCTCGGGACGATTCCTGAGCGAGTCATTGACCTCGAGGACTTCTCCGCTCATCGGCGCGAACAGCTCCGAGACGGCCTTCACTGACTCGATCGATCCGAATGATTCACCCGCGGCGACCTTCCGCCCGACGTCCGGCAGCTCCACGTAGACGACGTCGCCGAGCTGTTGCTGCGCGTAATCGGTGATGCCGATCTCGCCGGTGTCGCCGGCAACGCGAATCCATTCGTGATCCTTCGTGTACTTCCGATCTTCCGGATACGGCATGTCTGCTCCCAGAGAACGGTGTAGGGGCGGGTCTTGAGGCCCGTCCCTACACTATCGAGAACTGCACTATCGAGAACGTTTATAAAACGGCATGGGTACGACGCGCGCCGTGGAGACGCGACCACGGATATCGATCGACAGCTCCGAGCCCGGTTTCGCAAGGTCGATCGGGACGTACGCCATCCCGATTGCTTTCTTCAGAAACGGCGTCTGCGTCCCGCTCGTCACGACGCCGATCGACTTCTCACCGCGCAGCACTTGATGGCCGTGACGCGCGATGCCGCGATCGATCATTTCGAAGCCGACGAGCTTTCGCGTGAGGCCTTTGTCTTTCTGCTCGCGCAGACGCTCGTGGCCGATGAACGATTCCTTGTTCCACCCGATCACCCAGCCAAGATCCGCTTCCAGCACCGTCGTCGATTCGTCGATGTCGTTGCCGTACAAGCGCATTGCCGCCTCCAGGCGCAGCGTATCGCGCGCGCCCAGGCCGCACGGGATGACGTCGGCGGCGCGGCCGGACTCGAGAATCGCCTGCCAGACCCGGTCGGCCATGTTCGGCGGGACGAAGATCTCGAACCCGTCCTCGCCCGTATAGCCGGTGCGCGAAATCAGCGCGCGCGCGTTGGCGACCTCTCCGTGCGTGAACCAGTAGTACTTGATGTCGTGGAGCTCAGTGGAACAGAGCGGCTGAAGAACGCCGAGCGCAGCGGGTCCCTGAATGGCGATCAGGGCATATCGGCTGCTCGAATCGACCACCGCCGCTTCGCCGGCTTCCTTGATCTGCGCGTCGATCCAGCCGTAGTCCTTGGTGATGTTCGATGCGTTGACGACCAGCATGAAGTGGTTCGGGGCCATTCGATAGACGAGCATGTCGTCGACGAAGGTGCCCTCGAAGGTCGTCAGTCCCGCATAGTGCGCCTGCCCGACGTGGAGCTTGCTCGCGTCGTTGCTCGAGATGCGCTGAACCGCCGCGAGGGCGTCCTTCCCTGCGATCTCGATCTCGCCCATGTGGCTGACGTCGAACAGCCCGGCCCGCGTACGCACGGCCATGTGTTCGGTCGTGATACCCGAATACTCCACGGGCATCTCCCATCCACCGAATGGGACCATGCGACCGTTCGACGCGCAGTGGCGGGCGTGGAGTGGGGTCTTGCGCAGAAGTGGAGCGACTGTGTCGGCGGACAAACACTTAACCGTACTATGCGCCCTGCGCGGAGATCAACCGAGCAGGCGACCGTTCAACCCGCGGACTACACCGGAGCTCACTTGGGTGAGCTCCGAGTCTAGGGGCGTTGCAGCTCGCTCAACAGCGCGTCGTGGAAGTAGCCGGCGGGTATGGTGCCCTGCCTCATGAACGCAAGGTGGAACGCCTTGGCCGAGAAGCGGCTGCCCAGCAGCTTGCTGGCCTCTTCCCGCAGCTCGAAGATCTGATCCATGCCGAGGCGATACGTGATGGCCTGCGTCGGCCACTTGGAATAGCGGAAGATCGCGCGCTCCGCTGATGCGCAGCTCTCGCGCTTCTGGGCGCTCGTCGCTGGGGAGCCCGTGCAGGAGCCGGGCAGAAAGTCGACGACCTCCGAGAACAGCGTCGTCGCCTCGTCGTACGACATGCGCCCGGTGTGGATGCCGGTATCGATTCGCACGCGCAGATCGCGATAGAGCTTGCCCTGGAGTTGATAGAGGCGTTCTTCCGGCGTGTAGAAGCCGTTTGGCGCACCGGGTTGCGGCTCGGCAGGCAGCGCCTCCGCATAGAGGCCCCAGCCTTCCGCAGCCATCGAGTCCTCCCACATCGACGATGAGTCTTCGACGGCGCCAGGCGGTCAGCCATCTGACTGGCGCGATGCGGTCGCGGTACTGCGTCATGCACCTTGTAGTGCCAGTCGTGACCCGGGAACCCTTCGTGCGCCGACAAATCGGCGAGCGCCGCACGGTTGTTGGACATCAGCGCCGCCGGATTGTTGTGCGTGGGCGAGACGTAGAACCGTCCGACGCCGCTGTTCTTGAACGGTGGCGCCGGGTAGTAGGCGGCGCCGTCAATCGAGGCCTGCAGCGGCGGCGGCGTTTCGGTGACGTCCAGCTTGTAGTCGGCGGGCACGTCGAACAGTTGTGTCTTGCGCCCGTAGTCGACGAGACGGAATGCCGCATCCCGGTACCAGTCGATCATCTCGGCGTCGGATTTCGGATAGTCCTTCGACAGCTGATCGAAGACGGCGCGCACTGCCGCCTGGCCGTCGGATGGCAGCGGCCATTTGCGCTGCGTACCGATCTGCCGTGCGAGATCGATCATCTGCTTCTGGGTGTCCTGCACTATCGGCCACGCTTCGTCGTAGAGCTGCGCGGCCGTCTTGTTCAGGCGAAGGTTGTTCTTGAGTGCCCAGTCATATTCGGTCTCGCCCATCGCGAAGCGATCCGCCTGGAATTGCGGCTTGACCGCTGACGCCGTGGAGCTCTGGAAATACGTCGAGGCGATGAACGCGCGAAACGACTCGTACGCCAGCTTCGCCTGCTTCGACGCGTCGTTGATCTCTCCCAGGATCTGACCACGCTGTTCACCCGACACGCGATCCGCCGCGATTTGCGGAAAGGTCTGCGCGAAATACTTCGCATTGGCTTCGGCCGTCTCGATGCCGTCGCGGCGCAGCATCCGCGAATCCGGCGTGTTACCGGCGCCCACACCGGATCGCAGCTGATCCTGCGCCGCCGCCAGGAACTTCGGGATGCCGCGGATGCGCTCGACGACGAGCGTCCACTCGGCGCCGGTGCCGTATGTCTTGGTGCCTGTCTGCGTCATTCCCTGCAACTGCCAGTCGAGCGCGCGGAACGGCTCGCTCACATAGGTGTCGAGGGCGCGCTGCTGGTAGTGGCGCACCTGATGCTGATGGAGCATGAACTGGATCTGCGCCAGCGCGACGTCCCGGTCGATTCGCGGCGCCGGCGAGAGCGTGTTGGCGTCAATCACGCCAATCGCCTTCACCGTGTCGTCGAGCCAGCGATCCTCCGCCTCCATCGCGGCGATCGAGTAATCGCGCAGCATCCCGTCCACGTCCTTGAGCGACGCATCGAGGCCGCCGCCTCCGAGGTACGTGTTCACCGTCGGATAGCGACGGAGGAACTCGACGACGTACCGGTCGAGCGCGGTCTTGAGCGCGGCGTCGCCTGACGCGGCAGCGGCGGGAGTCGTTGTCGCCGGGGGGGTTCTGTTGCAGGCCGATGAGACGAGGGACAGGACAACGACGAGGGCACAAGCCGTTCGCATCTGTCGCGGACGGTACTATGCGCCTCCGGTGTGGTCAAGCCGCGCGACCCGGCGAAGCCCGTGCTGTGCCCAAGGAAGAGTATGCCGGAGGGGTCATCTACGAATGTGGTCGAGGCACGGTGTTCTTCATGTACCCATCAGCGGGAGCGGGCACGTCGAAGGCGAGCGATGCATTCTGGACGGTAGACGACGTGGAGGCCGAGGTGGCTGATCTGAAGAGCCGAGGCGTGGTGTTCGAGGAGTACGACATGCCGGGACTCAAGACGAAGAACGGCATCGCGACCGGAGGCGGAGCCCAGACCGCGTGGTTCAAAGACAGCGAAGGAAACATCCTCGCCGTGAGCCAGAGGATTTCATCCTAGCCCCGGCATTGCCATCGGGAAGTAAGCTAGACGTATGTCTGATGAGGGCGGACCGAAGTCTTCGTTCGATCTGGCGATGGAGCGTCTTCGCAAGAAGGATGCGGAGGAAGGCGTCACCATACGGCCGATGACCGACCAGCAGAAAAGCGCCATCGCCGAGGTGAAGAGCCTCTACGACTCAAAGATCGCCGAGCAGGAGATCCTGCAACAGTCCGCGATGAAGCATCTGCTGAACGCCGATCCCGCGGAGCGCGAAGAGGTCGGCCGGCGGTTCCGGCGTGAGCGTGAGCGCCTCGCGTCCGAACGAGACGCCAAGGTTGAGAAGATTCGTCGAGGCGAAGGCTGAGCTTTGCTGCGCGTGGGAGTGTGTACCGTCGATGCCTTAGCGGCGCTTCTGTTAACCCGGCACTCCGCTCAGCTCTCCGCTTGTCCGTTCCCGCCAATAGGAGTAGCGTGCACCCGCGGCTATTCCCCATTCGTTCCGGTCTGACGCGTCGAACCGCGGCTAATCAATCACCACGAGATCTCGAACCGGGCGCCTTGTGTTCAATGCGTGAGGAGAACGGAAACACGCAAAAGGAGAGGAACCATGACAGGACTCCGAAAACTCACAGGCCTCATCGTTTGTTGTCTGATTTGGCCAGCGCCGGCGGTTGCCGACCCAATCACCGAGTTGAACGTGATCGCGGCGACCACGATGATGACGACGACCGGGATGATCCTCATGGTCGTGGCCGCGACTGGCACAAGTAAGTCCGAATCCGAGCCGGTCGTCACCCGCGCGTGACGGCCGGCTACGCGACAGCTCCCGCCTGGTGCAACGACGCGAACACACCACAAACCGATAATTCTTCAACGCATGAAGCCGCTGCGCGATTGGTCAGGATGCGGAGGAAGGCGTCACCACGCGGGAGGCGAAGGCTGAAACCTGACTGAAGAGGCCGGCATTGAGCCGGCCTCTCAGTTCCTTGCTGCGCGTGGGAGTGTCTACTGACGACTCCCGGTGCGATTGGCCATGTATGCACCTCCCGGCCGCGACCGTCTCGTGGTGCTCCCAGCATCGGAAGCGTGGTCGCTAGAAGCCTTTTTTTGAGCCGCCGAGGTTCCGGCGGATATTTCACAATACCATGCCTGTTGCGCACTACGAGACCGCGCCTCGGCGTGTCGTTGCGTCTGCCTGCAACCGCTCGAGCACGTCGGCGAGCAGCGCGGCCGTCACCGCGCCGGCCGGCGACAGCTCGTGCGCCTTCCACATCGTGCCGCGGCGGTTGACGAAGAAGAGGTACGCGTCACACACGCCGGCGAGATCGTGCAGGTCGTGAGGTCGACGAAGCTCGACATGTTCGAAGCGCCTCGCGGCGGCGTTTCACCACATCACTTTGATGGCATAAATAGCGGCGGAATGGTCGTGCTTGCAAGCGTTCACGCCGGGAGCTATCGTCTCGCGGGCCACCTGGACGGCACTCCTCCGCAGTGCCGATTCTGACAACTGCGTCGCGCCTGGCGCGACCTCGACCGCGTACTTCGGCGGCAGCATGCGGATTTCGGCGGTGTGGCGACAACTGATCCTCGACAACGGCCCCGCAGTGGCCGAAGAGGTCCTCGCCCACATCGCGAGCGCCGGTGTCCAGTCGCACGAGCTCACCGCGGACGGGCTGGCGGGCACCGGCCTGGTGATCTTCGACCGGCTGACGCCGCGGCTGTTCGACCTGCTGCACGGCGCCGGCCGAAGCGGCCTTCGCGTCCTGGCCGTGAGCCTCGACCCGCAGCGGCTGCCCGCCGCCGGCTCGTGGGGGCTCCTGGCGGCTGGCGCGGCGGACGTCATCTCGTGGCACCACCATCGCGATCCCGCCGCCGGCATCGCCGCGCGCTTCGAACGGTGGGCGGCCGTGGACGAGATCGTCGATTCGCCGCTCGTGCGCGACAACCTGGTGGGCCGCAGCCCCGCCTGGATCGCGACGCTGCGGCGCGTCGTCGAGGTCGCGCGCTTCACCGACGCGCCAGTGCTCGTGCTGGGCGAGACTGGCACCGGCAAGGAGCTCGTCGCCCGCCTGATCCACACGCTCGACGCCCGGCCGCGGCGGCGCGACCTGGTGATCCAGGACTGCGCGGCGATCGTGCCGCAGCTCGCCGGCAGCGAGTTCTTCGGCCACGATCGCGGCGCGTTCACCGACGCGGTGACCGCGCGCGACGGGTGCTTCGCGCTCGCCGACGGCGGCACGCTGTTTCTCGACGAGATCAGCGAGCTTCCGCTCAACCTCCAGGCCGAGCTGCTGCGCGCGGTGCAGGAGCGGACCTACAAGCGCGTCGGCAGCAACACCTGGCACACGTCGCAGTTCCGGCTGCTCTGTGCCAGCAATCGCGACCTGCTCGAGGAGGTCGAGCGCGGCGCGTTCCGCCGCGATCTCTACTACCGCATCGCGAGCACGGTGATTCGCCTGCCGCCGCTGCGCGATCGCGCCGCCGACATCGTGCCGCTCGCGCAGTCCTTTCTCGCGCAGCTCCATCCCGGCCGCGACGCGCTCGCGTTCGAGCTCGACGAGCCGGTCCGCGAGTACCTGCTGACGCGCACCTACGACGGCAACGTCCGCGACCTGCGGCAGCTGGTGCACCGCATCGATGGCCGGCACGTCGGCCCTGGCCCGATCACCGTGGGCGACATCCCGGCCGATGAGCGTCCGCTCCCGGAGGGCGAGCCGCCGGACTGGCGCGACGCGGCATTCGAAGCCGCCATTCGACGCGCGGTCACGCGCGGCGTGCCGCTGCGCGACATCGGCCACGCGGCCACCGAGGTCGCTATCGACGTGGCGCTCGGGGCCGAGGGATCGGTGCAGCGCGCAGCGCGGCAATTGAAGGTGACCGACCGCGCGCTGCAGCTGCGGCGGGCCGCGCGGCGCGATCGGGCCGGAGTGTGGAAGGAGCCGGGGCTGCCCACCGGAACCGAGGGCGCGTAGCTACGGAGCCCGCATCAGCCGTCTGACGTCGGTCATCACCTCTTCGGTGATGCGGACACCGCGATTGGCGACGTTCGCGAGCGCCGGAACGATCGTGCGGGCGGCGCCGGTGTGGATCGCCACGAGGTTGCGGTAGGTGACCCCGCTGCTGTCGTCGCGCCACGTCGTCCAGATCGGACCGCCGCTGTGGCCCGGACACGTGTCGAGGTCGTAGAACATGAGGCGCGGAGCCGCGGCCGGCGATGCGTCGGTGATACGGCCGAACGAGCGGAAGGCCACCGTGGCCCAGAGGTGCGGCTGGCACGGCGCCAACGCGCTGTTGCTATGGCACTGCTGCGTCAGGCTGATGCCCCGCACGCAGCACTTGTCGCGCGGGTAGCCGCTCGTGTTCACGTGGAGTCCCGCCAGGCGCGCGACCGGCGTCGGATTGATCCGCGTGTCGCCGCCATCGTCCTTGTTGCCCCACCAGCCGAGCGTCTTGCCGCCGAGCGCGGCCGGTGTGCTCGATCCGATCGGCGAGCGGAGCGTGATGACGCCGTAGTCGAATTGCCGGTTCCGCGTGTTCTGCCACTCGTCGGACACGCGCGTCCGCAGCGATGTCGCGAGCCCGAAGATGTCGCCGCGCTTGGCGAGGCAGTTGAATCCCGGCCCGACGCGCACGCGGACGACGGTGCGCGCGACGCCGCCGAAGACGTTGAAGAGATTGTGGCCGGCCGTCAGCACGTGGCGCGGGCTGATCAGCGTGCCCGACCCGCGTACCGTGACCTGATTCCCGTTGATGACGCCGAAATCCAGGTCGAGCCAGCACACGAACCGGTACGGGATCGGTGCGGTGTCCATCACCGGGCCGCGCGAATCGTCGCCTCCGGTGATCTCCGATTCGATTTCCCCTTGCGGCCGGGGCCGGACCGATCGTGGAACGACGTGCACGTAACCCAAGTCGGAGTGGGGCTGCATCAGCGCCGCGGCTGATCCCATGCGGCGGCCACCGGCGGCCGGGAGTGGCGCAGCCTCGAATTCGCCGAGTTCCAGCAGACTGCCCATTGAAGATCCTCCATTCCTGCCGGCCGGGTCCGAAGACCCGGCGCTGCGTCGTCCCGGCCACTGGCTACGGCACTCCTACCGGCGCTCTCGCGGGCGCTGGCGCCGGCACACGCATCGGCGAACCCTGCGGCGCGCCAATGGGCGCGCTGGTTGCTGCCGGGGCCACCGGAATACGGGCCGGCTCGACCTTCTCGAACACGACCTGCTCGATCGTGCCGTTCACCGCCAGGTGAAGATGCGCGAGCCCCGGATCGGCCCTCTGGTAGAGGCCCTGGCGGATGTGGGTGTGCCCGCGCGGCCCGGCGCTCGTCGTGTTGACGTAGAGCGGGCCCGATGCGTAGCGAAGGACATTGTTGGCGCGCTCGGCCGGCTTCTTCGACACGAGCGGCGGCTTCACGGCGGCCACGGCGTCGGGAATCGTCGCATGCACGAGCCACTGCCCGGCCAGGGCGCCGCGCGCCTTGTCGCCGACATACACCGCGAACAGGCCGTTGCGGTGGATATGCCCGGACAGCACGAGCCGGACGCCCTTGCGGGGATCGGCGACCCGCTTGATGAAGTCGGCGCGCCGCTTCTCGAACGAGCCGTAGCTGGCGTCCATGCCGAAGACCTGATCCGAGCTCTTCTGCTGCGCGGGCCTGATCGCGTACAGCGGATGCCCGTTCCACTCCTGCCGCTTGCCGTCTTTGGACACCGACGAGTAGCCGGTGTTGCCGCGCGGCTTGCCCTCGCCCGAGTAGGTCTTGATGCCGTGAAGCAGCTCGTCGTCGGACCAGTCCCACCACGGTCCGATCGGCGGCGCGTGGATGCCGATGACCTTGGCGACGCCCGGCGCATCAGTGAACTGCGACGCCAGCCACCACTGCAGATCGGTCAGGCAGTTGCGAGCCGTCGGGCCCCCGCTCCCCGGGCTTCCTCCGATGAACCACGCGATGTTGATTCCATGCCGCCGCCCGTTGGTCGTTTCCGGGAAGAACACGTTCTCGTCTTCCGCCCAGTCGAGCATCAGCAGCTGCTGGCCCTGGGGTCGCGCGAACCAGTAGTCGAGGAACGGATTGATCGTCTGCAGGTACCACTCGACCGACTTCACGGTCGTCTCGGTCGGATACCCCGGGAGATCCGCGGTCTGGCTGCCGCCGAAGACCGTCTTCACCGCCTGCCACACCGACGACTTGCTCAGGAGAAGTTGCCACTTCTTCTCGATGTCCGAAACGTAGGAGATGATGCGCTTGTAGCCTTTGCCGTGCGCGGCGCGCAGCGGCTCGTCCTGCGCGTCCCGCTCCTTCTTGTTGGCCGCGTGCGGCATGCCGTGGAACAGCTCCTCGGGCTCGGGCGCTCCCGCCACCGCGAAAGGCGTATAGGGATTCAGCCGCCAGTCGTGGTTGCCGAGAATCGTGTACACCGGGCGGTTGTAGGCCGTCGCCGGCCGCGAGCAGGTAGTAGAACAGGAACCAGTTCCGATCGACGTGATAGAGCGTGTTGTCCGCGAGCGCATCGGCGCGATTGAGCCCCCAGTGGCCGCGGCCGTAGTCGATCAGATCGCCGGTGAGCAGAACGATGTCGGAGTTGGCCTTGGCGCGCTCGTAGACGGCCGCGAAGCTCCGGTTCCAGTTGTTGAGGCGCAGATTGCGGAACGTCGAGTTCTGGACGTTTTGCTCGTAGACGTCGAGATGCACCGACACGTGCGTGTCGGTGGCGTGGCCGATACGCAGCGTCGGCGCCGACTGCCGTTCGACGAACACCGGGTGGAGCACCTCGGTGCGGACCCGCGGCGCTCGATAAGGCTGGTGCAGGTAGCCGTACTCGAACTGGTACTCCCGCATCAGGAACTCGCGATTCGCCCGCCATTCAGCGGGGCTCTCCTGCATGCGCCGCGGCGCGGCGAACCGCCCCAGCAGCAGCGCCATCTCGTCGGAGGGCGCGTCGGCGTTGGTCGACGTGTTGTTCCAGAACAGGTGGTAGCACCCGTCCGGCAACTGCGCCGAAATCCGCTCGGACACGCGAATCTCGTGCAGGTATTTCAGGCCGTTATTCCAGTAGAACGTCCTGACGCTGTCGCTGAGGCTCGCGATGATTCCGTTGAGATCGCCGCGGTCGCCGCCGAACGAGACCAGTTTGCCATGCAGGTCCTTGGGGCCGGCCGTCTTCATCGGCCGCAGCTCGTCGTTGCGGACTTCGAGATCCGTTTCGGCGAACGAACCCGGTGCACCGGCCGGAATGTGGCGGCGTCCGCGTTGTCCCCACGGCACGTACCGCAGATAGCGTGCGGCCTCCTCCTTCGACAGGTTCCGGGTGTCGGAGAGCACGAGGGCGCAGATGCAGCGCGTCGCGTTGCCGATTGCCTCCTCGCCTTCCGTAGGCGCCTGGCTCCGCGGCGCGATCACCGCGGGAAAGCCCAGCGCGGGCCAGAGAATCCGGCCACGAACCGGTTTGGGCCGCGGCGGCGGCGTCCCCTTGCGCATGCGCAAGGACGTCACCGGGGGCGTGCCAGACCCTCCGGACTCCTCGAACTCACCCTGCCCCCGGCCTTCGTACGGCCAGAAACCGCCAGTCGTCGATTGCATGCGACCCTCCCTGCCAACGCGCGTCCGTGGCTACGCCGCCGTGGTCAACTGGCGAGTTCCTGCTGCAGCTCGCCGTTGCGCACGAGCATGATTTCGTGATGCAGTCCGCGCGGACGAGTCACGATCCGATAGTTCCGGCCGCGAAGCCGTCCGCCGAATACCGGATACCGTCGCCCCGACGCGATCGATCGCAGGCTTCCCACGCGGCGGGCGCCTTGCGCGAGACGTTGCAGACGTCCCACGAGCGACTGCTGCGCTGGCCACGGCCGACTGGGCGCAGCTCCCACCCATGGCGCGGCGCGGCCGCCCCACGTTCGGGTCACCGGAGAACCCGGCAGCGGCGCACGCCAGCGCGGATAGGCGGAATACGGCGCGCGGTAGGGAGAGCCGCCATACGGAGAGCCGCCGTAGCGATTGCCGGCGTATGGAGCGCCGCCGTATCGGTAGCCCGGATAGCCGGCTCCACCGGACGGCGAACCGCCGTAGGGATAGCCGAGCAGGCCGGGTTGCGGCCACCGTCCCTGGCGCCGGCGATAGGCACGCATCAACCGCCGCAGAAGGTCCGGATTGAGCCGCAACCGGTTGCCATCCTGCGTGTCGAACGTGGGCGGCTCGGGCATCGGCTCGTCCGGCATGGGCGGCGGCTCGTCGGGCGAACCGGCCGTGAGGTCCGCGCCGGCGTCGGGCATCGCCGCCGCCGGTTCTTGCGGTGGCGCGGCACTGGATCCAGGAGGGGCGGCGGAAGCGGCGCCAGTGGACGGCGTCGCCTCGGGCGCCGCGGCCGGCGGCGTATCTTCGAACTCGAACTCGCCGCTCGAGCCGTATGGACTTGGGCCTGGCCCGTACCGAGGATCCGGCGGGCGACGCCGCGCCCCGTGGGCTCACGTGCACCGTCGCGTTCGGATTGCGGCGGCGAAGGACGCCGGTGCCCACGGCGAGCGCGAGCCGGCGCGCGCCGGGGGGCAGCTGGCGCCAGGACACGCGCGGCAGCGAAGGCTCGTGACGCTCGATGAAGGCCGCCAGCGAGAGGCCGGTGCGGCCGCTGGCGCCGAAGCGCGCGAGCGCGTTCCAGAGGATCGCGCGCCGTCGCCCTCGGTGCTGGCCGCCCGACGCGGCAGCCAGCAGGCGGCCGAGCCACACGACGTCGGCCGGTGTGAAGGGATATCGGAACACTTCGCGCCCGCGGGGCGCCACGACCAGCATGCCGAGCGTCATCGCTTGTACCCCCGATTGTTGGTTCGCGCCGGAAGCAGCCCGCGGGTCGGCGGGCGGTGGACCGAGGAGGCTGTCGTCGAGATTGGCCGGCAACGCGCGCTGCGGGGGCGGTACCGACGACACCCGCGTGCGGATGGGCGGTTGCCCGTAGCGCGCCTGTGGCGACTGCACCTCGACGCGGTCGACGGTCAGATCGACGTCAGTCGCCATCTTGTAGGCGTACATGTACCGCAGGACGACGCTGCGGTGACGGCGCGCCCAGCCCGCCGCCTTCTCGGTGATGTCCGCGGTCTGCGTCGACCAGTCGGCGAAGCGCGCCGACAACAGCAGCTGCTCGCCGGTGACGGCCAGCTCGTTGAAGTACAACGTCGGCACGTCGGTCCAGCCCTGGAGCGTCTTCATCGTGTCCACGCTGTCCATCCACCGTTCCGGATAGGGCACCATCACACGGCCCCTGAGGAACTCGCGGATTTCCGGCCGGGCGAGCAACCATTGCTGGATCAGCATCTCGACCCGCGCTTGCGAGGGCAGATCGCCGTACTGGTTCTGCATCCCCTCGGTGAGCACGAAGTGCAGCTCCCGTAGCGCGTTCACGATCGGGAACGCGTCGGCCTGCACGGTCGCGATGTCGTCGTCCTTGTAGAACAAGTAGGCCTGATACAGCAGCTCGTGGAAGGCCGGCAGGAACTTCGCACGGCTGTCCGCTGGCATCAGTTCCGGCACTGCCTTGCCGTAGAGGCGCAGCCCGTAGTGATGGTCGTACTCGTAGGCCCGCCGCACCACGCTCAACCGCCGGTGCTCGGTCTGCAGGTAGCCCCACAACAGGTTGTTGAGCGGCCGCAGCGGATCGAGCTCGAGCCCGGCGAGCGGATCGCGGCCGCGTCCCATCCGCATGTTCTGGTAGCGGATCGCGATCGCGTTGATGGTCTGCACGAGCATGCCCTGCTCGTGCCAGTACAGACCAGATCAGCTCAAGGAAGCACGGCTCGACGAGGCGCTGGCGCGAGATGGCATAGGCTCCGGCCCCCGCTCCGAGCTTGAGCTCGTTCTCCCCCGCCACCGGCACGTCCGAGAGCCGTTCCCGGATCAGTTCGAGATACGGGAGCAGGCTTGGCTGCACGGTCGTGAGACGTGAATCCACCAGATCGGGTGGTACCTGGCAGGCTCTGGTGAGCAGGAAGCACTCGGTGGCCAGTTGTAGCAAGGCGTAGGCGTCCGGACCGAACAGGTGCCGGCGCAACTCGCCCTGCAGCAGATCAACCGCCTCGCTGCGGTAGGTGAAGTTGTCCGGAATCGGATCCCTGGTCTGGCGCGAGCCCGAGCCGCCCGTGGGTGGATCCGCCAGCACCGAATCGAGGAACGCCGAGTACCTGCTTGAACGACAAGCCGTCCGAGACGTCCTGGATGTAGTCCCAGAGCCGGTCGTCCGGAGTGACCGGACCGGTCTTCGGGACGAAGAAGACCGGCACCGGCAGCCGGCCGTAGGACCCGCCGCCCCCGCCCTGCCGCCCGCCTTCGAGTTCGCTCGGCACGTTGGGCTTGCCGCCGCCATGCTTCGACCGGTCGCCCTTGCCGCTGCCGGCCTCTTTGCCTTTGTCCTCTTCCATGTGTGCCTCCTCAGGCAACGCCTGCCGCCGCCAGTGACGCGACGGCCTGGTTCGAGTTCGTGCGACGCGACGCCGGGCCGAGCGCGCACGCCTCGGACGCGTCGATCGTGGTGCGGAGCGCCCAGTGCTGGAGCAGGTCGGCGACCAGCCGGCCTTCGCGCTCCGGCGACATCTTCCCGTCGGCGCGCGCCTGCCCGATCACGCCGAACGCCAGCGTCGGCCGCGCGTCGCGCCAGCCGCCGTGGGTCTCCCACTGCGGGAGGAGCGCGCGCAGGCGGTCGGGCCTGCGCTCGCGGATGGGCATCACGTCGGGCAGCGTGCGACCCGCGAGGCGCGCCGGCCGGTGATCGAGCAGCAGCTCGACGAACGCCGGCATCGAGCGCTGGAGCAACCCCAGAACCGACTGCTGGCGATCCGACAGCCCATCGGTCGGGTAATACGACGACCACGCGGCGCTCATGCGCGCCCACTGCGGATCCGAATAGAGTGCTTCGCCAAGCGCGCAACTGAGCTGCACGCGAACCCACGGGATGGGATGTGGATCGTCCGTGACGCTCCGGAAGACGAACGCGCGCGGCAGGCTGAGGACGCTCATGAGGCCGAGCGTCGATCCGACGCCGATCGTCGCAAGCGACCAGAGGTCGGCGACAATCTCGGAAATCCACAACTCCCAGAGGTGCCACGCGTCGCGGGAGGCGCCGGCGCGGCGGGCCTCGGCTTGAAGGCGGGCGCGCAGCGGGTTCACGAGATCGAGCAGCGCGGCCGCCTGGTGACCCACCTCGTGCACGAGCGAGGACGCGATGCCGCTGCCCACCATGCGCTCGCGCGGCACGCGAACGATCGCCACCGGCGTCTCTCCGCCGCCCGGGAGACGCGTGCGCGCGCGGCGGATGGCCGCACCGAAGCCGCGATCGAGGTAGCAGACGATCGGCGGCATGTCGTAGACGCCAGGCTCGAGCGTGAGCGCGTCGCGGGCCGCCACGTCCAGCCCCGAGAGCCACACGCCGATGTCGTGTTCGCTGCGCTGGGTCATCACCGACGAGAACACGTCGAAGTGCGACAGCACCGAGTTGAAACGGAGGCGGAGAAACGTCAGGCGCCGGTGCGCATCCGGCAGCGTGGCCTGCCGTCCGTCCGGACCCGCGAGCCACGCCTGGAAGGATCGGATCCGTGCGCGCAGTTCCGCGCGCCCTGTCGCCAGGTAGCGCTCGATGGCGGCTTGCGCCGGAACCGACACGGCCGCCGCGGGCACCATCGTTTCGTGGAGCGCGAACGGCCGCACGCGCGCGAGACGGTTCAACATGCCTCGAGCCTCCTCGCCGAGCAGACGCCTCCCGAGCGCATCTGACGGCAGCTTCCCTTCAGAGGCCATACAGCACGAGCTGATGGCGGCCGACTCGGACCCAACGTCCGGTTCCGCTTCTCGAGCGACGGCGGCCGCACGCACAGGGGCGCGCCCCGAACGCGGGTGAGGGCGACGCGGTTGCCAGCAGGCCCGGCGCGTAACGGCGGGCCGCGTGGAGGAATCCCCTGCGCACCGCGAGCTCCGAATCCATCTGTGACGAGAGCTGCGCTGTCTTCCGCGCGGCGTCGGTCGCGAAGCGGACGAAGCCCTTGGCCGTTTCGAACTCGCGGTCTTCGGGCGCCAGGCCTTCCAGCTCCAGGCCCAGCATCTTGCCGGCCTGCGCGGCCACGTCGCCGCCGAGCGAGGCGCCTAGAGGTCCGCCAAAGAAGCCGCCGATCGCCGTGCCGGCCACGGGAAGGAGCTTCTTGGCCGCGCCCTTCAGCATTCCGATCAGCTTCTTTCCTTCGCCGGTGCCAAGCGCGCTGCCAATCGTGCCGAGGGCCGACTTGACGAGTCCGCCCAGGAAGTACTCGAGCTCGCCTTCGCTCTGCACGCCGAGAAGCTCGGCGGCCAGTTCCGCCTCCGCGATCTCGTCGCGCGACTCGAATTGGCCTTCGCTTGTCAGCTCGCCCTCGTTCGCGAACTCGCCCTCGTCCTCGAACTCGCCCTCGTCTTCAAACTCGCCTTCATCCTCGAATTCGCCTTCGCCGGCCAGCTCGAACGCACCTTCGTTCGTGAGCTCACCTTCGTCCTCGAACTCCCCTTCGCCTTCGTACTCGCCCTCACCTTCGTAGGAGGTCTCGTCCTCGAACTCGCCTTCGCCGAGGAACTCGAATTCGCGGTCGCTCTCGCCCTCGCTTTCCTGCAAGGTCTCGCCGGACCACGCGCCCTCGGCTTCGCTGCCCCACTCGCTCTCGCCTTGTATCCGCACTTCACCTTCGAAGGCCGGGCTGGTTTCGAACGTTGTCTCTCCGAGCCCGCGCGGGAACTCGTGCATCGCTTCGAGCCTCACGCCGCCGGTGTCGTGCTCGAACTCGAAGGCCGCCGGGTTTTCGAGATCCTCGGCCTCGAACTCGCCTTCGTCTTCGAACTCGCCCTCTCCTTCGAATTCCCCTTGGCCCTCGAATTCGAACGAGGCGAGCTCGGCGAGCGTGCAATCGGTGTCGTGCATTGCTGCCTCCTTGCGCGTGTGAGGCGGAGCGGCTCCGCGACGAATGTAAACGCGGAGGTCGCAGTGCAGGCGCAGTGCCAGCGCAAGTCGTTGTCAGCGCGTAAGGCGCGCGAAGAGCGATTCGGCGGCGGGCGGCGGACGCCGGTTTCGGCGAAGCCCGCTTCGGGTCACGGGCTGACCCGATCTACACGTACTCCCTGAAGCAGGGCATCGGCGTCGGCTTTATCGCGCCATACAAGGTGGTCAAGATTCATATCGACCGCGATGTGGAAGGCTATCGGCCCGAGCGGGGCCAGCTCGATCGCGACGGTGACAGCTTCCAGAAAGCCATCATCTTCTGCGTCGATCAGGAACACTCGGCGCGCATGAGGGCACGCGTAGCGGACCCATATCGCCGGGCGGTGACCAGGCCGGCCGGGGCGGCGGCAAGGGCGCGTGGCAGCGTCGTTCCACGTGAGCGCGTGACAACCTCTAGCGGTCGCTTCGGGTACCCGACCGCTCATCGCGAAGCCTGGGCGCCGACGCTCGCCATCCTTCGCGATCGAGCTGCCTGACGCTTTTCAGATCCTTTCAGATCCTTTCACGCCGTTCATCACGACTTCGCGGGGGTGCCGGATCGACCATACGGCCCAAGGAGGATCGTTTATGAACACGATCGAAACACGTCGATACGAAATGCTCGTGAAGGTTCGTGACTTTGGGAGAGCACACGGGGACCTCTTTCCGACATCGAGTCCGGGAGGGAAAGCGTTCGCGGCCGTCGAGGCCGCGGTGACCGAGTTGGGCCGGCATGCGGTGATGAAGATGTCATCGCAGGGGGCGGCGCGGGATGGCGGAGAGAGACGAGAGGCGGCACGGACGGCGGTTCGCGAGCAGATAGACGCGATCAGCCGGACGGCCGGTCTGATGGCCGAGGACAAACCGGATCTGGCCGAGCGGTTCCGGATGCCCAAGGCACGCAACGACCAGGCGTTGCTCACTGCAGGGCGCCTGTTCGTGCGCGAGAGCGAGGCGGTCGAGGCCGAGTTTCTCGCGCACGGGATGCCGTCCACGTTCCGGGCGGATCTGAACACCGCGGTCCAACGGTTCGAACACGCGCTGCACGATCGCGACGCGGGGAGAGCCGGACAGACGGCGGCACAAGCGGGCATCAGTGCCGCGCTTGAATCGGGCACCGCCGCCGTGGAAAGCCTGGACGTCATCATCGCCAACCGCCTCCGCGGCGACGCGGTGACGATGGCCGTGTGGGAGCGGGAGCGGCGGGTGAAGTATCCGAAGAGCGCAGCGAACGTCGCGGCGTCGACTCCGGCCACCCGTGGCTACCTCACGCGTCGAGGAAGGGGTTACATCATGACCACACACCACGACGTCGATGTCGTTGCGGAGCCTGATAGCACCGGCTGGAAGGTAAAGCAAGGCCGCCGGACGCTCTCACATCACCGCTCCCAAATGGGTGCGGTGAAGGCCACCACGCGCGAGGCGAAGCGCGATCGCGTCGACCTCGTCACGCACCGCCGCGACGGGAGGATTCGTTCGAAGGATAGCTACGGGAACGAAGGATCGACGCGGGATACCGAACACTGATGATTGCGACGAGGAGGCCAGACCGCGGGTGTGGGTCTGGCCTCCACTGGCGTAGGAGTCATTTTTCGCAGTGCCAATCCCTCCTTCGATCGGCCGGTAGTAGGAAATTCGTCGTGGACCTGCCGATGAACCAGCCCGGCCCTGGAAGCTGCGCCGCGCCTAGAGCTCCGTCACGATAGTCGGACGTGGTCGATCCGGGAACAAATATAGTTGGCCAAGTGGCCAGTTCAATTGGGCTGGTCTGGGCCTTTGCCAAGGAGTCTGGCGCGTTCGCGCAATGCCAGCATACGGTCGTCGAACTCCCGCTGTTGAGCCTCCGACCTGTGGGACAGAACGGGATTCCACAACCGCCGCCGGCAAAGTGAAAGCGGCTTCGTCCGTTTGCCGTCCTTTTGGCGGGTGCAAGGTATACGCGCGCGAGATCTCGCCACGCCGTCGCCGCGGGTGTATAACCACGCCACCATGTCTGAACTCGTAACCGAATCCAGCGCACGCAAGGTCGTCACGACCGTGAACGAAAAGCTCGGTGGGGCACAGCTGTTCCTCGTCGCGATGTTCGGCATCGTCTTCTATGGCGGCATCGCGCTCGGGTTGATGGCGTGGTTCGGCAACACGTGGGCGCAAGAGCGGTTTGCGGAGATCGGCTCGCTCGCGCGCAATCACCCGTACGAGAGCCTCGGCGGGCTCGTGCTCATCGTGGCGTTCGCCATCGTGTCGGCGAAGCTACACGCCCTCATTCGCGCCCTGCCCGACGACCTGCGCCGGACGGTGATCGGATTCGTGGCCGTCGGCGTCATTCTCCTGCTGGCACTGGGGGTGGTCTTCCTTCACGTCGCGTATCGCCGTTTCGCAGAGCAGATCGCGTTCTTCTTCGTCGCGGCGCTCCTGCCGGGCGCGCTCTACTACCTCGTGCTGCGGACGCGAAGGCCCAGCATACTGAACGAGTTCACGATGAACCTGTGGCGCCTCGGATTCCTCGTGTCCCGGCAGACGTATCTGCGGCAGGGCGACCACGTCATGCAATACGTCGAGTCGTTCGAGGACCAGGTCGGACGAGTAGACGGCTACTTCCAGAAATTCGAGGCGACGTATGGCGCGCTTCGGTTCGAAGGCGACGTGTCGACTCGGACCAGCTTCGTCGAGGCGATCATACGGGATCCCGAGACGAAGCGCGGGCGCGTGGCGCTGAGCCAGCCGACGGTCAAGCTTGCCGATATTCTCACCGCGAACATCTTCGTGCCCCTTGGGTTCGCGACGTTTCTCGCGGCGCTGGGCTGGCTGCTGGTGCTCGAGCCGGACTGGTCGGCCGCGGCGGCGGCGGCCGGCGGCGCGGCCCAAGCGGTGGCCGGCGAACGCGGGCTCGAGCCCATCAAGACGTCGCTGAACTTCGCGTTTCTCGGCGCCTACTTCTTTGGCGTGCAGTCGTTGTTCCGGCGCTTCGTGCGCCGCGATCTCGGGCCCAACGCATTCTTGGCGTTCTCCAACCGCATCATCCTCTCAGTGATCGGCATCTGGGTCATCGCCACGACGACCGACGCGCTCTCCGGCCAGTACGGCTACATGCTCGCCTTCATCGTCGGCGTCTTTCCTCGCACCGTCTGGCAGGTGATGTCGGCCGCCGGGACGAGCGCCGCCAAGTGGATCATCCCGAGTGTCGAAGCCAAGCAGCCGCTCGACGATCTGGACGGACTCACCATCTGGCACCAGTCGCGGCTCGAGGAAGAGGACATCGAGAACGTCCCCAACATGGCCACCGCCGACATCGTCGATCTGGTGCTGCACACGCAGATCCCGGCGGAGCGGCTCGTGGACTGGATCGATCAGGCGATCCTCTACAAGGCGCTCGGTCCCGAGGCGGAGCAGGACTTCGGCAAGACCCGCCGCGGCAAGCTCCGCAACCACGGCATTCGCACGGCGACACAACTCGTCCGCGTCTACGTGAACGCAAACGATAACGAGCAGTTGCTCCTCGATCGGACGCTCGATGTCGTGCATCGTGATCACGACGCCGAGGACGCGCAGAATCCGGGTGTCTTGTGGATGATTGTCGAAGCGATTCAGACCGAGGCGAACTGGGATCCCGTCGCCGCGTGGCGCAACGTGGAGCGGCCGCACGTGGACTTGCATGGCGCTGTCCCTGCGCCGCTCAGCCATCTTGCGGGGGTGTGAGTTTCAGCTCGCGGCGCGTCGCTGGACGAAGAGCAACGAGGTCGTCGTCGCGCACTTCACGCACAGCAGTTCTCGGCACGGTTAGCCACCACGAACGGCCAGTTCCAACGTTCGCTGTCGCCCTAGGCGTAATCCAGGCGTACCGCAGACCCGGTCACGGCCTCGACCGCCGCTGAGCCGGTCGACAGTGAAGAGCCCACGTCGAGAAACAGCGTGCCCGCCGACCGCGCACGCCGGTTGCTGTCCGTTCCTCGATGCCGAACAGCTCGGCCTCGAGCAGCGTTTCGACGAGCGCGGCGCGATTCACCGCGACAAACGGTCCGGTGCGACGACGACTCACTTCGTGGAGTTTGACGTGCGACCAGCTCCTTGCCAGTGCCGCTCTCGCCTTCAATCAGCCGGTAGTAGGGAATTCGTGATGGACTTGCCCGCCAATCATCTCGGGCCTGGTCTAAAGCGGAGGAAAACTGGTTGACCGGCCTGCCGTAAAGGGAACACGACCCGAAGGCTGCAGTCCGACGATCACGTCCCCCAATGTGACATCGAAGCCGTCCTGCCTGCGACCCTTGTCGTCACTGGATCGCAGATGTGACCGCGCATTCGCGTTGAAGCGGTTCGACCCCGAGCGTATGCTCTACGGAGACTGCAGGCGCGTGGCTGGGGGCTGGAGTCCGGCGCGCGAGTTCGCGCTCACGACGGCGCTACGTTAGCTGAGGGTGCTGCGCATGAGACGTGTCTTCTGCGTTTCGATCGTTCTCTGCCTGACAGCGTGTGGGGGATCACAGTCGTTGATCACCGGTCCCAGCGCGAGCTCACAGCCGCTCACCGGTCCGTTCACGAGTCCCACGTCGGCGACCGGTGGGCCCACATTCACTGTGTTCGGCGTGGTGCGGAATGGCGACGCTCCGGTTGCCGGAGCCACAATCGCCGTGTTGGAGCAGAGCGACTCTCCGAAAGTGGTCACTGATGCGGACGGCCGATACAGCATCCGCGCGTCAACCTCACAACCGTGGGGCATGTCCCCGCCTGGTGACGGCGTCCAAACCCGGTTACTTCGCCGAGATTAGGTTCACAGACGCGAATTACATGCCTATTGCTAAAGATACCCAACTGGACTTCGTACTCCAGCCTCTGACGTTGATCTCGCTGGGCGAGGTCGTGCGCACTCGCGTGGGCGGAGCCACTTGCGCCCATTGGGGATACGGGACCGGCTCGTGCGCGCGGTTCGCGGTCACTGTACCGACACCGGGCACTCTCGAGGTGACGGTGTCCGCGGCGATCAGGGATTTCGACATCGACGTCGTAGCCCCGGACGGGACATTTGCCGGCTATTACCCGTATCCGTCGCAGGTGAGGATTCAGGTGAGTGCTGGATCCACTTATCAGATCCGGTTGGCGGGCGCCGCGCCACGCGAGGTTGAACTGACGACCGCAATGCGTTGACGCCGAACTGGCGGGCCATCGGGGGAACATTCCCCCGTCGGAACTTGAGAGCGGCCACGAAAACCTTTTGATCTGGCCGGCCGCGGATCGCCGAACCATATCTGCCTGATCACCGCCCGGAATCGGGTCGACGTGGCCGGTCGCGGGATCGAAAACCGCCGCCGGCCAGAACCATGAATCCCTGAGGGCCAATCGCAAACCGAGCCGGCCATCGGGGCCAATTGTGTTGGAACCCCAGGCGATCGGCGCGAGCCGTGGCTCTGCCGGGAGCCGTACGGGCTCTTCGCGACCGTCGACAATCGAACGGTGAACAAGCCGTACGCCGCTCGTTTCGTTGAGGAGAATGACGAGATACTTTCCGGTGGGATCAACGGCCACACCGTCGCCCGCACGAATGGTGGTCGAGGCTTCATTTTTGGTTAACGACAGAGCGAACACCGTTCTGGAACTGACGAAAAACAGCGTGTCGCCCGCAGGCGTCGTCGCGAGTGCCTGGATCGAAAGCCCGTCGATCCCATCGAGCCGCCGCACAATGCGGCCATCAACAATCGTTGCGAGAGCCACCCGTTTTCGGGCGCCCGTGCCCTCAATGAACGCCACCTTGTCCTCGCCGACCAGCGCGAGCGGCCGACTTGTCTCTTCATCGCTCGCAACAAACGGGACGGGATCCTTGGCGGGCGCGATCACCACCAGCTGATCGCGGCCGAGAATGCTCCTGGTCAGGATCACGCGGCCATCACGCAGCGGAAGTACCGCGACAAGCGGCGAGCCTTTTTGAGCCGCCATGGCGCCGGCGGATATTTCACACTACCATGCCGGCGCACTACGAGACCGCGCGAAGGCGTGTCGTGGCGTCGGCCTGCAACCGCTCGAGCACGTCGGCGAGCAGCGCCGCCGTCACCGGGCCGGCCGGCGACAGCTCGTGCGCTTTCCACATCGTGCCGCGGCGGTTGACGAGGAACAGGTACGCGTCACACACGCCCGCGAGATCGTGCAGGTCGTGAGACGCGAGCACGACCGCAGCGCCGCGATCGCGCTTGACTTCGATCGTCCGGGACAGCCATCGCGAGGCGTCCGCATCGAGTGCCTCCCACGGTTCGTCGAGCACGACCAAATCAAGGTGTGGACGCGCGAGCACCGTCCGCAGGCCGAGCAACTGCCTCGTGCCTCGAGAGAGCTGGCGAATCCTCCGGCGTTCGGGCGTGATGGCGTCGCCGGTGGCAAGACTTCCCCACTCGCAGGCGCGCACCGACCCAGGCAACGTGAAGTCGCCGGCAAAATACGCAGCGTTGATCCGCGCGAGGGCGCGTCGAGGCGTCAGGTCCCTCACGAGCAGCTCACCACGAGACGGGCTCAACAGTCCCGCAATCATGCGCAGCAGCGTGGTCTTTCCCGCGCCATTCGGACCGAGAACACCCAGGGATTCATTCGCCGACAGGTCAAAAGACAGCTCCTGAAAGACGTCTCGGCGGCCGTATCGCGCGCTCACGTCGCGAGCCGAGAGGAAACCCGCCATCACTGCGCCGACTCCAGAGGCACGGCGCCACGCATGATGCGCGCAAACGCCAGGCCCGCTGGAATCATCGCGATCACAAATACGGCTGGCAGCGTCACCGCCAGAGGCCGGGGGGCCTCAGTTCCGAGGAGCTGCACTGGAGAGGCGAACCGCGCAAGCGGAGGGATTGTCATGATCAGCAGCCATCCGACCGCCGCCGGGGCACGCGAGATGGACGTCGCCATCGCCCACGCGACCGTTGACATCAGAAAGAATGCGATGCACGTGCCTCCGGCTGCGAAGGTCATCCGCGCCCCGTGGCTGGCAGCCAGTTCCAGCATCCCGACACAGATCCAGCTGGTGATCCCAGGCATGACCGAAGCGAGACAGTGCGCCATGGCGATCTGCCAGCGCGGTGTTCCGGACGTCAGGAGCAGGTCGTAATAGCCCGCGCCGTGCCGGAATCTGGAATCCAGACGACGCGGCGAACAATTGGAGCAGAAGCACGGGCGTCAACGCCTCAATCCCTGCCGTCGGATCGCGTGTCAGCGTCACCGCGGACGCCGCGATGGTGATGAGGAAGCCGGCGAGGAACAACGGGGGAACCACCGCCACGACTTGAAAATAGCGAAGAGCGTAGATGACGTTCATCGGCTGTTCCGGGCTTCATGCACCGTTGCAGGAGTGCTGGCCGATCGCACCCACTCCGGAAGCTGCGTACCCGCGTATCCGTCCTGCCGTGCGTAGCGCAGATATGCCTGCAGCGTGTGATAACTGATATCGAGATGCCGGCACGCGCGTCGCTTGTTCCGGCCACAACGCTCGATAGACCAGCCTCGCATAGCGGCTGCCCCACGCGCGAAGCGATTCTCCGGCGGCGACGGACGGCCCGAGAATCTCCACGTAGTCTCCTCGTAATTGGGGTGGCAGGTCGTCGAGCTCGATCTGATTCGACTCGGTCAAAGCGACTGCCAGCTCGATGAAACGTTCGAGCTCGCGCACGTTGCCCGGCCAGGCATACAACCGCAAGGCGTCGACGGCGGCGTCCGACAGCGACAGGTCACGCGTGTTTTGGTGACGGGCGAGAAAGTAAATGGCGAGCTCTGATATGTCTTCCCGTCGTGCGCGCAGCGGCGGGACGTGAATCTCCACACCCCCAAGCCGGTAATACAGGTCGGTACGAAACAGGCCCCTCGACACCATGTCCGAGAGCGGCCGATTGGTGGCTGCCACAATGCGCGTGTTGACACGGCGGGCGCCGGTGCTGCCGACGCGTTCGATCGCCAGATCCTGGATGGCGCGCAGGAGCTTGGCCTGAGCCGAAAGCGACAGGTCCGAAATCTCGTCGAGAAACAGCGTGCCGCCGTCGGCGTGCTCGAACTTCCCCCGCCGACCGCGCACGCCGGTTGCCGTCCGCTCCTCGATGCCGAACAGCTCCGCCTCGAGCAGCGTTTCGACGAGCGCGGCGCAGTTCACCGCGACAAACGGCCCGGTGCGACGACGACTCACTTCGTGGAGTTGACGTGCGACCAGCTCCTTCCCGGTGCCGCTCTCGCCTTCTATGAGGACCGTGAAATCAGTTCGTGCAACGCGCTCGACACGGCCCCGCAGCATCTGCATCACACCGCTCGAGCCAATGAGTGGCGCCGCCCCGTCAACGCTTCGAACCATCGTCGTCATTCGCGAGCGCGATGCCTCGAGCACAAGCCCCGCGAGCTGCGCGGCCTGGGCGAGAAGATCGAGCTGAGCCTCTGCCGGTGGACGCCCCGCGTCGAACGATGCCTCGAGAATCGCCTGTGCGCGCGGGTCGGAGCTTGGCACGCCAAGCACGAGGGATTCGACCGTGCGTGTCGGCGTGACGAGGCGCGCATGGTAGCGCGCAGCAATCTCGCGGAGCCGCACGGATCGGAGCCCGACGAGGCGCTGGACTTCCTGCTCGAAGACTGCTCGTAGATCGCGATCAACAGGATCGCTCACGAGCGCGTCACCCAACGCGCGCAATACAGGCCCGATCGACTCGTCGCTTCGCATCATTCCCGTCCTCCAAACTCGGCACTACCAATCGCGATGCCACGAAGGAGGACTGTGAAATCAGCTATGCGGATAAGCCTTTGTTGAATCAGGTGTCCGTGCCGGCGAGTGGTTCGGGGTATGGCCTCCCCCTTGAAATCGGCCACAAAACGGCAAGGCTGGGAATCCCCTACCCTGACGCATCTCGTCGCGCGCCGAGACCGTCGAAGGTTTATAACGCGGCGGCAAGCTCCGGCGTCTGATGGCAATTCAAACTGACGGCGGGTGTGTTCGGCACGATCGGCAGGCGATGAGACGGTACCTCACTCTCAAACCGACCAGACCGTCGCAGCCCGAATACTTCAGTTCGCGGCCGGCCGTGTCGGACAAACTCGCTGGCCGTGTCGGACAAACTCTATGTGCCGAAGTGAACATCTCAGCCATTGAGTATTGAGTACATTAGGTGCCCGTGCCATCTCAGCCTCTCCGGCGGTTGCTCTGGCGGCTGCGTTCCCCGTTCTCTGGGCAGACGTGCGAGTGTTACCTCGTGATCGGTGTGGGGAACGTCTCTGAGCTGCACTTTTTCCAAATCCCAGCGGGCCCAACGGTCGTATCGCCCTCTCGATATGTCCACACCGTGGCCGCGGTGACGTCCGCCGGAGTGCTCGCGACGGCGCTTCGTGGGGACGGATTCACGGCAGACACGTCGAGCGTTTCTTCGCCGCCTTCCGTTTCGTCTGCTCCGGCGCCTTCACACGCTATAGCACTTACCTAATCGCGCGGTCGCATAGCCGAGGTCCTCTGTCGGGTTGATGACAGACGGAAGTCGCGCGTCTTCGCAAGACTCCCCACACGCCTCACACTCCCATACGACCACCACGTTCGCACGGGGTCCCAGGCGGGGGCGGGGGCGCAGAAATCGCAGCACCCGGGGGCGGGTCGATCGCGCCAGCCGGCTTACTCATAAGGCGTGCGAGTTCGCTCTTCTGTCTGTATCTCGTTGACCTGGTACGAAGTTGCTCACATCGCCATAGGCGCGGTTATGCGACGCTGCGAGGCGAAGATCTCCACTTGCGAGGATTCCGGGGGTCGCTGTTTACGTTTCGCTCCAGATGCCCAGGGCCCTCCTCGCTCATTCTTCACGCAGATGCAAAGTCTGTTGTTGACACCCCGCCCTCTGACGGCGAGGATGAGCCCCTCCGAAGGAAATATGTCCGCTCGATCAACACCGCCTGCGGTGCGCAACGTGCTGCGCGTGGCGCTCCTTGCCTTGTGCATGAATGCGGGCACACACGCGCAAGCGCCCAGTCCTGATGAGGTCATTCGCCAGCTCGCGCAGTCTGCTGACGACTCGTGCCAATACGCGAGAGACGGCGCGTGTGACGAACCAGACTTGTGCACCCCGGGCACCGATGTCACGGACTGCAGAAATCCTCTGCCTTCCGGGTCTTCCGACGACTTTGAAGAGGAAGGGACGTCGAGTTTCGCCGCCTCCGTTGTCAGCACGTCTGTGACCCTTCTATTCGGAGCCTTGATGCTGGTTCTGATGAGACACAAGGTCGTCGTGGCCAAGGCGTCACGCGTCGTGCCCTCGGTCACGATGGTCCCTCGGTCTGGCGACACAAGCGTCGGGCGTGCGCAGGCGGTTCGAGACACGGTTCACGATGCATTTGCAAACGTCTGCAAAGCGGAGGGAATTCGCGCGGAACTCTTCAAGTCTCCGCCGCTCGAGAGCGAAATCTGGACGAGAGTGGAGATCGATCAGCCCACCCCTGGTCGCCCTGGCTACTCGAGCCAGGCCGCCGCCGTTATCACCATCGTACCGCGGGAGTTCCACCGTTTCGATCCCGAGATGGTCCTCACATTCGCGACCAACGAAGGCCGTGAAAAAAAATACGATCACATCATCGAGCTCGGCCCCGAGGCGATCCGGAGTACGTGTGTGTACCTCGCCGGCCAGACAACCCGCCTCTGGGTGAAGCCGCAACGTGCGCGGAAATGGCCGTTTCAACTCTGGCGTCCGCGAAACAAGCTGACCGGCGTCAAGGAACTGCGGTGGCTCACCGGCGTCGCGACGGCTATTCGGGGTTTCTGGTGGTGGATCACCCGCGATGACCGGGGACGTATGCTCAGCGTGTCGACCGGCAAGCCCAGGGACGAGCCGCGGCGCCTTATTCGTCTCGACTCGTGGCAGGCGGTGATCCGCGACATCGCCGGCAAGACTCCGGAAATCCGGCAGGAGATCCTGCAGTCACTCAAAGGCGAGGCCGAGGGAGGCGGACGCGCGTCTCCGGGAATCGCAATGGGTCAACGCGCACGGATTGGCGATGAGGACATCTCCTACCACGGGATAGATGGCCGTGTGCAGAGACGGCAGATCGTGGCGCAACTTGGCCGCGGCATCGTCTTCGTGCACGTGTATTCGTACGGGAACGATCTGTACGTGGGCTGGGATGCGCACGTGAATGCGGGCACGTGGGCACAGAAGTCGGTGGGTATCGGCGTCGATCCGGAATCCGGTCGTCTGACTCGTGCCCTCGCTGTCTCATCGTCGTGGCACTCCCCGAACGAATACGACGTCACAGACGCGAATTTCCTCCTCGAATGGGTGCATGTGGTGTTGATGCGCATCATCAAGGACGTGATGCGCATACACGAAATCGACCAGGAGATTGATTTCGAGATCGTGCGGGAGAGTCGCCAGAGTGCGCTGGATCGCAAGGAGCCCACCGAAGCAGCGCGCGGCAAGGGCAAGGGGCTGCTGAACCGGCTGCGACGAACGTCCTGAGCCCCTTGGCGTGTACCTGGCCCGCTTTTCCGACGGTTCCGCTGATTTCGTCCAGGGCTTGGTACGTCTGCGTTACCTCGCGCCATTGCACGGCGACAACTGGAGTGAGTGCGCAGAGCGGCTCACCGGCGTCGTGGGTGGACTGGTCGAACTGGAATCCGCACGTGTCGCGCTACGGGTGAACCTCCCCACTCGGGGCGCGCCCGAAGCCCTCTACTCCGTGCTTGCGCCCGCCTCCAAGGAACCGGCGCTGCGCCATGTCCTTGCGGCATTCACACGCCTCGATCGCATCAGCCCGGGTTCGATCGCCCTTCCGCTGGCCCGTGAAACCTTCGACGAATGGGCCTTCACCTTCCCTCCCCTGCAGGCCAACGTCAACAGCTGCGGCATGCGCGCGGGCAGCATCTGGTTCGCGTGCAACTTCAGGGTGCGGTCTCTGTTGACTCGTGTCCTTAGAGAAGCGGCGGCGCTCGGCTATTCGTTCGGCTATCAGGTTCAGGTACAGCGGTTCTCCGCCCGCAGGGATCAGATCAGGGAGGCACGCATCAACGCTGAGCACGCCGCTGATTTGCCGGGCATCTCCACAGAACTCGTCGAAGCCCAGAAGGCTCTCGCGGTGGGGTTGAGCACGGCGATCGCCGTCCACGAAGAATTTGTCGGCGTCGCTGATCCGGAAGCCGCCGAGTGGCTGACTGCCTTTGTTCGCCGGTCGTTTCGCGCGGGTTTCCCCGATCTCCGTGTCGAACCGCCGGACCTCCTGCTGAAAAGAGACCGCTACTCCGATGTGGTGGCCGCCGGTGTCTTTCGCAGTGCCAGCGAGGATTTCGGCGTCGATGAGCTCTGCTCGAACGCCCTGCAGCCGAAAGAAATTCTGGACGTGTTGACGTGGTGGCCGTCCGCTCTTGACTTTCCGCTTCCTGCTGCTGACGAGGGGGTGCTTGACAGGCCAATCGCGACGACGGGTCCGCTGCCGTCCCAGCCGCCCGATATGCCCGGTAACTACATCTTCATCAGCTATCAGCATGGAGACTCAGCGAAAGTACTTCCGCTGATCCAGCTACTGCAGGGCTGGGGTGTGCCTGTGTGGTACGACCGCAACATCCCTGGCGCCGTTGAATGGGACGCATGGCTCGAAGATCGCCTTTCAGCGGCGTCGCTGGTTCTGTTGTGTCTCAGTCCGGGAGCGGTGGGCTCGCGTTACGTGCGAAGAGAAGTCAAATACGCGGACGCACTCGGCAAACCCGTGCTGGCCGTCAAGCTGGAAGACACTGAGCTTGCTCACGGTTTCGCCATGCTCCTCACGCAATACCAGATGCTGGACACACGAACGCCGGGATTTGCCTACGATCTCGAGCGCTCGGTTCTTCTGCACCTCAAGAGGTCGACGTAGTTCAGATCACGATGTTCGAATTCCTGGGCACTATCGTTGACTACTGTTGAACCTCGTCCTTGACGTTCGCGCATGGCAGCGTTAGGCTCCCTCTCGTCGATCACCTCACCTGACGCGTCGGCTCGGGTCGAGGCCGGCACTCTGTCCCTCAAGGCGGTGTCCCTCACGTCGGTCGCAGGCGTGCTCTTGGAGGAACGCGATGCCACTTTGCTCTTCTTGTGGCTCTGAATCCGCTAGTGGGAACAAGTTCTGCGGTTCCTGCGGCGCCGTGCTGCCAGCTCCCGAGCCCGAGCCTCACTCCTCCAGCCAGCCAATCCCCGAGGCTTCGGCGTGGACACCAGGCTCACAATCACAGAAGCCGCAGCGCGAACGAGCCGGGATTAACGCTGGCGTCGTCGCTGCCGGCGCAGTCGGCGTGCTCCTCATTCTGGGTGGGATCGCATGGTTCATGTGGCCAGCAGGATCGAGCTCGGGACCGGATCCGAAGTTACTTCTCTCCCGCCTGACGTCCGAGCTACCCGCGTACATCAAGCTGACCGGTTTCCAGGTGACCACCGTAGATCGTGGCAACGAGGCAACCCCTGTCGTCAGAACACGATTCCAGGCCCGGCTCGTGGCCAGAGCCGACACGTTCGTTGAAACGGGCAAAGAGGGGGACATTGTCCTTCTCGCCCCTCGGCTGTCTACGGGCGCTATTCAGCCAGTTACAGGCAGCGCGCTTTCCAGACTGAACGCCGGCGCGTGGCAGACCGAATTCTCGCTCGATGACAACGCTATCGCTCGCTTCGGCACGCCGCGCGAGTTCTATACAGGGACGCGAGTCCTGGTCGTGGGTTCCGCCGAAGAACTCGCGTACCGCGAAGACCAGCGACGCGTTTCCGATGAGGCGAAGGCCCTGGAAGCCCAACGGCTCGAGGCCCAGCTCGCCGCCGAGGAACGGCGACGCGAGGAAGCACGACTCCAGGTCGAGCGAGCTCGTGCTGCCGCCGCGGAAGCCGAACGGGAGCGGCGCCAGAGCGAAAGACAGCGTGCTGAAGCGGATGCGCTGCGGGGCCGGCAGGCAGAAGATCGCAGGGCTGCCGAGGCAGCGCAGCTCGAAGAGCGCAAGCGCCAGGTCGCCGAAGCAGCCACGATGGTCGAGATTCCGGTCGGGACTGAGCTCGACGTGCGATTGACGAGTCGACTCAATTCGGGGACGGCTTCGGTTGAAGATCGCTTTGAAGCCGTGACAGTGGAGGCGTTCAGCCTGAACGAGCGTGCCGTTATTCCTGCGGGATCCGTTCTTCGGGGCGTTGTGTCGTCAGTGGAACCAGCAACTCGGACAAACCGCACCTCGAAACTCACGATCAGCTTCGACCAGCTCACCATCGACTCGAGGTCGTATCAGATTCGTGGAAGCGTCCAGGAGATAAAGGGACGTGGTCTCAAGGGAGAGACCGGCCGCATCGCCGTGGGCAGTGCGATAGGTGCAATCCTCGGCGGCATTCTGGGCGGAGGAAAGGGCGCGATCGCTGGCGTGTTGATGGGCGGTGGCGGCACGGTGGCCGCGACGGAGGGAAAGCAAGTTGACGTCCCAGAGGGCTCGATCCTCCGCGTCCGGTTCGACACGCCTGTGCGTGTCAGGTGACTTTGGCGCACTCTGAATCCATCCATCGGCTGACATCCGTGGAGCTGACCTCGGGCTTCCAATCGAATAGAGTCGCCATTAAAGCCGCTCGCACCATAACTAGCTGAGTCCACTCAGCTTGCGGTGTCTGATGATCGCTGACGGCGTTATGATAGCGGTCTCCAGGTTGAACCGGTTTGACGAATCACCCACTGAAGTTCGACAAGTACGAAGTCATCAGGCGCCTGGGCCGCGGCGGCATGGGGACCGTGTATCTGGCTCGCGACCCGGACCTCAATCGCTCGGTCGCCATCAAGGTTCTGCGCGACGCGTTGCTTGACGAGGAGTTGCTCCAGCGGTTCCTGCGTGAAGCGAGAGCCGCCGCAGGCCTGCGCCACGAAAACCTTGTCACCGTGTACGAAGTCGGCCAGCACGAGCACCAGCCGTTCATGGCGATGGAGTACGTCGATGGCAGATCCTTCGAGGAAATCATCAGAGGCCGGCAGCCGCTGACGCTCGCCGAAAAACTGTTCCACATCGAACAGGTGTGCGCCGGTCTCTACCACGCTCACTGTGCGGGGATCGTTCATCGGGATATCAAGCCGGCCAATCTGATGGTCGATCATCGCGGTGTGGTTCGCATCGTGGATTTCGGAATCGCGCGAGTCGAAGGATCCGGGATGACCATGGACGGCGCGATGATGGGCACGCTCAACTACATGTCGCCGGAGCAACTCCTCGGCCTCCCGGTTGACTACCGCAGCGATATGTTCTCCGTCGGGGCGGTCGCTTATGAGCTGCTCTCGTATCAGCAGGCATTCAGCCGGACATTGGACAACGCATCCCGGCACGGACATTCGGAGGAGGGTCCCGTCCCGCTGTCCGAACTCTGCGCGAACATGCCAGCCGGCCTGGAATCGATCGTCATGCGCGCGCTGGCCAGGCGGCCGGAGGATCGGTTCGCCAGCCTCGAAGAAACACGTATCGCGCTCCGGGAGGTTCGCCGCTCGATAGATCCGCAGCTCGAGCTCGAACCGGTCGCGACCCGGTTGATCAGCAGAGCGCCCAACGCACCGGAGTCGTCGGCCTCCGCTCGCAAGGAGCTGCTCGAACGCCGCGCGCGCCAGATCGCGACGCACAAGAATGCGGCTCGCCGATCGTACGCGGCGCAGGATCTCGAGGGCGCGATCGCCGCCTGCGAGGACGCGCTGATGCTCGATCCCGCCGATCGGGAAGCGCTGCAGCTGCTCGGCGAGCTTCAGCGGGCGAAAGAGCATCGGGATCGGGAGTCACGGGAAAGACACGATCGGGAACGGATGGCTCGACAGCAGCTCGTCGACGCCGAGCTGAAGCTCTCGCAGGGAGACATCGCCGGCACGCTCGGACTGATTCAACAGACACTCGCTGTCGATCCGGACAATTCAGCCGCCCTTGCTCTGCTGTCGCGCGTCGAGGGCGTAGGAACGAGCGCGAATCCGGTCGCGTCGACGGTGCTGCGCCGTGACGTCCGAGTCGAACCCTCCCGGCACACTTCGCGATTGACGTCCGTTCGGGAGGAGCGTCCGACAGGCGGGTACTCGCGACGGCGTATCGTCATTGGCGCATCGATCACCGCGTTCATCGTCGTTGCGGTTGTCGCCACGACCTTCTGGTTGACCCGCGATCAACCTTCGTCGGACACGTCGCGGCCATTGGCAACCGGCGCCAGTTCACCTGCTCCCGCGCCGGTTGTCGTTACACCGGAAACCGTCCCCGCGGCCCCCCCAACCGCCATAAGCAACGCCGATACGTTGCTGCAGGACCGGTTGAATCGGATCACTGCCGCTCGTGAGCAGGGGAACCTGGCCCTTGCGCTCAGGCTTGTCGATTCCGAGCTGGCTACGACGCACGATGATGGCGTTACACAGCTTGCGCGAATGATCGCGCAGGATGCAATTGGAGGCATGGATACCGCTGAGGGCACGGCGCTCGGTCAGAGGGCGCAAGAGCTCTCGCCGCAGAGCATGGCTACCGCCAATCAGCGCAAGACTCGCGCCCGGCAGGCTTTCAGCAAGAGCGATTTTGTCGAAGCGGGTACACAAGCCCTTGATGCGACCAGGTTTTACGAACGAGCGAGGGGCGAGGCGAGAGCCGCATCAGCCTCGAGCAATCGGCCGTCGTCTCCCGAGCCGGTAAACCCGCCGGCTCCGCCGATCGCCGCCAGTGAGCCAACGATTCGTCCAGCGCCAAATATCCCGGCGACCGCTCCAGCAGTGTCACCCGCGGCCGCGCCTCCGATCATTAGTGCGGCGCCTACCGCCCCGGTTGTGACCGCGCCGCCGAGCGCGGAAGATCGCGAGCGCCCGGAAATTCTTCGGGCACTGAACAGATATCAGAGCGCATTCAAAGGACGGAGCCTTGACGCGCTTGTCGAGGTTTATCCCAAGCTGCCCAGGGAGTCAAAGCAGAAGCTTGACCGGGCCTTCAAGCGGGACTGTCGTGACTACGACGTGACGTTCGGCGGCACTCCGACGGTGGCGATTGTCAAGGACGACCCCACATCCGCGACCGTGACTGTTCTAACGACGTACACCTGCCAGCCCAAGACGAGGCAACAGGCGCAGCCTGAGTCGATGCAGGAGGTTTTCGCGCTCCGCAAATGGGGCGACGTGTGGCAGATTGATACGATTTACACGAACACGACGCGACAACGATAAACGAGAGTTGATTGCGACTCCTCAGGGAGCGAATGTCACAAGGGGCGTCCCGACTCTGAAGCGATTGCCATTCGCGTCAGCGCCGCTGAAGAACGCCTGATAGGTGCCTGGCATCGAACTGCACGCCTCGTACGATCGCCGCGTGCCGCCCTTCATTTCCCTGAATGGCATATCTGGCGTAGAGGATGTGAGCGCACCGAAGTTGCGGCGCTCCTCCACGAGGAAGCTCGAATCGAACGTCACATCGATTCCCGTCGTTTCCGCCATGTCCACGGTGAACCGGTAGCCGGCGCCCCCTGCGGGGCACGTGGTACGGAGAACCGTGGCCCCGCCCACGACGGTTATGATCACGCTGGCGCGACCGGCAAAGTCTCCAGGCACCGGGCTCACGGCGACAGCTTGCGCCGCTGAGCTCGCCGAGAGACCCGGGCAGTTGTCATACGTAATCGAACTCGCAGTCCAGGACATGTTGCGTCCGGACAGTGTGCCGGTGACCTGGCCCCGACCCTCGCATGTCACCGCGGTGCCATTGACTTGCCGGGCCTGCGTCGCCACGAAGATCGTTGCGAGGAAGCTTCCCGCCGCGAGATCTCCAGTGAGGACTCCCTGGACAGTCCCGCTGCTCTCCGCGGATTCGAAGCGGCCTGTGATCTGGTCGACCTGTCGGAGGACCATCGACAGATTGAAAGTCTGAGACCCTTCCGAGATCGTGAAGGCTCCCCCAACGCGACGATAGGTAATCGCTCCGTTGTATCGACCTGCTCCCCCGCCGACCAAAATCGAACTGGGCGCCCCCGGCAACGTTCCCGGGCTGCACGCAGCCGCTCCTGTCATGACAGCCGCTGCAAGTGCAAGTCGAAAAGCGACGGTCTTTGCCGAGCTCGCGATATTGGTGCCCATCACTATCGATCCTGTCCGAGAAGATATGAAAACGATACGCTGACGACCTGAATGCCGGGCATGTTGAACCCGCCGCTGACCCGCACCTTGAGCCGCTCACCGACCAATGCTGCTGCCGCCAATTCGGCGCGTCCAAGGGGAATCCAGTCGATTTGCCGCCCTGCCACGATAAACGCGTCGGGGAACGGAAGCGTGAAGCTTGTCGGGGCTGTGCCTTGATATGTGCCGGTCACAAAACCACGAAGCTGCGCGACACCGCCCCCGAGGTTCACACCTATTTGCAGATGGGTTCCCGCACGGGCGAGCGGAAAGAACCGGTGGACTTCAACGCCAATCAACTCCGCGTCCTGCGCAACCACGCTGAGTACGCTATTTGTGCCGTCGACCTCCAGTGTCGAGGTCTTTGCAAGCCGCTTGTGGATCAGCGATACGCCCCACTCGCCACCAAGGGTGGTCCCGCGTATCACGCCGATACGAAACTCCGGTCCTTTCACATCGAGTGTCTGGGCGTCGAACAGGCCGGCCAGTAGCGACCCGGGAACGGTCCATTGAGGACTGAACCCCGCGGTAATACCCCACGAGGTGTCATCAATCTGCGCCTGCGCGGCGGTCGGTGACAGGAGAAGCGTTGCAAGGAACAGGGCCGCCGCACATCGCTGGCTCATGATCAGAACCCCCAGTCCAGGCCGATGATCGGCGTCAAGTGATCGCGAAGGCCTGCGTCGTTCAGCGGCAGCATGACGTTTGCCGTGAGCAGCGCAGTCCCGGCGAAGTTCCACTTGATGCCGCCGGCCACGGACGCTCGATGCAATCCTCGCGGATCCACTGTGGCGACCGAGGCCGAGGTGATGCCGAACGCATTGCCGCGCAACGGCAGATCGCGATACCCGAGCCTGCCTCCGTTCCGAATCGTCCGCCCCATGAATTCGCCATTGACCGTCAGCCGATCCGTCGGCGCCCATTCGACTCCGGCGTCGTAGGCGTTGCCATGACGACCCGCATCGACAGAGGACTCCTGGAGCGGGTCGTACGCCTGAAAGGGGTTGCTCCAATATTCGAATCCGAAGGACGCATGTGGTGCGAGTGTCCCCACGGTGGTCGACCAGATACCGCTGACAAGGGTCCGCGTGATGCCGGTTCCCAGCATCGCGTCCGTATCGCCGGTGGGAACGCGCAGATCCACGCCCAGCGCCACGCCACCCTGTTCGTGTGGATAGAGACGAATTTTGGCGCGCAGGGCCACATCACCCAATCCGGCCGCTGACGCATTGCCTGCAGCTGCCCGATCGGCGATGTCGTGCGTGCCGTCGATGCGAAGGTTGACGTAGGGAACGGCGAGGCCGGCATCGAACCAACTGTTGAGGGCAATGTTCGTGAACAGTACCAGCGTATCGGTCGTGATGTTCAATCGGGCAGCGCCGGTAAACAGTGGCGCCGACCCGCTGCGTAAAACAACCGTGTGAAGGGATCCATCGCGTATGTCCACACCGTCGAGCGCGTCATACGTCGTGTGAATGAAATTGACACCGACGCTCGCACGTCCCTCGCCGGCGGTGATGGCGCGCTCGCCGAACATGGGGCCGAAGGAGGGTGCCGCTCTCGTAAACGCGCGTGTGACGGGATCAAACGTGAAGGTGAACCCTCCGGCTGACGATCCGATGGGGGCCGTCGACACTTCGAGCCCCACCAGATCGGCGATCACTTCGCCAACATTCGTGACGCCGCCGCCGTCGCCGGCGGCATTTGTCAGCTGTACCAGCACCTGTCGCGGTGTTAGCCCCGTCGCGGACGTCGCCGTCTGCGCGTTGGCGCGCAACGAGCACACGAACAAGACACAGAGAATCACCAACACAAATACGGGACGGATCTGGTACGGCATGTTGGCTCCGGCGGGACTCTTCACAACTCGAACGCGCTGATTATCGTCCGGATTCAACTTGGGCCTCACCGAAGACCTGCCTGCGACACGGTGACTGCTCGCCCATTGATAACAATGGCGTCAGTCCGCGCGGCCAGGCCGCCTTTCTCCACGGCGTAGACGACTTCGCCGGATCCAGTGCCCGATTTGGATCTGAAGGAGACCCACGAGGGCGCTTTCTCCACAGACCAGGCGCAGTCCGGGCCGACGCTCACCTTGATCGAGAAGATCCCACCCTCGATCGACACATTCTGCGTCGCTGGACTCAGCGATAGGGAGCACAGATCGACTTCGCGTGGGGCGGGGTCCTGCGAAACAGAAATGGACGATTGTCCGATCCGAATCTGCCCGACGCGCGCCGCGCCAACGTTCGCGGTGACTCCGTACGAGACGCGACCATTCCCGGCGCCGCCTCCCGATCGAATGCTGATCCACGAGTCGTTGGAGGAAGCAGACCAATTGCAGTCGGCGCCACTAGCGACGGCAATCGTAAACTCGCCTCCCTTCGACGTAACTCGCTGGCTCCCCGGGTCGACGGTGTACGAACATCCTGCCTGCGTGACCCGCAGGACCTGGCCGGCGATTTGTACGATCCCTGTCCGTTCGGAGCCGCCGTTCGACTGAATGCTGTAGCTCAGGGGACCGCTGCCAAGCCCGCCGCGCGCTCCGAGCGAAATCCAGGTCTCGGAGGTCATCGCGCTCCACTCGCACCCTCCTGGTGCGGTCACTGTGGCTTGGAACGGACCTCCGCTCACACTTACGTTCTGCGACGCAGGGGTCAGGGTGTACGAGCACGACTGCGCCGGAGGAGCGGGTGTTGTCGGAGGAGCGGGTGTTGTCGGAGGCGCGGGCGTTGTCGGAGGCGCGGGCGGCGTGGGCGGTGAAGGCGTCACGGGGCGCGGCGGCGCGACAGGCGCGGTTTGGTGGACGGCGATCGGCTGATCGGCCACCAGAATCTGAGCGTTTCTTTGCGATGCGCCTGTATTCTCAGACACCCTGAGCGAAACTGTCTGTGCTCCTTTTCCGCTCGACGTTGCCAGCGCCAGCCAGGGTTCGCCCGCGGAGGCGGCCCAGGTGCACTGAGGGTTTATGGCGATCTTGATCTCGAAGATCCCTCCCGCCACCGGGACGCTGACGGCCGTGGGCTCCACAGCGACGCTGCAGTCCACTCCCGCCTGCGTCACCAGGAGAACCTGGGTGCCGATCCTTACGTGACCTTCACGCTCAGTGGCCCCTGTATTTTCGGCGACGTTATACGTCACCGTTCCAACGCCGGTGCCCTTTCCGTATGTGACGGAGATCCAACTGTCGGCGCTTTCCGCGTCCCAGGCGCATGGGCCGGCGACACCGGTGTAAAAGCTCCCTCCGGTTGGCGGCGCTGCCATGGCTGCCGGGTTGAGCGTTAGTTCGCAGGACGCGGTGATATTCGTCGGCGACGTCGGCAAATCAATCTTGCCGCACGCCATCGTCAGCAAGAGCGCGCACGCGATCGGGAAGACCAGCAGTCGGTTCATCGGGCACTCCATCAAAACCCACGCCCCCTGAGCCTCTGGCAGATCGCTCGGGTGGCGGCTGCTGTAGTCAACGCCGCCCGAGGCCAAATCAAACACCGCGCTCTTTTGCGGGCGGATCGATGGTGTCTACTGCGTATCCGACCGGAGAATAGGTTGCGGCTCAGTCGAGCGGGCTGAGATCGGAGCGATAATCCCGCTCTGGGGTTGAGTCCATGAGGGTGATGCGTCGCGATATGTGACTCCGTCTGGACTGGGGTTGACGGTTTTCCGGCAGAAGGTCTCAGGGGGCGACGAAATGCGCGTTGCGCACGTCACCAAGGTTCAGGTAGATTCGCGGCGTTGCCCATATCTGGTTTTCCGACGAAAAGGAGTGCTCTCATGTTCAGGTCGCGCGCACTATTGCTGGTCTGCTCCTTCGCGCTTGGTATACCCGCGAGCGCACAGGCCCAGGACGTTCCGCTGGCGAGGATTCTCGTCGATTTTTTCACCGAGGCGGTGCGCATGACTTCCGGCACCGGGTCTCCAGGTAATCCTCATGAAGTGCATTTCCTTCCAGGACTGAGTCAGCAGGCGGCGCCGTTCGAATTGCAGAAAGCTCTCGTGACCCAGCTCAGTACGTTCCCGCTCGGCACATCGTCTGGCGGATTTACATATACGTTGGATCCGGCGACAGGCGCGATCACGCCAGGGAGTCCGAGTTTCGGGCCATCCTTCGCGGAACGGGCGCTGACCATCGGTCGCGGTAAGGTCAATGCCGGCGTTCAGTATCAGCACGTGGCATACGACTCGTTCGAAGACGAGCCTCTGGAAGGCGAGCAGATTGCGTTCATCCTGCAGCACAACGACTGCTGCCCCGCCGGGGCCAACAATCCAACCGCCGCAGGAAACACGCTCCCGTTTTTTGAAGGCGATCTGGTCGAGACGCGACTTTCCCTCAACGTAAAAACCGATACGACAGTTGCGTTCGCGAACGTGGGCATCACGAACGATCTGGAAGTCGGCGTTGCCGTGCCGATCGTTCGCACGGACCTCCAAGTCGGCGGCCGTTCCACCATCATTCGGCTCTCGACCGCGGATCCGTCACAGGCGCTCATTCATAGTTGGGATGGGGCCGGCGCAACGGTGAAGACCCTGCCCATCAGAGGTGGCAGCGCGTCGGGAATCGGCGACGTGCTTGTCAGGGGGAAATATCTGTTCGTGCCAGGTTCCCTCGCAGCTGAGGTCGATTTCCGACTTCCGACCGGTGATGAGGAGCAACTGCTCGGCACGGGAGGCCTGCAGACACGGTTGATGCTGATCGCTGGGGCATCTCGATACAGATTTGCCCCGCACGTGAATGTTGGATACGTCTTTTCGAACGGGTCGGTCAGCAGTGACGTCACCGACCTGCACGTGCCGGACGTTGTCGGGGGCCCTGCGATCGCGAACATCTCAGACCCCAGCATCGACCTCAGCGTCCCGGATGAAATCTTGTATACCGGCGGCTTTGATTGGGCCGCGTCGAGGCGGGTTACGATTGCGGCGGATATGATCGGGCGGACGCTGCGGCAGATGACGCGGTTCGAGACGTCGAATTCATCGTTCCCGTTTCGCACGAGTGACGCCGCGGCCGTACAAACCGCCACGCGGTCTCAGTTGAACATTACGGGAAAAAAGAACCTGAATCTGCTCCTTGGAGCGGTGGGTGCCAAAATCAACGTGGCGACGAACCTGCTGCTGACGGCGAACGTCCTGTTTCCACTGTCGGACGGCGGACTGCGCCCGAAAATCACTCCGGTCGTCGGGCTCGATTACGCTTTCTGAAATGAGTCGCCGCGGACATCCGATCCTCACTTGAGCGTGACGATGACCCAGGTGTCGCCGCGTTTCTCCATGGTGAACGTGTTCGTCACTGTCGTGTCGGCAGGCCTGGCGGCGCTCTTGGGAATCAACAAGCGGCGGACGCGGGCCGTCACGGTTGCGTGACGGCCATCCGCCGCGAGGCTGACGTCCTGAATCTGGACGGACACCTGGAATTGGCGCGCCGCATCCATGCTGGCGCGTACCCGAGCCATGTCGGCGGCCGTGAAATCCTGCACCCGATGAACCGCCTCGGCATCAAGGCTTCCCCACGCGCCTTCGTAGGCGCGGAACGTCTGTTCGATGGCAGCACGCTCGTCGATTCGTGGCTGTATCTCGTTCGGTGAGGGCGGGACCGGCGTCGGCGCTGGCTGCGCGGTCGGCGGTGCCGGCTGCACAGTCGGCGGCGGCGGCTGCACGGTCGGTGGCGGCGGCTGCACGGTCGGTGGCGCTGGCTGCACGGTCGGCGCCGGCGGCTGAACCGTCGGCGGCGGCTGCACAGTCGGCGGTGACGGCTGCACGGTCGGCGGCGGCGGCTGCACGGTCGGCGGCGGCTGTTGGACAGTCGATGGCGTTGGCTGCGTAGTCGGCGGCGGCGCCTGGACCGTCGGCGGCAATGACTGCACAATCGGCGGCGATGGTTGTACGGTCGGCAGCGGTGGCTCGTCGCGAACGGCTGGGGCCGGCGGCCTCGCCTCGCCTCCAGGAGCGGGACTCGTCGGACCCTGGAACAGCATCACGCCGATGACAACCGCGATCACAATCCCTGCAGCGATGCCAAGATACGCAACGTTAGCGCGACGAGGCGCAGGTCGCGGCGGTCGCAGGATCGTTTCGCCGACTATCTCCTGCGCAGCACCACGTAGAGCCGTCTCCTGCGGAGAACGCGGTGCGGCCACGACCAACGTAGCGGCCGCATCAGCCTGTCGCCTGGCCTCGAGTTCTGCCGTGAGCGCGGCTTTCTCTTCCTGCGCGTGCCGCGCTCGCGCTTCCCTTTCCTCGCGCTCGCGGCGCTCTCGCGCTTCTCTGTCTTGGCGCTCGCGGACAGCTTGCTCCTCGCGCGCCAGTCGTTCCCGCTCACGCTGCGCGGCCTCCTCTAAGGCAACTTTCTCACGGGCTTCTGCACGACGCTGCTCTTCTGCGCGAATGTTCTCCAGGGCCGCGTTCCGCTCCCGCATCAGCGTCTGGACACGCGGGTCGCCAGGAGCAAGCGTCAGCGCTTCGTTCAACAATTCGAGCGCCGCCTCGTGCTCGGAGACCTTACGAACTTTCTTGAGTAGCCTGGTGACCTGCTGTTCTAGCTGACGCGCCTCCTCATCTCTCCGACGGGCGTCCTCTGCCTGCCGGCGGACCTCCTCTTTGCGCGCTTCCTCCTGGCGCGCCGCTTCCGCGTCGCGCCGCCGCATCTCTTCGTCGACGTCACGACGGATCTTCAGCGCGGCGGAGTTCTGCGGATAGAGACGCAACGCCGTTTCAGCGGCTTCTCGCGCGCCGGTCAGATCTCCCTGGCTAAAACGTTCTCGCGCCACGGAAAGCTGTTTCTCGAGTTCACGCCGGACTTGTTCGCGCTGCTCCGCTTCACGTAACCGCGCTTCCTCGAGGCGTTGTGCCTCTGCGGCTTCCTGCGCGGCCTTCCGTTCTTCTTCAAGTCGGCGCTCCTCGTCGCGCCGCTGCTTTTCCTCCGCTTGTCTTATGTCCTCGAGACGCTTCTTCTCTGCCGCTTCCTGTGCGGTCCTTCGTTCTTCTTCAAGTCGGCGCTCCTCGTCGCGCCGTTGCTTTTCCTCCGCTTGTCTTATGTCCTCGAGACGCTTCTTCTCTGCTGCTTCCTGTGCGGCCCGTCGCTCCTCTTCCAGTCGGCGCTCTTCGTCGCGTCGCAGCTTCTCCTCGGCTTGCCGCTTGAGCTCGAGCAGCCGAGCCGCCTCGATCTCAGCCTGTTGTTTGGCTTCCTGTTCCTGGCGGCGCAGTTCGGCTTCCCGGCGGACACGCTCTTCCTCAGCCGCCAGGGTTTCGCGCATTTCGGCCAGCGCCGCTGCGACCAGCCCGTGGCCAGATGCGTCGCGCTCGAGCAGCGCCACCGCGGCATGGCCATCACCGCTCTCAAAAAGAAGGCGGGCGGCTTCAACCCTCTTCGCTGCGGCGCGATCCCGAGCTTCTTCGCGCCGTCTCGCCTCCGCCGCCGCCGCCAGATCACCGATCTGACGTCGCAGCGCCGTGATTCGCTCATCGTCGAGACCGGTCCCCACGGCATCCTGAAGCCGTTCGTACGCCTTCACGATACTGCCGTCGGCGATCAAGGCCTGAGTTGCGGTGATAGCCGCTTCGAGTGACTGGCGCCGTTGAGCGAGCTCACGTTGTTCAGTGAGCTTGTGCGCCGCCGTTGCCCGCAGTGACCGGGCGTCGTCCGTCAGGTCTTCGGTGGCAATTGCGTCGATCTGTGCTACTGCCTGCTCGAACTGCCCATTCGCTAACGCTGCGTGTGCCTCCGCGACGATCGCATCGGTGGCGCGCCTTCGCTGAAGCGTCCTGACCGACCTGAGCGCCTCCTCCGCCGCGAGCCGGACCGTATCGGAGGGCGGCACCACGGCATTGATGACGCTAATGGCCTCGTCGAACTTGCTCTCGTCCGCAAGTGTGCGAGCAGACTTCAAACGGTCATACGCGCTGCGGCGGGCCTGCTCGTGTTGACGCTGTGCCTGCAGCCTCGATTTTGCGATCTGCTCGAGGTCACGCGCTTCCGGCCGCTCGGGATCGAGCGCTAACACCTCGTACACGGCACGAAGCGCTGTCTCGTAGCCCCCTTCGTCAATGGAAGCCCTTGCGCGCGAGAGAGACGCATCGATGCGCTTCTGGCGCTCGCGTACTGCGGAGATCTCGTCTGAGACCCGGCGCATCTCGTTGCGGAGCTCGTCCGCACCCTCCATATCGGGGATAGTGGCCGACGCCTCCTCGGCCAGCGCGGACGCGTCTTCCAGGCGACCTTCGGAGAGCAGTCGTGATGCGTTGGAGAGGAGCTGGCGTATGGCCTTGGCTTCGATCGCGAATCTCGACTGATCGATCAGGTCGAATGCAAGGCGGTTGTCGGAATCTACAGTGGCAGCGCGTTCGGCATGCTGGAGCGCGGCGTCATAATCTCCCTTCGCAAACGCCTCGCGGCCGAAGCGGAGAAGTTCCTCGACCTGCTGACGTCGTACTTCAGCAAATCGCTCCGGATCCATCTTCCTGCGACGGTCGCTGTCACCTTTACCCCCGGTCCCTGACGTCGCGGTCTTCGGACGCGCGACGATGGTGCGGTCGTGTGGCAACTCGACTCCGGATTCATGGCCGTCCTCCAGCAACCGACGCCGCACGCGGACGATATCTCTCCGCATCACGTTCACATCGTCGTAGCGCTTTTCGGGTTCCCGCTCGAGGGCATGCCGCACGATGCGGACTAGCTCAGAATCGACGCCCGGCGCGCGCTGGTCGAGCGGGATAGGACCTTTCTCCAGGATGCTGTGGAGGACACCCGAGTCGATCGCGCCAGGGAACGCTTGCGCGAGAGCGATCGCTTCATACAGAACGGCACCAGTGGCAAAAATATCCGTCCGGTGATCGACACCACGGCCGACGATCTGTTCCGGCGACATGTAGTTGACGGAACCCATCATCATGCCGTCCTGCGTCATGCCGGAATTGGCAAGCCGCGCGATCCCGAAGTCGAGAATCTTCAGGACACCTTCACCGTCGAGCATGAGGTTGGCCGGCTTGATGTCGCGATGGACGATGCCGGCGCCGTGCGCGTGCGCGAGCCCCGCGCACAACTCCTCCATGAGTCCCAGACGCCGGGCGAGTGGAAGAGGCGGGTCTCGACGGAGAACGTGGGTGAGCGTCTCGCCGGCGATGTACTCCATCGCCATGAACGGACGACCTTCGTCCTCGCCCACGTCGAACACGATGACGATGTTCGGATGCCGAAGGCGGGCAACTGAACGGGCTTCCCGCGCGAATCGCTCCCGAAGGTCCTCATCGTCCTGGAAGTCGTCCTTCAGCAGCTTGATGGCGACGAGCCGATCCAGGCCAGGGTCGCGCGCGAGATATAGCGAACCCATCCCGCCCGTGCCGAGGCGGCGCTGGATTTCATACCTGCCGATGCGATCTGGTGCCACGCGATGACTACTCTACGTAGACGGATACGGCGGCTCTAGTAATCCTGTCGAAGGCGCAGGTGCGACGGCCATTGTGTGCGCATCTTGTTGTCCGACAACCCCTCGAAGTTATAGGGTGGCATTCCCGTGGTGATGAGCTCCTCGATGTTCTCATTGTTTTTCTTCGCCAGGGCCATGTTGATCCCCGACGAGTTGTGCAGCGCGTGAATCAACTCGTGCGCGAGACCCACGGCGGGAGGACGCTGATGCATGGCCGGGTCATGTTCGCAAGAGAAGGTCTTCGAATGATTGAAGGACACCTTGGATGCGGCGCCCCGACCCGGGGTGAGATAGGGCCGAAGGAGCCGCGGCAACTCGTATGCCCAGCCCGATGGCAGCTCGTTCACGGTGGTGTTGCCCGCCATCAGATCCTGGAGCAGGTTCATGGCCAATGCGGTTTGGCCGACCGCGTGTGCCATCACGTTCCGGGGCGAGGCTCCCGCAGGCGCCGGGCTCTTCGTGGCAGGCCGGACAACGTTGGCCGCCGAACGATATGTGGCCGGGGTCAAGCCCGTCGACAGCTGACGGGCGAGGTGCTCCAGTGTGAGCCCTCCGGTTTTGGCCTTGTTGACCGCGACGCTCAGCTCGGACTTGAAGTTCACGACTTGCTTGTCCTTGAGCGCAAGCAGCATGAGAGGAAAGGCCGACCACGCCTGCGCGGCGCAGGCGTTTCCGCTCGTAGTGTCCTGCATCGAAACCGTGTGCGCCTTCGCGCAGATTTGCTGCAGGAGCTTCCGTCCGTCCGGGACTGAATCGATGACATCGAGGCAGCGTGTCACGCCAGCAATGTAGTCCTGAGCGCCTTCGATCTGAACCTTGCCGTACGTCTTGTACCTGCGGCACGCCACACCTCCGCGCGGGGAACATGCAGGGCCCGCACCCGCGACTCTCGTTTGACTGCCGACGTATGTTAGCTCCCTAAACGCTATCGGGACACGGTCGGCTTAGCTGAGGCTCCGGGCTGGTCGTGTGCCAGGCGGCGAGGAAGAGGAACCGCCGCGGCGATCGCCCCGCACCGGAGCACTCGCTGCCATTTGTCCCGAGGATACTTTCCAGCGCAGTCGGCGAAAGGTCGATGGGCAAGCCTGCGGCCAACAAGCCCGGGATGACGTGAGCAGAGTCCAAAAATATAGCCCTTGCAGCGACGAAGAGGATTTTCGGTCTTTAGGCGTGCCAATGAATTCCCTCACGAGCATGTTCGTTGACAACGCCGACGTCGGTACATAAGCTGGACCGGCTTTGGTGGTCTGCTTGACCTCCACGGTCACTTGTTCGTTTCGTGACGCGGGCCGGGCAGCACGAATGTTTCAGTGGCTAAGAAAAAAGAAACAGGACCATCGACAGCCGGAGTATTCGGCCTTGCGGGCGGTTCCCACGCGGGGCTTCCCTCCCGAACTCACCGGGATGGAAGGGACGCCGTCGTTCCAGGATGATGCGCAGGCGGTCCAGCGCGAGTTGCTCGAACCGTCAAAGCGGCCCACGGATGATCGACCTCTTTTCGTCGTGCTCCTGACTACCAGGACCTTTGATGTGCGGCGCCGAAGGGGACGGGGCAAGGTCAGGTAGCAACAGAATGCGGTCGTCCCACCTGGTCGGATACGTCCTCGTTCTCCTGTTCCTATGCTGTGGCCCTGCCCTTGCCCAGGCACCGATATTCGTTCGGCGGTCGGCCGCCGCTACTCCCGCTGTCATGGACTTAACGGTCGTGAGGCAGCAGCGCGTTGAAGTGGGCTCAGTTGCGGCGTTGGTCGATCCCGACCTATCCCGCACTCTGCAGTTGGAGTTCTTTCCTGACGTTACATTTCGCGCCGTACGCGAGCGCCTGGAACCGACCAACAACGGCATGTCCTGGATCGGCCGCCTGGAGGGCTATCCAGAGAGCACGGCCGTGTTTGTCGTGGTCGCTGGTGAGCTGGCCGGACATATCTATGCGCCTTTTGGGTTTTTCCGGATTCAGCGGGAACGAGACGGCGGGTACCTGGCTCAACAAATCGACCAGACCGCTTCGGGCAATGAGCCCGACGACGCGGTGGTAGTCGACGAACCGGCCGAGGCTCGGTCGGCCCCGCGTTCGCCATGGCGGACGCTGGCCGACAACGGAAGCGTCGTCGACGTGATGGTGATGTACACGCGTGACGCGCTTGCCGGGTGGACCTCGGAAGTGCGCGCGCGCGCGGCGATCGACTTGGTCGTGGCTGAAACGAACCAGGCCTTTCGCAACAGCGGCGTCAATACGAGCATCCGGCTTGTGTATTCGGCGGTGGTCGACTATGCGGAATCAGCTGATTCGTCAATTGATCTCGGACGCCTCCAATCATCAACCGATGGGTTCCTGGATGAACTCCATATGTTGAGAGACCGCTATGCAGCCGATCTTGTCACGCTCATCACAGAGCAGATGACGGACGCCTGTGGAAGCGCGTACATTAACGGACCGCGCAATGTTGGTTTGCTTGGATTCGGAGTCGTCAAGAGGAGTTGCACGGCAAACGGACGAAGCTTTTCGCACGAGCTGGGGCACAACTTGGGTGCGAATCATGATTGGTTCGAGACGACGAATGCTGGTGCGTTCAGCTACTCGAAAGGTTACGTGAATCTCGGCGGGCGATTTCTCGATCTGATGGCGTATCCCAATCTCTGCAACGTCACTCGTACAGCCTGCACGCAACTGCTCCAGTATTCGAATCCGGCGGTGATGCGCGACGGAGTCCGCACTGGCGTGCCCGCTGGTACTTCTCTGGGCTGCACCGCCAATAACACGAGTAATCCCGAGTGTGACGCAGATGCTGGTTCGACATTCAACAGCATGGCGGCTGTGGTCGCAGGTTTCAGAGACAGCCAAAATGGGTTGAGTGCGCGTCAGATCTTGCCGGGTGGCTCCATTCGCTCGCCGAGTGGGCGATACCGCCTCGCGTATCAGTCCGACGGCAATCTCGTGTTGTACGACGATCAGAGTCAGCTCGCGTTGTGGTCGGCGGGTACCGGCGGGACGAAACCAGGGCGAGCCGTCATGCAGGGTGACGGCAACTTTGTGATCTACGACGCTGCGGGCGTGGCGCTATGGGCGTCAAGCACAACGGGCAATCCTGCTGCCTATATCGTCCTTCAGGACGACGGTAACCTTGTGATCTATCGGCCCGACGGTCAGCCGGTCTGGAATCGCCTTCCGCCAGATTGAAAGTAGGCCGGGTGTTGTGGCTCGCTTTTTCGCGAAGCGGGAGAGCGCCTCGGGACGCTCCGTTCGCCGCTACTTCTCGGTGGGTTCCTGCGCGATGCCAGCCCGCTTGAAAATCTCTTCTCGGGCCGACCTGTCAGACACGAGTTCCGACAACAGCTCCGGCAATGACATGCGTCCCCATCTGACGACCTGCTCCAACGCGTAAGAAACGGGAGAATGGGGCTCTGCGCGACGGAAATAATCGGACACTCGCAATAACGTTTGGAAAGCCTCCTGGCGCGTTTCCACGCTGAAGCTGCTGAGCGTGTGCCCTTCGGCCCCGAACTCCAGAGCGGAATCGGATCGTCCCACCAGCGAGACCTCCTCTTTCTTCGACGCCCTGCACAGGCGCAAGCACTCGTCCAGGGCCCCGCGAATGTTCGACGATGATGGAACAAATGCCTGACCACCGTCAGCTCTGGAGATCTCTTCCTTCTCTTTCAGGAAGGCATTGAAGTCGACAAATGCCTGAGCGGCTCCTTCCAGATCGTCGAGCAGCTTCCGGAAGAACTCCACGCTGGTTTCAGCCACCGCCTGGTTGAACATGTCAATCGTGAGGGCACCCTGCTCCACTCTGCGACGTCGAATCTCCGGCGCCTTCCGCTCCAGCTCCATCGCGTCTTTGTAGTCCGCCAACGAGAAGTTCACGCTCGTTTGAGCGGCAGTGATCGGCAGGCTGGCGATTGGAGCGATCAACGTGCCTTCCGAGTTGCTTCCTCCATCGAGGCCGGCAAGCTGGGCAAACCTCGTCGCAAGGTCCTGTTCTTTGTTGGGCTGCGGGTGAATGTCCTGCCAGAACGTGACGCACAGCTGATGTGCCAGCTGAACGCCATCGCGGAGCCCGGCGAAGCCGTGCGAACGCGTCAACCCTTCGATCAGCCAGGCGGTGATCCACAGATCTTTCGATTGTGTCAGCGCCTCGATTGCATACCGGCGAACGGCATCCCAGTCAGGTGCCTCGGGTGACCCGGGTTGCCCCTTCCTTTCGTCCTCGCTCATGGAGGCGAAGTCGCGAAGGCGCCGCTCCGCGTCGATGGCTTTCTTCCGCGCGTCACGCACCGCGAAGTAGATTCGCGACACGTTTCTGTCCGGAGCATGCCGCAGTTCCGGCCCCGCAGGCTGCTCATCGGAAACCGGTGTCAGGAGGCTGGCAATGTCGAGAGTGGGCGGAGTAGGCATCGAGTCCGGGCTCGCGATGTGATGGTTTCAGCCACTCATCGCCGCAGGCGCGGCCATTGTAGCAGGATACCCAGACAGGCGGTTCGCCGCCGCGAATTGGCCACCTGTGGTGCTGGTGGCTTCATCACGCCTCTATACTCACGCCTGTCCAAGGATCGAACGCGGGGGCCTAAATTGACAAGCCTTGCGCCTGCCCGATAAGCTCATGCGATTTCGCGCTCAGCCATCAGACGAGACAGGGTCCGAGCAGGAGGCTCACCACGTGAACAAAGGCGACAGTATCCAGTCGCTCCTGGTGCTCAGAAAACTGACGCGCTCAATCGCAGCCGCTCTGCGCGATCAGCTCTCCGACCATGTGGCCGCGCTCACCCCAGTCTTGCGCCCGGAGATGGTGTTCGGGAAGTTCATTCACGGAGGACAGAAGGACTGGGTGGTGAAATCGGACCAGGCGCTGAAGGATCTGCACACCCTGTATGAGAAGCTGGCGCCGGCGGCACCTTTCCACCTTCGAACCGAGCTGACACCGCCGTTCGATCTCGGCGGTCTCTCTCTCGAGATTACGCCCGTCGAATACACGCACGTCGCACAGGTCGGTTCCAGTTCGAGGAAGATCACGGTGCGCTGCCCGCTGGCGTGGACGCTCTCGTATACAGGCTTTGCACCGCCCCGTCCTCAAACGGCTTCTCGATTCGAAGGCGCGTTCACCCAACGAGCTTCAGCGGCTGGTCCTCGCCTACCTGACGCTGCACCTCGTTACGAAGATGCAACCTGGAGTCGTGAACCTTTTCAACGGCTTACGCTTCCCACTCACGACGACGAAGGAACAGGAATTCGGGGAGCTTCCGATCACGCGCATCGGCGTCGGTGTGGCGACTGAACGTCCTTCGGACGCAGTGATCATCGAGAGCGCCGAGGTCACCGGCATGGACGCCTTCGAGGAGGTCGTGAAGCTCGAAGACATTCAGCGACTGCGGGACCCGTTGCGAGAACAGCTGCTGGAGATCGCCAGGCAGCACGCCCCGGAGCTCCTCCCGTCCTAATCGTCGTCCGCGCCTGCTGTTCGAGTGTCCGTGTCCTCCAGTCGCGAAAGACTTGAACCCTGACGAATGGCCCTCCCACTCCCGCCCAAGTCGGTGATCCGTTCAGGATCAGCGGCGATTCCTGGAAGAGATGGCGCTGTCCCGCGAATCAGGTTCGATGAGGGCGAAGATCGATCGAGGCGACGTGGACTACATTCCTGCACTCGATCGACTCATCGCGGCCTTGAATTCTCGGGAATTCCCGGATCAGGGATTTGCGAGAGAAGCGCGATTGGTGATCGAAGAGGCGGAGGCTCGCCATAGGGCGCTGATGCAGAGCACGAATCGGCTTCTGCAACAATCGCCTCCCGTCCGAGCGCGCGTCGAGTCAGCGTTCCCGAATTTCTTACGCGCTCGCTGAAATGGGTTCGATGAGGGTGAAGATCGATCGAGGCGACGTGGACTACATTCCTGCACTCGATCGACTCATCGCGGCCTTAAATTCTCGGGAATTTCCGGATCAGGGATTTGCGCGAGAAGCGCGATTGGTGATCGAAGCGGCGGAGGCTCGCCGCAGGGCGCTGATGCAGAGCACGAATCAGCTTTTGCAGCAATCGCCGTCCGAGCGCGCGCCGAATCAGCGTTCCCGAATTTCTTACGCTCTCGCTGAAATGCGGGGCGAAGTCGGCATCTGGAGTCCTAGACTCGCATCACGGCAACACGGCTTCCCGAAACGCCGTGCCGCTTGACGACGAGGATCATGGCAGGGACGGCACCTCCCTTGGGGATGATTCGCTCGACGGTGTACATCGAGTCGAGGAGCTTTGGGTTGGCGCCGGAAGCGCCGGTCGCCTCGACGACGCGCATGTTCCCGCCCTCGACGCTCTGTGCGACGTACGATTCCACGACGGCTACGTGCCCCGGATTCGACTTGACCGAATTGCCGTCCATCCAGACCAGCAGGTCGCCCTGTCGGACCTGGCCCGGATCGTTGATGGCGTTCGCCGCACGTAAGTACGACGCTGCGCTGGTGTTGCGCACCAGTATTGCTCGAGTACGTCCTCTTGCCGCAGGCGACGAGATAGTTGGTGACAAAGCCCGAGCAGTCGATGCCCAGGTGTTCGTCGCAGTAGGTCTGAAGCGTTGCCTGGCTCACGGTCGGGATCTTCTTCGAGCGTACCGCCCACTCAAGCGCCAGCTCGTAGTCTTGCGGGGCGCCCTTGCCCATCGCCGCGGTGCGGATGCGCTCCTTGTTCGCCTGGAACCAGGCGATCGTCCTTCGAGCCGCGCGTCACCGCATCGTAGTCGCTCCGTTCGTCGGTGCCGTCCGCCCAGTCCATCATGAAGTACTTCCTGAGCTGCGACCACGTGCGTGCCGTGCGGCAGACCTTCGAGATCGGGATCGTCGATCACCACGTTGACCCTGAGATTGCGGTACCGCCTCATGAACTCCACGGGTGTCGGCATGGCGTCTCCTCGCTCGTGCGATCCTCCGGGCTCAACGAATGACGGCTCCGTCGACCGTCAAGGGCGGCTGAGGTGGCGCGCACTGCCTCTGCTGCGCCGAGTCTGCCGCGCTGCGCACCTCGGCCTCCGACTGCGCGCCTTCGGGAATCCTGTCGGTGACGCACGCCTCGTTCGGCGTGATCTTCGCCACCGCAAGATAGGAGTCGGTCACCTTCTCCGGGTCGTCGTTGTCCTCTCGGGCCTGCACGCGAACGATCAGCGCGATCGGGACCTGTTTTCCGTCCTTCGTCGCGACCCGCCACTCCGCTTTGCCGTCCAGTGTGGACATGTGACGCGTGACGAACTCCTGGTAGTTGAGCGGGAATACGCGCTGCGCCGAATCCACTGACGTCGATCGACTTGCCGACCCGCGTCGACACGGCGCACGATCAGCGCGTAGCCCGCAACGCCGGGACATACGCAGGTAGCGTGGTTTCATTGGGGTCGGCCTTGTCGATCTCCTTTCGACACGATCCGGCACCAAGGTCCGTGTAGATCGATTCGATCGGGGTTTCGAGCGCTGCGGCTGGATCGTTATCCGAGGCTGAGCAGGCGGACAGAAGGAGAGGGCTCAACGCGACAACGCCGACGATGGACAGCCTCACGTTCGTTCTCCCACCCCACAAGCGCGGCGATTTTCGTCGACGCAGCAGGAATGCAACGGGGACTCTCTGCTCCATGCTCCACGCGCTCGGCGCGTTTGAGCGCGCACGACAATCGAAACCATGAACCAGTTCGACGCCGGTCATGCAACATGAGCGAACTTGGTTCGGGCGTCGGCGATAACCATACACCGAAGCCACGCAGAGATAAACGCCTGGACCGTGCGACTCGAACAGGGTGATGTCAGTTCGAACAGCCGGGCAGTGGCTCCGAAGCGAGCACCGGTCGTGAGCAACGGGGCGAGACGGGCTACAGCGTCCGTGAGCGAAACGGGGTCCGGCGAGGTGGCGTGGCTCACCGACGGCCGGTGGGCGGATGCAGCGGCGGCATTGCAGTGTCGCGGTTCGCGTGGTTAAGCTTGCGCACTCTGAAGGTTGGCGGCGCCTGGACGTGGGCACGCGATCCCACTGTCGCAGGGAGGCGGTAAGTTCGAAACGCCGACCGGCCTGTGAGGCGTGGTGTCGGCGCGAGCCTTTGTGAACTCGACACTGAACAGATCCACATGGCGACACCAACGAAGTGGTACGATGAGGTTCCATACGAGAACCTCACTTTCGCTCAGACCCATCCAGATCGTCTGGCAACCACGGCCCGTCTCTTCGGACTCCAACCTCCGCCGATTGCGACCAGCCGTGTGCTCGAGCTCGGTTGCGCGAGCGGCGGTAATCTCATCCCGATGGCGTTCAATTTCCCGCCTTCGTCGGTATCGATTTGTCACGACGGCAGATCGAACACGGTCAGCAAACGGTCGGCGCCGTGGGAATCCCCAACATCACCCTCACGCTCGCGTCCCTTCGGGACGTCAGCGCAGAGTGGGGAGAATTCGACTACATCATCTGTCACGGTGTGCTCTCGTGAGTGGAGCCGGACGTTCAGGACGGGAATTCCCGGATCAGGGATTTGCGAGAGAAGCGCGATTGGTGATCGAAGCGGCGGAGGCTCGCCGCAGGGCGTTGATGCAGAGCGCGAATCGGCTTCTGCGGCAATCGCCTCCCGTCCGAGCGCGCGCCGAGTCAGCGTTCCCGAATTTCTTACGCCCCTGAAACATCACGCGAGCACCTCGACCGTTGCCCTCCGCATGTGTCGTGCAGGCGCGCCGACACCGTCCACGAGGGTGGCTGGACGAAACGTGCGAAGCCGCCGCCGGTCCTGCATCCCGGTGTGAGCGGCACTGCTTCGACAACAGTAAGGTTCATGATTCCCGGTCGTTGATGGTAGCAGGGCCCGCTTTACGCGGTTCGATACCGGCACGAACGGCAGCAGCGGCACACGATCGGAACCGGCGCGAAGGTAGCGCCATTGGACTTCGGAGACTGAACGCCATGGCAGACGACACCCAGGAAATCATCGGCAAGTGGACGGTCAGGCTCAAAGACTGGGTATGGGAGTATGAATTTTCTCCTGACGGGAAGGTGACGTGGCGTGACACGCGCAGCAACGAAAAGGGCGTGGGTCGCTGGTCGCTTGCGCCAAAGCTGATCAATCTGTCCTGGAGCGGCTCTTCTACCAAGGAAAGCTGGTACCGTCCCCTGACGCCTTCGAAACAAGAAGGTTGGATGAGTTCAACGTACTACAACGGCAAGTACAAGATGGAGAAGGTCATCGGCGCGCCTTCTCGCGCCTGCGACGTGGACCCCTCTGTCGCCAATCTTCCGTTCGATCGATACGTCGATCAATATTCCGAACTCAAATACGACATCAATTACAAGATTCCGCCGGACAAGTCTTTTGCGTTCTCGCCGATATTGCAGCTGAAGTACAGCGATGGCGCCTCGCTCGAACTCGACATCGAAAAGGATTTCTCGACCGCCGCTATGTCCGCGGACGCGACCCGGGACGCCATTGCGCACGCGACTCTCGGACGGAGCGGAAGAATATTCCCGACCGCGCTGACTTTCCGCACGGTGCCCAGGCTGTGGCGCGCGCGCGCCGATGCCTCTCGCCAACAGGACGAGGAAGCGGCTGTATTCATGGGTATGGCGGTTACCGCTACTGCAATTGTCCTCGCAGTCCCGGCCATGCCCGCGGGAGCGATGGAAGAAGCGGCAATCATGTCCAAGGGGGTTACGCGACGAACGGTGCCCGGAACCAGGGTGCCTCCTGCCCCGATCCAAGGCAACGCGGTGCGACTCGGACCAGGCAACGCGCCGGGGAGCCTCTGGGCGAGCATCCAATCGACCGCCGCCGGGGTGATCTACCGTGTTGACATGATCTTTTTGCAGGGCAAGGGGGCGGGCGTCGCAACCGCTCGGGCCACACACCGGGAAATGATCAGGCGCGCCGCGCAGACCGCACAATCGGCCGGCCAGAAGCAATTCAAGATGGTCGGAAAACAGGCCAACCCTAATTTCGTCAGACACGCTGACCAGCTGGCTAAAGAGATTGGCGTTCCGGGGTCCGGGAAGACCGGTATGGCCGGGGCTGGGTTCCCTGACTATACAGTCACCCTGGATGTCGCCAAAGCATTGTCCAAGCCTTAGTATCCTGCCCGCAACTCTTCAGAGCCTTCGACACCACCTCGATCAGATGGACCTCGTGCCAGCGATCGTTCAGATCACCACCCGATAAAAAGGCATATTGAACTGATGCCGAGCCGCATTCACGGTCTCGGTGAGGCGCGCGATGTCGGCCTCCGCTTGAGATTTGATTTTCAACGTCGTGCGGTACGTGACTGCGTCGGTCCCATACAGGTAGAGGTCGAGGTCCCGTCCTTTGATCGCCGCGTACACCGACGTCCAGAACGCGGGCGTCCAGGGACCTAAAGCATGACGAACGTAAAATGAGAAGTCCTGCTTTGGTGCCGCCGGTGCCGGAATAACGAGCGGTGCGAGGTCTCCCGGCCCACATATGCACTCGGCTGTCCGCCAGCCATGTGGCTATCTCCCGACTGCTCAAAGCGCCACCATGCCCCATGCCTTCGGCGACCAGTGCGCCAATCGATACGTGAACTTGCGCGATCATGTTGATCGCGTCGATTTTTCGCAGATACTCCTCTAACTCTTCCTTGTCGTGGATCTGTTCTTCAATGAGCCGTGTCGTCGTCTTGGTTATGTCGTCAATCAAGGCCTGAGAAGTCGCGACAATCTTTGTAAGCAGGTCTGGATGCCACGGGATCAGGAGTCGCTGCCCGGGCCGAATCTTGTCGGCGGAGGCACGCGTCGGGAACATAGAGCTATTGGGAGGATAGGCAACGATCGGACCGGGATTCTTGTATCCTCTCGACTTTGCAATGGCTGTAAGCGTATCGCCAGCTTTCACCTTGTAAACGTCTTCAAACGCGCGCATGAAGGTCTCTTTCGCTGCAAACCGAGAAGGCTCCGGTACCGGTCATACAACCATCCACCGAATGCCGTCGTAGAAGAATGGCCAATCCTATCGCGAAACAGGATTCTGTCGAGGATCCGGAGACCTGACTCGAATTGTTTCCAAATGGAGTCAAGGCGTCTCGAAATGGCGGAAAGGGTCACGGTCGGGGCGCAGGTCGGTTGAAGCAGCAGCGGCATTGCGATTCGATGGCCTGAACACACACGCACCGGTTGGGAACTGGCGAGATCGTGTCCTACGACGTGACACTTGGCAGTCTGCACCATGAATGGGTGCGCGGTTCGAAAAGGCCAGTTGACGCGTTGATCCTTTCAGTGCTGGCCGCAGTTTGACGCCGATCCTTCAGAGGAGCCCTCATATGATTCGCGACCTGTTCCAGGGTTCAACCGGCGAAGACGTCAGGAATATGCAGGGGATGTTGAACTTGCATTTGGCCCTGGAGGTCTCGCCGTCCTTGAAAGCTGACGGCGTGTTCGGACCAGCGACTGACGCACGGGTCCGGAACTTCCAGGCACGCAATCGTCTTCAAATCGACGGCGTTGTCGGCCGCCAAACCCGCCGAGCCATCCTCGACTTTCGTCGAGCAACTGGCCAGGCGGTCGGCTCTCCATCGACAGCGAGGGTGGGCCAATCGGCGGGCAAGGCGGGGTTCCTCGGGACAGGCTCAGGCGCCCCACTCGCATTGGTGCAGTCGATGCGGCTGATGACTTCGCGGAGCCTCCAGTCGGTCGGGCCAGTCCTCCAGCAACAGACACCATCAGGAATTCCGCCGAAAGTACTCAGTCTGAACGTGCAGCAGGGGACGCAGGCCAATGCCAACCCCTGGTCGTTTTCGCCGCTGGTGCTCGCGGCGCAGGCGAATTTCTTCATTCGCAACGACGGCAAGAAGGCGTTTGTGATTTCTCCAGGACTGCAATTCAGCGCCAATCAGGTCGGGTCGGCCGCCGGCCCCTGGTCGGGCCAGGCGTTTGCCCAATTCGGCGCCGCTGAAATCACTGATGGGGAGAGCTTGACTGGTTCAACCCCTTCGTGCAGGTCGCACTCCAGAAGAACGCGGCGCAGCCGTTTGGCTTTGGTCTCTCGGTCGGCAATCAAGTGAACTGGAACCTGCTTCAGAATCGCCTTGCGCTATTCATGAATGGCCAGCTTGCGACGTCTGTCGACTTGTCGAATGGAAGGTGCGCTGCGCCTGCCGTCCAGATTCTCGGTGGCGTGTCGTTCGAGTTCGTTCTCTTCTGATTGGGCTCCAGCCCTTGCGATGATCCGTCATTGCGAGATCCAAGTGATCTGAAGACAGCGTGAGCCCGGCGTCGGAGCGCAATATTCGTCAAGGACATTTCATACGGACAAACGAGAACATCGCGTTCGTCCGAGACTTCGAACCTGAAGATCACTCGCGCTCGCGCAGTTGGTACTGAGCAGAAGACAACGGTAGCGAATATCGCGCCCAAATGGTCTTCCAATCGCCATGTTCGGACTACCCGCCCGCTGCCGAGCGTGTCGTCCGGACGCCTCGAATTCATCCCTTCAGTGTGGTCGCCGCGCACAGAAGATCGCGCGCACCCAGTCTCTGGACCTTTCAGGCCGCAGGATTCATGCACCAACGCCGGAGCCGGCCGGCGAGGAGCTTGGCAAGCATCTCCACGACGTAGCGCGGCGCGGCATAGACCAGGATACGTATTGTGGGGTTGGCGGAGAAGGGAGGGAGTCGAACCCTCCGGGGACCTTTACGGCCCCCAGACTGGTTTTGAAGACCAGCGGCACCACCGGGCGCCTTCCTTCTCCCTCTCGAGGAAGACACGAGACTCATGGTAGACCAGCGTTGAAATAGACTGTTCTGCGTGCCATCCTCGCCGGGCCGTGCGCCCCGAGATCTCCTCCGCGAACTTCCTGCCATCGATCGCCTGATTGCTTATCCACAGGCAGTGGCGCTCGTCGCGCGATTCAATCGCGATTATGTCGTCGACCACTGCCGGCATATCCTTGACGAGTTGCGGGATGCGATCAAGCAGGAACGCACGCTCGAGCCTGGCGCGCTCGACCCTGCGTCGATCCTCGGCCAAGTCGAGCAGCGCATCGGCTCGGCGGCCGAATCGGCCTTCCAGCGGGTCGTGAACGCGACCGGCACGGTGCTCCATACGAATCTCGGTCGCGCGGCGCTGGCGCGCGAAGCAGTGGACGCGGTCTGCCGTGCGGCGAGCCATCCCGTGACGCTCGAATACGATCTCATTCGCGGCGATCGCGGGCGCCGCGAAGATGCGATCGAGGCGTTGCTGATCCATCTCACCGGTGCCGAAGCAGCTACGGTGGTCAATAACAACGCGGCGGCGGTCTTCCTGGCGCTCAACACGCTGGCCGGCGGCCGGGACGCCGTCGTGTCGCGCGGCGAGCTGGTCGAGATCGGCGGCGCCTTCCGCGTGCCTGACATCATGGTCAGCAGTGGAGCGGCGCTTAAGGAAGTCGGCACGACCAATCGCACGCACACCGTCGACTACGAGGAGGCGATCACCGAGCGTACCGGACTGATCCTCAAGGTCCACACCAGCAACTACCGGATCGTGGGTTTCGTCGCCGAGGTGACGCTCGCCGATCTCGTCGCTATCGGCCGGACACATCGCATCCCTGTGATGGAAGACCTCGGCAGTGGTGCGCTCGTAGACCTCAGCCGGTACGGGTTGCCCAGAGAGCCGATGGTCTCGGACGCCGTCGCCACGGGCGCTGACGTGGTGACCTTCAGCGGCGACAAGGTGCTTGGAGGTCCGCAGGCGGGACTGATCGTCGGCTCCCGCGCCGCGATCGGCCGGATTCGAAGCAATCCGCTTCATCGTGCGCTGCGCTGCGGCAAGCTCACGCTCGCGGCGCTCGAGGCGACGCTGCGGCTCTATCGTGAATCGCCCGAGATCGTGCAGGCGATTCCCACGTTGAAAGCCTTCACCCGTCCGCTGGCCGACATCGAGCACACGGGACGGCAGGTGCTGCCCGCACTCGAGGCCGCACTTGGACCCGCATTCCGCATAACGCTGGAGGATTCGACCTCCCAGATGGGCAGCGGCGCGTTGCCCACCGACGAGATTCCGACGAAGGCAATCGCGATCGAACACGAGGGGATGGGAGCCGACCAGATCGCCGGTAAATTCAGGTCAGCCAAGCCGCCGATCATCGGCCGCATCAAGGACGACCGATTCCTGCTGGATGTAAGGACGATCTTCGACCCCGACGACCTGGTGCCGAAGTGGACACCCACGGCCCATGGCCCGAAACCCAGACCCGACCCTAGCGTCCAAAGTCCGGAAGCCCAGAACCCGAGAGAATGGCCTTCATCGTAGGCACCGCCGGACACATCGACCACGGCAAGACGAGTCTCATCAAGGCGCTCACGGGCCAAGACACGGATCGCCTCAAGGAAGAGAAAGAGCGCGGCATCTCAATCGATCTGGGATTCGCCCATCTCGACCTTCCCGACGGCACGCGCGCCGGCATCGTGGACGTCCCGGGCCACGAGCGATTCATCCGCAACATGCTGGCCGGTGCACACGGCATCGATCTCGTCCTCTTCACGGTCGCCGCAGATGATGGCGTGATGCCGCAGACCGAGGAGCACCTCGACATCCTGCACCTGCTCGATGTCACGCGGGGAATCTTCGTCATTACGAAGACGGACCTGGCCTCGGCCGCGAGGATTGCGGAGGTCGAGGAACAGATCCAGATCCTGACCTCGGGAACAAACCTCGAAGGCTCGCCGGTTGTCCCCTTCTCCTTCGTTACGGGCGAAGGGCTCGATCGCATCCGGTCGTTGATCGCGGACCAATTGCGGAGCGGTGTCAAGCATCCGCCAGGCGGGTATTTCAGGCTGCCGGTCGATCGCGTATTCGTGCTCCAGGGTCACGGCGTCGTGGTCACCGGCACTGCGCTGGCCGGAGAGGTCAGGGCCGGCGACCGACTGCGTTGCCAGCCGGGCGATCGCGTGTACCGCGTCAGGAGCGTGCAGGTTCACAACGATTCTGTTGATGTCGCCACGTGGGGCCAGCGGATCGCCCTGAACCTGAGCGGCGCCGAAAAGCCTCACATCGAGCGCGGTGACGTGATGTGCGATGAGCGAATGTCGCTGACGTCGGATCGGTTCGACGCGCGGCTCGAGGTACGGCCCTCGGCCGCGCCCGGCATCAAGAACCACCAGCGCGTCAGAGTGCATCTGGGGACGGCCGAACGCATGGCCAAGGTGATCGTGCTTGGTTCCAAAGGTCTCGCAAAACCGGAGCAACCGGCGTTCTGCCAAGTGGTCCTCGCCGGGCGCTCCTCACGCGGCGCGGCGATCATTTCATCGTGCGCGACGAGACAGCGCAGCGGACGCTCGCTGGCGGGAGAGTGCTGCACCCATGGCCAAAGACGCACCGGCGCCGCGAACCAGGTTTGGACGCGCGGCTTCAGACGCTCGAAGGCAACGATCTCGCAGCGCTCGTCCAGCTGTTCCTCGACGAGCACGACGACTTTGCTGTGCCGCTCGAAGCACTCAGCCAGTTTCTGAACATACGCGCGGAGGAGCTTGCCGGACAGGTGGCGCGGGCGGGCGGCGTCAGGACCGTCGACCTCGAGGGCGAGCAGCTCTATACGACGCACGAACGGTGGAACCGGCTCGCCGCCTCGGTGCGGGCCGAATTGAACGCATTCCACGATGCCAACCGCCTTGCGGCGGGGCGCGACATGGAGGAGCTGCGCGACAAGCTCCCCGAGCACCTTCCGTCCAGGCTGTTCCGGGCGATCATCGACGAGCTCGCGCGCGACGCCATCATCGCTCGCGACGGCAGCCTGGTGCGACTTCCGGCGCATCACGTGGCAATGCGGCCGGACGAGTCGCGGCTCATCGAGCAGGTCACGCGCCTGCTGGCGGCCACGCCGATGGCGCCGCCCGACCTCGGCGAGCTGGAAAGACAGCTCGGGATAACCAGGACAAAGCTCGGCGACCTGTTGCGGGCCGTCGAGCGTACAGGCGCGGTCGTCCGGGTCTCGAACGATCTCTATTTCCTGAAAGAACCTCTCGACGAGGTCGCGCGAACAATGCATGATGAGTTCTCCGGCAATGTGGACATCACGCCGGCGATGTTCCGCGATCGCTTCAAGACCACGCGCAAGTACACGATCCCGCTGCTGGGATATTTCGATCGTGAGGGTGTGACGATGAGGATCGGCGACGTGCGCCGCGTGAGATCGTGAGGGTCTCAACGCGCAAGACGGTGACGTCGGTTGGACTGACGCAGCAGGTCGCCGCCGCCGGCTGCGCAGCAAAGCTCGGCGCGGGTGACCTGGCGCAGATACTCCTGACGATTCCGCCGTTCCACCATCCCGATCTGATTGTCGGCACCGACACCTCGGACGATGCAGGGGTGTTCAGGCTGCGTCCGGATCTGGCGATCGTCAACACGGTGGATTTCTTCACGCCGATCGTCGACGACCCCTATACGTTCGGCCAAATTGCGGCGGCCAATGCGCTGAGCGACGTCTATGCGATGGGCGGCGACCCGGTCACCGCGATGAACATCGTCGGGTTTCCCAAGGGGAAGCTCGACCTCGAGGTTCTCGGAGACGTCATCCGTGGAGGAGCCGAACGCGCGAGGGAAGCCGGCGCCGTCGTCCTGGGCGGGCACAGCATCATCGATCCGGAGTTGAAATACGGCATGGCGGTCACAGGGGTGATTCATCCGGACCGCGTCATTCGTAACGTTGGCGTGCGGGCAGGAGACGCGCTCATCCTGACCAAGCCGCTCGGCACCGGCATTATCAGCACGGCGCTCAAGCGGCACAAGGCATCGAAGAAGAGCATGAACGCGGCGGTCGCCTCGATGATTGCCCTCAACAAGACAGCGTCGGCCATCATGAGGACATGTTCCGTCCACGCCTGCTCCGATGTCACGGGATTCGGCATCCTCGGACACGCGCTGGAGATGGCGATGGGCAGCCGCGTGACGATCGTGATCGAATCGGCCCGGCTGCCGCTGCTCCCGGGCGCCAAGCGGCTGGCGGAGCAAGGCATGGTCACCGGCGGCTGCCGGCGGAACCAGGAGTATCAGAAGGACAAGACGTCGATCGACCCAAAGGTGAAGATCGGCCTGCGGGAAATCGCCCTCGATCCGCAGACGTCTGGCGGCCTCCTCATCGCGATCGCCCAGGCTGACGCGGCCGCTCTCGTGGGGCGGTTACAGGATGCAGGAATCGAGGCCGCGACCGTCGTCGGACACGCAACCGCCCCGCAGGAAGTGTTCGTCAGGCTCGTCTGATCGTCGCTACCGGAGGATCGCGCCGACGTCGAGCACGGCGATCAGACGGCGATTGAAAGCAGCGCTATCATGCCGGAACCCGCCCAAACGTTGACGCGCCTGTGAGGGGAATTGTGGATCTCGGCCGACCGTGAGAGCCCCTGAACAGCAGGCGATCGTGACCGGGATGAATTCGTACGACGAGGTTCCGTACGACAACCTCGCCTTTGCCCAGACCCACCCGGACCGCCTGGCGACCATGGCGCGCATGTTCGGGCTCGCGCCTCCGCCGATTGCGACCTGCCGCGTGCTCGAGCTCGGTTGCGCCAGCGGCGGCAATCTCATCCCGATGGCGTTCAATCTCCCGGCGCCGAGTTCGTCGGCGTCGATCTGTCGCGACGGCAGATCGAACGCGGTCACGAGACCATCAGCGCCGTGGGAATCACCAACGTCACCCTCAAGCACGCGTCGATCCTGGACGTCAGACGCAGAGTGGGGCGAATTCGACTACATCATCTGTCACGGCGTGTTCTCGTGGGTGGAGCCGCACGTTCAGGACAAGATTCTGCGCATTGCCAACGAGAATCTGTCGCCGAACGGCGTCGCGTACATCAGCTACAACACCTATCCCGGCTGGCACATGCGCGAGATGGTCCGGCACATGATGCGGTATCACGCCGGGCGGTTCGACGAGCCGAAGGAGCAGATCGAGCAGGCGCGCGCGCTGCTCGACGTTCCTGGCGTCGGCCGTCGCATGACACGGAGCCCTACGGCCAGCTGCTGACTCGCGAGGTCGAGCGACTGAGCCAGGCGACCGACTCGTATCTCTATCACGAGCATCTCGAGCAGACGAACTCGCCGATCTACTTTCACCAGTTCATCGAGCGGGCGGAGCGGGCGGGCCTGCAGTACCTGGCCGAGGCGGACGTGAGCGACATGCTCTCGTCGCGTTCCCCGCGACCGGTGGCGGAGACGCTCGAGCGGATCAGCCCCGACATCCTGCACCTCGAGCAGTACATGGACTTCGTGCGGAACCGGCTGTTCCGCCAGACGCTGCTCTGCCACAAGGGGCTGCGTCCGAAGCGCGCGCTGAGTCCGGCTTTGCTGCACGGGCTGATGCTGTCGTGCCGGGCGGTGACGGAGCCTGCGCCGCCCGATCTCACGCCTATGACGCCGGTGGTTTTCAGGAAAGGTCAGCAGCGCGCGGAGGTCGCGTTGCCGGCCTCGAAGGCGGCGCTTTCGCTGTTGATGGAGGCGTGGCCGCGTGCGATCGACGTCGACGAGCTGTGCACGCTGGCGCTCGAGCGTGCCGCGCCGTTCCTGTCGGAGACGTCCGTCGGACGAGGCGCGCGGCGCGATGATGTCGGACCTCTTCGCGGGCGTCGTGCACGGCATGATCCGTCTTCACACGCAGCAGCTGTCGTGCACGAACCGGCCTTCAGACACGCCGCGCGCGCACCCGTTGGCGGCGTATCAGGCGCAGACCGGCAGCGTCGTCGTCAACGCGCACCACGAGATGTACAGGCTCGAGCCACTGGGTATCGAGGTCCTGAAGCTGGCGAACGGCGAGCGGAGTCGCAGTCAGATACTGGCCGCGCTGATCGAGCAGCACGGCGACGGCCACCTCGTCATGGAGGAGAACGGCGAGCGCATCACGTCGCAGGACACCGCGCCGGCGATCCTGACTGAGCGTCTGGAACGGGCGCTCACGAGCCTGGCGCGCAGCGCGGTGCTCATCGAGTAGCGTCGCTGCTCGTGTGGAACGGGCTCTTGCAAGGCTGGGCGCAGCGAGAGGTGCAGTGACTCCTCGAGGATTACCGACTGCAGGACTCGCGACTGACGCGAGCGAGCAATCTGCATCGTTCTACGTTCGAGACGCTGCGCCAGTCTAACGCGTCTGCTGCGACGGCAAAGGTCTCCAGGTCGAGGCCGGCCTCGCTGACCTCCATTCCCACAGGAATGGACCGGCGCAGTCTCCAGTTTGCGAGCGCACGACCCGCAACGACGACGACGGGAGCTAGAACGGCGCCAGCCATCGGCGTCAACGTAGCGGCCACCGCTCCGGCGGCGAGCGACAGAACCGCTGTGGCGAGAGCAGCCGCAACTGCCGTGCTTTGGTACGCCTGGTGCAGGTCGATGCCTCGCACGACTGCCGCCAACGATCTCCGCGTGGCGACGGAGGCAGCCGCAGCCCCTGGAAATCGAGTGAGCGTCTGAAGGGCGTCCAGCATCCGCATGACGGTGTGGGTAGGCAGGCCGCGGACAGCGGTCACCATCTGTCCCAATTTCGCGAGATCGACGCCGCCCTCGGCCCACAGCCCAAGGATTTGCCGCCGCCATTCAATCACGAGCCACGTATCCACTGCGACGAATGTCGCGCAGAGGGGCAGCACCACGAGAGCGGCTACCAGCGGCCGCCAGGACCAGGCACCGAGCGCCCAGAGCATCGGACCGACTACCGTCACGACTATCCCGATCACGAGGTTTCGATATGTCCGAGCCCGCAAGTGGATCGTTCGTAATGTCACGTCGCGTGCCTGCTGGTGATCGTCCGTTTGCGCCGGCCCGCGAGCGGCGATTCCAGGTCGGGTGCTGTCTGCTGACCACCTACATCTCCTCGGCGACGTTGGCGCTGAGCCCGTTACATGTCGGGCGGCGTCCGTATCGGCGCGCTGACGGCCAGCCCCGACGTGTACGCACGTCGGCGCGGCGTTCGCCAGAATCGTTAGCGCCCCTACTCGGCGGCGTCCGGATGTTGGTGAGACATTGCGTCCGATACAACGGGCCTTTCGGCGCCAGGACACACACTCACCGCAGCGTGCTGTAAGAAGTGCGGGCATCGCCCAGCCGGGCCGGCTCCCATTGATCGAGACGTTCATCATCGAGCGCCGGCGTAGGCCAAAGGCACTCGGTCGAACTGCGGGTGCAAGGAGTGCCATCTCGGCTCGGCCTATTACCTCATCCATCACACTCGACGCATGCCTCATCGGCATGGTCGTCGCGACTTCGACGGCTACCGGTGCAGGACTCGAGGGTCTGCCGTCCGACCAATTCGTTATTCGTGTGCCACTATAGGTACGAGCGAAATAAATCGCGAGGCACATTGTCTTGGCCAAGGGACGGCTCAGGCGGTTGCTAGAGTAAAAGAGTGTCGTCGTGCCGGCGGCACTGGTACCTGTCGCTCACACTCCGACGGCAGTCGATAGCCGGTTCGTTGGAGCACCTGCGCAATCTCTTTCCGCCCGATTCGTACTGAAACCGCCGGTGGCACGGCGTGCGCCTCAACTTGTGGGCGAGTCTCTCTTTCCTCTTCCAGCACCTTGAGCAGGTTTTCGTACGTGTCAGCGTACGTGCCCTGGCCGTAGGTGGCCAGACCTGTCCTGTAGTACGCGACGATGGCAGGGAGGTTGGGATTGCCGGCCAGCTTTGCCGCGATCGTCGCATACATGGCCCGATCGAAATAGTCGCCCATGTACAACCTGCGCGCCATGTCTTCGGGGTTGCCGAAGAGCGCGTTTATTGCCTCGATCGACGAGCACTTGACGAAAAAAGGCAACGCGACGTCGTTGAAGCTAGTCGCAAGCTTTTCGGCAGCTGGCTTGATGTCTTCCTCACTCCTTAACAGACATTCATACTTCTTCTCATCGCCATACACACGAAAAATCGAAAACGCGATTGCAGTATGCTTCTTCTGCTCCGTCGACTTGATGCCCGTGACCTGCCCGTAAATGCGATCCAACGTGTCAGAGCGAACGTATATTGCCGGCTGGATGCTGAACCCTTCTCTCGCAGTGTAGAACTGGAGCCCGAAGTAGTGCGTGATGTCATTTCGCTTGTTCACGTACCACATCATCGCCTTCTCCAGCTTGAACCCCTGCTTCGCGAAGGAGGGCTCCAGCTCCGACATCAGCATGGTTTTGAGATTCGGTGCTTTCATGAAATGGCTCCTGTGGCTCCTGCAAAAGGGCATGCGGCCGCGTCCGGCGGCGATCGCTAAAAGGTGGCAGCAAACGCTCACCCGGCGAGAGACAGCGCCACGCCGTGCTCCACTGAAAGGCGTGCTCCCTCGTACAGCAATAGCCAGGCTGGCCGCTCGTCTTCAGCCAGGCTGCCGTCATCCTCCTCGCTTAAGGGCTCGTAGTCGTTGATGCGTTGGGCAACTTCCGCCGACAATTCGTCGCTGTCGAGCGGGATGCTCAACGACGGTGCCATTGCGCGCAGTTCCCGCCGCAACGCCGGAGTTGAACCCACCCAGATCCGAACCTGTGAGCCGTCGATGACCTCTGTATAATCGGTCGGGAGCGGCGCGTCGAAATCCATCGGTACGAACGAGACGCGATATGGGTTCGAAGCGATCAGTTGCAACTGCACGGCTCCATGGTGCGTTGCGCCAATCTGTGCCACGTACATCAAACTACCTGCGCTATGGTTGTCGAGGGCTGAACGGCCCGAATCGACCTTGAACGTAGACGTTCGGCGAGGTCACCGGATCCTGGTACGGGTAACGCCGCGTCGCGGAGAGCACGGCTTATCGCCTCGAGATAAGCCTGTGCGTAATTCTGCGCCTGCTCGGTGTAAGCGGCTCGAATCCCCATGAATGCACCGACGGACATCGAGTCTCCTCCAGATTATTCTCACTACGACCACGTTCGCGTCGTGGGATCGTAAGTTGTCGGTGCCGGCGTGCTGGATCCCGGAATCGGCTGCCCTGGGCGGACTGTAGTTACAGGGGTGCCCGGTGGGATGGTCGGCAGGCCCGCCGCATTCTGACCCGCCACCGTTCCGCCAATACTTCCAGTTGTTGCTGGCGCTGTCGGCGGGAACCCTGCTGTTGTTTGATTGGGCGTGTACGGGGCCGTCGGCGAAGCTTTACATTCGATCACCCTTATCGTCGGTGGGTTGGTGCTGTTGTCGCGAACGACAAAATCCGCCCGAGTTCTCACGGTGCCACCGCCGGGCTTCGGAACGTCAACCGTAACTTGCTTGAATACTTCGACGGCAGGAGGACTGCCCAGCTGCGCTCCTACCGCGTCTTCGAAATCATCTCCCTTCTTCTTGTTGTCGCAAACGTTAAGACCGAGCGGATCGATGAAGTTCAGTGGATTGATTGCGTAGCGATAGAAGTTGAGTTCGCCCCGTTCGCCGATTGGATCCGCACTGATGTAACGCCCGATACGCGGATCGTAATAACGGTGACGGTTGTAGTGTAGACCCGTTTCCTCATCAAACCATTGGCCGGGGAATCGAATCGGACACGTAATACCGGCGGGTTTGCCATTGGTGTGTTGACCCCAGGAGGACTGCCCGGAGGACCAGACGATAGTTCCGCGACGCGACACCAGATCTCGCGGCACGCCGAGCTGATCGCAGACGACCGCAAACACCTCTTTGCCGACCAGCGTCGCCAGCGGTGTGAACGAGCGTGGCTCGTAAACCCAGGTCGTAGCGTCGCGTCCCGGTGCGACTTCGTGAACGATGGTGTCGCCGTCCCATACATATCGCGTCTCTCCGGACCTACCTGATTTGGCTATGCGTCGCCCGAAGAAATCGTACTTGTAGTGCCATGTGTCCCCGTCCGGCCGACAGACCGTGCGCAACTGGTCCACGGCATCCCACGAGAATTCCCAGACGTCTTCACCCCCGTCCGGCCGACGATCGATTCGCCTGGACAGGCGTCCCTGCGCATCGTAAGAAAAGCGACTCGCTCCCCACTCGTCTAGGCGATTCCCGACGGCGTATTGTGCATGCCCTTGCACGCCATCAGAGGCGAAGCTGACGATGTTCCCGGTAGCATCGTAGCGGAATTGCTCCACCGGGCGGTTTTCCAGCAGGGTCTCGACGAGCCGATGCTCGGGATGGTACTGATATCTATAGTCCCCTCGCAGACTGTCTTTCATCCCGATCAGCTGTCCGTCAGGAGCGTGCCGGTAACTTCGGGACATCAACTCGCGGCCCCTTGTGTGGAGTTGACCTGCCCCACTGCGAGCCAGCTCGGTGTACAAGACCTGCTCGACCAGACGTCCCCTCAGGTCGTGCGCCTGGTCGAGCCGGATATTGCCGGGGAGCAAACGCGACGTCTCGCGGCCCAGGCTGTCAAATCCGAATGTGAAACTCTCCCCCCCTTCCAACGTCAGGCGGGCCAGCTGAGCGCTGGAATTGAGATCGAAAGTGGCGCGGTGTCCAAGGCTGGTTGCCAGGCCAACGCGATTGCCGTCCGCGTCGAACGTATTCTCCAGGACGAAATCGTCCTGACTGACGCGCTGTATCTGGCCCAGAGGATCGAGTTCGAAACGGACGGAGCTGTCCTTCGTTTCGGCTGCCAACAGTGTTCCGCTGGCGTCATAGGTCAGGCGGTCGACATCACCGTTGGGCAGGTGGCGCTCCACCATGCGCCCACACGGTCTGAAGACGAACGTCAACCGTTCGCGCGCGGCATTCTTGTACGCGATCAGTCGATCGGCTGCGTCGTACGAGAAGCTGGTCTCCCGGTTGTCGAAGGTCCGCTCGCTGATCAAACGGCCCAAAGCGTCGTACCAGAAGCGGTACTCTTCGCCCTTCTCGTTGACGATGGCGTCCAGGCGCTCCGGCTCCGTGCCCCAGATGGTACTCGAGCGGTTGACCTGTCGGGCTCGTGGTCTCGAGTAATCGCCTGCTGTGTCCAAACACGAATCTGTAGGTATGTCCGTTCTCGTCCGTCCTGGAGCTCAAGTTGCCGGCGGCGTCATACGTGAGGTCTGCGTGGTGCCATCCTCGAAGCGCGCACGCACCACACGCCCCAGGACGTCGCGGTCCAGCGTCAATGTCAGGGGGCCGCTCACGACACGAGTGACGCGCCCGAACGCATCGGAAGTGTAGTCAGTGGGGCGTCCCGCCTCATTGGTGACTTGAACAACGACGCCCCGGTCGTCGTATCTGAAACTCCTGCGGACGCCTCGCGGCGTTATGACTTCCAGCAGATTACCGGAGGCATCCCACTGGTATTCCACCCTGCTCCGTTGGCGCTTCCGCGACGGTGATATCGCCGTAACCGTCGCGATCGTATTTCCAGGTACGGCCGACGGGATCCGTGGAGGAAATCAGCTCATGTCGATCGTTGAAGGTGTATTGCCAACGCGCCCCGGCTCTGGTCGATGACGATTGGCCTGTTGCCTCGCTCATCGTATTCGTACCTGACCGTCGTTCCGTTAGGCGCCGTCGTCGCTGTGATGCGCCCGTGCTCGTCGAAGTCGGTTTCCTCCTGGCCGCCGAGCGCATTCAGGGTTCTGATGACCTGACCGGTCGGAAGCCACTGATATCGCGTAACATCGCCCAGGCTGTCGGTGACCCAGGTCCAGCGGACGTTGTCAAGGTACCTGAACGTTTTTTCGTCGTATTGATCCAGGCCTGAGGTCTTGATACAGCGCCCTCGGTCGTCATACCGGAAAAGAGAACACACCGCCGTCTTTTACCAGTTCTCGGACAATGCGCGAGGCGGCATCGTATTCATAACGATCCGCGCGGCCCAGTGCGTCCCGTGCGGCGGTGAGGCGGCCTTGATCGTCGGTACTCGTATTCCACTAAGATCCGGCGTGTGCCGTCGTGACCGAGGAACGATACCCTCTCGATCCGGTTGGCGGGTGAGTAATCAAGAGAAATCGTTCTCTGCTCCTGCTGCTGGCGCACTTCGACGATGCGATTTTCGTGGTCGCGGACTATCTTGAGGCCGTCCCCCCGGTGCTTCCTTATCCTTGTCAGGTGCCACGGACCGCCGAGCGCCGTGATGCGAAACACAAGCCGGTCGACGTCTGCGGTCTTGATATTCCAGCGCGTGATGACGAAGGCGTCTCCTTGCCTGGCGAGTTCCTGGAACGTGGCAAGATTGCGGACAACACCGCCCTGCCCCAGCACACCGTCAGAGTCGGAGAAAACGTCATTGCCCTCAGCAGGCGAGTCCAGATGGTATTCGTTGCCCCGCCGCGTCAGAGTCGTGAAGTAGCGCGTTGTCCAGCCTGGACCGAGCGGTGCGAGGCAGTTACCTGCGAGCGCGGTGCTGTAGACCCGCTGCCATTGCAGCCGGATCTTGCCACCAAGCGCTACGTCAGTGTTTGTGGACGTAACGACGCCGCTGGCAACATCTACCGGGTGGCCGACGGCGACTGTTCCTGCCCGCATAACCGTCCCGCCTCGTAGTGGACGTTCAATTCGGTTGTGTCTGGATCGCAACGCGTCTTCGCACAACGATCTCGAGAATTCGACGCGTTTATGCGCTCTTCGCTACAGGCTCCAGCACCGCGTATGAAGAGAGCGTAGCGGCCCCTCGTTCCTCGCAAATCTGGGCCGGCGACAGCCAGAGAGCCACCTGTTCGCACCAGTGCTGTCTGTCACCTCCGCACACCGAGTGGGCTGCATGCAACAGAAGAACTTGTCAGCGAAGCAATCCAACCCCGACGTTTCAATACACCGGCCAGTACCATCGCACTTGAACGAGAACGCTCCGCAATCTTTCAATTGTTCACGCACGAGGCGCGATGTGCCGCCGTACTGGTACGGTCGGGGTCGCCAAGCGCGGCGTAGGCGACGACGAGAGTGTCACCAGTGCCGTATTCGTATCGCGCCAGACGGTGCTCTGGGGCGCCGCGACTCGCGAGCGCCAGGGACGGGATCGGCCATTCTTCTCCCAGCGAAGTGGCTGGTAAGGTCGCCCAAGGCTGTATTGTATCGGCGCTCCCATACGTGACTGCACGGGCAATCCTCAGCGCGCCGAGTGCATGACGCCGAAGCTCGCAAACCAGAATTGATCGGGTGCGTATACGCGCTCGAAGCCGGCGTCTCCCCATTTCGTCTCGTTCAAGTAACTACATCAACGGGTCCGACCGGACCCGCGGCATTCACCGTCAACCGCCGCCTCTGCCTCCGGCAAGGCGGCTGACACCCCTGCTGACGCCCGCAGAAACCGCACCCTGTGCGGCATTGACGGCGATCCCGCGGACCATGGCCGCGATGCTGACGCCAACCATCACGTTGCTGAAGCCGAGCGTGACCGCGTTCGGCACGATCGGGATGTCGCTGCAGGACGTGCCCATGAGCGGCGCCACGAACGCCAGCGGCCCGCCGTTCACGGTGACGTTCGGACTGCCGATGGCGGCCGAGCCCTGCGCGCCGGGGTAGGGAATCGGCGGCATCAGCAGCTTGACCCACGTCTGCCACTTCGTGAATGCCGCGAAGCTGCCCTTGATCGATTCCCACGTCGCGGCCTTGCTCGACGTGTCGATTCCGGTGACGTCCTTGAGAAACCCTTCGGCCTCAGGCGGCTTCGGGATCATCGCCGCGATCCCCGCAATCGCGATGTTCGCGAGTATCGTCAGCGCCATCAGCCCCAGCGCCATCGGGATGTTGGTGAGATACCGCGTCCAGTACGACGGACAATTCGGCGGAAGGACGGGCACCCCCTGCGGTATGTGCGCGAAGTACCCCATCGCACCCACCGAGCAGGCCGGCATTCCGTTGATGAAGACGTTCGCCATCGGGAACGCCGGCGCATGCCACAGGTAGATCGGTCCGAAGTACGGGTGGACGGGAATGCCCGGGATCGGCGTGACGGCGTGCACGTCGACACCAACGACGGTGTCCATCAGCTTCAGCGCGGGCCAGAGTGGCATCGTCGGTTCTCCCGGCTGCTTAACGGCGGACGGTCACCACCTGCAAGGAATGCGTGAGCCTGCGCCGCTGGTACGTCACGTGAACCTGATCTCCAATCTTGATGCCTTGGTAGAGGTCACGATCGGTGAGGCCCGTCGTCCGCTCTCCCATGAAGTCGAGCTGCAGTACAAACATTTCGGGTGTGACGTGCGGCACCGTGCGCATTTGGCCGCCGATGATCTCACGCGTGTAGGTCTGGGCAACCGGACGATACTCCTTCCCCGTCACCCGCGCCACCCCAGTTTGCGTTCCCAGTCCCATGGCATCCACGCTCACGAACGCGTAGTACAGCGCCACGCTGACAAGGATCACCACACCTGCAACTGCCATGAAGTTCATCGTCTTGGTCGGTTGGGTGGCGGGTCTGACCGGAGTCATTCGACGAGCACCTCCATCTTGCGCATCTGCGGCAGCCAATCGGGACCGGGATACGGCACCGCGGCGCGCCAGACGAGATCCACTTCGCGCTCCTCCATCCGGATCATCACGGTGTGTAGCACGGTTTCCGGTTCCTGCGGGCCCGATCCGATGTCGAGCGCGATGCGCGGCCGCTCGCCAGGCAGGGCGAAGCTGAGACGCCCTTCCGGAACCAGATTCAGCGTGTGCACCGGCTCGTTTCCCGACAGGTAGTCAACCACCAGGCCCGGCGACGCGCCGTTGAAGAAACGGAAATCCATGTCGGGTAACGCCGTCTGATCGTACATCGGGCGCATGTCCGCCGGGACGAGTTGTGTGTGCGCCGCCCGGAGCTCGCGCTCGGTCGCGCGATCGGCGGGCATGACGCCGGCCATCAACGCTCGTGGACGCCAATACTTCGAGAACCACCCGAAGCCCTGAGGCATCGGCTGCTGCTCCCAATGGATGAAGTGCCCGATCGTCAGCCGCTCCGGTGTCAACCGGTCGGCCGGGTCCTCCAGGTTCGGCAACGGAAGATTGTCGACCGCACGCCGTACGTTGGCGACCGCGAAGCCGCGGCCGAGATGATTACGACCGTAGACGCACTGCACCTTCGGATCCGAATAGATGTCGACCCCTCCGTAGGCGCGCTCGTACCGCAACTCCATCGTGGTGAATGGCGACGGCTCGGTGAAGATCGGCGTGCCCCCGTCGTTGTAGCGAGCGACCCGATCGCCGATGACCAGGACGTCCTTTCGATGCGAGCCAACGATCATGGCCGCGGTGAATGAGTCGACGGCCTGCCCGCCGGGCGCATACGCCCGGCCGTTCAGCACCACGTCGGTCGCAAGCTTGAACGGAACGAAGTCGCTCTCGAACTTCACCGTGGTGTTCATCGGATCGCCGTAATGAACGTCGCCCGCGTGCAGCTTCTGATCCGTGGCCGCGCGAACGCACGGAGCGGCTGGAACAATCGCGTACGAGCGTTTGAGGAGCACGCCAAGTATGTGCTCGCCCTCCGGAGTCTGCCCGGGGAGCACAATGGATTTGCCGGCCCTGCCCGGTGAGGGCGTCGACTCAGGAACAGCCGGCGACAACACGGTGGCCATCCTAGTGGACCTCCGCAATCATGCGCTTCATCTCGGGCAGCCAGTCGACGCCAGGATACGCATGGGCCCCGCGCCACACCAGATCCACCTGCATGTCCTCCATCCGGATGCACACGGTGTGGAGGACCACTGGCAGATCCTGGACACCGAGACCGATGTCGAGCGACATCCGCGGTGCTTCCGCCGGCAGCTCGAAGCGCAGCTCGCCCGACGGCGCGAGGCCGACCAGCTGCACCACCTCCCCGCCTCTGAGAAACGGCACGACGAGCCCGGGAGACGCGCCCGAATTGAACCGGACGTCGAAGCTTGGCAGCCGGAACTGCCGCGCAAGCGCGAGCTGGCCCTTCGGCACCAGTCCGAGCCGCTCCTCAGGCAGCACGGTGTCCGGGTCCATCGAGCCCGGAACCGATCCAACGAACGAGCACCGCGGATACCAGGTCCGCTGAAACCACCCGAGACCCTGGGGCAACGGCTGGTGCACCCACTGCTCGGTCTCGCCGAACACGATGCGCTCTGGCGTCAGCAGATCGGCCGGGTCCTCGAAATTCGGAAGCGGAAGCCCGTCCACGACTGCGCGAATGTTCGTGACGGCGACGCCGGTCCCGCGTTGATTGCGCGGGTAATAAAACGGCAGTGCGGGATTGCTGCACGCGTCCTGGCCCCCGTAGGCGCGGTCGTACCGGATTTCCATCTCCGTGAACGGCTCGGGGTCTGTGACAACAGGAGCAAGCCCCGGCCGATAGATGCAGCGGCGGTCCCCAAAGACGTCAATGACCTTCCTCGAATCGCCGACCTTAACGCCGACGATCATCTGCGCAACCGGCTCGCCGCGCGGCGCATGCGCACGGCCGATCACGACGACGTCCGTGGCGATCTTGTACGGAATCAGGTCCGTCTCCTCGCGCACCGTCGAGGTCTCAGCATCACCGCCGTCATAGTAGCGATCGACCTTGATGAGTGGATACGTTCGCTCGGCGCGCGTCGCCATCTGGCCCGAGAGAATGTCGAAAGTCCGCTTGACGAGCAGCGCGAAGATGGGCGAACCGTTCTCGTCCTTGCTCGGCAGGATCACCGTTTCCTCGGCGGGCGCGTGTACGACAGGGACAGGGACAGCCATTGTCGCGTTCCGCTACGGGTTGAGCATGACCATGCCGCCTTTGACGGTGTTGGTGGCGGCGCCCTCGGAGAGCACGATATTGCCCTTAGTGTCGTGGCTCGTGTCCGCCTCGGACGACACCTGCCCACCGTGAATGGCGACCTTCTTCGCACCATCGATGCCAATCGACAGCCCGGAGAGCTCGATGCTCCCGTCGGACTTCATCAGCAGCGTGCTGGCCCCGACCTCCAGCCGGATCTCGGTGGCGGCGAAGATCTCGATTTTCTGCGTGTCGGACGACACCGTAATCGGGCCGGCCGTCGATGCGATTACCAGCGCATTCTTGATCGTCGTCGTCTGCGTGTCGTCGTAGTCTTCCTTGACGGCGGCCTTCACGTGGTACGTCGCCGTGCCCGCCACCACGTCGTGGCTCAACTTCCCTTCCGTGATGCTGATGGTCGCGTTCTTCTTGATGGTCTCGGTGAAGTCGTTGTTGACGGTGTTCGTCTGATCGTGCTCCACCGTGGTGCCCATGTCGTACTGGCCGTGAATCGTGATCTTCTCCTTCCCGGTCGTGTCGTCCATCGTCATCTGGTTGTAGCCGCTGCCCTTGTGCGTGTTCGACTTGAGCCCGCTGACCACACCGGTATGCGGCGGCTTGTTGTCCTCGTTGTACACGTTCCCCACGATGAGCGGCTGGTCGGGATCGCCCTCGAGGAACTCGACCACGACCTCCTGGCCGATCCGCGGGGTGGCCACCGAGCCCCAGCCCTTGCCCGCCCACGGAGAGGAGACGCGCACCCAGCACGAGCTCTTGCCGTCTTTCTTGCCCTCCCGATCCCAGTGGAACTGCACCTTCACCTGTCCGTACTTGCCCTCATGAATCTCGCTGCCGGGCGGGCCGACGACCACCGCAGTCTGCACTCCCGCGATCACCGGCCGTGGCGTGCGCCGGTCCGGTCGAAACTGTACCGAATCCATGATGCAGGTGAATCGATTGCCATAGCTGGCGGTGCCGAGGTCGCCGGTGTCGTCACTCGACTGGCTGGCCGCATGCTGGACCGACGTGAACACGTACGACTTGCCTTGTTCAGACGCCACATCTTCATCGGGATGGCGCCATGAGCTTGAACTTGTGTCCCGGCGGTGAAAGTGCGGCACGTGCTGCTCCCATTCACGGAGTTGTGCGGCACCTCTCGCTCTTCCTGGCGTACGCGGGCATCGGTCTCACCCTCGGGTTTTACAGCAGTAGCCACCGGGGTAATCGTAGATCTCGTACTTGTCACTCTGCGGCACATCCACGGAAGGCAGCCTGGGCGCACTCGCGCCGAGCGCCGTTGAGGGCTTTTCGAAGTTGTAATCGGTGTGCGACCACTTGCCGGACACGAACTCGTAGTCGTGCTGCCACTCGGTGATGTGGTCCCCGGCAGGCTGGCCTCCGCTGACGCGTGGATAGTTGACCTCCGCCTCCTCACAGACCGGGTAGTTCTTTTTCATGTCGAGCACCAGCGTGTGCTTCCCGTCCTCGAACCGGAAGTAGTAGAACACGCCGTACTTCTCCATCGTTCGCGACACGAAATTGAAGTCCGTCTCGCGATACTGCACGCAGTGTTTGACCTTTCGGTTTCTCAGGTCCCCAATTCCCCGGAGATCGCTGACTGGATCGACGTGCAGGTCCGACTTGGCTCGGTTGACCACGGCCTCGATCACGTCGAATATCGATTTCTCCTCCTTTTCCGGGAAGAACAAATAGCAGCGAGCCGTCTGTGTCAGAAACCACAGCCAGGGCACGATCTCCGCACGGTAGTGCCGGTACTTGTGCAGACCGGAGTCCTTGAGCACCACGTCGCCGGCGGCAAACCGACTGACGTACCCGTGGAAATAGCGAGGCGTGAGCGGCTGTGCATTGCGGTCGCGGCGGTCGAGCTCGATGGCAACGTCAGCGCCGATGATGTCGCGTGGCTTGAGATCCAGTCGCGTGGAGATGAATTCGATGTCGAAACTGAAAGGACGCGAGATCGCCTCGCGCCCTGAAAAGCTGGTCACGACGACCTCGTCGGGACCCAGTGGACCCTTGGTCATGCGGATCAAGCGACCTGACTGGTTCAAGGCCATCACATCTGCGCTCCAGACCGCTTGCACCCCTCGCCGCGTCTACCACATTCGTCACGGGCCACACGTCCGCACTCCGCCCGCCGGTTCGACGCGTCGTGACCAACTGGCGGCAAGAGACGGCGACCCGAAACACCGACTTCGGCTCGATCTCGCGAAAGCCCGATCATTCGCACCACTCCGCGAGCGAGAGAGCATCCGGATGATCCCTCGCTCGAACGCTTACAAGCCGACCTCACGTGACTGAGCTCACTATTCGCCTTCTTCCACCTTCCACTCGTGTTCGACCTTGCCCTCGGACTTGCCCTCTTTGCTGTACGCCGTGAACGTCGTCTTGTATTTCTCGAAATTCAGCGACAGGCTCAGATCGTCTGTCGCCGCGTCGTTGTCGAGGACGCCGAGTTGGTAGCTCGTGATCTGCACGTTCTCCAATTCCACCGCGAGATAGACCTGCTCGCCGGCGTTGCCGTAGGTGGCCGTGCCGTGAATCTCGACCTTCTTGAACACCTGGCCCTTGACTGCCGCTTCAAGCAGTTTCGGCAGCGCTTTGTCGGTCATGATTCCCATCGAGATGTCTTCGAGGTGCATCTTGCCGCCAACGCGCCCGACGCCGGTTCCTCCCCCGCCAGCCTTGTTCCCTCTCATGTTCACACTAGCGACGTTGCACCACGCCTTGTGATCCTTGTGTTGCGCGCTGCCGTCAATGCCGTCGAATTTTGCGTACCAAGCCATGTCATCCTCCAATTCGATACTGCTGTGAGTACGTCCAACGCCGACCGACGTCGTCCGTCTTGCCGCTTGTTCCCCCCCGAGGGTCCTTGTCGCTGTTTCCAGCGGTCTGTCGCGTCGGTTCACGCGACGTCATAACGAAACGTCTCATCGTCGGCGACCGTGATCCGGACTTCCCGGATCGTCTTTCCTTCAGCTATGCGTGCCAGAAACTCTGTGGACATCTCCGGAAGGAGGGTCCTCGTCAGGATGTGGTCGACGTTGCGGGCCCCGGTGTCGACTTCGGTGCACCGCCGCGCAATGGTGTCGACCAACTCTGGCGCATATGAGAACGTGGCTTTGTAGTGTTCCTCGATTCGACGCCCCACCTTGCCAAGCTTGAGAACGATGATTTTCCGCATCACCTCGTCCGACAGCGGATAGTAGGGCACGATCGTGACCCGCCCCAGGAACGCCGGCTTGAAGGTCTTCAACAGCTCGGGAAACACCGCCGTGACAAACGCGTCGGGATCGGGGGCGGTGTCCGGATCCTGGCACAGACTTCTTGATCAGATCCGTGCCGGCATTGGTGGTCATCAGGATGACCGTATTCTTGAAGTCGATGTCACGCCCCTCGCCGTCTTTCAGGGTGCCCTTGTCGAACACCTGATAGAAGATGTCCTGCACGCCCGCGTGGCACTTTTCCATTTCGTCGAGCAGCACGACCGAGTAAGGCTTCCGTCTCACCGCTTCGGTAAGGACGCCCCCCTCGCCGTAGCCGACATACCCGGGCGGAGACCCCATCAAGAGCGAGACCTTGTGCTCCTCCTTGAACTCGGACATGTTGATCACGGTCATGTTCTGCTGACCGCCGTAGAGCAACTCCGCCAGCACGATCGCGGTCTCCGTCTTGCCGACACCGCTGGTTCCGGCCAGCAGGAAGACACCGACCGGTGTTCGCGGGTCCGTGAGGTTCGCGCGTGATGTACGGATGGACTGGGCAATCCGGTCGAGGGCATGCGATTGACCGACGATCTGCCGTTCCATCAACGACTTCAGGTTCAGCACGGTGCTGACCTGGTCGGCCATCATCCGGCCGACCGGGATGCCGGTCCAGGCACCGACGGTTTCGCTGACCGCCTGTGAGTTGACGTCCGCATGAACAAGTGGCGACTCACCCTGCACGGATCGCAATTCGTCTTCACGGCCTTTCAGCTCGGCCAACACAGAACCATTGCCATCCGGCGTGAGTGCGCCGGAACCACCCGCAATCCTGGTCCTGACCTCGATGATCGCGTCGACCAGCTCTCGTTCCCGCGCCCACCGCGTCTCCTTTTGGGCCAGGTCCTCCGCGATCCGAGCCTTCTCGGCCGCAAGCGCGTCGAGCTGTGTCCCGTGGTCCGCGCCCAGTTCCGATTCACGGCGAAGAATCCCCGCCCTCAGGTCGATCTGTTCGATCTGCCTGCGACCGTCCTCGATCGCTGGTGGTGTGGTGGTACGACTCAAACCGATCCGAGCGCACGTGGTGTCGAGCAGACTCAGCGCCTTGTCCGGCAGCTGCCGGCCCGAGATATAGCGACTGGACAGCCTGACGGCATCGACAATTGCCTCGTTCAGGATGCGCACCTTGTGGTGCTGTTCCAACGTTTCCACGAGCCCGCGCATCATGTCGATCGCCCGCGGTTCATCTGGCTCGTCAACCTTCACCACCTGAAACCGGCGAGCCAGCGCCGCGTCTTTTTCAAAGTATTTCTTGTACTCGGCCCAGGTGGTTGCGGCGATCGTTCGCAGTTCACCGCGCGCGAGCGCAGGTTTGAGCAGATTGGCCGCATCTCCCTGCCCCGAGCCGCCGCCGGCGCCGATCAAGGTGTGCGCCTCGTCGATGAAGAGGATGACGGGCCGAGGCGACGCGGTAACCTCCTTGATCACCGACTTCAAACGGTTCTCGAACTCGCCTTTGATACCTGCACCGGCCTGTAAGCAGGCCCAGATCGAGGGTCCGAACCGAGACGTTCTGCAATGACGGCGGGACGCCGCCGGCGGCGACTCGCAGCGCGAATCCTTCGACCACGGCGGTCTTCCCGACACCGGCCTCACCGGTCAGGATGGGATTGTTCTGCCGGCGACGCAGCAGGATGTCGACAATCTGGCGCAACTCGGTATCTCGACCGACGCACGGGATCGATGTGACCCTGCCGTGCACGCTCGGTCAGATCGATGGTGAACTGATCGAGCGCCGGCGTGGAGGTGGGTCCTGTCGCGGTCGCCGCGGCCGGCGCATCCACGTCGGCCGCCGCGCTGGCCGCCTCGTCTGTCCTCGGCATAACCTGCGGCAGCTGATTTCGCAGGGCATCGGGCAACACCTTGGCGAACTCACGCGATGCGGTAGACGCGATCCGCGCGAGCGACTCGTCGCTCAGCAGTGCGCACAAAACATGGCCGGTCCGTGCACTCGACGATGCGTAGTTGATGGAGCCAATCAGCCAGGCCTCGCGAACCAGTTGAACCAGGTCCGGGCTCAGCGCCGGCTCCCGGGAGTTGCCGGTGCGGAAGCCGTCGATGGCGCGCGTCAAGTCGCGCATGAGCCGAGAGTGGTCTACGCCGAACTGATTCAGCAGGACGACGAAGTCGGTATTCGGCCGCTCGAGCAGCTTCAGCAACCAGTGCTCGATCTCGACGTTGTAGTTCGTTCGAGACACGCAAAGGCCGACAGCCCCCTCCAGCGCGTCCCTGGCGAAGCTGTTGAGTCTATTGACCAATTGCTTTAGATCAACGTGGGCCATCGTTCTGCTACGCTCATTCGGTCAGAGCTGCCGGTGCCAAGTCACACGTTCAGTGACAGGGCATCCCTTCACACGCGAATACCGCATCGTCAACATCACGGCTCGCCGCACCACTGAACAGCCATGTGTTCCATCCCAGCTGCACGCCTCCACTCGCTGTCAATTGACACCGCGGAACCGCCTCCTTGGATAGAACGATCTGAAGGTCGAAATCGAACGAGGGTCCGACAAAAGAGCGCACGATGTGCCCGAGGGAGACGTACGCCGAACCGGTGGGCATGAACTTCTGAAAGTTGTCGTACCGAAAAACCCTGAGTCGGACGCGAATTTTGTTCTCGATGCCCCAAATCCGTGGACCGGCAATAGCCGAGACCCCGAGTTGATTGCTGCCGCCTGCTCGGAGTTGGGTCTGGTCCTCGCGGCGTAGGTACATCCATTGACCCTGAAACTGCCTTATCTCCGTCGGAACATGGAACATGTCAGCGACGATTTGCTCCAACGCCACCGCCGACCGCGGGCGATGCGAGAAGTGGCCTGCATAATACAAGAGGACTTCGTCGGAAATCGTTTGCCGGCCCCGCAATCCTGACGTCCCCATGCCCACGAGGCTGAACAGCATCTGGGTGAAGCGGTCCGGTTCCGTCGCACGGCCGCGCCGGGACGATTCGTAGCCAACATAGAAATGGCACTTTTCCCAGGCTCTGTAGAACTGTGCGAGCAATCGATGATTGAACAGGTCCAGGAAGTCTCGAAGGCCGAAATCCTTCTCCCGCATCCGGTCGATCAGTAACTGCGTGTAGTGCCAGGGCAGGACGCCACTGGTGCCGGCGAGACTCAGAAAGGTGACGGTCATCTCCGGAACAGGAGCTTCATCAGCCTCCGTGCCCGTGGTCCGGGGCGTCCGCAAACGAGAAAACCGTGCTCGCCGGAAACGCGTGGCCGACGTGCGCCCGAAAACGAACGTGCTCTTCGTAGGGCAATTGGGCTGCGGACGCCGGCGCTGGACCCCCATCCGATGCCGTCTGGGGCTCTGCCGCGGCAAGCGCAATCAAGCGTACCGCCTGAAAGAAGTCGAATCGAAAGGGTTGTCTCGCCAGCTCCCCCAGCGGGGACGCCGCGTCGGCGTTCAAGATGGTCCGTGCCAACGCCGAGGATTCTCGCAACCCACGATCGATCACAGGAACACCATCTCTCCGGCGCGCGCCGGCCACTCGCATAGCCTGTCCTCGCGCCGGTTCGTCGTAATCACCGTCCGCGTGAATGAATTCATCGAGCTGTAGATGCCGAGAAACCGTTCCAGAATTGCGCCGAACAGATACAGGCCGCTGCCCGTGAACCTGTCCTCGTCAAAGCGCAGCGTGATTTCAAGGCCGCGGCACACTCCGGCAGACACCGACCCCCCGGGCCTACCGACCGTACGCCGTGCCTGTACCGACAACAGTCCGGCAATCACATTCTGCGTTTCTTTCGAATCCGCCATGTCATACAGCTTCAGAATCTCGCGAAGCGGATCAGGACTCGCGTCTGGACTCACCAACGACAAGTGGTTGAGAGTCAGGTGGGAAATCAGCCGCCACAATGCCGCCGACTGGCGGGGCGGCCGACAGGCCTTCGTCGGCGGCGTCAGACAGGCAATCGCCTCCAGCGGCCCGCCACTTTCGAGCTGGAACTTCGGTTGCCCGCCACCGAAGGGCAGCTGCCGAGGATTGAGACACGTCGTCATCACATCGAGCGTCCAGTCGCTGGCGACGCTGGGAGAGAAGTGCGGGTCGACCAGCGACACAAACACCTCGCTCCGGTCGGAGCCAGTCCCTTCAGGCCGCCGCGACGCGTGCCAGAACCGAGCGCTCTGCCCATCCCCCGCGCGATGATGTGTCAACGAATAGAAGGGGGAGAACTGTACCTGTCTCGTTGGCCGGCGACACCGCCGTCACCTCGTCTATCGAGTGAACCTCGTACGCGCGCGGCCGCCGCGCGTCAGGAACCACGCGGTACTCCGTCTGATGCTGCGTCAGCCGGCTCGACTCCGCGCGCTGACGAAACAAGTTGATGATCGGGCAGCACCCGAGTTGGAACGTCTGCGCTGTCACATACCGCTCCAACGACTCCACGTGCCGATCGAGACAGATATCGAGAGAAATCGCCCGGCAGCTCTCAAATGAACGGAGCGCCTCCCGACCCAACCCGAATACATCGAAGAACAAGAATTTCTGGGGAAATACGAAGTACTCGGTCAGCAATTCGTAAGCGGGAAGGGACCTCGCCGGCGGGTCCACCAGCGCTTCGTCGCGCTCGAAACCGACGGGGCGTATGCAGCTGCGATCGAGGATCAATGGGGCGCGCTCGCCGGCGTCGTCCGACACAACCAATCCCACGGAGTTGTTGAAGATCGCCTCATACAACTGGTAAGCGAGCTGCGGCGGCGCATTGAGGAAGAAGCGCAACTGTTCGAACGCCAAATGCTCCGATGGGGACCTTCCTGCCCGTAGGGTGCAAGCTCGAGCCGGATGCGCGCGCGAACGTTTTCCTTCCAGGGTGTCGCCGGCAGCGGGATGGACGACCTGTGCACGCCGGCCTTCGTCAGCTCGATCGGCCACACGGTTACCGGGTAACAGGTGCGAAAGCGATAGGGCTCGCCGTCGATCGGGTCCGTCTCCAGGCTCGAGCCGCGCGGGATCGAGAACCCCTGGACCAGCTCTGCCTGATCCTGAGGCAGTGCGAACCGAACGATCGTCGCCGACGGAAATGGCGCCAGATAGTGCGGATAGAGCACCTGCAGCAGCGCCTGCGAAATCTCCGAGAAGTCGTCGTCGATCTTGCGGCGGGTCCGCGCGTTGAGAAACGCTACCGCCTGAATCAGCCGTTCGACGTGGGGATCGTCGATCTCCGCCTCGGACATTCGCAGCCGGCCGGCAATCCTCGGATGCCTCCGCGCGAACTCGGGCGCGACCTGACGGAAGTACGCCAGCTCCTGTTCGTAATAGGCCAGGAGTTCGTCGCTCATGGGACGGCGCTGATCCCGATGGCGGCGGTGGACGGCTCCAACTCCGAATCGAACACGACGCGCTCCGGCAGCGGCTCGGTCCGCAGCACGCCCGTGATACGCAGGCGCAACCGGCGATCTGACTTGTCCACGTTCGACTGCACCGTGACCACGACGTTCGTCAGACGCGGCTCGAACTGCCGGATCGCGCGTTCGATCGCCAGTCGCGTCTGCTCTCGCTCGGCCGGGACACTCATGTTCAGGCCGGTGAAGTCGGGTATTCCGTACTCGATCAGCGATTTGTTGACCTCCTGGAGCTCCGGAGGACACGCCTTGCAGCGCCGACGCGTGTTCAACAAATTTTCCAAGTCACGGCCGACCTCCAGCGTCAATTGACGAAGATCGTCGCCCTCCACCGGCGGCAATGCCCCGCTATTCTGCGTGGAATCTTCGAGCAGCCGGTCGATGACGGAACTGACCAGTCGCTGGTTGGTGTCGCTACTTCCCATCTCTGTGTCAGTTTGTGGATGTGCCGCGCGTCATTCGACAGATGTCGAACGAACACCGTCGGGCGAAAACGAGATCCTGCCAATCGACAGGATCGATTTGTCCCCGTCGCCGACGAGAAGCGTCCGCTGGCCGACACCCGTTGTCGGTCCTCCGGGGGTCTCAATCCAGTCTGTCCTTCGGCCGAGGCGCAGCTCCGGATCCTGGCTGCGGTGCGATCCAGGATACAGAACCGGCACGTAGACGAGCGCATCCGGTCCCTCGCGGATGACCATATCCGTTTGGCGCCACAGCAGATCCCGGAGGTACTTGGGAGGCCGGAACTCCAGCTTTTCAATCCGCTCCCAGCCGATCCAGTAGTACTTTCCGGTCGTCGTCAACACTTCCAGAAACGGAGCCGTCAGATCATTCAGGTCACGCAGGTCCCCGAACGACTCGCCATCACATTCACCCTGAACGGACGGACGAAGCTGCTCCGCCTCCCGCAAAAGGTCACCCGCCTCAGTCACGTTCCCTTCGCGGAGGGCAATCGACGCCCGTAGATGCAGCGCGAGGGTGTCGGTGATCTCGTTCATGAACTCGGGGGAGCGGCCTGATTGGAACACGTCCCTCCTGGCGAGCTCCGCGCGAACGAGCTGGCGATAGACGCCGATGCCGCCGGCCATTGTGGCATCCTGCTGAACCACCACGTCCAGTTGGCGGTCGGCTCGCTCGAGCTGATTGTCGAAACAGAGCAGATCGCAGAGCAGAAGCCGACCGTCGACGTCGGTCGGCGCCGTCTTCACTCGATGAAGCGCGGCCTCGATGGCCTCGTCGAGTTTGGCTTGCCGGTAAAGCTCGTAGGCGGTCACTGCGTTCCGCACGTGGAGTCACGCATTGTAGCGGGTGTCAGAAACTCACCTCGCGCGTGGTGAAGTGATTTCGGTTGTGAGCCGCACCTTTACGGCCATGTCATCCAGCTCGTAGTGCGGAACCAGGTGAATGACACAGCGATACGACCCGGCGGCACCGGGCTTAGGCAGGATCTGCACTCTCGCCTCCCGAAGTGGGTTTCGGGCTTTCGTCTCAGGCGACGCGTTGTCGTCATTGACCACGTACCGCATCAACCAGTCCTGGAGAACCGTTTCCAACTGGTCGGGGCTAAGCGCTCCGACACGATCGCGGGCCATCACCTTGATGTAATGAGCAAAACGTGACACGCACAACATGTAGGGGATCAGCGAGGATATCTTTGCATTCACCTCCGCGGCCGATCGATCCATCGCTCGTGGTTTCTGGATGGATGGAACCGAATAGAACGCCGCATACGGCGCATCGTAGCAGTGGCACAGCGGGATAAAACCAAGATCCCCGAGCTGCTTCTCGAGGTGATCCGTGATCACCACATCTGTGATGTACTTGTGCGCCACGCCGGGACTATCCGTGCCGGCCTCGTCGGCTGGCAACCCGCGCACCAAACCACCCGCGTCTACTCCCCGTTGCACGCCACGAATGTTCGCCGGCCACCGGGCGTTCTCGAAAGCCCGCAGGATCACCGAGCCGAGGGCGAATACCGCACCACCCCAGAGGAACCTGCTGTGATCCGGTCCGCCCGACATCCTCGGTGAAGGAGAATCCGTCGACGCGCGCCGTGTCGGCTCTGTACGGCAGCCGCATGAGCACGCGCGGCAGGGCAAGACCCACGAAACGTGCGTCTTCGTGGTCGCGCAGCGTCTGCCATTTTTCGTAATCCTTCATGTGGTGCGCGTGATCCAGCGTCTGCTGCAATCCCGACGAAATCGCCCAGACCGAACATCTCCGGACTGGCATTGGTGAGAAACGGACAAAACGCCGCGGCCGCAACGCCCGCAATCGATTTCAGAACGTCCAGATCGTCGTAGAGAGCCCCTGGCCCGGGCCGCAAATGAATCTCGTAATCGCCGATCAGCGCACCGAACGGCTCGCCGCCTGGCGAGCCGAACTCGCTCTCGTAAATCTTGCGAAAGAGATCGCTCTGGTCGAAGTCGATGGCACTGTCGAGATCCCGGCCGAGCTCCGACCAACTCACGTCCATGACTTTGATCTTGATTGACGGAGCACCGTCACCTTTTTCACGTCGGGTCAGAAACGCGAGTCCTCGCCAACTCGCTTCGAGACGCTGAAAGGCGGGGTGGTGCAGGATGGCGTTGACCTGATCGTTGATGAGTCGGTCGATCAATGCCACCTGACGATTGAGCGCGGTGACCAGACCTGGAGCGTCTTGCCCGAGCGCCGCTCCTTCGAGCCACTCTCGCAGCACGCCGTGTCGGAGGAGCGTTCCGACAAGAACTGATCGAACAACTCTGATGTCGTGCGGTTGCGACCGGCCGCTTCATCGATGCGTTCACCGGTCGCACCCAGACGAACCGAGTCGGTCACGGACATCCTGCCACCTTTCCTCACTGCTGCAGGTCATCAGCCCGCGAGCTCTAACCGCGCTTCTGAGGAATTCTGGCGACCATTCGCATCGAGGCGGTCAACTCCTCGAGTTGCAGCCAGGGGCGCATCCAGACGACGGCATCGTATGCCCCGGCTTTGCCCGGAACCGGTCTCACTTCGACCCTGGCCTCACGCAACGGAAGGCGAGCCCGGGTGTCCTCACTGGGATTCGGGTCCGCCGACACGTAGTTGTGAATCCAGCGATCGAGCTCCCGGCCGAGGTCCTCGGCTTCTTTGAAACTGCCAATCCAATCGCGGCCCATGACCTTCAAATAGTGAGAGAAGCGGGACGCCGCCATCACATAGGGCAGCCGCGCGCAGATCTGCGCGTTCTCGGTGGCGTCTGTCCGATCGTACTTCTTGGCGCGCTGCGTGGTCTGACCGCCAAAGAAGACGGCGTAATCCTTCCCCTTGTAATGATCGAGCGAGAGGAAGCCCATATCGCTGAGCTCCTTCGAGCGGCGGTCGGTAATAGCAATTTCTGTGGGACACTTCAAATCGACGTCGCCTTCATCGGTCGAGAAGATGTGCGCCGGTAATCCTTCGACCAGTCCGCCATTCTCGTAGCCACGGATGGCAGTGCAAAATGACGTCTTGGCGAAAGCCGCCGTCAGCTTGGCTCCCAGAACGTAGGCCGTGTTCATCCAGCAGTACTGGTCGTGTGGAACGGTGATGGACTCTCCCTTGGGGCCCAGCGCGACCTCTTCAAAGTCGAATTGATCGATCGGTTTGGTGTTCTTGCCGTACGGCAGGCGTGCAAGCGTGCGCGGCATCGTCAGCACGACGAACCGGGAATCGTCACTGTCCCGGAAGGACATCCACTTCGCGTACTCGACAGAATCGACGATGGTCTTCAAATCGCGAGGCCGTGATAATTCCTGCCAGCTACCCATGCCGAGGAGGCGGGGCGATGCCGCGGACAAGAACGGGCAAAACGCCGCTGCCGCCACACCGGCCACGTTTTCCAGCAACGCCAAATCGTCCGGGTGGTTCTCGAATTCATAGTCGCCAACAATGGCGCCATAGGGAGCTCCGCCGGGCGATCCGAACTCGCTCTCATAAATCATCTTGAACAGCGCGCTTTGATCGAACTCGGTCGCTTTGTCGAAGTCCTTGAACAACTCTCGTTTCGAACAGTTCAGCACCCGCAGCTTCATCGATTCGCCTGTTTCGGTCTTGCTGACCAGGTGATGCAGACCGCGCCAGGACCCCTCGAGCTTCTGGAACGCTTCGTCGTGCATGATCGCCGCGAGCTGCTTGGATATTACGGCGTCCATGGCCTGGACCGCGGCCGTGACGGTCTTCATGACATTTCTGTCGAACCGTACGGTGCCCTTGAGCGCTGCCTCGGTCAGCGCCGTGAGCAGTTCACGTGTCCGATCAGGTTCCGTCTGCTTCGTGGCGCCTATGGCCGCCTCCAAGAGGCTGGGCCGGAATTCGGTGGCTGGCGCCCCCGCTTCCTTCTGTCGTTCACCTGGGGCCATGTGCTGATTCTCCGTTTAGGACTTGGGACGATCGTCGGCAGGGCGTTCACTGTCGGATGTGCCGCCAGCATCAGCGCCCTGATCCGTCTTGACGCCGAGCTCTGCCGACAGCTTCTGGAGGTCGTCGGTATTCTTCAGCACCTTCTCCAGAATGCCTTCCAGCTCCGCGCTGCGGTCGACCTTGGAGATCAGGTCGCGCAAATGGTTGCGTGTCTCCAACAACCTCTTGAGAGGTTCCACTTGCTGGATGACGGCGGCTGGTTCGAAATCGCTCAAGGAATTGAACGCGAGCTGCACCGGGATCGTTGTCCCGTTCCCCTCAATCGTATTTTCGACCCGCGTCTCCAACCCGGGGCCCATCCGTTTCATCACCTTGTCGAAATTGTCACGATTGATCTCGACGAATTTCCGTTCTTCCAACGGTTGGAGTGCTTGGGTCGGATGTGATCCGGAGAAATTTCCAATCACCCCCATGACGAACGGCAGCTCCTTGATGATCTTTGCGCCGTCCGTCTCGACTTCATAGGTGATGTGCACGCGAGGTGTTCGAACGCGTTTGAGTTTTTCTTGAGTACTTTCAGGCATTGTCTACCTCTGACCACGTCCCTCAGATGGTCTCGCGCCGGTGAAACACAGCGTATCGCGACAACATCACCCGGACGCAGAGACTCCGATAGAAATTCCGCCGCTCCAGACTACGCTTGGCACGTTACGTGCCTTCTCGCTCGGCTTCGCAGGGCGCGGAGACCACCGCGGGGGCCTGCAAGGACACCAAAGCCGAAGGGAGGCGAGAACGGCCGCCTGAGCCGCAGATGGCGGTCGCATTCTACCAACTCCGAGAGAGGAGTCCAGCACAATGTGTGAAGGAAGTAAACAGCAATGCTCAACCTCTTGTCGACAAAGTCCTCAGAACTGCTGGCGATTGCGATGTGGTGATGGCGCCCCACTTTCAACGTCAATGACCGATGTGCACAGCCCGGGTGAGGAGTCCGTAACCCGCTATATACACAACGACGACTGTAGCCAAACCTAACAGCCTATCGGTGGGGCCGAGGGACTCTACGCCTATCACCCTACCGTCGCCCCGTGGGCGGCCTGGGACGTCTCCGCCGTTCATCACGGTAAGGACAGGTGATGGTGGACGATGCGGCGGCTGTCGCCTAGGAATAGGCTTCGACGATGAGAGCGGTGACGTTGTCAGGTGCCCCGGCCTTCACAGTGGCGGCGATGAGCCCTTCCACTCCCGCGCGAATATCCTCGGACTCCATCCAGTGGCGGATGTCGGACTCGGACACGCTTTTGGTCAGGCCGTCGGAACACAGCAGGAATCGGTCGCCGGTCCGCACGCGATCCCGGCAGAGATCCAGCACCAAGGTCGTCTCGCCGCCGACGGCGCGGGTGATGACATTGGACGGCGCAGCGGTCAACCCTTCCGATTCGACCAGGCTATGGTCTCGTGTGAGCCGTTCCAACACCCCGCTTCGCGCCCGATACACCCGACTGTCGCCTGCCCAGAGGACCGCGCAGCGCGTGCCCCGCGCCAGCAGCACCGCGACGGTGCTTCCGCTCAGCGTTCCTTCGCCGTCGGAGCGTGCCGCCGTGCGAATGAGATAGTCGTTGACCCTGTGCAGGCGCTCGACGGCGGCCTGCACCATCTCCTCGAAGCTGGCGTCTGGCACGAAGTCCGCGAGCGCATCACAGACCATGCGGCTCGCGACTTCCCCGTCGCGGTGTCCTCCGAGGCCATCCGCCACGACCCACACACCGACGTCGGTCCGCTCGAGCAGTGCGTCCTGGTTGATGCTTCGCACCAGGCCGACGTCCGTTGCCCCAGCCGACCGGTATCGAGGCGGGTCGAGATCCTCGACCAGTATTTCTGACTCCGCCTGAAGCGGGCCCGCCTCCACGCGTGCCGGAATCGACTGCCAGTGATTCGTCGTCCACGCGCCATCCATGAGGGCGGCAAATGTCTCGGGGTGCGGCAAACCCTTCGCAATGAGGCAGCTGGGTTCCACGGCCGCGGATCCATCGGTCCACCAGATCACCAGGGGGTCGTACAGCTTGGACAGACGCTGTGACAGGATCTGTTCGAGCACGAGTCCCATCTGACCCGGTGAACCGATGGGAATCTGCCAGGCGGTCTGCCCACTGTCGCTCATGATCGCTTCGGCGGAAGGATCAACCAGGACACGAGGGCGGCCGCACATCGATTCGAGCTCGGCGCTCAGCGCGGTCACCTCCGCGTCGAAGCGCTCGAAATCGACGCGGTCCGCGGCAAGCGTCTCGATGACCAGTCGCTGAGCGCTCTCGAAAAACGGCTCCAACCCTGTTGTGGCCGAGAGGACGCTGACGTCCTGCGGTAGTTCAGCCGCGAGCGTCAAGTGAAAGTAGCGCCCCACCCGGTCGACGCTCGGCACCATCAATCCGATCACTGGCGCCGGTCCGAATGTCCCGCCTGCGCACGCGAAGCGCCAGGCGGGGCTCGTCAAATAGACGTCGAGCCAGCGATCGCCCAACGTCGACCGGCTCGCGGCGATGCATTCCTGCAGCCACGCATCCCACTTGGCCACAAAGGCGTCGGAAACACGGCGCCGCAGGAAATCGCCGTGACTCGGAAGCTTGCCGTAGAACCCTAGTTCCAACACCGCCGATTCACTCATGACCCGCAGCGAAACTGCTTCAGGGTCTGGTTCCCGTACGGATTTCTGATGCTGACGCTCTCAACGCGTATGCGTGCCTCGTGGCCACCTTTCGCGAACGTGATGATATAGACCGCATCCGTCTCGCGCTGGATTTCCCCCTGGTCGATCAGTCGAAACCATGCCCACGGCCCCTCCGCGGCGATGTTCGGGTGCACCGTGTTGCGTTGTTCCTCGAACGTCGCAATAGCCCGTCCAGGATTGGGACCTGGCCAGATCATGGGCTTGGCGATGACGGGACCATGACGATAGTCGAATGGCTGGCCATCGACATCCAGAATGAACTTCACGGCGCCGGCATCGAGATCGGATGCGGAGACGGAGAAGCGCGCTTCCGGATCCTGTGATCCGGGACGGAAGAACATCGCACGGATGCGATCCGCCGCCTCGAATTGCCGCAGCATCGACACGGATCCCCCGATTGGTGCGCCGGATGCATCGTTTCTCCACTGCCACGGACTTCGCGACGTATCGACCAGGTTCGCAATCTCGGTCTTGAAGAACATGTCGTACACTCCGCCGTAGCCGAACAACCGGCCGAAGTCGGCCAGCGGCACATCCGTCGGGCCCGCCACGAAGGGATATCGATTGGCAACGATGGCGTTGCACTCTCTGAGGACCTCTTCCTGGTAGCGGTTTTCGAGTGTATTGCGCACATTTCCGCGAACCGCCGCCGTCGCACCGTTGGCCACCTGCGTCACCACCGAACCGATGCTCTGGGGCAGAATAGCGACATCACGCTTCAACTCGCTCGCCGTCTGGCCGATCGACGCGATCGATTGAGGGTCACCGGGATTAATGCCTCCAACGTCGCTGCCGACAGGCTGCACCTTCTGCTGCAGCTCGCCCACTTTCTTCAGGATGCCGTCAATGGGTGCGTTGCCCTTTTCGCCGGCGAGGAGCCGATGGATCGGCTCGAAATGAGCCGTAATCTGTGCCCCTGGCACCACCGTGGGCACGCCCAGCGCGGCTCGACTCTTGTCCAGAAGTCCTCCCACCCTGCTTCCTAACCCGCCGATGATCCCTGGCTTTACGGGTTCGGGCGGCTTCACGAGGTAGGTGTTGGCATCGACAACCATCAGTAGCCCGCGGAGCGGCGACGTCGGTCCGCTGAGAATCGCCAGTGCCTCTTTGGTCTGGGCCAATGACGACAGCGGCGCCGACTGGATGTCGTTGACGATGCCGTCCCATGTAGCGATGTAGTCCTTTTCGTAGATGTCCAGGAAGTCTGCCGTCAGTTTTGCTGATGCTGTGATCGGTGGACGCGTGTCGCCCCATACCCAATACTCATCCGTGAGTTGCTTGACGATCGCATCGGTCCCGGTCCCTTTGTTGGTGATCTCCTCGAACGCCGCTTTCGAGTAGAGGCTCGGCACGGGCTCCGCGAGACTGATGCGACCCTTGCGCTTCAACACGAGGTCGGCGCCGACCCCCGCAAGCTCGTTGAGGCGTAGTGGCGCGTGCGTCGTGTCGGAAGCGTAGTAGCTCTTGACGGCGCGATAGACAAGCCCGGCCTGAGACGCCTGGCGCAAAGTGCTGCGCGCCTGGGCCACGATCACGTCATCGAGCGGGATTGCACGAAGCGAGTCTTCGTACGCGAGCAGGCTGCGGAAGTGTTTCGTGAGCAGGGCGGCGCGATCGGGATCGGCGGCGTAGGCGGACTGCCATTCTGCATCGGCGAGCGCGGCGAGCTGCGGCTTGTTGAGATGCTCCGGATACCCCAGCATCAAATAGCCCCTGAGGTATGTGTACAGTTCCTCTGGCTCGGCGGCGTATTCGATCATCCGCTGCCTGAAACGCGCCGCGACGTAGGGCAACATCGCTCCATCGAGCTCGCGCGCGTAGGCATCCCGCGCCGCGTCGCGAACGGAATTCGCCTGGTAGAGTCCCCAGCGCATCGCCCACGGTGCCCCGTCTCCGTACCGGCTCGCCGACGTGACGACGGCGCTCACCGCGTCGAGGCGCGGCAACGCCACGTCCAGGGAGGAGTCCGCCGCGATCGGCGGCACGTCACGCAGCCGAGCCACATCAGCGGCCACCGCGTCGATGTAGGCGCGATTCCGGCTGTAGCTCACCGTCCACAGGACGATCCCGAGCACGGCGATAGCCGCCATCGCCGCATAGAGCCCCGCCTGCGCCGCGGCTATCCGCATTTCGAACCGGCGATTCACGCCGGCGAGACCCGACTCCGCCAGCATGACATCCTTCAAGAGCCGTTCGATGAAATACGCCTTGCCACGACCGCCCGGCGGGATGACCGCGTCGGGCGCGACCGCGAGCCGGCGCACGAAAGCCCCCAAAAGGCGATCGATCGGCGTTCCCTCCTGCGTGCCGCTCGTGAAGTACACCCCGCGCAGCAGCACCTGCTGATCGAACCGGGTCGACACGAACACGTCGGTCACGAACTGGCTGAGAGCATCGCGCAATGCGGCCATCTGCAGCGGGAAGCCGAAGATCTTCGTACGGCGGCGGCTATCGCGATCCTCCTCGAGCCGCCCGAACAGGAGTCCGTTCAGCCGCGCGATCAACGCATCGAACTCCGCTGGAAACGACGGCGCGGCCTCCCCTTTGACCGTCTGATCGTAGGGGAACGTCACCCCCCAGACCTGCGCGCGCCCCTCCTGCGTCAGGTCGTCGAAGTACTCCGTGAAGCCGGCAACCAGGTCGCACTTGGTGACCATCAGATACACGGGAAGCTGTATGCGCAACTCTCGATTGAGCTCGTTCAATCGCCGGCGGGCGGCCGCCACGTGTGCCTCGTGGCCGGCACGGCCGGCCGTCATCAGGTCCTGTGCGCTGATCGTGAGGATGATTCCGTTGACAGGACGGCGCGCGCGATACTTGCGCAGGAGAGCGAGGAACTCGGCCCAGCCCTCGCTGTCGGCGGCACTGTCGGAATCCTGGGTCGTGTAGCGGCCGGCGGTGTCGAGAAAGACGGCTTCGTCCGTAAACCACCAGTCGCAATTGCGCGTCCCACCCACTCCCCTCAGCGCTCCTTTCCCGGTCCGCTGCTCGAGGGGGAAATGCAGGCCGGAGTTCACGAGCGCGGTGGTCTTCCCTGAACCGGGCGCACCGATGATTACGTACCACGGGAGGTCGTAGAGACTGTGACCGCTTCGCCGTTTCTGTTTAAGTGTCGCGACCGCTTCCTCGAACCGCTCGCGCAGCACGACCGCGTCGGCGCTGGGCCTGCCCTGGTCGGCGCTCGCCTGCTTGACCACCGCGGCGACCAGGTTGTCGCTGGCCCGATTGGCGCGCAGCCGCTTGAGCAGGACCGAGGCGCCCCACAACGCGACCACCAGCGCGATGGCAATCAGTCTGGCCGTCGCCGAATCGAGCGGATGATAGTCGGCGAACGCAAAGTAGGGCCCGGCGTACCAGATGAACACGGCAAAGAGCGCCAGGCCCAGCAGGATCACGAACGTGCGGCTTTTCAAGAAGGACAGCATAGGTCGTTCATCTCGCTCGTCAACGCACGTGGATGATTTCGACGCGTCGGTTGCGCGCACGGTTCTCCGGTTCCGACTCGGGCTCGTAGCGAGGCCGGGACGAACCCACGCCGCTCCACTCGATACGCGCGGGATTCGCGGTGCCCCGCTGGAGAATCCTCGCGACACCGACCGCACGCTCGCGTGACAAATCGAAGTTGTTCCGGTAGCGGAGCGAGGCGAGTGGCTGATCGTCAGTGTGCCCCTCAACCAGCACGCGCCCCGCCACCTGGTTCAGTGCAGCCGCGACGCGCTGCAGCAGGGCGGTATACCTGGGGTTCGGCGTGGCGCTGCCCGACGCGAACAGGTCAGGTGCGAGCGGCGTGATGGTTGTGCGACCGCCCTCGCCCTCCTCAACGACGCTCAACTCGTCGGGTGCTTCGTTAGCCAAGAGCATCTTCAGTGTCGGCCCGCGTGCCGGCGCAGCCGCCACCGGTGCGTGGAAGCCCTCGAGGCCCACCTTTGCGAGCTCGGCATGTATGGGTGCCGCCGCCCGCCCGAGACGGGCGTAGTAGACCGCGAACGTGATCGCGAGCAGGGCCAGCGCCGTCGCGCCGACCACCCACCACGGCACGTAGCGCACCAGCCGGCTGCGTCGGTCTTCAACGCCCTTCCAGCGCACCGACAATTCCGGCGGCACTGTGCCCCGCTGATTGCGAATGGTCCGGAACAGCGTGTGTTTGACTTCCGCGAGTTGCACGTCCCCTCTCGGAAGCACCTGGAACTTCCCGGCGAAGCCGAGTGCCAGACAGAGGTACTGCAGCTCGAGCAACTCGATATGTCGAGCAGGATCCTGCGAAGCCCGCTCGAGCAGATCGAAGAACTTATCGCCGGCCCATGCATCGCGATGCAGCGCCACGAGCAGAGGCTGCTGCGCCCATTCGCTCTGCGATCCCCAGGGTGTCGACAGCACGGCCTCATCCAGGCTGGCGCACAGCAGGTAGCTCGCGGCGCGCACGACCTCGCTGGGGACGCCCAGCAACCGCGCGCGCTCCTCGAACCGGCGAATCTCGTCGAGCGCATGGCGTCGCAGGCCCGCCAGATCGGGCGCAGCCAGGGTGCCGCGCAGCTGACCAGCGAGCAGCAGCAGCGGACTCGCGGCCTGCACCGCCGGACTGAGCCCGGCGCCCAGAGATTCCCGGGCGACGTCAGAAATCGGGTCGGCGTACGGGCTCGCCGCCGCACTGCGGACGCTGGGGAGGCCCGATCTCGCTCGGGCTTCGCTTGCCGGCGCCGGGCCGAGGCCGCAGCACGGTGCTTTCTGACTGCGCGAAAGGATCGTTATCCGACATCGGCGAAATCGACCCCTGCAATGTGAACCGCTTGGCGTACTCACCCGCTCCACAACGTGGACCGGGCGACTAACTAACGGATCGCCCAGAACTCCAACGCCAGACCGGGAAACTCTCCGGCAACCTGCATGGCCACCACGCCGGAGGTCTTGAGCTGGCTCCACAGCTCGTTCGACTGATCGAGCTCGAAATACACGAAGCCCGCATGAAACGGAATCTGCCGGGGTGCCACAGGCACCGGGTGGACCGGCACGCCGGGGAGAGACGCGTTGACCAGAGCGCTAATCTGATCGGGCGGACCGATCCTCAGCTGCCCTGGGAAATTTCTCCGGAGCTCTTCGGATGGCAGGTCGGCGCGCGCTCCCAGCACGAACACCGCCGTGTTGAAGAGCGCGCGATCCCCAACCATGGCGAGCTTGAAACCGAACTTCTTCTCCTCGATCGGGATAGGAATCGCGCTTTGTTCAAACCCCCTTGGAATTGACGCCGCAACTCAGCGATCACGGGCTCGAATGATTCACGCAGCCGATCGTGCCTATAGGGTGGGAACCCTGGCACCCGCTTCGAGTCCGAGGTAAATGTGGCCAGGTCTCCGGCCGCCGACACACAGACGCGGAACAGTTCTTCGGGGTGCGGGTCCCCCGAGTCGGCAAAATGAGCGATCAATGGCTCGTAACGATTGATCGCCTGAAGCATCAAGAACTGGCCGATCTCCGCCGCGCCCCCCCGGTCGGTCGCCACTACTCGTCCCGCGAGCGCTTCACCCTGCTGATGCAGCATCCCGACGAGCTCCTTTATGAACGTCCCGAGCCGCGTCGATGCGCGCGCGTGCAGCACCGTCGGAATGAACGCGTCCTCGAGCACGACCTGTTTGTCGGATCGACACTCAATCAGATGGGCCAGTGGGATGCACGCGTAGGCCTGGGTGAGGTCGCTCGCGAAAAGGAATCGCGTGCGCAGCGCGCCCACTTCGAGCAGGGCGCCGTTTCCGGACGCCGAGGTGACATCGCGCGCCTCCCACTCCCGCACGTCGTGCCGGACCAGACCATCAGCGCTTGCTGTCCGACCGACTTCTGCGGTATTGGCGCGGCGCGCCGGTACCGCCAGGTAGACAATCTGGTCGCGAACCTGGGGCCCGACGTCGATTGGTGCGGGAAGGGGATCGTCATCCGGCATTCGGAACGGCGTCCCGTCTGGAAACACGCCGGCGGCGCGACTCAACGCGAGCTTGCCGATGCGCAACAAGTCGCGCTCGAGCTCGATTTCGGTGAACCCCCAGCTATGAGGGATAAGAGCCTGGCATCGTCCTTCGACGAACCGCTCGAAGTAGCGATCCTGCTGCTGGAAGTGTTGGGGTTGGAGGAACAGCCCCTCGGACCAGACGACCTTGTTATGAGCCGACATTCACGTATCCGGGGTGCCCTGAAAAGTTGACTACGCTAATGTGCGGTGGCTGGTCACGATTAATTCGCAGCGACCGCGAGCACAATGCGCGCACGCTCAATCCCGAGGGTCAGGGTGTTGGGCGATGCCGGCACAAGCACCCGCCATTGTGCGTTGCGAATATCACGAAATGCTGCGACGGCGCCGACGTAGCGGGTCTCGCCCGAGAGCGTGACATCCATCGTCCGCCGCTCCGCCGGCGCAAGCACGAATTCGTCGCGGCTGATCAACTCTGGTCCAAGCACTTTCTGATCGTCATCGAACAACGCGAAGAAGTCCGCCCCTGTGAATGCGGCGTCGGTCCGCAGCTGATACACACGCACGACAACCGGCGACGGTCTGCCGGTCGCGTCCGGGTTCGTATCTGCGCTCGCGGCCAGCGTCATGGAAGCTTTGACGCGTGCATCCGGCGGCGCGGCAATCGTGATAGACGGGGGCGCCGGAGGAGGCGCCTTACCACAACTCACCGCGGCAAGAACCCCCACGAACGTCCATCCCAGAACGAGCGGTCGATAACGGCAGATCATATGTCGCGTGACGTGACGCCCGGCTCCAGCGGTTTGAGGCGCAGCCCTAGCCTTTGAGCCGCTTCACCTGTTCTTTGTACGCCTCGACAAACTCATCGCCGAACAACTCGCGGTAGCATTTTCCAGAATCCTTGACCATATCATGAAACTTCTCCCGGTACAGCTCCCAGTAGCGAAGCTTGGCCGGTGCAGCGAGCAGCGCGCCCTTCTTCAATTGACGATCGAAATCCGCCTGTAGGCGATCCGGATCGAATTCTGACAACATGGCTTCAAACCCCGCGCGCATGCCCGCAAGCATGGCCATCTCGTGATTCCTCACATCGTCAAATGCGTCCTCGAACGCTTCAACCGGCCCTATGAATGCCGTGTTGCGCTTGACAAGCAGGTTGTGAAGCGCGTCGTCGACGTTGACCGAATACTTGAGCGGGTTGTTCCCCTTCTGCCCGTAGACCGTCATCTCCATCCGAAACTCGCGCTTGAGTTCGTTGCGCGCCTTCAGCGCGTCCATGACTCCGCCGACCACGGCACGCAGAATCTCTCCGAAGCTGCGAGCCAGTTCAGGGGTCACGTCGACGTTTTCGAGCCCGGCTCCGAGCAGGACCGCGTGCAGGTCGCCAGCGCTAGGAACAGGGGCGGTAACGTTTGACTCCGGTTTCGGCGAAGGCGGTGCGACTGGCGATGGTTCGGGCGGCTTCGCAACCGCCGACCGCCGCCGCGGTCCTGGAACGCGCGAGTCGCCGATTGGCTTCGGTGCCGGCGGAACTGGTATGTCCCCGCTTTCGTCGAGCGCCGGATTGTAATTGATTGGAATGACCGGCGACACCTTCGCTGCTGACGGCTGTTCCGATGCCGGATCGATAGGCCGGGGTAGCTCGATGTGATCGTTCAGCGCCGGTTTGCCTCGTAAGTCGTCAAGCCTTGGCGAATCGGACTTCGATGGTTTCGATTCTAAACCGAGCCCCTCCCACCAATCCGATTCGTTGTCGTGGATCGACACGGGGACGACGTCGGGAAGCCGCGCGGATCGGTCCGACGCAAACGGCCCGAATGAATTATCAGACGATGCGGCTTTCTCTGCCGGCGGGCTCGTGATTGACACGCAGATCTCATAGGGCTCGATGAAAATCCGATCGCCCGACTTCAGCGCATACGGCTGGCCCTTCACCAGGCCGTTGTCCTGTGAGTTGACGCAGACGCCGTTCCTGCTCGTGTCCTCGATGTAGAACACGCCATCGACGTATCGGATCAACGCATGCTGGCTGGAAATGTGAAGGGTCGGATCCGGCAGAGCCCAGTAGTTGCCGGGTGCTCGGCCAATGGAACCGCCGACGGCTTTGAATACCTTGCGACGCGCCGCTCCAACCTTCTCTGCGTTTAAGCCGGTGATTTCGAGGGTGAGGATCATGGCCCTTTATGCTACCCAGTGTACCGCCTCGGAGACGTGGGTCTTCGTCGGTACGTCGTGTGGCTCAATGTTGCGAGGGAGCGGATGCGGCCTTCCCGGCCGCCGTCGCGCCCCCATCGCGAAAAAAAGTGATGAACTTCGGCGTGAAGCCTCGAGGGTCCGGCTTGAATGTGGAATCGATCTGCCGGCACGCCTCGACTTCGGCCAGCGCCTGCGCGAGTAAAGACTGATCAGCCTCGCGCGATCGGAGGAACAACGCATATGACGCAGCTGCGCGAAACAGATGGCCATGCACCTGCAACGGAGCATCCGCAGGGAACCCGTCGTGTGGGTTCAGGGCGGACAACGCCTGCCGGTACTCGCCAGCGAAAAACAGTCGGGCGCCCTCTACCAGCGCGGGATGCACACCGCGATCGGTGAGCGTTAGCGGGCCAAACGTCGAGATCAACGCATTGAGCCGGTCTCCAGCCTGGGATATCAGCCGAGTCGCCTCGTCGATCGAAGCCGCGTTCTCCGACTTCCGGGCGGCGTCGAACCGCCGGCGCGCCGAGACAACCTGACGCCGGATTGCCTCCCGCTCCGTGACGATGTCTGGGCGCATCTCCGGTGGTCTCTCCGCCGCCAGTTGATCCAGCTTGGCGAATGCGCCCTCGATGAACGAAAAGGCTTCCTTTGCCCGGGCCGCCGCTTGAGTCAGCTTTTGCTGAAGGGCGTCCCGTTCGAGGCTCGTCAGCTCGTCGAGGACCTGCTTCAGTCGAAGTGAGGCGTCCTGCGCAACAGTGTGCGCCTCGCTCAGTACAGACGTGCTGGAGGCTTTCAGACCCGCACTGAGCCGATCGCGCGCGCGATTCATGGCGTCGCGACCATGCTGGCGGGCAGCCGCCAGCGATTGTGTCAGAGCCGCTTTCTTGTCTTCGATAGCGTGATCGTACGCTTCGGCGAAACCGATGATCTGCTCGACATCCTTCGCTTGGCCCTGAATAGTCAGTCGGGCAGAGAGCGCCGAGCTGAGGTTCGTCTCGAGTGTCGTCAAGATGCTCTTCGCGCGGTCCGCCGCTGCAGTCGCGTCGTTGAAGCCACTCTGCGACCGAGACTTCGCTGCGTTCTCCAGACGCATTCGCGCGTTCTGAATTTCACCACTCGCGCGGTCGTACTGTTCCTTCGCATCGCTTTGCCAGAGGTCCCTGTTCGCCGTAGCGAGCCTGACTACTGTTTCTGCCTGAGTGTTCACATCGGTGATGTGTTGCGTGGTTCGCGTCAGAAGCGGATCGTATTTGCTCGGAGGGAGTACGCCCTTCGCTTCACACGAGATGTACCCCTTCTGTAAGATCGCCAGGAAGTCAGCGCGAGATCGAACCGCCCCCTGTTGCTCAGACCTGGACCAGGCGTCGACCGCGCCAACGCAGTCCTGCTGGTTGAACAGGGCTTCTCCAAGGAAGAAGTGCGGCAAGTATTCGGTGCCGCCCTGTCCGAAGATACCAACGACGTTACCGCCGAAGCCGTATCGCACTTTCCTCGCTGATTCCGTTGCGTCGGCTTGAATCGCTCGCCGCATCTGCAGCGCGACGTCGTCCCACTTCTTCCTGTCTGACGTCTTCTCGTCGCGAGCAGCGAGTCCGGCCTTGAACGCTTCATCAGTCTTATCCTGGGCGACAGCCGCGGGTGGCCCGACTGTCGTGATCATCCACGTTGCACACGATAGAAGCACGAGACGGTCCCAGCGCAAAGGCGGCCGACTCATTGGGTCACTCCTCCACCTGCAGTTGCTGTTGTAGGCGCGGCCGAAGGGCCAGCCGGCGAAGCGGCCGTCGGATCCTCCTCCGATGGACGATCAAAGAGCACGGACGTTGTCGACGGGAGATACTGTTCGAAATATTGCTCCGGTGTGAGCGTCCCAAAACGTTCGGTCGGGCGCGCTCGTCACAACTTCCGGGTTTACCTGAACCGTGATGAGACGCGATTCCAGTTCGGGAGATGGCCCAATCAGGCGGATGCGATATGTCCCGGCCGGAAGGGTCAACGCCATCGGTGTCGACGCCATTGCAGGCACCGCCGGCCGCGTTCCATCCGCGGCCTCTATGCCGGTAATGGTTGCCCAGGGAACTGCCTCGATCATCATCGTGCCCATCGGAGGCGCCGGGCGCGGGATGAGCATGACGCCTGCGGTCGCAATCAGGGCCAGCAGGACCGCGGCCGCCGCCCAGCCGATGATCATCTTTTCCCGCTTCGGCCAGGCATCAACGGCCGCTTTAGCGGACGTGACGAGCGCACAGATGGATGTGGCGACTGGCCGGATCGACGTCACGAACGCGCGGAGCCGAACACCCAGGTCCGTTCGAGGGCTTTTAGGAACTGGAACGGCAACCGGCGGTGGCGTTCGACCCTTTGCGACGATCGTTGGCGCCACGGCTTCGCCCGCGCCAGGAGCGGCGTTCGCACTCGGTTGGGGGATGGGAGTCCTCGAAAGAACTGTCGGCGCGCTCTCGCCGCTGCCGGTGCCCGTCTCTTCGTCGAGCCGACGCATGGCTGCCGCTTCAACCGCAAGGGCCTTTGTCGAGCCTGGATCGAGCTCCAGCGCTTCTCTGGCGAACGCGAGTGCAGCTTCGGTCTCCCCGTGCTCGAGCGACTGCCTTGCGGCCGCGATCGCCTCGTCAAGGGCGAGTGCCCGCTGTCGGATCCGCTCCTGCTCGACGCGCGCGAGACGGAGATCGCGTTCGAGCCGTTTGACGTCCGGCGCGTCGGGGTCCAACGCGCGGGCCTGCTGCATCAGTTCCTGCGCCCCAGTCAGCGCGCCCCGCCCGAGCTCGCCGCGCGCTTCTTGGATGAGAACACCGGCACGCTGCCTTGACAGCGCCGTCTGGATGGTCTGTTCCAGCTCGAGCGCTTCGGCGTGCGTATCGTCGATGGTCAGAGCCTGGACGCAGGCCTCGAGCGAAGCCTCGAGATCCCCCGCGTCCAGCAACAAGCGCGCCTGGACCAGCGACGCATCGATTTGCGCAAGTCGTCGACGGACAATCTCCTCGCGATTCGTTTTGCTTGGGTCGGGTGGTGGAGTCAGCTGCGCAATGCCCACCGCGTTCTGTTCGAATTTTCTCTGCGATCCGGAGTCTCGCTTGACTCCTCCACCAGAAGGGGTGCTGCGCGCCATCGTTGGCGCAGTCGCATTCCAACCGCCGGAATCATTGTCAAACTGACGGCGCACGGCACTGATCGCCACACGGAGCGATTCGACATCGGGGAAACGCTCCTCGGCGCTCTTCTTCAGTGACCGCTCCACGGCGGCTACAAGCTCACGATTGATGTCGGGAATGCGCTGAACGAGCGGAACTGGCTCGTCGGACAGGATACGGTGGGTAATCGTTGGCAGCGTATCGCCCGGGAACGCCTCGGTGTAGGAGAGAAGTTCATAGCTCACGACTCCGATCGAGAACAGATCGGAACGGTAGTCGATCGTCCCTCCCAGAATCTGTTCCGGCGCCATGTATCCTGGCGTCCCAATCAACGCCGTGGCATGTGACGCGAGCGATCCGAGCATTCGGGCAATCCCGAAATCCAGGATCTTGAGCCGACCTGACCGGTCGATCATCAGGTTCGTCGGCTTGATGTCGCGGTGAATGACGCCTACCCGATGGGCATACGCAACGCCGGTGCAGAGCTCCTCAATCCACCTTAGCTTTTCCGCCGGCGACACAGGCGTTTTGCGCCGGATGATCTCGGTGAGGGTTTCGCCCTGGATGTACTCCATGACGATGTACGGTTGCGAAGAGAACTCGCCGTAGTCGTGAGTGGTGACAATGTTTGCGTGGTTGAGCGCTGCGGCGGAACGAGCTTCCCGAGTGAAACGCTCGGCGGCGTCCGGCAAGTCAAGATCGCTGAGGAAAACCTTGATCGCGACCATCCGACCGAGGACCGGGTCGTGCGCGGCGTACACAGTCCCCATCCCACCGCGTCCCAGTCGGCGCTGAATCTCGTAACGTCCGACTTGGGTATCTGGTTGCAGCATTCAGCCGGCTCCTAGCTCGGGCGTTCGCTTTGTCGCTATGTGTGCCACGCGATCCGCCGGCGGGCCGGTACTATACTGCCACGGTAGGCGACAGGCCAACTGTTGTGGTTACCAGCCCTAAAGAGGCGGCGCAGCCTAGCCTAAGCATTCCTTCGCGGGTCGGCGAGCCCACCTAGTGAGTGATAACGCCGGGGCAAGAAGCTCCTTACGCGGTCGATCGTGGGCTGCGGCGAGACGTTTCGATTTCTGAGAACTCACGTTCCGGATCACTGCCGCGAGGAGGTGGTTACACCTCTCTCGGTTCTGACCACCCTTCCGTCATGGAAGAAGCTGATGAACCTAGGTGAGAACACCTGGGGATCGGGGGTAAACGAGGGATCGATCTGTTTGCACTGCTCTACTTCGTTCAGCGCTTGCTCGCCCAGCGATTGATCGACCTCGCGCGGTTGAACAGACAGCGCAAATAACGCGGCCGCGCGAAAGAGATGAACTTGGAGCTGCCACCGAGAATCGGCTGGGAGATCTCCCGGGTTGAGCACGGACAGCACCTGTTGATACTCACCGGCGACGAACCGGCCATAGCCGGACACCAGCGTCTGGGGCACGCCGCGCTCGGTGATCGTCAGCGGGACGAACGTCGAAATCAGCTCATTCAGCAGATTTCTCGCCTCGGTTATCAGACGCGTCGCCTCGTTGATCGAAGGCAGGTTCTCCGCGTTCCGGGCAGCGTTGAACTGCCCACGCGCCTTGGCCACTTGACGGCGGATGGCGTCCTGCTTCGCGTCCATATCAGGGGGCATCAGCGTCGGTTTCTCCGCAGCCAGGTCATGCAGCCTGGCAGATGCGCCGTCCACCAGTGAAAAGGCTTCCTGTGCGCGCGCTACTGCTTGGTTCAACTGTCGCTGCTGGGCGTCTTTTTCGAGCTTCATCAGCTCGTCGAGCACCTCCTTGAGTCGGGTTGAGGCCAACGTCGCAGACGTCCGCGCATCGCTCATCGCGGACATGTCGGACGCTTTCGTTCCTGCGCTGAGCCGGTCGCGCGCGCGGGTCAAGGCGACAGTGCCCTCCTGCCGCGTAGCCACAAGCGGTAGCGGCAGTGCCGAGTTCTTAGCTGCGATGTCTCGGTCGTAACCTTCAGCAATAGAGATCAACCTCTGGACGTCGGTTACCTGGCCCTGGACCGTCCGCCGCGCGGCGATTGCCGCGTTGAGACTCGTCTCGAGCGTGACCAGAATGCTCTTCGCCCGTTCGGCCGCTGCACTCGCTTCATTGAATTCGTCTCGAGAGCGCAACGTCGTTGCAGTCACCAGATGTGCTCGGGCGCTCTCAATCTCACCGCTGGCGCGGGTGTATTGTTCCCTCTTGTCGCCCTGCCGGAGGTCGCCGTTCGGAGTGTCAAGGTTCACCACCCTCGTGGCCTGGTTGCTTGCATCGGTGATCTGCTCGTTGGTTTGCCTGAGCGACTGTTCGTACTTATCCGGAGGAAGAACTCCCTTCGCTTCGCACGTTGCGTACCCCTTCTGAAGGGTCGCCAGAAAGGCGGTTGATCGAATCGCTCCTTGCCGCTCGGAGTTGGACCAGGCGCCGACGGCGCCGACACAATCCTCCAGATTCAACAAGGCTTCTCCGAGAAAGAAGTACGGCAGATACTCCGTACCGCCCTGTCCGAAGAGACCGCCAATGCTACCGGCGATGCCGGATCGCACTCTCCTCGTTGCTTCCTGAGGGTTCACCTCAATCGCGCGACGCATCTGCAGCGCGACGTCCGGCCACTTCTTGTCGCCGCGAGCACTGATCCCAGCCTTGAACGCGTCATCCTCTTTGTCTTGTGCCTGGGCGGCCCATGGCAGAACCATCGTAATCATCCATACCGCGCACGACAGAATCATCAGGCGGTGCCATTGAAAAGCAGGGCGGCTCATGGGTTCTCTCCTCGACCTGTCCGATCGGGTTGGGATGGAACGTCGGAGGGCGACGGCGGCGACGATTGAAGGTATTTTTTGAAATATTCCTCCGGCGCGAGCGTTCGGAAGAGCTCGATCGGGGCGGTCGCAACGGCTCCGACATTCACTTGCACCGTGATGAGCCGCGATTCCAAAGCAGGAGGCGGCCCAATCAGGCGGATCCGATAGGTTCCAACCGGAAGATTGAAGAACATCGGTGTGGAAGCCGTTGACGGAAGCGCCGGGCGCGTTCCGTCCGGCGCTTCAATGGCGGCAATTCTCGCCCACGGGATCGCGTCGATCATCATCGTGCCAGTAGGAGGTGCCGGACGAGGCATGAGCATGATTCCGCCGATCACCACCGCAATAATGAAAACGGCCGCCGCGGTCCAACCTAACATCACTATTTCGCGCTTCGGCCGTGCCTTCGCGCCTGCCAGCACCGACCTGAGCATGTCGCGCAGCGGAACATACAGCGCTTGTTCGTAACGCCCGACCGCCTCCAGAACAATCTTCGTTCGGACCCCAAGCGGCAACGGAGCCCGGCGCGCAGCCGGTGCGACAATCGTCGGTGGCACAGCAACGCTCGCGGCGTCGGCACTGCCTGGCCGTGGGAGGACAGCGCTTGATATCACTGTCGGAGCGATCTCGACGCCGGTGGCTCCGATTTCTTCGTCGAGCCGGCGCATAGCATTCGCTTCGACGGCGCGCGCCTTCGCCGAGTTAGGATCGAGTTGGAGAGCCTCGCGCGCGAACGCCAGTGCCGCCTCGATGTCGCCGCGTCCGAGCGCGTGATTCGCCGCGTCGAGCGCCTTGGTCACGGCGCTGGCGCGTTGACGCAGGCGTTCCTGCTCGACACGGGCAAGTCGGAGCTCGCGTTCGAGCTGCTTGAGGTCGGGCGCGCCGGGGTCCAGCGCGCGCGCCTGCTGCAAGAGGTTCTGCGCCCCGGTCAGTCCTCCTTTTCCAATCGCATCGCGCGCTTCTCCGATCAGAACGCCGGCGCGCTGCTTTCCCAGTGCTGCCTGGATCGCCCGTTCGAGTTCGAGTGCCTCCCGATGTGTCTCGTCGATGGTGAGGGCCTGCGCGCACGCCTCGAGGGCCGCCTCAATCTCCCCAGCCTGCAGTAATCCACGAGCCTGCGCAAGCGCTGCCTCTATTCGCGACGTGCGTCGCCGCAGAATCTCTTCCCTATTCTTATTGGGCGGGGGTGTCAGCTGCGCCACGCCTATCGGATCTGGCACCCGACTTCTCTGCGATCCGGTGCCTGGCCTGGTTGCGCCAGTAGGGGGCACATCGCCACGCATCAACGTGGGCGCTGCATCCCAACCAGAGCTATTGTCGAACTGCCGGCGCACGTTGCTGATCGCCAGCCGCAACGCCTCAGCGTCGGAGAACCGTTCGTCCGCGCGTTTCTTCAGTGATCGCTCCACGATCGCGACCAGATCTGGATGGAGGTCAGGCACGAGCTGCGTGAGTGGAACGGGGTCTTCCGAGAGCACGCGGTGAGTTACGGTAGGGAACGTGTCGCCCGGAAATGCCTCGGCGTAGCAGAGGAGTTCGTAGCTGACCACCCCGATCGAGAAGAGATCCGAGCGATAGTCGATGGTCCCGCCCAGAATCTGTTCGGGCGCCATGTACCCTGGAGTCCCAATCAATGAGGTTGCATTCGACGCCAGCTTCCCGAGGATCCGGGCAATTCCGAAATCCAGGATCTTGAGGCGCCCCGACCGGTCAATCATCAGGTTCGTAGGCTTGATGTCGCGGTGGATGACACCCACCCGATGGGCGTACGAAACCCCAGTACACAGCTCCTCGATCCAGCGCAGCTTTTCAGCAAGAGGGACGGGGGCCTTGCGTCGGATGATCTCAGTGAGCGTGTCGCCTTGGATGTACTCCATCACAATGTACGGCTGGGATTCGAGCTCACCGTAGTCGTGTATGGTGACAATGTTGGCGTGATTGAGTGCCGCCGCCGAACGCGCCTCCCGAGTGAAGCGTTCGGTGGCGTCGGACAGGTCAAGATCGCCAAGAAAGACCTTGACGGCAACCATCCGCCCGAGGACCGGGTCGTGAGCGACGTAAACGGTCCCCATCCCACCGCGTCCCAGTTGGCGCTGAATTTCGTAGCGTCCGATCAAAGTGCCCGGTTGCAACATTCAATCGTCCTGGGGTGGACCAAGAGTTTGGCCCGCCGGGGCATTTTCCGGCGGGCACACACTATACTGCCGAGGTAAGAGACGCCCAAATGTGCTGGATGTTTGGGCCAGTGTTCGCCGCCGTATTTCAGCGAGCGGCTGGTTCGATGACGGGACGGTGTGATCCAGTTGCGCGATGATACGCGCGGGCGACAGACTCCGGCAGCAGAATTCTGCGGTATTCCTCGAGCTATTTTCGCCCCACGACAATCCAGGTGCCCCCATCCTTGTGGAGTTCCAGACGTAGGCGTACCGACGTCCGCTGCGGTTGTCCCGCTCGGGGGGTGATCTCGGCGTTCCAAATGCCGTCAATGACCGCGGTGGCGTCAGTAATGCTGATCACCGGATCCTGCATCTGAACCCTCTGAGACCGTATTTCGGCAAACGCCCTTCGGAGCAACGCCTCACTCTGGCTAGGGAAAACCCTTCGGACGGCCGCGATATCCAGATTGTTATAGGCCTGCTCATAGTCTTCGAGCACACCTCGAACTGCGCTCTGTTCCGCAGCAACTCGTTGCATCGCGGCGCGTTGCTCCGCCGCTCGCTGATCGGCGGCTCGTTGCGCGGCTGCCCGCTGGTCGGCGGCCCTTTGTTCTGCCGCGCGTTGGTCAGCTGCGCGTTGGTCGGCGGCGCGTTGCTCGCCCGCCCGCTGATCGGCGGCTCGCCGCTCGGCCGCCTGCTGTTCCGCCGCTTGCTGTTCCGCCGCCTGCTGCGCCGCCGCCTGCTGCTCGGCCGCCTGCAGCGCCGCCGTTTGCTGCTCCGCCGCCTGCTGTGCCGCCGCACTTTGAGCCGCCGATTGTTGTTTCGCTGCCTGCAAAGCGACTGCGCGTGGATCAATAGCTGGCGGCTCCGCCGCCGGCAGCGCGGCACCGGGTTGAGTGGAAGCGGTCTGCTCGGCACTCGGCCCAGTAGCGTCCTTCTGTTGTTCAACGGCCCCCTGGACGCTCGCCCGGTCATCGGCGAGCGATATCGTGGAAGACACCGGAGCGCGGTGAATGAGCACTTACCCTACGGCGGCGATTGCGAAAAAAGCGACTACTCCAAGCCACACCAGGGTGAGTGACCGTCTTCCTGTCGAATTGGTCCCGAAGGAACCTTTTTGCTCAACGTCAATCGGGCTGGACGAATCCCCTGGGCTCTTTACAGGAAATGCCTCGGCGCTACTCGCCCGGACGATGGTTGGCTCATACGCTCCCAATACCTCGTCACTCGACGGATGGGTGATAGTTTCCTTGAGGCCCTGGGCCCGGAATCCCTCGCTGACGACGGTGGCCTCCGGAGGCTGTTGTCCTTCGAAGGACTGCGCGTCGTCTCGGTGGTCCCGTTTCCGCTCCATCTGTTTCGCCTGCGCCAGCGCGGCCGCAGTCTTCTCCTGCCGCTCTCGAGCCGCGCGCGCGTCTGCGCGCTCCTGCTCCAGCGCTGCTTGGCGGACCTCCAACTGACGCCGCAGTCCCTTATGCGACGGATCCAGCGCCAACACTTCGGTCAGGATCGCTACCGCCACTTCGTGCGACGGCGTCTGTTCGGCGCGCGCCAGTGCCGCGGCGATCTTCTGCTGCCGCTCCTGGGCCGCCCGCACCGCGGCGCGCTCCTGCTCCAGCGCGACCTGCCGGGTCTTCAGTTGCCCGCGCAACCCCTCGTGGGACGGATCCAGCGACAACGCCTCGGTCAGGATGACCACAGCCGCCTCGTGCGACGGCGTCTTCTCCACCCGTGTCAGCGCCGCCGCGATCTTCTGCTGCCGCTCCTGGGCCACCCGCACTGCGGCGCGCTCTTGTTCCAGCGCCGCCTCTCGAATCTCCAACTGGCGGCGCAACTCGTCATGCGCCGGGTTGAGCGCCACCACTTCGCTCAAGATCGCCACCGCCGCTTCGTGCGACGGCGTCTTCTCCGCCTGCGTCAGCGCCGCCGCGATCGTTCTGCTGCCGCTCCTGGGCCGCCCGCACTGCGGCGCGCTCTTGTTCCAGCGCCGCCTCTCGAATCTCCAACTGGCGGCGCAACTCGTCATGCGCCGGGTCGAGCGCCACCACTTCGCTCAAGATCGCCACAGCCGCCTCGTGCGACGGCGTCTTCTCCGCCTGCGTCAGCGCCGCCGCGATCTTCTGCTGCCGCTCCTGGGCCACCCGCACTGCGGCGCGCTCTTGTTCCAGCGCCGCCTCTCGAATCTCCAACTGGCGGCGCAACTCGTCATGCGCCGGGTCGAGCGCCACCACTTCGCTCAAGATCGCCACCGCCGCTTCGTGCGACGGCGTCTTCTCCGCCCGCGCCAGGGCCGCCGCAATCTTCTCCTGTCGCTCTCGCGCCGCCCGCGCCGCGGCGCGCTCCTGCTCCAATGCGACCTGCCGGGTCTTCAGTTGCCCGCGCAATCCCTCGTGGGACGGATCCAGCGACAACGCCTCGGTCAGGATGACCACAGCCGCCTCGTGCGACGGCGTCTTCTCCGCCCGTGTCAGCGCCGCCGCAATCATTTCCAGCCGCTCGAGCATCGCCCGAAACACCGCCAGTTTCGGGTCGGTTGGCGCCTCGAGCGCAGCGGCCTCCAACGACTCCCACGCGCGGTCCAATTCACCCTCCTGAATGGAGGTTTGGACTGCCTCGATCAGGCGTTGCTGTTCCGACGCACGATGACGATTCCGTTCGGTATCGCGGTCAAGAGTGTCCAGGCTGTGGCGAAGGACTTCCAACTCGATGTCGGAAGCGCCCAGCGACTGGGCACGCGTCAAGTGTTCTCTGGCCGACTCGATCGCCCCGCTTTCCATTGCGTGTCGGGCCGCGATAAGTTCGTCAGCGCCCTCCCGACGGCGCGCGTCTTGCTCAGCCCTGGTCTTAAGGTTGGTCAGGGCGGCATCGACGCGCGGATGTTCTGAACCGAATGCGGTGAGCAGCGCCATCGCCTCCTGTTCGTTGCCCCGTGCAAACTCCCGCAGCGCTCGCGTGATCGTCTGCTCGGCGTGCCGCTCGATCTCCGAACGCTTTCGGACAATTTCCTGTTGGCGAAGAGCCTCACTACGTGCCGCCAGAGCCTCCGCACCGTCGGGCTTCATTACGAGTGCCTCGTCCGCCGCGCGGAGCGCCTGGGCAAAATCTCCCGCCGTCAGGCTCGCGGCGAAGCGCGTGAGGGCTGAAGCCACGCCAGATTCACGTCTAGCCTCCTCTGCGGCTTTGGCCTGAAGCGTTTCTTCACGACGCCCTCGCAAGATCTGCAACGCATCGAGGACGGCGGCGGATGGCGGTCGAAAACCCTCGAGATGCTTCAGCGCTCCCTCGTGTTCGCCAGCCGCGAATCGTTCATAGGCCACGAGAACCGCTTCGGCTGCTTCCCGCTCCGCGTTCTCACGATCGCGCAGCGCTGCTTCCGCTCGGACCCGCAAAGCCAAAGCCGCAGGATTCTCTGGATCCACGGCCAACACCTCGGCCAGCGTTCGCAAAGCCGCTTCGAGGGCACCCGTCTCGACTCGAGTCTCGGCGTCCTCAAGCGAACGTCGAATCATCCGTTCGCGTTCGAGGCGTCGTTCCCGCGCGATTCGCTGCTCCTCGATCTCACGTCGCACGATCGATAGGCGCGCGGCGTGCGGATCCAGCGCGGCTGCCTCGGCAACACGTTGCTCGGCTTCGGTGAGCGCGTCCCGTTCGATGGCTTGTCGCGCCTCATCCAACAGATTGCGCGCGCGAACTCCGGCCATGGCAGCCAGAATCCGCCCGTGCAATTCGTTCGCCGGACCGTGTTCGGGATCCAGAACCAGCGCCTCTTCGCACGCTTCGTTGGCGGTCTGCAGTTCGCCTAACTCAAATGACCGCTCCGCCGCCGTGAGATGCGATTGAATCTGCCGAAGACGACGGCGAAGGAAGTAATCCGAAACGATGGCCGTGGGTTCGCTGGGAGGAGTCCTGGGAGGTATCGTGTCGGTGGATGACATCCGGCTTCGAATCCTCCGCATGTCGTCCTGCATCAGAGCCACGGAGCTGTAGCGTTCGTCGGGATCGTTCCTGAGCGCTCTTGATATGACTCGCTCGATGGCGGGATCGATTCCCGGACACCGCACCGACAGCGGTTCGGGATCCATCGACTGCTGACGGTGGGCCACGCCGTCGAGCATGTCTCTGACAAACGCCTTTTGATATGCGATGAGCTCATACGCCACAGCACCAAGTGAAAAGATGTCGCTCCTCTGATCGACTGTCGTGCCTGCCATCTGCTCCGGTGACATGTAGTTCAGCGTGCCAATAACCGAGCCCTCACGAGTCATCCCGGAACCGACTGTCCGCGCGATGCCGAAGTCGAGAATGCGAACGACGCCGTCACCATCGAGCATGACGTTCGCCGGTTTGATGTCGCGATGAATCACGCCCGAGCGGTGCGCGTGCTGCAAACCTGCGCAAATCTGTTCCACGATCTCCAGCTTGCGGTAAACCGGAAGAGGGTCGCGACGGCTTATCAAATCGGCGACGGTTTCGCCCGCCACATATTCCATGGCGATGAAAGCGTGGCCCTGATGCTCCCCGACTTCATAGATCGTCACGATGTTCGCGTGGCGAAGGCTGGCAGCAGCACGTGCTTCGCGCAGGAAACGCGCGCGCAGACTCGCGTCCGCGTCAGCGTCGAGCATGACTTTGATGACGGTGAGACGATCGAGCTCCTGATCCAGGGCGAGGTACACGGTACCCATACCGCCCTGGCTGAGTCGTTCGACGACCGAATACCGCCCGATCGTGGTACCTGGGCGAAACAGCGGCATTTCTCAGTGTTCTTCGAATTTTGAAGGCGGCGATTATAGCAGTTGCTCAACCTGGCGAGCGATCATCATCTGGGCGATAGGAAGTCCACCCGCCAAGACCGCCACAACGGATTGTTCGATTGCCGCCTCCCAGGACTGGCAGCGCGCGTGGACACTCATCGACTCAGGACCGCGACTCGTCTAATTGGTCGCGGCAATCGAGGTCAAGCGGTTGAAAGCGCGGCGCCGAGCTTTGACACCGGGCTATTTCATCGTTGCGGGCTCTAGTGGCATCGTCTAGACTCGGCGCTCATTCGACAAAGCTTGCATTCGCGCGGGGTCGCGCGGTCTCACCGGATCGCGCGGCCTAGCGGCCTAGTGGGGCATCGTGGCTGGGATTGGAGTGCGGGTTCACCGCTTTGTGAGGCCTCATGTGCTATCGACTCCGGGTAATGCTCGCTACGTCAGTCGGGCTACTGGCGTGGATTGCCAGTCCCGTTTACGGGCAGGTCCCCGCTGGCTCTTTGAAGGGCTCCCTTCTTGAACTCGGTCGCCAGGCTCAAGATCCACTGATTGGCGAACAGGTCTCGGCGCTCGCGACGCTCGTGGGTCTCGAAGTATCAACTGCTCCATTGGGAACATCCACAGGTGGCTTCACGTTCACCTACGACAACCAGCTCGGGACCTTTGTCAGGTCCAGCCGGAGTTTTGGCCCTTTGTTCGCCGAACGGAGCCTCACTGCTGGAAAGGGCAAGTTCAGCGCCGGCTCGAGCTGGTTACACACGAAATACAGATCACTAGGGGGCATGAGCCTGGGCAACGGCGATCTTCGAACGCTCCGGAACGGGCATTCTCCTCTCAATCCGACCTCGTACAACACCCTCCGAATGAGCCTCACATCGGACACCGTCGTAACATTCGCCAGCATCGGCATCACGAACAACCTCGATATCGGAATTGCCGTTCCTCTGGTGCGAATTTCCATGGATGCCGATGTCGCCGCATTCACGTCATCAGGATTGGATTTGACTGCCGGTAATCACGGGATCATTCCTCGCAGCGCCACTTCGGGGGTGGGCGATGTGGCCATACTTGGTAATAACCATTTTTGGCACAAGGATGAGGGTGGTCTTGCGGGACAGATAGAAGTGCGGTTGCCAACTGGAGACACCAATAACTTACGAGGGCTCGGCGTTACGCGAACTCACGTATCGGGCATCTGGTCAAAAGGCGGCGCGGTTGCGCCTCACGTGAACGTGGGCTATGAGGTATGGTCGAAGAGCGTCGATATTGCCCCGAGTCGAGACGTATTCGCAAAGAACCAGATCAGGTATGCGGCTGGAGTGGAAATGAGTCCGCATCCAAGAACGACCTGTACTCCTTGACGTGGTCGGGCGCCGCGTGCTTCGAGGAGGTGACGTCGGTTATCTGATAATTCCAGGTCAGTTCGATGTGCTCGTGGGCGTTCCCCGCGCACTGAACGTGATCTCGTTGGCGCCTGGAATCAAGTGGAACATATACCGAAACGCACTCGTCACCGCGAACCTATTGGCGCCGCTGGCAAATCACGGACTGCGCGCGAACCCGACACCGATCATCGGAATCGATTGGACGTTTTAGCGGTGCTCTTTGCGCGACTGCGGCCCCGCCGCAGGACAGCGGGACTTCGCCTTTGAGTCCTTTGAGGCGCATTCGTCAATAACGCGACCTTGATTGAACTCATTGGCGTCATGGTTGCCGGACCATCCAACGAGTCGAGCGGCCTGCAGACGGCGAAACCCCAGCGGCTCCCGATTCCGCATCGGCCTAGCGGTTCTCCTCACATTCGACTCTCCTCCTTGGCGAATTCTTGAAGTCTCGGTCCGGCCAAGCCCTCCGCCCAGCCACTTCGATTGGCACTCGCATCGATGTGCATCACCATATTCTGCCGTCCGAATATGTTCATCTCATTGGGCGTGAAGCGCTCGGACGTTCGTCCCCGATGGGCCGCGCCGGGTGTAATAGATTGATTATCCTGTCGCTTCGAGGGACGCCTGCCTCGCTTGGAGCATTACGAATGGGACTGAAGACTGTCGCCTTGCTGTCCGCATTGCTGGTAGGGGCGAGCTCCGCGGCGGCGGCGACCTATCCGGCACCGGTTGAAGGCGACCACATCATCAGGAACTTCAGGTTTGCGTCCGGTGAAGTACTCGCCCGAGCTCCGGATTCACTACCGGACCATCGGCACACCGCAGCGAGACCAGGCAGGTGTCGTCCGAAACGCCGTACTCATCCTGCACGGCACGAGCGGCACCAGCGCTGGATTTCTCGAGCCGACGTTTGCGGGCCAGCTCTTCGAGCAAGGACAACTGCTCGATGGCAATACGCACTTCATCATCTTGCCGGACGCGATCGGCTCCGGGCAGTCGAGCAAGCCGAGCGACGGCTTGCGCGCGAAGTTTCCGCACTACGCCTACGCGGACATGATCCAAGCGCAGCACAGCCTGCTCACGGAGACACTCGGCGTGACTCACCTGCGGCTGGTGCTGGGCACGTCGATGGGCGCGATGCACACCTGGATGTGGGGCGAGACCTATCCCGATTTCATGGACGCGCTCATGCCGCTGGCGAGCAATCCCGCGCCGATCGCCGGGCGCAATCGTATCTATCGAAAAATGATCATCGACGCGATCCGCAACGATCCTGAATGGAAGAATGGTGAGTACACGACGCAACCGAGAGGTCTGATCACCGCGCTCTACATGTCGATGATGGCCGGCAGCTCACCCTTGCAGTGGCAGAAACAGTATCCGACCGCGGCAGCGACGGATACGTTTCTCGACGATCAGGTCCGGGCGGGCCTGGCCACGGCCGATGCGAACGACACGCTGTACCGGTACGATTCGTCTCGCGACTACGATCCGTCGCCCAAACTGGAATTAATCAAGGCGCCCTTACTTGCCATCAACTCCGCCGACGACTTCGTGAACCCGCCTGAGATGGGAATCATGGAGCGCGAGATCACACGCGTGAAGCGCGGTCGCTTCATCCTGGTTCCCGTCACCGACCAAACGCGCGGTCACGGCACCCATTCCATTCCCGTGGTCTGGCAACGTCACCTTGCCGAGTTGCTGGCCGCATCCAAAAAGTAAGAGAGGAACCCGGGATGAAACGAATGCTTGGCGTGGGTGTCGCGGTGTGGCTCGCCATGTCAATGGCCAGGACATCCGCGCAGGTCGGGAGCGGAGTCTCCATCGATAACGACGACATCGGCGGCGTCGTCACCAGCACAAAGGGTCCGGAGGCCGGGGTCTGGGTGATCGCGGAGACCGTCGACCTGCCCACAAAAATGAGCAGGACCGTCGTGACCGACGATCAAGGCCGATACGTCGTACCCGACCTGCCGAAGGCGAACTACACCCTTTGGGTGCGCGGATACGGTCTCGTGGATTCGCCGAAGGTGCAGAGTGCGCCGGGCCGGACGATGAATCTGACGGCAGTCATTGCGCCGAGTCCGCGCGCGGCGGCCGAGTACTACCCGGCGAACTACTGGTACGCGCTGGTCAATCTGCCGGATAAGAGCGAGTTTCCCGGCACGGGTCCGAACGGCAACGGCATTTCGCAGGCGATGAGAAGCCAGGCCCAGTGGATCAACAACATCAAGACCACCAGTTGCACGCCGTGTCACCAGATCGGGAACAAGGCGACGCGGGAGATCCCGCCGAGCCTGGGGACCTTCGACTCCTCAATCGCGGCATGGGATGCGCGCCTGAAGTCGGGCATCGACGGCGGCGGCAACATGTACGCCTACACAAACCGGTTCGGCAAAGAGCGCGTGCTGAAGATGTACGCGGATTGGACCGACCGAATCGCCGCTGGCGAGTATCCACGGGAGGCACCGCCGCGTCCCCAGGGCATCGAGCGCAACATCGTCGTGACCCAGTGGGACTGGGCTGACGCGCGCGAATACTTCCACGACTCGGTGGCCAGCGACAAGCGGAACCCGCGCGTCAACGCGAACGGTCCAGTGTACGGCGTGCACGAGATGAGCTCGGATCACATGAGCATCCTGGATCCCGCGAGTAACTCTGCGAGCCAGCTGACCATCCCCGTGCTCGACCCGGCGATGCCTCCGGTAGCGACACGCAACGGAGGACCTTCGCCGTACTGGGGTGACGAGGTCTACTGGGTCAGCCGGGTAATCACCCACAGCAATGTGATGGATCAGAAGGGGCGGCTGTGGAACACGTCGCGGGAACGTCCTGCCGCCAACCCGGCGTTCTGCAAAGAGGGCTCCAGTCACCCGTCGGCGAAGCTGTTTCCGCTCAACACGAGCGGCAGGCAGTACTCGGTCTACGACCAGAAGACGAAGAAATTCACGATCGTGGATACCTGCTTCGGCACGTTCCATCTCAACTTCGCCCACGATGCGGATAACACACTCTGGTCCGGTGAAGGTGGTGTAGCGGGTTGGGTCAACACGAGGATTCTCGACGAGACCGGCGATCAGCAGAAAGCGCAGGGCTGGGCGCCCCTCATTCTCGACACGAACGGCAACGGCAGGCAGGACGCATGGGTGGAGCCCGACGATCCGGTCGATCCGGCGAAGGACAAGCGGATCGATGCGAGCTTCTACGGCATCGCTGTGAGTCCGGTTGACGGCTCCGTCTGGGGAAACGTCAACGCCTTCCCCGGCGCCGCGGTCCGGGTCGTTCCGGGACCGAACCCGCCGACGACGACGCTGGCGGAAATCTATGAAGTGCCGTACGGACGGGTTCCAGGTGCCGGGTACAACCCCCGCGGAATGGACGTTGACGCCGACGGCGTGTTCTGGACGGTTCTGGCGAGCGGGCACTACGCCAGCTTCGACCGGCGGAAGTGCAAGGGGCCGCTCAACGGACCGATGGCGACCGGGAAGCAATGCACGGAAGGCTGGTCCTTCTATCCGGTGCCGGGGCCGAACTTCAAGGGCAATCCGGAATCAGCCGCCGCAGACTCCAACTATTACAACTGGGTGGACAAGTACGACACGTTCGGGCTGGGCAAGAACATTCCGATTGCCACCGGCAACCTCTCAGATTCACTGCTCTTCCTGCGCGACGGGAAATGGATTACGTTGCGCGTCCCCTATCCAATGGGATTCTTCGTCAAGCAGATCGACGGTCGAGTCGATGATCCGAGGGCGGGATGGAAGGGGAAGGGATTGTGGACGACCTCTGCCAACCGAACGCCGTGGCACCTCGAAGGTGGAAGGGGCACGAGGGCCAAGGTGATCAAGCTGCAGCTGCGTCCGACTCCGTTGGCGAAGTAAGGACGCTGGCTGCTGGCCCGGAGCCGCGCATGCTGTCTCAGGCTCGGGAACTTGAGTTCCTCAAGCTACTCGACAAGTTGTCGAGACAGCTCAAGCACATGCAGGATCCGCAAAGAGCGCTTCGGCAAGCGCTCCGGGACACAAGCGAATTCCTAGATGCTCGCCACGGCTGCGTCGCCGTGGTTCAGAGCGGCCGGCCGGCGGCGAAGCTCCTCGTGGCAATTCCAGACGATGCCCCATGGGATCTGGATCTGCTCGCACGTTTCATACGATACGAGCATCCGGCGATTGGAAACGAGTTGCTGATCAGGCCGCTGCAGCGCCGCGGAAAAGGATGGGGGGCGATGGCATTCGTGCGCCCCGAACGTCCGTACGACAAGGAGGATGGGCGCCTTCTCACCCGCATAGCAGCGCTCATGTCTGAAGCCATCCAGTTGATGGACCGGGAACGCATGCTGGGCGTTCGCGATCGCATCGACAGGAAAATCATGGAGCAGATCCATCCGGTCCATCCGAAGGATCTCTTCTACCAGATCCTGGATGGGCTTCGTTCTCTCACGCGGTACGATCATTCTTCGGCATTGTTGATCCGCGAGAGTGGCGGCGACGGGCTCCAGTTGGTGGCGGAGCAGATAGCCTGGACGAAGGCGAAGAGCCAGAGGATCGGCCTCCAGCTCACGTTCGACGACGACGTGAGAATGATGCTGGAGTCGGGACAGATACATGGCTTCGATCGACGCGGCGAAAGCTGGCACGAGTGGACCGGGAGACCGGTGGCGCGTTTGGCCGAGTTGCTCGATTACAACGGCAGGGGCGGCAGCGGAGAGGATCTGCGAGAAGGGTCGATTCTCTGCGCTCCGCTGGTCACGCGAGCTGGCGTGTTCGGCGTTTTGAAGGTTGCTGCCCGAAATCCGGGGAGGTTGACGCCCTACGACGCGGAACTGGTGGAGCACTTTCGATCCCAAGCCGCGGTCGCCATCGACATCCTGAATCGCACGGAGTCGCTGGAAGCGAGGGTCTTGACCGCCGAACGGAAGCATGCGATGGCGGAACTGGCTCGAAGTGTGGCGCACGATGTGAACAACGCCCTCGGATCGATGCTGCCATTGATCCAGCAGATGCAGGACGATCTCACAGGGGGCCAGCTGGACCCTTCGATCTATTCGGAAGACCTCGAGCAGGTTCAGCGGTCCCTGCAGGTCTGTCGTCGCATTTTTGGCGGGATGCTCGCCTTTGCCAGAGGGGGGGCTCGAAGGACCCGCAACGGGCACGTGCGAGCAGCGTTCGAGATCGCGCTGTCCATTCTCAAGAACGGTATGGATCGTCGTGGGATCAATCTGATCGTCGGAATTCCCGATGATCTTCCCCCGGTCGCATGCGCGCAGAGCGATCTGGAACAGGTCCTTCTCAATCTGCTCACCAACGCGCGCCAGGCAAGTCGCCAGGGAGGGGACATCTCTGTGCACGCGGAGCCCGACCTCGACGGTGTGAAAATCTCGATCGGGGACACCGGATGCGGAATCGCTCCTGAGAACCTGCCAAAGGTACTCGAGCCGTTTTTCACGACGAAGGCCGACGGGAGCGGCCTGGGGCTGACGATCTGTCGCTCAATTCTCTGGGAAGCAGGAGGAAGCATCAGCCTCCAGAGCGGGCTCGGCAAGGGAACCCGTGTCGACGTCGCCATTCCATTTGCTTCAGCGCCGCAAATGTCCCAGGCATGATGAAGCAGTCGCGCATTCTGGTTGTGGATGATGAACCGGGTATGCTCCGCGCGGTCGAACGGGTGCTGAGCGGCACACATCGAGTCATCGGCACCGGATCGTCGCGCGATGCGATTTCCATCGCGGTCGAGTTCAAACCTCAGCTCGCCATTCTCGATATCCGCATGCCGGAACTGGATGGGTTCGAACTGATGGCCGGGCTGAAGTCTCAGCAGCCGGAGCTCGATGTCATATTGATGACGGGCAGCCTCGAAGATCAGGACGAGAAACTGATCCGGTCCATCCGCGGACATGCCTTCTATTTCATTCAGAAGCCATTCGACAAAGAGCTGCTGAAGACGATCGTAGAGCGCTGTCTCGAGCTTCGGTGGCATCGCGAGGAAAACCAGCGACATGTGGAGCGGTTGAAGAATGAGCTTTCGGCGGCCCGCGTGTTTCAGCAGGGACTGTTACCGGCCCCCGAAGCGGTCACGAAGGGACTCGCGATCTGTTGCCGGTACACGCCCTGCTCAGAGCTGGGCGGCGACCTCTACGACTATGCAGTGGACCGCTCGGGGCACACCGCGCTGCTCATCGCCGATGTGTCGGGGCACGGCGCCTCAGCCGCAATGCTGACCGGCATTGTGAAGTCCGCATTTCGCGCGTCGCACGTGGACGACTACGAACCGCTGTGCGTTGTAGACCGGGTGTGGAACACCCTGATGGCTCTCGGTTCCGAAAGGTTTGTCACGCTGCTGGCGGCTGTTGTGACAGCCGAGGAGCACCAGCTGGTTTACGTCAACGCGGGTCATCCCGCGGGACTGCTCTGGGCAGACGATCATCGCACCGCTCGCCTTGAAAGCACGGGCCCGATTGTCTCGCCGGCGCTTCCCGCGTCACGATGGGAGCGGCTGATTGTACCGATTGAAGAAGGAGATCAACTCCTCTTCTATACCGACGGCATTTCCGAAGCCCTGGTTGGCGACAATGAGTTTGGAGAAAATCGCATCAAGGCGGCGATCGAGCGACATGCCGGCGGCGGTGGGCAATTGCTCGATGCCATTCTCGCGGACCTGGCTCGTCACCTCGGAAGTCATCCTCAGACAGACGATCTCACGCTGATGACTGCCCGGGTACTTCGATCGAATGGTCATCAATTGCCGGCATGACGCCTAGACCGCCTTGCCCATCGCGGCGAGCCGCGCTCTCCCGCATTCCGCGATGATCGACATGAACCGGACGAACCGTTCGGGGCCATAGAGGTACGGGTTCGGGCCGTTCGGGTTGCGCCGAATCGTCTCGAGCTGAGCGAAGTCGTCCTGGAGACCCTGCGCGTGCATGTTGACCGCGGCCTCGACCTTCAGTGGCCGCGCGTAGTCGTTGAAGACGTGCTCGAACTGGCGCAGGGATTCAGGCGTGGGCATCTGCGTGGCGCCCATGACCATCACCGCATGCGGGGTGCCTCGCAGCTTCACCGGCACGATGACTCCCATCGTTCCCGGCGTGTGGCCCAACAGGTGAACCAGCGTAAGGGTCGTATCGCCGAGCGTCAGCTTCTGACCGTCGGTCGCTTCCATGTCAGGCGTCGCCAACGGCCGCTCCGGCCGCTGCGCTGGCCCGACCAGGGCCCAGTCCACAGGGTTCATCAGCACCTTGGCGCCGTACGTCTTCTGGAAGTACGAAGCGCCGCCGGTATGGTCGGTCTGTCCCGGATGCCCGTGGGAAATGACGATGAACTTGATTTGCGCGGGGTCGAGACCCACCTTCTTCATGCTCGGGACGAGGACGTCACGCGCCTCCTCCGTGCTGTTCATCGTGTCGATCAGGATGATGCCCGCGCTGGTCGTGATCGCCCAGGCATTCTGCGAGGTCATCCCGATGAAGTACAGGTTGTCGAAGACCCTGGTCGGTTCGATGACGGTGTTGGGGACGGGTGGGAGCCCCGCCGCCTGCCTTGCGAGTGCAAGGCGCAATGGTCCGGTCGCCGTGCAGAACATCTTTGCCTGCGGAACGAGATCCGTTCCTGCCAGCTTCATCGCGGCGGCGACATGCCGCTGCGCTTCGGCCGACTCCGTCCATTGCTTCTCGGTCGGAACGGTAGGATCGGCTGCTTCGCCGCCGCGTCCGCCCCGTCCGCCGCGTCCCTGGGCCTCAAGGTGCAGCTGGATTGCGGACGTCATGCACACGGCAACGGCCATTCCGGCCACGCACTTCTTCAACATCAGATCTCCTCGTCCCGCGTTTTTTACGGTGCCGGCGCTTTTGGGGTAATCGCGATGCCTTTCAGCAACGGCGTGTCAGGCTTGAGCTCTTCGTGACCGGCGGGAAACTTGTTCACCTGCAGAATAAACGCGACGATGTCCGCGTTTACCTGGGGACTGAGCTTTCCAGGGTCGTCTGACGGCATCGTCGTTGAGATGGTGCTGAACATGTCTTGCATTGAGAAGCCGGCCCACCGCAAGACGAAGTCCTCGCCTTTCAGTGCAGGGGCCAGGTCGGCGCCCTGCAGTCCTTCCTTATGGCAACTGCTGCAACTATCGACGTACGGCTTCTTCCCACGCGCAGCCTGCTCGCTACTGTAGACGCCGTCCCACACGTTCTTCGGCGCTTGCGCGGCGACTGGCCTGACGATCGATCCTGAAAGAATGCCGATCGTCACCGCAATACCTGTTGCTGCGGCGACGATCAATCCCGCTCCCAATTTCACCGCGTGCCCTCCGATGGCAGGTCCTCAGCTCGCTCAGTGGCTCGCGTGCCTCGCGCGGCCTGATGCTCGGGAAGAATAGTCGAAGAATGCGGGCGCGTCGAGCGCGCCAGAGCACTTCGCGCATTCAGAGCCGGGATCATTGACTGCGGCCCCGCGGGGAGATTCTGTCCGGAACGGCTGCTTCGCTCGTTAATACCGATGAAGACGAACCGCACGGATAGCTCGTCCGGAGATTCGGGACGACGTCTCGATGCTCTCGCCACTTTGGCAGGAGGCCGTCACGCGCGCCACATCTCACCAGCTCCCGCCGCTGACCGAGAAACTGGAGCGGTTCCTCCGACAGCGCCGCTCGACACCGTTTCTGGTTCTCGAGCCGGCGCTTATCGCTCCCAAGTACCGGGAGCTGCGCGAGTCGTTTCCCGACGCGACAATCTACTACGCCGTGAAAGCCAACCCTGCACCCCACGTCCTCGCAACGCTGGCCGATCTGGGTGCGAGCTTCGATATCGCCAGTCAATGGGAGATGGAGTTGTGTCTTTCGCTCGGCGTCAGCGCAGACCGACTGTCCTATGGCAACACGATCAAGAAAGCGTGCGACATCGCGTCCGCGTTCGCACGCGGCGTCCGTTCCTTTGCCTTTGACAGCGAGGCCGAGCTCAGAAAACTGGCCCGCGAGGCGCCAGGTGCCGGCGTCATGTGCCGTCTCTTGACGACGGGCCATCACGCCGAATGGCCACTCTCGAGAAAATTCGGCTGCGACGTTGAAATGGCAATCGAGCTGCTGCTGAAGAGCCGCGACGTCGGGCTGAAGCCGATCGGCGTGACATTCCATGTTGGCTCGCAGCAAACCGATCCGTTGCAGTGGCAGCAGCCCTTGCGCGAAACGGCGGTCATCTGCCGCGAAGTTGCCCGGCAGGGACTCGAGCTTGAAGCCGTGAACATCGGTGGCGGCTTCCCTGCGCGTTACCGACACGAGGTTCCATCTCTTCCGCGCTTTGCAGCCGCCATCACGCGGGCGCTCGCCGAATCGCCGGAAACGTCGCGCCTACGGCTGTTGCTCGAGCCAGGACGCTCGCTGGTCGCGGAGGCCGGCGTCATTCAGAGCGAGGTCGTGCTGATCTCACGAAAGTCATCGCGCGACGACCTCCGGTGGGTCTACCTCGATGTCGGGAAGTTCGGCGGTCTGGCCGAAACGCTGGGCGAATCCATCAAGTACCATCTGCGGACGCCTCGAAGCGGAGAGAGCGGGCCGGTGATTCTGGCCGGTCCGACGTGCGACAGCGCGGACATCCTGTACGAGAAGACGTCATATTGCCTGCCGCTGACACTCGAGTGCGGCGATCGCGTTGAAATACTGAGTGCAGGTGCATATACGAGCAGCTATGCATCGGTGGGGTTCAACGGCTTTCCGCCGTTGAGAACCTACTACGTGTAGCGGAGGAATCATGTTCGCAGCGACGGCGGTACTGGCAGCTTTGTCGTTCAGCATTGGCGGCTACTTCACGAAGCTCTCAGAAGGGTTGACCCAGGGCAGTTCGACCGCCGCGATGTTTGCTCTTTTCGGGGTCGGCGCCGCACTTCAGTCGGTCGCCATGCGCCGGGAATCGATGGCGGTGACATACGTCATTGTGCTTGGACTGGAAGCGGTGACGGCGTTCCTGCTGAGTGCTCTATGGCTGCACGAAAGCACTTCCCCCATTCGTGTCGGGGGCATCGTCCTGGTCGTGATTGGCATCGTCCTTCTCAAGACTGGGTGATCGCGATTCCCTGCTCGAGCGCCAGGTGCCGCGCGGTCGTAGATCGCGTCGGGTTTCAGACTGCAGACATAGGCACGGGCCACCTCTGGTTTCCGATTGTTTTCGGGTTTCGCAAACGAGAGTTGGCGAAGTGAATGGCGGACTCATTTTTCACTTGACGAATATGTACTGATATATTAGTACAATAGCTCTCGTGGGTATCGTCTCCATCGACCCCCGCGACCGGACGCCAATCTACGCGCAGCTCGAGCGCGGGCTCCGCGCCGCGATCGCCACGGGTCGGCTCGGACCGGGCGACCAGCTCCCAACCGTTCGGCAACTGGCGGTCGACCTCCAAGTCAACGCCAACACGGTCGCGCGCGTCTACTCGGAGCTCGAACGCGCCGGCGTGATCGGCACGCGCCGCGGCGTCGGCTCGTTTATCACCGCCACGCCCGCGCAGGCACACCCCCCACGACAGCACGAACGCCGTCTCCGAACATTTGTGACCCGCGTCCTGGCCGATGCCGACGCGGCTGGCTTCACCATCGACGATGTCCTGACGGCGCTTCAGGCGCATCGGAAGGAGCACACATGAGAACCCTTGGAATCGTGTCCCGCGGACCGAACGTCATTGCGACCGCTTTCATGCTCGGCGCCGTCGGGGTCGCGGTGCTCGTTTGGCTGCCCACGCACCGTCTGGTTGCACCGATCGCGATCCTGGTTGTCGGCTGGGTGCTGATGCAGTCGCCGCAAGTCGCCGAACAGTGGGAACGTGGCATCGTCCTCCGACTGGGGCGCTTCGTTGGCCTGCAGGGACCAGGGGTCTTCTGGGTCGTGCCGTTTGTGGATCGCGTGTCGTCCTGGATCGATCAGCGGACGATCACCACGAGCTTCGCGGCTGAGCAGACCCTGACATCCGACACCGTACCGGTAAATGTCGATGCCGTCCTGTTCTGGATGGTCCACGATGCGCAAAAGGCGGCGCTCGAAGTGCAGGACTACTCGCAGGCCGTGAGCTGGGCGGCACAGACGGCGCTCCGCGACATCATCGGCCGTACGCCGCTGGCCGACCTGCTGCGCGGCCGCGAGCAGATCGAGGCCGAGTTGCAGGCCCTGATCGACTCGCGATCCAACCCCTGGGGCGTCACCGTGTCGTCGGTCGAGATGCGTGATGTGGTGATCCCGGTCGCGCTGCAGGACGCCATGTCGCGCGAGGCGCAGGCGTCGCGGGAGAAGCAGGCGCGCATCATCCTCGGGCAGGCCGAGATGGAGATTGCCCATTCCTTCGAGGAGGCGGCGAAGTCGTACCAGCACAACCCGACGGCGCTCCACCTGCGCGCGATGAACATGCTGTACGAAGGACTGAAGGAGAAAGGCGCGCTCATGCTCATCCCGAGCAGCGCGGTCGAGTCGATGGGCATGGGCGGCCTGATGGGCGCCGCGGCGCTGCGCCAAGCGACCCTGACCGGCGATCCAACTGGTGGGGATCTCAAGAAGGAGGGATAGATGCCTTCGTCTTCGTGCGTCGCCCGCACCGTAAACCCGATAGGTCAAGCCAGCCGCTCCCGCAGCAGGTTGCCCTGATATTCGCTGCCGGAATGGGTTGGGAGAAAGCACTATGGTTCCAGTTTGAGCCTCTCGACCTCGGCGAGTACGACGCCGGGGCGGGTGCGCGCGAACGTCTGCAGAAACGCGATCCCTCCCTCGAATTCCTCGTTCGTATACGACTTCCGGCTGTCCGCGTACGCCGCGGCGCGGATGAGGTCCGCCCTTGTCACGACCTCGTGTTCCAGCCATCCGTTCTCACTGGCGACACCGGCGCAGGTCTCGAGTACCTGCAGGTAAAAGGTGCGCAGATCGGGATACTCGAGCAGACGCCGGAACAGGACGTTCTCGTCCGCTCGGAGCATGACGGAGGAGTCGATCGCCTGGAACGAGCTGTCGCGGTCCCAGGGCAGGAAGGAGTGACGCGTTGAGCCGGTGGGCCGATAGACGTAAAAATTGTTCATCGCCCAGAAACCGAGCAGACCGTCGAGCTCAGAGACGAACGTCTCGATACCAACGTGCGTCAGGAATCCAGGCACATCCAGATAGCGTTCCACTGAGTCGCGCCACGTGGGCGACGCGGGCTTGTTGACCTCCAGAAAGAGATCGTAGAGCGGTGAGTAGAGAGACGTGTCGTCCTCGAGCTCGTGGCTCTCCGGCTTGAATCGCGCTTTGTACGGATCGAGGGACTGACCCAGGAACTCGCCAGCGAAGGGACTCTGCCACTGGTACTCGAACACGTACCCGCCAGCGTCACCGAACTCGCGGGAGAGAAAGTCGGCATCGATCGCTTCGACAGTGGTGTAGAGACCCTGGTAGACGTCGTTAATGAAGAGCCGCGTATAGGCTTCGCGCGGGGCCGGCTGACCGAGCTTCGTGAAGAGCGCCATCGTGACGCTTTCGCGGACGAGCGTCGCGTCCTGCCAGAGGTTGTCGAGCATCAGCGATTCGAGCCCGAGAAAGCGCTGGCCGGCCACATAGCGACCGAAGTCGATTCTCAGCGCCGGTTTCGTGGGGTTGCGGCTGGCATGGCCGCGGGACCGGATGGCCACGCTGCGCACTCGGATGCCACGCCACTCGAGATCGGCCTGGTAGTAGGTGTTCTCCTCGAAGGTGTCCCGCAACTGGCGCAGATCTCGTGAATTCATGAACAGCCGGAGATCGTTGAGTGTGCCGGGCTCGAAAAGGTCGTCCGTGGTCTGTGCAGTTGCGGTCGAAGTCGCCGCGAGGATCACGACGAGGAACATGCGGGTCGCGAGGAGTTGAACTCTCATCCGTGCTCACATGGCAAATCGGAACCGCAGCACGCGACTCCAGTACGAGGCCGATGGGCCGACGATGAGCGGGCCTACACCGGCATCGGCGACGGGAATCGAAATCGTGTCTCGCACCACGTTGGCCTGAACCCTGACCCATCGGTTCGGGGACCAGCTCACACCGAGCGTGATGACGCGATCGCGGTGAGGGAGGATCGTCTCTGTGCGTGGGCCGGTCGACGGCTGTCCGGGGCCGAGGCTGGAAAAACGGACGGCCTCGATGCGCGCCGCCAGTTCAACGGAACCGAACCCGCCGCCGAAAAGCGGACGGTCCGGATCGTCTGCGCCTTTGGCTGTTTTTTCTCCTGTGGCGACCCACGTGCCCTGGATGTACCACGCGTTCGCGACGAGCGGCGGCAGGTCCGTGTCTTCGACGCTTTGTCCGCGCCGCTCATTCGTCATGCGCACCAATTCGCTCTGCACCGAAAACGGACCGGGGCGCCAACGCATCTCGAGACCCACGCGACGCCGAGCACCCTGGACCGCGAACAGCGGACGAAAGAACGGCTGACCGAGCGCGGTGTCGCCGCGCAGATCTGCGATGCCCGCTGGGAGGGCGCTGGACGTGTACGCCACGCCAGCTTGGAGATCTTCAAGCGCCGACCTGGACGATCGGAAAGGTTGCACGACCAATCGACCCGCAGCCGTCCAACCGCCGGAGACGCGCTGCGTGTGGTTGCCCCGTGCGTTGTCGCCGTCACGTGTGAAGACGCCCACTTCGTACCGCAATGCTCGCACGCGTCCGTGGGCCATCAGCCCTGGATCGCGGCCCGGTGAAAGCGCTGCGGCTCTCGAGCGATAGATGAAGTCGAGATTCACGGAACTGGTGTTCTCGTCAAGACCGAAAGGCAGCTTGAACTGGCCCGCCTGAATGTCCACCCTGTCGAGCCCACGATAGTTCACGTACACGTCCCGCCACGAGCGCGCGGAAGCGAGCTCGCGCTCAATCTGAAAGTCCGCGACGCCGGCGAACACACCTGTGACGCCGATGCGACGCCGTGCGATATCGAAGCGCGACGTGTCGCTCTCGTCGAGCGATGCGTCCGACTCGCGTATGTCGCCGATAAAGCGTGCCCGAAGATCGATGCGCACCAGATCCCCGTAGCGCACCGACGGACGGTTCTCCCACGAGAGTTTCCACCCCCGCTTCGTAGCGTCGCCTGATGCTTCTTCCTTGGTCTTGTCGGCTTTTTCCGGATTTGAGGCCGACTGGGGCGTCGTCTCTTGCGCGGAGCTGTGCAGGCTGAGGAATAACGTCGTAATCCCGGTTACACATAGGGCCTTGCAGTTCACATCCACCTCAAGTAAAATTCGCCTTTCCCACTCAATCGAAAGGGTTTCGGCGCACGACTGGTCAGTTATGGGCGCAGGCGTCTCTGTCTTCGCTCCATGAACTGAATGTCAACAGTCGGAAAGCAACTGCAATGCCTCTGGTACCGGTCTCGTCCGCGCGACTAGCTCATCGGCTAGCCGTCTTGACGCTCGTTTGTGCGTCTGTGTCCTGCGGCGGCAGCGAGATCGGTTCGGTGAGTCCGGCAGCACCGTCGCTGCTTTCGGGCGTCGCACTGTCCGCGGGCGCGCTTGGTCCAGCACCCGTGCTGGTCGGCGCAGGCGATATCGCCCGGTGCGACCTGCGTGGTTCTGAACAGACGGCGAAGCTGCTCGACGGCATTTCAGGCACCGTATTCGCGGCCGGCGACAACGCATACATGCAGGGCAGCGCGAGCGACTATCGTAACTGCTACGAACCGACATGGGGACGGCATCGCAGCCGTACGAGACCTGTGCCTGGCAACCACGAGTACGAGACACCCAACGCAGAGGGGTACTTCGAGTACTTCGGCGCAAGCGCCGGTCCGACCCGCCTCGGCTACTACAGCTACACCCTCGGGACATGGCTCGTGCTCGCCGTCAACAGTGAAGTTCCGATCGGCGCGGGCTCCGCTCAGCTCCAATGGGTCCGAGATCAGCTCGCAACCAGCCAACACCGATGCACCGCGGTCTATTGGCATCGCCCTCTCTTCAGCTCGGGCGTCAATGGCCCGAATCCGGACATGCTGGAACTGTGGCGCGTGCTGTACACGATGAACGTCGACATCGTGATCAACGGCCACGACCACTTATACGAACGATTCGCCCCGCAAACGCCGGAGGGGCGGCTCGACCGCGTCAACGGCATACGGCAGTTCACGGTCGGCACTGGCGGGAGCCCTCCAACCAGAGTTATGCGGGCCGCGATCAACAGCGAAGTGGCCGCCAGCGTCTGGGGCGTCGCGTCGTTCACGCTGCAGAACGATGGATACACATGGGCGTTCATCCCGGTGGAGGGCGAGGCATTTACCGATTCCGGCACAGGGGTGTGCCACTGAGGCGAGCCCCAGGCTCGCGACGTGCGACATCTCACTCACCGTGCGATCGTTGGCATCGGCGTATCGCCCTCGTCCTGCGCGAGCTCCGCCGTGACGTCCCGCACAATCGCGCCCGCGATCTCTTCCTGAGTCGCGAAGACGTTCTGCGCCGACCCCTCGTACCGGTGCGCCCACACGTGCTCGTCACGCAAGGCGTCGATCAGTTGCGCTGTAATGCGCATCCTGCCGTTCGCCTGCGCCACCGAACCCTCCAGGACGTAATGAACGCCGAGCGACGTCGCCATTTCGGTCAGGGCCAGGTGTTGCGCAGCGGAGTGTGCCGCCGAGGTTCGTGAGACGACGTGCAGCCACGGAATCTGCGCGAAGTTGGCGGTTAGCAGATCCGTCATGCTGTCGGCGACGTAGTGCTGGCGGTCCCCCGATGAGAAGTCCACAAGGGGGAGTACCGCCAAAGACAGATCGTCGTGGACAGGGCTCGGTCTGACGGGAACAGTCGCCGAATCGGCAACGATACGAGCGCGTGCGTGGGGAGCGCTCGCTTGAGTTCCCGGCTCGTACTTGTAAAGAAGCATCAGCCCAAGCCCGATCGTCGCGGCGGATCCGACAAACTGGGCGACGACTCTGCCGACGAAAGCGATCCACGCCGAGCGTACTTTGCGCTTCTTGCCTTGCTTCTCACTCGGGCCAGCAGTACTTTCTGGCTTTTCGTTCGGCCCGTTCAACGAAGACTCGGTCATTAAATCCTCTCTGCGGTTCATGCCTATGGACCAGCTGAGACCGCAGCGCGGTGCAAGGAACATTCCTCACGCCTCTAAGGTTTTCTCAACGCGGACTCACGAGGGAAACGAACTCCGTTGCCGTAGCAGTCATTGCAGAATGGTTCAGGTGACGGCCGCTTGTGACAATTTCCTCACGCGCGTGCGGTGCCCCAGCTCGTCCGAGCGCTCTTGCCGGTAACGCTGCCCTGGTGCTCCAACTCGGTCTCACACCGCTGCTGTTCGGAGCCATCGATGGCATTTACCAGGGCGTCAGCGGCATCACCCGCATCGCCGGTGGTTTCATCGGCGATCGTGTGGGCCGTTACAAAGGCGTGGCGCTGTTCGGGTATGCCGCGTCAGCGGCGTGCAGAGGTCTGCTGCTTTTCGTTTCGTCGGGCACCGCCATCGCCGGAGTCATGGTCGCAGACCGCATCCGCAAAGGGATTCGCACCGCCCCGCGGGACGCCCTCATCGCGCTGAGCGTCAGGCGATCGGACCTCGGGACGGCTTTCGGAGTGCATCGCGCGCTCGATTCAATAGGGGCGACTCTTGGCCCCTTCGTCGCGTTCGCTGTTCTGGCGCTCGCGCCGCAGGTCGAATGGCTCGACAACGATCACGTTCTCTATTTCTACCCCTCCGAAGCCGGCAACAATGTCTGGACGTTGAACATCAGCAATCGCGAGCCGCCGCGCGTGTTCTTGAAAGACGTGTACTCGCCAGCGGTCGTGCGGCGGTAGTTTCGACCTCCCCGCGTCGAAGATGACAACCCCTCCTTCGACGTCGTGCCTATGCCGCAGCGCAGAATCGTGCGGGGAGTTGGCAAGGAAGAGACAACTCCCAACTTGGCAAATCCTCGATCTTGGCGAGAGCGGTGCGCATCCTGTTCCACGGCGAAACGCAGTTTCTCGGAACGCGGATGTCGCGCTGTGTCGATCCGCCAGACCTCCGTTCGACTAGGTAGTAGCAAGGTGCTGAGCGATGCAATCGTCCAGCACCCACACGCCACTGTGCGACGACCAAGGAGATGACGACCATGCGATTCCTATCAATGATCCGCATCGAAGAGAACACCGGCCAAGTGCCCAGCGAGCAGCTCATGAGCGACATGAGCAAACTGATAGAGGAGTTGACCCGCGCCGGCCAGCTGGTAAGCACCGCCGGCCTCCGGCCGACCTCAGAAGGGGTGCGCGTGCGGCTGCGCAGCGGCAAACTGTCGATGTCCGATGGGCCGTTCATGGAGACAAAGGAAGTGATCGGTGGCTATGCGATCCTCGAGGCGAAGTCGAAGGAGGAGGCGATCGAGCTGACCCGGCGCTTCCTAGCGGTCCACGGGGACGAGTGGGACATCGAGTGCGAAGTGCGCCAGCTGGACGGGCCGGAGTTCGGCCGCGAGGCTTGAGTCGTTTTCACTGACGCGCCTTCCCTCTCCCTTGTAATCTTGGCGCCTATGCACACAATCGATGTCTTCACGCACTTCATGCCGCCAGGCTTCCTTCAGAAGTTTCAGGCGTGGGCGCCCGACCAGGGCATGTTCCGCCGCTCGATGCAGGTCAAATCGCTCGTCGAGATAGACGCGCGCCTCCGCCTCATGGATGAGTTCGACGACTACTCGCAGATCATTTCACTGGGGTCGCCGCCAATTGAGGCCTTCTGCGGCCCCGACCGGGCAATCGAGCTGGCGCGGATCGGCAACGACGGCCTCGCCGAGATCGTCTCGAAACATCCCGATCGATTCGTCGGGTTCCTGGCGGCGCTGCCCCTGAATGAATCCAACGCGGCTGTCACCGAGGCGATGCGCGCCACACGGGATCTCGGCGCGGTGGGCGTGCAAATCTACTCGAACGCAGCCGGCCAGCCACTCGACCACCCCGAATGCGCCCCGCTCTTCGACTGGGCCCATGGGGCAAACGTCCCGCTCTTCCTGCACCCGGCGCGCAGCGAGCGCTTCGCCGACTACGCCACGGAGGAGAAGTCGATGTTCGAGATCTGGTGGACACTCGGCTGGCCCTACGAGACCAGCACGGCCATGGCCCGGCTGGTGTTCTCAGGTGCGTTCGATCGCTGGCCGAACCTCACGGTCGTCACGCACCATCTGGGCGGCATCATCCCGTACGTCGCGGGGCGGGTCGGGCACGGCTGGGATCAGCTCGGCAAGCGCACGTCGGACCAGGACTACTTCGCATTGCTGAAATCGCTTAAGAAGCGCCCGATCGACTACTTCAAGATGTTCTACGCGGATACGGCGGAGTTCGGCGCCCTGGCGCCAACGCGGTGCGGCCTCGACTTCTTCGGCGTGGATCACGTGCTCTTCGCCTCCGACTGCCCCTACGAGCCGGAATCGGGGATCTACGTCAGGGAGACCTTCGGGGTGATGCGCCAACTCGGGCTCCCCGACGCAGACCTTGCGAAGATCTGCCACGGCAACGCCGTGCGCCTGATGCCTGCGTTGAAGCGCCGCGCTTGAGCCAGCCCGGCGAGCCGACATGAACTGAATCGGCGCGTACCGATGAACTCGCCACTACGCCACTTGAACGCAGGACCTATTCTCGGCCCGAGGCTATCGCACGGGTGTAGCCTAGCGAGGCTGCGCCTCAGACCGCCGAGCATGTGGCTTCGCCTCGCTAGTGGCAGTATCTCTTTGCCCCGCTTCGCGGGGCGAGAAAACTTGACTCAATTGGCTGGAATTCAGGTGGTCAAGTTTTCTAGTGCCGGGACTCTGCCCTCGACCCTTGATCTTGGATTGCTCACGGTACAGAAAAGGGAGATAGAAGATGAACGAATCCGGCGTCACGCCCCTCCTACGCGTCCCACGCGGGACAATGCGGCGAACACTGCTCGTCATCCTCGCGATGCTGTTTGTGACGGCACAGACCGTGCCGCGTTCCCAGTCTGGAACCCCTCAGCAGCCCGCCGTCGACATCACCAACGCCGACATCCGCGCGACAATCAAGACCGCGCCGATCGATGCCGTCACGGATCAGCAGATCCGTGTCGTCGACATCGGCACATACAACGTCGCGGTCGGCGTGCTGCATCGCGCGGCGAAAGCGAAACAAACGGCGATCTCTCACGCGCAGGTGACCGAGGTCTACCACATCATCGACGGGGCCGGAACGTTCGTCACTGGCGGCGAGATGCTCGAACCAACGCCGTCACCCTCCGACGGCAACACGGTGAAGGTGCTGGTCGGTCCGAGTACCGGCGGGACCTCGATCCGCGGAGGTCAGAGCCGCAGGGTCGGACCGGGCGACGTGATCGTCATTCCGCCTGGCGTCGCGCACTGGTTCAGCGCCGTCGAGAGCGACATGAACTATCTCGTTGTTCGCATCGATGCCCAACACGTACTGCCCGCCGGCTACGTCAACCCCGCGATCACTCGTAGCACAGCGCGCTGACTGGATCGAGCGCGTCACGCGGGCCCTCCAAGGCCACGCTTCTTCGGAGCGCGATGCCCCAACTGGCGTCGCTCACTTTCGCTGGTCGAGCCTGTGATCTGCCAGGAATCTCGACAGGAGATCAGCGATCCGGACGTTGTTGAGATCCATCATCGGGAAGTGCGTATTTCCGGTGATCCCGATCTCGGGGAGCATGATGTTAGTGGCCCGTCCGCCGTGCCGGTTGATGGCCGCGACCATCAGCCTGGCCCGCTCGACGTTGATACGCCGATTGTCCAGAGTGAGGCGTGGACCGACATTGAGGGCCTCACCCTTCGACGGGATGTAGTCGCCCCACACAATCTGAATCGGGAACCTGGTCAGCTTCATGAAATCGACCATCGGTACCACGTTTCCGGCCGGCATCATGGTTCCGTCCACTCTCGCCAACGGTGGTGGCACCTCGCCCTCGGGGAACACGACGTTTCCCGGCTCATAGGACACAATCGCGGCGACCTTGGCGGTCTTGGTGGCCGTGATCCACCCGCGGATGCCGGTCGAGGAATGCGTCAGGACAATCGCGGGACCGATCTCGTCGAGAAGCACGGCAAGGGCATCGGTCTCCACCTGCTCGTTCTCGGGCGCGTTGAATTCGGGGTACTGGATGCGCAGAAACTCATTCAGCGCGCCGGGACTCTTTGGGAACTGTACCCCGGGGTAAAAGTCGGGTGTCGGATCGCCGGGTAGCCACAGGCCGAGTCGCCACGTCGTGAATGACGCCTGATCATTGTCGGGTCGCGGCGTGTACGTCGTCGTCGCACATCCCTGGCCCGCCCGGCCCGTTCGCGGCAAATCCGTCATATAGACCTGGAAGCCGCGACCGAGAAAGATGTTGCGAAAACCGTCGCGGCCATCGAACGTCGTATCCCACGTCTTGGTGCTGCTGGCGTGAACCATGACGATCGGGGTTCTGCGCGGATTTCGAGGAATCTGCCACTCGACGTAGCCGTGGTCGCAGTGGAGCGACCCTGCTGACGCCTCTCCGACGGTCTTTCCGCCAAACGGCCTCGCCCCTTGGTTGGTGATCACTAGCGACTGGGCGAGGGCGGTGGCCGAGCAGGTGACGGCCACCATGAATGCCGTCGCCACACGTCTCGCAGGGGTGATTGCTCCCGCACGTGGCACCGCGTTCATCGGTTCCCCCTTAGATCGCCGACTGTCGACTGCCCGGCTATTACGTCCAAAAATCGGGCGAGCGCAGCGCGATCGACGTCGCGCCGCCCTGGACTTGCTGACACCTGCGCCTCAGCCGAGCGGGATGCGCAATGCATTCGCGCTCAGCCAGAGGTCGAACGACTGTAGCGCCGGATTCAGCGCGCGCGCGACCTCGGGGGAGCGGTGGCGGCGGAACTCCTCGCCGAGGATGGCGTGGTGCTCGTACATGTTTCCCATGTCGTCCGCGCCCGGAAAGCCAAGCGCCCGGTAGTCGTCGAATGGCATGTCGTAGAACGAGACCGGCACGCCCAGGTGGCGCGAGAAGGCGGCCGCGTACTCGGGACCGGAGAGCACGTCGCCGGCGATGCCGAACCGTTGGCCGACGACCTCCGGCCCGCGCCGGAAGATGCCGTAAGCGCACCTGCCGATGTCCTCGGCCGCGATCCCCGGCAGCTTGCCGCCGCCGAGCGGTAGCGCAAGCACGACGTGGCCGTCGGCACCCTTTCGCGGACCCTGACCGAAGTAGATGAAGTTCTCCCAGTAAAAGGCGGCCATCAGGTAGCTGGTCGGCGCCGCCTCGGCGGCGAAGATCGCGTCCGCCTCGCCCTTGGCATCGAAGTGCGGGACCTTGTACTTCCCCTGCAGGGTCTTGAGGCGCGGGTCGTCGAGCGGGAACGAGAGGCGCGTGTCTTCAAGCGTCGACCAGACCGCGTGCGCAACGCCCGCGGCCTTCGTCGCACGCGCCATCGCCGCCGCCTGTTTCAACTCGCGCTCGGCCGAGAAGTGCTCCCAGAAGTTCGTGACCAGGAAGGCGCCGTGGGCGCCCACGAAGGCGCGTTCGAGGCTCGCCGGGTCGTCGGCGTCGCCAGCCACGACTTCCGCGCCCGCTGCGGCCAGAGCACGCGCCTTGTCGGAATCGGTCTTGCGCGTGATCGCACGCACTGCGAACCGCCGTTCGGGGTCGGCGAGGATGGCGCGCACGAGGCCCCCGCCCTGCGCTCCGGTGGCGCCGATGACGGCGATGGTCTTCTTGTCGGACATGGCGGCGTTCACCTGGCCCGGGGCTGACGCCCGGGGATGACGAGATCGCCACCAACATCCACGGTCGCTTCCGGCTGCACCCGGATGATGCCAATGTTGTTCTCGATACTGATCTTCGTGCCGAACGGCTCCGAGTACTTCTGGATCCGCTCCAGGATGGAGCGTGCCAGTTCCGGCGAAGGCGTCTCGGGAATGTTCTCCCGCGACCACGGTCTCCTGCCGATGCCGACGTCAACGGGATAGATGCGAACTTCGACGAGACGGCCGTCCTTGTAGGTCGTATTCGCCATGTAGGCCACGGACGTGGGCTCATCCTGTATATACGCCGCCGTCGGTTCCCGGCTTTCGGTGCGGGTGATGTTGGCGGAGTTGGGCGGAGAATCGGGCTGGCGCACCAGATCGGCGCCCATGTTCCCCTGGTTGTAGAAGATGGGACGGCCCTTATAGATCTCGATGCCCTGCATCGAGTGATTGCCGGAACCAAAATACATATCGAGGCCGTTGTCGATCAACTTGTGGAGAAACGGCCGCAGGTAGTCCGGGGGATAGTTGTCGTGGGAGTACTGCTGGAACGAATAGCGGTTGTGATGAACGTGCATGTGAAACGCGACGAAGTCGGCGACTTCTTTCGCGTTGCGCACCGCGAGAATCTGCGCCTGCTCATCGCTCGGGTCCAGGTCGTAATGAATCTCGCCGGGCTTGGCCGCAACCATGTACCTCTGACCCCACAGCATCAGACGTCCAGGAGGCTGAGGAGGCGGCAGGTCGCTCGGCACGACCACGTCAGCCTCGTGTCGACGGGCAAGAACCGAGTCCAGTATGGCCTTCAGGTGATTGAACTGTTCTGCCGTCACCGTATTCCACACGGTTACACCGAGCGGATTCACGCCGGGTCGCGCGGCCGCTCCGCCTCCGGCATCGGCCGCGGGAGTGCCGCAGAGGTTCGTTCCCGGACACGCCGCGATCAACGCCACTCGACCTTGGGGAATTTCCTGAAATACCGGCCGGCGCGCCATCGTGAGGTTGGGTCCCGTTCCGGCCATCTTGATCCCGAATTCGGCCAGGAGCTCATGGGCCTGGACCCCTTCGCCTGGTGCCAGAAGGTCGAGTCCCAGAGACTGAAACGTCTTCGCGGTATCCCTTGGCTGCCAGCCTTCACCTCCTTCGAAATTACCGAACGTGGTGTCGGCATTGCGCAGGATGTCACGGAGCGCGGGACTCATTCGCTCCGCCACCGGCGACCTCCAGAACATGTCGCCGATCGAAGCCACTGTGAACGTCCCGGTCATCTTGTTTTTCAATTCCCCCTTCAAGTCACGGAACTTGAAGATATCGGACGGCGGATCGTGGAACGGAGGGCCGGATGGATAGGGGGTAATTGTCTGGGCCGCTGTACGTGAGGCGAGAAACGCGGCGGTGACCAGCACAACACAGGCAAACACGCGAAAAACTCGTATCCGCATGACTGTTCCTTCCCTCCTTCGGGCCACGGTCAAACCGGGGCCGGGTTGTCCTTCGCCCTGGCGAAGAGCAAGCCACGATTCGCAGCGACAAGAGATGCAAGCGGATGATACACGGGACACACCTCGCAGATTGAGGACCCGGAACGACTCCGTGAATGAGAGCCGCAGCACGAGACCACCAGGGGCCGGGCCGTCGCGGACGCCAACGCGATCCTGCTCGCGTCCCCTGGATACGTGTCGACGATGTGTTGGCCCAGGGCTGGAGAGCTGACGCGGAGAACGGTGGTAATTGTCCCGCCGTCTGGATCGCGTTCGCCCCGGACTACGAAGACCTCACGGTCTGATGCCCGGCTGCATTTGGCCCTGGTCTCCGCCCGTGCGGACACCCGTGTTCCCCCAGGTGAGCGCCAACAGACCTGGCGCCCACGCGAACGCCCAGGCGCCAAACTGCACGAGGTAGTTTCGTCCCTCGCCTGGGGGGCGCCCCCACAGAATGGTCCTGACAAGGGCGAACGCGAGGCCGCCCGCCACCGCTGCGACCACGCCTCGGATGGCAATCTCCGACCACCGCCGGCGATCGGGTGCCCGAAGCCAGCGCCCGTCGAGCGTCGCGAGGAGCAGCCACATGATTACCCACGCGCCAGGAATCGCTGTGCCGTAGGTGCGCGAGTCCATGACCAGAATGAGCCCGTAGTAGCTGAGGGCACCGCCAATGCCCGCGAGCGCTCCGATCGGCAGGCCTTTGGCGAGCCGGCCACTCGACGCACCGAGCACGGCGCCCAATACCGCGAGGAGCAGCGCACCGTGCAGGAGTCCCGCCGTCATGGTGTGCCGGACGCCTACGGTGTACCAGACAAAATCGCCAAGGGTGGCGGCTGCGGCAATTACCGCAGTGCCCGCGATCGTATTCATGCTCACGTGGCGCTGCCCGGCTGCATTCTAGCCCACAGGACGCTGAATCCCGGGCATGAGGCCAGCCCTACCCGCAGCTGTCGGCGTCTTTTTCTCGAGAGGGCTGTTCCCCCGCCGGGCGACGGACCGACTGATCATGACGACCGTCGTGCCATTGCCTCGCCTGCATTGCCGCAAAGAACCTCGTACTTGATCAACGCCGGTTGTCTGTTTTATTGAGTAAAACAAATGCCACGAGCAGAACTCACGACGCTACGAGTTCGGAGTCGCCCACAATGGCGGGCGTGGCTGGAAAGGCACCATGCGTCGAGCGCAGGCGTCTGGTTCGTCTTCTACAAGGCGCATACAGGGGTGAAGTCTCTTCCCTACGAAGACACCGTTCGTGAGGCGCTGTGCTTCGGATGGATCGACAGTCTTGTTAAACGTCTCGATGACGACCGATACGTCCTCAAGGTCACACCGCGACAGCCCACGAGCAAGTGGTCCGACATCAATCGACAGCGGTGGGCGGAACTCAAGGCGGCCGGCCTGCTCACGTCGGCCGGTCTGGCAGCGGCGCCGACGGACAACTCCTACGCGCCGCGACCGGTGATCCCCGACCTCCCCATGTACATCGCCAAAGCGCTGAAGGCCCACGTCAAAGCGTGGGAGTTCTTTCGCGAGCTGGCGCCGACCTACCGACGTGACTTCGTCGTGTGGATTCATACGGCTAAACGACCGGAGACGCGAGAGAGGCGGATTCGCGAATCGATCCGTCTACTCGCGGCCGGAAAGAAGCTCGGCTTGAAGTAGGGAGATAATCCTGAGCGCGACAAGCGCCGGGGGCCTGATCGACGAGCACGCTGGGCCGGCCAGTTAGAGGGACTCCAGACCCACGCCGCAGGGCAGCCGATCGCCCATTAGGGAGAATCATGAGCGAAGATGCACACGCCCGGCCGACACGCGACGCGCCGGAGCCGCTGTACGACGTAAGTATCCCGACACCCACGCACGCGGAGCGCGCGCGAACATTGGTCGCCCGGATCTCGACCGGGACCCTGTGCACCCTGGCCCTGGAGCCGGAGGGTTATCCCTACGGCTCGTTCGTGACGGTCGCCTTTGACGACGGAAATCCAATCTTCCTTATCAGCGGACTCGCCGAGCACACCAAGAACTTGGAGCGGGATCCTCGCGCGTCGCTGCTGGTAGCCGAGGGAGGCTCTGCAGATCCGCTCGCCAATGGCCGCGTCACCATCCTGGGACCGTGCACGCGTGTCGAAGGGGATTGCGGCAGCGCGCGTGCCGCATTCCTCGCTGCTCATCCGAACTCAAGCTACTACGCTGACTTCCGCGATTTCGCATTCTGGAAGCTGCATGTCGATCATGTCCGCTACATCGGGGGCTATGGCCGGATGTCGTGGATCAGCGAGGCTGACTGGCGGGCCGCCGAACCGGATCCCCTCGGTCCGTCGGCCGCCGACATAATTGCTCATATGAACGCCGACCACGCCGACGCCATGGTGCTTTACTGCAAGGCCTTTTCAAGAGCGACCGAGATCACTTCCGCGAGCATGACGGGCGTCGACAGGTACGGCTTCGACATGTCGGCGATGACCCCAAAGGGACCACGACCCGTCCGTCTGGCGTTCGGCAAGCCGGTCAGCACGCCGGAGGAAGTGCGCGCCGCTCTGATCTCTATGGTGAAGGACGCCAGATCCAAGCTGGGCTGAGGGCATGGATGCGGCCGCAAGCGATCGCCTTGTCCCGCCTGGCGGACGCCATGATCACGATGGCGGTTGGTGAATGGAAAAAGGCGCTGGCGCTCTCCGAGGAGGCGCTGGCGATCCTGCGAGACCAGTGTGTGGGCGTCACGTCCTCACGCGCGTCCAGGCCATGCGGATCGAGCCGCACTACCTGCGGGCACGCAGCGCGCTGGCCATGGCGGCAGTCTCGCGAAAACTGCTAACGTGCGCCGTGGCCGGCGTTAACGTGACAGTGCCTTGTCGAGGGAGAACGCGGCATACCGCTGAGCCCCACCAGCCGAGTCCGATTTACCGCCACGAATCTACGGCCTTCTTTGGCAGCGACTCTGGAATGTACTCATTCAGCTCCAGTCGAATGCCATCCGGATCGAACACGTTGACGTTCTTGACATGGGCGCCTGGAGAAACCCCCACCGCCTGGCCGATGGTACCGGGCGCGTTGCCAGCGGCCGCTGCGAGGCCGGCTTGCCGAAGCCGAGCGATCGCGGCATCGAGGTCGCCCGTCAGCAGATGGAGGTGCGTCAGCCCGGGAGTGACGTTCGCTCCCGCCGGCTGCATCTCGAGGAATGCGTCGCGGCTGGTCTGATAGTAGACATTCATTCGCTGGGGATCCGTGCTGCCAAACGTGAATGCGACTCGAAACCCCATGAGATTCTGATAGAACATCGCCGATTCTGGCGGGTCTTTCACGGCGATGCCAACGACGTTCAGCGTCAAGCCCTTGGCGTCCTGAGCGGCAGTCCACGATTCCGCCGCCTTCTTCATGAGCGACTCGGGAATGAGCTCGTTCAGTTCCAATCTGATGCCATTGGGATCGTAGACGTTGGCATTCTTCACGAAGATGTTCTGAGAGACGCCCGCCTCGGTCACGGCGTTCGTAAGCGGGCCGTTCCGCGGCGCTGGCGGCAAGCCCGCCTGGCGCATCCGCGCAAGCGTGGCGCTCAGATCGTCGACGATGAAATGAGCATGGGTGAGGCCGGCTCGCACATCTGAGGTCGCCTGCTGCATTTCCAGGAACGTATCGCGGCTCATCTGAAAAAACGTGTTCGTTCGCGTGCCGTCCGGGCTCGAGAACTTGAAGGCGACCGGAAATCCCATGACGCGCTCGTAGAACGCCTGCGACTTCGGATAATCGCTGACCGCAATCCCGACGACGTTCAGCCTGAGGCCGCTGCTCTTCCCCACCTGGCCCTGAGCCGCGCCTGGCTGCGACACGATACCCGCGACGAGGACGCCAAGTCCCACTGCGAACAGCGCGAACCGCTTCATCTGATCCCCTCCTTGATTCCGGCCATCATATACACCAACCTCAACGTGCGATGTTCGAAGGCTTTCGTGGGCACTGTCAAGTTGCTGGCAAATACCCCAAACTCACACCCATTATGTTGCGTTCCCGGTCGGACTTGACGCCAAGGCGTTGGGGGTGGCACGTCCAAACAAACTCTGCGCAAGGGCGCTTGACGTGCCGCCTCGGCCGACCCATGCTACGTTGCGCGCTCCTCATAGTCGCTGGATAAGCCATGGTGCAGCTGGATACCATCGCATTCAACCACGACTCGTCTGCAACCACGCACGACGCCATCAACCTGCGCAAGAACGCGAGTTCCTGGCTAACCGTTCCAGAGTGGCAGCGCGGCGTCAGCGTGTTGCCGGAAGACTCCACGGCTGCCTATGCCGTCGCTCAGGTCGGCACAAACACAGTCACGATTCAGGCCGCGCTGAGTTGCACCGATCCGTCCGTTCATCACGCCTGGATCCGTGCGGTCGATGCCGTTGTCGATCCTCCGCCTCCCTTAGGCTGCCTGGGTTGGATCATTGTGCTGATCCGAGCCATTCTCCGCGCGCTCTTCGGCAATGTGCTTGGCGAGGTACGGACGCGGGAGGTGACGTTCTCTGCCGGGCAGACCGGGCCGCTCTCCTTCGAATTGATTCACACGAAACTCGCGCCCGCGGTGGTTGGACCGCACACAACGAAATGGCGCTGGCAGTACAAGCTCAAGAAGAAGGATCCGTGGGTGGACTTCCAGCAAACCGAACACCGCATCTTCGTGATCCTCGATCTGCCGACGGCGCCTTGGCAGCAGACTCCCTATCAGCAGAACAACACGCAGCTTCCCTGGACAGACGTGTTGAAGTACGCCTGCCAGTGGGGGCTGGGTGCCACGACACAGGTGGCTGCGGCCACCGGTGTCACGCGCGGTGTGTACCAGCTGGGTCCCGCAGTGGTCAGTTACGATTGCCCCGGTGGCGGTAGCTCGCATTACAGCTGGGGCGGGCTCGACTGCATGGCGTTCATCGACCGGTTGCAAGGCGGCTTCGGCAACGGCTACTACGTCAACTGCAGCGACTGCGCAACGTTCGTCTCCACGTTCGCGAACATCCTCGGTTGTGATCTGTGGCAGTCGCGCATGAGCGACAACGGCTTCGTAGGTTTCGGACTCAACCCGATGCTCGGCATCGGCAGCAACACCTGGGAGCCCTGTTGCCACGGCGAGCCAGGTTGGGGCGATGCCTTCTCCTATCACGAAGTGGGCTGGACTGCGGGCTGCACGGCGAGCGATCGCGTCTACGACGGCTGTCTGCAGGTGGATGGCGACGCTGACCCCACCGCGGCGCCGCACACCGCGCGGCTCCCCACGGACATGGTGTTCGGAAACACAGGCGACGGACTGTATCGCGACCGGCTCGCCACACCGAGCGGCCGGCCCCACTGCAACCCGCAGCCCGCCACGCGGCAGCGGCGTGCCGTCAGTTGAGGAGGTGCCGCGATGCAGGCATCGGAACGCGAGGCGTTGAAAGAACGCCACCGCTTTCGTGAGTGGGCGGGTAAGAGCGCGACGCCAGCGGACCGCGCCGTGCGCAAGTTCGCTCTTACGGGCGATGAGCTGCCTGGCCTTCGTCTCGACCGCGTCGATCGTCGCGAGGACGCTCAACCGCCCCGCCTGACGGCGTTCTGGCGCCGCGGTGCCACTCAAGCGGTCGTGCGCGTCGATGTATTCGAGTGCGCATCAGTCAATGAGGCACACGAGTATCTGATCGATGCTTTGAACGAATTCGAGTCGGCCGGGATCGTCCGCCGCACGGGTGTGACGCTTGGCGATGTCGCGTTCGGCACCGATTCGGTCGCGCTCTTCGCCCGTGCCAATCTGGTTGTGCTCGTGCGCAAGGCAACGCCGCAAACCGAGCCGATCACGTCCGTCGCTCAGACGATCGATAACGTCATCCTTCGACGACTGCAGGCAGGTTGACTGCCACGACGGACGCGAATCCGAGCCGCGCGCACATGGTCGAGAAGTTCGTTCAGCAGTCTTCGATTGCAGAACGTGAACGGGCCGAATCCAAAAGTCTGGCCGACGCGCGCTAGAACAGTTTGGGTGGCAGCCCCCCGGCGGGTGCCGTCGACAGGAGGAGCCGCTCGAAGGTTCGCTCCGGGTCGAGGCGGAAATCGACGGCGCCGGAGGCAACCGTGTGTGAGACGACACCTCCGTAGGCCAACCACTCGTCATCGGGCGGACAGCACAGCGCGCATCCGCGATACCCGAGGGGAGGCGCCGGCGGCAAAGCAGACGCCCCAGGTGTCAACGCCGACCAGATCTTCTGCAGGCTGGTCCGGACCTCGGCCGGCACCTCCCATTCGGGATCGGGCCGGCCCGAAAAGACAAAGGCCGTGCCCATGCAGCCCGCGCGCATCACTTGACCTTCACATGGCCGTGCATCACCGTCATGAACGTTGTGAACTGGGTGTACGGTCCTCGATCGGCGGTGCGCGGATCGGTGATGACCGCATTGCTGTTGTCTACGTCGATCACGGGCGTCGAACCAGGCTTGTGACTCCACCGGCCGGTGCGTCCTTTGCGGTACCAGTGGAAGTCAAAGCCGGGCGCGATGACCAGCGCCACCAGGTGCCCCTCGCTCGGGCACTTGTTGTTCGCGTTCGAGTTGTTGATCAATCCGTCGGCAATCGCGGCATTACGAACGTCCGGTCCGGTAATCGACGCGTACATCGCACCGGCCGCCGCTCCGGGCTGGCTGCCGCCTGGAATCTGATGAAAAGTGTCGGTCCGGTAGTTCGAGCCGTAGTTGTAGCAGTTGTTCCGAAGCTGCTTCTGGCCGCCGTCGTTCCACCACGCCGGCTCGTAGAGCGGTGCACAGCGGCACCGCAGTCTCGCCGGTAGGTACTTCACCTTCGGCGGACGCCAGGGCGAGCGGACGCGGACGTCGCGGAAGCGCGCGATCTCTCGCGCGAGCACCTTGTTGAAGTCGCGGCCAAGCGATGCGTCGCGCAGGGCCGCGCTTTTCAGCACGACCTCCTCGAGCGCCCCGTCGACGGTCGCGCGAGGCGCCCCGGGGCCGAAGATCGTGCCGTGCGCCAGCCGGAAGCTGCGCGGAATCCCGCGCGACGCGGCGCCGATCTGCGACACGATCATGCCGCGATACCCGAGCGTGGGCACCGGCGGCAGGCCAGGCTCCCCTTTCTCGAGCCGGCGTGTCTCGCGCAGACGATCGAGCAGCGCGCTCGCTTCGCGGCCGGTGAGCTCGATGACTGGATTCGGCCGGCCGCTGAAGATGTCAATCTCGACGCGCAAGGTCGCCATGATGCAGCCTCCTTGTTTCAAGCGATGAATGTGATTTCGTCAACTTGACAGTGCCATCGATGATCACGGCGGCCTCAGTGCTTCGGGCGGCGTCGCTTCGTTCGTGGGCGCGCCGGCTGTTTGACGGATCGCTTGCCCGCTCGCTTGTGTGCGGGGGCGGCATTCGGCGCAGGAGCTGGCGTGGGCTCGGTTTGTGCCGCGGGTGACTCCGGCGGGGCCGCCTGAGGCTGGCGCCCTGCCAGCCTGGCCAGGAGATCGAGCAGCAAGCCCGCGGCCTTCGATTCACGCTCAGCCGCCCGACTGATGTACTTCTTGAGCACGAACGCGGCGTTGTCGTGAACGGTCATCCAACGCTTGCGCGCGCTGACGCGAGCGTGTTGGGCTTCGAAGTCGGCGCTGACGGCCTGAAGCTGCTGTTCCAGAGTCCCTGCCGACAGCGCCTCGGTACATCTTCAGCTCGCTCTGACCTACCACTGACCAGAAGTCCGGCGGCATGGCCAGCATCGAGTCGCGAACCGCTTTCAGGGTGTCGCCATCGAGCTTCGCGACGTGTTCCGTGCCACCCTGGAGCGCGAGTTGTGCGGCGATCCTGTTCATCGCCGGGTAGAACACGTTCTCGATCGTGGCGGGATTCTCTTCCTGTTTCTTGCGGGCAATACGCTCGGCCGCCGTGTAGTGCTCCATCATGCTGGTGATGGCGGCGGTCTCGGCGGCGTCGTTGCCAGCGATGGCTTCGATGTACGCGAGCCGCTTGTAGGCCGATCCGTAGAGGCTCTCGCGCTCGAGCGTCGGACCCACCGCCAGCAGGATGTCGAGCAACGACATGGCCTCTGTAATGTCCTTGCGCGCCGCCGCCTGCACCGCGGCCTCCGCGGCGTTCGCGCCGGCCACTCTGGCCGAAGCGATGCGCACCTTCAGGTTGGCCAGCTGCTCGATTGCAGTAAGCGGTGACGTCCCATCCGCAGCCGTGCGCGCCTGCTCGTACCAGCCGACGGCCTCTTCGAAATCGCCGGCTTGAGCCCAGGCGTTGCCGAACGCCTCAGCCACCTGCCCGTTGTCAGACCAGAAACGGGCGTAGGTTTCCTGCAGGTACCGCAGCCGATCGGCTTGCGCCGCCGAATCCGCATGCTGGAACTCGCTCTTCACCGCGAGGGTCTCCAGGGCGAGCACAAGGGCCGAGGCTGAGGCGATGCTCGCGAACTCCTGCGCCGGGTCTGGAGGAGGCGCGGGCCGCTGCGCGTCCTGGGTCTCGCGCCGATATCTCCAGTCGGGATCGCCGTAGCACTGATACGCCGCCCAGGTATTGCCGCCTCGAGCCCAGGCGGCCTTCCTGGCAGCCGCAACGGCTTTGAGGAACGTCTCGCCGTCTCCAAGCTTGGCGTAAAACGTTGTCGCAAATGCCTCCGCGGCCCCGTCGTCGACCGCCCACCCCGCCGCCACCACACAACGCACGCCGGCCTTGATCAGCGATTCCGCGACACCGGACGCAAACCTGGCCCGGTCGTAGTTCGTCTGCTTCAGGAACTGCTCTTCCGCGGCGCGAGCCAGATAGCAGCAGTTGACGAACACCAGCTCGGGAATGTGCCGCAGCGCGCCGATCTCGGTCGGACCAAGGAACAGATCGTCGGTCAGTACGACGCCGCGCGCATCCGCATCCGACGGCGGGTCGCCGTGGCCGGCGATGTGCACGATGCGCCACGCCTTCTTCAACGTGGCGCTGACGACCGCCCGAGCGTTGGGGAACGAATCGTTATCGTCGTCGCTGACCAACGAATCAACCTTCGAGTCGCTCAGAGAACGTCGCAGCGTTTCGATGACCGCGGCCGCTTCACGGCGCGCTCCATAGAGCTTGGGGTACTTCGTCCGATCGCACGCGGGATCGCCGATGACGAGAATGTCGTCGTCTGCAGAGGCGTCCCTGACCGCGGCCGAACCCGGAGGTGTTTTCAGCTTGCGAAGCAGCGTCGTGCGGATGGCCCACGGCTCGTTGCCCTCGCCGTGCGCTTGATTGTCGAGCAGCTCCCACGGAATGCCGGCCGTGCCGGTGTCGAGCTCGATCACCGTGGCAGCGCTGCTCGCCACGAACGGCTCGAGATCCACCGGGACGAGGAGGTTGAAGAGCGTGTGGCCGATCTCTTCGTCGGTGTTGGTGTTGTTCGAGCCCGTGGCGACCAGGTTTCGAATCAGCGGCACCTGGGTCGCCTGTGCACGGACTTCGCTGCGCGCGCGTTTCGTGTCGACGGTGTAGACGATGCGTTCGACCTTCTTGTCGTCAGTCTCGACGAGCGCGCTGATGAAATCGTAGTCGACGCCGCGATACCCCGAGTCCGGAGTGCGCCGCAGGGCGCCGATGCCCGGTTCGATGATGGAACCGACGGTGTACAGCCCGTTGTCGCCGGCCGCCAGCGCCTGGAGCGATCGCCAGGCCTCGCCCGCGCGATCGAGATAGAGCTCGACGATCCGCAGGTGATCGACCTGCGGCCACGGTTTCTGACCGGCGTGTTCGCCGGCCAGCTGTTCGTTCGCTTCGCGGATGCCCTGCGCGATGAGCTGCGCCGCCTGTCCGGGATCGATGCCGAGACCGCCGCTGCCGAGCAGCGTTGTCGCCATGGAAAACGTCACTGGCGTCGGGGACGATTCGGTCAACCGTTGAGACCAGGCAATCACCGCCTGTCGCACGGCCAGTACCAGATCGGTTCCGCGCAGCTCGCCTTCCGCGCCGAGCCCCGCCACGATCACCGCCGCTGGCCGCGGCAGCTGCCAGGGGTTCTCGGCGATCTGCCGCGTGTTGACGAAGATCTGATGGGTGCCGACCGCATCCGGATAGAGCCCGCGCTGGAGCGACGCGCTCATCGCCTTCCCGATCGCCAGGTCCATGGCTTTCTCGGCGCCCGTCAGCTTGATCGAACGGTAGTGGCCGATGAGCAGCGGCTCGGCGATGTATGCGAGGTCGCCGTTGACGACGGTGATTTTCAGCGCCGTCGTGGCCGCTTCCTCGACCTCGGCCGGTTCGGCCTCGCTCGAGCGCGCACGCGTGGTCGCTGGCGCCGGAACATCGGCGATCCCTCTCACCAACCGGCGATTCGGGAGCGCCTTTCGCGGGTCGACCTTCCCGATCGCCTGCGAGCGGCCCGATAGCGCGTTGACGAGAAAATCCACCGTCGCCGTGTTCGAGAAGAAATTGACGTGCGTGACCGAGTCGCCGGGCAGGTTTCCTCCCGGGCCAAAGCAGCCGATGCGCGCGCTCGGAATGAAGGCCGTCCCGTCCCCCTCGATGTGCCAGCCGCCCTCGGACGGCACGACCAGGTCGTTGGCCGACGCGAAGAACTGATCGATGCCGACGTCGAGCAGGCGCTGCAGCACCTGGCCGCTCGGCTGGTAGTTCGACACGAGCGCCGAATACGCGTCGTCGGGCGGACCAGGCGGTCCCTGGATGGCCTCGATAACCTCTCCCTGCCCATCCATCGCATGGAGCCCGGGCAGGTCGCCGGACGCGTGATTGGCGAGCCACACCAGCGCGTTGGCGACAAACTCTGCGCCGGTCGTGAACGGATTGTCGGGAAACAACTCCAGCAGGTTCGCGATCCAACCGACAGTCTCGTCCCAGCGCTTCGGTGTCGCCAGTGGCGTGCCGTCGTTGGGCGAGGCGACGAGCACGGCTCGTCCGAGCCTGAACCGCGACGACAGCTCAGGGAAGAGGCTGCTCTGCTCCACCAGGGTGCGAAGCACCAGCCCGCCGCGCGAATGCGTGACAACGTCGAACGTGGTCGGCCCCGCCGGAAGCCCTTCGAGCAGCAACCGCACGTTGTCCTCGGGCTTGCGGCTGATGGTGAAGTGATCGAAGGCGAAGACGCGATCGCCGTACAGCGGCTTCACGCGATCGAAGAAATTGGACTTGGCCAGGCTGGCGTATGCCGCGGCGGCGTTCGAAAACGTGCCGTGAATCAACAGCAGCGTCCGGCCTGATGCATCGGGGGCGCCGGACGCCAGGGCGCGCGCTGCCAGGCTGTCCCGGGTGACCTTGAGCCACCCTTCCTTGAGGCCGCGCTTCTTCCACATGGCCCGCTCGACCGCCTCGGCGATCTTCGGCAGCGCGAACGACACCAGCTTGTCCGCGGACATCTTGGCGACCTTGACGACGATCACCTTGATGGCCGAACCGACGAGGCCGCGCGTGGTGCTCGAACGCATCGGCACCTGAAAGCGCACGTGCGGGGGACCGCCGGCGCTCCGGCTCACTGATTCGAGTGGCGGGTGAAACGTCAGCGCGCCCGACGGCAATCGGACTGCAAGGATGGCGGTCTGACCCGGCTTGACGTCGGCTGTGAGATCCACGGTGCGCGGCGGCGCCGCGGCGCGGCCGCGCGCCGGCGGCGCAGGCTCGATCACCGCTTCTTCGATTTCGGCGCCTTCGGGGACAAAGTCGGCGCGCAGTCCCTGCAACCCGGCCGGGGCCGCAGGCCCTGCGCTGCGCGCGGCGCCAACCTTGCGCCACCCGGGTGTGATCACGTTCAGGGCCATGGCCGGTGACTCTCGCCTTTCTCAGGAATTCGCATCAACGCCGGACTGCGCGCTCGAAGGCTCTCCCCGATGATCAACTTCTACCGGAAGAAGGCGTTCTCCACGCGAGCCTGCCGATGGTAGCCCGATTCCTTCTTCCATCGTCGTCGTCCGACGGTTTCACTCTGGTCACGCTCGACACGGTGCCGGCGACCCGGCTGAGCAGCTCTTAGGCGTTTGTGACAAGGATCACGGTGTGGTAATCATTTGCGCGAACACACGATAGTGATGGGAGGAGATTCCATGTCCCACACGGTCCACTACAGGAGACCTTTCGAGCCTAGACCGCGTTTTCGAAAGGTCGTGGTCACTCTCGCGCTACTCGCGGGACTCGCGGGCGTTTCACGGTCATTCGCGCTGGACGGTCTGGACGACAAGAAGGAGCAATTGAAGGATAACGGTGAAGAACGGGAGAAGAACAAACGTGAAGACCGAGAGAAGGACCGTTCGAAGCCTAGACCGAAATGGCGGATGATCGGCCACGATCCAGCCAACACCCGCAATCAGCCGTTCGAGCACGGGATCAAGCCGGCGAACGTGAGTCGTCTCGCGCTGAAGTGGGCGGCGACGACGACGGGCGACGTCTCCGCGACGCCGGCGGTCGTGAACGGGGCGGTGTACTTCGGAGACTTTGGCGGTACGGTCTGGAAGCTCGACGCCGAGACGGGCGCCGTGATCTGGTCGCACAAGGTGCCGGACTACACCGGCAACGCGGGCGACTACGCGCGCACGAGCCCGTCGCTCGCGGGCAACACGCTCGTGGTCGGCGTCATCAAGGGGTCCACGGCGGTCCCGGGCCCGAACATGCTGGGAATCGACGCGACGACCGGGACTCTGCGCTGGAAGACCCAGATCCACCCAGATTCGCACGCGGCCATGACCGGGTCTCCCGTCCTCGTCGGCGACACCGTCATCACCGGCATCTCGGCGAACGGGGCGGGCGGGGACCGGCGCCACCTTCCGCGGCGCGATCGTCGCTCTCAATGCCCAGACGGGCGTCATCCTGTGGCGGACCTACTCGCTTCCGGACAACGGCGGCCTTCCCAGGGGTTACGCCGGCGCGACGATGTTCTCGCCGCCCGCAGTCGACGTTGCGAACGGGCTCGTGCTTCGGCACGTTCGGGCAGACGTACACGGAAACCGGCGAGTGTCGATGCGTGCAATGCGGCGGTCCCCGGCGGCTTCGACGAGTCGTGCGAGCAGCCCGGCGCCTACTGGAAGTCCATCGTCGCGTTCGACCTGAAGACGGGCGAACCGCGGTGGTCGTACCGGGTGCAGGGCCACAATCCCTGGATGCGGGCGTGCGGCAGCCAGCCGCCCACGGTGACGTGGTGCCCGGCCGAGTCCGACGGCGAGAAATGGGATATGGGCGGCTCAGGGGCGAACGTCATGCGGTTGAAGATCCACGGACGCTGGCGTGACGTCGTCGGCATCGGCGAGAAGAGCGGCGTCTACCTCCTCCTCGATGCGAAGACCGGGAAGTTCATCTGGAACACCCTCATCGGCCCCGGCGGCGACCAGGGCGGCATGGAGTGGGGCACGGCGTTCGACGGACACCGCATCTACGCGTCGATCACGAACCATCACCACATCCCCTACGAGCTGACGCAGAACGGCGTGATCTCGAACACGACCGCCACCGGCGGCTCCTGGGCCGCGCTCGATCCGGAGACCGGAAAGATCCTCTGGCAGACGGCCGATCCGGGACTGATCACCTTGACGGGTCCGACGCCGCCAGGTGCGGGTACTTCGGTTCGTGGGCCCTCGCTCCGGTGACGTCTGCGAACGGCATCGTCTACGCGGCGTCGATGGCGCACCAGAGCCCGAGCGCGACCAGATGTTCGCGCTCGACGGGAAGACCGGCGAGATCCTCTGGCGGTATTCCACTGGAGACCCGGTCAGCCCCACGGGACACTCGGTCAACGCCGGCCCGGCCGTCGTCGACGGCACCGTCTACTGGGGCTCCGGCTACGCCCGCTCCGCGGAGGGCAACGGCAACAACAAGTTCTACGCCTTCAGCATCGACGGGCAGTAGGCCTTCGAGTCGTTGCGACGCCGGTCGTGCAGGTTGGGGATTGAAGCGTGTCGGAACGTGACCGGCTTCCGCTCTCGGGAAGGAGACTGACAACACAAGTGCACGGGCACACGGCGCGGAGACGCACGTCAAGTCGTGAGCACATATCGCTGCCTGGACGGACGGCCGCGCTACGTAGACATCCGCTCGGTGAACTCGATGTCGGCGGCCGCACGTCGTTCCATGTATGGCCCGCGTTCCGGAGTCTGGAGCGAGGTGAGGACAAGCGACGTCAGATGTTCGCACGGACGGGTGTCGACCGCCTGCTCGAACGCCAACGCGGTGTGGTAGTGAATCGCGTCGGACTGTACCCGACAGACATACGCGCGCGCGACGCGGCTTCGCACGAGGGTACGACCGCCCGACGTGACGATGTGTACGTCGAGATGTCTACCCGGCAGGAGTCGCGCGGTCGTCTCGGCGAGCGCACCCCAGTTCGACGCGTCAAGCACGACCAACTGCCCACCGGTGCGGAGCTTCGCGTGCGCGAGTGGTTCGTCGGCCGCGACTGTACGCCTGGTCGCGCGGCGGCGCTCCACGCTCAGTGAACCTTCCGAATTGAATGAGTGCTAGTCATTATCACTAGAGGACCTCGATCCACTGTTTCGTCGCGTCGACATAGCGGAGGAGGCGTGTGCGACCGGTGGCGCCAAGCACCCGAACGGCATACTGAGAATGGTCGCGGCCGCGCACGTAGAGCGTGCGTGATGACGCGGTGCCGATAGGAGTGAACGACATCAAGGCACTCGCATCCGGGGCTAGTGCCGCCGTCGGATCGCTGAGAAACAGCGACACGCGTGGAAACAGATCTGAGAAGCGAATGGGCGCCTCGACGACGGGGTCGATGCCGGTAGCAATGTCCCGGGTCCGGACGCCGTTGCCATTGCCATCGCTATAGGCCGCCACGGTGTACGTGTCACCGTCAGCGACGAATACCAGCGCCACATTGGCCGAATGCGCGACCGCCTGGGTGCGGGCTAGCGCCAGGCGCGTGGCCAGGTACCGAGCGGCGCCCAGCGTCCGCGAACGCTCAATGGTGGCCGTCGTTTGCGGGATCGCCATCCCGGCGAGGATCGCCATGACCGCGAGGACGAACATCAGATCGATCAGGGTGTAGCCCGGTGCGAATCGGTGGCGCGCGGGCCGCGGGTGGCGCGGCGCGCCCCCGCGACCCGTCGAGCCTGCTACTCGTCCTGTGCGCCCGCTTTGACGGCCGCAACCGTAATCAGCGGCTTCATCTTGAGGAAGCTCTTCTCCCCCACGCCGCTTACGTTCATCAAATCCTCGATCTTTTTGAAGCCGCCGTTTTTCTCGCGGTACACGATGATTCGCTCGGCGGTCTTCACGCCGATTCCAGGAACCGTCGCAAGCTGGTCCATCGTTGCGGTATTCAGGTTGACGGGCGCCGCAGCGGTTGCGGTGGTCTTTGGCGCGGTTGCGCGCCCCTGGGCCCCCGCCGCGGCTGCACTCAATGCGATTGCGGCAATCGCAGCAATCATGACTCGGGTCATCGTGTCGTCCTCCTCGTAACATCGTTGCTAGGGTGTAAAGGCCCCGGCGGATGTGGATACTCGTGCTCGAGGGTCGGATGCACGATGGACCTGCCCGCCGGGACGTCACCACTGAGGGCAATCGTGGGGCCGCGCCACGTCATCAAGTGATGTCGACGGATGTTGAACGACTGATGGAGGTTATGTGCCGAGCAGAAACCGCGACGATTCGTGCGCCACGAAAAGCGACAACCACAGTTGCAGCTGCGGCAACCGTCCGCGGAGCTCGCACGTTGGCGCGTAGTCCCCTCGATCGCCCTCGGCGCATCTGCCTGGCGTTGCCTGGTGCGTGGGAAAAGGACGCACCCGAGTGGGCTGAAGTTGCGGAGCGACTGCTCCATGCACACGAATTGGCGGCGGCCAGTCGTGGACGCCCCGCCAGGAAGGGTGTATGAGGTCTGGACATTCTTGAAGAGCGCGCGCAAGAATCAAGCATGAAGTCGGTTTTTTCCTGGCTCGGGCTCGAAACCGCACCGACGCCGGAACATGCACCGCTGCGCGAGCTGGTCGACGCGCTCGATCGCCTCGAGCCAGACCGTGCTCGCCATCTTGCGCGATTTGCGTATTTGCTGGGTCGCGTCGCGCATGCGGATCGCCGTGTCAGTCCGGAAGAGACGCGGGACATGGAGGCGCTGGTCGTTGAGGAGGGGCGGATATCTACCGAGCAGGCCATGCTCGTGGTCAGCCTGGCGAAATCAAGCAACCTGCTGTTCGGCGGCACCGCCGATTTCATAGTCGCGCAGGAGTTCTCCGAGGCGGCCACCTATGAGGAGAAACTCGCGCTGGCGCGCTGCCTCTTTTCGGTGGCGTCGAGCGACGAGGCGATCTCGATGGCGGAAGAGACCGAGATCCACCGGATCACCAATCAGCTTCGTATCCTGCCTGAGGACCTCACGACGCTTCGCCTGCAGCATCGCCGCTTTCTCCCGGGCCTGTCACCTCGATCCTGAGCGCGGAAGGCGACAACCGTCGCTGCAACGGAGCAACCATCGGCAGCCGTTCGGCCACGGGGACGCATTGCCGGTTCTGACCAGATCCGTATGACGTGTCCCAGATTGGAACGTCCAAGGACCGGTGCCTTGACTCTCGCCCAAGCGGAGGTCAGAAAGGGCGCGGCACCTCCGTTGCTCCAGGGTACCGTTGGTCTTCGCTGAATGAAACGAACGCACCTGTATCGGCTGGTTATCCTCGCATTCCTAGTGGCGCCCGCAATTGCAGCCGCTCAGGACATTCCCATTCAACTGCTCTTCGATGGAAAGCCGCTGCGGACCACTGCCCCGCCAGGCTTCACCTGTCTCGATACCGCGCGCGACGTCTGGATTAATTGCCATATTGCCCACGACCCTGGCCCGGACGGTTACGTCATGACGAGACCCGCCCCCGGCAAATATCTGCTGCATTTCGAAATCGATGAGAACAGAAAAACCCCCGCTCGCTTTCCAGGCGACTACGACGGGTTCTTCCCGTTTGAGGTCACTGCCGACGCGCCTGCGGTCTTGCGCGTCGATGTTCCGAAGTTGATGCGCGTCAGGTCGCCCTGGGACAACAACAAGAGCGTCGACGGGATGCTGACGCGGCGATCGTCGGAGAAGCCGGCAATTGAAACACGTCTGCGGTCGGGTTCGAGTACAGCGACCGTCACGTTCAAATGGAACGCTGTCGCGCGAGGAGCGGAATACACCGGAAGAGGTTCTACAAGCTGACGTATCAGGCGATCCTTGACCACCCTGGGGATGACGACCTCGTTGCAGTGGGTATTCACCTCATGGCGTACACCGCAGATCCCGACGATCATTTTCCGTTGCTCAAGTTCGGCGTCGACCACTTTGTTTCCTATCGCCAGCGCACCGACAATTGCGTCCATTGCAACGTCGGTGACACGACCGGGCAGATGGTCCGCGACCTGGCCGACGCGTATATCTCGCGCGACGAACCTGAGGCCGCTATTCAGATCATTCAGCGGCTCGTGGACGAGCGGGCGGCGGACGTCAGCGACTACAATCTCGCGCTGACGCTCGAGACGATGTCGCGCGCGTACTGGAAGATGAAAGATGTGAACGGCGCGACGGGCGCGATCCAGGAGGGCCTGCGGCGGTTCCCGAACGGCTGGCAGGCTGATCAACTCCGTCGGACCCTGGATCGCTACGAGAAGGCGAGCAGTACGACCACCGAACCACGCTAACGAGCGGCTGGGCCGCGCACCGAACGAATCGTGTGTCACATAGCTCTCGCCTAACCGCCGGCCAGGGCCCCCACAACGAGAAAAGGCTCGGCCCCGGTCGCGACCGATTGAGGAAGCGGCGTGTCCGGCAATTCGTGGGACAGGTCCTCCTCGCAGGCGAAGAACCTCACGAACGGTCGGCGCTGTTGTGTGACGTGGTCGCGGATCGTCCCGCGCAGGGCCGGATAGGTGGCCTCCAGCGCGTCCAGGAGCGAGCGCACGGTGAGCTGACCCGCGACGTCGATCTCCACCTCGCCATTGACCTGCGCCAGCGTCCGCAGATGCGCCGGAAGTTCGACCCGGATCATCGCAGCGTTTGAACTTCGACGGACATGACCGGCGGAAGATCCCGGACAATCGGAGCCCAGGTATCGCCCGCGTCCGCCGAGGCGTAGACCTGACCGCCGGTGGTACCGAAATACACGCCGCACGAGTCGAGCGAGTCGATGGCCATTGCGTCACGCAGCACGTTGACGTAGCAGTCGCGCTGGGGCAGGCCTTTCGTCAGCGCCTCCCACTCGTGTCCGCCCGTGCGGCTGCGGTAGACGCGCAGCTTTCCGTCGGGCGGATAGTGCTCCGAGTCGCTCTTGATCGGCACGACGTAAATCGTATCCGGCTCGTGCGCGTGAACGTCGATAGGGAATCCGAAGTCCGTCGGCAGGTTTCCGCTGACCTCCTGCCACGATTCGCCGGCATCGTCACTCCGCATGACGTCCCAGTGTTTCTGCATGAATAGCACGTCCGGACGCGATCGATGCATCGCGATGCGATGCACGCAGTGCCCGACCTCGGCATCGGGGTCGGGGATGTGCTGGGACTTCAATCCGTGGTTGATCGCCTTCCACGTCTTACCGGCATTGTCGGTCCGAAACGCCCCGGCGGCCGAGATGGCAATGAAGATCCGTTCAGGATTGCTTGGATCAAGAAGGATCGTGTGCAGGCACATCCCGCCGGCACCCGGCGTCCAGTGCGCTCCTGAGCCGTGGCCGCGCAGTCCAGGAAGCTCCTCCCACGTCTGTGCGCCGTCGACCGACCGGAATATAGCGGCATCCTCTACGCCGGCGTAGACCGTGTCCGGATCGGTCAGCGACGGTTCGAGATGCCACACTCGCTTGAACTCCCAGGGATGTGGCGTGCCGTCGTACCACTGGTGCGTGCCGGGGACGCCGTCGTACACGAACTTGTTCCCCATGGGCTCCCACGTCTTGCCACCATCGTTTGAGCGTTGGATCAGCTGACCGAACCAGCTGCTGCCCTGCGCCGCATACAAGCGATTCGGGTCGGCGGGGGATCCCTTGACGTGGTGAATCTCCCAGCCGCCAAAATGGGGCCCGGTGATGTCCCAGCGTTCCCGCTTCCCGTCCGACGTTGCCACGAATGCGCCTTTGCGTGTGCCAACCAGTACCCGTACTCCGCTCATCGTCAATCCTTCCCGAGCTTTACGCCCGTCTTTGTTCCTGCGACCAGCGCGATCGACCCTCTTGAGGTCGCTCGCTCACCACTCGCGACGGACTGGTCCGCTATCTTATCGATTGGGGCGACTCGAGATCGACATACGCGCCGAAAGAATGTCGAGAAGGGCTGGCTGGGTCGTGTGTCAACTGCCGGAGCGCGCTCGAAACGCAAGGTAGGCGAAGATGATGACGAGCGCCAGGAGAACGAGTCGCGCCACTCCCATCAAGCGGGTGTGAGCGACATGGCGTGTTCCCTTCGGTTTGATGCCGGTGATGGCAGCGGCGGCGGTGATCAGTCCCGCGAGGCCAAGCCATGCGAGCCAGCTCATGACAAACGAGAGCTTCTCGGTCATGGCGAGTGTGAAAAGGCCCTGTTGCCCGTCGGCTGCAACATGGCACACTACGTCCTGCAGACCGTTCACCTGGAGGATGCGTCACGCCCAGCGTCTTCATCAGCTACCGGCGTGAAGACTGTCCCGGCCATGCCGGCCGGCTCTTCGACCACCTGCGGGCGCGCTTCGGCGCGGCCTCGGTGTTCATGGACGTCACGGACATCGAAGCCGGCGTCGACTTCGTGGACGTCCTCCAGCGCGCCGTCGGCTCCTGCGATGTGCTGCTCGCTGTCATAGGCCGGGAGTGGCTCACGTGCGCCGACCGGAACGGCCGACGGCGGCTTGACGATCCCCACGATTTCATCCGTCTCGAGGTAGGAACCGCCCTCAGTCGCAATGTGCGGGTCATTCCCGTGCTGGTCGAAGGAGCGGCCATGCCGACACCGTCGGAGCTGCCATCCGATCTCGAAGGGCTCACTAGACGGCAGGCCGTCGAGCTGCGCGATGCCCGATGGAACGCGGACGTCGAAAGCCTGGCGGGCGTTCTGGATCGCGTACTTGGACAGAGGCCGGCCGAGAGCGAAACGCCCAGGACCCAATCGCGGCATGCGACGTTGTGGGGTCTCGCTGCGGTTGCCTTGATCAGCGCGCTCGTCGCTGCCGTGATGCTCGTCACCCGTGGCGGTTCCACGCCATCCGCGCCCGCGCCTCAAACTGTGTCAGGCACCCAGACCCCTGCAGAGCGGCGCTCTCCTGTCCAAGCACAGCAACCAGCTTCCGCAACGGCCGAACCTGAAACCAGAACGAATCCGGCGCCGGCCACGCAACAGCCGACACGCACGCCAGTTCCTCCAGTACAGCAACCCGCACCGACGGCTGTTTCTCCAGCACGCGCGGCGCCCACTGACGTCGTGGCGCCAAGCCCGCTTCCGTCCACAACGCCGCTGAGCGGCGGCTGGCTCGGCGTGCAGCTAGTGAATCCTGATGCTGATTCGAGCGGCTCCGGAACGCGAGGAGCGATCGTGCGGTCCGTCGCGCCTGGAAGACCCGCTGCCATTGCCGGTGTTCTGGCCGGTGATCTGATCGTCGCATACGGCGGTGCGACGGTCAGCGACGCCGCCAGCCTCAATCGGCTGGCGACCGCCGACACGCATGGCGACTCCGTCCCGATCCGCGTGCGGCGTGGGAGCACGGAGAGATCGATAGATGTTGTCCGTGCCACCGCACCCGGCACGTCGGGCACCGTGCTGGTCTACTACGCGGCCGACGACGATTACAAAACCGCAGCCGATCTGGCCGCCGCGCTGCGGAAGTCGATCAATGACCCGCGGTACGCTGTTCGAGCGTTCAAGACATCGCGGGGCATCGGTGGCGAGGGAGAGGTCCGCTACAGCGCGTCTGGTCTTTCGACGTTGGCCGAGGCCCTGGCCAAAAACGCGGGATCGTGGTTGTCCCGCACGTACGGCCGACGGGTCGCTTTCACCCCGACGGTGGAGCCTCAGGTCACGGCGACAGGCGTGATCGTGATCATGCCTGGAAGGACGGCTGCACCGGCAGCGCCACTCGTGGTTCCGGCCGTCATCATCCTCTACCCGGCTGGGGATGATCCGAAAATGGCTGAAGATCTGGCTAATTTCCTGCGCACGCTACGCTCGGGCTCGAAATACACGGTGCGGGTGCGAGCGACGACCGCCCCCAGTAAGCCAGGCCAAATCGAGTACGACGACGAACGCATGGCTGCGGTGGCATCGATCCTCTCCAAAGACATGGTCAATTGGATGTCGCGAGCCTACGGACGTGGAGTCGTGCTGCAGCCGACGCTCTCCAGTAAGATCGGCGCCAATACAGTCGTTCTCTGGCTACCGAGTCGGTGAGCGACTAGACTATCGATGCTTCAATCTCGCAATCCGATGTTGAATTGAAGGTCGAGGATTTGTAGTTCTCCAGGAGTCGTGTGATGCCGCTTCTTGTTGCGCTTCTCGCCCTCGCCCTTGCGCTGCCGGCTCAGCGAACGGTGCTCGCGCCAACCGGTACTCTGCGAGCATCATTCATCGCCACAAATCCAGTGCAGGGCCGCGTCGACGCCAAGACCGGCGAAATAACAGGACCCGGGCCGGATCTCGCGCGCGAACTGGCGCGCCGGCTTGGCGTGTCGCCCGTGATTACGCCGCTGCCGGATGCGGGCGCTGTCCTCGAGAGCGTGAAGAGCGGAAAGGTGGACATCGGCTTCCTGGCGATCGAAGCGGAGCGCGCCTCGCAGGTGGATTTCTCCGACCCGTACTCGAATTCGGGAGCCGCGTACGCCGTACGGGCGAACTCCATGTTTCAGAAGTCTGGCGACGTCGATCGAGCGGGCGTCATCATCGGCGCGATCGCCGGGCAGAGCCCCGAGGTTTACGTTCGGGAGCACGTCAAGAACGCGCGGGTCGAATCGCTGCCGGCGGTGCCGCCCAACAAGGAAATAGGCAAGATGCTGCTCGACGGCAAGTTCGGTGCGTTCGCGGCCAACCGCACGCGCATGGAGGAGATGGTGCGCGAGGTCCCGGGCGTGCGGGTCCTTCCCGACGATTACATGGTCACGAGCCAGGCGATCGTCGTCCCGAAGGGAAACGCTGCCCGACTTGCCGAAATCAATCGCTTCCTCGCCGACGTCCGCGGCTCGGGCTTCGTAAAGACGTCGCTCGATCGTGCAAAGGTCGCCGGAGTGAAGGTCGCGCCGGAGCCGAAGCGATAGTTCTACCGGTCAAGGAGGAATGAGATGCGCGCAGAAGTGACAAGACTTGCCGTCGCCCTATTGGCTACGTCCACGTTCGTCTCGGCGGCACAGGCCCAGACGACGGCGTGCGTCAATGACGCACCCAACCCCTATCAGATGGTGAACGATTGGGCCCACACACCACGCCCCTGGGCGGCCACCAATAATGTCTTCGTCGACGCCAAGGACAATGTCTGGGTGTTCGACCGCTGCGAGGATAAGGGCTGCGCGGGATCCAGCGTGGCGCCAATCTGGGAGTTATCGCCCGACGGCAAGGTGATGAAGAATTTCGGCTCAGGGTACGTGTTCCCGCACGCGGTTGTGCCCGACAAAGACGGCAATATCTGGGTCGTCGATGGCCAGGCCAGGGACGGCAAAGGCAATCAGGTGACGAAGTATTCGCCTGACGGCAAGGTGTTGATGACGCTCGGCAAGGCCGGTGAAAGCGGCAAGGGCCTTGATGTGTTCGATCAGCCGACGTCAGTGGCGATCGCGTCCAACGGCGATATCTTCGTGGCCGAAGGGCATGCGCCGAGCTTCGGCAATTCGCGCATCATGAAGTTCGACAAGAACGGAAAGTTCATCGCGACCTTCGGGCATCTGGGTTCGGGCGACGGCGAGTTCAAGAGCCCCCACGTGATCGCGTTCGATTCGCAGGGGCGCCTCTTCGTCGCCGACCGCAGCAACAGCCGCGTCGACATCTTCGATCGGAATGGCAAATTTCTCACCGCGTGGAAACAATTTGGCCGGCCGAGCGGCATCTGGATCGACAAGAACGACGTTCTCTACGTTGCCGATTCCGAGTCCGAAGATGCGCCGGGTAAGGACACGCACAATCCCGGCTGCAAGCGCGGCGTGCGCGTCGGCAGCGTGAAGACGGGAAAGGTCGACTACTACATCCCGCCACCACCGGTATCCGACCCGAGGCTCCCGCCGCCGGAAGGTGTCGCCGCCGATTCCCACGGCACGATCTACCTTGCGGCGGTGCAGGCGAAATCCGTCTACAAGTATGTGAAGCACTGAACGCATCCGCGCATCTCAAACCACAACGCCCGCGGGATCTCTCCCGTGGGCGTGTCGGTCCTTCACTCTTTTAGGTACGGTCCCACGCGACTTCCCCGCCATTTCGCTGCCATCCACAGGCGATCCTACTGGCGGATACGGACGAGGAGCGCTCACTCGCCCAACGCAGCAGCGCAGCGGCGGTGTTGACGAACGGCGATACGGCCGCGCTCCTGTCTCTCCTTCGGACTATCGCCGAAGCGACCGCAACGCGCGGCTACACCGCTTTTCACTTCCACGTAGCCACGGAGTCACGGAGAGACGGAGAAATCGTTTGAAAATAATCTCCGTGCCTCTGTGTCTCCGTGGCCCGTCGAACTAAAAATCGCTCGAGTAGGATAGGACCAGACGACAATGGCCAACCCTCTCCTGCGTGTGTTCAGCGGCCTCACCGCGTCACGGCGAACGGTTGACACCGTCATCCCCAGGCGCACGTTCGACGATGTCGTTCTGCCACCGGCGACGCGGCGCGCATTGGACCAGGCGCTGGTCCACGTGACGAGCCATGACCTGATTTTCAATCGCTGGGGTCTCGGTGAGCGGCACCCGACCGGTTTGGCACTCGCCTTCAACTTCGCCGGGCCGCCGGGCACCGGGAAGACGATCTGCGCCGAGGCCCTGGCCAACGCGCTTGGCCGCCGCCTGCTCGTCGTGCGCTACGCGGAAATGGAATCGCTCTGGATGGGCGAGACGCCGAAGAACGTGGCGGCGGTGTTCCGGCTCGCGCGGGAAGAACATGCCGTGCTGCTGTTCGACGAGGCGGATGCGATCGCGACGCGACGCTCCTCCTCTGTCGAGCACGGCTTTCTGCGCGAGGCGAACACCGTCGTCAACGTGCTGCTCAAAGAGCTCGAGACGTTCAACGGCGTCGTCATCTTTGCGACGAACCTTGCCGCGAACTTCGATCCGGCCTTCGAGCGCCGAATCAGTACGCACGTGCTGTTCGAGATGCCCGGCGTGCACGAACGCGAGCAGATCTGGCGCGTGCAGATGCATCCGACACTCACGCCGCTCGCCGAGGATGTGGATTTTCGGGATCTGGCGGAGCGGTTCGAGGTCACCGGCGGCGACATCCGTAACGCGGTGCTCAAGGCGGCAACGGCCGCCGCCAGTGAACCTGACCGCGATGCCTTGAAAGCCATTTATCAGCGCCACTTCGAGGACGGCATCCGCGACGTGCTTACCGCGAAGAAAGTGATGCGCCAGTCGCTGTTCGAGCCGGCTGACGCAGGTCTGAGCGGGATCGACCGGGCCCAGGCGCTCCGCTCGCTGCTGTCAGGCGCGTGGCCTGCGCTCGTCATCGGCGTTGTTGCGCTGCTCGTGGCCGTCGCCGCGCTTATCGTGGCGCTCGTCCGCTGACAAGCGGCGAACGTTCTTCCTTCAGATGCCCGGCGTGTTCACTCTGATCTTGTAGATGCCCGTGCGCGCCGCGATGTAGAGCGTCTTCTTGTCGGCGTCGCCGAATCCCACATTGGTCGACACTTCCGGCGCGCGGATGGTGCCGAGGTGCTTTCCCTCGGGCGAGATGATCCATACGCCGCCAGGAGCCGTTTCGTAGAGATTGCCCTTGGTGTCGACCCGCAGGCCGTCGGTGACCCCGCCCCCGGTTTCCTTGCGCATGTCGATGAACAGCTTGCCGTTGACGAGCGCGCCGTCGGCGCGAACGTCGTAGCGGTTGACGTAGTTGTCACGCCCGCCGTTGACATAGAGGTAGTCCTCGTCCGGCGAGAAAGCGAGGCCGTTTGTGGTCGGCATGTCCTTGACCACCAGCGTGAGCTTGCCGTCTTTCCACATGTACACGGCGTTGAAATCGAGCTCCCTGCGGGGATCCTTCTCGCGCAGGCGGAAGGCGCCGTAGGTATCGGTGAAGTAGATCGCGCCGTCGCGCCTGACCACGACGTCGTTGGGGCCGCCGAAGCGTTTGCCCTCGTAGCGGTCGGCCAGCACTGTGCGTTGGCCATTCTTCTCGACGCGCATGAGCGAGCGGCCAGCAAAGGTGGCGACGATCAGTCGGCCCTGGCGGTCGAGGGTCAGGCCATCCGCTCCGATCATGGCGAATTCTTCGAACTGCGGATCGGTGCGCTCGCGGCCGTTGTTCTGGATGCCACCCCAGCGCCAGACTTCCGGTCCGTTGTACCCGACGTTACTGAGATGGACCGACGCTTTGCCGTCCGGCGTGAGCTTCCAGATCACATTGCCCGGCATGTCGGTGAACAGGAGATACCCCTCCCTGCCCTCCTGCACCCACACTGGCCCTTCGGTGAAGCCGAAGCCCCCCTTGACGAGTTCGATCTTGGCATCAGGCGAGACCAGCGCATCGAGCGCGGGATCAAGCCGCACGACGCCGCTGTTGGTCGAGGACTGAGCACTCACAAAGGAACTCGCGAGTACGCTCACGATCGCCGCCTTCAAGATCCTGGTCATCTGCTCCTCCGCTGTTCCTGCTTGCGTGGCTTCACCTCCGGCCGCGGACCTTCCCGCCTTCACCCTTTTACGTAGGCGAGCTTCGCGGCTACTTGCTCGCCGCGCACGGTGAAGACGTCGACGCCGCGGAGGTGCCACGGCTGGCCGTTGCGCGGCTTGCGATAAACCCAACGCACGACGGCGCGGTCGCCGCTCACAATCACCTCTTCGGCATCGAACACGGCCTCGGTGTTGCGCGAAAACCACTGCCGCCAGAATTCCACGACCGCGGCCTTGCCTTCGATTCGACGGCCATCCGGCGGCGGCGATGTGTCCTCGAACACTGTGTCGTCGGTAAGCAAGAGCGCCAAGGCGTCCGCGTCGTGCCGGTTGAACGCCTCGTTGAATCGATCGATGACCATCCGGGTCGTTTGGTCCGTCATTGCAACTCTCTAGCTAGACGGCCGTTGTGTAGAAAGAACAACCACGAAGAACACGAAAATGTTATTCGTGACCTTCGTGGTTAAGCGTTGGCGCTCGACGACCTTTTTCAGCAACCTGCTAGAGCCTCTCCACGGCGCGGGGCCGAAGCCAACCGTTGCTCGCGAAAATGTCAGGCGAGCGATGGCTGGGCTCGGCTGGCACCGTTAGCGCGCGCCGGCTGCGGCGGTCGTCGTGGCGGGATAGACCGGCAGCGTAACGTGCTCGCCGAACGTCGCTTTCAGACCTTCGATCGCGCAGTTCTCGTCGCCGCCGCCGCCCGCGCCGCCCCCGACGCCGATCGCGCCGATCATCTGACCGTCGACCACGATCGGAAGACCGCCAGAGTTCGTGAAGAAGTCGTATTGAACGATCGTGCGGTTCAGGCCGGCAGGATTGTTCCTCCCCTGCGCCGTGTAGACCGATGTCGGCACCCGCGTCTGGAGCGAGGTCTCGGCCTTCATCAGCGCGGTTCGGATGTTGTTGAACACCTGTCCGTCCATCCGCTCCATGTGCACGAACTCGCCGGCGTTGTCGATGATATAGAGCGACATGCTGCCGCCCTTCGCGGCGGCAAAGTCGCGGCAGACCTTGGCGATCTTCTTCGCTGCCGCGAGCGAGATCTGGTTGCCGTCGAACACGTTGGCCGCGCCCTTGCCGCCGACCACCCACTCAGGGTTCGACACGGTCGCCTTCGGCGTCGTCGTGGTCGCGAAGCGCGGGACCGGCGCGGGGTTCGCGGGAGCTGCATTCTGCGGATTCGGCAGATCCTCGATCAGCGGCGCGACGTTCGAGGCGCCGAGAACCGCCTGGAGCGCCTTGTGCCCGCAGATCTCGTCGCTCCACACCGGCACCCGCGGCGCGGAGCCGCCGATGCCGATCGTGCCGATCAACTGCTTGTTGACGACGACCGGCAGGCCGCCGGAGTTCGCGAACATGCCAAGCTGGATCCGCTGCAGTTCCGCGTTCGGATTCTGCCGGACCTGGTTCATGACTGCCTTGCTCGCTCCCCGCTGCATCAACGCCGTCCGCGCCTTCATTTCCGCCGTGATGATGTTCAGGTATCCCTGCCCATCCATGCGGTCCATGTAGACGTGGTTGCCGTCGTTGTCGAGCACGTAGATGCTGATCGCGACGTTCTCCGCCGCGGCGAGCTTCTCGCACGTCTCCGCGATGCGTTCCGCGGTCGCAAGATTGATGGTGGTGAAATCCTGTATCTGTTCGGCGGCCTTGCCGCTGACCACGAATTGCGACGGCACGCTCTGCGCGAACGCAGCGCTGCCGAGAGCTATCGCGCATGCAGCGACCAAACCCAATGCGATGAGACGTACGTTCATGTGATCCTTCCCTCCCTGCCGGGGCATTGTGCTCCCACACGAGGTTGTGGTCAATTCGCCAGCCAGGGATCGCCAGCCAGAGAACTTCAGTACTCGCTTGGTAGACCGCGACGTTTGGAGGGAGACGCTATGCGATTCTCGCGATGCGCGGCGGCAGGAATGATCGCCGCTTTGGTTATGGTTGCGGCGTTGGCGGCACAGCAGGCCCCTGCCGGTGGCGGGCAGCGCGGCGCGGGCGGCCAGCCAGCTCCGCCGCCGATGCGACTGACGTCGACAGCATTTCCAGATGGTGCCCAGATTCCCGTGAAATACACGCAGGCCGGCACGCAGGTGTCGCCGGCGCTGACCTGGACCAACGCGCCGCCGAATACCCAGAGCTTCGTCCTGCACATGCACGACATGGAAGGCGCGCGCAATCGAACCACCGAGGATCAACTCCACTGGCTGGTCTGGAACATCCCCTCCTCGACGACATCGTTGCCTGAAGGTGTCCCTCAAGGTCCGGATCTGAAGGACGGCAGCCACCAGACGAGCGCGACCGGGAACGGGATATACCGCGGTCCGGGCGCGCCCGCCGCCGGTCCGCTGCACCACTACGTATTCGAGATTTTCGCCCTCGACACCAGGCCGGACATCGCCGCCAACGCCGCTGATCCTTTCGACACGCGCGCGAAGGTGTTGAGTGCGATGCAGGGGCACGTCATCGGCAAGGCCGTCTACATGGGGCTGTTCCATCGGCCTGAATAGAGGCACCGCCTCCGCAAGCTGGGGTGCCTCAGCGCCTCGATATCCTTCTCCTTTGCAAGACCGGCGCGTCATGAATCGCGGTTCTGAATCCTAAATTAGAAGCATGGTGTGATCCGTCCATGGCGCCCCTCGTGGCCGTTGCGCCGGCGTCACGGGTGCTTCGCGGGTGGGACGGGTTCGAGGTGGCAGCGCGGTCGGTCATCGGTCAGCAAGTCACCGTGGCGCGAGCGCGGCGACTGAACGGCATTCTGGTCGACCGGTGTGGCAGCGAGCTGCCAGCGGGCGCTGACGAAGGGCTCAGTCGAGTATTTCCTACGCCGCAACGCGTGCTGGACGCGGACCTGTCGGCCATGGGCATGCCCGGTGCGCGCGTCACCACGCTGAAGACGGTCGCCAGCGCCGTGCTGGCCGAGCCACGACTCTTCGACCCGGCCGGTTCCATCGACGAGACGATAGCGCGACTTCGGGCCATTCGGGGCATCGGGGACTGGACGGCTCACTACATTGCAATGCGTGCCTGCGGCGAGCCCGACGCTTTCCCAGCGAGCGACGTCGGCCTTCTGCGTGGGGCAGCGGACGCGACCGGCCGTCGGCCAACTCCCGAGCAGTTGCTGGCACGCGTGGCGGCTCCATGGGGGCGGAAGCGGCGACCGGCGACGTCGGCGTCGCAGCACACGTCTCCCTGTGCTCGCGTTCGGTTACGTCCGCAATCCGTGCGACGTGGATCGCCCGACTTCCGCGGCTCGTCACGCTGGGCATGATTTTTCAGACGCGAAATGAGGTCGGGACTTCACTACCCGAAGTAGCCCGCGGCAATACGACGTTGGAGAGAGACGCGCGCGACAATTTCTTAGCGGCCTCGACCTGCGCGATGATACGGCCATGACCGCGACCGAGGCGCTTGCACGCGGCAGAGCGGCTTTCGATCAGGAGGCATGGTTCGACGCTTACACCAGGCTTGCCGCTGCCGACAGACAGGCGCCTCTCGAGCCTGACGATCTCGACCGCATGGCTACGGCTGCGTATCTCATCGGCGAGGACACGGCCAGTGTCGACGCGCGGACGCGCGCACACAACGGATTTCTCGAGCGTGGCGAGAAGATTCGCGCGGCCCGAAGCGCCTTCTGGCTGGTTTTCACCTTCATCGACAACCCCGCGCAGCAGGCGCAGGCCGGCGGATGGCTCGCGAGGGTACGGCGGCTGCTCGACGAGAGCACGCTGGAATGCGCCGAGCAGGGGTTCTTCCTCTGCGCCTTCGGATTCCAGAAAGTCGTCGAGGGCGAGATTGAGGCGGCCCACGCGGCGTTCGGGCAGGCGGCGCGAATTGGAGCGCAATTCATGGATCCTGACCTCACCGCTCTCGCGAGGCATGGTGAGGGTCGCGCGCTTCTGCGAATGGAGAAGACCGTCGACGGCTTCGCAATGCTCGATGAAGTGATGGTAGCCGTCACGTGCGGCGAGATCGCTCCGATGGTGGCGGGCGTCTTGTACTGCAGCGTCATCGGGGCCTGTCACGAAATGTTCGACCTGCGTCGCGCGCAGGAATGGACGACGGCACTCGCAGGATGGTGTGCAGCGCACCCGGACATGGTGCCTTTCCGCGGGCAGTGCCTCGTTCACCGATCCGAGCTGATGCAACTGCACGGCGCATGGCAGGAGGCGATCGATGAAGCGCAACGAGCCTGCGAGCGACTGGCCAGGCATCCGAGCCAGTCCAATGCCGGCGCAGCGTACTACCAGCAGGCCGAACTGTTTCGACTGCGTGGCGAATTCGAGAAGGCTGACGAGGCGTATCGACGTGCCAGCCAGGCCGGGCGCAAGCCGTATCCCGGGCTCGCACTTCTTCGGTTGGCTCAAGGCCAGATCGATACCGCCAACGCCGCCATCCGCCGCGGCCTGCAGGAGGTCCGTGCCTTCAAGATGCGCGCACAGATACTGTGCGCGAGCGTCGAGATCATGCTGGCTGGGCACGACCTCCCCGCCGCGCGTGGTGCAGCCGAGGAACTGACGCTCATTGCCAGTCAGTTCGATGCGCCCTTGCTGCGTGCGGCCTCGGCCCAGGCGTCGGGCGCCGTGGCCCTCACGGCCGGTGACGCGAGCGGAGCCGTCTCCTGGCTGCGCGACGCGTGGACGATTTGGCAGGAGCTCGACGCACCGTACGAGGTCGCGCGGGTACGAGCGCTCATGGGCCTGGCTTACCGGCAGCTCGGCGATGACGATGGTGCGCAAATGGAATTCGAGGCGGCAGCAGAAACGTTCGATCGACTCGGCGCCGCCCCGGACGCTGCGCGCGTGGCCGGGCTTCTCACGCAGGTGTCGCCTCAGGCGTCCGGCTCGTTAACCGGTCGAGAAGTCGAGGTGCTTCGCCTGATAGCGACGGGAAAGACCAACCGCGCAATTGCCTCTGAGCTGGTCATCAGCGAGAAGACCGTCGCGCGTCACGTCAGCAATATCTTCACGAAACTCGACCTGTCGTCGCGATCGGCGGCAACCGCGTACGCGTACAGCCACAAGTTGCTGTAGCGGTCTACATAGAATTACCCACGCCTGCCTGACAGACTGTCTGCGCATTTTGGCCGATGCGCGCCTCACCACTCCTGTCCTACTGTTGAATCACGGGGCCATGGCGGCCGCGTATTTCGAGTCGCAACGGAGGCAGGACCATGCGTAACGTCCAGAGTGCAGAGCAGGTAAACACGGTTGTAATCGGTGCCGGACAGGCAGGGCTCTCCGTCGGGTATCACCTTGCCCGCCGCGGCGTCCAGTTCGTCATTCTTGACGCCAGCGAACGAATCGGCGACGTGTGGCGCCGCCGCTGGGATTCCCTTCGGCTGTTCACGCCCGCACGGTTTGCAGGTCTCGACGGCATGCCATTTCCGGCGCCGCCGCATTCCTTCCCGACCAAGAACGAAATGGGAGACTACCTCGAAGCCTATGCCAGGACGTTTGCATTGCCGGTGCGCCTGGGCGTGCGTGTGGACCGCGTGTCGCGGCTCGGCACAAGGTTTCTCGTCGTGGCCGGCGACCGACGGTTCGAAGCGGACAACGTCGTTGTTGCCATGGCCAACTACCAGAGACCGCGCACGCCTGCGTTCGCCAGCGATCTCGATCCACGGATCGTGCAACTCCACTCCTTCGACTACCGTAACCTCACGCAACTGCAGGACGGGGACGTGCTCATCGTCGGTATGGGCAATTCGGGTGCTGAGATTGCGCTCGAAGCCGCGCGTAAGCACAAGACCTGGATGGCTGGGCGCGACACCGGCCACGTTCCGTTCCGAATCGAAGGTTTCGCTGCGCGGCTGGTGCTCGTGCGCCTCGTGCTGCGTGTGCTGTTCCACCGCATCCTGACCGTCGCTACCCCGATCGGCCGCAAGGCGCGCCCCAAGATGCTGCACGGTGGCGGACCGCTCGTGCGTGTCAAGCCGAGAGACCTGACCAAGGCCGGCATTCAGCGCGTTCCGCGGGTGGCCGGTGTGCGAAATGGGCTGCCGCTCCTCGACGACGGCCGCGTGCTCGACGTCGCGAACGTCGTCTGGTGCACCGGGTTCCATCCCGGGTTCGCCTGGCTCGATCTGCCGGTGTTTGGCCTGGACGGAGAGCCTCAGCACGATCGCGGCGTCGTGACAAATGAGCCCGGGCTGTATTTCGTAGGTCTGCACTTTCTCTACGCGCTGTCCTCAGTGATGATCCACGGCGTCGGACGCGATGCGGCTCGGATTGCAGGTGCGGTTGCCGCGCGCGCGCAGGTTGAACGGAAGGCTCGCCGTTCGAATGCTGCGTGAGAGCGCGGGAACTCCTTCGTCAGGTCGCGCCGAGGGGATAAGAGGTGCTGGACGTTCGTCACCGAGCGACATCGCCGCTCGGTCGTGCCAGCAGCTGTCCCCGATTCTCGACCAGGTCGGACAGTTCTCGAAACATGTCAGGATTCACTCGCTCGGCATGAGGAAGGACGAAGGCTCGGGTTTCCTCCAGGTACTTCTTGACGAACGCGACATCGTGGACGAAGCCCAGTGCCGTGAGGTTGCTGATGCGATCGGCGAGCTTCAGGACCCGGGCTCGAGGGCTCCCGCTCTGCATGATGCGCAACAGGTATTCCGACTTCGGTTCTCGGATTCCGTCGATGGATCGGATCGTCACCTCCATCACCAGTGCGTACACCGCCGGGCCGTCCGAGTCGAGCCGGACGATCTCGGCCTCCGTGACTCCCGGCATCGCTGGCGCATCCTCGAAGAGGTCGTGAATCACCGAAGCCTTCAGCAGGATGGGATCGATGATCTTGTAGTCGAGGAGGATCGCCATCGTGCTCAACTGGTGGCGAAACATGTTGCTGCCACTCCGGCGCTTGACGCCGATCAAGGCCATTGCCTTGACGATGTACGGCGCGAGGGTAAGGCTGCTCAGTGACTGTTCGAATTCATGCATGGTGTCCGCTGCCTGATCTATGATCTGCGCCGTTCCCAGACCGTCCACAGCCGCTCACAATGAAACGTTGCCCTTTCTGCGCCGAGGAACTTCGGGACGAAGCTGTCCTCTGCAGGTTCTGCGGAGCGACGGCGGACTTCAGTAAGGGCACCGGCGCCTGGCGCCATAACACCCACGTCCGGCATGAACCAATCATCATCGACATCCCATCGCAGCCGGAACCAGAGGACCAGCCAGAACCTCGCAGCTATCGGTGGCTCTGGACGCTGGGCCCAAGCATCGTCCTGATCTCGGTGATCGTATACGCCTGGCCAACATGGGAGCGTTTCGCGCAGGCCTTTCCGGAGACGGCGCAGGGGATAGATAGGGTACAGACGGCAGTCACAGTCGTCCGGAATCGTTTTCAAACACTCCTTGGAGTGGACCCGGGCACCGCGCCGGCTCGCCCTTCGTATGCGTCAGGGTCTGGGAACAATGCCCACGACATGCTGATGAGCCTGTCGGAGGAATACCGAGCCGCCGTACTAAGTCAGGCCGTGACGAGCAGCGGGAAGCCATGCCCCAAAGGAATCGAGACTTTTTACCAGGGGTTCTCTTCCGATCTGACGGCGATGTGGAACGTCAGGTGCGACAACGGGCGGGCCTATCTGGTGCCCTTCGCAGCGGACCGAAATGGATCCGCCAAGGTCCTCGACTGCGGCGTTTTGAATACGATTGCTCCCGTGGAATGTTTCGTTGAGTTGAAATGAGGACTAGGAAGCGCGCCTGTCTGCTTGCGGCGATTGCCGCGATCTGCGTGATTGGGAGCACCGGCGCGGCGGCCTTCAGCATCGAGACGATCGATTCGGCCGCCCGAAACCTTCCGCGGCTCCATAGCCTGCTCGTGAGCAGACACGGCGAACTGATCTTCGAGCGCTATTACAACGGCACGCAGCCGGGCCGTGCGGCGAATATCAAGTCGGCCGCCAAGAGCGTCATTTCAGCGCTGGTCGGCATCGCGATCGAGCGCCGCGTGATCGCCGACGTGCGTACGCCGATCGTGACCTTCTTTCCTGAACTTGCACGCGACGGCGACGTGGCCAAGCAGACGATCACCGTCGAGGATCTGTTGACCATGCGATCGGGCCTCGAGGGAACGAGCAACCGCAACTACGGCGCGTGGGTCACGAGCCGTAATTGGGTGCAGCATGCCCTGGCGCGCCCGATGTTCGCGCCTCCAGGCGAAATGATGGAATACAGCACGGGCAACACCCACCTGCTCTCGGCGATCCTGACCAAGGCGTCGGGCCGGAGTACGTGGCAGTTTGCGAACGAGGTGCTCGCGAAGCCGCTTGGCTTCACCCTTCCGCAATGGCCACGCGATCCGCAGGGCATCTACTTCGGCGGCAACGACATGCTCATGACGCCGCGACAGATGCTGGCCTTCGGTGAGCTGTATCTGAACCGCGGCCGCGCCAACGGTCAACAGATCGTCCCCGAGCGCTGGGTGGCACGATCGTGCGAGGGACGTGCGCGCGAGTTCCGGCCTGGAGACCGCAGGCTCGGTCCGAATCAAGCAGTCGATCCCATGCGCGATCGCCGCTATGGCTATAACTGGTGGGTGTACGAGATCGGCGGCTACGAGACCTGCTTCGCCTGGGGCTACGGCGGCCAGTATGTCTTCGTCGTACCGAACCTGGACCTGGTCATCGTAACCACGGCGTCGCCGGACGTGAGCGAGGAGCGCCGCGGGCACCGGCAGCTGGTCTTCGACATTCTCTCCCGCCACATCATCGATCCGATCGCCGCCGATCGCGTGCCGAACGCACGCTGACGTCGAACGATTCCATCAGCCAACTTCGTCTCACCGCCGCGGAGCAGGTCACCTCCAAGGCACCGTGACCCGCGTACGACGCCTGTCGTTAGTTCGTGCGAATCAGAGCAATTGTGTTCACCCGTTCGGAAAGCCAGCCTCCGTCGTTGATACAGGGGAAGACGGCTGTTCCACTGCCCCGCCTGGAGCGTCGTCGTGATTATCGACGGGATGCTCCCTGTCAAGGAGGACAACAGTGCCAACGCAACCAAACCCCGAGCGACCATCTCCCAACGTTCCCCAGTTCGTCATCGAAGGTCAGGTGCAACTGGAAAACAAGGAAGGCTGCAGTGACGATCTGCCGCTTCGCGCGTTCGCTTTCGGCGCGCGCGGCAATCTGATCGGCGCGAGCGATGTGTCGGGAAGCGGCGATTTCGCCATTCCCGCAAGAGATCAAGGAACCCGAGGACGTCGAAATCATCGTGGGCCCGGCCGTGGACGCCGATCTTGTGCGCCAAGCCGAGCCCCCGTCGCTGCGCTTCACCAGCAAAGACTGGGTTCGCGCCGAGGCGGGTTTTCGACTGAATCCCAAATTTGTACTGCCCAAGCACATCTGGTGGCCCTGGTGGCCCATTCGTGTGTGCGTGCGCGGGCGCGTTCGCAAGGCCCAAGGCCAGGGCGATCCATGCCCCGTGCCTTTCGCTCATGTCGAGGTGTTCGATGTGGACCGCGAGGGTTGCTTGTGGCCGATCCTGCAGCCGCGGTTGCCCAAACTTGTCGACAAGGCGGTTATTCGTCTCCCGGAACTGATCAAGCTCCCCCCGATTCCTGACCCGGATCCGGGCCCTCTTGCCGGCCTGGCCGGACGACTGGACCAAGTTGCGCTCAACCCGCAGCCCTTGCCGCCTGGCGCGCGCGTGGGATTCAATCCGCAACCCGAACCTCCGGAACCCATGTTTGCGCGTGCGCACTCCGCACGCGTTGGCGAAGTCGCTCAGTTGCCGGAAAGCCTCGCGGCTCGCCTGCAGGACCTCACCGTCACCTCGCGTATCGCACCGTGGCTCCTGTGGCCGCGCTGCTTCTACAGCAGGGCGCTGGTCTGCCAGACGGAAACCGACTGCGACGGACGTTTTCGCTGCTGCTTCCTCTGGTGGCCGTTCCACATCCGCAACGGCCGGCTGCGATTCGATTCGCGTCCCGACATCATCATCAAAGTCACGCAGGTGATTGGTGCCGTGACGCGCGTGATCTACCTCGATCCGTACACCAGCACGCGTTGGGATTCCTCGGGCGCATACATCGATCTGATGCTGGACGACGAAGACGTCGTCTGCGGAAGAGGCTGCTCGCCTCAGCCCTCGGGGACGACCACGCACTTCGTCCGCGTCGGCAACGACGAGGTGTATCAGATCAACCAGGCCACCGGCGCATTCGACCTGACTCGACCGGGACTGATTGGCACGATCAACAACATGGCCTACGGCGGGGGGCTGAACCTGCATGCCGTCTTCGGCGACACGCTCTCGACCGCGGCGCCGCAGTTCTACTATCGGCTGTCCATCATGGGTCCTACCACGGGCGGCAATTGGAAGGACATCAAGGCCAAGCTCACGGACACGCGCGTGCACAAAGTCACGCATGTGAGCGAGGATCACGATCTCGGCCCGTTTACGGTTGGGGCGACGCACAACCTGTACGAGGTTCGGAACACGGCCACCTACAACTGGTACAACCAGGATTGGATCGGTGTCTGGGACACGAGCTCGGCCGGCGACCTCGACACCTACGTGCCCGATGAGGGTCTGTACACCGTGCGACTGGAGGTATTCGACAACGCCGGCGTCAAACTCACGTCCGCCACCGTGGACTATCGTGATGGCACGGTCATCCCGCCCGCGTTGCTGCCGCCGATGGTCGACGCGTGCTACCTGGTGATGCAGATCGACAACAAGCCCGCAACCGTGGAGCTGGCGTTCCCGTCCGTGGTGAACAGCTGCGGCGTCGTGCCGATCACTTCTACGCCGTTCAACATCACGGCCAAGGTCAATCAGGAGAACGGTCGGCTGAATCAATGGAGCCTGACCTACGTCAAGGGGCTGAATATCGCATCGGGCACGTTGGACAGCGACAGTTCCGACACAGGCCTGGCCGTCCCGGTGAATCAAGCGGTATCGAGCGCGCCGATGACAGCCGGGTTGACGGGTACGTGCGCCTTCTCGCTCACCATCAGCGCATGGGCACACATCCGCAACGGCTACGGCCTCGTGTACCACACGCCGAAAAGCTACGCATTGGCTGTTGACGCGTGCGCGTGTCCCTAGACGGTTGGGTGAGCGGCGTGTTTATCCTCGGCATCCTCGGCGTGTGGCGGATAACACATCTGCTGCATGCCGAGGACGGCCCAGGCCAGGTCGTGGTCAAACTGCGGCGAGCGGCCGGGGACGGGTTGCTCGGTCAGGCCATGGATTGTTTTCAGTGCTTGAGCCTGTGGATTGCTGCGCCGTTTGCGGTGTTGATTGGACAAGGCTGGCTGGAGCGCACACTGCTCTGGCCAGCGCTGTCGGCCGGCGCGATCGCCCTCGATGTGATCCTACAACGCCTCAAGCCGGCGGGCGTTCACTACTTCGAGGATGAACCGGAGCAGGAGAAGTCGCATGTGCAATTGTGGGAAACAACGCCGGAGCCCGGCGCCGGCACCGGCGCAGCAGGCCTCGAGCGAACGACAGCGAGTTCGGGTGCCGAGCGGCGGACCACAGGCAGCGGGACTGGTGTTTGAGTACGTTGGCGCCACTGCGCTCACCGTCTTCGGCGCGGTCAGCGGGGTGCGGTATCGGTTCGCCCACGCAGGCGCGCGAGTGGCGGTGCACGGGCGTGATGCAGACGCGATGGACACACTGCCCCACCTGAAGCGCGCGCAATCCAGCGCCACCTGAGTCAGCCTCCGGTATTTGAGTATGACCCGCGCGCATCGCGCGCGGCGTGTACGATAGTGCGAGGTTGATGGGGCCAACAATTCTCCTGCTCCTGGGTGCCATTGCGATCGTGGGTTGCTCGTCGCCGCGCGAGCAGACGAGTGGGCGTGCCGGGACCAGCGCGTCCGTTCCCCAGGGGGCTGCCGCTGCCTTGCGACGGAGCCAGCTGTCGCTGGGCGACAGGACCGGCTGGCGTTCCGTGCTGAATTGGCCCGACGAATGCGAGGAGGCGTTTCAAGCCAGCCATGCGGCCGACGACGCGGGCCTGGTGTTCAACGAGCTGGCGCCCGGAATCTCGTTTGTCGAGGTGCTCTGCGCCGCCGGGTCGTATCAGCCTTCGTTCGTTTATGTTCGACTCGACGAGCGTTCAGCTGCTCCCATCGCGACGTTGCTCATCTTTCCTGTTTACGAGTCGTCAGACGGCGTGTCGATTGAGTCGGTAAAAGCGTCGGAAATATGGGGCGAGCCGTTCGTCTCGCCGGCACGACGGGAGCTTGCCATTCTGAACCTGGCGCGTCAGACCGGAGACTGCGGCATCTGGACCCGGTATAACATCGGCGGCGAACTCCCGGAGATGGTCGACGCCCGAAGGGCTCCCTGCTCGACACGTCCCGGAGCGCCAGCGACATCGAATGACGGTGAGCCACCGCGCGGATGGCAGCCGGTGAGTGCACGGCAGTGAGGACATCGTGATTATCGACCATACGGCATTCTTCAACGGGTACAGGGCGGAGTACGGACGGCTGACACAGAGCGTGGTGTCCGGACTCGAGCTGCTGGGTCGCAACATGGAGGTCGATCCCGATCTGAAGAACCTCCAGTGGGCGGCGTACATGCTTGCCACGGTGAAGCACGAGTGTGCGGGAACGTGGCAGCCGATCGTCGAGCGTGGCCAGAAGAGCTACTTCGACAAGTACGAGACAGGCACCCCGATTGGCCGGCGTCTCGGCAACCTGGAGCCGGGCGACGGGTGGCGCTTTCGCGGGCGCGGTTATGTTCAAATCACCGGGCGGGCCAACTACGCCCGGATGACGAAGGAGCTCGGGATCGCGCCCGATGCGGATCTGGTGCAGGATCCTGAGCAGGCGCTCCGACCAGCGATCGCCTATCAGATCATGTCGGTTGGGATGCGTAAGGGGCTGTTCACCGGGAAGAAGCTCGGCGACTACATCTCGGCGAGCGGCTGCGACTACAAGAACGCAAGGCGCATCATCAACGGCGTCGATCAGGCTGCGCTGATCGCGCAGTACGCGGTCACCATCGAAGGTATCTTGCGGGCCGCGATCGTCCGCTGAAGAACGACGATCCAACTGGCGGGCTGCCTCACCGGCCCCGTCACACCGGCGCGCAGAAGACGATCGGGCGTGCGCTCAACGACCCTGAATCGGCGGCTCCGGGGGCTCCGGCTCGTTGTATTGGATGAATGGATAGCGGATCCTCATCCCGTTCTTGTCGAGCCATCCAAGCCCCTGCTGGAAGATCGTGGGCGGGGGATAACCCTTGGGCACGGTCGCCTCACTAATCACAAGCCTGTTCTCGTGCATGTAGATTGAGGCAAAGGTGCGGGATTGATCGGCGTTGTTGGTGAGCTCCACCAGCAGTCCTGCAACAAGGTCCGCAAAATTCGACATGATGTTCGTGATCTTGGCGTCTCGTTCCAGGTACTTGGACGCTGCATAGACCACCGCGCTTCGCACGTCCGTTTTCCAGTATCCAAGGCCATAGACGTGGATTGCCAGATCGAGTGCGGGCAGGGTCCTGGAACGCTCCGAGAGGAGACGCTCGATCGGGTTGTAATCGACCACGGTCACCGAGTAGCGGCCGGGACCCTGCGTGCCGCTATAGACACGCGCCGGGAGGATAGCGCTGAACTGCGACGTCCAGGTCGTTTCCGTGACCTTCGGTTGACCCGGGAAGGCGATGGTGAAGTGATCTTCCCGGCTGGAAAACTCGGTCCATTCCTGGGCGAACGACGTCCCCGACATTGCCAGTACCAGGGCTGACGACATGAGCGGCATCAGGCGCATCATTGGATCCTTGGCGTCGCGAGCGGATTCAGTTCCTGAACTCGACGGTCGTGTTCAATGTATTGCTGTCGATCCCGGTCGAATCGGTGACTCGCACCTGAAGATCGCATTCTACCGGCGGCCGGGGTGCCACCACCAGCCGCTTTCCGCAGGTTGGGAAGGGTGGCGCGTACGACGCCAGCGCTCACCTTGCCTTTGATTGCGCCGACGATCGGTTCACCGCCGCAGCCGGCCGTAAACCAGACATATGGTGAATCACCAAGATCGCCAGCCGCGTCAGCAGCAGCCAATTGGAGTTCGACCGTTGGCTGATTCGACTGTGGCGGCGCGATCCTGAGATCAGAGATGGTGGGAACGTGGGTCGCAACCGAGATCGTTGTGGGAACGGTGCGACGACCCATCCGCATCACGAGTACCACGGATCGATCTCCAGGCGCCGCGTCTTTCGCAATATCGAGGGTGATCTCCCACCATCCAACTGCCTGTTCAGTCCCGCTCCCTTTTCCCTTGATACCGGACACCGTCACACCAGTTAAAGGTGAGATCTCAGCAGCCTGGGCCGTGTCCCCGCTGACAATCGCCACGTTGATGACAGTTGTTTGACCACGTGCCACGTGTCGTGGATACACCGTCTCGATTCTGAGCGGCGGCGGCGGCGCACCTTGTCCAAAAACGGAGACGACGGACAAGAGGGAGACACCGACTCCGACGACCGCGCACACCCGATGACGTTGCATGAACGATAGCTCCGAATCAGCTATTCAGACTTGACATCTTCTGCGGGACCGTATATTCCGTCGTCGCAGAGCGAAAAGCAAGTATAGATGGGAGCATCTCCTCGTGCTCGTCAGGATCTCGTTACGCCATTGAATTAAATAGCCGCTGCGTCGTGCAGCCACGTCAGGGGGGCATCGGTCATGGACAGAACATTCGACAGATCCCGGGGGCGACGTGTCCTTCTCATTCTCGTCTTCCTGTTGTGTCTGATACCTGTCGCGAGCTACGCGCAGGAGGCGGTCATCCTCGGGCGTGTGACCGATGACACTGGCGCCGTCCTGCCCGGCGTCACAGTGACGGCAACCAGTCCGGCCTTGCAGGTTCCCCAGGTGCTCGGCACCACCGACGAACGCGGCGAATATCGCCTGGGGTCTCTGCCGATCGGGACGTACGCCGTGGTGTACGCACTCGAGGGTTTCGAGACCGTGCGACGGCAGGAGTTGCGCATGACGATCGGGTTCCAGGCGAAAGTGGACATCGTGATGAAAGTCGGCACGCTGTCGGAATCGGTCACGGTGACCGGGGAAGCGCCCGTGGTGGACGTGACGTCAACGACCTCTCGCACGCAGTTGACGAGAGAGACGCTGGAGCTCATTCCCACGGGCCGGAACAGCATCGTCGGCCTCATGATTCAGGCGCCCGGCGCGCGCCCGCAGCTGGACTGGAGCTTTGTCACCGGCAACCCGTTCTTCAAAGTGTTCGGAGAGCTCGGCGAACAGTGGGTGGCGCTCGAAGGCGTGGTGACCAGCGGGCCGAAAACGGGCACCCAAGGCGGCAATCATTATGATTATGCAGCCATTGAGGAGTCCACCGTCTCGACCGTCGGCAACACGGCGGAAGCCCCGACCAAGGGCCTTCAAATCAACGTCCTCTTGAAGGCGGGCGGCAACGACTTTCATGGCAGCGGCTTTTTTGCCGACACCGGCCATCGCTTCGAGAGTAACAACCTCAATGACAAGCTGAGGGCGAGGGGCATCACCAGCGGCGCTCCGGTCAAGTCGCGGTGGGATGCGAGCGGCGAGCTTGGCGGCCGGATTATCCCGAACAAGCTCTGGTTTTACTACTCGACGCGCCGGCGCGAGGAGAAAGTCCAAACGCTGAATGCGTTCCAGGATGACGGTTCGCCGGCCGAGAGCGACCAGTTTCAATATTTCCACACCGCAAAGCTTTCGTATCAGATGAACCCGGCGAACAAGTTCATCGGCTTTGTCCAGTACGACCGTCAGGGAGGGATGACGCCGGGGAATCAGTTCACGACCTGGGACAACCGCATGTACAGTCCCACGCAGTCCACGACGAGCAAGATTGAATGGCAGACCATCAGGGGCAACAAGTTCGTGTCGCTGCAGATGGGTGCCTGGATCTGGAACGTGAGCCGCCAATGCTACTCGAACAACGTTGCGACGATCGATCAGTTGAACAGCCAGGTGACGGGATGCAACGTGAACTACGGGATCGATTCGTTCGAGGGTCGAAACCACAGCAAAGGCAGCATGAGTTGGTACAAGCCAAATCTCTTCGTCGGCAACCACGACATGAAGGTAGGTTTTGACTACGCGGCGGCGCATGCGGATCGGAAGATCAGTTCCCGCGACGGGACCAAGAGCAAGCAAACGGGGTTGCCGACCGGGCCCGTCGGGAACTACCAGCTCATTTTCAGAAACGGGGTTCCGTTCGAGATGGCCGCCTGGAACAACAGCTACAAGGACGGCCAGCCGGACAGCGTGCCGAAGGATCTCACCCATACGACCTGGGTCTATGCGCAGGACAGTTGGACCATCGCGCGCCAGCTCACGCTGAATCTGGGGGCGCGCTTTGCGCACGCGGTCGGGTTCATTCCAGAGCAATGCCGCCTGGCGTCGGAGGCGCCGCTGGACACCGTATACCCGGCCCAGTGTTTTCCGCGGATTGAGTTCCGAACGTGGAATTCGGTGGTGCCTCGCCTCCACGCGGCCTACGACCTCGCCGGTGATCACAAGACCGTGATCAAGGGCGGCTGGGGACGGTTCGCCCACAATTGGCACTCTGACGAGCTGCAGATGGCGAATGAGAACGTCCACCTCTCCACGCTGTTCCTGTGGCACGACCTCAACGGCAATAAGTTGTTCAACCCCGGCGAGATCAACTTCGACCGCAACGGGACGGACTTCGTATCCACGAGCCTGTTTACCGGCGGCGAAGACGGGCTCGCCGGTGCCGTGTCCAACCCGAACATCAAGGAGCCGTTCAGCAACGAATTCTCGGTCTCTCTCGAGCGGGAGCTGATACGGGATTTTGCGATACGCGCGACTGGAATCTATTCGCGCCAGCAGGTCTTCAGGGTGCAGAACAACCTGCGGCCGTACGGCGTGTACTCGATTCCCATCACAAATCCGGATCCGGGCCCCGATGGGAGGCTTGGAACGGCCGATGACACGGGGAATCGGATCACCTACTACGACTATCCCGCCGCCTACCGGGGACGGAGCTTCCAGCAGCCGATGCTCATCAACGGCAGCCCCGCCGACGATCAGAAGTTCAAGAGCTTCGAGCTTGCGGCGAGCAAGCGACTCTCCAACCGGTGGTCGTTGCTGGCGTCCTACTCCACGACGCAGGTCTACATTCCCAACGTCCAGAACACGGCGAGGTACTGGCAACGACTTCACCAACCCTGGCTTGCAGGTCTTCCTGGCCACCTTCGATCCGAATGCGGAAATCAACAGCAAGATGGACCTCCGGGAGTGGCAAGGCAGGCTCGACGGTGCCTATCTCCTGCCGCACGACATGCTCGTGTCGGCGAACTTCGAGCACCGGAGCGGCCAGCCTTACGCTCGGACGGTGTCCTTCACGGGCGGCACGCAGATTCCGTCGCAGGTCGTGCGGGTGGAACCGATCGGCACCCGCCGACTGCCGAATATCAATCTCCTGCACATGCGTTTCGAGAAGTCGCTTCGCATGGCGCGAGGACAAAAGGTGGCGCTCCGAGTGAATGTCTTCAACGTGACGAACATCAACACTGAGCAGAGCGTCACCCAGCTATCCGGAGCAAATTTCATGAGACCGGCGGGCATCATCCCGCCCAGGATTGTCGAATTTGGTGTGAACTACACGTTCTGATCTCCGAGCGGGTTCACGTCTCACGCCCGTTCAGCGCTGCGAGGCGGTACTGAACGGGCTTCTCCTTGGAGGGAGCTGCTATGAGGGTCGGAGGAGTGGTGGTGTGCCTGTTCCTGCTGGGATCGGCGCCGTTGTATGCGCAAGGCACACCAAGATTCGAGTTCTCCGGGGGATACTCGTTCATGCATGATGCGGATCGGGGAGAGGATTTCTCCACCGGGTGGTACGCCTCCGCCATAGGAAATATCAATGACTGGGTCGGCGTTGCCACGGAGATTGGTGGCAACTACAGGACGTGTCCCAAGTGTGAACGGGGCCCGTTCACGAGCCAAACATTCCGAGGCACCGATCTCCACCTGAAGGTCTACACATATATGGCCGGGCCTCGGTTCGCCTCGCACGCGATCGCGGCTGTCACGCCGTTTGGGCAGGTCCTCTTTGGCGGCTCGCACGCGAGCGGCGGTTTCCAGTTCGACGGCGCGCTGACGACCGGCTTCACGTATCAGCCTGGCGCGGGCGTTGACGTCAACGTCACGCCGGGAGTCGGGATTCGGCTGCAGGGTGACTATCGGGTAATCCGAACGCAAGGGCACAACGGCAAAGAGTCACGCTTCCTCGCCGGCGTGGTCTTCCGATCCGGTCAGTGATCTGTTTTCTGTGCGGCAACTGGACGCGTCCGCGAAGAGGCGCATATAGGCGGCTAAAGTCGCCTCCTCGAATGTCTTTCAGGCGCTACCCATCGCGCGGAGTTACGAAACCAGCCGCAAAAAGCGGTTGGCGGCCGTTTTGCTCAGCCAGCCCGCTTCGCGCATAGTGCAACCCCGCGAAAACCTGCGAATCTACGGTCGCAAGCTGACTGCGAGCTGAAGGAGCGCTGTGTCATCGGCCGTCCTACGTGTAGGATCTCGCAATCGAGACCCGGTCATCGTCTGTGCCAGTCCGGCGATGCGGGAGTTGTGTGCCACCGCTGCACGCGTGGCCACGGGCGACGCCAAGGTCTTCCTCTCCGGGGAAAGCGGCGTCGGCAAGGATCTGATCGCGCAGTACATTCACGCACGCTCGTCGCGCGCCGGACGGCCCTTTGTCGCGGTGAACTGCGCCGCATTCCCCGACACACTGCTCGAAACGGAATTGTTCGGGCACGCGAGAGGCAGCTTCACCGGTGCGTATCGCGACAAACCAGGGCGCTTCGAGCTGGCGCATCACGGCACCATTTTCCTGGACGAAGTCGGCGAAATGAGCCTGCAGATGCAGGCCATCCTGCTCCGCTTCCTCGAGAACGGCGAGATTCAACGAGTGGGTGCCACCGGCCCGCGCGTGCACGTCGACGTGCGCGTGATCTCGGCCACGAATCGCGATCTGGCCGAGCGAGTTGCCAGCGGATTGTTCCGCAAGGATCTGATGTACCGGATCAAGGTGGTGCACCTCCACATTCCTCCGCTGCGGGAACACCGCGAGGACATCCGCGTGCTCGTCGAGCGTGCCATTGCCCGTACCGGGCCGGCCGATCCGGTTGACCCCGGACGCGCTGACGGCGCTCGAGCGCTACAGTTGGCCGGGCAATGTGCGCGAGCTGCAAAACGTCGTCGAACAGGCTGCCTGGCTGTCGGAGTCAGACGAGGTGGCTCTGAAGGATCTGCCCGAGCAGATCAAATCGCCAACAGCAGGACTGCTCCGAAAGCAGGAGCGCCGCCGCCAGCTGGCGGATGATCTGTACGTCGCGCTGGTGGATGGACACTACACGTTCTGGGATCACATGCACCCGCTGTTTCTCAGGCGCGACATGACGCGACACGATTTGCGTCAGCTCATGCGCCGTGGACTGGCGGCGACGCGCGGCAACTATCGTGCGCTGCTGAAGCTGTTCGGCATGCCCGATTCCGACTACAAGCGGTTCATGAATTTCCTCGCGGCGCACGATTGCGCGGTCGATTTTCACCCGTTCCGGTTCGAGGCGGTACCTTCCCGAGCTGCCGGTCCGGCGGCGTCTGCCCCTCCGCTCCCTTTCGACGAATTGCAGGGCCCCGGAAAGTCGCTGGCCTCGACCCGCCGCTCGGGGCCCGCCGCCTGACGGACTCTTGCCCTCATTTCTGACTCCGTTGCTTCAAGCGCCGGAGGAGCGGTTCGTCCTTCGGCATGCGCGCCGCAACAACGCGATCGCCACACAAATCGAGGCCGCATTCGATTCGGCAAGCCGTCGCCGCGGTTTGCTCGGACGCACGGCGTTCGCTGAGGGAGCGGCGCTTATCATCGCGCCCTGCAACGGCATTCACACCTTCTTCATGCGCATGGCGATCGACGTGGTGTTCGTTTCGCGAAGCGGTGAGGTCATCAAGACGTACTCGGACCTCCCCGCGTGGCGCATCGCGTTCGCCCTCCGCGCATTTGCGGCCATCGAGCTCCCGTCCGGCACCATCGAGCGCTCGGATACCAGGCGCGGAGATCAGCTGCTTCTCGCGACCGAGTAGGACGCATGCGCCGCGACCTTTATCTGGTTCCAACCAGATAACGACCCGTTGTTCGCCCAGACCATCGGCTGCGCATCGTCCACGCTGACAGGCACTTAACTCGACGGCTCAACGGGGCACATTCGTTGCTCCCTCGCCGTGCGGCTTATTCGTCACGAGTTTTTTCGAAATCATGCGCGGATCACGTCGCGACCCGAGGTTTGCGTTATCGGTCCCATGGGAGGGCTCGCTGCGGATTCCGGGCGACGTGGTCGTCGAGCGTTGCAGCGGCGGCGAGGTGTGGGTCGTGAGTACGAGCCCGGCACACAGGGGCGAGTTGCTCACGCTGGATTTGGCTGGTTCCGGACCACCGATGACCATGAACGTTCGTGTGGTCGACAGTGTTCCGGTGCCGATTGATGGCACGGTCCGACATCGGTTGCGACTCGAGATCGTGACATGAGTCCGAAGGAATTTCAGTGGCACCAGTGACGCAATCGATCGAGGCGCTGGGCGGCGAAGTGTTCGGCGTGCTGGCGCGAGGCATCCCCGCAAGGCTGATCGAGATCAGCCGATCGGGGTGTCTGCTCGAGAGCAGCCACCGCGTCGTGGACGGAATCGTCGGGGAGCTGCGGCTGGAAGTTGGCGGCGAGCTGCTACTGGACGACGTTCGAGTGACGCGTTGTGTGCTGGTGGAAGGTTCTGGATCGAGCTATCTGGTCGGCGCCGAGTTCGTGCAGACGCGCCGTCCGGGGGAACGGTCGATCCGTCGGGCGGTGACCGGCATCCTGCGCGGTCTGATGGAGCCGGACAAAGCGCCGCCCGCGAAGAAGGTTTCAAAAAATGGGGGGAGGGCGAAGGTGGACACGGCCTCGCCCGTCGTTAACGCTGTGTCAACGGGAGAAGGAGAAGTCATGAGGGATCTGCTCGCAAGGTTTGTTCGTGAGGACGAGGGCCAGGACGTCATTGAGTACGCATTGCTGGCCGGACTCCTGACGACCGGAGTGATCGTCTTCATCAACAACGTCGGCACCAAGGTGCTGGGTACTTCACGGCGCTGGACGGGGCCATCCCGGCCCCACCCGCGGGTCCGTAAACCCAGGGGCGAACGGGACCTCTCGCTCTCGAAGAATCGAACCATGTTCACGCGAAGGCGCGGCGTACTCGATCTGCTTGGCCGGCTCGTTGTTGACGATGCCGGCCAAGACCTGATCGAGTATGCCCTGCTGACCGGCTTCTTCGGGTTGGGAGGATTCGTCCTTTTCTCGCAACTTGGGCCCAGGATGGGCGCTGCGTACGCCGGTTGGGTCGACGCGGTGTCCCTCGCGTCGAGCGAAACCCCAGCACCCGGCGGTCCTTGACAGCCATATGGCAACTGTTCACATCTCGGTTCTCGTGATTGCTGCGATTGCATGCGTGTCGGATCTCCGAACCCGGCGCATCCCGAACGTACTCACGTTCGGGGCGGCGGCAGCGGCGCTGCTGTTTCACCTTGCCACACGGGGCGTCGACGGAGGCGTGGCAAGCGTGAGCGGTTGGGTTGTCGGTGTCGCGTTCCTGCTCGTGCCGTTCGCGCTCGGTAGCATGGGGGCCGGCGACGTGAAGCTGCTTGGCGCGCTTGGCGCCTGGCTCGGGCCTGGTGACGCGGTCTGGTTGGCCCTGTACACAGGCATTGCCGCAGGCGCGATCGCCCTCGTGGTCGCCGTACGCCACGGCTATCTGCGACAGGCCTACAGAAATATCTGGCTGCTGCTGCTCTATTGGCGGGTATCAGGTATCAGACCTATGGCGGAGCTGACGCTCGAGTGCGGCAGCGGTCCGCGCCTGGCGTACGCGGCGCCAATTCTCGCTGGAACGGTGGCGACGTTATGGCTTCGCTGACTCGACGGACTGTGTGGTCGGCGGACGATGGCGCCGCGCTGATCGAGTTCGCCATTGTCCTGCCGCTCATGCTGCTCGTGCTGTTCGGCACGATCGATTTTGGACTGTTGTTCCAGCGCTATCAGGTAGTGACCAATGCCGCACGCGAAGGTGCGCGCATCGCTGTGCTGCCAGGCTACTCGGACGCTGATATTCAAGCGCGGGTGGCGCAGTTCCTGACGGCTGGTGGGCTCAACGAGGCTCCAATTGTCCCTCCTCCGGTGAGAACACCTACTCCCCTTCCCGGAGGGCAATGCATCAACGTCGTCTCGGTCACTGTTGATTACCCGTACGCGTACTCGGCGGTCGGAGCACTTGCCTCGTATTTCGATGGAGTTGGCTTCAGCCGTACCGGGCTGCAAGCCACTGCGGCGATGCGCAGCGAGCTCGCGGCCGACGATGCGTGCGGCCCCTGACGACGGGTGTCGAGTCTTTTCGCTCGCGGAGAGGAATGTCAATGAATCGCAGGAATCGTCACATTCTCATTGTTGGCATCGCGGTCGCCACCGCCTGCCTGGCTAGCTTCGGCGTTTACCGCGCTGTCACGCGGATTCCGGTCCGCGAGGTCGAAGTCGCACGCAGTTTCGTTGTCGTGGCCACCCGGTCCCTGCCGCCCGGCGTTCGTTTGGCCGCAAAGGACGTGCGACTGGCAGCCTGGCCGGTAGCCAGTCCCGTTCCCGGAAGCTTCTCGCAGGTTGATGCGGTGGTGAACCGGGCACTGCTGGCCTCCGTGGTGGAGAACGAGCCGCTCGTGCAAAGCAAGGTCGCGCGTCTCGAAGAAGGCGCCGGACTGCCTCCGTCGATCCCGCCGGGCATGCGCGCGATGTCGGTCAAGGTGAACGAGGTGATTGGCGTCGCCGGGTTCATCGACCCGGGCACACGGGTCGATCTCGTCGTCACCATTCGAAAGAAGGAGGACACCACGTCGCGGACGGCCGTCAGCAACGTGCAGGTCCTCAGCGCGGGCACCCGCGCCGAGCAGCAGAAATCAAGGACCGATAACGCAAGCCCTTCGGCTGCGGCGGTCGTCACGCTGCTCGTGACGCCCCAGGACGCCGAGCGCATTGCCCTCGCCCAGGCGGAAGGCCAGATCATGCTCGTGCTGCGCAATCCGATGGACACCGAGGCGACCGCCACGTCCGGCGTACACGCGGCAGCGCTGTTCGGTCCGGATGTCGCGCCGCCGGTTGCCCCGGTCGTGAACAGGCCCGCCCCGCGCAAGCCACCCGTGGTCGCGGCTGCGGTGGTCGCACCGCCGAAACCGAAGATTTACACCGTCGAGGCGATCCGCGCGGCCAAACGGACTGAAGAGGTGGTCCGTTGATCAAGCAATCCGGTGCGATCCGGCGGGCGATGCTTGTCGTCGCGTTCGCCGCGATCGTTGGCCTCCCGCTCATGGCGACGGCTGGCCAGGCGCCGCAGCCGGCGGCATCGGATGTCAAACGTGTTTCGCTGACCGCGGGACGTTCGACGGTCCTCGCCACGGACTTTGACATTACCCGTATCGCGGTCACCAATCCTGCGGTCGCCGATGCGGTGGTCGTGCAGCCACGCGAGATCCTGATCGATGGCAAGTCTTCCGGGACCGTGAGCCTGATCGTGTGGGGGGACGCACGCCGAGAGCAGTACGACCTGGTCGTCGAGCAGGGAGTGACCGCGCTCCAGCAGCAGTTGCAGACGCTCTTCCCCGGGGAAGACATCCGGGTGACGGCGAGCGACGAAGCAATCATCCTCTCGGGTCAGGTATCGAGCAATCCCGTGATGTTGCGTGCGGGAGAGATTGCGCAGGCGACATCCTCCAAAGTGCGCGTCATCAACATGCTGCAGCTTCCGGGCGGGGCGGAGAGTCAGCAGGTCATCCTTCAAGTCCGCTTTGCTGAAGTCAACCGCCGGGCAATGACCGAGCTGGGTGTGTCGTTCTTTACTGGAACGTCCGGCTACAAGGGTTACGTCGGCCGCGCGACCACGCAGCAGTTTCCGGCGCCGGAGTTCGACGGTCTGAGCCGGACCGAAGAGAACGGTCAGGTGAGCGTGTCAGGGGAACTCACCTTCAGCGACTTCCTGAATCTCTTCGTCTTCAACACGAAATACAACGTCGGCGCCCTCGTCAAGGCGCTGCAGTCCACGGGCTTCTTTCAGAGTCTGGCCGAACCGAACCTCATTGCCTACAACGGTCAGGAGGCGAGCTTCCTTGCGGGAGGCGAAATCCCAGTCCCCGTCGTTCAGGGAAACACGGGCAGTGTTTCAGTTCAGTACAAGGAATTCGGGATCCGCTTGACGTTCACGCCGACGATTGCGGGCGATGTGATTCGCCTCAAGGTGCGGCCTGAGGTGAGCACGCTCGATTTCGGTAACGGCATCACGCTTGCGGGTTTTCGAATTCCGGCGCTGTCGACCCGAAGAGCCGAAACCGACGTCGAGCTTCGCGACGGGCAGTCGTTCGTGATTGCCGGTCTCCTCGACAACGTGACGCAGGATACGACCGCGGCTGTGCCGCTCCTGAGTCGCCTGCCAATCATCGGCAATCTTTTCAAGAGCAAATCGGAACGGGCCGAGCGGACCGAGCTGATGGTGCTGATCACGCCGCGCCTGGTCCGGGCCCTCGATCCGGACGAAGTGCCGCCGCTGCCCACGCGGCCCAGGGAATTCCTGCCCGCACCGGTAGGCGACATCGGGTCGCAGCTCGAAGGTGGGGGCGGTACTGTGGACGCGCCCCCCGCAAGCGGTCAGAACCCCCGTTGAGCGAAGCCTTGATGATGCCGTCACCTCTCGCGCGCGAACAGGGGGCACCGTGATCGTTCAGGCGGCGATGACGATGCTCGTGCTGATCGGCTTGAGCGCGTTCGTTGTGGACTATGGTGTCCTCTGGCTGAGTCGCGAACAGGCGCAGAACGCGGCGGATGCCGGCGCGGTTGCTGGCGCGATTGGGCGCGCGTACGACGACCCTGACCCAGCCTCCTCCAGCGTAGGTGTCGTCCCTGAGAGCGTCCAAAAGGCTGTAGCCGCCAACCCCATATGGTTCGACGCGAATGCGGCGAAATCCTTTGTGGAATACGGGTGTCCGCCTGGCGCGGATCGTTGCGTCAAAGTCGACGTGTATCGGGACGGAACCTCGGATAGCGTCGCCCTTCCGACGTTCTTCGGGCCGGTGCTTGGCATCACGTTGCAAGGTGTGCGAGCAACCGCGACCGCGCAGGTGGCGGTCGGCAACGGGACGACGTGCCTCAAGCCCTGGGCGATTCCCGACAAATGGGTCGAGGGGTCAGCGCCGCCGAACGATCACTTCGAAAAATACGATGGCGCCGGCGTGCCTCTCATGAATCCCGACGCCTATGACCCTCTGGCGAGATATCGGTGGATTGCGTTTCCTTGACGACCTCGGCCGGTCGATCACGCTCTCCTTCCCAGACCCTGACGCCAACGATCCGATCTCAGAGGGTTTTCTCCTGCCGCTCGTTCTGCCGGGTGCGAAGACGTACGAAGAAAACATGGCTGGGTGCAATGGCCGCGTGATTCCCTTTGGTCAGGAGATCGGAACTGGTACGCCGGCGATGGCGTTGTCAACGCCCGCCGCGTTTGAGGATCTGTTCGACTCAGATCCTTGTGCCATGTGGAACGTGGCCACTCGTAATGTCGGGGGGAGTTGCGCTCCAGGAGGCGCACTTATCAGCCCGCGTCTCGTGGCGCTGGCCGTCTTCGATGTTGATGCGTACCAGTTGATGCGAGCCACCGGTAACTGGCCCTGCACAAGCGGTGGACGCTGTGTGAACGTGGTGAACATCGTGGGCTTTTTCATCGAAAGCGTGGCTGGTGGAGTAATCACTGGCCGAGTGGCAAGGTACCCAGGGCTTGTGTGGCCGGACAATCCCACGGTGCCACTCCTCTCGTCGTTCTTGCCAGCCATCACCCTTGTTCGATGACGGATAGCAGACTATGAACGCTTACCTCGTTGGATCGTTGGATCGTCAGGTCGAAGAGCTGCTCCACGCGTGCGGAGTACGCACGACGGTCGCCTCCAGTGAAGAACTGGTTGCGCTCGCCAACCCCGCGACCCAGCAGCCGGACGTCGTGGTGCTCGACCTGCGGGGTCGAGGAGCGTCGGTACCGCCAGCCGTCGCCTTGCTCAAGCGCCAGCACCCGTTGACCGGTGTGGTGATTGTTGCGTCGCATCTCGACCCCTCCCTGATGCTCGAAGCGATGCGCGCCGGCGTGAACGAGTTCGTTACTGAGCCGGTGACGCCCAAGGACCTGAAATCGGCGCTCGATCATGTGGTGTCCAAGCAGCCGATGCGGCCCACGGGGCAGATCTTCGCCTTTGTCGGCGGCAAAGGGGGCGTCGGCACGACGACGTTGGCCGTCAACGTGGCTACCGTCCTGGCCTCGGTGGAACCGGCATCGGCGCTTCTGATCGACCTGCACGTCGCATACGGTGACGCGGCCATGTTCCTCGGGGTCGAGCCCAGATTCTCCGTGGCCGATGCGCTCGAGAACGTGCATCGGATCGACGAAACGTTTTTGCGCGGTGTTGTCGGTCACACGAAGATCGGACTGGACGTGCTGGCGGCATCCGATCGGAACGTGATCGGTCATATCGATGTACCCGCCGTGCGAAGCGTGATTGAATGCGCTGCCCGGCTGTATTCGCATGTGGTGCTGGATGTCCCTCGGTCGGATACCACGATGCTGGAAGCGCTGGATCAGGCGACGCGCATCGTCGTCGTCGCGAACCAGGAGTTGGCGACGGTCCGGAGCGCGAGCCGGATGGCGGCGGCCCTCCGCCAGCGATACGGCAAAGGGCGCGTGGCCGTTGTCGTCAGCCGCTACGACCAGCAGGCGGAGATTGGACGAAAGGACATCGAGAGCGTCATCGGTGGTCCGGTCTCCGACGTGTTTCCAAGCAATTATCGCGTGGCGCTCGACGCGTTGAATTGTGGACGACCACTGGTCCTGGATAATCACAACAAGCTGGCTAGCTCGTACGCGGGCTTCGCCCGCAGTCTGATTGCGTATTCGCCGGATGCGCCGATCGAACAGCCTGCGCGCGAGCGTCCCGCGAGTTTGCTGGGCCGGCTGAGCCTTCGATTCTGAACGTCGTGTACGAGGATAGGACCCGATGAACTCGATACTTGCTACGCCGACTGCGCCCTCAGCGAAGACTCGCCTCCTCGAGTACCAGGAGTTGAAGACACGCATCCATCAGGAACTGCTGAACCGCTTGAACCTGGAGCACCTGACGCGGGTCAGGCGCGAGGACGCGGAGCCGGAAATCCGGGCGCTCATCGTCGAGCTGATCGAGAACGAGACGCAAACGACCCTGCTCAGTCTCGCCGAGCGCGAAAACCTTGTGGGTGACGTGCTGAACGAGCTGTTCGGGCTCGGACCACTCGAGTTGCTGCTCCGCGATCCGGACATCTCCGACATCCTCGTGAACAGGTTCGATCGGGTGTACATCGAGCGAAACGGCAAGCTCGAGGAAACCGACGTCATGTTCAAGGACGATCTGCACCTGCAGTTGATCATCGAGCGCATCGTGAGCTCGGTGGGGCGCCGGATCGACGAATCCAGCCCGATGGTCGACGCCAGGCTGAAGGACGGATCGCGCGTCAACGCCATCATCCCGCCGCTGGCGCTCGACGGCCCCGCACTCTCAATTCGCCGCTTCCGCACGGGACGCCTGGGGGCCCAGGACCTCGTGGAACGCGAAACGCTCACGCAGCCGATGCTCGACTTCCTCGCAGCGGCGGTGGCCTGCCGCCTCAACATCATCGTGTCGGGCGGCACGGGCGCGGGCAAAACGACGCTCCTGAACGTTCTTTCGGGCTTCATCTCCAACTTCGAGCGCATCGTCACGATCGAGGACGCCGCCGAACTGATGCTGCGCCAGCGCCACGTCGTGCGGCTCGAGACACGACCGCCGAACATCGAAAAGCAGGGGGCCGTGCGCCAGCGGGATCTCGTCGTGAACGCGCTTCGCATGCGGCCGGATCGCATCATCGTTGGTGAGGTGCGAAGCGAAGAGGCGCTCGACATGCTCCAGTCGATGAACACGGGACATGACGGCGGCCTGACCACGATTCACGCCAACAGTCCTCGCGACGCCCTGTATCGCCTTGACACCATGGTGGCGATGTCGAACTTCAACATTCCAGAGAAAGCGGTGCGCCAGCAGACCGCATCGGCCATCAATCTGATCGTCCAGGTAACGCGGCTGTCGGACGGCACACGGAAAGTGACCGGCATCAACGAGGTGACCGGGATGGAAGGCGAGATGGTTTCGATGCAGGACATCTTCGTCTTCGAGCGTACCGGTCTACGGCGTGACGGCAAGGTGTGCGGGCGATTCCGTGCCACCGGCATCCGGCCGAAATGCACCGAGCGCATGGCGTCGTTCGGTATCCAGTTGCCGGTTGAGATGTTCGAGCACATGAAAGCGGTTGCCTGAGGAGGACCGATGCCCGCAGTCATCGCGACCTTCGTCCTGTGCATCACCATCATCATCGGGGTCTATTGGGTCTTCGTCGCGAGACCCGAGGAGAACACCGCCCGCGCGCTCCGGAAACGACTTCTGCCGGAGCCGGTTAATCGTCCCAAACGAACGGCGCTGACCCTGAAAAGGCCGCCGTTGAGTGCCCTGAAAGCGTTCGACTCGCTGCTCGTGCGCTCGGGTTACGTGATTCAGCCGATTCAACGGTTGATCAGGCTGTCGGGGCTCCCCCTCACGGTGGGTATGGTTGTACTGGGGTGCGGCCTGATGGCGATGGTGACATTCCTGGTTGCGGAGTTGGCGAGTTCGTCCGCATGGCTTGCGCTGCTATTGGCGCTTCTCATGGCACCCCTTCCGTACATGTGCGTGCAATTCGTTGCGAAACGCCGCGTCCGCAGGCTGGAGGAGTTGTTTCCCCAGGCCATCGATCTGATCGCGGTATCCCTGCGGGCCGGCCATGCCTTCGCAACTGGTCTCCTCATGGTGGCGGAGGAGGTTGCAGATCCGATGGGCTCGGAGTTCAGGCTCGTGTACGACCGCCAGAACTACGGCAAGCCGCTGGCTGACGTTCTGAAGGAATTCGCCGAGCGAGTTCCGTTGCTCGATGTCCGCATCTTCGTGACGGCCGTGCTGACACAACGGGAAACAGGCGGCAACCTGGCGGAGGTCCTCGACAAGCTGTCTGCCTTGATTCGCGAGCGGTTCAAGATCAGGCGCCAGGTCCGCGCCGTCAGCGCGCACGGCCGGATTACCGGGCTGGTGCTCGCCAGCCTCCCGCCCCTCGTTGCGGCGCTCTTGTACCTCGTCTCACCCGATCACGTCCTGATCCTCGTGCAGGATCCTCTCGGCATTCGCCTGGTGGCTGCGGCAACTGTTCTGCAAATCGCCGGAACACTGGCGATACGCCGAATCGTCAACATCGAAATCTAGGAACGTCAGCGATGCCTCTCGAACTGATCATCACGCTCGCCGCTGTCTTCATCAGCATCGCCCTGGTGTCGGGATCGGTCGCATCGCTCGTGCTGTCGCGCACGGCTCCTGAAATGAAGCGCTTGCGGCACGTGACCAGGGCGGGAACAGCGGAAGGATGGCCCGGGCCGGAAGCTGTGAGCGCGACGCCCCGCCGCCGCAAACCTTCGAGGCTCCGGAAGCCCGGGCAAGACGGGCCGCGTCTGGAGCGCCGGCTCGCGACTGCCGGCTGGGGTGATCCGAGCGCCCAGTGGCTCTTTTTCATGTCCCAGCGCGTTCTGGCGGTGGTCTTTGGGCTGGCCCCAGTTCTGATCCTCGGTGTGCGTGACGGATGGGTGCTTGCAGTTCTCACCGCGATTCTCGGCTACATGATCCCGGACCTGTTGCTCTCCCGGCGGATTGCTCAGCACAAGCGTGCAATTCAGGATGGGCTGCCTGACGCACTGGACCTTCTCGTGGTCTGCGTCGAGGCGGGCTCGAGCCTCGATCAGGCGATCCTCAAGGCCAGCGAGGAACTGGAAATCGCCATGCCTGCTATGGCCCACGAGCTGAGAACCGTGGCGACGGAGATTCGCGCAGGGAAACCCAGACTGGACGCCTTTCAGGATTTGGCGAAGCGGACGAACCTCGACGACGTGCGGTCCCTCGTTGCCATGCTGATCCAGACCGACAGGTTTGGAACGAGCATCGCCCAGGCGTTGCGGACGCACGCTGAGACGTCGCGCACGAAGCGGCGGCAGCGCGCCGAGGAACGAGCGGGGAAAGTCGGCGTGAAGCTCGTGTTTCCGCTCGTATTGTGCCTGTTGCCGGCACTGTATGTCGTCTGCCTCGGTCCGGTGGCTGTGAGGATGTACAGAGCCTTCTTCTAACGCTTGAGACGGGAAACGTAAAGGGAGACTCATATGACCATGAACCAGATTGTCCTGCTCGCCGTGACGGGCGTCTTCCTGGTGCTTTACTTGATGCGCCGTCGAAGTCGCCTCAATCGAGAGAACTGACTGGAACCAACGGTGCCCCATGGCCTGAAGTCGTGGAGTGGCTGTAGATCCGGGCCGACGCTGAGCGTCGGCTTGGTGCTGTTCGCGGTGCTGGTCTCCGGATGCGCTGCAGTGCGCAACCCAAGCCACGTCCCGGACGGGTCGCTCGAGGTCTATACCAGCAAAATGCGCGAGCTCGGCGCTCGCGCAAAGCCGTCGCCCTCGGGTGTTCTTGCCGCCACGTTGGAAGGACAAGACCCAGACCTGAAGGCCGCGCTGCTCGAACTGCGGGTGCATCCAGGTGCCGCCCAGCACCTGCGGGTCGCCGAGCGCTATCGCCGGTTGAAGATCCTCGACGCCGCCCATGACCATTTCGAGCATGCGCGTCAACTCGATCCGACGGATGCAGCGGCCTACGAAGGGCTGGCCCGGATCTGGCGTGACTGGGGATTCCCGAATCTGGGGCTCGGCGATGCCTCTCGTGCGGTCTACTACGCCCCCTCGTCTGCGACGGCGCAGAACACACTCGGCACAGTGCTGGCGGCGATGGGCCGCGGTGCGGATGCGCGTCGCGCGTACGAGCGCGCGCTCGCGCTGGATCCCCGTGCAGCCTACGTTCTCAACAACCTCTGCTACCTCTCATTTCTTGAAGGTGAGATCGCGGCGGCGGTGACTGAATGCAGGACCGCCCTCGAAGTGGACCCCGCGCTGGCGCCGGCCCGGAACAATCTCGCGCTCGCATACGCCGCCGACCAGCGCGACGACCTGGCACAACGCGAGTTCCTGGCCGCAAGTAACGTGGCGGCCGGATGGTACAACATCGGTATCGTTGACCTGGCGGAAAAGCGCTACGCACATGCGTCGAGCGCATTCGCGGTAGCGCAAATGCAACGGCCGTCGTGGGCTGCCGCGGGCGAGCGCGCCAGGAAGGCGCGGATCCTGGCGCTAAAGGCCGGCGGCACGTCGCAACAACCCCGGACGGATTAGAGCTCCCCGCATGTTGGCTGCCTCCCGCTCTCTCCGGTTCGCGATCGCGGCGTCTCTTGTCGCCCTCATGGGGACCACGCCGCGGGCCGACGACACGCCGCCTCCCCTATCGGTCCGGATCACCTCGCCCCTGGGACGGATGGGAGCCTCCACAAGGGTACGGTTCGTTGCGCAGGTTCACGTCCCACCCGAGACGGTGCTGCAGCCGGTCCGTTTCTATGTGGACGGTGTGCTCCTGGGGAGCGATGAAGACGGGCCACCATACGCCGTCGAGTGGCTGGACGAAAATCCCTTCGAGCGACGCGAGCTCGCCGTGGAGATCGAAGACAGTCTCGGTCACACGGCGCGCGATTCGGTGCGGCTGGAGGCATTCGAGATTCTCGAGGTCGCCGACGTAAGGAGCGTCCTGCTCGAAGCCAGTGTGTACGACAGCCGCGGCCGGTTCGTGCGCGGATTGGGCGCCTCGAGCTTCACCGTTCAGGAAGACGGCATTCCGCAGGCCGTCGACCTCGTCAGCCAGGAATCGCTGCCGTCAACCTTTGCTCTGCTGATCGACAGCAGCCAGAGCATGCACAGGCGCATCGATTTCGTGAGGGATGCCGCGAAGCGTTTCGTCGATTTTCTGAGGCCCTCCGACCGTGTGCTCGTGGCGCCCTTCTCACGCGGCCTCGCGTCAGTGACAGGACCGACTGACGATCGAAAAACAATCCTCGAGTCCGTGGAGCATATCGAAGCGGCGGGTGGTACCGCGATTCTCGACAGCCTGGTCGAAGCGATCCAGAAGCTTCCCGCTGATCGAGGGCGCCGCGACATCGTGCTTATTACGGACGGGTACGACGAGAACAGCGTGACGTCGGTTGACGAAGCCCTGGCGTCGGTGAAGACGGCCGGGGTCACCGTGTACGTCGTGGGAATCGGGGGGATCGCCGGCATCTCCCTGAAGGGCGAGCGCTTGCTGAAGCAAATTGCCGCCGAAACGGGAGGAAAGGCGTTCTTCCCGCCGAGGGAGGAGGATCTCGGCGCGGTTCACGAGCAGCTGGCCGTCGATGCCCAGAATCGCTATCTCGTCAGCTATACGCCAACCAACCAGGTGAGGGACGGGAACTGGCGCAACGTGAGCCTCACGACAGCCCCCGAGTACAAAGTACGAACGCGATCCGGATACGTCGCGCCCCAACCGCCTCCGATCCGTCCCGAACTGGAGTTCACGATTACTGGAGTGGATCGCAGTCAAGTGGATCTCACGGTCGATGACCTGATCGTGACGGAGAAAGGCGTCCAACAGAAAATCGACGCATTCTACGAGGCGACGGCGCCGGTCTCGATCGTCCTCGCGCTCGACTCGAGCGGCAGCATGCGCAAGAGCGCGACGGCGGTTGTGGAAGCGGCGCAGGAGTTCGTCGCGACGCTTCGCCCCGAAGACAGCCTCGCCCTCGAGATGTTCTCGGATCAGTCGGTCCTGGCGCACGACTTCACGACCGCGCGGGAGACGACCGCGAAGATGATCGAGAGTTATACGGCGATCGGAGGCACGGCCCTGTATGACGCCCTGTGGGATTCGCTGACGCGGATGCAGCGAAGGGAAGGCCGGCGTGCGGTGGTCGTGCTGAGCGATGGTCGCGACGAGAACAACCCGGGAACCGCACCAGGCAGCGTGAGAACGGCGACCGAGGTCCTCGATCTGATTCGTCAGGCGAACGCGACGATATTCACGATTGGACTCGGGCCCCAGGTCGACCGTCCATTCCTGGAGCGACTCGCGGAGCTCTCGGGCGGCGAATCATATTTCCCGGTCGCCGTCGAGAACCTGCGCGACGACTACCGGCGCGTGGTCGAGAATCTCCGCCGGCGCTATGTGGTGAGCTACACGTCGACCGATAGCGCGCGGGACGGGGCCTGGCGCGAAGTGCAGATTCAATCGCGGTCGTCTGACGTGGTTGTCACGAGCCGCGGCGGCTACTTCGCACCCGAACGCTGAGCGCAGCATGAGATTTCCAATGCGGCGAGAATACCCGTGAAGACTGGCGCTCCTCGCAGCGAACCCGGCGCCCCGGATCCTCGTCGCGACGTCGAGAAGATACTCGCTCGCCACTTCATCGTCCTGCCGCCGGCGGTGCAGTTCGACATCAATGAGGAGTTCCTTTCCGAAGAGGAGTTGTCGCAGCAGCAGGCCGTGCCCGCGGCCGACCTGGGCGTCGAACCCGCCGAGGCGACGCACAGCGCGCCCGGGCCAATGGAGCCTGTCGCGGACGCGGAGCCGACACAGCCGCACCCTGTTGTTTCGGAGGCGAGCGCGCCGAGCGTTGACCCGGCACCACCGCACCCTGTTGTTTCGGAAGCGAGCCCGCCGAGCGTTGACCCGGCACCACCGCACGTCCTTGTGTCGGAGGCGAGCGCGCCGAGCGTTGACGCGTCACGGACAGGTCTCGTCGTTCCGGACGTCGACGAATCCGCGGCGGGAACGCCCTCGCTCTCGATCGCCGAGTTGCTCGAGAACAGCGTGTCGGTGGATTGGCACGAAGCGGTCGCGATCGCCCAGCGGGTTTGCCAGGCCCTTGCGCGGGATCCGGCCGCCGGCGCTCACCTGTGCCTGGTCGACCCGCGCCACATCGAGATTACCCAACGTGGCGAGGTCCGGGTCCTGACGAACGAGCCGGGGAGCGATCCTCACGTCAAGCAGGTGGGTCGAATTCTGCGTGCGCTCCTCGAAGGAGGGACTGCGCCGGTGCAACTGCGCCTGTTGGCGTCGCAAGCGGCCTTCGAAGTTCCCGTCTTCGTCTCGGTGGACGAATTCTCAGAAGCCCTGCGTCGTTTCGAGCGCCCGGACCAGTCTGACGACATTCGAATGGCGTTCCAGCGCGGGCTCGAAGCGAAGTTCTCGGCTTCGATATACCAGGGCCGTCGACAGGCAGCGCTTCCCGCCCCCGCGCTCGCGGCAGAGGACCCGGCCAGGGCCAAGCCGACTTTGACGGACGTCGTTCAGTTGCGGGTTGCGAGACCGGCGCGATCGGTGCGACCACCCGGGGCGACCCGATCAAGCCGCCTGGCTCCAGCAGCCGTAGGGTCGCTTCTGCTGATTGCAGCGATCGCACTGTTCTCGATCCGGGTAGGCATCGGGGATCTATCAGGGATCGGGGGTCAGGGATCAGGGATCAAGGATCAGGAATCAGAGACGCTCGGACCCCGGATCCAGGATCCCGGATCCCTGACCTCGTCGCCGCCGCCGTCGCGTGACGAGCGCAGTGCACCGATTCAGGCCGCGAGTGCCGCCGTGCGTCCACGACCCGAGAGTCCCGAGCCGGCGCCGGCGACACCGCTGATCGTTCCCAGATCGTTAGCCCGGCCCGCGCAAGGTGCCGCCCGGCGGGTCGTAGCGGAGCTCGAGCAGCGACCTGAAGTGGGGCCCTCGAGGGAGACGGCTCCGGTCAGCTCGCAGCCTGCGTCAAGCAGCGCCGGCGTAAGCAGGCCGACCGTTCTCAACGCCGACTCACCGGACGCGGTCGCGCACCAAGGGGCTACGCTGCTTGCGTCCGGGAGGGCCGAAGATGCCCGGCGCGTTTTCGATTCGATTATTCTGGCGAACCCTATGTACCAGCTCGACGCCGCGCGATCGACGCCTGAGGTAGTGGCCGCGCTGGAGGCCAGCAGGCGCGACATATTGCCGGCGCTGGCTCGCCGCGACTATATGAACGCCCGTGCGGCCCTCGATGCGGGAGACTACGATCGGGCGCTCAGCGAGGGAAGCCGCATCGCGACGATGCTCGCCCACTATGACGATGACGCGGCGTTCCCCGGGTTGCGCAGTGCCGTCCAGCAGCTCCTTGCCCGCGCGTCGGTCCTGAAGGCGCGCGAGGACGAGCGGGTCTATTCCGAGGCCGACGAGAGTGTGACACCCCCGGCCCCGTTAAGCCGCCAGCTCCCGGCGACACTCCCGATCGGTGTTACCAGATGGACGGTGGGCACATTGGAGATGCTGATCAGCCGGGAGGGCGAGGTCGAGACCGTCAAGCTGCACACACCGTTGAACCGTTATCACGAGCGAATGATCGTCAGTGCGGCCAAGGCGTGGCGATACAGGCCGGCATCGAAGGATGGCAAACCTGTGAGATTTCGTCTGGTCACGTCCATCAATCTTCCCGAGAGGTAAGTTCCCGCCGCACTATCACTTGCCTACTTGCCCTGGCCATTCGGCAGCAGGTGCTCGGCATTCTGTTCACCCTCGTGACACGCGAATTCCCAGAATTCGTAGTCTGAACGGCGCTTCTCGGCCACACGTCACGCGACAGTTACCGGGGATGAGCGGTACCACTCGACGGTCTTCGCGAGCCCGGCTTCGAAGGTCACGCTTGGCTGGTAGCCGAGCACGCGCTTGGCCTTCGAGATGTCGGCCTGCGAGTCCTTGACATCCCCCGCTCTGGGCTCGGCGTAGATCGGTTCCACCGTCGATCCGACGAGATCGCGGACCGTGTTGAACAGCGTGTTCAGGGAAATGCGGCCGCTCGTGGCCACGTTGATCACTTCCCCGCTCGCATTGTCCGCCGTGCAGGCTCGGAGCACGCCATCCACCACGTTTGCCACGTATGTGAAATCACGCGTGTGCTCGCCGTCGCCGTAAATCGTCGGCCGTCGGCCCTCGCAAAGCGCGCTGATAAAGATGGAAATGACGCCGGAGTAAGGCGACGAGGGATCCTGCCGCGGTCCGAAGACATTGAAGTACCGGGTCGTGACAGTCTGCAGTCCGTACAGCCGCGTGAACATCTGGCAGTACTGTTCCGCGACGAGCTTCTGCAGCGCATAGGGAGACAGTGGCGCCGGCGCCATGGTCTCGATCTTTGGAAGCGTCGGCGTGTTGCCGTAGGCAGAAGACGACCCGGCATAGACAAGGCGCTTGACGCCGGCGTCGCGGGCTGCCACCAGCACGTTGAGCGATGCGTCGATGTTGGCGCGATTCGACGTAATCGGATCCTCCACCGACCGCGGCACCGACGGGATCGCCGCCTGGTGAAGCACGTAATCGATCCCCTTGACGGCACGCCGTGCCACATCGAGGTCGGCCAGGTCTCCTTCGACGAATTCGGCCGAGGGAACGTGGGAGAGATTCTGGCGCTTGCCGGTGCTTAGATTGTCGACCACGCGGACGGTCTCGCCACGACGGACGAGCTCCTCCGCGAGGTGAGAGCCGATGAAACCGGCGCCGCCGGTGACGAGGTAATGGGCCATATCGCGCTTGATCTCAGCAGAAAACGTGCCGGCGATTGTACCTGCCCGTACAGGATAATGGAATGTCGCAGTCGGCTAGACGATCGCCCGCCTTCGCGCTTCGGCGCTACGGCGGGCAGGCTGTAAAAAGCTTGCCCGCCACAGCCTGATAAGACATCGGCGGGAGGAAAGTCCGAACTCCATAGGGCAGTGCGCCGGGTAACGCCCGGGCAGGGCAACTTGACGGATAGTGGCACAGAAAATATACCGCTCGCCTTCGCGCCTTCGGCGCTACGGCGAAGCAAGCCCGCGAGTGGCGCAGTCATCGATTGCGTGCTCGGGCCTGCTTCGCCGTAGTCCGGAGGACGAAGGCGAGTAAGGGTGAAAAGGTGCGGTAAGAGCGCACCGCGTCCGGGGTAACTCGGATGGCAGGCAAAACCCCGCACGGAGCAAGACCAAATAGGGTGGCGTTACAGGACGGCCCGTCCGAAGCCACCGGGTAGGTCGCCGGAGTCCGCGAGCAATCGCGGGCCTAGAGGAATGATCGTTCTCGACAGAATTCGGCTTACCGGCTGGCTGCGACGTTCTTAAATCCCAAAACCCAAATCCCAAATCCAAAGGAAGGGGCTTTTGGGATTTGGGATTTACCCATCGATTTCCTGCTTGATTCCGTACTGTTCCAGCTTCTTGTAGAGATTACTGCGGGGCGTGTCGAGGGCTTCGGCCGTCTTCGAGATGTTCCAGTTGTTCTCGCGTAACTTGTCCACGAGGAATGCGCGTTCAGCGGCCTCCTTGAATTCGCGCAGCGTTCCTGCGGGCGGGGTCGTGGTTCCGGCCGGCTCGGGGCGCGCCGGCGCCGAAGCGCCAGGCTCTGCGACGGAGGCCAGACGCGAAGATGACTCGCCGCGAATCTCCGCCGGCAGATCCTCGACACGGACGACGTCGCCTGGCGACATGATCATCAGCCGCTCGATCGTGTTGCGGAGCTCGCGGATGTTGCCTCTCCACCGATAGCGCTGCAGGCTTCCATCGCGCGCGGGTCGAAGCGCTTCGGCTTGAGGTTGTGCTCCTCGCTCGTGCGCTTCGCGAAGTGCTGGACGAGCTGCGGGATGTCCTCGCGCCGCTCGCGCAGCGGCGGCACCAGGATCGGAATCACGTTCAGCCGGAAGTAGAGGTCGTCGCGAAACTCGCCGCGCTGGATCGCCTCCTCGAGATTCTTGTTGGTCGCGGCAATCACGCGCACATCCACCTTGATCGGTACGCGCCGAGCCGAGGCGTTCGACCTCCTGTTCCTGCAGCACGCGCAGCACCTTGGCCTGTGTCCTGGCGCTCATGTCGCCGATTTCGTCGAGGAAGATCGTGCCGCGATCGGCCTGCTCGAACTTGCCGATTTGCTTCTCGGTGGCGCCCGTGAACGATCCCTTCTCGTGTCCGAACAGCTCCGACTCGATCAGCTCCTCGGGAATGGCGGCGCAGTTCACCTGGATGAAGCGCTGTCCGGCGCGCGGGCTGTTGCGATGAATGGTGCGGGCGACGAGCTCCTTGCCGACGCCGCTCTCGCCCAGCAGCAGGACTGTCGCATTGGTCGGGGCGGCGCGCTGCACGGCTTCGAGCACGCTGCGCAGCGACGGACTGTCGCCGACGATCTCGTACCGCGCCTCCATCGCGAGCTTGAGCTCGCGGTTCTCCCTGCGGAGCGAGCGCAGCTCGAGCCCCTTCTGCACCGTCACCAGCACGCGTTCGCTCGTGAACGGCTTCTCGATGAAGTCAAACGCGCCGAGGCGCGTCGCCTGCATGGCGTCGGTGATGGTGCCGTGCCCGGAGATCATCGCGACCGGCAGCGACTCGTCGACCTTCCGAATCTCCGCGAGCGTCTCGAGACCGTTGGTGCCCGGCATCTTGATGTCGAGCACCACCATGTCGGGAGGATCGCGCTTGACCTGGGCGATGCCGTCGGGGCCGGAGCCCGCGCCGACGAACTCGTAATCCTCGTATTCGAGGATCATGCGCAACGAGTCACGGATGGCCGCCTCGTCGTCGATCACAAGGATTCGAGGTTTCATCAGAGTACGGAAGCGTCAGCGGTGCGAGGATGCGAGCGTGGCGCTGCGGCGGCTACTCGATCTTCACCGTGTGCAGTGCGCGCTGATCGCTTTCCGGCTTGTAGACGTAGAGCGTGAGGATGTCACCCGGCGCGCGAACCCGCCGTCAGACGACGGTAGTCATCGACCGATCGGACAGGATGGCGGTTGACTTCGAGCAGCACGTGACCGCGTTCGATTTCCGCGTCGAATGCCGGGCTCATCGGCTCCACGCGCGAGATGATCACGCCTTGCATCCCCTCGGGCAGCTTGAAGCGTTCCGAGAAGTCGCGATCGAGATCGCGCACGGAGAGGCCGAGCGCGGGACCGCGCTGACTCGACGGCTGCGGTGCCTGCCCGTCGTCGCCGGCTCCCGCGCGCTTCTCGCGCTGTGGCCGCTCGGCCAGCTTCACCGATACGTTCATCGCGTGGTTGTCCCGAAGAATCTGGAGCGAGGCGACCGTGCCCGGCTGCCGCGCCGCGATCAGCTGAATCAGCTCGTCGTTGCCCGTGATCGGTTTGCCGTCGACTGCCACGATCAGGTCGTAGGTCCGGATGCCCGCGCGGGCGCCCGGCGACCCGGTCGTGATGTCCTGCACGAGAGCCCCGTCGCGTCGTATTCAGGCCGAGCGACCGCTGCAGATCCGGGTCGACGTCGCGGAGGGCGACGCCGATGTATCCACGTGACACGCGTCCCTTGTCGCGCAATTGCGGAAGGATGGCGCGCGCCTGATTGATGGGGACGGCAAAGCCGATGTTGGCGGCGCGCGAACTGATCGCGGCGTTGATGCCGATGACTTCGCCGCGCGCGTTGATCAGCGGACCGCCGCTGTTGCCGAAATTGATCGCCGCGTCGGTCTGGATATAGCGATCGAGGGAGGTGTCGAACAGCTTCCGGCCGATGAAGCTGACGACGCCGACCGTGACCGTGTGCTCGTACGCCAGCGGATTGCCGATGGCGACGACCCATTCGCCCACGCGCAACGAATCGGAATCGCCAAGCACGGCGTACGGAAGCGGCCGGGTCGACTCAACCTTGATCAAGCGCAATGTCCGTATCGGGATCAGAGCCGACGCGCGTCGCGTGCAGGTTCCGGCCGTCGGTGAGGCGCACCATGATGCGATCCGCGCCGTCCACGACGTGATGGTTGGTGAGGATCAAGCCCTGCGGATCGATGACGAAGCCGGTGCCAGCGCCGCGGCGCGGTCCCTGCGGATCGCGATCACCGGGCCGATCGAAGAGATCGGGGCCGTCGGGCAGCGGCAGCGCATTGGGGCGCCGCGACCGGGCCGACCCGCGCGAAGTCGCATCGATGTTGACGACCGCCGGGTTGAGTTTCTCGGCCACGTCGGCAAACGAGACGACGGTCGGCAGTACAGCGGCAGGATTACGCGACCGCACCGGTACGAGCGGCGCCCTGGGGGCCGACACAGCCCGTTGCGGGGTCATCGACCCCGCAACGATAAGTCCGATGAGAAATGCGACGGTCGCGGTCAGGCCCACCGTCACCGCCAGGAATCGCCGGCTCATAGCCCCATTATAGGGATCAGCGTCTCTGGTTTTACGAGTTCCAGAAAGGCCGCCTCATCGAGCAGCGAAATCCCAGCGTACGTGCCTTCTCGGCCTTTGTGCCCGCGTCGGCGCCGACAACGACACCCGTCGTCTTTTTGCTGACTGAGCCGGCAACCTTGGCCCCGAGGCGCTCGAGCGCTGCCGTGGCCGCTTCGCGCGTCATCGAGGACAGGGTGCCCGTGATTACGTATGTTTTCCCTTTGAGCGGGCCTGGAGCGGCCGCCAACGCCCGCTCCTCCGGAGGAACCTCCATGTTGAGGCCGGCCGCGTGCAATCGATCGATCAACTCCCGGTTCCGAGGCTCGTCGAGCCAGCTTCGGACCGACGCGGCGAGCACCGGGCCGATTTCGGGGGTGTCCTGCAGGTGCTCGACGGTGGCCGCACACAGCGCGTCCATCGACCCGAACGCGCGCGCGAGCACCTGCGATGCTCGCTCACCCACGTGACGGATCCCGAGCCCGTAAATGAGGCGCCACAGCTCATTTGTCCGGCTCTTGTCGATCTGCAGCATCACCTTGGCTGCCGACTTCTGCCCCATCCGCTCGAGCTGCGCCAGCTTCTCGTCTGTCAGCGCGTAGACGTCGGCGTAGTCCTTCACCAGTCCCGCCCCGATGATCTGCGCGACGAGCGACTCCCCCAGCCCTTCGATGTTCATGGCGCCGCGCGACGCGAAATGCTCGAGCGCCGCGCTGCAGCTTGGCCGGGCATGACGTGTTCTCGCAGCGCCAGACCGCTTCGTCGTCCGCGCGATGCAGGTCGCTGCCGCAGCGCGGACACACCGTGGGCATCCGCCACGGTTGTGCGTCGGGCGATCGCTTGCTCAGCACCGGTCCAGACAACCCGAGGGATGACGTCGCCTGCCTTTTCGACCAGGACCCAATCACCTTCCCGGATGTCCTTCCGGGCGATGTCGTCCGCGTTGTGCAGCGTCGCCATCGAGACGGTGGATCCTGCGATGAAAATCGGCTCCAGCATCGCGAACGGCGTCACCGCGCCGGTTCGCCCGACATTCACCTCGATGCTCTTCAGGAGCGTCGTCTTCTGCTCCGCAGGGAACTTGAAGGCGATGGCCCAGCGCGGAAATTTGCTCGTGGTGCCGAGGACGGCGCGCAAGTCGATGCGATCGAGCTTGATGACGACGCCATCAGTGTCGAAATCGAGCGTGCGCCTCTTCTCTTCCCATTCGCGGCAGAATGCGAGGAGCTCGTCGACGCCGCGACAGCGGCGCCAGTGAGGCTCGACAGGCAGGCCCCACGCCTTCAGCGCCTCCAACGTTTTTGCGTGAGTATCCAGGCGGACCTGAAGGTCCGCCTCTACGCTCGAATCGTTCCCCATCTGTTAATCCTGGAGGCGGACCTTCCGCCTCCGCCAAGGTCGGGTCGCGTTGCGACCCGACCGGCCAGTGCTGGCTGGGCGGACCGCCTTCGCGGTCCGACCCGGCGGACCGCCGAAGCGCGAAGCGCGTAGGCTGGTCAGGTCCGCCTACCATCTGATACACCCAGGCGCTGAGGCCTCGCTTTGCCACCAATGCCGGATCCAGGTTTCTCATCGTCCCCGCGGCCGTGTTCCGGGGATTGGCGTAGAGTGGCTCGCCCGCGTCCGCGCGCTCCTTGTTCACGCGCTCGAAGAGCTTGCGCGGAAAATAGACTTCGCCTCGGATCTCGATTCGCCCAGTGGGGCGCGGATCCTTTGGGTCCGCGTGTCGGAGCTTCAGCGGGATGGCCCGAATGGTCCGGACATTCGACGTCACTTCTTCACCGCGCACGCCGTCGCCTCGTGTCGCGCCGCGCACCAGCGTGCCGTTCTCGTAGGTCAGCGCGAGGCTCAGCCCGTCGATCTTCAGTTCCGCAACGTAATCGATCGTGTCCACCGCCTGGCCCGCGGCTGTCAGCCCTCGACGGACGCGGTCGTCGAACGCCCGCAGCTCCTCCTCCGAGTACGCGTTGTCGAGGCTGAGCATCGGCTCTGCGTGCTCGACCGTGTCGAAGCCCGCAGCCGGGCGTCCGCTGACGCGCTGGGTTGGAGAGTCGGTCGTAACGAGATCGGGATTCTCGATCTCGAGTCGCTCCAGCTCTTTCATGAGCGCGTCGAATTCGACGTCGGCTATCTCGGGGTCGTTGAGGATGTAGTAGCGCTCTTCGTGGTAGCGAATGAGCCGGCGGAGCTCGGCGATGCGTTCAGGGGGATTCATCAATTCAAAATGCAAAAGTCAAAATGCAAACCGGACGCACTGTTTGCACTTTGCATTTTGAATCTTGCATTACATCGTCACCTGTCCCGCGACAGTACGTAATCAGGCAGAAACATGAGCGCGTCGCGCTCGGCGCTGGCCGGGAACGCGTGCAGCGCCTTCTTTGCCTGTTCGACGAAGTCGGCTGCCGTGCGCCGGGCGTAGTCAATCGAGCGGTGCTGGGCGAGCAGAGCGCGCAGCTCCCGCCACTCGTCGATCGAGGGCGTGCGCTCCTTGACGATCTTCCGGATCAGCACTTCAGCTCTGGCGTCACCGCTGGCCAGCAGGTGAATCACGGGCAGGGTCATCTTTCCTTCCCGCAGATCGCCTCCCACCGGCTTACCGAGGGCGTCCTCCTCGCCCGTGAAGTCGAGGAGATCGTCGACCAGCTGAAAGGCCGTCCCGATGTTCAAGCCGTAGTCCCACAGCGCATCTTCCTGCTCCGTGTTGGTGCCGGGACCCAGCATGCCGCCGATGCGGGCGCAGCCGGCGAAGAGATACGCCGTCTTGCGCCGGATGATCTCGAAGTGCTCGTCCTCGGACAGATCGACGACGCCGTTCTTGGTGAGCTGGTAGAGCTCGCCCTCGATCATGCGGAGCGTGACCTCGCAGAGCAGCCGGATGAAATCCAGGCTGTCGCGCGTCAGCGCCATCGACATCGACTTGATGTAGAGGAAGTCGCCCGAGGAGAACCGTGACGTCGTTGCCCCAGCGCGAGTGCACCGCCTCGCGTCCGCGGCGCAGATCGGACTTGTCGATGATGTCGTCGTGCACCAGCGTCGCGGTGTGGATGAACTCGATCACCGACGCGAACAGCGCCCCGTGTTCGCCGGTGTACCCGCTCATGCGCGCCGCCATCAGCAGCACCGCGGGGCGGATCCGCTTGCCTCCGCCCTGCTGGATGTAGTGCCCGATCGTTGGGATCAGCGCCACCTGGGATTCGAGGTGACGCACGAACTCCTGCTCGACTTTCTCGAGATCTTCGCGAATCGGCTCGAACATCTGCGCGAGAAGAGCGGGCGAAGGTTTCTGCGCGATGGGATTCAAGCGGGACCATGAAACCATATCCCCGCGCGGAGTGTCAACGCGCGGAGACGACCTAATTCGTGTCGGACGTTGCAGTTACGGGTTGAACAGGCGCTCGAAGTTGTGCAGCGCCGCTTCGCCTATTGCTGCCGCGTCGGTGCCGCGCAGCGTTGCGACTGTTTCCGCGACGTGGACCACGTTGGCAGGCTCGTTTCGTTTGCCGCGATGCGGCACGGGCGCGAGAAACGGGCTGTCGGTTTCGATCAGGAGTCGATCGATGCGGTACCACTTTCGCCACTTCCTTCAGTTCGAGCGCACGCGGAAACGTGACGATGCCGGCAAGGGAGATGTGGAAGCCGATATCGAGCGCGCGGCGCGCCATGTCGCGATCGCCGGTGAAGCAGTGGAAGACGCCGCCGACCTCCTGCGCCGACTCCTCTCGGAGTATTCGGAAGGTGTCGTCATCGGCCTCGCGCGTATGAATGACGACAGGCAGATGTCTCTGCCTGGCGAGACGAATCTGCTCGCGAAAGACCTGCTGCTGGACATCGCGCGGCGCAAAGTCGTAGTGATAGTCGAGCCCGATTTCGCCTAAGGCGCGCGTCAGGGGCTGCCCGTCTACGACCGTGTCCACGGCCTTCGCCGCCGCACTGGGGTCGGCGGCGAAGTTGCCCGCGGCGTGAGGGTGGATGCCGACCGAGAACCGGACCGCATCCCATCCGGCCGCCACTCTCCTCCCCTGCTCAATCTCCGGCTCATCGTCTGCCGCCAGAATCACGAGCGCGTGTGTCACGCCGGCGCTGCGCGCGCGCTCAATGACCTGGCTGAGGTCTTCGGTGAACTCGGTACCGGCTAGATGGCAGTGGGAGTCAATCATCAATGCAAAATGCAAAATTCAAAATGCAAACACCACCCGCGTGCGCGAAAACGGGGTGAAAAGCGCGGCGACCTTCACCCCGGTCCTGCAAACAACGCAATGTTTGCATTTTGCATTTTGCATTTTGAATTACCTCATCGCACCCTCGCTCCCGGCGGGACTGGTTCGTCAAAGGCAACGAGAATTGGCTTTCCACCGTCCACGCTGGCGGCCAGCACCATCCCGTTCGACTCGACGCCCATCAACTTCGCGGGTTTGAGGTTGAACACGATCGCGATCGTGCGGCCCACGAGCTGTTCCGGCTGGTACGCCTCGGCGATGCCGGCAACGATGGTGCGCTGCTCGGTGCCGACGTCGACCTTCAGCTTCATCAGCTTCTTCGATTTTGGCACCGCCTCGGCTTCGAGCACCTTGGCCACCCGCAGCTCGACTTTCATGAAGTCGTCGATCGAGATGCGTGTGTCTTCTGCCGGGGTCGTACCTGCGCCAGCCGCCTGCGTGGCGCCAGGTGCCGCGGCCTCCCCCGCGCCGCCGATGGGTTTCTGCTCTTGTGAAGGCATCGCGTTGTCCGTGGCCATCGAACGTAGCTCCTCGACCGTTTTCTCAATGCGTGGAAACAAAGGTTCTATGGAGCCGAGGTGCGTTCCCGCGCGAAGCGTGCTCGCTCTCAGATCCGTCCATTGTTCCTGTGACACACCAACCATACGCCTGATGCGTTCCGCCGCGTCGGGCATCACCGGATCGATCAACGCCGCGGTGACCCGCAAGGCGTCGGCTGCATGGAACAGCGTTGCATCCAGCTTCGGACGCTGCTCTGGTTTCTTCGCAAGCGTCCAGGGCTCGCGCTGGACGATGTACTGATTGATCGAGTGGATGAGATCCCACGTTGCCTGCAGTGCGACCGTGATCTGGAAGGCACTGAAATGCTCTTTCACTGCTTCTATGGTGATGTCGATCTGTTTCTCGAGACCGCGATCCAGGTCGTCGCGCCCGTCCTGCGGCGAGTCCGGAATCACGCCGCCGCAATAGCGCGCGATCATCGTGGTCGTGCGGCTCACGACATTCCCGAGGTCGTTGGCGAGATCCGCATTGAACCTGGCCAGCATGCCTTCGTCGGAGAAGTTCGCGTCCTGCCCGAGCGGCATCTCGCGCATGACGAAATAGCGCAGTGCGTCGACACCGAACACGCCGACGTAGTCTTCGTAGCGCGCCACGTTGCCAACCGACTTCGACATCTTCGCGCCGCCCATCAGCCACCAGCCGTGAGCGATGATCCGGCGCGGCGGAGCCATACCCGCTGACATCAGGAAAGCGGGCCAGTACAACGCGTGCTGCCGGATGATTTCCTTGCCGACGAGATGCGTGACGACCGGCCAGAACCGATCCACTCGACTCGCGTTGTCCGATCCGAATCCGAGCGCCGTCAAGTAGTTCGTCAGCGCGTCGAACCACACGTACATGACGTGCTTCGGGTCATCCGGCACCGGGATGCCCCACTGGAACGACGTGCGGCTGATGCTGAGGTCCTGGAGACCGGCTTCGACGAAGCTCCGTATCTCGTTGAGGCGGAAGGCGGGCTGCAGAAACGCGGGATTGGCGTCGTAGAAATCGAGCAGAGGCTGCTGGTACTTCGCCAGGCGGAAGTAGTAGCTCTCTTCCTTGAGCCGCTCGACCTTGCTGCCGCAGGTCGGACACCTCCCGTCAACCAGCTGGCTCTCGGGAACGAAGATCTCGTCGACGGTGCAATACCAGCCTTCGTAATCCCCTTTGTAGATGTCGCCACTTGCCGCCACGCGGCGCCACAACTCCTGCGACGCACGGTGATGTCGAAGCTCGGTCGTCCGGATGAAATCGTCGTTCGAAATATTCAGGTCACCGCACATCTGACGGAAGCTCGCCGCAATCTGTTCGGCAAAGACTTCGGTCTTGAGCCCGGCCTTCTGTGCGGCGCGCTCCACTTTCTGACCGTGCTCGTCAGTTCCAGTCAAAAAGACAACGTCGTCACCCAGGAGCCGCCGCGAACGCGCGATCGCGTCTGCCACCATCGTCGTATACGCATGTCCGATGTGCGGCTTCGCGTTGATGTAGTAGATCGGGGTTGTGATGTAGAAGGGGTTCATGAACGCTGTATGTCGAGCCAGGCCTTCATCGCGGCCGCATGCACATCTTTCACCGGGCGACCGTGCTGACCCGCCAGTCGGACGCAGTCTTCAAACTCGGGGGACGCGTTCAGAATCTGCCCGTTCCGCCGCGCGACCTTGAATCGCACGGACCCGAACGCGGTGGTCACGGTCTTCGTCTCGCGGTCCAGGCATTCCCGGGTCATTTCGCGATAGCGGACACCGATGGTCGTGGTCTCACGGAAGATGGTCGCCGTCAGCCGGTCGCGTGACGCCGGCACGGCAATGATCGACAAGAGCGTCCCGGGCCGGTTCTTCTTCATCTGGATCGGCGTGTAGAACACGTCGAGCGCACCCTCGGCCAGCAGCTGGTCCATGACCACGCCGAAGATCTGCGGGTTCATGTCGTCGATCTCCGCCTCGATGACGACCACGCTGTGCGACGGCGCGGTGGCGTCAGCTTTCCCCGACCAGGACGCGAAGGACGTTTGGCGTGTCGTGAAAATCCCGTGCGCCTGCGCCGTATCCAATATTGCGCACGCGCATTGGGGGCATCGGTCCGTATTCGGTGGCGTAACCCGTGATGAGCAACGCGCCGGTCGGCGTCACCATCTCAGCGCGCTGCGGACCGGAATAGATCGGCACGCCTTGGAGCAGCTGTAACGTGGCAGGCGCCGGAACGGGATACAGCCCATGGGCGGAGCGGATCGTGCCGCTGCCGACGTTCAACGGCGACGACACGATGCGCTCGGCGCCCAGCGCTTCCAGCGCACACACGGCGCTGACGATGTCGACGATGGAATCGAGCGCGCCAACTTCGTGGAGGTGCACGTTGTCCGACGAGGTGCCGTGAATCGCCCCTTCGACGTCGCCAAGCCGGGCGAAAAGGGACTTCGCGCGTTCCTTACCGGACGCGCTGAGCAGCGAACCTTCAATCAGCTCGTAGATTTCGCCCAACGTCCTGTGACCGTGCGGATGCCCAGGCGCGTCGCGCGATCGTGATCGTGATCGTGGTCGTGGCTGTGGCCGGCATGATCGTGTGCGTGGTCGCGGACGTGTTCATGCGTGTCGCCGGGGATCTCTTCGCCGCGGACGCAGAACTTCGTGGCGCTGATTCCCGCACGGGTGACCCGCTCCACCGAGACCGAGTCCTGGTCGATCGACAGGCTCCCGAGCGAGCGTCGGATCTCCTCGATCGGAACGCCTGCATCGATCAACGCGCCGACGACCATGTCGCCGGAGGCGCCCGAGAAGCAGTCGAAGTACAGGACCTTCACAACCCAGCCATCTTATCAATGCGCAACGCTCAATGGGCATTCCTTCGGGCTATTCGACGCGCGGGGACAGCCTCCCTGCCTCCACCAGCGAGAAATACCGCTGGTCCGCGAGAATGAGATGGTCGACGACATCGATGCCCATGATGTCGCCAGCATTCACCATGCGCGTGGTGAGCACGAGGTCGTCTGCGCTTGGCGTCGGATCACCCGAGGGATGGTTGTGGAAGAGCACGATCGCTGCAGCGGACGCGGACGTCGCTTCCCTGAATACTTCGCGCGGATGGACGACGGTCGTGTCGAGCGAGCCAATCGACAGGATCTTGATCCGAATCATGCGGTGCTTGGTGTCGAGCATCACGATGCCGAACTGCTCCACCGCGCCGGCGCCGTATTGCGGCAGGAGGTACGACGCGAGCTGCCGCGGCGTGCCCAGGCGCGGACGGTCCGTCCCTCCACGCACCAGCGTGCGACGTCCAAGCTCAACAGCGGCAAGCACCTGCGCGGCGCGCGCATTGCCGACGCCCGGTACGAGGCGCAGCTCGCCAAACGCGGCGCGAGTCAAACCGTGTAATCCGCCCGCGCGTTGCAGCAGCCGATTCGCCAGCTCGAGGGCGCCGCATTCGCGTGAGCCGCTTCCGAGAACGATCGCCACGAGTTCGTTGTCACCAAGCGCCGCTGCGCCGAGACGTTGAAGTTTTTCGCGTGGCCGATCGTGGGGTGCGACGTCCTTCATTTCGATATACTCAACTTCCCATGACCCGGTGGCTGCCTGCAGCCTGTGTGCTCGCCTCGCTCCTCATCACTGCCTGCGGCGCCCCCCCGAACAAGGAGATGGATCAGGCGCAGGGCGCGATCGACGCCGCGCGCGCGGCGGGCGCGGATCGCTACGCGGCCACCGAGTACACGGCCGCGACCGACGCGCTGAAGCGCTCGCAAGACGCCGTCGCACAACGCGACTATCGCCTGGCGCTCAACGAGGCGCTCGACAGCCGCGAACACGCGCAGAACGCGGCGCGTGAGGGCGCCGACGCCAAAGCGCAGCTCCGCGCCGAGGTCGAGCGCGACATGGCGCAGATCGCTGCGCTCATAGCCGAAGCCAACACCCGCCTGGCCGCCGCGACGCGTGCACGAGTCCCGCGACGGGTGCTGGATGGTCCACGCCAGGAGCTGGCGGCTGTCGACGAGAGCGTGCAAAAGGCGGGCGAAGGCGTGAAGGCAGGCGACTATCTGTCGGCGAAGGCGGCGCTACAAGGGGTGCAGGAGCGAATTACGCGGGCAATGAGCGCCCTCGGACCGCCCGCAGCGCAGTCTTCGCGACGCACCCGCTAGCGGCAGTACTGCAATTCCGCCAGGTCTCGCTGAAGTCCCGCTTACATCGCCACCTTCCTTCCCCAGCCCCCGCGTCGTGGGACAAGAGCTCGAAGGTGATTGTGACGGACCGATAACAGCTAACGCAGTTTTTCACTCGACGTAGCCATAGAGACACAAAGACACGGAGGATTCATAGGTTTGGACTCCGTGGACTCCGTGCCTCCGTGGCCCGTTGAAATGAAAAATGGTCTAGCGTGCGACGTAGGGCTTGGTGGACCCGGTGCGAGCGTTGGTGATTGTGAAGCTACCGTCGGCGCGGGCCGATAGCTTCAGCCACTGTCCGCTATCGACCTCTCCAATGTTCGCGATGAATTCATCGGCTACGTTCTCTCGGTTCCCCAGGAGCGAATAATGGAGCTGCCACAGGTCCTCAATCCCGGGGGAGGCACGCAGGGTCTGGATGATGGGGCCGATCACGGCCTTTCTGGGACCGTTGTTCATGATGGCGACCTGGGGCCGAATTGCGTGAACGAACGTCGCCGAGCCCGCCTCGTCATCGCCGTGCTGCGACGTCAGCAGCACATCGACCTCCCCAACCCGATTGGTCGGGCAGACCAGACCGTATTCCTGGTTCCAGGAGAGGTCCCCGAGGTTGATCAGGCGGAAGGCGCCGAAGGTGACGAGCGTTCCTACGGAGTGCGCGTCCTCGCTCGTTTCATCCTTCATGGGCTTGAACGCGCCGCAGAGCGGATTCGGGCCGCCGCCGCCCTCGAGCGGAACACTGAGCAGGCTGCCGCCGGCGCTGACCACTCGCACGTTCAGTCCCGCGACTGGAATTTGGTCACCAGGCTTCACCTCGAGATGGCTGCCCTTCTGGCGCACCTGCACATAGGTCTGATATGGCGCCGCGCGCTCGCCCCGCTCCGAGGTGGGCCCGTGATCGACGAAGTTGCGGATCGGTAGCCGCGCCGCGAGCTGCGTCATGCCACCCACATGATCGGCGTGGTAGTGAGTGGTGACGAGATAGTCGATTTGCTTGACGCCGGCGCGAGTCGCCGCCGCCACGATGCGCGCGGCGTCGCGACCCTCGAAGCCGGCCCAACCTGTATCCACGAGCATCGACTGGCCGGACGGCGCCACGTAAAGGGTCGCATGCCCCCCCTCCACGTCGATGAAATAGACGTCCAGCGTCTTTTCAGCCGACTGGGCAGACGGCCACGCCCATGGGAAAAAAAGCAGCGTGGCCAGCACGATCGCCGCGGCGCGGAGGATCATGTGGGTCGGCGATCGCCTTGCCGAGCGGCTCGCCGAGTGTCTCGGCGGCCGCAGCGGCAATGTCCAGCGCCTTACCAGCCGAATCGCACGGCCAGCTCTGCCTGCTGGCGTGGATACACGGTGTTGATGGTACCAAAGGAATTCGACGTGGCGTTCAGCTGCCATGGCGTCGCGCCGACACCGAAGCTGTCGGTGCCGAACACGTTGAACACCAGGCCGATGAGCTCCAGGCGACGCGCGCCGCCGAGAGTCACCGTCTTGCTCACCCGCAGGTCGAGGCGTTGGAACTCGTCCGTCATGAGCTGACTTTCCGGAATTGCCGCCAGCCCTCGGGACGCGCGCCAGGCATTCACTTGCGCCAGCATCGCCGTGTCGTCGCCGCGGTTGAACACGCTCTTCGTCGTCCCTGGCACGTAGTCGGTCACCGCGCCATCCTGGTTCAGGTCGACGCCTGCGCGCGCGCTGAACGGCCGCGTCGAGCGGTAGTTCCACACCGCGCCCAGGGTGATCTCCCACGGCAGCTGGACGGCCCCGCTCGCCACCACTGTGTGACGCCGGTCCTGGAGCCCGTAGCCGAAATCGTACTCCGGGTGATAGAAGTCCACCTGGGTAACTCCTCCGGCTCCCTGATCCTTGTCCGACGCGAGCGTGTACGACACCAGATACTGATACCGGTTGGAGAAGCGCTTATCGAGACGCAGATACAGCGCACGATATTTGCTCTCACCCGTTGAGTTGTATTCGACGATGTTGCCCCATCCTGCGATCGGGCGCACCCGCGTCACCAGATCCGGCGTATTGATGTTGGTGATCTGGTTGCCCTTCTTGCCGTTGCTGAACACACCATCCACATGGACGGCCAGGTTGGGCCGCAGCTCGTGCGACAGCCCGCCGTTGAACGAGATGGCTTCCGGCTGCTCGATCTCGTCGCTGGTGATGTTGACGTTCGGCGTCGCCGACACCGTCACGAACGCCTGCGGTGACAACCCGCCATACGGATCCGGATACGAGGGGTTCCGGATGCTGACGCTACTCTGCAGCAGCGTGTTCACCTCGTTGCGCAAAGTGTTCGCGAACACGTTGCTGTAGTACTTGCCCGCGGCGATGCGGGCCACCGTCTGCCCCGAACCGCGGATGTCCCACGCCAGCCCAAACCGCGGCCCGAAGTTGTTGTTGTCCGCCCGCGAGGCCGGATCGATCAGCTGCCCCAGCCGCTCGCGGCCCGCGAGGGTGATGTGGTTGTTGAACGACTTGTACAGCGTTCTCGTAGCGCAGACCGAGATCGACCGTGAGGCTCGGCCGGATGCGCCATTCTTCCTGCACGTATCCCTGTATCCAGTCGGCCCGGAGGTACCTCGGCAGGGGCGGGAACGAGGCGGTGTAGAGAATCGGGGTCCGCAGGTTCGCAATCGCCGCGTCGCTGCCGTCAAAGAACTGGTCCCTGTCGAATGTCCAGGATCCCATGTTGTGGTTCGACTCTTCGTTCGAACGGAAGCGCAGGAAGGCGCCGCCCGCTTTGAGGGTGTGCGAGCCCATAGTGAGCGAGAAGTCGTCGGAGACGTCCCAGCGTTTGGTGCTGTTGTTACTGTACGTGATCGATCCCCACGTCAGGCTCGGGAACGTAAACACACCCTTGTAGGGCGCGAACCGCTCCGCCGGGAACTCGCCGCGTTGGCTCGCCGGCCAGCGGTCGATCCCCGGAGGGCTGCTCAGGTTCTCGAGGTGCGACGGCGGAACCTGCGCCCGGACCTCATTCAAGGTCCGCGAACTGATCACCCACGTGTGCGCCAGCAACATCGAATCGCGTGGCGAGGTCGTGTCCTGACCCGTATTGCCGGCCATGCTGCCGCCGCACTCCTCGCAGAGGGTCTTTTCCCTGTCCCACAAGTAGCGGACGAACAGGTTCTGCGCGTTGTTGATCTGCATGTCGCCGCGCAGTAGCAATTGCCGCCGCTCGTACCCGGCTGGCTTGTTTCCCTCGACGCCTGAGTAGAACTGCGGCTGTCCGGTGCGCACGGTCACCGTCTTCGGTTCGTTGGTCCGCTCGAACGCACCGAAGAAGTGGATGCGGTCCCGCACAATCGGCCCCCCGAAGGCGCCGCCATACTGATTGCGCCGATACTTGGGCTTCGGCGTCCCGCGGGTATCGTGCTGCTCCTTCTCGAACCGATCCATGGTGTTGAGGCTCGTGTCGCGGAAAAACTCGAAGGCCTCGCCGTGGAACTGGTTCGTGCCGCTCTTCGTCGCCGTCAGCACCACGCCGCCGACGGCGCTGTACTGCGCCGAGGCGCCGCTGATGTTGACGCGGAACTCCCGGATGCCAGACTGCGGCACCTCGAGGAATTCCTGCCCTGAGTTGTAGAGCTGGTTGTTCCCGCCGTCCACGTAGGATGTCGTGAGGTTGGCGTTGGCGCCGCCCGCCCCTACCGTGGGCCGCGCCCGGCGCGTGCCCGTCGGAAGCTGCGTCCCCGGCAGCAGCAGCGCCAGCGATCCCGCCTGCCGGTTCGCAATCGGCAGCATCTCGATCTGTTCCTGCGTGACGACAGTCGCCACCGTCGTCGTCGAGGTGTCCACGACCGGCGCCTCCCCCGTGACGGTGACCGATTCCTGCACGCCCTGCAGCGCCAGTGTCAGATTCATCTGAACGGCGCGGCCGATGGTCAGCGTCAGGCCGGGCACCTCCTTGACGCCAAATCCCTGCAACTCCGCCTTCAGGTCGTACCGGCCCGGCTGCAATCCCGCCATGCGGTACTCACCTCCGGCTTCGCTCACCGTGGTGCGAGTGGTTCCGGACTCGACGTTGCGTAGCGTCACCGTTACGCCGGGCAGTACGCCGCCCTGCGCATCGATGATGATTCCGGTGACCACGGCACTCGCTTCACCTTGAGCCGCTACAGGGACTGCTGTTGCCAGCGCCAGGATTACTAGGAGAACCGCCATCCGACAGGTGCGATGTGTAGACCCAACCGCAGATCTCATGTGAGGACCTCCTCGCGAGAACCGGGAAAAGGGAACAGACAGGTATCGTTCGACGCCGATAGAGATGGGCTGAGGACGGCGCTGACCTTCGCACACGCGTTACGCTTTGTCAAGGAACCGTTCCTGCTCGGCTAAGCGGTGGTTTCCTTACTATTTCGAGCCATTTAGCAGGTGAGCAAGGCGCTTCGACTCGGTTCCGCGGACCTGAAAGGTCCGCGCCGCCCGAAGTGGAGTATCCGGTCGAGCGAAAGCAACTCACTCCAACACCGCGGCGCGGACCTTTGAGGTCCGCGGTTCGTTCGCATCACTTTCTAGGTGATGAGCCGGGCGGAGATGGAGATAAAGCCCCGTAGCGCTCCAGGATGGGCGCGGTGTATAACCGTGCCCATCATCATGTCCACGATACAGACTTTCTCCAGGATCGCAGCCGCGGCCATCGGCGTTTCCTGCCTTCTTGCCTTGACGACGGACGCTGGAGCGCGCGCGCAGCAACCGGCACCTCGCGGCGGCCCGGCCTATAAGGTCGATCCCTTCTGGCCAAAGCCGTTGCCCAACAAATGGAGCATGCAGCAGATCGTCGACATGTACGTCGACCGGGACGATCACATCTGGGTCATCAATCGCCGCACGGACGCCCGGCCCGACGAGCTCAACGCAATGACGACCCCGCCGCGGGGCGACTGCTGCGTCCTTGGACCAGAGATCCTGGAGTTCGACCAGGAGGGCAACGTCGTCAACTCCTGGGGAGGCCCGGGCTATCACCCTGGTTGGCCTGGGCGATTGCAGACGATCGCAGTCGACCGTGACAAGAACGTCTATCTGTCTGGAACAACACCCGGCGACAGCATCATCAAGTTTTCGCGCGACGGGAAGTTCCTCTGGGACTTCGGTCACCGCGGACCGAAGATTCCAGCCGACCAGGTCAAGCAGGACAACCAGCAGACCGCGGTATTCCCGCCTGGTATCGGATCGTTCGAGCTCGACGAGGACGCGCGCGAGATCTTCATTTCGGACGGGTTTCTCAACAAGCGGGTCCTCGTGTACGACATGGATAGCGGCGCCTTCAAGCGCGGATGGGGAGGCAAGGGCATCCCGTTGAGCGAGATCGACAACAATCCGACGCCGCCGTACGACATCTCGGGGCCGCCACCGGATCAGACACAGTTCGCGCCCGCGCTGCACTGCATCCACTTCTCGCGCGATGGGCTCGTCTACGTGTGTGAGCGCGGGAGCGATCGGATCCAGGTATTCACGAAGCAAGGCAAGTTCGTGAAGCAGTTCTTGGGTTCATCCCTCCACGCAGGCGCGTGGCGCGAACTGCGGCGGCATCTGGAGCACCACCGCCCCGCCATGCGGCACCGTCTATCACCTCGCGCTCTCAACCGATCCGCAGCAGCGGTACGTCTTCGTCGCCGACGGCACCGACAACATGGTCTGGATCCTCAACCGGCAGACCGGCGCGCTGGAGGGATCGTTCGGCGGCAATGGACGCTACGCCGGCATGCTCCATTGGATCGACGCGATCGTCGTCGACTCCAAGGGCAACGTGTACACAGGTGAGGTCGAAGACGGGAAGCGCGTGCAGAAGTTCGTTCCCCTCACCGGGCGATAACCAGTAACTGCGGCGCGGACCTTCAAGGTCCGCGGCTCGTTCAGCCTCACTTCAAGAGGCACACCTCTCAGGGACCCAAAGGGTCCTGGTCCGCGGACCCATAGGGTCCGCGCCGCTCGAATCGAGTGCCAGTCGCCGCCGGGTCGATAAGCCTGTCACTGCGGCGCGGACCTTCAAGGTCCGCGGCTCGTTCACCCTCACCTACCGCGGACCTACAGGATCCGGAGTTGCTCTCTCCTTGGAGTGACTCTCAGGCGACCTCGCCGCATCGAAGGCTTCACGTATCGTGGCCCATATCGATATCTACTGACATTCTGCACAGCGGCTCGTCCGCCCGATTTTCGCGAATGCGGATCTTCGCCGATACGACGATGCGGCGAATCCGGCAAACGGCGGAAGAGGAAGGCTTCTCGATTCTTGCGTACTGCTTAATGCCCGATCATGCACACCTTGTCGTGGAGGGACTGACAGACGCCGCGGACATGAGGCGGTTCGTAAAAATCGCCAAGCAGCGGGTCGTGTACTCACTCCGCGAAGAACACGCCGTCCGAAATGTCTGGCAGGAGGGGTATCACGATTGGGTGCTGCGCGCGGAGGAAAGCACGGAGGATGTAATCCGCTATGTGCTGGACAACCCGGTCAGGGCCCGGCTGGTTGAAAAGCCAGAAGACTATCCGTTCAGCGGTTCGGTATTCCCGCTCGACAATAGGTTTCGGTTCCCGACACCGCAGCCGCGGACCTGGTCCGCGGACCGTCAGATAGTGTCCAGGCGCCGCTCGGATCGAGTGCCAGTCGCCGCGGACCTGAAAGGTCCGCGCCGCTCGAATCGAGTGACAGTCCGCGGACCCAAGGGTCCGCGCCGCTCGGATTAGGGACTAGAGGTAGGCAGTTCCTTCGAGCACGATTTCGGCCCATCCGGTCAGATAGACCCCGTCCTCGCGCCATTCGACGCGCTGGGTGCCCCCGGGGGCAATGACATCAACCTCCCGGCTTGCGCCGCCGTGGGCGGCTGCCGCGACCGCAGATGCCGATGCGCCCGTGCCGGACGAGGTTGTCGGGCCAACGCCGCGCTCCCAGACCAGGATGCGCACCCGATCGGGTGACTCGACGTGCGCGAATTCGACGTTCGTGCCGGCCGGAAACATCGAGTGAGTGGAAAGCGCGGGCCCCAATCGGTTGAACCGATCGGCGTCCGGCAGCGGTCCCAGGATCACGCACTGGGGGTTTCCGACAGCGAGGACCGAGGCGGTCAGCGTCTCTCCCAGGACCGCGATCTGAGTCTGCCGGATATCCGCAGGCGGACCAAGCGCAGCCCGGAACGTGTACCGCGTCCGTTCCACGGCCAGCAGATCGAGCGTCTTCTGTCCTGCGCCGGTCGCAACCGTCACCGTCGCCCCCACGCTCAGTTGCTGGCTCTTCACGACCAGCGCGGCAAGACAGCGCAGCCCGTTCCCCGACAACTCCGACGGACTGCCATCCGCATTCAGCAGCCGCATCGTTGCGCCGCGATCGCGGATGTCGAACAGAATCAGGCCGTCCCCGCCAATGCCACGATGGCGATCGCAGAGTGTGCGCGCAAGGACGGACGGGTCGCCATGCGCCTCGTTCGCCGCGACGAACACGAAATCGTTGCCGTACGCGTGAGCCTTCGTAACGCGCAAGCCCGCCATCAAGGGACCCTGAATGCGTCGAAGACGTACGTAAAGCCAGCGGTAACGCCGACGCCGGCGTCGATGTTCGTCATTCCCAGCATCACCGCGGCGTCCCCACGCCAGCTGCCGACGGTGTACCTGCCGCCCACGCGGAGCACCCCGCGCGATTCGGTGCCGGGGGGCGGCTGACCGTTGCGTGAATTGATGCGCCCGTTGAGCTCCCCGACGACTTCCACAGCGTTCGTCAACGCGCGCGCGAACGACAGGCCATAGGCCAGCTCGTCGTTCTGCCGATCGCCCACCGTCGGGTCGCCGAGGATCGCCAGGCCGATATTGCCGACGATGCGAACCGAGCGGGTGGTCTTGCCAACGAGAACCGATGCGACGAAGTCGGTCGTATCAAGGCCGAGTCCGCTTTCGTTGCCGGCGTTCGGCAGCTTCGTCGCGAAGCGGAAACCAAACGCCGGGCGGCGCACGCCCTCCGGCACGATGCGGACCTTGGTGCCGATGACAATGTCCTCGACGTCAGACGTTGTCGTGCCCGAGGCCGTCACGACGGAGGCGAGCGGCGCCGAGCTGGCGACCAGTGATCGACAGACGGTTATACAATCCGCCGTCGATCTGGATCTCGGCGATCGAGCTGACGCCGACGCTGAAGCCGATCAGCGGAAACCGCAGCAGCCTGCCTTCAAGGCCCGACGCCGGATAGACCACCTCAGTGGCGTAGTCGAGACCGCCTTCGACCAGAACACGGCCGGCCCCCACTGTTTCCGGATCCTCTGTGACAAGGGGTCGCTGCTGCGCGAATGCCGCGGTCGCGCCGAGCGTGAGCGTGATGAGCACTGCGATGAGAGTGGTCCGCATGACTTCGTGGCATGTCCTTCCCGAATCAGGACCGGTTGAGACGTTCACTGTTGGCATGTCTCTTTCGAATTACTAGCGGGCCGCGCCGTTGTCGCGGCCCGCGAATCGTACTCGCAGGCCTGTTGTGACGGTACTCAATCAGCCCGGACGGTCCACTAAAACTGTCGCTTGCTGTCGATGAGAATAGTGACCGGGCCGTCGTTGACCAGCTCGACCCGCATCATTGCCTGGAATTCGCCCGTGGCCACGGGCACGTTGAGCTGCCCGCAATTCTCTCACGACGCTTTCGTACAGCGCGCGCGCCTCTTCTGGCGGCGCAGCCGCGTCGAACGCCGGCCGCCTCCCCTTCCTGATGTCGCCATACAACGTGAACTGCGAGATGACGAGTACGCCACCGCCCGTGTCGGTGACGGATCGATCCATGTGGCGTCCGGCTTCGCCCTCGAAGACCCGCATCTCGCGGATCTTCGTCACGACGTACTTCACGTCGTCCGGGCCGTCATCGCGGCCGATGCCGAGCAGGACGAGGAGGCCGGGGCCGATCTCCCCCGCCTGGCGATCGCCGATGCGCACGCGCGCTTCAGTGACCCGCTGAACGACCGCGCGCACGTTACTGCTGCCGGATCTGGATGAGGGTCGGAGTGCCTTCGTCTTCGAGCCTGAGCGCCACACTGTCGCGCAGCTCGCCGCTTGGATTCAGGCGCGTGTCGAGGAGGTGCCGAGGCATGACGTTACTGAGCGCTTTCAGCATCGATTGCTTGACGCCGGCGTGTTCCTGCTCGAGATCGAGGATCAGCCGCTTCACACGCTGGCGCTGGAGGCTGAGATCGCCGCATGCCGGGCAACAGCAGCCGATGATCGGAAGCTCTCGCTCCTTCGCATACACGCGCGCTTCGGCTTCCTCGACGTACACCAGCGGCCGAATCACCACGTGCTCGCCGTTGTCGGACACGAGACGCGCCGGCATCGCCTTCAACGCGCCGGCAAAGAACAGGTTGAGGAGGAGGGTTTCGATGAAGTCGTCAAGGTGATGGCCGAGCGCAATCTTCGTCGCGCCGACCTCGGTGGCGATGCGGTACAGCACGCCACGCCGCAGCCGTGCGCAGAGGGAGCAGGGCGTGGCATTGGCTTCGAGAAGATCGTCCATCACGTCGCCAATCGAGGTGTGCTCGATCCGGTATTCCCACCCCCGGTCGCGGCACGTCTTGGCAATCAGCTCGTGCTTGAACTCCTTGTAGCCCGAGTCTACGTTTACCGCAATGAGCGAGAAGTCAATCGGCGCTCGCTGGCGCAGCTCGTCGAGAATCTGGAGGAGCGCCCAGCTGTCCTTCCCGCCGGAGAGCCCCACCATGATGCGATCGCCGTCTTCGATCAGATTGAAGTCGACGATCGCCTTGGTGGTCTTCTTCGCGACGCGAGCTTCTAGCGGGCTGCGGTAGGACATTGACTACGAGTGTAACCCGTACGTGCATGCTATGGGGCGGGAACGCGGAGCGTTGTGATTCTAAGTGCGCGAATGTCAGTCAGAAACGGCTATTCATGGCCGCCGCAGCCGCGGCGGAATCTGCGACGCCGTGAGGGCGTTCGATGGCTTGCTCAGCAAATCGCCGCGGCACGCGGATCGCTCTTCGTTCCCCTGGAGGCCGAAGGGACGATGCTACGATTCTTTTTGTCTTTGGTCAGTTCGTCGGCCAAGAGCCGACCTCCGCCGGACTGCTCGTGATCGGCATTGCGATTTGGGCAGCCTTCATCGCTCTCGCAGTAGCTATCGCTGGAGGAACACCGTGACACCAATGGCCAACGCGTTGATGTTCTTCGGCGCCATCGCCGTTCTGATGGCGATCGTCGTGTTTCTCGACTGGCTGGGTCGGCGAAAAGATCGGAATGCTACCCCGCCGTCTCCCGGATCTCCGCGATCTCGTACAGCCCGGACGTGTCCGTCCGCGGATCGATGGCCTGCTGCATGAGCGCGCGCAGCCGGGCCAGATCTGCGAGCACCCCGAACGTCCTGGACAACCCGTACTTCGATCGCCCGTGCCGCCGCGGCCGGTGACTCACCTCCACCTCGGCAATCCTCCCGCCCAGCTGACTGGCAAGGGCCGGGAGATACCGGTGCATCCCGGGCCGCAGCCTGAGCGGCTTCACGACAGTCGCGCGATAGACCTTCAAGCGAGCAGCCGTTGTCGTGCAGGCGCACGCCGCTGACGACCCCGAGCAGCCAGTTCGCAACAGCCGACGGAAGATACCGCGTCAGGAAGTTGTCCTTCCGCTTCCTCCGCCATCCGCTACACGATGTCCTTGCGCCGAGCCAGCGTCAGCATCGCGGGGATATCGTTTGGATCGTTCTGCAGATCGCCGTCCAGCGTGACGATGAACTGGCCGCGGGACTGAGCGAACCCGGCGGCGAAGGCCGCGGTCTGGCCGAAGTTGCGCGTGAACCGAATCACCCTCACCAGCGGGTCCCGCGCCTGCACCTCCGCGAGCTCGCTGAAACGTCCCGTCGATGCTTCCGTCATCGACGAGGATCATTTCGTAAGACACGCCGATCTGGGCGAACACGCCCGTCAGCTCGTCGTGCAGCGGCACGACGTTCTGCTCTTCGTCGCGAAGAGGGATGACGATGGAGACTTCAGGATCGACCAATGCTGAATCTCGAATGACGAGTGTGGAATGCTACCTGCGCCGGCGGCTCACGAGCCACCAGGTCCCGGCCGCGGCAACGATCAACCCCGCAACCCAGACTGCGATGATCCGGCCCCGGGTCCGCATCAGCTCCAGCGCAGCGTCGCCGTAGCGGATGGCGAGCGCGCCAAGCACCAGGTAGCGGACGCCGCGCGCCGCGGCAATCGCGAGTGACGAACTGAGCGGCCGCACTCCGGCGACGCCGGCCATCAGGACGAACAACTTGAACGGCGCAGGCGGAGGCAGGATTGCGGGCACCATCAGCGCCAGAAGTCCGTGGCGCCGGTACATCGCGAGGGCCCGCGCGGTGTGCCCGGCCTTCAGTCGCTTGTTCAGGAACGCTTCGCCGCCCCGCTCCGCGATGCGATACAGCACGTAGCACCCCGTCACCGATCCTGCCGTCGTCATCGCCACGTAGTACGGCATCAACGCCTTGTTGCGTACGACCATCAACACGACGAGCAGGTCGTTGATCTGCGGCAGCGAGACAAACGAGGAGTCGAGGAAGGCGACGACGAAAAGTCCCGGGCCGCCCAGCGAGAGGGCGACGCCGTAGACCCAGTTGATGAAGGACTGCACCTATTCGCGATATTCTGAGCAGCGGACACGTGATTATATCGCCCCCGACGGCCGTCGAGCGGCGCCTTCCCTGGTTGCTGGCCGCCGCCGCGGCACTCGCCGGCGCTGCGGCATGGGCGGTGTTCTTCCGTGCCGGCCTCGTTCTCAGCCATTACGACGCGAAGGCGCATCTGGTTGTCGCACGGCGCGTCATCGACAACCTCACGCCGGGCTGGCAGCAGATCGGCGCGGTGTGGCTGCCGCTTCCCCATCTGATCGAGCTCCTTCCGACCCAGGTCGATCTGTCTTCTATCGCACGGGCGCGTTCGCATCGCTGGTGTCGATCGGCGTGCCTGGCCATCACGACGTACGCGGCGGCGCGGCTTATTCTGCGCGTGACCGGATCGCGTCCTGGCGCGGCTGTGTGCGCGGCGCTGCTCGTCGCTCAATCCGAACCTGCTCTATCTCCACACGACACCGATGACCGAGCCGCTGCTGCTGGCCTCATCGATGCTCGTCGTCCTGTGGCTACTTGAATGGGTCGAAGACGACCGCGACACCGTACCACCAAAGCTGGCACTGGCGCTCTTTGCCGCCGCGTGGACGCGATACGAGGCGTGGGCGGTCATTGGTGCAGCGCTGGCAGCGGTTGGTTACGCCACGTGGCGGCGAGGTTCCGGCACCGCACACCTTGCTGCGACGGTTGGCTCGTCTTGGGGTCTGGCCCGCACTGGCCGTTGTTATCTTTCTCGTCAATAGCCGCATCACGGTGGGCTCCTGGTTTGTCAGCGACGGGTTCTACGTGCCCGATCCGACGTATGCGCATCAACCGTTGAGAACGCTGCTGGGAATCTGGTGGGGCACGCATCAATTGAGCGGCTACGCGATCGAGGCGATCGCGCTCGCGGCTGCCGCCGTCATCGGGTGGCGCTCGTTGTCGCGACGCGATCAGGCTCCACTGCTCATCACGCTGGCGCTCTTCGCCGCGGCGGCGGTGCCTGTCGTGGCTTTCTACGACGGGCATCCCTATCGCATCCGTTACATGATTCCCGTGGTGGCGGCGTGCGCGGTGTTCTGCGGGCTGGCAGTTGGGTTGATCTCTGAAACGCGGACCTTAAAGGTCCGCGCCGCACGTGCAAAGGTCCGCGCTGCACGTGCAAAGGTCCGTGCTGCACGTGCAAGGTCGGCGCTGCATCTGAGGAGAAGGTCCGCGCCGCTCCGAGTGGAGCGGCCACTCGGGCTCCAGCCGGTCTAGCTGCTGCACTTCTCGTGTCGCTGCTGATCGAATCGCCCGTCTGGAACATGCAGGCTCCGATGCTGCTCGAAGCGCAATGGGATCGCGGCGCCAGCCTGGGACGACGCGACGTCACGACCTGCCTCACGCGCGAATACGGCGGCGAGAAGATCCTCGCGAGCATGGGTTCGCTCGCCCACTACATGCAGGAGCTGTCCGGCAGCGGATTCGCCATCGCCGATTTCGTCAACGAGGGCAACGGTGTCATCTGGAACATGGCGCTCCAGACGGGCCCCGCGCCGCATACGGGGTGGATGCTCGTGGAGGAAGTCGCGGAAGGCGGGGACGTTCTGGCCGAGCGGGTCCGCCGCGACCCGGCTTTCACGCGGGGCATGACCCGCGTGTGCGAGGGGGGTGGCGTGGCTCTGTTTAGACGGGACGAAATGCAAAATGCAAAATTCAAAATGCAAACAGTACCTGCGGGAATGCAAACAGTACCGTCCACGATAGCGCCGCCGCTAACCAAGTAGTGTTTGCATTTTGCATTTTGAATTTTGCATTACAGATTACCGCCCAAATCTCACCCCTAATGTGGCCTGATACGTCCACCCACCGAGATCGATCGCTGTGCCTGCGAACGGCGCTGGCAGGTCGCCATGTGCGCTCTGGTAGCGCACCTCGAAGCCCGCGCTGGCCGTATCACCTGCGAAGCGGACCCCGCCGAGCGCAACCGGGCCCGTTTGCGTCCCCGACGCGACATAGGAGTTCCGGAAGATGCTCCGGTCCCGAAAATCGACGAACTCGCCCGATTCGCTGTACCGCCAGTTGATGACCCCCAGGCCGGCACCGACATACGGTTGGAAGCCTGACTGCTGACCAAGCGGCAGCACGCGGAACGTGAACGTCGCCGGCACTGTCCGCAGCCGCAGCTGCTGCGCGATCTCCGTTCCGTCGGTATCGACGAAATTCGTGTAGACCGTCGGGATGGTTCGACGCGTGAACGCGATGCCCGCGCCGGCCTCGAGGTATTGGCCGATCGGGACGAGCCATTCGGCGCCCAGCGATGCACCGCTCATCTCGCTCACATCGAACGTGAGAAAGCTGCGGTTTGCATTGAGCACGTCACCGTCGACGCGGGCGTCTTCCCCGCGCACGGAGAAATACCCGAGCGAAACGTTGAACGTCTGTTGCGCAAACGCCGGCCGCGCATCACCCAACACCCCGCCACACAGCAGCGCCAGGCCCAACAGGAATTTCCGCAACATAGTGCTGACCTCCAGCCGCGGCCATGCAGAGCAACTGAAGTGCCACAACCGAAGAGCCACCACGAAGACGACGACGATCGCGAAGCACACGAAGTGCTTAGGCGTATTTCGTGACCTTTGCAGATATCGTGATCTTCGTGGTTAGGCCGCGATCGTGTCGCTCGGATGGGTCACTTCGTCCGCTTTGGAGTGCGTTTCCCGCGGAACTCTTCGATGACGGCCACGATCTGGCCGTGCACGTGGCCGTTCGAGGCAATGAGATGGGCGGCCGCCGGATCGAATGGGCCCCCGTCCATCCCCGTCACGCGCCCCGCTGCCTCTTCGACAATCAGCGCGCCGGCGGCCACGTCCCACGGCTGGAGATGCTGCTCCCAGAAGGCCTCGAAACGCCCGGCTGCCACGTAACACAGATCGAGCGCCGCGGATCCAAGCCGGCGGACCGCGCGCGCGCGACCGAGGAAGAAGCCGAACAGCTCCACCAGGTCACCGCTCTCTTCGTGCACGTTGTACGGGAAACCGGTGACAAGCAGCGAGTCGAGCAGCACGCGGGTGTCCGAGACGTGCAGATGTCGGCCGTTGAGATACGCGCCTTCACCGCGCTCAGCGGTGAACAGCTCCTTTCGCGTCGGATCGTAGATGGCCGCCACCTCGGACCGCCCGTCGATTTCGAGCGCGAGGGAGGAGCAGTAAATGGGAAGGCCGTGGGCGTAGTTGGTCGTGCCGTCAAGCGGGTCGAATACCCAGCGAAAACGCGAGGGCGGACGATTTCCGTCCGATCCGCCGAGTTCCTCTGCCAGGATGTCGTGATCCGGAAAACGCTCCCCGAGAATCTCCCGGCACATTCGCTCGCATGCCAGATCGATTTCGGTAACGAGGTCGATGCGTCCCTTCTTGTCGATCCGGAAACCCGATTCCTGCCCCGCGTGCTGGATGTCGCCGGCCTTCAGAACGATTTCGACGGCCGTTGCCAGGTAGGCAGGATCAGGCAATGCTGAAGTCCGAATGGCGATTGCTGAATGCCTGCTTACTCATTCGCAATTCGACACTCAGCATTGTCGCGCCTTTTGACCATTCGTACCTCCATCCCGCCTTCCGCGGCCCGGTGGAACGTCATCTCATCCATGAAGCTGCGCATCAGGAGGATGCCTCGGCCACTCGACTTGAGGAGGTTTTCCTGCGCCCGAGGGTCGGCGATCGTCGACGGATCGAACCCGCCGCCTTCGTCGCGGACGCGGATCGCGAGGCCCGGCACCCCGTCGCCCTGGAGCACCGTGAACTCGACGTGCACGCGCTTGCGCACGTCGCTGCAGTTTCCGTGCTTGATCGCGTTGATCACCGACTCGCGCAGGGCGACGCCCACCCAGTGCAAGGACTCCTCATCGAGTCCGGCCCTCCGTCCGATGTGATCGCTCACCAACTGGATGCAGTCGAGCATCTCCAGGGAGCTGTGAAAGTCGACACGGATGGTGTTGCCACTGGTCATCGGCTCTGATCGCGATTATAACTGTCTCATGTCCGCGACTTTCGCCGTAACCGTGCAGCCCGCTGCCCGCATGCGCGGCCGCGTCCGCCCGCCCGGCGACAAGTCGATTTCGCACCGGTACGCAATGCTGGCCGCGATTGCCGATGGTCCGTCCACGATCCACGGGTATTCGACCGGGGCAGACTGCGCATCGACGCTTGCCTGCCTGCAGGCGCTCGGCGTCCCGATCGAGCAGGTCACTCGTGACCTCGCCAGCGGCCTCCAGCTCGATATCCTCGGTCTGCAAGTCGGCGGTTTGCAGCCGCCGTCTTCGACGCTCGATGCCGGCAACTCCGGGAGCACCATGCGCATGCTGTCCGGCATCCTGGCGGCGCACCCGTTCCGCTCGACGATCACGGGCGACAACTCGCTACGCGGCCGTCCAATGGGCCGCATCATCGTGCCGCTGGAGCGCATGGGCGCGCGGATTTCGTCGGAGGATGGTCGTCCGCCGCTGTCGATCCTGGGGACGGACCGGCTCAAGGCCATTGATTTCCAGCCCGACGTCCCCAGCGCGCAGGTCAAGAGCGCCGTGCTCCTGGCGGGACTCCACGCCGAGGGTATGACGCGGGTCGTCGAACCGCTGTCCACGCGCGACCATACGGAGCGGGCGCTCGAAGCATTCGGTGTACAGGTCGAGCGGGCGGGAACCGCGGTCGCCATTCGCGGCGGCCAGCGCCTGATTGGCAGCACGCTCCATGTACCTGGCGACATCTCGTCGGCGGCGTTCTGGATGGTGGCGGCGGCGGCACTCCCCGGCTCCGAGGTGATCATCGAGCACGTCGGGCTCAACCCGTCGCGAACCGGGATCATCAACGTGCTCCAGCGTATGGGCGCGGATGTCAGGCCCGCGATCGCGCACGCGCAGGCAGGCGAGCCGATCGGGACGATCGCGGTCCGTCATGGCGATCTCGTCGCCGCAGAGATCGTCCCGGACGAAGTGCCGGGCGTCATCGACGAGCTGCCGGTCCTTGCCGCGCTGGCGACTCACGGCGGCGAGCTGACGGTCAGCGGCGCACAGGAGCTGCGCGTCAAGGAAAGCGATCGTATCTCCGCACTCGCGGATGGGCTCCGCCGCATGGGAGGCGAAATCGACGAACAGCCCGACGGGTTCCATGTGCGCGGGCGCAACCGGCTCCGCGGAGGCGAGGTCGACGCGAAGAACGACCACCGGCTGGCAATGGCGTTCGCGATCGCCGCGCTCGGCGCATCGGGACCGACGGTCATACACGATGCCGGCGCGGCGGCAGTCTCGTACCCCGAGTTCTTCTCGGTGCTCGAATCCCTGCGCGCGTGAAGACCGATAAGCTGTATCTGGTGGGATTCATGGGTGCCGGCAAGACCAGCGTGGCCCGCGCGCTCGGCCGGCGCATCGGCTGGCGCGTTGAGGACATCGATCACCGCATCGAGGCGCGCGAACGTAGGCGCGTCGCCGACATCTTTGCCCGCGAAGGCGAGCCATACTTCCGCAACGTCGAGCGCACGATACTGCAGGAGCTGCTGCCTGAACGTCACATGATCGTGTCCACCGGGGGCGGAACATTCGTCGACCCTGAAAATCGCACCACGATGCTGGCCGATGGCGCCGTCGCGTGGCTTGACGCGCCGCTCGAGCGCGTGATCGAGCGTGTGCCTGCCGATGGCCGCCGTCCGCTCGCCGCCGACCGTGTGCAGATGGAGCAGCTCTACACCTACCGGCAAGGTGCCTATTGCCAGGCGCACGTGCGCATCGACGCTTCGCGGCCGGTCCCCGAAATCGTCGAGCGTTTACTAGAATGGATCGGCTATTGATGCCATGGGTCACACATAGACCAAGACACAGCGGAAAACCCTGTCTCTGTGTCTCTGTGTCTCTGCGGCCTGATGGAACACAGAGCGGCGCGGACCTTCTTGCCCCGCCGAAGCAGCAAAGCTGCGAAGGCGGGTGAGGTCCGCGGAATAGATGAGATATCTCGTTATCAGCGACATCCACGCCAATCTCGAGGCGCTCGACGCGGTCCTGGCTGTCGCCACTGACTACGATCACGCGCTCGTACTCGGAGATTTCGTCGGTTACGGCGCAGATCCGAATGCCGTCATCGATCGCGTGCTGTCGCTTCCTTCCGCGACCTTCATCCGCGGCAATCATGACAAGGTGGGCGCCGGACTCGAAGACACCGACGGCTTCAACTATCTGGCCCGACACGCCATCACGTGGACCGCAAACGCGCTCACCCAGGAACATCGGACGTGGCTGGCGGCCCTCCCGAAAGGGCCCGTGATGGTCGACACGATGGTCGAGATCTGCCACGGGGCGCCGTTCGACGAGGACGTCTACATTTTCGACGACCTCGATGCGATGCGCGCGCTTCGTGCCTCGGAGCGTCCGCTCTGTCTCTTCGGCCACACGCACGTGCCGGCCGCGTTCGTGTTCGACAGCCAGCTGCGGACCATCGGCTCGCTCCGCGGCGCGCGCGTGGACATCTCCGTCAACGCCCAGGCGCGATACCTCGTCAATTGCGGCGCCGTCGGACAGCCACGCGACGGCGATCCGCGTGCGGCGTTCGGGATCCTCGACACCAATACGCGCTCGCTGACGCTGATACGGGTTGAGTACGACGTGGCCGCGGCACAGGCCAAGATCATCGCCGCCGGATTGCCGGATGTCCTCGCGCAGCGCCTCGCGGTTGGGCGTTAGCGCACCAACTTCCGCTGATACGAACCACCGAGGCACCGAGACACCGAGTTGAATGTGAAGACGTTGATAGCCATTAGCGCGGCTCTGGTTGTGGAAACGGCGTGCGGCGGGTCGAGCCATGTCACAGGTCGCGTGACGAAACTGGAGAATGGACCACTCGTAGGCGCGACCGTGACCATTGATGGTCTGAAGACCCACCGTCAGCTCGTCACCGACGCCGCGGGTCGATTCGAGTTCCCTGCGCTTGCCGCCGGCGCGTACAACCTCAAGGCTGAGCTGCCCGGATACGTGATGGAGACTCGTCCCGGCGTCGCGGTTGCGCGCGGCGCCACCGCGACCGCTGACTTCGTCCTCCACGCCGCATGCCTTGAAGAGGGCTCGTACGTCGATGGCGGACTGCCGTGGGGCCTCCAGGCGGCACAGGCGGTTCTGCACGTCCGCATCGGCGCCGCCTCTGCGGCGGATCGCTGGATCGTCAACGACCTCTGCATCGAAGGCATCGACCACACCGCGACGGTCATCAGCATCCTCAATATGGGCCAGGAGAGCGGAACAATTCCGCGCACCATTCACATCGTCATGGACGGCCGCACCCCATTCGTTTCAGGCGAGGAATACGTCGCGTTCTTGCGGTGGGAGGCTGCGATTGGACGCTATCGACCGATTGCCGGTCCGATATTCATGATCCCGGTGCGCGATGACAAAGTCGTGTGGAATCGCACCGACGCACCCACGATCCACGACGGTCAGGACGTCAGCAAGGCGATGGCCGCCCTGTACACCCTTCTGAAACGGTAGCCCGTAACAGCAACTACCGCCACGAATTGCGCTCCTAGGATTTCGGGTTTGGGGTTTGGGGTTTGGGATTTGACGCGCGCTTTCTGAGTTCAGAAGCGTAAGCGTCTGCCGCGGCGCGTGAGCCGAGAATCCAACCGACGACCACGCCGAGCAGGAGGACGCCGGGGATGTAGAGGAAGTGCGCGGCGGTCGGCATCAGCCGCGAGAGCCTCGTTTCATGTCCAGTTCCAGTCGCGCGACCTCGCGCTGCACGTGGGACAGCCGACGCGCCACCGAGACCAGGTAGGCAAACAGCGCCAGCCAAACGAACGCATACGCGACGACCAGTAGAGGTGCGGCGGGCAACTGATCCTGCGCGGGCAGTTGTGACACCGGCACGAACTCCTCCTGCTGCTGCGTCTGCGGCTGCGGCTGCTGTGCCGCCAGCGGTGCGCAAAGCAACAGAACCGACATCCCTATTGCTCGTGCAACACAAACTCCGTGTCTCCGTGTCTCCGTGGCTAGTCTCAGAAAAAAGCGCATAGGGTTACTCATCCAGCGAAAGGTAGAGTGCGTCGAGCCGCGCGCGCTGTTCTTCCAGGTGCACGCGGAGCCTCAGTAACAGCACGAATAGAAGCAGGAAGCAGGCGACGCTGAACCAGAGCGCCAGCCCCATGTCCACGGGCAACGTCGGCACGACGGTGGTGGCCGGGTGGATCGTCCGCCAGTAGTTCACCGACACGTAGACGAATGGCACATTCGCCATGCCGAACAGCGCCAGGCCGGCGGCGAGCTTGTCCGAGCCCGGGCCGCCATACTTCCGCACCAGGAGGTATGCCCACGCAACCATCCATCCCATGAGGCTCGAGGTCAGGCGAACGTCCCACTGCCACCAGACGCCCCATGCTTTGCGCGCCCACAGCGGTCCCGTCACCAGCACGATGGCGCCGAACAGCACCGTCAGCTCCGCTGCTGCGTACGCAAGGCGATCCTGACGGGGCGAACCGCGGAAGAGGAACCGCGCGCTCGCGATCCCACACACGATGGCCGACAGCAGAAAGATCCACGCCGACGGCAGGTGGTAGTAAAAGATTTTCTGCACGAGCCCCATCGTCGACTCGTAGTCGGCGTTGGCAATGAGGAACGGTGACGCCGTAAACATCACGGCGCACAGGCCGGCAAGCGGGATAAACCATTTAGGCATAGATGGATCTTACCGTTCACCCTTCTGTGTTCGAAGTTCTCGGTTCGTGTTCAGGTTCATGTTCGGTTCAGAGTTCGGCGTTCGAAGTTCGCGGTTCGGCATTCATGGTTCGACGTTCACGGTTCGCGGCTGGTGCCTCGCGGGAACGCAGAACATAGAACCGCGAACACAGCACCGAACATGAACACGAACAGAGAAGCGAGAAGTCAGAAGCGTGAACACCTCCGTTCAGGTTCAATCTTCGTTCAGGTTCAATCCGTCATCAACGGCTCGAAGGTCCACAGCGCCAGCGTCACGAACACCACGTCGAGCGCGAGGAGCAACGCCACCCAGAACCGCACGAGAGAGAGCTCCACGTCCGGCTCGAGCAGAGCCGCCGTCGCACGGACGCCGGCAATGATGACTGGAACCGTGATCGGATACAACAGCACGGGCAGAAGGACGTCGCGGCTGCGTGCCCGTACCAGCATCGCCGAAAACAGGGTGCCGACGGCCGAGAAGCCCACAGTGCCGCTGACGAGCACTGCGCTCAGCCAGAATGGATGCGACAGCAGCGGGGCCTGGAACAGAAAGGCCACGAGCGGCACCAGCACGAGTTCCGCAGCGCTGAGCAGGGCGATGATACCCAGGAGCTTGCCGACGTAGATTGCCGGGCGAGCGGCGGGCGCCATCAGGAGCGCGCGCAACGTCTCCGACTGCCGCTCGCGCTCGAACGTCCTGCCAAGCGCGAGAGTCCCCGCAAACGCGATCGCGATCCAGAGGATCCCGGCGGCGCCATCCTCGGGCGCCTTCCCTTCCTTCACGAGCGCGAACGCAAAGAACAGCACGCACGAGATGGCGAAAAACAGGGTCGTGTACGCGATCTCGAGACTCCGGACTTCGACGGTGAGGTCCTTTCGCAGCACGAGCCACGCGGTCCGGCTAAATGTCACGAGACTCCGGTGCGGCCCATCACGGTGCGATAGGTCGATCGAAGCGCATCGGGACGAGCGACCGTGTCGACCATCCGTCCGTCGCGCAGGAATAGGGCGCTGTCGAGAAGACCGTCGGCCAGGTCGAGGTCGTGGGTTGCGAGGACGACAATGGCGCCCTCGGCGCGTAATCCGCGGAGCCTGGCAACCAGCGCCGCAGCCGACGCGTCGTCGAGCCCGGTGAACGGTTCATCGAGCAGCACGAGCCGGGGTCGATGAATCAGCGCACGCTCGAGCGCTACGCGTTGCCGCATCCCCCTCGAGAAACTCGCGATCGGGTCGTCCGCACGGTCCGAGAGACCTGCCTGCTCGAGTGCAGCCGAAGCAGCCGCCCGCGCATTCGCCGCACCATACAGACCGGCAAAAAAGGTGAGATTTTCGTGTGCCGTCAGTTCGGGATAGAGGAACAGATCGTGGCCAAGGATGCCGATGGTTCGGCGAAGCGACGCGCCCGTGGCCTTCGGCGTGTGGAGGCCATACCTGATGTCACCCTCGCTCGGACGCATCAGCGTTGCGAGCAGCGCGATCATCGTCGACTTGCCTGCCCCGTTTGGGCCGAGCAGCCCGAGGATCGTGCCGCTGCCCGCTCGGAAGGAGATGCGTGAAAGGGCGCGTCGCCGGCCGAAATGACGCGAGACGTCGTCGGCCGTTACCTGGTCGAAGTCGATGATCACCTAGCGAGGCTGCGCCTCTGACCGCCGAGCATGTGGCTCCGCCTCGCTAGAGTGGCAGTATCTCTTTGCCCCGCTTCGCGGGGCGATAAAACTTGACTCAATTGGCTGGAATTCAGGTGGTCAAGTTTTCTAGGCGGCAAGGCCCTCACCGCCTCCCCGCGGACTCGCCTCGTCAAGCTCTCCGTAGATCTGTTCCAGCTCCGCGATGAGCCGTTGCTTGCGCGCCAGGTCCTTCGCCGATTCGTCGCCGCTGCGAATGCGCTCCTCGATGCGCGCCAGATCGCCGAGCAGCGTGTCACGGCGCGACATCAGCTTCGACCGCGACTCGCGCGATCCCGACCCGCTGGGCCGCGCAAGCCAGAGCCCAAGCAGGCCGATGGTCGCCGCGAGGCCGAGCGCGATGTTCCTGGGCGTCGAGCTGTGGACCGGCAGCCCGGAGATCTGCATCGTCAGCGTGCCGCCGGCTGGCATGGCACCGCCGTTTGCCAGGATGAAACTGGTGCCGTCCTCGGACTTGACGTCGCCAACGGTCGTGAACTGCGGCGACGACATCGCCAGAGTCCCCAGCTTTTGTGAAGCGACGGTCACCTGCTCGATCGGCACGGGCCACTTCTGCGTCATGGTCAGCGTGGCGCTGCTGAAAGGCATTTGAAATCCGACCTGGACGGGCGTGACGCCGGATGCAAAAGGACCGGTCACCGTGATCCGTGCCCCACCGACAATGGCCTGAGGTGACGACCCCTCGAGTGTGAACGCCCCGGCTGCCTCCGCCGGAAGATCGATGATGAGCGGCCCACCGATATCAACTCGCGCCCGGGCGTTGTTGATGATCTCCAGCATGTAATAGACCCGCATCAAGTCGTCGGGATATTCGATGACGATGCGGCTATTGCCGCCGAGGATCACCGCTCCACGCACCGGCGGGGCTGCGGCGGCTTGCGTCTCTTCCTTTGTGCGCCGCTCGGCTGCTTTCGCGAGGTCCGCCACCAGGATCAGGCGAAGGCCTCCCGACGTCGGGACGACAAACGGATCGGAAGCCAGCTTCTCCCCGTTGACGACAGCCTCAGCGCGCCCATTCGCGCCTGCGGGCAGACCTTTGAACTCGGCGCGTCCCTGCTCGTCAGTGACCGCAGTCCTCGTCGTATCGCCAACCGTCATCGAGACCTTCTGGCCGATGATGTTGTTACCGATGGATTCACGGACCACGCGAACTGTGATCGTCCCGGTCTGCAGGTCCCCGGCAGGTATCGCCTTGCCGTTGATCAGCGAAGGGTCAGGCATCTGAACTTGTGCGCTTACGGTGCTCGCGACCCCGAGCACCAAAGCCAGTCCGCCAAACCTCGTCAAAGCTCCTCTCACCAATCCCCCATCTGATATCCGCAACCCTTGCAGAACCGCGCGTCAGGATCGTTTTGGGTGCAGCAGGACAAGCAGATTTTCGCGGCGGGTTTCTCTCCTTGACTGGGGAGAACCGCGACTTGTCCCGACGAAGCCTGTGGCAAAGTCGGGTCCGGTTTGGGTTCCTCTCGCGGACCTGAGACGGTCCGCGGTGTTGCCGGATCGTCTCGCGGACCTAATAAGGTCCGCGCCGCAGGAGCTGAGACGGTCCGCGCCGCAGGCGATCGTTTCCCGAGCCGCTTGTCGAGCTCCATCTGGATCGCCTCGCGGTACCCGCTGCCCGCATCGAGCTGCCGCAGCAGACCCGCGGCGCGGCCGCGCAGCCTGGCGCCCATCTCCGCGAAGTCCTTGTCCGACACCTTCCCCATCGCGTGGTCGAACTCGAGATCTTTGATCGACCGCAGCACCAGCGACTTCTCGCGCTCGAGCGCGGCACGGGTGCGTCCACCGAAGATTTGGGGGCCCGCAGGAGCGTCCTCCCCCGCCAGCGGCGAGCACATCCGCCACGCGGCGACGCCGACAGCTGCCGCGCCGAAAATTACGAAGCTGAGAACAATGATGGCCGCGGGGCTCTGGCCTTCCGAGAGGAAGACGACGATGGTCGCGCCCATGAGGCCGGCGAGCGTGAAGAACTGCCAGGGCTGAAGCGGCTGGGGTTCAGTCGAGGTTGCGGAGCTCATCGTCCAGGCGTGCACTGAGAGTGGGGTCGAGAGCCGCATCGCCTGCTGCGGCAAGCGAAGACCCTGATGACCAGCGGCGCGCGGTCAACACGACCGCGATCAGGCCGACGAAGGCCGCGACGTACGGCAACAGCCACGCGAGCCGGTTGAAGCCCTTATCGATCGGGGCACCCAGGATATCCTGGCCGCCGTAATCCTTCACAAAGGCGGCGAGCACTGCGTCGTGATCGTTACCCTCTTCGAGCAACCCCGCCAGTTTCGCGCGCTCATCTTTCCAGTGTTGGCAGCTCGGCGCCATTTGACAGTTGCCAAGCATCGCGCGGCATCCGCACATGCACATGATCTCGCTCTCGAGCTGCCGTTGCTCGCCTGAACGCGGCATCACCGGGACGTTCTTGCCCGTCTGCGCGCGCACCCCAGCGGGCCACATCACGAGCGACAACAGCAACAGCGACGTCGTCACGGCATTCGCCGGAAGGGTTGCGAGGGCAAACGAGAATATGGTGTCGGGCAGCAGCGCGATACCCGTGCCGATGGCCAGCACGCCGAAGCCCGCCCAGACCCAGTTGACCAGCGGATTGACGATGATGCCCATGCTCGCGCTTTGATCTTCGACGGCGAACGCCGGCATCACGATATAGAGGTCTTCGGCGAACCCGCGGCGGATGGCAACCTCGGTCGTTGGTTCACTTTCGTGCTTGCGGAAGTACCACTTCGCCGGATACATCCGGGTCAGCTCTTTGCCGTCGCGGAAGATCGTCGTGTCCGCCGTGATCATCTGCTTCTGGCCGTCGTCAGTGACTTTGACGCCGTTGAGTAGCACGGTGAATGGGCCCACCTGGGCCTGCTGTCCCGGCTTGAGCGACACCTGCTCTTCCTTCTGGAAGCCGCTACCTGCGAAACCCAGGAAGATCAGCACGACGCCGACATGGATGACATAGCCGCCGTACCGCCGCTTGTTACGTGCGACGAGTCCGATGGCGGCCGTCAGGATGTCCGTGCCCGTGGCGCCCTGCCGCACGCGCGCGCCGCGCCAGAACTCCTGCGCGATGGTGCCTACGACAAACGCGCTGAACGCAAAGCACAGCCCTGAGGCCCACACGCGCACGCCGAGCGCAACAACGGTGACGCCGACGACGAGCGCGCACGCGCCGGGAATCAGGAAGGAATCCCTGAGATTGATCAGCGTCGACTTCCGCCACGCGGTCAGCGGGCCGTAGCCTGTCAGGAACAGGAGCATGAGGCCAATCGGCAGCATCCACTTGTTGAAGAACGGCGGCCCTACCGTCAGCCGCTGGCCCGTAATCGCCTCGCTCAGCGTCGGGAACATCGTCGCGAAGAGGACGAACAGGGCCGCGAAGAGGAGGATCCAGTTGTTGATGAGGAAGGCGGCTTCGCGCGACACCCACGAATCGAGCTCGTTCCGGGAGCGCAGCAGAGGCAGCCGGTACAACACGAATCCGAAGCTCACCGCGACGATCGTGATCATGAAGGCGGTGAACATCCGCGCCAGCGCGATGTCTTCACCGAATGCGTGCACTGACTGCACGATGCCAGACCGCGTCATGAACGTGCCGAAAATCGTCAGGAAGAACGTGATGATCACCAGCGAGACATTCCAGACGCGCAGCATGCCGCGCTTCTCCTGGACCATCACCGAGTGAAGAAAAGCGGTCGCCGTGAACCACGGCAGCAGACCCGCGTTCTCGACCGGATCCCAGCCCCAGTACCCGCCCCATCCGAGCTCTTCGTACGCCCAGATCATCCCGAGGCACAGGCCGAATGACAGGCAGAACCACGAGATCATCGTCCAGCGGCGGACCGCGCGGAGCCATGAATCATCGAGGTGACCGGTAATCAACGCCGCCATGCCGAAGGCGTATGGGATCGTCAGCCCGACGAAGCCGAGATACATCGTCGGCGGATGGATCGCCATGTAGAAGTTCTGCAGCAGCGGGTTGAGGCCGCGGCCGTCGGTCGGCGCCGACGTGATGAAGGTGTCGAAGGGGTTGTTGTGGATCACCATCAGGAACAGGAAGAACATCTCGACCATCGAGATGATCGCGACGACGTAGGGAATCAATTCCCTGTGCCGCTCCCGGTTCACATAGACGGCGGTGCTGCCAAACATCGACAGCATGAAGACCCAGAACATGATCGAGCCGTCGAGCCCGCCCCAGTACGACGTGATCTTGTAGAAGAGGGGCTGGACCGAATCTGAATAGTGCTGGACGTACTTGATTGAATAGTCGTTGGTGACGAACGAGTAGATCATCACCGCGGACGCGCAGATCATGACGGCGGACAACAGGTAGAACGCGCCGATACCGCTTTCGATCAGGCGCCGCGAGCGGCGTCGCGCGCCGGCGATCGAAATCGCAGCGGCGTACGCGCAGATGACAAACGCCGTGAGAAGGAGGTACGAACCGAGAGAGGCCATTACTTGGTACCCGACGTTGCCGCCGGGGTCGTGCCCGACGCGCCTGCCGGTGGGAGCTTGGCTGGGTCGTACTTCGAGGGGCACTTCGCCATCACGCCGTCTTTCTCTACCTGGAAGGTGCCGTCAGCCGAAAGCCTGCCCTTCAGCACGACTTCCGAGTCCGCCTTGAACGTGTCTGGAACGATGCCCGTGTAGTACGCGCGAACAACGGTGCCTTTGTTCTGCACGTCGAAGCGATACTCGAGGGAGTCACGCTTGCGCGCTGGCTCTCCCTGGACGAAGCCGTGGAGCTGGAGGTTCTTGCCGTACCAGGCGTCCGGGTTCGCCATCACCTCGTCCACGTGTTTGTAGTATTCGGTGCCCTCGCTGAGCGTGGAGTACAGCAGTCCACCAAACGCCAGCACGAGCACGACGCACGTCAGGCCAATCTTTGCGGCTTTCTGACTCATAGGTAAGGACTTCCCAGAAATGGAGACGCGTCCAGAATAGCCCGCCCGTCAAGGTGGGTCAACCTGCAAAGACGGTTGCGGCGCGGACCCTCTCGGGTCCGCGGAATCTCAGCCGATCCTGGCGACGAACGGCGGCGACGACCCGGTCGCAGCGGATCTTCCGTGCGCGATGTCGTGCTGTCGGTCGCAGCGTTCGACTCTCGCGCGGCTCGAGGAAATCCGCGCGGACGCCGCCGCTCAGCTCGCCGTGGGCATCTCCCACGGCCGCACTGTCACGGCTTAGACAAGGCGGCGTCTTTGATCATCTGAAAGACAAGCGAAACGGGCAGGCCGACGACGTTCGAGTAGGACCCGTCGATCCGGGTGATGAAGCGGGAGGCGTATCCCTGGATGGCGTATGCACCTGCCTTGTCATCCGGCTCCCCGGTGGCGACGTACCACTCGATTTCGTCCCCGGTTAATGGCGCGAATTCGACTGTCGTGAGATCGATTCGTCTATCGACTTGCGGCGCGGACCCTCTTGGCTCGCCGAAGCCGCCCTGCGGCGAAGGCGGCGTGGGTCCGCGAGACAGCAACACGGCCGTAAGCACGTCATGCGCTCGACCCGACAGCATCCGCAGCATCCGTTTGGCGTCCTCGCGATCGACGGGCTTGCCGAGAATTACCTTGTCGATAACAACGACCGTGTCCGCCGCCAGCACCGGCCGGCCGTTCGCGCGTTGTCGCACCGCGGTCGCCTTGGCCTCAGCGACCCGCTGCACGTACGCCTCGGGCGTTTCGCCTGGATGAACTGTCTCGTCCGCGTTCGCCGGCATGACGTCGAACTCGATGCCCGCTGCACGCAGCAACTCCGCACGCCGCGGCGAGGCCGATGCCAGAATGATCCGCTCCATGAGTATGTCTATCGTAGGGCGGACCATTACGGTCCGCTCAATAAGAAAGCAGCCACGAAGGTCACGAATGGCGCGAAGGTCACGAATTCCCTTTATCGGTTTTCGTGAGCTTTGAGATTGAGCGGCGCGGACCTTTTAGGTCCGCGGCATTTTCGTGTTCTTCGTGGTTAAGAGAGTTTACTTGTAGTATTTCCGCTCGTGATTCAGGTTCATCGATTCATGCCGGATGCCCTGGCCGAGATTCTTCGCAAGGCGCCCCTCAACGAGGAGAAGATCTCGTTCGCGTGGCGTGCGGCCGTCGGAGCCGCGATGGACCGGGGGACGACCGTATCGCTGGACAGAGGGGTGCTACGAGTGCAGGCGAGCGGCATGGCGTGGCGACGGGAGGTGGAACGTTCGGAGGTGCTGATTCGCGCGCGGCTTGATGCGCTCCTCGGGCGCGGCATCATCCGCTCAATTGAAATCGCGCAGAAAGAGTGAACTTCGGTCGGCCGCCTGGAACGTGGCAGTCATGTCCTCTGGTCATCGCATCGCTGCGAGAGCCTGGTTTCAACGCAGGGCCATCGCTGGCGACACGCTAAGCTTTCAGCTCGCGGAGGAGCCACGCCTTCGCGAGCTTCCAGTCGCGCATCACGGTCTCGGGTGACACATGAAGCGCTTCGGCGGTCTCCTCGACGCTGAGACCGCCGAAGAAACGCATCTCGATGACCTGGCTCTTCCGCGAATCAACCTCCGACAACGCGAGCAGCGCGTCATCAAGGGCGACAAGGTCGTGCCCGCGGTCGTTCGAAACGACGAGCCCTTCATCGAACGAGACCTTCTGCGCGCCGCCGCCGCGCTTTTGATACCCGCGGGCGCGCGCGAAATCGACGAGGATTCGACGCATCAGGCGAGCGGACATGGCGAAGAAGTGAGCGCGGTCCTGCCACTTCATCTTGCGCACATCGACCAGCCGCAGGTAGGCCTCGTTGACAAGCGCCGTCGCCTGGAGTGAATGGCCCACGCGCTCGTGCGCCATGTGGCGTCCCGCAATCCGGCGAAGCTCCGCATGAACCACAGGGATCAGTTGTTCGAGCGCCGCATCGTCGCCCTTGCCCCAGGCGAGAAGAAGGCCGGTGACCTGAACGGCAGGGACAGCGCCAGGATCCTTCTCTGACATTCTCGCGGGATTCTACGCCCGGGAGAGCCGCGTCAAAAAAGATAAGGAAGCGAAGAGGTTAACAGGCGTGGATCTACAATCGATCCATGCAGGAATCGGTCATTGTCTCGGCGGTCCGCACCCCGACCGGCAAGTTTCTTGGCGCGTTGAAGGACTTCAAGGCGACCGAACTTGGGGCCATGGTCGTCGCGGAAGCGGTCCGTCGTGCCGGCATCGACCCGGCGACGGTCGAGGAATGCATCATGGGCAACGTCGTCTCGGCCGGGCTGGGCCAGGCGCCCGCCCGCCAGGCGGCGCTTCGCGGTGGGCTCTCGAACGATGTCGCCGCGCTGACGATCAACAAGGTGTGTGGGTCGGGTCTGAAGGCGGTGATGCTCGCCGCCCAGTCAATCGGCGTCGGGGACACGGAGGTCATGGTCGCGGGCGGCATGGAGTCGATGAGCAACTGCCCCTATCTGCTCGATCGCGCGCGCGAAGGGCTGCGCATGGGGCACGGCCAGGTGATCGACTCCATGATCAACGACGGACTCTGGTGCTCGTTCGAGGAGTGCCACATGGGCAACGCGGGCGAGACCGTCGCGAGCGAATATCACATCGACCGCGAGTGCCAGGACCGCTACGCGGTAGAGAGTCATCGACGTGCGGCGGCAGCCACTGCCGAGGGGCGCTTCAAGGCGGAGATTCTGCCCGTAACCGTCCCGCAGAAGAAGGGCGCGCCGACCGTGATCGATCGCGATGAGTCCGTGCGCGCAGATACGAGCATGGAGACGCTTGGCGCGTTGAGGCCGGCGTTCAAGAAGGACGGCAGCGTCACCGCTGGCAATGCCCCGCCCGTCAACGATGGCGCAGCCGCGCTTGTCGTGATGTCCGCGGAGCGCGCAACGCACCTGAATGTGAAACCGATGGCCCGTATCGTTGGCCAGGCGACGAGCGGGCTGGCACCGAAGTACGTCTTGATGACACCGGTCGAAGCGGTGCGGCGGCTGGTGAAGAAGGTCGGATGGGCCCTCGAGGATGTCGATCTGATCGAACTGAACGAGGCGTTCGCCGTCCAGGCGGTCGCTGTGCTGCGTGAACTGGACGTTGATTCGAGCAAGGTGAATGTGAACGGTGGCGCGGTCGCGCTGGGCCATCCGATCGGCGCCAGCGGCGCGCGCGTGCTCACGACACTTCTCTACGCCCTCGAGCAGCGGAACCTCAAACGCGGCATCGCGACACTGTGCCTGGGCGGCGGAAACGGCGTCGCCCTCGCGGTCGAGCGTCTGTAATTCTCAACCACGAAGATTTCTTCGCGTTGATCACCGAAGCCTCGTTGCGAGCTGACGGGCGACGTAGCACGAACTGCGCCTGTCCCGCCCGAACGCGACTGCAGAAGTCGCGACGCGCTGGAGCTGGGGCGAAAGTCCGGACGCCCCTAAGTTATTGATTTATGAGGCTGGATCGATAGTGCCTTCACGGATTTTCGCTTGACTTTCGTGCGGCACATTCCTAGTATCAGTCCCGGCTGTGACCTCTCCTGTCACGCATCGCATCCACCATGATCTCGGCCCGGCGTGTGCCGGCTGCCGCAACGTAGAGGCGGACGTAGACGCGAGTCTCTCCCAGTGTAGAGGCGGGTCTCTCCGCAGTGTAGAGGCGGGTCTTTAGACCCGCCTAAGGAGTTCGCATGCCGCTCGACGACCAGAAGGAACGCAACCGCGCCATCGAGAACGCCGTCGTTCAAATCGAAAAGCAGTTCGGCAAGGGTTCAATCATGCGCCTCGGCCAGCGCGGCGCGATCGCGCCCATGGATTTCATCTCCACGGGCTCGATCAGCATCGACTACGCACTCGGCATCGGCGGCGTCCCCCGCGGCCGCGTTGTCGAGATTTTCGGCCCCGAGTCATCCGGCAAGACGACGCTCGCGCTGCAGGTCATTGCCGAAGCCCAGAAGGCGGGCGGGATGGCCGCATTTGTCGACGCCGAGCACGCCCTCGATGCGGCGTACGCGCAGAAACTGGGCGTCGAGCTCGATAATCTCCTGGTGTCGCAGCCCGATAACGGCGAGCAGGCGCTCGAAATCGTCGAGGTCCTCATCCGTTCAAATAGCGTCGACGTCGTGGTCGTCGACTCGGTGGCCGCGCTGGTGCCAAAAGCGGAGATCGAGGGTGAAATGGGCGAGGCGCAGATGGGTCTTCAGGCGCGCCTCATGTCGCAGGCCTTGCGCAAACTGACTGGCGCCGTATCGAAGTCGAACACGACCCTTATCTTCATCAACCAGTTGCGCGAAAAGATTGGCGTCATGTTCGGCAATCCTGAAACGACGACCGGCGGACGCGCGCTGAAGTTCTATGCCTCGGTCCGGATCGACATCCGTCGCATTGCCAGCATCAAAGATGGCGACCAGGTGATCGGTGGCCGCACGCGGGTCAAAGTCGTCAAGAACAAGGTGGCGCCGCCGTTCCGCGAGGCCGAATTCGACGTGATGTACGGAGAGGGAATCTCGAAGGAAGGCGACCTGCTCGACCTGGCCGTCGAAAAGCGGATCGTCGAGAAGAGCGGGGCCTGGTTCGCCTTTGGCGGCGAGCGGCTCGGCCAGGGCCGCGAGAACGCCAAGCAGTTCCTGAAAGAGAACCCCGCCGTGCGGCAGACCGTGGAAGATCGCGTGCGAAAAGAGCTGGGAATGGTGCGCGAAGTCGAAGCCGCGGCTGTTTAGGAAATCCGAGCGTCTGGCCCGTCGACATCGCCGGGCTGGTCGTTCTCCGTCAATCGCTGCGGGTCCGTGGGGCAGGAGATCTCGGAAATCTGCTCAGCGACCGGGTATCGAAAGCGCATTTCCGATGGGCCCGACGGCTCCAAACTTCTTGCCCGCTCTGCCGGTCTCTTGGGCGCCAATTTCATGATTTTCTCCACGTCGTGGCCGGGTCTGTTGACCCGGCGCGCCACGGCAGAGGCAAGAGCTCGGCCACATCGCCATGGGGGCAATTTAGGCCTAGAATTCAAAATGGCCGCTACGGCTGTGTTGGAAGACCGGACGGACGAGTTGGCATCCTTTACACAGCAGAGGCAGCCTACATAGTTGTCTCTTGACGTCCGGTTCAACCCGAAGGACAACAACGCGCATGGAATCGACCCACGTTGCTCGACTTGCGGAAATGTGCGCTTCCCGCATCGATCCAGGTTCCCACTCGTTTGACGAGACTTTCCCGCTTTTCAAGAACGAGATGAGTCAACTCCTCGATGCATTGAAGACGGCAGACCCGCGATTCCTCTTCGACCGGGGCGGCCGTCCGGGAGCGGTCGCCGCGATTCGGAGCACGCTACCCGGCGTCGAGCGCGAGCTCTTCGATGCCGTGATGGAAGACTGCGAGTGTGAGTTGGCGGCCACCCGTGAAGCGTTCTTTCAGCTCGTGAAGGCCTGCCAATCGAAGCTCCCCGCGGGAAACGCGTCTCAAGAGTGAATAATGATGCTGTGGTGCTGAAGTCAACATCGACAGCCCGGCGGGCATATTGGAAGGACGGGATTATGCGGTTACGCCTTGTGTTGCTGAACGTCTGCCTCCTGGCGCTTCTCACACCAGGGGCAACGGCGATCGCCCAGACTCCGGATCCCACGTTCAACAGTGACATCCTGAAGCTGTTGAACTACACCGGCGCTGCGAACCTGACTGCGCAACTGACGGCGTTGATGACACGGGCCATCATCCAGCAGTCGAAGGTGCCGGAAGGGCCGGGCGCCACGATCGTATCGGAGGTCGTGCAAATGACAGTAGCCAGCCATGTCAACGGCCCGAATGGGCTCGTGGCGCGCATGGTGCCGGTGTATGCGAAATATTTCACCCACGATGAGGTCCGCGCGCTCCTCACGTTCTACGCGTCCGACATTGGCAAGAAGACGGTCGCGGTGATGCCGATGGCGCTGCAAGAGGGAGCGCAAATTGGCCAGGTCTGGGCAAACGAGCTGGCACCCGAAATCAGGACCGAGCTCGAGAAACGGTTTAAAGCCGAGGGACTCCTCAAGTAACCTCGAAGCGTACCGGGACGGACAGCCGACCTTGGCCTGGGTGGGCGCCATGAGCTTTACAGGAGCGCGCCCGGTGACTATCGCCTGCTGGTGCCAGTGACATTCGAAACTGTCCGCCGAGTATCTCGAGGGACGGCAGACGCCGGGGCGTCTCATCTACGCAGAGACCCTTGCAGTGGATGGCGGGTTGATGCAGCCGTCGTGTGCCGGGACGTCAAGCTAGCTTCTTTGCTTCTTGAGAAGGTTGGTGGCCAGAGCTGGAATTGAACCAGCGACACCCAAATTTTCAGTCTGGTGCTCTACCAACTGAGCTATCTGGCCCAAACACTCCGCATGCACTGCAGCGCGCCATCGCACATCGCACAGCAGTATTGCGCGGCGCGGAAGTTTCCGGCACTGCTCTACCAATAAGTACCCGCGCTCCGTGAGCGCGCGCGTATGATTCGCAGAATCCGGAGTATAACATGCGGTTTCTAGCAGGCACGCTCATTGAAATGAGAGTCGTCAGGTATGGCCGCACGCGCTGAAGACCTCTTGCTTACCTATCGCCAGCCCCGGCGAACACTCGGTCCGGGCCCCAACTGGACCTTCCTGACGATTGTCCTTGCCGTCCTTCGACAGCTGGCGCCGAAACCGTCGCTGCCGCGTATGAGCGCGGAGTGGCTTCAGAGTCACGAAAGAGAATTCAACCGCCCTGACTACTGAATTTGACGCCGTTTGACCCAAGCGCGTGGAGCACGTAATCTGGTTGGAATAACGTTCCATCCGAGGAGTTGCTGTGCGCAGAGTGATTTCAATAGTCGTCGTGATGGCGTTGGTCGCCTGCTCGAGGGGCACCGCCGCCGACGTCAAGCCCCAGGCCGCACCCGCCGCTGCAGCCCCTGCGTCCCAAGCCGCGCCTGCCGCAGCGCCCGCGCCTGAGCCACCGCCGGCAAAACCGGTTCCGGCGCAGCTCCCTGATGTCGTCGCCCGGGTGAACGGCGAGGCGATCAACAAGGCGGATCTCGAGAACGCGGTCAAGGGACTCGAAGGGCGCGCCGGAGGGCCGGTACCTGCCGACCAGCGCGACCGCGTCTACCGCGGCGTGCTCGACGACATGATTACGTATCGACTGCTCGTGCAGGAAGTGAAGGCGCGCAAGATCGTCGTGCCTGAGGCGGACATCGATGCCCAGATCGCACAGATCCGCGGCCAGTTCCAGACCGACGCGCAGTTCCAGCAGGCGCTCGCGATGCAAAAGATGACGCTCGCAGCGGTGCGCGAGGATGCGCGGTCAGAACTGGGTGTCGAGAAGCTGGTCGAAGCCGAAATCGCCGGCGAAGATCGCCGTGACGCCGGCAGCGGTCACCGACTTCTACCAGAAGAATCAGGACAAGTTTCAGCAGGGTGCTCGCGTGAAGGCGAGTCACATTCTCATCGCGGTCCCGGAGAACGCCGACGCCGCCGCCAAGCTGCAGGCGAAGACCAAGGCCGAGGCGATTCTGAAGGACCTCAAGGGCGGAAAAGACTTCGCGGCGGCTGCGAAAGAGAACTCGCAGGACCCCGGCAGCGCGCCCAACGGCGGCGACCTCGGCTTCTTCGAGCAGGGGCAGATGGTGCCGCCATTCGAGCAGGCCGCGTTCGCCCTCAAGCCGGGCGCGATGAGCGAGCTCGTCGAGTCGCCGTTCGGCTTCCACATCATCAAGGTCGCCGAGAAGCAGGACGCGCGCGTGGTGCCGCTCGAGGAAGCCAAGCCGAAGATCGAGCAGTTCCTGAGCGGCCAGAGTCGCCAGACGCAAACGCAAGCGTTCGTGGACACGCTGAAGGCGAAGGCGAAAATCGAAATCCTTCTGATGTGAGCGACAGTCGTCCGCCTCGACGTCTGGCTGACGTCGCCTGCCTCTTCAAGACGCGCTCTGAAGCCAAGCGCGCCTGTGAAGGCGGCAAGGTCGAGGTCAACGGCGAACACGCCAAACCGCACCGCGTCGTCCGCGAAGGCGACCGCCTTCGCATCGGCCGTCCCTTCGGCCGCCACCAGGACATCATCGTCCGTATCGCAATCGACCAGCACGTCAAGAAGGCCGAGGCCAAGCGTCCTGTACGACGACGTGACGCCCAAGCCAACGCCGGAGGAAATCGAGATGCGGCGGATGGAGCGCATCTATCGCGCCGCGTCACAGGCGGCCGGGACACCCGACCGGCGCAGACGTCGCGAAATCCGCCGAGCCAAAGGGAAAGCGTAACCACGAAGGTCACGAATAGGCGCGAAGGTCACGAATTTCCTTTGCAGGTTTTCGTGAGCTTTGAGATTGAGCGGCGCGGACCTTTTAGGTCCGCGGCATTTTCGTGTTCTTCATGGTTATCCGCGTTTCCGATTTACGATGAGCTGGGGATGCCGCGCAATCAGGAAGTCATCCGCCAGTGGAAGGTGCTGCACGCGCTCGAGTCGTCGCGCCACGGCGCGACGATCGATGCGCTCGCCGACGACCTTCGAGGTCACGACGCGCACGATCCGCCGTGACCTGGCGGCGCTGCAGGAGGCGGGGTTTCCCGCTGTTCGACGAGCGCGACGACGACGGGCGCGCGCACTGGCGTCTCGACGGCCAGGTCCTGAAGGGGCTGGAGACGGGCTTCACGCTCGCCGAGATCTGCGCGCTCTACCTGAGCCGGAACATGCTCGAGGCGGTTGCCGGCACGCCGTTTCAGCGCGATCTGACACTGGCGTTCACGCGCCTCGAGAAGATGCTGTCGCCGCGGATGCGGCAGTTTCTCGATCGCTTGCCGCAGGTGCTGGTCGCCAAGCCTGGGCCGCGCGCCCGCGGCGCCGATGCATCCGCCTGACATCGTCGCGCGCCTGCTCGAGGCGACTCTGCATTACCGCGTCGCGACCATGAAGTACAACTCGGTCTCGAGCGGGCGGATGAAGGACTACGTCGTCCATCCGTATCGGCTGGCATTTGCGCAGGGCGGGCTGTATCTTCTGGCCTACGTGCCGGACTACAAGGACGTCCGCACCTTTGCGATCGATCGGATCGCCGTCTGTCTCGCTCGACAAGCAGACGTTCACGCCGAACGCGCGACGATCCCGGACGATGTGTTCGGCAATTCGCTCGGCGTCAACACCGGCCCCGCGTCGAAGGTCGAGATCGAGTTCGACACGCGCGTCGCGCCGTACGTCCGCGCCCGCGTCTGGCATCCGTCGCAGACGCTCCGCGAAGCACGACGAAGGCGGCCTCGTGCTGACGCTCGACGTCTGCCACGACACGGCGCTGCGAAGCTGGATTCTGAGCTGGGGCGCATCCGCCCGGGTGCTCGTCGCCGCCCGTCGCTTGCCGCCGACGATCCGCGCCGATCTCACCAACGCAACGCGCTCAATACCAAGGCTGACGTGCCCAGACGACCGCTTCGCCTCGTCGCTCCTCGTCGCGTTCGCGCTGCTGTTCTTCGGCCGGGCCGTCGCTCGTCCGCTTCTACACCGACTGGCTCTGGTTCGGCGAGGTCGGCTATCAGCAGGTCTTCCGACGATCGTTCGGAGCGCAGGCGACGCTCTTCACGATCGCCTTCGTCGTGTCGGTGATCTGGCTGATCGTCAACCTGCGGCTCGCGCTCGGGTCGGTCGGCGACGGGCGGCCGATCTTCACGACGCAGCAGGGGATGGAGGTCGCGCTGCCCGGCCGCCAGCAGCTGCGGACGATCGCGCTCGGCGATCGCGATGGTGCTCAGCGCGCTCATCGGGCTCTTCGCCTCGTCGCAGTGGGAAACGTGGCTGACCTGGCGCAACGCGGTGCCCGTTCGGCCAGGCCGATCCGATTCTCGGGCGTGACGTGTCGCTTCTACGTCTTCACGCTCCCGTTCCTGCAGTTCGTGCGCGGCCTCGGCGCAGACGCTCGTCGTGCTGGCGGCGCTTGGCGCGCGGCGCGCTGTACCTCGTGTCCGGCAGCCTGACGTCGCGCTTCTCGTCGATCCTGTCGATGACGCCGGCCGCCCGGCGCCATCTGTCGCTGCTTGGCGCGGTGTTCTTCCTGCTCCTCGCGTTCGGCGCCTGGCTCGGCCGCTTCGAGCTGCTTGATTCCGCCATCCGCGGGCGTGATCTACGGCGCGGCGTACGCGGACGTGCTACGGCCGGCATGCCGGCGGCGCTCGTGCTGACGGCGGTCTCGATTCTCGGCGCGGTGCTCGCGGTCATGCACGCGTTCACGCCGCCGCAACTGGCCGATCCCCGTGGCCATCGTCGCTCTACCTGGTCGTCAGCATCGGCGGCGAAGCGTACAGCACGATGCTGCAGCGCTTCGTCGTCACGCCCAACGAGCAGGCGCGCGAGTCGCCGTTCATCCAGCACAACATCGACGCGACGCGCCGCGCGTTCGCGCTCGACCGCGTCGAAGAGCGCGCGCTGACGGGCGACGCCATGCTCACGCGCGAGGACATCGGCGCAACGCGGCGACGCTCGCAGAACGTGCGGCTCTGGGATCATCAGCCGCTGCTCGACACGTTCGGCCAGCTGCAGGAGATCCGCACGTACTACGACTTCGTCGTCGGTCGACAACGACCGCTACACGATCAACGGCCGTCCGCAGCAGGTCATGCTGTCGCCGCGCGAGCTCAACTCGAACAGCCTGCCGAACCGCACGTGGGTCAACGAGCGCCTGACGTTCACGCACGGCTACGGGCTGACGCTCGGACCGGTGAACCAGGTGACCAGCGAAGGGCTGCCCGTGCTGTTCGTCCGGAATCTGCCGCCCGAGACGATCCCCGAGCTGCCGGTCGCAGGAGCCGAGCCTCTACTTCGGCGAGCTGTCGAACGACTACGTCATCGTCCGAACCGCCACGCAGGAGTTCCACTATCCGCGCGGCGACGAGCAACGTGTTCACGCAGTACGCGGGCAGCGGCGGCCTGCCGCTCGGAGTCGCTCGGGCGGCAGGCTGCTGTTCGCGCTCCGTTTCGGCGCCTACCAGATCGCGCTTCAACGACGGCATCACCGGCGAGAGCCGCATCCTGTTCCACCGCAACATCCGCGAGCGCGTCGACGAGCTTGCGCCGTTCCTGACCTTCGATCGCGATCCGTACCTGGTGCTCGCCGACGGACGGCTCGTACTGGATGTACGACGCCTACACCACGAGCGACCGCTATCCGTATTCGACGCCGGCCGGCGGGGCTCAACTACATCCGCAACTCGGTGAAGGTCGTCATCGACGCGTACAACGGCACGACGACGGTCTACCTGGCCGATGCCGCCGATCCGATTGCCGCCACGTACGCGCAGATGTTCCCCGGCCTGTTCAAGCCGCTCGCCGAGATGCCGGCCTCGCTTCGCGCGCACGTCCGGTATCCGGAGGACATCTTCGCGTGCAGGCGTCGGTGTTCGCGACCTACCACATGACGCGAGCCCGCGGTGTTCTACAACCGCGAGGACCAGTGGGAAGATGCCGGTCGATCGACGACGACCGCGCGACGCGCAGGCGATGCAGCCGTACTACACGATCATGCGGCTGCCCGGCGAGACGCGAGCGCCGAGTTCATCCAGATGCTGCCGTTCACGCCGCGCGCGCAAGGACAACCTGGCGGCGTGGCTCGTCGGCGCGCAGCGACGGCGAGCACTACGGCGACGCTCCGCGTCTTCCAGTTCCCGAAGCAGAAGGTGGTCTTCGGTCCGCGGCAGGTCGTCGCGCGCATCAACCAGGACCAGACGATCTCGCCGCAGATCACGCTGTGGAATCAGCAGGGGTCGCAGGTGATCTGGGGCACGCTGATGGTGATTCCGATCGAGGAGTCGCTGATCTACGTGCGGCCGCTCTACCTGCGCGGCGTCAGGCGGCCGCATCCCCGAGCTGCACGCGCGTCATCGTCGTCTACCAGAATCAGATCGTGATGGAGCAGACGCTCGAGGCGGCGCTCGCGCGGCTGTTCGGCGGCGACGCCACCGGACCGCGCGCCGCAGCCGACGGCGACTGCCACCGCCGCGAATCAGCCGGCCGCGCCATCGGCGGCGCCAGGCGGCCACGCCCGCAGGCCCGCGATCGCGCCGCAGCTCTCGACGCTTGCCGACCGAGGCGCAGGCGCATTACGAGCGCGCGATCGACGCGCAGCGCGCCGGCGACTGGGCGAAGTACGGCGAGGAGATCAAGGCGCTCGGCGCAGGCCCTGGAGCAGGATGCGTCGCGATAACTCCCAATCCCAACTCCCAACTCCAGCGCGGCCTTGGGAGTTGGCTTGGGATTGGGAGTTTCCGTCAGCAGCCAGGCGCGCAGCACCTCGGCGACGCTCCAGGCCTGCGCGATGCAGCCGCGCGGGGTGTACGGCGGCTTCGGCGTCGAAGATCTCGCTGAGCGTGCCGATCGCCCGCCTCGTTCAGGTGGGCTTCGAAGCCTGTCGAGGCATCGCGCGCGCCCGCCATGTCGCCCGGATGCACCCTGAGCCACGCGTCGACGAACGGGCCGACGAGCCAGCGCCCAGACGGTTCCCTGGTGGTAGGCCGCGTCGCGCGCCCGCAGATCGCCGTAGTACTGCGCCTTGTAGTCGCGATGTCCCGGCGCGAGCGAGCGCAGGCCGACCGGCGTCAGCAGCCGCTCGCGCACGACGTCGAAGACCGGACGCCACCGCGCCTGCGTCGAGCACCGGGTGGTCGAGCGAGATCGCAAAGATCTGGTTCGGCCGGCACGCGGGGTCGTCGCCCTGCTCGCCGTCGACGACGTCGTACAGGTAGCCGCCCTCCTCGTACCAGAACCGCGCGTTGAACGATTCGCGTGCGCGCGCCGCGCGCTTCGTCCACCTGCGGCGCCAGCGGATCGCCCTCCTCGCGCAGCCAGTCGGCGAAGCAGCGAGAGCGCGTTGTACCAGAGCGCGTTGATCTCGACCGCCTTGCCGCGCCGCGGCGTCACGACCCAGTCGTCGACCTTCGCGTCCATCCACGTCAGCTGGTAGCCCTCCTGCTCCCTGCCGCAGCAGGCCGTCGGCCGGATCGACGCCGATGCCGAACCGCGTGCCCTTCATGTGGTGCTCGAAGATCGACTTCAGCTTCGGCAGCAGCTGCCGCAGCGTCGACGCGATCGTCGGTCGCCAGCGAGGTAGCGGTGAATGGCGTGGAAGAACCAGAGCGTGGCGTCGGCCGTGTGGTAGAGCCCCTCCTTGGTGCCTTCCGGAAACATGTTCGGGATCAGGCCGTCGCGCACGTAGTGGCCGAACGTCCGCAGGATGTAGCCCGCCTCGCGCTGGCGGCCGGTGCAGAGCGTCAGCCCTTCGAGGCTGATCATCGTGTCGCGCCCCCAGTCGGTGAACCAGTGGTAGCCGGCGATGACCGTGCGCACTTCGTCGCCCGCCGCGCGCGCGCGCGCCGCCTCCTCGATGCGCCCGGCAGGCGTGATGATGAACTGATCGGCGGCGAGCACCAGCTCCGCCGGCCATCCCGGCTGAGGCGGCACGCGCTGCGCCGAGTCGATGCAGGCGCGTCCGCCGCTGCTCTTCGGCATGCGGCAGCTCCGCCGGGTCGAGCGCGCCGATCGTCTCCCACGACTCGGTCGACGCGACGAGCGTTCCCGGCGCATCGGGCGCGAGCTCGAGCCGGAAGTAACCCGGGCGTCCACAGGTCGCCGCAGCATTCGTAGCCGCGGTTCTGCTTCGAGCGCGTAGACGGCGTGGTCGAACGTCTCCGGCATCACGGTGAACGCCTTGTCCGCGCCGTACACGAACAGCCGCAGCGGCGGCAGATCTCCGCCAGGCGCAAGCTCGAAGCGATCGCCGAGCGCGTACAGGCCGTACGGCGACGGCGACCGGATGATTGACCGGCGCCTCGTGCAGGCGGAACGCGACGAGTGGCCGCAGCTCCAGGCGCACCGGCTCGGTTCGACAGCAGCCGATACGTGATGTGCGTCGTGTTCTGCAGGTGCGGCATCAGCACGCGCTTCTCGAACCGGACGCCCTCGACGTCGAACGTCCAGACCGGCAGACCCGCCTCGAGCCGGAACGACGATGAGCCATCGCGCCGCGTCGAATTCCTTGCCACCCGTGCGTGTCGATCAGGTTGTGCAGCGAGACCAGCCGTCCGTCCGGATAGCGGAGCCGCTCCCAGACGTAGTTCAACATCACCGTGCGGCCGAACGGCGTCGGCAGCGCGGCGACGAGATACGCGTGGTAGCGGCGCGTCAACGCGCCCGAGACGCGTGCCGGACGCATAGCCGCCGAGTCCGTTGGTGACCAGCCATTCCTTCGCCACGAGCGAGTGGCGGCCTTCGTCGGTGGGCTCCCATCGGACCACGCGCACGAGTCCGATACCCGTTCCCGACACCCTCGACGCATCGACGTGACGCTCTCGTAGACATGATCTGTCCATTGAGTTCAAATGCTCGCGGCACAGCTCGAGCGCCACGTGACTGCCCGGTCACGACGGGCTTCAATCCGAGGCCTCGGCTACGTAGCGCGCTGACCTGCGAACGTCAACCACTCGCTCGCTCGGCGCGCAGCACCACCGCCGAGTGACCGGGAATCCGCCAGCCGCTGTCGGACTCGATCTCCGGCGTGCCGCATCCCTCGTAGTCGGGATGCTCGCTCGACCAGCGCAGGGTCCACTTGTGCCCGTCCGGCGGCGCCACCAGCGGCTCGGGGAACGCCCGCGCATCGACATCGACACCCAGGTTCACGACCAGCAGGCGCTCGTCTTCCGCGCGGGACGTGAAATACCGGAGCGCGAACAACTCGGCGCCGAGCACCGCGCCGTCGATCGCGGTAGCGTCCTGCGCGCGAAACGCCGCGTCGGCCCGCCGCAGCGCGAGCAGATCCGGTGCAGCTGCACGAGCGACTGGTTGGTCTGGCGCTCGTCCCAGTTCAACTTGCAGCGCTCGAACGTCTCCGGATCGTGCGGCAGCGGCAGCGCGCTGCTGCATCTCCGGCGATGCCAGGCTCGGAAACTGCTTGACGAACTCGGCGCGTCCCTTCCGAACGGCCTCCGCGAGCTCGGGCTTGTGGTCGGCGAAGTACAGGAACGGGCTCGTCGCACCGAATTCCTGCCCCTGGAACAGCATCGGCGTGCCCGGCATCAGCAGCATCAGCGCCGTCATGGCGCGATAGCGGCCCGGGGAGGTGTGAAACCGCAGCCGGCTGCCATCGCCGGAGTTGGCAATCTGATCGTGGTTCTCGAGGAAGGTCACGAACGACGAGGCGGTAGGCCGTCGGTGCGGCGTCCCGCGCCGCTGCTTCTGCCACGCGTACCGCTGCCCCTGGAAAAGGTATCCGTACTTTGCGGCGGAGATGAGCTCCTGCGGCGCGCCGCGATGGTCCGAATAGTACGCCTCGCGCCGTCCGGTGACCGCAACGACGGCGCTGTGGTGAAAGTCGTCGTTCCACAGGGCGTCCAGCCCGAAACCGCCATCGACGATCGGACGAACCAGGCGGGTCAGCTGTCGCTCGTTTTCCGCGACGAGGATGATCGAGCGTCCGCGCGCGGCCGCGCGGGCCTTGCACCCGATCTCCGCGATGATGTGTGGCTCGGAAGCGATCGTGAATGTCCTGCGTCGCATCGAGCCGAAGGCCGTCAAGATGGAACTCGTCGATCCAGTACGCGGCGTTGCGACACGAAGTACTCGCGTACCGTGCTCGCGACCTGGGCCGTCGAAGTTCAGGCCATCGCCCCACTCGTTCGCATAGTGCTTGGCGAAGTACGCGGACGCGTATCTGCCGAAGACACAGCCATCCGGCCCGAGGTGGTTGTAGACGACATCGAGGATGACGCCCAGGCCGGCCGCATGCGCCCGATCGACGAAGCGCGAAAGTCGTCGGGCGTGCCGTACAGATGTGTCGGCGCGTAGGGAAACACGCCGTCGTACCCCCAGCCGAACCGGCCCGGAAATTCCGCGACCGGCATGACCTCGATCGTCGTGATGCCAGACTCGACAAGCAGCGGAAGCTTCTCAGCGCGCTGCGGTCCACGTGCCTTCCGGCGTGAACGTGCCGACGTGCAGCTCGTACATCACCTGCCCCGCGGAGCTCGACACCTCGCCACGCGCGTCTGCCGCCAACCGAACGCTGCAGGATCGACGACTTCAGACGGCCCGAACGGCCCGTCGGGTTGGTACCGCGACGCCGGATCGGCCAGCGGCTCATCGTCGAGAAGGTAACGGTAGCGCGTGCCCGCACCAGCACCCTCAACGAGCGCTGAGTAATAGCCGTGCTCTTCACGCTCGAGCCTGATGGTGCGGCTCAGCGCGCCGCACTCGAGCTTCAAAGAGACAGTGCGCGGGTCGGGCGCCCAGACTCGAAAGTGTGTCGAGCCGTCCGGCTGCGCCTCGGCGCCCACGGGCAATCGTCTGCAGATTTCGCTCATCCGTTCGGCCGGCAGACTGCCGGTCCGCCACCGCCGTGCAGGGATAATGCCGAACCATGCGGTTCAAGCTCACCATCGAGTACGCCGGGACTCGTTACAGCGGCTGGCAGATACAGAAGAATGCCCGGACGGTGCAGGGCGAGATCGAGCGCGCAATACATGAGTCGACAGGTATCCGGGACTTCGAGCTGTACGGCATCCGGCCGGACCGATGCCGGCGTGCATGCGCTTGCGCAGGTCGCCCACCTCGACATCGATGCGACGGTACCGGCCGAACTGCTGCGGCGTCGGATCAACGATGTCCTGCCGTCGGATATCAACATCCTCCGGGTCGAACAGGTGCGCCACAAATTCCATGCGCGCCACGACGCGATCGCGCGGAGCTACATCTACCACGTCGCCCGCCGCCGGACGGCGTTCGCCAAACCGTTCGTCTGGTGGGTCAAGGACGATCTCGATGTCGAGCGGATGCGCGCCGCGGCCGCCCGATTCGTCGGGCCTTCACGACTTCCAATCCTTCACGGATGACGACCCTCACGAGAAATCAACACAGGTGCTCGTCGAACTCATGGAAATTCACGAGGACGGCGACCTGATGCTGATTCACGTCGAGGGATCGCATTTCCTCTGGAAGATGGTGAGGCGGCTCGTCGGCGTACTGGTGGAGATCGGCCGCGGCGGATTGTCTGAGACGGATGCCGCTTGCGATGTTGAGCGAGCGGTCCGAGCTGCCGGCGCGGCTCACCGCTCCGGCATCAGGCCTATTTCTCGAACGCGTCTACTACGAAGGAGACGCTCGGGACACGCCGGTTCAGTCGCCTGTCGTCATCGCGCGCGCGTGAATCTTACTGCCACGTACCACCGAGACATCGCTCTGCCGCTGTGAGCCGCGGCATGTCCTCCGCAAAACCGGCTTGATCCGAGCAACCGAGCTTCGCCGCCGGAGACGGAGCTTGTCGGCCTTCGGCGCTGACTACGGTTTTGCTTTGGACACGCCGCGTCTCACAGCGGCAAGAGCGGTGTCTCGCGCGGCGGTACGTGTCTGCACTGCGGCGCGGACCCTTCGGGTCCGCGTATCAAGGGCGGGCCATTCGGGACCCGCCCTCTTCGAACTTACTTCGAACTTCAAACTTCTGACACTTACTTCGAACTTCGAACTTCGAACTTCGAACTTCCTACGGCGCCGCACTCGCGGGCGGTGTCACGCCGTTCAGCCGGAGGTAGACGACCATCTGGCCATAGATGTCCTCGGTGTGGATCAGCGAAAAGTAGATGATGCGCACGCGGCTGGCCGTCGGACCCATGAAGCGCGGCGCCATCACGCGTTCGAGCAGTTGCTGGTCGTTGAACTCCTTGACCAGCGCCTCGCCGTAATCGAACGACTGCTGCAGGGCCGTCATCACGTCAGCCTTCTGGCGCGCCTGCATGTTGATCATCGGCGCCGGCGTCTTGCCACCGAGCGCGCGGAAGAGGCCCGTATTGACCTGCACGATGTGCATCACCCGCTCGCCGAACGTCTGCTGCGGAGGCGTCGGCTTCGCGTCGAAACGATCCGCCGGCATGGCGTTGGCGGCCTTGATCATCAGATCCTTCTGGGCCGCCCAGTCCGCCTGAATGTCCCCGGCCAGCGACGTGCTCGCGGCCGGCGCAGGCATGTTTCCACCGCGAGCCGGCATGTTCTGGCGGCCGCCGCCCTGATCGCCCTGCGCAAACGCCGTCGAGACAAGGGTCAGCGTAAGGGCTGACGCAATAACAATACACAGATACACACGCGCTGATCTCATGGAGCCTCCATTGGAAGGTAGCGTAACACGCGGACCCTGGCCAATATGCGGCGCGGACCCTCTTGGCGCGCCGAAGCCGCGTAGCGGCGAAGGCGGCTTGGGTCCGCGTTCAGCATCGGTCCGCGCTCAGCTTGCACAATGACCACCGGCTCGACCCGTATAATGCGCGTATGAGAATATCGCGATCGTCGGGCGGACGTGCATGAGGCCTTCGAGCATAGCCGGCCTTGAGCGTTCTCCGACGGCTTCATCCGTTGTGGGCCATCAGTTAGCGAGGTACCCAGCAGCCATGACACAGAACACAAGCGTCACCAGGACCGTGTCCGCCCCGCGCCGCACCTCCGTTCCAAAGGCCGCACTGCGCGCGTGCCACCCCTTGGCGCAGGCGTGCGCCGCGGCGGCCCTGGCCTGGGCCACCGCGATCGCGCCGATCGTCACGGTTTCACTACTCGCGGCCTCTGGATTCGACCCGCTCGGTCTCGTGGTCACGGGTCTGGCCCAGACCCAGCAACCATTGAACCCGGTGGGCGGGCAGCCAGGAGGCCCGCCGATCGCGCCGAAGCCCGGCGGTCCGCTGACCCCGTCCGCCACGACGTACAAGGTCGACGCCATCGAGTTCGGACTCATGCCGGACCAGTTTGTCGAGTACAAGTTCCGTCTGAAGACGGGAGCAAGGATGGTGTTCAACTGGAAAGCCACGGCGCCGATTGATGTGGACTTCCACACCGTACCCGACGGCAAGCCGATCTCTGCATCCGAGACGTTCATGAGAGGAAAGGCGAGCAGCGGCCACGGCACCTATCGCGCGCCTTACCCCGGCCTTCACGGCTGGTACTGGCTGAACACAGGTAAGGAGTTCGTGACGATCGTCCTCAACGCGTCAGGGTTCTTCACGGAAGCGCGAATGTTCAGCGGAGACCCCGTCGGCGAACAGATGGAGGTGCAGGACCCGCCGCCGCCGGAGAACTGAGGTCTGACGGTCGCTTAGCCGTAGAAGGTGATCAGCCGGCCGCTGATGGTCACACCCATCCAGAGCGCGAGCGAAACGGCGCCGACTGCCCTCGGGACCCACGACGGCAGGCGTCCCTCGTCGGCGACCGCCACCCGCCGGCGCAGCGTTGCCGTGAAGACCAGCGCCGCCGCGAGGAGGCACATCTTGAAGGCGAAGATCGGAGACCTCTGGTAGGTCAGCGCATGCGTCGTGAACTGCGGGATGCCCGTCGCCAGCACGGCCAGGCCGGCCCAGAGCAGGACACTCTGCGCGCTCCGCGCGATTCCCGCGCGCGACTGGCCGACGGGACCCCACCCGAGCAGGCGCAGGTCCCCGATCAGGATCGCGCCGATGAACGTCGTGACGGCGACAAGGTGCAGAGACTGCGTCAGCGCGAACAGATACAACGATTCGCGGTATGCCTGGCTCATCGCCAGGCCGTCGCACCATTCGAAGAACGGCAAAAACAATCGGCCCCTTCAGCTTGAACCAGTTATAGGCGACGAGCCGCCCCGAGACGATGATCGCGGACCAGAGCAGCAGCGAGACGACGCCGGCCAGCCGCGCCGTCGCCGTGGCCTGCGGATCCTCGTCCCACCGCTCGGCCCTCCGGTAGGTCTTCAGGTGAAACGCCATCGCGTTGAGCCCCGCCAGCGCGAGCAGCACGAGCTTGACGCGAAAGAACACGTTCCCGTAGTAGCGCATCGGATCAATGCAGCAGAGGAGAAGTCCGGTGGCCGTGCTCGGGACGAGCCCGGCCATCTGCCACGGGAACAGCCGCCTCTGGATCTGCGCCAGCGGCGCGTGCGTGAACGCCAGGCCGACGAGGCGCAGATCCATCATGATCACGAGACCGGCGAAGGCGACGATGCTGGCGACGTGCGCCGTCTCGAGCATCGGGTAGCCCCAGACGGACTCGCGGATCGCAGTCGTCCAGGCGAGCCCTTCGAGCCACTCGAGGGCGGGGACGATCGAGGGCATCGCGAGGCCGGTGTCCCGCCTCAGCGATCGGCGCCGTCGTTCGGCCCGCCGACCGAGCCGATGTAGAAGCTCCGTCCGTCGGCCAGCACCAGCGTCCGGCCGTTGGCGAGCGCCGGATCCTTCAGGCCCTGATAGCCCTTCACCACGGCGGACATGCCGTCGGTGAAGTCGGCCTTCTTCAGCCCGTCGGCGGGACAGCTGGCTCGGACCCGAGGTTTCGATCGTCCAATGCTTGACTGTTGCCGTCCGGCTGCTTGGCGTCCATGTAGATCCAGCCGTGCGGGTTCACCCATTCCACTTTGGTCACGATGCCCGTCAGCGTCACCGGCTTTGTTGTCGTCGTACTCCGCCGCGAACGCATGATGCGCCTGTGCCGGCTGGACGGACGCAGAGCGCCCCAGCGGCGAGCAGGACGAGAAGAATCTTCGTCTTCATCAGAATGCCTCCAGTCACAATCGTCGATGCGCGTCAGCGAGCCGATGCCACGGCTTTCGGATACCAGAACACCTGATGGCAGTTCTCGCAGGTCGTGTCGATCTTCTCCCCGGCGTCGAACAGCGCCTGCGAATCCTTCGCATCGATCGCGGCCAGGGCCGGCTTCATGCGAGTCCTGGAGCTGTTGCGCGAAAAAGTTCCAGCCGGCGGGATTCTTGTCGATCAGCGAGCGAATCTCCTCGGGCGTCAACTCGACGCCCGGCGCCAGGGACGGGGCGCCCGGTGGCGCGACCGGGCGATTGGGCATCATCAGGAGGTTCGCCGCTTCGCTGACGACCAGCGCGTGGCGGCGCACCTCGGCCCAGTCTTCGTCGGTGTCAGGGGCGCGATCGGTCACGCGTCCGTGGTCAATGACGCTCCCCACCGAGTTCCACACCACATCTACGGAGGGATCGATCACGCTGTTCATGACCTCCCGGATCGACGCGACGGGACGGTACGGGGGGTCCGCAGGCGGCGGCTGCTCGGGAGCCGGCGTCTCCTCGGGAGCCGGCGTCGCGCAGCCGGCGAGCAGAGACGCGGCGACCAGCACGACGGCGGCGGCCGCATGCCGATGACGAAAATACTTCATAGAAAGAGACGATAACTGGAAACGTCAACTCGGTCAATTCGGCCCTCCGGAACATGCGGCCCTCCGGAACATGCGGCGCGGACCCTATGGGTCCGCGAGTTTGCGGCGCGGACCCTTCGGGTCCGCGATTCACCGTCCGCGATTCAGCGTGAGGCGATGATGCTCGCCATTTCCACATTGTGCGGAATGACGAGCTCGTGGATGCTTGCACCCGGGGCCGGCTTCTGACCGGACATGAAGGTAAAGTCGACTGTCGTCGTCTTGCCCGCCTGGACATCGACCATCTGCGTCTGTGTGCCCATCACTTCATGCCACGCCTTGACCATCTGCTTACCGGACGGCACGTTGTTGATCGTAAACGTGCCATCGGTGCCGCTGACGCCGAAGTACGGATTGTCCATGATGCCGATGTAGGCGGTCATCCACGCATGGCTGTCGCACATAATGCGGAGGATCTCGCCAGCCTTCAACTTGACCTCGAACGGCGGCCCCTTGATGAGTTGCGTGGTGTTGAAGTTGTTGCCCGCCTTCGACAGCGAGTGGGAATTGTGTGCGGTCGGGTCCTGATTCGTCACCCGCAGCGTCTGGCCGATGCGCGCGCCGAGCACGCGCGGCGCGTACATGCAGTCCTTCTGATCGAGCACCACCGGAGTCGTCGGCACCGGCGTGTCGGGAAACGAACCTTCTAGCGTGGCCAGCACGTTTGCCATTGCGCCGTCAGCACCGACAACGAAGATCGGTGCGGTCGGCCGCTTGCCGACGTACAGCTTGTTGCACCTCGGATCGGCACCCATACGAATGAGCGGATTGACCGGCGTGGGTCCCATGTAGTGGACGTGGCCGACGATGGTTCCACCACCGCCCTGTCCTGCCACCGGGCTGCTGGTGGCCGCAAACACGAAGAGCCCCGCGGCACCGGCCGCCAGTGAGAAAATCGCTTTCCTGGCCATGGGTTACCTCGCTTACTTCTTCGGCGCCGCCGCTGCCTTCGCTGCCGCCGCTTTTTCTGCGGCCAGCGCCGCGTCTGCGGCCGCCTTCTCCTCCGGCGTCAGCTTGTACGTCCCGAGCACTTTCCTGAAGTTCTCCGGGTCACCTGTTGCAATCTGATACATCTCGTGACACGCGTCGCATGCCACGTCGATCCGCTCGCCGGCTTCCGAAATACCATCGACGTCATGCTTTTTCGCCGCGACGAGCGCGACGTTCCCAGCTTCGATCATTTCACGCGCTTTCTGGTTGAAGTCCGCTCGATACTGCACCGGGATTGCGCCGCCGACGCACCGCTCGCGTCCGGCAACCATCAGGAGGTTTCCGACCTCGGTAAGTGCCACGGCGCTGAGATAGACCTTATTCCAATCGTCGTCGGTCACCGGTCTGGATTCATGGACCCCGGTTGCGTCCGTGACGTCGGCCACAGAGTTCCAGACCACGGTCGAGGCCGGCACTGTCATCGAGTTCATGATGTCCTTCATCTTGGCCTTCGCTGATGGGCCGCCGATTGAAGGCTTACCCTTTACTGGAGCCTTTGTCGATGGAGACAATGGCAGGTCGCAGGGGACGGGAGGGGGTGTCACCTCGGCTCCCGCCGGTGCTGCCGCCGGTCCTGCCTGTTCCGCGATCACCATGCCCCCCAGGAACATCGAAAGGGTAACAACTAAGAGCCAGTGGAATGTCCGCATTATTACCTCCAGAAAATGCGCGAAAGATTAGGGGAGCCGATCTTATCTACAGCAATGAAACAGCGAACCTGAAGACTTCCTGAATTTGGCTTCAGACGACCTGGTTTAACAGGAGATCAAATCCTGACCTTCTTGTCTCCTGTAAAAACACGAGCAGCGGCCGGTTCTAGCGAGGCTGCGCCTCAGACCGCCGAGCATGTGGCTCCGCCTCGCTAGTGGCAGTATCTCTTTGCCCCGCTTCGCGGGGCGAGAAAACTTGACTCAATTGGCTGAAATTCAAGTGGTCACGTTTTCTAGTCAAGAATTACGAGAGGTGCCGGCTTTTCGTTCACATGAAGGCGGAAGACGTCCGCTCTGGGATACTCGTCGCCCACCTTCTCGATGCGGCGGTGGCTGTCAGCAGGTCGCGAACCTTGGCCAGCGTCGCCTTTCGTCCGAACACAACGGACGAGCTCTGCACGACCGCGACTTTGAATGGACTCGACATTCTCGGAGACCGCGAGCAGTATAGGCGTAAAGCTATGAAAACATTTCTGCTGGTGCTTCTCTTCACATCGGCGTTCGTCCCGATCGTCATCGCGCAGACGAGCCAGGCGCAGGAGGTCACGCTGACCGGCACGCTGCAGGGTGGCCGCATCGCCATCGGCGGCGAAACGACAGGATGGGCGCTCGAGTACCGAGACAACACCGGACCACATTCCATTGAGGTGGAGCTGCCTGGCGCCCTGGCCGCGCGCGCCCGCAGTGGCGCCATGGTGAAGCTCACCGGCACCATCGTCACGCGCGAATACGTCGAGCGCGGCTCGACACGCGTCCTTCGCGTGAGCCGTCTCGAGGACGGTGCTGCGGCCGCGGCAACGCCCCCGGCGGCCGCGGCAACGCCTCCGGCGGGCGCGGCGTCACGGCTGCCGCAGCTCACCATCGAGCAGCTGAACCCCCAGCAGCGCGCGCTCGCGGACGAGATTCTGAAGGTTTCGAGCGTGGGCCTCGGCGGCCCGTACAACTCGATGCTGCGGAGTCCCGAGATGGGCGCAGCGCATGTTCAGGATGCTGGACTATCTTCGGTTCAACACGTCGGTGCCCCGCCGCCTGAACGAATTCGCAATCCTGATCCAGGCGCGTCTCTGGACATCACAGGTGGAATGGCTCGCGCACTATCCGCTCGCCATCAAGGAAGGATTGTCGGAAGCGACCGCCGCCGACCTCAAGGCCGGCCGGCGCCCGGCGTCGATGAAGCCCGATGAAGCGGCCGTCTACGACTTGTGCATGGAGATTTCGACGACCCACAGCGTCAGTGACGCGACGTACCGGCGGGCGGCACAGATGTTCACGGAGCAGCAAGTCGTCGATCTGATTACCCTCAGCGGCACGTATGCGACGCTGGCGATGATGATGAACACCGTGGGACAAGGCGTTCCGCCTGGTGCAACGCCACCGCTTCCCCCGCTACTGTCTCGCTGATTCCCACAGGTGGGCACGTCCGTGCCAATCTCGCACAGGTATTTGGTGTTATAGACAGAAACGCTAGACATTTCTGCTGGCATCGTTATTGAAATATCTCGGCGCATGAGACGAACGCGCTCACCCCGCCAGCCGATGCGACTCCTTCGTTGGATCTTTCAACGCGACAACCAGACACTGACGTGCCAGGTCGATCAGCAGCCCGGGGCCGGCAACTATACGCTCTCGCTCGTGCCGCAGTCGGACGCGGCCGCAGAGATTGCTGAAACATTCAACACCGCGTGGAGCGCCTTCCGCCGGCACGCGATGATTGCATCCGAACTGCGGCGTTCGGGCTGGACGCTCGCGGCGTATACCGCCGACTGACACTGAGGAACACCGCCGCGGCCTGACGGCACCTAGACCCGGAGCTCACTCGGGTTGGTGATTTTCAGCGGGGCCCGGCCCAGCCACACAGGCGCGCGGATCGAAGCAACAGTCCCGCTGAAAATCACCAACCCGAGTGAGCTCCGGGGTAATGCCGCCAGGCCTGGGACGCGGACCTTACGATGTCTTCGGCAGCACCTGCACGGACAGACTGATCTTCACCTCATCGCCAACCAGAAACCCGCCCGTTTCGAGCGCGGCATTCCAGAGCAATCCGAAGTCCTTCCGGTTGATCGTCGTCTCGGCCTCGAACGCGGCGCGCTCGTTGCCCCATGGATCCTTCGCCTTACCGAGGAATGTCGCGGAAAGCGTGACCGGCCTGGTGACGCCGTGAATGGTCAGATCACCGGTCACGTCGAAGCTGTCATTGCTCTTCCGGCTTATACGCGTACTCGCGAACGTCAGCGTCGGGAACTTCTCGACATCGAAGAAGTCGGCCGATCGGAGGTGCGTGTCGCGATCGCGCTCGTTGGTGTCCACGCTTGCCGCCTGGATTGTCACATTGACGGATGACCGTTCGGGATTCTGCTCGTCGTAGTTGATCTCTCCTTCGAAGTCCGAAAAGCGCCCACGCACTTTGGTCAGCAGATGGCGCACCTGGAAGACCGCCTCGGAATGAGCCTTATCAATGCGATATGTCGTCGTCTTATTCGTGATCGTTGCTGTAGTCACAATTCCCCCTTGTTCATTGCGTCCGTTTAAAAAGCAACCACGAAGAACACGAGAATTCTCGAAGGCCACGAAAAAACCTATAAACAAATTTCGTGACCTTCGCGTCTATTCGTGGTCTTCGTGGTTAATCTGGCGGACTATTCGCACCGTGATTCCCCATGGATCGGTGAGCAGTCTGTCCGCGCCGTCTTCCTGCACCCGGTGTCCAGACGCCGCCGCGCTCGCCGCTGCCGCATCCACGTCGGCGGCCGACGGGAGCACCAATTCCCACTCGAGGAGACGCGCGTCCTCGGGCGTCGCCGCGGGCGATCCCGCGGCCCAGATATTTGTGCCGACGTGATGGTGGTAGCCACCGGCGGAAAGAAACAGCGCACCCGGGTAGGTCCATGCCGTCTTGTCGAAGCCGAGCGCCGAGTGGTAGAACGCTTCGGCTTCCCGGATTGCGCCGACGTGGAAATGCACGTGCCCTATGACGGTACCGGCCGGCATTCCGGTCCACGGCTGACCAGCCGCTGCATGGACGAGGTTACGCAGATCGAGCGGCTCGGTTGTCATCGCGATCTCGCGGCCGTTGGCCCGCCACTGCGAGCGCGGGCGATCGGCGTACACCTCGATACCAAGACCGTCCGGATCTGACAGATACAAAGCCTCGCTCACGGCGTGATCCGCAGACCCTGCGTGCGCGCCCAGTTTCGGCGAGGTGTGTCACGAACCGGCCCAACGACTCGCGATCGGGCAGGAGGATCGCGAAGTGATAGAGGCCGAGGAGCCCTCGGCGTGGCACGGGCCGAATACCGGGACGCTCGTGCAATTCGATAAGTGGGCGGCGCGGATCCTTGGGTCCGTGTTGACTTCAAGCATGGCACTACCCTGCGGGCCGAGCACCGCCACTGAACCGGTCTGCGACAGCACGCGGAGTCCGAGGACGGTCGTGTAGTAGACGAGCGAGCGTGCAAGGTCGCCGACCTGGAGGCGCACCGCGCCGATGCGCGCCGCATCCGGCAGGCGATATCCACCGCGTTGCCAGCGGCGCGGACCTTTCAGGTCCGCGGAAACAGGGCATTCCTCCCGGGCCTGATCGTCAGTCATAACATCAGATGTGATAACACTCATTGTGGTCAAAAAAACTCTCTTCAGGTCCGTTTGCGAACCGCGGCGAGGAGCGTGATGAGCTTGCGGAGCTGACCTTCGTCGAGGTGGCCAAGCTGCTCGTCGTGGGTCTCGTCGATGCGGTCGTCCATCTGATCGAGGAGCCTCAATCCCGCCTTGGTAATCCGCGTGGTCACGTATCGCCGATCGTCTCCGCCCCGCTGCCTCGAGATCAGCCTGGCGTCCTCGAGCCGGTCCAGCAGCCGGGTCACGTCCGGCACCTGACGAATCAATCGGGCGCCAATCTCGTTGCGGCAGAGCCCGTCGGGCTCCGATCCCCGCAGAATCCGGAGGACGTTGTACTGGGTGCCCGTGATCCGGTGTTGCTTGAGCGCGCACTCGAACGCGTGCTCGAGCAGGGCGGCGGTCCGTTGAATGCTGAGATGGGCCTCTTCCTTGAGGCTCTTGAACGGCTTGTGCTGTTTCAGTTCCGCCTGGAGATCCGAGGACACGCTCCATACTAGGTGTGATAACACGTATTGTCAACCCGTTATTCCCGGGCCACAATGGTGACGGTGCGGCGCGGACCCTTCGGGTCCGCGGAGGAACCATGCAGATTGACATCTGGTCCGACCTCGTCTGTCCGTGGTGCTATGTCGGCAAGCGGCGGTTCGAACGCGCTCTCCATGCTTTCCCGAATCGTGACGAGGTGGAGGTCGTTCACCGCGCTTACCTGCTCTACTCCTCGTCTCCGCGCGGCGTGACCTTCGATCGCCGCGACATGCTGATGACAAAGTACCGGCTGACGCAGGATCAGGCGGACGCGATGAACTCAGGCATGGAGAAAACCGCGGCAGTGGAAGGGCTCGACTATCACTTGAAGGGCGGCGTCACGGGCAACACCTTCGATGCCCACCAGGTGCTGTACCTGGCTCGCGATCGAGGCCGTCAGGATGCCGTGCTGGAGCGGCTCTATCACGCGTTCTTCGTCGAACAGCGTTCAATCTTCGAGCATGAGTCTCTGGTAGCGCTCGGTGCAGAGGCGGGACTTGACGCGGATGATGTGGCGCGCGCCCTGCGTGAAAACGCGTACGCCAAAGCCGTCGAAGCCGACCTGGAGGAGGCGCGGGCGATCCAGGTAAACGGCGTACCGTTCTTCCTGTTCGATGGGCGCTATACCGTGGTGGGCGCGCAACCGGCTGACGCCTTCACACAGGCCCTCACCCAGGTCGAGCGGCCCGGACCCTTTGAAGCGGTGCGGACCCTTAGAAGCGGGCGCAACCTTTAGGCCCGGAGCTCACTTGGGTTGGTGATTTTCAGCGGGGCCGGCCCGGCCGCGCAGACGGCGCGGATCGAAGCAACGGTCCCGCTGAAAATCACCAACCCAAGCGAGCTCCGGCTCAGGTCCGCGACTGACAGAGAGGCCGGCCTAGCCGGCCCTCTCCTGCAGATATTTCCTGACGAACGGACACTGCGCCACGATTCGCAACCCTTCTCGCCGCGCTGTCTCGAGGCCGGCTGCGGCAAGCGCATGCGCCAGGCCCCTCCCCCGCAATGCCTTTGGCACTTCGGTGTGGACGAAGACCATTGAGTCCGGCTTGCGGACGTAATTGAGAAATGCGACCCCTCCGGCCGCTTCGATTTCGAATCGACTCGCTTCCCGGTTGTCGCGGACGTCGGCGGGGTTTGCCTCCTCCGCTCCGCTCCCTTCCGCGTCATGCTCGTCCGGATTCGGAATCGACGAAGGTGGATCGCTGGCGGGAAACGATTCCGCGATGGTTTCGTCGAGCGCGGCTTCGCGGATACGGCGCTCCTCGTCTGGCGTGTGGTGATGGTCGCTGCTACTCATTCTGTAAGATCCGCTGTGCGATCTCGCAACATGTCGCATGAATTTGGAACAGCCACGATTCAGGTGATTTCGCGTGCACTTTTGCACGAATCACCAAATGAGTGGTGGAAGCGCGTTCCACTCTTAAACACGCGCGCACAGTTTCGTGTTTGGTGCCAATACGACCGATCGAGCTTAACGCAAACGCCCGCCTAAGGTTAGAGGCCAACGGCTGAGCATGGCCGGCGGATTGCTCGGCCATTCACTGTGCTTACCCTCGTTCGTCGTGTCTCTTTCGCCACCCTCGCGACTTCTCTCCTCGTCATTTCCGCTGCTCGTGCCGACGCCGCGGGCGCGCAGAAAGTCGACCTTGCGCTCGAATCCGCGCTGAAGGGCGGCGCACCAACACACCGCGTCATCATCTCGGTGAATCCCGGATGCCGCGCGGGTGTGCGGCAGGCGCTCGAAAAGCATGGCGACGTCGTTCAGGACGAGTACCCCGCCATCGATGCTGTCTCCGCGGAAATTCATGCCGCTGACGTGGATGCGTATGCGAAGAGCGGATGCATCAGGGCCGTCTCCGCCGATGCGCTGGTGTACGCGGTCGGCGTTCAGGGGAACGAAACAACGAGCGCGGTTCTCGAGAGCGCCAAGGCATCCAAGTCGATCCCCGCGCTGAAAAGCACGCTTCGCGACACGATGGGATTGCCCCATTACGCGGCGCTCGATGCGACCGTCCCGACAGGAGCCACGGGAATCACGACCGCGATCATCGACTCCGGCATCCAACCCAACGGCGACTTCAGCGGTCGCATTGCCGGATTCTGGGATTTCACCAAAGGCGGCGTCGCGACTGCGGCGTACGACGATTACGGTCATGGCACGCACATCGCCGGACTGATCGGCAGCAGCGGCAAGCTGACGAATTACGAGTTCCAAGGCATCGCCCCTGACATCCACTTCCTCGGATTCAAGGTGCTCGACAAGACCGGCGCCGGCAGGACCAGCGACGTCATCAAGGCAATTGAGTTCGTCATCGCCAACAAGGCGAAGTTGAACATCCAGATCATCAATCTGTCGCTCGGGCATCCGATCTTTGCGCCGGCGGCCAGCGACCCGCTCGTGCAGGCGGTGGAACAGGCAAGCGCGGCCGGCCTGATCGTGGTGGTGTCCAACGGCAACTACGGCCAGCGGGCCGACGGAACGACCGGCTACGCGGGCGTCACGTCTCCCGCAAACGCACGCTCTGCGATCAGCGTGGGCACCGTGATGACACAGGACACCGTGCGGCGCAGCGACGATCGCGTCGCGCCGTACAGTTCTCGAGGGCCCTCGTGGTACGACGCCCGCGCAAAGCCGGACGTCGTGGCGCCAGGCGATCGCCTCGCATCGGACGCAGCCATCCACTCGAGGCTGTACCGCCAGGCGCTCGAGGATCGGAAGAACGGCACGTCGACAAACGGACAGCCGCTCCTGATATTGAGCGGCTCCAGCATGAGCGCAGCGGTCACGACGGGCGTGGTCGCGCTCGTGCTGCAGGCGCACAACGAGTCCGGTTTCGACAACCAGAAGGCGCTGACCCCGAATTTCGTCAAGGCGCTGCTCGACTACAGCGCGATTCGCGTCGCGGACGCCGACTACCTCACGCAGGGCGCCGGTGAAATCAACGCGGCCGGCGCCATCGCACTTGCCCGCGCAATCGACACGTCGAGACCGGCCGGATCCTGGTGGCTGGGTACGGGGGTGTCGCAATACACGAGGATCGGCAACACCAACTACGCCTGGGCAACCAACGTGCTCTGGGGCGATAGCGTCCTGCTGGGTGACTCGATTTTCAGGAACCTGCCGGCGTGGCGGAAGAACGTCGCCTGGGGGAACAACGTCGTCTGGGGCGATAACGTCGTCTGGGGCGACAACGTGGTCTGGGGCGACAACATCCTCTGGGGCGAGAACGTTGTGTGGGGCGACAACCTGCTCGGCATGCTGAAGGGGAAGAACATCCTCTGGGGCGACAACGTCGTCTGGGGCGATCTGAACGCCTCGAACGTCGTGTGGGGCGACATCAGCGCCAGCAACATCCTTTGGGGCGACAACATCGTGTGGGGCGACAACGTCGTCTGGGGTGAGATCCTCGGAGGCATTTTCTGATGAGCAAGATCGGGTCTCCGGCGAATGTGGACGCGACGGAAGCCGACGTGCCGCCTACAGATGCGACCTCACCCGATTGGCGCAAGGAACTGCCCCGCCTCGAGGGCCGGCGCATCACGCTCAGAGAACCGCGCGCGGCCGACGCGTCCGCGCTCTTCGCGCTGCTATCAACCGACGATGTCTCGCGCTTCATTTCGCCGCCGCCGGCGACGATCGAGGGCTTTGAACGGTACATCACGTGGTGTCAACGTCAGCGGGCGGCCGGACAGTACGTCTGCTTCGCCATCGTCCGCAGAGGCGAGGACATGCCGATCGGGTTGATTCACGTGCGCGCGCTGGGACCGGGATTCGGCACGGCGGACTGGGGCTTCGCGCTGGGTTCGGAATTCTGGGGCTCGGGGATCTTCGCTGAGGCCGCGGAGCTCGTCCTCGACTTCGCGTTCGACGTGCTCGGCGCGCACCGACTCGAGGCGCGGGCGGCTCTCTGCAACGCTCGCGGCAACGGCGCGCTCAAGAAGGTCGGCGCCGAGCGCGAAGGCATTCTCCGCCACTCCTTTTTCCGCAACGGAGATTACATCGATCAGGTGTTGTGGTCGATCCTCCAGGACGACTGGAAGAAACGGCAGCAGGAAAAAGCGACTTGGGGATCCGCCGTCATTCATTGACGAGGCACTGTCCCCTAACCCCTATCCCCTAACCCCTTCCCCCTTGTCTTTATGCGCTGATTGCCTTCGGTGCTGCGGCGGCCTTTACCGCGCGCTTGCGGGTCTTGGCGACCTTCACCGGGGCGGGAGTGTCGGAGGGCGTGAGCGACACCCGCACCGTCGAGAACGTTCGCGGCCCGTGTTCGTCGAACTCGATCCTGGTGTGGTGTTCGTCGGCGCTGGTGACCGTGCCCGCGCCGTAATTAGCCTGCGAGACACGAGCACCGGTTGCATACAGTCGCATGGCACATCTCCTGTAGAGCCGCGTGCTATGTGCACGCCCTCAGGTGGATTCTCTGAATGGAACTCTCGCGCGACGATCGCGAACCAAGAGGATCAGACTGGAGACGAGTATTGTAGCACCAAGGGGCGAGACGCCTTTGAAATGGCCCCGTTATGGTGCAAATATCCCGCTCTTCTCCGCGCGGAATTCGAATTCTTTCGCGAGCGTGTCGATCTGATCACCCCCGCCTCTTTCCTGCACAGAGACATCGGCTCGTCCCACTGTCTGTCGTTTTCGCGTATCGAAAGCGGAATGAGTGGCCCGACATCCGGCTCCCGCGGGGAACCGCCGCCGACCTGATCGATAGCGACCGTGGCGAAGCGGGGATGGTGTCGCCCTCGAAGTCGAACTCAATCAGCACCACCGGCTCGCTGCCCACCACCCAGCCGTCATGACCGGGATCGATGGCGACGACCTGGCCCAGAAGCTTGCTGTCGTACGCGCTCGTTGTCGTTCGGCTCCTCTCAGCATATCTATATCGCGCTCACAACATGTCGTGACCGCGGCCTTTTCATTGAGCCTTCTTCAGACGTCACTGCGGTACACAGGTTGCCCGCTCGGTCCGGGCCTGACGGTTGATATGACCCGGGTGTGGGAGCGCTGAGAATGAATCGTCGAGGATTTCTGAAAACCGTCGTCGCGTCTACGGGGTGGCTGGCCGCTGCACGACAGGGCTACTCGTTCGGGCAGAGCATCCGAAGAATCAGCAAGTTCAGCGTGACACTGCCGGGGCTCGGGCCCGACGGCGTCAACAATGTCGGTAATTACGTGCCGGTACTGTCACCCGACACCACGAGTTTTCCCGGCACCGACTTTTACGACCTGGTCGCGCGTCAGTTCACTCAGACATTGCACCCGTCCATTGGCGAGACCAGGTTCTGGGGGTACGCCGATGCGAAGAGTCTGAACAGCCGGTATCTCGGCGGGGTGATTGTGTCGAAGACGGGCCGACCGGTGAAGCTGAGGATGACGAACCAGCTGCCGCCCGCTCACATTCTTCCGGTAGACCCGACGTCGGTTGACCCCCCGATGGTTGCTGAAGTCGGCACTCGCATCGACCGCATGACGGTGCACCTCCACGGCGGCGTAGTTCCGTGGACGAGCGATGGCGGCCCCGCATCATGGTTCTCGAACCCGAAGAATCCAGGGGGCTTCACGCACGGTTCGAGTTTCCTCAACGGAAGCGACCCAGGGTCTGCGGTCTACGACTATCCAAACAAGATGAGCGCGCGTTTCGTTTGGTACCACGATCACGCGTACGGCATCACACGTCTCAATGTGTACGCAGGTCTCGCGTCTGCGTTCCTCATCACCGACGATGCTGAAGCGGGAATGATCAGGGACGGCATTCTTCCAGACGTCCCTGGGTACCCCCTGGGCATTCCGCTGGTCATTCAGGACAAGACGTTCCTTGACCGTGCGACGGACTCACGCTATCCCGTCGCCGGCGCGAGTCAAGGAGATCTTTGGTACCCACACGAATACGAAGGCCCGCCGATTCCTTCGATGGTACTTCCCGCTCAGTGCGGCAGCACGGGGCGTTGGGATCTCTCCGATGGAAGACCGCCAACGGTCTCTCTCGTACCAGAGGCATTCTTTGACACGAATCTGATCAACGGAGCGCCGTACCCAAAGCTTCGCGTCGCACCCAGGCGCTACCGCTTCCGCGTGCTGAATGCCGCACAAGCGAGGTTCTACAACCTGCAGCTGTACGTCGGCGATGGTTCGCCGGACGGCATCACGCTCACCGAGAGCTCGAGCATCGACAACAACGGCAACCGAATCAAGGTACCGGCGAATCCCGCCGGGCCCAAAATCATCCAGATTGGCAAGGACAGCGGATTCCTTCCCGCGCCGGTCGTTCTCAACAATCCTCCGCAGCCGATTGGATATCTGTCCACGACCGATGACGATCCGAGAAACGGCAACGTCGATCGGTACACGCTCCTGATCGCACCGGGTGAGCGGGCGGACATCATCGTCGACTTCAGGGGGTTCGAAGGCCGCTCGATCATGCTCTATAACGACGCGCCCGCGCCGTTTCCTTCGGGCGATATCCGCTACGACTATTACCCGGGCGCCCCGAACTTGACCTGCATCGGCGGGGCAGCGTCGCCGGCTCCGGGCGAAGGTCCCGACACTCGCACCGTGATGCGCTTCGACGTCGACACAAGCGGATCCGTGTCCGAGCCTGACTTCAACGCGACGTTGGCGCAGCTGCAGATCGCCCTGCCGGCCGTGTATGCCGCGACGCAGCCGCCAACACCACAGACCCAGTCGCCGCTCAAGGCAAAAACGCTCGATGAAGGCTTCGACGCGCACGGCAGGCTCATGCAGATGCTCGGGTCGCCAGAGATCTCGGAGTATCTCTCGACTCCGGCTGATATCGCATCGCGAGGCGAAACGCAGATTTGGCAGATCTACAACCTGACCGGCGACACGCATCCGATGCACCTGCACCTCGTGAATGTCCAGGTGTTGATGCGGGAAGCGTGGGCGTTCGAAGACGGTCATCCGGTGAAGCCTCTTCGACCGATTCCAGGAACAGCGCGGCCGGCGGATCCCAACGAGAAGGGGTGGAAAGAGACGTTCCGGGTGAATCCCGGCGAGGTGACGACGATCATCACGACGTTCGACATGCCCTCCGGTGCGCCGCCCAGTCCCCGCCTGCAGAACAGCTATGGCATCAAGGGCGCCGAGTACGTGTGGCACTGCCACATTCTCGAACACGAAGAGCACGACATGATGCACGCGCTGGTGGTCGTATAGGCGTTGGAGCCGCCTCTTTCTTGCACAGAGACATCAGCTCGCCCCACTGCCTGTCGTTTTCGCGTATCGAAAGCGGAATTCTGAGTGTTTTTCGGCTGTGGCCACATGTAGCTATACTTAGGTTGATGACATCGACGGGCATCCGCGAACTGAAAGACAACCTGAGTCGCTACATACGCCGCATCGAGGCGGGCGAGCGTGTCGCGATCACGGCACACGGCCGCGTGGTCGCCGAGCTTGTTCCCCCGGCACGACAGCGAGAGCGGGGCGTCGAAGTCGATTCGACGAGCTTGTCGCCGAGGGTGTGATTCGCCCGCCCCTCGAGCCCGGTGACCCTTTCGAAGAGTGGCCCGACATCCGGCTCCCGCGGGGAACAGCCGCCGACCTGATCGATAGCGACCGTGGCGAAGCGTAGCCGTCGGCCCGCTCGGGCAGCTCGCCCTCCAACCGCCCCTGCCCAACCAGCCGAGACGGCGGTCACAGGCATCCGATACATCGAGTCAAGCGCTCTGCTTGCGGCGCTCCTGGAAAGCGACGCGGCGGCTTTGAAGGCGCTGCACGCTGAAGGACGGCAGGTGACGTCGGCGTTGACGCTCGCGGAAGCCGCACGAGCGATCGTCCGGGCTCGAGTCAGCAGTCGCCTGGCGCCCGCGCAGGAGCGCGCTGCCGTGCGAGGGCTGCGAGTCTTCGCACGTCGTTGCTTCCTCGTCACCGTCACCGACACAGTGCTCGCGCGTGTTGGTCGCCCCTTTCCCGTAGAACCGATTCGCACGCTCGATGCGGTGCATCTTGCCACCGCGGAACTGCTCGGCGAGCCGCCACAACTGATGACCATCGTGACGCGAGATACGCGGGTTCGAGACAACGCCCGAGCGCTTGGATATGCGGTCGAATAGGTCGTTGGCCTTCGAATCTAATTTGGCCTTGCCGCCGCGCCGTTGTTCTTCAAGGAGGACTTCCAGCTCGGCAATCGCGTCGAAATCGTCACGCCTTCCGACTCGCCGCACCGCGGAGCGTCGCCATCGCCTGGACGAAATCCTGGAGCCGTTGGAGGCGCTGTGTCGGCGTCAGCTTCAAGGTTTCGCGAAGCAGCGTGCGGTCGATGTCTTTCTTGTATGCCTCGATGACCGGATCCGGCGACAGCGTGATGGACGGCGCAGCGTGTTGAGGCACCGCTCTCAGTGTACCGCGACTGGAGGCGGCGATGAGTCGCTTGAGCAGTGGGCGTGCGAGTCACAGCCTCTCGACGCCAGCGAGCTTGCTGAAATCACGGTCGAACGTGCCGAGCGGCAGGTGACCGGCTTTCCGAGCCACTTCCAAAACCAGGCAGTCCGAGAAGCCCAACGCCGGCCGTCTACGAAAGCTGGCCACAGCAGCGGCCACGGCTTCCGAATCCTGAAGCGTCAGATGCTGGTGGTTGAGGAGCATCTCGACAGCGGTGGCGATCTCCGCGGGAGCGCGATCGTAGACCGAGGTCAGGACCCACGTCGCTTCGGCGAGGACAAGATGCGGGACCCAGGCCCCGCGTGCGACGAAGGCCTCGGCCATCGCAACCTGCTTCGCGTCATCCCGCGTGACCAGCCGGACCAGGACGTTTGTGTCAACGGCTCGCACGGCGCCTCTTGACGTGCCGCCGCACGCCCTCCTTCAGCTCCGCCAGCGTCCTGGGCTTGGGAGATGTCGGAAACAGAGACCGGTGCACATCCTCCGACGTATAACGGCCGACCCGACGAACCACGACCTTCTCACCGTCATCGTCCCACTCCAGGACCGAGCCGGGGCCGATGCCAAGCTTCCGGCGAACCTCGGCGGGTACCGAGATCTGGCCTTGTGCGGTGAGTTTCGAATGAGCGATTGCCATGCCACATATATTACCACGGTAATGTGGCAGCCGCGGATCGCGACGGTCAGTTACACCGCTTTTCACTTCCACGGAGCCACGGAGTCACGGAGCCACGGAGAAATCGTTTGAAAATAATCTCCGTGCCTCTGTGTCTCCGTGGCCAGTCGAACTGAAAATCGCATTAGGCACCATGATGCACACATGCGAACCACCGTGACCTTGGATCGGGATGTGAGCGACTCGTGAAAAAGGCCATGCACCGCTCACGCCGGTCCTTCAAAGAGACCCTGAACGGCGCCCTTCGGGCGCGACTCAACGCAGCGGGATCTCGACAATTCGATTCGTCCAGTCTTCTGGCGTTGACGCCGTCCAGACCAGTACAAGACCCTCGATGACCGACGCAGCGGCGTCTGCTGCTTCACGAGGAACACGCCGGGACTCGAACCTCCCGCCGCGAGAAACTCAGCGAAGTGTTTCGGCATGGTCCGAAAGTCGTGAGTGACGAGAATGCGGCCCTGTGAGGCGGCGATCCCAAGTACGTCTGGATCGCTCATTCCGTCGAGCTTTGCACTCTGTGCGGAGAGGAAGTCGATCGCCGGTTCGCGCCGGGCGCAGCCGGTGACGATCGCGTGGTGGAGGCTGGCGTCCGCCAGAAAGCGGACCATGGCGCTATCGCGATTGCGGTTGGCGGCGCGCGCGGTCCAGCTTCTCTTTCAGATCAACGGGAGCGGGATGCGTCTCGCTGAACGCATTCTCCTCGCGCTCACGAGTCGCGATGTCCTCGTCGACCTCGGCCCGGTGTCCCAGGTAAAAGGTGATGGCGCCATAGACCTGCTGCAGAGTCAACGTCGGAAACGCTGAACGGATCGCTTCTGGGGACTGGCCGTCCTGGAACTCTCGCACGATGCACGCCAGGGGCACACGGCTCCCCACCAGATAGAAGCTCTCATCGCGCCGCTCGACGAAGTCTCGATCCATGACGTGTCCGACCTTGAAGTTTACCGCACGAAGTGGCTGGCCGTCCGCGTCGTCCTCATTGAATCCTCCAGCCACGCCGAGCCGACCTGAAAAACTGCACGAAGCTGTGGAGACGGCTCCGGCCGGGGAGACCGCGAACCACGGCATCAGGCAATACCGGCTTGGCGGTCGCCGTTGTGGCTGTTTCGCGTTGGGATCGTTGATCCAGGATTTACAAAGTTTCAAGTTTTTTTCAAGTGGTCAACCGGCCCGGCGACGGCGCGGCTTCGCACGTTGCCGCGCGTCTTCCAACGCAGCCTGACCGGCGGCGCGGTAGAATGCGATGACCTCTTCCGGCGTCTTGCCTGCGAGACGGCGCGCGTGCCGGTCGCGAATCTTCCGGGTCATCTCGACCGCTTGGATTCTAGGCGGCAAACTGGATGATCTCCAGCTCGACTGACCTGTTGACGCCACCGAGCAGTTCCTCGACTCTGGCGAACACCGGATCTGCGATCAGGTATTCGCTGCACGCGTCGCATTGGGACACCGGCAGGTTCTTGACGATGACAATCGTCTGCTCGCTCACCACTTGCCGGGTTTCTCGGATAGGGACGAAGCGCCCGATGCCAATTCCAAGCTCGTTTAGGCGATCCTCTATGCGGCAAGGCTCTTATCGGAGCGACGCCGGCTCGCAGCTCCTGGGACGGATGTGAGTATATTGGAGTATAATGTGAGTGCTAAGTGAGTGTGAGGAGAGTATGGCAAGAGTGCAACCCGTCCTGAGCGCGACCGAACTGGCCTTGGTTGACCAGATGGCCGAATTGACGCATTCGAAGCGCACCGACGTGATCAAGAACGCGCTGGCCGTGTACCACTGGTTCGTTCGGCAAGCGTTGACCGGTGGCCGGGTGATCGCGCGTAAGCCGACGGGCGAGGAAGTTGCGCTCGAGACGGCGGAGTTGAGTGCGCTCGAAGGGAAAGGCAACCGCCTCAGTCCGGAGGAGCTGGGACTGCTGGCGAAAGAGCTCGCGGCAGCGCCCGATCCGATCGAGGCCGCCCGCATTAAGGAGCGGTTGACGCGCGGCTTCTACGGCATCTAAGCGGCCGTGCCGAAAGTCCGCCGACAGAATCTTCCGCCCGCGCTGTTTCAGCATCTGCTCGAACGCATTCAGAGCCGGAAGATCCCTGCGACGCAGCTTGAGTTGCTCGCGACATGGCTCGACACGGAACCCGATGTGCCCGAGGGTGAATGGTACAAGCGCTTTTCAGGTATGACCGTGTGTGGCGAGGGTGAATTGATCAAGACACTTTTACTCTCGGGACAAGCCCCGAAAGGCAAGCGCGTTCCTTGAGCGCCCTGCCTTTCGCGTCTTCGTGGTCTTGGTTTGGAACTTGCGATTTGGAACTTGGGATTTGCTAGTGCTAGGCCCGGAGCCACTTGGGTTGGTGATTTTCAGCGGGCCCGGCCCAGCCACACGCGCGCGGTCGAAGCAACAGTCCCGCTGAAAATCACAACCCAAGTGGGCTCCGGGCTAAAGGCTTACCACTGCATGCGCCAGAGCGCTAGAACCGCGGCAGATCCAACGAGCAGGGCAATGCCGGCGAAATCCACCGCCCATGCGCGGCGACGCTGCACCTGCCGTTCCCTTTTAGACGGCATGACCGGGATGAGCGCGAGGACCGGCACGGTCAGGATACGCAGCACATCCTCTTCGCGTCTGAAGGTCGTATCGCGGGCCTCGAGGAAGCCAATCAGGAAAAGACCGAACACGAGCCCTCCAACGGCACCCGCGGAAATGGTCGCGAGTCGTCGGCCTTCGTTGTCAGGTCTTTCCGGACGCGACGCCGGAGCCACGACCTCAAATTGCTCGCCCATCTGCGGGCGCTCGAGATTGGCGGCGGTCTGTGAATCCTCGCGCTTCGTCAGCAGGCTCGTGTAAGCCGCCTGCAGCGTGCTGTAGTCGCGCATGAGCTCCAGAAGCTCCGATTCCCGCATCGGAATCAGATCGACCTGAGCCTGATAGCCTGCAATCGCCCGCTTCAGGCGAGCGGCTTCAGCGCCATTGGCGCTGAGTTGATGGTCGATCTCCTCCACTTTCCCCAGAAGATCGCTCAATCTCTTCTCCTGCTCCTTCTCCGCGAGCGCCGACGTCCGTTCGAATCCCGAAACAGCACTCGCGATCCGCGCTTCTTGTTCGAGTCGTGTCTGTAGATCCGCGACCGTGCGCTGCAGGCTCAGGACCTCCGGATGGCTCGGCGGAAAGCGCAGCATTGAGAGGCGGAGACGCGCTCTCGCAATTCCGAGTTGCTGTGTGGTGGTCAAGGGTTGAGCAGCCGCCGGCGCGCTGGCGAGGCCGGCCGATTGTGTCGGTGACGTCGAGGGTGCATGAGCATCGGCCAGCACCTGGCGTTCGATCGACGACCGCTGCTCACGAGCGCGGTTCATTGCCTCGTTGATCGACAGCAACTGCATTTGTGCGACTTGAATGGCCTGGAGGTTCTGCCGAAGCTGCGAGGGAACCTGCCCTGCGAAGCGCTGCAGATACTCATCGAGCTTTTTCTCGTGCTCAATCAGCTGTTGCTTCGCGTCCTGGAGTTGTGTTTCCAGAAACTGGTTGGTGCTGTCGGCCTGGCTTTTCACATCGCGCAGATTCTGCTCGATGTACAGGGAGGCCAAACGCTCGGTGACTTTGCGGGCGGTTTCCGGGTGATCGCTGACGAAGCTGACGCGAAATGAGTTCGGACTCCTGGTGTCGAGTCTTACCGTGATGTCGGCGCGCACGCGTTGGACGACATCTTCCATGAGCTCGCGCGTGCGCTCTTCAGAATAGAGATTCAGGTCCGCGATAATTTTCTCCAGTCGGGAACGACTGAGAATCCGATCGCTGATCGACGGAAGCCGATCGCTCACGGTCTGAGGGATCGTCGATTTCACATCGCCGTCGGGAACTCTCTGGGGTACCAGCCGAATCAGCGTCTCGGACCGGTAGCGCTCCGGCACCGCGCGCGCGATTGTGGGCGCCATAGCAAGACCCACCGCCAACGGCACGAGAATCAGCCATCGTCGGCGCACGACAATGCGAATGATTTCCGCAGGCGGATACTTTCTTCGGATCAACACGATTGGAGGGGTACGAGCCGCGGCGGTGCAAGGAGGTCGCCAGAGCGTGCATCCTCGGGCAGCAGGGAGTGTGGGTGCCTGGGTGAGCCTAAATCCTTAGAGTGCTGAAAAGAGTCTTCCTGTGGGGATCCAAAATTCAGACGTTCCGGCGAAGATGCACGCCGAACCTCCCTACTTCTGGAACGCGAATGGCGGGGTCGACCCGCTGCCGAACTCGTTGACCGCCTTCACCACAGCGACATACGACCCCGCCGGCAGCTGCGCCAATACCGTGGCGATGTCCACCTTGCACTCTCCTGAGACCACCGCCGGCTTGCCGAGACTGTGGGTGGTCAGGAGCTGCACCGCACCAGCGTTGTATATCTCGAGCACGTAGGTCTGCACAGTTGCATGGTCGGGCGATGGCTCGAACACCGCGTATCGCACAGGCGCCGGAGGGGGCGACGTCACGGTGATAGTTCGCTGTGCGAGATGTCGCACTCGCACCGTCATCGTCGTACGCAATGGCTTTGACTGTGTGTGTCCCCGTGGCAGCACTCTGCCACGTGAAGGTGTAAGGCGACGTGGTGTCGGAGGCGACTTTCACGCCGTCTACGTACAGATCGACGTATGTGATCGTTCCATCCGCGTCTGACGCGCTTGCGACAATGTCAACCTGGGTCGACGCGTTCACGGTCGCGCCGTCTGCAGGCGACACTAGCGCAACGACGGGTGGCATATTGGGCACTGGGACTACCGGTCGAACCACGACGTTGTCGAACATTGCTGTCGCGGCAACGGAGGGGACGTGACTCGTGACGGCGAGGCCTACGTAGAACGATGCGGGCAGATCGAGTGTCTGGCTGCCGACCAGACTCCACGTCACTCCATCTGCAGACCTGAAGGCGGTGACCACCGACCCTCGCCGCTCCAGCTTCACCCAGGCCGGTGCAGTGCCGGTCCCTCCGGTATCGAGGGTCTGGTAACCGCTGGCAGGGCGTCGTTGGAAGGCCAGCCCGTTCCCTGCTGACACCAGCATGAGGGCGTGGGCTGCGTCGGCATTCAGCGATGTGCGGATCATCACGCCGGCCTTCGACCACGCGTCGACGTATTGCACGCTGGCCACGCGCGCGCTCACGTCCACATCGCCGCTGACGCGCGTATATGCGTAGCGGAACTGGTCGGAGACGCCATAGATGTCAGCACCCGCTCCAGCTACGGCAAGAGAGGAACCTGAGACAACTGCGTATCCGGAAACAGGTGGCGCGCCAATGACCGACGATGCCCAGCCCGCGGGGAGTGGCGCCTCGACCACCGCGACGTCGGTGACGGCGGCCTTTGCCGTCAGAACCTGATCGTGGCTCGCCACTGCAAAGCCGACATAGGCCGTCAGCGGGAGCGAGATCGATTGGCTTCCGATCTTCGTCCACGTCACACCATCAGAAGATTGATACGCGGTCAGTGTCGACGCAAGGCGATCGAGCCGAAGCCAGACCGGAGCGGCACTATAGATGCCGGCGGTGCTGTCGGTAGTGCCACCGTTGTTCGTGCGGCGCTGGAACGCGATGCCCGTCTGCGGAGACACAAGGGCGAACGCATGGGCGGAGTCAGGGCCGAGTGACGAGCGGATCATCACGCCCGCCTTCATCAATGGAGTGTTCTCCAAGGGTGCCACCCGACCGATGATCGTACCGTCACCCGTGAGCTGCCTATAGACAAATGTGAACTGGTCGCGCGTTCCCCAGACATCCGCCCCGACGCCGGTGATCGAGAATCCCAGACAGGCTGGTGTGGGCGAGCAGGACAAGGTGCTTGCGGAGCCGGAGCGCGGGGCCGGAGCCGGAGCCAGCCGGTGACCCAACGTCAAACACGCCCCAGCCTATGGGCAGCGTGCCGGCAGACACGAATCCAGTCGATGCGATGCTGAAGAGTACGAGAGCGCAGAGACAACGCGCGGCGCGCGCAGCCCGCACACCGCTCCTACGAGACGAATGGCACAGAGGCATGGACACTCTTGGTTGTTATTAGAGACGCGGCACGCTGCGAGGACAGAGCGGCGGCGAGCTTAACACAGGCAACGGCGGTACCAGCGTCGCCGCTCGCCGCGAAGCCTCAGCGCACGTATGAGTTAGCGAGGACGAGCTCGTGCGCGCAACGACGCGAGCACGACGAGGTGATGACGCATTTGTTCCGAGGAATACGATTCTGTTAGATGGAGACCGGTCTGCGGACCCGGCTCTTGCGCGATCACTGACGTGCCGGCGGCGCTTCACTGGCGATGAGCGCCGGCAGCGACTCCGCAGCCAGTGGCAGGTCGGTGCCTGGAGACCGCTTTATTTTCGATAGCGCGTCGAGCCTGCCGTCTGATTGTAGTAGGTGATCGCCGGAATCGTGTCCACTTCGACACGGTTCAGCACCGTGCCAATGATGCTCTCCGGGTCGAGCTCCGCGAACGCCCTCTCGACCACTGCAGAAGGCGTGGACCCGGCACCAATGACGAAGACGACTGCCCGTGTCAGGCGCGAGAGAAGCTGGGCGTCGGGCAGGAAACCCACCGGCGCCGTGTCGAGCAGCACCCAGTCGAATCGCGCGGCACATTCGTCGAGCAGTGTCCGCATCCGGTCGGAGGTCAATCCGGCAAGTGGATTTGCCCCCGGGCGACCGGAAGTCAGCACAGTCAGTCGCGGCGAGACCTCAATCAGTGGGAGCTCTCCCCCTTCGGTAGCCTAGCGCTTCGCTGAGCCCTCTCTCGTTAGACACGCCAAGAAACTGGTGCACTGAAGGCCACCGCAGGTCTGCATCGATCACCAGCACCCGGCGCCCATAGGCCTCGCTGAGCGTGAGCGCCAGGTTGACGACCGTCAGCGTCTTTCCTTCCCCGGGCAGCGCGCTGGTCACCATCAGCGTTTTGAGACCACTCTCGATCTGAGCGTCGTGCAGGACCGCCGCGAGCCGCCGGTACTGTTCGACCGAGACGTGAGTCGGACCGGCCCCCGCCACCAGTTTGCCTTCGACGTCCACGTCTGCAGGCGCAAGCGTCACTGCTGCTCTGTCTGCAACGGAGCGACGCTGGGTTGCTCGGCTACAGCGACGCTGGCCCTGTCTTCATGCTCGGCTACACGATCGGATCGCTTGGGTCGATCGGAGGACAGCCGGCTTTCGCTTGAGTAGTGCTCGAGGGCGAAGCGATCGGGTGGGCGCGGCGTGTCCTCGGACCATCTGGTTCCGCGGTTACCGCCGTTTGACTCTCCCGATACGCGTCTCAACGCCTCGTAAATGTGGCTCATTCAGTTACCGCCTCGGCCGTCTTGCGCATGGATTAGGGTCGCCCCGAGGCGAACAACCTCAAAAACCGCGATGGGGCCTCCGGACGGGCGATGACCTCATCCGCTGGCGGCGCAACGGAATCGGCGCCACTCCCCCCGTTCTTATTTGCCCCGTTCCCGTTAGTTGCTTCGCCGCGAGCGAAACGCCGACCTTTGCCGGTCGCAAGCGCAAATCGTTGCACACCTCGCGCACGATGGCCTGGTCCACTGGCTGCCGGCCCAGCGCCATGCCAGTCAGCAGCGCGTTGTCGCAAATGACGTTGATCGTCCGCAGGATTCCACCAGAGTACTCGTGAATGGTCTTGACGGCCTCCAACGTGAACAGCCACGGCGCTGTTCCACCCGCGGTCGTGATACGGCTGGTTATGTAGGCTGCGGTGTGATTGAGCTCGAAGGGTGCGAGCTCGCAGCGCAGCGTCACGCGCTGCTTCAGCTGCCGCAAAGCCGGATCCTCCAGGCGATTGCCGAGCTCCGGCTGCCCCGCAAGCACCAGCGGCAGCAATTTCTCCAAGGTCGATTCGATGTTGGTGAGCAGCCGGATTTCCTCGAGCAGGGCGTTACTCAGGCTCTGTGCTTCGTCCACAATCAGCGCGGTGATTTCTCCACGCGACCGGCGCTCGCGCAGCATGCGCACGAGGGATTCGATGAAGAACGCCTTGGATTCACCCACCGCCGGACCGAGCTCGAAACCAGCGGCGAGCGTCCTGACGAAATCGTCCATGGTGAGCGTAGGGTTATTCAGGTAGACGCACCGGACGTTGCGGCAGCGTTCGGATTCCAGCGCCGCGCGCAGGAGGGTTGTCTTTCCCGTGCCGGCTTCACCAAGGAGCAGGGTGAGCGACTTGGCCGAGGACAGGCCGTACTCGAGGTTGCTGAACGCCTCGAGGTGCCGCGGTGGCAGGAACAGGAACTCCGAGTTCGGAGTGAGCTCGAACGGCAGCTCGCGAAGACCGTAGAAGGACTGATACATGGTTAATGCCCGCCTACCACTGCATGCGCCAGAGCGCCAGGACTGCGGCAGTTCCAACCAGCACGGCAATGCCGGCGAAATCCACTACCCACGCGCGGCGACGCTGCGCCTGCCGCTCCCGGTCAGACGCCATGACTGGAATGAGCGCGAGCACCGGCACCGTCAGGACACGCACCACATCCTCTTCACGTCTGAAGCTCGTATCGCGGTACTCCAGAAAGCCGATCAGCAAAAGGCCAAACACGAGCCCTCCAACGGCACCCACAGACATGGTCGCCAGTCGCCGACCCTCGTTGTAAGGCCTTTCCGGAAGCGACGCCGGATCCAGGACCTGAAACTGCTCACCAATCTGCCGCCGCTCGAGATTGGCGGCGATTTGTGAGTCCTCGCGCTTCGTCAGCAGACTTCGTATAGCCCGTCTGAAGCGTGCTGTAGTCCCGCGTCAGCTCGACGAGCTCTGATTCCCGCGTCGGAACCACGTCGATCTTTGCCTGATAGCTTGCAATCGTCTGCTTCAGGCGCGCAGCCTCAGCCTCGTTGGCGGTCAACTGGTGATCGATGACCTCCAGTTCCGCCTGGAGATCGCCAAGTCTCTTCTTTTGCGCCACCTCCAGGGGTGAGATCGTTGGTTCCACGGTGGCGACGGCATCGCTGACTGGGGCTTCTTGTCTCGAGTCGCGTCTGCAGATCTGCGACCGTGCGCTGAAGGCTCAGGACTTCCGGATGGTCCGAGCGTAAAGCGCAGCTTGTGCCAGCTCGAGACGAGCCTGCGCGATTTCGAGCTGCTGTGCGGTGCTGATGGGTTGAGACGCGTTCGGCGGCGCTGTCGAGGCTGACCGCTGGTGCGAGTGACGCGGAAGGCGCCTGCGCATCGGCCATCTGTCGTTCAATCAACAGTCGCCGCTCGTGGGCGCGGTTCATTGATTCGTTGATCGACTGCAACTGCAGTTGTGCGTTTTGAATGGCCTGGAGATTTCCCTGGAGCTGCGATCGGGAGCTGTCCTGCGTAGCGTCGCCGATACTCCTCGAGCTTTTTCTCGTGCTCAACGAGGCGCTGCTTCGCGTCCTGGAGCTGTGTCTCCAGAAACTGATTGGTGCTGTCGGCCTGGCTTTCCCGATCGCGCAGATTCTGCTCGATGTACAGCGAGGCCAGACGCTCGGTGACCTTGCGTGCCGTTTCAGGGTCATCGCTGACGAAGCTGACGCGAAATGAATTCAGACTCCTGGCGTCGAGGCTCACGGTGATGTCGTCGCGCATGCGTTGGACGACATCTTCCATGACCTGGCGTCGTCCGCTCTTCCGTGTAGAGGTTCAGGTCCGCGATAATGTTCTCCAGCCGCGAGCGACTGAGAATCTGATCGCTGATCGACGGAAGCCGATCCTCCACCGTCTGAGTGATCGTCGATTTCACATAGCTGTCGGGAACCCGCTGCGGCACCACCAGGATCAGCGTCTCGGACCGGTAGCGCTCTGGCACCGACACGCGCGATAGTCGGTGCCATAGCGAGACCTACTGCGAATGGCACAAGAATCAGCCACCTCCGGCGCACGACAATCCGAACGATTTCCCCAGGCGGATACCTTCTTCCTTCACCACGTCGGCACCTTCTATCCTTCCCATTACCTTCCCAACGCTGGAACCCACAGCACGAGACCGACGCGCACGCCGTTCCGCTCCAGCATGCGCGGGAACCCCGGCGCGATCTGCGGGCTTCTCCGAAAATCGTAGAAGTAGTACAGATACTCCGCGAACACGCCGAGGCCTCGTGTCCACGCATAACGGAGTCTGACGTCGCCTGTGTAGGTATCAAAGTTCCGAGCATCGCGGCGAAGAGCCGACTTACCGTTCGAATAGCCGGCCGACGCTGACAGGTTGAGGCGATAGGTGATGAATCCCTCGACGCCCACCGACGCCCCGTCGGTGAAAACAGGTTCGCCGAGCGCCGCGACATACGTCGAGCTCTCGGCCGTACTTCGCCCGTGCCTGCCAGGTCCGTCGAAATACGTAGCTGCCCTCGAGATCACCCAGCAGTCGATACCGTCGCCCTGCGACGCACTGCGAAGTCTGCGGACTGGAGTATGTCGAGCGTCGAAGAGGCTACGTTGAAACGGAACATCGCGCGACGTGTGATCGAAATTGCCGGCGTGAAGTTGAGGCCGAGGTCGGAGTCCATGCTCCGTTGTTGGGCCACCACCGTGACCGAATTCGCCCGTGCGATAGCGGTAGCCGCCGGAGATCCCGCCGGTGCGCGCCACGACCGTGCGCGAACTCAGCCCCAACCCCATAGATGGCGAGATCAGGCCGTGCCACGTTCTGCCGCCAGTCGGTGCGGTTGAAGTCACCGGTTGCGGTCACGCTGCTCCCGCGGCTGGAACCGCGCGTAGCCGTCAACGTCGTGCCGTAGGCATACGACTCGAATCGATCGACATCGTAGTCAGGTGCCATGGCTATGGCATCGCCAGGGCTTGGTGCCGTCACGGCTGGGAACAGGTGGTAGAAGTACGATGGCGAGTAGGCCGCCGTCTGATTGACAAAGACCGTGGTCTGTCCGGGTAACCGGGCTGAGAGGCCGAGGCCGGCGTTGTGACTGACGCGCGCTTGATTTCGTCGACGCGCGAGTAGTACCGAAGCGCAGATCCCACGGTCGCGCCAAAGTGCCACGCGAGGACGCTGCCTGGCGTAGTCCGCCGCCGCAATCAACATCGTGAAATATCCACCCAGCTGCGGACTCGTCCGATTGAGTCTCGAGCCAAGTTCAGCGGGCACGTCGCTGTCGTGCGCTTCAATCAGAGAAAAGGTGAAATCCAGCCCCTGAGGTGCGCTTGAGCTCGACGTGCTGGCGCCGAACAGCCCACGGTGCGAACCAGTTCCCTGCGCTTGGGCAGGCTTTGCCCCCCCAACCACGATGGCCACGATTGTAGCGACGAGCAGCAGATGCGAGCTGAGGTTCAATCTAACGCACCAGGATGGTGTCGCCCGGCTGCAGCATGATGTTTTGTTCGACCTTCTTCCCTTTGACGACATCCTTGTAGTTGAACTTGAGGCGTTGCTCGCGGCCGTTCTCGGTCCGAACGATGACCACGTTGCTCTTGTTGGCGTGCTCCAGGAACCCGCCAGCCTCCGCGATGAGCTGCAGCACATTCATCTCGCTCGTGAGCAGCACCGGTCCTGGCTTCGCCGACCTCGCCGATCACAAACACCTTGCGACTCCGGACCTCCTTGACGATCACCGTCGCATCGGCGTCTACGATGTACTTCCGGGCAGTTCCCTTCACCACACCGCTCAATTGCTCAGGAGTAAATCCCGCCGCCTGAATGTCGTTCAACATCGGGAGGGAAATCTTTCCGTCGGGTCGAACGACAACATCCGCGGACAAATCCTTGTCGCGCCAGAACACGACGCTCAGGATGTCGTCCGTGCCGATCACGTAGCCGGGCGGCAGCACGGCGGCACCGGCTGTCGCCACGACGCCTCCATTGGCGGGTTGCTGGGGTCTGGCACCCTGCTGGCCCGCCGCCGGCGCGGTCAGCGCAGTCACAAATAAGCAAGACAGACCCAGTACGGGCCATCAGGTGTTTCATGATTGCCGCCGAAATCCCTAGAAAGTTCGGAAATCTCTTGGAGAGTACGAGCCGCGGCGGTGCAAGGAGGTCGCCAGAGATGGCATCCAGGGCTAGCAGGCAGCGTGAGTGCTTGGGATCAAACGCTTTGCGACGTCTATCTCGCCAAAGGCTTCTCTCGCATGTGACACGGGTGGCCCTTGGCGCCGACCTGAAGCCCTGAGGCGCGTCCGAAGAAGTCTCGCTGGGCGGAGCCAAAATTCCCACGTCCCGGCGGAAATGCACGATTCCGCCGGCTAGCCGACCATCGCCTGAGGCGCGAACACCTGTTCGACGATTGCCACGATGCGAGTGGCCGCGGCGCCGTCCCACAGGGGAGGGCTGACAGCTGCGGGCATCGGCCGGAGGAGTGCTCGGCGAACTTCCTCGCGGATCGCTTGCGGCCGTGTCCCGATAACCCGGTTCGTCCCCTGCGTAACCGTGATGGGCCGCTCCGTGTTCTCGCGGAGCGTCAAACAGGGCACTCCGAGGCACGTCGTCTCTTCCTGAATCCCTCCGGAATCGGTTAACACGAGCCGTGCCTTCATTGTGAGACTGAGGAACTCCAGGTACGGCAGTGGATCGCAGAGGTGCAGCCGCTCCGGGACGTGGACGGCGAGCTTGTCCAGGCGCACGCGCGTGCGTGGATGAACCGGAAAGATCACCGGCAGCAGCTCGCACGTCTCGGCGAGACTCTGCATCAGCGCTCCCAGCGTCGCGTCATCGTCAACATTCGACGGACGGTGCAGCGTGGCCACCGCGTAGCCGAGCTCGGGCACGCCAAACCGCAACCATACAGCGAGTGCGCCCGCCGCCGCGGACTGCTGCCGCAGCGTATCGATCATCACGTTGCCCACAAGAAACACACGCGACGCGTCGACGCCTTCGGCGTGGAGGTGTCTGACACCTGATTCTTCGGTGACAAACAGAAGGTCGGAAATGGCGTCGCAGAGAATGCGATTGATTTCCTCGGGCATGGTCCTGTCGAAGCTGCGGAGGCCCGCTTCCACGTGTGCGACCTTAGGACGACGGCCGTCTGGGTAAACACTCTTGACGGTTGCAAGGGCACACGCGATCGTCGAGTTGACATCACCCACGACGACGACGAGGTCCGGCTCGAGTCGGTATAGCTCCTGTTCGAAACGTTCGAGGATTCGGGCGGTCTGCGCCCCGTGACTCGCGGAGCCTACGTTCAGCGCGATATCCGGCTCTGGAAGACAGAGATCGCGGAAAAAACTTCCGGCCAGGCGATCGTCGTAGTGCTGTCCCGTGTGGACGAGCGTTACGTCGAAGAGGACCCCGATTTTCTGAACGCGTGATAGAGCGGCGCGACCTTCATGAAATTCGGCCGCGCACCCCCGACCAGGAACACCGATATCTTGCCGGTTTTCATGTCAATGCAATGGAGAGAACTCGCTTGCGGATTCGCGGTCGGATGCAAGGAAGCAGCCCACCAAGGTTCGTTCCTGTACTTTCAGATCTCCAGCGACAGTTCAGTTACGGAATGACGCTTGCACCGTCCGCGGCCGTCCCGAAAACCAGTGCACGTGCGCATCTGGACGACCTTGTCGACCAGTGAGGGTGCGCTTTGCTCTATTTCTTTGATTCTTTCTGTAAGCGAAGGGGCGGTAGCTTGCCCTCTTGACGAAAAGCCAAGGCCGCGAGGGCTCGAACCCACCTGCACGAAATCTTTATTTGCCTGCACGAAATCTTCATGGGCGCCGACTTTTGGCGCCGCCGGACGCCATCTGACACACTTTCTTTTCCATGAGCCGCCAACACGATCTGCGGAGCGTTGCCACTAACTATTAATAGAGATTGAGCTTCGCGAACAGCATGCTGCGCCTCGAATTAGCCCATCCACGGGTAACAGTATTGCAACGGCGGCCGCGTCGCGGACGTCGCTGGGCCCGATCGCTCCGCACACTCGCGCTCAAAGGCAGCTCCATGCCGCTCGACTCGATTCCGGCCTATTCCGGCTTTCGTGGTGGGCACGTCGGTCCGGCTTATAACGAAGCCGCGTTCCGGCATTTCCTCGCTGTCGACCGGCGGCGTGCGGGACGTTCAGCGCGCTCTGTTCTGTTGATCCTGGTCGCCGTCCAAGAGAGTCTCGGCACAAGCGTGAAACTCACCGATGCCGCCGCGAGCGCGCTTTTCAGCGCATTGGCCGCATCGGTCCGCGAGGTGGACTTCGTGGGTTGGTACCGGGAAGGATACGTGGCTGCTGCCGTCCTCGCACAAGGCGTCAGGGCATCCGGCGAACTGCCGAATGTCATCACGAAGCGTGTGTCTCCTCTCGCTGAGGACCCGGCTTTCTACCGATCTATCACGGAATTTGCGCGTGCGCGTCGTCCGACTGGGCGGCCCGACTCGCAAGCTGATTCTCCAGTGACCCTCCTTCCTCACGGCTCGCTTTCCCCTCAAGGCTCGCGTTTGCCCGCTGCGACACTCGCAATACCGCGAGTGTCGCCCAAACACGCAAAGGTAGTTCGAACCGGGAGCTTCTGAACGGGCGCGACGCGCTCGAGTGGCATCCATCCGATCAGCGAGGAACTGTTCCGGGACGCGCTGGTGCGAGAGCGCAAGCGGGCGGACCGATTCGAGGAAGCGTTCGCTCTGGTCCTCATCTCGGTCACCAGCCGCGCCGCGCAGCAATCGGGCGGCTGGGGCACACCTCGTCGAGGCTGTGTCACAGCCGGAGCTTGACGCTGACGTGATCGGCTGGTTCCAACACGGTTCGGTCCTCGGTCTTATTCGATCGCTCGCCGGCCGTGACCCGGAAGAAGCCGCAACGACCTTCGCCCGCGCGGTTCGGCGCGAGCTGATGCGCTGTGTGACGCCAGACCAGGCGGACTGTTGCTCGATTCGCTTGGAGGTCTACTCCCCCAAAGGCGACTCCATCCCGCGTGCTACTTTCGATCCCGATAATCACCGCCGGAAGCCTCGGGAGGTCGCCCGGGATACCGCGAAACGAGCGTTGGATATCGCCGGCAGCATCGCGTTTCTCATCGCCTTCTCGCCCGTCTTCTTTGTGTGTTTCAGCCCTTGTGAAACTCACGTCCAAAGGGCCCGTGTTCTTTCGACAGGAGCGCGTCGGAAAGGCCGGCCGACGGTTCATGATGCTCAAGTTCCGAACCATGCACGCGGACGCCGACCCGAAGGTTCATCAGCAGTACGTCGAGAATTTCATCCAGTCCAGCGACGCATCTGGGTCCGGCAAGAACGTGGTGTTCAAGCTCGTGGATGACCCGCGCGTGACGCCTCTCGGACATTTCCTCCGCAGATCGAGTCTGGACGAGTTTCCTCAATTCTGGAACGTGCTTCGGGGAGAGATGTCGCTGGTTGGTCCAAGGCCCCCGCTTCCCTACGAGGTGGCGCGCTACAAACGCTGGCACCGGCGCCGCGTGCTGGATGTCAAACCTGGAATAACAGGTCTCTGGCAGGTGAACGGCCGGAGCAGCACGACCTTCGAGGAGATGGTCCGGCTGGATATTCAATACGCAAAGAGCTGCTCGCTGTGGCTCGACCTGAAAATACTCCTCGCCACCCCACGGGCCGTGCTTTCCGGCAAAGGCGCTCACTAGAGCAACGAAATCGTCAGTGGTCGCGCAACTTCGGCGCGACCCGACCACGTGACCCACTCAGATCCGTAGTCCGCTTCGAATCCAACACTGCTCATCTCTGAGCCAGTCTTCGATGGATCGCGCGTCCGTTTCTCTCGATCGTCGATGAGCGCATTCCACGACCACTATCGCTGTCCCTCCGACCTGGCCTTGATCGGGACACGGCCTGATCTCGATCCTCGAGCCGGGTATTTCAGGTTCGGAGACGCTGTCGCGTTCGGGCGCGTCGTCGGTGGGCGGCCAGCAGCATATGCCACCGATCCGCTCACGGATGTCTCTGACGCCGTGAGAGTGACCGAAGGACGGCCCTGTCTGCCATTCGATCTCTCGGAAGTTGCGACGAACATGCGGGAGGAACGATATCGGCAGAATGGCCATACCCTCCTGCAGAAGACCACAGCCGGAGCAGCCGCACAGCGTCTCTACTACCTGCTTCGGCCGTTCATGGGAGTCGGAGTACGCAAGCACCTGCAGAAGGTTCGCCTGAGCGGCTGGGACAAGATTCCGTTTCCCCGGTGGCCGGTCGACACGACCGTCGACACGTTGATGGAGAGCGCGATGACGCTCGCGCTGAAGGCGCAGGGCGGCTCATCCCGCATTCCATTTATCTGGTTCTGGCCGGACGAGGCGTCGGCCTGCGCGATGATGACCCACGATATCGAGGGCCAGGCCGGCATCGACTTCTGCGACGAGCTGATGGACATCGACGATTCGCACTCCATCAAGTCGGCGTTTCAGCTCATTCCCGAAGGCCGCGAAGAGGTGTGGCGTCGCACGGCCGCGCGGCTGCGTCAGCGGGGATTCGAAGTCAACCTGCACGACCTCAACCACGACGGACAGCTGTTTGCCGACAAGGAAGCGTTCCTGCGCCGGGCCAGGCGGATCAACGAGTACGCGCGTGAATTCGGATGCGACGGTTTCCGCTCCGGAGCGATGTACCGCGAGCAGGATTGGTTCGAGGCCTTCGAGTTCTCGTATGACATGTCCGTGCCAAATGCGGCGCACCTCGAACCGCAGCGCGGCGGATGTTGCACGGTGATGCCGTATTTCGTCGGCGACATCCTGGAGCTCCCGTTGACGACGGTTCAGGACTACACGCTGTTTCACATCCTGAACGACTATTCGACGACTCTTTGGAAAGAACAGATCCGCCTGATCAGCGAGCACCATGGGTTGGTCAGCATCATCACACATCCGGACTACCTGGTCGGCCGGCGCGAGCGCGAGGTGTACGTCGACCTGCTTCGCCATCTGGCCGATCTTCGCGAGCGAGACGGGCTATGGATCGCGCTTCCGGGCGAGATCAACCGGTGGTGGCGAAACCGGCAGCGACATGACGCTGGTTCCGTCCGGTGATGGATGGCGGATCGAAGGCCCGGACAGCCATCGCGCCCGAGTGGCGTACGCCACACTTGAAGACGATCGCCTGGTGTACACGCTTGACGGCACTGGCGCTGGTCGAAAGGCTCGCGGCGCCCGCTGAGAAATCATGTCCGTACGGATCGTGGAAGACCCCGTCGGGGATCCGCGCTGGTCCGAGCTGCTGGACCGGCATCCCGCGGCGTCGGTCTTTCACTCGCCCGGCTGGCTCAGCGCGCTGCGGCAGACCTACGGGTACGAGCCATTCGTGGTGACCACATCGCCAGGCCCGACGCTGGAGAACGGGGTCGTGGTGTGCCGTGTGAAGGGTTGGACGTCGCGCCGGCTGGTGTCGCTGCCGTTCTCGGATCATTGCGACCCGCTCGTCGACGGGTCGGACGACCTGTCCGAGATGCTCGCGCTCCTGGCCGGCGAGGCGCGGACGGCCGGCTGGCGCTCGCTGGAGTTGCGCCCTCGAGCCGTCGTCGGGCAGCCATTCGAGGTTGCTGCTCACGCCTGCGGGCTGGAACCGGGCGGCGAGTACTGCTTGCACCGTCTCGATCTGCGGCCCGAGGCCACGGAGATCTTTCGGCGGTTCCATCCCTCCAGCACGCAGCGGGCCGTTCGCCGGGCGGAGCGCGAGGGCCTCACTTACGAGGCGGGGACGTCGGATCGGTTGCTCGCCAGCTTCTACCGACTGCTGCGGATGACGCGGCGCCGGCACGGATTGCCGCCGCAGCCGCTCGCCTGGTTTCGCAACCTGGTGGCGTGCCTGGGCGACCGGGTGGCGATCCACGTGGCGAGCAAGGACGGCCAGCCGATCGCGAGCATCCTGACGCTGTCGTTCAAGAAGACGATGTTCTACAAGTACGGCGGGTCGGACGCGGCGCATCACCGGCTGGGCGGCATGCCGTTCCTGTTCTGGCGGGTGATTCAGGATGCGCAGGCGCGCGGGTTCGTGGAGCTGGACCTGGGCCGCTCGGACCTCGATCAACCCGGGCTGATCGCGTTCAAGGACCACCTGGGCGCGACGCGATCGACGTTGACCTACTACCGCTACCCGGCGAGGCAGCGCGACGCGGCGCGCAGCGACTGGATGTCCCGGGTCGCCCGCGGGGTGTTCGCACACCTGCCCGATGCGGCGCTGGACCTCGCCGGGCGGCTGCTCTACAAGCACCTCGGTTAGACCAGCGACTGCTTCAATCCGTGGAGTGATCGAATGTCCGACCAGCCTATTCCGTTCCTTGATCTGGTGACCCCGCACCGCGAGCTCGAGGAGGAGCTGGTCGAGGCGTTCCGTCAGGCGCTCCGCGCGGCCGCGTTCGTCGGCGGCGCGCAGGTCGAGGCCTTCGAGCGCGAGTTCGCGGCCTATTGCGGCACGAAGTACTGCGTTGGCGTCGCCAACGGGACCGACGCCGTCCGGTTCGCGCTGATGGCCTCGGGAGTCGGTCGCGGCGACGCGGTCGTCACCGTGTCTCACACCTTCATCGCGACGGTCGAGGCGATCAGTCAGGCCGGGGCGGAGACGGAGTTCGTGGACATCGACGCGCGCACCTACTGCATGAGCCCGGACTGCGCTCGACGACGTACTTGAGAGCGTTGCGCGAAGGACCCCGCAACCGGCCGGCCGCTCGGGCACGCGCACTGGCAAGCCGATCAAGGCCATGGTGCCGGTGCATCTGTATGGCCAGGTCGCCGACATGGACGCGATCCTCTCGATCGCGGCGCACTACGACCTGCTGGTGATCGAGGACGCCTGCCAGGCGCACGGCGCGGAGTACCGGTCGGCCGACGGCATCTGGCGCCGCGCCGGCACGTTCGGCAAGGCCGCCGCGTTCAGCTTCTATCCGGGCAAGAACCTCGGCGCGTGCGGCGAAGCGCGGAGCGGTGACGACGGACGACGAGCAGGTGGCGAAGACGATCAGGATGCTGCGCGAGCACGGGCAGGCGCAGAAGTACTACCACGACCTCGAGGGCTACAACGGTCGTCTGGATGCCATCCAGGCGGCCTTCCTGCGCGTGAAGTTGCGGCACCTCGACGACTGGAACGCGCAGCGGCGTGCCGCCGCCGCTCGATACACGGAGCAACTGTCATCGACGCCGAGCGTGACGGTGCCCTTCGAGCCGGAGCACAGCAAGGCCGTCTACCATCTGTATGTCATCAGGACACGCGAACCGGGATGCGCTCGCGGAGCACCTGAAGTCTCAGGGCGTCTCGACCGGGCTGCACTACCCGCTGCCCGTCCACCTGCAGAAGTGCTACCGCGACTGGGGTTACGGAGCGGGCAGCCTGCCGGTGACCGAGCGGGCGGCGGCGGAGATCCTGTCGCTGCCGATGTTCCCCGGGCTGACGCCGGAGCAGCAGCAGCGCGTGGCGAACGCGATCGGCGCCTTCAGCGCCGTCTGATGCGATGCGCAACGACCTAGAAACGCGCCGCTCAGCACGCTCGAGGCTGGCCCGTGGACAGCACGCTCGGAGCAGGAGCACCGACGCTGTTCCTGTCGCGTCGAAGCGAATCTGGATCGATCTGGACAACACGCCGCACGTGCCGTTCTTCCTTCCGATCATCCGGGAACTCGAGCGCGAGGGGCATTCGGTGATCGTGACCGCCCGAGACGCCTTTCAGGTGTGCAGTCTTGCGGATTACCACGGCCTCGAATACCGCAAGGTCGGGCGGCACTACGGCGCCAACAAGGTCATGAAGGTCGCCGGCACTCTTTGGCGGGCCGCGCAACTGCTCCCGATCGTCCTGCGCGACCGGCCGCACATCTCGATGTCGCACGGGTCCCGGCCGCTGGAGCTGCTGTCGTCTCTGCTCGGCATCCCGAGCATGCTGCTCTTCGACTACGAGCACGCGATGCGTCTCCCGTTCTTGAAGCCCGCGCTCGGTGTCGCTCCGGATTCGATCGACGATCCCGCGTTGGCGAAGGACTTCAGGTACGGCCTTCGTACCTACCGCGGGCTGAAGGAGGACGTGTATGCGGCGACGTTCCGCCCCGACCCGTCAATCCTGGCCCAACTCGGCGTGACAGCCGACGAGATCCTGGTGACGATCCGTCCTCCGGCCACCGAGGCGCACTACCACAACCCCGAAGCGGAAAGGCTCTTCGTCGAGGCCGTCAATTTCCTGGGCGCGACGCGCGGGCGTTCGAATGGTCATCCTGCCCAGGACCGCGAGCGCCCAAGGCGAGTTCGTCCGTCGGACGTGGCCCCGCTGGTGCGAGGAGAGGAAAATCATCGTCCCCGACCGCGCCCTGGACGGCCTCAACCTGGTGTGGTTCTCTGACCTGGTCGTGAGCGGAGGCGGAACCATGAACCGCGAGGCGGCGGCTCTTGGCGTTCCCGTGTACAGCATCTTTCGCGGCAAGCTCGGAGCGGTCGATCGGGACCTCGCGCGGGAAGGGCGCCTGGTGCTCATCGAGAAGCCGGAAGACGTCCGGTTGAAGCTGCGTCCCGTGAAGCGTGCGCGAGGCGCGGGACCGGCGTCTGCCGAGCGACCTGCGCTCCGGCAGATCCTGAACGCCGCGCACGAACTCATGGAACTGTCACCGCGGCGCCAGTGACGATGAACGCTCACCTCATCCTCACTGTCGACTACGAAGTCTTCGGCAACGGCCAGGGCTGCCTGAAGCACTGCGTGGTCGAGCCCGCCTCTCGTCTCCTCCGTGTCGCTGACCAGTTCGATGCACCGGTCACGCTCTTCGCCGAGGCCGCCGAGTTGATGGCCATGGAGCGGGAGATGGGACGAGGCGCGGTGCGAGACGTCACGAGAACAGCTCGAGGGCGCAGTGCTCGCGGGGCACGACGTGCAGTTGCATCTGCACCCGCAATGGCACGGGGCGAAGCGATGCGACGACGGGAGATGGGAGTTGGACCTCGACCGCTGGCGCATCGGCGATCTGCCAGAGGAGGAAACCGAAAACCTGATCTCGACCGGAAAAGGGTGGCTCGACGACGTGGCCTTCGCCAAGACGCCGGGCCGCAACTGCATGGCGTTTCGCGCCGGCAATTGGTGTATTCAGCCGTCGGAAGCCGTCGTTCGATCCTTGCAACGACAGGGCTTCAGGGTGGAATCGACGGTCGTCCCTGGAATGAGGCGGTCGGGCCAAGGCGAATGGAGCGACTTCCGGTCCGCACCCGACCTGCCGTTCTGGCGTGTGGACGGCGATGTGTGTGAAGCCAGTTCGTCCGGCTTGTGGGAGGTGCCGATCGCTTCTGGAAGAGTCGCGCGGCTCGAGCAGCTCACTGCCGAGTTTCAGGCCCGGAACACGGAGAACTCCCGATTCGCCCCGAACTGCCATGGGTCCTATTCGATTCGCTCTGAGCGGACCGCTCAATCGCGTTGCGGCCAATGTCCGCAAACTGCTCGACCTCGGGATCGCCAAGCTCGATTTTTCAACGATGCCGGCTCAGACCCTCGTGGCCATCACCGAGGACTGGATGCGACGATTCAACGACCCTCATCGGCCGACGCCGATCGTCGCCATCGCGCACACGAAGAACTGGACGGACAGGTCGATGAGTCATCTCACGGACTACCTGACGTGGGCTCGCGACGCGGGGATCCAGTTCTCCACCTACTCGCAATGGCTGGACTTGCTGGGGACCGACTCCGGTGCGGACGTCCGGCCACGCATGGCGCTCAGCGACCGTGCGATGTCTGAGGTCTCTGCGAGTGCTGAGATCCGATAGCCCGGAAGATGTCGCGCCGTACGGCAGGACGGACGAGAGCTCTGTCGCGCCACACGTGCGTTTCTCGGTTGGCTCGACGAACACGGCGTCGAGAGTCATGACCCCTACGACCTGTGGGGCACTCGATACGGACTTCTGGCGCGACGACTCTACTATGCCAAGAAGCGCGTCTGGGCATCCTCATGGTTGCCCCGCTGGTGGCCGCCGACGTGCTGTTCCCTGGCATCAGTCGGCGTTTCGTCAAGAAGCAGCGCTTCGCGACCGCCGAGGCACAGCTGGTTCTCGCGTTTCTCAATCTCTACGCCTGCACCAGTGACAACGACGTATCTCACAAGCGCAGAGAATCGAGCGCGAGGCCTGCTGGACCTCTCGATCCCAGGCTACAGCGGCCACTGCTGGGGCTACCCGTTCGACTGGCAGAACAACCGAGGCCTCTGGACACGCAACACCCCGTTCATCACATCCACGCCCTACTGCTTCGAAGCGTTTCTCGGAGTGGCGGATGCGACGGGAGCCCAGGAACATCTCGACGTGGCTGCGTCAATCGCGAGGTTCGTGGCACACGATCTTCGAGACTCGACGATTTCCGCGGAGGCGTCGGCCGGGAGCTATTCTCCGAACGATCAGACGCAGGTCATCAACGCCAGCGCCTACCGGGCGTTCGTGCTGTTCGAGGCGTGGCGACGGTTTCAGATCGATGAATATCGGGACATGGCCCACCGGAATCTGAGGTTCATCCTCGACAGCCAACGCGAGGACGGCTCATGGCTGTACGCGCTCGAGAGTCCTGCCGAAGCGTTCATCGATCATTTTCACACCTGTTTCGTGCTCAAGAATCTTCAGAAGATGAACCGGGTGGTCGGGAGTGCGGCGGTCGTTCGGGCCATCGAGAAGGGCTGGGACTTCTATCGCCGCGCGCTGTTTCATGACGACGAGACGCCCAAGAGCTTTGCCATCGAGCCCCGCACGCAGCTTGCCCGGGTGGAGATGTACAACTTCGCCGAAGCGATCACGCTGGGAACCCTTCTGAAGGACTCGATTCCCGACGCCTTCGCCCTGGCGCGACGGCTGACCCGAAGGGCCATCCGCGACTACCAGCTTGCGGATGGTCACTTCGT